>NZ_BPUO01000038.1 GCF_022179805.1 Cupriavidus pauculus | reverse complement strand
GTCCTGATTCTTGGCGTCAACGGCTTCATCGGCCATCACCTGACGCGCCGCATCCTGGAAACCACGCAGTGGGAGGTCTACGGCATGGATATGTCGTCAGACCGCCTGGGCGACCTGGTGAACCATCCGCGCATGCACTTCTCCGAAGGTGACATCACCATCAACAAGGAGTGGGTGGAGTACAACATCCGCAAGTGCGACGTGATCCTGCCGCTGGTGGCCATCGCCACGCCGGCCACCTACGTGCGCAACCCGCTGCGCGTGTTCGAACTCGACTTCGAGGCCAACCTGCCCATCGTGCGCAGCGCCGTGAAGTACGGCAAGCACCTGGTGTTCCCGTCGACCTCCGAGGTCTACGGCATGTGCGCCGACGAGGAATTCGACCCCGAGGCCTCGCCTCTGATCTACGGCCCGATCAACAAGCCGCGCTGGATCTACGCCTGCTCCAAGCAGCTGATGGACCGTGTGATCCACGCCTACGGCATGGAACAGGGCCTGAACTACACGCTGTTCCGTCCGTTCAACTGGATCGGCGCGGGCCTGGACTCGATTTTCGAATCGAAGGAAGGGTCGTCGCGCGTGGTGACGCAGTTCCTGGGCCATATCGTCCGTGGCGAGCCGATCAAGCTGGTGGATGGCGGCGCGCAGAAGCGTGCCTTCGCCGATATCTCGGACGGCATCTCGGCGCTGATGCACATCATCGAGAACAAGGATGGCGTGGCCAGCGGCAAGATCTTCAACATCGGCAACCC
>NZ_BPUO01000037.1 GCF_022179805.1 Cupriavidus pauculus | reverse complement strand
CGTCGCGGCTCGATCCATGCATTGATCGGACCGAACGGCGCGGGCAAGACCACCTGCTTCAATCTGCTCACGAAATTCCTGGAGCCCACCACGGGCACCATCCTTTTCAACGGCATCGACATCACGCGTGAAAAGCCCGCACAGATTGCGCGGCGCGGCGTGATCCGCTCGTTCCAGATTTCCGCCGTGTTCCCGCACCTGACCGTGCGCGAGAACGTGCGCATTGGCCTGCAGCGCCAGCTTGGCACCGCGTTCCAGTTCTGGCGCAGCGAGCGTTCGCTCGACGTGCTGAACCGCCGCGCGATGGAGCTGCTCGACCAGGTGGGCCTGACCGAATTCGCCGAGACCACCACCGTCAGCCTGCCGTATGGCCGCAAGCGCGCGCTGGAGATCGCTACCACGCTGGCGATGGAGCCCGAGCTGATGCTGCTGGACGAACCCACACAGGGCATGGGCCACGAGGACGTGGACCGTGTGACGCAGCTCATCAAGAAGGTGTCGGCTGGCCGGACCATCCTGATGGTGGAACACAACATGAACGTGGTGTCGTCGATTGCCGACACCATCACGGTGCTGCAGCGTGGTGCCATCCTGGCCGAAGGCCCGTACGCCGAAGTGTCGAAGGACCCGCGCGTGATGGAGGCCTATATGGGCACCGCCGACGCCGAACTGCAGGGAGCGCACTGATGAACGCGAATGTACCTGCACTCGAAATCAAGGACCTGCACGCCTGGTACGGCGAATCGCACATCTTGCATGGCGTCGATCTCACGGTGAACCGTGGCGAGGTGGTCACGCTGCTGGGCCGCAATGGCGCCGGCCGCACCACCACCATGCGCGCGATCATGGGGCTGACCGGTGCGCGCAAGGGATCGATCAAGGTCGATGGCAAGGAAACCATCGGCCTGCCTACGCACAAGATCGCGCACTACGGCATCGGCTACTGCCCCGAAGAGCGGGCGATTTTCTC
>NZ_BPUO01000036.1 GCF_022179805.1 Cupriavidus pauculus | reverse complement strand
TGTACAGACCGGGAACATAGGTAACACCCGTTCGGGAACATGGGTAACACGTCTAGACTGGCCGGCAGTGTCTTTTTGGAGACCTGCCATGCCATGGAAGGAAGTGTCACTCATGGATCAACGCGTGGAACTGATGGCGCTGGCGAGCCACCCGGAGGCGAACCGCCGGGAGCTGGCCAGGCGCTACGGGATTTCCGCCAAGACGCTCTACAAGTGGCTGCAGCGGTACGAGGATCGAGGAGCCGCCGGGCTGTTCGACCAGCCTCGACGGCCCGGCTCGCATCCCCTGCATACGGCCAGCGAGGTCGAACAGCAGGTGCTCGCGCTGCGCGACGCGCACCCGTACTGGGGCGCGCGCAAGCTGGCGCGGCTGCTGCAGAACGCGGGCCTGCCACGGGTGCCGGCAGCCAGCACCATCCACGAGATCCTGCGCCGGCATGGCCGGCTGGGCGACGGCGCCGCAGCGCAGCCGCCGTTCCAGCGTTTCGAGCATCCCGAACCCAACGACCTGTGGCAGATGGACTTCAAGGGCTACGTGCGCAATGTGCGCGGACTGTGCCATCCCCTGACCGTGCTCGATGACCACTCGCGCTTCAGCCTTTGCCTGGCGGCCTGCGACGACCAGCGTGGCGACACGGTCCAGCCTTGGCTGATCGCCACGTTCCGCCGCTATGGCCTGCCGCGACGCATGACGATGGACAACGGGCCGCCGTGGGGCGGCGATGCCGACGGGCTGGGCTACACGGCGCTGACGGTCTGGCTCATGCAGCTCGGGATCGCCGTCAGCCACTCGCGGCCCTACCACCCGCAGACGCAAGGCAAGGACGAGCGGTTTCATCGCACGCTCAAGGTCGAGTTGCTGCAGCATCGCTGCTTTGCCGACAACGCCCATGCCCAACGGGACTTTGACCGGTATCGGCAGCGCTACAACGGCCAGCGCCCTCACGAAGCGCTGGGCATGGCGGTGCCGTTGCAGCGCTATCGGTCCAGCGCCATCACGTATCCGGAGCGGCTGCCGGAGGTGGAGTACCTGTCGAGCGACAGGGTCTATAAAGTCGGAAGGAATGCGCGTATCGACGTACAAGGACGACGCGTGCGGATCGGCAAGGCGTTCATCGGGCGACGCATCGCTTTGCGACCCAAGGCCGAGGATGGCTGCTTCGCGGTCTGGTTCAGCCGCTTCGAGATCGGAGAAATCGATCTACGCGCACCCTGATGCGCGTAGATCACGTGTTACCTATGTATCCGAACACCCGTTACCCATGTCCCCG
>NZ_BPUO01000035.1 GCF_022179805.1 Cupriavidus pauculus | reverse complement strand
TCCTGCGGCTTTTGGAGGACGGCCCCGGTGGACTGGTATCGCGCAAGCGCGGGCGTTCCAGCAACCGCCAATTGCCTCCCGGCCTGGAGTCCCGTGTCCGTGGCCTGATCCGCGATAGCTACGCCGACTTCGGGCCGACGCTGGCGGCCGAGAAGCTGCGCGAGCGCCATGGCATCGAGATGTCGCCGTCTTGCGTACGCCGTATCATGATCGACGCCGGCTTCTGGGTGCCCCGCAAGCTGCGTCCGCCCAAGGTGCATCAGCCGCGCAACCGCCGGGCCTGCCTGGGCGAACTGGTGCAGATTGATGGCAGCGACCACGCCTGGTTTGAGGACCGGGCGCCGGCCTGCACACTGCTGGTGTTTGTCGATGATGCGACCGGGCGGCTGATGCAGTTGCTGTTCGTGCCGACCGAATCGACGCTGGCGTACTTCACGGCCACGCGGGCCTACCTTGAGTGCCACGGCAAGCCGATGACGTTCTATTCGGACAAGGCCGGCATCTTCCGCGTCAATGCCAAAGACAGTGCCGAGGGCCGCGGCTACACCCAGTTCGGGCGGGCGCTGTTCGAACTCAATATCGACATCCTGTGCGCCAATTCGAGCCAGGCCAAAGGCCGCGTGGAGCGGATGAATGGCACGCTGCAGGACCGCCTGGTGAAGGAGCTGCGGCTGCGCGGCATCTCCAGCATGGCGGCCGCCAACGCCTATACGCCGACCTTTGTCGCGGACTTCAACGCGCGCTTTGGCAAGGTGCCGCGCAGCGACTTCGATGCCCACCGGCCGCTGCGCGGCGACGAGGACCTGGCGCGAATCTTCAGCTGGCGCGAATGGCGCAAGGTCTCGCAGAGTCTCACGCTGCAGTACGCGAAGGTGAGATACCTGCTTGAGGATTTACCCGAGCATCGGCGACTGATCCATCGCTACATCGAGGTGGCCGAGTATCCGGACGGGCGCATCGAGCTGTGGGCCGATGGCGCG
Organism: Cupriavidus pauculus; assembly: GCF_022179805.1. Taxonomy (GTDB): domain Bacteria; phylum Pseudomonadota; class Gammaproteobacteria; order Burkholderiales; family Burkholderiaceae; genus Cupriavidus; species Cupriavidus pauculus_E. The sequence continues at coordinate 1,035 of NZ_BPUO01000035.1, read as the reverse complement.
TCCCTGCCCTACACTACCTATGACTGCTTCCCGGAGGTGGATCAGGGTGCAATTGTCGACCACAAGCGGCTGGGACACGTGTTGGGGATAGCTGCCAAGGTCCAGGCCGAGCGTGACAGCCGGCACTGGAGCGCGCCGTCGCGCACGCTCTCGGGCGAGCCGCCACGCCCGGCCAAGGTGCCCTTGAACGTCAAGCGCCAGCGGCGGATCAACCGGCTCGATCTGGAGCGAGCGATGGCTACAGCGCCACTAGCCGGGGTCCGGAAATAAAGGCGCGGTTGACCGACCGATGCCATCCGGCGTGATACGGTCCTGCATTGATGCCCGCAGTCACGAAATGGCTGCGGTTCCGGCGGCGGAAGCCCGTCTCTCTCCCGAAAGGAGCGTTCATGTCCTATTGCCCCTTCTTCCAGACCCTGCATGACGAAACTCGTCCTGTAGGCAACCTCGGCCGGGGAACACATTACTCCATCCTCCGGGCGCCGGTCTGGCATGACGAGCTTCTGAACCGGCTCGATCGCTGTGCATTCCTTGACCTCGCGGTCATCTGGGACGAGGACCATGACGATCGCGTGATCGACGCGCTCATGATGTTTTACATCAGTGGCCTGCTCTCCCCTGTGCGGTATATCGGGGAGCGCAAGGGTACGCTCTCTGTGTTGTTGGCTCCAGATGCCATGCAGACCTGGACCCCGCAGGCGCTACAGCAGTATCGCGACGATATCGAGGATGCTTGCCAGAGCCTGGAGGATCCGTGGACGGCAAAAGTTGACGCCGTCGATGGGCACGAGCACTCGATCATCCACAGTTCGGCAGAGAACGTCTCCATCTACCTTCGCAACATCGACATGCTATGGGAGCTGGGGGTCAAACCAAAGACGCGATCAGAGTAATGCGCGCAAACCGCCCCTCCTCACCCTGGGCCAGACTCACCCGCCTCAGGCCAGCGCCACCGCCTTACAGACTCCCCAAAGAAAGAATCGGCCTCCGCACAAAAAGCACGCTTGGACTGACATTTCTAATTTGCGGACGGGG
>NZ_BPUO01000034.1 GCF_022179805.1 Cupriavidus pauculus | reverse complement strand
GGGGGTTGTGGCTGTATGCCTGTGGCACACGCGGACTCTCAGAGTCCTACCAGGTAAAACACACTGGTTATAGGATCAAGCCTTACGGGCAATTAGTACTGGTTAGCTTAACGCATTACTGCGCTTCCACACCCAGCCTATCAACGTCCTGGTCTCGAACGACCCTTCAAGGAGGTCAAGCCTCCAGGGAATCCTCATCTTCAGGCGAGTTTCCCGCTTAGATGCTTTCAGCGGTTATCTCTTCCGTACATAGCTACCCTGCGATGCCTCTGGCGAGACAACAGGTACACCAGCGGTACGTCCACTCCGGTCCTCTCGTACTAGGAGCAGCCCCCGTCAAGATTCCAACGCCCACGGCAGATAGGGACCAAACTGTCTCACGACGTTTTAAACCCAGCTCACGTACCTCTTTAAATGGCGAACAGCCATACCCTTGGGACCGGCTACAGCCCCAGGATGAGATGAGCCGACATCGAGGTGCCAAACACCGCCGTCGATATGAACTCTTGGGCGGTATCAGCCTGTTATCCCCAGAGTACCTTTTATCCGTTGAGCGATGGCCCTTCCATTCAGAACCACCGGATCACTATGTCCTGCTTTCGCACCTGCTCGACTTGTCGGTCTCGCAGTTAAGCACGCTTTTGCCATTGCACTTTAGGTACGATGTCCGACCGTACCAAGCGTACCTTCGAACTCCTCCGTTACACTTTGGGAGGAGACCGCCCCAGTCAAACTGCCTACCATGCACTGTCCCCGACCCGGATTCACGGGCCAAGGTTAGAACCTCAAACAAACCAGGGTGGTATTTCAAGGACGGCTCCACGTGAACTAGCGTCCACGCTTCAAAGCCTCCCACCTATCCTACACAGATCGGTTCAAAGTCCAATGCAAAGCTACAGTAAAGGTTCATGGGGTCTTTCCGTCTAGCCGCGGGGAGATTGCATCATCACAAACACTTCAACTTCGCTGAGTCTCGGGAGGAGACAGTGTGGCCATCGTTACGCCATTCGTGCAGGTCGGAACTTACCCGACAAGGAATTTCGCTACCTTAGGACCGTTATAGTTACGGCCGCCGTTTACCGGGACTTCAATCAAGAGCTTGCACCCCATCATTTAATCTTCCGGCACCGGGCAGGCGTCACACCCTATACGTCCACTTTCGTGTTTGCAGAGTGCTGTGTTTTTATTAAACAGTCGCAGCCACCATTTTATTGCAACCCCTTCACCCTTCTGGCGCAGGCCAGTCAAGCTACCAGGGCGTACCTTATCCCGAAGTTACGGTACCAATTTGCCGAGTTCCTTCTCCCGAGTTCTCTCAAGCGCCTTAGAATACTCATCTCGCCCACCTGTGTCGGTTTGCGGTACGGTCTCGTATGACTGAAGCTTAGAGGCTTTTCTTGGAACCACTTCCGATTGCTTCGCAGCACTAGGCCGCTCGCCCCACATCCTTGAATTCCGCGCCCGGATTTGCCTAAGCGCCTTCTCCAATGCAGGGACCGGGACTTCCAACACCCGGACAACCTTCCGCGATCCGTCCCCCCATCGCATCATACGACGGTGCAGGAATATTAACCTGCTTCCCATCAGCTACGCATCTCTGCCTCGCCTTAGGGGCCGACTCACCCTACGCCGATGAACGTTGCGTAGGAAACCTTGGGCTTACGGCGAGGGGGCCTTTCACCCCCTTTATCGCTACTCATGTCAGCATTCGCACTTCTGATACCTCCAGCATCCTTTACAAGACACCTTCACAGGCTTACAGAACGCTCTCCTACCACGCACATAAATGTGCGTCCGCAGCTTCGGTGACTGGCTTAGCCCCGTTACATCTTCCGCGCAGGACGACTCGATCAGTGAGCTATTACGCTTTCTTTAAAGGGTGGCTGCTTCTAAGCCAACCTCCTGACTGTTTTAGCCTTCCCACTTCGTTTCCCACTTAGCCAATCTTGGGGACCTTAGCTGGCGGTCTGGGTTGTTTCCCTCTTGACACCGGACGTTAGCACCCGATGTCTGTCTCCCGTGATTGCACTCTTCGGTATTCGGAGTTTGCTATGGCGGGGTAATCAGCAATAGACCCCCCAACCATGACAGTGCTCTACCCCCGAAGGTGACACACGAGGCACTACCTAAATAGTTTTCGGAGAGAACCAGCTATTTCCAGATTTGTTTAGCCTTTCACCCCTATCCACAGCTCATCCCCTAACTTTTCAACGTTAGTGGGTTCGGTCCTCCAGTACGTGTTACCGCACCTTCAACCTGGCCATGGATAGATCATCTGGTTTCGGGTCTACACCCAGCGACTCAACGCCCTGTTCGGACTCGCTTTCGCTACGCCTTCCCTAATCGGTTAAGCTTGCCACTGAATGTAAGTCGCTGACCCATTATACAAAAGGTACGCCGTCACCCGTTTCCAGGCTCCGACTGTTTGTATGCATGCGGTTTCAGGATCTATTTCACTCCCCTCCCGGGGTTCTTTTCGCCTTTCCCTCACGGTACTGGTTCACTATCGGTCGATTACGAGTATTTAGCCTTGGAGGATGGTCCCCCCATCTTCAGACAGGATTTCACGTGTCCCGCCCTACTTGTCGTACACCTAGTTCCACAATGCTGTTTTCGCATACAGGGCTATCACCTGCTATGGCCGGGCTTTCCATCCCGTTCTGCTAACAACGCTGCTAAAGAGTACAAGGCTCTTCCCATTTCGTTCGCCACTACTCTGGGAATCTCGGTTGATTTCTGTTCCTGCAGCTACTTAGATGTTTCAGTTCGCCGCGTTCGCTTCCCTGACCTATGTATTCAGTCAGGGATGACCCATACGGGTCGGGTTTCCCCATTCGGACATCTCCGGATCAAAGCTTGTTTGCCAGCTCCCCGAAGCTTTTCGCAGGCTACCGCGTCCTTCATCGCCTGTAATCGCCAAGGCATCCACCACATGCACTTGTTCGCTTGACCCTATAACGAGTGTGTCTCGAAAGACATCGTCATAGGTCTGAGTTCTCGCGTTTGTGCCGTATTCCAAGTCATCTTTCGATCACTTAAATACATTTTGGTTGATACAATCACAACCCGGTATCGCGTTGGGTAATTCAGCGTCTCATCAACGCTTGCGCGACACCTTTACTACATCCCATATTGTTAAAGAACAGCCGAACCCAACTTGGTTGGATTCGATAGCAATAGCCAAAGACTAAAATTCAGAACCTCTGAATCCTGGTCTTTGACAACTACCCCAAGGTAATGGTGGAGGATGACGGGATCGAACCGACGACCCCCTGCTTGCAAAGCAGGTGCTCTCCCAGCTGAGCTAATCCCCCGCAGATAACTTGGTGGGTCTGGTAGGACTTGAACCTACGACCCCCGCCTTATCAAGACGGTGCTCTAACCACCTGAGCTACAGACCCTTGGCTGTAACAGCAAACAAACCGATAAGTGTGAACGCTTGACTTGTGAACACAAGCCTCTGGAAAGGAGGTGATCCAGCCGCACCTTCCGATACGGCTACCTTGTTACGACTTCACCCCAGTCATGAACCCTGCCGTGGTAATCGCCCTCCTTGCGGTTAGGCTAACTACTTCTGGCAAAACCCACTCCCATGGTGTGACGGGCGGTGTGTACAAGACCCGGGAACGTATTCACCGCGGCATGCTGATCCGCGATTACTAGCGATTCCAGCTTCACGTAGTCGAGTTGCAGACTACGATCCGGACTACGATGCGTTTTCTGGGATTAGCTCCCCCTCGCGGGTTGGCAACCCTCTGTACGCACCATTGTATGACGTGTGAAGCCCTACCCATAAGGGCCATGAGGACTTGACGTCATCCCCACCTTCCTCCGGTTTGTCACCGGCAGTCTCTCTAGAGTGCCCTTGCGTAGCAACTAAAGATAAGGGTTGCGCTCGTTGCGGGACTTAACCCAACATCTCACGACACGAGCTGACGACAGCCATGCAGCACCTGTGTCCACTTTCCCTTTCGGGCACCTGATGCATCTCTGCTTCGTTAGTGGCATGTCAAGGGTAGGTAAGGTTTTTCGCGTTGCATCGAATTAATCCACATCATCCACCGCTTGTGCGGGTCCCCGTCAATTCCTTTGAGTTTTAATCTTGCGACCGTACTCCCCAGGCGGTCAACTTCACGCGTTAGCTACGTTACTGAGAAAATGAATCCCCAACAACTAGTTGACATCGTTTAGGGCGTGGACTACCAGGGTATCTAATCCTGTTTGCTCCCCACGCTTTCGTGCATGAGCGTCAGTGACGTCCCAGGGGGCTGCCTTCGCCATCGGTATTCCTCCACATCTCTACGCATTTCACTGCTACACGTGGAATTCTACCCCCCTCTGACATACTCTAGCCTTGCAGTCACAAGCGCAATTCCCAAGTTGAGCTCGGGGATTTCACGCCTGTCTTACAAAACCGCCTGCGCACGCTTTACGCCCAGTAATTCCGATTAACGCTCGCACCCTACGTATTACCGCGGCTGCTGGCACGTAGTTAGCCGGTGCTTATTCTTCCGGTACCGTCATCCGCCCCAGGTATTAACCAGAGCGTTTTCTTTCCGGACAAAAGTGCTTTACAACCCGAAGGCCTTCTTCACACACGCGGCATTGCTGGATCAGGGTTGCCCCCATTGTCCAAAATTCCCCACTGCTGCCTCCCGTAGGAGTCTGGGCCGTGTCTCAGTCCCAGTGTGGCTGATCGTCCTCTCAGACCAGCTACTGATCGTCGCCTTGGTGGGCTCTTACCCCACCAACTAGCTAATCAGACATCGGCCGCTCCTGCTGCGCGAGGCCTTACGGTCCCCCGCTTTCACCCTCAGGTCGTATGCGGTATTAGCTAATCTTTCGACTAGTTATCCCCCACAACAGGGTACGTTCCGATGTATTACTCACCCGTTCGCCACTCGCCGCCAGACCGAAGTCCGCGCTGCCGTTCGACTTGCATGTGTAAGGCATGCCGCCAGCGTTCAATCTGAGCCAGGATCAAACTCTTCAGTTCAATCTCTGTGTGGTGCCGAAGCACCTCGCTCTTTCGAGCGGTCGCTCACTCTCAGAAAACTGACTGGTTCGCGTCTCGCGACGCAAACCAACATGTTTTACTGTGCGAGCACTTGATACTTTTGAAGCAACACTGAAGACCCGAAGTCCTCAGCGGCGTTCGCCATCAAGCGCCCACACTTATCGGTTGTTTGTTTGTTAAAGAACTTCAGCGACCGGCTTTGCCGTTCGCTGTCGCTGCG
>NZ_BPUO01000033.1 GCF_022179805.1 Cupriavidus pauculus | reverse complement strand
CTACTGCCTCCACCACCGCCAGCTTAAAAGCCAGCGTGTAGTCACGTTGGGTTCGCTTCCGATCCGCCTCCAAGGCACTCTCCTCATCACTGCGAGAAAAGTGTCAACCTTATTCAGGACGAGTCACCACCATGAAAAAAGCCCCTGCGGTCATCGACCTGCGGGGGCTTTTTTTTCCGTAGGGGCTACGGATGTCGCGTCAGTGCGCGGCGGCCTCGCTGGCCGGAGCCGGCGTACCGTCCTCAGCCTTGACCGGACGCAGGACCTTGACCTTGGCCTGGGCCTTCAGCGCTTCGTAGTAGGCCGCGAGTTCGGTCTGGCCGGCGAGCTGGCTCAGCTGCTGTGCATCGGCCTGGCGCTGACCAGCATTGGTCTGCGGCGGCGTGGACACCTTGGTGATGCGATAGATCGCGTAGCCATCCGCACCCAGGTCCACACCCACGACGGACGGCAGCTTGGCAGCGTCCGCGCGCATGATGGCGTCCACGGCCTTCGGCGACACGCCATCGGCCTTGGCACGCGACACCATCATCGTCGGACCAAAGCCGGCGGCGCTGTCGCTCTTCTTCAGCGCTTCGAGTTTGGCTTCGCCATCCTTGCGGGCCAGTTCGGCAGCCTGCTGGGCAACGTAGGCCTGGCGCACCTGGGCTTCCACATCTTCGAACTTGCGAGCCGCCGCCGGGCGGTAGTCGACAATGCGTGCCGATACCAGCGTCGTCGGGCCAACCTGCACGGCCTGGGTGTTGAACTTCTTCTTGATCGCGTCATCGCTGAAAAGGGCCTTGAGCACCTTCTCGTTGTTGAGCGGGCTGTCCTTGCCCAGCGCCGGGTTCGGCTGGCGCGTGACGTTGTCAGCGGTCTGGATCGTCAGCTTGAACTTGTCGGCGGCAGGCTGCAGGCTTTCCGGCTTCTCGTCGACCATGTTGCCGAACGCATCGGCCTGCTCCGAGAAACGCTTGCTGGCAAGCTGCTTCTTCAGTTCGGCTTCGAGTTCCGGACGCACTTCATCGAGCGGCTGCGTAGCGGCCGGCTTGATGCCGGTCAGCTTGATGATGTGATAGCCGTAGTCGGTCTCAACGAGATCGCTGATCTGGCCATCCTTGAGCGCGTACATGGCATCTTCGAACGGCTTGACCAGCGCGCCGCGACCCATGAAGCCAAGATCGCCGCCCTTCTCTGCCGAGCCCGGATCCTGCGAATTCTTCTTCGCCACGTCGGCGAAGGTCTCGGGATGCTTGCGCACGTCGTCCAGCAGCTTCTGCGCCTTTTCCTGCGCGGCCTTGCGGTCGGCTTCCTTGGCGTCCTTCGGAACCGTGATCAGGATATGGCTGGCGCGGCGCTGCTCTTCCGTGCGGAAGCGCTGGGCGTTGCTGTCGTAGTAGGACTTCAGCTCTTCCGGCGTCACGGTCTGGCTAGCGGCCAAGGCATCGCCCGACAGCACGACGTACTCGACCTTGGCCTGCTCCGGCGTGGTGTATGCCGACAGGTGGCTTTCGTAGTACGACTTCAGCGCGGCGGCGTCAGGCGTGACCTTCGACGTGAAATCGGCCGGTTTGATGACCAGGGCCTGCACGTCGCGCTGCTGGTCGCGGATCGCGATCAGGCGATCGAGCAGCGACTTCGGCACGAAGGCCGTCGTACCCACTGCGCCACCCAGTTGTTGCGTAGCCAGTTCGAAACGCATACGCGCATCGAGCTGTTCCGGCGTCATGCCCTGCTGGGCCAGCAGCTGGATATAGGCTTTCTCGTCGAACTTGCCGTCCGGACCGCGCAGTTGCGCAATCGCAGGAATGTTCTCGATGGCCTGGCGCAGTTGTTCGTTGGAAACCGTGAGATTCTTCTTGGCCGTGGCGTCGGCCACTACGCGCTGCAGGATCAGTTGGTCCAGCACGGACTGCCGCGCCGCAGGGCCCTCGAACATGCGCGGATCGTAGTTATTGCCAAGCATCTGGCGCATGCGCTCGCTCTGGTCGCGTATCACGTTGTCGACTTCCTGCACGGTGATGGTCTTGCCATCCACCTTGGCGGCGTCGTGCGAACTGTCCATGAAGCGCGAGTAGCTCTCGACACCAAAGAACACGAACGACGGGAAGACAAGCACCAGCAGCAGCAAAAGCATCAGGCGCCGGTTGTTGCGTACGAAATCAAGCATGCTGTTCGGGTTAAAGGGTTGGGCCTTGGGCCGACGGTCAAACCTCGCGATTCTAGCAGGAGCGAGACGCCAGACCTGCGGAATATGTGCCGGAAGATGATGTTGGGTCAGGGGATGTTGCTTTCGATGGCACCGCCTTCTGGCGTACGCTTCGCATCGCTGCTTTCCCGAATCCCAAAAACAAAAAAGCCCGCTAGCGCGGGCATTTTTATTTGGCGGAGTGGACGGGACTCGAACCCGCGACCCCCGGCGTGACAGGCCGGTATTCTAACCGACTGAACTACCACTCCTTGTGTCGGTGCCCTTGCAGGATTCTTGCCGCGGATCCGATGTGGTGGGTGCTGAGGGGCTCGAACCCCCGACCTACGCCTTGTAAGGGCGCCGCTCTACCAACTGAGCTAAGCACCCACATGGACCGCGCAAGCAACTTGGCCTGCTGGGTAATTTCGCTTCGCACGATTCGGCGGTTACTGATTGCCGCTGTTTGCGTTGCGAGGCCGCGATTGTAATACGAGACTTTTCGATTTGCCAAGCATTGATTGCGTGATTTTTTCGCGCCCGCCAATGCACAATCAAAAGCACAAACAAAAATGCCGCGGGATCGCTCCCGCGGCATTTTTGACTGGCAACTACATCGCTCAGTGATGGATACGCTCTACCTGGGCCGCAGCCTTGTCTGCCACGTCGGCAGGCTTGGCGTCATCCTCGGGCAGCGCCTCGGGCTTGCGCTCGAGTGCGAGTTCCAGCACCTTGTCGATCCAGCGCACGGGCACGATCTCGATGGCGTTCTTGACGTTGTCCGGAATGTCGGCCAGGTCCTTCACGTTTTCCTCGGGGATCAGCGCCAGCTTGATACCACCACGGTGGGCAGCCAGCAGCTTTTCCTTGAGGCCACCGATCGGCAGCACTTCGCCGCGCAGCGTGATCTCACCGGTCATCGCCACGTCGGCGCGTACCGGGATACCAGTCAGCACAGACACCAGCACGCTCGTCATCGCGATACCCGCCGACGGACCATCCTTGGGCGTGGCGCCTTCGGGCACGTGGATGTGGATGTCGCGCTTCTCGAACATCTCATCCGTGATACCCAGGCGACGAGCCCGCGAACGCACCACCGAACGTGCTGCCTCGACCGATTCCTTCATCACGTCGCCCAGCGAACCGGTACGCGAGATGTTGCCCTTGCCCGGCATGATCGCGGCTTCGATGGTCAGCAGATCGCCGCCCACTTCCGTCCACGCCAGACCGGTCACCTGACCCACCTGGTTTTCCTTGTTGGCCAGGCCGAAGTCGTACTTGCGTACGCCAAGGAATTTGTCGAGGTTCTCGGAATCGACCGTGACCTTCTCGGACTCCTTCTTCAGCAGCAGCAGCTTCACCACCTTGCGCGCGATCTTCGACACTTCGCGTTCCAGCGAACGCACGCCGGCTTCACGCGTGTAGTAGCGGATGATGTCGCGAATCGCTGCTTCGGTGACGTCGATTTCGCCCTGCTTCAGGCCGTTGTTGCGAATCTGCTTGGGCAGCAGGTAACGCGTGGCAATGTTCACCTTCTCGTCTTCGGTGTAGCCCGAGAGGCGGATCACTTCCATGCGGTCCAGCAGCGGCGGCGGGATGTTCAGCGAGTTCGACGTCGCCACGAACATCACGTCCGACAGGTCGAAGTCCACTTCGATGTAGTGGTCCTGGAACGTGTGATTCTGTTCCGGGTCCAGCACCTCGAGCAGCGCCGACGACGGGTCGCCACGGAAGTCCATGCCCATCTTGTCGATCTCGTCGAGCAGGAACAGCGGATTGCGCACGCCAACCTTCGACAGGCTCTGCAGGATCTTGCCGGGCATCGAACCGATGTACGTACGACGGTGACCGCGAATCTCGGCTTCGTCACGCACGCCACCCAGTGCCATGCGCACGAACTTGCGGTTCGTGGCGCGCGCCACCGACTGGCCCAGCGAGGTCTTGCCCACGCCGGGAGGCCCAACCAGGCACAGGATCGGCGCCTTCACCTTGTCCACGCGCTGTTGCACGGCAAGATATTCAAGGATGCGTTCCTTGACCTTTTCCAGACCATAGTGGTCTTCGTCCAGCACGCGCTCGGCGTTCGCCAGGTCATTGTTGACCTTGCTCTTCTTGCGCCACGGCAGGTTGACCAGCGTGTCGATGTAGTTGCGCACGACCGTTGCTTCGGCCGACATCGGCGACATCAGCTTGAGCTTCTTGAACTCGGCGTCGGCCTTCTTCTTGGCCTCCTTGGGCATGCGCGCAGCCTTGATGCGCTTGTCCAGTTCCTCGAGGTCGGCACCTTCCTCGCCCTCGCCCAGTTCCTTCTGGATGGCCTTGACCTGCTCGTTCAGGTAGTACTCGCGCTGCGACTTCTCCATCTGGCGCTTGACGCGGCCACGGATGCGCTTTTCCACCTGCAGGATGTCGATCTCGCCCTCGAGCTGCGACAGCAGGCTCTCCAGACGCTCGGTGACCTTCACCATTTCCAGGATCTTCTGCTTCTGCTCGAGCTTGATCGGCAGATGCGCGGCGATGGTGTCAGCCAGACGACCCGCTTCATCGATACCCGACAGCGACGTCAGGATCTCGGGCGGAATCTTCTTGTTGAGCTTTACGTACTGGTCGAACTGCGACACGATCGCGCGGCGCAGGGCCTCGGTCTCGGCGGACTCGACCGGTGCGGGCGGCACAGGCACGGCTTCGCACATGAAGTGCGAATCGTCCTCGCTCACCTCGGTGATGTTTGCCCGTTGCGTACCCTCCACCAGCACCTTCACGGTACCGTCGGGCAGCTTCAGCATTTGCAGGATATTGGCGATGCAGCCAACCTCGTAGAGGTCGTCAGCTGTCGGTTCGTCTTTGGCGGCCGTCTTCTGTGCCACGAGCATGATGCTCTTGCCCGACTCCATCGCAGTCTCGAGCGCCTTGATGGACTTCGGGCGTCCCACGAACAGTGGGATCACCATGTGCGGAAACACCACCACGTCGCGCAGCGGCAACAGTGGCAGGCGAATCGGCTCAGCCGGGAGGAGTTGTGTTCCGGACATCATTTTCCCCAGTCAGTCATTTAAGGCGTAAATAGGGTCTCGGGAATCGATTGCAAGATACCCATCATCAATTCCCTCGGCACCGCAAACACGTGCCGCAAACAGCACTTGCGACCCACTCTGAAACAGCATACCCGCGTTTGCTCCCGTTCGTTTGTGGAATTGAAGAAAAAAAGCCGCTCGCTTTCCAGCGAACGGCAGCTTGAAAGTGTCGCCAGTGTGGTGGGGACCACGCGGTCCCGGCGCATTGGGCGTCAGTTCGACCTCGCTCAGTTCGATCCGGCCACCTTGGGCTGCTGCTCCTCGTACATCAGCAGCGGCGGCGCATCGCCGGTGATCGTGTTCTCATCGATCACCACCTTCTGCACACCCTTGTAGTTGGGCAGGTCGTACATGACGTCCATCAGCGACTGTTCCAGGATCGAACGCAGGCCGCGAGCACCCGTCTTGCGGCGGATGGCCTTGCGTGCGATGGCGGTCAGCGCGCCCGGGCGAATTTCAAGTTCCACGCCTTCCATGGCCAGCAGCTTCTGATACTGCTTGACCAGCGCGTTCTTGGGTTCGACCAGGATCTGCATCAGCGCGGCCTCGTCCAGCTTGGCCAGCGTTGCCACCACGGGCAGACGCCCGATGAGTTCCGGAATCAGGCCGAACTTGATCAGGTCTTCCGGCTCGGTCTGCGGCAGAACCTCGCTGACCTCGCGCTCTTCCTTGCTCTGCACCTGCGCGTCAAAACCGATGCCGGTCTTGTCCGAACGCTGCATGATGACCTTTTCCAGGCCATCGAACGCACCTCCGCAGATAAACAGGATGTTGGTGGTATCCACCTGCAGGAAGTCCTGGTTCGGATGCTTGCGGCCGCCCTGCGGCGGGACCGAAGCCATCGTGCCTTCGATCAGCTTCAGCAGTGCCTGCTGAACGCCCTCGCCCGACACGTCGCGCGTGATCGACGGGTTGTCCGACTTGCGCGAGATCTTGTCGATTTCGTCGATATAGACGATGCCGCGCTGAGCCTTCTCGACTTCGTAATTGCAGTTCTGCAGCAGCTTCTGGATGATGTTCTCGACATCTTCCCCCACGTAGCCGGCTTCGGTCAGCGTGGTAGCGTCGGCAATCACGAACGGCACGTTGAGCAGGCGTGCCAGCGTCTGGGCGAGCAGCGTCTTGCCCGAGCCGGTGGGCCCGATCAGCAGGATATTGCTCTTCGACAGCTCGACATCGTCCTTCTTGCCGAGGTGCTTCAGGCGCTTGTAATGGTTGTAAACCGCAACGGCCAGGATCTTCTTGGCCTGTTCCTGACCGATCACGTACTGGTCAAGGCTTTCGCGGATTTCGTGGGGAGTGGGCAGATCCGAGCGCGTAACGGCGGCAGCGTCCTTGTCGGTCGCGGCGGCCTCGTCACGGATGATCTCGTTGCACAGGTCGATGCATTCGTCGCAAATGAACACCGACGGGCCCGCGATGAGCTTCTTTACCTCGTGCTGGCTCTTGCCGCAGAACGAGCAGTACAGAAGTTTCTCGCTGGATGAACCTTTTTTGTCCGCCATAGGAATCAGTCACATTAGCAGTGTGGATCCCGTCAGGCGGGGCCGGACGGGAAACGCATTAAACGCATCATACGCCAAAACAATTGGCGCAGTCGGCGGCGTCCCCTGCGTGTGGGGCAAAACGCAAAAACGAGGCACACAGCCTCGTTCCGGTGTAGCCTTCGTCATTTGAAGCGACGGGAGACCAATGCGGCAGGTGCCCGGACTTGCCGGTCACCGCCCGGACGCTTCCGACTGGATGCCTCCGGGCTGATGTGCCGACACACCGGCAAATTTCAACTGCGGCGGGTGATCACCTTGTCGATCAGACCATAATCCACCGCCTGATCGCCGCTCATGAAGTTGTCGCGATCAGTATCGCGCGCAATCTTCTCGACCGGCTGACCGGTGACTTCCGACAGAATGGTGTTCAGGCGTTCACGCAGGTACAGGATCTCGCGTGCCTGGATCTCGATGTCCGAAGCCTGGCCACGCGCACCGCCCAGCGGCTGGTGAATCATGATGCGCGAGTTCGGCAGCGCGCTACGCTTGCCCTTGGCACCCGCTGCCAGCAGGAATGCACCCATGCTGGCGGCCATGCCCATGCACAGCGTCTGCACGTCAGGCTTCACGAACTGCATCGTGTCGTAGATCGCCAGGCCGGCCGAAACCGAACCACCAGGCGAGTTGATGTACAGCGACACGTCCTTGTCCGGGTTCTCGCTCTCCAGGAACAGCAATTGCGCCACGACCAGGTTCGCGGTCTGGTCATTGACCTCGCCAACCATGAAGATGACGCGTTCCTTGAGCAGGCGCGAGTAGATGTCATACGCGCGCTCACCCCGGCCGGACTGCTCGACAACCATCGGCACCAGACCAAGACCCTGGGTCTCGAGGGCAGAAGCCTGCGTGGTAGCCAGACGATCAAGCAAATCATTGCGGGTCATGCAGGTTCTCCAGATATTGGGAATGACGTCAACGAGCCAGCGCGCGAGGCCCGTTGACGTGGACCGGCACCGCGTTCGTCACGCAGTGGCCGGCCATGCCCGACCTCAGGCTTGTTCGGGAGCGGCAGTCAGTTCTTCGAACGACACCGACTTGTCCGAAACCTTGGCCTTGTCGCACACGAAATTTACCACGTTGTTTTCGAGCACGTAGGCTTCCATTTCTGCCAGGCGCTGCTGGTCACCGTAGTACCAGCGCATGACTTCCTTCGGGTCTTCGTAGCTCTTCGCGAAGTCCTCGATTTCAGCCTTGACCTGGTCCGGCTTGGCTTCCAGACCGTTGGCCTTGACGATTTCGGCCAGGATCAGACCCAGCTTCACGCGACGCTCGGCTTGCTGCGCGAACATCTCGGCCGGGATCGGCATGTCCTTGGCGTTCGGCATGCCACGTTGCTCGAGGTCGCGGCGGGCCATTTCCACCAGACGTTCCTGGTCCTGTTCGATCAGGGCCTTCGGCACGTCCAGCTCGCTCACCTTCAGCAGCGCTTCCATGACCTGGTCCTTCAGCATGGAATGCGTACGGCGCTTGACTTCACGCTCCAGGTTTTCGCGGATGTCGGCGCGCATCTTTTCCACGCTGCCGTCGGCGATGCCGAGCGACTTGGCGAATGCGTCGTCAACTTCCGGCAGGTGCGCCCATTCCACCTTCTTCAGCGTGATGGTGAACTCGGCGGTCTTGCCGGCCACTTCCTTGCCGTGGTAGTCCTCGGGGAAGGTCAGCGGGAACGTCTTGCTTTCGCCTTCCTTCAGACCCAGCGTGGCTTGCTCGAACTCGGGCAGCATGCGGCCTTCGCCCAGCACGTACACGAAGTCTTCGGCCTTGCCGCCGGCGAACTCGACGCCGTCGATCTTGCCGACGAAGTCGATGGTCACGCGGTCGCCGTTCTGGGCGGTCACTTCGGCACCGCCGTCGCCATGGGCGCCGGCTTCACCGCGGTGGTGGTAGTGCACGCGCTGCTTGCGCAGGATGTCGACGGTCTTGTCGATCTCGGCGTCGCCGATTTCGGTCTTGGTGCGGGTCACTTCGGCCGACGCCAGGTCGCCCAGCTTGACTTCCGGATACACCTCGAACGTGGCCTCGAAGGCCAGTTCGTCTTCTGCCACGCCGTCGGTCTTGATGTCGAACTTCGGCTGGCCGGCGACCTTTACGTCCTGGGCCTGGGTGATGTCGAAGAACTTGCGGGCAGCCTTGTCGAAGCGAACTTCGAATTCCACCTGCTGGCCGTATTGCTTCTCGACCATCTTCATCGGCACCTTGCCCGGGCGGAAGCCGGACATTTTCACGGTCTTCGACAGACGTACCAGGCGTTCCTGCGTTTCCTTCTGCACTTCGGCCTTGGGGATAGCCAGGGTTACCTTGCGGTCCAGCTTGCCGAGGTTTTCAATGACGTTCGACATGGTCGTAATCCAATCCAGAAATAGTTGTTGTCAGCGCAACCGCCTGCGCACCTTGCCGCCTGGCCGCGGCCAGTGCTCGCGAGCGGAGGTCTCCGCGCAAACGGAAAACGCGGATTATCGCACGATTTCAGTTCGCTTCCGGCAGTTTTTACCCTAGTCAGCCATGATCGCGCTCAGGATCGACCTCGCCCGGCTCCAGCGCCTACCCCTGGCGCAGTGCGCGAAGCAGCAGGCGGGCCGGGTCGATGGCATTCGCCAGTTCTGCCTCCAGCGGCAGCGGCTCGCCTTCGATCTGGCACGCGATCAGTTCGGCGCCAAGTGCGGCCCATGTGAGGCCGCGCGAGCCATATGCAAGGGCCGCATACAGCCCCGGCATGCGGGGGATGTCACCGAGGTGCGCGCCGCGCAGTGCCTCGGCATGCGCCAGCGCCCCGGACTCGTCAGCCATCTGGCCGATCAGTGGCAGGCGGTTGTGCGTCACGGTGCGCACCCCCACGTAGCCGCGTAAAGTCGCCGGATCGATCCGGGCCAGCGTCGCGGCCCGGTCCGGCAGCAGTGAAGCCAGCCGAGCGAGATTGGCCGCATGCACGTCCGCGCTCTCGGACAGCGGCCCGGTGTCCGGCTCATAGCTGGAACCCACGCGCGCGCCATCGTGCGCACCGCGCGGCAATAGATAGCCGGTGCCGGTCACCACGCAATCGGGCCAGCCGCCCAGAGCATCCACCTGCCCCGCATCCAGATCGGTCAACTGCCCCCGCACCCGGCGCAGCGCCAGGAATCGTGCCGGCACAAGGCGCTCGGCCTCGTGCGCATTGGCCAGCACCAGCACCGGCGCGCTGGCCAGCTCGGCACCGGCCGCGTCCAGCGCTCGCCACATGCCATCGACATGCTCGATGGCGTCCACGCGACATCCGAAACGCGCGTCCAGCCTGTTGCCCGCCGCAGCCAGTTGCGCCCTGCAGATGTCCGGCGGCGCCACCCACCCACCCTGCGGGAACCACAACCCGCCGCGCGGCACTGTGGCGCCGTGATGAGCGGACGCCTCGTCGGCATCCATCCAGCGCACGAAAGATTCGGGAAAAGCCAGCGCCTGAAGTGCAGAACGCTGCGCCGCATTATCGGTGTCGTCCTCGCCGATCTGCAACACACCGCAACCTTGCCAATCCACAGGATGTCCGGCCTCGGCCAGTGCCTGCCAGGCCCGCAGCGCGTGCAGGTTGCCGGCGCGCGACAGGCGCGACAACTGGCCGTCGTCGACCGAGACATGCGCATGCATCGCCGCCGCCCGATGGCCCGAGGTCTGTTGCGCAGGCCCACCGTGGGCATCGAACAGCGTGACCCGCCAGCCGCGCGCGGCCAGCCTTTCGGTCACGGCGCAGCCCGCCAGCCCGGCGCCGATCACGATGGCATGGCGCTGCGGCCACTGGGCTGCAGCGAGCGGCTCATGGCGGCGGTTCTTCCAGGCCGGCGCGAAACGCGCGACAGTCATATGGAACTTACCGAAACCGGGCGCCCGACGGGCTTCGAAACCCACCGCCTGAAGCCCACGCCGCACGAAACCTGCCGCCGTGTAGGTGGCCAGTGTGGCCCCGATCCGCGCGTGCCGGGCCAGCCCGCGGAATACGTTGGGCGACCACATCTCGGCGTTGCGGGACGGCGAAAAGCCATCCAGATAGAAGGCGTCAGCGCCTAGCGCAAGCTTTGGCAGCACGGCCTCCACGTCGCCAAATGCCAGCGTCAGCGTTACGGCCCCGCCCTCGAACGTCAGGCGATGCAGGCCGGGCAGCGCATCGGGCCACTTTCCCCGTAGCTGTTCCGCCAACGGCGACAGATCGCCCCAGGCGGCATGCAGGCGTTGCAAGCCATCCCGGGTGAACGGGTGCTTTTCGATGGAAACGAAGTGCAGGCGCTTGCAGCGTTGCGGATCGTCGCGCCAAGCCTGCCAAGTGGTCAGGAAATTCAGCCCTTGCCCGAAACCGGTCTCGACGATGACAAATTGATCGCGACCGGCCCAGTTGCCCGGCAATCCGTTGCCGCCCAGAAAAACTTGCCGGGCCTGCTCCGGACCACCGTCGGCGCTGTAATAGACATCGTCGTAACGTGGCGAATACGGGATGCCGTCATCGGAAAAAACGGGCTCGGCGGACTCGATGGTGCGCGGCATGGCGGGCAAGAAAACGTGAGGAAAACGGCTGGAAATGGCGGCGGATGGTAGCATAGCGCCCTTCGCGCGCACTGCCTGCCAGCCCTTGTCTGGCTGACGTTTGCGCGCCGTCATCCCGCCTTGCCATGCTCAGTTATCGTCACGCCTTTCACGCCGGCAATCATGCCGATGTCCTCAAGCACGCCGTCGTAGTCCAGTTGCTGGACTATCTGACGCAGAAGGACAAGCCGTTCTGGTACGTCGACACGCACGCCGGCGCCGGGCTGTACGCGCTGGATCACGCCTACGCGCAGAAAAAATCCGAATTCGAAACCGGCATCGGCCCGATCTGGCGTGCGGCGGCTGCCGGCCAAGCCCTGCCCGGCCTGCTGGACGCCTACCTGGACCAGGTGCGTGAACTGAACCCGGACGGCAATCTCAAGCACTATCCCGGCTCGCCCTGGCTGGCGTGGCAGATGCTGCGCGACGCCGACCGCCTGCGCCTGTTCGAACTGCACACCACCGAAATCCAGGTGCTGCGCGACAACTTCCGCGGCGCAGGCCGCAAGGTCATGCTCTACGACGGCGATGGCTTCAACGGCATCAAGGCGATCCTGCCGCCGCCCCCGCGCCGCGCGCTGGTCCTGATCGACCCATCGTACGAAGACAAGCAGGACTACGCACGCACGGTGGACACGCTTAAGGCCGGCCTGGAGCGATTTGCCACCGGCATGTACGCGATCTGGTATCCGGAAGTGCAGCGCCGCGAATCGGTCCAACTGCCCGCCCAGCTAAAGCGGCTGCCGCTCAAGAGCTGGCTGCACGTGGCACTGACCGTCAAGAACCCCGTCGAAGGCGGCCTTGGCCTGCACGGCAGCGGTATGTTCATCGTGAACCCGCCCTGGACCCTCAAGGCCGCACTAGAGGAAGCCATGCCCCGGCTTGTGGAAATGCTGGGTCAGGACGGCGGCGCCACCTTCACGCTCGAATCACTCGATAACTGAGCGCCAGCCCGATGGCGATGCCCACGCCATCGGCCAGTAGATCGAGCCACGACGCATCGCGATAGGTCGTCAGCGACTGCAGGAATTCGATCATCCCACCGTAGGCAATCAGCCCCACCACGACATGCCAGGCCCGCCCTGGCCAGGCGCGCACGCCCAGCACCGCCAGCACGCCAAAGGCAAGCAGGTGGTTGGACTTATCCCAGCCAGTACTCACCTCGGGTGCATCGGGCGGTAGCAGCGAGAGCACCAGCACGCCCAGCGCGCAAGCGGCGAACAGCAGACGAAAGTTCGAGGAAGTCAGGCGTGGCACCGGGCGGCTCGGAGGATAGGTAGACCTGCAAAGGATCCTACAGGACGCCGCCGCGCTATGTGGGGCTGGCCACAAAGGCTCCAAACAAAAACCCCAAAACAAAAAAAACCCTGCCCATTTCCGACCGAAAGATCGGAAACAGGCAAGGACCTCTTCATGATGCACCATGCATGCCGATGCCTTTCGACGCCGGCATGCACCAGGTGCTTCAACTACTCACGCTGGCGGCCGTAGCGCTCTGCGCCGTGGCTGGCGCCTCGGCTGCCTTGAGCCAACCGTGCGTCTTGACGACGTATGCCGTGCCGTTCTTGACCCCGCTCTCGGTGTAGAAGAACTCACGGGTCTCGGCATTGACCGACAGGTCGGCCTTGATCTGGCCATCCTCCAGGGCGTAGTGCTTGACGCCATCGGCGCCATCACGGAAGGTCAGCTGGCGCTCCATCGGACCGGACTGGGTGGTGATGTTCACCTTGGCCGTGTTACCAGCCACATCCACCTCCACCGCATTCACCGTCGCACCGGACCAGAACGCTTCGTCACCGACTTCGATGGTCAGCGCCTGTGGCGACGTCAGCTGCAGGCTGGAAACTGCCCAGTCACCCCAGAAATACGCCACCAGGCCGCCCACACCAACGGCACCCGCCGCACCCGCAACCGCGGCACCGACGCCGCTGCTGGAACCGCCACCCGAGCCACCGGTCGTGCCGCCATCGGGGTTCTTGTCGGAGTCGTTGCCGTCCCCACCCGAGCTGTTGCCGTCGCCGCCGGAACCGTTGCCGTCGCCACCGGAGCCATTGCCTCTCGGCTTGCCGTTGTCGGTGATGCTCCCGTTGGCGCCAGGATCCATCTTTCCGCCAGTGTTATCAATGCCGGAGCCGTTGGACGAGTTACCCGATATGTTGGTCGAGCCATTGCCACCGTTGGTGATCGAACCGTTGCCGTTATTGACGCCCGTACCATTGGTCGAGTTACCCGAGAGGTTGGTCGATCCGTTGCCTCCAGTATCAACCGAACCATTTCCATTCTTGAAGCCAGCACCGTTCTCCGAGTTGCCCGTTACATTGGTCGTACCGTTTTGCAGCGTTTCAATCTTGCCATTGTTGTTATCAACGCCGGTGCCGTTGGTACTATCCCCCAGGATATTCGTCGAGCCATCGCCTGTGGTGCTGATCGAGCCTTCTCCGTTATCAACACCCGTACCTCTTGTCGAGCGCCCAGAAATATCGGTAGTACCATTGCCGCCCGTGGTAATCGAGCCGCTCCCATATAAACCAATGTCTACACCGGTGCCATTTATCGAGGTGCCGTCAATTTTCGTCGAGCCGTTGCCGTACGTGCTGACGCTTCCTCGAATTAGAACACCAGAGCCGTTATTCGCAATCCCCGTAACGCCCACTGACCCATTTTCGGATATGTCGAGAGCGCGGCGAAGGACAATTCCGACACCATTACCGGTTGCCTCGCTATCCAACCGAACTCTCGCGTCATCGGAAACATTAAATGTCCCTCCTACGAATATCCCGGCGCCATCAACCGTACCCGCGGTTGTATTCAGTGTCGCATTACCCGAAATATTTTTGGTTCCAGACAAATCCACTGCACGACCACTCGCGGAGTTCCCTTGAATGTTTACACCGGCATCATCAGAGATGTTTAAGTAACCGTTTACGAACACCCCCATACCAATAGGCGTGTCCCCGGATACATTAAGTTTCGCATTTCCAGTAACATCTTAGTCTCTAGTATCAAGTGCAACACCCGTGATGAGGTAGGGTGTTGGAATGAAGAATTACAGCCATTTGAGTGCGGAAGAACGAGCGCTCATCATGATCGAACGCGGCAAAGGTAGCAGCATCA
>NZ_BPUO01000032.1 GCF_022179805.1 Cupriavidus pauculus | reverse complement strand
ATGGTCACCAATCCCTGTCCGTGCATCGCTGCCTCCCGTAGCGGCCGGTGAATCTCGGAGCCTACGGGACAACAAAGGTGACATCTCTAATCACCGCAAAGGTGACATTACTAAAAACGGCCAACACTCATCGGATGGATAATCTATCTTATGTTAAATGTGATTCGTCCCACGACAGCGCTTTGGCTTTACATGGGATGCATCGCGACAATCGCTCCACATCCGCTTGTTCGAACGACTTCCGTCGCACCACGCTGAACGCATCAATCAACTAGCCGGCATCGGCAGCAGACATGACTACCGGCGCCACGCTATGTCGCGCGCCGGTGGCGCAGCACGCTGCCGGCGTGCACATTCATGGATTGTCCGTCCTGGCAGGCAAGCTTGCCGTTGACGAACACCGCCTTGATACCTGTGCTAACCGCCGTTGGGTGGTCAAATGTGGCCGAATCGTTGACCGTCTGTGCGTCGAACACGACGAGGTCGGCGAAATGCTTTTCGGCGACAATCCCCCGCCCGGCGAGGCCAAAGCGGTTGGCGCTCAACCCGGTCATCTTGTGAACGGCGGTTTCCAGCGAGAACAACCCGCGATCGCGCGCATAGTGCCCCAGTACACGGGGAAAGGTTCCCCAGAGTCGAGGATGCGGACTCACGTCGTGCGCCAGGCCGTCGGAGCCTACCATCGTAGCCGGGTACTGCAAGATGCGGCTCACATCGTCTTCGTTCATGGCGAAATAGATGGCGCCCGCCGGCTGCAGCGCCTCGGCGAGCGCCTCGGGCGATGTGCCACGCTCCCGGGCCAAAGCGAACAGCGACTGGCCTGCTGCGCTGGGGTCGGCGTTCGACCACGTCACACGGACTTCGTCGGACTGGGCGATACGCGCCGACAGCAGCATGGTCGACGACGCGTTGTACGGGTAGCAGTCCAGGCAGACCGACTGCCTGCTGCCGGCAGCTTCAATCATGGCTAGCGTTTCCACCGATCGTCCGTGATTGGCCTTCCCCACCAGCTTGTGGTGCGACAGCACCGTTTCGATGCCGAGTGCATTGCCTATCTGTAGCGCTTCGGTCAACGCATCGACGATGGCGTCGCCCTCATCCCGGATGTGCATGGTGATGATGCCCCGGGCATTGGTCAGCGGCGCGCCGACCGCGACCACCTCGGCGCTGGTGGCTGCCCTGGCGGGTGGGTAGTAAAGGCCGGTGGACATGCCGATGGCACCTGCCGCAAGCGCGGCTTCGAGATCCACCGCCATGAACTTCTGCTCCCTTGCCGTGGCGACCCGGTCGAGCCGGTCCATGCGCCCTACCCGCAGCGTCGAATGCCCGACCAGGCAGGCGGCATTGACCGCCGGCCCGGACGCCTCCAGGGCGTCCAGATAATCGCCGAAATTCTCGTATCGCCACGCGCCTGTGCCGAGCAGGTCGAGCGGCGCGGGTGGCGTTCCTGTCGATTGCAGCGGTGCCAGGCTGATCCCGCAATTGCCGGTGATGACCGTTGTCACGCCCTGCGACAGTTTTGGATGCGGCCCATCGGGCGCCTCAAGGAGGAGCCGGTCATCATGCGTATGCACATCGATAAAGCCAGGGGCAACAATGCGCCCGGACGCGTCGAAGCGTGTCGTTGCCGAGACATCCGAGAGGTCCCCAAGGCAAACGATGCGGTTCCCGGCGACACCCACATCCAGGCGGCGACGGGGCGCGCCAGTGCCGTCGATGACGGTGCCGCCCTCGATAATCAGATCCAGCGTCGTAGTCGTTGCCATGCGTTTGCTCCGGCGATCATTGTTGTGCGAAGAACTCGGATATCTGCCCCAGGTCTTTGGTCCGGGTCAGCGCCAGCATCAACAGGATGCGTGCCTTTTGCGCCGACAGGCTGCCGGTGGCCATGCTGCCCGATACCTTGGGTGTCACGATGCCACTCACCGCGCGGGAGCTTCGGACGACGGGAATCCCCTTGCTGCCGAACTCCCGTATCAGCGCCTCATGATCGGGACTGGCGTTGCCATTGCCGGTGAACCCGATGACCACACCCTGCGCGCCCTCCTTCACCGCATCGCGCACGAGCTGCATTTCCTGGACCTGGTAGCGATAGACCAGTTCCACCTGTGGCAGCCTGGTGACCGATGACACGTCGAAGTACAACTCGCCCTTGGCGCGTGCCGGCTCGAAGTAATAGAGCACGCGCTCGCCGGCAATGACGCCAAGGTAGCCTTGCTCCAGCGCGCCCATCGTGTCGACGTTCAGCGTGTTCATCTTGGTCACGTACCGTGCCGCACTGATGCGGTCGTTCATCACGACCATCACGCCACGGTCGCGCGAGCCTGGATCGGCCGCCACCATGACGGCATCGAGCAGGTTGACCGGGCCATCCGCGCTAAGCGAAGTGGCAGGCCGCATCGACCCGGTAATGACAATCGGCTTGCTCGACCGCGTGGCGAGGCTCAGGAAATAGGCCGTTTCCTCCATCGTGTCCGTGCCATGCGTGACGACGACGCCCGCCACATCGGGTTCCGCCAGCACGGCGCTCACCCGTTTGGCAAGGTTGAGAATGTTTTCGCTGGTAATGACATTGCTGCCGACGTTGACGATCTGCTCGGCCCGCACGTTGGCGTAGTCATGAATCTGCGGCACTGCCTTCAGGAGCGAATCGACACCGGCCAGCGCGCCACTGTAGTTGGCCATGTCCGTAGGCGAGCGCGTGGCGCTGACGATCGTGCCACCAGTGGCGAGGATGACAACGCCAGATTTGCGGGCATTGCCGGACGGATCAGGCTGGCCTTTGGCCTGTTGGGCGGATGCGGGCAATGCGAACAGCGGCACCAGTGCGAGCCACACCAGGCATGCGCGAATGGAAGTCTTCATGATGCGTTTCTGAGGGGGAAGGATTGAAAGGTCAGTCCACTTGCGCGCCTGAGCGCTTGATGACGCCAGCCCAAAGCGGAGTTTCACGCGCCACGCGCTCGGTCAGCCGTGCGGGCGGGCCGGTCAGCGTCTCGAAGCCGATGGCGGCATAGCGGTCGCGCACCGTCGCCTTGGCCAGACTGGCATTGATGGCGCTGTTCAGCCGGGCAACGATGTCGGGCGGCGTTTTGGCGGGTGCCACGATGCCGCCCCAGGCCACGATGTCGTAACCGGGCACGCCCGATTCGGCCAGCGTCGGAATGTCGGGGAACAAGCCGCTGCGCTGCGCACCGGTCACCGCCAGCGCCTTGAGCCGGCCCGCCTTGATGTGCGGTGAAATCGAGGAGAGGTTGTCGAACATCAGGTCGACCTGTCCACCCATCAGGTCCTGAATCGCTTGCGGACTGCCGCGATAGGGCACGTGGGTCATCGATGTACCGGTCATGCTCTTGAACAATTCCCCGCTCAGATGCCCGGTCGTGCCATTGCCGGCCGACCCCATCGTCAGCGTGCCGGGCTTGGCCTTGGCCAGGGCGATAAGCGCCTGGACACTGTTCACGCCCAGGTCCTTGCGCACCACCAATGCGTTTTGGACATAGCCAAGCAAGCCCACCGGAACGAGCTGCTTGTCCGGATCGTAGGGCAGCTTCCGGAACAGCGACTTGTTGATGGCAAGCGTGCCGACGTTGCCGTAACCGATCGTGTAGCCATCCGCGGCGGCGTTGACCAGATCCACCATGCCGACGTTGCCAGCCCCGCCCGGCTTGTTGTCGACGATGAACGACTGCCCCAGGGACACCGCAAGCTCTTCGGCCAGAATTCGGCATACAGCGTCCGGCGAGCCGCCGGCGGCGGACGGCACGACGAGCCGGACCGGCCGGGCGGGCCAGGCGGCGGCCCGCGACAGGCCCGGCAGGCCCAGTGATGCGGCGGCGAGCCCCAGCTTCATCATCTCGCGCCGTGTGATGCGTCTCATGGTCATTGGCCTTTCTCCTGCCTCTCTTTTGTCGTGGGAAACACCCCCGTGTGTCCGAAAGATCGTAGATTGGCAACGGCCGTTGGACAAACCATGTTTCCTGAGGCTAGCATGAGATTTCCTCATGGATGCTCGCCCCAAAATCGAGCTGACCAGCGCCCCTTGCCCCATGAACTTTCACGTACGCGCCCCCTCCACGATGTCTCTGCTGTGCCTGGAAGCCAGCGCCCGGCTGCATTCGTTCACAGCGGCAGCCAGGGAGCTGCGGCTCACGCAGGGGGCGGTCAGCCGGCAGATCCAGACGCTGGAAGACAGGCTCGGCGTCAGGCTGTTCACGCGCCGGCGTGACGCGCTGGTGTTGACCGACGCCGGCCGCTACTACCTGAACGAGATCGCGCCGCTGCTGCAACGGCTGGAACGTGCGACGGCCAACGTGATGGCCCTGAAGGGCCGAGGCGGAACCCTTTCGCTATCGGCCGGCGCATCGGTCGGCACCTATTGGCTGATTCCGCGCCTGCCCGGCTTCACGAGAGACCACGGTGAGATCACGCTGAATCTCGGCACGCGCGTCGGGCCAGTGGACTTCCACACCACGGCCGTAGACGCATCGCTGGAGTTTGGAGACGGCAAGCGCGAAGGACTCCACAATGAGTTCGTGCTGCCGTTGATGCTGTCGCCCTACGCCGCACCGGAATGGATCCGCAGGCATGGCAAGGCGATCACCTCGGAAACGCCGCGCTCGGCGATGATTCACCATCAGACATTGCCCGACGCATGGGAAGAATGGTTCAGGCTCGAAGGTATCGAGGGTGAAGCTACGCGCGAAGGTCCTCGCTACGAGATCATGTCGATGGCGTTGAATGCGTCCGTTGCCGGCATGGGTATAGCGCTACTCCCCCCGTACATGACCGAGGACATGGTCGCACTCGGACGGTTGAAACGCCTGTCGCGACGTACGTGGCGTTACCCGAAAGGCTACTACCTGGTGTACCCGGAAGAGTCCGCGCGATTACCATCTCTGCAGGTCTTTCGACTGTGGCTCAAGAACCAGGCGAATGAGACGCAGTAGGCGCTGAGGACTCAGTGCCGATCGAACATGAAGTGTCGTCAGCACTATTGACCCAAAGGGCGCTTCGGCGCCCTTTTTCATTTGATCCGTACCTGCACGAGCCGCGCCGTCCTCCAGACTTCCACCTACGGGTAAGTCCCACACTGCATATTGGTAATACCACTTTACCTGTCCGATACCCTGACCTAGACTCCGTTGAACTCGGCATGCGTGCGGCGCGGCAGTGTGGTCGCGGGCATCCGGATCTGCACCCCCTACAAGAAGCAGAACGCAGGAGACCCGAGTGAAGGACGACGACGATCAGACCGGCGCGCCCAAAAGGCGTAGCCAGGCATGGTTTGGGCGCCTCGATCGCGATGGCTTCATCTATCGTTCGTGGCTGAAGAACCGTGGCATTCCGCATGACCAGTTCGATGGCCGTCCGGTCATCGGCATCTGCAACACCTTTTCCGAACTCACCCCTTGCAATTCGCATTTCCGTACGCTGGCTGACCAAGTCAAGACCGGCGTGTGGGAAGCCGGCGGGTTTCCGCTCGAATTTCCCGTGATGTCGCTGGGCGAGACCATGCTGCGGCCTACGGCCATGCTGTTCCGCAACCTGGCCAGCATGGACGTAGAGGAATCGATTCGCGGCAACCCCATCGACGGCGTGGTGCTGCTGATGGGCTGCGACAAGACCACCCCGGCGCTGATGATGGGCGCGTCCTCGTGCGATCTGCCGACCATCGGCGTGTCGGGCGGCCCCATGCTGAGCGGCAAGTTCCGTGGGCAGGACCTGGGCTCTGGCACGGACGTCTGGAAGATGTCCGAGGAAGTCCGCGCCGGCCATATGTCGCAGGAAGACTTCTTCGAGGCCGAAAGCTGCATGCACCGGTCGCACGGTAGCTGCATGACGATGGGCACCGCGTCGACCATGGCATGCATGGTCGAATCGCTGGGCATGTCCCTGCCCGGCAACGCCGCCATTCCGGCGGTGGACGGGCGGCGCAACATCCTGGCGCGCGCGTCGGGCCGTCGCATCGTGCAGATGGTCAAGGACAACCTGGTGATGTCGAAGATCCTTACACGCCAGGCCTTCGAGAACGCGATCAAGGTCAATGCGGCGATTGGCGGATCCACCAATGCGGTGATCCACCTGCTGGCCATCGCCGGGCGTATTGGCGTGGAACTGAACCTCGACGACTGGGACGCGCTGGGCCATGCCCTACCCTGTCTGGTCGATCTGCAGCCATCGGGGCGCCACCTGATGGAGGATTTCTATTACGCAGGCGGCTTGCCGGCCGTGATCCGCGAGCTTGAATCGCAGCTCCATCGCGATGCACTGACCGTCAATGGCAAGACGCTGTGGGACAACTGCAAGGAGGCGCCGAACTGGAACCGCGAGATCATCCATGCGTTCGACGCCCCGTTCAAGCCGCACGCCGGTATTGCAGTGCTGCGCGGCAACCTGAGCCCCGATGGCGCGGTCATCAAGCCGTCGGCGGCCACGCCCGCCCTGCTCAAGCACACCGGCCGCGCCGTGGTGTTCGAGAACAGCGAGCACATGCATGAACGGCTCGACGACGAATCGCTCGACGTTGACGAAAACTGCGTGCTGGTGCTGAAGAACTGCGGCCCGCGCGGGTATCCGGGCATGGCCGAAGCCGGCAACATGCCGCTGCCGCCCAAGGTCTTGCGCAAGGGCATTACCGACATGGTGCGGATCTCCGATGCGCGCATGAGCGGCACGGCCTACGGCACGGTGGTGCTGCACGTCACGCCCGAAGCCGCCGCCGGCGGCCCGCTGGCACTGGTGCAGGACGGCGACATGGTCGAACTCGACGTGGAAGCGCGCCGGCTGCATCTGCAAGTCAGCGACGAGGAACTCGCGCGCCGCCGCGCGGCGTGGCAACCGCCCGAGCCGCCGATGGAACGCGGCTGGACGCGGCTCTATTTCGATCACGTCCAGCAGGCCAACCGCGGCGCGGACCTCGACTTCCTGGTGGGGAAAAGCGGCGCCGGCGTGCCGAAGGACAACCACTGAACGGCAGCACCCCGGCCACCCCACCGCCATCCAAGGGCGGTACGGCCGAGACAAGGAGACGCAACGCATGGCATCGGTAGAGATCCGCGATGTGCAGAAGTCCTTTGGCGGGACGCAGGTCATACGGGGCGTCAGCATCGACATTCCCGATGGCGAGTTCACGGTGCTGGTGGGCCCGTCCGGCTGCGGCAAGTCCACGCTGCTGCGCATGCTGGCCGGGCTGGAGGAAATCAGCGATGGGGAGATCTCCATCGGCGACCGCGTGGTGAATCGCCTGCCGCCCAAGGAGCGAGACATCGCGATGGTGTTCCAGAATTACGCGCTCTACCCTCACATGTCGGTCTACGACAACATGGCGTTCTCGCTGAAGCTGGCGGGCGTTGCCAAAGAGACCATCAAGGAAAAGGTGGACAAGGCGTCGGGCATCCTGGGCCTGGGCCAGTTGCTGGACCGCTATCCGCGCCAGCTATCCGGCGGCCAGCGGCAGCGCGTCGCCATGGGGCGCGCCATCGTGCGCGATCCGCAGGTGTTCCTGTTCGACGAACCGCTGTCCAACCTCGATGCCAAGCTGCGCGTGCAGATGCGCGCCGAGATCAAGGAACTGCACCAGCGGCTGCGCACCACGTCGGTCTACGTCACGCACGACCAGATCGAGGCGATGACGATGGCCGACCAGATCGTGGTGATGCGCGACGGCCTTGTGGAACAGCGCGGCCGTCCGCTCGATCTCTATGACCACCCCGACAACCTGTTCGTGGCCGGCTTTATCGGCTCTCCGGCGATGAACTTCGTGCCCGGCGTGCTGCGCCGCCAGAACGGTGCGGCGCGCGTGGAGTTTGCCGACGGCACGCTCCTGCCCGCGCCCGACCGCCTGCAGGACGGCGCCGGCACGGATGGCCAGCGCGTGATCTATGGCGTGCGGCCCGAACACCTGGCGTATGGCGCGGCCGGCCAGGGTTTTCCGACGAGCGTCACGGTGGTGGAGCCCACGGGCGCCAATACCGAGGTGTATTCGCGCTTTGGCGAGTCCGATTTCATCACGGTGTTCCGCGAACGCCATGACTTTGCTGCTGGCCAGGCGCTGCATCTGGTGCCGGACCATCACCATACCCACCTGTTCGACGCCGAATCGGGACAGGCCCTGCCCCGCCACGCCGCGCGGCAATAACAACCCTTGGCATGACCATGGAGGAGACACAGCGATGAGCCATTCCGGAAACTTCACGAGACGCGATTTCCTGGTATCGACGGCCGCCGTGGCGGCCACCAGCGCGCTGGGCACCACCAATGCCCACGCCGCCACGGAGCTGCAGTACAAGCCCGAGGCTGGCGCCAAGCTGCGCGTACTGCGCTGGAAGCGCTTCGTCCAGGGTGACGAAGACCTGTGGAACGCCAATGCGAAGAAATTCAGCGAGTTGACCGGCGTCGAGGTGCGCGTCGACAACGAAGGCTGGGAAGACGTGCGGCCCAAGGCGGCCGTGGCGGCCAGCGTGGGGACCGGGCCGGACATCGTGCTGGGCTGGTTCGACGACCCGCAGCAATACCCCGACAAGCTGGTCGACGTCTCGGACGTGGCCACCTACCTGGGCAACAAGCACGGCGGCTGGTACGACGTCTGCAAGAAGTACGGCATGCACAGCGGCAAGTGGATCGCGCTGCCGCTGGGCGTGGTGGGCAATGCGCTGGTCTATCGCGAAAGCCACGTCAAGGCCGCCGGCTTCGACGCGATCCCGAAGGACACGGCCGGCTTCCTGAAGCTGTGCCAGGCGCTCAAGGCCAAGGGCACGCCGGCCGGCTTCGCGCTGGGCAAGGCCGTGGGCGACGGCAACAACTGGGCGCACTGGCTGCTGTGGTCGCATGGCGGCATGCTGGTGGACGCCAAGGGCAAGGTCGTGGTCAATTCGCCTGAAACCTGGGCGGCGCTCGAATACGCCAAGCAGCTCTACCCGACGTTCGTGCCGGGCACGCTGTCGTGGCAGGACCCGTCCAACAACAAGGCGTTCCTGGACGGACAGGTCAGCCTGACCGCCAACGGCATCTCGGTCTACTACGCAGCCAAGAACTCGAAGGAGCCCAAGCTGCAGGAGATGGCCAAGGACATCCAGCACGCGCATTTTCCGATTGGCAAGAGCGGCAAGCCGACGGAGCTCATGCAGATCACGCAGATGATGATCTTCAAGTACTGCAAGTATCCGAACGCGGCCAAGGCGTTCCTGCAGTTCATGATGGAGCCCGAGCAGTACAACCCGTGGATGGAGGCAGCCATCGGCTACGTGAGCCAGCCGCTCAAGGCGTACGAGTCGAACCCGATCTGGACGGCCGATCCCAAGCACACGGTGTACCGCGATGCGGCGTCGCTGATGCTCGACAACGGCCATGCGGGTCCGCTGGGCACGGCATCGGCGGCGTCGATGGCGGACTACATCGTGCTCGACATGGTGGCCGAGGCGGCCAGCGGGTCGAAGACGCCGAAGGAAGCCGCGGCCCGTGCCGCCCAGCGCGCCGAGCGCTACTACAAGGCCTGACGCCATGCAGAAAACCGCTGCGACGCCGCCTGCCTCGCAGCGGCAGCCTGCCCAGCCGGCAAAACGATCCATGCTGTCCCGCCTGTCCGACAACCGGCACGCGCTGGGGCTGCTGTTCATGCTGCCCACGGCCGTGCTGCTGCTGGTATTCCTGACCTATCCGCTCGGATTGGGCGTGTGGCTGGGCTTTACCGATACCAAGATCGGACGGCCGGGCGCATGGATCGGGCTGGACAACTTCACCTACCTGGCGGGTGACTCGGTCACCCAGCTCGCGCTGTTCAATACCATCTTCTACACGCTGATCGCCAGCGTGCTGAAGTTTGCGCTGGGGCTGTGGCTGGCCCTGCTGCTGAACCGCAACCTGCCGTTCAAGTCGTTCTTCCGCGCCGTGGTGCTGCTGCCGTGGATCGTGCCCACGGCGCTGTCGGCGCTGGCGTTCTGGTGGATCTACGACGCGCAGTTCTCGGTCATCAGCTGGACGCTGGTCAAGCTGGGGGTGATCGACACCTACATCGACTTCCTGGGCGACCCGTGGCTGGCGCGGTTTTCCACTATCGCGGCCAATGTCTGGCGCGGTATCCCGTTCGTGGCGATCTCGCTGCTGGCCGGCCTGCAGACGATCTCGCCCACGTTGTACGAGGCGGCGTCCATCGACGGCGTCACGCCATGGCAGCAGTTCCGCTACGTCACGCTGCCGCTGCTGACGCCGATCATCGCCGTGGTGATGACGTTCTCTGTGCTGTTCACGTTCACCGATTTCCAGCTGATCTACGTGCTCACGCGCGGCGGTCCGCTCAATGCCACGCACCTGATGGCCACGCTGTCGTTCCAGCGCGCCATTCCGGGCGGGTCGCTGGGCGAAGGCGCGGCGCTGGCCACGATGATGGTGCCGTTCCTGCTGGCAGCCATCCTGTTCTCATATTTCGGGTTGCAGCGGCGCGCGTGGCAACAAGGGGGCGACAAATGAAGGCCAAGGCGACCGAGAACGAATCGCAAGGCATGGAGTACCTGCAGTCGGTGCCGCGCCGTTGGGTCACGCTCTATATCCCGATGGGAGTCTTCCTGTTCGTGCTGCTGTTTCCGTTCTACTGGATGGGCATCACGGCGTTCAAGCCCGATGGCGAACTGCTGATGCAGAGCGCCAACCCGTTCTTCGTGATAGCGCCGACGCTGGCCCACTTCAAGAAGCTGCTGTTCAACACGCCCTACCCGTCATGGCTGCTCAACACCGTGATCGTCTCGACGGTGTCGACGTTCGCCTCGCTGGCGGCCAGCGTGCTGGCGGCGTATGCCATCGAACGGCTGCGCTTCCAGGGGGCCAAGCAGGTGGGGCTGGCCATTTTCCTGGCCTACCTGATCCCGCCGTCGATCCTGTTCATCCCGCTGGCGTCGATCGTGTTCCAGCTTGGCCTGTTCGACACACGCTGGGCGCTGATCCTGACCTATCCCACGTTCCTGATCCCGTTCTGCACATGGCTGCTGATGGGGTATTTCCGGTCGATCCCGTACGAACTGGAGGAATGCGCGCTGATCGATGGCGCCACGCGCTGGGAAATCCTGATCAAGATCATCCTGCCGCTGGCCGTGCCAGGGCTGATCTCGGCGGGCATCTTCGCGTTCACGCTGTCGTGGAACGAGTTCATCTACGCCCTCACCTTCATCTCGTCGTCCGAGGTGAAAACGGTGCCGGTGGGTATCGTCACCGAACTGGTGGAAGGCGACGTCTACCACTGGGGCGCCCTGATGGCCGGCGCCCTGCTGGGGTCGCTGCCCGTGGCGGTGGTCTATTCGTTCTTCGTGGAGTACTACGTGTCCGGCATGACCGGCGCGGTCAAGGAGTAAGCGCGTCTTCCACGGCCTGCACGTAGCCGTCCTGCAGCGGACAACTCACCGGCAGGACGCTCGTGGCCGTGCCGACGTCGCCGGTGTCCAGCCTGAACAGCCGCGTTTTCAGCAAGCGCGTCACGCGCCACCACTGGATGATTTCCACATGCTGCGCCGCCGGGCACAGCAACTCGGCATACACGGGCGCCCGGTCAATCAACGACCGAACGATGCGGAGCTGGTGTCCTTTCTGGAGAAGCCCCAGCAGGCGCCTTTGATGATTCGACAACGACACTGATTTACTACCAAATCCTGGAAAAAAAGCGAGCCACAGGCGGGGAGCCGTGGCTCGCACAGGTAAGTCGCTGGCGCCAGGTTGCCCAGCGATGCCCTACTATCGGCTAGTTTTCAAATATTGATGAATCAACAATCCAGTTAAATGTACATAATGTATTTTTTACCGCCTGGATGTAGCGTTCTGGACACTCGCTGCGCCTCGGCGGACAATCGGCAAGCCCGTTTTTTCACTTGCCAATTACCGTGACCACTGCCTCGCTGCGCCCTGCCCGTCTGCACTTCGACCTGACCACGGTGCAGCTTTTCATCGCGGTTGCCGAACTGGGCAGCATCACGCGCGGTGCCGAGCGGCTGCACCTGGCCGCCGCCGCCGCGTCGCGCCGTGTGCTGGAACTGGAGGCGCAGCTTGGCGTGGCGCTGTTCGAGCGCCTGCCCCACGGCATGGCCCTGACCGAGGCCGGCCGCGCGCTGCTGGCGCACGCGCGGGGCATCACGCATACGGTCCAGCGCATGCAGGACGACGCCGCGTCGTTCGTGGGCGGCGACCTGGGCGTGGTGCGCGTGGCAGCGCCCAAGTCCGCCGTGATCCAGTTCATGCCCTTCGACATCCAGCGCTGCGCCGCGGTCTGCCCGGGCGTGCGCGTGGACCTGCAGGAGATGAACAGCCAGGAAGTGCAGCAGGCCCTGCGGCGCGGCACCGTGGATATCGGCATCTATGAAGGCAGCCTGGGCATGGTGGACCTGCCCATCGCGCCATACCGTACCGACCGGCTCGAACTGGTGGTAGCCAAGGGCCACCCGCTGGCGCGGCGCCGCAAGGTCACGCTGGACGACATCCTCGACTGCGACCTGATCACGCTGGGCGAAAGCTCGGCCATCTCGATCATG
Source organism: Cupriavidus pauculus (assembly GCF_022179805.1). GTDB lineage: Bacteria > Pseudomonadota > Gammaproteobacteria > Burkholderiales > Burkholderiaceae > Cupriavidus > Cupriavidus pauculus_E. Next base: position 3,571 of record NZ_BPUO01000032.1, on the reverse strand, counting down.
CTCGACCGCCTGGCCGAGGAAGCCGGGCGCGTGCCGCGCATGCGCATGCGCGTGGGCGGCTTCGACAGCATCGCGGCGCTCGTGGCGCAGAGCCTGGGCGTGGGCGTGATGCCCGAGGCAATTGCCGCCGACATCGCCAGCGGCAGCCGCTATGTGCGCGTGCCGATTGCCGGACCCTGGGCCGAGCGCCAGTTCGTGTTGTGCCATCGCCCCGCCGATGTGCTGTCGTCGGCCGCCATGAGCGTGCTGGCGGTGCTTGCGCAAAACGCGAAACCTGAATCCCCCAAATAGCGATAGCCCGCCCTGCCCGCTTTCCGCATCATGGGACGCATAACGATTCCATAACGGAGACAGCCCATGCAGCGCAGACAGTTCATCCTTGGGGCCGCAGCCGGCCTGGCCATCCCCAGCCTGGCCGCATCCAGCCTGGTCCGCGCCGCCGGCAGTGAAATTTCCGGCCCGGTCCGCATCGTGGTGGGCTTTGCCCCGGGCGGCGGCACCGATGTGCTGGCGCGCGTCATCGGCCAGAAGCTCGGCATGATGTGGAACACCAGCGTCGTCGTCGAGAACAAGCCCGGCGCTACTGGCGCCATCGCCGCCGCCTTCGTGGCCAAGCAGCCGGCCGACGGCACCACGCTGCTGATGGCCCACGTCAACAGCCACGCCATCGCCCCGGCGCTGCTCGACGTCAAGTACGACCCCACCACTGACTTCACCCCGATCTCGATGGTCGGCGTGACCCCCAACATGCTGACCTGCCGGCCCGAGCAGAAGGTGCGCACGGTGGCCGAGATCGTCGAGCTGTGCCGCAAGAAGCCCGGCCAGGTGTCGTTCGGGTCGTCGGGCATCGGCTCCGCGCAGCACCTGGCGCTGGAACTGTTCCGCCTGCAGGCCAAGCTCGATGTGGTGCACGTGCCGTACAAGGGCTCGGGCCCGCTGATCGCCGACCTGCTGGGCGGCCAGATCGACTATGCGTTCGACACCATGACGGCCGCCACGCCGTTCATTGCCCAGGGCAAGGTGATCGCCATCGCCCAGACGCGCCTGAAGCGTGCGGCCAGCCATCCGAACGTGCCCACGCTGGCCGAATCGGGCTTTCCGGGCCTGGACGCCGCGTCGTGGTACGGGCTGGTGGGCCCCAAGGGCATGTCGCCCGCGCTGGTGCAGCGCATGAACCAGGACGTCAACAAGGCGCTGGCCATGCCCGACGTTGCCGAGAAGCTCAAGAGCTTTGGCGCCGAGGATTCGGGCGGCACGAGCCAGCAGTTCGGCGCGTTCATCGCGTCCGAAGCCAGCAAGTGGGGCAAGGTCGTGAAGCAGGCCGGCGTCAAGGCCGAGGTCTGAGCGCATTCCACAACGCGCATTCCACAAAGAATTCTCCAGGAAGTTATCGATGACCACTCAGAACACCACTGCCAATGACGGCACCCGTCCCCTGCCGCTGGCCGGCGTGCGCGTGCTCGATGTCTGCCAGGTGATGGCCGGCCCGTACGCCTGCATGCTGCTGGCCGACCTGGGCGCCGACGTGATCAAGGTGGAACCGCCCGACGGCGGCGACCAGACGCGCGGCGCGATGGGCTTCAAGATGAAGGGCCCCGACAGCATGGGGTTCCTGAACATGAACCGCAACAAGCGCAGCGTGACGCTGGACCTCAAGACCGAGGCCGGCCGCCAGGTGCTCTATCGCCTGGCCGAATCGGCGGACATCCTGGTGGAAAACTATCGTCCGGGCGTGATGAAGCGGCTCGGCATCGACTACGACACGCTGGCCAAGATCAATCCGAAGCTGGTGTACGTGAGCATTTCTGGCTTTGGCCAGTCCGGGCCGTGGGCCAAGCGGCCCGGCTTCGACCTGATGGCGCAGGCCATGTCCGGCGTGATGAGCGTGACCGGCTATCCCGGCGATGCCCCGGTCAAATGCGGCGTGCCCGTGGCTGACATCGGCTGCGCGCTGTTTGCCACGTACGGCATGCTGGCCGCCTATATCGGCGCCAAGGAAACCGGCAAGGGCCAGTATGTCGACGCGTCGCTGTTCGATTCGGCGCTGGCGTTCTCGGTGTGGGACAGCTCCGAATACTGGGGCACGGGCCGCGAGCCCGAGCCGCTGGGCACGGCCAACCGCATGAGCGCGCCTTACCAGGCCATGAAGTCGTCCGACGGCCATTTCGTGATGGGCGCTACCAACCAGAAGCTGTGGCAGTTGCTGTGCCAGACGCTGGAGCGGCAGGACCTGCTGGCCGACGACCGCTTTACCACGGTGGCCCTGCGGCTGGCCAACCGACATGAACTGATTGCCGAACTGGAGCGCACGTTCGCGCAGAAGACCAGTGACTACTGGATCGAGACCCTGCTCGAAGTGGGTATCCCGGCCGGCCCGATCCTGACCTATCCGCAGGCGTTCGACAGCGATCACGGCAAGCACCGCCAGATGCGGATCGAGATCGACCACCCGATCGAAGGCAAGGTCCCGAACATCGGCTTCGCGGTCAAGATGGGCGGCACGCCGCAACAGGTGCGGCGCCATCCGCCGCTGCTGGGGCAGCACACCGACGAAGTGCTGGCCGAGCTCGGCATCCGCGAGGAAGAGAAAGAGGCGCTGGCCGCTGGCGGCGCGTTCGGCGCATGACCGCGCCGCTGCCGGCAGACGCCGGACAAGTCAGCCTGTCGATCGAGGGTCAGGTCGCCACGCTGACCTTCGACCGCCCCGCCGCGCGCAACGCGATGACGTGGGCCATGTACGAACAGCTCGGCAAGCATTGCCGCGACCTGGCGGGCGCGGGCGGCGCCGGTATCCGCGTGGTGGTGATGCGCGGCGCCGGCGGCGAGGCGTTTGTCGCCGGCACCGACATCGCCCAGTTCCGCGCCTTCCAGAGCGGCAACGACGGCATCGACTACGAGGTACAGATCGACGCGGGTATCGGGCTGGTGGAAAAGCTGCCCATGCCCACGGTGGCCGTGGTCGACGGCTGGTGCGTGGGCGGCGGCCTGGCCATCGCCACTGCATGCGATTTCCGGCTGGCCACACCCGCGGCGCGCTTCGGCGTACCGATCGCACGCACGCTGGGCAATACGCTGTCGGCGCTGAACCTGGCCAAGCTGCGCGCGGCCTGGGGGCTACAGCCGGTGCGGCGCATGCTGCTGCTGGCGCAGATCCTGGACGCAGATGCGGCGCTGGGATGTGGTTTCCTGGAGGCGGTTCACCCGGCTGACAGCATCGACGCGGAACTGGCCGCGCTGTGTGAGCGGTTGGGCAAGCTGGCGCCGGTGACGCAGCAGGTGGTCAAGGAAGCGCTGCGACGTCAGACGGTGGAGGCGGTGGCTGATACCGATGATCTGGTGAAGCGGTGTTATGGGAGTGAGGATTTCCGGGAGGGGGTGACGGCGTTCGTGGAGAAACGGTCGCCGGTTTGGCGGGGAGAGTAACTGTCTCTGCCGGTCTTGCTTCAGGGGCCCGTCAGAAATTTTGTGTTTAGGGCATAACATGTCGCCAAGGAGCATGTCATGCCACGTAGAACCAAGACGAGCCAGGCCGCCGATCGTGAGCTGCCGACCATTCCCGAAGATCTGATCG
>NZ_BPUO01000031.1 GCF_022179805.1 Cupriavidus pauculus | reverse complement strand
GCGCCCCAGCGCATCAAGACGCGACATGTGGCAGTTTGAACCGCCGCGCCCTCACCCCCGCCCCTCTCCCGCAACGCGGGAGAGGGGAGAAAACCAAAAGTACAAATGAAAAGACCCTGCTCGTTGAGCAGGGTCTTCATATTTGGTGCCCAGAAGAGGACTCGAACCTCCACAGTGTTGCCACCGCTAGGACCTGAACCTAGTGCGTCTACCAATTCCGCCATCTGGGCTTCGTCTCGCTGAATTGCTGCTGCGATGCGAAGAACGTGATTATGCTGAGCCGACTGCTACCTGTCAACACCCTTCTCATAGAAACTTCAAAAATTCCTGCTTCACGCCCGGTGTAGACCGAAGTCGACTTCGGTCGGCCGGCCCGGCAGCGACAGCGTGGCCGTGGCGGGCACCGTGCGGGACACCACCTTGCCCGCGCGCATCACCATCAGTCGCGTGGCACGCAGCCGGATCGCCTCCACGGGGTCGCGCGCCTGGAGCAGGACCAGGTCCGCGCGGCAGCCCGGCTCCAGGCCGTAGCCTTCCAGCCCCAGGATGGTTGCCGGGGTTTCGGTCACCGCCCGGAAGCAGGCGTGCATGGCGTCCTGCCCGGTCATTTGCGCCACGTGCAGTCCCATGTGCGACACCTCCAGCATGTCGCCCGACCCCAGGCTGTACCAGGGGTCCATCACGCAGTCGTGCCCGAAGGCCACCGGAATCCCGGCCGCCAGCATCTCGGGCACGCGCGTCATGCCGCGCCGTTTCGGATAGGTGTCGTGGCGCCCCTGCAGCGTGATGTTGATCAGCGGATTGGCGATGGCCGCCACGCCGCCCTCGCGTATCAGCGGCAGCAGCTTGGACACGTAGTAGTTGTCCATCGAATGCATCGACGTCAGGTGCGACCCCGTGACACGGCCTTGCAGCCCCAGCCGTACCGACTCGCTCGCGAGTGTTTCGATATGGCGCGACATCGGGTCGTCGGTCTCGTCGCAATGCATGTCCACGCGCAGGCCACGGTTGGCGGCCTCCTCGCACAGCAGCTTCACCGACGCCGCGCCGTCCGCCATCGTCCGCTCGAAATGCGGGATGCCGCCCACCACATCCACACCCATGTCCAGCGCGCGCCGCAGGTTGCCCAGCGCGCCGGCCGAGCGCAGTACGCCATCCTGCGGGAATGCCACCAGTTGCAGGTCGAGATACGGCTTCACGCGCTCGCGCACATGCAGCAGCGCCTCGGTGGCCAGCAGGCGCGGATCGCAGACGTCGACGTGCGACCGTATCGCCAGCAGCCCGCGCGCCACGGCCCAGTCGCAGTAGGCCAGCGCGCGTTCGACGATGGCGTCCTGCGTCAGCAGCGGCTTCAGTTCGCCCCACAGCGCGATGCCCTCCAGCAGCGTGCCGGACTGGTTCACGCGCGGCAGCCCGTATGACAGCGTGGAATCCATATGGAAGTGCGCATCGACGAACGGCGGCGTCACAAGCTGGCCCGCCGCATCGATTTCCTCGCCGGCGCTGGCCGCCAGTTGCGGCGCCACGGCGGCAATGCGGCCGTCCGCGATGCCGATGTCGACGTTGGTACGGCCATCGGGCAGGTTGCAATGACGAAGGATGGTATCGAGCATGAGTGTTCTTTCCGGATGGGTTCAGCGTTCGCCCTTGCGGTACGGTTTCATCAGCGCCTGCGGATAGGCCGCGCGCCGCGCCACCAGCACCAGCGCAAGGATCGACAGGATATAGGGCAGCATCAGGTAGATCTGGTACGGCAGCGGCGGCAGGCCCGGCAGGCTGGCTCCGCCCTGCTGCAGCCGCAGTTGCAACGCGTCGAAGGCCGCGAACAGTATCGCGCCAAGCAGCGCCCGGCCCGGCCGCCACGACGCAAACACCACCAGCGCCACACAGATCCAGCCGCGTCCGTTGATCATGTTGAAGAAGAACGCGTTGAACGCGGACAGCGTCAGGAAGGCGCCGCCCACGGCCATCAGCGCCGAGCCGGCCATGATCGCGCCGATGCGCACCGCGCCCACGCGAATGCCCTGCCCTTCGGCCGCCGAGGGATTCTCGCCGACCATGCGCACCGCCAGCCCCAGCGGCGTGCGATACAGCAACCAGCCCAGCACGGGCACCAGCACCAGCGCCAGCGACGTCAGCGCGGTTTCGGCGGCCATGACCGTGCCGACCAGCGGCACATCGGCCCACCATGTCATCGGCGCGAACGGCGTGATGGTCGGCGGCGTGGACACCTGCGCAAAACCAAGTCGGTACGCGTAATAGGACACGCTCGTGGCCAGCATCGTCACGCCCAGGCCCGCCACGTGCTGCGACAGTGCCATCGACACGGTCAGCCAGCCATGCAGCAGCCCAAAGGCCAGCCCAACCGCAGCGGCCGCAGCCACCCCGCCCCACAGCGGCGCGCCGTGATAGACCGCCAGCCAGCCCGAGAACGCGCCGGCCACCATGATGCCCTCGATGCCGAGGTTCAGCACGCCGGCACGCTCGCACAGCAGCACGCCCAGCGTGCCGAAGATCAGTGGCGTGGCCACGCGCAGCACCGCAATCCAGAACGGCGCGCCCGCCAGAATATCGAACAGTTCCATCAGGCCACCTTTCCAACGCGGTCGAACCGGATGCGATAGCGCGCCAGCATCGTGGCCACCAGCATCGCCAGCAAGGCCACCGCCACGACCACGTCCGCGATCGTGTTGGGCACCCCCACCGCGCGGCTCATGCCGTCGGCACCCACCAGGATGCCGGCCACGAAGATTGCCGCCGCCACCACGCCCACCGGATGCAGGCCGGCCAGCATGGCGATCACCACGCCGGTGTAGCCGTAGCCGGGCGACATGTCGAGCGTCAGGTAGCCGGTGCGCCCAGCCACTTCCACCACGCCGGCCAGTCCCGCCAGCGCACCGGACAGCGCCGCCGCCAGCAGCGTCACGCGTGCCACGGGCATGCCCGCGAACGCGGCCGCCCGCGCGTTGGCGCCCACCGCGCGCATCTGCAGGCCGAACACCGTGAAGCGATTGATTGCCCAGACCAGCAGCGCCAGGCCCACCGCCCCCAGCAGCCCGCTGTGCGCACGCGACCGTTCCATCAGCCGCGACAGTTCCAGTTCCGGCACCAGCGCCACCGATTGCGGCCAGCCCATCGCCAGCGGGTCCTTCATCGGCCCATCGAGCATCATCGACACACCCAGCAAGACAATGAAGTTGAGCAGCAGCGTGGTCACCACCTCGTCCACCCCGAGCCGGAGCTTCAGCATGGCCGGCAGCAGCAGCAACAGCGCGCCGGCCAGCATGCCGGCGGCCACCATCAGGCCGAACAGCACGCCCGTGGGCAGCGCCGCCGCCCAGGGTGCCGCCGCACCGTCCACCTGGCCGCCCACGGCCACGGCGGCCAGCGCCCCGAGGTACAACTGCCCCTCGGCGCCGATGTTGAAAAGCCGGGTGCGGAATGCCACGGCCACCGCCAGCCCGGTCAGGATCAGCGGCGTGGCGCGCGTCAGCGTCTCGGACCACGCAAAGCGCGAGCCAAATCCGCCTTCCAGCAGCAGCAGGTAAGCCTTGCCGACCGGCGCGCCCGCCAGCGCCACCAGCCCCGCGCAGACCAGCAGGGTCACCACGATCGCACCAACGGGCGCCATGACCAGCGCGGTGCGTGAAACGGAAGATCGGGCTTCAAGCCGCATGGGCCACCTCCGCATGCGAGGCATCGGTGCCGGCACCGGCCATGGCCAGCCCCAGCGAGGCCAGCGTCCAGGCCGACGTCACGCGCGCCGGCGTCAGGCGTCCGGCGTGGATCACGGCAATGCGGTCGGACAGCGCCATCAGTTCGTCCAGGTCCTCGGAAATCAGCAGCACGGCCGCACCCTGCGCCGCCGCTTGCAGCAACTGGCCGCACACATAGGCCACCGCGCCGATGTCCAGGCCCCAGGTTGGCTGGCTGGCCACCACCAGCACCGGCGTGCGGTCCCCGCGCACGGAAAACGCGCGCCCCAGGATCAGCTTCTGCATGTTGCCGCCGGAGAGCGTACGCGTCGGCACGTCGATGCCGCCGCCGCGCACGTCGAAACGCCCCACCAGTTCCTTGGCAAAGCGCCGCGACGCCGCACCACGAATCACGCCCCCGCGCACGAAGGCGCGGTTGCCAAGCTGCTCGATGACCACGTTCTCCCAGACCGCAAGGTCGCCCACCGCGCCCTCGGCATGCCGGTCTTCGGGGATGCGCGCCACCCCGGCGCCAATCCACTGGCGTGGCGACGCGGGCAGCGCCTGTCCGCACACGGCAAGGCGGCCCGCCGATGCCGGCACCACGCCGCTCATCAGCTCCGCCAGCGCCACCTGTCCATTGCCCGACACCCCGGCGATGCCGACGATCTCGCCGGCACGCAGATCAAGTGTCACGTCGTTAAGCCCCGCCCGGCCGTCCGCGGCGGACACGCTGACGCGGTCGAGCATCGCCACCACATCGCCGCCCGAGGCAGCCACCTCGCGCGTGGGCATGTCCACGCGGCGCCCCACCATCAGTTCGGCCAGTTCGGCCTTGCCGGTCTCGCCCGCGCGGCGCTCGGCCACGAGCCGGCCGCCACGCAGCACCGCCACGCGATGCGAGACGCGCAGCACCTCGTCGAGCTTGTGGCTGATAAAGATGACCGACAGCCCTTCGGCAATCAGTTGGGCCAGCGTGCCGAACAGGCTGTCTGCCTCCTGCGGGGTCAGCACGGCCGTGGGCTCGTCCAGGATCAGCACGCGTGCGCCGCGATACAGCGCCTTGACGATTTCCACGCGCTGGCGCTCGCCCACCGACAGCGCGCCCACACGCGCCTGCGGCTGCACGGCCAGTCCGAAGCGTGCCGCCAGGTCGCGGATCCGGGCTTGCGCGGCGGCGCGCTGCTGGCGCCAGCGCCAGAGCGGCTCGGTGCCGATCAGGATGTTGTCCAGCACCGACAGGTTGTCGGCCAGCGTGAAATGCTGGTGGACCATGCCCACCCCGGCGGCCAGCGCGGCGCGCGGATTGCCGGGCGGCAGCACCACCCCGTCCACCTCGACGCTGCCGGCGTCGGCAATGTAGTGGCCGAACAGGATATTGACCAGCGTGCTCTTGCCGGCGCCGTTTTCGCCAAGCAGGGCCAGCACTTCGCCCCGATGCAGGTCAAGCGAGATGTCGTCGTTGGCCAGCAGCGGGCCAAACCGTTTGGTGATGTGCGAGAGCCGGAGCACCGGCGGTGGCTGGGACATCGATTCTGAAAATAGAAGAAAGAAACAAGGCCCCGTCCGGGTGGAACGGGGCCGTCCGGCGCGCGTGCGGCGCGCCTGCTGCCGGTTCTACGCGCTTAAGGCGTCGACTTCGGCTCGGCCTCCACCACCTTGACCGTGAACTTGCCGTCCAGGATCGCGCGTTCCTTGGCCCGCACCTTGGTCATCACGTCGGCCGGCACCTTGCCCTCGAACGTGCCCAGCGGCGCCAGCTCGGCACCCTTGTGCTTCATCAGCGAATACTGGCCGTAGTCCTCGTTCTTGAACTGGCCAGCCTTCACCTTGGCCAGCGCGGCGGCGATGGTCGGCTCCATGTTCCACAGCGCCGACGCCACCACGGTGGCGGGATACTGCGGCTGCGTGTTGATGACGTTGCCGATGGCCAGCTTGCCGCGTTCCTTGGCGGCGTCCGACACGCCAAAGCGCTCGGCGTAGAGCACGTCGGCGCCCTTGTCGATCATCGCGAACGCGGCCTCCTTGGCCTTGGGCGGGTCGAACCACGACCCGATAAAGCTGACCGTGAACTTGACCTTGGGATTCACCTCGCGCGCGCCTTCCATGAACGCGTGCATCAGGCGGTTCACCTCCGGAATCGCATAGCCGCCGACCATGCCGATATGGTTGGTCTTGGTCATGCCGCCCGCGATCATGCCGGTCAGGTACGACGGCTCCTGGATGTAGTTGTCGAACACCGAGAAGTTGGGCGCCTGCGGCTTGCCCGAGGATCCCATCAGGAAAGCAGTCTTCGGATAATCCTTGGCCACCTTGCGCGCCGCGCCTTCCACCGCGAACGATTCGCCGACGATCAGCCCGGAGCCCTGCTCCGCGTACTGCCGCATCACGCGCTCGTAGTCGGCGTTCGACACGCTTTCAGAGAACACGTAGTCGATCTCGCCGCGCGCCTTGGCCTCGTTGAGCGCCTTGTGGATGCGCGACACCCACTGCTGTTCCACGGGCACCGTGTAGACCGCCGCCACCTTGATCTTCGCCTGCGCGTGGGCGCCGGGCGACAGACCGATGGCGGCCAGCGCCGTGGCCGCCGCGGCGGCCTTGATCCAGGTACGACGGTCGCTTCCGTTGTGCATGACTTCACTCCCCTTTTTCTACGTTGTTGGCGCGCATGGCGCGTGGTGGATTGGTTTGATGCTTCGGTTTGATTCCGGGCAAGTCCGCCGGCTCAGGCGGACTCCGGATCGGGATCGAGCCCGGCTTCGTGCAGGCCGCAGCCGCGCAGCAGCAGCCCCACCAGGTGCTCGGTGGCGCGGTCGAAGTCGTCCTCTTCGAGCTGGCTCACGCCCAGCACCGCGCAGACCTGCGCCTCGAAATCGGCATAGGTCTGGGTGGCAGCCCAGATCGTGAAGAACAGGTGGTAGGGGTCGACGGGCGCCATCTGCCCGCCGTCGATCCAGGCGCGGATCACCAGCGCCTTGCGTGCCACCAGTTCGCGCAACGCCTGGCGCAGCACGTTGCCGATCTCGGGCGCGCCATGCAGCAGCTCGTTGGCAAACACGCGCGACGCATCGGGGTGACTGGCCGACAGCCGCATCTTGGCGCGGATGTATTGCTCCAGTGCCAGCCGTGGCGAGTGCTCGGCGCTGATGATGTCGGTCTCCGACAGCCACAGCGTCAGCGTATGAGCCAGCACCGCGCGATACAGCGCCTGCTTGGTGCGGAAGTAGTAATGCAGGTTCGACTTCGGCACGCCGGCACGCGCGGCGATGTCAGCCATCGTGGCACCGGCAAACCCGGCCCGCGCGAACACGTGCTCGGCCGCCCGCACGATCAGCGCCTCGTTCTCCTGGCGGATACGCCCGCCAGGAGGCGCCGAATCGGATGCGCGCGTGGACAGCGGCGCGCGCGCCAGGGCGTCCATCATTTCGTGCCGTAGAGCCGGTCGCCAGCATCGCCCAGGCCCGGCACGATGTAGCCATGCTCGTTCAGCTCTTCGTCGATGGCGGCGGTGACGATGGCCACGTCAGGATGCGCGGCCCGCAGCGCGCGCAGCCCGGGGCGCGACGCAATCAGGCAGACGTACTTCATCGTGGTAACGCCAGCTTCCTTGAGGCGGTTGATGGCGGCGATGGCGGAATTGCCCGTGGCCAGCATCGGGTCCACCACGATCACGAAGCGTTCTTCGATGTCCTCGGGCATCTTGAAGTAGTACTCGATCGGCTCCAGCGTCTCCGGATCGCGATACAGGCCGATATGCCCGACGCGCGCGGCGGGCAGCAGGTCGAGCATGCCGTCCAGGAAGCCATTGCCCGCGCGCAGGATCGACACCAGGCAGAGTTTCTTGCCCGACAGCACCGGCGACTGCATCGGCGCGATGGGCGTCTTGATGGCGATGGTCTCCATGGCCAGGTCGCGCGTGGCCTCGTACGTCAGCAACTGGCTGATCTCGCGCACCAGGCGGCGAAAGTTGTCGGTGGTGGTTTCCTCGCTGCGCACCAGCGTGACCTTGTGCTGCACCAGCGGATGGTTGACCACCATCACCGTCGGCGTCGTGCCTTCCGACTCGGCAAAGGCCTGCGCGGCCGTGGGTACGTCGGACATGTCGTTCATGGTGCGCTCCTTGTTGTTCCGGGACACTCGACCGGTTCGGGCGCAGCGGGCCCCCGGGCCCGCCGCGTTCTGGCTGCCTGCCAACTGCTGTCAATCGCTTGCTGCTGTGCGGCGCTATTGCGTCAGCGCTAGAACACCGTGCCGTCGCTCTGGATCGCGAACGGCGGCGGCCCGCCCGGTGCCCGGCGCTGTGCCGCGATGCGCCGCCCCGCGGCCCATGTGCCGCCTTCCAGCACGCGCGCCAGCGGAAAGTCCGTTTCCTTCAGACCCAGCGCCTGGCGCACCGCATCGGCCACGAGATCAAGCCCCGTCACGGTCAGCGCGCGCCATTCGACGATCTCCGGTTCGTCCACCGTATGCGTGCGGCTGGCGAATTCGGGGTCACGCGGCACGGTCAGCTCGAAGTCATAGAGCAGCCCGCCGTTGCGGTACTCGGGCAGGCCGGTCAGCGCATCCAGCCCCACCACGGTCAGTCCGCCGTCCTCCAGCGGTTCCAGCAGCGAATAGGTCAGCCACTGCGTGAGCTTGTGGAACGGCACCAGCCCGCCCGGCGCCGCCGGGTGGCGCCAGCAGTCGCCCAGCGACACGCCATCGATCTGTACGCGGCCCGGCCAGACCGGACCCAGCGCCACCAGCAGCGTGCGCAGCACGAAGCCGGCCTCGATCTGGTTGTTGGTGGCATACGCGGCCAGGTAGTCGAACAGGTTGCCCAGCCGGGCCGGCGTACCGAACACCGCCGGCGTGGCCTGCATGACTTCGCCCAGCCGTCGCAGCAGCCCGGCGCGCCCTTCCAGCCCCACCAGCGGATTGTGCTGGGCCACCTGGAACGCCGTGGCGATGGTGGAGGCATCGATCCGAGCCAGCCGGTCGGCGTCGGCTCGCAGCGGATCGCCCGACTCGGCCGAGAAGCCGCCACGCGCGAACAGGTCGAAGCTGGCCACGCCCAGGCCCTCGGACCGCGTCAGCATCATGTCGCTGGCCGGATCGCGGTAGCGCCAGTCGGGCCCCGCACCGGCATCGAGCAGCACGCTCGGAATGACCAGGTCGATGCCGATGCGCGCGCGGTCCGCACAATGGTCCGCGCCCGACATGCCCGCGCGTTCGCACAGGATCTGCCAGCGGTTGATGGCCTCCTGCCCCGGCCCGCCGCTTTCGAAATGGCGCCAGCGGCTGTGATACGGCACCTGCAGGTCCGGATAGCGGCGCCGGATCGTGGCGGCCACGTAGTCGGCAATCGCGTGGACACGGTCCGGGTGCCACGTGAACAGCTCGGACTCGCCGGATGCGACGAAGTCGGTCACGACCGCGCAGTGCGTGCGCACCGCCGCGCCGCCCAGCAGCGCGGAAGCGGGATGATCGGCAGGCACCGGGCTATGCCAGCCGCTGCCTGTGCCTGGTTCGTGCCCGGTCGTACCTCCTGCGGGATGTTGGTTCATTCGTTCAACCCCCTGCCCTTTGCCAGGGCTAGTTCGTTGGCATCCGGCGGCGTGTAGCTGGTGAAGTAACCCGCCGCCACCTTCGCATCGATTTCCACGCGCGCATCGGCCGGGATCAGCGCCTCGGGAATGGGCACCTGCTCCACCACCTCGATACCCTGCGCCGTCAGCGCGCCATGCTTCATGTTGCTCATCGAGGCCCAGCGGTCGATGCGCCGGATGCCGAGCCAGTGAAAGACGTCGGGCATCAGCTCCTGGAAGCGCATGTCCTGCACGCCGGCCACGCACTCGGTGCGCGCGAAATACGTCTCCGCACGGTCACCGCCCACCTGGCGCTTGCGTGCGTTATAGACCAAGAACTTGGTGACCTCGCCCAACGCGCGGCCTTCCTTCCGGTTATAGACCACCAGGCCTACGCCGCCCTGCTGCGCCATCTCGATACAAACCTCGATGCCGTGCGCCAGGTAGGGCCGGCATGTGCAGATATCCGATCCGAAGACATCGGAGCCATTGCATTCGTCATGCACCCGGCATGCCACCTTGGTCTCGGGCTGGCCCAGCTTGGCGATATCGCCAAAGAAATAAAGCGTCATGCCACCGATGGGGGGCAGGAAGACCTTCAGGTCAGGCCGCGTGACCAGTTCCGGGAACATCCCGCCGGTCTGCTCGAACAGGCTGCGCCGCAGCACGCTTTCCTTGATATCGAACCGGCGCGCGATGCCCGGCAGGTACCAGACCGGGTCGATGGCGGCCTTGGTCACGCGCACATCGCCGTTGGCATACAGGATCTGGCCGTCGGGGGTGAGCCGGCCTGCGGCGATGGCCCCGCCCAGTTCCGGCATGTTGATATGGGCCCGGGTGATGGCAATCGTCGGGCGGATATCGAAGCCGGCGGCGATGCGGTCGGCAAATGCGGTCGACACCAGGTGACCCCATGGGTCGAGCGACACGATCTTGTCCGGATCGCCCCACTGGGCATGGGGGCCGATCGGCTCGGCGGGTGCGGTATCGGTCAGGTCAGGACGATGCGCGCGCTGGAGGCTGCCCGAGGCCACGGCCAGCGCCCGGTAGATGGCGTAGGCGCCGGCATGCGTGCCGATCACATTACGCTGGGCCGGGTCGGTCAGGCTGGCAATCACTGGTCCTCGCTCGGCCGCGGTGGGCGCGCCCCAGTGAATGGGCTCGGCCGGCTTGTCGCGGCGCGCATGCGAGGTCAGGACGATATGGTCGGACATGGTTCGCCTCCCCGGTCATCAACCGGAACACGAATCCTGACCAGATGGTCAGGTTTACATGTTCATAGTAGGCAACGTTCATGCCAACGCCCAAGTGGGGTTGTTACCGTTAGTGGCATCCCGTACGCACCGCCCCGGCGCCGCCGGCAAACCAACGCGGTGCATGGACGTCGCCATTCAGCGTAGTCCGCCCCGTTTTAGTCATCCGGCTATTTCGAGAGGAGAGTTGGCTACAGATACTTCCATGCGTCGGGGCCGCAAACGCCCCTGCTCGAACAAGCATGGAGTATCAAATGAAAAAGTCGCCCCTCACCCCAACCCTTACCCCCAATCGATCGGCCGCCGCACTGGCCCTGATGCTGGCGCTGACGCTGGCCCCGGCAATGGCCCGCGCCGCCATTCCTGCCCCGGCACCGTCTCCAAAGCTGGACCCCTCGCTGCCGCAAGCCTGCACGGTACTGCTCGAAGGCGACCGGCCCCGCACACGCTGCGTGCTGTCGCACGACAAGACCATGGAAAAGGCACCGCTCGAAAGAGGCGCACCGGTGATCTGGGATCGCCTGATTACCGATCCCACGACGCTGCGGACGCTGACGACCCACACGGCCTGACGCCCGCACAACAAAAAAGGCACGCCCACCGGGACGTGCCTTTTTTGTTTCGGCCTGGAAGCCAGCCGGGTCAGCTTTCTGCCTGGCGAGTCAGCCGGCCGCGCGCGCGGGCCGGAAGGTCGGCGGTGAGCCATCCCACCACAGCCTGCACCGGGCTCGCCGACTCCACATACCGGTGGAACAGCGCGCCAGCGACGTTGCTGGCCACCCACGCCAGCCCCATGCCCAGCGCATTGAGCGCCGGCTGGCCAGGGACCACATGCGTGACCACGGCATTGACGACCAGGCATACCGGAAAGTGCACCAGGAACACCGAATAGGAGATCCGGCCGAAGTACGCCGTCAGGCGCCCGCCCGGCCAGTGTTCCAGCCAACCGCCGCGCCGCGAGATGGCCAGCAGCAGCGCCGTGGCCAGCGCCACCGCGATACGCAGCCGGAAGTCCACGGCCAGCGCCGCCAGGCCAATACCGGCCAGCGCCAGCAACGGCCACGCGGAGCGCCCCGGATTCGACGCCCAGAAGGCCAGCGAACCCATGCCGTAGGCGCCGAAGAAGTAGATCGCCCAGATATCCCACGACGCATCGCGGTTGAACCAGAACAGCGACGCCACCGCCAGCGCGGCCACCACCGGCACGCCCAGCGGCAACGCCTGCCGGGCCATCGCGCGGGCTAGCCAGAGCGCCAGCACCATCAATGCGAACAGTTGCAGGTCGATGGCGATATACCAGACGCCGGCCGACAGCGCGTCCACATCAAGGATGTTGTGCAGCAACAGCAGATGGGCCACGAACTGGGCCAGGTGCGGCGCGGCGGGAATCGAGTCGTGCTGCATCCAGGTGCGCGCGATGGCAGCACCCACGATCGCCACGAGGATTGCGGCCGCAAAGGGCACCACCAGTTTCTGGTAGCGGCGCCACACGGTGGTCAGCGGATTGGCAACGGTCAGGTGGCCGCCAGGGGCAAGGCTACGCGCGGCCAGAAAGCCGCTGATCACCAGGAACACCTGCACGGCAATGCGCGCGTAGTCGGCCAGCCAGCCAATCAGACCTGGCGCCAGCGACTGGGCGACATCGGACATCGGTCCGTAGAAAGCCAGGTGGTGCAACACGATCAGCTGCGAGCTGACCGCCTTCAGTGCGTCCACACATGCCAGACGGGAAGGACGGGGGCTCATTTATTTCTTGTTCGGGAAATGCAAAATGGGCCGCATTGTAACCGGATCGGTGCGTTCAGCCTTGGGCGACCCGGTAACCCACACCGTAACGAATGTAATCTAATGTGTTTGTGGCGATTGTGTGTCTAATTGACCACATATCAGGGGTGCCCAATGCACCGCTTTCGGGCATCCGGGGCATTAGCTAATAAGAAACAAATTCTTCGCGGCGCAGGGGCGCGGGTTTACCCTTCGGTCCTTACGCTTCACGCCCTTATTCCGAACATGTCCCTGCCTGCCCGTTTCGCTTCCATCCGCCGCCTGCTTGCTGGTCTCGCCCTGGCTGGCGCCCTGGTGCCCGCCGCCCAGGCGCAAACCCCTGTCCTCGACAAGATCCGCGACACCGGCACCATCACGCTGGGCTACCGTGAATCGGCGCTGCCGTTCTCGTTCGCCGACGACAAGGGCCAGCCGGCCGGCTATGCCGTGGACCTGTGCCTGCGCGTGGCCGAAGCCGCCCGCCAGAAGCTGGGACTGAAGGACATCAAGGTACGCTGGCTGCCGCTGACGCCGCAGAACCGCGTGCCCGCCATGGTGAACGGGCTGGCCGACCTGGACTGCGCGCCTAATACCAATACGCTGGAACGCCAGAAGCAGGTGGCCTTCAGCGTGTCGCACTATGTTTCCACCGTGCGCATGCTGGTGCGCGCCGACTCGGGCATCAAGACGCTGGCCGACCTGCGCGGCAAGACCGTGGTGACCAGCGCCGGTTCGACGGGCGACCGCCACGTGCGCCGCCTGAAGGCCGAGTATGGCTTCCGCGACGTCTACGCCAAGGATCACGGCGAGTCGTTCCTGCTGCTGGAAACGGGCCGCGCCCAGGCTTTCGTGATGGATGACGTGCTGCTGGCCGGCCTGCGTGCCAAGTCCAAGGACCCGTCGCAATATGTCATCGTCGGTCCGGCCCTGTCCGTCGAACAGAACGCGCTGATGATGTCCAAGGCCGATGCCGAGTGGAAGCAGCTGGTGGACCAGACGCTGGCCAAGACGTTTGCAGGCCCGGACGCCGCCGCGCTGCAGAAGCGCTGGTTCCAGCAGCCGATTGGCACGCGTGGCACAAACCTGGCCCTGGCGCCGTCGACCGAAGTGCTGCAAGCCTGGAAGCACCCTTCGGATGTTGTGACGGAGTAAGCATTTCCGGGGGCTTGCCCCCGGAAAAGCCCTGAGTTGACGCGCTTGGCGCCCTTGTCCACACTGGCCCGAGCCTGGTTCTACCATCGGGTAGGATCGGCAATAACGTCGAACCGCCATCGTGCATCACCAATCCGGCGGCAACTCTAAGGAGAACTCCATGAAGACACTGATCGCCACCGCCATCGCACTGGGTCTTGCCACCGCTTCCGTGGCTGCAGTCGCGCAGGACAAGAAGTCGTTCGACCCGTACTCGCAAGGCGCCAAGTCCGGCGAAAAGTTCGACACCTACAGCCAGGGCGCGAAGTCCGGCGACAAGTTCGATCCGTATTCGCAAGGCGCGAACAAGAGCACGCGCGCCGACCTGACCGACCAGACCACGCCGGCCCCGAAGAAGCCGAAGGCCAGCAAGTCGACGTCGACCAAGAAGACGCAAGGCAATTAAGTACCCCGCGCGGTTCAGATTGCCGACCGCAAAGCAAAAAAGGAGTCCCAACGGACTCCTTTTTTCATTCTCCGCAACGGAATCGCCCCACTACCGCACTACCGCCCGTCGTCATTCGGGTCCAGCAACTCCAGCGCGGTCACGTCCACGCGCTGCACCACGTTGTTCTGCCGGATTTCCGTGCGCATGACGAATGCCTCCATCGGGCAATACCAGTCGGTCACGTGCAGCACGCTCGGTTCCAGCTGCAGGATTTCGTCACCCACCATCAGCGGCCCCAGCGACGTGCGCTTCTCGTAGGTGATGGGCATGCATTCCTTGCGGCCCATCACCGTGTTGATCATCTGCTTGCGGCCCACATGCCGCGACCCGACGATGATCGACGCATGCAGCGCCTGCATCGACCCCACCACCTCGTCCTTGCCCAGCGGGTAGATTTTCAGCGATACGCTGGACTGGAAGGTCTCGCCTTCCAGCGTGGCGCCTTCCTTGATTTCCACCCCGGCGTAGTTGAATACGCCGCTGCCGTTGAACGACGCCTCGCCGAACATCCGCGCATAACGCGCCCGCGCGTTGATCACAGCGTTGCGGCTGTCGATGCGGGTGCGCATCGTGGTGGCGTTGCGGTCGATATTGATCTCGTGCACCTGGTCCATGACCACGGGCGGGCCCATCAGCGCCGCAAAGGCCGACTTGGACCGGACCTCCAGCTGGGCGCTGCAGCCACGTGCCGTACGCATGACATCGCGCAGTGTCATCGTGATCGACATCGGAATCTGGCCATCGCCTTCCATCTGCACGCGCGACCCGGAACGGAACCAGGGCGCGTCGCACAGCGCGGCCGCGCCGGGCATGGGTGGCGACATGCCCGATACCGGGGCGGCCTCGGGCGCCGAAGCCTGGGCAAGTGCCGTGTTCATTACAGCGGTCAGCAACCACGGCAGTAGCGGCGGTCTCATGGCAGTCGTCCGTTCAATGGCCGGCGGCGGCAGTGACAGGGGGCGTCAGCTTCTGCACGCAATGTGCCGGAATGGCGCAAGTATTGCGCGAAATGCGCGCGGCGGAAATGGGGTTCCGGCCAGACCCCGCGCCCGCAGCCGCCAAAACGGCGGGGCGAGGAATGCGCTCGTGCTACCATTGCGCGCCCGTGGCAGTGCCCAGGCCGGATTTCGGCCTGCGTGGCTGTCTTCCGGCCTGGGCCGCGGCTCGCACAGCCGCCCGATCGGACCATGTGTCCACCGATCCGGCCCATGGCGCGTTGTGGGGTGTTCGCCACAAGGCGACGCACGAAAAAGCCTCCGGATTCCCGGCCATTTCAGGAGAGATATGCGTAGTTCTTCGCCCACGCGCCGAGCCGGGCTGCCTGTCGGCATGGTGGCATTTATCGCGATTGCCGTGCTGCTGCTCTGGTTCGGCACGCTCGACGCCCGCCATCTGCTGCGCCCCGACGAAGGCCGCTATGCCGAGATCTCGCGCGAGATGTTCGCCAGCGGCGACTGGGTGACCATCCGCTACAACGCCCTGAAGTACTTCGAAAAGCCCCCGTTCCACATGTGGGTGACCACCATCGCCTACGAACTGTTTGGCGTGGGGGACTGGCAGGCGCGGCTGTGCGTGGCGCTGTCGGGCATCCTCGGGCTGGGCGTGACCATGATGGCGGCCGCGCGCTGGTTTGGCTGCCGCGCCGGGCTGCTGGCCGGCCTGGTGATGCTGGCCATGCCGATGTGGAGCGTGGCGGGCCATTTCAATTCCCTGGACATGACGCTGTCGGGCGCGCTGGCGTGCGTACTGGCCTTCATGCTGCTGGCACAGCACCCCGAGACCTCGCCCGGCGCACGCCGCTGGTGGATGGTGGCGTGCTGGGCGGCGATGGGCGTGGCCATCCTGACCAAGGGCCTGGTCGGCATCGCCCTGCCCGGCCTGGTGCTGGTGGTCTACACGCTGGTCACGCGCGACTGGGGCCTGTGGCGCCGGCTGCATGTGCCGTTGGGCGTGGTGGCCATGCTGGTGGTCACGGTGCCGTGGTTCTGGCTGATCTCGGCCAAAAATCCTGATTTCCCGCATTTCTTCTTTATCCATGAGCACTGGGACCGCTATACGTCCACGGTGCACGCGCGCAAGGGCTCGATCTGGTACTTCGTGCCGCTGCTGCTGGCCGGCATGCTGCCGTGGCTGGGCCTGACCCCGCGCATGTGGGACGTGGTGCGCGACCGCGCCGGCACCGTGCATGGCAATGCCGGCGGCAAGCCGTTCCAGCCCGCGCTGATGAGCCTGGTCTGGTTCGCGGCGATCTTCGTCTTCTTCAGCCTGTCGGGATCGAAGCTGCCGGGCTATATCGTGCCCGTGTTCCCGGCCCTGGCCATCCTGGCAGCCGTGGCGCTGGACCAGATCAACGACCGCTCGTGGAATCGCCAGATCAACGGCCTGCTGGTGCTGGCGGTGGTGGGCCTGATCGCGGCGCCCGTGGTGGCCACGCTGGATCGCGATACCAACCCGAACGAGGTGTTCCGCGCCTTTGCCGTCTATATTGGCGTGGCGTTTGCCGTGCTGCTGGCCGGCATGCTGCTGGCGCGCCGCCTGCTGCGCACGCGTGGCCTGTTCCCGAGCATTGCCGCGTTCGCGCTGGCCATGTACCTGACGTGCACCATCGGGCTGCTGGGCCATGAAGTGATGGGCCGGCGCGCCTCTGGCGTGGACATGCTGCCCGCCATCAAGGCCGTGCTCAAGGACGACATGCCGATTTACGGCGTACGCATGCTGGATCACACACTACCCTTCTACCTGGGCCGTACGCTCACGATGGTGGCGTTTGCCGACGAACTCGAGTTCGGCACGGAGCAGGAGCCGGACAAGTGGATCCCGACCATGGACGCCTTCGTCGCCAAATGGACGGACGGCCAGCCCGCGCTCGGTATCATGTCGCCCGATACCTACAAGGAACTGGCGGCCCAGCAGGTGCCCATGTACGTGGTGGCACGTGACGTGCGACGCGTCGTCGTGAGCAATTTCCCGCTGCCGGCACCGGCCAAGGTTCAGTAGTTGCCAAGAAAGTAGTCGTACCGAACGCCCCATGAACATTTCGACTTTTGCATTTATCTTTACAGGCGTGTTGCTCAATGCCTGCGCCCAGCTGCTGCTCAAGGCCGGCACCAACGCCGTGGGCGCCATCACGATCGAGCGCGCCACCATCCTGAACACGGCGTTCCGGGTGCTGACGCAGTGGCCCGTGATTGCCGGCCTGACCTGCTATGTGATCAGCGTCGGCGTGTGGATCGTCGGGCTGTCGCGCGTGGATGTGTCGATTGCCTATCCCATGCTGTCGCTTGGCTACGTGGTCAATGCCCTGGCTGCATGGTGGCTGTTCGGCGAGATGATCGGCCCGCTGCGCATGGCGGGTATCGTATTGATCCTTGCCGGCGTTTTCCTGATTGCCCGTTCCTGACGCCCCCATGACTGCTTCCGCTCCGCAGGATTTCCTGCCGTTCGTCCGGCCCCAGATCGACGACGCCACCATTGCCGAGGTCGGCAAGGTGCTGGCATCGGGCTGGATCACTTCCGGCCCCAAGGTCCAGGCGTTTGAAGCCGCGCTGTCCGAGCTGTTCGGCGGACGTCCGGTGCGCACGTTCTCCAATGGCTCTGCCACGATGGAAATCGCGCTGCGCATTGCCGACATCGGCCCGGGCGACGAAGTCATCACCACGCCGATCACCTGGGTGGCCACGGCCAACGTGGTGCTGACCGTGGGCGCCAAGCCGGTGTTCGTCGACATCGACCCGGTCACGCGCAATATCGACCTCGACGCCGTCGAAGCCGCCATCACGCCGCGCACGCGGGCCATCATTCCGGTGTACCTGTCCGGCCTGCCCGTCGACATGGACCGCCTGTATGCCATCGCCCGCCGGCACAACCTGCGCGTGATCGAAGACGCCGCGCAGGCCATCGACTCGCGCTGGCGCGGCCAGCGCATCGGCGCCTTTGGCGATCTGGTCAGCTTCAGCTTCCAGGCCAACAAGAACATCACCACGGTCGAAGGCGGCTGCCTGGTGATGAACACGCCCGAGGAAGCGCAGCGCGCCGAGCGCCTGCGGCTGCAGGGCGTGATCCGTACCGGCATGGACGGCATGGACGTCGAGGAGCCCGGCGGCAAGTTCAACCTGACCGACGTCAACGCCGCCATCGGCCTGGCCCAGCTTCAGCAGCTCGACACCATCACCGCGCGCCGCGCGGAACTGGCCGAGACCTACTTCCGCGTGGCCGCGGACATGGGCCTGGCCGACCTTGGCATCGAACTGCCCGTGCCGCGCGACGCCGATGTGGCCACCACCAACTGGCATATGTTCCAGGTGGTGCTGCCCACCGACCGCATGCAAGGCGGCCGCCCCGAGGCGCGCAAGCTCGTCATGGAGGCCCTGCGCGAGCGCGGCGTCGGCACGGGCGTGCACTATCCGCCGGTTCACCTGTTCAGCTATTTCCGCTCGCTCGGCTGGTCCGAAGGCATGCTGCCGCATGCCGAACGCATCGGGCGCGGCATCGTCACGCTGCCGCTGTTCCCCGCCATGCAAGCCGCCGATGTGGAGCGGGTATGCGCAACTCTTAGCGAAACATGCAAACGTCTCTCTCACTAAGTCCCGTCGAGGTCTCGGTCGTCATTCCCGTCTATAACGAGGAAAGCGGCCTGCAGGCGCTGTTCGACCGTGTGTATCCGGCGCTGGACGGCCTGGGCGAATCGTACGAGATCATCTTCGTCAACGACGGCAGCGTGGACCGCTCCGCGTCGATGCTGGCCGCCCAGTACCACAAGCGCCCCGACGTGACGCGCGTGATCCTGTTCAACGGCAACTTCGGCCAGCACATGGCTATCCTGGCCGGCTTCGAACACACGCGCGGCCGCATCGTGATCACGCTCGATGCCGACCTGCAGAATCCGCCCGAGGAAATCCCGCGCCTGGTGGCCGAGATGCGCAAGGGCCACGACTACGTAGGCACCATCCGCCGCCAGCGCAACGACACGGCCTGGCGCCGCTATGCGTCGCGCGCGATGAACCGGCTGCGCGAGCGCATCACCAAGATCAAGATGACGGACCAGGGCTGCATGCTGCGCGCCTACGACCGCAACGTCATCGACACGATCAACGCCTGCCGCGAAGTCAACACGTTCATTCCGGCACTGGCCTATACGTTTTCGTCCAACCCGGTCGAGATCGAGGTGGGCCACGAGCAGCGCCATGCAGGCGAGTCGAAGTATTCGCTGTACCAGCTTATCCGCCTGAACTTCGACCTGGTGACCGGTTTCTCGATCGTGCCACTGCAGTGGTTCTCGGCCATCGGCACCATGCTGTCGATCACGTCGGCGGGACTGTTCCTGGTGCTGCTGATTCGCCGCTTCATTCTGGGCTCTGAAGTCCAGGGTGTGTTCACACTGTTCGCCTTCAACTTCTTCCTGATGGGCATCATGCTGTTCGGCATCGGCCTGCTGGGCGAGTACATCGGCCGCATCTACCAGGAAGTGCGCGACCGGCCGCGTTACCGCATCCAGGCCGTGCTTGAACGCGATCCGCAAACTGGCACTGAACCGGAGGCAGCATCGTGCGCGCCGTAGTCTTTGCCTATCACAACGTGGGCGACCGCTGCCTGCGCGTGCTGCACGCGCAGGGCGTGGACGTGGCGCTGGTGGTCACCCACCGCGACCGCCCCGACGAGAACATCTGGTTCCAGCGCGTGGCCGATACCGCCGCCGAGCTGAACCTGTCCTTCGTCTACGGCGAGGATCCGAGCGACCCCGTGCTGGCCGACGCCGTACGCGCGGCGCAGCCTGACGTGATCTTCTCGTTCTACTACCGCTCGATGATCCCGGCCGACCTGCTGGCGATTGCCCCGCGCGGCGCCTTCAACATGCACGGTTCGCTGCTGCCCAAGTACCGCGGCCGCGTGCCCGTGAACTGGGCGGTGCTGCATGGCGAGACCGAGACGGGCGCAACGCTCCACGCGATGGAAGCCAAGCCCGACGCCGGCTACATCGTGGACCAGACGTCCGTGCCGATCCTGCCCGACGACACCGCCGGCCAGGTCTTCGAGAAAGTCACCGTGGCCGCCGAGCAGACGCTCTGGCGCGTGCTGCCCGCCATGAAGGCCGGCCACACGCCCAAGCGGCCCAACCGGCTGGCCGACGGCAGCTATTTCTCGGGTCGCAAACCCGAGGACGGCCGCATCGATTTCAAGCAGCCGGCCGCTGCCGTATACAACCTGATCCGTGCCGTGGCGCCGCCCTACCCCGGCGCGTTCACGGACATTGGCGGCCGTCGCCTGATCGTGGCGCAGGCGCGCCGGCTCGAAGCCGGTGCCGTGCCCGCCGGCCTGGCGCCGGGTCTGCACGTGGCCAACGGCCGCATCGTCGCCGTCTGTGGCGATGGCGGCGCGCTGTCGGTGCTGCAATTGCTGCAAGGCACCAGCGCCGACAACGCGAGCCCGGTCTCCGTTACCGAATTCCAGAACATTCACACAGCATCCTGAAAGGAAACCGATGAAAAAGGTCCTGATTCTTGGCGTCAACGGCTTCATCGGCCATCACCTGACGCGCCGCATCCTGGAAACCACGCAGTGGGAGGTCTACGGCATGGATATGTCGTCAGACCGCCTGGGCGACCTGGTGAACCATC
>NZ_BPUO01000030.1 GCF_022179805.1 Cupriavidus pauculus | reverse complement strand
GCGATCAGATCTTCGGGAATGGTCGGCAGCTCACGATCGGCGGCCTGGCTCGTCTTGGTTCTACGTGGCATGACATGCTCCTTGGCGACATGTTATGCCCTAAACACAAAATTTCTGACGGGCCCCTATGTTTCCCCCACCTATTTGTTTTCTCCCCTCTCCCGCAAGGCGGGAGAGGGGAGAAAACACAGAGAAGGGGAGCAACCGCAAAACCAAAAACAACCTCACCCCGGATTCCCTACCCCATCTTCCACCAGCAAATCCACCAGCTTCCGCGCAAACACCGGTAGCGCATCCAGATCCGCCACGCAGATCTGCAGCTTGCGTTCGGCCCAGTCGTCCTCGATCCGCACGATATTGAGTGCCATGGTCTGCGCATGCCGGCGGGCGGTGCTCTCGGGCAGCACGCCAATACCAACGTTGGCTTCGATCATGCGGCCGGCCGTTTCGAAATTGCTGACCTGGATACGCCAGTGCAGCGTGCGCTGCAGGTCGGCGGCCGCGCGTTTCAGGAAGTTGTGGATCGCGCTTTCCTCGGGCAGCCCGATGAAATCGTAGTCGAGCGTTTCCACAAAGCGCACGCGCTTGCGCTGCGCCAGCGGGTGGCTTAGCGCGGTGGCCAGCACCAGGCGGTCATGCCGGTACGGCATCACCTCCAGCCCTTCCATGTTCACGCCGCTGGCGGCAATACCGATGTCGACCATGCCTTCCTGCACGGCCCGGACGATGTCCGGACTGAGCCGCTCGCGGATGTCGACGGTCACGTCGGGGTGATTGACCAGATAGGTGCGCAATACGCCGGGCAGGAATTCGCTCATGGCGGTAGTGTTGGCAAACACGCGCACGTGACCCTTGATGCCCGATGCGTATTCCTGCAGATCACCGCTCAATTGCTCGATCTGGCGCAGCACCCGGCGCGCGTGGGCCAGCAGCGTCTCGCCGGCGGGGGTGACCTTGACGCCCTGGCTGCTGCGGCTCAGCAACTTGACGCCCACCTGCTCTTCCAGGTTCTTGATCCGCGTGCTGGCTGCCGGCAGCGACAGGTGGCAACGTTCTGCACCGCGGGTCAGGCTGCTGGCTTCCGCGATATGCGTGAACAGGTTCAGATCGACCAGGTCGAAGCGCATGACGTTGTCTCCAGGGTAGTCGGCGATTATCCCCCGATCGTCGCCATTTTTTCCATTCTCGCAATTACGGGGGGTCTTCAGTGCAGGCGAATGCCGGATTCAAAACATGCAAATAGCCGTGTGGCCGCGCATCGGTCAAGCTGCGTCATCGATCCCGCATGGAGACCCCGGATGTCCGACGAAAACACGCTGCTCGTGGCAGTGACCGATGGAATTGCCACGCTGACGCTGAACCGTCCGCAACAGAAGAACGCGCTGAACATGCCGATGCGCGACGCCTTGCGCGAGGCCGTGCAGCAGATTCGCGCCGAACGCACCGTGCGCGCCGTGGTGCTGCGCGGCGCCGGCACCGACTTCTGCTCGGGCGGCGATATCCGCGCGATGAACGTCACCGACGCCGCCGCCGGACGCAACCGCATGGACGACATGCACGGCTGGATCGCCCTGCTGGCGGACCTCGACCGCCCCGTGGTGGCCGCCGTCGATGGCGTGGCGTACGGCGCCGGCTTCAGCCTGGCGCTGCTGGCCGATTTCATCGTGGCCACGCCGCGCGCCCGGTTCTGCATGCCGTTCATGAAGGTGGGCCTAGTACCCGATTGCGGCGCGCTCTACACGTTGCCGCGCGTGGTGGGCATGGCCCGCGCCCGCGAACTGGTGTTCAGCGCACGCGAGATCGGCGCGGAAGAGGCGCGGCAGATCGGCGCCGTCTTCGAGATCGTGCCGCAGGACCAGCTTCACGCCCGTGCCGACCAGTTGGCGCGCGGCCTGGCTGGCGCCTCGCCGGTGGCGTTCGGGCTGGCCAAGCGTGCGCTGAACCAGTCGACGGGTAGCGACATGCGCGCGATGCTGGAGCTGGAATCGCTGGGCCAGGGCATTGCCTTCAGCACCGACTACCATCACGAGGCCGTGCGCCGGTTCAAGGCAAAAGAGCCACCGTTATTCCAGTGGCCCGCCCTTCCCTCTGACTGACGCAGCCCCGACGATCAGCCGGCAGTGATGCCGGCCGTCTGGATCACCTTGCGCCACTTCGCGATCTCGCTGTGCAGACGCTGGCGCATCTGATCCTGCGTGCCGGCATCGGCCTCGGCGCCGGCCTGCAGCAGCTTCTGCTTCACGCCCGGATCGTTCATGGCGACGTTGAAGTCGGCATTGATCTTGTCGAGCACCGCCTTGGGCGTCTGCGCCGGTGCGAACAGGGCCGCCCACGAATAGGCTTCGTAGCCGGGCAGGCCCGACTCGGCAACGGTCGGCACGTCGGGCAGCATGCCCGAGCGCTTGCGGCTGGCCACGCCCAGCACCTTGATGCGGCCCGACTTGATGTGCTGCAGGGCAGTGGGCGCGTCGCTGAACATCAGTTGCACCTGCCCGCCCAGCAGGTCGTTCATGGCCGGGCCGCTGCCCTTGTAGGGAATGTGCTGCAGCTTCGTGCCCGCTTCCATGTTGAACAGCTCGCCGGCCAGGTGCGTGCCGCCCCCATTGCCGGACGACCCATAGGCCAGCGTGTGGCCGCCCTTGGCGTAGGCAATCAATTCCTTGATGTTGTTGGCGGGCACCGACGGATGCGCCACCACGAACACCGGGAACATGGCCGCGAAGCTGACCGGCGCGAAGTCCTTCTCGATGTCGTAGGGCAGCTTGCCCATCAGCGTCGGGTTGACCGCATGGTGGATCGACCCCAGGAAGAGCGTGTAGCCGTCGGGCACTTCCTTGGCCGCGATGGCGGCGCCAATCGTGCCGCCCGCGCCCGCGCGGTTGTCGATCACGAGCGGCTGCTTCCAGATCTCGCCAAGCCGCTGGCTGAAGATGCGCGCGGTGCTGTCCACCGGACCGCCAGGCGGAAACGGCACGATCAGGCGCACCGGCTTGGTCGGCCACGCCTCCGAGGCAAACGACGGGAACGGGTGTGCCACGGCGCCAAGCAGGCCGGCGGCCAGTAGGCGCCGGCGCATCTTGGAAGGCAAGGCAGGATTGCGGGTCATGCTGGGTCTCCTTGGGTCGACATCGAACCGGCCTGCTCCTGCAGCACGCGCTTGAGGATCTTGCCGTTGTTGTTGGTGGGCAGTTCGGGCAGCGCCACGATGCGCGCGGGCCGCTTGTACGGTGCCAGGCGGCTGCGCAGGTGGTCGCGCAGCGCGGCGGGTTCGAGCGCGGCGCCAGGCCGCAGCTCCACGAAGGCGACGATTTCCTCGTTGCCGTCGCCTTCAGCGAGTCCGACCACGGCGGAGCGCTGGATACTCGGATGCGTGTTCAGCGCGGTCTCGACTTCGGCCGGATAGACGTTGAAGCCCGAGCGGATGATCATTTCCTTCAGCCGGCCCACCACGAACAGCGCGCCGTCGGCGTGCATCTCGCCCAGGTCGCCACTGGCGTACCAGCCGCCGTCGCGCATCACGGCGGCGGTGGCGGCGGCGTCACGGAAGTAGCCCGGCATCAGCCCCCTGCCACGCAGCCACAGCTCGCCGCGCTCACCCAGCGGCAAAGGCTGGCCGGTGACAGCATCGGTCACCTGCACCTCGGCTTCCGCCACGGCGTAGCCGGCGCTGGTATCGGGCCGCTGTTCGCCAAGCCGGGTCACGTGGACTGATCCCGCGTATTCCGACAAGCCGTAGCCGTGGTGCAGCGCCAGCCCGAACATGGACTCCACGCGCGTCTTCAGTGACAGGTCGAGCGGCCCGGCTCCCGTGTAGAGATAGCGCAGCGCCGGAGCCACTGGCCTGGCAATGCCCTGCTCCTGCAGGTAGGCCAGCAGCCGCGAGAACAGCGTGGGCGGCCCCTGCAGCTGCGACACGCCGTGGTGGGCCAGCGCATCGAGCAGGTCGGCGGGGTCGAATTGCGGGCGCATCACCAGTTGCGCGCCGGCCAGCAGCGAGCTGATCAGCACGGTGCCCAGGCCGAAGATGTGGGTCATCGGCACGAACGCGTAGCTGCGATCCGCCGGCCCCAGCGCGCGGGCGTCGCGGGTGACACGCCCAAAGTGGATCAGTGCATCGTGCGTGAGCATCACGCCCTTGGGCTCGCCGGTGGTGCCCGACGTGAAGATCAGCGCGGCCACCTGGTCGCGCAGCGGTTGTGGCTCGGGCATCGCATCGGCGCGCACGGCAGCACGATGCATGCCGTGCAGCGCGGACGGCCCGGCGCCAAAGCGCCGCGCGTGTTCGGCGGCGGCCCGCGACGCGGCGGCCGTGAAGTACACCACGCGGGCGTCGGCGCGTGCCGCGAAGCCGTCGATCTCGCCGGTGGCCATGCGGGCATTGACGCCGCACGACCACGCGCCCACCCGGCTGCAGGCCAGGATCAGCGCGGCGTGCTCGGGGCAGTTTTCGGCCACCACCATCACGCGGTCGCCGGGCCGCACGGCCAGCGCGCGTAGTTCCGCCTCGGCCGTATCCGTCAGCGCGCCCAGATCGGCAAAGCTCAGGCTGCGGCCGTCCGGCAGGTGGATAAAAGGTTGATCCGGTGCTTCGGTCAACCAATGGTCAAGCAACTGATGAATCCGGGTAGCCACGCTTGCCGTCCTTTTGCAAATGCCGGGAAGAAAGTCAGCGCAGCATGACCGCAAAGGATGGGCGGCGCCATTCGTAAATCACAAGGGGCGGCTTCGATGCCCTGAAACCGCACCGCCGCATGCATTCAGCGATCCGGAAGGCCGGATTCGGCAAAGTCGAACCAGCGTGACGCGCACGCCCATAGAATCGTTTGCAACGACCGGAGACAGATTCATGGACCTGCGTTTCACAAGAGAAGAAGAAGCCTTCCGCGAAGAAGTGGCCGCCTTTGTCCGGCAGAACCTGCCTGACGACATCCGCGACAAGGTGCTGGGCCATCGCCGCGTGGAAAAGGACGACCACGTACGCTGGCATCGCATCCTGCACGCCCACGGCTGGGGTGCGCCGACGTGGCCCGTGGAATGGGGCGGCACAGGCTGGAGCGCGCTGCAGCGCCTGATCTTCGAGATCGAGACCTTCCGCGCCGGCGCGCCGCGCATGCTGCCTTTCGGCCTGACCATGATCGGCCCCGTGCTGATGAAGTACGCCAGCCGCGAGCACCAGCAGCGCTTTCTGCCGCGCATTCCCGGCGTGGAAGACTTCTGGTGCCAGGGTTATTCGGAACCGGGCTCGGGCTCCGACCTGGCATCGCTGCGGACCCGCGCGGTGCGCAGCGGCAACAAGTACATCGTCAACGGCCAGAAGACCTGGACGACGATGGCGCATTTTGCCGACTGGATCTTCTGCCTCGTGCGCACCGACCCCGAGGCCAAGGCGCAGGAAGGCATCTCGATGCTGCTGATCGACATGAAGTCGCCCGGCGTGACGGTACGCCCGATCAAGACGCTCGACGGCGGCCACGATGTCAACGAGACCTGGTTCGAGGACGTCGAGGTGCCGGTGGAAAACCTGCTCGGCGAAGAAAACCGAGGTTGGACCTACGCCAAGTACCTGCTGGG
The DNA here is from genome assembly GCF_022179805.1 of Cupriavidus pauculus. Taxonomy (GTDB): domain Bacteria; phylum Pseudomonadota; class Gammaproteobacteria; order Burkholderiales; family Burkholderiaceae; genus Cupriavidus; species Cupriavidus pauculus_E. The sequence goes on along the minus strand of NZ_BPUO01000030.1, from coordinate 17,212 downwards.
CCACGAGCGCACCGGCATCGCCGGTATCGGCCATTGCCATCGCGAACTGCGCCAATTGCGCCACTACGCCGCCGAGACCACCGACGGCCGTGGCCGCCCGCTGATCGACGACGTGCGCATGCGCGACAAGATCGCCCGCCTGGAAATGGACCTGCTGGCGCTGGAAATGCTGTTGCTGCGCGTGGCCACCCAGGCCGCCGGCACGCCGGGACCCGAGGCGTCGATCGTCAAGATTCGCGGTTCGGAACTGCAGCAGGACATCGCCATGCTGCAGATGGAAGTGGCCGGGCCGCACGGCTGGCCCTATTCGCCCGACTGGCTGCAGCCCGGCGCGCCGCAGCCCACGAGCGGGCCGGACTGGGCCGCGTCGGCGGCATCCACCTACTACGACATGCGCAAGACCACGATTTATGGCGGTTCCACCGAAGTCCAGAAGAACATCATCTCCAAGATGATCATCGGCTTCTAACGCACAGGGACGACTGGCATGGATTTCACCTACAGCGAAGAACAGCAGATGCTGGCCGACAGCCTGCGCCGCTTTGTCGCCACCGCATACACGTTCGAGCACCGCCGCCGCAACGCGCGCGAGCAAGGCAGCTTCGACCGCGCCACATGGCGCCAACTGGCCGAGATGGGCGTACTCGGCCTGACGGTGCCGTCCGACCATGGCGGCTTTGGCGAAGGCCCGGCCACCCAGGTGGTGGTGCAGCGCGAACTCGGGCGCGGGCTGGTGCAGGAACCGGTGATTCCCGGCGTGGCCGCGACAGCCATCCTGGCGCACCATGCCCCGGCCACGCTGCAGGCCGAATGGCTGCCGGCCATTGCCGAAGGTAGCAAGGTGCTGGCACTGGCCTACGTGGAGCCGGCCAGCCGGTATCGCCTGGATGCCGATGGCACCGAGGCCCGCAAGCGCGAGCCGAACGGCTACGTGCTGCGCGGCACCAAATCGGTGGTCTGGCACGGCGACGCCGCCGACGCGTACCTGGTGTCGGCCCGGCTCGATGGCGCGCTGGCGCTGTTCCTGGTCAACCGCGACGCCCCGGGCCTGACCGTGACAGGCTATCCGACCATGGACCGCCTGGCGGGCGCCGACCTCACGCTGGCCGACGTGCCCGCTACGCTGGTCACCGCCAACGGGCTGGCCGCGCTCGAATTGGGCATCGACCACGCCATCGCCGCGCAATGCGCAGCGGCGGCCGGGGCGATGGAGCGGCTGATCGAGATCACCTCGGAATACCTGGCCACGCGCAAGCAGTTCGGCAAACCGCTGGCATCGTTCCAGGCCCTGCAGCACCGCATGGCCGACATGGTGCTGCAGAAGGAGCTGGCGCTGTCGATGGCCTACGTGGCCGCGCAGGGACTGGACGCCGCCGACGCGGACGAACGCCGGCGCAAGGTGTCGGCGGCCAAGGTGGTCACCGCCCGGGCGGCGCGCTTCGTGGGCCAGCAGGCGGTGCAACTGCACGGCGGCATGGGCATGACCGACGAACTCGAAGTGGGCGATTATTTCAAGGCACTGACCATGGTCGATGTACTGCTGGGCGACACCGACCTGCACATGGAACGCTACACCGCCGCCATGGCGGCCTGACAAGAACACACGACGGAAGAAACACCGATGACCATCAATAGCAAGGCATACATCGTCGGGGCCTACGAGCACCCGACCCGCAAGGCACCGGACAAGACGGTGGCCCAGCTTCACGCCGAAGCCGCACGCGGCGCGCTGGAAGACGCCGGCCTGACGCTGGCCGACGTGGACGGCTACTTCTGCGCCGGCGACGCGCCCGGCCTGGGCATGGTCAACATGGTCGACTACCTGGGCCTGAACGTGCGCCATGTGGACTCCAGCGAGATGGGCGGATCGTCCTATATCGCGCACGTCTCGCACGCCGCGCAGGCCATCGCCGCCGGCAAGTGCAACGTGGCGCTGATCACGCTGGCCGGGCGTCCGCGGTCCGAGGGGTCCAGCGGCACGCAAGCGCGCAACTGGGGGACTAACCTGCCGGACCAGCCGTTCGAGGCGCCTTTCAACCCGGTTACCGTGAACCTGTACGCGATGGTCGCCCAGCGCCATATGTACGAGTTCGGCACCACGCCCGAGCAGCTTGCCTGGATCAAGGTGGCCGCCTCGCACCACGCACAGCACAACCCCAACGCGATGCTGCGCGAGGTAGTGACGGTGGAGGATGTACTCAATTCGCCGATGATCTCCGACCCGCTGCATCGCCTGGATTGCTGCGTGGTATCCGACGGCGGCGGCGCGCTGATCGTGGCGCGCCCCGAGATCGCCGCCAAGCTGAACCGGCCGAAGATCAAGGTGCTTGGCGCGGGCGAGCACGTCAAGGGCCTGCTGGGCGGACAGGTAGACCTGTCGTGGTCCGCCGCACGCGTGTCGGGCGCGGCTGCGTTCGCGGAAGCGCGCGTCACGCCATCCGACATCCAGTACGCGTCGATCTATGACAGCTTCACGATCACGGTGCTGATGCAGCTTGAAGACCTGGGCTTCTGCAAGAAGGGCGAAGGCGGCAAGTTCGTGATGGACGGCAACCTGATTTCCGGCGTGGGCAAGCTGCCCGTCAACACCGATGGCGGCGGGCTCTGCAACAACCACCCGGCCAACCGCGGCGGCATCACCAAGGTGATCGAAGCTGTGCGCCAGCTGCGTGGCGAAGCCCATCCGGCCGTACAGGTCAAGGATTGCCGGCTGGCGCTGGCGCAAGGCACGGGCGGCTACATGGGATCGCGCCATGGCTCCGCCACGCTGATCCTCGAACGCGAATAAGCGAACCCGCGAACAAGCAAGACATTGCGAGGCTGACGATGACTACCCCCTACGTTCCCACCGCCTACAAGGCGCCCGATGAACTGCCCGACAACGCGGCATTCTGGCAGGCCGCGCGCGAAGGCAAGCTGCTGGTGCGCCACTGCAATTCATGCGGCAAACCCCACTGGTATCCACGCACGCTGTGCCCGTTCTGCATGGGCGACACCGACTGGAAGACCGCCAGCGGCCTGGGCGAGATCTACTCGTTCAGCATCACGCGCCGCGCCGGCCCCAACCCGTTCTGCATCGCCTACGTGCGGCTGGACGAAGGCGTGACGATGCTCACGCATATCGTCGACACCGACCTGGACAGCGTACGGATCGGCCAGCGCGTAAAGGTGCGCTTTGCCGACACCGAGGGCGGCGCGCCTGTGCCCGTCTTCGCCCCGGCCTGACGCGAGCCGCCGCATGCCGATCAGCCATACGCACCTGCGCAACCGCGCATTCGCCCCCGTGCGCCAGCACTACACGCTGCGCGACACCATGCTGTACGCGCTGAGCCTGGGGCTTGGCAATGACCCGATGGATACGGCGGCGCTGCCGTTCGTCTATGAAGGCACGCCGGGCGGGCTGCGCGCGCTGCCGTCGCAGGCCGTGGTCCTGGGCTATCCGGGATTCTGGGCGCGCGAGCCCGACAACGGTATCGACTGGGTCAAGCTGTTGCACGGCGAGCAGCGGCTGCGCCTGCACCGGCCGCTGCCCGCCGATGCCGAGGTGGTGGGCCACAACCGCATCACCCACCTGACCGACAAGGGCGCAGGCAAGGGCGCGATCATGGTCACCGAGCGGCGCCTGGAAACCGTGGCCGGCGAACTGCTGGCCACCATCCAGCAGGTGTCGTTCCTGCGTGGCGATGGCGGCTACAGCCAGTTCGACGGCGGCCAGCCCAGCGACGAGCCATTGCCCGCGCTGCGCCCGACGCCCGAGTATCGCCCGCCCGATTTCGTCGACACGCAGCCGACGCGTCCCGAAGCCGCGCTGCTGTACCGGCTGATGGGCGACTTCAATCCGCTGCATGCCGATCCGGCCGTGGCGCAGGCTGCCGGCTTCGAACGGCCCATCCTGCATGGGCTGGCCAGCTACGGGCTGGTGGCGCACGCGCTGCTACGGCAGTGCGCCGGCCGCGATCCCGCACGGCTGCGCGCGTTCGATATCCGCTTTGCCGCGCCCGTGTTCCCCGGAGAAACGCTGGTCACCGAGATCTGGCGCGATCCGCTACACCCCGGACAGTTCCAGTTGCGCGCCAGGGTTCTGGAACGCGACAAGGTCGTGCTCAGCCATGGCTGGGCCGAGATTGCCTGAGCCACCGCACATGACCGCCTCTACCGAATCCATGCACGCCGAATCCAACCATGGCCTGCCGCTGCCGTCGCGGCAGACCGGCGCCCTGAGCCATATCCGCGTGCTCGATCTCTCGCGGGTGCTGGCCGGCCCGTGGTGCACGCAGAACCTGGCCGACATGGGCGCCGACGTCATCAAGATCGAGAAGCCCGGCACCGGCGACGACACGCGCCACTGGGGGCCGCCGTACCTGGACGGCGACGATGGCCCCACGCGGCAGGCCAGCTACTTCGCGGCCTGCAACCGCAACAAGCGCTCGATGACCGTGGACATCGCCACGCCCGAGGGCCAGCGGCTGGTGCGCGAACTGGTGGCCCGCAGCGACGTGGTCATCGAGAACTACAAGACCGGCGACCTCAAGCGCTATGGGCTCGACCCCGAGTCGTTGTGCGCGCTGAATCCGCGCCTGGTCTACTGTTCGATCACCGGCTTTGGCCAGACCGGCCCCTACGCCGCACGGCCCGGCTACGACCTGCTGGTGCAGGCCATGAGCGGGCTGATGAGCATCACCGGCCAGCCCGATGGCGAACCCGGCGGCGGGCCGCTGCGCGTGGGCGTGGCGGTGATCGACGTCTTCACGGGCATGTACGCCACCACGGCCATCCTGGGCGCGCTGGAGGCACGCCACTATACCGGGCGCGGCCAGCGCATCGACATTGCACTGCTGGACGTGGCCATGGCGGTACTGGCCAACCAGGGGTCCGGCTACCTGAACGCCGGCGTCGTGCCGACGCGCCAAGGCAACGTCCACCCAAGCGTGGTGCCGTACCAGGATTTTCCGACGCAGGACGGAAATATGCTGCTGGCGATCGGCAACGACGGACAGTTCGCGCGGTTCTGCGAAGTGGCCGACGTGGACTGGGCGAGCGACGAGCGCTACACCACGAACAGCGCCCGCGTGACCCATCGCGAGACGCTGATTCCGATGATGTGCGAAGTCACGCGCCGCCGGCCCATGCAAGAGTGGATCGGGCTGCTGGAAGCCGCGTCGGTGCCCTGCGGGCCGATCAACAATATCGGGCAGGCGTTTGCCGACGAACACGTGCAACATCGCGGGCTGCGTGTCGAGCAGTTCCGCTATGGCGAAGCGGACCGCCCCGAATCGGACACCGTGAACCGCATCTGCTCCACGGCCAGCCCGCTGCGGTTGTCCGAGACGCCGCCGACGCTACGCCACGCGCCGCCCGCGCTGGGCCAGCATACCGACGAGGTGCTGCGCGATTGCCTGGGGCTGGGGCTGCAAGAGGTGGCGGACCTGCGCGCCCGGGGCGTCCTGTAACCGGCCGCGCCGCCAGCATGCGGTTCGGCATCGAATCGTCCGCGCATCTGCACCTGACGCGGCTGACGCCGGCTTTCCGCATGGCGGTCACGGCCACGCGCGGCACTGCGCTGATGCGGCGCGACGGCTTCGAGCGCCTGCTGGCGCCCGGCGTTGCCAGCATCGTCGAGCCGTTCCAGTCGTTCGAGCTGCTGATCGCGGGCAGCGTGCCGCAGCCGGCCGGATGCCGCATCACCATGGCATCCACCGTTGAGCCCTTCGTCGGCCAAGGGCTCTCCCGCGATCTGTCGCGGCGCATCTTCCTGCAGCCCGGCCAGCCATGGTGCGCGGATTTCGCGGCGCAGCTGCTGGAAACTTCGCCCGCCTCGATCCGCCGCAGCCTGTTCGCCGAGGGCGCCGCGCTGGGCGACCTGTGCCGCACGCAGCGGCTGATGCGGCTGCTGTTCGACGCGCCGGATACGCGTGCGGGCCTGGCATCGCTGAAACGCAGCGTCGGCTGGCCTGCCACCCATGACCTGGAAGCGTCGTTCCACGACCGGTTTGGCACCACGCTCGACCTGTTCCAGGCGGTGACCTACGCCGACGGCAATATAGGTGGCGAAACAAGCGACGCCACCGTGCCCGCTTCGGCCACGAAATCGATAAACCGGCGTACGCGCACCGGGATGTGCGTGCGATGGGGGTAATACATATAGAGGCCGACGTTGACGCTGTCGAACCGGCGCAAGATTGGCACCAGTCGGCCCGAGGCCACGTCGTCGCGCACCAGGAACATCGATAGCTGGCCGATGCCCATGCCGGCACGCACGGCCGCGATTTCCGTCTGCACATCGTTGAAGGTGGCCACGGCGGGCACGTCCTGGAAGACCAGGTCGCCGTCGATATCGAGCTCCCACGGCACCAGCCGCCCGGTCACCGGCCGCCGAAAGCCGGTGCAGGCGTGTTTCAGCAGTTCGTCCAGCGTGCGCGGTTCGCCATGCTGCGCCAGGTAGGCGGGCGACGCGCAGATCACCATCGGCAGGTCGCACAGGCGGCGGGCCACCAGGTTCTGGCCGGGGCTGGTACCGGACCGGAAGCCGATATCGATGCGCGATTCGACCAGGTCGGTAAAGAGATCGCTGAGTTGCAGGTCGAACGTGATGCCCGGGTACCGGGCGCGGAACATCGCCATCAGCGGCACCAGCACATGGGTGCCCACCGACGGCGGCGCGGTGAGGCGGATCAGGCCGTCGTCCTCGCTGCGGGCGCTGCGCACCTGCGACAGCGCCTCGTCAAGCTGACGCAGCCCGGGATCGGCCAGCTCGAACAGGCGCGCCCCTTCATCGGTCAGGCTCAGCTTGCGCGTGGTCCGATGCAGCAGGCGCACACCCAGGTCTTCTTCCAGCGTGCGCACCGCCTTGCTGACGGCCTGCGGCGTGACGCCCGCCTCCACGGCGGCGCGGGCAAAACTCCGGGCGCGCACCACGCCCAGAAACAGTGTCAAGACGCGAGCCCTGTCCATGATCGCTGCGGTCGATTCACAACCGTGAGTTGGCAATGCCGCAAGAATACCCGAGCCGCGCGCCGTTCGATTGCTGGATTCTCCTAACTACGCCTACGAAAACATTCACTTCGGCGGGGGCGGGCAATCGGGGAACATCGGCCCATCCGGAACGAGTCCCAGGACAGCACCGCACCATGTCCGTACGTGGCAGCCCGCGCGGCACGACCGTCTTCCGCCCGACCGTGCAACCCCGTCGACGCTGTCGGCTGGCCTGCCTGGCGGTGGCGCTATGTGCACTCGCCCTGCCCGGCGCCGCCAGCGCCTGGACGGCGGGCGGCGGCGGCGGTGCAGCGGCCGCCACTGCGTCGCCCGATACGCAGTCGGGTCCGTACCGGGGCAAGGTCGGCCCGGTGGGCTCGTCAGAGCCGGCGCCCGCCGAGCCGCCGCTGTGGGACCGCGCCCTGCCATTCTTCGCACAGCGCGTGATCGACAAGGGCTACAACCTGCCCAACCCGTACGACATTGGCTACTCGTACTTCAATGGCTATCAGCGCTTCCAGCTCAGCAACCTGCAGGTTTCGGCCGGCAGCAGTCCGCTGCGTCCGGCCGATTTCGTGCAATTCCAGCAATCGCGCATTCATAACGTATCGAACCAGGTGCAATTTGGCGCGTGGCTGTTTCCGTTCATGAATGTGTACGGCATCGTCGGCAATGTGGAAGGCAGCGGCTCGATCGATATCAGTTTCTCGTCGCGCACCGACCTGGAGCGCTTTTTCGGCATCAATATCGGCTGCGGCGGACGGCGACCAGGCCCCGATTGCAGCCAGCCGATCAAGCTGCCGACCCAGCACGCCAACTACAGCGGCCACACCTACGGCGGCGGCTTCACGCTGGTGGGCACCTACAAGGACTTGTTCTTCGCGTTGCCGGTGACCTACACGGTGTCCGACATCACCATGTCCGACTCGCCGATCAAGTCGATCAACATCGGCCCACGCGTGGGCTGGAATTTCCGGCTCGGCCACGGCCTGGGCCTGCTGACCCCGTTTGTGGGCGCCACCTATTTCCACACACGCGCCACCATCACGGGCCACTTCGACGTGCCCGTGCCCGAGTCGGACAACCAGACCGCACGCCTGAACTACCAGATCGCCGAGCATGTGACCGGGTACTGGAGCGGCTCTTTCGGGGCCAGCTGGACGATCAACCGCAGCCTCGGCCTGCTGCTGGAGATCGGCTACGGCTATAACCGCAACAATGTCATCGCCACCGGGTTCTTCCGGTTCTGACGACCATGCGCGCCGTGCCCATCCTGCTGCTTGCCACCTGCGCCGCGTGCACCGCCAGCGCCGTGGCCCAGACGCCAGAGCCCCAACCCGAGCCCACGCCCGAACACGTGAGCTGGATCGACAAGATCCTGAACAAGCTCGGCGCGTCGAAGGAGGTGGACGTCAGCCACGGCATCGACTGGGGCGTGCTGCCGGGCCCGTTCTACAACCCCGAGATGGGGCTTGGCGTCGGCGCGGCTGCCATCGGGCTCTACAAGCCGAAGAACGCCGAAAAGGACACGCAGCTCTCCACGCTGAACCTGCACGGCTTTCTGACGACCACGGGCGCGGTGGGCATTGGCGTGGACAACAACACGTTCTTTGCCGACGACAGCTACCGCTTCGTCTTCAGCGGCGCGCTGATCAACATGCCTACCGCCTACTGGGGCATCGGCTACGACAACGCCATCAACAGCGCCAACAAGGAGGACTACACGCGGCGCGGCGTGTTGGTGCAGCCGCGCGTCATGATGCGCGTGCGGCCCAACATCTACATGGGCGGCGGCTACGACTTCGAATACGACGACGCCGCGCAACTGCAGCGCGGCGCCAATAGCGCGCTGGCCACCGATCCGCACGGCACGCGCGTGCTCAGCAGCGGCCTGACCGCGCATTTCTCGTACGACACGCGCGACTTCATTCCCAACCCGTACAAGGGCCAGGCGCTGCTGGTCAATGGCACGGTCTACCGGCGGGCCATCGGCAGCGACACCGACTTCGAATCGCTGGAGATCATCTACGACAAGTATTTCCGCATGCGCGACCGCGACGTGCTGGCCTTCGACATCTACGGCAAGTTCAACTGGGGCGACGTGCCCTGGAGCATGATGTCCAAGCTCGGCGACAACCGGCGCATGCGCGGCTATTTCATGGGCCAGTACCGCGACAAGGCCGTGATGACCGCGCAGGTGGAATACCGCTGGCATATCGCTGGGCGCCAGGGCATGGTGTTCTGGGCCGGCACCGGGGCCATTGCCGGCAACCCCGGTGCGCTGACTTCGGCACACTGGCTGCCCAATGCCGGCGTGGGCTATCGGTTCGAATTCAAGCCGCGCGTCAACGTGCGGTTCGACGTAGGCGTCGGCAGCAACACCAAGGGGGTCTACTTCCAGATCAACGAGGCATTCTGACCGTTTCGGGCCAGAGGGCCGTGCTAGCATGAACGCCTTCACCCGCCGCCCGCGCCGCTGCCATGACCACGCTTTACGCGACACTGGACGTCACGTCCGATGCCACCCTGGACGAAATCAAGCGCGCCTACCGCCGCGCCGCCATGAAGTGGCATCCTGACCGCAATCCGGGGCGCGAAGCCGAGGCCCATGCGGCCTTCCAGCAGATTCGCGACGCCTATTCGATCCTGTCCGATGCCGAGCAGCGCCGCGTCTACGACGACGTCTTCGAACGCGAAATGCGCCGCTGGGAAGCCGAGCACGCTGCAGAGGAAGCGCAGGAGCGCCAGGCACAGGAAGAAGCCCGGCGCGCGGCGCAGGAACACTACGAGAAAATGGTCGCTATCGCCATGCGCTTCGCCGACGACGGCCACGGCCGCGACGTACTGTTCGGCGTGCTGCTCGGCCGCGACTGCGAACCCGACCTGGCCGGCCGCATCGCGGACAGCGTCTGGGCGCTACAGCAATCGCGCAACGCGACCGCTCAGGCCGAGACGGCATCCACAGCAGAGCCAACCCAGGCGGCCGGATCGGACACGCCCCGCACGGACAAGCCTGGGAGCGCGTTCGAGACGTTCTGGCATGGGTTGTTTGGGTTCAGGTAGGGACTACCGACGCTGCAGGCAGCGGCATCCAGCATATTTGGTACATTTGGCACCCACCAGAGCTCCTCCGAGAGGAACCCCGACATGCTGGAAGACTTTGATGACCTCGTCGAAGCGTCAATGGCTGAATGGCAAGTCCCGGGCCTCGCTCTGGCCTTGATCAAGGACCACGAGACGATTCTGCTGAAAGGCTACGGCGTTCGCGACATCGCATCGCGCTTGCCGGTCACCGCCAATACGCAATTCCTGCTGTGCTCGATCACGAAGTCCTTCACTGCGGCGGGGCTGGGACTTCTGGTCGACGAAGGGAAACTTGACTGGACGAGGCCCGTACGCGAGTACATCCCGGAGTTCCGGTTGTACGATCCGGTGGCGACGGAACGCGTGACCGTGCGCGACCTGCTCTGCCACCATAGCGGACTGCCCCGGCACGACTGGATCCACTCGCCAGGCGACCTTTCCACGGCGCAAATTCTTGCAGCCCTCCGGCATCTGGAACCTAACCACGATGTTCGCGACACCTATCAATATCAGAATCTTGCTTACCTGGTGGCCGGACACATCGCGGAACGTATTTCGGGCATGGCCTGGGATGCGTTTCTGTCCGAGCGACTGCTGCGCCCAATGGGCTTCCAGAATTTCAGCCTGTCTATCGAAGCGCTCGCAGGCACGGCCGACCATGCGCATCCACACATCGAGGACGAAGGGGAAACCCGGCGCGCAAGCCTGACGCCTATACGCGCTCTGCCCGCCGGTGGCTTGAATGCCTCGGTCTCGGACATTGCCAGGTGGATGCACTGCCTGTCGAACAACGGGACGATCAACGGCAAGCAGATTCTGGCAGCGGACATCATCCGGCAGATGACCACTCCGCGCGTGCATGCTGGCCGCTCAGCGTTAGAGGAGATTGGCGAGACTCACTATGGATTGGGATTGGCGACCGAGCACTACCGTGGCGAGCGAAAGGTCTCTCATTCCGGATCGTGGGTGGGTTGGGGAACATTGATGACCATGCTTCCCGAGCGCCGCATCGGCGTTGCCGTCCTGACCAATCATGCGCCCAGTGCGGTGACCGAGTTGCTGACCTATGTCGCGCTCGACAGATTGTGCGGCCATGAGCCGATCGACTGGTTTGGCCGTTTCAGCGAAATGCGCCGGAAAGTCGTCGCTCAGCGGAGCATCGACAAAGCCGAAAGCAGTAAAGGACGCCGCACGGAGACGAAGCCCAGCCACGCCCTGCACGAGTACGCTGGTGCATACAGCCACCCTGCCTACGGTTGCATGATCATCACGCATGAAGGTGACGAACTGGCGTGGCAATGGCGCGGCATGTCAGGCCGGCTTGAGCACCACCACTATGATGTATTCATGACCCCGCGCAAGCCGTCGGAGATTCATCCCGACGAGCTTCTCATGACATTCGGCTACAACCGCGAAGGCGTTATCGCCAGGCTTTCCGCGCCGCTTGAGCCTATGGTCGCCGATATCGTTTTTCATCGCGTGCCCGCTGGCGACGTCATGGACCCAGGCTTTCGCGCCCGCTGTGCGGGGACTTATTCGCACGGATCCCAGCAAATTCATGTCACTCTGGATGCGGCCGGCGGCTTGACACTGCAAATCGGCGCACAACAGATCTATCGGTTGATTCCGCTCGACGGCAGGACATTCGAGCTTGGGAAGCTCGCGGGCTATCGCGTGGAATTCCGCGCATCACCAGGAGAGGTGGCAGACGGGATTGTTTTCCACCAGCCAAACGGGACGTTCCTCGCCTTGCGTGCCGACTAACCCTGCGACCTGCCGTCGTCAGCACTGACCAAGTCTTCTGAATGGATCGTGATTGCCAAGCTCGGGGATGGCAAGCCCTCCGGCTTGATCGGTGCGGACAGGCCGCCTTCGGCACGATGCGCCAGCAAGGCCAGCAACTCCGGGCGCAGTCCGTCGCCGCGTTGTTCCACGAGCGTGTGCAGGGCGAGAAGCGGCAGCATGATGAACCTCCTGGCGCAGTCGAAAGCCAGTTCACATCGCGCTGATGCGGTCTGACTGTTGATGTCACCAAGGTAGAAGCGTCCGCCAACCGTTGCGCGCTGGATCAGGACATATGCTTCTCGATCTACCGTCCCGCCCAAGCGCCCTCACCCCTGGCGCAGCGTCCTGACCAGCACGTTGTACAAGCCGTCCACGGCTTTGGAACCCTGCGAGTCCCGGCTGCGATACACCGCGACTTCCATCGGCGCCATCGGCCCCAGTCCTTCCTCTCGGCCCAGGATCTGCAAACGCGACGGGGCACTGCACAAGGTGAGCGCTGCGATTGCAAGGCCGCTCTCTACGGCTGCGATCTGGCCTTCCAGGCTGGAGCTGTGATACACCACGCGATAGCGACGCCCCTGTTGCGCCAGGGTGTGAATCGCGTGACGCCGCGCCAGGCTGGCGTCTTCGTAGACGGCGATGGGCAGCGGATCACGTCGCCACAGTTCGAATTGCGGCGAGCCGACCCACACCATCGGCTCATGGAACAGTAGGCTGCCGCGCCGCGCATGGTCGCGAGAGACCAGGGCCAGATCGAGTTCGCCGCTGGTGACGCGCGGAATCAGCGAAGTGGACTGCTCGCAATCCAGCTCGATCTCCACGCCGCTATGCCGGGGTCCGAAACGCTTGAGCACCGGCGTCAGGTACTTCGCCGCATAGTCGTCGGGCACGCCAAGCCGCACACGCCCCGTCAGCGTCTCTTCGCCGAAGGCGCCCTGCACCTCGTCCTGCAGGTCGAGCATGCGCCGGGCGTATCCCAGCAACGTCTGGCCATCGGCGCTGAGTTCCACGCGTCGGGCACCACGTACCAGTAGCTGGCGACCCAGTGCGTCCTCCAGCTTCCTGATCTGCATGCTGACGGCCGACTGGGAACGGTGAACCTCCGTCGTGGCGCCGGAAAGGGTGCCCGCGTCGACCACGGCCACAAAGCACTTGAGCCAGTCCAGTTGCAGATCCTTCGGCGTCATCAGCACTCCTTTTCGTTTTTCGAATGGCTTGTGTTCGAATTATGCGCTTTTCGCGCAGTCAGCGTGTACCCATACTGCCGCCATGACCAGCGATACCCAACACACCGCAAGCAGCGCCGCCCTCGCGTCGGCCCGTGCGGGCAAAAGCAAGACCGACAGTGGATTGGTCCCCTTTCTGGCCGGGAATGCCGTGCTTGGCACCATCGGCGTCTTTGCGCACGAGGCAGGCACCGCGCCGATGACCCTGACGTGGTTCCGATGCGCGTTCGGGCTGCTCGGCATCACGCTCTGGCTGCGTTACCGGCGGCAGCTCCCGGCACTGCTGCTTACGCGGTCGACGGCATCGTATGTGATGCTGGCCGGCTCGTTGATGGTGATCTCGTGGGGCCTGTTTTTCTCCGCCATCACGCGCATTCCGACCGGCATCGCGGTGGTCCTGTTCCAGATCCAGCCACTGTGGGTGTTGCTGCTCGCCGCCGTCTTTCTCAAGGAGGCCATTCGTCGCCGACGAGTGGTGTCAGTGTCGATCGCCATGGTCGGCCTGGTGCTGGCTACCGGGGTGCTGGAGCGATTCATGATGCCGGCGGCCGGCGTGGCGCAGGCGGCCGACTATTGGTGGGGCGTGGCGGCATGCCTGGTCGGTGCATTGGTCACGGCGTGCGTCACCATCATTGCCCGGCGCCTGAAGGGGATGCCGCAGGGCGTACTGGCGTGGTGGCAATGCGCGCTCGGCACACTGCTGCTGTGGGTATGGCCCATGCAGCACGGCTGGCCGCAACTGGGCGTTTCGTGGCTGTGGCTGGCGGGCCTGGGTCTGATCCACACCGGCCTGGCCTATACGCTGTTATACCAGGGCATGGGGCGCTTGCCGGCCGGACGCATCGCCGTGCTCCAGTATGTCTACCCGGCCGTCGCCATCGTGGTCGACTGGCTCTACTTCGGCCATGCACTGAGCCCACTCCAGCTGGCCGGCATCCTGTTCATGGCGATGGCGATCTGGATCGCAGAGCGCGACCGCGGAATTTGACAAGAAGCCGGCGGCAAGCCCGAGGCGTTGCAGCCGGCAGGATAAAACGCTACTTCCAGAAACCCGCGTGCGGGCGAGCGGCTTCATCCTCCAGCATCGGGCCTGCCACTTTTACCTTGCGCTGGCCGCGCTCGAACACTTCCCGGCAGGGCAGCGAGAACGTCGGGTTCTCGGGGTGATCGCCCGTGAGACCCAGCAGGGAATGCTCCGACAAGGCATAGACCACGCGGCCGATCCCGGTCCAGTAGATGGCGCCCGCGCACATGCAGCACGGTTCCGCGCTGGTATATAGCGTGCATCGGGCAAGTTGCTCCGGCGTCAGAATGCGCGCGGCAGCGGCGGCGGCCGCCAGTTCGGCGTGCTGAGTCGGGTCGCCTTCGGGCGGCATCGAGTTATTGCCGGCGGCCGCGATGATGTTGCCGTTCTCGTCGGCAACCAGCGCCGCGAACGGATGGCGGCCACGCTGCCTGGAATCGTATGAATCGGCAATCGACCGGCGCAGCAGGTCCAGGTCCAGCGCGGTCACATCTTCGGGCGTTGCTTCGTTCATCAAGGTTGTCATGCGATATCTCCAATGGGTATGTGTTCAGGCTCGCTTCTCGGCGTCGATGGACGCAGTCGCAAGTACGGATAATTCGGCGGCGTCGTCTTGCTGCTCCGCTTCGGGCCGCGACGTTCCGTTGAGCAGCACGTTGAGCACGATTGCGGTGATGCCACCCAGAAAGATGCCACTCTCCAGCACCAGTTTCAGGGTGCCGCTGAAGTGCTCGAACAGCGTCGGAAACGACATCGGCAACACGCCGATGCTGACCGATACGGCGACGACAACGGCATTGCGCGTGCCGTCAAATTTCACGCGGGACAGTTCCTGGATGCCGGCCACCGTCGTCATGCCGAACATCACGACCGCACAGCCGCCCAGCACGGGCCGTGGCACGGAGGCAATCAATGCGCCCAGCTTGGGGAACAGACCCATCAGCACCATGATGACGCCGGCCGTTGCCACCACGTAGCGGCTTTTTACGCTGGACAGCGCGATCAGCCCCGTGTTCTGGGTGAATGCGTTGTACGGAAAGCTGTTGAAGATGCCGCCGAGCACGGTAGACAGCCCATCCGCGCGGAAGGCATTGCCCAGGGTCTGCTGGTTCGAAGGCTTTCCGACGATCTGGCCGATGGCCAGGCAGTTTCCCGTGGTCTCGGCCATGATGACCAGCATGGCCAGCACCATTACCAGTGCCGGTGCGACCTGGAACTGCGGCAGGCCGAATGCGAACGGTGGGCTGATCTCGAACCACGCGGCACTCGCCACATGGGAGAAATCGGTGAGTCCGAACGCCATGGCGATGGCCGTTCCCGCCACGAGGCCAAGCAGCACCGACAGGTTTGCGACAAAACCCCGGAACCGCGCATAGATCAGTAACGTGATGGCAATCGTGGCGGTACCCAGCAGCAGGTTCGGCAGACTGCCGAAATCGGACGCGCCCGGGTTGCCGCCGCCAAGCCAGATCGCCGCCGCCGGCATCAACGACACGCCAATGATCGTGATCAGGCTGCCGATAACCACCGGCGGAAAGAACCGCAGCAGGCGGCTGAAGATCGGGGCCAGCACGATGGTGG
Source organism: Cupriavidus pauculus (assembly GCF_022179805.1). Taxonomy (GTDB): domain Bacteria; phylum Pseudomonadota; class Gammaproteobacteria; order Burkholderiales; family Burkholderiaceae; genus Cupriavidus; species Cupriavidus pauculus_E. Next base: position 1,540 of record NZ_BPUO01000030.1, on the reverse strand, counting down.
CGGCGCCTGCGGCAATGACCGCCCCGAAGACGGTCGGCAGCCCGTACTGCTTGCCGATCATGATCATCGGCGCCAGGGCGATAAAGGAGCAGCCCTGGATCATCGGCAGCCGGGCGCCGAACTTCCAGATGCCGAGGCACTGGATGATGGTGGCAACGCCCGAAGTCAACAGGTTGGCGTTGATCAGCGTGACGACCTGCGACGAGGACAAGCCCAGCGCGCTGCCCAGAATCAGCGGTACGGCCACCGCCCCGGCGTACATCACCAGCACATGCTGCAAGCCGTAGCTCGCCAACTGCCTGACCGGCAACACCTCGTCCACCGGGTGCACCACCTTCACCTTGCTCATGGGTTGTCTCCTCTTCTGACAAAGGCGCGACACCCCCGGGTCTCTATTGCCTGTGAGTGCATCGCTGCGGCATCATCCATCGAAGACCGCCGCCAAAACAAATCAGGAGCCATCGATTTTTTCGATGGGACAAGCCATGCGCTTTTCGCTGGAGCAGATTCAGGTATTTATCCTCGTCGTGGAGACCGGATCGTTTTCGGCAGCGGCCCGCCGGCTGGGAAAGACGCAGTCGACGGTCAGCAGTGCCATCGGCAACCTTGAAATCGACCTCGGCGTGTCGCTGTTCGACCGGACGAGCAAGATCCCCACCGTGACCGAGGCGGGACGGACGCTGATGGCGGAAGCCCAGGCCGTGCTGGAGCGCTGCAGGTCGCTGGAGGCCCATGCGGCAAGCCTGGCGGACGCAAACCCGGCCGACCTGACGCTGGCGATCGAGATCCCGTACAACACGGTCATGCCGGTGCTGATCGATTTCGAGCGGGAATTTCCCTACGTCGACCTGACCATCCGGAACCCTGTCTATGGCGATGTCAGTGACCTGGTGCTCAAGGGCGAGGCGGAACTCGGCATCGCGTTTGCACAGCCCGACTATCCCCCCGAGCTGGATTTCGTGCAGCTTGGCAAGCTGATCATGGTGCATGTCACGCACCCCTCGCATCCGCTCGCGTCGCTGGAAAGCGTGTCATTCGCTGACCTGCATGCCTATCGGCGCCTGGCGTTCAGCGCGCACGCCAACAAGCTGCCGACGACCGAGTACCTGCGCGCGGCGCGCACATGGCAGGCGGAAAGCTATCTGGCCCTGATGGAGATGGTCGGCAGCGGACTTGGCTGGGCGACCCTGCCCCGGCAGTTGATCCGTAACGAGTTGGACAAGGGCGAACTAGTCGAACTTCAGTTGACCGCGTATCCGCACACTGACTGGCTTGTCGGCGTGGATCTGGTTTGGCGGAAATCGGCCAGTCGCGGGCGCGCGGATCGATGGCTGCACCAGCGGCTGCAGCAGCACATGGTGTTCGAAGTGGGCAGAGGCGGACAGCGGACCACGCGCTAGCCCGGCCGGGCATCGGGGGCCCGTCAGAAATTTTGTGTTTAGGGCATAACATGTCGCCAAGGAGCATGTCATGCCACGTAGAACCAAGACGAGCCAGGCCGCCGATCGTGAGCTGCCGACCATTCCCGAAGATCTGATCG
>NZ_BPUO01000029.1 GCF_022179805.1 Cupriavidus pauculus | reverse complement strand
CCCACACCGGGGTTGTGGGGTTGGGGGTGTGGGCATTGCGGCTCTGCTTGCCGGCATGTGGCAATTTGAACCGCCGGCCCTCACCCCCCGCCCCTCTCCCACCTTGTGGGAGAGGGGAGCTTGCTGCAAGCGGGAGTGACTTCTTATACCGCCACCGCCGCCCTTTGCCGTGCCACTTCCGCCTGCGGCGCATTCGCACTATCCGAATGCAGCGTGAAATCAAAGCAGATCTGCGCAAACGGCTTGTCAGCACCCACCGCCTGCATCGCAGCCGGATCGTCGATACGCGTCACCGGCGGCACCAGCCCTTCGCGGGTGGCAAACGCAAAGTCATCCCACAGGTACGGATCGCCGTCGATATTGATCTGCGTGGTCAACTTGCGATGTCCCGGTGCGGACACGAAGAAGTGGATATGCGCCGGGCGCGTGCCATGGCGGTCGAGCTTCTTGAGCAGGCGGTCGGTGGTGCCGCCCGGTGGCACGCTGTAGCCCACCGGCATGATGCTGCGGAAACGATAGCGCCCCACCCCATCCGTGACGATGCTGCGGCGCAGGTTGAACGCGCTCTGCGTGGGATCGAAGTACGAGTAGTTGCCGAGCGAATTGGCGTGCCAGACTTCCACCACGGCATTGGCCAGCGGCGCGCCGTCCGCACCCCTGACCTGCCCTTCCATCACCAGCACCTCGCCCTCGTCGGTGCCGTCGTCGAGCCGTGCCTCGCCCTGCGCCACCGGCGCGCCGGCCACGTAGAGCGGGCCTTCGATGGTGCGCGGGGTGCCGCCGGCAATGCCGGCGCGCGCCTCGGCCTCGTCCATGCGCAGGTCCAGGAAGTGGTCGAAGCCCAGCCCGGGTGCGATCAGCCCCAGCTCGCCGGCGCGTCCTGCCTCGGCCAGGAAATTCAGGCCCGACCAGAATTCCTCGGGCTGCACGTCGAGGTCCTCGATCATGTAGAACAGGTCGCGCACCATCCGGTGCACGATGGCGGCGATGCGCGGATTGGCGTGCTGGCCCGTGTTTTCCTCGATGCGGTTCAGCACGGCGTCGATCTGGATCTTGTCCATCTTTGTCTCCTTGGTGGGGGTTGCGTCAGCGTCTTTACAGCGAACGGAACAGCGGACTGCGGGCGGCCTGACTGGCGTCTGCCGCCGACAGGAACTTCTCGGTAAAGATGTCTTTCTCGAACAGCCGGCCCTGCATCAGCGTGGCGATGCACGACTCGATCATCGGCGGCGGGCCGCACAGGTAGGCCCGCCAGCCGCGGAAGTCGTGCCCGAAATGGCTCGATGCCACGTCGTGCACATAGCCGCGCTCGCCGGCCCAGTCGCTGCCCTGGGGTTCGGACGACAGCACGGGCACATAGGTGAAGTTGTCGTGCTGGGCCGCCAGCGCCTCGAAGGCTTCGCGGTAATAGAGTTCGTGGGCCGTGCGTGCGCCGTGCACCAGTACGATCTGGCGCGGGTCGCCGGATGCCAGCAGGTCGAGCACCATCGAACGCGGGCTGGACAACCCCGAGCCGCCCGCCATGAACACCAGCGGGCGCGGATCGCTCTTGCGCACGAAGAACCGGCCCAGCGGCCCGGACAGTTGCAGCCGCTCGCCCACGGCCAGTTGTTCATGGACGTAGGTGGTGGCGCTGCCGCCCGGCACCAGCCGGATGTTCAGCTCGATCTCGTCCGACGACGGCGCCGAAGCAATCGAGAACGCCCGGGGCGCGGCTTCCCGTCCGATCCACACGTTGACGTACTGGCCCGGCTGGAAGCGCAGCGCGTCGGCGCCTTCCACGCGCAGGAACACACCCTTGATCGTCGGCGTCAGTGCCTCGATGCGCGTGACCTCGGCGGTGAAGTCCATCAGCGGCAGGCCCAGGTGGTCGGGATCGGGCTCGATATCGGCCTCGATCGTCATGTCCGACAGTGGCGTGGCGCAGCAGGCCAGGCATTTGGCTTCCTCGCGCTCGAAATCCATCAGCGCGAACGGCGACGCCTCGCCATGCTCGATCTCGCCGTCCAGCGTCTGGACCTTGCAGGTGCCGCACAGGCCGTGGCCGCAGGCGTGCGGCAGCCACACCCCGGCACGCAGGCAGGCGTCCAGCAGGGTCTGGCCCTTGGCCACGTCGATGGTCTGGCCCAGGGGTTCGATGGTCAGTTGGTAGCTCATGGCAACCTCCGCTCAGTTGAACGAGCCGGCGATACCGGACAGTCCCGGGGTACGCATCCGCAGCAGCGACTTGTGACCCAGGCCGTTGGCGGTCAGGCTGGCCTGCGGGTCTGGCGTGAACGGCGCGTCGCCGCGCAGCCATTCCACGCTGGCCCAGTCGATGGCCGCGCCTTCGGGATGCGCGCCCAGCAGCGGCACCAGCACCGCGTCCACCAGCGTGCCGAACGGCATGTCGGGCGGCAGCGGCAACGTGAACGGGCTGCAGAACAGGCGGTGCTGGTCCCAGCCGAAATACACGAGCTGGTTGCCGTGAAAGTTCTCCACGCGGTCGCGGACTTCGCCCGTGTAGCCGGGCTCCAATGCGATAACAGGCATGATGTGTCTCCTTTGCGATGCGCTTAGTCGTTGCCGGTCCAGCGCTGCCAGTTCGCGCGGTCCTGCGAATCGGCGTAGTCGCCGCGGTCTTCGGGCTGCAGGTGGTACCAGTCCAGCACCTCGGGCAGCGTGGGGCCGCCGCAATTGCCCTGGAAGATCTGGTGCACCGGCAGCCAGGCCTGCACGTATTTCTCGGGCTCGTCCACGAATATGTCGCGGCAGCCGTCGGAACAGAAGTGGTAGTGCTCGCCCGCGTGCTCGGCGTGGCGGTAGCAGATCTGCGTCGGGTCGTCGGGCTCGGTGAACGCCATCGGGATCTGGCAGATCTGGCACAGCATCGGCAGGCCCGGGTTGGTCCAGCGCTGGCCAGCCTCCTGCTGCTGCTTCCAGTAGTCGAAGCGCGGGCGGTAGTGCTGGTCGAAGCTGTCCGGGTACTTCTGGGCCAGCCAGTCCATCTCGTTGGGCTCGGGCACCCAGGTGTGGAACGCCGCCGCGTGGTTGAAGTTGTAGAAGATCGACCAGGCGATATGCGACAGGTGATCCTTCTCGCGGGCGGCCTGTTCGTGGTACTTGGGCATGCGGATGCCGTAGCGCGCCAGGTCCTTGAACAGCGCCCCGCCGTTCTGCTCGAAGTAGATTTCCCAGGCTTCCTTCCAGCTCATCACGCGCTTGGGGCACATGTAGTCCATCATCATCGCCACCAGCGTCAGCAGCCGGTAGCCGCGCCAGAACCACTTGTCGATCCACTTCTGGATGATTGGCAGGTTGGCCGGGTCCTGCTCCAGCATGAACTTGACCACTTCCAGGCCCAGCGTCATGTGGCGCGACTCGTCCGACTGGGCCGAGAAGCCGAACGTCACGGTGGCCATGTCGCCGTTGTAGGCCGCGCCGGACATGAACGGCATGAACAGCAGGTTCGTCAGCACGTATTCGAACGAGAACGAGATGGCCGTGATGAACTCGAACGGCCCGGCCGTCATCGCGTCTTCAAAGTACGACTTGGGCACCGACAGGTACCAGAGCCGGTCATGCAGATGGCGCCAGTCCGAGAACCCGTTGAAGAACTTGTTGTAGTGGCTGATCGTGTGGATCTGCGTCTGGCAATGGCGCAGTTCGTCGATCGACTGCATCTGGCAGGCCACGCGGGCGCCCACGCCGCGCAGGCTGCGGCCGGCCATGGCAAAGCCGCGGTGCGCGGCATATTCCAGCGGCGACACGCCGGTCAGGAACAGCTTCAGCGCGTTGACGTAGCGTGCGTCGCTGACGTTGAGCTGGCCGTTGTTCTGCTGGAACGCGTCGATGATGGCGTAGAGCTTGCGTTCCTTTTCCGACTGGAATTTCCAGTAGGCGTCCATGGTCAGGCGGAACGGATCTTCCCAGCCGTCCCAGTCGTGGATCACGATGCCCTCGAACTTGTCGTGCGGGAACACGCGGTCCATCGGCTGGTAGGTGGTCTCCCAGCCCAGGTCGCGCGTCAGGATCGCGTACTTCTCCTTCAGCGACATCTTCGGCCGCACGGCCTCGCGGGCCGCCGATGCGGTGGCGGTTGCAGTGGTCATGGCATGTCTCCTGTATCTGTTGTCGGGCCTGCGCTGCTCAGCGCCAGGCCAGCACGAATGCGTCTTCGGTTTCGTCGATGTTGCCGGCCAGCGAGATCAGGCCGAGCTGCAGTTCCTGCACGTCCCACGGGCGGCCGATGCGCTCTTCCACGCTGGCGCGGTTGATGGCCAGCCGGCCCGGCGCGTCGATCTTGACCATCGCCGGATAGTGGTTGACGCGTGCGTGCGGGTTGTCGGCCTCGATGGCTTCGATCACGGGGCGCATGTCGTCAGTGGCCTGCAACGCGATAAATACGGGCGAATCACTCATGGTGGTCTCCTTGCGGCGGGTTCAGGCCCAGGCCGGACAGGCGCTTGCGCAGCGCGTCCACGGCCAGCGACAGTTCGGCTTCGCCATCGGCGCCGAACAACCGCAGTGCCAGCGGCCGCAGCGCATGCGTGAAGCGCTCCAGCCACGTGTAGGCAAATTCGCCCAGCACGGCGGCGTTTTCGGGGCTTTCCTGCGCGGCGGTCTTCACGGTCGCGTCGACCCAGCGCGACGATTCGCCAAACCAGGCCGACATGAAATCGGTGACCAGCGAGAACGCCGGGTTCGCGGCCGCGCGCTGGCGGTCGAACTGCTGGTAGACCAGCGGATACACCAGGCCGTCCAGCACCAGGTTCTGCGCCACGTGGAGTTCGAACCAGTCGTCGCGCACCAGCAGGTCTTCGCTGGCGTGGCGCAGCGGCTGCCAGGTCATGTCTTCCATCCAGGCGGTCTTGGCCTGGTCCACGGCTTCCTTGTCGCCGATCAGCAGCCCGAGGCGCGTCAGGTACTGGGCGATGCCCAGGCGGTCCATCGTGTGATACATCGCCGCCTGCGTGATGGCCGACCCGAACCCGTAGGCCGTGATGGCCGCGTTGTTCATGTTGGCGGCCCACTCCAGATGGCGCAGCGGCACCACGCCCACGGTCAGCAGTTCGCGCATGTCGGCCGGCAGCGCGGCCAGCAGCCCGCGTTTTTCCACGAACTCCAGGTTCTTCTCCATCGCGTCCTGCTGGCGCGCCCGGGCGTTGACGTAGGTGCCGTAGTAATACTGGCGCGGGTCCTTGAGCGCGTACCAGTCCTGCATCACCACGCGGGTGCGGCGTGCGTCGTACAGCTCGTACTGCGGCTGCCACAGCGGGCGGTAGTGAAAGCTCGTGGCCGGCTGCAGGTCGAACATGGCCTCCTGGTAGCGCGTGGCGGGCTTGTCCGCGCCGAGCCGCCGCGCGATATGGGCAAAGGTCTGCCGGATCGGACTGACGCGACTGTCGGTCCGGATGTCGATTTGCATGGCTGTCTCCTTGGGGTATGCGGGTCAGTTCAGCAACTGGGCCTGCTGGTCGCGGCAGAACGACTGGAACTGTTCGGGTGGCATCACCAGCTCCACGAAGATCGCCGGGTCGCCAATCGAGAACTCGAATTCGATCCAGCGCTCGCCGCGCTCGACCACACGCACGTAGCGCTGGTCGGATGGGGGAAGTGGCATGTCTCGCTCCTGTTGCCTTGCACACACGGTGCGGTGCGCATTTTTTTGTGAATCCAGGTGCAAGGCATATAGCGAACGCCGTGCCAGCATCGCCAATCCGTTGTGGGGCAAGCGTTTGCGGGCGATTGGCCGCGTTTGCGGGGGCCAGGCTGCTTGATGATTTGATGAGGCCATCAGGCCCGATTTCATCAAATGATCAAATCGGCACGCGCTGCATCGCAACATCGGCGCCAGGGGCCGCATCGACGCCTATCGGGGAACGCAAAAGGCCGTGCTAGGCTTGCGAAAAAACGAGGCGATCCGTGAGAGGCCGCCCGCCATGGTTCTGGAGTGAGAGGATGACAACGCCCCCCGCAACACCCCCCAACGCGCCGCCTGCCGATACCCCCGGCACCCTGCCCGAACCGCCCCCGTTCGACCTGGCATCGCTGCTGACCATCGACGCCAAGGCCGCGCGCATCCACCTGGGCGAATCGCGCATGGTGCTGATGCACACCGAGGCGCTGAGCTACCTGCGCCGCGAGATCCTGGACACGCTGGGGCTGGAACGCGGCAAGGGCCTGCTGATCCGCATGGGCTACGCGCAGGGCATGCGCGATGCCGAGATGGTCAAGCGCGAGCGCAAGGAAGAACTGGCCAGTTCCCCGCACGAAGCGTTCCTGTGGGGGCCGCAGTTGCACATGCTCGAAGGCGTCACGCGCGTGGAACCGGTGCGGCTGGAAGTCGACCGCGAGACCGGCCACTTCTACGGCGAATTCCTCTGGAAGGATTCGTGGGAAGGCGAAGCGCCGTTCAACGAGGCGCTGAGCCGCGAGGAAGCGGGCTGCTGGGTGCAACTGGGCTATGCCTCGGGCTACTCCAGCACGTTCATGGACCGGCTGGTGATCTACAAGGAAACCGAGTGCGCGCGGCGTGGCGACGACCAATGCCGCATCGTCGGCAAGCCCGCCGAGGAATGGGACGATGCCGACTACCTGAAGTACTTCGAACCCGATTCCGTGATCAGCGACCTGCTCTCGCTGCAGCAGGAAGTCAGCACGCTGCGCGAAACGCTGTGCGGCGCCAACCAGGGCAACCTGATCGGCCAGTCGCCGGCCTTCCGCGAAGCGTTTGCGCTGCTATCGGCCGCCGCCGAGAGCCACATCACCGTGCTGCTGACCGGCGAGACCGGCGCCGGCAAAGAGATGTTCGCGCGCTGGCTGCACGACAACGGGCCGCGCCGCGACCTGCCGTTCATCGCCGTCAACTGCGCGGCAATTCCGCATGAACTGATCGAATCCGAACTGTTCGGCGTGGAGAAAGGCGCCTACACGGGCGCCCAGCAATCGCGCCCGGGCCGCTTCGAACGCGCGCACGGCGGCACGCTGTTCCTCGATGAAATCGGCGACCTGCCGCCAGCCGCGCAGGTCAAGCTGCTGCGCGTATTGCAGAACAACGAGGTGGAGCGCCTGGGCGGCGTGGAAGCCCGCAAGGTCAACGTGCGGCTGATTGCGGCCACCAACGTCAACCTGGCGCAGGCCATCCGCCAGGGCCAGTTCCGCGCCGACCTGTTCTATCGCATCAGCACGTATCCGATCTCGATCCCGGCGCTGCGCGAACGCAAGGAAGACATTCCGGAACTGGCGCAGGCCTTCATCACGCGCTTCAATGCGCTGTACCAGAAGCAGGTGCGTGGGCTCACGGGCCGAGCGCGCGACGCACTGGTGCAATACCCGTGGCCCGGCAATATCCGCGAGCTGGAAAACATGATCGAGCGCGGCGTGCTGCTGGCCCCTGCCACCGGGCTGATCGACGTGCCGCACCTGTTTGCCAGCCAGCATGCTGGCGCGGCCTGCCCCGAGGCCGGCGAGGACGCCGATGCGCTGATCGAGAAACTGCTGAACCAGCAGGTATCGCTGCCGCAGATCGAGGCCCGGCTGATGGAACTGGCGATGACCACCACGCGCGGCAACCTGTCTTCGGCAGCGCGCCTGCTCGGCATCACGCGGCCGCAACTGGCCTACCGGCTCAAGAAGTAGCACCACCTCTCGCCTGCCCCGCCCTTACAAAGGGTTTACACCTAGTTTTCATATAACCAGAAAAGCGTAACGTAGCGGCCTATGCAAACACGGCCCATCACCCTGACCGAGCGCGTCATCCAGCAACTGCGCTGCGAAATTGCCGACGGCACGTTCCCGGTAGGCGCGCGGCTGCCCACCGGCAAGCAGCTGTCGGAACGCTATGGCGTCAGCGCAGCCGTGATCCGCGAAGTTACCGAGCACCTGCGATCGCAAGGCATGATCGAAAGCCGCCAGGGGCTGGGCAGCACCGTGCGCTCGCGCGTCAGCGACAGCGGGTTCCGGCTGGCTGGCAGCGCCGATGCCACCGACCTGGCCGCGATCTTCGAGCTGCGGATCGACCTGGAAAGCGCGGCGGCGGCCATGGCGGCACGCCACCGTACCGGGGACGACCTCGCGCGCATGACCAGCCTGCTCGATGCGATTGCCGCCGGCATCGACGATGCCGAACACGGCGTGGAGCCCGACATCCAGTTTCATATCGCCATCGCCACGGCCACGCACAACCCGTATTACCTGCAGCTGCTGCAGTACATGAACCTGCAACTGCACCAGGCGGTGCGCACGGCGCGCGTCAATTCGAGCCGCCAGCCCGGCCTGCCGGCCCAGGTGCATGCCGAACACGTGGCGATCTTCGACGCCATCCGCGCACGCGATGCCGACCTGGCCCGCCAGCGCGCCACCGAACATTTGCGCAATGCCGCCGGCCGCCTGGGCCTGCCGCTGCGCCAGTCCTGACATCTTCCATCCAGCTACCGACCATCATGTCCACCTCGCCTTTCGCCCAACGCCTGACCGAAGCCCTTGGCCCTGACGTGGTCGCCACCGCGCCCGACGCCGTGGCGCCGTACCTGTCCGACTGGCGCGGCCTCTACAAGGGCCAGGCCCAGGCCGTGATCCGTCCGCGCTCCACCGAACAGGTGGCCCAGGCGCTGGCGCTGTGCCAGCAGGCCGGCGTGCCCGTGGTGCCGCGCGGCGGCAATACCGGTCTGTGCGGCGGCGCTGCGCCGGACGGTGGCCAGGCCAATGTGGTGATCGCGCTCGACCGCATGGACAAGATCCGCTCGATCGACACCATCGCCAACACCATGGTGGCCGAGGCGGGCTGCATCCTGGGCAACCTGCGCCGTGCGGCCGAAGAGAACGACCGGCTGTTCCCGCTGTCGCTGGCGGCCGAGGATTCGTGCCAGATCGGCGGCAACCTGGCCACCAATGCCGGCGGCGTGAACGTGGTGCGCTATGGCATGACGCGCGAACTGGTGCTGGGCGTGGAAGCCGTGCTGCCGAACGGCGAGATCTTTCACGGGCTGCGCACGCTGCGCAAGGACAACACCGGCTATGACCTCAAGCAACTGCTGATTGGATCGGAAGGCACGCTCGGCATCATCACGGCCGCCGCGCTGCGCCTGTCGCCGCGCGCCGATTCGCGCGCCGTGGTGCTGGCCGCCGTGCAGTCGTCGCAGCAGGCGCTGGAGCTGTATTCGCTGCTGTTCGCCCGGTGCGGCGCGCGGTTGCAGGCCTACGAATTCTTCACCGGCGAGTGCCTGGACCTGGTGCTCACCCATGCCGAGAACGTGCAGGCGCCCTTCTCCGAACGCCATCCGGCCTACGTGCTGCTGGAAATTGCCGACACGGCGTCGGAGGACGTGCTGAACGCGCTGCTGGAATCGGTCATCGGCGAGGCGCTGGAACAGGGCCTGTGCCAGGACGCGGCCGTATCGGCGTCGCTGGCGCAGTTGCAGGGCCTGTGGCGGCTGCGCGAGGAAATCTCCGAGGCGCAGCGGGCCGACGGCCTGCACCTGAAGCACGACGTGTCGCTGCCCATCGAGAGCATTCCGGCGTTCATGGCGTCGATGGAAGCGCGGCTGCACGCGCGGCATCCCGGCATCCGCCCGTTCATCTTCGGCCATTTTGGCGACGGCAACCTGCACTACAACCTGTCGCGCCCGGCCGGCGCCGACCCGAAGTGGGCGCTGGGCGAAGGCAAGCCGGTCAGCGACGAGGTCATGGAGGAAGTGGCGCGCTACAACGGCAGCATCAGCGCCGAGCACGGCATCGGCCAGCTCAAGCGCGACGCGTTCCTGGCGCTGAAAGATCCGCTGGAACTGCGGCTGATGAAGGCCATCAAGCAGGTGTTTGACCCCAGCGGCATCATGAACCCGGGCAAGCTGCTGTAAACGGCGGCGCGTGGCCATGCGCTGTCGCTATACTGGGAGCCTTTTCCTGCATACCGCGACAGAACGGTTCCCAAATTGGCCGATCAAGACCTGAGCAAGCTGAAAATCGACCGCAGCGCCATGGCGCCCGCGCCGCGCCGGCGCCGCCGCTGGGTGCGCTACGCCATCATCGCGGTGATCCTGCTGGTGGTGATCGGCGTGGGGGCCCGGCTGGCCGGCCCGCAACCGGTGGAAACCACCACGGTCAGCGCGGCCTACCCGTCCCAGAACTACACGATGCTGAACGCCACAGGCTACGTGGTGCCGCAGCGCAAGGCCGCCGTGGCATCGAAGGCGCAGGGCCGGCTGGAATGGCTGGGCGTGCTGGAAGGCTCGCGCGTCAAGAAGGACGAGATCATCGCCCGCGTGGAAAGCCGCGACGTCGAAGCGTCGGCCGCTCAGGCCCGTGCCCAGGTGCAGGTAGCCGAGGCCAACCTGCAACTGCAGCAGGCTGAACTGCGCGACGCCGAGGTCAACCTGAAGCGTTCGGAAATGCTGCTGGAGCCCAAGGCTATCTCGAAGCAGCAGTACGACGCCGACCTGGCCCGCTACAACAAGGCGCGCGCATCGGTCAGCAATGCGCAGGCGTCGATCACGTCGGCCAAGGCCAACGCCCGCGCGGCCGAGGTATCGGTCGAGCAGACCGTGATCCGCGCGCCGTTCGACGGCGTGGTGCTGATCAAGCATGCCAACGTGGGCGACAACATCACGCCGTTCTCGGCCGCCGCCGACACCAAGGGCGCCATCGTCACGATTGCCGACATGGACACGCTGGAGGTAGAAGCCGACGTCGCCGAATCGAACATCGCAAAGATCACGGTGGAGCAGCCGTGCGAGATCCTGCTGGATGCGCTGCCGAACCTGCGCATGGCCGGGCGGGTGTCGCGCATCGTGCCAACCGTGGACCGGTCCAAGGCCACGGTGCTGGTCAAGGTGCGCTTTGTCGACCGCGACCAGCGCGTGCTGCCCGACATGAGCGCGAAGATCGCCTTCCTGTCCAAGCCCGTGCCGCCCGGGGACAACAAGCCGCAGACCGCCGTGCAGCCGTCGGCCGTGGTCGAGCGCGACGGCAAGCCCGTGGTGTTCGTCGTGGCCGATGGCAAGGCGACCCAGGTGCCGGTCACGCGCGGCGCCAAGATTGGCGAACTGGTGGCTGTGCAAGGCGTGAAGCCCGGCGACGTGGTGGTGCTGGCGCCGGCCGGCAAGCTGTCCGACGGGGCCAAGGTCACCGTGACCAAGAAGTAAGCCATGGCAGCGCCCCTCCCTGAGCCCCTCGTTTCGATCCGCCACCTCGCCAAGTCCTACCAGCGCGGTGCCCAGACCGTGCCCGTGCTGTCGGACATCTCGCTCGACATCGCGGCCGGCGACTTCATCGCGCTGATGGGGCCGTCCGGGTCCGGCAAGAGCACGCTGCTGAACCTGATCGCCGGCATCGACCGTCCGGACAGCGGCGAGCTGCTGGTGGGCGGCGTCGATATCTCGGAGCTGCCCGAGGCGTCGCTGGCCGACTGGCGCGCCGCGCACGTAGGCTTCATCTTCCAGTTCTACAACCTGATGCCGGTGCTGACCGCGTATGAAAACGTGGAACTGCCGCTGATGCTGACGCGCCTGAGCCGTGCCGAGCGGCGCGAGCGCGTGGAGATGGTGCTGGGCATGGTGAACCTGGCCGACCGCATGGACCACTATCCCACCGAGCTGTCGGGCGGCCAGCAGCAGCGCGTGGCGATTGCCCGTGCGCTGATCACCGATCCGACGCTGATCGTGGCCGACGAGCCCACCGGCGACCTGGACCGCACCTCGGCCACGGAAATCCTGGCCATGCTGCAGCGGCTCAACGCCGACGTCGGCAAGACCATCATCATGGTCACCCACGACGCCCACGCGGCCGAAGCCGCCAAGTCGCTGGTCCATCTGGAAAAAGGCGAACTGCTCCACAGCGGGCAGCGCGGCTGACGGACCCGACCCATGTACCTGCCCAAGCTGATTGCCCGCAACGCGCTACGCCACAAGCTGCGCACGGCGCTGACCGTGCTGGGCCTGGTCATCGCCGTGCTGGCCTACGGGCTGCTGCAGACGGTGGTGGATGCCTGGTACGCGGGGGCGTCGGCGGCGTCGAACGCAAGGCTGGTGACCCGTAACGCGATTTCGCTGACGTTTGCGCTGCCGCTCAACTACGAGTACCGGATCAAGGGTGTCGACGGCGTGACGCAGGTGGCGCGCTCGAACTGGTTTGGCGGCGTCTACCGCGATCCGAAGAACTTCTTCGCGCAGTTCGCGGTGTCCGACAACTACCTGGACCTCTATCCCGAATTCATCGTCACCCCTGCCCAGCGCGCCGACTACCAGCGCGACCGCCGGGGCGCGCTGGTCGGCCGGCAACTGGCCGATTCGTACGGCTTCAAGGTGGGCGACGTCATCCCGATCAAGGGCACGATCTATCCGGGCACCTGGGACTTTGTGGTGCGCGGCATCATGGAAGGCCGCGAGGAAAGCACCATCACGCGGCAGATGGTGTTCCACTGGGATTACCTGAACGAAACCGTACGCAAGCGGAACCCCCGGCAGGCCGACCAGGTGGGCGTGTTCGTGCTGGGCGTAGACAACCCCGACAACGCCGCGTCCATCTCGCGCGCCGTCGACAACGTGTTCAAGAATTCGCTGGCCGAGACGCTGACCGAGACCGAGCAGGCTTTCCAGCTTGGCTTTGTGGCGATGTCGAACCAGATCATCGCCGCGATCCGCGTGGTGTCGTACGTGGTGATCGTCATCGTGATGGCCGTGATGGCCAACGCCATGGCCATGAGCGCACGCGAACGCATCACCGAGTACGCCACGCTCAAGGCGCTGGGCTTCGGCTCCGGGTTCCTGTCGATGCTGGTATTTGGCGAATCGATGATCATCAGCCTGTTTGGCGGCGCGCTGGGCATGCTGCTGACGCCACCGGCGGCCAGTTTCTTCAAGCAGGCCGTGGGCGGCGTGTTTCCGGTGTTCACGGTGTCGCACGAGACCATGGCGATGCAGGCCGCCTGCGCCGTGGTGGTCGGCCTGGCCGCCGCGATCGTGCCGGCCGTGCAGGCCGCGCGGGTGCGCATCGTCGAGGGCCTGCGGGCCATCGGCTGACGGGAACCCGGTCAATATGGTCATTCCGCTCCACTACATCGCCCGCAACGTCTGGGCCCGGCGCCTGACCACGGCGCTGACGGCCGGCGGGCTGGCGTTGGTGGTTTTCGTGTTCGCCACGATGCTGATGCTCGACGCCGGCCTGAAGCAGACGCTGGTGACCACGGGCGAGCGCGACAACGTGGTGGTGATCCGCAAGGGTGCCGAAACCGAGATCCAGAGCGGGATCTCGCGCGACCAGGCGGCCGCGCTGGAAATGTACCCGGCCGTGGCCATGACGCCCGAGGGCCGGCCGATGGCGTCGCGCGAGGCCGTGGTGCTGATCTCGCTGACCAAGACCGGCTACACCACGCCATCGAACGTGGTGATCCGGGGCGTCTCGCCGCTGGGGCTGGGCATGCGGCCGCAGGTGCGGCTGACCGAGGGGCGCGTGTTCAAACCCGGCTCGTCGGAGATCATCGTCGGCAGCAGCATCGCGCGCGGCTACGGCAACGTCCGCATTGGCGACAAGCTGCGCTTTGCCCAGCGCGACTGGACCGTGGTGGGCCATTTCGATGCCGGCGGCAGCGGCTTCGATTCCGAGATCTGGGGCGATGTGGACCAGCTCATGCAGTCGTTCCGCCGCCTGTCCTACTCGTCGATGGTGCTGCGGCTGGCCAATACCGACGCGTTCGACAAGTTCCGCGCCGACATCGACGTCGACCCGCGCCTGGCCAACGAGGCCAAGCGCGAGCAGCAGTTCTACAGCGACCAGTCCCGTGCGCTGTCGGCGTTCATCAATATCCTCGGGCTGACGCTGACCACGATCTTCTCGGTGGCGGCGATGATCGGCGCCATGATCACGATGTACGCGTCGGTGGCCAACCGCGTCGGCGAGATCGGTACGCTGCGCGCGCTGGGCTTCCAGCGCACCAATGTGCTGATGGCCTTTCTGATCGAGGCGGTGCTGCTGGGGCTGGTGGGCGGCATAGCGGGCCTGCTGTGCGCGTCGCTGATGCAATTCGCGTCGTTCTCCACCACCAATTTCCAGACCTTCGCCGACCTGTCGTTCCGCTTCGTGCTGACGCCGGCCATCATCGTCAAGACGCTGCTGTTCTCGATGGCCATGGGCCTGCTGGGCGGCTTTCTGCCCGCGCTGCGCGCGTCGCGGCTCAATATCGTGGACGCGCTGCGGGCGCGTTGAGGTGCGTTAAGGGTGTGTCCGGCCCGGCTCTCCTTTAGAATCGCTGACTAGCCGCATTTTCCAGAATTCCAGGAGTCCGCCGTGACCGACCCACAAAAATCCCCGCCCACCATTGCCGAGGGCTGGCAGGCGCCGCCCGACCGTACCAGCGTGACCGATGATGCGCGCGTGGAAGACATCATTCCGCTGCCGCCGCCCGAGCACCTGATCCGCTTCTTCCCGATCCGCGGCACGCCGGTGGAATCGCTGGTCAACCAGACGCGCCAGCGCATCTCGGGCATCCTGCATGGCCAGGACGACCGGCTGCTGGTGATCATGGGGCCGTGCTCGATCCACGACCCGCAGGCGGCGCTGGAATACGCACGCCGGCTGCTGGCGCAGCGCCAGCGCTACGCCGATTCGCTGGAAATCGTGATGCGCGTGTACTTCGAGAAGCCGCGCACCACCGTGGGCTGGAAGGGGCTGATCAACGATCCGTACCTGGACGAGAGCTACCGCATCGACGAGGGTCTGCGCATTGCGCGCAGCCTGCTGCTCGACATCAACCGCCTGGGCCTGCCGGCCGCCGGCGAGTTCCTGGACGTGATTTCGCCGCAATATATCGGCGACCTGATCTGCTGGGGCGCGATTGGCGCGCGCACGACCGAGAGCCAGGTGCATCGTGAACTGGCTTCCGGCATTTCGGCGCCGATCGGCTTCAAGAACGGCACCGACGGCAATACCAAGATCGCCATCGACGCCATCCAGGCCGCGTCACGCGCGCATCACTTCCTGGGCGTGCACAAGAACGGCCAGGTCGCGACCGTGCATACCAAGGGCAATCCGGACTGCCACATCATCCTGCGTGGCGGCAAGGCGCCCAACTACGACGCCGAATCGGTCGGGAAAGCCTGCGGGGAACTGGAGGCAGCCGGCCTGCGCAACGCGCTGATGGTCGATTGCAGCCACGCCAACAGCAGCAAGCAGCACCAGCGGCAGATCGATGTGGCGCGCGACGTGGCGCAGCAGGTCGGCGGCGGCAGCCGGTCGATTTTTGGCGTGATGGTGGAAAGCAACCTGCTGGCCGGCGCACAGAAATTCACGCCGGGCGAGCACCAGCCGGCGGCATTGACCTATGGCCAGAGCATCACCGACGCCTGCATCGGATGGGACGACTCGGAGGCCGTGCTCGACACACTGAGCCAGGCCGTGCTGGCGCGCCGCGCGCTCGGCGCCAAGCGCTGATTCAGCGGGCCGGCGTCATCCCTTGACTTGGCCCATCACCTCCTCGCACACCGCCAGCCACGCCCGGGCCGCATGTGACAGATAGCGGCCTGGCGACCAGATATGGGCCAGCGCCCAGTCCATGGTCGGCCCGGTCAGCCGGGCGGCGGCCAGCTTGTCGCGCGTTTCCAGTCGGGCCAGCAACGGCTCCGGCAGGAACGTCGTGCCAAGCCCGGCGGCCGCCATCGACGCCAGGAAGTCCCAGTGGCCGCTTTGCGCCACCACGTGCGGTTCGATACGCGCCTCCAGGAATGCCTGCCGCAGCTTGCGCGTCAGCGAGAATTCATCGGTCAGCAGAACCAGCGGCTCGTTGCGCAACGCCTCCAGCGTGACCGTGCGGCCACTGGCCCAGGCCGCGCGATGCGGGCCCACGGCCCAGATCGGATATTTGGCGAACGCGCGCGTTTCCAGCGCCAGGCCGCTGTCACCGGGCAGCACCGTGGCGCCCACTTCGAGTTCGCCATTGGCCACCTGCTGCTCCACCACCTGCCCGCCGTGTTCCGACAACGTCAGCTGCAGGTTCGGGTAACGCTTGCGGAACGCGCTGACGGCCGGCGAGAAGAACAGGTTGACCATCGGCGGAATGCCAACGGTCAGTTGACCCCGCCCCAGTGATGACAGATCGGCCACTTCCAGCGTCAGCCGGTGCACCACGCCCAGTGCTTCCTGGCCTCGGTCGTAGACCACCCGGCCCACGTCGGTCAGCCGCACCGATTTGCCCTCGCGAATCAGCAGCGGCTGGCCCACTTCGTCTTCCAACTGCTTCACCATCTTGCTGATGGTCGACTGGGTGACGTAGAGCGAGGTGGCCGCCTGGGTAAAGCTCTTGAGGCGGGCCGTCTCCACGAAATAACGCAGCGCCCGGATATCGATCGGCATCGCAGCCCTCTCATGAAAATTCCGACTGAAGTTGCGAATTTTAAATCATGATTGGAATCAACGGGGCGCGGCTACACTGCCATCCACCTAACGCCCCCACGCCGCCCCCGGCGTATCTCCATCATGGCTGGCTGGCCGCATGCCCGACAGTGGCTGTTTTCGCTGAAGGCATTCGCGGCCGCGATGCTGGCACTCTATATCGCCCTGTCCTTTGGCCTGCCCCGCCCCTACTGGGCCATGGCCACGGTCTACTTCGTGTCGAACCCGCTGTCGGGCGCCACCCGGTCCAAGGCCACCTATCGCGTGGCGGGCACCCTGCTGGGCGCCACGGCGGCGGTGATCACGGTGCCGCAACTGGTGAGCATGCCCATCGTGCTGACCGGCGCGGTGGCACTGTGGATCATGGTGCTGGTCTACCTGTCGCTGCTGCAGCGCGGGCCGCGTAGCTATGTGTTTCTGCTGGCCGCCTATACGCTGCCCATCGTGGCGCTGCCGGCCGTAATGCAGCCGGCCGACATCTTCGACATCGCCGTGGCCCGCATCGAGGAAATCGTGATCGGCATCGTCTGCGCGAGCCTGGTGGGCGCCATCGTGTTCCCGGCCAAGGTGGCACCCGCGCTGCGCGAACGTGCACGACTCTGGCTTGACGATGCCGCCGCCTGGGCCGGCGATATCGTTGCCGCCAACCCACGCGCTGCCGCCAGCCGGCATCGCCTGGCCGCCGACATGCTGGCGCTCGACCAGTTGATCGTGCACCTGTCGTTCGATGCCGAAAGCCGTCGCGCCGTGGATCTCGCCCGCGCGCTGCGCGCCCGCATGTCGCGGCTGATGCCGGTGCTGTCCGGCCTGGACGTCGTGCTCCATGCGCTGCGCGACACGCACGCGCCAGCACTGGCCCGGCCGGCGCTGGAGCAAGCCGCCGAGCTGCTGCAAGCCCGGCACCTCGCGTTGATGCAGGCGTGCGCGGATCTGCGGCACGGGATCGACGACCACCCCGCCAAGCCGTCAGCGTCGCCCGCGCCTGAAGCCACCGAGACGGGAGCCGCCCACCACGACCACGCCATGCTGGTCTTCGGCGCGGTTTCGGCCGGCCTGGCCGTGTTCTGCGCCGGGCTGCTCTGGATTTTCTCGGGATGGGAGGATGGTGGCGGCCCGGTGGCCGTGTCGGCCATCGCCTGCTGCTTCTTCGCGACCATCGACGAACCGCGTCCGGTGGCGCGATCGTTTATCCGGTGGGCCGCTATCTGCCTGCTGATCTCGTCGTTCTATCTGTTCCTGGTGGTGCCCCACGCGCAGACGTTCGAGACGCTGGCCGGCATGCTGGCCGTGCCGTACCTGGGCATCGGCGTGCTGGTGCCACGGCCTGGCTTCAACCTGATCGCGATGCTCTTATCGGTCAACACTGCATCATTCGCCAACGTGCAGACCGTCTACGACACCAACTTCATCGGCCTGTTCAACACCAATCTGGCCAATGCAGCCGCCATGCTGTTCGCCCCGCTCTGGGCGATGCTGGCACGGCCCTTCGGCGCGCATGTGGCCGCCCAGCGACTGATTCGCGCCAGTTGGCAGGACCTGGCGCATGCCGCCACCTGGCGTGCCGCCGACCACCACACCCGGGTCGGCGCGCGCATGCTCGACCGCCTGGGGCAGTTGATGCCGCGCCTAGGCGCCAGCGGCGGACGGCTGGCATCGGATGGCTTTACCGAGTTGCAGATCGGCTACTGCACGCTGTCCCTGCAGCGTGCGCTGCCCGCATTGCCGGCGACGGCGAGGAAACCCGTGCGGCGCGTGCTGGGCATCGTGGCGCGCCACTTCCGGGCGCGGGTGAAGGCCGGTCACGTCGTGACGACGCCACCGGCGCTGCACGACTGGATCGACGCCTCGCTGGCGCAATTGCCGACACTGCACGACCGCGCGTTGGCCGCGGACGTGCAGTGCGCGCTGGTAGTACTGGGCCTGACGTTGCACACGCGGCCCGAGTAAGGTGAGGTGTAAGGCGAAGCTTCAGCGCTTGGCAGCGGACGCCACCCACGCGCCGATCGCATCGAGCAGCAGCCCCGACCCATGCTCGCGCGACCCCGCGTCGTCGTAGCCGTCCAGGAAGGCGCCGTGCTCGGTCAGCGTCAGTTGCGTGCCCTGGCCGACGGCCTTCAGCTCGAAGATCGCCAGCGACACCGAGATCTTGCGCTCGCCCATGTGCATCTCGTAGCTGTAGACCAGGCGCTGGTCGGGAATCACGTCGAAGTACACGGCATCGAACGTGGACACCAGACCGTTTTCCCACTGGCCCTGCAGGTGTTCGCGGCCGCCGGGCCGCACGTCCATCGCACGCGACACGGTCTCGTAGCCCTGGCCGCCATGGAACCACTGCGCCTTGGCCACAGGATCGCTCAGTGCCCGGAACACCAGCGCCGGCGCGGCATCGTAGGTGCGCGAGATCGTAAAGGTGCCATGCGCCACCGAGCGCGGCGGCGTCTCGGCGCCGATGCGGGCCACTTCCTTTTCCAGCCGATCGAGCGTCTGCTTCCAGCCCTCCTCCGCCCTGCCCGTGTAATTGCCAGCCGACGGGTCGAGCAGCGTGTACTGCTGGGTCACCGTCATCTCGGTGCCGCCGCAGACCGTCTCGAAACCGACCGTGGTCAGTGCATTGAACAGTTGCTGGCCTTCGGGCGTTTCCACGGTCATGTCGATCACCAGCCGCGAGTGCGGCGTGATCTCGACGTAGTGGCCGCGTATCCAGTGATCGAATTCGCCATTGCACCCGCGCATGCGCAGGTCGAACCGGCCGCCGGGCCGGAATTCCACCTCGCACTCGGGCACCGTGGCGCCCTGCGGGCAGAACCAGTGCTTCAGGTGCTCGGCTGCGCTCCATGCCTTGAATACGAGGTCACGCGGCGCGTTGAACGCGCGCGATACGGTGAGCCGATGTTGCGCGGACTGCGCCGTCTCAACTGCCGTTGCCGTTGCGGGTGCCATCGGATGCTGCCTCCTTCTTCATGGTTTCCAGGTATTCGCCCAGACGGTCGAAATGGCCTTCCCATTCGGCCCGACGGGCGTTGATCCATTGCTCTGCCTCGCTCAGCGCGCTGGGCGCCATGCGGCAGGTACGCACCCGCCCCACCTTCTCGGTCTGCACCAGCCCGGCCTGCTCCAGCACCGAAAGATGCTGCATCACCGCCGGCAACGACATCGCCAGCGGCCGGGCCAGGTCCGAGACGGACAACGGCCCGCGCGCCAGTTGCGCCAGCATCGTGCGGCGCGTGGTATCGGCCAGCGCCTGAAACGTGGCGTCGAGGGGATCGGAGTGGGTTGAATGGTTAAGCATGTCCTTTAGTATAGAGACGCGTGATAGTTAAGCAAGGACTTTAGTGAGGCGTTGGAAAGTTATTTGGGAAGTTACCGCTGCAGCGACGCAATCCGCGCCATGACCTCTGCCAATTCCGGGCACGGCTTGAGCTGGTCCACCAGCCACTGGACCGAATCGGCCAGCACGTCGGCGTCGTAGTCGGCGGCAAAGCTGTGCAATGTGGCGCCATGCAGGAACAGCCGCAGGGCCAGCAGCTCAGGATCGGGAGCGGCCGCGGGGTCGTAGCCGAACAGTTGCACCGGCACGCGGGCCAGCAGCGGGCCGACGGCATCGGCCAGCCGCTTGTCGCCGCGCGACGCCATCCAGACTTCCAGGATGGCCAGCGACGTATGGCGCTGGCGCCGGCGAATCAGCGTGTGCAACATCAGATGCAGGCGCACGCGCGGTGCCAACGGCCCCAGCATGTCCAGCTTCTGGGCTTCGGTCTCCAGCAGGCTGGCCACCATGGCCGGCAGCAGGTCGTAGCGCCCTTCCGGAAACTGGTGCCGCAGCGACCCGCGGCTGATGCCGGCGAGCTCGCAGACGCGGGCCTCGCCAAAGGCGGCATAGCCCTGTTCGATCAGTAAGGTGGTGGCGGCATCGATCAGCGCCTGTCTTGTGGACGCGCTGCGTTCGGCTTGGGTCGGCATGGCTGCGATTGTAACGATAACGTCATGGCAGCGAGTTGAGCGTTCAACTGGCATGGCCGGGCCACGCATTGACCTGGCCCCATGGCCCCCTGCTGCACACGGCAGGGAAACGGCGTATTCTCGTGAACTTGTCATTCGGGCGTCGTAGGCGTAGTGTTCGGCATCGCCTGCGGCGCAGCGCCAGACATGGCGCACCGAAGTGCCGGAGCCGCCCCTCCAATTTGTTTGACGGATGAACCAGAAATCCCCTCGATACCCGGATGAACCGCCCTTGCCGTCCACCTGGGATGCCCGCCTTGCCCGCCATCTGGTAAGGCCCCTCAAGAACACTCGTGTCTCCCCCAACCACCTGACCACGCTACGGCTGCTGATTGGCCTGGCCGGCATCGCCTGCATTGCACAAGGCGGCTACGGCTGGACCAACTGGGGCGCGCTGCTGGTTGTCATCTCGAATTTCGTCGACCATACCGACGGCGAGTTGGCGAGAATTAGCGGCAAATCAAGCAAGATTGGCCACTTTTACGACCTGGCGAGCGATGCGCTGATCACGGTGCTGCTGTTCGTGAGCTTCGGCATGGCCGTGGCCAGTACCGGCGCCGAAGCCGGCGCGGCCGGCCCGGTGGTACGCGGCACGATTGCCGGCCTGGCGGTGGCGCTGATCTTCTTCCTGCGCATGCGTATAGAATCGCGGGTTGGCAAAAGTGGCACCAAGCAGGCGTCGGCCGGCGGCTTCGAGACCGAAGACGTGCTGTACCTGCTACCGCTGGTCACGCTGACCGATGGCATCGGTCCGTTCCTGACCGCGGCGTCGATTGGCGCGCCGCTGTTTGCGCTACTGGTCATCATCGATTACTGGCGAGTGATGCGGCGTCCCCAGCCAGTCAAGACCACCACCGATCACTGAGGCAGCATATGCCAGAGCAAGTTACCGGCGACATCGCCATCGCGCCGCGCGCGCCCCTGGACGGTGACCACCATGGCGAGCCGGTGGCCGCACGTGCGGCCGCGCGCCGCCCGGACGCCGCCGTGGCAGGCGTCGTCGCCAAGTTGGACACCCCCGCCCTGCGCCAGGATTTCGACCGCCAGGGCGCGTTTCTTTACCTGGACAGGCTTCTCGGCCCCGATGAAACCGCGCAGCTCGAAGCGCTGGCTCGCTCGCTGCAGTCCGGCCTGAACCGCAACTACCTGCCCGGCCACAAGCAGGGCGGCAGCGTCAGCCGGCATACGATCGACGAAAAAGCGCCGTTCATCGCCGAGCTGTACCGCTCGCGCGCGCTGATCGGCTGGCTGGAACAGGTGACGGGCGACAAGCTCCAGGTCTGCCCCGAATCCGACCCCCACGCCTACGCGCTCTATTACTACACGCGCCAGGGCGACCACATCGGCTGGCACTACGACACGTCCTATTACGATGGCCGCCGTTACACGCTGCTGATCGGCGTGCTCGACGAATCGTCGTGCCGGCTCGACTACGAGCTGCACACGCGCAACCCCGACATTCCCGACGAGCCGGGCTCGGTGCAGATTCCCCCGGGCGGCATCGTGCTGTTCGACGGCGACAAGCTGCGCCACCGCATCACGCCGGCCGGCCCGAACGAGATCCGCGTGTCGCTGACATTCGAATACGTGACCGACCCCGGCATGAAGCCGTGGCTGCGCTTTATCTCGAACATGAAGGACGCCGTGGCGTACTTCGGCTTCCGGCAGGTGTTCCGTCGCCTGCTGGGCGGCAAGTAATCAGGGGAAGTCGGCGGCGTGAATCGTGCAGCATTCCTTCTTCTATCGATAGGCGCGGCCCTGTTTGTCGGGCTGCTGGCCTGGCAGGGCTTTGGCGCGGTGACCACCACGCTGATGTCGGCCGGCTGGGGCCTGGCCGTGGTGGCCGCGTTCCACCTGTTGCCGCTGGCCCTGGACGCCGGCGCCATCGCCGTACTGCTGGACCGCAAGACGCGTCACGGATCGTTCTGCAGCGCGCTGAAGGCACGCTGGACCGGCGAGGCCGTGAACAGCCTGCTGCCAGCCGGCCAGATCGGCGGCCCGGTGCTGATGGTGCGCTACCTGTCGCACCGGGGCGCGCGCATGCGCGATGCCGCCGCCGCCATCACCGTGAGCACCACCACCCAGGCGCTGTCGCAGATGCTGTTCGCGCTGCTGGGCATCGCCGTCTTCGGCGCCAACGACGACCTGTCCGAGTACCGCACACCGATCATTGCCGTCACCGTGGTGCTGGGCGCCTGCGTGCTGGCGTTCTGCGTGCTGCAGCGGCGCGGCATGTTTGGCCGAGTGATGCGCATCGGCCAGAAGCTGTTCGGCAAGCGGGCCGAGGCGCAAGATACCGACACCAATCCCGACACCAGCACCGCCGCGAAGCCGGGCCGCTGGGACGGGCTGGCGCTGCGCGCCGACGCGGTGGACAGTGCGATTCGGGAACTGTACCGAGACCGCAAGAAGGTGGCGGCCAGCTTTGCGCTTAACCTTGTCGGCTGGATTGCCGGCACGGGAGAAGTCTGGCTGATCCTGTATTTCCTGGGGCATCCGGTGAACTGGCACGAGGCTTTGCTGCTCGAAAGCGTGGGCCAGGCCATCCGTGGTGCCGCCTTTGCCATTCCGGGGTCGCTCGGCGCGCAGGAAGGCGGCTATCTGCTGCTGGCGCCGTTGGTGGGACTACCCCCGGACGCCGCGCTGGCGCTGTCACTGGCCAAGCGCGTGCGCGAACTGGTGCTTGGCATCCCGGGCCTGGTGTACCTGCATTTCAGCGAACGGAAGTTCCAGCGCCGTCGCGCCGCAACGGCCCTGTCGGCCGACAGGGGCTGATGCGGCCCTCCCACATCTGATGAGAACAAACTGATGCGAGCAATCATTCTTGCCGCGGGTCTTGGCCTGCGGCTTCAGCAACAGGCGGGCAAGCAGTTTCCGAAATGCCTGCTGCGCTTTGACGGGCTGACGCTGCTGGAGCGTCACCTGCGCCTGCTCGACGCCGCCGGCGTGACCGAAGTGGTGCTGGCACTGGGCTTCGAGCCCGACCAGGTCAAGGAAGAACTGGCCCGCCTTGGCCGCGACCTCGAAATCGTGATCAACACGCGCTACGACCTGGGCAGCGTGCTGACCGTGCACACCGTGGCCGACGCCATGACGCGCGGCGGCGACGTGCTGCTGATGGACGCCGACGTGCTCTACGACGAGCGCATCATGAGCAAGCTCGTGGCCGGCGACACCGTCAACCGCCTGCTGATCGACCGCGACTTCGAAGCCGGCGACGAACCCGTCAAGCTGTGCCTGCAGGACGGCGTACCCGTGGAACTGCGCAAGCAGCTCATGGCCGACCTGCAATACGACACCATCGGCGAATCGGTGGGCTTCTTCCGCTTCAAGGAAGACTGCGCCCGCCGCCTGGCCGAGATCGTCAAGCAGTACGTCGACTCGGGCCGCGCCAACATGCCGCACGAGGAAGCCGTACGCGACCTGCTGCTGGAACGCTCGCACGTATTCGATACGGCCGACGTCACCGGCGCGCCCTGGATTGAAATCGATTTTCCCGGCGACGTCTCGCGCGCCGCCGAAGAAGTCCTGCCCCAACTTCTGCCTGTAGGAATCGCCCAATGAACGCCATCGACCCGAACCTGCTTGCCCCCGCCGTTCCGCTGTCGCGCGCCGCGCGCCTGCGCCAGATGCTGCTCTCGAACGAGCTCGAATTCATCATGGAAGCCCACAACGGCCTGTCCGCGCGCATCGTGCGCGAGGCCGGCTTCAAGGGCATCTGGGCCTCGGGCCTGGCCATTTCCGCCCAGTTCGGCGTGCGCGACAACAACGAAGCCAGCTGGACCCAGGTGGTGGACAACCTGGAGTTCATGGCCGACGCCAGCGACCTGCCGATCCTGCTGGACGGCGACACCGGCTACGGCAACTTCAACAACGTGCGTCGCCTGGTGCGCAAGCTCGAACAGCGCGGCATTGCCGGCGTCTGCATCGAGGACAAGATCTTCCCGAAGACCAACAGCTTCATCGGTGGCGAGCAACAGCCGCTGGCCGATATCGACGAGTTCTGCGGCAAGATCAAGGCCGGCAAGGATTCGCAGACCGACGACAATTTCTCGATCGTGGCACGCGTGGAAGCGCTGATCGCGGGCTGGGGCATGGAAGAAGCGCTGCGTCGCGCCGAAGCCTACCGCCAGGCCGGCGCCGACGCCATCCTGATCCACAGCAAGCTGTCGAAGGCCGACGAGATCGTGACCTTCGCCCGCGAATGGGGCAACCGCTCCCCGCTGGTGATCGTGCCGACCAAGTACTACAGCACGCCGACCGACGTGTTCCGCCGTGCCGGCATCAGCCTGATCATCTGGGCCAACCACCTAGTGCGCGTGGCTGCGTCGGGCATGCAGGCCGTGGCAAAGGACATCTACGAGAACGAGACGCTGGTCAACGTGGAAGACCGCATCGCTACCGTCAATGAAATCTTCCGCCTGCAGGACGCCGACGAGTACTCGGCCGCCGAGAAGATCTACCTGACGGGCGGCCAGGCACCGGGTTCCGCCGTGGTGCTGGCGGCCGGCCGTGGCAAGGGCCTGGAAGCGCTGACCGAGGACAAGCCCAAGGTCATGCTGCCGGTGGCCGGCAAGCCGCTGCTGCGCTGGCTGGTGGACGGCTTCAAGAAGCAGGGTATCAACGACATCACCGTGGTGGGCGGCTACAAGGCCGAAGCCATCGACGCGGCCGGCATCAACCTGGTGCGCAACGACCGCTACGCTGAAACGGGCGAGCTGGCTTCGCTGGCCGCCGCCGCCGACGCGCTGCAGAACGACACCGTGATCGCCTATGGCGACCTGCTGTTCCGCAGCTACATCCTGCGCGACCTGCTCGATTCCGACGCGCCGTTCAGCGTGGTGGTGGATTCGTCGGCGTCCGCGCCGTCGAATCAGAGCGTGCGTGACTTTGCCTGGTGCTCGACCGCCGACGACCGCGATCTGTTCGGCCAGAAGATCCTGCTGAAGAAGATTTCGGACGACGTACCGGCCGGCGATGCGCCGCATGGCCGCTGGGTTGGCCTGATGAACGTGCGTGGCGAAGGCCGTGCGCGCCTGCAGGCGCTGCTGGGCGAACTGCGCCAGCGCCCGGACTTCGACAAGCTCGACCTGCCCGACCTGCTGAACGCCCTGGTGGCCGCCGGCGAAGAGGTCGAGGTCAAGTACGTGCACGGCCACTGGCGTGGTGTGAACGACCTGGACGATTTCCGTCGCGCCGGCGATTTCGCCCATGGCCAGACGCCGTTCGCGGTGGGTGGCGGCGACGCCGAGGCCGCCCGATGATCGAGGCAGTCCAGTTCGTGGAAGCCGCGCGCGAGCGCGGTTTCGAATGGTATGCAGGCGTGCCCTGCTCGTACCTGACGCCGTTCATCAACTACGTGGTGCAGGACCCTACCCTGCACTATGTGTCGGCAGCCAACGAGGGCGACGCCGTCGCCTTCGTGGCGGGCGTCACGCAGGGCGCGCGCAATGGCGTGCGCGGCATCACGATGATGCAGAACTCGGGGCTCGGCAACGCTGTGAGCCCGCTGACGTCGCTGACCTACACGTTCCGGCTGCCGCAACTGCTGATCGTGACGTGGCGCGGCCAGCCCGGCGGCGCCTCGGACGAGCCCCAGCACGCGCTGATGGGCCCGGTCACGCCACAGATGCTGGACACGATGGAAATCCCGTGGGAGCTGTTCCCGACCGAAGCCGAGGCCGTGGGCCCGGCGCTGGATCGCGCGATTGCCCATATGGATGCCACGGGCCGGCCGTACGCGCTGATCATGCAGAAAGGCAGCGTCGCGCCCTACCCGCTGCAGTCGCAGACGCCGCCGCAGGCGCGCGTCCGCGCTACGCCGAGTGTGTCTAACACCGGCGCCGCCACGCTGCCGAGCCGCCAGGAAGCGCTGCAGCGCGTGATTGCCAATACCCCGGTCGACTCGACCGTGGTATTGGCCTCCACGGGCTTTTGCGGCCGCGAGCTGTATGCGCTGGACGACCGAGCGAACCAGCTTTACATGGTGGGTTCGATGGGCTGCCTGACGCCGTTCGCGCTGGGCCTGGCCCTGGCGCGCCCGGACCTGAAGGTGGTGGCCATCGATGGCGACGGTGCCGCGCTGATGCGCATGGGCGTGTTCGCCACGCTGGGCGCCTATGGCCCGGCCAACCTCACGCACGTGCTGCTCGACAACAACGCGCATGATTCCACCGGTGGCCAGTCCACGGTGTCGCACAACGTGTCGTTTGCGGGCGTGGCGGCGGCCTGTGGCTATGCATCGGCCGTCGAGGGCGACAACCTGGCGATGCTCGACGAAGTGCTGGCTGCTGCCGCCAGCGCCACGTCGGGTCCGAATTTCGTATGCGTGCAGACGCGTCCCGGCTCGCCGGACAACCTGCCGCGTCCGTCGGTGACGCCGGTGCAGGTCAAGACGCGCCTGGGCCGCCAGATCGGCGCCGACCAGGGCAACGCCAACCACGCCTGACACCTGACCTCTGAGAAAAACCGCATGCTGCTTCTGAATCCCGGCCCGGTCACGCTGTCCGAACGCGTGCGCCAGAGCCTGCTGCAAACCGACCTGTGCCATCGCGAAAGCGAGTTCTTCGACCTGCAGGACGAGGCACGCCAGCGTCTGCTGGGCATCTACGGGCTTGACCCGGCCGCCTGGACGGCGGTGCTGATGACCGGCTCCGGCACGGCCGCGCTGGAAAGCATGATCGCCGGACTGGTGCCCGCGCAGGGCAAGCTGCTGATCGTGCAGAACGGCGTCTATGGCGAGCGCATCGCGCAGATCGCCACGCAGTACCAGATCCCGCACACGGTGGTGAAGCACGACTGGACCGAGGCGCCCGACCTGGCCCGTATCGACGCGGCGCTGGCGGCAGACAAGGCCATCACGCACCTGGCGGTGATCCAGCACGAGACCACCACGGGCCGCCTGAACGACCTGCCGGCGATTGACAAGCTCTGCCAGGCACGCGGCATCCGCCTGCTGGCCGATACCGTCAGCAGCTTCGGCGCCGAGGCCATCGACTTCAGCGGCAACATCGACGCCGTGGCCGCCACGGCCAACAAGTGCCTGCACGGCGTGCCCGGCGCGGCCTTCGTGATCGTGCGCCGCGCGGCGCTGGCCCAGGCGGTCAGCCGCACCTACTACCTGGACATCGCGCGTTACGCCAAGCAGCAGGACCAGCGCAACACGCCGTTCACGCCGTCGGTCCACGCGTTCTATGCACTGGTGGAAGCCCTGCGCGAACACGCCGACGAAGGCGGCTGGCAGGCTCGTCACCAGCGCTACGCCGCGCTGGCCGAGGAAGTCCGCAGCGGCCTGGCTGATCTGGGCATCGAGGCACTGTGGCCGGCCGCGCAGTCGTCGGTGGTGCTGCGCGCGTACAAGCTGCCGCAGGGCGTGACGTACGAACAGCTGCACGACGGGTTGAAGGCGCGTGGCTTCGTGATCTACGCCGGCCAGGGCGGTTTGTCGTCGCAGCTTTTCCGGATTTCGACGATGGGCGCGCTGACGGCGGCCGATATGCATCGGCTGATTGCTGGATTCCGGGAACTGCTGGGCCGCTGAGATTTAGCGCTGGTTTGCTCCCCTCTCCCGCAACGCGGGAGAGAGGCTGGGGGTGAGGATCGGCGGCTCTGCTTGCCGACAGGTCGCAATTTGGACCGCTTGCCCTCACCCCCAACCCCTCTCCCACTTGTACAGACCGGGAACATAGGTAACACCCGTTCGGGAACATGGGTAACACGTCTAGACTGGCCGGCAGTGTCTTTTTGGAGACCTGCCATGCCATGGAAGGAAGTGTCACTCATGGATCAACGCGTG
>NZ_BPUO01000028.1 GCF_022179805.1 Cupriavidus pauculus | reverse complement strand
TCGTGGAAACGTCGTCGGGCGAGTTCTACGGCAAGGGCTACCAGGACGTGCAGCACCGCGTGCCGAAGATCGACAACACCATGGACGAGCTGGGCTGGAAGCCCGAGGTGACGATGGAGCAGGCGCTGCGTCGCATCTTCGAGGCATACCGCGACAAGGTGGTGGACGCCCGCACGCTGGTCGGCAGCGGCAACTAAGCCGAGGCGCCCGGCCGGGGCTGGGCGCCCCTGTCGGCCGCAGCCCGACGGCGGGGGCGGGGCAACTGCGGGTAGACTATGCGCCACGCGCGATTCGCGCGTGCCAGGTGTCTACTTTCGGGACGCGCCCCCATGCACGCTGCCGGCAGCACCCTGACTTTCCCTTGCCTGTTGGCCAGGCGCCGCCGCGCGGCCTGGCTGGTAGTGCCGCTGGCGCTGGCGCCCGCCGCGCCTGCCTGGGCCGACGAGACGACCTTGCCCGACGTGGTGGTCAGCGCCAACCGCAACGAGCAGCGCCGCTTCGACGCACCTGCTGCCGTCGACAGCATCCCGGTCGATCCCTTCACCGCCGCCTCGCCACTGGTCAGCCTGTCCGAACTGACGCTGACCAGCCCAGGCATCGCCGTGCGCGACCGCCAGAACTATTCCCAGGACCTGCAGATATCGGTGCGCGGCTTCGGCAGCCGCTCGACGTTTGGCGTGCGCGGCGTGCGGCTGTTCGTCGACGGCATTCCGGCCACCATGCCCGATGGCCAGGGCCAGGCATCGACCTTCGACCTGGCCAACGCCAGCCGCGTGGAAGTGCTGCGCGGCCCGTTCGCGCAGATGTATGGCAATGCGTCGGGCGGCGTGGTGCAGGTGTTCACGCCCGATCCGCCCAAAACGGGCTTCACCGGGCGCGCCTCGACCGGCTTCGGCTCGGACGGCCAATGGCAGGCGGGTGTGATGGTGGGCGGCGGCAACGACCGCCTCGGCGCCTCGCTCGATGCCTGGACCTACCAGACCGACGGCTACCGCGACCACAGCGCGGCCCGTCGCTACCAGCTCAATGCCAAGGTGGTGGCCCAGCCCACGACGGCCACGAAGATCACCGGCCAGTTCAACTACTTCAACCAGCCGCTGGCCGAAGATCCGCTGGGGCTGACGCGCGCCCAGGCCGAGGCCAATCCGCGCCAGGCCATCGGGGCGGCCACGCAGTTCAACACTGGCAAGGACGTAGAGCAGACGCAGGCCGGCGTGGTCATCGACCACCAGCTCACGGACCGCGACAGCCTTAATTTCCGGCTCTATGGCGGCGGCCGTCAGCTGACCCAGCGCCTGGGCTTCAGCGGTGCCGCGCTCAACTCTGCGGGCGGCATCGTCGATCTGGACCGTACCTATGGCGGCGGGGCGCTGTCGTGGACGCGCAAGACCACGGCCAACGGGCTGCCGCTGCAATGGACCGCCGGCATCGAGGCCAACGGCATGCGCGACGCGCGCCATGGCTACGTCAACGACAACGGCCAGCAGGGCGCGCTGCGGCGCGACGAGACTGACGAAGCCACCGACTACGGCGCCTTTGCCCAGTTCAACTGGACCGTGCATCCGGCCTGGGAAGTGGTGGGCGGGCTGCGCGCGAGCATGGTGCGGCTGCGCATCGACGACCATTTCGTGACGCCGGCCAGCCCCGACGACAGCGGCACGTCCACCTATCGCAATCTCAGTCCGGTACTGGGCGTGGTCTGGCATGCGATGGACACGCTCAACGTCTACGCCAACCTGGGACGCGGCTTCGAGACCCCTACGCTGACCGAGGTGGCCTATGGCCCGGGTGGCGTGGGGGCCAACCTGGGCCTGCAGGCATCGACCAGCCGCCAGGGCGAGATCGGCGTGAAGTGGCAGTCGGGCAGCCAGCGGCTCGATGCCGCGCTGTTCGACGCGGACAGCCACAGCGAAATCGTGCCGCTGTCGAACAACAACGGCCGCACCGTCTACCAGAACGTGGATGGTGTGCGCCGGCGCGGGCTGGAACTGGGCTGGCACGGCACGTTCGGCGCGGCCCAGCGGCTGGTGGCCGGGCTGGCCTATACCTACCTGGATGCCTACTTCGGTGACGCGTTCGTCAACGCGCAGGGCGCGCCGGTGGCAGCCGGCAACCGCCTGCCCGGCACCGCGCGCCACAGCTTTGGCGCGGAGCTGACGTACAAGCCGTGGGGCCAGTGGATGGTGGGCGTGGAAGCCAAGGCCGACAGCAAGGTCTACGCGGACGACCTCAACACGCAGGCCGCGCCCGGCTACTTCATCGTCAATCTCAAGACCGGCTACACGTTCCGGACCGGCGCCACGCAATGGTATGTGTTCGGGCGGATCGACAACGTGGCCGACCGGCACTACATCGGCTCGGTCATCGTCAATGAGGCCAACGGCAGATACTACGAACCGGCGCCGGGCAGGCGCTTTTTCGTGGGGCTGCGGGCGTCGATGTGATGCAGCCAAGCTTGCCAACGCGGCATCGCGCGCCTAAGGTGGCGGTTTCAGCCGCCCCCGGCATCTTTCTGCCATGTCACTAGCCACGCCCCCCGCCGAATCCGCCGCCATGCCCCAGGACCCCAAGCTGCGCATCATGCTGTGGGTGGTGGCGGTGGGGTTCTTCATGCAGACGCTCGATTCGACGATCGTCAACACCGCCTTGCCGTCGATGGCGCGCAGCCTGGGCGAGAGCCCGCTGCGCATGCAGTCGGTGGTCATCGCCTATTCGCTGACGATGGCCGTGATCATCCCGGCGTCGGGCTGGCTGGCCGACCGCTTCGGCACGCGCACGATCTTCCAGACCGCCATCGGCCTGTTCGTGCTGGGGTCGCTGCTGTGCGCGTGGGCGCCCACGTTGCCGATGCTGTCCGCCGCGCGCGTGGTGCAGGGCGCGGGCGGGGCGATGCTGCTGCCGGTGGGGCGGTTGTCGGTGCTGCGCACGTTTCCGCGCGAACAGTATCTGCAGGCGCTGAGCTTCGTGGCCATCCCGGGCATGATCGGGCCGCTGATCGGCCCGACGCTGGGCGGCTGGATCACGCAGACGTTTTCGTGGCACTGGATCTTCCTGATCAACGTGCCGGTGGGCCTGATCGGCGCGCTGGCCACGGTGCGCTACATGCCCAATGCGCGCATGCCCGGCATCGGGCGCTTTGACATCGCCGGCTACGCATTCCTGGCCATCGCCATGGTGACGCTGTCGTTTTCGCTGGACGGACTGGCCGGCATGGGCTTCCAGCACGCCACGGTGCTGATGCTGCTGATCGCCAGCATGGCCGCGCTGACCGCCTACGTGCTGCACGCCAACCGCAGCAAGATGCCGCTGTTCCCGCTCAAGCTGTTCAGCATCCACGCGTTCAGCGTCGGCCTGCTGGGCAACCTGTTCGCGCGCATCGGCAACGGCGCCATGCCGTTCCTGTTTCCGCTGACGCTGCAGGTCAGCCTTGGCTATTCACCGTTCAACGCCGGCCTGATGATGGTGCCGGTGACCGTGGCCGGCATGGCATCGAAGCGGCTGGCCACGCGGCTGATCGAACGCTTCGGTTATCGCAAGGTGCTGGTAGTCAATACGTTCGTGGTGGGGCTGGTGATGGCGTCGTTCGCGCTGATCTCGCCCACGCTGCCGCTGCCGCTGGCGATCCTGCAGATGGCGCTGTTCGGGGCGGTCAACTCGGTCCAGTTCACGGCCATGAACACCGTGACGCTGAAGGACCTGAGCGGGGTGAATGCCAGCAGCGGCAACAGCATGCTGTCGATGGTGCAGATGCTGTCCATGAGCCTGGCGGTCACGTCGGCGGGCGCGCTGCTGGCCACGTTCCAGGCCGGCATCGGCTCGCATCACTTCGATGTCCTGCCGGCATTCCACGCGACGTTCATCTGCGTGGGGCTGATTACGTCGGCGTCGGCTTGGATCTTCATGCAGCTGGATCGCGAGCCGATCGTGGCTGTGGCGAAGGCGCAGCCGTCGGAGGAAGTGTAGGGTTTTGCTTTTGGTTTTGCGCCCCTCTCCCGCATGGCGGGAGAGGGGCGGGGGTGAGGGCGCGGCAGTTCAAATTGCGACTTGTCGGCAAACAGAGCCGCTGGCCCTCACCCCCAACCCCTCTCCCACTGCGCGGGAGAGGGGAGCCGTTCTGGTAGCAAATTGACCGGCCTTACCGCCCCATCAACTCACAAAACCACGAAATATCCACGTTCCCGCCGCTGATGATGATGCCCACGCGCTTGCCCTTGAGCTGATCCTTGATCTGCAGCGCGGCGGCCAGGCCCAGGGCGCCGGTGGGTTCCACGATCATCTTCATGCGTTCGGCGAAGAAGCGCATGGCGTCCACCAGTTGCGCGTCGCTGGCGGTCAGGATGTCGTTGACGTCGCGCTTGATGATGCCGAACGTGTAGTTGCCCAGGTGCTGGGTCTGCGCGCCGTCGGCGATGGTCTTCGGCGTGTCGATATGCACGATCGAGCCGCTGCGCAGCGACTGCTGGCCGTCGTTGCCGGCTTCAGGCTCCACGCCGAAGAGCTGGCAGTTCGGCGCCAGTGCGCGCGTGGTCAGCGCCGTGCCGGACAGCAGTCCGCCGCCGCCCAGCGGGGTGAGCAGCACGTCCAGCGGGCCTACTTCCTCGAACAGTTCCTTGGCCGCCGTTCCTTGGCCGGCCAGCACATCGGGGTGGTCGTACGGCGGAATCAGCGTCATGCCGTGCTTTTCCGCCAGGTCACGGCCGATGGCTTCGCGGTCTTCCTTGTAGCGGTCGTAGCTCACCACGGTGGCGCCGTAGCCCTTGGTGGCGGCCACTTTCAGCGCGGGCGCGTCGAGCGGCATCACGATCGTGGCCGGCATGCCCAGCAGCTTGGCCGACAGGGCAATGCCTTGCGCGTGGTTGCCCGACGAGAAGGCCACCACGCCGCCACGGCGTTGCTCGGGCGTGAACTTCGACAGTGCATTGAATGCGCCACGGAACTTGAAGGCGCCCATGCGCTGGAAGTTCTCGCACTTGAAGAACACCTCGGCGCCCATCAGGTCGTTGAGCGTGCGCGAGGTGTTGACCGGGGTGCGGTTGGCGTAGCCGGCCAGGCGCTGGGCAGCGGCTTCGACGTCGGCGTAGGTGGGCAGTTGCAGGGTCGTCATGATGGTATCGGGTGCGAGAAAAAGAGGGTTACCAGGGCCAGGCCAGCCGCGTGCCGGCGCCATCGGCCAGCGCGCGCTCGTGGAGGAAGCGGGCGACCGTCAGGTCCTGCAGGGCCAGGCCGGTCATGTCGAATACGGTGATGTCGGCGGCTTGCCGCTCGAACGTGGCGGCGCCGGTCAGCAGGTCGCCAATCTCGAGGCAATGCAGGTCGGGCGACCACTGGCATTCGCCAATGCGGCGGGCCTGCTCCAGGTCGTCGGCCACGACGCGCGCGCGTTCCAGCACGCCAGCCGGCAGTTCGCGCTTGCCACTGGTGTCGGCGCCCACGCAGGTCAGGTGGGTGCCTGGCTGCACGGCATCGGCATCGAACAATGCGCCGCCGCCTGGCGTGGCGGTGATCACCACGTCGCTGTCCGCCACGGCGGCATTGCGGTCGGTGGACAGCGAAATCCGGCAGCGATCGGCAAATTCGGCCTCGAAGCTGGCGGATGGTTTGCCGTTGGCGCTGACGTAACGGACATCGGTCAGCGTGGGCATGAGCGCCAGCGCATAGCGCAGTTGCACGCGGGCCTGCACGCCGGTGCCGAACACGCAGACGCGGCGGCCGTCCGGCCGTGCCAGCGCCTGCAGCCCGATGCCGCCGGCCGCGCCGGTGCGCGCCGTGGTGATGGCGTTGCCGTCGAGCAGGCACAGCGGGCGGCCCGTGGCGGGGTCGATCAGCATGATCGTGGCCTGGTGCGGCTCGCCGCCGCGCTGGCGGTTGTCGGGCCAGAAGCCCGCGGCCTTGAAGCCCAGCAGGTTCTGCCGGCCGACATCGCCGGCCTTGATGCCGAACACGCCGCCGGTGGCCAGCTTCTCGCGGATCAGCGGAAAGACGCGCCCCTCGCGATGGCTGTGCAGGATGAAGGCTTCGCGTACGGCGGCCAGTACGTCGTCGGGGACGAGCGCCGCTTCCACGGCGTGTTTGTCGAGCAGCAGCAGCTGCGCGTCGGGATTAGCGTGCATAGGAATAAACGGTGGCGCGCGACACGCCAAGATGTGCCGCGACGGTTTCCATGGCCCGCCGCACTTCCAGCAGGCCCGATGCCTTGAGTTCGGCCAGCAGCGCGCGCCGGTCGTCGGTCTTCAGCGCGCGCGGCGTGGTGGCCTGGCGCGCCGCAAAGGCGTCGATGCGCGCGCGCAGGGCTTCGGTGCTGGCGGGGTCGAGCGTTTCGCGGGGACCCTCGGCGGCGGTCTGCACAAACTGGCCCATGGCCATCTGCAGGCTGCGGAACAGCGTCAGGTCCACGTTCATGCACAGCGCCGCCACATAGCGGCCGCTGCTGTCCTTGATGCCGATCGACGTGCTCTTGGCCTGCCGCCCGTCGGCGAACTGGTTCGCGTAGTTGGCCAGGATCTGCGGATAGTCGGGATCGGTGATGCGCGCCTCGCCCAGCTCCGTGGTGGGATCACCCACGTCGCGGCCGGACAGGTTGTTGTGGATGGCCAGGATAGACTGGCCCGGCTCCAGCAGGTCGTGCACCACGACCTCGCAGAACGGCGCCAGCGTCTGGCCCAGGCCATCGGCTACCTGCTTGATCTGTTCGAGCAGCAGGCGCTGCTCGGGGGTGCGTTTGGACATGGGTCGCCAGCAACTAATGAAAATACGGTGCTGGACAGTTTGTATAGAGCTGGACTAAATGTCAAGAAACAGACGGAAAAATGGCGCAAGAGCCGCCGGGCTCCTGCGCCTTGAGTCAGTGCGGCATGGCGTTCAGGCCGCTTCCACGATCCGGATCTCGGACAGCAGCTTGCGCAATTCCGGCACGCACGAGCCGCAGTTGCCGCCGGCCTTCACGCAGGCGGTGATTTCGGCCGGGGTCTTGAGGTCGTGCTTCCGCACGGCGTCGCAGATCGTATTGCGGCCCACGCCGAAGCACGAGCAGACCGTCGGGCCGGCATCGGCGGTCTTTTCCAGCGGCTGGCCCAGCAGCAGGCCGATGCGGTCGCTGTCTTCCAGGCGGTCCTGGCCGAACAGTTGCGACAGCCAGGCGCGCGACGGCAGGTCGGCGCGCGTGGACACGTAGACGCAGGCTTCCAGCCGGTCGTTGACCACATAGCCTGCGTGATAGATGCCGGCGGTGCGGTCCTCGTATTCGAGCCAGTCGGCGTCGGGGTCCTGCACGCCCAACAGGTTGCGCGCCCAGGCGGTGCGGTCGGAAATGGTCTCGCGGCCGGCGAATTCGTGGCGGTGGAACTGCTTGCCCTGGATGCGCGTCCAGTACGTCAGCGATTCGGCGGGCAGGGCGCCACGGCTCAGCACAAAGCCGTGCCACGACACGCGGAACTCTTCCACGCATACCGGCGTGTGCTTGAACTCGGGCTCGCCCGACACCGGGTCGACCACGGGATTGACCACGGCACCCACGCGCGCATCGGAACTGAACTGGTCGTTCCAGTGGATCGGCACGAAGACGCTGCCGCGCGGAATGCCGCCGCCAAACCGCACGCGCGCCACCATGGCGCCCCAGCGGCTGGACACGCGCGCGAGCTTGCCTTCGCCCACGCCGCACAGCAGCGCATCCTGCGGGTGCATGTCGACGAACGGCTCGGGCAAGTGATCGGCCAGGCGGGCAGCCTTGCCGGTGCGCGTCATGGTATGCCACTGGTCGCGCACGCGGCCCGTGTTCAGGATCAGCGGGAATTCGTCGTCGGCGGCGTGCATCGGCGCGCGCGCCGCCGTGGGCACGAAGCGCGCACGGCCGTCGGCAAATGCATAGCGGCCATCCTCGAACAGCCGCTGCGTGCCGGCTGCCGCCGTGTCATCCGCACGAACCGGCCACTGCACGGGCGCGAAGTCGTCGTAGGCGCGCTGGCTCAGGCCCGTCAGGCCGCCGATGTCGAACATGCGCGGGGCGTCGCCAGCGTCGGCGTCGCCATTGCGCCAGGCGCTCAGGCGCGCGTGTTCGTCGAAGATCTCGTGCTGGCCAGCGTAGTCGAAGCCGGCAAAGCCCATGCGGCGTGCCACGTCGCACAGGATGTCCCAGTCGGCGCGCGCTTCGCCCGGTGCGTCCAGGAAAGCACGCTGGCGCGAGATGCGGCGCTCGGAATTGGTGACCGTGCCGTCCTTCTCGCCCCAGCCCAGCGCGGGCAGCAGCACGTGCGCGGCGTCGTTGGTGTCGGTGTGCGTGACGATGTCGGACGTCACCACGAGTTCGCACTTGGCCAGCGCGCGGCGCGCCTGGTCGGCGTCGGGCAGGCTCACCACGGGGTTCGTGGCGATGACCCACACGGCCTTGACCGTGCCGGCCTCGATGGCATTGAACAGGTCCACGGCCTTCAGGCCGGGCTTGTCGGCCATATGGGGCGACTGCCAGAAGCTCTGCACGATGTCGCGATGGACCGGGTTGGCCAGTTCCATGTGCGCGGCCAGCATGTTCGCCAGGCCGCCCACTTCGCGGCCGCCCATGGCGTTGGGCTGGCCCGTGAGCGAGAACGGACCCATGCCGGGGGCGCCGATGCGGCCCGTCAGCAGGTGGCAGTTGATGATGCTGTTGACCTTGTCGGTGCCTGCCGACGACTGGTTCACGCCCATCGAGAACGCCGTGATGACTTTCTTCGTACCAGCGAACATTTCGAAGAAGGCCTGCAGGTCCTGTGGGTCGAGCTTGCAGGCGCGGGCCAGCGCGGCGATGTCCGCGCCATCGACCTCGGCCACGGCCAGCGCATCGTCGAGCCCGGCGGTATGGGCGTCCACGAAGGCGGCATCGGCATGGCCGTGGCGCGCCAGGTAGCTGAGCAGGCCGTTGAACAGCCGCACGTCGGTGCCGGCCTTGAGCGGCAGGTGCAGGTCGGCCAGTTCGCACGTGGCGGTGCGGCGTGGGTCGATGGCCACGATCTTCATGTCGGGCCGCGCTTCCTTGGCGCGCGTCAGGCGCTGGAACAGGATCGGGTGGCACCACGCGGTGTTGGAGCCCACCAGCACCACCAGGTCCGCCTGCTCCAGGTCTTCGTAGTTGCACGGCACCAGGTCTTCGCCAAACGCGCGCTTGTGGCCGGCCACGGCCGACGACATGCACAGGCGCGAATTGGTGTCGATGTTCGCCGAGCCGATGAAGCCCTTCATCAGCTTGTTGGCGATGTAGTAGTCCTCGGTCAGGATCTGGCCCGACACGTACAGCGCCACGGCATCGGGGCCGTGCTGCGCGATGATGTCCGCAAAGCCGCCGGCCACCTTGTCCAGCGCCTCGTCCCAGCTCACGCGCCGCAGGCTGCCGTCGGCATCGCGCAGTTGCGGATGCAGCAGCCGGCCGTCCAGGCTCACGGTATCGCCCAGGGCCGAGCCCTTGACGCACAGACGGCCAAAATTCGATGCGTGGTCGGCATCGCCTTGCACTTCGACCTGGCCGTCGGCGCGCACCGAGGCGCGCACTCCGCATCCCACGCCGCAGTACGGGCAGGTGGTGGAGACAGTCTTGGTGGTGGTCTTGGCGACCACCGCAATATCGGACAGGTTCACGGGTTCAATCTCTCTGGTCGATGACGGCAGGGTTCAGACAGGCTTCATGCCGCCAGGGCCTCACATTGCGCCTGGCCAAACAGCAGGCGCTGACGCAGCGCGGCAATGGGCTTGCCGGACTGGATCAGATCGAAATACCAGGGGCCGTCCTTCACGTCGCCGTACAGCACGGCGCCCACCAGCCGGCCGTCCTGCAGCACCAGCCGCTTGTAGACGCCCCGGCGCGGATCGCGCAGCACCAGGTCCTCGCTGCCTTCGGCGCCGATGAAGTCGCCCGCCGAGTACAGGTCTACCCCGGTCACCTTGAGCTTGGTGGCCGTGGCCTGCTGCACGTAGCGGCGGTGTCCGGCACCGGCCAGGTGCGCCGCGCAGACGCGCGCCTGATCCCAGATCGGGGCCACCAGGCCAAACGTGGCGTTACGATGCTGCACGCATTCGCCCACGGCATAGATGCGCGGGTCGAACGTTTGCAGCGTGTCGTCCACCACGATGGCGCGCTCGCAGCGCAGCCCGGCACCAGCTGCCAGGTCGATGTTGGGACGCACGCCGGCGGTCATCACCACCAGGTCGGCCGGAATGCGGGTGCCGTCCTTGAACAGCACGCCGGTCACGCGGTCGTCGCCCAGGATGCCGGCCGTCTGCGCGCTCAGCAGGAAGCGCAGGCCCTTGCGTTCGAGCGCGGTCTTCAGCAGTTCGGCGGCGGGGCGGTCGAGCTGGCGTTCCATCAGGCTGTCGGCCAGATGCACGACGGTCACTTCCATGCCCTGGCGCATCAGGCCGTTGGCGGCTTCCAGGCCCAGCAGCCCGCCGCCGATGACCACCGCATGGCGGTGGTTGCGCGCGGCGTGCAGCATCGTCTCCACGTCCTGGATGTCGCGGAACGCGATCACGCCGTCGAGCGTGTGGCCGGGCACCGGGATGATGAACGGCTTGGACCCGGTGGCCAGCAGCAGGCGGTCGTAGTGCACTTCCTTGCCCGATGCCGAACGTACGAGGCGGCGCGGCCGGTCGATGGCCACCACGGGGTCGCCGGCCAGCAGTTCGATGCCGTTCTGCGCGTACCAGTCGCGCGTATTGAGCATGATGTCGTCGACGGTCTTCTCGCCGGCAAGCACCGGGGACAGCAGGATGCGGTTGTAGTTGCCGTGCGGCTCGGCGCCGAACACTGTGATGTCGTACAGGTCCGGCGCGAGCTTCAGCAGTTCCTCGACCGTGCGCATGCCGGCCATGCCGTTGCCGACCACGACCAGTCGCGGCTTGGCCCGGCTGGCGGGAGACGTGGCGGGGGGCGTCGTGAGCATCGTGTTCCTGTTGGCTGGGTCGGGGAGGGGGCGCGTGTGCGGGCGATCAGGCGGCCAGTTCTTCCTCGGCCTCGGGTTGCACCACCGAAGCGGCCACCCAGACCTTGCCGTCATAGACGCGCGCCGCATAGGCGGCCACCGAATGCTCGGGCGCCTCCAGGCACTCGCCGGTACGCAGGTCAAAGTGGTGCTTGTAGATCGGCGAAGCCACCACGATGCGGTCGGCCAGGCTGCCCACCAGGCCGCGCGACAGCACGTTGGCCTGCGAGTTGGGGTCGAAATTGGCGATCGCGTAGACCTCTTCGCCGCGGCCGATACGGAAGACGGCAACCTGCTTCTTGTCGACCAGGGCGCAGACACCAGTATTGGGCACGATGTCGCGCAAGGTGCAAATCGCGGTCCAGGTTTCGGGATGGTGGGCTTGGCTCATCACGTTCTCCTTGTTTCAGGCTGCTTTTGCGGGCACGGTCACCACGGGAATGTGGCTCAGGCGTGAACGCTGCAAGTTCCGTTCCTCCGGCGAGGCGGGGCGGATCTGGCCGCGTTCCTCCAGAAAGACCAAGTTGTCGTCGCGCAGGTCGCTGTTCACGAAATGGCGGAAGCGCTTGCGGGTTTCGGGGTCGGTGATGGCCTTCTTCCACTCGTCCTCGTAGGTATCCACCACGTGCTGCATGTTGGATTCGAGTTCGGTGCCGATGCCGAGCTTGTCGTCGATGACCACGGACTTCAGGTAGTCCAGGCCGCCTTCGAGGTTGTCGCGCCACGTGCTGGTGCGTTGCAGGCGGTCGGCCGTGCGCACGTAGAACATCAGGAAGCGGTCGACGTAGCGGATCAGCGTTTCGCGGTCCAGGTCGCCGGCCAGCAGTTCGGCATGGCGCGGCTTCATGCCGCCGTTGCCGCACACGTACAGGTTCCAGCCCTTTTCGGTGGCGATGATGCCCACGTCCTTGCCCTGCGCTTCAGCGCATTCGCGCGTGCAGCCCGATACGCCGAACTTGATCTTGTGCGGCGCGCGCAGGCCCTTGTAGCGGTTCTCGATCTCGATGGCCAGGCCGACCGAATCGTCCACGCCGTAGCGGCACCACGTGGAGCCCACGCACGATTTCACCGTGCGCAGCGACTTGCCGTACGCGTGGCCCGATTCAAAGCCGGCCGCCACCAGTTCTTCCCAGATCAGTGGCAGTTCCTCCAGCCGGGCGCCGAACATGTCCACGCGCGCGCCGCCGGTGATCTTGGTGTAGAGGCCGTACTTCTTGGCAACTTGGCCCACGGCGATCAGGCCGTCGGGCGTGACTTCGCCGCCCGGCATGCGCGGCACCACCGAGTAGGTGCCGTCCTTCTGGATGTTGGCCAGGAAGTAGTCGTTCGAATCCTGCAGGCTGGCGTGTTCTTCCTTGAGCACGAAATCGTTCCAGCACGACGCCAGGATGTTGCCGACGGTGGGCTTGCAGACGTCGCAGCCCAGGCCCTTGCCGTGGGCGGCCAGCAGGTCGTCAAACGTCTTGAACTTGCCCACGCGCACCAGGTGGTACAGCTCCTGGCGCGAATACGGGAAGTGCTCGCAGACATGGTTGTTCACGGCCATGCCCTGCTTCTTCATCTCGGCCTTCATGATCTGCGTGACCAGCGGCACGCAGCCGCCGCACGCGGTACCGGCCTTGGTGCACGACTTCAGTGCGCCGATGCTGGTGGCGCCATCGGTCACGGCGGCGCAGATCTGGCCCTTGCTGACGTTGTTGCACGAGCAGATCTGGGCGGTGTCGGGCAGGGCGTCGGCACCCAGGGCCGGCTTGGCCTGGCCGTCCGACGACGGCAGGATCAGGAATTCGGGCGACTCCGGCAGCTCGATGCGGTTCAGCATCATCTGCAGCAGCGTGCCGTACTCGGCGGCATCGCCCACGAGCACGCCGCCGAGCAGGTACTTGCCGCAATCGGACACCACCAGCTTCTTGTAGACCTGCTTGCGTTCGTCGGTGAACTGGTACGAACGGCTGCCCGGCACATTGCCGTGCGGGTCGCCGATGCTGGCCACGTCCACGCCCATCAGCTTCAACTTGGTGCTCATGTCGGCGCCGGCAAACTCGGCGGCTTCGCCACGCAGGTGGCGGGCGGCCACGCGGGCCATGTCGTAGCCGGGGGCTACCAGGCCGTAGATCTTGCCGTCCCACAGCGCGCATTCGCCGATGGCGTAGACGTCGGGGTTCGAGGTCAGGCAGTTGTTGTCGATCACGATGCCGCCGCGCGCGCCGATGGCCAGGCCGCTGTCGCGTGCCAGTTCGTCACGCGGACGGATACCGGCCGAGAACACGATCATGTCGGTGTCCAGGTGTGTGCCGTCCGCAAAGTTCATGCGGTGCGTGCCATCCACGCCGTCGACGATCTCGACCGTGTTCTTGCCGGTATGGGCGGTCACGCCCAGGTCGTGCATCTTCTGGCGCAGCATGCGGCCGCCGCCATCGTCCACCTGCACGGCCATCAGGCGCGGGGCGAATTCCACCACATGGGTCTGCAGGTTCATGTCTCGCAGGGCCTTGGCGCATTCCAGGCCCAGCAGCCCGCCGCCGATCACCACGCCCGACTTGGCGCGGCTGCCGCATTCGAGCATGCCCTCCAGGTCTTCGATGGTGCGGTACACGAAGGTATCGCGGCGGTCCTTGCCCGGCAGCGGCGGCACGAACGGGTAGGAACCGGTGGCCAGCACGAGCTTGTCGTAGGCCAGCGTTTCGCCCGTGGACGTGGTGACGGTCTTCGCGGCGGTGTCGATGGCGCTGGCCTTGGCGTTCAGGCGCAGCAGCATGTTGTTGTGCTGCTCGAAGAAGCCCGCGGGCACCAGCGACAGGTCGTCGGCCGACTTGCCGGCGAAGAATTCGGACAGGTGCACGCGGTCGTAGGCGGGGCGCGGCTCCTCGCAGAGCACCGTCACCTCCAGGTCATGCGCGCCGGCTTCAGCCAGGCATTCCAGGAACTTGTGGCCGACCATGCCGTGTCCGACGATGATGATCTTCATGATGCTTTCCTAGGATTGTCTTTATGTGGGGGTGCGTGATTCAGTTGGCCAGCGCGCTGTCGTACAGCGCTTGCTCGCGGGCCTTGTGCTCGGCGCTGAAGCGCACGGCGATGGCGCACAGCGCGGCCAGCGTGGCGGCCACGCCCAGGTACGTCAGCGTGGTCTGCAGGTCGCCCAGGCCCTTCATCAGGAAGCCGGCCGCCACGGCGCCCACGTTGCCGCCCGCGCCGATGATGCCGGCCACGCCGCCCAGCGCCTTGCGGTCGATGAACGGCACCAGCGCGTAGGTGGCGCCGCAGGCCATGTGGGTGAACAGGCCAAACACCAGCATCGCGGCGACGGCGGCGGCCACGCCCGAGGCGTGGGCAAAGGCCAGCAGGCCCAGGCCTTCGCCGAGGATGAAGACGAACAGCACGATGGAGCGGGCATCGAGTCCGCGACGCTTGGCCACGCGATCCGAGACATAGCCGCCCAGCGCACGGGCGAACAGCGCGAGCAGGCCGAAGCTGGCGGCGGCCATGCCGGCGGCCGACAGCGACAGGCCGAAGCGGTCTACATAGAACGTGGCGGCCACGTTGTGGATGAAGATCTCCACGCCAAAGCAGGCGCCATACGTGATGAACAGCATCCACACGCGGTAGTTGCTGCTGGCCGCGCGGAAGCTGGCCCAGCCGCCACCGCCCTTGCCGCCGCTGACGGCGATGCCGCGAGCGCGCAGGTCGGAGAAATTGCCTTCCGGGCAATCCTGCGTGAAGCGCCAGTAGACCAGCGCCATCACCAGCATCAGCGCGCCCGGCACGATCAGCGCCACGCGCCAGCCCATGGCGTGGTCCACGCCCAGGAACAGCACGGCGGCCAGCAGCAGCGGCATCAGGCCCTGCGCGGCGCCACCGCCGGCATTGCCCCAACCGGCCGAGGCAGCGTTGGCCGTGCCGACCACGTTGGGCGCGAACATCACCGAGGTGTGGTACTGCGTGATGACGAAGCTGGCACCGACCGCACCGATCAGCAGGCGGAAGAACAGGAACGTCTCGTAGTTCTGCGCAAACGCCACGCCGATCACGGGAATGGCGCCCACGGCCAGCAGGCCGGTGTAGGTCTTGCGCGGGCCGAAGCGGTCGCACATCGGGCCGATGATCAGCCGCACGATGATGGTCACGGCGACGGCGGCGATATTGATATTGGCAATCTGGCCCGGCGTCAGGCCGAACTCGCCCTTGAGCACCGGCATCAGCGGCGCGCAGGCAAACCACGCGAAG
Source organism: Cupriavidus pauculus (assembly GCF_022179805.1). GTDB lineage: Bacteria > Pseudomonadota > Gammaproteobacteria > Burkholderiales > Burkholderiaceae > Cupriavidus > Cupriavidus pauculus_E. The sequence goes on along the minus strand of NZ_BPUO01000028.1, from coordinate 21,610 downwards.
AAGCAGACGAAGAACGCCATCCAGGTCAGATGGAAGGCGCGCATCTGCGGCGTCTTCAGACTCAGCAGGTCGATCCGGGTGGCTTTGCCGTTCATTCTTGGGCTCCAAAAAACAAAAGGCGTCCCGAGAGGCTGGCGCGAAGGGGCCAGTTCTGGGGACGCCGTTGTCCTGACGGTGCCTACATGGAATAGGCGCCGTGCTGTGTGGGGTGGGCGGATCGCCGTTGACCGGCCCGCTCCCTATATCGCAAGCGGTGTGCCAGCCCCGTCAGGTGGTGATTTGGAGACTTGGAGCCACAGAAAAGCACCAATAAGTTACGTATCAGGCGCAATTCAGCGGTTTGGTGCGGCGCCAGACTTGTGCGTCCGCACGGCTATGGTGCAGTGCAATGTCCGGGGCAGGTGCGTGGGTGCGCCTGCCAGGCGGGATTCAATCCGGCTTGCCGGATGGGGAAACGGAGGAGGACAGCAGCGAAATGAGCTGCATGTCCGACGGCGACACCAGCTCGCCGGCTTCGTCGATCAGCGCAGCCGTCACCTTCAGGCCGCTCACCCGGGAACGGATTTCCGCAGGCCCCTGGCCCTCGGGTTTCATATGGGCGTCGCCCCATTGCATGAGGCCGACGATGACCGGCAGCAATTCCACGGCCGCGCGTGTCGGCCGGTAGGCAAAGCGCTCGCGCTCGCCGGGTTCCTTGTAGCTGACCTTGCGCAGCAGTCCGGCCTCGGTCAGCGTCTTGAGTCGTGCGGACAACACCGCTGGCGAGCACTGGAGCCGTTCCAGGAAGTCGTCGAAACGCTGCACGCCTGAGAACACGTCCCGCAGGATAAGAATCGTCCACTTTTCGCCGACCAACGACAGTGTCGCGGCAATCGAGCATTGCGCGAACTCGGCGGGAGTGATCGGCGGCGGTGGCGTATTCATGGTTTGCAGCATAGCACCTCTAACTTCATTTGCAAAAGTCAGGGTATCGACTATAGTTCTGCCTACAGAAAATGTAGTCAGGGGCAGGCGATGGGCGGGACACACAACCAAGGTACGGCGGCTTCATCGATCCATGAGGAAAGCTGGACCGTGCGCGGGGGCACCCAGGTGACGCTGCGCGCGGTGCGGCAAGCGGACCACGACGGACTGCGCGCGTTTATCGACGGGTTGTCCCGCGAGAGCCGCTACTACCGGTTCATGACCGGTGGAAGGGTGGCGGATGAGGTGGTGAAGGGCTTTGTCGGTCATCGCCCCGGCCACGACGTGGCATTGCTGCTGACGGCTGCCGCACCCGACGGCGCGGAATCGATCGTGGCCAATGCCGAATACGTGGTCAATGCGGATAACGTGGCCGAGCTGGCCGTGGTGGTAGCCGACGACTGGCAGGGCCAGGGGCTGGGCCGCAGGCTGATCCAGCGGCTCCAGCAGATTGCCCGCGCCAGCCGGCTGCGTGGCATGCGTGGTGATGTGCTCAGCGAGAACCGCCGCATGCTGGCCATCATGCGCGACTGCGGATTCGCGACGCGCCGCAACCCCGAAGACAGCTTCCTGCATGAAGTCAGCCTGACGCTGGCCGAAGCCACCAGCCGGCGCGAGCATTACCTGCCGCACGACTGGTTTGCCGACAACTAAGCAGTAGCTAGTCGGCCGAAACCGGGCGCTTGCTGCGCGCCGTCGCGGTACAACCGATCGATGCCGTGATGATGGCCGCGATGGCTACCCACTGGATCGCCGTCAGTTGTTCGTGCAGGAACGCCAGCCCGGCCAGCGCGCCCATGGCTGGCTCCAGGCTCAACAGGATGCCGAAGGTCCGGCGCGGCAGTCGCTTCAGCGCGACCATCTCCAGCGAGTAGGGAATCGCACTCGACATCAGCCCGACGGCCAGCCCGGACAGCAGCAGGCCGGGGGAGAACAGATCCGTGCCCGCATGGGCCACGCCGAACGGCAGCGCCACCAGCGCCGCCATGGTCATGCCCAGCGACGTCGCCTGGCCGCCATGCGCGCTGCCGGCCATCTGGCCAAATACGATATAGAGCGCCCAGCCGACGCCGGCCGTCAGCGCAAAGCCAATGCCGACGGGGTCAAGATGGGTTGCTGCCTCGCCCAGCGGCAGCAGCAGGACGAGCCCCGCCACCGCACAGGCAATCCAGAGGAAGTCGATGGCCCGACGCGACGACAGCACGGCCACGGTCAGCGGACCGGTGAATTCGATGGCGATGGCCAATCCCAGCGGGATCGTGCGCAACGACATATAGAACAGCAGGTTCGTGGCACCCAGCGCCGCACCGTAAAGGGCGATGGCCCGGGCATGGGCGCCCGACAGCGGAAAGCGCCATGGCCGCCAGACCGCGATCAGGATCAGCGCGGCAAAGCCCACCCGCAGCGCCACGGTGCCTTGCGCGCCAATCGCCCCGAACAGGCTCTTGGCGAACGAGGTGCCGATGCAGAGCGACGCCATGGAGCCGACCAGGGCCAGCACGGCCAGCAGGGTGTCGCTTTGATGGAGGCGGGCGAGAGGCCGGGTGAGAGGCAATTCCTTGTCCTGGTGCGGTAGGCCCGTTGCGGACCGGTGCGGCATCTTGCCCGAACATCGGCCGGCCAGCCATGCACAGATGCCAGTGCCGCGTGCTGTACAGTTGGCGCGGCCGGCGCTGGCGAAGTCCCACCCCAGGCACTATGGTGGAAGGACCTTTTTCCCGGAGATCACCATGGAAGCCCAGGCCACCCGTCGTCATGTCGTGATTACCGGGGCGGCAGGCGCCCTGGGCCGTGCCGTGGCCAGCCGCTTCGCGGGGGAGGGCGCCCGGCTGGCGCTGATCGACCACAACCTGCAGCACCTGCAGAGCGTGTTCGCGCATCCCGAACCGGACCATGGCGGCACGCTGCTGCACGCGGCCGATGTGACGTCCGATACGGCGATGGCACCGGTGGCGGCGGCCATCCTCGACGCGTTCGGGACGATCGACGTGCTGGTCCACGTGGCCGGCGGCTTCGAAATGGGCGAGGCCACCCACGCGCTGAGCCGGGAATCCTGGATGCGCATGATGGATCTGAACGCGTGGTCGTTCGTGGCCGTCACCGGCCATTTCATTCCGGCCATGACGTTCCAGCGGCGTGGCAAGGTGGTCGCGGTGTCGGCACGCGGCGCTGCCGCCGGTGCCGCCGCGATGGGCGCCTACACGGCGTCCAAGAGCGCGCTGCAACGGTTGGTGGAAAGCCTGTCGCACGAGGTCAGGGCCTCGGGCATCAACGTCAACAGCATTGCCCCCAGCATCCTCGATACGCCGGCCAACCGGAATGCGATGCCATCGGCCGACCCGGCCCGGTGGGTCTCCACCGGCGCCGCGGCACGCGCCGTCGCCTTTCTGGCGTCCGACGCGGCCGAGGCCATTCATGGACAACATATGGTGCTCGATGGGTTGAGCTGAGCCTGCCGCTTCAATGCGGCAGGTTCAAGCCGGCCAGGCGCCGGGCCGCGCGGTCGAACGTCGCCAGGTTGTCGCAGCCGGCGTCCTCGCAGGTCCGGAGGATCAGGCAGTCGGCAAAGTCTCCGCAGCTTGCCACGTAGAGCCTCAGCGCGGATTGCACGACGCGCCGCGACTCCAGCACCAATTCTTCGCTCTGCACCAGGTGGCCAATGATCTCGATGATCTCGGGATGGTCGGCGCCGTAGCGCCGGTCCATCGTCCAGACGAGTTCCGCCAGCACCACCGTCGGCACGAAGCCACGCTGGCGGGAAGACAGCGAATCGAGCAAGGCATCGGCCACCGGCGTCAGCCCCGGATCGTCCCGTGCGAAGTAGCGGACGAGGACATTGGTATCCAGGCCGATCATGCGAAGCTCCTGAGGTAGCGATTACAGATCGACTCCGCGATCGCGCCCTTGATCTCTTCCGCGGTTGGCGCCACCCCTTGCACGCGGCCCGCGAGGCAACCCTTCAGGTCACCGATGGAGCGGCTCTTGCCGGGCGTGAAATCCACCTCGGCGGCATTGCGCCGCCGCTTGGCGTCCGCTTCGGTCACGGCCTGGTCGATTTCCTCGCGGGTAGGCGCCGGCCGGCGTCCGGCCAGGCAGCCCTTCAGGTCCTTGATCGAGTATCTTTTCCCGCTGGCGGGCGCCGGCGGTGGCATCGCATCGTCGTCATTCCCGCCACCTCCGGACATGATCCCTTGTGCGTTGGCTTGCATGGTATTGACCCCTCAGGTTAAGTGAACAGTGTCGGCAGGCGCCGCCGCTTTCGACCGTGGTAGCCGTGGCAGCCGCGCCTGACGAAATCCATTCTGGAGTCAGGTCAAGCCCAAAAACAGAGGACGATTCTCAAAGTGCGTGGGGTTAGATCAATCTTCCTGCACACCAAGCGGCGGCGCGATGTCTTCCAGCGCGCGCCGTTCCGCATTCACGCCGTATCGCAGTGCCATCAGACCGGCCACGATCACCAGCGCCGCCCCGATGCCGTACCCCACAGCCACCGCGCCACGGCTGCCCGTTTCGATCAGCATGCCAAACAGTACCGGGGCGATGAAGCCGCCGGTGCCCGTGCCCACGGCGTAGAACACCGAGATGGCCAACGCGCGCATTTCCAGCGGAAAGACCTCGCTGGCGGTCAGGTAGGCCGAACTGGCCGCCGCCGATGCCAGGAAGAACACGGCCGACCAGCACATGGCCTGGGCGCGCGCGTCGAGCCAGCCCTGCATGAAGGCCCAGCCGGTGGCGGCCAGGCCGATGCCCGACAGCACATAGGTCACCGCGATCATCCTGCGCCGTCCGATCCGGTCGAACAGAGGGCCCAGCACCAGCGGCCCCAGCGCATTGCCCAGCGCGAACGGAAAGATATAGAGCGCCACGCGTTCCTCGGACACGCCCTGGAACCGGGTCAGCACCAGCGAATAGGTGAAGAAGATGGCGTTGTAGAAGAACGCCTGCGCCACCATCAGCGCGAACGTGACGATGCTGCGCATGCGGTAGCGGTGCAGCAGCAGCCGCAAGATCTCGCGCAGCGGCGGGATGGGTTTGCCGGCGTAGGCAACCATGGCGCCTTCCACGGCGGGCAGCGGACCGTGTTGCCGCGCCACCTCGGCCTCGATGCCGGCGATCACGCGCGCGGCTTCCTCATGGCGGCCGTGGGTGGTAAGCCACCGCGGGCTTTCCGGCACGTGGCGGCGCACCAGCACGATGGCCACGGCCAGCACCGCGCCCAGCGCGAAGCAGGCGCGCCAGCCCCAGACCGGGCCGAACACGCGCGGGTCCAGCAGCACCAGGCTCAGGCCGGCGCCCAGCGCCGCGCCCAGCCAGAAGCTGCCGTTGATGGCCAGGTTTACGCGGCCACGCACGCGTGCCGGGATCAGTTCGTCGATGGCGGAATTGATGGCGGCATATTCGCCGCCGATGCCCAGTCCGGTCACGAACCGGCAAGCCGCGAAGAACGCGAAGTTCGGGGAGAACGCCGTGGCCAGCGTGGCCGCCATGTAGACGGCCAGCGTGGCCAGGAACAGCTTCTTGCGGCCGAGCCGGTCGGCCAGGCGTCCGAACAGCAGCGCGCCAATGACCGCCCCTAATATATAGAGCGACCCCGACCAGCCCACCCGCGTCGCGTCCAGGCCCAGCGTGTCCGGCCGCTCCAGCACGGCGCCGATCGAGCCCACGAGCGTCACTTCGAGCCCGTCGAGCACCCAGGCGACGCCCAGCGCGATGGCGACGCGCCAGTGCCAGGCAGACCACGGCAGGCGGTCGAGCCGGGCGGGGATATCCGATTGCCAGGCGGCGATGGCGGGCTCCTCGGCAGGTTGGCATGACTGCAGAGACTATAGTCATTCCGGCACCGGTTGCCTGTCGGCGATCCGCCGACGCCTGGCCGGGAACGAAAAAGGGGCGCCCCCGCGAGAGGGCGCCCCTTTCTGGTGGCGGGATGCTGGCTTACTGCGCCGGGAACGTCAGCGCGTTGGTCAGGTCACCCATGGCCGGCTTGCCGTTGGCAACCAGCGAATCGTCACGCAGCTTCAGGCCCGGCAGCGTCGGCAGCGCAAAGCGGCGCGTGATGAAGCGCAGGATCGATGCGGTGTCGTACTGCGTATGGTCCACGAAGCCCTTCCTGGCGTACGGCGAGACGATGATGGCCGGAATACGCGTACCCGGACCCCAGCGGTCGGCGGTGGGCACCGGCGCGTGGTCGTAGAAGCCACCGTTTTCGTCGTACGTCACCACGATCAGCATGTTCTTGTATTGCGGGCTGGCCTGCAGGTGCTTGATCACGTCGACGATGTGGGCATCGCCGTCCGCCACGTTGGCGTAGCCCGCGTGCTGGTTCAGGTTGCCCTGCGGCTTGTAGAACGTCACGGCAGGCAGCTTGCCGGCGGCGGCATCGGTGAAGAACTGGCTGTCGAAGTCCTTCAGGTGGGCCGTACGGTAGTCGGCGTGATCCACCGGGCTGAACGCCGCGTAGAAGTTGAACGGCTGGTGGTGGGCCTGGAAGTTCGGCGTGGTGTTGTTGTAGATCTTCGTGCGGTCGGCCGAGACGGTCTTCCATGCGCCCGCGTACCAGGCCCAGTCCACGCCGCGCTTGTCCAGGTACGTGGCGATGGTGTCCTGGGTTTGCGCGGGCAGCGTGCTGGCCAGGTTCGGGTCGGCCAGCAGCTTGGTGGCGTCGGCCGACGCCGGTGCGTTGCCGCTTGGCTGGTAGGCCGGCTGCATCGTGTTCACGGCGTAGAACGTGCCGGTGGCGTCCTTCGGCGTGATCGCGCCGTCGTTCACGTACACGGCACGGCCGGTCAGGATGCTGGTCGGGCTGGTGTCCTTCAGTGCCAGGCTCTTGCCGTCGGCGGCCACGGCCGCGATCGAACCCGACGCCACCGAGGTGTCTGCGTTCGGGTACTTCGGCACGCAGGCGCAGACCAGGTACTGGTGGTTCAGGAACGAGCCGCCGAAGGCGCCCATGAAGAAGTTGTCGGCCAGCACGAAGTCCTTGGCCATCTGCCACATGGCCATCTTGCTGCCGTCGTAGTAGCCCATGGTGATGCCGCCGGCGTCGGAGAACGCGGCGAAGCGGTCGTTCTTGCCGCCGTTGATCTGCATCTGGTTCTGGTAGAACTTGTGCACGAGGTCGCGCGTGACCACGCTCTGGTCCACCACCACGCCCGTGCCGTTGACGCCGGCCGGATCGTCGATGCGGAACGGCTTGTTGGCCCAGCCCACGGTATTGGCTTCAGGCAGCGTCACGGCCTGGCCTGCCGCGGTGAATCCGCCCCAGGTGGGCGGCAGCGAGGCCAGCGCCGTGGTGTCGAAGTCCTTCTGCGGCTCGACGGTACCCACTGCGCTGGAGTTCACGCCCGGAATGCCGTTGGCGCCCGGGAACAGACCGTAGAGGTTGTCGAAGCCGCGGTTTTCGGCGTAGATCACCACCACGTTGCGGATGTTGTTCAGCGCCACGCGCTGTGCCACGCCGGCCTTGATGGCGCCGGCGACGTCGCCGCCCGCTGCCACGGCATTGGCGATCAGTTCGATGGCCTGCTCGATCTCGCCCTGCAGCGCGGCCTTGATCTTGCTGTCCGATTCCTTGTTGTGGTCTTCCAGCAGCTTGTCAGCGGCCACGCCCAGGCGGTCGGCCAGTTGCGCGCGCGCGGCGTCCAGGTTGCCGCCGTTGCTGTCCATCAGTGCGGCCAGTTCGGTGGAAATGGCGCTGACCACGCCATTGGCGGCGGCCGGTGCGCGGAACATCAGCTTGCGCGTCACGGCAGCATGGCCACCGGCATCGTCATTGCGGAAGGCGTCCGTGCCGATCTCGGCAACGACCGGGCCTTGGCCGGTTACCGTGAAGGCGCCCTTGGCGTCCGTGAAGGTCGAAGCCTCGCCGCTGTCGCACTTGGCGTTGGCGTTGGCGTCGATACAGACCTTGGCATGCTCGAAGTAGCTGCCCGTGACGACGCCTGACGTGGTGGCGGCAGGCGTGGCGGTGCTGCCGGAATCGCTGCCGCCACAGGCGGACAGGCATGCGGCGGCCAATGCGGCCAGCGGCCACAGACGGGGTTTACGGCTCATGGCTTTCCTCTTTTTTATATGTGGGATGACGGCGTTGCCGTCGGTACAACTTATGGGTACTGCTGGGTGCGCCGCGAGTGTGATCCGGACATATGTCAGATTGATGATGGCCCGCATGGCAGACGGATACAGAGCCGGCGAAGGTGTCGATGGCGTGTCGATCGCGTGAAACGTCATGTGGATGTCACAAACGCGGCATAGGCTCCAGCGCCATTCCTTCGTCACCGTCCCGTCGTCAATTCGTCATGAGCCTGCCGCCGCTGTTGTGGAACGCCGCGTTCCCGTCGCTGTTCACCTGGATGCGCGTAGCGGGCAGCCTGTTGATTGCGCTGCTGGCCGGTCTGATGGCGGGCTGCGGCAAGCAGGAGGCGGCGCCGGCTGCAGTGGTGACGGCACCAGCCGTGGTGGCCAGCGCGCCCAAGGCGGCTGGGGCCAAGCCGTTCTACGCGATGATGGCCGAGCGCCATCCGGACATCGCGCAACTCGGCGCGCTGGGCAAGGCGCTGTTCTTCGATCCGTCCCTGTCGGCCTCGGGCAAGCAGTCGTGCGCCACCTGCCACAGCCCCGAGCACGCCTACGGTCCGCCGAATAACCTGTCCGTGCAACTGGGCGGTGCCGACATGACGCGCACGGGCGTGCGCGCGGCGCCGTCGCTGCGCTACGTGCAGAATGTGCCGGCCTATACCGATCACTATCGCGAAAACGACGGCAACGACGCCGAGGACCAGGGGCCGGCCGGCGGCCACAACTGGGACGGTCGCGCGGGCTCGGCGCACGACCAGGCGCGCATCCCGCTGCTGTCGGCGCATGAGATGGCCAACGGCGAGCCGCGTGTGGTGGTCGAGAAGATCCGCAACGGGCCGCATGCGGAGACCTTCCGCGAGGTGCTTGGGCAGGATGTACTGGACGACGAGGACACCGCCTTCAACGCGGTGCTGATGGCGCTGGAGGTGTTCCAGCAGACGCCGTCGGAGTTCTATCCCTATTCCAGCAAGTACGACGCAGTGCTGCGCGGCCAGGCAAAGTTGACGCAGCAGGAACTGCGCGGCCTGCGCGTGTTCAACGATCCCGGCAAGGGCAACTGTGCGGCGTGTCATGCGGCCGATATCCGCGAGGGCGCATTCCCGGCGTTTTCGGATTTCGGCTTTATCGCGGTGGGCGCGCCGCGCAATCGCAAGCTGGCCGGCAATGCCGATCCGGCATTCCACGACCTGGGGCTGTGTGGTCCGGATCGAACCGACCTCAAGGACCGCGCCGACTATTGCGGGCTGTTCCGCACGCCGTCACTGCGCAACGTGGCGCTGCGCCATGCGTTCTTCCACAACGGCGTGTTCCATTCGCTGGACGAGGTGATGCACTTCTATGCCGAGCGCGACGTGAAGCCGGAGAAATGGTATCCGCGCGGCAAGGACGGCAAGGTGATCAAGTTCGACGACCTGCCGACGCAGTACCACGCGAACGTCAATATGGAAGCGCCGTTCGGTGGCAAGCCGGGCGACAAGCCGACCATGACCGAAGCCGACATGCGCGATGTGATTGCCTTCCTGAAGACGCTGACCGACGGCTATCAAGCACCGGTGGCAAAGACAGCCGCAAAGACGGCGGCCGTCATCCGATAGTCACCGGTTCGACACCGGCTTGACATCGGTTACAGAACGCAGCTAACCCAGGCGGCCCACGGCGGCCAGCATCGAGCGGCCGTGCGCGGTGATTTGCGGGCAGGGACGTTTGCCCTGTTCGGATTGCAGGATCACCATTTCCATGGTGATCAGCGCATCGAGATCGACGGGGTCGATTTCACGCGCCGGGATGGTCGACGTGTCGTTGCGGGTATGGGGGCCATTGCCGATCAACATCAGCGTGGCAAGTTCATGCGGGCTCAGCACGGTGTTCTCCTTGGCGAGAGGGGAGCGGTTGCTGGGGACAAGGGGGGCGCTGGACCGATGCAGCGGTGCGCCCCTCCGACGGGATTGTGGACCATCGTCCCGGCCCTTGCACGCTGCATCGCATCGTGATGGCCAGTCGACAGTCACTGCGTTGGACGGGCATCCCCTGCATGGGTTCCTGCCCGATACAAAACCGCTACAGAGCGCAAGGGTTTCAAACGCGCGTCATGCAGGATTTCGCCGATATCCGCATGATGCCCGATGCGCGCGTCCGTAGCCGCTATGCCCCTTGCAGCCCCATGGCGATGCCATCGCTGCGCGGATCGTGCGCGCCTGCGCAGCTACCGTCGTCGTACAACGCGATGGCGCCCGGGTGGCCCGCCAGCGGGCTCTGCGCGTCGATCACGCTCACTTCGTGCCCGCGGGTCGACAGCGCCGCGATCACATCGTCGCCCGCATCGGCTTCGAGCTTGAGGCTGTCGCGCGCATCGGAGAACGTGCGGCCCAGCAGGAAGCGGGGCCGCGACAGGGCCTGCAGCGGGTTCATGCCGTAGTCGATCAGTCGTGTCAGCACCGCTGCCAGCGTTTGCGGCTGGCCATCGGCGCCTTGCGTGCCATAGGTCAGCCGGGCTTTGCCTTCTCGCAGATACATGCCGGGATTCAACGTGTGGAACGGACGTTTTCCGGGTCGGATCGCGTTGTGATGCTTCGGATCGGTGGAAAACGCCGCGCCCCGGTTGTGCCACAGGATGCCCGTATCGGCGGCCACCACGCCGCTGCCCCAGTCGAAATACACGGTCTGCAGCACGCTCACACAACGGCCGGCGGCATCCACGGCGCTCAGGTAGACCGTGTCGCCGTGCTGGTAGACATGTGGCCACGGCAGCGCGTGCCGGGTGTCGATGCGCGCCGCCAGCGCCGACAGCCGGGCGGGAGACAGCATGGCATCGACCGGCACATCGGCGAAATCGGGGTCGGCCACGTGGCGATTGCGCTCGATGAACGCCTGTTTCACGGCCTCGACCAGCAGGTGGTAGTAATCCGGGCTGCCCTCGGGGATGTTGGCCACGTCGAACCGGTCCAGGATGCCCATGATCTGCAACGTGGTAACGCCCTGCGTGGGCGGCGCCAGGCTCAGCAGTTCGCCGCCGCGATAGGGCACGCGCAGTGGCGCCTCGTCGCGCGCCGCAGTTCTGGCCAGATCATGCAGCGTCAGTGGCGATCCGGCCGCGCGCAGGCCGGCCACGATGCGCTCGGCCAGCTCGCCTTCATAGAACTCACGCGAACCAAAGTTCGCGATGCGATCAAGGCTGCGTGCCAGCGCCGGTTGCCGCAGGCGGTCGCCCTGGGGCGGTAATCGGCCGTCGGGCATGAAGGTGGCGGCAAAGCCGGGCCAGTCGGCCAGCTCGGCCTGGCGGAATGTCTGCCAGAAGCGCTGCGACGGCGTCACTTCAAAGCCTTCGTGCGCCAGGGCTATCGCGCGCTGGAACAACCCGCTCCAGGACTGGAGGCCGCCCCATTGGTCGCGGCTAATGGCAAACGCGCGGTCCCATGCATCGACCGTGGCGGCCGTGGTCAGCGCCGAGGCGGCGCCGCGCGTGGGAATCGCATCGCCATAGTCAGGCAGCGTGCCGGCCGCCTGCCCGATGCCCGAGAGGGTGCGCACATTGCCGTGCTCGTCGCTGACGATCCAGAACGCGTCGCCGCCCAGGCCGGTGAAGTGCGGATAGGTGACGGCCAGCGTGGCGCCGATGGCGATGGCGGCCTCGATGGCATTGCCGCCCGCGCGCAGGACGTCGAGCCCCGCCTCGCTGGCCAGCGCATGCGGGCTGGTGACCATGCCCGAGCGGGAGGTGGCCAACTGGTTCATGCGTGGCGGCATTAGTGGTCCCCGCCCAGGTACGCCTGCACCAGCGCCGGGTCCTTCGCCAGTGACTCGGCATCGCCGCTGGCCACGACGCGGCCTTCTTCCAGCACGTAGGCGCGGTCGGCCAGCGACAGCGCCAGCGCGGCCATCTGGTCCACCAGCAGGATCGTGATCGATGCCTCGCGCAATGAGTCCAGCGAGGCGAACAGTTCCTCGATGACCTTGGGCGCCAGCCCCAGCGACGGCTCGTCGAGCAGCAGCACCGACGGATTCGACATCAGGCCACGCGCCACGGCCAGCATCTGCTGCTCGCCGCCGGACAGCAGGCCCGCACGTTGGTGCTGGCGTTCGCGCAGGCGCGGCCAGCGCGTGAACATGGACTCGATCCGCTGCGTCATCTCGGCACCCGAGATGCGTCCCGACGGGAATGCACCCAGGCGCAGGTTGTCCAGCACCGATAGTTCCGGGAATACCTGCCGGCCTTCGGGCACCAGCACCACGCCCATTTCGGCGATCTTCGCCGCGTCCAGCCGGGCGAGGTCGGTGCCATCGAAGGTGATGCCGCCTTGCACCGGGCGATGCAGGCCAGCCAGCGCGCGCATCAGCGTGGACTTGCCCGCGCCGTTGGCACCCAGCAACGCCACCATTTCACGCGCGCGGATCTGCAGGTCGACGTCGTGCAGCACGGGCGCCGCGCCATAGCCGGTACGCAGAGCGCTCACGCCCAGCACCTCGGGCGGGTTGGCATCGGTCGCTGCCGCCTGCGGACGGCGGCGTGCCGGCGCGCTCGATGCCTCGCCCAGGTAGGCGCGCCGCACGGCCGGATTGGCGCGCACGCTGTCGGGCGTGCCGTCGGCCAGGTGCTGGCCGGCGTCGATGACGACGATGCTGTCCGATACATCCATCACCAGCGACATGTCGTGTTCCACCAGGCCCACCGCCACGCCGCTATCGGCGATACGGCGCAGCAGGCGGCCCAGTGTGGCCTTGTCCTCGCGGGACAGGCCGGCGGCCGGTTCGTCGAGCAGCAGCACGGCGGGGCGGGTAGCCAGTGCGCGGGCGATCTCCACCAGGCGGCGATCGACGTGCGCCAGGTCTGCCGCGCTGGCGTCGGGGTTGCCGGTGTAGCCGCATGCGGCCAGCAGCGCGCGGGCTTCGTCACGGATGGCCGGCGCCGTGAAGCCGGCAATGCCCAGCAGCGTGCCGAGCTTGCCGCGCGTGAGTGCGATAGCCACGTTGTCGGCCGCGCTCATGCCCGTGAACAACTGCGTGGTCTGGTAGGTGCGCGAGATGCCGTGGCGCGCGCTGTGGCAGGCACCACGCGCGGGCAGCGCTTCCGCGCCCAGCTTGCGTCCGCCCGAACGGGGACGGTAATAGCCAGACAGCATGTTCAGCACGGTCGATTTGCCTGCGCCGTTGGGGCCGATCAGGCTGGTGACCTGGCCGGGCGGCAACTGGAACGACAGGTCGTCCACCGCGCGCACGCCACCGAACACCATCGACAGGCCCAGCGCGGACAGTCCCCGGCGTTGGTCTGGCGCACGCTGCGGCAGCATGGCACCGGATGCGGCGTCGTGTTGCGGCGGCGTGGCGGGATGCAGCCGGCGGAACGCGGCGGTCACTACGCCGACAATGCCGCTCGGGGCCACCCACAGCACCACCAGCAGCAGCACGCCAAAGCACAGCAGGCGCAGGTTTTCCAGGCTCGACAGCACTTCGGGCAGCAGGCCGACGATAACGGCCCCGGCCACCGGACCCGCCACCGTGCCCGCACCGCCGATCATCACGACCAGCACGAACAGAATGGACTGCAGGAACGAGAACATGCCCGGCGTGACCATGCCCTGCAGCGGCGCGAACAGCCCGCCAGCCAAGCCGGCCAGCGCCGCCGAGAACGCGAAGCCGACGGTCTTGACCACCAGCGGATTGACACCGATCGAGGCGGCGGCGGTTTCGCTGTCGCGTACCGCACGCATCGCCGCACCCCATCCGCCACGCGCGATGCGCGCATAGGCGGCCAGCGCGATCCCGAGCACGGCGATGGCGATTAGCGCCAGCGCACGCTCGCCGCCTTCCACGCCGGGCAGCGATGGCTGCGCGATGCCCATCAGGCCGTTCTGGCCGCCGGTCAGCGCGCGCCATTCCACGGCACCATGCTCGACGATAAAGCCGAACGCGATGGTGACCATCGCCAGTCCCGGCCCCTTCACGCGCAGCGCAGGCAGCGCCAGCAGCGCACCGAGCACGGCGGACACCAGCGCCCCGACCGGCCAGGCCGCCCAGAAGCTCCAGCCGGCCTGGCCGGTCAGGATGGCCACCGTATAGGCGCCAATCGCATAGAAGCCCACGTGGCCGAACGAAACCTGCCCGGTCAGCCCGAGCAGCAGGTTCAGGCCCACGCCGCAGATGGCCAGCATGGCCACGCCAGCGATCACGAAAACGAAATAGCCGTTCAGTGTCAGCACCAGGCCCGCCGCAGCCGCCAGGGCCGCGCACATGGCGAGTATCTGCAGCGGGGTGCCCAGGCCGAGCCAGGGCGCGGCGGGGCGTGCCGGGCTGGCCGGCACGGCGGGGGATACCGTGGAAGTCATCGTCTTGCTCATACCTTGCGTACCTCCGCGCGTCCGAACAGGCCATCGGGGCGCAGGGCCAGCAGCGCGATGACCAGCGCGAACGTAATGATCTGCGTGTAGCTGGAGCCCAGCGATGCGGTGACCAGCGCCTCGGCCACGCCGAATATCAGTCCGGCCACCATCACGCCCCAGGCGCTGGACAGCCCACCCAGGATGGCCACGGCAAATGCCTTGAGGCCGAACACGGTGCCCATGTCGGCCTGCACGTTGAACAGCGGCGCGATCAGCACGCCGGCAATACCGGCCAGCAGCGTCGACAGCGCAAAGGCGCCGGCCACGGTGCGGCGGATAGGAATGCCCATCAGGCGCGCCGCGTCGCGGTTCTGCACCACGGCCAGCATGGCCACGCCCCAGCGCGACTTGCGCAGCACGAAGTGGAGGACGGCGGCCAGCACTAGGCCCACCACTGGAATCACCAGTTGCAGCGGATACACGCCCACGCCGCCAAACTGCACCGACTGCGCGGCCAGCGGCGAGGGCAGGCTGCGCGGTTCGGTGCCGAACCACAGCATCACCACGTTATCGAGCACGATCCCCAGCGCCACGGTAGCCATCAGCCACGCATTCGAGCCACGGCTGGCAAACGGCCGCACGGCCAGAAATTCCACGGCCAGCCCGTACAGGGCGCACAGCGCCAGCGCCAGCAGCACGGCCAGCGGCATCGGCCAGCCCAGCGTCTGCGCAAACGTGTACGTGAGCACGGCACCCAGCATCATCGAGCTTCCCTGCGCGAAATTGACCGTGGCCGACACCGCGTAGGTGATGTGAAACCCCAGCGCCATCAGCCCGTACATGCTGCCCAGGCCAAGCCCGCTGATGAGGGCGGATATCCATAACATGGTGACTTCCTTTGTTTTGTGTTGCGGTGTTGCTTTGTTGCCGCTTTGATCCTGCTCTCGGTTTTCTCCCCTCTCCCCCTGGGAGAGGGGCGGGGGTGAGGGCCAGCGGTTCAAACTGCGACTTGCGCATCTTGATCGTCCCGCCCTCACCCCCAACCCCTCTCCCGCCGTGCGGGAGAGGGGAGCAAACCAACAGGGGAGCTAGAACACCGACGCCTTACTTCTTCACCGGCACGATCCGGTTGTCGATGAACTGCGCCCAGACGTAGTCGTTCTCGGTCAGCGCATCATGCTGCTGCGGCGAAAACGGCTTCACGTAGGTCTTGATCAGGCCTTCGTAGCGGTCGATCTTGTAGAAGCCTTCGCGCACCGCGTCGCCCTTGGTGCTGCCGGCGTTGGCGATGGCCAGCGCAGCCAGTTGCGTGGCGTCGTAGGCGTTGGCCACGCCCACGGCGGGCGTGATGTCGTCCGGGCCCTTCACGTCGCTGTACTTGGCCTTGAGGTCATTGACCACGCGCGTGCTGACCGGCGTCGTCGAGCCGAAGAAGCTGTACGTCTGCACAAAGTGGACGTTCTTGGCGTTCGGTCCCGCCAGTTCCGTGAAGCGGCCGCCAGCAGGGCCCCAGTGCGATACCACGGGCACCTTCCAGCCCATGCGGTCGAGCGACTTCACCACCTGTGCCGACGGGCCGACGTTGCCCACCATCAGCAGCACGTCGGCGCCGGCGGCCTTCAGGCGGCCAAGCTGGGGTACCACGTCCACGTCGTTGCCTTCGAATTTCTCGATGCCCACGGGCTTGCCGCCCTTGGCGGCCATCGCGGCGACGATGCCTTTCTCGTTCGATTCACCCCAGGGGTTGTTCACCAGGATCAGGCCCGGCTTGCTGGCGTTGAAGGCCTTCTGCGCGTACTGCAGCATCGCCTTGTCCACCACTTCGTCCACGGCCGACACGCGGAACGCGAAGTTCGGATTCGCGCCGTTGTGCGTGATCGGCGTGCCGGCCGCCCAGGGGCCCATGAACGGCACCTTCTCCTGGTTGGCGATGGGCACGATGGCCATCGAGACAGGCGTGTCCAGGCCGCCAAACAGCACGGCAACCTTTTCCTTGTAGATCAGTTCGCGCGCGGCCAGCACGCCCTTGGCCGGGTTGCCTTCGTCATCGCGGCGCACCAGTTCGAGCTTGCGCCCGCCCAGCAGGCCGCCACGGGCGTTGATCTCGTCGATGGCGATGGTCATGCCGCGTGTCAGCGATTCGCCGGCGCGCGCCGACTGGCCAGACAGCGCCGTGATCAGGCCGATCTTGATGGTGTCGGCGGCATGCGCGGGCAGGGCGGTCATCACGCAGGCGGCCGCTGCGGCGGCGATCAGGGCACGGCGTTGGGGACGAAACATGGCGGAAGCTCCGGATGGGTTGGTGTCGAGCAGCGGTCTCGCAAGAGACGTGCCACGCGTTGACAAATCCACGCCAGGTTCCGCTGCACGCGGCATTTCAATGCGTTGACGATCTGGTCCAGATATTGCGAACGATTTGTTCATGCATCTGCATACGATCCGAAACGGGGCATGGCGCACGAAGGCTGTGCCGGATTCGGGGCGGTATGCACCAACCAGAAGAAAGGCAATCGTTCATGACGTTCAACCCGAGTCCACTGGCGGCCGCGCAGGCCGCGGCGGCACCGACCTTCGGCCCGTTGCGCCACCACGGGCGCTTTCCGTACCGGCCGATCACCGACGCCGACGACTTCCGCTGGCCCAATGGCGCGCGGCTGGCGGTCTACCTGGGCTTCAACATCGAGCACTTCGCGTTTGCCGAGGGCCTGGGCGCCAACCTCGGACCGGTATCGCCCCAGCCCGACGTGCTGAACTACAGTTGGCGCGAGTACGGCAACCGCGTGGGCGTGTGGCGCTGCCTGGAACTGTTCGACCAGCTAGACATGCCGGCCGGCGTGCTGCTGAATACGGCGCTCTACGATCACTGTCCGGAGATGCTGGACGCCTGCGTGGCGCGGGGAGACGAGCTGATCGGCCATGGCCATACCAACGCGCATCGCCAGAGCGAGTTCGACGAAGCGGGAGAGCGCGCGCTGATCGAACACTGCCGCGACCGCATCGCGCAGCATTGCGGCCGTGCGCCGGGCGGGTGGCTGTCGCCGTGGATATCGGAGACGCTGGTCACGCCCGACCTGCTGGCCGAGGCCGGCTACCGCTATACGCTGAACTGGGCGCACGACGACCGGCCCATCCGCATGCAGACGCGCAACGGCGGGTCGCTGTGGTCGATCCCGTATCCGCAGGAGCTGAATGACATCCCGATGATCATCGCGCGCCAGCTCGACGGCGTGGCGTTTGCCGACATGATCATCGACCAGTTCGACGAGATGCTGCTGCAGGCCAACCACGCCCAGCACCCGCAGCCGCTGGTGATGGGCATTGCGCTGCATCCGTACCTGGTGGGCCAGCCGTACCGGCTAAGGCACCTGCGCCGGGCGCTGGCGCATATTGCCGCGCGGCGGTCGCACGGCGAAGTCTGGCTGACCACCCCAGGGGCGATCTGCGACGCCATGGACGCCCGCATTCCGGCGGAAAACGCCGTCGCGGCATCGCGCTAACATCATGGCCACTGTTTCCCTGATCGACGTCATGTCCGCCAAAGCCGCAAAAAAGTCCGCCCCCAAGGACGAAGCCCCCATCGAGACGCCCGCCGATACCGCCGACGCGGCCGATGCCGATACGCGCATCTACCAGGCCATCTTCGACGGCGTGCTCAACCATCGCCTGACGCCGGGCACCAAGCTGCCCGAGCCCGAGCTGTGCAACCTGTTCGGTGTGGGCCGCGCGGTGGTGCGGCGCGTGCTGGAGAAGCTGGCGCACGACGGCATCGTCGCGTTGCGTCCCAACAAGGGCGCGGTGATCGCCGAGCCCACGCCCGAGGAAACCAGCCAGATCTTCGAGGCGCGCCGCGCCATGGAGCGTGTGCTGGTGGAACTGGCCGTGGAGCGCGTGACCGAGGCCGACCTGCGTGAACTGCGGCGCCAACTGGCCGAGGAGCACGATGCGATGCACCGGTTCGACCAGCCATCGTGGGCACGGCTGGCCAGTGGCTTTCACCTGCGCATTGCCACGCTGGCGCGCAATCCGGTGCTGCAGCGCTACCTGACCGAACTGGTATCGCGCTGTTCGCTGATCGTGGGACTCTACGAGCCGCCGGGCCATGCGCCGTGCGAGCACGACGAGCACGCCGCTATCGTGGCCTGCATCGAGGCGCGCGACGCGGCCGGCGCTGTGTCGCTGATGGAAGCCCACCTGCGGGAACTGGAGCAACGTATCGAAACATCGCGCATGCAGGGCGAGAAGAGCCTGGCGCAGATGCTGGGCCTGCCGCAGCGCTAGCCCGGACTACCAAGGAACACCATGGAAATCGATTTCAGTGCGATCACCGAGTATCAGCGCTACAAACTCATGGCCAGCCTGATCGTGCCGCGCCCGATTGCGCTAGTGACCACGCTGGGCGCCGACGGCACCGCCAACGCCGCGCCGTTCTCGATGTTCAACATGCTGGGCGAGGAGCCGCCGATCGTGATGATCAGCGTGAACCGCCTGGCCGACGGGGCACTGAAGGACACGGCGGCCAATATCGAGCGGTCGAAGGAATTCGTCATTCACCTCAGCGACGAGCCGATGGCCGAAAAGATGCACCGCTGTGGAGAGCGGCTGCCGCCGCACCTGAGCGAACTGGCCCACGTGGGGCTGACGGCGGCGCCGTGTACCGACGTGGCGCCGCCGCGCATTGCCGAGGCGCCGGTGGCGTTCGAGTGCCGGCTATGGGAAACGCTGCGCACCGAAAGCCGGCACATCTTCATCGGCCGCGTGCTGCGGCTGCATGCGCGCGATGGCCTGATCGATACGGAGCGCTGGCGCGTGCGGCTGCAGGAGTATTTCCCCGTGGGCCGCTTTGGCGCCAGCTTCTACGTGACCACGCGCGACCGCTTCTCGCTGGAGAAGGACGCCGGCGTGGTCACGGCGTCAACCGCGATCGACGAGATGTGAACCCAGCGGCGCGGCCGGCTTGCGCCGTGCGCGCCACTGGTCGGCCACGCCGAGGATCTCGCCGACGATGCCGCGCCGGAAGGTCAGCACGCAGATCACGAAGATCACGCCGGTGACCATCGTCACCGATTCGCCCAGGGTGTTGAACCAGTCGATACCCGTGAGGTTGGCCAGGAAGGTGCCGACATCGCCGAGCTTGTTCTCCAGCGCGATCACCACGAACGCGCCGGCGATGGGGCCGGTCAGCGTGCCGAGGCCACCCACCAGCGTCATCAGGATCACCGCGCCGGACATCGACCAGTGCACGTCGGTCAGCGTCTCGAAGCCCAGCACGAGCGCCTTCAGCGATCCGGCCAGGCCGGACAGCGCGGCCGACAGCACGAAGGCCACCAGCTTGAAGCGGTCGACGTCATAGCCCAGCGACACGGCGCGCGGCTCGTTCTCCTTGATCGCCTTCAGGATCTGCCCGAACGGCGAGTGGATCGTGCGCACGACCAGCGCGAACGCGGCCACCACGATGGCCAGCACCACGTAGTAGAGCGTCAGGTCGCTGTCCAGCGGCAGCAGCCCAAGCAGCTTGCCGCGCGGAATGCCCTGGATGCCATCCTCGCCGCCGGTGAACGGCGCCTGCAGGCAGAAGAAGTAGAGCATTTGCGCCAGCGCGAGCGTGATCATCGAGAAGTAGATGCCCTGGCGGCGAATCGCCAGCGCACCCATGGCCAGGCCGGTCAGCGCCGCGAACACGGTGCCAAGCAGCAGGCCGAGTTCGGGCGTCAGGCTCCATTCCTTCATTGCGTGACCGGCGACGTAGCCGGCGCCGCCGAAGAATGCGGCATGGCCGAACGACAGCAGCCCCGTGTAGCCAATCAGCAGGTTGAACGCGCAGGCAAACAGCGCGAAGCAGAGCACCTTGAGCACGAACACCGGATAGGCGCCGAACATGGGCGCGAACAGCACGGCCAGCAGCAACGCACCGTAGACCGCGAACTGGGCGCGGCGAGTGGAATCTTGCAACATTATTTTTCCTTCCCGAACAGACCGGCGGGGCGCAGCATCAGCACGATCACCATGATGAAGAACACCACCGTGGAGGACGCCTCCGGATAGAAGACCTTGGTCAGCCCTTCAATGACGCCGAGCGCCAGGCCGGTGACGATCGATCCCATGATCGACCCCATGCCGCCGATGACCACCACGGCAAACACGACGATGATCAGGTTCTGGCCCATCAGCGGCGATACCTGGATCACCGGTGCGGCCAGCACCCCGGCAAACGCGGCCAGCGCCACGCCGAAACCGTAGGTCAGCGTGACCATCAGCGGCACGTTGACGCCGAATGCCTCGACGATCTTGGGGTTCTCGGTGCCGGCGCGCAGGTAGGCGCCAAGCTTGGTCTTCTCGATCGTGAACCATGTGCCCAGGCACACCACGATCGATGCCACGACCACCCATGCACGGTAGTTCGGCAGGACCATGAAGCCGAGATCCGTGGCGCCCTGCAACGCATCGGGCGGCGAGTAGGGCAGGCCGGAGACGCCGTAGACCGATCGCAGCCCGCCTTCGATCACCAGCGTGATGCCCAGCGTCAGCAGCAAGCCGTAGATGTGGTCGAGCTTGTAGATCCAGCGCAGCATCGATTTCTCGATCAGCACGCCGATGGCACCAACCACCAGCGGCGACAGCACCAGCATGACCCAGTAGTTGAGCCCGGCATACTCCATGCCGGCCCAGGCCAGTACCGCACCCGCCATGAACAGCGCGCCATGGGCGAAGTTGATGACGTTGAGCAGGCCGAAGATCACGGCCAGCCCCAGGCTCAGCATCGCGTAAAACGCACCGTTGACAAGCCCCAGCAGCAACTGCGACAGCAGCGCCGGCAGGGGGATTCCAATATCGAAAGTCATGAAACGTGGTGTCCCTTTGTTATACGCCCAGCAGTTCGTTGAGCACCGGCATCTTGGCCTGCAGCTCGTCGGCGGCAAAGCGCTCGACGATGGCGCCGTGTTCCATCACGTAGAAACGGTCGGCCAGCGGCGCGGCAAAGCGGAAGTTCTGCTCCACCATCACCACCGTGTAGCCCTTCTTCTTGAGCATCAGGATCATGCGCGCCAGCGCCTGCACGATCACCGGTGCGAGCCCCTCCGAGATCTCGTCGAGCAGCAGCAGGTTCGCGCCCGTGCGCAGGATGCGGCCAACGGCCAGCATCTGCTGTTCGCCACCGGACAACCGCGTGCCCTGGCTCTGCTTGCGCTCGCGCAGGTTCGGGAACATCTCGTAGATCTCGGCCTCGCTCATGCCCTTGTCCGAGCCTTTCAGCACGG
>NZ_BPUO01000027.1 GCF_022179805.1 Cupriavidus pauculus | reverse complement strand
CGAACAGGACCGTGAAACGACTTTGCGCCGATGATAGTGCGGACTACCCGTGTGAAAGTAGGTCATCGCCAGGCTCTTATACCCAGAACCCCCAAGCCCGAAAGCTTGGGGGTTTTGCTTTTGCGCGCTCGGAAAACAGTGCGTATCATCGGCGTCAAAATGACCGTCGACACCGATCTCGCTCCACTACTACCCGTAGAACCCGAAAGCAGCTGTGGCATTGCCGCGGATGGCGAAGCCCCGTGGTTTCTCTATCTGGTCGAGATCGACTGCGAAAACAGTTAGGCGTGCTGAACAATGCAATCCGGCCTGAAGACATGGGGGTCCCAAGCTGGCGGCTGCATCAGTTGACCGGTGATAAGGCGGGTCTTTGGTCCGGGAGCAAGGAGGGCCTGTTTGTAGCCGTGCTCGGATCCATTTGCCGGCGTATGGACAGGGCAGAGGCAAAGGTCTCACCGGATCCTTCGGATCGAGTGGAGGCTCTAAAGGTACTCATCCCGTTCAAACTGGACTACTACCGGCGCAATCCCGACTTCGTCAATCTGCTCAATACGGAGAATCTCCACAAGGGGAAGCATGTCTCCGGTTCTGTACCTCGCGGCGAGTTTTCTTATCGCGCGGTGCGCATCGTCGAAGGAATCGTGACCAGCGGGATTGAACGGGGGCTATTTTGTCCGACCCTGACTGCGCGCGACGTTTTCTTGTTGATCGCATCGCCGGCGTATTTTTATTCTTCGAACCGGTACGCGTTGTCGGTCTTCCTGGGCGAGGACCTCGACTCTCCGGATGCAGTTGAGCATTGGAAATCGTTTGTCATCGACAGCGTGTTGCGTACCGTCCGCGCCGATCTCCCGAAGTCGGGCGCTGCTGCGTAGTCCAGCGTCTTTCGGCGTTCCGCCTACCCTCACAGTCGCAGGTATTACTATACTGTTGCATCAGCGTCTGACCTGGCTGCGTGTACTTCCCGTTCAATACCATGTCTGTTATTAGTCTAGCTCCATTACCAGCTTCGCATGCCTTAGTGCAAGGCACTGTCCACATTGTCGATGACGACGATTTGGTGCGCAGCTCTCTTGGCTGCTTATTCGAATCGATTGAGTTGGCGGTCAGGCCTTTCCCTTCTGTCGAGCAGTATTTGCGCGCACCACAGGTTGATGGCCCATCTTGTCTGGTGTTGGATGTCAGGCTTCGTGGCATAAGTGGACTGGCATTTCAACGGTCGCTGGTAGAGAAGGGAGCGCCACACATTCCTATCGTCTTTATCAGTGGACACGCTGACATAGCGATGACGGTAAAGGCGATGAAGGCTGGAGCGGTAGATTTTCTTGCCAAGCCGTTCCGAGACCAAGACATGATCGACGCTGTAGTTGCTGCAATCGAGCGGGATGCTAAGCGGATTGAGACCGAACAGGCTCTTCGCGACTTGCGGGCAAATTGGCAGACGCTGACCGAGCGCGAGCGTGAGGTGTTGCGGCTCCTTGTTCGTGGGTTAATGAACAAACAGATCGCGGGCGCGATGGGCGTGGCCGAAATTACGGCGAAGATCTATCGTGGCCAAGCAATGAAGAAAATGAACGCGCGCAGCGTGGTGGAAATTGTCCGTATGCTGCAGGCGTTGGCGATCGAGGGCTGAGTTCGGTCGTTTTCGACAGATATGGATGCCGAGTCTGCATCCAGGGCTGTCGTGTCATGGTCCATCGTCAATGCCAAAAGGAACACTCGCTCCTGCAGCAACGATAGGGGCGAGAGGCTATTGTAGAAGCCTTACCGCGCAGGTCGAGGTAGCTAACGCGGGTAGCGTAAGTGTCGCCCGGGTGCCCCCTTCGGAACGGTGAATCAGTTCGAGTCGGCCTTGGTGCGTCTCAACGATAGATTTGCATATCGCGAGGCCCATCCCCATCCCGTTTTGCTTGGTAGTGAATAGCGGTTCAAATAGGCAGTGTTCTAGCGCGGGGTCGAAACCCTCGCCATTGTCGTCGATGTGTATATGCAACAAATCATCGATCGCTTCTCCGCTAAGTACGACCAGCCTCGTGTCTTCCGGTTGATCCGCCATCGATTCAGCGCCGTTGATAATTAGGTTGATCAGCGCTTGCTGCAACTGCATGCGTTCACCATGCACTGGTGTCGGTCCGGAAAGTTGAATCAGCTGAAAACTGACTTTCATCGCATCGAGCGTGCTGGTCAAGATGGTCGCGACTTCAGTCAAGACTTCGTCGAGATCAAAAGTAGTGAAAACTGGCTCTGCCTGTCGCGCGTTTGCACGCAGCCCGCTGATGATTGTCCTTGCGCGACTGGCGCATGCGGAAATGTGTGCAAACATCTCGCGTGCTGCGTCTACATTTGGTGTGTTGCTGTCCAACCAGCGCAAGCCGGCCCGAGCAGATGAGTCGAGTGCCGTGACTGGCTGTGCCACCTCGTGGACGATAGAAGCCACCAACTCGCCAAGGCCTTTAAGTCGCGTGGCACGTTCGAGTTCCGAGAGCGTCTGTCGCATCTTTTCCTCAGTGCAACTTAGCTGTTCTAACTGCGCCGATAGCGCGTCGTGCAAACGAGCGTGTTCTAGGGCGAGCCCAGCCTGCAGCGCAATAATCTCGACCACGGCCGTCCTTGACGGCGTAAACAGGCCGGCAATGCTCTGGTGCTCCAAATACATTGCGCCGACCAACTTGCCATTACAGCGCATGGGCACGCAAAGCACTGAGCGTGGCTGGCAACAGCGCACATAAGCGTCGATTTGCCATTGAGGCGCACTCCAGGCATCGTGCAGCACAAAACCGTCGAGCTGGTTCGCGGCATGGCAAAGGATTGATGTGGGAAGCATATCCGGTGCCGGCGGATCGTCATTGTCCCACGGCTTACCGCAAGTTTGAGGCGAACCCGATGGTCGCGCGCTAGCCGCGGCCTCCCAGTGTCCGTTGTGACACACTGCCAAAAGGCCCCAGGTTGCTTCGGTACTTTCCATGGCTCCATGCAGTAGGGTTCGCACGCGAGTGTTTGGCGTGACCTCAGCGGCCATGGTTTGGGACATCCGCTGCAACGCATGCATATCTAGCGAAGGCATCTGCGTCTCGCGGCCGACTGTTGTGTGCGGAGCTGCTGCGCCATCAATGCCGACTGACGGATCGGTGTCCCGCGCCAACGTAGTTTCGCGGGTAGCGCCGAGTTTGTTGTTCATCTTTTAGTTCTCAAGCCAATACAGTTGCCCTGCTTTCGACCCTCTGGCGTGCATTTTATTTAGTGTGTACTCCATGAATGAATTTAGCACATCGGAAGCAGGGTTGAGAACAATATTTACGGTGCCACACTATGGCAAAGAGCATATAGGTAATTGAATATTAAAGACTTAGGTATAGGATTGATGCCTGAATAATCGCGTTGTATCATCGGCCGCGTCGTGTAGCACTCCCTGTACCAAAGTATGTCTTTAGATTCCGTGCAGCACTCCCTGTACGAATCAACGGCTAGGGTGACTGTGATTTGCCTGGGCGACGTTGGGACGCGCTGACTATGCCTTAGGCCGGAAGAATTCTCTTCCTACTCGTGAATTGACGATGACAACAACAAATAAAATCAATCGAGCCATGCGTATTGGGGGGGTGATCCCAGGCTGGTATGCGGATTTGAGCCGTGATGGAAAGCGTGCATTCAATGCGTCGTTCGCAGGTTGGGCTACCGACGCATTCGATTTCATGGTTTTCAGCTTCGTGATGGCTTCGCTGATCGAACTCTGGGGACTTGACCGCAGTAAGGCAGGACTTCTCAGCACCGTGACCTTGATATTCTCGTCAATTGGCGGCTGGATAGCCGGGACACTTGCTGACCGTTACGGGCGGGTTAAGGTGCTTCAGTGGACAATCCTCTGGTTCTCGTTCAGCACATTAGCAATCGGGTTCGCGCAAAATTTTGAACAGATATTCGTACTGCGGGCCCTCCAGGGGCTCGGGTTCGGCGGCGAATGGGCTGTAGGAGCGGTTCTTGTCGGCGAAATCGTTGCGCCACAACATCGCGGGAAAGCCGTGGGACTGGTGCAGAGCGGTTGGGCGATCGGTTGGGGCGCTGCAGCCATCCTCTATAGCGTCGCCTTTTCGGTGTTGCCTGAATCGGTAGCTTGGCGCAGTCTGTTCTGGGTGGGTATCCTGCCAGCACTTCTGGTCCTATACGTACGTAAGCACGTATCAGAACCGCAAGTGTTCCTGGACGATACTGCCAGGCGGAACATTGAAAGGCCCACTATATGGGTGATTTTTTCCGCGCCGATGCTGCGCAGAACAGTGCTGGCGGCGCTCCTATGCACGGGCATCCAAGGAGGCTTCTATGCGATGTCGACATGGCTGCCAGCGTATCTGCGGATCGAACGCCACCTGTCGGTATTTAATACTGGCGCCTATCTGTTCGTGATTATCGCTGGCTCATTCTGCGGCTATGTCGTGGGCGCTTATCTCGCCGACCTTTGGGGGCGTCGGCGAAATTTCATACTGTTCTCGCTGCTTTCGATGACGTCGGTATGCCTATACTTGAGCGTGCCCTTCTCTGATCAGCAGATGCTCTGGTTGGGATTTCCACTCGGCTTCTCTTCCTGCGGAATCTTCAGCGGCGTAGGTGCATACCTGACGGAGCTGTACCCGTCGGAGTGTCGCGCTAACGGGCAGAGTTTCACATACAATTTTGGGCGAGGTGTCGGGGCTCTGTTCCCGAGTTTGGTAGGGATGCTCAGTCACACCACTTCTCTTGCGACGGCTATCTCAATTTTTTCCGGCGCTGCCTACGGAATAGTGCTCTTGATGGTGTTGCTGCTGCCAGAAACAAAGGGGGCTTCACTAGGCAGCCAATCATTGACTAACGAGTAGATTTGTATTCCTTTGTATATTCTGAACGATGTTCATCCGCGAAACTTCCACTAATGAGGCTGAACTTGTGCTGCGCAAGCCAGTGGAGGGGGTCGTCTATGTGGTGGATGACGACGAACTGGTGCGAGGGTCACTCGCTGATTTGTTCAAGTCGGTAGATTTGGAGGTCAAGGCGTTCGACACTATCGACGATTTCGCGCGAGTACCGAAGCCCGATTGTCCAGCTTGTCTAGTACTAGACGTCCGTGTACGCGGAGGGAACGGTATCTTGTTTCAGAAATCGCTCGCAGACGCGAGGCAATCGCACATGCCCATCGTCTTTATCAGCGGTTACGGCGATGTTCCTATGACCGTGAAGGCGATGAAGGCTGGGGCAATCGACTTCTTGGCAAAGCCTTTTCGGGACCAAGACCTCGTCGATGCGGTGCTCTCTGGTCTCGAACTGGATCGACAGCGCCTAGCAGTAGAGAAGAGCCGTTCGGGCTTTCGTGTAGCCTGGCGCTCGTTGACCAACCGCGAGAGAGAGGTGTTAGTGCACGTTGCAGACGGTCGGTCCAATAGGGAGGTTGCCGAATTAATGGGCGTAGCAGAGCTCACGACCAAGTTGTACCGTGGAAGCGCCATGCGCAAGATGAATTTACGGTCAGTGGCTGAGCTTCTGCGGATGATGGATGTGGTTCGCGACCGATACGAAGCGTAGTAACGAAGAAATCACCCGACCTGAGACCAATTTCAAGATGTAGAAGGAAGGCCCTGCGAGCGATTCGCGGGGCCCTTCAAATTTTGGATTCAACTCACGAGGTAGGCTGTCATCGCGCTGAAGTAACAGGGTAATTGATTTCCTCGGTTTTCGTCATGGCACTCTCGGGATAGAAAAGCGGAAGGTCGTACCGTTTTCGTTCGAACTGGAGACATCAATTTCGCCTCCGTGCGCCTCTATAACGGATCGGCAAATCGATAAACCCATACCCATTCCATAACCTTTTGTGGTGGCAAGCGAATCAAAGATCTGTCCGTAGATCTTCTCCGCTATTCCCCCGCCGGTGTCGCTCACCGATACCCAAACCATGTTGCCCTCACCGATGTGCGTTTGGATTTCAATGCACTTCTCGCGCCCTCGAACCTCACTCATCGCCTCCAGTGCGTTGGTCACGAGATTCACGATGACCTGCTGCAGAAGAATGCGATCGGCAAGAACCAAATGGGAGCCAGGCTCAAAGCTTGTGTAAATTGAGACTCCTTCAGCATCAATTTTTTCTTGTAGAACGCTGAATACCTCCAGTATCGCCGCCTGGATGTCAACCGGCGCGATATTCGGACGGGAATCTTTGACCATCGACCTTATGCTGTGGATGATGCTCCGCGCACGCTCACTACTCTCGGAGATCTTTTCGAGCGCCTCTACTGCTTCCTCTAATTGAGGAAGCTCACGATTCAGCCAGCGAATAGCCGTGCGAGCGTATGTGCCCAAAGCAGTAATCGGCTGGCTGAGTTCGTGCACGATAAAGGCGGCGAGTTCGCCAAGTTCTGTCAACCTCGCGGCCTGGGCTAGCTTGGTCTGCGTTTCACGGACACGACGCTCAGCTTCAGCTCGCCGCCGATGTTCCGCTTCGACACTCGCGTAGAGCTTCGCGTTCTCCACAGACACAGTCGCTTGGGATGCGAGGACTTCGAGCGTCCGGACACGAGTTCCGTTGAAGGCGCCAGCAATAAGAGCATTCTCAAGGTATAGCAATCCGGCCAGCACGCCTTGCTTAACAAGGGGTACACACAGGATGGACCGTGAGCTATGCGCCCTCACATATCGGTCATACCCATACTCCGGGTCTTGTCGCGCATCTTCAATGACAACCGACCCCTTGCTACGCAGCGTCAGATAGGCGATAGGCGCAGCAATTAAATCAGAAGACAGCGGCTGACGCGAGAGGTCCATCTCGAGATGGCCACGAACTACCTTTGCCTGCGCAGCTATATGCAAAGCACTGTCTTCAAGGAAACAGAGGACCGCGCGTTCAGCGCCTGCATATTGAAGTGCACTCTCGAGAATAACCTTGATGACTTGCGGCAGGGATATTTCGCCAGACAAGGCGCGCACCGATCTGAGCACGACCTCCGCTTCGAATCGATCTTCGCTCCACGTGTGCGCACTTCCGAGCTCGTGGAAATCGGAGCTTCGGCCAGTCCGCAGCGAGGGGAATTCCGATTCGAGCTGTTTTATCTTTGCGTCAGCTCCCCAGGTTGCGTAGGCGGTTCTGGCTTGCTCCAAATATCCCTGCTGTGCAGAACGGAGGCCGCAACGCCCCGCGGTTCGTGAGGCTAGCTCTCTGGCTACACTCTGGAGGTGCATGTCATGAGACTGGTCCGCCACGGCTATAGCTTCCTCGTAGAGGGCCAGACTGTTACCCCCGTCGCTCATTAGGACGGAAAGCTCCGCTGCCAGTAACCTTTCGCGGGAAAGAAAATTATCCGGACAGGATTTCGCCCAGCACTGCATTGTCTGGATGCGATCCATTGCTTCTTGGATATGTGTTCCGCGTTCTCCTGGCGCAGAAGCTCTTGCCATCGCAATACGTAGCAGCCCGCTGTAGAAGACAAAGTCCGCATTCTCGAGGAATGCAGGCGACGCCCAAGCCGCGTCTAGAGCGTGTCGCTCGGCAGACAATGCGTCAGCTAGATCTCCCCAAAGAAAGGATGCCTGTAGGCGGTATGTCCAAAACGCGAACGCTGCAATATGCCTTCGATACTCACCACTAATGCAGTCAGCAAGCAGTTCGGCATAGTCGACGCTCGAGTCGGGCAGGCTAATGTCCACCGGCATACCTCTGAGCTTACGTATGAACCAAGCCTGTGCCATGAATGCGTCAATGACGAGCGCGAATCTGGCCTCTCGTGCGAGCTTAAGACCATCCTCTGCCACCTTCTGCGCTTCCGATAGCGATCCTCCGCTGAAAAGAAGGTTGGTGACAATGTGCCGTCGAGAATAGACTGCGAACGTCAAGTCGCCCTGGCGGCCGGTAAGCTCGGCCGCTTCCTCGAGATGCTGCTTTGCCTCTGCAGCAGGGCCCGTCCACGGAAGACTAAGCGACCCGAAGCACATCTGGACGCGTCCTTCGTAGAGGTTAAGGCCGCGCTCCTTTGGCAGGCGCATGGCTACCCTGCCAAATATTGCGGTAGTCGTATAGTCGCCGAATTTGGCTCCTGCTACGAAACTTAGGCAAATATAGGCGTAACTGGATGCATCGCAAAGCCCGTACTCAAGACTCAGATTGATCATTCGAAGTATGAGAACTTCGACCAATTCCTTGCTTGTGAACTGTACCGCTGGAATGAGATCCGTCATGACGTCCATCGCGTTCCGCACGCGATCGTCGGTCATAAATGGTAGCGCCAAGAGCTCGTCTGCGGTACGGCCTGCATATAGTTCCAAAAAGCGACGGTACTCAAGCTCGAGGCTGCCCGGTTCGATTTCCCTGGACAGTGCGATGCCCGTCTCTTCGGCTAGATAGCGATAGCCGATGTCAAGTGCCTGCTCCGTTTGGCCCAAAGCTACATACATGGCGAGGCGTAGCCGAACGAGTTCGGCACGGTGCTCAGATTCAAGAAGTTGTGTGCGGATGGCAGCCAATCGCTCTGAAGCCGGCGCGACACGCATACATGCGAATTCGCATTCCCCGAGCCTTAGTTCAATGAGCGATAGCAAGTCTCCATCAAGGTTGACCCTGTCCTCGAGAAACCTGCGGGCATCGATAAGATAGGAGATCGCCGATTCATATGCGGTGGCCTCCTTGGCTTTTAATGCTGCTTCAAAAATGATGGACGCGAACTGCCGCCGGCGAGGATCAGCAGCCAGGAGGGTTGCCCGGGCCAGATGTTTCGCGATGACGAAGGCGCTGATTTTCAGTTCGTTCTTAACGACGTGATTCCGAAGGTTGACACCTACTTCGACATGTTTCTGGTCTCGCTGTAGTTCACTCAGGGTCAGATAGACGGAGTCCCGAACTCGATCGTGTGCAAAAGCATATTGTCCGTCCCTCAGTTCAATGAGTTGTTCGTCCAATGCGTCTTGCAGCGCCAGTGCAACCAAGTTCTCAGGCACGGACATCGCCGCAGCCACAGTATCAAGCGATGAAGGCTCGGCGAGGATGGCCAAATACTGTATTGCCACCAACGAATCTTCAGGCAACGTCGCCACTCGCGCAGACAGAAGCTCGACGACGTTGGACTTATTCGATCTTGCCTCGACATCTGTTAGGGATGCGTTCCATTTGCCCGCAGTCTCGTCATAGACCATTACGTCATCTGCGACGAGAGAGCGTACTAGCTGGATGGTGTGAAGTGGGTTCCCGCCAGCGGTACGGATAAGCGCGCTCACCAGGGTGTCGGAACTGTCCGTGCTATCAGCTAGGACGGCGCTTAGAAGGCTGCCCACTTCCCGCTCAGAAAGGGGGCCGAGCGGCACCCTTTCGACTGCGTTGGTTGAAAGAAACGGTTGTACGTGGGGACCTTGGTGCTCAATTTGTCTGTCGCGCATCGCTGCGACCAAGACAACGTGGCGGCAAAGGACGCTACGCATAACGTATGCAACAACCTCCAGTGTGGCTTCGTCGATCCATTGCAAGTCATCGAAAAACAAAAGGAGCGGGCGGTCTGGCGTGCCGAATGCACTGAGCAGCCTCGCGATCGCCTCTAGGAATCGCGACCGTTCTGCTTGCGGCGATATCGCTGGCTTGTGTGCCTGTTCCCCAAGGAGGCCCGTTAGTCCGGGAAAGATGGTCGTGATGATCGACGATTCCTCCGCTAACGAATCCCGGAGGCGCCGCTGGAGTTGCTCGTATTGGGACGGAGGGTAGGCGAGCGCCGCTCTTGACAGCGTATTCAACGCTCGGAAGAGGCTGGCATAGGGGGTGAAACCGTCTTCGAGTTCGCATTTGCCGTGAGCGAACTCGAAGCTCTTCCCATCGGAGTCTTTGCGGAGATGGTTGATGAGAGTGGTCTTGCCGATGCCAGCTGGACCTTCTACCAACCACAAGCTCCGCTTTTTCTCGCTGCCGCTATCGAGGATGGCACGTCGTAGGAGGTCGATTTCAAGCCGACGGCCAACTAGAAGGGCTTCCGACTGCAATAGTCCGAGGGGACGTCGTCTCGAGACCGATGGGCTAGATTTTGCTTGATATAGCGACCTCAGTGTAACGAGTTCAGCTACAACGTCGGCGGCGGTCTGGTAGCGTTCATTTGGCTCCTTCGCGAGCAGTCTGCAAACCAGGTCGACGATCGGCCCACCGGCTTGGTGCCTTAGATTTTGTAGCGTGTCGTCGTCGGGCCGACGGGCGACATGAGCATGAACAAGCTCCCAAGGCGCGAGTCCGGGAAACACGGACTCGCCGGTCAGCATGTGAAAATAGATGCAGCCCAATGAATATAGATCTGAACGTTCGTCCGGAATCCGATTGACCCGGCCCGTCGATTCCGGTGCTACATAGTGCAAGTACTCTCGATCAATCTCGTATTCGGCGCCGTCGGCTGTTGCGAGAGCCAGAATACGACCTTGCGCACGGAAGCCTGTCAGGTTTGTGCGATGGTCTGCAGGTTGGATCAAGATGTTTGACGGCGTGAGTCCGCCATGAACTAAGCCGACCTTATGCGCAGACGACAAGGACATCGCCACTTGAAGTGCATGCCGAAGGAACTCGTCCGGTGTCATTGCCTCGGAGACCAATTCAGACAACAGTCTGCCGCCAGGATCATCTAGCAAGAGGGCGGGGTTCTGATTGTGAACGGCATACCGCAAAGGACGGAGGGCAAAACCACCGACAAGCTTATCCCTGATGCTGTACTCGTAGCGCAACTGCTCCCGAATCGCATCCGAAACGGGCGCGAGCGGGATGGCGGCGATGAGCGTCGACTGCAGAAACTGAGCACGATAGAGCTCGACTGGACCCTTGCGAAGCAGCGTGAGCCTCGCGCCAGCCAAGCTATCCTTTTCATCGATATAGTTTTTCAGAATCCTCTCCAACGGTGGATTGCCTGGCGCTCCAAGCAGGCTGCCCTCGATCGTCCACTTGACGGCGCAAATGCCTGCCGAGCTCGGCGCGTATGTCGTGCCGAATCGGCTGCTGCGAAGAGTCGTTCGGATCGTAGTACTTTGCCATACATCTTTCGGGTAACGGTCCTCGAGTCACAGTATTGAGTCAGCGGTAGATGGCGGTATCGGGCGCGAGCATCTGCCCAATGTTCTGAGTGCGAACATTGACCGCCCTCCGATATCCTCGCTGACCGGGATGCGGACTGGAAACCCATCAATCTGTTATTGACAGATCAGTCCACAATGGGCTAATCTGATGTCCATGGTGAGACCACGAGAATTCGATCGCGATGCGGCTCTGGAAAGAGCAACCGGCATCTTCTGGGCTAAGGGCTTTGCTTCGACGTCAACAGAAGATTTGCTGGCGGCCATGAATATCGGCCGCCAGAGTATGTACAACGCGTTTGGCGATAAGCGGTCACTCTATATGGAGGTACTGCAGACCTACCATCAGAAAATGGTCAGTCTGCATCTGAAGCGGCTCAATGGCGAATCGTCTCCACTAGAGGGAATCCGCGCTTTGCTGCGAGGACTCGCGCCGTCCGATGATGAGCAGCGTGCGCTGGGGTGTCTTGGTGTCGGTGCTGTAGGCGAGTTTGGTACCTCCGACCCGGAGTTGCTGCGCCTTGCTCATGCAGTATCGCAAGCGGTGGGCAAGCGAATTGCCGAGCGGATTGTCGAGGGCCAGGCGGCAGGAGTCATCGATTCCGACGTTCAGCCGGCGACAGCGGCAGCTTTCGTCCTCACCACGATGACCGGCCTCCAATTGGCTGCCCGCGCAGGTGCGACGATGGTGGACTTGCACAGGCAAGCAGATTTCGTAGTTGGTCGCCTGAAGGCGGCATAGACGCTCCCGTACGTGTCATTTTCCGAAGACCATGTACGGGTTCTTTTTTGGCTAGTTATGGACTGAACGATCAATAAAGGAAGAAACATGCAGAAAGAAAACTTCTCTCCCAAGACCGCTTTGGTGTTTGGTGGCTCGCGAGGTATCGGCGCTGCCGCAGTCGAGCGCCTCGCTCAAGAAGGTTTCAATGTCGCGTTTACCTTTGCCACAAGCACGGACAAGGCAAATGCACTGGCGGAACGCATTGCGTCACAAGGCGTAGGGTCCCTCGCCATCAAAGCGGACAGTGCTGATCCGGTTGCGATCCGCCAGGCGGTAAAGGACGCTACGGCCCGTTTTGGGAACCTCGATGCCGTGGTGGTTAACGCAGGAATCTTGCGGGCAGGTACTATTGATGCGGTGAGCCTGGAAGATCTTGACCAGATGCTGAATGTGAACGTCCGTGGAGTCTTCCTCTCCATCCAGGCGACAGTGCCTCATCTGAATGACGGCGCTCGTATTGTCACGATCGGTAGCAACGTTGCGCTTCATACTCGCACGCCCGGCTTTAGTGTCTATCAACTGACGAAAACCGCGGTTGCCGGCATGGTCAAGGGCGTCGCGCTCGATCTCGCAGCGCGAGGCATCACAGTCAACAACATCCAGCCGGGCCCGACCGAAACTGACATGACTGCGGGATCGACGGAAGTCCTCGCAGGAATGAACCCGCTTAAGCGCGTTGGCCACCCTGCGGAGATAGCAGGCTTGGTCGCCTATCTCGTAGGTGATGATGCACGCTATGTAACAGGCGCGAGCATCACGATTGACGGTGGATTTACGCTGTAAGCGTGACCGTCATTAACCCGAGAGGGGAGGCGATTAGAGCCGCCTCCCTGGTGGAAAAGAGGGTGGATGTCATTCACCGGGCGGCCGATGCATCTTCTTCTTGCCGCAAGTCTGGGCGACGAGAGTCGGTCGGCGAATTTTTGTCAAAATTATGTGTTGCCCTGTCCCATTGCGCCTGCGCCAAGCGCTTCGAGCGAATTATTGCTGCGGCGAACTAGTGGATAGCAACATGCTCGTTTCAGGATGAGTGATGGCCACAACCGTCGCGATACTGGGTCTCGGGAAAATGGGTTCGGCAATTGCCGTGTCTCTCGTAGGCATGGGGCCACGCCTTGTCGTTTGGAACCGTACGCAGGCGAAGACTCGTCCATTTCGTGCACGCAGTGTCAGAGTAGCACGGACCGTCCAAGAAGCAGTGAACGCTTCTGACGTTGTACTAATCGTGACCTCCAATGTCATGGATCTAGACGTGCAGATTGGTGGAACCGGTGTTGATGTTCGACGAAAGCAGTTCGTCAACCTCACGACTTCGATGCCGTATGAACTGCGAGCATTGAAGGCTTATATCGAATCAGCGGGAGGTGGTTTCCTAAATGGGGTTGTTCAATGCTCGGCTCAAGAAATTGGGTCCCCGGGCGCAGCGATAACGTTCTCGGGAGACCTCTCTGTATGGGAGTCACGCAGAACGATCCTTAAGAACCTTGCTCCCAACGCTACATACGTCGCATGAAGTTACTGCTTGTGTATGAGCAAAGCCAGTGACGGGGGCAGGAGCCACGGTAGTCTTTTTCCTTATCGAGTGCTCAATCTGGCGAGGACGAACGACGGAAATGCGACAGGGGAGGCTTGATGCTCATGTCGCGCCGAACGTGAAATTCGCGTTCAAGTGCCCCTGCGAGAAGACCGATAGATCGTCGCCTTTAGGTAGATAATCCTGAACCAGTCCGTTCATGTTCTCGTTGCTTGGCCTGACTCGCCTGCTCAGTTCTGCGTGATGCGCCATCTCTTTGCCCTGGTCGTAGGTCAAGCTCTTTCGAAGCGGCAGCGGCACACGATGAAACGTCTTGGTCAAAGCCTCGAGCGCTGCCTCCGCCCCGCAAGCGTCCATCTTCGCCAGCACCACAAAGCGCGTCTTGCGTTCCACCAGCGTCGCCACTGCGCTGCGATTTCCCGCGCCCTTGATCAGGTCGCCTTCCCAATGTCCGGGCACCAGCCGATCGAACACCTTTTCGGGACGCTCGTGGATCGAGCGTATATCCTGCAGCTTCCTTCGACGATCGTTCCCCGCGCCTCTTGGCCTGCGCTCCTTGTGGGCCTTACGCAGGTTCCCGATCGACTCTCGGCGCAGCTCACCGCGTGGCGTGGCGTGGATCGTCTCGTGGGACATGTGGAACTCCGGCTGGTTGGCATACATGCGCCTCAGTCTGCCTGCAATCTGCTGCGGTGAATAGCCCACGCGCAGCCATGCTTTCACCAGCTTCAGTAGCGCAGTGCCTGCTGCCAGCTTGCGCGGCCCACGTCGACGTCTTCTCAGTGCTACGACCTGCGCGTTCGCACCATCGTACGATCGATGAGCTCCGGCCCGGACAACCTCGCGTGAAATAGTCGACGGACTTCGCCCCACCACTCTCGCGATCTGACGCAGGCTGCATCCCTCGTTTAGCAGGCGATGAATACTGTTACGCTCTTCGATACCCAGTTGACTGCAGGGTGTTGCCTTCATTCTAGAGACCGCCCTTGGTCATCAGGGCTGGTTGGTGCAGGGTGGCCGACCAACCGTCATGATCGCCCCTCTTCTGACGCCTCCGGCCCGGTTACCAGAATCGGGCCTGCACGCTTCGCTTGCCGTGCGATCTGCACATCAAGGCGTCCGTTTCGTCGTCCAGCCGTCTCGCCTGACTTCATCACCTTCTCCGCGACCGTAGTCCACTTCCGTATTCCGTCAAGGCGCACAAGGCCGTGTCCTCGGCTGCGCTCGCGGCCCGCACCAACCCAGCGCTTGTCTCCTTGACGGCCACCGCCCGCGCGCTCCTTTGGCACAGCCTGTTATCCAATCAAAGAGAGCGGGGTTGCCAGGCAACCGAGCGTTTTGCGTCGGCAGGCCGAGGGGAGACCTGCCTAGACAACTACCCGGCATAGGGTAGACGTGGACCTGCAACCTATCCCGAGTTCGATACGAGGTGGTTGCGGGCCTTCCAAAGTGGAGCGTCCGCCTATGATGCCTGCGCCTCTGTCGGTACCGCTTTGGATGATTGTTCTTCAGCCAGTTTGCGAAGACGCCGGATTCGGTCGGCGAGCGGTGGGTGACTGTCGAAGACGTTGACGGTTTCCGCAGGATCGGCGAGTAGCTCCAAAGCGGATATCAGAACGGCGGGCGACACCATGGTTGCAGCCAGTGCGTCGGCTGCAAACTCTCGCTGCCGGCTGTACGCGAAGAACTTCTTATTCAGGTAGCGATCCACGAACCTGAACCCCAGTACGCACGTCGCGAGTGGGAGACCAACGATTGCCGCCTGTCGGAGAAGTCCTGGCAAAAAACCTGTGGCACTTACGAATCCGGTGGAAGTCCATAACGTGAAAAAAGTTAGCCCACCGGTAACTACCACCATGGGCAGCCACAGCTTGAGCGTTTTCCGGGAGATTTCAGCGGCAAGCAAAGGGTATGTTTTTGCCCAGCGGCTAAATGCCAGGACCCAAGATTTGTTTCTGGAGTCGCCATTCAGGACGTGGGCGACTTCGTGTGCGGCAATCGCTATCAACTGGTCCTTACTAGCTGTTGAGATGAGAGCGGTAGAGAAGGCAATCGCCGCTTTCGTGCCGAATACCGACGATATCGCGAAGGCATTTGCATCGTTGGACACATAGTGACCGACGTTCACCGAATAGCCAGAGCCCTTGAGCAGGGGGCGAACCAGCTCCGATAGTTCGGTGTTACGCACAAAGCTGACGGTCTTCAGTTCCCTGTCAATCGCATCAGCCAAGTAAGGCAGCGCCGCCATCAGAGGTAGCAGGAGACTCATGAGGATTGCGGTTGCGGCAAGGCTTGCACCGGAGCCGAAAAGATCCCGCACGGGGCGTAGGTAGAGGAAAATCCCGGATCCCGCAAACATGGCAGCAGACAGTAACAGGGTATTTCTTGCGAATTTGGGGTAGGTGTCTATGTTCATAACTAATGCCGTTGAATTGTCTTACGGAGGGCTGCGTTGTCGCACTTGCGCGTATACTGCTTGTAACGGCATGCGAGTCTGGGAATTGGAGGGCTACCCCCGCGAGTTGGGGGCCTCTGTGGCGTTGTCAGCAACGCGTTGAGAATGATTCTCCAGCATCGAATTGAAATTGACCCACCTCGGTAGGATGGGCCCTTTTTTCGGGAGGGCCGGTGCTAACCAAGGAGGTGATCGTGGAGATCCGAGTATTGGCCCGTCAGGGCAAGGGAGTGCGAGAGATCGCAAGAGAGCTGGGACTGTCGCGCAATACGGTGCGCAAGGACCTGCGTGGCCGAGCGGAGGAAGAGCGTTCGCCCCGTGCAGGCCGGGTTCAGAAGTTCGATCCCTTCAAGCAATACCTGCGCGATCGGGTCCAATCTGCACACCCGGCGTGGTTGCCGGCAACGGCATTGCTGCTCGAGCTGCGAGAGCTGGGGCTACAGCGGTGGTATCAGCGTGTTCATGACCTGGGGTGGGTCATTTTTACCCCAATGCCGCTCAACGGTAAGTGGGTCACTTTTAACCCGATGTTGACAACGTGCGCATGGCGTTGATGGGGCACGTAGAGCAGGAGTTGCTGCCGCCTATGGGGCAGGCGAAGGACTTCCGCCGAAAAGGCTGATCGATGCTGTTGACCGGCTGTCCGGCCACCAACTACGTAATTGCGACCTTGATCTCATGCTGAACTACGCAGGTGTGGCGGGTGGAGGCAGTACTTGGCCGAGTGTGGGTGCGGGTGCTTGTTTGCGAACAGCGCCCAGTTGCAGTAATTGGCTCGTGCCATATTCAGACAATAGCCAATAAATGGTGTTCTGTATGTTCTGCACCTTGACTACGCCGTAAGCCATAAACTGTATCTTGACCCTTTGATAGATGTCCCCATCTATTTGGCGGGTGTATGACGAACCAACTTTTTCTGATGCTGCTCCAAACTCGGCCAACAGTCGCTGCACCTTAATGTCGGTGGAGTACTCCATGAGGTGTGGTGCGATGACTAAGAAAGTCTGACTCCACGTCGTTTCGCGCTTCCAGTACCGCATAACGTGGCCTCCGGCCGTGATTGACCCCATCAAGACCACGCGGTCGTCCCAGTCGGCAATATCTGCAATATCGGTTTGAGGCCCTCGTGCGACCTTTTCCCGAAGCGCCTTGTTTTCAGCTTGAAGCGCGTGTATCTCGGCGAGCAGCTCTGGCGTTCCTACATTGTTTGCTCTCATCCATCCGATTGCGGGATATGTCTTGATCGTCTTCTGTAGACTCAACGAGACAAGGCCCGGCAGTTGATCGGCAGTCTTCCAGAACTTGCATAGACGGCCGGAGGTTACCTTCATGCGAAAATTCGCCAGGCGTTCTGCAAGGGCTGGATCTTTGTCAGTCTTGTTGACCGGTAATGAATCCGGATCTTCGTGAAGGAACGCGACGACTTTTAGTCCACGTTGGACTGCATAGTCATACTCTTTCTCGGTGTAGCTTATTCCCTCAATTGCAAGGGAGCCGTATCGCGCACCTATAATAAGTAAATAGTAATCGCAATCATCAATCACTTTCTTGATGAATTCGAATTGCTCTTCGTCCATCGCCGGAAATAGTTCCATCCCAGAAGGGATGCAATCCATTTCCATAAGTGTTTTAATTACTTTCTGGCGTTCGTCCTTCAAATCAGCGAAAGTTGAGCTAACGAATACTTGATATCGTTTATCCATGGTTTCAGGCCGCCGCGGTATCGAACTGCCGTAATAATACCACTGTACTCAGCAGCGGCATGGCAGAGTTGATTGGGACTAAGTATTGATTTGCATTTGCGCGCAATCTTGCGACAACTAATAGGTATCGCGTCAATTGAGGGCGCTGCGTAAGGCTGCATGAGCCACGGCCCCGAGGGGGCGCAGATGGATGCGACAGGGGCGCTACGGCGTCCCTTTGTCGTTTCTGGGGCAGGGTGGGCCCGAGTGAGAGCCCGGACATTCACCAGCATGCGGCAGTTTCTGGCTCCTACAACACAAACGGAAAACCCGCCGCTGCCGCATGGTGGTGACATTAGGGGATCCTATTGGGGCACATACGTGCCCCAATTCTGGACCCTTTACCGGCCTGCGATAGTCGATCCAGCCACCTTTTCAAGCCAGTTCCCGGACTTGCACTCCAGGCGCTATTGCGGACGATAAAGCCCACCCATTTTCATATCGGTTGAGACAAGGTGGTCTTCCTTCAGCCAGAGCGAGGCCTTTCCGGTTTTGTCGAAAAAGCGGCGTCATCGAACGATCTCCTCGCGTGAAAGTGTGATGCCAAAGAAGAAGGGAAGCAAACAACGATTTCAACAGCCCTGCCTGGGAGGGGTACTTATGGAGCGCACAGACGCCGGCATACCCGGCGCATGTGCGAACCGTGGCACCCTTGCCTTCAACCGTTCTGCTGAACGACGAACCGTACCTCGACGCGCCTGTTCCGTGCGTCTTCTGGCGCGACATTGGTCAGCGGGTGTGAATCGCCGAATCCCGCCACGACAACGCGCTTGGCGACCCGCTCGTCCAGCTTGCCGGTGAGAAGCCGGCGCGCCTCGCGAGCGCGTGCGGCCGACAACGTGTAGTTATCGTCGTAGACCGTGCAGAAGTGAGCGAGGTCGGTAACCGGGCGCGCCACCTGCAGGCTGTCAGTGTGGCCTTCCACGTAGATCTGGCCGTCTGGAATGCGGGCCAGATAGTCCGAGACTCGTGCTTCTACCTGAGCAAACGCTGCCTTTGCCTCGGGCGTAATGCAGGCGCTGCCTCGCGAAAAGACGCTGTCACGCAACGTGATCTTGCCCGCGTCAAGATCGATCGACACCAGGCCGTCGGCGCCCTGCCGCGAAAACGTCTGCTTCATGTCCTGCAACATCTCGGTGATGTGTTTGCGGTAGGCGGCGGTTCCTTGCTCCAGTTCTGCCTTATGGCGAATCTCTGCGTACTGCCGTTGCACCACGGACAGGACCAGCAGCAGCATGACTACGGCCATGACGCCCGCCATGAGGTCGGCAATGGCTACCCATTCGTTAGGCTTTTCTTTCATGAGCCTGTCTCTTATGCATCCAGCCCACGGCGGTTCTTCGGCGATACAGCGCGGGGTGCTTTGCCGATGAGGTCGGAGACCTGACGATCGATGCTGCGGACGGATTTCAGCAGGTCGTCCTGGCCGGCATCCTCCTGCAAGGCTTTTGCAACCTGCTTCATGGCGGTTGCGGCGGTATCGATCTTTTCGAGTGTCTCGCCGATCGCGCTGCTCATGTGGCCGATCTTCTGGCCGGTGGTCGCCACGGACCTGAGGCCGCCGGTGATGTCGCCACTAAGCTTGTTCACAAGGGTTGTCATCGACTCGATATGCACGTTGAGCGTCTCGCTAGTCGTTTCAAACGAGGCGAAGGCCTTGGCCTGCTTGGCTTCCGCGGATTCTATTGAATCCTTAACCCCCTTCAGCGTCGCGTCAACGTTTGCCGAGAGCTCGTTGACCGACGTCGAAATATCGTTCGCAGCATTCCCCAGTTGGGTGGAAACGATGTCCATGTTCTCCGAGAACTGCTGTCCCATGTTCTTGATGGTCGCGCCGAGGTCGTGCTTCATGTCCCCGAGAACCTCCTTCATGCCGGCACGCAGCTCGCCGATCCCGGACTGGAGTTCAGTGGTGGCGCGCATGGTGTCGTTGGCTGCTTCTGCCATACCGTTTGCCGCTTCGGCCACTGCGGCGGTGCTTCCGGACACGCCTTCCACGAAGGATTCGATCGCGTCGCGCGTTTGCGTTGACTGCAGGGCAATGTCACGCAACTGTGCCACCTGCTTCTCGTTTGACTGGCGAAGCAACTCGACCATCGACGCATGCTGTTCGGCCTGTGTCGCTGCCTGGGCGTTGGCAATCGCCTTCGAGGTATCGGCCAGCATGCCGATTGCCTCGACGATCCGGGAATTGTCATCCTGACGCCACTGCAGTGCCTCGGCCTTGCGACGGTCCACTTCCGACTTCATCCGTGCGATGCACCATGAGAGGCGTCGTTCGTCGTAGTTCTTGTGGTTGCTATAGCTCTTCAGAATCAGGAACGCGGCAATGCCCCAAGTCGAGGTTTTGAACTTGGACCCGAGGCCGTGCATCATCGACATCAGGTTTCCCATCATGGCGTCGACATTGCCGCCGCCCGAAGCGTCGGACAGGATCGTCGATGCCTTATCCAATGCCATGCCCAGGCCGACAAACGTGCCAAGCAGGCCCACGATCAGCAGCATGCCGGGCATGATGTCCGCCAGCTTCTCCTGGCGGGTGGCCACGGCTGCGCTCAGGTCGTTGACCGAGCCATGTTCGATGTCGAGGTCGCCGGCATCGGGCCCCGCTTCGCGGCGCCAGTTGCGCTCCCAACTGGCCGGCGTGGCCTGGCTCAAACCCCGGCAAGTGTATGCCGCCAGCCCGAAGATGATGAGGAAGAACGCAATCTGAAGCGGTTCCGGCGGCAGCAGCTGCGGAATCAGGAAGTGACCTAGTTGATTCAATAGTTCAAGCACGGCCTTCTACCTCCAGCATGTTGCTGCGTGCGTGCGACTCGCTTTCAAAGATGTTTGCGAAGTCGATGATCAGTGATTGCTGGTCGGCGGTCAGTGCATCCCAGGGCTTGCCATGCTGGGCGCAGTCGATCAGGATCATGCCAATCTCCCGACCCTGACTGATCACGTAGGACTTGTCTTCGCTGGCCAGCTGCTCCTCGGTCTTTTCCAGCATCTGTAGGAAGCCTTCGCTGGCAAACACATAGTTGCGGCGCTCGCGATTGAGCTTCTCCAGCGCCGAAAGGGCGGCTGTCTGCTCCGGCACCGTACGCTGCAGCTCGATCAGCATCGATGCTTCCTCGGGCGCTAGGGCACCCAGGCGTTGCTGGGTCTCGAGCTGCCGCAGCAGAACGCGATCTTTGGCCACCCGGCGGTTATCGAGTTCCCAGCGTTTCTCGTCGGCCTGCAGTGCAATGTCCCAGGCCTTGGTCAGCTCCTCGAACACGAAGGGCAGTAGATTCTTCTGGTGGCGCTTCTGAATGATGCGGTCCAGATGCTTGCCTTCGGCATCGGTCATGGTCGGCGTGGGCGCAATCAGGGCAGACGCGATCTTCACCAGAAAGATGTCGTCGTCAGAAATGTCTTCCACCGCAGTCGCGGCGCGCAGGGTCTTCTCGGCCATGCGCAGCAGCTTCTGCGTGGCACGCAGCCGCAGGTAGTGGTCGAAGTCTGCGATTTCGCCGGCTTCCAGCAGCGATTCCACGCCTTCTGACGCCAGCGCATAGTTGTTGATGAGGGAGGCTAGGTCGATCTCGCGCTTGACATGCTGTGACAGCGTGGTGGCGGCTTCCTCGAAGGTCTTGCGGTGGCGGCGCGCTTCGGCGGCTTCTTCGGCGGTCATGCGTGCCTTGAATTCGCGTGCCCAGCGGATCGCCCACTGGATTGCCGAGTCCAGTTGTTTGAGGACGGGGCTATTCTCCAGCTTGAGCAGTTCGGTCAGCGCCTTGTCCAGCAGCAGGATCGCGCGGCCCAGCCAGGGCAGATTGGCGTTGAATGCGATGTCGGCGGCCTTTCCGAAAAATGGCTTGATTGTCGCCAGCACTGGACGCACCTTTTTCCAGGTTTCCTTGACGGAACCGACAAAAGTTTCGGCTTCGTCCGCCAGCCAGCCAATTGCCTTGCCGGCGATCTCCCTTGCGGCCTCGAAGCCCTTGCTTACCGCTGATGCCACCTCCGACACGGCGCTGCTGACCAACGATACCGCCCTTGACCAGAATCCCATTTCTTTACCCCTGTTAGTGTGTGCGATCGACGCCAAGCAGGCGCCGGCTTGTTGTGATGTCTGTTGCCGACGACGCGGATGCCGGCTGTACGCTGGAAATGTCGGCGTGGGTGCTGCGGACTTCGGTGATCGCCGCTTCGATATGCGTGGCCGCGAGCTGGGCCGCGCGTGAGAGCCCTTCGGCCTCGTGCAGTGCCTTGGGCAAAGCCAGTCGCATGCAGGTCCTGATCTCGCGCCCCGAGAATCCATCGGTGGCCGCTGCGGCCTGTTCGATGAGCGTATTGCGGGCGGTGGCCAGTGGAATGCCGGACACCAGCATCCGGTCCCACAGGCGTTCGCGCGCCGCCAGATCGGGTAAATCGAACTTCACGTGATAGCTGATGCGGCTGCGGAAGGCCTCGTCGTAGTTTTTGGCGAAATTGGTGGCGAAGACGGCGACGCCGTCGAACCGTTCGAGCTCAATCAGTAAGGTCGATCGCATGGCATTGACCTCGTTGTCCACCCCTTGTGTCACTGCCGACAGACGCTTGCCGAGCAGCGTGTCGGCCTCGTCGAAGAACAGCAGGGCGCCCGCCTCGCGCGCGGCCTCGAATGCCGCCTGAATGTTCTTTGCCGTCTCGCCCATGAACTTGCTTTCGAGTTCGGCGATGCCCAATGCCATGAAGGGCATGTCCAGTGTGCCGGCCAGGGCTTCGGCCGCCATGGTCTTGCCGGTGCCCGGCGGGCCGTAAAAGTTGAGAATCGTGCTGAGGCCCATCGGATCGACAGAGCCGA
This sequence comes from Cupriavidus pauculus, assembly GCF_022179805.1. Lineage (GTDB taxonomy): Bacteria > Pseudomonadota > Gammaproteobacteria > Burkholderiales > Burkholderiaceae > Cupriavidus > Cupriavidus pauculus_E. The sequence continues at coordinate 22,405 of NZ_BPUO01000027.1, read as the reverse complement.
AGTCCCAGTCGATATAGATGGTCTTGCGGTGGCGCAGCTTGGTCAGGCATTCCGAGAGCCGCAGGGAAGTTCCCTGGGACAGAATCAGATCGCGGTCCAGACTGAACCGCGGGCTGCGCACGGTTGCCTGGGGGATGCCCGGTTCGGGTTGGCGATCCGCTGGGCGGGTGCGTTCCGGGGCCGGGCGCTTGTTCGCCGCGCTGGTGGGGTCGTTCATATGCTGTGCCTGGTTGCTTGATTCCGGGAGCAGTCGGCCTGCGATGCAGAACAGCATTGCTGCATTCATGTGGCCAACCGTCTATTACGGTGCGAATCGCGCGTTTCGCATACCTCCGATGTAGGGGGCGAATCACGTGGCGGCAGAAGTCGTTTGGCGCTACGATGCCGCCGCTGCCTGCGATGGCGCACGCCATGGCCGTTAGCTTGCAGCCCGATCTGCGCAAACATTGCCCGGATCGGCGCGGATACTCATTTGCGTTAGCGGTTCAACAATTGCCAATGTCTGCCGATGTTTCGGGACAAGCACGCCCGAAAGCTGGCGGACCATTTCACGCAGGCTTATGTCTAATGAATTGCCACGATCGATTGCCACGGCGCCGGTGTTTCCGTTTTTCACGGAGAAGGACGACAAACTGACCAGCGCACCGGGTGGGCGCGACCTGCTTGGCATACTGCCGGTCTGGAGTGCGTTCGGTCGGAAGTTGGTACCCAATATCGCATCGCCGGCGGCGAAGCTCGATGGTCTTCGCGCCATTTTGCTGATCGAATGGCTGGCGCAACAACCGGCGTTTGACGCGACCCTCCGTCCGCAGCCGGCCTTTCGCCGCTATTTCCGGCTGATGGAAGGCATCGTCGAGTTCTGGCTGCACAAGAACGGCGAGAGGCAGTGCTTCGGTAGAAACGCGCTGGTTGGCGGCGCTGATGATTTCACCGTCAAGGCCAGTACCAAGGGAATCGTCGCCAACGGTTTGTTCCAGTACTACCGCGGCACTTGCCGTCGCGCCGGGTACGTGCGGGCGAACGGCACGGTCTGCCAGAGCGTCCAAGAAACGCTGTCGGCGGTCTGGAAGCCTCAGATCGTGAAGCGGATGCATGATGTGCTTGCGCAGGCCATCGGCAAGGAGGCTGGCGAGATTCAGCCGCTAACGATTCTTGCAGCCGCTCCGGAACTTGACCGGGCGCTCGGCGACACGTTCGCCTTCCATACGTTCCACGTGCTGTTTAACAGCACGCTGTTCGGCAATGCCGCGCAACGCACGCTTGCATCGGTTTACGGCGGGCTCCCGCTTGGATCGCCTAAGAGCCGTGTGGCGCTCCTTGAGTCCCCGGAGCTGCAACACGAGATCGATTGTGTTCGCCGTTGCGAGCCGTTCCTGGTTTCCCTCTATGACGTGTTCGATCTGTTGCGCAATGCGACAGGCCAGCGCACCGGCGCGGTGGCCGCGCGGCTGGTCGAGTTTCACGCCGTACTTGCGGCGCGCGCCCGGGATTTTCTGACGTTGGCCGGGGAAGTCCAGTCAGCGCGCATGCGCGACCTACTTGGTCTCGCGCAATGTCTTGTCGAAGACCTGTCCGGCCGCGACAATGGATTGAAACGGTTTATCGAAGCGCTGATCGACTATCACCAACGCTGCATGGCGGAACGGGGCAAGGAGCCCGTCATTCGCGTCGAATCGGATCACTTGCTTGTCTTGCTCGACGGCGACCGCTCTCCGGACGTGATCGCTGACAGCCTGCGTGACGCGATGACCTGGCGCAATGACTATTTCCTCAACGTCGCGGCAGGACTCTACCTCGAACTTTTTCCCGTCAATTCATGACAACGAAGTTGCCCGACCCGTCCTGCATGCGGCACGCATTGCTGCAGATCTGTGAGCAGTTTGAACAGGACAACGATCGTGTCGTGCTGCTGACGACATTCAATTTCGCGCCGCGCTTCTTCGAGTCGAGCGTTCTGCCGATCCTGGCGGCCATGCCGGAGGAAGAGGAACGGGGGACAGCCGAAGCCCGCTATGCGCTGAACCAAGCCCTCGAGAAAGTGCACTGCGTGGTGGCCTGCGATCGATCGGTCAGTCCGGAACCCAAGGGCGAGTTGCGGTACGGTCTGTTGCCGGTGGGTCTGCCCAAGGGCCGCTTTCACGCCAAGTTGATGCTGATGTCAGGCACCTTGCGCGGTTCCGGCAAGGCTGGACTATGGCTTGCCGTGGGAAGCGGCAACCTGACGCTTTCGGGCTGGGCGATGAATCGGGAAGTAGTTGCCACCACGCGGGTCAATACGCAACACGCTGCCGAACTGACGCTTCTGCTGAGTTGGCTGCAGGCGCAGGCCGATCAGATGCCGGCGGCCGGCGAGGATGACATCGAGGAGGGGAATACCCGGCAGGTACTTCGCAAGCTGCAAGAGGCGCTCGGTGATCCGGCGGCCCTTGCGGCGCCAGGCATGCCGACGCTTCACCTGGCGCTGCCTTTCATCACGTTGCCACGCAAGCCGATGATTGACCTGCTGGCTGGCAATCGGCAATGGGACGCGGCTACGGTCGTGTCGCCATTCTGGGGCGGCGTTGACAGGCTGAGCGACCGCCTGAACACCGGCAGCGTGCGATACGTGCCGTCGCTGGACCAAGGCAGCTACCGGTTCCCGCTGGGCAGCACGTTAGGGCACGGCGCGCGCAGCGTCGCCTTTGGCAAGTTCATCGGCGGTGAGGATCGCTACACCCATGCCAAGGCCGTGCTGCTGCAGCGTGGTGACGACTATGTGCTGGGCATGGGTTCGGCAAACTTTACCGAAGTGGCGATGCATCCTCGGGCGGGCGCGCTGGCAAACGTCGAGGCCATGTTGCGTTACGAGCTGGCAGCGAATCCCTGGGCAGCGACGATAGCGCCGGCGGCTGACCTGCCTATTGCGGAGCCGGACGACGATGATAGCGAGGAGAAGGCGCCTCCGATACCTCCGTTCGATGTCCGGATTGCATGCGATTGGCGAGCCGGGAAGTTCGTGGCACGCCTTTGCGTGCACGACGGTGCGGCGGTCGAAAGCGGTCGGTTGAAGATCGTTGTCGGCCTGGAACATTGGGACGTGGCAGCCGGGCTGGAAGGACAGTGGCAGGAACTGGAACCCAAGCCCTTCAACGGCCGCGTCGCCGTTCGGACGTTCTTTGTCCAGTATGAAGTGAAAGGGCAATTGCACACGTTCCAGGGGCTGGTGATACAGGTGGGCGCTGCCGATGACGAGCTTGGTTACACGCCCCGGCCGCGGCTCGACAGCGTGATCGCCATGCTGCGGGCGCTGGACCCGTCGGTGGGCCAGGGCAGGGGCGTGCATGGCGTGGCTGCGCCGGGCGACGGGGACGGTGAGGAGGACGCACCCGAGCCGCAGTTCGATTTTTTCGCACTCTTTCAGGCCACGTGGAAGATGCTCAAGTACTTTGAGACGCCGGATCCGGTGTTTGGGGAACGCGATCCGTTCTCGTCCACGTCGGTCTACGGCCTGAAGACGCTCTGGCGTGCCATCGACCTGCACCCGGCGGTCAGCGCCGAACAGAAGATTGCCCGATATATCCACGTGGCGGAATTCGAGGACGTTCTGCGCCAGCTCGGGCGCGACAGGGGCGGCGAGGCACGTGTCCTGGAAGACGCAGTCCGGCAGGAGCGGATGGAGCTCGAGGGCGAAATTCAGCAACTGCTGATGGACTCGCAGACCTTCCGCGCCATGTTCCCGCAGCCCACGCCAGACCAGGCGCGGAGCTATCTGGAGTGGTTCCGGGGGGAACTGCGCGGACGTTACGGGCATGCAGCTCCGGCGGATAGCACGGAAGCCAATCATGCGTGACGACGACTATTTGCCCCCTTCGCTCAATGCCGCCGGCGTTCGGCAATATATTGCCTTTGATGGCAACGCCGCGGACCCGATCGGCGCACCGAGCCCGCAGGCGAAGCTGCAGAGCGAGGGCGTTGCGGGGCTTTGGGCCTTGCTTGCGAAGCGCGGCTTTGCCTACCTCGGCGACGAAGTCGGGATGGGCAAAACGCGCCAGGCGATGGCCGTGATCGCCACCCAGCTTCTGAGCAAGCCCGACTCGCGCATTGTGATCGTCTGCGCGGGTAAGACGCTGCAGACACAGTGGCAGCGCGAGTGGGAGGAGTTCCTCGGAAAGTGCTACAGGCTGCGCGATGGCCGACTGCTGGAACCCCACGATGGGGCGCCAATCGTGCGGCTGCGCCTGCATGAGAACCTGAGAAGCTTCATTGACGAGGTCCGGCTGGACGACGCTCGCGTGCACCTGCTGCGCTACTCGTCCTTCAGTCGTCCGCTGCATTGGGGCAGCGCGCAGAGCGTCGGGGATCTGGTGGCGCAGTACCAGCGTACCATCGGGCTGCCGGTGACCGAAGCGGAGCGTGCGCGTCTGAATCTGGCCCTCGACAAGGCTGAAAAGCTGGACAAGCCGCGGCAGATGGAAATTGCAGCCCGCGTGCTGGCCGAGAGCTACTGCGACCGGATTGGCGGACTGATGGAGACTGGGCGGCCGGATGCCGCCGAAGCGGTGGATCTCGTTGTGTTTGACGAGGCGCAGTACCTGCGCCACACCGGCAACTACCAGAACCGCCATATCGCGCGCATCTTCCGGAGCCGCGCTGCCCGGTGGCTGTTCCTGAGCGCCACGCCCCTGCATTCGGGGCCGAATGACATCCAGAGCCTTGACACCTATCTGTGTCGTACCGAAGCCGGCGCGCCTGCCGATCCAGCCAGATGCGGCGAGTGTGGCCATGCGGCGCGCTGCAGCGCAGCCGCGCGACAGATTTCGCTCGACAAGACCGACGTGGTCGATGTCCTGCGGCAGATGCTGATCCGCCGACCCCGCACCTACACGGATGCCGGTGACAGGCACTACAACAAGGTCATGTATCGGCTGTACAAGCCAGTATCCTACGATGGCGCGGACGATCCCTTGCTCGCCATGACCATGTCGTTGGTGCAGAAGCGGCTCGTCGATGTCCTGGCGGGGAAGAACAACCGGTTCCGGCAGGGGGAATGCGCGTCGTTCGAGTCGTTGTCCCGTTCCGTTGCGCGAAACTTGCCTCATACGTTGAAGCGGCAGGACGAGCTGGATGACGAGGCGGACGATGACGTCGACGCGGAACTGGTGGCCGGGGCCGAGTTCGAGCCGGCACGCGACCGGAAGCGTCATGCCGGAGACGGTATCCAGCAGGCGCCGGACCGTACGTTCATCGACGCGCTGAATGTCAGTTTCGAGCAGGCGATGAAGCGCGCCGGCAGCCTGTCGGGCGTGCCGGGCCTGCCCCACGCGAAGCTGACAAAGACCGCGGAGGACCTGTTTGCGCACAGCCTGCGCAACGGATCGAACGACAAGACGCTGGTTTTCGTGCGCCGCATCGACACGGTGGAAGAGTTGCGCGACCGGCTTCATGTCGCGTTCCAACAGCATGTGGATGCGCGAATTCGGGAATGGGCGAAGGTGATCGAGCCGTGGGGCGTCCCCAAGGCGCCGTTGATGCCCGCCGACTTCTGGACGCGTCATGCGCACGATGAGGCGGACGACCAGGCCGACTTGCCTGCCGACGACGGCGGCAACGCCGAGACGGACGGCATCAAGACAGCGTACTTCGAGGCGTTAAAGCGTAAGTCGGGCACGACGAAGGAGAATGGCAAGCTGGTATCGCTGTCGTCACGGCTGCTGAATCCGCGGCCGCAGGAAACCGGCCCGCTCGATGGCTTCCTGCTCGTCCACGACAGTCCCGAGGTGACAGCGCGCAACATGGTGCGCTGGAAGGCGCTGCTGGGCGTATTGATGGGGCCTGCATTCAAGGGCGAGGACTGGCTGTATGCAGAGCCCGGGCGGAAAGAGGGATGGAAGCTGGCGACCCTGCAGCGATGCCTGCTGCAATCGCTGCGGCAGACCGACTTTCTGGTGGACCTGTACGTGCTTCACGCCCATGTCGGCCAGATGCCAGGAGGCGTGGGGCACGGGCTGGCGGAAAAGCTCATATGGGTGCTTGGCGAGGCCGCGCAGCCGCGTCTGGGCGCCCTGGCCCCTCATTTCGCAAACTGGCGCGAAAAGCTGCGGCGCTGGATCCTGCAGTTCGATCTGATTGTCGATAAATGCTTGCGCACCGATTCGACGCCGACATGGGATCGTGTGTACGACCGGGTGGACCGGGTATTCGTTCGGATGGCGCCGGTCGTCGGCCGGTCGGGACGCCTGCGCAATGGTAATGCAGTGCCGCAATTCAAGCTTCCGACGCATCCCAATATCCTGATCTGCACGGACGTGCTGAAGGAGGGCGTCGACATGCACCTGTTCTGCGACCGCGTCATGCACTACGGTGTGGCCTGGACATCGGGCGACCTGGAGCAGCGCATCGGTCGCGTGGACAGGTTCGGGAGCCTGATCAGCCAGCGGATCGGCGGCTACCACGCCGGGGCCGATCAGGGCCTGCCTCGCCTTGGGGTGATCTTTCCCTACCTGAATGGGACGCTCGATCGCTACCAGGCGGAACGTGTCATGCGACGCAAGAAGGAAAGCGAATGGCGGCTGGATCTGGCCAAGCGCGGCGACGAGTCCGATGAAATGGACGTATCCACGGCGGGCGGTGCCGATGGAGAGGGTCCGGCGCGTGCGCTGCCGGTACCCGGCGAGAGTCCCGATGCCATGTTCTTTCCCGATTTCGCGCGGCGCGTGGCCGCCGGTGTCGAGCCGACGCCGCTGTGCCTGCCTGCGTCGGTATCGCGTGTCGGGCAGGATCCGCTGACCAGCCATCCCGAACGCCGGCGGCATCTGGCCGCATGGCATGCCGTCGCCGTGGCCAAGGATGTGGACTTGCCTGCATCGACTCGGCTGGCATGCTGTGTTCCGGCGGAGGCTGCAACTTCGACAGGCAAGCGGAAGAAAAAGACCTTCGAGGTTGCATACCGCCTGGAATGGCTCGCACCACGCCAGCCCGATGCCTGGCATGCGCTGCCAGGCGGCGCGGATCTGGCCGAAGTGCTGGCAGTGTCGGCGCCATGCGCAGTGCGGGGCACTCCCGCGCTGACGGCCCAGGGTTTCGTGTGGGATGCTGACGCCAATACGCTGGCATTGTCGGCGGGCATTTCCGCCACGGACGTTCTGGCGCGGCCGAACGTCGACGGTGCCAAGGTGTTGCTCGAATCGGTCGGAGACGATGTGTTCTGGCTGGTGCGCGCGCAGGTGGCCAGCGAAAGCAGCTTGTCTGCGTCCGCCGACGAGCGTCAGTCGTGGATGGCCTCCGTCAATCGTGGCCGCCGTTGGGGCTATCTGGTCGCGGATGCCGGCCAGGTCTGGGTGGTGGCATTTGTCAGGAAGGCGGATGACGCGGAGCTGCCGCTGCTGCGCAACGTCGGGCGTGCGTTGAGGCGCGCGGCGCTGCACTATGGCTCCAGTGGCGCCAGGACGGCCCCCGCACGCTATCGCTCCCCGACCGGATTCCCATCGCTGCAATCGATCCGCAAACAGTATGGCGTGCAGTCCGCCGGGATGGCTGCGATGTTTGGCAAGAACGTAACCGGCTTTTCCATGAAGAACGAAGATCTCCAGGCATGTGGTCAGTTTCTCGCCGACGTGCCAGTATGGTTTGCAGGGGTTTTCTCTGCCGTGCTCGACAACCTGTATGAGGCCGCCGAAATCGCCGACGAGAACAGAGGGCTGAACGTGGGCAAGCCAGCGTTGCTGGATGGCGGGGTTCTGCACATCCAGACCCAAGGCGCCGAGAGATTCCGCCTGCAGGCGTGGCTGGATCTGCAGGGCACACAAGGCAACAGGGGCATGCCCACCATAATGTGGGAACTGGCGGCCAGCCCGCTGGACAAGGGACCGGCTCCGCAACTGCCCCTGTCGGCGCTGAATGAAATGCCGCATGCGGACGCGGACGGTTGGGAAGCAGACGAACTGCCCGATCAATACGCTCACACGCTCAAGGGCGAGAGGTATCGACACCTGGCTGTCAGTCATTCGCCAGCAAGCTGGGACGGCTCTCGCGATGCGTTGATGCAGGCGTGGCGCGCGGCACTGGCGTGGATGCGGCATCCGACGACGTTCCAGCGCCGATACTGCCGCGCAGCGTTCGAGACCGCGTTGAAGCCGTGAAGTCCGGCTGTCCGGGCCGGCCAAGCGGGGGCAGTGCCGGCGCCGCCGGTTGCCCGCCCAGTTCTCCGGGATGCTGGAAGCATGGGCTAGCGTCGGCTTATCGGAAGGCTGTGTCTTCCAGCAGGCCCGTTGGCCACGGATACGCCACGATCACCTCGGCCGAGAGATCGGACACCGAAGGGCGTCGCCGGAAGAGCCGCATGCGGTCGCGCATCATCGGGTTCATGGAGACGACGTCGTCCAGAACCTGCGCTTCGGCGGCGACCGCAATGCGCGCGGGTGTCACATGGCTGAAATTTAGTGCCGTGGCCACAGCGGCCGTCAGGCGCCGAGCCAGCGTGTCGTGCTCGAGCGCCCGTTCCCGTGAAAGGGTGCACAGGGTATGCGTGGCCGCCAGGTCATGAATGCTCCACGTACGTTCGCTCGGGGCAAGGAACAACGGCTCGATCATCGTCCGCACCACGATATCGAGCGATGCGGCAAGGCTGTTCGCGCCCGACAGTATCCAGCAGCCGTGCCGGCGATGGGGCAGATGGTGCGTCGAGCCAAGTACCAGCGCCACTTCGCTGGCACCACGGCGGAACGCCTTGCACATCGCATCGACGGGCCCCATGGCGTTCCAGCGGGCGCCGCCGAACACGCCGCTCAGTCGCGTGGCATCGACCAGGTGGATCACCAGATCGGGGCGCGCCATGGCCTTGGTGTCTTGGCCCCACTGCAGTCGGCCACAGAGATCGGGCAAATCAGTCAGGAGACCGGCGGTCTCCTGCTCGGAAAAGCCCCAGGGGCGCAGCAGCACCCGCTGGCGGCGCGGCTGGGGCGTCGCATGACCATGGCCGGTGGTAGAGAAGTTCGAGATCGCGTACATACGTGTCCTCCTGAAAGTCCGACTGGATGCGCATTGTTGGCGTCGATCTGCGCATGGCGTGCGCAGATCTCCGGGTCCAATACATGCGTGTCACGGACCACCGGAACTGGACGCCGGCCGAGCGGGCCCGAACCCGTATCGGAACCCAAGTCCGCACCCCTTACGTGGGGGGGATGACGTGCGGCGCGTGGCCATTCAGCATGTCGGCCATCTTGCAGTTGTCAGCGACAATGCAAACGACTGGCCACCCATCAGGAGATTTCTCGCATGGCAGCAGGGCAGCGACATACCATCATCACGCACGGGCGGCTCGCCATGCGCACCGCGCGGCTGCATGCCGCACGGGCCGGCCGGCAGGGCGTACAGATACTGGCCATGGAACAGCTTGCGGCTCGGCTGGCGGGTGGCTTCATCGAGCCGCTCGACGACGAGACGCTGCTGGACGCCATTCAGGCGGTACTGCCGACGATCGCGCTCGGCGAACTTGACGGCATCCGCCTGCTGCCCGGCATGGCGGGCGCGGCAGCGGATACCTTACGCAAGGCATGGCGGGCGGGCATCGACCTGCAGGCGCGCGCTAGCCAGCATCCACGCGTGGCGTCGCTTGCCCGGCTCGAATCCGCGGTGCTGGCGCAGTTGCCGCCCGCCAGGCAATGTCCGCCGCAGTTGTTGCGGATAGCGATGGCGGGTATCGACCGGGCGCCGAAGTTGCTGGGGACAATCGAATGCATCGGCATGGCCGACGTGCCACCCGTCTGGCGCGAACTTGTGGGGGCGCTGGCCGAACGGCTTGACGTGTGCTGGATGGCCGGGTCGCGGCCGATTCCAGCATGGCTGGCGGAGACCGCTGTCCGGGTGATCACGGAGCCCGTTAGCACGCCGGTGGTGAGCGTCGTCAGCGCGGCCACCACACAGCATGAGGCTGTCGAGGCCATGCGCTGGGCGCGTCTGTTACTTGCCAGCGGTCGTGCCCGGCCTGAGGACATTGCCATTGCTGCCGTTGCGCCGGGCGACTACGACGATGACTTCCTGGCACTGCGCGCGGACGCCAGTCTCGACATCCATTTCGTGCATGGCGTCTCGGTGCTGACGAGCCGGGACGGGCAGGCCGCTGCCGCACTGGCCGATGTGCTGGTGCGCGGCCTCTCGCAGGTCCGCGTGCGTCGCCTGGCCAGACTGTGCGCGGGCAACAAGGGAGGGCTGGGCAGCTTGCCACCGGGCTGGACAAAGCAGCTCCCCGCTGATGCCCCCATGACGTCCGCCACCACGTGGAGCCGCTGGCTGGCGACACTGACGGCGCAGGACTGGCCCGACGAAATCGATCATGGTCAAGCGCTAGATGACGTCATCGGTCTGCTCGACGGCGGTGTGGCAGGCGCGGAGCAGGCCGGTGAAGCACTGCTTGACGGCCGCGCATTGTCGATCTGGCGCCGCGCCCTGCTTGCGGGGCCGGCGGCGGCCATCGAAGCCACGCTGGCCAGCCTGAAGCAGGACGATGGCCTCGAAGCGTGTGCCAGTGTGGCCTGGATGCCGGCATCGTCGCTGGCGTCCGCGCCACGTCGCTTTGTCCGGTTACTGGGGCTGAACTCTTCGCGCTGGCCGCGTGCCACAAGCGAGGATCGTCTGCTGTCCGATCATATCGTGCCAGCTGCGGAACTGGACCCCACGCCCGTCAGCGTGGTGGACCGGCGCGATTTTCAGAGCATCCTTGCCACCACGGCAAATGAAGTGGTGTTGTCTCGCGCCAGGCGCGATGGCGAAGGGCGCTTGCTGGGACGCAGCCCGCTGCTGTATGCCCTGCCGCAGGAAGCCTACCTGCGGCGTAACAGCCCGGCGGCGCACGCATTCAGCGAGACGGATCGCCTGCTTGCACGCCCGGCGGAGTTTGCCGGGCTCCCGCAGGCGCGTGCGGCCATCCAGGGCTGGCATGACTGGCACAGGCCGATGCTGACGCCGCACGACGGCGTGGTGCGTGAAAACCACCCGGTCATCGTGGCCGCGCTAGGGCGCACGCAGTCGGCCAGTTCGCTGAGCAGGCTGCTGCGCAATCCGCTGGGTTTCGTCTGGCAGTATGCGCTGGGGTGGCGTGTCCCACAGGATGGCATCGAACCGATCGTGCTCGATGCGCTGAGCCTGGGCAACCTCGTGCACCGCGTGCTGGACGTGGCCGTTCGTGCGCTGGAACGGGAAGGCAGCCTTGCGTCTGCCAGCGTGCAGAGGATTGACGAGGCGGTCAGGTCTGCCACATTGGACGCCGCCCGCGAATGGGAGACAGGCGGCCCGGTGCCCCCCGCGGTGATCTGGCGCCGGACACTCGACGATGTGCGGGAACTGGCATCCCGAGCGCTGCGCTACCGGGACGCTAGCCTGTCCGACGCGCGCGCCTATGGCGAAGTGCCATTTGGTGGCGCGCAAGCCGGGACGGCCTACGATGAAACCGCCGCGCCATGGGATATCAATGCGCCAGTCGAGATTCCCGGCACGGGCTTTCGTATCCGGGGCTACATCGACCGCCTCGATGTGTCTCGCGACAAACGGCGAGCGGCCGTGACGGATTACAAGACCGGCCGCACGCCGGAGGCGCAGGTTCGGCTGCGCGGCGGCAGGGAACTCCAACGTTGTCTTTATGCGTTCGCGGTGAGTGCACTGCTTGGCGACGACGTCTCCATTCGCGCGACGCTGCTGTACCCACGCGATGGCAGCGAACTGCCGCTGGACGAGCCCGAGCAGACCTTGGCCGATCTGGTGGGCTATCTGGGCAGCGCACGGCAAAGCCTGCTTGCCGGTGCGCTGCTGGCCGGTATCGATGCGGGCATCGACTATGACGATCTGCGTTTCGCGCTTCCCGCCAATGCGTGTGCTACCTACCTGAGCCGCAAGCTCGAGGCCACCACTGAACGCCTGGGAGCCACCACCCAGGTATGGACTGCTGAATGACAACTGCCATGAGAAGAATGCTTCCTGACGATGCCGCACGCCACGTGGCCATGGCCGTGCATGATCGCTCCCTGCTCGTGGAGGCTGGCGCGGGGTCCGGCAAGACGGCGGTGATGGCGGGCCGCATCGTGATGCTGCTGGCCCAAGGTGTTGCGCCCAGACGGATCGCTGCCGTGACCTTCACCGAACTGGCGGCCAGCGAACTGGTGATCCGTGTGCGCGAGTTCGTCACCATGCTGCTTGAGCAACCCGCGCAGCCGCCTGCCGAGATGCGTACCGCGCTGCCAGACGGTCTGGACGACGCGCAACTGGGGTTCCTGCGGGCCGCCAACCATGTCATCGACGAGATGACTTGCTCGACGATTCACGGTTTCTGCCAGCGCCTGATCAAGCCGTATCCGGTTGAAGCGGACCTGGATCCCGGGGCTACCCTGATAGATGGCGGTCAGGGCGACCTGGCTTTCCAGGAAATCGCGGATGCGTGGCTGCGAGAGGCCCTGGACACCCATGACGGCCTGCTGGCTGAACTGGCGATGCGGGAGCCCGAACCGACCATCGCGCTGGTGAACAAGGTGCTGGGACTGATACGCCACCACCGGCATGCCACGGCACGGCCGGGCAAGCCGCTGGGACCCATGGGCGCCGGTTTCGTGCAGGCCAGCACCGCGTTTTCGGCGTTTGTGCGCGAATGCGCCGATGCGGCCGAGCCGGATACCGTGGAGTTGTCCCACTGCTTCGAGCAGATGGTCGCGGCGGTACGCGCCCCGCTGGCTGCGTTGCAGGATAGATTGGCCAATGGGAGCCGATACCCGGATCTCGTAGCGTTGCTGTGCACGCGGCCCGGTCCCGCGTTGATTACCTCGGGCGGGGCCTTCAGGAAGTATCAGAAGAAGACCAAATGGCGCGACGCCGCGAAGCAGGCCGGAATCAGCCAGGCCGATGCTGACCGTCATTGCGAGGCGGCCCAAAGCCACTATGTGCTTTGCTGCGTCACATGGGATGCGCTGGCGGCCGAAGTGGCAAGCCACGTATTGGCGGAACTGGTCACGTTGCTGCAACCGGTGGCAGATCGCTTCCGGGCCTACAAGCGTGCCGCCGGCTTGCTGGATTTCGACGACCTGATCTACGCCGCGCGTGATCTGCTGCGTGATCATGAACCAGTCAGGCTGGCGCTGGCCGCCCGGTACACCCATGTACTGGTTGACGAATTCCAGGACACGGATCCGCTGCAATCGGAAATCTTCTGGCGCCTGTGCGGCGATCCTGAGCCTGGCGCGGAGGTCGACGACTGGGCACGGTATCGGATCCGGCCCGGCGCCTTGTTCCTCGTGGGCGATCCCAAGCAGGCTATCTACCGCTTTCGCGGTGCAGACGTAGCCGCGTTCGTGTCGGCCCGCAGCGCGCTTGCCGCCCAGCATGCCGACAGCGTGGTGTCGATCTCCACGAACTTTCGCTCGCAAGCACCAATCCTGGATTATGTGAATGCGCGCTTTGCCGTGCTACTGTCCGAGGAAGCCGGGCAACCCGGCTTCAGCGCGCTGGAACCGTTCCACCAGACCAGCGATGACGTGCCATGCGTCGTGGCGCTGGACGTGGCGGTTCCGGCTGGCGGAAAAGCCGAGCAACAGCGGGACGCGGAAGCGGATACGGTAGCCGATCTGTGCGCGCGCCTGATCGGCAGCCACGTGCTGACCGACCGCAAGACCGGTGTAAGCCGCCCGTGTCGAGCGGGAGACATCGCATTGCTTGCGCCAACCGGCAGCGACCTCTGGCGCTACGAGGAGGCGTTAGAACGGCGTGGCGTTCCAGTGGCCACGCAGGCGGGCAAGGGACTCTACCGTAGGCAGGAGATCCAGGACCTCATTGCGTTGACACGGGTGCTGGCCGACCCCGCCGACACGCTGGCGCTGGGCGCCCTGCTGCGCGGCCCGCTTGTGGGGCTTGTTGAGGAAGTACTGCTCGATATCGTCGATGCGCTGCCTCGCCCGGCCAACGCACCGACGGCTTTGCCGCGTCTGACGTTGATGACCGAGGTGAAAGATATTGTCGACCCGCTGGCGCGCGATGTACTGGAGCGCCTGCAGTCGCTGCGGCGCAAGGCTAACGCCACCACGCCGCACGACCTGCTGGCGCAGGCGGTGGATGTGTTGCGCGTGAGGCCGCTACTGCTCCAACGCCACGGCGGGCGGGCCGAACGTGCGCTTGCCAACGTAGACCTCTATCTGAACATGGCGAGCGCCTATGCCGTGCGGGGTTTGCGTGCGTTTTCGCTGGCAATGACAGCGGCATGGACCGACGAGTCGCGCGCGCCGGAAGGACGTCCCGATGCACAGGAGGAGGCCGTTGCGCTGTACACGATCCATGCGGCCAAGGGGCTCGAGTGGCCCATCGTGATGCCGATCAATACGATGACGCAGGCGCGCGCGGCGGAAGGCACGCTGATTGACCGTACCACGAACGGCATCTATTGCACGGTGTTCGGCGTGGCGCCGTCAGGACTGGAGGTCGCGCGCAAGGCTGAGCAGGCCGAAGTGGAGCGGGAACGTATCCGGCTCTGGTACGTGGCCATGACGCGCGCGCGGGATTTGCTGGTGCTGCCGCGCCTGGATGCACAGATCAGGGACAACGCATGGATGAGCCTGCCGCGGTTGCCGCTGCACGAACTGCCAGCGCTAGTTGTGTCCCATCTTCCGGACGATCAGGTGGTGCCAGTGGCGCAGGCAGCGAATACCCAGACACGGGATGCATTCGCCGAGGAGGCGGACCGGATCAAAAGGGCGCATCGCGGACTTTATTGGAGTGCACCCAGCCGCGGCGAAGATATCGCCGCGCCGACGTGGATACGCCCGACGGCCGACCCGGTCGCGCCGAGTCTTGACGAATGGCCGTCGGATCCTGGTGTTGCCAGCGTGCAGGGCGGGCGCGAACGGGGGCTGCTGATCCACAAGCTGCTGGAAGAGGTGCTCAACGGGGAGGTTGCCGAAGACCCTGCTGCACTGGAGATGCGGGCGGCGGCATTGATCGGCATGCTGGACCTGGTTTCCCATGACGATCCGCTGCGCGGTGTTTCGGCATCGGAAATTGCCGGGTGCGTGGTCCGTACGCTTGCCTTGCCTGATATCGTCGCGGTCCGCCCCGGACTGGTGGCCGAGTATCCGCTGCTGTCGGTGACGACATCGCCCGGCGCGGAGTTCGTGACTGCGGGCGTAGCGGATGCGATTGCCTTCGATGCCGATGGGGTGGCGCAGGTGGTGGTGGACTGGAAGAGCGATGTCAACCCATCAATGGATGCGCGAAGCCACTACCGGGAACAGGTGGGCCACTATCTGGCCATGACCGGCGCACCTCGAGGCCTGATTGTGTTCGTTACGACCGGAAAGGTCATGGAAGTTTCCAAAATCACTTGAACAATGCCCTATCCCATTGAAAGCAAGCTCGTGGTTGGTGTGGCGTCGAGCGCGCTGTTCGACTTGAGCGAATCGGATGACATCTACCGGACGGAAGGCGTGGAGGCCTACCGCTTGCATCAGGAACGGCAGCTTGACGTGCCGCTAGCCAAGGGCGTAGCGTTCCCGTTCATCAAGCGGCTGCTTGGCATCAATCGGACGTTCCCGGATCAGTTGCCGGTCGAGGTCGTGCTGCTGTCGCGCAACTCGCCCGAAACGGGGATGCGGATCTTCCGGTCCATCGCGCACTATGGGCTGGACATCTCGCGCGCGGCATTCATGGCCGGCGGCTCTCCGCACCCGTACCTGCCTGCCTTCAACGCGTCGCTGTTCCTGACGGCGAACGAGGACGACGTACGCGGTGCAATCGACGCCAACTATCCGGCCGGGCTTGTATTGCCTTCGACCGTCTTCGATGACGAACTCGATACGGAACTGCGGGTGGCGTTCGACTTCGACGGTGTGATTGCCGATGACGAATCGGAGTCCGTCTTCAAACGCAATAACGACGTGGGGGAGTTCCAGGCGCATGAAATGCACCGCCGCGAGATACCCCACCAGCCGGGGCTCCTCGCCAAGCTGTTTCGTCAACTTGATGCCCTGCGACAACTTGAAGAAGAGCGTATTGGACAGGATGCCACTTATCGAAAGACGCTGCGCATGGCGATTGTCACGGCCCGCAACGCACCTGCGCATGAACGGATGGTGACGACACTGAAGAGTTGGGGGGTCACGCCTGACCAGGCTTTCCTGCTCGGAGGCATGGAGAAGGCGCGCATCCTCGATGTGTTGCGGCCACACATCTACTTTGACGACCAGATCAGCCACCTGCGTTCGGAGGCCGGCAATATCCCCATGGTGCATATTCCATTCGGAATTGCCAACCGGATCCAGGACGAGACGGCTGATGTGTCCCGTTCTTGATCCTGCGAGAGAGGGGTAGGGTCATTTCACGTGGCAAAACACATCATGTGGCGAAACGAAAGCTCGTCGGTTATGCTCCGCGTTCCATCAGTATAGGGGGCGGGAAATGGCGCGCGTCGTGCCGGATGGCTGGGAAACCATGGAGGCGGACGGCCCACTGCGCCGCGAGTTCGAAACGCTCGCGGTACTGGCAGCCGGGCTGCCGGACGGCTATACGGTCTACCACGCCGTACATTGGACCAATGTGGAGAGAAGCCACACCATCTACGGTGAAGTCGATTTCGTTGTGATGAACCGCGCGGGCCATCTGCTGTTGATCGAGCAGAAGTGCGGCGTGCTGATGGAGACCGAGGACGGCTTGGCCAAGCAGTACAACGGCAAGGTCAAATCCGTGCCGGCGCAGATGGGGCGCAGTGCCGACGGCATGCGAAACAAGCTCGGCCGTGCACTGAACGGCCAGCCGATGACGATCGAGTTCCTGCTGTTCTGCCCCGATCATCAGGTCAGGTCGCCGCACACCGCAGGGTTGTCTCCGGAGCGCATCGTGGACGCGAGCCGCCGCGAGGCGTTGTGCGCATGGATCGAGCAGATTCTGCCCGCCGGCCAGGCCAATCCGCTGGCCGCCCGCGTGGACCGGTTCCTGAGGGACATTATCCAGCTCGAGACCGATGCCAGTGCGCTGGTCGGGCAGGCGCGTTCCATGGTCACTCGTGTGTCGGGCGGATTAGCTCACTGGGCACGCCAGCTCGATTTCACGCCTTTTCGATTGCGCGTCACGGGTACGGCCGGATCAGGCAAAACGCAACTGGCCCTGGCCGAATTCCGCGCGGCGGTGGACCGTGGGCTGCGGCCACTCTACGTGTGTTACAACCGGCCGCTGGCCGATCATTTCACCCACATCGCGCCGGAAGGCGGCAGCGTTTGCACCTTCCATATGCTGTGCGACCAGATGGTCAGGGAGGCGGGTGACACGCCGGACTTCAGCGCGATCGATGCCTTCGCTCAGCTTGTCGCGCGTGCCGGGGAACTGGACGTGCCCGACGAGTTCCTGTTCGACACCGTGATCGTGGACGAAGGGCAGGACTTCGCACCGGAATGGCGCGATTTGCTGTTGCGTCACGCCAGGCCCGAGGCACGCATCCTCTGGCTTGAAGACCCTATGCAGAATCTCTATGACCATCCGCCCGTTGAGCTGTCCGGCTGGGTCCGCATGCGCGCGACCAGCAATTTCCGCAGCCCGCGGGCCGTGGTGCGGATGCTGCAATCGATTGTGCCGCCAGAAGTCGAGATGGAGGCCCGCGCCCCGGTAGCTGGCGCCGAGGTGGAATTTCTGGTTTACCAGGACGCCGCACAGATGCGCGAGCACGTCAAGGAGGCGATCAAGCAATGCTATTCAGCGGGATTTCGGAAGAGCGACGTGGCACTGCTCAGCTTTCGTGGGCGCGACAGTTCTGGTCTGCTGGGCTTCAACCAAATCGGGGTACACGCACTGCGTACGTTCACAGGGAGTTATGACTCGTCTGGACGGCCCGGCTACTCCGATGGTGACGTGCTGGCCGACACGGTATTCCGCTTCAAGGGGCAGTCCGCGCCGGCCGTGGTGCTGGCGGAAGTCGACTTTGAACAGCTTGGCGACCGTGAGATACGCCGGTTATTTGTGGGTGCCACGCGCGCGACCATGAAGCTGGTGATCGTGTTGTCGGAGAGGGCTGCAGCGGCATTGCTTGAACGCATATGAGCCCGCAGACTGAAGCGGCACTTGCCGCCTCGCGGATGCGCAACCCCGGTTCAAACGTTTCAAGTTCGAATTTGTGAGTCGGGCTGCCGGGGCAGCCGCGTATCATGAGGAATTAAGTCGCATATGGATCAGGCTCAGGAACTGCGTCTTGCCAAACGCAAAGCCATGGTGTTTCTGCTGGTGGCGGCAATGGTCTTCGTCGTCACCCTGTTTGTCCCGCGTGGGTGGGTAGTGGACTGGATTCGAGCCGCGGCCGAGGCGGCCATGGTGGGAGGGCTGGCGGACTGGTTCGCGGTGGTGGCGCTGTTTAAGCGCATTCCCGTACCCGGGCTGGCCGGCCATACCAACATCATCATCCGAAAACGCGACGATATTGCCGAAGGACTGGCAACCTTTGTCAAGGACAAGTTCCTCGACAAGGATTCCGTGATCGCGCTGATCGATCGTCACAATCCGGCCCAGGCCGTGACCGACTGGTTTGATTCCGCCGCCAACACGCGCAGGCTTGGCGAGGCGGTGGCCAAGTTTCTGGATGGCGCGCTGGATGTCATGGACGAGAAGAACGTGCAGGCATTCGCCAGGAAATCCTTCGCTTCCGTTATTGAGCATGTCGATCTGACCCAGTCGGCAGCGAACATCCTGGATGCGCTGACACGGGACAATCGTCATCAGGCGCTGCTGAAGGAATCACTCAATCATCTGATACATCTGCTGAATCACCCTGAGACGCGTGAACGGATTTCACGGCAAATCGTGAAGTGGCTCAAAGACGAACATCCCAGAAAGGAAATGCTGTTGCCTACCGAGTGGATCGGCAGCAACGGCGCCGAGATGATTGCGGCCGCCTTGCGTCGCGTGCTGACGCAAGTGGAAGAGGACGAGTCGCACGAGCTGCGCAAGAAGTTCGATGAAGCGACGCGGGATCTCATTGTTCGGCTGCGGAGCGATGCGTCGTTCCGTGCCCGGGCCAATGGGATCAAACGCTACCTGCAGGATCATCCGGAATTGAATACCTATATTGGCGCGCTTTGGAATGAATGGCGCGATCGCCTGAGGACAGACCTCAAGCTTCCGGATTCCGCCGTCTATCAGAAGGTGGTGGCGGCAGGTCAATGGATTGGCGGCGAGTTGGCCCGCAATGAATCGCTGCGGGAATCCATCAACGCCCAGTTGCGTGAGGCTGCGGGGCGCATGGCGCCGGACTTCGCCGATTTCATTACGCGTCATATCAGCAACACTGTGCGAAGCTGGGATGCTAGGGAAATGTCACGCCAGATTGAGCTCAATGTCGGCAAGGATCTTCAGTACATTCGGATGAATGGCACCATTGTCGGGGCATTGATCGGCGGCGTTTTGTACGTGCTGGCGCAATTGCCGCATCTGCTCGGGGCATGACGTAGAAAAGCGGCTGCCAGCAGGCGCGGCCAATTTGGATCAGGTTACGCGATCGCGGCTTTGAGTAGAACGTATGGGCAATTCCACAAGATGGCCTCGGCTTGGGGCAGACATTCTCCAGTCTTTGCCTGTCGAGGCAGGGCAAACCATCGCTTCGGGTGAGCTGATCCAGCGGGTCAGGCAGCGGCTCAGGTCGGACCCGCCGAGCCGCGACACCATTTTGCGCGCGCTCGAGTCGCTGGAGAGCGAAGGGCTGGTGCGCAAACAGGGCACTTCGCGCGACCGTGTCTGGTGGCGCACGGAAAAGCAGGCGCCTAACAATACGGCAAGGCGGCCGCCACTGGAACTGGCGATTGCACTGTTGACATTGAGGCGCCATGCTCACACCCATCTGCCAAGTCATGTAGTCGCTCAGCTCCAGGCGTATTTCGAGGGCGCAGAGAAGTTGCTCATCGAAAGTCCTGCGGATCCATTGCTGAATGAGGCGCGTGCCTGGCAGGATAAGACCGTCCGTATTGAGGCGGGCTACCCGCTGGTGTCGCCACCTGTCGATTCGGACATTCTTAATGCAGTTCGGCGGGCACTCTACACGTCGACGCTGCTCGACATCACCTATCAGAACTCCCGTCTGGACAGCGACCGCCCAACATCGTACAAGGCGATGCCTGTCGGTTTGGTGGAGCGCGGACCGGTACTTTATGTGGTGGCTACCCGCCGAAGTCGCAGTGGCTCCTATCGCTACTATCATCTTCGGCTGGACCGCTTCGTCTCGGCGGCTTGCACCGATACGGCTGGGGAACGGGATCCGGCCTTCGATCTCGAAGAGCATGTCCGGACGCAGGAGTACTTTTCGTTTTTTCCGGGAGAGAAGATCCGGATCAAACTTCGAGTTCACGAAGATGATGACATCCGCCATTTGTTCCGCGAACAATGGCTCTCGCTCGATCAGGAAATCATTGACGAGCCGGGTGGTTTTCTTCTCTGTGCCACGGTGACACTATCCCTGGCGCTACGCAATCTCTTGATGGAGCGCAGCGCACGCGTGGAAGTTCTGTCGCCGGTTGGGTTGCGGCAGGAGATTGCCGCGAACTTGCGTCTGGCCAGCCGTTGCTACGAATAGCTGGGGGGCGAGGCCGTCGTCTTTACAAGACAGCTGGAGGCATCGGCACGTTTAGTGTCTCAGTATTCGATATTCAGGCTCGGTGAGTCGCCAACGAGATTGAAGATCGTCTCTACAGTAAGCTCGACCCGTGCGATCGGCGTTTCCCGACGAGATTTTTGGCGTCAAGTGGCCTTTGCGTAAGCATCCGGCCATTACCGTCCTTGACGACAGTAGGCGAAGCCCAATGTAAAGCAAGTGGAAGGCGCTTGCCGATTTTAACCGCCACTCGCTTGTAAGAACGCAACGGCCGCCCATGGCCTCAAAGCCGCGGCGCAAGCCGCCAATGCCTGCGAATAGGTCTATAAAATCGAATTTATACGCCCGCTGGGCGGCGCGGGCTTCGGAAGCAAATCCTCTGGGGCGAGGTATACAGCATGTCGTAAGCGCGGGGAGGCCTTGCCCTTCAGCCACCGATTAATTATCTCTCGGCACCGCGACCCCGGCGTCATGCGGTTGAGATAGTTTCCAACGAATTTTTTGGTCATAGAATTCCAGCGCCTTTTGCGGCAGTTGCAGTTCTTCGTCGTGTGGGCTCATAAAGCGTAATGGTGGTGGTGTTTGTGACTTTTTATCACTCATTCTACCCAGCACAAGTGAATTATGCGTAGGTGCCCGCTTTCGGAGTAAGCGGGCACGTCCGTGCAACCCATCCTTAGGGAGGTTGACGTTACCAAGAGAGCCCAATAGGCTTTTGGGTCACATTGGGGTGCAAAGGAGGTCTGCAATGGATTGGAGCAAGCTGTTTGACAACTATGGCTTGAAAGCGGTTACGAAAACTGACAAGGACAAGGCTGCCTACGTGCCGAACGCAGAGCAGCGAACCGCTATTGAGGCGGCAGGAATCTCACCAGCCGCCACTCGGCCGGGACCGCCATTCCCAATCGTTGTACTTTTTGACCATAAGGTGACGTCCGTTACTGCCTCTTACTACTACGCGGTGCGGGCTACAGATCCCACTCGCAAGCCAGAGCCCAGGATGGGCCAAGAAATCATTAGTTCATGGCTGAACATTGGCGATGTAGTCGTCATAGGTAACATTGGACCGCAGATGTTTGCGTGCAAGGTGAGCGCAGCTCCTGCCAGCGAGGAAGATGGGCTGGCCGAAGTTGCAAAGCGTGCCGACAAGACGACGGTCATTAAGCGCGCAAAGATGGCGAAGGGTAAGCCGGCAAAGCGCACAGTCCAACGAGACGATTTCGTCAGGAATCCGTTCGTCGTACGTGGCGCAATTGTGCGCTCAGGCGGAAAGTGTGAGATGCCGGGTTGCAAGTCTGCGCTGTTTGAGCGAGAAGATGGTAGCCCGTACCTAGAGGTTCACCACGTTGTTCCGCTCAGCGAGGAAGGAGACGATACGTTATTGAACGCTGCCGCCCTGTGCCCACATTGTCATCGCGAACTTCACTTTGGAAAGGCGCGGCTGGCTCGACGTACTACCCTTGCTACATACATTGCCAAAGCCACGATTTAGCCTTGCCCGCGTTAGGGCATGCCTCAGTGCACACAGTCCATCCGGGATGCTGTAATGTCAACTGGAGCGCCCTTCCGGACCGTGGGCTTGTGGCGAGGGACTTTATTTCGAGCTCCGCGAAGAGATGATCGCCAGTTGGCCTCGACAAAAAAGCCGCCTGGCTGCAGGCGCGGCTTGATCCGGTTTTCGTGAATCGGATGGCTGCAGAGACCGTGCTGATGCCTCTTAGTCTCTAGTATCAAGTGCAACACCCGTGATGAGGTAGGGTGTTGGAATGAAGAATTACAGCCATTTGAGTGCGGAAGAACGAGCGCTCATCATGATCGAACGCGGCAAAGGTAGCAGCATCA
>NZ_BPUO01000026.1 GCF_022179805.1 Cupriavidus pauculus | reverse complement strand
GTGGGGGGGGGGCCCCCCCCCGGCGGTTCAAATTGCCGCAATCGGCAAGCAGAACCTCGTTGCCCTCTCCCCCGCCCCTCTCCCGCGAGCGGGAGAGGGGAGAAAGACAAGATCAGGAAACGATCAGACCACCACGGTCTGTGCCTGACCTTCAGCACGTTCCTGGATCTCGCCGATCTGCCACACGGCTTCGCCGGCTGCCTGCAGATGACGGATCGCGCGTTCGGCGTCTTCCTTGGCCACGATCACGACCATGCCGATGCCGCAGTTGAACACGCGGTGCATTTCGGCGTCGGCCACGTTGCCTTGGGCCTGCAGCCACTGGAACAGCGGCGGCAGCGTCCAGGCGCTGCTCTGGATCACGGCGGTCAGGTTGTCGGCCAGTACGCGCGGCACGTTCTCGGTCAGGCCACCGCCGGTGATGTGGGCCATGCCCTTGACCGGCAGCGTTTCGATCAGCGACAGCAGCGGCTTCACGTAGATGCGCGTCGGCGCCATGATGGCGTCCTGCAGGCGCTGGCCGTGGAAGTCGGCGTTCAGGTCCGGCTTGGCCACTTCGATGATCTTGCGCACCAGCGAATAGCCGTTCGAATGCGCGCCCGACGAAGCCAGGCCCAGCACCGCGTCGCCCGGGCGGATCGTGGTGCCGTCGATGATCTTCTTCTTTTCCACCGCGCCCACTGCAAAGCCGGCCAGATCGTACTCGCCGTCCGGGTACATGCTCGGCATTTCAGCGGTTTCGCCGCCGATCAGCGCGCAGCCGGCCAGTTCGCAACCTTGGGCGATGCCCTGGATCACGGTGGCGGCGGTGTCCACGTCCAGCTTGCCGCAGGCAAAGTAGTCGAGGAAGAACAGCGGCTCGGCACCCTGCACCAGGATGTCGTTCACGCTCATGGCCACCAGGTCCTGGCCCACGGTGTCGTGGCGGTTCAGCTGGAACGCCAGCTTGAGCTTGGTGCCCACGCCGTCGGTGCCGGACACCAGCACCGGCTCCTGGAACTTCTTCGACAGTTCGAACAGGGCGCCGAACCCGCCGATACCGGCCATCACGCCCTCGCGCATGGTGCGCTTGGCAAACGGCTTGATGCGGTCGACCAGGGCGTCGCCGGCTTCGATGTCAACACCGGCATCGCGGTAGGAAAGGCCTGCCTGGCCGGCGGTCGGGGATGCGCTCATGAGAGAACCTGCTTGTCTTTGAGGAGGGTGAAGTGTGGAATGCGGCGCTTGTTGCCGGCGCTTCCCGGGCCGTCTGGGCCAATCGGGCGCGGAGCACGGGCGCGACTCCAGTAAAATCGCGATTTTAACGGATACAGGCTCCCGGCGACCAGTGATCGCGGACGAATCCACCTGCCGCACTGCAAACCCATGACCCGCCGGCCCCTCCGATGACCGCCCCCCTGCTTTCCCAAGACACCAAGCGCATCCTGTTGTGGATCGTCGTGGCCGTGGCCCTTTTTGCCGTGATCCTGGCCCTGGCGCCCGTTCTGACGCCATTCCTGGTGGCATTCATCTTCGCGTACATCCTCAATCCGGGCGTGGACTGGCTGCAACGCCGCCGCGTGCCGCGCTTCATCGGCGTGGCGCTGATGATCGGGCTGCTGGGCGTGGCCCTGGTGCTGCTGGTGCTACTTCTGATTGCCGTGCTCCAGCGCGAAATCCCGCAATTGCGCGAACAGGTGCCCATCCTGCTGCAAAAGCTCAACAGCGTGCTGGCGCCGAAGCTGGCCGACCTGGGCGTGCGGGTGCGGTTCGACTTCCCCGGCCTGCGCAGCATGCTGCAGAACCGCTTCGCGGCCAGCCCCGAAGACCTGCTGCAGGTGCTGCTGGACTACGTGCGGGTGTCGGGTTCGGCACTGCTGGAGATCGCTGGGCTGCTGTTCATCGTGCCGATCCTGATGTTCTACCTGCTGATGGACTGGCATATGGTCATGCGGCGTATCGAGCGCCTGGTGCCGCGCCGCTGGGTGCCAAAGGTGCACGAGCTGTCCGCCGAGACCGACGCGCTGCTGTCGCAATACCTGCGCGGCCAGATCCTGGTCATGCTGATCCTGGCGGCGATTTACTCGATTGGACTTACCGTGGCCGGCTTCGACGTGGGCGTGCCGGTAGGTATTTTCACGGGGCTGGCGGTGTTCATCCCGTACATTGGCTTTGGCATCGGGCTGACGCTGGCCCTGGTGGCCGCGCTGCTGCAGTTTGGCAGTTGGTACGGACTGGGCGCCGTGGCCGTGGTATACGGAATCGGGCAGTTCGTGGAAAGCTTCTACCTGACCCCGCGCCTGGTGGGCGAGCGCATTGGCCTGCACCCGCTGGTCGTGATCTTCGCGCTGCTGGCGTTCGGGCAGTTGTTCGGCTTCTTCGGTGTGCTGCTGGCATTGCCGACGTGTGCCGTGCTGCTGGTCGGCGCGCGTCAGTTGCGGCGTGTTTACCTGGCCAGCGACCTGTATCGGCACTAATTCGACATCAACTCGGCCCCAGGCCCCGGCACGTATCGCGCAAGCAACGGATTCGTCATGTCACCGCGTCAAAGTCATAAGCAGCTGTCGCTGGAACTGGGCAGCCCGCCCCCGTCCACGTTCGACAATTTCTTCGTGGCCGCCAACCGCGAGCCGGTGCAGCGCCTGCGCGACCTGCCCGGCCTGGTGGCGCGCGAGCAGGCCAATGACCGCCTGTTCTACCTGTGGGGCGACATGGGGTCTGGCCGCACGCACCTGCTGCATGCCGTATGCGACACGGCCATCCACATCGGCCTGAACTGCCGCTACCTGAGCCCGCACCACGCGCTGGCCGACTTCATCTTCGACCCGGCCTGCCAGATCTATACCGTCGACAATGTCGAAGGTCTGGACGAAGCGCGCCAGATCGCCGTGTTCTCGCTTTACAACGAAGTGCGCGCTCACGTTCGTTGCGCCCTCATCGTGGCGGGTGGCCTTGCGCCGCTTGCCATGCCCGTACGTGAAGATTTGCGCACACGACTCGGCTGGGGGCTGGTCTACCAGCTCCAGCCGCTATCCGACGAGGACAAGATGACCGCGCTGGTACAGGCGGCCAAGGAACGCGGGCTGCAGTTGTCGCCCGAGATTCCGCACTGGCTGGTGACGCGGCACTACCGCGACATGCCCAGCCTGATGGCGCTGCTGGACGCGCTGGACATGTACGCACTGGAGCGCAAACGCGCGGTGACGCTGCCGCTACTGCGCGAAATGTTCGCCGAATTCCGGGAGTAACGGCCTTAACGATCCGCTCCCAGCGCGGGGCCGGCCATGATGCCGCTCCGCTTCCGCCCGGGCCGCACCGACCGCCCGTTGCACCTTAATGTAAAATCGCGCCCCATGAATCTGGCACTGTTTGACCTCGACCACACCCTGATCCCGACCGATAGCGACCACGAATGGGGCCGCTTCCTGGTCCGCATGGGCGTCGTCGACGAGGAATCGTATCGTCGCAAGAACGACGAGTTCTACAGCCAATACAAGGCTGGGACGCTCAATATCCAGGAATTCCTGCGCTTTGCGCTGGCGCCGCTGGCGGCCAACCCGCGTGACCGCCTGGACCAATGGCGCGTGCGCTTCATGCACGAAGTCATCGAGCCGGTCATCACGCCGCAGGCCAAGGCACTGGTGTACAAGCACCTGGAAGCCGGCGACCTGTGCGCCGTGGTCACCGCCACCAACAGTTTCGTCACCGCGCCCATCGCCCAGGCGTTCGGTATCAAGCATCTGATTGCCACCGACCCCGAAACGATCGACGGCAAGGCCGAGAGCGCGTTCACCGGCGAAGTAGCCGGCGTACCCAGCTTCCGCGAAGGCAAGATCACGCGGGTGGAAAGCTGGCTCAAGAGCCTGGGCGCCAAGTGGGACGACTTCGGCACCACCACGTTCTATAGCGATTCGGCCAACGACCTGCCGCTGCTCGAAAAGGTCAGCGAGCCCATCGCCGCCAACCCGGACGACCGGCTGCGCAACCACGCGGCAGCGGCTGGCTGGCGCATCATGGACCTGTTCTGACGTGATCAAGAAGCTCATCACCCGGCTGCTTGGCAAACCGGGACCCAAACAGCGCCGCACGGGCCGCGCCCACACCCCACGCGTGGTTGGCGTGGACGAGCACCGGATCGATCCCTCGCTGATCTCCCGCAACGCGGTCAAGGTCACCTCGACGCTCCAGCAGGCCGGCTACCAGGCGTTCATCGTCGGTGGCGCGGTACGCGACCTGCTGCTGGGCATCAAGCCCAAGGACTTCGACGTGGCCACCAACGCCACGCCGGAACAGGTGCAGGCGCTGTTCCGCCGCTCGCGCATCATCGGCCGCCGTTTCCAGATCGTGCACGTGACGTTCTACGGCGGGCGCGAGCAGGAAATCATCGAAGTGTCGACGTTCCGCGCACTGGTGGACGCCGTGGCCAGCGAAACGCTGCCCGAAGGCCGCCGCCTGAAGCGGGCCGAACTCGACAGCAAGACGCACGCGATTGATGCCAGCGGCCGCGTGCTGCGCGACAACGTGTGGGGATCGCAAGCCGAGGACGCCGAGCGCCGCGACTTCACGATCAACGCGATGTACTACGACCCGGCCGCGCAGACCGTGCATGACTACCATCACGGCATGGAAGACATCCGCGCGCGCACGCTGCGCATGATCGGCGACCCGGTCACGCGCTACCGCGAAGACCCCGTGCGCATGCTGCGCGTGGTGCGCTTTGCCGCCAAGACCGGTTTCGGCATCGACGAGGAAACGCGCGCGCCCATCGCCGAACTGGCGCCGCTGATCCACAACGTGCCCAGCGCGCGTCTGTTCGACGAAATGCTCAAGCTGCTGATGTCGGGCCATGCCTGGGCATCGCTGCAGGAACTGCGCAAGGCCGGCCTGCACAAGGGCCTGCTGCCGCTGCTGGACGTGGCGATCGAGCAGCCCATGGGCCAGCGCTTCGTGCAACTGGCGCTCGACAACACCGACCGGCGCGTGCAGGCGGGCAAGCCGGTATCGCCCGGGTTCCTGTTCGCGTCGCTGCTGTGGCACCACGTGCTGCAGCGCTGGACCAAGCTGCGTGAGGAAGGCGAGCACCCGATTGCCGCGCTCAACACGGCCATGGACATGGTGCTGGAAAAGCAGACCGGCCAGTTGGCAATCCAGCGCCGCTTTGTCACCGACATGCGCGATATCTGGGGCATGCAGCCGCGCTTTGAGAAGCGCGTGGGCCGCATGCCGTACCGCCTGCTGGAATCGCCGCGTTTCCGTGCGGGCTACGACTTCCTGCAACTGCGCTGCGAGGCAGGCGAGCAGCCGGCCGAGGTGGGCCAGTGGTGGACCGACTTCCAGAACGCACATCCCGACGAGCGCGAGGCGCTGCTCGAGGCCGCACGGCCCGCGCGCGGCAAGTCGGGCCGGGGTGGTGGTGGCGGCAGCCGGGAAGGTGGCGAGGGATCCGATGCCGGCGAGGCTGGCGACGGCCCGGACGGCACCGATGGCGAGGCGCCGGCACGCAAACGGCGCCGCCGACGCAGTCCGCGGAAATCAGATAAAGTGTCTTCCCGCAGCGAGGCGGAAACGAACGGTGGGGCCGATGGAGGTCAGTCCGAACCGGGATCCCGCCGCGCCCAGCCGGAGGAATAACATGACGCTTGCCTTCATCGGCATCGGCGCCAATCTTGGCGATGCGCGCCAGGCACTGAAGGACGCCATCGTGTGCCTGGCCCAGCAGGTCGGCATCTCGATCGTCGCCCGGTCGTCGTTCTATCGCACGGCACCGGTCGACGCCACGGGCGACGACTACTTCAATGCCGTGGTCAAGATCGAGACGCCGTTCACGGCGCCGCAACTGCTGCGCATCTGCCACCACATCGAAGACCAGTTCGGCCGCGAGCGGCCGTTCCACAACGCGCCGCGCACGCTGGACCTGGACCTGCTGCTGTTCGGCGCCGAATCGATCAATACCGAAACGCTGACCGTGCCGCACCCGCGCATCACCGAACGCGCGTTCGTGCTGGTACCCCTGGTCGAGCTGGACGCCGCCCTGGAAATTCCGGGACGCGGCCGCGCCGCCGACCACCTGCCTGGCGTGCAAGGCCAGCGCATCGAGAAGCTTTCCTCATGCAAGTGCACCCGCTTGCAGGAAGGCAAATCCAACGCGTGAGCGCGCAGGGCGTCTGACCCATGCTCGATCATCTGCGCCGCATCGTCGTGGAAGGCCCGATGGGATCGGGCAAGGCCTCGTTGGCGCAGCGCCTGGCGCAACACCTGCGGGCTGGCGAACTGCCCGATGGCGCGCGCCACAATCCATTCCTGGAACGCTTCTATCGCGAACCGCAGCGCTACGCGCTGCCGATGCAACTCGCCTGCCTGAACCAGCGCGCCACGCAATTGCAGCAGTGGCACGCGGCGATGCTCGCGGGCCATCGCATGATCTCGAATTTTCTCCATGCGCGTGACCGTCTCTACGCCGCGCTGACGCTGGAGGCCGACGAGCTCGCGCTCTACGACGCGCTGGCCGCTCGGCTGCAGGTGCCGCCCCAGCGGGTGGACCTGGTCATCATGCTCCAGGCCACGCCATCGCTGCTGCGCGAACGCATCCTGCGGCGCGCGCTGCCTGGCGAAACCGGCATCGACGAGTCGTACCTGCAGCGCCTGCACGATGCCTACGGCGAGCTGTTCCACCGCTATGACGACGCGCCCGTGCTGATCGTCGATACCGCCCACTTCAATCCGGTGGACAACGACGTCGATTTCCGTACACTACTGTCGCGCATCGAGAACATGCGGGGCCGCAAGGCCTTTCTGAATCTCGCGGCGTCCTGACTGCTCCATAGCCGCTGCAAAGACGCGCCTAAGGCCCCCGGCAGCACAACACGATAACGACAGGCCACCGCCGAAGTACTTCGTGCGATCCACGGCCGCCACTCCTACGGGCACTGCCATGAGTTACCTCCTCGACCCCTCCCGCAAGACCGTCACCATCACCAAACTGCAGGCCATGCACGATGCCGGCGACAAGATCGTCATGCTGACCGCCTACGACTCCAGCTTCGCGTCGCTGCTGGACTACTGCGGCGTGGAAATGATCCTGGTTGGCGATTCGCTCGGCAACGTGATGCAGGGCCAGCAGACCACGCTGCCCGTCACGCTGGAACACATGGCCTACCACACCGAATGCGTGGCGCGCGGCAACCAGACCGCCCTGCTGGTCGCGGACCTGCCGTTCGGCACGTATCCCACGCCTGAGAAAGCATTCGAGAGCGCGGCCACGCTGATGCGCGCCGGTGCGCAGATGGTCAAGCTCGAAGGCGGCGAATGGCTGGCGCCGATCGTGAAGTTCCTGATCGAGCGCAGCATTCCGGTCTGCGCGCATATCGGCCTGACCCCGCAATCGGTTCACGCGTTCGGCGGTTTCAAGGTGCAAGGCAAGACCGAAGCCGGCGCTGCACAACTCAAGCGCGACGCGCAGGCGCTGGAGGCCGCTGGCGCCCAGGTGATTCTGATGGAAGCGGTGCCCGCCACGTTGGCCGGCGAAGTGACCGCGCTGCTGAAGGTGCCGACTATCGGCATCGGCGCGGGCGTGGATTGCTCTGGCCAGGTGCTGGTGCTGCAGGACATGCTGCACATCTACCCGGGCCGCAAGGCCAAGTTCGTGCGCAACTTCATGGAAGGCCAGACTTCGATCGAAGCGGCCGTGCGGGCGTATGTGGCCGCAGTGAAGGACAGCAGCTTCCCGGCGGTGGAACATACGTTTTCGGCTTGAGGCCGGTCAATCCACGCTGGAAGTAAGCTCCCCTCTCCCGCGAAGCGGGAGAGGGGAGAAAACCCAGTGGGATAGCTAACACACTAGCTCAGCCCGCATCACCCCGCGCAGCGCATTCACCACCACCACCGCCTCCGCCCGCAACACCATCTCGCGCGTGACCACGGCCTCCATCACCGGACCGTCGACCAGCGCATCGCCCTCCTCCAGCACCACCGCACGCATCACGCCCGGCAAGATGTCCGCCGACAGCGGCGGCGTCATCCACTGCCCGTCAACCTTGACGAACACCGACGTCCGGCCGCCCTCAAGCAATTCATCACGTGTGTTGAAGAACAGCGCATCGAATGCGCCGCGACGCTCGGCCGCCTGCCATCCGGCGTCAAAGACCGCACGCGCGCTGATCTTGTGGCGACGCAGCGGATCCGCCACCGCCAGTCGTTCTTCCGCCAGTTCGATCGTCACGCCATCGGCGGGCAGCGGCACGAGCGCGCCGCTGGCAAAGGTCAGCGTGCCGCGCTTGTCGATGCTCATCCGCAGGCGCCGGTCGCCGTCGCCAATGCGCGCCGCCTCCGCTTGAAGTGCTGCGCGCACGGCCGGCAGATCGATGGCAAAGCCGAAGGCCCTCGACGAGTGCGCGATGCGCGCCAGATGCCGCTCGCGACGCAACACCACGCCATCGCGCGCATGCATGGTCTCGAACAGCGAGAAGCCTGGATCGTGCGCGGTCAGGAAACGCGCTTTCCAGCCGCACTCGGCAAACTCGTCGTCGGCCACGCTGTCATGGACGATGCCGCCGCCCACGCCCATCTCGCCGCGCCGCAAGCCGTCATCGCCCACGGCATCGAGCACCAGCGTCCGGATGGCGACCGACATGCCAAACGGGCCCAGCGTGCCGCCGTCCTGCGGCGCGTCGAGCCATCCGATCGAGCCTGTGTAGAGGCCCCGTGGCGACGACTCCAGCTCGGCGATGATCTGCATGGTGCGGCGCTTGGGGGCACCTGTGATCGACCCACACGGGAACAACGCCTGCATCAGCGCGCCGAACGACGTTTGCGGCCGCGTCGTGGCTGTTACCGTCGACGTCATCTGCAGCACGCGTCCGAACGGTTCGACCACGAAGCGCTCCGGCACCGCCACGCTGCCGGGCACGGCAACGCGTCCCAGGTCGTTGCGCAGCAGGTCGACGATCATCACGTTTTCCGCGCGGTTCTTGGCATCGGCGGCCAGTACCTTGGCGGCGCGGTTGTCCTGTTCCGGGTCGCCGGTGCGCGGCGCCGTCCCTTTCATGGGCCGCGCGACGAGATGGCCGGCGCCATCGTGCGCCACGAAGAGCTCCGGCGATAGCGACAGCACCCAGCCATCGTCGGGCAGGCAGGCCAGCACGCCGAACGGCACCGGCTGCGCGTCGCGCAATGCCGCGTAGAACGCCACAGGGTCGCCGAATGCGCCAAAGCGAAGCCGTTGCGTGAAGTTGACCTGGTAGGTGTCGCCCGCTTCGATGTACGCGTGGATGCGGGCGATGGCCTCGGCGTATTGCCGATGCGAAAGGTTGGCGGTGACGTCGATGACCCCGGCCGGGCCGGGCGGGCTTTGCGCGGCAAGCCACTGCCTGACCTCGTCCGCGTCGAGCATCGCCAGCGAGCGGAACCACATCAGCCGCAGTGCGCCGTCATGGAACGGCAGGTCCGCATCGACGTGAACCGGTGCGCCGACCACGTGGCCGCCGAATTCATAGGGTGCGAACAGAGCCAGATGCAATCCGGCCTGCCAGCCCTGCTGCAACAGCGCGTCGATGCTTGCGCAATCGGTGCCGGCCGGTACGTTGTCTTCGCGCACGAAGCCGGTGTAGAGCCGCGATGCGGCAACGCCGGGCGCGTGGGCGTCGTCGAGCAGGACGAAGGAGTCTTGGGAAGCGGTCAAGGACGATACAGGTGTGGTCGGCTTTTGTGAGGCTGGCCCTCTCCCCCGGCCCCTCTCCCGCGTGGCGGGAGAGGGGGGAAAACAAGGGGGCGGGAGCCGGCGCATTCAGCACCAACAATACATAAAAAAACCGGCCACGTTGCTCACGTAGCCGGTTTCTGTTTCCAGCCGCGCGCAGGCGTCAGCTGAAGAAGCTCTTGACCTTGTCCAGCCAGGACTGCTCCTGCGGACTGTGGCGCGAACCGCCCTCGTGCACCGAGCGATCGAACTGGCGCAGCAGTTCCTTCTGCGCGTCGGTCAGCTTGACCGGCGTTTCCACGTTCACATGCACGTAGAGGTCGCCGGGGTAGCCCGAGCGCACGCCCTTGATGCCCTTGCCGCGCAGCCGGAACGTCTTGCCGGCCTGCGTGCCTTCGGGCACCGGGAAACTGGCCTTGCCGCCCAGCGTCGGCACTTCCAGCTCGCCGCCCAGCGCCGCCGTGGCGAACGAGATCGGCATCTGGCAATGCAGGTCGTCGCCGTCGCGCTCGAATACTTCGTGCGCCTTGATGTGCACTTCCACATACAGATCGCCCGGCGGGCCGCCGTTGATGCCCGGCTCGCCGTTGCCCGACGAACGAATGCGCATGCCTTCGTCGATACCGGCCGGAATCTTCACCTCGAGCGTCTTCTGCGACTTCAGCTTGCCCTGGCCGTGGCACTTCGTGCAGGGCTTGGGAATGAACTTGCCGCTGCCGTGGCACTTCGGGCAGGTCTGCTGCATCGTGAAGAAGCCCTGCGACACGCGCACCTGGCCGATGCCGTTACAGGTCGGGCAGGTTTCCACTGACGATCCGGGCTCGGCGCCCTTGCCGTGGCAGTGGTCGCAATCGTCCCAGTGCGGCACGCGGATCTGCGCCTCGTGGCCGTGCGCGGCCTGCTCCAGCGAGATTTCCATGCTGTAGCGCAGGTCGGCGCCACGGTAGGCTTGCGGGCCATTGCCGCGCCGTCCGCCGGCCGCTTGCTGGCCGAAGATGTCGCCAAAGATGTCGCCGAACGCCTCGGCAAATCCACCGCCGCCGAAACCGCCGGCGCCAAACCCGCCCGCCATGTTCGGGTCAACGCCCGCATGGCCGTACTGGTCGTAGGCAGCCTTCTTCTCGGGGTCGGAGAGCATCTCGTAGGCCTCCTTGACCTCCTTGAATTTCTCCTCGGCTTCCTTGTTGTCCGGATTGCGGTCCGGGTGGTACTTCATCGCGAGCTTGCGATAGGCCTTCTTGAACTCGTCGTCGCTCGCGTCCTTGCCTACCCCGAGCACTTCGTAGTAGTCACGTTTTGCCATGGTGGCTCATACCTGATTGGCCCGGCGAGTCACAAAACTCCCGCCGTGCGATAAGCAAAAAAGCCGAGCGCGGTGTCCGACAGCGGTTTGCACCTCGAGTCAGACCACCGTCGCCCGGCGTGGGGAACGGGCGGCGGCGCCGGCAAATCCCGCGCGCGCCGCCCACTTCCCGCTTACTTCTTGTCGTTCACTTCCTTGAACTCGGCATCCACGACATTGTCGTCCTGCGGCTGGGCCTGCTGATGGCCGCCGGCGGCACCGCCGGCCGCACCCGCGGCACCGGCTTCGCCTGCCTTGGCCTGCATGTCGGCGTACACCTTCTCGCCCAGCTTCTGGCTGACTTCGGACAGCGCGTTGACCTTGGCATCGATGTCGGCCTTGTCGCCGCCGCGTGCGGCGTCTTCCAGGTCCTTGATCGCGGCTTCGATCTTTTCCTTCTCGCCGGCCTCGAGCTTGTCGCCATGCTCGGTCAGTGCCTTGCGCGTCGAGTGGATCAGCGCGTCGGCCTGGTTGCGGGCATCAGCCAGCTCACGGGCCTTCTTGTCTTCCTCGGCGTTGGCCTCGGCGTCCTTGACCATGCGCTGGATCTCGTCTTCCGACAGACCCGAGTTCGCCTTGATCGTGATGCGGTTTTCCTTGCCGGTGGCCTTGTCCTTGGCGCCCACGTGCAGAATGCCGTTGGCGTCGATGTCGAACGCAACCTCGATCTGCGGCGTGCCGCGCGGCGACGGCGGAATGCCTTCCAGGTTGAACTCGCCCAGCAGCTTGTTGCCGCTGGCCATCTCGCGCTCGCCCTGGAACACCTTGATCGTCACGGCCGGCTGGTTGTCGTCGGCGGTCGAGAACACCTGGGCGTGCTTGGTCGGGATGGTCGTGTTCTTGTTGATCATCTTGGTCATCACGCCACCCAGCGTCTCGATGCCCAGCGACAGCGGCGTCACGTCCAGCAGCAGCACGTCGGTACGGTCACCCGACAGCACCGAACCCTGGATGGCAGCACCCACGGCCACGGCTTCGTCCGGGTTCACGTCCTTGCGGGCTTCCTTGCCGAAGAACTCGCGCACCTGCTCCTGCACCTTGGGCATGCGGGTCATGCCGCCCACCAGGATCACGTCGTCGATGTCGCTGACCTTGACGCCGGCGTCCTTGATCGCGGTGCGGCACGGTTCGATCGTGCGGGCGATCAGGTCTTCCACCAGCGCTTCGAGCTTGGCGCGCGTGATCTTCAGGTTCAAGTGCTTCGGACCCGAGGCATCCGCAGTGATGTACGGCAGGTTGATTTCGGTCTGCTGCGAGCTCGACAGTTCGATCTTGGCCTTTTCGGCGGCTTCCTTCAGGCGCTGCAGGGCCAGCACGTCCTTCGACAGGTCGACGCCCTGTTCCTTCTTGAACTCACCGATGATGTAGTCGATGATGCGCTGGTCGAAGTCTTCACCGCCCAGGAACGTGTCGCCGTTGGTCGACAGCACTTCGAACTGCTTCTCGCCATCCACGTCGGCGATTTCGATGATCGAGATGTCGAACGTGCCGCCACCCAGGTCATACACGGCAATCTTGCGGTCGCCCTTCTCGTTCTTGTCCATGCCGAACGCCAGCGCCGCGGCGGTGGGTTCGTTGATGATGCGCTTGACTTCCAGGCCCGCGATGCGGCCGGCGTCCTTGGTGGCCTGGCGCTGCGAGTCGTTGAAGTATGCCGGCACCGTGATCACGGCTTCGGTCACGGGCTCGCCCAGGTAGTCCTCGGCGGTCTTCTTCATCTTGCGCAGCACTTCGGCCGACACCTGCGGCGGGGCCAGCTTCTGGTCGCGCACGCCAACCCAGGCGTCGCCGTTGTCGGCCTTGACGATCGCGTACGGCATCAGGCCGATGTCCTTCTGGACTTCCTTCTCTTCGAACTTGCGGCCGATCAGGCGCTTCACCGCGTACAGCGTGTTACGCGGGTTCGTCACGGCCTGACGCTTGGCGGGTGCGCCAACCAGGATCTCGCCGTCTTCCATGTAGGCGATGATCGACGGCGTGGTGCGCGTGCCTTCCGAGTTTTCGATGACTTTCGGCGTGTTGCCTTCCAGGACCGACACGCAGCTATTGGTGGTACCCAGGTCGATACCGATGATCTTACCCATAATGTTCTCTCCTATTGCCCTGTCTCTCACCAGGGGCTTGCAGACTTGACTGAGGGCGAAATGTGGCCGTCCCGGGCCATTTCAAGGGCGAAATATGCAATACCGACTAAATTTCTCGGTTTTTCGCCCGGGACTGCCTTCACCCGCTACGTTACTTTTGAATCACATTCAGGTCGGACGGGCGCGCTGCCACTGCACGTCGGTGCCGCCAGCCGCCCGGTTCAGCACGCGGGCCAGCACGAACAGCAGGTCGGAGAGCCGGTTCAGGTACTGGCGCGGCGCCTCGTTCAGCGCCTCGGCGGCGCCCAGTTCCACCAGCGCGCGCTCGGCGCGCCGGCACACCGTGCGGCACACATGGGCAACGGCGGCGGCACGGCTGCCGCCCGGCAGGATGAACTCGGCCAGCCGGGGCAGGCTGGCGTTGTAATGCTCCAGCCAGGTGTCGAGTTGCGCCACCTGGGGCTCCTTGAGCAGCGTGTACCCGGGAATCGACAGTTCGCCGCCCAGGTCGAACAGGTCGTGCTGGATATGCAACAGGGCATCGCGCACGTCGCCAGGCAGGCCGGGCTCGGTCAGCAGCACGCCGATGTTGGAATTCAGTTCATCGACGTCGCCGATCGCCGCAATGCGCAGGCTGTTCTTGCCCACGCGGCTGCCGTCGCCCAGGCCGGTGGTGCCGGCGTCTCCGGTGCGCGTGGCGATCTTGGACAGGCGGTTGCCCATGCCGGTCTCCTCTTTATGGTCAGGTCTTCGAAGTGGCGCAATTATGGCGCGCTTCGGCCCGCCACGGCCGCTTATCGGCGTTCGCGGGACAAATGCCCGTCCTTCAGGTGACGCGCACTGCGTAGGCGAGTCGTAGAATAGCGGCATCCCACTGCATACAGAGCCCAACGGCCCGCCCGGAGACCCGCATGAACCACCCCACCCCAGCCGCCGCCCTGGCGCGCCGTCCGTTCCCGTCCGAGCTGGCCCAGGCCCTGACCGCGCGCTTCGGCGACCGGTTCTCCACCTCGACAGGCGTGCGCGAGCACCATGGCCGCGACGAATCGCCATTTCCGCCGGCCGCGCCGGACGCCGTGGTCTTTGCCCACACCACCGAGGAAGTGGCCGAAGTGGCCAGGTTGTGCAACGCACACAGCGTGCCGCTGATCGCCTATGGCGCCGGTTCGTCGCTGGAAGGCCACCTGCTGGCCGTGGCCGGCGGCGTGAGCCTGGATCTGTCGCAAATGAACCGCGTGCTGTCCGTGCATCCGGAAGACCTGACCGTCACGGTGCAGCCCGGCGTCACGCGCAAGCAGCTGAACCAGGAGATCAAGGACACGGGCCTGTTCTTCCCGATCGATCCGGGCGCGGACGCGTCGCTGGGCGGCATGTGCGCCACGCGCGCCTCGGGCACCAATGCAGTCCGCTACGGCACGATGCGCGAGAACGTGCTGGCCCTGACCGTAGTCACGGCCGACGGCCGCGTGATCCGCACCGGCACCAACGCCCGCAAGTCGTCGGCCGGCTACGACCTGACCCGCCTGTTCGTGGGCAGCGAAGGCACGCTCGGCATCATCACCGAGGTCACGGTGCGCCTGTATCCGCAGCCCGAAGCCATCTCGGCCGCCGTCTGCGCGTTCCCGAGCATGGGCGACGCGGTACGCGCGACGATCCAGACCATCCAGCTTGGCGTGCCGGTGGCGCGCGTGGAATTCGTCGATGCGCTGGCCATCCGCGCGATCAACCGCCACGACAACCTGACGCTGCCGGAAACCCCGCACCTGTTCTTCGAATTCCACGGCACCGAGGCCGGCGTGCGCGAGCAGGCCGAGACCGTGCAGGAAATCGTGGCCGACCACGGCGGCCAGGGCTTCGAATGGGCCACGCGCCCCGAAGACCGCACGCGGCTCTGGAACGCGCGCCACACCGCCTACTTTGCGATGCTGCAGCTCAAGCCGGGCTGCCGCGCGGTGACCACCGACGTCTGCGTGCCGATTTCGCGGCTGGCCGACTGCGTGATGGAAACCGAGCAGGACCTGAACGCGTCGTCGCTGCCCTGCCCGATCGTCGGCCACGTCGGCGACGGCAATTTCCACGTGGCAATCCTGGTCGATACGGCCAAGCCCGAGGAAATGGCCGAGGCCGAGGATATCAACCGCCGGATCGTGCAGCGCGCGCTGGCGATGGGCGGCACCTGTACCGGCGAGCACGGCGTGGGGCTGCACAAGATGGGCTTTCTCGTGCAGGAGCACGGCGAGGATGCGCTGGACCTGATGCGCGCCATCAAGGACGCATTCGACCCGAACCACATCCTGAACCCGGGCAAGATCTTCAGCGCGTCGCGTTGAAGCCGCGGCCATGGCATCGGTTTTCCAACGCGTACCTCCGCTGCACCTGCTGATCGCCTTCGAATCAGCGGCGCGCCTGGGCAGCTTTGCCCGCGCCGCCGAGGAACTGTCGGTCACACCGAGCGCGGTCTCGCACCGCATCAAGAACCTGGAAGAACTCTGGGGCGACGACCTGTTCGTGCGATCCAACGCCGCGCTGCGGCTCACCGCGGCGGGCACGCGCTACCAGCGCAATGTGCAGGACGCGCTGAAGTCGCTCAACGAGCTTGCACGCCCCGAGTACAACAAGCTGCGCACGCGCCTGCGCGTAGCCATTCCGCCCACCTTCGGCCGCCAGCACCTGGTGCCGCGCCTGCCGGAGTTCAGCGCGCTGTATCCGCATATCGACCTGGAGCTGCACCTGGCGGTGCCGTTCCTGGACGTGAAGGCCGAAGATACCGACATCGAGATCCGCTATGGCACGGGGCGCTACCCGGACCTGAAGACCACCAAGCTGCTGGTGGAACCGGTGTTTCCGGCATGCGGACGCGAGTACCACGAGCGCGTGAACGGCTTTGCGATCACGAAACCCGAGGATCTGCACAATCTGACTCTGCTGCGCAGCCCGCTGGAGCCGTGGCGCCCATGGTTCGAGAAGGCCGGCCTGGACTGGCCCGAGCCGCAGACGGGCGCGCAGTTCAACGATATCGGCCTGATGCTGGAAGCCATCGTGTCGAACCAGGGCGTGGGGCTGGTGCGCCAGCGCATGGCGCGCCAGTGGCTGGCGGCCGGCCAGATGGTGAAGCTGCTGGACATCGAATCGGTGTCGCCCCACGGCTACTACATCGTCGAGCGCGAGCAGGCGCCGCTGATGCCCGAGGCGCGCTACTTCATCGACTGGCTGCTCGGGCTGGACTGGTAGCGTCCGAGCCACTACGCTGAAAGCGGCCTCCCGGCCCTGTGGCAGCCCCGGCATGAACCATTTTGATCGGGATGGCATGCCGAATTCACGTGCGCCGGAGCCCGCCCGGCGAGGTGCCTGCGCTATAGTCTGCCGTCCCGGCCGCTTGCCTGCGCAGCAGTGCGCGGCGCCCGGTCCGTCACAGGAGTTGCCGCCATGAACGCCCCGCAAGACGCCCACACCGTTGCGGATGTATCCGCCGAGACCCGCCGCGCCACGCTGCTGGCCAGGCTCGCGGCCATCCTGCCCGACTCCGCCGTATTGTGGAAGGCCGAGGACACCACGCCCTACGAGTGCGACGGCCTGGCCGCGTATCGCCAGGTGCCCGACGCCGTGGTGCTGCCCGACACCGAGGAACAGGTCTGCGCCGTGCTGCGCCTGTGCCATGAACTGCGCGTGCCCGTGGTGCCGCGTGGGTCCGGCACCAGCCTGTCTGGCGGTGCCATGCCGATTGCCGGCGGCCTGGTGTTATCGCTGGCCAAGTTCAAGCGCATCCTGTCGATGGACGCCTATTCGCGCACCGCGGTGGTCCAGCCCGGCGTGCGCAACCTGGCGATTTCCGAGGCGGCCGCGCCGCACAATCTCTACTACGCCCCCGATCCCTCGTCGCAGATCGCCTGCTCCATCGGCGGCAACGTGGCAGAAAATTCCGGCGGCGTGCACTGCCTGAAGTACGGCCTGACCGTGCACAACGTGCTGCGCGTGCGCGGCGTGACCATGGAAGGCGACGTGGTGGTCTTCGGTTCCGAGGCCCCCGACTCGCCCGGCCTGGACCTGCTGGCCACGGTCATCGGCTCCGAAGGCATGCTGGCGGTGGTGACCGAAGTCACGGTCAAGCTGGTGCCCAAGCCGCAACTGGCGCAGGTCATCATGGCCAGCTTCGACGACGTGGAAAAAGGCGGCAATGCCGTGGCCGACGTGATCGCCGCGGGCATCATCCCGGCCGGGCTGGAGATGATGGACCGCCCCGCCACCGCTGCCGTGGAAGAGTTCGTCAAGGCCGGCTACGACCTCGACGCCGCCGCCATCCTGCTGTGCGAGTCGGACGGCACGCCCGAGGAAGTGGCCGAGGAAATCGGCCGTATGAGCGACGTGCTGCGCGCGTCGGGTGCCACGCGCATCACGGTGTCGCAGAACGAGGCCGAGCGCCTGCGCTTCTGGAGCGGCCGCAAGAACGCGTTCCCGGCAGCCGGCCGCATCTCGCCCGACTACTACTGCATGGACGGCACCATCCCGCGCAAGCACATCGGCACGCTGCTGAAGCGTATCGAGGCGATGGAGCGCAAGTACGGCTTGCGATGCATCAACGTGTTCCACGCCGGCGATGGCAACATGCACCCGCTGATCCTGTTCGATGGCGGCGACGTGGATGAATGGCACCGGGCCGAGCTGTTCGGGTCGGACATCCTGGAGACCTGCGTCGAACTGGGTGGCACCGTGACCGGCGAGCATGGCGTGGGGGTGGAGAAGCTGAACTCGATGTGCGTGCAGTTCTCGCGCGAGGAATGCGAGGCGTTCTTCGGCGTGAAGGCGGCGTTCGATCCCGCGCGGCTGCTCAATCCGGACAAGGCCATTCCCACGCTGGCGCGCTGTGCCGAATACGGCAAGATGCACGTCAAGCGCGGCTTGCTGCCGCATCCCGACCTGCCGCGGTTCTAATTCGACGCGCACGGCAGGCGCGGGGTGGCGGCAGGCCGCTCATCCCGCCCAACCGTTTCGTCAGACATGCCACAACGCAACCTCAACGCCCTGAACCGCCAGCGCCTGGGCCAACCCGAATCCGGCTGGCGCCAGAACTGGTACACGATCATCTTCGAAGCCGACACGCGCCCCGGGCGGCTGTTCGACGTCGTGCTGCTGATCGCGATCGTCGCCAGTGTCGGCGTGGTGATGCTGGACAGCGTGCCGTCGATCCACGTGCGGCTGGGCACGCTGTTCAACGTGCTCGAATGGATGTTCACGCTGGTGTTCACGGCCGAGTACATCATGCGGCTGTGCGTGGTGAAGCGGCCGCTGCGGTACGCGCTGAGCTTCTACGGCATCATCGACTTCATCTCGATCATGCCCACGTGGGCGTCGTTCTTCGCGCCGGAGCTGGCGTTCCTGATCGACGTGCGGCTGCTGCGGCTGCTGCGCGTGTTCCGGATTCTCAAGCTCACGGTGTACTTCGAGGAAGCCGAGATCCTGGCCCGCGCGCTGTCCAACAGCCGGCGCAAGATTTTCGTGTTCCTGGGCACGGTGTTCATCATCACCGTGATCCTGGGCACAGTGATGTACGTGGTGGAAGGCCCCGAGCATGGCTTCACGAGCATTCCGCTCAGCATGTACTGGGCCATCGTCACGCTGACCACGACGGGCTTTGGCGACATGGTGCCCAAGACGCCGGTGGGGCAATTCATCACGTCGCTGACCATCCTGCTGGGCTACGGCATCATCGCGTTCCCCACCGGCATCGTCGGCGCCGAACTGGCCGCCAGCATCATCAAGCGGCCGCTGACCACGCGTTGCTGCGAACACTGCCTGACCGAGGGGCACGAACCGTCGGCCAAGTACTGCCAGCACTGCGGCAGCGCGTTGCCTGACTACCGCAGCGAACCCGGGCTGGAAGGCCGGCTGGAGGGCGCGGTGGAAAACCAGCCGCCGCCGCCCAAGCGGCGCAAATAGTCGCAAGTAGACGCGCCAATCAACCATCGATAACGACAAGTCCTCATGCAAGCCACCCTCGACGC
The DNA here is from genome assembly GCF_022179805.1 of Cupriavidus pauculus. Taxonomy (GTDB): domain Bacteria; phylum Pseudomonadota; class Gammaproteobacteria; order Burkholderiales; family Burkholderiaceae; genus Cupriavidus; species Cupriavidus pauculus_E. Next base: position 33,928 of record NZ_BPUO01000026.1, on the reverse strand, counting down.
CACACTCGCGACGTTCCGCGATGCGATTCGCCAGGCCGGCGACAGCCGTACCCCGCTGCGGCTACGCGGCGGCGGCAGCAAGGATTTCTACGGGCAGGGCTTTGAAGGCACCGTGCTGGACACGCGCGCCTATCGCGGCATCGTGGACTACGATCCGGCCGAACTGGTGATCACGGCGCGCTGCGGCACGCCGCTGGCCGAGATCGAGGATGCGCTGGCCGAATGCCGCCAGATGCTGGCCTTCGAGCCGCCGCACTTTGCCGCGCACGGCCAGGCCAGCACGGCCACGCTGGGCGGTGCAGTGGCGGCGGGGCTATCGGGACCGCGCCGGCAGTCGGTGGGCGCGCTGCGCGACTTCGTGCTGGGCGCGCAACTGATGGACGGCAAGGGCGAGATCCTGAACTTCGGCGGACAGGTCATGAAGAACGTGGCCGGCTATGACGTCTCGCGCCTGCTGGCCGGGTCACTCGGCACGCTCGGCCTGGTGACCGAGGTATCGCTGAAGGTGCTGCCGGTGCCGTTCGACGACGCCGCGCTGCAGTTCGCGCTGCCGCAGGCCGAGGCCATCGACCAGTTGAACAAATGGGGTGGCAAGCCGCTGCCGATCGCGGCGTCGGCCTGGCATGACGGCACGCTGCATGTACGCCTGAGCGGCGCCACGGCTGCGGTTTGCGCGGCACGCGACAGCCTGGGCGGCGAGGTGGTCGACGCCAGCCACGCGGCGCAACTCTGGGTGGCGCTGCGCGAGCAGACGCATCCGTTCTTCACGCCGGCACTCGAGGCCGGCCGCGCGCTGTGGCGTATTGCGGTGCCCACCGTCGCCGCACCGCTGGACCTGCCCGGCGAGCAGCTCGTGGAATGGGGCGGCGGCCAGCGCTGGTGGCTGGCGCCCGACGACAGCGCGGCATCGGCCGATCTGGTGCGCGCCAGCGCCCAGGCCGCTGGCGGCCATGCCACGCTGTTCCGCAATGGCGACAAGGCCGTGGGCGTGTTCACGCCGCTGTCGTCGCCGCTGGCCGCGATTCACAAGCGGCTCAAGGCAAGCTTCGACCCAGCAGGCATCTTCAATCCGCAGCGCATGTACAGCGGGCTCTGACACCGCCGTCCGGACACGGTCTACAACGATAACGATCCCCCACCATGCAAACCACACTGGCCGAATTCCTGCGCAACACGCCCGAAGGCGAAGAAGCCAAATCGATCGTCGGCAAATGCGTGCACTGCGGTTTCTGCACCGCCACCTGCCCCACCTACCAGTTGCTGGGCGACGAGCTGGACGGCCCACGCGGCCGCATCTACCTGATGAAGCAGGTGCTCGAAGGCAACGCGGTGACCGAAAGCACGCGTCTGCACCTGGACCGCTGCCTGACCTGCCGCAACTGCGAATCGACCTGCCCGTCCGGCGTGACCTATGGGCGTCTGGTCGACATCGGCCGCCAGATCGTTGACGACCGGCTGGCCGCACAAGGGGTGCAGCGGCCGGCCAAACAGCGCATTGCGCGCTGGATGCTGCGCGAAGGGCTGACGCGCCCCGCGCTGTTCGGCACGGCGCTCAAGCTTGGCCAGATCGTGCGCCCGCTGCTGCCGCAGACGCTGCGCAACAAGGTGCCGGCCCACCCGACGTCGCCCGGTACCTGGCCGCGCAACGATCATCCGCGCAAGATGCTGTTGCTCGACGGTTGTGTGCAGCCGGCCATGTCGCCCAACATCAATGCCGCCACGGCCCGCGTGTTCGACAAACTCGGTGTGCAGCTCGTGGTGGCGCAGGAAGCCGGTTGTTGTGGCGCCATCCGCTTCCACACGGGCGACCACGACGGCGGGCTCGACAACATGCGCGCCAATATCGACGCCTGGTGGCCTCATATCGAAGCGGGCGCGGAGGCCATCGTCATGACCGCGTCGGGATGTGGCGCGATGGTCAAGGACTACGGGCACCTGCTGCGCAATGATCCCCAGTACGCGGAGCGCGCCGCGCGCGTGTCGGCACTGACGCGCGACCTGTCGGAACTGTTGCCCGACTTCGCCGACGACCTGCACGCATTGGCCGGCGCAGTACCGCGCGACGGCCGGCGCGTGGCATGGCACCCGCCTTGCACGCTGCAGCATGGCCAGCAGATCCGGGGCAAGGTCGAATCGCTGCTGACGCGCCTGGGCGTGGATGTACGGCTCTGTGCAGACAGCCACCTGTGCTGCGGATCGGCGGGCACGTATTCGGTCCTGCAACCGGAACTGTCGTACCGGCTGCGCGACGACAAGCTGGCCAAGCTGCAGGCCACCTCGCCCGAGTCCATCGTGTCGGCCAACATCGGGTGCATCACGCACCTGCAGAGCGGCACGGATACGCCGGTGATGCACTGGGTGGAGCTGGTGGACCGGATGTTGACGCCGGCGGTGGCGAAGGCGGCATAACGCTGTCTCCACCTCGGACGTGGCTCCCCTCTCCGTCTTTTCGCTCCCCTCTCCCGCACGGCGGGAGAGGGGTTGGGGGTGAGGGCTGGCGTGTCGTGCTTGGCTGGCGTGGGTTAGGACTTCAAGCGCCTGCCCTCACCCCCCGCCCCTCTCCCGGAGGGAGAGGGGAGAAAACCCAAAAACCAAAACCCCACCCCCACGCTCCCGCTTGCACGCATCTTGTCCGGGAGTAACATGGCGGCACCTCGGTTTTCCCCATTGCTGCCCCCATGCTCCAGACGTTTGCCATCCTGCTGGTCTTCCAGACCGTCGGCGAAGTCATCAGCTACGCGCTGCGGCTGCCCGTGCCCGGTCCCGTGATCGGCATGTTGCTGCTGTTCGGCTGGCTGGTGTTCGATAACCGGTTGCTGCCCGTGATCCAGGGCTCGGCCAGTGAACTGCTCAAGCACCTGTCGTTGCTGTTCGTGCCGGCAGGTGTCGGCATCATGGTGCACGCCAACCGCATCGGCGCCGAATGGCTGCCGATCGTCATCGCGTTGGTGGTCTCCACCTGGGTGGCCATCGCGGTGACCGCGCTGGTCACGCGCGCGCTGATGCGCCGGCCACCCGCCGAACAGCCTGTCGACACGGGGGTGCAGCCATGATGTCGCCGCGCCTCAATGAAATCTGGGTGTATCTGGCCGCCAGCCCGCTGATCGGGCTGACCGCCACGCTGATCGCCTATGTGTTCGCGTTTCGCATCTACGAGCGGGCAAAGTTCTCGCCGCTGGCCAATCCGGTGATGATCTCGGTGGCCATCCTGGTCACCGTGCTGACCGTTACCGGCACGCCCTACAAGACCTACTTCGACGGTGCGCAGTTCGTGCACTTCCTGCTAGGCCCGGCCACCGTGGCCCTGGCGGTGCCGCTGTACACGCAACTGCCCAAGCTGCGCAGCAACGTGCTGCCGCTGCTGGTGGGGCTGCTGGCGGGATCGGTCGCGGCCGTGGTGTCGGCGGTGGGTATTGCGTACCTGCTGGGCGCGTCGCCCGAAGTGGTGCGCTCGCTGGCGCCGAAGTCGGTGACGATTCCGATTGCGATGGGGGTGTCGGAGAAGATCGGCGGGCTGCCGTCGCTGACGGCCGTGCTGGTCATGGCTACCGGCATTGTCGGCGCGGTCAGCGCCACTGGCCTGCTGAACCTGTTGCGCGTGCGCGACTACACGGTGCGCGGCTTTGCCACCGGCGTGGCGGCACACGGCATCGGCACGGCGCGCGCGTTCCAGGTCAGCCAGGAAGCGGGCGCGTTCTCGGCGCTGGGCATGGGCCTGAATGGCGTGCTGACCGCCATCATCGTGCCGGTCATGGCCACATGGATGCCGCGCTGACTGCCGGAGATCCCCGGGGCGCCCCTGACATCCTCCTGACAGCACGTTGTCAGGAGTAGCCGCGCATCATCCGTTCTCCCGAACGTATTGAAACCACCATGAGCCGACGCGCCGACCGCCTCTTCCAGATCGTCCAGGTGTTGCGCGGCCGCCGCCTGACCACGGCGGCGCTGCTGGCGCAGCGGCTGGGCGTCTCCGAGCGCACGGTCTATCGCGATATCCAGGCCCTGTCGCTGTCAGGCGTGCCCGTGGAGGGCGAGGCCGGCATCGGCTACCGGCTGCGGCCCGACTACGATGTGCCGCCGCTGATGTTCACGTCGATGGAAGTGGAGGCCATGGTGGCTGGCCTGCGCCTGCTGAAGGCGTGGGGCGGCGGCGCTCTGGCCGCTGCGGCCGATCCGTCGCTGGAAAAGCTGATGGCCGCCCTGCCGCCGCAACGGCGGCTGTCCGCGCAGCAGAGCCGCATCTTCGCGCCCGAGTATGCGAACCAGCCCGCCGTGCGCGAGGCATTCGATATCGTGCACTCGGCCATCGGCATGCAGCGCCTGCTGCAGATCGACTACAGCGACGCGCAGCAACGCGACACGGTGCGCGTGGTGCAGCCGCTGGGACTGTTCTTCTGGGGCAATGTCTGGCTGGTGGCCGCGTGGTGCACGGCGCGCGAGGACTATCGCAGCTTCCGCCTGGACCGCTGCCGCAAGCTCACGATGCTGGCGGAGCACTTCCATGAAACGCCGGAACGCTCGCTCAATGGCTTCCTGCGCGCGGTGCGGGCGGACTCGCACGGCTGAGCCATCTCAGCCGCGCTGGATGCCGATGGCTCAGGCGCCCGGATCGGCGAGCAGCTTCTCGATGTCGCCGCGAATCTCGTCGGGCTTGGTGGTGGGTGCGTAGCGCTTGAAGATCGTGCCGTCGCGGCGCACCAGGAACTTGGTGAAATTCCACTTGATCGCCTGCGTACCCAGCAGGCCGGGCTTCTCCGACGTCAGCCACTTGTAGAGCGGGTGGGCGTCGGCGCCGTTCACGTCGATCTTGTCGAACATCGGGAACGTGACGTGGAAGCGCGACTCGCAGAACGCACCGATCTCCTCCGCATCGCCGGGCTCCTGCTTGCCGAACTGGTTGCACGGAAAGCCCAGCACGTCGAAACCGCGCGTCTGGTAGCTGTCCTGCAGCGTCTGCAGGCCCGCGTATTGCGGCGTAAAACCGCATTCGCTGGCAGTGTTGACGATCAGCAGCACCTTGCCCCTGTATTCGGTCAGCGGCACCGGCTGGCCGGCCAGCGAATTGGCTTCAAACTGGTAGACGTTGCTCATCGTCGGTCTCCTCGTACTGGATAGGGGCGGAATCGGGACAGGCGCCAAGCATACCGCGCCCGCGCCGCAGCGTCTTCCCGTCCGCTGCCCCGCGCGTCAGATCACGTTCAGGTGTTCGGTACCCGCGCCCAGGTCGGCGTCGCGATGCCGCGCGCTATGCAGCTTGATCATCAGGCGCAGGTCGTTGAGCGAGTCGGCGTTCTTGAGCGCGTCCTCGTACGTGATCTTCTCCTCCTCGTACAGCTCGAACAGCGCCTGGTCGAACGAGATCATGCCCTGCTCGCGCGATTTCTTGATGACCTCCTTGAGCTCGTGGATCTCGCCCTTGAAGATCAGGTCGGCCACCAGCGGCGTACCGATCATGATTTCCACCGCCGGTACGCGGCCCTTGCGGCCGGCGCGCGGCAGCAGGCGCTGCGAGATCATCGCCTTCAGGTTCAGCGACAGGTCGATCAGCAGCTGCTGGCGCTTTTCCTCGGGGAAGAAGTTGACGATACGGTCGATGGCCTGGTTGGCGTTGTTCGCGTGCAGCGTGGCCAGGCACAGGTGGCCCGTTTCCGCATACTGCATCGCGTATTCCATCGTTTCGCGGTCACGGATTTCGCCAATCAGGATCACGTCCGGCGCCTGGCGCAGCGTGTTCTTCAGCGCCACGTGCCACGACTCGGTGTCGATGCCCACTTCGCGCTGCGTGACGATGCAGTTCTGGTGCGCGTGCACGTACTCGATCGGGTCCTCGATCGTGATGATGTGGCCGTACGCATGCGCGTTGCGGTGGTCGAGCATGGCTGCCAGCGACGTCGACTTGCCCGAGCCCGTGGCGCCGGTGACGATCACCAGGCCGCGCTTGGACATCACGATGTCGTGCAGCGACTGCGGCAGGTCCAGGTCTTCCACCGACGGGATGCGCGTATTGATCGTCCGCACCACCATGCCGGCGCGTCCCTGCTGGATGAACGCCGATACCCGGAAGCGGCCCGCATTGGGCGCCGTGATCGCGAAATTGCACTCGCGCGTGTCGTCGAATTCCTTCACCTGGCGCTCGTTCATGATCGAGCGCACCAGGCCCAGTGCCTGCGTGGGATTCAGCGGTTGCTGCGACACCGGCGTGATCTTGCCGTCGACCTTGATGGCCGGCGGGAATTCCGACGTGATGAACAGGTCGGAGCCGCGGTTGTTCACCATCAGCTCCAGCAGGTCGTTGATGTACTTCGATGCGGATTCGCGGTCGAGCATGGTCAGGCCCCTTATCCCATGAAGGCGTCGGGATTCTTCGCGATCGCCTTCGCATCGTTGAAGTTGATCACGCCACGCTTGATCAGGTCGCTCAGGCACTGGTCCAGCGTCTGCATGCCCATGCCGCTGGACGTCTGCATCATCGAGTACATCTGCGCGATCTTGTTCTCGCGGATCAGGTGTCGGATGGCGGGCGTGGCGATCATGATTTCGTGCGCCGCGGTACGGCCATTGCCGTCGCGCGTCTTGAGCAGCGTCTGCGAGATCACCGCCTCCAGCGACTCGGACAGCATCGTCCGTACCATGTCCTTTTCCTCGGGCGGGAACACGTCCACCACCCGGTCAATGGTCTTGGCGGCGGAACTCGTGTGCAGCGTGGCAAAGACCAGGTGGCCGGTTTCCGCGGCGGTCAGCGCCAGGCGGATCGTTTCCAGGTCACGCAATTCGCCCACCAGCACCACGTCCGGATCCTCACGCAGCGCCGAACGCAGCGCGTTGGCGAACGAATGCGTATGCGGACCCAGTTCGCGCTGGTTGATCAGGCTCTTCTTGGAGTTGTGCACGAATTCGATCGGGTCCTCAACCGTGAGGATGTGGCCCATATCGTTGTCGTTGCGATGGTCGACCATCGCCGCCAGCGTGGTCGACTTGCCCGAACCGGTCGGCCCGGTCACCAGCACCAGCCCGCGCGGCTTCATGCACAGGTCGGCGAACACGGCCGGCGCGTGCAGGTCGTCGAGCGTGAGCACCTTCGACGGAATCGTCCGGAAGACGGCGGCCGAGCCGCGCTGCGTGGTGAAGGCATTGACCCGGAAGCGGGACAGGCCCGAGATTTCGAACGAGAAATCGACTTCCAGGCGTTCTTCGTAGGCTTTGCGCTGAACGTCGCTCATGATGTCGTACACCATGGCGTGAACGTCCTTGTGCGTCATGGCCGCGACGTTGATGCGGCGCATGTCCCCGTGAATACGCACCATCGGCGGCATGTCGGCCGAGAGGTGAAGATCGGAAGCCTTGTTCTTGACCGCGAAGGCCAGAAGCTGTGCGATGTCCATCTATAATGACCCCACCCTAAAGAGGCCCTGGCCGAAAATCCGTCTGGCGGGCCTTCACAGGTTTATTGTTGTACTTCTAGTTGTACTTCTAGTTGTACTTCTTGGAATATTTCCGCTGGATTATGTCTGTAATCGCCGCCAACTTGCAAGCCGTGAAAAATGACATCGCGGCGGCCGCACAACAAGCCGGCAGGTCGGCCGCCGACGTCAGGCTGCTGGCGGTTTCCAAGACGGTTTCGCCGGCCGGCGTGCGCGAAGCCTTCGACGCCGGCCAGCGGGCATTTGGCGAAAACTATGTCCAGGAAGGGCTGGACAAGATCGCGGCGCTGGACGCGGTGCGCAGCCAGGTCGAATGGCATTTCATCGGCCCCCTGCAAAGCAACAAGACGCGGCCGGTGGCCGAGCAGTTCGACTGGGTTCACGCGGTCGACCGCCTGAAGATCGCCGAACGGCTATCCGCCCAGCGTCCGGCCGGACTGCCGCCGCTGCAGGTCTGCATCCAGGTCAATATCAGCGGCGAGGACACCAAGAGCGGCGTGGCCCCGGAAGAAGTACCAGCGCTGGCGCTGGCCATCGCGGCGCTGCCCAACCTGACTTTGCGCGGCCTGATGGCCATTCCGGCGCCGGCGTCCGACCCGGATGCCCAGCGTCAACCGTTTGCCGCCCTTCGTGCGTTGCTTGATCAACTACGCCAATCCGGGCTAAACGTGGACACGCTCTCGATGGGCATGTCCGCCGACATGGACGCGGCCATCGCCGAGGGCGCCACGCTGGTGCGTATCGGCACCGCGATCTTCGGCGCGCGGGGCTGATTGCCCCCCCAAACACCACGACATGAAAAAACGCCAGCCGACACGTATCGCGCTGGCAGACCAGGAAACTTGATGCTCGATTCCCTCACCTTCGGCTTTCTCGGCGGCGGCAACATGGCCTCCGCCCTGATTGGCGGCCTGGTGGCCCGTGGCGTGCCTGCCGGCGCGATCCGCGTGGTCGATCCGTTCGACGATGCCCGCCAGCGCCTGACCCAGACGCTGGGCGTGCACGCGCTGGCGGCGCCCGACGCCGCATTCGGCGCCAGCGACGTGATCGTGCTGGCCGTCAAGCCGCAGCAATACCGCGATGCGATTGCCCCGCTGGTGCCGCTGCTGACCGACAACCTGATCATCAGCGTGGCGGCTGGCATCCGGCTGCAGGACATGGCCCGCTGGCTGGGCCGCAACCGCCTGGTGCGGGCCATGCCGAACACGCCGGCGCTGGCCGGCATGGGCATGACGGGGCTGGCCGCCGCGCCGGGCCTGTCCGGCGCCGACCGCGACATCGCCACGGCCGTGGCTCAGGCCGTTGGGCAATGCGTATGGGTGGATAACGACGACCAGATCGACGCCGTGACCGCCATCTCGGGCAGCGGCCCGGCCTATGTCTTCTATTTCGTCGAGGCGATGGAGCGCGCAGCCACGGAAATGGGCCTGTCCGCCGACCAGGGCCGCCAGCTCGCCGTGGAAACGTTCCGGGGCGCCGCCGCGCTGGCCGCAGCGTCGACCGAGCCGGTCTCGGTGCTGCGCGAGCGCGTGACGTCCAAGGGCGGCACGACCTACGCAGCGCTGACGGCAATGGATGCCAGCGGCATGAAGGATGCGTTCGTGAAAGCGATGCACGCCGCCGCAGCACGCGGCCGCGAGATGGGCGCGGAATTCGGCAAGGATTAAACGTCCCCGCGCTTTCCTGCTCCCCTCCCCATGAATGGGAGAGGGGTTGGGGGTGAGGGCTTGATGCTCTGCTTGCCGATCAGTGGCAATTTGAACCGCTGGCCCTCTCCCCCGGCCCCTCTCCCGCGTCGCGGGAGAGGGGAGAAAACCAGAGAGAACCGAGGGGCTAGGGCTACTTCAACAAGTACGCCCCAAACGTCCCCGCGAACACACAAGCCCCGAGCCAGTTGTTGTGCCGGAACGCAGCAAAGCACTTCATGCGGTCGCGCTCGCGAATCAGGGTGTAGTGGTAGCCGGCCATCGCCGCCGCGGCCACCAGCCCCACGTAATACGGCCAGCCCAGATCCAGCAGCGCGCCAGCCCACGCCATCAAGCCCAGAAACACCGCATAGCAGACCATGATGGCAGCCACGTCAAAGCGGCCGAAGGTAATGGCCGACGTTTTCATGCCCAGCAGCAGGTCATCGTCGCGGTCGACCATGGCGTAGGCCGTGTCGTAGGCCACGGCCCAGAACACGTTGCCCAGCAGCATCAGCCAGGCCACGAACGGCACCTGCCCCTGGATGGCGGCAAATGCCATCGGAATGCCAAACCCGAACGCGATACCCAGATAGGCCTGCGGAATCGCGAAAAAGCGTTTGAAGAACGGATAGGTTCCGGCCAGCACGGCGGCCACCACGGCCAACCACTTGGTTAGGCCGTTCAGCGGCAGGATCAGCGCGAAGGCAATCAGCGCCAGCACGGCGGCCACGGCCAGCGCTTCCCAGTTGGCAATCAGCCCGGCGGTCAGCGGCCGCTCCTTGGTGCGCTTCACGTGCTTGTCGAAATCGCGGTCGGCCCAGTCGTTGATGGCACAGCCGGCCGAGCGCATCAGGAAGGTGCCGACGAAGAAAATCCAGAACATCTGCCATGACGGCGGCCCGCCGGCGGCCATCCACATCGCCCATAGCGTGGGCCACAGCAGCAGCAGCGTGCCGATCGGCTTGTCGATGCGCACCAGTCGCGCGTACAGCGCGAGGCGGCCTGGGTGTCGGGGGGCGGCGGACGGATGGGACATGGCGGCGGACTTCAGGCAATACAAAGAAAAAAACGCGCCCCGGCAGGCCGAGGCGCGTTGTACCGGTTCAACCGGTGGCGGGCATGACGTGAATTAGGCCAGCATTGCGCGCAGCATCCACGCAGTCTTTTCGTGCGTCTGCATGCGCTGGGTCAGCAGGTCGGCCGACGGCTCGTCACCCGCTGCATCGATGACCGGGAACAGCGAGCGCGCGGTGCGCACCACGGCTTCCTGGCCTTCCACGAGCTTGCGGATCATGTCGGTGGCCTCGGGCACGCCATCTTCCTCGGCGATCGACGACAGCTTCGCGTATTCCTTGTACGTGCCCGGTGCCGGGTAGCCCAGTGCGCGGATACGCTCGGCAATGGCGTCGACGGCCAGCGCCAGTTCGGTGTACTGCGTCTCGAACATCAGATGCAGCGTATTGAACATCGGGCCCGTCACGTTCCAATGGAAGTTGTGGGTCTTGAGATAGAGGGTGTAGGTGTCGGCCAGCAGCTTGCTCAGGCCTTCCGCGATCTTCTTGCGGTCCTTGTCCGAAATTCCGATGTTCACGCTCATCTCATTCTTCTTTGCCATGGTTTCTAAGCTCCATTCTGGTCAGGCCACGAGGATCGGCCGCCCGCGCTACCGCGGACGAGCAGCGGCCATTATCGCACCAGGTCATGTCACGAGGAAGGACACACCCTGCGCCGCATCGAGGAACATCACCATTGCGCCAAGCGCGACAATGGCCATGCCGATTTCCTTGCGTACCAACTTGCGGCGCAGGCGTCCGGCCTTGCCCGCCCGTGCGGCGTCGGCTCGCAACTGCCGGAATTCGCTCACGAAAAGATCGAGCATTGCCATGATGTTTCTCCCTGTGTAGGCGGGTCGCTCCTGTCCGCCAGGTTGGTGTCGCGACCCGATGGACGGAGTGTAGGCACCGGCTATTCATGTGACTATTTGATAATTTCAACCTATCAAATAGGCGACACCTATAACCGCGTGGAAGTCATGGGTTTTGCAGGAATGCGCGCGGAAAACAAAAACGGCAGGGTCTCCCCTGCCGTCGGCAACTTCCGATACAGATCGGTGCAGTGGACTCAGGCGGCCACGGCCTCCACGTCCTCGGCGCTGGCAAGCTTGCGCACACCCGACAGTTCGCAGGCGGCCACGGCATTGGCCAGTGCTTCCATGGCGGGCAGGCGGGTAAAGCTCTTGCGCCAGGCCAGCACCACGCGGCGATCGGGCACCGGCTCGGCGAACGGCACGTACGACAGCAAGTCGTTTCGCGGCTTGAGGTCGGGCACCGACGTGCGCGGCAGCACCGTAATACCCACGCCGCTGGCCACCATGTGCCGGATCGTTTCGAGCGACGAGCCCTCGAACGTCTTCTGGATACCGTCGGCAGCCTGCGAGAAGCGCGACAGTTCGGGACAGACGCCCAGCACGTGGTCGCGGAAGCAGTGGCCGCTGCCCAGCAGCAGCATGGTCTGCTGCTTCAGTTCGTCCGGGTCCACCTTGGCCTGCTCGGCCAGCTTGTGCCCGCGCGGCACGGCCACCACGAACGGCTCGTCGTAGAGCGGCCGCACGGTCAGGCCCGAATCCGCGAACGGCTCGGCCATGATCGCGCAGTCGATCTCGCCCTGCTTGAGCAGTTCGATCAGCTTGTTGGTGTAGTTTTCCTGCAGCATCAGCGGCATCTGCGGGACGGTATCGATCATCTGCTTGACCAGCGACGGCAGCAGGTACGGCCCGATCGTGTAGATCACGCCCACGCGCAGCGGGCCGGCCAGCGGATCCTTGCCTTGCTTGGCGATTTCACGAATCGCCATGGTCTGTTCGAGCACGCGCTGCGCCTGCGCCACGATCTGCTCGCCGATGGCCGTCACCGACACCTCCGAGGTGCCGCGCTCGAAAATCTGCACGGTCAGCTCGTCCTCCAGCTTCTTGATGGCAACCGACAGGGTCGGCTGCGACACGAAGCACGCCTCGGCCGCCCGGCCGAAATGGCGCTCGCGCGCGACGGCGACGATGTACTTGAGTTCGGTGAGCGTCATGATCAATCAGGTTCGGTTAGGCGATAGATTTTAGCTTCGATTCCGCCATCTGTCAGATCGCCGAAGCAATGTCAGTCTTGCGGCACTTTTTCTGACTAGTCAGAAACACCGACCGGTGATCGGCTACGCCTTCAAAAAGTGTTCGCGTCCGCCCAGCCAGCGTGACAAATGTGACTCAACCTCCTCGGGAAACCGTTCCAGCATCAGTTCGGCGGCTTCCTGGGCGTAGTCCACCAGCCAGGCGTCGGTCTCCAGGTCGGCAAAGCGCAGCATGGCCTCGCCGGACTGGCGCGCTCCCAGGAATTCACCCGGACCTCGGATCTGCAGGTCACGCCGGGCAATTTCGAAGCCGTCGGTGGTTTCGCGCATCGTCGCCAGGCGTTCACGCGCAGTGGGTGACAACGGCGCCTGATACATCAGCAGGCAGACCGATTCCGCGCTGCCCCGCCCCACGCGGCCGCGCAACTGGTGCAGCTGCGCCAGGCCAAAGCGCTCGGCATGCTCGATCACCATCAGCGAGGCGTTGGGCACGTCCACGCCCACTTCGATCACGGTGGTGGCCACCAGCACCTGCAGCCGGTTGGCGGTGAAGTCGTCCATCACGGCGGCCTTCTCCGCTGGCGGCAGCCGCCCATGGACCAGGCCCACGCGCAGGTCGGGCAGCGCGGCCATCAGCGTTTCGTAGGTCTCCACGGCGGTCTGCAACTGCAGCGCCTCGCTTTCCTCGATCAGCGGGCAAACCCAGTAGACCTGGCGCCCTTCGGCCGCCGCGTGGTGTACGCGCTCGATGACCTCGTCGCGGCGCGCATCGTTGACCAGCCGCGTCACGATCGGCGTGCGCCCCGGCGGCAGTTCGTCGATGACCGACACGTCGAGGTCGGCGTAATACGTCATGGCCAGCGTGCGCGGGATCGGCGTGGCCGACATCATCAACTGGTGCGGCACCTGCGCCAGCTTGTCGTCGGCCGGCTTCGGCGCATCGCCCTCGGCCGCCTTGCCGCGCAATGCCAGCCGCTGGGCCACCCCGAAGCGGTGCTGTTCGTCGACCACGGCCAGCCCCAGGTTGGCAAACTTCACGCCGTCCTGGATCAGCGCATGCGTGCCGATCACCAGCTTTGCCTCGCCCGATTCGGCGCGGGCCACGGCCTCGCGCTTGGCCTTGGTCTTCAGGCTGCCGGCCAGCCAGACCACGGGCACGCCCAGCGGCTCCAGCCACGCCGACAGCTTGCGGTAGTGCTGCTCGGCCAGGATTTCGGTGGGCGCCATCAGCGCGGCCTGAAAGCCCGCGTCGATGGCCTGGCAGGCCGCCAGCGCGGCCACGATGGTCTTGCCGCTGCCCACGTCGCCCTGCAGCAGCCGGTGCATCGGATGCGGCCGTGTCATGTCGGCGGCGATTTCCTCGACCACGCGCTGCTGGGCGCCGGTCAATTTGAACGGCAGCGCGGCCTGGAAGTTGGTCAGCAGGCCGCCGGCGCGGCGCGGCATCGATGGCGCGTTCTTCTCCTTGCGCGCGGCCTGCGAGCGGCGCAGCGAGATCTGCTGCGCCAGCAGTTCGTCGAACTTGATGCGGATCCAGGCCGGGTGCGAGCGGTCGGCCAGCGCGGCCTCGCTTTCCTGCGGCGGCGGGTTGTGCAGCAGGCGCAGGCAATCCATCAGCGGCGGCAGCTTCAGCGGTGCCAGCGGGCCGCGCATGATGGCCTGGGGCAAGGTCTCCGGCATGGGCGTGCGCGACATGGCGCCGCCAATGGCCTTGCGCAGATAGCCCTGAGAGATGCCCGCAGTGGCCGGATAGACCGGCGTCAGCCGATCGGGCAGCGGTTCGTCGGGCGTGATGGCGCGCACGGTCGGATGGACCATTTCGGCGCCAAAGAATCCGCCCCGTATCTCGCCGCGCACGCGCAGCCGCATGCCTTCGGCCATCTGCTTGGTCTGGCTGCCGTAGAAGTTGAGAAAGCGCAACGTCAGCTCGCCGGTGTCGTCCGCCATTTTCACCACCAGTTGGCGGCGCGGCCGGAAAGTCACCTCGTTCGACACAACTTCGCCCTCGACCTGCGCCGCCAGCCCCATGCCGGCGCGGCGGATCGCTTCGCGGATCGGCTCCAGCGTGGTTTCGTCTTCGTAGCGCAGCGGCAGGTGCAACACCAGGTCCACCGGCCGCCGCAGGCCCAGCTTGGCCAGCCGCGCCACGGCGGAAGACGGCTTGGCCTTGGCATCCGCCTTGGCGTCCGGCTTTGCACCCTCTTTCCCGCCGCGTCGCGCCGGCTTCGGGGCGGACTCGGTAGGCGGGACAGTATCGTCGGTCGGGTCGGTGGCGGTGCCTGGCATCAGCGCTGAATAATGGGAGTCACAAGCGTGGCGTGGGCGAAGCGGCGCGCCCAAGCCTTACAATGTCGGATTCGCCGATTGTACCCATGCCGTACCGATGCCTGCGGCGGCACTTCGCTCCGGAGTGCCGCTCCCCCGCGTATTGCCTGGCGCTTTACCTGCTGAATGTCTCGCTGAACCCGCAATGCTTACCCTGTCCGACTTCGATTTCCCGCTGCCGCCCGAGCTGATCGCGCAGTCCGCCCTGCCCGACCGCAGCGCCAGCCGCCTGCTGGTGGTGGAGCGGACAGCCCCGGAAGACACCGCCGACGCGGTGCAGATGGTGGACCGTGCATTCAGCGACATCCTCGAATACCTGAGCCCCAACGACCTGCTGGTCTTCAACGACACGCGCGTGATCAAGGCGCGCTTTTTCGGCCAGAAGCCCAGCGGCGGCCGCGTGGAGGTTCTGGTCGAGCGCGTGGTGGACTCCCACACGGTACTGGCCCAGGTACGCGCCTCGAAGACCCCCGCCGAAGGCAGTGCGCTGCACCTGGCCGACGACGCGTTCGCGGTCACCGTGGGCCCGCGCGTGGACCAGTTCTTCACGCTGCGCTTTCCCGAGCCGGCGCTCGACCTGATCGAGCGTTATGGCCGGCTGCCCC
Organism: Cupriavidus pauculus; assembly: GCF_022179805.1. GTDB lineage: Bacteria > Pseudomonadota > Gammaproteobacteria > Burkholderiales > Burkholderiaceae > Cupriavidus > Cupriavidus pauculus_E. The sequence continues at coordinate 18,772 of NZ_BPUO01000026.1, read as the reverse complement.
TGCCGCCCTACATCACGCATGATCCCGACGCCTACGACGAAACGCGCTACCAGACCGTCTATGCGCGCAATCCGGGCGCCGTGGCCGCCCCCACGGCCGGCCTGCATTTCGACGACGCACTGTTTGCGCGGCTCGACGCGGCCGGCATCCGGCGCGCGTTCCTGACGCTGCACGTGGGCGCCGGCACCTTCCAGCCGGTACGCACCGAGAACCTGGCCGAGCACAAGATGCATTCCGAGTGGTATGCCGTCACCCCGGAACTGGCCGATGCCGTGCGCGAGACGCGGGCTCGCGGCGGCCGCGTGATCGCCGTGGGCACCACGTCGCTGCGCGCGCTGGAATCGGCGGCGGCCGAAGACGGCGCGCTGAACCCCGGCACCGGCGACACCGACATCTTCATCACCCCCGGCTATCGCTTCCGCGCGGTCGATGCGCTGATTACGAACTTCCACCTGCCCAAGTCCACGCTGCTGATGCTGGTGTCGGCCCTGGCCGGTGTGGAGGCGATCCGCGCCACCTACCGCCACGCCGTCGACCAGCGCTACCGCTTCTTCAGCTACGGCGACGCCATGCTGCTCACCCGCCGCGACGCCGCCCGCGACTGACCGCATACGAGAACCCAGAACATGCTCAATTTCGAACTGCTGACCACCGATGGCAACGCGCGCCGTGGCCGCGTCACGCTGAACCATGGCGTGGTGGAAACGCCAATCTTCATGCCGGTGGGTACCTACGGCTCCGTCAAGGCGATGTCGCCGCTGGAACTGAACGAGATCGGCGCCGAGATCATCCTCGGCAACACGTTCCACCTGTGGCTGCGCCCGGGGCTGGACGTGGTCGATACCCACAATGGCCTGCACAAGTTCATTGGCTGGGACAAGCCGATCCTGACCGATTCAGGTGGTTTTCAGGTGTTTTCCCTGGGAGAACTGCGCAAGATCACCGAAGAAGGCGTCACGTTCGCATCGCCGGTAAATGGCGACAAGCTGTTCCTGTCGCCCGAGATCTCGATGCAGATCCAGCGCACACTCAACTCGGACATCGTGATGCAGTTCGACGAGTGCACGCCCTACGAGATCGACGGGCGCCCCGCCACGCATGACGAGGCCGCGCGCTCGATGCGCATGAGCCTGCGCTGGGCCAAGCGCTCGCGCGACGAGTTCGAGCGTCTGGCCAACCCGAACGCGCTGTTCGGCATCGTCCAGGGCGGCATGTTCGAGGATCTGCGCGACGAGTCCCTGGCCGGCCTGTCCGAGCTGGACTTCCACGGCTACGCCATCGGCGGCCTGTCCGTGGGCGAGCCCAAGGAAGACATGATGCGCGTGCTGGAGCACGTGGGCCCGCGCCTGCCGGCAAACAAGCCCCACTACCTGATGGGCGTGGGCACACCCGAGGACCTGGTGGCCGGCGTGGCGCACGGCGTGGACATGTTCGACTGCGTGATGCCCACCCGCAACGCGCGCAATGGCTGGCTGTTCACCCGCTTCGGCGACGTCAAGATCCGCAATGCCGCGCACCGCAACGACCCGCGCCCGCTGGACGAGCAATGCGGCTGCTACACCTGCCGCAACTTCTCGCGCGCCTACCTGCATCACCTGCATCGCGTGGGCGAGATCCTGGGCGCACGCCTGAACACCATCCACAACCTCTATTACTACCTGGAACTGATGCGCGAAATGCGCACGGCCATCGAGGAACACCGCTTCGAGGCGTTCCGCCGCCAGTTCGCCGAAAACCGCGCGCGCGGCACTAAATGAGAATGTTCTGAAAACCAGACAGGCAGCCGAACTTTTGGCTGCCGGCTGGTCGAATAACTGCCCGCGACGGACGTCGGCCGGTGTTTTCTGCAACGTACGTAAAGTACTTTGAAAGCACCCCGAACAAACCCGTAATTCGCCCTAGAATGCCAAGGCGGGACAACAACCGGGTGATAGAATGCCCGATTCCCTGAATGACCTTTGTGACGGAGAAGTAACGTGCTGATTTCGAACGCTTTTGCGCAGACCGCCGGTATTGGCGGCGGGGCCGGTGGCCTGATGAGCTTCCTGCCGATCATCCTGATGTTCGCGGTGCTGTGGTTCATCATGATCCGCCCGCAGATGAAGCGCCAAAAGGAATCCAAGGCCATGCTCGAAGCACTGGCCAAGAACGACGAAGTCGTGACCGCCGGCGGCATCCTGGGCCGTGTGACCAAGGTCAACGAGAACTACGTCACGCTGGAAGTGGCGGAAGGCACGGAAATCACCGTGCAGAAGAACGCCGTGACCACCGTTCTGCCCAAGGGCTCGCTGAAGTCGCTCTGATCCGGACGATCTTCTCCCGCCTGTTCGCGGTATCTGTCCCGTGGCGCCAGACGCTCCACTGACAATGCCCTTTGCAGCCGCCTGAACCAGCCCAACGGGTCCAACGGGACCCGCGAAGAGGCTGCCCAGGCGGCTGTTTGCCAACCGGTCCGCCGAACCGGCGCGCATTTTGCGCGACTTGTCGGCATGCCAACCGCATTGACTGGCCAAAGATGAATCGCTATCCGCTTTGGAAATACATCGTGATCCTGGTGGCCGTGGCCATCGGTATCACCTACACCCTGCCGAATTTCTTCGGCGAGGCTCCCGCTGTCCAGGTATCGTCGGCCAAGGCCACGGTCAAGGTCGACCTCTCGATGCAGAAGCAGATCGAGGACATCCTGGCGCAGAACCAGCTGCAACCCGACGGCGTCTTCTTTGACGTCGCCGGGCAGTCCGGCTCGGTCAAGGCCCGCTTCCGCACCACGGACGAGCAGCTCAAGGCCAAGGACGCGCTGTCGCGCGCGCTGAACCCCGATGCCAGCAACCCCACATACGTGGTGGCGCTGAACCTGCTGTCCGGATCGCCGCACTGGCTGACGTCGCTGCACGCGCTGCCGATGTACCTGGGCCTGGACCTGCGCGGCGGCGTGCACTTCCTGCTGCAGGTGGACATGAAGGGCGCCGTCGACAAGAAGCTCGAAGGCCTGACTGGCGATGCGCGCACGCTGCTGCGCGACAAGAACATCCGCCATGGCGGCATCGAGCGTGATGGCGACAGCCTGAGCGTGCGCTTCTCGAACGCCGATGACGCCAATCGTGCGCGCGGCGTCCTGGCGGACAACCTGCGCGAGCTGGCTTTCACGATCGACGGTACCAACGTGGTGGGCGTGTTCACCGAAGCGGCCCGCCGGGCCGTGCAGGACGGCGCGGTCAAGCAGAACATCACCACGCTGCACAATCGCGTGAACGAACTCGGCGTGGCCGAACCGGTGATCCAGCAGCAAGGCTCCGACCGTATCGTCGTGCAACTGCCGGGCGTGCAGGACACCGCCAAGGCCAAGGACATCATCGGCCGCACCGCCACGCTGGAAGCCCGCCTGGCCGATCCCGACGTGCGCAATCCGCGTCCGGGCGACCCGGTGCCGTTCGGCGACGAACTGTTCACGCAAGGCAACGGCGCGCCGGTCATGCTGCGCAAGCAGGTGATCTTCACCGGCGACCGCATCGAAAGCGCTTCGGCCGGTTTCGACCAGAACCAGCGCCCGTCCGTGAACATCAAGCTCGACGCCCAGGGCGGCCGTGTGCTGCGCGACGTGTCGCGCGAGAACATCGGCAAGCCGATGGGCATCGTGCTGTTCGAAAAGGGCAAGGGCGAAGTGCTGACGGTGGCCACGATCCAGTCCGAACTCGGCTCCAGCTTCCAGATCACCGGTTCGTACTCGACCGAAGCCGCCAACGACCTGGCGCTGCTGCTGCGCGCAGGCTCGCTGGCCGCCCCGATGGAGATCATCGAGGAACGCACGATTGGCCCGTCGCTCGGCGCGGACAACATCCAGAAGGGTTTCGACTCGGTGGCCTACGGCTTTGCCGCCATCGCCGTGTTCATGGTCCTGTACTACATGCTGTTCGGCGTGTTCTCGGTGGTGGCGCTCGGTATCAACCTGCTGCTGCTGATTGCCGTGCTGTCGATGCTGCAGGCTACGCTGACGCTGCCGGGTATCGCCGCTATCGCACTGGTGCTGGGTATGGCCATTGACGCGAACGTGCTGATCAACGAACGCATCCGCGAGGAACTGCGCGCGGGCGCATCGCCGCAGATGGCCATCGCCATCGGTTTCGACCGCGCCTGGGCCACCATCCTGGACTCGAACGTGACCACGCTGATCGCCGGCCTGGCGCTGCTGGCCTTTGGTTCGGGCCCGGTGCGCGGCTTCGCCGTGGTGCACTGCCTCGGTATTCTGACTTCGATGTTCTCGGCGGTGTTCTTCAACCGCGGCCTGGTCAACCTCTGGTACGGCCGCAAGAAGAAGCTCCAGAGCCTGGCAATCGGCCAGATCTGGAAGCCGGGCACCGACACCCCGGCAGCCAAGTAAGCCAGGACACATCAGGAACACATCATGGAATTTTTCCGCATCAAGCGCGACATTCCGTTCATGAAGCACGCGTTGATCTTCAACGTGATCTCCTTCCTGACGTTTGCCGCCGCTGTTTTCTTCCTCTGGCAAAAGGGCCTGCACCTGTCGATCGAATTCACCGGCGGCACGGTGATGGAGGTCAACTACCAGCAAGCCGTCGATCTGGAAAAGATCCGCGGCCAGGTGGGCAAGCTCGGCTACACCGATGTGCAGGTGCAGAACTTCGGCACCTCGCGCGACGTGATGATCCGCCTGCCGATCCAGAAGGGTCCGGACGGCAAGCCCGTGACCTCGGCGCAGCAGAGCGAACAGGTGATGGGCGCGCTGACCGCGGCAGCACCGGACGTGAAGCTCCAGCGCGTGGAGTTCGTGGGGCCGCAGGTGGGCAAGGAACTGGCCACCGACGGCCTGCTGGCGCTGGCGTGCGTGGTGGCCGGCATCATGATCTACCTGTCGTTCCGGTTCGAGTGGAAGTTCGCCGTGGCGGGCATCATCGCCAACCTGCACGACGTGGTGATCATTCTTGGCTTCTTCGCGTTCTTCCAGTGGGAGTTCTCGCTGTCGGTGCTGGCGGCCATCCTTGCGGTGCTTGGTTACTCGGTGAACGAATCGGTCGTTATCTTCGACCGGATTCGCGAGGCCTTCCGCAAGTACCGCAAGATGAGCACGCATGAAGTCATCGACCACGCCATCACCAGCACGATGTCGCGGACCATCATCACCCACGGTTCGACCGAAATGATGGTGCTGTCGATGTTCTTCTTCGGCGGTCCGACGCTGCACTACTTCGCACTGGCACTGACGGTCGGTATTCTGTTCGGTATCTACTCGTCGGTGTTCGTGGCCGCCGCGCTGGCGATGTGGCTGGGCGTGAAGCGCGAGGACCTGGTCAAGGGCGAAAAGAAGAGTGGCGACACCACTGATGACCGCAACGATCCGAACTTCGGAGCGCAGGCTTGATGGCCTGAGCGGTTTCGCAAAAAGAAAAAGGCACCTTCGGGTGCCTTTTTCTTTGGTCCTTCGCTGTCCGGCCCGCTGCCGCGCCCTCTCCCGCTTCCGGGCGAGGACGCAAGCCGTGCGTCAAACTTCCGTCAGTTCCTCGATCCAGATCGCCAGTCGGTCCGACGAGAACGATTCCCGGCGCGTGCCGGCGCGTGCCGTGATGGCATCACCTTCGCGCACCAGCTCCAGCGCGCCGCCAGCTTCTTCCAGCCAGAGCAGCGTGGCCAGCCAGCCGGCGTGCTCGCCGGAGACTTCCTCGCCGACGGGCTTGGAGACAAACTCGTTGAGCGTCGTCGTCGACGTCCACGTGACCGCCTCGCCGTCGCGGCGCACCGATGCGCCGAGCGCTTCGGTGAGCACTGCGGCCGCGTCACCGGCGCCGCGCCCCGCGGTGCGGAGCTGAGCCAGCTTCGTGCTCACGGCATGGCCGAACGACCCGCTGCGCTTGCTCTCGGCGCCCACCAGGTCGGCGTAGTCCAGGCGCTGCCAGTCCGGCTCGGCGTTCTTGGCACCAGCCAGCGACGTGCCGCACAGATAGGTTTCCACCGGCTGGAAGCGGCCCGGTCCGATCAGGCTGGCGCACAGCGCGTGGATCATGCCGACGCGCGTGGCCACGGTCTGCTTCTGCAGCACCATCAGCTTCTCGCGCACCAGTTGATCCCGCTCGCGGCGCAGCCCGGACAGCTCCAGCGCCTGCTTCAGTTCCATGCGCAGCGCAGTGATGTCCCACGGCTTCTTGATATAGCGATGGATCTGGCCCTGGTTCACGGCCTCGACGGTCTGGTCGAGTTCCGAATACGCCGTGGTCAGGATCCGCACGATATGCGGATAGCGCTCACGCGCATACCGCAGCAGTTCGTTGCCATACTCGCCCGGCATGCGCTGGTCCGATACCAGCACGGCCAGGCTGTCGGCATGGGCGTCCAGCATGGCCTTGCCCTCTTCCACCGACTGGCCGGTCACCACGGGGGCAAGCTGGCCAATGGCGCGCTGGAAATATTTGACCGCAGTCGCTTCGTCGTCGACGAACAGAATCGCCGGGGGTGCCTGCGTAGTATTCGGTTCGCTCATCGATCACTCCTGTGCATACGATTCTTGAAATTGGGGAAATCGAGGGTAACGGTGGTGCCCGCGCCCGATGCCGATGCAATCCGGATACCGCCACCAAAGGACTGCATCACCCGGTTGCAGAAGATCATGCCCATCCCGCTGCCGCCCGCTGACGCGTGCGTCGTGACCGGGTCAACCAGCAGGCGGTCCATGACCTCGGGCGGAATGCCCGGGCCGTTGTCGGCGATGCGGATCTCCGGGCGTTCGCCCGCCACCACCACGAAGCGCAGCGACGGATCACCGACATCGGCCAGCGCACGCAACGCATTGCTCATGACCGATGACAGCACCAGCGCCACGCAGTTGGGCAGCGTGGGCACCGGGAAATCGCCCTCAAGCTCCACCTGCACCCAGCCCAGCTACGTTGGTTATCGGCAAAAGGATAGGTATCCAGCAGCGACGCCACCAGGGCGCCCGCGCTGACCTCCTGTCCCGCGCCGGGTCTGGGCGCGACGCCACCCGCGCTGCTCCGCACCGACTGGAGAAACGACGACAGCACCGCCAGGCAGTACTGCGCGTTATCGTGCATGGCGCTGGCCGCACGCCCGATCTCCTGCTGGCGCGGTTCGCTGTACTCGCCGGCGACCCGCGACCCGATGCCCAGCGCGAAATTGGCAATCGCGGCCAGCGGCGTGTTCAGTTCATGGGCCAGGAACGCTAGCGTCTCGTCGATGGCCATCAGCCGCTGCTGGCGTACCGCCCGCTCGCGGAAACGCTCGCCGGCCAGCCGCAGGATCTCGCGCACATCGGCCACGCCGATGGGCTTCTCCAGGATGCGGAACACCTCGCCGGTGTTGACGGTCTCCAGCAGCATGTCCTTGTCGGCATAGGCCGTGACCAGGATGCGCACGATCTGCGGAAACTCCAGGGCCACCTGGCGTAGCAGGTCGCCGCCGTCGCGGCCCGGCATGCGGAAATCGGTGACCAGCACCGAAATGCGTGCCTGGTGCGCGCGCAGGATGGCCACTGCCTCGTCGGCACCGGTGGCCGACAGCACTTCATATTCGCTGCCCACCGCGCGCGCAAAATACTTGCAGGCCATCTCCTCGTCGTCGACGTAGAGAATGGTGGGGCGCGCCTGCGTGGTATCAATCATCACGGCCTTACTCCGCGCGCGGCAGGTCGAAGCTGAAGGCAGCCCAATGACCCACTTCGCTTTCGGCGAACAGCACACCGCCGTGGCGCTCGATCACCGCGTAGCTGATGGACAGCCCGAGCCCCAGGCCCTGCCCCACCTCGCGCGTGGTGAAAAACGGTTCGAACACGCGTGCCAGATGCTCGGCCGCAATGCCGGGGCCGTTGTCCTTGACCGTCACGTGCAGCCGCTTGGCCTGCCACCGCACCGTGGTATGGATGGCTGGATCCTTGGTGCCGACCTTGCGCATCGCCAGCGCTGCATTCGAAAACAGGTTGATCAGCACGCCGATGATCGCCGCTTCGTCGCCCATGACCAGCGTGTCGTCGGGCATGTCACGCGTCATCTTGACGCCGCGCAACTCGTGCGCGGTCAGCCGCTGCGAGGAATCCAGCGCCTTCTCGAACAGGAACGGCGTGCCCTCCACCTCGGCGCCCGGCTTGCGGTACGCGAACGTCTTCAGGTCCGACACGATATGCTGGATGCGCTGCATCCCCTGCTTGGCGTCGACCAGGCATTCCTCCAGCATCGGCTCGGACTTGGCCGCCGGCTCTTCCATGGCCACCTCGATGGCCATCAGGCAGAAGTTCACCGGATTGTTCACCTCGTGCAACAGCCCGGCCGCCAGCGTACCGATGGCCGCCATCTTTTCCTGCTGCAGCATCTGGCCCTTGATATCCACCAGCTTGCGGTTGATGACTTCCAGCTCGGTGTTCTTGTCCGCCACCTCGGCCTTCAGGCGGAACAGCATGAAGCGGGCGCGTTCGTTGAAGAACGTGTACACGCCGCTGGCCGCCGCCGCGAACAGCAGGAACAGCGAATTGACGATGAAGGTGCCCACCGGCTCGATGCCGCCCGGATGCAACAGGCACGCCGCCGCGTAGAGCACGTACGACAGGATGCCGAACACCAGGTTTTGCCAGAGCCCGAACGGCAGCGCGATGCCCGACGCGAAGATCGCCAGGTTCAGCCCCACGTAGTACGGCGACTCCACGCCCTCGGTGCGCGAGATCATCCAGGCGATCATGATCTGCGGCAGCAACAGCCACGTCATGGTCAGCCACGGCGCAAAGCGCCGCCCGGCCTGGCTGTACAGCGCCACGACCACGCCGGCGATCAGCAGCGACACCACCACGCGCGCGATGGCGAATGGCAGCTGGAAATGCGGATACTGGCCGTAGTCGAGCCCCACCCCGAGCATCACCAGCGCGATGGCCGTGTAGGCCCCGCCCCGGCTGAACGCCAGGCGAAAGTCGGCCAGCTCGGACTGGTATCCGGCGTAAAGTTGATTCGAGCTCATGACCTTGGGCGGCGGCGGCGCCTCTTCCTCGTCGGACACGTCAACCGACAACGGCTTCGGCGAAGACATTGACGCCGGTTTCATCGACATAGAGTCGGTGGGCATGCGAGTTCTCCGGCAAAAGCGAGGACATCCCGGCCTCGTCGCGATAGATCAGATACCACTCCAGCAGGTGCTCCATCCCGAATTTCTCGGGGTTGTCGGAGTGGACATTGGTCACCAGTACATGGCCGCCCGGCTTGGATCGCGACGCGAAATACTGCAGCAGCCGCGCGCAGACCTTGTCCGACAGGTAGTCGAACAGCCCCGCGCAGTAGACGGCATCGAACTCGCGTACGCTGGGGTCGTCCAGCGCGATACGGCGCTTGAGCAGGTCGTGCACCGACTGGTGCACCATCTCGACCGACACCTTGCGGCCCGCACTCGCCGCCGACCGCTCCACCGACGCGCGCGTGTAGTCGAGCGTCTCTTCGCTGAAATCGATGAGCTGGAACGACAGCAGCTCGGGGTTCGGATACTCGCGCACGAAGCGCTGGATCTCGAACGCCGGCCCGCAGCCCACGTTGAGCACGCGGAATTGCCGCCCCTCCGCGCGTGCGCGCTCGGCCTGGCGGGACAGGTAGTCCACCAGCAGGTCGATGCGGTTGCGGTGCGCCGTGGCCACCGCCGCCTTCAGGAACGCGGTGTTGACGATCTGGAAGTACGTGGTGGGACCCTGCTGTGGATCGCTCAGGATCTGATTCACCATCTCGTAGTCGCCCGCATAGCCGAGCGGCTTGGTGAACGTGCGATAGACGAACGGCGCGCGCAGCAGCAGCGGATGCAGGGCCGCCTGGGCATAGGTGCGGTGCACCGGCGCCAGTTCGGTATCCACGCTCTGGGCCTCGCCCTCCAGCCAGTCGAGGTAAGTCTTCACCTTCCCCATCAACGGAGTGGCCAGCTCGTAGAACACGTCCTCGCGCAGCCGCCCTTCCTTCTTGGGCAGCGACTCGGTCAGGTCCACCTGCTCCACCCATCGGGAGACTTCGGACAGGAACGCCCGCATTTCATTGACCACGATCTGGTAATCGCGGCGAATATTGAAACGCGTGTCCCAGTCCTGCACGAACAGTTCGGCTTCGTGCGCGACCGATTTCGGTGCGTCGTTGACGTCGGTCAACTCGCGCCATTCGTCGATCAGCGTCAGCGACACCACGGCCGTCAGGCCGGTGTTCACCAGGCTCATGACCACGGCCTTGCCCAGGTAAGCGTTCTTGGCGCCCATGCGGACGCTTAGCTCGCTCAATACTTCGCTAACCTGGACAATCGAGTAGGGATTGTAGATTTCCATCACCAGCGACTTGCGCTGGAGATTGATGATCGTGCCCCGCACCTGCTCGCCCTGCGAGTTGCGGAAGCTAACTACCGGATCGATTTGCGTTTTGGAGTACACGGTATCGCGCCAGGGAATTCCGAGAAACGCTGCGGGACACGGCGCCTACAGGCGTCGGCCGGGTACAGCTCAAGGCAAGGGTCTTGCGGCGTAACTACCAATCAGGGAATGCAGCCAATGCTCATATCGATGCGCGTGACCTGTTGCGGAGCGGGCGCGCCAGCCGGCGAAGACCGGGGCGGACGCCGCCCCTGAGGGTGGGACTGCGGCGAACCATTGTACTGTGGCAATTCTGAACCGTACAACAGTGCACCTGCAGCGTGAAGGGGGGTATGCAAACGACAAAAAAAATGAGCCAGCTTGTTGGCTGGCTCATTTTTCTACTTTGTATTGGAGAGATGACAATTTCCCCAACCGGCCACATGCACCGGAAAAGGTCGCGACGTGATCAGTCGGCCTTGACGGCTTCCACCTGGATCGCCAGGCTCACGTCCTGCTTGAAGCCGTACTTCGCGCCGTAATCAATGCCGAAATCAGCGCGATTGAAGTGCGCCACGGCATCGGCGCCGCACGCTTCACGCTTGAGCATCGGGTGCTGGATGCACTTGAATTCCTTGATCTCGAGCTTGACCGGCTTCGACACGCCCTTCAGCGTCAGCACGCCTTCCACTTCGGTCGGCACGTCGCCCTTGAACTTCGAGAACTTGCCCTTGTACGTGGCATCCGGGAAGGCCTGCACGTCGAACATTTCCGGGCCCTTGGCATGCTCGTTGAGCTTGCCGTTGCCGAAATCGATCGACGCGGCGTCGATCTTGATGTCGACGGTGCCGGCCTTGGCCGAGCGGTCCAGCGTCACGACGCCGCTGGACTTGTCGAACTTGCCGCGCCACTTCGACAGGCCGCCCAGGTGGTCGGCTTCGAAGCTCGGGTACGTGTGCGTCGGGTCGATGTTGTACGTGCTGGCGTTGGCCAGCGCGGTACCGGCTGCAAACGAGGCGGAGGCTGCCGCAACGGCGGCGATGAGGGTACGCATTTTCATGTTGGATCTCCCGTCAAGAAGTTGGAGAGGAAAGTCACTAAAAAGCGGCCAAGGAGCTGTGAGCGGAATGGGTCCCGCCTCAGCCCTTCTTTGCCGGGGTCACGATATGGAACTTGATCTGGACGTCGTCGGCCACGACGGAAGTGTCTTTCCACTCGCCGTCGCCGATATTGAACGTGGTGCGCTTGATCGGCAGCACGCCGTCAAACACCTGGCTGCCGTTTTCCTGCTTGTACGTGGCAGGCACCGTCACGTCGATGGTCTTGCCCTTGATGGTCAGCTTGCCGGCCACGTCGAACTTGCCCGCGGCGCCGGCCTTGATGCTGGTCGACTGGAACACGGCCTTCGGAAACTTGCCGGCGTCGAACCAGTCCTTGCCTTTCACTTCCTTGGTCGTCTCGGCGTCGCCGATCTCGAACGTGGCCACGTCGATCTCGATCTTGGCCGAAGACGTAGCCAGCTTTGCCGGATCGAAGTCGACGGTGGCGTCGAACTTCTTGAACTTGCCTTCCATCGGCACGCCGATCTGCTTGGCGGTGGCCGTGACCGTGCTCTTGGCGGCATCGATCTGCGCCCATGCCAGGTTGGCGGCGAAGCCGGCGGTTGCCAGGGCGGCCGCCACAAGGATCGTGCCGGGACGGGACATGCGTTTCATCTGAGACTCCAGTTGTGACTGGCCATCACGGCCGGTTGATCGGGCAGGCATTTGCGGAAAATCAGCGCAGGAACGGAATCATGCGGCCCAGCGTGCCATCGCGGTCCACGAGCTGGTGCTTGATGGCCGCGGCGGCGTGCACCACGACGATGGCCGCCATGCCGTAGTTCAGCCAGATATGGGCGAACTTGAAGATCGGCTTGAGTGTGTCGCTGGCCTCGATCAGCACCGGCAGCTTCCACAGGCCCAGGTACACCACGGGCACGCCGGCGGCCAGGCTGTACAGGTAGCCGGTGATCGGCACGATCAGGATCAGCACGTAGAGCATGTGGTGCGCGGCGGCGGCGGCGCGGGCCTGCCAGGCGGGCGTGCCCGGCGCCACGGGCGGCGCGGCATGGGTGGCGCGCCAGATCACGCGCAGCACGGCGACGATGAAGATCGTCACGCCCAGCCACTTGTGCCACGAAAACAGCTTGAGCTTGGTCGGCGTCAGGCCGGGAATGCCGGTCATGTACAGCCCGAGCCCGAACGCGGCAAAGATGCCGAAGGCGATCAGCCAGTGCAGGCCGATGGCAGTGGCGGTGTAGTTCGCCTGGCCCCCCGGCCCGGATGCATGCTTGCCCATCTCAATCAATCCCTTCGATCCTTGTTGTTTGTTCTCTTGCGGCGGCAAAACGGCACTCCGTGCGGTTCGCCGCAACACTGGTCCGGTAAGTCGCCAGCAATTCTCGCATTATTGGGTGACCGGCATCGGGTTGGAAACGTCGAACTTCATGAAGTTGTTCAAATCATTTGATGTGCCGACGTGTCGCACCCTCCGCGTGGGAACCGATCGTAGCGCGCCCGAGTGCATCCGGCGCGGGTTCCCGGTCTCGGCCCGGTAATTTCTCTCGAAACCTCGGCGGCAAACAAAAAAGGCCGACCCGGAGGTCAGCCCTTGTTGTCCTGCCGCCACGCATGGCGCCGGCGGCGGCAAAATCGTGTGCGTCAGATGCGGTTGGCCAGTTCCACGGCCTTGCCGATGTAGCTGGCCGGGGTCATCTCCAGCAGCAGCTTCTTGGCGTCGTCGGGAATCGCCAGGCCTTGCACGAACGTCTGTAGTGCCTCGCGCGAAATACCCTTGCCGCGCGTCAGTTCCTTCAGTTGCTCGTACGGGTTGGGCACACCAAAGCGGCGCATCACGGTCTGCACCGGCTCGGCCAGCACTTCCCAGCAGTTGTCCAGGTCTTCGTCCAGGCGCTCGGGATTGGTTTCCAGCTTGCCCAGGCCACGCAGGCAGGCCTCGTAGGCCAGCAGGCTGTAGCCGAAGGCCACGCCCATGTTGCGCAGCACGGTGGAATCGGTCAGGTCACGCTGCCAGCGCGACAGCGGCAGCTTTTCCGACAGGTGGCGCAGCACGGCATTGGCCAGGCCGACGTTGCCTTCCGAATTTTCGAAATCGATCGGGTTGACCTTGTGCGGCATGGTCGAAGAGCCAATTTCACCGGCCTTGGTCTTCTGCTTGAAGTAACCCAGCGCGATATAGCCCCACACGTCGCGGTTCAGGTCCAGCAGGATCGTGTTGGCACGGGCGATGGCGTCGAACAGCTCGGCCATGTAGTCGTGCGGCTCGATCTGGATCGTGTACGGGTTGAACGTCAGGCCCAGGCGCTGCTCGATCACCTGCTTCGAAAACGCTTCCCAGTCGAACGACGGGTACGCCGACAGGTGGGCGTTGTAGTTGCCGACGGCGCCGTTCATCTTGCCCAGCAGTTCCACACGCTCCACGCGCTCGATGGCGCGCGCCAGGCGGGCCGCCACGTTGGCCATTTCCTTGCCCAGCGTGGTCGGGCTGGCCGGCTGGCCGTGCGTGCGCGACAGCATCGGCTGCGTGGCGTTCAGCTTGGCCAGTTCCACCAGGCGGGCGTGCACGCGCTTGAGCGCCGGCACGATCACGCCATCGCGGGCGCCCTTGAGCATCATGCCGTGCGACGTGTTGTTGATGTCTTCTGACGTGCAGGCAAAGTGGATGAATTCGCTGGCGGCCTCCAGTTCGGCGTTGCCCTTGACCTGCTCCTTGAGCCAGTACTCGACGGCCTTCACGTCATGATTCGTGACGGCTTCGATGTCCTTGATGCGGGCGGCGTCGGCTTCAGTGAAGTTGTCCACCAGCGCCTGCAGCGCGGCCTCGGACGCGGCCGAGAACTTCGGCACGTCGGGCAGGCCGGCCTGGGCCAGCGCGATCAGCCAGTTCACTTCCACCTTCACGCGATTGCGCATGAAGGCTGCCTCAGACAGCCATTCGCGCAGTGCATCGGCCTTGGCGGCATAACGGCCATCGATGGGAGACAGGGCGGTGAGCGGCGAAAGGGAAGACGTGGACATGCTGGCAACCGGGAGAAAGAGGAATCGGGGGTTCGTGCGGGGGCGCGAGGAACCACGTGACAAGGCCATGATGCGGCGGATGCGCCGCACCGCCCCGTCAATGCAGGGGCCTGCCGGACGGACCACGGACAGGCTCCGCCAAAAAATGCAACGCGGGATTTTACCATCGCCCCATGGCGCTGTGCGGCTTGCCCTCGGACTTGTCGGACCCAGCGTGCGCAAGCCCGCATTGGCCCCGCATTCACGTCACTCCGCATGTATACTCGCGCTCGCTCATCCGTTAGCCTGTTATGAAGTCCATCGGGCACGCCACCGCGCCTGCCAGCGCACACGTGCCAAGAGCGCCGATGCACTTCATAACAAGCTCAAGGGGAGAACATGAAGCTGTATGCGTCACAGACCAGCCCGTACGCGCGCAAGGTACGCGTGGTGCTGGCCGAGAAGAAGATCGACTACCAGATGATCGAGGAGAATGTCTGGTCGCCCGACACCATGATTGGTCAGTTCAACCCGCTCGGCAAGGTGCCGTGCCTGGTCATGGAAGACGGTGGCGCGGTCTTTGATTCGCGCGTGATCGCCGAATACGCCGACACGCTGTCGCCCGTCAGCCGCCTGATCCCGCAGGGCAGCCGTGAACGCCTGGAAGTGCGCTGCTGGGAAGCGCTGGCCGACGGCCTGCTCGACGCCGCGCTGCTGGTTCGCCTGGAAGTCACGCAACGCCAGCCGGCCGAGCGCAGCGAAAGCTGGGTGGCACGTCAGCGCGGCAAGATCGACGCCGCACTGGCCGCGATGTCCAAGGGCCTGGCCGACAAGCCGTGGTGCACTGGCACCCACTACACCCTGGCCGACGTGGCCGTGGGATGCTCGCTGGCCTACCTGGATTTCCGCTTCCCGGACATCGCCTGGCGCGACCAGTACGAAAACCTGGTGGCCTTCCAGGAAAAGATCGAAAAGCGCCAGTCGTTCATCGACACGGAACCGCCGAAGGGCTGACCGGGCCGCAGCGCCGTCTCCGCGCCGATACCGCGCAAGAAAAAGGGGCCATCCGGCCCCTTTTTCACGTCTGCTGGTCTTGCGGCTTGTCCTACTGGATGATGCCGCCGCCCAGGCAGACCTCGCCGTCGTACAGCACGGCCGATTGCCCTGGCGTCACCGCCCACTGCGCCTCGGCGAACGACAGCTTCAGCGCATCGCCGTCGGCCTTCGCCACCGTGCACGCCGCATCGCTCTGCCGATAGCGCGTCTTGGCCGCCATCGTCGCGCCCGCAGCGGGCGGCTCGCCGGCCACCCACGACAGGTCCGCCGCATCGAGCTCGGGCTTCAGCAGCCACGGGTGGTCGTGCCCCTGCACGACGTACAGCGTGTTGGCCGCCATGTCCTTGCGCGCCACGTACCAGGCGTCGCCGCTGCCGTCCTTGCTGCCGCCCAGGCCGATGCCCTTGCGCTGACCCAGCGTGTAGAACGCCAGGCCGATGTGTTCGCCAACGACCTTGCCTTCGTCGGTCATCATCGGGCCGGGCTTGGTCGGCAGGTAACGATTCAGGAAATCGCGGAACGGGCGTTCGCCGATAAAGCAGATGCCCGTCGAGTCCTTCTTCTTCGCGTTGGGCAGGCCAATCTCGGCGGCGATTTCTCGCACCTTGGTCTTCGGAATCTCGCCCAGCGGGAACATCGTGCGCGACAGTTGCGCCTGGTTCAGCCGGTGCAGGAAGTAGCTCTGGTCCTTGGTGTGGTCGAATGCCTTCAGCAGTTCGAACTTGCCGCTGGCAGCCTGCCGTACGCGCGCATAGTGGCCCGTGGCGATCAGGTCGGCGCCCAGCTCCATCGCGTGGTCCAGGAACGCCTTGAACTTGATCTCGGCGTTGCACAGCACGTCGGGGTTCGGCGTGCGGCCGGCCGAGTATTCGCGCAGGAAATCGGCGAACACGCGGTCCTTGTATTCGGCGGCGAAATTGACGGCTTCAACGTCCACGCCGATCACGTCGGCCACCGACGCCACGTCCAGCCAGTCCTGCCGCGTGGAGCAATACTCGCTGTCGTCATCGTCTTCCCAGTTCTTCATGAACAGGCCGATGACTTCGTACCCCTGCTGCTTGAGCAGCCATGCCGTGACCGACGAATCCACGCCGCCCGACATGCCCACCACTACCCGCTTGCCGCTCACGATGCCACCTCCGGCGTCGGGCCGGCTACCGTCGCGACGGTATCGGCGATGGCCGTGGGATGCGCGTGCAGCACGTCCAGCGCAAAGCGCTTGCCGGCCAGGTAGTCGTCGACGCAGACCATCACCAGCGGCGACCGATGCTGGTCGATGCAGGCGCGCAGTTCCTCGGCGGTCATCCACACGGTACGCACGATGCCGGTATCGAGCTGGCGGCCGGCATCGAGCGAGCCCAGGTCGCCGGTGAAGGCGAAGCGGACATAGGTGGTGTCGCCGCCGTCGCGCGACGAGCGGCCACGGCTCATATAGCAGCCCAGCAGCGCGCGCGGCTCGAACGTGTGCGCGGTTTCCTCAAGGGTTTCGCGGATGACGGCGCGCACCAGGCTTTCGCCCGGCTCCAGGTGCCCGGCGGGCTGGTTGAAGCGCAGGCCGTCCGCCGTTTCCTCTTCCACCAGCAGAAAGCGGCCGCCCCGTTCGATAACGGCGGCAACCGTGACGCTGGCATTCCATTCACGAGACATGATGCACATTTTTTAAGCAATCCGGCATTTTACCGGTTGCCGTTGGAACGTGCATTGCCCCTGGAGTTCAGGCGGCTTCGGCGGTCAGCATCGGCGGCAGCACTGCCATGGCCTCGTCGATGCGCGCCATCAGTCCCTTGGACGCCGGCATCAGCGGACGGCGCACCTCGGCCGTGATCATGCCGCCCAGCGCCAGCGCGGCCTTGACCGGCGCCGGGTTCGGCTCGGCGAACATCAGGCCGATTAGCGGCAGGAGCTGCCGGAACAGCGCCCGCGCGGCCTCGTCGCGCCCGGTACGCGTGTCTTGCAGCAGGCGGACGAACAGGTCTGGCCGCACATGCGCGGCGGCGGGCACCACGCCCTGGCCACCGCCCAGCAGGTGGTCGAGCATCGACGCGTCGTCGCCGCAAAACACGCCAACCAGGTCCTGCATCGCCAGCGTGCGCATGCCGGCCGGGTCGCATTCCTTGATCGCCACGATCTGCGGATGGGCGGCGAGCCGCCAGGCCAGTTCCGGCGATATCGTGCAGCCCGTGCGTTTCGGCACGTTGTAGAGCATCAGCGGCTTGCCGGTCTGGCCGGCGACGCTGCGCATGTGCCACGCGATGCCTTCGTCGGACACGCGCAGGTAGTAAGGCGGCGGTACGAGATAGCCCGCCAGTGGCAATCGATCGAGCCGGCGCACCTGCTCGCACACCGCGTGCGTGGCCACGCCACCAACGCCGGCCATCACGGGCAGTACGCCATCGACGGCTTCCATCACGGCCGCCGTCAGCATGAAGCGCTCGGCATCGCTGAGCAGGCCGCCCTCGCCCGTCGTGCCGAGCACGATCAGGCCATCGACACCGGCCGCCGCGTAGTGCGACGCCAGGCGCTGCGCCGCATCGAGGTCGAGCTGATCGTTGCGCAGCGGCGTGACCATTGGCAGCCACAGCCCGTCGGCAATCGCGCCACGGCGCGCGTCAGTGCTTGCCATGGTCGTCTCCGAGCACGGTGGCCGTGCCGAATTCCGCAGCCGGCAGCGCCGCCATGATGGCGTGCATCGCCGCATCGCGATCCCCACGTTCCACCTCCACATGCAGCGACGTCTCACCGTTGCGATGGTCGACTTCCACCACGTAGATCCGCGCCATGCTGCCAATCGCGCGATGCAGCGTCTGGCGCAGCGCGAACACCTGCGCCGACGACACCGCCAGGCGCAGGCGGATCCATTGATCCTGGGGAACGGCGCGGCGGCGCGGTACCGATGCAAACGCCACGGCGAGACTCGATGACTGTCGCATAAAGCGAGAATCCGCGCGGAGCGGATCGTCTGTTGAACATGGATCCATGCTAGGGATGCACGCGTCAATTTGATGCAGGGTTTGGCGGGCGGGGTGTCAAGAAGGCGTAAAGACGGTGGAGCTTTGGCTCCTTCGCCCCGCTTGATGTTGCTCCCCTCTCCCCTGTTTTTGCTCCCCTCTCCCTCTGGGGGGTTGGGGGTGAGGGCAAGGCGTGTCGTGCTTGGCGGATCTGGTTAGTACTTCAAGTCCCCGCCCTCACCCCCTGCCCCTCTCCCGCAAAGCGGTGTACAGACCGGGAACATAGGTAACACCCGTTCGGGAACATGGGTAACACGTCTAGACTGGCCGGCAGTGTCTTTTTGGAGACCTGCCATGCCATGGAAGGAAGTGTCACTCATGGATCAACGCGT
>NZ_BPUO01000025.1 GCF_022179805.1 Cupriavidus pauculus | reverse complement strand
CGACTGGAAGAACAAGGAAACGTACGACGCCGTGACCGGCCTGGCCAAGGAACACTCGGGCGCCTACGGCATGGGCATCGACTACGCCTACACGATGGTGCACAAGGCCGCGCAGCGCACGCAGACCACACACGAGTCCATCGCCCCGGTGCATGCGCCGGTGATCGAGTACTGATCGCCAGACGCCAACATCCCGGGAGAAAAAGATCATGAAACCCCGTCAACGCATGGCAAGCGGCGCCTTTCTGCTGGGATGCTGGCTGGCCGTCAGCATGTCGAGCGCAGCAGCAGCAGCACTGGTGGCCCAGACCCTGACGCTCTGAATGAAATAAGTACTTGCACTTTGCGAATGCTCTCTATAGAATTCGCGCCTTCGCTAGGCTCGTAGCTCAGCTGGTTAGAGCACCACCTTGACATGGTGGGGGTCGTTGGTTCGAGTCCAATCGAGCCTACCAACGCACAGGAAACGGACGGTTGCCATTTTTGGCGCCGTCCGTTTTGCATTGTTGATTCCAGATTTCACGGAGCCCCTCATGATCCAGCCGAGCCAGGTATTCAAGGACAACCTCGCCCAACTGCCCGCCATCGACGGCATCGCGCGCATCGACCTGGTCGACGGCCAGAACGCCGTGGTCGCCACCATCGAGAACGTGGCGGGCAAACAGGGCTCGCTGGCCGTGTACAACTACCTCCAGCAGGCTTTCGGCAAACTCGACGCGCAAGCGGCCGAGCACGGCCTGGCCGTTTTCGCGGAGCACACCGCCGATGCACGCAACCGCCCGGGCGCCCACCCGAACGTGGACCGCCTGCTGATCATCGCGGCCGGCGGCGAAGCGCTGGGCATCAACGTCGTCGCCCAGGCCTGACGCGGGCTCAAGCCACCGCGTTATGTGGCGGTACGAATGCCAGCACCGCCGGCGGCTCGCCACGGTACTTTTCCACATCGGCCATGGCCGTACGCCCGAAGTTGCCTTGCGCCAGCTTCGATGTGCCGATGCCGATCGTCAGGTTGTTGACGTCGCCGTAGCGGCATAGCGTCCCGGGCGTACCGGGGTGCTCGGGATCGTACCAGCCCCCTTCCGACACGCGGATCGCGCCACGGCGTATGCCATCGGTCAGCTTCACACCCACCAGCATCTGGCCGCGGTCGTTGAACACGCGCACCACATCGCCATCGGCGATGCCGCGTGCCTTGGCACGTCCGGATTCATCAGGCACGGTTCGCGGCCCTGGATCGCATAGTCCTTGCGCAGCACCGTGCCGCACAACTGCGAATGCAGCCGGCTGCGAGGATGGCCGCTCACGATGTGCAGCGGATATTTGGTGGTCGGGCCGCCCAGCCGCTCGATGGGCTCCATCCACGCCGGATGCGGCGGACAGTCGTCGTATTTCATCCGCGCAATATTGGCCGAGTAGATCTCGATGCGCCCTGATGCCGTGCCCAGCGCATTGAGAAGCGGATCGTCGCGAAATTCCTTGTGCCGGATGTAGCCCTTCGCCTCGTCGCCAATCGGAAACGCCAGCGGCTTGTTGCTGCTCCAGAACACGTCGAAGACCGGCAGTTCCAAGCGCTTGCCGCGCGCCTGCACGCGGGCCGATTCATAGAACGTGCGGATCCAGCCCATCTCGTCGCGCCCCTCGGTGAACGCATCGCACGTGCCCATGCGCCCGCAGATCTCGGCAAAGATGTCGTAGTCGTTGCGGGCCTCGAAAACCGGATCCACCACCTTGCGCATGGCCAGGATATGGCTCAGCGAATAGTCGCCGATGCCTTCGATATCGTTGCGCTCATAGCTGGTGGTGCACGGCAGGATGATGTCGGCATCGAGCCCGGGGGCTTTCAGCAAGGCTTGCAGCAGTTGTGCGATGCCGCCATAGAAGCCATCGGCGTCGTGCTGGCGGCAGTCTGCCGACCACTGCGGTATCCAGGCGATGAGGCGGCGATGCATTCGCGCCGCACCTTCCGCATCGCCGTCACGCAGCGACGCGGCGTACAGCGCCAGCTCCATCGCAATGTGATCGGGCGGCTCGTTGATGCCCGACACCTGCAGGTTGCACTGCCTCAGCAGCGCGGCCATGTCGCCGGTGGCCTGGCCAAACGGCCGGCTGCCGCTTTCATAGAGCGACACGGCAGGACGCCCGACCACGCCTTCGAAGAGTCGCGTGTAGGCCACCGACAGGTCCAGCGCCAGCGTGGCGGCCGGAATCGGTGAATCCAGCGCCGCGCGAATCGTGTGGATGGCGTCATGGCATTGCCATTCCAGCGCAATTACCTCCATGGCCGTCGTCCCTGTCGCCGAACGCATGCTGACGATATCGGCCTCATCCCGAGGCGCGAGCAGCTGCGCCGCCAGCCAGTCGAGCACGGCAGGCAAGGCCAGCCCGCTCACCGCATCCGCCGGCGCGGCGCTCATGGCCTGGCATCCTCGGGCGGATGGACATCCTTGGAATGGTTTTGCAGCCACGCCAGCAACAGCCGATACTCGGCATCGTCCAGCGACGTGAGCGCTTCATGGCCCCGAGCGTGCCGATCCACTGGTTGGCCAGGAAGTCCTGGGTGTGCGGCAGCGCGTGGCAAGTGGCGCACGTCGCGTGATACGTTTCCTTGCTGTGCTGCCAAAGCGACGCCAGGTCGCCGGACAAACCCTTCGGCGCAATCCATACGTCGAGGCTGACCTGATGCCATTGCTGGCCCGTGTGTTCGTCCTGTACGGACTTCTGCCGCTTGACCTTGCCGATGGCTTCGGGTGTCAGCACTGCCTTCAGGATGCGCTGGCCCTGCAGCGCATACAGCGCGCTTTCCGATCCATCGAGCTGCCATCCCTCCACGCGCACCTGAATCTTGCTGGCCTCCCTCGCCAATACCGTGATCTCCGCGGCGCCAAGCAGCTTGCCGTCCTCGGCGCCACCAGCCTGCGCCACCGTGAGCGGCGTTGGGGCGACCACGTAGAGAACGCCTTGCTTGTCGACCACATCGGGCGAGGCTTCCAGTGCGGCCAGTCTCGACGGGCCCGTCGCCGCATGCGCAGCAGGCAGCATGACGATCTCATCGGTACGGTTGGGCTTGGTCGTCCCCGCGTTGGGCGCCTCGACGGCAGCCACCGACTTCAGGTACTCGGCCATCGCATGCCGGTCTTGTGCCGATAGCCGCGACGTATTGGCGATGACCTCCTTCATGTCGCCGCCCGCCTTCATGCCGATGGGACTGACGCCCTCTTCCAGATAGCGTGCGATGTCACGGGCAGTCCAGAAGCCGATGCCGGTGTCATCGGGCGTGATGTTGGGGATATAGCCCGTACCCTCGGGATTTGGTCCGCCGGAAAACCGCCTTTTTAGCGGCACGGCGCCGGCCACGTTGCGCGGCGAGTGGCATTCGGCGCAGTGCCCCGCGCCCTCCACCAGATAGCGGCCGCGATGCCACGCCTCGCTCTTGTCCTCAGCCACCGGCGCCAACGGCTTGCCACCGAGAAAGGCGAGCCGCCACAGACCCACGCCGCGCCGCAGCGTGAATGGAAACTTGAGTTCGTGGTCTTGAATCTTGCCCCGCACGGGTGGCAACGATTGCAGTTAGGCAAACAGGTCGCGCAGGTCGTTTGCGGTCGGGCGCTGGTACGACGTGTACGGAAAGGCGGGATAGGCATTGCCCTTGTCAGGCAGCACGCCCTCGCGCATGGCGACGATGAACTGCTCCAGCGACCATCCACCGATGCCGTCCTGCTTGTCTGGCGAGATGTTGGGCATGTGGAACGTGCCGAACGCCGTATCGAGTGACCTGCCACCGCCGAGCAGCTTGTCATCCCCCTTGCCGGGCGATGCGTGACAGGTGGCGCAGTCACCAGCCAGGAACACTTCGCGCCCGTTGACCAGATCCGGCGCCGTGGCGGCTGGCAGATCGCGCGGAGCAGCCTCCAGGTGGACGGTGCGGTCAGGACGAAGAAGCCAACGAATCCCAGTACCACCAGGGCCGCGACAACGCGCAGGGGCTTTTTCTTGTTCATGGGGGCACTCCTTCGGATGGGTCCAGCCCGCCAACCCCGCCTGCCCCTGACAGGGGCGGCGTGGTGCCAGCCGGAGTGTCCTCCAACGGCCATCGCCGCAGGGGAAGACATTGCCGAAGGTGAATTCGCACCGGCAGATGCAGCGTATTCAGCAGAAGCGTCCCAAAAGAAAACGACCCGCACGCTTGCACGTGCGGGTCGCTTATAGCCGGCTTTTGCCTGAGGGTCAGTGCGCGGTAGCCTCGCCCGCGCCGATGCCGGTTTCAGAGCGCAGTTCCTGCGCCTCGAATCCTGCCTTGTCCAGCAGAGCGCGCTTGGACTTGTCGGTCACCGAGAAAAGCCAGATGCCGACAAAGCCGATCGTCATCGAGAACAGCGCCGGTGACGTGTACGGGAACGGCGCGCTCTTGAAGTGGAACACGTCCACCCAGACCGCCTGCGACAGCACCGTCAGCACCACGGCCGACACCAGGCCCAGGAAGCCGCCGATCATCGCGCCACGCGTGGTGCAGCCCTTCCACAGCACCGACAGGAACAGCACCGGGAAGTTGGCCGATGCCGCCACCGCGAACGCCAGCGACACCATGAACGCGATGTTCTGCTTCTCGAACACGATGCCGAGCACCACCGCGATCATGCCCAACACGATCGTCGTGATCTTGGAGACGCGCAGCTCCATGGCGCTGGTGGCCTTGCCGTGCTTGAAGACGGTCTGGTAGAGGTCGTGCGACACCGCCGATGCGCCGGCCAGCGTCAGGCCTGCCACCACCGCCAGGATCGTCGCGAACGCCACGGCCGAGATAAAGCCCAGGAACACGTTGCCGCCCACCGCGCTGGCCAGGTGCACGGCCGCCATGTTCACACCGCCCAGCAGCTTGCCGCTGCCGTCCTGGAAGCTGGCATTGGTGCCCACCAGCACGATCGCGCCAAAGCCGATGATGAAGGTCAGGATGTAGAAGTAGCCGATCCACGTGGTGGCCCAGAACACCGACTTGCGTGCCTCCTTGGCATTGGGCACCGTGAAGAAGCGCATCAGGATATGCGGCAGGCCGGCCGTGCCGAACATCAGCGCGATGCCGAACGAAATGGCCGAGATCGGGTCCTTGATGAAGTTGCCCGGACTCATGATCGAATCCTTCTTGGCATGCACTTCCACCGCCTTGGCGAACAGCGCCTCGGGGCTGAAGTGGAACTGCGCCATCACCATGAAGGCCATGAACGTCGCGCCGCCAAGCAACAGGCACGCCTTGATGATCTGCACCCACGTGGTGGCCGTCATGCCGCCGAACAGCACGTAGATCATCATCAGCGCACCCACGATGACCACCGCGACCCAGTATTCCAGCCCGAACAGCAGCTTGATCAACTGGCCGGCACCCACCATCTGCGCGATCAGGTAGAACGCCACCACCACCAGCGTGCCCGACGCCGCGAATGCGCGGATCGGCGCCTGCTTGAAGCGGTACGCGGCCACGTCGGCAAACGTGAAGCGGCCCAGGTTGCGCAGCCGCTCGGCCATCAGGAACGTGATGATCGGCCAGCCCACCAGGAAGCCGATCGAGTAGATCAGCCCGTCATAGCCGCTGGTGTACACAGCTGCCGAAATGCCCAGGAAAGACGCCGCCGACATGAAGTCGCCGGCAATGGCCAGGCCGTTCTGGAAGCCGGTAATGCCGCCGCCGGTGTAGAACGTGGCGGCGGACTTGGTCTTCTTGGCGGCCCACTTGGTAATGAACAGCGTACCGACCACGAACACCACGAACATGCCGATGGCCGTCCAGTTGGTGGCCTGCTTTACGGCCTGCCCCAGATCACCGCCGGCCGCGAAGGCGCTGGCGGACAACAGCAGCGCGGCGCTGGCCGCGGCAGCCTGGAATGCGTGACGGGTCTTCATGCGACCTCCTGCTTGATGCGGTCGGTCAGGTCGTCGTAGACGCGGTTGGCATGGCGCACATAGAGGCCGGTGATCACCACGGTGAACAGGATCACGAACAGCCCGATCGGCATGCCCCAGGTCATCACACCCTGCCCCACGCGGGTGGCCAGCAGTTCCTTGTCGAACGCAATCACCAGCACGTAGCCGTAGTACACCACCAGCATCACCGCCGTCAGCAGCCAGCCCAGCCGGCCACGGCGCCGCACCAGCTCCTGATACTGCCGGCTGGCCTTCAGTTTTTCGATCAGATCGTCTTGCATCGTTGTCTCCTGCATATCCTTGCATTCGCCACGCGGTACATGCCGCATGGCACGGTGACAAGGTACTGCCCGCCCCTTACCCGGTTCTTACACGGTGCGCGCAACGATGCCGGGGTAAACGCGTAGCCTTGCACCGCACATGGCAGGCAAACGGGGCCACCATGCCTTGCGGGAGACGACGGATTTGTATAGGCTGTCAACTACGATTCAATTAATCCGAGTTATACAACCATGTCGTTCATCAGCACTGGGGTCGAGTATGGGCTGCACTGCCTGCTGTACCTGACCCGTTCCAACGCCGCAGTCCAGGAAGCCAGCGTCCGCGATCTGGCCGAACTGCAGGGCATTCCCGTCGATTACCTGGCCAAGCTGTTCACCAAGCTGGCCAGGGCCGAACTGGTGGTAGCCACCGAGGGCATCCGGGGCGGCTTCCGCCTGGCCCGTGCCGCCGAACGGATCACCGTGCACGACGTGGTGGTGGCCATCGATGGCGAAAAGCCGCTGTTCGACTGCCGCGAGATCCGCAGCCGCTGCGCGGTGTTCGAGGATGCGCCGCCGGCCTGGGCCACGCGCGGCGTGTGCTCGATCCACGCTGTGATGCAGACGGCCGAACGCGCCATGCGCGCCGAACTCAAGAAGCAGACGCTGGCCGACCTGGCACAGCGCACCATCGACAAAGCCCCTGCCGGCTACGGCACGCAGGTGGTGCACTGGCTCACCGACCGCGCGGCCAACCGTCGCAGCGGAAAGGAAGAAGAAATAGAAGAAGCCACGCCTGCGAAAACTCGCAAGCGCGGCTGATTTTGCTGCTGCTCTCCCGCACCGGGAGAGCAGCCATCACGACAAAACCGATCAGGCCACGACGATACGCAGCGGGTCGGCCAGTTCCAGCGCCTCGGCGCGATTCGCGCTAGGCGGGTAGATCCACTCGGTGTTGATTTTGGTCTTCAGCGCCTTGGCCTCGGCTCCCGACAGCTTCACCTGACGATCCCAGCCTTCGGTATAGACCGCGCCCCACGGGCCCAGGTCCAGGCAGGTCACGTATTTCGGCTGGCTGTACGGAATCTGCGGCTGGCCCAGCAGGTCGGCTGCCACGTTGTGGCCGGCCGAGCGGCCCAGGTTCATCGCATGCTGACACGACATCATCGCGTAGTTGCCGGCGTCATCCACCGCTGCGTAGGCCACATCGCCCGTCGCATAGACCGTATCGACACCCTTCACGCGCAAGTTGCTGTCCACGTGCAGGCGGCCGAAATTGTCGCGCTCGGCCGGGATTTGCGCGGTCAGTGCGCTGGCACGCGCGCCCGCCGTCCAGACCACCGTGGCGGCGTCGATGCGCTCGCCGCTTTCCAGCGTCACGCCTTCCGCATCCACCGATGCCACGCCGGAGCCGAGCTTCCACGTCACACCGAGTTCGCTCAGTGCCTGCGTGATCACGGGACGCGGGCCGGCGCCCAGGTCGGGACCGATATCGCTGTTGCGCTCGACGACGATCACACGCACATCGGCGCCTTCGCCCAACACTTCACGCAGCCGCGCCGGCATTTCCGCCGCAGTCTCGATACCGGTGAAGCCACCGCCGGCCACGACCACGGTATTGCGCGCCACGCTGACCGGACGCTGCGCCAGCGTGTGGATATGCGCCTCCAGCTCTGCCGCATCGGCAATCTGGTCGACGTTAAAGGCATGCGTGTCCAGCCCCGGGATCTGCGGACGGAACAGGCGGCTGCCAGCGGCCAGCACCAGGCGGTCATAGCCGAGCGTGCTGCGTGACGTATCGGCGCCAACGCCCTGCACTTCCACCTGGCGCGCGTCGACGTCGATGCGTTCCACCACACCCTGGATGAAGCGGACGCCCACGGCGCGGAAGATTTCCTGCAGCGGCGCCTTCATGCCATTGGGGTTCTGCTCGTAGAGACGCGGCCGCACATGCAACTCGGGGGCCGGGGCCACCAGCGCAATCTCCACATCGGTACGGCCAACCTGGTCAAGCAGGCGGGCCGATGCCAGTGCGCTCCACATACCGGCAAAGCCGGCGCCAATCACAAGAATACGTTTCGACATCTTCAGACTCCTGGGCCACGCCCATCACGGTTTTACGGTATTCGACTGTTGATCCTGCGGCACTACCTACCCGCCGTCCGTCATGCACCAGCCGTAACTACGATTCTATGAGTCGTAGTTAAAAACATGCAAGTCGTTTTTTGCAATGACCCGCCGATGTGTCGGGGAATTGGCGTTGCGGCTTGCACATGCCGGCAGCCGCGCCTATTCTTACTACGACTTCACTAGTCGTAGTTTAAACGAAGTATCAACTCCATGGAGAGCGTCATGAAGCAGATGAACTGGGTGGGTGTCCTGAGTGTGGCGGCCGTGCTGGCCGCTGGAATTGCCGCGTGGGCTGGCGGTGGCGAGGGTGTGCGGGCGATGGAACCGGCGTCGCTGGTGGCGGGCCGCGACCTGACCGGCGTGTCGGCGCCGCCGGGGCGCGCCAGTGGCGCGGGCGACGAGGGCGATGCCAGCCAGGCGTCGGGGCCGCCGCGCAAGTCGATCCACCCGCTCGCATGAAGCGGGCGGATCCGGGGTGATGGTCAGGGCACGCGCTCAGCGCATCTTGCCGAGAATGGCCGTCATCTCGTCCGCCGAGAATGCCCGCAGTGTTTCGGTATGGACATTGCCCTGCGCGCCGACGGACAGGCCGAAGGCCGTCACGCCCGCGTCGTCCTGGGCTTCCAGGGTCATGATCACGTCATATTTGCCGAGCGTCCAGAACATGTCAGTCACCTTGACATTGAACTGCGGCGCCAGCTCGCGTACCGCCGCTGCGCGCTTGGTGGTGTCCTTCACAGTACGTATGCCCTGGTCTGTGAAGCTTGCGAGCACGATGTATCGGGTCATGGGGAACCTCCGACAGGAAGAGAATCGGGCGCCGCCCGCCGTGCGGACGGTGGCTCATGGCTTCTGAGCGCTGCCGGACAGGCGCGAGTGCGCCAGACCTGACGAGGATGGGGAGCGAAGACGCGCGTGGGCGGCGAGCTCGCCCGGGAGCTTGGGCAAGCCTCGCATCATGCAATTTGCAAGCCACGGCCGGTAACAAGCGGGTTCTGAGCCGATAACGGCGCGCGGAACCGGCCGATGACCATCGCAGACAACCGGCAGGTTGCAGATCTGAAACGCGCGCGGATCGGGGACTTCAGGGACTTTAGGATCGTACAGGCCCCGGCGCCTTGAGCCCGAGCCACATCACCCCGATGACGATGTTGACCGGCACGCTGAGTGCGCCCGGCACATAGAAAATGGCGGACAGCGCGGGCTGCCGCATCACGATCTCCACGGCGCCGCCCATCACGTAGAGCAGCAAGCCGCACCAGAGCCAACGCCGCATATAGGTCAGCAGCCAATGCGCGCGCGCCTGGTTGAAGCGCCACGCCGCCGCGCGCGCCACGAGATCGCCCCGACTGACGTCCTTGAACAGCCAGTCGAAAAAAAAATACCGATACAACAGGGTGCGGAAGGCAAGTTCTTGCATGGTTCTTCTGGGGCGCCCCATTGCCGGGCGGCGGTTGCCCGGGTGAAGCCTGCCCGCATGGTGCGTGGATCGCGCATAGACCGTTCCCACGGCGCTACCCGCACCGGGACTGCAATAACTGTAGTAGCTGGCACGGCGCGAAGTAACTTTTTCGCGCCGGCCCCGTCCGGCGTGCTGTGCAGCGTAGTCCGCTCGGGCGGGTCAGTCGCCGCCCATGCGGTAGTGCGTGGCCATGAAATCGATGAACGCACGCGCTCTGGGCGCGAGGTGCCGGGTCTGCGGATACAGCGCGTAATAGTGGCTGGTGCCGGCATGGTATTGCGGCAGCACGCGCACCAGGCCGCCGCGCGCCAAATCGGTGCGCGCGGTGCGTTCCGTGAATGCCGCGATGCCGGCGCCGGCCAGCGCGGACGCATGCAACGCGGTAATGGCGTCGGTGGTCAACATGCCCCGCATCGCGACCTGTTCAGCCTGGCCACGGACATCGGTCAGCGTCAGGGTCTGCGGCGCGCCGGAAAACGCCAGCAGTTGGTGTGCGGCAAGCTCCGCCGGGCTGGCCGGCATGCCGTGCGCGTCGATATAGGCCGGCGATGCCACCAGTACCATGTCCGATGCGGCGAGCACCCTGGCCATCAGGCTGCTGTCGGCCAATGGCGCCGCGCTGATGCGCAAGGCCACATCGAAACCGGCGCCCACCAGGTCGAAAAACTGGTCGTTGCACGACAGGTCGAGCCGGATATCGGGATACAGGGCGCGGAATGCGGGCAGCCAGTCCTGCAGTTCAAGTGTGCCGATGGCCAGCGGCACGGTCACGCGCAACGGGCCGGCAAGATGCTGGCCGTCGCCCGTCATCGCCTCGTTCATGGCATCGATGCGGGACAGGATATCGACACAGTACCCGTGGTACCGCTCGCCCGCGTCCGTCAGCGCCAGCCGCCGCGTGTTGCGATGAAGCAGCTGCACACCCATTTCGGACTCCAGTTGCTTCAACTGCCGCGATACCGTGGAGTGGGACACGCCGAGCCGCTCCGCCGCCGCCGAAAACCCGCCGGCGTCGACGATGGCGCGGAACACGCGCATGGCAAGCAACTGATCCATGAATCTCATCCATGAAAGCTCATCCAACAAGTACCGGTCCGCGAAAAGCAGAAACGCCCCAGCGGGGCGTTTCGACAATCTCAGCGTAGCGGCAGGCCCGTGATGGCGGTGGTCGTCATCACATCGCCGAAGGTATCCTCGATCTCCGCAAGCGCGGCTTCGTGCAGCGCGTCCTTGCCGATCGTGCGGCCATCGGCGCGCGTGATATCGCGCGTGGCCGAGGCGTCGGATGCTATCACAATGTGATAACCAAGCGGCACCGCGTCGCGCGCGGCACCGGCCACGCACGCGTGGGTCATCAGCCCCGCCACCACGATGGTCTTCACCCCCAGCGCCTTCAGCTGCTGGTCGAGGTCCGTACTGGCAAACACGCTGACGGTGTCCTTGCGCAGTACCACGTCGTGCGTGCGTGGAAGCATGCCCGGCTGGAACGCCACGGTGTCGCCATCGACGGCAAACACCGCCGCGCCGGCCGGTGCGACGTGCTGGATCTGGAAGACGGGCATGCGGTTGCTATCGGCAAATGCCAGCAACCGTTGTGCATTGGCCAGCGCGCGCTGGCCGTCGGGAATCGGCATCCGTCCGGAGAAATACTCCTTCTGGAAATCGACAATGATCAGCGCCGTGGTGCGCGGGTCGAGCTGATCGACAGGCTTGGCGCCGAGCATCGCGCGGATGCTGGGATGTGGATTCGCTTCCGCCGCGTGGGCGGCGCCGCTGGCCGATGCCGCAAGCGTGACGCTCATGGTGGCCAGACGGAAGTAGCGCAACAGGGACATGACAGGCTCCTCGATAAGTGAGGCGCCAGTCTAGGTTTGGCGATACCGCTGGTTCAACGCCATGCGCCGCACATCATCTGTGCGGCGCATGCACAGCCACGCTCAGGCGCCGTCGAGGAAACGGTTGCGCTGGCCCAGGCGGGAACCCAATGCATCGGGCGGCAGGCTCATGAAGGCGGGGTCGACCATGGCATTCGGGGGCGGCGGCGGAGCCATGCCCGGCGGCGGCGGCGCGTTCACGGCGCCCGGCGCGGGCGGTACGCCGCGCTGCACGGTGTCCATCGAACCCTGTGCATAGGGATTAGCGGCGGGTGCGGGTGCCGCGTATCCACCGGTCGCACCCGGCGCCACAGGGGCTGGCTGCACGGCGGCAGGCTGGGGGGCGGGCATCGGCTGGGCCTGCTGAACGGGGGCCATCTGCTGCGCGAGCAGCGGATACGACGCCACCAGGGCGCCAGCCATCAACAGGGATTTCGCCAGATGTTGCTTCATTCGTGTCCTCCTGAAAAAGCCTACAGACTTGGGAACGGTCACTGTAGCGTCGGGCCACCTGACAAAGTGTTCCGTTTTGCAACTGTCATTTACGAGGCTTGCGGCCCACATCCATGCACGGTATTTACGCGCGCGTGCGCCCTGGCACACACGACGGACCCGGGACCATGGCCCCGTTGCGCCTGGCGGGCCACGGTCTACGATGATGCTGACGACCCGGCGCCCGTGCCGGGCACGCGGAGACAGCCATGACCAGGACCGATGCAAGAGGACTCGCGGTGACCACGCCGCACGCGTGCTCGATCGAACTCTACGAGGCCGCACTGCACCTGTTGAACGGGTACTACGGCGATCCACTGGCCGCCATCGATGCCGCGCTCGACAGCGACCCCGGCTTTGCGATGGGCCACGCGCTCCGCGCCGCGCTGATGGTGACGTCCGGCGACGGCACGGCCGAGCCGCTGCTGCGCCAGAGCGTGGAAGCCGGTGAAGCGCTGCATGCGCAGTCCAACGACCGCGAGCGCCGCCATATCGCCGCCGCACGCGCGTGGCTGGACGGCCAGTTCGACCGCTCGGTGCGCATGTATGGCGACATCGTGATCGAATATCCGCGCGACCTGCTGGCGGTGCAAGTGGCCCATCTAGGCGACTTCCTGCTCGGGCAATCGTCGATGCTGCGCGACCGCCTGGCCCATGCCCTGCCCCACTGGGACGAGGGCATGGCCGGCTACGGCTACATGCTGGGCATGCAGGCGTTTGGGCTGGAGGAAACGCACATGTACGCGCGCGCCGAGGACACGGGCCGCCGCGCGGTGGCGCGCAATCCGCGCGATCCGTGGGCCGTGCACGCGGTGGCGCACGTCATGGAAATGCAGGGCCGCGTGTCAGACGGCATCGCGTGGCTGGACAGCCATCGTACCGACTGGGCCGAGGACAACATGCTCGCCGTCCACAACTGGTGGCACCTGGCGCTGTTTCATCTCGAAGCGGACCACGTGGATGATGTGCTCGCGCTCTACGATGGCCACGTGGCCCGCCCCGCGCCAGCCATCGCGCTCGATCTCGTGGATGCGTCCGCGCTGCTGTGGCGCCTGCACCTGCGCGGCACCGATATGGGCACGCGCTGGCAGCCAGTGGCCGACGACTGGCTCGGTCGCGGCGCGGCCGGCTACTACGCGTTCAACGACGTGCACGCGATCATGGCCTGCCTGGGCGCAGACCGCCCAGCCGCCGCGCAGGCCATGCGCGACGCGCTGCACCGTGCGGCACAGGGCAGCAACACCAACGCCATGATGTCCCGCGACGTCGGCCTGCCGGTGGCCGATGCGCTGATCGCGTTCGCGCAAGGCGACTACGCCACCGTGATCGATTTGCTGCTACCGGTGCGCCTGATCGCCCATCGCTTCGGCGGTAGCCACGCGCAACGCGACGTCATCGGCCTGACGCTGATCGAGGCCGCCTTGCGCGCGGGCCGCGCAAGCCTGGCCCAGGCGCTGACGAACGAGCGGGCCAGCCTGAAACCTGCCGAGACCAAGATGAACGCGGGCCTGCAGACGCTGGTGCGGCGTGCCCAGGCATGCCGCACCACGCACTAACCCGCCGTTCAAGGCATGGCTCAGGGCCGCAGCACGGTCACGCGCAGGAACGTGGCCGGTATCGACGTGCTGTCGCCCGTGCCGCTCTGGTTCTGCGCCGCGAACAGCGCTTCCAGCTCGCGCTGTAGATCGGCCTGCTTGCCGTTGGCCTCGGCAGCCGCGAACGCGTTCATAGTCGGGCCGTAGAAGTCGCGGAAGATCGCCAGGAAGTCCGACGGCTTGCCCGCAAACCGGAATACATAGGTTTCGCGCTTGAAATCGATGTTCTCGGGCGGCACGCCGGCCGCGTCGAAGCGCTCGGTCACTGCGGCCTCGTTGCCCCACAGCATGGGGCTGATAAAGCCTTCCGGCGGCGGTGGCGAATACGACATGCTGATCTTCAGCACCTGTGCCACCAGCGTCGGATCGTTCGGAATCCAGTTGCCCATCACGATGCGGCCGCCCGGCTTTGTCACGCGGACCATTTCCTTGGCCACGTCGCCGGGCTTGGGCGCGAACATGGCGCCAAACATGCTGATAACAAGGTCAAAGGACTTGTCGGGCAAGCCGGTCAAGGCGCACGCATCGCCTTCCTGGAAGCGCAGGTTCGACAGTTTTGCTTCCTGTGCGCGCCGGTTGCCGGCCGCCACGAGATTGCTGGCGATATCGACGCCCAGGACGTCAGCCCCACGTTTTGCCTCGGGCAATGCGGTGGTGCCGTCACCACAGCCCAGGTCCAGCACCTTCATCCCCGGGGTAATGCCCAGGCTTTCCACCAGCTGGTCGCCACTTTCGCGCATGGTCGCCGCCAGCCGCGTGAAGTCACCTTTTTCCCATAACGCCTTGTTCGGATTCGGATTCATGTGCAGTCCCCTGTTGTCTCGTCGTCGTTGTTGTCGATCTGAATACGCCCCCTCGGGTTCTCGATTTGTAGTGCATGGAGATACCGCGATCAATGGGACCGAAGCCCCGCGCGCCACCGTCATGCCGCCCCTAGCGCACTTGCAGGCCGGCGCGCTCGTAGATATCCACTAAGGCAGCCCTGCCCGCCCGATACGTTTGCAGCACCCAATCCGCATAGAGGGCGCTGGCGACACTCGCGCGTTCCGACCAGCGCAGCGCGGCGGCTGCCAGTCCGCCCGCGCGCGCGCCCGATTCCAGCGCGAATCGCAGCCCGTCTCCGGTGGCCGGATCGAGATAGCCAGCCGCGTCGCCGCACACGAAATACCCCGCCCCTGACGCGCACCGCAAATGGCGCCAATGCCGCTTTTCCAGCCAGATTCGCCCCGTTGGCTGCATGCCGGACGGCCAGTTCACCGCGCCGCCGCGCATGCTGGACAGCGCGGTCCAGATGCAGCCACTGGCCGTGGCACGCCGCCAGAGCCACCCATGTGAGGCGATGTTGAATGACGGATCGCCTTGCTCGGCGATGCGCGTACCGAAACCGCGCTGCAACCACCATGGCCGCGAATCGATGACCTCTTCCAGCCTGAGGTGGCGGCGCAGCCAGCCGTTCACGCCGCTGGCATCGATCACCCATCGGTCTTCCACGTCGAGCCCGCCGCCAGTCATGCCAACCACGCGGCCCGACACCATCGCTGGCCGCAGCCCGGCCGCTGCCATATGCCGATAGTCGACGCCGGCCCGCACCGCCGCCGCGCGCAGGCCGCCATCGAGCTGACCGCGATCGACGGCGCGCCCGGCCTGCGTCGGCGCGTCGAGCCAGATTTGCGGCTCGGTGGCCAATTCGGGCGCCAGCCAGTCGAGCAGCCCCAGCGCCGCCAATGAAGCGCACTCGGGCACCGGGCGCGCGCGGCCGCTGCCGACCATCGTCACCTCGCAACCGGCCCGCGCCGCCGCGATGGCCGCCGCACAGCCCGCCGGGCCATCGCCCACGACAAGCACGCCCCGCGTACGCATGGCAATGATCAGTACAGCGCCAGCGCGTCCGGCCCTGCCGCGCGGCGCTCGATCTCGCCGACAACGCCCGCTGGCGTGACATCGCAACGCACCGCTTCGCGATAGGCCACGCGCAGCCGCCCCGGCGCGTGCTGCCTTGGCACTGCCGCTGGATCGGGCACGACGAACAGGAAGCGATAGGCCACGTCGGCGTTGCCATGGGCCGCGTCGATCTGGCGCGCCGAAACCAGCCAGAGCTTGGTATGCGACGGCACCTCGCCCCCATCGCAGGCGGCCACGGCGTGGCGCAGCGCCGCGATGCGCCGGATCAGTTCGGCCGAGTCGACGTGCTCGAACGCGCCGTACAGCATCTGCCCTCGCAGGGCATTGGCCACGTAGTCGGAGCGGTGGATATCGGCATGGTCGACGTCGCCGGCCTCCGTCAGGAACGGGCCATACTCGCCATCCCAGCCGGGCCGCGTCGTGTTCGCGCCAGCCAGTGGGTGCGACGGGTGATAGCCAAGCTCATCGTCGAGCATTGGCAGCGCGGTGGGCGCGCTGGCGCGGTTGAACGTGCGCGACGCATCCGGGCTCAACGCCGGCCAGAAGCTGTTCGACGCCGCGCAGAGCTTGATGTCCTCCACGAACGGGCTACCCAGGCCGTGCGTCGCCAGGTAGATGCCGCCGATGCCGCCCGCATAGGTCACGTCCCAACCCGGCGCGAACACGCTCGACGAGGCATCGGACAGGAACGACACCATGCGCGGCACGTGGCCGCCATCGGTATCGACGGCTTCGCCGCGCGGCGCCAGGCTGAAGGACGCCGGCAGCGTGGTGTCGCCCGGCGCAAACGCGCGCGTTGCCGTGAACGGGTCCACATGCGCGGGATTGGCCGGCAGGCGTTCCGCGCTGAGCGACAGCGGCGAGCCACTGCGGAACTGCGACTTTGGATCGATCCGGTGTTCGCGGAACCAGCGCTGCAGCTCCGCCTGGTCGGCATAGGGGTAGAAATCCGGCGCGGCCACCACCGAATATGCCGCCAGCACGCGCTTGTCAGGCCATTGCGCGATGCGCACGCTGACCGCGCCTTCCGCGCAATGGTCCAGGAACAGTTGCGCGTGATAGCCGCCCTGCTTCACGTCAGCAAGGAACGCGTCGCGGTCCTCGGGCTCCGTGCACATGTCCCGATACGCGGCCGCGGCCTCGTGCCATCGGTGCCGGATATTGATGTACTCGGGCGCATTGCGCGGCTCCGGATAGCGCAGGAACGCCGGCATGAAATGCGGCACGTAGCGCTCGCGCAGCGCGTTGATGCCTTCGAGAAACAGCTTGAACAGGTCCGAGAAGATGCGCTGCGTGGTGTAGCGCCGGTTGACCACCGGCAGCACGCGCCATTGCGCCGATACCCGGAAGCCGCGCACCTTGAAGTTGTCGGTCGTCAGCGGTTCGATCAGCGGCAGCGCGCCCGGCATCAGCAGCACCGATGCCCCCGTCTCCACCAGCGCGATGGGCGGCGCGGTGGACGCCGGCACCGCTGGCGCCCCTGGGGCTGCCGGGGCTGCTGCCGGTGCTGCCGGTTCCGCCTCCGGGAAAAACCACGACTGCGAGTACGGTGGGTCGCCCACCACCGCCTTGGGCTCCGGTTTCACGCCCCAGCGCGCTTCCACGGCGCGCCGCAGCTTGTCGCCCACATGGCGATGGCCGAACCGGATCGTCAAGTCCGGCCCCGGCACGCAGCCGCTCGCGAACAGCTTGCGCACCGGCACCAGGAACTCGCGCGTGTCGTCGCCCTCGCGCCGGCCTTCGATCAGGCTCAGCACATGGGGACCGTACACCCGGCGCACCAGGAATGCGCCGTACCGCGCGGGCAGCACGCGCACATGCTCGACATGCCCATCCACCGTCGGCACATGGCTGCGTGAACGCGCGTCGTAGCTGGCTTCGGTATCGCCATTGCGCGCGATGCCGAGCCTGGAGAACACGATATCCGCATGCTTCTGGTGCCCGGTACGGCGGGCCGGCCGGTACTGGTAGGCCAGCACGGCCACATCGAGCGCCTGCCAGTCGGCGGGCAGCGGGGCACGCGCGTAGATGTAGTTTTCCAGCGCATCGAGGTCGGCCAGCGCCACGCCTGTATCTGTCGCCGGACATTCAGCCAGCGCCAGCATGTGGTACAGCAGGCTGCGCGCCGGGTCGCCCGGCTCCACCGCGCGCATGGTGGCACGGCTCAGTTCGGCCACGCGCGGATCGGTCCAGTCGATGGGTAGCGGGCTTTCCAGGATGGCCGCGGTTTTCGCCGGCGACCGCGCTGTGGAAAGGTCCAGGCCATGGCGCAGCAGCGCCTGTTTCCATGGGTCCGACAACCGCAGCACCCAGTCATGCATGGCTTCGACAGGCATGGCGTACCTCCCCCGGACAACTGGCGGCGCTGGCGCAAATGGCGGCAGCGCGCCCTATTCAACGGATTTCCATCCGTATTCAACGGCGTTTATTTCCGTGCGGCACGCGGGGCCTGCGCGGCCCCGCCCACCAATGCCGTTCTCGCGATAGCGGACGGCATTGACTAATATAGGTGATCGCTTGCGTACCGTTGCGTCCGGGGGCCATGTCATGCTGACTCGCAGAACCTTCCTGCTGGGCGGTGCCGCTGCGGGTGCGCTGGTGGTGGGATGGACATTGTTGCGCCCCGAGGACCGAATCGACGCCGACCTGCCGCCGCCGGCCACCACGGGCGACGCGCGGCTCAACGGCTGGGTCGTGATCGGCACCGACAACCACGTGTCCATCGTCATGAGCAAGGCCGAGATGGGCCAGGGCATCCATACGGGCGCCGCGATGCTGCTGGCCGAGGAGCTAGACGCGGACTGGTCGCAGGTGCGCGTGATCCCGTCGGGCATCGACCCGCTCTACATCAACCACGAGAACCTGCCGCGCAGCCTGGCGTTTCGTCCCGACGACGACGGCTTGCGCGCCCACATCAGCGAATACCTGGCCCGGCGCAGCGCCCGTTTTCTGGGGTCGATGGTGACCGGCGGCTCCACCAGCATCGTGGACCTGTGGCAACCGATGCGCGAGGCCGGCGCGGCGGCACGGGCCATGCTGTGCGGCGCGGCCGCCCGGCTCTGGGAGGTATCGGCCGGGCAATGCGTGGCCCGCTCCGGGCGCGTGTTCCACGAGTCGTCGGGCCGCTCGGCCAGCTTTGGCGAACTGGCCACACTGGCGCGCGACGAGCCACACCCCGCCCATCCCAAGCTCAAGGACCCGAAGGCATTCACGCTGATCGGCAAGCGCCTGGGCCGCATCGAGGCGCAGTCGAAGCTCGACGGGTCGGCGCGCTTCGGCATCGACGTGCTGCCTGATCGCCTGCTCTACGCCAGCATCGCGATGTGCCCCACGCTGGGCGGTACCGTGAAGAGCTTCGACGCCAACAAGGTACGCCACAAGATCGGCATCAAGGGCTTTCATGCCATCGACGGCTACCACGGCGGCACCGGCGGCGTGGCGGCCATCGCCGACAATCCGTTCATTGCCATGCGCGCGCTGTGCGAGCTGCCTGTGGTGTGGGATCACGGCCCAGCCGCCGGCCTGAGCAGCGACGGCGTGCACGCGGCGTTGGCCAAGGCACTGGATGGCGACGATGAAGGCCACGCCTTTTATCACGTTGGGGATGCCGCTGCGGCACTGAAACGCGCCAAGGCCGAGGGCAAGCTGCTGGAGATGCGTTACGAGGTGCCATACCTGGCGCACTCGGCGCTGGAACCGATCAACTGCACCGTACAGGTCGATGGCAAGACGGCGCAGGTCTGGGCATCCACGCAGGTGCCGATGGCCGCGCGCAAGGCCGTGGCCGACCTGCTCAACCTGCGCGATGACGATGTGGTCATCCACGAGCAGTTGCTGGGCGGGGCCTTTGGTCGCCGGCTCGAAATCGACTTCATCGTGCAGGCGGCCGCCATTGCTCGCCAAGCCTCGCCCAACCCCGTGCAAACGATCTGGACGCGGCCGCAGGACATGATGCACGACTTCTATCGCCCCGCCTGCCTGGCGGTGTGCCGGGGCGCGCTGGACGCGTCGGGCAAGCTGGTGACGTGGGAAAGCGTGTCGGCCAGCCAATCGATCGCGGAGCAGGCGCTGCCGCGCACGTTCGGCAAGCCGCGCTTCCTGACACGGCTGCTATCCGATGCCACGATGGCCGAAGGCGCGTTCGACCAGCCTTACCTGTGCGACAACCTGCTGGTGCGCCATCATCGCGTGGAACTGCCCGTGCCCGTGGGCTACTGGCGCGCGGTGGGCCATTCGCACCAGGCGTTCTTCGTCGAGTGCTTTCTCGACGAGATGGCCACCGCCGCCGGCAAGGACCCGTTCGCGTTCCGGCTCGCAATGCTCAGGCAACCCATGCACCGCCGCCATATCCGCGTACTGGAGACGCTGCGCGATCGCGCCGGCTGGCAGGAACCGCGCAAATGGAAGGACCGCGCCGGCACCGAGTTCGCACGCGGCATGGCATTGCACGAATCGTTTGGCAGCGTGGTGGGCCAGGTGGCCGAGGTAGCCCGAGCCGGCGACAGCTTCCGTGTGACGCGCGTGGTCTGCGTGATCGATTGCGGGCGCGCGATCAATCCGAACATGGTGGAGCAGCAGATGGAGGGCGGCATCGTGTTCGGGCTGTCGGCCGCCTTGCAGCAGGCCATCACGCTGCGCGACGGCCAGGTGCAGCAGCACTACCTGAACGATTTTCCGCTGGTGGACATGCGCACCTGCCCGGCCATCGAGACCTATGTGCTGGACAGCGACGACCCGCCGGAGGGCGTCGGAGAAACCGCCACGCCGCCGATTGCGCCGGCCGTGGCCAACGCCTTGTTCGCGCTGACCGGCCAGCGCCATCGCAAGCTGCCGCTGCAGGCGCCGCCTGCCATACCGGAGGGCAATGATCCATGGTGTCAGTCCGTCTCAACGGCAAGACCGTAGACCTGAAGTCCGCACCCGACACGCCGCTGCTCTGGGTACTGCGTTGCGAGCAGCGCCTGACCGGCACCAAATTCGGTTGCGGCATCGGCGTATGCGGCGCGTGCACGGTGCTGCTGGACAACCGCGCCGCGCAATCGTGCCAGCTGGTCCTCAAGGATCTGCGCGATGCCCGCATTACCACGATCGAGGGGCTGCAGGGCGCCACGGCACAGGCATTGCGCGCGGCCTGGATCGAATTCGACGTGGTGCAGTGCGGCTACTGCCAGAGCGCGCAACTGATTGCCGCCGCCGCGCTGCTGGCACGATGTCCGGCGCCCACGGATGCACAGATCGATGCGGCGATGGGCGACATCGCCTGCCGCTGCGGCACGTTCCCGCGCATCCGCAAGGCCATCCGCAAGGCCGCCAGCGTGGTGTGCCGGCGTGGCCCTTCCTGATGTCATGACGCGGCGGGTGGCGGCTGGGCAGCCCAGGCCGTCGCCAGCCGGTCGCCATCGCCTTCGATCCGCAGCCGGGGCAGGAATTGCGGATACTCGCGCTGCATGAAGTCGATCAGCGCCTCGCGCACCGCGCAGCGCAGGTCCCAGGCCAGGCCAGACGACGCGGCGGTACACAGCACGCGTAGCTGCATGGTCTTGTCGGTGGTATCGCTGACCACGAGGTTGAAGAACCGGCCATCCCATTCGGGCCGCTCCTTGACGATACGCGTCAGCGCTTCGCGCAGTGGTGCCAGCGGCATGCCGTAGTCCACGTGGAAGAAGACCGACCCCATGATCTGGGCGCTGTTGCGCGTCCAGTTCTGGAACGGCTTCTCGATGAAGTACTGCAGCGGAATGATCAACCGCCGCTCGTCCCAGATCTGCAGCACCACATAGGTGCTGTTGATTTCCTCCACGCGCCCCCACTCCCCTTCCACGATCAGCACGTCGTCCAGGCGCAGCGGCTGGGTCAGCGCCAGTTGCAGGCCCGCGATCATGTTGCTGAACACGGGCTTGGCGGCAAAGCCGGCGATCAGGCCGACCACCCCGGCCGACGCCAGCAGGCTGGCGCCCACCTGCCGCGCCCCCGGAAACGTCATCAGCAGCATGGCCGAGCCGATCACCACGACCAGCGTCATCGCAATGCGCGAGATCACGCGCGTCTGCGTGTGGATGCGCCGCGCACCGATGTTGTCCGCGACATTGACCGGATGCTGGTCGAGCACACCCTGCGCGAAGCCCGCGATGATGCGCACCAGCAGCCACGTCATCGCCACGATCATCAGCAGGCCGTTGAGATGCCGCATGCTGTTGATCCACGCCAGGTCGTCGGGCGCCGCCTGGAACGTGGTCTGCAACAGCAGCAGCGGCACCACGGCCTTGGCCGCGCCACGCGCCTTGACGACGATGGCATGCAGCACCGGCGCGGGCCGTGTCATCCGCAACAGGAGCAGGCCGCCCACCCGGTGGATGAGCAGGCCCAGCAGGACGGCGGCAACGGCGCCCATTGCCGTGCCGAACCAGGGGTGCCCCACTACGGGAGCGAGATTTGCCATGTCCATCAGTCCATTACCTTGCGAAGGGTGATCAAGAGAATATGGACATAGCGACGCCCGCGCGCCACAAAAGTTTCGCGGCGGGCGGGGCGATTCGTGGCAATCAGTGCTTCGTAGTACGCAGCAGCGTGGTGTCGTAGCCCAGCGAGGCTACCCGCCGCACCAGCCAATCGACGAGGTCCGCCGACGGATGCGCATCGCGCGTCAGTATCCACAGGAAGCGGCCCGACGGCTCGCCGACGATCGACCACGTGTAGTTGTCGCCGTGGTCCAGCACCCAGTAATCGCCAAAGAAGAACGGGCCGAAGAACGAGACTTCGAGCTTGGCGCCGCCGCTGCCCGGCACGATGCGGGCGCGACCTTCCGACGTCCGCGCCTCGCCGTCGGGGCAATCCTCGTGGCAGGTATTGCGCACGGAAACCAGCCCGTCGTCACGCATCGCATATTCGGCGGTCACCCCTTCGCAACCGCGCTCGAAGCCGTTCTCGTAACGCGCGTACTCATACCACTTGCCGAGGTAACGGTCGAGATCGACCGACTTGAACGGCTCCGGCACCGCCACATTGCCGCGCCTGCCCCCGGAAAACTTGCCATAGACCCTGGCCGCCAGCACGGCGCCCACCACGGCCACGCCGGCTGCCGCCAGCGGTGCGATCGAACGTTTCATCGGGCATCTCCATTCGTCCATTCGTGTACCCGATCGATTGTGAGCGGCGCCCTGCCCGCCGGGAATCGGACGGACGCCGACACGGACGTGGTCTCAGCCCGCCTTTAGGGCGTCCGGTAATCGCACATCTCGCTGTTGCAGGGCAGCAAATCGCCTTGTAGCCGATTCTTTAAAGATGTATCTTGAATGCATGTTTAGAAGAGATGAACCGGCCACGCGGCTCTACTGAACGGCAAACCTGAAACGTGAAACCGAACCCCTGAAACGCTCATCTTCGGAGCCCATCATGCAAGCCCCCACCCCCACCCCGGCAGACCTCGACGTCCATCACAACGTCTCCGGATTCTCTGACCGCATCGCGCTGGCCATCACGATGACGCTACGCTTCTTCGCCGACACGTTCTTCGCCAAGCGCTATGGCAATCGCGCCATCGTGCTGGAGACGGTGGCGGCAGTGCCGGGCATGGTCGGCGGCATGCTGGTGCATCTGCGCTGCCTGCGCTGGATGGTGGCCGACGAAGGATG
This sequence comes from Cupriavidus pauculus, assembly GCF_022179805.1. Lineage (GTDB taxonomy): Bacteria > Pseudomonadota > Gammaproteobacteria > Burkholderiales > Burkholderiaceae > Cupriavidus > Cupriavidus pauculus_E. The sequence goes on along the minus strand of NZ_BPUO01000025.1, from coordinate 44,364 downwards.
GATCCGCACGCTGCTGGACGAAGCCGAGAACGAACGCATGCACCTGATGACGTTCATCGAAATCGCCCGGCCAAGCTGGTTCGAGCGCGTGGTGATCCTGGCAGTGCAGGCCGTCTTCTTCGTGGCGTACTTCGTGCTGTACCTGGTGTCGGCCCGCACCGCGCACCGCCTGGTCGGCTACTTCGAGGAACAGGCCGTGATCAGCTACACGCTCTACCTGGCCGAAATCGACGCCGGCCGCGTGGAAAACACTGCCGCCCCGGCCATCGCGATCGAATACTGGAATTTGCCCGCCGACGCACGGCTCCGTGACGTGGTGATCGCCGTGCGCGCCGACGAAGTGGGCCATCGCGACGTCAACCACCACTACGCCAACGCGCTGACGGGTGGGGAAACTGTGAGGCAGGTTGTTTGAACGCCATCAACTTGCGCGTCACCCCCCAGAACACCAGCGCCAGCAAACTGACAACCGCCCCGAGCCCACACACCGCCAGCCACCCCGGGCGTAGGCGACGGTGCCGCCCAACCCGCCCAAACCACTCCCCACCGCATAGAACAGCATGTAGAGGCCGATCAGCCGGCCCGGGGCGTCGGGGCGAGTCTTGACGATCATGCCCTGGCTGGTCACGTGCAGCGCCTGGGCGGCGGCGTCGAGCAGCACGATGCCGATGGCCAGCGCCCACAACGATTGATCGAGCCGCGACAGTGGCCACCATGCCGCCAGTAGAACCACGAGCGCGATCAGCGTCGTGCGCTGGCCTTGTCCGCGGTCCACTGCCGTGCCGGCCCGCGCAGCCACCAGCGCGCCGGCCACGCCCACCAGTCCGAAGGCGCCAATCGCCGCATGCGGCAACGATAACGGGGGCGCGCTCAGCGGCAGCACCAGCGCGCTCCAGAAGATGTTCAGCGCAGCAAACATCAGCAACGCGATCAGACCCCTGACCTGCAGCGTCCGTTCGCCGCGTAGCATCGCGAACATCGACCGCAGCAGTTGCGGATAGCCGATGCGCATCCGGGCGGGCGGCAGCGCCGGCAGCCGCCTCCAGAGCGCCAGCCCCACTGCGAGCATCAGCACGGCCGCCACGGCATAGACGCCGCGCCATCCCGCCAGGTCGCTGACTGCGCCGGCAAACACCCGGGCCGCCAACAGACCAACGAACACGCCGCTTTGCGCGGCGCCGACGATCCGGCCCTGCTCGTGCGCCGCGGCCGCACTGGCCGCATAGGCCAGCAGGCCCTGGGTCATCGCCGTGCCGAACAGCCCCACCGCGAGCATGCCCGCGAACAGCAGCGGCACGGCGTGCGCCGAGGCAACCATCGCCAGCGCGCCGACCAGCGCCGCCACCTGCAGGCGCATCAGCGCACGCCGGTCCAGCAAATCGCCAAGCGGCACCACGAACAGCAGCGCCAGCGCCGAGCCCACCTGCGTCATCGTCACCACGGCGCCCACGGACGCTTGCGCGATGCCGAACTCTCGGGCCAGTGCGTCGAGCAGCGGCTGCGCGTAGTACACGTTGGCCACGCTGAAACCGGCGGCGGCCGCAAATAGCAGCACCAGCCCCCGGGTCATGCCGGTGCCGGGCGGCGACGCCGGCGCATCTGCGGGTACGGATACGGATTGTGGCGGCTGTGGCGATTGACTCATCGGAGGTGCCTCCATGCACTCTAAACCGGTTGCAAAATAAAACCGGTTGAATGCTAGGCCAACCGGTTTTAAAATGCAACCACGTCCTCGATCACTCCCGCCTGCCCACCCATGACGCGCAACGCTCCACAAGCTGCTGAACCCTGTCCCGTCGCACGGTCGCTCGACGTCATCGGCGATCGCTGGTCGCTGCTGGTCATCCGGGATGCATTCGACGGGGTGCGCCGATTTGGCGATTTCCAGCGCGGGCTCGGCGTGGCACGGAACATCCTGGCGGATCGGCTGCACAAGCTGGTGGAGGCGGGCATTTTGGCAACGCAGCCGGCCTCGGATGGGTCGGCGTACCAGGAATATGTGCTGACGGCCGCCGGGGAACGGCTGTTCCCGCTGGTCATCGCGTTGCGCCAGTGGGGTGAACGCCATCTGTTCGCGGCAGGCGAGCGCCACTCCACGCTGGTCGACACGCGCACTGGCAAACCCATCCCCCCGATGCAGCCGACGGCAAAGGACGGTAGCGCCATCCACCCCGCTGACACGGAAGTCCGCAAGCTGGCATAGGACGATTGGCCCCTGGGCGTTTTTGATCGGCGTATGATCAACCGCGTGTCACCCCTGCCCGCCGGATTGCCCGTGATGACCCACCGCCCCCACCTGTCTCCCAAGCTCCACCTGACCGAGACGCACGGATTTGCGCTGCATGACAGCCGGCAGCCGTCATTCCGGCGCGAATGGCATACGCACGACTGCGGCATGCTGCTGTGGCCGCGCATGGGCCGGCTCAAGGCGGAGTGGGACGAAACGTCAGGCGACCCCGATGCACGCCATGCGGTGACGCTGGTGCGTGGCACGGCGGTGCTGCTGCCGGCATCCACGTCCCATCTGACGGCCTCTGAACACGCGCGGCAGCACCACGGCGAGCTTTACCTGCCGCCGGACCGCATGCCCGGCATCCACCGGATGGGTGCGATGCGCCTGGACGCGCCGACCATTGCGATGCTCGAAGCGCTGCTGGCGCCGACGGTCACGCCGTCGAGCGCGGCGTGGCTGGTGCGCGCCATCGTCGAGCAGATCGTGACGAGCCGGCCGCTGGCGACGCCTGAGGAACCGGCTTCCCTGGCGCATCGCATGATGCGGCGGTTCACGCAGGCGCTGGAGCGCGACCTGCCGCTGCCGTCGATCGATGCCGTGGCCGCCGAACTCGGCGCCTCGATCCGTCAACTTCAGCGCGCCTGCCAGATCGAATGCGGCGCCAGCCCCGTGGCCCTGCGGCGCCGCGTGCTGGCCGCGCACGCCCGCGCGCTGATGGCTGCTGGCCGGTCGGCGGCCAGCGTCAGCGTGCAGCTTGGCTTTGCATCGAGCGGCCACCTGCACCGGCTGCTGCGCGACACCACGGATCAGTCTTAGCCGCGCCTCCGCAGCGTTTCAGGCACGCGCCACGAGCGCGTCGATCTCGATTTCCGTCCACGCGCAATCGGGCAGGCTGGCCACGCCCAGCGCGCTGCGCGCCGGCAACGGCTGGTCCGGAAACGCCACGCGCAGCAGCGCCGACGCCGCGTCCAGCACCGCCGGATGCCGCGTGAACGTGGACGCCGCGCGGATGAAGCCACGCAGCCGCACCACCTGGATCACGCGCGACAGGTCGCCGTCGCACGCCAGCCGCAGCGCGGCCAGCGCATTGAGCATCGAGACTTCGGCGGCCTGGCGGGCCAGCGGCAGGTCGTCGTCGGTCCGGCATTCGCCCGCCATGGCCACGCCGTCGAGACGGCAGACCTGGCCCGAGATCGACACCCATTGGGCTTCGCCGGCCGGTATCGCACAGAAAGGCGCGTAATTGCCCCTCGGCGCCGAAACAGGCGGCAGTGCCAGGCCAACCGCCGCCAGCCGCGATTCCGGGGATTCCGTTAAAGCCACCGCCTGCCCGGTCATCGGGCGTCCCACACCGACGCACCGCTGAGCCAGCATCCCACCATGCCGCCCTGCGCATCGAGGCGCGGCGCCACCAGGATTTCCGAAGGGCTGCCCATCGCATCGCCCTGCCACACCGCGATGGGTGCGGCGGTGCCCTTGCCCAGCAGGCCCTCGCCGGCCAGGTAGCCCCAGAGCGCGGCGGCGGCGATGCCGGTGGCCGCGTCTTCGGGGTATCCCGACGATTTCGGGAACTGCCGCGCATGCACCACGCGCAGGCCGTCCTGTTGCGTGCCATTCCACGCATAGGGATAGAGGCCGGTGGAATCGATCGATGCGCACAGCGCTTCCATGGTCGCGAAATCGGGCCGCAGGGCATCGAGCTCGGCAACCGACGGCATCTCCATCAGGGTCTTCACACGGCTGGTGGCCGCGTTGGTGGCGGTCCAGGCGCCGGCGGGCAAGCCCATCTGCGCTGCCACGCGGTCGGCTTGCGGCTGTTCGAGCGACTGCGTGCGCACCGCCGGCTGCGAGATCCAGGCGCGCTGCACCGCGCAGTCCCAGTACGCCTCGACGATCCCGCTCAGCGTTTCGATACGCGCGGTGGGCGTGGTCCACAGCCCCCACTGGCGCAGCGCCCACAGCGTACCGACGGTGGCGTGGCCGCACATTTCCATTTCGTGCTGCGGCACGAAGAATCGAAAGCGCCAGTCGCAGCCTTCCGTACTAGGCAGCACGAAGGCCGACTCGTGGCCGTACTCGGCCGCCACGGCCTGCATGTCTTCCGCACTCATGCCTTGGGCATCGGCCACCAGCGGCACCGGGTTGCCGCCTTGTCCGTCCCGTACGAAGACCCGGACCATATCCACCTTGCTCACCTTACTCACCCGTCGCCCCCACCGATTTGGCAATCGCGCCCCAATAGGGGATGTCCTTCTGTACCGCCGCCTGCAGCGCCGCCGGCGTGCCGGGGCGTGCCGTCACGCCCTTGCCTGCCAGGTCGTCGGCCACGGCCTTGTCGCTTAGCACCTTGTTGAGCGCGGCGTTGAAGCGGTCGACGATGGGCGCCGGCGTGCCTTTCGGGAACGCGATGCCGTACCAGAGCTGCTGCTCGAAGCCGGGCACGCCCTGGCTGGCGAACGTCGGCACATCGGCCAGCAGCGGCGTGGGCGCCGTGGTGGCAATCGCCGTGATCTTGTGCGCCTTGATATACGGCGCCAGGCCCACCGGGTTGTCGAACATGATCTGCACCTGGCCGCCGATCAGGTCCGTGTAGGCCGGTGCGGCGCCGCGATACGGCACGTGCACCAGCGGTACGCCGGCCAGCTTCTGGAACTGCTCGCCCATCAGGTGCGATACCGTGCCCACGCCCACCGAGCCGAAGCTGTGCTGCGAGCGGTCAGCCTTGAGCCGGGCAATCAGCGCCTTGGTGTCGGGTACCTGCAGTGCGTTGTTGACGGCCAGCACATACGGCGACGTGCCAATGAAGCCGGCATAGCTGAAGTCCTTGGCCGGCTGGTAGGTCAGCTTCGGATAGAGGGCCACGCTGACCGCGTGCGTGCTGGTGGTCACCACGCCCGCCGTGTAGCCGTCGGCCGTGGCGCGTGCCACAAAGCCCGAGCCCAGCGTGCCGCCCGCCCCGCTGCGGTTGTCGATCACCACCGGCTGGCCAAGTTCGCGCTGCAGTTGCGGCTGGATCGAGCGCACCACCAGGTCGGTACCGCCGCCTGCCGGAAACGGCACGACGATGACGACGGGCCGGGTGGGCCAGGTTTCGGCGTGCGCACCGCCGATGCTCGCGCCAAGACTGGCGCCGAGGGTCAGGGCCAGCGCGGCATGGCGCACGGCTTTCGCCGGAAAGGACAGGATTGACACGGGCTTGCTCCTTGTAGATGTGCAAGGAGTCTAGGCACGCGCCGGCCGGCTTTCGAACCGGAATGCGACGCCGCGCGATCCGGAATGCGACATGGCCGGTCTGACCAGCCTGGCCCGGCTACGGCACCCACCAGTAGCGCGTCACATGGAAGAACACCGGCGCGGCAAACACCACCGAATCCAGCCGGTCGAGCATGCCGCCGTGCCCTTCGATCATATGGCCCCAGTCCTTGATGCCCCGGTCGCGCTTGATGGCGGACATCACGAGCCCGCCCAGGAATCCCATCAGCGCGATGACCAGCGCCACGGCGCCAGCCTTGATCGGCGAGCCGTAAGGCGTGATCCACCAGAGCGACGCGCCCAGCGCGGTGGCGCTGAGCACACCACCGGCAAACCCCTCCACGGTCTTCGACGGCGACAGCAGCGGCGCGATCTTGCGCTTGCCGATCAGCTTGCCCCACACGTACTGCAGCACGTCGCTGCCCTGCACGACGATGACCAGGAAAGCGATCAGCAGCAGGTTGCGCTCGTCGAAGCCGGGAATGTCCAGCGTCAGCAGCGCCGGCACGTGCGAGATGCAGAACACGCAGATCATCACGGCCCATTGCACGCCGGCGCAGCGTTCCAGAAAGCGCATGGTCTCCGACGACATCGCGGACAGGATCGGCAGAAACAGGAAGGCGTAGACCGGAATAAAGATCGAGAACAACCCGTACCAGCCGACGTAGACCAGGATGTACTGGCACGGCAGGAAGAAGAAAAACGCAGCCACGATGGCCCGATGGTCACCACGCCGCGTGGTGGTGATGGTCACGAACTCGCGCAGCGCGTAGAACGACAGCAGCGCGAACAGGATCACGATGGCGCCACGCCCCATCGCAAACACCACGCCAAGGATGCCGATCATCCACCACCACGCGTTGATACGCGAGGCCAGGTTGTCGATCACGCTGTGCGGCTGGCCGCGCGCCACACGCCAGCGCAGCAGTGCGGCAATGGTCGATGCCAGCAGCAGCACGCCGAACGCGCCGGCAAACAGCAGTTGGGTTTCGTGAATCATGTGCAGGTCAAGCATGCTGTCCTTCCGTTCAATCCAGTTGCGGGGCAATCGACAGCAAGCCGGCACGTGCGCGCGCCAGGAACGCTTCCTTGGGCTCTTCCGCCTCAAGCCTGAGCGGCGTGCCGAACGTCACGGTGCACAGCAGCGGCACGGGCACGATCTCGCCCTTGGGCATCACCCGGTTCAGGTTGTCGATCCACACCGGCACGAACTCCAGCTCGGCCTCGGCCGGACAACTGCGCGCCAGGTGATAGATGCCGCTCTTGAACGGCAGCAGCCGCTCGTCGGTGGTATTGCGCGTGCCTTCCGGAAAGATTATCAGCGACGAACCCGCCGCCAAGGCCGCCACCATCTGCGCCACCGGGTCGGGCGCGGTGCCGTCGCGGCCGCCAGTACGGTCGATCAGCAGCGCGTTGAACACGTCGCGGCCGATAAAGCGCCGTACGCCGGACTTGAGCCAGTAGTCCGCCCCCGCCACCGGGCGCGTGGCCGGACGCAGGTCCGGCGGCAGGCTGCCCCAGATCAGCACGAAATCGCCGTGGCTGCTGTGGTTGGCAAAGTACACGCGCTGCGTGGCCATTGGCATGCAGCCGTTCCAGCGCGCCTGCATGCCGGTGAGCAAACGCGCGAAGCCAATGATCGCGCGGGCGACGATTCTTGCCATCCAGTGCATGGGATTCGGTTACCTCAGGAAAAGGATCATCACGGCGACCAGCCACTGCAGCGCCATCAGCGCGCCAGCTATCGCCAGGAAACGGCCAGCGCCACGGGCGCGGTCCACCATCGCCCGCCCGGTGCGCGCCTGCGGCACCCAGCCCAGCGCCACCAGCGCGGCATCGAGCCCGGCCAGGTCACGCGCCGTACAGGCGCCGGACAATGCATCGAACAGCTTGCGGTCGATTTCCACACGCACCAGCAGCCATAGCTGCACCGCGCCGGCCAGCGCCGCACCAGCACCGGCCAACAGCCACGCACTGCCGTTGCGCGCCATGATGCCGGCCAGGCACGCGTTGACAAGCGCCAGCACCAGACCGGCCATGTTCAACCGTGCGGCGGCACGCAGCGATGCCGCCGTGGCGTGGGCCAGCCAGCCGTCGTCATGCGTGAGGTCGGCGTCGTTCATGCCTGGTCTCCTGCCATAAAGCGTTCAAGGGCGGCAACGCTGGCGGGCCCCAGCACCACCGGCCGCGCGGCGCGCAACTGCGCTAGCACCATCCCGGCATCGCGCTCGCCGCGATGCGTGGCCAGCCAGCAGGCCGCCACCAGCGCACTGCGCGAATAGCCCAGCGCGCAACACACCAGCACCGTCTTGCCGTTGGCGTGCCATGCCGAGATCTGCCCGACCGCCGCCCGCAATTGCGCCTGGCTGGGCACGGTCAGGTCGAGCACGGGAATGCAGCGGTAGTCCGCCACGCCGGGCCGAACCGGAAACTCCGCCGTGAGGTCCAGCAGCGCATCGGCGCCGGCCTGCTGCAATTCAGCGCGCCCCGGCAGCCGGCCGATCCACACGCCGTCGGCCACATGGCTCACCGCGTCATGGCGACGCGTCCACCAACGCGTGTTCAGGAAGGCCCCGCCAAGATATGGCGCCAGCATCCACCATGCCGCCATCGGCATCCGGCCGTCATCGGCCTTGCCAAACCGTTCGGGACGCCCCGAGCGATACACCAGCGCCACGCACAGCAGCGCCAGCGCCACCCACGTGATCAGCAGCCATGCGGTGACCGACCACGGCAGCACCGCAAGCGACAGCAGCCACGCCAGCCCGGCACCGGCGCCGTAGCGGCGGGCCAGCGTGCGCGTGCGCGGATCCGGCGAGGCTGCCGCCACGCCGACCGCAAGCTGCGCGTGCTCCGGCGCCGCCAGTGCAGCCGGCAGCGGAAACGCGAACACGCAAAGCCAGCCAACGAGCCAGCCCGTGGGAATATCGATCAGGTGATGCTGGTAGGTGGTCAGCACCGAGATGCCGATCAACGCGAACCACGCATGCAGCCCCCAGCGCCAGCGCCGCGACAGGTGCATGGCGTAGGCCACCCAGAGGATAACCAGCAGGCTGATGTGCAGCGACGGCGCCTGGTTGAACGGCTTGTCGAAGCCGCCCAGCAGCGTGAACAGGTGCCCCGGCCAGCCATCCGTGGCGGGGCGCTCGAACGCAAACCGCAGCGGAAACGCGATGAAGCAGGCCACCGATATCAGTTGCGCCGCCAGCAGGCGCTTGACGTGCGCAAGCAACCCCTCGCGCGTGCGCCACAGGAAGAACGAGATCGCGTACAGCAGGTCGATCGACCAGTACGGAATGATGGTCCACGGTATGAATGGAATCTGGCGCTCCCATTCGTAGTGGAAGAAAGGCACGTCGCTGCGCAGGCTGGCCAGCCAGTTGGCCAGCCCGTACGACCCGAAGAACAGCGCGCCCATGCCCGCCAGCAGCAGGCAGGCCAGCCCCCACGGCCGCGGCGCGGGCGCCATGCCGGTGCCGCCGGCGTTCATCGCGGGCACGGGTTCGGCTGGCATCATGCGGCGTCGGGCGCCCGACGCGCCAGGCTGACCGTGAAAATGCCCCACGGGTCGATGCGCTGCGCAATCTTCTCGAATCCGGCTTCGCGCACCAGTTGGTCCATCTCCGCCTGCGAACGGCGGCGCATCACCCAGGCGGAGCCCGCACGATGACTGGTCAGCGCCCGCGCGATGAATTCGAGCTGCGGATGCCACGGTTGGCCCGTGTAGACCAGATAGCCGCCCGGCGGCACCGCGCGCGCCAGGCCGCCCAGCGAGCGCGCGATCATCTCGTTGTCACCAAACAGCTCGTAGAGCCCCGAGACGATGGCCAGCGTCGGCGGTGGCGCCAGCGCGGCCAGGTCGTCGCCATCGAACGCATCGCCCTTCTCGAACCGCGCGATGCCGGACAGCCCCTTGGCCTCGATCAGCACGCGACCCTGTTCCACGTTGATGTCGCTGTAGTCGCGCAGCAGGATCGACGCCACCGCCGCGCCGTTCAGGCGCCCCTTCTGCGACGCCAGCGCCTCCAGCACATAGCGGCCGTGCCCGGCGGCGATATCGACAATGCGCACCGGTTCGCCAGCGGCATGCAGCCGGGCGATGGCCTCCCCGATCAGTTCCTCGGCATGCACCTTGCGCTGGCGGATGCCGCGCCAGCCAATCGCATCTAGGTAGTTGCGGTCCATCATGCCGCCGATGCCGAAACGACCCGTGGCCTCGTTCCGGTACACGTAGTCGAGCGTCGACCCCGAGTCGAACCCGGTGGCATGCCCCAGCCGCACGCCCTCCGACAGCTTGCCGCCGAAGCGCAGTCCGGCGCGGGTCAGCGCCCAGTACATCGCGGCGGGGCTGCCCGCAGGCAGCGGCCGCGCCAGGCGATCGGACTCATCCTTGAACGGGCCGGAACGGTCGGCATGGCGCAGCGAAACCGGTTCCGACGGTGTGTCGAACTCGCGCACGATGAAGCGGCGTGCCGCCGTCACGGCGCGGGCACGGTCCAGTTCGCCGAGCGTGTCGTGGTAGAAGCCGTCGAGCACGACTTTTTCCTTGACGCGTGCGCCCAGGCGTTCGAAGAACGTGTCCTGCGGCTGCCGATGGACGACCCAGTCGGCGCCCGAGATCAGCAGTTGCGTGGGCACCGTGATCGCCGCGGCATCGGCCACGATGCGGTCGGCGGTCTCGTAGAGGTCCAGCAGCACGTTGACCGCGATGGGCCGCGTGATCAGCGGATCGGTGTCATAGCTGGCGATCCGCTCGGGATCGTGCGTCAGGAACTTGGCCTTGACGTAGCTGTTGACGAAGAACTTGCCGCGCAGCCGGTGCATCAGCTTCAGGCCCGGCCGCGCGAACGGCACGTACAGCTTGACCTTGAACGCCGGTGACGCCGCGATCAGGCAGCGGATCGGCGGCGCGTAGTCATGGACCCAGGTGGTAGCCAGCACCGCCCCAACGCTCTGCGCCACTACGGCCATGTCCCGCACCGCAATGCCATGCGTGGCCGCGATATGGTCGACAAAGGTCTGGATGTCGCGCACCGACGTGGCCAGGCCGGGGCTGTAGCCGCGTTCGCCCGGCGACCGGCCGTGGCCGCGCGCATCCCAGGCAAAGAAGGCATGCCCGGGCAGGTCGAATTCGTCGACCAGATGCGCCACGCGCCCCGAATGCTCGTGCCCGCGATGAAACAGCAGCACGGCGCCACGCAGTGAGGAATCCGTGGATGTGGAAGCGGAAGTGGAAGTGGAAACGGCCGGCCAGTACCGGTAGAACAGCGTCTGGCCATCGTGCGTCTCGAACTGCGATTCAGAAGGAATACGTGCCACGTGGCGTCACTCCGTAGTTGGCTTCCGTTGGCCGCGCGCTGCTTGCCCGGCGGCATTGGCTTCCTGCACTCCGCGCCGCACGCGCTGCACGATCGTCGCGATCGACAGCAGGCACAGCACGCCCCAGATCCACCCGCCATACTGCCCCGGGCCGAAGCCCAGACCCAGCCACAGCCCCAGCGCGCCCAGCACCAGCGCGCGGTCGCTCTTGCCCAGCGGACCGTCGTAGCGGCGGCTGGCGCCGGCCAGCGGGCCGATCAGGCCCGCGCACTCGACCACCACGGCCAGCACCGCAAACGGCACCACGACCGTGCCGAACGGCAGTACGAAGGGAATCACCAGGGCGAGATCCGACACGATGTCGCCCAGTTCGTTGAGATAGGCGCCCAGCGCGCTCTGCTGGCCGTGCTCGCGCGCCAGCATTCCGTCGATGGCGTTCAGCGCCATCCGCACGAACAGCCAGAGCGGCATCAGCAGGAAGATGCCGGGCAGCCAGACCAGCGCGCCCACCAGGCCGCCCACCACGATCGACCCCAGCGCCGCCACCGTGGTCACCTGGTTGGCGGTCACGCCGCGCTCGGCCAGCCGTTGCACGAACGGCCGCAGCCACGCCTGGAATCTCGGTTTTATCTGATAGAGGGTCATCGATATGCGGGCAAACGGCCGGGCAAACGGCGCGCCTGATCGCGGCGGCACCGGGTGGAACTGCGGGATGACAACGACGGGATGACTACAGCGGGACAACAGGTGAATCTTAGGTCGCTTTCGGCGATGCGCAACGCTATCACGAAAGAATCGCCGCCGATATCGGGCACCCACCTGAAACGCGCGCGTCAACCCGTTGCCGTCAAACCCCAGCCATCACTCCCCAACCGCCTATTTGAAGCTCTTCCTTCATCAGCGCCGCGATGCTGCGCCGGCGGTCCTCCTCCATGCGCGACCGGATGGCCCCCACGCTCAGCGCCGCGTAGGTGCCCGGCGTGACCTGGAAGGCCATGCCGACGCCGCTAACGCCGGTGGCCACGAGGTTGTCGGTACAGGCATAGCCTTGCTGGCGGATCTGCGCGCTCTGCCGGCGCAGATGGGCCAGCGTGCTGCGCTCGGGCGGCAGTTCGCCGGCATGGCGGGCGTGGAAGGCTTCCAGCTCGGCGTCGCTCAGCGTCGACATCAACGCGGTGCCTGCCGATCCCACGCCCAGCAACCGCAGGCCGCCCACCTGCAGCACCAGCGCCTTGATCGGGAACGCGCCCTGCTCGTAGTGCACGCAGTGCGCATAGTCGCCGTTGCGCACCACCAGGTAGACGGTGTCCTCGGTGCGCCGGGCAATCCGGATCATCGTCGGGCGGCACCGCTCCATGATCGGAATGCGGCTCATGGTGGCCAGCCCCAGTTGCATCGACTCCAGGCCAAGCCGGTAGAGCTTGCCCTCGTCGCGCGCCACCATGCCGCTCTGCACCAGTGATCCCAGCAGCCGGTAGGCCGTGGCGCGGTCCAGCCCGGTGGCCGCCACCAGCGACGCCAGCGAGATGCCGCGCTCGTGGTTCAGGCCCACCAGCTTGAGCAGGTCGATGGCCCGCCCCACGGCCTGCGCGCCGCGTACGGCTGCCGGCCGGTCGCCCACCACGTCGCCACTATTCACAATGTGAACTCCATTAAAACCCCAGTTTGCGGTCTTCTTGTCGCGGTGCCGCGCCCTTGCATGATCGCGACGTTCACATTGTGAACGAATCGGCAATCGATGTTTTACCACGGCGCCGCTGGCTGGGGATACTGTGCCTGACACAGATAGCAGCACAAAACTACAGACATTCGTGGAGACAAGATGAAACGCGCACATTGCATCGTCGCCGCCTGCCTGGCGCTGCTGGCGCCGGCCAGCGGGTTCGCCCAGCCGGACGCCTATCCCTCCCGCCCGGTCAAGCTGCTGGTGGGCTACCCGCCCGGCGGCGCCTCCGACACCATCAGCCGCATCGTCGGGGCCGAACTGTCCAAGCTGAACGGCCAGTCGTTCGTGATCGAGAACCGGCCGGGCGTTGGCGGCATGCTGGCCATGGGCATGGTCGCCAAGGCGCCCGCCGACGGCTACACGCTGGGCCTCGCGGTCAGTGGCACGCTGACCACCGGCCCGCATCTGCAGAGCGCCAAGCTGTACGACCCGCTGAACGACTTCGAATCCGTCGGCATGGTGGCCAAGGCGCCGATGGTGCTGCTGGCCGGCCCCGCCGCCGGTTACGACAACGTCGACGCCGTGGTGCGCGATGCCAGGAAGCGCCCGGGGCAGCTGATGTTCGCGTCGGGCGCGCAGGCGTTCGAGCTGGCGCTGCAACTGTTCAAGACCAAGGCCGGCGTGGACATCACCACGGTGTCCTACCAGGGCGGCGCGCCCGCCTCCATCGACGTGATGTCGGGCCGCGCCCAGCTCATGGTCGACACCATCGGCGCGCAGCAGGAGAACATCAAGGCCGGCAAGCTCAAGGCGCTGGCCGTGCTGGACAGCACGCGCTCGCCCATCGCCCCCGATGTGCCGACCATGGCCGAGGCCGGCGTCAAGGGCTACGAGGCGCTGGGCTGGACCGCGCTGGTGGCGCCCAAGGGCACGCCGCCGGCCGTCGTCCAGAAGCTCAACACGCAGTTGCAGGAAGTGCTGAAGATGCCGCAGGTCAAGCAGAAGCTCGATGCGCTGGCGTTCGAACCGTGGCCCAGCACGCCGCAGTTCATGCAGAAGACCGTGGCCGCCGAGTACGCCAAATGGGGCGAGGTGGTGCGCGTGTCAGGCATGAAGGCCAAGTAAGTTCACAAGTAAGCCCCCTTTCCGCTTCCGATCCAGACAAACCTCCGGCGGCCGTACAGCGGCCAGCCGTGGGCCCCCTTTTGCCCGCAAAACCGACCAAGACCATGACTTCCACGCCCGACCTCGACTGGACCCGCCAACTTGACGCCGCGCTGCCCACCGCCAACGTGCCCACGCTGCTGATGGTGCTGCTGCATCTGACCGGCGACCGGCGCTGGCTGACGGATCGCTACCAGTGCACGCACATTCGCGGCATCGACGACCACGACTCGGGCGGGCTCACCGCCGAGGTCCAGCAGGAAGTGCGCGACGCCGCGCGCGACGCGCTGTTGGCCTGGAAGGCCGGGCAACCCGCTGCGCTGCCGGCGCCGGAGCTGGACGCACTGATCGAGATGATGCGGCGCAGCGTGGGCGAAGACGTGCCCGACTCCTATGGCCCGATGGTGGGTGCCTGGCTGGGGCTCGATCGCGAATTCCGCATCGACCAGCGCGGCGAATACCTCGTGCCGGGAAATTTCCACGTGGTGGTGATCGGCGCCGGCGTGGCGGGCCTGTGCGCGTCGATCCGGCTGGCCGGCGCCGGCATTCCGCATACGGTCATCGAGAAAAACGCCGAAGTCGGCGGCACGTGGTACGAGAACCGCTATCCCGGCGCGGGCGTCGACACACCGAACCACATCTATTCCTACTCGTTCGCCAAGACCGACTGGACGCGTTACTTCGCGCTGCGCGAAGAGATCCAGGCGTACTTCGTCGAGGTATCGCACCGCTTTGGCGTGCGGCCGCATATCCGCTTCGAGACCAAGGTCGATTCGGCGGTCTACAACGAGAAAGGGATGGACTGGACGGTCCGGGTGTCCGATGCCGACGGCAACCCCGACGTGCTGCGCGCCAACGTGGTGATCAGCGCGGTGGGGCTGCTGAACGTGCCCAAGATGCCCGACATCGCCGGGCTCGACACCTTCGAAGGGCCCTGCTTCCACAGCGCGCGCTGGCCCAAGGGCCTCGACGTGCGCGGCAAGCGCGTGGCCGTGATCGGCAATGGCGCCAGCGCCATGCAGATCGTGCCGGCCATCGCGCCGCAGGTGGCGCAGGTCACCGTGTTCCAGCGCTCCAAGCAATGGGCGGCGCCGTTCGAGCGCTTCCAGAAACCCGTGCCCGAGGCCGCGCGATTCCTGCTACGCGAGGTGCCGTACTACCAGCCGTGGTATCGCCAGCGCCTGGCGTGGATCTTCAACGACCGTATCCATGCGTCGCTGCAGATCGATCCGGAATGGCCGCACCCCGAGCGCTCGATCAACCGCCGCAACGACAAGCATCGCGAGTTCTTTGTCGACTACGTCAAGCAGGAGCTGGGCAACCGCCAGGAACTGCTGGCCGATGTGCTGCCCGACTATCCGCCGTTCGGCAAGCGCATGCTGATGGATAACGGCTGGTTCCGCACCGCCACGCGCGACAACGTGCGCATCGTCAACGACGGCATCGCCCGAGTCGACGGCAACGCTGTGGTCACCGCCGACGGCCAGCGCCACGAGGCCGACATCCTGGTGGTCTGCACCGGCTTCGACGCGGTGAACCTGCTCTCCTCGTTCCGCTTGCTGGGCCGTGGCGGCCGCAACGTGCGCGAGCACTGGGACGCCCAGGGCGCGCAAGCCTACCTGGGCGTGGCCACGCCGGGCTTTCCGAACTTCTTCATGCTGGCCGGCCCCAATACCGCGCTGGGCCACGGCGGCAGCGTGGTGGCGCTGCTGGAAACCCAGGTGCAGTACGTGATGTCGCTGCTCAAGGCGGCGATGAACACGCACCGCGACGGCTTCGAGATGGAAGTCCGCCAGGACGTGCACGACCGCTACAACGTCCGCGTGCAGGACGCCCACGCGCGCATGATCTGGACCCACAAGGGCATGTCCAACTGGTATCGCAACGGCAAGGGCCGCGTGGTGGCGCCCACGCCGTTCCGCAACGACGACTACTGGCACATGACCCGCAAGTCCGGGTTGGCCGACTACGTGGTGCGCAGCCCCGACACACAGGGAACGCAGGCCGCGCCGCGAGAACGCGTGGAAGGAGCCGCATGATGACCCCCGACGGCATCCAGCCGGGCCCGCATATGCTCAGCGGCCTGCGCATCCTGGACCTCGGCACGATGGTGGCCGGCCCCGTGGCGGCCACGCTGTTCGCGGACTTTGGCGCCGAAGTGATCAAGGTCGAGGTACCTCGGCGCGGCGACACCGTGCGCGACCTCGGGCCCTTTGTCGACGGCCAGTGCCTGTACTGGAGCGTGGAAAACCGCAACAAGAAGTCGGTCACACTGGACCTGCGCCGGCCCGAAGGTCGCGACCTGCTGCTGCAGCTTGTGGAGCATGCCGACGCGCTGGTCGAGAACTTCCGCCCCGGCACACTCGAAAAATGGCGCCTGGGCTGGGACACACTGAAGGCGCGCAACCCGAAGCTGATCATGCTGCGCATCTCGGGCTTTGGCCAGAGCGGCCCCTATCGCGAGCGCGCCGGCTACGACCGCATCGCGCTGGCCTTTGGCGGCCTGATGGGCATCACGGGCTTTCCGGATCGGCCGCCCGTGCGCATTGGCACGTCGATTGCCGACTACCAGTCGGCAATCCTGGGCGCGTTCTCGCTGATGATGGCCATCTACCACCGCGACATGCACGGCGGCGAAGGGCAGCAGATCGACCTGGCCATGTACGAATCGATCATCCGCTTCACCGAGGTGCTGGTGCCTGCTTACGACCGCCTGGGCACCGTGCGCGAACGCCGGGGCAACAAGCACTTCGCGGCGGCGCCGGGCGAGCACTTCCGCACGTCCGACGGGCGCTACATGATCCTGACCGTGTCCGCCGATGCCGGCTTCCAGCGCCTGGCGCAGGTGATGGGCCGTGCCGACTGGCTGGCCGATCCGCGCTTTGCCACGCACGAGCAGCGCTGGCAGCACGTGGACGAACTGAACGCGGCACTGGCCGCGTGGATCGAAGCCCAGCCCGTGGAACAGCTCTGCGCCAGCCTGGACGAAGCGCGTCTGGCCTATTCGTTCATCTACAGCATCGAGGACATCATGAACGATCCGCACTACCAGGCGCGCGGCACCATCGCGTCGGTGCCCGATCCGCATATCGGCCCGGTGAAGATGGCGGGCGTGATCCCGAAATTCCCCGACCGCGCCGAGAAGCCGATCGAACCCGCGCCCGACCTGGGCCAGCACAACGCCGCCATCTATGGCGACCTGCTGGGCATGTCCGAGCAGGACCTGGCCACGCTGGCCGAGGCGGGGGTCATATGAGCCGCGCCGTGGTGCTGGGCGGCGGCGGCGTGGCGGGCATCGCGTGGGCCACGGGCGTGGCCGCGGGCATGGCTCGCCAGGGGGTGGACATCGCGCAGGCCGATGCCATCGTCGGCACATCGGCCGGGTCCGTGGTGGGCGCGCAGATCGCGTCCGGCATCGGCCTGGAAATCCTGCAGGCCGGACAACTGGTGCCCGCTTCGCAGTCGCGCGAACTGGTGCGGCGCTACTCGCAGGCCGAGGCCGACGCACGCAACCGCGAGCTGATGCAGAAGGTGTTTGGCGATGTGGGTGCGGCCCGGCGGCGTATCGGCGCCTACGCATTGCGTAGCGAGACGGTGCCGCTGGAAACACGCCGCGAGATCATCGCGGCCCGCCTGCCACGCGCCGCCTGGCCCGATCGCGCGCTGCGCGTGGTGGCCGTCGACACCCAGACCGGCGAGCACGCGGTGTTTCACCAGCACAGCGGCGTGGAGCTTGTGGATGCGGTGGCCGCCAGTTGCGCCGTGCCCGGAAGCTGGCCAGCGGTGCCGCTCAACGGGCGTACGTACATGGACGGCGGCATCCGGTCGCTGACCAATGCCGATCTGGCGCCGCCGGCAAAAAGCGTGATCGTGATCGCGCCGCTTGGCTATGCGGACGGCAATCCGGTCAGCGGCCATCTGCGGGCCGAGATATCGACGCTGGAGTCGCGCGGCGCCAGGGTGGTCGTGATCGTCCCCGATGCGGAGTCGCTGGAAGCGATGACCGACAACGTGCTCGACCCTTCGCGCTGCGTGCCGAGCGCCAACGCCGGGCTGGCGCAGGGCTTGCGCATCGCCGGCACGGTCGCGCCGGTCTGGAACCGCTGACGAACGCTTCAGCGCTGCAGGTAGGCCGCCGCGCCCGCGCCGGCCACCCGGCCACTGGCAAAGCACGCGGTCAGCAGGTAACCGCCCGTGGGCGCTTCCCAGTCGAGCATTTCCCCGGCGCAGAACACGCCTGGCAGCGCATCGAGCATCAAATGGCCGTCCATCGCCTCGAAGCGCACGCCGCCGGCCGAGCTGATGACTTCGTCGATGGGCCGCGCGCGCACCAGCCGCAATGGCAGCGCCTTGATCGCCGCCGCCAGCGCCACGGGGTCGTGCATCGCGTCCTTCGACAGCGCCTCGCGCAGCAGCCGTGCCTTGACGCCGGTAATGCCGAGCCGGCTCTGCAGGTGGCTGGACACCGAGCGCGAGCCGCGCGGGCGACCCACCTCGGCGGCCACATCCTCGGCTGAGCGTCCCGGCGCCAGGTCCAGCGTGATCGTCGCAAACCCGTTGGCGTCGATCAGGTCGCGAATCGGCGCGGACAGCGCATAGACCAGGCTGCCTTCGATGCCCGTTTCGCTGATCACGAACTCGCCCTGGCGGTGCAGCGTCGTGCCATCGAGGGTGGTCACGCCGATGGCCACCGGCTTCACGGGGTCTCCCGCATGCTGGGACTGGAACAGCGCGCTCCATTCGATATCGAAGCCGCAGTTGGCGGGCCGCAGCGGCGCCACGTCGACGTCGCGCGCCGCCAGCACCGGCACCCACGCGCCATCAGAACCCAGGCGCGCCCAGCTACCGCCGCCCAGCGCCAGCACCACGGCGCGCGCCGCCACTTCCACCTCGCCGTCGCGGGTGGCGAAACGCAGGCCATGCCAGCCATCGGCCGATCCGGTAAAGCCAAGCCAGCGGTGCCGCACGTTGACGCGCACGCCCGACTCCCGCAGCCGGTGCAACCACGCACGCAGCAGCGGCGCGGCCTTCATGTCGGTGGGGAACACGCGCCCCGAACTGCCGACGAACGTGTCGATGCCCAGCGCATGCACCCAGGCGCGCAGCGTGCCGGCGTCGAACGTGTCGAGCAGCGGGCCGATCCGGTCAGCGCGCGCGCCATAGCGGCCCAGGAACGCGTCGGCCGCCTCGGCATGGGTGATATTCATGCCGCCCTTGCCGGCCATCAGGAACTTGCGTCCCACCGACGGCATGGCGTCGTAGACGTCGACCGGCACGCCCTGCGCGGCCAGCATCTCGGCCGCCATCAGGCCGGCCGGTCCCCCGCCAATCACGATGGCGCCGGGGTGGCGGATGGGGTCGACGGCAGGAACAGCAGGCATGGCGTGGTGGGGCTGGCAGATGGCCGGCGAATTATAAGGGGAGAGCCTTTGGAAAACGGCAGGCACCCCGGCCGACGCTTTTTCCTTTTCGCATAATTGTCTTTTGATAATTTGTGAATAATTAATCACACGATCCGTGTCGTTAATCCGTGCATCTCTTCCCCCTCTCTCACGGATGGATCAACGATGAGTTCTGTCTCCTCCCTCGGTACTGCCGCCGGTTTCGACCTGAACCAGATTCTTGCCTCCAAGGAACGCAGCGTCGCGGCCCGGCTCAACTTCTACGACCAGCAGGCCACGTCGTACAACGCCCGGCTGTCGGGCTATGCCAAGGTGCGTGGCAGCCTGGACAAGCTGGCCGACGCCGCCAGCGCCATCACCAAGCTCGGTAATTTCGACGCCCCCAAGAGCGGCGAACAGTCGTCCGCGGTCTCGGCGGTCAAGCAACTGGTGGATGCGTTCAACGCGGTACGCAGCGAGATCGGCGCCCAGGGCGCGGTCGGCACCGACAACACGGTGCGCGGCGCGCTGGTCGGCGACGCGTCGCTGCGCGCGATTTCCACGGCCCTGCAGGGTTCGCTCGACGGCGCGGACATGGCCAAGCTCGGCCTGTCCTTCGACAAGAACGGCAACCTGGCACTGGACAGCGCCAAGTTGGAAAAGGCCCTGAAAGACGACCCCGAGGCGGTTAAGACCCTGCTCCAGGGCAAAGACCGCGATGGCGGGATCGGCAAGGCGATCTCCGATGTGGTGGCGGCCGTGACCAAGCCCGGTGGCTACCTCGACAAGGCTGCAAGCCAGGTCAAGGGCGACCTGCGCAACCTCGCGGGCCGCCAGGCCGATGAGGCGACCCGTGCCGTGGCCTTGATGGAAACCTACCGCATCCAGTACACGCGGCTCGACATGCTGATCAACAACAGCAACTCGGCCAACGCGTTCTTTTCCGGCCAGGTGGCATTGCTGCGCGGACGCTGAGGCGGGCGCGTAGCGCTAGCGGCGCGCGATTGTTGCCATTCACTCGACACACTGGGCCAGGCAGGCGGCTTGTGTGCTGCGGCGCGGCAAAACTAACATCGCGCGTCGCCAATGTCGCAAGGGGTTGCTTCGGATGGACAAGTTCCGAGCCATGTCAGTCTTCAAAAGAATCGTCGAGGCCGGCAGTTTCAGCCGCGCCGCCGATTCGCTGGGCATGGCGCGGGGCTCCGCCACCCGGCTGATACAGGAACTGGAAGCCGCGCTGGACGTGCGGCTGATCCATCGGTCCACCCGCAGCCTGCGCCTGACGCCAAAGGGCGCGGTCTACTATGGCCACTGCGTCACCATCCTGGCCGCCGTCGACCAGGCCGAGGCGGGCTTTCGCAACGCCGAGCGCGGGCCGCAAGGCCGGCTGCGCATCGCCCTGCCGGACTCGCTCGGGCGACGCGTCATCATGCCGTCCCTGCCGTCGTTTCATGCGCAGCATCCCGATATCGAACTCTCGATGCACTTTGGCGAGCACCGGCCCGACATGGTGCAGGATGGCATCGACTGCGCGATCCGCATCGGCGAACTCGAAGACTCGTCGCTGACCGCACGCCGCATCGGACGCTATCCGTACGTGACGGCGGCCAACCCCGCCTACCTGGCGCGCTTCGGCACCCCATCGCACCCCGACAGCCTGCAGGCACATCACGCCGTGAACTATGCCGTTCCCGGCGCGTCCCCAGGGCTGACGTTCCTGGCGAACGGCAGGCCGAGGGTGGTGCGCGTGCCGTCACGGCTTTCCACGGACGACAGCGAGGCGCACCTGCAAAGCGGACTGCTCGGGCTCGGCCTGATTCAGGTGCCGCTGCTGCTGGCGATGCCGCATCTGGAGCGCGGCGAGCTTGCCGAAGTCCTGCCCGATTTCCGGCCGCCTGCGCCAGCGTTGTCGGCCATCTTCTCCCGCCCGAACCTGTCGCCGGCACTGCGCGTGTTCATCGACTGGGTGGACGACGTCTGCAAGGGGAACGGCGTCGTGGCCGATGCCGCCGAGCCATCGAATGGATGATGCGCTCCGGCTTCACACTCAGGTTTCCACCGTCGGCACGTCGAGCGCCTCCAGCAGCGCGCGCACCTTGGCCGGGACGAGCCTGCGCGCCGGCGTCAGCGCGTACACCTTGAGCGGCGACGACAACTGCTGGGGAAACAGCCGGACCAGGCTGCCACGCCGGAGTTGTTCCTCGACGTAGGCCGGCAGCAATCGCACCACCCCCAGGCCATCGGTGGCGGCCCGCACCCGGATCTCCACGTTGTAGGTGCGAATGGTCGGCGTCAACGCGATTCGCTCCACCTCCTGGCCGTCTTCGAGCAGATCCCAATAGTCGTCGTCCATGTCGACGATGGTCGGCCACGACGCGATGTCCTGGAGCTTGCGGGGCAGGCCGCGCCGGCTGATCATCTCCGGCGCCGCGAAGAACGCCCGCTCCATGGCCACCACGCGCTTGCTGACCAGCGAGCTGTCCGGCAGGCGTGCGTCGGTCTTCACGAATGCAACGTCGTAGCGCTGCTCCAGCAGGTTGGGAATCTTGCGCGTATCGTCGATCTCGACCTTCAGTTCCGGATGCGCCTTGAGCAGCTTGCCCAGCGCCGGGGCCAGGTGAAGCCATCCGGTTTCATAAGGCGCCGCCAGCCGCAGCGTTCCGGAGACTTTCTGCCGGTTCGACCTGGCATCGTTGTCCGCTTCCCGCAACTCGTTGAGCAGCGGCTGGATGCGGGCGTAGAGTGTCTCGCCAAAATCCGTCACGCGGATCTTGCGGGTCGTCCGGTCGAGCAACCGGTTGCCCAGCCGCGCTTCGAGCCGCGACAGCGAAAGACTGATCGATGATTTGGGAATTCCCGTCAGGTCGCTGGCACCGGTGAAACTCCCGGCCTCCACCACCCGGCAGAAGTTGTCCCAGTCGTTCCAGTAGGCGGGTTCATCGGATCTCTTGTGGAGCATGTTTCCATACGGCATCCCGGGCCGCCTCGTTCGTTGACATCGCCGAACTTCCTGCGAGCCGGCACCTGATCCATGGTACGAACGCATGGCCGCCTTCGCCCGAACATCCATCGCCCTGCCTGGCCAGTCTGTTCACGATTTGCGCCATCGCGCCGGATGCGCGGCAGGCAGCGGGGCGGCGGCGGACGCAATGGCCCGATGTATGTCGCTTTTGGCCAGATATCGTCTTTTTTTCCTGGCACTTACCACCTTCGTTTCACTACCATCTTCGTCATGGGAGCAACGTTCCGCCACACGCTCCCGCAAACAAGAAATCCGGTCCCACCCGTAGCAGGAGGAGTTTCAAG
Organism: Cupriavidus pauculus; assembly: GCF_022179805.1. Taxonomy (GTDB): domain Bacteria; phylum Pseudomonadota; class Gammaproteobacteria; order Burkholderiales; family Burkholderiaceae; genus Cupriavidus; species Cupriavidus pauculus_E. Next base: position 22,043 of record NZ_BPUO01000025.1, on the reverse strand, counting down.
AATGAAAAAAGTCATTGCGGTGATTGCCACATCCGTCGCCGCCAATGCGGTCTGTGCGCAGACGAGCGTCACGCTGTACGGCATCGTCGACGCTGGCGTCGAGTACATCAACAACACAGGCGTGAACGGCAATAGTCTCGCCAGGGTCACTTCCGGCAACCAGTCCGGCTCGCGATGGGGGTTGCGCGGCGCCGAGGACCTGGGTAGCGGCATGCGGGCGATGTTCCAGCTGGAGAGCGGCTTCGATATCGACACCGGCAGTTCCGGGCAGAGCGGCCGGCTGTTTGGCCGCGATGCCTACGTTGGACTGGAAAGCCGGTTCGGCACGCTGCGCCTCGGGCGGCAGCAAACGTCGATTCGCGAGTTCGGCAGCACCTATGACCCGACCGTGATCGCCGACCGCTACGGCATGCTGGCCCAGGCGCCGGAGTTTGGCTCGCGCGCCGACAACACCATCAAGTACCTGGCCACGTTTGGCGGATTGAGCGCCCAGGCGTTCTACTCGTTCCAGTCCAATGGCGCGGAAGTCCCGGGCGCCAATGTGTTTGGCCGGGAGTTCGGCACCTTCATCAACTATGCGGCCGGCCCGTATGCGGTTGGCGTGGCCTACGACGACATCCATGTGGGAACGCCCGCCAACCAGGCGCCGGTCATCCGGCGCGTGTCGGTCGGGGGTACCTATTCGATTGGCGTCGCCAAGGTGTTTGCCGGCTACCGGCTGGCCAAGGCGTACGACGGCGCCAAGCTGACCGGTGCCCAGGCGCCGGACGCCGGGTCCAACTTCTACTGGCTCGGCATGACCTACAAGCTGACGCCGGCGCTGTCGCTGATGGGCGTTGCCTACTACCAGGACTTCCGCAAGACCGGGTCTGACCCGTGGCAGTTTGTCGTGACCGGCGACTACGCGCTGTCCAAGCGTACCGACGTCTACGTCTCGGCTTCCTACGCGCTGAACAAGGATAACTCCCAACTGGGGGTCAACGGCTTCAACAGCGGCACCGGCACCAGCGCGGTCTATAACGTGCAGCCGGGCAAGGACCAATTCGGCGCGGTCATGGGCGTCCGTCACCGGTTCTGACGGCATCTGTTTTATTTCGGTGGTCTGACACTTTCCTCCGATTGGCGTGGTGGCTCGTTTGGCACCACGCTTTTTTCTTTTGTTGGTCTGCTCCCCTCTCCCGCGATGGATTGCTCCCCTCTCCCGGAGGGTCCCGGAGGGAGAGGGGAGCAAAACCGAGGGGAGAGATAATCGACACGCTTGCATGCCAATAGATATTTCCAGAGAATCCGAAGCATTCCTTTCACCTGCAGAGAGAATCCGATGAACCTGTTCGAGTCGATGTCGCTCCTGGTGGCCGTGGTCGACGCGGGCAGTTTTTCGTCGGCGGCGCGCCGCCTGGCCATGCCGCTGCCAACCGTCAGCCGCAAGGTGGCGGATCTGGAAGCGCACCTCAAGACAAGATTGCTGCACCGCACGACGCGCAAGCTGTCGCTGACGGAGGCCGGGGTCGCGTACGTCGAGGCCAGCCGCCGCATTCTTGAACAGGTGGGCGAGGCCGAGCGCACCGCTGTCGGAGAGCACGTGTCGCCGCGTGGCGAGCTGGTGATAACCGCCCCGGTGAACTTCGGCAGATTGCATGTGGTGCCGGTTATCGCGGAATTCCTGGCCGAGTATCCCGAGATCAACATCAACCTGGCGCTCACGGATCGCGTGGTCCACCTCATGGACGAACATGCCGACGTCGCCATCCGGATCGGGGAGCTGCCCGACAGTACCTTGTTCGCCACCCGCGTGGGCAGTGTGCGCCGGGTGGTGTGCGGCAGCCCCGCCTATCTGGAAGCTCGTGGCGTACCCGCCACCCCGGACGACCTCGCCGCGCATCAATGCGTGACATTCGAGGTCATGGCATCGATGCGCGCCTGGGTGTTCGGCACCGGACGACGCGAAATCTCGGTGCCCGTACGGTCAAGGTTTTCTGTGAATACGGCGGAAGCCGCCATTGCGGCGGCAAAGCTTGGGGTGGGATTGATCCGGGTGCTGTCATACCAGGTCAACGACGCCGTGCGCGATGGCAGCCTGAATGTCGTGCTCGAATCCTTCGAGTCGGCGCCGCTGCCGGTCAACCTGGTGCACAAGGGCAAGGCACCGCTACCGCTCAAGCTGCGGGCCTTCCTCGATTTCGTGACGCCGCGCCTGCGGGAGCGTACCGCCACGGCGCTGGCCGCCACCGCGGGCCATGGCCCCGCGGCGGCTGTCGGCTAGAACATGTCCGCTGCGGCCTGCTTAGGCGCCCCGTCGTCGGTCGACGCCATATCCTCGCGCGATGGAATGTACGGTCCCGTGATCATGCCGCCGTAGCTCTGGCCCGGCCCCACCATCGGAAACACGTCGGCATCCTCGTCGATCATCACCTCCAGGAAGGCCGGCCCCTTGAATTCGACAAAAGCCCGCAGCGCGTCTTCCAGCATGGCGTTGTCTTCCACCCGGCGCGCGAACTCGAAGCCGTCGGCCTGTGCCGCCTGGACGAAGTCCTTGCGGTGCAACGCCTTGTCGCTGACCATCATGCGCCCGTCGAAGAACAGCCGCTGCCATTGCCGGATCATGCCGTCGCCGCGATTGTTCATCAGCAGCACCTTGACCGGCACCCCGTACGTCGTCGCGGTTTCCATCTCGCCAAGGTTCATGCGGATGCTGCCATCGCCATCGATATCGATGACCAGCGCATCGGGCCGCGCGATCTGCGCGCCGATTGCCGCAGGCAGGCCAAAGCCCATCGTGCCCATGCTGCCCGACGTCAGGAAGCTGCGTGCCTCGTTAAACGGAAAGTACTGCGCCGCCCACATCTGGTGCTGACCCACGCCGGTACTGATGATTGCCCGCCCGCCGGTGATCTCGCCAAGCAGTTCCACCACGAAATGGGGCTGGATCCGGGGATTGGCGCGGTCATAGTTCATGCGATACCGGTGCTTCAGCTCCCCGATGTGCTGCAACCACGGCCGGTGCACCGGCTCCGCCGGCTCGTGGTCGAGCAACGACACCAGCGCGCGCCGCGCATCGCCCACATGACTCCAGTGCGACCGCTTGACCTTGTTGATCTCCGCCGCGTCGATGTCGATATGCGCCACGTAACGTGCGTTGGGGGCGAATGCATGGGGCCGGCCGCCCGCCACGCGATCGTCGAAGCGCGCGCCCACGGCGATCAGGAAGTCGCAGTCCTCCACGGCATAGTTCGCACTCGCCGCACCGTGCATGCCCAGCATGCCCAGGTAAAGCGGGTGCTTCGGCGGCATCACGCCGAGCCCCATCAGCGTGGAGACCACCGGAATCTGGAAGCGCTCGCAGAACTGGCGCAGCTCGGCGGTTGCGCTGGCGGTGATGATGCCACCGCCGACGTACAGCAACGGACGCCGGCTTTGCCGCAGCAACTCGAAGAACTTGTCGCGCTTCTTCCCTTCGAGCCGGTCGCCATGCGCCACGCGCCGCAGTCGCTCGGAGTACCCACGAAACTGCAACGAGCCATGCCCGAGGTACGGGCCGATCCAGTTCTGCACATCCTTCGGCACATCCACGACCACCGGCCCCGGGCGCCCCGTACGTGCCACTTCAAAGGCCGTGCGCAGCGTCTGTTCGAGCTTGAGCGGATCGGTCACCAGGAACACCTGCTTCGCGCACGCCGACATGATGTTGAAGACCGGCGCCTCCTGGAACGCATCGCTGCCGATGGCAGCACGCGGCACCTGGCCGCATATCAGCACCACCGGCACCGAGTCGCCATTGCAGTCGGCAATCGGCGTCACCGCATTGGTGGCGCCGGGTCCGGACGTCACCATGAATACGCCCACCTTGCCGCTGGCGCGCGCATAGCCGGCGGCCATGAATCCGGCCGCCTGCTCGTTGGCGGGCACGACCAGGTTGATCTGGCGCTCCGGCGTGGCCGCGTGCATGGCGTTGAAGCGGAACACCGCGTCGTACGTCGGCAGGATTGCCCCGCCGCTGTAGCCGAATACGGTATCGACACCTTGCTCGCTGAGAACGCGCAGGATGATATCGGCGCCCGACATCATTTCGGGCGGTGTCGCCGGTTTGGCGGCAACGGGGGACAGGGCTTGTGCGGGCTGGCTCACGGGTGACAGGCAAGAAGAAAACGGTACGGGCCATTGTGGCAACGAACCCTCCCTTGCGCCGATCCGGCAGTGCGTCTTGCAGGCCAAAAACGAGCGATTTCTGGCCAACGGTATTGCACGCCACCCAAGGTTCAGGTCGATTGTTGAGAGCGCGGAACAACAGCCATTCGCCATGCTATGGCCATCAAGGACCGCGCGCATCGCTTGGCAAAATTCGCGCATAACTTGGCCCGATACCGACGTGTGCGGGCCGCAAGAAATACTTTCAATCTCGTACATTGAACGCACCAACGTAGCGCGGTGCGAAAGCCGGGATTTCCTCCTTCGATCGCCTCGCGCAGCCGACGTACAAGATCCAGGGAACCCCCGATGACCATCGCCCCAACTCCAGCACCGGCAGCCGATACGCCGCCGGTCGGGCCACCGCCCTCCCACCCTGCGGCGCCGGCGCAGCCACCTGCCGCGCAGCCCGGCTCGGCAACGCTTTCGCTGCGCGTCGCCATCGGCCTTGTCGGCGTACTGCTGGCATCGCTGCTGGCCATTCTCAACGAGCAGGTCACGGCGCTGGCACTGGCCGACGTGCAGGGCGTGTTCTCGGTCGGGCGTGACGACGGCACCTGGATCACCGCGCTCTTCGAGGCGGCCAACGTGGCAACGATGGTTTTCGCCCCGTGGTTCGGCATCACCTTCACGCTCAAGCGCTTCACCATCGGCGCGATCCTGGCGACGATGCTGCTGGGCGTGCTCTGCCCGCTCGCGCCCAGCCTCGATGCGCTGTATACGCTGCGCATTCTCCAGGGCATCGCCGGTGGCTGCCTGCCACCGATGCTGATCATCGTGGCGCTGCGCTACCTGCCGCCCAAGGTCAAGCTGTACGGGCTGGCCGGCTATGCCATGACCGCGACGTTCGGCCCCGCGCTCGGCACGCCGCTGGCCGCGCTGTGGACCGAGTATGTCGGCTGGCAGATGGTCTTCTGGCAAATCGTGCCGTTGGGCGTGGTGAGCTGCCTCGCGGTGCGCTGGGGCCTGCCTGACGACCCGCTCAAGCTGGAAAGGCTTGCCGCATTCAACTGGACGGGCTTCCTTACCGGCTTTCCCGCCGTGGCCATGCTCGTCATCGGACTGATGCAGGGCGACCGGCTGGACTGGCTGCACTCGCATCTGATCCGCGTGATGCTCGGTGGCGGCACGCTGCTGATGGTGGTCTTCCTCTTCAACGAGTGGTTCCACCCGCTGCCGTTCTTCAAGCTGCAACTGCTCGCACGCCGCAACTTCGCGCATGGGCTCTTGACGCTTGCGGGCGCCGTGATCCTGCTGGTCGGCGTGGCCGCCATCCCCGGGCAGCATCTGGCCCGGCTGCACGCCTACCGTCCGTTGCAGACCGCGCCGCTGTCGCTGCTGGTGGCCCTGCCGTTGCTGCTGACGCTGCCATTGACGGCCGCATTCCTCAATATCCGCCGGGTTGACCACCGATGGGTCATGGCGGTGGGCCTGTCGCTGATGGCTACCACCTGCCTGCTGGGTAGCTACGTCACGTCCGAATGGATTCGCGACAACTTCTTCTGGCTGCAATCGCTGCAGATCGTGGCGCAGCCGATGCTGATCTTGGCCATTCTGATGGGCGTCACCACGGGCCTGCCCCCCACCGAAGGGCCGTTCGCGTCGGCCATGTTCAACTCGCTCAAGACGTTTTCGGCGGCCGTGGCCACGGCGCTGATCGAAGGCATCGGTACCGGGCGTGAACGCTTTCATTCGAACGTGCTGGTCGACCAGATCGGCAACAGCGCCGGCACGGCCGGCCGCAGTGTCGACACGGCGCAGCACCTCGGACAACTTGCGCATCGCATACACGAGCAGGCGCTGGTGCTGACATCGGCGGACCTGTACCGCCTGATGGGCTGCCTCGCCATTGCGCTGCTCTGCGTCATCCCGCTGCTGCCGGTGCGCATCTACCCGCCCTGGTTCACCAAACCGTCTTCCACAAACTGAGCAAAGGTCAATCATGTCTTCCGAAACCAAACGCCCTCCTCTCAAGCACGTCCGCCTTGCCGCTGCCATCGTTGCTGTTGGCGTCGCGGTCTGGGCCTGCACGGGCCTGATGTTCCGTTCCAGCAACGAATCCACCAACGACGCCTATGTCATGGCGGACTTCACACTGGTTGCCGCCCGCGTCGCGGGACAGATCTCCGAGGTACTCGTCGACGACAACCAGTCGGTCAAGGCCGGTCAGCTTCTGGTGCGCCTTGATGATCGCGATTTCCGCGCCGCGCTGCAGAGCGCCCAGGCCGACGTCGTGGCCGCCAAGGCACTGGTGGCCAACTTCGATGCGGAGATCGCGCGGCATCCGTCGCTGGTGCTGCAGGCCAAGGCCAAGCTCCAGTCCGACGATGCATCGATCGCGTTCGCACGCGCCAACGCGTCGCGCTACCAGAATCTGTCGGAAGCCGGCGCCGGCACCGCGCAGGAACAGCAGCGCTCGTCCAGTGCGCTGGCCGAGCAGCTTGCCCAACAAGCCCATGATCGTGCGGGCCTGAGCGCCGCCGAGCAGAACCTCGATGTGCTGCGTACCCAGCGCGACAAGGCGCTTGGTGCCCAGGCACGCGCCGAGGCGGCACTGGAGCAGGCCAAGCTGAACCTCTCCTATACCGAGATCCACGCCCCGGTGGACGGCAAGATCGGCCGGCGCTCCGCACGGGTGGGCGCCTACGTGACCACCGCCGCGCCGGTCCTGGCCATCGTGCCCATCGCCGACGCATACGTGGTGGCGAACTTCCAGGAAAACCAGATCACCCACATGCGCCCGGGACAAAGCGCCCGTATCCGCGTGGACAGCCTGCCTGGCGTCGAGATCCGGGGCCATATCGACAGCCTCGCGCCGGCCACCGGCGTCAGCTTCGCGGCCATCGCCCCGGACAACGCCACCGGCAACTTCACCAAGATCGTGCAGCGCGTGCCGGTCAAGATCACCATCGACCATGGACAGAAGGTTGCAGCCGAACTCGGCGTGGGCCTCTCGGTGGTCGCGGATGTCGATGTCAGCCAGGGCAGCGATGCGCCGGCCCATGGAGGTAACCCGAAATGAAAACCGAAGCCTTCTCGTTCCGAGCCACCACGCTCACATTGCTGGCATCGCTCGCGCTGGCGGGCTGCGCCGTCGGGCCCGACTTCAAGCGGCCGGAATCATCCACGCCCGACATCTTCCAGCGCCTGCAGTCGGCGCAGTCCGACAGCCGCGCCGTCGACACCGAATTCCATGACGACTGGTGGACGCTGCTCAACGACCCGATGCTGAACGAGCTTCAGGCCCGGCTGGCAGAGTCGAACCTCGACGTGGCGGCGGCAGCGACGCGCCTGGGACAAAGCCGCGCCACCCAGCAGATCGTGAGTGCCGCCCAGTTGCCGAAGTTCGACGGTGCCGCGTCCTACTACCGCGAGCGCGGCAGCCCCACCGGAATTCTGTCGTTGCTGGGCGTGGCGCCCAACGCCACCCAGACGCAATCGGCGTCGGGCGGCTCGCCCACCGGCGTCGCACCGATGCCGGGATCGAGCGGATCTCCGCCTTATGATGTCTGGCAGATGGGCATCGACGCCTCGTGGGAAATCGACATCTGGGGCCGGGTGCGCCGCAGCGTCGAGGCGGTCGGTGCCTTGACCGATGCGTCCTTCGAGGACCGCAACGCGGTATTGCTGTCGGTGCGCGCCGAACTGGCACGCGACTATGTGGAACTGCGCGACATCCAGTCGCTGCTGGAGATCGCGCAGCAGAACCTGGAAATCGCCCGCGATGCAGCCAGGCTCACGCAGGTGCGGGCTCGCGAAGGCGTGACGACGGATCTCGACGTGGCCAATGCCACCGCCCAGGTGGCATCGATCGAAAGTCTGATCCCGACGCTCGAAGCGCGTCACGATGCCACCATCAATGCCATCGGCCTGTTGCTGGCCCAGGAACCCGGCGCGTTGAAGCAGCAACTGGCCGAGCCGCGCGCGATGCCGGCACTGCCGGCCCGTGTGCCGGTGGGCCTGCCCTCCGAGATCGTGCAGCGGCGGCCCGATATCCGGCGCGCCGAGGCGCAACTGCATGCGGCGACGGCGTCGATCGGCATGGCAAAGGCCGATTTTTATCCGCGCATCATGCTGAACGGCAGCGCGGGCTTTCAAAGCCTGCAGCTCTCCAGCCTGGCTGACTGGGCATCACGGCAGTTCGTGGTCGGCCCGTCTATCTCGATACCGATCTTCGAGGGCGGACGCCTGAAGGGGACGCTGCGTCTGCGCGAGGCACAGCAGCAGGAAGCGGCCATCGATTATCGGCACACGGTGCTCAAGGCATGGCGCGAGGTTGACGATGCGCTGGTAGCCTACGACGCCGAGCAACGGCGCCGCGACAAGCTCGTGACCGTGGTCAGCGAGAATCAGCGCGCCCTGTCGATTGCGCAGCAACGCTACAAGGCCGGGGCCGTCGACTATCTGGACGTCCTGAACGTGCAGCGGCAGTTGCTGCAGGCCCAGCGCAACCTTGAGGAAAGCCGCGCGGCGGCGGCCACGAACCTCATCGTGCTCTGCAAGGTACTGGGTGGCGGCTGGGAATCGACCTACGGCAATGGCGGCACCGCCAGCGTCGCCAGCACCGCTGGCAGCGCCAACACGGCGCACTGACCTCGGCGCCTCCTCCCCTACTCCTCTTCTCTACAAGCGGCACCTTCCGGCGTAATGCCCGAAGGTGCCGCGTCGCATTCCGGTCCCGTCTTACTCACGTGCCAGGGCGACTTCGGGCATCCAGACGTGCGCCAGCCCGCCCACCGCGCAATGGTCGCCGCCCCATTGGCGCAGCGCGGCCAGCACGGTCTGCAAACGTACGCCCTTGTCAGTCAGGACGTAGTCATGCCAGTCCGCGCGCTGCGTGCTGGCACGGGCCTCCATGACGCCATGGTCCATCAGCGCGCGCAGCCGCGCGGCGAGAATGCTGGGGCCAACGCCCAACTGGCGCTGGAACTGCGAGAAGCGGGTCGTGCCCGCCAGCGCCTCGCGGACGATCAGCAGCGTCCAGGCATCGCCCACGACTTCGAGAGTGCGCGCGATCAGTGCCAAATCTTCCGGCGGATCTTGGGGCTCATCTTGCGATGGCGAGGGATTCGTACTGGGTGACATGTTCATCTTCCGGTTGGTCGATCGAGAACGGAGAAAGAAAATCGGCGCCACTGGCGCCGACTCCTTTGCTGGTCAAGGTTGAAAGGCAGGCACTAGTCCTGGGCCACGCCGATGGCTGCGCGCAGGAAGCTCTCCACGCGCGCGGTGTGCATCGCCGCATAGCCCGGCGCGGTGGACGCGGCGGCCTCGGGGCCGACATAGCGCAGCATTCCCGGTGCCTTGACGATATCGAGCATGCGTTCCATCACAAACGTCCAGGCGCCCTGGTTCTTCGATTCCTCCTGGCACCAGATCACCTGCTTCAGGTTCGGATAGCGTGCCAGCTCATTGGCGATCTCCAGGTCCGGGAACGGATACAGCTGTTCCACGCGCAGCAGCGCGATGTTGTCCTTGCCAGTCTTGCGGCGGCGTGCGAGCAGTTCGAAGTAGACCTTGCCCGAGGACAGGATCAGCGTGTCGATCCGGCTGGCATCGGCCTGCGTCCGCGCTTCGGCCAGCACCGGCTCGAACGCGCCATTGGCGAGTTCGTCAAGACTGCTGACCGCTTCGGGATGACGCAGCAGCGACTTCGGCGTCATGACGATCAATGGCACGTGATCTGGCCCCAGGGCCTGCTCGCGCAGTAGGTGAAAGATCTGTGCCGGCGTGGTCGGCTGCACCACGCGCATGTTTCCCTGCGCGCAGAGCTGCAGATAGCGCTCCAGCCGCGCAGAGGCATGCTCCGGACCTTGCCCTTCCTGGCCATGCGGCAGCAGCAGCGTGATGCCGCTGCGCTGTCCCCACTTGGCCTCTCCGGCGGACAGGAAGTTGTCGATCACCACCTGCGCACCGTTCGCGAAGTCGCCGAACTGCGCTTCCCACAGCACCAGCGATGCCGGCCGGGCCAGCGTGTAGCCGTATTCGAAGCCCAGCACACCGGCTTCCGACAGCGTGGAGTTGGCGATGGCAAACGTGCCCTGGCCATCCGCAACGTTTTCGAGCGGCGTATAGAACCCCTGGTCGCGCGAGGTGCGCTTCTGATCGTGCAGCACAGCATGCCGGTGGCTGAAGGTGCCGCGTTCGCTATCCTGGCCGCTCAACCTCACGTTCACGCCATCGGCCACCAACGAGGCATAGGCCAGGTGCTCGGCCATGCCCCAGTCCAGCGCGCGCGTACCGGCCGCCATCTCGCGACGGGCGCCGATCACCTTGTCGACCAGCGGATGCAGCGAGTAGGTATCCGGGACTTGCGTGATGCGCTGCGCGAGATCCTTGAGCTTTGCGGCGGGCACCGTGCGATAGGGTGCGGACAGTGTGGGCGGTTCCTGCGGGAACCAGCGGCCGTGCCGGGCCTCGTCGGTCTCATATCCCGCCTTGGCCTGCTGGGCCGCATCCAGCTGGTCGCGGTACGCGGCGACAAGCTGATCAACCGCCTCGGCCGTGACAACCTGCTCATCGAGCAGCCGCGACGCGTAGAGCGACCGCACGCCGGGATGCCCCGCGATCGAGCGGTACATCAGTGGTTGCGTGATGCTCGGGGTATCTTGCTCCTGGTGGCCATGGCGGCGGAAGCAGACCAGCTCGATCACGACACTGCGGTTGAACGTGGCGCGGAAATCGATGGCCATGCGCGTGGCGGCCACCACGGCCTCCGGGTCGTCGCCGTTCACATGCAGCACCGGTGCCTCGATCATCTTGGCGATGTCGGTGCAGTAGAACGACGACCGCGCATCCTGCGGGCGCGACGTGGTAAAGCCAACCTGGTTGTTCACCACGATGTGGATCGTGCCGCCCGTGCCGTATCCACGGGTGTTCGACAGGTTCATTGTCTCCATGACGATGCCCTGCCCCGACACCGATGCGTCGCCGTGAATCTCGATGGGCAGGACGGCAGCGGACCCCAGCCCCAGCGCCTCGGCGCGCGCGCGGGCCATGCCCTGCACCACGGGATTGACGATCTCCAGATGCGACGGGTTGAAGGCTACCGTCACCTCCGCCGAACCAGCCTCCGTGGCGATCTCGCCCGTGAACCCCTTGTGATACTTGACGTCGCCCGCGATTAGGTCGTGGGCCGTCTTTCCATCGAATTCGTCGAACAGTGCCGCGGCCGGCTTGCCGGCGATGTTGACCAGCACATTGAGGCGTCCCCGGTGCGCCATGCCCAGGATGGAATGACGGATGCCTTGCGTAGCGCCGTAGGCGACCAGTTCGTCCAGCAACACGATCAGCGATTCGCCGCCTTCCAGCGAGAACCGCTTCTGGCCGACGTAGCGCGCATGCAAGTACTTTTCCAGCCCTTCGGCCGCCGTCAGCTTTTCCAGGACGTGGCGCTTCTCACGCGCGGTCAGGCGAGCCTTCGACCGCGTGGATTCCAGGCGCATCTGCCACCAGTTGCGCTGTGCGGGATCGGTCAGGTACATGAATTCCGCGCCGAGCGTGCCGCAGTAGGTCTCGGCCAGTGCCTCGACCATCGCTTCCAGCGTCATGTCGTCGTCGGAGAAGTTGGTGTCCGACGGATCTAACTTCGTCTTCATGTCCGACTGCGACAGGCCGTAGTAGCTGGGAATCAGGTCTGGCACGGGCACAGGCTCCATCCAGCGCAGCGGGTCAAGGTTCGCGTGGCGCGTGCCGACCATCCGGTAGGCCAGGATCAGCGCCTGCACCGCCAACTGCTTGCGGACAAAGCCCGGTCGCGTCTGCGCCAGCGGCTCGCCCGAATGCGAGCCTTTGGCCAGTTCGACAAAGCGGGAAACGACGCGGCTATGCGCCACATCGCCATGGTCCGACCCATCTGTCGCCGGCAAGGTCTGCAGTGCGTCAAAGTAGCCGCGCCACTCGTCGGACACCCTGGAGCGGTCGGCCAGATACGCCTCGTACTGTTCTTCGACGTAGGGCGCATTGCCTCCAAACAGGAAGGAGGAGTTTCGATTTTCGATCATCATGATGACTAAACCTGTCGCAAGACTGGGCAATTGCCCGTTACCTGAAGTCTAGAAACCGGGCGATACCGCCGGCGGACTGGATAGGGTTGTTTGAGGACATCCGATGCTGGTTTCCGGCCATGCTCGGAAAGAGGCTTGTCTCGGCAAACGGCCCCCGACGCCAGGGCGGCGCCGGGGGCCGTTGAGGACGAAGCGCAGGATGGTTCAGACGCTCATCGGATTGGGCCTGGACGGATCGAATCCATACTTCGCCAGCGCGTCGGCCACGACGCTCGCTGCGATGGTGCCTTCGTCGGCCAGGCTCTTGAGTGCCGTGACGGTGATCCAGTAGCGATCGATCTCGAAGAAGTCGCGCAGCTTCTCGCGCGTGTCGGAGCGTCCGAATCCATCCGTGCCAAGCGCGACGAAGCGTTGCGGGATGAACTCCCTCAGTTGCTCGGTCAGCGTGCGCACGTAGTCCGTCGACGCGATGACCGGCCCTGACGCGCCGCCCAGCAGGCGCTCCACGTGCGAGACGCGCTGCACTTCAGTGGGGTGCAGCAGGTTCCAGCGCCGCACTTCGCGGCCCTCGCGCGCCAGTTCCGTGATGCCAGGGGCGCTCCACAAGTCCGCCGCGACCGACCAGTCGGTCTCCAACAACGCGGCGGCGGCGATGACTTCGTTGAAGATGGTGCCGGCGCCCATCAGCTGCACGCGGGGCATGGCGCTATCGGCCGCCGATTTTCTGAACAGGTAGAGGCCCCGGATGATGTCGTTGGCCACGCCGTCGCGCTCGGGCATCGCCGGATGCTCGTAGTTCTCGTTCATCACGGTGACGTAGTAGAAGACATCCTCCTGCTCGGTCACCATGCGCCGCAAGCCGTCCTGCATGATCACGGCAAGCTCGTAGCTGAAGGTGGGGTCGTAGCTGATGCAGTTCGGCACGCTCGACGCCCACAGCAGCGAATGGCCGTCCTGATGCTGCAGCCCTTCGCCATTGAGCGTGGTGCGACCAGCCGTGCCGCCCAGCAGGAAGCCGCGCGAGCGCATGTCGCCTGCCGCCCACACCAGGTCACCGACGCGCTGGAATCCGAACATCGAATAGAACACGAAGAACGGAATCATGATTTCGGCGTGCGTGGAGTACGACGTGGCCGCGGCGATCCAGTCCGACATGCCGCCCGCCTCGTTGATCCCTTCCTGCAGGATCTGGCCCGTCTCCGACTCGCGGTAGAACATGAGCTGACCGGAATCCTCGGGCTCGTAGCGCTGTCCGTCCTGGTTCCAGATACCGATCTGGCGGAACAGGCCTTCCATGCCGAACGTGCGCGACTCGTCGGGCACGATGGGCACCACACGCTTGCCGAGTGCCTTGTCCTTGAGCAGCACCCCCAGGAAGCGAACGAACGCCATCGTCGTCGACATCTTCCGCCCTTCGCCCGTGCCCTTGAGCAAGGCATCGAAGGCGCCCAGTTCGGGCGTCGGCAGCGATGCGGCGGTCTGACGCCGTGCCGGCACATAGCCGCCCAACTCCTGGCGGCGCGCGTGCAGGTACTGGAATTCCGGCGAGCCTTCGTCGAACTTCAGGTAGGGCACGTCCACGATGGCGTCGTCGGAAATCGGCAACTTGAACTGATCGCGAAACGCCTTGAGCTGCTCCACCTGCATTTTCTTCTGCTGGTGCGTGTTGTTCATGGCCTGCCCCGCCTCGCCCATGCCATATCCCTTGATGGTCTTGGCCAGGATCACGGTGGGCCGGCCGTTCGATGCGGCGGCCTGCGCGTAGGCGGCGTAGATCTTGTGCGGATCGTGGCCGCCACGGTTCAGCGCCCAGATGTCGTCGTCGGTCCAGTCGGCCACCAGGGCCTTCAGCTCCGGCGTGTTGAAGAACTTCTCGCGCACATACGCACCCGACTTCGACTTGTAGGTCTGGTACTCGCCGTCGACCACTTCCATCATGCGGCGCATCAGCGCACCGTTACGGTCGCGCGCCAGCAGCGCGTCCCAGCGACTGCCCCAGATCACCTTGATGACATTCCATCCGGCGCCGCTGAACAGTCTCTCCAGTTCCTGGATGATCTTGCCGTTGCCACGCACCGGGCCGTCCAGCCGCTGGAGATTGGCGTTGACCACGAAGATCAGGTTGTCCAGCCGCTCGCGCGCGGCCATGCCGATGGCGCCCAGAGATTCGGGCTCGTCCATCTCGCCATCGCCCAGGAATGCCCACACCTTGCGGCCTTGCGTGGTCACCACTCCCCGGGCCTCGATGTACTTCATGAAGCGGGCCTGGTAGATCGCCATGAGCGGCCCGAGCCCCATCGAGACGGTGGGAAACTGCCAGAAATCGCGCATCAGCCACGGGTGTGGATACGACGGCATGCCGTGGCCGCCGGTCTCCTGGCGGAAGCTGTCGAGCTGTGCGTCGCTCAGGCGGCCTTCCAGGAACGCACGCGAATAGATGCCCGGCGAGGAATGCCCCTGGAAGAACACAAGATCGCCACCATGGTTGGCGGACGCGCCGTGCCAGAAGTGGTTGAAGCCCACGTCATAGAGCGTTGCGGCGGATGCGAACGACGCGATATGGCCGCCCACATTCGTTTCGCGGCCAGCACGCAGCACCATCGCAATCGCGTTCCAGCGCATGTACGAACGGATGGTGTGCTCCATGGCCTGGTCGCCAGGAATGGCCGGTTGCCGGGTAGGCGGAATCGTATTGACGTACGGCGTGTCCGTTGCAAATGGGGTGGACTCGCCGTTCACGCGCACGAACTCGATCTGGCGCTCGATCAGGAAGTGGGCGCGATCCATGCCGACATGGGACACGACACCATCGAGCGCATCGATCCACTCGGCGGTTTCCTGGGGATCATCGTCATTGCGCGGGTTCACCCCGTCATTGGGAACTGCAGCCATTTGGGCACCTCCTGAGGAATGCACGGTTGGCGCACGGATTCGCGTTGAAGCGTGGCGCCGATGAAGGCCATTCTAGGTAGCCGTCAACATGGTGACGGCGTCGTGGCGGACAAGCGCTACAACTTGGCCTGAATCCGCAACGTCCGGCGATGTCACCGGGGTGCGGCTGTCTCTATAGTCATGGGGACGGCTTAGCGCCCCATGACGAACCGGTACTGCGGATACGACAATGACGGCCCCCAACCCCACCTCAACACCCGACACGGCACTCGCGGCCACTGGCACGTTGCAGGACCTGATCGTGCCTGGCTTGTCGGGTGTGTTCTGCGGCTTGAATCCCGGCTTGCGGGCCGCCGCGTCCGGGCACCATTTCGAAGGGCGCGGCAACCGGTTCTGGCGGGCGATCCATCTGGCTGGCTTTACCACGCAAGAACTGAAGCCAGCCGAATGCGCGCGGCTGCTCGATGACGGATTTGGGCTGGCAACGGTGGTGTGCCGGCCAACCGCCAGCGCGGGCGAGCTTTCGCGGCAAGAGTATGTGGATGCATCGGCGGGATTGCTGGAACGGATCGATCGCTTTCGGCCCAAGTACATCGCTTTCCTGGGAAAGGATGCGTACGCAGCCATGAGCGACCGGAAGGATCTTGGTTGGGGACTGCAGCCGCAACGGCTGGGCGCATCGAAGGTCTGGTTGCTGCCCAACCCGAGCGGGCGCAATCGCAGCTTCAGCCTCGCCGACCTGGTCGACGCCTATCGGGCGTTTCGCCTGGCGGCGGCGGGCTGAATACCAATGTTGACGATGCCGCTAGTGCGCCGCAACAGCGGCAGCGTGATACTGCGGCGCCTCCCGCCGCGCTGGGGTCGGGAACACGAACAGCTGTGCGCCGGCGTGGGCTTCCGGAACCGTTACCGCTTGCGACCCGCCCTCGGTTTCCTGGAAGCGCAGACGGTATTCCTTCGGCGTGATATCGAGGCGTCGCGAGAAGATCATGCGCATATGCGTCGAGCTATGAAATCCGCTGCGGAACGCGATGGTCTTGAGCGGCACGTCGGTCTCTTCCAGCAGCTTGCGCGCAAAGTCCACCCGCACCTGCTCGACGAAGACCGACGGCGACACCTTGGCACGCTTGGCAAACGTGCGGCTGAACGTGCGACGGCTGACGCCCACCGCATCGGCCAGTTCCTCGATGGAGAACGCCTCGGCGATATGGTCGTTGATGTAGCGCAGCGACCGGTTGACGATGGAGTCTTCTTCCGGCCCCACGGCCAGGTAGGGGCTGTACTGCGACTGCCCGCCATCGCGCCGGATATACACGATCAGTCGCTTGGCGACCTTGACCGCGATGTCATGCCCGAAATCCTCGGCCACCAGCGACAGGCAGAGATCGATACCGGCCGTCACGCCACCACTGGTGAACAGGTTGCCGTCGCGCACGAAGATCTTGTCCGGCCGCACGAAGGCACGCGGGAATTGCTCCTGCAGCCGCTTCGTATCGGACCAATGGGCGGTGACTTCGCGGCCATCGAGCAGCCCGGCATGCGCCAGCAGGAACACGCCATTGCAAACTGCCCCGAACCGCTGCGCGGTCAGCGCGGTGTCGTGCAGCCAGGCCAGAAAATCCGGATCGGGTTCCATGCCAGAGGCACGCGGGCCGCCAGCGATCAGCAGCAGATCGCATTGGTCGCGGTAGTTGCGGAAGTCGACATCCACGCCAAGCTGCATGCCATTCGAACACGTCACGCCATGCGGCCTGACGCCGACCAGGGTGACTTCGTACCGCTCGTGGTGTGGCAGCAGCGCATTGGCTTCCGCGAACACATCCATCGGGCCGGCCACGTCCAGCGATTGCACACCATCGAACACAACAAGAGCTACTTTCATCTGCCTTTGCGCTGTCTAGGCGCCCGTCTGCCGGGGCGATTCGCCCGTTGACAGCGATGGTAGGTGTTTTCGCAGTGAGAGATTAGAGGCCGAATCCGAGAATCATTCTTCCGGGATTCGAGAGGAAGCGGCGAAGCGCGCCCGGCGTGGAGCGCTTTTATCCTCTCGAAACATGAAAGGGAGATTCCCGGTTTGACGGCATTCTCCCGGCAGGCGCAAGCGCGTAGTCTCCAGACCAGATACGGACCAGCAGTCGGTCCTTGCCGAAACATCCCTGGAGAGTTCCATGAGCGCCCTGCCCGACAACCCAGCCGCCGCGAATGCGCCACCCGTGGCGTCCCGCGCCAAGATCGTCATGATGGCGATCATTGCCGGTGCCGTCATCACCAACATCTATTCCACCCAGCCGATCCTGCCGCTGATCGCATCGGGCATGCAGGTCAACCTGACAACGGTGGATCTGGTGGCCGGCGCGGCGCTGCTCGGATTCTCCACCGGACTGGCATTGCTGCTGCCGCTTGGCGACCGTTTCGACCGCCGCAAGCTGGTGCTCATCCAGATCGCGCTCGCGTTCTGCTTCGCGCTGGGCGCGGCGCTCGCACCAAGCATCTGGCCGCTGATCCTGGCGTCGTTCGCCCTAGGCGTGGTGAGCTGCGTGCCCCAGCAACTGGTGCCTTTTGCAGCGGTCATGTCGTTGCCGAGCGAGCGCGGGCGATCGGTGGGGACCGTGGTCAGCGGCATCATGGTGGGCATTTTGCTGGGCCGCACCATCAGCGGTCTGGTCGGGGCCGCCTACGGCTGGCGCGCGGTGTACGGCCTGGCGGCCGCTTTCATGATCCCGGTGTGGATTGCCGCCGCAATGCTGCTGCCGCGCGGCCGGCCCAGCACCAACCTTTCGTACAAGCAATTGCTCGCCTCGCTCTGGCCGCTGGCCCGTGACAACGCACCGATTCGCCAGTCGATGATCATTCAGGCGCTGCTGTGGGCCTGTTTCAACGCCTTCTGGGTCAACCTGGCCGCGCTGCTCGCCGATGGCCCACTGCATCTGGGCAGCGCCTGGGCCGGTGGATTCGGCATCATCGGCGCAGCGGGCGCGCTGGCGGCTTCGCTCGGCGGCCGCGCCACGGACCGCATGGGCCCGCGCGCCGTCATCGCCGCGAGCATCGGTTTCGTGACGGTGTCGTACCTGCTGCTGGCGGGCGCACCAACCTCGCTGACGCTTCTCGTGATTGGCGTGATCGTGCTGGACATCGGCGTGCAGGCCGGACTGGTGTCGAACCAGACCCGTGCGTTCGCGGTGGACCCCAAGGCGCAAGGCCGCATCAACAGCCTGTACATGACGGCCACCTTTCTTGGCGGCGCCATCGGCGTGATGATCAGCGGCTGGCTGATGACGCGGTTTGGCTGGAGCGGCATCGTCGTCTTCGGCATCGCCCTCAGCGTGCTGGCCGGCGTCATTCACTGGATGGGCGCGCCCCGGCGCGTCCTGACTTCTGCTTGAACCCGTCGGCCTGATTCAGATCGACGCCTCCAAAAACTGCATCAACGCCTGCACGCGCGCCGTACGGCCGCGCCGTGTAGGCACCAGCAGCGTCACCGGCGCGCTGTCGCATTCCCAGTCGGCCAGCACCCGCACCAGCCGGCCGCTGGCGACGGCCTCCGCCGTATCCCATTCCGAACGCAGCACCAGCCCCAGGCCCTGCTCGGCCCACTGGCGCGCAATGCTGCCGTCGTTGGTCGTGTAGGCGGGCACCACGCGCACGGTCTCGCGTGCCGAGGCGCGCCGCCCGGCATTTTCGGGCGGCCGAAAGCGCCACAGCGTCACGTCCTCGTCGTTCTCGCGGATGCAGATGCACGCGTGCGCCAGCAGGTCGCGCGGCTCGGCCGGCGTGCCGTGCCAGCGCAGGTACGCGGGGCTGGCACACAGCCAGCGCGCATTGGGCGCGAGCGTGCGGGCGATCCATGACGAATCGCGCACGGTGCCGATATGGATCACGGCGTCGGAATCGTGCCGGTCTGGCCACGGGGTCTCGCGCAGGTCCAGTTGCAGGTGCAGACCCGGGTGAGCCTGCGCAAAGCGCGCCAGCAGCGGCGCGATGTGCAGGCGGCCGTAGCCGAACGGCGCGGCGATGCGCAGCGTGCCCGTGAGCTGGCTGTCATCGCGCCGGAACGACTCGGGCAGTGCATTGAGCTGGGCCAGCAGCGCCGCGGCCTCGCGCGCAAAGCGTTCACCTTCGGGCGTCAGGCTCAGGCGCCGGGCGGTGCGGGTGGCCAGCGCCAGTCCCAGCGTCGATTCGAGCTTGCGCAGCCGCGCGGACAACGCCGGCGGCGTCACATTGAGCGCGCGTGCCGCCGCGCTGAGCGATGGCGACTGCGCCAGCGCCTCGACCAGCCGCAGGTCCTCGATCTGGATCATTCACTTCAGCTTAACGATTGATGTCCGGAAATTTAACCACAAGCCGCCCTATCATTCCTACAGTGTGGACTTCAGATCTCCGAATCCCGCCTGTCGCTCCCGGAACACCTCATGGATAATCTCGCCCCCGCCTGGCCGCACATCGACACCCCCGCCGCCGTCATCGATACCGCGCGCATGCAGCGCAACATCCACCGCATGCAGGCGCGCATGGACGCGCTGGGCGTGCGCTTTCGTCCGCATGCCAAGACCAGCAAATGCGCCCCGGTGGTGCGCGCGCAGATCGCGGCGGGTGCCAGTGGCATCACCGTATCCACGCTGAGGGAGGCCGCGTACTTCTTCGACGACGGCGTCACGGACATCCTCTACGGCGTGGGCATGGTGGCTAACAAGCTGCCTCAGGCACTGGCGCTGCGACGCCGGGGCTGCGACCTCAAGATCGTGACCGACAGCGTGGAGTCCGCGCGGGCCATCGTCGACTTCGGCAAGGCGAACGCCGAGGCATTCGAGGTCTGGATCGAGATCGATACCGACGGCCATCGCTCCGGCATCCGCCCGGACGAACCCGCGCTGCTGGAAGTGGCGACCGTATTGCATGAAGGCGGCGCACGACTTGGCGGCGTGATGACGCACGCGGGTTCCAGCTATGACCTGGACACCCCCGAGGCCCTGGCCGCGATGGCCGAGCAGGAACGCGCGGGCTGCGTGCATTCCGCCGAGCGCCTGCGCGCGGCCGGCTTGCCGTGCCCGGTGGTCAGCGTGGGCTCGACACCCACGGCGTTGTCCGCCAGCAACCTGGCCGGCGTGACCGAAGTGCGCGCCGGCGTCTATGTGTTCTTCGATCTCGTGATGCACAACGTGGGCGTCTGTGCCACCGACGACATCGCGCTGAGCGTGCTGACCACCGTGATCGGGCACCAGCCCGACAAGGGCTGGGCCATCGTCGACGCCGGCTGGATGGCCATGAGCCGCGACCGTGGCACGCAGAAGCAGAAGCACGACTTCGGCTATGGCCAGGTGTGCGCACTCGATGGCACGGCAATCCCCGGCTACATCCTCAGTGGCGCCAACCAGGAACACGGCATCCTGTCGCACGACGGCGCCCCGGATACCGACATCGCCAAACACTTTCCGATTGGCACCCAGTTGCGCATCCTGCCCAACCACGCGTGCGCCACCGGTGCGCAGTTCCCCGCATACCAGGCGGTGACCGAGGATGGCGACGCCGCCGAATGGAGCCGCCTGCACGGCTGGTAAGCAAAAACGCCCCCTGGCCGGCAGGCCAGGGGGCGTTCAGTGCTGCGCGATCAGGCCGGGAGAACCCGGCCGTGAATCCAGCCGGAATACTCAGGCCGTCGCGACGGTCAGTGCAACGTCGATGTTGCCTCGCGTAGCCTTCGAGTACGGGCAGATCTGATCGGCCAGGTGTGCCACGGCCTCGGCGGCCTGCTGGTCCACGCCGGGCATCGTCACGTGGATGCGGCCCTGCAGGAAGTAGGCGTCGCCGGTCATGCCCAGGTCCACTTCGATGTCCACGGCCAGGCTGGCCGGCACATCCACCTTCAGTTCCTTGCCGGCCAGGCCGATGGCGGCGATGTAGCACGCCGACCATGCGCCCGCGAACAGTTGCTCGGCGGTGGGATGCGATTGCACGGCCTCGAAGGCGTACTCGGGTGCGGTACGGTTACCCGGCGTGGTCAGCTTGAGGTTCAGGCTGTGAGCCTTGCCGCTTTCCGTGGTGTGGGTCTTGCCGGTGAACAGTACTTTCTCGATCTTGGTCATGATTGGGTTTCCTTTGGTAGCCAATGTATGGAGCGTGCTTTCTGTATGCATCGCATGCGATTCGTTCGCATGCGATGCATGATGGTTTACGGACCGGGGCAAGTCAAGGAATATTTGTCGGCTGCGATGAAATCGCATACGATGTGTTTTGTGCGCCGCGCCGCGGCAAGCGATCTGGCAAGAAAAGGGACGACGTCATGACATTGACCACACAGAAAGACCCCGACCCCACCGAAGTGAAGCTGGCTGACTATCTGTGCTTTGCGGTGTATTCGGCCAATCTGGCCTTCGGCAAGCTCTATCGCCCCATCCTGGACGAACTGGGCCTCACCTACACCCAGTACGTGACCCTGGTGGCCATGGGCGAGGAAGACGGGCAGACGGTCAGCGGCCTGGGCGAGAAGCTGTTCCTCGAATCCAACACCCTGACACCCATCCTCAAGAAGCTGGAGGCCATGGGCTTTGTCGAGCGCAAGCGCGATCCGGAGAACGAACGCCAGGTGCGCGTGACGCTGACCAAGGCCGGCCGCCGCCAGCGCGAGCGTGCGTCCAGCGTCGACCTGAAGGACGCCTGCGGCCTGACCTCGCAGGGTTTTGCCAAGCTGCAGAAGGAAATCGTGGCGTTGCGCGACAACCTCGTGCAAACCGTCCGCAACGACGACTGACGCGTCTCGCCGCCAGCTTGCCCATAGGGAAACTCCGTAGCGCGCATCCGCCACATCCGGCCCCCTCCCCACTCCTCAGTGTACGTATCGGGGACATGGGTAACGGGTGTTCGGATACATAGGTAACACGTGATCTACGCGCATCAGGGTGCGCGTAGATCGATTTCTCCGATCTCGAAGCGGCTGAACCAGACCGCGAAGCAGCCATCCTCGGC
>NZ_BPUO01000024.1 GCF_022179805.1 Cupriavidus pauculus | reverse complement strand
GAACCAGTTTGCTATTCTCTATGAGGAACGCTTCACCCACCCCGCATCGCTGAGATAATGCTGGCTCACCGGCTAAGTTGACGGTGAGCCTTTAACTGCCCTGAACACAAAAACGCTGACAGGCCCGAAACATAGAGGCGAATTACGCCATCAAACCAACTCCAACTCCGCCATCATCCCGCGCAACATATGCTTGTGCAGCTTCCCGCTGGCCGTAGTCGGCACCGCCGCCACCCGCACAATCCTTGCCGGCCGCTTGTACGGTGACAACCGCTCGGCCAGGAAGGCATGCAATTCCTCGGCGTCGAAGGTCTCTCCCTCGCGCAGTTCAACAAACGCGATGATTTCCTCGTTGCCATCGGCCGTGGGGTTACCCACCACTGCCGACAGCCTCACCGACGGGTGTGTATTGATGACCGATTCCACCTCGATCGGATACACGCTGAAGCCAGAACGGATGATCAGGTCGCGCGTGCGGCCGACGATGTACAGCGCGCCGTCGGGGCCGAGCCGGCCGATGTCGCCGGTGTTGAGCCAGCCTTCCGGCCGTAGCGCTTCCTCGGTCTGAGCCGGCGCGCGATAGTAGCCGCGCATCACGCCAGGCCCTTTGACCCAGAGTTCGCCCGGCTCGCCTTGCGGCACGGTCTTGCCATCGGGGCCCACCACGCGCAGCTCGGCACCTTCGACGATCTCGCCTGCGGAGCAGTCGCTGCGCGGGCGATCCATGCGTGTAATGAACAGCGATCCCGCGTATTCGGTCATGCCGTAGCCGTGATGCAGCGGCTGGCCGAACACCGACTCGACGTTGCGCTTGAGCGTGGGTTCCAGTGGACCGCCGCCGGTGTACAGGTAGCGCAGGCGTTGCGGATGCAGCGTGGCCAGGCCCTGCTTTTGCAGATGCGCCAGGATGCGGCTGAACATGGCCGGCACGCCCTGCAGGATCGAGATCGCTTCGCGTTGCAGCGCGGCGCAGGCATCGGCCACATTGAAGCGTGCTACCAGGTACAGGCTGCCGCCGCCCTGGAACGTGGCCAGCAGCAGCGTGGCCAGGCCGAAGATGTGCGACATCGGCATGACCGCATAGGCGCAGTCGGCCGGGTTGATCCGGCGCGTCTCGGCCGTCACGCGCGCATAGTGCAGCAGGCCGCGGTGCGTGACCATCACCCCCTTGGGCTGGCCGGTCGTACCGGATGTATAGATCAGCGCGGCCACGTCGCGCGCCAGTTCCGGCGCTTCGCGCTGGCTGTCGGCGCTGGCGTCGGCCGCCATCAGCGGGCCCAGTCCGGGTGGGGCGATTTCGCGGGCACGGTAACGCAGGCCATGACGCAGCGCGTCGGGTGACGCGGCATGCGTGAACAGCATCAGCCGTGGCGTGCAGTGCGCGCGGATTTCCTCGATTTCTCGGGTCGTCAGCCGGGCATTGGTCACCACAGGCCAGGCGCCGAGTTCGGACAACGCGAAGACCAGCGTGATCAGGGCCAGGCAGTTCTCGCCGGTGATCATCACGCGGTCGCCGGTGCCTACGCCCTGTGTCTCCAGGTAGTGCCGCGTCAGCCCCACGCCGTCCCATAGCTGCGCGAAGGTAACTGTGCGCTCGCCTTCGTACACGGCCACGTTGTCAGGCGCGTGCTGCGCCCAGTAGCGGGGGATGTCGCTGATGCGATTCGCGCTGGCTTGGTCCTGCGGCATCTCGCTCAAATCCTTTGCAGATGGAAGTGGAACAGGTGAGGCCGGAGGCTGTCCGGCACGTCGAGTGTAGGGGCAGCGCGGGGCGCCGCGCAATTCGTCATCGGGAAACCCGCACTTCGCCGGACCGGAACAGGGGGCGACCCCCCGGGTGTCTTACTCCACCTCGATATTGGCCGCCTTGACGACGTTGCCCCACAGCGCCAGTTCCTTCTTGATGCGATTTTGCAGCGGGGCGGGGCCGGTGATGTTCAGGTCGTAGCCGCCGTCGGTCATGCGTGCGCGGAACGCGGGGTCTTGTCCCACGGTCTGCTGCGCCTTCACGAGCCGGTCGGTGACGTCGGCGGGCAGACCCTGCGGGCCGACCAGGCCGTACCAGCCGGTAAGGTCATATTGCTTGAGGCCCGATTCCACCAGCGTGGGCACGGTGGGCAGCGCGGCGTTGCGCGTCTTCGACGTGACGGCCAGCGCGCGTACCTTGCCGCCCTGGATATGGCCGATGGCGGTGCCGGTGATGTCGAACATGAAGGTGACCTTGCCGCTGATGACGTCGGCCATGGCCGGCGCGTTACCCTTGTAGGGCACGTGCAGCATCTTCACGCCGGTCATCTGGGCCAGCAGTTCGGCCGACAGGTGATTCGACGCGCCGATGCCGGCCGACCCGAAGCTCACGTCGCCGGGATGCTTGCGGGCATACGACACCAGCTCGTCGACGTTCTTGGCCGGAAAGTCTTTGTTGATCAGCAGCACGTTCGTGTAGTCGGTGATCAGACCCACGTAGCTGAAGTCCTGCGCCGGCTTGAAACTGACCGATTTCTGGATCAGCGGCGTCATGGTCATCGTGGGGCTGGCCACGAAGTAGAGCGTATAGCCGTCGGGCTTGGCGCTGGTGGTCATGCCGGCCGCGATGGCGCCGCTGGCGCCGGCACGGTTGTCGACGATCACCGGCTGCTTGAGCACGCGGCCCATGTAGTCCGCGTAGATGCGCGCGGCGGTGTCCACCGGGCCGCCCGGCGCGTAGCCCACCAGCAGCCGCACCGGGCGCGAGGGATAGGTGTCGGCCTGGGCCGCTCCGTTGGCCAGCGCCAGTAGCGCGCCGGCAAGCATGATTCGCAGCATCGTCGTCTCCTCCTGTTATCTGTCAGGTCTTGTTGGCGAGACTTTGCGGCACCCCCGCCGGCCAGGCAATTTGCATTTCTTTAAGGCGGGCTTAGTGGAAGCGATAGCGCGCCGCCAGGGCGCGGGGCGCCGGCCATTGTTGATTTCGTATCAACAGTCATTCGCCAATATGCGACTTAATCCGCAAAGGTGGCTGGGGCACACTGCGGTTTTCCTTGATTCCCAAGCCATCTCACAGGAGTTGACCCGATGAGCATCCCTTCGTTTGGCGTTGGCACGTTTCGCCTGACCGGCCAGGCCGCCGTGGATTCGGTGCGTCACGCACTGGACGTGGGCTACCGCGCCGTCGACACCGCGCAGATCTATAACAACGAAGCCGACGTGGGCGTGGCGCTGGAAGCCAGCGGCGTGAAGCGCGACGAGCTGTTCGTGACCACCAAGATCTGGACCGCCAACTACGCCGCCGACAAGCTCGTGCCGAGCCTGCGCGAAAGCCTGGCCAACCTGCGCACCGACTACGTCGACCTGACGCTGATCCACTGGCCCGCCCCGGACAACGGTGTATCGCTGCCCGAGTTCATGGGCGCGCTGGCCGAGGCCAAGTCGCGCGGCCTGACGCGCCAGATCGGCGTGTCGAACTTCAATATCGCGCTGACGCAGCAGGCCATCGATGTGGTGGGCCAGGGCGAGATCGCCACCAACCAGATCGAGCTGAGCCCGTATCTGCAGAGCCGCAAGCTCACGGCATTCCTGAAGGAACAGGGCATCGCGGTGACGTCGTACATGACGCTGGCCTACGGCAAGGTGCTGAAGGACCCCGTGCTGGCGCGCATCGCCGACAAGCACCAGGCCACCGTGGCCCAGGTGGCGCTGGCCTGGGCGCTGCAGTTGGGCTACGCGGTGATTCCGTCGTCCACGCGGCGCGAGAACCTGGCCAGCAACCTGCTGGCGCGCGACCTGAAGCTCGATGCCGATGACATGGCCGCGATTGCCGCGCTGGAACGCAACGGGCGCGAAGTCAGCCCCGCGGCGCTGGCGCCGGTGTGGGACTGATTCAAATAGAGCAGCATTGAGCCGTCGTCTCCAATAAGCGATCGGCAACGGAGGGTGCGTCACATTGCAACCGCGCGCGAGGCGGTTCCGCGCATCCTTCGTCTCGTCGGCAAGCGGCGCAGCGATAAAGCACGACGCCGACACTCTTTCATCGCCCACCGTGGCGGCGATCGTTCCAGGAGACAACATGAGAAATCGGCTTCGTGCCGGGCGGCTCGCGCACGCCCGTACCACGGCCACGTCAGTGCTGGCGTGGCTCACCTTGTGCGTGGTAACCGCTGGCCTGGCCGGCTGTGGCGGCGACGGGTCCAGTACCAGTTCCACCAGTAGTACCGGTTCCACTTCCACAGGCACGACCCCGGCGGCGCCCACTACGACGTTGCAGGTGGTGACGCCGGTGGTGGACTGCGCGAAGCTGGCATCGGTCGACCTGACCGACATTGGCGGCACGGGCAGCGCGATTGCTTCGGCCACGGTGACCACGGCCACCGTCAATGGTGCATCGGTGCAGTTCTGCACCATCAAGGGCACGCTGGCGCCGTCCAACACGTTCCAGGTGGCGCTGCCGGTCAGCACCTGGACGCAGCGCTTTGCGGAACTCGGCTGCGGCGGCCTGTGCGGCAACCTCAGCGACCCCAGCAAGCCCAGCTCGTTCAGCTTCAGCTACAACTGCCCGCTCGTGCAGCAGGGCGGCTTTGCCACGGCGGCCACCGACATGGGCCATACCGGCGCCGATGCCACGTGGTCCAGTGATCCGCAAAAGCAGGCCGATTTCGCCTATCGCGGCCAGCACATCACCACGCTCGCGGCCAAGAAGCTGATCCAGACGTACTACGGTCAGCCGCAGAAATACGCGTACTTCGTTGGCTGTTCCGATGGCGGACGCGAGGCGTTGATGGCCGCGCAGCGGTATCCGAACGACTACAACGGCATCATCGCCGGCGCGCCGGCTGCCCACTTCCAGACGCAGAACTCGCTGTACCACGGCTGGAACGTGGTATCGAACAGCACCACGGGCGATAACACCGGCAACGTCGTGCTGTATGCCGACAAAGCCAAGGTGCTGCACCAGGCCGTGGTCGCCGCTTGCGGCGGCACCAGCGGCGCACCCGACGGGCTGCTGGCCGACCCGCGCGTGTGCCATTTCAATCCGGTGTCGATCCAGTGTGCGGCGGGCGCCACCGACACGAGCCAGTGCCTGACGGCGGCCGAGGTCACCACGGCCAGCAAGATCTACAGCGGCCCCACCGACACCACCAACGGCAAGCGCATGCTGGCCGGCTCGCCGCAGTTCGGGTCCGAAGCCAGCTGGATCGGCGTGGAAGTGCCCAGCTCGAATTCGACGGACGCGGCCGTGCCCGTGACCGGCCTGTTCAGCAACATGATCGTGACCGGCGCGTACAACCTGATCTTCACGGGCACGCCGACCATGCCGAACATCAATACGTTTGGCTATCACGACGCCAACTTCTTCACCGACTACCTGCTGGCCAACCACTCGCTGAACGACGCCACCAACCCCGACCTGTCGGCGTTCCAGAAGGCGGGCGGCAAGCTGATCCTGTGGCATGGCTGGGCCGACCAGCACATCTCGCCGCTGTTCACGATTGCCTATTACGAGGCGATGCAGAACACCATGGGGTCCACCGCCGTCGATGCGTTCTCGCGGCTCTACCTCGTGCCGGGCGTCAGCCACTGCGGCGGCGGTGAAGGCAATCCCAATATCGACCTGGTATCGCGGATGACCGCTTGGGTGGAGCAGGGCAGCGCGCCCAGCGACGTGATGACCTACCAGACCGATGTCACCACCAGCGCGGTCACGGCGTCGCGGCCCGTCTATCCGTACCCGGCCGTGGCCAGGTACAAGGGATCGGGCGACTGGCGCGACGGCGCCAACTACACGCAGGGCGCCGCGCTGTACAACGTGGCCACCGCGCCGTGGGCCGGGTCCAGCTTCTACACGCCGTACACGGCCAAGACGCAGGGGGTGGCGGCGCCTTGACCGGGTTGCTGCAATAACCTGATGAAACGCGCCCGGCCTGCCCGGGCGCGTTTCATTGTTGATTGCATATCAAGAGTATTTCGTCGATTCACGGCTTAATCTGCAAACGACAAGGCGGCACACTGTGTCCATCGATCAACGAATGCCGATGGAACGCACACAGGAGTCCCCGATGAGCATTGCCCCGACCACCCCCGCCACCGCTACCAATTCCACCGATTCGCAGGCGCCGCTGTTCCAGCCCTACACGCTGGGCGCCCTGGCTCTGCCGAACCGTATCGTCATGCCGCCGATGACGCGCTCGCGCGCCAGCCAGCCCGGCGACGTGGCCAACGACCTGATGGCGCAGTACTACGCGCAACGTGCCGGCGCCGGCCTGATCGTGGCTGAAGGCACTTGGATCTCGCCGCTAGGCAAGGGCTACGCCTGGACGCCCGGCATCCACACGGCCGAGCAGGTGGCCGGCTGGCGCAAGGTGACCGATGCCGTGCACGCAGCCGGCGGCCGCATCTTCGCGCAGCTCTGGCACGTGGGGCGCCTCAGCCATACCAGCCTGCTGGGCGGACAGGCGCCGGTGTCGTCGTCGGCAATCCAGGCCAAGGGCGTCAACGTGTTCGTGGCCGACCACGATGGCACGCCGGGCTTTGTGCAAGCGTCGCAGCCACGCGTGCTGACCGTGCCGGAAATCCACGCCATCGTCGACGAGTACCGCCAGGCTGCACGCAACGCCATGGCGGCCGGTTTCGACGGCGTGGAGCTGCACGCGGCCAATGGCTACCTGGTCAACCAGTTCATCGACTCCGAGGCCAACGACCGGACCGACCAGTACGGCGGCTCGCTCGACAACCGGCTGCGCTTCCTGGAGGAAGTGGCCCAGGCGCTGGTGGAAGGCACGGGCAGCGGGCAGCGCGTGGGCATCCGCCTGGCGCCGCTGACCACGCTGAACGGCTGCGTCGATGCCGACCCGGAAACCACCTACACGGCGGCGGCCGAGCGGCTGGGCCGCATCGGCGTGGGCTACCTGCACATTGCCGAAGCCGACTGGGAAGATGCGCCGCACATGCCGATGGCATTCAAGCAGCGCCTGCGTGCCGTGTATCCGGGCACGCTGATCTATGCCGGCAAGTACTCGGCCGAGCGTGCCAATGTGGCGCTGAGCGAGGGCTGGGCCGACCTGATCGCGTTTGGCCGCCCGTTCGTGGCCAACCCGGACCTGCCGGCACGGCTGCAGGCCGGCGCCACGCTGACCCCGCATGATCGGAACACGCTGTTCGGCGGTGGGGCGCAGGGACTGATCGACTATCCCGTTATGGACGCCAAGGCAGCCTGATCGTCCCCCGAACGGGGGATCGAACGAGAGGCAGACGGGGAGGCGTGGGCGCCAGCCTGCACTTCCCCGGCGCGGCATTTGCGGCACGCGACGGAACTCATAGTAGTTTTCCTAGTCAATTGTTGCGTTCGGTTACAATGCTGTACCGCAGCAAGCGCCACCCGGCATTGTCTGCAATTGTCTGCGTCGTCCGTTATCGCGCCCCCATCTTGTTACGTTTCGTTCTCTTCCTGCTGACTGCCCTGAGCCTGTCCGCGCTGTCCTTTTCGGCAGCGGCGAACGTGCGCGCGGCCGCGCCGAAGGTGGAGACTGCCGTGCCAGCCTCGGCCGTAGCGGAAGCGCCCGACTACGCGAAGCTGGCCACCGGTGACGATCTGGCGCAGCTCGTGCTGCCCGGAGACCCCGATTTCGGCGCAGACGACGAAATCGTCGACGACGGCCCGCCTCCGGGCTACTGCAATATCTGGTCAGCCGACCTGCTCGACCCGCTCGATCTGTATGACGCGGTCGACGAAACCAGCGCGCTATTCGTGCTGCCCGACTTCAAACTCGCCGAGTCCGTCAGCGACCGGTTTGTCGCGCCCATCGCGCGCAGCAGTTTCGAATCCGAAGGCCTGTTCCGGCCGCCTAATCGCCTCGCCTGATCTCCAGGCGTCCGCCACGACCTTCTAGCGTCTGGCGGAGCGCTTTCCTTGCCTTTGCGCCCCCGATGTGACCGCGACCGCCATGTGTCGCGGCCAGTTGCGTTTGCCGCCCGCCATCCGTTGACCTGAAACGTCGCCGGGTGGCGGCGCGGGTGTCGTGGGTTGCCGGGCAGCCGTACCGTTTTGACCATTCCGACATGAAGACCAAGAAAACGTTGACCTGGGTCGCGTCGCTGTCGTTCGTGGCGGCACCGGCCTGGGCCGCCCAGCCCGTGCCGGCCAGCGCCGTCGCGAAGCAGGCCGAGGCCGGGACGCCGAACAAGGCCGGCAAGATGCCGTCCACGACGCCCGCCACGATGCTGGCCGCCAAGCCCATGCCGCGCGCCACCACGTCCGCCGCCGAAACCTTCGAACTGCCCCAGTTGCTGGAGCTTGCCCAGTCCACCAACAAAGGGGTGGATGCCGCGCAAGCCAATGTGGACGCCGCCAGCGCCGCCATCAACACCGCGCGTGCGTATCCGAACCCGCAGGTCGAAGTGATGTATGGACGCCTGCATGGCAAGGAAGCCGGCGTGCCCAGCGGCAACGCGCCGTCGTACGCCGTGGTGCAGAAGTTCGACTATCCGAACCAGCGCAACCTGCGCGAGCAGATGGCCGGCCGTGGCCTGGAAGCGTCCGAGGCCCAGCGCCAGACCTTCCGTGCCGAACTGGCCGCGCGGGTGAAGACGTCCTATTTCCAGGTGCTGCGCCGTGAAACCGAACTGGCCGCCGCGCGCGAGGACCTGAACCTGATGCGCCAGATCCAGGAGCGCGCCAAGGTGCGCGTGGATGTGGGCGAGGCGCCGCGCTACGAGTTGATCAAGGCCGACACCGAACTGCTGGCCGCGCAGAAGACGCTGCAGACCGCCGAGCTGCGCGTGGAGCAGTCCAAGGCCGCGCTGCGTCAGCAGGTGGGCGGCGCCATGCCGCCGCGCTTCGCGCTGGCGGGCAGCCTGGCCAATACGCCTGACGTGCCGAACCTGGCCCTGCTGCGCGACACCATGCAGGCCAACAACGCCGAACTGAGCCAGCGGCGCAGTGAGCTGGAGCGCGCCCGCCTGGGTGTGGACTACCAGAAGTCGTTGCGTTGGCCCGAGGTCTCGCTGCGTGCCAGCACCGACCGCCAGCCGGACAACAACGTCTCGCAGATCGGCCTGGTGATGACGATCCCGCTGTGGGACCGCCGCCGCGGCCCGGTGGGCGAAGCCACCGCGCAGGCCACGCAGGCGCGCACGGCGCTGGAGGCGCGCGAGTTCGAACTCGCGCAGGAACTGGATACCGCATACCAGCAGTACGAGATCACGCAGGCCCAGGTCACGGCGCTCGAATCGGGCATCGTGCGCGAGGCCGAATCGGCGCTCGGCGTGGCGGAAGCCGCCTACCGCTTTGGCGAGCGCGGCATTCTCGACTACCTGGACGCGCAGCGCGTGCTGCGCAATGCGCGCGCCGAACTGATCAACGCACAGTACGAGATGCAGGTCGCCGCCATCCAGATTGAAAAGCTCACGTCGGCCACGCCTGGCGCCCCCGTCGGCCCCATGCCCTCCCGGCCCGTCTATCCGAATCCGAACTGAACATGCGTCCCTCTCATTCCCTGCTTTCCATTGCTGCCGCAGTCGTGATGGCGATATCGCTGGCCGGCTGCTCCAAGGAACCCGAAGCCGTTGCCGAGGCGCCCAAGATGCCGCCCGGCGTGGTCAAGCCTGAAGAAAACCTGCAGAAGACCCTCAAGGTCGCCCCGATCAACACGTCCCCGTTCAGCGAGATGCTGCGCGTGTCCGGCCGCATCGATTTCGATGAACAGCGCGTGTCGCGCATCGGTGCCACAGTCACCGGCCGCGTGACCGATCTCTACGCCATCCTGGGCCAGGAAGTGAAGGCCGGCCAGGTGCTGGCACGGCTGCACAGCAGCGAACTTGGCGCCGCGCAGATGGCGTTCCTGAAGGCCGAGGCGCAGAACGACCTGCAGGCCCGCAACGCCGAACGCGCGCGCCAGTTGTTCGACGCCGACGTGATCGGCCGCGCCGAACTACAGCGCCGCCAGAGCGAGTACGCGATTGCCGCCGCCGAAATGCGCGCCTATCGCGACCAGCTTCGCGTGCTGGGCATGTCGGCACAAGCCATCTCGACGCTGGCCAGGAACGGCAGCATCGATTCGTATTCGCCGGTGTTCTCCAGCATCAGCGGCACGGTGGTGGAGCGCAACGTGGCCCAGGGCCAGGTGGTGCAGCCGGCCGATGCGCTGTACACGGTGGCCGACCTGTCGCGCGTATGGGTGGTGGCCGAGGTGCCCGAGCAGCAGGCCGCGCAGGTGGGCGAGGGCCAGAACGTGGATATCGAGGTGCCGTCGCTGATGAACAACAACGGCCGCATCACGGGCAAGCTGATCTACGTGGGCCGTACCGTCAACCCGCAGTCGCGCACGGTGCTGGTTCGTACCGAACTGGAGAACAAGGAAGGGCGCCTGAAGCCCGCCATGCTTGCCAGCATGCTGATTGCCGGCAAGCCCATCGACACGCTGGTGGTGCCGGGGTCCGCCGTGGTGCGCGAAGGCAACGACGAGTCGGTCTACGTGGAAACCGCGCCCGGCCAGTATCGCCTGACCAAGGTGAAGCTGGGTTCCGAGAGCGACGGCATGCGCGTGGTGCAAAGCGGTATCAAGGCGGGCGACCGCGTGGTCGTGGAGGGCGCGTTCCACCTCGACAACGAGCGCAAGCGCCTGGAACAGGGGTAAGCCGCCATGATTACATCGCTTGTTGAAGCCGCGATCAAGCAGCGGCTGGTGGTGTGCGTGGTGGCAGTGGTGCTGTTCTTCTTCGGCCTGCGCGCCGCAGGCAAGCTGTCGGTCGATGCATTCCCGGACGTGACCAACGTCCAGGTGCAGATCGCCACGGAAGCCACCGGACGCTCGCCCGAGGAAGTGGAGCGCTTTGTCACCGTGCCCATCGAAATGTCGATGACGGGCCTGCCCGGACTCGAGGAAATGCGCTCGCTGAACAAGGCCGGCCTGTCGCTGATCACGCTCGTGTTCACCGACAAGACCGACGTGTACTTTGCGCGGCAGCTCGTCATGGAGCGGCTGATCGAAGTGTCCGGCCGCATGCCCGAGGGCGTGACGCCCGTGCTGGGGCCGGTGTCTACCGGCCTGGGCGAGGTGTACCAGTACACGCTGGACCGCACCGACGACGGCGACCGCGAACTGACGCAGGAGGAACTGGCCGAGCGGCGCATCGCGCAGGACTGGGTGGTGCGTCCGCTGCTGCGCTCGATTCCGGGCGTGGCCGAGATCAACTCGCAGGGCGGCTTCGTGCGGCAGTACCAGGCACTGGTGAACCCCGAGCGCATGCGCCACTACGAGGTCAGCATCCAGCAGGTGTACCAGGCGCTGGCGCGCAACAACGCCAACTCGGGCGGCGGCGTGCTGCCGCACTACGCCGAGCAGTACCTGATTCGCGGCGTGGGCCTGGCCAAGGGCGTGGACGACATCGGCAGCATCGTGCTCAAGGAAGTGAACGGTACGCCGGTCTACATCCGCGACGTGGCGCAGGTCACGATTGGCCATGAGGTGCGCCAGGGCGCGGTGGTCAAGAACGGCCAGACCGAGGCCGTGGGCGGCATCGTGATGATGATGCGTGCCGGCAACGCCAAGGAGGTGGTGAGCCGGGTCAAGGCACGCGTGGCCGAGATCAACGACAAGGGCATGATCCCGGGCGGCCTGCAGATCGTGCCGTACTACGACCGCAGCGAACTGGTGGACGCCGCGCTGTGGACCGTGACCAAGGTGCTGCTCGAAGGCGTGGTGCTGGTGGTGATTGTGCTGTTCCTGTTCCTGGGGGACGTGCGCTCGTCGGTCATCGTGCTGGCCACGCTGGTGCTGACGCCACTGCTGACGTTCATGGTGATGAACAGGATGGGGCTGTCGGCCAACCTGATGTCGCTGGGCGGGCTGGCCATCGCCATCGGGTTGATGGTGGACGGGTCCGTGGTGGTGGTGGAGAACGCGTTCGAGCGGCTGGGCCATGCCGAGAAATCGGGCCTGACGCGTACCGAGGTGCTGGTCAAGGCCGTGCAGGAAGTGGCCACGCCGGTGATCGTCGGGGTGGGCATCATCATCCTGGTGTTCCTGCCGCTGATGACGCTGCAGGGCATGGAAGGCAAGATGTTCGCGCCGCTGGCCATCACCATCTCGATTGCACTGGCGATTTCGCTGTTTCTGTCGCTCACGTTGTCGCCGGTGCTGTCGGCATACCTGCTCAAGGGCGGCGCCGAGCACGACACGCGCGTGATCGCCTTCATGAAGCGCCACTACCTGCGCATGCTGCACTGGTCGCTGCTCAACAGCAAGAAGACGGTGCTGGCGGCGGTGGGCCTGTTCGTGGCCACGGTGCTGATCGTGCCGATGCTTGGTACGTCGTTCATTCCGGAAATGAAGGAAGGATCGATCGTGCCCGCGCTGGACCGCGTGCCGAACATCTCGCTGGAGGAATCGATCAAGCTGGAGCGTCAGGCCAACAAGCTGGTGCTGGAAGTGCCTGGCGTGAAGTCGGTGGTATCGGGCGTGGGTCGTGGCGAAAGCCCGGCTGACCCGCAGGGCCAGAACGAATCGACGCCGATTGCCAGCCTGAAGGACCGCGACGAGTGGCCCGACGGCTGGACGCAGGACGATATCGCCAACGCCATCCGCGACAAGCTCAAGGCCATTCCGGGCGTGCAGATCGTGATGGCGCAGCCGATCTCTGACCGCGTGGACGAGATGGTCAGCGGCGTGCGTTCCGACATCGCCGTGAAGATCTTCGGCGACGACCTGGACAAGTTGCGCGAGCTGGCGGGCGAGATCGCACGTGTGGCCGGCGGCATCAAGGGGTCGCAGGACATCCGGATCGAGCGGATCTCGGGCCAGCAATACCTGTC
This sequence comes from Cupriavidus pauculus, assembly GCF_022179805.1. Classification (GTDB taxonomy): domain Bacteria; phylum Pseudomonadota; class Gammaproteobacteria; order Burkholderiales; family Burkholderiaceae; genus Cupriavidus; species Cupriavidus pauculus_E. The sequence continues at coordinate 55,836 of NZ_BPUO01000024.1, read as the reverse complement.
GATCGAAATCGACCGCCAGGCGATTGCGCGGTACGGGCTGAACGTGTCGGACATCCACGACATCATCGAGATCGCCATCGGCGGCAAGCGCGCCACGGACATCTTCGAGGGCGAGCGCCGCTTTGCGGCGGCGGTGCGCCTGCCGGAAGAGTTCCGCAACAACGTGCAGTCCATCCGCCAGTTGCTGGTGCAGGCGCCTGACGGCGTGCAGGTGCCGCTGCAGAGCGTGGCCAAGATCGAGGTCAGCGATGGCCCCGCGCAGATCAGCCGCGAAATGGGCAAGCGTCGTGTGGTGGTGATGATCAACGTGAAGGATCGTGACCTGGGCGGCTTCGTGGCCGAGCTGCAGTCGGCCACCGAAAGCAAGGTCAAGCTGCCGGAGGGCTACTACTACGAGTGGGGCGGCCAGTTCCAGAACATGGAGCGCGCCATGGGCCACCTGAAGCTAATCGTGCCTATCACCATCGCCGCGATTTTCTTCCTGCTGTTCCTCCTGTTCAACTCGCTGCGCTTTGCCACGCTGATCATCACGGTGCTGCCGTTTGCATCGATCGGCGGCATCATCGGGCTGTTTGTCACCGGCGAATACCTGTCGGTGCCGGCGTCGGTGGGCTTTATCGCCCTATGGGGCATGGCGGTGCTGAACGGGGTGGTGCTGGTGTCGTACATCCGCACGCTGCGCGAGCAGGGCATGTCGCTGCGCAACGCCGTGGTGCGCGGCGCCACGCAGCGTTTCCGCCCGGTGATGATGACCGCGACCATCGCCATGCTGGGCCTGGTGCCGTTCCTGTTCTCGTCGGGACCGGGCTCCGAGGTGCAGCGCCCGCTGGCTGTGGTGGTGATCGGCGGGCTGATCACGTCGACGCTGCTGACGCTGGTCATGGTGCCCACGCTGTACCGCTGGTTCGACGACCGCAAGCCGGATAGCCGGGACATGTCGGTGTAATCGTCCCGCAGACCAGCCGCAGTACAATGGCAGCCGGCCGGCATGCAACGCGCGTGCCGGCCGTTTTCATTTGGAGTTCTCCGTGACAACACATATGCGCCGCAAGCTCGTGGTGTCTATCGCCCTGGTGATGTCGTTGGCATCGCCGCTGGTTGCGTCGGCCGCCGACGCCTCCGTCAACGTCGAACTGGGCCAGCGTGGCGGCCGGCCCGAGGCCCCCGAGGCGCCGCTGGCCTGCATGCAGGCCGTGAAGGCCAAGCTGCCGAATCCCGATCAGTTCCGCTGGACCGGCAGCAACACGCGCCGTGTAGCGGAAGACGTCTACAGCGTGGTGGGCAGCATCGAGTTCGTGAACCAGGCCGGCGAGGCGCGCAAGGGCGATGCCCAGTGCGACGTCATGCGCGCACCGGGCAACCAGTTCATCGTGCCGAAGATCCGGCTGCCGCAGTAAGCAGGCCGCCGGATTCTGGCGTCAGGCCGTTTCGGCAGCCGGTGACGGTGCCGGAATTTGCGCCGGCGCCGGGGCGGCCGTGGTGGGCAGCAGGTTGCCGCGCAACGCCAGCACCACCGTCTTCCAGATCAGCAGGCCGATGATCGCGTTTGCTGCGATAAACAATCCGAATGCCACGCCTTGCATGTCGCCGGCACCGCGCGTGACCATGCGTATGGCCATGCCGGGCAGCGCGGCCACGCCGAAGCTGAAGGCCCAGTAGCTCGGCGAGAACCGTTGCGTGCCGATCCACGGCAGCAACCGCAGCATCACCAGCGCCTGGTACAGGCCATATCCCAGCAGCACATACGCGAACAGGTCGGGCTGCCCCTGCGTCAGCGCCATGTAGGCGGTGCCGCCCACCACCGGCGGCGCGATCTGGATGCCCAGCAGCGCACGGCGTGCCTCGGGCAGCGGGGCGTTGACCGCCGCGCGATTCAAAATCATCGATTCGATGGCAATCCACGACAGCAGGCTGGCGCCGAACAGCAGCATGCCCACGCTATGCCATCCGAACAGCATGGCCGTGGTGGCGCCCACGAAACCCGGGGCGACGGCCGGCAGGTAGGCGGCGGGCGTCAGGGTTTCGGGCCGGATGCCACCTTGCCAGAGCCGGCCGTGCAGCGTGGCGCCCAGCACGAGCTGGCCGACCGTGGCGCCAATGAACAGCACAATAGCCACATGCGGCGCATACGGATGGATCAGTTGCGTGGCCAGTAGCGTGGATGTGGGAATCAGCGCCGCGAACGACGACTGCACGGGGTCGGCCATCTCGGCGCGGGCGGCATCGGGGGCCACGCGCCACTTGCGGACATAAGCGACCAGCAACGCCATCCAGATTGCCAGGCCCAGCCACGCCAGCACGGTGGCCGGCAGGGTGGGCAGCGCCCAGACATTTACGGCGCCGCGCCAGGCGTTGGCCAGCGCCAGCGGGCCAACGGCCATGCCGAAGAACGACAGGGGAATGTTTCTGGAGGGGGAAGCTGGGGTGGGGGCGCCCATGGTCTGCTCGCAATCAAATGTTCGTTGATGCATCAGATAGTACGCGGACACGGGTGGCGTTGCTGACGCATGCGGCTCAACGTCTTGCTCGTTCGTCTCGACGTGGCGGAGGCGATCATTAAATTTCTGTCATCCGGCCAGTTCAATGTGGACATTGGCAGCATCGTCACCTACGATTTGTGTACGCTGTACACAAGACGGCAGCAAGAGTCGAATGATGCACCCGAAACATCAACAGGAGACGTCCGCATGAATACCGAAACCACAAACGAACATCGCTGGTTGCACAAGCTGGTTGGCAATTGGATGGCCGAAGGCGAGGCGCAGATGGGCCCCGATGCCCCCGCCGAGAAGTGGAAGATTCCCGAGCAGGTGGGCAAGATCGGTGACGCCTGGGTACAGACCCGGTCGGAAGGCGATTTCCCCGGTTGCGGCCCGGCCGTCACGGTCATGACGCTGGGCTACGACCCGGCCCGCAAGCATTTCGTGGGGACGTTCATCGGGTCGATGATGACCCATATGTGGGTCTACGAAGGCGACCTCGAAGCCGACGGCAAGACGCTGACGCTGCGCGCCGATGGCCCGGCATTCACGCCGGACGGCAAGATCCAGGAAGGGAAGATGGCCAGGTATCGCGATGTGATCGCGTTCCAGGACGACGACAACCGCACGCTCACGTCGTTTGTGCAGGGCGATGACGGGTCATGGACCCAGATCATGCAGGCCAGCTATCGCCGCCAGAAGTAACCGTGGTGGCGCTACCCGCCCCCCTCGACGATGACCCGGTTCAGGCGCGATCGAGTTCGCTGCTGTTCCACCATGCTTCCAGCAACGGCTGGAAGCGGTCGTCCGGGGCGGGGGCGACGCGGGTGCTCTTGCGGGCTGGCGGCAGTTCGCGGCCGGTCATCTGGTAGAAGACCGCGGCCGGCGGGGTGCCGGGGCCGTAGGGCACATGGTCGATCACGCTCATCTGCCGCGCGGCTTTCAGCGCGCGCGTGGTCTCCTCGGCGGTAAGGCCGCAGGCGTCGGCCAACGCGTCACGGCGCAGGGGACCGTGGCGTTGCAACCCTTCCATCAGCAGATGCACGCATTCGCGCGTATTCCTTTTCATGCCGTGCATTTTTCCGCACTGCCTGACACTTCACAATGACACTTGACACTTGTTTGCATTCGTCCGGCCGCAACTGTGGCAAGCGCGCAAATTTCGCCTCAAAAGCGCTGGATCCGGCACCCGTGCTGCGTACCCCTTGCGTCGGCATCGATACTGTATAAACATACAGTACTCGACAAATTCTTATGTCCGCGCCCCACCGCAGCGCGACACCGACTTGCCAAAATGACTGCCGCTCCGCATGTGCAGCCGCCGCTCCTGACGGAGGACCATGCGTCCCCATCCGCCGCGCACCGTGAATCGGTGCGCGAACTCGAACAGCGATATCCCGGCCTGTGGCGCGCGGGGCAACTGGGCCGTGCCGGCCGGTTGCCCGTGTGCCCCACCGGCTACGACGCGCTGACCGCAGAGTTGCCGGGCGGTGGCTGGCCGGCCGGCGCCGTGACCGAACTGCTGCTGGCGCAGGACGGCGCGGGAGAACTGCGGCTGCTGATGCCGGCGCTGCGCATGCTGGCCGCCGCCGGCCGGCGCGTGGGCCTGGTCAATCCACCGTGCCTGCCCAATGCCGGCGCGCTGGCGGGGGCTTTGGAGGCAGGCCGCCTGCCCGCGCGGCAGTTGTACTGGGTGCGTCCGCCCGTGGCCGCCACGATGGCGTCGCAGCGGTCCGACATGCTGTGGGCCGCCGAGCAGATGCTGCGCAGCCAGGCGTTCGGGGCGGTGCTGATCTGGCTGGCCAGCGCGCGGCCCGAGGCGCTGCGGCGCCTGCAGGTGCTGGCGCAGGCCGGCGATACCGTGGTGTGGGTGCTGCGCCCGATGCGCGTGCTGCACGATGCGTCGCCGGCGGTGCTGCGGCTGGCGCTGTCGCCCCAGCCCGGCAATCTGATGTCGATCGTCTTCCACAAGCGGCGCGGCCCGGTGCGCGACACCCCGCTGCTCCTGCCGCTCGAAGGCATGTCCCACGTGCCACAGCGCGCGGGCGTGCCAGCCATTCCCACGCCCGCCATGCCCGCGGGTACCGATCATGTTGCCGATGACGTACTGGATCGCGGTGCATCTGCCGCGCCTGCCGCTGGACGCGCTGCAGCCGAGCTGGCCTGAGCCCGCCGGCGCATCGCCCGCCCACGGCACCGGTACGCTGCGGCAGTTGCCGGTGGCGGTGGTCGCGCACGAGCGCGTGGTGCTGGCCAATGGCCCGGCCATGGCGCTGGGCGTGTGCTACGGCATGCGGCGCGGCGGCGTGCAGGCGCTGTCGGCCGACGTGGTGCAACTGGATCGCGACCCGGCCGCCGAGGCGGACCTGGTGACATCGGTGGCGCTGACGCTGCTGCACTTCACGCCGGCCGTGACGATCGATGCCGAACCCGAATCGGCCACGGTGATGCTCGACGTCACGGCCAGCCTGCGCCTGTTTGGCGGGCATCGCGCGCTGTGCCGCGCCGTTCGCACACGCGTGCGGCAACTGGGCACGTTTGCGCAGATCGGCAGCGGCACCACGGCGCAGGGCGCGGCATGGCTGGCGCGCCAGCCGTTGCGCAAGACGCCGCGCGGCATCGTCAGGCCCGCACGTCGCGCGGTCCAGCAGGCGCGCATGGTGCGCCTGCTGGACCGGCTGTCCGTGGAATGCCTGCAGGCGTACACCGATCCGGAATGGCTCGAAGGCATCGGTTGCCGCACGCTGGCGGAGGTACGGGGCCTGCCGCGCGCGGGGCTGTCGCGCCGCATCGGCACCGAACTGCTGGCACGGCTGGACCAGGCCTATGGCAAGACGCCATCCGGCTTTGCGTGGTTCGAGGCGCCGCCCACGTTTGCGCAGCGCATGGACCTGCCGGGCCGCATCGAATCGGCCGAAGGCGTGCTGGCCGGCGCGCAGCGGCTACTGCTGGCGCTGTCCGGCTGGCTGGCGGCGCAGCAGGCCGGTGTCACGCGCTGCGTGCTGGTGCTGGAACACGAACGGTACCGGCTGGGCGAGGACACCGACACCACGGCGGTGCCGCTGGCCCTGGCGCAGCCGAGCCGCGATGCCGTGCATCTGTCGAAGCTGTTGCGCGAGAAGCTCGACAAGGTGCGCTTTCATGCGCCAGTGGGCGGGCTGGGCCTGCGCGTGGAGGCCATGGAAGCCTGCGTGCCGCAGAGCGATTCACTGTTTCCCGAACCTGGCGCCGAACCCGCCGAACTGGGCCGGCTGCTCGATACGCTGGTGGCCCGCCTGGGCCGCGACAACGTGCTGCAGCCGCAGCCGCTGGCCGACCATCGCCCCGAGCGCGCCAACCAGTGGTGTCCGGTGGGCGACGTCGCCGCGCGTGCGTCGGCCCCGGGCGCGTTGCCGCCGGAGCGCCCGCTGTGGCTGCTGGAAGCACCGCAGCCGCTGCGCGTGGAAAAGCATCGGCCCGTGTACCAGGGGCCGCTGGTCATGCTGACGCGCACCGAGCGCATCGAGGCCGGCTGGTGGGACGGCGGCCTGGCCACGCGCGACTATTTCATTGCCGAACGCGCCGACGGGTTGCGCTGCTGGGTCTATCGCGAACGCCCCGGCCGCCCCACGCGCGACGGGCAGGAAGACGGCGGCGAATACCGCTGGTTCCTGCACGGGCTGTTCGCCTGAGAGAGTTCGACGATGCTGCCGGGATTGTCTTCGCTGCTGCCTTCGCTGCCCGACTATGTCGAGCTGCACTGCATTTCCAATTTCACGTTCCTGACCGGGGCCTCGCATCCGAAGGAGCTGATTACCCGTGCGTTCCAGCTTGGCTACAGCGGGCTGGCGCTGACCGACGAATGCTCGGTGGCCGGCACCGCCCGCGCGCATCACGCCATCAAGGTGCTGCGCGAGGACATGTGGGAGGCCGTGGTACGCAGCGCCCGACGCCTGGCGGCGGGGCAAGCGGCGGGCGAGGTGGAGGACGTCGATGACATCGTGGTCTTCGTCACGGAGGACGGTGACGAGGAGGAGGGCGAGGGCGACGAGGACGATGATGGCAGCGATGCGATCGACTTCGGCGAGGACCCCGACGCGGCTGTGCGCCGGCACGCGGTGCTGGAAACACTGGCCGCCGCCGCCGATGGGTTCAACCTGATCATCGGCAGCCGCTTCACGCTGACGGCGGCGCCCGGCGATGCCGTGCCGCCGCTGCGCCTGGTACTGCTGGCGCAGAACCGCGAAGGCTTCGGCAATCTCAGCGAGTTCATCACGCTGGGCCGCCGCCGCGCCGACAAGGGCAACTACCTGCTGTACGGCACCGACCTGTCCGATCCGCAGCCCGACGTGCATCACCTGCGCGGCATGCCCGACTGCATGGCAATCCTGCTGCCCGACTACTGCGCCGATGCCGATGTGCTGCGCGCGCAGGCGCAATGGTGCCGCGACGTGTTTGGTAGCCGCGTGTCGATCGCGCTGGAACTGTTGCAGGGCCACGCCGAAACGCTGCATCGCGAGCGCCTGCAACAGGTGTCGCGCGACACCGGCGTGCCGCTGGTGGCCACCGGCGCGGTGGACATGCATGTGCGCTCGCGCAAGCCGCTGTCCGATGTGCTGACGGCGATCCGGCTCGGCACGCCGCTGCCCCAGTGCGGCACGGCGCTGGCGCCGAACGCCGAGGCGCACCTGCGCATGCGCCAGGTGCTGTCGCGGCTCTACCCGCGCGAGACGCTGGCACGCACGCTGCAGATCGCCGACCAATGCCGCTTTTCGCTCGACGCGCTGCGCTACGAATATCCCGAGGAACTGGTGCCCGATGGGCTGACGCCAATCGGTTACCTGCGCCAGGAAGTGCGCAAGGGAAAAGCCGAACGGTTTCCGCACGGGATGGAGCCGGAATGGGAAGCGCAGCTCGAAGGCGAACTCGAACTGATCGAGGAAAAGCACTACGAACCGTTTTTCCTGACCGTGCACGACATCGTGCGCTTTGCGCGCGAGCGCGGCATCCTGTGCCAGGGGCGCGGCTCGGCCGCCAATTCGCTGGTCTGTTACTGCCTGCATATCACCGAGGTCAGCCCCGAGCAGGCCAACCTGCTGTTCGGGCGCTTTCTCTCGCGCGAGCGCGACGAGCCGCCCGACATCGACGTCGACTTCGAGCATCAGCGGCGCGAGGAAGTCATCCAGTACATCTACGGCAAGTACGGCCGCCATCGCGCCGCGCTGGCGGCGTCGCTGATCACCTACCGCTCGCGCAGCGCGTTGCGCGACGTGGGGCGCGCGCTCGGCATCGACCCGGGTGTGGTGGAGCAGGTGGTGAAGGGCCAGGCGTGGTGGGACGGCGGCACCGCGTTCATCGAACGCATTGCGCGCTACGGCCTCGATCCCGAGTCGCCGGCCGTGCTGCAATGGGCCAGCCTGACCGAACAGCTACGGGGCTTTCCGCGCCACCTGTCGCAGCACGTGGGCGGTTTCGTGATTGCGCGGCACAAGCTGTCGCGGCTGGTGCCGATCGAGAACGCCGCGATGAAGGACCGCAGCGTCATCCAGTGGGACAAGGACGACCTGGAGTCGCTGGGGCTGCTCAAGGTGGACGTGCTGGCGCTGGGCATGCTCACCGCCATCCGCCGTGCGCTGGCCATGATCCCGAACCCCGAGCCCGAACGCGCGGGCCTGCCCACGCGCATGGAAGACCTGCCCGAGACCGACGACCTGACCTACAACATGATCTGCAAGGCCGATACGGTGGGCGTATTCCAGATCGAATCGCGCGCGCAGCAGTCGATGCTGCCGCGCCTGCAGCCGCGCCAGTACTACGACCTGGTGGTGGAGGTGGCCATCGTGCGGCCCGGGCCGATCCAGGGCGGCATGGTGCATCCGTACCTGAAGCGGCGCGAGGACCTGCGCCGCACAGGCAAGATGCCAACGTACTTCAACGATGTGATCCGCCGCGTGCTGGGGCGCACGCTGGGCATTCCGATCTTCCAGGAACAGGTGATGCAACTGGCCATCGAGGCCGGCGGTTTCACGCCGGGGCAGGCCGACCAGCTGCGCCGCTCGATGGCGGCATGGCGGCGCCGTGGCGATCTGAAGAAGCACCAGGACGCGCTGGTGCGGGCACTGACCGGGCGCGGGTATCCCGAGGCGTTCGCGGTGGCCATCTGCAAGCAGATCGAGGGGTTTGGCGAATATGGTTTTCCGGAAAGCCATGCGGCCAGCTTTGCCAAGCTGGTCTACGTGAGCGCGTGGATCAAGTGCCATTACCCCGACGCCTTCCTGTGCGCGCTGCTCAACAGCCAGCCGATGGGCTTCTATTCGCCGTCGCAACTGGTGCAGGAAGCGCGCCGCCACCTCGTGGTCACGCAGCCCGTGGACGTGACGATCAGCGGCTGGGAAAGCGCGCTGGAACCGCGCCGGCCGGGGCAGCCCCATCGCGATGTGCGGCTGGGGATGAATCGCGTCAAGGGCATGCGCGAGGCCGCGGCATTGCGCATCGAGGCCGCGCGCGCCGAACGGCCCTTCGACAGCGTGGAAGACCTGGCCCGCCGCGCCGCGCTGGACGCGCACGATATCGACGCACTGGCCGCGTCCGATGCGCTGGTGTCGCTGGCTGGCCACCGGCGCCAGGCCCGCTGGCACGCACGCGGCGCGGCGGTGCAGACCGCGCACCACGACCTGCTGCACGAGGCGCCGCCGCGCGAGCACGCCCTGGCCCTGCCCGAGCCGAAGATCGGCGAGGATGTGGCGGCCGACTATGCAAGCCTGGGGCTGTCGCTGAAGTGCCACCCGCTGACGCTGCTGCGGCGACGGCTCAACGCGCTCAAGTACATCACCGCGCAGCAGCTATCACGGCTGGGCAACGGTAGGCTCGTGCGCGCATGCGGCATCGTGACGGTACGCCAGCGCCCGTCCACGGCCAGCGGCACGATCTTTACCTCCATCGAGGACGAAACCGGATCGGTCAACGTGATCATCTGGCCCGACCTGGTGGAGCGCCAGCGCAAGGAAGTACTGGGCGCCACGCTGCTGGGCGTGATCGGCACCTGGCAACGGCAGGGCGAAGTCCGGCACCTGGTGGCGCAGGAACTGGTGGATTTGAGTCCGCTACTGGGGCGGCTGATGGTGGGGAGCCGGGATTTTCATTGAGGGAAGCTTGTTCCCGACGCTGTCTTGCTCCCCTCTCCCGCATGGCGGGAGAGGGGCTGGGGGTGAGGGTAACGAGGGTCTGCTTGCCGACATGTCGCAATTTGCAGCGCTGCGCCCTCACCCCCAACCCCTCTCCCACGTTGTGGGAGAGGGGAGCAAAACCAAAACCAGTGGAACTAGCCCTACACCCCAGGCACATCCCGCTGCGCTTCCCCGTCGTACGTCCACAAAAACTGCCTCGGAATCGGGCCCTTGTTGCGGCCGCCTTGCTGTGTCTGTTCCCAGGCGTGCGACAAAATGCCAACCGAGCGTGACAGGCAGAACAGACCGCGCGCCAGCGGAGCGGGAAAGCCCAGTTCGGCGTAGATGACGGCCGTGGCGCCGTCGATGTTCATCGGGATCGGCTTGTCGCGGCCTTCGCCCAGCTTGCGCTCGACGGCGCGGGCGATGGTGGCGTAGCGGCCCGTCACCACGCCGTCGCTGGCGGCCTGGTCCACCAGTGCCAGCAGGCGCGGTGCGCGCGGGTCGAGCGGGTGGAAGCGGTGGCCGAAGCCCGACACGAACTTGCCGTGCAGGTCGCGATAGTTGGCCAGTCCGGCGGCCACGGCATCGTCGAACGGAGTGCCGGCATCCACGCGCTGCGCGATGTCCTGGTACAGCTCCACGGCCTGTTCGCCCGCGCCGCCGTGCACGTCGCCCAGCACGTTGACGGCCGATGCCATCGCGTTGTTCAGGCCCACGCCGCAGGTGGCCGCCATGCGCGCGATGGCGATGCTGGGCGCCTGCGGGCCGTGGTCGACGGCGGCCATCAGCGCCGCGTCCAGCAGTTGGCCCTGGCGCTTCTCGGGCAATTCACCGCGCAGCATCAGCCAGATCATCTGGGCAAATGACACGTTGCCGATCAGTTGCTCGATCGGGTAGCCACGGTAGCGGATCTCGCCGGGCTTCATGTCGATGATCTCGGTGCGCCACCAGTCCTGCGAAGCCTGCCGGCCGGCGTCCATCGGGAATGCTTGGCTCATAGTGCGCGCTCCTGCTTGAGTGTGGCGATGTCGTCGGCACCGTAGCCGAGTTCGCCGAGGATGTCGTCGGTATGCTGGCCCAGCTGCGGCGGCGGTGTGTCCACCGACGGCGCCGTGCCGTTGACCTTGAAGCCGGTGCGGACCAGGCGGATGTCGCGGCCCACGCCGGGCACATTGGCGAAGTCGCCGATCATGCCGCGATCGCGAACCTGCGGATGCGCGAGCACGTCGGGCACCTTCAGCACCGGGCCGGCCGGTACGCCGGCATCGTTCAGCAACTGCCACCATTCCGTGGCCGGCTTCTTCGCCAGTTCGGCTTCCAGCTCGGCGGTCAGTGCCGCGCGGTTGGCCAGGCGCGCCTGGCGCTCGGCAAAGCGCGGGTCCTGGGCCAGGTCGGGGCGGCCCACCACGCGGCACACGGCCTCGAACTGTTCCTGCTTGTTCGCGGCGATGTTGAGCGGGCCGTCGCCGGTGCTGAAGGTGCCGGACGGGCTGGCGGTCATGTTCTCGTTGCCCATTGGCACCGGGTCCTTACCCGCGATCAGGTGGTTCGACACCTGCCAGCCCATGGTGGCCATCGTGGCTTCCAGCATCGAGACATCGAGGAAATACCCCTCGGTGCGGTCGCGGTCCGCCAGCGACGCGGCGATGGCAAACGCAGCCGTCATGCCGCCGATGGTGTCGGACACCGGATAGCCCACGCGCAGCGGCGCGGTTTCGCGGTCGCCGGTGATGCTCATCACGCCGGACATGCCCTGGATGATCTGGTCATAGGCGGGCAGGTCAGACAGCGGGCCGTCCTGGCCAAAGCCAGAGATCGCGCAATAGATCAGGCGCGGGTTGACCTGCTTCAGCTCGTCGTAGCCCAGGCCTAGCCGCGTCATCACGCCGGGGCGGAAGTTCTCGACCACCACGTCGGCGTGCTGCACGAGCTTGCGGAAGACTTCCTTGCCGCGCGCGTGCTTGAGGTTGACCGTGATCGACCGCTTGCCCGGGTTCTGCGCCAGGAACGACACGCCCATCAGGTTGCGGTTCAGTTCCGCGTCGGCGCCCAGCTGGCGCGCTAGGTCGCCGGTGCCGGGCGTTTCCACCTTGATCACCTCGGCGCCCATATGGGCCAGCTGGTGGCAGCAGAAGGGCCCGGCCAGCACGTTGGTCAGGTCGAGCACGCGGATGTTGCGAAGCGGCTTGTGCGGAGTGTGCGTTTGCATGGGGTCCTGCCCGGAAAAATTACTCAACGCGGGCGCCCGAATCCTTGACGATCGTGCCCCAGCGCGTGTTCTCGCTCTTGATGAACGCGGCCAGCTCGGCGGGCGTGCCGCCGCGCGGTTCGCTGCCTTCGTCATGCAGGCGGGCGATCGTTTCCTTGTCCTTGAGCGCCTTGTTCACTTCGGTGTTCAGCTTGGCCACCACGTCGGCCGGCGTGCCGGCCGGTGCCACCAGTGCCTTCCAGTCCTCGGCCTGGAAACCAGCATAGCCCTGTTCCGCCACGGTCGGCACGTTGGGCAGCAGCGCCACGCGCTTGACCGACGTCACCGCCAGTGCGCGCAGCTTGCCGGCCTTGATCATCGGCATGGCGATGGGCGGCGTGGCGAAGTAGAAATCGGTCTGGCCGCCCATCAGGTCGGTCAGCGCGGGCGACGCGCCCTTGTACGGCACGTGCAGTGCCTTGAAGCCGGCGCGGCGCTGGAACATCTCGCCGGTCAGGTGGCCCACCGTGCCGGTGCCGGCCGATGCCATCGACAACTGCTTGGTCTTGGCGGCCGCCACCAGGTCGGCCAGCGACTTGTACGGTGCGTCCTGGCGCACGATCAGCACCACGGGCTGCGCGGCCACCAGCGCCACGGGCGTGAAGTCCTTGACCGCGTCGTAGGGCATCTTCGGGTACAGCGTCGGGTTAATCGCCAGGTTGGCGGTCTGGCCCATGCCCATCGTGTAGCCGTCGTTCTTCGCCTTGGCCACGAGATCCAGGCCAATATTGCCGCCGGCGCCCGCGCGGTTTTCCACCACGACGGTCCAGTGGGCGGATGCGCCCACCTTATTGAACACCAGGCGCGACAGCACGTCGGTGCCACCCGCCGGCGGGAACGGCACTACCAGCCGGATCGGCTGGGCCGGGTAGGCATCGGCGGCGATGGCGATGGCGGGTGCGGCCAACAGCGTGGGTGCGATGGCAACGGCCAGCAACGTTTGAACGAACTTGCGGCGCAGGGGCTGACGGGTCAGGCAGGTCATGCAGGTCTCCATTTCTGATGTTCTGTAAGATAGAACAACGATCTTAAAGAAGGAATGATCGTGAGAATAGGAGCGATGGGGGAGGCTGTCAAGCCGGGAGGCGTGCGGGGGATTTTCGGGCGGGGAAAGTGGGGGTAACCAGGGTGGCACGCAGGTGCCGTACCCGGCTTGCCGGGGGTGCGCCATGCGTGGCGCGCGGGCTATGATGCGTGCTTTGCGTCGTTTCAAACAAACGTGTCCGCGTTTTGGTCGCCCATTGAGGGTTAACGTGGATAACGGCAGCCGCCTCCGGTCGCTTTAAGAGGAAAACGATTCCCGTGCACCTGGCTCAGCAGACGATTCTGGTCGTCATGATGGTGGTTTTCTCCAGCACGCTGGTCATGGCCGCGGGGCTGGTGCTCGCGCTGCGCGCCAGCGCGGCGGGGCGTCTCTGGGCCGTTGGCCATGTGGTGGCCTCGGGCGCCGGGCTGGTGGTGGCGGCCAGTGCCGCCGGCGATTCGATCCAGCTTGCCGCGCTGGGTGCCGGTGCGTACCTGATCGGCCGGCTCACGATCTATCGCGGCGTGCGCGTCTACTATGGCCTGCCCGATCATGCGCTGCCGCTGCGCATCGTCGGACTGGCCACGCTGGTGCTGCTGGTGCTCGCCACGGGCCTGGCCGACGGCCGCCTGCTGCTGCATGGCGTGGCCTACGGCATGCTGGCCATGATCTCGTTCAGTACCATCGTCACGATGCTGCGCAGCCGCCGTGGCCGCACCAGCATTGGCGGTCCGCTGGTACTGGCGTCGCATCTCGTGCTGCTGGGGTCCCAGGTGGCGGCACTCAGCTACGGTGCCGCTTTCAAGGGCACCGCGATCACCCCGTTCTTCCTGCAGACCAGTGCCTCGATCTGGCCTCTGGCGCCGCTGGTGGCGGTGCTGCTGGGGCTGTTCGGCTTCAGCATGATGGCGATGGAGCAGATCATTGCCCGCAATGAAAGCGGCGCGCGTCTCGATGCACTGACCGGCCTGCTAAATCGCGGCGCGCTGGACATGATGGCCATCGGCCTGGTGGCACGCTGGCAGCGCGACGGCGATCCGCTGTCGTGCCTGGTGATCGATGTGGACCACTTCAAGCAGGTCAACGACCGCCACGGCCACCATGCCGGCGACCAGGTGCTGCGCGACATCGCGGCAGCGCTCGACAACTCCCGCCGCGCGTCCGACATTGCCGCGCGCTACGGCGGCGAGGAGTTCTGCATCCTCTGCCCGCATACCGACGAGCACCAGGCCACGGCGCTGGCCAACCGTATCCTGCGCAAGGTCAGGGCGATTGCGCTGCCCGAGGGCGATGGCCCCGGCTGCGGCCACGCCAGTGTCAGCATCGGCATCGCGCAGTTGCATGGTGGATCGTCGAGCCGCGACGGCCTGTGGCGCAATCTGTTCGCCGATGCGGACCGGGCGCTCTACATGGCCAAGAAGCGGGGGCGCGACCAGTTCGTGCTCGCGTCGAGCATGCAGCCGGCCGACTCGTCGACCGTCTCGTCGACCGTCCCGGTGGCGCCCGAGCAGGATTGCGTGAACCCGGCCTGAGCTGCCACCGTCCACGCCAACGTACCTGCAGCAACACCTACAGCACGCGTCCGAACCACCACAGCGACAGCAGCCCCGCGCACGTGGCCAGCAGCGCGCCCAGCGCGGCAAAGAACGCCGTGACTTCCACCTGGTCGCGCTTGCCGTGGGCCAGCTTGGCATTGATGGCGCGGTACACGGTCTTCAGGCGCGACGCATCCTCCAGGCGGAAGTATTCGGCACCGGTGGCCTCGGCCACCTGTTTCAGCACCGGCTCGTCGAGCTTGACGCGCGCCGACCAGCCGTCCGCCTTCAGCACCACGCCTTCCAGCGTGCCCACGCCCACCGTGTAGATGCGCACGCCATGGCTGGCAGCCAGTTGCGCGGCCTGCAGCGCGGCCGGGCCGGCATTGCTCTCGCCATCGGAGAACAGCACGATGGCGCCGGCGGCATACGATCCAGGCAACACGTTGTCGTCGCTGTCCGGGGCCATGGTCTTGGGTCCCGGCGCGTCGTCATTCATGAGCCGCGCGGCGTCGTCGGTCAGTTGCGGCATCAGCGTCGTGAGCGCGATCAGCAGGCCATTGCCCAGTGCCGTGCCGCCCTGGGGCTGCAGCTTGTCAATGGCGGCGGCCACATCGTCCTTGCGGCGGCTCGGGGCCTGCGCCACGGCCGCCGTGCCGGCCATCGCCACCACGCCCATGCTCACCCCCGCCGGCTGGGCATCGAGCAGCACCTTGGCCGCGCCCTGGGCCGCGCGCAGGCGGCTGGGCTTGATGTCCTGCGCGCGCATGCTGCCTGACAGGTCGATGACCAGGATGACCGTCTCGATGCGTGACGGCAGCGTCAGCACGGCCTGGGGCCGCGCCACGGCTACCACCAGCGCAGCCAGGGCCAGCAGCGCCAGCACCGGCGCCACATGGCGGCGCCAGCCTGCCACGGCCTTGGTCGATGCCCCGGCGGCTCCGGTGGCGGACATGCGCAGCGCCGGGTAGTGCGCGGCCGCACGTCGGCGGCGCGCGTCGAGCCACACGTAGCCGGCGCCCAGCAGCAGCACCAGTGCCAGCAGCCACAGCATCGCGGGCCACAGGAAGCTGAAGACAGGCAGCCGGCTGATCACGTCGATCATGCGACCCCCCGCGCCGTGGCCCGGGCCACCCCAAGGCGGGTGCTGCGCTGGCGGGCAAATTGCAGCAGCGCCAGGTCCAGGCGGGTATCGGTGGACAGCGTCAGGCAGTCCACGCCACTGCGGGCAAAGCCCAGGCGCAATTCCTCCTCGCGTGCTTCGGCCATCGCGGCAAAGCGCTTGCGAAAGCCCTTGTCATGGGTGTCGACGAACATCTGCTCGCCGGTCTCGGCGTCCTGCATCACGACGACGCCCAGGTCCGGCAGCGCCAGTTCCAGCGGGTCGACCAGCCGCACAGCCACCACCTCGTGCCGCCGTGCCAGCAGCGCCAGCGACGCCTGCCAGCCGGGCGCGCTGATGAAATCGGATACGACGAACATGACCGAGCGGCGCTTGGCCACGGTGCGCGCGCGCTCCAGCAGATCGCGCAGCCGGGTGTCGCCCGGCGATGCGGCGGGCGTGGCGTGCATGCGGTCCAGCAAATGCAGCAGGTGCCGGCGTCCGGCGCGCGCCGGAATGACCGAGGCGTCGGCAGGAGCCTCCTTCGCGCCGCCAGTCCCACCGCCATAAAGCACAGTGCCCACGCGATTGCCGTAGCGCGTCAGCAGCAGCGCCATGACCGTGGTGAAATCGGCCAGCAGGTCGCGCTTGCGCACGGTGCCCGAGCCGAAGTCGATCGATCCGCTCAGGTCCAGCAGGAACCACGCCGCGACCTCCCGATCTTCCTGGTACTCGCGCACATGCGGCGTCTGCAGCCGGGCGGTGACATTCCAGTCGATATGCCGCACGTCGTCGCCGGGGTGGTATTCGCGCAGGTCCGCCAGGTCCAGCCCGAAGCCGCGGAACAGCGTGCGGTAGTCGCCTTGCAGCAGGCCGTCCAGCCGGCGCGCGACCGTCCATTCCAGCCGACGCAGCAGCGCATCGGTCTGGGCGGCGCCCACGCGCACGGCCCCGCTGCCGGGTACGACGGCGACCGGGCCGGGCCGGGACTTAGCGCGCAGCCGCCCGAACATGGGATTCCATCGGGCGTTCGGGTACCGGCAGTGCCTGCAGGATGCGGGCCACCAGTTGATCGGCCGTCACCGAATCGGAGATGGCCTCGTACGACAGCACCAGCCGATGGCGCAGCACGTCGGGCACCAGATCGATCACGTCCTCGGGCAGCGCGTAGTCGCGGCCGCGCAGAAAGGCCAGTGCGCGGGCGCCTTCGATCAGACCGATGGTGGCACGCGGGCTGGCGCCGAACGACACGTAGCGGTCTAGGTCCTCCAGGCCATAGCTGGCGGGTTTGCGCGTGGCCGCCACCACGCGTACCGCGTACTGGATCAGGCCCGGGTCCACGTACACCCTGCGGCACTCGTCCTGCAGGCCAGCCAGGTGCTCGGGCGTGGCAATTGCATTGACGCCGATGCGCGGGCCGGTCACGCGGTTGACGATCACCACCTCTTCTTCCTCGCTGGGGTAGCCCACCAGCACCTTCATCATGAAGCGGTCCACCTGGGCTTCGGGCAGCGGGTAGGTGCCCTCGGTCTCGATCGGATTCTGCGTGGCCATGACCAGGAAGGGCATCGGCACCGGATGCGTCTCGCCGGCAATCGTCACCTGCCGCTCCTGCATCACTTCCAGCAGCGCGCTCTGCACCTTGGCCGGGGCGCGGTTGATTTCATCGGCCAGCAGCAGGTTGGCGAACACCGGCCCGCGCACCGTGGAAAACTCGCCGGTGCCCTGGTTGTACATGCGCGTGCCGATCAGGTCGGCCGGCAGCAGGTCGGGCGTGAACTGGATGCGCTTGAACGACCCGCTCATGGTGCGCGCCAGCGTGTTGATCGTCAGCGTCTTGGCCAGGCCGGGCACACCTTCCACGAGCAGGTGGCCGCCGGCCAGCATGGCCACCAGCACCCGCTCCAGGAAATGGTCCTGTCCCACCACCACGCGTTTCACCTCGTACAGCAGGCGTTCCATCAGGTCGGCGCTGTCGCTGGCGCCCCGGGCTTGGTCGTTCATAGGCCTCCGCGTTGTCAGAAGGGTGAGGATCCAAGCGCCATGCCGGCGCTCTCGATGGTGATGGCAAAGCCGATGCCGAGGAAAGTGCCGCTCGGGTTGGGGTTGAGGATGGCGGTGACGATGCCCACCACCTCGCCGTTCAGGTTCACCAGCGGGCCGCCCGAGTTGCCGGGATTGACGGCGGCATCGAACTGGATAAGCTTGTCCAGGTTCTGCTTGCGGTCGGGCGACACGAACTGGCGGTCGAGCCCGGAGATCACGCCGGACGATACCGACGGGCCGATGCCGAACGGAAAGCCCACCGCCACCACCTCCATGCCGGGCGTCAGCTCCTGGCTGGAGCCCAGCGTGGCCGCCGGCAGGTCATCGGGAATCGACCTGGGCTGGACGATGGCCAGGTCCTTTTCCGGCATGGCCTGCAGCACCGTTGCCTCGGACGTCTGGCCGTTGTGGAACCTGACTTCGAGCCGTCGGGCGTCGGCCACCACGTGGTAGTTGGTGATGATGGTGCCGCTTTCGGTCACCACCACGCCCGAGCCGATGTGGCGTGCCTCCGACCTGGGCTCGGGTTGCTCGCGGCCCTTGGGCGGGTCCACGGCGGCTGCCTCGTCGCGCGGCGCCGGGGGCGATTTCGGTGTGGTCTTGTTCTTGCCGTCAGGCGGCTCGCGCTTGCCCCGGGGGCCAGCGGAGGGCGGTTCGGGTGGTTTCTCGGGGGCGAAGCTGCGGATTTCCACGACCGATTCGCGGATGGCCTCGGCGGCGCGGGCGGTCTGCGAGGGCAGGGTCTTGGTCTGCAGCGTGTGCAGCACGGCGGCGTCGATGTCGGCTTGCGTGAGCTTGCGTGGCGGTGGCTGCGACAGCCACGCGAACCCCACGCCAGCCGCGACCACCAGGACAACGGCCGCCGAAACCATTCCGTAGATCGTCACGCGTTTCATCGCTGCCCCTGGTTGACGTCGCGTCTTAAAAAATACAGTACCATCCTCTTACCCACTGCGCCAAGGAGCAGGGCATGCAGTTTCTCTGGCCGCAAATGCTCTGGCTGCTGCTATTGCTGCCGCTACTGGCGGCGATCTACGTCTATCTGATCGCACGGCGCAAGAAGGCGGCCCTTGTGTATGCGAGCCTTGCATTACCGCGCGCCGCCATGGGGCCCCGCCAACGCCTGCGGCGCCACATCCCACCCGCACTTTTCCTCATCGCGCTAGGTGCCGCCTTGCTGGCCTGCGCGCGCCCCAGCGCCACCGTCACCCTGCCTTCCGACACCATCACGCTGGTGCTGGCGATGGACGTGTCGCGCAGCATGGAAGCCAACGACGTCGCTCCTACCCGCATCGCCGCCGCCCAGCAGGCCGCGCGCGAGCTGGTAACGGGGCTGCCGTCCAGCGTGCGCCTGGGTATCGTCTCGTTTGCCGCCACCGCCGCCGAAGTGCTGTCACCGACCGATAACCGGCAGGACATGCTTGATGCACTTGACCGCTTTCAACTGCAGCGCGGCACGGCAACGGGCAGCGGACTGATCCAGGCGCTGGCCGTGCTGTTTCCCGACGATGGCATCGACCTGGAAGCGGTGCTGTTCAACGATGGGGCGCCGGTGGGCGCGCGGCCGTCCACGTCGCTCGACGAGGCTGCCGCTGCCGATGCCGTGCGCAAGCGCGCCCGCGAGCGGGCGCCGGTGCAACCGGGGTCTTACCGCCACGGCGCCGTGATCCTGCTCAGTGATGGGCGCCGCACCACCGGCCCGGATCCGATCGATGCCGCGCGCATGGCCGCGCAGCGTGGCGTGCGGGTCTATACCGTGGGATTCGGGTCGGCGCAGGGCGGTGTGGCGGGCGAACCGATGCTGTCGTACTTCATGCAGCTGGACGAACCCGCGTTGCGCGCGGTAGCCACGCTGACCGGCGGCGAGTACTTCCAGGCGGGGTCGGCCGCCGACCTGAGCCGCGTCTACCGGCAGCTCAGCGCGCGCTTTGCGCTGGAGCGCAAGGAAACCGAAGTCAGCGCGCTGTTCGCCGCAGTGGCGGTAGCGTTGCTTGTCATCGCATGTGCGCTATCGGTCTTGTGGTTCCGGCGTTAGTGTGCCGTTAATCCCCGGTTGTGTGCGGTAGCGAACCAAACTTGCCGAAGGCAGGCATTTCGGACAGTGCTGCACTGCACTGGTACTGCTCCCCTACGCCACCCCGAGCACCGCTTTTGGCTCCAGGAACGCCTCCAGGCCGAAAGCGCCATATTCGCGTCCGATCCCCGACTGCTTGAAGCCACCGAACGGCGCGGCCGGATCGTGCGACACGGTATTCACGAGCACGCGGCCCGCATCGATGCGCGTCGCCACGTCGCGCGCCCGCGCCATGTCGGCGGACAGCACGTATGCCTGCAGTCCGTACGGCGTGTCGTTGGCGATGGCCACCGCTTCGTTGAGGTCGCGATAGGTCAGGATCGACAGCACCGGCCCGAAGATCTCCTCGCGCGCGATCGTCATGTCGTTGGTGACATCGGCGAACACGGTCGGCCGCACGAACCAGCCCGCCTCGATGCCTTCGGGTCGGCCCGCGCCACCCGCGATCACGCGCGCGCCTTCTTCGATGCCGATGCCGATATAGCGCTGCACGCGATCCCACTGCTTCTGGCTGACCATCGGCCCGATCGTGGTGGCCGCATCGCGCGGATCGCCCGCACGAATATCGGCCACCGCCGCCGCCACGCGCCGCTCGAACTCGCCGGCCATCGCTTCGGGCACCAGGATGCGCGTGCCGGCGATGCAGGCTTGCCCGCTGTTCATGAAGCCGGCCTGCATGGCCAGCGGCACGGCCTGGTCGAGGTTGGCATCGTCGAGCACCACCACCGGCGACTTGCCGCCCAGCTCCAG
Source organism: Cupriavidus pauculus (assembly GCF_022179805.1). GTDB lineage: Bacteria > Pseudomonadota > Gammaproteobacteria > Burkholderiales > Burkholderiaceae > Cupriavidus > Cupriavidus pauculus_E. The sequence goes on along the minus strand of NZ_BPUO01000024.1, from coordinate 35,429 downwards.
CGTCGTACGCTTGAGCGAATCGGCCGCGTTGCGCAGAATCTGCTTGCCCACCGCCGTGGATCCCGTGAACGACAGCTTCACCACATCGGGATGCGAGGTAATGGCCGTGCCCACGGTGTCGCCGCGACCGGTCACGATGTTGAACACGCCCGGCGGCAAGCCGGCCGCGTGCAGCGCATCGGTCACGACGCGCGTCTGCAGCGCGCTCATCTCGCTGGGCTTGACCACGGCGGTGCAGCCAGCCGCCAGCGCCGCCGCAAGCTTGCCGGCGATGAAGCCAGCGTCGTTGTTCCAGGGCGTGATCAGCCCGGCCACGCCGATTGGCTGCATGATCACGTCCGACGTGCCCATGCGGCGCGTGAAGGCATAGCCTTCGGCCACGCGTGCGGCGTCACGCAGCACCTCGCTGGCATGGCGCGCCATCCAGCGTGCGCGCGAAGCCGGGGCGCCGTATTCCTCGACGATGGCATCGAGCAGATCGTCCTCGCGCGCCAGCACTGCCGCATGCATGGCCATCAGCATATCGGCGCGCTCGCGCACCGGTGTGCGGGAAAACGCCGGAAACGCGCGCCGGGCCGCCGCCACGGCGCGGGTCGCGTCCACTTCGTCAGCCAGTCGTACATGGCCAATCACGGCCTCGGTGGCGGGGTTGAACAGCGCGAAGCGTTCTTCGCCGTTTGGCGTGACAAACGCGCCGTCAATGTAGACCTGGTCGATGGAATGCATGGTGTGTGGGGGCAATGAGGGTTGCGTTGCCGACACGATAGGCTGCTGGTGGCGCGCTGGCTAGCCATACGAACGTTTAGGCCGGGCTAAACGCTGGTAGCTGGGGTGTTTGTTTTTTGCTTTTTGTTTTGTCTTTTTTTTGCTCCCCTCTCCCGCTATGCGGGCGAGGGGAGCTACATCACTGGCAGATATCTGCTACAACGCCAGCACAATCCTCCCGCCCTTCACCGCCCGCGAGCAGCACGACATCATCCGGTTGTTCGCCTCGCGCTCGCTGCGGGTCAGCACCACGTCACGATGGTCAATGTCGCCGGCCAGTACGCGCACCTCGCACGACCCGCAAAGTCCTTCCTCGCAATCGCTCTGCACATCGATATTGGCGCAGCGCAGTGCGGTCAGCAGGGTCTGGTCCGCCGGCACATCGAGCGTCAACCCCGAATCCTTCAATTCCACCGTAAACGCCTGTTCTTTCGACGGATCGAGCGTGCCCAGCGTTGAGCTGAAATGTTCCACACGCAGCGTATCCTCGGGCCAGCCGGCGCAGCACGCCTCCAGCCCTTCGATCATTCGTGCAGGTCCGCATGCATAGACCTGCGTGCAGTCCTCCGGCCGGGCCAGGATCTGGGCGAAGTCGGCGCGCGTGCCTTCGTCGGCGGCATGGATCTGCAGGCGGTCGCCGTGCAGCGACGCCAGTTCGTCAAGCAGCGCCATGGCCTGGCGCGACCGGCCGCAGTAGTGGAACACGTAGTCGATGCCTAGCTCGCGCGCACGGCGCGCCATCGCGCTGACCGGCGTCACGCCGATACCGCCGGCGATGAAGATGGCTTTGCGGCAGCTTTCATCGAGCCGGAAGTGATTGCGTGGGCCGCGCACCTTCAACTTGTCGCCCGCGCGCAGTTGGGTATGGATCCACGCTGAACCGCCCCGGCTTTCTTGGTCACGCAGCACCGCGATCTCGAAGGCGGCGGTGTCGACCGGGTCGCCGCACAGCGAGTACTGGCGCGAGATGCCGGTATGGCCGCACTCCACGTCGAGATGCGAACCTGGCGACCAGCGCGGCAGCGGGCGGCCGTCCTGCGAAACCAGCCGGATGCGCAGGACATCGTCGGCGGCTGCCGTGACCGCCTCCACGACCAGCGTGCGGCCGATATTGCCGGTGGGCTCGCCGATGCGTACGGCATCGTGCGGCGCCAGCACCGAGCGGTCGCTGCGTTCGGGATTGCGCGCCGGGTCCCATTCCACCCACAGGTGCTCGGGGCCACGGAACGACGTGTTGGGGACGTAGGTGAAGGCTTGCTCGGCCAGGCGAAGGTGGGGCAAGCGGCTGGTCAGTTCCTCCAGGAAGATCTGCATCTCCATGCGCGCCAGGTTCTTGCCCATGCACTGGTGCGCGCCGTAGCCGAAGGTCAGCTGGTCGCTGGCATTGTCGCGATGGATGTCGAACAGGTCGGCATCGGCAAAATGGCGCTCATCGTGGTTGGCCGACGACGTCACGATCAGCAGTTTGCTGCCGGCCGGCAGCCGGATGCCGCCCACCTCGGTGTCCTGCGTGACGATGCGCCGCCACGCGGCCACCGAGCCGTTGTGGCGCAGGCATTCCTCGACGGCATTCGGAATCAGCGCGGGGTCGTTGCAGATCTCGCGCCAGACGTCGGGATGCTGCAGCAGCAGCTTGATCGCATTGGCCGACGCATTGGCCGTGGTCTCGTGCGCGGCGACGATGCCGGCCATCATCATCGAATGCAGGTACGAATCGGTGACCACCTCGGGCACCTCGCGCTGCTTGCGGATGCCGTACTGCATCCAGCCGGGGCCGGCAGGGTCTTCGCGCATCTTGTCGAGGATGCGCCCCGCCAGTTGCCAGAAGTTGCCCACGGCGTGGGCCACCGCCACCTGTTCCTCGGGCTTGGGGCGTCCCCACGTATTCACCGTGTGGGCGATCGAATACTGGCGCAGCAGATCCATGTCTTCCTCGGGCACGCCGAGGAAGTGCAGGGCTACGGTCAGTGGTACTTCCCACAGCATCTGGTCGACCAGGTCCGCACGGCCATCGTCGATGAAACGGTCCACGTACTCGCGCGTCAGCCGGCGCACGAGGGGTTCGTGGTGCGCCAGCTCTGCCGGCGTGAACGGTTCCATCAGCGCGCGGCGGCGCGGCATGTGGGCGGGCTCGTCCTCGTTGACGAGCGTGCGGTTCATCGCATAGCCGTACGACGCCAGCACCGCGTTGGCGGCATCGCCCGTGGGCGTGATCTTTTCCAGCGCGATGGCCGGGCTGAACGTGAGGTTGTCGCGAAAGACGGCCTTGATGTCGTCGTAGCGCGTCACCACCCAGTAGCCGAGCTTCGGGCTGTAGAAAACCGGTTCCTGCTCGCGCGACCAGCGCACGTAGTCGGGCGGGTCCTGCTGGTAGCCGTCCTCGAACGGATCGAACGCCGCGGCGTTGTGGCTGACCGGGCAGCCATTGGGCGCCCGGCCCGGGTCAGGCGCCGTGTGGTCGAACGGGCAGCCCGCACCGGGCGCGGGCGTGTTGGACTGGGTCATGCGGCAACTCCACCTGCAAGGTACGGATATCAGTCGAGCGAGATCTTGAGATCCTGGATCAGTTTGGTCCAGCGCGTGGTCTCGCTGCGCAGCAGGTCGGCAAACTGCGCCGGCGAATTGCCCACCGGCTCCACGCCAAAGTCGACCAGCTTCTTGTTGATGGCGGGGTCCTTCACGGCCGCCACCACCTGCCGGTTCAGCGTGCCGATGACCTCGGGCGGCGTGGCGGCCGGCACCACCATGCCCACCAGCGCGGCGGCTTCCACGTTCTTGTAGCCGAGTTCGGAGAAGGTCGGCACATCGGGCAGCTGCGGCAGGCGCGTGGCGTTGGCCACGGCCAGCGGACGCACCTTGCCGCCCTTGATGAAGCCCGCGCCGGCCGCGAAGTCGACCATCATCGCCGGGATCTGGCCCGCCGCCACGTCGGACAGCGCGGGCGCCGCGCCACGGTACGGCGCGTGCGTCATGGTCAGATGGGCTTCGGTCTTGAGCAGTTCCATCGCCAGATGGTGCGGGCTGCCGGCGCCGGCCGAGCCGTAGTTCACGCCGCCCGGCGTGGCCTTGACCTGGGCGATGAATTCCTGCGCCGTCTTGGCCTGGCTGCCGGGGCCGACCACCAGGATCATCGGAAAACGGCCCAGCAGCGTCACTGGTGCCAGGTCGCGCGTCGGATTGTAGGAAAGGGTCTTGTACAGCGCGGGGTTGAAGACCAGCGTGCCGTTGTCCGCCGACAGCACCGTGTAGCCGTCGGGCGTGGACCGTGCCGTTTCCGATGCGCCAATCGCGGTGTTGCCGCCCGGCTTGTTGTCCACCACCACCGGCTGGTTCACGCGGGTGGACAGCCCCTGGCCGATCGTGCGTGCCAGGAAGTCCGAGCCACCGCCGGCCGGGTAGGGCACGATCCAGCGGATCGGCTTGGCGGGGTAGGCGTCGGCCGCAACCGCCGGGGTGGCGGCCATGGCGGCCAGACAGGACAGGGCAAGCAGCGCAACAGGCTGGAAGCGGGGCATTCGAGTTGTCTCCTTGGATTTTTGGCCGGTCATCGGGCGATGGGCCTGCCTTGTTGTGCGTAGATCATATACGCATTGGGTTCCCCGCGAGATTGGGGGAACGCCTATCCATGGAGACGCTTGGGTGGCCCCTTTCCGACCCATCGGCGACGGGGCGGAAAGGGGCAATTACCGCATATTTGACCAGTTATTCCGGCCGCTTCGGGATGTTCACTGCGCGCTGCACGGTGGGGCGCGCCTCGAAGGCCTTGAGCACGCGCGAGACTTCCGGAAAGTCCTGGATACCGACCAGTTCGCCGGCCTCGTAGAAGCCCAGCAGGTTGCGCACCCACGGGAACGTGGCGATGTCGGCAATCGTGTAGTCGTCGCCCATGATCCACTGGCGGCCCTTGAGCCGTTCGTTGAGCACGTTCAGCAACCGCTTCGATTCGCCGACGTAACGGTCGCGCGGACGCTTGTCCTCATAGTCCTTGCCCGCAAACTTGTGGAAGAAGCCAATCTGGCCAAACATCGGGCCAATCCCGCCCATCTGCCACATCACCCACTGGATGGTCTCGTAGCGCAGCGCCGGGTCGGCCGACATGAACTTGCCGGTCTTCTCGGCCAGGTACACCAGGATCGCGCCCGATTCCCACAACGGCAGCGGTTTGCCGCCCGGGCCATTGGGGTCGATGATCGCCGGAATCTTGTTGTTCGGGCTCAGCGACAGGAATTCCGGGGACATCTGGTCGTTCTTGTCGAAGCGCACCAGCTGCGGCTCGTACGGCAGCCCCGTTTCTTCCAGCATCAGCGATACCTTGATGCCGTTGGGGGTATTCAGCGAATAGAGCTGCAGGCGGTCGGGGTGTTGCGCCGGCCATTTCTGGGTGATCGGAAAGTCGGACAGGGCAGTCATTTGGGGGAATGTCGTCTTGTGGCGAAAGTGGGGATGGTAATGGGTTCCGCGCAATGTTGCCTGGCAGTACGCAAATACCCCTGATGCCGACGCTTGAGCGCGGGCTAGGACGATGCGGGCCGTCCAGCCAGTTCCGCCGCCACGAAATCGATGAACACCTTCGCGCGGGCCGGCAGGCGGCGGCCAAAGCCGTGCAGCACCTGCAGCGGCACGGGGCGCAGCGGCACGTCGGGCAGCACCACGCGCAGGCGGCCGGCGTCGAGATCGTCCTGGACGATCGTCCGCAGCAATTGCGCGATGCCCAGGCCGTTCACGGCGGCGGTGCGCATGGCTTCGCCGCTGTCGGAATCGAATACACCTTCTTGCTGCACACGGCTGCCATCGGCGAAGGCCAGCGGCAGGATCTGCCCGGCCAGCCGGTAGCGCACGTGGCGGTGTTCCTGCAGATCGGCCACGGTGCGCGGTTCGCCATGGCTGGCCAGGTAGGCAGGGGACGCCACCAGCACCAGCGGCAAGTCGGCCAGCGGGCGCGCGTACAGCCCGCTGTCGGCGGCGCGGCCCGCGCGCAACGCCAGGTCATAGCCTTCGCGGATCAGGTCCACGTGCTGGTCGCTGATGCCGATATCGAGCGACAGACGCGGATGGCGCGGCATCAGCCGGGCGGTGATCGGTTCCAGCAGCGAGCGGCCCAGGTCGCTGGGCATGCTGACGCGTAGCCGGCCCACGGCCGCCGACGACTTCGCCAGCACTTCCGATGCTTCCTCCAGTCCACGCACCAGCGGCGCCACGCGGGCGTGGTAGGCCGTGCCCTCGTCGGTCAGCACGAACGCGCGCGTGGAGCGGTGGAACAGCTTCACGCCGAGCCGTGCCTCCAGCCGCGAGACGCTCTTGGATATGGCCGACGGCGTGGTGCCCAGCAGCCGGGCGGCGCCGGTGAACGATCCGGCTTCCACGGCGCGCACAAAGGCGGACAGGCCATGCAGGCGTTCCATTGACATGGATGACAAATTGGCACAAGTGAAGCGCCCATTGTAAGGCTGCCGGTGCGGCTGGGGCCGGCGTAGATTCGCACCCGTCATCAACAGGAATGCGAAGGAACATCATGAACAGGCTCGCTGGAAAGGTTGCGGTAGTCACGGGCGGCAATAGTGGGATTGGCTTGGCGATGGCAAAGCGCTTCGTGGCCGAGGGTGCACAGGTGGTCATCGTCGGCCGCCGTGCCGACGCCGTCGACGCCGCCGTGGCCGAACTTGGTACCAGCGCCATCGGCCTGACCGGCGATATCGCCGACCTGGCCACGCACGACCGCGTGGCGGCGCTGGCGGCCGAGCGCTTTGGTGGCGCAGATATCTACGTGGCCAATGCCGGCATGAACCTGATCACGCCGTCCGCGCAGGTCAGCGAGGATGAGTACGACGTGCAGTTCGCCACCAATACGCGCGCCGTGTTCTTTGGCGTGCAGAAGATCGCGCCGGTGCTGCGCGATGGCGGCGCCATCCTGCTGGTCAGCTCGATTGCCAGTGCAAAGGTGCTCGACGGCCACGCGGTCTACGCAGGCAGCAAGGCCGCCATCGAGGCATTCGCGCAAAGCTGGGCGCTGGAGTTCAAGGGCCGCGGCATCCGGGTAAACGTGATCAGTCCGGGGCCGGTCGATACGCCGATCCTGGCCAAGCTGGGCGTGGCTCCCGAGGCGCGGCCGGCCTTCGAGGCCACCATGGCGGGCGCCATTCCGCTGGGCCGGCTGGGTCGTGCCGAGGAAGTGGCCGCGGCGGCGCTGCTGCTGGCAAGCGCCGAAGGCAGCTTCATCACCGGGGTCAACCTGCGCGTCGATGGCGGCATCGCGCTGACCTGACGTCCTTTTGGATGACAGCGCCGGCAGGGCGGGTTGGCAAGGAAGCGGCGCAATGACTACTCTCCATTTGGCTATTCAGTCTTCTGGATGGTATCCGTCACACGGTGACGGATCATATCCTGTGGCGACAACGCAATGGGAGGCGCAGCATGAGGACCTTGACCGGACTCTTTGCCGGTTGCCTGCTGGCCGCCGGCTGCAGCACCGCGCCGGCGCCAAAGGCGCCACCGGCGCCCGCCTTCAGGGCGGATGACAACAGCGGCAAGCCCAGGCAGGCCGCGCAAGGCTGGGTCGCAGCCAACAAGGACTGGTCCGCGGACAAGGTCCTTGGCGCCATCCTTGCCCTGCCGGAAAACCGTGGCATGAAGGACTTGCTGGCGTCGCCGCAGTGTGCCGAGCCGCTCACCAAGGCGCAGGCGGCGCGTGCAGCCAGCGCGGCGAACGGCGCATCGGTCAATACGCCGACATCGTTCGTGGTCACGGGCACGCGGCTCGTGGCGGACCTCTTTGCGGACAAGGACGCCAGCGGCCCGGAACAGCTCAAGCGCGACGCGCTCAGCGCCAGCAGCGCTGATGTCAGCTTCTCGGCGGCCGGCTTCCGTAACGTCCGGTGCGCGGTCTTGGCGCGCTATGCCGAAGGCGACGCGCCCACGCGGCCCGGCCTGCTCGCCGTACTGGCCATCGAGCAGAAGCTGCAGGACGGCAAATTCACCGATCACTTCCGCTTCCGGCCGCTCTATGTGCGTGCCGGCAATGCCACGGCCAAGACGGCGGCAGGCAGTGCCGCGCAGCCATCGCGCATTGCCGTGTCGTTCGCGCTGGTGGCGCGGCAACTGGTGGTCAACCAGGAAGGCGCGGCGAACTTTGCCGAACTGGGCTCGGCCGTGACCACCGTGGCGCGTGTGCCGCTCAACGGTGCAGGCATGCCGTGCGCGGCGCCGCAGTGCAGCGGCATGTCGCAGCCGATTCCCATACCGGTGGCGCGCGGCACTGTGGCGCTCTCGATTGGCGTGGCCGAGGCTGGCGACGTCGGCGCCGAGATCGATCAGGCGCGGCTGGAAATGGAGGCCATGAAGGCGGCGCGCGGCGCGGGACAATCCGCACCCGCGCCAGTGGCGCCAGGGCCAGCCGACCGCCGCCCGCGCAACCCGTAGCGCGGCGTACCGCTCAGCGCAGCGCGCCCCAGTGGTTCGTCACGCGCAGCAGCGACGCGTGGGGGCCGATCTCGCCCAGCCCGGTCGATAGCTGCTCGGCCGCTTCGCATACCGGCGGGGCCAGGTCGCGCAGGCGCGTCGTGCGCAAGCGCGTATCGGGCCCCGAGATGCCGATGGCCGCGATGACGGCCCCGGTACCGTCGAAAATTGGCGCGGCCAGGCCGTTCACGCCCGGCCGCCATTCGCCACGATTGATCGCATAGCCCGCACGGCGCACGCGCTGCATTTCATGCAGGAATGCCTCGGGATCAGTGATGGTGCGCGGCGTGGCCGGTTCCAGGTCGTGCGCAATCTCGGCCAGCCACTGCGGATTCCTGAAGGCCAGCATGGCCTTGCCCGTGGCCACGCAGTGCGCCTGCGAGCGGCCGCCGATCTGGCTGTAGGCGCGGATCGGGTTGGGACACTCCACCTTGTGCACGTACACCACCTCGCGGCCGTCCAGCACGGACAGGTGCACCGATTCGCCGGTGGACTGCATCAGCGCCTCCATCAGCGTATCGGCATGCCGGCGCAGATCGAAACTCCAGAGCGCGGCCGAACCAAGTTCCCAGAGCTTGATCGACACCGTATAGCTGGCCGGTGGCACGCGTACCACGTAGCGCTCATCCACCAGCGCCTGCAGCAGCCGGTGCGCGCCGCTCTTGGGCATGCCCGCCATGACGGCGAGCTCGCTCACGCCAATCGGCTTGCCGTGGCGCGCCATGATGTCGAGCAGGTGAAGCCCTTTGATCAGCGTGTTGTTCATGGAACGGAGCATCGGGCGCCCGGCGGGGTGCGGGCAACTGTTCCAAAGTGTAGAACACCCGCGTCAAAATGAGGAACGGTTCTAGACTCGGTTTCAACGTCGTGCATCCGGCGGCGACGACTCACCATGACACCATGACCGACATCCGAACCGAAGACCTGCCCCTGCGCGGCGTACGCGTGCTGGAATTCTGCACCGTTGCCGCCGGCCCGTTCTGCGCCATGCTGCTGGCTGACATGGGCGCCGACGTGATCAAGATCGAGCCGCCCAGTGGCGACACGCTGCGCAGCTGGCCGCCGATCACCAACGGCTTCAGCGAGAACTTTGCCTCGCTGAACCGCAACAAGCGCTCGGTGGTGCTGGACCTCAAGCGCCGCGAAGACCTGGATGTGGCGCTGGCGCTGTGCGCCCAGGCCGACGTGCTGATCGAGAACAACCGTCCGGGCGTGATGGATCGCCTTGGCCTGGGATATGCCGAGCTGAGCACGCTGCGTCCCGAGCTGGTGTATTGCTCGATTTCCGCGTACGGCCAGAGCGGCCCGCGTGCCGCCGAGGGCGGTTTCGACCTGACGATCCAGGCGGCGGCCGGCGTGATGAGCGTGACCGGCGATTCCGATGCACCAGTCAAATGCGGCGTGCCGGTATCCGACTTCGCTTCGGGGCTGTACGGCGCGTTCTCGATTGCCAGCGCGCTGCTGCAGGCACGGGCCCGCAAGCGCGGCATGCACCTCGATGTGCCGATGTTCGGCTGCACGCTGGCCATTGGCGCCCTGCAGACCAGCGAGTACTTCGGCACCGGACGCAGCCCCGGCAAGCTCGGCTCGGCGCATCCGCGCAATGCGCCATACCAGGCGTATCGCGCGGCCGACGGCTACTTCGCCATCGCGGCCGGTAATGACAGCCTCTGGCGCGCGGTGCTGCGTGCGGTGCAGCTCGAAACGCTGGCCGAGGACCCGCGCTTTCTCTCGCCCACGCTGCGTGCGCGCCATCAGGTGGAACTGAAGACGATTCTCGAAGAGGTGTTCGTGCAGCAGGGCGTCGATCATTGGATCGACGTGTTCCGCGATGTCGGCGTGCCGCATTCGCGCATCAACGACTATGCGCGCGCGCTGGAAGATCCGCAGGTGGACCACATGCGCTGGGTCAGGGACCTTGAACTGCCGGGCGGTACCCAGACCCGCACGTTCGCCTCGCCAATCCGCATCGATGGCAAGGCGGTACCAGTACGCTCCGCGCCGCCCACGCTGGGCGAGCACTCACAGTCCGTGCGCGATGCCTTTGGCAGCGCCAATGCCAGTATCGATCAACAGGGATAAATCATGTCAGCCGAACACGCAACCGATGTCGCAGCCGAAATCTCGGCAGACCGCCAGGCCCTGCCTCGCTTCATCGCGAAGATGGACGACATCGTCACCGAAGCCGTGCCCGAACCCGAAACGCTCGCACGTGTGGGCGCCGCACTGGGCGAACTCGTGGCGGCGGACAACTGGCTCGATCCACAGTTTGCAATGCCGCATCCCGAGTACTACCGACAGTACCTGCTGCACGCGGACCCACAGGGCCGCTACAGTGTGGTGAGCTTTGTCTGGGGACCGGGACAGAAGACGCCGATCCACGACCACTGCACCTGGGGCGCCATCGGCATGTTGCGCGGTGCCGAAACGGGGCAGGCGTACACGCACGGCGACGCCGGCATGGTGGCCAGCGGCGAGCCGGAACGGCTGGAACCCGGCGACGTGGCCTATGTGTCGCCATCGATCGGGGATATCCACGTGGTGCGCAACGCGTTCGATGACAGGGTGTCAATCAGCATTCACGTCTATGGCACCGACATCGGCAAGCAGTCGCGCCATGTGTTCGATGCCACCACGGGCGCCGCCAAGACCTTCATCTCTGGCTACGCCAACGCGGACCTGGTGCGCTCATGAGTCAGGCACCGCTCTTGCAGCGCCGCGAAGGCGACGTCTGCTACCTGACGCTCAATCGGCCGGAGCAGGGCAACGCGCTATCCCGGGAACTTGTAGATGCGCTCGATGGCGCGCTCGACGATTGCGCGCAGCGCGGCGTCGCGGCCGTGGTCATCGAGGGCAACGGCCGCCATTTCTGCACGGGATTCGACCTGTCCGGCCTGACCGACGAAACTGACGACGGCCTGCTGGCGCGCTTCACGCGCATCGAGCTGATGCTGCAGCGCGTGGCGCGCGCGCCGTTCCACACGGTGGCGGTGGCACAGGGGCGCGTGATGGGCGCCGGCGCGGACCTGTTCGCGGCCTGCGCCCAGCGTGTGGCGCTGGATGGAGCGAGCTTCGCGTTCCCGGGCGCTCGCGGCTTCGGGCTGGTGCTGGGCAGCCGTCGGCTGGTGCAGCGGGTTGGCGCAGAGCGTGCGCGGGGCTGGATCGAAAGCGCGTGCGTGTTTCGCGATACCGAGGCACTGGGTGCGGGTTTGGCTACCGCTTGCGCAGCGTCGGCGGAAGATGTCGTGCTGGAGCGTCCGGCCAACCGAACGGACTGCCTGCTCGATGGCGCCATCGACGGCCATGCGGAAATCGATGACGCCCGCGACTTGGCCGCGCTGGTGCGGTCAGCGGCAGTACCGGGCCTGCGGCAACGCGTGGCCGACTACCTGCAAAAACAGGCGCAGGCGCGCACGTCGCGATAGCGGGCAAAAGATCCGCACGTGGCACCCCCAATTGGAGGAGACAGATCATGAAGCAATGCATCAGGCAGGGCGCGGCAGTGGCAGCTATCGCAGCTATCGCCATGACGGGGCTGTGCGCGGGGCAGGCTTACGCGCAGGGCGAAGGGCCGTATCCATCCAAGCCGATTCACCTGGTGGTGGGCTACGCACCCGGTGGCGGCACCGACATCATGGCCCGGCTGATCGGCCAGCGCATCGGCACCGAACTGGGCCAGCCCGTGGTGGTGGAAAACAAGCCCGGCGCCGGCCAGAACATCGCGGCAAGCTACGTGGCGCGCTCGCCCGCCGACGGCTATACGCTGCTGCTCAGCTCCAACGCGCTGGCGGTCAACATCAGCCTCTACGGCAAGCTCGACTACGACCCCGTCAAGAGCTTCGCGCCGGTGGCGGTGTTCGGGCAAAGCCCCAACCTGATGGTGGTGCCCGCCGCGCTGGGCGTGAACACCGTGTCCGAGTTCGTGGCCTACGCCAAGAAGCAGAACGCCAGTGGCGTGAACTTCTCGTCGTCCGGCGCCGGCAGTTCGCAGCATCTGGGCGGCGAGCTGTTCCGCCAGGAAACCGGCATCAAGGCGAGCCACGTGCCCTACAAGGGATCGGCGCCGTCCATCGTCGCCATCCTGAGCGGCGAGGTGCAATACACGTTCATCAACATCCCGTCGGTGATGGCCGTGAAATCCAGCAACCGCATGCGCGTGCTGGCCGTCACCAGCGCCAAGCGGTCGCCGTTGATGCCCGATGTACCGACCATGACCGAAGCCGGCATGCCGCACATGACCATGGCTGCGTGGTACGGCGTGCTGGCACCGGCCGGTACGCCGCCGGCCATCGTCGACCGGCTCAACGCAGCCATCAACAAGGCGGTGAACGACCCCGCGTTCCGCGAGCGCATGCAGACGGAAGGCGCCGAGACCATGGCCGAGTCGCCCGACTACTTCAAGCGCTTCCTTGCCAACGACATCGCGCGCTGGCGCGAGGTGGTGAAAGCCGGCAACGTCAAGGTCGAATGACCGGCGTTCCAACCATCCTCATCGATTCATTTTTCTTGGTTATCAATCTGTCCAACAAGGAGTATCCGCATGTCCATGTTCATGAACTGGTCCGATCTGCTGAACACGCTGAAGCGTTCCTACACCCGCCTGGGCAACAGCAACCCGAAGATGCTGGAGGCCTATCGCAACCTGGCGGCCGCGCAGGGATCGAACGGCGCGCTCGACGCCAAGACGCGCGAGCTGATTGCGCTGGCGGTGGCGGTGACCACGCGTTGCGACGGCTGCATCTCGTCGCACGCGGCGGCGGCGGTGAAGGCCGGCGCGACCGATGCCGAGGTCAGCGACGCGCTGGGCACGGCTATTGCACTCAACGCCGGCGCCGCCTATGTCTATTCGCTGCGGGCGATGGAAGCTGTGGGCCAGTTGCGCGAAGCCGCCTGAACGACATGCCGTGCGTGACCACATGGTCAGGCACACACCGAAACGGAGGAGACAAGCATGGCAGCGTACGTCATTGACAGCGCCCTGTTCCGCGACCAGTTCAGTACCGCGCAGATGCGCGAGATCTTCAGTGACGAGCAGACCGTGCAGCGGTGGCTCGACGTCGAGGCCGCGCTGGCCCGCGTGCAGGCGCGCCTTGGCATCATCCCGCAGCGCGCCGCCGACGAGATTTGCGCCAAGGCACGGGTGGAGCTGATCGACCTGGCGGACCTGAAGCGCGAGATGGACCGCACCAGCCACCCGATCGTGCCGCTGCTGCGGGCGATGAAGAAGGTGTGCAGCGGCGATGCCGCCGAGTACATCCACTGGGGCGCCACCACGCAGGACATCATCGACACCGGCACGATGCTGCAGGTGCGTGATGCACTCGACGTGATCGGCAAGCGTTATGCCGAGCTGGAAACGCATCTGGTGGCGCTGGCGGAGAAGCATCGCGACCTGACGATGGTGGCGCGCAGCCACGGCCAGCAGGCGTTGCCGATCACGTTCGGCTTCAAGGCGGCCGTGTGGGTGGAGGAGATGCGCCGCAACCGTGAGCGCTTCGACGCCATGAAGCAGCGCGTGCTGGTGGGCCAGTTCTCGGGCGCGGTCGGCACGCTGGCGGCGCTGGGAGACAAGGGCATCGCGGTGCAGGAGGCGCTGTTCGAGGACCTGGGCCTGGGGTGTCCGCGCATTCACTGGCACGTCTCGCGCGACAGCATTGCCGAGCTGGCCTGCGTGCTGGCGATCTGCACTGGCACCATCGGCAAGATCGCCCACGAGGTGTACAGCCTGCAGAAGACCGAGACCGGCGAACTGGAAGAGCCGTTCGCGATGGGCAAGGTCGGCAGCAGCACCATGCCCCACAAGCGCAACCCGCCCACCTGCGAAACCGTGGTGGCGCTGGCCCGTCTGGTGCGGAACACCGCGCCGATGGCGCTGGAATCGATCATGGCCGAGCACGAGCGCGACAAGATCGTGCTGCAGACCGAGCGCGAGTTCATCTCGCGGTTGTGCTGCATGTGCGACGCGGCGGCGACCAAGATGAGCTACGTCTGCGCCAACCTGACGGTGCGCCCGGCCAACATGGAGAAGAACCTGTTCATCCAGCGCGGGTTGCTGATGTCAGAAGCGGTGATGATGGGCCTGAGCGAGCGCCTGGGCCGCCAGGAAGCCCACGAGATCGTGTACGAGGTGTGCATGGACGTGTTCGAGCGCGGCGGCGACTTCCGCGAGGCGCTGCTGGCCAACCCCAAGGTGGCTGCCGGCATCGACGCACAGACCATCGACCGCATGCTGGATCCGCATGGCTATACGGGCATGGCGGGGGCGTTCGTGGATCGGGTGGTGGGGCGTAAGGAGGGTGCGCGCGACTGATGTGGGTTGCGGGTCGCGATGAATGGCAAGGGGGCGGGTTCAACCGCCCCCTTGTTCGTTTATCCGCCCCTATTGCTGCCCCAGCATCAAATCCAGATTCTGAACCGCCGCGCCGGATGCGCCCTTGCCGAGGTTGTCGAACACCGCGGACAGCAGCACGTGCCCGTGTTCCTCGTTGGCAAACACGCCCAACTGCAGATCGTTGGTGCCGTTCAGCGCTTGCGGGTCCAGGTGCTTCATGACGGACGCTTCGTCCAGTGGCAGCACGTGGACATGGGCCGCGCCGGCATAGTGCCGTGCCAGGCATGCTTGCAGCGCGGCGCCGTCAACGCCGGGGGCGAGCAGCCGCAGCGCGATGGGCACCGTCAGCACGATGCCCTGGCGGAATGCGCCGTATGCGGGCACGAACAGGGGGCGGTGCGCGAGTCCGGTGTACTGCTGGATCTCGGGAGGGTGCTTGTGCGCGAGTTCCAGGCCGTACATCTGGAAGGGTGGCGCGCCGACGGCATCCGGCCCCTCATATGCGTCCACACCGGCACGGCCACGTCCGGAGTAGCCGGAGACGGCATGGATGCTGATCGGGTAGCTGGCGGGAAGCAGTCCGGCCTGCACCAGCGGATGCAGCAGGCCAATCGCGCCGGTGGGGTAGCAGCCGGGATTGGTGACCCGCTTCGCGTTCGCGATGCGCGCGGCCTGTTCCGGCGCCATTTCCGGAAAGCCATAGGTCCAGTCCGGATGCGTGCGGTGGGCGGAGCTTGCGTCGATCACCCGGACGGCCGGATTGACGATGGCGCTCACCGCCTCGCGCGCGGCCACATCGGGCAGGCAGAGGATGGCGATGTCGCAGGCATTGATGGCTTCCGCACGGCGCCGCGGGTCCTTGCGTTCCGATGCGGCAAGCGTGAACAGGCTGAGATCGGTGCGGCCGCGCAGCTGGTCGTGGATTTGCAGGCCGGTGGTGCCTTGGTCGCCGTCGATGAAAACAAGGGGAGGGCTCATGCGAGGAATGCTCCAGTGGCTGAAAAGGGGGTGACACGTCGAAGGAGCCCTAATCTTCCACGTCCGACTAAAATAGGAAAAGTTGAATTTCACAACCATGACATTCAGTTTTTCTGAATCTGGAGTCGACATGCGAGAGATCAGCCTGGACCGCTTGCGCACGCTGGTGGCCATTGCCGACCATGGCTCGTTCGCCGAAGCGGCGCGTGCGTTGCACCTGGCGGCGCCCACGGTCAGCCTTCACATCGCCGAACTGGAACAGCGCATTGGCGCGCCGCTGCTGTCGCGCAAGCGTGGGCAGGTCAGGCCGTCGGCGATTGGAGAGGTGCTGGTGGAGCGCGGGCGCCGGTTGCTGGCCGATGCGGAGCAGGCACTGGACGATATACAACGGCAGGTGGAGGGGCTGGAAGGGCGCGCCCGGCTCGGGGCGGCCACTGGCGTGATCGCGCATCTGCTGCCGCAGGCGCTAGAGGTGCTGCGCCAGCAGCATCCCGCCATCGACATCCAGATTGCGGTGCTGACGTCGCAGGAAACATTGACCCGGCTGGCGGACGGCACGATCGATATCGGCCTGGTTGCTTTGCCGCAGCCACCGGTGGCTGGGTTGGTAATCAAGCCCTGGCGGCGCGACCCCGTGATGGCCTTCGTGCCGGCGCATTGGGAGTGCCCGGCGCGTGTCACGCCGGAATGGCTAGCTGCCCAGCCGCTGATTCTCAATGACGCGACCACGCGCCTTTCGCGCCAGACCACTGAGTGGTTCGCGGCGGCTGGACACCACCCCGCACCGCGCATTCAGCTCAACTACAACGACGCAATCAAGAGCTTGGTCGCGGCGGGATACGGCGCGGCGCTGTTGCCCCACGAGGCCACCACGCCCGTGCCGGACCAGCGTATCGTCATGCGACCGCTGCGCCCGGCGCTATGGCGTCGGCTCGGCATCGCGCATCGTGCCGGGTATGTGGAACGCTCCACCCAGCACGTGCTCGATGTGCTGTGGGATCTGCGTCTGGTATAGAGCGGCCCGGCATTCGCTAGCCGCGCAACGGCGCGAAGCAGGCTGTCACATTGTCCAGGTTCTCGCATTCGAGCACGGTGGCGATCAGCGCCTCGGTGCGTTCGTCGCCCAGGACGGGCGTCAGCAGCGCGCGGGCCTTGTTGGCGATGCGGGTCTCCTGCCGGCCCAGATTGGTCTCGGGACGGCTGGCATCGCAATGGGTGGTGTGGGTGCGGCCGTTGGCCAGCGTCACGGTGGCCTCGGCGTTGGCGCGTGGCATGGCCGGGTCGCCATGCACACGAATGCGCGCGCGCAGGGCGCGGATGGCTGGGTCGTCGAGCGCCGTCGTGAAGCTGGACGTCGCCATGGTGCTGTAGCCGGCCAGCGCCAGCGCCGCCATATGCGTGATGCTGAACTTCGCTTCCGAAGGCGTGCGGGGATTGGCGATGCAGCAGACGTCCAGGTACTGCGGCTCGATGGCGATGTCGATGGTGTCGATGTCGGGCGTGGCGAAGTTGGCTTCCTGCCGCAATTGCAGGCAGGTTTCGATCGGTGCCTGTGTGCCGTAGCACGACGCGTGGTACTTGTAGACGATGCCGTGCACGCGCGAGGTGGCGGCGTCGCGCCACACGGCGGCGGGGTCGAGCCGACCCGCGTAGAGCGCAGCGAACCCCTGGTCATGCTCCAAGATATCCGGCACCGCCATGAAGCCACGCGCGGCCAGGCGGGCGGCACGCAGGCCCACGGCGGCGGCCTGTCCCGCGTGCAGCGGCTTGCCCATGGTGCCGAACAGCGCGCGCATGCCGCCGGCCTGCGTGGCGGCAATGGCCAGTGCGTGCGCGGTGCGTTCGGTGTCGAGCCGCAGCAGCGCCGCCACGGCAAGCGTGGCGCCCAGCGCGCCGAGCGTGGCCGTGTTGTGCCAGCCCAGCCGGTAGTGGTCTTCGCCCATCAGCGATGCCACGCGGCTTTGCAGTTCCACGCCGGCCGCGAATGCAGCCAGCGCTTCGGCGCCGCTCAGGTGTTCCGCTTCGGCTTGCGCCAGGATGGCGGGCCACAGCGGTACCGACGGATGCACGCGCGACTGCAGGTGGGCATCGTCGAAATCCAGCACGTGCGACGCCGTGCCATTGACCAGCGCGGCCTGTACCGCGCTGGCCCGCGAGCCGTCGAGCAGCGTGGCGCACGGGGTGGCGCCCTCGTCGCGCACTTCGGCCAGCACGATCTGCACGGGCGGCTCCTGCCACGCCGCGCAGGCCACGGCGAACCAGTCCAGCAGGCTGTGCCTGGCAATTCGCGCGACGTCACACGGCATGCCGTCGCCATGGGCGATGGTCAGGCTGTGCGCCACCAGTTCGCGCGTCAGCCGCTGTGGCAGCGCGGGGGCGGGGCGGGTGGCAGGGGCAGCAATGTTCATTTGACCTCCATGGTCTTCAGAAGCTTGTCGCTTATGCCCGCGCGGTAGCGGGCGATATCGTCCACGATGTACTGGCGAAACCGGTCGGTCGACATGTCCACTTCACGGGCGCCGTCCTGGCGCACCACGCGGCGCAGCTCGGCGTTCTCCAGCCCTTCGGAAACCGCGCGCGACAGTTTCTGGACGATGGCGTTAGGCGTGCCGGCGGGGGCCACCAGTCCATACCACTGCGTCACGGTCACATCGATGCCCAGTTCGCGAAACGTCGGCACGTCGGGAAAGGCCGGCGTGCGCTGCTCGCCCGTCAGCGCCAGCAGCTTGAGCTTGCCGCCCTTGACCTGGCCCATGATCGGAGGCGCCGTGGCAAAGAACAGATCCGTGTGGCCGCCCAGCAGGTCGGTAATCGCAGGGCCGGAGCCGCGATATGGAATCGGTGCGATCTCCACGCCGGCCTTGGCCTTGACCATTTCCATCGTCACGTAACCCACGCTGCCTGGTCCCGACGAGCCATAGCTCATCTGCCGCGTCCGTGCATCGGCCAGCGCCGCTTTGGCGGTGCTGTAGCGGTCGGCAGAGGCAAACAGGCCATGAGGCGCCTGCACCAGCATGCCGACTGCCACGAAATCCTCGGGCACGCGGTAGGGCAGTTCCTTGCCCCGGATCGCCGCGGCCAGCGACATGTTGCTGCTCATGCCCATCAGCAGCGTGTAGCCGTCGGGCTTGCTGCGTGCCACCTGCTCGGCGGCCATCATGCCTCCGGCGCCGCCCTTGTTCTCCACCACCACGGGCTGGCCCAGCTTGCGCGAAATCTGGTCCGCGATCAGGCGGCCATACAGGTCGCCGCCGCCGCCCGGCGGAAATCCAACCACGAGCTTGATCGGGCGGTCGGGGTATTCGGCGTGGGCCATACCGGTGGCCAGCGCCATCATCAGGCACAGCATCCAGCACGCGCCATGCCACGCGCGGGCTACCGCGCTCTGCACAGACAAAATCATCGTCGTCTCCTCGCTAGGTCTCTGGTCAGGCCGTCATGGCAGCCTGCAAGACGATTCTGGGCGAGGAGTGGCAAACCACACGGATGTTCCGCGAAGTGGAACGCCCGCGTGTCGCGGCGAGCCTTCAGAACGGCAGGCTCAGGTAATAGCGGCCCAGTTCCGTGAGTTCGCCGTCGGCGCCGAGTAGGCTCGTGTAGTGCGGATCGGGGCGCCAGCGGCCCGTGAACCATGCATAGCGGAACACGTCGGCGCGCTGTTCGCAGGTGGCCACCATGTCGCGCATCTGGGCCTTCTGCTTGTCCAGCGTGTCGATCTGGGCGCCGTCGGCATTGGCGTGCCAGTTGGCGAACTCGGTGACCCAGAACGGCTTGCCATACTTGGCCAGGCGGTCGAGCTGCCCGCCCAGGCCGTAGTCGTACCAATGGAAGGCCAGGTAGTCGATCTGCGGATTGCGGTTGCCATTGGCGGCGCGGTACGCGTTGTAGAACGCGTCGAGCCAGACCACGGGATCGCTGTAGCCGGGCATCGTGCCCCACGTGATGGCCGGTCCCACGAGCTTCACGCCGGTGCGCGCGGCGATACCCTCGAACTGCGGCCAGGCTGCCGCCGCCGCCGTGGGCGACAGGTTGGCCTGGTCCGTCAGGTTGGGCTCGTTCATCAGCAGCAGGTACTTGATCTCGGGGTGTGCCACCAGCCACGCTTCCACGGTGGTGGCATCGAACGCGTAGTCGTTCCAGAGCATGGGGATGAAGTCCATGCCATAGGTGGCGCGCGGGTCGGTGGGCGCCGCAGCATTGGGCTTGGGCGACCAGTTGTACCACCACGATACGCCCGGGGACAGCGCCGCCACGTCGGCCTTGCTGGCCAGGTCATAGGCAATGCCGCGCTTGGCGCTCTTGGTCACACCGGGCGTGGCCGAAGGTGGCGTGGACGGGGTGTTGGGGTTGCCCGGCGCCAGCGTGCCGCCGTTGCTGCCAAGCCCTCCGTTGCCGGAAGTGGGCGAGCCGCCGTCGCCGCCGCCACCGCAGGCGGCAAGCACAAAAGCCATGAGCAGCGGCGCAATGGCGCGGCTGCGTAACGATTGCATCAGCATAGGTAATTCCGTTCGGTATCCTGCCCCTTCCCGCATGGCAAGCATGGGGAAGGGGTGTCTTCAAAAGCGTGGCGACGGGTTACAGCGACTGCAGGAACGCGGTGATCGCGTCGCGGTCTGCCTTCGGCAGCGCTTCGTAGCGCGTGCGTGCGTCGGTGGCCTCGCCACCGTGCCAGAGCACGGCCTCGGTGACGTTGCGGGCGCGGCCGTCGTGCAGCAGGCGGACGTTGGTGTCGGCACTCTGGACGAAGCGCAGCGACCCCAGACCCCACAGCGGCGCCGTACGCCACTGGCTCGGATAGGCACGGCCTTCAGACAGCGTGTCGGCCAGATCCGGACCCATGTCGTGCAGCAGCAGGTCGCTGTACGGATGGATGGTCTGCTCGCGCAGTTCGGCAAACGGGTGCGTGTTGCCGGTCTTCATGGTCGGCGTATGGCAGGCCACGCAGCGCACTTGCGTGAACAGGTCGTTGCCGCGTGCGATCTTGGCCGGGTCGACGTCATGCTCGGGCGATACGCGCACGCCGTCCGGGAAGCCGCTGCGCAGCTTGCGCTGGGCCGGCACCGCGATTAGCGACAGGTAGTGCGTCATGCGCTCCAGCTCGTTCTCGTTGACAGAGGTCGGCGAGGTCACCGAATGGCAGTTCGGCGCGCCGCGCTGGCAGCCGTAGTCGGGGAACATTGGCGAGGTCACGCCGATATCCTTGATCAGCGCATCGGCCACCTGCTGGCGGATGCTGCCCTTCGAAGCCTTCCAGCCAAAGCGGCCCACGTGGGTCTTGCCGGTCTGCGGGTCCACCACGAGGTTGGCCACGCCCTTGATGCCGTCGCCATTCGCGTCGTTCGGGTCGGCCTGCGCCAGGATGGTAGTTTCCGGAATCGCTTCGAGCAGGCCCATGCCGATCACCTGTGCCGCCTGGCGTGCCGAGAAGCGGGCCGGCGTGGGGCCGGCGAACGCGAAGACCGGCTTCACCAGTTCCACCTTCTCGCCATCGGGCAGCGTGCGCACCGTGGCCTGCAGCGACTGCACGGTAACGTCATAGACCGGGGCCTTGGCGTCCTGAGCGTGCTGCTGCACGTTGTGGCCGTAGACGGGGTCCGGGCCGGTGCCGTCGCTGTTGGCGGTCAGGAACGACATGGTGTCCAGCTTCGCGCCCAGCGCCAGCGGCTTGCTGCGGCCGTTGTTGGTGTGGCATTCGATACAGCGAGGCTGGTTGTAGCGTGCGCCGAGCTGGCCGATATGCGCGGTGAAGACGGGGTTGTCGCGGTCGTGCTCCGAGTGCGTGCCGTCGGCAAACGACGTGTGGAACAGGCGGCGGCCTTCCACGAAGCGTTGCGTGTTGGTGATGCCGATGTTGTTGGCCATCTGCTGGAAGACCCGCATCGGTTCTTCCGAGTAGTTGTACGAGAGGCTGACCTGGCCGCCCAGCAGCGCGTCGTCGGGAATCGGCTCGGAGTCCAGGTTGGGCGCGATGCCGTACCACGGCCGCATGCCAACGCCGACGATGTAAAGCTGCTCGAACGAGTAGTAGCGGCTGCCGCCGCCGTCCACCACCGGGTCGCGCTTCAGGCGCGGCGCCGGGGCCAGCTCCACCTTGTCGCCGATCTTGAGCGGGCTGTGCGGGTCAGTGCGCCAGTTCGAGTCGAACGTCATCATGCAGTCTTCGCGCGGCTGGTTCTCGCGGCAGATCGGCAGGCCACCTTCCTTCGGATTGTTGAAGCCGTAGTTCAGGGACCAGCCATAGTCGCGCACCGTCGGGTCGAGCACGTTGCGGAACAGGCTGAACGTGGTGCCGTCGAAAATGCCCTGGTTGACGCGCAGATAGACCTCGATCAGCTGCTTGCCGGCAGGTACGTGGTCGCGGATCTCCAGCCCGAAGGTACGGTTCTGGAAGTAGAACGTCGGGAAGGTCAGGTAGCGGCCCGGGCCTGCGTCGGGCGCATCCCAGGCTTCGCCACGCTCGCGGGCATGGCGCTCGGTCGGGCGCGATCCCATCATCGTGACCAGCGTGCCGTCCGGCTCGCGGTACTGGATCTGCTCCATCACCGGCGTGTCGGCGTTGTAGAGCGGTTCGTAGAGCGATGGCGTGACGGTAGGCTGTGCCTTGTCATCACCGCCCCCTCCACCGCATGCGGTGACCAGCATTACAGCGGCCAGCATCAATTCCGGCGCACGATAGCGAGCGACTTGTTTCATGATTGACCCTTCGTTCTTATGGGGAACCGCATCGGCTCCGTTCTCGATTTTTCTTCATCTCCGGCAGGAGAAAAGGCCCATTCCCTGTAGCCGCGGCGATTATCGTGAGCCGTGTAAATAGATGTCAATTGTCATTATCTGGCGCACCGGGTGACAAAATTTGCGCCGTGCGGTGACGAGGATCGTCACACCTATATGGGAGGCCGGTTGCAGCCCGATCCGTGTCATGTACAAGTCAAAAAGTGGGCCGTGCAGCGGTGGTTGAGCGGTCAAGCGCGGGCCAGGAGATTTGTATATGGCCGGCATTTTTCGTAATCGCGTTGCGCAAAAGCCGCAAATATTGCGCAAGCGCCAATAGAAAATGGCCACGAGAACGTGGCCATTTTTTGGGGATTTCAGGCAGTCAAATGGCGCTGGCCCGATGCAGCAATATCGGAATCGACTTTGATGTGGGGGTGTTGCAAAGATCGGCCACGCTGTCCAGCGGCACCAGCGGATTGGTCTCGGGGTAGTAGGCCGCCACGCAACCGCGCGGGATGTCGTACGCCACCAGCCGGAAGCCATCGGCACGGCGCTCGATGTCGTCGTGCCAGACCGTGCTCAGGTCCACCCATTCGCCGTCCTGCAGGCCAAGCATCGCCAGGTCGGCGGGGTGGATGAACACCACGCGGCGCTGGCCGAAGACGCCGCGATAGCGGTCATCCAGCGCGTAGATCGTGGTGTTGTACTGGTCGTGCGAGCGCGTGGTCATCAGCGTCATCACGCGTTCGCCGTGGCGGGCACGGGCCTGGGATATCGGCGTGTCGGGCGTCAGCGGATTGACCAGGAACTCGGCCTTGCCGGACGGGGTATGCCACTGGCGCTCGCGTGCGGGCACGTACAGGTGAAAGCCTCCCGGGATCGCCACGCGGGCGTTGTAGTGCTCGAAACCATCCACCACCTCGGCGATCTTGTCGCGGATGCGCCCGTAGTCTTGCGCGTACCAGCGCCAGTCCACCGCGCTGCTGCCCAGCGTGGCGTGCGCCAGGTTGGCGATGATGGCCGTCTCGGACATCAGGTCTGGCGACGCCGGTTCGTTCATGCCGAACGAGATGTGTACCTTCGATACCGAGTCTTCCACGGTTACGCCCTGTGGCACGCCGTCCTGCAGGTCGATCTCGGTGCGGCCCAGCGTAGGCAGGATCAGCGCTTCCTTGCCGTGGACCAGGTGGCTGCGATTGAGCTTGGTGGCGATATGCACGGTGAGGTTGCACGACCGCAGCGCGTCCCAGGTGCGCGGGGTGTCGGGCGTGGCGGCGGCAAAGTTGCCGCCCAGCGCGATGAACACCTTCACGTCGCCTCGCATCATTGCCTCGATGGTTTCCACCACGTCATAGCCATGCTCGCGCGGCGGCTGGAAGCCGAACGCCGCGCCGAGCTTGTCCAGGAAGGCACCAGTGGGCTGTTCCTCGATGCCGACCGTGCGGTTGCCTTGCACGTTGGAGTGGCCGCGCACCGGGCAGAGCCCCGCGCCGGGCCGCCCGATGTTGCCGCGCATCATCATCAGGTTGGACAGCATCTGGATGGTCTGCACCGAATGCTTGTGTTGCGTCAGGCCCATGCCCCAGGTGCAGATTACGCGACGGCCGCGTGCATAGATCGCGGTCAGACCCTCGATTTCCTCGCGCGGCACGCCGGATTCACGCTCGATGAGTTGCCATGACTCGGCGCGCAGGTCGGCCGCGAAGGCGTCGAAGCCGTGCGTGTGTTCGGCGATGAACGCGGTGTCGAGTACGCGGGCGGCGCCCGTTGCCAGCGCCTCGTCGTCGAGTTCCAGCACCCGCTTGGCCACGCCCTTGATCAGCGCGTAGTCGCCGCCCAGCGTCGGGCGCACGAATACCGAGCAGATCTTCGTATCGGACATCGTCAGCATTTCCACCGGGCTCTGCGGGCTGGTAAAGCGTTCCAGCCCGCGCTCGCGCAGCGGGTTGATCGACACCAGCGTGGCGCCGCGCCGCGCGCAGTCACGCAACTCCGCCAGCATGCGTGGATGGTTGGTGGCGGGGTTCTGGCCGAACAGCAGGATGGTGTCGCAGGTTTCGAAGTCGTCGAGCGTGACGGTGCCCTTGCCCACGCCCACGGTGTGGGGCATGCCACGGCTGGTGGCTTCGTGGCACATGTTGGAACAATCGGGGAAATTGTTGGTGCCCACCATGCGCGCGAACAACTGGTACAGGAACGCCGCCTCGTTGCTGGCGCGGCCCGACGTGTAGAAAGCGGCCTGGTCTGGATCGGGCAGCGCGCGCAGCCGGGTGCCGATCAGCGCGAAGGCGTCCTGCCAGTCGATCTGGCGATAGGTGTCGGTAAGCCAGTCATAGATCAGCGGCGTGGTCAGGCGGCCATGCTGCTCCAGCTCGTAGTCGGTCTGTGCCATCAGCGCCGCCACGGTGTGGTGGGCCAGGAATTCCGGCGTGACGCGCTTGCCGGTGGATTCGGCGGCCACGGCCTTGACGCCGTTCTCGCAGAATTCGAAGGTCGACGCGTGCTCGCGATCGGGCCATGCGCAGCCGGGGCAGTCAAAGCCGTCGCTCTTGTTCTGCCGGAACAGCATGCGGTAGTCGCGGCCCGGCACGCGCTCCTTGATCAGGTTGATCGCCACGTACTTGAGCGCGCCCCAACCGGCGGCGGCGTGGGTATAGGGTTCGATGCGGGGCTTGGACTTGAAGGTCATGACACTGCTCTCCTGCGGAATGGATCGATACGTCGGGATACGTCTTCATGGCAAAGCGTATCGAGGCAGGGCAGCCGGGCCATTCCCCGGGATGTCGCAGCTTTCGGTTTTGCACGCCGGGGCAGCGCCGGCGCAGCGCGAACCTACACCAAAGAATGATGTCGGGCTACAAACTGGCTACCGGCGACCAACCGAGGTACGAATGCGCCGCGCGGCCGCGCCACCTACGATGGATTCACGGGCTTGCAATGCAGGCCCCGGCGGGAAAACCGGATGGTGCCCCGTCCTGCAAACAGCAAGTCAAGACAGGAGTTCATCATGATTCGCAAGCATATCGTTCCCGTACTCGTGGCCTGCGGCGTGGCCGCCGTCAGCGCGCTGTCCAGCGGCATGGCCAATGCAGCCGATTCCACCAAGCACCAGGCTACCCATTCGCACCCGCAGTACAACATCGACCAGCCGCGCGATGGGTTCACGCAGGGCGCCCGCTTTGAGGTCACGCCCGCTGACCAGGGGCACTTCATCCTCACTGGCCAGGATCTGACCGGCGTGTCGGCGCCTCCGGGCAACGCCCCGGCATGATTGCCGCGGGCCGGATCGATGGCCGTGCTGCCGGCGCGGCCGTCGATGGCATCGGGGTGCTGCTGGCATGGGTGGGAGTCTGCGCCGCGAGCTGTGGCATGGCGCTGGTCACGGCGTTGTGGGCGGGCGTATGACGGGTTTCAGGAAGGCCGTTCACCGGGCGTGAACGGCTTATTGCTTTATCGCCTGGCAATGGCAGGCTGCTGTTTCAGGTCGCTGTTTCAGGCCGCTTCTGCCGGCTGCTCGCCTTCGGCCGTGTGCTGGGGCAGGCGAACGATCATCCTCGCGCCGCCTTCGGCCGGCGATTCCGCGGCAATGCTGCCGCCGTGCGATTCCACGATATTGCGGCAGATCGATAGCCCCATGCCCATGCCTTCGGCCTTGGTGGTGTAGAAGGGGTTGAACAAGCGGTCCATGTCGGGCTCCGGAATGCCTGGGCCCGTATCGCTGACGACGACCAGCACCGAACGGTCCGCCATGATGCGCGTGGCCAGCGTCAGCCGCCGACGGCCCGGCACCTGCTCCATCGCCTGCGCGGCATTGACGATCAGGTTCACCAGCACCTGCTGCAACTGGGTGCGGTCGCCGTGAATCCTTGCCTGTTCGGCATCGAGGTCGAGCACGGCCGACACCTGGTGGTCCTGCAGTTCGCGTCGCACCAGTTCCAGTGAATCGGTCACCAGCCGGTCGACGCCGATTTCCACATACTTGGGTTCCGACTTCTGCGCCATGGCGCGGATCTGGCGGATGATGTCGCTCGCACGCGTGGCGTCGCGAATCACCTGTTCGATGGACTCCGTGGCCTCGGCGATATCGGGTTCATCGCGCTGCAGCCAACGCAGCGCCGAGCTGCCGCAGGTGACGATGGCGGCCATTGGCTGCGTCACCTCGTGCGCGATCGACGCGGCAAGCTGGCCCAGCGTGGTCACGCGTGCCACGTGCGCCAGCTCGGTCATGGTCCGGTGCAGCGTCTGCTGGGTCTGCGTGGCGTCGGTGATGTCCATCAGCGCCCCCATGTACTCGTGCTGGTCACCGGCCGATGCGCTGCGGCGCGCCACCAGGTGCACATGCCGGATCGAGCTGTCGGGCAGCAGCAGGCGATGGCGCAGGTCCACGATGGGTATGCCGCCCAGCATGGCGGCGTGCACGCGCTGCACTTCGGCCAGGTCGTCCGGGTGCACGCGCGTGAGCACCATGCCGAAGTGGGGCGATTCACCGCGCGGGTAGCCGAAGATGCGGAACGCCTCGTCCGACCACGTCATCGTGTTGTTGGGCAGCCGCAGCGCGATACTGCCGGTCTTGCTGAGCCGCTGCGCCTCGGCTAGGAAGGCCTCGCTGCGCGCCAGCGCCGCCTCGGTGCGGCGGCGCCGCGCCATGTCCGACAGGTTGCGCAGCGCCAGCAGAGTGGTGGTGCCGATGGCAAGCAGCGCAAACACGAAGCGAGCGAGCTGGCCGTGATCGGGGTCCGGATTCTGCGCGACCGCAAAGGCCACCACGGTCAGCACCAGCGCTACGCCGGCCGTGATCCGCGTTGCCCGTATGGCGCCGGTCAGCGCCACCAGCAGGATCACCAGCACGTAGACCACCGCAATCGCGAAGTCCAGTGGCGTGAAGGCATCGATCAGGAACACGCACAGGCCCAGTGTGCCTGCCGCGCCCATCAACAGCCGGTTGGTGGTTGGGTTGTACATGCCCTTTGCGCTCGCCCTTGCTAGGTTGAAAACCGGTGGTTTGGACGCCATGCCCACGGCCGGCAGCATGATCCGACGCTGATATTAGTCCTGAATGACTGGTCGAGGAATCATATGAAGGTATAGGAGATGTTTGATGCATTAACGTTGCCCGGTGCGTTTCGTAAAACCGGTCCACCTGCGGACAATCGGCATCCCGCCGTCGGGCGCATAGTCGGACTGCCCACTCGCCGGGCGCGCATGCCGCCGCGAGTGCACTGGAACAGGGCCCCCGCGCCCCTTCGCACCCATCTTCTGGAGTCACCATGACGAATACCCAACTCGACGACGCCGGCCTGGCCGTCACCGAAATCTCGGATCACCTGAACCGCCTGCTGGCCGACGTGTTCGCGCTGTACCTGAAGACCAAGAACTTCCACTGGCATATGTCGGGGCCGCATTTCCGGGACTACCACCTGATGCTGGACGAGCAGTCGGCGCAGATCTTTGCCATGACCGACGACGTGGCCGAGCGCGTGCGCAAGATCGGCGGCACCACGCTGCGCTCGATCGGCGCCATTGCCCGGCTGCAGCGCGTGCGCGACAACGACGCCGAGGACGTGTCGCCCAAGGCCATGCTGCGTGAACTGCATGCCGACAATCTCAAGCTCGTGGAGGCGATGCTCGACGCCCATGCGATCTGCGACGACCACGCCGACGTGGCCTCGGCCAGCCTGCTGGAGAACTGGATCGACGAGGCGCAGCGCCGCGCCTGGTTCCTGGCCGAATCGGTCCGGTAATATCGCCGCAGCACCATGCAGAACGCCCTCTCCGGCTGGAGAGGGCGTTTTTTATTGGGAGACCGCCGCGGAACGATGCGGCGGCGGACAAGCGGTCAGGCTGGCACCTTGCTGCGGAACACGTGGTACTGGTAGAGGTTGTAGCCCAGCATGACCGGCAGCAGCACGCCGATACCGATCAGCATGAATACCAGCGTACGGTCGTCGGATGCCGCGTCGATCAGCGATAGGCGGCCCGGCACCACGTACGGGAACAGGCTGATGGCCAACCCGTCGAACGACACCAGGAACAGCAGCACGGTCGCCCGGAACGGCGCGCGGCGGCTGCCCGTCCACGTGGATCCGGCGATCCAGGCCACGGCGCCGGCGGCCATCGCGCCCAGCACCAGCAGTACGGCCAGCACGCCGTGCTGGTGCCAGCGCTCGGTGCCGATCAGGCTCAGCCGGAGCGTGGCGCCGGACAGCACCAGCGCGCTCACCACTGTCACCGGCAGCGTGACGAGCGTCCAGGTGCGGGCGGCGGATTCCACCGGATACGACGTCTTCTTGATCAGGTAGGTGGCGCCCAGCAGCGCATAGCCGGCGGCCACGCCCACGGCCGCGAACAGCGTGAACACGGCGTTCCAGCCCCCGGGGTTCAGCCCGGTGACGATGCGGCCCAGGATCACGCCCTGCGAGACGGCGGCCAGCAGGCTGCCCACGCCAAACACGCGGTCCCAGAACGGGCCGCGCTCGGCCGCGTGGCGGAATTCGATGGCCGCGCCACGCATGATCAGCCCGGCAATCAGCGCCATCAGTGGCAGGTAGAGTTGGGGCAGCAGCGTGGCGTAGGCGGCCGGAAAGGCGCCAAACAGCCCGCCGCCCAGCACCACGAGCCACGTTTCGTTGGCATCCCAGACGTGGGCAATCGACTCGACCATCACGTCGCGCCGTTCGCGCTCGGGCTCGAACAGGCTCAGGATGCCGATGCCCAGGTCAAAGCCGTCGGTCACCACATAGCAGGCCAGCATCAGGCCCAGGATGCAGAACCAGAGCGACACCAGCAGGGTGTGCGGGGAATTGTCCATGACGGATCTCCGGTGATCAGTAGGTGCCGCGTTCGGCAGTGCGGGGCAGGGCGGCCGGCGTGAGTGCCGGCGCGGCGAGCGTCAGGTCCGGGCCCTTGCGCAGCCAGCGGGCGGCCAGCCAGGTGAACGTGGCCAGCAGCACGATGTAGAAGGCGGCGAACATGGCGATGCTGCCGGTCACATCGGCCGCCGAGATTGCGGTGGAGACGCCATCCTGCGTGCGCATCAGGCCATGCACGAGCCACGGCTGGCGGCCCACCTCGCGCACGATCCAGCCACATTCCACCGCGAGGTAGGGCAGCGGAATAGCCAGCACCCAGGCCAGCATCAGGCCCCGGTACTGGCTCAGCGCGGCTGGCTGATGGCGCGTGCGCCGCAGTACGTACGCCGTCCAGAACGCCAGCAGTACGAACAGGAAGCCGATGCCGGCCATCACGCGAAACGAGTAGTACAGAAGCGGCAGCATTGGCGGCTGGTCGGCGCGCGGAATATCGGCCATGCCGGTGACCGTGCCATGCACCTTGTGCGTGGCCAGCAGGCTCAGCATGCCGGGCACCTCGATGGACCAGTCGTTGCGCTGCGCGGCCTGGTCCGGCCATGCCAGCAGCGACCACGATGCGGCCGTGCCCGGCGCATTGGTCTGCCAGTGCCCTTCGATGGCGGCGCCCTTGGCCGGCTGGGTCTCGAAGACGTCCACGCCACTGCCGTCGCCCAGCCACACCTGCAGCGGCGCCACGATTACCAGCAGCACCATCGCCAGCCGGAAAGATCGCGCGAAGAACTCGGGCTGGCGGCGGCGGAGCAGGTACCACGCCGAAATGCCGGCCACGACCACCAGGCCCGTTTCAAGCGCGGCCACCCACATGTGGGCAATGCCCCAGAACGCATCGGGGTTGAAGATCGCGCGCAGGTAGTCGGTGACGACGATCTTGCCGTCCACCACGGCCACGCCGGTCGGCGTCTG
The DNA here is from genome assembly GCF_022179805.1 of Cupriavidus pauculus. Lineage (GTDB taxonomy): Bacteria > Pseudomonadota > Gammaproteobacteria > Burkholderiales > Burkholderiaceae > Cupriavidus > Cupriavidus pauculus_E. The sequence continues at coordinate 5,414 of NZ_BPUO01000024.1, read as the reverse complement.
CATCCACGAGTTGGCCACCATGATCCAGAACGCCGACAGCGACGACCCCAGTGCCACCATGCCGGTGGCAAACAGGTGGACGCCGCGCGGCACGCGGTCCCAGCCGAACATCATGATGCCGACAAAGCCGGCTTCGAGCATGAACGCCATGGCGCCCTCGAAGCCGAGGATGTTGCCGAAGAACTGGCCGGTGAACTGCGAGAACGCGCTCCAGTTGGTGCCGAACTCGAACTCCATCGGAATGCCGCTGACCACGCCGACGGCAAAGTTCAGCAACAGCAGCTTGCTCCAGAAGCGCGCGTGGCGGTACCAGGTGACGTCGTTGGTGCGAATCCAGAGCACTTCGACGATGAACAGGAACGCCGACAGGCTGATGGTCAGGATCGGCCAGAGGATATGGAAGACGGCCGTGAAGCCGAACTGCAGCCGCGAAAGATCGAGGACTTCATGCATGGCGGGCTCACCGGGCGTTGGCGCGATAGCGGAACGTAGGCGGATCGTCGTCCTGCGCGGGCGCGGCGGTGACGCTGGCGTGGTCCATGGCCTTGGCCAGGATCATGGCGTCGGCATTGAGCGCGGGCGGGCGCGACCGCTGCGGCCGGAACACGAGATCGGTCCGGTCGATGGCCTGCCCCGACAGCGCGCAGACGCCGGTGTCGCGTGCGGTGCCCGCCGTCCAGACCTGCGCGCCGTAGCGGCAGTGCGTGGCGTCGCGCCAGCTCACCACGGCCATGGCGGCGCTGAGCCGTTCGATCACGGTGACGATAGGCGCGTGGGCGCGCAGCGCGTTGTCCTCGGCCGAGTACGTGAGCGAAGTGAGCGTATGCCGCTGCGGTTCCAGCAGCGCGATGGTGCGCAGCCAGGTGTCGCAGGCACTGTCGCGGACATCGGCGAGATCGCGAACGTCGGCAGGGGCGGAGTGCAGGATTTCAGCCATGGGAGCTCCCGGGAGTTGAGGTGACCTTGACGCGCCAGCAGTGCGGCGTATCGCCGACAAAGCGCTTGAAGACCGTGGTGAAGTGCGCCTGCGAGCGGAAGCCGCAGCGCATGGCCACTTCCAGCACGCTGCCCTCGGCGCCGCGCAGCAGGTCCTGCGCGTGTTCGATGCGCCGGCGCACCAGGTATTCGTGCGGACGCATGCCGGTGGTGCGGCGGAACTGGGCAGCAAAGTACATACGGGTCAGGCCCGTGCTGCGCGCAATATCGGCCAGGCCGATGGGCGCCGACAGGTTGGCGTCGATGAACTCGATGGCGCGCCGCAGGCGCCATTGCGGCAACGTGGTGGCGGCCCGCGCGTTCGACGCGACGCGCTGGAAGTGGTTGGCCACCACGCGTGCCACGATGGCCAGCGCCACGCTGTCGGCAAAGATGCGGCCCAGGCCGGGGTCTTGCGAATGCGCCACGGCCAGCGCCTGGCCCAGGCGTTCCAGCGCGGGGTCGGCGTGGAAGAACGGGTCATCCAGGCGCAGCTCCCCGTCGTGCGGATGGCCGAACTGGTCTTCGTAGCAGGCGGCCAGCACCGATTGCGGCACGAACAGGTGCAGCACGTCGCTGGCCGATGCGTAAACGGCACTGGTGGAGGTGCCCGGCGCGGTGACGTGGACCGCGCCGGCACCCAGGCGTCCGTCGAACACCGGCATGCCGCCGCACAGGAAGCGGATCGAGCTCGACCGAAGGTTGATCGCAATGCAGTGCCGGCTGTCGTCGCCGGCGTGCGACACGGTGACCGGGGGTTCGCCATCGCACGTCCAGCGCGTCACCACGATCGGGTCGGGCCGATGGATCGCCGACGCCGGCATGTCGGGCGCCTGGCGCCAGCGGTTCTCGCGCTGGACGAACTCGGGCGCCTGGGCGGCCGCGATGCGCAACTGTGGCGGCGTCTGGCGCGGCGCGGGCATGTCGGTCACATCGAGGTCGATGGTCGCGTCGAGAACGGTGGTCGATACATCTTTCATGGCGAAGCTCCCGGGAGGCGGGTGTGGACGCCGCGCGGTCATTCAGCGTACTGAATGAAGGCGATGGCGATCAGGATCAGGTTGAGGACCGCGAGGGCAATCCAGCCGTACATGAGCAACAGGCTTTCCTGTTCGGTCATGCCGGCCTCAGGAATGGATGTGCCACAGCGCGGCGGCGGTGACGTGCACGGGGGCGATGGCCTGCTGCCACATGCGGTAGACCGTTGCGCCGGCCACGCCGACGGTGGCAAAGGCGAGGACGATGGCGAGGATGAGCATCCAGAGTTTTTGCGGTTTCATGGCGGCTCCCGTGGAAGCAGTCGGTGGATGACTGGAATGCTAGGAGCCGGGTACGGATGCCCACAATTGCCGCGTGGGTGGTACAGCGTTAAACGAAGGTATAGTCCGGGCCATCTTTGTGCACCGGAACGGGGCATTTGGTGGCGGAATGGAGGCGGCCGTGCCATCCCTAAATAACGTGGCGTTCGCAATGACCTGACCGGCGCGGCTCGGCCATGATTCGCCGCATCTACCATCAGATTGGGGCCGCCATGCACGCCGCTACCCGATGGCGGCTGCCGGCGCAGGGCGCCGCCGCCTTGCTGTCCGCCCTGGCCTTGGCCGGTTGCGCGGCGTTCGACCACAGCGCGCCCACGCAGACGCTGGCGCCCGTGGCCGACACCGCGCAAAGCCTGCCGGCCCAGCACGGCCAATGGCCGGCCGACGACTGGCTGGACGCCTTTGGCGATCCGCAACTGGCAGCGCTGGCGCGCGAGGCCGTGGCCGGAAGCCCCACCTTGCAGGCCGCCGAGGCGCGCGTGGAGGCCGCGCGGGCCGTGGCCGAGGGCGCGCGGAGCGGCCTGTATCCCGACGTCGATATCCGGGGCGGCGTGACGCGCCAGCGCATCTCGGAGACGGACCTGCTGGGCGCCACGCCGCTGTCGGGCCGCTGGGTCAACCAGGTGCAGCTCTCCAGCGGACTGACGTATGACCTGGACTTCTGGGGCAAGCACCGCAACGCGCTGCAGGCGGCGCTGTCGGGTGTGCGCGAGGCCGAGGCGGAACGCCAGTCGGCCCGGCTGCTGCTGACCACGGGCGTGGCGCGTGTCTATGCGCGGCTGGCCACGCTGTATGCACTGCGCGATGTGGCTACGCAAACCATCGCGCAGCGTCGGCAACTGTCGACGGTGGGCCGCGCGCGGCTCGTGGCCGGGCTCGACAGCCAGGTTGGCCTGACCTTGCAGGCCGCCGACCTGGCCAGCGCCGAAGCGGACCTGACCCAGGTCGACGACGACATCGACGTCACGCGCCATCAGCTTGCCGCGCTGCTGGGCAAGGGCCCCGATCGCGGCCTGGCCATCGCCCGGCCCGTGCTGCTGGCCAACTCGACCCTGAAACTTCCCGACGATGCCCGGATCGGCCTGCTGTCGCGCCGGCCCGACCTGGTGGCCGCCCGCTGGCGCGTGGAGGCGGCATCGAAGGACATCGACGTGGCGCGCGCTGAATTCCTGCCCGATATCACGCTGTCGGCCGTGGCCGGGCTGACCACGATCACACCGTCCGATTTCCTGCTCGGCGCGAGCCGCGCCTTTGCGTTTGGCCCGTCATTGCGGCTGCCGGTGTTCGAAGGCGGCCGGCTGCGTGCGGACCTGCACGCGCGCCATGCCGACTATGACGCGGCCGTCGCCGACTACAACCAGACGTTGACCGATGCCCTGCGCGAGATCGCCGACACGGTGGGCAGCCTGGGCGCGGTGACCACCGAGATGCCGCAGCGCCAGCGGGCCCTGCAGTTCGCGCAGCATGCGTTCGCGCTGGCCGGTGACCGCTGGCAGGCGGGGCTGGTCAATCAACTGGCCGTGCTGACCGCGCAGGACAGCGTGCTGGCCCAGCAGCGGCTGCTGGCGCTGCTGCAGGGGCGCCAACTCGATCTTCAATTCCAGCTGGTCTGGACGCTCGGCGGTGGCTACGCGGGACAGTTGCCCGCCGACGCCGCGCCCGTGCCGGACCACGTCAACAACCACACGCCATGAACACACCCGCCACGCCCACCGTGCCCTCGGCCGAGATGCGCCCCGTGCCACGCCGGCGCCTGATCGTCGTGGCCGCGATCGTCGCCACGGCCGGCATCGCCACCGGCGCGTGGTGGTGGACCACCGGCCGGCACTTCGTGTCCACCGACGACGCCTACGTGGCCGGCAACGTGGTGCAGGTCACGTCGCAGGTGTCCGGCACGGTGGTGTCAATTGCCGCCGACGACACGCAGCGCGTGACGATGGGCCAGCCGCTGGTGCAACTCGATCCGGCAGACAGCCAGGTAGCGCTGCAGCAGGCCGCCGCGCAACTGGCGGAAACCGTGCGCCAGGTGCGCACGCTGTATGTCAACAACGGCACGCTGCAGGCCAATATCGCCCAACGGCAGGCCAACGTGGAGAACGCCCGTGATGATCTACGCAGACGCATGTCGGTCGACGGTACCGGCGCCGTTTCGAAAGAGGACATCGAGCACGCCCAGGCCACGCTCAAGGAAGCGCAGGCGTCGCTGCGGGCCGCGCTGGAGCAACTGGCATCGAACCGTGCACTGACCCGCAACACCACGATTGCCGATCACCCTGACGTGGCTCGCGCCGCGGCGGCCTATCGCACCGCCTACCTGGCCTATGCCCGCTCGACACTGCCCGCGCCGGTCACCGGCTTCATCGCCCGCCGCGCCGTGCAGGTGGGCCAGCGCATGGCGCCAGGCGTGGCGTTGATGGGCGTGGTGCCGCTGGACCAGGTCTGGGTGGACGCCAACTTCAAGGAAAACCAGATGAAGGACATGCGCGTGGGCCAGCCCGTGACGCTGGAAGCCGATTTCTATGGCTCGCGCGTGCGGTACGTCGGCAAGGTGGCCGGCTTCGCCGCTGGCACCGGCGCGGCGTTTTCGGTGCTGCCCGCGCAGAATGCCACCGGCAACTGGATCAAGGTGGTGCAGAGGTTGCCGGTACGAATTGCGCTGGACCCAGCGCAGTTGGCCGTGCACCCGTTGCGGATTGGGTTGTCGATGCGGGCCACGGTGGATGTGCACGAGCATGGCGGCGCCAGTCTGGATACGTTGCCGGTCGTGACACCGCTGTCGACGGATGTGTATGCGGCGGTGGGGCGTGATGCGGATCAGCGGATCGAGAGGATCATTGCGGAGAATGCGGGGTGATGTGAGGCGTGGTGGTTTTTGTCACCGTACGCTAAGGCGAAGGCCATCACCCTATGTTTTCCCCTCTCCCTCTGGGAGAGGGGCAGGGGTGAGGGCTGGCGGTTCAATTTGCGACCTGTAGGCAAGCAGAGCCGCCATGGGGCCTGTCAGCGTTTTTGTGTTCAGGGCAGTTAAAGGCTCACCGTCAACTTAGCCGGTGAGCCAGCATTATCTCAGCGATGCGGGGTGGGTGAAGCGTTCCTCATAGAGAATAGCAAACTGGTTCA
>NZ_BPUO01000023.1 GCF_022179805.1 Cupriavidus pauculus | reverse complement strand
CTATTGCCAAATTGCTCAACGGACGGCCACGTCAAACACTCGGCTGGGATACGCCTGAAGAGGCAATGGCCAAGGAACTGGAAGCCGAAAAACTAGCTAAACGTTGCACTTGACTCTTGAGACCGCCACGGCCGACCGGAGTCGACGTTGGTGTCGCTTATTTTCCTGCATGGCGAAAGCCTTCATCTTCAGCAGATTTCTTGAGGATCATAAGCCTCTTCCTGTCCTTTTCCAGGGTGATCTTAAGAAACCCCTGTATCGTACTTGCCTTTAGGACAAGGCTCAAATCCCCTGGGGACAGGTGACTGGTCTTTCGAGACCATGCGTGAAGTGAGGTCCAATATCCGGCCGCCGTCAGATCAAGCAGCTGTTTTTGAAGGTCGATACCGTCGTCGACTTGTCCTTGCTTCTTAGCCTCGACCTTCTTTTCCTGGAATGCATCTTTTTCAATTGCAATTTTTCGAATGCTGTCATCCCAAGGTAGATGCAGTGCAGTAATGCTTTCCCAACATGCATCCTTCTTGCACCATTCACCAACGTTTTTCACACCAGGCGGAGGAAGAAGCAGCGACGCTTGGATGCTCGGAGCCAGTTGATCGAGGCGACTTGCGATCTCCGGGCCAGCATCCTGATTGTTCCAGACGCGCTCCAGATCGATTTCTCCGCCAGCCTTTCTTACGTCGTAAAATAGCTTGGCGATTGTGTAAGTAACGATGTTGGCGCGGTACCCCCCCTCGTACCAGGTTCCGCGTCCGGAATCGACGATATCTTCCATTTTCTTCCAAATCAGCGCCACCGCGACCATTGATTTGAAATAGTCGTCCCCGTAGTCCGGGCTGATGCGTTCCCAATTTTCTGCTTCGCTCAAGTCGGTGCTTTTGCTCGAAAACATGGTGGCAAACTTCGAAAAATTCTTCTGCGCACCGAGGCTGACCCAATATGGCCTCTCGCCACACGTGTGGGCGTATTTGGCAAGATCAGTTTTGCTGATGAGTTGATTCGGCGGATACTCGCTCTCAAGGGCCGCCTTTTCAGACTTGCTGAGATATAGTCGCTCGTTCTGATATTGACCGCGTGAACGCTCGTAGAACCATTTGCTCTGAATGCGCTGACCGGCCTTTGCGGGTGTGAGTAGGCGCCGGGAAATCTCTTCCATCTTCCGGTGGAATGGATGATTCGCAAAGAAATCGGCCGCCGCTACCTTATTCTGGGTGTTGGCAAATTCGGCGATGGAGGGAATTAGTTCCTGCGCTTTTGCTGGCAGCACCCGGGTCAATTTCATCTGCACGGAAACCCCGTCCAAACTGAGCCGATCCTTCTTGCGTGCATTCAGAATACTTGCAGTCGTCTGTCCGCCATTCACGATCTGGAGATCCGTGAGCCCCGTGATCATTAGCTGTCCGTGCATCGATTCCACCCGCACGTCGGACGCCGTTGCTGCAATGCCGTTGTTGTATGCGAAGAACAAGCCGGGCTCATCCTGGATTGTTGAGCGAATGCCCTTATTCACGCCGCCCTTCATGCCAAGAAACGAGCGAACGTTGCCTTCAAGAAGACGACTGCCGTAGCGGTCAAAGAGATTCGCCAGCTGATCGCCCTTAATCACGCATAGATACGAGCATAGATCCTCGGCCCGTGCGGCCTCGAGGCAAGGTATGCCGGCTCCTCCAAGCTCTTCGAGATCGATCTCGACGGCTTCGCGCTCACGACTGGACTGGTAGACAGCCGACAGCCGTTGAAGGTCCCAGATGTGCCGTTCAAGAGGAATTCCGGCGACTTCGCCATATAGCTCTTCCTTGAATCGACTACTTAACGTCAGATTCGTGAGAACGTGAAGGCGGATTCGGTTGATGCTTCGGGCGTTATTGCAAAGATGCAGCGCAAGCTCATAGGCGGGATTGGCTTCCGCAATGTTTTCGTGGAGATCGTTCTCGATCGCCTCGTGAACGAAATTCTCCATCCACGCTGACAATTGATCCACGGTTGTCTTGGAAATCGTCGAGGGTGCGGAGATCTCTTCCCATTTGCCAAGGACGATACCGATGCTGCCGTCCGACTCGTCCGGACGGGTGAATCCGTGCAGTTTCAGCGTTCTGTTCCAGGGACCGCTACCCCGATACTCAACCTGTTCAAACTCACCAAATACCGGGTCTCCCTCGAGCCGTTCGGCTACTTCGTTGACGAAGGCCAAGGTATCCACAAGATGATTGGCTTTGCTTCGGCGCGCTACGAGCTGATTCAGCTCGCCGAGAAAATCTTCAGACTTCATCGGAATTCTCCGGAATCTGGAATGGTGCAATCGACGAAAGCATAATTGAGTAGGTCACGTCGGCAATCGCATCGGGCAATTTCGACCTGACGAGTCGCGGGAAGTCGTCGCACACGGCGTAGCGCCTTGTTTCCATGAGCGTAAACGACACGCCTAGGTAATGGTCGTGCTCGACGTATTCGGCTTCCATCATCCTAGTTCGGAAGGCGTTAAGTGCATCCGGTCTTTCTGCGAGCCGCTGCTCGATACGGTTGACGAGAACAGGTAAACTGATCGCTCCCGGCTCCGTCGGTGTGCAATCACGCAATACGTACAGATGAAGCTCCAAAGGGACTTCCGCACACAATTGCGCCGCTGACGCGATGCTTACCTTTTCGGCCCCCGGCGAAATGGCCTTGATCTCCACTGCGTGATCCGCAAACAAGAAGTCTTGGTCGGCACCAAAGGAACCGATCCAGGACACAACGGCCACGGCGGGGTCCTCCGGGTAGTCGATCATAAAGCTTTCCAGCGCCAGCAGTTCGGCAATGAGGCCCTTGATCTGGAACTTCTGCAGCAGCCCTGAACTGCCGTCGCGAAAAAGCCGCTTCCACAGCAGCAGGCGCTCCCTGAACAGCGAGACAAGGGCTGTTTCAGTCGGCACATGCGCTGCCGTGTCGATCAAATCTTGGCAAAGTCGCCCGAACACCTGCTCCAGGCCCACGCCCGCCAGTCTCAACGCCATGATCCAATTTCCGCCGGCACGCTGGGCGCGAATGTAATTCAATGCGCCGGAGTCGGCATCGATGACCGGTGGGCGACCGCTGACGCCCACCGCAAGCATAACCGAGCTGGTCCCGTCCACGCCGGCATAGATTTCGAATGCATGAGTAAGATCGATGCGAACCAGTCTGAACTCTCCTTCGGGGATCCGGCTTCCGGCTGCCTCTTGTCGGATGGTCTGCCAGAGGCTCTCAATCCGTGTCATTGTCGTCCTCCTCCTCCTCCTCTTCGCCAAAGAGATCGCGCAGGGCAATCTTGTTCAGCCGATAGACGACTTTCTCGCCCTTGGACAGAGGATCAAAGTCCGGGAAGCTGAGGCTGATCGCGACCTTGGGGTCGGAGCCAACCTCATCTTCGCCCAGCATTTTCTCCGGGTTCTTTCCAGTTGGCACCGCCCATTGAATAAAGTGGATCGTGAGCAACGGCGTGGAACGATAACGCCGATACATGTATCCCGGCGTGCTGCTTCCCTTCTTCGTATCCTTCTCGATTTCTTTCTGCCAGGCGAGGTCTGCCTCGTTGATTTGGGATTGCGGCATCTCCACCCGCTCATCACTTGTATCCCCGACCCGCTGTTTGTTGAGCCTGAGATAGGGAGCTCCCTTCGCTGTTCGTTCGAACTGGCGCTTCCGGCAACGCACGGTTCCCACTTTGTCGCCGGAGAGGGGTACGTCGAGTCCAGGCACCTCATTTCCCAGACCTTGAGGTATGCAGACGTCCCAATGATCCAATTGCGGGTAGCCATTCTTCTCGATGAAGCGCACCAGCGGCCGATCACCCTCTTCTGCATCGGGCAGAAACTGCATGTTCATGTTGCTGATGTTGAGCTCAGAAAGGAAGGCGGCAATTCGCTTCTTCGGAATGCCCTTCCATACATATCGGTTGCCAGCTAGCTTTGGCGCACCTTCCCCGCGCACGAATCCCGCGACGTGGCTCACGTTCTGCATGTTAAGGTCCGGCGACTTCGGAATGATGGGTGTTTCCGCCCCAAACGCGCTGAAGGATACAGAATGAGCCACTTCGCGGGCGGTCCGCATCTTGTTCTGGGCCGTCACGATCAACGTGTCGGGATGGGACTTGACGCGAATTCCGAACTGCGAAGGCGGGAGCCGGTTAGCGCTCATGCGCTTGAAGTCTGTACGCAGCTCGGTCACTGCATCTGCGATGTGCGCGTACCAGTCCTGAGCATCACTGTCCATCCAGATTCTGAAGAGGTCTTCGTATCCCGGCCGGTAACCGAACCATCGTCCCATCTGAAGGAGCGTGTCGTAGGCCTTTGAATTACGATAGAAGTAACTGACGCACAGACCCTCCATGGTCAGACCGCGCGACAGCGTCAGACCGCCAACCGCAATCACACGCCGGCCCTTTTCGGTATTCTTGAATCGGGAGTAATCGAGTTTTTCGTCCGGCGCGGATTTCTGGTTGATGGTCACGACCTTGATTGATGCAACCGCCTCGTAAAGCCGTTGCCTGACCTGCTCCCAAGTTACCTCGGTATCGGAAAACTCGTGCTGCCAAAGGGATGCCAACCCGGCCAGATCAGGATGATTGCGCCACGACGTGCTTAGCAGGAATTGGCGTATCTCTTCCTGGAGGCCCCAGAGATACGAACGCAGCTTTTCCGACACGCGAGCCTGCACGTCGGTAAAACGGCTGACGTTGACGAGCATGGAACGATGGCGCAGCTCCTCCTCCCGGATATCGCGAACCGCACAGCTCAGGAGGAACACTCGCACAGCATTCTTCAGGCTATCCGGGAGCTCGCCGACCGGGTGATCCTTCTTATGGACATAGGGGAAGCTGGCTTCGGCATCGTCGATGTCCTTCAATTGATGGTAGTGATTGCCACCCTCGAGGAAGATACTGCTGGCACCGATGTAATGCGATGGAGTGTTCAGGCTATATATGAAGTTGGATGGAAAAAGATCCGTCTCGTCGTCCGGATTGATGAAGACGTTCGCAAACGGCGTTGCCGTGTACGCGACGTACGACGAACAAGAAAATTTTTCAATAATGCCCCTGATGAGACGGTTGATCGTGGCAGGCTCCTCCCCCTCCTTGCGCACGTTAACGGATGCATTGTCCGCTTCATCATCAATGACAAGCAATGGCAGTTGGTGCTTTGAATGTCCCGACAGCTTCAGTTGCGACTCCAGCCACCCCTTCAGGTTTTCAAGGGGAGCCTTGTTCTTCTTCATGACGAACAGGATCGGCTCATTGATGTTGGCAAGGGGGATCCCGAGAACTTTCGCATTGTTCGCCAGAAAGTCGAAATCCACGGACGTTAGGACATTCGCCGATTTGTTTCGATAGATGCCTGCGCCAATTGCCTGCGTGTTCCGGCTTCCCAGGATATCGCGACTGTCCCGACCGACGAATCCAGAGTCCAGTCGCTCCTGAGTCTGACGGCGCAGGTCCTCGATCATGCCTGTCAACAGAACGATCACTCGGTAACCCGCATCTGCAGCTTTCGCTATCAATCCGCTGTAGCTAGCGGTTTTTCCTGATTGCACATCGCCCATGACCAGCCCACGAATGGCCCAAGAACCATTCCATGCGGGGTTGCCACATTCGGTCAGAATGTTGTCTGTGTCTTCGTCGAGCACTTGGACCACCTTCGGACTCCAGCCCTGCGATGCAAGCAGCCGCTTGTAGCTGTCCCAATAGTGCCATTCGATCGTGCCCTTGGCGTCGGACACCCACGGCGCGTGAGCGCTTTCGCGCATGACCTCGCCAACGGACATCCGAATGCCAATCGTCGATTCAAGCTTGTTGCGTACCCGCTTCAGCTCATCCTGGCCAAGTTTTGCATCTATCTTGGAGAGCATACTCAAGACCTCTTCAAGGAGCGCGTCGGTCAGCGGGCGCCCGTTGATGATGCTCATCGCCATGCCCACATGGTCCATTGAATAATCATTCATCAGCCAAGTTCCTTGTAAAGGACGTCGTGGTATTGCGGGAATCTTGCAATGGGATCAAGGCTCAGCACGGTCGGTAGATTGAGCTTCGTGATTTCCATTATTTTTCCGGCCAGCATAAGGATTTCGGTTAGCTGGTTGTCCTTGTTCCCCGATCGCTTGTCCGAACACATGTCAGAATAAATGGATTCAAACGGAAGCGCGGCAGCAATCAGTTCGAGAATATGCTGCAGCGATTTATGCGCGTCTGGGTCGAGGTTGTCCGAAAGCTTTCGGATCACCGGATGCTCCGGATTGATCTGGTAACGGAAGGTACCGTGGGACGGCTCCACTCTTTCCCAAAGGGGGTAAAAGCCGTTCTGGTGTTTCTGTTTTCTTCCCGGATACGTGATGGTCGTCCGGCTGGTATTAGCGAAATGCGGGATGAGATCGCGCAGTCGGTTCCGGATGATGTCAGGCGGATAGGCCGCGGACTTCTTGATATCGAGGGCCCAAAGATGGTCGAGGGAGTTAGGAATGTCTACCTGAACACGCGTGAGCTTGAAGAATTCTTCCTTCGGTACCAACCTGAACCACGTGCCCCAAATAACCAGTCGCCGATTCCGGTAAACATAAAATCCCTGACTGCTGCGAAGTCCTTCCCGGCCGCCGGCAATGTCGATTTGATCTCCGGCCAGATGGGTTATGTGCGGGAGAACATATGGCTGCACGGCGATCAGCTCATCCTCAATCCGGATCTCTTGCCCTTCCAGAGGTTGAGTAAAACTGTTGTCCTTTAGGAAGGGATCCAGCGACTTCAGCTTCAATCCATTAACGATGATGTCGACGGTTGGGAAGCCGCCTTCCTTGCGGGTAAACCGATGAAAGACAAAGGAGAGATGGCTGTGGAGTTCCGACATGCGGCTCTTCATCTCTTCGACAGGATTGGACGAGCCGGCCATGAGCTTGTCGAGGGATTGCCAAACTACGAGCGTTCCACTCTTCTGCGCCAGAAGATGTTCGTACATAGGAAGCGTCTTCCGCTCGTTCGCAGAAGGAACTACAACGACCCAGCGATTCTCGACTTGCACGAAGTCGAGATCCCAGCATCGCGCATGAATATTTTCCCCTTGCTTGCTTACGACGGTGAGCTTGCGGCACTGTGCCAGGGATGCCGTCTTCAGACCCAGTCCAAAGCGGCCAAGGTCGTGCGAGGATCGGAGGTCCGCCGGATTGCGGCTTCCGTGTCGCATTGCGTTCGTCAGTGCGGCGGCATCCATACCGTGACCATCGTCAAGAATGGCTACAAACGGTTCTTCGGATGCATCGTATTCAATGCGAACGGTAGAGGCGTTGGCAGAAATGCTGTTGTCGATAACATCTGCCACCGCAGTTTCTGTTGTATAGCCAATCGCTCGCATGGATTCGATTAGGCTTACTGGATCCGGGAGCACTTCCAAAGTGTCAGTCAAAATAGATGACCTCCTGTGAATAAATGCGGGCAGAGCCGGGGGAAAAATGTGACGCGCCCAGCGATTCTAAGGTTTCCGAGTCTGAATTGTCACTGAGTCGAATCGCCTGGGACACGCAAAAGAAGAACCTGCCGGACAAAGGTCGAACTCCATTGGAGTGCTTAGCATTCTAGCTGTGCGTCGCGAAGGGACGCGGCAGAGGCACTCCGAGCCATTGATTTGCGTTACGGGAGTTTTTCGGACCATACATACATATGTCCACGTGGAGGTGCCAGACCAAGAATCACTAGCCCAAGTACGGATAGGCCAGTTTCCCATCGGAGCCCGAAAATCCATCACCGGGTGAACGGTATGTATGAACCTGCTGGAGTGCGCGCCGTCCGGGAGTCGGGGACCGTTTGCGGTGCGACTGCTACTGTGCGGACAGGCTGCGACGTCGCAGAAGTTCGAGAAGTCCCGCCACGTTCAGCAGTTCTGGACGTTGCTCCGGGAGATACGATTCGTGCAGCGCAAGCGGTAAGACCAACTGCAGGTTGGACCGCCGCATCTCTGAGGTTTGGGCTAGCGAGATTCCTGGTTCCAGCGTGAGCAGGTGTTTCGGCGGGATTCGGTCGGCTTCAGCCAAGACCTGCCGCCAACGATCTTTGCAGGAGGTTTTCGCCGCCAGCATCGTGAGCTGTGAGGCAGGAAACGACGCATCGTGATATTCCAGCTCTCCGGGAAACAGAAAATCCGGCCCATTGCGCTTTTCTGTCCTGGCTTCTCGCTTAAATACTATGTCGTGCGCGCGCAGAAGCGCTTCAATATGATTTCCGAATGCCCACCCCGCGCGTGATTTTCGACGGTTGTGCACCGAAAGGGAGTAACCCACGAAAGCTTCGACGTCGGGCTCGCCGGCTACAACAAACCCCTGCTGCAGTCGCTGTCCGACGAAGTGCCTTTCGAGCGTCATGAAAAGCCGCTCTTCCAGATCCATCCAAGACAGCAGCGCACCATCAGGGTCCGCAATCGGATCGGCGTCCGTTGTCATGCGCCTGGCAAAATCAGAAAACTTGACAGTGGAGGGAAACACGTTTTCTCGCGCGTCTCTGAAGTGTTTGAGAAGCTTCTCTAGCAGGTTTTCCTCAGACGCCGCGACTTCGACATTAATCAGTTCAAGAACGTGGCGGGCCGCAATGTCTAGGTGGCGTCCTCCGACGTCTCGCAAGTCGATCTGTAGCAGTTCAGTATTGTCCTTCTCCTGCAGGCCGAAGAGCCAGAGAAGCTGGCGCTCGATCGTGCTTTGCCGTTTGCAGAAGAGCGCCAGGAGGGGGCCTTCTTGGGGTTTGCACAAGAAAAGTCTGTCCCCGGCTTTGGCACGGTAGACGACGTCCTCTGCGGCGGCTGGATAGTACAGTCTGTACTCGGCGCCGCGGTGCGATTTGCCCCGGCGGCTATCGTACCAAGTGCCGTGCCGCGCAAGGCTTGCCGGTTCGGCATCGTCCTCGAGCCAGACATAGGTAACCGGAATCGACGCTTTTTCTGTGGGTGTTCCGAGGAATGCTCGAAACACATCAATGCCCTGAAGCTCATGGCCATTCGAAACCGCTGGGTCGATTTCGGTGCCCTGGAGAATCTTTGTGCCGACCCCGGCAAAATAATCCGATAATGCGCCTTGTTTCACGTCTCACCTTTGACCAGAGGGAGCGGCGTGCCTTCGTGGTAAGCCGTCTGCGTTCGGAGCGTACCTATGCAGAATACGCTGCGTCAATGCGTCTGATCGGGGGTATGCGCTGCGCGCCTGGCCGTCTACAGCTCGTGGTGGGGTAACCGCTGGGTCAAATGAGTGATATCATGTCACCAAATAAGCACCCCGGAGAAGCACGCACATGAACGCCCGCGACGAAGAACTAGCGCTCATCAGGCAATTGCTCGAGATCTATGATCAAAAGGCGATTGCAGCACATTTGAACAGTAAACTGCCGAGCAGCTTGTGTCGAGAAACCATCAACCGATGGGCAAACGGCAAAGCCGATCCGTCGCTGACGTATGCGGAGTTCCGGGCCCTGGAGGAGCTTCTTCCCGAGAAGCCTCGTACCCACCCGGACTATGAGTTTGATTTCGTTGACCTGTTTGCGGGGATCGGCGGGATTCGCCGCGGTTTCGAAAACATCGGCGGTCGGTGTGTCTTTACCAGTGAATGGAATGCGCCGGCGGTGCGGACATACAAGGCGAATTATTATTCGGACCCCGCCTTTCATACCTTCAATGACGATATTCGCAAGGTCACAAGAAGCGATCGGGATGACATTACTGAGGACCAAGCGTACCGCCTGATTGACGCCGACATCCCGGACCATGACGTGTTGCTGGCTGGCTTCCCCTGCCAGCCGTTTTCCATTGCCGGCGTGTCTAAGAAAAATGCGCTCGGGCGTGCTCATGGGTTCGAGTGCAAGACTCAAGGCACGCTATTCTTTGACGTGGCTCGTATCATTGCGGCGAAACGTCCAGCTGCATTTCTGCTGGAGAACGTCAAAAACCTGAAGAGTCATGACAAGGGTAGAACCTTCAAAGTTATCACCGAGGCCTTGGAGGAGCTTGGCTACTGGGTGGCTGACGTAGAGGCAGATGGTGCTGATGACCCGAAGATTATTGACGGCCAGCACTTTGTGCCGCAGCACCGCGAACGGATCGTGCTCGTTGGTTTCCGAAAAGATCTCGGAGTGCATGAAGGATTTTCGCTGCGGGACGTGGAGAAGACGTTCCCTGCGAAGAAGCCGAAGCTTGCTGATATCCTTGAGGAAAAGGTGGAAGATAAGTACATCCTGACGCCTAAGCTTTGGGAGTACCTGTTTAACTATTCTCTGAAGCACAAGGCCAAAGGAAACGGCTTCGGTTATGGGCTGGTCAACGGGGGGGACGTTACCCGTACGTTGTCTGCACGCTATTACAAAGATGGGTCAGAGATTCTGGTTGACCGCGGATTCAATCCGAAGAAGGACTTCCATCATCCGTCAAACATCAAGAACCGTCCACGTCGTCTAACTCCTCGTGAATGTGCTCGTCTGATGGGATACGACGGCGTAGGCGAATCGGCCTTCCGGATACCGGTATCGGACACGCAGGCATACAAGCAGTTCGGCAATTCCGTGGTCGTTCCTGTGTTTGCGGCCGTGGCAAAGCTGATGAAATCGCGGATCCTCGAAGCCAAAGCGAAGGCAGCGCAGGCAAGCCGTATTGCTGCATAGGCCATTGGCAGACGTACACAGTCCCGCCGTCCGCTCGCGCAACATGCGGGCGATTCGTCATAAGGATACAGCGCCGGAACTGCAGATCCGGCGGGCACTTCATGCCCGGGGATTCCGCTTCACGCTGCATAACAGGAAGCTGCCCGGGACTCCCGATCTCGTGCTTCCCAAGTACTCTGCGGTGGTGTTCGTGCACGGATGTTTTTGGCACGGACACCAATGCCCGATGTTCAGGTTGCCGGGGACCAGAACCGAGTTCTGGCAGGCCAAAATCGAAGCTAACGTCCGCCGCGACTTACTCTCTTGCGAGGCTTTGGAAAAGGAGGGCTGGAGAGTAGCCACTGTCTGGGAGTGCGCATTAAGAGGGCGCAGTCGACTGATGCTCACAGATGTCGTGGAGCAGTTGGCTGCATGGCTCGTCGATGGGCGTTCCCGGGTGCTTGAATTGCGTGGGCGAAGCCCGATCAACGATGCGGTGGGGCAGCGATAAAATGACGCTCAGATCTGTCGGAACTCGGCTGAAGCGCCAGCAGCATAATATTCAACTATCACACGGCAAGTGAGACGCGGACTTGGTTACCGATTGTCAAGGCCGTGGAGTCTTCAACTAAAATTGCCGCGAAGCTCGGATTTAGGCGAGATACGCACCACTTCCCGGAGGAACCCCCGCCCGCAACTCTCGTTAGACTGCGCCGCGAGCGGTTACTCTTGGCGCCAGGTGGCTTGCGCCGACGCTCACAAAAATTTCGTCACGGATTTTGCACTCGAAACTAGAGACTAAGCTGGTGTGACCTTCGATGCGTAGTCTGAAAACGGTGCGAAAACGTTATGCATTGTCGATTTGCTTGGCCTTCGTTTTTTCTATCCGATTACGTGCCTCCAAGCTGTACTTGAGGAGCGCAATCACTCGATCCATTTCTTGGGTCACGCCGTAGCTAAAAAATTTCAGAAAGTACATTGCGAGGACGACGAAGATTAATCCCCTTAGCCACGGATATGAACTGTTGAATAGAACGATTGCTCCACCGGCCGATGCGGCGAGAGCGGGAAACATGCCAACCTTCTCAAGCTGGCCGCCTAGCATTGAGCCGCGCGCCTCAAAAGCCAAGCGTTGGTGGAGAAACTGTGCCAGTACATATTCAATAGCCTCACGTTCACAGCGCGCCAAGCGATTCGTTGCGCTAAGATCGGCTCGACTTGCCTGATCAACTAGTTCCAAAATCGTTTCTGTGGGCCTCTTTACATAAGAGACTACACTCGGAGTGCCTCGGATGATTACCAGCACAAGCATTGCTTGGATGAGAAGAGTCACCAAGGCAACGATAGCCAGTGCCGTAGCGCCGAGCGGCCAACTCGGGAGTAACCACAAGAGAGCAGTTATAAGAAGAAGGACAACATATCCAGCGACCCATGACTCTTGCGTGACGAGAATGACTTGGTCTAGCTTCTGTATCCAGACGGACGGCTTGGGTTTGTCCACCTTTCGCTTGGTCATCTGCTGAACTATTTCCCATACCTCGGCAATATCTTCGGGTCGTACGATTGGTCTCGTATCCGCTTGCTGCTGCATTGGCAATCGCCCCCCTCCGGAGGTTTCTCGTGTTAGTTAAAATAGAGCGACGTATAGTACTTAAACCTACATACCGCCGCTCAGTAAAGCCTCAATATTCAATCACGATTTGGGTAATCTCGCCAGCTGCAATATTCGGTTCGAGCCGAAAATATACCTTCTTGATTCCCTCAAACGACGAATAAATGCTCTACGTGCATTTACGGCAGCGCGGCGATTTACTAATCCCCACGGAAGTGGGTCGGGACATTTACCTTTCTGCTCGTCGTCCAGAGCGCGCTAACCGGTAAGTGATGAGTCGCGGCCGCAGAATCGCCGTCGGCTGACAGTCGGCACGCACTTCGGGTGGGCGGGGCAGCGGTATACAATTTCTGTAATGCCGTTTAACAATCGAACAATCTCGGCCGATTGCGTTTTCTTTGCGATGGCGTCGTTCAGACACC
The DNA here is from genome assembly GCF_022179805.1 of Cupriavidus pauculus. Taxonomy (GTDB): domain Bacteria; phylum Pseudomonadota; class Gammaproteobacteria; order Burkholderiales; family Burkholderiaceae; genus Cupriavidus; species Cupriavidus pauculus_E. The sequence goes on along the minus strand of NZ_BPUO01000023.1, from coordinate 63,327 downwards.
GGATGTTGAGTCGGTCTTAGTCATGCGACGCCATAGACGTTACGCGTGGCAGCACGAAGTGCCTCTGTCATGCGTTGTGCAGCCGGCGACAGAAGCCGGTCTGTGCGCGTAATCAAGCCGAAGTCATCCATGTGACAGGGCACATCAAGCGGCAAGATCTTTACCATGCCGTGCCGTGCATAGTATTCGGCAACGTCCGCCGCCAGCACCGCGAGCATGTCGCTCTGTTCGATCATCTGTGTAACGAACAGCAGCGCCGACGTTTCCACGACATCGGTGGGCGGCACAAGACTCGCCCGCCTGAACATCAGGTCAAATCGATGACGCAGAACGCTGCCTTCAGGCGGCACGATCCAGCAAGCGCGCTGGACGGCATCTAACGACAGTTCATGCGTCTCAAACAGTTGGTGGCCAGGGCGCGCCACCACGCAAACGGGTTCTCCGGCAATCGGCTCGTATCCCAGTGGCAGCCTGTCATGCTCGGCCGACAGTCTGCCTACGACAAGGTCCAGCTTGTCTTGCGCAAGCCTGTCGAGCAAGATGTTGCTGTTCTCGATTTCAAGCGACACGCGCAGACCCGGGTGCTCGCGCTTGAGAACAGCGACCGCCTGAGGCAAAAGCTTGACGGCAGGCGAGGTGATGGCGCCAACGGCGACGTGACCGAGTTGTCCTGCCTTCAGTCCCATCACTTCTTCCTGCGCCTGGTCGAGGCTACCCAGCACTGCACGCGCATGACGAATCATCGCGTCGCCATAGAGCGTCGGCCGCATGCCGCGCGGCAGCCGCTCGAAGAGCGCCACCCCCAGCATGGCTTCGAGCTCGCGCAACAGTTTCGAGGCAGCCGGCTGCGTCATGTTCAGCACCTCGGCTGCACGATGGATATTGCCTTCCTCAGCAAGTGCAACCAGCAGCAGCAACTGCCGGGTTTTCAGGCGGGAGCGGACATACCAGGGTGGCGTATTCATAAGGGTTTGTACTGATATCGAGTTCGATATCTCAGCGGCGTGAATCTTCATTAGAAGGATATCCGAGCCGTTTGTACACTGCCGCCAGTGAAAAGAAAAGCGCATGCCGTCGGCGGACGCTACACGGAGACAACCTTCTGTTACCCCCATTTCCGTCCGCATTTCCGTCTATACGCGCAACCGCACTTCAGTGAGAAGTCACGTCGCGTCCAGCTATCGAACGCTGCCCAATCGCGCTTCCCCAGCCCAGAACACGCCAGGAAAACCTTATGTCCGACTCGAAACCCAAGCTTCGCTCCGCCGCATGGTTCGGCACTGCCGACAAGAACGGCTTCATGTACCGCAGCTGGATGAAGAACCAGGGCATTCCGAACCACGAATTCGATGGCCGACCCATCATCGGCATCTGCAATACGTGGTCGGAGCTGACACCGTGCAACGCCCATTTCCGGAAGATCGCCGAACACGTCAAGCGGGGCATCTTTGAGGCCGGTGGCTTTCCAGTCGAATTCCCGGTCTTCTCCAATGGCGAGTCCAACCTGCGCCCAAGCGCCATGCTCACGCGCAACCTTGCTGCCATGGATGTGGAAGAAGCCATTCGTGGCAATCCCATTGATGCCGTCGTGCTGCTGGCCGGTTGTGACAAAACCACGCCGGCACTTCTGATGGGCGCGGCCAGTTGCGACGTGCCGGCGATTGTGGTGAGCGGCGGCCCGATGCTCAACGGCAAGCTCGATGGCAAGGACATCGGCTCTGGCACCGCCGTCTGGCAACTGCACGAATCATTGAAAGCTGGCGAGATCGACCTGCATCATTTTCTCTCGGCGGAAGCCGGCATGTCCCGGTCTGCCGGGACATGCAACACCATGGGAACAGCTTCCACCATGGCCTGCATGGCCGAGGCATTGGGCACCACGCTGCCTCACAATGCCGCGATCCCCGCTGTCGACGCGCGCCGCTACGTGCTGGCGCATATGTCGGGCATCCGCATCGTCGAGATGGCTAAAGACGGGCTGTGCCTGTCGAAGATTCTCACGCGCGAGGCGTTCGAAAATGCCATCCGGGTCAACGCGGCCATTGGAGGCTCGACCAACGCGGTGATCCACCTCAAGGCCATTGCCGGACGAATCGGGGTGAAGCTGGAACTGGAAGACTGGACCCGAATTGGTCGCGATACGCCCACGATCGTGGATCTGATGCCGTCTGGCCGGTTCCTGATGGAAGAGTTTTATTACGCAGGGGGGCTGCCAGCCGTGCTCCGCCGTCTCGGCGAGGCGAACCTGCTGCCGCATCCGGATGCGCTCACCGCAAACGGCCGGTCGCTTTGGGACAACGTCAAAGACGCGCCGAACTTCAACGACGAGGTGATTCGCACACTGGACAACCCCTTGATCCAGGACGGCGGCATTCGCGTGCTGCGCGGCAATCTGGCACCGCGCGGCGCGGTGCTCAAGCCCTCGGCAGCCACCCCCTCGCTATTGAAACATCGAGGCCGCGCGGTGGTGTTCGAGAATCTTGAGCACTACAAGGAACGCATTGTCGATGAGACGCTGGATGTCGATGCGGATTCCATCCTCGTCATGAAGAACTGCGGACCCAAGGGTTACCCCGGCATGGCCGAGGTGGGCAACATGGGTCTGCCGCCCAAGCTGCTGCGCCAGGGCGTCAAGGACATGGTCCGGATTTCGGACGCGCGCATGAGTGGGACCGCCTACGGCACGGTCGTGTTGCATGTCGCCCCGGAGGCCGCGGCGGGCGGACCCCTTGCCGCGGTGCGCGATGGTGACTGGATCGAACTCGATTGCGAGGCCGGAAAGCTGCATCTGGATATCTCGCCCGAGGAACTGGCCGATCGGATGGAGCACTTCCGGCCGCCCGAACCCGATAGCCGCGCAGGCAAGGGCGGCTACCAGCGTCTCTATGTGGAACACGTGCTGCAGGCCGATGAAGGCTGCGACCTCGACTTCCTCGTGGGATGTCGTGGCGCCGACGTGCCGCGGCACTCCCACTGAAGCTTCAGGTGTAGCGAACAAATACAAGACGAGGAGACCAACATGAATAGCCACTCCACCGCCGGGCTAGAGCAGCCTGTGCCGTTGCCCCACGACCATGCAGATGCCGCATCCGCGGAAGAGACACGCATTGTCAGCATGCTCACGCGCAAGCTGATCCCGTTTCTCGCGCTCATTTATGTCGTGGCGTACATCGATCGATCGGTTGTGGGCTTTGCCAAGCTTCACATGAATGCGGCCATTGGCATCAGTGATGCGGCCTACGGGCTTGGTGCGGGACTGTTCTTCATCGGCTATTTCTTGTGCGAGGTGCCCAGCAACCTGGCGCTCGAGCGGTTTGGTGCACGCCGCTGGTTTGCACGGATTCTATTCACGTGGGGCGTCATCACCATGGCCATGGCGTTAATCCACAATGCCGCCACGTTCTATTTGCTGCGGTTCTTGCTGGGTGCGGCCGAAGCCGGACTGTATCCGGGCATCCTGTACTTCCTCACCAAGTGGTTCCCAATGCGGCACCGCGCGCGCATCATCGGGCTGCTGGTGCTCGCACAGCCCATTGCGCTCATCGTCACGGGCCCCATCGCGGGCTGGATCCTGTCAATGCCGGGAGCATTTGGCCTGTCCAACTGGCAGACGCTCTTTGTGGTGAGTGGCCTGCCGGCGGTACTGCTCTGTCTGCCCACGCTAAAGCTGATTCCCGAGTCGCCCGCCGACGCCAAGTGGCTGCCCGCCAGCGACCGGGCCTGGATCGAACGAGAATTGTCTGCGGATCGAAAGACATTTGCGCTCAAAGCCCATGGAAATCCGCTGGCGGCGCTCAAGGACAAGCGTGTGCTGCTGCTCTCGCTGCTCTTCCTGCCGTTTCCGCTGAGCATCTACGGTCTGTCGCTGTGGCTGCCAACGATCATCAAGCAATTTGGCGTGAGTGATGCCACGACGGGCCTCCTGTCGGCCGTGCCGTATCTGTTCGCCGTGGTGGGCCTGTACCTGGTGCCACGTCATTCAGATCGCAAGGGCGAGCGTTACTGGCATATCGTCGTGGTGTCGGCAGCCGCGGCGCTGACCATGGCCGCCAGCGCCTGGGTGCATACGCCCGCCCTGCAGTTTCTGTTCATTTGCCTGACGGCGTTCTCGATCTACTCGATTCAGGCCGTCGTGTGGGCGCTCCCGGGCCAGTTCCTGACGGGCGCCAGCGCAGCGGTGGGCATTGCGACGATCAACTCGCTCGCCAATCTCGGTGGCTACCTGGGCCCGTTCGGCATCGGCGTGATCAAGGATGCCACCGGCAGCATCGCCGCCGGCCTGTACTTTCTCGCCGCGATGCTCGTGTTCGCGGTAGTCATGACCTTTGTGGTGCGGGCAGCGTTGGAGCCGCACCGCGCACGATGATCGGATCCGACATGCAGACTCAACAAAATACCCGCCAACTGCCGCGCTACCGGGGCATTTTTCCGGTCGTCCCGACGACCTTCACGGATGCGGGGGAGCTTGATCTCGCCAGCCAGAAGCGTGCCGTCGATTTCATGATTGACGCAGGGTCCGATGGCCTTTGTATCCTGGCGAACTTCTCCGAACAGTTCGCGCTCTCCGATGACGAAAGGGAAGTGCTGACGCGTACTGTGCTGGAACACGTCGCCGGCAGGGTTCCGGTCATTGTGACCACGACCCACTACAGTACCCAGATCTGTATCGCACGCAGCCGGCAGGCGCAGGCGTTGGGGGCAGCCATGGTCATGGTGATGCCCCCCTACCATGGCGCTACATTCCGTGTACCGGAAGCGAGGATCTACGAGTTCTTTGCCCACCTGTCGAACGCGATCGACATACCAATCATGATTCAAGATGCACCGGCGAGTGGCACCGTACTCACGGCGCCGTTTCTGGGGCGCATGGCCCGTGAGATCGAACATGTGGCGTATTTCAAGATCGAGACGCCCGGGGCCGCCAACAAGCTGAGAGAATTGATTAGCGTGGGCGGCGCGGCGGTCGAGGGTCCCTGGGACGGAGAAGAGGGCATCACGCTGCTCGCGGATCTCGCGGCCGGGGCAACGGGGGCCATGACCGGCGGCGGGTTTCCCGACGGCATTCGACCAATCATCGAAGCCCATCGTGAGGGCTTGTCAGACCTGGCCTTTGAGCGCTACCAGAAGTGGTTGCCGCTCATCAACCATGAAAACAGGCAGGGCGGTATCCTGACCGCGAAGGCGCTCATGAAGGCAGGTGGAATCATCGCCTCTGAGGCTCCACGTCACCCCATGCCGACCATGCCTGAGGCGACGCGCCGTGAGTTGCTGGATATTGCCAGACGCCTCGACCCGCTTGTGCTGCGCTGGGCATGATGACCTGCTCCGGCAACGAGATGGCTGAAGACGGCTGCCAGTCGATAGGGGCCGGCTGACCGGCAGCGACCTCGTGATCGGTCGTCCGCAGTCGTACGCATAGTAGATGAGGCGGCCCGCTACGTGCCAGAACGCACAGAAGTGCCCAGGCTCTTTTTCTTTGGTCTGGAATACTAGAGAGGATGCCCTGTTGCGGCCCGCAGGCAACGGCTGTGGGTCGCAAATACGCATCCCCTCGAGGGTGCGGGTGCCAGACTTGGGCGACATCGCTCCGGGCATGCAGGGGTCCGCATTGGGGGCTGACTGCCGACGTTTGCATCTACACTTCAATGTGTTGAAGTCTCCCGTGTCAGATGCGCGCTCAGCCAAGCGTAGGTGGCGGCGCCAGAATGTAGCGTAAGAAGCGCATCGCGCTGGTGGTAAACAGGAACGCAACGTCATGAACCGGCTCTTCGCGCTGACTGCGGTGTGTGGGTTGCTGCAAGCCTGCGTATCGACCGGTGTAGAAATCCAGCAGGCTGACCTGGACAGCTTTATCGTTGGGTTCTCGACCCAGGACGATGTGGTCGCGCAAATGGGCAGTCCCACGTCCGAGATCAAACTCAGCAGCGGCGCGACAATCCTCCTCTACGCGTACGCTTCCTCCCAGACGCATCCCGAGAGCTTCCTCCCAATCATTGGGCCGCTATTCGCTGGCGGAAAAATTCGGTCGTCAACGGCGCTGTTCGAATTTGACGGGAACGGGGTCCTGCGTAGTCTGCGCAGAGCGACCTCGAGCGGCGCGTCTGGCCTTACCGTGCTGCCGCCGTAGCGCCGGAGTGGCGATTGCCTGCGGATCTTGTGCGCTTGTGCACTTGCGCCAATGGCACGGGCGCCGGATTACCGCGCTCATCGCTCCAGAAAACCGCGCAGTTTGTCGGCGCGACTGGGATGCTGCAACTTGCGCATCGCTTTGCTCTCGATCTGGCGGATGCGCTCTCGGGTCACGTCGAATTGCTTGCCCACCTCTTCGAGCGTGTAATCCGCATTCACATCGAGGCCAAATCGCATCCGAAGGACCTTCGCCTCGCGAGGGGATAGGCCGTCCAGCGCTTCTTCGATGGCCGCACGTAGATTGCCTCGGAGAGCGGCCTCATGGGGCGAACTCGCGGACTTATCTTCAATCATGTCACCAAGCGTTGTGTCGCCCTCTTCGCCCACCGGCGTTTCCAGCGAGATAGGCTGCTGCGCGACCCTGAGGATGTCACGAACTTTCTGCTCGGAAATTTCCAAACGCTCGGCCAGCGCAGCAGGGTCCGGCTCCTGGCCCGTTTGCTGGCGCATCTCGCGCGAAATCCGATTGAGCTTGTTGATCGTCTCCATCAGGTGGACCGGCACCCGAATGGTACGCGCCTGATCGGCAAGCGCACGCGTGACGGCCTGTCGCACCCACCACGTGGCATAGGTTGAGAACTTCCAGCCACGGCGGTACTCGAACTTGTCCACCGCCCGCATCAGACCGATATTGCCTTCCTGGATCAAATCCAGAAGATGCATACCGCGGTTGATGTATTTCTTGGCGATCGAGATGACCAGCCGAAGATTGGCTTCGGTCATCTCGCGCTTGGCCTGCCGCATGGTCCTCTCGGCGGCAGTCATCTGACGGTTGATCTGCTTGAGTTGCTGCAATGGCAGTGCAACCCGCGTCTCGATCTCGATGAGTCGCTGTTGGCCAGCCTGGATAGCCGGTAGATGACGCTCGAGCGCCGCGCCGAATTGTTCCGAAGTCGCCGCCATACGGCTTGTCCAGGCAAGGTCCGTCTCATAGCCCGGGAAGGCCTGGATAAATGCCTCGCGCGGCATGCCACAGCGTTCGACCGCAATCTCCAGAATGCTGCGCTCGATCGTCTGCACCTCTGTCACCTGTTCATGCACGCCGGCACACAGCCGATCGATGGTCTTGGCCGTAAATCGGACCGGCGCGAGCTCGCGCCGGATGGCCTCACGGATCTTGGCGAAGGCCGCCACGCGGGTCTTTCCGGTCACCGGCGCGTCGGGCAGCTGTTCGAACAAGGCGCGGACGCGCGCAAAGATTGCAAAGGCTTCAGCCGTCAGTTGTTCGAGACGCGCGGCCTCGGCTTTGTCCGATCCAACCTGAGCGTCGTCATCATCTGTCGAGGGGTCCCCGTCAGGATCCGCTTCGATATCCGTTTCATCGGCGACTTGCGCCGTATCATCCGACTCCACTTCGTCGATGTCGCTGCTGACGCCGTCCACCAACTCATCGATGCTGATGTCCCCGGCGACAATGCGATCCACATCGGCCAGAATCGCGGACACGACGGCCGGGCAGGTGGCGATGGCCTGAATCATGTCCTGCAGTCCGCTTTCGATGCGTTTGGCGATCTCGATTTCACTTGCGCGGGTGAGCAGTCCACGGGCACCCATTTCTCGCATGTACATGCGCACCGGGTCTGTGGTTCGGCCGAACTCGGAATCGACCGTCGACAGCGTCGCTTCGGCTTCTTCATCTGTCTGCTCATCGGATGCCGCAGACGTGGCGTCCGCGAGCAGGAGGTCTTGCGCGTCGGGCGCCTGTTCGTGCACCGTCACCCCCATGTCGCCAAACGTACTGACGATGGTGTCCATCGCAGCGGTCTGGGTGACATTGTCAGGTAGATGATCGTTAAGGTCGGCATGGGTAAGATACCCGCGCTCCCGACCCAGAGCGATCAGTGCACGCATCTGGCGGTGACGCTCTTCGTCCCGGCACGCCTTGGGCGCAGCGTCTAGCGGCATTTCAATCGAGAGGGACCTGCCTGCGGGCTTCGCGCGAGCAGTCTTTGCGGTGGCCAAGGTCTTACGGGAAGCCGAGGCGTCACGAACCGGATTTGGCAATACTTTCTCCTGGGCGGATGGCCGATAAACGTTAAGCGGGTGCCCGGACGAGTGTCCGTACGGTCGCCGATCACCCGGTATGCTCCCGCGGAGCAGGCGGAGGCGCCTTGCGGGCTGGCAGATGAATGTCTGGCCCGCTGCCACGTCGTCTTACTCGACGACCACCGCCGTGAGCGACGGTTGAAGGAAATGCAAGGCGCGTCGTCTGCGGGTCATGTCCTGTCCGAAGGGCAGGCGAGTGTCTGTCGTGAAGGACACAGATTACCAATGCGTCGCCACTCCGTGGCGAGCGAATGCTGGCAAACATTGAACGGGATTCGCGCCGAACACGCCGATGGACATTTGGCTATCGAATTGGGCGGCAAATCTGCTCTCGGCCCACCGAGACCGACAAGGCGCGAGGATCCCGGCCATGATCTTCCAAAGGATGGCCGCGCGAGCAATCCATGCCATTCGCGCGCCGGCTGCTACGGCGGCATTGATCTCATCCATGAGACATGCGTGTCCGACCAGGACGATCGGCACATGAAGGAAAGTGGCGGCACGCGGCGCTTGCAAACGCACGATGTTCCGCGTTGCATGCTTCTGACCGCTGCGCAAAACGCCCAAGTTGTGCATGCTTGTGTCCCGACAGTGGAAAGCTACCCCGCTAGGAATAGCATTCGCCTGAACAGCGGTCTTCGGTGACGGCGTCGAAAACGCTGTTGCGGCAGACTTCGCAGACCAAGCCGGCATCTTGCGTAGTGATGGCCACATTGCGTTGCGCTTCCCGGTGACAACAGGGACTGGTCCATTTGGTTTTCTGGCGCTGCTGTCGCGCGAACGCGCCGGGCAGGCGGGCACCGTCCTAAAGGTGGGTCATTGCAACAGGACAATAATGGTGCCAGCCCGTGTCCCTGTCGACGGGAGCTTCGCCGGCCGTCTGGGCACCTCAGTGGCAGCGCGCTAAGCCACGCACCTAACGCATCAAGGCAGACCTGGTGCTGCAACGCTGCTTGCCATTTGAGGCGCCTTGCCCTCTTGTGCAGTTGTCAGAATTGCACTCAACTAGGCCGCAACAGTTGCCGCCGCCTGAGATCTTGTATGTTCGGACTCGGCATGCCAAGCGCTTGGTGGCCAGCGTGACCGTGTCCTATCCAAAGGATGAGCTTCGCAGGGACGGCGAACAATCGGGTGGGCAGTGCGTGGGCCCCTGTGCGTAGATACAGCTTCATCTGCACAATGCCATGGTCGAGCGGGCTGATGGTGTGGCAATGGTACACCGCACAAGGCCCCGGCACACCCTTCCGGAGGGGCCGGAAGTAACCTGGATTCAGCCTGTATTGCTCGAATAGCTTTAGCGCTGGCCAATAGGTCGGGTCGTAGCGAACGGCTACGGTATAGAGATCCAGCATAGGCGGGCTGATGTTTCAATGACGAGCCGCTTCTCCGCGGCTAGGGATGCGATGCGGAACGAAGCGCATACAACCGCTGCAGGTGCATATTGACTTGCTCCTCAAATCCGTTCCGGACGTCCCGGCTACTCGGAAAAGCGAGCATCTCTTCCGTGATCCTTTCGGATTCGGCGGCGTAAGCCGTCTTGAGCGCTTCACGCTCCGGCGCGGAAAGCGTCCGAAGCAGGGCGTAGGTCAAGACATTTTGGGCAAGTAGCATGCCGCGAAGTTTGTCCAGCGTAGCAGGATGGGTCATGAGAGCGAAATTGGATGATCAAGCTTTTGCGATCTTCTTGGTTGACCCGGCCTCTCGCGGTTGATCTTCCGCAAATCGACCCCGCTTAGCGCGGCCTTCTTTCTGCCGCGTGTTACTTGTAGCAATTTTCTGGCGCGCGAACTAGTACCTGATCGAAAGCGCGCAAATCGAAGCAGACACCAGCGTGTTACGCCCACTCTTCCTGTGACACGAGCTCAGCCAAGACGATGCCGTCCCGGTCCATCTCGTGGAGCTTCTGATAGCGGCAAGGGCAGGGCACCCCATCCTGGGGCTGCTCTCCATCTAGCCTTCACGTTGCAAAATGCGTTTCCATGGATGAGGAGCGCCCATCAGTTCATTCAGGACGGGCACGCCCAACCCTGCGCTAACGACACATGGAGTGCTGCCAGGCTTCACTAGCAAGATAATGGTCAGCAATGACTTCAGGGGCCGTCTGTGACGACGCTGAGGCATCACCAGCAGAATCCGTGTGCTTGCCGCTACGTTCCTGAGCGGACTGCACTTTCGCATGCATGCCGATAGGGTGCTGCCTCTTAAGCACAGGGGCGAAGCCACCGAACGTTTGAGGTAACGCAATGTTCGAAAAGGTCGACTCGCTGGTCTGTTCCGTTCTAGACCTCTGACGCTTAGCATTGTCCTTGTTGCCAGCGTTGCACTACGCATGCACTGGACATCTGGCGTCTCAGGAGAGTTCGTATAAGTATGGGAACCAAGATGCAGTACCACATCTATCGATCAGGCTCGCTTTGCGGCAAGCTGGAAGCTGAGAACGATGTCGTGGCAGAGTCCGTTATGCGACGACTCTATGGACCTGCGAAGTGGCTTCAATGCGTGCGCAGCGATGCGGCTCCCGACGAGCACGAACAAGTGAGACTTCGAAGCGAAGCGCTGGCCTCTCTCTACAGCGCCGGCATCGGAACCGGCGGTTTGATTGTGCAAAGGGAAGCCGTTGGACTGAGAGTTGCTTCGCACATACTCGATCATTTCCGTCGCGCAGGGCCAGGATGGCACTGTCGCATCGAGAAGGCGTTGGCCGATCACGTCCGGCGAGCCGAGGCGAGTGTTTCTGGCGAGGAAAGCTAAATGCGGTCCGCGGCGACTGACATTCAAGCGGGGCGAAAGCGTTTGGAGCGGCTACGGATCTGTCATGCGTTCTTTGCTGCCGCCGCCGGATTTGGCGCCGTGATTGCGCTCAATACCGCATCGCAACACTCCGAGCATCAAGTCGTAACCGAGTACCTCGAAGGAACGGATGTCGGCGTCGATTCCAAAACACCTCCCAGTGAGCTGCCGCAGGATCAAAGCTTCGTGCATGTCTAATCGTCGGCGCTGGCGCAGTGCGTCAGTGCGATCGCCCGACTACAGGCGCCAGGAATGCGGAGCAATCTGTTTCGCACGCGGCAGATCTATGTAGACGGCAAGCATACTGCCGCTCTCATCGCCCATGTCCACATGGATGACGGCATGTTCGCTTCAGGGCCAGCGGCGTATGCTTGCAAGTTTGCACATGCGCATTCGGGTATCTGGACACTCACGGAAGTACGGCGGCTAAGGACAGATAGCAGGGACAGATAGCAGGGGCACATTGCGTCTGGGAGATCCGTTCCCAAGACCAATTGGATGGGCACGCGGCACCTTGTCGTAGTGGGAGTGAGACTAGGTGAAATCGCCTTTCTGGCGATCAGTGGGCTCACAGGACTTGAACAGGTCCACTCGGGCTCGCATGGCGGGGCGGTCCAGGATGGTGATAAAGCCCCTTGTGGCAGTGATCCATGACTTGCCCGCGAGCTCGGTCAAGGCACGGCCGATCGTCTGAAGCGACATCCCGAGAAGATTGGCGAGCGCCCAGCGGGTCATAGGGAGCCGAAACGCGTTCGCCGGCCTGCCATCGGTGGCGACGCGCTCTGACCAATCAAGAAGAAAGTCGGCCACCCGTTCCGTTGCATTCATACATCCGAACCGCATATGGGCGGTCTGTTCGCGCCGCAGATGTTCGGCGAGCATACGCATGTAGGGCCTTCCGAATTCAACGTCCCGACAGGCGATGTCAGCCAGTCCGTCGCCTTCAATATGGCAAACCGTCGCTTTCTCGAGGCAAATCACCTCTGTTTGATGCACACCCGACCACAGCGACTCAAGTCCAAATGTGTCTCCGGCGATGTGGATGCCCGTGACATGTGTGCGGCCATTGTTTGCCCTCAGTTGCTCTCGGACTGCACCCGAACGCAAGGAATAGATGCCTTGGGCGGCATCTCCGATACGGAAGAGAATTGCTCCCTTGTACAGAGTCTTGCGCTGCACGACAAGTTTGTTCAGCTTGATCAACGTATCCCAGCTAGCGGACTGTATGAAGCAGGTCAACGAGTGTTTGCAAGTCGGGCAAAAATTTTCGTTCAACATGAGTCAAGGGCGGTTTGCGAAGCGTCGTCGCAATCGTTTCAAAGGATAGGAGGCTGCTGTGCGCAAAGCTGTCATCACACCGATAACTTCGTCAGGAGCAGTGACATCGATGGGCTTAGTGGGGCGCACGTCGGGTCACGGGGCGCCATCTTAGGTGCCCTCAATTTGGATGAGAATCGGACAAGTACGAAGATGACGCCCAAACAGGTAGTACACGTACGAAAGCGATCGCCAGATACATACGGAATGCGCTGTTGGTGTCTGTTGGCGTGGTTCAACGAGGTAGAGTGAACGCTGTAAGGCCCCGCTTCAAGCAATCCCTTTGATCTCCGGCAAAATGCCGAACGCGCCGAGCTTCATTCATTCGTCGTGCCGTGATAAAAGTAGGACGAGCCCTTCGGCTCCGAGGCGTTACGACAACTATCGGGTTGTGCGGAAGGAAAGCAAATGACAGGATATCCAGCCCTTATGCAATGTAAGGAGCGTGCGCCAGAGGCGCTGTCTGCTTGACGCTAACCACCGGCGGCATCATGCGTGCGTGCTGGCACTTCACAGAGACATCGCGGATGGCGACGCTAAGCAACTAGCGCGGTAGGTGTTGTCGACCGTCCGGTGGTGGTTCTGAGTTCTGCCCAAAGGTCGGATGGGCGCTGCGGGCATCGGACACGCACATGCTTTCTCAGTTTTCGAAGTTATCCGAGAGCGAGATCGTTTCATTTGGACAGTGTCCCATTCGCCGCCTGTGCGCGCACCCCATAGACTTAAGTTGCCGCCGCCATAACGAGGAAAAGTCGCTATGGAGGTGCGCGGCCTTAGTCCCGGTTAAGTGGAAGGAGGGAAATCCATGGAAAACGTTAACAAGCTTCTTTTCGCTTTCGCTTGCCTATCGAAAGCGGATGGCGACAGGTTCCTGAAGTCGTTGAACCGATACCTTTTTGCGTCGATTGCAGAAAGAAGATTGATGCTCGCACATTGGCGGCGCAACTGCGCGGAAAACGCCGCTCAGAAGACAGACGAGTAGTTTTCACAGCACTGGGTGACTGTAAGGGAATGATGTAATGGAGGTTTATCGTGTCAAGGTCGTCATTGCGGACGATCATCCCGCCGTGCTCGAAGGACTCCAGCATGCGCTCATTGCCGATACGATCCAAATCGTCGCCGGGGCGAGAAACTCGACGGAAGTGATCAAGGCCCTTGACGACAATGCCGTCGACGTACTTCTGACAGACTACGCGATGCCCGGCGGTGACTTCGGGGACGGCGTGCAACTACTCGACTTCGTGTCCAGGCGATATCCCGACGTGCAAGTCGTGGTCATGACGATGCTTGACAATGCCGCCGTTGTGAACAATCTACTCGCCATCGGCGTGCGCTGCATTCTTAGCAAGTCGGATGACATGAGCTTCCTGTTGCCTGCCATTCATATTGCCAGCGCGAAAGGGGAATATTTCTCGCCCATTGTGACGGACGTGATCAGGCGGTTCGAACATGGGCCGCCTGCCTTGAGTCAGAGAGCGGGACTTTCCAAACGGGAATGTGAGGTGGTCCGACTGTTTGCATCGGGCATGAGCGTGAGCCAGATCGCAGCTCATCTTCATCGTAGCAAACAGACGGTAAGTACCCAGAAGAGCAATGCCATGAGGCGCGTCGGCGTGTCCAACGATGCAGGACTCATCAGATACGCGATTACAACGGGGTTGGTTCCAGATGCGGCCTAGAGAGAAAGGCCCGCAGCTGAAAAGCGCTTACGAAGCGAATCAAGGTAGTCCTACGAGTCGGTGGCCCGGTATCGAACTTGATCGATTGTTGACAGATTGCGTAGTCCGTAAGCTTCCTGTGTGGTTTTTGGTGCATGGAACCACCGTTCACCGGGTTTTACGACTCCCCGGAACCCGGTATTCCCGCTCCCGGACTGTGCTTCCTTGGCAGTCCGGGCTTTTTTCGTTGGTCTCGCGTTTTATTTCTAGCTTGATAGCGCGGTAAAGCGGCGGAGGATCTCCGGCTTTGGTGACGTTTTTTACTACCCAGGTGGGTGTCTAACGCCTGGACGCAAATGCAGGCGCGGATCCTTGCGTTGGCCTTCTCCTGACTCTCGGCCGGATCGTGAAGAATAGGGAGATCGTAAAAAATGCGATTAACCGCCAAGCGCCTCTTCCAACTGCATAGCGGGCGTTTCCCCGCATCCGGCCAGCAAGCAGGGAGGGCAGATACATCCCCTACAATGGAAAAAGGGCGGCACAAGCCGCCCTTTCCTATAGCTATCCGAGCTTATGCCGTCGTCACGCTCGAAACTGCGGCGGACACGGAGTTTTGGGTTACTGCGGAAGGCTTGGCACGACGAGTCTTTGCGACGGGCTTCGCGACGCCTGCCTTGACAGGCGCCGTTGCCGGAGCCTTCACAACCTTTGCGGGCTTCGCCGCTTTGGCGACCTTAGAGACCTTAGCAACAGCGGTGCGCTTGGTGGCCTGTTGCGCCTTGCCAGCGGCCTTCGTTGCCGCGCCCTTCACAGGCTTTGCCTTGGCCGTCTTGGCTTTTGCTTTTGCAGCAGCAGCCTTCTGCTTGGCGGCCGCAATTTTTTCCTTAGCAGCTGCCTTTTCTGCGGCACGTGCGGCGCGCGTCGATTCCTTCAGCGCCTTCAGCTCGGCCACGGCCTTCACGATCGCCTTTTTTCCGGCGGCGACTTGCTTGACAAGGTCGGCACGCAGCTTGTCGAGTTGCTTCTGGGCAGCCTTCACTTCGCGCTCGAAGGCGCTCGCCTTCTTTGCCGGAGCTGCGGCTTTCTTCGGTGCACGTTTGACTGCGTTTGCTGCGAGTTTCTGGATGGCCATGCTGGCAATACTCCGTTGATTGATTTCGACGGAGGCGGAGTGTATCAGCGAACCGTTCGGGCGAATATGCGCGCACGGAAGATTTTCGCGCAACTTGCGCAAAAAAAAACCGCGCGGGCATGGTTATGGCGAGGCAATTATGCCGTGATAAGGAAGCGCTTCGGGTTCGCGCCAAGCCAGGCGGGGGCGCGCCCCCGGCCCGACCAGCTTTTTCCCGATTTCGGATCCTTGTATTTTGCCGGTAGTGGTTCTTTCGGTTCCAGCGTGGCGTCGGCCGGTTTGGGAGGGCGCCCGCGACCGCGCTTCGGTGCAAGATCTTCCACGCTCAAGCCGTAGTCCGCCATCAACGCGCGAATACGGTCGGTAACTTCCGAGACTTCCTGGGCTCTTAAGGCGGTGATCTTCTCATCGAGTGCAGCCTTCTCAGCCAAAAGTTGTTTGTATGTTGTCATGAACCACTCCTTGTTGAGCCAATGGAACGTTGATGCTAGCGCCGACGACATCGTTGTGCACATCGGAACATGACATTTGGCATGTACTTTCTGACTCTTCTTACTTGGCGTTCGCAGGATGGGGGCCTCTACGTGATTGCGCAATGCACGGATTTTTCTGAAGCCATGCTAGTCGGCGCTTCTCGTCCGATTAGAAGGTAGCCGTCTCAAACTTTCCGTTTGGAGAACAGAGGTCCCGGCAGGCATTGGCAACTCGCGAAAGGCAAATATCTGGTCGCAGAATGGTGCGTGAGGATGGCCTACGATCCGCACCCATCGAATATGCCGCAGGCGGCCGCAGGGATCAAAAAGCGCATGTGTGGAAGAGGTCGGCGGCACGAGGACATGATCCAGCGCGCCGTAAGCCGGAAGCGCTTGAAAAGGGACGAAGCGCGTAGCGCGCTCGGGCCGTCCCCCTACGCGCGATGAGCCGTGATTTTGGCCGCGCACCGACATCCGGGTGCAAGTCTGTGTCGATGATGCATGCTACCTTTTTGCATCTCAGTAGGTCCGCGAGTCGCGCCCCACTTTTGATGGCAAACATGGATGTCAGCTTCCAGGTGCCAACACGGTGCCCTCCACTACGGCCCGTCGTCCGCCTTGGTCAGACAGATGATATTTGGAGCGAGGGCGACGACGGCCACTGTCCAATCTGCCGCAGTATTTCCTGCGGTGCCCAGACCCCGGGGTTTCCTAGCGAAATACGAGGACGGGAATCGTCGAATGGGTAAGCACCTTTTGGGTTTCGCTGCCTAGAATCAGTCCCGACAAACCGCTGCGACCGTGCGACGCCATGAAAATGACATCGCAACCCATCTCTTCGGCCGTCTGGATAATACCCAGATAGGGAGCATTCGCCGTGGAAATCATCCCGACGCACGGAACGCCCGCCAGCGAGGCGTTCGATTCGATCTTTGCAAGCTCGTCGCGCGCCCGCGCTTCCACCCTTGCTTTGAAGCTGTTCTGAGTCTCGTGGGAGGAATCAGAGCCTTGCGAGAACGGATACTTGTCAACGCAGATGTAAGGTGTGAGCTTCGCCGCCGTTTGACGGGCAAAGATGATGGCTGCAGGAATAGCCTTGCGGGAAAGTTCCGAGCCATCAATTGGCAGTAGGATGTGTTTGAACATTTGGCTTCTCCTCATAAGGAACTGGAAGGAATGGAATTCCGGCCTACCGCTTGCATCAACCTTGGCGTTTCAATATCGCATAGAGCTGATCCTTGAGCTGGAGCTTTTGCTTCTTCAGTGTCTCGATGTCGTCCCATGAGCCGGGGATCAACCCTGCTTCTTTGTTCTTGATTTCGTGATCGAGGTCGTTGTGGCGAGCAAAGAGCCGGGCGAAGTGAGCGTCTTCGGACTTGAGGCGGGATATTTGCGTACGAAATTCTGGGAACATGGTGGGTCTTGGGGCAGGTGCCGATGGAATCGGATGGATGCGTCTCTGAGGTCTTAAGTACATTCTGCGCATGGCCGACCGCTGACTTCTTGATGTGTGTCAGAAAAATCGACGTCGGGCATGTCGAGCATGGGTTGAAGACCGGACGGCTTCAGTCAGGCGAAGGCACTGCGTACTGCCCATCAAGGAGTAAGCGCGATACGCGTTGGGGATTGGCTGCGACGCTCGTACAAAGCAGGGGGGCGGCCGCCTGCCCTCCGCAGCCGCGCAATGACGACCTCTTCAAGAGCACCTGGCGTCCCGTGGATATGGGCAGAAACTCAACCGCTTCCGCGCTTACTCCGCGCACGGCAGACCAGTTAATGGGTGCTTTCCATGGCGTCGTGGTCCCATGAATAGCTCGCCGAGGCCTCCCACCGCCGCCAGGGTCAGCAAACCTTCGTGGGTCAGTCGTAAGGGGTTGTCCGCCGGTCGATCGGGATGGACCTCAATAAGACTACGGTTGAACAGTGCATTGACGTCCCGGGGATCTAACCCGGCGGGAGATCCTCGGGAGTCGAGTACCAGCAGCGCGGCAAACTCATGAGCGCTCAACATTAGCTGTCTCCACGCGGCATTCGGATGTTTGCCGCTGTTTCGTCAAAACATAGCCGGGGTACGGAGTGCACGCCCGGAGAAGTGCCATAGAATTGACGCATATCAACCGCTCAGTCGAGTAGCGTGTCTTGCAGGGCGCAGAAGTCCGCGTTGATATCTCTCATCAGGCTTGTGACGGGCCAATCTGCGCAGACGCCTCTTTCTTGGGAAGAGCGATAAGGGCGGTTGCTTGGCGACGGCCGCGAGAAGGTCACCCACAGGGTCGATAGCCTTCAGGAGTGGCGAAAGCGTTGAATTCGTAGAGCGGGTGTCAAGCCCGAAGGCCACGAGTGGAATCTCCGTTGCTGAGTTGCCTATGGAAGTTGCCGCTCGTGCCGGCCGATGACCTTCAATGCCGCTCTGACTCAGGGTTCGGGATCGACGCTGCTCTTGCCGTCTCGGTCATGGGACGACGAGGGCACGCGCAGCCGCCGCGTATCATCACGACGGAGTCCTTCCCGCGCCGTCGCCGTTTTTGACCATCTTTGCCGTCCCGCCTTTGTCTTGCCAAAGATCGCGCCATGGATGTGAGAGGTTTCGTCTTACCAGGCTTCTGGCGTACTAAGCAGTGCCTGGGAGAACGCCCTTGCCGTCGTTCCTGTCAGAATGGGGCATCATGATCTGGCCGAAAAGGGGTAGGTTGACACTTACTCTTGACGTATGTGGGCAGGCGGATATCCAGCTGTATTACCTACCGTGCGCCATGCGTCGAGCGCCAGGCTTATCGCGGGTTTCCAGTACGCGAGGTGTTATGCGGGGAATGCGACATGGCTGCTGTTGGCTATCATCAGTTTCTGCGCCTGACTTTCCCTCGACTGCCTTGTGTCAGGAGATGGAGCAACGACATAGCAAAGGACGAGGATGGCCGGCGACGCTACGATGGCACCAAGACTGCGCGGCGGTCCGCACGGCGAAGATTGAACAGGATAGAAGACGTGGCGCACTTGGCGCGACTGTGAACCGTGATGACGGAATTGAAAGCGACAACGGTAGCAAGAAAAGATGCAGCGAGTGAGCGGGCCAAGGCGATTCGTTGGATCCGGGCGCAGGTTGCCAAGTATGGGCTGACCCTGGAAGAGTTGGAGTCGGCGGCACGCGTTGCCCCGCCGACGGGAACTTCCCCACAGTTGGTTGGCAAACTCCGCCAGGATCGGGAGACTGACCGCACCTCGAAAGCGGTTCGGTCCGCAGTCCGCCAATCCTTCGGCAGGACATGGTGGGGCGAGCAATGGCTCAATGCCCTGACGGAGCTCGATTACGACAATCGTTTGCCGCGCGGACGTACTTACGCGAACAAAGGCGCCGTCAAGGATCTTGTCGTCACCGGCGGGACGATTCAAGCGCAGGTGCAGGGCTCCCGGCCACGCCCTTACCATGTGACGATCAAGGTGCCCCCGCTTTCCTCTCTTGATTCCACACGACTTCTGGACGCTGTTGCCGCAGAGCCGACACTGATCGCCCGGATGCTCAACCGGGAACTGGATCCTTCCGTGCTGGACCATGCCCGCAAGCTTGGGATTTCCATCTTTCCTACCCGGTGGAAAGACCTTGAAATGCAATGCTCGTGCCCCGATTGGGCCGTGCCCTGCAAGCATCTGGCTGCGGCGATCTATCTCCTGAGCCGGGAGATTGACGGCAATCCGTTCTTGGTGTTTGCGTTGCGCGGTATCGACCTGGCGCAGGCGCTCACGTCGCGAGACATCCACCTGGCACCGCCCGCTGGAACGGTCCTGCCCACATTGGCCGAATCGCTGTCAACTACGTCAGATGCACTGGTTGATCCGGGCGATCTCGCGGCACTCGCGGAACTGGATTTTTCCGAGATTGCAGATTTGTCTGGGCCGCTGCTACAGTTGCTGCCAGCGCGCCCCACGTTCTTTCCCAACGGAGATTTTCGAGAAACGTTGCAGCGTGCGCTGAAACGGGTAAGCACGGCAGCGCGCCAAATGATGGTGGCCGGCGCTAGTGTCGTCGAGGCCCAGCGCTTCGTGTTTTCAAGTGATGATCGGCCGACTATTGCGCTAGACGCACGGCTGCAGCCGACCGTGGTGGGCGCGGAAGAAGTCAACAGCATCGAGGCGCTCGAAGCCGCGCTGGCTCGAGTAGAAGCGAGTACTCTGCCAGAGATGCAGCATGAGGTTGCTGCAATGTATCAGGTTCGGCTGATGGCGCTGCAACTGCTCGCGCGTGGAGCGGTGGTGCCTCAGATTCTATCGGACGAAGCCGGTGCGGTCTCGGTACGCTGGATTCCCACAAAGCTCGACGGTGCAGTGACGAGCGTCCTACAACACCTCACCGCGTCGCTGCCATCGGGACTGGTCAGAGTCGGAACAGGACGGAAACGCACGGTGCTTGCGCGCGAGTCCCAGGCGGTATTCCTATGCTCCATTTTTCTGGATCACTTCATTCACGCTTGGTCAAACGGCGCCAGCGAAAAGCCCCACGGCGATAAGACGCTTGCCTTGTTCTTTCGGACAGGGCAAGCGCGCTACGACGGTCCTGGGGAAGGGGAGATAGCCGCTGGCATTCACACCTGGTTATCGCGATACCATCTGGCGCAACAGGACTATGCTCCGGTGCTCTGTCTCGAAGAGGTGAAAGGGGGCCGCTTTGGACTGACACTTGCTATTGAGCAACGACCCACTGCGCCGCGCGAGCCTGTGCCGTTGGCTGTGATCCTGACCGATGGGTCATGGTCAAAGGCGCGGTTTGGGATTTTGCAGACCGTCTCGCTCTTGGCGGAGTTCTACTCACCCTTGCTTGCCTATGTCAGGGCCGGAGCCCACGCTCCCATCCGAATTACGGTGAGCGAGTTGCCAGCCTTGCTATTTGACGCGCTGCCAGCCATCCGTCTACTCGGGATTCGGGCATTGTTGCCGAAGGCCCTCGACCGCTTGCTGCGCCCCCGTCTTTCCATGCAGATCGAGGGTAAGTCGACTGATACTGCGGGATATTTTGACGCCGACGATGTGTTTGCCTTCGACTGGAAAGTGGCCATCGGCGACCATCTACTCACGCGCGCAGAGTTCGAAGCGTTGGTGAAGGACGCCTCAGGTCTTGTGCGCTTCAAGGGATCATATGTCTATCTGGAATCCGAGGAGATCGAGCGCCTGCGTGCCCAATTGGTCAAGCCCTCGGTGCCATCGGGCGCCGAGCTGTTGCATGTGGCCCTTGCTGGCGAATTCGCCGGCACGCCAGTGGGTCTGGATGCCCGCGCTCGCGCCATTCTTCAGGATTTAGTGAAGGCAGACACGGTGCCGTTGCCTCGTCGAATCAATGCCACCTTACGCCCATACCAGCAACGAGGCTATGCGTGGCTCTACCGCAATGCGCGAGTTGGCTTAGGCAGCGTGATCGCCGATGACATGGGGCTGGGCAAGACACTGCAGGTCATTGCCACGCTGCAAAAACTCAAGGAGGACGGGGCGCTCGAGGACGCCAAAGTCCTTGTCATCATGCCAACCAGTTTGCTGACCAATTGGCAGAAGGAAATTGAACGCTTCGCTCCAGAGCTGACCGTAGGCGTATTCCATGGCAGCAAGCGTGAACTCACGATACTGAGGCCTGATGTCCTGCTGACGACCTATGGCATCTCGCGCACGGCCGCTGCATCGCTACAGGCGCTGACATGGCGCATCATCGTCGTGGATGAGGCTCAGAACATCAAGAACCCGGCTGCTGCCCAGACCAAGGCCGTGAAGGCGTTCAATGCTGGTAGCTTTATTGCTATGAGCGGGACGCCTGTGGAGAACCGTCTGTCCGAATACTGGAGCATCCTGGACTTTGCCAACCGGGGCTATCTGGGAAACCTCAGGCAATTCGTGCAGGAATATGCCACGCCAATCCAGTTTCAACACGATCAGCATGTCGTACAGCGCTTCAAGCGTGTCACGGCACCCTTTATGATGCGCCGCCTGAAGAGCGACAAAGCCATCATTGGTGACCTGCCTGACAAGATCGAACAGGACCAATACTGCTCACTTACCAAGGCGCAAAGCGCGTTGTATCAATCTGTCGTGCAGGAGGGATTGCGCACCATCTCGGGAGAAGCCGATTCGTTCAGGCGCCAGGGACTAGTGCTCCAGTTGATGCTGGCATTGAAGCAGATCTGTAACCATCCGGCGCAGTACCTGAAAGGCGGTGACATCGATCCCATAGCATCCGGCAAAGCGATGCGCTTTCTTGAGCTTGTCGATGACATTCACGCGAGCCATGAAAAGGTGCTGGTGTTCACCCAGTTTCGGGAGATGGGCAATCTGCTTTGCGCTTGGCTGAGGCAGCGGTATGGCCGTGAGCCGCTCTTTTTGCATGGCGGTGTTGCAAGAACCAGACGAGATGCGATGGTGGAGCGATTCCAGAACGACCGTACTGAACGCGTTCTCGTCCTGTCGCTCAAAGCTGGCGGCACAGGCCTGAATCTGACGGCAGCCTCCAACGTCATTCACTATGATCTATGGTGGAATCCGGCCGTGGAAGCGCAGGCAACGGACAGAGCCTATCGTATCGGCCAACAGCGTAATGTGCAGGTCCACCGATTCCTTTGCCGCGCCACGTTTGAAGAGCGCATCAACGACATGATCCGGTTCAAGCGGGAACTGGCCGACTTGACGGTCGGTACGGGGGAGCAATGGATTGGCAATCTCAGCGCGGCAGAACTCGAATCGCTGTTCGCACTAGGCGAGCGCCAGAAGGAAAGTCCGTGACCAGGACACCTGCGCTCCCATCGATCGACGACAGACATTATTTCCACGTCTGGTGACAGATTTTCGAGTTCGTCTGAGGGTTCCGCAGAGGCGCCACCGTGCTTTTGGCGGCGCCTGTCGTGAGCCGTGGCGGATGGCGGCTTACGACCCTTCTGGGTCATCGGGCTGCCATGCCGCCAATGGCAGGAAGCTGTGCGAATAAAGTCGTTCAGATCCAAACCTATGCTCATTTCCGTGTCATTGGCCCCGTAGTGGATCGGCGGAAGGCAAGCAAGACCATCTGGTTACTTATAGTGCGTTCCAGATCTAAGTTTACCTAGCATCTGATGTGCGTAACCCTGTACATGAGGTGAAGACATAGCATTTAGACTCATACAAAATCACCAATCCACGTCAATGTAATCGATATTTGATCGGACGAAATGAATCTTGCGCAATCACCAAAATTTCTCCGTTTCACCTGCCTTGCAGGGCACGCAACTCGCACCATAACGAGTTACAACTCTCAAGTGATTAAAAACTTGTTCGGAGCCTTTCTGCTAGCGGCGCTGGTGATATTTCCGATGGTTCACGCGCAAAATGTGGAAAATTTGACGTGCGAAGACGTTCCATTCGGAAAAATAATCCAAGCAAAATACCAATCTGGCTCTTACACTACACTCGCATACTACGCGGGAGGCTACGTCGGTTTCGTCGGAATTCCTCCGGGACCTCCGTCTAGTTCTGTACCCCAAAATTACGTGCACCTTAGTACGCTGCAGTACTGCCCCCTCCCGACGGGCTATTCTTACCACGTCGGCATATATGTGCCTCCGGGGTCTTGGATTTCAGTGCAAGGCAACACATCGAACTATGCGGGCACTCAAATCCCGATGAATCAACTGGACGAACGAAGCTGCGAAGTTGGCAATCCATGCTCCGTAGGGGCTGGATTGAAGCGACAGATCGAAATCGACTTTGATGGTATGTTGCCGCAAACATTGCAGTTCAAACGTTCCTATCGATCGAGCTACCTTGTAGGACCAACCGAGGGGTTCGGCTCGCTCTGGATGCACCAGTGGCAGCGTCGGCTCGACCTGTCGAAGTACTACGGTGCAACTCCCAGCCTCGCAGCACTTCGACCGGACGGAGCATCATTTATCTTTTCATTTAGCAATGGCATCTGGAACTCTATAGATCGCCGAGGATATGAGATTGCGGCAGTTGCAGATGCGGGTGGAGGTGTTAGGCAAGGCTTCCGACTTACGGATCGCTATCTAGACCTCATCGAAGATTACGATGCGAATGGTCGCCTCATTCTTGTTAAGGATCGACAAGGCTCAGTCTCTTCACTCACGTACAGCAATGTGGGCACACCAACTACGGTGGCACCCAACGCAAACTTGCTTGTCGAGATCCGCAACCAGTTTGGTCAGACGATCCGCTTTACATACAATGCGCAGGGCTTCATAAACTCGGCGACGATGCCTGACGGGACCGTTGTTCAGTATGCGTACAATAGCAATGGCATGCTGACTTCAGTCAACTATCCTGATGGTACACAGCGCAAGTACCACTACGAAAACAACCAATACCGGTGGGCGCTAACAGGCGTTACTGACGAAAAGGGCGTCCGCTTCGCGACCTACGGCTACGATTCGCTTGGCCGCGCCGCCAGTACCGAGCACGCCGGGGGTGTCGACAAGTTCCAGCTCAGCTTCCTCGGCAACGGCCAGACGTCTGTGACGACAGCGGACGGCAGCAGCCGGACCTTCACCTCGGAACTACAGGGGAAGGTGCTGCGTCCGACTGGTGCTTCCGCACCCTGTCCGGCCTGCTGGGACATTGCCAAGGCGGTGACCTACGATGCGGCGGGCAATGTCGCGAGTCGGAGGGATTTTGCGGACAAGGAAACGCGCTACAGCTACGACGCACTTGGCCGCGAAACTCAGCGCATCGAGGGCTACGGTACGCCCGACGCGAAGACCACGACTACCGAGTGGCATCCGACGTGGAATCTGCCGCTGAAAGCGGCCGCGCCAGGCCGCGTGGAGTACTTTAGCTATGACGCCAAAGGCCAGATCGTTGGTTTTGCCTGGTTTCCAACCAATGACAGTAGTGGTAGCCAAGGAACTACCGCAGCGCCCTCAGGAGTCGTCACCAGCGCTGGGTGGACCTACGATGCCAATGGCCTAGTCGCCGCGACGGTCGAGAAGGAGGGTGATGTCGTCACGGGGCAGTGGACGTACACCTATGACGATGCGGGGAAGCTGCAAACTCTCACCAACGGTGCTGGCAATATAGGAAGAATCGTTCAGTACGATGCTGCAGGGCGTGTGCTGGAAGCGATTAACACGGACGGACAACGGGTACGATACCAGTACGATGCCCGCGGCAACCCTATCCTCTATGAGAAGGATGGGGTGACAGTCACATTTGAATACGATGCAGCCGGGTTCCTCACCGCGACGAAGGGTCCGGGAGACTACTATCTCGGATATCAGTACGATGCCGCCCATCGAGTAGTTGGCATGCTGGTTCCTTCCGAAACGGTAAGCCCTGCTGGCGCCACTAGCCGGATCTCCGCGAGTGCTTCGGCTATGAATGACGAAAGTGCGGCGGGAACTTTAGAGCAGTTATGGTCGTGGCTTAAGATCTGGCTGACTTCATGGATCTCTGAGGCGCGTGCGCAGGCTGCGTCGGTCTTGGTGCCGGTAACAGGTGCATCAAGTCATCTGCAGCCGCCGGTGCGGTCAACGCGCATGCCTGCAGACGATTTGGAGGAAGCCTCCGGCCAACGCCAAGCACCGCGAATTGGCATACTATCGATTATCCTACCTGACGGGTCGAGTTGGAGCTCGTCATCATCCGGACAAGCTGGATGTGACAACGAGTGTGCGGCGTTACAAGCCAAGATATCCGAGTTGGTTACAGACCTTCGATTGCGGTACTTGAATCTGACGATCGACAAGCTCAACCTGTTCTGTGTGAATCCTATCGGAAAATTTTCGTGGGTTGGTCACTTGGAGAAATATGGAAACAAGCAACGCGAGTTGGCGAAAGCGATCGCAAGGGCAAAGTCAAAGGGATGTTCATATCGCAGTGACGCTGATTACTTCGCTTCTTTGCCTCCGCCTGCTTGTCCCGTGCAATGAGTAAATGCCGATGATGAAACCAAGCCTTAATGACATCTCCGACGCATGGTTTGCGTTTCACCGCGCCCACGATGAGATTGGAGACTATGCGCACCGAACCGACGCCGGCGAAGAGTTCTTCTGGGTGATTGAGTATCTCGGAGAAACCGCTCGGCACGAGCCTCAAGCGTGCTGGGATGCGATTTCCTTGATTTGGTCTCGGACTGACAAAAGCGATATGGCGAGACTTGCGAGTTTGGCCGCTGGCCCTCTCGAGGATCTGCTTGCATCCCACGGCAAGGAAGTTCTTCCATGGGTAGAACAACTTTGTCGTAGTGAGCCAGCATTTAAAGTGCTGCTCCAGGGCGTGTGGCAGAACGCGATCCCATCAGATGTATGGGAAAGGATCAACGAACTGAGGAACTCCTGAAGCGATGCATAGCTGCGCGTCCCCGAGACCTGATATTTGCGTAAGCCGTGGTCGAAGCGCATGGGTCATCATCAGAAATACACAATGAGACGCCGGATATACTGCGGCTGACGCTCGACGGTAGCTTTGGGAGCGCGCGTCCTGACGAAAAGGGTTGTGTCAAGGTCAGTTCGTGACTGGAAAAGAGACGCTCGCGAGGCAAATAGCAATGGCCGCAAATGGCCGATGCCAGGCGTCCGGGTGTCGTCAGACTCAATCTGTTACGTTCAACGATCCGACCGTTCGACGACGACCTCGCTGACCTGGACCACCGGCGCGATGTCGGTGTAGTTGGTAATGTCGCCCAGGATCTCGGCGGCATGCGCCTGCATGGCGGCCTGGTAGCCTTCGGCCGAATCACAAATGAACGCACACATCGCCACGAAGGCGGGCGGTGCACCTGGCGCTCTTCCGGCCAGGCCCTTTTCGACGGTGTAGTAGGCGCAGGCACTGCCCAGCCTCGCCTTCACCATCGGCATGTGCCGGTCGCGGTAGTAGGCGTGGTCGAAGCGCGCGCCTTTGGTGTACGGGTACATCACGGTGACCTTGATCATGGAGTTCTCCTTACTTTGCACTGACTGAGATTTCCGACTGTAGAACGCCGCTCATGCATGGCGAGCGGTTCAATGGCTGGCTCGTGTTCGGGTCGCGTGCGTACTCTTGTGGTGTAACGGTAAGTCGAAGAGAAGCGGGCGATACTCGGCGAGAGCATATCTCAAGGGCAGTTACTGGCCGAACTGTGTCTGATGAGATGCTAATTCAATCCGTAGTGAGCTGTTGCTCGAGCTTGAAATCCGCGCTCAGCGAGACATTCGTGGTCTCACGCTCCGGCGTAAAAGTGAGCCTCTTGTCCGTCCTCATTAATCTGGACGCCGAATGGTGGCGGTGCGACGGCGATGCACAGAAGGTGCTGGCCTGCCGGAAGTGCCCTCGCTTAGAATCCTGCATCCAAGTTACACCGATAGCCCGACACCATGCCTGTAGCCCGCCTGACGCAATCTCCCGCGAAGGCCATGCGGACTGCCGCCTTAGCCGCCACGTTATTCGCCCTGGGCGCATGCACCGCGCGGCCTTTTCAGCCGAACCCCCCGGCGTACACGATGTGGGAAAAAAAGGGGGTGAACGAAGATGGCGTGCGCGCGGCCATGCGTGATTGCGGCTTTGCAAGCGCCACGAGCAATGACAGCGTCCACATGACTGGCAATGACTATGCCGGTGCCCAACTGTGCATGATCGACAACGGCTTCACATACAAAGGGCGGCGCATTGCCTGTACCGACTTTCCGGAACGGACAACGTGCGCACGGGTGCCGCGTGGCAAGACATTCGGGACCGATCCCGATTTTGATCCGTCCCGCGTGGCGAGCCCGCCCGCGCGGCCGCCTGCATATATGTACTGGACTCGCCCCGGAACGGATGTCGAAGGCGTCAAGAACGCCATGAAGGCCTGTGGCTACAACACGGTGATTGAGCCGACCGATTCGATGCTGCTCAACGACATTGCTGGCGCCCAATTGTGCATGATTGAGCAGCAGTTCAAGTACGCGCGGCAGGTCAACAGCCTGCTATGCAAGAACACGCCAGCGTTGCCCGCCTGCCACAACCGCCCCATCGATGCCGAGCGCTGTTGCGTTCGGCCGAAAGCCGCAGGTCAGCCATAATTCGCGCCGCGCTCATGGCGCCAGAGAGGACTCTCGGGCGTCGGAGGTGAGGGACGTCTTGTCGCCCTCACATTGGATTCGGCTCGAGGTCCCGCTTTGCAATGACGGTACCTGTCATATGAACAAGGATAGACCTAGCGGGATCGCCAATCTGCCCGCAGAGGGCGGTAGACGACCATCCCGGTCATTCCTCCCAACAGGGAGGCGAGTTCCGCGCTACGGTTCGATCTTCCTACTAGCAGACGAGGTGAATATATGAGTTCTACTAAGGACAATCAAGCGGGCGCCTGTGTTTATATTCTGCACCTGCTGTTGCAGCGGCTGGAATCTGATCGGCCCGGGATGCTGCTTGAGATGGCAGAAGGCATAGCGGCAGACCACGCAGCAGCATCCGTCACTGAGAGCGGGAAGAAGGCTGATGGCATCTTTTTAGAGGCGCTGCGGATGGTGAATCTGGCTCAAGCACAATTGCAGCACGTCAATCGAGCATGATCCAATCGATGGCCGCTAATGGCCCGCCGGGGAGAGTCCGAACGCCACCGCGGCCAAAGATCCCGGCGTCGACGGTCCGTGGCCGACCCTTCTCGGCCGTTTGGTGCGTCCCGAGCAAATGGCTGAAATTCTTCTGGGAGCGGTCATGGACAGATTTTTGATGCGCGCATTGCCGACCCCATGCTCCGCATTGTCGAGATCGCGACCGCCCTGGCCGCCGACCAATCGTTCAAGAACTATCCGATGAGCCCGATTGGCCGCAGTGGACATTTGGAACGCGCCCGATCGTCGTCGCCGGCTAGCCAAGCGGAAGTCTATCGGCGAGAGCCTGCTCGTGCTGATGTCCCCCCGCAGGGCGTTATGAGGTGTGGCCCGATCGCAGCACCACGGGCGACTAATTTTTCGACTTCGCGAGGCATTTCTGCATCCATGCGTCGTGTTCCTCGTCGATCGGGAGAGCGGCGTCTTGGTATGGCCACCGAGGAGGTGGGGCCGACCATCGAAATACGCCTGGGGTCGTCTTACTGACCCATAGATCGTCAAGATATGGCAGTGCCGCTTCAGCGGCCGAATAGCCCCAGTTGATGAGTTCCTTTTTTTCCTTTTCACCCAACGCCGCGAGCCGCGTAGGAATAGAAGCGAGTCTTGCGATCGACTCTCCAGATACCTTCCAGATTGGAAGGCACTCCTTGTGGCGGGGCTGCGGACCGAGTATCGACCAATACAACCCATCCGGGCTCCTCTGCCGGAAACGGTCGATCAGCATATTGGTTCGCAGTTGGGACGGTTGACCATGAATCAGGCTGACTACCCTGAGTGTCTGCGACATCCAAGACGTGGATGGTGTCGGCGATGGGTCAAATCCGCTTCCGCCGTCACTGGCGAAGAGGCGCCCGTTGTTCGTCCATACGGACTCCGTGCCAAGATTGTCGCCGATGCCCCCGTCCGTAAGAAGAACGGTCTGACGGAAATTGGCAATATCCTTCTGTACCGACGATGACAAAGGGTTGCTCGTGGTGCCGCGCTTGTATTCCTGGCCCGAGTCAATCCAATTGTTGTTCTTGAGGTCTAAAGCCACTGGCGACAATAGCGGGGGGTATGCGCTGGATGCTGCGACCACCTTCGATAGGGGTATCTTCGGATCTCCAACATACCCAACCGCGTTGTCGCCGGCATACCTCTTCGTGAACCGCCAGATCTCGCCCGTTTGCAAGCTTGTGGCATTGAAAATGAACTCAGGCGAGTCGGGCAGACTTTGAAGCGTCAGTTCGCCAAACAAATGCTTCGCATACGATTGCTCCAGATACATGGGAGCATCGGCAAATGGCGTTGCGGCACCTAAGACTATCGAGGGAGCGTCTAACGTGTTGCTCGTTAATTCAAGAAGGGGCTTCACAACATAGTCTGGAAAGCACTTCGCTACCCCGTTACTATCGAAGTTGAGCCTTGCCCAATTGATGGCCAGAACTCCTGCGACAATGGAACCCCCGGAAACACTCGAGACATGGCCCACCTTGTCGAGCAGCCCAACTTCATTCAAACGCCAAAGCGCCCCTATGTGGAATAACGCTGCGCGGTATCCGCCTCCGGAAAGCGCCAATGAGTCCACTCTTTCGCGTTCAGGTCTCGTCTCCTGAGAGGCAGCACATTCTGCGCTCACGTTCGCGTTTGCTTGTGGCGCCTCCACTGATGCACAAGCGGAGAGCGCTGATAGAACCGCGAAGGTTGCAGTCGTCCCCACGGATAGCTTTACGTACAGGCCCCATATCGTCGACATATCCGCACCTCCAGGCGTCACACAGCGAAAAAGGATCAAATACGTGGAACTAACAGAGGATAGAACCTTGCTCAAAATGAGCAGGTCAGCCAAAAGGATGTCCGCCTAATGGTTTAGCCCGCAGCGAGTCAACGTGCTTCGATGCTCCATCATCGTTGGATCAGAGTCTGGGTGGCCGTGATGGCTTGCGGTCTTTGTGCGGCAAGGACTAGCTTACGTGCGTCATTAGCGAGTTGATTTGTTCGGAGCTGTTCTTCAAGAACTCGCGCCCGCAGATCCTGCCTCTTCGCTGTATGCCGCCTTCATACTTGTGCACCGTGCTGGGCGACATGGAATCTTTATGACGCCTTCTATCGACAAAGCGGTCATTGGAGGCGTTTGTGGCAATGTCGCTTACTGGCCGGCCTCGGTCGACTGGATGGCCGTGGTCATGGCCGGCAGTCTCTGGTCGACCCTCTAAGCGGTCGGCGGCGGCTGCAAGCTCGATAGGCGCGCTTGATAAGCACTGCGGTCGATGCCAACCTCTGCATACAGCAGCAATTGATAGACCGGTCCTTCGGCGGCTTCGAATGCCATTCGACCGATATCTTGATAGAGCGCTTCGAGTGTTGTTGTACCCATGAGTCCCGACCCCGATTTAGTTATGCTGGTAGGTCTCGATTGTCGATGATTTGGCTCCCGAGGTTGACCGGCCGCTCCTGGCCGGCCTCGGCCGACCGGTTTACCGTGGTTATGCCCGGCAGCGCCCACGCCATTCCAGTGGAGTGCCATCAAGACAGATACCGCAGATGAGGTCTTGCGGGTGGAAAACAGGCGCTCCGCAATCAGCGTAAAGAGATTGCGGCGAGATATTTCGGAAAAGTTCGAAAAGCCCCCAAAAATGACTGACTCGGAGGTTTCCGAGGAAGTCCGGCGTTGCACGGTGGCCGTTAGGCCGGCGGCGGAGCCGTCTCGGAAATAGCGGGAAATGGGCCCACGGGCAGCACGATTTTGACCTCGAGGCCTCCTTGTACGCGATTGGCGGCAGTTGCGGTGCCGCCGTGGGCGGCGATGGCGCGCTGGGCGATGGACAGGCCCAGGCCGAAGCCGCCCTGGTTGGCTTGGGCCTGGACGAACGGCTCGAACATAGTTTCCAGCAAAGGCGGCGGCACGCCGGGGCCCTGGTCGGACACGTGAATGCAGTACAGGCGCCGGTCGGTGTCGTGGACAAAACTCACCGTCACCGTCTGGCCCGATGCCGACACATGCAACGCATTGCGTATGACATTCTCGACTGCGCGGCGGATCAGTTCCAGATTGCCGCGCATCGGCGCTTCGTCCGGAGAGGCTGCCTCGAAGCGGATGCGCACGCCGCGGTGCGAGCCTTCGAAATCGGCATCGGCGGCAACGGCTTCACAAAGTTCACGCAGGTCGAAATGGTCGACCACCGGCTGGGTTCCGCTCTCAATGCGCGACAGCGTCAGCAAGCCCGCAACGAGTTCGTTCAGGCGCGCCGCCTCACGTTCGATGCGGTTCAACGACTGGCCGATGCGCGCGGGGTCCTGGCGAGCCAGCCCGGCCGCCACGTGCAGGCGTGCAAGCGGCGAGCGCAGTTCGTGCGACACATCGTGCAGCAGTCGCTCGCGGCCTTCCACAAGCCGAGCGATGCGAGCGGCCATGGCGTCGAAGTCGCGCGACAGTTCGGCAATCTCATCGTGGCGGCCCTGCACGCCGGCGGCAGTGCGCACTGCCAGATCGCCTGCGCCAAAGCGATCGAACGCGCGCTGCAGCCGTTGCAGCGGCGCGGTCAGGTACCAGGCCAGCGCGATGCTGTAGAGCAGGCCGCAGAGCACGTAGAGCACGATGATGGGCGCAGGCGGCCCGGTATCGGGCGGCAGCCGCGACAGCACCTCGGGCGGCGCATAGTGGATCTGCCACGGCTGGCCGTCCGGACTCCAGACGAGATCCTCGACCAGCGGATCGGACGTGGTGGAAACACGCGACCACGTCAGCGTGCCCTGGCCGACCTGTTCGCGCTGGAAGCGCTCAAGCGCGGGCTGTCCGCCCGTTTCCATCAGGGTCCGTGCGGCAGCCAGCGTGTTGCGCGAGGAAGCCTGCTGTATTTCATGGATGAGCTGCACGTGCGGGGCATCATTGCGCAGCACCGTAAACCATAGCCAGATACCGATCGATACCGCCGTCACGGTCAGGCAGAAGCCGGCCATGATCTTCCAGAACAGCCCGCCCACGGGCAGGCGGCGCAGCCAGGAGCGGCGAGGCGGCTTGGGCGCTTCCGGGGTGTTGGAGGCGTTGAGGGTGTCGGGACGGTTGTGGATGGAAGTCTCCGCGTCGCGATGCATCGTTCAGTCACCCTGTTGGCTATCGAGCCGGTAGCCGAAGCCCCAGACCGTGGCAAGCATCGATTCGGGCGCGCCCGCGGCTGTCAGTTTCTGGCGCAGGTTGCCGACATGGACGTCGAGACTGCGGTCGTACTGCATGCGCGGGCGGCCCAGGACCTGCAGCGACAGATCGTCCTTCGACACCGCGCGGTCGCCGTGGCGCACCAGGAATTCAAGCAGGTTGAATTCTGTGACGGTCAGTTCCAGCGGCTGCCCGTTCACGCGGGCGCTGCGCTGGGACGGAACGATCGTGACCGGCCCGGCTGTCAGTTCGTCGGCGGGTTCGGCGCTGGCGCCGCCCTGGGTCCGGCGCAGCACCGCGCGCAGCCGGGCGACCAGTTCGCGCGGATAGCAAGGTTTGGGCACGTAGTCGTCCGCGCCCAGTTCAAGGCCGATGACGCGGTCGATGTCGCTGCCCTTGGCCGTCAGCATAATCACGGGCACCGTACTGCGGGTGCGGATCTCGCGCAGCACTTCGATGCCGCTTACGCGCGGCAGCATGATGTCGAGCAGCACCGCCACGAACCGGCCCGACGTGGCAAGCTCCGCGCCGGCCTCGCCATTGGCGCAGGCGGTCACGGCAAAGCCTTCGCCCGCCAGGTATTCGCCCAGCATGTCGCACAGCTCCGCGTCGTCATCGATCAGCAGGATTTCCACGTCTTGGTCCGTATTCCGTTGCCGCATTATCGGCCATCTGCGCCGTCTCTGAACCGGTAGCCGGCCGGCTTTACAGGTTCTTTACGTATTCCTTTGCAGTTGCTTACCCCTGCCGGAAGGGCCCCTCGCGACAATGACTGCAAGCTAATTGTCCGGGGGGCGACGTTGGTTTTGCATCACTTCGTCATGCCTTCGGCTTCAGGAAGGGAATGCATGACAACAGGAATCCACCGCTTGCTGCCGCTGGGCCCGATGCTGGTCGCAGCGACGCTGATGTCCGGCTGCCACGGAAACGAAGGCGCCGCGCCGGCCGCCGCGCCGCCCGAAGTCGGCGTGGTCACGATCGCGCCGGCCAGTACCACGCTGACCACCGAACTGCCGGGCCGGGTGTCGGCCGCGCTGGTGGCGGAGGTGCGCCCGCAGGTCGGCGGCATCGTGCAGAAGCGGCTGTTCACCGAAGGCGGCCAGGTCAAGGCCGGCGACGTGCTGTACCAGATCGATCCCGCATCCTATCAGGCAGCCTTTGACAACGCGCGTGGCGCGGTCGCCAAGTCGCGGGCCACGCTGGCGGCAGCCCGGCTCAAGGCTCAGCGTTACAAGGAGCTACTGGACATCAAGGGCGTAAGCCAGCAGGACTACGACGACGCCAAGGCGTCGCTGGATGCCTACGAAGCCGATGTCATCGCCAACGAGGCGTCCCTCCAAAGCGCCCGCATCGATCTGCAGCGCACGCGGGTGACGTCGCCCATCGCTGGTCAGATTGGCAAGTCGGGGGTTACGCCCGGGGCACTGGTGACGGCCAGCCAGACCACGGCCCTGGCGACGGTTCAGCAACTCGACACGGTCTATGTCGACGTGGTGCAGTCCAGCGCCGAGCTGCTGCGGCTGCGCGCCCGGCTGGCCGATGGCTCGCTGCAGCGGGGCGGTGCCGATGTCGGCCTGGTGCTCGAGGACGGCAGCACCTACGGGCTGGGCGGCAGGCTGCAGTTCACCGACGTCTCGGTGGAACAGAGCACCGGCGCCGTGACGCTGCGGGCCACGTTCCCGAATCCAGCGCATCAGCTGCTGCCGGGCATGTATGTGCGCGCGGTGCTACAGGAGGGCACGGACGACAAGGCGCTGCTGGTGCCGCAGAAGGGCGTGAGCCGCGACAGCAAGGGCAATCCGACCGTGATGGTACTGGACCGCGACAACCGCATCCATGTGCGGCAGGTCAGCACGTCGCGTAGCGCGGGCACGAACTGGGTCGTCGCCTCGGGCATCAGCGCCGGGGATCGTGTGGTCGTGGACGGCCTGCAGAAGGTGCGTGACGGTATGGCTGTCACACCGGTGGTGGTTGGTGGCGGGCACGCCGTGGCGCCCGTGGTTGCCAACAACGCGCAGGCCGGTTCCGCGCAGGCGGGGAGGGCCGAATAACGATGTCGCGCTTCTTTATCGACCGGCCTATCTTTGCCTGGGTCATTGCCATCGTCATCATGCTGGCTGGCGGCCTGGCAATCCGCACCCTGCCGGTGGCGCAGTATCCCGAGATCGCTCTGCCGTCGGTCAGCATCGCCGCGACCTACCCGGGCGCCTCGGCCAAGACCATCGAGGACAGCGTTACGCAGGTGATCGAGCAAAAGATGAAGGGCATCGACAACCTGCGCTACATGTCGTCGTCGAGCGACTCCGCGGGCAATGCCTCGATCCGGCTGACGTTCAACGCCGGCACCGATCCCGACATCGCTCAGGTGCAGGTGCAGAACAAGCTGCAGCTCGCCACGTCGCTGCTGCCCACCACGGTGCAGCAGCTTGGCGTGTCGGTGACCAAGTCGTCCACCAGCTTCCTGCTGATTGTCGGCTTCGTGTCGGAGGACGGCAAGATGAGCCAGGCCGACCTGTCGAACTATGCGGTGTCAAGTATCCAGGATCCGATCAGCCGCGTGGATGGCGTGGGCGATGTGCAGGTCTTCGGATCGCAGTACGCGATGCGGATCTGGCTGGATCCCGACAAGCTGCGCAGCTTTCAGTTGGTGCCGGCCGACGTCAAGACGGCGATCGAGGCGCAGAACACGCAGGTGTCGGCCGGGCAGATCGGCGGCGCACCGTCGGTGGCGGGGCAGCAACTCAATGCCACCGTGACGGCGCAAAGCCGCCTGCAGACGCCCTCGGAGTTCGAGGCCATCCTGCTCAAGACCACGACCGACGGCGCCACGGTGCGGCTGCGCGACGTGGCCCGCGCGGAGATTGGCAGCGAGAGCTACGACTCCACGTCGCGCTACAACGGTAAGCCGGCTACCGGGCTCGGTATCAAGCTGGCTACCGGCGCCAACGCGCTTAGCACCGCGCAGGCGGTCAAGGCCAAGGTGGCGGAGCTGTCGGCATCGCTGCCCTCCGGCGTCAAGGCCGTCTACCCGTACGACACCACACCGTTCGTGACGTTGTCGATCCAGGAAGTGGTGAAGACGTTGGTGGAAGCTATCGTGCTGGTATTCCTGGTCATGTACGTGTTCCTGCAGAACTTGCGCGCCACGCTGATTCCGACCATTGCCGTACCCGTGGTGCTGCTTGGCACGTTCGGCGTGCTGGCCGCGCTGGGCTTCTCGATCAATACGTTGACGATGTTCGGCGTGGTGCTGGCGATCGGGCTGCTGGTCGACGATGCCATCGTGGTGGTGGAGAACGTCGAGCGCGTGATGGCCGAGGAAGGGCTGCCGCCCAGGGAAGCCACGCGCCGCTCGATGTCGCAGATCACGGGCGCGCTGATCGGCATCGCGCTGGTGCTGTCGGCCGTGTTCGTGCCGATGGCCTTCTTTGGCGGCTCTACCGGTGTGATTTACCGGCAGTTCTCGGTGACGATCGTCTCGAGCATGGCGCTGTCGGTGGTGGTGGCGATGGTGCTCACGCCCGCGCTGTGCGCGGCACTGCTGAAATCGCACGGCAAGGGCGGTCATGCGCTGGCGACGCGCGGGCTGGCGGGCTGGTTCAACCGTACGTTCGAGCGCGGCGCATCCCGTTACGAAGGAGCAGTGCGCGGCATGCTGGGGCGCCGCCGCCGCTACCTGGCGCTGTATGCGGCGCTAGGCATCGCCATGGCGCTATTGCTGGCGCGCCTGCCGGGTTCCTTCCTGCCCGAGGAGGACCAGGGCATCCTGATGACTCAGGTGCAACTGCCGGCTGGCGCCACGCAGGCCCGGACGCTGGAGGTCATCAAGCAGGTGGAACAATACTATCTGGGGCAAGAAAAGGATGCCGTCGCTTCGGTGTTCGCGGTGGTGGGATTCAGCTTCGGTGGCAATGGTCAGAACAACGCCATGGTGTTCGCGCAGCTCAAGGACTGGAGCATGCGCGACAAGGCGTCGCTGCGGGCGGCCGCCATCGCCGCGCGTGCCCGGGGTGCGTTCGCGAAGATCCGCGAGGCCAATGTGTTCCCGATGGTGCCGCCGGCCGTGATGGGCATGGGCAACTCCACCGGCTTCGACCTGCAGCTAAAGGACACCGGTGGGCTCGGGCACGACAAGCTGATGGCCGCGCGCGATGCGCTGCTGGCGGCCGCAGCAAAGGAGCCGGCACTGGTGGCCGTGCGCCCGAACGGGCAGGACGATACGCCGCAGGTCAGTTTGCATATCGACCACGCCAGGGCAGGTGCGCTTGGCGTGAGCGTGGCGGACATCAACGACGTCCTGTCGACGGCCTGGGGCGGCGCATACGTCAACGACTTCCTGCACCAGGGGCGCGTCAAGAAGGTCTATGTGCAGGGCATGTCCTCGAGCCGCATGATGCCCGAGGACATCGACCACTGGTACGTGCGCAACACCGATGGGGACATGGTGCCGTTCTCGTCGTTCGCCAGCGCGTCGTGGACGCAGGGTCCGCCGCGGCTGGAGCGCTACAACGGCGTTTCCGCCGTCGAGATCGTAGGTGAAGCCGCGCCGGGCCACAGCTCGGGCGAAGCCATGGCGGCCATCGAGCGCATCCTGCAGACGCTGCCCGACGGTATCGGCCACGAGTGGACCGGGTTGTCGGACCAGGAACGCATGTCCGGGTCCCAGGCGCCGGCGCTCTACGCCATCTCGGTGCTGTTCGTGTTCCTGTGCCTGGCTGCGCTCTACGAGAGCTGGTCGATACCGTTCTCGGTGATGCTGGTGGTGCCTCTCGGCATCCTGGGCGCGCTGGTGGCGGCCACGCTGCGGGGGCTCGACAACGACATTTACTTCCAGGTGGGGCTGCTGACGACGATCGGCCTGTCTGCCAAGAATGCGATCCTGATCGTCGAGTTCGCCAGGCAGCTCCATGCGGAGGGCGTCGACCTGACCCGCGCCACATTGCAGGCCGTGCGCATGCGGCTACGGCCAATCCTGATGACGTCGTTCGCGTTCATCCTCGGCGTGTTGCCGCTGGCAATCAGCACCGGGGCAGGCGCGGGCAGCCAGAACGCACTGGGTACCGGCGTGGCCGGGGGCATGCTGGCGGCCACGCTGCTCGGCATCTTCTACGCGCCGCTATTTTTCCACATGATTACCGACGTGATGGCGCGGCGCGCAACAAAGCGGAAGCATCTTGCACCGGATGCCGACACACAGGAGCAAGCATGATGCAAAGACCGACGATTGCGGCCGTGGCGCTGGCCTGCCTGCTGACGCTGGCTGGGTGCAGCACGATGGCGCCTGCCTACCAGCGGCCAGACAGCGCCACGCCTGCCGCCTTGCCCGGCGGAGAATCGCAGGGCAAGGCCGCCGCCAACGGTGCTGGCGAGGTCGCAGCCACTGAGCTGCCGTGGCGCGAGGCCTTTACGGACGCCACGCTGAGGCGCCTGATCGCGCTGGCACTGGACAACAATCGCGACCTGCGCGTCAGCCTGCTCAATGTCGAGAAGGCGCGCGCGCAGTACCAGGTCGAGCGGGCGGCGCTGTTTCCAACGATCAATGCCACGGCGGACGGTTCTGCATCACGCACGCCAGCATCGTTCGCTGGCACCACGGCAGCCACCACGACGCATCAATACAGCGTGGGCGTCGGTGCCGCGAGCTACGAGCTGGACCTGTTTGGCCGCGTGCGCAGCCTGCGCGACCAGGCGCTGCAGACCTATCTGGGCACCGAGGCAGCACGCCGCGCGGCACAGGTGACGCTGGTTTCCGAGGTTGCCACGGCCTATCTGACGTGGAGCAGCGATGCCGCCCTGTACAAGCTGGCCCAGCAGACGCTGGCCGCACAACGCGGCACCTACGACATCACGCAGCGCAGCTTCGAACTGGGCACGGCGTCGGCACTGGATCTGAAGCAGGCGCAGACCAGCGTGGACAGTGCGCGCGTGGACGTGGCGCGTTACACCTCCCAGATGGTGCTTGACCGCAATGCGCTGGCGCTACTGCTTGGCGCGGAAATTCCGGACGATGTCGCGCCGCTGGAGGACCTGACGGCGGGAGTGATCCGCGAGGTGTCGGCGGGCGTTTCGTCGGATGTGCTGCTGGATCGGCCGGATGTGCGCGAGGCGGAACATACGCTGCAGGCGGCCAATGCCAATATAGGCGCGGCCCGCGCGGCGCTTTTCCCGCGCATCACGCTGACGGCCAGTGCGGGGACCGCCAGCGGCGAGCTGTCCGGACTGTTCAAGGCAGGGACGGGCGCGTGGGCTTTCGCACCGTCCGTGAGCCTGCCGATGTTCGATGGCGGGGCCAATCGCGCCAATCTCGATGCGGCAAAGGTCAGCGAGCGCATCGGGGTGGCGAGCTACCAGAAGGCCATCCAGACCGCCTTTCGCGAGGTAGCCGATGCGCTGGCCACCCGCGGCACGATCGACGAACGCCTGGCGGCGCAGCAATCGCTGACCGATGCCAGCCAGGCGGCCTACGACCTGTCGCTGGCGCGCTATCGCAAGGGCGTGGACAGCTATCTGAGCGTGCTGGTGGCACAGCGTTCGCTGTATGCGGCGCAGCAGGACCTCGTCACGCTGCGGATGACATGGCAGGACAACCTGGTGACGCTGTACAAGGTACTGGGCGGCGGGGCGGACGGGGTGTGAAGTCCCAGAAACTAGCCACCTGGCACGGGACACCACTACAGCTTTTCCAAACGGAATGATGTCTATGTCAGATGGTGGTCACCCCTCCGGGAAATCGCCAGTCTAGGTTTGTTGCACGCGGTTTCATTCAAATCGTCGTCGTTGAACTGCAATTGCATCGTACCGCGCGCGGTCACGCATGACAGTGTCGAATGATGGCTTGCTCAGGGGGCGATGACCTACGGACTGCAACTTTTCTCCGGTGGACATCCATCAGTGAGAGAGTGGGCTTGCGCCTTGGAAGTAGCGCCCCCAACCTACAAATTCAGATGACTTAAACTAGGAGCAGAGTTCGAGCCTTGGAGGAAGCCATGCGGGTGATTGTAGGCCTGCCACGCGATGGAATGGTGTTGCGCCAGGTTGCGCCTTTCCTGCCCTGGCTTTTCCTCCAGGCGCTGGCGATTCCGGTCGAAGCGTTGGGCATGGAGTTTCGCTTTTATCAGCAGCCCCAACTCGACCAGCGAATGATCATTGCGGAAGGCCGCATCGATGAGGGCGATGCCGACAAACTTCGCGCGGTCGCGCGGCTCGCAGATCGCGATGACGACGGACTCGTGGCACTGATCCTGAACAGTCCAGGCGGAAACGTCGAAGCTGCCTTCAGACTCGTCGATGTCATGGACAAGATTCGTGTCTATACCGTCGTTCCCGACAACGCTCGATGCGCATCAGCGTGCGCATCGATTTTGTTTGCATCTGGTGAGCGCCGCGGTATTCTCGGATCGGGACAACTAGGGTTCCATAGCTGCTACAAACGGATTGCAAACTCGTATGTGAGTGATTCGCTGTGCAACGAGATCGTTGCCGCAAACGCAATGCAGCGGGGTGTCAGTCATGCCGCCATCAACCGATTCATCGCAGATCACGGTGCGCGAGACATGGCGTGGGTTGGACGTAGCGTCGCGTGCGGGTCGCTGCAGGGACTGTGCAAGCCCGGCAAGCTGGAAAAGCATCCGCAGAACCGCGACGCCCTGATGCGCAGCCTGGACTGTAGCAAGGTGGCCTCAATGCCTTTGCAGCTAGTCTGTGGTGACGCGGAACTGGCAAGCGTTGATCGAGAGCTCGGCAATTTGTACGGGAAGAAGCTGAAGGCAAGCACCAACAAGGCGCCACTACGGGACGGGCAGCGCGACTGGCTCAGGCATTCACGTAATCAGTGTGCAGACAAGGCGTGCCTGATGCGCGCATACCGTCTTCGCATTGACGAGCTGCAACGGATACGGTAGCGATGGCGCGCCGACACTTGCTGCGGCGGTGCCAGAGTGCCATTGACGATGAAAACAAAAATGCGGGACATTTTGTGCCGTCCGCTGCGTACCGGGGTGCTGGCCCAGCCTATCCTCATTCCGTAAAGCAGCGATGGCTTCAGCTGCGCCGCAGCGATTGTCGACGGCGTGCTGAGGCCAAGGTCCAATGGCAAGCCTTTCCAGCATCGTGCACATTAAGTGCTGGCTGTTGAAGAGTAAGTCGCCGTGCATCACTGTTTCAGCGGAGCAACCCATGCCAAACACCACGAAGCCGTTTCAGTGCGTGATCGTCGCCGTTGGAGCGCTGGGCATCTGCCCGGGCATTTTCCTCGCCCATGCGCAGCAGCCTCCAAGTTCCGGTGCCGCAGCCATCTCCGACGCGGTGCGCGAAGGAAGCAGTCCCTATCGGCCGCCTTCGGCACCAAGCGCCAGTCCGGCCGATGCCAAGCGCGAACGTTGCGAGGCACTGCTGGAAGAGCTGAGCGGCACGTCGAAGCAGCGCGGCTACACTTCCCCCGGCACCGCGACGCAAAGCGCACAGGGCCGCGCCGTTCCAAAGCTGGAGCGAGATAACTCGCGCAAGCAGATCGAGGAAACCTATCGCGCTAACTGTACCTGACACGGTCAGCCGGCCGGCGTAGCACTCAGAGCGACGATATTTCGCGCCATGCCGAGTCTGTGGGTGCGTCTTCGAAATTTGTTCTTCTTGGTCTCTTCGTTGTTCCATTTCACCGCCCCACACGCGGTGGCCCGGATCTGTGCTGGCTGCTTCGGCAGGCTTTCTCTTCACAAATGTAATCTTGCCGTTGCGCTCCACCACAATGCGCTCGAACGCGGTCTGCTGAGATAAAGCCCGGCGCCCTGCAACGCGCAACAGCGCCCATGCCGCGCCAAAGTGTATATCGCCAACTCTGTACATCTTGTGCCACCGCCTCGCGTGGAAGCCGCCATCCGCGATCGCGGCCGGCCTCGCTATCAAGCCAGCGGCGAGCGATGTATTGTCAACACGTAGAGCGGACTTCACGCCGTCTCGGGGTCAATGACTCTTCCTGGCCCCCTTGCAACGTATCTCACGAGCGGAAGCCGATTGCATTTTGTGCCAAAGCACGGACTATTTAGCGAGTCCATGAGTATCGGCAAGAGATGGACACCGGAAGGTCTGTCTTCTGAACAGCCGGCTGTGACAGTCATCAACCAGCGCTGCAGTCGCAGACGTGAAGAAGAATCTAGATGTTCCAAACGAAATTCGCGACCTCTTCGATTGGCCTCTTCAGCGAATGCTATTTATCTGGGTCTCTCCCCCATTTTGAGGGGATGCGTTGACCTATTCGTTGCCATACTGTGGATTACGCTTGGCGCCAGTTCGTATCAACAACAAGACAGTCGACGACCGCATACATCGTCGCTAGCAGCCGCCCAAAGACAATACCCGTGAAAGGCTGACGAAGCCGAAGAGAAGGGGGGGAGATAATGGTCGCGAGAACAAGCGGTGGCATCGTCTACGATGCTGTCACGCACGATGTACCAATGCGTGATTGGACGATCCTCGCACAGGATCCTGCGGTGTTGGGCGCGGGGGGTAGGGCCCTGACAACAACAGTGTCGTTACCTGCAGAGCGTCTGGAGCAGGGGCCCAAAGGATTTCGTGTCCACGTTATCGACTATGACGCCTCGAGTGACACGTTCTATAAATCTCGGGCCGACGACCTCGATTCCGACATATTTGCCTCGGTAACGGACATCGACAAGCTGGTTCGAAATCCGTACTTTCATCAGCAGAACGTGTATGCCATCACCATGGCGACCCTACAGACATTCGAAGCTGCACTGGGTCGCACCGTCGCCTGGGGGTTCGAGATGCCAAGCCATCAGCTCAAGGTAGCGCCGCATGCGTTCGCTGATGCCAATGCCTACTATTCCCGCGAATCAGAAAGTCTGAACTTCGGGTATTTCCCCGATGAGCACGGCAAGCC
Organism: Cupriavidus pauculus; assembly: GCF_022179805.1. GTDB lineage: Bacteria > Pseudomonadota > Gammaproteobacteria > Burkholderiales > Burkholderiaceae > Cupriavidus > Cupriavidus pauculus_E. The sequence continues at coordinate 21,162 of NZ_BPUO01000023.1, read as the reverse complement.
GGTCTACACATGTCTGTCGCACGACATTGTGGTGCATGAGACAACCCATGCGCTTTTGGATGGCCTCAGACCTTACTACCTTCTTCCATCGTCGCCCGATCAGGCGGCTTTCCACGAGGGCTACTCTGACATCATCGCGCTCTTATCAGTCTTTAAGAGCGATTCCATCATCGATTGGCTGCTCGAGCCCTTGTCGGCCCGAGGCGGTCTCGTGCCCGTGGTCAATCTGACGGCAAAAAAACTTAGCGGTGCTCAGTTCGCCAAGCTCGCCAAGCAAATGGGCGCTGCGCTAAACGGCGTGCCGGGTTCGGCGTTACGTGAATCGCTCAACATCAAGCCGGATCGTACTCTCTATAAGAGCGAGCGCTTTCAGGAGGCGCATGATCGTGGCGAACTGCTTGTCGCCATCGTCATGCATGCATTCTTCGAAGTCTGGGTCAAACGGCTGAGCCCAATCGTGAAGACAAGCCCAGGTGGTGTGGCTCGCTCGGTTGTCGTAGAGGAGGGCGTGAAATCCGCCACGCACCTGCTACGGATGCTAATTCGGGCGCTCGACTACATGCCACCCGTCGATCTGACCTTCGGCGATTACCTAAGCGGCATATTGACCGCAGACATGCAGCTTTACCCAAATGATGGCAAATACCACTATCGAGAAGCACTGCGGGCCTCATTTGCGTCATTCGGGGTGGAGCCAGCTAGCAATGCTAGAACTGATGGCGCCTGGAAGCCACCGCGAGCAAGCGAGTTTACGCTCATAGGTACGCACTTTGAGAGAATGCAACGCGATCCTGTCGAGGTGTTCCGCTTCGTATGGGAGAACAAAATTGCGCTCGGCATCCATCCGGACGCTTTCACGCGTGTGACGTCGGTAAGGCCGGTCGTGAGGGTGAGCAACGACCACACGATCCTACGTGAAACGGTGGTTGAGTACATTCAGCAGTTGTCCGTTTATGCCAGCGAACTTGCGACGCTTGGGATCAGGAAGCCCGCGGAGATGCCGACTGCCAAATTGATTCATCTCTTTGGCGGTGGAACAATAGTCTTCAACGAATACGGTCTACTCAAATTCCACATCGGGACCGGCGTGACGAGCGAAAAGCAAAGTGATCGCCTGCGGAGCCTCTGGGACAGTGGCCATTTTTCACAGCCGCAGTCGGTCACCGCACGGATTGCGGCGATGCATCGCGATCGAGAGCTTCGACCGGCATTCACGGCAAAAGGGGGCTGGTAGCATGACCTCGAAGAAGGCAGCAGCGAGAAAGAATAGTCCGACAGAGCTGACGCTGCGCAGCTACAACGTAGGCTTTGGTGATTGTTTCTTGCTTACGTTTCACTATCCGGCGGATCTCAGGCATGTACTCATCGACTTCGGCACCACGCGAGCGCCCAAGGGCAATGACTCGGCGAAGTACCTGTTGGAGATTGCGCGCTCGATCGAGACAGATTGTGGAGGCAAGCTGCACGCGGTCGTCGCTACGCACAGACACAAAGATCACATCAGCGGCTTTTCGCTAGTTTCGGGTAAGGGGCCAGGCCAAATCATCAGAAAATTAAATCCGGACTTGGTAATCCAGCCCTGGACCGAGGATCCCGAGGCCCAGGCCGACGCGAAGGCACCCACGAGCGTGAGCCAAAGCAATCACCATCAGGCCATGCGTAAGCATCTTGTAATGCTTAACGACATGAATGAGTTTGCTGGCTATGTGAAATCGGCGAGCGCGCGCTTGCGAGGCAACCATCTCAATGAAGTAAAGGCGCAGCTAGAATTTCTTGGTGATGACAACGAACTGGCCAATCGGGATGCCGTCGAGAACCTTGCAAGCATGGGGCGGAGAAGGAAGTATGTGTATGCGGGCGCGAGCGCAGGACTTGAGGACATCCTCCCTGGCGTAAAAACATACGTGTTGGGCCCGCCTACGCTCGAGCAGCATGCTGGAATTCGGAAGCAAAGCCAGACCAACGCAGAAGAGTACTGGCAATTGTCAGGAGCTCGGGCAGAGTTTTGGGCTAAACGTGGGCGCATCGCAAGAATGGGCAAGCCCGGCTCTTTCAGCTTGTTTCCAAAGTACGAGGACGTGCGTCGTCCGTGGGATATGCGATGGTATCGATACCAGGCGCAGCGTGAACAAGCCGAGAACTTGCTGTCGCTCGTTCGGATTCTGGATAAGCAGATGAACAACACAAGTGTCATTTTGCTTTTCGAAGCGAACGGGAAGTTCATTTTGTTCCCCGGCGATGCGCAGTTTGAAAACTGGCAGTACGCGTTATCAGATCCAAAGCATGTAGCGCGACTGGCCAATGTGGGGCTCTACAAGGTGGGCCATCACGGCAGCCGCAATGCGACTCCCAAGACCCTGTGGGAGGGCTTTGCGTCAAAGGGCGGTAAGTCGAAAAAAGGGCGGCTCGTCACACTGCTCTCTACGCTCGACCATGTCCATGGTAGTGAGGAGCGTCACACCGAGGTGCCACGGCAAACCCTCCTGGATGCTTTGAGGAAGGAATCTGATCTACATGACACGCGCACGGTTCGCGAAGGCGAGTTCTGTTCGGTGACACGATTTCTGTTGTGAGCGGGCCAACGGTTGCTACTTGGACCAGCGCGTCAAATGACCGTCCTGCCACCGCCTGGAGCCTTCATGCGATCAACGCGCATTCTCATAGTCACCGATCGTGTTCGCCATCGCTGCCTCCCGCAGCCAGGGGCGAAGCTGGGAGCCTACGGGACAATGGAGGTCATCGTCCTTGGCGCCCCGTAACCAGTCGGCCGATTGATCGTGGCATTCTTGGAACGGGACTGTTGGCTAACATATTTGCCTCGAAGTTCTGCGATCACCAACCGGTTTACCGTCGACGCGTTGATCACCCAAGTGGCCCGGGGCTTTCTTGACTTGAATCGATCGATATCGCTTGCGTACAGCGGACAGGAGAGCCCCCCGTTCGCGTTAATCGCAAAAAGTATCTATATCGATACATTTGCAGCGCATTTTTAAGTCAACTTGCGCGGCAGGCCTAGCCAGGACACATCATGCCGTCTGCTGCTTGGCTTGTTGATAGTGTGCGAAATGGCTACCTGGATATGACCGTGCGTAGCGATCATTGGGTGACGCCGCGAAGCGCCAGTTCGAGTTGAAAGGTCACATCGAAACTTCGAACGTTTGGGACGAGCAGGCCGGGACTTCCAATCCCTAGCGGATTCATGAGCTGCTAGGGAACACCTTACGTGCAATCCAAATGTCATGCCCTCGGCTGGCAAGCTCCTTGCAGGTTTGCCTGGCGAATTTGACGCGCGACCATTCACCGAAACAACGCTTCTTGTTCGGTTCATCGTCGATCCCTGAGGAAGGCCGCGAGGATGTTCAGGGAAAAGTAGTGATCGTCGCGACAGCGCTACGCGTTTGCGCGCCGCCATCTTTATTCTTTGTAGATGTGCGCCGCGAAGTAGTCGAGCAGAAGCCGCACGTTGGGCAGTAAGCCTCGGCGCGACGGGAACACCGCGTGGATGATGCCCCCCTTGGGTTCCCAACCTGGTAGCACATCCACCAGCGTGCCCTTTCGCAAGTCATCCTCAACCACCATACATGGGAGCTGCACGATGCCGACACCGTATTGCGCCGCCTTACGGAGTGCAGACATGTCGTCGGTCACGTATCGGGGCTCGTGCCGGATTTCCGCTTGCTCGTCATTTGGCCCTACCAGTTGCCAGACATGACTGCGTGCCGGCCCCCAGTCTAGGCTCGGCAGACCTGTCAGGTCTGTCGGTTGCTGAGGCAAATTCCGGTTTTCGAGCAGGGCCGGGCTCGCCACGAGTCGCTGGTGGCTTTCGGACAGCACGCGCATTATGAGGTCGCTGTTTTCCAGCGGAGGAAACCGGACCCGCAACGCTAGATCTAGACTCTCGCCGATCACGTCGACGCGCCGGTTGGTAGCTTCCAGGTGTACACGTACCTTCGGATATTCCAGCATGAACTGGGCTACTAGCCCCGCGATACGGTATTCAAGCAATGTGGTCGGACAGGTCATGCGCACGATACCTTGGGGCTCAGACCGTTCGCGCTCCATCACCTCGCGCGCCGCTTCGGCTTCAACGAGTACCCCGACGCACCGGTCATAGAACTCTCGGCCGGTGTCGGTCACCGAGAAGTGGCGTGTCGAGCGCTGCAGCAGCCGCACGCCATATCGGGCCTCCAGCGCGGCAATGCGCCGACTCAGCTTGGACTTTGGCGTGCCCAGTGCCAGGCCGGCCTGTGTGAAGCCTCCATGGTCTACGACCTTGACGAAGTAGTAGAGATCATTGAGGTCGTCCATGACTGTTCCTTTCATAGAACACAGACGGCATCTTACGGCACTACTACGTTGGGTTCTGCAATCCTATGATTGCCTCCACGCTTCGGCGATCGCCTGCGCCAAGGCGGTCTTCGAGGCGATTAAGGAACGCTTCATCCGCAAGCGTAAATGCCCATCCCCGCAAGGAGACTGTCATGACCACGCCTTACAAGCGCCTGGACAAGAACGATGCCGCCGTGCTTCTGGTAGATCACCAGGCTGGCCTGCTGTCGCTGGTACGCGATATCGACCCGGACAAGTTCAAGAACAACGTACTGGCGCTGGCCGATCTGGCCAAGTACTTCAAGCTGCCGACCATCCTTACCACCAGTTTTGAGAATGGCCCCAACGGCCCGCTTGTGCCCGAATTACGGGCACAGTTTCCCGAAGCGCCATTTATTCCACGCCCAGGACAGATCAACGCGTGGGATAACGAGGATTTCGTAAAGGCCGTCAAGGCCACGGGCAAGAAGCAACTCATCATTGCCGGCGTAGTGACGGAAGTCTGCGTCGCCTTTCCCGCCCTGTCTGCAATGGCCGAAGGTTTCGATGTTTTTGTCGTGGGCGATGCCTCCGGTACCTTCGATCCGATCACTCGTGATGCGGCGTGGCACCGAATGGCCCATGCCGGGGCCCAGATGATGACGTGGTTCGGCGTGGCCTGCGAGTTGCATCGCGACTGGCGCAATGACATTGAGGGCCTTGGCACGCTGTTCGCCAACCACATTCCCGACTATCGCAACCTGATGACGAGTTTCAAGGTACTTACTGCAAACCAGAAATAAACCGCCGCCGTTGTACGCACGGCTGAAGTCCCGCAACAAACAGATGAGGCGGGACTTCTCGTGTACGCATGGCTCTTTTCGCCTAGCCACGCATGCCAGTGTGAACGAAGTGATCGCTCCGTTAGCGCACCCGGGAGGTTCTAGTATGATCTATGCATTGAGTCTTCTTAAACGCGATCCCATCAAAACCGAAGCACTGGATGTCAGCCCATTCGCCTTTTCGTGCGGCACCGCGCAACAAGTCGAGTCAGGCGTTCTGGCACGACCCGAGCATGTCTTTTGTCGAGAGCCGCCGCGCCTGTCATAGCCGAGCCTGCTACAAGCCGCACCACCATCCCACCTTTTCCATTGGCGCCGTCGATGACGGCCGCAGTGTCTTCGACGGCGGCACCGGCGGTCCAGTCGCGTTGCATCCCGGCACACTTGTATTCGTGCCCGCGACACGCGTGCATGCCTGCAACCCGGCACCCGAAACGGCTTGGAGCTACCAGATGCTGCACCTGGACGCGGCCTGGCTCCATGCCGTCCGGATGGAGTACGCGCAGGCCCACTCGCTAGATACCGAGCCGATAAGGGTCGTGACCGACCCGTCGGTCTACGCACGCTTCTGCCAACTTAACGCGTTGTTGTTCTCTGAGGTCAGCCCGTGCGACAAGGAAGCAGCGCTGATCGTGTTCATCGGCGACTGCGACACTAGGCAGGGCTTGCGCATCGAAGCGCCAGACGCTCCATCGAAGCTGCTGGCACAAATCCGGCCAGCCCTCGATTGCCTTCGCACCGCGCCCGCTTCCAGCATTACTTTGGACGAACTGGCACAACTCGCTGACATGAGTCGCTACCAACTGATCCGCGCTTTCCGCGCAGTGACCGGCATGACGCCGCATGCCTGGCAACTGAACCAGCGCATCAATCTGGCAAGGGAGCAGCTTCGGGGTGGAGAGCGCATCTCGGACGTCGCCCAGAACCTAGGCTTTGCCGATCAAGCGCATTTCCAGAGGGTTTTCAAAGCGCATACGGGCGTCACGCCAGGACGCTTCCGCGCGTAGCGTCGGAAACGGTACGACTGCAATTTCCTTCAATACAGAACGCGCTGCGGTCGGCACACTGCGAGAAAGATTCGTAGGTGTACATTGAATGCATCAGTTTTTGATGATCGCCGCAGTGCATTTCCTGGCCCTGCTTTCCCCCGGCCCTGATTTTTTCCTGATCGCCCGAACATCCCTGTCTGCTGGCTGGCGCGTTGCCAGCGGCGCTTGCCTTGGCATCGCCATAGCCAATGGGGTGTTCATCACTGCCGCGTTCGGCGGCACAGCCGCGCTGCAGCCGGACACGAGGTTGTTCGTCGTTCTGCAGTTGGCCGGCTGCGCCTATTTGCTCTATATCGGCGTGCTGTTCGTGCGCTGCGCCGGCAGCAATGACCTCAATGTGGCAGCATCCGCTGGCCGGGACGCTCCGCGCACGCAACCACTCGTCGCCTGGCGACGTGCCGCCGGCATGGGCTTCCTCTCTGGCATCCTCAACCCGAAGAACGCGCTGTTCTATGCCAGCTTGGCCGCGATGCTGGCCGGCCCTCACGCCAGTGCGGGATGGAAGGCGCTCTACGGCACCTGGATGTTCAGTGTGGTGTTGCTTTACGATGTGGTGATTGCCGTCCTGATCGGCCACCAAAGCGTCCTGAGACGCTTCGCACGGACTCTGCCGTGGCTGGAACGCATCTCCGGGCTTATTTTGATCCTGCTGGCGCTTGGCGTGATCACGGTTCTTTTGCTTCGTTGACGGGGCAGGCGTCCACCGGCGGATGGACTCCTGACCGATCAGCTTTTCTCGTTCGCTCTAGCAAGCTTGGCTTCAACGAGTCGCTGCACCTTGTTTATGAGAGAAGCGAGTTCAGGCATATCTCCGTACATATCGAACTCACGGACCGCAATCAGGCCCATCGAAAATGGTCCCGGCGCCGGTTCGATAGGAAGTCCACATTCAAAACTGCGACACCAATTTAGTTGACGCTCGATGCTGACTGCCGGCTCGAACGCCTGAGCGGCCATCGGTTGAATCTCCCGAAGGGCGGAGTCAATCAATTCCAGCAGCGAATTCTCCATGATACGCAGGCGCTTTAATGACCGGTCTCGAGATCAATTCTATGCTGCGCCGGTAGGGGCCCGACCGACCGCGAGATCGGTTACGTCTGGGCCAGCCGGCTGAAGGCGACCCATCAGGGCCATTCGAGCGAGCTATGCCGTAGGTCTGCTTCCAGTTGACGAGCAGTCATCCCCACTGCCGAATTTTGCGGTCAATAAACCCCAGTGACAAACCGAGCGACGGGTGTCAAGTAGACGGACCCCGGTAAAGGCCTTTCGAGAGCGGCACAACCACGTCGGCAAAACTAGCTGCCGGCGCCGCTAGAATCCTCGCTTCCCACCTCGCCGGCGTAGTACACGATATGCCGTTGCAACAGAGACAGCATCGTCTCTGCTGCAGGCGTGGGTGGCAAACCTCGCCTCCGCACAAGGACAATGTCTACGAAAGGCAGCTTTTCAGCGATCGGGATCTCCGTCAGCACGCCCTTCATCAGCGCGGCTTCGACCCACTGCCGGGGCTGCACCGCAAGCATGTCTGTGGATGCCAGGAGCGACCATGTCGCAGTGCCGTAGTCGCACAGCACTACCCGTGATGGCACGTCGAGTCCGTGCGACTGGAAGAATTGATCATGGTCGGTCGCCATCATGCCCGTGGCGCTCGACACGAGCCATTGCGCACCGAGCAGGTCGCTGAGTCTGCGCGCCTTGCGCAGCGGATGATCCCGGCGGCAGACGATGGCGCGTCTGTTTTGCATCAGCAGTTCGACACTGTAGTCGTCCCCGAGCGGCAGGGATGGGCGGGGTCCGATGGCAAAGTCCAGTGCGCCGGCGCGGAGTTCCGGAAGCATCGTGCCGGGCTGAGCCGGGATGATGCGGATCGCCGCATCGGGGAATTTCGCGCTGAACGCCTTGATGGTGTCGGGAAGGACGGAAAGTGCCACCGCCGCTGAGACGGCCATGCTGACGCTGCCGCCCGTCCCGCTGGAAATCTGCCGTACTTCGCCCTGGCCCCGCTTCAGCTCATTGAGTGCCGCCTGCGCGCGATGGAGGAATGCCTTTCCTGACGGCGTCAGCATCGCGCCGCGCGCATTTCGCTCGAACAGCGTCGCGCCCAGCTCGGTTTCGAGCTGCTGGATGCTCTTGGACAGCGAAGGTTGTGCCAGTTCCAGCTTGCGCGCTGCCGCACGCAGGCTGCCTGTCTGGGCGACGGCGACGAAGTCGCGGAGGTTGTGAAGCTTCATCGGAGTTGGGCCTGTGTGGATTTAGTGATAGCTGTCAGCTATCTCCGGCGCAATTTTGCCATCTTTCGGGGGAACGGCGGCGGGGCTACCTTTCGGTCCGTGGCGCGACGACATGCCGCAAAACGACAAACACATCACCCGAGACAGCTCCCACTATGCGCCTTGCTTCCTTCCTGGCCGGCAGCCGCCCAGCCTACGGCGTCGTCACCCATGACGGCATCATTGACCTCTCCGCGCGCTTTGGCGAGCGCTATCCTGACCTGAAGGCGTTGCTTGGCGCGCCGGCGGAAGCGGTATGCGCTGCGGCCGCCTCGGCAGGTCGTCCTGATTTCCTTACCGAGGACGTCATATTCCTGCCCACGATCCCCAACCCGGGCAAGATTCTGTGCGTCGGTCTCAACTACCACGCTCACCTGGCCGAAACTGGCAAGGCTGAAACTGCCCATCCCCCCATTTTTCTGCGCGTAGCCGATTCTCAGCAGGGGCACGGGCAACCGCTGCTGGTACCGCCCGAGTCGCACAAGTTCGACTTCGAGGGGGAGGTTGCCGTGATCATTGGCAAACCTGGCCGCCGCATTGCGGAGGCGAACGCCTGGGATCACGTCGCCGGCTATGCCTGCTACAACGACGGCTCCGTGCGCGACTGGCAGGTCCATACGCCGCAGTGGGGGCCGGGAAAGAACTTCTACCGCACAGGCGGATTCGGCCCGTGGATGGTCACAGCTGACGAGATTCCGCCCGGCACCGTGATGACGTTGACGACCCGCCTGAACGGCGAGGAAGTTCAGCGCACGACGACTGACCTGCTTATCTTCAGCATCCCGCAACTGATCGCCTATCTCTCCACGGTGATGCCACTGGAGACAGGTGACGTGATCGTGTCGGGCACGCCGGGCGGCGTGGGCGCCAAGCGCAATCCGCCGCTGTGGATGAAGGCGGGAGACGTGGTCGAGGTCGAAGTTGACCGCATCGGTGTGCTGTGCAATCCCGTGGCCAGCGACCCCGCCGCCCAATGAGCGGCAGTCCGGCGACAATCCACGAACCTCCCGCCATGATCAAGCTCGAAGACATCGCCCATGTGGCGTACTACGCCGAAGACCTCGTGACGATGTCGGTCTTCCTTGCCGACTTCGGACTCGCGCCGCTGTCGCAGACCTGCGACGCGTTGCACATGAAAGGCAACGGCGCACAGCCATACGCGCATGTCACGCTGGCCGCCAGCAAGGACAGGTCCGGCATGGCCTACGTAGCCTTTGAAGTCGCATCAGCCGACGAACTGCACCGGGCGGTCGCGATCCCCGGCGCGAGTACGATCGAGGAAGTCGGGGGTCCCTGCGCAGGCCTGCGCGTGCGGCTCCGCGATCCTGACGGCTTCGCGATCCATCTCGTGCACTGGAAGCGCGACGCAGCGACAACGACGCACAACGCCCAACCGCCTGCCTGCGCGGCAAAGACCAACACGCCGGCCGCGAAATCTCGGCTCGGCGCAACCTTGCGCCCGCCGCGTGGGCCCGCTCCAGTCTTCCGGCTCGGGCACGTGTTGCTCCATGTGCGCGACATCGCGGCCACTGACGCTTGGTACACGCAGCATCTCGGGCTGCGGCTCTCCGATGGCCTGACTGAGCCTGGCGGCGACCGCATGGTGGCCGGATTCTACCGGCTGTCCAAGGCAGACCAGTATGTCGATCACCACGCCGTCGGCTTTGTCGAGGCACCGGCCCCGCTGGCGGGAACGGCGCATCACGCCTCGTTCGAGGTGGAGTCGTTCGACGCGATCAGCGCAGGGCACCACTGGCTGGGCAGCAGGGGCTGGAAGCCGCGTTGGGGGGTGGGTCGGCACGTACTGGGTAGCCAGGTGTTCGACTACTGGCACGACCCCGCCGGCAATGTCGTCGAGCACTACGCCGACGGCGACGTCTTCAACGAAAGTACGCCTGCCGCCTTTTACCCGAACAGCATCGAAATGCTGGCGAGCTGGGCGCCGCCTTATCCAGGTAAGACCGGCACGACGGGTGCTCAGGGCAACGCCGACTGAGACGGTCGAAGCCAGTCAACGGCGTCGTCCGGCGGCGCCAGTCAACAGGATGAAAATCATGCAGATGAAGGATGAACGCGTCGCCGCATGCGACGTCGATGTCCTGATCGTCGGTGCCGGGCCGGTGGGGCTGGCAGCGGCGATCGAACTCGGTCAGCGCGGTGTGACAGTGCGTATCGTCGAAGCCAATGCCCGCGTGGGCAATGCCCCACGGGCGAAAACCACTAACGTCCGGAGCTGCGAGCACCTGCGACGCTGGGGCCTGATCGACGCATTCCGGGCCAAGGCGCCCTTCGGTGTCGACTATCCCTCGACCGTCTGCTTCGCGACCCGGCTTGCCGGCCGGCCGATCACCGCTTTCGAGAACGCATTCTATTGCCGGCCCGGGCAGAACCCGCTCTATGCGGAGCACGCGCAGTGGATTCCTCAATACAAGCTGGAGGAGGTACTGCAAGACCATATTCTCGCGCAGCCCGGTGTCTGCCTCTCGTTCGACACGCGGCTGGAGGCGTTCACGCAGGACATCGATGGCGTGAGTGCCGTGCTCGACGGTGACAGCGGGGTAGAAACCGTCCGCGCCCGCTACCTGATTGGCGCCGACGGCGCCCGCAGCACTGTGCGACGGCTGTTGGGTATCCGCATGGAGGGTTCGGGCGGACTGTCGCGGAACCGAATGATCGTCTTCCGCCAGCCCGGCCTGGAGGCAATGCACGGACTGCCAAAAGCAGTGATGTACTGGCTCGTCAATGCCGACTCGCCCGCGGTGATGGGCCCGCTCGATACCGGGGACCGCTGGTACATCGGCGGGGCGGTATCGGCACTGACCGAGGATCCCGTGCGGTTCATCCGCGGCGCCACCGGGCTGGACATCTCGCCGGAGATTCTCTCGGTCGACGACTGGGAAGCACACCAGTTGCTGGCTGAACGCTACCGCGAGGGACGCGTACTCCTGGCCGGCGATGCCTGCCACCTCCATCCGCCCTATGGCGGCTACGGCATGAACCTCGGCATCGGCGATGCCGTCGATCTGGGCTGGAAGCTCGCCGCAACCATGCAGGGGTGGGGCGGCGATGGCCTGCTGGACAGCTACGAGCACGAACGGCGCCCGGTGCACCGCCGCGTGATCGATGAAGCTGTACTGAATCACGCTACCCGGACGAGCAACCTGTGCGTGCCGGACATCGAGACCGACGGCCCGGCCGGCGATGCCGCGCGCGAGGCCGTGGCCGTGCAGGTCCGCACCGCTAAAGCGCGGGAGTTCGACTCGCTGGGTGTGGTGCTTGGCTATCGCTACACGGAGTCGCCGCTCATCGACTACGGCACCGGGGCGACGGCGGACTGCCATCCGAGCGCCTTTGTGCCGTCCGCCAGCCCCGGTTGCCGAGCGCCGCATGCGTGGCTGGCGGAAGGCACGGGCAGGGGCGCGTCACTTTACGACACGTTCGGCGGCGGTCTCACGCTGCTGGTGCTGGACGACAGCGCAGAAGGCGCCGGTGCGTTGGAAGCCGCCGCGGCTCGGCTTGGATGCCCGCTCACGATCGTGCAGTTGAACAACGCACATGTCCGAGCGCTCTATGACGCCCGCTACGCACTGATCCGCCCCGATCAGCACGTGGCGTGGCGTGCCGATGCGCCGCCAGCCGAACCCGATGCTCTGCTCCGGCGGCTAACCGGACACGGCTGACCGCGATCACCGCAGTATCGATTTTAAGCACGCGAGGCGTAGCCGAAAGCCTGCACAGTCGGGCAGGCACGCTCGCTTACATAAACGGATGGTCCTCACTGACATCCGAAAAAGGAGGAGACATTGCAACCCAAGCACCCCCCACAAGACATTTGCCGCCGTTCCGGCAAGGCAGCGCTGGCGCTGTGCCTGGCAGTCGCCGGCACCGCGCATGCCGAAAACAGCGTCACCATCTACGGCATTCTCGACAACGGCATAGAGGTCATCAACAACCAGCCCAATGGCTCGCACAGCGTCACCCGCATGACCAGTGGCGGTCAGGCGGGCTCCCGCTGGGGCTTTCGAGGTAACGAGGACCTCGGCGGTGGCAACTCCGCGTTCTTCGTGCTGGAGTCGGGTCTTAGCATGGACAGCGGCTCGCTGCAACAGGGTGGCCGGCTGTTCGGGAGGCTGGCTTACGTGGGCATCGAGACACCTTATGGGCTGGTCTCCCTTGGCCGCCATCGCAATGCCATCTTCGACGTGGCGATCCCATTCGACCCGATGGTCTACAACCTGTACTCGGTCTTCGGACAGGATCCGCAGATGGGCGGCCGGGTCGACAACGCCGTGCGGTACACCAAGGAAGCCGGCCCGTTGACGGTGTCGGCGCAGTACAGCTTCGGCTACGACTCGACGATCCCCAACGGCAGTGAAGTTCCCGGCAACCTGAAGGTCGGCCAGGAATGGGGCGGCTCGATCCAGTATGGCGCGGGGCCGTTCGGTGCGATGCTTGCCTACGACGAGCGCCACGGCGCCGCGGTCGCCACACAGGACAACACCGACCGGCGCACGGTCGTGGCGGCCACCTATGCCTGGGAGCGCGCCAAGGCCTTCGTTGGCGTGCGCAACCTGCGCTCACGGGTGGGCGGCACCACCGCCATCGCAGATATCTACTGGACGGGTCTCACCTGGAAGTTCACGCCGGCCTTCAGCCTGACTGGCGCGGTCTACCAGAATGATCAGAAAGGCAGCGACAAGGATGCGACGACGTTCGCGTTGTCGGCCTTGTACAACTTTTCCAAGCGGACCCTGGTATACGCCAACATCGGCTATGCGAAGAATCGCCACGGTTCCACGGTCGGCCTCGCAGCGCCCAACAGCGTGACGCCGGGCGAGAGCCAGACCGGCGTCGTGGCCGGTGTCCTGCATCGATTTTGAGGAGACAACATGATCAGACGTATTCGAGCCCTGACCGCGCTGGTGCTGGCGGCGGGGACGCTATCAGCCGGGGCCGCAGGCTGGCCGGGCCATCCGGTCCGCATGGTGGTGCCCAGCGCGGCTGGTAGTCCCCCCGATGTGATGGCCCGGCTGATCGCCCAGCGTCTCGGCACGCGGTGGGGCGACCAGGTGATCGTCGACAACAAGCCTGGCGCAGGCGGCATCATCGGCATGAACGCCGTCAAGCAAGCGCCGGCGGACGGGTACACGTTCATCCTGACACATGCGGCCGCTATCGCCGTGACGCCGCAGGTCAACGCCAGCGCCCGGTACGACATGGATACCGACTTCGCACCGGTGGCGATGGTAGCCATGGGTCCACTGGTGATCGTTGCCGACAAGCGGTATGGCGCCGACTCCCTGCCGTCGTTTATCGCGCAAGCGAAAAAGACGGGCGGTACGGTCAATATCGGCGTCAACGGGCAGTACTCACTGCCTCACTTGGCGGCCGAGTCCTTTCGCCGCAGCACTGGCCTGGACTTGAACATCGTCTCCTTCAGCAGTAGTGGCACGGCGCTGACGGCGGTGATGAACGGTGACGTCCAACTGCTGTTCGACGGCATCCCCGGTGTGGAAGGGATGCTGAAGGGCGGACGCGTCAAGGCGTTGGCGGTCACGTCCAAGACTCGCGTACCACTGGCCCCAGGCGTGCCGGCGCTGGCGGAGACGGTGCCGGGCCAGGATGTGAATGGCTGGTTTGTACTGCTGGCGCGCAAAGGGACGCCCGCGGACATCGTCGAGCGAATCAACCGTGACCTCAATACGGTGGTGGCCGACAAGACGGTGATCGAGCAGATGGCCACCGTCGGTGTGCAGCCCCATCCGATGTCGGTCGCCGAGGTCGGCCAGTTCATCCATGCCGAACGTGCGCGCTGGTCCAAAGTGCTGGCGGGCATGAAGATCGGGAAGCAGCCATGAGGCTCAGAATTTCCGAGATCCGGCAGGAGACGATGTCGATCCGTGCGTTCGAACTGGTCGACCCGTCCGGGACGATTCTCCCGCCGTTCACCGCGGGCGCGCACGTGGATGTCCTGACGCCGGCCGGCCTGACCCGCCAGTATTCCCTCTGCAATAGCCCGGACGAGCGCCACCGGTACGTGATCGGCGTGCTGGACGCCCCGGATTCCCGTGGCGGGTCCCGCTCCTTGCACGCGCACGCGAAAGTAGGCGACGACCTGGAGGTTTCGGCGCCCCGCAACCACTTCCCGCTGGATCCGTCCGCAACGTCGAGCCTTCTGCTGGCGGGGGGCATCGGCATCACGCCGTTACTGGGGATGGCGGAGCACCTGACGTCGGCAGGTGCGTCGTTCGCGCTGCACTACTACGTGCGGACGGAAGCTGCCGCAGCGTTCCGTGAACGGCTGATGCAGGCAGATCTGGCCGGATCGGTATCGATCCACGCCGATGACGGTGCACCCGCACAGAGGCTGTCGCTGGACGCGTTGTTGTCATCGCCCGAGGCGGCAACGCACCTGTACGTCTGTGGCCCGGCGGGACTGATCGACGCCGCGTTTGTCGCGGCGCGTCGGAACGGGTGGCCGGAGTCGCGCCTGCATCGTGAGTATTTCGGCAAGCTGCCGAATGTGTGCACCAGCGACGCGGCGTTCGACGTTGAACTGCGCCGGTCCGGCGTGCGAATCCGCGTCGAATCCGACCAGTCAGCCCTGGATGCGCTGACCGCGGCCGGTATTGATGTGCCGCATTCCTGCGAGCAGGGCGTCTGTGGCACCTGTCGGATAGGGGTGCTGTCCGGCACCCCAGATCACCGCGATGCCTTCCTCGGCGATGACGAGCGTGCCGGCAACGACTGCTTCCTGCCGTGCTGCTCGCGCTCGCTTTCGCCGGTCCTCGTCCTCGACCTATGAAACCTGCCGCAAGGTTGGCTCTTGTTTGAATTAGGAGACAGTTATGTTCGTAATGAATGCCTGGTACATGGGCGCATGGGCCGATGAGGTCAAGGTCGGCGAGATGCTGCAACGCAGGCTGCTCGACCGACCGGTCGTGTTCTACCGGCTGCGTGACGGCACGGTCGCCGCGCTGGAAGACCGGTGTTGCCACCGGGCACTGCCGCTGTCGCACGGCTGCGTGGTAGACGACCAGGTACAGTGCGGCTACCACGGGCTAACCTTCGATCGCTATGGCAGTTGCGTGAAGGTGCCCGGTCAGACCCGCATTCCCTCGGCGGCGCGGGTCGCCAGCTACCCCGTCGTCGAACAGGACCAGGTCGTCTGGATCTGGCTCGGCGATCCGGCCCAGGCCGACCCGGCTGCGGTGCCGCGCCACGCGATTCATGACGATCCGGCCTGGAGCTGGATCAAGGACCGCTACCTGGTCAGGGCCAACTATCAACTGATCACCGACAACCTGATGGACCTGACGCATGTCGGCTACGTCCATACCCGCACCATCGGCGGCACGCCGGAGGCCCATTCCGACGCCGAGACGAAGACAACGCGCCTGGACAACGGCGTGCGCGTTACGCGCTGGATGATGGATTCGGTGCCGCCGCCCTCATATCTCGCTGCCCATACCTTCGGCACGCCAAAGGTTGACCGCTGGATGGAGATCGAATTCATCCCGCCGTCTGTGGTCCGTATCCATACCGGTGCCGTGGACACAGGAACGGGCGCGCGCGAAGGCAATCGCAGCAGCGGCATCGCATTCATGGGCTTGAATCTGCAGACGCCGGAAACCGCTACGACGACCCACTACTTCTGGTCCGGGGCGCGTACTTGCGGGGCAGACCGGCACGAGGAGACCAGGGCGTCGCTGATGCGCAGCCTTCCGATTACGTTTGGCGAAGACAAGGTGGTGGTCGAGGCCCAGCAGATGTCGATGGACGCCAATCCGGACGGCCCGCTGGTCATGATCGCCTCCGATGCGGGCCTCGTGCATGCGCGGCGGATTGTTGCCGACATGCTAGCGCGCGAGGCCGCCCCGCCCACGCAGAGCAGTGCGCCCCCGCAGAATCTCCGAGCACAAGCCTGAAGAGAGCCCCGCCTTGACCACACTACGACTGAGCTGGGTCGAATCTGCCAATACCGGCTTGACTGACTTTCCTCTGCAGAATCTTCCCTATGGCGTATTCTCCACGGCCGAACGGAGCACCCGTGCCGGTGTCGCGATCGGCGACCGGATCGTCGATCTCCAGGAGCTGGCAGCGGCCGGCCTGCTGCCAGAGGCGATGCGAAAGGTATTCGCGGCGAGCACATTGAATCCATTCATCTCGCTGGGCCAATCCGCCTGGCGCGATGTGCGCCAACGCCTGACTGAATGGCTTGCGTTGGACGCCGATGCGTACACCGCCGCCGCGCTGCGCGAACGCGCGTTGGTGCCCATGGCGCAAGCCCGGCTGCACCTCCCGCTGGAGGTGACCGGATACACCGACTTCTATTCATCGCGCCACCATGCCGAGAACTGCGGTAGGCTGTTCCGCGAGCCGGAGCATGCACTGCCGCCCAACTGGCTGGAACTGCCCATCGGCTACAACGGCCGTGCCAGTACGATCGTGGCCAGCGGCACGCCGGTGAGCCGACCCAGCGGGCAGCGGCGCCAGCCGGGCGAGCCGCGGCCAGTCTTCGGACCGTCCGGCAAGCTCGACTTTGAACTCGAAATGGCCTTTGTTATCGGCAAGCCGAGTGCGATGAGCGAGCCGATCCCGATCGCACAGGCGCCTGACCACTTGTTCGGTATGGTGCTGCTCAATGACTGGAGCGCGCGCGACTTCCAGCAGTGGGAATCGGCGCCGCTCGGGCCTTTCAACAGCAAGTCGTTCTGCACGTCGATCTCGCCATGGATCGTGACCATGGATGCACTGGAGGCCTTCCGTTGCGCCCACCCGGTGCAGCAGCCTGCCCCGCTGGACTATCTCCGTCAGGACGGGGAGGGCGCCTACGCGATCGAACTGGAGGCGTCGATCAGACCGGCAGGCGGCAAGGTCCGTGTTCCGGTCACCCACACCAATTTCCGCTCGATGTATTGGACTGTGGCGCAGCAACTCGCCCACCACACCGTATCGGGATGCAATGTGCGCGTTGGCGACCTGATGGGCTCGGGGACGCTCAGCGGCGCGACGCCCGACTCGCTTGGCTGCCTGCTTGAAATCACGAAGAACGGCAAAGAAGCGCTGACCCTGCCGGACGGCAGCACACGGCACTTCCTGCTCGATGGCGATGAGGTATCGATCCGTGGATGGTGTCAGGGGAATGGTTACCGTGTCGGATTCGGTGAAGTGAGCGGGGAGGCGAGGCAGGGGAAGGACTTCGCGGAGTAGTTGCACCCTGGCTCGCGCAACGGGTGCCGCCGCAGCGTAGGTCATCGGGATTCAGTCTTGCTTAGCTCTCACACGTGACCGTCCGAGATTGAAGATGTCTCGGACAGTCGTTCGGTTGAATTCGAATGACGGGATCTGGCCGGACTCGGTCCGCGCTCACGTTCATAGGGCCGGTTAGGCGCGATCGGCGCCTAGTGCTTGACGAACACGGAGACATTGCGGAATGGATCGGGGCTGCGACCGAGGTCTCAGTTTCCGCGTCCGTCGCCGACGAGCGGGGTCCGGCACGCGCGTTGACCATCATCCCGGACGAGTTCCAGCGCGTGATGCGGCTGTGCGGTGTGACGCGGACGGGAGCCATCGCGAGAGCTGATTTTCGACGGTCAGTCGTGGGCCGGTCCCGGCGCGCAAGCATCGCCGCAAGTCCACGCTCGCGCCAAACGATTTGCAGCCGGCGAAACTTGGGTTCCCGAAGCGTGAGGAGACGAAGTGCCGGGAGGGGCGAATCCACGCCGGATGACCCGGACTCCTGGGGAGAGCCTCGGCGCTGCGCTCAGTCAGTTTAGGCGCACGTTTGCACTTCTGATGATCTTGCCCCACTTTGCGACGTCCGATTGCATCAACGTGGCTAACTGCTTAGGCGTGCTGGCTTCCAGGATGACACCCTGGTCAGCCAGCCGCGCGGCAAGATCCGGGGTGATAACGGCCTTTTGCACCTGCATGTTGAGCAACTCGATAATCTCGGCCGGTGTGCCTGCGGGTGCCAGTAGTGCGAACCAGTTCTTCATTTCGAGCCCGGGAAGTCCGGCTTCGGCGAGTGTCGGAATCTCCGGACTCATGGGCAGGCGCTTGGCCCCAACGACACCAAGCGCTTTGAGCTTGCCGCTCTTCACCAGCGGCATGGAAGACGGCACGCTATCAAAGAACACCGAGACATTGCCAGCAAGTAGATCGGGCATGACGTTATTGCTGCCCTTATAAGGGACATGCAGCATGTCGGTGCCAGTGGACAACTTGAACATTTCCAGTTCCAGGTGAGACAGTGTGCCATTTCCCTGCGAAGCGGCGCTTAGCTGTCCGGGCTTGGACTTGGCCAGCGCGACCAGTTCCTTGACCGAATTCGCAGGAATCGAAGGGCTCACGACCAGCATATGGGGTACATGGCCCACAAGCGAGATCGGCGTGAAGCTCTTCAGAATATCGAAGCCGAGTTTGGTGTATAGGTTGGATGCGATGGCAAGAGAGCCTGACGCCAACAATAGCGTGTAGCCATCCGGCGCCGCCTTCGCAACGATGTCCGATCCGATGGTGCTGCCTGCACCAGGTCGGTTCTCGACCACCACCGACTGTCCAAGTCCTTCGGACAGCTTCTGCGCAATTGCCCTGCCCAGGACGTCAGTGGCACCGGCCGGCGGAAAAGGTATCACCAGCCTGATCGTCTTGGATGGATATGTCTGCGCCAGTGCGCAGCCAGTACCGAAAGCCAGTAAACCAACGGACAGCGCCATGGCTGCCAAGCGCGCAATCTTTTTCTTCATCAAACGCTCCCCGAAAGATCAGACGCCAATGGGTCTGTAATCAATATGCAGTGACGAATCGGGGGGAGCAACGTTCGTGCCAGCTTTTACCGTTAACCTAAAGTCGCGAGGGCCGGTGCACTCAATCGTTGATAGCTTTCTGTTTCGCGCCGGCCCTTCATAAACCGAATAGTTTGAGCTAGATGGCCGTAACTGGCCGAAGTCGGCCGACGGAGAGTGGACGGCTGACCGCGGCGGCCCTTGCTCGGCGAGTGTTGGACGTAATCGCTCTGCGCCGCAGAGCTGCGTCCGATTTGCTCAGCCCTGTATGCCGGCAAGCTGGCGCTCAAAATCCGCGGGATCAAAGTAATCCCGCCACACTGTAATCTCGCCGTCCACTACGGTAAGGGTACCCATGACGGGCAGCGAAATTTCGCCGCCGTCGCGATGGCGGAAGATGTCCAGGCGCTCGTTCGGCACCACGTTGCCTGCCGCGGCGAGGTGGGTGACCTGCCAGTCCACCTTGAAGGTGGTACCGATTCCGAAAGTCTCGTGGAAATTTCGAACGTTGTCGCGGCCAACGATGTCTGGGAATGGGACGTTGTCATAGAGCACGTCGTCAGCGAGCATGGACAGCGCTTCATCAAGGCGATTCTCGCTCCAGTGAGCAAAGAATGTTTTGGCGACGAAAATGGGATCGGAAGGCATAGAAGGACTCCTGGCTGACTGTAGGGAAGGGCATCAACGGATTACGCTTCAGCATCTGGCGCCGGCGGGCACCAACAGCGGTATGCCGCCCAAGGTTCTCCGTTCGATCGCCTGATGTGCGAGGACAGCGTCTGCCAGTTCGAAGTGCACGGCGTCAATATCACGCAAGGCGCCGGATCGGATCAGCGCAAACAACTCGCTGGATGCCGTGCCGATGGTGGAGTCGTTGACGAATTGAGGTGTCCCGCCACGCTTGATCTGGATGCCGCGCGCCGCCAGTTCTGCCGGCACTGCGAGGGGGCTGCCGGACGCAGCGCCAAGGGCCACGATGGTACCGCCGTCCCGCACGGCTCGCGCGGTCTCTTCGGCAGTGGCTTGGCCCACGAGATCGAACACGACATCCACGCCCTGCGGGACCAACGCACGGATCTTGTTGCCAAGATTGGCGTCCCCGGCGTACAGGGCATGATGCGAGCCTGAGCGGACCTTGGCCAGTTTGTCCCGAGAACCGGCGACGCCGATCACGGCCGCGCCCAGCGACTTCGCCCATCGCGAGAGGATACTGCCGACACTGCCCGACGCACCTGTGACCAGGGCGGTTTCGCCCGGTTCAAGGTGGTGCAAGGCGCGCAAGGCCATCCAAGCCGTAAGTCCCTTCGCGAGGAGCGTTGCGGCGGTGAACGTGCAGATGTCGTCAGGCAGCCGGATTAGTGACTCAGCGGCGATCAAGCGCTCGCTGGCATAACCACCCGCGGCGAAGAAGTACGCCACGCGGTCGCCCGGAGCCAGGCACCGTGGGTAGCGCCACGGGATAGCTGCCGTTGCGCACCATGGTGTCCACGAAATTCACGCCGATAGCGTCCTGCGTGATGCGCACCTGACCGAGGCCGGGCATGCCCGGGTCTGAATGTTCCAGCCGAAGCAGGCGTTGACCCGGAAGACGCCAGCCTTGTCCGAATAGAACGCTTGTGGCTTGCCGTGGGATTCGAGATAGGCCGCCCGTGTCGCGGCGAAATAGGCCTGCGTCGCTGGGAGACTACGGGACAACAGAGGTGACATCTCTAATCATCGCAAAGGGGGTGCGGACGAATACATGACTCCAAGTAGTCCAAGAAATCATCCGCACCTCCCCGTCCGCAAATTAGAAATGTCAGTCCAAGCGTGCTTTTTGTGCGGAGGCCGATTCTTTCTTTGGGGAGTCTGTAAGGCGGTGGCGCTGGCCTGAGGCGGGTGAGTCTGGCCCAGGGTGAGGAGG
>NZ_BPUO01000022.1 GCF_022179805.1 Cupriavidus pauculus | reverse complement strand
CCTCCTCACCCTGGGCCAGACTCACCCGCCTCAGGCCAGCGCCACCGCCTTACAGACTCCCCAAAGAAAGAATCGGCCTCCGCACAAAAAGCACGCTTGGACTGACATTTCTAATTTGCGGACGGGGTGACATCTCAGAACCCACTGGACAATGAGTTGTGAGGGCTAGATCAGAAGGTCCGCTTTCAGCCAGATCAGGATGTCCTCTGGCAGAACCTATACTGGTAGCGCCTAGTAGCAACCGGAGCGCACCATGAAGGATCGAGGATTGATCACCATGAGTCTGCGCGAAGCTGACCGCTTCAAGGTCATCCAGGCCACCGCCGAGGGTCTGCTGCCGCAATGGCGGACGGCCCGACGGGACTTCTGTCACGGCAGCGCGGACAGCCCGGTCATCGGCAGCTTCCCCGAATGCTGGAGGCTCAGGCGCGGGCATTGATCCAGGCCCACTACGCCGATTACGGCCCAACCCTGGCCTGCGAGAAGCTGCGCGAGCGCCATGGCATTGACCTGGCCAAGGAGACCGTCCGGCGGATCATGATCGATGCCGGCGTCTGGGTGCCCCGCAAGCAGCGGCCGCCGAAGATCCATCAGCCGCGCAGCCGCCGGGCGTGCCTGGGGGAGCTAATCCAGATCGATGGCAGCGACCACCCCTGGTTCGAGGACCGGGCGCCGTCCTGCACGCTGCTGGTCTACGTGGATGACGCAACAAGCCGCCTGATGCAGTTGCTGTTCGTGCCGACGGAATCGACGTTCGCCTACTTCGCCGCGACACGCGCGTATCTCGAGCGTCACGGCAAGCCCGTGGCGTTCTACAGGGACAAGTCCAGCGTGTTCCGGATCAATGCCAGGGGTGCCACGGCCGGCCGCGACTATACACAGTTCGGCCGCGCGTTGTATGAACTCAATATCGAGAGCATTTGCGCCAACTCGAGCCAGGCCAAGGGACGCGTGGAGCGGATGAACGGCACGCTGCAGGACCGCCTGGTCAAGGAACTGCGCCTGCACAATATCAGCACGCTGGAAGCCGCCAATGCCTTTGCCCCGGTGTTCATGGCCGACTTCAATATGCGCTTTGCCAAGATTCCCCGCAGCGACTTCAATGCGCACCGTCCGGTGCGGCCGGAGGAAAACCTGGAGCGGATCTTTACCTGGCGGGAATGGCGCAAGGTCTCGAACCGCCTGACCCTGCAATACGATCGCACCCTTTACCTCATCCAGGACCGGCCAGAGCACAGGTCGCTGGTCCATCGCTACATCGAAGTGGCCGAATATCCGGACGGCAGGATCGAGTTGTGGACCGAGGGGACGCCCCTGTCCTATGTCCTGTATGACCGGCTGCCCGAGATCGACCAGGGCGCCATCGTCGAGCACAAGCGCCTGGGGCACGTGCTGGAGATCGCCCAGCACGTGCAGGCCCAGCGAGACAATCGACGCATCCAGGCCCTGCCCTCGCGTACGCTGATCGGTCAGTCACCGCGGCACCCCGAGTTGCGGGTGCCGGGCACGAAGTCGCAGCGACAGTTGACGTCGGAAGACTTGCGGCGCGCCATCGACGAACTGGCACCACCGCCCCACCCTGTGGACGCCGCACCGCCTCAGGCCAGCTCGACTGCCCTGCACAAACGTCCACGAAAGGCATCCAGAAAGAAGAACACCACCCTGCACTGACCGGACATCCTGATCTGGCCAGAGAGAGGACATTCTGAATTAGCCGGAACAACGAATTTCCGGTTCGCCAGGAGAACCGTCTTATGTGAAATGCCAACCCTCGATGCCGCGGTGTGTTGGTGGTCGTGTCTGAGCCGATCTCGCGTTGAGACTATGCGCCCAGCAGTTCAATTTTCGAGCGGCATTTCAAGCGGCCATAGTTGGAGCAGCCCCAGAAAGGACGGTCGACGTTGGTGACAGGTTTCATCAGCCCTCCGCATCGCGCGCAACTGGGTCGCCAATACTGGCCCTCGGTAGCAATCTGCAGTAGCGCGGCCTTACGTGGGCCGTCCAGTGTTCGAAGGCGATTGACCATTGCCTCGCCGTCGATGGTCATGATGCGTGCGGCGGCAGCTTCCGCCATCGCAGGCCGAGTGAACGAAGACATGGTGACGAACACGCCGTCCTTCACGCCGTCTCTCGTCATGACGCCCAAAAGCGAGCGAATCGGCTCCACGTCCACACGTTTCCTGCGCCACCCCTTGCATTGGATCAGCTTTACGGGCGTCGGAATGTCCTTGAAATATAGCGATATATCGATGCCACCGTCGGCCCCGTAGCTGCGCTGTTCCGCCCGAAATCCATGCGCGGCAAAGTACGCTCCACACAAGGCTTCGAACCTGTTCCAGGACAGTGCGAGCAACAATTCCAGGGAGAAGTCGTTTGTCGAAACCTCTGGACGTTCAAACTGTGCAAGCAACGCTTCGTTGCGCTGCTTCTCGTCAACGGCTTCATTTTGCTGATTTTGCTGGAGTGCCTTCCCTGCTTCCAGCATTGCAGCCGCAGCGTCGATTGCACGCTGCAGCAGGATTTTCCCTTGACCCATGTAATTTCTCAGCGTTGTTCTTCTTTGCCGGTGCCATCTGAATTCGCCTGAGGTCGCCAGCGTGCATTGCACTAAAAATAACAGCGTGCATTACGGCGTCCATACCCGAACCGTAGGGTAGTTGCATATATGCAACTTTTGATATTTTTCGCGGACAATGTGGCGGGCTACATCGAGGTGGCCGAGTATCCGGACGGACGAATCGAATTGTGGGCGGATGGCGCTTCCCTGCCCTACGCCACCTATGATCGCTTCCCGGAGGTCGACCAGGGCGCCATCGTTGCCACGTTACAAGCCTGCCAGGCCGGCTGGGTTGACCCTTGGATGCCGTTTTGTCAACCGCCTAAAGGCACCCTGCTAGCGGGAATTGATCGAACAACCAATTCCCGCTAGCATCCGCCCTCGCTGCACGGAGCGCCGCTCGCAGTCACCCCGCGGTGCCAATAAAAGAAAAAATACCTCGGGACATCATCATGAAAATGCGCTTTCTTATGGCGCTCGCGCTTGTGTGCAGCCTTGCGGGCTGCGGATCTGACAGCGACGACGCCGACACCGTCACCCCGGTAACGCAGCCGCCCTCGCAGTACATCGTTGGCGGGGCCGTGACAGGCCTGTCGGCCGGAAAACAGGTCTTGCTACGGAACGGTGACGACGCGTTGACCGTCACCGCCGAAGGCAAGTTCTCCTTTGCGAAGCGGGTGACGACGGGCAGTGGTTACAAGGTAACCATCGGGACGCAGCCCGACGGTCAGACGTGTACCGTATCGAGTGGCGAGGGTGCTGGCGTGAACGCCGACGTCTCCTCCATTCAAGTCACTTGTTCTACCACGACCTACCTTGTGAACGGTACGGTGAGTGGTCTGGCTCCGGGACGCAAGGTCGTGCTTGCCAACAATGGCGGCGACAACCTGGAAGTCAGCGTGGACGGCAGCTTTGCATTTGCGGCACCTATCGCGCACGGTAGCGGCTACAACGTCACGGTAGTGGGTCAGCCGTCTCGTCAAACCTGTAGCGTCAGCGGATACACGGGTTCGGGGGTCACCAGCAATGTGGCCTCCATCCGCGTGCTGTGCGCGACGAACACCTATCGCGTGGGCGGCTCGGTTGGCGGCCTCTCCGGAAGCTTGCTGACGCTCCAGTTGAATGGCGCGGAGTCGCAGACGTTGAGCGCCAACGGCGCCGTCAACTTCAACACAAAGGTTGCAGAAGGCGGC
Source organism: Cupriavidus pauculus (assembly GCF_022179805.1). Taxonomy (GTDB): domain Bacteria; phylum Pseudomonadota; class Gammaproteobacteria; order Burkholderiales; family Burkholderiaceae; genus Cupriavidus; species Cupriavidus pauculus_E. The sequence continues at coordinate 75,551 of NZ_BPUO01000022.1, read as the reverse complement.
TCATACAACGTCACGGTGCTCACGCAGCCTGTGGGTCAAATATGTACCGTCTTCAACGGTTCCGGTACAAACGTGTCTGGTGCGGTCAGTTTCAGCGTGTCGTGCGTGGGAAATAAAATCTCTCTGTACGTCACGAATAGCGCCGATCCCTCGATCTCGCAGTTTCAAGTCACTGCGGACGGCACGTTGAGCCCGTTGACCCCAGCGTCTGTATTCTCGGTAATGGGACAGCCTCGTGCGATGGCGCGGATACCCCAGGCGCCGTTCGTGCTGGTTACCGGCGCCGTCAATATTCTCGGCTCCTTCCCGGTGGATGGCTCCGGTGGGTTGGGGGTCACCACGGACATTACCGGAGCAGCAATCCTCCCACAGGCCTTGGTGGTGCATCCGCAAGCCCCGCTGGCCTATGTGCTCGGCACTACCACTGTTTCATCCGTCCGCTTTACTAGCGGTGGCGCGCTGAGTGGTCCGGTCACTGATACCGTCACGGCGGCTGGGCCGGCCGCGATAGCTGTCCACGGCTCGGGGAAGTTCGTCTACATCGCCACGACAGGCAATAACCAGGTGGCGCAGTACAGTGCCAATGCCGACGGTTCGCTTTCGAATATCCAGAACCTGGCGACGCCCCCGACGCCTCACGCCATCGTGCTGGATTACAGTGGGAAATGGGGAGTGGTCGCGACTTCCGCGGGTCTGCATACGATGGAAGCCAACGCCGCCGGCGCGCTATCCATCACCGCGAATTATTCGATCTCCGCCCAAGTCTCTCCGTACACAATGGCTGCCAGCCCCATCGGCCCCTATATCTACGTGGTGGCTGACAGTAGTGTTGGCGAGCCATTCGGGTACATCTCGGTGCTAAAGCTCATCGAAGCTTCGGGCAGCGTCACCGCCACGGTTGTAGGCACGCCAATTCCGACCGGGCTACGCCCGCGTGCGGTGACCGTCGATCCGACCGGCCGTTACGTGTACGTGGTGAACAACGGCGAAAATACCGTCTCGCAGTATCGGATCAACGCTGATGGATCGCTCTCGCCATTGAGTCCGGCGACGGTGGCGGTGGGAGCGAGCCCAACCGCGATCACCGCCTTTGCGCAATAGCCTCGTGTGGGTAGGCCCGAGTATCCGGACGGCCGAATCGGGCTGTGGGCCGAGGGTGCTTCCCTGCCCTACATCACCTATGATTGCTTCCTCGATATAAGCAGAGCCTGCCTTACCTAGGAAACAACAGAATGAAAATGGATGCCTTTGCGTTCGGTACGACCAACTGGGCCGACGTGGAAAAAACAGAGCACCTGGGAGAGACTGGCGCGGCCTATTGGTGCACGCGGTTTTTTGGCGAAAAGCCGAATCAAATCCGTGTGCGGATGGTGGAATACACGCCAGGCTACCTCGCGGACCACTGGTGCAGTAAAGGACATATTCTCTTCTGCATGGAAGGCGAACTGGAAACTACGCTCGAAGACGGACGAAAGTTCGTTTTGACGGCGGGTATGAGCTATCAGGTTGGCGACAACGCGGAAGCACACCAGTCATATACGAAAACCGGCGCCAAGCTCTTCATTGTTGACTGAGCCGCGTGTCGCCGGCACCAACCGCCCCACCCTGCTCCCTACTCGGGCGTCACCGGCCAGTTCCACTGGTCGTGACGCCCGCCAAAACCCCTTAGATCGGCAACCCCTTCGCGCGGAGCACGGCGTCAAAGCGCTCAGGGTCGGCCTTGCCCGTACGATTGGTTTCGCGAATTTTCTCTTCGCGCTCCAGGTGGAGACGGGTCCGGCGTAGCACGTCTTCGACATCCGCCGCCGGCACGGCGATTACCCCGTCGGCATCGCCGATGATCAGGTCGCCCGGCAGCACGGCCATGCCGGCGCACGAAATCGGGATGTTGATCTCGCCGGGGCCATCCTTGCTGGGACCCCGATGCGTATGGCCGCGCGCAAAAATTGGCATGCCGTCTTCGGCCCATTCGAGCAGGTCGCGCACGGCGCCATCGATCACCAGGCCGCCAAGTTTCTTGGCCACGCAGGTGGTGCGCATCAGGCCACCGACCAGCGCTTGCGTAACGTCCGCGCCGCCATCGATCACGAGGACATCGCCCGGCTCGACCATCATCAGCGCCTTGTGGATCATCAGGTTGTCACCTGGGCGGACGCGCACGGTCACGGCTGGGCCGCAGAGCACGGTATCGAGCCGCGCGTGATATTGCCGCAAGCCGTAGGTACCGACATTGCGGCTCATCGCATCACCAATCGCGGCAACGGGCATCTCGCGGAACGCGGCGACGATGTTCGCGGCGGGACCAGCGACACGGGGATTGATGCGATAGCCGGCGGGCCACTGCAGGGGGGTGTTGGTGGTGGTCATCGAGCAAGCCTTCAATATTCGAGTACTTCAGATCAACGCAGCGCTTCGCAGGCCAGGCGCAGGCGTGCCAGCCCGGCTTCCAGCTTCTCCATCGACGTGGCGAACGAGATGCGGAAGAACGGCGATACGCCATAGGCGCCGCCTTGCAGCACGGCCAGATTCTGTGCTTCGAGCAGGTAAAGCACAAAGTCCTCATCCGTCTCGATGCGCTTGCCGGACGGCGTGACCTTGCCAATCGCGTCAGCGCACGAGGGGAACACATAGAACGCACCTTCCGGCGAATGGCACCGGATGCCGGGCATGCGATTCAGCTCGCTTACCACCGCATCCCGGCGAGTCTGGAAGACGGCCGTACGTTCGGCGATAAAGTCCTGCGGACCGCTCAGCGCTTCCAGCGCAGCGGCCTGGCTGATCGACGACGGGTTCGATGTGCTCTGCGATTGCAGCTTCACCATTGCCTTGACCAGTGCCGCCGGGGCGCCACCGTAGCCAATACGCCAGCCGGTCATCGCATAGGCCTTGGAGACGCCGTTGATGGTCAGCGTACGGTCTTTGAGCGCCGGCTCGACCTGCGCGATCGTTGCGAACTTGCGGCCGTCGTAGAGGATGTGTTCGTAGATATCGTCGGTCATCACCCAGACGTGCGGATGGCGCATCAGCACGTCGGCCAGGCCCTTCAGTTCCGCGTGGGAGTACGTGGCGCCGCTCGGGTTGTTCGGCGCATTCAGCACCAGCCAACGCGTGCGCGGCGTAATGGCCCGTTCGAGGTCTTCAGGCGTGAGCTTGAAGCCATTCTCCGGGAGGCAATCGACGAACACGGGCTTGCCATCGGCCAGCAGAACGATATCGGGATACGACACCCAGTACGGCGTCGGCACGATCACTTCGTCGCCCGCTTCCACGGTGCACATGAGCGCGTTGAAGATGATCTGCTTGCCGCCGGTACCGACGATCAGTTCATTGGGGGCGTAGTCGAGCTGATTGTCGCGGCGGAACTTGTCGGCGATGGCCTCACGCAGTTCCGGCGTGCCGCCGACATCGGTGTACTTGGTCTGCGACCTGGACATCGCACGTACGGCGGCTTCGCAGATATTGGCCGGCGTATCGAAGTCGGGCTCACCCGAGGTCAGGCCGATGATGTCGCGGCCGGCCGCGCGGAGTTCACGGGCACGTTGGCCGGCCATGGAGCTCGGCGACGGTTTGATGCGGTTCAGGCGTGCGGCAATGAGGGTCATGATCGTTGGACGTTATCGGGTGACTCGGTCGGACGCGACGGTCCGCGTGAACTTTTTGTGCGTGCGCAGGTACGGCACCAGGCCGCCCGCCTCGCGAATGGTGAGGACGATGTCGGGCACGGGCTCGCATTGGATGACGCGTTCGGCATCGGCGCCCTGCCCGTCAATCAGCAAGGTCGCGTTGGATCCTTCCAGGCGCAGCGCGACGCGCTCGCCCTCCTTGATGGCATCGGTATCGGCGGTGATCAGCAGCAGGCCGTTGTTGACAGCGTTGCGCCAATACGTGCGGGAGAAACTCTTGGCGACCACCACGCGAATGCCAGCAGCCAGCACCACCGTGACGGCCACTTCCATGGCCGAGCCGCAACCGAAGTTGTGACCCGCGACGACGATGTCGCCGTCCTCGACGCTGGCGGCAAAGCCCGGGTCAAGATCTTCCAGCAAGTAGCGGCGCAGCACCTTGGGGTCAAGGCTGTCTTTCTTGCGGCTCGACGCGATGATGTAGTCGGTATTGATGTCGTCGCCCAGCAACCGGGCCCGGCCCTGGATCACCGTGCTGACATGTGAAGAAGATGTCGACATGGCTATTGCGTTCCCTTGCGCGGATCCACCAGATGGCCGGTCACGGCCGCCGTGGCACACGCACGCGGCGAGGCCAGGAAAATCTGCGCTTGCCGATTGCCCATCCGTCCCTTGAAATTACGATTTGCCGTGGACAACACGCGCATGCCATCGGTCGGGATGCTGCCGCAGGTGCCACAGCAGGTGCCGCATCCTGGAGGTTGAAGCTCGGCGCCGAGCGCGCGAAACTCGTCAAGCATGCCGTTTTGCTGCATCTCGGCCTGAATCGAATCCGATGCCGGCGTCACCACCAGGCGAACGCCCGGCGCGACACCGCCGCCTTCGCGCAGCACCGACAGCGCCTCGCGATAGTCCTTGGTCCGGCCACCGGTGCAGGTGCCCAGATACACCATGTCGATGCGCGTATCGCCTGCGGCATCGATATCGACCACGTTGTCCACGCGATGCGGCAATGCCACCTGCGGCACGATCTCGTCCAGATCAAACGTCAGCGTCTGTTCGTAGACCGCATTGGCATCGGCCGCCACGGGCTCGAACGGCTTGTCGGCACGTCCCGAGAGCCAGGCGCCAGTCCGCTCGTCGTACGGGAACAATCCCGCCTTGGCGCCCATCTCGACCGACATGTTGGCCAGCACGATCCGGTCATCCATATCGAGCGATGCCACACCGGGGCCATCGAATTCCAGAGCCAGATAGTTGGCGCCCCCGGCACCGAGCCGACGCGCCATCGTCAGCGCGAGGTCCTTTGCGGACCCATAGCTCGGCAGCTTGCCGGTGAGGTGGATACGGATCGAGCCAGGCACCTTGAGCCACAACTGCCCGCACTGGAGAATGCCGGCAAAATCGGAAGAGCCGATGCCCGATCCGAACGCATTGAGCGCGCCATAGGACACTGCGTGCGAATCCGCGCCCACCACCAGTTGGCCAGGCAGCACGCGGCCGCGTTCGAGCATCAGCTGATGGCCGATGCCCTCGCCGATATCGAACACGCAAACGCCATGAGCCAGCGCATAGCTGCGGGCCCGCTCCTGCAGGGCCAACGCTTTTGCACCCGACGTGGCGCCGTAGTGATCGAGTGCAAAGACCAGCCTTTCGGGCATGGCCGGCGCGGGCAACGAGGCGTCGTCCTGCATGTCGCGGAAGTAATCCAGCGCCATCGGGATGGAGCCGTCGGTGCCCATGGCCGCATCGGGCTCGCAGATTGCAACGTCACCGGCATAGAGCGTCTGCCCCGCCGAACGGGACAGCAGCTTCTCTGCGAGGGTCTGGCCACGCGGCGTGGTGTTCGCCACGGGCGTGACGGAAACAAAGGTCATGGCAGCGTCAAGCTCAGTTCAGCGTGATGTTGGCGCTCTTGATGACCTTGCCCCACTTCTCGTGCTCGGACTGGATCAGGCGAGCGAAGTCTTCCGGCGATCCGCCCACGGGCTCCACACCCAGTTGGACGAGCTTGGCCTTGACGTCCGGGGACTTCAGGATGGCGTCGATGGCGCGGTTGAGCTTCAGCACAATGCCGCGCGGCGTGGCAACCGGTGCGACAACGCCGCTCCAGGACAGTGATTCATAGCCCTTGACGCCAGCTTCATCGAGTGTCGGCACGTTCGGCAGGCCCGGAATGCGCTTGCGGCTGGTCACGGCAATCGCGCGCAGCTTGCCTTGCTGGACAAAATTGATCGACGACGGCGCGTTGTCGAACAGCATGGTGACGTTGCCGCCCAGCAGGTCGCTCAGCGCGGCGGTGCTGCCCTTGTATGGCACGTGCATCAGGTTCACGCCAGTCATCGACTTGAACAACTCGCCCGACAAGTGCGTGGAGCTGCCCGGACCCGACGACGCAAAGCTCAGCGCGCCCGGCTTGCTCTTGGCCAGTTGCACCAGCGACGCGACGTCCTTGGCCGGCATTGTCGGCAGCACCACGAGGATGTTGGCGTTCTCGGTGGCATAGCTCACCGGCGCAAAGTCCTTGGCGGCGTTGTAGTTGAGCTTGGAATACAGGTGGTCGTTGATCGACAGAATGCCGGTGGCGCCCATCAGCAGCGTGTAGCCATCAGCCGGCGACTTGGCCACCAGTTCGGCACCGATATTGCCGCTGGCACCGGCGCGGTTATCCACCACGAAGGGTTGCTTGAACTGCTCCTGCAACTTCTCGGCCAGGATGCGGGCCACCACGTCAGTAGAACCACCGGCGGCAAACGGCACAACAATACGTACGGGCTTGTCGGGATAGGTGTCTTCCGGGGCAGCGTTTGCAAATGCCGGCAGGCAGGCAAGCAATGTGAGTGCGATACGAGTCAACGTCTTCATGGAGGGGTCGTCGGCAAATAGGGCGAGTTATTGGGATTAACTTCTGGAATCAACTTTCGCTAGCGCCACGCTTGCATGCCCGTGGCAGCCATCGAAGTCTAGGGACGGCCATCTCTCTGGACAAACGAATTTTTTGCCACCATTATTACGAAAACACGATAAATCGAGACCGCTCGCCCGCCGAGCCGACCACCACTCCCTGCGCCTCGCATGCGTCACAACGTCACCCTCAAGCAACTGCGCTGCTTTCTGGCCGTCGCCGATATTGGTTCCTTCACGGCGGCCGCCCTCCGGCTATGCATGACCCAGTCCGCGCTGACGGCCACGATCCAGCAGATGGAAGAAGCTGTGGGCCTGAAGCTGTTCGACCGCACAACGCGCCGCGTGAACCTGACCGACCATGCGGAGCGCTTTCTCCCCGAGGCCGAGCGCGTGGTCAACGGCTTTGACAGCGCGGTGTCGGATCTGCTGGCCCTGGCCCAGGGCGAACGTGGCCACATCCGCATCGGCGCGGCATCCTCGGTGATCAGGCAGTTTCTGGTCCCTGCCCTGCCCCGTTTCCGCGAAGCCTATCCCGGTATCACGATTTCACTGCGAAACCCGGCTGCGCGCCAGACTGAACGGCTGGTATTGGAGGGTGAAGTGGATTTTGCGATCGATAGCAAGTATCGCGGCCATGACGACCTGGACTACACGCCGCTCGTGGCCGACTGTTATGGCGTGGTTTGCCATCGCAATTCCCCGCTGGCAGAGCTGGATCGCCCCATCGAGTGGGCAGACCTACCGTCGGCCCAGTATGTCGGCTTCAGCCCGGACACGGCGATCGGGCATTTTCTGAGCAGCCATGCCGGGCACTGGCCGGTGCTGGGTGGCGAGCATGATGAGGTGGAGAGCACCACCTATTTATTCGCGCTTCTGGTGAATGGCGGCTATTACTCGGTGTTGCCGGCGCTGGCGTACCAGCGGAACGAGTTTCCAGATTTGATCTTTCGCGAACTGCATAGCCCCGGACTGACGCGGGAGCTGTGCGTGATCACACGGCCGCTGCGGTCGCTATCACCGAGCGCGCAGCGGCTGCTGGAAAGTCTGATTGAGACACTGGCCGGGCAGGAAATGCCGGCGGGGGTCACTTTGCTGGCGTCCTGATCGACTGGTCTCAGGTCACAGCACTCACAAAGGCCTCGAATGCGTGGGTGTCCACCGGCGGGCAGAAAAAGTAGCCTTGTCCGTAGTCGCAGCCGGCAGCCAGCAGGATGTCGCGCTGCGACTCGGTTTCGACCCCCTCCGCAATCACGCGGATGCGCAGGGCATGCGCCATGCTGATGATGGCGCGGCATAGCGCCACGTCATCCGGGCCGCGCGTCAGCGAGCGGATAAAGGAACGGTCGATCTTGATGTAGTCGATGTCCAGGCGCCGCAGGTACGACAGCGAGGAATAGCCAGTACCAAAATCGTCGAGTGCGATCTCGATGCCGGCGGCCTGGAAGCGGGAGAGCTGATCGATGACATCTGCGCCCTGCTCCATCACCGAACCTTCCGTGATCTCGATGACGAGACTGCCAACCGGCACGTTCCTGCGCTCGATCAAGCCGGACCAGGATTCGGACCCGCTGGCAGGCACGCAGAATTCCATCGGTGATTTGTTGACGGAGATCTGGAAGTCGTTGCCGAGCAGCGCTTGCCAGCGCACAAGCTGCTCCAGCGCCTCGGCCAGCACCCAGCGGCCGATGTCGATGATCAGGCCGGATTCCTCAGCAACGGCAATGAAATCGGCCGGATGGATCGCCCCACGCACTGGATGGTTCCACCGGATCAGGGCCTCGGCCTTGCACACCTTGCCGGTGCGCAGATCGACGATGGGCTGATAGTGGAGCGCGAACTGTCCGGCATCCAGCGCCGTGCGCAGGTCCTGCGTGATGCGCAGGCGCTCCTTCTCAGCCTGCAGCAGCGCCTTGGTGAAGACCTTCCAGCGATTGCGGCCCTCCTTCTTGGCGGCAAACATGGCCTGGTCGGCGCATACCACCAGCGACTCGGCATTGTCGGCGTCGTTAGGGTAGATGGCCACGCCAATGCTGGCCGACACGACCACCAACTCGCCGGCCAGGCGATACGGGGCGGCGATCTGCTCCAGGATCGCCTTGGCAATGCCCTCCGCCACGCCTGCATCGCCAACCGAAGGCAGGATCACGGTGAACTCGTCGCCGGCCAGCCGCGCCACGGTATCCGACGCGCGCACCGACGCCGAGATGCGGTGCACCGCCTCCAGCAGCAACAGGTCGCCCTGGTCGTGACCAAGGGTGTCGTTGACCTCCTTGAAGCGATCCAGGTCGATGAACAGCAGCGCCAGCGCCTCATCGGTGCCGCGCGAGCGTGCGATCTCCTGCTCCAGCCGGTCGAAAAACAGGCGGCGGTTGGGCAGGTCCGTGAGCGCGTCGAAATTCGCCTGGTGGCGGATGACTTCCTCCGCCTGGCGCTTCTCCGTCATGTCGTGGATCAGCGCGACGCGGCGGCGCTCGCCATAGGCGTGCGCCAGGTAGGTGTCCACGGTCAGATAGGCGGGAAACTCGCTGCCATCCTTGCGGCGGATCGAAATTTCTCCGCTCCACCTGCCCTTGGATTCCACGCTGGCCCGCAGGCGTTCAAGCTGGCCTGGCGCATTGTCCGTGCCGCCGATGCTATAGCCGGACTGGCCCTTGATCTCCGAGATGGTGTAGCCGGTGGCCTCGGAAAAGGCCGGATTCACGTCGATGATCGTGCCGTCGAGCGACGTCACCACCATGGCTTCGCTGCTGGACGAATAGACCAGCGAAGCCAGCCGCATCTCCTCCATATGACGCTGCCGCTCCGCCATGGAGCGACGCAGGCTGAAGTACAACAGTCCCAGCAGCAGCGTGGAAGCAATGGCACTGCCTAAGGCAACACGGCGGAAGCCTTCGAACGGTGCCAGCACCAGGTCAACCGATTCGCCCACCACGAAATTCAGGCCGAACTCCGGCATCCGGTAGTAACCGTAAACCCGCTCCACGGTTTCGGAGAGCGACACCGCCCGAAAACTGCCCGCCACGGGCGAGTCGCTGGCGAGGTACGGCCGGTTGTTGACCGACCGTGCAAGCGAACCCTCAAGGGCCGGCATGCGCGCAATCAACTGGCCGGAATTCTTGATGACCGACGCCACTTCGCCATCCAGCGTCGTGAATGTCTGCGCGAAGCTGGCGAACTGTTCCGGACTGACCGAGACCACGATCACACCGTCAAAGCGGCCATCGCGCAGGATGGGCCGCGTGAACTGGATCGACCATTTGCCCGAAACCTTGCCTTTCACTGGATCGCTGATGAACAGCGTGTCGCGGCCCCCGGCGTCTTGATGAACCCGGAAGTGCTCGCGGCTGCTCAAGTCGACCTTCTCGCCGCGTGCGGGCGGGGCGATGGACGAGTAAACGAGCAGGCCGTGCTTGTCGATCACGGCCACCTGGAACGACAGGTCCACCACCAGGTTCTCGCGCTCCTTGACGAGCTCGACGAACCCCGGCTGGCCAACCATCCAGCTGGCCCGCAGGTCGAGCAGAAATTCGGACATCCGCAGGATGCTGGATTTCGAGTACGCGCCGAACGCCCGCGCCTCTGCCTGGGTACGCTCGGCGGCGTCGTGCAGCAGGCGGTCCCGTTCGCTGACTAACTGATAGGCCGTGAACGACCATGTTGCGATCAGCCACGCCGCCGCCCCCAGGTTCAATGGGGAAAAGACTTGGTGCAGGCGCCGCAGCGCCTTGCCATAACGTGTGGTTGAGCGTTCGGGCATCAAATGGGTATTGCTTCGCAGCAGGAATCGATACCGATTATCAGGCTAGTCAAGGTTGGCGAACCCGACAAGCAGCACCCACTTTGTGGCACGTTCTCGTCGATACAGCGACGCCTTGTGTCGACTGGATCACGTTGTGGCCACGGCCGGCGCTTCGGCATCTTGCAGGCGAACGGCGCAAGCGGGCAAGCGACTGATTACGCCTGCCGCCGGAAAGAAGCGGCAGCGAGGATGCCGGGTCGGCTATCATGCCAATCCTCTCCGAAGTAGCGCCCTATGATTTCCATCCGTAATGTCACGCTGCGTCGCGGCGTCAATGTCGTACTCGACCGCGCGTCCGTCACTTTCAACCCCGGCGAAAAGATTGGTCTTGTCGGCCGCAATGGCGCCGGCAAGTCGTCCTTTTTCGCCCTTCTGAACGGCACGCTGCACGAAGACAGCGGCGAGTTCTCGATTCCCGCCGCATGGAAGATGGGGCAAGTTGCCCAGGACATGCCGGAAACCGAGCAGAGCGCGACCGACTTCGTCGTCGAAGGAGACACGGTGCTGTTGGCCGCGCAGGCCGAAGTGGCCGCCGCCGAGGCCAGCGACGATGGCATGCGCATGGCGCACGCCTACATGGCGCTGCATGACGCCGGCGCGCACGACGCCCCCGCACGGGCGCAGGCGCTGATCCAGGGCCTGGGCTTCACCACCGCGCAGCTCGAACATCCAGTGAACAGCTTCTCCGGCGGCTGGCGCATGCGGCTGCAACTGGCGCGCGCGCTGATGTGCCCGTCCGACCTGCTGCTGCTCGACGAACCGACCAACCACCTGGACCTCGACGCACTGGTCTGGCTGGAAGCCTGGCTCAAGCGATACCAGGGCACCCTGGTGGTGATCAGCCACGACCGCGAATTCCTCGATGCCGTGACGCAGGTTACCGTCCACGTCGACAATGCCAAGCTCGTCCGTTACGGCGGCAACTACAGCAAGTTCGAGGACATGCGCGCCGAGCAGCTCGTACTGCAGCAGGCCGCGTTGGCCAAGCAGACGGAAAAGATTGCCCACCTGCAGAAGTTCATCGACCGGTTCAAGGCCAAGGCGTCGAAGGCAAAGCAGGCGCAGAGCCGGGTCAAGGCGCTTGAACGCATGGAGAAGATCGCGCCGGTGCTGGCCGACGCAGAGTTCAGCTTCGAGTTCAAGGAGCCGCTCAACGTCCCCAACCCGCTGCTGTCGATGCTGGACGCGAGTTTTGGCTATCCGGCGCCGGAAGACGCGCAACCTGGCACGCAGCCGACCGTCATCGTGCGCGGCATCAACCGTTCCGTGCTGGCCGGTCAGCGTATCGGCATTCTGGGCGCCAACGGCCAGGGCAAGTCCACGCTGGTGAAGACGGTGGCGCACGCGCTGGCCCCGATTGCCGGCGAGATCAGCGAGGGCAAGGGCCTGAACATCGGCTACTTCGCCCAGCAGGAACTTGACGTGCTGCGGCCGATGGACACGCCGATGGAACACATGATCCGGCTTGCCCGGGACACGCCGCCCCACATGCGCGCGCCCGGCCAGAGCGGCGGCGAACAAGCGCTTCGCACCTTCCTTGGCACCTTCAACTTCAGCGGCGACATGGTTCATCAGGCGGTCAGCACGATGAGCGGCGGCGAAAAGGCGCGGCTCGTCCTGTGCATGATCGTGTGGCAGCGCCCCAACCTGCTGCTGCTCGACGAGCCGACCAACCACCTGGACCTGGCCACGCGAGAAGCGCTGGGCATGGCGCTTAACGAATTCGAAGGCACGGTGATGCTGGTCAGCCACGACCGGGCCTTGCTGCGCGCCGTATGCGACGAGTTCTGGCTTGTCACCAAGGGCGGTGTCGAGCCCTTCGACGGCGATCTGGACGACTACCAGCAGTTCCTGCGCGACGAAGCCCGTCGCATGCGTGAAGAGGCTGCTGCGGCGTAAAGAGCCATCTCTGATCAGGATGGCCTCTGGCTGAACCGTTACGGGTAGCGACCACGCCTGGTGTTCGGGCGAGCGCTACCCTGCTGCGGCGGTGCCAGTGTTCGATTGCATACGGAAGCGTCTGCAATCGGGAGGCGACAATTCCGGCGGATCTCTTGGGGCGTCACCAAGCCGGAAGACACATGCTCATCCTCCTCCTTGCTATCCCGATACTCCTGGTTTGTGCCGTCGTTGCGATGCCGGCCGTAGCGTTGTGGCATCCACGGTTGCCCTTCTCGCTCAGGTATCTGATCGCCACGGTGCCGGTGACGCTGAACTACGTCGCCTGCGCTAGCTATATGGATGGAATCGTTGGGCCTCTGCGCCGTCCGCGACTACATCAATGTTTGTACCGTCTACGGGATAGACGTCACCTGGTCCGCACTCCTCAGCTACCTTTTTCTCGCCACCCTTTTCCTGATCGCGATCCCGCTTTCGCTGTGGCTCGGACTGGGGACACCGATCAAATCTTGCGCACGAACTCGCGGTGAAAGGCACCGCGAATCCTGACCGCATGCCCTGAGCGTCGGCTGCCGGCCTCCTTCTATATAGCGCTGAAGCAAACCGTCCCCTTTGTTTATCAGGGGTTGGTGCAGTGTTGCCTCTAATTGCATTTTTAGGTAAATAGATGCAAAGTGCGGCCATGGAAAACGCCCTGCACCCCGGAATGACTCCTCTTGAAGGTCAGTTTTGCGCTGACAGCGTCACATATCGCTACGTGGACCTGCCGACCATGCTTGGTGCGTCACTGGCGCGGCTACCAGTTGTCCTGCGTCTGCTGTTCGAGAACGTGGTGCGCAACATGGAGGGCGAGGAACGTGCCGAGGCGATGGCGGCGATCGTGGGTTGGCTGGAGACCGGCACGAGCGAAGCCGAGATTGCGTTTCAGCCAGGCCGGGTGTTGATGCACGACACCACCAGCACCCCTGCCCTGGTCGATATCGCCGCCATGCGCGACGCGCTGGCGGAAGCCGGCGTAGACCCGCACGCGCTGAACCCGGTGCTGCCCGTCGATTCCTCGGTCGACCATTCGCTGGCCGTCGAAGCGTTCGCGCAGCCCGGCGCGGCGGACGAGAATCTGCGGATCGAGGCGCAGCGCAATGCCGAGCGCTACAGCTTCCTGCGCTGGGCGTCGAAGGCGCTCAAGGGTGTACGCATCCATCCGCCGGGCACGGGGATCATGCATACGATCAACCTGGAGCAGCTTGCGACGGTGGTGACCACGCGGCAGCGCGACGGCAACCCATGGGCGGTGCCTGATACCCTGATCGGCACGGACAGCCACACGCCGATGATCAACGGCATTGGCGTACTGGGCTGGGGCGTCGGCGGCCTGGAAGCGCAGACGGTGATGTTCGGCATGCCGGTCATGCAGCGGATTCCGGACGTCATCGGCGTGCGATTGACCAACGCGCTACAACCCGGCGTACTGGCGACCGACCTGGCGCTGACCGTGACGCAGCGGCTGCGCGCCATTGGCGTGTCCGGCGAGTTCGTGGAGTTCTTTGGCCCCGGCGTGGCGACGTTGACGGCCGGCGAACGCGCGGTCGTCGCCAATATGGCCCCCGAGTACGGCGCCACGACGGGCTTCTTCCCGATCGACGAGCAGACGCTGGCGTACCTGCGTGCCACGGGTCGCGACGCGGCCCACGTTGCGTTGACTTGCGCATACGCCAAACACGCTGGCCTGTGGTTCGATCCGGACAACGCCCCCCGCTATACGCGCACCATCGAGATCGAGCTCGCCAGCATTGGCATGCATGTGGCCGGGCCGCGCCGCCCGCAGGACCTGCTGTCCTATGCCGATACGGCCGCCGCGCTCGCCCAGTTTCCGTTCGCGCCAAAGTCGCACGTCGATGGGATGCCGCGTTTTCCCGTCGCCATCGCAGCCATCACGAGCTGCACCAATACGTCTGACCCGGCGCTGCTGGTCGCGGCCGGTATCGTCGCGCGCAAGGCCCGGGCACGTGGCCTGACCGTGGCGCCATGGATCAAGACCTCGCTCGCGCCAGGATCACCGGCCGCCGCCGCCTACCTGGCGCGCAGCGGACTGACTGATGACCTGTCGTCCGTCGGCTTCGATATCGTCGGCTTTGGCTGCACGACCTGCATCGGAAACTCCGGGCCGCTGACGCCGGCCATCCGCGACGCCGCCGAGGCCGGCGCGGTATGGCCCGTCGCCATGCTGTCGGGCAACCGCAATTTCCCGGGGCGCATTCATCCGGACCTGAATCTCGGCTTCATCATGTCGCCGCCGCTCGTGGTGGCCTTCGCCCTGGCTGGCGACGCCGAACGCGACCTGAGCCGTGAGCCCGTTCAGACAGCGCCGGACGGCACGCCGGTCTTCCTCAAGGATCTCTGGCCCACGCGCGAAGAGGTGGCCGAGGCGCTGGCCATGGGCGCAGACCCGGCCGACTACCGGCGCGCCTTCGCCGTGGCATCGCAGAATCCGGTCTGGGCGGCCCTGCCCTCTGCCGATACGGCGCGCTATCCCTGGAATCCCCGCTCCACCGCGCTGCGGCGCCCACCGTTTGCCGCGCTCGATCAGGGCTCGCAGCTTGGCAATTTCGATGCCTGGCCGCTGCTCGTGCTCGGCGACGACATCACGACCGACCATATCTCGCCCGCCAGCGCCATCCCCAAGGACAGCTTCGTGGCCGACTTCCTGGTCAGCCGGGGCGACGACCGCAACGATCTCAACGTGTTCGCCTCGCGGCGCGGCAACTGGGAAGTCATGATGCGCGCCGCGTTCTACAACAAGACGCTGGTCAACCTGCTGAAGCCGGGAGTGCCCACCGCCCATACCGTGCACGTGCCGAGTGGCGACGTGGCGCCGATCCACGAGGTGGCGCAGCGGTATCGCGATGAAGGCCAGTCTGCGGTCCTGATTGCCGGCGAGCGTTACGGCACCGGTTCCTCGCGCGACTTGGCGGCCAAGGGGCAGCGCCTGCTGGGAATCCGGGCCGTGATTGCGGTAAGCTTCGAGCGCATCCACCGTTCCAACCTGATCGGCATGGGTATCCTGCCGCTGCGCATGCCGGCCGGCGTGAGCCCGCAAACGCTGGCTATCCAGCCCGGAGACGTGATCCACGTCGACGCTGACGCCGAAGCCCTGGCGCCGCGCTGCAAGATTCCAGTGCGGATCGTGCGCAAGCATGGCGCGGTGGAAGCATTCGATGCCACCGCCGCCGTGGAGACCCGGCTTGAAGTCGACCTGTTGCGGCGCGGGGGCGTGATTCCCTCGATCCTCCATCAAACGCTGGCGCAACATAAGCCAGCCTTGGCGACCTCATGACGTTGCCACGCCGCACGACACCATGACCCAAGACCGATCCATCGCCACGCAGATCGTCGAGCTGATCCAGACCGAGCGCTTGCCGGTCGGCGCACACCTGCGGGCGCAGATGCTCGCGGACAAGCTGCGCGTCTCGCGTACGCCGGTCAATGATGCGCTGGCGATGCTGCACGACAAGGGTCTGGTCAAGCGCGAAAAGAACCGGGGGTTCTTCCTCGCCCAGCCCGTCGAAAAGCCCGCCGCGCAACTGGCTGCGGAGCTTGGGCTTGCCGAGCCCGACCTCGTTGGCGACGCCTATTTCCAGATTGCCGAAGACCTGCTCGGCGGTTCCCTGCCGACGGAGGTTCCGGAACTCGCCCTGCGGCAACGATACGGGCTGACCGCCACGCAGCTCAACGCCGTGCTGACACGTATCACGCAGGAGGGATGGGGCGAACGCAAGCCGGGCTACGGCTGGACGTTCTCGACCATGCTGACCACGCCTGATTCGCTCTTGCAGTCGTACCGCATGCGCCTGGCACTGGAACCTGCCGCGCTGCTGGAACCCGGCTACCGGCTCGACGCGCAAGTCATCGCGCGGCTGCGGGCGGCTGAGCAACATTTGCTGGACGGTGGCATCCAGACCGATACGGCCGATCAGTTGCACGACCGTGGGGTGCGCTTTCACGAGTCACTGGTGGAAGGATCGGGGAACCCGTTCTTCATCGACACGATCCGGCGCGTCAACCGCGTACGCCGCCTGCTGTCCTACCGCTCGATGCGCGAACGCACACGGTACGAGGAACACGCGCGGCAGCATATGCATCTGCTGGACCTGCTCGAACAGGGCCGCAACGCCGACGCCTCCGCCGCGATGCGTGCCCACCTTGACCATACGCTCGCGGCGCTGGCCAGTATCCGCAGCATTCTGAAATCCGAAAAGCCCGACTGATTCGTCGGGTCTCTCCGTCTACTTCCCTGCCCCGCTTCAGGGGCCGAGCAGATTGCCAGTACGGCGCGCCTGCGAGCCCGAGACGCGGCCGATCTGGTCGCCGGGCCTGACAAAGCGCGTGTCGCGCCCCATGTAGAACACGCCCTGCGACCCACTGGCCACCGTGGTGCGCTCGCCCGAAACCGGATCGACGATATCGAACAGCGGCTGGCCCGGCTCCACGACGTCTCCCACACGGGCGCGGTACACCAGCATGCCGGTGGTTGCCGCCACGAGCTGCTCGCTGCCGGCCAGCGGCGTTGCGGGCTGGCGCAGCGGCGGCAGCGGCGGTGCCTCGCCCTCGATCGCGCCGACATACGTCAGGTAGTGAAGCAGCGCCTGTGCATCGGCCTGCGCCAGGTCGTCGGAAACGTCGCGCTGGCCACGATGCTCGACCGTGACCGCAATGCTGCCCGACGGGATCGGGAACCGTTCGCCCAGCGATTGCTGGAGCTGATACCACGTGAAGCTGTGGGCTTCGTCGAAGGAATACGCGCCGGAGTCCAGCGCCAGCAGGCTGGCGGTGGCGCCCAGGTAGCGCGCCAGCGGCTCCACTTCCTGCCAGATGGCGTCGCCCGTATAGAGATGCATGCCCGCTTCGCGCGAGCAATGCAGGTCCAGCACGAAGTCGGCGTCGTGCGCCAGCAGCATCAGCGTTTGCTGCAGCGATGCAAACGCCGACGCCGGGGATCGCGCGAGCAGCGCATCGCGCCACGCCGCGCGGATGCGGCGCACGTTCTCCTGCGGGTCGGACGTAAGCTGGCCTGCCACGGCGCGCTCGATCTCCTGCGCCAGCATCGGGAAGTCGCGATTGAAATTGCGCCCGCTGGCCAGCTCGAAGCGGCCCACGAAGTTGCCCAGCACTCCCTGTGCCATGCCGATGGGGTTGGCCGCCGACACCAGCACCACCTCGGCTCGCAGCCTGCCCTGCGCCTCCAGCCGCACCAGGTGATCGCGCAGCGTCACCGCCACCAGCATGGCGGGAATCTCGTCGGCATGCAGGCCGGCCTGGATGTAGATCTTGCGCCCGCCGCCTTCAACGGGTGCGCCGAAATGGTGGCTGACCAGTTGGAAGGCAACACCCGGCGAGGGCGACTTGAGCGTATGGGTCTGGCTGTTCATGGCGTCAGGAATAAAGGGAGATAAGCGGTTGGCGCGTCAGTGGACGACGGCGGCCAGCCCGGGTTCGGTGCACGGCGCCGTCACGCCGCACGTCAACTGCGCGAAAAGGTTCTTGGGATCGGCAAATTCGGGAATCAATGCCACGCGCTCGCCCATGCCCAGGACGGCAGCCTGGTCGCGCAGGTAGCGCAGCGCGGAGAAATCCTCCAGCGCAAAGCCGACCGAATCGAACACGGTGATCTCTCCGGCGTCGATACGGCCCGGCACCTCGCCAGCCAGCACGCGCCAGAATTCGGTCACCGGAAAATCAGCGGGCATCTGCTGCACGTCGCCTTCGATGCGGCTTTGCGGCTCGTATTCGACGAACACGCGGCCGCTGCGCAGCACGTCGGGATGCAGTTCGGTCTTGCCCGGGCAGTCTCCGCCCACGGCATTGAGGTGCATGCCCGGTTCGAGCATCGACGGCATCAGGATCGTCGCGTACGCCTTGTCGGCCGTTACCGTGGTGACGATGTCGGCGCCGCGCACGGCTTGCTCGGTCGACGTGCACACACGCACTTCCAGCCCCGGCACTTCGGCCAGGTTGCGGCGCAGCTTTTCCGTGGCCGCCGGATCGACGTCATAGGCCTGGATGCAGCGGATGCCCAGCAGGTGATGGAAGGCCAGCGCCTGGAATTCGGCCTGGGCGCCATTGCCGATCAAAGCCATGGTCCGGGCGTCGGCGCGGGCCAGCCGGCGCGCGGCCATCACCGACGTTGCGGCGGTGCGCAGCGCCGTGGTCAGCGTCAGTTCGCTGAGCAGCAGCGGCATGCCGGTGTCCACCGCCGCCAATACGCCGAAAGCCATGACGGTCGGCAGGCCGATACGCGTGTTGGCGGGGTGTCCGTTGACGTACTTGAAGCTGTACAGCGCGGCGTCGGCCGTCGGCATCAGCTCGATCACCCCCTGGGGCGAATGGCTGGCCGAGCGGGCGGACTTGTCGAATTCCTGCCAGCGGCGGTAGTCGTCCTCGATATAGCCGGCCATGCCGCGCAGCACATGCGCGATACCGCGCGTGGCGACGATGCGGGCGACGTGTTCAGTGGAGAGAAATTGGGTCATCTGCGTGCTCCGGTGATGAGAATCGAAAAGTTGCGAGCCATTCTCACCGTCCGCCTGATCAAAATGAAGTGGTTATTGTGCTAACAAAATACTATCATCGCATCAAACTGGACACAACGACCTTCATTTCGACGCATGGATGACTTCGACCACAGATTGCTGGCCCAGCTTCGCGCCGACGCACGCGCCAGTGTGGCGCTACTGGCGCACCGGCTGGGCGTGGCGCGCACGACAATCACCAACCGGATGGCGAGACTGGAAAAGTCGGGGGTGATCGTCGGCTATACGGTGCAGTTGCGGCCGGAGACGCGGCAGGACCTGATTACGGCGTGGATGAGCATTGCCGTGGAGGGCAACCAGGCCCGTGAAGTGATTGCCCGGCTGTTGGGAGAACCGGGCGTGGTGTCGCTGCACGACACCAATGGCCGCTGGGACTTGCTGGCCGAAGTACGCGCCGCCACGCTGGACGGGCTGGCGTCGGTGCTGGAGCGCGTGCGGCTGATCCGCGGCATCGGCGCCACGGAAACCAGCATCCACCTCACCAGCTACAAGCTTTCCTGAGGCCCGCCGGCAGCCGACGACGGGCGCCGGCGGGTCATTCCCCGGCGTTGCCGGCCGCCTCGGCCGCGCCTTCGGTGCTTGTTCCGCGCAGACGGCTGGCCACGTCCAGATGCCGGCGCATCAGGGCTGCGGCCCCTTCGCGGTTGCCCGATTCCAGCGCAACCAGAATGCCCAGGTGCTCGTGGCAACTGATCTCCACGCGCTCGCGGCCATGCTTCCAGTCGTAGTTAGACAGACGGCGCATGCGGTTCAGGCGCCGGATCGCATCCACGAAGAAACGGTTGCCGGACGCCTGCGCCAGCCCCTCGTGAAATGCCGCGTTGGTCTCGAAGAACGCCACGGCTGACGCCTCGGTCCACGGCTGGGTCAGGAACGCCGAATGCTGGATGCGCATGCGCGCCGCCCAGTCATCGGGCAATGCGAAGGTCGGCTCCAGGATGGCCGCCGGCTCGATGACCAGGCGGAAGCGGTAGCTTTCCAGCCGCGCTTCGCGATACCAGACGGCGTCCTGGAACTTCCACAGGTAACCCAGCCGGCGCTCCACGATGCCAAGGTCCGCCAGGCGTACCAGCGCCTGCTTCACGGAGGCGCGCGTCTCGCCGTAGGTATCCATCAGTTCCTTCTCGGACACCTCGTCTGCCAGCGCGCCACGCTGCCGGTCGTGGGCGATGCGGGTCAGCAACTGGTCCTCTCCGGCGGGAGCGCCCTGCTCCGGGGCCGCCACCGGAGGCGGCGCCACCAGCGCCACGCCCTTGTTCCGGCGCCGCTCCACAAAACCCTCGGCTTCCAGTTCGTCCAGCGCGGCACGGATGGGCGTGCGCGACACACCCAGCGTCTCGGCCAGTTGCTGTTCGTTCAGCCGGTCGCCAGCCTGCAGGTCTTCATCGCGAATCCACGCCGCAATCCGCTCACGCAGCACCAGCCGTCCGCGCCCGATCGACTCGTTGGGAATACTCATTGATTTTTTTGTATGTCCAAAATACACTTTGAATTATATACCCACCTGACACACCCGTGACTTATCGCCCAAAGCACACATCCATGACCAGCCAAGCCCAATCCAACTATCCCACCCAAGCCCCCGAATGCCCGCTCATCGAAGTCAGCGGCGCGCCGCGCGAACGCGGCCGTCAGTACGGAGAGCAAGCCGCGCCCTGGATCCGGCGCGGCATCGCGCATTACACGCAGCAGTTGGAAAAGAGCAAGCTTAGCTGGAAAGAACTGGAAAAGATCGTTGCCACGTTCGAACCCACGATAGCGGCGTTCGATGCGAACTATATCGACGAGATGCGTGGCATCGCCGAGGGCGCCGGGGTCGAGTATGCCGCGATCGTCATGCTCAATGCCCGCACTGAAGTACTCAAGCTGGCCGAGCGCATGCGCCAGCAACAGCCGGTGCCGCTTGACCCGGACGGCTGCACGGGCGTGATGGCGCTGCCGGAAGCCACCGCCAGCGGCCGCGTCATCCACGCGCAGAACTGGGACTGGAAGGCCGAGTGCGCCGAATCGTCGGTCGTGCTCAAGGTGCACCGTGAAGACGGCCCCGACTACCTGACGTTCACCGAGGCCGGCGCGCTGGCGCGCTCCGGCATGAACGCCGCCGGCATCTCGATCACGGCGAACTACCTGGAATGCGAGCGCGACTACCGGCAGCTTGGCGTGCCGCTGGCGCTGATTCGCCGCAAGGTGCTGGAGCAGCGCCGCCTGGCCTTTGCCATGCAGGCGGTCTACGTGACGGCCAAGTCCGCCGCGAATAACATCATGGTGGCCCATGCCGGCGGCATCGGCATCGACTTCGAATGTGCGCCGGACGAAACGTTCCAGGTGCTGCCGCAGCAGGGTGTGATCGTGCACGCCAACCATTGGCAAAGCCCGGTGGCACTGGGCAAGCTGCGCGAGCTGGGCATCCAGAAGATGCCGGATTCGCTCTATCGTGACGAACGCGTGCGCCAGCTGGTGATGCCACATGTGGGCCAGATCACCGTCGACACCATCAAGCGCGCGCTGTTCGATGACTTCGAGTCGCCGTGGTCGGTCTGCCGGCCGCCGCGCCCGAACTCCAGCAACAACCTGTCCGCCACGGTCGCGATGATCGTCATGGAGCCCGAGGCAGGAACGATGGAGGTGTCGATGCTGCCTGCGCTGTTCCCCACCTTCCAGACCTTCCGCCTGGACATGGAGATCGAGCAAGCCCATGGCGCTGGCGCGGACCGACAGCACGCCGTGGCGGCATAGCAGCGCGGGAGGAGCCATGGAGAGACAACCCCCCACGAAGACAATCACAACAACAACGACAACAATGACGATGCGGACTCGGCGGACGATGAGGACCCTGCGCGCCGGCCTGGCGCTGCTGGCGGCGGGCGGTACCTTCGCCGCCGCGCCGGCGTGGGCCCAGCCCGCGCAGGACGTGCTGCGCGTGCGGCTCAATGCCGATATCCGGTCGACCGACCCCGGCGTCAACCGCGACGTGAATACCGATGCCGTCATGGCGCACGTGGTGGAAGGCCTGGTGGCATTCCGCGAAGACACGTCCGTTGGCCCGTTGCTGGCGCAGTCGGTGACGACCTCGCCGGATGGCCTGATCTACACGTTTACGCTGCGCCCCGGACTGCGCTTCCAGAACGGCGCGCCGGTGACCGCCGACGACGTGGTCGTCAACTGGAACCGCTACATGACCCCCGCCAACAACTGGCGATGTCTGTCCGAGTTCGACGGACGCGGCCAGGCGAAGGTGGTGTCGGTGGAAGCCAGGAACGCGGCCACCGTGGTCTTCACGCTCGACAAGCCGTCGGCGCTGTTCCTGAAGACGCTGGCACGGCCCGATTGCGGCGGCACCGGTATCTACCACCGCAGCTCCCTGGGGCCTGACGGCAAGTGGCGCGAGCCCGTCGGCACCGGCCCCTACCGGATCACCGACTGGAAACGCGGCCAGTACATCGAGATGGCGCGCAATCCCTACTACCAGCCGCTGCCAGGCGCACGCGACGGCAACACCGGCAACAAGACGCCGGCCATTGCCCGCATCCGGTTCATGGTGATCCCCGATCCGTCGTCGGCCAAGGCGGCGCTGCTGTCGGGCAACATCGACGTGATTCCCGACGTGGAAGACAACGACCTGCCCGACTACCGCGCGCGCAAGGACGTGCTGCTCGACAGCACGCCCACCATGAGCCTGAACGGCCTGCTGCTGCAGACGCGCGACCCCGTGCTCAAGGACCCGCGCATCCGCCGCGCCATCGCGATGACGCTCGACGTGCCGGAAATGGTCGATGCCGTCACCAATGGCGGCTCGCGGGCCAGCCGGTCGGTTATCCCGCGTCCCAGCCCGTTCTACGGCAAGCCGCAGGCGGCCATGCCGGAGCGCGACGTCGAGGGCGCGCGCAAGCTGCTGGCGCAGGCCGGCTATCGCGGCCAGCCCATCAAGATCCTGACCACCAAGCGCTACAACTCGCTGTTCGACATCGCGGTGCTGACCCAGGCCATGGCGGCCGAAGCCGGCCTGCGTATCGACGTGGAAGTGCTGGACTGGGCCACGCTGCTGGACCGCTATAACCGCGGCGACTACCAGGCGATGTCGTTCAGCTACTCGGCACGGCTCGACCCGTCCCTGTCCTACGACATGATCACCGGCCCCAAGGACAAGCAGCCCCGCAAGGTCTGGGAAAACCCCGAGGCGATCCGCCTGCTGGCGGACAGCATGACGGAAACCGATGCCGTGCGCCGCCAGGCCGTGTTCGACACGCTGGAAGCGCGTCTGCGCGAGGACGTGCCGGTCATCTTCGTCTATTCGGAAACCCGCACCAGCGCCGCGCGCAACTACGTGCGCAACTTTGGCGGCTGGCCGCTGGGCCAGCCACGCGCGTGGAATGTCACGTTTGCTCCGGCGTCCCCGCCGCCCACGGCCAGCGCGGCGCGCTGAGCCCGCCGAGCCCCCTTTTTCCCGGAACGACTCCATGTCATCTTCCTTTCCGCTCTACCTGTTGCGCCGCGCACTGTGGACGCTACCAACGCTGCTGCTGGTAGCGGTGCTGGTCTTCGTGCTGATGCGCCTGATTCCCGGCGATCCGGCGCAGCTGATTCTTGGCGACACCGGCACTGCCGCGCAGATCGCCGACCTGCGCGCCCAACTGGGGCTCGACAAACCGATCCTCGTGCAGTTCTGGTTGTGGCTGTCCCACATGGCCAGTGGCGACTTCGGGCATTCCATCACCAGCGGCGAAGCCGTGTTGCCGCTGCTCGTGGAACGCTTCCAGGTTAGCGCCACCATCGTGCTAGTGGCCGTGGCTGCGGCCGCGCTGATCGCCGTGCCGGCTGGCCTGTTTGCCGCGTGGAAGCAGAATTCGCTGTCCGACACGGTGATCGTGGCCGGCGCCACGCTGTTCCTGTCGATCCCGAGTTTCTGGCTCGGCCTGTTGCTGCTGCTGGTGGTGGGCCTGAAGCTCGGCTGGGTGCCAGTGGTGGGCTACGTGGCCTTCGGCGAAGACTGGCGTGCGGCGGCCAGCTTCCTGGTGCTGCCCATCGTCACGCTGACGCTGATCGAGATGGGCGTGCTCACCCGCATGGCGCGCGCCAGTGTCATCGAGACCCTGCGGCTGGAATACGTCACGCACGCACGCGCCAAGGGCCTCTCCGAGTTGCGCGTGCTGCTGCGCCATGTGCTGCCCAACGCGTTTGCGCCCACGTGGACCATGATCGGCCTAGTGCTGGGCAACTTGCTGGGCGGCATCGCCGTACTGGAGACCGTCTTCACGCTGCCCGGCCTGGGCCGGCTGCTCGTCGACGCGATCTTCGCGCGGGACTACCCGGTGGTGCAGGGCTGCCTGCTGTTCACCGCAGGCATCTACGTGCTCGTGAACCTGGTTATCGACCTCTTCTACCCGCTATTCGACCCGCGCGTCGCCACGTCATGAAATTCCGAACCAATGCCGTCATTGGCGGCCTGCTCGTGGGCATCGTCGCCGTCATGGCGCTGCTCTCCGCGGTCTGGACGCCGTTCAATCCGCTCAAGCTCAACCTGCGCATGCGCCTCAATGCGCCGTCCAGCCTGCACTGGCTGGGCACCGATGAATTCGGCCGCGACATCCTGTCGCGCCTGCTGGCTGGTGCCGGCGCCAGCCTGGCCGTGGCCGCGATGACCGTGATCGTGGCGATGGTGCTGGGCACGCTGCTCGGGCTCGTGTCCGGCTACTTCCGGGGCCGTACCGACCGCATCATGATGGTCGTCAACGATGCGCTGCTGGCGTTCCCGGGCATTCTGCTGGCGCTCGGCATCATGGTCATCACCGGTGCCAACAAGTACGGCATCGTGCTGGCGCTGGGCCTGGCCTACACGCCCACCGTGGTGCGGCTGGTGCGCGGCACCGTGCTGTCGCTGCGCGAGAAGGAATTCGTCGAAGCGTCGCGCGTGATCGGCAATAGCGAAATCGTGACCATGCTGCGGCATATCCTGCCCAACTGCGCGGCCCCGCTGATGGTGCTGGGCACGTCGATGTTCGGCTGGGTGGTGCTGGCAGAAAGCGCGCTGAGCTTTCTTGGCCTTGGCGTGCCGCCCCCGGCGCCCACGTGGGGCAACATGCTGTCCTCCGGACGCCCGTATATGGAATCGGCCGCGTGGCTGGGCATTGCACCGGGCCTTTGCATCGCCATGACGCTGCTTGGCATCAACCTGCTGGGCGACGCGCTGCGCGACTGGCTCGACCCGCGGATGGAACGACAATGAACGCTCAAACCCGACAGGAACACCAGGCGATGGCCGATTCGAACCCCCTGCTCTCGGTACGCAACCTCACGCTGAGCGGCGCCGCCGGTCATCCGATCCTGAACGGCATCTCGTTCGACGTGGCGCCCGGCGAGGTGCTGGCGCTGGTGGGCGAATCCGGCAGCGGCAAGACGATGGCCGGCCGCGCGATCATGCGCCTGCTGCCGTCCCAGGTCAGGCAGACCGCCGGCACCATTACGCTGGCCGGGCACGATGTCGGCACGCTTTCCGACCGCGCGATGCGCGACCTGCGCGGACAGGTGGCGGGCATGGTCTTCCAGGAACCCATGGTGTCGCTGAATCCCGCCATCACGGTGGGCGCTCAACTGTGCGAAGGGCTGATGCTGCACGAGTGCATTGGCGCAGTCGACGCCCGTGCGCGCGCCATCGAGATGCTGCGCCGCGTGCAGATCGCCGATCCGGAAGGCTGCATGGCCGCCTATCCGCACGCGTTCTCGGGCGGCATGCGCCAGCGCATCATGCTGGCATCGGTCATGCTGCTCAAGCCCCGGCTGCTGATCGCCGACGAACCGACCACCGCGCTCGACGCGCTGAGCCAGCGCGAAGTCATGGAGATCATGGCCGACCTCACGCGCAAGAGCGGCACGGCCGTACTGCTGGTCACCCACGACCTGCAGCTCGTGGCGCACTATGCGGACAGCGTGCTGGTACTGCGGCGCGGCGACCAGGTGGAACACGGCCCTGCCGAGCGCGTGCTCAGCAAGCCCGCCGCTGCTTACACGCGCAGCCTGATCGATGCGCTGCCCAGGCGTGCCGACGATCGCAAGCCCGTGCCCGATCACGCGCCGGTGATCGAGGCGGTCAATGTCTCGGTGACTTATCCCGGCAGCCACCGGCTGTTCTCGCATCAGCCGGACAAGCGCGTTGTCGACCAGGTATCGCTGGCCATCCGTCCGGGCGAAGTCGTGGCGGTGGTGGGCGGTTCCGGCTCCGGCAAGACCACGCTGGGCCGCGCGATGATCGGCCTGCTGCCGCTGGCCGGTGGCGAGCTGCGGTTTCGCGGACAGGCCCTGGGCACCGGGAGCAAGGCCGCGCAGCGCGAATTCCGGCTGGCCTGCCAGATGGTGTTCCAGGACCCCTACTCCTCGCTGGACCCGCGCCAGCGCATCGCCGAGATCGTTGCCGAGCCGCTGAACCACGGCGAACGGCTGACACCCGCCGAGCGCCGCGCCCGCGTGGCGCAGATGCTGGCCGAAGTGGGACTCGACGGACTGGGCGACCGCTTTCCGCACGCACTGTCGGGCGGCCAGCGCCAGCGTGTGGCCATCGCTCGCGCCCTGATCCGCAGGCCCGCCCTGGTGGTGGCTGACGAGCCCGTTTCAGCGCTCGACATGACGATCCAGAAACAGGTGCTGACGCTCTTCCGCCAGTTGCAGACCCAGCATGGCTTTGCGTGCTTCTTCGTGTCCCACAACCTGGCCGCCGTCTCGGAGGTGGCCGACCGCATCGTGGTGATGCACCAGGGCCGTATCGTCGAGGAAGGCAGCGTGGCGGACATTCTCGATCGCCCGCAGCACCCCTATACGCAGGCTTTGCTGGAAGCCGCGTACGTGGCGCCCGGCCAGCAGACGCCGCTGTCGGCACGGACGGCCGCGGCAGCCTGACGCCGTCCCGCCCCGTACCAGCCACGCCGGTGCCGCCTTGCGCGGCACCGGCGTTTTTCTTTCCGGCGCGCCGGCGGCAGCCCCTTCCGATGCAAAAAAAAGGGCGCCCACGATGGTGGGCGCCCTTTCTATCAGGCTATCAGGCTTGTTGACCCGGCCGGAACCGGGCGCCGGTCAGAACTTATGCCGGATACCGAGCAGCACACCAGTCTGGTTCTTGCCCGGGACAGTCGTCCCGAAGCCGCCCGTTCCAAGGTTAGAGCCGTCCTTGTTGCGCGTGTAGGCCACGTTGAAATACGCGTCGGTACGCTTCGAGAACGAATAGTCCGCCGATACGACGAACAGCCACGGATCGGCGCCGGTGTCGCGGAAGTCCTGGTAGTAGGCCGAGCCCGTCAACGACCAGGCCGCCGTGATATCCCACTGCGCGCCCGCCCAGTAGAGGTTCGTCGTCTGGCTCGTGGGGGGCGTCATGATCCGGCCATAACGGTAGCCCACGTAAGTCTTGACCGGGCCGATCACATAGGTGCCGACCAGCGCCGCCTTGCGGGTCTTGTAGTCTTCAGTGGCGACCGTGTCGCCGTTCTGCTCGTCGTAGACCGCGGCAATGGCCAGCGGACCCGCCTCGTAGGCCAGGCTGGCGCCGTATTCGCGGCCCACGCTCGGATGGCCCGGCACCTCGCCGTTCACGCCCGCCGTGCCGTCCGCGCCGAAGCTGTAGAGCAGCTTGGCCGTGACCGGACCGAACTT
The DNA here is from genome assembly GCF_022179805.1 of Cupriavidus pauculus. Taxonomy (GTDB): domain Bacteria; phylum Pseudomonadota; class Gammaproteobacteria; order Burkholderiales; family Burkholderiaceae; genus Cupriavidus; species Cupriavidus pauculus_E. The sequence continues at coordinate 48,099 of NZ_BPUO01000022.1, read as the reverse complement.
GCCCACGTACTTGATCGAGTTGTCGGCCCGCGACTGGAAGTCGTCGTCCTGCACGCCAATCGAGTACCGCGTGGAAATGCCCATCGGATCGTATTGCACGCCGATGTCATACATGGGCGTGTTATGGCGACCCAGCGTCAGCGTGCCATAGTCGCTGCTCAAGCCCACCCACGCCTGCCGTCCGAACAGCCGGCCACTCTGCCCGCTCTTGCCGTCGTCGACGTTGAAGCCGCTTTCCAGCGTGAAAATGGCGCGCAGGCCGCCACCCAGGTCCTCGGTGCCGCGAATGCCCCAGCGCGACCCGGACAGGTTGCCCGACTGCATCCGCACCACGCTGTTGCCCGCGCCCTTCTGGTGATTGGCGAACTCGATGCCGACGTCGGCCACGCCGTAAAGCGTCACAGATGACTGCGCGTAGGCGCTGCTTCCCAACAGGCAGGCAATGGCCGCGACGGCCAGCTCTCTTCTTTTCATGCTCGTGGTTTCCCCTTGTGGTGAATGCGAACTGCCGGCCCGGAGGCGGCGGCTTCTGGTGTTTGAGTTGGCTCTGGTAGTACGCGCGCGCGGCAGCGCGCCCTGGCGATGACCGGGCTGCCCGCCGGTATGGCAGGCAAGACAGGCGGGATGCACGCTGGGCGTCGGGTTGTGGCGACGCCAGCCGTGTCAGGTGGGATCAGCGCTCGGTAGCGCCAGGCAAGGACGCGAGTGGCGTCAACGGCGCTGCCATTCTTTCATTGGCGCTTCACAGTTGAAAGTGTGCATTGTGATAACGAAATACACATTTCACTGCAATATGCGACGTGACGGTGACAATCCGTCAGACGGGAAAGTCCGGGCAGGCGCTGCGTTCGGAAGCAGGATGGCGATCGACGAATTCACGCGGGGATTTGCGGCGCGGAACCCGGGCATTCCGATCATGAACAATCAGGCGAAGTAGCACGGGGCACGGCCGGGCCGTCGCCGGCCCGTCGGGTAACTAAATGCTCCCCGGCACCGTCCACCCTAGCCCGCGCACATTCCGCACGATGGCGCTGCCGAACTTCTTGCGGATGCCGTAGATCACCGCATCCACGGCATTGCTTTCGACCTCCTCGCCCCAGCCGTACAGCCGCTCTTCCAGCTGCGCGCGCGAGAGGATGGCACCGGGCCGCTCCAGCAGCGCCAGCATCAGCGCATATTCGCGGGCACTGAGCACATCGCCATGCTCGCCATACGTGAGCTTCCGCAGGTTCAGGTCAAGCGTGACCGCCCCGTGGGTCAGCGTGGCCGATGCCGAGCCCGCCTTGCGCCGAACCACGGCGCGGATGCGCGCCAGCAACGCACGCGCCTCGAACGGCTTGATGACGTAGTCGTCGGCACCGAGGTCGAGGCCGGAGATATGGGTATCCACGTCGTCCCGCGCGGTGATGATCAGCAGCGGCGTCTCGTCCTTGCGCTGGCGCAGCCATTTGAGGATGTCGAGCCCCTCGGCATCGGGCAGGCCGAGATCCAGCAGCATGGCCGTGTACGAGCCATCGGCGATGGCCGACCTGGCCAGTTCGCCGGTGCGTACCCAGTCGACGCTGCATTGGGCATCCTTGAGCGCGCGGGTCAGGCTCTGGCCGATCTGCGGGTCGTCTTCGATCAGCAGGATTCTCATGGCTGTCTCTGCGTGGGCAGGTGAATGCGCGCCACGAGGCCGCTGTGGCCATCGTCGCGGCCGGCGAGCCAGACCTTGCCGCCCAGGTTCTGCGCCACGGTCTGCACGATCGCCAGCCCCAGGCCGCTGCCCTCCTCGTCGGTGGCCGCGCCGCGATAGAAGCGGTCGAACACGCGGGTGCGTTCAGACTCCGGAATGCCCGGACCGTTGTCGGCGACTTCGATTTCCACGTGGTTGTCGTGGCGCCGCACGCTGACATCGATGCGGCAGCCCTGCCCACCGTAGCGGATGGCATTCTCGATCAGGTTCTTGACCACCATGCGCAGATCGGTTTCCTGCGCCGGCACCATGGCGTCGTCGAGCTGCTCGACACCCAGGTCGACACCGCGATCGATGGCCAGCGGCAGCAGATCCGCCACCACATCGGTCACCAGTTGCGGCAGCGCCACCGCCACCGGCGGCGAGCTGGCGCCGATCTCGGCGCGCGCCAGGCCCAGCAACTGCGTCACCAGCGTCGCCGTGCGCCGGATGCCGCGCTGCAGGGCGTCCAGCCGCTCGCCGCGCGCATCGGCGGGCGCGTGGCGCAGGTTATCCACCTGCAACTGCAGCGCCGTGATGGGCGAGCGCAGTTCGTGCGCAGCATCGGCGATGAAGGTGCGTTCGGTCTGGATCAGCGTGGATAGCCGCGCCATCATGTGGTTGATCGATGCCAGGAACGGATGCAGTTCCTCGGGCGCGGTGCGAATGTCCACCGGCTCTAGGTGATTCAGGTCTGCCTGCGCCACCCGCTCGCCCATCACGCCGAGCGGACGCAGCGACAGCCGCACGCTGGCCCGAATCAGCCAGATCAGCACCGGTAGCAACAGCAGCACTGGCACGGCGGTCCACATCGCCACGCGCCAGGCGTTGTCGTTGCGCACCGCGCGTTGCTCGGCGATCTGGACATAAGCATCGCCCGCCTGCAGCGCGAACACGTCCCATAGATTGCCGTTGGCGCCCTGCACCGAGGAAAAGCCTTCACGGGCGCGCGGCAGCAGCACAGTGGCATCGCTGGTGTGTCCTGGCAGCGTCGTATCGCCGGGACGCCAGGTCTGGATCACCACGTGCGGCAAGGGATGCGAGGCATCGGCCTGCAGCGGCATGTGCGCGGGCGCGGGATGGATCGACGCGGCGGCGGCCTGCAGATCCTGGTTGAACTGACGCCCCATCTGCTGCACCACCACCCACGCGCCGAGCGCCCCGAGCAATCCCACCAGCAACGCCAGCGCGCCCAGCGACATGCTCAGACGACCGTGCAACGACCGGACGGCAGTCCGATTGATAAGCAGGCTCATTGCTTCTCCCGTCTTCCCGGGTGCCATGGTTTGAGCGCCATCGTTTTGCCGGGACGTGAGATGCAGTGTGCGTGGCGGGTGGCGTTCTGCCAATCCCGGCAACTCCGTACCGGCGGCGGCTCGGGAAAAAGTGGCGATTGCCCCATCTCATTTTCGGCTCATTCTCGGGCACCACACTCCAGACATCCGAGCCCGCAATGACGCTGACCCGAATACCCAGAACAAAAGGAGCCGATCATGACTTTCACCAAGCAAGCCGTAGTCGCCGTGGCACTGAGCTGCGGCCTTGTGGGAATGGCCCAGGCACACACGTTTGTCGGTTTTGGTGTCGGGTTCTCCGCCCCGGTCATGGCGGTGCCTGCCGCACCCGTGGTCGCCTATCCGCCGCCGGTCTACTACCCGCCGGTGCCCGCCTACGCCGCACCGGCCTACGTGCCGGCCACGCCGGTTGGCTACATCACCGGTCCGGGCTGGTACGGCCAGCCGTATCACCCCTGGCATGTCGGCTTTGGCTACTGGCACCACTAAGCCAGTCAAAGCGCCAGTCAAGTCTCAAGTAGTAGAAGTCAACAGGAGAACATCATGAAGAACCGTCTTGGATTCATCGCCGCCAGCGCCCTGGCCCTTTCGCTGGTTTCCGGCTGTGCCGTGGCCGATGTCGGCTACTACTCCGAACTGCACCCGAACATCGAAGCCGCCAGCGTCCACGCCGAACAGGCCATCGAGCGCATGCAGGCCGCACAGCGGGCCAACCACTACGCGCTGGGCGGCCACGCCGGCCGGGCCATCGCCCTGCTCCATCAGGCACAGGCCGAAATGGAAGCCGCTGCCGCCACCGCCAGCAGCCACGCCTACTGAAATCGCGCACCGGGAGAGCCATCATGAGAACCCTTGCAACCGTACTGGCCGTCGCCGGAGTCTTGTTGGTATCGGCCTCGACGTCCTATGCTGCCGAAGGCTGCGGCCCCGGCGGATGGCGCGGCCCCTGGGGACATTGCCACTTCGCCGGCCCGGCCGTCGTCTACCGCCCCGTGGAACCCGTGATGACGTTGCCGGTGGTCACGGTCCGTCCCAACGGCTGCCCCGTTGGCTACTGGCGCGGCCCGTGGGGACACTGCCGCGACACGCCTTACCATGGCCGCCTGCCCGGTGGCGGCTGGAAGTAACCGGGCGCCGATGTCCGCCCAGGATGGACCATGCGCACGGACCGAAACGTCACTACGTTCGCCAGCGTCACCCGCGCCGCCGTTACCGGCGGCTGTCGGTGGCTGGCGCGTTTCGCTGCCTGGCTGGAACGGGTCGATCCGGGCGTGCATCGTCGCATCAAGGGTCTGCGGCTGATCACGGCCTACGGCATCGCCGCCGCACTCGGCGCCCTGCCAGCCGTCACGCACGGCATCACCGGCGGCCAGCGGATTGCCACGCTCGCCGCCGGCTTCGCGCTGTGGGCCAGCGTATCGGAGGCCCGGCATGCGCGCCTGGAGTCGACGCGCGACCTGGCCGCGCTCTGTCTTGCGGCGGACCTGGGTGCCGCATCCTTCGCCCTGCTTTCTCCGGTGCTGGCCGCCGCGGGCAGCACCGACCCCGAATGGATACTCGTGAGCGGCGCCTTTCTGGCGGGCTACTGCCGGCGCTTCGGCGTGCTGGGCACTGGCGTGGGCTCGCAGGTCTTTATCGGGCAATTGCTCGCTTATGGCGCAGGGCTGGGGCCGCCCGACCTGGGCGCGCTGGGCGCCGCCTTTCTTGTGGCCGCCGTGGCGTGCGTCGTGCCACGCCTGTTGAGCGGGCCGGCCGAACGCCCGCCGGCGACACCGCAACCCGTGGCCGTCACTGTCAGTGGCACCAACGCGTTGTCGCCAGAGTTCGTGATGGGGCTGCAGGCGGCCACCGGCTCGCTGGCCGTGGTGCTGCTCAACTGCGCGTTCGGCCTGACCGAATCGGCCTGGGCGGTGACCGCTTGCGTCTATGTGGTGGCCGGCACTGCCGATGGCACGCTCGACCGCGTGCGACGCCGTATCGCCGGCACACTCGTGGGCGTGCCGCTGGGGCTGCTGCTCCTGCCGCTGGCAGCCCATGATCCGCTGCTGATCTGGATCGCGGCCTCCATCGCCATGGTGGTCTATGCGATGGCCCTGCCCGAGCGCTACGACATCGCCTGCGGTGCCTTTGCGTTCGCACTGGTCATCACGCTCGCCGCCGCCGGTGAGCACTCCATCGCGCTGCTCACGGCCCGTGCATGGGAAACGATGCTCGGCGGCGCCGTGGGCTGCGCAGCTGCGATCTGGCTGTTTCCGCTGCGCCCTGCTGTTGCCGCCCCGTCCTCCCCGTCTACGCCTTCCACCGACTGACCGCACGGTTCCCGGCGGGCGCTCATTTTCGGCTCATTCTGCGCCGCTACGCTTCTACCCATAGCAACCCCGAACTCCTGGAGACACAACATGAACCTGCTACTGGGCTTTCTTCCCTTTCTCGCCTTCGCGCTCGTGACGCACGTTGCCGGCAACGCGCTCGGACTCACTGCCGGCGCCCTCGCAGCCGTCGCCCTGCTGGTGCGCGACGGCATGGCCGGCCGCCACCTCAAGCTGCTGGAAATCGGCGCCGCCATCCTGTTCGGCGGCCTCGCGCTGTACGCGCTGCGCGCCCAGCCCGACTGGTCGTTGCCGCATGTGCGCCTGCTGGTGGACGGCGGTCTGCTGGCCATCGTGCTGGCCTCAATGGGTGCGCGCATGCCCTTCACGCTGCAATACGCGGCCGAGCGCGTGGCGCCGGAAGTGGTCAGCCACCCGGCATTCCTGCGCAAGAACTATGTGATCACGGCCTGCTGGGCGGCAGCCTTTGGTGTCATGGCGCTGGCTGACGTCGTGATGGAAAACCATGCGAAAGCGGGCGTGGCTTTGACGGTGGCGGCGCTTTGGGGTGCGGCGAAGTTTACGGAGTGGTATGCGCAGGCCAAGCCGGTTGGTGCGGCGGTGCACTACTCTTAGACCTAGCCAATGCTGCTGGCCAACATAAGCGAAGAAAAAGAGGGGTGCCATGACCGCAGACGAGACTCGCCGGGCACAACCGGCATGGGAAATGCAGGCCTGGGCTGAATTCTGGGCGGCGTGGCTAGCCTGGATGACGCGCCAGATGGCTGAAGACCGCATGCCGCTTTCGGGCGACGTGACTCAGTGGATTCGCACCTGGGGAGAGGCGGTTGGCCAGGTCGGATTTCTGAACGTCAACTACGCCGGATCGAGCGATCCGCAAGCCGAGCAGCGCATCGGCAGCCGATACAGCTACGGGCGGCAATTGGGACGGATGATGGATGTCCTCGTGCCGTATGTGCGAAAGCATGAAGCGGATTTTAGGAATGATCCCGACGGACGTGCGGTGAAAGATTTTCTCGAAATGGCCGAAGACATTGACGCGCTGAAGCAGGCAAGCGTCGACGAGCTTCTGCACCGCGTGAAGCAGTGGCGTAAATCGTCGGAGTTCAAGACGAAACTTGAGCAACTGAAACGTGGACTGGAGGCGCTGGACGACACACCATGAGAGATGGCTGCGCGATCTCCATGTAAAACGCGGTCTCGGCGCACTCACATCCATGACTGCGCCGGAAGCGCCAAGCCAGTCTAGGCGTCACGCTGGGGCGGCGCGCAACGCGCTGGTTGAACCGACGCCCTTGGCCAATCACCGTCGTCACTTGCACGTCACGTCAGAGGTGCGTGCAGAGGCTTGCATCTGGGCTTCGGTCGCGTGCTGTTCGGCATGCTTTGCCTCGCGGGCCTTCTCGATGACATAGAAGTCAGGGCCAGCAATCGCGGAGACGGAGAAAGATGCGGCGAGGAACGTGGCGCCGAGAAAAAGAATGGTTTTCATGGGTGGAGAACGAAGGCCGGTCAGACCTGGTAAGTGAAGTGAATTGCTGCGCTTCGCGTGCGGTGTGGCACGTGAAGAAGTCTAGCCCCCCTCTCCCATTACGTTGATGATTTAAAAGGACACAGATCAGTCGTTTTTTTCATGGGATGAAACGTAATGGCAAGCGAAGGGTCCGGATGGCTGCGCGAGCGCAGTTGGGCAGCCCCCGGCAGCCGCACTTTCGATGTGTGACCTAGGTAACAGTGATGTCGCTTGCAAGGGGTGTACTCTTCACGGACTGCTTCCCGACATCTTGCCCGTGCGATCTACCAGGCTTGGCCTTATCTCTCTTGTCTTTGCTCTGCTCGGACTATTAGGCTGGGCAAGTGCAGCGCTGTCGCCGTCGGCGCTCAACAGCGAAGAGATGATCGTCGATGTCCAAAGCAATGAGCGCGTGGAGCATTTGGCTGTTTGCTGCGCCGACCGTATGGCGCACGCTTCCTTCGTGCCAGATGACGCCGCGGAAACACAATCCACGCCTGCTCTGGATCCTGCCGAGCAGCTATTGCTGCAGTTCCGCACATTGCCTGCCGCCGGCACCCGGAAGGCACAGGCACCTCAAGTTGCCAGTACCTGGCTACCCGGGCCCGACCTGCCCATCCCCCATCGCCCACCCCGCACCTGACGATCCCTTCCGCTAGCAGTGTCGGTCATTTACGGCGCGGTTCCGGCGTAGGTACGTCGTCCACAGTCTCCCGGAGCACCGGCAGATTTCGCGCCTATTTGCAACTGACACTGTCCGACCAATGACGCCTGCTTCACCAGAACTAGCAGCGCGTCCAGGGATACGGAGGTATCTATGCAAACGAGCTTGCTGGAACCGGCATGCCCGGAGTGGCGCGACACACTTTCACGCTGTCGCCATGACTGCCACCACACGCCAGGCTGGTACATCGCCGCGGAACGCAGCGATCACGGTAGCGCTGCCGCGGTACGGGTGACCGACGGCGCCCACGAATTGCTGGTGCCAATGCTGCGCCGCCCCATCGGACGGGATAGCTGGGATGCCACTTCGGCCTATGGCTACGGTGGCCCGGTGCTGAGCCACGACGCGCCTTCCGGCTTTGCCGACGAGGCGCTGGGTGCGGCGATCGCGCTATTGCGCGAGCGGGGGTGCGTGTCATGGTTTATCCGTATGCACCCGCTGCTCAATGCCGGCTGGGACAGCGGCCTGGGGCTGGTAGTCGAGCAGGGCGAGACGGTGTGGATGGACCTGACCAAGAGTGCGGAGCGGCAGTGGCAGGAGACACAGGCGCGCCACAAGCAGGGCATCAATCGCGCGCGGCGCGCCGGCGTGACCGTTCGGCTGGATCGGGAGTTCGCCGGGCTGCCGCGCTTTATCGAGCTGTACAACGCGACGATGACGCGCCTGCAGGCGTCGCCCTATTACTTCTTTGACGCGCTGTACTACCGCGCGCTGGCACGCGGGCTCGGAGACGACCTGCTGCTGTTCGTGGCCGAGGAAGGGGATTGCACGATTGGCGCGGCACTGTTCACCGTGGCACGCGACAGCGGAATCATGCAATACCACCTGTCGGCCTGGGACTGGGAATATCGCCGCCACCAACCGACCAAAACCTTGATCCACACGGCGCGCGAATGGGGCCAGGCCAATGGCATGCACTATCTGCACCTGGGCGGCGGGCTGGGATCGGCCAACGATTCGCTGTTCGAGTTCAAGCGCGGCTTTTCGCCAGACACGCATATTTACCGGACCCAGCGCCTGGTACTTGACGCCAACCGCTACGTGGCGCTGTCCGGCGGCGACGACGCCACGCTAAAGAACCTGGACGGATTCTTTCCCGCCTACCGGCGCCCTGGCGCCAACATGGGGAAGTACTTCTCGAGTTCAGAAAAGGTGGTCAGCGCGTCAGACGGCTCGGTTCGTCGCGCCCCAGTGTCACTTTCCGGTTGAACCACAGTCCATAGCGGTCCCTTGCGTCGAGCGGGTCGCCAACTTCGCTTGCGCGATGGGTTGGGCCGATGCGTGCAGAAGTATTGAAGGCCGTCCCGTTGTCACAGGGATGGCCTTTTTCGTCCGTTCGTACCAACACAGCACGCGGAGAAGGCGCCAGAGAGGCTCATGGCTTCATGATGTGTATTAGGCACAAAAAAGCAACTGTTGTGTTAACGCCATTCATTTGACCAATCAACCCCCACCCACGCGGCGTGCACTACTCTTGCATGTCGCCACGCGTAGCACCTGCGTCTGGCCTCGGCGCCCTTACCGGCAACCTTCCCAACAAGAATGAGAAAAAACACATGCGCCGACTGTTCGCCGCCCTTGCCTTGTTCGCTATTTGCCAGTCATTGCAGGCCCAGGTAAAGCCGTACCCGTCCAGTTTTCGGAATCAGGACATAAAGACCGAGGGTGCCACACTGCATGTGCGGGTTGGCGGAAGCGGGCCAGCCGTGGTCTTGCTGCACGGTTTTGGTGACACGGGCGATATGTGGGCGCCGCTGGCGGCCGAGTTGGCGCGGAACCATACGGTGGTCGTGCCCGATCTGCGTGGCATGGGCTTGTCGTCGCATCCGGCTGGCGGCTACGACAAACGTACGCAGGCCGGCGATATCCGGTCGGTGCTGACGCAACTGCATATCGACCAGGCTGACGTGGTGGGTCACGATATCGGCACGATGGTCGCATTTGCCTATGCGACGCGTTATCCGGACAAGACCCGGAAGCTCGTGGTCATGGACGCCCCGGTGCCTGGCGTGCCGCCGTGGGAGCAGATCGTTCGTATGCCCGCGCTCTGGCATTTCGATTTTGGCGGGCCCGATGCCGAGCGGCTGGTCAAAGGCCGGGAGCGAATCTACCTGGATCGATTCTGGAATGAATTCGCGGGCGATCCGTCCAAAATCGACGAGGCCACGCGCGCTCACTATGCCCGCATTTATGCGCGCCCTGGCGCCATGCATTCCGCATTCGCGCAATTCCTGGCTATTCGCCAGGACGCCGAAGACAATCAGAAATCGCTGGCCACCAAGCTGACGATGCCCGTGCTGGCAATTGGCGGCGAGAAGTCGTTTGGCCAGAACGAGGCGATCGTCATGCGAAACGCGGCGGTCAACGTCCAGGAACTGGTGGTTCCCGGTGCCGGTCACTGGTTGATGGAAGAAAAGCCGCAGGTCACGGTGAGCGCGATTGTCGATTTCCTCGCGCAATAGGGCCGTTACCCGCCCTGCTTTGCGCTGGCCAGCGGTTGGACGTATGCAAACGGAGACAAACCATGACACGTGTTCGCGTTGAATGCTTCACCATCTCGCTCGACGGATTCGGCGCTGGCCCGGATCAGGACATCGACAACCCGCTCGGCATTGGTGGCACCAACCTGCATCAGTGGCTGCTGCCGACACGCACGTTCCAGCGGACGTTGTTCGGCAAAGACGGCGGGACGACCGGGATCGACGACGATTTCGCGGCGCGTGGCTTTGATAACGTGGGCGCCTGGATTCTGGGCAGGAACATGTTCGGGCCGATTCGTGGCGCATGGCCGGACGAAAACTGGAAAGGCTGGTGGGGCGACAACCCGCCGTACCACGTGCCGACCTTCGTCCTGACGCATCACGCGCGCCCCGCTCTGAAAATGGAAGGCGGCACGACGTTCCATTTCGTCACCGGCGGCATCCGCCAGGCGCTGGATCTGGCGCGCGCCGCTGCTGGCGGCAAGGACGTTCGCATCGGCGGCGGCGCCGACACCATCCGGCAGTTTCTATCGGCGGGCCTGATCGATGAATTGCACGTCGCGATCTCGCCGGTGCTGCTTGGCCGTGGCGAGTCCCTGTTCCACGGACTCGACCTGCCGGCGCTGGGATACGCATGCGTGACTTCCGTGGCCTCAGAAAAGGCGACGCATGTCGTGCTGCGGCGGCAATGACAAGCGCCCTTGCCCACGCTCGCTGTTTGACTTTGCCTGCATTGACTACCAAGATGGACAGCGCGCTGGACGCTCGCGACCCCAACAGCCACTGAACCGGCTGGACGACGGCGCGGCGGTTGGCGGCTCTTTCTGTTTGGAGTTTTCGCGATGACTGCAAACGCATCCGCTCTCGAGCCCATCGCAATCGGTGGCCTGACAGTGCGCTATCTCATTGACGGGGCCGCCACGAAGACCATGGGCGTCTTCGAGTTGACGATTGCGCCGGGAGCCAATGTGCCTCCGCCGCATAGTCACACCCACAACGAAGAATGCATATACGCCCTGGAAGGGCTCATCCGCTATTCCGTTGACGGCGTTGCCAGGGATCTGGCGCCGGGCGAGTGGATGCATACCCCCAAGGGTTCCATCCATGCGTTCAGCAACCCGCACCAAACCACCGCCAAAGCCCTTGTCATACTGACGCCTGACCTGGGTGCGCAGTACTTTCTGGATGTGCAGGAAGTGGTGAATGCAGGCGGGCCGCCAGATCGCCAGAAGTTGGCGGCGATCATGTCCAGTTACGGTCTCGTTCTGGGGCACTAGCCTTCAACCGAAGCCTCGAACACGCGCCGATAGTTGCCGCCGAGCATCAAGTCGGTCTCGGCCTGCGAGAATCCTGCCTTGAGCAAGGCATTGCCGAGCGCCGGCAGTTGCTCGTAGCTTTGGAACACGGGTGGGGAAATAAAGCCAAGCATATCGGTGCCTAGCCCGACGTGATCCACACCGACGACATCGGCCATGCGTTTGAAGCCATTGGCCATATCCTGCAAATCGCGGAAAGTGCCGGCATTCGGCCAGATGCCGATCACACCGCCCGTCGCCGCAATAACGCGCGCATGATCCGGCGTGATGAGGCGGCTGCGCGTGCCCGGACGCGTGGCCAGAGCCGTGTGTGACAGCACCAATGGCTTGGTCGTGACCGCTGCGGCGCGCTTGACCAGTTCATAGGTGCCATGCGCGACGTCGATCACGATGCCTAGCTTGTTGCAACGGCGGATCACGTCGGCACCGAAATCGGTCAGGCCGCTGTGAACAGGCGCTTCAGTCTGAATATCGCCTACTTCATTCACGCGGTAGTGGGTCAGTTGCAATTGACGCAGCTGGTGCTGATGGAAGGCTTCATCGACACGATCCAGCCGGCCTTCGAGGAAGTCCGCACCCTCCGACGCAATGATGGCCCGTGGCGCGGACGCATCCACGGATCGTAGCGCGCTACCCTGCGTGATGACGGCGATCCCCTCGTGCTGGACCAGCGCCTTTGCACGTTGAAACGCCTGCTGCGACATCCGGTACAACTCCCCTGGTTCGGGCTGGCGCCATGCTTCGAAGCGCTTGCGATCGGACGAGACACGCGTGACGGGGGTGTCCATGACCACGGCAAGGCAGACGACGTTCATACCGCCCGCTCGCATCTGCGCGCCGACTGGCAGGAACGGACGATTGCCGCCCGAAGCCGGGTCTCGCGACATCGCCAGCCGACCCGCGTGGCTGTGCATGTCGATGGTCACCGCGCCGGCGGAGGGGCGCCAGGGTGTCTCGCTTCCAATACGTCCGGAGGTGCAGGCGGTAATTCCCGCTGCAACACCCAATGCCAGAAACGCGCGTCGGTCCATCACCGTCGAAGATTTCGGGGAAGCCAGTGAATAATCGGTTTGCATGGGATGGCAGACGCCTTGGATGCATGATTGGCCCCGATTATCACCGATCAGTTGGGGCGCGGGCCGTCTGCTTCAGTCAAGCTGATACTTTTGCCGCGCGAGATGGCCGATACCGATGCGGTCCAGCACCGGAAGCGGGCACATGAAGGTCACGCGCACCGTGCCAGGGAGTCTGCTGATGTCGATCGATCCGGCGATCGTGGCGCGATTGAGCACTTCGTCGTAAGGCAGGCCAGTGACATCGGCCGCGCGCTGCAGGCCATTCTTCGTTGCGGCGTTCAGATCGACGCCGCTACCGATGAACGTGATCGGCGCCGACTCCTCGATCTGAACCTGCCCCCAGCGTGCGCCGAGCTCGCCCACCTTCTGCCGCTCTTCTTTCGACATCGGGCGCGCCAGCGGCGGCAGATCGTCGAGATTCTGGAACAGGATGGGCCCGTCAATCGTCAGGTGCTTGATGACCTCGACCTGCAGTTCAGTCTCCCCCGACACGTCGGTGGCATGTCCGGCGATCTCGCCATTTCCCTGTTGCGCGTGCATGTCGCCAAGATAGACCCCTGCGCCTGGAACCTTGACCGGGCAAATCAGGATCGCGCCTTCGCGCACGGTGTTGGTATCCATATGGCCGTCGGTCTTGGCGGCATGCAGCTCCTCGCGTGTCATCGAGAAACGGTGCGGCGCGCCAATCAGGTGCTGCCCGAAGTCGGCGCAGTTGTGCGAGTCTGGAAGATCGCGGGCCGGCGTTGTACCAATATTGCCGAGGAACGGCCGCATGCGTGAAGCCACACCCGCCATGTCGGCGCGTGCCAGCGACAGGATCGAATGTTGCGCTGCCAGTTCAGGCAACGCGGACATCTCCGAAGCCTTGCCAGCCAGCCGATCTGCAATCTCCTGCTTTACTGTGAGACTGAGTTGATTCTCGTGGTCGAACACCACGACATATCCATGGCTGAACCGAAATGCGCTGACCTCCGCGCCGCAGTTGTCGCAGCGGATAGCATGGTCGCCGATCCCCTCGACATGGCTAGCCGGGTGCTCGACACCACATTGCGCGCAGAGCTTTGCCACGAACGGATCGCCGTGATAACGGCCTTCAACAAACTCCATCACACCCGATGAGGTGGCGATCGAGCTGACACGCATTCTCCGGATTTTCAACGCCACCGCATCGCCAACTTCGGCGCCTGCAATCGACACGGGCTGCGTTACTTCGTGGCCGCCCTCGAAAGCCGGGGTGATCATCGGCCCCCAGCAGCCGGGCGGCGTTCCCGCCAAAAGCGTGCCGCCATCGGCTAGCGGCCCCAGCATCGGTTGGCTTGGGCCGATGACGCCGTGGGTGTAGGTCTGCACCCGAAGCGAATCCACGATATTCCGGTCGATCTTGTCCGCGATGATTGTCATGAAGTGCTGCCTCCGGTCTGCTTGTCGGTATGGAACGCGTCAGGACGGCCGAAAATTCCGATGGCTCGTACTGACGACATGCAGCGCAGTAGAACGCGCCGATGTATCGCCCCAATAGCGCACACCCCCTGAATTGGTCCGCATATGTATCCACGACTTCGCCAGATACAGTGCGATACAAGTACCCGCGTCCTTCGGCCGTAGATCTCCTCAAGCACTGCTTCGCGGAAGCACTCTCAACGCCACGGAACAACTGATTTTCGGCCGACCCCGATGATCTTGCGAAGGCCGTTGACCACAATGACAGGTATCAGTCGGTGTCGCTGACGCAGGCACCGCAACCTCAATAGCCACGGACCAGGCTCGCCGCGGTCCGTCGCCTAACGTCAGGAGTCATCGCATCATGTTCAACAGAAACCGCAGGCCTTCCGTGGACAATGAGCATCAGCAGGTCCTGGAACTTCTACAGACCTACCTTGACGCGATTTACGATGGTGATGTCAGCGCATTGCGTTCCGCATTCCACCCTGAAGCACTCTTGTTTGCCGAAGTCCGTGGCGAAACGGTGCAGAAGACACTTGACGCCTATCTCGATGGCGTTGCAAAGCGTCAAAGTCCGGCTTCGAGCAACGAGCCATACGGCATGTCGGTTCACTCCATTGACGTAATCGGCAAGATTGCCTCTGCCAAGGTTCAAGTCAAGGTGACCGGCAACAACTACTTCAACTTCCTGTCGATGCTTAAGATTGACTCCGAGTGGTATATCGTCAACAAACTCTATACGCGTGTCGGCGAGTAGGTTGTTGTGCGGAGCGGGAGGTGAAGGACGTCCTCCACCCCCAAGCCCCATCAGACCACGAACGGTGTCGTAGCCCCGTCGATCGAGAGAATCGCGCCAGAAATATAGCTGGCACGCGCCGACGCCAGAAACAGCACGGCATCCGCGATTTCCTCGGGCTTTGCTAGCCGTCCAAGCCCGGTCCGGTCATTGGCCTTGCGCAGGGCTTCTTCCACCGTCGTGCCAGCAAGTTTCGCTTCGGCCTCCAGTCCTTGATTCAGCCGGTCCGTACTCGTGGCCGAAGGGTTGAGCGCGTTGACCCGTACCCCCAACCGTCCGTACGCATTGGCCAGGCCCGCCGAGGCCAACATCAGGGCGGCATTGGCCGCGCCGCCCGGCAAATGGGTCGGGCTGGGGACCTTGCCGCCCATGCCGACGATATTGACGATGGCGCCACCTCCACCCCGCCCCATCCGTTTGATGACGGGATCGATGACGTTGATGTAGCTGAAATACTTCGCATCCATGGCGTCGCGCCACGCTTGCGGCGTGAGGTCCGCGGGCGGGGTGCGCCGCGCGGCGCCGGCCGACGTGACCAGGATGTCGATGCCGCCGAGCGCGGACCAGGCCGCATCCACAGCGCGCGCGGCGCTGTTCGCGTCCGTCAGGTCGGCTGCGGCAGTGACCGGTGCGGCGTCGGGAAACTTACCAGCCAGTGTCGTCAGCGCGGCGGTCAGGTTTGCCTCGCTGCGGCCCACTATCGCTACCTTGGCACCCTCGCGCAGAAAGGCTTGGGCACACGCCAGGCCGATGCCACGGCTGCCGCCCGTAATCAATACACGCTTGCCGCTCAGTTCCATATCCATATTTGCCACCTCCGGTCATTTTTTGATCACTACCCTGCTTCGGTCTGTGGCAGAAGATACAGCATTGTGCCGACGGCTTCGGCCTGCGAGCGCGTGCAGGTCTTCTCGTAGATCGCCCGCAGTTGCGTCCGGACCGTTGCGACGGAAACGCTGGCCGCAATGGCATATTCGTCTGGGGTCTTGCCACCGATCAGCGCCTCGCCGACGGCGGCCTCCGCAGCCGTCAATCCGAATGCCTGCTGCAATTGCGACGCGCGAACCATCGGCGCCGCACTCCTGCGTCTTGCCGTGACCAGAATCTCCGCGTGACCGAACGCCATACCGGTATCGCGGCCCGGAAGCCGGCTGATGCCAAGAAAGACTTCCGGCTCCAGGCCCGCCGCGGATCGCAATGTCAGGCTCTCGCCGTGCCGCGATTTCGCGGCGCGGGCGATTGCCGCGTGAAGCTTCGCGTTTTCTGCTGCCACGCTGGCAGAAAGTCGTCCATGCGCGAGTTTCAGGCAGTTGTTTGCACGCAGCATGGTTTCCGCCGACGGATTGGCAAATACAACTTTCGAACTGCTGTCGAGTGCAAACAGGGCCACGCCCAATTGCGCCATCATTTCCGCACCTACCGCCGCATCACGATGCAGCACGCGTGCGTCAAGCCAGAGATTGACCGCGCGCTGCAAATGGGACGCCATGTCATCAATACCCTGCCGCTCGTCGTCCGAATAAGCCGGGCGATCATTGGATCGCACTAATCCAAGCAGGATGTCGTCCGAACCCGGGCGTGCAAGGCGCGCACCGGTCAGGTAGCGGAAACCGGTTGGAATGTGAAAGTCCTGGTAGAACTCGCTACGTGCGACGTCAGCGTCACTAACGTAGTCCTGACAGAACTGAAATTGGCCGACGGGTGCCTTGGCAACCACTTCGCGCCGCGGATCCAGTGCGCCGTAGTACTGGTCGTATAGCGCCACGACGAAATCCCAGTGTGGGTCCGACGTGTGGGCCGCCAGATGTGGGACATTGCGCTCCGAATCCCAACTGAACATATGGAATCCGGTGGCACCCAACGCTTCGACAACTGTTTGAAACACGTCGAGAAACCCGTCGTGCCGGAATGCGGCCTCATAAAGGTCGCCAATCAAATGGTCCCGTTGCAAGCCTTCCTCCCCCAAGGATTTTTTTCCTTTTGGTCGGCAATTGCGCCGACAAGCCTCTAGCGGGCTGCATTCAGCTTCGCACAACGTCGTGTCGAGTCATTCCCCGCGAATCGGGGGATTGACGCGTTTTCATCCAAATGAATGATGCGCGTGAATTTTCCATTTCAGAGAATCGCACCGCGAAGACGGCCCATGCACGTCTCTCGCTTTCTGAATAACGACAGGGGGATCCGGTTCATGAAAACAAGATTTTTTCTCGTGGCAATCGCCGCCGCAGCGCTGAGCGCATGCGGTGGCGGTTCCGATTCGACGTCGTCGTCGGGTTCGTCAGCTTCACCTTCGCCCAGCACGACGACCACCAAGCTATCCGGTACGGCGGCAGTCGGCGCGGCCTTGGCGAATGCCACCGTGCAGGCCAAATGCGCATCCGGTAGTGGTACGGCCACCACGGCCGCCGATGGCACGTTCGTCATCAACATCCCGGACGCCAAGCGTCCATGTGTGCTGAGCGTCACTACGGCTGACAACGTGACGCTCCACTCGGTGATCGAGGCCGGTACCGGCACGACCGCAGTGGCCAACATCACGCCGCTGACCGAACTGGTCACGGCATCGCTGGCCGGCGGCAACACCAAGGACTTCTTCGACAGCTTCGATGCCACCGCGCAATCGAAGCTGAATGCCGACGGTCTCAATGGCGCGATTCAAGCGGTCAAGCTGATCCTGACCGGCACGGTCGATCTGACCGGCGTGGACCCGCTCAAGGACACGCTCGTCGCCGCACATGGCAGCACGCCGGGCAACGCGCTCGACCAGCGACTCGATACCCTGGGCGACGCGCTCGCTTCGTCCAAGACGTCGATCGCTGACCTGTCCGATGCGGTGGCCACCAACAAGGGTTCGACGGACGGCATCAAGACGCTGCTGAATCCGGCCTCGGCCACCTGCGCGTCGTACCGCAGCGGCAAGTACCAGAAGGTGGACCTGACCACCAACACGATCCAGCGCTTCACCGTGGATGCCGTGGCACTCAATCGCACCAACGACGCCACAAGCGCATCGGAGCACTTCGACACGAATGCCACTGAAGCCTGCCGCTTCGGCAACAACGATGCCCGACTGCTGGTATCGAAGTCCGGCATCGGACTGGAGCGTCGCGCCGGCGCAGCGAGCCTGCTGATTCCGGAGCAGACCATTCCGATGTCCGAACTGGCGGGCGACTGGGTGGCGATGAGCTTTGAACGCGAGACCAACCCGGGCAACTACGGCTCGGGCCTGATCCAGTTCACGGTGGATGCCGCGGGCAAGTTCACCAAGGCTGCCGATTGCGGCTTGAGCGGCTGCGGCCAGCCCTGGCCGGCCAGCGACCTGCCGACGTTCTCGGCCAACGCCAGCGGTGGCTTTGATCTTACCGACACCACCGGCACCGCTCGCGCATTCGGCTTCAAAGGCGTGGATGGGCAACTGGCCATCGTGATCGTGCATGCGGACGGATTCATGGTCGCACGCCATCCGGTCGCACGCGCACTGCCGGCAGTGGGCTTTACCAACGCCTACTGGGACGCAGCGCTGAACCCCGCCGGTGGCACCGACATCACGACGTTCTCGAACACCGTGATTGCCGTCGACCCGGCTACCAGCACCTACACGCGCCAGCGCAGCGATGGCCGTATCGACACGTGGCAAGACAACCGGCCGTCCGTTGGCCTGCGTTACCGTCCGGAAGTGCTGCCCGTCAACGGCCTGCCCGGTGCGGCCGAGTCCATCGGCATGAACCTGTCCAACACGGGCCTGACCATTTCGATCAACGTCCAATCGAACAACCCGTTCTATTCGATCTCCGTCGACCGGCCGTAAGCGGTCTGCCTGCAGTCCGAAAAGCCCCGCGCGACTTCACATCGCGCGGGGCTTTTTTCATTGTGCGGCGGCGCCGGTCAGCGTCGCCTGCAGGGCCTGGAGCCCGTCGCGATAAATGCCAGCGAACAACTGCGACGCGTCTTCGTCGCTCACGCCGGCTGGCGTAAATTGCCCCGACCACTCCACGCGCGATGCCAGGTTGCCATCGGCGCCCGCCACGCCAACCACGCGCAGCGTGGACCGGTAGCCAGTCACCGGGAACGGCGCTTCCAGAATCGAGTACGTGTAGCTGCGCCCCGCGTTGTCGAAGGCTTCGAGCCGTTCGACGATGGCATCGCCATCGGGATTGAGCAGGCGACGTACGCGGCCGCCCTCGCTCAGCTCGCTTTTAGGGATGTACGGCAGCCAGTCGGGCAGCGAATCAAAACCGCCAATCAGTTGCCAGACGCGGTCCGGTGAAACCGGTAGCGTGATGTTTGCGGATGCTTGTGCCATGGTGAACTCCTTCGAGGATTGCTCTGATCAGTCGCGGTCCGATGTATCGATGGGCAGCGGCGCGTTCTCGGCCACCAGGTGCTGTGCGCGCAGGTCACGCCAGAATTCGGCGGGAATGTCCTGCTTCAGCCCGGCCGTGTCCTCGGCGATGCGTTCCGGTCGGCTGGCGCCCGGAATCACGGCGGCCACCGCCGGATTGGCCAGCACGAACTGGAGTGCGGCAGCCTTGACGCTCACGCCATGGCGCTGCGCCACGGTCTTGATGCGTTCTACCTTGCTGATGATCTCGGCCGGTGCCTTCTGGTATTCGAAATGCGTGCCGCCGGCCAGGATGCCCGAGCTGTAAGGGCCACCCGCCACGATATGCGTCTGGCGTTCGGCGGCCTTCGGCATCAGCCGCTGCAGCGCGCGCTCGTGGTCCAGCAGCGAATAGCGGCCTGCCAGCAGGAATCCGTCCGGTTGGGCTTCGGACAGTTCCAGCGTCAGTTCGATGGGCTCGACACGATTCACACCCAGGCCCCAGGCCTTGATCACGCCCTCTTCGCGCAGACGCGTCAGTGCGCGGAAGGCACCCTTGCGGGCTGTCTCGAAGTACGACAGCCATTCGTCGCCGTAGAAGTCCTGCGCGATGTCGTGGATCCAGACAAAGTCGATGCGGTCGGTCTCCAAGCGCTTGAGGCTGTCCTCGATCGAGCGCAGCGTGCCGTCGGCCGTGTAGTCGACCACCAGCTTGTTCGGGCGGCCCGCCACGAACAGACCGCTTTTTTCGCCCAGCGCCCGGGCGGCGGCGTCTTCCACTTCATCCGAGATCAGCCGGCCGACCTTGGTGCTGAGCACGTATTCGTCACGCGGGCGGCGGGCCAGCGCCTGACCAAGGCGGATTTCCGAAAGCCCGGCGCCATAGAACGGTGCCGTATCGAAGTAGCGCACGCCCTGATCCCACGCGGCGTCCACGGTGGCTTGCGCCTCGGCTTCGGGGATGTCGCGGAACATGTTGCCCAGGGGGGCGGTGCCAAAGCCGAGCACGTGGCCGGCGAGTTTGTCCTTGAGACTCATGACTGCTCCAGATACAAAGTAAGTTGGGGTGAAGGCAGTCTAGGATTGCGAGTTAAGTCTGTCTAAGACAGAATTCGAAACACTTGAGTCTCACTAGGTCTGACATGTTGGATATCCGCCAGCTTCACTATTTCGTGGCCGTCGCCGAGGACGAGCACGTCGGGCGTGCCGCCGAACGGCTGCATATCTCCCAATCGCCACTTAGCCGACAGATCGCGCAGCTTGAAGAAAAGCTCGAGCTGACGCTGTTCGAACGATCGCAGCAGCGCATCCGCCTGACCCGCGACGGCCGTACCTTCCTGGCCGAAACGCGTGCGCTGCTGACCCATGCCAACCGGCTGGAATCGCTGGCGCGCCGCCTTGGTCGCGGTGACGAAGGCGGGCTGTGCATTGGCTATCTCGAATACGCGATGCACTCGGGCGTGCTGCCCAGTGCGCTGCGCGCGTTGCACGAAGACCGGTCAGCCGTGCATATCGCGCTGTACAACCTGCCATCCCACGACCAGCTCGAAGGGCTGCGCCAACGCAGCCTGGACGTCGCGCTGGTCTGTGAACCGCCGGAGCCCGACGATCCCGATCTGGTGGCGGCCCAGGTGCTTAACGATCCGATGCTGCTGGCCCTGCCCGAAGGACATCCGCTGGCTGCCCAGTCGTCGATCACGCCTGACGAACTCGGCGCGCAGAAGTGGATCGGCGTGATGCATCGCGAAAGCGCGCTGCGGCACGACGCCTTCATCGCCGCGTGCGCCCGGGCGGGCTTTACACCGACGATCACGATGGAGGCCACCGAGCCGCTGGCAGCCCTGGGGCTGGTAGCCGCCGGCCTTGGCGTGACCACGGTCCAGCGCAGCCTGCGCCATCACGCGCCTGCCGGGGTGGTGTTTCAAGAATTGCCGGGCTTTACCTATCGGATGCCGCTTTGGGCGGCGTGGCACAGGGTCAACCTGCGGCCGCTCGTGGAGATTTTTCGGAAGACGCTGCTAAAGACCAGTGGTGTGGAGGTCGACGAGGACGCAACGACCGCATCGACCGCATCGACTCCATCAACGGAAGCTGTCTGATTCAGCGAAGCGGCAACGCTGCGCCAGCGCAGCAACCGGAGCGTGATCGTGAGCCAACTCTTCAGTGACGCCCTGCATGAACAGCTCGGGACATGGCCGCTGGCCTACATCCCCTACGGTGGCGCCGATTTCGGCGAGATCAGACGGATCGCACAGGTGGTGGGCCAAGGCGACGACGATGCGTTCCATGACGCCTGGACGGACGCCGCCGACAGGTTGATCGACGAGGCGCACGCGGCCGAGGCACGCGGGCACCGGGCCAGCGCCCGCGAGTGTTATTTGCGCGCGGCCTGCTTCTACGGCAAGGCGTTCCATCCGCTCTTCGGCAGTCCGGTCGACCCACGGGTCATCGCGGCTTCGCGGCGCCAGATCCAGGCATTCGACCAGGGCCTTGCGTTGAGCGACGATCCGGTCCAACCCGTGCGGATTCCATGGGATACGGCCTCGATGCTCGCGTACGTCATTCCGGCCCAGGGTCGGGCGCGCGAACGCCACCCCCTGCTGATCCTCACAAATGGGTACGACGGCACCGCAACCGACCCCTACTTCGCATCGGCCGTTGCCGCATCGCGCAGGGGGTATCACTGCCTGATTTTTGACGGCCCGGGCCAAGGTACGACGCTTATCGAACACGGCATTCCGCTCCGGCCAGACTGGGAGACCGTGATCCGAACCGTCGTGGACTATGCGCTCGGCCTGCCGAACGTCGATCCGGACCGGATCGCGTTGAGTGGCTGGAGCCTGGGCGGTTACCTGGCACCACGCGCCGCATCCGGCGAGCCCCGCCTTGCCGCGTGCATCGCCGATCCGGCCCAATCATGCATTGCCGATGGCTTTCGCGCGTACGCGGTCCAGCTCGGCGCCACACCCGAACAGGCGGCCCGGCTTCACGAACTCCCAGACGTGCTGCTGGCGCGCATGGAAGACAGCATCGCCCAGAGCAGAAAACTCCGCTGGTCGGTCTTGCAACGTGGCTATTGGGTGAATGGCGTGACGAACTTGCGCGATTACCTCGCGTCGGTGGAAGGCTTCACCATGGCTGGGCGCATTGACCGGATTCAATGCCCGACGTTGTTCACGCTGGCCGAAAACGATCCGCTCGTCCACGGCACGCAGGCGTATTTCGAACTGCTGCGTTGTCCGAAGACCTTGCTGCGCTTCAGCCATGCCCAGGGCGCGGCCGATCACTGTGAAATGGGAAACCGCTCGTTGCTGAACCGCACGGTCCTTGACTGGCTGGACGAGACCCTTCGGACCGCGTAGGTCCGGTCGTTCAGCGCTGGCGCGTCTCCGGCTCCAGCCAGTGCATGACCAGCTCGCGCGCCGGGTCCATGTACGTTTCGATGGGTTGCACGCGGCCATTGGCGTACCAGTGGCAGTAGGCGCCGTGGAACAACGCCATCACGGCGCGCGCCATCGGTGCCGGCAGCGGACGCTCAGGCGTACTCAACGCATCCACCAGCACGCGGACGTGTCCTTCCCAGCCCTCGCGGATATGCTCGCGCACGGTCTGCGGCGTGGTGGCGGAAAACAGCAGCGCCAGCACCACGCCCTTGGTTTCGGGGTTGCGCGTGAAGTAGTTCGCCACGCGCTCAAACACTTCGTCCACGCGCTCCCGGGTTGACTTGCCGACGAGGTCCTCGGGATCCAGCTCCAGTTCGATTTCCTGGAACAGGTTGATGGCGGCTTCGGCCAGCAGCATGTCCTTGCTGCCGAAATGCCACAGCAGGCTGCTCTTGGCCACGTTGGCCTGGGTCGAAATCTGGTCGAGCGTCACCTCGCTATAGCCGTGCTCGGCGATCAGCGCCTTGGTGAGCGTGATCACGCGATTGCGGGTCTCCAGCCCCCTGCGGTACTTCGTCGGCCCGGCCGGGGTGGCGACAGCGTCGCCGGTTTCACTTGCGCTCATCGAACTCACCGATTGAAGGTGTCGCGAATTGTAGCAGCGGCGCCATACGGCCCCTCCGGACTTGCCCTAGGTGCTGCCCTGCGGCCTTGACACCGGGTTGTCATCCCCACGACACTGAAATTGTACTGACTGTTCAGTTTAATTTCAGGGGTTTTTACTGTGATGATAGCGCCGCACGAAATGGAAAACCTGCTCGCCGCGCAGCGTGCGGCGTTTGGCGACATGCCTTATCCGTCACTGGTCATGCGCAAGACCGCCTTGCGCAACCTGCGCGCCGCGGTGCGCCGGCACGCGAGCCACCTGGCCATTGCGGCCGATCGCGACTTTGGCGGGCGCGCCCATGCCGAGACCATGACGGTCGACGTGCTGCCCTCCGTCCTGCATATCAACCACCTGCTTGGCAACCTGCGCCGCTGGATGCGCCCCTCGCGCCGGCATGTGGAATTGCTGTTCCTGGGCAATCGCGCCAGCGTCCGCTACCAGCCCAAGGGGGTGGTCGGCGTGGTGGTGCCGTGGAACTTCCCGATCTACCTGGCGCTGGGTCCGCTGGCCACGGCACTGGCCGCCGGCAATCGCTGCATGATCAAGACGTCGGAATACGCGCCGCACACCTCGGCCGCGCTGCGCGCGCTGCTGGCCGACGTGTTTGCCGAAGACGAAGTGGCCGTGGTCGAAGGCGATGCCGACGTGGCGCGCCAGTTCACCGCCCTGCCGTTCGATCACCTGGTCTTCACTGGGTCTCCCGAGGTGGGCCGGCACGTCATGCGCGCAGCCGCCGAGCACCTGACGCCCGTGACGCTGGAACTGGGCGGCAAGTCACCTGCCATCGTGTCGCGCAGCGCCGACCTGTCGACGGCCGCACGCCGCATTGCGCATGGCAAGACCGTCAACGCGGGCCAGATCTGCGTGGCGCCCGACTACGCGCTGGTGCCCGAAGGCGACGCCACCCGCTTTGCCAACGAAGTCCTGACCCAGGCCGCCAAGCTGTTCCCGGTCGGCGGCGACGACTACACGTCGGTCATTCATGCGCGCGCCCATCGCCGCATGCAGGAACTGCTGGACAACGCCCGCGCCCATGGCGCCCAAGTCATGCGGGCAGACATGCCGGAAAACGGCAACCGGATGCCGCTGCACGTCGTGCTGGGCGTCACGCCCCGCATGCGGATCGCGCAGGAAGAAATCTTCGGCCCGATCCTGCCGGTGTTCACGTACCGCAGCTTTGACGATGTCATCGAGCACGTCCGCGCTGGTACCCGGCCGCTGGCGATGTACTACTTCGGCAAGGACAAGGCCGAGACCGAGACGCTGATGCAACGCACCCACGCGGGCGGCGTGACGCTCAACGACTGGGGCTGGCACGTGCTCAATCACGACCTGCCGTTTGGCGGCACCGGCACCTCGGGCATGGGCAACTACCACGGCGCCGAAGGCTTCCGCGAGCTGTCGCACGCCAAGGCGGTATTCGCCGAGCGCCAGTGGTTTCCGATCGAACTGTTCCACCCGCCGTACGGCACGTTCGTCCAGCGGCTGGCGCTGCGCCTGTTCCTTGGCGCCACGCCGTCCGAGCCTGCCCACCGTCCCCACCAACCCGCCACGCCCACGCACGCCCCGGCGCGCCAGGACTGACCACACCGCTGACCCACACCCTACACATCATGGAATTCGACTACGTTATCGTGGGCGCCGGATCAGCCGGCTGCGTGCTGGCCAACCGCCTGAGCGCCGATCCCGCCGTGCGCGTCTGCCTGATCGAGGCCGGCCCGACCGACCGCTCGCCGCTGATCCACACCCCGGCCGGCATCATCGGCATCCTGCCCACGCGCCACGTCAACTGGGCCTTCAAGACCGTGCCGCAGCCGGGCCTGAACGGCCGGCTCGGCTACCAGCCGCGTGGCAAGACGCTGGGCGGCAGCAGCGCCATCAACGCGATGATCTACATCCGTGGCCATCGCACCGACTATGACGACTGGGCCGCGATGGGCAATGCCGGCTGGTCCTATGACGAGGTGCTGCCATGGTTCCGCCAGTCCGAGGACTTCTTCGGCGGCGCCAACGCGTTTCACGGTGCCGGCGGCGAACTGAGCGTCAGCAAGCTTGACGCCCACCCTGCCACGCACGCGTTCATCGAGGCCGGACGCGCGGCGGGCCACAAGGTCAATGCCGACTTCAACGGCGCCGATCAGGAAGGCGTGGGCCACTATCACGTGACGATCCGCAACGGCCGGCGCTGCAGCGCGGCGGTGGCCTTCCTGCATCCGCTGCGCACGGAGCGTCCCAACCTCACGGTCATGACCGGCGTGCACGCCACGAACCTGATCCTGCGCGGCAACGTGGCGCAGGGCGTGAGCGTCCGTGCCAAGGGCCGGCCCGTGGACGTGATCGCCAAGCGCGAGACCATCGTGGCCGCCGGCGCGTTCGGTTCGCCGCAGTTGCTGCTGCTATCCGGCATCGGCGACGAGGCCGCGCTGAAGCCGCACCGCATTCCGCTGCGCCATGCGCTGCCGGGCGTGGGCCAGGGGCTGGTCGATCATCCCGACTACGTGCTGCCGTACAAGACGAAAGACACGTCGCTGATGGGCCTGTCGCTGAGTGGCGCCGCCACCATGACGCGTGCCTTCTTCGAATACCGCAAGCACCAGACCGGCCTGCTGGCCAGCAACTTTGGCGAAGCCGGCGCGTTCCTGCGCACGGATCCGGCGCTGGCGCGCCCCGATGTCCAGCTTCACTGGGTGACCGGCATCGTGGATGACCACAACCGCAAGCAGCACCTGGGTCACGGCATGAGCTGCCACGTCTGCGTGCTGCGCCCGAAGAGCCGCGGATCGGTGGGCCTGCAATCGGCCAATCCGCTGGCGCCGCCGCGCATCGACCCGAATTTCCTGGGCGATCAAGACGACGTGGAACGCCTGCTCAAGGGCTACAAGCTCACGCGCGAGATCATGTCCAGCGGCCCGATGGCGCGCTATGCGCCGCGCGAGCTCTATGTGAAGAACGCGCGCTCCGATGACGAACTGGTGCACCTGCTGCGTCAGCGTACCGACAGCATCTACCACCCGGTGGGCACCTGCCGCATGGGCAACGACGAGTCAGCCGTGGTCGACCATCGCCTGCGCGTGCGCGGCATGGAGCGGCTGCGCGTGGTCGATGCCTCGATCATGCCCACGCTGGTTGGCGGCAATACCAACGCGCCGTCGATCATGATCGGCGAGAAAGGCGCGCACATGATTGCGCAGGACTGGCGCTAAGTCCCCATCCCCAAAAAGCACGACAAACAACCCCGCAGAGAGGAGACAGACATGTTTCGCAAATCCGCCGCGATGAGCGCCGTCGCGGCACTGATGTTCGGCAACGCCCTGGCCGCCGGCACCCCGCCCGCCCCCGCAGACGCCACCCGCGCCACGCAGACGGCCAACGCCGATGTGCTGCAGCAACTGCCCTTCGCCGACCGCCAGGACTTTGAAGACGCCCAGCGCGGATGGATCGGCACGCTGGACAACGGCGAAATCCGCAATGCTCAGGGCCGTGTGGTCTGGGACCTGAACGGCTATGCGTTCCTGGAGAGCCAGACCGCGCCGGCCACGGTCAACCCAAGCCTCTGGCGCCAGGCGCAGCTCAACATGAAGCACGGGCTGTTCCAGGTGACGGACCGCATCTACCAGGTGCGTGGATTCGACCTGTCGAATATGACGCTGATCGAGGGCGACACGGGCCTGATCATTATCGATCCGCTCCTGACGTCGGAGACGGCGCGCGCCGCGCTGGACCTGTACTACAAGCATCGCCCGCGCAAGCCGGTGGTGGCGGTGATCTACACCCACAGCCACGTCGACCATTTTGGTGGGGTCAAGGGCGTGGTCGACGAGGCCGATGTCAAGGCCGGCCGCGTGCGCATCCTGGCGCCGGAAGGCTTCATGGAGGAGGCGGTCAGCGAGAACATCTACGCCGGCAACGCCATGAGCCGCCGGGCCCAGTACATGTTTGGCGCGCTGTTGCCCAAGAGCGCAAAGGGCCAGGTCGATGCCGGCCTGGGCAAGACCGTATCGCTGGGCACCGTCACGTTGATCGCCCCCACGGACCTGGTAACCAAGTCCGGCGAGAAGCGCACCATCGATGGCGTGCAGATGGAATTCCAGATGGCGCCCGGCAGCGAGGCACCGGCCGAGATGCTGGTCTACTTCCCGCAATGGAAGGCCCTGTGCGCGGCCGAGGACGTCACCCACAACCTCCACAACCTCTACACGATCCGCGGCGCCCAGGTGCGCGATGCCAACCAGTGGTGGCGCGCGCTGGACGAGACAGCCGACACGTTCGGTGCCCGCACCGAAGTGCTGTTCGCCCAGCACCACTGGCCGAAATGGGGCCTGCAGAATATCGCGGCATTGCTCGCGCGCCAGCGCGACGGCTACAAGTTCATCCACGACCAGTCGCTGCGCCTGGCCAACCAGGGCTACACGATGACCGAGATCGCGGAGCGCCTGAAAATGCCGCCCTCGCTGGCCAGCCAATGGGACCTGCGCAGCTACTACGGCACGGTCAACCACAATGCCAAGGCCGTGTACCAGCGCTATCTGGGCTGGTATAGCGGCAACCCGGCCGACCTGCATCCGCTGCCGCCCGAAGACGCCGGCCAACGCTACGTGAAGTTCATGGGCGGCGCGGACAAGGTACTGGCCCAGGCACGCCAGTCGTATGCCCAGGGCGATTACCGCTGGGTGGCCGAGGTGGTCAAGCACGTGGTGTTCGCCGACCCTGCCAACCAGGCCGCGCGCAATCTGGAAGCCGACGCGCTGGAGCAGCTTGGTTATCAGGCCGAATCCGCCGCGTGGCGCAGCGCCTATCTGATGGGCGCCTACGAACTGCGCAATGGCGTATCCAAGGCCCAGGCCACGCAAACGTCGAGCCCGGACATGGTGCGCGCCATGACCGATACGATGCTGCTCGACCTGCTCTCGGTGCGGCTGAACAGCGACCGGTCGGTGGGCCGCGAGATGCGCATCAACTGGGTGCAGCCCGATACCGGCAAGGAATACGCGCTCAGCGTGGAGAACTCGGTCTTCCTCTACAAGGCCGGACGCCAGCACGCCAATGCCCAGGTCACGCTGAAGGCGCCCCGTGCGGTGCTGATCGGTACGCTGCTGGGCCAGACCACGCTGCAGGCGGCCATGCAGGCCGGCCAGGCGAAGATCGAGGGCGATCCGGCCGTGCTGCAGGCCTGGCTGGGCATGCTCGACCAGTTCGATCCCAAGTTTGACCTAGTGACGCCGTAAGCCGCAAAGCGTAAGCCTTGCCTTGGCGCCCGCCGCGCAGGACCGTTTCGCTGCCTATTTCGGAAACAGCAGCGTGACGACTGCGCGGCCGCCCCAGCCATGCGGGCCCGTCGATGGGGAGTCGGCCCAATAGGTGGCGTACAGGCCAAAGCTCACCGGCCGGCCCTGGATCTTCACGAGCTTGCTCGCCCCGGCGTGAATCGGAATGCTCCACTGCGACTGCTTCCAGTCGTAGGTCGACTCGGTGTTGACCGTGTACGTCCATGCCGTCGGCGTCGTATAGGCCAGGAAGGGCTGGATGAACGTGCTGCTCACCGCCGGACGCCCGTTGTCTCCCGCCACCGACCAGATGTGGTTACCCAGCGCGCCGTAGGTCCACGGCCCGTGCTGGATCAGGCCAACGGCCGTCGGACCCAGTCCCCACTTGCGCCCGCTCAACTGGTTTTCCGTCCCGGTCGGCAACAGCAACGCCGGGCCAACACCCCAGATCAGCCCGCCGGCTGTCGGCTCCTTGGGCGAGAAAAACGCACTCTGCAAGGTGTCGCCGAGCCCTGTCTGCGAGCCCGATCCCAGTGTGATCGACGACTGATGGGTGATCGGCAGAATCGTGCGCGAAATCACGTTCCAGTCTTCGTTCAGGGAAATCGGCACCACGGGCTGGAAGTTCATCGTCAGGCGGTCGCCGTCATGCACCGGCCCGATGCCGCGATCGTAGTTGAACTGAAATGGCACGCTGATCAGCGCCGCCACCGGATTGGACAGCTTCTTGGCAAGATCGGCGGAGTCCTCGGCCAACGCCGGCCCCGCTGCCGCGATCAGCGAAAGCAGCGCGCCGGCCAGTGCTCCAGGATGTGCGGGGTGTCTCATGGCGTGCTCCTCGGACAGAAGCCCTCAAGTGAACGGATAGCAACTTGCGGCGATATCAACCGCTGAACCGACATCCTTTCCCTTCTCGCAAAGTGGCGGAAGTGAATCTTTTGGAGAACGATCTTAGATATTTCAGAACGGGCCGAATAGCGGGCGTCGCACATAGTCCGGGTGGGATTGCTACCATGCCAGTCACCGTCGACCCGCACGGGAGTGACCTTGGCCAGCCCGCAATTTCTCGATCGCGACCGCCAGTCCGCCGGGACCGCGCACGCCCTGGCGGCGCAAGCCAGCCCCTGTGACGAACTGGTGATCCGCGCGCAGCCCGACGCGGTAGACCGTCCCTGCCTGCGCAAGCGCATGGCGCTGGCTGCGACCATCCTGGGGTCGAGCATGGCGTTCATCGACGGCTCGGTGGTCAACGTGGCGCTGCCCACCATGCAAAGCGAACTCGGCGCGAGCGTTGCCGAGATGCAATGGATCGTCAACGCCTATCTGCTCTTTCTCGGCTCCCTGGTGCTGGTGGGCGGGTCGATGGGCGACAAGCTCGGCCGCCGCACCGTCTTCATCGCGGGCATCGGGGTCTTCACCGTGGCGTCGGTCGCTTGCGGGCTCGCGCCCAACGCCGGGTCGCTGATTGCGGCCCGTGCCTTGCAGGGTATCGGCGCGGCGTTCTTCGTGCCCAGCAGCCTGGCAATCATCGGTGCCATCTATGAAGGCGAAGCGCGCGGACGCGCTATCGGCACGTGGTCGGCCGTCGGGGCCATCACGTCGGCGGTGGGGCCGGTGGCGGGTGGGTGGCTGGTCGATGTCTGGTCATGGCGCGCGATTTTCTTCCTCAACGTGCCGCTTGCCGTGGCGACAATCGCGCTGGCGATCTCGTCCGTGCCGAACAGCCACAAGCTCGACGCGCCTCAGCAACTGGACTGGCCTGGTGCGCTCAGCGCCACCATTGGGCTGGCCGCCCTCGCCTACGGGCTGACCGAGGCGTCGGCGCGCGGTTTCAACGATCCGCTCGTACTGGGCATGATCGGCGCGGGCGTACTGGTACTGGCCGCATTCGTGCGGATCGAGGCCAACAGCCCTTGCCCGATGATGCCGCTCGACGTCTTTCGCTCGCGCGATTTCACCGGCGCGAACCTTGTCACGCTGCTGCTCTACTTCGGCCTGAGCGGCGCACTGCTCTTCCTGCCCTTCACGCTGATCCGCGCACAGGGCTATACGGCAACCGAAGCGGGCGCGGCGCTGCTGCCGGTGCCGGTCATCATCGGCCTGTTTTCCCGGTTCACGGGCGGCCTGACCAGCCGCTTTGACGCGCGGGCGCTGTTGAGCGTTGGCCCGTGCGTGGCCGGCGTCGGCTTCGCGATGCTGGCGGCGCCGCTTGTGCGCGAGAGCTACTGGATCGGGATCTTTCCGGCGCTGGCCGTGCTCGGCATCGGCATGACGATTACGGTCGCGCCACTGACGGCGACCGTGATGGGATCGGTACCCAGCGAGCACGTCGGTGTGGCGTCCGGCATCAACAACGCGGTGGCGCGCGTGGCAGGCCTGTTGGCCATTGCTGTGCTCGGCATCGTATTCGTGTGGTCGCACCAGGCCGCGCTGTCGGCCCGGCTCGACGCGCTGCACGTTCCCCGCGAGGCCCGCCCGACCGGGCAATTGCTGGAGCCGGCTGCATCGACAGGCGCGGCCGAAGGCAGCACGCATACGGCGCCTCGGACGCCCATGGCGCAGGCGGAAGCCGACGCCATCACCGACGCCCTGCGCGCCGTGTCACTGGTTTGCGCCGTGTGTGCGTTCGTGGGCGCAGGGCTGGCGGTAGCGACCATCCAGCCGCGCAAGTGACGTGCGCCCCGGCGGCGCTTCAGTCGCGTCGCGGATTCGCGCCCGTTGCCGCTCGCCGCGCGGCGACGAAGGCTTCGGCACGCGCGGCGCGTTCCTCGGCAAACCGCTTGCTGACCGTGGGTTCCAGGTCCTTGCGCTCGACAGGCACGCCGCAATGCTTGCAGACGCTGGCCACGCCGATGTCATGGCCGCACGTCTTGTGCACGAAGCGCACGGCCAGGCCCTCGCCCTTCTCCTTGCTCCACGTTTCACCCCACGCGCGCAGTGCGTAGATCACGGGGTAGAACGCCCAGCCTTTCTTCGTCAGGTGATATTCGTAGCGTAGTGGCCGCTCGTTGTAGGGCCGCCGTTCGACCATCCCGTCGGCCTCCAGCGCCTTGAGCCGGGAAGTCAGCATCTGGGGTGTGGCCTCGGTCTGGATCTGGATTTCCTCGAAGCGCGTCGCCCCCATGTAGAGCTCGCGCAGGACCAGGATCGTCCATTTGTCGCCCACCACATCCACGGATCGCGCCACGGGGCAGGCAGTCAGCGTGTCGTCTTCGGTTCGAGCCATCGGTTCAGCCCCAGGTCGGGAATCAAGTCGCTATTAAATTCATAGTATCACATGACCCACGGCAGCGGCGTCCCGACCCCACTCCCGTATTTCCTCCTTGCCACTATGATTTTCATAGTTATACTGGTCTGCATCCGCCGCGCGAGACGTCGCGTGGTTCGCCCGATGCGGCAGGCAGGCGCCACTGCACCAACAAATGCGACCCGAGTCGCACCCGTCTTCCCAGGAATACCGAAATGGCTAACCCAATCTATCGTCCCGAGCGCACCGGCCTGCTGCTGGTGGATCCCTACAACGACTTTCTTTCCGACGGCGGCAAGCTGTTTCCGATGCTGCGTGACGTGGCCGACGACGTGCGCCTGCTGGACAACCTGCGCGCTTCGGTGGGCGCGGCGCGCGACGCCGGCATCCAGGTTTTCTATGTGCCGCACCGGCGCTGGCAGCCCGGCGACTACGACAACTGGGACCATCCCAACCCGACGCAACGCCTGATCCAGCAACGCCATACCTTTGCCAAGGGCACCTGGGGCGGCGAATGGCACCCCGATTTCGTGCCGCAGGAAGGCGACATCTTGATCCAGGAGCACTGGGGCCAGAGCGGATTCGCCAATACCGACCTCGACTTCCAGCTCAAGCAGCAAGGCGTGACCCACGTGATCGTGGTGGGCCTGCTGGCCAACACCTGCATCGAGTCCACCTCGCGCTTTGCAATGGAGCTTGGCTATCACGTCACGCTGGTCAACGACGCCACGGCAGCCTTCACCCGCGAAATGATGCACGCGGCGCACCATCTGAACGGCCCGACGTTCGCCCACGAAATCCTGAAGGCATCCGAACTGGTTGCAGCGCTCTCCGCGTCGTCGCAAGAGGTGGCGTCATGAAGTTGACTGGCAATCTGCTGATCGGCGCGCGCGAGGTTGTAGCCTCCGCCGGTCACATGCAGGCATTGAATCCGGCCACGAACACCAGGATGGCGCCGGATTTCGCATTCGGCGGCCCCGAGGAGGTCGACCGCGCGGCACACCTGGCCGATGAAGCCTTCGATAGCTACAACAGCACCAGCCTGACGGTGCGCGCAGCGTTCCTGGAACGGATCGCCGACGGGCTCGATGCCAATGCCGGCGTGCTATCCGAACGCGCCGCACTGGAAACTGGGCTGCCCGCGGCCCAGCTTGCCGGCGAGGTGACCAAGTCGGCCACCCAGTTCCGGCAGTTCGCCGAGGTGGTACGCCAGGGTCGTTTCCGGCAGGCCACGGTGGATCCGGCACAGCCCGAGCGCGCGCCGCGCCCGCGCATGGACCACCGCATGCAGAAGATCGGCATCGGGCCGATTGCGATCTTCGGCGCCAGCAACTTCCCGATCTCGTACTCGGTGGCGGGCGGCGACACCGCATCGGCGCTGGCCGCCGGATGCCCGGTCATCCTGAAGGCGCACAACGCGCACCCGGGCGCTTCAGAGATCCAGGGCCGCATCATCCAGCAGGCCGTGCGCGATGCCGGCCTGCACGAAGGCGTGTTCTCGATGCTGCGCGGCGACGGCAATGCGATTGGCGAGGCGCTGGTGGACCACCCGCTCGTCAAGGGTGTCACGTTCACCGGCTCCGAGGCGGGCGGCATGGCGTTGTACCGCCGCGCCCAGCTTCGTGAAGACCCGATTCCGGTGTTCACCGAAATGACCAGCGTCAATCCGACCTTCGTGCTGCCCCACGCACTGGCGGCACGCGGTGCGGCAATTGGCGACGGTTTTGCCGAACGGATGCTCGTGAACGTGGGCCAGGCGTGCCTGAAGCCCGCCATCCTGCTGGCCGTGGACGGCGCCGGCTACGACGAACTCAGGCAAGCCATGAGTGCCCGCGTGACCGCCATGCACGCCCGCACGATGCTGACGCCGGCCATCAGCCTGGCCTATCGCCGGGGCCTGGAACGTCATTACGCCGCCGGTGCCGAGACGATTGCGGCAGGCGTCGGCCCTGCCAGGGAATGGGACGGCCAGGCCTTCCTGTTCGAAGTCGATGGCAGCCGGTTGCTGGAAGAACCGGCGCTGCTGGACGAGGTCTTCGGCCCGGCCGCGATGCTGGTGCGCGTTGCTGACAGCGACCAGTTGCTGGCCATTGCGCGGCGTTTCCGTGGCCAGCTTTCGGCCACCATGCACCTGGAGTCCGCCGATCATGCGCTGGCGGCGCATCTGCTGCCGATGCTGGAACGCCGCACGGGCCGGATCGTCATCAACGCCTTCGCCCATCCGCAGGAAGTGTCGTACGCGTCGATTCACGGTGGACCGTTCCCGGCCACCTCCGACAGCCGCTTCACGTCCGTCGGCATGAGCGCGATCGAACGTTTCCTGCGGCCCGTCACCTACCAGGGCTTTCCGGATGCGCTGCTGCCCGAGGCCCTGCGGCATGGCAACCCGCTGGGGCTCTGGCGGCTGACCGATGGCCAACTCTCGATGAACTGACCGGGCCGACATTTGCCCACCGCCTTGCCGGGGCCGCACGCGATCGTCGATGCCTTGCCGATCCGCGCGGCCCCGGTGGCCTGACAGGACCCACGCATGTCCACACCTGCTTCAAACACGGCGCCGGAGCCCACTTCCCGCCTTGTCTTCCTGATGGCCCTGAGCTGCGCCCTGGCGGTGTCGGCCATCTACTACCATCAACCGCTGCTGCCGCAGATTGCCTCGACGTTTGGCGTCACCCCCACCGACGGCAACCTGATCGCCACGGTGACTCAACTGGGCTACGCCGCCGGACTGCTGCTGATCGTGCCGCTGGCGGACAGCGTCCAGCCGCGCCGGCTGGCGTCGGCGGCCATCTCCGTCAACGCCGTGGCATTGCTGGCCTGTGCATGGGCACCGACGTTTGCGCTGCTGGCCGTCGCCAGCGCGCTGGTCGGCATGACGGCGATCACCGCGCAGATCATCATTCCAGCAGCCTCGGGCAGCGCTTCGGCAGCCAACCGGGGCCGCGTCATGGGCACGCTGCTCGGCGGCCTGTCATCGGGCGTGTTGCTGGCGCGCACGTTGAGCGGGCTGGTCGGCGCGCATATGGGCTGGCGTGCCATGTTCCTGCTCGCGTCGACGGTGGACGTGGCACTGCTCGTCGTGGTGACGCGCCTGCCCGCCTCCACGAACCTGACGACGATCCGCTATGGCGCCCTGATGCGCTCGCTGCTGGACCTGATCCGCGAGGAGCCCCGGCTGCGCATTGCAATCGCGAGCGGGTTCCTGACGTTCGCGGCGTTCAGCGCGTTCTGGTCGTCGCTGGCCGCCCTGCTCGCGCAGCCGCCCTATTCCTACGGCCCCGCCGCAGTTGGCGCGTTCGGACTGGTTGGACTGTTCGGACTCGTGGCGTCGCCACGGCTTGGCGCGATGGCCGACCGCTTCGACACCCGCAAGGTGATATCGGCCGGCGCCCTCAGCCTTGTCGCGGCCTTCGCGCTCCTGGCGCTCGGCGCCAGGCACATGGCCGTGCTGATCGCC
Source organism: Cupriavidus pauculus (assembly GCF_022179805.1). Lineage (GTDB taxonomy): Bacteria > Pseudomonadota > Gammaproteobacteria > Burkholderiales > Burkholderiaceae > Cupriavidus > Cupriavidus pauculus_E. The sequence continues at coordinate 13,070 of NZ_BPUO01000022.1, read as the reverse complement.
TGCATGGTGTTGCTCGATCTTGGCAACCGGGCCAGCTTCATCGCCAACCAGACGCGCATCTACGCGCTGCGCCCCAATGCGCGCAGCCGCCTGAACACGGTCTTCATGGTGTCGTACTTCCTGGGCGGCGCGGCCGGCGCCACACTGGGCGGCTACGGCACGCAACACGGCGGCTGGATGGGCGTGGCCGCCGTGGGCGGCATGCTGGGGCTGGCGGCGCTGGCGGTCGGTTTGCTTGTGCCGGCCACGCCCGCCCCCTCAGGTGCAAACCTGCGCACCTGATCGATCACATTCCGGGAACGACCGCCTACATCACCCGGTGCGCAAAGTGTCCGCGCCGGGCATCGGCCATCAGCTGGCCGAAATCGGCGGTGCGCATGTGGACCAGTGCTTCACGGTCGCCGGCTTCGAAGTAGACGTCTTCGTGCGCCAGCAGGCTGTCATCCATCCAGGTCAGCGTGCCGTAGGCCATGCCGACCGGCGGCAGCGCCTGCAGGTCGCAGTCGCGAAACACCTCGCGCACGCCATCGGCATGCGCCAGCGACAGCTTGCGGCCGGTTTGCTCGCGCAGCTCGGCCAGCTTCAGGTGATGGCTGGCGGGGATCACAGCCACCAGATAGCCGCGCTCGTCCTCCAGCAGCACGGTACGGGCCAGGCGGTCGCCGGGAATGCTTGGTGGGGGCGCCGCGTCGAGGCCGCCAGCGCTGCCGGGGCGCCGGACCGTATCGAAGTGGCTGTCGTTCTTGCTCAGGCATTTAGCCAGCCTGATAGACATGGTCATGATTGCAACCTCCGAGCGCGTACCGCTGCAGTTGTCTGTAGTACCGGCAACTATAGGTCACGCGTGATGGGCGCACCGGAGCCATTGGCTCGGGGCTAACCCCTACGACCTTGGCCAGGGGGCTGCCTTATAGCGCCGCACTATCGCGTCGATTGCAAAGCTCTCATGTTGTTGACATGCGCTCTCGCCTATATTTCTCGTGCGACAGGACCTGCCGAGGCAGGGCCTCGTGGAAGTGTTGACGCGTGAAGACTAGAACTACCGTTTGGATCCCCCCAAAGGAGAGAGCATGTCTAACGAAAAGTGTCCCTTCAACCATGCCGCGGGCGGCGGCACAACCAATGCGGACTGGTGGCCAAAGCAGCTGCGGCTAGACCTGCTGAGCCAGCATTCGAACAAGTCCAACCCGCTCGAACCGGAATTCGATTACGCCGCGGCTTTCAATAGCCTTGACTATGCCGCGCTGAAGAGCGACCTGGCCAAGGTCATGACCGATTCGCAGGACTGGTGGCCGGCGGACTTTGGCCACTACGGCCCGCTGTTCATCCGCATGGCCTGGCATAGCGCCGGCACCTATCGCATCGGCGATGGACGCGGAGGCGGCGGACGCGGCCAGCAACGCTTTGCCCCGCTCAACAGCTGGCCCGATAACGTGAGCCTGGACAAGGCGCGCCGGCTGCTGTGGCCGGTCAAGCAGAAGTACGGGCAGAAGATTTCCTGGGCCGACCTGATGATCCTGGCCGGCAACGTGGCGCTGGAAACCATGGGCTTCAAGACCTTTGGCTTTGGCGGCGGACGCGAGGACACCTGGGAACCGGACCAGGACGTCTACTGGGGCAATGAAAAAACCTGGCTCGGCGGCGACGTGCGCTACGGCAAGGGCGCGGCCGGCAATGACGCCGACGGCGGCGTGCTGTCGGCCGACGCGCAGAAGCATGGCCAGGAAGTGAGCCGCACCGACCCGGGCCGCAACCTGGAAAATCCGCTCGGCGCTGTGCAGATGGGCCTGATCTATGTGAATCCGGAAGGCCCGGACGGCAATCCCGATCCGCTGGCCGCCGCGTACGACATCCGCGACACCTTCGGCCGCATGGCCATGGATGACGAGGAAACCGTCGCCCTGATTGCCGGCGGGCATACCTTCGGCAAGACCCATGGCGCCGGCCCGGCCAGCAACGTGGGCGCGGAGCCCGAATCCGCCGCGCTGGAACTGCAGGGCCTTGGCTGGCAGAGCAAGTACGGCTCCGGCAAGGGCGCGGATGCCATCACCAGCGGCCTGGAAGTGACGTGGAGCAATACGCCGACGCAGTGGAACCAGGGGTTCTGGGAAAACCTGTTCAATTACGAATACGAATTGACCAAGAGCCCGGCGGGCGCCAACCAGTGGGTGGCCAAGGGCGCACCCGAGAGCGTGCCCGATGCCCATGATCCGTCGAAGAAGCGCAAGCCAACCATGCTGACCACGGATCTTTCGCTGCGCTTCGACCCGATCTACGAAAAGATCTCGCGGCGCTTCAAGGACAACCCGCAGGAATTCGCCGATGCCTTTGCGCGCGCCTGGTACAAGCTGACGCACCGCGACATGGGCCCGGTGGTCCGCTACCTTGGCCCGGAAGTCCCCAAGGAAGAACTGCTCTGGCAAGACCCGCTGCCCAAGGCCGACTATCAGGCCATCGATGCCAAGGACATCGATGCGCTCAAGCAGAAGGTGCTGGCATCGGGGGCGTCGATCGCCGAACTGGTCAAGACGGCCTGGGCCGCAGCCTCGACCTTCCGTGGCGGGGACAAGCGTGGCGGCGCCAACGGCGCGCGCATTCGCTTGGCACCGCAGAAGTACTGGGCGATCAACGAGCCAGACCAGCTTGGCAAGACGCTGAAGACCCTGGAAGGCATCCAGCAGGAGTTCAACGGCCAGGCGGGCGGCAAGAAGGTGTCAATGGCCGACCTGATCGTGCTGGCGGGCGGTGCAGCGATCGAGAAGGCCGCCGAGAAGGCCGGCAAGAAGCTGACCGTGCCCTTCTCGCCGGGCCGCGTGGATGCGTCGCAGGCGCAGACCGACGTGAAGTCGATGGACGCGATGGAGCAGACCGCCGACGCGTTCCGCAACTACGTCAACCCGCGTGTGCGCGTGCCGGCCGAGCACATGATGATCGACAAGGCGCAACTGCTGACGCTGACCGCGCCCGAGATGACCGTGCTGATTGGCGGCCTGCGGGTGTTGAACGTCCACAACGGCAAGGAGACCCACGGCGTACTGACCGACCGCCCCGAAACGCTGACCAACGACTTCTTCCGCAACCTGCTCGATATGCGCCTGGAATGGACGCCGCTGTCGCGCGATGTGTTCGAAGGCGCCGACCGCAAGACCGGCGCGGTCAAGTGGACGGGCTCGCGCGTGGACCTGGTGCTGGGCTCGCACTCGCAGCTGCGTGCGCTGTCCGAGGTCTATGCCAGCGCCGACGGCGCCGACAAGTTCTACACGGACTTTGTCGCGGCCTGGACCAAGGTGATGAATCTGGACCGTTTCGACCTGCGCAAGTGAAAGTGATCTAGGGGAGCAACTGCCAGCCGCTGGCACAGGCCGGTGGCAGATAAGGCGCCGTGGAAGTTTCACGGCGCCTTTTTTTACAATCGCCTCGCGTCGGACAATGTGCCGCGTATAGTGGAAAACGCCATTTCCGGCCTGATCACTCAAGGAGTCCTTCCATGGCTGATTCTTCCCTATGCGCCACGTTGCGCCGCAAGGCGTGGCTGGCCGTGCCCGCGGCGTTGCTCGTGGTATCTGGCCTGGCCCACGCCCAACTGGGCGACATGATGAAATCGTCGCCGCTTGGCGGCAGTTCGGGCCAGAGCGCCGCCGGCGGGCTGGGCAGCCTCGGTGGCCTGGGCGGGCTGTCGTCGCTCAGTGCCGGCTCGGCGGGCAATGCGGCCGGCGTCATCGAGTTCTGCATGAAGAACAACTACCTGAACGCCGACTCCGCCACGTCCGCCGTGAAGGACAAGCTGCTGGGATCGGTGCCCGGCGGTACCAAGGACAGCGGCTACAGCGACGGTTCGCGCGGCGTCCTTTCCACGGGCGGCGGCAACAAGCTCGATCTCAGCGCCAGCGGCCTCAAGGCCGAGGCGACCAAGCAGGTCTGCGACAAGATCCTGGCGCAAGGCAAGTCGATGCTGTAGCGGCATCGCCTATATTCATAGCGCGTGCATCGCGCCTGGCGCGCGGACGCGTCTGGGCATTGCTGCGGCCCGTATGCATGAAGGAGTGTCGACGATGCCCCACGAGTCAACGCCGGATGGCGATCCGTCCGCCGTGCAGGCGCATCCGCGCCACGCGCAGATGTTTCCCGTGCTGAGCGAGGCGCAGATCGAACGCGTACGGCGGCACGGCAACGTGGTGCACTACGCCAAGGGCGACATGCTGTACCGGGCCGGCAGCCTGTGCCCGGGCGTGTTCGTGCTGCTGACGGGTCAGGTCGAGATCGTGGGGCGCGACGGCCTGGGCCATGCGCGCCAGATTCACATCTATACCAAACGCGGCGAGTTCACATCGGATGTGACGCAGTTGTCGAACAAGCCGGCCGTGGTCGACGCGCATGTGATCGAACCCGTGGAGGCGGTGCTGCTGCGCCCCGAGGAACTGAGCGCGCTGATGATCCGCGAGGCCGATATTGGCGAAACCATCATGCGCGCGCTGATCCTGCGCCGCGTGCTGGTCATCGAGCAGGGTCACGGCGTGGTGCTGCTGGGGCCGTCCGTCAACGCACGGCTGGTGGCATTGCAGAACTTCCTGCGGCGCAATGCCTTTCCCAGCGTGGTGATTGACGCCGAGCACGACGCCGAAGCCATCGCCCTGCTGGAACGCCTGACGCCGCAGCCTGACGACTTTCCGCTGGTGATCTGTCCGAACGGCACGGTACTGCGCAACCCCGACGAACGGCAGCTTGCGTCCTGCCTGGGCCTGATCCCGGACTTCGATCCATTGTTCGTGTATGACGTGGTGATCGTCGGCGCCGGCCCTGCCGGACTGGCGGCGAGCGTCTATGCGGCATCCGAGGGGTTGTCGGTGGCGGTGCTCGACTGCGCCGCGCCCGGTGGGCAAGCTGGCTCCAGCGCACGTATCGAGAATTTCTTCGGATTTCCCACCGGCATCTCGGGACAGGCGCTGGTCAGCCGGGCCTTTGTCCAGGCACAGAAGTTCGGCGCCCATTTCGGCATTCCCTGCGAAGTCAAGGCGCTGCATTGCGGCTGCTACCCGCTAGTGGTTGAACTGACCGACGACACGCGCATTCCGACGCGCACCGTGGTCATCGCCACCGGCGCCGAGTACCGGCGCCCGTCGGTGGACGACCTGGCCCGCTTTGAATCGTGCGGCGTCTATTACTGGGCCACGCCGATCGAGGCCAAGCTCTGCCGCAAGGGGCCAGTGCTGTTGCTGGGCGGCGGCAATTCGGCAGGCCAGGCCGCGGTGTTCCTGGCCTCGCATGTCGATCACGTGCATATGTTCGTGCGCGGTGCCAGCCTGGACCACAGCATGTCGCGCTACCTGATCGAGCGCGTGCGCGCGCTGTCCAACGTGACGCTGCATACAAGGATGGAAGTGCTCGGCCTGGAAGGCGGCACGTGCCTGGAGCGCGTGCGCTACCGGGGCGCGGGCGGCATCGAGGGCACCATGACCGCGCAGCACCTGTTCGTGTTCATCGGCGCGGATCCCAATACCGCATGGCTGCGCGCCTGCGGCGTGGAGCTCGACGACAAGGGCTTTGTGCTGACCGATACCGACATTCCCGGCGCCGACGCGGCCGCGCGGCCGCTGCAAACCAGCGTGGATGGTGTGTTTGCCATTGGCGACGTGCGCTCCGGATCGACCAAGCGCGTGGCCTCCGCCGTGGGCGAAGGGGCCGCCGTGGTAGCCCAGATCCACCGGCTGCTGGCCGCGCGCAACGTGCAGCGCAGCGCCGCGGCCTGAGACCTGAAACCCGAAACCTGCGCGCGACTCAGGCGTCCTCGTCGGGCGTGTTGACCACCACCGTCGGCACGGTGGACTGCGCCACCACCTTGGACACCACCGACCCGGTCAGCGCCGCCTTGAGCGCGCCCACGCCCTTGGCGCCCAGCACCAGCAGGTCGGCACCGTTGTTCGCGGCAAACGACACGATGGCTTCCACCGCCTCGCCCCGCAGCCAGTGGTCGTGAATCGTATCGGCACGACCGCTCAGGATGCGGTGCGCTTCCTCGAAGGCCAGCTTCGCCTGCTCGCGGTTTTCCTGCTCGAAGTCGACCGTGCCAAACCCGGTACGCCCGAGCACCGGCGAGACATGCACGAGATGAACGATGCGCGGTGCTGCCAGCGCGCCCGTGGATGCCACCCAGTTGGTGGCGCCATGGCTATGCTCGGACCCGTCTACCGCCAGCACGACTACTGTCATTGCGCGCTCCTTTGCAGAATCTGTCGAACCCCGCGAGCATACTGCAACTACCTTGCCGTTGCCGGGCGCGCTTGCCTACCATGACATGACCGTCGACACCGCGACGCCCTCGATACCCTCACCCCCGTGCCATGAGCGCCGACGCCATCCCGCCCAGCACCCCGCCGCGCCTGCCGTTGCACACGACCCTGCGCGGCGGCCAGCCGGTGGTACTGCGCAAGATCCGTGAGGACGACAAGGCCGGCATTCTCGAAGCCTTCGCGCTGTTGTCGGAAGATTCGCGCTACACGCGCTTCATGGCCGCGATGCATGACCTGCCCGAGGCGCTGCTGGACGATGTGGTACACCCCGTGCCCGGGCGGGACTGCACCATCACGGCCGTGAGCGGTACGTCCGAAGCCGGCCACCTGGTAGGCGGTGCCCGCTATGTGGCCCTGCCCGGCCGCGACGCCTGCGAGTTTGCCGTGACCGTGCTCGATGGCTGGCATCACACCGGATTGGGCCGCCTGCTCATGCAAACGCTGATCGCGCATGCCCGCGCGGCCGGCGTCGGCACCATGGAAGGCTACGTGCTGGCCGCCAACCGGTCGATGCGCGGCCTGGCGCGCCGGCTGGGTTTTTCGGACACCGTGTTCGCCGACGACCCCACCCTGCACGTCGTAACGCTGGTGCTACACCCCGCTCCCGGCGGTTGATCAGTCAAATCCGGTCGGGGTCACACCCATGCGCCGCGATCAGGCCGCGCCCGACAGCACGGCCTTCTGGCTGGCCAGCCGCGCGCCCATCGCCTCGGCCAGCGCGTGCAGGCCCGACATCGGACGCACCATCACCTCGAATTCCTCGATCTTGCCGGCTTCGTCGAAGCGCAGCATGTCGATGCCCTTCAACGCCTTGCCGTCCACCTCGGCGCTGAACTCCAGCACCGCGCTGCGGCCGTCGTCGGTGGCAAACATGCGGTGGTAGGTAAAGTTCACGAACACCGTATTCACGGTCTTCAACACCAGCTTGATCGCGGCGCGGCCCGGATAGGCGTTGTGCGCCACTGGCGAGCGGAACACGATCCGGTCAGACAGCAGCGGGTCCAGCTCCTCCATGGCATTGCGGGCCAGCAGCCCATGCCAGGCGGCCAGCGTTTGTCGGGCGGCGGGGCTCAGTCCTTCGATGTCCATGCAGGTCTCCTTTTGTCTTTGGTCTTGTGTCTTCGGTCGTGTGATGGTGACGGATTGACTGCCTGTCATGCGATCAATCCCATTTATGCAACTGGTTGCATAGTGCGCATCGTAGCCTGCGTCTCGGCAAATTGCCAGTGCCAGCGCAGATCTCGCAGGTCGCCATGCATTGCGTGCATTCCACGAGTTAAGTTGCCCAGAAAATGCCAGAAATACAAAATCAGACAAACGCCTACATCTTTGGGATGTGCCTCACTCTAAGCTTCATCGCAGGACCTGACCCGTCCTTAATACCTCCCCTGCAAACCCGTTCGACCCCGCTCGGACGGGTTCTTTTTTTGGGCGGAATCAGCGCGCGCCGGCGGGCGCCCCCTGCTCCAGCGCCTGCAGAATGGCGTACGCCGCCTGCACGCGCGCGGGGATCGGCACGTTGCGGTTGGCCAGTAGCACCACGCCGATACGCCGGCCGGGCACGAAGGCCACGTAGGCGCCGAAGCCATTGGTCGATCCGGTCTTGTTGATCAGCGCGTTGGCTGGCGCCGGCTGCGGCGGGCTGATGCGCTGCACCGCCTGCGGGTCCAGCACCATGCGCGCGTCGTTGCCGGCCTGCAGCACGTCCAGCGTCACCGGCCAGCCGTAGCGCTCCCAGCCCAGCCCCTGCGTCATCACACCCACCTGGAAATAGCCGGTATGCGTGGCAGCCAGCGCCTGGCGCAGTGCCGGGTCGGCCAGCGACTGGCCGTCGATGTTCAGCTCGACATAGCGGATCATGTCCGCCGCCGTGGTCTTGATGCCGTAGGCCTGTCCGTCGAACACACCCGGCGACGCCCGCACCGGCTTGCCGTCCTTGTCGCCCCAGGCATAGTCCTTCATCTGATCGCGCGGCACGTCGATCCACGAATGCGTCAGGCCGAGCTTCGGCAGCAGTTGCTGGGTCATGGCGTCTTCGAACGTCGTGCCCAGCGCCTGCGCCGTGGCCACGCCGAACAGGCCGATGCTCACGTTCGAATAGCGGCGCCGGGTGCCGGGCGCGTATTCCGGTTTCCAGGCGCGCAGCCATTCGATCATCTGCGGCATGGAATTCACGGCGTCGGGCACTTGCAGCGGCAGCCCGCCAGCCGAATAGGTGCCCAGTTCCAGCAGGCTGATGCCATCGAAGGCGCTGCCGGCCAGCGTCGGCAGATAGCGGGTGGCCTTGTCGTCGAGCGACAGCACGCCACGTGCCTGCGTATAGGCGCCCAGCGTCGCCGTAAACGTCTTGCTGACCGATCCGATCTCGAACAGCGTGTTGTCGGTGACGGGCTGGCCGCCCTGCCGCGACGCCACGCCATAGTTGAACACCCGGTGCTGGCCACCCGAGGTCACCGCCACGGCCATGCCCGGCACCTTGTACTGGGCCATCACCGGCTTGATGGCCGCGTCCACGGCCTGGCGCATCGCGTCGGGCGCGGCCCACGCGGCGGGCGTGGCGGCTGCCACGGCCAGCGCCAGCGCGCCGGTACGGCGCCGCGCGCGGCGGGCCATGCGGGAAGAAAAGCAAGCGGTGAGCGCGGGTTTCATCGGCGAACCTGGGGGCGGAGGCAAGGCTCGCATTGTATCCGCCAGACGGTGCCGCGACGGGCACGGTTGCGCCTTACAATGGCAGCCTCGCCGCCCCCGATAGGTCCACGCCATGCAGCCTGGTGCCTCGCTGAACCTGCTTGAAATCATCGGCCTGCTGGTTGGCGGGCTCGCACTGTTTCTCTATGGGCTGGAGTGCATGACCGCCGGGCTCAAGGCCATTGCCGGCGCGCGGCTGCAGTCGCTGCTCGGCACCCTGACGGCCAGCCGCCTGCGTGGCGTGCTGGCGGGCGCGGGCATCACCGCCCTGCTCAATTCCTCCACCATCACCACGGTCCTGCTGGTCGGCTTTGTCTCGGCGGGGCTGATGACGCTGACGCAGTCGATCCCGGTGATCATGGGCGCCAATATCGGCTCCACGCTCACCGCGCAGATCATTGCCTTCAATATCTCCGCGATCACGCCGTTCCTGCTGGCGCTGGGCTTCCTGCTGCATGGCTTTGGACGGCAGGAACTGCTGCGCCAGCTGGGCGGCGTACTGCTGGGGCTGGGGCTGCTGTTCCTGGGCATCGAGTTCATGGGCAATGCCACGCGGCCGCTGCGCAACTACGAGCCATTCATCGCGACGATGCAGGACATGCGCAATCCGCTGCTCGGCATCCTCATTGGTGCGGCCTTCACGGCCATCGTGCAGAGTTCGGCCGCCACGCTGGCCATCGTGATTGCGCTGGGCAGCCAGGGCCTGATTCCGCTGGAATCGGGCATTGCATTGATCCTGGGCGCCAACGTCGGCACCTGTGGCACGGCGCTGCTGGCGGCCATCGGCAAGAATGCCGAAGCCACGCAGGTGGGCGTGGTCCACCTGCTGTTCAACATGCTGGGCGTGCTGTTCTTTGCGTTCATCATTCCGCAGTTTGCCGATGTCGTACGCATGGTGTCGCCCAGCGCGCCCGAGTTGACCGGCGTGGCCCGCCTGGCCGCCGAAACGCCGCGCCAGGCCGCCAATGCCCACACCATCTTCAGTGTGTTCAGCACAGGCGTGCTGATCTGGTTCGCGGGGCCTATCGGCTGGCTGGCGCAACGCATTGCCCCCGCCACCCGCAAGGGTCTGCACGACCCCGGGCTGCCACGCTATCTCGACGACACCCTGCTGGACATGCCCGCGCTGGGCATTGCGCGGGTGCAGCTTGAACTGACCAATCTGGGCAGGCAGGTGCGGGGGCTGGTGGAACGCAGCGCGGAAATCGCCATGCGCGGCACGCCAGAGGACGTGGTGGCGATTGCCGGCCAGGACCAGGCCGCCGAATCGCTGAGCACGGCCATCATCGGCTATATCGGCAAGCTGTCGGACGCCAACGACAGCGGCGACCAGAGCCGGCAGATGGTGGACCTGACGCGCATTGCCGCCACGCTGGACGCCATCCGCGAAGTAGCCACCACGAGCATGCTGGCGCTGAGCCAGCGCCGCCTGTCGCAAGGGGCCGACATCGACCAGCTGCGCAACGCCGATGCCGCCGCGTTTGCCTCGTCGGTCATCGCGCATCTCGACAGCGCCGTGAACACCGTGGCGCATCCCGATATCGACGCCGTGGAAAGCATCGTCGCGGCCAAGTCCACGCTGGAGACCATGGCCGCCACGGCACGCCAGGGCATCATGGCAGACCTGCGGCCGCGCAGCACCGAAGACGTGGCCAACTTCCGCATGGCCAACGACATGATCGAACACCTGAACGAGGTGGCCCGGCTGTCGCGCGCGCTGGCCAAGGCGACGACGTCATTGCGCGACGTACGCGTGGACGATGCCGAAGCCAGCATGTCACCCACCCTGAAGGAGTCAACGTGACGCCCCGTATTTCCGTGCTGACCCTTGGCGTTGCCGACCTGGAGCGCGCCGTGGGCTTCTATCGCGATGGGTTGGGCCTGCCGACCGAGGGCATCATCGGCCAGGAATTCGAACACGGCGCGGTGGCGTTTTTCGACCTGCGCGGCGGGCTGAAGCTGGCGCTCTGGGCCCGCGACAACCTCGCGTGGGATACCGGCCTGCCCGCCAGCCCGCCTTGCCCCACGGGGTTTTCGATCGGGCACAACGTCGGCAGCAAGGCCGAAGTCGATCAGGTCATGGCGCAGGTGGCCCAGGCCGGCGGCACGATCGTCAAGCCGGCGCAGGACACGTTCTACGGCGGCTACGCCGGCTATTTCCAGGACCCCGAGGGCAATCTCTGGGAAGCGGTCTGGAACCCGTCGATCCTGCCGGCCGACTGAAACCTTTTACTCGGCGTCCTTGGCTTCCGCTTCCTGCTGGATGAAGCAGAGCCGGTTGCCGAACGGGTCCTTGACCTGCAGTTGCCGGCCCCACCCCGCATCTTCCACGCCTGGCTTGGCGTACCGGTACTGGCGCTCGGTCAACTCCTTGTGCAGCGCGTCGACATCGTCGATGGGCACTAGGATGGCCGATCCCGGAGTGGCATCGCCGTGATGTTCGCTCAGATGCAGCTTCAGCCCCGAACGCGATACCTGCGCATAGAGCGGAAAGTCGTCGCCGAACCGGTGTTCCCAGTCGAGCTGGAAGCCCAGGAAGTCCAGATAGAACTCCTTGGCCTTGTCGACCGAGAAGATGCGCAGGATGGGAATCGCTTGCGATAGCTGCATAGGGCACTCCGCTCAATCGGAAAACTACTATTCTGCCGCAGGAAGCCTGCGCCGCCACTCAATATGTGATGCTTTAAGCATTCAAAACCTGTTTTACTTTGAATTATTGAATCTCTATAATTATTCCGATCTAATAATTCCGTATAACTCGCGCATGAGCTCCGTCTACAACCGTCCCGAACTGGCTCACCAGATGGCGCAGCAGTTGCTGCATCCCGGCGTGCTGGACGAGGGCCTGCGCTCCGGCCTGTTCCTGTCGGGGCTGCGCCGCGTGGGCAAGACCACCTTCCTGCAGAACGACCTGATCCCCGCGCTGGAGAACCTGGGCGCGATCGTGATCTATGTGGACCTGTGGAGCGACACCAAACGCAGCCCGGCCACGCTGATCCGCGATGCGGTCAGGAAAAAGCTCGACGATCTGGAATCGTTGTCGGACGGTGCGCTGCGCCAGTTGCGGCGGCTGGCCGGGGCCGATCTGAGCGCGCTTGGCTTCAAGTTCGGCTTCAAGCTGGACAGCCTTGGCGAAGCTGGCGGCGTCACGCTGGCGCAGGCGCTGTGCGAGGTGGTGGACCAGGGCCGCACCGACGTCGTGCTGATCGTCGACGAAGTGCAGCACGCGCTGACGTCCGATGAAGGCAGCGAAATGCTGCTGGCGCTGAAGGCCGCACGCGACGCCATCAATCCGCGCCGCCATACCCCAGGGCATTTCCTGTTCGTCGGCACCGGCTCGCATCGCGCGCTGGTGAACGAACTGACAGCGCGGCGCAACCAGGCCTTTACCGGCGCCACTTCGGTGGCCTACCCGGTGCTGGACAAGGATTACGTGGCCCATCTGCTGGAGCGCCTGTCGGCCGAAGACACGGCCGCCGTGCCCTCGCTGGACGTGGCCGTGGCCGCCTTCCAGACGCTGGGCAACCGGCCCGAGGAAATGATCAAGGCGCTGCGGCAGCTACGTTTGCATCTGCCACCCGGCGGCAATCCCGACGAGCACCTGCCCGTGATCGCCAGCACGTTGCGCTCCACGGCGGCCGATGGCGAGTTGATGAAGCTGGAACAACTGGGCGGCCTGGCCACGGCGGTGTTCGACTACATTGCCATGACCGCGGGCGACGCCCGGGGGTTGTTTTCGGCCCAGGCGGCAGCCGCGTATTCCAGCGCCATCGGCCGCGAGGTCAAAGTGGAAGAGTCGCAGCCAGTGGTCAATGAACTGATGGCCGCCAACCTGATCATGCGCAAGGGGCATGGCCTGTACGGCGTGACTGACCCGTTTGTGCAGGAGATGTGGCGCGAGCGGAAGGCGATTGAGGGGAAGCTTTGAGGGGCTGAGCGCCGTCGCTCTCCCTATGTTCTGCTCCCCTCTCCCACACAGTGGGAGAGGGGTTGGGGACAACACCTCGAAGAACTTCCAGCCGAGCGTGTTCGTGAGTGATGTGATCTCGCTGACGCCGAAGTGGGACGTGCTGCTCGGCCTGCGCCGTATCCGCT
>NZ_BPUO01000021.1 GCF_022179805.1 Cupriavidus pauculus | reverse complement strand
ACCAGTTTGCTATTCTCTATGAGGAACGCTTCACCCACCCCGCATCGCTGAGATAATGCTGGCTCACCGGCTAAGTTGACGGTGAGCCTTTAACTGCCCTGAACACAAAAACGCTGACAGGCCCGGCGCAAGCTTACATCAATGCCAAACCCCGGCGATGCCCAGCCCGCGTGGACAGATCAATCCACGGGGATAAAGCGCATGGTGCCCGCCAACCGCGGCGGCCCGCCCGTATCGCCCGGATGATTGACGCCATCGGAGACGGGCACCTCGGCGAAGTCGAACGGGCTCACCCCGTCCAGGCACGCCACGTTCACACCGATCAGGTTCGGATCGGAGCGCCGCCGCAGATGCGTGTGGATGCCGCATTGGGAACAAAAATAGTGCTGCGCCACGCCGGTGTGAAAGCGGTAGCAGGTCAGCACATCCTCGCCCTGCACGAACCGCATCGCACCCACGTCGGCCGCCACCACCACGGCACCGCGCATCCGGCAATAGGAGCAGTTGCAGCGACGCGCCGAGCGCAAACCATCGGCCAGCGTCACCTCGAAACGCACCGCGCCGCAATGGCACTGGCCAGCCACCTTGTTCGTATCACCCACCTTGCTTCTCCTTCTCTCAAAGCCCCAGACACACCGCGCCCGCCGCCACGACGAAGCAGGCCAGCCAGCGCGCCCCACTGACCGATTCGCGCAGGAACACGCGCCCGATCAGCACCGCGAACACCACGCTCGTTTCGCGCAGTGCCGACACCGTGCCCATCGCGCCCGACTGCAGCGCCCAGATCACGATGCCATAGGCCGCCAGCGACACCAGCCCGCCGACCAGCGACGTGCCCACCGCCAGAGGCTGGTCAACCACCGGCTTCCATAGCGACGGAAACCCGCGCATCACCACGAACAGCACCGGCATCAGCCAGTAGGACAGGAACATCCACGCGGTGTACGCCAGCGACTGACCGCCGGACAATCTCACGCCGATGCCGTCGATCACCGTATAGAGCGCAATCGTCGCGCCGGTCACCAGCGCGGCCATCGCCCCCGAGCGCGACACGTGACGCCCCTGCAGTGCGATGGCGACGATGCCGCCCGTGGTCATCACGATGCCGAGTGCGTGTAACGGCTGGATGGCCTCGCCCGCAAACAGCGCCGCGCCCAGCGTCACCAGCAGCGGCGACGAGCCGCGTGCGATGGGGTAGGCGAGCGCCAGGTCGTTGCGGCCATAGGACCGTACCAGGCTCACGTTGTAGAAGATATGCACAAGCCCCGATGCGGCGATGTAGGGCCACGACTCGGGGGCCGGCAAGGGGCTGGACATGACGACGAACGTGGAAACCGCGCCGATCGCGATGCTCATCCACGCCATCGACAGGAACCGGTCTCGATTGCCGTGCAGCATCGCGTTCCAGCTCGCATGGAGCATGGCGGCAAACAGCACGATGCCGCCGGTGTAGGTAAGCATGGGGTCCTGGGTGTCTCTATCGCGAATTGGGGGAGAAAACGGGGCGAAAGCAAAGATAACTATCTTGTAAAGCGCCTGCAACCGAGATAAATTGCCACTTCACGTTAGAAAAACTATTTCGAATGAAACGCGTATTGCCGCCGCTCAATGCCCTGCGCGCCTTCGAGGCGGCGGGCCGGCTGGGCAGCTTCAAGGAGGCCGCCGCCGAACTGCACGTCACGCACGGCGCGGTCAGCCAGCATGTGCGCCTGCTGGAGGACTGGCTCGGGACGCCGATGTTCGAGCGTCACAATCGGCGCGTCACATTGACGCCGGCAGCCCGCGCCTATCTGGCGGAAATCGGCCCCTTGTTCGAACAGCTCTCGCAGGCCACGGCGAGATATGGCATGCCGCAGGCCGTCAGTCGGACGCTGTCCGTCAACGCGCCCGCCACGTTCACGTTGCGCTGGCTGGTGCCGCGACTCGCGACATTCCGCGCCGAGCATCCCGACATCGAGGTCAGGGTGGAGACGTCGAACGGACCGCTGGAGGGGCTGAGGGAAGACCACGACATCGTGATCCGGGGCGGCCCGGACACGTTCTACGGCTATGCGATGCACCCGTTCCTGACCGAGGAACGGCTGCCGGTCTGCAGCCCGGCGCTATTGCAGCGCCTGCCGTTGCGTACGCCGGACGACTTGCGGGATCACACGCTGCTGCATACATCGAGCCTGCCACGGCTGTGGCCGGACTGGCTGGCCCGCGCGAGCATCCCGGCGCTGAGGCCGGCCGCGACGTTGACCTTCGACCACTTCTACCTGAGCTTGCAGGCCGCCATCGACGGCATCGGCGTGGCGATGGGGCCCACCGCGCTGGTATCGCACGACCTTGCCGCCGGTCGGCTGGTCACGCCATTCGATAGCCCGCGTCTGCCGTCACGCAGCTATTGCAGCTACGTGCCCGACGAAAAGGCCGACGATGCACTGGTGGGGTTGTTCCGTTCGTGGCTGGAACGCGAAGGGGCAGCAGCCTGACCGGCGCGACCCGTCACTCACTCCGGCGTGTTCTCTTTGGACGAGCCACGAAAATGTTCCTGCACGAGCCGGGTGGCCGCCTCCCATAGCGCCGGCGCGCCGCGTGCGATGGGCGGCCCGTAGCGCTCATTTACCTGCGCTTCGCTGACCTGATGCGCGACCCACGTGCCACCGTCGGTGGCCACGTTGTGGATCAGCGGCTGAAAGCGGTCCAGCGCCTTGGCGAATCGGGCGTCGTCGGTGTCAGCAGCTTCGAACTCGGCCCAGAGATCGCGAAACTCGGTCCCCTGCGCGGCGGGCAGCAACGAGAAAATCCGTTCGGCAGCCAGGCGCTCGCGCTCGGCCTGGTCGGCTTGCTGCGATGGATCGTGGAATGGCGTGTCGCCGGCATCAATCTCCACGATGTCGTGCAGCAGCAGCATCTTCACCACGCGCACCACATCGACCGGTGCCGCCGCGTGCTCGGACAGCACCAGCGCATACATGGCGAGATGCCACGAATGCTCGGCACTGTTCTCGCGCCGCGACTGGTCGATCAGCGGCGACATCCGCAGCACGCCTTTCAGGCGGTCGATTTCGCGAAGGAAGGCGAGCTGGCGCTCCAGGTTGGTGAGGTCCACGGTGGTCACTTTGCTTCGTCTTCTTCGCCTGCCTTGTCGTCCTCCAGCAGGTGGCCGTAGGCGTCGATTTCCTTCTGCGTACGCGCCTCGCTGGCAGCGATCTTCTCGGCCGTGATCTCGCCGTCGACAAACTCGACCGACACCCTTCTCACCCGCTTGTCCTTGTCGACGATGCCCTGCAGCACCTTGTCGAACAGCTTTTCCCCGGCCTTGAGCCCCAGCGCCTGCGGCACCAGCACCTTGACCAGCAGGATCTCGTCGCCCGATGCTTCAGCCGCCTCGGCCAGCGCCGTGCGCAGGTAACCCTTCAGTTTCAGGACGCTGAGATCGCCGGGAACTGCCACATGCGATACCCGAATCCGCTTCTTGTCCATGCCCTTCCTGTATGCGTGTCGTGTCAAGCGGCCGAATATACCGCAGCCGGCGCGCAAAAAAAGAAAGCCCGCCACTGGAGATGGATCGGGCCGGAAGAAGCACCACAGCTACGGAGAGACGATAGCGCCTGTCAGGTGGCAGAGTTGTCGGGGGCTGTCTGATTCTTGCAGCGCAGCAAGCCGCGGATCAGCGGAACGCTTCGCGCACAGCCTCCACGGCATGCTGCGGGTCCTGCAGATGCGGATAGTGGCCGACACCGGGCAGCACGTGCAGCGGCGCATTTGCCCTCGCGGCGAATTCGGCGCCCATTCCCGGGGTGATGAAGATATCCCGCTCGCCCCAGACCACCTTGACCGGCGTCTTGAGCCGGTCGAGCGCGGCCTCGAACGCATCCTGGTCGCGCGTGAAATGCGAGTAGTAGTGGTAGAACGCGTCGGCCGATGTCAGCGAACCGTTCTGCCAGCCCCGCGCCATGTCGGCCCGGTATTCCGCGCTGAGTTCATAACGGGCCACATCGGGCAAGCCCCGCGTGAAGGCGTTCTGCAGGATCTCGTCGCGGGTGTCGTTGAACACCTTCCGCACGACCGGCGCCGACTTGGGGTCCTTCATGGCCTGCAGCCGTTCCTGCATGTACTGGGGACGATTGAACGGCGCGAAGTCGCCGACGATGATGGTGTGCGCGATGTCGGGCCGGTCGATTGCGGCCAGCAACGCGGGCAGCGCGCCGATGTCGGTGGCGTAGATCACCAGGCGCTGGCGGTCGATGCCGGCCTTGTCGATGTAGCGTTGCAGCACGTCGGCATAGGCGCGCGGTGCGTAGCTGAACTGGTCCGCCGGCGGCCGCGAAGAGTCGCCGTAGCCTGGCCAGTCGAATGCATGGACTTCGAAGTCGCGCCCAAGCGTCGCCGCCGCCTCTTTCCAGGCCAGCATGGTCTCGGGAAAGCCATGCAGGAACAGCACCGTCCCCTTGGCCTGCGTTGGGCTCACGACCATCCGCCTGAGCCGCATGTCGGGCCCGACTTCCAGGTATCCCTCGGTAGCCACCGCTTCTTGCCCTGCAGCGGCCGCACCGGCACTGATGGCGCCTAGCAGCGCTACCGTTGCCGCTGCCGCGGCCCTGCGGGCGCGAAATGCCCTGCCTTTGGATCTTTCCGACTTCATGTCCTTCACCTCGCATGCTGGAGACAACCGCTCGGCAACATCGATCACCGAACCGCTGTATGTGCGAAGGATTAGGAAAGCCGGATGTATCGCGTTTGTGGCCGGCGTACAGGCCCGGCGTATCGGCATGTATGGCCAGCCCGCCCGCGATACAGGCCGATACAAAAAGCGCGCCAGGCGTGCGGGCCCGGCGCGCCGGAACCGTCACGCCACGGCCATCAGTTCAACGGAAAGCGCTTGGCCAGCGCCGTGAACCGCTGGTCTTCCTTGCGCACCTGGGCCGCGAATTCGTCCGGCGTATTCACCAGCGGTTCTGCTCCGGCCGCCGTGATGGCCTTTTGCAGCTCCGCATGGCTCATGGCCTCGCGCACAGCAGCGTAGATGGCTTGCGTCACCGCCGGCGGCGTGCCCTTCGGTGCGAACAGGCCAAACCACGTGGTGTATTCGTACTGCGGCAAGCCGGTCTCGATCACGGTCTTCACGTCGGGCGCGCCGGCGAAGCGATGCGTGCCCTGGTTGGCCACGATCTTCAGCGTGCCGGCCTTCTGGTGCGGCAGCGCCGACGCCACGCCGGTCACGGCGAAGTTGACGTTGTTGGCGATCATGTCGGTGATGATGGCCGCGGTGCCCTTGTAGTTGACCACGATGAGATTCGGCAGCACTTCGGCCTTCAACTGCTGGCCGAACAGCTTGGCCACGTTTTCACCGGTGCCCATCGAGCACGGCGTGGTGGCGGTCTTGCAATAGTTGATCAACTCCGGCAGCGACGTGGCCGGGAATTTGCCGTTGGCGACGATCACGCCTGGTGATTGCGCGATGTTGGTGACCGGCACCAGGCTGGCCAGCGGGTCGGTGCCGGTGAACGACGGCGCGTGCTTGGTCAGCACGATGGCCGGCGTCTGCAGCAACAGCGTGTATCCATCGGGCTTGGCTTCGGTGACCTTGCGCGTGCCGATCAGGCCATCCGCGCCGGGCAGGTTGACCACCAGCACGGGTTGGCCCCACTGCTCGCCCAGCAGCTTGGCCGTGGCCCGGGCCGAGGCGTCGGTGCCGCCGCCCGGCACGTAGGGCACCACGATGGTCACCGGGCGATCCGGCTTCCATGCGGGCTGCGCCATGGCAGGCGTGATCGACGTGGCGGCTGCCACGGCAGCCGAAAGAAGCAGCGCGCCCTGATACAGGGTACGGCCACGGATTGGATTGGCGATCGGCATTTGAGTCTCCTCCTGTCGTTGTTGTGTCGCGGGTCGTCGCGGGTCGTTGTGCTTAGCGCGCCCAGCGTTTCTCGAAATCCCAGACCTGCTCGAAGCCGATCAACCTGCAGAACTCGTTGAAGTCGGCCATCGGGATGTCAGGCGACAGGCTGGTGCCGGCTTCCTTCAGGTGGCGCAGCGACGCCTCCATTGCGGCGGCGGCCACCAGGCTGGTCATGGCCGGGAAGATCGCGAGCGAGTAGCCGATCTCTTCCAGCACCTTGGCCGGCAGGATCGGCGTCTTGCCGCCGTCGGCCATGTTGGCCATCATCGGCAGGTCGAACGCCTCGCAGGCGCGGCGCATTTCTTCTTCCGATTGCGGGGCCTCGAAGAACAGGATGTCGGCCCCGGCCTTCGCATACGCTTCCATGCGGCGCATGGCGTCGTCCACGCCCAGGCTGGCGCGGGCGTCCGTGCGGGCGATGATCAGGAAGTTCTCTTTGTCCTCGCGCGCTTCCGACGCAACCTTGATCTTCTCGACCATGTCCTCGATGGGCACGCAGCGCTTGAACGGCGTATGGCCGCACTTCTTCGGGAATTCCTGGTCTTCGATCTGGATCGCGGTCACGCCAGCTTCCTCGTAGCCGCGCACCGTGTGGTGCACGTTGAGCAGGCCGCCGTAGCCGGTGTCGGCGTCGGCGATCAGCGCGGCCTTGGACGTACGCGTGATGGTGCGCATGCGGTCGACCATCTGGGTGTAGGTGGCGATGCCGGCGTCGGGCAGCCCCAGGCTGGACGCGGTGAGCCAGTAGCCCGAGCCGTAGATGATGTCGAAGCCGACCTTGGTCGTCATGACGGTGGCGATCATGTCCTGCACGCCGGGGATGACGATGAATTCCTTGGCGGCAAGTCTTTGTCGGAGGATGGGATTGGCCATGGCGGTTCCAGTAATGCGCGGTGCGTAAGCGAAAAAGGGAAATGTAGGGATCAGCGGCTCAGTCCATCGAGGCCAGCCACGGCTGGTCGCGCTGCACGCGCTGCTCGTAGGCACGCAGCTCGGCGTCGTAACGCAGCGTGCGGTCCACTTCGTCCTCGGCGGAGAGCAATTGTTCGGCGTGCCCGTCGGCCAGCGTGATAGCGATGACGCTGCCATCTGGCAATTGCAGGCTGCGTTCGGCAACCCGCAGGTGCAGCGGCGCGTCGCCAGCGGCGGCCAGTGCCTGCAGCAGGCGTGCGTGGTCGGCCGGCGTGACGATGGCGGCTACCACGCCGTTCTTCACGCAGTTGTTGCGGAAGATATCGCCGAACGACAGCGCCACCACAGCCTGCACGCCGTAATCGGACAGTGCCCAGACCGCGTGTTCACGCGACGAGCCGCAGCCAAAATTCTGCAAGGCCACCAGCACGCGCGGCGGCGACGGCTCGGCCATGAAGGCCACCTCGTGGCGCCCTTCGGCCAGCCAGTCGGCAAACAGGTGCGCGCCCATGCCGGTGCGTTGCACCAGCCGCAGGAAGCGGCCCGGGAAGATGGCATCGGTGTCGATGTCGTCGCGCTGCATCACGGCGGCGCGGCCTTGGACTTCTGCAATCACGGATTTCATGCCAGGTACTCCCGGGGATCGGTCAGGCGCCCCTGCAGCGCGGACGCCGCCACGGCGGCCGGGCTCATCAGATGAGTGCGGCCACCCTGCCCCTGCCGGTTCTCGAAATTCCGGTTCGACGTGGACGCGCAGCGCTCGCCCGGCGCCAGGCTGTCGCCATTCATGCCGATGCACATCGAGCAGCCCGATTCGCGCCATTCAAAACCGGCGTCGACAAACACCTGTGCCAGGCCCTCGGACTCGGCCGCGCGCTTGACGCTGCCCGACCCGGGCACCACCAGCGCACGCACACCCGTGGCCACGCGACGCCCGCGCACCACGTCGGCGGCGGCGCGCAGGTCTTCGAGCCGGCCATTGGTGCACGACCCGATAAAAGCCACGTCGATGGGCACCGACGACAGCGACTGGCCAATCTCCAGTCCCATGTAGGCCAGGTTCTCTTCCAGGCGGTTGCGCTCGGCGGCCTCGTCGAGGCGCGCGCCGTCGCCAACACGGCCGGTGATCTCGGCGCTGTCGGCGGGCGTGGTGCCCCACGTCACGAGCGGCGCGACGGTGGTGGCATCGAAGTCGACGCGGCGATCGAAGTCGGACGTATCATCGGTGCGCAGCGCGCTCCAGACCTGGGCGGCCTGTTCAAAGTGCTCGCGTGCCGCGCCTTGCACGCGGTCGCGCAGGTAGGCCAGCGTGGTGGCATCGGGGGCGATCAGCCCGAAGCGCGAGCCCGCCTCGATCGTCAAATTGCAAAGCGTGAGCCGGGCCTCCATCGACAGCGCCTGCACCGTGGGGCCAAAGTACTCGACGCCGTAGCCATTGCCGCCGCTGGTGCCGATATGGTGGATGATGGCCAGCGCCAGGTCCTTGGCGTAGACACCGCGCGCCAGCGCGCCCGAGATGGCGATGCCGAGCGTGCGCGGCTTGCGCATCCACAGGCTCTGCGTGCTCATCACGTGCGCCACTTCCGAGGTGCCGATACCCCAGGCCAGCGCACCCATCGCGCCCAGCGTGGCACTGTGCGAATCGCCGCACACCACGGTGCTGCCCGGCAACACATAGCCAAGCTCTGGCGCGATGACGTGGACGATGCCTTGCAGCGGGTGGTCCAGGTCGAACAGCCGCATGCCGGTGGCCTGCGTGTTACGCCGAAGCGTGGCGATCTGTTCGCGGCTTTCCGCGTTGGGGATATTCGTCAGCCGGTCCGCCGTGGTGGGCACGTTGTGGTCCTGCACCGCGATATGGCGCGGCGACGAACGCAGCGCGTGGCCGGAATCCGCCATGCTGGCAAACGCCTGCGGGCTGGAGACCTCCTGCACCAGATGCCGGTCGATATAGACCAGGTCTTCACCGGCATCGTTGCGGGCCACCGCGTGGGCGCCCCAGATCTTGTCGAACAGTGTGGTCATGGGTCAGTCCAGCTGGATATGGGCAGCCTTGACGATCGCCTTGTTCTTTTCGAGGTCACGCACGATCTCGCGGCCGTAGGCGTCCGGCGTGCCCGGCGTGGCGATAATGCCCAGCGACGACAGACGCTCGCGCATGGCCGGATCGGCCAGCACCTTCTGCAGCGCGGCGTTGAGCTTGTCGATCACGGGCTTCGGCGTGCGGGCCGGTGCCATCAGACCCACCCAGGAATTGATCTCGAAGTCCTTCATGCCTGCCTCGATCAGCGTCGGCACGTTGGGCAGCGACGGCGCGCGCTCGCGCGAAGTCACGGCCACCGCGTCGATCTGGCCCGCCTTGACGAACGGCATGGCGCCGGTCACCGCGGCGAACGTCACCGGCAGCGTGCCGCCCACCACATCCAGCAGCGCCTGGCCACCGCCCTTGTACGGCACGTGGGTCATCGGCATGCCGGTGCGCTGGTGGAACATTTCGCCGGCCAGGTGCGTGGTGCTGCCGTTGCCGGCGCTACCGTACGACACGCCGCCCGGCAGCGTCTTCGCGTACTTCTGCAGGTCTGCCACGGTCTTGATGCCCAGCTTCGGATTGGCCGCGATCAGCAGCAGCGCGTCGCCGATCTTGCCGATGGGCGTGAAGTCCTTCACGGGATCGAACGGCACCTTGGCGTAGACGTTCGGATTGATCACCAGCGTGCCGTCGTAGCCGAGCAGCAGCGTGTAGCCATCGGGTTCGGCTTTGGCCGCCATCTGCGTACCGATGTTTCCGCCCGCGCCAGGCTTGTTGTCCACCACGATCTGCTGACCCAGTTGCTGGCCGAGCTTTTCAGCCACGATGCGGGCGCTGGTGTCAGTCACGCCGGCATTCGCGAACGGCACGATCAGGCGGATCGGCTTGTTCGGGTAGTCGCTCTGCGCGTGCGCGGCAGGCAGGCCGCAGGCGGCCAGGGCAAGAGTGACGCCAAGCAGGCGGCGGCGGGCGCGGTTGGATACGCTGAAGGGCTGTTGCATGGTGAGGGTCTCCTGTTTTATCGGGATGAAGGCATCTGCGTGCCCTTGCTGGGTTGTATGTGTTCTGGAAAGGACGTGGCTCAGGTCCTTGGGTCTTGCGTGCGCCGGGTGGCGGCAAATTCCATCAGGCGTTCGTCGCGCCATGCGCGGCGGGCTTCCAGGTCGGCGTCTGCCAGGTGCTGGCGCCGGTGCGACTCCACCTCGCGGATCAGGTCGGCGTCCCAGGGCGCCTCATGGGTGCGTGACTCGGCAATGCGCTGGTACAGCGGCCCCAGCCGCACCGCGTAGTCGGCCACGCCGCCCGGCGCATTGAGATCGATGGTCTCGAACGGGCCCATGAACGACCAGCGCCAGCCCAGGCCGTCGCGGATGGTCTTGTCGACGTCCTCGCACGAGGCCACACCTTCCTGCACCAGCGCCCAGGCCTCGCGCAGCAGCACAGCCTGCAGGCGGTTCAGCACAAAGCCTTCCACTTCCTTGCGCACGTGCACCACGGCCTGACCCACGGCGCGCATCAGCGCGTCGGCAAAGTCGACCGTGCTCCCGGCGGTTTCCGGCGACGGCACCAGTTCCACCACCGGCACCAGGTACGGCGGGTTGACCGGGTGGGCGATCAGCACGCGTGGCGAAATCGACAGCCCCAGCGCGAAGGCCGAGCCGGGAATGCCGGACGTTGAGCTGCCGATCACGGTGTCGGGCGCGGCCAGCGCGTCCAGATCCACCATCAGTTGCCGCTTCACGTCGACGCGTTCGAGCACCGATTCCTGTACGTAGGCCACACCGTCCACCGCCTCGGCCAGCGTGGCAACCGGCGTGATGCGGGCCAGCACCACGGCCGGCTCTTCGTCGATCAGCCCATGCCGCTGCAGCCCGGCCAGTTGTGCCTCGATCAGCGGCACCGCCTTGCGGGTGATGTCGGGATTGGCGTCGAACATCCGCACGTTCAGGCCCGCGCGGGCGAAGACGATGGCCCAGCCGGCGCCAACCAGCCCGGCGCCGACGATGGCTACGGGGCGGCCAGCACAGAGCGCCGCGATGTCTTGGTGTTGGTTCATGTTGTCTTGCGCTTGCGTTGGGGGGATTTGGGGGCGGCGCCAGTTTCGGCCGCTTCGCGCACACGCACGGTGCCGCGTTCCACCAGCACGCACGGTACGTCCACGCTGCGTGCCATGACCTGGCCGCCGATCTGGTCGAACAGCAGCGTGCGCGTGGCATCCACCATCTGCTCGATGTTCTGCTGCACGGTGGTCAGGTCAAACGACGGCCACGCGGCCTGGGGCACGTTGTCGAAGCCCACCACGGACACGTCGCGCGGTACCTGCAGGCCCAGGTCGGTGCGCAGCGTTTCCAGCACGGCGATGGCCATATGGTCATTGGCCACGAATACCGCGTCAGGCTGGTTGGCGGTGTCGCTGAACATCTCCAGGATGGCGCGCCGTGCTTCGGCAAAGTCGTAGTGGCCCACGCCGCGCGCATGCAATGGCAGGCCCGCCGCGCCCAGCGCGTCCAGCAGCCCGGCCCCGCGGTCACGGCTGGTCGATGCGTTCTCGGCGCCGGCCAGCCACGCGATGCGGCGATGCCCGGTGCGCACCAGCAGTTCGCCAACCAGCCGGCCGCCTTCGCGGTTCTGGGAGGTCACCGAACTCGTGGAAAACGCGCCCATGGCGCCCATCTGCGCCACGCGGTTGAACAGCACCACGGGAATACCGGCGTTCTGGCAATCGTTGGCCAGCGCCGACGACAGCGTCGTGGACGCCATCACGATGCCATCCACCTGGTACTGCAGGATGTCCGCCAGCACGTTGTCGGCATCCTCGGTCTCGCTGATGAACAGCAGCACGTGGTAGCCGTCCTGCTGCAGCGCCTGGCACAGCCGCTCGATCACCACCGGGTAGAACTGGTTTTCCAGATAGCTCATCACCAGCCCGATGATCCGGCTGCGGCGCGTGATGAGGCTGCGCGCAATCGCATTGGGCCGATAGCCGAGCTTGCGCGCGGCGATCTCGATGCGTTCGCGCGTCTCGGGCGCCACGCTGGCGCCGGGCGTGAACGTGCGGCTGACGGCGGATTGCGACACCTCCGCCAGCCGGGCCACGTCGTGGGCGGTGACCTTCTTCATGCCGCCGTCCAGCCGCCGTCCAGCATCAGCGCGCTGCCCGTCATCAGGCTCGACGCGTCGCTGGCCAGGAACACCACGGGCCCCATCACCTCGTCGATGCGGCCCAGCCGGCCGAGCGCGATCTTGTCGAGCACGAACTGGCGGAACGACGCGTCCTTGAACATCGGCGCGGTCAGGGCCGTTTCGATGAACGTGGGACACAGCGTGTTGACGCGGATGCCCGCCGGGCCCAGCTCCCACGCCAGCGCCTTGCTCATGCCTTCCACGGCGTGCTTGCTGGCGCAGTACAGCGTGCGGCGCGGGCTGCCCACATGCCCCATCTGCGACGAAACATTGATGATCGAGCCCGGCAGACCGGCGGCCTGCAGGCTGCGCGCCACCTCGCGGCAGACGTAGAACGTGGCCTTGACGTTCAGCGCGAACACCGCGTCGATGTCGTCGTCGGCCACCTCGGTCAGCAGCTTGGGCCGGTTCATGCCCGCGTTGTTGACCAGCACCTGGAACGGCGGACGGCTGTCGATCGCGTGCCGCACGGCCGCCGAGTCGGTGACGTCCAGCACCATGAAGTCGGCGCTGCCGCCCTGCGCGCGGATCGCGGCGCAGGCGGATTCCAGCTCATCAGCCGAGCGGGCCGCCAGCGTCACCGCGGCACCGGCCTGGGCCAGTGCCACGGCGGCCGCCAGGCCCAGCCCGCGGCCGCCGCCCGTGACGAGCGCGCGCTTGCCGTCGAGCCGGAAGCCGCCGAACGCGGGCAATGGCGTAGCCGCTGTCACTGCTGCAGCTCCGGCACCGGCTCGTACCAGGGCACTTCCGGGCGATTGCCGTAGCGGCGCACGCGGATATTGGCCTGCTCGCCATGGCCGGCAAAGTTCTCCATGTGGCACAGGCGCGAGCAGTATTCGCCGATCTCGGCGCTGGCGGCGTCGGTCGTCACACGCTGGAACGTGCAGGTCTTCAGGAACTTGCCGACCCACAGGCCGCCCGTGTAGCGCGCGGCCTTGTTGGTGGGCAGCGTGTGGTTGGTGCCGATGACCTTGTCGCCAAAGGCCACGTTGGTGCGCGGGCCCAGGAACAGCGCGCCGTAGTTGCTCATGTTGTTCAGGAACCAGTCCGGGTCGCGCGTCATCACCTGCACGTGCTCCGACGCGATTTCGTCGGCCTTCTGCAGCATCTCCTCGCGCGAATCGCAGACGATCACCTCGCCAAAATCGGCCCATGCCTTGGCGGCGATCTGTGCCGTGGGCAGGATCTTGAGCTGGCGCTCGATCTCGGCCATGGTGGCGTGCGCCAGCGCTTCGCTGTCGGTCAGCAGCACTGCCGGCGACGTCAAGCCATGCTCGGCCTGGCCCAGCAGGTCGACCGCGCAGAGTTCGCCGTCCACCGAGTCATCGGCGATCACCAGCGTTTCGGTGGGGCCGGCAAACAGGTCGATGCCGACGCGGCCGAACAGTTGCCGCTTGGCTTCGGCCACGAACATGTTGCCCGGGCCGACCAGCATGTCCACCGGTGCAATGCTCGATGTGCCAACCGCCATCGCCACCACGGCCTGCACGCCGCCCAGCACCAGGATCTCGTCGGCGCCGGCCATGTGCATGGCGGCAACGATGGCCGGGTGCGGCTCGCCGTGGAACGGCGGCGCCGTGGCCACCACGCGCTTGACGCCGGCCACCTTGGCGGTCAGCACGCTCATGTGCGCCGACGCCAGCAGCGGATACTTGCCGCCGGGGATGTAGCAGCCCACGGCGTTGATCGGCACATGGCGGTGACCGAGGAACACGCCGGGGCGGGTCTCCACTTCCACGTCGAGCATCGAGTCGCGCTGGATCTGCGCGAAGTTGCGCACCTGCGCCTGGGCAAAGCGGATGTCTTCGAGTTCGCGCGCCGACAGGCTCTTCATCGCGCGTTCGATGGCGGCGTCCGACAGGCAGAAGTCCTGCGGGTCCCAGTTGTCGAACTTCTTGCTGTACTCGCGCACGGCGGCGTCGCCGCGCGTCTCGATGTCGCGGATGATGCCTTCTACGGTGTTGCGAACGGCGGTATCGTCTTCAGCGCGTGCCTGGACGTCGCGTCCACGCTTGAGGTATCGAATCATGGGTTTTTCCGTGTGGGGTTGTGCATACGTATGCAGACTACTTTTCTTGCATTCGTATGCAAACTCAGCGTTTTCCCTGATTCGATCAAAATTTGTTGGCATAGGGAAAGCACCAAGACCGTCCGCCTTGCAAGCGTTGGGCTACCTTCCTATGCTTGTCTCACCATTTGTCCGGACAAAATAATAAATACGGACACGACGATTCCGATCCGGTTCCGCCCGGGCCACATCAGTCGCACGAAAAGAGGAGACAACCGCATGTTCGCCCCACACAAAATCACCGCCCTGGCCCTGTCGCTGGGCTGCGCCGCGCTGGCCCTGCCCGCGCACGCCGAATTCCCGGACAAGACGGTCAGGATCGTCGTGCCCTATTCGGCCGGCGGCGGCACCGACATCGTGGCCCGCCGGCTGGCGGAGCGGCTGACGCCCCGGCTCAAGCAGACCGTGGTGGTGGACAACCGTCCCGGCGCCAACGGCATCATCGGCACCGACTTCGTCGCCAAGTCCGCGCCGGATGGCCACACCTACGTGCTGGTGGTGAACACGCACCTGCTCAATCCCATCCTCTACAAGAAGATGCCGTACGACACGTTCGGCGACCTGATCGGCGTGACCATGGTGTGCAAGTCGCCGCTGGTCTTTGTCACGCAAACCCAGTTCCCGGCCACCAACGCGATGGACTTCGCCAAGTACGTGAAGGCCAAGCCCGACAAGTACTCGTATGGCAGCTCCGAGAACATGACCCGGCTGGTGGGCGAGATGTACAACAAGCAGCAGCACCTGGACATGGTGAACGTGGCCTACAAGGGCGGCGCGCCGCTGATGACCGACGTGATCGGCGGCATCACCACCATTGGCGTGACCAGCGTGCTGACCGCCAAGCCGTTCATCACGTCCGGCAAGCTGCGCCCGCTGGCCGTGACCGGCGCACAGCGCACCCCCGCCCTGCCCAACGTACCGACGATGATCGAGTCCGGCATGAAGGACTTCGAGGTCTACACGTCCTACAGCCTATACGCCCCGGCCAAGACGCCGCGCGCCGCGCTGGAACGCATGCAGAAGGAAGTGCATGACATTGTGATGGCGCCCGACATGAAGGAAATCCTCGCCGAACAGGCGGCCACGCCGGTGGCGCAATCGGTGGACCAATTCAACGCCGAGGTGAAGACCGATTTCGCGGCCTGGCAGCGGCTGGCCAAGGAAGTGAACCTGCAAGCGGAATAAGAGACGCCGACATGACTACCACCAAGACCGAAATGCCGACCCTCGACACGATCCGCCCGGTACCGGGCGGCTGGACGCGCGCCGACATGGAGCGCGACCAGAGCTGGATCCACGTGCTGCAAGCCGACGAGATCGACGCGCTGGAGCACGCGCTGCGCCATGCGCTGGCCACTGGCCGCGAGATGTTCGAGATGTCGATCGAGGACTTTCCGCTGGACGCCCGCGTACGCCGCCGCCTGGTGGCGCTGATCGACGACACGCAGGGCGGCTTCGGCGCGAAGCTGCTGCGTGGATTCCCCGTGGAGCGCTGGGACACCGATGCGCTGCGCAAGCTGTTCTGGGGCATCGGCCTGCTGCTGGGCGTGGCGCGTCCGCAGGGCAAGATGAGCCAGTTCGTGTCCGACGTACGCGACGCGGGCGGTACGTATCGCTCAAGCACCGGACGCGGCTACAACACGCGCTCGGGCCTGGACTTCCACGCCGACGGCAGCGACATGGTGGGCCTGTTCTGCGTGCGCACCGCCAAGCAGGGCGGATCGAGCCTGATCACCAGTTCGATTGCCGCGCACAACGAGATGGTGCGGCTGCGCCCGGACCTGGCCGCCGAACTGTATGCCCCGCTGGTCTTCAGCCGGCAAGGCGAGCACGCCGCCGAGGAAACCCCCTGGTACGAGGCACCGATCTTCGGCATGCGCGACGGGCAGTTTGCGTGCCGCCACATCCGCAACCACATCAAGGGCGCGCAGGCGACCTTTCCCGACGTACCGCGCCTGTCGCCGAGCCAGACCGAGGCGCTGGACATGTTCGACGCATTGCTGGCACGCGAGGACCTGTGCTATGACATGGACCTGCAGCCCGGCGATATCCAGTTGCTGAACAACCATATCGTGCTGCATTCGCGCACCGAGTACGAAGACCATCCCGAACCCGAGCGCAAGCGCCATCTGTTCCGGCTGTGGCTGTCGCTGCCACAGGCGCAACCGCTGCCGCTGGGCTGGCTCGATGCCTACAAGGACGTGGATGCCGCGTGCGTGCGCGGTGGATTCCGCGGCATCGGCATCACCCCTGAAATCCGCGCGTTCGAAGCGCGCATGGCCAACGCCCATGGCATGAAACTGCGTATCTATCCCGTCAAGGAAGCTGCCTGATGACCACCACCCCCTCCCAGGGCACCGCCCGTCCGTCCATGCGCGAACTGCTCGCACGCAAGCGGCTGATCGCCGCGCCCGGCGTGTTCGACATGATCTCCGTGCGCATCGCCACGCGCATGGGATTCGACTGCCTCTACATGACCGGCTATGGCACGGTTGCCTCGTACCTGGGGCTGCCCGACGCGGGCCTGGCCACCTACACCGACATGGTGAACCGCGTGGGCGCGTTCTGCTCGGCGGCCACGGTGCCGATGATCTGCGATGGCGACACCGGCTATGGCGGCTTGCTCAACGTGGCGCACACCGTGCGTGGCTACGAGCGCGCCGGCGCCAGCGTGATCCAGCTCGAAGACCAGGAATTCCCGAAGAAATGCGGCCATACGCCGGGCCGGCGCGTGATTCCGGTGGACGACATGGTCAAGAAGATCCAGGTGGCCGTGGAAGCGCGCAGTAGCCGCGACTTCCTGATCCTGGCCCGCACCGATGCGCGCACGACGCTGGGGCTCGACGAGGCACTGCGCCGTGCCGAAGCCTATGCGCGCGCCGGGGCCGACATCCTGTTCGTGGAATCGCCCGAATCGGAGAAGGAACTGGAGATCATCGGCCGCACCTTCGACCTGCCGCTGCTGGTCAACGTCGTGGAAACGGGCCGCACGCCGGTACTGCCGGCCGAGACGCTGGAGCAGATGGGCTTTTCCATCGCGATCTACCCGGCGGTTGGCTTCCTGGCCATGGGCAAGGCGCTGGAGGACGTGTACGGCCATCTGCAGACCAACCGGACATCGCTCGGCATCGGCGACAAGCTGTATGACTTCCCGCGCTTCAACACGCTGATGGACTTCGAGTCGGTCTGGGACTTCGACAAGCGTCACGCTTCATGACCGCTGCCCTGCCGGCACCCGCCGCCGGGCAACCGGCGTTGACGCTGGCCAGCACGCTGGCCATCCAGATGCTGGCCACGGCCGCCACGCTGGCGTTTGCCGTGCTGGCGCCCGTGATGCCGGGCGTGGCACTGACCAGCGTCGGCGTGTTCCTGTCGCTGGTGTATATCGGCGGGATGGGGGGCAGCCTGGCAGGCGCGGGACTGGTCGGGGCGCTTGGGCCGGTGCGGGCCTCGCAACTGGGCCTGCTGGCCCAGGCGGCGGCGCTGGGCATGCTGGCCACCGGCGTGCCGGAACTGCGGCCGGTGGCGGCGCTGGCCAGCGGCTTTGGCTATGGGCCGATCACGCCGGCAAGTTCACAGATCCTGGCGCGCACGACGTCGCCGGGGCGCATGGGTTTCATCTTCTCGCTGAAGCAGACTGGCGTGCCGGCTGGCGGCCTGCTGGCCGGCGCCGTGCTACCGCCGCTGGCTGCGCTGACGTCATGGCAGGCCGCGCTAGGCGTGCTGGCGGCCACGGGGCTGGCCATCGCGGCGCTGAGCCAGCCGTTGCGACGCATTCATGACGACGCCGCCACCGGTCGGGTCGTGCTGCGTGCCAACCTGCGCCAGATGTTTGCCGATGTGCTCGGCGACCGCAGCCTGCGTTCGATGGCGGCGGTCTCGCTGCTGTTCTCGGCCTGCCAGCTATCGGTCAGCGGCTACCTGATGGTGTACCTGACCGCCGAGATCGGCATCGGACTGACGCAGGCCGGGCTGATCTACGCCGTGACGCAGGGCGCGGGCATCGCGGGGCGACTGGCCTGGGGTCATATCGCCGACATGGCCGGCGCGCCGCGTGGCGTGCTGGTGGTGCTGGCCGTGCTGATGAGCGCCGCCGCCGTGGCGGTGGGCATGTTTACGTCGCAGTGGACGTTGGTGCCGCTCTGCCTGGTGGCCGCGCTGCTGGGCGCGACGGCAATCGGATGGAACGGTGTCTACCTGGGCGAAGTGGCGCGGCTGGCGCCGCCGGGACGGGTGGCGTCGGTGACCGGCGGCGCGCTGTTCTGCACGTATTTTGGCGTGGTATCGGGCCCGCTCGCGTTTGGCTATTTCGCGCAACGCATGCACAGCCTGAGCGCGGCCTACCTGGCGCTGGCCATCGTGCCAGTGCTGGCGGCAGCGCTGCTATTGTGGGGCGGACGCGGCCGGGGCGGCTGACGCTTACCCGCCAACGCTTGCTCGCCATGATGGGTCCCGGCTATCCTGCGACCATCCGTTTCGATCAACGTTTCGACCACCTTTACTCTGAAGCCAGGCATCGCGATCCATGGAACACGGCGGCAACCTCCCAGACGACATCGCCAACACGGACGACAGCGTGCGCGCCGATGCCATCCCGCGCTACCTGGCCCTGGCCCGCAGCCTGCGTGCCGAGATCGAATCGGGCAAGTATCCTGTGGGCAGCAAGCTGCCGACCGAGATGGAACTCTGCAAGCAGTTCGGCGCCAGCCGCCATACGGTGCGCGCCGCCATCGAACGGCTGGTCAGGCTGGAACTGATCAAGCGCACCCCGCGCGTGGGCACGGTGGTCACGGCCTCGCGTGCCAAGCAGGGGTATGAACTGGCCGTAGGCCAGGTGGGCGACCTGCTGCAATACGCGGCTACCACACGCATGCATGTGCTGTCGCGCGACCTTCGCGAAGTCGACGAAAACGCCGACCCGGTGCTGCATCCCTACCGGGGGCAGCTATGGCTGGTGATTCGTGGGGTGCGCACCGGCGACGATGCCGATACGCCGATCTGCTACAACGAGGTGTGGGTGCATCCGGACTATCGCGGCGTGCGCGGTGCCGAGCAGGATATCGAGGCGTCGGTGTTCCATCTGATCGAGAAACAGTTCAACGTGGCGGTTTCGCGCATCGAGCAGATCATCCACGCCGCCGCGCTGCCCGACGACATTGCCGGGCTGCTCGGCATGCCCGCTGGTGCGGCCGGCCTGTGGATCAATCGTCAGTACCGCGACACCAGCGGCAACCTGATCGAGATGGCGTGGTCGGTGCACCCGGCCGAACGGTTCTCGTACCGCATGGTGCTGGACCGGACGTGGCGCAGCGTCAAGCCGTCGGACGCGGGCGGCTGACGGCCCACCCTTCTGCAATGTCAGTGTTACCTGCCCCGCCGTGCATTGGCCACGCGGGCGGCGGGCTCCGATAGCGTCTGCTCCACCACGCGCAGCACTTCCCGCGCGGTGTTCTCCGAATGGTCACGCAGGATGCCGGCCAGCCGTGGGCGGCCCGGCTCTCGCAGCGCGGCCATGATGGCCTCGTGTTCCTCGTGCGATTCCTGCCAGCGCAGCTGATCGGCATTGGCCGCACCGCGCGCGCGATGCACCTTGCTCATCAGCGTGGCATAGATGCCGGACAGCACCGCGTTGTCGGCACTGTCGATGATGAGCTGGTGGATTTCCTGGTTGATGCGGAAGTAGTCGGTGCGCTTGCCGGCGTCGTGGGCGTCGATCATGGCCTGGTGCTTGCGCTCGATTTTCGTCAGCGTAGCATCGGTCAGGCGTTGCGCCACCAGTTCGCCGGCGTGTGCCTCCAGGCCATGCAGCGTCTCGAAGGTTTCGCGCAGTTCATCGAGGTCCAGCGGCGCCACGCGATAGCCAATGTACTGGCGATGCAGCACCAGCCCTTCGGCCACCAGCACCTTCAGCGCCTCGCGCAGCGGCGTCTTCGATACGTCGAATGCTTCGCAAAACGCGCGCTCGTCGATGCGAGCGCCCGGCGGCAGTTCTCCCTCCTGGATCATGGTGCGCAGGTTCGCCGCGATTTCGGCTGACATGCCGAGTGTGCGGAGGCGGGCGGTTTTAGGAAGCGCTTGTGTCACGAACATCACCAGAAGAGGGAATCTGCACCAGGGCGAAGACTAACACACCGCCATTTCACCGAATTAGTGCTTACCCTATGACTATATAAATCAATAACTTAGCAGCGTTGTAATTACAGATTACGTATCCTATACTCCGTCCAGTTGCGCGACATCCCAAACAGAAACCGCCTCGAAAACGCAGTACCCCGAGCCCAAGGAGACCCCTGTCATGCCAACCACAAGCCAGGCCGCCACGATGACGGCCCCGCGCAGCAGCGTCCGCTGGAAGATCTTCCTGATGATGCTATTCCTCATTGCCATCAACTACATCGACCGCGCGTCGCTGTCGGTGGCGATGCCGCTGATTGCCAAGGAATTCGACCTGAGCCCCACCATGCAGGGGCTGATCCTGAGCTCGTTCTTCTGGACCTATGCGCTGATGCAGGTGCCGGGCGGCATGCTTGCCGACAAGTACAAGCCGCGCATCGTGATTGCCTGCGCCACCGTGTTCTGGGGCGCATTCCAGGCACTGGCCGCGGTATGCACCACCTCCACCGCCCTGCTGCTGACCCGCCTGGGCCTGGGCGCCGCCGAAGCGCCGATCTACCCGGCCGGCGGCAAGCTGAACGCCATCTGGATGACGCAGAACGAACGCGGCCGCGGCGCCACGCTGCTGGACGGCGGCGCACCGCTGGGCGCGGCACTTGGCGCCATCATCATCACCTGGCTCATCGCATCGCTGGGCTCGTGGCGCCTGGCCTTCGTGGTAGCCGGCGTGGGCACGGTCATCGCCGGTGCCGTGGCGTGGTGGTACATCCGCAATTCGCCGCGCGAACACGCCGGCGTCAATGAACTGGAAGCCCGCTATATCGAGGACGCGCAAGCCAACGAGCACCGCGCCGAACCGGCCAACCTGTCGGGCCGCTCGCTCGACTTCTTCAAGTACCGCTCGGTCTGGTGCATGGCCATTGGCTGGATGTGCTTCAACACCGTGTTCTACGGCCTGCTGACCTGGATGCCGAACTACCTGAACAAGGTGCACGGCTTCGACATCAAGGCCATGGGCGGCGCCAGCTTCATCATCTTCTTCTGCGGCTTTATCGGCGAACTGATCGGCGGCTGGATTGCCGACAAGTGGAAGGAAGCCGGCGGACGCCCGAACGTGGTCATGCGCACGCTGTTCGGCATCGCCGCCGTGGTGGCCACGGTCTCGATCTTCTCGGTGGCCTACGTGACCAACCCGGTGGTGGTGGTGGCTCTGCTCTCGTCCACGCTGTTCTTCCTGCGCTGGTGCGGCCTGTTCTGGTGCATTCCGTCGATCCTGGGCACCCGCAACAAGATCGGCTTCCTGGGTGGCGTGATGAACCTGGGCGGCAATATCGGCGGCATCAGCGTACCCATCATCGTCGGCATGATCGTGCAGTACACGGGTTCGTACTTCCTGGCGCTGATGTTCTTTGCCGCGGCCGGCGTGGGCCTGCTGCTGGCATCCACGGCCATCGACTACGAAAAGAAGCTCCCGGTCTGATACCGGCAAGCGCTTCCAATCCCGTATCCGGCTGGAGAAGACACCCATGAAACGATTGTCATTGATCGCCGCCGCCGTCGTACTCGCGGCCGGCGCCGTGCAGGCCATGGCCGCCACCGCTGGCGACATTCCCACGGCGCAGCCCGAAGCAGTCGGCGTGGATTCCACGCGGCTCGTCGCGCTGTCCGAATGGATTCGCCGCGATCAGCTCGATGTGCGCAGCCTGCTGGTCATCAAGGACGGCAAGCTCGTATTCGAGCGCTACGGCGACGGACTGGGCCGCGACTACAACCACGAGCTGTACTCCGTCACCAAGTTCATCAGCGCATTGCTGGTGGGCACGCTGGTTGGCGACGGCAAGCTCAGCGATACCGACACGCCGGCCCCGCGCCTGGCTGCTGCCCGCCCCGACCTGGCTCCCGCGCTGGCCGACAAGCAGCAGATCCAGTTGCGCCACCTGATGTCGATGGCCAGCGGCCTGTCGTACAAGCTCGTCGAAGGCACCGACACGCTGTACTACGGCGTACCCGACCGCCTGAAGGTGGCCGCGTCGGCCAGCGTGCGTGCCAAGCCCGGCGCCGAGTTCGACTACATCGACGTCAACCCGGTGCTGGTCGGCGCCACGATCAGCCAGGTCACGGGCATGCCCGAGCAGCAGTACGCCGCGCAGCGCCTGTTCCAGCCGCTGGGCATGTCGCACTTCCGTTGGGACGGTGCCGATGGCAAGGGCGCCGTGTCGGGAGGCTGGGGCCTGCGCCTGCGCTCCATCGACATGGCGCGCCTGGGCATGCTGATGCTGAACCAGG
Source organism: Cupriavidus pauculus (assembly GCF_022179805.1). Lineage (GTDB taxonomy): Bacteria > Pseudomonadota > Gammaproteobacteria > Burkholderiales > Burkholderiaceae > Cupriavidus > Cupriavidus pauculus_E. Next base: position 66,409 of record NZ_BPUO01000021.1, on the reverse strand, counting down.
GCCGCTGGAACGGCCAGCAGATCGTGCCCGCGGCATGGGTGGCGCAAATGACCACCCCCAACGGGCCGGCCAGGGACTACGGCTACTACTGCTGGGTCAACAACATCGTCAAGTCCGAACGCGAGTTCAGCGCGATGGGCTACAAGGGCCAGTTCATCACGGTCTTGCCGAAGCAGAACGCGGTCATCGTCATGAACAGCATCATGTCGACGCAAGGCGGCCTGCGCGACGCCAAGTACCTGGACCTGTACCGGCAGATGGTCAACGACTATGTGCTGCCCGCACTGCAGGCCGGCAACAGCGTCAAGCCCGATGCCAAACGGCAAGCCGCACTGAAGCACGAACTGGAACTCGCGCGCACCAGCCATGGCGTGCCGGGCACCCAGCTCGCCTTCAACGACAAGCCCGAGCAGTAAATCCCCTCTTTCATCGAGGCACCGCACACAGACGGTGCCCGACCCACTCTTGAGAAACAACATGAGCAAGAAAATTCGTCTCGGCATGCTGACGCCGTCGTCCAATACCGCGCTGGAACCGATCACCAGCGCGATGGTGAGCGGCCTGCCCAACGTCAGCGCGCATTTCTCGCGCTTCACAGTCACCGAGATTTCGCTGCGTGACCAGGCACTGGGCCAGTTCGACCTGGAAAAGATCCTGGGGGCCGCCCGTTTGCTGGCCGATGCCCGCGTCGACGTGATTGCCTGGAACGGCACGTCGTCCGGCTGGCTTGGCTTCGACCGCGACCAGGCACTGTGCAAGCAGATCACGGAAGCCACCGGCATTCCCGCCACCACCTCGGTACTGGCCCTGAACGAGATCCTGGAGAAGACCGGCGCGCGCCGCTTCGGCCTGGCCACGCCCTACCTGGACGATGTGCAGCAGCGCATCATCGCCAACTACAAGCGCAGCGGCTTCGACGCATCGGCCGAGCGTCACCTGGACCTGCACGTGAACTACAGCTTCGCCGAAGTGCAGGAAGACACGATCCGCAAGATGGTGCGCGAACTGGCCACCCAGGATGTGCAGGCCATCACCACGTTCTGCACCAACCTGCACGCGGCACATCTGGCCGAGGAACTGGAGGCCGAGACCGGCATTCCGCTCTACGACACGATCTCCACGGTGGTGTGGAAGTCGCTGCGCCTGGCCGGCGTGGACACGCGCGCCCTGAAGGGCTGGGGCCGCCTGTTCCGCGACGTCGAATAACCCCAGTAGCATCGGAGAGTGATGACCATGCCTGCAGACAACCATCTCGACCTCGTGATCCGCAATGCCGACGTGGTCACCGCGTCCGACCGCTTTCACTGCGACATCGGCGTACGCGACGGCAAGATCGTGGCCTTGGGCCACGGCTTGCCCGCCGGCCGACAGGAAGTGGACGCCACCGGCCTGCTGGCCCTGCCCGGCGGCGTCGACGGCCACTGCCACCTGGACCAGCCCATGCCCGACGGCATGCGCATGGCCGACGACTTCTTCACCGGCACGCGCGCCGCCGTCTGCGGCGGCACCACCACGGTGATCCCGTTTGCCGCGCAGGAAAAAGGCCACTCGCTCAAGGCGGCCGTGGCCGACTACCATCGCCGCGCCGACGGGCGTGCCGTGATCGACTACGCGTTCCACCTGATCGTGGCCGACCCCACCCCGGCGGTGCTGCAGGACGAACTGCCCGCACTGATCCGCCAGGGCTACAGCTCGTTCAAGGTCTACATGACCTATGACGACCTGAAGCTGTCTGACCGAGAAATGCTGGAAGTGCTGGACGTGGCGCGCCAGAACCAGGCGCTGGTGATGGTGCATGCCGAGAATGCCGACTGCATCTCGTGGCTGACCGACAAGCTGACCGGCGAAGGCCGCATCGCGCCGCGCTTCCACGGCCTGGCGCGCCCCGCCGTGGTGGAGCGCGAAGCCACGCATCGTGCCATCTCGTTCGCCGAACTGGTCGACGTGCCGATCCTGATCGTGCACGTATCGGGCAAGGAAGCCATCGAGCAGATTCGCTGGGCGCAGGGCCGTGGCCTGAAGATCCTGGCCGAGACCTGCCCGCAGTACCTGTACCTGACCGCCGACGACATGGGCCTGCCCGGCGACGACGGCTATGAGGGCGCCAAGTGCATCTGCAGCCCGCCCCCGCGCGACCCGGAAAACCAGGCCGCCGTGTGGCGCGCGCTGGCCAATGGCGTGTTCAGCGTGTTCTCGTCGGACCACGCACCGTTCAACTATGACGACCCCGAGGGCAAGAAGCTCGGCGGCACCGCCCAGCCGTTCGACCATATTCCCAATGGCGTGCCGGGCATCGAGACGCGGCTGCCGCTGCTGTTCGATGGCGTGCAGCGCGGCAAGCTGTCGCTGCACCAGTTTGTCGACCTGACGTCGTACCGGCCCGCCAAGGTGTACGGCCTGTATCCGCGCAAGGGCACCATCGCCGTGGGCGCCGATGCCGATATCGTGCTGTGGGACCCGGCGCGCCGGGTGCGCATTGCCAACACCAACCTGCACCACGCCGTGGACTACACGCCGTATGAAGGCATCGAACTTACCGGCTGGCCGATGACCACGTTCTCGCGCGGCGAAATGATCGTGCGCAACGGCGAATACCTGGAACCCACGGCCGGTCGCGGCCGGTTCCTGGAAGCGGGACAACCCGAGCTCTGACCATGAACCTTCTGATCGTCAATCCCAACATCAGCGAATCGGTCACCGACCTGATCCACGCGGAAGCGCAGCGCACGGCGGCGCCGGACACGCGCATCACCATGGCCACCGCCGGCTTTGGCGTGGCCTATATCGAAACCCGCTTCGAGGCACTGGTGGGCGGCTACGCCACGGCCTGCGCGGCGGCCGAACACGCCGGCAACTTCGACGGGCTGGTGGTCGCGGCATTCGGCGACCCGGGACTCGCCGGACTCAAGGAGCTGTTCGATGTGCCCGTGGTGGGCATGACCGAAGCGGCGCTGGCCAGCGCCTGCCTGCTGGGGCAGCGCTTTTCGATCATCGCCATCTCGCACCGCATCGAGGCGTGGTATCGCGAATGCGTGGCGGCAAACGGTCTGTCCTCGCGGCTGGCGAGCATCCGGTCACTGCAGTCGCCGTTGCGGGATATCGGCAGCGTCCAGCAGGACCACGCCGAACGGCTGGAAGCGATGAGCCTGCAGGCCGTGCGCGAGGACGGCGCCGATGTGATCATCGTGGCCGGCGCGCCGCTGGCCGGACTGGCGCGCTCGCTACAGGGCAAGATTCCGGTGCCGGTGGTCGACGGCGTCAGCAGCGCCGTGCGTCATTGCGAATCGCTGGTGGCACTGCGCGCCGGCAGCGCCCGGGAAGGCAGCTTCGCGCGGCCGCCGCAAAAGCCGAATGCCGGACTGCCGGCGGCACTGGCGGCGCTGCTGGCCTGACCGCAATGTGACTGAAGGGTGACGGGATAATCCACGCTTAAGACAACGCAGGTATCCTTTACGCCCTTCCCACAGCTTTCTCGCGTCGCATGGACGGCCACCTCCATATCCGCCAGTTGGTTGGCCACGGTCGCGGCCCGCTCGACTTCGACGTTGCCGTTGGAGCGTGCACGATCCTGTCCGGCGCGTCGGGCACGGGCAAGAGCCTGATACTGCGGATGATCGCGGATCTCATCCCGAACACGGGTGAGGTTCGCATCGGCAAGAGCCCGCGCGAAAGCCTGAGCGGCCCAGCCTGGCGCCGCGAGGTGGTGTACGTGGCCGCCGAATCCGGCTGGTGGGCCGACGACGTGCGGAGCCATTTCGACGTCCGTGGCAGTTCGCAGCTGGAATCACAGCTCGGCTCACTGCTGGAAAGGCTGCATCTGCGCGGCGATATCCTCGACGCGCAGGTCACCCATCTGTCGACCGGCGAGCGGCAACGGCTGGCGTTGCTGCGCGCGATCGTCCTCGGCCCGCGCTTTCTCCTGCTCGATGAACCGACCTCCGGACTGGACCTGGACTCCACGCTCGCCGTGGAAGCGCTGCTGAAGGACCTGATGGCCGAGGGCACCGGGCTGCTGGTCGTCACGCACAATCCCCAGCAGATTGCCCGCCTGCAAGGCAAACACCTGCACCTGTGCGCCAACGGCCTGGAGGTGCTCTGCGCATGAACCCGATCCTGCTCACCACTGGCGACCTGGTCATGGCCAGCCTCCTGATCGTGGCCGGGGCCGCCCTCTCGCTGGCCTTGTCACTGGGCATACATCGCACCTTGCTGATCTCGGCGATCCGCATGGTCGTGCAACTGTTGCTCGTCGGCTTCGTGCTGCGCGCGGTATTTTCGATTGCTTCGCCATGGCTCACGTTTGCGCTGGTTCTGGCGATGATCGTCGCGGCGGCACGCGAAGCGGGAAGCCGGCAGGAGCGGCGCCTGGATAGCCGCTGGCAATTTATCGTGGGATTGGCCACGGTCAGCGTGCCGACCATCGTCGTCACCATACTGGCCCTGGTAACTGCCTTGCGCCCGTCGCCGTGGTACGACGCCAGACACGCGATTCCGTTGGCCGGCATCATCCTGGGCAATGCGATGAACGCCGCCAGCCTGACACTACAGGCCACCTTCAACGCGGCGTGGCATCAACGCCAGGCTATCGAAGCCAGACTTGCGCTGGGTGCCGACCGCCAGACCGCACTGCGGCCGATTCTTCGACAAGCCGTGCGCAGTGGCCTGCTACCGACGATCAATACGATGGCCGCGGCCGGCATCATCACGCTGCCGGGCATCATGACCGGCCAGATCCTGGCCGGCATGGACCCCATCGAGGCGGCGCGCTACCAGATTCTGCTGATGTTCCTGTTGTCCGGCGGCTCGATCCTCGCCGTCGTACTGGCTGCGTGGCTGGGCCTTTGGCGACTCACCGATGATCGCCACAGACTGCGGCTCGACCGGCTGCATGCCCGGTAGCCTGGCCGGCGACGCGTCGTCCCCCGTAGATTTGTTTCTTTCTCGCCCCATCCCGCGATCTGCCGGGACATGGCGGCACTGCCCCCGGTAAAGAGCGGTTTGAACTTGCAGCGGCGCTGCATAGACTGGCTCCCATGGCAGTCGACATCGACGACGCCGAGGAGCCAACCATGCTCGCCGATCGCTTTGGCTTGAGTCTTTCCACCACATCGGCGCCGGCGCGCGACGCGTACGTTGCCGGGGCAGACAGTGTGATGGCGGGTGTGGTCGGCTATCGGGAACACCTGGCGGAAGCGCTACGCCACGACCCGGCTTTTGCACTGGCTACGATCGCGCTGGCCAGGGGCCGCTTTCTCGATGGTGAATTCGCGGCCGGCCGCGAACTTGCGGCGGCGGCGCGCGAGCAGGTCGCGCACCATACGGCGCGCGAACGCAGCCACGTCAACGTTCTGGCACTCGGCATCGAAGCCAAACCCAAGGACGCGATGCAGGCGATGCACGAGCATCTGGCCACCTGGCCGCGCGATGGCATGGTGCTGGCCCCGGCCACCAGCGTGTTCGGCCTCTACGGTTTCAGCGGCGATCAGGCACGCGAAGAGAATCTCTACCAGTACCTGACGTCGCTTGCACCGGCCTACGGCCCCGACTGGTGGTTCGATGCGGTGCTCGGCTTTGCCGCCTGCGAGACCGCCCGGCTGGATGAAGCAGAGGACCTGCTGGAACGTGCGCTGGCGGCAAACCCTCAGCATGCGCATGCCGCGCATTTTCGTGCTCATGTCATGTACGAGCGAGACGAGCAGACATCGATTCTCGAATTTCTAGACGGCTGGATGCCGATGCACGATCCGCGCAGCCTCACGCATTGCCATCTCTCATGGCACGTGGCGCTGGCCGCGTTGGCGCTTGGCAAGTTCGATCGTGCGTGGGATGCCTATCGCAGCAGCGTTTGTCCGCACGGGGCCTGGGGCCCGCCCATCAACGTGGTGACGGATAGCGTGTCGTTGCTGTGGCGATTGGAATTGGCCGGCGCGCAACGCGACGAGGATGCCTGGCGCGAGCTTCACGCCTACGCGCTGAAGTGCTATCCGAAAGCCGGGCTCGGCTATGCGGACACCCACGCGCTCATCGCCTGTGTCGTTGCGGAAGACACCGCATCGCTGCAGGACCGGCTGGCCGAGATTCAAACCCGGCTGGACGCAGAGAGCTATCCGCCGGGAAGCGTCGTGACGCGGATCACCGAGGGCTTTGCCGCGTATGCGGCTCAAGAGTGGGATGGCGCGATCCACGCGCTGGAGGCGGCTTGGCCTCTGGCCGTTCGCATCGGCGGTAGTCGTGCCCAGCGGGACCTGGTTGGCCTGACGCTGCTCGCGGCCTATCTGAAAGCAGGCAGACCGCACGCCGCCAGGGTCTGGCTCGAAAACCAGCAAGATCCCGCCGTACTGCGCGCGCCGCCGCCAAGCTGCGCCTGAATGGCGGCGCCCCTCACACGCCAACTCATGCGCCGTTCAAGGGTACCCAGATCCTGGAACGGTCGATCGCATCAAGCGTGGGACACCCCAGCAGCGCCATCGCCACCTCAAGCTCGGTCTGCAGCAACGTGAGCATATGGGCAACCCCGGGCATGCCACCTACCGACAGCGCATGCAGCACCGGCTGGCCCAGCAGCACGGCCGACGCGCCAAGAGCGATGGCCTTCACGACGTCCGTGCCGCGGCGGATGCCGCCATCGAGCAAGACGGGCACGGCGGCATCGACCGCCTCGACGATACCCGGCAGGCAATCGAGCGTCGCCGGTACGGTGTCGAGCGTGCGTCCGCCGTGATTCGACACGATGATGCCGGCCACGCCGCATTGCAGCGCCCTGCTGACATCGGCCGGATTCAGCAAACCCTTCAGGATGACCGGAAGACGGGTCTGCCGGCACAGCGCCTGCACGGTCGCCCAGGTCGGGGCGTTGTCGAGCATGCCCTTGAACACCGGGCTGCCATTGCTGGCGTTGACCGGTGGCGTCGGTGGAAAGCCATCGAGATTGACGGCTCGCACATCGGCGGGGAGGCGGAATCCGGCGCGCTGCTCGATGTTGCGGATGCCACTGACCACCGCGTCGATGGTTAGCACCAAAGCCTTGTATCCGGCGTCTTCCGCCCTGCCGACCAGGGTCAGCGTATCCTCCCAGCGCGGCTGGCAATACAACTGGAACCACAGCGGCGCACTGGACGCGCGCGCCACCTCCTCCATGGCAACACTGGCCTGCGTGCTCACCGTCATCCACGTACGCGTTAGCGATGCGGCTTGTGCGGTCGCGATTTCGCCGGCCGGGTGAACCAGCTTGTGATAGGCGGTGGGCGCGATCAGGATCGGGGATTCCAGGACCTCGCCAAACAGGACCGAGCGCGTGGATGCGCCGGCAAAGTCGGCAAATGCACTCGGCATCAACCGGACCCTGTCAAAGGCAAGCCGGTTATCGCGCTGCGTTACGCCGTCGGCGGCGGCGCCGGCGATATAGGCCTGGATGGCCGGGTCTACCCGTTCGTGGAAGCGACGCTCGTAGTCGCCGAGCGAGACGGTATCCGGCGGGATATGCATGGTCGTCACAGCTCCGCCCAGCGCCGCAGCAGATTGTGATAGTGATTGACCAGCGCGAGCACGGACTCCTGCTCGTCGCCGAGGCGCTGGCGAATATCGATGATCGCGAGGTCCAGGTCGTACAGCATGCTGCGCTGACCGTCATCCTTGACCATCGACTGCGCCCAGAAGAACGACGCCCAGCGCGCGCCCGCCGTGACCGGTGTCACCGCGTGCAGCGACGACGCCGGATACACTACCATGTGCCCGGCCGGCAGCTTGACCGTGTGAGAGCCGTAGAGATCCTTGATGACCAGCTCGCCGCCTTCGTACTCGTCGGGGTCGGACAGGAACAGCGTGCTGGAGACATCGGCCCGGATGCGCATGCCACCGGAACCGGGCACGGTTCGAATCGCATTGTCCACATGGCTGCCAAAGGTCATCGCGGTGTCGTAGCGATTGAACATCGGCGGCAGCACCCGCAGTGGCAACGCGGCGGAGTGATAGGTCGGGTTGCGGCCCAGCGCGTTCAGGACGAGTTCGCCCAGTTCGCGTGCCTCGGCGCTGTCTACAGGAAGCTGGAGATTGTGTTTCGATTTGGCGGCGAGATCGCCCGCCGTGACGCGTCCGTCAACCCAAGGCGACCGCTCCAGGCGCTCCCGGCAATGGCGGATCTCTTCAGGCGTGAGGACGTTGGGAATCTGTACGAGCATGGGACTTCGGGGGTGGCGGGGGCGCGAGGAATGCCTATGATAGCGGCTCTCCGCGCCCCCTTGGGCGCGCTTAGAACGTCATGCCAACGTTCAGCAGCACGGTGCGACGCGAGGTCGGCACGGCGCGCACGGCGCCAAACGACGACTGGTAGTTCAGGTGGTTCGTCAGGTTGTACCCGTTCAGCGAGATGCGGTACTTGCCCTGGCGGTACGAGATCATCGCGTCCAGCGAGAAGTTGTCCGGCATCTTCGTCGTGTTCGCGGAATCCGCCCAGTAGCCCGTGGCGTATTGCAGACCGCCGCCAATGGTCAGCTGGCCAGGTACCGGCAGCAGCGTATGGGGGATGTCATAGGCCGTCCACAGCGTGAAGTTGTGCTTCGACACGCCCGGGGCGGTATTGCCCACCGTCGATGCGGTGGTGGCCGACGTGACTTCGCCATTGAGGTACGCATAGGCAAAGTTCGCGGTCCAGCCGCCGACGATACGGCCGCTCAGGCCCAGTTCCAGACCGCGAATACGACGGCCTTCGCCCGAATCGGAGAAGCCGTTCGTGATATCGCCGGTGTTGGGATCCACCGTGTAGGCGTTGTACTTCTTCGTCTGGAACAGGGCACCGGTCACACCGAGGCGCTTGTCCAGGAAATCGAGCTTGGTGCCGACTTCGATGGTATCCGCGCGTTCCGGTTCGTTGCTGACGCCGTTCTGCGGCACTTCGCTGCCCACGCCACCCACTGCCACGGCGATGTCGGTGCCCACCGGACGATAGGTGCGCGAGAACGACGTGTAGAACATGTAGTCCTTGGTCGGTTCCCAGATCGCGCTGATGGCCGGGCTCAGCTTCTTGGAATCGGCAGTGCCACCCAGCGACGATGCACTCGTGGAGTACTCGCTGCGGAAGTAGTCCCAGCGCAGGCTGCCCAGCAGCGAGAACTGGTCGTTCAGGTACACGCGGTCGCTCATGAACACACCGATGTCGGTGGCATTGGCATCGCGCGTGCTGTTATAGGCAACGGTCGCGTTCGGGCTGTTGTAGAAGACCGGGTTGACCACGGTCTGGTTGTTGTTGCGCCCGGTCCAGGTGCCCTGGTCGCGATGGTCGCGCTGGTACATGGTATCCAGCCCCACCATGGCCTTGTGGCGAACGCTGCCGGTCATGAACTCGCCCTTCGCGCTCAGCACGTTCTGGACGCCCCAGCCGCGTTGCAGGTAGGTCGTGCCGCCACCGGCGCCGTAGGACAGCGGCACATTGCGGCCGCTCAGCAGCGTCTGGAGGTTGGCGTAGGTCAGCGCGGCCGGATTGGTCGACGAGAAATCGCGCTCGTAGAAGCTGAAACGCGTGTCGTTGCTGATGGTGATGCCATTGTCCAGCCGCTTGACGAAGTTCGACGAGACGATGTGGGCGTCGGTCGTATCGCGGTCCGTATTGCGGACATACGACGTGGACGAGGAAATGCCCGGCACGCCGTACTGCGTGAGCGGCCGATAGATGCCATCGGAGCCGGCGGCAACCGGCACGCCATAGTCAGGCGCGCCGCTGCGGTGCAGGTACGAGTAGTTCAGATGCCATTCCGTGCTGGTACCGAGACCAGTACCGAAATCGATGGCAACGCCACGACGATCGTCGTCGACGTGGTCACGGTCGGCAACGCGGCCGTTCTGGAACATGCCGTTGATACGCAGCGCGCTGGTGTCGTTCAGCTTGATGTTGCTGTCCAGCGTAGTGCGATAGGTCGCGTCCGAGGCAATGCCCTGGTCGATGCTCGTGCTGGTATGGAGGTTGGCCTTCTTGGTGGTCTGGTTGATCAGGCCGCCAACATTGCCCACGCCGAAGCTTTCACCGGAAGGTCCCTTGATGACCTCGACGCTTTCCGTATTGAACGCGTCGCGCTTGTAGGCGCCGAAATCGCGCAGGCCATCGACATAGATATCGCCCTTGGCCGACAGGCCCCGGATCCGGAACTGGTCGCCATTCTGGCCGCCGTTGCCTTCGCCGGTGGAAATCGTGATGCCCGGCACGTTCTTGAGGATCTGCTCCAGCGACGTGGCGTGCTGTTGCTCGATGACTTCCTTCGGCACGACGTTGATCGTCTTGGGCGTTTCCTTGACGGTCTCGGGCAGGCGCGAGATGCCGGTGGGTGCGTCGTTGGTGTTCTCGATGCCACGGCCACTGACGGTCACCTGCGGCAGCATGTTGCTGCGCTGGGCAGCGCCGGCGGTGGCATCGGCGGCCACCTGCGCATGCGCGGCGAGCGGGAACAGGACGAGACCGGCCGACGCGCCCGAGACCAGCAGGCGGATGGCGTTTGCTATTTTTCTTTGCTGCACGGAGAACTCCAGGGAAAGGACTTTCGGACATGACGCGAGCCGAGCCTTCCGCTGGACAAATGACACCCTCCCCGTCAAAGAGGCCTGCATTGCATATCGACGCGGCCGTTAAGGCGGCATCAGCACCCGTCAAAATACAAATGATTACTATTTGATGTTGTACGCGTTTGTTGAATTGTGGCGAATTGTTGCAACTGCCCCAGCGCTCAGGCTGGCAGCTCGATCACTGCCCGCAGCCCACCGGTTTCGCGGTTGTGGAGCGTGACGTCTCCGCCGTGCGCACGGATGGACGACCGGGCGATGGCCAGACCCAGGCCCAGCCCGCCTGTATTGGTACTGCGGGACGCGTCCAGCCGCGCAAAGGGCTCGAAAACCCGTTCGAGCTGATCGGGATCGATGCCCGGTCCGTTGTCCTCAATCACCACGCGTAGTGTCTTTTGGACGGCATCGGTCAGCACTTCGATACAGACATCGCCGTAGCGCGTGGCGTTCTCGATGATGTTGTGGATCCCGCGTTTCAGGTGAACCGGCCGGCAACGGTAGGACGTCGCCGGGTCCACGGCGGTCGTGAGCTTGACCTGCCGCCCCTGGAGAACCTGCAAGCCGACCAGTTCCTGGACGAGTTCGCCGAAATTCACGTTCTGCGTTGGCTCCTGCATGGCGTCGTCTCGCGCAAACTTCAGCGTTTCCTCGACCATAACGTTCATTTCATCGAGCGTCTGGACCATCGCGCGGCGCAGTTCGTCGTCTTCAATGAATTCGGTGCGAATCCGCAGGGATGTCAACGGGGTACGGAGGTCGTGCCCAAGCGCGGCAATCATCTGCGTCCGGCCATTCACGAAGCGCGTCAGGCTGGCCTGCATGTCGTTGAACGCTTTCGTGATCTCGCGCACGCCGCTCAGTCCATCCGGCGTCGGCAAGATGACCTGCTCGCCGCGACTCACGCGCCTGGACGCCGCGGTGAGGATCCTGAGCGGGCGCATGATCCGGCGGCCAAATAGCAAGGCAATGAGGGCGGTCGGCAAGATGCCGACGATCAGGGAAAAGCTCAGCACACGCGACCAGTGCGCGGGCATCATGGTCGGCCAGTGCCGGCTCAGCAGCCATTGGCCATTCGGCAGCCGGACCTCGATGTCCAACGCCCAGGCTTGCGCGCCCTTGAACGCTTGCTCAAGCCAGTTGGCGTTCCGGTGGATGTTCGGCTCCGGCTCCGCCTGTTGCAGTCGCACGTACACCGGCGTCCCCTGAGGCACGCGGAGCAATGACTGAATGCGCCCGGCAATCGCCGCCTCCTTCTCGTCGGTCTCCGATGACCTGGCCGACGGATTGGACGCCAGCCGGAAGATCGAGTCGGGCAGGCTGATGTCCTTGAGGACTTCCGGGGCTTCCGACGACCGCTCCGCAACGCGATAGGCAGAGAGCACCCGCGTCTCGATGGTACGAATCGACAAGGGATGGATGGTGGCGTTGTCCGCGCGCCACCAGGACATCGCCACGACGGCGATCACGTGGGCGGCCAGCAACGCCAGGAGCCACAGGGCGATCAGTTGCCCGGACAGACTGCGCGGAAACCATTTCATGCCGGCGCGACCATGACTTTGCTGGTCAGCAGGTAGCCGTCGCCGCGGACGGTCTTCAGCATCTCCGGGCGGCGGGGGTCCGGCTCCAGCTTCTTGCGCAGCCGGCTGATCTGGCTATCGATGCTGCGGTCGAACGTCACCGTCTCAGACCGTTGCGTCAGGTCGAGAATCCGGCTGCGGCTCATGACTCGGTTCGAGTTCTCCACCAGGGCGCGCAGCAGGTGAAACTCCGCCGTACTGAGCGGAACGTCCTCATTGCATGGATTACGCAATTCCCTCGACCGGGTATTAAACGTCCAGCCGCTGAATGTAAATTGATATTCCGTTTGCGCGGGCGAAGGTGCCGGCGTGGTTTCCACCGGTTCGATGATTCGATTGCGCCGCAGCACACTGCGAATTCGCGCTACCAGTTCGCGCGGATCGAAAGGCTTCACGACATAGTCGGACGCCCCAATTTCCAGCCCGATGATTCGGTCTGCCTGTTCCGTAACCGCCGTAAGCAGAATGACCGGTGTACCCACGTGCTCGGCCACATAACGGCATAGCGACAACCCATCTTCGCCAGGCAGCATCACGTCCAGCACGATCAGACTGAAGCGGCGCTCTTCCAGTCGTTGACGCATGGCTTTGCCGTCACCCACGGTTTCGACATCGAAATCGAAACGGCGCAGATAGGCGGCAAGAGGATCACGTATGTTGATGTGGTCATCGACGACCAGGATGCTCGAACGCAAGTCCATGCTGTTTGGGGCTACCTTCGGGGCGAAATACGAATCATTCTCGGGATTTTACCGTAAGAGACCCGCCTCCTGAGGGCCATTTGCCGTGCGAGCCGTGCCGCGCATGCAGTTCCCGCGCGGTAATCGCCGCGCCAATCGCCCCGATCCTCACGGTACAAAGGTACAAAGGCCCCGGTACAAATGTCCCAATCGGGCGGAATGCATCTTGTGCAGCATTCCAGCCCGGCCCTACCCTAGACTGCCGCCCGAATCGCCGCTGCCGTCCAAAGCGCCGTCCAAAGCGCCGTCGAAGGACGCGATTCGAATCTTGACCGAGGGACCATTATTGGGATTGTTAAATCCCGCTCGAACATATGGGAGCCATGATTTACCCAATGTCCAGCGAAGACAGCCAGTGGTCGTCCAGACTGCTGGAAAACAACTGGATCGCGAAGACTCCCGCCAAAATCGCGGTTCTGAATGCGCTGCACGGCAGCGCGAAACGCCATCTGAGCGCAGAGCAGCTTTGTGCCGTCATGCTGGATAATGGCGAACGGTCCGGATTATCTACCCTGAAGAACGCAATTTACGAACTGGCAAGCGCCGGAATATTGGCGCGCGTTCTGGTGCAGGAGAAAAACAATCGCACGCAAACGTTCTACGAACTCGCGGACCAGTCGTTCCATCGGCACCTGTATTGCATACGGTGTGGCACGCTCGACGAGGTCTTCGATGCCGAATTCGAGGATGTTCTGCTGAAGCATTATCGTGACCACGGCCTCCGGCCGGCCAACGTCGACCTGGCCATGGTGGGGATCTGCGCCAACTGCGCGACGCCCCGGTGAGTTGAGGCCGGCCAAGTTTTTTCAATTTGGGTGGTCTGTTCTGGATTCTCGCGTGACATAGCTAGTGAGACCTTCTCTCACGCCATGCCGTCAGATCCACGTATGCCCTCTTCCAGTCCTTCTTCCAGCCGCTTCCGTCGTACCCCGAAACTCGTTCCGCTCACGGTCCTTGCCGCAGCGGTCCAGATCCTCGGACTTGCCGCCGTCCCGGCCTTCGCGCAAGGCAACCCGCCGCACGTCGCGCCAGCCGCCCGCGCGTACGACATTCCCGCCGGCTCCCTGCAAACGGCGCTCAACCGTTTCGGCCGCGAATCGGGCATCCTGCTCGCCTTCACTCCCGAGCAAACGGCGAACCTGACCACCAACGGCCTGCGCGGCCAGTACACCGTGCAAGACGGCCTGGACAAGCTTCTGGAAGGCACGGGCCTGGGTGCCGTGCGCGACAACGGGAGCTATCTTCTTGTACGCAGGGAAACGACTGCCCAGGCCGCAACCGGACTCCTGGCGGGAGAATCGACCCTTCCACAGGTGACGGTAAGCGGCACGCGGCCCCCCGATAACTATCGCCCGCAGCCGAGCCCATCGACCCTTCGCTCGGATCTGCCGCTGCAGGACACGCCGCAGGTGGTCAACATCGTGCCGGCGCAGGTGCTGCAGGACCAGCGGCCCCGCAACCTGGACGATGCGCTGGGCAACGTCAGCGGCATCACCCAGGGCAATACGCTGGCCGGCACGCAGGACACCATCATGAAGCGCGGCTTCGGCGGCAACCGTGACGGCTCGATCATGCATAACGGCATGCCGCTGGTGCAAGGCCGCGGGTTCAACGCCAACGCCGAAAGCGTGGAAGTGGTGAAAGGCCCCGCGTCGCTGCTCTACGGCATCATGGACCCGGGCGGAGTGGTCAATGTCGTCAGCAAGGTCCCTGAACTGAAACCGCACACGGAACTGTCGCTTCGCGGCTCCACCTATGGCCACGGCAAGAACGGGGCCGGCGGGACTATCGACACGACCGGGGCGGTTGGCGATACGCCGCTTGCCTACCGGCTGGTGGCGGACTACACGGACGAACAGTACTGGCGCAATTTCGGCGTGCATCGCGAGACGCTGATTGCGCCGTCCGTGGCGTGGTATGGCAAGGACACCCAGGCGGTGCTGTCGTACGAATACCGGAAATTCCTCTACCCGTTCGACCGTGGCACGGCGCTGGACCCGCGCACCAATGAGCCGCTGCCGATTCCCAGCCGACGCCGGCTCGACGAATCGTTCAACGAGATGGGCGGCGAATCGCACCTCGCGCAGCTCTCGGTCGATCATCAGTTCAACCGCGACTGGAAGGGGCATTTCGGCTACAGCTACAACCGCGAGATCTACGACGCGGGCCAGCTTCGCGTGAACGGCGTGAATACCAACAATGGCACGCTGAGCCGCAGCAACGATGCCACGCACGGCGCGCTGAGCACCGACAGCTACGGCATTGCGTATGTCGACGGCAATCTCAACCTGGGTGGGATGCGCAACAACATCCAGCTCGGCATGGACAGCGAAAACCGGCTGATCTACCGCAAGGACCTGCTGCGCCAGGCCACCACGAGCACGTTCAGCTACCTGAATCCGATCTATGGCCTGGAGAAACCGTCCACGACGGTGTCGGCCAGCGACAGCGACCAGACCGATTCGCTGCACAACACCTCGGTGTTCCTGCAGGACAGCCTGTACCTGACCGACAAGTGGATTCTGGTGGGCGGTGTGCGCTATATGACGTGGAGCCAGGTGGCGGGCCGTGGTCGACCGTTTGTCACCAACACCGACATCTCGGGCAACAAATGGCTGCCACGGGCGGGCGTCGTCTACAAGGCAACGCCGGCCGTATCGGTCTACGCCAGCTACACCGAGTCGCTCAAGCCGACGTCTACCATTGCGCCACTGAGTTCCGGCGTGGTCATCGACTCCGCCGTGGCGCCGGAAGAAGCCAAGTCGTGGGAACTGGGCACCAAGCTGGACTTCATCGGCGGGCTGACCGGCACGTTCGCACTGTTCAACATCGACAAGAAGAACGTACTGGTTTCGCAGTACAACGACGTAACGAAGCTGACCGACTGGCGCACCTCCGGCAAGGCACGCTCGCGCGGTGCCGAGCTGGACGTGTCCGGGCAGATTGGCCAACGCTGGAACGTCATCGCGAGCTACGCCTATATCGATGCCAAGACGACCGAGGACCCGCTGTACGCCGGCAACCGGCTGTGGAACGTGGCGCAGCACACGGCGTCGCTGTCGGCCGTCTACGATTTCGGACAGATCTTTGGTGGCGACCGCTTCCGGCTGGGCGGCATGGTCCACTACGTCGGCAACCGGCCGGGCGACTCGGCCAATAGTTTCTCGCTGCCGGCTTATACGTTGTTCGATGCATTTGCCACGTACGAAACGCGCATCAGCGGCCAGAAGGTGCGATTCCAACTCAACGCGAAGAACCTCTTCAACCGCGTGTACTACCCGTCCAGCGCCAACCGGTACTTTGTTGCCGTGGGCGATGCCCGCCAGATTTCCCTGATCACCACGTTCGAGTTCTGACCAATGCGCAAGCCAACCCAAGCATGCCGCCGGACCCTGGCGGCCCTGATTGCGGCGGCAGCGGTCTGCGCCGCCCCCGCCAGTGCCGCCGATCGCAAGATCGCGCTGGTGACCCAGGCGGGAGGACCGAGCGCCGTCGTGGACCAGCGGGTCAAGGCACATCTGGAGTCACGCGGCTATCGCGTGGAGCTGTTCAACCAGGACATCGCGCCCGATGCCGTCGCGGACGTCGATTGCGTGATCCTGTCGTCGACGATATCGGCCAAGTCGATGAAGGGTGGATGGCGGCAGCTTGCCGTTCCCATCGTGACGTGGGAGAACGACTACCTCGACGATCTGGCAATGACCGGCAAGCGGCACGATACCGACTTCGGAGAGGCTGCGCGCAAGCGCTACGTCTGGCTTGTGAACGCCCCGCACCCGGCCGCAGCAGGGCTGGCGCCGGGCGTGGTGAACGTCTATCAGAAGCAAGCCGGCATGAGCTGGGGAAAGCCGGGACTCGGCGCGAGCACGATCGCCACGCTCTACGGGCAGCCGGACAAGGCGGCGGTCTTCACCTATGAGAGAGGGGCGACCATGGACTACGAGTCCATCGCGCCGGCACGACGCGTGATGTTCTTCCTGGGTAACGAGACGTTCACCAACCTGTCAGCCGAAGGCATGCGGCTGTTCGACGCCACGGTCGATTGGGCGGCGCAGCCAGCCCGGAAGTAAGCAGTTCGGCTCAGTCAGCGCGCAAGCTGAGGGCTCGGCGCTACCAGCAGGTCTTCCAGGAAATAGGCAGCCAGCTGGTGGCGCCCATTGAGCTTCGCCTTTGCGTACACATTGGCCGCATGCTGGCGGACTGTCTTGGCGCCGCACTCGCGCGCCTGGGCAATCTCTTCGAGCGAAAGCCCCTTCACCAGAAGCAGCGCCACGTCCTTTTCCGAAGGCGTCAGCCTCCAGGCATCGAACTGTTGCTGCATCGACTGCAGGAAATGCCGCGTCGATTCCTTGGATGCCTCGTCACGCTCGCTCACCGCCCGCTGGGCCGCCTCGGCCGACGCCTTGAGACTGGCGAATTCCCTTGCCGCACGGCGGCGCTCCCGAATCACGACATAAAGAATGGCGACAAACGCCAATGTCGCAAAGGCTTCCGTGATCACGTGGAAGTCGGCACCGCTATGGAATAGCTGGTACAGATCCCACGCCTGATATGCGGGAAAAACGATCAGCAGGAAGGCAAGTTTAGTGGGCATTGTCGCAAGCTTGGGGACGTTGGCGCCCCGTCGCCGTGCGTGTCGGCGCCCAAAGGCAGCCCAAAATGTAACTGATTCTCACTTAAGACGAAAGAGGTTCTGTGAGATCAGCCAACAATAAAAGCGCCTTTTATTTCACTTATGTCATACAGGACACATGTCCCGTGTTGCAAAAGTTCATCAGAATCCGCCCGGCAAATGGTCGGTTTCCACGGGACAAAGGTCAGGAAGTGCACTTGTCGGATTGTTGCTGCGAATGATTCCCATTAGGTTTCTTCTGACTGCCCCGCGCTGATTGAAGCGGGCCACCAGCCAGCATGCCGGCGCGTCGCGCGCCGTTGCACCCGAATTTCCGACCTCAACCGTCCTACTTCAATGTCCCGTCCTGCCCATCGCGGTCACGCGTCACGCCCTACTGTCATCGCCACCCTGGCGTCTGCCCTGATCGCGGGCTTGCCCGTCGCCGCACTGGCCCAGTCGAATCCTTCCGAGCAGACGCTGCCGGCCGTGACCGTCACCGGCGGCAAGACGCTGCCCGGCAACCCGAACGAGCGCACCACCACCGGCACCAAGACCGATACGCCGCTGCGCGACATCCCAGCCGCCATCACCGTGATTCCGGAAGATGTGTTGCGGGACCAGGGCGCGATCGACCTGAATTACGCCCTGCAGAACTCGGCCGGTGTGCAGCCCCAGCTTGCCGGTGGCTATGGCTTTGCCAACAACTACACGATCCGCGGCCTGGCCATGCGCTTCCTGCGCGACGGCTACCTCGATGGCCCGAGCCAGAACGGCTACTACCGCACGATGTATGACGTGGACCGCATCGAAGTGCTCAAGGGCCCGGGCTCCGCGCTCTATGGGTCCGGCCAGCCGGGCGGCACGGTGAACATCGTCACCAAGCCGCCGCTGTCGAAGTTCAGCGCCGAGGTTGGCGCCTTTGGCGGCAGCTTCGGCACCTGGGGCACCTACGTGGACGTGGGCGGACCGGTCAGCTCGCAGGTCAGCACCCGCCTGATCGCCGACTACGAGAAGAGCGACGGCTACCGTGGCCTGGGCCGCGACATCCGCGAAGTCTCCCCGTCGTTCAGCTGGGCCTACGACACCAACAAGACGCTGTCGATCGACTACGACCACCGCGACATCAACATCGTCCCGGACAACTACGGCATCATCTTCAACAACCAGGGCAAGATCGCCGGCGCGCCGCGCGACGCGCGCTACTACAGCCCGTTCAACGACACCCGCCAGCTCATCGACCGCGTCACCGTCAGCCACGACTGGCGCCTCGACCCGTCGCTGACCATGCGGACGGCGTTCATCTACGACGAACGCTCGCTCAACATGACCCGCAATGCCGGCGGCAACGGCGGCAATGCGCAGAACCAGATGACGGGCCGCAACGCACGGACCCAGCTCGACGACGGCCACTTCATCCTGGCCCAGAACGAGCTGGTCTGGAAAACCCGCACCGGCCCGGTCGACCACACCGTGCTGTTCGGCCTGGAGTACTCGGACACCCACATCAACACGGTGCGCACGGGCTACAACCTGCCCAACATCCTCGACATCAACGCCCCGATCGTCCCCGAAACGACGCTGGCCGGCATTCCGGCCGTGCCCGCCCAGGGGTTCAACCGCGTGCTCAAGCAGGAAGACTTTGGCGTCTACCTGCAGGACCAGCTGGCCTTTGGCGAGCACTTCAAGCTGCGCGGCGCGGTGCGTAACGATAACGTCAAGTTCAGCGACGTCGGCACGCAGGGCACGGCCTTCCGTTCGATCGGCGATACCCAGAACCTGACCTCCGGCTCGCTCGGCGGTGTCTGGCAGCCCACGCGCGCGCTGTCGTTCTACGCGGGCGTTTCGACCAGCAAGTTCATCAACGTTTCGACGGAACCGGCGGCGCTGTCGACCGAACCCGAAAAGGCCCTGCAGAAGGAAATCGGCGTCAAGGCCGAATTCCTGGAAGGCAAGCTGAACACGAATGTGTCGCTGTTCGAAACCACGCGCAAGAACTACTACATCACGCTGCCGGGCGCACTGAGCCCGACGCCCGATGGCCGCGACAAGAGCCGTGGCGTGGAACTGGAGCTGTCTGCCCTGCCGATGCCGGGCTGGACCATCCTGGCCAACTTCGTGCTGCAGAACGTGGAAGTCGAATCGAACGCGCTGGCGTCCAACGCCATCATGGGCGTGAACAACCGCAGCATCGCCGGCACGCGTCCGGCCGGCGTGGCCCGCACCGGCGGCCGCATCTGGACCACCTACGACTTCCAGCAGCAGGCGCTGCATGGCTGGGGCGTGGGCCTGGGCCTGACCTACAAGGGCGACAGCTACGCCGATACGCTGAACCTGTACCAGGTGCCGTCGTATGTGGTGCTCGATGCCGCGATCTACTATCGCCAGAAGAAGTTCGACGTGACGCTGAACCTGCGCAACCTGACCGACAAGACCTACTACGTCTCGCCGACGTTCTCGGGCGCCCTGCCCGGCGACAAGCGCAGCGCGATGCTGACGGCCCGTTATCGCTTCCAGTGAGGACACCATGAAACGTCACACCTTTCTGTCGCGCCTTGCCCTGGTGCTGGCTGTCCTGGCCCCAGCCGCGGCGCAAGCCCACTACCTCTGGCTGGAACAGGACAAGGCCGGCGGACATCTCTACTTTGGCGAGTACGAGGAGATGCTGCGTGAGCGCTCGCCTGGCCGCCTCGACGAGATGCCGGCGCCCGTCATCCGTAGCGTGAACAGCGCCGGCCAGGCAAGCGACATCCAGGCCAAGCGCGAAGCTGGCGGATTCGCGTTCGCGGCACCGGCACGTGGCACGGCCGTCGTGGCGACCGAAGCTGCCTACGAGGTCAAGGACTGGACCCGCGCCGGTATCGGCATCGTCAAGCCCATGTTCTATGCGCGCTTTATCGGTGCGACGGTTCAGCCCGATGCACAAGCCATGACGCTCGACATCCTGCCCACCGGCAAGCGCGGCGAATACCGCGTGGTGTTCCAGGGCGCGCCGCTTGCCAGCACGGACGTACGCATCATCGCGCCCAATGCCTGGACCCGTGAGGCCACGACCGGCAAGGACGGCCTGGTGCACTTCGAATTCCCGTGGCACGGCCAGTACATCCTGCACGTGGTGCATCTGGAGAAGACCCCGGGACAGTTCAACGGGGTGGCCTATACGGCCCTGCGTCATCGCATGACCGCCACCGTCAACGTCGCGCAAGGTCCGGCCACCCAGGTGCCGACCCAATGGGGATCGTCGCAGCCTCATTGATGAGTAGTGCCGACGCGGCTCCGGCCTTTCTGGTCAACCCGCCGCGTCGGGCCTGCAGATGTTGATGGCGACGTACCCAAGCCAGCCTGCTCCGCACCCGTGACGCCACTTCCCGAGAACCAGACCTTGCTGATGACGCTGGTCCGACACTACGAGGACCTGGTCGATCACGTGCGCCGCCGCTTCTCGGGTCGCGCGTTCGCGCGGGACGTCGTGCATGACCTTTGCCTGCAACTGCTGGAGCGCCCCAGCCGGACAACGGCACGTCAACCGTTGGCGCTACTCCGTCGCGCGTCGCTCTATCGCGCCATCGACCGCGTGCGTGCGGAGGCCGGCCACGCCAGCATCGTCGCGGAAGCCGGCACGCACCATGCCGACGTCATCCACACGATCAGCCCGCAGGAACAGATCCTCTGGCGCCAGCAGTTCGATCTCATTCGCCGGGCCATCGACGCCTTGCCGCCCCGGTGCCAGCAGGTCTTTCTGCTTCACAGACTTCATGACATGCCCCAGGCCGACATTGCCGATGCGCTGGGT
Organism: Cupriavidus pauculus; assembly: GCF_022179805.1. Taxonomy (GTDB): domain Bacteria; phylum Pseudomonadota; class Gammaproteobacteria; order Burkholderiales; family Burkholderiaceae; genus Cupriavidus; species Cupriavidus pauculus_E. The sequence goes on along the minus strand of NZ_BPUO01000021.1, from coordinate 45,142 downwards.
ATTTCAAGGAACATGGTCGCCCGCCACGTCATGCGCGCGATGGCTACCTTGCGCCCCTTGCTGGATTTCGGCGTGACACCGCAGCAGGCATCCGCCACCGCGCCAACGGATTGTGCCGATGAAGAACCGCGTTGATCCGCCCGGGTCGCCCCGGCACCCCACCAAATCCAGCGATCCCCTGGCGTCGTTCAAGGAAGCGCTCATCGGGCATTACCCGAGCAAGGATGCATTGCTCAAGCAGGCGCGCGCCGATGGCCAGCGTCGGCGCAGGCGTGCCGCTGGGACCACGGTCGCCGCCATCTGCGCGGTGACTGCCGCGTTGTGGACACTGGACCCGGCATGGCAGTCGACCCAGATTGCCACGCGCATCGGCGAACGAACGACCTGGACGCTCCGCGACGGCTCGACCATCCAGCTCAATACCAATTCTGTGGCTGTCGTGGAAAACCACTTGCGCAGCCAGCGCATCCGCCTGGAGCAGGGAGAGGCCCGTTTCACGGTCTCGCACGGATGGCGCAAGTTCATCGTGCAAGCCGGCAATACGACCGTCCTCGATATCGGCACGGTGTTCAATGTTCGCCGCCACCCGGATGACCCGGCTCGCGCCGTCGACGTTTCGGTGCTGGAGGACGAGGTGGCCGTATCCACCACCAGCGTTCCGCAAGCGCAGCCGCTGCTGGCAGGCCGGGCCGTCGCCGTCACCGCCGATGGCGCCATGGCCGAGCGCGCCGCACACGCCGACAGTGCGGCATGGGCCAACGGCCGCCTGGTGTTGGACGGTACGCCATTGCGGCAGTTGGTGGCCGAGCTTCAGCGCTACAGGACGGCACCGATACGGATGCGCGACGACGACATCGGCGCCCTGCGGCTGTCCGGCGACTTCGACATCAGCCGACTTGAGCCCTTCATCGACACGCTGCCGGTCATCCTTCCCGTCGCGGTGACGCGACTCGCCGATGGCACGATCACCATCTCGAAGCGATAGCAGAATTATTTCGTAACCGACATCAACATCGCCGTGGCGACAGACGCCAACCCCTGAGCTACCCGATTCGGGTGCTTCCAAGAACCAGCATTACAGGGGAAATCGTGATTTCAGGTATTTTCAGCGCCCGGGGAGCCGGGCTTGGCTCGTGCGCACTGAGACTGGTGGCCGCCGCGTCAATGGCAGTCGTCGCCACCCATGCCATCGCGCAAAGCCAGGCCTACGACATCAACATTCCGGCGCAGCCGCTGGATCAGGCCCTCCGCGCACTGCAGCGTCAATCGGGGGCACATATCGTCTACGCGACGGACGTGGCTCAGCAGCGCCAGGCGCCTGCCGTGAACGGCAAGCTCTCCGTACCCGATGCACTGGACAAGCTGCTGGTGGGTAGCGGCATGGCTGCACGCAACGTAGGCGGCCAGTCGTACGCCATCGGCGCCCCGGAGGCGACCACCACCCCGCCCGCCTCCGCCCCCAAGAGTTCGGAAGCGATACTCCCGACCGTCGAAGTACAGGGCAGCCGCCCGGCATTGTTCGCCAGCCCCGGCATCAACATGGGCGCGCTCGGCGAGCGGCAACCGGAAGAGGTGCCCTTCTCCGTGCAGTCCTACAACGCCGAACTGATGAACAGCCAGGACGCAAGAACGTTGATGGACGTGCTCAAGAACGACCCGTCGATCCAGGACGCGACCCAGGCAGGCGCCTACGAAACCGTGCGGATTCGCGGCTTCTTCGTGGACTGGACCAACACGATCCGGCGGGACGGCATGTCGGTCGCCCCGTACTACGAAATTCCGCTTGAAAACATCGAGCAGATCGACGTTCTGAAAGGCCCGTCCGGCTTCCTCTACGGCATCAACTCGCCCGGCGGCACCATCAACTACGTTATCAAGCGTCCGACCCGCGACCGCTTTGCCAGCGTCAAGACCGGCATTCGCGACCACGACGGCTACTACGCCAGCGCGGACATCGGCGGCCCGCTGGGGGATGGCCGCTTCGGCTACCGGTTCAATGTCGCAGGCGAAAAGCTGGGCAACTTCGGGCACAACGGCGATACGTCGCGCACCTTCATCGCGGGTGCATTCGACTGGGCCATCACGCCCCAGGCGTTGCTGCAGTTGAATTTCGACTATCAGAACCGGAAGATCGCCGCGCAACCTGCCATCGGGCCCTATCCCGACGGCACACTGCCTTCGCCGGTCAATCCCCGGATTCTGCTTGGCCAGCCCTGGCTGCAGTACGAGACCAAGACCTACAACATTGGCGCGGATTTCAACTACCGCTTCAATGACAACTGGAAGGTCACCAGCCGCGTGGCCCAGTCCTACAACGCCCGGGTGGCGGCGTTTCCGGACATCTACAACGTGGCGCGGAACGGCGACATCCTTTCTGGCGACATCTACCTGAACCCGGACCAGAACTTCCGGGTGCTGTCCACCGACACGTACGTCACCGGCCAATTCAAGACCGGACCGATTGGACACCAGCTTGTGGCAGGCGTCTCGACGCGTCACTTCGAGGCGGTCGAATCGGGCTTCACGGTGCTGGACACGACGGTCGGCAATATCTACCAACCCGTCTACTCGCCGGCGCCGTCCAATCTCACGTTCCCGAAACACAACACCTCGAAGAACTTCCAGCCGAGCGTGTTCGTGAGTGATGTGATCTCGCTGACGCCGAAGTGGGACGTGCTGCTCGGCCTGCGCCGTATCCGCTACAAGAACGACAGTTACCCGGCATCGGGCAAGAACACGACGCAGGAAGCCAGCGTCAACGCGCCATCCTTTGCACTGACCTTCAAGCCGCTGCCCAGCCTGTCGACCTATGTCAGCTATGCGGAAGGCTTCGAGCAGCTGGGACCGGCCGGCTACGACACCAATAACGCGGGCGAAAACCTTGCGCCGCTCAAGACCAAGCAGTATGAGTTTGGTGTCAAGTCACGCGTGAACGACAATCTGCTGCTGACCGGTGCAATCTTCCGTCTGGAGAAGACGCTGCAGTACGTCAATTCGGATCACTTCACGGTGCAGGGCGGCACGCAGCGTCACCAGGGGCTGGAGCTGACGGCAAACGGACGAATTGGCAGCGGACTGTCGATCGTGAGCGGACTCGCCTTCCTTCATACCGAAGCCGACAACCCCGGCGATCCGTCCGTGGCAGGCAAGCGCATCGCCGACGTGCCGAACTTCCAGGCGAGTACGTACCTGGACTACCGAATCGCCGCCCTCCCGGGCCTGAGCGTCAATGGCGGCGTGTACTACGTGGGTCGTCGCGCACTGAATGCCCAGAACACGAGCTGGATGTCGGGCTATACCCGCTTTGACGCAGGCGTCCGTTACACGACGAAGATCGCCAGCTACCGCACGACGTTCGCGCTGACGGTCCAGAACCTGACGGACAAACGCTACTGGGCAGCGGGTGATCCGAGCATCAATGGTGCTTGGCCTGGCCGGCCGCGTACGGTCTGGCTGTCGGCGCAGTTCGACATGTAACCCGCTGCTCGCTTAGAAGCCAATCGATACGGACGCCAACACTGTGCGCGGGTCGGCCTGGGCCAACCCGCCATAGGCGTCCACCGCCACCCAGCCCGACCGGTTCAGTACGTTCCGGATGGCGAGGCGCAGCGTTGCGGGATATTGGCCGTCAGTCAGGCGATAGCGCACGCCGAGATCCCAACGCGTCCAGGACGGAATGCGTTGGGTGTTCGATGCATCTACATACTGCGCGCCGGTGAAGACCAGGTTGCTGGAGAGCGTCAGGCCAGATACCCAGCGCGGGTCCCACTCTCCTCCGAGGTTGGCTTGCCAGGACGGCACGCCAATCGGTGTCTTCCCTGAAAACGCGGAACTGCCGGATATCGTGGCATCAATCCACATCGCACTGGCGTTCACGCGAACGCCGGGGACGATTTCCTCACGCACCCCGAACTCAATCCCGCGATTGCGCTGCTCGCCGTCAGCGGAAAAGCGCGACCCGTTCATCACGCCGCTGATCTTGCCGATCTGAAACGCACTGAGGCTGGCCGCCGTCGTCCCGCTAGCGAACTTCACGCCGACTTCATACTGGGTGGAGCGATACGGGGCCAGGACCTCGCCCGCGTTTGAGGCGTTGGTCGGTGCGGTTTCCCCTTTGCTCAGCCCTTCCACGCGATTTGCATAGAGGGAGATCGCCTGGCTCGGTCTGAACACGATGCCCAGCATCGGAGACACAGCGCCCTTGTCGTAGTGGGCGATAACTGTGCCGTCCGGATCGAAATTATCGGAACGAATCCGTTGAAAGCGCAGCCCTGCCGTGAACCGCACGGCGTCGTCCATGGCGGTCACGGTATCCACCACCGACAGCCCCGACAGATAGGTCGCGGAGACCTTCGGTACGCTCGCCGGCTCGGGAATGGTCTGGGACGGCAACGCCACGGGGCGGAAGAGGTTGGTGATGGACGTCACATCGGAGTTCACCAGGCCGCGATTGAGCTGGTCGCGATAGCCGCTCACGGACAAAGCCAGCCGGTGCTTCAATGGCCCGGTACCGAAATCCCAGCGCGCCCCGGCTTCCGCGCTGGCTCGCGCAACCTCGAAACGGTAGTTGGTATCGAACACCGACACGTCCCCGGCTTCGTTGATGATCGTCGGCGTGATGGCAAACACGCGCGCCACGCGCGTTTGCCCGCCGCCAACGTGCGCAAACAGTTGCACGCGCTCATTGACGTCGTAAGCCACACGCGCCAGCGCCGAACCGTCATTGATCCTTGAGGATTCCCACGATTGCGAGATGTTTCGATGCCCATCCGGGGCCTCGGGCACGGCGATGCCGGGGACGATGTGCACCAGCCGGAATGGCGCCGATATCGTCTCGTGCTGGCCGATGATGTCCAGGCTTGCCTGGAGACGGCTATCGCGATAGTCCAGCGACAAGGCGCCGGATCCGGCGTTGCGATGCTGATTGTCCAGGCCGGTGTCCCCGGCCCGATATCCGCCGTTGAACCGCACCCCGAATGCCCGGTCGCCGCCGAATCGCCGGCTCACATCCACGGATGTACCAACCTGCGCAACAGAGCCGTAGTCCACGCCGAACTCGGTGACGTCATCGACGCCCGCCCGCTTCGGCACGATATTGATGGCGCCGCCAAGACTGCCTACCGGCGACATGCCGTACAGCAGCGTCGTCGGCCCCTTGATCAACTCGATACGCTCGACGTACCCCGTCGCAACGCGATAGTTGGAGGCGACGCCATAGACGCCGTCGAACGCAATCTCGCCGAAATTTCCATTGCTGTAGGGGAGCCCGCGAATCGTGAACGCATCGAGAATGCCGCCGGGCTTGCTGACGGACCTTACCGACGCGTCGTTTTCCACGACGTCCGCCACGCTGTATGCCTGACTATCCTTGATGGCCTCGGCATCGAAGCGCCTGGTGCTAAGCGGGGCGTCCATGCCATCCACGTTCCCGAGGATGCCAAGGTTCGCCCGGCCGAACGGTGTGTCCGTGCCGGTCGAGCCTAGATACCGGCTGGCACGGCCCGTCACGATCACCATCGGCAACGTCTGCGGCACCTCCGCACGCTCGCCGGCAAGCGAGCGGTGGCGAATGAGATAGCCACCATCGCGCATGTCCACCACCTGGTACTCGGTGCCGTCGAGCAGCTTGCGAATGCCGTCCAGGACGGCATAACGCCCCGTCAATCCGGTGCTTTGATGCCGCCGCAATGCATCGGCGTCAAACACCAGGTCGATCTTCGACGCGGTCGCAAACCGTATCAGCACTTGGTCCAGCGGCCCGGCCGGAATCGAATACTGGTGTACCGCCACTGCCGCCCCTTGCATCGGGTCGGCAGCGCGGCAATCCTGAGCGCCCATGGCAATGACCATCGCGGAAACAATCCACTGCAATACCCGGCGATGGCGCATCAGCATGGAACCCGCATCAGAAGTCGACCGTCACGGAGCCAAGGAAGGTCCGGGGCGCACCCTGGGAAATGGTGCTGTACGACGCCACGCCACCCCAGTAGTTCTTGTCGAAGGCATTGATGACCGTGGCGCGGAACGTGGTCGCCTTGCCCGCGACCTTGGTCCGATAGCGCGCACCGATATCAAAGGTGGTCCAGGACGGTACCGACTGCGTGTTGGCCTGATTCACGTAGATGCGATCCGTGTAGTTGACCGCGCCGGTCAGGGTCAGGCCCTGCAGCCACGGCAGGTCCCACTCCGCGCCAAGGTTGGCCATGATGGTGGGCACGCCAACCGGACGATTCCCCTGGGTTGCAGCACTGTTGGTCTTCGTCAGCTTGCCGTCGATCCACGTCACCCCGCCCAGCAGGCGCACGCGGCGGACCACTTCGCCCGACACGGTCAGTTCCAGACCCTGATTGCGCTGCTCGCTGTCAACGGCGTAGACGGTACCGAACAACTGGCCGCTCGGCTTGGTCATCCGGAACGCGGCCAGCGTCGCCATGAGCGAACCGGAGTCAACCTTGACGCCCACCTCCTGCTGCTTCGTCTTGTACGGGGCAAAGACCTGGCCGGCATTCGAAGCGGTGGCCGGCGCAATGTCCCCCTTGCTCAGTCCTTCCACATAGTTGGCGTACAGCGACACGTTTTGCCACGGCTTGAAGACGATGCCCGCCAGCGGCGTGACGGCGTTTTCGTCGTAGGACGAGGACTTCGCGCCCGTCGCGGTGTTGTAGTTGTTCGACTCGACCTGCTGGTAACGCAAACCCAGGGTCAGCGCCACGCGGTCATCGAGCGTGCTCAGGGTATCGACAAGCGCCGCGCCCGACAGCGTCGAATCCGAGACCTTCGGCACATACTTCGGCGGCGCGATCGACTGCTCGGGGCGTACCACCGGATTGTAGATGTTCGACTGGACGGGCGTGCCCGCGACGTTCGCGTTGGCAATGCGATCCGAGTAGAAATTGCCCTGCAGCGCCAGCGCGTGCTTGATGGGCCCGGTGTCGAATTTCGCGCGCACACCGGTGTCGAACGACATCCGGTTCACCTGAAATTTCCAGTTCTGCACCGCAGTCGACGTATCGCCGGCCGCGTTGAGAATGGTCGGCGTCTGGTCGGAAAGCCGCGCAACGTCCGAACGCGTCCCGCCCGCATCGGCATAGACCGTCACGTTGTCGGCAATGTCGTACTCGACACGCGCCAGAGTCGATACGTCATTGGACTTCCACCATCCCCACGGCTGGGTGGTGTTGCGCCGCCCGTCCGGTGCGGTCGGCACGTTGATGCCGGCCGCTACCAGGAACGGACGTGTCGGCGCGTCGATCCACTGATACTGCTCGATCAGGTCAAGCGATGCGCGCAGACGGTCGCCGCGATAGTCGAGCGAGACCGCCGCCACTTCGCTACGCGACTTCTGGTTGTCCAGCGGCGTTCCCCCCTGGCGATGCAGCCCGTTGAAGCGAACGCCCCACTCCTTGTCCTTGCCCCAGCGACGGCTCACGTCCACGGCGCCGCCCACCTGTGCATCGGAGCCGTAGTCGAGCGTGAAGCGCGTCAGGTCAGTGTCCCCCGCCCGCTTGGGCACCAGGTTCACCACACCGCCTACCCCGCTGTTCGGCGACATCCCGTAGAGCATGGCGGCCGGGCCCTTGAGGACCTCCACGCGCTCGATGTATTCCGGGAACAGGTGGTAGTTCGGCGACACACCGTACACGCCATCGAAGGCAACTTCCGAGAGGTTGCCTTCATTGATCGGGAAGCCACGAATCATGAACGAGTCGGTGACGCCACCGGTCTGGCCAGTGAATCGAACCGACGGATCGGCGTTCAGCACATCAGCCAGGGTCACGGCCTGCTGATCCTCGATGCGCTGGGCGGTGTAGCTGCTCGTGGAAAACGGCGTATCCATGTTGCCGCGATTGCCCAGCAGGCCAAGCCGGCCACCGCGTGCGGTTTGCCCGCCCGCGTAGGCGGCGGGGAGTTCGGTCGCATCATTCGTGGCCACGCCGCTTACCGTGACCGTGGGGAGCGTGGTTTCCGGCCCCGGTGCAGTGGGGGTCTGGGCGAAGGCGTTGCAGGTGACCGCGCCCGAGCCGACTGCCAGGCACAACATGGCCTGATGCAGTGCGGCAGTGATGGGACGCAGGGGAAGTCGGCATGAGATTTCGGTGCGGAGCGAGGAAGGCTGGCGACGGGATTGCGGTAACGACATGGTTCTCGATAGTCCAAGGCAGGTTGAAGGGTGTTCCTTCAATCCAAGCCGGACAGTCGCCCCCAATCCCCTCAATTCTCATCGCACTAATTTGTAACAAGGCAGTGGCCTAACCTCGGGCCGCCGGTCCCACCCGCACCCAGTAGCGGCTGAAATACGAAATCCGGATAGGCAGCGCCTTCTCCAGGAAGCGCAGGGTGCGATCCGTGTCGTCGATCCGGTAAGTGCCGGACAGCGTCAGGTCCGCTACCGCCGGGTCGCAATCGATGCGCCCATGCCGATAGCGGCCGAGTTCAGCCAGCACATCGCCCAGGCGCATATTGCTGCCCGACAGCAAGCCGTCGGCCCAACTATCCTGCGACATGCCCGCGTTTGCGCTCTCCGAACTGGAAACGCGGTCCATCTGCCACGACGTCCCCGCCTTGGCAACCGATGAGGTGATATCACGCTCTGCGTGCAGGGCGACCGCGCCCTCCTGGACGCTCACCCGGGCGGAATCGTCCTGGAGTCGCACGACAAAGCGCGTGCCCAGGGCGCGCATCGTCCCGAATGGCGTGCGCACCTGGAACGGGCGGCGCATCGCATGGGCGGCAAATCGCTCGTCATGACCGGTGGTGACCAGAATCTCTCCGCGTCGTAGCACGAGATCGCGCCGCTCGTCATTGAAGCGGATGTCGACCGCAGAGTCGGTATTGAGGACGACGACCGTGCCATCGTCCAGCACCAGCCGGCGCTGCCTGCCCACGCCGGTACTGACTTCCGCGAGCCAGCGCTCCCACGGCGCTTGGTGGTATGCGGTTGACAACCCAAGCACCGATACCCCGCCGAACGCCAGGACCTTGATGGCTTGCCGGCGTCCGGCTCGGCGACGGCCGCGTATGGCATCCGCGTTCCGCATCGTCTCCAGCGCCAGCGTTGAAGGCACGCTCGGAAATCCATCGCGCAACGACCTGACCCGCTGCCAGGCGAGCTTGTGCCGGGGGTCGGCGCCTTCCCAGGCCAGGAATCGGCGGCGCATCTCGTCGGTCGGCTCATTGAACAGCAGGCGGACGGCCCAGTCGATGGCCTCGTCGACAATGCTGGACGGTAGATCTACGTGAGGATTGGACATGGCTCGGCAGGCTGACCCGATCACCCGTTGGCAAACTGAAGCTCATAGCATCGGCGCATTGCCTGCGCGATGTATCGCTCCACGGTGGCCAGCGACATGCCGATATGCTTGGCAATCTGCGGGCATGTCAGGCCGTCGAGCTGCGCGAGCAGGAACGCCGTGCGGGCGCGCGGCTTCAGGGTGTCCAGCATCCGGTCGATTTCCATGAGCGTCTGCAGGAAGTGCAGCCGGCTCTCCGGCGATGGCGCATGGGCCTCCGGCAGATGGGCAAGCGTCTCCAGCCACGCGAGTTCCAGCTCCCTGCGCCGCCAGAAATCGATCACCAGACCATTGGCGATGGTGCCCAGGTAGGTGCGCGGCTCGCGGATCTCGGCCACTTTCCGGTGAAGCACACGCACGAAGACGTCCTGCGCCAGATCGGCCGCATCGCATGCGTTCCCGATTTTTCGCAGCAGCCAGCCCTTGAGCCAGTCGTGATGACGACTGTAGAGCGCGTCGACCTGAGACCGCGTCGACGGATCGACGGCCGTCATCGAGCGGACTCCGCCGCCATGACGGATGCCGAAACCGGGAATGTGACGCGAACGATCGCCATCTGGGAAAACTCTGGCGCAGCCTGGAACATGGGAAGTGATGTGAATCGTGTGCCGCTTTCCTCACTGCAAGGCGTGCATTCACGGGCGCAACTGTAACTGATTCTCACTTACTTATATAGAGGCCGATGCTGGCGCGCCACACAAGCCACGAACAGATGGCTTCTCTGCGCCGGGAATGGGCGATGAAGCACAAGACGAGTACCTTCCGTACGCCCATCCCTATACAATAACGATTCTCATTTCCAGCAAAACCCGCTGCGGTACAAGGAACGTTTGATGGCTGCCGACGCAAGTCCACACCAGGACATTGGTGCGCTCTACGTCAACCACCACCGGTGGTTGCTGGGCTGGTTGCACAGGAAGTCGGGCTGCTGGCACAAGTCGGCGGACCTCGCCCACGACACCTTCATGCGGTTGCTTGCCCGCGAAGAGATGCCGCCCCTGGCCGAACCAAGGGCGTTCCTGACCACGGTGGCCCAGCGCGTCATGGCCAACCAGCGGCGCCGGGAGAAGCTCGAACAGGCCTACCTGGAAGCGCTGGCCCACCTGCCGTCCGATTCGATTCCGTCGACCGAGGACCGCGCGATTCTGCTGGAAACGCTGCAGGAAATCGCCGATCTTCTCGACGGCCTGCCGGCTCCGGTCAAGCGCGCCTTCCTGATGGCCCAGCTCGATGGCATGAGCCATGCCGAGATTGCCGCTGCGCTGGGTGTTTCGCTGACAACGGTGAAGCGTTACCTGGTCAAGGCCGGCACGCAGTGCTATTTCGCCATCGGGCCGACATGACCAACGCTGGCACCAACATCCCTCCCGAGATCGCCCGGACCGCCGTCGAATGGCTTGTCACGCTGCAAGGCGATGACGTGGACGACCATATCCGGCGCGCCTGGCGCAACTGGCTCGGCCAGCATCCCGACCACAAGCGGGCCTGGGACCATATCGAAACGGTGAACGCGAGGTTGAGCGGCATTGCGTCGCCACTGGCCACGGCGGTGGCACGCGCGGCGCTGACGCCGCCCAAGTCGGCAAGCCGCAGGCGCGCCGTCAATACGCTGGCACTACTCTTCGTCGGTGGGGGCGCGGCCTGGCTGACACGCGATTACACCGGCCTGCAAGGCATGATGGCCGATGTCCATACGAGCGTGGGCGAACAGCGGCTGATCACGCTCGATGACGGCACAAAAGTTCGCCTGAACACGGACACCGCTATCGACGTTGCCTTCACGGCCGCCGAGCGCCGCGTCACGCTGCAACGCGGCGAGGTGCAGGTCGAGACTGCACCAGACCCCTATGCCGTTCCGCGACCCTTCGTGGTGGCCTTGCGTAGCGCCACGCTAAGACCGCTTGGCACTTGCTTCGCGGTTCGGCAACATCAGGACCGGGGATGGATCGGCGTTACGGAAGGCGCGGTAGCTGTGCGCCCAGCGGACGATGCCCTCGCGGAGCACGTCGTCAGCGCGGGCGAGGAAGCTGGATTCTCGTCGCGTGAGGTGGACGCGCCGCAGACCCTCGCCGAGGCCGCGATTGCGTGGGCGGACGGCATGCTGGTAGCCACGGACATGCCATTGGGCTCGTTCCTGACCGAAGTCGACCGGTATCGACCCGGGCATCTTCGTTGTGATCCCTCGATTGCGGCCCTACGCGTATCCGGAACGTTTCCGGTCCAGGACACTGACCGCATCCTCGATGCGCTACGCAGTGCCCTGCCCGTTCGCATCCATTCCCTGACGCGGTACTGGACGACCGTCCTGCCAGCCTGATCGAATCGCCTGCATGACGCCAGAAGGCCCAGTTGAGCCTTCTGGCGTGAGCATTCCGGTACCCGGAATTTAGAACACGTGCCGGATACCCGTTGCAAAGCCCACCATATTCTTGGCGCCGGGAGGCTGTGCGTAGTTGAACAGGTACAGCGTGAAGGCGCCGTCATTGTCCAGACTGCCGTTATGCGCCCAGGCCGTCGACACATAGACGTCGGTGCGCTTGCTCAACGCATAGTCCAGAACCAGATTGACCTGCTGCGGGTTCGCCGGATTGCTGGTGGCACCTGTGGGACCATTCAGGTTCATCTTCTTGATGTTGGAGTAGTACTACCCCAACTGCACGTCAAACGCCGGCGTGAACTTGTAGGTGACACCCGTAAACCAGAAGTCATTGCGCCGCTTTTTTTGATTTCTATCGAGCCTCTGCCTTGCCCGTGACGAGCGTGACCGCCTCGAAGGAACGTCGGCACCTGTATCCATGCACTTTTTGCATAACGTCTGTGTGCCCTTCTGCCGTAATACCGTCTTTGCATGGACGACGGTGAGGCACGCGATCAAGCATTAGACTTCAGCCACCAACTGCAGGCGAACCGTACCCGGAGGCGATCATGTCCAGCGCAGGCTTCAGAACCGAACACGACCTACTTGGCGATCGCCAGGTTCCTTCGGACGCATACTATGGCGTCCATACACTACGCGCCGTCGAGAACTTCCCGATCACGGGCACGCCGATTTCCATCTATCCCGAGCTCATCAAGGCCCTGGCCGCAATCAAGCAAGCGGCTGCCCTTGCAAATCATGAACTCGGCTTGCTGGACCAGCAGCGTTGCGATGCCATCGTCAATGCGTGCAAGGAAATCGCCAATGGTGCGCTCCATCAGCAGTTTGTGGTCGATGTGATACAAGGCGGCGCCGGCACCTCGACGAACATGAATGCCAACGAGGTCATCGCGAATCGTGCGTTGGAGTTGCTCGGCCACGGCAAAGGGGAGTATCAGCATCTCCACCCGAACGAGCACGTCAACATCGGCCAAAGCACGAACGACGTCTATCCGACGGCACTCAAGATTGCCACCTGGTTCGGGATTGCTGGCCTGGTGGATGCCATGGCCGTCTTGCGCAAGGCATTTGAGGAAAAGGCAGACGAGTTCGCTCACATCATCAAGATGGGGCGCACGCAATTGCAGGACGCCGTACCCATGACGCTTGGGCAGGAGTTCAGCACGTATGCGGTGATGCTGGGCGAAGACGAGCAACGCCTGCGTGAGGCCGCCCTGCTGATCTGCGAGATCAACCTCGGCGCCACGGCGATCGGTACAGGCATTACGGCGCATCCGTCGTACGCACCGGTTGTGCTGAAGCGGCTGTGTGACATCACCGGTATCCCACTCTCGACAGCGCCCAACCTTATCGAAGCCACGCAAGACTGCGGGTCATTCGTGCAGCTTTCTGGCGTGCTCAAGCGCGTGGCGGTCAAGCTTTCCAAGACGTGCAATGATTTGCGCCTGCTGTCCAGCGGACCCAGGGCGGGATTCGGTGAAATCAACCTGCCGCCGATGCAGGCCGGGTCGAGCATCATGCCGGGAAAAGTGAATCCGGTCATTCCCGAGGTGGTTAACCAGATTGCCTTCGAAGTCATCGGCAACGATGTCACTGTCAGCTTTGCGGCAGAAGCAGGGCAGCTTCAGCTGAATGCCTTCGAACCCATCATTGCGCACAGCCTCTTCAAGAGCGTCAGCCATCTTCGCGCGGGCTGCCTGACCCTGGCGGAACGCTGCGTCAAGGGCATCACGGCCAATGAGGACAAACTACGCGCCGCAGTTCAAAACTCGATTGGTGTGGTCACGGCCCTGAACCCCTACATCGGATATGAGAACGCGACGGCGGTTGCTCAGGAAGCCCATGTCACAGGCGGCAGCGTCTATGAGATCGTGCTGCGTCGAGGGCTGCTATCGCAGGAAGAACTCGACAGAATCCTGCAGCCGGAGTCGCTCACGCGCCCTGTCCCGCTTGATCTTCATACGAAGCCGCGTTCAATGCATTAGCAGACCGCGACAGAGCACGGAAGCTCCGCTGAGGCCAAGAAAGAGCAGTAACGCGCGCCGCACCGCGTCAGCGGAGATGACACGCCGAAGTCGCGATCCAATCGCCAGCCCGATCAGGCTGAAGGGCATCGCAATGGCGGCGCTGCGCAGCAAGTCTTCTTGCTGAAGCAGGCCGCTGCTGGCGAAAGCTGCCAGGCGCACCAGGGCACTCAACAGGATGACAGCAGCGATTGTCGATCGGAATGCGTCGATCTGCGGCAGCCTGCGAGACAAGTACATCGTATAGATCGGGCCTCCGGTTCCAAACAGCGCGCTGAATATCCCCCCCACAACGCCAGCCGGTACCGCCCAGCCGTTTGCCACGCCCTCTGCGCGTGCCGAAGCGCTTAGCAGCGCCCGTGCCGTCATCAGGATCACAAAAAGGCCCAGGGCTACGAGCAGCCAGCGGGATTCGACCTGTGCAAGCACCGTAGTGCCCAGCGCCACGCCCACCAGCATGAATGGAATGAGGCGAAGCAGCTCTGGCCGGGATACCGAGCTCCAGTTGCGCATGCCGACCATCGCAGTTGTCACAAGGTCGAGGAGCAGAAGCATGGGCACCACGAACTGTAGCGGCATGAACTGCACCAGGATCGGTACGGCCACCATCGCCGCGCCGAAACCGGTGAGTCCGAATACCGTGTAGGCACTTACGACCGTTGCCCCAAGCACTGCATAGTGTTCCGTACCCATGGATCCCCAGTTCACGGCTGAAATGCGTAGCAAGGAACTGCCGCAATTCATTTAGTTGGCAGAGATTTTGCGCTTGGTGACCAGTTGCTTCCAGCGCCCGGACTCTTGTGCGATCTCCTGTGGCAGCTGGCCCTTTGGCGTCAACGTTCTCGTCATGCCTTGCGCAGCGAGATACTGCTGCATGCTCGGCCCGGCGGTGGCCTTCTCCAGATCCGCGTACATCCTCGCCGTCAGCTCCTTGGGCGTCCCTGTCGGCGCCATCAATGCGAACCACCCATAGAAGGTGAATCCAGGAAGACCTGCCTCGGATGTGGTCGGTACGTCGGGCAACAGCGGGGATCGTTCCTTTCCGGTCACAGCCAGAGCCCGGAGACGGTTGCCTTTGAGCAGCGGAGAGATGGCATTGATGTTGCCCACCGTCATGTCCACCGTCCCCGCCATCAGATCTGCGTAGGCGGGCCCTTCCCCCTTGTACGGCACGTGCACCACATCGATACCGGCGGCTTCCGCGAAGGCTTCGTTTGCAATGTGTACCTGGCTGCCATTGCCGGCCGATGCGAAAGTCAGCTTACCAGGATTTGCCTTCGCATAATTGATGAATTCCGCCATCGATTTCGCCGGCAACCTGGTATTCACAGTCAGCACCATCGGCCCGCTGGCGATCTTGCTGATCATCTCGAAACTCTCGGCCGAGTACGGAAGCTTCTGATAGATGAATGGATTGACCGTGAACATGCTTCCCGACGCAAGCAACAGCGTGTATCCGTCAGGCGCAGATTTGGCAACGGCTTCCGCCCCCACCGCGCCGCCAGCACCTGGCCGGTTGTCCACGACGACGGGCTGCTTCCACTGCTTGCCAAGCTCGACGGCGACTGCGCGAGCCAGCAGGTCCGTGGCGCCCCCAGAGGCAAACGGCACCACAAGGCGAACCGGCTTGGTGGGCCACTCCTCTGCATGAACCTGCACCATTGCCACCGGCGCAATGACAAACGCAAACATGGCCACTCCGGTAGACGTGCTGAACGACGGTGCATCGCGGTCGCGGTACAACTCCTTGACGATGGGATGCTGGCGTATGCGACGCCACCACTGTCGCCCTCGCACAATCCAACCGCCTCTGGCCATCTCCGTGTCATTCGCGTTCATTGTTGTCTCCTTTGTGGCGTCGTCATCCGTCGACGACTATGTGTGCATATCGTTGTGTGCTTTCAGAAAATCCTAGTTTCAGCTCACTGATAACGAAAACGAGATATAACGCTCACCGTTACCAGTTAAAGTTCTTATCTATTTTTTTTGACAAAACGCCCCCCATCCGACCTTCCGGATCGGAGTCACCAATGTCTGCTACTTGGTAATCTTTATGCCATTCGGTACGGATTCAGAAAATCCGACATGGCCATGGTCAGCTCTTCTGCACGAGTCTCGGACGACCATCGTCCGGTGTACTTGTCGGCTTTGTCACGGCAGTGAGGGCCTCCAGCAGCAGGTGCGAAAGATGCGCACGCGGATTGTCCCGGGGGACCAGAATGCCGAGCCGGCGCATCAAAGGCGGTGAGCCAAACGGGATGGTTCGGATCGATGCCGGAAATTCGTTTTCTACTCCACGGGCAGGTACAACCGACGAGCCCAGCCCATTTGCGACCATGGCGATCACGCCCTCGAGCGTATCGATTTCCATGGTCGATCGGACCGCGATCTGGCGCCGGACCATTTCCTCCTGGACGAGAAGCCCCACACGGGCGGTACGATTGAATCGCACGTAGGGCGTTGTCTCCAGGATTCCCTTGTCCGAGTCTCCTCGCGTGGTGGTATGTGTGATCACCACGAATTCCTCGTTGAAAAAAGGCATGAACTGCAAGTCCAGGCGCGGGACCTCCGGTTCAGTGACGACAGCCACGTCCAATTGCCGTCGATACACCGCCCGCTCCAGGTCATGGGTAAGGCCTGTGGTGAGGTGGATGTCGATGCGATGCCCCTGCTGATGCAGCCGCTTGAGAGCAAGCGGCAGGACGCCGGACACGCAGGTATGCACCGAACCCAGCTTCAACACACCACCGGCCGCTTCCCGCTTGAGGGCTGCGCTCATGCTTTCCCAATGGGTCAGGAGGTCACGCGCACGATTGGTGAATGCCAGCCCGGCGTCAGTCAACACAGGGGGACGGCGACTGCGGTCGAAGATGGTGATGCCCAGTTCTTCCTCAAGCGCCCGCATCTGCATGCTGACGGCCGAGACGGTCAACCCGATAGCGTTGCCAGCCTCGGCAAAACTGCCTCGATCGGCGATGGCTACCAGCGTATAAAGCGTTTTGACGTCCATGTCTGCCAAATTGTGGAGTGATGCATTCCGCTAGCGCGTGAGACTGTCATTTTGCCGCATGGACATCCCGCACGCGACCTAGATCCCCAGGAGGCGACGCGCGTTGCCGCCCATCACCTTTTCCAGGTTCTCAGGACGAATCGGCAGCGTCTCGAACCATTGCTTGTAGTCTCGCACCGGACAGAATGGAAAGGAGCTTGCATACAACATGCGGTCTGAGAGGAACGTGTCCGCCGCCTTGACGTACTCCTCCCAGCCGGGCATCCGCGAGAAGTACATGTCCGGCGACAGATACATGTTCCGCCGGCGGAAGGCGATATGGAGGATCTCCGTTACCCAGGGCCACCCGCCATGCGCGACAACAACCTTGAGCCCCGGAAAGTCCGCCAGGACGCGGTCGGTCTTCACCGGATCCGAGTAACTCAGATCCGGACCTGCGGTGCCACCAACCATCATGATCACGGGCACGCCCAGATCTTCGCAATGTGCATAGATCGGATACAGGCGCCGGTCATCGGCATACATGGGAACCGGATACGAGCCCGGCTCGATGTTGATGGCCTTGAAGCCCCCGGCGACCGCATCCGAGATCGTCTTGCATGCCGCCACCCGGTTTGTCGGGTCGATGGATGCCGCACCAATGAAGCGTTGCGGATAGTCGCGCACGATTCGCGCGACGTCCTCGTTTGACACGCTGCCCAGTGTTCCAGCGAGACGCCCAACCACGACGCCCTTGTCTACGCGGGCTTCGTCCATCTCCTTGACCAGCAGGTCCATGGATTGCTGCTGGGCCGCGGGCGACGGGTCAAAGCCAACGGTACGGGTAAAGCCGTCGCGGCGCTCGCCTGCCGAATACATCAGCGTGTCGAGAAAGCCCCCAATCGGTGGGCGAAGCCTGAAATCGATGATCATTGCGTGCTCCCGGGTCTGGTTACATCACTTCGTTCTTCCGATCGTCGGTCTCGCCGTATCGATGCAGTGCTGGCGGCTTCAGCCCTGCGTAAAGCTTTTCGATTCCAGCGTTGATGACTTCGGCGTGCTGCGCGAAAAGCGAGTTGCCCTCCAGGTCGCTCTCAACAATGAACGGACCGAAGTTCTCCACTTCGAACATCCACATGGCTTGCGCAATGCCGAGTTCGTCGAGCCAGAACACGTCCTTCACCTGCTTGATACCCCGACCGAGTAGCGCACCGGTGCCGTAACCTACCGTCGTGAGATAGATGGCCCCACCTGGCGCTAGCACGCGCTTGTAGTCGTCGGCAGGCATGCCGCCCTTGCCGATGAAGATGCGGCACGCGGTCTTCTCCATCCACTTTGGTATCCACTTCGAGAAGCGGAAACTTGCGGTGGCTGTCACTGCACCGACGTTATAGCTTCCATCCTCATTGGGCGCGGCGGCAGGCGAGCAGTGAAAGTTGACATTGCTAAGGCCGCGGAGCTCGACGGGCGGCTCCAGGCCCTCGTCGAGCACCTTCTTGTAGACACCTTCCCGCGCCGTGTAGACCACGCCAGTCAGGTACACGGCGGCCCCCAGCTCAAGCTTGGCAATGTCTTCCGTGGTGGCGGGCAGATTGATGTGGAAGACCTTCAGGTCATCGTCTTGCGGGCTTACCATTCGACCGTCTCCCTGCGCAGGTATGGGGTGAACCACTGTGGGTCCGTCCGGTATTCGATGCTGCCGTCCGCATGGATCCGCGCTGTGGCGCGCCGCGAGGACAGGCAGAACGTATGCAGGCTGATCGGCATCCCGCCGGTATGCGTATGCCCAACCTCGATATGGCAGTCGACCACCATCGACGAGCCCACGAAGCCCATGGCGCCCATACCAATGGAGTTGCCAAGCTTCATGAGTTCGAGTTCCAGCTCGGCAATCTTCGGGTCGGGATTGCGGTCACCCACGACCCGCAGGCAGGCTGCCTGCTTGCCAAGCTGCATGCACGTATCCTTCGATCCGCCCAGGCCGATGCCGACAATCGCGGGTTGGCAGGCCAGGCCCCGTTTCCCGAACGCGATCAGGGTATCGAGCACGAATCGCTTGATGCCGTCGATACCATCGCCGGGGAATAACATCCGGTAGTCGGTGCCGAACAGCCCGCCTTTGTGGACCGTGGTGATGTCCACCCAGTCCGAATCCGGCTCGAACGACCATTCGATCTCGGGCGCGTTGATGCCCACGTTGTTGTTGTTATCCGTGCGCCAGAGCGGATGGACACGATTGGGGCGCAGCGGAACCGCCAGCGTGGCGTCGGCCGTGGCCTTGCGCAGCGCGCGCTCCACCGCGACAAAGCCGCGTTGCACTGTGGCGTTGTTGCCTACCTTGACGTAGTAGCGCGGCAGGCCGGTGTCGGCGCACATTGGCCGGCGATCCTGGTCGGCGGCTTCCCAGTTGTCCTGCATTGCGTGGATCACGAATCGCGGCAGTTTGCCGGTCTCGGTCTTCTGCAACGCCCGGATGCCCTGCTTGTAGTCCTTGGGGATTTCGATTGCGGCGCGTTTCATGATCTCGAACGCGGCTTCCTCGACCCGGTCGATGGATATCGTCGTCATCGTAGCGGTCCTTATGCTGCAACTTTGGGGGGTTGACCGGCCTCACCGGTAATCAGTGATGTGCCCGGCGTCACGATGTCGAACTTCACCGGCACCATCTCCAGTCGAATGTCATCGCCATCCGCTGTCACGCGGGTATAGCGACTGCCATGCAGATCGCCGGGCTCCGGAAAGTCTTCGCGAGCATGGGCGCCGCGGCTGTTCTCGCGCGCCAGTGCCGAAACGGTAATCACGCGGGACATGTCGACCAGGCTCTGCAGATTCAGCCAGTCATGCCAGGTCACGTTGTAGCGGCGGTCGCCATCGGGCACGCCCATGGCCATCAACGCGTCGTGGTGGCACGCGACCGAGGCAAGCCCTCGACGCATTGCCGACTCATGGCGCAGCACGCCAACGTCATCCCACATCGTCTGGGCGAGCGCATCGCGGAGTTCATGGATCGCGCCCGGCGTCTTCGAGAACGGATACTCGGCACGTTCGATGCCACTGAGGATGACCCGCTTGTCCGGTTCCTTCCAATGCTGAACCTTCGATGCGTAGGCGGCCATGGAATCGCCTGCGATACCGCCGAAAACTGTGGAGTTCGCCACCCCGTTGCCGCCAAGACGATTGGCACCGTGCACGCCTCCGCAGTCCTCGCCGGCCGCGAACAGGCCAGGAGACGCGGTGCTGCAGTCGACATTGAACTCGACGCCACCCATCAGATAGTGGGCGGTTGGTACCACTTCAACACGTCCGCCTGCCAGGTCAAAGCCGCAGTCCTTGCACCGGTTGACCATCCCCGGAAAGGTCTTTGCCACCTTCTCGGGGCCGAGATGGCTCATCTGGATGTAGACACCGCCCATCGGGCCGGTCCGGCCTGCGCGCATTTCGGCGTAGATGCCACGACTGACCACGTCGCGCGTAGCGCGCTCGCCACGGGGGTCGTAGTTGGTCATGAAGCGATCCCCGTTGCCGTTGATCAGCCAGCCGCCCGCACCGCGCAAGCCTTCCTCGAGCACAGTCCCAGTCATGCGGGTGTCCGGTCCGCCCAGCAAGCCTGTTGGGTGGAACTGCACCATCTCCATGTCACGAAGGCTCAAGCCATAGCGCATGGCCATCGCAAGCCCGTCGCAGGTCTTGTCACCGGATGGCGTGTGATAGCGGTACATCGTCGGTCCTGCACCGGTCGCCAGCAGCACCGCCTTGGCCTGCACGAAGCGATAGGTGCCGCGACGCATGTCGATGAAAAGAACGCCGGAAATACCCGATCCGTCCGCAGCGGGAATCAGTTCGATAGCCCGATGCTCTTCCAGCTCTTCCACATCGAGCGCCCTCACCTGCTCCATCAAGCGGTTGATGATCTCGATGCCCGTCAGGTCAGCCTTGTGAACCGTCCGGTCAAAACTCTGGCCAGCGAATGCTTTCTGATGCAGTGTCCCGTCCGGGTTGCGGTCGAAAAAGCAGCCGATCTCGTTTTCAAGTTCACGTACGCGCTCGATTGCACCCTCAACGAGGCGCCAGGCCAGATCCTGGCGCGGCAACCATTTGCCGCCTTCGATCGTGTCCATGAAATGACGTTCGACCGAATCGCCGGTGGACAGCGCTACGTTGTAGCCACCCTGGACCATTCGAGTACAGCCGCACTTGCCCAGCAGGCCCTTGACTGCCACCGACACCCTGAGCGTCGGATTTGCCTTCTTGGCATGCAACGCCGCGAACAGCCCCGCTCCACCTGTGCCCAGGATCAGGATGTCTGTCTTGTAGTTCTCGATTTGCATTTCAGATTACCCCCACGGCAAAGATCACGCCGATGAACAGTGATAGCGCGCCTCCCCAGCTAATCCACGACAGGCGCGCGTCGCGCGTCGTACTCCATGGCAGAAGTTCAAGCGTCAGCAGCCGAAGGCCAAACGACATGTGGATGGACAGGAGCAGCACGAGGCCCCATTCGCCAAACTTGACTGCGCCCATATCGGCGATCTTCAGGAAGGCGTCCATGCGGGCCTGCTGATCCAGCGCGAGACCAAGGACGTAGAAGTGAGCTGGCAGGAAGATGCCAAGCGCCAGGCCCGATAGACGATGCCCAAGAAACGCCCAGTAGGCACGGTGATTTCTCGGCGACTTCATGACACCAGTCCTCCAACCGCGGCCACGGCGCGCAGGCCCATCGAAAGCAGCAGCAGCCCGAACAGCAGGCAGCAGATCGATGCGGTGCTTCTGCTCAAGCGCCCCCACTCGATCAGGATGTTGCGCAGGCCAATGGGCACGTGAACGGCCACGCTGATCACGAACAGCGAGTAGAACGGGATCCAGAGAAGGCTGCCTTGCGTGCGGGAAAGGATCTCCGCCGCGGTCAGCCCACCTCGCACCGCGTACAAGATCACGCCCAGATGTACGAGCACGAAAGGGGCCATGACCATCGCGCTCAGGCGCTGGAGTGCGAACAGACGCTGCTCCATGGTCAGTCACCTCCCTTGAGGAACTGAATCAGGGCATTCTTCTTCAACCCCGCGATGCTTCCCGTCGGGCTCAGGCTGACCGGGCAGTGCGTCATGCAGTTGCCCTGCGTGTGACAGGAATTGCAGCCACTGCCCGAGGTTGCCTTCTTCAGGACATCCTTCGGATCGGCGTGACGTTCGTCGTTGTAGAGCGTCCATGCACGATTCAGCGCGGCAGGACCAAGGTATTCCTTGTCCCATGCCACCACGTCGCACGAGGCATAGCAGACGCCACAGTTGATGCACTCGATGGCGGCATCGGCCATCTTCCGCTTCTTGCTGTTCGGAGAGACCGCGGCGGGCGGGTCGTGACGCGTGGCAGTGCCAACGAACGTGTTACCCGCCTTCTTCCATTTGTCGAAGAACTCCGACATGTCGACCACGAGGTCCTTGATGCGTGGCATGTTGCGCATCGGCTCGATGACGATCACGCCATCCTCCTCGACGCGACTGACGTGGGTGCGGCATGTCCAACGCGGCTTGCCGTTCACCGTCATCGCGCAGGATCCGCACACACCCACACGGCAAGCGAATCGATAGGACAACGTCGGATCAATGCGACGCTGCACCTCGGTTACCACATCGAGCACAGTCTGGTTCTCGCGCCACGGCACCTTATACGTCGCGAAATTTCCGTCCTCGGTGCCGCGGGCAATCCGCACCGTCAACATGCGTTGCGCGGTCTTTGTCGCCTCCATCACTGTCTCCCGTTTCATTCAACGCGCGGACGCGCAAACCTGACTGCGTGCCCGTGGTCTTTCGTGGTGTGTTGAAACGAGTTTAAGTAATCGTTATTTCTTAATCAATAATTAATAACTTGATATTTTTTGAACTAAAGAACGAAAAATGCCCTACGCGTTACTTATTTCCGCGCAAGTCAAATCAGGGTGGGCGGCGTCGACGTAAAACCTTCCGAAAAGATCTCCCGCAGGTAGTCCACAAATACCTGCGACACCCGTGAGGCATGGGCCGAGTACGGGCGAATCGCATAGAGCCAGTCGCCAAAGGCACCGGTCGATCGCCATTGCGGCAAGACCTCGACCAGGCGGCCGGTCTCAAGTGCGG
Organism: Cupriavidus pauculus; assembly: GCF_022179805.1. Lineage (GTDB taxonomy): Bacteria > Pseudomonadota > Gammaproteobacteria > Burkholderiales > Burkholderiaceae > Cupriavidus > Cupriavidus pauculus_E. Next base: position 22,349 of record NZ_BPUO01000021.1, on the reverse strand, counting down.
ACTGCGCGCTGAAGTCCGGCAGCAGTGCAATGCCTACGCCATCGATCGCTGCATCACGCAATGCTTCGCTATTGTTCACAGTCAGAGGCCCGGCGACCGGAACAGTCACCGGATCGGCATGCTTCGACCCAGGACTCGCCACCGAAGGCACGAACGTCCAGGTTGCCGCCCCTTGCCGCCTCGGATAGTGCAGACAGGCGTGGTCGGCCAAGGCTTGCGGCGTTTCGGGGGAGCCCCGGTTACGCAGGTACGCCCGGCTCGCTACGAGAATGGCGCGGGTCGACGACAGCGTCCATGCCACATGGGTTTCCGGCGGCGCAGATGTATGCCTGACAGCGATGTCGAAGCCCTCTTGCGCCAGCGGCCGCAGGCGATCCGACATGTCCAGTTCCAACTGGATCTGTGGATACTGCCGCAGGAATTCGGGAAGACGAGGAACCAGTTGTTGCCTGGCAAATGCCACGGGAGCCGTTACGCGCAGAAATCCCCTCGGCGCGCCTGCCAGGTCTCGAACGTTGGCGTAGCCCGTTGCGATCTGCTCGAATGCGCCACGCATCGACTCGACCAGTTGCCGACCGGCGTCCGTCAGGCTCGCGCTGCGCGTGGTCCTTTGCACCAGCGCGATGCCGGCGGCCTTCTCGAGGTCGGTGATGTGCTGGCTCATGGATGCCTTGCTGACACCAAGACGTGCGGCGGCCTTGCTGAAACTGCCTTGCTGCTGCAGAACAACGAGCCAATGCAGGTGTTCCCAAAGCTCTTCCACATTCTCCTTGCGCATCGGCACGCTCCTTAATCGTCACAAATATCTGGGATATTCCGTATCTATAGCATGCCACCATATAAATTTCCTGAACAGTGAGTTCGGCGCTGCGGGGCTACCGTGGGCCCCACCCGGTTCTTACACTGCATGCATCCATAACGCGGAGGACGATTCCTCCCGCTCAGTACTGACAGGAGATGCCCATGACTGCGCCCTACACCAACACCTCCGAGGTAATTCACTTCCTTTCCGGCAAGCCGTATGAAGGCAATGGAAAGCGGGCTCAGGCCGTTTTCAACCCCGCCACCGGCGCGGTAGCACGCCAGGTCCGCCTGGGTACCGTGGAAGATGTCGACGCTGCGGTGGCCTCGGCGGTAGCGGCATTTCCCAAGTGGGCGGACACGCCGCCCATTCGGCGGGCGCGCGTAATGCTGAAGTTTCTGGAACTGATGAATCAGCACAAGGACGAGCTGGCGGCGATCATCACGGCCGAGCACGGCAAGGTGCTGAGCGACGCGGCGGGGGAAGTCAGCCGTGGCATCGACATCATCGAATTTGCCTGCGGCGTGCCTCAACTGCTGAAGGGCGACTTCACTGACCAGGTGTCGACCGGCATGGATAACTGGACGCTGCGCCAGCCGCTCGGCGTGGTTGCAGGTATCACGCCGTTCAATTTTCCCTGCATGGTCCCTTGCTGGATGTTCCCTGTTGCGATCGCCACGGGCAATTGCTTCATCCTCAAGCCGAGCGAGCGCGACCCGTCCGCATCGCTTTTCATGGCCCGTCTCCTCAAGGAAGCCGGACTGCCCGACGGCGTGTTCAACGTCGTGCAAGGTGACAAGACGGTCGTCGACGCCCTTCTCCATCACCACGACGTCAAGGCTGTGAGCTTCGTCGGCTCCACGCCGATTGCAAACTACATCTACGAAACGGGTGCAAAGCTGGGCAAGCGCGTGCAGGCACTGGGCGGCGCGAAGAACCACATGGTGGTGATGCCCGATGCAGACATCGACCAGGCCGTGGACGGACTGATCGGCGCAGCCTACGGTTCCGCGGGCGAGCGCTGCATGGCCATTTCCGTAGCCGTACTCGTCGGCGACGTGGCCGACAAGATCATTCCGAAGCTGGAAGCCCGCGCACGCGAACTGGTGATCAAGAACGGCATGGAGGCCGACGCGGAAATGGGCCCGGTCGTTACGGGGCAAGCGCTCGAACGCATCGAGAATTACATTGCGCTCGGGGTGGAAGAGGGAGCAAAGCTCGTCGTCGATGGCCGGAACTACAAGGTCCCCGGCCACGAGCAAGGCTTCTTTACTGGCGGCACGCTATTCGACAACGTCACGCCCGAGATGCGCATCTACAAGGAAGAGATCTTCGGTCCCGTGTTGTCGTGCGTGCGCGTGGATGATTTCGCAGAAGCCGTGAAGCTGGTCAACGAACACGAATTCGGCAACGGCGTCGCATGCTATACGCGTGATGGCCAGGTCGCCCGCGAGTTTGGCCGCCGCATCGAAGTGGGCATGGTCGGTATCAACGTGCCCATTCCTGTTCCGATGGCGTGGCACGGCTTTGGTGGCTGGAAGCGCTCGTTGTTCGGGGACATGCACGCATACGGCGAAGAAGGCGTGAGGTTCTACACCCGCCAGAAGAGCATCATGCAACGGTGGCCGAACGACACGGCACGCGGCGCGGAATTCGCCATGCCGACTGCAAAGTAAAACTACGGATAAGGCCGCCGCTGTCCGGTGGCTTCCCGCCCCGCTCTTGCTAAGGCTGCGCGAACGTGAATTCGTGATGAGTCGTGTTGAGTTTCGAAACCCGATACTCGATACGCTCATCGTGATACGAATACGCCACGCGCAAGATTTGCAGCAACGCATCTCCCTCGGCGACTCCCATCAATTCGGCATCCTCCTTGTTCGCCAGCGTCGCGCGGAGCCTCTCGTCGGTACGAATGATGTTGATGCCGAAATCGTCCTGGTAGAAGTTGTAGAGCGTATTCGGGCGCTCGCGAAGTCGCGCCTCGGTCAGCGTCGGAAATCTTCCGACCGGTACTGCAATGTCATCGATCATGACGGGGGTGTTCTCCAGCGAAAGTACGTTGGAGAACTTGAAAACGGCATCGCCGGGCGACAATCCCAGGGCAGTTGCTTCAGACTTGTCTGCCTTGGCACGGCGGAATTTTGCGAGACGAACGGTCGGATAGTCCCGATGTCCATCCTGGCGCACGACACGGAAGAACCGGAAGAAGTGGTCTTCCATCCGATGCGTTGCCACGTACGTGCCCCGGCCCTGGTGGCGAATCAGGATGTTCTCCGCAACCAGCTCGTCGATCGCTTTGCGCAGTGTCCCGACGGAAACGCCGAACCGTTCGATCAGCCTGCGCTCGGACGGAATCGCCTCGGCCGGCTTCCACTCGCCTTCCGAGAGCGCGGCCAGAAGGGCACGCTTCACATCCTTGTAGAGAACGCCGCCAATGGAAGCGCTCGCGTCGAATCTGGAACCCACGTCGAAATCCTCAAGTTATGCGACTGCCAAGCCAATACGGGCGCAATTCAGATAGATAACCTGCATGATACTGAAGTTGCCGCGCGGCCCCAACATACGGGTCACTGAAGCGCGCATCCGCGCACTCCAGTAATAATCAGCACCCGGTACTCGATGTCATTCCACCCGGATGCGCTTCTCTTCAATGACCTTTGCCCATCGCGTCACCTCGGTACCGAAGTACTCGGCAAAAGGCGGTCCGCTCTGCGGAGCCGGCGTGAATCCGGCGGCCGCGATGCGCTGACGCACCGAGTCGGATCCCAGCATTCGCGCGACGGACGCCGATATCTTCTCCACGATGGGGCGCGGCGTACCAGCCGGCACCATCAGGCCAGTCCAGTTTTCAACGATCAGGTCCGGATATCCCGCCTCGGCGACGGTCGGCACGTCCGGGAGCAATGGGTGGCGCTCGCGCGTAGTGACTGCCAACGCGCGCAGCTTGCCTGCCTTTACGTACGCCAGCGACTCGGGAAAGTTGGAAAACACCACGTCGATCTGTCCACCAATGAGATCCGTCATCGATGGCGCCCCGCCCTTGTAGGGCACATGTGTCATGTTGGCCTTGGCCTGGCTCTCGAACAGCGCCAGCGTCAGGTGCGGCGGCGTGCCATTGCCACTGGATCCGGCATTCAACGTCGATTTCTGCGCAGCCCCCGCAAGTTCCTTCAGGGATTTGATCGGAGAGTTGACGGGCACCACTACCACCATGGGCGACGACGCCACCCGGACGACCGGCAGCAGATCCTTCTGCATGCTGAACGGCAGCGAGGGGAACAACGTCACATTCGACGCGTGCGTCAGCGTCACCGCCAGCCACGTGTAACCGTCCGCAGGCGCCTTGGCGACCTGGTCCGCGCCGATATTGGCATTCCCACCTGGCTTGTTGTCGACGACGATCGGCTTCTTCCACTCCTCACTCAGTTGCTGGGCAACCGTACGCGCCATGAGGTCCGTCAGTCCGCCCGCGGCAAACGGCACCACATACCGAATCGGCTTGTCCGGATAATTTGCCACGCCATCCTGCGGTGCCGCGGCCACGGATCGGGGCCCCGCCAGGGTAGTGATCACTGCCAACATCGCGAACGCACAGCAAATGCTTCTGCGCGCACCAAGGTTAAAGCGTCGATGCATGGTTTGTCTCCTTTGTGGTCGTCAGCCTGTCTTTGCGCAGGCTAGCCGCTGTACGGATGAGTGATTACGTCAAGCTTCGATGGACTCTCCTGCCAAGGTGCGAAGTTCGCTCCACAACGCATCTGGTACTTCCAACCCGCGTTCCGCGGCTTCCGTTCGGGCACGATGCCGCCGCTCGCCTGGCACGCGCGCGCCTTCGTCGTCCAGCATGGCGCCGAGCAGGGCTTCTACACGCTCCGCGTAGGCCGCGCTCCCTGCGAATGCCCCTGGATCAAGCACCAGGAACAACTGGCCAATGCGCGGACGATTCCCTCCGTCATCGAAGAATGAATCGGCTTCCGCGCCAAACTGCGCACCGGCCAGCGATGTCACCAGCAGCTCGACCATGAGCGCCAACATCGCGCCCTTGACGCCGCCTGCTGGCAACATGGAGCCGCGCAGCGCTGCCTTGGCATCCGTGGTTGGCTGGCCCGCTTCATCCAGTGCCCAGCCCAGCGGAATCGGCCTGTCTTGCCTTGCAGCAACCATGATCTTGCCGCGCGCCACCTCGGACAACGACAAGTCGATGACGACAGGTGGCTTGCCGCGCCGCGGAAACACCGCGGCGATCGGATTGGTGCCGAAAAGCGGTCGCTTGCCGCCCCAGGCAGGCATCGCCGCCGGAGAGTTGCCCATCGCAATTCCCACCATGCCCGCTTCCGCAACCGCCTCAAGCGGCAATGCCGCAGCGCCAAAGTGATGGCTGTTGGTGACGGCCGCAACGCCGACGCCGGTCACACGGGCACACGCAATCGCCTCTTTCACCGCGAGGTCGCATGCGGCAAAGGCAAAGCCGCAGCCTGCATCGACCAGCAGCGAGCTGGCACGCCGGCCACTGGCAGTGGGCTCGGCATTACCATCGACCCTGTCATGACGCAGGTGAGCCACGTACATGGGAACCCGTGAGACGCCGTGCGATGGCAGCCCCACTGCATCGGCCCGTACCAGCGCGGAGGCCGTGGCCGAGGCTTGTGCCTCGCTTGCACCAGCCCGGCGCAAGGCAGCCGTAGCCGTTTGTTCCAGGACGTCCAGGCGAACAAGAGTCATGTGCTGGCCTCCAGCGTTTTGCGTACTTCGTTGGCGATCATCATCGACACACGCGCATTGGCTTCCTGCGTGACGCCTCCGATATGCGGCGTAAGAATCAGGTTGGGCGCGTTGGCCAGTGGGCTGCCTGCCGGTAGCGGCTCGTGCCCGAATACGTCCAGCGCGGCGCCGCCGACATGCCCCGCACGCAAGGCGTCGGCCAATGCGGCCTCATCCACCACGCCACCTCGAGCGGTGTTGATCAGCACGGCACCGGGCTTCATCGATGCCAGACGGCCCACATCGAGAAGATTCCGCGTGGCATCCACAAGCGGCACATGCAGACTCACTGCGTCGGCCTGGGCCAGCAGTTCGTCAAGGCCAACGCAGCGCACGCCGGTAGCGCTCCATGCAGGGTCATCGGCAGAGAGCATCGGATCATGGGCAATCACTTCCATGCCGAAGGCTTTCGCCAATGCCGCCGTACGCCTGCCGATATCGCCAAAGCCCACGAGGCCCAGCGTCTTGTCCAGAGCCTCCCTGCCATCGGACAGCCTCGCGCGCGGCCATTTTCCAGCGGCTACCTCGGCACTGGATAGATACGCGCCGCGCAACAGCACCGCAGCCGTCGTCACAACGTACTCGGCGACGGATCGCGCATTCGCACCGTATGCCGGGATCACGCGGATACCGCGTTGACGGCACGATTCGACATCGATGTTGTCCAGGCCTACGCCCAGCCGCCCAATCACCTTGAGATGGCTGGCCGCAGCCAGGAGTGCTCCGTCGACCTGGGTGCGATTGCGCACGATCAGTCCGTGCACACCGCCCAGCCCCTCCAGCAGATCAGCGCGCTTGTCCACCCACCCCGGTTCGTATCGCACGTCAAAACCCGGGGTGAGCGTCTGCACCGCTGCCGAGTCCATGAACTCGCTGATGCAGATTCGCTTCATCATGCGGACTCGTGGATGCGGGTCAACACGAATTCACGGTGACCCAGTGCCTCGGCGGCCGTCCAGCGCCCATTGATGGTCGCCATCATGCATTCGAGCAGCTTGTCGCCAGTCTGGTCCAGCGTCTGCTCCCGCTGCAGGAGCCCCGAGCAATCCACGTCCATGTGCTCGCTCATGAGACGAACGGTGCGCGGATTGGCACACAGCTTGATAACCGGGACGATCGGGTTGCCAATCACGTTGCCCTGGCCCGTCGGGAAAAAGTGAACGACGTAACCGGCGGCCGCACACAGTGTCACCATTTCGGCAGCGGCCGACGACGAATCCATGAACCAGAGGCCCGGATGCGTAGGCTCTTCTGCCTTGTCCAGCACGCCATCGACGGTGCATTGCTTGCCGATCTTCTGGATGTTACCCAGCGCCTTTTCTTCGATCGTGGTGAGCCCGCCGGCGATGTTGCCCTTGGTCGGTTGCGATTCCGACAGGTCGGAAGTCTTCCAGCGGTCGATCATGCCCTGGTAGCGCTCGAACATCGCCATGAACTTGTGACGCACCTCGTCGTTCGCGCAACGGTTGGCCACGATATGCTCACCGCCAGTCAGTTCCGAGGTTTCCCCAAACACCAGCGTGGTGCCAAGCGGATGCAGCTTGTCGAATGCATTGCCGACCGTGGGGTTCGCACCGCAGCCGGACGTGGTGTCCGATTCGCCGCACTTGGTTGAGATCCACAGGTCGCCAATCGGACATTCCACGCGGTGCTGCGCCGTGGCGTATTGCACGAATTGCCTGGCGGCTTTTGACGCCCGCATGATGGTGTCGTGGTCGCCATGGCCCTCGATGCCGAAGCCCACCACAGGTTTGCCCGTCTTGGCGATGCCGTCAACGACCTTCTTGGTCCAGCCATCCTCGATGCCAATCACCACCACCGCGGCCACGTTGGGATTGCTGCCTGCACCGATCAACGTACGGAAGTGCAAGTCCAGGTCGGGACCAAACTGCAGCCGGCCATAGGGATGGGGAATCGCCATGGTCCCCTTGATGGCCACCGCAACGGCTTCCGCCGCCGCGTTGGACAGGTCGTCAAGCGGCAGGATGATGACGTGGTTGCGAACACCGACGCGACCATTGTCGCGGCGATATCCCCAGAACGTGGTGTTTTGATCGATGACAGACATGACGGGTCCTCAGAGTCTTGAAAGGGAAGTGGAATCGTGGACTGACGTGCGGGACGTGGCGGCTTACCAGCGCTTCGTCTTGATGTTGTGCACGTGTGCGTGCTCGCCGGCCTTGATGGGTGCGACGACCTTGCCGATGTCGATGCCGTACTTGTAGACGGTTTCGTTCAGCGCCATATCGCGCAGCGCCACCTTGTGTCCGATGGGAATCGGCTGCAGCGCTGTCACCGTCACCACCTTGTCTTCATCCATGATCCAGGCGTTGAGCTTCGTGCCCGGCTCGATCCCTTCAACCACGGCCACCGCAACGGTGTCCTTGGCGTCATGCAGTACGACGTGAATCATTTTTTGTCTCCTTCGTGTGGGTCAAGCGTGAAACCATCGTAGGCGCTGAATTCATCCATGTCAACCAACTCATATATATGAATTTGCGGAGCGAAAAAAATCCGGGGCATCCCTTTCGGGGTGCCCCGGCGTTGATTCAGTTGAGTTCTGGCGGCGGAAAGTCTTCGAAATCAAGCCAGGCAAAGCAATCCCGGCCTTTCAGACCAACCATATCCTGACTTTATTGTGCAGTCACAGCAATCGCCGGCGCGTTCTGCCACCCACCGCCCAGCGCCAGGAACAGGTTGATCTGGTCCATCGCTACCTGCGCATCGGAGGCGGCCAGTGCGGCATCGGTGTTGGCCAGCGTGCGGTCGGCGTCCAGGCTCTGCAGGTACGGCGAGCGGCCGGCCTGCCAGAGCAGGCGGTTCTGGCGCGCGGCCTCGTCGGCCTTGTCGCGGGCGGCGCGCAGCGACTGGTTGCGCTCCAGCTCGTGCGAGTAAGCCGATAGCGCGCTCTGTGTCTCGCGCAACGCCTTCAGCACCACGCCGTCGAAATGCGCGAGTGCGCCTTCGGCACCGAACTCCATGTTGTGGATGCGTGCACGCGTGCCGCTGGTGGGGATGGTCCACGATAGGGCCGGTCCCCAGCCCCAGTGCGCGGTCGGCGCCTGGCCCAGGTGATCGAGAATACCGGTGAAGCCGGCCGATGCGCCAATGCGGATCTGCGGGAACAGGTCGGCCGTGGCCACGCCGATCTTGGCCGTGGCGGACGCCAGTTCGCGCTCGGCCTGGCGCACGTCGGGGCGCCGCTTGAGCAGCGCCGTGCCATCGCCCACGGGCAGCGCCTGCTTCAGCGCGGGCACGTGTTCGCAGGCCACGCTCTTCACATCGAGCGCCATGGGCGGCTTGCCCAGCATCACGGCCAGACGGTAGGCCGCACCTTCCTGCTCGGCACGATACTTCGGCAGCACCGCGCGCAGCGTGTCGGCCTGAGCCTGCGCGCGCAGCAGATCGGTGGGCTGGCCGCGCCCGGCGTCCACCAGCTTCTGCGCCAGCGTCACGCCACGCTCCTGCAGGTCGAGTTGGTGCTGCGCCACATGCAGTTCGTGCGTGGCCGTGCAGCCTTGCACATAGGCGCGCACGGTCTCCGCCACCACACCCACCCGGGCCTGGTCCAGCGCGGCATGGCTGGCTTGCGCCGCCGCCAGCGCGGCCTCGTCGGCGCGCTTGAGCTTGCCCCAGAAATCGATCAGGTACGACACCTCGAAGCCGATGTCGCCAAAGTTCATCGCCGGGATCTTTTCCTCGTGCAGCAGCGGTTCTCCGGCAATCTGGCCGCGCTCCGCACTGGCGCGGAACTTGGCTTCCGGCAGGTTCTCGGCTTCCACCTCGTGATAGACGGCGATCGACCGCTTCAGGTTGGCCGCGGCCACGCGCAGGTCGGTGTTGGCGACCAGCGCCTGCTGCACCAGGTCGTCGATATGCGGATCGTCGTACAGGCGCCACCAGTCATTGGGCACTTCGCCGATGGACACGGCGTCGCTGTCGGTGTGGGCAAACGGGCCGTTGGCGGCGGCCGCCTTCACGGCGGCGTTGTCGGGCACCTTGTGGTCAGGGCCGACGGTCATGCAGGCGGCCAGCGCCAGCGGCAACATCGCCGCCAGCGAGGCACGGGCAAAGCGTTTCACTGCAGCACTCCGGTTGTTGCCGCGCCCTTGCCGGCCAGCGCGACCTTGTCATGCGAGGCATTGCTACTTGTCGCCGCCGGCGCGGCGGACGGCTTGTCGTTGGCCGGGGCCGACTTGCCGTCGCCCGTCACCGACACCGTGGCGGTACGGCCCGCCACCAGCCGCACGTCCTCGGGCATCTGGTCGAACTGGATACGCACCGGCACGCGCTGGGCCAGCCGCACCCAGTTGAACGTGGGATTCACGTTCGGCAGCAGGTTCGACCCATTGGTGCGGTCGCGGTCCTCGATACCGGCCGCGATGCTCTGCACGTGGCCCTGCAGCACGCGCTTCTCGCCCATGATGCGGATGTCCACCGGGCTGCCAATATGGATGCCCTGCAGCTTGGTTTCCTCGAAGTACCCTTCCACGTGGAACGACCGCGAATCGACCATCGACAGCACCGGCTTGCCGGTTACCACGTAGTCGCCCAGGCGTGGCAGGCGGTCATTGACGTAGCCTTCCACCGGGCTCATCACCTTCGTGCGCTCCAGGTTCAGCTTCGCCACGCCGATGGCCGCATCGGCCTGCGCCAATTGCGCCTCGCCCTGCTGCACCTTGGCCAGGCCTTCTTCGATGATTTCCTTCGACACCACGTCAGACAGCTTCTGGCTGCGCGACGCCTCGCGGCGCGCCTGCGCCAGGTTGGCGCGCACCGCGGCGGCCGTGGCTTCGGCCTGGCGCAGCGCCAGCGCGTAGCGTTCGTGATCGATCTCGAACAGGACGTCGCCGGCCTTCACGTGCTGGTTGTCCTTGACGGCGATGCGCGTGACCAGCCCCGAGACATCAGGCGCCACCTGCACTACATCGGCACGGATGTGGCCGTCGCGGGTCCACGGGGCCACCGTGTAGTAGTCCCACAGGTGTTTGACGACGACCGCGCCAACGGCAGTGACGGCCAGCGTCAACACGACCGGCCCGAGCGAAGAGAGTCTGAGTTTCATGATTGCAGCCACGGCACCATGGCCACCACCCCACCGAGGATGATCGCGTACAGCGCCAGATTGAAAAGGGATCGGTGCCACACAAGCCGGTAGAAGCCCACGCGCGACAACACCGCGCGTGCGGCACTGGTGACAATGAAGGCGGCGAGCATCCACACCAGCAGGCTGGGGATGAACACGCCATAGATACTGATTTCACCGGGCATCATGCTTTTCCGGAAACGGTTGCCGGCAGCGCCGGCGGAAACAGGGCCACCTGCATGTCGACCAGCGCCGCCAGCGCCACGGGCGAGCGCACCTTACCCTGGGCGTTGGCCAGGCGTGTGCGCAACGCGGCGGGCGGCGCATCGGCGGTGCCATCGAGGCGCGCCTTGTAGTAGGTGGAAATACTGCGCAGCACGCGGCGCACCGCATGTTGCTCGTCGGCGGGCATGTCGGCCATCTCGCGCTGCAGCGCCAGCGCCGTCAGCTCCACGCGCACTTCGCTAAAGCCATCGGTGGACACTTCGCTCTCGCTGGCGGCCAGGCGCGGCACCAGTTGCGCCAGACGGTCCAGCATGCGGGCGCGCAGCCGGGTATGCGAATCGGGGTGCTTGCCCAGCGCGTTCTCGGCGATATCGCTCCAGCCGGCCCGCACCAGCCGGCGCGTGGCGGCACGCGTGCCGAACGGCCGCACCACCAGCGTCCAGACCAGCGCGAACGCAATGCCCGCGATGCCGGCGATGTTGCTGTTGAAGAACGACTGGAAGTTGGCGCTGTAGGCGCCCTGGATACCGATGTCGTTGGCCGTGACCACCGCCAGCGGCATGCCGATCATCGCCAGGCGCGGCTGCGCCACGAGCAGGCCGATGATCAGGTACGGCACGGCGAACATCAGCACCAGCATCTCGAAGTCGTGCGCCACGGGCAGCACGGCGAACAGCATCACCAGCGAGATCAGCAGGCAGACGATATTCCAGTTGAAGAACGACCGGATCATCGGCGCGGGTTCGTCCAGCGCGGCAAAGAAGCAGCAGGAAATCGCGCCCAGCGCCACGGCGCCCGCGCCATCGGCCCAGCCCGTGTGGATCCACACCATGCCCATCGCGTAGATCGCCATGGCCACGGTCACGGTCGAAAACAGCAGCATGCCGTGGTCATAGTGGCGGGCACGGCCCACCTCCCAGCGCAGGAATTCGGGCATCCACTGGCCCTCGGCGTGCTTCTCGCCCAGGCGCCGGCACAGCGTCACGCAGTCGTGCCACAGGGCCAGCATCTGCTGGAGGCGGTCTTCGGCGGCGGTCACCAGCGCGGCGTCCCAGCCTTGCTGCAGCGGCGTGGACGTCAGCACCGGACGCGCGTCGGGTGCCGCGCCAGCCTGGATCCAGGCCCTGACCGCGTGCATCTGCGCGGCCAGCGGGGCGGGAACGCCGCCAGCGGCCTGCAGCGATTCGACGATCGTCGACAGCGACGACAACACGGGCAGCAGCATCGTCATGCGGCCGCGCAACTCGCGGGCGGCATGCACACGGGTGGCGCTTTCGGCGTCGTAGCTCAACTGGCTGATCAACTGGTCCAGCGCCAGGATGTCGGCGGCCAGACGATGGCGGCTGTGATGGCGCGATACCGATGCGCCGGGCGCCAGCGACAGCATGTCCGATGCCCAGAGCGTGGCGTCGGCCATCCACTGGCGCGACTTGTCGCGCAGCACGTCGGCCACGCTGGCCGGCATGATCACGGCGCCCACCACGGCCGCGCACAGGATGCCCAGGCAGATTTCCTCGGAACGGGCCACGGCCAGGTCGAAGATGCCGACCGGGTTGTCGACCGACGGCAGCGCCACCAGCGGCAGCGTGTAGGCGGCGAGCATGAACACGTAGCTGCGCGGCGTGCGATGCAGCAGAGCCACGTAGAGCAGGCAGGCCACCCAGATTGCGACGGCCCCCATCAGCAACGGCGGGGAATTGACCAGCGGCGGCACCATGGCCACGCCGGCGGCGGCGCCGATCAGCGTGCCCAGCACGCGGTACAGCGCCTTGGAACGCGTGGCACCGGTAAGCGGGTGCGCCACGATATAGACGGAGCCCATCGCCCAGTACGGACGGGGCAGACCCAGGTACATCGCGATCCACAGGGCCAGCATCGCGGCGATGAAGGCCTTGAACGAAAAAACCCAGTCCCTGGCGGACGGCCAGCTAACCATGGCGCTCAGGACTCCTGCTTGCTCGCCGCCGACGCATTGGCCGCGGCTTGCGACAGTGCATCGAGCACGCGCAGCGCGGCGGCCATGTCGGCTTCGCTGACATCCGCGAACACCTCGGCGCGCAATTGCTTGAGTTCCACCTCGATCTGCTCGGCCATGCGCTCGCCGGCGTCAGTCAGCGACAGCACGTTAGCGCGCCGGTCGCTGGGGTCCACCTCGCGGCGCACCAGCCCGGCGGCACACAACTGGTCCACCAGTCGCACCAGGGTGGCGCCTTCCACACCCACGTAGTCGGCCAGCGTCACCTGGCGCACGCCGCCGCCCAGGCGACGGATAAACAGCAAGGGCGCGGCGGCCGCGGCAGAAATGCCGTGGGCGGTGACTGCGGCCTGGCTGATCTGGCGCCATTGGCGACCGGACAGCATCAGTTGTCCGGTGAAGGCGAATCGGAGGGCGTCTATGTTTGGCATGGGCCGAATGATAGACGTGAATTAATTAGAATACAAATGATTTCTTTGCAAACTAGTTAAGAGTGCGTTGCGCAACACGTGTTCCCGCCGGGCATCCGAAAAGACGCTTTGAGACAACCTTCCCAAAAATCTTTCTGTTCCACCCTCACCACGCAATGCCCGCCGGTTTTTGCTGAACGGCGATTCATAGGGCTGCCCCCATGGCTCAGAGTCAGAGCGCCGAATCGGTTCCGCGCCTTATCAGCCACTCCTGCGAGAGACCATGGACACTCAAAACAAACTGTTCCGGCAAGCAGCCATTCCGTCTGCTGTCATGGCGCTGCTGCTCATGACGACAGCCAACGCCAACGCAGCCCGTCCAACAACTCCGGACGCCTGCCGTCACATTGCCGAATGGCGCAGTACCGACCACTACGGTCCGGAAAGCTGCGTCAACTTCAAAAATCGCGTGTGGGCCGCCGACCGATTTGCCCACCCCGGTCAACGCCCCGGTGCGGACCACCCCATCTACTTTGGCCATCCCGCCAGCCCGATGGCGAAGCTCTGGTTCGATATCGGCGCTTACACACCGCCTTAGCCACGCCGGACCTGCTCGTCACCGTCACCAACAACGAGTCGCCCAAGCCGACCATCTACGTCGTGCCCAACCAGGGCAAGACCAGCATCCATTTCCTGACACCGTCCCATGGCAACACGCGGCACGCCAGCCGCACGCTCACCCTTCTGGCGACGCTGGCGATGTCCGCGTGGCCGCTGGCGCGTATCGCCGCCAAGCAGAACCGGGAAACCGAGCTGCGCCGCGCGCTGTGGCAGATCCGCGGCGCCATCGATGCGCACAAGGCGGCCATGGACGGGGGACGCATGACACGCATGGTCGGCGCCAGCGGATATCCGCCCACGCTGGCGACGCTGGTCGAAGGCGTGACCGACATCCGGAATCCGGCCGGGGCCAAGCTCTACTTCCTGCGCCGCATCCCGCGCGACCCGATGTGCGCGTGTCCCGGCGTGCCCGACATCGACACCTGGGGATTGCGCTCCTACGCAAGCCCGCCGGACGCACCCGAGGCCGGGGACGACGTCTTCGATGTCTATTCGAAGTCGACGGAAGCCGGCATCAATGGGGTTCCCTACAAGGAGTGGTAATGAAACGACGCCAGGGCACGCCGTGGCGGCGCGCCGGATTCACCCTGATCGAACTGCTGGTGATGCTGGCCATCATGGCGTCGTTGATGACGCTGGTCGTGCCACGCTATGCTACCCAGACCGATCGGGCCGAGGAAGTGGTCCTGCGGCACACCCTGATGACGATGCGCGAGGCCATCGACCGCTTTCACGCCGACCATGGCGGCTACCCCGCCTCGCTGGAAGTGCTGGTCGAGTGCGCGTACCTGCGCCAGTTACCGGTCGACCCGATCACGCAGAGCAGCACGAGCTGGGCAATCGTCCCCCCGCCGGCCGAGTCCTCGGGCATCGGCGCGCCCGTAGCCGGCAGTGCCTAGGGCGTGTTCGACGTACGCAGCACCGCCACCGGAAAGGCCCGCGATGGCACGCCGTCCAGGACCTGTAGCCGCCGCCAGCGCGGCTTTTCGCTGATCCTCTGCCTGGCGGCCGTGGCGGTAATGGGCATTTACCTGATGAAGGTGGGCGAGGTCTGGCAGACACGCGTCCAGCGCGAGCGCGAGTTTGAACTGCGGCACGTCGGTCACGAGGTCCGCGAGGCCGTGCGGCGCTATGTGGAGAACGGGGATGGGCTGTATCCCCGCACGCTGGACGACCTGGTCGAGGACAATCGTACGGGGCAGACACGCCGATGGCTGCGCCGCGCATGGCGCGGTCCGGTGACCGGCGCCGACTGGATCTACCTGCCGGCCCCTGGTGACGGTTTCATGGGTGTGCACAGCGCATCGACCAAACGTCCGCTTCAGCAAGACAACTTCCCGGACGACGAGCCGGGCCTGGCGCATGCCGCCAGCTATCAGGACTGGCGCTTTGCCTACTGGCCCGGCCAGGTGACCGGCAACCCGGTCAGCCCGCCGTAGCGGCGTCCTTTGCCAACGCCTGCCTGAGGTTGTCGAGCATGTCGTCGACCATGGCCTGCAGGTCGTACCTGGGCTGCCAGCCCCAGTCGGCACGCGCGGCGCTGTCGTCGATCGAATCGGGCCAGCCCTGCGCGATGGCCTGGCGGTAGTCCGGCTCGTAGCGGATCTCGAATTCCGGTTCGCGCAGGCGGATGGCGGCGGCGATCTCGGCCGGCGTGAAGCTCATGCCGGCAAGGTTGTAGCTGCCCCGCTCGCGCACGGCTTCGCGTGGCGCGTCCATCAGTTCCAGCGTGGCGCGGATCGCGTCGTCCATGTACATCATCGGCAGACGCTCGTCGTCCTTCAGGAAGCACGTATAAGGCAGGCCGCGCATCGCGTGGTGGAAGATGTCTACCGCATAGTCGGTGGTGCCGCCGCCGGGTGGCGTCTTGTGCGAAATCAGCCCCGGATAGCGCAGGCTGCGCACGTCCACGCCATGGTTCTCGAAATACCAGCGGCACCAGCCTTCTCCGGCCTGCTTGGAGATGCCGTACACGGTGGTGGGCTCCATGACGGTCTTCTGCGGTGTGTCCGTACGCGGCGTGGTCGGTCCGAACGCGGCGATGGAACTGGGCCAGAACACGCGTTCGATGCCGTGATGGCGCGCGGCTTCCAGCACGTTCAGCAGACCCGTCATGTTCAGGTTCCACGCCCACTGCGGCGCCTTCTCGCCAGTGGCGGACAACGCCGCGGCCAGCAGGTAGATCTGCGTGATGCCATGCCGCTCGATCACCGTGGTCAGCTCGCCGCGGTCGGTGACGTTGAGCATCTCATGGGCGATATGCACATGGCGCCCGGTAGGCACCACATCGGACGTCACGACCTGTTCCCTGCCATGGCGCTCGGCCAGCGCCAACGCCAGTTCGGAACCCAGTTGGCCGTTGGCACCGATGATCAGGATCTTGGGCGCCGCGTTGTTTGCTGCTTCAGTCATTGAATCAATCCCAGCTCACGGCCAGCCTTGGCAAACGCATCGAGCGCGGTTTGCAGCGTACCTTCATCGTGAATCGCGCTCATCTGCACGCGAATGCGCGCCTGGCCCTTGGGCACCACGGGGTAGAAAAAGCCCACCACGTAGACGCCGAGTTCGAGCAGCCGCTCGGCCAGCTTCTGTGCTTTTTCGGCGTCGTAGACCATGATCGGCACAATCGGATGGTCCCCAGGCTTGATGTCGAAGCCCAGCTTGACGATGCCGTCGCGGAAGAACTTCGTGTTCCGCTCCAGCTTGTCGCGCAGTTCGGTGCTGGCTTCGAGCAGGTCCAGCACGGCGATGCTGGCGCCCACGATGGCCGGCGCCACGGTATTGCTGAACAGATACGGGCGCGAGCGCTGCCGCAGCAGGTCGATCACTTCCTTGCGCCCCGTCGTGAAGCCGCCCGATGCGCCGCCCAGTGCCTTGCCCAACGTGCCGGTGATGATGTCGATCTTGCCGAACAGGCCGCGCGCTTCGTGCGTTCCGCGTCCGCGCGGCCCCATGAAGCCGGAGGCATGGCATTCGTCGATGCCCAGCAGCGCGCCGTGCGCGTCGCAGATCTTGCGGATCTCATCCAGCCGGGCCACGGTGCCGTCCATCGAGAACACACCGTCGGAGAACACCAGCTTGAAGCGCGCGCCATCGGCATCAGCCTGCTGCAGTTGCGCGCGCAGGTCGTCGAGGTCGTTGTGCTTGTAGCGATAGCGGCGCGCCTTGGACAGGCGGATGCCGTCGATGATCGACGCGTGATTCAGCTCGTCACTGATCACGGCGTCTTCCGGCCCCAGCAGTGTCTCGAACAGCCCGCCGTTGGCATCGAACGCGGAGCCATAAAGAATGGTGTCCTCGGTGCCCAGGAAGCGGGCCAGCCGCCCTTCCAGTTCCTTGTGCAGGTCCTGCGTGCCGCAGATGAAGCGCACCGACGACAGGCCATAGCCATGCGTGCGCAGCGCCGCATGGGCGGCTTCCATCACCTTTGGGTGCGACGACAGGCCAAGATAGTTGTTGGCGCACAGGTTGATGACTTCGCGCCCGTCCGCGGTGCGGATGGTGGCGCCCTGCGGCGTGGCGATGATGCGCTCGCGCTTATACAGGCCAGCTTCGCGGATGGCATCCAGTTCCGCACGGATCGATGCATAAAAAGCCTCGGCACTCGACATGGCCAGACTCCCGGTGGTAGTGTCTCGGATCGTTCGATCGATAAATCGAACGTGTTCTATATAACGAACGTGACGTGCACTATAACGAACGAATGTCGATGACGCAACCCTCCTCCGCCAAACCGTCCGTGGCCGTCGAAGGCCCGCCGGCGGTGGGCAGCGCCCTGCAGGCACTGCGCCAGGCCCAGCAGCTATCGCTGGACGACCTGTCGCGCCGCGCCGGTGTCTCCAAGTCTATGCTTTCGCAGATCGAACGGAACCTGGCCAATCCCACGGTGGCGGTGCTGTGGCGGCTGGCTAACGCGCTGGGTGTCAGTCTGACCGATTTCCTGGCGCAGGGATCGGGCGCGGCGTCGGCGCCGGCCATTACCGTGGTGCAGTCGCACGCGGTGCCGGCGCTCAAGAGCCCGGACGCGCGTTGCGAACTGCGCATCCTGGGGCCAATCGACCTGGCCGGACGCTTTGAATGGTATGAATTGACGATCCAGCCGGGGGGTGTGCTGGCTTCGGAGCCGCACGAGGCGGGCACGCAGGAACACCTGTCGGTGCTGGCCGGCGCGATGACCGTGCGGTCAGGTGCCGATGAACGAAAGCTCAAGCATGGCGAGACGGCACGTTATGGTGCGGACGTTGCGCATGCGATTGGAAACCCGGGGAAAAGCGTGGCCACGGCGCTGCTGGTGGTGGTGCATCCGGGTTAAGGCCTGTGTCGCACTGCTGTCTTACTCCCCTCTCCCGCAAGGCGGGAGAGGGGTTGGGGGTGAGGGCAGCGAGGTTCAAATTGCGACTTGTTCCAACTTGAACCGCCGGCCCACACCCCCCGCCCCTCTCCCACTTCGCGGGAGAGGGGAGAAAAACAAGAGAGGGGAGAAAAAACGGGAGAGACCGAAAACTAGTCCTCTTCCTTCATCCGCTCGCTGGCCAGCAAATTCCGCTTGGTTTCCAGGATGTGTTCCTCAAGCAAACTAGCCACCTGTTCCGCGTCGCGTGCCTTGCACGCCTCCAGAATGCGGTAGTGATCGGCCTGCGGGCTGTCCTTGCCCGTGGCCAGCGACATCTGCTCGTGCGTATAGCGGTCGGTATTGAGGCAGAACTCCTCGATCAGCCGGCGCAGCTTCTTGTTGTTCGCGGGCGCGCACAGCGCTAGGTGGAAGCGCCGGTTGTACTCGGCCCACTCCACCAGCGACTCCGATTTCGAGTACGCGTCCAGGATTTCCTGCATCTGCTGGAAGTCCTGCTGGACCATGTTCGGCACGCCCAGCCGCGCCGCGTGGCATTCCAGCGCAACGCGGATATCGAGCAGTTCGCAGATCTGCGTCACATCCATGCCTGACACCACCGCGCCGCGATTGCGCTGGTAGGTCACCAATCCCTCCGTTTCTAGCTGGCGCAGTGCTTCGCGCACCGGAATCCGGCTCGCATTGAAGCGCTCGGCCAACGCGTCCTGGCGCAACTGCACGCCGGCCGCCAGCGTGCCTTTCAGGATTTCGTAGCGAAGCTGGTCACGAATGATCTGGGGTAAACCCTTGGTGGGGGCGCTTGCGCGGCCCGTTTGCGTGGACATGGGAGGTGCTGGAGATCGGTGTGCGATTCGAGTGAGGTCCCTATTGTGCCTGAATATTTGCACTGCTATATTGGATCCAATTTTAAACTTTAAATATCCAATAGCTTCTCAGTCGTATATGTCTGTAAACAATTCCTATCCAAAAACCACTAATGAAACCGTTCTCGCCTATGCACCGGGCAGCGCCGAACGGCAGGCACTGATCGCCGAACTGGGCGCGCAACAATCGGTGGTACTGGACATTCCCGCAGTGGTCGGCGGCAAGCGCATCACCAGCGGCGACACCGGTACCGTGACCGCCCCGCATGACCACGCGCAACAACTTGGCCGCATCCACAACGCCAGCGCAGCCACCATCGACGCCGCCATTGGTGCCGCCATCGCGGCCCAGCGCGACTGGAGCCATGCCACGCTGGCCGAACGCTCGGCCGTGTTCCTCAAGGCAGCGGACTTGCTGGCCGGCCCGTGGCGCGCCCGGCTCAATGCCGCCACCATGCTCGGCCAGGGCAAGACCGCCTACCAGGCGGAAATCGACTCGGCCTGCGAGCTGATCGACTTCCTGCGGTTCAACGTCCAGTTCGCCCACGAGCTGTCGGCAATGCAGCCGATCTCGTCGCGGGGTCTGCGCAACCACCTGGAATACCGCCCGCTGGAAGGCTTCGTCTACGCGGTGACGCCGTTCAATTTCACGGCCATCGGCGGCAACCTGGCCATCGCACCGGCGCTGATGGGCAACACCGTGCTGTGGAAGCCGGCCGCCACGGCGTCGCTGTCGAACTACCTGTTCATGGAACTGCTCGAAGCCGCCGGCCTGCCCAAGGGCGTCATCAACTTCGTGCCGGGCGACCCCGTGGCCGTCAGCAACGCCGTACTGGCGCGGCCGGAACTGGCCGGCATCCACTTCACCGGCTCGACGGCCGTGTTCGACACGCTGTGGGGCGAAGTCGGCCGCAACGTGTCGCGCTACCGCAGCTATCCGCGCCTGGTGGGCGAAACGGGTGGCAAGGATTTCGTGCTGGCCCACCCTTCCGCCGATGCCGAGACGCTGGCCGTGGCGCTGCTGCGCGGCGCGTTCGAGTACCAGGGTCAGAAGTGCAGCGCGGCATCGCGCGCCTATATCCCCGCGTCGCTGTGGCCGCAGGTGCGTGAGCGCCTGGTGGCCCTGGTGGAAACGATCCGCATGGGCGACGTGACCGACTTCACCAACTTCATGGGTGCCGTGATCGACCGCCGCGCATTTGACCGCATCCACGGTCATCTGCAGCGCGCCAGCCAGGACAGCAGCGTGAAGGTGATCACCGGCGGCCGGGCAGACGACAGCGTGGGCTACTTCATCGAGCCCACTGTCCTGCAGGTGGACAACCCGCGCCACACACTGATGGAAACCGAACTGTTCGGCCCCGTGCTGAGCGTCTACGTCTATGCCGACAGCCACTGGCCCGAGGTACTGGCGCTGGTAGACAGCACCAGCCCGTACGCGCTGACCGGCGCGGTGTTCGCCACCGACCGCGCGGCCATCGCGCAGGCGGCCGATGCGCTGCGCTTTGCCGCCGGCAATTTCTATATCAACGACAAGCCCACCGGGGCCGTGGTCGGCCAGCAGCCGTTTGGCGGCGCGCGCCGCAGCGGCACCAACGACAAGGCGGGGTCGGCACTGAACCTGCTGCGCTGGGTATCGCCGCGCACGGTCAAGGAGACCTTTGTGCCCGCCGCCGAGTACCGCTACCCGCATATGGCGGACTGACGATTTCATTGCGCACCACCACCACGGAGATAAGAAGATGAAGCGAGCCACACTGCTGGGCGCCCTGGCGCTCGGCCTGACCACGTTTGCCGGCGCTGCCAATGCGGCCATTTCGGGCGATGTCGTGAAGATCGGGGTCATGACCGACCTGTCCGGCGTCTACCTCGACTACGCCGGCAAGGGTTCGGTCGAAGCCGCCAAGATGGCCATCGAGGACTTTGGCAACGGCCTGCCTGGCAAGAAGATCGAACTGGTCACCGCCGATCACCAGAACAAGGCCGATATCGGCAGCGCCCGTGCGCGCGAGTGGATCGACCGCGACGGCGTCGACGCCATCGTCGACCTGCCCAACTCGTCGGTCGCCCTGGCTGTATCGCGCATTGCCTCGGAAAAGAAGCGCATCTCGCTGATCACGGGCGGCGCCAACCTGCGCCACACCAACGAGGAATGCTCGCCGTACATCGTGCACTACGTGTACGACACCTACGCGCTGGCCAACGTGGCCGGCAAGGCGATGGTCAAGCAGGGCCTCAAGAGCTGGTACTTCCTGACCGCCGACTACGCGTTCGGCGCGTCGCTGGAAACCGCCACGGCCGACGTGGTGAAGGCTTCGGGCGGCAACGTCGTGGGGCAGATCAAGCATCCTCTGAACGCGTCGGACTTCTCGTCGTTCGTGCTGCAGGCGCAGGCAGCGAAGGCGCAGGTCGTGGCGCTGGCCAACGGTGGCGGCGACACCATCAACGCCATCAAGGCCGCCAACGACTTCGGCCTGCCGAAGAACCAGACGCTGGTGGGCCTGCTGATGACCATCAGCGACGTGCACAGCCTGGGCCTGAAGCTGACGCAGGGCATGAAGATGACCGACGCCTGGTACTGGGACCTGAATCCGCAGACGCGTGAGTTCGGCACCCGCTTCTTCGCGCGCATGAAGCGCATGCCGAACATGGTGCACGCCGGCACCTATTCGGCCGTGCTGCAATACCTGAAGGCCGTGCAGGCCACCGGCAGCGACGATTCGGACACGGTGATGGCCGCGCTCAAGAAGGCGAAAATCAATGACGCCTTTGCCAAGAACGGCTACATCCGCGCCGACGGCCGCATGATGCACGACATGTACCTGATGGAAGTGAAGAAGCCCGCCGACTCCAAGTCGCCGTGGGACTACCTGAAGCTCGTGGCCACGGTGCCCGCCGAGGAAGCCTTCCAGCCGCTGTCGCAATCGCGCTGCCCGCTGGTGAAGAAGTAACCCTCATCCCGCCACGACAGTGCTCCCCTCTCCCGCGGAGCGGGAGAGGGGAGAAAACACGCAGGCGCATACGCAATATTCAATCCCTATCGAATGACTACCAACGTACTGGAAGTCCGCAACCTGACCAAGACCTTCAAGGGCTTCACGGCGGTCAGCGGTGTGGATCTGCAGGTGCGTCGCGGCTCGATCCATGCATTGATCGGACCGAACGGCGCGGGCAAGACCACCTGCTTCAATCTGCTCACGAAATTCCTGGAGCCCACCACGGGCACCATCCTTTTCAACGGCATCGACATCACGC
>NZ_BPUO01000020.1 GCF_022179805.1 Cupriavidus pauculus | reverse complement strand
CTGCTTCGCGGTCTGGTTCAGCCGCTTCGAGATCGGAGAAATCGATCTACGCGCACCCTGATGCGCGTAGATCACGTGTTACCTATGTATCCGAACACCCGTTACCCATGTCCCCGGTACGTACACCACTCGTGGGAGAGGGGAGCCAAACAAAGCCCTGATTAAAGCTCCTCCTCCACCGGCAACACCCTCAACACCCCCTGCTTGAACTTGTCCCAGGCGTTCATATCTGGTTCGCTGGTGTACGTCCGCAGCACCCCATCCTCGCGCGTCACCCATTGCAACGACTCGCCGTCGTCGGCCAGCACCACCTGGTAGGCCGCGTCCAGCAGCGCGTCGTCCACGCCCTGCCCCAGCATGGCGCACAGCGCCTGGCTGTCGACCACGATGCCCATCTCCGTATTCAGACGCGCCGAGCGCGGGTCAAGGTTCAGTGATCCGATAAACAGCTCGTGACGGTCGACCATATAGGTCTTGGCGTGCAGGCTCGCGCGGCTGCTGCCGCCGGGGCCATGGCGCTTCTTCTGCTTCACCAGTTCCGCATAGGCGGTCGGTTTCAGTTCGTAGAGGATGACGCCAGCCTGAAGCAAGGCCTTGCGCCTGGGCGCATAGCCGGCGTGGACAGCGGACACATCGGTGGCGCCGTAGGAATTGGTCAGGATGCGCACCTGCACGCCGCGCTTCTGCATGTCGACCAGCCATGTCATCGCGGAGTCGGGCGGCACGAAGTATGGCGAGATCAGCGTCAGGTCGTGCTGGGCACCTTCCAGGACCTTCACAAGCTTGGGGATGGCGTGCGTGGAATCGTCGTCGGGCGGATGCAGGACCTTGGCCGCGCGGTCGGCGATCACGGTGGCCTGGCCCCAGTACTCGGGCAGCTTGTTCTCGCGCAGCAACTGGACGATGCCGGTCTCCAGCACCGATTTGCCGTAGGGCGTGGCGCGCATGGCCACGGCGTGCTCGTCCAGGTAAGTGCGCAGCGTCTGCTGCTGCTTGGCAGCCTCGTCGCCACTGAGCGGCTTGGCCAGTACCGATAGCGGGTACACGGCCTGGCTGTTCCAGAAATCGTCGAATACGGCCGATACCTGCGGCACCACGGGGCCGGCGGCCAGCAGGTCGAGGTCGGTGAAATCGGTGTCGGCGGCGCCGTAGTACTGGTCGCCGATATTGCGGCCGCCCACGATGGTGAGCTGGTTGTCGGCCGTCATCGACTTGTTGTGCATGCGCCGGTCGATGCGCCGGAAGTCGGTCACGTATTCGAACAACCGCATCTTGCGGCTGGCGAACGGGTTGAACACCCGCACTTCCACATTCGGATGGGCATCCACGGCGGACAGCGCCTGGTCCTGCCCGGCCAGATGGATATCGTCGAGCAGCACCCGCACGCGCACGCCCCGGTCGGCCGCGGCCATGATCTCGGCCATCAGCGTCAGGCCCGTACCGTCGGCGTCAAAGATGTAGTACTGGATGTCGAGGCTGCGCTGCGCGGTGCGCGCCAGCGCGATCCGCATCGCCAGTGCGTCGGTACCGGACAGCAGCGGATAGAAGGCCGATTGCCCCGGATGGGCCGCCAGCTTCGGCGCCAGCCCGCGCGCCAGGGCCGTGTCGGTGGTGTCCTGCAGCGCCATCTCGGGCGGTAGTTCGGGCCGCTGCGGCAGGCCCGCGCAGGCCGTCAACAGCAGTGCAAACAGCGACGCCAGCCAGGGTGCCAACAGCGTCATCAGGGGCCGGCCCAGCCAGCCGGGCGCAGCTTGCGTGACATGCATCGTGCCCCTCCCGCGATTGTTCCAGCCCAAACAATGGACATGTACAAAAACGACGATAGCGATCATACCGCGCGCTGCTATTCTTTCGATACTTTCATTTTGATAGCTTATAGCCAGCACGCATATCCATATGACTACCCTGTTCGATCCGCTCCACATTGGTGACCTGCACCTGCCCAACCGTATCGTGATGGCGCCGCTCACGCGGCTGCGCGCGGCCGATCCGGTCCACGTTCCCAATGCACTGATGGCCGAGTACTACGCGCAACGCGCCAGCGCCGGCCTGCTGATTTCCGAAGGCGTGCCCGTGTCGCCCGAAGGCGTGGGTTACCCGAACGTGCCGGGCCTGTGGGCCGACGAACAGGTGGCGGGCTGGAAGCAGGTGACCGAAGCCGTGCATCGCGCTGGCGGCCGCATCGTGGCGCAGTTGTGGCATGTGGGCCGCATTTCGGACCCGAGCCTGCTCGACGGCCGCACGCCCGTGGCACCGAGCGCCATCGCGGCCGGCGGCAACGTCAGCCTGCTGCGCCCGCAGCGCCCGTTCGTGGTGCCGCGCGCGCTGACCGTTGAAGAAATCGCCCAGGTGGTGGCCGATTTCGGCCGCGCCGCCGCCAATGCCAAGGCGGCCGGTTTCGATGGCGTGACGATCCATGCGGCCAACGGCTACCTGCTCGACCAGTTCCTGCAGGACGGCAGCAACACCCGCACCGACGCCTACGGCGGCACCATCGAGAACCGTGCGCGCATCCTGCTGGAAGTGGCCGATGCGGTGACGGCCGTCTGGAGCCCGAACCGCGTGGGCGTGCACCTGGCCCCGCGTTCGCCCAGCCATTCGATGGCCGACAGCCAGCCGGCGCAGACCTTCGGCTATGTGGCCGAGGCGCTGGGCAAGCGCGGTATCGGCTTCCTGTTCGTACGGGAAACGCAGGGAGAAGGCGCGCTGCTGCCGCAGCTCAAGAAGGGTTTTGGTGGCGCGATCATCGCCAATGACGGGTTCGACCAGGATGCCGCACAAGCCGTGCTGGATACCGGCGCCGCCGACGCGGTGGCGTTCGGCCGCGCGTTCATCGCCAATCCGGATCTGGTAGAACGCCTGCAACAGCGGGCCGAACTGAACGCGGTAGACCCGGCCACGCTGTACGGCAGCCCCGGCGCGCCCGCGCAGGGCTACACCGACTACCCGACGCTGACCCAGGCGCGCGCCTGAGTCAGGCTACGGCCCGGTCGGCGCAGTGAGTTACGGCTGACCGGCCGGGATGGGCTGGATCGGGATCACGGTGCGCGCGCCGCATTCGCGCAGCAGGTTGCGCAGTTCCTTGATCACCGGGAACACCTCGTGATTCCAGTCCTCGCCCTGCTGGTCGTGGGCGGCCTGCTCCATTTCCACGATCTCGCGGTCTTCCTTGAAGATGCGCTCGGTGAACCAGACCAGCAGCGGCCACGCGATATCCAGCGCGAACGGCACGCCCGGACGCCGGATCGACAGCGTGCCGAACGTGCGGTTGGTGCGCTGCGCGGCGTCCAGCGGCACGTAGGCAATCCACAGGTCCATCACCAGCGTGCCCGAGCCGGAGACGATCTGCAGCGTCTGGTACGGATAGCCGGTGCGCACCGTCATCACGTCCTTGTTGTTCTGGCCGCCGTCCTTGCCGAACACCAGCGCCTCGCCCACGGGCTGCTTGCCGCCCTCGCGCTCGAACACATAGTCCACCTCGACAAAGCCCTCGCCACGGCGACGGCCCAGCGACCGCGCCCGCATCATGCCCATCTGCTTGCGATGCAGGAACTGATGGTTCATGTCCATCAGGTTCTCGTGCATGAACGAATAGTGGCACTTAACCTCGCGGCCCAGGCGACGCGTCTTGTACTTGGGGTCGGATACGGAAGCAAAGGCCGGCAGCGGCTTCTGCTCGGCCAGCCCGGGGTCTCCGGGAAACACGAAGATCAGTCCGGCGCGTTCCTGGCACGGATAGGCGCGCACGCCGTTGGGCAGCCGTTCCTTGCCCAGGTAAGGCACGTCGATGCAGCGGCCCGAGCAGTCGTACGTCCAGCCGTGGTAGCAGCAGCGGATCGATTCGCCTTCCACCACGCCCGCATGCAGCGGCACCTGGCGGTGCGCGCAGCGGTCTTCAAGCGCGAAGATCTTGCCGGTGGCGGTGCGCACCAGCACGATCGGATCGCCGGCAAACCGCACGCCATGGGCGCGGCCAGCCTTGACTTCACGCGACCAGGCCACGGGGTACCAGTGATCGGGATGGATGGGCACGCGCCGCAGGTCACGGGCCGGGGCATCGGGCAACGGCACGGCGCCGGTGGCGCCCGTCGCGGCGGGCTCGCCGGGGAGATCTGAGGTACGGCGGTCTAGCGCTGACTCTGCATACATGCGGGGCGTCTCCCTGGATCCGGCATCCGATCCCCGCCGCCTGGATGGCGTGTCGGGATATCGGGCAGGCAATCTCGCGAGTCTAACCCAATGGCAGCGCCCGGTCTGTCAGCTTTTATCCGACTGGCACGCGGTGCCGGCGTCCTCCGATCGGGTGAATTCGGCCGGTATTCGAAGGGCCTGGATGCCGGATTTGCAACACACTTGCCGACGCCGCGCCCAATCGGGTTATCCTCTCAGGCAACCTTCACTGAGGCATGCCAGTTCCCCCCAATCATGTCCCGCACCGCCCGTGCGCCCACCCCGCACCGCGTCTCCGACGAAGATGCTTCGTACCGTACGCTGGTCGAAACGATCAGCGACTACGCCATCTTTTCGCTCGATGCCACCGGGCACGTCATGAGCTGGAACGCCGGCGCCGCCCGCATCAAGGGCTGGCGGCGCGAGGAAATCCTGGGCCAGCATTTCTCGCGGTTCTATACCGAGGAAGCCAAGGCCCGCAAGTGGCCCGAGTCGGAACTGGATAGTGCCGCGCGGCTGGGCCGCTTCGAGGACGAAGGCTGGCGGGTGCGCAAGGACGGCACCCAGTTCTGGGCCAACGTGGTCATTACCGCGCTGCGCGACCCCGACGGCAAGCTGATCGGCTTCGGCAAGGTCACGCGCGACATGACCGAGCAGCGCCGCACCGCCGAGGCGCTGCGCCAGAGCGAGGAAACCTTCCGCCTGCTGGTGGACAGCGTCAAGGACTACGCCATCTTCATGCTCGACCCCGAGGGCCACGTCATGAGCTGGAACGCCGGGGCGTCGTACATCAAGGGCTACCGCCGCGACGAAATCCTGGGCAAGCACTTCTCGGTGTTCTACCCACCCGATGACGTGGCGGCCAACAAGCCCGCGCGCGAACTGATGATCGCCCGCGAGCAGGGGCGCGTGGAGGACGAAGGCTGGCGCGTACGCAAGGATGGCTCGCTGTTCTGGGCCAACGTCACCATCACGGCCGTCTACGATGCAAAGCGCGAGCTGCGCGGCTTTGCCAAGGTCACGCGCGACATGAGCGAGCGCAAGCGGCTGGAAGAACTGGAGCAATCGGAACGGCGCATGAACGAATTCCTGGCAACGCTTTCGCATGAACTGCGCAACCCGCTGGCGCCCATCCGCAACGCGCTGACCGTGATGCAGATGCGTCCGGACGACCCCGGCGCCATGCGCAAGAGCGTCGGCCTGGTGGAGCGCCAGATGTCGCACCTGACCCGGCTGGTGGACGACCTGCTCGACGTGGGCCGCATCGCGGCCGGCAAGATCGAGCTGCGGCCGGAGCCGCTGGACGCACGCGACGTGATCGCGCTGGGCATCGAGGCCGCCGATCCGGCGCTGACCGCCAAGGCGCAGACGGTGACCGTGACCACCGACGACGTGCAGATGCCGCTGTTCGCCGACCGCACGCGGCTAAGCCAGGTCATGCAAAACCTGCTGCTCAATGCGTCGAAGTTCTCGTCGCCGGGCGCGCAGATTGCCATCTCGGCGTCCACGCGCCACCGGACGCTGGTCATCCAGGTCATCGATCATGGCCGCGGCATCTCGCACGAGGCGGTGGAGTCGATCTTCAACCTGTTCGTGCAGGAAGACCGGCCCGGCAGCACCGCGCAGGGCGGCCTGGGCATCGGCCTGTCGCTGTGCCGGTCGCTGGTGGAAATGCACGGCGGCTCCATCACCGCCGCCAGCGCGGGGCCGGGCCTGGGCGCCACGTTCACGGTGCAGCTACCGCTGGCGGCGTCGGCCGACGCACCCAGTAGCGCCGATGGCGGCGCCACCGGTAGCCGCCGCCGCCGGCGCGTGCTGCTGGTGGACGACAACCGCGATGCGGCCGACAGCATGTCGATCCTGCTGGAGATGTCGGGCCACGAGGTGACCACCGCCTACGACGGCATGGAAGCCATCCACGCCGCTGCGCGCGTGCGCCCCGACGTGGCGCTGATCGACCTGGCCATGCCCGGCATGGACGGCTTTGCCGTGATCCACACGCTGCGCGGCATGCCGGCGCTGTCGGGTACCCGATACGTGGCGCTGACCGGCTTCGGCCAGGCGTCCGACCGCGCGGAAACCGCTGCCGCAGGCTTCGACGTGCATCTGGTCAAGCCCGTGGAACTGGAAACGCTGCTGAAGGTGATTGGCGGCGAATAACGTCACCCCGCCACCTCACCCCGCATTCCGTCCGCCCGCCGGCAATGCCCACACCCGGCCGTCGCCAACCACGTAGATCGCCTCGCCCTCCCCCGCGCGTACCGTGGCGTGCCCGGTAAAGACGCCGAACGCCGGCAGGATCATGCCCTGCTGGCCCACCACGAAACACGGTAGCCGCAGCGCGTCGGCTCCTCGGCCGCGCAGCACGCAGGCCGGGTGCAGATGGCCCGCCAGCGCATAGCCTTCCGCCCGCGCGCCCGGCTCATGGCACAGCGCGAACGGCGGCACCACGAACGGATCGGTCTCCACGGCAATGCCCAGCTCGGGCGGCGGATCGCCAGCATGGGTGTCGTGGTTGCCGCGCACCAGCGTGCAGTGCACGCGTGCGGGCATGGCGCGGCGCCAGTCGTGCAGTGCCAGCAGCACGGCCGCCGTGCGCGCGGCCCGCGCATGCAGGAAATCGCCCAGCACCACCAGTTCCCTTGCCGGAAAGCGGCGTGCCAAGTCCAGCAGGCGCGCCAGGTTGGCTGCCGTGGTGCCGTGCGGCACGGGCTGGCCCAGCGCGCGGAACGTCGCGGCCTTGCCCAGATGCACATCGGCCACCAGCAGCATGGCGGCGCGCGGCCACCAGACCGCGTGCTCGGGCAGCAGCCAGAGTGTCTCGCCAGCCACGTCCACCACCTGGGCGCCGACGTCGGTAGCCGTCATCGTCATGGTCATAGTGGCGGCAGCGGCTTGGATGGCTTGCGCGGACGCCTGGGCTTGCGCGGCCCCGCCGGTCCCGCGTGATCGGCCATGCCAAAGCGCGCCAGTTCGGCCACGCGCGCCGCGTCGACGCCGAGCGGCGTGTCGTGCATTGGCCCACTATATTTGCCACTCCCCTTGCCGCCCTCGCCAGAATCGCCGGGCCGCGCCGCCGCCTGCTCCAGTTCGGCCAGCATCCGCGCGATGCGGTCGGCCAGATTCTCGGTGCTGAGCTTTTCGCGCAGGAACTCCACAATCAGCGGGAACGACAGCGGCGACGGCCGGCGCAGTTCACGCAGATCCAGCCGCAGCCGGGCCAGCCGTGCGAGCGTGTCGGCCAGCCGGTGCGCGTCCAGTTCCTGCATCAGCACCTCGCGCTCGGCCTGGCCCAGCAGCAGGTTGCCGGGGTCGTGCTTGCGGAACACCTCGTAGAACAGGCTCGACGATGCCTGCAGTTGCCGCGCGCTGTGATGCGCGCCGGGGTAGCCCTGGAAGATCAGCCCCGCCACCCGTGCGATCTCGCGGAAGCGGCGCAGCGACAGTTCGCCCGCGTTCAGGCTGCCCAGCACGCCGGCGGCCAGGTCGCGCTGGCGTTCCTCGGCCAGCACCTCGGGCAGCCATCGGCCCCAGTCCACCGGCCCCGACGCCAGCAGCTCCAGCCCGTAGTCGTTCACGGCCACCGAGAACGTGGCCGGCACCTTCTGGCCCAGCCGCCATGCCAGCAGGCTGCCCAGCCCCAGATGCACCGAGCGGCCCGCGAACGGGTACAGGAACAGGTGCCAGCCTTCGCGCGAGTGCAGGCTTTCGGCCAGCAGCGTGTCGGGCGAAGGCAGCGCCGACCAGCGCGCCTGCAGTTCGACGATCGGCGCGATCAGCGGCAGTTCGGGCGTGGTGGCTGGGTCCAGCCGCCCGGCCCGCACCGCGTCGAGCGTGGCCACCACGGCTTCGGCCAGTTCGGTGGAAAGCGGCATCTTGCCGCCGTTCCAGCGCGGCACGGACGGGCGCTTGCCGGTGGCGCGGCGCACGTAGGCCGTCATCTCCTGCACGCGCACCAGTTCCAACAGCCGTCCGCCGAACAGGAAGCAGTCGCCCGGCGCGAGTCGCGCGATAAAGCCTTCCTCCACGGTGCCCAGCGACGCGCCGCCGCCGGCCCGCGTCCAGAACCGCACCTGCATCGACGCATCGCTGACGATGGTGCCCACGCTCATGCGATGGCGCCGCGCCAGCCGGGCATCGGGCACGCGCCAGATGCCGTCCGCGTCGGGCATCGCGCGGCGGTAGTCGGGATACGCGGTCAGCGTCGGCCCACCCTGCCGCACGAAATCCAGGCACCAGCGCCACTCGTCGTCACTCAGGCTGCGATACGCCCAGGTCTGACGCACCTCGCACAGCAGGTCGTCGGACTGGAAGCCGCCGCCCAGCGCCACGGTCACCAGATGCTGCACCAGCACGTCGAGCGGCTTGTCAGGCGATTCGCGGGCCTCGATGTTGCCCGCCTCGATGGCCAGCCGCGCCGCCACCGACTCCACCAGTTCCAGGCTGTGCGTAGGCACCACGGTCACGCGCGACGCCCGGCCCGGCGCATGGCCCGAGCGCCCGGCCCGCTGCAGCAGCCGCGCCACGCCCTTGGGCGAGCCGATCTGCAGCACGCGCTCCACGGGCAGGAAGTCCACGCCCAGGTCCAGGCTCGACGTGCAGACCACCGCGCGCAATGCGCCGTTCTTGAGGTTCAGCTCCACCCATTCGCGCACGGCGCGGTCCAGCGAGCCATGGTGCAGTGCGATCTGCCCGGCCCAGTCCGGACGGGCATCGAGCATGGCCTGATACCAGATCTCGGCCTGCGAGCGCGTGTTCAGGAATACCAGCGTGGTGCTGCTGGCGTCCAGTTCGCGCAACACGTGCGGCAGCATCGACAGGCCCAGGTGGCCGGCCCACGGGAAACGGCCGGCGGTATCCGGCAGCAGCGTATCGACGATCAGCGTCTTGGGCGTATGGCCGTGCACCAGCACGCGGCGGTCGTCGGGCACGCCGGCCAGCAGCACATCGCGCGCATGGTCCAGGTTGCCCAGCGTGGCCGACAGGCCCCACACGCACAGGTCGGGCTGCCATTGGTGCAGCCGCGCCAGCGCCAGTTGCACCTGCACGCCGCGCTTGCTGCCGATCAGTTCGTGCCATTCGTCGACCACCACCAGCCGCACGCGGCCCAGCGCCTCGCGCGCATCGGCGCGGGTCAGCAGCAGCGACAGGCTTTCAGGCGTGGTGACCAGCGCCGTGGGCAGCCGCCGCGCCTGCGCCGCGCGCTCGCTGCTGCCCGTGTCGCCCGTGCGCAGCGCCACGGCCCAGTCCAGCCCCAGTTCGGCCAGCGGCGCCTGCAGTGCGCGCGTGGTATCGGCGGCCAACGCGCGCATCGGCGTGAGCCACAGCACGGTCAACGGTGGTGGCGGCGTGCCCGCGCGCCTGGGCGGTTCGGCCAGCGCCAGCAACGCGCCCAGCCACGCCGCATAGGTCTTGCCGGTGCCGGTGGTGGCGTGCAGCAACCCGCTCTTGCCCTCGGCGATGGCTTGCCACACCGCGCGCTGGAAATCGAACGGTTGCCAGTGCAGCGCCGCGAACAGCGCCGGCAGCGCTTCGGCCACGGGCGGGGCTTGCACGAACGGGATGTCTTCGGCGCCCATGGCCGGTTCATCGCGCTTCATGCGGCATCCTGGGCCGGCACGACTTGCAGCATCGCTTCGAGCGTGGCCAGCGTGTCGGCATCCTCCACGGGCTTGTCCGTGCGCCAGCGCAGCATGCGCGGAAACCGTACGGCGATGCCGCTCTTGTGGCGCCCGCTGCGGGCAATGCCCTCGAAGCCCAGCTCGAACACCTGGGTGGGCGTGACGCTGCGCACCGGGCCGAACGACTCCACCGTGGTGCGGCGCACGATGGCATCCACCGCGCGCATCTCTTCGTCGGTCAGCCCCGAATACGCCTTGGCGAACGGCACCAGCGCCCGGTCCGGCGTGCCGGGCGGCGCGTTCCAGACCGCGAACTTGAAATCGGTATAGAGGCTGGCGCGGCGCCCGTGGCCGCGCTGCGCGTAGACCAGCACAGCATCCACCGTGTACGGGTCGATCTTCCATTTCCACCAGATGCCGACGTCGCGCGTGCGGCCGGCGCCGTAGGCCGCATCGCACGCCTTGAGCATGAAGCCTTCCACGCCGAGCGCACGCGAGGTGTCGCGCAGCCGGGCAAAGTGCGGCCAATCGCCGGCTTCGACGAGAGGGCTCAGTTCCAGCGCCGGATGTACGTGGTCGGCCACCACGCGCGCCAGTTGCGCGCGGCGCTCGGCTTGCGGGCGGGCGCGCCAGTCCTGGCCCTGCCATTCCAGCAGGTCGTAGGCCATCAGGATGGCCGGCGCCTCGCGCAGCAGCTTCGCGTTCAAGGTCTTGCGGCCAATCCGTTGCTGCAGCAGCGCAAACGGCTGCACCCGGCCGTCGATCCAGATGATGATCTCGCCGTCGAGCACGGTGCCGTCGGGCAGTTGCTGCGCGACTTCGGCCAGTTCGGGAAAGCGCTCGGTAATCAGTTCCTCGCCGCGCGACCACAGCCACGCCTGTCCGTCGCGCCGCACCATTTGCGCGCGAATGCCGTCCCACTTCCATTCCACCTGCCAGCGCCCCGGCGGGCCCAGCGTGGCGTCGAACTCGTCCAGCGGGATTTGGAGCGGATGGGCCAGGAAGAACGGATACGGCTGGCCGCCGCGCGCCGCCATGGCGCCTTCGCTCCCCTCGCCACCGTCATCGGGGGCGATCAGGGCCAGGAAGCGCGCAGCCGACGGGGGCGTGGAGACATCGGTATAGCCGACCAGCCGCTCGGCCACGCGCTTGGGGTCGATGCCGGCCACCTCGCCCAGCGCGCGCGTCACCAGCAGCTTCGACACCCCCACGCGGAAACTGCTCGTGATCAGCTTGAACAGCACCAGCCGGCCGCGTGCGTCGAGCGGCGGCCATAAGGCGTCGAGCGCCGCCGCCACCGTCTCGGGCGGCTGGCCGCGCGCCAGTTGCCGCAGCGGCAGCAGGCGCTGCTCGACCCATTCGGCCAGCCCGGCTGTATCGACGTGTTCGGCGTCGGGCAGCAGCAGTGCGATGGTCTCGGCCAGGTCGCCCACGGCCTGGTAGCTTTCCTCGAACAGCCATTTGGGCAGCCCGGCCGCACGTTGCGCCAGCGCGCGCAGCGCGGCCACGGGCACGATCTGGCGCGGCTTGCCGCCCGACAGGAAGTAGACCGCCCAGGCGGCATCGGCGGGCGCGGCGGCCCGGAAGTAGCGCGCCAGCGCGGCCAGCTTGGCGTTGCTGGACGTGGTGCCGTCCAGCTCGCTGTACAGGTCCGCGAACGCCTTCATGCGGTGCCCTCTGGCGTATCAGCGGGGGCCTGCCCATCGGCGGCGGCACCGGTCGCATCGTCGTCATCGCCAAATTCGGTGCGAAAGCCCTGCGCGTCCAGCCCCTGCTCGCACAGGTAGCGCACCATCACAGGCACGTTGCCATGGGTGACGATCACGCGACCGGCACCCGTGGCGGCGATGGCCGACAGCAGGCCCGGCCAGTCCGCGTGGTCCGACAGCGCAAAGCCACGATCGACGCCGCGCCGGCGCCGCGTGCCGCGCAGTTGCATCCAGCCGCTGGCGAACGCGTCGGATGCATCGCCAAAGCGGCGCAGCCACGTGGACCGCTGCGCCGACGGCGGCGCCACCACCAGCGCGCGCCGCAGCGCCGGGCTGCGCGCGGGCAGGTCCGCCGTGGTCAGCGTGGGCGGCAGCGCCACGCCGGCCTGCGCGTACGCCTGGTTCAGCGCCGTCATTGCCCCATGTACGACGATCGGGCCGGGCATGGCCAGTTCGGCGCCGGCATGCCGCATCAGCCCGTTCAGGATGCGCTGGGCCTTGCCGAACGCGTAGCAGTACATCACGCTGGCCCGCCCTGCCGCCGCGTTGGCCTGCCACCAGTCGAAGATCTCGGCCATCAGCGTGGCCTCGCGCGGCCAGCGGTAGATCGGCAGGCCGAACGTGCTTTCGGTGATGAAGGTGTCGCAGCGCACCGGCTCGAATGGCGCGCAGGTGCCCTCGGGCTCTACCTTGTAGTCGCCCGACGCCACCCAGACCTGGCCGCCATGTTCCAGCCGCACCTGGGCCGATCCCAGCACGTGCCCGGCCGGATGCAGGCTCAGCGTGACGCCGTGGTGGGTAATGCGCTGGCCGTACGGCAGCGTCTCCAGCGAGATGCCGGGCAGCCGCGCCAGCAGCACGCCGCCGCCAGGTTCGGCGCACAGGTAACTGCCATGGCCAAAGCGCGCATGGTCGGCATGGGCGTGCGTAATGACGGCCCGCGCCACCGGCCGCCAGGGGTCGATATAGAAGTCGCCGGGCGGGCAGTACAGGCCCTGCGGCGTCGACACGATCAGGTCCGATGCCATGAAAGTCCATCCCAGTGAATCTACCCGGCGTCAGCCCGGCGCGCGTTCCTGGCCCGGGTCGCCACCCTGCTGCGCGCGGTCGGCCTTGGCCTGCCCGCGAATATTGAGCGCCGCCAGCGCGAACTGCAGCACCACCAGCGCCCAGCCGCCCGTGTACCAGCCCCAGCCGACCCACATCGCGTTGCTGGCCAGAAACAGCCAGAAGCCGAACTTGCGCCGGCGGGCCGCATCGCTACCCACCAGCCAGGTTGCCAGTACCGTCACGACCATCGCCGGCCATTGCAGCGCATCCAGCCAGTCCACGGAAGCTCCCTTGCCACGTCCGATGCTTGCAGCCTAGGCCCGGTGCCCCGCCCACGACAGCCGGAACGCTCCCGTTCGCTTGTCGGCGCATTCTCACAGTGGCCGGATTTGTTACCGATAAGGCGTGCGGCCGGCCGCGCCGTGCCCCATGCCGATTTTTGCTTTGCCGTCAATCAGCCGCCGGCCGATAGTGTGAGCTATCAATCTCTCCTAGAATGATTTCGTTGCGCCCCGCCAGCGCGGTCCCGCGCCCGGCTACCCAATCCATCAAAACTACTGCCCATGCGCACCGAAAACCAGCGACTTGCCGATCTCCTGCGCGACGAACAGGACGCCATCCTGCGGGGCTGGACCGCGGAATACCATAACTACGCCGAGGGCCGGGGCCTGACACAAAACGTGGCGAGCGAGCAGCAAGCCATCCTGCGCGGCCTGGAAGCCGGCCTGCGCGCCGATGGCGACGCCGGCAACTTCTCGGCCGGACCATGGACCGCGCTGCGCGAGACGCTGGCGCGTCTGTCGCGCGACCGCGCCGCCCAGGGCGAGACCGCCGACGTGACCAGCGGCTTCATCCTGGCGCTGAAGCGGCCGATCTTTGACGCGCTGCAGCGCCAGACCGGCGTCGTGGAAGGCCAGATCGACGTGATCTGGGCCATCTCCGCGATTGCCGACCGCATGGCCCAGTGGACCGTTTCCACGTACCAGAAGACGCGCGAGGACATCATCGTGCGCCAGCAGCATGAACTGCTGGAGCTTTCCACCCCGGTGATCAAGCTGTGGGACGGGGTGCTGGCCGTGCCCGTGATCGGCACGCTGGACAGCAGCCGCGCGCAGATGGTCATGGAAACGCTGCTCGAACGGCTGGTGGAAACGGGCTCGGAGCTGGCGATCATCGACATCACGGGCGTGCCCACCGTCGACACGCTGGTGGCCCAGCACCTGATGAAGACCGTCACCGCCATCCGCCTGATGGGTGCGGAGAGCATCATCAGCGGCATTCGCCCGCAGATCGCGCAGACCATCGTGCACCTGGGCATCGACCTGCAGGGCATCATCACCAAGTCCACGCTGGCCGACGCCCTGGCCAGCGCCATGCGCATGACCGGCCACACGGTTGTGCGCGCCGCCACCTGACCCGCACGAGCCAGCCATGGAGCGAATTCCAATTCTGCGGATGGGCAAGTACCTGCTGGTCACCATCCAGATCGACATGCAGGACCAGACCGCCCTGCAACTGCAGGAAGACCTGGCCACCAAGGTGGAAAAAACCGGCGCGCATGGCGTGCTGATCGACGTCTCGGCGCTGGAGATGGTCGATTCGTTCATCGGCCGCATGCTGGTCAGCATTTCCGACATCAGCCGCATCCTGGGCGCCACCACGGTGGTGGTGGGCATCCGCCCGGCCGTGGCGATCACGCTGGTGGAGCTGGGGCTGTCGCTGGGCGGTGTGAAGACCGCGCTCAATGTGGAGCGCGGCATGGCATTGCTGGACAACACACGGGTGACCTGACTTGGCAACCGAACTGGCCCCCGAAGGCAGCGCACCGGTGCGCGACGAGCGCGACATCGTGCAGGCGCGCGCCGTGGTACGCACGCTCACCACCCAGCTGAAGTTCTCGCTGGTGGAGCAGACTAAGATGATTACGGCGGCCAGCGAACTGGCGCGCAACACGATGGTGTACGGCGGTGGCGGCGAAATGCGCTGGGAAATCCTGTCCGATGGCGTCCGGCGCGGCCTGCGGCTGCATTTCGAGGACCACGGGCCGGGCATTCCCGACGTGGAACAGGCGCTGGTCGATGGCTGGACCACCGGAAGCGGCCTGGGCATGGGCCTGTCCGGCACGCGCCGGCTGGTCAACGAATTCGCGATCCGCACGCAAGTTGGCGAGGGAACCTGTGTCAGCATCACTCGGTGGAAGTAGAAACCTCGGGCCGCATCATGCGGTGCCGATGGGCGACCCCAGCCGCGTGGGCGAGGCACGGCGCCACGCGGCCGAGATGTCCGCGCGCTTCGGCTTCGACGCCATCCAGTCCGGCCGCCTGGCGGTGGCCGTCAACGAACTCGGCAACAACCTCATCCGCCACGCCCGGGGCGGCCGCCTGCTGCTGGCCGCGTGCGAGGTGGACGGCAGCCTGGCCATCGAACTGCTGTCGATCGACGACGGCCCCGGCATGGCGGACCTGCAAGCGTGCATGCAGGACGGCTATTCCACGGGCGGCAGCGCCGGCCAGGGCCTGGGTGCCGTGAGCCGGCTGGCCGACGACTTCGACGTGCACACGCGCGCCGGCGAAGGCAGCCTGATCCTGGCGCGCTTCTACCGCGAACGCGATACGGCCGGTAAGCCCCGCCGTCCCGTCAACGGCTTTATCGTGGGCGGCATATGCCTGGCCGCGCCGGGCGAAACGGTGAGCGGCGACGGCTGGGACGTAGCCGTGCACGACCTGCGCGCCGACGTGGTGGTGGCCGACGGCCTGGGCCACGGCCCCGAGGCAGCCGACGCAGCCGCGGCGGCGCTGGCGGCGTTCGACGGCCAGCGTGGCGCGGCCCCGGCCAGCTACCTGGAGCGGGCCCATGGCGCGATGCGCGGCACGCGCGGCGCGGCGGTGGGCGCGTACCGCA
Source organism: Cupriavidus pauculus (assembly GCF_022179805.1). Taxonomy (GTDB): domain Bacteria; phylum Pseudomonadota; class Gammaproteobacteria; order Burkholderiales; family Burkholderiaceae; genus Cupriavidus; species Cupriavidus pauculus_E. The sequence continues at coordinate 93,435 of NZ_BPUO01000020.1, read as the reverse complement.
TCGACGGCGGCAGCCAGCGCATCCGGTTTGCCGGTGCGGGCAATATCCTGGGCCGCGTGATATCGGGCATCGCCGATCGCACGCTGGTCAGCCAGAGCGGCACGGTGGGCGTGCAGATGCGCAGCGTGCAGGAGCAGGAGGTTGAATGGCCGCCGCATGCGCTGGTGGTACTGCACTCGGACGGCATCCAGTCGCGCTGGCGGTTCGACGACGCCACCGTGCTGCAGCGTGATCCGGCCATCGTGGCCGCCTTCGTCCTGTGGAAATTCAGCCGCGGACGTGACGACGCCACCGTCGTGGTGATACGCCGCGCGGAGATTTGAGATGAACGCCCCCGCTCCCCTGCCCGACGACCTTTCCGCCCTGCGCGCCGCGCTCGATGCCCGCACGCAGGAAGTGGAAGCGCTGCGCGCGGAAATCGAGGAAACCAACCGTGGCGTGGTGGCGCTGTACTCCGAGCTCGACATGCAGGCCGAGCAGTTGCGCCAGGCTACCGAGCTCAAGAGCCGCTTCCTGGCCTACATGAGCCACGAGTTCCGCACGCCCATCGTATCGATCCAGAGCATCACGCGCCTGCTGATGGACCGCGTGGACGGCCCGCTCACGCCCGAACAGGAAAAGCAGGTGAAGTTCGTGCGCGACACGGCCGCCGAGTTTGCCGAGATGGTCAACGACCTGCTGGACCTGGCCCGGCTGGAGGCAGGCCGCGTGGACGTGTCGCCGGCCTGGTTCGACATGGTGGCGCTGTTCGACGCGCTGCGCGGCATGTTCAAGCCGGTGCTGACCAACCCCGACGTGTCGCTGACCTTCGAGGAACCGCACGGCGTGCCGAAGCTGTTCAGCGACGACCGCAAGGTGTCGCAGATCCTGCGCAACTACATCTCCAACGCGCTGAAGTTCACGCCCAGCGGCGAGGTGCGCGTGTCGGCGACCTGCGAGAAGGAAGACACCATCACGTTCTCGGTGCGCGACACCGGCATCGGCATCCCGCCCGAATCGCACGGCGAGGTGTTCCAGGATTTCGTGCAGATCGATTCGCCGCTGCAGCGCCGCTATCGGGGCTCGGGCCTGGGACTGGCGCTGTCCAAGCGGCTGGCCGAACTACTGGGCGGGCACGTGGGCTTCGAGAGCGAGGTGGGCGTGGGTTCGCGCTTCTTCGTGACACTGCCCACCACGCTGCCGACCACCCAGCCCGATGCGCCGCGCCGCCCATCCGCTTCTGGAGACGACCATGCCGGATGAACTCGACCCGGCCCTCCAGCCGACCGCCGCCCCGGCAACACCGCTGGTGCTGGTGGTGGACGATAACCCCGTCACGCGCTACGCCACCGTGCGCGTGCTGCGGGGCGCGGACTATCGCACGATCGAGGCCGAAAGCGGCCAGGAGGCGCTGCAGCGCGCAGACACCAGCGTGTCGGCCGTGGTGCTCGACGTCAACCTGCCCGATATCGACGGGTTCCAGGTCTGCCGTGCGCTGCGCAGCCGCCCGGAAACCGCCACCGTGCCCGTGGTGCATCTGTCGGCCACGTACGTGGCCGACTACGACAAGGTGCGCGGGCTCGATGCCGGCGCCAGCGCCTACCTGATCCACCCGGCCGAACCGGCCGTGCTGGTGGCCACCATCGCGTCGCTGCTGCGCGCCAGCGCGGCCGAGCGGTCGATGCGCGAGAGCGAAGCCCGCTTCCGCGCCATCTACCACCAGGCCATCGGCGGCATCTGCACGCTGGACCTGGCCGGCCGCTTTGTCGACGTGAATCCGGCCATGCTGACGATGCTCAAGCGCGCCGAGGCCGACCTGCTGGGCCAGCCGGTGGCCGCGTTCGCGCCGCCCGACAGCCGCGACCGCGTCGACGAGGCCACGGGCCAGGCGCGGTTGGACGGCTGGCAGGGCACGTTCCCGCTGCAGGACGCTTACGGCGAGACCATGCACCTGGAGTGGAGCATTTCGCCGGTGCTGGAAACCGGCGTCAAGGTGGCCGTGGTGTCGAACATCACCGACCACGTCAACCTGGAACGCCAGCGCCAGCAACTGATCGAGCGCGAGCAGGCAGCGCGTGCCGCCGTGGAACGGCTGAACCGCATGAAGGACGACTTCATCGCGATCCTGTCGCACGAACTGCGCAACCCGCTGAACGTGATTTCGGTGTGGACGCACGTGCTGTCGCGCCACGTGGATTCCGAGGAAGGCCGGCGCGGGCTGGCCGCCGTGGAACGCAATGTGGCGATTCAGCGGCGGCTGGTGGCCGATCTGGTCGATGTGTCGATGCTCAACGTCGGCAAGATGAAGCTGGAGCGCGAGCGCGCCAACGTGACCGAGGTGGTGCGCGGCGCGCTGGACAGTATGCAAGCGCAGGCCGCCGAGCGCCAGGTCACGCTGGAGCTGCACGTGGCGCCGGGCACCGCCGACGCGGTCTGGATCGACGCCGCGCGCTTTCAGCAGATCGTGTGGAACCTGGTGTCCAACGCGATCAAGTTCTCGCCCGAGGACGGCACGGTGCAGGTGGTGTTGTCTTCGGACACCGAGCATCTGCGCGTGCGCGTGATCGACAACGGGCGCGGCATTCCGGCGGACTTCCTGCCGATGCTGTTCGACCGCTTCACGCAGAGCGAAGACACCAACCGCCGCAAGCACGGCGGCCTGGGCCTGGGGCTGGCCATCGTCAAGAACCTGGCCGAGATGCACGGCGGCACGGTGCAGGCGTTCAGCGCCGGCGCGGGCCAGGGCGCCACGTTCGAAGTGCTGATTCCGCTGGCGGAACCGGGCGCCCCCGAAGTCAGCGCGCCGCGCGAGGACGTGCCGGTGCCGCAGCAGACGGTGCCGCTGACGGCGCTGGACGTGCTGGTGGTGGAAGACGACGCCGATGCGGCGGCGGCGCTGGCCGCCATCCTGGTGGATTACGGCGCGCGCGTGCGCACGGCCCGCGATAGCGACGAAGCGCTGGACGCAGTGGCGCAAGGCGCGCCGGACCTGATCATCAGCGATATCGGACTGCCCGGCCGCGACGGCAACGACCTGATCCGAGAAATCCGTGTGCGGGAAACGGTGGAGGGCCTGCAACGCGCGCCGGCCGTGGCGCTGACCGCGTTCACGCGCCAGCAGGACCGCCGCGCTGCCATCGAATCGGGCTTCGATGCCGTCTGCGGCAAGCCGCTGCGGCTGCAGGAACTGCTCGATGCCATCGCCGCCGCGCTGGCGCCCGCCGCCTGAGGACCACACTGCTGCCGCTGTCGACCCACCCTGGAGCCCTGCCATGAGAAAGCTCGTCCATGCCGTGTTCATCAGCCTTGACGGCGTCGTGCAGGCGCCCGGTGGGCCGGACGAGGACACCAGCAGCGGCTTTGTGCTGGGCGGCTGGACCGTGCCCTATGACCACGAATCGGACGAAGTGATGGGTGGCGCGCTGGCCAACCCGTTCGAGCTGCTGCTGGGCCGCCGCACCTACGACATCTTTGCCAACTACTGGCCGCATGTGGCGGCCGACGCGCCGCACCGGGGCATCGCCGACCTGCTCAACCAGGCGCAGAAACACGTGGCCACGCACGACCCGGCCAGCCTCTCGTGGCAGCACAGCCGCGCGCTGGGCGCCGATGCGGGTGCCGCCGTGCGCGCTCTCAAGCAAGCCGACGGCCCCGACCTGCTGGTGATCGGCAGCAGCGACCTGATGCGCCAGTTGCTGGCCACGGACCTCGTCGACGAACTGCGCCTGCTGGTCTACCCGGTACTGCTGGGCGCGGGCAAGCGCCTGTACGACGACGCCACCCGGCCCGCCGCGTTCCGGCTGGCGGAGACCAAGACCACGCCCACCGGGGTGCTGATCAACCGCTATCTGCGCGAGGGCGACGTGCAAACCGGGGCGTTCACGCCCTGAGCCGTCCTTCCCCGCCTCGCTCGCCCTTCTTCATCGTCCCGTCCTGATCCCCCCGCCTCGGCCCTTCCTGGGCCGATGACCCGCATCGGTGCATGCCTGCCGCTGGCGGTGCATGCGCGCCCCAAGCGCGCACCTCGCGCACCTGACTGCTCGCGCACCTCCGGCGCCCCGCCTTCCGCCAATTCCCGCTGAAACCCCCGCCTGACGCCGTTTTCCCGTCCGCCGCCTATCCGGGTTTCCACTGGCATCGATCTTGCTGGATTATTTCTCAAAGATATCCTTAATATATTAAAAAGATATTTCGATGCCGCGACGGACGCGGCCCCTTTCTTCCCAACCGAGGAGTTCCTCATGAGCAATCCGCGCTGGACCGGCATCTTCCCGGCCGTCACGACCAAGTTCCACGCCGACGAGCGCATCGACGCCGAAGGCACCATCCGCCATATCGACTTCCAGATCCGCAATGGCATCCATGGCCTGGTCACGTGCGGTTCGCTGGGTGAAGCCAGCACGCTGACGCTGGAAGAAAAGCTCGACGTGGCGCGCATCGCGCTGGAAGCCGCCGATGGCCGCGTGCCGGTGCTGGCCAATGTGTCCGAGACCAGCACGCGCGAGGCGCTGCGCTATATCGACGGCGCCAACAAGCTGGGCGTGGCCGGCTTCATGGTCATGCCGTCGGTGATCTACGTGGCCGACGCACGCGAAGCCATGCAGAACGTGCGCGTGATGGCCGAGGCGGCCCAGAAGCCGGTGATGGTCTACAACAACCCGGTTGCGTACCGCGTGGACCTGAAGCCCGAGCACATGGTGGAACTGGCCGACTGCAAGTGGATCGCGGCTGTCAAGGAAAGTACTGGCGATATCCGCCGCGTGACCGACCTGCGCAACACCGTGGGCGACCGCTACCAGATCTTCATGGGTGTGGACGACCTGGCCTTCGAAGGGCTGGCGGTGGGCTGCGACGGCCTGCTGGCCGGCGTGGGCTGCGCGTTCCCGCGCGAGACCGTGGCGCTGTTCGACCTGATGCGCGCCGGCAACTACGCCGAGGCGCTGAAGCTGTACCGCTGGATGACGCCGATGCTGCATCTCGATGTGTCGAACAAGCTCGTACAGAACCTGAAGCTGATCGACGCCATCGTCGGCGTGGGCACCGAGCACATGCGCCGTCCGCGCCTGCCGCTGGTGGGCGAGGAGCGCGCGTTCATCGAACGCGTGGTGGGCCAGGCGCTGGCCACGCGCCCCACGCAGTACCAGTCGGTGGCCTGAACACGGCCTGAAGCCCCGACGGGGCCGGCGGCGCGCATTGGCACCCAACTTGCTCGCCTCCGGCCTGGCCGATTTCCACGAACAGGAGTTTTCAGCAATGCCCGAACTATCTTCCCTTGCGGCGGACGCCGCATCGGCCGCCGCGCCCGTGGCGCGCCCGGTGCGCTGGGTGCTGCGCGCATCCGAAGCCGTACTGGCCGTGGAGCGCCTGGCGCTTGGCGGGCTGATGACGCTGCTGGTGGTGCTGATCCTGCTGAACGTGGTGACGCGCTACGCGGGCCTGCCGCTCTACTGGGTGGACGAAGCCTCGATCTACTCGGTGGTGTGGCTCACGTTCGTGGGCGCGTCGATCATGACGCGGCTGCGGCTCGACTTCGCGGTGGGGCTGCTGACCGAACAACTCCCGCCCCGACTCGCCCGCGCGTCAAAGGTCATTGCCACGGGCGGCGTGCTGGTGTTCGGCCTGGCCATGGTGGCCATGTGCTGGCTGTGGATGGACCCGGTGGGCATCGTCCGGTACGGCTTCGATGCCAAGGAATACGCGGCCCAGTCGTTCAACTTCCTCTACACCGAGCACACGCAGACGCTGGAATGGCCGATGTGGGTGCTGCAACTGATCATGCCGCTGTTCGCCTGCACGCTGAGCCTGCACGCGCTGGCCAACCTGCTGGAAGACCTGGACCTGGCGCCGCGCCGGACCTATCCCGAATTTCACGTCGGCTCGGCCGAATCGGTCAACTGAGCGTCCACTGAGCGGTCAACTGAGCCCACGTCATGACTACCACACTATTCTTCTGCGCCGTCATGCTGGCCGGCGTGCCCATCGGCATCTGCCTGTGCCTGTCGGGCCTGGCGTTCATCTTCGCCACCGGCGATACCGTGCTGCTGCAGTCGTTTCCGACGCAGATGTTCGCGGGCGTTGATAGCTACGGCCTGATCGCCATCCCGCTGTTCATCCTGATTGGCGAAATCATGAACAGCGGCGGCATCACGCGCCGGCTGGTCGACCTGTCCATGGCGTTCGTCGGCTCAGTCAAGGGCGGGCTGGCCTACGTCAACATCCTGGCCAACATGCTGGTGTCGTCGATCATCGGATCGGCCACGGCCCAGGTGGCCATCATGGCGCAGGTCATGGTGCCCGAGATGGAAAAACAAGGCTACGACAAGACCTTCGCGGCGGGGTTGACCGTCTACGGCGGCATGCTCGGGCCGATCATCCCGCCGTCGGTGATGTTCGTGGTCTACAGCGTGCTGGCCCAGGTGGCCGTGGGCGACATGCTGATTGCCGGCATCCTGCCCGGCGTGCTGCTGACCGTGCTGTTCTTCGTGATCATCGCGGTCATGGGCCTGTTCTACAACTATCCGCGCAGCGCCCGCCGCACGCTGCGCGAGCGCGCCACCACCGTGCTGCAGGCCAGCCCGACGCTGCTGATCCCCATCGTCATCGTCGGCTCGATCCTGGCCGGCCTGGCCAACCCCACCGAGGCCGCCGCCGTGGGCGCGCTGTCCGCCGCGCTGGTGGGACGCTACGTGACGAAAGAGTTCGACATGCGCACGCTGCCGGCCATCCTGCTGCGCTCGGCGATCTACTCGGCCATCGTGCTGTTCCTGATGGCTGCTGCCGCGGTGTTCTCGTGGCTGCTGATCTACGGAAAGATCCCGCAGATGGTGGCCACGTGGATCCAGACCGTGGCGCACAGCCCGGTGGCCTTCCTGCTGCTGGCCAACGTGATCCTGCTGATCATCGGCACCGTGATCGACGGCATTCCGGGCCTGATCATGACCGTGCCGATCCTGCTGCCCGTGGCCACCGAGGTCTATCACATCGACCCGCGCCACTTTGGCGTGGTGATCGTGATCAACCTGGTGCTCGGGCTGATGTCGCCGCCGGTGGGGCTGTCGTTCTTCGTGGCGTCGGCTGTCACCGGCGCCAAGCCCGGCAAGATGTTCATGATCACCCTGCCCTTCTTCATCATCAGTTGCGTTGGACTGGTGCTGCTCTCGCTGTTTCCCAGCCTGTCCATCGGGCTGCTGAAGTAACTACCCCATCCCATCGACCGTCCATCGACCATCCAGGAGCCTGCCATGTCCACTTTCACCCGCCGCCGCTTTCTGAAGACCACCGCCATCGCCACCGCCGCAGCGCCGATGGTGATCACCTCGGCCACGCGCGCCGCCACGACCAAGGAATTCCGGCTGGGCCTGATCACGCCGGCCGGCCACTCGTGGAACCGCGCCGCCGTGGCGTTCGGCGAATCGCTGAAGAAGGAAACGGACGGCCGGCTCAGCGTGACCGTGTTCCACTCGGGCCAGCTCGGCAACGAGTCGGCGATGATGCAGCAGCTGCAGTCGGGCGCGCTGGACATGGGCTGGATCCAGGCGGCCGAACTGGGCTCGCGCGTGTCGAGCGTGGCCGCCATCAACGCGCCGTACCTGGTGCGCTCCACGGCCAGCGTGGCCAAGCTGGTGCGCACGCCGGCCGCGCTGAAGCTGCTGGATGCGCTGCCGCGCGAGACCGGCACCATCGGGCTGGGTTGGGGCATCACGGGCATGCGCGTGGTGTTTGCCACCAAGGACATCAACACCCCCGACGACCTCAAGGGCATGAAGCTGCGGATCAACCCGACGCCGGTCTATCGCGACTTCTATTCGATGCTGGGCGCCGCGCCCACCCCGATCCCCACGCCGGCCGTGTTCGACGCCATGACCAACGGCCAGGTGGACGGGCTGGAAGCCGACATCGAGCTGTCCTGGAACCAGCGCTACGACAAGATCTCGAAGGCGCTGCTGCCGATGAACGCGCTCTTCATGCCGTTCGCACCGCTGGTATCGGGCCGGATCTGGCAGGGCCTGGACGCCAAGGACCGCGACCTCGTGCGCGGGCTGGTCAACCAGGCGCTGACCGCGCAGATCAACGACATCGTCACCACCGAGGCGGGCCTGGTGGAAAAGCTCAAGCAGTCGTCGGTCACGTTCAAGAGCGCGTCGAGCTACGACCCGCAGCCGGTGGTGAAGAAGTTCGACGAACTGTGGATGGCCAAGGCCCCCGCCATTCCGGAACTGCGCAAGATCGGCGCCACGCTCTGAGCGCCCGGCCCGCTGCGGCATAATGTCCGCCACCGCCAGCCCACCGGCTGGCGGCCCTGTCGCTTTCGTCCTCGAGATGCCTAATCCTTCCAGCTCCCTGGGTACTGCCGCGCACGCGCCCGAAAACGGCAAGCGGCGCGCCGCCGATATTGCTTACGACCGCATCGAGACGATGATCTCCAAGCTGGAGATCGCGCCCGGCAGCCCCGTGGTGGAGGCCGATCTGGCCGAGATGACCGAACTGGGCCGCACTCCGGTGCGCGAGGCGCTGATGCGCATGGTGTCGATGGGCCTGATCGTGCAGCAGCCACGGCGCGGCCTGATGGTGTCGACCATCGACGTGATGGACCACCTGGATGTGATTGCCACGCGGCGCGTGCTGGAGCGCCTGATCGCCGCCAGCGCCGCGCGCCGCGCCACCGACGTCCAGCGCAAGGCGCTGCTGGCCAGCGCCCAGAAGATGGTCAAGGCGGCCCAGCGCGGCAACCTGGACGAGTACATGGCGGCCGACCAGGCGCTGGACCATATCAACCACGCCGCCTGCCGCAACCGGTCGGCCGTGAAAGCCGTGATTCCGCTGATCGTGCAGTGCCGCCGCTTCTGGTACGCCTACCAGCACGAGGGCGAGATCGCCGAAGGCGCGCAGGCCCACCACGCGATGGCCAGCGCCATTGCCAGCGGCAACGAGGCCGAGGCCGCGCGCGGCGCGGACCTGCTAATGGACTACCTGGAACGGTTCGCGCGGCGGGTGATCGACGCCTGACCGGCGCCGGCCCTCAGACCACGCCGTCGCGGCGCAACCCGGCGATATCGTCGGCGGTCAGCCCCAGCGCGCCGTACACCTCTTCGTTATGTTCCCCCACGTCCGGCCCGCTGCGCGCCGGGGCCGGCGCATGCCCGGAAAACCTCGGCACCACGCACGGTGCCGGAATCGAACCGAGGTCGGGGTCCGGCAGCCGCACGATGGCCTGGCGCGCCTGGAAGTGCGGATCGTCGACGATATCGGCAATCGAGAAGATCTTGCTGAACGGAATCTCGTGCCGCGCCAGCGCCTGCGCCACGTCGGCGTAGTCATGTGCGCCGAACCACCAGGCAATCTCTGCATCGAGCGCTTCCAGGTGCTGCACACGTAACGGATTGGTGGCAAAGCGCGCGTCGTCGGCCAGCGCCGGCCGCCCGATCGCCTGGCACAGCCGGCGGAAGATCGCTCCCGACGACGCCACCAGCGACACCCACTCCCCGTCCGCCGTGGCGTACATATTCGACGGCGCCGTGTACGTGGCACGATTGCCCGCGCGCTGGCGTACCTGACCCAGTTGCTCGTGTTCCACGGCCAGCGGCTCCAGCATGCGGAACAGCGCCTCGGTGGCGGCCAGGTCGATCTCGCGCCCGGGCATGTTCTCGTTGCCGGGACGGCGCCGCTCGGCCATGGCGCTGGCAATGGCAAACGCGCCGAACAGGCCCGCCACCATGTCGCCCATCGGATAGTTCATATGCAGCGGCGCACCGCCGGGTTCGCCGGTCAGGTTCGTGAAGCCGCTCATGGCCTCGAAGATCCGCGCAAACCCGGCGCGCTGGGCATAGGGGCCGGTCTGGCCAAAGCCGGTCAGGCGCAGCACCGACAGTCGGGGATTGGCACGGTGCAGCGTCTCCAGGTCCAGCCCCCAGCGGTCGAGCGTGCCGGTGCGGAAGTTCTCGACCAGCACGTCGAACTCCGGCAGCAGCTTCAGGAACAGCTCGCGCCCGGCGGGCTTGCGTACATCGAGCGAGATGCCGCGCTTGCCCCGGTTGGTGACCTTCCAGTACAGCGGCAGGTCGCCCTTCACGGGCGCCAGGCCGCGCAGCGGGTCGCTGCCGTCGGGCAGTTCCAGCTTGACCACCTCGGCACCCATGTCGGCGCACAGCGTGCTGGAAAACGGCGCGGCCAGCACCGTGGCCATGTCGAGGATGCGGATGCCGGCCAGCGGCCCCTGGTTGCCTGCTTGCATGACAGCGTTCTCCATCGTCAGTCGAGCGTGGTGCCCGTGGATTTGACCAGCGCAGCCCACCAGGCGGTGTCAGTCTTGATCTGCTGGGCAAACTGCTCGGGCGTGTTGCCCACCGGCTCGGCGCCCTGTTCGATCAAACGCTTGCGGATCTCGGGCCGCGCCAGCACGCGCACCAGCGCGTGGTTGAGCTTGTCGACGATGGGTCGCGGCGTATTGGCGGGCGCCATCACGCCCTTCCACGCCGGCACCACATAGCCCTTCAAGCCGGCTTCCTCGGCCGTGGGCACGTCGGGCGCACCCGGGGCGCGCTTCTCGCTGGTCACCGCCAGCGCGCGCAGCTTGCCCGACTGCACGTGCGGCCAGATGGCCGGCATGTTGTCGATCATCAGCGTGATATGGCCGGCGATCAGGTCGGCCACGGCCGGGCCGCTACCCTTGTACGGCACGTGCTGCATCTTGAGCCCCGTCGAGCGGTTCATCAGTTCGCCAGCCAGTTGCGCCACGCTGCCGTTGCCGGGCGAGCCAAACGTGATGCGGTCCGGATGGGCGCGGGCATAGGCCACGAACTCGCGCACGTTCTTGACCGGCAGCGATGCGTTGACGGCCATCATGTTGTAGTCGCGCGCGATCATCGTCACGGCGGTCAGGTCGCGCGCCGGGTCGTAGCTCATCTTCGTGTACAGGCTCGGGTTGATCGCGATCTGGCCCGCAGCCGCCATCAGCAGCGTGTAGCCGTCAGGCGCGGCCTTGGCCACGATGTCGCCGCCGATATTGCCGCCCGCGCCGGGACGGTTGTCCACGATCACGGTCTGGCCCAGCTCCTCGCGCAACGGCTCGGCAATGATCCGCGCCACGATGTCGGTGGACCCGCCCGGGGCGAATGGCACCACCAGGCGGATGACCTTGCTGGGATACTTGGCATCGGGCTCGGCCGCGTGCGCGGGGAGCATGGCCGCGCCGCACAGCAGGCCGGCGCCGATCAGGATGGGCTTGAACATGGGTTGTCTCCGTCGTTGTCTTTTTGGGTGGCGGTTCAGCGGCCGCCGGCCTGCGCGAAGGTCCGCTTCGCGATGTTGATCTGGTGGATCTGGCTGGTGCCTTCGTAGAGCCGGAACAGGCGCACGTCGCGGTAGAACCGCTCGATGCCGTAGTCGGCGATGTAGCCGTAGCCGCCGAACAGCTGCACGCAGCGGTCGGCCACGCGGCCGCACATCTCCGAGGCGAAGTACTTGCAGATCGACGCCTCCATCGTCACGTCCTGGCCGTCGTCACGCTTGCGCGCGGTGTCCAGGATCAGCGCACGGGCCGCGTGGATCTCGGTCTGGCAGTCGGCGATCAGCGCCTGCACCAGCTGGAAGTCGGCCAGCAACTGGCCAAACTGCTTGCGCTCGGTGACAAAGCGCACGGCGTCTTCCAGCATGCGGATGGCCGGGCCGGTGCACAGCGCGGCCAGGTGGATGCGCTGCTTGTTCAGCACCTTCATCGCGGTGCGGAAACCCTGCCCTTCCTCGCCGCCGATAATGTTGGCGGCCGGCACGCGGCAGTTGTCGAAATGGACTTCGGACACCGGCGACCCGGCCTGCCCCATCTTCTGGTACGGCTGGCCCGTGGTAAGCCCGGGCGTGCCACGCGGCACGATGAACGCCGAGATGCCGCCCGCGCCGGGCTTGTCCGGATCAGTGCGGGCCATCACCGTGAACAGGCCGGCAATCGGCGCATTGGTGATGAAGCACTTGGTGCCGTTGAGAATGTAGTGGTCGCCGTCGCGCACGGCCGTGGTCGTGAGCGCGGTGGCGTCAGACCCGGCGTCGGGCTCGGTCAGCGCGAACGATCCGGTCAGCTCGCCGCTGGCCAGCAGCGGCAGGTAGCGCGACTTCTGCTCGGGCGTGCCGTCGGCCACCAGCGCCTCGGAGCCGATGCCGGTATTGGTGCCCACGCGGGCGCGGAACGCCACCGAGCATTGCGACAGTTCCATCGCCGCCAGCACCAATTCCTCGGTGGTCATGCCGGCGCCGCCGTAGGCTTCGGGGATCGAATAGCCGAACATGCCCTGGGCCGCCATCGCCTCGACCAGGTCGTCGGGCACCAGGTCGCGCTCGGCGACTTCGGCCTCGCGCGGCACCAGCTTGTCGCGCACAAAGCGGCGCAGCGACTGCAGGAAAGGCTGGAAGGCTTCGGCATCTCGGATCATCGTCTCGCTCCATGTTCGGGTCTGGGATTGAGCGCGAGCGTACGCCCGGCCTTCGATATGCCGTCACTGTTGTTTCGCTATCTTGAACATTGGACCGCCGGGGCGCACACTGCGCTGGTTAGGATGTCTCCCATGACCACGCCCCGTTCTCCCCATCACCACCCGGACCCCGCTTTCGCCACCACGCTGGCCCATGGCCTGGCGCTGCTGCAGTGCTTTCGCGTGGGCGAAACCGTGCTCAGCAACAAGGAACTGGCCGAACGCACGGGCCTGTCCAAGGCCACCATCAGCCGGCTGACCTACACGCTGGCCGCCCGGGGGCTGCTGCTTTACGACACCCGGCTGCGCCGCTACCGGCTGGGCTCCACGGCGCTGTCGCTCGGCTATCCGCTGCTGGCGAGCCTGCGCGTGCGCCAGGTGGCGCGGCCGCTGATGAAGGCACTGGCCGACCGCATGGGCGGCTCGGTGTCGCTGGGCCTGCGCGACCGTCTGCGCATGGTCTACGTGGAAACCAGCCGGGGCCACGACGCCATCGCGTTCCGGCCCGATATCGGCGCGGCGCTGCCGATGCTGGCGTCGGCCATGGGGCGCGCGTGGATGGCGCAGGCACCCGCCGACGTGCGCGCCGCCGTGCTGGCCGGCCTGCACGACACGGAGCCGGACGAATGGCAGCGCCACGCGCACGCGATTCCATCCGCCGTCGACGACCTGGCTACGCTGGGGTTCACGCGGTCGGCGGGCGACTGGCTGTCGGACGTGCATGCGGTGGCGGTGCCCATGAATCACCCGATCGACGGCGAGGTGCTGATCTTCAACTGCGGCGTGCCCGCCGCGCGCATGACCCCGGGCAAGCTCGAACGCGAGATGGGCCCGCGCCTGATCGAGCTGGTGGCGGACGTGGAGGGCTTGCTGGCATGACCCTGAGCCAACCGACCGATCACGACGACACGATCGACCCAAGCGACCGCCAGTTCGCGCGCACGCTGGCCAACGGCATCGACATCCTGCTGGCCTACCGCCCCGGCGAGGCGCTGCTGGGCAACCGCGACTTCGTACAGCGCACCGGGCTGTCCAAATCCACGGTGGCGCGGCTGACCCACACGCTGGCCGTGCTGGGCTACCTGCGCCACGAGGCGGCGCTGGGCAAGTACCGCCTGGGCGCACCGGTGCTGGCGCCCGGCTATCCGCTGCTGGCCAGCATGCAGATTCGCCAGGTGGCGCGGCCGCTGATGAAGGCACTGGCCGATGAAGTGGGCGGCGCGGTGTCGCTGGGTGTTCGCGACCGTACGCAGATGATCTACGTGGAAACCGCGCGATCGACCGATAACCTGGTGGTGCCGCCCGACATCGGCGCAGCCATGCCGATGCTGACCACCGCCATGGGCAAGGCGTGGCTCTCTCGCGTACCGGCCGAACTGCGCGACCCGATACTGAACCGGCTGCGGCTGGCGGACCCCGATGCCTGGCACCGGGCCGGCCCGGGACTGGCCCAGGCCCGGGAGGATCTGGAAACGGCGGGCTACTGCTCGAATCGCGCCGAGTGGCGGCATGACGTCTTTGCGTTCGCCGTTCCGCTGTGCAAGCCCGTGGACGGGCAATGGTTCGTGGTCAACAGCGGCGTACGCGCGCGGCCCGGCACCTTTCCGGCGGCCCAGCAACGCGTCGCACCGCGCTTGGTCACGCTGGCGCGCACGCTGGAAACCCTGCTCGGCCTGCGCTAGCTGCCCACCTCGGCGCCCACCCCGGCGTCCAACTTTGTCCGGTTGGCAGACATTCGGATACATGTTGGAAATATGACAAGAAACCCCGGATTTCCTGCCAATTGGCGGCCTGAGCCCTTGACGGCATAAGGGCTGGCTCGCATCATTCGCCCTTCGAACAGTAATGCGAGTAGTTCGCATTACTGTTTACATTCTTATTTACGAGCCAATCCGCATCATGACGTCCTGCCAGTCGCCGGCATCCCGCCGGCAACACGCGCCTTCGCGCGTCCGTCCCCTCGCCGCCTTTGCCCGCATGGCCGTCCTGGCCGGTTTTCCGCTGTGCGGAACCGTCCTGGCCCAGACCGCCCCTGCGGACCAGTCGCTGCCCTCGGTGACCGTGAGCGCCAAGCAGGACGTGGATATCGGCCCGCAACTGCAGAAAAAGGCATCGGGCGGCGCGCTGGGCAGCAAGTCGCAGCTCGACACGCCGTTTTCCACCGTCGTGGTCAGCGGCGAAGACCTGGCCGACCGCCAGGTGACCAAGATCGGCGACGTGTTCTTCAACGACGCCTCGGTCTCGGACAACAGCAACGGCAACAATGCCTGGGCGGCCTACACCACGGTGCGCGGCCTGCAACTGGACTGGCGCAACGCGTACAAGATCAACGGCATGCCGTTCATCAGCTACGGCCTGACCCTGCCGTACGACCAGCTTGAACAGGTGGAACTGCTCAAGGGCGCGTCGGGCTTCATGTACGGCTTTGGCAACCCCGGCGGCACCATCAACTACGTCACCAAGAAGCCGACAGACCAGTTCACAGCCAGCGTGGAACTGGGCTATCGCAGCTCGCACGTCTGGACCGAGCACGTCGACCTGGGCGGCCGTGCCGGCCCCGACAACATGTTCGGCTACCGCCTGAACGTGACGCACGAAGAAGGCAAGCCGGCCAACGCCGTGGGCATCAACCGCAATTCGGTGTCGCTGGGCCTGGATGCACGCATCACGCGCGACCTGACCTGGACGTTCGACGGCATCTACCAGGACCGCAATACCTGGGGCGCCACGCCGTCGTTCTACGTTGGTGGCCTGCCCACCAACGGCCAGATCCCCGGCGTGATCAACGGCCGTGGCGGCCTGCTGGCCAACAACGACGCGCATTTCTATTCGAACCTGCAGGTCTACCAGACCGGTCTGCGCTACAACCTGAACCAGGACTGGACGGTCAGCACGATCTACAGCTTCAGCAAGCAGTCGCGCAGCCGTAACGAGACCACGCTGTTCCTGTCCAATGCGGCCGGCGACTACACCGACTTCCGCTACGACGGCGCCGAGAGCCAGCAGTTCAGCAACTGGACGACGATGGTCGAGGGCAAGTTCCGCACCGGCCCGTTCCGCCATGAGCTGGTGGCTGGCCTGAGCTGGCAGAAGCAGATCGACCGCTACAGCACCAACTCGGTCTACACGCAACTGGCCGACGGCAACATCAACGCGCCGTACACCAACCTGTACTGGAGCCAGACCGGCTTCACCAAGTACCGCGCCGGCGACACCACGCAGAAGGCCGCCTTCGTCAGCGACACGATGCACTTCAACGACCAGTGGTCGGTGCTGGCTGGCCTGCGCGTGACGAACTTCGAGCAGAACAGCTACACCGTTGGCGGCGTGGGCGACACCAGCTACACCAAGAACGGCCTGCTGACCCCCACCGCCGCGCTGATGTACAAGCCGTGGGCCACCACCACGTTCTACACCAGCTACGTGGAGTCGTTCGACGGCGGCGGCATCGTCGGCACGTCGTACGCCAACGCGGGCCAGGGCCTGACGCCGGCCAAGAGCCGCCAGTACGAAGTGGGCGTGAAGACCGACCAGGGCCAGTGGAACGCCACGGCCGCCCTGTTCCGCATCGAACGCCGCAGCGAGTTCAGCCAGTCGAACGGCGCCAACGCCCTGCCGACGTTCGTGCAGGACGGCCAGTCGATCTACCAGGGCCTGGAAGTGGCAGGCTCCACGCGCTTCGGTTCGCAGTGGGAAGTGGGCGGCAGCGCGATGTACCTGGACAGCGAGTACAGCAAGGGCGCCGAGAACATCGGCAACCGCGTGGCTGGCGCACCGAACTTCATCATGACCGGCCGCCTGGCCTACCGCGTGCCCTACGTGCCGGGCCTGAAGGTTGGCGTCGACGGCAAGTACACCGGCACCACCAAGGCCCGCGCGGCAGGCGACCTGACGCTGGGCGGCTACACGGTGTTCAACCTGGGCGCCACGTACAACACCCGCGTGGCCGGCAAGGAACTGACGCTGCGCGCGGCGCTGACCAACCTGACCAACAAGCGCTACTGGGGCTTCCAGTACGAAAACTACATCCAGCCGGCCGACCCGCGTGCCATCAGCCTGAGCGCGAAGATCTCGTATTGATCGTTTGATCGTTTGATCGCTGTTTGTAGTTCTCCCCTCTCCCTCCGGGAGAGGGGCTGGGGGTGAGGGCCAGCGCATCAAGACGCGACGATCGCAATTTGAACCGCCGCGCCCTCACCCCCGCCCCTCTCCCGCCTTGCGGGAGAGGGGAGCAACCGACAAAACTGGCCGGGCTCCTTGCTACAATCGCGTCTTTTCTTCCTGCCGCGAGCCCCCGCCATGACCACCCTTGGAACCCCTCTTTCTCCGTCCGCCACCAAAGTGATGCTGCTGGGCTCGGGCGAGCTTGGCAAGGAAGTGCTGATCGCGCTGCAGCGCCTGGGTGTGGAAACCATCGCCGTGGACCGCTACGAGAATGCGCCCGGCCAACAGGTGGCCCATCACGCGCGCACCATCACGATGAGCGACGGTGAACAGCTCAAGGCGCTGATCGAGGCCGAACGCCCCGACCTGGTGGTGCCCGAGATCGAAGCCATCGCCACGCCGATGCTCGAAGCGCTGGAAGCCGCTGGCGTGGTCCGCGTGATCCCGACCGCCCGCGCCGCCCGCCTGACGATGGACCGCGAAGGCATCCGCCGCCTGGCCGCCGAGACGCTGGGCCTGCCCACCAGCCCGTACAAGTTCTGCGATTCGCTCGAAGAGCTGCAGGCCGCCATCGACGGCGGCATCGGCTATCCGTGCGTGGTCAAGCCCGTCATGAGCAGCTCGGGCAAGGGCCAGAGCAAGATCGACGGCCCCGAGGGCGTCAAGGCAGCCTGGGACTACGCAATGGCTGGCGGCCGGGTCAGCCATGGCCGCATCATCGTGGAAGGCTTCATCGATTTCGACTATGAAATCACGCTGCTGACCGTGCGCGCGATGGGCGCCGATGGCCAGGTCGGCACGCAATTCTGCGAGCCGATTGGCCACGTGCAGGTGGCTGGTGACTACGTGGAAAGCTGGCAGCCGCATCCGATGCACCCGAAGGCGCTGGAAACCGCCCAGCACATCGCCCGCGCCGTCACGGCCGACCTGGGCGGCCAGGGCCTGTTTGGCGTGGAACTGTTCGTCAAGGGCGAGCAGGTCTGGTTCAGCGAAGTCAGCCCGCGTCCGCACGACACCGGCATGGTGACGATGATCACGCAGTGGCAGAACGAATTCGAACTGCACGCCCGCGCCATCCTGGGCCTGCCGGTGGACACCAGCCTGCGCGCCCCCGGCGCCAGCGCCGTGATCTACGGTGGTGTGGACGCCGAAGGCATCGTGTTCGACGGCGTGGACGAAGCGCTGCGCGTGCCGCAAACCGAGCTGCGCCTGTTCGGCAAGCCCGAGTCGTTCACCAAGCGCCGCATGGGTGTGGCACTGGCGTATGCGGCGGATGTGGATACGGCGCGTGCCCGCGCAAAGGAATCGGCTGGGAAGGTGAAGCCGCGCAAGGCGTAAATCGTTGCTTGCCAACTGATTGTTTGCTCCCCTCTCCCACGTCGTGGGAGAGGGGTTGGGGGTGAGGGCCAGCGCCTCAAGACGCGATACCGGCAATTTGAACTGCCGTGCCCTCACCCCCTGCCCCTCTCCCGCCTTGCGGGAGAGGGGAGAAAATCAAAACAAGCGAAGCGGGAAAGCCTCAAGCAATCCGATCCGCCCGATCCGTCTGCACCTGCGTCGGTTCCCGCGCCCCCGAATCCATCGCCGCCGCAGCCAGCGCCGCCTGTGCGCCGCGCATCGAATTCTCCCGCACCCCCGCCAGATCCGCGCCCGATGGCGCCTGGTACAGCCTGAGACCCAACTCCGGCAGGATCGCAAACAGGTGGTCGAAGATGTCGCCCTGGATGCGCTCGTAGTCCGTCCAGCCAGTACGGTTGCTGAAGCAGTAGACCTCGATCGGAATGCCCTGCGAGTCGGGCTCCATCATGCGCAGGTTCAGCAGCAGGTCCTGGTGGATATCGGGATGCGCGCGCAGGAACGCGATGCCGTAGGCGCGGAATGTGCCCAGGTTGGTCAGCCGGCGGCGGTTCACGGGGTCGGTGTTCTCGCCCAGCAGCACGCGGTTGGTCTGCTCCACTTCCTGTTGCTTGACCTCCAGGTAGTCGTGCAGCAGCCGGAAGCGCATCAGCGCCCTCACCTCTTCGTCATCGAGAAACCGCACCGTCGACGCGTCGATGCGCAGCGTGCGCTTGATACGGCGCGCGCCCGACTCGAACATATGCCGGTAGTTGCGGTAGCTCTCGGAAAACAGCTTGTACGTGGGCACCGTGGTCACGGTGTTGTCCCAGTTCTTGACCTTGACCGTATGCAGCGCGATGTCCATCACGAAGCCGTCGGCGTTGGACTGCGGCATCTCGATCCAGTCGCCGATGCGCAGCATGTCGTTCGACGTGAGCTGCGTGCTGGCCACCAGCGACAGCAGCGTGTCCTTGAACACCAGCAGCAGCACCGCCGACAACGCGCCGATACCTGACAGCATCCATAGCGGCGAGCGGTCGATCAGGATCGACAGCACCAGCACGCCGCAGACCAGCCACAGCGCCAGTTGTGCGATCTGCACATAGCCCTTGATCGACCGCGTCTGCGCGCGCCGGCTGTTGGCGAACACGCTTTGCCAGGCCGCCAGCACGCCGGACAGCATCAGGAAGACGCTGACCCAGGTGCCGGCATGCGCCAGCCGTTCGATCAGGATCGAGAATTTGCCCAGGTCGGGCACCTGGCTGATACCGACCGCGATCACGGCCAGGAAGACCGCATAGCCGAGCCGGCGGTAGGTGCGATGGCGCATCAGCGCGGCGGCCCATTCGCGGTTGCCCGAAAGGCTCAGCACGCGATAGACCACCCGGCCCACCACGCGGGCCACCAGCCACTGGGCCAGCACGGCGATCACCACCAGCGCCAGTACATACAGCGAGATCTGGGCCCAGGGATGGGCGGGAATACGTTGCTGGAACAGGTCCAGCAGGGCGTCAAATGTCATGAAGGTAATGCAATGGTGCGGGGACGGACAGACCACAAGTCTACTAGCCATGCGCCCCGCCGCCACCAAACCATTGCCGCCAACGACAAATTCAGACGATTCCCCGGGCTTGCGGCTATTGCGCGTGGGGCGCGTACATCGCCATGAGCTGCTCGTCGCTGAAGCCCCACTGGCGGGCATCTTCGAACGCGATCACGCTGTCCTCGCCCTGCCGCAGGTCCAGCACCTCGGGCGGCAGCGCCCGGGAATCGGGCACCGAGTAGAACACCATCACGCGTGGCTGCAGCGGTTCGCCGTCGTTCTGCCCGCACACCACGGCCAGCCGGCCCGAGCGCAGCCGCAGCACGGTGCCCAGCGGGTAGATGCCGATGGTGCGCGTAAACGCCTTGAACACGCGGCGGTCGAACAGCGTGTCGACGCGCACCGCGATGTATTCCATGGCGCGCGCCGGCGACCACGCCTGGTGGTTCGGGCGCGGCGAGGTCAGCGAATCGTAGGTGTCGCAGATGGCGGCAATCTTGGCGTGCACGCTGATCTCGTGCTCCAGCAGCCCGAACGGATAGCCGCGTCCGTCCACGCGCTCATGGTGGTGCACGCAGACGTCGAGCGGGATGTTGGTGTAAAGCCGCGCCTCGTTCAGGATGCGGTAGCCGGCCGACGGGTGGCGCCGCATCTGCTCCTCTTCCGCCGGAGACAGATCGCCACTCTTCATCAGCATCGACTCGGGCAGCGTCAGCTTGCCGATGTCGTGCACCAGCCCCGCCAGCCCCAGCTCGCGCACCTCGCCGTCGGGCAGCTTCAGGTTGCGGCCCACCGCGATCATCAGCGCGCAGACCGAGAAGGAATGCAGGTAGGTGTAGTCGTCCTTGACCTTGAGCCGCGCCATGGCCAGCAGCGCCTGCGAATGGCGTGACAGCGACGTGGACGCCGAATCCACCAGCAGCAGCGCGCCGTTGGTTTCCAGCGCGCGGCCCATGCGCACGTCGTTGAACAGGTTGCCGATCAGCACGCGGCCGGTCTTGATCAGCTCGCGCGCGCGTTCGAGTTCGTCCTCGAAGCTCGACTCCGGCGTGTCGGCGGCCTCGGCCTCCAGCGCCTCGGGCGCGGCCGGCGTTGGCAGGTTCTTGCCCTTGAGGATGTCGATCCAGACGTCCTGCACGCTGGCGCCCTGGATCTGTTCCACCTGCTCGTCGCTGGTGACCAGGAAGCGCGACCGCCAGAACGGGTGGTTGATCCACGGCCCGCCCAGCCTTGCCACGAACATGCCAATCTGCAGCTGTTCCGCCTTGATTCTTCTCAGCACACTCGCCCCTATCAAATGGCCCGCACAGCCCGTGCCGCGCGTGACCGGTCAAACGGGGCTCTGTTCAGGCCCCTTTTTTATGCTTGTCAGGATCGATACTTCGATGCCCGTCGTTGGCCGCGTTTATCGGCAGGCCGCCGACATTCTTTAGTCCGATCCTCTTTTTTGTTTTTCTGGAAGCGGTGGGAATCGCCTCCGCCCGCCGGGCCGCCCAGACCAGCAGCCACGTGCCCAGCCCCAGCGACCAGGCCATCAGCCCGGCGCCGGCCAGGCGCTGATCCCCCAGCAGGTAATTGGCGCAAAGTCGCGTTTGCGCATCGACGAACAGCATGCCAAAAGTCAGGCCCATCCAGACCATGTTGCCGCCAAAAAACAACACCAGCGGCCACGGCGCCACGCGCACGGCCGCCACGGCGGCCAGTCCCGCCAGGCCGGCCGACACGTCGCGCATCAAGCCGAGCTGCCAGGACATGCGGGACAGGTCGATGGCGATCGGCAGCATCCAGACGCCGTAGGCCAGCGATGCCGCCACCAGCAGCGCCAGCGCATAGGGACGCAGCCGCACCAGCACACGCGCACGGCGCCGCGCCGGGAACCAGGCAGGCAGCAGGCAGCCCGCCGCGAACAGGCACGGCAGAAGACCCAGCATCAACATGGCCATCGAGGCTTCGAAAAAGCTGCGCAGCGGCGGCAATGCCGGCAACAGGCACAACAGGCAGGCCAGTCGCGCCACGCGTTGAAAGCGCCCGCCGGTCATGGCTGGCTCCCGCGTGCGTGGGCCAGTGCCAGCGCGTAGGCGTCGCGAAAATCTTCCAGTGCACGCACTGCTAGCACCCGCCCCTGCGCATCGACGATATGGAGCCCGCCGTTGTGTTCGAACCCGCCCAGCCCGTCGGGCAGCGCGATCACGTCGGCGTCGGCCAGCAGGCGGTTCATGTCGACGGGAGATTCGGCCGACGCCACCAGCCAGCCCGGCGCGCGGGCGTGGAACGTGGTGGCATAGCCGCGCAGGTCGCTAGCGGTATCGCGTGGGTCGAATGACAGCGACACCAGCCCGATGCGGCCGGCCATGCCGTCGGCATCGATCTGGCGCGACAACTGGTCGAACTCGGCGCCCAGCGCGCGGCAGACCGTGGGGCACCGCGTGTAGATGAAATCGACGATGTAGACGGCGGGCTGGTTGCCCTGCCCGGCTTGCCCGCCCTGCCCACCGAAGAGCCGCACCCGCTGGCCGTCCTGGCTGTGCACGTCGATGGCCGGCAGGTGCAGCGATTGGCGGGCGATACGGACTTCGCGCCGCTGGTCGAGTGTCCAGGCGGACAGCCCGTAGGTCAGCGCGTGGATAGCCGCCGCGCCCACCAGCAGCGCGGCGACCAGTGCGATCCAGGGTCCGAGATCAGCTACCCGGCGTGCCGAGTGCGGCGTCGCCATCGAATGGCCCCGTCATGGCGGCCGTGTCGGCGCGGGCTGCCGCCACGGTCTCGGGCTTGACCGGCGGCGCGGTGTTGCCCCACTGGCTGCGCACATGGGTCAGCACGGCGGCGATTTCCGCGTCGTTGAGCTGATCGGCAAAGGCCGGCATGGCGCCGTTATAGGCGGTGCCCTTGACGGTCAGCTTGCCGGACACGCCGCGCAGCACGATCCTGGCGACCTTGGTGTCGGGGCCCGCCACCCATTCCGATCCGGCCAGCGGCGGGAACACGCCCGGCAAACCCTGGCCCGTTGCCTGATGGCACGCCACGCAGCGGCTCTGGTACACGGCGGCGCCATCCACGGCGCCGCCGGCGCCCTTCGGCTGGCCTTGCAGGTCAGCCACGGTGCGGCGGTCGCCCAACGCGGAAGGCTGGTCGATGGGGGCCGTGGCGATGTACCACGCGCCCCAAGCCACCAGCACCGCGATCATGACCAGCACGTAGCGCGGAATCGGTATGCGGTTTTCGTGCGGGTCCTCGTACTCGCGGGCGCGGGCCGCGGTGGCCTGGCGCGCGTCGCCAGCCTCCGGTACCTCGGGCGTCTTGTTGCCGCGCGGATCGTTGTTATCGCTCATGTCGGTCTCCGCCCGCCTAGCGCTGGGCCACGCCGTCCGGCGCGGGCAGCACGGCCCCGGTACGGTTCAGCGATTGCAGATAGGCCACCAGGTCCAGCGCAGCGCCCGTGGGCACCACTACCTTGCCAATCGGCGCATAGCCGGGCGGCAGCGGCACGGCCTTCTCGCCGGGCTCGGGCGCGTCCTTGACGTCGAACAGGTACGGGTAGCTGGGCATGATGCTGCCGCTCACGTAGGCACGCGGCTGGTACAGGTGGCCCAGGTGCCAGTCCGCGCTGGGCTGGCGCACGCCGATGTTCATCAGGTCGGGGCCGGTGCGCATGGTGCCCAGCAGGTGCGGCTTGTCGTAGTAGTAGTCGCCAGCCACTGCCGCGCGGCCCCAGCCGCGCTTGGCGTCGGGGGCAAAGCTGCTGTCGCGCGGCTGCTGCGAATGGCAGTAGATGCAGCCATTGGCGATATACACCTCGCGGCCGCGCAGTTGCGCCGCCGTATAGGGCTTCACGCCCTCGGTCGGCTTGACATCGTGCAGTTGCAGGTACGGCACCACCACCAGCGCGCTGGTCGCCAGCGCCAGCATGGTCATGCCGCCCGCCAACAGGACGCTTTCGTTGTTCACGGTTCAAACTCCCTGTGCAGGCTTGCGGCCCTGGTGGAACATGGCCGGGCGGTCGCGATTGGGCCCCAGGCCCACGATCACGCAGACGAAATTGGCTGCGAAGCACAGATGGCTGGTCAGCATCATCAGGCCGCCCAGCGAGCGCGCCTTCAGGTAAGGCACGGTCAGCAGCACTGAATCCATGAACGGGCGTGCAGCGTCCAGCATGGCCAGGCCCTGCAGCCAGCCGCCGATGGTCAGGCTCACGAAGTAGACGCCGATGCCGCCCACGGCCAGCCAGAAATGCAGGTAGATCAGCCAGCGGTACGGCCATTCGCGGCCCGTGATGCGCGGCACGATGAAGTAGATGGCGCCAAAGAACGCGAAGCTGACGAACGCGTAGAGCCCCAGGTGGGCATGCGCCACGGTGTAGTGCGTGAAGTGCGCCACGCGGTTGACCACGCGCAGCGCCTCGAACGACCCCTGGATCGAACTCAGCGTGTACATCATGCCGCCGAAGGTGACAAAGCGCAGCGTCGGCGAATCGATCAGCCGGCGGAAGTTGCCGCGCAGCGTCTGGTGCTGGTTGATCGAGAATGCGATCACCGGAATCAGCATCATCATGCTCTGCACTACCGACAGCGTGATCAGCCAGCCCGGCACCGGCCCGCCCACCAGGTGGTGCCCGCCCACCTGGCCGTAGAAGAACGCCAGCGCCCAGAAGCCCAGCAGCGACAACCCGTACGACCGCACCGGCTGGCCAATGACCTTGGGCAGGAAGTAGTAGATCGACGCCAGCGCCAGCGGCGTATAGAACAGCCCCAGCACGTTATGGCCGAACCACCAGTTCATGGTGGCCTGCTCCACGCCGAAATGCAGACCGGGGAAGTTGGCCACCAGGAACAGCACCGGGAACCAGAACAGCGCGCAGCCCATGTACCAGACCGACACGTAGAGGTGGTCGACCTTGCGGTTCACCAGCGTCAGCACCAGCGGAAAGCCGACGAACGCGCCGCCGATCACGAACAGGATGTCCACCTGCCACGGAATTTCCAGCCACTCCAGCCCATCGGAAATGCCGGCGCCGATGCTGCCGATGCCCGCGATCAGCCCGGCGTTCCACAGCGCCGCGCCCAGCACCGCCCAGCGCGCGCCCACCAGTTCGGTCTTGAGCAGCCGGGGCAGCATGAAGATGGCGATGCCCAGCCCTGCCATCGGCGCCCAGCCATAGGCCACGGCGTTCAGGTGGATGGTGCGGATGCGGCCGAACGTCAGCCACGGCACCGACGCGAACAGGTCGGGCTCGTGGAGCTTGACCGACGCGGTCAGCCCGGCGGCCGAGGCCACCACCAGCCACACCATGGCGCAGCACAGGAACAGGAAGACCACGGGCGCCGAAGACCGGTCGGCGGCCTCGCGCGACGGATCGGCCAGGCCCGCCTGCGCGGCGGCCGGGTCTTCGGGGTGGCCGGTTTCGGCTTCACTGAAGATCACCCGCGCGGCGGCTGGAGACGTATCGAAAAGGCCCTTCTGCATGCACCAGATGAACGCCCCAAGGGCGAAGACGGAGAGCAGGAAGGCTGACAGCAGGATGGCAACGGTGTTCATGGCAGGCTCGCGAGCGAGACAGGCATCGGGGGCGGAACGACATTTGGACGCAGCAGCCAGCGAGTGACCGAACGTGCGTTTGGTGCGGAGATTAAGGCGGAAGCCGGCGTGCGGCACATAGCCACTTTTCCGGAATTTCTGGTGACCACCTAAAAATTGCATTTCAGATACAACTTAAATAAAATCGCGGCAATCATCCTTAGGTACAACTGTCAGCCGCCGGGCCGGTTACTAGAATTCAGCGCATCGCCGGCGATTGCGGGAACCACCCGAAAGCACCGGTACCCCCGGAATCCGATCCCTGCCCTCACGCGCGCACCTGCCCGGAAGACGCCCCCATCCATGAACGTGCACTTGACCCTTGAAGGCCGCAACGGCCTGGCCGGCCAGATCTACCGCCAGCTACGCGCCGGCGTGGTCGAGGGCCGGCTGGCGCCGGGCGAGCGGCTGCCCTCCACGCGCGAACTGGCCTCCCAGCTCGGTGTCTCGCGCAAGACCACGCTCGATGTGTTCGAGCGCCTGATTGCCGAGGGCTACCTGCGCACCCGTACCGGCGACGGCACCTTCGTGGCCGACGAGATGACGCGGCTATCCCCCGCGCCGCCGCTCATGCCGGCGCAGCCGGTGGCCAACCCGGTCTGGGACCTGCTGCCCGATGCGCTGCCCAACCCCCATGCCGCGCCCGCCTTGGAGTTCGACTTTGCCGGCGGCGCCATCGACAAGCAGTTGTTCCCGTTCGACCAGTGGCGCCGCTGCGTCAACCACGCGTTGCGCGTGCAGGCGCGCGGCCGTGGCGTGTACCACGACCCCGCCGGCGAGCAGGACCTGCGCATGGCGGTGTCGCGCTACCTGTCGTTCAGCCGCGCGGTAGTGAGTTCCTGGCAGGAAGTGATCATCACCCAGGGCGCGCAGCAGGCCATCAACCTGCTGGCCCGCGCCGTGCTGCGCCCGGGCGACGTGGTGGCCATGGAGAACCCCGGCTACCCCCGCGCCCGCGCGATCTTCGCGGCGCTGGGTGCCCGCGTGGTCTCGGTGCCGGTGGATGCCGACGGCCTGGTCGTCGATGCGCTGCCGGCCAATGCCCGGCTGATCTACGTCACGCCGGCCCACCAGTTTCCGCTGGGCATGCCGATGGCACTGGAACGGCGCCTGGCGTTGCTCGACTGGGCCCAGCGCCAGGGCGCGCTGGTGATCGAGGACGACTACGACGGCGAGTTCCGCTTCGAGGGACGCCCGATGGAATCGCTCAAGGGCCTGGACAACGCCGATGTGGTGGCCTACGTGGGCACGTTCTCGAAGACGATCTTCCCGGAGCTGCGCGTCGGCTACGTGATTCCGCCCCGCCCGCTGGCCGGCGCGCTGTGCAAGGCCAAGCAGGTGGTGGACTGGCATAGCTGCACAATGACGCAGACCGCGCTGGCCAAGTTCATGCTCGACGGCTACTTCGGCAAGCACCTGCGCCGGGTGCACAAGGAGTACGCGGCACGGCGCGCGGCGCTGCTGGCCGGCCTGCACCGCAACCTGTCGCCGTGGCTGACGCCGCTGCCGTCGGCGGCCGGCCTGCATATGGCGGCAGCGCTGGCCGATGGCGTGGATGAAGCCCAGGTCGTGGCACGCGCCGCGCAGGCCGGCGTGGGTGTGACGGGCATGACGGCGATGTATGGCGCGCATCCGGTGCGGCCCGGCATCCTGTTCGGCTATGGCGGCATCGGCGTGGATGGCATCCGCGCGGGCCTCGCGCGACTGGCAACGGCGTTGTAAGCTTGCGCCAGGTCGGCCCTGGCGCCTCCCTCCTGGCACCTCCCTGCTGGCGGCACGTCCTGTGCCGCCCGGCGCTTTGTTCGCCACCCCGCAGACAAAGATCCCCCATTTGCATGAAACTTGGGTGCGCAGCCCAGTCAGTTGCCGCTTTGACTTGAAAATGGCGGCGGATTGCCGTTATCTGTTGTCGACCACCGCCAATGCGTCTTTCCGCTTGATGCACACCCACTACGACAACCTCAAGGTTTCACGCGACGCGCCGGCCGAAGTGATTCGGGCCGCGTACAAGTCCTTGAGCCAGAAATACCATCCCGACCGGCACGCCGACAGCGAGGAAGCCAACCGCGTCATGCGGCTGCTGAATGCCGCCTACGACGTGCTGCGCGATCCCGAGCGGCGTGCAGAGCACGACCAGTGGATCGTCGCCGAGGAAAAGCGCGAAGCCGACAAGAAGCAGCGCCAGGCTTACGCGCAGCGCTCGGCCACCGCGGCCGCCCAGGCGCAGCGCCAGGCCGCGCAACGCCAGCAGGCCGCCCGCCAGGCCGCCGCCGCGCGCCAGGCGGCGGAACCGCCGGCCACCGATACCGACGACGTCGATGGGCCGCCCGCCCGCCCACGCAAGCCGCGCCGGACCCGCGCCGATCGCGCCACCCGCAACCGCGCCGCCGACGGCCCGGCCACTCCGCTGCCCCGGTACGGATCGTTCGCCCTTTACGCGGCGATTGGCGCCATCATCGTGATCATGCTGGGCGACTGGTCGGCCACCAGCGAGGCATCCGCCAGCGACGGCAGCCGGCCGGCCGCAGCCACCGCCCCGGCAAGTACCCCGACAGGCACCGCCCAGACGCTGGCCCGGTCGCTGGCGCCGAGCACCGCCAGCACCGACCGCAAGTACGCGCGGCCATCCATGACGCCGCGCGGCACGCCATGGCCCGATCATTCGGGCTACCTGCCCGGCTATCCGGTCTTGAATGGGAATGGACTGTCGACGCTGACGGTCGACAATTCGGGCAGCGCCTCGGACGTGCTGCTGAAGCTGGTGGCCGTGGATGGCAACGCCCCGCTGCCCGTGCGCACGAGCTTCGTGCGCAGCGGGTCGGCGTTCACGATGGAGAATATTTCGCCCGGCGCCTACGACCTGCGCTACCAGAGCCTGGACTCCGGCGAGATCTTCCGCTCCGAGCGCTTCGACCTGAGCGAAGTCCGGGAACTGGCCGGCACCAGCGCCAACCGCAATGTCTTCAAGCTCTACGCGGTGCCGGGCGGCACCTCGCGCTCGGTAACGATCTCCGAACGCGAGTTTCCTTGAGGTTTCCCGTGCTGCCAGTCGCCGCTTAGTACGGCTTGGGCTGCGGCTGCCCGTTGGGCGGCACGTACGGCTTGGGCTGCGGCGCGGCGGCCGGCACGGTGCCGTAGAGTTTTTGCCAGCGCGACTTCAGGCCGGTGGCGATTTCCTTCTGGTTGTACTGCTCCGCGAAGTCGATCACCGTCATGCCCTGCTGGTTCTTCAGGCGCATGTCCGCACCTTCGTCCAGCAGCAGCTTGACCGTATCGATATGCCCGCCCCGCGCGGCCATCATCAGCGGCGTGGTGCCGTTCGGGCTCTCGGCGTCGATATAGGCGGCGTGATCCACCAGGTACTTGACCACGTCGTTGTGGCCATTGGTCGCGGCATAGTGCAGCGGCGCCCAGCCCTTCTTGTTGACCTCGGCTTCCTCGCCGTCGACCATCAGCTTGATCATGTCGAGCTGGCCGTTCAGCGCCGCCATCATCAGCGCGTTCTCGCCGGCCGAATTGGTCTTGTCGAAGTCGATGTTCTTGGCCTTGATCAGCGCCGTGGCCGCCTTGGTCGACTTCTCACGCAGCGCCACCACCAGCATCGGATTGCCGCGGTTGTCCACGAGGTTCGGGTCCACGCCACGGGACAGCAGCTTCGTCACGGTATTGCCGTCGTCGAATTCCACGGCCTTGCGCATGTCGTCGGCCGGCGCGGCCTGCACCAGTGCGCAGCCGGTCATGGCCACCATGCCTACCAGCGACATTGCCGAGGCGAGCCGCCGAATCTTCATATCAAGCATGAGCATTCCTGTCTATGTGCTTGAAAAGCCGGAAGAAGTTTTCGGTCGTCTGTTCCGCAACCGCTTCCACTGGCACCCCGCGTAGCTGGGCGATGAACTCGCCCACATGGCGCACCCAGGCCGGTTCGTTGGTCTTGCCGCGATACGGCACCGGCGCCAGGTACGGCGAATCGGTTTCGATCAGCATGCGATCCAGCGGCACCTTCTTCGCGGTTTCCTGCAGGTCGGCGGCGCTCTTGAACGTGACGATGCCCGAGAACGAGATATAAAAGCCCTCGTCCAGCGCCTGCCTGGCGATGTCCCAGGTTTCGGTGAAGCAATGCATCACGCCGCCGGCCTCGCGCGCGTTTTCCTCGCGCATCAGGCGGATCGTGTCGTCCGCCGACGACCGCGTATGGATGATCAGCGGCTTGCCGGTCTGGCGCGCGGCACGGATATGGGTGCGAAAACGCTCGCGCTGCCATTCCATGTCGGCCACGCTGCGGCCGTTCAGGCGGTAGTAGTCCAGCCCGGTCTCGCCGGTGCCGACCACGCGCGGGTGCGCGGACAGCGTCACCAGGCGTTCCAGCGTCGGTTCCTCGGCGTCTTCCTCGTAGTCGGGATGCACGCCCACCGACGCGTAGAGGTTCGGGTGCTGCTCGGCCAGCGCCAGCACGCGCGGAAAATCTTCCAGCGTCACCGAGATGCACAGCGCATGGGTGACCTGGTTGTTCTTCATGTTTTCCAGCAACTGGGGCAGGCGCTGCGCCAGTTCCGGAAAATCGATATGGCAATGGGAGTCGACAAACATGGTGTGTTTTTTACCTCGCGCTCAGTCGAGGCGGCGGCCCAGGATGACCAGGTCGCGCTCGATGCCATCCAGCACGGCCACACGCGGCAGGTCACCCCAGCGCGAGAAGCCATGGCGCTCGAACAGCGCCAGGCTCGGCGCATTGTGGCCAAAGATAAAGCCCAGCAACGTGTTCACGCCGACCTTGGGCGCATGGGCAATTGCCTCTTCAAGCAGGAACCGGCCCAGCCCCTGGCCACGGAAGCCCTCGTGCAGATAGATCGAGACTTCGGCCGTGGCACCGTAGGCCGGGCGGCCGTAGAAATCCGAAAAACTCACCCAGCCGGCCATGCGGCCATCGGCCGAATCGCACACCCACAGCGGGCGGCGCTCGGGCCGGTGCGCCTCGAACCACGCTTCGCGCGATGCCACCGACACCGGTTCCGTATCGGCCGTCACCATGCGCGACGCCACCGTACTGTTATAGATCTCGACGATGCCGGGCAGGTCGTCGCGCGTCGCCAGACGCACCGTGAAGCCAATATTGCTCATAAAACCAATAACTTGCGAAGCTTGCTTCGCGTTTTTCGTGAGGTTAGATGGTCTGCGTGGGCCGCCCCGATTCGATGGCCTTGCCCAGCAGCTCCTCGACCGCGCGCTTCAGCGAGCGGCCATTGTCGTCGTCCGGCAGATGCACGCCCACGCCGGGCGTCTTCAGCGGCGTGCCGGCCGGGGTGATCCATGCCACGGTGCCCTGCACCTGGTACTTCTGCGGCCGATCGAGCAATGAAAGCACCAGGAAGACCTGTTCGCCCAGCCGGAACGGCCGGTTCGACGGCACGAAAATACCGCCGCGCGACAGGAAAGGCATGTAGGCGCTATAGAGCCCGGCCTGATCCTTGATCGACAGCGACAACACGTTCGGACGCTGCGGCGCGCCGCCTGTGGCGGACGCGGGTGCGGCAGGTTGTCCGGGCGCGGCCGTCGCTGGACGCGGCGGCATCGTGACTGGTGCATTCATGTTCGACCCCTGGGTTTTGCCCGCTTTGTGCGGGCTATTGAATATGGGAACAGCGTGGCTCGACTTTTACCACGTGTGCCCATCGATGCCTATGTTTTTGCGGCCGGCTGTGGCTTTCAGCGGAACGTCCGCGGAACCTCAGCGAAACAGCTGCCGGTAATCGAGAAAAACGGATTCCATCACCAGCCGGGCGGCCAGCGGGTGGTTCTCGCTGCGGCGGTGGTTGACCAGCCGCGCGGCAAACCCCTGCAGCCGATGGGCGTCGGTGGCGGCAGCGCAACGTCCCAGCGCGGCCTGCTCCTTCGGGAAATAGCGCACGGCGCCCGTGCCCACACATATCGCCAGCAGGTCGTAGGTCCAGCGCTGCAGCACGCCCAGCACGGCCGGCACCGGCAGCTTCTGCAACTGCTCGGCCGCCGCCAGCGCATCGAACGCCGCGCCACCGCCAAGCTGGCCTACCAGCCAGCGCTGCAGCGGCTGCTCCTCGGCCTCGGCGGCGTGCAGCGCGGTCAGCGGCGCGCCGCCCGACAGGGCCAGTTGCGCCTCGACGTCGGCCACGCCCTGGCTGCGCAGCCAGTCCAGCGCGGCGGCCCCCGTGGGGCGCGTCACCGCGAACTGGCGGCAGCGCGACAGGATGGTGGGCAGCACGCGGTCCAGGCGGTCGGTCACCAGCAGGAACACGGTCGACGGTGGCGGCTCTTCCAGAGTCTTGAGCAGCGCATTGGCGCCCTCGGTCTGCAACGCATCGAGCGGATACACCACCACCACGCGCAGCCCGGCGCGATGGGTACCCACGCCCACGGCTTCGATCAGCGCCCGCACCTGCTCCATGCGGATGATCTTGCTCGGCGCCTTCTTCTTGCTGCTGCCGCCTTCGGCATCGCCGTCGGCCTCGCCCGCGCCGGCTTCCAGCGCCTCGGGCCGCACCACGGTGAAGTCGGGATGGTTGCCCTGGCTGAACCAGTGGCAGGCCTTGCAGGTATTGCACGGCTGGCCGTCGGGCAGCGCGGCTTCACACAGCAGGCCCTGGGCGAAATGCAGCGCCAGGTCGCGCTTGCCAATGCCTTGCTGGCCATTCAGCAGCAGCGCGTGCGGCAGCCGGTCGCGCAGCGCGGCCAGCCGTTGCCAGTCTTCTCGTTGCCAGGGATAAAGCATGCCGGATCAGTCAGTTAGCGCGATGGCTTCATGTATTGTCCGAGCGGCGCCCGGCCTCATCATCGCCACCATATATACACAATGAATCAAAGGCTTGAGAGGATTTCCTCAAGCGTCACGCGAATCTCTTCGATCGACCGCGTGGCGTCGATCACGCGAAAACGCTGCGGGGCCTCGGCGGCGCGGCGCAGGTATTCGGCGCGGGTCCGCTCGAAGAACGCGCGCGATTCGGCCTCGAACTTGTCCGGCTCGCGGGCGTTCGCCAGGCGTTGGGCCGCGGTTTCCAGCGGCACATCGAACAACAGTGTCAGGTCTGGCTGCAAGCCGCCCTGCACCCACTGCTCCAGCGCCTCCAGCCGCGCGCGCGGCAGGCCACGGCCGCCGCCCTGGTAGGCGAAGGTCGCATCGGTGAAACGGTCGGAGATGACCCAGTCGCCGCGCGACAGCGCCGGCTCGATGACTTCGGCGATATGCTCGCGACGGGCTGCGAACATCAGCAGCGCCTCGGTCTCCAGGTCCATCTTGCGGTGCAGCAGCAAGCCGCGCAGGTCTTCGCCCAGCGGCGTGCCCCCGGGCTCGCGGGTGGTTACCACGGTTGCGCGTGCGCGCAGGCGCTCGGCCACCCATTCGATATGGGTGCTCTTGCCAGCGCCGTCGATGCCTTCGAAAGTAATGAATCTGCCGCGCATGAAATCAGGGCTTTCCGCGCTGGTACTTGTCGACCGCGCGATTGTGTTCGGGGAGTGAGCTGGAAAAATGGCTGCTGCCGTCGCCACGGGCCACGAAGTACAGCGCATCGGTGGGCGCCGGCGTGGTGGCCGCGGCCAGCGAGGCCAGACCTGGCAACGCGATCGGGGTCGGCGGCAGGCCGGTCCGGGTGTACGTATTGTACGGGGTGTCGGTCAGCAAATCCTTCTTGCGCAGGTTGCCGTCGAAGGTCGGCCCGATGCCGTAGATCACGGTCGGGTCCGTCTGCAGCATCATGTTCTTGCGCAGCCGGTTCACGAACACGGCGGCAATCATCGGCCGCTCGGACGCCTGGCCCGTTTCTTTCTCGACGATCGACGCCATGACCAGCGCCTCGTACGGCGTCTTGTACGGCAGGTCGGGCGAGCGCGCGTTCCAGGCGTCGTTCAGCCGCTTCTGCATGGCGCGGTAGGCGTGGCGGTACAGCTCGATATCGCTGCTGCCGCGCGCGAACAGGTAGGTGTCCGGAAAGAACATGCCTTCGGGCGACGGCTCCGGCGCGCCGATGGCCTTCATCAGTTCGGCATCGGTCATGTTCTGGGTGTCGTGCTTGAGCGCGGCGCTGGCGTCCACGGCGGCGCGCATCTTGCGGAATTCCCAGCCCTCGATCACGGTGACCACGTAGTGCGTGACCTCGCCCTTCGCCAGCTTTTCGATCACGTCCAGCGGCGTCACGCCGGTTTCGAACTGGTAGCCGCCGGCCTTGAGGTCGGCGCCGTGACCCGTGATGCGCGCCAGCAGCTGGAACAGGCGCGGGTCCATGGCTACGCCGCCGCGCTGGATCTGGCGGCCGACGCTGGCCACGCCGGAATTGGGCTTGACGATGATTTCGACTGGGGATGCGGACAGGCCCAGGGGCTGGTTGGCCCACCAGGCAAAGCCGCCGGCGGCGGCCATGGCGAAGACCAGCAAGACACCGACCAGGCGCAGGAACAGACGTTTCATGGAGTAGGAATGAGCACCAGCCGCCATGTCCCCGCCGGCGGGTCGGGATCATTGGGGCGGCCGGCCGGAATGGCGACAGGCCCATATAATACCGGGAGCCTTGTGGCCCATGTGTCACCGAGCGTTACTTGCAGCCTTGCACCCACGCGGTTGCGCCACACATTCACCCGTACCGATTGCCTTCCAGGACCGTCTGCATGTCCGCCTCCGATTTCCCGTCTCTCGCTGAAAGCTTCGCCGCCCTGCCCGCCGCCGGTATCGTCACCGCGCCCGCCGGCCTGGGCCTGATCCGCGTGGCTGGCGACGATGCCGCCACCTTCCTGCACAGCCAGCTGACCAATGCCGTGGAAGACCTGACCGCCGACACCGCGCGGCTGGCCGGCTACTGCTCGCCCAAGGGTCGGCTGATGGCCAGCTTCCTGATGTGGCGCGACGCCGACGGCATCGTGCTGCAACTGTCCGCCGATATCCAGCCGCCGATCCAGAAGCGCCTGAGCATGTTCGTGCTGCGCGCCAAGGCCAAGCTGACGGACCTGACAGCCACGCACCGCGTGCTGGGCGTGGCTGGCGCCGGCGCGGAAACCGCGCTGCGCCAGGCCGGCGTGCCGGTGCCGCAAGGCCCGCTGGCCACCGCGCATGCCGATGGCGTGAGCGTGATCCGCCTGCCCGACGCCGAAGGCGAGCCGCGCTGGCAGGTCGTTGCGGCCGCCGAACGCGCCGATTCGCTGCAGCAGGCGCTTGCGGCCACGTTGACCCCGGTGGCGCCGGCCTTCTGGGACTGGCTCGACATCGGCGCCGGCATTCCGCGCATCGCCGCCGCCACGCAGGAACAGTTCGTGCCGCAGATGATCAACTTCGAGCTGATTGGCGGCGTCAACTTCCGCAAGGGCTGCTATCCCGGCCAGGAAGTGGTGGCGCGCAGCCAGTATCGCGGCACGCTCAAGCGCCGCATGTGGCGCGTGCATGGCGAAGGCGCCGTACCGGCCGCCGCCACCGAGATTTTCCGCCCCGAAGACCCCGAGCAGCCGTGCGGCATGGTGGTCAACGCCGCCGCGTCGCCGCTGGGCGGCTGGGATGGCCTGGCCGAACTGAAGATCGACGCCGCCGCCGGCGCCCTGCACCTGGGTGCCGCCAATGGATCGGCACTGGCCACGCGTGCGCTGCCGTACGCAGTACCGCTGCCAAACGAGGCCGAAGCGGCAGGCTGAACGCCACGGGAACTTCGACATGAGCGATCATCTCTACGTCTACTTCAAGGTGCCCGATGCGCATGCGGCCGAGGCCCTGCCGCACTGGCACCGCTGGATGGAAACGGTCGCCGAGGCGACCGGGATTGGTGGTACGCTGATGCGCAGACCCGAGACCCGCGCGGGCCTGCAGACGTGGATGGAGTGTTACGCCGATGCGCCGCCCGCCTTCGATGCCACGCTCGACGGACTGTGGCGCCAGAGCGGGCTGGCGCAGTGGATCAGTGGCGATCGGATGAGCGAACGGTTCGTCGACCTGGACGTGCTGTGACGCGAGATGTAGCTCGCCAGACGTGACAAAGCAGTAAAGGAAGCCCCCATGTGCCTGATATTGGTGGCCTGGCAATCGCACCCGGACTATGCCCTGGTGGTGGCCGGCAACCGCGACGAATTCTATGCCCGCCCGGCGGCAGCCGCGCACTGGTGGCACGATGCCCCCGAAGTGCTGGGCGGCCGCGACCTGGCCGAGGTGATTGGCGATGCCGGCACTTGGATGGGCGTGGCCAATGCCGAATCCCCCGAATGGCCCGACGATTCGCGCGCGCGCTTTGCCGCGCTGACGAACTACCGCGCCCCTTCCGAAAAACGTACCGATGCGCGCTCGCGCGGCGAGCTGGTGTCGCGCTTCCTGCGTGGCAACCAGACGCCCGACGAATACGTGCACGACCTGGCCCGCGCGCACGGCGCCTATAACGGCTTCAACCTACTGGCCAGCGACCTGCACGACCTCTGGTGGTACAGCAATCGCTCGAAGTCGCGCCAGCCGCAGAAGCTAAAGCCGGGTCTGTACGGCCTGTCGAACGCATTGCTCGACACGCCCTGGACAAAGGTACGCAGCCGCGTGGGCGCCATGTGCGAAGTACTGGCCGCCGATCGCGGACAACTCGGATCGAGCGCGGAGCCCTACCTGCAGTTGCTGGCCGATGAAAAGCAGGCGCCCGACTGGGAACTGCCGAGCACCGGCGTGGCACCCGAATGGGAGAAGCTGCTGTCGTCGGCGTTCATCCGCTCACCGAGCTACGGCACACGCGCCAGCACCGTGCTGCGCGTCCGGCACGACGGCAGCTTCGACTACGTCGAGCGCAGCTTCGACGCCGACGGCCAGACCGGCGAGGTGGCCTATGAAGGCCGCCTGAACTTGGCACGCGACAAGGGCACCGTCCCCGCGCCACGCTAGTCTTCCGGGCGCCCCGGCGCCCGGTTACTACACCCTTCTTCCGCTATTCCGACGAGGCATCGGCCAGCAGCACCAGGTCGGCCAGCGCCCTGCCGCCAGCCGAGATATGCGTGCGCATGGCTTCGGCCGCTGCATCGGCCTGGCCCGCCAGGATGGCCTCGACCACGTGTCCGTGCTCGCGGTACGACGTCGCGACGCGCGCTTCGTTGATCAAGTCCTTGCGCTGCCAGTAGATCGCCAGCCGGCGCCTTAGCTGGACGATCTGCTCGGACAGGAACGGGTTGGCCGCCGCCTGGTACAACACCTCGTGGAACGTTCGGTTGGCCTCGGCGTAGGCCATCGCGTCGCGCACCCGCGCCGGCACGCCGGCTGCTTCGTGCGCGTCGGCCAGGGCCTGGCGCCCCGCCGCCGAAATGCGCCGCGTGGCCAGCCGCGCCACCACCCCCTCCATCTCCGCCAGTGTCTCGAACATGGCCACCAGCTCGGCCGCGCTGGGCTTGTGCACGAACATGCCGGCGCGCGGCGCGATCGACACCAGCCCCTGCGCCGCCAGCATCAGCAGCGCCTCTCTCACCGGCGTGCGCGAACTGTCGAAACGCTCGGCAAGCTGCTTCTCGTCGATCTGCGCGCCGGGCCTGAGTTCTCCCGCCTGAATGGCGGCAATCACGCTTTCGCGAATGCGGTCTTGTAGCGATTGCACGGGTATACCCTCTACTTTCCTTATAAAAATATCTGTAGCCTTTTTTGATATATTAAAACGGCAAACAGATATAACGAAATGGATGATACCTCACCCTCGCTGACTATCGAAGGCCGCGTTGCCACGATAACGCTGCGCCGGCCCAAGGTGGCAAACCGGCTGGCGCCCACCGACCTGCTGGCGCTGCGCGACCACGTGGCCACCGTGAACGCCATGCCCGACGTTCTGGTGCTGCGGTTTGCCGCCGACGGCAAGTACTTCTGCAGCGGCTACGACATCGGGTCGCTGGGCGGCAAGGCCGAGGAAGGCGCGACCAGCTTTGGCGACGTGATCGACGCCATCGAGGCCGCGCGTCCCGTCACCATCGCCGCGATCCAGGGCGGCGTCTACGGCGGCGCCACCGACCTCTGCCTGGCTTGCGATTTCCGCGTCGGCGTGCCGGACTGCGACATGTTCATGCCGGCCGCCCGCCTGGGCCTGCATTTCTACCGAGGCGGCATGGAGCGCTATGTATCGCGGCTGGGCCTGAATGCCGCGAAGCGCCTGTTCCTGACGACCGACCGCATCGACGCCGACACCATGCTGCAAATCGGCTTCCTGACCGAAGTGGTACGCGCCGATGCGCTGGCCACGCGCGTGGAATCGCTGAGCGCCCAGTTGGCCGGCATGGCCCCGATTGCGTTGCTCGGCATGAAGCGGCACCTCAACGACATCGCCTGCGGCCGCCTGGATGCCCAGGCGCTGCAGGCCGATATCCACCGTTCGGAAACGTCCGAAGACCTGCGCGAAGGCGCGACGGCCTGGAAGGAGAAACGGACACCCGTGTTCCGCGGCAGATAGGCTGCCGCGCCTTTTCACTCAAGTGGCGATACAGCTACGGAGGAGACATCATCATGACGACCACCCTGACCCGCCGCGCCGCGCTGACCGTCATCGGCACGCTCTGCACGGTCCTGCCCGTTGCCGCCCAGGCGCAGGCCAGCTATCCGAACAAGCCGATCCGGCTCGTGATCGGCTTTCCCGCCGGCGGTGGCGCGGACAATACCGCGCGGCTATACGGCGATGCCCTGAGCCGCGAACTGGGACAACCGGTGGTCGTCGACAACCGGCCCGGCGCGGGCACCACGATCGCGGCCGAATTCGTCGCCAAGTCCGCGCCCGACGGCTACACGCTCTACATCGCCACGGCCAGCCTGATGGGTGGCGACAAGGTGCTGTACAAGAACATCCGGTACGAACCGTCCGATTTCGCGCCGATCACCAAGCTGTCGGCCGCGCCGCTGATCCTGGCCGTCAACAAGGACAGCGGCATCAAGAACGTGCAGGACCTGATCACGCAGGCCCGCGCGAATCCGGGCGCGCTCAACTATTCGTCATCGGGTAACGGCGTGATCACGCATCTGGCCGGCGTCTACTTCACCAAGCTGGCCGGCGTACGCATGACCCACGTGCCGTACAAGGGCGGCGCGCCGTCGGCCCAGGCCGTGGCGGCCGGCGACGTACAACTGACGTTCGGCACCGCGCCGTCGGTCAAGCCGATGATCGACACGCACAAGGTGGTGCCGATTGCCGTGACTTCCGCGCAGCGATCCAATGCCAACCCGCAGTTGCCGACCATCTCCGAAAGCGGCCTCAAGGGCTACGACCTGTCGGCGTGGTACGGCCTGTTCGCTCCCGCCAAGACCCCGCCCGAGATCATCGACCGGCTGTTCGCCGCCACGGCCAAGGTAATGGCCGACCCTGAACTCAAGAAGCGCTTCCTGGCGCAAGGTGACGAGGTGGCCGTGTCGGCGTCGGTGGCGGAATTCCGCCAGTTCGCGGCGCAGGAAGGAAAGATCGGCGTGGAACTGGCCCAATCGAGCGGCGCCAAGATCGACTGACACGGAACCCCGCATGAACACGGAGAAGCACGGTATGAGCACGCCCCATGGCCCCCTGCACGGCATCACGGTCGTCGACCTGACGCGCGTGCTGGCCGGCCCCTACTGCACGATGATGCTGGCGGACCTGGGTGCCCGCGTCATCAAGATCGAAAACCCGGGCCGTGGCGATGATTCGCGCCAGGTGGGTCCGTTCGTCGACGGCGAGTCGGCGTACTTTGCGTCGGTGAACCGCAACAAGTCGTCGATTGCGCTCGACCTCAAGGACCCCGCCGACCGCGCGGTGCTGGACCGCATGCTGGCCAGTGCCGACGTGCTGGTGGAAAACTTCCGCGCCGGCGTGATGGACAAGCTTGGCTACACCTGGGACCAGCTCCACGCGCGCTTTCCGCGCCTGGTCTATGCGTCGATCTCGGGCTTCGGGCAGACCGGCCCCTATCGCAACCGGCCGGCGTACGACATGGTGGTGCAGGCCATGGGCGGCCTGATGAGCGTGACGGGCGAACCGGGCGGCAACCCGGCGCGCGTGGGCGTGTCGATTGGCGATATCGGCGCCGGGCTGTACGCCACCATCGGCATCCAGGCAGCGCTGCTGCGGCGCGCCGCCACGGACGTGGGCGAACGCGTGGACATCTCGATGCTCGATTGCCAGGTGGCGCTGCTGGAAAACCCGATTGCCCGCTTCTCGGCCACGGGCAGCGTACCGAAGCCGCTCGGCACGCGGCATCCGTCGATCACGCCGTTCGACATGTTCGCCACGCAGGACGGCTATATCGTGATCGCGGTAGGCAACGACGCGCTGTTCGCACGGCTGTGCGAGGCGCTGGGGCATCCCGAATGGGCTGGCGACGCGCGCTTTGCATCGGTCCCGGCCCGCAACGAGCATCACGCGGCGTTGAAGTCCTGCCTGGAGTCGCGCCTGCGCGAGGCATCGACGGCCGAATGGGAAGCCATTCTGGAGACGGCCGGCGTGCCGCACGGCCCGCTGAACGGCGTGCCCCAGATCATGGACAACGCCCACGTGGCGGCCAGGCAGATGCTGCTGGATGTGGGCATCGGCGAGGACAAGCAACTGCGCGTGGCCGGCAATCCGATCAAGATCGGCGCCACGTGGCACGCGGGCGAAGTCCGCCGGGCACCCCGGCTGGACCAGGATCGCGACGCGTTGCTGGACGAGTTCGGGGCCTAGTTCGGGGCCTAGTAGCGCTTAGCCGATGCGCTTGCGCATCTCGACGTGGGGGATGCCGGCCTCTTCGAACTCGTCACCAACCTGCTCGAAGCCCACGCGCGCATAGAACGGCGCCGCGTGGGTCTGTGCATTGAGGATCAGCTCGGCATAGCCCAGTTCGGCAGCCTTGGCCATCAAGGCGTC
The DNA here is from genome assembly GCF_022179805.1 of Cupriavidus pauculus. Classification (GTDB taxonomy): domain Bacteria; phylum Pseudomonadota; class Gammaproteobacteria; order Burkholderiales; family Burkholderiaceae; genus Cupriavidus; species Cupriavidus pauculus_E. Next base: position 53,566 of record NZ_BPUO01000020.1, on the reverse strand, counting down.
CAGCACGCGGGCGCCCATGCCGGTGCCGCGCGCCACCTTGAGCACGGCCATCCGGCCGATATGGCCGTCCGGCAGCAGCCGGCCCGTGGCCACCGGCGTGCCATCCGCGGCGAACGCCAGCGCGTGCCAGCTCGGCGCGTCCATGTCATCCCATTCCAGTTCCACCGGCACACCCTGTTCTTCCACAAAGACGGTGTAGCGGATGGCGCGCGCGCGTTCGCGGGCGTCATCCCAGGCGCAGACCAGGACGGAATCGGTGGGGGCAGTAGCGGCGGACATGGCAGATACGGAAGGCAAATAAAGAGGCGCAATCATACGCCTCGCCCGGTCAACATGGCAGCGGCGGTCGTGCGATTATCGGCCACCGACGCACCATCCTAGGGATAACCCGCCTGCCATCCTTTTGTGAAATTTGTATGATGACCTGACTACCCGATGACGTGACGACGATGTTCCAGAAGATTCCTGCCCGTGCGCTGACCGACAGCGTGGCCGAACAGCTACTCGAAAAGATCGAAGGCGGCGCCTTTCCGCGCGGCGCCAAACTGCCGACCGAAGCCGTGCTGTCCGAGGAATTCGGCGTCAGCCGGACCGTGATCCGCGAGGCCATCGCCCGGCTCAAGTACGAGGGCCTGGTGGAATCGCGCCAGGGCAGCGGCGTATTCGTCACCGAGCAGGCCGGCATCCGGCCGCTGCGCATCGACTACACCGACGTCGGCACGCTGGAATCGGTGCTGCAGATCGTGGAACTGCGCCGCTCCATCGAAGCGGAGGTGGCCGCGCAAGCCGCCCGGCGCCGGACGGACGCCGCCATGGCCGGCATCGATGCCGCGCTGGCCCGGCTGGACGCCGAGGTGGCGGACGGCGGCGACGGCGTGGAGGCCGACGTGGGTTTTCACCGCGCCATCGCCGAAGCCACCGGCAACCCCTATTTCCTCAAGACCCTGGCGTTCCTGAGCCAGTACCTGGAAACCGCCACGCGCGTGACGCGCACCAACGAGGCGCGGCGCGAGGACTTCTCGCGCCAGGTACGTGAAGAACACCAGGCCATCGTCGCCGCCATCCGTGCCGGCGACCCCGACGCCGCGCGCAACGCGGCGCAGAACCACATGTACAACGCGGCGCGTCGGCTGTCCCAGCTTGGCGACGACGAATCGGCCGCTGGCGACCAGCCGCAGCACACGTCGCACTAATCCCGCAATTCAGGAGATATCCATGTCCAGGAATATTGGCGTCATCGGTTTGGGCGCGATGGGCTACGGCGTGGCGCAGTCGCTGCTGCGCGCCGGTTTCAAGGTTCACGCGTGCGACCTGCGCGAAGACGTGCTGCGCCGCTTAGCCGATGCCGGCGGCGTGCCGTGTGGCAGCCCCGCCGAACTGGGCGAGCGCTGCGACGTGGTGCTGACGCTGGTGGTCAACGCCGCGCAGACCGAGGCCGTGCTGTTCGGCGAACAGGGCGCCGCGACGAAGATGGCCGCGGGCAAGCTCGTGATTGCCAGCGCCACCGTGCCGCCCGGCTTTGCCGAAGCACTGGGCCGCCGCCTGGGCGAACAGGGCCTGCTGATGATCGATGCCCCGGTGTCGGGCGGTGCCGCGCGCGCGGCCAGCGGCGAGATGACGATGATGACGTCGGGCCCCGCCGCCGCGTACGCGCTGGCCGAGGACGTGCTGGCCGCCATCGCCGGCAAGGTCTACCGCCTGGGCGACGCGCACGGCGCGGGCTCGAAGGTCAAGATCATCAACCAGCTTCTGGCGGGCGTGCACATTGCCGCCGCGGCCGAAGCCATGGCCCTGGGCCTGCGCGAAGGCGTGGACCCCGACGCGCTCTACGACGTGATCACGCACAGCGCCGGCAATTCGTGGATGTTCGAAAACCGCGTGCCGCACATCCTGGCGGGCGACTACACGCCGCTCTCGGCTGTCGACATCTTCGTGAAGGACCTGGGCATGGTGCTCGATACCGCGCGCACCAGCAAGTTCCCGCTGCCGCTTTCCGCCGCCGCGCACCAGATGTTCATGATGGCGTCCACGGCCGGCCATGGCGGCGAGGACGACTCGGCCGTGATCAAGATCTTCCCGGGCATCGAGCTCCCGAAAGCCAAGGAGTAAGCCGATGTCCGACCAGACCAACCGTCCGCTGCTCGGCTGCATCGCCGACGATTTCACGGGCGCCACCGACCTGGCAAACACACTCGTGCGCAACGGCATGCGCACCGTCCAGACGATTGGCGTGCCCACCTCGGCCGTGAACGCCGATGCCATCGTCGTGGCACTCAAGTCGCGCACCATTCCGGCCGCCGACGCGGTGGCGCAGTCGCTGGCCGCGCTGGCATGGCTGCGTGAACAGGGCTGCCGCCAGTTCGTGTTCAAGTACTGCTCGACCTTCGATTCCACCGACGCCGGCAACATCGGCCCGGTTGCCGAAGCGCTGCTGGACGCGCTGGGCAGCGACTTCACGATTGCGTGCCCCGCCTTCCCGGAAAACGGCCGCACGATCTTCCGCGGCCATCTGTTCGTGGCCGATGGCCTGCTCAACGAGTCGGGCATGGAAAACCATCCGCTGACGCCGATGACCGATGCCAACCTGGTGCGCGTGCTGCAGCGCCAGAGCCAGGCCAAGGTCGGGCTGCTGCGCTACGACACCGTGGGCAAAGGCGCCGCCGCCGTGCAGGCGCGCATCGACGCGCTGCGCGGCGAAGGCGTGCGGCTGGCGATTGCCGATGCCATCTCCGACGCCGACCTGTTCGCGCTGGGCGAAGGCTGCGCCGCGCTGCCGCTGATTACCGGCGGTTCCGGCATCGCGCTGGGCCTGCCCGAGAACTTCCGGCGCGCGGGCCTGCTGCCGGTGCGCACCGACGCGGCCGAGGTGCCGGCGGTGAACGGTCACGGCGTGGTGCTGGCCGGTAGCGCATCGCGCGCCACCAATGGCCAGGTGGCGCACTGGATCGCCCAGAAGCGCCCCGCCCTGCGTATCGATCCGCTGCGGCTGGCCCGTGGCGAAGCGGTGTTCGACGAGGCCCTGGCCTTTGCGCGTGATCATGACGAGCCGGTGCTGGTCTACGCCACCGCGCAACCGGAGCAGGTCAAGGCCGTGCAGGCCGAGCTTGGCGTGGCACGCGCCGGTGAACTGGTGGAGCATGCGCTGGCCTGCATCGCGGCCACGCTGAAGTCGCGCGGCACGCGCCGCTTTGTGGTGGCGGGTGGTGAAACGTCGGGCGCCGTGGTCCAGGCGCTGGGCGTGCAGTCGCTGCGCATCGGCAAGCAGATCGCGCCGGGTGTGCCGGCCACGGTCACGCTCGACGCCGAGCCGCTGGCGCTGGCACTGAAGTCCGGCAACTTTGGCGGCGAGAACTTCTTCGACGAAGCGCTGCAGGCGCTGGGAGCCGCACGATGAGCACCGAAAGCGCACTGCGCGAGGAAATCTGCCGCGTCGGCGCCAGCCTGTTCCAGCGCGGCTATACGGTGGGCACGGCGGGCAATATCAGCGCACGGCTGGAAGACGGCTGGCTGATCACGCCCACCGACGCCTGCCTGGGCACGCTCGACCCGGCCAAGGTGGCCAAGGTGGCGATCGATGGCACATGGGTGTCGGGCGACAAGCCGTCGAAGACGCTGACGCTGCACCGCTGTGTCTACGACAACAATCCGAACGCCCACGGCGTGGTCCACACGCATTCGACCAACCTCGTGGCACTGACGCTGGCCGGCGTCTGGCAGCCCGACGACGTGCTGCCGCCGATCACGCCGTACTACGTGATGAAGGTGGGCCATATCCCGCTGATTCCGTACCACCGCCCCGGCGATCCGGCCGTGGCCGCGCGCGTGGCGCAACTGGCCAACGAGGTGCGCGGCGTGCTGCTGGCGCGCCTGGGCCCCGTGGTGTGGGAAGACAGCGTGTCGCGCGCAGCCTGGGCGCTTGAAGAGCTGGAGGAAACCGCAAAGCTCTGGATGATGCTCAAGGACAAACCCGCGCCGCTGGACGAACATGCGCTGACCGAATTACGCGACACGTTCAAGGCGAAGTGGTAGGGCCCTGAGTACGACGTATTGATCCACTGTTTTCCTCCCCTCTCCCGCTCGCGGGAGAGGGGTTGGGGGTGAGGGCGTGGCGGTGCAAACACCGCCACCGCATCGAGTGGCGCCCGCCCTCACCCCCCCGCCCTCTCCCGCCATGCGGGAGAGGGAGCCTAAAGCGCCCCAGACCTAGACGGAGACATTTCCAATGACCGCATCCAACCCCGCGGCGGGGACCCCTGCCGCCAACGCCCGGCTAGACGCCGAAAGCGCTGTTGAAAAAACCGCCTACAACAAGGTGTTCTGGCGCATCATGCCGTTCCTGATGCTCTGTTACGTGATTGCCTATCTGGATCGCGTCAACGTGGGCTTTGCCAAGCTGCAGATGGCGCAGGACCTGCAGTTTTCGGAGACCGTGTTCGGCCTGGGCGCCGGGCTGTTCTTCATCGGCTACTTCCTGTTCGAGGTGCCCAGCAACCTGCTGATGCACCGCCTCGGCGCGCGCATCTGGATTGCGCGGATCATGATCACGTGGGGCATCATCTCGGCCGCGTTCGTGTTCGTGCAGACGCCCACGCAGTTCTACGTGATGCGATTCCTGCTGGGCCTGGCCGAAGCGGGCTTCTATCCCGGCGTGATCCTGTACCTGACCTACTGGTATCCGTCGCACCGCCGCGCCAAGATGATCGCGTTGTTCATGTCGGGCATTCCGGTGGCCGGCATGTTCGGCAACCCGCTGTCGGGCTGGATCATGGACGCGTTCCACGACACGCACGGCTGGGCCGGCTGGCAATGGATGTTCTTCATCGAAGCCCTGCCCGCGTTTGCCATCGGCATCGTCACGGTCTTTGTGCTGCGCGACGGCATCGACAAGGCCCCGTGGCTCAGCGCCGACGAAAAGCAGGTGCTCAAGCGCAATATCGAGGAAGACGAGCGCGCCGCATCGGCCGCCGCTGCCGCCAACGGCCAGCGCGACATGCACTCGCTGGGTGCCGTGTTCAGCGACCGCCGCGTCTGGTGGATGTGCCTGATCTACTTCTGCTTCGTGACCGGCCAGTACGCGCTGACGTTCTGGATGCCCACGCTGGTCAAGGCCAGCGGCGTGACCGGCAACCTGAACATTGGCCTGCTGTCGGCCATTCCGTTCCTCTGCGCCATCGTGGTCATGAACATCCTGGGCCACAGCGCCGACTCGCGCCGCGAACGCCGCTGGCACCTGATCGTGCCGGCACTGATGGGCGCCACGGGCTTTGCCATCGCCGCGTCGTTCACCCACAATACGACGGTGGCCATCGCGGCGCTGTCGCTGGCTGCCGCGGGCGTGCTGACCTGCGCCCCGCTGTTCTGGTCGCTGCCGACCGCGTTCCTGAGCGGCATTGCCGCCGCATCGGGCATCGCCGTGGTGAATTCGGTGGGTAACCTGGCGGGCTTTGTGTCGCCGTACATGGTGGGCGCGCTAAAGGACATGACGCAGAGCACGCAGTTGCCGATGTATGTGCTGTCGGCCATCCTGGTCGTGGGTGCGCTGCTGGTGTGGCTGACCCCGGCCAAGCTGGTCAACCGCTGAAATCCATTCCTTTGTTGTTCTAGGAGACCTGACATGCCGCGCTTTGCCGCGAACCTCTCGATGATGTACACGGAGCACGACTTCCTGGACCGCTTTGCCGCCGCGGCAAAAGATGGCTTCCAGGCCGTGGAGTACCTGTTCCCGTACGACCATCCGGCTGCCGAGATCCGCAAGCGGCTCGACGACCATGGCCTGACCCAGGCCCTGTTCAACGCGCCGCCGGGCGACTGGGGCGCCGGCGAGCGCGGCATCGCGGCCCTGCCCGGCCGTGAGACCGAGTTCCGCACGGCCTTTGCCAAGGCCCTGGAATACGCGGCCGTGATCGGCAACGACCGTGTGCACGTGATGGCCGGCATCGTCCCGGCCGACGCGGACCACGCGCGCTGCCGCGCCGTGTACCTGGAGAACCTGGCGTACGCGGCGGCGTCGGCTGCCTCGCACGGGATCACGGTGCTGATCGAGCCGATCAACACGCGCGACATGCCGGGCTACTTCCTGAACCGCCAGGACGACGGCCAGACCATCTGCCGCCAGGTGGGCGCCGCCAACCTGAAGGTGCAGTTCGACTGCTACCACTGCCAGATCGTGGAAGGCGACATTGCCAAGAAGCTCGAACGCGACTTTGCCGGCATTGGCCATATCCAGATCGCGGGCGTGCCCGAACGGCACGAGCCCGATATCGGCGAGCTGAACTACCCCTACCTGTTCGACGTGATCGACCGGCTCGGCTACACGGGCTGGATCGGCTGCGAGTACCGGCCGCGCGCCGGCACGTCGGCGGGCCTGGGCTGGCTCAAGCCGTACCTGAATCGTTAATCACAGGATTGTTGCCACCATGAACGTACTGATTACCGGCGGCGCCGGTTTCTTGGGCCAGCAGCTGGCCCGCCTGCTGCTCAAGCGCGGCACGCTGAACCTGGACGGCCGCGCCGTCACCATCGACCGCCTCACGCTGCTCGATGTGGTGGCGCCGCAGATCGACGACGCACGCGTGCGCGTGGTGACCGGCGACCTGTCGGACCCGGCCGTGCTCGCGCAGGCCATCGACCGCGACACCGGCGCCATCTTCCACCTGGCCGCTGTGGTCAGCGGGCAGGCCGAGGCCGATTTCGACCTGGGCATGCGGGTGAACCTGGACGCGTCGCACGCGCTGCTGGAAACGTGCCGCCAGCTCGGCCACGCGCCGCGCGTGGTGTTCACGAGTTCGGTGGCGGTCTACGGCGGCAAGCTGCCGCCTGTGGTGCAGGACGACACCGCGCTGAATCCGCAATCGTCGTACGGCGCGCAGAAGGCCATTGGCGAACTGCTGCTGTCGGACTACAGCCGCAAGAGCTTTGTCGATGGCCGCGTGCTGCGCCTGCCGACGATCAGCGTGCGTCCGGGCAAGCCCAACGCCGCCGCGTCGTCGTTCGCCAGCGGCATCATCCGCGAACCGCTGGCGGGCGTGGCCGCCAATTGCCCGGTGGCACCGGAAACCGCGCTGTGGCTGCTGTCGCCGCGCGGCGCGATCCAGGCGCTGGTCAATGGCATCGAACTCGATGGCGCCCGCTTTGGCAACCGCCGCGTGGTGAACCTGCCGGGCCTGTCGGTCACCGCCGCGCAGATGGTGGAAGCCCTGCGCCGCGTGGCTGGCGACGAAGTGGCCAACCGCGTGACATGGGAACGTGAAGACCGCATCGAGAAGATCGTCGGCACCTGGCCGGCGGCCTGGGATGTATCGCGCGCCGTGGAGCTGGGGTTCCAGGGTGATGCGGACTTTGATTCGGTGATCCGGGGGTATATGGAGGATCGGTGAGGGTCACCCCTCTTCCTTTGTCTTGCTCCCCTCTCCCGCAAGGCGGGAGAGGGGAGCAAAAAAAGCCGGAGCAAAAATAAGCGTCAACCCTCAGGCTTCACCACCTCCCAATCCGTAATCGTCTCCCTCACCTGCCCCGGAATCGGCGCCGACTTCTGCGTAGCCGGATCGGCACACACATAGACGATCTCGCCGGTAATCAGGTGTTCGTCACCGCGATACATCTCCACGCGGAACAGCATGCTTGACCGCCCCAGACGGGCCATGCGCCCACGAATTTCCAGCATGTCGTCGAAGCGCGCCGAGGCGTGATATTCGAGCGTCGACTTGACCACGAAGATGTCCACGCCATGCGCGTGCAGCACGTCTTCGGGATAGCGGATACCTACCGCACGCCAGTACTCGGTCACGCAGATGTCGCAATACGTCAGGTAGTGCGCGTTGAACACGATCGACTGCGGATCGACTTCGGACCAGCGCACGCGCAGCGGCACGCTGTGGCGAAAATCCTCTTTTGCCATCTGTCGGTAGCTCCCAAAAGAAAAAGGGGCACCCCGTGGAGTGCCCCGCTTGCCCGCCCCGCTTACTGCGGCTTGTTCAGGCCCAGCTTCTCGATGATCGCGCGCTCGCGCTTGACCGTGTCGGCGGCAAAGGCCGTGTACTGGGTGCTGTTCATGTAGTACGGCTCCATGTCGAACTTGGCCAGCGATTCGCGGTAGTTCGGCATTTCCATGGCCTGCTTGAACGCGTCATGCAGCTTCTTGACGATGGCCGGATCGGTGCCCTTGGGCGCCACCAGGCCGAACGGCGAGGTCTGCACGATGCCCATGCCCAGTTCCTTCAGCGTCGGCACGTTCGGGAAGCGCGCCGAGCGCTTGTCGCCCCAGGTGGACAGCAGACGCAGCTTGCCGCTTTCCACGTACTGCGCCCAGGCCGGGGTATCGGCCACCGACATCACGTGGCCGCCCAGCAGTGCCTGCATCGACTCGGAATTGCCCTTGTACGGCACGTGCGAGAACTGCACGTTCTGGCGCAGCGCCAGGTCTTCCATCGTCAGGTGCAGCGTGGTCATCGAGCCCGGCGAGCCGTACGTCAGCTTGCCCGGATTGGCGCGGGCGTAGGCGATGTAGTCCTGCATCGTCTTGATCGGCGAGTCCGCGGGCACGACCAGGCCGAACGAATAGCCGGCCAGGTTGATCACGTAGGACAGGTCCTTGACCGGGTCCCAGCTGATCTTCTGGATGTACGGCAGGCGGTACACGGGCATGGCCACCTGGGCCAGCGTGTAGCCGTCGGGCGCCGTCGTCTGCATCATCTGTGCGGGCAGCACACCGCCGGCACCGGGCTTGTTCTCGACGATCACGGGCTGGCCCAGGATCTTCGAGGCGTTGTCCGCGAGCACGCGGAACGGGATGTCCGTGGACCCACCGGCCGTGTAGCCAATGACAAGGCGAATCGGGCGGGTCGGGAATTTGTCCGCCTGGGCATGGGCCGGCATGGCGGCCATTCCAACTGCGGCCGAAGCGGCGATCAGGCCCACCTGGGCCATAAAGTGGCGGCGTTGCATGAGTGTTGTCTCCTTCTGCTGCAAAAATGCACTGTTGCGACTTCGATAAACCGTGAAACAGTTGCGGGCCCGCCCCGGTTGTTATGGGAGGGGTCGGGCCGGAAATCCTGGTAATTCTGTTGCTACGTGCCGAACGCCCTCCGCAACGCGGCCACGGCATCGGCATGCGCGCCGGCCACCGCGTGGATGAAACGTCCGAGCTTGAAGAAATCGTGGATCATCGTCGGGTAGTCGGCAAGCACTGCCGACACGCCCGCCGCCTGGAGCTTGGCCGCATAGGCCACCCCTTCGTCGTGCAGCGGGTCGTAGCCAGCCACGGCCACCCAGGCCGGGCAGACGCCGCGCACATCGGCGCCGGCGCCACCGCCGTCGAGCGGCGCGAAGCGCCAGTCGTCGCGGCTTGCGTCCGTGTCCAGGTACTGCGAGAAGAACCACTGGATCATGTCGGCCGTCAGCAGGTAGCCGTCGGCCAGTGCGCGGTGCGACGGCATATCCTGGCGCGCACTCGTGCCCGGATAGATCAGCATCTGCAGCACCGGCTGCAAGCCGGCATCACGCGCCTCGACGGCACATGCCGCGGCCAGCGTGCCGCCCGCGCTGTCGCCACCGATGGCGATGCACGCCGGGTCCGCGCCCAGGCGCGCCGCTTCGGCGAACACCCAGTGCAACACGTCGAACGCGTCGTTGGCGGCGGTCGGAAACTTCCAGTCCGGCCCTAGCCGGTAGTCGACCGACAGCACCAGGCAGTCGGCCCCGTTGCAGAACACGCGGCACAGCGAGTCATGCGAATTGACGCTGCCGACCGTGAATCCGCCGCCATGGAAGTACACCAGCAGCGGCAGCGGATCGGCCCAGCTTGCCTCGCGCGGCGCATAGAGCCGCACCGGAATCTCATGGCCGTCGCGCGCGGCGACGGTGAAATTCTCCACGGCGTGCACCGGGGCCGGGTTCAGGTCCAGGATCGGCGCGCTTTTTTCGTAGCCGATCTTGGCGTCCGCCGGCTCCATCGTATGGAGCGACGGCCGCTTGGCCCGCCCGATCAGCTCAAGCAGCTGCGCGACCTGGGGGTCGAGCGGCTGGGCGGGCAAACCGGGAGTGGATGGATAAGGCTGGGCGGACATGTCGATCGGTCGAAGTCGGACTGGCGGCCATGTTAGACCGTTGCCGATCGGGGGCACACCATAACCACAAAGGCCCTGCAGGTACGTGCGAGTACGTGCAGGTTCGCCGGGATTCGAGACAGTTTCAAATTGTGAACGGTCGTTCGATTTCTGTAACTATGCCAGCGTTTGCCGGCAGCGGCATTACGAAATAACCCTTGGATCCACGCTTGCTGCACCTTTTGCGCGATCACCGGCCATGCCTGCGATGCTGCCGGGCGCACGTTTGCCGCCTATGCTAGTAGGGCATCCCAGGCAGAGTTTCGACAGGTCCCATTCGAACCAGGAGACACCATGACAGGCGAGCATTTGCAGGTTGTGCACGGGGATATCACGCGGATGGAGGTAGACGCCATCGTCAACGCGGCCAATAGCGGCCTGCTTGGCGGCGGCGGTGTGGACGGGGCGATCCATGGCGCGGGCGGGCTGGCCATCAAGACGGCGTGCCAGGCCATTCGCGATACACAAGGCGGCTGCCCGACCGGCGAGGCCGTCATCACCACGGGAGGCCTGCTGCCGGCGCCCTATGTCATCCACGCGGTCGGGCCGGTCTGGCAAGGCGGCGGACAGAACGAGGACGAACTGCTGGCCAACGCCTACCGCAACAGCATCCGCCTGGCGGCGGAGCATAACCTGCGCACGGTGGCCTTTCCGAACATCAGCACGGGCATCTACGGCTTTCCGCGCGAGCGGGCCGTCGATATCGCCATTGCGGCGGTACGCGAGGCGCTGGCCCGCGCGCCCAAGATCGAGCAGGTGACGTTCGTCTGCTTCGACGACGAGAACTACAGGCTCTATCGCGAACGACTGAGCTGAATCACCTCACCTGCCCGTTCAGCCATTCACGGCAGCGCGCTGCGGATCAACAGGTTGATCCGCTCCGGCTGCTCGTGAATGATCCAGTGCGTGCCTTCCGGAATGCGCTCCAGGCGCAGGTCGGGCACGAACTCGTCCAGCCCGTTGACCAGCGACTTGGGTAGCGCCCGGTCGTTTTCGCCCCAGATCACCAGCGTCGGCACCCGGATCACGAACATGGACGGGTCCAGCCGCGAGATGTCGGGAGCCGTTTCGCCCTGGGCTGGCGGATGCATGGGCGTGGCGCGGTAGTAGTTCACCCCGCCAGTCAGCGGATGCGAGCCCTCGTCGCCCGGTTCTGACCAGGCGGCGTGATACTTGGCGCGCGTCTCGCCGTTGAACCACGCGGGCGGGCTGCCCGCATCGCCGGTCAGCATCTTTTCCAGCAGCGCGAAGTCGTTGGCGGCCAGCGCCTGTTCCGATCCGGGCTTGCGCAGCCAGTTCATGTAAGCCGACGCCTGCTGTTGCGCCGGATCGGCGGACAACGCGCGGGCAAACAGGTACGGGTGCGGCGAGTTGATGATGACAAAACGCTCGATCAGGTCCGGGAACTGGGCCGCCAGGTTCCAGCAGACCGCCCCGCCCCAGTCATGGGCCACGATCGTGCAGCGGTCGTAGCCCAGCACGCGGATGAACTGCACGAGGTCTTCGACCAGCTGCTTCGGCCGGTAGGCCTCGGCCGCCGCCGGCTTGCCCGACAGGTTGAAGCCGCGCAGGTCGGGGGCCACTGCAAAATGGGTCTGGCCAAATTCGGCCAGCTGCCGTTCCCACGCGTACCAGAACTCCGGAAAGCCGTGTACGAACAGGATCAGCGGCTTGCCTTGCTCTCCCGCACTGCCGTAATGCAGTCGCATGCCATTGGGCAAATTGGCGAACTGCAGGTGATGAATCACGGCGGGTGCGGTCATCATGGTCTCCATGGCCATTTCTGCCATCACAGGTCTCCCAGTCGACGATGCAAGAAAGTGGCCAGGTCAGCCACGCAGCGCGGCAACCAGACCCGCACGCACTTCGGGCCTGTCGCCGAACGGATCGCCAGGATTGGTCTGGTCGACGATGTGTTCCATGCGCTGTCGCACCGCGGCCAGTGCCTGCGGGTGCGAATAAATATAGAAGCTTTCGTCGCGGATGGCGTCGAACGTCAGTTGCGCCACGTCGGCGGCCGTGACCTTGCCCGAACTGACTGCCTTGTCCGACAGCGCCTGCGACACCATCTGCGACCGCGTGGGCGGCGCATCGTTGGTCAGGCCCGAGGGACGATTGCGGTGCGACTGGCTGATGCCGGTTGGCACGAAGTACGGGCACAGTACCGAGCAGCGCACCTGTTCGGTGACCAGGCCCAGGTCGTGATGGAGCGTTTCGGTGAGCGACACCACCGCGTGCTTGGACACGTTGTAGACGCCCATCGCCGGCGGATTCAGCAGCCCGGCCATCGACGCCGTATTGATGATATGCCCCTGGAACGACGGATCCTTGGCGGCGGCCGCCAGCATCAGCGGAGTAAAGATGCGCACGCCGTGGATAACCCCGTACAGGTTCACGCCCAGCACCCACTCCCAGTCCTTCTCGGTGTTTTCCCAGACAAAGCCGCCCGCGCCCACGCCCGCGTTGTTGAACACGAGGTTGACCTCACCGAACGTGGTCATCGCGGCATCGGCCAGCGCCTGCACCTGCTCGGCCTTCGACACATCCGTACGCAGGCCGATGACCTGCGTGCCCTGCGACTTCAGTTCGGCAACCGTGGCATCGAGCGCGTCTTCCTGGACGTCGGCCAGTACGAGCTTCATGCCCAGCTGGGCACCAATCCGCGCGAATTCCTTGCCGAATCCCGAGGCACCCCCGGTAATGACGGCTACCCTGCCTTCGAACTGCTTCATGGTTGTCTCCTCCGTTTACGGATGGTTTGTCTTGGCTCGCTTTTGTCTTTGTCTTGCTCCCCTCTCCCGCTTTGCGGGAGAGGGGAACACTCTTTCAGTCCTTCAACCTGCTGCGCGGACGTGGTAGTTCTGGCGCGGGAAATTCACGTTGACCGCGCCGGCGCGGGAGTCCTGGCGGCGGATGGTCACCACGTGCTCGGTCAGCGTCAGCAGTACGCCGGCAACCGGGTCCTTGGCGTAGTCGTTGGGGGTGACGGTGACTGCGTCGCCAGCGGCAAAGCCGGCGCCGGGCAGGATGGTCGGGTCGTGCGGGAGCGGATCGTGGTCGTAGGCATCGGCAATGGCCGATTCCGACGGCACCACGCGGAGCTTGCCGTGCCCGTACGCCTGCATGCGCGCGAACCACGTCTTGACCAGCGGATAGCCGTCGAGCAGCGCGGCCAGCGCCGGCGCGCGGCGGATGAACCAGATGCAGTGGAACAGCGAAAAATCGGCAATCGACAGTTCCGGCCCGGCCACGTGCTGGACGCCGGCCGCAAACTGCTCCTGCAACTGCGCGAACGTCTCATGCAGCATCGCCGCCGCCTCGGGCAACGGCATGCGCAGCGCATTGGTATCGCCGCGCATGGCCTTGCGGTCGGCCATGAATGCCTGGATCTGCCCCGGCGACAGGTGCGACAGCATCGCCTGCACCCCGGCCGGCTGCATTGCATAGGTGACGGTGGCCGTGAACAGCGCACTGTCGATCCAGGCCGCGGCCATGCGTGCGTGAGCCGCCTGGGCAGCCGGGTAAAGCGGCGGATTGGGCGCCATTCGGTCCAGCACCGCGCAGATCAGGGCCGTATCGCAGTAGATATCGGCACCGATCTGCATCACCGGGGTTCGGCGATAGCCGCCGGTCAGTGCGGTGACGTCGGGCTTGGGCATGATCGGCGGAATTTCCACCGCACACCACGACATGTTCTTGGCACCCAATACGAGCCGAACTTTCTCGGAGAACGGCGACGTTGCGTATTGATGCAGGATGATTTCGGGCATCTTGGCCTTTTAGAAGAAGGATCGAGGAATTCGTCCGGCGTTGACCGGATTGTGACCCCTTCTTAATCGAGCAGATCCGGCTGTTCTTTAACGATTCGTGCGTACAACGGCTGAAACTGGAACCAGCCGGCCTGGGCCGTACCCACGATCGAGCACGCCTGGCGCGCGGCGGCGTCGCTGATCGTCTTCGGCGCCTCGCCGGTACGGGCGGCCGCCGATTCCGCCAGGATCTGCACCTGGCACGACCGCTCCATCGTGATGAACCACCAGGCGGCTTCGTCCACGGTCTTGCCTACCGTCAGCAGACCATGGTTCTGCAGGATCACCGCCTTGTTCGGCCCCAGCGCGTTGGCAATGCGCTGGCCCTCGTCCAGTTCGACCACCACGCCGCCGAAATCGTCGTACAGCGCGTGATCGTTGTAGAACGCGCAGACATCCTGCGTCAGCGGGTCGAGCTTGCGGCCCAGCGTGGACCACGCCCGGCCATGTGTGCTGTGCGAATGGGCCGCGGCCACGGCGTCGTCGCGGGTCTGGTGCACGCGCGAGTGGATCGCAAAGGCGGCCGCATTCACCGGATAGTCGCCCTCCACCACGTTGCCATGGTGATCGCAGCGGATCAGGTTCGACGCCTTGACCTGGCTGAAATGCACGCCGAACGGATTGACCCAGAACGTATCGGTGAACTCGGGGTCGCGCGCCGTGATATGGCCGGCCACGCCCTCGTCAAAGCCAAACTTGGAGAACAGCCGGAACGCCGCCGCCAGCCGCTGCTTGCGATGCAGCCGCTCTTGCGCCGGGGTATCGAACTTCGGCGGACGCGGCAGGTTGCGGTAGCGGGCCTTGACCTCCTCGGACAGGCCTGCGGCGATGTCGTCACGGTCGGCGGGGGATTGCGGGGCGTTCATGGCTGTCTCCTTTGTGGGCTTGCTGCTTGTTTTTGTGCAGTCTTGCGGTCAGACCATCTTCACGAGCTGCTTACCGAAGTTTTTGCCCTTCAGCAGGCCGATGAAGGCGTCCGGCGCGCTGGCCAGACCTTCGGCAATGCTTTCGCGGAACTTGATCTTGCCCTGGGCCACATAGCCGCCCAGTTCCTTGAGCGCCTGGGGCCAGACTTCCATGTGCTCGGACACGATGAAGCCCTCGATCTTGCAGCGCGACACCAGAATGGCGCGCGGATTGCGCAGCGGCATGTCCTGGCCGTCGTAGCCGGCGATCAGGCCGCACACGGCAATGCGCGCGAACGGATTCAGGCGGGACAGCACCACGTCGAGGATGTCGCCACCGACGTTCTCGAAATAGCCATCGACACCATTCGGCGTCACGGCCTTGACCATCGCGTACAGCTCCTTGGCGTCCTTGGCCGCCTTGTAGTCCACGCACGCGTCAAAGCCCAGTTCACGGGTCACGTAGTCGCACTTGTCCTTGCCACCGGCCACGCCCACCACATGGCAGCCCGCCAGCTTGGCCAGTTGGCCCACCACGCTGCCCACGGCGCCCGAGGCCGCGCTGACAACGATCGTCTCGCCAGCCTTCGGCGCGATGATCTTGTTCAGGCCGTACCAGGCCGTCACGCCGGGCATGCCGACCGAGCCTAGGTAGGCGGACAGCGGGATATGCGTGGTATCGACCTTCTGCATGCCGCCGCCGTCGGTGATGCCGATTTCCTGCCAGCCGAACATGCCGACGACCTTGTCGCCCACGTTCCATTTCGGGTTCTTGCTGGCGACCACCTCGCCCACGGTGCCGCCGATCATCACGGAATCCAGCGGTTGCGGGTCGGCGTACGACTTGCTTTCGCTCATGCGGCCGCGCATGTACGGGTCCAGCGACAGGAAATGGTTGCGCACCATGACCTGGCCGTCAGCCAGTTCAGGCACGGCCACTTCTTCCAGGCGGAAGTTGTCGGGCGTGACGGCTGCCGTGGGGCGCGAGGCCAGGACGATGCGCTTGTAGGTTTGCTTCGACATGATCGGTTCCTTCGCTCTAGGTGTGTTGTGAAAGGAAAAACTGCTGGCGCGACGGGATCAGCCGTCCGCGCCCGAATCGGCCGCGCCGGTTTCACGCTTGGGCGGCATGCGCTTGATGTACTTGAATGTGCCGGATGCCTTCGACACGACCTTGCCGTCGGCATCGACGATCTCGCCCTCGCAGAACACCATCGTCGTCGTGCGATGCACGGTCTGGCCGCGCGCGGTCAGCTTGCCTCGGCCCGGCGACATGAAACTGGTCTTCATCTCGATGGTGACCACGCCGCGCCCGTCCGCGTCCGACGACCGGCCCGCGATGGCCATCGCCACATCCAGCAGCGTCATGATGACGCCACCGTGCGCCATGTCCCAGCTGTTCTGGTGGCGCTTCTGCAGGTCGAGCTCGATCTCGCTGCGGCCGCCCTCCATGTAGTTGAAGACGACGCCGAGGTCGGTAAGGAATGGAATGCTGTGGGGGCGCTGGGTCATGATTGGGGGCTGGTAAAACGTGATCTGGGATTATGCGCGGTTTTCAGTGATCCCTGATATCTGCTCCCCTCTCCCGCGCGCGGGAGAGGGGTTGGGGGTGAGGGCTTAGTGGCTCAAATCGAGACAAATCGCAATTTGAACCTCCGCGCCCTCACCCCCGGCCCCTCTCCCATTGCATGGGAGAGGGGAGCAAAACAAACCAGGGAGAGCGCCGCATCAAACCGCGCTAACCCCGCCATCAACTGCCAGCACCTGACCCGTGATGTGCTTGCCGGCGTCCGATGCGAACAGCAGCGCGGCGCCCTTCAGGTCTTCGTCGTCGCCCAGGCGGTGAAGCGGCACGCCTTCGCACATCTTGTCCACGCCCAGGCGGTCCAGCGAGCCCTTGGTCATCTTCGACGGGAAGAAGCCCGGCGCCAGCGCATTGACGGTGATGTTGTGCTCGCCCCATTCCGCCGCCAGCGTGCGCGTGAAGTTGATCACGGCACCCTTCGACGTGTTGTACGCGATCGTCTCCATCGACCCCGGCGGATTGCCGGCCAGGCCAGCAATCGACGCCACGTTGATGATGCGGCCATTGCGGCGCGGGATCATCGACAGCTTGCCGATCTTCTGCGACAGCAGGAACAGCCCGCGGATGTTCAGGTTCATCACCTTGTCCCAGGCTTCGATTGGATGATCTTCCGCCGGGGCGCCCCACGTGGCGCCTGCGTTGTTGACCAGGATGTCCACGTGGCCAAGCTTGGCCAACGCTTCATCGGCCAGTCGTGCGATTTCGTCTTCGCGCGAGCCGTCGGCGGCAATCCAGTCGGCCTCGATGCCGCGCGCCTTCAGGTGCGCCTGCGCCGACTGCAGCTCGTCGGCCTTGCGTGCCGACAGCACCACGCGGGCGCCCTGCTCGCCCAGTGCTTCGGCAATCTGCAGGCCCAGGCCGCGCGATCCGCCCGTGATCAGCGCGGTGCGGCCCTTCAGGTCGAACAGTTGCTGGATGGTTCTCATGTTGTCTCCCAATTTTTGTTTCTGGAACACCCGGCTTTAGAACCAGGCGTCCTGCATGTCGAGCGTCGTGCGGTCCAGCGAGGCCAGCAGGTCGAGCTGCGGATAGACCTTCGGCAGTTCGAAGCGGAAGAAGAACGCCGCCGCCGCGAGCTTGCCGCGATAGAAATCGGCGTCCTCGCCAGCGGCGCCCGCCACGGCGGCCTGCGCCACCAGCGCCTGTTCGAGCCAGATCCACGAGACAACGATGTGGCCGAATGCTTCGAGATAGACCGATGCATTGGCCAGCGTCACGTTCGTGTCGCCGGCCGCCCAGAGTGTGCGCGTGACCTCGGCCAGACGCGCGGTGGCGGCGCCCAGCGCGCGGGCCTGCTCGCCAAGCGTCTTGTCGCCGCTGGCGGCAGCCCGTTCACAGGTGGCCTGCACGCGCTTGCCCAGCAACTGGAACGCAGCGCCATCCTGCATCACGACCTTGCGGCCCAGCAGGTCCAGGCCCTGAATGCCGTGCGTGCCTTCATGAATCGGATTCAGGCGGTTGTCGCGATAGAACTGCTCGACGTTGTACTCACGCGTATAGCCGTAGCCGCCATGCACCTGGATGGCCAGGCTGTTGGCTTCCAGGCACCATTGCGACGGCCAGCTCTTGGCGATCGGCGTCAGGATGTCGAGCAGCAGCGCCAGTTCGCGCTGCGTCTCCGTCGCACCAGCGGCCTTGGCCGCATGCTCTTCATCGACGAGCCGCGCGCAATACAGGTTCAGCGCCAGGCCACCCTCGACATAGCTCTTCTGCGCCAGCAGCATGCGGCGCACGTCGGCGTGCTCCACGAGCTTGACCTGCGGGCTGGCCGGGTCCTTGCCCTGCGGCCCCACCGGACGGCCCTGCGGACGATTACGTGCGTAGTCGAGCGAGTGCAGGTAGCCGGTGTAGCCCAGTGCCACGGCGCCAAGACCTACGCCGATGCGGGCCTCGTTCATCATGTGGAACATGCAGGCCAGACCCTTGTGCGGCTCGCCAACCAGGTAGCCAATCGCGCCTGCCTTGCCGTTGGGGCGGTACTTCATGCCCTCGCCAAAATTCAGCAGGCAATTGGTGGTGCCGCGATAGCCCATCTTGTGGTTCAGGCCGGCCAGCACCACGTCGTTGTGCTCGCCCAGCGAGCCGTCTTCGTTGACCAGGTACTTCGGCACGATGAACAGCGAGATGCCCTTCACGCCCGGAATCGGCTTGCCGTCGGGGCCGGGAATCTTGGCCAGCACCAGATGGACGATATTGTCGGACAGCTCATGCTCGCCGGCCGAGATCCACATCTTGTTGCCGCGCAGCCGGTACTGCTGCCCGAACGGCGATTCGCCTTCGAAATCGGCGCGCGTGGTGATGTCCGACAGCGACGATCCGGCCTGCGGCTCGGACAGGCACATCGTGCCGAAGAACCGGCCTTCCAGCTCGGGACGTACGAAGGTGTCGATCTGCGTCGGCGTGCCGTGCGTCAGCAGCAGGTTGGAGTTGCCGATGGTCAGGAACGGATACGAACTCGTGCCGACGTTGGCCGCCTTGAAGTACGCGAACGCGGCCTTTTCCAGCGTGACCGGCAATTGCATGCCGCCGTACTCGTAGTCCTGGCCAGCAGCCATCAGCCCGGCTTCGCAGAACGCCTTCAGGGCCGTCTTGACCTCGGGAATGATCGTGACGGTCTCGCCGTCGAAATGCGGTTCGTTGCCGTCGCTCTTTTTGTTGTGGGGCGCGAACAGGTCGGTGGCAATCTTTTCGCAGGTATCCAGCGCGGCGTCGAACGTCTCGCGCGAATGGTCTGCATAGCGGGGAATTTCGGTCAGTGACTCGGCCTTGAGCCATTCGTAGAGCACGAAGTTGAGATCACGACGGGAAAGAATCAGCGACATGGAATGCTAGGCTCCGGGCTGAAACGAAGGGCAGGCTTGGCCTTCGAAAATGCGATGAGGGAATGCTCCCCTCTCCCGCAAGCGGGAGAGGGGTTGGGGGTGAGGGTTGGCGGCTCAAGATGCGATATTGGCAAATTGAAGCGCTGGGCCCTCACCCCCGGCCCCTCTCCCGCTTTGCGGGAGAGGGGAGACAACCAGCAGCGGGTAGTCCGGAGGCTTACAGCACTTCGAACAGGCCAGCAGCGCCCTGGCCGCCGCCGATGCACATCGTCACCACGACGTACTTGACGCCACGACGCTTGCCTTCGATCAGCGCATGGCCAACCAGGCGCGCACCAGACACACCGTACGGGTGGCCCACGGCGATGGCACCGCCGTTGACGTTCAGGCGATCCATCGGGATGCCCAGCTTGTCAGCGCAGTACAGCACCTGCACAGCGAACGCCTCGTTCAGTTCCCACAGGCCGATGTCCTCGACCTTGAGACCCGTCTTCTTCAGCAGCTTGGGCACCGCGAACACCGGGCCGATACCCATTTCATCGGGTTCGCAACCGGCCACGGCAAAGCCGCGGAACACGCCCAGCGGCTGCAGGCCCTTGGCCGCTGCCACGCGTGCGTTCATGACCACGGCTGCCGAGGCGCCGTCCGAGAACTGCGACGCGTTGCCAGCGGTGATCACGCCACCGGGCATTGCCGTGCGGATCTTCGACACGCCTTCCAGCGTGGTGTCGGCGCGGATGCCTTCGTCGGCGTCGATCGTGACTTCCTTGGTCATCAGCTGGCCAGTGGCCTTGTCGGCCACGCCCGCCAGTACCGTCATCGGCACGATCTCGTCCTTGAACTTGCCGGCTTCCAGCGCGGCTGCGGCACGCAGCTGGCTCTGGACACCGTACTCGTCCTGGCGGTCCTTCGAGATGTTGTAGCGCTTGGCCACGTTCTCGGCGGTCTGCAGCATGCTCCAGTAGATTTCCGGCTTGTTCTTGTTCAGCCAGCTTTCCTGGATCATGTGGCGGTTCATCTCCTGCTGCACGCACGAGATCGACTCAACGCCGCCGGCCACGAAGATGTCGCCTTCGTCGGCGATCACGCGCTGTGCCGCCATGGCGATGGTCTGCAGGCCCGACGAGCAGAAGCGGTTCACGGTGGCGCCGGGCACGGTCACCGGGCAGCCGGCGCGCAGTGCGATCTGGCGCGCGATGTTGGCACCGGTGGCGCCTTCGGGGTTGGCACAGCCCATCAGCACGTCTTCCACTTCACCGGCCTCGATCTTGGCGCGGGCGATGGCGTGCTGCACGGCATGGCCGCCCAGGGTGGCGCCGTGGGTCATGTTGAAAGCGCCTTTCCAGCTCTTGGCCAGCGCGGTGCGCGCCGTGGATACGATGACTGCCTCGTTCATGTGTTGCTCCTCGGTATCTTGGTTCTTTCGCAAATATGCGAGAAATATTCGGTATTGCGGCGTGAGCCGTCAGGATTCGGGCAGCCAGGGATTGTGGTTCGCACTACCGGCCAGCAATGCCTCGGACGTCATGCGCTGGACACCAGCCTCGGCCAGATCGCGCCACGCCTGCGCCAGCGACCCGTTCAGGTCGATTGCGCGGCAGGCGTCCTCGACGATCACGGCCTCGAAGCCGGCGGCGCGCGCATCGAGCGCGCTCCAGGCCACGCAGTAGTCCGTTGCCAGCCCCGCGAAGACCACGCGCCGCACGCCCTGCTCGCGCAGGTAGCCGGCCAGGCCGGTTTTCGTCGTGCGGTCCGCTTCCACGAAGGCGCTGTAGCTGTCCACCCCGGCGTGATGACCCTTGCGGATCACCAGCCGTGCATGCGGGACATGCAGGTCCGCGTGAAGCGCGGCGCCGTCAGTGTCCTGCACGCAGTGGTCGGGCCACAGCACCTGCTCGCCGTACGGCAGCATGGTGGTCTGGAACGGCACCGCGCCGGCATGGCTGGTGGCAAACGACGCATGGCCGGCCGGATGCCAGTCCTGCGTCAGCACCACATGCTCGAACGCCGCTGCCAGCCGGTTGACCACGGGCACGACCTCGTTGCCCTGCGGCACGGCCAGCGCGCCACCAGGCATGAAATCGTATTGCACGTCGACAACCAGCAGGCAATCCTGCGCGCCGTAGGTCATGGTTCCGTTACCCCTGTCGGTTCACGCCAACGTATCTCAGCCGTTGAAGCCCTTGCCCTCGTCGGCCAGCTTCTGCAGCAGCGGGGCCACCTTCCACGCTTCGCCGTGGTAACCCTTGGCAAAGCGCTTCATGACCTGCGCCACGTTGAACAGGCCAACCTGGTCTGCGTACAGCATCGGGCCGCCGCGGAACAGCGGGAAGCCGTAGCCGGTCAGGTAGACCATGTCGATGTCCGACGCCTTCGAGGCAATACCTTCTTCCAGGATCTTCGCGCCTTCATTCACCAGCGCGAACACCAGGCGCTCCACGATTTCCTCATCGGAAATCTTGCGGCGCGTGATGCCGAGTTCCTTCGAATGCTCGACGATCATTTCGTTGACCTGCGCATTCGGGTACGGCTTGCGGTCGCCCGCCTTGTAGTCGTACCAGCCGGCGCCGGTCTTCTGGCCGAAACGGCCCATTTCGCACAGCTTGTCGGCCGTCTTCGAGTACTGGATGTCCGGCTTGTCCACGGCGCGGCGCTTGCGGATGGCCCAGCCGATGTCGTTGCCGGCCAGGTCGCCCATTCGGAACGGGCCCATCGCGAAACCGAACTTCTCGATCGCGCGATCCACTTGCTCGGGCAGCGCACCTTCGTCCAGCAGGTAGCCGGCCTGGCGGCTGTACTGCTCGATCATGCGGTTGCCGATGAAGCCGTCGCAGACGCCCGAAACAACAGCCGTCTTCTTGATCTTCTTGCCGATCTGCATGACGGTGGCCAGCACATCCTTGCCGGTCTTTTCGCCACGCACCACTTCCAGCAGCTTCATCACGTTGGCCGGGCTGAAGAAGTGCATGCCGACCACGTCTTGCGGACGCTTGGTGAACGAGGCAATCTTGTTGACGTCGAGCGTGGACGTGTTGGAGGCCAGGATTGCGCCGTCCTTCATCACTTCGTCCAGCTTCTTGAACACGATTTCCTTGACGCCCATTTCCTCGAACACGGCCTCGATGACCATGTCCGCGTCCTTGATCTCGTCATAGGACAGCGTGGTGGTCAGCAGGCCCAGGCGCTGCTCGACCTTCTCTTGCGTCAGCTTGCCCTTCTTGGCGCTGTTTTCGTAGTTCTTGCGGATGGTGGCCACGCCACGGTCCAGCGCTTCCTGCTTGGTCTCCAGCATCGTCACGGGGATGCCGGCGTTCAGGAAGTTCATGGTGATGCCGCCGCCCATCGTGCCGGCGCCGATCACGGCAACCTTCTCGATCTTGCGGACCGGGGTGTCTCCGGACACATCGGGGATCTTGCTGGCGGCACGCTCGCCGAAGAACGCATGGCGCAGTGCGCGCGATTCCGGCGTACCCACCAGGTACATGAAGCCTTCGCGCTCTTCCTTCAGGCCAGCTTCGAACGGCTTGAGCGACGCGGCCACGGCTTCGACGCACTTCGACGGGGCCGGGAAGTTCTTGGCCACGGCGGCCACGGTGTTCTTCGCGAAGGCCAGGAAGCCTTCGGCGTTTTCATGACGCACCTTCAGGTCACGCACCTTCGGATGCGGGCCGGCTGCGGCGCCCACGTTCTGCGCGAACTTGACAGCGGCAGGCAGCACGTCGCCGTCGACGATCTCGTCGAACAGCTTCGAACCGGCGAACTTTTCCGACGGAATGGCGGTGCCGGACACGATCATGTTCAGCGCGTGCTCCAGGCCGATCAGGCGCGGCAGACGCTGCGTGCCACCGGCGCCCGGCAGCAGGCCCAGCTTGACTTCAGGCAGCGCGATCTGCGCGCCCTTGGCGGCCACGCGGTAGTTACAGCCCAGGGCCAGTTCCAGGCCGCCGCCCATGGCGACCGAGTGGATGGCCGCAACCACCGGCTTGGTGGAGGCTTCCAGCGTACGGATCACCGAATGCAGCGTCGGCTCCTGCGTGGCCTTGGGGGTATTGAATTCACGGATGTCGGCGCCGCCCGAGAACGCCTTGCCAGCGCCGGTAATGACGACGGCCTTGACGGCGGCATCGTCCAGCGCACGGGTCATGCCTTCGACGATACCCAGGCGGGTGCTGTGACCCAGCCCGTTGACGGGGGGATTGTCGAGCGTGATAACGGCTACGCCGTCCTGTACCTGATACTGCGCTGTCATACGCGTTCCTTTGGTATCTGCGAGCCCTTCGTTCTACCTAGGGGCTCATGGGTTGTCTCGGGATTCGAATTCTCGAATTCAGTTATTGCCTTGGGTACCGCCAGGACCGAAGCCCCGCTTGCGCGACGGCCCGCAATCCCTTGCGCCACAAGCCATCCGGCTCGAAAGCGGAACAAGCATACACAAAATAGCACGGTCGTTCAATTTCATTTTTCTACGATGGAAGTTGCGCCATGCGCGGCCTTCATGCCCGGCTTTTCCGCCGTTCATGTTGATCCGCCATGACGGACGAAACCCTCAGGGGGAACCCGTAGGAAATCCGGCGAGGCGTCGCGGTTTATGGCGTTTGAGGCGCTTTTACGCGGCAGCCGTCATTGCAAACGCAATGGTTTGACGTCGGCCTCCAATCGACTAGAAGTGACCCTGTAGACTCGCGCCTTTCGTTTTTTTCGGAACGGCACGCCACCCTTCCGCCCACAAGGCTTTCAGGCGGCCGCCGATCCCGACCACCCAGCGACCCTGATGACCTTCGATCCCGCCCAACCCCAATCGCAACACCAGCATCCGGTCGTCGAACACGACGACCTGCACCGCAAGCTCAAGGCACGCCACCTGACCATGATCGCGCTCGGCGGCGCCATCGGCACCGGCCTGTTCGTCGCCTCGGGCGCCTCGATCGCCCAGTCCGGCCCCGGCGGCGCCCTGCTGGCTTATTGCCTGATCGGCCTGATGGTCTATTGCCTGATGACGAGCCTGGGCGAACTGGCTGTGCATATGCCTGTGGCCGGTTCCTTCGTCACCTACAG
Organism: Cupriavidus pauculus; assembly: GCF_022179805.1. GTDB lineage: Bacteria > Pseudomonadota > Gammaproteobacteria > Burkholderiales > Burkholderiaceae > Cupriavidus > Cupriavidus pauculus_E. The sequence goes on along the minus strand of NZ_BPUO01000020.1, from coordinate 29,287 downwards.
CGCGCTCTATGTGGAAGAAGGCTTTGGCTTTGCCCTGGGTTGGAACTACTGGTTCAGCCTGGCCGTGACCATCGCCGTGGAACTGACGGCCGCGCAGCTCGTCATGCAGTACTGGTTCCCCGACGTGCCCGGCGTTTACTGGAGCGCCGGCTTTCTCGCCCTGATGTTCGCGCTCAATGCGTTCTCCGTACGCGGCTTTGGCGAGGCCGAGTACTGGTTCGCACTGATCAAGATCGTTACCGTGGTGGTTTTCCTTGTCGTTGGCGTGCTGATGATCTTCGGCATTCTCAAGGGCGGCCCGCAGTCGGGCTGGCACAACTTCACGATCGGCGACGCCCCGTTCGTGGGCGGCGTGCCAGGCCTGTTCGCGGTGGCGATGATCGCGGGGTTCTCGTTCCTGGGTACCGAGACCGTCGGCGTGGCTGCCGGCGAAGCCGACAACCCGTCGCGCACGATTCCCCGCGCGATCCGCCAGACCTTCTGGCGCATCCTGCTGTTCTATGTGCTCGCCATCCTCATCGTTGGCGTGCTGATCCCCTACACCGACCCGAGCCTGCTACGCAACGACGTGACCGATGTCGGCGTCAGCCCGTTCGCGCTGGTCTTCCGCCACGCCGGCCTGGCGTTCGCGGCAGGTGTCATGAACGCAGTGATCCTGACCGCCTTGCTGTCCGCCGGCACGTCGAGCATGTATGTGTCGACACGCATCCTCTATGGCCTGGCCGTCAGCGGCCGCGCACCAAAGGCCTTCGCAAAGCTCACGAACAACGGCGTGCCGTTCAACGCGCTGCTGATCTCCACCGCGGTTGGCGCGCTATGCTTCTTCAGCTCGCTGTTCGGCGACAAGGCCGTCTACCTGTGGCTGCTGAACACCTCCGCCATGACCGGGTTCTTTGCATGGTTTGGCATCGCCATCAGCCACTACCGCTTCCGCAAGGGGCTGATCGCCCAGGGCTTCAAGGTGACGGACCTTGCCTACCGGTCACCGCTCTATCCGTTTGGCCCGATCTTCTCCGGCGTGCTGTGCCTGGCGATCGTCGCCGGCCAGAACTACCAGGCCTTTGCCGATATCCCCGGCCGCTGGCAGGAAATCATCGCCACATACATCGGCGTGCCAGTGTTCCTGGCACTGTGGCTGGGCTACCGGCTTGCGCGCAAGACGCGGTTTATCGCGTACGAGGACATGCCGTTCGAGATCGAGAGGAAGGAGTGAAGGAGTGAAGGAGTGAGGCCGGCGAGGCCGCCCTCAGTGCGCCCTCGCCCGATTTCAACGCTGTAGTTGCTGCGTCATCGAGTAGTAGCCGACCCCCAACGACAATACGATGCAGAGCAGGCATACAACACAGACGACGCGACGCACGATCGCCTGCACATGATCAAAGTCATTTTCCATGGCTTCAACGAAGCTTCTCATCAGGACCCCCTTTATATATTGATGAATGCTGCGGGCGCAGCGATGGCTATGTGCTGGGCCGCACGACACACACGTAGCCGATGAAATTTGACACCGCACATGCAACGATGACAACGATCCAGGTCAAAGGATATCGGCGATGCTGTTGCCCATGCCGACGCCGCCGCCGCCGCTCCCGACGCATGAACGAGTCCATCGTGGCAAACGCGGCCATCACGGAGGCCGCCACCAGCACAGCAACATGGAGGCCCAGCGCAAGCCACATGACTTGCGCATCAGTTCCGGCTGGATTGCTTGCGGATGCCATCATGTAGCACCCGTTAGCGCTGATCGCAATCACGGACCACAGCAGTTGCCCGTCCGTGATGGCGAACCGGACAATGCCCACATACCGTTCCGGACTGGGACTCGAATACCGGATCAACGGCAGCAGCATCAGCGGCGCAAACAATGGGATAGCGATGTTGAATACGAACCAGCCGAACAGCTCGATGACACTGGGCATTGGCGCCTTCCCCGCAAGTTGATGTACGCGGGCCATGCTAGGCGCGGGAGCGCCAGGCACCAAGTGTCAATGTGTTAAATCGGCAGGGAAGAAACGCGGCGTTGCACCGCGCCAACTGATTCCTGCGGATGTGTGAAAACGCTTTGAGAAAGGTCTGACGGTGCGTCAGACCTCCAGCCACTCCTTCCGGATCTGCGCGTTCGCCTTCAATTCCGTCGGCGTGCCTTCGAACACGATGTGGCCGTGTCCCATCACATAGACGCGCTGCGAGATGTCTAGTGCGATGGCCAGTTTCTGTTCGATCAGCAGCACCGATACGCCGCGCTCCTTGAGCGTTTTCAGGAAATCGCCCACCAGCGTCACGATCATCGGCGCCAGGCCCTCGGTGGGCTCGTCGATCAGGATCAGGTCGGGATCGCCCATCAGCGTGCGGCATAGCGTGAGCATCTGCTGCTCGCCGCCGGACAGCACACCGGCCGACGTGTTCTCGCGCTCCTTGAGCCGGGGGAACATGCGGTACATGTCCTCCACACTCCAGCGCGGCTTTTGCTGGCGGGGATTGCGTTTCTCGCCAAGCAGCAGGTTCTGCCGGACGGTCAGCGTCGGAAAGATGTCGCGGTTCTCCGGCACGTAGCCAATGCCCGCATGGGCGATCTCGAAAGTGCGGCGGCCCAGGATCTCGTCGCCACGGAAGCGCACCGACCCTTCGGCCTTGACCATGCCCAGGATGGCCTTGGCCATGGTCGAGCGCCCCACGCCGTTGCGGCCCAGCAGCGCGACGATCTCGCCGTCGTCGATATGGGCATCCACGCCGTGCAGGATGTGGCTTTTGCCGTAGTAGGCGTGCAGGCCGGAGACTTCCAGCATGGGCTTGCTCATTCGTGGGCTCCTGCCAGCGCGGGTTCGTCGAGCGATGTGCCCAGGTAGGCTTCCTTGACGCGGCGATTGTTGCGGATGGCCTCCGGCGTGTCGGTAGCGATGACCTCGCCGTAGACCAGCACCGAGATGCGGTCAGCCAGGCCGAACACCACGCTCATATCGTGCTCCACCATGACCAGCGTCTTGCCGACGGTGACTTTCCGGATCAGCTCCACCGCGTGGTCCGATTCCGACCGGCTCATGCCCGCAGTGGGCTCGTCGAGCAGAATCACCTCGGCGCCGCCGGCGATCGTGATGCCGATCTCCAGTGCGCGCTGCTCGGCGTACGTGAGCAACCCAGCCTGCGAATTGCGGCGATGCTGCATGCCGATCAGCTCCAGCACCTCGTCCGCCCGCTCCTTGGCGTCGCGCAGCGCGGACAGCCGGTGCCAAAACGAGTACTTGTACCCCAGCGACCAGAGCACCGCGCAGCGCAAATTCTCGAATACCGACAGCCGATGGAAGATGTTGGTGATCTGGAAGCTGCGCGACAGCCCCATGCGGTTGATCTCGAACGGACGCAGCCCGGCGATGCTCTCACCGTTCAGTTTCACCGTGCCCGAGGTCGGAGAAAACCGACCCGAGATCAGGTTGAACGTCGTGGACTTGCCGGCACCGTTCGGGCCGATCAGCGCGTGCCGCTCGCCCTTGCCGATGGTCAGCGTGACGCCACGGATAATCTCGGTCTGCCCAAACCGCTTGCGGACATCCGACAGTTCGAGTGCGGCGTTCATGCGATGCCTCCGGTTTCCGCCTGGATCGCGTCGAGCTCGGCGCGCACCTTGCCCGTAGCCCAGCGCCATGCCGCATATCCCACGGCCCACAGCACAGCCGCCACCACCCATGGCGGCAATGTTCCAGCATCGAAGCCAATGCCCATCAGCGACATGGCGGTGCCGTTGGCACTGTCGACCTGCACCTTGTAGACCATCTCGACGGTCAGGATCATGGCCGCCAGCAGCACTAGCCCGGCCACGCCGGCCTGCGCGTACGACGGCACCATGCGGCCGAGCTTCTTCTTGGCCACCAGCGGCAACTGCATCAGCAGCAGGCTGGCGATGCCGCCCGGCACGAACATCACCATCCCCACGAAGAACAGGCCCAGGTACAGCAGCCACGCCTTGGTCAGGTCGGAAAGCGCCACCGCGAACAGCGTGAACACGACGGCGCCGATGACTGGCCCGAAGAACACACCCGCGCCGCCGATGAACGCGGCCAGCAGCACGCCGCCCGAACGCACCGCGCTGACGTTCTCGGCCGACACGATCTCGAAGTTGATGGCCGACAGCGCCCCGGCGATACCGGCGAAGAACGCCGACAGGATCAGCACCAGGTAGCGCACGCGCTGCGTGTTGTAGCCGATGAATTCCACGCGCTCGGGGTTGTCACGCACCGCGTTGGCAATACGCCCCAGCGGGGTCTGGGTCCATGCGTACATGGCCACCATCGACAGGAAGCACCAGATCGCGATCAGGTAGTACACCTGCCGGCCCGGGCCGAACGAGATGCCTAGGAACGGGTCGCCCACCACGCGGTTGGTCGAGATGCCGCCTTCGCCGCCGAAGAACTCGGGGAACATCAGCGAGCTGGCGAACACCATCTCGCCGATGCCCATCGTGATCATGGCGAACGTGGTGCCAGACTTCTTGGTGGTGACGTAGCCGAACAGCACGCCGAAGAAGGCCCCGGCCAGCCCGCCCACCAGCGGCAGCATCGACACCGGCAGCCACACCTTGCCCGCGCCGATCATGTTCAGCACGTGTACCGCGATGAAGGCGCCCAGGCCCGAGTAGACCGCATGCCCGAACGAGAGCATGCCGGTTTGCCCCAGCAGCATGTTGTAGGACAGCGCGAAAATGATCATGATGCCCATCTGCGACATCAGCGTCACCGCGAAACCGCCCGTGAACATCATCGGCATCGCCAGCATCACCAGCGCCGTGACGCTCCAGATGATCCAGCGCGCCAGGTTCAGCGGACGGTAGCGCAGCGTACGGCCCGTCACCACCGGCTGGGAGCTTTGTTGCATCGTCGTCGACTCCATCGCTCAGCTCTCCCGGGTGCCCATGAGCCCACGCGGGCGGAAAATCAGCATCACCACCAGCAGCAGGTATGGCATCACCGGCGCCACCTGCGCCACGGTCAGCTTCCATACCGAACTGAACGGCGTGGTGTCGGACACGGCCAGGCCGAAGCTGCCGAACAAACCCGCCAGCGATGTGTCGATGGTCACCGCGAATGTCTGCAGCACGCCAATCAGGATCGACGCGATGAACGCCCCGACCAGAGACCCCATGCCCCCCACCACGGCCACGACGAAGACGATGGACCCCACCGCCGCCGCCATCGACGGCTCGGTGACGAACGCATTGCCGCCGATCACGCCCGCTAGCCCGGCCAGGGCCGCGCCGCCGCCGAACACCATCATGAATACGCGCGGCACGTTGTGGCCCAGCGCCTCGACCATCTCCGGATGCGTCAGCGCGGCCTGGATGACCAGCCCGATGCGCGTACGCGTGAGCACCAGGTAGATCGCCACCAGCATGCCCAGCGACACCAGCATCATGAACGCGCGGTATTTGGGGAAGGACGAAGTGAAGACCGTGAACAGCGGCCCGTCGAGTTCGGCCGGAATCCGGTACGGCACGGCGGCCAGGCCCCATACCAGCTTGACGCCTTCCTCGATCAGGTAGGCCAGCCCGAAGGTGAATAGCAGTTCGGCCACGTGGCCGTACTTGTGCACGGTACGCAGGCCAAAGCGCTCGACCAGCGCCCCGGCGCCGGCCACCAGCAGCGGCGCGAAGATCAGCGCCGGCCAGAAGCCGAACTTGGTGGCGATGGTGTAGGCAAAATAGGCGCCCAGCATGTAGAAGCTGGCGTGCGCGAAGTTCAGCACGCCCATCATGCTGAAGATCAGCGTGAGCCCCGATGACAGCATGAACAGCAGCAGCCCATAGCTGACGCCGTTCAGTAGCGAGATGACGAAAAATTCCACGGCGAGTCCTCAGGGGCGGTTCCCGGAGCCGGAACCTGGCCCGACAAAAGCCATATTGTCAGGGGTTCCCGCGCTTGCGGGAACCCCAAGCCACATCCCCTGCCTCAGCCTCCGGCGCCGGGCCGCTTCATCTGGCAAGACGTCGGCTGCGCCGCCACGAACTGGTCGAGCGTCGCATTGGTCTTCCAGCCGTAGCCCGTGTTCTCCTGGTCGAACTTGATGTCCTTGCCGTTGACCTTGGTCCACGTGGCCACCACCAGCGGCTGCTGCGCCTGGTGGTCGGAGTTGCGCATCTCCACGGTGCCGTTCATGCTTTCCACCTTGATACCTTCCAGCGCCTTGGCCACCTTGACCGGATCGGTGGATCCACTGTCCTTGAACGCCTTGGCCAGCATGGCAACGCCGGTGTACGACGCCATCACGTAGAAGTCGTCGTTGTACTTCTTCTTGTACCCCTCGACGATGTCGGCACCCCGGAAGGTGGCGTTGTTCGGGTTGTAGTAGCCCACGTACTTGACGTGCTCTGCTCCGGACGCCCCCATGGCGGTCGGTACGCCAGTCGTGGCGGCGTAGTAGGTGTAGTAGTTGACGGGCAGGCCCGCGTCCTTGCCGGCCTTGATCAGCAGCGCCAGGTCGCTGCCCCAGTTGCCGGTGATCACGGTATCGGCGCCCGATGCCTTGATCTTGGCGGCATACGGCGCGAAATCCTTGACCTGTGCCAGCGGGTGCAGGTCTTCGCCGACGATCTGGATGTCAGGACGCTTGCGCTTCAGGTAGTCCTTGGCGGCGCGGGTCACCTGGTGGCCGAACGAATAGTTCTGGTTGATCAGGTAGACCTTCTTGACGCTGGGGTCCTTGGCCAGGTACGTGGTCAGGGCCTCCATCTTCATGTCGGAGTTGGCGTCGAGCCGGAAATGCCAGTAGCTGCATTTGCTGTTGGTCATGTCCGGGTCAACCGCCGCGTAGTTCAGGTAGACGATTTCCTTGCCCGGATTGCGCTCGTTGTGCTTGGCCACGGCGTCTTCCAGCGCCAGGCCCACCGACGAACCGTTGCCCTGCACGATGTAGCGGATGTTCTGGTCGACCACCTGCTTGAGGATGGTCAGGCTTTCCTGCGGGCTCAGCTTGTTGTCGAAGCCCACCACCTCGAACTTGTGCGCCCCGCCCCAGCCCTTCTGGTTGGCCACATCGGCCACATACTGCCAGCTCTTGAGCTGGTTCTGACCCACCGGGGCCATCAGCCCCGACAGCGGATCGATGAAGGCGATCTTCACCGTTTCGGCCGCCGCCATGCCCGATGCCAGCGCGGAACCCAGAGCAACAACTGCAGCCACACCTCTTACCAGCGGACGCAACCTCGTCATACCTGTCTCCTTCACTTGTTGTCGTTGGCGATTGACGGCCGCCCACATCCTCCTCGCGGGGGCGGCCGTGTCTGCGCTGTGACCGCCCTGGCGGCACACCGCAAATGCCTGCTGCGGCCTGGTCGGGGTTGATCCAGGCCATTGGGGACGGGACTCAGGCGCCGGGCAGCCGGTAGTCCTTGAACTGTTCGCGCAGCTTGAGCTTCTGCATCTTGCCGGTAGCCGTCAGCGGAATTTCGGTCACGAACGCCACCTCATCGGGAATCCACCACTTGGCCACCTTGCCCTCGAAGAAGCCCAGCAGCTCTTCGCGGCTGACCTCCATGCCGGGCCGCTTGACCACCACCAGCAGCGGACGCTCGTCCCATTTCGGGTGATACACCGAGATGCACGCGGCCATGTGCACGGCCGGATGGGCCGCGGCCACGTTCTCGATATCGATCGACGAGATCCATTCCCCGCCCGACTTGATCACGTCCTTGCTGCGGTCCGTGATCTGCATGTAGCCCTCTTCATCGATGGTGGCCACGTCGCCGGTCGGGAACCAGCCATCCACCAGCGGATTGCTGTCGTTGCGGAAGTAGCGGTCGATTACCCACGGGCCGCGCACCAGCAGGTCGCCAAAGGCCTTGCCGTCCCACGGCAGTTCGCGGCCCTCGCCGTCCACGATCTTCATGTCCACGCCGTAGATCACCCGGCCCTGCTTTTCCAGGATGCGGTGGCGCTCGTCCTCGGGCAGGTCCTTGTGACGGGCCAGCAGCTTGCAAGACGTGCCCAGCGGCGACATTTCCGTCATGCCCCAGGCGTGGATGACTTCCACGTCGAGCGCTTCCAGCGTGCGGATCATCGCCGGCGGCGCGGCCGAACCGCCAATCACGGTGCGGCGGAACGTCGAGAACTTCAGCTTGTTGGCCTGCACGTACTGCAGCAGGCCCAGCCATACCGTGGGCACCCCCGCCGAGAACGTCACGCCTTCCTGCTCGAACAGTTCGTAGAGCGACGCGCCGTCGAGCTTGGCGCCCGGGAACACCAGCTTGGCGCCCACCAGCGGCACCGAATACGGCAGGCCCCAGGCATTGACGTGGAACATCGGCACCACGGGCAGGATCACGTCCTTGGCCGAGCAACCCAGCGCGTCGGGCAGCGCCGAGGCATACGAGTGCAGTACCGTCGAACGATGCGAATACAACGCGCCCTTGGGATTGCCGGTGGTGCCCGACGTGTAGCACAGGCTCGACGCCTGGTTTTCGTCGAGGTCCGGCCATTCGTACTCGCCGTCATGCGCGTCGATCAGGTCTTCGTAGCAGAGCAGGTTCACCTTGGACTCGGCCGGCATGTGCGCGCGGTCGGCCATCATGATCCAGCCCTTCACGTTCGGGCAGTGCGGCGCCACGCCCTCCACCAGCGGCAGGAACGTCGAGTCGAAGAAGATGAAGCGGTCGTCGGCGTGATTGACGATATAGGCGATCTGCTCCGGGAACAGGCGCGGGTTGATCGTGTGGCACACGGCCCCCATGCCCGACACGCCGTAGTAGATCTCAAGGTGCCGGTAGCCGTTCCAGGCCAGCGTGCCGACGCGTTCGCCCTGCCCCACATCGAGCGCACCCAGTGCCTGCGCCACCTTGCGGGCGCGCAGCTCGCAGTCGGCATAGGTATACCGGTGAAGGTCGCCTTCGGTTCGCCGCGAGACGATTTCCGTGCTGGCGTAATAACGCGCAGCGTGCTTGATGATGGAGGAAATGAGCAGCGGCGCGCTCATCATTTGACCCATCAATGCCATGAAACGGTCTCCTTTTCGTATAAAAACGAACAACCGTTCTTATTTTTGGCCGATTCTTCCCACACCCTGCAAAAGCATCGACAAAAATGAAGAAACTTGTTGGTGATGTTGGTGGACTGACGCGTAGTGGTGTTCTCTCCAGACCCACTCGCGGACCCTGCCATGCACGGGATTGATGTCCAATATTTGCGTCGTTTTTTGACTGGTCTACGCGCAGCGGACAACCCTTGGCCGGCAGGGGAAAACCGGTGCAAGTACAATACTGCGAGCCCTGATGTGTCTCAATATGTCGTTTTCCCCTAGCGTCATGCACGCTGTCTATGTGCGTCCGAGCGGGACATGCGGCAACCCGAGCCTTATCACGGATAAATGCCCGCCCCCTTGCCTGTGCATCTGATGTCTACCGAATCCACCAGCCCCCAGCCGCGCCCACCCTACCCCGTACCGTTTGCCACGACACCCGGCATGGCCGCGCTTGGCGAACGCTTTTTCACGCGCCTGGCGCCCACGCCGCTGCCGTCGCCGTACCTGGTCAGCGTGGCGCCCGCCGCTGGCGCCTTGCTGGGCTGGGACGAGCCCGGGCTGCGCGCCGCGGCACAGGATCCGCGCTTCCTTGATACGTTCATCGGCAACGCCATTCCGGACTGGGCCGACCCGCTGGCCACCGTGTATTCGGGCCACCAGTTTGGCGTCTGGGCCGGGCAGCTTGGCGATGGCCGCGCGATCCGCCTGGCGGAAGCGTCGATGCCCGATGGTCCATGGGAAATCCAGCTCAAGGGCGCCGGCCTGACCCCGTATTCCCGGATGGCCGATGGCCGCGCGGTGCTGCGCTCATCGATCCGCGAGTACCTGTGCTCCGAAGCCATGCACGCGCTGGGCGTACCCACCACGCGGGCGCTGGCCATCGTGGGCTCCGATGCCCCGGTACGGCGTGAAACCATCGAGACATCGGCCGTGGTCACGCGGCTGGCGCCGAGTTTCATCCGCTTCGGGCACTTCGAGCATTTCGCGGCGCGCGAGGACCACGCCTCACTGAAGCAACTGGCCGATTTCGTGATCGACCGCTTCTATCCGACCTGCCGCGACGCCGCCAATCCGTATCAGGCGCTGCTGCACGAGGTGTCGCTGCGCACGGCCGACATGGTGGCCCACTGGCAGGCCGTGGGGTTCTGCCATGGCGTCATGAACACCGACAACATGTCGATCCTGGGCCTGACCATCGACTATGGTCCGTTCGGGTTCCTGGACGCGTTCGACGCCAACCATATCTGCAACCACTCCGACCAGCAGGGCCGCTACGCGTACAGCCAGCAGCCGCAGATCGCGTTCTGGAACCTACATTGCCTGGCGCAGGCGCTGCTGCCGCTCTGGCGCGAAACGGACGCCGCCGACCCCGAGGCCGCAAAGGAAGCCGCCGTGGAAGCCGCGCGCGAGGCCCTGGACCCGTTCCGCGACCGCTATGCGCAGGCATTCTTCCGCCATTACCGGGCCAAGCTGGGCCTGCGGACCGAGCACGAGCAGGACGAAACGCTGATGACCAACCTGTTCCGCGTGATGCACGCCAACCGCGTGGACTACACGCTGTTCTGGCGCAGCCTTGCCCAGGTGGGCGCCCAGGATGGGTCGCTGGACGCACCGGTGCGCGACCTGTTCCTGGATCGCGCGGCCTGGGACGCATGGGCCGCCGAATATCGTGCGCGGCTGCAGTCGGAACAGTCCGACGATGCCGCACGCAGGGTTGCAATGCTGCAAGTCAACCCGAAATACGTGCTCCGGAACCATATGGCCGAAACCGCGATCCGCGCGGCACGCGACAAGGACTTTTCGGAAGTGGACCGCCTGCTGGCCGTGCTGTCGAAGCCATTCGACGAACAGCCGGACGCGGAACACTACGCCACGCTGCCGCCCGACTGGGCCTCGGGGCTGGAAGTAAGCTGCTCGTCGTGAACCAGGCAGCCTTGCGGGATCCCTCAAAGGAAACGAGATGACCACCACCAAGACCGACGCCGAATGGCGTGAGCAACTATCCGATATCGAATACCGCGTCGCGCGCGAATCCGCCACCGAACGCCCGTTCACCGGCCGCTACTGGGACCACTGGGACCAGGGCATCTACCATTGCGTGGGCTGCGACACGCCGCTGTTCGAATCGGGCACCAAGTTCGACGCCGGTTGCGGATGGCCGAGCTATTTCCGGCCGATCAACGGCGAGGTAATTGCCGAGCACGCCGACCATACCCATGGCATGACGCGCGTGGAGGTCCGCTGCAAGGAATGCGGCAGCCATCTGGGCCACGTCTTCGAGGATGGACCCGCCCCGACCGGTCTGCGCTATTGCATCAACTCGGCTGCGCTAAAATTCGACGATCGCGATCCGGCTGATCGCGGGTGACGCCACCCGCACACCGGACGCCACGTCCAATCCGCCAGGCGGATTGCCAGCAGGCCCGGCCATGTGCCGGGTCCGCCAACCTGATTTGGTCCGCATGAAATTTCTTTTCGACCTACTCCCGGTCATCCTCTTCTTCGTCGCCTTCAAGCTGTTTGGCATCTATCCGGCCACCGCGGTGGCCATTGTGGCGACGGTGCTGCAGATTGCCTGGGTGCGTATCCGCCATGGCAAGGTGGAGCCGATGCAATGGGTCAGCCTGGTGATCATCGGCGTGTTTGGCGGCGCAACCATCCTGCTGCACAACGAAACGTTCATCAAGTGGAAGCCCACGGTGCTGTACTGGCTGTTCGCGGTCACGCTGATCGGGTCGGTCATTGGCTGGCGCAAGAACCTGATCCGCGCCATGATGGGCAAGCAGGTGACGCTGCCCGACGCGATGTGGGGCCGGCTCAACGTTGCCTGGGCCGCGTTCTTCGCCGCGATGGGCGTGCTGAACCTGTACGTCGCCTACCAGTTTTCCACGGACACCTGGGTCAATTTCAAGCTGTTCGGCAGCATGGGCCTGATGGTCGTCTTCATTGTGGCGCAGAGCCTCTGGCTGTCGCGCCACATCCAGGAAACCCCGTCCCAGGAAGGCCGTTCCGAATAACCGGAACGCCCCGCCCTGCCCGTTCACCGTTCGGAAGGATTTACCCATGGCAGCCGATCCCGCCACCATCGAGACGCTGCTGCGCGCGGCGCTCGAACCCACCCACCTGCATGTGCATGACGACAGCGCGGCCCACGCGGGCCACGCCGGCGCAGCCTCCGGTGGGGGGCATTACAACGTTCTTATCGTCAGCAACCGGTTCGCCGGGCATTCGCGCGTTGCGCGACATCGTATGGTGTATGATGCGCTGCGCGAACTATTCCCCTCGCAAATTCATGCGCTGGCCGTCAGCGCGTACACCGACCAAGAATATCAATCCCGCGAAGCATGACGCGACGCGCTCTCGCTACTTTCAGACCTGACTCCATGAAGACCACCGTCCTCTCGTTCAGCCTGGCGGCTGTGCTCGCTGCTGGCAGCCTGCCCGTGTTCGCCCAGAACGCCGCCGTTGTGAATGGCAAGCCCATCCCGTCGGCCAAGGTGGACAAGCTGATCGCCGGCACCGGCCAGCCCGCCTCGCCCGAACTGCGCGACCGTGCACGCACCATGCTGATCGACCGGGAACTGCTGGTGCAGGAAGCCTCCAAGCGCGGCATCCTGCAGCGCGACGACATTCAGGACCAGCTCGAGCAGGCCCGCCTGAACGTGCTGGCCGGCGCGGTGTTCGAAGACTACGTCCGCACGCACGGCGCCAGCGACGACGAACTGCGCAAGCAGTACGACAAGATCAAGAGCCAGTTCGGCAATGGCAAGGAATACCACGCCCGCCATATCCTCGTGGAAAAGGAAGCTGACGCCAAGGCACTGATCGCCAAGATCAAGGGCGGCGCCAAGTTCGAGGACGTGGCCAAGGCATCGTCGAAGGACACCGGCTCGGCAGCCAACGGCGGCGACCTGGACTGGGCCAACAGCAGCAGCTACGTGCCGGAATTCTCGGCCGCGATGACCGGCCTCAAGAAGGGCCAGATGACCGATACGCCGGTCAAGTCGCAGTTTGGCTGGCACATCATCGAACTCGTGGACGTGCGCGATGCCAAGGTGCCGACGTTCGAGGAAGTGAAGCCTCAGCTGCAGCAAATGCTGATGGGCGATCAGGCCTGGCAGCGCGAGCAGTTCCAGGCGATGATGAAGACGCTCAAGGACAAGGCAAAGATTCAGTAATTCGTTGCCATTGCAGCAAAAAAACCGGCGCCTGTGCGCCGGTTTTTGTTTGTGCGTGCGGTTTGGCGCGCTTGGTAACACACTGGTGCAGCTTGCGGGTTCCAACGTCCCGCCGCCCTCAGTAAGATCTGAAGGGCCCGACAGAGCCGGACATCCGTCCCGGCATCGGGCCGGAGATTCAAGACATATGGGCGTGACGAGCGGCTACTGGTACATGTGGCACCTATACTCCAGCGGGGTGGTCTACTGCGCGCTCGGCATGCCGCATATCGAATGCACCGGCGGCCGCTGGCGCGAACTCCACCCCCACCTGCCAATGCGCGACCGCTACGCGCAATCGAAGCTGCTGCAGGCAACCGTCGCCTTCATGGAAGTGCGCGGCGAGATCCCTGTGCCGCCCGGCGCCGACCGCATGCGGCTGCTCTATTCCCGCTACCTGCCATGGAGCGAGCGCCCGCGCCCGCCTGCCACGCAAACCCCGCAGACGGTCGAAAACGAGACCGAAGCGGCGGTATCCGCGCCTGTCTGAGATCATTCTCATGACGTAAAAAAACGCCCGCATCAGCGGGCGTTTTCCTGAGGGCAACGGGTTCGATCAGCCGACCCACTTGCGGGCGTTGCGGAACATGCGCATCCACGGGCTGCCGCCGTCGGCCACGTCCTTCCAGGCGTCCGGTGCCCAGCTCATCGTGGCGGCGCGGAAGACGCGCTCCGGGTGCGGCATCAGCGCGGTGAAGCGGCCGTCGACCGTGGTGACCGACGTGATGCCTTCCGGCGAACCGTTCGGGTTCAGCGGATAGGCTTGCGTGACCGCGCCACGGTTGTCGACAAAGCGCAGTGCCACGTTGACCTTGCGGATATCGCCTTGTTGCGAGAAGTCGGCAAATCCTTCGCCGTGTGCAACGGCGATGGGAATGCGGCTGCCTTCCATGCCGGCGAAGAAGATCGACGACGACTGCTGGACTTCCACGGTCACGAAGCGCGCTTCGTACTGTTCCGACTGGTTGCGCGTGAACTTCGGCCATGCGCCGGCGCCCGGGATGATCGGGGCCAGGTTGCTCAGCATCTGGCAACCATTGCAGACGCCAAGGGCAAACGTGTCCTGGCGGTTGAAGAAGGCCGCGAACTGCTCGGCCATCTGGCCGTTGAACAGGATCGTCTTGGCCCAGCCCTCGCCCGCGCCGAGCACGTCGCCGTAGCTGAAGCCGCCGCACGCCACGAAGCCCTTGAAGTCGGCCAGGCTGGCGCGGCCGGCGATCAGGTCGCTCATGTGCACGTCGACCGTGTCAAAGCCGGCCAGGTCCATGCTGTACGCCATTTCGATCTGCGAATTGACGCCCTGCTCGCGCAGGATGGCCACGCGCGGACGGTTACCCGTGGCGATGAACGGTGCGGCGATGTCCTGCGCCGGGTCGAAGGTCAGCACGGGGCTGATACCCGGGTCCGCGGCGTCCAGCACGCTGTCGTACTCGCTGTCGGCGCAAGCGGGATTGTCGCGCAGACGTGCGATACGCCAGCTCACCTCGGTCCAGGTGCGCTGCAGGTCGGCACGGGCGGCGCCGAATACCTTCTTGGCGTCGCGATAGATCTCGAACTGGTCGTTCGCGTTCGGCTTGCCGATCACATGGCTGCAGGCCGACAGACCGGCTTCGCGCAGCACGGCGAATACGGCGTCACGCTCCTGCGCACGCACCTGGATCACGGCGCCCAGTTCCTCGGAGAACAGTGCGCGCAGCGTCTGGTCGTTGCGGCGTTCGGCCACCTGCTGCGCCCAGTTCTTGGCGTCGCCGTAGTCCTGCTCCTGATTCGGATCGAGCGTCAGCATGTCGACGTTCAGCGACACGCCGGTATGGCCGGCAAAAGCCATTTCCGCCACGGCGGCCAGGAAGCCACCATCGGAGCGGTCGTGATAGGCCAGCAGCTTGTCCTCGCGGTTCAGGCGCTGGATCACGTTGAAGAAGTTCTTCAGATCCTCGGGGCTGTCGACGTCCGGCGCGCTGTCGCCCACCTGCTGCGTGACTTGCGCCAGGATGCTGCCGCCCATGCGGTTCTTCGCGCGGCCGAGGTCGATCGCGATCAGCACGGTTTCGCCAAGATCGGTACGCAGTTGCGGCGTCAGGGTCTTGTCGGTGTCATCCACGGCGGCAAAGGCCGAGATGATCAGCGACACCGGCGCCACCACTTCCTTGTCGCCGCCTTCGTCGGACCACTTGGTGCGCATCGACAGCGAATCTTTGCCCACCGGGATGCTGATGCCCAGTGCCGGGCACAGCTCCATGCCCACGGCATGCACGGTGTCGTACAGCTTGGCGTCCTCGCCAGCCACGCCGCAGGCGGCCATCCAGTTGGCCGACAGCTTGACCTTGTTCAGGTCCTTGACCGGAGCAGCCGCCAGGTTGGTCAGCGCTTCGCCGATGGCCATGCGGCCCGACGCCGGCGCATTGATCACGGCCAGCGGCGTACGCTCGCCCATCGTCATTGCTTCGCCGGCACGGCCCTTGTAGTCGAGCGTGGTCACGGCCACGTCGGCCACCGGCACCTGCCACGGACCCACCATCTGGTCGCGTGCGTTCATGCCGCCCACCGTACGGTCGCCGATCGTGATCAGGAACGACTTGCTGGCAACGGTCGGATGACGCAGTACGTCGGTCACGGCCTGTTCCAGCGAGATGCCGGTCACGTCCACGGGCGGCAGTTCGCGCGTCACGCGCTGCACGTCGCGGTGCATGCGCGGCGGCTTGCCGAGCAGCACATCCATCGGCATGTCCACCGCGTGATGTTCATTCAGCGCGGCATCGACGTGTGCGTCGACGAGCTGGAGCTGCTTTTCTTCCGTGGCGATACCCACCACGGCAAACGGTGCGCGCTCACGCTCGCACATGGCCTGGAAGCGCGACAGTTCGTTCGGGGAGATGGCCAGCACATAGCGCTCTTGCGACTCGTTGCACCAGATTTCCGCCGGCGACAGGCCGGACTCTTCCAGATGCACCTGGCGCAGGTCGAAACGCGCGCCGCGATCGGCGCCATCGACCAGTTCGGGGAACGCATTCGAGATGCCGCCTGCGCCCACGTCGTGGATTGACAGGATCGGGTTGTCCTCACCGAGCTGCCAGCACGCATTGATCACTTCCTGGGCACGGCGCTCCATTTCGGGGTTGCCGCGCTGCACCGAGTTGAAGTCGAGCTCGGCGGTATTGGTACCCGTCGCCATCGAGCTGGCGGCCCCGCCGCCAATCCCGATGCGCATGCCCGGGCCGCCCAGCTGAATCAGCAGGGTGCCGGCCGGCAGCGGGTTCTTGTGCGTGTGGCCGGCGTCGATGTTGCCGATACCGCCGGCAATCATGATCGGCTTGTGATAGCCGCGCACCGTGCCGCCCACATTCTGCTCGTAGACGCGGAAGTAGCCGCCCAGGTTGGCGCGGCCGAATTCGTTGTTGAACGCGGCGCCGCCCAGCGGGCCGTCGATCATGATCTGCAGCGGCGACGCGATGCGGTCCGGCTTGCCGGTCACGCCGGCCTTGTCGTCGGGATTGCGATGCGCCATCGGCTGGGCCGTGTCGCGGTCGTTTTCCCAGGCCTCGATAGCGTCGGGCAGCATCAGGTTCGACACCGTGAAGCCGGTCAGGCCGGCCTTGGGCTTGGCGCCGCGGCCGGTGGCGCCTTCATCGCGGATTTCGCCACCAGCGCCGGTCGAGGCGCCCGGGAACGGCGAGATCGCGGTCGGGTGATTGTGCGTTTCCACCTTCATCAGCGTATGGGTCAGCGCCTCGTGGCGGCCATACTGCTGGTTCGCGCCGCGCGGATACCAACGCTCGGCCACATCGCCTTCCATCACGGCGGAGTTGTCCGAATAGGCGACGATCGAGCCCTGCGGGTTCAGCTGGTGCGTGTTGCGGATCATCGCGAACAGCGACTTGTCCTGCGTCACGCCGTCGATGGTCCACGTGGCGTTGAAGATCTTGTGGCGGCAGTGCTCGCTGTTGGCCTGCGCGAACATCATCAGTTCGACGTCGGTCGGGTTGCGGCCCAGCTTGCCGTAGTTTTCCAGCAGGTAGTCGATCTCGTCGTCCGACAGCGCCAGGCCCATGGCCGTATTGGCATCCTCCAGCGCGGTGCGGCCGGCGGAAATGTCGATGAACTGCAGCGGCTTGGCCGGCAGTTCCTGGAACAGGCCGGCCGCTTCATCGCGCGTGGCGATCACGGTCTCGGTCATGCGATCGAACAGGTGCGCGGCCACGGCGGCACGCGTGCCGGCGTCCAGCGACTTGCGGCCACGCAGCAGGCCCTTCTTGCAGACCACGGTGATCTCGATGCCGCGCTCGACGCGGTGCACGTGGGTCAGGCCGCAGTTATGGGCGATGTCGGTGGCCTTGCTGGCCCACGGCGAGATCGTGCCGAAGCGCGGAATCACCACGAAGCGGTCGCCCTCGGGCTGGGCCGCGAACGGTGCGCCGTAGGTCAGCATGGCGCCGATGCGCGTCTGGTCCTCGGCGGACAGCGGCGTGTCCGAATCGACGAAATGCACGAACTGGCCGTGCACCGATTCAATATCGGTGTCGACTTGTTGGAGAGCGGCAAGCAGGCGTTGCTGACGGAAAGCAGAAAGCGCCAAAGCGCCGGGGAAGCACGAGAAATGCGCCATGATCGGTACGGTCAGGAGGCGAGGAGGTGGGGCAAAGCGGCTGCCGGCACTGCTGAATGGAATGCCGACTGTCGGGAAACCGCTATTGTACCTTGTCGGAGACCGCTTTTTGCATTGCGCAATACCGCAGTGGCGGACAAGGCCGGGAAAACCGGACGCCCCGCCGTGCCGGTGGCGCATCCGGCGCCCCTCAGCCCCCTATCGGCCGGCCGTAATCCTCCCGACCAATACCCTCGGGTACGTAGCCTCAGAGCGAAGTTGCCGAGCGTGCCGCCTGTTCGTACAGCCCGGTCAGCACCCGCAGCAGCCGCGCCAGCTCGCCGATCTCGACGTTTTCGTCGCTTCCCTCGGTGAAATTGCTGGTCAGGCACTGCTCGCGGATTTCCCGGTACCGGGCACAGGCCTCGGTGCCGGCCGCCGAGGTGGCATAGGTAGCTTCCTTGCCCACCCGTTCGCCGGCCACCAGCCCCAGGCCGACCAGCTTCTTCAGCGAATAGGTCACAAGATGCGTGTCCTCGACATTGAGCACGAAGCAGATGTCGGCCAGCCGCTTAGCCCGGCCGCGATGGTTCACATGGTGCAGCACCAGCACGTCCAGGAAGGTCAGGTCGCGCACGCCGGCGGCGCCCATGCAGCGCACCACCCACCGGCTATAGGCGTTGTACGCGGTGTTCAGCCCGAACTCGAATTCGGACAATTCCGGGCTGCGCACCGAGACGAGGTGCGCCGACGAGACGATATTGACGCCTGCCGCCCGGGTCAGCGGCGCGCCGCGCGTGCCTTGCGCGTCCGCGTCCGCGGACACGTCGGCTTGGCTGGTTGGGGCGGGCTTGCGGGCCATGGGCAAAGTCTCCGGACAGTTCGAACGGTGGCGATAGGTGAAAGCCCGAAGCGGCAGCGGGCAATTTTGGCTTGACAGTTTATCGGCGAATTATGAGCATGAACACATTAATTCGTTGCTGGGCACGTCCCTTGCATTGATGCATTCGTTCTACCGTCACGGGCACTGAAGCAGAGCCAGGCCGATTGCCGTGACCGCGGTACCGGACCATGTCGCAAACATTGCTGACCTGGGGCCGGCGGCAGTTCCAGGTAGTCCAAACCCGCGCAGTCGGGCAAGCGCCCATGCGCAACACCAGGAGAGATCGAAATGCGAGTCAAGGCAATGGCCGTCGCGGTGGCGGCACTGCTGCTGGCCGCCACGGCGGCACGGGCGGATACGAAGTGGGACCTGCCAACCGGCTACCCGGCCACCAATCTGCACACGGAAAACCTGCAGCAGATGGCCAACGATGTGGAAAAGGCGACGGGCGGCAAGCTCAAGATCGTGATCCACCCCAATGGCTCGCTGCTCAAGGCCAACGAGATCAAGCGCGGCGTGCAGACCGGCCAGGTGCAGATGGGCGAAATCCTGATGTCGCTGCTGGCCAATGAAAATCCGGTGTATGGCGTTGACGCGGTGCCGTTCCTGGCCACCAGCTATGCCGACTCATACCGGCTCTGGCAGGCATCGAAGCCGGTCACCGACAAAGTGCTGGACCGCCAGGGCATAAAGCTGCTCTACGCGGTGGCCTGGCCGCCGCAGGGCATCTACGCGAACAAGCCGATCAACGCCGCCGCCGACATGAAGGGCCTGAAGTGGCGCGCCTACAACCCCGCCACGTCGAAGATCGCAGAGCTGGTGAGCGCGCAGCCGGTGACGATCCAGGCCGCCGACCTGGCCCAGGCACTGGCCACCGGCACCGTGAATTCGTTCATGTCCTCGGGCGCCACCGGCGTGGATACCAAGGTCTGGGAATCGGTCAAGTACTTCTACACCGTCGACGCCTGGCTGCCCAAGAACATGCTGGTGGTCAGCAAGAAGGCGTTCAACGCGCTGGACAAGCCCACGCAGGACGCACTGCTCAAGGCCGTGGCCGACGCCGAGAAGCGCGGCTGGCAAGTTTCGGAGCAGAAGACCAAGGAATACCTGGCCACGCTGTCGAAAAACGGCATGACCGTGGCGCCGCCGTCGGCGCAACTGAAGACCGACATGCAGAAGGTGGGTGAAGTCATGGTCAACGAGTGGGCCAAGAGCGCCGGTGACGACGGCAAGGCCATCCTGGACGCCTACCGCAAGTAAATCGTCCGCCTGCCCTGCCCGTTGTCTAGTGCCGTTGGCCCGGCGCGGATGCCCCGATGGGGTCCGCGCCGGGTCGTTCCATATTCCTGCTGTCCGCGTCCACAGGTAGTTCCATGCCCGCCCCTATCCCACCCAAGCGATGGCTCGACCGTCTGCTTGACCTGTTCGCTGCGCTTGGCGCGCTCTGTATCCTGGCCGTCTGCATCGTGATGATCGCCATGTCGATCTCGCGCGAAACCCTGATCGTGCTCAAGGGCGGCGACGACATCGTCGCCTGGCTCTGCGCCGCGTCGGCCTTCCTGGTCCTTGGCCAGACGTTCCAGCACGGCGGCATCGTGCGCGTGGAAATGCTGCTCGAAGCCGTCGGCCCCAAACGCCGCTGGCTGCTCGAAGCGCTCTCGCTCACCATCTGCCTGGTCTTTGCCGCCTACGCCGCCTGGGCGCTAGGCACGTTTGCCTGGCAGAGCTGGGATATCGGCGATGTCTCGCAAGGCCAGATCGTGATCCCGCTCTGGATGCCGCAGAGCTTTGCCGTGCTGGGTGCCATCGGATTCCTGCTGGCTGTTGCCGACGAATGGCTGCGCGTGATGCGCCGGCAGAAGCCGCGCTACCAGCAGGCGCAGGAAGCCAAGCTGGCCGCCGGCGATTTTGGGGAGACCGTCTGATGAGCACCGTACTCGTTGCCCTGGTCCTGCTGCTGGTGATGATCGTCTTCCTGGCCATTGGCGCCTGGATTCCCGTGGCGATCGCGGTCACCTCATGGGTGGGACTGGTGATCTTCTCCGATCACGACGCCCTGGTGAACCTGGCCAATTCGTGGTGGTCGTCCAGCGCGTCGTACACGCTGGCGTCGCTGCCGCTGTTCGTCTGGATGGGCGAAATCCTGTTCCGGACCAAGCTGTCCGAGCAGATGTTCAACGGCCTGTCGCCCTGGCTCAACTGGCTGCCCGGACGCCTGATGCACGTGAACATCCTGGGCTGCGGCATCTTTGGCTCGGTGTCGGGGTCTTCGGCCGCCACCTGCGCCACCATCGCCAAGTCCGCGCTGCCCGAACTGACCCGGCGTGGCTATGACGAGCGCATCACGCTGGGCTCGCTGTCGTGCGCGGGCACGCTGGGCATCCTGATTCCGCCGTCGATCACGATGGTGGTGTACGCGGTGTCCGCCGACGTGTCGATCATCCGCGTGTTCCTGGCGGGCTTCCTGCCGGGGCTGCTGCTGATGCTGCTGTTTTCGGGCTACATCGTGGTCTGGGCGTTGATGAACCCGAATAAGACGCCGGCCGCCGAAACCTTCGGCTGGCGCGCGCGTGCGGCGTCGATCCGGCAACTGATGCCCTGCATCATCCTGATCGCGTTCATCACGTGGATCATGATGGCCGGCTACTCCACCGCCACCGAGGCCGCGGCCTATGGCGTGGTGGCGTCGCTGGGCCTGGCCTGGGCCGGCGGCTCGCTGACGCGCAAGGCGTTCTGGGAAAGCCTGATGTCGGCCACGCGGCTGACCGCGATGATCATGTTCGTGCTGGGCGCCACGTCGTTCCTGTCGGTCACCATGAGCTTCACGGGCATTCCGCGCGCGCTGGCCGAATGGGTGGCCGCGCTGCACCTGTCGCCATGGGCGCTGATCGCGGTGCTGACGCTGATCTACATCGTGCTGGGCACGGCGCTCGACGGCATCTCGATGATCGCGCTGACCACGGCCACGGTACTGCCGATGGTGCAGGCGGCCGGCTTCGATCTGGTATGGTTTGGCATCTTCATCGTGCTGCTCGTGGAAATCGCCGAGGTGACGCCGCCGGTGGGCTTCAACCTCTTCGTGCTGCAGAGCATGACCGGCAAGGACAGCAACTATATAGCGCGCGTGTCCCTGCCGTTCTTCATGATGATGGTGATTGCCATCGGCATCATCACGGTCTGGCCGACCGTGGTCACGTGGCTGCCCGACGTGGTGATGGCGAAGGAGCTCAAGTAACGCCCATCTGAAAAAGGACACCTGCCCGGATGCACGTCATCGTCATTGGCGCCGGCGCCATCGGCGTCTGCTCGGCCTGGTACCTGCGCCAGGCCGGCTTCGAGGTCACCGTGCTGGAGCGGCGTTCAGCACCGGCGCAGGAGGCCAGCTTCGGCAACGCCGGCGTCATCGCGCCCGGCTACGTCACGCCGTGGGCCGCCCCGGGCATGCCGGGCAAGGTGCTACGCGCGCTGTTCCAGCGCGAATCGCCGGTGCTGTTCCGCCCCGGCATCGATCCGGCAATGTGGCGCTGGATCGGCCAGTGGCTGCGCGAATGCGATGTCGAGCGCTATCGCACCAACAAGCTGCGCATGCAGCGCGTGGCGTTCTACAGCCGCGCATGCCTGCACCAGTTGCGCGCCGAACTGGAGATCGAGTACGAACAGTCGCGCGGCTACCTGCAACTGTTCCGCACCCAGAAGGACCTGGACCTGGCCGCCCCCGCCCTGGCGCTGCTGCGCGAGAACAACGTGCCGCACCAGCTAGTGGATGCGCCGGGCTGCCGGCGTATCGAACCGGGCCTGACCGACGACACGCCGCTGGCAGGCGGCCTGCACCTGCCCGAGGATGAATCGGGCAACTGCCCGATGTTCGTGCGCCGGCTGCACCAGCACGCCGAGGCCGCCGGCGTGCAATTTCGCTTCCAGACCGACGTGGCACGGCTGCGCGCCGACAAGACCGGCGCACTGGACGTCGAACTGCCGCCCACGCGGCATGGCGCCGCACCCGAAATCCTAAAGGCCGACCGCGTGCTGCTGGCGGCCGGCGTGGGCAGCGCACGGCTGCTGCGCCCGCTGGGGCTGCGCGTGCCGCTCTACCCCGTGAAAGGCTATTCGGCCACGGTCATGGTGCGCGACGAACTGCAGGCGCCGCTTGGCGCGCTGATGGATGAATCGTTCAAGGTGGCGATCACGCGCATGGGCAACCGGCTGCGCGTGGCCGGCACGGCGGAATTGGGCTCGCGCGCGCTGGACCTGCGCCCCGCCGCGCTGAACACGCTGATCAAGGTGGCACGCGACTGGTTTCCGGTGGCCGGCCACTATCAGGAAGCCACGTTGTGGGCTGGCGCGCGGCCGATGCTGCCCGACGGCCCGCCCCTGATCGGCGCCACGCGCGTGCCGGGGCTGTTCCTGAACCTCGGGCATGGGTCCACGGGCTGGGCGATGAGCTGTGGATCGGGCAAAATCGCCGCTGACCAGATTGCTGCCAGCGCCGGCCAGGGCGACGGCCCTGCCATCGACATGGATGGCCTGACCCCGGCACGCTACCGGCTGGCGCCCGCCTGAACTCACCATGAATCCAGAAGTCCCTGCCGCCTCCGCCAACAACGACCCGCTCTGGACGACGCTGGACGCCGCCAGCGGCGACCCCACCCCGCTCTACGACGCCGCCGCAATCCGCCGTGTCGAGCAGGCCGGGCTCGATGCCACGCCGCCGTTCACGCTGATGTCGCGCGCTGGCGCCGCCGCCGCGGACTGGATTCACCACCATGTGCCGAACGGTCGCATCCTGTTCCTGGCTGGCCGCGGCAACAACGGCGGCGATGCGCTGGTTGCCGCCACGCGGCTGCACCAGGCCGGGCGGCTGGTCGAAGCCTGGCTGATCGCCGAGGCCGATCAGTTGCCCGCCGATGCCGCGCGCGCATGGTTCGACGCGCGCGCCGCCGGCGTGCCGCTGCTGGCCATGCATCCGTCCCCCGACGCAGCACTGCCGCCGTGGCCCACTGGCTGCGTGGCCGTGGTCGACGGCCTGCTCGGCATTGGCCTGAACCGCGCCGCCGACAGCGATCTGGCGCGGTGGATCACGCATCTCAACGCATCGCACCTGCCGGTCTACGCCCTCGATGTACCCAGCGGCCTGTTCGCCGACACCGGCGCCGGCCAGCCTGCCGTACGCGCACGCCGCACGCTCACGTTCCTGGCCGCCAAGCCGGGCCTGCTGACGCTCGATGGCCGAGACTGCGCGGGCGCTGTCGATATCGCCCCGCTGGGATTGGACTACCCGCCCACCGAGCGGCCAGTCGCCATCGTCAACCAGCCGGCTGCGTTCGTGCATGCCCTGCCCCGCCGCGATCACGCAGCCAACAAGGGCCACTTCGGCAGCCTGGCAGTCATCGGCGGCAACCATGGCATGACCGGGGCACCGTTGCTGGGCGCGCGTGCCGCGCTGCATCTTGGCGCAGGCCGCGTGCATGTGGGATTCCTGGCGCAACCGGCACCTGCCATCGACCCTGTGCACCCCGAACTGATGCTGCATCCGGTGGCCGAACTGTCGTTCGACGCGATGTCAGCGTTCGTGGCCGGCCCTGGCATGGGCGGCGGCACGGCCGCGCGCAAGCTGCTGACGCATCTGATCGACGTCTGCGCCAAGGCGGAACCGTCGCCGCCGCTTGTACTCGATGCCGACGCCCTGAACCTGCTGGCTGCCGACGCAACCCTGGCCCAGGCGCTGACCGAGAGCGGCCTGGAGTACGTCATGACTCCACACCCGCTAGAGGCGGCCCGACTGCTGGGCAATAGCGTCGCCGACGTCCAGCGTGACCGCCTGGCGGCCGCGCACGCGCTGGCCACGCGCTGGCAGGCCACCGTCGTGCTCAAGGGCTCCGGCACGGTCATCGCCACGGCCGGGACCGCGCCAGCCACCATCAACCCGACCGGCAATGCCGGCCTGTCGACCGCAGGCACGGGGGATGTGCTGGCCGGCATGATCGGCGCGCTGCTGGCGCAAGGCATGCCGCTGCTGGCGGCCGCACGCGCGGCGGTATGGATCCACGGACGCGCGGCAGATCGCCTGGTGGACGCCGGCATCGGCCCGGCCGGACTCACCGCGAGCGAACTCCACCTGCCCGCGCGGGCAATTTTCAATGCGCTGCTGCAAGGCGGCGCGGCATGACCAGCACCGCAACGCTGGCCGGCGGCGAGAATGGCGAAAGCGGCGACGGCGCGCGGCGACGGCTACTGACCGGCATCGCGCTGCTTGTGATCGGGCAATGGATCCTGAGCCTGCTCGATGCCACGGGCAAGACGCTGACCCAGCAGGGCCTGCCTGTCGTGGCCGTGGCGTGGGTCCGCTACCTGGGACACGTGGTGGCGATCTTCCTGCTGATCGGCCCCGCACGCTGGCGTCAGGCGCAGCCTACCGCGCCGCGCCTGCAATGGCTGCGCGGCGCGCTGATGCTGGCCTCTACGCTGGTGTTCTTCAGCGTGCTGAAACTGATGCCCCTGGCCACCGCCACAGCCCTGAACTTCTGCGCGCCGCTGATCGTCGTGGCGTTGTCGCCCTGGCTGCTCGGCGAACGGCCGGGCGTGCACGCGCGGTGGACACGCTGGATCGGCGTGGGCATCGGCTTTGGCGGCATGCTGGTGGTGGTGCGCCCTGGCGGTGAACTCAGCGCTCTGGGCGTGGGGCTCGGCTTGCTGTCGGCCCTGCTGTTCGCCTTGCTGCAGATGCTGACGCGCCGGATCGCGGCCCACGACGCGCCGATGACCACGCTGATCCAGAGCGGCGTGACCGGCGCCGCGCTGACCACGCTACTGGTGCCATTCTTCTGGTTCGAAGCCATGCCGACGCCGACGCAAGGTGCGCTGCTGCTGTCGGCGGGGCTGACCGGATCGCTTGGACACTACTTCGTGATCCGCGCCTTCCAGTACGCCGACGCCTCGTTCCTGAGCCCGTTCCTGTACCTGCAGATCTTCTCCGCCACCGTGGTGGGGTACTTCGCGTTCGGCCATCTGCCGGACTGGACCACGGCGCTCGGCATCGCCGTGATCTGCGTTGGCGGGCTGTGCGTGGCGGGCGGCGAGCCGCTTTTGCGCCGCGTGGCGGCACGGCTGCGGCGCTGACGCGCGGCGCCCCGACCGACGCCAGCGTCGGACAACACCCGATACGGCGCCGCGCGCCACGCTGCTAAGGTTTCTGGATGCCGCAAGCGCAGTTACTTTTTGCTGCTACTTTCGGCTTTTGAGATCACATCGGAGCGATATACTTGCGCTCAGGCCCGCTTTGGCGGGCAATGCCCCCAGATTCCCAGAATATCGATGCCGACTGAATTCCACGCCTGGACCGCCCTTCGCCAACACCACGATGCCATCCGCCACACGCCGATGCAGCAGTGGTTTGCCGAAGCCGAGGCCGCCCGCCGGGTCGAGGACTTCTCGCTGGAAGCCGCCGGCCTGTTCCTCGACTTCTCGAAAAACCGCATCACGTTCGAAACCTTCGCGCTGCTCATGAAGCTCGCGGAGGAAGCCGGTGTCACCCAGCGCCGCGACGCCATGTTCGCGGGCGAGCACATCAATACGACCGAAGACCGTGCCGCGCTGCACGTGGCGCTGCGCGCGCTGCCCGACGCACCATTCAAGGTGGATGGCGCATCGGTCATGCCCGGCATCGCGGATGTGCTGCAACGCATGCGTGACTTTACGGCGCGCGTACATTCCGGCACCTGGACAGGCTTCGACGGGCAGTCGATCACCGATATCGTCAACATCGGCATCGGCGGCTCCGACCTGGGCCCCCGCATGGTCTGCCGCGCGCTGGCGCACCTGGCGGACCCGCAGGGCCCGCGCATGCATTTCGTGTCGAACGTGGACGGTACCGAGCTGGCGGAAACGCTGGTGCGACTGGACCCCGCGCGCACGCTGGTCATCGTGTGCTCGAAGACGTTCACCACGCTGGAAACGATGGCCAACGCCTGCAGCATGCGCGACTGGTTCCTGCGTAACGGCGCGGCGGAGTCGCAACTGGCGCGCCATTTCGTGGCCGTGTCGACCAATCGCGAGGCCGTGGTCAAGTTCGGCATCGATCCCGCCAACATGTTCGAGTTCTGGGACTGGATTGGCGGCCGGTTCTCGCTGTGGTCGTCGGTTGGCCTGTCGATTGCGCTGGCCGTGGGCTTCGACGCATTCGAAGACCTGCTGCGCGGCGGCCGGGCCATGGACGACCACTTCCGCACGGCGCCGCTGGCGCAGAACATGCCCGTGGTCATGGGCATGCTCGGCATCTGGTACCGCAATTTCTTCGGCATGCCCACCAGTTGCATGGCGCCGTATTCGACCTCGCTCGAACTGTTCCCGGCATTCCTGCAGCAGTTGGAGATGGAAAGCAACGGCAAGTCCGTGCAGTTGAACGGCGACCCGGCCCACGTGGACACCGCGCCCGTGGTGTGGGGCACGGCCGGCACGAACGGCCAGCATGCCTATTTCCAGATGATTCACCAGGGTTCGCAGATCGTGCCGGTGGATTTCGTGGCGCCGCTGGTGCCGCCGCGCGACCTGCCCGGCCATCACGCCAAGCTGCTGGCCAACTGCTTTGCCCAGGCCGAGGCGCTGATGCGCGGCCGCAGTGCGGAGGAATTGCGCGCGGCTAGCGTCACCGACGAATCGCGCGTGCCGCACATGGTGTTCGAAGGCAACCGTCCCAGCAATACGCTGCTGATGGAAGACCTGACCCCGCACGTGCTGGGCGCGCTGATCGCGCTGTACGAGCACCGCACCTTTGTGCAGGGCGTGGTTTGGAACATCAATTCGTTCGACCAGTGGGGCGTGGAGCTGGGCAAGATCCTGGCCCGGCCCATCGAGCGCGAACTGACTGGCCAGGGTACCGCCACGCACGATGCGTCGACGGCCGCGCTGATCGCACGTGCCCGTGGCGTGCTGGGACGCGGCTGAGCCGGCAAGATCCGGCTGATATCGGCTAGATCTCCGTACCCATCAATTCATCGCTGGCCACGCGGCCGGCGTCGATGGTCAGGATGCGGCCGCAGCGGGCTGCCACGGAGCGGTCGTGGGTTACCAGGACCAACGTGGAACCCGCATCGCGATTGAGTTCGAACATCAACGCGATGACCGCTTCGCCGGTTGCCGTGTCCAGGCTGCCTGTCGGCTCATCTGCGAACAGGATATCGGGCCGCGCCACAAAGGCACGGGCCAACGCCACACGCTGCTGCTCGCCACCGGACAGCGTCCGCGGGTAGTGCGTGAGCCGCTTGCCCAGGCCGACACGCTCCAGCATTTCTGTGGCACGCTCGCGTACGCGTACCGTTTCGCCGCGCAATTCCAGCGGCAGCATCACGTTCTCCAGCGCCGTCAGGTGCCCGACCAGCTGGAATGACTGGAACACAAAGCCGACATGGCGACCACGCAGCGCGGCACGCTGGTCCTCGTCAAGCTGGAACAGGTCCTGCCCGTGCAGCTTGACCGCCCCGGTGCTCGGCAGGTCGAGCCCGGCAAGCAGGCCCAGCAGCGTGGATTTGCCCGATCCCGAGGCACCGACGATGGCCAGCGTTTCGCCGGCCGTGACGGCAAACGAGACGTCGTGCAGAATCGTCAGCGAACCCGTCGTGTCGGCTACGGTCTTTCCGAGTGATTCGACAGCAAGAATGGAAGAGGACATGCGCGCAAGGATGGCAAACATTGGACGCCGGCGGATGCTGGCAACTCTGGGTGCGACAGTGATCGCCCTGTTCGGTTCACATCTGCCGCTGCCTGCGATGGCACAGCCGGCCGCCGGGCCTGCCGTGCTGGTGCTGGGAGACAGCCTGTCGGCCGAATATGGCATCGCGCGCGGCACCGGATGGGTAAGCCTGATGCAGGAACGCCTGCGCCGCGAGCGGTTCGATTATAGCGTCGTGAATGCCAGCATCAGCGGCGAGACCACCGTTGGCGGCAAGACCCGGTTGCCCGACCTGCTCACGCGGCACAAGCCGGCCATCGTCGTGGTGGAACTGGGCGCCAACGACGCCCTGCGCGGCCTGTCGCTGTCATCGACCGAAGCCAACCTGCGCGGCATCATCGGCGATGCGCAGAAGGCTGGCGCGCAGGTCGTGCTCGTCGGCATGCGGATTCCGCCGAACTACGGGGCCGACTACACCGAACGGTTCTTCGCGCTGTATTCGAAACTGTCGAAGGAGTACCGCACACAACTGGTGCCGTTCTTTCTCGACAAGGTCGTCACGCGCCCCGAGTGGTTCCAGGACGATCGCATCCATCCGACATCGGCTGCGCAATCCACGCTGCTCGATACTGTATGGCCAGCGCTGAAGCCACTGCTCAAGACGCCCCGCAAGACGAGTTGAGCGGCTCTGGCCTGCCGACAGCGCCATGTCAAGTCCTGACATAGGTTGACAGCTTTTTTGGCTGCGGCCGGCCCCTATTGGGCCAAGGCAACCGACGCCCGATGGATCTCATCGGGCGTTTTGTATTTCAGGGCCTGATGTGGCCGTTCCCGGTTATAGATCCGGACAGACTCCCTCACCATGCGGGTCGCTTGCTGCAGGTCATTTGGTCGGTTCAGCAGGAATTCGCCCTTGAGAATGCCGTTGATGCGTTCGGCCA
>NZ_BPUO01000019.1 GCF_022179805.1 Cupriavidus pauculus | reverse complement strand
GTTGCGTCAGTTTTTGCCTAAGGGCACAGATCTTTCGCAGGTCACACAGACCCAGCTCAACGCTATTGCCAAATTGCTCAACGGACGGCCACGTCAAACACTCGGCTGGGATACGCCTGAAGAGGCAATGGCCAAGGAACTGGAAGCCGAAAAACTAGCTAAACGTTGCACTTGACTCTTGAGACCGCCCTACCTCATCACGGGTGTTGCACTTGATACTAGAGACTAAGCTGTCCTGTATAAGTATGCATACAACACCCCAAATCCGGCCGTGACTGGAACCAATACGACGTGGATGGGCCACGCCGATGATCTGGACGGCCGAATTTCAAACATATGGGCCATGATTTTTCTGGGGAGGAAAATAGGCTGCGATATGTCCGCAGAAACAACGGCGGCTATGACTTTGTTGACTCCTGGAGCTCCTCTTTAATCATGAAGATTGATATCGATTTCAGCATATTCTATTCACCAACTACGGCGTATGGAAGCGTGACCGGTAGCATTGACGTTCAATCATGCCCTAACGTTGGAGACGTCGTTGACCTGCTTAGCGGACGGAATTTTTTCGCCGATCTTCTCGGAAAGCTAAAAGTCATCTCGATGACTCAGGTGGATGAATCGGGTGATTTCATATACGGCCTCGAAGACGTCTTAGTTACGTCACATATGGAGGCGCAAGAATTAGCTGAGAAGCTGGAAGCCGAGCTTGGCTTGTTTTTCGTAGATTACGAACGATAGGGTGAGGAAGCAATTTTAGAGTTACACCGTAGGCTTGTATATCGACGAGTGAACAGTGCGTTGCCGCCTGCTCAATTTATTATGAATGGGTGTCACGTTCAATAGAGACCGTACATAAGAGCGATCGCAGTCCTGGTCAACGTCGCTTCGTCACTCCACAGCGGACGTTCGCCGACCAAAGTCCAATGGCCGAATCTGGCCGTTCTCGGCCATCTATGCCTTAGTATCCGCGTGCGGGATCGACGATGTTGTCTGGCGATTTATCGCCGGAAACGCGAATAATGTTCTCCGCAATCTGTCTTGCCGCAGATGACGGGATGGCCACCGAAGCCAGGTGAGGGGTGATTAAAACGTTAGGCATGCTCCATAGCGGGTCCTCCGCGGGCAAAGGCTCGCGCTCGAATACATCCAGCGTTGCGCCACCGATGTGGCCACTCTGGAGCAGGTCTGTCAGCGCGGCTTGGCTAACTAGGGCGCCCCGGGCAACATTGATGAAGGCTGCCCCGCGGGGCAGCCGCTCCAGTCGCCTGCGATCCAGAATGCCAATTGTCTGAGGCGTTAGCGGAAGCATGACGACGACGATATCCGCCTGTTCGAGAACGGTGTCGAGCGTATCCAACCCCGAAAGGCACTCCACCCCCTCGATTTGTGCGGCGCTACGCGACCAGCCAAGCACCTTGAATCCTTGGCGTTGCAGTTCGTGCGCCGCCTTCGCGCCCAGCTGACCGAGACCCAGAACCGCAACGCGAATGTCTTCCGGCGAACGTGGATGACGGTATGCCCACTCACCCCGTCGTTGTGCTTGCTCGAAATAAGGGATGTCGCGGGCGTGTCGCAGCACAGAGAACAATACGAAACCTGCCATCATGCGAGCCATCTGCGGATCCGCAAGCCGGGTAATCGGGATACCTGGAGGAAGGTCTCGCCGCTGAACCAATGAGTCGACCCCCGCCCCAAGATTGACGATTAGCCGCAGGTTCGTCATCCCCGAGAAGAAATCTTGCGGCGGCTTCCACGCGAGCACATAGTGAATATCGGCGGGGCGCGTGATTTCGCTCGAATGTATAACCTCCAGCTTCGGGAGCTGGGCCTGGAGAGCGCGCTTCCAGGTATCAAAGTCGTCGAATGCGCTGTAGAAGGCCATCGCGCCCGATGGAGTGGCTTCAGATATCGTCATCTTGACAACCGCATTGAGAAAAAGATGGTAAGGATGGAGGCAGACTACAACCTGCCGTCACTCCGCGTCAGCATCTGGGCGATCAGACCGCTGTTCTATCCTGCTGTACCAGCCGCGTGATAGCCTCGATGGCAAATTCGTAGCCGTCGCCTCCCAGCCCGGCTATCACACCATGCGCCACTTTGGAGATGTAGGAGTGATGGCGGAAGGGCTCGCGCTTCCAGATGTTGCTCATATGGGTCTCGATGATTTTTCCCGGAAACGCCAGCAAGGCATCGAGGATCGGAACCGACGAGTAGGTCAGGCCGGCCGCATTGATGACAATACCGTCCGCCACGCCCCGTGCTTCCTGAATCCAATCGACCAATTGTCCCTCGTAGTTGGACTGAAGGAAGCGAAGATCGGCGTTCAGGGACGCGGCCTTTTTTTCGCATCGTGACTGCAAGACTGGAAAACTGTCGCTGCCGTACGTCTTGTTGGCGTCCAGGCCGTAAAGATTGGCGTTTGGGCCGTTCAGAAACCAAATGGAGATTTTTTTGCTCACGTTCTAGCCTCTATATCTTAACCTTCATGGGGGCGTGTGGCCTGCATGGCGGGCAGCTTTTGGAACGCCTCGTCCCAGCGTGCCGCGTTGCCGTATTGGGAGCGCCATTCGATTTCGGGATACCGAAAGTCCAGATAACCCAGCGCGCAGCCAATCGTGATATCGCCGATGGTGGGATCTTCTACTGCTAGCTCCGGCGCAATGGCGTCGATCGAATCGAGGCAGGCGTGCACTTTCTTAAGCAACGCGTCACGCCACGTAGGCCATTGGACCTCCTCGGGACGCGCCGTTCTTTCGTAGCGCGCGAGGAGTGCGGCATCAAGAAGCCCATCGCCCAGCGCTTGGCGGTTCAGTGCAGCCCACCTGGCATGGTTGGCGGGGGGGAAGATGCCAGGCGCGTTTGCTCGGCTCGCCAGATATTCACAAATGACCCGGCTATCGTACAAAGCGTGGCCATCCTCCAGTATCAACGTCGGGACTTTGGCCAGAGGATTGTGGGCCGCGATGCGCGGATCGCGCCGCACCGGATGGGCGGCGCTGTCCAGCAACTCGATGTGCTCGACCTGTCCAGTCAAGTGTGCGCAGACCATGACCTTACGCACGAACGGCGAAGTTGGAGCAAAGAGAAGTTTCAGCATGCTTAGTTGGAAGGCAGGTTCTCGGGGATCAGAACCAGCTTGCCGAAGACCGTGCCGCTTTCCAGCAACTGGTGGGACGCGACGGCCTCCGCAAGCGGGAAGGTGGTATGGATGCGCGGCTTGACCCGTGCGTTGTTCAGCAGCGGGATGACATGGCGACGAAGGCTGTGGGCCATTCTGGTCTTTTCGTAATGACTCTGCGGCCGCATGGTGGACGAGTGCAGGCTGACCTGGCGCTGCATCAGCGTCAGCAACTCCACATTGACCGCTGATCCCTGCATGAAGGACAGGCTGACATGGCGACCGCCGAATGCCGTGACCGAAAGATTGCGGCGGACATACTCGCCGCCGACGATATCGAGTACCACATCGACGCCGCGCGCATCGGTGTACTTCATGCAGGCCTCTGCGAAATCGGTCGTCGGCCAATGGATCGTCGCATCAGCTCCCATGCTACGCAGTTCTGGGAAACGGGTCTCATCGTTATCGGTGACGATAATCGTCGCGCCGGCTGCGTGTGCCAATTGGATGGCAAGGGTGCCGATGCCGCCCGCTGCACCGTGGATGAGAACAGTTTCGCCCATGGTCAGGCGCCCTAACTCGAATAGGTTGTGCCATACGGTGAACAGCCCTTCAGGCAATGCTGCAGCCTCGACGTCGGAAAGAGCGGTTGGCGCAATGAAGGACTGATCTACCGGCGCCGTACACCAAGGTGCGTAGCCACCGCCGGGAACGAGACTCATCAGCCGCTGCCCCATAAGCTGGCGGTCCACCCCAGGACCGCAGGCAACTACTTCGCCGCACACTTCAAGGCCGAGCACGTCAGTGACGCCGGGAGCGGGCTTCGCGATACCTTGGCGCTGCATGATGTCAGGGCGGTTGACGCCGGCGGCACGTACGCGCAGCAGGACTTCGCCAGCTCCGGGTTCGGGTACGGGTCGCTCGGCCAGCGTCAATACGCTGGCGTCACCCGGTTCACGGGCAATAATGGCTTGCATGGAGCTGGGGAGACTGGGCATTTGTAGGTTCTCTCAGGCCGAGTTGTCGTGTGCCTTCTGGGTCGATCTTGCCTTTTTTTGTTACGCGCGCTTCTGCGGGCTAAAAATGCTGACACCCTCATCAGGTATTGCCAGTCCAGCGACCGAGCCGATGGGCCATTGCTGTATGGCTTTCAGGCCGGCACTGCGCACTGTGACGATCTGACGTGCAGTCGTTGGAATGTCGACATCGACGTACGTATTGATGTGGTCGCCTTGATAGACGTGGTGGATAACCGTGCCGCTTAACACCGATCCGGGATGCAGATTCTCAAGCCTGATGTGTTCCGGGCGTACGTACACGTCCAGCCTTTCACCGTCATGCGATGTGTCAGCGAGGCGAGCATGTGGAAAGCTGATCAGCCCAGACCCCAGACGCAGTTGCACATCCGTTGCCGTTTGTCCGTGGAAGTGCCCTGGCAGGATGTTGACGTCCCCCAGGAACGATGCCACAAACGGGTCTTGCGGGTTCTGATATAGCTCGGCCGGCGGCGCGATCTGCTTGATGACGCCGTTCGACATCACGGCGATCCGGTCTGACATGGCCAGCGCCTCGCCCTGGTCGTGCGTCACGAATACGGTGGTCAAGCCCAGGCGGCGCTGGATTTCCCGAATTTCCACCTGCATCGAGCCACGCAGGTTCTTGTCCAGAGCCGAGAAGGGCTCATCGAGCAAAAGCACTTTCGGCTGAATCACGAGCGCTCGTGCAAGTGCCACGCGCTGCTGCTGACCGCCCGAGAGTTCTCGCGGCTTGCGGTGCCCAAGGCCATGGAGCTTCACCAACTCCATCGCTTGATTTACACGCTGTGCGATTTCGTCCTTGCCAACACCTCTCATCCGCAAGCCGTAGCCAATGTTGCGCTCGACAGTCATGTGGGGAAAGAGCGCGTAATTCTGAAAGACGATGCCGATCTGCCGCTTGTGCGGGGGCTCGGACGTCACCGGCAGGCCATTGATGAATATCTCACCGGTATCGGCTTCGGCAAAGCCGGCGATAAGGTTGAGGAGCGTGGTTTTTCCGCAGCCGGATGGACCCAGCAGGGTAAGGAACTCACCGGATTGTATCTTCAGCGAGAGCTCGTGCAGCACGACATGATCGTGATACTTCTTGACCACCCGTTCCAGGCTCACTGCAGTGGGGGGCTGTACAAGGTGTGGCTGTACGTGATGGGACTGCACGACAGGCGCTGCGTTGGCTACGTTCATAGTTGTGCGGAGAGTGAGAAGTATGCCGAGCTCCAAGCGTTGGCCTCATGGCATCGAGGCCGTGCTGGTACTGACATTCAGAATAAGGCAAACCACTTGGATCGAGTCTTTGCAGAAACCGATGATGTCCCTCGGAAAAAACTAAAGGCTTTCGCCGAGCGCGCGGCGCGTGTAGAGAGACATTGTGGTGCATGGCACGGAAGGATGGCTGGGCGCCTTTTGGTCGGATCTTTACTTTTTCCTAAGTCATGAGTCTGAAAAACGTGATTCTCAAATGTCGGTGCCTTTATCAAACTGACTCCATCGATGAGTGATGTCTCAACGGCGCGAGTAACGCCTGACTGTCGATGTGTCCGTGCCGGTGCGACTGACCGGGCGACTATTCTTAGGGAAATCAAATGTCAGTTGAAAAATTCAACACGGTGGTGGTCGGTGCTGGCCAGGCAGGCATCGCGATGAGTGAACATCTAGCGCAGATGGGCGTGCAGCACGTTGTGCTGGAGCGAAGTCGTATCGCAGAGCGCTGGCGCTCGGAGCGCTGGGATTCTCTGGTCGCGAATGGGCCAGCGTGGCATGACCGTTTCCCCGGGATGAAGTTCGAGGGGATTTCCCCAGAAACCTTTCCTTCAAAAGAGCGTATGGCCCAGTATTTCGAGGCTTACGCTGCGATGCTGAAGGCTCCCGTCCGGACGGGGGTAGAAGTCAGGAAGGTGGAACGGCACCAGGGACGGCCCGGCTTCATGATTACGACATCAGACGGCGTATTTGAGGCCCAGAACGTTGTTGCGGCAACCGGCCCGTTTCAGACACCCGCCTATCCGAAAATCGTGCCTGATAGCGAGAAGATCCAGCAACTTCATTCCTCCGGCTACAAGAATCCAGGTCAACTGGCGGAAGGCGGAGTGCTCGTGGTGGGCGCCGGCGCTTCCGGCTCACAGATTGCAGAAGAGTTGCGCCAGGCAGGCAAGACGGTTTATCTCTCAGTCGGCGAGCATTACCGTCCGCCGCGCGCGTACCGGGGCCGTGACTACTGCTGGTGGCTCGGCGCGCTCGGTCTGTGGGATGAAGTGAAAATCCGACCGAAGAAGGCACACGTCGCCTTCGCCGTGAGCGGATATGAGGGGGGGAAGACCGTTGACTTCCGCCGTCTGGCGCATTCGGGCATCAAATTGGTCGGTCTGACCCAATCCTACGAGAATGGGGTTATGAGCTTCGAGCCAGGCCTTCCAGAGAACATCGCCGAGGGCGACCGCGCCTACTTTGACGTGCTACGCGAAGCGGATGCCTATATCGAAGAGAACGGGCTTGCCTTTCCCCCAGAACCCGACGCCTGGGAGTTGCTGTCGGATCCGGATTGCCTCAAGAATCCCATTCTCAGCCTCAATTTGGCTGAAGCTGGCATCACGTCGATCCTCTGGGCCACGGGCTTCAAGTTCAATTTCAACTGGCTCAACGTGAAGAACGCGTTTGACGAAAAGGGTGATCCTTTCCACAAGCGCGGAATCTCCGCGGAAAGTGGTGTCTACTTCCTCGGCCTTCCGAACTTAGTCAATCGAGCGTCCTCGTTTATTTACGGTGTTTGGCACGATGCCAAGTACATCGCTGACCACATCGTCCTCCAGAACGGTTACATGACCTACGAGCGCTCATGACGCTGCCGGTAAGGCAGTATGGTGATTGTCATCCGTAGTGAACTCTTGGACGAGCTGCCTGATCGCGGGCAGCTCTTTTTCTTCTATCGGGGGAATTTCTATGGGCGAGATGACGTGCATTGAAGACCTGCGCATCCTGGCGAAAAAGCGCGTACCGCGTATGTTCTACGACTATGTTGACGGCGGGTCGTGGACCGAATACACGTATCGTGCCAATGAGGCGGACTTTCAACGCATAGAGTTCCGCCAGCGTGTGGCAGTCGACATCACTAGACGCAGCACGGCCAGCACGATGGTGGGCCAGTCGGTCAGTATGCCGGTCGCGATCGCGCCGACCGGATTGACGGGCATGCAGCACGCTGATGGAGAGATATTGGCCGCGCGCGCGGCCAAGCAGCACGGCATCCCATTTACTTTGTCCACGATGAGTATCTGCTCGCTAGAGGCAGTGGCAGAAGCAACGGGCCGCCATCCGTTCTGGTTCCAACTGTACGTGCTGCGCGACAGAGAGTTCGTCGCAAACCTGATTGACCGCGCCAAGACTGCCAACTGCTCAGCGCTCGTGATCACGATGGACCTACAGGTCTTCGGCCAACGGCACAAGGACAAGAAGAACGGCCTGTCCACGCCGCCTAAGCCGACCGTGCGCAACCTTCTGAATATGGCGAGCAAGCCGCGGTGGTGCATGGGCATGCTGGCAACCAAACACCGTCAGTTCGGCAATATCCTCGGACACGCTAAAGGTGTCGACAATATTGGATCGCTGGTGGAGTGGACTCAGGAGCAGTTCGATCCGCGCTTGTCCTGGCAGGATGTCGAATGGATCAAGCAGAGATGGGGAGGGAAGCTGATTGTAAAGGGAATCCAAGATCCCGAGGATGCGCGACTTGCGGTGGAAAGCGGTGCCGATGCCGTCATCGTGTCAAACCACGGCGGCCGACAATTGGACGGCGCGGCGTCATCGATTTCCACGTTACCGCGCATCGTGGATGCCGTTGGGAGTCGGGTGGAAGTCCACATGGATGGCGGTATCCGCTCGGGGCAAGATGTGCTCAAAGCAGTCGCGCTTGGTGCGCGGGGCACGTATATTGGCCGCGCGATGATGTATGGCCTGGGCGCCTTAGGTGAACGGGGTGTCACCACGGCCCTGAACATCATTCACAACGAACTCGATCTCTCCATGGCGTTCTGCGGGAAGACCGATATACAAACGGTGGATCGCAGCATATTGCTGTCGAAGTGACAGACGCTATGCGAGATAGCGTCTTTTCGGTGCAGTTCGGGCGTTGACTAGGTAGCCCGGATTCATTCACAGAGAAAATCGATGAGACCTGCCAGCATGCGGTCGCACGCTTCGATCTGCGCGATATCCACATACTCGTCGGCCTTGTGAGCGACTTCAATGCTTCCTGGTCCGCAGATCAACACGGGCGTTTCGTTCCAGCTTTGCTGGAACAATCCGCCCTCGCTGCCATAGTCGACTTTGGCGCAGGGAGTGCCTGGAGGGAGTAGTGAGGCGAGGAGCTTGACTCCAGATGAATTCTCGGAGGTGTTCAGGCTTGGGTAACTGTTGGTCATCTGGATCTCCGGCAAGGGTGCCTCCGGATTCATCGCCTCATTGTTTACCCGCTCCTCTAGACGCTCCAGTATGCGTTTCAGGATTATTTTGGGGCTATCGTCCGAGACGTTACGAATTTCGAACCTGACTTCACATTCACTAGGCACGATATTCAACGCACGGCCCCCTTGGATTACGCCGGCGTGAACCGTGCTGTAGGGTACGCCATAGCCGTCATCACGTGGACCGGTCTCGGCCAATTCACGCTGAACGTCCCGTAGTGATGCGACCAGATCGCTGGCCATATGAATGGCGTTGAAGAATCTAGGCGCCAAACCTGAGTGGCCCGCCTGGCCGCAGCATATCGCCCGGTAGGCGGCCTTGCCCTTGTGACCGGTGCCGATCCGCATCAGAGTCGGCTCGCCGACGATGCACAGATAGGGTGCTGGTAAGCTGTTCTCCAGACGGCGAAGCAGATGGCGTACACCAACGCAGCCGATTTCCTCATCGAAAGACAGTGCCAACTGCAAGGGACGCTGGAGCGGTCGCCGAGCAGCTGCCACCATGGCTGTGACAGCGCAGGCGACAAAGCCTTTCATATCAGCTGTGCCGCGTCCGTAGATGCGACCGTCGCGGTGGGTTGCCTCAAAAGGGGGCGAAGTCCACGGCTGGCCTTCCACCGGTACGACATCGGTGTGACCTGAGAGCAGAACCCCGGGAACGCCGGCCGGACCGATAGTCGCAAACAAATTGGATCGACTGGGATCTTGCGGATCAGGTGCGAGTGTCGAAGCGATACCGGCGTTCGCTAGGATCTCCTGAACTTTGCGGATCAGCGCGATGTTTGGCGTGAGAGAGACCGAGGGGAAAGCAATGAGTGCCTCCAGTAAGGTGACGCTTGGGGAGGGGGTTCGATGATCCATCTCCGTCCTTTTCGATGGCGTTTTTCCGCCTACGGATTTATCTACGAAGCAGATGCTTCCTGACTTTGATGGGGAGTGTCCGCCATATGGGGGTCGAAGAAGCTGGGGGCGCTCATTCCGGGTATGTACTGATCGGAGATATAGGAGCGACAGCGCTCCATGAAGATTCTTGTCAATCTGGATTGCTTCATCGGCTTGTAAGTTGCCAGCCCGAGAAGCATTGGGCGATGTGTGCCCGCAAGGCGGACACGCGCCGTTCGTTTCCCATCAAGCGACTGATCAGACTTCGGGCGAATGTTGAAAAACGCGTAGCCGATGCCGTTTGCAACCAAGGAACGGACCACGTCAGTGGACTGCGAACGTGCTGCGATGTTCGGTGTCACACCAGCCTTCTCAAACAGCGAGGCGAAGTAGTCGCGGCTCATCGGCATATCGAGCAACACGTAAGGTTCGGGCGCCAGTTCTTCGAAGGAAACGATTTTTTGCTGTGCCAAGGGGTGGACCTCGCTCACCAGGACATACGGAGGCAACGTCGCAAGGCTCTCGAACTGGATGTCATCTTCCAGGCGTAAGTCGTAAGTTATAGCCATGTCGAGCTCTAACGCATGGAGCTTGTTCATCAAGACCTCCTGGTTGCCCTCGACCATCTGCACGTCGACTTTCTTGAAGGCACGTGCAAAGCCAAAGATGATCTCGGGCGCAATCATGGCTGTGAGTGACTGAAAGATGCCCACTCGTAAAGTGCCTTGGATGACATCACTCGAATCCGACGCGATCTCATAGAGTTGGGTCGACCGTCCGAGCATGTCCTCGCAATGTTGCAGGACTAACGTACCAATGGTGGTCAGACCAATTCCTTTGGAGGGATGGCGAACGAAAAGCTGCGCGCCAAGTTCGGCCTCGATATGTGCGATGGCCGCGGAAATCGAGGGCGAGGAGATGTGGATTTTCGCCGACGCAGCGGCGATGCTGCCATGCTTCGCCGTTGCGACGAAATACTCCATCTGACGTAGGGAAATGCGATTGAGCATGTCGAGATTGATAAAGAGGGGGCCGGTCCAGTGTACTGGAACGTATGCCCTTTCGATACCGACATCCAGTCGGCACTTTCCCGCTGTCGTTCAATGCGTCGCTCCTCTCAGCGATCTCCTGGAACCCCAAAACTAGGCGCGGCACTGGGGTCAAGTGCCCGCTTGACATAGTCTTTCTGTTGCGGCGCATACACTTGCCAGACCGCATAGAGTGCTTCGACCGGATCGCTTTCGACCCAGTCAAGGCGCAGATCGACGACAGGCCAGTTCTGCATGTCATACACCAATAAGCCTGCGGAGTGAACTGGGCCTTCTTCGCCGCCAGCGGCCTGGCCGGCAAGCATGGCCTGCATTAGCCGTTCCGCGAGCACTCCCTCGGTTTCCTCGAACGCTGACAGCATGGCTTGCGGCACGTCACGCGTTGCTAGCATGTTGCCTGCGCAAGCGGCATGGGAGCCGACGACGCTTGCCAGGGTGCCCAGCGCCTTGGCGCCCGTGAACACTACTGGTGTGTTATGTGCGTCGATGACCATCAGCTGCCGATAATCGATGTTGGGGCGCTTCTGCAGCTCAGCGAGCACGCGTTCAGGCGTGAGGCCGTTGGATAGCAGGTCCAGGGCGAGGGGGCCAAGGTCTGGGTCAGTAATGTTCTGGCTTGCCGCTGCGCCAACGCCCTTGCGTCCCCGAATGCAACGCGAGGCCACTGCTGGTGACGAGGACGCGACTGCAGCGCCAAACTGCCCGGTGGCGGGGCATCGAGCGATGATGGAGAAGGTCATGGCGATTCAGTCCGGGATAACAGCGGTGGCGTCAATCTCGACCAGCCATTCAGGACGAGCCAGAGCGGATACGACGATGCCGGTCGAAACTGGGAAGACACCCTTCAGCCATTCACCCACGACGCGATACACCGGCTCACGGTAGCGCGGGTCGATGATGTAGATCGTGATCTTGCAGATGTCCTCCAGCTCTCCGCCGGCTTCCTTGAGCAGCATGGAAATGTTGGACATAGCCTGCTCGGCTTGTCCGGCGACGTCGCCAATGCATACGCTCTCTGAGGTGTCGAGATTTTGGCCGATCTGCCCTCGCAAGAACACGGTACTGCCTCGCGCAACGACAGCCTGGCAGAGGTCGTTGTTCAGATTCTGTTCGGGGTAGGTAACTTTCGTGTTGAAGGTGCGGATGCGGGTATGCTTCATGATCGATCTCGGCTTGATTCAATTGGACACGGGACGTTTGGGGCGATGCTGCTCCCCTGAACGCATGGTCGTTCGCGAAGCCCGTCAGCACCATTTTTATTTTCCGGCTGACCGTTTAGGAATTTCCGAATACCACCGACCCGCCGCTGGCCGCTAGTCTGTTCCAGGCGGCGTGGCAACTCTTGCTCCCCCTCGGAAAATGCGAGGCACCCCTACAAAAAAGCCGACTTGGCCGCGCCGTAGGACTTTTACATCATTGGTTCAGAGCTTGGATGACATGGCGTCGCGGTCGATACCGACGTTGTGGCTATTGTGTTGCACCGAACCAGTACGCGCAGCGTTGGCCGTTATGTTGCGTTGCACCAGCGTGGCACATGAAGAGATTCACTTGCGGGATTAAGCCCCGTATTAGGGAATTCCCTCGGGGCCCGTACGACGCCGTGTACACATTGCTAGTCGCGTCGCCAGCGCCAATTCGCAACGCGTGAGGAGTCCGCCGATGCGACCCGAAACTTCCTTAGGTCGGGAAGATGCTTTTTAAAAATCGTATTTGAGGTAATTGCCAGTTTTAACAGATGGATATTCAATAGGAGGTTTAAATGGAGCTTCGAAAAGTTCTGACATGTTTCGCCATCTCCGCAGCGGTCGGTAGTACGGCAGTCCACGCACAAGACGCATTGGTGGTGAGCACTTGGGGGGGGAGTTTCCGTGACCTCATCGATGAGAGCATCGGCAAGGAATTCACGCGGCAAACCGGCGTGCCGGTAAAGTACATCACCGGCGGAACCATTGACCGTCTGAACAAGGCGAAGCTTGCTACCAAGCCAGAGAGCGACGTTACCTTCACGACTTCTCACGTTGGCTGGCTCTACGTCAACGGGAATCTCTTCGAGAAGCTGGATACGAGCAAGATCCCAAACTACAAGCATCTTGTGGATCGCGCGAAAATCAGCCCGTATCACATCGGTAGCTGGGCGTACGTCTATACCATCGGCTATCGTCCAGATTTGGTGCCGCCGAGCATCAAGTTCGATAGCTGGAACGACCTTTGGAATCCGGCTCTGAAAGGAAAGATTGGCGTGCCAGATTTCGATCCGAGCCATGTGGTCGCGGTTTCGGCGATGCTGGCTGGCGGCGACGCGGCCAACTGGGAGAAAGGTCAGGAGAAACTGAAGTCCCTAAGACCCAACTTCAAGGCGTTCTACACCAATGATGCCAATGCGCAGCAATTGATCGCTTCGGGCGAAACGCCAGTGCAGGTCATCTTGTCGATCAACGCGTATCACATGGTTAGCCAGGGCGTGCCTATCAAGTTGGCCACACCAAAGGAAGGCCCTGTGCTCGGCGTGGATACCATGGCCATCACCAAGGGATCTACCAAGGCTGATTTGGCGTACAAGTTCATGAACATCGCCTTGTCTCCAGAAGTTCAATCGAAGATCGTGGCTTTGAAGAAAGCGAGCCCCGTCATTGACGACGCCAAGGTTTCGCCTGAAGACGCAAAGCTGCCCGGAGTGTTCACAACGAAGGAGCAGTGGGACAAGGCCATTGTGGTTGACAACAAGCTGCGCGCAGAGAAGACAGCGGAATGGCGAAAGTGGTTTACCGAAAATGTCATGAACTGACGTCGGTCCGGAGCTTTTGGAGGGGGGAGGCAATGCACCTTCGCCCATCTCCCTTGCTGATTGATCATCTGAAATAAGGCTTCAGAATGCGCCCCCATCCACGAGCCTGGCTTGTTTCACCCGCAGTCCTTGTCGCGCTTTGCATAGCGGTATCGCTGCTTGCGGTACTGCAGTTCAGTTTTCGAGCATACATCCCTGGATCTCTGG
Organism: Cupriavidus pauculus; assembly: GCF_022179805.1. Classification (GTDB taxonomy): domain Bacteria; phylum Pseudomonadota; class Gammaproteobacteria; order Burkholderiales; family Burkholderiaceae; genus Cupriavidus; species Cupriavidus pauculus_E. The sequence goes on along the minus strand of NZ_BPUO01000019.1, from coordinate 102,380 downwards.
ATGTCGGAGGGTTCACGTTCGCCAATTTCGGGGACTTGACCAAGTCAATCTATCTCGACGCGTTCACCAACACCTTGCGACTGAGCGCGGAGACGACTGTGTTTTCGCTCCTGGCTGCATACCCGCTGGCTTATGCTCTGGTGCGCGTCAAGAGTCGAGCGCTCAAGTCCTTCATTCTAGTGGTTTCCATCACCCCTCTGTTTTTGGGCGAGATCGTCCGGACCTACTCTTGGATAGCCGTGCTGGGCAGCAATGGCTTTATCAATGGCACGCTGCGAAAGATGGGCCTGATTGACTGGCCGCTGGAACTCATGTTCACTCACTTTGGCGTGTTGGTCGCGCTGGTGCACGTAACGATTCCCGTGGTGGTGCTGATGCTAGCCACGGCGATTTCGCACATCAACCGAGACTACGAAAAGGCGGCCCAGAGTTTGGGCGCCGGTCCGGTCAGAACCTTCCTGACAGTCACGCTTCCGCTCTCCATACCCGGAATTCTCGCTAGCGTCACGACGGCGTTTGCCTGGACTTTTAGCGCCTTTGCGACACCTCAGATGATTGGGGGAGGTCGCGTGCCGACGGTGTCGACGCTCGTGTACCAACTCGGCTTCGCTTCCATGAACTTCCCGCTTGCTGCCAGCCTGAGTGTGATGGGATTGCTGTTGACAGCTGCAGCGCTCTTTTCCCTAGGGTTGTTCACAAAGCGATTGAAGGCTTTTGGAGAACATTAAAATGAGAATCAAGAATGCTCTGCCACTGCCGCTGCGCATCGCGGGACCGCTACTTGTCGTATTTCTTCTTGCCTTCGTACTGCTGCCGGTCGTCGTGGTGACGATCGCCGCATTCAACGAAAAGGCAATCATCACTTTTCCGCCGGAATCCTATTCGCTAGCATGGTTTGCGCGCGTCTTCACCTATCCAGACTTTCGCGATGGGTTTCACGCCAGTCTCGTCGTTACCGGTTGGTCGTCGTTCATCGCGCTCGTAGTCGGCACCTGTCTCTCAATCGCCGTCAAGCGTTTGGAGTTCCGCGGTAAGCACGCGCTGCTGGCGATCCTACATTCACCTCTCGTGGTGCCTCATTTCACGCTAGGGCTTGGCCTGCTTATTCTCGTTTCCCAGGCTTCCATTGACCGCTCGTATGGCACTGTCATCTTGTGTCACGTAATGTTGGTGTTGCCGTTTGTGCTGAAGAGCGTCTATGTGTCGATGGAGAATCTGGATGCCAGGCTGGAGCAGGCTGCATCAAGTCTTGGTGCATCGCCGTTAAAGGTGATGTTCACGATTACGATCCCGTTGCTTGCTCCAGGGCTGTTCGGAGGTTGGTTGTTCGCGGCAATCATGTCATTCAGCGAGTTTACCGCTTCGCTTTTCGTCACCACGCAAGACACGCAGACATTGCCGGTGTCCATGTACAACTATGTCCGGGAGTTCGCAGATCCGACGTTAGCCGCACTGTCGGTCGTCTATATCGTAGTGACAGCAAGTGTGCTTGCCTTTGCGAATTACTTTCTCGGTTTGGGGAAAATCCTCAACATTGAGGAGGGGCACTGACGGGGGCAACTCAATCGCAGCACGTGACCTTCAACGCGGATCAAAGGCTCCGGCTCAGAGTCGTGTTTCCCCGGCGGACTTCCTTCGGCTTCAATGATCTGCGGGGTGGTTACGGTCTCAGAACGACCCAAGGGAGCCATTCAGTTGCGTTGAATCGAATGGCTGCAGCGGGCCACAATCCGGCCAATGATGGACCGGCGCGAAGTGAGCCTCACTCTGGCTTAACCACGCGGGTTTCCAGGCAGTCACACCTCGTCTTGGGGCAAATCCGTAGCATTGGCATCCGCCGCTTCCTTCCGCGTACCCTCCGGCGGCGGCCGCGGCAAGGGGCGGGAAAGCCCCCTCACGAAGCCATACATGTCGAGGGCGCAGAACCCGTTTTGCAAAATCTCGGCCAGCACGAGGGGCGGATGAATGCCGGGCATCGGCGTGTCCGCAGTGAGCTGCGTGGTGACCTCAGTCTGGGGTGTGCCGAGCCAGAGACGGACGTGAAGCGGACAGTCGATGAGAGAACGGCCAGCCGGCAGGAGCAGAGCCCGATTGCCGTGGCGCAAAAGGACGATGTTCATGGTGACAGCAGAAATGGAGTGAGCGTGGGGGATCCCGTGCCGCCCGGTTGCGAAAAGGCCCGCCGGTGACTGGAAGCGGCGGGCGCCCAAACAGCCGAGGCGCTGCTTGTGAAACGCCTCGGAAATGATCTTAGTACAGCCGCTCCCACTTTTGGAGGGGGCAAAACGCGTGTGCGATTTCCTATTCTGTCGCTCTCGAAGGAGCGCGCCTTCGCCGTGAGCTATTCACCTGACGCCTTGCGGCGTCAGGTGTTCTTTTTGGGAGGCGTACCCCGCCGCGAGGCGGCAACCCCTGCCCCGCCAGAATCAGACAAACACTGACAGGAGGGCATACCGGCGCGCGTAGCATGAATCTCACTACACGGGTGTCTTGATGCCTGCCACGCCGGCACGCTCACCCCTGGTGGCATACCGGGGCAAAAGTTGAACGATTCAACGGGCCGCATCAGCCGACCCTATCGCGGACTCGTGCTGCAACTCTTCGTTTTTCAGGTCATCCGGCCGGCCGGCAGCCGGGAGTGGGACTACGAGGTGACGGTCGAGAATGACCGCCGGGTGCGGTTGTGCGGGCCTTATTTTTCCTTGTCGGGCTACGGTACCCAGCGCGCGGCCGAGGACGCGTCAGTGCGCCGTGCGCGGATCGCGGCGGACGGCTGGCTCGGGGACATCTGACGTGCCCCACGTGGTCTGAAGCCTCTGTCGCCGACGGTCGCTGACCGACCCTTTCCGGTCATCGGCGAAGTAACGCCCAATGGCGGCCACGAGCGTTGAGCGGTCATCCGATGGCGAAGCGTAGCTGCCGGCGTCGCAAGGCAGGCTGTTGCATTGTCCAGAATCACCTTACTTGCGACTTCCCCTGGCTTGTGGCGCCTAGCGCCTGAGATGCCAGGCGAACCAGCATATTGCGCAGAATGTCAGCGCCAGGGTGACCAAGAGCGTCGTTACGACGTCGGACGGAAGATTTAGTGGTCGCATCAGTCATCCGCTCGGGCTTATTTCGAAGAAATCCGATGCATCGGGTCGCACGACAAATGCATGCCACCAACAGCGACGGCATGCAATTGCGTGCGCTTACCGTCGCTTCATGTCAACGACGGCCGGTTCGCCGTCGACCTTGTCGAACGTAACGGAAACCGCGTCGCCCTCCTTGAAGTTCTTTAGCGAAGCGCGGTCCTTGACAGGAAACGCCATCACCATGGCGGGCATGCCGAGGTTGTCAATCGGGCCGTGCTTGAGCGTTACCTTGCCGGTTTGGGCATCGATCTTCTTGACTTCCGCTGCGACGGGCTGCGGAGCTTTCGGCGATGCGGCAGACGGCTTCATGTCCATGCCGTCCATCGATCCAGCCGCGAATGCCGCCGAGGCGGCCGTAAGGGAGAGAAGGAATGCGAGAGTGTTGACGTGTTTCATTGCGTTTCCTCTTGAAGCGAGGGGTGGGTGGAAAGGGGGACAGATTTTGTCTGGCGTTTGCGTATCAGCAGGTACACCGCCGGGACAACAAACAGGGAAAGCAAGGGCGCGGTCACCATGCCACCGACCATCGGAGCGGCAATGCGCTGCATGACCTCCGAGCCCGTGCCATGCGACCACATGATAGGAATCAGGCCAGCGAGAATGACCGCGACTGTCATAGCTTTGGGACGGACACGCTGCACCGCGCCTTCCTGGATGGCTTCCAGCAGCGCGGATAGGCTTGCTTCGCCTCCCTGTTCTCGCTCGCTCCAGGCGTGCTTGAGGTAGAGCAGCATGATCACGCCGAACTCGGCCGCCACGCCGGCCAATGCGATGAAGCCGACCACGCCGGCCACCGACAAGTCGTAGCCGAGCGCATAGAGCAGCCAGAATCCACCGATGAGCGCCAGCGGCAGCGTGCCCATGATCAGCAGTGCTTCGTCAAGGCGGCCGAACACCAGATAAAGCAAGACGAAGATGATCAGTAGTGTGAACGGCACCACCACCTTCAGCTTTGCGGTGGCCCGCTCCAGGTACTCGAACTGCCCCGACCAACTGAGGGAATATCCCGCTGGCATCGGCACCGTCTTGGCTACCACTGCCTGCATGTCATGGACCGCTGAGCGCAGATCACGTCCGCGAATGTCCACGTAGATCCAGCCGGACAGGCGGGCGTTTTCGCTGCGCAGCATCGGTGGGCCTTGCACCACCTCAAGGCGTGCCACGTCGGATAGGATGATCTGCTGGCCTCGATCCGTGACGATGGGCAAGGCGCGTAATTGCTCCACCGAATCGCGGTAGTCGCGTGGATAGCGGACATTGATGGGAAAGCGCGCCAATCCGTCGACCACTTCCCCCACGTTGTCGCCACCGACGGCAGAGGACACAATGCTCTGGACGTTCACGATGTTCAAGCCATAGCGGCCCGCCGCCATCCGGTCGATATTGACGTCGATGTAGCGTCCACCAGACAGACGCTCCGCCAGCGCGGAAGTGACGCCCGGGACCGTTTTCACGGCTTCCTCGATGCGCGTGGCAAGCCGATCGATTTCCTTCAGGTCCGTGCCCGCCACCTTGATGCCCACCGGGCTCTTGATACCGGTGGCGAGCATGTCGATCCGGTTGCGGATCGGTGGTACCCAGATGTTCGACAGGCCCGGCACCTTCACCACGCGATCGAGTTCTTCGACCAGCTTGTCCGGCGTCATGCCGGCGCGCCATTGATCGCGCGGCTTGAACTGGATCGTGGTTTCGAACATCTCCAGCGGCGCCGGGTCGGTCGCCGAGTCCGCGCGGCCCGCCTTGCCGAACACGGTGGCAACCTCTGGCACAGTCTTGATCAGCCTGTCCGTCTGCTGGAGCAATTGCGCGGCCTTACCTGCGGAAAGGCCGGGCAGCGCAGAGGGCATGTAGAGCAGGTCACCCTCATCAAGGGGCGGCATGAACTCGCCGCCAACCCGCGCAATCGGCCAGACGGTCGCGGCCAGCAGAACTGCTGCAATGGCCACCGTGGTCTTCGGATAGGTCAGCACCTTGGCCAACATCGGCTGGTAAGCACGGATCAGCCATCGGTTGAGCGGATTGGACTGTTCGCTGGGAATCCTGCCCCGGATCATATATCCCATCAAGACTGGCACCAGGGTCACCGACAACCCAGCGGCTGCGGCCATCGAGTAAGTCTTGGTGAAGGCCAGTGGTGAAAACAGCCGTCCCTCCTGCGCTTCCAGCGTGAACACTGGCACAAAGGAGAGTGTGATGATCAGCAGCGAGAAGAACAGTGCAGGGCCCACCTCCGCCGCCGATTCGCCGATCACACGCCAGCGCTCCTCCCCGGAGAGTTCCCTCCCGGGATTGTCCGCATTCCAGTGCTCGAGATGCTTGTGCGCATTCTCGATCATGACGACCGCAGCATCGACCATGGCGCCGATGGCAATGGCGATGCCACCCAGCGACATGATGTTTGCATTGACGCCTTGGTAGCGCATGACGAGGAAGGCGGCTAGTACCCCCAACGGCAGCGAAACAATGGCCACCAAGGCCGAACGCAGGTGGAACAGGAAGATCAGACAGACCAGAGCGACAACGATGAACTCTTCGATCAGCTTGTGCGTCAGATTGTCCACCGCGCGGTTAATCAGAGACGAGCGGTCGTACGTGGTGACGATCTCGACGCCTGCCGGCAGGCTCTTCTGTAGCACGGCGAGCTTGGCCTTGACCGCATCGATGGTTTCCAGCGCGTTCTTGCCGGAGCGCATCACGATGACACCGCCGGCGACCTCGCCCTGGCCATTGAGTTCGGCGATACCGCGCCGCAACTCGGGACCGAACTGGACCGTGGCCACATCGCCGAGCCGTACAGGAATGCCTGCTTCGCTGGTCACTAGCGGAATCTGCCGGAAATCATCGAGCGTCTTCAGGTACCCCGAGGCTCTCACCGCGTACTCGGCCTCACCAAGTTCCAGTACTGAGCCTCCGGCCTCCTGGTTCGCACCCTTCAAAGCCTCTAGGATCTTGGACTGGGGGATGTTGTAGGCGCGCAGCTTGTCCGGCTGCAATACGACTTGATATTGCTTCACCATCCCGCCAATGGGAGCGACCTCAGCGACATTGGGCAGTGACTTCAACTCAAAACGCAGGAACCAGTCCTGTAGCGCGCGTAGTTGTGAGAGGTCGTGCCGACCGGTCTTGTCCACCAGCGCGTACTCGTAGATCCAGCCGACGCCGGTGGCATCCGGCCCCAGTGCCGGCTTGGCGGCTGCCGGCAGGCGTGACTGCACCTGATTCAGGTACTCCAGTACGCGCGAGCGCGCCCAATACGGGTCGGTGCCGTCCTCGAACAGGACGTAGACGAACGAATCCCCGAAAAAAGAGTATCCGCGTACGGTCTTGGCCCCCGGCACAGACAACATGGTCGTGGTCAGCGGATAGGTGACCTGGTTTTCGACCAGTTGCGGTGCCTGCCCCGGAAATGGAGTGCGGATGATCACCTGCACATCGGATAGGTCTGGCAACGCGTCGAGGGGCGTACTGCGCACCGCCCACAGCCCCCACGCCGTGAGCATGACCGTGGCCAGGAGCACCAGGAAGCGATTGCGTATCGACGCCAGGATGATGCGCGCGATCATGGCTTGGCTCCTTCAGCACCGGTGGGCTGTACCGACGATAGCGTGGCGGCACCGTCTTGGTCCAGGCTGAAACGGAACCGGATGCGGTCGCCAGGTTTCAACCCCTTGAGCATTGCAGGATCATGCGCGGCGAAATCCATCGTCATAGCGCCCCACTGTGCCGAAGGAATCGGTCCATGCGAAATTGTCAGGCCCGCAGCATTCACAGCTTCGATGCGACCGATCCCCTCATGCTCCAGCACAGTCGCGGCGAGCGCGGATGCTCCGGCCGGCGATGCCAGCCGCTCCGACGTGCCGCGCAGGCTTGCTTCGGAATCGATCAGAAACTGGCCCGACGTCACAACCTTTTGCCCGGCATTCAGTCCGGAGACGACCTCGGTCATGCCGTCGGATTCATGGCCTGTGCGGACTTCCGTGGCCACATAACCCTTCGGCCCCGCATCGACAATCACGACGTTGCGCTGGCCCGTACGAATCACGGCCTCGGATGGAATCTGCAGGACGTCCGGGCGATCGCCGCTGTCGAACCGCACGTTGGCAAACATGCCGGGCACCAGCCGGTGTTGCTTGTTGGGTAAGACGATGCGTACCTTGAGGGTGCGCGTGGCGGGATTGACGTCGGGAAGGATCGCATCGACCTTGCCGTTCACGGGTTCCGGGACGGCGGTGGCCGATACCTTGACGGATTGTCCGGGGGCGATACCACGCGCCTGTGCTTCCGGCACTTCGGCAATCACCCAGACCTGACCAAGATCCGCCAGCCGGAAAAGTGTCATGCCCGGGGTGACTGTCATGCCTTCGCGCACTGCGATCTCAGTGACAACGCCGTCCAGCGGGCTGGCGATGCCTTGCCCTGTCTGCAGCTTGTCCGAGCGGGCGACAGCATCGGCTTGCCCCGGCGTCATGCCGGCTTGCCGCATGCGCGCTTTTGCCGCATCTGCCAGGTCGCCCTGTAACCCTTGAGGCATTCGGGCGACCGCCAGGTACTCCTCCTGCGCCGCCACCCAGTCGGGTGCATAGAGAGTGACCAGTGTCTGACCCTTTCGGACTGAATCGAGCGTGGCTCGCACTCCCACGCGCTGCACGAAGCCAGTGGTGCGCGCCTGGATCACTTGGATGCTGCGCTCATCGATGGCAACATTGCCGGGTGCCTCGAGCATGACACCCATGCGAGCGGCCTTTACCTCAGCGGTGCGGATGCCCAGGTTTTGCGTCACGCGACTGTCGATGGAGATCCCACTGCCGCCAGAACCGTCCCCGTCGGCATAAACTGGTACCAATTGCATGTCCATGAAGGGCGATTTTCCTGGCTTGTCAAAGCGCTGGCCCGGCACCATCGGGTCGTGCCAATAGAGAACTTTCTTGCCCGTTTGCGGATCGCCGTCACTAGCTTTCGCTGCCGCGCTCGTCGCCGGTTCGCCGGGCATCGTGGACGTGCCCTGCGAAACGCCGAAGCGATAGCCGGCATATCCGGCCGCACCGATCAATGCCAGGCACGAAGCGGCAAGTTTCAGTCGCGGGTTCATTTGAAATCCTTGGTGGCAGGTTCGGTTTGTGCGGTGGGCAGTGGCGTCAAGAACGTCAGTTCGGCCCAGAGCCTCGTCGTGCGTTGCTCCAGGGTTAGCCGTTCCAGTGCGGTATCGATGGCGCGGTGATTCGCTTCCGCCACTGCCAGCAGCGAACCCGTGTTGGCGCGATAGGCTGTCAGGGCAGCTTCCGCCTGCGCGTTGGCCAGCGGCAGCGTAGCGTCGTCATAGCGCTTGAGGCGTTCAAGGTTGCGGCGCAGTTCTGCGACGCGCGCGCCAACGACTGCGTCTGTATTACGCTGGATAATCTCCGCTTTTGCGCGTGCCTCGGTGGCCTGCGCGAGTCGCGCGGACACTTCACGATCTTGACGGTTTGCTCGATCCCACGGTAGCGGGAAGCTCACGTTGATCGAGGCCAGGTTGGAGTAGGCCGCGCCGCGCTGGCTGTACATCAACTCGACGCTGATATCGGGCTTGCGCGCCTCAGTCGCCAAGCGCACCTCGCTCTCTGCAAGTGTCACGTCGCGCTGCGCTGCGGCAATTTCCGGCACGCTGTCATAGCGCGCACGGCCTAGTTGCTCGACACGGTCCGGGACGACAAGGGCCGGGGGTTCGCCGAGCGGGCGTGTGGCATCTGTGCCGATCCAGCGAGATAGATTGACGGTGGCAGAATCGAGTACCGCTTGGTTTTCGCTTTCGCGGTCCTGCAGCTTTTGCACTTCCAGTTGTGCGGACAATACGTCGGCGCGCGTGCCGCGACCACTGCGATAGGCAGCATTGGCGGCTTCCAGCGCCAGGTTCAATGGATGAGAGTGGTGGCCAAGCAGTGCTGCCGCCTGCTCGGCGTACCAGCGATCGATCCAAGCGGCGACAGTGCTGCGCTGAACATTGGTCACACCTACGATGCGCCGCGCATCAGCGGAATCGGCCTCGGCCTCGAACCGTGCAGTACGTGCCCGTCGCTTGTCGGCACGCGTAAATTCCTGCAGTACGCTGATCGACCGCGTGGTCATGGAATCTCGACTCAGCGAGCCTCTGTCCGAACCGCTGATGGGGACATCGTTCAGCCCGACTTTCAGAATGGGATCGGGTAATTGGCCGGCGGCGACAGCCTGCTGCACGGCCGCTTCGATGGCGCCGTGCGAGTTCTCGGCATCTTGCGCACGCGCCGTGGCCAGCGCGGCCGCTTCTTCAATGGATAAGGTGGGTGTGGCAGGCGGCGGCGCGGCAAGCGCTACCGACATGCCGAGGGCAGAAGCACATAGGAGCGCCAGCCTCAGGCAACGAGGGAATAACATAAAGCCTCCGGAAACGACGACCACCGCTCCCTCAATACAGGGAGCGAGAAGGATGTGGCGTAGCTTCGGAGGCTAGGTGCGCAAACAGCAGTGGAGGATAGCGTGCGGAGGCGGTGGGGCGCGCGGCTGGTTCTTCGCGCGTAGTGCGAAGAACGGCGCGGCGTCCAGCACGGGGGGCTCGACGATGATGCTCGCCAGAACCGGGATGAATGCGGGAATCTGTGGCGCAGCGTGGTCGGCGTGCTTCGTATCGGCCTGACAATGGCCCATACAAAGCGCCTTTTGACTGTCGATCGGCGCGGCATCCTGTTCGGCCATGTCGGCGCAGGACACCATGGCTTCCATCGGCGGCTGTTTCGTTGGCTCGCTCTCGCCCATCTTGCAGGCGTAGGCGGCCGTTGCCAGTTGAACTGACAGAAACACAACCAGAAGGAATCCGGCAATCCATGAATGCCGGCGGGCCAAGTCACGCACGATGGTCGAGGATATCAAAGCAGCGCCAAGCATAACTGCTTTTGGGTAGATTGCAACTGCGAACCATTAGGCACGCCGGCAGCGGCCGGTGCTCCCAAGCTACAGGTGCGTTATGCCAGCGATGACATATCGCTGGCGCGCGCGCCATCGGTGTACGGATCGCGGGTGTGTGCCGGCGGAGCCAATGGGCCCGTCCGGTCCATACCGGCCATGCTCAAGGCGCCGTCGGTGAAGACGTTGCGCTGATCAATGCGGCTGCCGTCCAGGTAAGGACTCCGTTCGCCGAGGACCGACGCAAGCGCGTTGCCCCATGCACGATTAGACACCGTGTCAGAATCGGTGGTGGTGCCGTGCGAATCGATAGCCTTGCTCATCCAATGCGCATGCGTGTCAGACGAGGACATCGGATGCATCATCTGCTTGCATTGTTCCTTCATGGCCTGGTTTTCGGCGGCCGTGGCATTGGCTTGATGTGCAGCCAGGCGAGCGCGCTGGATGACATCCCAATCCGGGCCGGCAAAGGCGGACGTGGCGAGTCCGGCGAATACAAAGGCGGCGGCAATTCTGACGACGTTCATGATGTTTCCTCAATTGAGTGATTGATGTTCATACGTGCTGGGTTAGCGGGCGAAGCACAAGAAGAGGTGGCTTCGTCCTACCCGGTGGCCAACGTTGGATGCCTGCCGTCAGGCGGTCAGGCATAGGGAACATCAAGGCCTCAGTCGGGCTGTCGCCAAATAGATTGGTATAGGCGAGGGAGATGGTACGTTGCGCACCGCCGGTGACACTTTCTGCGCAGTCGGTGAAGTAAGACGCCAGAACTGTACGGAGATTCGTGGAGGCGCATCGCCGCCAACAGGCGGATGCGGTTGTGTCGCGCTTGCCGGGGCACCGCGAAGATAGGTTGCACAAAGCGCCGGTTGATCGTCGTCCGCGCAGCCAACTTGCCGCAAGCTGGCCACATTGTCGCCAACCATGTCGGTCGGACAGACATAGGCGGCGGATGCCGAACCGGTCAGCAGCAACGCTGCGAGCCAAATCCAGGCAATAAGGCCGCGAACGGTGATCGAATTTTTCACGTTTTCGAGTGATGGCGACTTGAGAACGCTCGAAGCGTAGACGTTCCCACTATGGGAACGTCAAGCGCTTTATGTAGCCTCAGTCCGATGGATTTTGGATACCGGCTCCGTATTGCGCGCCGCATTTCGGCTCACCCGGGCGATTCATGCGAGTTTGGCCACCGGCTAGCTGTCTTGGCGAGTAACCATGACACCAGGGTGGTCCAATGCCAACGGCTGAGGATAACCAAGGAGCCTTTGAGCCAACGCGTGTAACGAGCCGTGGAAAAGTTGTTGACCGACGCCCCGCTTGTCATGGGCTTGTCGAGAGACCGAAACCAGAACCTAGGCGGATCTTGGCCTCAGTTTTGGGAGCGGCAGCTCATGGCCGGCCTTGGCCAGCTATCAACCACCAAGCCACCGCCGTCTCTGGCCGACCCTTCACGGCCGCTCAGCGTTGCATTGCTGACGACCACTATTGTCCGCGGAACAGTCGTTCGGAATCGCAACAACTACCACAGGTCATGCCAAACACCCTTCGAGAGCAAAATCAGCGTTCCGCGATGAACGACGTGCCACTCGGTCAGGCGCTGCGCTCGCCGCGAAATTCACCCCCAGTGTCCGGTTAGTTCAAGAGCCTTACGCGCCTGAAAGCGGCCAGGATGGCCAAGTCATAGCCGACTTTCAGTACACCGCAGACCACTAATGGGGCTCCGGCCCAGCCCATTGCCATCAGCCCGCCGGCAAGCACTGGACTGATGGCGGCAGCAAGGCTGCGTGGCACTGCAGTCAGACCTGCCGCAGCAGTTCGTTCGGCGGGGGTGACCACCGCCATCACGAATGCCGTCCGCGTTGGCACATCCATTTGGGACAGAGCACTGCGCGCCAGTAGCAATAGCAACGTCAGCGTCAACGATGGCGAGAATGCGGCGGCAATCAGGAACGCGCTGGATGGGATGTGCGTGAACACCATGGTGTTCACCAGACCGATCTTTCGGGCCAGCGGAACGGCGGCGAACTGGGAAGCCGTGGTGAGCAGTCCGGCCCAGAAAAAGAACTGGCCCGCTGTACCCGGAGACATCCCGAAGCGCTGCATTAGCCAGAGTGACAGCAAGGCATTGACGACCAGGCCGCCCGCAAACGCATCCACACTGAACAGCAACGCGAGATGGATCACGATTCGGCGTGATGGGCCCAGTGGTGCGGCTGTCGATGTCGACTGCGGATGGGGTTCAGGCAACCTCGCGTAGAGCGCCCAGAGCGCAATGCCCGTCAAAGCGTAGACGACGAACATCAAGCGCACGGCATCAAGAAACGGCAAGCCCGCATGCCTGGCAAGCGAGGCTGGTACGGCTGCGGCTAGCGCCCCAAATGCAGCGGACAACGAGGCCGCTATTCCGTAGCGTGCGAACAAAGCCGTGCGTGCGTCGGGTGTCGCGGACTCGGCAAGTCGTGCCTGCTCCAGCGGCAGGAATATGCTGACATCCCCCGAGCTCGGGTTTAGCGTGCCAACGAAGGCAATGATCAACAGCGGCCAAAGCGAAGTCAGACCCGCAAAAGCCACCCCGGTCGCGCACATCAGGACCGCGGCAAACATCAGCAGGCGGCGCTGTTGAAAGCGGCTACCGACGAGCCCGACCAGAATGGTTGCAATTGCGGAGCCTATCAGCGTGACGCTGCTGATCAGTCCCACAGCGAACTGGTCGAAGCCGAGCGCCAGCATGTACGCGGGCAAGAGTACCGCCACGAATCCATCGCAGAAGCCACGCAGTGCCCGCCCGGCAAGCAGCGGCATCGCACTGGCATCGATGCCGGACGGCAGCATGTTGCCGGCGAGCATTGGGCGGATCACTGGTTGAGCCGCGTCACGGTCGCTGGCTTGCTAATCGCGGCCTCGAAACGGGTCGCCACCTGTTGCCAACGAATGTTCTGCATGAATACGTCGACGTATGCGGCAGCTTTGGCGCCAAACTCCATGTGGTACGAATGTTCGTACATATCGAGCGCCAGGATGGGCGTGCCACATGCGAGCGTGTGCGCATGGTCTGGCGCCCATTGATTGATCAGTCGCTGATCACGCGCCGAATGGGTGAGTAGTACCCAACCGGAGCCTCCGCCGAGCGCCTTGCCCATCGCACGGAACTCTGCCTGCCAACGCGCAACAGAGCCGAAATCGCGCTCGATGGCGGTCTTGATACCCTCGTCGGGCGGCCCGCTATTGCCAAGGCTATCGAAGTATACCTCGTGCAGAATCATGGAGTTCGTCGCGATCAACTCCTCGCGTTTCAGCCCATTGAGCACAAACGCGGGGGCGCTCTCTGCATCCAGTGCGGCAAGCTCGGCGGCAATGGCGTTGAGGCGTTTGACTGCACCGCCGTAATTGTTCTCGTAGTGGCTAACGATTAACGCTTCCGAAAGACCCGACAAGCTCGCGGGGTCGCAGGCAAGGGGTTTCATTTGGTAGATCACCACGGTCTCCTGTGGCATTAGTGATGCAGCAATGGATAGGCTGCGAGCCCAATCAGGGCCGCGCCTGCGACGACCATCGGCTCAGATAGCTTCTTGAACTTCAGGAGCAGCGCTACAGTGACGAGCGCGAGCAGCGCGGTCGGAATATCGATGATCGAACGCTTGGCCAGAACGATCACCGCCCCGGTGATGGCGCCGATGGCGGCCGCGGTGACGCCATCGACGAATGCCAGGATGGCCGGCAGCTTTCCGTATTTCTTGAAGTACGGCGCCGGCAGGACGGTAAACAGGTAACAGGGCAGGAATGTCGCTGCTGCTGCCACACAGGCGCCGGGCAGCCCCGCCACAAGATACCCAATGAAGCCGACGGTGATGACGACGGGGCCGGGCGTAATCATGGCGACCGCCACGGCATCGACAAATTGCTTGTCGTTCAGCCAGTGGTGTTCGGTTACGACGCCGCCGTACAGGAACGGTACGATGGCGAGCCCCGAACCGAAGACAAATGCTCCCGCCTTCGCAAAGAACACACCAATTTGCGCGAGCAGCGGCCAGTCCACGGTACTCAGCATGCCAGTCGCCGCCGGCAGCGGGGCCGCTGCAATGACATTCAGCCTGCCTTGCCGCAACCACTTGGGCGGTGCACGCCAAAACCACACCAGCACGCCGGCGACGAGGAATAGCCAGGCCACTTCCGATTCGGTGATAACGGTGACGGCGACGGACACCAGATAGATAAACCACAGCAGCTTGTCCTTGCCGACACTCTTCCTGGTCAGCTTGTAGGCGGTGATCGCGATGATCCCGATCACCGCCGCGCCCACGCCGTAGAACACCGACTGCATCCAGGTCAAACCGCCAAAGCGCACATAGGCCCAGCCGAGCGCCAGCACTATCAGGAACGACGGCAGCACGAAAGCCACACCGACGAGTGTGGCGCCTAGGATGCGGTAGTGCACGTATCCGAGGTAGATGGCGAGTTGGGCGGCGAGTGGACCCGGCGCAAGTTGCGCGAGTGCAAGACCTTCCTTGTAGTCAGCATCGGTAATCCACTGCCGCGCGTCGACCAGATCCCGGTGCATATAGCCGGCAAGCGCCACGGGTCCGCCAAAACCCAAGGTTCCAAGTCGCAGGAAGTACAGCACCAATTGCCGCAGTGTGTAGCCGGGGAGATCGTGGGCCGGGGCGACGGGAGCGGGAGGCTGGGACGCGTTCATCTGGTCGTCAGTGAAGGTTTGGGCGTGCTGGAGAAGTGGGTGTAGAGCGAGTCGAGGACATGCCCGATCTCCTCCAGCACTGAATCGTCATCGGGTAGAAGTTCGCGCGTGCCCGCCAGTACCGCTTCGAATCCACTGGCCTCGGCCACGGGCGATCCGCCGATATCCAGTACGTGAACCATCTGGCCCAGGCGAGTCAGTCCCTTGTTCTCATCGAGTCCAAAGCTTGCGAGCAACACCTCGAAAGACACCCGGTCACCGATATGCGTGAATGTCGCGCTGTCGAAGTCGAAACTCAGCGCATCGTCCGGGCACTGCCGTATGTCATCCAGCCAGAGGAAGGTGGCATGGGGATCGATGAAGCGCCGGATCAACCAGGCACAGGCGACGCGGTCCACCCAAACGTGGCGCCGTGTTGCCCAGCGTCGCCCTTGGTACTGGGCCGGGTCTCGTCGAGGAATGTTTCCCGCCGCGCGTTGCGGTTCGCCAGGAGAGAGCATGATGTCGATCGCCGCATTGAAATCGCGCCACTGTGCTTCGGCGCGGGAAGATGCCTCATTGGGGAAGAAGTCAATCTTGCGGAGCGTGTCGTAGCAGCGACCGTAGCGGCGAGCCATGCGCAGCAGGTCTGCTTCGTCTGTATCGGCCAGCGTTGTACGGGCGCTGGTGACGTCTGCCACCCAGTCTGCGTATTCCGCGGTCCGATCAAACAACGCGCGATACTCGCCATCCTGCCGCGCATCCGTAGCCTGGACTGACAGTATCCAGACCTTGCCATCCTCACTGATCGCGTCTGCCGCGAGCGCCTGCAATGGCTCACGTAACGTGGCCAGATCGGGTAGCAAATAGACGCCATCGCGCAATGCAGCCGCACCGAGCGCCTTGATGCCGCGCCAGAAGCGCATACGGGCTGTGGCGGCCGAAGTCGGCAAGCTGACCACAAGCAGTACCCAGGCGGAGGCATATGGAAGAGAAGTCATGCCCCCAGCTTAGTGCGTCGTAGGTTTCGCTTCAATACTGTAGCGATCTCTACATTAGTGAATTCTGGGCGAGGTAAAGTGCCAATTTGGGCGCATCGCGGTGGACAATAAGCGGTACCAGTGTTCTGCCCTATCTCGCTATGTCGCTTCGCACCGCATCTCCCGCCTTGCTCGCGGCCATCTTGTTTGGCGCCAGCACGCCGCTGGCGAAAAACTTGACGGGCGCCGTTTCGCCGCTGCTTCTCGCCGGCCTCCTGTACCTCGGCAGCGGACTGGGACTCGCGCTGGTGCTTGCATTACGCAGATTTGCGCGGACCGTGTCGAGGTCCCACGACGCAGCCGGCATACCGAGGTCCGAGTGGTTTTGGTTGCTGGGGGCAATCCTTGCCGGCGGCGTGGCTGGTCCCGCATTGCTGATGACTGGTCTGGTCACGGCGAACGCGGCCTCGGCGTCGTTGCTTCTGAATGTGGAAGCCGTGTTCACGGCACTGATTGCATGGGTCGTGTTCAAGGAGAATGCGGACCGTCAGATCGTGCTCGGCATGGTTGCAATCGTGGCCGGAGGCTTGGTGCTGGCGTGGCAGCCCGGTAGTTTGCAGATGTCCGCTGGAGGAATGCTGATCGTCGGAGCTTGCCTCTGCTGGGCGATCGACAACAACCTCACGCGCAAGGTCTCGAGTAACGATGCGCTACTTGTGGCCTGCATCAAAGGCGTTGTCGCGGGCGTCTGCAATACGACGCTGGCATTGGGGCAGGGGATCGCCATGCCATCGCTGCCTGTCGTTGGCGGAGCGATGTTGGTTGGCTTCGCGGGTTACGGCGTCAGCCTGGCGCTGTTTGTCACGGCGCTGCGTACGCTAGGGACTGCGCGCACCGGCGCGTATTTCTCGGTGGCCCCGTTATTTGGCGTACTGATTTCGTTTGCGATCTGGCCGGAGAAGCCTGGCGTGGCGTTCTGGTTAGCCGCGGCACTGATGGCATTCGGCGTCTGGCTGCATTTGCGAGAGCGCCACGAACATGCGCACACGCACGAGCCGCTGGATCATAGCCATACGCACCGGCATGATGAGCACCATCAGCATGCTCACGATTTTCCGTGGGATGGCCGTGAACCACATAGACACTGGCACCATCACGACGTCCTCATGCACAAGCATCCGCACTACCCAGACGTGCACCACCGACACGCCCACTAGGTTGCTACCTGTCGCAGTGGCCGCTTTGAGATGATCTTCAGCCTTTTCGAGGCGAAGGTATAAATGGCTGCAAATGGCCGACAAGCGCCCGCTCGCCGGCCAGCGGTTTGTCACACTTCAGTCTGCTCAGCCATCTCGATGGCGTCGTCAACCTCGATGCCGAGGTAACGAACCGTGCTCTCCAGCTTCGTGTGGCCAAGCAGTAATTGGACAGCTCGAAGGTTTTTGGTGCGCGGTAGATGAGCGATGCTTTGGTTCGCCGCATAGTGTGGGTGCCGTACGCGGTGTCGTCTAAGCCGATGGACGCAATCCAGCGATGCACAATCCTGGCGTACCGACGGGTCGACAGGTGGGCCGAGGCGTGGATCCGACTTGGAAACAATGGATCGGATGAACGCAATCCGCGGTCGGCGATCCATGCTTCAAGACTTGATCGGGTCTGCTCCGTAATCTCGAACTGGACCGGCCTGTGCGTCTTCTGCTGGATCACCGTCGCTCGAGCACCGACGCGGCTGCCCTGACAAACGTCTCGTACGCACAGCCTAGTGAGATCACATGCCCGAAGCTTGCTGTCGATCGCGAGATTGAACAGTGCGAGCTCACGATGGTTCGACGACATTTTCAGCCTTGTGCGAATCGCCCAGATCTCGCAGAGCTTGAGCGGCGGCTTTTGTCCGGTGAGCTTACCCTTATTCCACAGTGCCCGCGGGGCGGCGGGTGAATTGGACATCTCCATGATCATCTCCTTTCCAACGAAGGAAAGATCAGTTTGCTCCGAAACCTGTGCCGCCGACGGTCGCTGACCGGCCCGTTCTCGGTCAGATGAAAGGGATAACTTGACTGACTGTTGTCGAGTGCCTTTCCGACGGTCATGGAGTCATCATTTGGCCTTCTCGATGTCGCCCGGCTTCCACGTCTGATCTTTCGCACCACCTAATCTCCGGTTGCCGCCAGCCCTGATACGATTACCTGTAAGGGTCTGTTTCCGTGCTGGCGAGCAAGTCGCTGGCTGGCGTTACGGAGTATGCTCGTTTGGAATGCCCTCGATCGGACACTCCTCCGTTCCGATGGTATGCCGGGTCAGCGATTCGACCATCTTGCTGGGAAGTTCGCCTGGATCGACGGCGGTCACTACATGACATCCTCGACGCATGTCGCTAACTTGGTACACGGCATCGAACGCGCACTGATTGCAGGTACGCCCGGAGAGATCTACTTCATCGCGGATGCCGATTCCATCGAGTTCCGGACCTTCGTCAGCGCAATGCTCGAGAGCCAGGGCAGACGGGTGCCGGACAAGAAGGTCCCGCGATGGCTGGTCTACGCGATTGCCGCCATCGGCGAACGTATCGCGGGCGTGACAGGGGGGCGTTGGTGTCCGCCTGTCACGCTGCAAGCGCTAGCCCCTTCGGCCGTCACCGTGACCGTTGATATCTCCAAGGCTTGCCGCGAGCTGGCTTACAACCCAGCGGTCACCCGTGAACAGGGGCTGGCTGAATTGCAAGATCTCCACATCGACTGACCGGCGTCGGCGCACGCCATCAAATGGCGGCGCCCTGCACAGCACTGGCCAGCGGCTCGACGGCATCCATCTCTTGATCGTTGAGTTGAATGCTTGTCGCAGCCACGTTCGCTTCCAGTCGATCAGGCCGGCGCGTGCCCGGGATCGGTACCATAGACACCCCCAGTTGCCGTGCCCGCGCATACAACCAGGCGAGAGCCAATTGGGCAGTGGTGACGCCGCGAGCACGACTCAAGCCCTCCAGCGTCGACACAAGGCGGCTGTTTGCTTCCTGGTTTTTGGGATGAAAGCGCGGGAACTGGTTGCGGGCGTCGGCCGGTGTGAGTTGTCCGGAAAACGATCGGCCTGTCAGTAGTCCCCGACCCAGCGGCGCATACGGAACCACAGAGATGCCCAGCAAGGCAGCGACGGGGGCGACCTCTCGTTCAATCTGCCGGCTGAAGACTGACCACTCGGACTGCAACGCGGCAATCGGGTGGATCGCGTGTGCAAGTCGCAATTCCTCCGCCGTCACCTCGCAAAGACCGATCGCCCGCACTTTTCCGACCTTCACCAGTTCGGCCATCGCCCCGATCGACTCATCAAGCGGAACGTCCAGGGTGCGGCGATGCATGTAGTACAGGTCGATGGTGTCGACACCCATGCGCTTGAGAGAGCGATCCACGGCCTCGCGGATGTAGTCCGGGCGATTGCTGATGCTCCAGTCGTCGGGACAAGTTGCTGTTCGCGTGTAGCCGAACTTGGTCGCGACGACGACGTCCTCTCGATGCGCGCGAAAAAAATCGCCAAGAAAGGATTCGTTGGCTCCCAAGCCATACATGTCGGCGGTATCGAATAGCGTTACGCCCAGTGCCAGTGCACGATCGAGCGTGGCACGCGCCTGCGAGGTATCGGTGTCACCGTAAAACTCGCTCATGCCCATGCAGCCCAGGCCTTGCATGCCGACAAGCAGCCCGGCCGTGCCGAGGCGAACCTTGGGTAAAGAAGGGGTAGGGATTTGCATCCATCAGGCTCCGATTGAAGGTAGAGTCCGTTGTTATAAGCGTGTAGTTAGCTACAGAGTCAAGGAGTTGAGAATGCGGATATCCGAGTTTTCGAGGGAAACTGGGCTTTCAGCGGAGACGGTTCGTTTCTATGTGACCAAGGGCCTGCTGAAGCCTAGGCGGGGCACAGCCGGCGGCCGGAATCCGTACCAGATCTTCTCGACGGATGACGTTACAGCCGCTCGAATGATCCTTCTGCAGAAGTCATTGGGATATTCGCTCGATGAGATCGCGGCGCTGAACAATGAATACCGGTCCGGAGCGAGATCGGCAACACGAACGGTGGAGGTGTTGCGCACACAGATCGCCAAGCTGGAAGACAGGCGTGCTCATCTGGATAGTGCGCTGGCGTTCCTGCAAGGAAAACTCGCGTGGATCGAGGCTGGGAAGCCGGGAGCCTCCCCACTGTTCCCGGAGTACGAGTGCCGAGGACTCGATTGACGGCTCGGCGATAATCGCTATTCGCCCAACAGCGTGCGGAAGATGCTGTTCGAGCAGGGCAGAGAACTGGTAGGGATTCTCACGCACGGTGCCCCCTCGATACCCCGCTTGATGAAGACAAGCCCTGGACTTCCTGTCTCGGCGGCGTCAAGTGCGGGAAAGTGTTATGGGCGTAGTCGCTATGATGCACGCCGTCCGCCTCAAGCGACCGCTATAGTGTGGTAAGCGGACCGACCGCGGTCTAGTGCCAACGTCCTTTGTTGGCCGACAAGCGCCAGCTCGCCGGCCAGCGGTTTGTCACACTTCAGTCTGCTCAGCCATCTCGATGGCGTCGTCAACCTCGATGCCGAGGTAACGAACCGTGCTCTCCAGCTTCGTGTGGCCAAGCAGTAATTGGACAGCTCGAAGGTTTTTGGTGCGCGGTAGATGAGCGATGCTTTGGTTCGCCGCATAGTGTGGGTGCCGTACGCGGTGTCGTCTAAGCCGACGGACGCAATCCAGCGATGCACAATCCTGGCGTACCGACGGGTCGACAGGTGGGCCGAGGCGTGGATCCGACTTGGAAACAATGGATCGGATGAACGCAATCCGCGGTCGGCGATCCATGCTTCAAGACTTGATCGGGTCTGCTCCGTAATCTCGAACTGGACCGGCCTGTGCGTCTTCTGCTGGATCACCGTCGCTCGAGCACCGACGCGGCTGCCCTGACAAACGTCTCGTACGCACAGCCTAGTGAGATCACATGCCCGAAGCTTGCTGTCGATCGCGAGATTGAACAGTGCGAGCTCACGATGGTTCGACGACATTTTCAGCCTTGTGCGAATCGCCCAGATCTCGCAGAGCTTGAGCGGCGGCTTTTGTCCAGTGAGCTTACCCTTATTCCACGGCGCACGCGGGGTGGCGGGTGAATCGTCTCCATGATCAGCTCCTTTCGAACCAAGGGAGGACCAGTTTGCTCGCCCTGCAGATCTTCGCTCATGACGGTTAGTCGGATGCGCCACGCGTGCCTTGACGCTTTGTTCAGGCGGTCGCTGACCGACCCTTCTCTGCCAATGCCATACCTAGTGACGAAAGGCCGATAGGAAGCTCATTACCGCCGCTCGATTGGAGAGTTAGCTACCTGAAGGAGCGTCCTTTGTCGCCCTTTTTGGTATTCCCAGGGTGTCCTTGCCTTCAAGCCATGTCACGAGGTGTTCAAGGAAGCCCTGGGCAGCCGGGGACGCCGCACGGGTGGACGAATAGTAAAGACACACGTGGCGCACGACTTCCGGATCAACAATGCGCCTCATTACCAGCCCAAGCTTGTTCGCAAGTAGACCGACATAGGCCGGCGCCAACGTCAGCGCGATACCCGCCGCGGCCATTCCGAGGGCCGTGCTGACGTTATCTACGACGTCAATGGGGGCAATGCGTTCGCCTTCGGCGGCGCCAGCATGCATCAGCGAGACGTTTCGCTCGTAGTCGTGACCCGCAGCGACCACGGCGTGCTGGCGAAGTTGGGCCCACACGACTGTCTTTCGCTTCGCTAGGGGATGGTCCGGTGCGCACCACAATACCCACGAGCTCTTGAAAAGACTGATTCGAGTAACGCTGTCATCGCCATATTGGTCGGGACCGACGGCAATATCAACGTCGGCGTTTGCCACCATGTCGATGAGGTTATCTACTGCCGCATCGCGGATGCGTATGACAACTTTAGGGTATTGCTCGGCATATGCCCGTATTGCGTCGGGCAGGATCGTGCCTGCAATCACCATCGGAGCCGCGATGCGGACGACACCGGCGGCCCGGTTTCGGATGTCGTCTGCCGCCGATTGCGCGAGCTCGAAATGCTTGAGAACACTACGCGCTGACGGAATGAACTCGCGACCTGCGGGGGATAGCGTGACGCTGCGCGTAGTCCGATCGAACAACCGAAAGCCCACGGCCGACTCCAACTCTGCGATTAGCTGACTGACTGCGGAAGGCGTGAGACTCAAGCGTTCACCTGCCTTGCCAAAGTTGCGGACATCCGCTACTGCAAGGAACGCCGTGAGTTGCCGGGGAGTGAAACGCGGAGTGGGCACGGCATCATCTATTGAACAGTATGGCTTAATAATAGATCAGGATTAATCGATTGTCTTGTCGGATTGCACGGTGCAGACTCGGGTCGCTGTCAAAACTATTCGAACCTGGAGACAATCCCCGTGGCACTCCCTTTCCTTGCGCCCCTCGAAACCGAGGCCGCTGTCGAAGATCAGGCCTACACGAAGGTAACGTGGCGCCTGATTCCGTTTCTCTGTCTGTGTTTCGTTATCGCTTTCCTGGATCGCGTCAACATCGCGTTTGCGAAGCTTCAGATGTCGTCGGACCTTGGCTGGAGCGAGCAGATCTACGGTCTCGGCGCCGGCATCTTCTTCCTGGCTTACTTCATCTTCGAAGTGCCAAGCAACCTCGCAATGCACCGCGTGGGCGCCCGGCGGTGGATTGCTCGAATCATGATTTCCTGGGCAGTCCTCACTGGTGTGATGGCTTTCGTACAGTCCACCACCGCGTTCTATGTGGTGAGGTTTCTGATCGGCGCTGCAGAAGCCGGCTTCTTCCCGGGCATCATTCTGTACCTGACGTACTGGTATCCCGCAAATCGCAGGAGCCGCGTCATCGCACGCTTCATGACTGCTATTCCGATCGCTGGGGTCTTCGGCGGTCTGCTCTCCGGCTGGATTCTCTCGTCCTTCAATGGACGTGCGGGACTCGCGGGATGGCAATGGCTCTTCCTCATTGAATGTGTGCCCTCGCTGGTCGTCGGCATAGCGGTTCTCTTCTATCTCGATGACAGCATCGATAGCGCGAAGTGGCTCAGCGCGGCAGAGCGCGGTCTGCTGAAGGCCAATATCGATGCGGATCGCAAGCAGAAGACATCGGTATCACTTGGGGATGCCTTCAGGCGTTCCGTGGTCTGGTGGCTTGCGCTTGCGTACTTTGGCGCGGCAATGGGTCAATACGGATTCAGCTTCTGGCTGCCGTCGATCATCAAGCGCATGGGTGTGGCCTCCCCGCTGGATATCGGAATGCTGTCAGCAATTCCCTACGCTTTCGGTATCGCGGCAATGCTTGTCGTTGGCCGCAGCGCCGACCGTCATGGCGAACATCGCTGGCACTATCTCGTCCCGTGTGCCGTCGCGGCATTGGGCTTGGTGGCTAGCGCGCTGTTCAGTCACAACCGCGTTGTTTCACTTGCTGCGCTAACGATTGCCTGCATGGGGTTGCAATGCCTGGCGCCTGTGTTCTGGCGTGTCCCCACGGCCATCCTTGGTGGCATCGCCGCCGCTGCGGGTGTGGCCCTGATCAATTCCATCGGCAATCTTGCTGGTTTTGTCAGTCCGTACATGGTCGGCTGGATCGCCGACCGCACCGGGAACACCAATATTGCGCTGTACGTCATTGCAGTGTTCCTGGTTCTGTCGAGCTTCATCGTCTTCTGGGTCAGGAGCGACAACGGCGCCAAGAACTCCTGATCGATGGCCGTAGATAACGTAGCAAACATGAATCAACCATTCGAAGATCTCCTCGCAGCGATGACTTCAGCGTTAGGCGCCGAAGTCGTCGTGCGCGATCCATCCATCACTACCGCGCATGCCGGCGATTGGAGCGAAGCGCGGAAACATGCGCCTCCTGTTGTTCTGTTTCCAAGGACGCCGGAGCAAGTCGCCACGGTATTGAAGCTCTGTAATGAGGCGGGACAGAAGGTCGTCGTGCAGGGCGGATTGACGGGGCTCGCAGGTGGCGCGACCCCTCAAGATCACGAGTTCGCTTTGTCGCTAGCGAAACTCAACCGCATCGATCTGATCGATGCAGTTGGCGGCACCGCTACCGTACAGGCTGGGGTGGTTCTGGAAGAACTACAGCAACAGGTGGAAGAGCAGGGCTGGTACTTCCCGCTGGATCTCGGCGCTCGAGGCTCTTGCCAGGTAGGGGGCAACGCGGCCGTCAATGCAGGCGGGAACCGGGTGATCCGCTATGGAACGATGCGGGACTTGGTGCTTGGTATTGAAGTGGCACTGCCTGACGGTCGCTTGATGACGATGCTCAATGGTATGACCAAGAACACCACAGGTATCGATCTCAAGCATCTTTTCATCGGAAGTGAGGGGACGCTCGGGGTGATTACTAGACTGGTGGTCAAGCTCTTTCCCAAGCCTCGGGGCTCGTGTACGGCGCTCTGCGCGCTATCTTCGTTCGACGCAGCAGCCAAGCTGATACGTCTGAGCCGAGCGGCATTGCCGACGCTTTCCGCTTTCGAGGTGATGTGGAGCGATTTCATGGCTGCTGCCGAGATGGTTTCCGACCTGAGGCCGCTGTTTGGCCAGGAATTTCCTCTGTATGTACTGATCGAGTGCCTTGGTGACGACGAATCGATCGAGCGACAGGCGCTGGAACAGTTTCTCGAGCGAGTGCTGGAGGCCGGCGAGGTGGAAGACGCCATCGTCGCACAATCGCTCGATGACGCAGAAGGGCTCTGGGCATATCGCGAGTCCGTGGGAGAGCTGCTGGCAGAAATGAAGCCCCATGCGGCGTTCGATGTCAGCGTGCCAATGGCTTCCATGGACCGCTTCGTCAAGTCCGCTCGTCAGATGCTTGACGAAGCGTTTCCCGGTCAGCGCCACCTTTTCTTTGGCCACATCGGTGACGGCAATCTTCACGTGCTGTCTGGCCCGCACACCGGTGACGATCTCCATCGTGTCGAGGAACTGGTCTATTCCGCCGTTCGGCACGCGAGCGGCGCAATCTCCGCGGAACATGGCATCGGCATTATCAAGAAGGACTTTCTTGACTATAGCCGTTCGCCTGAGGAATTGGAGATGATGGCCGATCTCAAGCGGCTGCTAGATCCGAATGGCATCCTCAATCCTGGTCGCATTCTGTAGCAAGGTTCGGGCGTTAGCATGGGCGGCCGTTTAAGCAGGATCTCACCGACTGACTTGCTGCATTGCATTCGAGCAAAACGCCGCGAAATTCATCGGGGAATGGATACCGTAGACGACTCGCGCGAAGCGGTGGCCCGGTTCCTTGCAGAACAACTCAGATTTGCGATGGCCTTGGGTTCGCCTGTCGAGATCGCTGTTGTGCTGGGGTGTGCCGCGGAAATGTCGATGTTTCCACCGACTCCGGTGCTGGAGGCATGCACGTCCGCCATCCAGTCGGCGGAGCAGCCAGCTTTGCGTGGGGTGCTATGGGCCGTTCGGCATAGAAAGCTACGTGCACCTTCTGGAGCGAGGACGCTATTGCTATGAAGACAAAGGCAGGCAGTCGTGGACACTCTCAGACAATCGTTGTGATCGGGACTGGGCCGATTGGCCTTGTCCTGGCGGCCGAACTCGCGCTTCAGAATATTCCGGTGCTGCTTATCGACGATGGCCTCACACCTCCAGATTGCGGGTTGATGGACGCTACGTATGATTCGCGAGTACTTGACGCCCTTGATAGGGTGGGCTGCGCCACAGATGTGCTAGCAAAATGCTCTGTGCCCGAGCGAGTGGTGGTCAGTCTTGGCGAGGCGACAGTGTGTACGATTGAGGCGAGTTCGGAGTCGGGGGCGAGACTTCCCGCGCATATCCGCTTGCACCCCAGTGCGTTGGCCAAATGCCTCCGCCGTCGAATTGATTCGCTTCCCCTCATCAGCATACGGCAGCTTTGCCAGGTCACGGCCGTCAAACAAGGTGCGAACGGTGTCGAGCTTGCTCTAAAAACGCCCTTTGCATCGGAAAGACTGTTTGCGCAATATGTCGTGGATACCGGCGGATCGGAATCACGGATGCGCAGACTGCTTAATGTCGACGTGGACCATGCTCGCCACGACGCACTTCTGATAGCAGACTTCAGGATGAGTGGATCCTCTCGGACACAAGACAGGTTATGGTTCGACGCCCCTTTTCATGGGGGGCCATGGCTAGCCTTGCAGCGATTGCCCAAAAACGGCTGGAGGCTCTATGCCCATCTCGGAGGGGAGAGGATCGCGACGAGAGAAGCTGCTGCGGCGGAAGCCATGCGAATCGCGCAAACTGCACTGGACTCGTCGGGAGGAATGTGGATGGAATCGGTCGAGGTTCGCTCTTATCCCGGGAGAAGACTCGAGCCGATCCGACAGGGGCGCGTGTTTTTCACCCGGCCCCCTCATGATGTGGGGTTTCCGATTCGCCAGTGCGCTTCTGCCATGGGTTTCGAGGACGCTAGAAGTCTCGCTTGGAAGCTTGCATACGTGATGCAAGGTGCGGCACCTTCGGTCCTGCTCGAAACTTTCGGCGAAGTACAACACGCTGCGCTCTGCCGATCAACACGCAGTACTTCCCGCAATACAGAAATTCTCAGTCCGCGCACCTCACAGAGCCACGTCTTCCGCAATGCAATGCTGACGCTGGCGAGTCATCATGAATTTGCTCGGTCGCTGTTTTGCGAAGGGCAGGGGGTTGGGCCGGCAGTTGCGCCAGACTCAACGTTGACGACGAGGGACGCCGACAGCTTCTCCGGACAACTCGCGCCTGGCATGTTGTGTCCCGATGCGGCAGTCGACGGAGTGTCGGGACAGACATGGTTGCGCTCGCATCTGGGTGGCGAGTTCGTGGCAATAATCTTTGGCGCACCGGCTGGACTTGACCCAGTCACCACCCGCCAATTGCGCCGGCTACAACAAGGCGATATTCCTTTTCGGATCGTATTTCTGACTCATGCCGCTATCACTGCGTCGGCGTCCAGGTGGCTAGCCGTCCAGGTACTCCGCGATTCGAAGAGCGACGCGGCAGGTCGCTATGACGCAAGGGCCGGCACATGTTATCTGATTCGTCCTGACACCTATATCTGTGCCAGATGGCGGGACGTGGACGCGTTCAGGATTGCCGACGCACTGGCTTGTGCAGTTGGCAACTCGCCGCCGTGGTGGGATTGCGATCCTCCATCCCAACCTACTCGTCTCCGCGAGCGAGGCTGCACAGTACATCAAGAGGAGATCGTGGCGAATGCAACTCGTTCGACGCTTCAAAGCGCCTGCGGCAACCATATTTGAAAAGAGAGGCATGAAACGATGCTCAACATCGAGAAGATTCACCATGTCGCCTACCGCTGCAAAGATGCTGTGGGAACGTGAAGAACAAGTCGTAGCTCATCTACTATTTATCCTGGGCGTGAGGGTGCAACTTTGGAATGAGTGCAATGGTACCGGACGGCAGCTTATGGACGATTTGACCCCATCGCTCGCACCGCGTGCATGAGTAGTTTCTGTGAGTAGTTGGGAAAACTCCCAGCGTCTGAGCGGCCGCCTCATCACGAACGGAGGGAGGTAGGCGGATGACCGCTTCTGGCCGAACCCAGAAGTCTGCCTGGCAACAGGCTTTGATGCGAAGCCGGATTCTTGTAGCCGACTAAAGGTGGCTCCCATCGACTTGCCCGAAAGAGGTCACCGACATCGGATGGTGTCCCGGACAAGCATTTCATCGCCCGTCCGGGCGCTCTGGTCAACTTCCTCGTTTGTGCGGCAAACGGGGACGCTCGAAACATTGGTCAAAAACGGCTAGTGACAGGCTCAAATTGACGTGGCCGGAGTGGCCGCAGCGAATGCTCGCTGCGATTGCATGGAACAGAAGGCACCCGCTGTTAGCTGGCGTCTGGCCGAGCGTCTGATGCAACAATGCCTGTCACTGAGATCGTGAGGAAGTGGGAAAGCCGCGCCACGAAGTCCACCCGCGCAGCAGCGAGTGCTGGATCTAGTAGTGCTTGCTGGACTGAGGCCGAAGGATTTGCAAAGGGCCAGAGTCCTGCGACCATGACGACGAAGATGGAGGCGAAATCTCGGGCGTTCTCGCTGCTGACTTGCGGCATGAAGTCGCGGAAGATTCGTGCCAGTTGAGATTGATGTTCAGAGTGTTCAAGCTTGAAAGCGCGAACTGCTTCGGGCGAAAGATTACTTTCAAGTTCGCCACCCAGCGCGCTCCAGAGTTTGCAGATGAGTGGCCTGCGCGCAATCGATCTCGCTAGCGCCTTCGCAAACGATGCCGTATCCACGCCATCGCCAGGAAGTTCGGCGCTTAGCTCCGCCGGCAGATCAATGAGCCAATCCTCAAGCGCCTGGTTAAGCAGGGTGAAAAACACCGCCTCGCGCGTCTCAAAATAGCGCACCACATTGGCTTTGGATAGATCTACCTTGCGGCTTAGCTCTCGAAGACTGATCTCGCGAACCGACAGTGCTTCGAGAAGTTCCCGGGCGGCATCGAGAATGATTGTTTTTCGTACTTCCTTTTGCTGGTCAGTACGTGCTCGCTGGAATCCTGGATCAGTCTTGTTCGTCATCGAATTCTTATTGCTTTCAGCCGTCGCAACATCGGGTGGCGACGCCTGAAAGCAGCTTCCCGTCTATCGGTCCAGAACTATACCGGGAAGGCGATTGACTCGCTGACGGCCCGCCATTTCTCATCGGAAGCCGCAAGTCTCTCGGACATCATCCTGGCAACAGCGACGGCATCGCTGCCCAGGAGCAGACGCAATGGCGGTTCATCCATTGCGGAGATATCGAGCAGGGTCTGCGCAATTCTCGCGGGATCTCCAGGCTGACGGCCATCTGCCAATCGCAAGCGTTCGACGACCGGTTCGATGACGGATCGGTAGGCGTCGCTGATCTCGGGTACTGCCATGGAAGAACCTGCCCAGTCCGTTCGCATTCCTCCTGGTTCGGCGACCGTAATCTTGATGCCGAAGGATGACACCTCTTTAGCTAGAACTTCAGAGAAGCCGCCGACGGCCCACTTCGCAGCCTGATACGCCCCAAGGCCTGCGCCGCCGACGCGTCCGCCGACAGAAGATATCTGGATGATGTGGCCTGCCCGCTGGGCGCGCATGACCGGCAGGGCCGCACGCGTGAGATTCACGACGCCATAGAAGTTTGCGTCGATCTGCGCTCGAAATACCGCATCAGGCATGTCTTCGATGGCAGCCACGTCGGCATATCCGGCGTTGTTGACAAGCACATCGAGGCGACCGAAGGTTTCGACCGCTTCGGCGACCGCCCGATGCGCGGCGCTCGGGTCGGTGACATCGAGCGCGAGGACTTTGATTTTCGAGCCGTACACTGAAACTAGATCGTCCAGTTGACGGACGTTTCGCGCCGTTGCAACCAGATTCTTTCCCGCCTGCAGAGCGGCCTCCGCAATCTTGCGACCGAGGCCGCGTGAGCTTCCAGTGATCAGCCAGGTTTTGTGTTGCGTCATCTGATATTTCCCCATCGTTGACATTTCCCAACGCCAGCCTGCCGGCACCTGCGCAACCCGACGTCGACAACCGCTACCGCATGCCCAGCATCTAACTCCATGAAACCAGACGCAGATAACGGACCATTGGCCTTATATTAAAGAACCAATGGGCTTTTATCAAGTGACGAGCCGAAAACTACGGATGGCATTGAGCGTAGGTCCCAGTAGCTGTTGAAGTTGGCGGCCGAGACTGCGACGCGGCAGCTAGGACGGACGGATGGCCGCAATCTTTACTACAAGTACAGGCAGATGGGCTGGCGCCACGTCCGAATGGTTCCAGGACAGCTATCTCGATGTCGATCAGCGGGGCGCCTTCCTCCAGATCGCCTTCCCGTCGGTGCCAGCCCTGGTCGTGCACACTCGGGGGGGGCGGATCGAAATATCCCACGACGCGCAGGGACGCAAACGGCGATTTCCTGAACGGATCGGCCTTCCCAATCATGGGGACCGGTCGTCGGTGACTCAGCCCAACTGGGACATTACGCAAATTGGCAAGGGAGCGGACGGCGGATCTCGGCTAGGGGACGGTCATCGATCTCGATCAGCCTAGTGCCCCATATTGGCCGGTCTCCGCCCCTCGGCCCACCCGACCAGCCCTTGCGGAGCCCAGGGGCAACTGTCGACCCTTCTCGGCCATCTGGCGCATCCCAGGCAAATGGCCGTAGTTGTTGGGCAAGCGGTCATACATAGCCAAATCGCCTCGGCGCATTGACATCGTGCGTCAAAGGGTTACAAAAGCCACACACGTTGGGCTGCCCGTACTGGCTACTTGCTGGGAGGCTCCCAAGGGGCTCCTTAATGACGCGTCATGGAATGGAAAGACGCGGATGGTGTCCGACCCCTCATGTGCAACAACCAGACCTGTTTGCGCCGGACCGAGAGTGATAAATCTTGGAACCTTCCCGTCGCAGGGTACCCATCCCGTCAATTGCGGTATTCCGGTCGCTGGGTCAATGGCTAACGTCGAAAGCGTTTCGTGCCCACGGTTGCTCACAAACAGGCGCTCGCCGGCCCGGTCCAAAGCAATACCTGCGGACTGGTTGTGTCCCTTGAAGCCACTTGGCAGCAAGTCCGACATGCCAATGAGCTCGCATTCCGAGTCGTCGAGCAGATAGGTAGCAAGCGTCGAGTCCAGCTCGTTGACGATGTAGAGCAATGGGCGAGAAGGGTGAAAGACCCCGTGGCGGGGGCCCGCACCCGGGCGAGCAGCAACGCGCTGAACGGAATTGTGCCGCCAAGTCCTGCGGATGTCGTCGAACTCGGCGAACCAGATCGCATCGGTCCCCTTGTCAGGGAAGACAAAACGGTTGGTGCCGTGCAAGCGCAAAACCTGGTGTGGGTGCGGACATCGCTGCTCAGCAGCGTTGGGGCCAGGCTGGCCCGTGAATTGGAGGGTGCTCGCCACGGGTTCCAGATGGCCGTCGTCCATGACTGGAAGCGCGACCGCCGTCCCGGTCGCATAGTTCGCGATCACAAGGTTGGTGCCCGACTGGGCCAGGCAAAGGTGGACGGGGTTGGAGCCCTGGGTAGATTGGGTATTTAGCTGGGTCAGGGAACCGTTGCCCTCGTCAATGCGAAACGCGCTGACCTCACTTTCGTCGCCATGCACGCAGAAAAGACGAAGCCGCTCCTGATCGACCAACAAATACGATGGATTGACGAGACCAGCAACGCTTTGATGGTGGGTCCACCTACCTTCGCCGTCGAGGCGGAACACTTCGATCCCCTGACCTCGCGCGTTGCGTTTCGCCGTCGTCCGGCAACCCGTATAAGCAATCGTTGGCATGTCTCGTCCTGTCCGCGCTCGCGTCAACGATGCGCATAAATGCATTTATAAAGCCTGAAAGGCAATGTAAGGGTCTTCCACTGAGGCCGAAACTCCAGGCGATCTACCAGCCGTCCACGCCTTGGGAGGCGGATCGAGTGGATTTCACATATGTAAACCCTAGATTTTCCAGATTTCGTGGCGCAAGGGTCACGCAAGTCGCATCAAGCAGTCATGAATGAGTTGTTGCTCTGTTTTATGCATTCTATGATCATAAAAAGCGATATGCAAACAAGGTCAATTAGGAGACAACACATGACTTCCGTACCCAATCAACGACGTCGCGCTCTCATGCAAGGCATCCTGACAGCGCCGCTGGCTGGCATTGCATCGATATCGCCGCGTCTCGCGATGGCAGAGAGCGCCTTTCCCTCGAAACCCATTACGTTCATCGTGCCGCAGGCCGCTGGCGGTGGCGCGGATCTGCTGTGCCGGACGGTCCAAGGCAAAGCCCAGGGGTTGCTGGGCCAGCCGATCGTGATCGACAACCGACCTGGAGCCGCAGGGAACATCGGAACGGTCCTCGGCGCCCGTGCTGCGCCCGACGGTTACACGATGACCTTCGTCAACCTGTCCACGATGGCTCTGAACCCGCATCTGTATTCGCGGCCGGGATACGCGGTGAGCGATTTCGATCCCCTGGTCTGGATGGCATCCGTCGCCAACATCCTGGTGGTTAATCCGAATGTGGCAGCAAAGAACCTGCAGGAGTTCATCGCGCTGGCAAAGTCGAAGCCCGGTAAGCTCGCGTACAGCTCCGCCGGCAACGGCAGCGGTAACCACCTCGGCGGGGAGATGCTCAAGTCGCTGGCAAAAATCGACCTTGTCCATGTGCCTTACAAGGGAGGTGCGCCGGCGGTCGTTGCGGTTCTCGGGGGCGAAGTCGATGCGTGCATTGCCGATCCCCTGGCCGCGCTGCCACATATCAAGTCCGGCAAGTTGCGGGCCCTGGCTGTCACTTCGGCAAAGCGGGCCAGCGCTTTGCCCGACGTACCGGCCATGGCCGAGGCCGTCCCGGGATACGAGGCGACCTCCTGGGCGGGGGCGGTTGTGCCGAAGGGTACGCCCGCAGCGGTGAGCCAGAGGTTGAGCCAAGCGCTTCTGGCAGGGCTGAAGGATCCCGAGAACGCCAACAGGCTGCGGAGCCAGCTCTACGAGCCGACGGCAGCCGGCGGAACTGAATTCGCCGCCCTGATCCGCAAGGAAAACGACAAGTGGTCGAAGCTCATCCAGCAGTTGGGAATGCGTATTGACTGACCTGGCAGGGGCGTGGGCGATTGGCGGTTGTCATGGCAAAATGCGATTTGAAACCATGACGCCGAGTGCCCCGAATGACTCGGTGGCCCTACCTCTTACCGCCGGTCGAACCATGAATCTCTCTCAACTGCAAACGCGCGTGGCGCGGGAAATCGTTGCCTTGGCGCGGCTGGACGCGCTTCGCGCCGGCGATCACCTTGCGGAGAGTCTTCTGGCCGACCGGATCGGGGTGTCGCGGTCACCGGTCAATGTTGCGCTGCGGTATCTCGTCGAGGTTGGCGCAGTCGTCCATGACCACAATCGCGGCTTCTTCCTGAACAAGGACGCCACCGATCTGTCCGCGATCGCTCAGGAGCTATCGCAGGAGCCAGACGACCCGCTGCATCTGAAGATCGCAGAAGACCGGTTAAGCGGCGCACTGCCGGACTTTGTGACCGAAGCCGACATGATGCGGCAATACAGCGTCGCACGCAGTGCATTGCGCAAGGCGCTGTCCAAAATCCAGGAGGAGGGGTGGGTCGAACGCTCCATCGGGCATGGCTGGACATTCCTGCCAATGATCGACTCGGCGCAGGCCTACGAGGAAAGCTACCTCTATCGTACCGCCCTGGAGCCCACGGGTCTTTTGAGCCCGTGGTTTCGCGCCGATTCTGTCGAGCTTGCCTCCCTGCGCCGCCAACAGCGGGCAATCGTGGACGGCGGGTACAAGACGATGACACCGATCGAGCTGTTCGAGTCCAACAGCCGCTTTCATGAAACGATTGCCAAATGGTCTGGCAATCGCTTCTTGGTGCAATCCATCAAGCGTATGGACTCGCTACGACGCCTTATCGAGTACGGGCAAGCCAAAGACCGCAAGCCGCGACAAGAGCAGGCGATCGAACACCTGGCCATCCTTGACGCCATTGCCGCACAGGATTTGCTGAAGGCGGCGGGATTGATGCGGGAGCATCTTGAAGGGGCACGTCAGCGCAAGGTTCGCAGCAAGTCCGTCTTCAAAAGCGCAGCCTGATTCGCAGGGCGCGTTCGGGCGCCTATTGCCGTTTCTTCCCTCAGAGTGCAATTTCCGCCGTTCCCGGGCTGCAAGGGCTCACCCGTAGTTTTTGCTGTCATCTCCATTTTTTCCCACAAAGTGCATTTGTCGGCAGCGCCATCGGCTGCCGAAGTCCCTTTGAAAGCATCATTCACTGGTGATGCAGGGTAAACGCCTAAGTTTTCGTCTTTGCATTCTGTGATTACAAAAAGCTATACTTCGATCAACCAGGCAGCGTCGCAATCGGGATTTGCACGCGGCAAGGCATGCAAGGCGTTATCGCTTTGCGTCGCGATACTTCCCCGCGCAGCCAGCTCATTTGCAGCCGACCGCGAATCCAGATCGGAGACAAAACATGACCAGCAAGACCCCTTCCGGCGCCGTCCTCCTGAAGCCAGAAACGCTGCCTACGCATGAGCGTGGCGGTGGCGCACGTACTACGCCGCTGGTGTCGCGTGAGTTGGGTACGACCAGCTTCATCACCGGCTACACGTCGTTCGATGGTGGTGTGGAGATTCCCTTCCACAGCCATAACTGCCAGGAGAGCGTGGTTCTGATGGAAGGTGAGGCGATCCTGGATATCGATGGCCTCGAGTACCGTCTCAAGGCGCACGACGTTACGTTCATTCCGCCGAACGTCAACCATCGTTTCCGCAACGTGTCGAAGACCGAACCGATGAAGATCATGTGGATCTACGCGACGGTCGATGCGACGCGCACCCTGGTCGAAACGGGCGTCACGAACCCGGTCTCGGCAGAACACGGCAAGCGCTGAGCGCTAACGCCAATAGCTCCATCCCAGGTCTGCGGCAAATCGCTGCGGACCATGCAGCGCGAGGAACCGACCCGGATCAAGCCGGGGCGAAGGGCTCGTGCGCTCCTAAAAAATGTGACCGGCCGCCGAGCCTATGTCTCGTCAGTCCCCACAGGCTAGTTAGCAAGTCATACCCGCCTGCCGGTCCAGACAATGACGCGAGACAACGATGTTGGTACTTCTCGGTTTCGGCATGATTGCCGCATTCATGACCCTGATCATGGCCAAGCGGCTCACGCCGGTGGCAGCGCTGATCCTGGTGCCCATCGTCTTTGGGCTGATCGCAGGCGGGGGGCTCGACCTTGGGCACTCGATCATCAAATCCATCAAGACCGTCGCACCGACGGCATGCCTGCTCTTCTTCGCCATCATTTACTTCGGCATGATGATCGACGTCGGCATGTTCGACCCGCTCATCAAGCTGATTCTGCGATTTGTCCACAATGATCCGGTGCGTCTAGCGATTGGCACGGCGCTCCTCACCGCCATTGTGTCGCTCGACGGTGATGGCTCGACGACGTTCATCATCGTGACTTCGGCCTTCCTGCCGATCTACCTCCGACTGGGCATGAACCCGTGGGTGTTGACGTGTATCGCCGCGACAGCCAATGGCATCTTCAATACGGTGCCTTGGGGCGGTTCCACGGCACGCGCAGCGGCAGCGCTCAAACTGAATCCGGTGGATATCTTTGTGCCGATGGCACCTGCGATCTTCGCTGCCGTGTGCGCCTTGCTGTGTCTTGCGTATGCGCTGGGACGGGCGGAGCGTACGCGTCTCGGAATTCTCGCCATCCAGCCTGACTCAGGCCTACTGGGTTCGGGTGCGCGACAGTCGGCGGCAACGGGGTCGTCGAGCTTCGGCAGCGCGCAGGCCGGTGCTATGACCCTGCCACATCCTGGTGCCATGGCCTCCATGCGCGTGGACGCATCCGTAACGTCGTCGCGCAATGACGAAGATGAATCTTCCGCACCCTTCTCGAATGACGGCCACATCATCAAGCGTCCCCACGCACGTCCGCGTCTCGTCTGGATCAATGCGCTGTTGACGCTGGCCGTGATGACGCTGCTCGTGATCGAGGTAATCCCTTCGCCGGTGGTCTTCCTTCTCGGTGTGGCCGTTGCCCTCGTCATCAACTTCCCTCGCGTGGCGGATCAGTCCGAGCAGATCAAGTCTCACGCATCAAGCATCGTCGGCGTGGTCGGCATGGTGTTTGCGGCGACGGTGCTCACGGGTGTTCTGAGCGGAAGCGGGATGGTTGAAGCCATGGCCAAGTGGCTCGTAGCAATTATCCCGGTGTCCTGGGGGCCGCATCTGGCCATCGTGACCGGAGTCATCAGCATTCCGATGACCTTCTTTACCAGCAACGACGCGTTCTACTTTGGCGTGCTGCCGATCCTGGCGGAGACTGCCTCGCACTACGGCATTTCGGCCGTAGAGATGGCGCGCGCTGCAATCGTTGGGCAACCGCTGCACCAATCCAGTCCGCTTGTGCCTTCCTTTCTTCTGCTTGCAGGACTCGCAAAGGTGGAGCTTGGTGAGCACGCCAGGAAGACCATCTGGCGCGCCGTTGCGGTCGGGCTGGTCATGCTGATTGTGGGCGGATTGACCGGCGCCTATCCCATCTAACCGACTCGGCCGTAACGCAACAAACGAACATCGCACTATCTGGAGATTGACATGCCAACCACCGTTCACGCCGAAGCATTGACCCGGTTCGGGACAGCGGTTCTCGAATCCCTCGGTGTCCCTACCGAAGACGCGCACCTGCTGGCGGATAGCCTGGTTGTTGCGGAGCTATGGGGCCACTCCTCGCACGGCATGCTCCGGCTTCCCTGGTATGTCGAGCGCCTGCGCAGCGGCGTCATGACGGCTGTCACCACGCCTGAGATCGTGATGGACGGCGGCGCGGTGACTGTCATGGACGGTCATCACGGCATTGGCCAGGTACTGTCGGCAAACGCTGTCGAACTCGGCATTGCTCGGGCTCGCCAGCACGGCATCAGTGCGGTCGGCGTCCGCAACTCGAACCACTTTGGCACCGCTGCGTACTTCACCCGAATGGCGGCCAAGGAGGGTTGTGTGGCGATCCTTGCCACAAACGCCAGTCCTGCCATGGCGCCGTGGGGTGGCAAAGCGAAGAGTATCGGTACGAATCCCTGGTCTATCGCAGCGCCGGCCGGCAGCCGCGGCGTTGCCGTCATGGACATTGCGAACACCGCCGTGGCTCGCGGCAAGATCTACCTCGCAGCGGAGCGTGGTGTCGAGATTCCGAATACCTGGGCGGCCGATGAAAACGGCGTACCGACGACCGATGCAAAGGAAGCCATTCACGGCCTGATTCTGCCGATGGCAGGCCACAAGGGCTACGTCATCTCGTTCATGATGGACGTCCTTGCTGGCGTGCTGACCGGCAGCCACTTCGGCTCCAACGTCGCCGGCCCTTACGAAGCGAGCCGCCCCAGCGGCTGCGGTCACCTCCTGATCACGATCGATATCAAGTCGACGATGCCGCTCGCGGAGTTCGAGCAGCGTATGGAAACGTTGATCAGCGAAGTAAAGGCAGTGCCGAAGGCCCACGGCATTGAAGAAATCTTCTTCCCGGGTGAGCTTGAGGACCGCAACACGGCCCATCTGAAAGAGGCAGGCATCTCTCTTGCC
Organism: Cupriavidus pauculus; assembly: GCF_022179805.1. GTDB lineage: Bacteria > Pseudomonadota > Gammaproteobacteria > Burkholderiales > Burkholderiaceae > Cupriavidus > Cupriavidus pauculus_E. The sequence goes on along the minus strand of NZ_BPUO01000019.1, from coordinate 65,596 downwards.
GATACCACCTGGCAAAGCATGGTCAAGCTTGCTACCGAAACCGGCACGGCATTTCCGGCCGCCAATACCTAAAAGGACATTGTGATGATCGCCCTGATTGTTTCCCTCGACGTCTATCCGGAACGCCTGGAAGAGTTCCTTGCTGCCATCAAGGAGAACGCCGCGCGTACGTTCAACGATGAAGTCGGCTGCAAGTACTTCGACGTCACGCAGGACACTAAGAATCCGCATCACTTCATGTTCTACGAACTGTATGACGACGAGGTCGCCATCGACGCCCATCGCGCCGCGCCGCATTTTGCAGAGTGGCGCAAGGCAGCGGATCGCTGTGTGGTGAAGGGTAGCCAGGTCAACACGATCTGCACCCAGCTCTTCCATCACGCCTGAAAACAGGACAGCCATGACCAACACCATTACAACCTATAACCCGAGCACCGGAGCAGCCCTTCAAACGTACGACGGGTGGGGCGCCGAGCAGATCGAGCAAGCTCTTGAAGCCGGCCATGCAGCCGCTGCAGCGTGGGGCAAGCAGCCGCTTGAAGTGAGGGTAGCCGCCGTTCGACGGCTTGCAGAAGAGCTGCGCCGGCAAAGCAAGCAGTTCGCCGAACTGATTACGGCCGAGATGGGCAAGGTCGGAGCAGAGGCCGCCGGCGAGCTGGAGAAGTCTGCCGTCACGGCCCTCTACTACGCCGACAATGCAGAGCGCATCCTGGTCGATGAGAAGGTCAACATCGAGGGCGTCGACGCTTGGGTCAGCTATGAACCCATCGGCCTCGTATTGGCGGTCATGCCCTGGAATTTCCCGGTGTGGCAGGTGATGCGATTCGCCATTCCGGCGATCACCGCAGGTAACGGTGTCTTCCTGAAGCACTCGCCGAACGTCACGGGCTGCGCACTGGCTCTCGAAGAGTTGTTCCTCGATGCCGGCGTGCCGAAGAACGTGGTGACAACGTTGGTCGTGGCCGAACCGCAGGTGCCGCAGGTCATCGACGGACTGATCCAGGACGATCGCATTGCCGCCGTGACGTTAACAGGATCGAATCGCGCTGGTGCGGCCGTGGGCGCTGCCGCTGGCCGCGCGTCCAAGAAGTCTGTCCTGGAACTGGGTGGCTCGGATGCCTTCATCGTTCTGGACGACGCCGATTTGTCGACAGCCGTGGCCGCAGCCGTCAAGGCGCGTTTCCACAATGCCGGCCAAAGTTGTGTATGCGCCAAGCGATTCATTGTCTCGGAAGGCATTGCGAAGGAGTTTGCCCAGCGCTTCGTGGAAGCCACTAGGAACCTGGTTGTTGGCGATCCAACTGATTCGGCGACCCAGATGGGACCGCTCGCACGCCCGGATTTGCGTGACGCGCTGGATCGACAAGTCCAGCGGTCTCTGGAAGCAGGTGCGGTTCTGCTGGCGGGCGGCAAGGCGATGGAAGGCCCGGGCAACTTTTACGAAGCCACGGTACTGGGCAACCTGCAACCGGGTATGGCGGCATTCGATGAAGAGACCTTTGGCCCCTTGGCCGCCATCGCTATTGCAAAGGACGATGCCGACGCCGTTCGACTCGCAAACGCGACGCCGTTTGGGTTGTCCGTAAGCGTCTGGGCGGGCTCGAACAAGCGGGCTTTGGCCGTTGCCAGGCAAATCATCAGCGGTGCAGCGTTCATCAATGCCATCACGGCATCGGACGCGCGGATCCCGTTTGGCGGCACCAAGAAGTCGGGTTATGGCCGAGAACTGGCCGCGGCGGGCATCCGTGAATTCACGAACGCTCGCACTTACTGGGCAGTTGCTTCCGCGTAAGTATCTCAGCGTTTTATTTCCACTGCCGGTAGGCGGAAGCGCAGTACCCCCGAGAGGGCAGGTAGGCATAGACTTACCCTCTCGGCTTTTGGGATTCACTTCCAGGCAAGGCCGAAAATAGTCGATGTTCGGCCATTCGTGCCGGTGGATAAAAATGGCCGCTTCTGGCCGTAAAGCGCCCGATCACTTCGGCGGTCCGACAAAGTGCCCGCGGCCGCCGCAATCTGGCCGCTCATATCAGGGCGGATTCAAGTCTGAGATGCAACACCAGTTCGTAATTTGTTGATCTCTTCGGCAATGGCTTCGGCGGGAGTCGCGAAGTCGAGAACCGCCCGAGACCGATAGTTCAGCGCCTTCGCGACTCTGTTCAAGTACCCCTGCGAGAAGACCGATAGATCGTCGCCTTTCGGTAGATACTCCCGAACCAGTCCTTGCTTGGCCTCTGCCACGGACTGTGCGGGTCGGCAAAGAACACTTCGATGCTGACTCGCCTGGTCAGCTCTGCGTGATGCGCCATCTCTTTGCCCTGGTCGTAGGTCAGGCTCTTGCGAAGCGCCAGCGGCACACGACGAAACTTCTTGGTCGAAGCTTCGAGCGCTGCCTCCTCCCGCAACCGTCCATCTTCGCCAGCACCATGAAGCGCGTCTTGCGTTCCACCAGCGTCGCCACTGCGCTGCGATTTCCAGCGCCCTTGATCAGGTCGCCTTCCCAATGTCCGGGCACCAGCCGATCGAACACCTCCTCTGGCCGCTCGTGGATCGAGCGCATATCGTGCAGCTTGCCTTGGCGATCGTCCCCGCGCCTCTTGGCCGTCGCTCCTTGTGGGCCTTACGCAGATTGCCGATTGGCTCGCGGCGCAGCTCACCGCTTGGCGTGGCGTAGATTGCGCAGTAGATCGTCTCGTGGGACACATGGAACTCCGGCTGGTGGGCATACATGCGCCGGAGTCTGCCTGCAATCTGTTGCGGTGAATAGCCCAAGCGCAGCCATGCTCTCAACAGCTTCAGTAGCGCGGTGCCGGCTGCCAGCTTGCGCGGCCCCCGTCGACGTCTTCTCAGCGCTACGCCCTGCGCGTTCGCAGCATCGTATGACCGATGTGCTCCGGCCCGGGCAACCTCGCGTGAAATAGTCGACGGACTTCGCCCCGCCACTCTCGCGATCTGACGCAGGCTGTACCCCTCGTTTAGCAGGCGATGAATACTGTTACGGTCTTCGATTCAGTTGACTGTAGCTTTGTCCCATCCCAACACCCTAACATCAGGGTGTTGCACTTCATCCTAACGACCGCCGTATCGGGGTTTTCGCCAAAGCCGTCCGCAATCTCTCCGCAGGCCTTTGAAGCGAATGGAGCGTTGCGAGCGAAGCAAAGAAGACTGCCCAGAGGGGGCAGTCTTCTATTGGTCTACAACGACGCTAAAGGGAGTTCCAGCGCCTCCGGCCCCCACCTTCCCCAATCGCCGCGCGTCAGCATCGTAGCGAGATGACTATGTCGCTATGCGCAGGCTATTGCGATGTGGATCCATCGCATAGGCGTGAGTCGCTTGTTAGTACGCCCAGTTGGCCGGTACATACTTGAAGGACTTGCCATCGGGCGCAACGCGTCCGAGTGCGGGGAATGAAAGGTGGCTAGCCAGGAACAGCTCACCAGTTTCCGCAGCTTCTCGCAAGAGGCGGACGCGGACACGAGTCGCTTCCTCCGGTTCGTGGTCAAAGGCGTTTTCCCATTCGGGGCATTCGATCCCGACCGGGACTAGCGCGTCACCGGCAAACGTCAACCTTTCACCGGCGGACGCCACGCGGACGATACTGTGTCCCGGGGTATGCCCGCCGGTGAGAGTCACCACTACGCCTGGGGCCACCTGATACTCCTTGTCGAATGGCCGCAACTCCGTCTTGTAGGCGTCCAGGAAATTGCGTGCACTTGTCCGGATGATGTCTTGGATACCGTTAAACGTGTTGTGGGAAAAGTCGGGTGCCTGAAAGAACTCGACATCGGTGTGCGACACATGGACCCGAAGATCTGGACGCATCAGACTTCTCAGCCGCGCGTCGAGGAGTCCGCCAATGTGGTCCATGTGAATGTGCGTTGCGATGAAATCGGTCACGGTTCGCGGATCGATGCCGGCGCACTTCAGTCGGAGGGCCAGCCGTCCAGTTCTTGTCGATTCCGGCATCTCCGATCCCATCCCGGCGTCGATGAGGATCGTCCGGCCGCCGCTGCGGACAACGGCGACATTTAGGCCCCAATCGATCACATCCGGGAGAAATCGGCCGCGTAGTGCGGCGTCTCTCACCGCCGAATCGACGTTCGTACCAAGTACGGCGGCGGGTACTGGTATCGCACCATCGCTAATGACGATTACCTCGATATCTCCAACGCGCGTCGCGTAGCGCGAAGGGACCAAATCGTGTTCAGGGTAAAGTGGTCCGTGGCATAAACACATGTTGAACTCCTATTGCTGCAACGTTGATTGCCGGCGGGCGAGATGCGCTTACTAGTTGTATTTGCCGGGCCTTTCAGAACCTTCGGAAAGGTAGCTTACGCAGCTTCGGAATCACTCGGTAGGGTTGGGAATGAACATCTGTGGTGCCCGCCAGGAAACAGCATTGTTGTGACGGCAATGTGCCTAAGAGACGCGCTACACTGCGTCGGACCGCCTGTTTTCAGCAAATGTGTCTACCCGAGCGCTCGCATTTTTTTTGCGACCTCCGCCGCCAGCCGCTTGCTGATCTGGAGCGGGCCGTGAGCGCTGCACGACGTTCGCTCGTCGATGGTGTAACCAGCACCATTTGCCCATTACATGCTCGACGACGTTGACCACGATCTAGAGCCTGTCCCCTCGCTTCAAATCGCTACGCATTGCCAACGCAGCCATCCAGCCCTCAGCGAGCGAAGCCTTTCGCTGACGTCCAATCCAGAGTTTGGAAATGGCGATGGGCGGTCGCTGGTGGGCCGAATTTGCCTAGCGATTCGGCAGTTTGTTGTCAGTGTCGGCTAAGGCAGCCTCCGTGCTCCTGAGGCGGAAGGCGGCTCAACGATTCATCGAGACTGCTAACTGCGTTCGATGGAAGGAATGCGGCCCTTTCGGATTGGTGGCGGCCGGCGCGGCACTTGAGTCGAAAGTCCAATGGTAAGCCTGCGCGCATGGTACAAAACTGAAGGTCAGCGCCGAGGCTCTTGGGCTGCTTGATTTGAGGTACACATGGAGACGCGAGATGAATAAGCGTACAGCCGGACAAATTGCCGTTACGGTGGCGATAGTGTTTTTTGGAATCATCCCGGTGGTGGGGCAGGCCACGGAACAGGCGCAGCAGCGCCGTCAAGGCAGGGATGTACGGCAGGACACGCGTCAGAACTCGCGGGAGACGAAACAGGACTGCCGTGCGGCCAATCAGCAGAGCAATTCGCATTGCCGACAGGACAAACGCCAAGCCAAGCAGGGCGGGCGCCAGACAGCACGCGACATCAAGTACTAGCCTATTGGAGAACAACTAGCTTCGAAGCATTGTTCCAGCTAGGGGCTTAGAGTTCAACAATCTGGGCAAGTTTGTCCGCGCACCGGACCATCTCGGCGAGCGATTTCAGCTCGAGCTTTTGCATGATATGAGCCCTATGGACCTTGATCGTTTTCTCGACCGTCCCAAGAGCCCGTGCCACATCCTTATTTCGGAGGCCGGTGACGACGAGCGCCATGACTTCCCGTTCGCGCGGGGTCAACAGACTCATTTTAGATACCAGCGCTTTCACGCAGATGGCGTCGGCGTGTCTTGCACGCGCGAGCGTCATGGCCTTTTCGACTGCAGTCAAGAGCGTGTTCGTCCCTGCCGGCTTTTCAATAAACTCTACGGCGCCTGCTCTGATTGCCGTCACGGCTCCCGAGACGTCCGCATGACCGGTCAGAATGATGACCGGAAAGCGCGCGGGCATATTCTTTTGAAGTTCGATTCCGCCCATGCCAGGCAACCGCAGATCCGCAATGACGCACGCGGGGCCGAAATGTTGGTCCACGGCCCGAAGGCATGCTTCTGCCGATGAGTACGCGACGGTTTGATACCCTTTGACGCCAAAAATCCCTGTAAGAGCTCTACTTACACTTTCGTCGTTGTCTACGATGATCACCGTCTCGTACATGGAAGCTCCGTCCGCGAGTTTCAGAGGTGGCATCAACGTATCGCCAGCAGCAGTGACTTGCAAGCCTGTCACGGACGCCACTAAGAATTTCACTACGACATCTTATTTTTCTTGTTAAGCATGCTCGCGAAGTGTGTGTCTACTGGATTACGTGGCAATGGCCTGCAGATTGTGCGAGACGGTCAACGATACCGAATGGAACCTATCGGGGGGCTTCCGGACAGAACTGTATTTGTACCGATACGCACACTGGCCGCAGCCTCCTGCGCAGTGTTGTTCTCGATGGCTTGCGCCAGATCCTCCCGAAAGCGAGGGGACGCTGTCTCATGGATCTGACTAACGCTGCCTGGCTATCTCTATGGCACGGCGAAGCGGATGCCGTAACTGAGGGTGTATTCAGTCTCTACGCTGTGTTTCGCGCAGTCCAATCAATCGGAATCGCGGACTTCCCATTGCCGCATATCAAAAGCCTCATTATGGGAAGCCGGCTTGAACTTGAATAAGATTGTCTCGCTCCATTCATCCACCGCCTACCGCATCGATGCTTTAGCGTACTGATCGGTGTCCACAGGCTCCATCCAGTCCACCGCTATACCCTCCAGCGCCTCTGTGATGGCAATGTGCGCCATGGTGGAAGCTGCTGTAGCGCCATGCCAGTGTTTGGTATTGGGTGGGATCCAGACCAGATCCCCTGGCCCCATTGTTCGGACGGGCTCGCCCCACTGCTGTACGAAGCCGATCCCCGCGACCACAAGAAGCGTCTGCCCGAGCGGATGACTGTGCCACACGGTTCGCGCACCCGGCGCGAACGTGACTGTCGCGCCTCCTACACGCGCAGGCGGGCCGGCCTGGAAATGCGCGTCAATGCGGACGCTGCCCGTGAAGCTGACGGCTGCGCCGTCCATAGACGGCTGGGAGCCGCACTGGGTGATCGTGATCATGCTGGACGCGCCTCCGGGACTGTGGCGATGACTTGCTCTCTGGGCAGGATGCGAAGCGGGGGAATTGAACTATGTGAATGCTGCATGCGGGAACTCTCGGCAAACCACTTGCGCGCAGTGCGCGCTAGGCTGAACAATAGCGGGAACATTGATGAAATGCGTTCATAGCGCTATTCGCGACGCGAGACGCCTGATCGCATTCTTTTGCCTGAGAATGTCATGCCCCGCCACAACCTTAACGATCTGCTTGCATTGGTCACTGTCGCCCGGGAACGAAGCTTTACGCGCGCGGCAGCTCGCCTCGACGTCACGCAATCCGCGTTGAGCCACACCATTCGCAATCTCGAGGCAAGACTGGGCGTACGTCTGCTGACACGCACCACGCGCAGCGTGTCCACGACCGATGCCGGCGAACGGCTGGTCCGGTCGATCGCGCCGAAGTTCGAGGAAATCGAAGCCGATCTGTCCGCAGTGGCCGAGCTTGGCGAGCGTCCGGCTGGCACCATTCGCATTACGTCTGTCGACTATCCCATCGATGCCATCATCTGGCCTCGCCTAGCCAAGGTGTTGTCACAGTACCCCGACCTGAACGTTGAGTTGACGGTCGACTATGGACTCACCAATATCGTTGGCGACCGCTATGACATCGGGGTGCGTTTTGGCGACCAGATCGAGAAGGACATGATTGCCGTGCGCATCAGTCCCGATGTGAAGATGGCCATCGCAGGGTCTCCCGCGTATTTCAAGGGCCGCGACAAACCGACAATGCCGCGTGACCTGCTCTCGCACCGATGCATCAATTTGCGGCTGTCCACGAGCGGCGGGCTCTATGCTTGGGAACTGGCCAAGGGTTCAAAGAAGTTGCAGGCGCGCGTGGAAGGTCAGGTCGTTTGCAATAGTGTCAACCAGATGCTAAATGCCGCGCTCGATGGCTTCGGCCTGGTGTTCCTGCCCATGCCGATCGTCCAGCCCTATGCGGAGAAAGGCAAACTGGTCAAAGTGATGGAAGACTGGTGTCCGACGTTCCCAGGCTATCACGCGTTCTATCCGAGCCGCAGGCAGTCGTCACGAGCGCTCAAGATCGTCATCGACGCCATCCGGCACCGGCCATGACGATCTTGAGCGGATGGCGTTGCTGCGGCTAAGTCTGCGAAAGCTGGTCACGGATAGGCAGCGATCGAATCCGTGTGCCCGTCGCGGCAAATATCGCGTTGCAGAGGGCGGGCGCGATGGGCGGCACGGGCGGCTCGCCCACCCCACCGGGAGGCACCCCGAAATCACCACCCACCATCCACGTATGGATGGCCCGTGGTGCCATGTGCGAGCGCAGGATCTCAAAGTCGTGGAAATTGCTTTGCTGGACGCGGCCATCCTTGAACGAGATCTCCCCCAGCATCGCAAGGCTGATTCCCATCACACATCCACCTTCGACTTGCGAACGGATGCGCTCGGGGTTGACCTGCGGCCCGCAATCGATCGCTACATCGACGCGTGGAATGGTGATCTGGCCCTTTGCATCCACGGCCACTTCCACCACGGTGGCCACATAGGTTACGAAGCTGTACGCCATGGCTATGCCCAGCCCGTGGCCCTTTGGCAGCTTGCGGCCCCAGTTCGCCCTCCGCGCGGCTTCCTCGATCACGCGGCGCATGCGGCCGGTGTCGAGCGGATATAGCTCAGGCGATTCGTTATAGTTCCAGCTATCCGAAAGCGTGGCAGGATCAATCTGGCGCGCCGGTCCAATGAGTTCGAGCAGGTAATCCTTTGGATCGCGATGCGCCCGATGGGCCAGTTCGGCGACAAAGCTCTGTACCGCGAATGCATGCGGGATGTTGGACACCGAACGAAACCAGCCGATGCGGGTATGAGCCGGCACGTCGGCCGATTCCAGTCGGATCGACGGAATCTGGTACGGGATGTTGATGGCTGTCATCCCGGCTTCAAAGGGCGCCTTGCCTTGTGCGCCCACCTGGAACGTCGAGGCAATTGTGGGTGCGGCCGATCGATGCAGCCATACGGTCGGCTTGCCCTTGGCATCCACCACAGCCTCCATGCGCTCGACCGATACCGTGTGGTAGTAGTCGTGATGGATATCGTCGTCGCGCGTCCATTGCAGCTTGACCGGCTTACCGTCCATCGCCTTTGACACCAGCGCAGCTTCGGAAATGAAGTCGGCCATTGACTTGCGGCCAAAGCCGCCGCCCAGCAGCGTCAGATGCAACGTGACGTCCTTCGCATCGAGTCCGACGTGCTTCGCCACGCTTTCCAAGGCGCCCTGGGGGGCCTGCGATGGCGCCCAGATCTCGCACTTCCCGCCGACAAAGCGAGCGGTCGCTACGGGCGTTTCCATCGAGGCATGCGCAAGATGTGGGATGTAGTACTCGGCCGAGGCCTTGCGCTGGCCATTGGCGGCCGACAGCGCCGCCACGGCATCGCCATCATTGCGCAACGGCTTGCCGGGGCGGCGCACTGCGGCTTCCAGCGTGGTGCGGAACGCAGTGGAGTCATAGTTCGAATTGGCACCATCGTCCCATTCCGGCTTGAGCGCCGCGCGGCCCTGCATTGCCGCCCACGTGTTGGTCGCCACCACGGCCACACCGCCAACGGGATTGAACAGTGGGGGACCGTCGAATCCCTTCAGTTCGATGACGCGCAAGACACCAGGAACTTTCAGGGCGTCGGTGCTATCGACCTTGCGCAGCTTTCCACCATAGACGGGCGGGCGAGCGATGACGGCGTATACCATGCCCGGCAGCCGCACGTCGATACCGTAGGTTGCCTTGCCTTGCGCAATGTCCCGACCGTCGGCTGGCATGATATTGCCCTTGCCGATATAGCGGAAGGCATCCGGTCGCTTGAGGCGCAATTGATCGTGCTTCGGCACCGGCTGCCGCATCGCGGCTTCGGCGAGATCGCCATATCCGAGTCGCCGACCGGTTGCCGCATGAATGACTTCGTGGTTGCGTGCCTGCACCTCGGCAGCCGGGACCTTCCAGTGTGCCGCGGCAGCGGCTTCAAGCATTTGCCGGGCAGATGCTCCCACCCGACGCATCGGTGCGAGGAAATGGCGCATGCTGCGCGATCCGTCCACGTTCTGGCTGCCATAGCGCGCCTCGTTGGCATCGGCCTGTACGATCCTCACGCGGCTCCAGTCCGCTTCCATCTCATCGGCCACGACCATCGGCAGGCTGGTTCGTACGCCCGTTCCCATTTCAGCGCGATGTGCCACGATGGTCACTGTGCCATCCTGAGAAATCGAGACGAACACCAGCGGATCGTCCACGACGCCGCCCGGCATCGCTGCACCGCCGTACTTCTTGCCGACGTCGGCAGCCACCGCCTTGGTGATCAGGCCCCCGAACTGGAGCGACAGCGCGAATACCGCGCCTGCCTGCAGGATGCGGCGGCGCGCTGGTTGTTCAAGCGTTTCAAGGTCGGTGCGCGTCATGCCTTGGCTCCCGTTTTGCTTGCCGCAAGGCGGGAGGACGCCAGTTTCACAGCGGCGTTGATGCGCGTGTACGTGCCGCACCGGCAAAGATTGCCGCTCATTCCCGCGACGATCTGCTCATCGGAGGGCTTCGGATTTGACTTCAGTAGTGCGGTGGCGGTCATGATCTGTCCTGCCTGACAGTAGCCGCACTGGGCTACCCCCAACTCGACCCACGCGTCCTGTACGGCTCGGCCTACGGAATCCGAATCCATCGATTCGATCGTGCGCACTGCCTTGGTGCCGATACCCGAGATCGGGGTGACGCAGGAGCGGACCGGTTGCCCGTCGACATGGACGGTACACGCGCCGCACAGCGCCATGCCGCAGCCAAACTTTGTTCCCGTAAAGCCGAGGGCATCACGAAGCGTCCACAGAAGCGGGGTGTCGGGGGAGAGGTCGACCTCATGAACCTGGCCGTTGATGTTGATGGTAGTCATGGGGCGGATAAGAGGTGGGAATCGCGGAATAGTATCGGATACGGACAGATCCGATTATGCGAGCTGGTTCATTAGCATCATAAAGCACGTTCATCAATGCATTTCATGAGATTGGCTCATCAAGGCAAGAAGTATTGGGCAGCTAGTCGCGCGGAGCCTGTCTTGCGATGATACGGCCGATGGAAAATACTGCACCGCCTCAGGCTTTATCCCCACATCAGGACTCGGCGTATCGCGCATCACAGCCGCCCGCCTACTGGAGCGGCGTCTTTGCGATGACGCTCTGCGTTTTCGCGCTGATCGCATCGGAGTTTATGCCGGTGAGCCTGTTGACGCCGATGTCCGCGGACCTGCGGGTCACCGAAGGGATGGCCGGGCAGGGCATCGCCATTTCCGGTGCCTTCGCCGTGTTCACGAGTCTGTTCATCTCCGCCGTCGCTGGAAGCATGGACCGCAAGCTGCTGTTACTCGGTCTGACGGCGGTCATGGCGGCATCGGGCACCATCATCGCGGTCGCGCCGAACTACCTTGCCTACTTGATCGGCCGCGCGTTGATTGGCGTCGTCGTGGGCGGCTTCTGGTCGATGTCGGCGGCGACAGCCATCCGCTTGGTCCCGGCGCACCATGTGCCGCGTGCGCTGGCCATCTTTAACAGCGGCAACGCCTTGGCGACCGTCATCGCGGCACCCCTTGGTAGCTACCTCGGTGCTGTCTTTGGCTGGCGTGGGGCATTCTATTGTCTGGTACCGATTGCGGTGATCGCGCTCGCCTGGCAGTGGTTCAGCCTTCCCGCGATGCCGGTGCCATCCCGCCCAGAAGGCAGACAGAATGTGTTCATACATTTGAAGCGCTCGGTCGTTGCGCTAGGCATGCTTGCGGCCGGCGCATTCTTCTCTGGGCAGTTCATGCTGTTCACCTATGTGCGACCGTTTCTGGAAACCGTTACGCATGTTAAGGCGTCGAGCCTGTCGCTGATTCTGCTAGCCATTGGTGTGGCGGGATTCTTTGGAACCATGGCGATCGGCACGGTGCTGAAACGGGCCTTCTATGCCACGCTCGTAGCAATCCCGACAATCATGGCTGCTATTGCACTTGCGCTGATCGGCCTGGGCCATCACATCATCAGTGTCGCGATGGTGCTGGCGCTGTGGGGATTGGTGGCAACGGCGGCGCCCGTGGCATGGTGGAACTGGATCACCCGCACTTTCCCGCACCATGCCGAGGCAGGTGGCGGCTTGATGGTAGCCGTTGTCCAACTGTCGATTGCCTTGGGCTCTACGGTCGGTGGCATCCTGTTCGATACGCATGGCTACTGTAGCACCCTGATAGGGAGCGCGTCGCTGCTGCTTATCGGTGCCGTTTTTGCAGGCATGGCGGCACGCGCGGCGAGGACAGATGGCGCCGCGAAATCCGACAATCTGCCCACTCATATGCAACCGCAGGAGTTACGATGAAGCTCCTTCAGAGAGTGATGGTGATGAACGTGGCCGTAGTGGTCACCGCCTCAGTCATGACGCCGACGTTTGCAGGCGAGCAAGTCGAGGCTCAGCAGATCGTGCCAGCCGGCACGCAACGACCCACGGCCGGATCTCCCGATTTCTTTACCGGTCGTGTGCAGGTCGTGCCGGTCTGGCCCGCAGACAAACACATCAACGCCTCTGGCGTCGTCGTCACCTTTGAGCCTTCGGCCCGGTCTGATTGGCACACCCATCCAGCAGGTCAACGCCTGGTGGTGTTGTCCGGGGTAGGCCTGACACAGGAGTGGGGAAAACCCGTCCGCGAAATTCGGGCCGGTGACGTGGTCTGGTGCCCGCCCGGTGTCAAGCATTGGCATGGCGCGTCGGCGGACACAGCCATGAGCCATCTTGCCGTCACTGGCAGTGTCGAGGGAAGAAACGTCATATGGATGGAGAAGGTCACCGATGCTCAATACCACGCGAGGTAAGCCTTCCGTCCGGCAATTCAAGGTCATGGCGCTGGCGGTTGCGCTTTGCGTATCACTGGGCGCTGCCCAAGCTCAGGAATCCCGGGGCATGAACGAGACACCATCCAACACTGGCCGGAACACGGCGTCTGCAGGCCTGACGGCTCGCCAGCAAGCGATCCTCCCGATCGCCGCCTTTGCGGCGGCAGGCGATATCGCGCGGCTCAATACCGTCCTGAACGAGGGGCTGGACGCGGGTCTGACGATCAGTGATGCCAAGGAGATTCTGGTTCAGCTGTACGCCTATGCCGGATTTCCTCGGAGCCTTAACGCTCTGAGCGAAATGATGCAGGTGGTCCAAGCCCGCAAACAGCGCGGACTTCGCGACGCAGAGGGCAATGATCCGAGCGCACCCGTTCCCAAGGGCGATGCGTTACTGGCCGCCGGCACGGCAAATCAGACAAAGCTGTCGGGTGCGCCGGTCAAAGGCGCACTCTTCGAGTTCGCGCCGGCTATTGACGAATATCTCAAGACGCACCTCTTCGGCGATATCTTCGAACGCAACACGCTCGACTGGCAGAGCCGGGAACTGGCCACCCTCGGCATGCTGTCTTCCCTTGCGGGCGTCGAGCCACAGTTGCGGGCGCATATGCGTATAAGCATGAACGTGGGCCTAAGTGCGGCGCAGTTGCTGAAGGTCACTCAGGTTTTGACGGATCGTGTCGGCGCAGACAACGGTCTTCGTGCGCGTGAGGCGCTGGATCGGCAAATGGTGGCCGAAACTGACCGCCGGTGATCTGCCCACATCGCCGCACACCGTGGACTTCGGATAAAGACGCCGGCCGTTTCGTTCCAGCCATGCTGGTCGTGACAGCCGAAGCGACGGGTATAGCGACCACGATTTGCGCCGTTCGGGACGGGTGTTATTCGATACATCATGCGCCCAAATCTAGGGATAGGATCAATTGCGAGGCGACGTATTGGACGCAAAGCTGTGCGGCCAACGGCAGCCCCGAGTGCCGCTACGTCAGAGCCAGGAGGCCGTAGCCGACCCTCCTCGGTCGTTCGCCACCGACAGGTTGCATGCCCGGTGTACGAGCAACACCGGACTGGGCCGGGTTCGAGGGCGCTCGCAATGGCGCGTACGTTACGCCACTCGATCTGTAGTGGTAGCGCCAGGGGCAGTTTTCCTGGGAGTTGAAGTGCTCGCTCAAGTTATGGCGTGGGGGAATTCAGAAGCGAAGCGCGACAACTCAGCATGGGGCCCTTTAAGGTAAGCCTTTGAACCAGTTCGCCACTACCGAGTTGGTAAGTCAGGTAGCGATAATTCAGTTGCACATCCCCCCACTTTGCCGCATTTGCGGCGCCTCCAGACGCTTGCGCCGCATATCGGGAAGAACCGGTCCCGACGTCGAGGTAATACGGCACATTCCATCTGTTATTGCGTCCAACGCGTATTCGCCCATGAACACCAATGAACCCGTCCACAATATTTGGCTCCGACCGCGACTAGTCCACTGCGTGCAGGCGCGAAGGTCGTAGTAGCCCACCCGGCAGGGCAATCTACCACTGCTGCTGCTTGTTTCCCTTGATGTTGCCCGCTACGCCGCCGGCTACGGCGCCGATCGCGGCGCCAGTCCAGCCACTACCCCCAGCAATGGCCGCGATGCCCGCACCCGCTGCGGCACCAATGCCCGCACCGGTCACGGTGCCTTGCTGCTGCGGAGTCATATTCGTGCATCCTGCTGCGCCGGCGGCCACTAGCATTGCACCAATCAGTTGGAGTCGTTTCATGACGTCACCTTACTTCTTGGTTTGCAGACCTGGAACAACCATTTCGAACCAGATCGTTTCAATGACCGGCCGCTGCAACTGGTCAGGATGCGCCGCGTACCAGCGATCCACGCCCTGGCGCACAGAGTCGAGCGACTGGCCCCTGAGCCCCCTTGCAAAGCGAGGAACGATGCTTTGCCCGTCGGGCGGCGGCTTGCCCTCGTGATAGGCGATATCAACCTGAACCACGTTGGCAATACCGACAAGGTAAGCCTTTTTTGTCTGTTCAGACGAGTCGGTCCACTGCTTGCCGGTAATCAGCGGGACTTCATCGGCGCGGGAGTTAGTCGCCAATGACAGTGCTATCAGTGCCGCAGCCGTCACTGCGAGTTGGTTCAGTCTTCTCGCCATTTTGGTCACCCTCAGCGTTGCTGTTATCCCACGCAGCAGTGCGGTTGTTAATAGTAGTCTCTATTCCCGCCTATGCGACCTCTGTGAATGTTGGGGCGGTGTCGCCCTCCCAAGCCATGGCAGACTGACATTAACAGCGCGTTCACGGCGGGAAAATCGAATCGAGGCAGCAAATTTTTCAGACGCGACCGCAGAGAAGTTACCGCATAGCGGTATCCGAATCGCGGTGAGCAGGAAGTTC
Organism: Cupriavidus pauculus; assembly: GCF_022179805.1. GTDB lineage: Bacteria > Pseudomonadota > Gammaproteobacteria > Burkholderiales > Burkholderiaceae > Cupriavidus > Cupriavidus pauculus_E. The sequence goes on along the minus strand of NZ_BPUO01000019.1, from coordinate 50,455 downwards.
CGGTTGCCCAGGCAGCGTGTTCGGCACGCCGCCTGCAAGGCGGGGATCTCTACGACTTCTTCTGGTTCGCGTTCGCACGTGCGGCTGAGATCGCTGCATCGCGCTCCTTCGCCGCGGCGGCCTTTGCCTCGTCGTACACCTTCTTTGCCTCCGAAACCTTGGTGTTGTAGGCCTTCCGCGCGGCAGAGATCTCCTGGCGCATGTGGACAATTTCATCGGTGGGCGGCTGCGATTTCGCCGAGGTAGTCGCTGAGGTAGTGGTCTGCCCGATGGCTACTGGTGCGGACACTGCAAACATCACGGCGGCCAAGATGGCAACAGGCTTCATGTCATTGCTCCATAGTTGACCTCGGAAACGGTAGTCCGATCAGTGCTCGACTGCCATTGGACCAAGGTCCTATCGTCGGCCGCCGCCAGAAGCCTTGTCCACCACCTGGGTAGCGGACACGAGCGACTTGACGCCGAGGTCCGACCCATATCGATGGCATGCCATCGACTTCCTTCCTGATCAACGCCTCATCCGGCGGTTCCAGGCATTGGTGACGCGTTGAAGCATCTCTTGTTCTTGCGTATCCGGTGACCCACAACCAACGATTCGCACTGCTGCTCGTGCAACGATAGAGAGCTTCCCGCCACGATCCACCTCATCGTGTTCGGCTTCGTGGCCCGCGCGGATAAAGCGGCGCCGGGTGACACCGGTGCCGGATGGCGAAAACAACAACGCCCGCGTTCAGCGGGCGTTTGCTCTGGTGGGCGCCGACTGGCGCCGGCGCGTTAGCGAACGACGCTCGGCGAGCCGAAGCTTACGGCGCGAGCGCGTACGACGTCGTCATACGCACTGGCCCCGCGCCGACGAGCAAATCGCCCGAGATTGGCGTCAAGGTTTCATTGGCAGCGAGGCAGTAGGCCGCGCAGCACACCAGCGACGAAACGCGCCGTCCGATCGATAGCAGGTTGTGGATCATCGACTGTCCTTGATCAGGCACACTGGCTCAGCCGGGCCTTCGCCTCGCGATAGAACTGGGCCGACCACTTGTTGATGATGTAGGCGCAGACCGCGCTGTTGTGGATGCCGGTGCATTGGAACGACAGCGGCAGGGTGCCGTTCCTGGCCTGCTGGATGCTTGACGGCCCGCTGCCGCCGTGGGTCTGGTTGGCCGTCTGCTCGGCCTCAGCGGCTACGCGCTCTCCCTCGGCGATCGGCTCATCGAGTGCCGATACCGTCCGCCCCTGCCCCTTGAGTTCCGCCGCTAGGCTCATGACGTTCTGCGATAGCAGCGAGCTCCGGATTGTCGCCAGGTTGCTGTCGGTGTAGGCCGGCAATTGGGAGGCCATATAGCCGAAGTCGCCGGTGCATGAGCCTGCCGCCTTGCCGCCAGTCTTGACAGCCATGGCACCCCCGGCACCGCCATTCGCTCCCGCGCTGGCAAGCTGCATGCCGCCTTTCAGCGTCGCTTCGCCGGCGCCAGAGGGCGTGCGTCGCGCAGGTACCTTTGTCTCCGGCACCGCGACGGTCGTCCCGTCCGCCGTCCTAATCGTCGCGTTTCGCATGATAACGAACTCGTCGTCGAGCATGCGCAACTGTCCGGACACCGTCAATCTGGCCTGGCCATCGAGCTTCCGCGCCTGGGCCGGCGGCATTGGCACGCCGAAGGACACGCCCTGGTATACCGCTTCAAAGTAGGAACCGTCGGCGTGGTAGTCCTTCACGTCAATATCGAGCTGGTACGGGAAGGAAGCCTTTTCCGCGCGCTTGCGATACTCGGCGGACGTTTCGTACTTGTCCCGCTTGAGCGACTCTACGAACTTCGTGAAGTCCGCATTGGCCGTCTGCGTCTGTAGCCGCCAGATTTTCGTCGTGCGCGCCGTGTTCTTGTCGGCCTTGATATCGTCCGACGTGACGGCGCCAGTGTGGTTCAACCAGCCCGGCGCTTCCTGGAGCAGATTGCCGGTCTTGATGTCATAGACCTGCGTCACGCCCCCGCTCTCGTTGCCGAAATATGCGGGGCCGACCGCGACAGTGCTGGTCCCCTTGAGACGCCGGGCCGCCATCTTGCCCGATTTCGGGACGGTGATGCGCTTGACGAGTTGCATCGCCTTGGTGTCGAAGATGCTGACGGCCGCAGCATCTTCGTCGAAGGTGGTGACGTAGTCGTCATCGATGCTCGTCACATTGCCGCTGCGCAGGCTCGTGAGGCCACAACTGGCCGGATCAAGGACCGCCGCTGGCTTCCACTGGAGGAGACGCCCCTTCCTTCCCCAAAGGATGGTGTCCTTCGGCAGATCGCACAGCTTCTTCGCGGCGCGAAGATCCCAGAGTTCGCCGCCTTCCGACGTGGCGTCCTTGTACCGGTAGGCTGCAGCCATTCCATCGGCAAGCGGGCTGATGTGGGTGCCAGCGGTGTTGACGGCCGATACCTTGACACCGCCAACGTAGTAATGAATGGCACCACTGTCCTTGCTTTGCGCGATGAATTGGACTTGGGAAGTACTTTCCGTGCTCACGTGGCAAGCGGCGTAACCTTCGGCGGACACATCGACGCGTGAGAGCAGCGCCCCGCTGGCATCGAATTCCGACACGGATTTGCATGCGGACGTCAGGCCGCCCGTGTTTGCATAGTCCACCACCACCAGGCGGTTGCCGACCATTGCTGCGCTCTGCCGGTACGAGGCTGCGAGCGACTTGCCGGTCAGGTCAAAGACCTCGGGATTCGTACCGGAGGTGGCAATGAACCGGTTGCCGAGGATCTGAAAGAAATAGATGTCGTCCAGCGGAAAGTCGGATCGGAGCACCTGTTCTTCCCCGTTGGCGAGCTTCCGCAAGACGAACTCGCCGCGACCATTGACATACGCGGCGAGCGAACCATCGTCGGAAAATGCCACCTGGGATCTCGCGGTAACCTGAATCGCAGCATTCGGGCCAAGCGTTGCCTTGCGCTCGAACACCCGGCGATTGAGGACGGGGTAGGGCGCCCATTCCGGCGGCGGCGAGAGCAGGGCATTCTCGCGCTGGGTGGCGGCCTCTCGCCTGGCAAGATCCTCCCGCACCCTTTGCGCCTCGGCAGACTTTGCCTGGGCCTCTGACGCGAGTTTGCGCTGGCGCTCGGCCTCCTTGCGGGCCTCCTCCTGCTCCTGTTGCCGGCGACGGTTCTCGCTGTCGCGATCCATCTGCTGGGCCAGCGGTCGTAGCGCTTCGAACCCGCGTTGCAGCGCCGCCCAATCCGTGGCGCCGGCAGGCGACATCACCGTACTGGCGACGACAACCGGCAGACACATTAGTACCGTCTTCCCCCCCGACTTCCCGAAATGCACTTTCTGCTTCATTTTTTCCTCGCTACCTGCCGACCCGATCGTTTTTGTGACGCGCTGCCTCTGAGGGCAGGCGCGGATCGGCCGGACTGTATCGAGGTCGCGTTGCTCGCGCATCCTCAATTCTGAGGATGCCGGCGGTGCCCTGAAGCGTTAGCGTTGTGCCAGAAGCGCCAGGCGAACCAGGTCGACCGTGCGACGGCAGTCGAGCTTGTCTTTCAAGGTGGCCACCTGCTTGCGCACGGTGCTTTCCGCGACGCCGTTAGTCTCGGCATACTCGGTCGGCGAATGGCCGGCGGCCAGGCCGGCCAGTACGCGTGCTTCGGCGGGCGTGAGTGAGAAGGCGGACATCAGCGCATCCGTGTCCACGGCGGTGTCGACGGTCTTGTGGGTCATCCTGACCAGCGCGAGCGGCGACCCGACGAGGGTCCACTGGCGAGACGCACGGGTGATATCCAGCGCAAGCGCCTCGCCCCAGCCCAGCTTGACGATGCATTTCGTCCGCTCGCCCGTGCACAACGTGCTTTCGATCTGGCGTAGCAGGTAGCAGCGGATCATCGCATTGCGATGATGAAGGTGGCCATGCCGAACGTGCAGGCCCTGTCGATCGTCGAGCAGTCCGGCGCAGGACGCGGACTGGTGGGCGACCATGCCCTGGGCATTCACCAGGCAGACGCCTTCGCCCATGGCACCAAAGGTGTTGTCCAGCGCGTGCAGCGCCGTCGTCTGGTCCCTTTGCCTAGCTGCCAGTGCTTGCTGGAAGGCGCCGACGAAAATACCTGCTTCGCCGGAAGCCAGACGTTGGCGGGCACCTTGCTCAACGCTTGAACGCTGGAAGCTCATGGCGCATAGGCCGCGCTCGTTCCGCTCGATCATCAGTGCGAGAATCTGCGCCTGCCGGTGCGGCGCCAGGTAGTCCGAATAAAACTCGGAACGCAGCAGCGCCTGCCGTGGCAGCGCTTCGTCGCTGTCCAGCCAGTTGCCGGCGTCCTGCCGCATGGCGACGTGTGCCAGCATGTCGAGCCGGTGATAGTGCGTCGAATAGGCGGTGACCGTATCCTGCGCCAAGCCGACCTGGGCGACATGCAGGAGGTCGCCTTCGCCGTCAAACATGATCAGCGATCCGGAATCTGCTCCCACGAGGTCGCGAGAGGCATGGAGAATGTCGGCCCACGGCGGATTCTCTTCGCCAATAGAGGCCACCGCGTCCATGGCGCGGCCAAACGATATCGATGACAACGTCACGCTCCCCGTGTGACTGATACCCGCTTCGAAAGCAAATATGAAGAGGCTTTCCCTGGCCAGATGCGTCTGCCATCTTTGCTAGCCCGTGGCAGTCAGGCAAGCGTAGCAGAACCCCGCGTGCCTCGACTCACAGCCCCCGCTTACAGGGGATCTGTTCGGTTGTGTCCATGCAACATGTTGAGGGCGGGACTGAAGAACGTATTCAATTCTAAGTCGCAAGGAGACGTTTAAGGCTCTTCTGAAGCGGATCGCGTGCCCAGTTGGCAGGATCAGTGAGCTCTTGGTGTTTTGAAGTTGGCCTAGCGGGGCATGGCGCCGCGCGTCACGACTTTGCAGCTCAGATCGCCCTTGGCGCGCGAATTGGAGATGGCTGGTCGACAGACCAAGCATTTCTGCCTACATGAAAGCGCGGTGCTTGCGATCAGATCGCTGTTATTCCTAGGGAGCGTCTCGGGACTTTTGTACGATCGGGCCAACGGAAAGCAGAAACGAAACTGCGCCGCATCCAATATCGTGATTAGAGGTGTTGTTGGGTTGGCTGCCTCCGACCCTTTGCAGCCATTCAGCGAGAATGTGTGAACGCCGGAAGTCCGGACCATTCTGGACGCACGAGGCTGACGAAATCGGTCAAGCGCGACCGGGGTACATGCCGGCCGCGACGACGAGGGGGCGAGCAAAGAGAGCCTTGAGCCTGCGTTATCGGTTTATAAGTACGCTGTCGGTTGCCTCCTTGACGATGCGCGCACTGCGCCGCAGGCCTTCGCGCTCGGCTGGATTGAGTTCCGGATAAGCCAGTAGCTGCGCTCCGCTGCCATTGACCACCATCGGCAGCGACAGGCATACCTCCGGTACGCCTTCGACTTCGGGATGCACAGTGCCGACCGTGAGGATGAGGTCGGTGTTGTGGACGATGGCTTGGCAAATCCGCCCAATCGCACTGGCGATGCCATAGTGGGTGGCGCCCTTGCCTTCCTTGATGAGCTTGGCGGCCTCATGCACGGAGCGCAGGATGAGGTCGCGGCTGGCAGGCCCTAACTCCTTGCCGGTCCTTGAGAGAAACGTTTCGAGGGGCATGCCGGAGACCGTTGCGCCGGACCACACGATCACTGCGGATTCGCCGTGTTCACCGATAACGTAGGCGTGAATGCCGGGTGCCACGATGCCAAGACGCTCAGAGAGCAGTGACCGCAGGCGTCCGGTGTCGAGCGACGTGCCGGTGCTGATGATGCGCTCCCGCGCGCAGCGTAGGCGGTCAAAGACGACACCAGCCAACACATCGCAGGGGTTGGTCGCGATGACGTAGATTGCCTCCGGGGCCAGCGGGGCGATGCGGTCGACGATTTCTGTCGCGATGGCGGCATTGGTCTTGGCCAGGTCCAGGCGGGTCTGTCCTGGCTTCACGCCGGCGCCTGCGGTAATGACGACTACGTCCGCATCTTGCGCGTCTTCATAATTGCCCGCATAGAAGCGATTGTTTCCCCAGAATGCCGCGGAGTGGGCGAGGTCCAGCGCCTGCCCTTCGGCCCGGATTCGCTCCAGGTCTATGATGACAACTTCCGCGCTCGGGATGGCCACCGCCGCAAACAGGGCCGCAGAGCCGCCAACCAGTCCCGCGCCGACTACGACGATCTTGGGCTGACGCATAACGTCCTCTCCTATGTGTGGATAGTCGAACACCTGAACCAGGCGCCAGTCCGTGGCCGCCAAGCAGATGTGGCGTGATTAAGCGCGAGATCAGGCGATTAACTTGTACATTTTCTATCGTTTCATAGGCCTTTCTGGTAGAAGCGCCACCGTCGTGCCGGCGCCACCGAAGGAGGGCCTACTGCGGCCACGTCCGGCTGAACGGAATTACGTCGGCGTCTCGGTAAGCGGATCGTGGCGACGCCGAGAGGCACCGCGGACATGCATGCGTGATCAAGAGCGGTTCGTCGGGCGTCGTACGATTGTGTTCACCAGAAGCCAAGCACCTTCCACCAGACACTCCCGACTACGGCGAAGATCAGCAGTTCCACCACGCACATCACAAAACCGACGCGCCACCAGGTTCCCATCGAGACATATCCGCTGCCGAAGATGATCGGGGAGGTGCCTGTCGCATAGTGGGTCAACGTCATCATGATCGCCGAGCCGGCCGCCATAAGCAGCATGAACGGCACCACATACGCTGGCGGTATCAGATTGACGCCGACCGTCAGGAAGGCGAGCATCATCGCGCTGATGTGCGCCGTCGTGCTGGCGAACAAGTAGTGCGAAAAAACGAAGACCGCTACCAGGATCGCGGCTGTGCCGCCCCAGCCAATGCCGCTGGCCACGATCGCGTCGCTCATGTCCTTCGAGAACCACCCGATCACCCCTTGCTTGTTCAGTTGCTCGGCCAGCATGATCAGCGCTCCGAACCATATCAGCGTGTCCCAGGCGCTCTTCTCAGACAGCACGTCATCCCAGTCGAGGGTGCCAGTGATGATCAGCACGAACAGGCCGACGAGGGCGACCACCGTTGGATCCAGCGTGAGGGATGGACCGAACACCATCGCCGGAACATTGGCCCACAGCAGAAGCAACAGCGCGAAGGTGAATATCATGACCCATTCCTTCGGCGACACTGGGCCCATCTTCGCCATTTCGGCGTGCGCATATTCCACCGCGTTGGGCGTGGCCTTGAGCTGCGGCGGCGACAACACAAAGATCACCAGCGGCATCGCCAGCATGCATAGCAGACCGGGCAGCAACATGCACAGCGCCCAGCTCGTCCAGCTCAGATGCAAATTCTGATTGCTCGCCTTGGCGATGTAGTCCACTACGAGCGGGTTCGGGGCGGTGGCGGTCACGAACATCGCCGATGAGATAGGGTTGGCGTGATAGTTGACCAACGCCAGGTAGGTGCCGACTTTGCCCTCGGTGCCCTTGGCCGGGTCCGAGTCGAACGCATTGGCGATCGACTTCATGATCGGGTGCACGATGCCGCCACCGCGCGCGGTATTGCTTGGTGTGAACGGCGCCAGCACCAGCTCGCAGGTGGCCAGGCCATAGCCGATGCCAATCGTTCGCTTCCCCATCAGGGAGATAAACATCAGACCGACACGGGTGCCCAGGCCGGTCTTCTTTACGCCGCGGGAGATCAGGATGGCCACCACGATCAACCAGATTAGCGGATTATCGAAGGCGGTCAGCGCATCGGCGATCGCTCCCTTTGACGAGGTCGAGGTGACCTGCGACAGCGAGAGAACCACGATGGCCATCATCGCCATCACCCCGATTGGCATGACCTTCAGGATGATCGCAACGATCGTTGTGAGAAAGATCGCAACCAGGCCCCAGGCCTTGGACGTGAGCCCCTCCGGCACTGGCAGCAGCAGAAGGGTGATCAGCACGACCGTGGTGATCAGGGCGGGGCCCAGTCGGAATGGAACCACACTATTGAAGTAGCGGAACGTTGCTTTTAGTTTTGTGAGCATCTTGCGATCCCTCCCGAAAGAGTTGGTGCAACGGCTGCAGCCGGCTTGCGGCGGCGCAAGGTGTGGGCCAGCATGGGTTGGGCGCTTCGGGTCAAGGCAGAAGCGGCGCGGCGATCATCGGGAATATCGTAGAGATGACGCCGAAAGATCGCGCCGAGCCTGCGCAAACGGGTTCCATCGCGTCTTCATGCGGCTTCCCCTAGGCAAAGACCATCGGTGTGCTATGGTTTTATATGACCTTTTCGGCCAGGGCGCCAGTGTGCGTTGGCCGCCGCCGCTACTAAAAAGTGCGCAATGGTGCGTCTTAGCATCGAAGGACGGCAGCTTGAAGCGCCGGCAAACTGCTCCATCCTGCAGGCTTTTCTGCAGGCAGGAGAGACGCTTGTCGAGGGTGTGGGCTGCATGGGCCAAGGGGTATGCGGCTCGTGCCGTGTCATGGTGCAGCGCAGCGGCGAACGGGATGTGCGCACGGCTCTTGCCTGTGAGACGTTGGTCGAGGACGGTATGCAGGTCGCATTTCTGGACTACTTCACAGCCTCGGAGCGGCATGTCTATCGGATCGAGGAGATTGGCGACAGCTGGGAAGCGTTGCGGACCATTTCCGAAGTGTTCCCCGAAGCTGCCCATTGCCGCCACTGCAATGGATGCGACCGCGCCTGCCCGAAGGGGCTCGATGTCCAGGACGGGGTGAAGTTCGCAGTCGAGGGCAAGCTGACAGCATCGGCCCAGGTCTTCGACGAGTGTGTCATGTGCAACCTCTGCACGCTGGCCTGCCCCGAGCACATCCGGCCCAATCATCTTGGCCTGTTCGTGCGGCGGATGATCGCGGCGCAAACGCTGCGGCCGGCCAATCTCATGCTGCGATTGCAGCAAATCGAGAGCGGGGCGATGAAGATCGATTTCGACGCGGCCGGCGCGCAGCCGCCGCGCTGACCAGACCAATCATCATGCCGGCTGGCATTCCTTACGTAGACGCGCGCAAGCGCTACCGCCCCGGTTCGGCGCTGGCGATGCGCGGCGACGACACCCCCGTCGAGGCACTGCTCAAGGGCTATCACCCCGACCACGGCCCCAATGCGCGTGTATTGCTGGGCGCAGGCGTCAACCGCGGTGAACCCTGTCAGCCCGATCTCGCCCGATATCTGCAAGCCAACGCGCTGATCGACGACGTCGACATTGCTGGAGCGCAACTTGTCTCCACCAATGTGCTGATCATCGGCGGGGGCGGTGGTGGCTGTGCGGCGGCACTGACCGCGGCTGCGCAAGGCGCGCAGGTGATTCTCGCCACCAAGCTGCGCCTGGGTGACAGCAATACTGTGATGGCCGAAGGCGGCATCCAGGCGGCCATCGGCGAAGACGACAGTCCTCAATTGCACTTTGAGGACACCTTGCGCGCCGGGCATTTCTGCGGCGAGCCCGAACTGGTCGCGCAGATGGTGATGGACGGGCCCGACGTGATTCGCTGGCTGATTCGGCTGGGAATGATGTTCGACCAGGAGGAGGACCGGCCGCTGGGCGGCAACCTGCTGCGCAAGAAGCCAGGCGGGGCGTCGGCCGCGCGCATCCTCTCCTACCGGGACTACACCGGGCTGGAGATGATGCGCGTGTTGCGCGAGGCGGTGGACCTGGAACCCGGCATCGCGGTGTGGAACCGCTGCCCTGCGGTCGAATTGCTATCCGACGAACGGGGGCGCTGCGCCGGCGCGGTGATCTACAACCTCGAATGGCGCACCTTCGTCCTGGTACGCGCGCGTGCCGTAATTCTTGCCACCGGGGGGGCGGGGCGTCTGCACCTGAATGCGTTCCCCACGTCCAATCACTACGGTGCCACTGCGGATGGCCTGGTGCTTGCCTATCGCATCGGCGCGCGGCTGCGCGAGCTCGATTCGTTCCAGTACCATCCCACCGGCATTGCCTACCCGCCGCACCTGGCGGGCGGCCTGATATCGGAAGCTGCCCGCTCGGCCGGAGCAAGGCTGATCAATGGTGAGGGCGAACGGTTTGTCGAGGAACTCAAGCCGAGGGACATCGTGGCCTCGGCGATCCTGCGCGAATGCGCGCAGGGGCGCGGAATCGAGCGGGGCGGCCAGGTTGGCGTCTTCCTTGACACGCCGACGCTGGAAATGGAGAACCCCGGCATCCTTGCCAGCCGGCTCGTGACGCTGCGCCATCTCGCGCACAAGTGCGGACAGGATGCGGCACAGGAGCCTTTCCTGGTCTATCCGACCCTGCACTACCAGAACGGTGGTGTTGCCATCGACAAGAACGGCATGACGAACGTGCCAGGACTGTACTGCGTGGGCGAGATCACGGGCGGGATTCACGGGCGCAACCGGCTGATGGGCAACGCACTGCTCGATATCCTGAGCATGGGCAGGCGCGCCGGGGCCAGCGCGGCGCAAGCCGGGCGCGGCGCCATGGCCGCGCGTGCGGGCATCGGCCACGTGCACGCCTGGCAGCGCGAACTGACGCTGGCCCGACTGCCGCTTCATGTCAAGGCACCCCAGCTCTTCCCTGGCTACGCGAACTTCGATCTGCGCGTCGATGCGGGGTTGGGCACGGGGGCGTGGGGCCGGGCGGTCGGCGGCATCAGGTAGGCGGAGCATGGAGCGCGCCATGGAACAGCTCAACCAGGTTTTGATCAACAAGGACATCCGCGTCGGCGCCAACCTGGATGCCTGGCTGGCGCGCGGCGGCGGAGAAGGGCTGGCGCACGCCCTGCGCGAGCCGGACGCGGTCATTGCCGAGATCGAACGGGCGGATTTGCGCGGGATGGGAGGCGCCGGTTTCGCGACGCATCGCAAATGGGCGCCGGTAGCGGCTGCGGCAACTCGCGACAAGTACATCATCTGCAATGGCAATGAAGATGAGCCGGGGACTTTCAAGGACCGCTTCCTGCTAGAACACACGCCGCACCAGGTGATCGAGGGCGCGCTGATCGCCGCGGCCGCCACGCGTGCCAACCATGTGGTGCTATACGTGAATCCCCATCAGCCGCTGTCGCTGGCGAGTACGCGCGAGGCAGTGCAGCAATGGCTGGCACAGCCGCAATTCGCCGAGCTGGCAGTGCTGGTCGGCGGGCCGGTATCGCTGCGCGTGGTACCGAGCTCAGGCTTGTATATCGGCGGCGAGGAAACCGCGGTCATTGCCAGCGTCGAAGGCGGGTTCCCGTTTCCGCGCCGCAAGCCGCCGTTTCCCGCCGAGCACGGCGTGCTTGGCGCACCGACCGTCGTCAACAACACCGAGACGCTGGCCCACGTCCCGGGCATCCTGCGCAACGGTGCCCAGTGGTATCGCAGCCTGGGGGTCGGCCACGCCGCGGGAACCAAGCTGTACTCGCTCTCGGGCGACGTCTTGCGGCCCGGCCTCTATGAATTGCCGATGGGCACGAGCCTGGAGACGCTGGTATTCCAGTATGGCGGCGGAATGCTGCAGGGAAGGGAATTCAAGGCGGTCTTCACGGGCGGCCCCTCCAACACGCTGCTGACCAAGCGCGACCTCGATGTGGCGCTGGATTTCGATTCCGTGCGGCAACGGCGCTCGCGACTGGGTACCGGCGCGATGATCGTGGTATCGGAAGGGACCAGCATCGTCCGCAAGGTGGCCGAGTACGTCAGCTTTTTTGCCCAAGGCTCGTGCGGCCAGTGTCCGCCGTGCAAGGGGGGAACCTTCCAACTGATGCGCATGCTCAACCGGATCGATACGGGCCGCGGCGTGCGCGCGGACTTGGAATCGCTGGAAAACCTGTGCCGCATCCTTCCCGGCAGCGGTCGCTGCGGCCTGATCGATGGCGCCGTGACGGTGGTAGACAGTTCCCTCAATCATTTCCGGGAGGAATACGAGGCGCTCCTGATGGCGTAGTTCCACCAACGAACGTCCGATATGCGAGCCTTCGGGGCGTGTGAGCGCGCGTACGATCCATATGCAGTCATGTATCACCGCCTGGCGGATTCTGCGCGGCGGCGGTATATAACTTTGCACACGCCCTCGAATCGATCACGGAGTCAACGATATACTTCGTTGCACCTTTTGCGCGATTCTTGTTGATGCCTTTAGTTGGGGGCATGTGGCAATCACGAGCAGCCACCTGAACAGCGCCAAGATCTTATTCCCGAATTCGCCGCCGAGCACGAAAACGCCAGCGAGATCGAATCGGAGGAAGGCAAACGCCGCACCGTAGCGGTACACTGTCTTGACCGTCTCGATACGCTCTGCGGCGAGACGCTCTACGCTCCCCTGGAACGCAAGGTCAACGATGAACCGCATACGGTACTTGGTGAACCTGTCCTACGAGATCACGGATCCCACGGCCGACTTCCTTTTGTGCATCGAAGCGGCGAGGACATGCCGCCAGTCGATAGTCTCCGAACACCTCGTGATCTCGCCAGAGATACCCGCCACGCGCTACACCGACCCCGTCCTGTGCAACCGTATGCTGCGCATTCGGGGGAACAAGGGCCGCTTGGGAATTCGGTATGAGGCCGTGGTGGAGATCGACCATCGGCTCGATGATGGCGAAACGCTATCGCAGGTCGCGGTCGCCGACCTGCCCTTCGAAGTGCTGCCCTACCTGGCCCCGAGCCGCTATTGCGAATCTGACCGCATGATGGAATTTGCGATGCGCGAGTTTGGCGGCATGCGGCAGGGCTACCCGCGCGTGTATGCGATACGGGAGTGGGTGCGCAACCATGTGCGCTTTCTTTCACGGTCGACCAACGAGCGGACGTCGGCGATCGATACGATCGTGGAGCGTACGGGGGTGTGCCGGGATTTCGCTCATTTGATGATCGCCATCTGTCGCGCGCTGAGCATCCCGGCCCGTATTTCCAGCAGCCTGGACTATGGCGCGGATCCGGCGATGGGTCCACCCGATTTCCATGCGGTGGTCGAGGTCTATCTCTCGAACGGCTGGTATCTGCTCGATCCGTCGGGGGTGTCCATTCCGACCGGCCTACTGCGCATTGGCACCGGCCGGGATGCCGCCGATGTTCCCTTCGCCGCGATATTCGGCAAGGTCGAGTCGGAGCGGCCCTACATCGAAATCGAGGCGCTGACCGATTCTGCCGCCGGCATTGGCATGCCGCTCGCCACGACCCGGGCCATCTCGACCTGGTAATCGGCGCTCAGCGCCGGCCGCCTTTCATACTCTCGGTTTCCATCGCGGCGTTCCATTCCTCGTACGCTTCGATCGGTTCCATGGCTTCATCTACAAACGCTGCAGCCCGTTCCGCTGCGGCGGCGCGTTCCAACGGAGTATCCCCCGCATCGCCATCCTCGGTGACGGGGGGCACCAACATATCCTCCAGCATCCCGCGCAATTCCGAGGTATTCCATGGCTGACCCATTCGGGCCTTCCTTTTCAGATAGTGACGAACCTCCGATTGCTGCTCAGAAGTAAGTGGCAGCCCTTGGAAGGTCGAGCCGAAGTCTTGATGAATCATGATGTGCCTCCCTTGTCGGTCGGCCTATTGCAAAAGACCGTGCCGCATCAGCGGCTAGCCCCGGATTACGACTTCCGCTTGCCGACACCGGCGTTCCCGATCCGCGAGTGAACGGTGCCGAATGGGATTGCGGGGATGGCCGGCTTTTTGGGTTGTTTCGGCTTCTTTACTTCGCGATTTCCGCGCAGTTGGCTTTTCGCCATGATGGACTCCTAATGCACTGTTTGCCGATTGGCAGTCCCAGCATACGCGCTTACTGGGCGAAAAGGGACATATCACTGGGAGTCGGCTGGAACCAGCTAGCAGAGGTGACCTGAACGCATCCAGCGCTCGCGCAGCAAATAGTGCGCGAAGGCTTCTCTGCACCGATGATCTAGTCGCATTTGCTGGAACATCAGGAAGAGGTGTAGGTCGCGCCCTGATGAGTCAACTGAAGCTGTCGAGCGTGCAAGCGATCGAGTGATGAGGAGAAGCCTCGCAGATCGATGAGCATGGTGGATACCAGAACAGGACCGGCGAATCGCAAGACCATGGACGGGAAAAAAGGCCCGTCACGTTCTTCAGAGGAGCGACGGGCCGTCCTAGAGCGGCCACCAAGGCCGGAGGCCGCCATTCATCATAGCGGCACCAAGTGTCTAGGAGTGGAAATTCTGGCTGTTTCCTGTTGTCACAGACGTCCGAATTCCACCATTCTGAACTAAAGGGCTTCCAGCCGATGGGTTATCAGTCCTTGAAAATCTGGACTTCCTGGCTGAGCCAAGTCGCTAACGACTCCCAGGTCCGCGCCACGATGCCTGCAGCAGCCCCAGCAGCAGGTCGATGGCGAGCCGGCCCCGTTGCACGCCGGCGTGTTGGGCGCCGTCATGCGAACCATATGGGGCGACAGAGTGGAGCGGTCCCCAGACACGCGTGCCTTGCTGCGCCTCCTCTACACAGACCTCGTAGCCCCAGCGCGCACCGCCGCGCATCGCCACGCCGATGTCCTCGCGATATACCCGCACGCGCATCAACAGTCCACGATGGCTGCGCAGAACAGACTCGGCTGCTTCATTCAAAATACCCCCCCGGCGACGTCGGCCAATGTGACTAGCTTCTGTAATACGCAAGTGCGATGCCCACGTAGGGTGCCTGCGAAGGAGGTCGGTCGTTATCCCATGTCGTTGTTCTCAGGCTCAGGCTCAGCTGTTTCCCGGCACCGCGTGCCGGCAGCCGAAAGCAGTCGACGCATAAATCGGCAGCAATCAGTGATACGTTCCGGTAATTCTGACGGTATTTGTACAAAGTGATGAATCATCGGAGCGCCTGTTGCGTGCGACTAGCGACGTAAGAGCCCTCTTCCTGGTTTGCATTCTTGCTCCGCCAAAATGGGCTGCTGCTGCCTTGGCCGTGTCTTGCGGGTCGACAAGCCCGGCTCTGAACGACCCCAGGCACGATGCTACCAATCCGTGGTACGGCACTTGCGCTATGAGAGGTGGCAATTCAGCCGCGATCGGAGTTGAGCATGGCACAGCAACCGCAACCGCAACAGCAACCGGGACAGGGCCAGCAACGGCCCAATGAGCAACAGTCGCAAGAGAGTGGCCAACAAGGAGGGCAACAGGGCGATTCGGGCGGTCGGCAAGGCAGCCAGTCCGGGGATCAGGATGAGCGCGGCGGTCAACGCGAACAACAAGGCGGCCAACGCGGTCAACAGGGTGACCAGGAAAGGCAAAAGGGGGGCCAACAGGCCGGCCAGCAAGGCGAGAGTCAGCAGGGGCAGCAGGGCGGCGAAGGACGTCGCTGATTTCGTAGCGGCCACACCCACTTCGTGAAGTCAACGCCGCCGCCACTGCTCGTGGCGGCGGTTTGCCGTCTGTTACTTGGATCGCATATGGAGCGAATTACCGAGTACCCTAGGTTTCATATCCATGTCGTCCTCAATGTCCTCGCAAGGCATGTTCGATGTGTGGTTTCGGGTGGAAGGTCCCTTGCGCTCCGCTGGCATTGCCGCGTTGGGGCGGCACCAAGGTTTTGAGCGGGCTATACCCCGGCGTTGGGCGTATCTCTTGGCGGAGGTGGCGGCACGAGCGGCCATTGACGGAATCGTCGGACCGCAAGCAACGTAGAGCTCACAGGCATATTAGAGACCGACCGATCGCAGCCGAATGAAGCGACGATGCGGAGACGCCCCAGATTTGCTTTAACAACGCGCACCGCCAACACAACCACCCATGCGCGACGCGCTGGCGGCACTGGAATTACGCGGGATATTTGCCGCGGTGAAAGCAAGGGGCCACGACGACGGGACCGCGGCGGTCGCAAGCGAATCCGCTCGCCGCGGACGCATTCGGTCAACGCGACTCCTCCAACATCGGGTTTTCTTTGCAGCAGGGCCGTCCGCAATCGGATTGTTCGGGATACGTGCGCCCGCGCCCGCCAAGCAACTCCGTCTCCACCTCCCACCTTGCCGAGCCAAGAGTTACAGCACGGACAAGAGACATCCACAGTTGCTAGGCCGTTTAAGCGACAGGTCGTCGTATCAAATGTCGGATTAGGGGGGCGCTACCGCGTGAGTAGAATTTGGGTGGCCCCCATTTCCTCTAATGCTACATAATCCGGACTCATGAACTGGGACGATACTCGCATTTTTCTCGCGCTCCAGCGTGAAGGGACGCTACGCAGTGCCGCGCGCGCTGCTGGCGTCGATCAGGCCACGGTGGGCCGCCGTGTGGCAGCCCTCGAACATTCGTTGGGCGCCACGCTATTTTTGCGCACGTCGCAGGGCTACGTTCTTACACCCGCTGGCGAAAATGCACTGCGGTCGGCGGAGAAGATGGAGCGGTTCGCCAATGATCTGGTGAGGCAGGCACAGGGTACCGACGCGCGTCTGGCGGGCGAGGTGAAGGTGACAACCACCGACACGCTTGCGCTGGAGTTCGTCATCCCGGCGATTGCACGGCTGCACGCCGAGCATTCCGACGTGCAGGTCACTCTTAACACATCCACGCAGTTGCTCAACCTCGCGCGGCGCGAAGCAGATATCGCGATCCGCAACCAGAAGCCTGAAAACCCCGATCTGGTCGCCCGCCGGCTGGCACGGTGGTCGGTAGGCCTGTACGCCTCGCCCACGTATCTGGCGCAGCGCGGCGAACCGCGCCCGATGGATGGCTTTACTGGCCACGATCTTGTCATGTGGGAGCCATTCCTGACATCTCATGTCGTGCCAACGCTGGTGGGCCTGCCGATTGACTCGGGCCGTGTGGTCGCGTCCGTCAACTCCAGCCTGATGCTGCGCGCGATGATCCGTATGGGCAGGGCGATCGGGGAGGTGCCAGTACCCCTGGCCGAACGCGACGGCCTCGTGCGCATCTGGCCCGACCGCGAGCGTGCGCGACACTATGAGGTCTGGCTGGTGACCCATCAGGACCTGCGACACACTGCACGAGTCCGCGCCATGATCGACAAGATCGTGGACGTCTTCAAGGACCAAGAAGTCTAACGCGGAATCGGCGCGCCTTCGCGCCTGAACTGTACCTTCGTCGTGATGCATTTTTGCATCATCGTATTGAATGTCTGCTGCATTAATATCGGTCGACATCAACAACGAAGCGAGCACACGATGAAAGCCATCGTCTTCAATACGTTCGGCAATGCCGACGTGCTTAAACTGGAAGAATTCCCCGCGCCGGAAGTTCGCCCGCATGACCTCCTGGTCCGCGTCCACGCTGCAGGCGTCAATCGCGCTGATCTCACGCACCGCCGCGGGGGCTACGGACGTGCCGACTTCGGTGACTCGGCCCTGATGGGGCTGGAGATCGCAGGCGAAGTCATCAAGGTCGGTTCTGAAGTCAAAGGCTACCGCGTCGGTGACCGCGTCATGGGCGTTGTCGGGGGAGGAGGCTATGCCGAGGTCGCCCGTATGGATTGGCGCATGGCCATGCCGATCCCGGCCCGACTCGATTACGTCCATGCGGCCGCCATTCCCGAGGTCTTCGTCACCGCCCACGAAGCGCTGCTGCACCTCGGGCGACTGAAGGAGGGTGATGCGGTGCTCGTACACGCGGCTGCAGGGGGCGTTGGCTCGGCCGTGGTACAGCTCGCGCATGCAACGGGCGCCACCGTGTTTGCCACGACTGTGTCGTCCAAGCGTGACGCAGTGCTGCAACTCGGCGCTGATCACGTCATCGATTATCAGAACCAAGACTTCGCAGAGATTGTCGCCGCGAACACGGACAAACGGGGCGTCGATGTCGTGGTCGATTTCATCGGCGCACCGTACTTTCAGAGAAACATCGCATCGCTGGTCAATGGCGGCCGGCTCATACAGGTGGGTATGCTTGCAGGCGGCGGTGAGATCAAGGTCGAGCTTTCGCAGATTCTGTACCGCCACCTGCAAATCATCGGCACCGTGATGAAGTCCCGCACCCAGGTCGAGAAGCAAGCGATGACGCGACGCTTCCGCGATCACTGGCTGGAGCACTTCAATGCCGGTACGAGTCTGAGGCCGCTCATCGACAGCACGTTCCCGCTCGGGCGTGCAGCTGACGCGCATCGCCGCATGGAATCCGCCGAGAACGTCGGCAAGATCATCCTGACGACCTGAAAAACCATAGTGTGCAAACAATAAAGTCTTTCGAGCTCTAGAGAATCAGAGAGGAGAGAGGATGCGAGACACTTTTGACATGCAGCAATGCTTCCCCAACCAACCGGAGCCATGACATGACCACCGTTCGCAAAGACCTCATTCTCTCGCAAAGCGCCTTCAGCCACGTCGTGGATGTCGATCTCGACTCGATCGACATTGCACAATGGCTGTTCGGTCTGCCCGATGCGGAGTACCAGCGCTGCGCGCCGCCCGACCACATTGCTGCGGGTGCCACCTGGACCGACGATGGTAAGCGCATGTCCATCAACGTCGAGATGATCGGCAATGGCCTCGTGGTGCAGCACTACGTGGGCGAAGTCACCGAGCCTGCCTACTGCAAGATGGTGTCTATCTCGGATGTCTTCACGCCGCATGGTCGTACCAAGGTGCAGGTGATTTGGGAGTTGAGCGCCAAGCGTACGGCGGACGGGAAGACCGAGTACACGAACGCCGTCACGTCGCACCCGACTGACGAGTTCCTCGCTTTCATTGAGAAGAATGGTCTGTCCTTCGAGCAGGCCGCGCGCGATCGCCAGGCCGCCTCAGGCGATCACAATCGCCGCGAGACTCCCCTGTTCGCGGAGAGCATTGCCCGCGCCGCCCTGCGCAAAGCCGCATAATGTAAGTCTCAGTGGCGTCGGATTGCTCTAGCGAGCTTCCGACGATCGTCGGATCTTAGGCTGCAGGAAGCGATCAGCGTTTCTTTGCAGTTGCCGGGCTTTCTGCAAGTCCGCGCTCAGACGATGGCCGATGTATTCGACTTGGCGACGGGGGCGGAGCACTTCATGTCAGCACGCCACCCTCGCCGGTTGAGAAGCCGACCATGGCGCAAGGCGCTTGACGGTGGACACATTGCCGCTCCCACATCAAAAGATAGATGCCGATGCGCCGAGGGAGAGGCCTGAGTGCCGTGGGTCCCAGGTTTATCGTTCGAACGGTACGTCTGGACGTCGCCCCATCCGAGACAGTCAGTCTCCACGACCCGACGACCACTTTGCAGTTAGCTCCCTACAGTGACTCGTTGTTTTACGAGTCGGGACTGTCCCAGCAAGTCCCGAGACCGCGCCAAACCAAAGGCTGACTAAGCGGCAAGGCGTGGGTCTTCTTCTCTGGTGATGGAGGAATGCCACGGTTCAACGTACGATCAGGACTGGTCATGGAGCACGGTCGTCCGAATCTGAAACAGTGAAGCAGCTTGTGTGCGTGCCGCGTAGCCTCTTCGATCTCGGCTAGCATGGACAGTACGCCTCCGACGGATAGCAAGAACACGCCACGTTGGCGGGCGGCGCGCCGTTCCTCGCCCCAAAGGAGGGCTCGGAAGTCCGATACGCCGTAAATCCGGGTGGGGAGCGCCTGCGTGGTCGGCTTCGGTGTCCATCCGCGCCCACAGATGCAGGCCGGGCTTTGCATCTGCCTCGCTTACGAGCCGCGGGGGCGCCCCAGGAACGACACCGGCCATAGGAAAAACTGTGCTTGGAGGCGTCGCTGCCAAGTCTGATGTGAAGCGTGCCTAAAAAAATAACTGACTGTTGATGTTCAACCCGCGTAGAGTGGGAGGCTAACTAGTGGGAGTAGGAAGTGGACAGCTATCCGGCGGCGAGCAGTAAGGGCTTCGACATTTACCCCTTGGTCTACAACAGGCAACACCCTCGCGTGTGGCACCAACGTCGGCCCGAGCGTGCCTATGGCGCTTCGGTAGTGATCTGTCGGGAGGGGGAGAAGCCAACTGAGCTCGTTAGCAGGGTTTTTCATGTGCCCGACGAGAACTGGACGGAGATGGGCGCGGCAAAGAGGGCTGCTGTGCGGCGAGGCGAAGACATCATCGCGGGCCTTGTAGCTGGCGCGACGCTTGCTGGCATCTGATCTCATCGTTCTCCGAACTTGAGGCGTTGGCGGCAATACAGTCGGTCGTCGTTTCATAGGAACTTGGTGCCAGCACGTGAGTTGTGACACTCGCTCCCGCGAGCCACAGGCGGGGCCAAAGTAAATGCCGGAAATCGCTAATCCACAGCTTGCCGCCGGAGAGAGAATCTACATGAAATCGAGAGTGAATCGGCAATGCGCTGCATACCGCGAAATGTTCGTGCACACCGCGGTGTTCGAGGTTGCTACGGCAGCGGCTAGCTGCAACGCCCCAGGTCCGAAATGGAAGTACATGATGGCAATCCGCTACAGCGCGGTAGTCGACGAACGGATGTATTGCGATTGTGCTGTAGACGAAGATGACTATTTTACGGAGGATGCGGCTTCGCAAGCTGCGCTTTATTACGGAAGAGTCGCCATCGATTTGGTATCTGGTCTGCCCTGACGCTGCGGGCGACTCAGTGGCGACGCTCTCTTTACACTAGCCACCCGTCACGACGCGCACTCGTAATGCAAACGGTGTCGCTTGCGAAGCAGGCATCGGGCTGTTAGATCCCGAAGTCCGGGTCACCATACTTCATGAAGAGAGCTTCGATCTGCGATGTGTCCGCGGTGAGTGGATTGCGTTCTTCGACAACTCGCGAAGGACCGTCGCAAATCGCGGTGACATGTCGCCGAGCCGTCGGGACAACAGCACCAGGTAGCGGCCGTCGACTGCAGGCCATGGCGAATGGCGCTAGCCGCCAGTAGTTCAGCCAGCGGGCGTGAGATGCATCTCTTCCCACTTGTCGTTGATTGACATCTTAGTGTCTCCCTTAAAAATCATGACTTGTGGCGATAGTTGATGCGTCCCTTTGTAAGGTCATATGGCGACATTTCCAATGTGACACGATCTCCGGCGAGCACACGTATGCGGTTCTTTTTTAGCCGACCTGAGGAGTAGGCTCAGACCGTGAAGCCGTTTTCGAGTATGACGCGAAAGCGGTTGTCCGGAAGCACTTCCGAGACCCTGCCACCAAATTCCACCAGTTCTTCTTTCGCCATGTACGCCTCGATGAATGCTACGTTTTCTTACGCGTGCGGTGTGGAGAGGTACGCGCGGCGCAGCCCATAGGATTGCGGTTGCAAATGCGCGACCGCTCGGTTGCCGGCGTAGCGAGCCGCCTGCTTGGCCTTTGACTCTGAGCCATAGATGGTATGACGCATCGAAACGTTTGCGACGACGCGTTCAGCGCCATCTCGATACTCCGAAATCGTGTAGTTCGCGAACCACAGACCTGGTTCTTGCTGAATTGGGAAGACGGAAACGGTGAAGGGGGTGTATGCGTTACTCAAATTGTTCTCTGTTCTGCGACACGGCAAACGTGTACTAACGTGCCGGGTCATGTTGACCGCCACTGATGCCGTGGTGCTTGTAGTGAAAAACGGATGGCGCCGTCGAAGCTTCGTTTAGTGGAAGCAGAGAGGTGCAAAGACGCAATCGAGACCGTACTTTCGCGAGTCAACGCTTTCTGTACATACGCTGGCTGCGGTGCGGCTCTGCCGCTGGTCGGAAAGGTTAGGGTGAGAGGCTACCCACAGAATCCGGTGTACACCGGAGTGGCCGATAACGCTCTTCTAGTCATGATGTCGCTTCGGCGCGCAGCTGTCGAACTTTGTTGACAACACGGGCATCGTAGCATCTTTAATCGATATCTGCTGCGACGCGTTGGACGCCGTTCGCGTGAGGGCGTGTCGAGCTTTTCCCGACTACATGATCATGGCTAGCGTCTCACTGGAGCAGTTGCGCATCTTACCGGGCACCAACGGCTGCAATGCACACTAGTCGCAGCGGCAAAGCAAGCTTTACCGTACAGCGTCCACCGATTTTGGAGCGAACGAGCGCGACCGGACGGTGCCGCACTTCTATGGAACCGTGTCCGCAACCACCCGCCGAAAAGCACCTTCGTTCTTCAGCACGTAGCGGATTTTTGCAGAGGCATCCCGTCCTCAATGGCAGCAGGAACGACAGATGCGGCTAGAGTTTTTGATTGACCGCGTACGACTGCACCTGTATAACCGACCTCGCAGGATCTTCAAGCTAGTCTCGCAGCGTCAGTTACACCCCTTTCGGGCCACTTTCTCTCCATGTATCTTCCTTGATCGTCGTGCCTCGTCTGCATTCTTCGCCGGCGAGAATCTCTAAGGAGTCCTCTCATGGAAACCGGTACTGTAAAGTGGTTCAACGATTCGAAAGGCTTCGGCTTTATTTCCCCTGATGCTGGGGGCGAAGATCTCTTCGCACATTTTTCGGAAATTCAGGGTGGCGGTTTCAAGAGCCTCCAGGAAGGACAGAAGGTTCGTTTCGTGGCGGGCAGGGGTCAGAAGGGTCCCGCTGCGACGAAAATCGAGCCGGTCTAATCGAGTTTCCTAGATTTATAAAAAAACCCCGCCAGCAGTGACGGGGTTTTTTATTTCCATGTCCTGAGTACAAACAACGGTCAGGTGAACGGCTCTCTTTTTGCACTGCGTGGGATCGAATGAATTGTTAGTCCGTAGAAGGACTAGCTACGCTTGTTATCACGCGAGCAACCTTTGAAGGCGCGGAAATCCGGCACGCCGCTTTCCCTTTGAGCGGCGAAATTGATTGACCATTGGAACGGACGGCGATTGAAGCTCAGGCCACTCCGCATTGACACTGCTATGCGAGTCGAAGAGCGTAGTCACAGCACTGTGAAGGTGCGTTGCCGCAAGACGGATGAGGGCGAATCGAGTTCCTGCGTGCTTCTTCATCGACATGCAGCTTGCGCGGGATCGCATCAGTGACACACGTGTTACGCGTTGATAGTTGAAAGCAATCGCGCGGCTGGGCATCGCAAATCCTTCATTGTTGGCGCGCAGCTTCAGTGACGAGGTCGCGTGATTCGGTCGTACTATCGGGTCCCACCGTCTCACGGGTTGTCGAATACGAACGGGAACGGGTGCTGGCCTGGGCAGAGAATTTACGGCCAGCGTATGCGTTCAAACTCCACGGCTCCAGGGAGCCGTATGAGTCGTGCATCGCATTGGTCTGGAACCCGGCGGAGAGAAAGGCTTTGAACCTTGGCGCCTCGCTATGTCGGCAATCAGAGTCACAATGGCTGCATCTCCTCGAATTGTAGGTGGCCGTTGCTTTGCGTCACAGGTCACTTACAAGTTAGTTCAGATGCGTCTCACATTCGCCGCTATGGGTGACGCCATGCATGACGTATAGACTTCTCGGAAGTTCCTCCGAGCACGTGCTGACCAAAGTCCGCACTACCAGTGCAGAAATACGAGGCTTGGCAAGCCAAGGGGATACCCGCGAGCTACGCGTGCTTATCGAACGCATCGTGCTGGCTGCGAAGGCCGAGAGCGAGAGCGAGAGCGAGAGCGATGGCGGGGACGATGTCGTTCTGGGGCAGGGGCTGCGCCAGCATGCACAGCAGCGATAGTCGACGACACCTTGGAAGTCGATTGCGGCATACGACAGTTGGAATGCCGTCAAGGCAACGGAGGGATGAATGTTTGATTTGCGCCGATTCCTGACCCCCGGTGGATGAGGCATTTCGCACCTCATGTCGATGTGGAGGCGGGAGCGATGAAAAGGAGTCTATCTATTGAATTCGGTGTGCCCCGTCGCGTGCCGCGTTACCAGCATTGTAAATCTGTGGGGCAGCGGCAATTTGTAAGGTGAGTAGGACAATACGTATCGTCTCCCTATACTGATAGCAAAGCGCATTGGAAGTTGCGACGTGCAGATGACCCCTGAAGTCACTCGCGGGAATTCCTGAAAATTCGAGGCCTCGCGATGATTTTCGTTTAATCAATCCCGCGCTGAAACAAGCCAATACTTCCCGAGGACCGATAGAGTCGAAGGCCGGTCTGGAGAGCCGCATCTTCCGGCTAGAAAATGGCTTCTATTTTTGCCGCCGTTTGCAGTGGAGTTCTGTGATGGATCGCGTCACGGAGTACCGGGGGTTCGATATCCATGTCGATCTCAGTCTGGTGTCCAAGGACATGTTCGACGTCTGGTTCCAAGTTGAGGGGCCAATGAGGCCGCCGTGTGTTGCAGCAATTGGCAAGAGAATCAAAGTCTTTGGCGGGCCGTACTCTAGACGTTGGGCTTACCTCGTGGCGGAACTGGCGGCGCGCGCTGCCGTGGACCTTATTCTTGGGCCGGATGAATGACCAGAGGCATGCATGGAGGGGAGATCATAGTGAAAGTCGGACTGTCATTGGTGAGTAAGAAGTATTGATCGAACTGCGCAAAACTTGGGTTCCCCTCGATTGACCGTGGAGTTCAGCTATGTAGTACGGTACTCGATCGCTTCGCCCGTAAAGCAGGCTCACCGAGACGATCTTTTTAACGTGCATTCCTGTGATCTCATGGACAGCAGCGACTACTGTCGACGCCGCGCTTATCTACGGAAAGCCAAATGTTCGCGATGACGCCCCTATCTTGTCGCAAGAAGCAAATCAGACACATCCCGGCATATCTGAGTGTGCTTGGTCATGAAAGGAACAGACATGTATCCGAACAACGCAATTTACAAAGGATTCAGGATATCGGCGAAGGTGGGTCGTGCTCCCGATGCAGTCCCCGCCGGGGACTTGGTTCAGCCCAGCTTTCTAGCGACCGTGACCATTACGCCAGTCAGTGCAAGCATGGGTTCCCGCAGACTGCTTCCTTCCATGGTCCAGCATTTCGCCAGCGGGCGGCATGCTGCTATAGCGCTGGCCTTGTCATCGGCGCGGAACGCGATCGACGGAATATCTACCTTCGTCAAGACGAGGTAGTCCCCGCCGGCCATACGATAGGCTCTGATCGAGGAGAAGGGAAATATCATGTCGAGACAGATCAAGCACAAGGCTGAATTGCGCGCCATGCTTCGTGCAGAACAGGCAAAGTTTTTGGAATGCGAAGGCGCCTGCTTTGGCGACGTGTTATGGCATTCCGCGGACGCAGGTGGTTGCAACTGGAGTCTGTCGACCATGGAAGGTGGCAACAGCACTGCATGCCTGGAGGCGATCCGCCCGTTTACGAATCGGCTGCGCGATCTGTACAACGTACCGGACGAGGGGACCTAACGCACTGGCCGCCATACGAGCAGAGAGTTATGACCTTGGGATGTCTCGCACGCAGGGCGGTGCGAGCGCGGGGTATGGAACCGACGAAGTTCCTGGCTGGCCGTAGCTGCGTTCGAAGAGCCTGCGCGGAAGCTGTCTCTCCCTGGACGTTATCGGTAGGTTGGGGCAATTGCACCGGCAGTAGAAAAATTATCTAGACGACCTACTGCTCGGCGATGTCATCCGCGTCGTTTCCTCAGAGTTGATATTGCTTGCCATCCCTGTCTCAACCCCTCGATCGTTGATGGCGGATTGCTGCCTTTTGCGGAGGCTGTCACCGCACGGTCAATGAGTGCTATTGCCTCGACAATAGTCCTTGATAAGGAATGTTTGCGTTGTCGGCCTGTGGCCGGAGGCGCCGACCACCCTGGCCACAGGTCGCGGAAGACGACCCGTCGGAGCCATTCATGATCCCGTTTCTGAACGGCGGACCCTAACGCAGAAGCAGTCAACTGAGGGTTTCTAGCCTGACTGCGCCGGCTGGCTAGGCACCGCCGCGATCTCAGGAGTTTTGATGGAAAGGGGCGCGATAGAAATGAGACGTATCGGACTTACGGCGCCGCAGGAATGTGCGTCGAACTTCGGGCATCTCTGCCGATCGCGCAGTACGTTAGGCAGCAAAGGCGCAAACGCGAGTGATCGCGGCGTCATCGGCGGAATCAGCGGCACCCAAGCCTTGCATGAGGCGCGGTGCTAGGCGTTCGCCGGCAGGGTCGCGCTCGCGCTATTGCAGGGTAGTGCCATCAACAGATACCGCAGATGGGGTATTGCGGGTGGAAGGCAGGCGCGCTGCAATCAGCGTCCGGTCATGTTCCGCGACATCGGCCGAAACTTTTGCGCCCCAGCGAACCTCCCGGCCCGCTGGGGCTTTTCTTTTTCGGATAGGCGCTAGCGTGCTAGGATGGCCGCTGCCCACAAGCGGTATGGACCATCCGTGCAAATCACGCTCTATCGCAGCGGCGCCAAGGCGATTTTCGTTACGCGAGAACGTAGACTCGAAGACCTGCCCGCTGCTGTGCTGCAGTGATTCGGAGCCGTCGAGCGCGAAGACCACGGCGTACTAACCGAATCAACACCAATGCTGGGACTGAGCGCAGTAGGTGTGCTTGCTGACATCGCTGCACAGGGCTACTGCGCGATAGACATTCCCACGATTCCGCACGTGTATCCCGAAGACAGCTAGGCCACGGGATTTCAGTCAACCATAGCAAGAAAAAGCCTGGCACCTGCCAGCCCGGCTTATCCCCGTGCAAACGGTGGCGCGGTCCCATCGCACTGGGACGGCGACCAGTGTAGACGACGCGGCCACTAGGTTGTGCAGGTGTCCAATTTGAACATCTGGCACGCCGGCTTCCGCAGCCGACCCGTCTCGGTCAGATGGAAACGCTAACTGACTGGCTGTTGTCGTGTGCTTTTCCGACGGTCATGGCGTGATCATTTGACTTTCTCGATATCGCCGGGCTTCCACGTTTGGTCGAAGAACGCCTGCTCCGGTGAGTACAACCGAAGGATGACGAAGTAGCCCTTTCCGGGGAGGGTCCGCAGCCAGTTTTTCTCCTTGCCGGCCGGCGCGGTGGGCCCGAAATAGAGATCGGTCGAGCCGTCGGGGTTCCGCACCGGCTTGTCCATCTGGTTGAGCGACGGGTGCGACTGGCCATTGTCGAGCCCCGACGCGGTGGTGCCATCGTAGACCGTGGCCGACCAGAAGTTCTTTGCCGGAATGTTTGGGGGCAGGTGCAGGGCGTAAGATTGGCCGCCGTCGAGAAAGTTGCCGTCCTTGTCACGTGACGTGACCGGGTATTTCGCGCCTGCATTCACGATGTTCTTCACCATGCCCGGACTGGCCGAGTACGCGCTGGTGAAATACCCTGAACGCTGCTCGAAGTTGGTATAAGTGCGCGCCGACTGGAACGAGGTATCCTCGCCGGCAAACACGTTGACCCATTGCCGGTCGGGGTAGTACTTGCCACCGGGCTCCTTGGCGACCATGTCGGCGATCACGACCTTGCTGATCTTGAAGCCGGTCTGCGCGGCCCGCTCCAGCAGGTTGCGCATTTCCGGGGTCGGCGAGAAAGGCTTCCCCTTCTCTATGCCGATCGTATGCAGGAACCCCCGCATATCCAGATCCGATGGGTCCACGTACTCGCTGTCGATAAAGCGGGACATCATGTCGAAGTAGCTTGCATCGCGCGGAAACAGCAGATTGGCTGGTTTGCTGTTGGCATCGGGGAATTGCATCGGTCGGGCTGAGGCCTTCTGGCCCAATGGATAAATGCGCGTGGCCGCGATCTGCGCATTCGGCTTCGAGAGATCCTTCGGATCGGTAAAGAACGTGCGCCAGAAGAGGAATACGTTGTATGTCCGGGACCGATAGACGAAGGCGCCCTTGGGCAGCGATCCCTTTGGCGGCTCGCCCTTATAGTCGGGCGGAAGCAGCACGTACGTCCCGCCCTTTCCCTTGTCCGGGCCTGCTAGGCCAACATCGCCGGTCCAGGTGCGCCCGTCGGTGGTCGGGCCCACGAGCGGACGCTGGAAGAAGTCGTCGATGATGCCCTGCACGCCCTCGGGTGCCTCAACGACCAGCGGGCCATCCTTTTTGAGGTCCAGATAGCCCATCGCATAGACCACGTCGGAGTTCGGCGTTGTCACCAGTGTAGAAGCCTTGATCCGCTCCTTCCACACCGGCAGCACGTTGTAGCCCGCCCCAAAGACCTTCTCCGAGCCTTCCTTCATCGCCCACATATTGATGGCGGGCAGCGCCCACAGATAGGCTTGCGTCGCACGCTGGAAAAGCAATTCGTCCTGCAGCATGCGCGAGGTTTCTGGCGTGGGATAGTCCTTCACGAACGGCGCGTTGGCGAGGGCGTCGTAGCGAGAGCCCTGTGCAATCGTGGCGCCGGAAAGGCACAACGCAAGCGCGCCCATTGCGATCGGAATCGAGCGTGGTGCTTTCATTTCATCCCCTGGATATTTGCATTGGATTCTCAGTCTTCCGGCGCTTGCCGAACCTCAGGCCACCTTGCGGATCACCGGTGGCTTCCACGACCCATCGAGGATTGGCTGCTTGCCCCAATAGGCCCGGATATAGAGCGAGAAGGCGCCGTTCGGTGCCGGCAGCCAGTTTGATTCGCGTTCGGCGCCGGGGGATTTTGCGCCGGCATGCAGTGTCAGCGACCCATCGGCATTGCGCTTTAGCGCGGCGTTCTTGGTGCCGAGCGAATAGCGCTTGAGGTTGTTCGGATGGAATAGATGCTTCTCGTTGTATAGCGTCAGCGACCAGAAGCCGTTGACCGGTGGTTCCTGCCCAGCCGGGAAGACGATCTCGTAGTTGCTGGCGCCAGTCAGCGCGACGCCGGACGCGTCGAAGTCGGTATAGAAATACTGAGTCTCGGTGGGCCGGTTGTCGAACATGTTCGACTTGGCCGTGCCAGTACGGTCGAAGTAGTCAAATCCGGTCTGCGCGTTGTTGGTCGAGCGGTTCCAGCCATTACCCGCTGGCAGGCCATTTCGACGCCACTCGAAGAATGGACCGATGGCATCGTGTTCTGTCTCGACGGCGGTGGATACGAGCAGCTTCTTGATATCCGCATCGCGGCTGGCGACCTCCATTAGTGAGCGGAACTGCGCGTACAAAGCTTCCTCGCCCGGTAGGGGCGGCACGGTGTCCAGCACCTCTCCGAATTGGTCGAAAAACTTTTCCGGGATGACCCACTTGGTCTCGCCATCGCTGGCGCCGGCATCGGATTTGGGGCCGGGAATCTCGGGCGCCTTCGCCCAGTCGATGGTCTTCATACGGCCGTCGAACTGCTTCAGCGGATAGAAGACGATCTGGTTGATGACCGGCTGGATTGCTTTGCGATCCTCTGCCGTATCGTTCATGAAGACGCGCGGAATGGCATTGGCCAGTGACGTCGGACAGCGGATCACCGAGTTGATGCCGGCGGGCGTTCTGCCTTTCCAATTCGGCCCCGCCAGCAAGTAGAAGCCGGGCTTGGTCTTGTAAGGCTTGCCGACCTGGCCGAACTGGTTGGTGCGCGCGTCATACAGGGCATAGACCCAGAATCGGTCGCCAAAATTGGGAACCTGAGCCACGACCGGCTCTTCGTCGAGGTGGAAAAATCCCAGACCGTAGACGACGTCCTGGTTCGGACAAGTGACGAAGGTTTCCGCTGGATCAATGTAGTCATGCAGCATGCCCATCTGCCCACGTGGCGCAGCCGGCAAAACGCCGTTCAGCAAACCTGGATGCGGTGCCTGTGTGATGCGCGCGAAGCGGTTAAGCATGTTGACCATCGGCCAGCCCCACACGTAGGCCATGCGTGCGATGACTTGCGCATAGCCGGTGTGCATTGGCAAGCCGGCAGGCGGCTGCATCACCTTTGCGGCTGGTGTTCCCGCCGAGCCGGGGTTCGCCTGGGCACCGTCCTTGGATTCCGCCGCGCCCGCGGTCGGCGCCACTGTCGCCAACGATGCCAAGGCCAGCGGTGCCGTCCCGCCAAGTACTGTGAGTAGCCTGCGCGTGCTATCAACTTTATCGGAGTTCGCCATCATCAGCCTCATCTAGCAGGGGGGGCCGGGAGTGATGACGTCAAACATGCAACCGCAGATCATCTGCCCAGCAGAGCCTCCAATACTGCACAGGTTGGCGAAGGGTCAGAAGTAAAAGTTTCTTGCGATAGATATGAATAGTTTCGGCAATGCGGGCGCTAGGTGGCTGAACTGTTCGACGGTGTTTGCCAGCAGTGGATGTCAGCTCATGGCCGGGAAGAGCCCGATGATTAGGCAGCCGGAGAAGCCGGCTGCGGCGGGCTGTAGCCAACCCATCTCGCCCATCGGAGCCGGAATCATGGGATGGCTGTTCTGGATCCAGAATAGATCTTGCGAAGCAGGGAACTAGTCGTTTTGCGAAATCGCCATGACCATATCGTGCCAATCCATACGCGCGCGGCGCTACTGCTCGCTGGCGATCGGCAAGGTGACCGCGAAGGTTGTCTTGCCTTCTCCGGATTCCGCACGAATGGAGCCGCCGTGGGCTTCGGCAATCATCCGACAAATGGCCAGGCCGATTCCCATCCCGTCCTGCTTCGTACTCACAAAGAGGTCAAAGATCTGCCGGAGCTTGTCAGGGGCGATACCGTCGCCGTTGTCGACCACCTCGATGCAAGCCAGGCCCCGGTGATTCACCCTCACATGAAGGTCTATCCTTGCACCGGCGCCATGAGACCTCGATCCCAACGCGTCGATCGCATTGAGCAGGAGATTCAGGACGATCTGTTGGATCTGAACGCGATCGCCGTAGACGGGCGGCACTCCAGCGTCGAGATGGAGCCGCAGGATGACATCGGTCTCGTGAAGACGAACTTCAACCAAAGGCAGGACGTCTAGGATAGCCTGATCAAGTGAGATGGCGTGATAGGAAGGCGGTTCGCGACGCATCAGGGCCCGCAGGCTCCGGATCACTTGTTCCGCTCGCTCAGAGCTTTCCTGAATGCGTTGAATCCCCTCTGTGACCTCCGCCACGTTCGGCTCGGGACGGTTCACCCAACGCTGCATCGCATAGGTCTCGACACGGATGCTCGTCAGGGGCTGTCGGAGTTCGTGTGCGATGGAGGCGGCCAGCGTGCCAAGGGCCGCTACGCGAGCAAGATGCACGAGTTGATCTACCCACGGATTCGGGGTCGGCGCGGTGTTCACTTGTGGAGGGGAAGTGCCGGTGCTCGCATGCGACAGGATTCGACATTCCATCGCATGTGCGATCTCACGAACTAGCCTGACAGCGTCGCGGTTAGCTGTGTCTGTCTCCGCGGCCGGTGAATCGGCGCAGCAGCCGGTGTCGATTGCGGTGTCCGTCATTTGCTTGTCCAAATCGTTGCGATGTGGGAGCGTATCGACCTCCGCCACGTCATGGATAGGATAAAAGTCCGCTTTTTGTACAATCGTGTGGCAGCGCCGCCTATCTTCGGTGTGCCTTCTTCCAGCGGCCGGGACTGTGACCGACCGTCTGGGCGAACGCCCGGGTGAAATGGCTTTGGTCCGCAAATCCACAGGCGTGGGCGATCGCGCCAAGCGCCATGTCGCTCTTGAGCAGGTACTGCTTTGCCCGCTCAATGCGCTGAAGCACCATCCAGCGGTGCGGTGGCATGCCAACGGTGGCGCGGAACGCTTTGGCGAAATGAGCCCGGGACAGTCTGCATGCCTCGGCAAGGGCCTCCAGGGAGATCTCGCCATCCAGATGCGCCACAATGAGTTCTTTCGCGCGGGCCTCCTGCCAGGGAGCGAGCGGCGTCTGAATGCGCCGCGTGGGAACCCGTACGCCGCCATAGGCCTGGACGAGGTGAGCACGCAGCGCCAAGGCCATGTGATCGACAAAAAGGGGCGACGCCCGCTCCGGATTCTCCAACGCTGGCAACAGCGCTTGACTCATATGGTGAACAACCGGATCTGCGACGGTCAGATGAGGCGGGCAATACAGGCGAGGGATTGGCCTGACGCCGAGATCGGCCGCCGTTTCATCAAGCGCCGCCTGAGAAATGAAATACTGCATGCAGTCGTATTCACCGATCAGATCCGACTGCCACGCGCGCTCGAGATCATAGACCGCGAGATACCCGGCGCCGAAGGGGGCATGCGAAGTGGGCCGTCCTGCCACCCAAAGATTCTGTTCGCCAAAGGGTCGCAACTGAAGAACGACGAGATATGCTGGCTGCCGTTCATAGGGATCAGTCAATCCACTGTTCCGGCGATCGCTGCGAACGCGCGAAATGCCAATAGGTGAATACGTAAGAGCGCGGCTGATGATGGTCTGCTTGTAGTCCGCACGCATATGCGACGAGTCCCATATCGACTCATCACTTTCGGATGCGGACTGCTCTGGATCATCTGCCACCGGGACTCTCGACGCTTATCTTTTAAGGCCGGTCATTATAAATTTGACCTGATGACCCGTGCGCGTCGCATGCTGCACATTTGGTTGAAACAGTCGGCCCTCCATTCGGTCGCTTGAAGAGCGCTAGTCGACCCACAAGGGACAGTGGACGGAGTGTGACGGCGGGCCGCTTTTACTGCCAGCAAGCGACATTCAGGAAGCACATCCGCTTTAGCGCGCTAGCGCTTATGCGCTCGACCGAACGTAAGCACACATTTATCGAATTCACTCGTGGCTTCCCGACGGGGCGCACAGACTCAGTTCAATGCGTTCTAACGCAGTGACCATAGATGAAATGCTGGACGCGCCCTGCCGGCGTGACGTGGGTTTCTTCGTCGTGTTCGACCAGCTCGAATGCCGGACCGAATGCACCGTGTAGGGAATCCGCATCGTACTAGACTACGGGAAGACCGCTGCACTGAGCGGGTTCGTCAGAAGCAAAGGTTGCGACGATCACGTGGCCGCCCGGCGTGACTGCTCGCACTACCTGGCGACGGACGAGCGTGGGCGTGTCCTTCTGACCGCCGCAGCGGAGTCAGCCGATGGCCTGTACCGTGGCAATCTGGCGATTGAAAGCGCCATTGGTGCCAAAGGCGCTATGACTGTCGGAGTACCACAGCACTCCCCTGGAAGCTTGCACTGCAGCCGACGGGGCCAGGAATGCGCCTATCAGTAGTATCTGACAACGCGACACGAAAATGGTACGTGCGCTACGCCCGTCACCTGTTCACCGCGTCCGTGGTCGAGCCGGGATATGGCCTACAACGATTTCAGAGCCTACGCCCAGTTGAAGCATGCAGGGCGCACGCGACCACCCATCGCTGCATGAGCGATGCCTCTGAGGGCACGTTCACGCCGATGTGGTCCGCATGGGCGGCGCCAGGGAGGCTGCTGGCTCAGGTCGAGTGGACCTCAGGCGAGTGGACCGCGCAATAGGTCGATGGTTAATTGACCCCGTTGTACCCCGGCGCGTTCGGCCGCCTCACGCGAACCGTAGGGACTGACATGGTGCAGTAGTCCCGAGAGACGTGTGTCGCCTGACCCGGCGTGGATACTGACTTCATAGCCCCAAGGGCCGGCCGATGGCGTCGCCTCAGTGCCCTCGATAAAAACGCGCACGCGCATCACGAGACCGCGATAGGTTTGCATGGTCGTATTGGTTGCGTCGTTCACTTGCCTCTCCGGAAATTTTGGCCGAAGCGGCGGCTGGCCGGCGCCGCCGGTAGGTGGCGAGGCAACTTCAGCCTGCGCCCGAAAGAAAGGCAGGGATGTCAGCCGTTGTCCTATACCACGCGTGTTTATTTGCGCGGGACCTGCATGCGCAAATAAAAGCCGGCGCCGACGGAGAATCAGCGTAGAGTGGGTATCCTACCCAACGGGAGCGTTTCATGGACACTTATCCAGCAGCAAACAGCAACGGTTTTGACCTGTACCCGCTCGTCTACAAGTACGATCCGCCGCGCGAATGGCATGAGCGACGTCCGGACCGCAGCTACAGCGCCTCGGTCGTGATTTGTCGCGAGGGGATAGAGCCGTCGGCGCAGAGCGGGCGCGTGTTCCAGGTACCGGATGCGCAGTGGGCAGACATCGGGTCGGCCAAGCGCGCTGCCGTTCAGCACGGGGAAGACATCATCGAAGGGCGGATCACGGGCGGGTCCATCGTCGGCCTGTGAGACGGGCGGCGTACAAGCGCTAAATGGCCTGGCCCCTCCGATCGTAGTGCGCTCAATATATATCAAGGTCCATCAGCAATCGCTGCTGCCCGGTCGTCGTTGATTTGTTCGCTGTCGTTGACGATAACTTGTTTTCCGGCATTTGCGACATGTAACCCCCTTGCGTGCGATGGCGCATCTTTACGATCTTGGGCTAAGCCAGTCCCTGAATAACGTCGACAGCGAACTTGCCATAGTGAAAGGCCGCCTGCTCTACAAGCACGCTGAACTTACCGGGACTTCCGTGCCAATTCGGAATTGCGATCAACGGAAAGAAAATCCGAAAGCGCTTGTGCCCCCCTGCAGCAGTGCGCATGGCGCGTGATGTGTCGCGCCGGGCCGAAAGCGACGTCTTGGCTAAGCTCTGGTCAGTATCCGGGCGGAACCCCGCCGCTCGACAACGTCGACGACCACTCGCTTGCCCAACCGTCGGACTGCTACGTCCACGCTACCGTCGCCTGCCGTCAAGTCGCTCAGCAACACCTCGTCAAGGAATGATGGCAGCGTTGGTGTATCGAATGTGATGGCGGGCTCTGTCGGATCGAAATCCAGACCGAGGCAGGCTTGGAGAAGCAGTAGCGGCGCTGCGGCAGCCCATGCCTGAGGTGAGCAGGCGACTGGGTAGAACGTTGGCCCCTGACTACGCTGCCGCGGAAATCCGCAGAACAACTCTGGAAGCCGGCGTTGATCGATGTAGTTCGATGCCGAGAACAGCCCTTCGAAGATTCGGATGGCCTCGGCATGATGGCCATAACGAGCCATACCTGCCGCGATCAGCGCGTTGTCGTGAGGCCAGACGGAGCCATTGTGGTAGCTCATGGGATTGAAGCGCGCGGCGTCGGACGAGACAGTGCGGACGCCCCATCCGCAGAACGCGGTGCTGTCCATCAGCTTCGCAACCACTGACTCTGCACGTTCCGGTCTTGCGATGCCGGTGAAAAGTGTATGGCCGGCGTTGGAGCTCCGCACCCTGCAGAGTTCTTTGTCGCCATCGAGCGCCATGGCATATGTACCCAGCCCCTCATCGTAGAATCGCGCGTCAAATGCGTCGCGCAGCGCTTCTGCCCTGGCGGCATACGCCGCGGCGCCGGCTGTGTCGCCGAATGCCGCGCAGATCGCAGCACCGGCCTGCCATGCGCCATACGTATAGGCTTGGACCTCGACCAGCGCGATGGGGCCTGGCGCGAGACGGCCATCGGCGTGAAAGACGGAATCGCGACTATCCTTCCAACCCTGATTGATCAGACCCTCCGGCGATTGCCTGCCGTACTCGACGAACAGATCACCATCCCGGTCGCCATACGTGTGGATCCAGTCAAGTGCGGCGCGAATTTTCGGCCATAGCGCACGAATCGTCTCGATGTCGCCGGTACGCTGGAGATAAGCGCCAGCGAGGACCACATATAACGGCGTTGCGTCGACGCTGCCGTAGTAGAGCCCGAAGGGAACCTCTCCGAGCCGGGCCATCTCGCCATGCCGTGTCTCGTGAAGGATCTTGCCTGGCTCGGCATCCGAGCTGGCATCGATCGAGGTCGCCTGCCATGCCGCGAGGTATTGCAGCACACCGCGGGCAATCTGTGGATCGAGCCATAGAGTCTGCAACGCGGTGATGATCGCGTCGCGCCCGAAGGCGGTGCTGAACCACGGGATGCCGGCATAAGGGTAGGGGCCATGCGGCGTGTTAGTCAGCAGCATGCGCAGATCGGACACGCTGCGACGCACCAGCTCATTGAACGATTCGTTGGACGTCGCGATGGACGCTTCGCGGCGCGCCATGTGCTGCAACTCCCGCCTAGATCGCCGCAGCGCGGAAAGGAATGTCGTGCGCCCGGCGGAGGCTTCGGGCAGCGAAATGCAACGAATCTCGACAGTCAACCGCTGCAACGACATGGGGTCGAGCGTCAACTCGAAGCTCGCGCAGTTTTCTGTCAGGTTGTCCGGTGTCGGATGAAAGCTCAGTTGCGTGGTCCGCAGGACGTTGTCCAGGCCCATATAGCTCAAGGCAACGGCATCTGATGACACGATGGTATTCTCCAAGGTGCCACGGCGCGCGCGCGTGGCACCGCGCACCTCGAATAGGTCGGCGAAGTCGGCCGCAAAACTAATGTCGATGCGCAGTCGCCGGGGAGATTCGTCGAAGCTGTGTACTACCAGTCGTTCGTAGCACGTACCATTCCACAAGAATCTGGTGCGTCGTATGTGGATCAGATCGCGTTCCATCCGCAAATTGCCGTCGTGGTCGGACAGATCCGGATTGGTCAGATCGCACGTCAATGCAGAATTGTCGTCGCTCAGTGTGGAAGACAACAGCATTGGACGAGCGCCATCGATGCTCAACTGCAGAAACGAGAGATGGCGGGTGTCGAGGTGGTAAAGCCCCTCCGGGCTTCCGGCCGCGCCAATAGCATCGCCATTGTGATCGAACAAACCGAAGGTGTCGCCATGCTTGAGTGTGCGCGGCCGACGCTCCTGCAGGGAGGCGTTGGTAGGAATATAGAACTGGGCGACATGAAGTGAGCCTGCGACCAGCATCGCATCTCCGCTTGGATACGGATCGAGTGGCATGGCATCCTCGGTTAGGCTAACTCGAGCTCGTCGGGCTCGTCGCGTGGGACGGCGCGCGTGTGGCGGTGAGCCAGATTCTGGTAGATCCGCACGTAGTCGCGCGCCATGCGTTCCACGGTGAAGCGCGCATCGAATGCGGCGCGTACGCCCGCACGTGGCAACTCGGTAATCCGCTGCACGGCGGCGACGGCGTCATCGACGGTCTCGACGACGTAGCCGCTCACGCCGGGGTCAATGACCTCGCATACCGATCCGCACCGGAATGCGACTACCGGGGTGCCGCAGGCCATGGCCTCGATCATGACCAGGCCGAAGGGCTCCGGCCACGCTATGGGGAACAGGAGGGCCGTAGCGTTGCCCAGGAACTCGGATTTCTCATGCTCGCCGATCTCGCCGATGTACTCGCACCCGGGACTTTGTGCCAGCAGTGGCTGCACAATACCCTCCCAGTAGGCCCGGTCGACCTCATCAATCTTGGCGGCAAGCTTAAGTGGAAGTCCTGCCCGTACGGCAATGTTGATGGCATGATCCGGGCGCTTCTCCGGCGAAATGCGCCCGAGGAATGCGAGATAACCGCCGACAGGCTTCGCGCGGTAGGCCAGCAACCCCGCAGGCAAACCGTGCAGGACCGTGCCGGCCCAATTGACGGCAGGCATGGGGGCTCGCTGAGCGGTCGAGACAGACACAAGGGGAAATTGCGGGAAGCGCGTGTAGAACGGAAGAAGATCCGCGAGGTCCAGTCGTCCATGCAATGTCGTGATAACACGGGGTTGCAAATGCCGCAACGACGGATAGTGCAACATGTCAATATGAAAATGCAGCACATCGAACTCGCACGCCCGTACCAGTACGTCGTCGAGCATCATCATGTAATAGGGCAACGGGTCGCGCATCTGCGCCCCGAGACGCAAAGCGACTTCGCAACTCGGAATCAGCCTGGCTGTAGTCACTGAGTCGCCGCTAGCGAACAACGTCACATTGTGACCCTGGCGCACCAGTTCTTCCGTTAAATAGGAAACGATGCGCTCAGTGCCACCGTATAGACTGGGTGGGCACCGCTCCGCCAGCGGAGCAATCTGTGCAATTCTCATGACTTCCCCCTGATCTGACAGCGATCTGCACAAGCAAGATCACCAAGGCCAGGCCAGGTTCGACGAAGCGAGGACGATCAACGAGTGGCAAGCACCTGCGTAGCATTAGCCCTCTACCACAGTAGCTCAATACGGATTGAAATTCGCCTTGTAGTTTCATGAATGGATGTTTTGTCGGACAAGCAGGCTCGCGCCGATGTGATGTGGCGAATCTACTGGGGTACTGGTCGAACAGCCAAAAATCCCGTGAGACGGCGCGCTCAGGCGCCCTCGTTCTTGCGGTGTAACGTCGGAAAGTTGTATCGGCCAACTGGGCTTCGCGATTGCTCCGGGAGCCTCTACAGCCGTCGAGTCCGACGGAGGGCGACGACGGTCGGCGAACCTCTGCTTGCGTCTTACGAGGATTGGAATGCCACCATGGAAGTTGAGGGGATGAAAGGCGAAGCGCGCTAATGCCGGTCACCAGGTGGAGATGGCGCTTGTCGTTGCGAGCGGCAGGTCGATCCCGTCAGCCGGGTCAGATATAGGTTGGATCGCGACAAAGGGCCGCTTCGATTCAACCTTGCCGAATATGGCGGCAAACGGAATGTCGGAAGCATCCCGTCCGGTGCCAATGCGCAGCAGGCCAGTGGGAATGGACACCCCCGAAGGATCGAGGAGGTACCACCCACCTGAAAGGAACACCTCGACCACCGCGTGAAAGTCCGGCGCGCCCAGCGCAGGATCGGCGCCATAGTCCACGCTGCTGGACATACGGGCCGGAATACTCAGTGCCCGGCAGATTGCGATCATCAGGTGGGAAAAGTCCCGGCATTCGCCGGTGCGTTCGACAATCGTATCGATCGCCCAGGTCCGCTCATTGGTGGGTCGCGAAAGAAAGCGCACATGGTTGCGTACCCACTCTCGAATCGCATGAACGCGCGAATGACCCGGGCGCATGCGGCCAAACTCGCACATCGCGAACTTCATCATGCGGTCGGATTCGCAATACTGGCTCGGCGCCAGGTACGAAAGTACCTCGAAGGGGAGTTTGGCGACGGGTACCACGGTTAGCGACATGCCGTCGTCCAGACGGTGATCGATGTCTACCAACGTTTCATAATGGATGCCCAGAGGGCCCTTGTTCGCACGTAGCCTGAGCAGGACACAATTTGTAAGCGGGTTAGGACGGGGTGCATCGCACCCCTATACTGCTAGGTGAAGTGTTTCAGAAGCCAAGTGCTTCTGGTTCGCCTATCTTCGTTTCCGGGCCTTCCCCCTCGATGACGTCTTAGGACTGGTGACTCCTGAAGTCACTCATGGGGATCCCGGGAAATTTCATGCAAGATGCCACGCGGCGACCGCCGTTCGCTCAGTCCCCTAGCAGTAAAGCAAGCCAGTCTTTCTCCAGGATCGATGGAGTCGATGTCTGGCGTGGAGGACTCTTGTCCGCAAGACCAATCGCAAAGCTGGTCTCTGCAATCGTTGCTGCGCTTCCACGCTTTAGGCGGGCGGAGCCGTGCTCTCATCGTGATGAGGATGCCGTAAAAATTCTGAGCAATGCGATAGTGGTGGAAATGATTACCTGCTGGCAATGGAAGCTCGGTGCCCATGACGGCTCGGCTGGCCTAGCGACGGCAGTGCTG
Source organism: Cupriavidus pauculus (assembly GCF_022179805.1). Taxonomy (GTDB): domain Bacteria; phylum Pseudomonadota; class Gammaproteobacteria; order Burkholderiales; family Burkholderiaceae; genus Cupriavidus; species Cupriavidus pauculus_E. Next base: position 11,470 of record NZ_BPUO01000019.1, on the reverse strand, counting down.
AAAAATGGTCCACGCGGACGTCGCCATATTTCAGTCTGAGAGACACTGCCTCGGCGCGACTGGCACAAGCGCAATCCGGCGATTTGGCCGGCGCCCTGCACTCGTCGCGGGGCCGTGGTGTCCAACGCCACAATCAGCCCGTCGACAGATTGCCGACGATGGACGTCAGTCTGACGGCGCACCGTGAAGAGGTTGCGGTCACTGGAATTTTCGTTGGCGCGCTTGCCGCCGCCGGCGCCACACTTAATGGAAGGTTGAAGATGGCTATGGATCGCGTGACGGAGTACCGTGGCTTCGATATCCATGTTGATCTCAATCTGGCATCCGTGGACACGTTCGACGTCTGGTTCCAGGTTGAGGGGCCCATGAGTCCGCCAGGCGTTGCGGCGATTGGCAAGCGAATCAAAGTCTTTGGTGGGCCGTACTCCAGGCGTTGGGCTTACCTGGTGGCGGAGTTGGGGGGACGGGCCGCGGTGGACGTGATTCTTGGACCGGATGAAAGAGCGGAGGTCGAGAGCGGAGGTCAGATATGCAACGACGCGCCACAATTGGTGAATATGAAGTGTTGATCGAAGCGGAGCAACACCACGGTCTCGCTCAGTTGGCCGGAACGGTTGGCTACGTCGTGCGCTACTCGCTTGCCTGTACGGATTGCAAGCCCGTCAGAGGCGATCTTCACAGCGTACATTCCTACGATCTCATCGACGGTGTCAACTACTTTCGTAGCGTTGATGCGGCGCTTGACTATGGAGAGGCAAAGGCTCGCGATGATGTTGCTACATTGCAGCGAAAGTAATTCGGACACATTCCGGCATATCCGCGTATGCTTGGTCCTCATGGCAATAGAGCTCTAGTCCGTTCTAGCCTTGTGGCAGCGAAGAACGCGGCAACATCGAGGAAGTGCATGCATCAATTATCGTCACAAGCTTTCAGGGAATGCGACGTTTCCGCGTTCCCTGAAACAGCGGTCATTGTTGACGCCATTTTGGAATAGGCCATCTTCGTCCAAGTCCGGGCGAGAATATAACTTTGGATCCCACATAGCATTCAAATCCACGAAGCAGGAAACAATGCCCGGCGTAAGCCAATAAGGTCCGAGGTGAAAATGCAGCGAGACAAATCTTTGTTGGATAGAATCCTCTTGGCGCTGCGGGCCGAGATGCAGGCATCGATGACCGATCTTCAGCTTGGCAAAGCTATTGGCAATGTCGATCCTTCCAGAATTGCCCATCATCTCCTGCTCCTGCAGGACCATGGACTGGTGGAAAAAACCCCAAATATGGCGTGGCGTCTGACGTGGAGCGGCCACGATCGAGCAGACGCCAGTCTGGCATCCTCGCCTCGCTAGCGTCAGGCAGCTAGCACGTTCAAGAACGCGGACATTGCTAATTCTCTCCCGCGGTTGGCTTTCAATGATCTTCTCGCGTGTCCTGAGCCGCCCGCGTCGCGAGATTGATGCCGCTCAATGAAGTAGGCACGCCACGCTTCTTTGCCGTTGCATCCCGACCGCGTCTTGCGCGCTTCCTCGGCGTACTCGGGGATCTCGGAGGTCGACTTGCTGGGCTAGACGCGGGGCCTTGCCCTCCCGAAGAAGGGAGGGCATTAGCTAGTCGTCAGTCCTGCTTAGCCTACGATGCGGATTTGCACGCCGTTCGACGAGTAGACCGGCGTGGCCTTGTAGCCGTCCACAGCAACTGTGGCGAACTGGCCCTTGATGCTGCTGCCGGTAATGACCGCAATCGTGTCGCCGGCCTTGGGCGCGTAGCCGTTCGCGAACCCGATGTGCAAGGTGCCGCCAGCAATTGTCGTCATGCCTGCCACGGTCATACGGCCTTGGCCGTTGGGTCCAACGCGCAAATCCAGCGTCGTGTTGGCCAGTTGCGTGTACTTGCCGGCAATCGCGACGCTTTGCGGTGCATTGATGATGACCGAGCCCGCCCCTAGGTAGACGTCGCCGGTGCCGAAGGCCTTGGCCGAGACCGCTTCCAGTGCGCCGCCGGCCACCTGCGTGCCACCAGAATACGTGTTCGTGCCACCCAGCTTCAGGTTGCCGGTGCCGCTGAGCGTGAACTTGCCTGTGCCAGCGATATCGTTGCGCCAGATGTCGCTGGCATTGAAGCCGCCCTTGCTGGCATCCATCGACACTACGACGTTGCCATTGAACGCTCCATAGCCGTCGCCAGCGGCGAACAAGTTCAGGCGGCCCCAGCCTTCCGCGTCATCCATGACCGGATAGCCCGATGCGATCTCGGTGGTCTTCAGTACTACGCGGCGCTGGTCGGCGCTCAGGTACGGGAAGCGCGTCTCGAGCATGACCTCGGCCCCCTTAGGCACCACCGGGTCGGCCGTAGCCGAACCAATCTGGGCGAAGCCGAACGTCATGCGGCGAAGGAAGTTGGCCTTGTTCGCGGCGTAGTCCGTAAAGCGGTCATTGCTGACGGTACCCGACTGCGCAAAGGTGCGGAACGTGGCCGGCGTGGTGCCGGTGGCCGCCATCAACGCAGTATGGGCCTGGTTGTAGGCCGAGGCCTTCAGCGTGGCGTTGGCCGGCTCATAAAGGTTCGCCGCGGCCGAAGCAATGCCGAGCATGCGTCCGCCAATCACGTCGAGCGGAGAATGCATACCGGCCAGAATGCGGTTTTCACCCAGTTCCATGCCACGGCTGAGCATTTCCTGGAACCGCTCCGGTACCAGGTAAGCCATGACCACGGCATTGCGCAGGGCTTCGGCGGTGTGGCCGCTGATAAATCCACCATCAGTGACAGGGGTCGCGCTGATGGCAGGCACAAGCGTCGGCGCCAGGACTACGCTCGAACTCCAGCGGAACGGACGGGCATACTTATAGAAGCGCTTTGCCGGTTCGGTTGACGCATTGTCGCCAACCTTGTTGACCATCGTGATGACGTCGCCGAACGTCACGTTGGCTGCCCCGGCTACGCCGGTATTGTTGCCGCCGTCGTCGTACTTGACGGTAGTAGCGTCGGCAGGAATGCTGGTGATGGTGGTGGTCTGCTGAGCAGCGGTGCGCCAGGCGGCCGTGAGCGGGCCCATGCCATCCGTCACACTGTAGTTCTTGCCACGACGGTCATCGTAGTATGCGGCTTCTGCCTGTGCTGCGGTACGCGCAGTGGTTGCGTCAATGACGTATTGAACGTTGGCATTGTGTACAGCAGCATTGGTAACGGAGCCACCAGGGTTGCCGTCGTTCGGAATACCAGTCCATGTAGAAGCCACGACGGCAGGGAACGCCCCATTGGCTGCAGCGGGGGCGCCAGCATCAACCAGTCGCGTCAGAGGCTCCCAGACATCAAGAAAGCCCTGAACCACACGCACGCCAGCATTGGTATTCGCGGTCGCATAACGCGCGTCGCCTCGCTGATTTGTCGCAATATTGTCAACAAACGGCAGTACTGACGCCTTGACAGGAGCGCTGTCAACGAAGGCGGGATCAGCTGGTGCGGCAGGAATGGAGAGCGGGGTGGTGGTGCCGGTACCGGCGCCGGTGTCTTGAGGATTGTTATCGCCACCGCCACAGGCGCTGACCAAGAGGATTGCACAAGCGGCTGCGATGGCCGATGGCACACCGGCTTTTGGGAAAGACATATTCGGTCCTCAGTATGGCGGTATCGCGGTGTCAGATGCCGCGTTTCGAAAGAGGACGAATGCTATTGTTTAAGTATTTCAGCTATGTGAATCTAGAGGCATCCCTCGAACCTTGATTGGCTTACGCAAAGTTAGCCGCGCCATAGATCGTGGATTAATGTGGTATTAATTTGAGTGAAGTCGAGCCCTCGGGCGGTGGCCGGACTCCTTACCGCTCCAAGTAAGTCGGTTTTGGGCGGTCGGGCCTGCCTTGGCTGCGACAATTTTCGATGGAGGGAAACGCCAAGCCGGCGTGGACAGTGCCCATGCGCAGTTCGATGCTGCAGCCGCGGATTACCGGCAGACCGTGCTAACGGCGGTGCAAGACGTGGAGGACAGCTATGCGGCCACACGACGCCTGAAGGAGGCTGCATCGAGTCAGGAGTCGGCTCTCGAGGCGTCACAACGCGCGCTCGCGCAAGCGGCGGATCGGTAGGAGTCGCGTACCGGCTTCGTCCCCGCTACGGCTAGATGACCTCAGCGCTCCCGCTGTGGTGCCCGCTATGCCGCGCCTCAGCAGAGCCTGGGGCGACTCCGTTCAATAGAAGTGTCCATAGGACGACCCCTTCGGGCGTCGGCACGCCGCTGGCCACGCCAGCTCAGACACGTCACGCTCGCGCAGCACGCCAGAGATCGCGCAGCGGGGAGTTGGGTGGTAAAGCCCACCTCTGTTGCGAGCTTCAGAAGGCCGCGTCATTGCATCCTTTGCATGGAGTCTCAGTATCAGGAAAAGGCTTCGTGCGCACCGACGCCGGGTCGCTGGCTGGTGGACTGCATAACAGTCGGCAGGCGCCGATTTCCCCTCGGCTGGCCGCTACGCGGGTGGGTGCTTCGCATAAGGAGAGGCCGAATACTCGATTAACTGAGGCTAACATTGACCCAGCTCAAATATATTCCGAAGGTTTTAGTGCTCGGCTGATTTTAATCGCCGTCCAGTATCTGCAGAATTCCGCCTAAACCTAATGGGTTTTTGTGTGCATAACATCGCTTTAACGAATGTATTAACTCTTTCCTCGTCTTGCCTGGTTTGACTGTAAAGGAATAAGCATCATGAAAATGAAATTCTTCTCCGCAATGGTTGCTGCTGCTGTAGCCACCGCCTCGGGCGCCGCGTTCGCTTCGGAGGGAACCATCACGTTCCAAGGCGAAATCACTGATCAAACCTGCACGATTTCAAGTAGCGCGGGAGGTAAGGATTTTACCGTCGTGCTCCAACGAGTTTCCGCATCGTCGCTGGGTGCAACCGGCGATACTTCTGGGGACACAGCCTTTTCCATCATCTTGACCAACTGTTCGCCTGACAGCGGCCCCGTGCGTACGCATTTTGAAGCGGGGTCAACGGTCAATGCCGAGGGCCGGCTGATGCAACAAGCGGGAACGGCGACCAACGTCGAGATCCAACTGCTGAATGGCGATAGCACTGTCATCAAGGCGGGCGATGCTGTCGCTTCGCAGAACTCGAAACCGGCGACGATCGCCTCCGGCTCGGCGACGCTGCCCTACATCGCTCGCTACTACGCCACTGATGCCGTGACGCCGGGAACCGTGACCTCTTACGTCACCTATTCGTTGGCGTACCAGTAATGAGGGGTGCGAGGAAGGATTAGGAAACGCTCATGAGCCCGCGACAGCCTTACCGAGCGGCATACTGCGCGGCGTGGCTTGCTATCGGCATTGCGGTGCCGATGTATGGCAACGCCTCGATCGTGATATCGGGGACGAGGGTCGTATATAACGCAGGGGACCGCGAGACAACGATCAAGCTGACGAACGAGGGGAAGTCGCCGAGTCTGGCGCAGGTTTGGATCGACAAGGGCGAAGAGAACGAGGCGCCTTCCTCCATCGATGCGCCCTTCATGGTATCGCCGCCCATCGCACGTATCGATCCGGGGACAGCCCAAACGCTACGGATCGCCTATACCGGTGAAGCGCTTGCCCAGGAGGTTGAAACAGTCTTCTGGCTCAACGTGTTGGACATTCCGCCGAAGTCGGACGAGGGCGCCCATGGAGCTAACAAGATTCAATTGGCGTTCCGTTCTCGTATCAAACTTTTCTTTCGACCTAGCGCCATTAGGGGAAGGTCAATTGATGCGCCCGACACAGTCCAATGGAAGCTGGTCCCCGGAGGGATAGAGGCCAAGAATCCGTCTGCGTACCATGTCTCGTTCGCTGCAATTGAGGTCGCCGGCGGGAATGGGATTATGAAGGCGCGCGATGGTGGAATGGTCCCCCCGGGCGGCACAAAAGTGTTTCCGCTAGAAGGGGTGATATCCGATGGGCCCGCGGTCAAGGTGCGATTCCACGCCATTAATGATTATGGCGGCGCACATCGCAATGAAGTCCTATTGGAATAGGGACCGTTACGGGTAGCCCGTGTTCGGTCTTTCATAGATTTATACGCCAATTCGAAATTTACTCGGCCAGCTGTTGGCAGGACTTGACTCGTCGATAGTATTCCCCTCTACCAAGATGCTGAAATATAGCCGCCTTTCTTTGCAAAAGCTGAAATTATGCCCAATTGCGGCGGTAGTTCTCATGCTTGCCGAAGGCGGTCCGGCATTCTGTGCGACACCGGCTGCGGACACCGCTCCGCTTGTGGCGGAGGTTCAGTTCAATCACGACTTCCTGCAGAAGGATGCCTCGCTGAGCCTCGATATCAGCCGATTCAACAAAGGGAACATCGCGGCGCCGGGGCGATATCGTGCGGAGGTGTTCGTCAATGATCTTTGGATCGGCAACGTTGACGTACTGTTGCGTCAGCACGGTGCCGATATGGCGAACGTGGTGCCGTGCCTGGATCGCGCCATGCTGGATCGGTTTGGCGTCGACTTCACAAAGCTCGACGATGCGGCGCTAGCCGAGATCGAGTCGACGGAATGTCTGGATGTGGCTCGACTTATTCCGGGCGCGTCGGCGATCTTTGACAACGGCGAGCAGCGGCTCGTCGTATCGGTGCCGCAGGCTGCCATGCTGCGCAACGCGCGTGGCTATGTAGACCCGAAATTTTGGGACGATGGCATCAACGCAGCAAGGCTGCAGTACAACGCCAACGTTTACCGCGCTGACTACAGCGGCAACAGCTATATGCAGAGCTATGTCAGCGTGAACGCAGGGTTCAACGTCGGTCCATGGCGGTTTAATCACATGGGAAGTTACAGTCATGTGGATACGCTAGGCGGTACGTACCAGGCGCTACAGACGAACCTGAAGCGTTCTATCGCGTCGTTTAAGAGCCAACTGACTATCGGAGACGGCTTCACGGACGGGCAGTTGTTCGACTCCGTTGGCTTTCGCGGTGCGCAACTTGCCAGTGATGACCGGATGTACCCCGAGTCCCAGCGCGGCTACGCCCCAACGGTGCGCGGTATCGCGTCGACGACAGCGCGTGTGCAGATTCGCCAGAATGGGAACGTCATCTATGAGACCACCGTGCAGCCGGGCGCATTCGAGATCGACGATCTGTATGCAACGGGTTACGGTGGCGACCTGGAAGTGCTCGTAACCGAGGCGGACGGTAGTGTGCACGTCACTAAGGTGCCGTACGCCGCGGCAGTCAATGCGCTGCGACCTGGTGTCACCCGCTTCAGCGTGACCGGCGGTCAGTACCGCAACAGTAATACTGCAATACATCCGTTTCTGGTCCAGGCCACTATCCAGCACGGGTTCTCCAACCTCATCACGGGGTATGCCGGCTTGACCTTGGCAGAGCACTACGCGTCGGGGTTGGTCGGCATTGCATTGAATACTGATATCGGCGCTGTGGGCGCCGACATTACCTATGCCCGAGCGAATCTCGCTCATCAACCGGATCGCAGCGGTCAAAGCTATCGGATCAGTTACACCAAGCTCGTTCCCGCGACGAACACTAACTTGACGCTCGCCGCATACCGGTATTCGACGCAGGGGTATCTTGGTTTGGCCGATGCGATGTCCTTGCGAGATCTGGACTCCCAGCACCTTGCCCAGGGAATGACAGGGATTCAGCGCGGGCGACTGCAACTCACATTGAACCAAGCATTGCCTCTCGGGTGGGGCAGCCTCTACTTTTCCGGATCCACCCAGGACTACTGGAACCGGTCCGGGCGGGATACCCAGTTCACGCTTGGCTACAACAACTCGTACAGGCGTATCAGCTACGGCCTTGCAGCCTCGCGCGAGTACAACCTTGGCCAAAATAAGTGGGTGAACCGCGTGATGCTGACTGCCGGCCTCCCGTTGGGTAGCGCCGCGCATGCGCCATACGCGGTCACCTCTCTCGAGCGCATCGCGACGGGTGCCACAAACCTTCGCGAGTCGGTCTCGGGCACCCTCGGTGAAGACAACCGGTTCACCTACGGTATCAATGCGGCCAGGACGTTCGGTGGGGGTGTCAACGCGGCAACTGCGGGCGGCGCAAATGCGACCTATGTGTCGCGGCTTGCGACGTTGAACGCCAGTGTGAGTGCGGGTACCAACTACACCCAGGTGAGCGCCGGATTGGCCGGTGGTGTGGTGGCTTACTCTGACGGGGTCGTTTTTGCGCCGGTGATGGGTGAAACCATCGCCGTAGTGGAAGCAAAGGACGCGGCCGGCGCCCAAGTACTGTCGGCCGCAGGCCTGCGGGTCGATCCGTGGGGACGCGCTATCGCGGCAAACATGATTCCATTCGCGCGCAACCAGATTGAGCTCGATCCCAAAGGTCTGCCGATGAGCGTTCAACTGAAGTCGACGACCATGCTCACAAATCCGACGGCTGGCGCTGTGACCCGCGCGAAATTCGAAACGGAGAACCTCGGGCAGGCGACCTTGATCCGCGCGAGCCTGGTCAACGGCAAGCCGCTTCCGTTCGGCGCCATTGTCCTCGACGCTCATGGCCAGCAGATCGGCGTGGTGGGGCAGGGAAGCAAGATTCTGGCGAATCTGCGTGAAAGCTCCGGTGATCTCGTCGTCAAATGGGGACAAGAACAGGCGTCGCGGTGTGGGTTCTCGTTCAACTTCCCCGACGCCGGTCCCGAGGCTGCAGATATGCCGTTTCGACAGACCACCGCCGTGTGTCAAGGTCAGGGCGGAGCGGTACTGTGAGCCGTATTGCGCCCGCCACTCGCAAACAAATGAACATCCTCCGGAAGACGCGAGCGCCGTTGTGGCGTTCGGATCCAACATGCAAGACGATGGCATACCGAAATTTCATCTCGATATTGGTCGGATTGGTCTTGATGATCGGTTCCACCTCCGCTTGGGCGCTAAGGTGTGTGAGCGCGTCAGATGGCTCTGCCCTCGTCACTGACACGATTTCGACGAATATTCCGGTGCCTGCTGATGCCCCAGACGGGGCCGTGATTTGGGAATCGTCGGTCCGCACGATCAGGGTTACCTGCAGCCATGATTGGGGGGCAAATAGCGAGAGCGTGTACTTGTACGTCAACCCCTCCAATGCTGGACCTGCCACGGGCACGTCTGTCGGCATTCGGCGGGGCAATCAACTGTATACGCAGACCAATGGCAGGATTCAGCTTGACCAGACAATCCCCGCGGGTATCAGCCAAACCGTGACGTTTCCGCTTTCGTTCTCGGTCGTGGTGCTCAAGATGGGCGCCTCTCCAAGCAATGGGGTCTCAACGTTTAGCAATTTCCGCGTTTTCCAAATCGACGGGCAGGCCGGACTCAATATCACGCCCGACTACAATATCAACTACGTGCTGAGCGGCAATATCCGGTTTGTCGGCTGCTTTGTTAATCTGGCGTTCAGTCCGAGCAGTGTCGTCGATTTCGGGAGGATGCTTTCCGCAGGCACTGTAGGCATCGTAGCGGCGGAGAGGAACTTTTCCATCTCTGCGACCCGCGGGTGCAACTCGCCGTACCAATTGAGTATCGCTTTCGTTCCCACTACCAGTACCCCGGCGGGCACGGTGTCCGGCTCGGATACGTATGCGCTGGAGAATGGCGTCGGGCTGAGCATTGTCGATGCCGCATCGGGCGCGACTGTCCCGCTCGATGGGACCTACTCAAGTTTCGTGAATCTGATGACGGTGACGTCTGCCACGAAGCAATACCGGGCCCGTCTGTCCCGCCGGGCCAATCCGTTGGCGATTGGCCCATTCAGCGCGACGATGGTCGTCAACGTCGAATACTACTGACAGCCTCCGTGGCGTGCATCCATTAGCAGGCTCGGCGCACCGAGGCCCGGGGCATCCGTTTGTGGCGGCAATTGCCTCCTGTCGAAAGCCAGCCCTCGTGAGTTAGCGCCGGTCGGCCGGGCCGATTTCCCTCAGAAAGTGCGTCCGCCTGCAGCAACTTAGCCTCCCTCAGGAACGTGATCCCTTTTTGGGAAAGGTGAGGGCCCTTAAAGGCGTTGGCCTCGTAGCCGCTCGCATCAACAATGCCGTTCGCACCGGGTTGCAAGCCCTTTGATGGATCACATCCTGCCGCGGGTCAATATCTGGGAACTGAGTAGGTCGATGGGCATTTTCACGCCCAGTGTAGGAATGTCGTAGCGACCCGCGGCCACGACGTACCCCGCCCGCACCCGGCCACACCCCACCGGACCTAACACGCCGCCCTCAGCCCCCGCTCTCGCTGGGGCGCATTGCGACTGCGCTGCGGTTCGTGCCCCCGCTTCCCGTGGCCTTCTCCGGCCCTTTTTGTACACGACTGTATCAAGTCGTCGTGACGATACGTGCCCTGACAGAACGGCCCCCACTCGGCTACGGGCGCGATACGTGAGCCGCGTTAAATAGGTTCCATGGCAGCGCGACGCAACGAACCAAGCGAACAAGCTGCTCAGGCGTACCGCCTCGTTACGCCACATCCAGCGAAATGGAACCGAACCGCACCTACCGACAAAGGAAAACGATCATGTCCAACACCTTCACCAAGCGCCTTGTTCTCGCCGTTGCCCTCGTTGCTGCCGCCGCTGGCGCACAAGCCTCCGTCCTGGGTGCTCGTGACCCGTACACCGATGGCGCCCGCTCCGTCACCGAAGCCCGCGACCCCTATACGGAAGGTGCCCGGTCGGCGGATCCGTTCCTGGACGGCGCCCGCTCGGTGCAGGAGCCGCGTAGCCCTTACGCCGACGGCGCCCGTTCGGCAAGCACAGTAGCGCTCGTCCGCTCGGCCGATCCGTATCTGGATGGCGCGCGCGCCGTGCTGGATCAGCGTAGCCCGTACTACGATGGCGCTCGCTCGGTGCAGGAACCTCGCAGCCCGTATTACGACGGCGCGCACACGGTGGCAGGCATGGACCGTACCGGCGTGTCCGCAGCGCCGGAACGCAGTGTCGATCCGTACCTGGACGGGGCTTACGCGTGAACTTAAGGCGGGTGAAACCTGCTCGTGTGCAAAACGGCACGGTTCCCCAGTGGGCGTACCGGGTTAGAGACCCAACCCAGTATGGGACGGGGCTTCCGTTGGAAGGTGGCATCCGAAGCGCATAGATCCCAAATGGATGTGATCTATGAGTACTATATGAAAAATACTTGCCAAGGCCGGAGCAAACCATTAGTATTCGCTCCCCGCTGCAACGAGCAAGCGTTCGGTGAAAGCGGGGCGAGCATTATTTCGCTAGATTTTTTCGCGCCAAGCAATGCTTGGGACGAGAAAAGAAATGATGAGAAAACGGTTGACGAATTAGGGAAAACCCTTAATAATCTCGTTTCTCCGCTGCAACGAAATGACGGCAACGTCAGCGACGCAGCGACAGCGAACGGCAAAGCCGGTCGCTGCAGTTCTTTAACAAACAAACAACCGATAAGTGTGGGCGCTTGATGGCGAACGCCGCTGAGGACTTCGGGTCTTCAGTGTTGCTTCAAAAGTATCAAGTGCTCGCACAGTAAAACATGTTGGTTTGCGT
>NZ_BPUO01000018.1 GCF_022179805.1 Cupriavidus pauculus | reverse complement strand
TCATGGGGCTGACCGGTGCGCGCAAGGGATCGATCAAGGTCGATGGCAAGGAAACCATCGGCCTGCCTACGCACAAGATCGCGCACTACGGCATCGGCTACTGCCCCGAAGAGCGGGCGATTTTCTCGTCGCTGTCGTGCGAGGAAAACCTGCTGCTGCCGCCCGTGCTGAAAGGCTCGGACAAGGGCATGAGCGAGGCCGAGATCTACGAGATGTTCCCGAACCTGCGCGAGCGCAAGCAGAGCCAGGGCACGCGGTTGTCCGGTGGCGAACAGCAGATGCTGGCCGTCGGCCGCATCCTGCGTACGGGGGCGAACCTGCTGCTGCTCGACGAGATCTCGGAGGGGCTCGCACCGGTGATCGTGCAGGCGCTGGCGCGCATGATCCTGATGCTCAAGAAAAAGGGCTACACGGTGGTGATGGTGGAGCAGAACTTCCGCTTTGCCGCGCCGCTGGCCGACCGTTTCTACGTGATGGAACACGGCGCCATCGTCGAGCGCTTTGCCGCCGACGAACTGCAGGCCAAGATGCCTGTGCTCAACGAACTGCTGGGGGTCTGATCCACCGCGCCTTACGGGCGCCAGGATCGAACTTTTGATCGTATCGACGATGGCAGGAAGGTGGCGTGTGCACGCCGCCACAAACTCAGGAGACAAAACATGAAGATGACTCGGCTTGCAGTCGCAGTGGCGGCTACTGTCTTTGGCGCATTTGCAGGGGGCGCCTCGGCGCAGGTGTCCGGCGACACCGTGAAGATCGGCTACATCACCGACATGTCGGGCCTGTATGCCGATATCGACGGCCCGGGCGGCCTCGAAGCGGTCAAGATGGCTATCGAGGACCATGGCGGCAAGGTGCTGGGCAAGCCGATCGAACTGATGTCGGCCGACCACCAGAACAAGGCTGACATCGCGGCATCGAAGGCACGCGAGTGGATGGACCAGCAAGGCCTGGACATCCTGCTGGGCGGCACGAACTCGGCCACGGGCCTGGCCATGAACAAGGTGGCGCAGGAAAAGAAGCGCGTCTACTTCAACGTGGGCGCCGGCACGGCCCGCCTGACCAACGAGGAGTGCTCGCCGTACACGGTGCACTACGCGTATGACACGGTAGCGCTGGCCAAGGGCACCGGCAGCGCGGTGGTGAAGCAGGGCGGCAAGAAGTGGTTCTTCCTGACTGCCGACTACGCGTTCGGTCACTCGCTGGAAAGCGACACGGCAGCGGTGGTGAAGGCCAACGGCGGCACGGTGGTGGGCCAGGTGCGCCATCCGCTGTCCGCATCGGACTTCTCGTCGTTCCTGCTGCAGGCGCAAGCGTCGAAGGCCGACATCCTGGGCCTGGCCAATGCCGGTGGCGACACGATCAACGCGATCAAGGCTGCCAAGGAATTCGGCATCACCAAGACGATGAAGATCGCCGGCCTGCTGATGTTCATCAACGACGTGCACAGCCTGGGCCTGAAGAACACCGAGGGCCTGCTGATGACCGACAGCTGGTACTGGGACATGAACGACGACACGCGCAAGTTTGCGAATCGCTTCTTCACCAAGATGAAGAAGATGCCTAGCAGCCTGCAAGCCGCCGACTACTCCGCCATCAGCACGTACCTGAAGGCCGTGGAAGCTGCCAAGACCGACGATCCGGACAAGGTCATGGTCGAGTTGAAGAAGATGAAGATCAACGACTTCTACAACAAGGGCCAGATCCGCGCCGACGGTCGCAACATCCACGACATGTACCTGATGCAAGTCAAGGCGCCGGCCGACTCGAAGAAGCCGTGGGATTACCTGAAGGTCGTGACCACGATTCCGGGCGACCAGGCCTTCACGACGGTCGCCGATTCGAAGTGCCCGCTGATGAAGAAGTAAGGCGTGTTGTTTGGCTCCCCTCTCCCGCTGTGCGGGAGAGGGGCAGGGGGAGAGGGCTGGCGCGTCAAGTTGCGTTGATGCCAGTTTGCAGCGCTGGCCCTTTCCCCCGACCCCTCTCCCACTAGTGGGAGAGGGGAGGAACAGATAGGCAATCGACGCCCATGGACATCTTTGGAATTCCGCTACCCGCCATGCTGTCCCAGCTTCTGCTTGGGCTGGTCAATGGCGCTTTCTACGCAATGCTGAGCCTGGGGCTGGCCGTGATCTTCGGCCTGCTCAACGTGATCAACTTCGCGCACGGTGCACTGTTCATGCTCGGGGCCGTGCTGGCCTGGGCGGGCATGGAGTACGCCGGACTCAATTACTGGGTGATGCTCGCGCTGTCGCCCCTCCTGGTGGGCGTGATCGGCGTGATCATCGAGAAGACGATGCTGCGCTGGATCTACAAGCTCGACCACATCTATGGCCTGCTGCTGACGCTGGGCATCACGCTGGTGATCGAGGGCGTGCTGCGCTCGATCTACGGCGTGTCCGGCCTGCCGTATTCGCCACCCGACGCGCTGCAGGGTGCCACTGACCTGGGCTTCATGATCCTGCCGAACTATCGCGCATGGGTCGTGGCAGCTTCGGTGGTGGTGTGCCTGGCCACGTGGTTCGTGATCGAGAAGACCAAGCTGGGCGCGTACCTGCGTGCCGGCACCGAGAACCCCAAGATGGTGGAAGCCTTCGGGGTCAATGTGCCGCTGATGGTGACGCTGACCTACGGCTTCGGTGTGGCGCTGGCGGCGTTTGCCGGCGTGCTGGCGGCGCCGGTGATCCAGGTGTCGCCGCTGATGGGCCAGAACCTGATCATCATCGTGTTCGCCGTGGTGGTGATTGGCGGCATGGGGTCGATCATGGGATCGATTCTCACGGGCCTGGGGCTTGGTGTGGTCGAAGGCCTGACCAAGGTGTTCTACCCTGAAGCATCGTCGACCGTGGTGTTCTTCATCATGGTGATCGTGTTGCTGCTGCGCCCGGCCGGGCTGTTCGGGAGGGAAAAGTAATGAGCGGACCGACGGGACAAACCGCCGTGGCGGTGGAGGCCAAGGGCTTCAAGGAAGGAACGGCTGTGCAAAAGAAAGTGCTGTATGGCCTGCTGCTGCTGGGCCTGATCGTGGCGCCGATGGCCGGCGCATATCCGGTGTTCGTGCTCAAGGTGCTGTGCTTCGCGCTGTTCGCGTGTGCCTTCAACCTGCTGATCGGGTTCACGGGCCTGCTGTCGTTCGGCCACGCTGCCTTCTTCGGCGGCGCCGGCTACGCGGCCGGGCATGCGATGAAGGTGTGGGGCGTGACGCCGGAGCTGGGGCTGCTGTTCGGCACGCTGTCCGGCGCGCTGATCGGCTACGTGGTGGGCTCGCTGGCCATCCGCCGGCAGGGCATCTACTTCTCGATGATCACGCTTGCGCTGGCGCAGATGCTGTTCTTCTTCTGCCTGCAGGCGCCGTTCACCGGCGGCGAGGACGGGTTGCAGGGCATTCCGCGCGGCAAGCTGTTCGGCGTGCTGTCGCTGTCCAGCGACACGACGCTCTACTACGTGGCGCTGGTCATCATCGTGGCCGCCTTCGCGCTGATCGTGCGTACCGTGCATTCGCCGTTTGGCCAGATCCTGAAGGCGATCCGCGAGAACGAACCGCGCGCCATCTCGCTGGGCTACGACGTCGACCGCTTCAAGCTGCTGGCCTTCGTGATCTCGGCGGCGCTGTCGGGCCTGGCTGGATCGATCAAGGCGCTGGTGCTGGGCTTTGGCACGCTGACCGACGTGCACTGGTCGATGTCGGGCTCGGTGATCCTGATGACGCTGGTGGGCGGCCTGGGTACGCTGTCGGGCCCGATCGTCGGCGCATTCGTGGTGGTGGCGCTGGAAAACAAGCTTGGCGACATCGGCACGTTCCTGGCCAACCTGACCGGCATCGGCTGGTTCAATGCGCTGGGCGAGTCCGTGACGATGGTGACCGGCGTGATCTTCGTGATCTGCGTGCTGACCTTCCGCCGTGGCATCATGGGCGAGCTGATTGCGCTGACCACCCGGAAGTCTGGCGGGAAGTAACCGGCCGCCCGCGTGAAGGCGGGTCGACATGCCCGATTTTGGGGCTAGGGTTATTGCTGACTTGTTTCATACGCACCGGTTCGTTACATTGCATATACGGTTTTCGCAGGTTACTTGGAGGCGGAAGCGAGGAGACGACAGGCGCGCACCCGGTGTCGGGTAGCAGCAGCCAATACGATAAAGAGGCGTTGCCGGGTGATCCCCAGCAACGCCTTTTTCATTTCCAGCGCCCGTTTCGGGCAGCTTTCGGCACCCCCGGTTGATCCAGGTGCCGCACCATCCATCTTCGGCATGAACCCCCGCCAGGCCCCATGCGACAATGCCGGGCTGCTTTTCCTGGCTCGTCATGTCCACCCCATCCCATCCCCCCGATCACGCAGAAGCGCAGTATCTGGTACGCGCCTGCACCAGCGCCAATGGCCCCGCCATCGAAGTCTGGCTGAACGCACGCGCGCCGCTGCCGGTACCCGAGGCCCGCGCCCGGCGGCTGTCGCTTGACGCCTTGCTGGAGCAGGGCGGCCATGGCATCTGCCTGATCGGATGCACCGATCAGGTGCGCGACGCGGCGCCTGAGGTCGAGCCGGCCTGCCTGCTGCCGGTCACGCTGGTCCACAGCCTGTCACTGGGCGGACGCGTGGCGATGGTGGCCGAATGGTGGGCACCGGCCGGCGATGGCGCGCCCTGGCTAGACGCGTGCTGCCAGATGCTGGCCGACTGGTGCCGCGCGCACGGCATTCGCCATATCCGCCTGGCCCCGGGGCTGGTGGCCGACGCCACGCGGGCGCCTGCGGGCTTCCGGCGCGACACCGACGGCCTGTGGCTGCGCAGCCTGGTGCCGACGCCCAAGCGGCTCGGCTGACCAGGCCCTTTCGCACTATTCCTGAAGCCTTTTTCCGATTCTTCTGCTGGGTCCATCGATGGAGTTCGTTTTTCTGGCTGCCGCCGCCTTCCTGGCCGGCATGATCGACGCCGTGGCGGGTGGAGGCGGGCTGGTGCAGGTGCCCGCGCTCTTCTCGACTTATCCCAATATGTCGCCCGCCACGCTGATTGGCACCACCAAAGTGGCGTCGCTGGCCGGCACGTCGAACGCCGCGTTCCGGTATGCGCGCAAGGTACGCATCTACTGGGGTGCCACGGGGCCGGCCACGGTGGCCGCATTCGTCTTCTCGATGGCCGGGGCGTGGACCCTCACGATGATTCCGGCCGAGCCGCTGCGCAAGGCGCTGCCGTTCGTGCTGCTGGTGCTGCTGGCCTATACGGTGGCAAAGAAGGACCTGGGCACCGAGCACGCGCCGGCGCTGTCGGGGCGGCGCGAGCGCCTGGCCGCGCTGCTGGCCGGCGCCGCCATCGGTTTCTACGACGGCGTGTTCGGGCCCGGTACGGGCAGCTTCCTGATGATCGTGTTCGTACGCGTGTTCGGCTACGACTTCCTGCACGCGTCGACGTCGGCCAAGGTGGTGAACCTGGCCACCAATCTTGCGGCGCTGCTACTGCTGGCATCGAAGGGCCACGTCTGGTGGCAACTGGGCATCGTGATGGCCGTGGCCAACGTGGCGGGCAGCCAGGTGGGCAGCAAGCTGGCGCTGCGCCACGGCAGCCGCTTCGTGCGCAAGGTGTTCATCGCGGTGGTCAGCGCGCTGATCGTGAAGACCGCCTACGACGCGTTCGTGCGGTAACTACCGCCGACCCGCGACTGTTGCACCCATGCCGCTGCGGGTTAATCCCGCCTTTTCGCGCCATACCGCTGTGTTAGACTCGATTCGCATTCCCGACCGAGCGGTCGGCGAATGCAAACTGCGCAATCCGGGGGTAATGGCGCAGGACGGGAAAAAACGGGACGAACTTCGATGTTCCCGGTTGAGATCGGATGCCAGCGTTGCATCCGCCAAAGAGCCTGCCAGAGTGGGCCACAAAAAAACTGAAGGCATCCGCCGGCCGGAAGCCGGCGGGTGCCTTTTTCCGTTTTTGGAACCGAAGGAGACAAGCCATGACGTTCAAGCGCGCCAGCCTGCTGGCGCTTGCCGCCGCCAGCCTGTTCGCAGGTACGGCCAGCGCCCAGGTAAAGGTTGGGGTCACGGTTTCGGCCACGGGGCCGGCCGCATCGCTGGGCATTCCCGAGAAGAACACCTTCACGCTGCTGCCCAAGGAAATCGCTGGCAAGAAGATCGAGTACATCGTGCTCGACGATGCCACCGATACGACCACGGCCGTCAAGAACACGCGCAAGCTGATCAGCGAAGACAAGGTTGATGTGGTGGTGGGTTCCACCGTCACGCCGAATTCGCTGGCTATGGTGGATGTGGCGGCGGAGAGCGAAACGCCGATGATCTCGATGGCCGCCTCGGCCCGCATCATCGAGCCGATGGATGCCAAGCGCACGTGGGTCTTCAAGACGCCGCAGAACGACTCGCACATGGCTACGGCGCTGGCCGAGCACATGACCAACAACAACGTGAAGACGGTGGCGTTCATCGGCTTTGCGGATGCCTACGGCGATAGCTGGGCGCAGGAATTCGCCAAGGTGGCGGAAATGCGCAAGATCAAGGTGGTGGCCAACGAACGCTTTGCACGCACTGACAACTCGGTGACGGGCCAGGTGCTCAAGATGATGGGTGCCAACGCCGATGCCGTGCTGATCGCCGGCTCGGGTACGCCCGCGGCGCTGCCCGTCAAGGCGCTCAAGGAACGCGGCTACAAGGGCAAGATCTACCAGACGCACGGCGTGGCCAACCCCGACTTCCTGCGCGTCTGCGGCAAGGATTGCGAAGGCACGTTCCTGCCGGCCGGCCCGCTGCTGGTGGCCGAGCAACTGCCCGACAGCAATCCGGTGAAGAAGCCGGCCATGACGTACAAGGCCGCCTACGAGAAGGCATTCGGCGGACAGGTATCGACATTCGGCGGTCACGCCTGGGACGCCGGCCTGCTGCTGCAGAACGCGATTCCAGAAGCGCTCAAGAAGGGCCAGCCCGGCACCAAGGAATTCCGCAAGGCACTGCGCGATGCGCTGGAGCAGACCAAGAACCTGCCGGTCTCGCACGGCATCATCAACATGACCCCCACCGACCACCTCGGCATGGACCAGCGCGCACGCGTGATGGTGCAGATCGTCGATGGCAAGTGGAAGCTGCAAAAGTAAGCCAGCACACGACCGGCTGGCAGGGGACGCACGCAGGGCAGCATCGCAGGAGGGGCGCATGGCAAACCATGCGCCCTTTTTTTCGCCTCGGTGATTTCCCGCCACCCTCTAGGCATCGTGCAACGCAGTCTCTAAGCTGAGGCTGCGCGATTTCGCATATCACACGGATCACACGGGAAGACAATGGACCTTTCGATTGCGGCCATTCTGGCGCAGGACGGCATCACCTCCGGCGCGATCTACGCGCTGCTGGCACTGGCACTGGTGCTGGTGTTCTCGGTGACGCGCGTCATCTTCATCCCGCAGGGCGAGTTCGTGGCCTACGGCGCGCTGACGCTGGCCGCGATGCAGGCCGGTCATGCGCCACAAACCACGTGGCTGCTGCTGGCCATGGGCGTGCTGACGTTTCTCTACGATGGCGTGGCAGTGCTGCGCAGTCCCGACCTGCGCCTTACCGCGCCGCGTCGCATCCTGATCCTGGCGGGCAAGTACCTGCTGTTCCCGGGTGCGGTGCACGTGCTGGTGCAGCAGTACGGCGGCACGCCGCTGCCGATGCTGGTGCAGGTGGCGCTCACGCTGCTGATCATCATCCCGCTGGGGCCGATGCTGTATCGGCTGGCCTACCAGCCGCTGGCCGAAGCGAGCACGCTGGTGCTGCTGATCGTGTCAGTGGGCGTGCATTTCGCGCTGGTGGGGCTGGGGCTGGTGATGTTCGGCGCGGAAGGCTCGCGCACGAATCCGTTCTCGGAGGCGCGCTTCGAGGTGGGTAGCCTCACCGTATCTGGACAGAGCCTGTGGGTGGTGGCCGTGTCGGGCGCACTCATTGCTGCGTTGTACTTCTATTTCGAGCGCACGCTGCAGGGCAAGGCGCTGCGCGCCACTGCCGTGAACCGGCTGGGCGCGCGCCTGGTGGGCATCGGCACCACGCAGGCGGGCCGGCTGTCGTTCACGCTGGCGGCGGCCATGGGCGCGCTGTGCGGCGTCCTGATTGCGCCGCTGACCACGGTCTACTACGAGTCGGGCTTCCTGGTGGGGCTCAAGGGCTTTGTCGGCGCTATCGTCGGCGGGCTGGTCAGCTATCCGGTGGCGGCGCTGGGTGCGCTGCTGGTGGGGCTGCTCGAATCGTATTCGTCGTTCTGGGCGAGTGCGTTCAAGGAGGTCATCGTCTTCACGCTGATCATCCCGGTGCTGCTGTGGCGGTCCCTGACCAGCAAGCACGTCGAGGAAGAGGAATAAGCCATGACGATGCTGACAGACAAGCCGCTGGAGAAGACCATGGAAGCGAAGCACACGCCGGCGTCGGGAGATGCGGGCCATGCGGCCCAGGCGCGCGGCGCCATGCGCAACCGCGTGCTGACGCTGGCGTTCGTGGTGGTGCTGGCGCTGATGCCGGTGCTGCCCACGCCCGAGTTCTGGATCACGCTGGGCAACTACATCGGGCTCTACAGCATCGTGGCCATCGGCCTGGTGCTGCTGACGGGCGTGGGCGGCATGACGTCGTTCGGGCAGGCCGCGTTCGTGGGACTGGGCGCGTACAGCACGGCCTACCTGACCACGCAGTTCGGACTGTCGCCGTGGTTCGGGCTGATCGTCGGGCTGGTGATCACGATGGCGTCGGCGTATGTGATCGGACTGATCACGATGCGCATGTCGGGGCACTACCTGCCGCTGGCGACGATTGCGTGGGGCCTGTCGTTGTTCTACCTGTTCGGCAACCTCGAGTTCCTGGGCAAGTACGACGGCCTGAATGGCATTCCGGTGCTGTCGCTCTTCGGCATCGAGCTGCAGTCGGGACGCTCGATGTTCTACCTGATCTGGGCCGTGGTGCTGCTGGCCGTGCTGGCCGTGCAGAACCTGCTCAACTCGCGCCCCGGTCGGGCCATCCGCGCGCTCAAGGGCGGCGGCACGATGGCCGAGGCGATGGGCGTGAACACCGCCTGGATGAAGGTGGTGATCTTCGTCGTGGCGGCGATGCTGGCCTGCGTGTCCGGCTTCCTGTACGCGCACCTGCAGCGCGCCGTGAACCCCACGCCGTTCGGACTCAACTACGGCATCGAGTACCTGTTCATGGCCGTGGTCGGTGGCGTGGGGCATGTGTGGGGCGCCGTGCTGGGCGCGGGCATTCTCACCATCCTCAAGGACGTGTTGCAAGGCCTGCTGCCGAAGCTGCTGGGCAGCACCGGCAATTTCGAGATCATCGTGTTTGGCGTGCTGCTGGTGCTGCTGCTGCAGTACGCGCGCGATGGCATGTGGCCGTTTCTGCGCCGGCTGTTTCCGTCGGGCCCGCCCGTGGCTGCACCTGACCAGGCGCCCGCGCTGCCGGTGCGGCAGAAGCCCGAGGCCGGCGAGCTGATTCTCGACGTGCGCGCGGCGCGCAAGCAGTTTGGTGGCCTGGTGGCGGTGAACGACGTGAGCTTCCAGGTGCGCGCCGGCGAGATCATCGGACTGATCGGCCCGAACGGCGCAGGCAAGTCCACCACGTTCAACCTGGTGACCGGCGTACTGCCCCTGACGCGCGGTGAGGTGCGCTATCGCGACGAGGTGATCTCGGGCCTGCCGTCGCGCGAGATCGTCAAGCGCGGTGTTGGTCGTACGTTCCAGCACGTGCATCTGCTGCCGACGATGACCGTGCTGGAGAACGTGGCCATCGGCGCGCATCTGCGCGGCGACTTCCGTACGCAAGGCGGGGTGTCCGCTGCCATCCTGCGCGTGAACCGCGTGGAGGAACAGAAGCTGCTGTTCGAGGCGAGGCGTCAGCTTGAACGCGTGGGACTGGCCGACTCGATGTACATGGAAGCGGGCAGCCTGGCACTGGGCCAGCAGCGCATTCTGGAGATCGCGCGCGCGTTGTGCTGCGACCCCGCGCTGCTGCTGCTCGATGAACCGGCTGCCGGCCTGCGCTACAAGGAAAAGCAGGCGCTGGCCGAACTGCTACGCAAGCTCAAGGGCGAGGGCATGAGCGTGCTGCTGGTGGAGCACGACATGGACTTCGTGATGAACCTGACCGATCGCCTGGTGGTGATGGAGTTCGGGACGCGCATCGCCGAAGGCAAGCCGGAAGACGTGCAGAAGAACCCGGCGGTGCTGGAAGCCTATCTCGGTGGTGTCGAGTGAGGGATATGAGATGAGTCTGATTCTGGAAGTGCAGGACCTGCACGTGCGCTACGGCAAGGTCGAGGCCGTGCATGGTGCGAACCTGAAAGTGCAGGCAGGGCAGATCGTCACGGTGATCGGGCCGAACGGCGCGGGCAAGTCGACCATGCTCAACGCGATCATGGGTGCGTTGCCGGTGAGCGGATCGTCCAGCGGCAGGGTGCGCTACCTGGGGCACGACATGGCGGGCATTCCGGTAGAGGGGCGTGTCGGGCGCGGCATGTGCCTGGTGCCCGAGAAGCGCGAGCTGTTCTCGACGATGCCGGTCGAGGACAACCTTCAGCTTGGCGCGTTCCGGCGCAAGCGTGCGGGTGAGCGCAACTACCTAGACCAGATGGACGTGGTCTACGACCTGTTCCCGCGTCTGCGGGAGCGGGCCAAACAGGAGGCCGGCACGTTATCGGGCGGAGAGCGCCAGATGCTGGCCGTGGGCCGTGCGCTGATGGCCAAGCCGCAGCTGCTGATGCTGGACGAGCCCAGCCTTGGGCTGGCGCCGCTGATCGTAAAGGAGATCTTCCAGATCATCAGCAACCTGCGCCAGACCGGCGTGGCAACGCTGCTGATCGAGCAGAACGCACGTGCGGCCCTGCAGGTGGCTGACTACGGGTACGTGGTGGAGACCGGCGATATGGCGATGGAAGGCGAGGCGTCGGCGCTGGCCAGCAATCCCAAGGTCATCGAAACCTACCTGGGGCTGGCGAAGAAGGCAGCCTGACCGTATACGCGTGCTTGCGTATACGTATGGAAAATGACGGCGCCTGAATGGCGCCGTTTTTTATTCGTCTGACCTATGTTGTTCACAAAACTATCCACAGTGTGGATAAGTCTCAGCGAAGCAGTTCGGCGATATCGTTCGATGCCGCTTCCAGCAGCCATTCGCGGAAGGTATTCAGGGCCCGGTGGTCGCGCTTTTCACGTGGTGCGCAGAGGAAATATCCACGGTTCAGGGTCACCGGCAGGTCGTATGGCGCCACCACCTGACCGGCCTGCAACGCATCCCTGACAAGGCATCGCTGCAAAACGGCCACGCCCATATCGGCCTTCACAGCCTCCAGCAGGATCGACACTTGGTCGAATCCGCGCGCCAGTGTCGGCGCAGCGTTGGGTACGCCCGCGGCACGCAGCCAGTTCTCCCAGTTCCTGGGGGCAGTTGTGTGGAAAAGTAGTGGTTCGGCCATCAGGTCGGCCGGAGTTTTCCACAGATTTGCTGCCTGCCGTGCATGCGCCCGGGCAGGGTGGCAGATCGGCACCACTTCGCGCCCAATCACGTAGTCGGCCTGCAGGTGTGGCCAGTTGTCGTCCTGACCGGTCAGGATGGCCGCATCGGGCTTGGCACCCGAAAAATCCTCGTCGCGGCGATAGGGCACGAACTCCAACTGGATGTCCGGATGCTTGCGGTGGAAGTCCGGCAGGCGTGGCACCAGCCAGACGCTGGCCAGCGTGGGCACGGCGGACAGCGTGAGGTGATGCTGGCGGTCGTCGCCCAGCATGGCCGTACTGGCGTTCTCGATGGCCGTGAGCGGGCCACTAATTGCTACCAGATACTGGCGCCCGGCGTCGGTCAGCGTCAGCTTGTGCGCATTGCGATGGATCAGTGGCTGCCCGAAATGCGATTCCAGGCGTGATATCGCCCGGCTGATGGCGCCCTGGGTGACGCACAGCGTTTCAGCGGCGCGTGTGAAGCTGCCCAGCCTGGCCGCCGTGACGAATGCGTGCAGCTCGGACATCGACGGGGACCGTATACGCATGACGCAGCCCTAGGATGATCTTTGGTAATGGAACCGTGCAATATAGTCGTTTGTGCAGGGCCGGTAAACTCCCGAAACTCAGTACTCGGATCCCCAGATTCAGAACGATAAAACGAGGAGTTTGAAGCCATGAACCGAGCCCGAAATACCCGCGCCATGCGCCGGCGCCTGGTGTTTTCCACAGTGTTGTCCACAGCCGCTGCCACGCTTGGCGGCGTCGCTCTGCCGGCATCCGCACAGTCCAACTATCCGAACAAGCCGATCCGCCTGATCGTGCCGTTTGCCGCGGGCGGCACCACGGATCTGTCGGCACGCCTGGTGGCGGAATTTGCCGGCCGTGAGCTGGGCCAGACCATCGTGGTCGACAACAAGGGCGGGGCAGGGGGCTCGATCGGCATGGAGCAGGTGGCCCGCTCTGCGCCCGACGGTTACACGATCGGCATGGCCACGGTGAGCACGCACGGCTCGAACCCGGCCGTATACCCCAGGCTGGGCTACGACCCGATCAAGGACTTCGCGCCCGTCACCAACGTGGCGGCGATCCCCAGCATCTTCGCGGTGCATCCGAGCGTACCCGCCAAGACCATGCAGGAGTTCGTGGCACTGGCCAAGGCCAACCCCGGCAAGTACACGTTTGCGTCGCCGGGCGCCGGCTCGCTGGGCCACGTAAACATCGAGAACTTCATGATGCTGGCCAAGATCGACCTGCTGCACGTGCCGTACAAGGGCGCCGGTCTGGCGCTCAACGACGCGGTGGCGGGGCAGGTCAATGCCATCACCGATAACCTGTCGACCACGCTGCCCCACGTCAAGGCGGGCCGCCTGCGTGCGCTGGCCGTGCTGGGCGCGCAGCGTTCGCCGCAACTGCCGAACGTGCCGACGTATGCCGAACTGGGCTACAAGGACATGGGCGAGGGTGGCTGGTTCGGCATCGTGGCGCCGGCGGGCACGCCCCAGCCGATCGTGGACAAGCTGAACGCCGCCATCCACAAGGCCATGCTGAACCCCGAGTTCAAGCGCAAGATCGAGGAGTCTGGCGGCACGCTGGTGCCCACCACGCCGGACCAGTTCAAGGCGCAGATCCAGCAGGCTATGGCCCGCTACGCCCGTGTGGCCAAGGCCGCCAACATCAAGCTGGACTGAGCGATGACGATGTTCCAAGCCCAGTCAGCCGCGGTGCAGGGCGATGCGCCGCATGGTCCGTTCACACTGGCGTTGCCCGAAGCCGACGCGCTGCCACTGGTCTGCGATTCGCCGCATAGCGGCACCTACTATCCGGTCGACTTCAATGCCGCCGTGCCGCTGCAACGGCTGCGCGGGGGAGAGGACACCCATATCGACACGCTGTGGTCGGCTATTCCCAAGGTGGGCGGCACGCTGATCGGGGCGACATTCCCCCGGGTCTACATCGATCCCAACCGGATGCTGGAGGACCTGGATCCCGAGCTGCTGGTCGCTCCTTGGCCGTCGCTACTCTCGCCGGGCGAGAAGACACGGCTCGGTTACGGCCTGATCTGGCGCAAGCTGGATGCCACCACGCCCATCTACGACCGCCTGCTGTCGGTGGCCGAGGTGCAGCAACGGATCGACCGGTACTACCGTCCGTACCATGCCGCGCTGGCCGAGGCAGTAGACACGGCGTACCAGCGCTTTGGCGCGCTGTGGCATCTGAACCTGCACTCGATGCCTAACAACGCCTACGAGCGCCTCAAGATCAACAGCCCGCACCCGCTGGCCGACTTCGTGCTGGGCGACCGCGACGGTACGACGTGCGAGCCGGGCATCGTGGATCTGGTCGAGCGGGAGCTGAAGGGCATGGGCTACACCGTGGCGCGTAACGATCCGTACAAGGGCGTGCAGCTGATTGCCCAGATCGGGCGCCCGGCGGAGCGGCGCAACAGCCTGCAGATCGAGATTCGTCGTCCGCTGTATATGGACGAGGCGACCAAGGTGCCCAATGCCGGCTTTGCCACGCTCCAGC
Organism: Cupriavidus pauculus; assembly: GCF_022179805.1. Taxonomy (GTDB): domain Bacteria; phylum Pseudomonadota; class Gammaproteobacteria; order Burkholderiales; family Burkholderiaceae; genus Cupriavidus; species Cupriavidus pauculus_E. Next base: position 109,065 of record NZ_BPUO01000018.1, on the reverse strand, counting down.
GCGACCTTGCCTTGCTGTCCGTGCAGATCGCCGCCTATATCCGCAGCCGGATTTGAGGCAGTGTTTCACGTGAAACATCGATGACCGAAGGGGCCCCGTGAAAGCGGGGCCTTTTTCTTTGGGCCGAGTGTTTCACGTGGAACACAGTTGGCCCGGCCACGCGTACCGTTGGCGCCATGTTTCACGTGAAACATAGCCGTGGGCATCGTTCGCAAAACGAATGCCGCTATAATTCGGCATCCCGTATTTCCCGCCCAGCCTCCCGGAGGAGGTGTCCCATGCTTTACCCGAAAGAATTCGACGTCATAGTCGTCGGCGGTGGTCACGCCGGCACCGAAGCAGCCCTCGCCGCCGCGCGCATGGGGTGCCAGACACTGCTGCTCACGCACAACATCGAAACGTTGGGCCAGATGAGCTGCAATCCGTCTATCGGCGGCATCGGCAAGGGGCATCTGGTCAAGGAAGTGGACGCCATGGGCGGTGCGATGGCTGCCGCCACCGACGAGTCCGGTATCCAGTTCCGTATCCTCAATTCGAGCAAGGGCCCAGCCGTGCGCGCCACGCGTGCCCAGGCTGACCGTGTGCTGTATCGCAAGGCCATCCGTACCCGCCTAGAAAACCAGCCAAATCTGATGCTGTTCCAGCAGGCCGTCGACGACCTGATGGTGGAGGGCGACCGCGTGGTGGGCGCCCGTACCCAGGCAGGCATCGATTTCCGCGCCCGCGCCGTGGTGATCACCGCCGGCACGTTCCTGGACGGCAAGATCCACGTGGGGCTGGACAACTACACGGGCGGGCGGGCAGGGGACCCGGCGGCTGTCTCGCTGTCGGCGCGACTGAAGGAACTCAAGCTGCCGCAAGGGCGCCTGAAGACCGGCACGCCGCCTCGGATCGACGGCCGCTCGATCGATTTCTCGGTCATGGAAGAGCAGCCCGGTGACCTGGATCCGGTGCCGGTGTTCTCGTTCCTGGGCCGTCCGGAGCAGCATCCGCAGCAGCTGCCCTGCTGGATCACCCATACCAACGGCCGTACCCACGACATCATCCGTGGCGGCCTGGACCGCTCGCCGATGTACACGGGCGTGATCGAAGGGGTGGGGCCGCGCTACTGCCCGAGTATCGAGGACAAGATCCATCGCTTTGCCAGCAAGGAAAGCCACCAGATCTTCCTGGAACCGGAAGGGCTGACGACCAACGAGTTCTACCCGAACGGCATCTCCACGAGCCTGCCGTTTGATGTCCAGCTCGATCTGGTCCACTCGATCCGTGGCCTGGAGAACGCACACATCCTGCGCCCCGGCTACGCCATCGAATACGACTACTACGACCCGCGTGGGCTCAAGGCATCGCTGGAAAGCAAGGCAATCCAGGGCCTGTTCTTCGCTGGCCAGATCAACGGCACCACCGGCTACGAAGAGGCCGCTGCACAGGGTCTGCTTGCCGGTATCAACGCCGGTTGCTTCGTCCGCGAGCGCGATGCTTGGACGCCGCGTCGTGACCAGGCGTACCTGGGCGTGCTGGTCGACGACCTGATCACGCGTGGCGTGACCGAGCCGTACCGCATGTTCACCAGCCGTGCTGAATTCCGCCTGAGCCTGCGTGAGGACAACGCCGACATGCGCCTGACCGAGATCGGCCGCGAACTCGGTGTGGTGGACGATATCCGCTGGGATGCCTTCAACCGCAAGCGCGACGCTGTTTCACGTGAAACAGAACGCCTGAAGGCCACGTGGGTGAACCCGACGGTACTGCCTGAGGCCGACGCCGTGCCGCTGCTCGGCAAGGCCATCGAACGCGAATACTCGCTGGCCGACCTGCTGCGTCGCCCGGAAGTCCGCTACGAGGCGCTCGTCGCGCTGCAGGACGGCCGTTATGCACCGGAAGCGCCGCTTGCCGACGATGCCATGCTCGAAGAGCAGATTCGCGAGCAGATCGAGATCGGTATCAAGTACCACGGCTATATCGCTCGCCAGGCGGCCGAAGTGGACAAGCTGGAGGCCAATGAATCGACCCGGCTGCCGCTCGACTTCGATTACACCGAAGTGCGTGGGCTGGGCTTCGAGGTCAGCCAGAAGCTGAACCAGCATCGGCCCGAGACCCTGGGCCAGGCGTCGCGTATTTCGGGCGTCACGCCGGCAGCCATCTCGCTGCTGCTCGTGCACCTGAAGAAGAAGGGCATGGGCCGTGCAGCCCCTGCCGGCGTCAAGACCGACGACGGTCAGGAGGCTGCCTGAGTGGGGGGCCTTCGCCACGGTGCGGTCGACGAGGCCGCGCAACGCCAACGGCTGGAATCCGGGCTCGACGCCATCGGGCTGGCACTGGGTGCCGCCCAGGTCGATACGCTGTTCGCGTACCTGACGCTGCTGCGCAAATGGAACGGCGTCTATAACCTGACCGCCATCCGTCATCCCGACGAGATGCTGACGCATCATCTGCTGGACTCCCTGGCCGCCGTGCCGGCATTGGCCGAGGCTGCGCGTAGCCAGGCCGTACCCGACGCTGCGCGCGGCCGGCTGCTGGACGTGGGTTCGGGCGGCGGCATGCCGGGCATGCCGCTGGCCATCGCCTGTCCGGACGTGAATGTGCTGATGGTCGACATCGTCCAGAAGAAGACCGCATTCCTGACACAGTGCCGTGCGCAACTGCACCTGACCAATGCCACCGCCCACTGGGGCCCGGTGGAAAAGATCGAGGATGCGCATGGCTATGCGGTGATCACGTCGCGCGCATTCGCCGAGCTGACCGACTTCGTCAACCTGTCCGGGCACCTGCTGGCGCCAGGCGGCAAGCTGCTGGCGATGAAGGGCGTGTATCCGCAGGCCGAGATGGATCGCATGGAGGCCGCGGGCCTGATGCAGGCGTGGCAGGTGGAGGCGGTACCGAAGATTGTCGTCCCCGAGCTGGACGCAGAACGGCATTTGGTAGTGCTATCGCGGCGTTGAATCCGCATAAGATGAATTTGGTAAGTGTTATTCGTCGCATGAATACGAATGGCACGCACAGGAGCTGCAAGCACATATGGCCAAGGTATTCGTGATCGCAAACCAGAAGGGCGGCGTCGGCAAGACCACCACGACGGTGAACCTTGCTGCCGGCCTGGCGGCGCAGGAACAGCGTGTGCTGCTGGTGGACCTGGACCCGCAGGGCAATGCCTCGATGGGTTCGGGCATCGACAAGCAGGCGCTGGAACACAGCGTGTACCAGGTGCTGGTGGGACTGGCGACCGTGGCGCAGGCGCGCCAGCGATCCGAGTCGGGCCGTTATGACGTGCTGCCCGCCAACCGCGAACTGGCCGGTGCCGAAGTGGAACTGGTGGAGCTGGACCAGCGCGAGCGTCGCCTCAAGCAGGCGCTGGCCGAGGTCGAGGACGAGTACGACTTCGTGCTGATCGATTGCCCGCCGTCGCTGTCGCTGTTGACGCTAAACGGCCTGTGCGCCGCGCACGGCGTGATCGTGCCGATGCAGTGCGAGTATTTCGCGCTCGAAGGGCTGTCGGACCTGGTCAACACGATCAAGCAGGTGCATGCGAACCTGAACCGCGAACTCAAGGTGATTGGCCTGCTGCGCGTGATGTTCGACCCGCGCGTGACCCTGCAGCAGCAGGTGTCGGCCCAGCTCGAGGCGCACTTCGGCGACAAGGTATTCAAGACCGTGATCCCGCGTAATGTGCGGCTGGCCGAGGCGCCGTCGTATGGCATGCCGGGCGTGGCGTTCGACGCGTCGTCCAAGGGCGCCAAGGCGTATCTCGATTTCGGCGCGGAGATGATCGCGCGCGTCCGCCAGCTCGGTTGAGCGGCACGAACGAACAGACAGGGAAGGGTGGTGAGCATGGTGACCGCTAAGAAGAAGGGCCTGGGTCGGGGACTGGAAGCGTTGCTCGGTGGTCCTGCCGAAATCGTGGAAACCGCGAAGCAGGAAGGCGCGCCGTCGGTGCTGAGCGTGAATCAGCTTCAGCCCGGCAAATACCAGCCGCGCACGCGCATGGACGAAGGCGCGCTGCAGGAACTGGCCGCCAGCATCCGCGCCCAGGGGCTGATGCAGCCGATCCTGGTGCGGCGCGTGGCCGAGGCCGATCGCTACGAGATCATCGCCGGCGAACGGCGCTACCGTGCGTCGAAGCTCGCGGGCCTGGACAAGGTGCCGGTGCTGGTCAAGGACGTGCCCGACGAAGCCGCCGCCGCGATGGCGCTGATCGAGAACATCCAGCGCGAAGACCTGAATCCGCTGGAAGAGGCGCAGGGCATCATGCGCTTGATCCGCGAGTTCAGTTTCACGCATGAACAGGCCGCGGAATCGGTGGGGCGTTCGCGCAGTGCGGTGTCGAACCTGCTGCGCCTGCTGAACCTGGCGTCGCCGGTGCAGACCATGCTGATGGCTGGCGACCTTGATATGGGTCATGCGCGCGCACTGCTGGCCGTGGACGGTGCCAACCAGATCACGCTGGCCAACCAGATCGTCAACAAGCGGTTGTCGGTACGCGAGACCGAGAAGCTCGTGGCGTCGACACTGAAGCCGTTCGACCTGAAGTCGCTCAAGCAGAAGCAGGGCAATGGCACGCGCGATGTGGCGCGCCTGGAAGAAGAGTTGTCCGACGCGCTGGGCCTGGCCGTGCAGATCAAGCTCGGCGCGCGCGGCAAAGGCCAGCTGACCATCCACTTCAGCAGCAACGACGCGCTCGACGGCGTGCTCGTCAAGCTGCGGGAACCGGCTGCCAGCGCCTGAGCGGCGTTGCCGCATAAGCCGGCATCTGCGCCGTATACGTTTCCCCGGTATACGGCAATTGATTTACCAATGAAATTGGCAGGCTGTCGGGGCCACGCGACAGCCAGATGCCTGTGCACCACGCCGTGGCGCAAATCTGCGCGATAACCGCACGGGTGCGGCCGCGTGTCTATTTGCGGTGCACGTCCAAAGTGACCTGCATCGTCGGCGAATTCGTCATCATGCACGCGTTGGCGTGCGCAATCCAATTACGTTTCGCATCATTGCCGCGCAATTTCGCACCATCCATCATGAAGGCGTGATAGCAACCGTTGTGCGAAATTCACTGCAAGCTAACTGAAAGCAGATTGACTCGTGTCAGCTATTGCTAATAGAATCGTGCGGTTTGAATTCTGGCCGGACGCGAAAAGTTCCGGCCTGGAACGAGGCTAGGCAGGTGGTGGTACGAGACCGTCAGCAGGACAATTCGCAAGCCGGCAAGGCACCCCGTGGCAATCGTCGAGATGACGACTGGCGCGATGACTGGGATGATAACGCCGCGCTCGAGGAGGAAGCTGTCGATCCGCTGTCGCGTGCCGATGCGGTGAAGATGCTTGGCGAGCGCGCATTGCGCCCGTCGCGCATGACACCGGGCAAGGTAGTGCTGGCGCAGGTCGTCGTGACGCTGTTGTCGGCGCTGGCCTGGGCGGTGTTTGCGCGTGAGCACGCACCGGCGGGCTGGTCGGCCTTCTTCGGCGGCATGGCATGTTTCATCCCCAGCGGCTTCTTCGCGCTGCGGCTGTACATGTCGCGCAAGCACCCGTCGGTCGGCGGCCTGGTGGCCGGCGAGGCGATCAAGGTCTTCGGCACGATGGCACTGCTGGTGCTGGTGATCGTGTTGTACCGCGATCTGCGCTGGGTGCCGATGCTGGTCACGTTCCTGTTGGCGCTCAAGACTTATTGGGTGGCGCTCGCGATCCGCTAAGCGGATATACGCGAATCCCGTCGCCCTTGGTGCTGCTTATAGGCGGTGCCACGGCGTGGGGTTCATCTCAGATGAGGCACCCGTCCGGAATATCAAGTGTTTCAACGCGCCGCGCGTCACAACGGTGAAGCGCAGCGTGAGTAAGGTTTTGCCCAAGAACAATGCAGCGGGCTTGCCCAGGCGGTAACCGGTCATGTGACCGAAGGCCAAAGCAAGACGCATACCGGAATGCCGCCAGAGTGGGCGCCGGACCAACCGATTTCGCAATATACCTATCGTTTCGACATGTCAGCTGAAGCTACTCAAGGCGCCGAGCACGTGCTCACACCCTCAGGCTATATCGCCGAACACTTGCAGAACTTTAATTCGGTCGGCGGCAAGCAGCACTCCGTGGTCGATTTCAGCATCATCAACTACGACACCGTGTTCTGGTCGGTGCTGTGCGGCTTCCTGGCAGTGCTGTTCCTGTACATGGCCGCGCGCCGTGTCACGCCGGGCGTGCCGGGCCGCTTCCAGGCCTTCGTGGAAATGATCGTCGAGATGGTGGACGACCAGGCCAAGGGCATCATTCACGGCGACCGTTCGTGGATCGCCCCGCTGGCGCTGATGGTGTTCTGCTGGATCACCATGATGAACGCCATTGACTTGATCCCCGTGGACTGGGTCACCGGCCTGAACAACGTCCTGGGCATCTTCCACATTCATCTTCCGCACCACCGCGCAGTGGCCACGGCCGACCTGAACGGTACGCTGGGCATGTCGTGCTCGGTGCTGGTGCTGATGATCTACTACAGCTTCAAGATCAAGGGCGCAGGCGGCTTCATGCACGAGCTGTTCTCCGCACCGTTCGGCGCCAAGTGGTACCTGGCCCCGTTCAACCTGATCCTGAACATCATCGAATTCCTGGCCAAGGCGGTTTCGCTGGGCATGCGGTTGTTCGGCAACATGTACGCCGGCGAACTGGTGTTCCTGCTGATCGCGCTGCTGGGTTCGATCTGGACGTTCAGCGCCGACCTGTCGGCACTGGGTTTCATCGGGCACGTGGTTGCCGGCACTGTATGGGCCATCTTCCACATCCTGATCGTGCTGCTGCAAGCCTTCATTTTCATGATGCTGACGCTGGTGTACATCGGCCAGGCTCACGATCACCACTGATCCCTCAGGGTTCACTGGTCAAAGATTTCAGGTTCTTCGTTTTTTGGTTTTTTGGTTCTAAGTCTCTCTAAATTAAAGGAGTCATCATGCAAGCATATCTCGCCAACATCCAGGGTCTGACCGCAATCGGTATCGGCATCATCATCGGTCTGGGCGCAATCGGCGCCTGCCTGGGTATCGCCCTGATGGGTGGCAAGTACATCGAAGCCTGCGCTCGTCAGCCTGAACTGATGAACCCGCTGCAAACCAAGATGTTCCTGCTGGCTGGCCTGATCGACGCTGCATTCCTGATCGGTGTGGGTGTTGCAATGCTGTTCGCCTTCGCCAACCCGCTGCTGGCTGTCATTCAGTAAGTCTTTTCGGTCTGCATGATGCTGACGGGTGGCGCAGGCCTCAATCCGATGGCCCCGCCGCCCTTGTGCATTTATCTGTAGTTTGATTACCGAAAGGAACACACCATGAATCTGAACGCAACGTTTTTTGCGCAGATGGTCGTGTTCTTCATCCTGTGGTGGGTTGTTGCCAAATTCATTTGGCCGCCGCTGGTGAAGGCGCTCGACGAACGCGCAAAGAAGATCGCCGATGGCCTCGCCGCTGCCGAAAAGGGCAAGGCGGAGCTTGAACTCGCCAACAAGCGTGTGGACCAGGCTATGGCCGAAGCCCGCACCGAAGGCGCGCAACGCGTGGCCGACGCTGAAAAGCGCGCCCAGGCAGCCGCCGACGAGATCAAGCAGAACGCCCAGGCAGAAGCCGCACGCATCATCGCCCAGGCCAAGGCCGAGGCAGACCAGCAAGTGACCCGCGCCCGCGAAACGCTGCGCGACCAGGTCGCCGTGCTGGCAGTGAAGGGTGCAGAGCAGATCCTCAAGCGTGAAGTGAACGCGCAGGTGCACGCAGACCTGCTCAATCAACTCAAGGCTGAGCTCTAATCATGGCTGAAACCGCAACCATTGCCCGTCCCTACGCCGAGGCGCTGTTCCGCGTCGCGAGCGAAGCCGGTGCAGGCAACCTGGGTGCATGGTCCGAACTGGTGTCGGAGATGGGGCAGGTTGCCGCCAACCCCGACATGCAGGCGCTCGCCACCGATCCGAACGTTCCTGGCGCAAAGCTCCAGGAAGTGTTTCTGTCGGTGCTGAAGACTCCGGTGAACGACGAGGCTCGCCGCTTCGTGAACCTGCTGGTGGAAAACAACCGCCTGACGGTGCTGCCGGAAATCGCCGAACAGTTCCATGCGCTCAAGAACGCCCGCGAGGGGTCGTCCGACGTCGAGATCGTCAGCGCTTTCCCGCTCGATGACTCGCAGACGAACGAACTGGTCGCCGCACTCGAACGCAAGTTCGGCCGCAAGCTGTACGCAAAGGTGGCGGTGGACCCGTCGCTGATTGGCGGCGTGAGCGTCAAGGTCGGCGACGAAGTGCTCGACACCTCCGTGCGCGCGCGCCTGGCTGCCATGCAAGCCACGCTGACCGCCTGACCGCAACGGCCGACGGATTGAAGAATTAGGAGCATTGTGATGCAACTGAACCCCTCAGAAATCAGCGAGCTGATCAAGTCCCGCATCTCGGGTCTTGGCGCCGACGCTGAAGTGCGCAACACCGGCACGGTGATTTCCGTGACCGATGGTATCTGCCGCGTGCACGGCCTGTCCGGCGTGATGCAGGGCGAGATGCTGGAATTCCCGGGTAACACCTTTGGCCTGGCACTGAACCTCGAGCGTGACTCGGTGGGTGCCGTGGTGCTGGGTGATTACGAACACATTTCGGAAGGCGATACGGTCAAGTGCACCGGCCGCATTCTGGAAGTGCCGGTTGGTAAGGAACTGCTGGGCCGCGTGGTCAACACGCTGGGTCAGCCGATCGACGGCAAGGGCCCGATCAACGCCAAGGAAACGGACGTGATCGAGAAGGTGGCCCCGGGCGTGATCGCACGTCAGTCGGTGAGCCAGCCGGTGCAGACCGGCCTGAAGTCGATCGACGCGATGGTGCCGATCGGCCGTGGCCAGCGCGAGCTGATCATTGGCGACCGCCAGACCGGCAAGACCGCCGTGGCCGTCGACGCCATCATCAACCAGAAGGGCAAGGGCGTCTTCTGCGTGTACGTGGCAATCGGCCAGAAGGCTTCGACGATCTCGAACGTGGTGCGCAAGCTCGAAGAGCTGGGCGCCATGGAGTACACGATCGTCGTGGCTGCTTCGGCTTCGGACTCGGCCGCCATGCAGTACCTGGCTGCCTACGCCGGCTGCACGATGGGCGAATACTTCCGCGACCGCGGTGAAGACGCACTGATCGTCTATGACGATCTGACCAAGCAAGCCTGGGCCTACCGCCAGGTGTCGCTGCTGCTGCGCCGCCCGCCGGGCCGCGAAGCCTACCCCGGCGACGTGTTCTACCTGCACTCGCGCCTGCTGGAGCGTGCTGCCCGCGTGAACGAAGACTACGTGGCCAAGTTCACGAACGGCGCCGTCACCGGCAAGACCGGTTCGCTGACCGCGCTGCCCGTGATCGAAACGCAGGCCGGCGACGTGTCCGCGTTCGTGCCGACCAACGTGATCTCGATCACCGACGGCCAGATCTTCCTGGAAACCGACCTGTTCAACGCCGGTATCCGCCCCGCTATCAACGCCGGTATCTCGGTGTCGCGTGTGGGTGGTGCAGCGCAGACCAAGGTGGTGAAGAAGCTGTCCGGCGGTATCCGTACCGACCTGGCCCAGTACCGTGAACTGGCTGCGTTCGCGCAGTTTGCCTCGGACCTGGACGATGCCACCCGCAAGCAACTGGAGCGCGGCCGCCGCGTGACGGAACTGCTGAAGCAGCCGCAGTACCAGCCGCTGCAGGTATGGCAACTGGCCGCGTCGCTGTACGCCGCGAACAATGGCTTCCTCGACAACGTCGACGTGAAGGACATCCTGCCGTTCGAGAAGGGCCTGCACGACCACCTGAAGACCAAGTTCGCCGACCTCGTCAACCGCATCGAAGATACCAAGGATCTGTCGAAGGACGACGAAGCCGCCCTGCGTGCAGCGATCGAGGATTTCAGGAAGTCCGCCGCGTTCTAACCGCGTGATTCCACGCGCTGCGCCGCAGCTGCCGCAAGGTACGCGGCGTGGCTCGAATGGAGAGGAAAGATATGGCCGGAACGAAAGAGATTCGAACCAAGATCAAGAGCGTGCAGAACACGCGCAAGATCACCAAGGCGATGGAAATGGTCGCCGCATCCAAAATGCGCAAGGCGCAGGAACGGATGCGCAACGCCCGCCCGTACGCTGAGAAAGTGCGCAATATCGCCGCGCACCTGGCCACCGCCAACCCCGAGTTCAAGCACCCGTTCATGGTGGCGCGCGATGTGAAGCGCGTTGGCATGATCGTCGTGACGACGGACAAGGGCCTGTGCGGCGGCATGAACACGAACGTGTTGCGTGCGGTGACCAATGAACTGAAGACCCTGCAGGGCCGCAGCGTGGACGTGCAAGCGACCGCCATCGGTACCAAGGGCATGCAGTTCCTGGGTCGCATTGGCGCCAAGGTGGTCTCGAACGTGGTGCAGCTCGGTGACACCCCGCATCTGGAAAAGCTGATCGGCGCGATCAAGGTCCAGCTCGACGCATATACCAACGGCGAAGTCGACGCGGTGTACTTGGCTTATACCAAGTTCATCAACACGATGAAGCAGGAGCCGATGTTCGAGCAACTGTTGCCGCTGGCGGCTGACAAGCTGAGCCAGACCGAAGATGAAAAGCGCGCCTACTCGTGGGATTACATCTACGAGCCCGACGCCCAGACGGTTGTGGAAGAGCTGCTCGTCCGCTACGTCGAAGCGCTGGTGTACCAGGCCGTGGCCGAGAACATGGCGTCGGAGCAATCCGCGCGCATGGTGGCCATGAAGGCGGCTTCCGACAATGCCAAGAACGTGATTGGCGAACTGCAGCTGGTCTACAACAAGACCCGCCAGGCAGCCATCACGAAGGAACTGTCGGAAATCGTCAGCGGCGCAGCTGCGGTCTAAGGCGTCAAGAATTCAAGCTATCGGAGATACGAAATGAGTATCGGAAATATTGTGCAGTGCATTGGCGCCGTGGTGGACATCGAGTTCCCGCGCGACGCTATGCCTAAGGTGTACGACGCACTCGTGCTCGAAGAGGGCAACGACAAGTCGTTCGCCGAGAAGGGTCTGACCTTCGAAGTGCAGCAACAGCTCGGCGACGGCGTGGTGCGTACCATTGCCCTGGGCTCGTCGGACGGCCTGCGCCGTGGCATGTCGGTGAAGAGCACCGGCGCCCCCATCTCCGTGCCGGTTGGCCACGGTACGCTGGGCCGCATCATGGACGTGCTGGGTCGCCCGATCGACGAAGCCGGCCCGATCGCCGCTGACGAACGTCGCGCGATTCACCAGAAGGCACCGAAGTTCGACGAACTGTCGCCGTCGGTTGACCTGCTGGAAACCGGCATCAAGGTGATCGACCTGGTCTGCCCGTTCGCCAAGGGCGGTAAGGTTGGCCTGTTCGGTGGCGCCGGTGTGGGCAAGACCGTGAACATGATGGAGCTCATCAACAACATCGCCAAGCAGCACAGCGGTTTGTCGGTGTTCGCCGGCGTGGGCGAGCGTACCCGTGAAGGGAACGACTTCTACCACGAAATGAAGGACTCGAACGTGCTCGACAAGGTGGCCATGGTGTTCGGCCAGATGAACGAGCCGCCGGGCAACCGTCTGCGCGTGGCGCTGACCGGCCTGACCATGGCCGAGCGCTTCCGCGACGAAGGCCGTGACATCCTGTTCTTCGTCGACAACATCTACCGCTACACGCTGGCCGGTACCGAAGTGTCGGCACTGCTGGGCCGTATGCCTTCCGCCGTGGGCTATCAGCCGACGCTGGCTGAAGAAATGGGCAAGCTGCAGGAACGTATTACGTCGACCAAGACTGGCTCGATCACGTCGATCCAGGCCGTGTACGTGCCTGCGGATGACTTGACCGACCCGTCGCCGGCAACGACCTTCCTGCACCTGGACTCGACCGTCGTGCTGTCGCGTGACATCGCCGCGCTGGGTATCTACCCCGCCGTCGATCCGCTCGATTCGACCTCGCGCCAGCTGGACCCGCAAGTGGTGGGTACGGAGCACTACGAAGTGGCCCGCCGCGTGCAACAGACGCTGCAGCGCTACAAGGAACTGCGCGACATCATCGCGATTCTGGGCATGGACGAACTGTCGCCGGAAGACAAGCTCGCCGTTTCGCGCGCTCGTAAGATCCAGCGTTTCCTGTCGCAGCCGTTCCACGTGGCCGAAGTGTTCACGGGTTCGCCGGGCAAGTACGTGCCGCTGAAGGAAACCATCCGTGGTTTCAAGATGCTGGTGGACGGCGAATGCGATCACCTGCCGGAACAGGCGTTCTACATGGTGGGTTCGATCGACGAAGCCTTCGAGAAGGCCAAGAAGCTTCAGTAAGCGGCGTCTTCCGCCTTCGTGCGCGGCATTGCGGTCCGGCCCCAGGCCGGGTGCCGCATGCGGCGCGAAGGCGAGGACCATGCTTCCTGATTTTCGGGAAGCAAACGCTTTCTGGAGAAAGGATCTTATATGGCAACCATTCTTGTAGACGTCGTCAGCGCGGAATCGTCGATCTTCTCCGGTCAGGCGAAGTTCGTGGCGCTGCCGGGCGAGACGGGTGAGCTGGGTATCCTGCCGGGCCACACGCCGCTGATCACCCGCATCCAGCCGGGCGCGGTGCGTATCGAGAAGGAAGACGGTAGCGAGGAGTTTGTCTTCGTTGCCGGCGGCATTCTCGAAGTCCAGCCGCAGCACGTGACCGTTCTGGCCGATACCGCGATTCGCGGCACCGACCTGGACGAGGCCAAGGCTCAAGAAGCCAAGCGTGCGGCCGAGGAACTGATGCAGAACCAGAGCAGCGACCTGGATCTGGCTCGCGCCCAAAGCGAGCTGGCCGTGGCCGCCGCGCAACTGGCTGCAATCGCCCGCCTGCGTCGTAAGAAGTAAGCATTACCTGGAGCAGCCGCGCTGTTGTTTTTTTGGAGCGCGGCAAATGAAAAAGGCAGCCAACTGGCTGCCTTTTTTTCTACCGGACGCTATATTTCTCTGCCTGGACCACAAAAAAAAGCGCGCGGGCCGGGGAGGCTCCGCGCGGACGGGAAAATCCCTTCGAGGGGTCAATTCGAAGGAACGGGTTCGGTCCAGGATGTCACTTACATGCGCAGCGGAACGTTTTCGTCCGCATCATCGGCGAGTCTTCAATCTTCGAAACTCAAGCCGCGCGCTGCCGGGTCTTCCTGGTGTCCGGATCAGTCGACTTCGTTCGGCTGGTCCGGATAAATCGGGTTACTGCTCAGGCTTTCTTCTACACCCCTTATTATTCAAGGCTTTAGCGGCGGGGGTGCCTCACACCAAGCGCTGGTCTGTCAATGCATTGTGGGGGAAAGGTCTTGGCATGGCAGTAACAAAATGTATCGATTTGAAAGAAGATGAAAGCCCGGCAGCTAAGAATTCGGCGTTTTAGACACTTTTATTCGTTTTTGAAAGCGTTTTCACAGCAGCGAATCGCAGTTTGCCTAGCCGGGAATGTAAAGACATTGGCGCCGTAGCGTACTGAATGCATTACGTTTTTTCCGCCAACGCTTAAGACTTTCCCCACCTTCGTGGGATATAGAAATCGGGTCCCGCAAAATTGTGTTCGCTAGCGCATTCAGCGTTACGATTGGAAACGGTTCGGGCGGCACATTTTTGATGACGACGCCCCTCCCGAGCCCGGCGTTGTAACCGCTACACTGGCGGACGTTCGAATCGACGCACAGTCCGCCATGGCCATCGACCCCCAACTCCAAGCTTATTACCGCCAGATGGCGGACCTCTATGCCGGCCAACCTGTCGCGCAGAGTGCCGTCGATCGCCGTTCGCGGTTTGAGGACGTAGCGGCTCGGTCACAATTGCCCGATCCCGATGGCATGACGATTTCGGACATCGAGATCCCGGTGGATGGCGCGACGATTGCGGCGCGGCTGTTCCGCCCGGCCGATGTCGACGAACCAAGGTTGATCGTCTACTTCCACGGTGGCGGCTGGGTGGTGGGTTCGCCGACCACGCATCACACCGTGGCGGCACTGCTCGCGGCGGATACCGGCTGCGCAGTCGCCAGTGTCGACTATCGCCTGGCCCCCGAACAACCGTTCCCGACGCCTTGCAACGATGCTATCGCGGCAGTGCAGTGGCTTGCAGATGCCCGCGTACGGCTGGGGCTGGCAGCGAACTTCCTGGCCGTGGCCGGAGACAGTGCGGGCGGCCATCTCGCCGCCGTCGCGGCGCGTGAACTCAACGATGCAGCGGGCCGGCACGTAGTCAACGCCCAATTGCTGATCTACCCGGTGGCGGCGCCGGTGCTGACCACCGAGAGCTATCGCGCCTTTGCCGATGGTCCCGGGCTGACGCGCGATGAAATGGCGTGGTTCTGGACCCAGTACATTGGCGCCGAAGGCCTGGCGCAAGGCGCGGCGCACGTGGATCCGCGCATTCACCTGATGGCCACGCCCCCGGCGCAATTGCCTCCGAGCAGCGTGGTGATGGTGGCGGCGAACGATGTGCTGCGCGACGACGGGCTGGCCTACGCCGACTTCCTGGTGCGCCATGATGCTCCTGTGATCACGATCGAAGCCAGCGGCATGACGCACGGCTTTGCCCGGCTGCAGCCCGAGGCCCCGCGCGCCCGCGAATGGATGCGTCGCGCGGCGCAGGCGTTCGTGGCCAGTTTCGACGACATCTGACACGGCGCGCCAAGCCCACGGGTATATGACTTCCATCACCGGCGCGTGCGGCTGCGCATCGCGGCGTTCCCGTAGAATGGCGGTCTCACGAGGATGACCATGACCGTACTGCAGAACGACACCTTCCTGCGCGCGCTGCGCCGGCAACCCACCGAACACACGCCGCTGTGGCTGATGCGCCAGGCGGGCCGTTACCTGCCCGAGTACAACGCCACGCGCGCTCGCGCCGGCAGCTTCCTGGGCCTGGCAAAGAATCCGGCGTACGCCACGGAAGTGACGCTGCAGCCGCTGGACCGGTATCCGCTCGATGCGGCCATCCTGTTCTCCGACATCCTGACCGTGCCCGACGCGATGGGCCTTGGCCTGTCGTTCGCCCAGGGCGAAGGTCCGCGTTTTGCTCACCCGCTGCGTACGGAAGCCGATGTGGCAAAGTTGGCCGTGCCGGACATGGCGTCGCTGCAATACGTGTTCGACGCGGTGAGCGAGATCCGCCGCGCGCTGGTACAGGACGGCGCCCAGCGTGTTCCGCTGATCGGCTTCTCGGGCAGCCCGTGGACGCTGGCCTGCTACATGGTTGAAGGCGGTGGTTCGGACGACTTCCGCACCGTGAAGGCCATGATGTACGGTCGCCCGGACCTGATGCATCGCATCCTGGAGATCAACGCGCAGGCGGTCTCCGCGTACCTGAACGCCCAGATCGAAGCCGGCGCCCAGGCCGTGATGGTGTTCGACACCTGGGGCGGCGCGCTGGCCGACGGCATGTACCAGACGTTCTCGCTGGCCTACATGCGCCGCGTGCTGCAGGGCCTGAAGCGCGAGCACAACGGTCAGCAGATTCCGGTCATCGTGTTCACCAAGGGCGGCGGTATCTGGCTGGAACAGATTGCCGCCATCGAGCCGGACGCCATCGGTCTGGACTGGACCGTCAACCTGACCCAGGCGCGCCGCCGCACGGAAGGCAAGGTCGCGCTCCAGGGCAATATCGACCCGACGGTGTTGTTTGCACCCGAAGCGGCGATTCGCGCACAGGTGCGTCAGGTGTTGGATAGTTATGCAGCAGGCGGCGGTGCCGACGGCCACGTGTTCAACCTGGGCCATGGCATTTCGCAGTTCACGCCGCCCGAAGCCGTGTCGGTTCTGGTCGACGAAGTGCACACCTATAGCCGCAAGCTGCGCAGCGCCCCGGTTGCACCCGCGGCCTGATATTCAGGATTCCCCCGCGCCGCAACGATGTGATGGGTATTCGGCGTCCAGTGTCGCAGGAGGCGCTACGCGCTTCCTGTCAAGTAAACTATTTCGCGACATTTCGCCAAAAAGGTGCTGGGGAGTTGCTGTCAAGGCTTGACTTATGCACACCGATAGGTTTGCGGCACTGCACGAGCGGGTTACTCCCTAACTCAGTTGGGGGGTGTTTGCAAGTCCTTGATTCATAAGGCTTTGAATGTTCTTCAAATGCAGGTGCAAGGGCGATGAAAGCCTTGTGTCAAGCGCCTTGGCGGGTCGTTGACGCGACTTTTCAACAAAGTTATCCACAGGTCCGGCGACAGGTTGGCAAAACCATCCGTGGATCATCGACTTAGGGTCACATTTGAAGTTTTACTTTAAGTTGATGTTGCGCCGCACACAGACTTCTCTCTCCATTGCTGGCCGATCGCGCATGCACAATGCCGGCGCATTCCAGTTGCACCATGCAAGGGGCGGTGCATGACTTCCGGCACACCCGGCCAGGTCGATACGACGAACTCCACTGAAGCTGTGGCGCCGAGCCGACACGCGGCCGATCCCGCCGGCCCCGTCGCCCCCCTTGGCCGCATCGTCCGCGTGGCACTGGATACCCCGGCCGACGATTGCTTCGATTACCTGGCCGATGATGGCGTGGCGCCCGGCGAGCTCGTGGTGGTGCCATTCGGCAAGCGGCAGGTAGTGGGGGTGGCGGTTGCACGCACCGACGAATCCGACGTCCCCGCAGACCGTCTTCGACCCATCGTCCAGCGCATCGGCTGGATGCCGCCATTGCGTGCCGAATGGATCGCCTTGGCCCGGTTCTCCGCACGGTATTACCACCGCCGGCTTGGCGAGGTCATGCTGCCGGCGCTGCCGCCGTCGCTGCGCGAGGCGGAAACCTGGGAGCGGCTGGGCCAGCGGGCCCGGACCACGCAGTACCGGGTACGCGACGGGCAGGGCGCGGCGTTGCGCGATGCGGTGCCGCCTCGCGCCCGTACCGTGAAGGCGCTGGCCGACCTGCTGGTCGATACGCAGGACTGGGTACGCCTGGCCGACGCCCGCGAGCTCTGCACCGCCGCCCCGCAACGGCTGGAGGAATGGACCGCCGCTGGCTGGCTCGATTGTGACCATGCCGACCGGCCTGTGCTTGCCACGGATACCACCCAGGCGCCATCGGTTGCCCCCACGCTGCACGCCGAGCAACGCGAAGCCGTCGACGCCATCGCGGCCAGCACCGGCTACGCGGCCTTTCTGCTGCACGGCGTGACCGGCAGCGGCAAGACCGAGGTCTATCTGCACGCCATTGCCGAGCGGCTGGCGGCCGACCCGGCGGCACAGGTGCTGATGCTGGTGCCGGAAATCAATCTCACGCCGCAGTTGCAGTCACGGATTGCCGAGCGCTTTCCGCACCTGCCGCTGGCCGTGCTCCACAGCGGGCTGGCCGATCAGGAGCGCAGCCTGCAATGGCTGGCCGCCCACCGTGGCGAGGCGCGCATCGTGCTGGGGACCCGCATGGCGGTGATGGCGTCGATGCCGTACCTGAGTCTGATCGTGGTCGACGAAGAGCACGATACGTCATACAAGCAGCAGGAAGGGCTGCGCTATTCCGCCCGCGATCTGTCCGTGTGGCGCGCGAACCAGCTCGGCATTCCCGTGGTGCTCGGCTCTGCCACACCGTCGATGGAAACCTGGTACCGGGCCGAGCAGGGCGCCTACCGCAAGCTGGTGCTGCGCGAGCGCGCGCAGGCCGATGCGGCGCTGCCGACGGTGCGGCTGATCGATCTGAACCACGAACGCCAGCGGCAGCGCGCGCTGTTCGAGGGGCTGTCGGTGCCGCTGCTCGATGCCATCCAGCAACGGCTCGATCGCGGCCAGCAGAGCCTGCTGTTCCTGAACCGGCGCGGCTATGCGCCCGTGCTGGCTTGCGACAGTTGCGGCTGGCTGACCGGTTGTCCGCGCTGCTCCGCGTACCTAGTGCTGCATCGGCCGGAACGGCGCCTGCGCTGCCACCACTGCGGGCTCGAATCGCCCGTGCCGCATCACTGCCCGGACTGCGGCAACGTCGATATCGCGCCGCTGGGCCGGGGCACACAGCGGATCGAGGAAGCGTTATCCACACGTTTTCCACAGGCACGGGTGGCGCGCATCGATGCCGACTCCACGCGCCGCAAGGGCAGTGCCAAGCAGATGTTCGACGAGGTGCACGCCGGCGAGGTGGACATCCTCGTGGGAACGCAGATGGTGGCCAAGGGGCACGACTTCCAGCGCGTGACGCTGGTCGGCATCGTCCATCCGGACGCCGCGATGTTCAGCCACGATTTCCGGGCTGCGGAACACCTGTTCGCGTCGCTGATGCAGGTGTCGGGCCGGGCAGGCCGGGCAGGGCTGGGCGGCGAGGTGATGATCCAGACCCGCTACCCCGACGCGCCCGCTTTGCAGGCTTTGGCGCGCCATGACTATGATGGATTCGCGGCCAGCCAGTTGCGCGAGCGCCGGCAGGCCGGGTTGCCCCCGTACGCCTACCAGGTACTGATCACCGCCGAGCATGGCCAGCTCGAACGCGCGCTGGCGTTCCTGCAGTCCGCGCGGGAGCAGGCCGATGCCTGCGCGATGGCGCCCGAGGTGCAACTGCACGACCCGGTGCCGATGTCGATGGTCCGGCTGTTCAACAAGGAGCGCGCCCAGATGCTGGTGGAAGCCGGGTCACGTCCCGTACTGCAGCGCTTTGTCAGTGAGTGGGTGCCGACTTTCGAAGAAGTTGGCACACGGGTGAAAGGGGTGCGCTGGCAGCTCGAAATCGATCCGCTGCGGATCTGAGCGCCATCCGCCACACAGGAAAAATGTTGCGTCAGTGCAACCCGACAACCCTCAGCGCAACCAAGGGGTTGTACTAGGTTGCACCTAGTAAATCTCCGAGAGTAAGATCGCGCCAATCCGGTAGTCTGGCCCGTATGTGCGTCCATTGGTGCGTTCATATGAGTACGTGCGTTTCGAGCCTGGCTGCCCACCGTCTTACTCAAGATCCGCTGGAGAACTTTCCGCATGGCCACCACCACCCTCGGCGTCAAACTCGACGATGCTTCGCGCGAACGCCTCAAACGTGTTGCCCAATCGATCGACCGCACGCCGCACTGGCTGATCAAGCAGGCCATCTTCACGTACCTGGAGCAGGTCGAGCGTGGCCATCTGCCGCACGAGGCCGGCGCGGCGCTGCCGGGCGATGCCGATGGCGCCGATGCGGGCGACGCCGCGCACGCCGATGTCATGCCCCAGCCGTTCCTGGAGTTCGCCCAAAGCATCCAGCCGCAGTCGGTGCTGCGCGCGGCCATCACGTCGGCCTACCGCCGGCCCGAGACCGAATGCGTGCCGGTGCTGCTGGAGCAGGCCCGCCTGCCGCAGGCCCAGGCCGATGCCGCGATCAAGATGGCCAAGGCGCTGGCGCAGAAGCTGCGCGAGCAGAAGGTGGGTACCGGCCGCGAAGGGCTGGTGCAGGGGCTGATCCAGGAATTCTCGCTGTCGTCGCAGGAAGGCGTGGCGCTGATGTGCCTGGCCGAAGCGCTGCTGCGCATTCCCGATAAGGCCACGCGCGATGCGCTGATCCGCGACAAGATCAGCGGCGCCAACTGGCAGTCGCACCTGGGCCAGAGCCCGTCGCTGTTCGTCAACGCCGCCACGTGGGGCCTGCTGCTGACCGGCCGTCTGGTGGCCACCCATACCGAAGCCGGGCTGTCGAAGGCGCTGACGCGCATCATCGGCAAGGGCGGCGAACCGCTGATCCGCAAGGGCGTGGACATGGCCATGCGCCTGATGGGCGAGCAGTTCGTGACCGGCGAGACCATTTCCGAGGCACTGGCCAACGCGCGCAAGTACGAAGCCGAAGGCTTCCGCTATTCGTACGACATGCTTGGCGAAGCGGCCATGACCGAGGCCGATGCCCAGCGCTACCTGGCGTCGTACGAGCAGGCGATCCACGCGATTGGCCAGGCGTCGCGCGGCCGCGGTATCTATGAAGGCCCCGGCATCTCGATCAAGCTGTCGGCGCTGCACCCGCGCTACAGCCGCGCCCAGCACGAGCGCGTGATTTCCGAGCTGTACGGGCGCCTGAAGTCGCTGACGATGCTGGCGCGCCAGTACGACATCGGCATCAATATCGACGCCGAGGAAGCCGACCGCCTGGAAATCTCGCTCGATCTGCTGGAGCGTCTGTGCTTCGAACCCGAGCTGGCCGGCTGGAACGGAATCGGCTTCGTGGTGCAGGGCTACCAGAAGCGCTGCCCGTTCGTGATCGACTACCTGATCGACCTGGCCCGCCGCAGCCGCCATCGCCTGATGATCCGCCTGGTCAAGGGCGCCTACTGGGACAGCGAGATCAAGCGCGCCCAGGTTGACGGTCTGGAAGGCTACCCGGTCTACACGCGCAAGGTGTACACCGACGTGTCGTACGTGGCGTGCGCGCGCAAGCTGCTGTCGGTGCCCGATGCGATCTATCCGCAGTTCGCCACGCACAACGCCCACACGCTGTCGGCCATCTACCAGATCGCCGGCCAGAACTACTATCCCGGCCAGTATGAGTTCCAGTGCCTGCACGGCATGGGCGAACCGCTGTACGACCAGATCGTGGGCACCAAGGCCGATGGCAAGTTCGGCCGCCCGTGCCGCATCTATGCCCCGGTGGGTACGCACGAGACCCTGCTGGCTTACCTGGTGCGCCGCCTGCTGGAAAACGGCGCCAACACGTCGTTCGTGAACCGCATCGCCGACGATTCGATTCCGCTCGACGAACTGGTGGCCGACCCGGTGGCCGTGGTCGAGCAGATGCACAAGAGCGAAGGCACGCTGGGGTTTTCGCATCCGCGCATTCCGCAGCCGCGCACGCTGTACGGCAAGTCGCGCGCCAATTCGGCGGGCATCGACCTGTCGAACGAACACCGCCTGGCGTCGCTGTCGTCGGCGCTGCTGGCCGGCACGAGCGACGTGCCGCGCGCGCTTCCGCTGCTGGGCGCCGATGTGCCGCGTGACGATGCGAAATCGGAACCGGTGCTGAACCCGGCCGACCACCGCGACGTGGTGGGCCAGGTCAGCGAAGCCACGCCCGCCGAAATCGAAGCGGCACTGACGGCCGCCGTGAACGTGGCGCCGATCTGGCAGGCCACGCCGCCCGAGGTGCGCGCCGCCGCGCTGGAGCGTGCCGCCGACCTGATGGAAGCCCAGATGCAGTCGCTCATGGGCGTCATCATGCGCGAGGCCGGCAAGACGTTCTCGAATGCGATTGCCGAAGTGCGCGAGGCCGTGGACTTCCTGCGCTACTACGCGGTGCAGGTGCGCGAGACGTTCTCGAACGACACGCACCGTCCGCTGGGCCCGGTGGTCTGCATCAGCCCGTGGAACTTCCCGCTGGCGATCTTCACCGGCCAGGTGGCCGCCGCGCTGGCCGCCGGCAATCCGGTACTGGCCAAGCCGGCCGAACAGACGCCGCTGATCGCCGCCGCCGCCGTGCGCCTGCTGCGCGAAGCCGGCGTGCCCGATGGCGCCGTGCAACTGCTGCCGGGCCGGGGCGAAACCGTGGGCGCCGCGCTGGTGGGTGATGCCCGCGTCAAGGGCGTGATGTTCACCGGATCGACCGAAGTGGCACGCCTGCTGCAGCGTAACGTGGCGGGTCGCCTCGATGCCGCGGGCCGTCCGATCCCGCTGATCGCCGAGACCGGCGGGCAGAACGCGATGATCGTCGACTCGTCGGCCCTGGCCGAACAGGTGGTGGGCGATGTCGTGAGTTCGGCGTTCGACTCGGCGGGCCAGCGCTGCTCGGCACTGCGCGTGCTGTGCCTGCAGGAAGACGTGGCCGACCGCATCCTGGAAATGCTCAAGGGCGCCATGGGCGAACTGACGCTGGGCAACCCGGATCGCCTGTCCACCGACGTCGGCCCGGTCATCGACGACGAAGCGCGCGGCAATATCGTGCGCCATATCGACGCCATGCGCGGCAAGGGCCGCCGCGTGTATCAGGCCGATCCGAACGTCACGCAGACGGCTGCCTGCCGCAACGGCACGTTCGTGCCGCCGACGCTGATCGAACTTGATTCGATCGAGGAGCTGCAGCGCGAAGTGTTCGGGCCGGTGTTGCACGTGGTGCGCTACCCGCGCGCCGCGCTGGACACGATGATCGACCAGATCAACCACACCGGCTACGGCCTGACGCTGGGCATCCACACCCGCATCGACGAAACGATCGCGCATATCGTAGACCGCGCCCATGTGGGCAACCTGTATGTGAACCGCAATATCGTGGGGGCCGTGGTGGGCGTGCAGCCGTTTGGCGGCGAAGGCCTGTCCGGCACCGGTCCCAAGGCCGGCGGCCCGCTGTACCTGCACCGCCTGTTGTCGGTCTGCCCGCAAGATGCCGTGGCGCAAGCCGTGCGTGCGTCGGATGTGGGCGGCACCGCGCCGGCCGTGCCGGTGAGCGCAGAACTGGGTGCGCTCAAGGACTGGGCCAAGGGCGCGCTGCCCGAGGTGGCCGCAGCCTGCGACCGCTTTGCCGCAGCGTCGGCGTCGGGCATGTCGGTGACGCTGCCCGGTCCCACCGGCGAGCGCAATACGTACTCGCTGCTGCCGCGCGACCGCGTGCTGTGCCTGGCGCAGGCCGAGTCCGACCTGGCGCTGCAACTGGCCGCCGTGCTGGCGGTGGGTGCGGAAGCGTTGTGGCCTGACACACCGGTGGCAAAGACCCTGTTGGCACGGCTGCCGGCCGCAGTACAATCGCGCGTCCGCGTGGTTTCCGACTGGCTGGGCACGGACCTGGCGTTCGATGCCGTCCTGCACCACGGCGATTCCGACCAGCTTCGCACCGTGTGCGAACAGGTGGCCACGCGCCCCGGTCCGATCGTCGGCGTGCAGGGCCTGGCGCAAGGTGAACCGAATATCGCGCTGGAGCGTTTGTTAATCGAGCGTTCGCTGTCCGTCAACACGGCGGCGGCGGGCGGCAATGCAAGTCTGATGACGATCGGCTGAGGCACGGCCCCGGCGGATTGTCAGGAAGTGTGTGGCGGGGGACGGCGATCCCGACCCTGCCGCGCGACCCAGGAACGGAACGGTGCTGCCAACGCCGATCCGCAAATATGCCGACACCGGCACCATATGGCACCCTATGGGACCCAAGGAGAACTGATGAGCTCGACATTCCGCAAGACGGCCATGACCGTTGCCATGGCCGTTGCAGGCCTGACCGCCGCCTCGGCCGCTTTCGCCCAGGCACAGGAAATCAAGCTGGGCTACGCTGGCCCGCTGACCGGTGGCCAGGCGCAGTACGGCAAGGACATGCAGAACGGCATCGTCCTGGCGATCGATGACATGAACGCCACCAAGCCGAAGATCGGTGGCAAGGAAGTCAAGTTCGTCCTGATCTCCGAAGACGACCAGGCCGATCCGAAGACCGGTTCGGTGGTGGCGCAGAAGCTGGTGGACGCCGGCATCCAGGGCATGCTCGGCCACTTCAATTCGGGTACCAGCATTCCCGCGTCGATGGTCTACAACCGTGCCGGCATTCCGCAGATCGCCATGGCCACGGCGCCCGAGTACACCCGCCAGGGCTTCAAGACCACGTTCCGCATGATGACGTCCGACACCCAGCAGGGTTCGGTGATCGGCGCCTTCGTGGTGAAGAAGCTCGGTGCCAAGAACATCGCCATCGTCGACGACCGCACCGCCTACGGCCAGGGCCTGGCCGACGAGTTCGAGAAGGCCGCCAAGGCCGCCGGCGGCAAGATCGTGCGCCGCGAGTTCACGAACGACAAGGCCGTGGACTTCAAGGCCGTGCTGACCAACATCAAGCGCAGCAACCCGGACGTGATCTTCTACGGCGGCGCCGAGACGCAATCGGCTCCGATGGCCAAGCAGGTCAAGGAACTGGGCATGAAATCGCCGATCGTGTCGGGCGAAATGTCCAAGACCGACAACTTCCTGAAGCTGGCCGGCAACGCCGCCGACGGCACCGTGGTATCGCTGGCCGGCCTGCCGCTGGAACAGATGCCGGGCGGCGCCGCCTACGAGAAGAAGTACGAGAAGCGCTTCGGCTCGAAGGTGCAGACGTATTCTCCGTACGCCTATGACGGCGCCACCGCGATGATGACCGCCATGGTCAAGGCCGGCTCGGCCGACCCCGCACGCTACCTGCCGGTGCTGGCAGCCACGAACATGCAGGGCGTGACCACCAAGACGCTGTCGTACGACGCACGCGGCGACCTGAAGGACGGCGGCATCACCGTCTACAAGGTTGAAGGCGGCAAGTGGACCGTGCTGGAGACGGTGGGCGGCAAGTAATCCACCGCCACGCGCGCCGGACGGCTTTCCTACGGCCGGCCCGCGAGCAGAACTGACGCCACCCGGGCATTGGTCCGGGTGGCGTTTTTTATTGTGTGCAATCGTAAGCAGGCGCACTTTTACCGCTGTTCTCTCCGAAGCACGCCACGCCATTGGCGCATAATTCCGCTTTTGCTGAATTCAGGAAGGAGCGGGCCGTGCAGGATGTCCGTTACGAGCACGCTATCGCGCTGGCCAATGCCGGGCGCCACGACGAGGCGCTGCAGGTTGCCGACCAGCTATGGGCGGCACACCCCGAGGTAGTTGACTACGCCGCTTTGCGCGCACAGATCCAGTCCGACCGTGGCGACGTGGCCGCGGCGCTGGCCGCGCTGGACGAAGCGATGGCGCGCCTGCCCGAGCTGGCGCTGGCGCCGATGCATCGCTGGGCCTCGCGCGGAGCGCTGGTCCATATGTATGGCACGTTGCTGATGCGCGAAGGCCGCGACGCCGAGGCGCAGCCGTGGCTGCACGAGGCCGCGCGCCGCAACGGTCTGGCCACGGGCGAGTGGGCCGCGCATTTCTACGCCGGCTTTGTCGCGTTCCGGCTCAACGACTTTGCGCTGGCCGGCCGCTACTGGCACGACCTGTTGTACCGGTCGCCCGACCTGGGCGCCGGCGACATCCTGCCGCTGGTGCAGGACTATGTGGCACGCAGCGATGCCGCCGGGCAGCTGGGCGAACCGCTGCTGCGCATCTGCCTGGGCCGTATTGCGCTTGATTCCCCCGAGTTGCTGGACCTGACGCCCGCCGAAGGCGACGCACTGGCGGCCGCCCAGGCCGAGCGGGTGCTGGGCGAACAGCCTGATCACCCCGAGGCACGGCGCCTGCGCGCGCCGCTGCGGTTGGGCGTGGACCCGGCGGCGGCGCTGGACGATCTGGAAACCTATCTGCGCCAGCGGCCCGATCCGCTAGCACAGGTGCGCGCGCTGACGTGGCGCCATCAGGCCCATGTGGCGGCTGCCGGCAACGCGCCGGCACAGCCGGCCTGGACCGGTTTCGCGGTGACTGCCGACGCCGACGATGGCGCGCTGTACTTCCATGCCGCCGGCGCGCTGGGCAGCTTCCTGGACGAAGTGCCAGCCTCGCAGGCCGCGCTCAAGCCTATGCTCGAAGCCATGTGCCGCAAGGGGTTGTCCTGTTTCGAGACCTATTTCGAAACCGGCGAGGGCGACGCGCAGGGCCACGGCGGCAACGCCGATCCGCATCTCTATTCGCTGCTGTGCCGCCTGATGGCGCGCACGCTGCCGGCGGATGCCGCGCACCTCGACGAAAAGGTGGCGCTGCATCGCAAGGGCATGGCGGCCAGCGACTTCATCGACCACTGGATCGACCTGCTCGACGCCTACGCGTCGGCGGGCCAGCACCAGCAGGTGGTGGACTTGGCCGGCGAGGTGCTGAACCGCCATCCGGTGGAGCGCAATCCGGCTGGCGTGAGCTGGGCCTTCAGCCGTCTGGTGGCGGCCTGGGCTGCGATTGGCGGACGCGATGCGGCCGAATCGGCCAGCGCCGCGCTGGCACACATGGACGCCAGGCTCGACGCGCTGCCCGTAGAGGCCCGTACCGAAGGCGCGCACGCCATGGCCCATGCCCGCGCGCACTACGGCGCACTGCTGCAGTCGGGCATGGCGTCGATGGACGAGCACGACAAGGCCGATGCGGTGGCCGAACTGGAAGCCCTGCAGCGCCGCTCGCTGCTGATCGAGGACGCCTGGGTCAGCGGCCGCTTTGGCCAGATCTGGCGCGACCTTGGCGACCACGAGCGCGCCTTGCCGCTGATCGAGCAGGCCGTGGACCTGGCCGAGGGCGATGCACGCAGCCAGGCGCCGGCGCGCGTGCAGCGTGCCAAGCTGCTGGTGGACCTAGAGCGCCATCCCGAGGCACTGACCGATTTCCAGATGGCCTTTGCCGCACGAGACGACTGGGACGCACCGACCTGGCTGGCCGCTGTGCAGGCGGCGCTGGGGATGGGCCAGCGGGAGACGGCGCTGTCGTGGTTCGAGCGCGCCCGCGGCCTCGAAGCCGAAAAGGGCAGCACGCGTGGCTTGTACGCCAAGGTGGAAACCGCACTGAAGGCAACGCGGCCGCGCTGGAAAGTCTGGGGCGTCTGACCGCGGCGTGGCCCAATGTGGGTTGCCGCACGGGATGATTCTGATTTTGAAAGTCCTACAAAACCGCTATCGGAGACGATGGCAGTTTTTGTTTGGAAAAGCCGTAAGTTGCGCGCGCGTTGGGGAAAGTGTCGGACAAGCACTTACATTTCCCGACGTGTCCTTCCGTTACCATGTCGCGCATGAACGGATTGAGCCAACTATTTCCCTCGCTGCCGCTGGTGCCGGGCGGGCTGTTCTGGGTGGGTCTCGCGCTGGTTGGCGCGGGGCTGGCCGGAGAGGTCTGCCGCCGGTGGCTGGGCTGTCCGCGTATCGTTGGGTACGCGGTGGTGGGGCTGTTCGCCGGCATGCTCGGCCGCAGCATCGTCGACGACAACATGATCGCGCAGACGCGCGTGCTGATAGATATGGCGCTGGCCCTGGCGCTGTTCGAACTGGGCCACCGGCTGTCGCTGTCCTGGCTGCGCGCCAATCCGTGGCTGCTGTTCACCAGCGCCGCCGAAAGCCTGCTGACCTGGGGCCTGGTCACCACGGTGCTGCAGTGGATGGGCGCGTCCCCGGGCGTGGCCATCCTGGCGGGCGGCATCGCGGTCAGCACATCGCCCACCATCGTGCTGCAGCTCAAGAACGAGCTGCGTGCCGAGGGCCAGGTCACCGAGCGCCTGATGGCGATGTCGGCGCTCAATTCCATCTACGCCGCCGCCATCGTGCAGGTGGCCACGGGCTGGCTCCATTCCGAATATGGCAACCTGGGCGCGGCGCTGCTGCATCCGCTGTACCTGCTCGTGGGCTCGTGCCTGCTGGCGTGGATCGTGGGCAAGGTTGGCCATGCGATCTATGCGCGCATGTCGGCCGACGATCACTACAGCTTCCTGGTGCTGGTGGGGCTGGTGCTGTTCACGCTGGCGCTGACGCGCGTGCTGAAGCTGTCGATGCCGCTGACGCTGATGCTGGCCGGCGTGGTGTTCAAGCACCAGGACCGCCAGCCGCATGTCTGGCCCACGCACTTCGGTAGCGCCGGCAGCCTGCTGATCATCGTCATGGTGGTGTCGCTGGGCCTGCCGCTGACGGCCAAGGACTGGCTGGTGGGCGGAACGTTTGCCGTGGCGCTGGTGTTCTTCCGGCAGGTGGCCAAGCTGGCGGGCGTGGTGTCGCTGGGTTCGTTCTCGGGGATGAGCCTGCGCCAGTGCATGGCACTGGGCCTGGCGCTGGCGCCCATGTCGGGGCTGGCTTATCTTTTGATGAGCGACGTGGCCCGGCTGTATCCCGGCACGGGGGCACCGCTCGCATCGATCATCCTGTGTGCGCTCGCGATCGAGCAGCTGCTGGCGCCGATCATCGCCGCCTGGGCGCTGCGCTTTGCCGGCGAGACACGGGATCAAGGAGGAGGGCGCTGATGTCGCTCGAACCGTTCAAGCATTCCGAGGCGCTGACCTTCGGCGTCGAGCTGGAACTGCAGCTCGTCAATCGACACGACTACGACCTGGCGCCGTTCGCGCCCGACCTGCTGCGCGCGCTCAAGGGCGCGCAGCATGCCGGCGACATCAAGCCCGAGATCAGCCCGTCGATGATCGAGATCAGCACGGGCATCTGCCGCGACTACGCCCAGGCGCTGGAGGAACTGACCGTGATGCGCGACCTGATGGTCAACGCATCGCGCGGGCTGAACCTCGGCATCTGCGGCGGAGGCACGCATCCGTTCCAGGTGTGGTCGGAGCGCACCATCTCCGACTCGCCACGCTACCAGTACATTTCCGAGCTCTACGGCTATCTGGCCAAGCAGTTCACGGTGTTTGGCCAGCACGTCCACATCGGCTGCCCGAGCGCGGACGAATCGCTGTTCCTGCTCCATGCGATTGGCCGCTACGTGCCGCACTTCATCGCGCTGGCGGCGTCGTCACCGTATGTGCAGGGCGTGGATACCGGCTTTGCGTCGGCGCGCCTGAATTCGGTGGCCGCCTTCCCGATGAGCGGGCGCGCACCGCATGTGCTGACGTGGGACGGCTTTACGGCCTACTTCGAAAAGATGCGGGCCACTGGCGTGATCGAAAGCATGAAGGACTTCTATTGGGATATCCGTCCCAAGCCGGAGTTCGGCACGATCGAAGTGCGCGTGATGGACACCCCGCTGACCGTGCAACGCGCCTGCGACATCGCGGCCTATATCCAGGCGCTGGCGCGCTACCTGCTGCTGTCGCGGCCGTTCATGCCGCAAGAAGACGACTACCTGGTGTACACGTTCAACCGCTTCCAGGCGTGCCGCTTCGGCATGGAGGCCGAGTACGTGCATCCGAACGAACTGACCCGCATGCCGATCGCGGACCATATCCTGTCGATCTGCGACGCGCTGGAGCCGCACGCCGAGGCGCTGGGGTCTCTCCAGGCGCTGGCCAATATCCGTGCGCAGGCAGCGGCGCGTGACAATGACGCGAAGCTGGTGCGGGCGGTCAATGATGAGGCGCACAGCCTGCGGGATACGGTCAGGCGTACTTGCGAGCAGTGGGAAGGGTAGGCGGCTGAGGGGGCAAGATTTTGCCTCTTGTTTTCTCCCCGCTCCCTCTGGGAGAGGGCCAGGGGGTGAGGGCGCGGCGGTTCAAATTGCGACCAAATCGGCAAGCAGAACCTCGTTGCCCTCACCCCCAACCCCTCTCCCGCAAGCGGGAGAGGGGAGCAGAATCGCGGGAGAGGGGAGAAAGACTAGGCCGCGGAAGAGGGGAGCCAAACCGAATAGGCGTAGATCAAGCCCCGTGCGGCACACTTTCCCCATCGCGCCCCGCCACCAGCCCAAGCTGCTGGTTGGCCGGCACCGCGATATCAATCAACTTCGGACGCGGCAAATTCAGATTACGCATCATCGCGATGAATTCATCGCGGGTGCGGCCCGCCACGCGGCTATTGGTGGCGCGCTCGCGGCCGATGGTCGATTCGGTCTGTCCCTTGTAGTCATGCGCGGGAAAGACGCGCGTATCGTCGGGTAGCCGGAAAAGCTTCTGCGTCAGGCTGTCGAACAGCGTGCCGGCATCACCCGACTGGAAATCGGTGCGCCCGCAGCCATCGATCAGCAGCGCGTCGCCCGTGAAGATGCGTCGCGGCCCCTCGGATTCTTCCCACAGATAGCTCATGCTGCCGGCGGTGTGGCCCGGCGTGTGGATCGCGCGCAGCACCTGGCTGCCGAACGTGATCGTGTCGCCGTCGATCAGTTGCTTCAGTGCAGGCTTGATGTCGCAGCCCGACGGGGCGGCCGTGCTGGCGCCAGTGATGCGCGCAAGCTGGCCGGCCGACGTAATGTGATCGGCGTGTGCGTGGGTTTCGACGATCCATACCAGGCGGGCGCCGGTCTGGTCCAGCAACACGAGGTCGCGCGTGTACTGGCGGTCGACCGGGTCGATCAGTACCGCCTCGTGCGTGGCGGCGTCGATCAGCAGGTAGGTGAAGGTGGACGACGTGTCGTCGAACAACTGGTGAAAGGTCTGCATGGCGGTATTTTTGTGGCAAACCGAAAGTGCTTCCATGATACGTCGCCGGATCGCGCCGGCAACTGGAATCACGGACCTCAGCACTCCACGATATTGACCGCCAGGCCGCCGCGCGCCGTTTCCTTGTACTTGGTCTTCATGTCCGCGCCGGTCTCGCGCATCGTCTTGATCACGGAGTCGAGCGACACATAGTGCGTGCCATCACCACGCAGGGCCATGCGTGCGGCATTGACCGCCTTGACCGACGCCATCGCGTTACGCTCGATGCACGGGATCTGCACCAGCCCGCCCACCGGGTCGCAGGTCAGGCCAAGGTTGTGCTCCATGCCGATCTCTGCCGCGTTCTCGACCTGTTCCGGCGTGCCGCCTTGCACTGCGGCAAGTGCGCCGGCCGCCATCGAGCAGGCCACGCCGACTTCGCCCTGGCAGCCCACTTCCGCACCGGAAATCGACGCATTGAGTTTGTAGAGCAGGCCGATGGCCCCGGCGGTCAGCAGGAAGTCCACCACGCCCTGGCGGTTCGCGCCGGGCACGAAGCGATCGTAGTAGTGCAGCACCGCCGGAATGATGCCGGCAGCGCCGTTGGTCGGCGCAGTGACCACGCGCCCGCCGGAGGCGTTTTCCTCGTTGACGGCAATCGCGTAGAGGTTGACCCAGTCCATGACCGATAGCGGATCGGACAGCGTGCGCTCCGCGCGCTGGGTCAGGTGGCGATGCAATTCTGGCGCGCGCCGCTTGACCTTGAACGGCCCGGGCAACTCGCCGTCGGTGCGGCAGCCGCGTTCCACGCATTGCTGCATCACGTCCCAGATATGCAGCAGGCCGTCGACCACCTCGGTCTCGGAGCGCCACGTCAGCTCGTTCTCCATCATGAGCCGCGCAATCGACTTGCCGCTGGCGCGCGCCATGTCCAGCATCGCGCGCCCGCTGCGGAACGGATGCGGTAACTGCTTCTCGGCGGCAGCCAGTTGGGTGTTGGGCGCGCCCGCCGTGACCACGAAGCCGCCGCCCACCGACAGGTAGCGGGCTTCGCGCAGCGGCGCGCCGTCGGCGGCGAAGGCGTGGAATTTCATGCCGTTCGGATGCTCGGCCATGGCTTCGCGCCGATAGAACGCGATGTGCTCGCGCTCCACGAACGGCACCACATGGCGGCCCAGCAGCGACAACTGCTTGCTGGCACGCAAGGCGGCCAGCTTGCCGTCGATGCCATCGGGGTCCACGGTATCGGGCGATTCGCCCATCAGGCCCAGGATCACGCCCTTGTCTGTGCCGTGCCCCTTGCCCGTGGCGCCCAGCGATCCATACAGCTCCACGCGTACGCTGGCCACACTCGCCAACAGGCCATCGCGCTCCAATCCGTGCGCGAACATGAGCGCCGCGCGCATGGGCCCCACGGTATGCGAGCTGGACGGGCCGATACCTACCTTGAATAGATCAAAGACGCTGACTGCCACGGCTGACTCCGGATACAAAGACGGCGTGCCTACCGGCACGCCGCCAGAACCGCATCGTCGATGCGGCGGATGAAGGACTTCAAGCGGACGCGGCCGGAGGGCTTACTCCCCTTCAGCGTACTCGCTCATCGGCACACACGAGCAGAACAGATTGCGGTCGCCGTAGACGTTGTCCGCACGGCCAACCGGCGGCCAGTACTTCTGCGTGCGCAGCGACGCCACCGGATACGCGGCTTCCTCGCGCGTGTACTTGTGGCTCCACTCGTTGCCCACCACCACCGCGGCGGTGTGCGGCGCGTGCTTGAGCGGGTTGTCCTCGCGGTCGAAGCTGCCGTCTTCCACGCGGGCGATTTCGCCGCGAATAGCGATCATCGCGTCGATGAAGCGGTCGAGCTCGTGCAGCGACTCGCTCTCGGTCGGCTCGATCATCAGCGTGCCCGGCACCGGGAAGCTCATGGTCGGGGCGTGGAAGCCGTAGTCCATCAGGCGCTTGGCCACGTCTTCGTTGGTGATGCCCGTGGACTTCTGCAGCGGACGCAGGTCCAGGATGCACTCGTGCGCCACCAGGCCGCCCTGGCCCGTGTACAGCACGGGGAAGTGCGGCGACAGGCGTCGCGCCACGTAGTTGGCGGTCAGGATCGCGTTCTCGGTGGCGGCGGTCAGGCCGGCCGAGCCCATCATCGCGATGTACATCCAGGAGATCGGCAGGATGCTGGCCGAGCCGAACGGTGCGGCCGAAATACCACCGATGCCGTTGTCGTCGCGGCGATAGCCAACGCTTTCCTGGTTCGGCAGGAAGTCCGCCAGGTGCGCGCCCACGGCCACCGGCCCCACGCCCGGGCCGCCACCGCCGTGCGGAATGCAGAACGTCTTGTGCAGGTTCAAGTGCGACACGTCGCCGCCGAACTGCCCCGGTGCGGCCACGCCGACCATCGCGTTCATGTTGGCGCCGTCCACGTAGACCTGGCCGCCGTGCTTGTGCACGATGTCGCAGATCTGCTGCACGCCTTGCTCGAAAACGCCGTGCGTGGAAGGGTACGTGATCATGATCGCGGCCAGGTTCTTGCTGTGCGCCTCGGCCTTCTTGGCCAGGTCGTCCAGATCGACGTTGCCGTTGTCATCGCACGCCACCACCACGACCTTCATGCCGGCCATCTGCGCCGAAGCCGGGTTCGTGCCGTGTGCCGACGACGGGATCAGGCAGATGTCGCGATGGCTCTCGCCACGGCTTGCATGGTAGGCGTGGATGACCAGCAGGCCAGCGTACTCGCCCTGCGAGCCCGCGTTCGGCTGCAGGCTCACCGCGGCGTAGCCGGTAGCGGCGCACAGCATGGCTTCGAGCTGGTCGATCATTTCGCGGTAGCCGACGGTCTGGTCCAGCGGCGCGAACGGGTGGATGTTGCTGAACTCGGGCCACGTCACGGGAATCATCTCGCTGGTGGCGTTGAGCTTCATCGTGCAGGAGCCCAGCGGAATCATCGTGCGGTCCAGCGCCAGGTCCTTGTCGGCCAGCATGCGCAGGTAACGCAGCATCTCGTGTTCCGCATGGTGCGTGTTGAACACCGGGTGCGTCAGGTAGGCGCTCTGGCGGGCCAGGCTGGCCGGGATGCCGTCGCCGACCGAGGCTTCGATCTTGTCGAAGTCGGGCACCGGCTTGCCGTGCGCGAAGATTTCCCACAACGTGACCACGTCGTTGCGCGATGCGGTCTCGTCCAGCGAGATGCCGATGCGCGAGCCGCCCGCATGGCGCAGGTTGATGCCGCGCTGCGTGGCCGTGGCGTGGAACGATTCGGTGTTGAAGCCGGTTTCCAGCGTCAGCGTGTCGAAGAACGTGTCATTGATAGGTGCCAGGCCCAGCGTCTTCAGGCCGGCCGCCAGCGTGGCGGTCAGGCGATGCACGCGCTGCGCAATGCGCTTGAGACCCTGCGGGCCGTGGTAGACCGCGTACATCGATGCCATCACGGCCAGCAGTACCTGTGCGGTACAGATGTTCGAGGTGGCCTTCTCGCGGCGGATATGCTGCTCGCGCGTCTGCAGGGCCAGGCGATAGGCACGGTTGCCCTGCGCGTCGATGCTCACACCGACGAGGCGGCCCGGCATCGAACGCTTGAAGGCGTCCTTGACGGCCATGTAGCCGGCGTGCGGACCACCGAAGCCCAGCGGCACGCCAAAGCGCTGCGAATTGCCCACGGCCACATCGGCACCCCATTCGCCGGGTGCGGCGATCAGCGTCAGCGCCAGCAGGTCGGCGGCGGCCACCACCAGGCCACCGGCGGCGTGCACTGCATCGGCAATCGCGCGGTAGTCGGACACGTCGCCGTTCACGCCCGGGTATTGCAGCAGCACGCCAAACGCGTGCGCCTGGGCGGCGTCGGCGGCAGGGCCGACCTTGACCTCGATGCCCATCGGCAGCGCGCGCGTGCGTACCACTTCCAGCGTCTGCGGCAGCACGTCGTCAGCCACGTAGAACGTGTTCGACGCATGCTTGTTCACGCGCTGCAGCAGCGTCATGGCTTCGGCGGCGGCGGTGCCTTCGTCCAGCATCGACGCATTGGCGATGTCCAGGCCGGTCAGGTCCGTGATCATCTGCTGGAAGTTCAGCATCGCTTCCAGGCGACCCTGGGAGATTTCCGGCTGGTAAGGCGTGTACGCGGTGTACCAGGCGGGATTCTCGAAAATGTTGCGCAACACCACGCCCGGGGTGAGCGTGTTGTAGTAACCCTGTCCGATGAAGCTCTTCAGTACGCGATTCTTGCCGGCCAGCCCGCGCAGCTTGGCCAGCG
Source organism: Cupriavidus pauculus (assembly GCF_022179805.1). GTDB lineage: Bacteria > Pseudomonadota > Gammaproteobacteria > Burkholderiales > Burkholderiaceae > Cupriavidus > Cupriavidus pauculus_E. Next base: position 75,064 of record NZ_BPUO01000018.1, on the reverse strand, counting down.
CGGCTTCCTCGGTCAGCGGGGCGGTGAATTCGCCCAGCGACATGCCGTCGCGGCGGCGGATGGCGGCGGGCACCACGGCGTCGACAAGCGCGGCGCGGCTGTCAAAGCCCAGCACCTGCAGCATGTGTTGCTGTTCGGCGGTGTCGGGGCCGATGTGGCGGGCGGCGAAGGCATCGCGTGCCTCCAGTTCGGCCAGCGTGGGCCGTGCAGCTTGGGCGGCAGCGTTCATGGGAATCGGGGCATTCATGGCAAGGAATCTCGTGGAGCGGGCGGCGGGCAGGTGGTCAGCCTGGCCGCCGCGCGCGGCATCAAACGGTCAGCGCAATCAGGCGCCGACGCTGGCCTTGTAGGCGTTGACGTCCATCAGGCCGTTCACGTCGTCGGCGTTGGCCGGCTTCAGCTTGAACAGCCAGGCGTCGAAGGCGTTGGTGTTGACCGACTCCGGCGAGGCCGAGGCGGCGTCGTTGACGGCGATGACTTCGCCGGCCACCGGCGCGTAGATGTCGGAAGCCGCCTTCACGGATTCCACGACGGCCAGCGCGTCGCCGGCGCCAACCGACTTGCCCACTTCGGGCAGTTCCAGGAAGACGATGTCGCCCAGTGCGTCCTGTGCGTGGTCGGTAATGCCGATCGTCAGCGTGCCGTCGGATTCGACGCGCACCCATTCGTGCGACTCGGTGTACTTCAGGTCAGCGGGGAAGTTCATGAGGTTCTCCGGGATACAGTGTGTTTCTTGTTTCATTCACCCGCCCGCAGCAGGTTGGGCTCGAGCGGACGGGTGGAAGGGCGACCGTTGGATGTGAAGCCGGGCGATGCCTCAGCTCACGAGTGCCTTGCCATTGCGCACAAACGGCAGTTTAACCACAGTCGCGGTCAGTTTGCGGTCACGAATCTCGACCTGGACGTCGGTGCCGTGCGCCACGTCCTTCGGCAGCCGCGCAAAGGCGATGGACTGCTGCAGGCTGGGGCTGAACGTGCCGCTCGTGATTTCGCCGTCGCCGGACGCGGTGACTACCTTCTGGTGCGCGCGCAGCACGCCGCCCTTGTCGCGCAGGATCAGGCCCGCGAACGTCTGCTTCTGGCCACCGGCCTGCAGCGCCGACTTGCCGATGAAGTCGCGCTCGCTCTGCAGGTCGACGGTCCAGGCCAGGCCCGCGTCGAGCGGGGAGGTATTGATGTCCATGTCCTGGCCGTACAGGTTCATGCCGGCTTCCAGGCGCAGCGTGTCGCGCGCGCCCAGACCGGCCGGGCGTACGCCGGCGGCCGACAGCTTTTCCCAGATGCCAGCCACGTTCTCGGCCGGCACTACCAGCTCGAAACCGTCTTCGCCGGTATAGCCGGTGCGCGCCACCATCAGCTCGCCCATTTCGGGGTCCTGCACGACCAGCGCGTTGAACGGCTTCAGCGCGTCGGCGGGCTGGGTGGACGGGAATGCCTGGTAGACCTTGGCGCGGGCGTTGGGACCCTGCACGGCCACGATGGCCAGCTTGCCGGCGCCTTCGGGGGCTACGTCGCCACGGCGCGGCGTGATCTTCACGTCGCTGCCGGTGGCCGTGTTGCGGGCGCGGATCCATTCGATGTCGCCGATGGCCGTGCTGGCGTTCACCACCAGGCGGAAATGGTCCTCGGCAAAGAAGTAGACGATCAGGTCGTCGATGACGCCGCCTTTCTCGTCGAGCATGCACGAATACAGTGCCTTGCCCGGCGTTTGCAGCTTGTCCACGTTATTGGCCAGCAGGCCGCGCAGGAAGGTGCGGGTCTGGGCGCCGTGCAGGTCCACCACGCACATGTGGGAGACGTCGAACATGCCGGCATCGCCACGCACGGCGTTGTGTTCCTCGATCTGGGAGCCGTAGTTGACGGGCATGTCCCAGCCGCCGAAGTCGACCATGCGGGCGCCGAGGGCGCGGTGGATTGCATTGAGGGGCGTTGCCTGGAGCGTCATGGGTATCCTCGGATCGAAAACGAAAAAAGGGTCATCCGCCGCAACGCTCGGCCGCGCAAATGCGCAACCAATCCGCTGCGGCGGATGACCCCTCTGTCCTCGATACCTGAGAGATTACGCGGCTCGTTGCCGCGTGCGCCCCTTCGGTGGACATGCTCACCGCTGCGTCAATGCAGTGGCGGATGTCGCTCTCCAGAGTGCGGCATGCATCGTGTGCATGTTGCATGCCGATCCGGTCGGTCCATGGTGCCTGAGAGTTTTTGGGTAGTTCCCCTTCGGCGGCGCAGTTGCTGCGCGCTCTCCCGGCCGGATGCGCGAGAATGTACGGGACCGGTCTGCCTTTGTCAAACGCCAACCTGACGGCCAGCGCGACGGCGGCGACCGGCCCCGTCCCTAAATTCCCCCGGCCGGCGAGACCAGCCCTCCAGGCTTTAGCGGTTGTCCTTGGTCACGACGTTACCGACCACGCCGCCCACGGCGGCACCGCCTATCGTACCCAGCGCGCTGCCATTGGTCAGCACGGCGCCGCCCAGGGCACCTGCGCCCGCGCCGATGGCGGTATTGCGCTGCTTCGGGGTCATGTCCGCACAACCGGCAAAGCTCACCAGCGTGGCACCGATCAGGGCGGCTTTCGTCAGGCTTTGAAGCATCTTCATGATTGGCTCCTTGTTGTCGTCGAACGTGTTGACGTCGAAATCATCGTTTCCGATTTGTTGTGTTGATGTCTCCCGAACCGGCCGCGCTGCCTGGCGCCGGACCCGTGCGGTCGTGTCCGATAAGAGGCAAGCTCCATGCCCCGGGTGCCCCCGCTTTACGATTGTTACCAGCCTGAAACGCCTCTTGTCGGACGCCGCCCGACAGAGTTTTTCGCCCCCATGAGCGTGTTAGGATCGACGCCTTTGGCGCGCGGCATCGCACGTGCGCCGCAAGCCATTCCGTCTGCCCCGATCCCCCTGCCTCATGACTCACGGACTCAACGCCGCGCAATCCGAAGCGGTCCGCTATCTGGACGGCCCCTGCCTTGTGCTGGCGGGCGCCGGCTCCGGCAAGACGCGTGTCATCACGCAGAAAATCGCCCACCTGATCGAGGACAAGGGGTTCGAGCCGCGTCACATTGCCGCCGTAACGTTCACGAACAAGGCGGCCAAGGAGATGCAGGAGCGCATTGCCAAGCTGATGGAAGGCAAGACCACGCGCGAAGGGAAGCGCATTCCACTCAAGCAGCTGACGGTTTGTACGTTTCACTCGCTTGGCGTGCAAATCTTGCGCATGGAAGCCGAGCATGTCGGGTTGAAGCCGCAGTTCTCGATCATGGATTCGGACGACTGTTTCGGACTGGTGCAGGAGCAGCTTGGCACCACCGACAAGAAGCTGATCCGCAGCGTGCAGAGCACGATCTCGCTCTGGAAGAACAGCATGATCGACCCCGAGACGGCGATTGCCCAGGCAGCGGACGCCGACGAGCACCAGGCCGCGCTGGTCTATCGCAACTATGTAGCCACGCTGCATGCGTACCAGGCCGTGGACTTCGACGACCTGATCCGCCTGCCTGCCGAACTGTTCGCACGCGACGAGGCGGTGCGCCTGAAGTGGCAGAACCGCCTGCGCTACTTCCTGGTCGACGAATACCAGGACACCAACGCGTGCCAGTATCAGCTGCTGAAGCTGCTGGCCGGCGGATCGCACCTGCGTGCGCCCGCCTTCACGGCGGTGGGCGACGACGACCAGGCCATCTACGGCTGGCGCGGCGCCACGCTCGACAACCTGCGCCTGCTGCAGACCGACTTTCCGGACCTGAAGGTCGTCAAGCTGGAACAGAATTACCGCTCGACCGTGCGCATCCTGGAAGCGGCCAACGCGGTGATCGCCAACAACCCGAAGCTGTTCGACAAGAAGCTGTGGTCGGAACACGGCATGGGCGACCCCATCGCCGTGCATCCGATGAACGACGAGGAGCACGAGGCCGAATCGGTGGTGTTCCGGCTGTCGGCCCACAAGTTCGAGCGCCGCGCGCAGTTTCGCGACTACGCCATTCTCTATCGCGGCAATCACCAGGCCCGGCTGTTCGAACAGATCCTGCGGCGCGAGCGCATTCCGTATGTGCTCTCCGGCGGGCAGAGCTTCTTCGACAAGGCCGAGATCAAGGACATCTGCGCGTACTTGCGCCTGATCGCCAATCCTGATGACGATCCCGCGTTCATCCGCGCCATCACCACGCCGCGCCGGGGCGTTGGCAACACCACGCTCGAAGCACTGGGTACGTTTGCGGGCCAGGCCAAGGTGTCGCTGTTCGAGGCCGCGATGATGGGCGGCATCGAAGCCAAGCTGCAGCCGCGCCAGTTGGAGCCGCTGCGCACGTTCTGCGAATCGATGGTGCGGCTGGCCGACCGCGCGTCCAAGGACCCGGCCACCGTGGTGCTGGACGACCTGATGGAAGGCATCCACTACGAGGCCTATCTGTACGACACGTTCGACGAGCGCCAGGCGCAGTCGCGCTGGACGAACACGCTCGAATTCCTGGACTGGCTCAAGCGCAAGGGCACGCGGCCCGAAGCGGAAGGCGAGGGCGAGGCCACTGGCTTTGACACGGCCGATGGGCTGGGCGACGAAGGCAAGAACCTGCTGGAACTGACGCAGACCGTGGCGCTGATGAGCATGCTCGAAGGCCGCGAGGAAGATCCGGACGCCGTGCGGCTGTCGACGCTGCACGCGTCGAAGGGCCTGGAGTATCCGCACGTGTTCCTGGTGGGCGTGGAGGAGGGCATCCTGCCCCATACGCGCGAGGACGAAGACCTGGGCGACGAGAAGATCGAGGAAGAACGCCGCCTGATGTATGTGGGCATCACGCGTGCACAGCGCAGCCTGCAGATCAGCTGGTGCAAGAAGCGCAAGCGCGCTCGCGAAACCTATTCGGTCGACCCGTCGCGCTTCATCGCCGAGATGAAACTCGACGATGGCCCCGCGCCGCAGGAAGACGCCCCGGCGATGAGCCCGAAGGACCGGCTCGCCGGCCTGAAGGCGCTGCTCAACAAGCCTGCCGCTGGCTGATCGCGGCCACTGACTCATCGGGTTGATACAAGCCCGACAAGACTCCGGCATGCCGGCTCACTACGATTGCCGTCGCGTATGAACGCCTCGGCGTTCCTGCGACGCACCGCGCCCGCCCTTCGGTAGCGGTGCGGCTGGGCGCATGCGAGCCCGGCTTCTTCCCTGTTGAACGCTCCCGGATGCGGCAGCACCGGGAGCGTATTTTTCCGCCTGCCGACCGGCGTCGATCCCCCAGCACCACGCCATGTGCATCCCGATGCACGTATCAGGATTGATACAAAGCCGGCATCGCCTGTAATCTCGCGACTGGTACATTGGCCGATCGCTTCCGGGCGTCTTCCCTCGTATTTCGTCACTATCTTCACCATGGACCTGTCTTCCAACCTGCCCGTTCGTCTGCTGATCGTTGATGACGATCCCCAGATCCGTACCATGCTGGCCGAATACCTGGCCACGTTCGGCATGGAGGCCGAGGGCGCCGAGGGTGGCGCGGCAATGCGCGCTGCCATGGGACGTCAGGAATACGACCTGGTGATCCTGGACCTGTCGCTGCCCGGCGAAAACGGCCTGACGCTGTGCCGCGAGATCCGCGAGCAGGGCAACATGCCCGTGATCATGCTGACGGCCCGTGCCGAACTGGCCGACCGCGTGGTGGGTCTTGAAGTAGGCGCCGACGACTACGTGACCAAGCCGTTTGAAATGCGCGAGCTGGTGGCCCGCATCCACACCGTGCTGCGCCGCAGCCGAGGCGACACGCGCCGCACGTCGGCCACGACGGCGGGGGGACACGAGATGCGCTTTGGCTGCTGGCGCCTGAACACCACGCTGCGCCAGCTCGTGGATGCCGAGGAAACCGTGGTGCCGCTGTCCAACGCCGAATTCCGGCTGCTGCTCACGTTCATCGAGAATCCGAATCGCGTGCTCGACCGCGAGATGCTGATCAACAATGCGCGCGGCCGCGACCTCGACGTGTTCGACCGCAGTATCGATCTGCTGGTGTCGCGCCTGCGCCAGAAGCTGCGCGACGATCCGCGCGATTCGTCGCTGATCCGCACCGTGCGCGGCGAGGGCTACGTCTTCACCGGCAACGTGGAGCACTGACGGCATGGCTGGTCCGACCCCGCCGTCCGCCGACGGTGCTTCGGTGGTGCGGCCCGATCCGCGCGCCGTCGAACCGGCCCGTCGTCGCCGGTTCAACTCGATGTTCATGCGGTTGTTCTTCGTGATGACCGCCATCATGCTGGCCGTACACGTGCTGGGCGTGACCGTGATCGAAAGCGTGTTTCCGCGCCCCGGCTCGGAGCGCTACATGGAACGCATGCGGCGCGCGGCATCCGACGCCGAAGCGGCCGGCCAGTTGCTGCCCAACGGGCCACCGCCGCATCCGCTCGAAGGCGTCTTCATGCCCGACCGGCCGCACGGTCCGCCCCCAGGCATGCGCGGCAACGAGCCGTTTGATTTCGATGGCCCGCCGCTGCGTGGCGATCCGTTCGGCGAGCCTCGCCACTTCGATCGTCCACCCGGCCTGCAGCCCGGTTTTCATATCCGAGGCATCTGGCCGCCGCACCTGGGCCTGCTGTTCCAGCTCGCGGCCATCCTGATTGCGTCGTGGGTGGGCGCGCGGCTGCTGGCGCGGCCCGTGCAGCAGTTGGCCAGTGGCGCCAACCGGCTGGCGCAGGACGTTCACGCGCCACCGCTGGACGAGGAAACCGGCCCCGCCGAAGCGCGCGATGCCACGCATGCGCTGAACCTGATGCAGCAGCGTATCCGCACCCAGCTCGCGCAGCAGTCGCGCTTCCTGGCGGCGGTATCGCACGACCTGCGCACGCCATTGACGCGCATGAGCCTGCGCATCGAGCGCATCGAGGACAACGACGTGCGCTACCGCCTGCGTCAGGACCTGGCCGAGATGAACGGCCTGATCGACGCCACGCTGTACTACCTGCGCGACCGCGACGATGGCGCCGGCCCACGCCAGCGTGTGGACGTGCTGGCATTGCTGCAGGCCGTGGTCGACGATGCGCAGGAGATCGGCCAGGACGTGCGCCTGTCCGGCGAGGCCGCGCCGTTGCTGGCATACCCGGCCGAACTGCGCCGCGCGGTGGTCAACCTGGTGGAGAATGCGCACCGCTACGGCGGCGCCGCGCACATCGTGCTGGCCGACAGCCCCGAACGCGTGTCGATCGACGTATGCGACAACGGGCCTGGGATTCCGCCGGCCGAATTGCAGCGCGTGCTGGAACCGTTCTATCGCGTGGAATCGTCGCGCAGCCGCGCCACTGGGGGCGTAGGCATGGGCCTGGCTATTGCCGCCGACATCGTGGCGCGCCATGGCGGGGAATTGAAGTTGTCGAACCGCCCCGAAGGCGGCCTGCGCGTCAGCATCACGCTACCGCGCGCTTAATTTTTGGCCCCTTGTTTTCTCCCCTCTCCCGCAGAGCGGGAGAGGGGCCGGGGGAGAGGGCCAGCAGTTCAAATCGCGACATGTCGGCAAGCAGAGCCGCCGACCCTCACCCCCAACCCCTCTCCCACAAGTGGGAGAGGGGAGCAAGAAGCTCAAGCCCGCTGCGGCAATCCACTCTTCCCAATCGCCGCAAGCTGAACATACTGCGACCCCCGGAACCCACGCGTGAAGTCCAGCGTGAAATCCCCCACATCAACCCGCGCCTGCAGCGCCCGACGCAGCTCGGCCGAACCAGCGCCCTTCATGCCGGCCGCCGCACGCACCAGCCACGCCGCACCGATATAACCAGCCAGCGTGGCCGGCGAGGGCGGTTCGTCGAGGTACTGCTTCATGCGTGCCACGTGTTCCTTCACCACGCGCAGCGTGGACTCCTGCGGCCCCGGTGCAATCTGCGTTACCACCATGCCGCCCGCATAGTTGGCACCAAGGATTTCACGTGCCGACGAAGGACTGACTGCCGACAGTCCCACCAGGAAGCCGTACCAATTGCGTGCAGCCAGCGCACGCCCCAGGCTGCCGTAGGCGAGCGTATCGCCGGCCACGATCACGGCACCGGGCCGCGCTGCGGCAATGCGCCGCGCGCTGTCGTCGAAATTGCCATCCAGCGATACCGCACGCGTGGCGACGTCCTTCTCCAGCCGGGCCAGCCACGGCGTACCCGCGCCGAGCGTGCCCGCCGCAAAATCTGGCGAAACAGCAAGTGCGATGCTGGACAGCCCGTAGCTGCGCAACTGATGCACAGCCGCGTCGAGTTCAGACTGGTAGTCGGCGCGCGTGAACCAGACGTTGTCGGCCGACATGGCCAAGCCGGACAGCGGCGCCACGATCTGCACACCGCGCCGTGTCAGTTCGGACGCACTGGCCAGCGTGGGCAGCAGGCTGTCGCTGGGCCCGAACAGCACATCGGCGCGCTCGTTGTCGGCCAGCGCCACCGCTTGCGAGGCGGCGGCGCGCGGGTTCGATGCGTCGGCATCGCGCACCACGTGCACGATGCGCAGGCCGCCATTCGTCGCCGGCGACGCATTGAACGCATCGAACATCACCTTGGCCCCGGCCAGATAGTCGCGTGCCTGGTCGGCCTGAGGACCTGCACGGTCCACCAGATGCCCCACCACGAACTGGCGGCGCAGCACCTGGCCGGCAGGCTGCGCGAATGCGGGCAGTGCCACGGAGCCTGACAGCGCGCCCAGCATGTGCAGGGCGCGGCGGCGGCCCGTGCTGGCGGGCGCGCAAGAGGAGATCGACTGCGGCAAGGCTGGGCGCATGGCAGTGTGGAATTCGGTAGACGGGAAGTGTCGCGACAGCGAAAACAAAAGGCGGGACTTCGAGAGCCGGGCCCGAGACTATCGGGCCTCCGTGACGTTTCCGTGACTTTTTCCCGACTTGAGGCCCCCCGTTGGCGGGGCTGGTGGGCGTACGGTTGCCATGATGTTGATGCGCGTCAAAGTTGCAGTTCGGAGCGAGGCATAGCATCGGTCGTCAATCACGCCCACAAGACGAGTCCCCGCATGTCCGCCCCCAATCCAGACGTTGCCAGCACGGCCTTCGACCGTCGCGCCCTTGCCGATTTCCGCAGCCTGGCCGGCCGCATCGATGGCAACGGCCCTCGCTACACGTCATATCCCACCGCCGACCGCTTCCACAACGAAGTCGGCGACGCTGGCTACCTCAATGCGCTGCAGGCATGCCGCGCCAACGCGCCGGCTCCGCTGTCGCTCTACCTGCATATCCCGTTCTGCGAAAACATCTGCTACTACTGCGGCTGCAACAAGATCATCACCAAGGATCACAGCCGCAGCGCGCGGTACGTGGATTACCTGGCGCGCGAAATGGCGATGGTGTCCGCGCAGCTTGGCGAACGGCGCGCGGTGATGCAGTCGCACTGGGGCGGCGGCACGCCCACCTTCCTCGATCCCGATGAAATGCGCCGCGTGATGGCGGCGCTGCATGAGCATTTCGTGCTCTTGCCCGAGGGCGAGCACTCGATCGAGATCGATCCGCGCCGCGTGACCGATGCGCGCATGGACCTGCTGGCCGAACTGGGTTTCAACCGGATCAGCCTGGGCGTGCAGGATTTCGATCCCGAGGTGCAACAGGCCATTCACCGCGTGCAGTCCTACGAGGAAACGCGCGACGTGGTGCTGGCGGCCCGGCGTCTTGGCTTCCAGTCGGTCAGCCTGGACCTGATCTATGGACTGCCGCACCAGACCACCGCGCGCTTCAATGCGACGATCGACCGGGTGCTGGACCTGCGGCCCGACCGGCTGTCGGTCTACAGCTACGCGCACCTGCCGCATGTCTTCAAGCCGCAGCGCCGTATCGACGGAGCAACACTGCCGCCGGCCGCCGAGAAGCTCGACATCCTGGTATCGACGATCGAGCGCCTGACTGCCGCAGGCTATGTCTACATCGGCATGGACCACTTTGCACTGCCCGACGACGACCTGGCACTGGCCCAGCGCGAGGGCCGGCTGCAACGCAACTTCCAGGGCTATGCCACGCACGCGGGCTACGACCAGCTTGGCCTGGGGGTGTCCGCGATTGGCGCGGTGGCCGGGCACTATGTGCAGAACGCCCGCACGACCGACGAGTACTACGCCGCGCTCGATGCCGGCCGGTTGCCCATCGTGCGAGGTTTCGAAACGTCCGCTGACGATCATCTGCGCAAGTCCATCATCGGCGCGCTGATGTGCAACGGTACGCTCGATATCACCGCTGTGGAACGCGAGCACGGCATCGACTTCGCCGCTGCGTTCGCGCCCGAACTGGCCGATCTCGACAAGCTGGCGGCCGACAACCTGGTCCGCCGCACGGCCACACGCATCGACATCACGACGCTGGGCCGGTTGCTGGTGCGGCGCGTGGCCATGGTCTTCGACCGCTACCTGCGCGAGGACGCGGCCCGCCCGGCCGCACCGGCCAGCGCGGCCAACGATGGCAAGGTGATACCGCTGGTGCGCTACTCGCGCGTGGTCTGAGCGCTGGTTACAGGCCGATTTGGTGGCCGGAAGGACGGCCCAAAAACAAAAAACCCGCGAAATCGTTCGCGGGTTTTTTTGCGTGCGGCCCAGGCGGGCCGCTGAACCGGGTACTTACTTGGCGGCGTTGGCCATGTAGTCCGAAGCGGCGATGACATCGGCGTCCGGCCCAGCGTAGCCACCCTTGGGCGGCATCACGCCCTTGCCTTTGAGCGCGTAGTTGTGCACGACGTCCATGCCTTCCTTCAGGCGCGGCGCCCAAGCGGCCTTGTCGCCAAACTTCGGCGCGCCGGCAACACCAGCGGCGTGGCATGCGGCGCACACCTGCTCATAGACCTTCTTGCCCGTTTCCGCCGACGCAGCAGCGGGTGCGGCAGGTGCGGCGGCCGCCGGAGCCGCTGCGGCCGGTGCTGCCGCTGCCGGGGCAGCAGGAGCCGGGGCTGCGGCAGCCGGTGCGGCTGCGGCTTCAGGCGCCGAGGCGGCGGCCTGGGCCGGTGCACCCTGGGCCGGAGCGGCCGGTTCCGGGAACTTGGCGCCGCCGGCATCGGCCATGTAGACCACCGCGCGCGACAGTTCGTAGTCGCTCAGGTCGTCGGGCGCCGTACCGGCACGGGCCGGCATCGCGCCCTTGCCGTGCAGCACGGCCTTGAGCAGCCCGTCGAAGCCCTGGCCGATACGTGCCGACCAGTCGCCGGCCACGCCGTACTTGGGCGCACCCGCCGCACCGGTGGCGTGGCAGGCTGCGCAGACTTCCTTGTAGACCTGCTCGCCGGTCTTGAAGACGCGCGGGGCGTTGGGATCCTTGATTTCCAGTGATGCAACCGGCGCGATGCGGGTGTTCACCGCTTCCACGCTCTGGGTGGAACCAGCGCCCTCATGGGTGCCGTGGCCGACAAAACTGACCAGCAGGATGATGACGATGATCGGCACAAGAAAGGCGGCGATCACCACAGCGATAAGTTGCTTAGGGGTCTTGATTGGCGACTCGTGGTGGTCGTTTTGATGGACGTCACTCATACAGAACTCTCGATTTTGCGGGAAACCTATGCACAGCGCGTTGGGGGCGGCTTGCTTGTCTGGCCCTGTTTTCGGGTGTGAATCTGTCGGTCTTCGCGTCCGGGGCCATCTCCCACCCCGCTACGTCTCTGGTACGACGCAAATAGCTGCCGATTATAGACCCAAGATTTCGCCGTTGCAGCCAAAAGCGACGGCTCAGAGACCTGTGAAAACCCGGGGCTGACGCGCCCCGGCGCATCCCGCATGGACGTCCACGGACAACTCGGGTATCCTATGCGACTTTCCGACGCCGGCACTCGCCGTTGTCAACACAATTCACATCGCGCCCGTAGCTCAATGGATAGAGTACTGCCCTCCGAAGGCAGGGGTTGCTGGTTCGATCCCAGCCGGGCGCGCCACGTTTTTCCGTAGTCTCTTCCCAATAGTCTTACTGCCTTACCGCCCCATCCGCCGGTTGTAGCTTTGCGTAATCCGGTCGATCAGCCCTGGGTTGCGCGAATCGCCCGTGGTGAACGCCACGCGCATGGAGCCATCGGCCTGCTGGCGGATCGATGCGCTGACTGGCGTGCTGCCGAAATTCCCGGAAATGTTGCCAGTGGCCTGGTCCTGTACCTGGATGGTCACGCCCTGGTCGCGCAGTGCGTCGGCCGCCGCGTAGAACGAGCGGTCGTAGTTGGTGGCTTGGGGCGGTGGTGGGCCGGGTGGGTAGCCGTAGTAGGTGCAGCCCGCCGACAGCAGGGCCAGGCAGAGGGAGAGGACGAGCAAGCGGATGGAGGGCAGGTGCTTCATGGCAATCCCTTTCTTCTGTCGAGTCCAGAGTTCTGTTCTAGCAGGTCGGTGCGTGGAACGAAATCCGCACGGGCGGAACCGATGGGTGCCGGCCCGGATCGCAGCCATAGAGGAAGGGCGCCAGCGCCCCGCAACACCGTCGAGGTAGCACGATGAACAAGCCAAACAGCCCGGACCACCAGGTCATGGAACTGGCCCATGGCAAGCCGGTGAAGATGTGGACGGTCGGGGTACCGGTCGAGGAAGACGCGCGCCGTCAGTTGCAGAACACCGCGCGCATGCCGTTCGTGTTCCGCCATCTGGCGGTGATGCCCGACGTGCACCTGGGCAAGGGGTCGACCATTGGCACCGTGATTCCCACGCAGGGCGCCATCATCCCGGCGGCGGTGGGGGTCGATATCGGCTGCGGCATGATGGCCGCGCGCACCACGCTGACGGCGGCGGACTTGCCCGATTCGCTGCACGGGCTGCGCGGCGCCATCGAGCGCGCGGTGCCGCATGGCCGGGCGCCGGGCCGGCGCGATCCGGGGGCCTGGGGCGACCGGGCGCCGCAGCAGGTGGACGACGTGTGGAAGACACTGGTGCCCGGCTTCGACAGGATCTGCCAGAAGTACCCGAAGCTGGCGCGTACCAACAACCACGTCCATCTGGGCACGCTCGGCACGGGCAACCACTTCATCGAGGTGTGTCTGGACGAGGCCGGCAGCGTCTGGTTCATGCTCCATAGCGGCTCGCGCGGCGTGGGCAATGCCATCGGCACGCACTTCATCGAGCTGGCGCAGCAGGACATGCGCCAGCACATCGCCAATCTGCCCGACCGCGACCTGGCCTACTTCGAGGAAGGCAGCCGACATTTCGACGACTACGTGGAAGCCGTGGGCTGGGCGCAGGACTACGCGCGCCGCAATCGCGAGGTGATGATGGCGGCCGTAATCGCCGCCGCGCGCGGCGTGATCCGCAAGCCGTTCGAGGTAGACGAACACGCGGTGAACTGCCATCACAACTATGTGCAGAAGGAACGCCACTTTGGCGCCGATGTGTTCGTCACGCGCAAGGGCGCAGTGTCGGCGCAGAAGGGCCAGCTTGGCATCATCCCGGGATCGATGGGCGCCCGGAGCTTTATCGTGCGCGGCCTGGGCAACGAGGAAAGCTTCTGCTCGTGCAGCCACGGCGCGGGCCGCACCATGAGCCGCACCGAGGCCAAGCGCCGCTTCACCGTGGCGGACCAGGTCAAGGCCACCGCGCATGTGGAATGCCGCAAGGACGCGGCCGTGATCGACGAGATCCCGATGGCGTACAAGGACATCGACGCCGTGATGGCCGCGCAGCGCAGCCTGGTGGAAGTCGTGCACACGCTGCGCCAGGTGGTCTGCGTGAAGGGGTAGGTTCGGCCCCCGCCGGCGCCCGTGTCTCGCGTGCGCCGCCTCACCGATGCAACCGATTGCGTCGTTGCGGCATCCATAAGCAGGCACATCATCGCGCCAACCGTCGCGCACAAGCCGTTTGCGGTCGGCTGGCGCGTGCCTTGCATGAATAACTCTTCCGTCAGCGTTTCTTCTAAGCAGAAGGGGAGCCCATCATGCCCACGCTAGCCGCCGATCATGTCGACATGCTGCGCCACGCCGTGCGCGGCAAGGTGCTGTTGCCGAACGACCCAGGGTACGACGTCGCGCGTACCGTCTGGAATGCCACCGTCGACCGCCGGCCAGCGGTCATCGTGCAATGTACGGGCACGGCCGACGTCATGCAGGCCGTCAACTTCGCGCGCGACCATGGCCTGTCGATTGCCGTGCGCGGCGGCGGGCACAACATCGCCGGTAGCGCCATCTGCAACGACGGACTGGTGGTCGACCTGTCCCAGTTGCGCGGCGTCCATATCGATGCGCGCGACAACGTGGCCTGGGTCAGCCCGGGCGCCACGCTGGGCGATTTCGATCACGAGGCGCAGGCGCAGGGCCTGGCCACGCCGCTCGGCATCAACTCCACCACGGGCGTGGCCGGGTTGACGGTGGGCGGCGGCTTTGGCTGGCTCACGCGGCAGTACGGCATGACCGTCGATAACCTGCTGGGCTGCGAAGTGGTCACGGCCGATGGGCAACGCCACTGGGCCGATGCCACGCACGAGCCCGAGCTGTTCTGGGCGCTGCGCGGCGGGGGCGGCAATTTCGGGGTGGTCACGCTGTTCCAGTTCCGGCTGCATCGGGTGGGTCCGATGGTCACCGCCGGGCTGATCGTGTTCCCGGCCGTGGAAGGCAAGTCGGTGCTGCGCCAATACCGCGCGTTCGCGGAATCGGCCATGCCCCCGGACATGAACGTCTGGGTCGTGCTACGCAAGGCGCCGCCGCTGCCGTTCCTGCCATCATCGGCGCATGGTGCGAACGTGGTGGTGCTGGCCGTATTCCACACGGGGGACCCGACCCAGGCCGACAAGGACATCGCGCCGCTGCGCGCGTTTGGCCAGGCGGTGGGCGAGCACGTGGGCCAGGTACCGTACACGGCGTGGCAGCAGGCGTTCGATCCGCTGCTGACGCCGGGTGCGCGCAACTACTGGAAGTCGCACAATTTCACGCGGCTGGACGACGCGGCCATCGACCTGATGACCGACTTTGCCGCGCGCGGGCCGTCGGCGAATGCCGAGATCTTCATCGGCCAGGTGGGCGGCGTGGCCAACCGCGTGTCGCCCGATGCCACGGCGTATCACCATCGCGACGCCAGGTACGTGATGAACGTCCATTCGCGCTGGGATCGCGCCGACGAGGACGCCACCTGCATCGCCTGGGCGCGCGACTTCTTCAATGCGTCGGCGCCATACGCCACGGGCGGCGTCTACGTGAACTTCATGACCGAGGACGAGACGTCGCGCGTCAACGCGGCGTACGGGCACAACTTCGACCGGCTGGCGCAGGCCAAGCGCACCTACGATCCGCAAAACCTGTTCCGCACGAACCAGAACATCCAGCCGGCGCCGTGATACGCGCCGAAACGCGCCGACACACACCGTCGCGCCATGCGTTGCTATGATGGCCCGCATGGCCGACGACATCCACATTTCCCATCACGAATACGAGATCACCGCGATCCGCGCGCAGGGCGCGGGCGGGCAGAACATCAACAAGGTGTCCAACGCGGTGCACCTGCGCTATGACGTGCGCGCGTCGTCGCTGGCCCCCGACCACAAGGAACGCCTGCTGGCGTTGCACGACCACCGCATCACGCGCGATGGCGTGATCGTCATCAAGGCGCAGCAGCACCGCAGCCTCGAGATGAACCGCGACGAAGCGATCGGGCGCCTGCACGAACTGGTGCGCAGCGTGGCCGAACCGCCGCGTATCCGGCGCGCCACGCGCCCCACGCGAGCGTCGAAGGTACGCCGCGTGGATGCCAAGGTGCAGCGCGGCCAGATCAAGGCGATGCGGGGGCGGGTGGTCGACTAGGCGCGCGGGAAGCTGACCGGGCGGGGGCCGGGCGCCCATGCGAAGTAATCGAACAAATATTTCAAACGCCCGATAGCGGGGTGGGACAAGCCGGCCATTGGCGGGCATGCTCTGGAACTGCCAACGATAACTGCCAGGAACGTCCCCATCCATGACATCCGTACCCGCCGATGCCTTCGAGCCGATTCCCCGTGATCCGGGCTGGCCTGTCGTCGGCAACCTGTTCCAGATCACGCCCGGTGAAGTCGGGCAGCACCTGCTGGCGCGCAGCCGCCATCACGACGGCATCTTCGAACTCGACTTCGCGGGCCGGCGCGTGCCGTTCGTGTCGTCGGTGGCGCTGGCCGCCGAAATCTGCGACCCGGCGCGCTTTCGCAAGATCATCGGCCCGCCGCTGTCGTACCTGCGCGACATGGCCGGCGACGGCCTGTTCACCGCGCATGGCGACGAGCCGAACTGGGGCTGCGCGCATCGCATCCTGATGCCGGCGTTCAGCCAGCGCGCGATGAAGGGCTACTTCGACGTGATGCTGCGCGTGGCCAACCGGCTGGTGGACAAGTGGAGCCACAACGGCCCCGACGCCGACATCGCCGTGGCCGACGACATGACGCGGCTCACGCTCGATACAATCGCGCTGTCCGGCTTCGGCTATGACTTCGCGTCGTTCGCCAGCGACCAGCTCGACCCGTTCATCGTGGCGATGGTCGGCGCGCTGGAAGAGGCCATGCGCAAACTCACGCGGCTGCCAATCCAGGACCGCTTCATGGGCCGCGCGCACCGGCAGTTTGCCGACGACGTGGCCTACATGCGCGATCTGGTCGATGACGTGATCCGCCAGCGCCGGGCCGCGCCCCGGCCGGGCATGGACCTGCTGAACCTGATGCTGGAGGCGCGCGACCCCGAGACCGACCGCCAGCTCGACGACGCCAACATCCGCAACCAGGTCATTACGTTCCTGATTGCCGGCCACGAAACCACCAGCGGCCTACTGACCTTCACGCTGTACGAACTGCTGCGCAATCCCGGCGTGCTGGCGCAAGCCTATGCCGAGGTGGACGCGGTGCTGCCCGGCGATGCGCCACCCGTGTACGCCGATCTGGCACGCATGCCGGTGCTCGATCGCGTGCTCAAGGAAACGCTGCGGCTGTGGCCCACGGCGCCGGCATTCGCGGTGGCGCCGTTCGAGGATGCAGTGATCGGCGGCCGCTACCGGCTGCGCCAGAACCGGCGCATCTCGGTGGTGCTGACCGCGCTGCATCGCGATCCGAAGGTATGGGAGAACCCCGAGCGTTTCGATATCGACCGCTTCCTGCCGGAGAACGAGGCCAGGCTGCCCGCGCACGCCTACATGCCGTTCGGCCACGGCGAGCGCGCCTGCATCGGCCGGCAATTCGCGCTGACCGAAGCCAAGCTGGCGCTGGCCCTGATGCTGCGTAACTTCGCCTTCCACGATCCGTACGACTATCGCTTCCGGCTCAAAGAAACGCTGACGATCAAGCCCGACGGCCTGGTGCTGCGTGCGCGGCGCCGGCGACCCCATGAGCGGATCGTCACGCAGGCTGTAGCCGATACGGCACCGGGTACAGAAGCAGAGATGGCCCAGGCGGAAGTGCGCGGCAACGGCCAGGCGCTGACCGTGCTGTGCGCGTCGAGCCTGGGTACGGCGCGCGAGCTGGCCGAGCAGATCCATGGCGGCGCGGTGGCAGCCGGGTTCGAGGCCAAGCTGGCCGACCTGGACGACATGGTTGATGCGTTACCCACATCGGGCCTGCTGGTCGTGGTGGCCGCCACCTACAACGGCCGCGCGCCCGACTCGGGCCGCCGCTTCGAGGCGATGCTCGATGGCGGGACCGCCAGTGGCTATCGCGCCGACGGCTTGCGCCTGGCGCTGCTTGGCTGCGGCAATTCGCAATGGGCCACGTATCAGGCGTTTCCACGCCGGCTGTTCGACTTCTTCACAGGGGCCGGTGCGGTGCCGCTGCTGCCGCGCGGCGAGGCCGACGGCAACGCCGACTTCGACCAGACCGCCGAGCGCTGGCTCGCGCAGCTTTGGCAGACGTTGCAGGCCGACGGCGCCAGCGCGGGCGGTATCGGCGTGGACGTGCAGGTGCGCAGTGTCGATGCGATGCGCGCGGACACGCTGCCAGCGGGCACGCAGCCGTTCACGGTGCTGTCGAATACCGAGCTAGTGAACGATCCCACCGGCTTGTGGGATTTCTCGGTCGAAGCCCCGCGCACCTCCACACGAGCCATGCGGCTGCAACTGCCGCCCGGCGTGACCTACCGCACCGGCGACCACATCGCGGTCTGGCCGCGCAACGAGGCCCGGCTGGTGGCGGACCTGTGCGAGCGGCTCGATCTCGATCCCGAGGCCATGGTCACGCTCAGCGCACCGCACGGCGCCGGGCGCGGCCTGCCGATTGGCGAAGCGCTGCCGCTGCGGCAACTGCTGGTGCATTTCGTCGAACTGCAGGACGTAGTGTCGCGCCAGACGCTGCGCGCGCTGGCCGAGGCCACGCGGTGCCCGTTCACGCGGCAGTCGCTGGAACAGCTTGCCTCGGACGACGCTGACGCTGGCTATGCCACGCAGGTAGCCGCGCGCCGGCTGGGCCTGCTCGATGTGCTGGAGCGGTTTCCGGCCATCACGCTGACGTTGCGGCAACTGCTGGCCTGCACGGTGCCGATGCGGCCGCGCTTCTATTCGATTGCCTCTTCGCCGCTGGTATCGCCCGACGTGGCGGTGCTGCTGGTGGGTACGGTCTGGGCGCCCGCGTTGTCGGGGCGCGGCCAGTTCCGGGGCGTGGCCTCGACCTGGCTGCAGGGCTTGCCGTCTGGCGCGCAGGTGTCGGCATCGATCCGCACGCCGAACCCGCCGTTCGCCCCGCCTGACGATGCGACCGCGCCGATGCTGCTGATCGGCCCCGGTACCGGCATCGCGCCGTTCCGTGGCTTTATCGAGGAACGCGCGGCACAGCAGTCGGCAGGGCAGGCCGTCGCGCCGGTGCAGTTGTATTTCGGCTGCCGCCATCCCGGGCACGACTGGCTGTTCCACGACGAGATCGCGCAATGGGCCGCGCAAGGCGTGGTCGAGGTGCACACCGCCTTGTCGGTCGTGCCCGATGCGCCACGCTACGTGCAGGACCTGCTGTGGCAGCGACGCGCGGAGGTCTGGGCCCAGCTTCAGGCCGGCGCCACGGTCTATGTATGCGGCGATGGCCGCCGCATGGCCCCGGCCGTACGGCAGGTGCTGATCGAGATCGGCGCGCAACTGGGCGGCATGGCGCCAGATGCCGCGTCGGCGTGGTTCGCCGCGCTGGTCGAGCAGGGCCGCTATCGGCAGGACGTATTTAATTAGCCACCTGGCGGCAGCCGGCTGGTTGGCAGGATTCGACGGAACGTTGTCTCTCGGCCGCCAGCGCGGCTTCGTACGCTTGGAACCATCCCTTTCCTGACTTCCGGAGATGCCGATGGCTTCCGTTGCGATGCGGCAGGCGCGCGTGTTGGCGCTGTGCCAGGCCTTGTTCACATCCGCCGTTTCTGTCGACCTGACCCTGACCGGGCTGGTTGGCTACACGCTGGCGCCGGGCAAGGCGCTGGCCACCTTGCCATTCGCGATGATCACCGTGGCGGCGGCCCTGACGTCCATCGCCGTGCCGTTCGCCATCGAGCGGTTCGGGCGCCGCTTTGCCTTCTGTACGGGCGGCGTGGCCTGCATGCTGGGCGGCTGGGTGTCGGTGGTGTCCATCTACCGGCACGACTTCTGGCTGTTCTGCCTCGGTACGGCGCTGGTCGGCGTGTTCCAGGCGTTCGCACGGTTCTACCGGCTGGCCGCGGCCGATGCCGCGCCGGTGCCGGAAAAGCCCCGCGTGATCTCCGTGGTGCTGACCGGCGGCGTGGTGGCTGCCGTGTGCGGCCCGGCCATTGCCGCCTGGAGCGTCGACATGATGCAGCCCACGCCGTTTGCCGGATCGTATGCGGTGGTGGCGGTGTTCGGCGCGCTGACCGTCATGCTGCTAATGCTGGCTTACCGCGAGCCGCCGGCCGCCGCGCTGGCCGGCGGGGCGACGGACAACCGGCCGGCCCGGCCGCTGGGCGAGATCGTGCGGCAGCCGGTGTTCCTGGCATCGTTCGCCAACAACGGCATCGGCAACGCGGTCATGATGTTCGTGATGACGGCCACGCCCATCGCGGCCATCGCGTGCAGCCACACGATCGGGCAGGGCGCGCAGATCATCGAATGGCATCTGGTGGGCATGTACGCGCCATCGTTCTTCTCGGGCTGGCTGCTGCAGCGCTACGGCAACCCGGCGATGCTGAAGGCCGGCATCGCACTGTCCGCGCTGGCGGCCGTGGTGGCCCTGTGCTCGACGTCGCTGGTGGCCTTCTACGTGGCGCTGCTGTGCCTGGGCGTGGGCTGGAACTTCATGTCGGTGGGCGGCACGACGCTGCTGGTGGGCAGCTACCGGCCGGCCGAGCGGGCGCGCACGCAAGCCGTCAGCGAGTTCTCGGCGGCGGTGCTCACGGCCGCCGCGACACTGGCGGCCGGACAGGTGCTGGTGGTCTGGGGATGGCAGGGCGTGAACCTGGCCGTGCTTCCGGCGCTGGCCCTGGCACTGGCGATCACGCTGGCGTGGCAGCGGCGCGAGCGGGCGGCGGGCGTGGCCGCCGCAGTATGATCGGCGTACCGCAGGCTCCTGCGCATCGACTCTTCCCGTATCCATGCAATCCGTCACCGCCCCGCCGCGCGTCGTCGTGATCGTCGCGCCGAACCCGTCACAGGAGCTTGATGTCACCGGCCCCACGGCGGTCTTCAGCACGGCCAACAAGCTACGCGGCCGCGACCAGCCGCCTTACGAGGTACACGTGGTCAGCGTCAGCGACGATGGCGTGGTCGATACCGAATGCGGGCTCAAGCTGGTGGCCGAAGCGCCGTACTGGCACGCAGCGGAACGTATCGGCAAGCCCATCGACACGCTGCTGGTGGCTGGCGGCGCAGGTGCCCGGCTGTCGGCCGACGATGCGCGGCTGGTCGGCTGGCTGCGCGACCAATCGGCCAGCGTGCGGCGCATGGGCGCGGTCTGCACGGGCGCGTTCGTGCTGTGCCGTACCGGGCTACTCGACGCCCAGCGCGTCACCACCCACTGGCGCCATGCCGAACGTCTGGCGCAGCGCCATCCGGAATTGACCGTCGATGCCGATCCGATCTGGATTCGCGCCGGACGCTTCTACACATCGGCCGGCGTCACGGCCGGCATGGACCTGTCGCTGGCGCTGGTCGAGGAAGATCTCGGGCATGCCGTGTCGCTCGAAGTCGCGCGCGAACTGGTGATGTTCCTGCGCCGCCCCGGCAGCCAGGCGCAGTTTTCCACAGTGCTCCGCGCGCAGGCCGCGCAGAACCCCGAGCTGCGCGCGCTGCAGACCTGGATCGCCGACAACCTCGCGCGTGACCTGTCCGTAGGTTCGCTGGCCGAAAAGGCGGCCATGAGCCCGCGCAACTTCGCGCGTGTGTTTGCCAGGCAGGTGGGAGACACGCCGGCGCGCTACGTGGAGCGGCTGCGTGTGGAGGCCGTGCGGCGGCTGCTCGAAGGCAGCGACCGCAGGCTGGAAGCGATTGCGCATGCCACGGGATTCGGCAATGCCGATGTCATGCGGCAGGCATTTCTGCGCCATGTGCAGACGACGCCCGAACGATATCGGGCGGCATTCCGGGCCGACGGGGCTGATGGCCCCGATGGCTTCGACGGCCCGGATGAGGAAGGCGGGCTGGCGGCCTAGCGCCAGCCCAACCCGCACGGCTGGAGCCTTAGCGGGCGTTCTGCAGCGCGGCGATACGCGACTCGATGGGCGGGTGGCTGGAGAACAGCGCCATCCACGACTTGCCGCCCGAGATGCCCATGGCCTGCATGTTCTGCGGCAGGCCGTCGGCGTCCAGGCCGCCCAGGCGGCGCAGCGCGGCCACCATCGGCGTGGGCGTGCCCATCAGGCCCGCCGCGCCCGCGTCGGCACGGTACTCGCGATGGCGCGAGAACGCCGCCACGATGATGCTGGCCAGGATGCCGAACACGATCTCGCAGATCACCACCGTGATCATGTAGCCGATGCCGGGGCCGCTCGATTCCTCGTCGTTACGGCGCAGCCACGAGTCGACAAAGTAGCCGACCACGCGCGCCATGAAGATCACGAACGTGTTGACCACGCCCTGGATCAGCGTCAGCGTGACCATGTCGCCGTTGGCGATGTGGGCCACCTCGTGGGCCAGCACGGCTTCCACCTCGTCGTGCGACATCGACTGGAGCAGGCCCGTGGATACCGCCACGAGCGAACCCTTCTTCGACGCGCCGGTGGCAAAGGCGTTGGGCTCGCCGTCATAGATGGCCACTTCTGGCATCGGCAGGCCGGCGCGCATGGCCAGCTTCTCCACGGTCTGCATGAGCCACAGCTCTGTGCTGGTGCTGGGGTGCGTGATGACCTGTGCACCAGTGGACCACTTGGCAATGGTCTTGGACATCAGTAGCGAGATGAACGAGCCGCCAAAGCCCATCAGCGCCGCAAACACCAGCAGCATGCCGAGGTTGAGTCCGTTGGCGGTGAGGAACCGGTTCACGCCCAGCAGGCTGGCCGTGATACTGAGTACGAGCATGACGGCGATGTTGGTCGCCAGGAACAGGAAGATTCGTTTCATGGTTGTGGGGCAGAACAAGTGAACGCGGACGAGCCGCAAGCGCGCGCGGTCCGCACGCAGGCGTACCGCTCGACTAGGGTAGGCGCGGCACAAGACGTCCGCGCGAAAGGGGATCAGACGCGCGGTGGGCGCGGCAGCAGGGGAAGGTCGGGGTCGGACGGCACGGCCGCCGCATAGCGCGGCACGGCACTGCGCGCCGCCGATGTCACACCGCGCGGCAAGGGCGCGGGCAGCAGTTGCTCGGCAAAGTCGGCGCCGGGCGGAGTGGGGTCGGCATTGTCGGCGGGCATCGACGAGTCTTGCGAATCGGATGCGTCCGAAAGAGCGCCAAGATCAGCCTGATCGGCCGCGATGGCCACGTTGCCGACGGTCGCCACATGCGCCGTCTGCACCATATCGATGCCTGCTGCGGACGTGCCAATGCCAGCCCAGGCCTGCAGAGGCAGGAAGGCAAGCAGCACGATCATCAACAGGAGCCGAAGCGGTTGCACGGGGGCGAGTGATGCATGAGGGACGATGGCGACGATTCTACAGGATGCCGCATTGGCCGGCAGGGCGTGCTGCATCACGTTCAGGGTCACGTGCCGACGATGCGCAGCGCGGCACGCGTACCCCACCACGCGGCTTCCTCGAACACCGACAGCCCGGACAGATCGGCGTGCGCGAACAGCAGCGGGCCGTCGGCACCGCGTAACGCAGCCAGCCCCGCATTCGCCAGGAAGCCGGGCACGGGCGTGGCCATCGCGTGGCCGCGCGCGGTGATCTCCACGGCATCGGCATGGCGCCAGAATTCACGGCCGTAGACGGCGCGCAGGTCGGTGACGGCCAGTTCCATCAGCGCGGCCGGTGAAGCGTCGACCAGCCAGCGGCGCACGGCGTCCGGATGGCTGTCGCCCGGCACGCCGGCCTGCGCGTCGAGCGGGCAGTAGGCGGTGAATGCGGTTTGCGCCGGCCGGGCCTGCCGGATCCACTGATGCGTGGCCACCACGTAGCCAAGACCGCGGGCCCCGTACACCACGTTGTCCCACGCCAGCGGCACACCGGCCTGCTCTTGCGGAAAGCCGCGCAGGCGGAAGGTCGACACCAGCCACGGCGCGTGGTGCTGCAGGTGTTTGGTGGCGTCGAAGCCGAACGGCTGAAGCGGCGTCAGCCGCGCGGCCACGTGCAGCGGCATCGCGCAGATCACGCGGCGCGCCACGATGCGCGACAGCTTCGGCGGCCGGGTGATGCCGTCGGGCCATTCCACGCACAGCACGCTCTTGCCATCGGGCTCGATCCTGACTGCCATCCCGCGCTGCCGCCACGGGCGCTGGGCGTCCATGCGGCGGTCGATGCCGGCGGTCAGCCGCGTCACCAGTCCATGCAGGCCATCGGGCCACGTCAGCACGGCACCGTCGGCCGCGTTGCTGGCGTGCCCGTCACGGCTGGCAAAGTAGTGCAGCCCCGCCCAGGCCGACACCACGTCGGCGCCGGCACCGTAGTCGTCGCGGCAGCAGTAGTCGGCGTACCAGCGCAGTGTGGGTGCCGTGTAGCCGTTGGCGTCGAGCCATTGGCGGAAGGTCTGGCGGTCGAGCGCCAGCCATGCCGGGTCGCGCGACGACTGCGCCAGCGGAATCGCGAACACCTTGCGGCCATCGTTGCCGAGCGTGGTGCGCAGCCGGTCGACGTGGGCCAGAAAGCGCGCGTGCTGGTCGTGGTGGATGTCGCTGTCGGGCAGCAGGCCGTCCTGCCAGGCGCCGTCGTGGAACAGCCGTTCCTCGGGCCCATGCACCAGCGCGGCTTCGTCGAAGCGCGGCCGCGCATCGAACGGATCGCGCTCGATGACGCCGACGTCCGCCAGCATCTCGCGCACGTGGGTGGATTCGGCCGAAGGCAGCGGCAGGTAGTGCGCGCCGCGCGGATAGCCGATCTCGCCAAAGCGCCCGCCCGAGGCGTTGCCGCCAAACTCCGGACCCTCCAGCATGACGAAGTCGCGCAGGCCGGCACGCGACAGTTGCCAGGCCGCCGACAGGCCGCCAATGCCGCTGCCCAGGATCAGCACATCGACGCGCCGCTCACCGGTAGGCTGCGGCCAGCGGTGCGCGTCGCGCAGCGCGTGGCCTTCGGCCATGCCGGGGCGCAGCACCACAGGGTCGGGTTCGTGCAGGCCCAGGCCGGCCAGGAAGTGCGCCGCGTCGTCGCCCAGCCGTTCGCAGCCGGCCAGCGCGGTGCCCGCCGCCGCGATCAGGAAGCGCCGTCGATCCATGTCCGTCAGTCGCTACCGGATGACATTGCGCCAGTCCTGCTCGAAGTCGTGCACCAGCGTCTGCTCGTTGAGCCGGTTCGGCTGGCCGGCGCGCGGCGCCATGTCGGCCGGGAAGCTGAACATCAGCCGCGTGCTATCGGCATCGAGAAACTTCAGTGGCACCTCGTAGCGCGTGGGCGGCGCGTAGTCGTCGCGCTTGCCGGCGATGATGAAGCCCCACTCGCCGAACGACGGCACATAGGTGTGGTACGGCCACGTGTGCAGTCCAGCCTCGCGCAGCGTGGCCGCGATGTCCCAGAACGAGCGCGGCGCATAGTACGGCGAGGTGGACTGCACCACCGCGTAGCCCTTCTCGGCCAGGTGGCGTGACAGCAGGCGGTACATCGGCACCGAGTAGAGCTTGCCGAGGCCGAAGTTGGACGGATCGGGCAGGTCAACGATGATCGCGTCGAAGCTGTCCTGGCTCTGCTCCAGCCACTGCGCAGCGTCGGCATTCACCACGGTCACACGTGCATCGGCAAGCGACCCGTGGTTCAGCGCACGCAGCGGCTCGCTGCGTGTGAACAGCGTGGTCATGGCCGGGTCAAGGTCCACCAGCGTCACGTGTTCGATGCGGGGGTATTTGAGGATCTCGCGCAGCGCGAGGCCGTCGCCGCCGCCAATCACCAGCACGCGCCGCGCCCACGGCAGCGCCTGCAGCACCGGGTGGACCAGCGCCTCGTGATAGCGGTGCTCGTCGCGCGACGAGAACTGCAGGTTGCCATTGATGTACAGGCGCAGGTCGTCCTTCCAGCGCGTGATGACCAGCCGCTGGTACGGCGTGGTTTCGCTATGGATGATCTCGTCGCCGAACATGCCGCGCTCGGCCCAGCGCGTCAGGTGCGTGGAACCCGCGAAGCCGGCGGTCAGCAGCGCGAACACGATGCCCGCGCGCAGCGTGCGTAGGGTGGTACCTTTGATCTCGTCGCGGAAGATGCGCAGCGTGAACAGTGCCACGGCCACGTTGAGCATGCCGAACAGGAAGCCCGTGCGCGACAGCCCCAGGCGCGGTGCCAGCACCAGCGGGAACACCAGCGACACGGCCAGCGCGCCCAGGTAGTCGAACGTCAGCACGCGGCTGACCAGGTCGCTGAACTGGGCCCGGCGCGCGTTGAAGACGCGCATCACCAGCGGAATCTCCATGCCCACCAGCATCCCGATCACGAACACCAGCGCATACAGCGCGGTGCGGAACGGCGCCGACAGCCACGCGAACACCACGAACAGCAGTGCCGCCGAGATGCCGCCGAGCAGGCCCACCAGGATCTCGATGTCGATGAAGCGTGCCAGTACGTCTTCGTCCTTCACATACCGGGACAACCACGAGCCGACGCCCATGGCGAACAGGTAGCAGCCTATGATGGAAGAGAACTGGAAGATGGAATCGCCCAGCAGGTAGCTGGACAGGGCGCCGGCAATCAGTTCGTAGCCAAGCCCGCAGGAGGCTACGATCAACACCGACAGGACAAGGGTACGGTCGCGCATGGGGCGGCGGCGGGCGGCAGGCGTTGGGGTCGGCACGCAACAGCGGCCGACATTGTCATCAATACAGCTATTGGGAAAAATGCGACTGCGGATATACTGCGCCGCAACCATATCGCGCATCGCAGAACGGCAGGACGGGACAACCCAACCACACGTCTAGAACGACCCGAACATGCAACCTATCTATGCCTACGCCGAGCATCTATTGGCAAGCCTTGTGCTGCTGGTTGCGTTCGTCGGAGTCTACACCAGGATCACACCGTTCCACGAGTTCACGCTGATCCGTCAGGGCAACGTCGCGGCGGCGCTGTCGCTGGGTGGCAGCACGCTGGGCTTCTGCTTCACGCTGTCGTCGAGCATCCAGCATAACGACACCTTCCTGATGTTCCTGGTGTGGTCGCTGGGGGCGATGGTGGTGCAGGCCGTGGTCTACGCCGCGCTAGCGCGGGCGCTGCCCGACATGGACGCGGCCATCGAATCGAACAACATCGCCATGGGCGGCCTGATGGGGACGATGTCTGTCGCGGTGGGCGTGCTCAACGCCGCCTGCCTGTCCTGAGGCCGGGAACCAAGCCATTCACCCTTCGAGAGGTGCTGCAATGAGTATCGGGTCATTCATCAAGAAGCAGTTCATCGACATCCTCCAGTGGACCGAGGACACGGACGGCGTGCTGGCCTGGCGCCATCCGATGGAGGACATGGAGATCCAGTACGGCGGCAGCCTGACCGTGCGCGAATCGCAGATGGCGGTGTTCGTCAACGAGGGCAAGATCGCCGACGTGTTCGGGCCCGGCATGTTCAAGCTGACCACCCAGACGCTGCCGGTGCTGACGTACCTGAAGAACTGGGACAAGCTGTTCGAATCGCCGTTCAAGTCGGACGTCTACTTCTTCAGCACGCGTCTGCAGATCGGCCGCAAATGGGGCACGGCCCAGCCGATCACGATCCGCGACGCCGATTTCGGCATGGTGCGGCTGCGTGCGTTCGGCCTGTACTCGTACAAGATTGCCGACCCGAAGCTCTTCTACACCGAGATCAGCGGCACGCGCGCCGAGTACACGCGTGACGAGGTGGAAGAGCAGCTGCGCAACCTGCTGATCGCCACCATGACCAGCACGCTGGGCGCGTCGTCGATTCCGTTCCTGGACATGGCGGCCAACCAGGCGCTGATGGCGCAGGCCATCCGCGAGAAGCTGGTACCAGAGTTTGCGCGCTATGGCGTGGCGCTGGACAACTTCGCGGTGACCAACGTGTCGCTGCCCGAGGAACTGCAAAAGGCCATCGACACCCGCATCTCGATGGGCATGATGGGCGATATGGCCAAGTACACGCAGTACCAGGTGGCCAGCTCGATTCCGCTTGCCGCGCAGAACGAAGGCGGCGTGGCCGGCCTGGGCGCGGGCCTGGCGGCCGGTGCCGTGATGGGGCAGGCCATGGCGGGCGGGCTGGTGGGCGGCATTGCCGGCGCACCGGGTACCCCTGGCGTACCCGCGCCTGCGGCCGCCGCTGCTCCGGCAGCCGACGACCCGGCCGCGCGGCTGGGCAAGCTCAAGGAACTGCTCGACAAGGGATTGATCTCGCAGGTGGAATTCGATTCGGCCAAGGCGGAGATCCTGAAGAAACTGGTCGGCTGATTCCGGATGCAAACGGTCAACTGTCCGGGCTGCGGCGCGGAGGTCAGCTTTCGTTCATCCGCCGCCGTCATGGCGGTCTGCGAGTACTGCCACAGTACCTTGCTGCGCGAGGCCGACCAGGTGCGCGACATCGGCAAGATGTCGGCCGTGCTGGAGGACTACACGCCGCTGCAGCTCAACACCAGCGGCACGTGGCAGGGGCAGGGTTTCACGCTCGTGGGCCGCATCCAGCTACGCTACGACGCGGGGCTGTGGAACGAGTGGTACCTGCTGTTCGACGACGGCACCGACGGCTGGCTGGCCGATGCATCCGCGCAGTACATGCTCACGCGGCGCGTGGCGGACGACGATGCCAAGAAGGCGTCGGTGGGCCGCGCGCCGGCATTCGAGCATCTGCGGCCCGGCGAGCCGATGTACTACGGCAATCACCGCTTCGAGGCCAGCGATGTGCGCACGGCGCGCTGCACGGCAGGCGAGGGCGAGCTGCCGTTCAAGGTGGGCGCGGGCTGGACGGCCCAGGTGGCCGACTTCCGCGCTGCCGACCAGTTCCTGACGCTCGACTACGCCGATGGCTATCCCCCGGCGCTCTACACGGGGCACGCGGTCACGCTGCCGCAGCTCAAGGCGCAGTTCCTGCGCGAGGCCGATGCCATCAGCAGCACCGCCGACCGCTATCGCGGCCGCGCCGTGCCGCTGTCGTGCCCCAACTGCGGTAGCCCCATCAACTGGCATCCCGGCGTGGCCAACTTCGTGGTGTGCCCGAGCTGCCATAGCGAGGTGGACTGCACCACGTCGACCGCGATCGTGCTGGAGAAGCATGCCGAGATCGAGGCGCTGCAGACCAGCCTGACGCCGGGCGAGGTGGGCAACATCGACGGCAAGCCGTACACGGTGCTGGGGCTGGTCCAGTGCATCGACGATGACGACGAGGAATCGTCGACGTGGGTGGAGTACCTGCTGTTCAACGAGCAGGCCGGACTCATCTGGCTGGTGGAGCAGGATGCCGGGTGGGACCGCGTGCAGGTGCTGGACGACTGGCCCGACGTGTCGAAGCCGGCGTTCGTGACGCTGGCTGGCCAGCGCTACGACAAAGGCTTTCACTACCGCAGCACCGTGCTCTACGCGGCCGGCACGTTCAACTGGCGCGTGCAGGCCGGCGATGTCACGTGGCTGACCGAATTCGGCCCGCCGGTGCGGCGCCTGACGCGCGAGGCATCGCCGACGGAGATCGTCTGGACGCGTTCCACCACTGTCAGCCGCATGCAGTTGTCGCAGTGGTTCAAGGGCAACAAGGCGCTGGCGGCGGTGAAGAGCCAGCGCGACGGCAAGCGCGCCGCGCCCACGGGCGACATGGCCTACTGCCGCAAGATCGCATGGGGCGTGGTCATCGTGATGTGGCTGCTGAACGGGCCCATGGCGCTGTTCGGGCGCGGCCATCTCACGGGGCTGGTCATTGGCACGCTGCTGCTGTGGCTGCCGCTGTGGGTGGTGCAGTACGTCAACGATCAGGATACGAACAAAAACGATCGTCGCGGGAATGGTGGCGGCGATGGCGGAGATAGCGATGGTGGGGACGGTGGAGATGGTGGTGGCGGTGATTGATAAAGGCTGACAAGTGCGATTCCTGTTCCTGGTCTATGGCGTCATCATCCTGTTCGGAGTCACGTTCTTCACCATGGCTTCAATGGGCAACTATTCGTCGTCGCGCGGCTGGGGTGGATCCAGCGGCAGCGGCTGGTCGTCGGGCGGCGGTCACAAGTAAGCGATGAACGCGCCATCCACCCTTGGCCGCCACCTGCTGCTCGACATGCAGGGCGTGGCCGCGCCGTTGCTGACCGATGCCGAGCAGATCGAGCGCGTGCTGCGCGATGCCGCGCACGCGGCCGGCGCCACGCCGGTGGACGCGCGGCTCCATCATTTCGGCCCGGGGCTGGGCGTCACCGGGGTGCTG
Organism: Cupriavidus pauculus; assembly: GCF_022179805.1. Taxonomy (GTDB): domain Bacteria; phylum Pseudomonadota; class Gammaproteobacteria; order Burkholderiales; family Burkholderiaceae; genus Cupriavidus; species Cupriavidus pauculus_E. The sequence continues at coordinate 45,353 of NZ_BPUO01000018.1, read as the reverse complement.
CTGCTCAAGGAATCGCATATCAGCATCCACACCTGGCCCGAGTACGGCTATGCGGCCGTCGACATCTTCATGTGCGGCACGTCGCGTCCCGAACTGGGCGTCGATGTGCTGGTGCAAGCGCTGCGTCCGGCCCACTGGCACGTGCGAGACCATGCGCGCGGCCCGGGTTTTGCGCGTTCCGCCTGACAGGACTACACTCGCGCTAACCCTGTAACGACTACAGGATTCAAACCTTCAGGATTCAACGGAGATTCGGCATGCGCATCGGCGAACTGTCGCGCCATACCGGTTGCGACGTGGAAACCATCCGCTACTACGAGCGCGAAGGGCTGCTCGACGCCCCGCAGCGCGAAGACAACGGCTACCGCCGCTATGGCGACAGTCATCTGGTGCAGCTGAATTTCGTGCGCCACTGCCGCTCGCTGGGCATGAGCCTGGCCGATGTGCGTCGGCTGCGCGACTTCCAGCGCAATCCGTCGCTGGCCTGCGACGATATCGACACGCTGCTGGACCGCCAGATCGAACAGATCCACGCCCAGCGCGTGGCGCTGGAAGCGCTGGAAGGGCAGTTGCGCGCGCTGCGCCATACCTGCGAGAACCCGAACCCGCATCCGGCCAGCGAGTGCGGCATCCTGCAGAATCTGCAGCAGGCGGCGGAAGGTGCCGCGTGCGAGTGCCACCCACGGCATTGATCCGGCAACGCGGCGCCAACGCCGCAGGGCTGTGCTAGCATGGCCGTTCGCGTAGCATTTACGCCATATCTCAGCCCGACGTTTCAGAAAATTCTTACGATGACTCGCCACCTTCCGTCCGCCGCTCCAGTCCAGGTTCGCACCATGCGACCGGCGCGCGCGCGCATGGTGGCGCAGCCCATCACCGCCAGCCGCCGGATCAACGCCCCGCTTGATCCTGCCCGGTTCCCGGCCTGACCGACCCCACTTCTGAATAGCCAGGGTCCGGTGCCGAACCGGGCTCTAGCCACCACCACGCATTTCCGCTGTAACCCAGCCGGCGCGCGATTTGCGCCGGTCCCGATTTCCCTGCAAGGCTTTCCGCCTGCGCCGGACTGTTGTACCGGTGCCGCGGCTGCCGCTTTTGCGAAAGGCACTGCCATGGCAAAGATCAAGAACCCGACCCTCTACCTGACCGAACTCGACGTCACGCGCCTGGAAGGCATTGCCAGCCGCGCCGGCACCGCCGAGCTGGACGAAATGCTCGACGACCTGCTGGCGCGCGCGGCCATCGTGGCGCCCGATGCCATTCCCAAGGACGTGGTGACGATGAACTCGCGTGTCGTCTGCACGCTGGAAGGCGAAGCCGCGCCGCGTGAGTGGACACTGGCTTACCCCGACGATGCCGACCTGGCCGCCGGCCGCCTGTCGGTGCTGTCGCCGATTGGCCAGGCATTGCTGGGCGCGCGCGCCGGCAAGACGGTCGACTATCGGCTGCCCAATGGCAGCGCCCAGCGCATGACCATCGTCAGCATCGCGTTTCAGCCCGAAGCCAGCGGCCAGTACACGCTCTAAGCCTGCTGCGCCCACGCCTGCCGGCCGCATTCGCGCGCCGCGCTCCACCGCTCTCCCGCACCACGCGGGAGAGCGCGAATGCCTCTCCTCCCCTGTACCGCCAGGTAGGTGGACTATTCCACGCTGCAGAATGACCACCATGCCGCCATTCGGCGCCCCACCCGAACCGTTCATCCACAAGTCCAGCGTTTCACGGCGTGCAACGCACCATTCGTCGCAGCGGTATTTCTCGTAGAAGTGCTAGCCACTAACCTTCAGTCCGTGCTCGCATCGCTACACAGATGGCGTATCCGGGCAGCAGTCAGCTGTATCCATAAAAAGGTAGTGAATCAGTTGAAGGAGTCCCAGATGAACGCCAAACGTATCGTTGGCGGCGCTCTCGTGCTCGCGGCGTTTGCCGCGTCGGCCGTTTTCGCCGCGCCCGCCGCCACCAAGAAGGTCGGCAAGTTCGACGTGTATGCCGACGCCGCGCGCACCGGCAAGTTCGACACGTTCAGTGAAGGTTCGAAGATTGGTGGCAAGTACGACACCTTCACGGACGGCGCCCGCCAGGGCAAGTTCGACACGTTCGGTGAAGGTGCGCGCACCGGCAAGTTCGACAGCTTCAGCGAAGGCTCGCGCGCATTCAGCGGCGAGATCTCCGGCTCGGCGCTCGACAACTCGCGCAACGGCGATCTGTACGGCTACAAGGTCTGATGACCTGTCAGCCCGCCAGAGCGCAAATCGGCGGCCCCCGCCATCCGCTGGGCCGCCGATTCTGATTTCCGGTTTCTCTCCCACCTGCGCGACCGACCTCCTCCTTCTCTCTCCGTCGCGCAGGTGATTTTTCCCCCGCAGTTCCGCTTTCCTTCCTCAAGCTTCCCCGGGTTCGCCTACAGTTGCCGCGCGGCAAACGTGTCGCATTTGCGGATATCGCCGGTCGATAGTCCCTGGCGCAGCCATTTCACGCGCTGTTCGCTGGTGCCATGCGTGAAGGCCTCGGGCACCACGTAGCCCTGCGCCTGCCGCTGCAGCCGGTCGTCGCCAATGGCGGCCGCCGCTTTCAACCCTTGCTCCACATCGCCTGGTTCCAGCAGTTGCTGATTCAACTTGCCCGCCGTGGCGGCCCAGACACCGGCCAGGCAATCGGCCTGCAGTTCCATGCGCACCGACAACTGGTTGGACTGCGCTTCATTCATGCGGCGCCGCGCGCTGTCGACCTTGCCCGACACGCCAAGCAGGTTCTGGACGTGATGGCCAATCTCGTGTGCGATCACGTATGCCTGGGCAAAGTCACCGCCCGCGCCAAAACGCTGGCGCAACTCGTTGTAGAACGCCAGGTCGATATAGACCTTCTGGTCGGCCGGGCAATAGAACGGACCCATGGCCGACTGGCCCGTACCGCACGCGGTGGGCGTGGCGCCGCTGAACATCACCAGCGTGGGTGGCGCATAGCGGCGGTTCAGGTCGGTTTCGAAGATGTGTTCCCACGTGCGCTCGGTGTTGCCAAGCACCTTGCGCGTGAACACCGATAGCTGGTCGTTGGCGGGCGGGCGCTGGGCCTGTTGCGACGGCGGCGCCGACTGCTGCTGGCCCTGGATCACCGAGGCGCCCTGGAAGATCACCGCCGGGTCGATGCCGAAGAAGTACGACGCGGCCAGCGCAATGACCACCGTGCCAATCCCGATCGACTTGCCGCCGATGGGCAGGCCGAATCCTCCGCCACCGCCGCCGCGGCGATCCTCCACGTTCTGGCTTTCGGCTTCGTCATCGAGACGCATGTTGTTACGCTCCGTCGGGGGTCTTATATGCCGATGGAGTATAGCAACGGCTGCGGATTGATCCCTTCTCGCTGGTTTGCTCCCCTCTCCCACGCAGTGGGAGAGGGGTTGGGGGTGAGGGCCAGCGGTTCAATCCGCGACTTGTCGGCAAGCAGAGCCGCCATGCCCTCACCCCCAGCCCCTCTCCCGCCTTGCGGGAGAGGGAAGCAAAAACAAATCAGACAACCGCCGCCGCCGGCACCTTGCCGATATCCAGCGCCGCCACTTCCGCACCCACCTCGGCCACACGCAGCAGGTTGGTCGTACCACCTTGTCCGAACGGCATGCCGGCCGCGATAGTGATCTGATCGCCCGGTGCCGCGTAGCCTTCCACCAGCGCGGCGCGTGCGGCGGCTTCCACCATCTCGTCCACGCTTTGCACGTCGGGGCTGACCGTCGAGTGCACGCCCCAGGCAATGGCCAGACGGCGCGCAATGTCCACGTTCGGCGTGATGCTGACGATCGGCGCGCACGGCCGTTCGCGTGCCGCGCGCAGCGCAGTGGCACCCGACGACGTGTAGGTCACCGTGGCCTTGGCGCCGATGATGTGCGTCACTTCGCGCAGCGCGGCGCAGATTGCATCCTGGCGCGTCGACAGCGGCATCTCGTGCTGGGCATCGATCATGTTGCGGTAGAGCGGATCACGCTCCACCTCGGCGATGATGCGGTCCATCATCGACACTGCAGCCACCGGATGGCGACCGTTGGCCGACTCGGCCGACAGCATCACGGCATCGGCACCGTCGTAGATGGCCGCGGCCACGTCGGATGCCTCGGCGCGCGTGGGCACCGGCGAGTCGATCATCGACTCCAGCATCTGCGTGGCAATCACCACCGGCTTGCCCAGCTGGCGGCAGACACGCAGGATGCGCTTCTGCACGCCGGGCACGCGCTCGGGCGGCAGTTCCACGCCCAGGTCGCCACGGGCCACCATCACGGCATCGGACACGCGCACGATCTCGTCAAGCTGCTGCAGCGCGGCCGGCTTCTCGATCTTCGACAGCACACCGGCACGCGTGCCGATGATCTCGCGCGCCTCGACGATATCCGACGGACGCTGCACAAACGACAGCGCGATCCAGTCGGCGCCAAGCTCCAGCGCAAAGGCCAGGTCGCGCCGATCCTTCTCGGTCAGTGCCGGGATCGGAATCACGGCATCGGGCACGTTCACGCCCTTGCGGTCGGACAGCGTGCCGTTGTTGGCGACGCGCGTTGTGATGCTGCCGCTCGACACTGCCTCGATGTTCAGGCGCACCTTGCCATCGTCGATCAGCAGCGACTGGCCCGCGCTGGCTGCCTTGAACAGTTCCGGATGCGGCAGGTACACGCGCGTGGCGTCGCCGGGCGTGGGATCGCTGTCGAGCACGAACGGGTCACCGGCGCGTACCGCCACCTTGCCCACGGCAAACGTGCCGATGCGCAGCTTCGGGCCCTGCAGGTCGGCCAGGATCGCGATCGGCCGGCCGGTCTCGGCTTCGATCTGACGCACGGCGTCGTAGCGCACGCGGTGATCGTCATGGGTGCCGTGGCTGAAGTTCAGGCGGAACACGTCGGCACCGGCATCGAACAACTCGCGGATCACCGCGATGTCCGAGCTGGCCGGGCCCAGGGTGGCCAAGATCTTGGCTTTGCGCTGGCGTCTCATGAAAGTCTCCTTCTCCATCCTCTTGTGTGCTGCGACTCGCGATCTCAGATGATCAGGATCGCGCGGAAATCGTTGACGTTGGTGCGGGTCGGGCCGGTGACGATCAGGTCGTCGATACCGGCAAAGAAACCGTACCCGTCGTTGTTGTCCAGGTGCGCGCGGGCGGACAGTCCACGCGCGGCGGCGCGCGTGAGTGTGTCGGGGCCCAGCAGCGCGCCGGCGTTGTCCTCGGAGCCATCGATGCCGTCGGTGTCGCCAGCAATGGCGTGCACACCGGGCAGGCCGTCGAGCGCCACGGCCAGTGCCAGCAGGAATTCGGCATTGCGGCCGCCGCGTCCTTCGCCGCGCACGGTCACCGTGGTTTCGCCACCGGACAGGATCACGCAAGGCTTCTGGAACGGCTGGCCATGGGCCGCCACCTGGCGGGCGATGGCGGCGTGCACTTCGGCCACGTCGCGCGCTTCGCCTTCGATACTGTCGGACAAGATGTGTGCGGTCAGCCCAAGTTCGCGGGCACGTGCGGCGGCGGCTTCCAGCGACTGCTGGGCGCTGGCCAGCGTCACACTGCGATGGCCCTCGAAGCGCGCATCGCCAGGCTTGGGCGTTTCGCCGGCACCGGACTCCAGATGCGCGCGCACGTTGGCCGGTACTTCGATGTCGTATTTGGCGATGACCGCGAGCGCATCGGCGCACGTGGTGGCGTCGGGCAGCGTGGGGCCGCTGGCGATCAGCGTCGGGTCGTCGCCGGGAATATCGGAAATCAGCAGCGTTTCAACGCGTGCCGGTGCGCACGCCAGCGCCAGGCGTCCGCCCTTGAGCGCGGAGAGGTGCTTGCGCACGCAGTTCATCTCGCCGATGCTGGCGCCGCTACGCAGCAGCGCCTTGTTCACGGCCTGCTTGTCGGCCAGCGTCAGACCCGGCGCCGGCGCGGCCAGCAACGCGGAACCGCCACCAGAGATCAGGCACAGCACCAGGTCGTCGGGACCCAGGCCCTGCACCATCTCCACCATGCGCTGCGCGGCCTGCTGGCCCGCTGCATCGGGTACGGGATGCGCGGCCTCGACCACCTCGATGCGCTTGCAGGCGGCACCGTGCCCGTAGCGCGTCACCACCAGTCCCGACAGCTCGCCTTGCCAGTGCAACTCCACGGCCTGCGCCATCGCGGCGGCGGCCTTGCCCGCGCCAATCACCACGGTGCGGCCCTTCGGCGGGCGCGGCAGGTGCGGCGGCAGGCAGTGGCTGGCACTGACGGCGGCCACTGCCGTATCGAACAGGTCGCGCAACAGCGCACGGGCCTGGGTGGGGTGGCGGTAGTCGGGTTGCCGCTGGGGCGACAGCGGGGCGGCATTGGCGTCTGTGGCGAACATGCGGGGTCCTGATGAAATGCGGGAATGCGGGAAATGCTTGCGGAAGAATCAGGCGGCCGCCTTCCACATGGAAAGCGGCCGCGCGCCGGGCTTACTTCGAGCCCTTGGCGATCTCGTGGTTCGACATGATTTCGATCGCACGGCACAGCGCCGAGTGATCCTGCTTGCCGAAGCCGTTCGCCGAGCAGGTGTTGAACAGCTCTTGCGCGGTGGCCGTGTTCGGCAGCGCCACGCCCAGCGCCTTGGCACCCTGCAGCGCCAGGTTCAGGTCCTTCTGGTGCAGCTCGATGCGGAAGCCCGGATCGAACGTACGCTTGACCATGCGTTCGCCGTGCACTTCGAGAATGCGCGACGCGGCAAAGCCACCCATCAGCGCCTGGCGCACCTTGGCCGGATCAGCGCCGGCCTTCGATGCGAACAGCAGCGCCTCGGACACGGCCTGGATGTTCAGCGCCACGATGATCTGGTTGGCCACCTTGGTGGTCTGGCCGTCGCCGTTGCCGCCCACTAGCGTGATGTTCTTGCCCATCAGGTCGAACAGCGGCTTCACTTCGTCGAAGGCTTCCGACGGGCCGCCGACCATGATCGTCAGCGACGCAGCCTTGGCACCCACTTCGCCGCCCGACACCGGAGCGTCCAGGTACGACGCGCCCAGCTTGTTGATGCGCGCGGCAAAGTCCTTGGTGGCGATGGGCGAGATCGAGCTCATGTCGACCACGATCTTGCCGTAGGTGGCTTCCTTGCCAGCCGTCTTGAACGCGGCAGCCACGCCCTTGTCGGCAAACAGCACCGCTTCCACGTGCGGGGTATCCGGCACCATGATGACGATGATGTCGGCACGCTTGGCCACTTCCTCGGCGCTGGTGCAGACCGTCACGCCGGCATCGACCAGCACTTGCGGGGCAGGGTTCACGTCATGCACGAACAGCGTGTGACCGGCGGCGCGCAGGTGGCCCGCCATCGGCGCACCCATGATGCCCAGGCCGATAAAGCCGACGTTGCGTTGATTTGCCATGTTGATGTCTCCTCTGATGAATGAATTCGTTTCAAACTGCTGATGGTTTGCTCCCCTCTCCCATGCAGTGGGAGAGGGGCGGGGGTGAGGGCGGTGCGGTGCAAATGGCCGCTATCGCGTCTTGAGGCGCTGGCCCTCTCCCCCAACCCCTCTCCCGCGCGGCGGGAGAGGGGAGCGAAAACAGAAAGGGGAGCTTTACAGGCCGTGTGCCTTGCGCCAGCCCAGCCCTTCCTCGGTGGTGGTCTTCGGTTTGTACTCGCAGCCGATCCAGCCCTGGTAGCCCACTTCGTCGAGGAAGCGGAACAGGTACTGGTAGTTCAGTTCGCCCGTGCCCGGTTCGTTGCGGCCCGGGTTGTCGGCCAGTTGCACGTGGCGGATCTTCGGCAGGTTGGCCTTGATCGTGTTGGCGATCTCGCCTTCCATGCGCTGCATGTGATAGATGTCGTACTGCACGTACAGGTTGGGCGCGTTGACCTGGCCAATCAGGTCGATGGCCTGCTGCGTGCGCGACAGGAAGAAGCCGGGGATGTCGAACGTGTTGATCGGTTCGACCAGCAGGTCGAGCTGCTCGGCGGCCAGCGCGTTGGCAGCAAAGCGCAGGTTCTCGACCAGCGTTTCATTGGCCTGCTCGCGCTTGACGTTCTGCGGCAGGATGCCGACCAGGCAGTTCAGCTGCCGCACACCCAGCACCTTTGCGTACTTGATGGCCTCGCCCACGCCGTCCTGGAATTCGCCAACGCGATCCGGATGGCAGGCAATGCCGCGCTCGCCCGCATCCCACTTGCCGGCCGGCAGGTTGTGCAGCACCAGGTCAAGCTGGAAACGGTTCAGGCGGTCGGCGATCTGGTCGGCGTGAAACGCGTACGGGAACAGGAACTCCACGCCACGGAAGCCGGCGCGGGCGGCGGCCTCGAAGCGATCCAGGAAACCGACTTCGTTGAACAGCATCGTCAGATTGGCTGCGAGCTTTGGCATTGTGATGTCTCTCTCGGTGTTGGGGAAAAACGGTGCCCCGCCGCCCCGGTGGAGCGGGGCGAGGGGCAAGCCGCGGGGTGTCGCCGCGGCTTAAGGCTTCAAGGCTTTAAGGCTTCAAGCGGTGGTGGTCTCTTCGACCAGGATCGCTTCCTCGGTGTCCGTGAGGTCTTCGATCGGCTCGAACTCGTTGATGTTGTCGATCTCGGTGCCCATCGCGATGTTGGTCACGCGTTCCAGGATCACCTCAACCACCACCGGCACCGAGTACTCGGCCATCAGGTCACGCGCTTCGGCAAAGGCCGGTGCGATGTCTTCGGGCTTGAACACGCGGATCGCCTTGCAGCCCAGGCCTTCCACCACCTTCACGTGGTCAACGCCGTAGCCTTCCAGTTCCGGCGCGTTGATGTTGTCGAAGGCCAGCTGTACGCAGTAGTCCATCTCGAAGTTGCGCTGCGCCTGACGGATCAGGCCCAGGTACGAGTTGTTCACCACCACGTGGATGTACGGCACCTTGAACTGCGCGGCCACGGCCAGTTCCTCGATCATGAACTGGAAGTCGTAGTCGCCCGAGATGGCCACGACGTCGGAGTCCGGCGAGGCGGTCTTCACGCCGATGGCAGCCGGAATGGTCCAGCCCAGCGGGCCGGCCTGGCCGCAGTTGATCCAGTGGCGCGGCTGGTTCACCGACAGGAACTGCGCGGCGGCGATCTGCGACAGGCCAATCGTTGTCACGTAGCGCACGTCACGCGGGAAGTACTGGTTCATCTCGCGATACACGCGCTGCGGCTTGACCGGCACGTTGTCGAAATCGCTCTTGCGCTGCATGGTGCGGCGGCGCTTCTGCACGTCGGCCACCCACGACTTGCGGCACGGCAGGCGGCCGGCCATCTTCATTTCACGCGCCACTTCCACGAACAGTTCCAGCGCGGCCTTGGCGTCGGACACGATGCCCAGATCCGGGCCGAAAACGCGGCCGATCTGCGTGGGCTCGATGTCGACGTGCACGAACTTGCGGCCCTTGGTGTAGACGTCGACGCTGCCGGTGTGGCGGTTGGCCCAGCGGTTGCCGATGCCCATCACGAAGTCCGATGCCAGCATCGTGGCGTTACCGTAGCGGTGCGACGTCTGCAGACCCACCATGCCGGCCTGCAGCGGGTGGTCGTCGGCCAGCACGCCCCAGCCCATCAGCGTCGGCACCACGGGCACGTTGACCAGCTCGGCAAACTCGACCAGCAGTTCGTTGGCATTGGCATTGATCACGCCGCCACCGCAGACGATCAGCGGACGCTCGGCCTGGTTCAGCATGCTGATGGCCTTCTCGATCTGGGCGCGCGATGCGGCCGGCTTGTACGGCTGCAGCGGCGTGTACGTTTCCGGATCGAATTCAATCTCGGCCACCTGCACGTCGAACGGCAGGTCGATCAGCACCGGGCCCGGACGACCCGAGCGCATCAGGTGGAACGCCTGCTGGAACACCTGCGGCACCAGTGCCGGCTCACGCACGGTCACGGCCCACTTGGTCACGGGCTTGGCGATCGATTCGATATCGACGGCCTGGAAGTCTTCCTTGTACAGGCGGGCGCGCGGTGCCTGGCCGGTAATGCAGAGAATGGGGATCGAATCAGCCCAGGCCGAGTACAGGCCCGTGATCATGTCGGTGCCGGCGGGGCCCGACGTGCCGACGCACAGGCCGATGTTGCCCGGCTCGGCACGGGTGTAGCCCTCGGCCATGTGCGAGGCGCCTTCCACGTGGCGGGCCAGCAGGTGGCGGATCGTGCCAGCGCGGCGCATGGCCGAATAGAACGGGTTGATGGCGGCGCCGGGCACGCCAAACGCGGTGGTGATGCCTTCTTTTTCCAGTACGGCGATGGCCGCGTCAACTGCTCTCATCTTCGGCATGTCTGTCTCCAATACGCTCAAAAAGAATGGGTGGGATTTGTTCTGGGATCGATCCTATGCCCGGGGAGCCTGTGGATAAACAGAAGGGCGATCACTTGATTCGATACTGCACGTATGCAATCGCGCAGCAGAGGTGCCTGCAAAGTGCATTTTTCGATACGTGCGGAGTGACGTCGGGGTACTCCCCCGATCCGAGGGGGGAGGGCCATTTAGGGCGCTTTTCCCCTATCGGCGTCAGCGCTGACCGGGTCAAAATAGCGGGTTTGGAATTGCCTTGCCCCTGCCATGTACACGCGGCTGCCGACGACCTATGAACTGATGGAAGCGTTGCAGACGGCGCCGGCCGAGAAGTCGCCGGACAGCCGGCTGGCAATGGTGTTGTGGGCAGGCTTCGTGCTGGCGCTGGTGCCTTCTCTGGTGGCCGGCGGCGGCCTGGTCTGGTGGCACCAGATCTTGCTGCAGCCGCCTCCGGCCTGGCTGCCCGAGGCGTTTCACGTGCTGCTGGCCGTGAGCGGCGTGTTCTACGTGGCGGCCTGGTTCGCGCGCCTGCTGGCGCGCCGTGATGCACTGCGTCATCCGATGCACTGGTTGTCCCGCCGGGTCGATACCCAGAACGAGGTCGAGAACGCGCTGCTGCTGCGTCTGGGCCGCATTCCCGCGCTGCAGTTGCGGGCCCGGGAGCGCCGCGTGCTGCTGCAGGCGCGGCTCTGGGAGGGCGGGGCGCGCACCGTGGCGCTGGTGCTGGCCCTGGCCCCCGCCGCCGCAGTGCTGGCCGACGGATTGGCGGTGGTCAAGCCGGGCCATGCGCCCGCGCTGGTGGCCATCTACGGCGCAGTGCTGGTGGGTGGCGCGGCGCTGGCGCTGTTCGCCCAGCTGCAGTGCAGCGCGCCGCTGCGCCGGCTGGCCTACGTGCTGGGCGAGGCGGCCGAGATCAGCGAGAAGCTGGGCCGCTAGCGCGCTTTCCCGGCCGGTTCATTGCGGCCCCGTCATGCGCAGCATCGCCGCGCGGGGATATCGCACCATGGCGTCGATGCCTCACAATGTGGCGGCAGGAGACAAATGGCGTTATGGACAAACTCAAACAAATCGAAGCATTCATCGCCGTGGTGGAACATGGCAGCATGGCCGCGGCCGCCCTGACCCAGGACGTGACGCCGGTCATGATTGGCCGGCGCATCAACGCGCTGGAGGCGCGCATCGGCGTGAAGCTGCTGCACCGGTCCACCCGGCGCATCGTCGTGACCGAGCAGGGCGCGGCGTTCATGGAGCAATGCAAGAAGGCGCTGTCCGACCTGGACCGCGCGGAGATGCTGATTGCCGAGGGCAAGCACAAGGCCACCGGCCACCTGATCGTCTCGGCACCTGCTGCATTCGGGCGCAAGCACGTCGCGCCGCACGCGCCGGCCTTCCTGGCCGCCAACCCCGAAGTCCAGATCTCGTTCAACCTGACCGACCGCGTGGTGGACCTGGTGCGCGAAGGCTACGACGTGGGCATCCGCATCGGCGGCGCCATCGACCCGAACTTCGTGGCGATCAAGCTGGCGACGAACAAGCGCGTGGTGTGCGGCACGCCCGCGTACTTTGCGCAGCACGGCGTGCCCCATACGCTGGAGGACCTCGAACGGCACAACTGCCTAGCGTTCAACCTGCAAGGGGGGCAGCAGCGTGGCTGGTACTTCCAGCAGGACGGCAAGACGGTGACGGTGCGCGTGCGCGGCAACCTCGACTGCAACGATGGGGAATTGCTGCACCGCTGGACCGGCGAAAGCCTGGGCCTGGGCTGGCGCTCGACCTGGGAAATCCTGCCCCAGCTGGAGAGCGGCGAGCTGATCACGGTACTCGACGAGTTCGCGCTGCCCGACTACGACATCCTGGCGGTGTACCCGCAGCAGCGTCCGGTGCCGGCCAAGATCCGCTTCTTCATCGAACATCTGAAGCAGGCTTTTTCAAGGCCGGGGTATTGGAGTGAGCGGGTGAAGTGAGATTGCTTTTTGGGGGTGCTCCCCTCTCCCGCATTGCGGGAGAGGGGTCGGGGGTGAGGGCATAGCGGTCCAAATTGCGACTTGTCGGCAAGCAGAACCTCCGGGCCCTCACCCCCAGCCCCTCTCCCACTTCGCGGGAGAGGGGAGCAAAGAAAACTTCAGACCCAGAAAAGAAAAAGCCCGCAGCCATTGCGGTCTGCGGGCAGTCCTTCTTGCGAAGGACGGGGAGAGCTCATGAAGTGCGCCCCCGCAACTTCATGGCGAGAGGAATGATGCGCCTCGCACCCCGTCTTCGTCCTTGATGGCGATCAACCTGGTTGCAATGCTCACGCAAGCAGTGCGGTCACCAGGTCCTTGCTGCGCGTCGCGGCCGGTACTTCCTCGAAGTGCAACGCGCTTTCCACGTGGTTCAGGTGCTCCACCATCAGCGCCACGGCGCGTTCGGTGTCGCCCGCCTTGGCGGCCTCGATAAAGGCGCGGTGTTCGTCCGACGAGCACGTGGCATCGCGCCGGCTCTGGTACAGCATGGTGATCACCGCGCTGCGCATCGACAGCTCGCGCATGATTTCAGTCAGCACGTTGTTGCCCGCCACCTCGGCCAGCACGATATGGAAGTCGCCCAGCAGCCGCGTGCGCGTCTGCGCGTCGTTGCCGGCCAGCGACTTGCGCTCGGCCACCAGATGCTTTTCGATGCGCTTGTAGTCGGCCGCACTGGCGCGCGCCACGAACTCGCGCGCCAGTGCGGCTTCCAAGATGCGGCGCACGGCAAAGACCTCGCGCGCTTCCTCGGCGCTGGGCTTGGCCACGAAGGCGCCCTTATCGGGCACGATCTGGATCACCTTGTCCTTGGACAGCATCAGCAGCGCCGCCCGCACCTTGGTACGGCTGACGCGATACACGCTGGCCAGCGCTTCCTCGCGCAGCTTGGTGCCGGGCGGCAGCCGGTGCGAGACGATGGCCGCGACGATATCGTCGGCGATCGCCTCGGCGGTCATGTCGGGATCGATATGCTCGGGCATGGTGAGCGCGCGTCTCTTTCCGGACCTGCGCGGTGACTGGGATGCGCGATTCTACCGCCCCGACGCCGCGCCAGGCAGCGGCGCCGCCACCGGGACTTCCCCGAGACCATCCACCGACGCCGACAGCCCCTCGTCCAGGTCACCGGTGGGGATGCTGCCGTTGAGCACGCCATGCGCACGTTCGCGGTCGATATCGCGCTCCCAGGCGGCTACCACCACGGTGGCCACGCAGTTGCCGATCAGGTTGCCCACGGCCCGTGCGATGCCGATGAACCAGTCCACCGACAGCACCAGCACCAGGCCGATGGCGGGAATGGCCGGGTGCGCCGACAACGTGGCGGCCAGGATCACGATGGCCGAGCCCGGAATGCCGTGCGCGCCCTTGGACGTGACCAGCGCCACGGCCAGGATGCCGAGCAGGTCGCCCAGCGCCAGCGGCGTGTTGGTGGCCTGCGCGATGAACACGGCGGCCAGCGTCAGGTAGATCGAGAACGCATCGAGGTTGAACGAGTAGCCGGTGGGAATCACCAGGCCCACCACCGACTTCTTGATGCCCATGAACTCAAGCTTCTTCATGACCTGCGGCAGCACGCTGTCCGACGATGCGGTACCCAGCACCACCAGCAGTTCGGCGCGCAGGTAGCGGATCAGCTTGAGCACCGAGAAGCCGCACAGGCGCATGATCAGTCCCAGCACGCCCAGCACGAAGATCGCCACGGCGCCGTAGAACAGGATCACCAGGAAGCCAAGCTGTTTGAGCGACCCGATGCCGTACTTGCCCACCGTGAACGCCACCGCACCCAGCACGCCCAGCGGGGCGAGCTTGATGATGAAACCCATCATCTTGAACAGCGTGGCCGAGAAGTTGTCGATCAGCTTCACCAGCGGACGGGCCGGTTCGCCCACCACCGACAGCGCGCAGCCGAACAGTACCGATACCAGCAGTACCTGCAGCACGTCGCCGCTGGTGAAGGCCCCCAGGATCGTGTTAGGGATCAGCTTCATCAGAAAGTCGACGGTGCCCGCGCTCTTCACCTTGTCGGCCGATTCCACGTAGGCGGCCATGGCCGAGGCGTCGAGGCTGTGCGGGTTCACGTTCATGCCCACGCCGGGCTGGAACACATAGGCCAGCACGATGCCCAGCGCCAGCGCCACGGTGGTGACGATCTCGAAGTAGACCACGGCCTTGATGCCGACGCGGCCCACCTTCTTGAGTTCGCCGGCGCCGCAGATGCCGGCCACCACCACGCAGAACACCACGGGGCCAATCAGCATCTTGATCAGCTTGATGAAGCCATCGCCAAGCGGCTTGAGCTTGGCCGCGAATTCCGGAAAGACCAGGCCGAGGATGGTGCCAAGCGCCAGGGCAATCAGCACCTGGCCAAACAGGGAACGGGTGAAGCGGGTGTGCAGGCGAGCGCCAGCGGCGCGCTGCGGGGGTACGACGTGCTGCATCGTTGTCTCCGTGCCGGGCCTGGTCCGTGGCGCATCGGTGACGCCATCGGCCGGCCCTGATCTGATTCAGGGATGCCCGCCGTCACATGGTCGTGACTACTGGGCCGGATGCACCTTGGAAGGACACGCCGCCAGAATCGCCGGCCCGCCTTGCCCCACGCGGAAAGCCCCCCTGTTGAGGCGGAATCCACGCAATCCACTTGTCCGGACCGGATTGTCCGGGGCAGATTGTCGGTGCGTGCAGGCCAATATAGTGCATATCATTTTTGTATGCAATTTTTGAATTCACTGTGCTAACATGAATCGCACAGAATAGAGCACGGCAGTACCCGGGCGCCCGCCCGGACAGACCTCCCAGACCGAGCTCGGCACCACCAGCAGGAGAGACACGCATGGCAGCAACCCCTACGCCGTTGTCCGCTGAGACCGGCACCCAAATCATGGCCTGGGCAGACGCCCTGGCCGTCCACACCGAGCAGCCCGGCCTGCTCACCCGCACCTACCTGACCGATGCCCATCACGGCGCTGCCAAGCAGCTGACCGAATGGATGCAGGCGGCCGGCATGACGGTGCGCCGCGACGCGGCCGGCAACGTGATCGGCCGCTACGAAGGCACCGAGCCGAACGCGCCGGCGCTGCTCACCGGTTCGCACTTCGACACCGTGCGCGACGCCGGCCGCTTCGACGGCAACCTCGGCGTGATCCTGCCGATTGCCTGCGTGGCCGAATGGAACCGCCAGGGCCGCCGCTTTCCGTTTGCGCTGGAAGTGGTGGGGTTTGCCGAGGAAGAGGGCGTGCGCTTCAAGGCCACGCTGCTGGGCAGCCGCGCCATCGCCGGCACGTTCGATACCAACGTGCTCGACAACGTGGACGACTCGGGCAAGACCATGCGCGAGGTGATGCAGGCCGCCGGCTTCGACGCCGCGCAATTGCCCGTCGCCAAGCACGACCGCAGCCAGGTGCTGGGCTTCATCGAAGTGCATATCGAGCAGGGCCCGGTGCTGCTGAACGAAGGACTGCCCGTGGGCGTGGTGACGGCCATCTCCGGCGCCACGCGCTTCATCGTCGAACTGGAAGGCCTGGCGGGCCACGCCGGCACGGTGCCGATGGACATGCGCCGAGACGCCGCGATGGCCGGCGCCGAGATCGGCCTGTTCATCGAGAAGCGCTGCGGCGGCAAGCCGGGCCTGGTGGGCACGGTTGGCCAGTTCAACGTGCCCAACGGCGCCACCAACGTGGTGCCGGGCCGGGCAACGTTCTCGATCGATATCCGCGCCGGCGTCGATGCCGAGCGCGAGGCGGCCGTCAACGACGTGCTGGCCGAAATCGAGCGGATCTGCGCACGCCGCAATGTGCGCAACCAGATCCGCAAGACGCACGAGGCATCGAGCGTGCCGTGCGCGCCGTGGCTGCAGTCGCAATGGGCGGCGGCCGTGGAGCGCCAGGGCGTGCCGGTTCGCCACCTGCCCTCGGGCGCTGGTCATGACGCCATGGCCATCGCCGCCATCGCCGATGTGGCCATGCTGTTCGTTCGCTGCGGCAACGGCGGCATCAGCCACCACCCCACCGAAATCATGACGGCCGAAGACGCCCAGACCGCGGCGCGCGTGTTCGCGGACTTCGTCGAACACTTCCACCGTCCCCAGTAAGCCCGCCGGGCAACAGACCAGAAAATCAGAGATACCAAGATGACCGCACGAGACAACATGAACCCGATCGAAACCACGCTGACCCAGTACATCGACACGCACCGTCCGCAACAGGAAGCGTTCCTGGCGGAACTGGTCAAGGTGCCGTCCGACAACCCGTCCGGCGATTGCGAGGCCCACGGCAAGCGCGCGCGCGAACTGCTGGAAGGTCTGGGCTTCAAGGTGGAAGCGCACAAGGTGCCTGATGACATGGTCAAGGCCGCGGGCATGATCAGCGCCACGAACCTGCTGGTGCGCAAGACGTTCGGCAACGGCGGCCCCACCATCGCCATGAACGCACACGGCGACGTGGTGCCCCCGGGCCTGGGCTGGACCAAGGACCCGTACGGCGGCGAGATCGCCGACAGCGAGCACGGCCCGGTCATGTACGGTCGCGGTGTGGCCGTGTCGAAGTCGGACTTCGCCACCTACGCGTACGCCGTGCTGGCACTGATGGAAGCCGAGAAGCAGGGCGCGAAGATCAACGGCACCGTGGAACTGCAATTCACGTACGACGAGGAAACCGGCGGCGACATCGGCCCGAAGTTCCTGCTCGACGAAGGTCTGACCAAGCCCGACTACGCGATCTCGGCCGGCTTCTCGTACGGCATCACGTCGGCGCACAACGGCTGCCTGCACGTGGAAGTGACCGTCAAGGGCAAGCAGGGCCATGCCGCCATGCCGCACACCGGCGTGGACGCCATCGAGGCCGCCACGCACATCCTGCACGCGGTCTACGGCCTGCGCGCCGAGCTGGCCACGCGCAAGAGCAAGGTGCCGGGCATCGACACCGCCACGCTGAACGTCGGCCTGATCAAGGGCGGCATCAACACCAACGTGGTGCCTGATCTGGTCACGTTCCGCGTGGACCGCCGCATGATTCCGGAAGAGATTGGTTTCGACGCCGAAGGCGAACTGCGCGCCGTGGTGGAAAAGGCCGCGCTGGAACGCCCGGGTATCGAGGTCAAGGTGGAGCGCATCATCCTGGCCGAGCCGCTGTCGGAACTGCCCGGCGTGGACAAGCTGATCGGCGCGCTCAAGCAGCGTGCGGAAGCCGTGTTCGGCGTGGAAATCCCGGTGCAGGGCGTGCCGCTCTACACCGACGCTCGCCACTACACGAGCCGCGGTATTCCCACCGTGCTGTACGGCGCTGGCCCGCGCACGCTGATGGAAGCGCGCGGCCACAACTCCGATGAAAACCTGCGCCTGAACGACCTGAACCGTGCCACCAAGGTCGTGGCGCTGGCACTGTCGGACCTGATGGCCTGAGCCACCGGGTCCGGCACCGAACCGGGACCTTGTAGTACCCCCTTGTTGTGATGATGGCCCGCATGGCATTTGCCAGCGGGCCTTTTTTCATTCGGCCACGACGTCGCCAGGCACCGCCAGGCTGACCAGCCAGCGCCGCACGATGGTTTCCTCGTCGGGCGTCAGGCCCGCGCGCAACTGCTTGTCGAGGGCGGTGGCGCGTACCTTGCACTGCGCCAGCAGCGCCTTGCCGGCATCGGTCAGGGCGATGGTCTGGATGCGGCCGTGCACGGGGTGCGGCTGGCGCTCGATGGCGGCCATCTTCTCCAGGTTGCCCATGATCACGCTGACGGTCTGCGGCGTCAGCAGCGCCAGCCGTGCCACATCGGCACCCGAAATGCCCGGGTAGGCGCCGAGCATCGTCAGCACGAAGAACTGCGGCAGCGTGACGCCCAGGTCGGCCAGCGCGCGCTCCATGTTCAGGCGGTTGGCTGCGCTGGCCTGGCGCAGCAAGTAGGCCAGGTAGCCGCTTTCGCCACGTTTGCCTTCGCCGGGAGCCGGAATCGGCACGGCATCGGCCTGCTTGCCTTCCTTCTTCGCTTCCTTTTTCCCTTTGGGCGATGGGGTCTTTGCCATAATGTCAGAGCTCTTATATTAATCTTCGAACTCTGACATCTTACCCGAAGGAGTCGATATGGATTTCCAGGCTTTCACACAGGCCGCGCCCGATGTGTATGCATCGCTGGGCGGCGTCAGCAAGGCGGTTGCCGCGTCCGGCATGGACAAGGCGCTGACCGAACTCGTCAAGCTGCGCGTCTCGCAGATCAACGGCTGCGCCTTCTGCCTGCAATTCCACCTGAACATCGCCCGCAAGCTCGACATCGATCCGCGCAAGTTCGACCTGCTGGCCGCCTGGCGTGATGCCGGCATCTACAGCGCACGCGAGACCGCCGCGCTGGGATGGGCCGAGGCGCTGACCCAGCTCACCGACCCGGTGGCGCGCGACGCCGCCTATACACAGGCGCGCACCGTGTTCGACGAAAAGGAACTGGCTTACCTGGCGGCCACCATTGCGGCGATCCACGCCTGGAACCGCATCGCCATCGGCCTGCATTTCCCGCCGCCGTCCGCCGAACCCATCAGGAGCCAAGCATGAGCACGACCATCGCCCAGCAGATCGAAATTCGCCGCCTGGAGACGGCCGCCGAAGTGGCGGACGCCTTCCCGCTGATGCACCAGCTACGCCCGCACCTGGCCGATGCCGCCGAACTGGTGACGCGCTGGCGCCGCCAGACCGGCGACGGTTACCACCTGGCCGGTCTGTATGACGACGGCAAGCTGGTGGCGCTGGCCGGCTATCGCTTTGCCGACAACCTGATCGTCGGCCACCATATGTATGTGGATGACCTCGTGACCGACGCCAACGCGCGCAGCGGTGGGTACGGCCGCCAGCTGATGGCCTGGCTCAAGGCCGAGACCGAAGCGGCCGGCTGCACCGAGCTTGTGCTCGATACCCCGCTGACCAACGTGCTGGGACACCGCTTCTACTACCGTAACGGCCTGCTGGCGCGCGCACTGCGCTTCTACTACCCGACGAATCGCATTCCCACGACCTGAGCGAAACATGGCAACCCTGCTTCACCTGAACGTCAGCCCGCGTGGCGAAACCTCCATCAGCCGGCGCGCCGGCCAAATGGTGCGCGAGCAACTGGCCGCGCACCATGGCGAACTGACCGTGATCGAGCGCGACCTGGCCGCCAACCCGCTGCCGCCCATCGACGCGGCATTCACCCATGCCAACATGGTCGTCGCGGCAAAGCGCCACGACGCGGACCCCGCAGCGCTGGCGCTGTCTGAAACGCTGATCGCCGAGCTGCAGGCCGCCGACGTGGTCCTGATCACCACGCCGATGCATAACTTCACGGTGCCGGCCACGCTGAAGACGTGGATCGACCTGGTGGTGCGCCCGGAGCGTACGTTCACCAGCACGCCGCAGGGAAAAGAGGGCCTGCTGCGCGACCGGCCGGTGCTGACCGTGGTGTCGTGCGGCGGACGGTTCTCGGACGACGCGGCAAGCCAGCGCGACTTCTTCTCGCCGTACCTGACCTACGTGCTGGAGACCATCGGCCTGACGCGCCTGGAAATCCTGCGCATGGAAAGCACCGCGCGCGGCCCCGAGCATGTGGCGCGCGCCTACGACAAGCTCGCGTCCTGGTGCGCTACGGCCGTGCCGGCGCTACTGGCGTAGGGGAATCTACCGGCGCAGTGCGTCCGGGTCGGGCAGCGTCGTATCGCCCACGCCCAGCGGGCGTTGCATCAACAGCGTGTCGATCCACTGGCCGTGCTTGAGTCCCACCGATTCGAGCCGACCGACGGTACGAAAACCCAGCCGCTCATGCACGGCCACCGATCCCGCGCCTTCGCCGCTGGACGTCAGCGCCACCACGGCCACCATCTGGCGCCACGGGCCGCCTTCGCAGCGCGCGATCAGCTCGGCCAGCAGCGCGCGGCCCAGCCCCTCGCCGGTATGGCGATGGTCGATGTAGATCGAATCCTCGATGGCAAAGCGGTAGGCGCTGCGGGCGCGGTAGGTCGATGCGTAGGCATAGCCCAGGATCTCGCCGTCGCGCTCGGCCACGATGTACGGCAGATCCTTCTTCAACACCTCGGCAAAACGCAGCCGCATGTCGTCGACCGTTGGCTCGACTTCCTCGAACGAGGCGCGGCCATGCTGGACGTGATGGGCGTAGATGGCCTGGATGGCCGGAACATCGTCGGGTGTGGCATCGCGCAGCGCGAACGGCTGGCGGGCAGGGGCAGCTTCAGGTCTGGACACGGTTTTTCAGGTTTGGCAGGACGGCCCCGGCGGGGTGCCGGTGGCCCGGAAACAGCAACGGACATGCCCAAGCACGATGCATGCCGTACCGCCCCGTACCTTACCGCGCCACCGTGGTGCGCGACAGGGGGCGGCTGTATAGTGCGGAATATTCGAAAGCACCGAAAGCAGGCAGGAGGAGCCGCCATGATCACGATCTACCACAACCCCCGTTGCTCCAAATCGCGCGAAACGCTGGCGCTGGTGGAATCGGCGTCGCAGCGTCTGGGCGAGCCGGTGGAGATCGTCGAATACCTGAAGTCGCCGCCCACGCTGGCCACGCTGCGCCAGTTGCACACGATGCTGGGCGTGCCGGTGCGCGACATGATCCGCGACGGCGAGGCCGTCTACAAGGAACTGGACCTGGCCGATTCCGGCCTGACCGATGCCGAACTGCTGGCGGCCGTGGCGGACAACCCGATTCTGCTGCAGCGTCCGGTGGTGGTGCGCGACCGCCGTGCAGTGATCGGCCGCCCGCCGGAAAACGTGGCGCCGCTGCTGGCCTGACGCCAATCGAAGCTGTTGCGCTGCACAAAATAGAACCGGCCTCCCCAAGGGAGGCCGGCCGGTCAGTTGGCGATTCGCTTCAGGCGAGTCGTCGTTTATTCAACACCCAGCCAGTGCATGGCCTCCTGACCGAAACTGATGCCAGCCAATACGAACAGCAGGACGATCGCGGTGACCGCGCTCGCATAGATCAGCGCCTTGGCGACTTCAGCATCTTCCGTTGAGGAATGGAAATGCGAAACGACGTTGGTGCGGGCATGAGATCGATGCGGCCAGTGCAGCCTGCCGGACAGGTCCTTGATATGAAGGTCTGGATGGAAACGCATGGTCGCACCTCCTTGGGCGTGCCCGCCGCGTTCTGGCCGGCCCGCTCGGCTGGCCCGGACGGGCCACTCTCACCATTCCAATATAGGAGACGCCGCACCGGAAGTAATGTCGGTGTGACGCTGACACCGGTGGGCTAGCGCACCGATCCGCCCGGCGCGGCCGGCGCGGCCGGATGTGAGGCATCGCTTTGGCTGGCATCCGCCCCTGGCGCGGTGTCTGCCGATGCAGCAAGTTCGGCCAGCCGCGCTTCACGCGTGCGCAGTTCCGCCAGCATGTTGCAAAACAGCGCACCCTGTTCCAGCGCGTCGTCCAGCGCCACGTGGGTATGCGGCAGCGGGTCATGCCAGTGCTCGGGAAAGGCGGCCTTGACCGACTTGCGATAGGGCCGCCCGGTCAGCGCGAAGCCCAGCGTCTTGATGTCCAGCGCGGCCCAGCCAAACGGCGAGCGGCCGGCAAAACGCATCATGTACCAGAACATCCAGGTGAAATCGAACCCGGCCGGAAACGCGACGAAGACCGGCTTGCCCGGCAATTTCTCCACCCAGTCGACGTAGCGGGGCATCACGTCCTCGGGCCGCTCCAGGTCGCGCCGGCAGGCGGCCCAGGCGTCGGGCTGGGTTTTCCACCATTCCATCTGCACCGGATGGCCGGCCGCGCCGGGCAGGATTTCGAGGTTGGCCGAGAACGTGCCGATGACGGTCTTGTCCTCCAGCATCGCGGCCGAGGCGAACGACAGCATCGAATGGGGGCCCGGGATCGGGCCGTCGGCTTCGACGTCGGTGCTGACGTAGATCTCGGGACGCTTGTCGGGCTGCTGTTTCTTGGCCATGCGTCAGGCCGCGTCGATCAGGTGGTCGGCCACGAACGGGTTGTTGCGGCGTTCGTCGCCAAACGTCGAGGCCGGGCCGTGGCCGGGCACGAACGTGACATCGTCGCCCAGCGGCCAGAGCCGGGTGCGGATCGAGCGGATCAGGTCGGCGTGGTTGCCGCGCGGGAAATCGGTGCGGCCAATGGAGCCGGCAAACAGCACATCGCCCACGATGGCCAGCCGGCTGGCGCGCGAGAAGAACACCACGTGGCCGGGCGTATGGCCGGGGCAGTGGTAGACCTCCAGCGTCTCGTTGCCGAACGTCACCGTGTCGCCGTTCTGCAGCCAGCGCTGCGGCTCGAATACTTCGGCATGCCCGAACCCGAACCTGCGGGTCTGCTCGGGCAGTTGCTCGATCCAGAAGCGCTCGTCTTCCTGGGGCCCCTCGATGGGTACGCCGTATTGGCGCGCCAGCGCAGCCGCACCGGCGCAGTGGTCCACGTGGCCGTGCGTCAGGAAGATCTTTTCCAGCGTGACCCCGTGTTCGTCCAGCGCGGCGGTGATGCGGGGGAGATCGCCACCGGGATCGCACACGGCGGCGCGCTGCGTGGTTTCGTCGATCAGCAGCGAACAGTTCTGCTGGAACGGCGTGACGGGGATCAGGAGGACTTTCATTATTGTGATCTGCAAGGCTGTTTCAGGGCCGTTGCCGGAGCGGGACGGTCGCCCGAAAGGCGGGTCCATTGTAACGGCCGACCCGGACGAAAAACTGTCTGTGAAACGTTTGAATCCGGGCTGAGACTTTTCCGAAAGTGGGTCATCGCGCACCCGTTTGGTCATTGTTTGTAATCGGCGCAATCCCTTGCCCAGTGGTGGATTGCGGGAAATTCGCCGGCGTTGTAACAGATTTCGTAACAAAATCAAGGCACTAGCTTAAAACGACCAGTGTTAGACTCGCGCCATGTTCAGCTTGACCCTCTTCCGCCCGGGGTCCGTGCGCGAGGCAGCGCCCGGCTCCAATCGCTTCCTGCGTCAGTGCGCGATCATCGCGTCTGCGCTGGCTTTGGCTGCGTGCGCGACGCCGCCAGGCACCGACACGGATTCCACAGATACCAGCACCGCGCTTTCCACGAAGTCAGCCAAACCAAAGCCGGCACGTGCCGGCGCGGGTTCGGCCAAGGCCGACGATCGCGGTAACTGGAACCTGTTCGGCCTTCAGGACGACAACGCGCCGTCGCAGTCGTCGATCGACGGCCTGCGCGCCGACATGGGTACGTTCGAGCAGCGCGGCATGGCGTCGTGGTACGGCAAGGGCTTCCACGGCCGCAAGACCGCCAATGGCGAACGCTTCGACATGCGCGCCATGACGGCCGCGCACCCGTCGCTGCCGCTCGATAGCTGGGTGCTGGTGCGCAACCTGCGCAACAACAAGGTGGCCGTGGTGCGTATCAACGATCGTGGCCCGTACCATGGCGGCCGGATTCTCGATCTGTCCTATGCGGCGGCAAAGCGCCTGAGCTTTGTCGACCACGGTGCGACGCAGGTGGAAATCCGCCGGCTGTCGCGTACCGAAGTGGCAGCGCTGGGTCCGAACATCGAGGCTGGCGGCAATGAAGCCGGTGACGGCAGCGGTGCCGACGAGGTACCGGACACCGCCAACACGCTGGTGCCGGTCAAGAAGGCCAAGAGCCGCGCCGCCACCGTCAAGCACAAGCGCAAGTAAGGCGATGCGGAACGGTTGGCAACAGCTTGTCCCGCCTCCGATCTCCCGCCCGCTGCTGCTCTCCCCGCTAAGAATTTTCTCAAACGGCACGACCTGTCCAGGCGTGCCGTTTTTGTTTTCAGTCTTCCCCGTCGTTCTCGTCGCCCTCGTCGCCCCTGTCCGCCCGCTGGGCAAGGGCCAGCTTGTACAGCGCATCGGTCTTGGCGCCGGTTATCGCCGCCGCCAGCTTGGCGGCACGCTTGGCCGGCAGCTCGGGCAGCAGCAGCTTCAGCACGCGTTCGGCTTCGGGGTTGGGCGCGCCGTCATCGGCCGCTTCGGCCCGGCCCGCGCCTTCCACCACCAGTACGAATTCACCCTTGCCACGCGTAGCTTCGGCAGCCAGCCATGCGGGCGCTTCGGCCACCGTCAGCACCGGCGTTTCCTCAAACAGCTTGGTCAGCTCGCGGCCGATCAGCAACCGGCGCGTGCCGGGCAGGCCGTCGGCCAGGGCGGCCAGCGTTTCGGCGATGCGGTGCGGTGCCTCGTAGAAGACCCAGGCGTGGTCCAGCGCGGCCAGTTTGGCGATGGCGTCCTGGCGTGCCTTGGCCTTGCCGGGCAGGAAGCCGACAAACGTGAAGCGCCCCTCGCCCGATTCGAGCATGTCGCCCGCCACCGACAACGCGGTGACGGCGGCGCTGGGGCCCGGCAGCGGCACCACCTTCAGTCCGGCCGCGCGTACCGCCTCCACCAGCCGAGCCCCGGGATCGGAAATGCCCGGGGTGCCGGCGTCGGATACGTACGCAATGCGCTCGCCTGCCGTCAACCGTTCGACGATACGCACCGCCGCCTCGCGCTCGTTGTGCTCGTGCACCGCCACCAGCGGCCGTTGCAGCCCCACGCGGGACAGCAACTGGCCCGTGTTGCGGGTGTCTTCGCAGGCGATGGCGTCGGCCAGGCCCAGCACGTGCAGCGCGCGCAGGGACAGGTCGGCCACGTTGCCGATGGGCGTGGCCACCACGTAAAGCGTGCCGGCGGGGTACGTCTGGCCGGCGGCCAGCTGGGTCCAGTCACTCATGCTTGAGAACTTCCGTTGAATCGCTCATTCAAATCCACCACGCAAGGCGCCACGCAAACCGCGACGCAGCGCGGCGCGCTGGCCGAAGACCGGGCGCTGGCGTACCTGCAGCGGCAGGGGCTGGCGGTGGTTGTGCGCAATTATCGCTGCAAAGGCGGCGAAATCGACCTGGTCATGCGCACCGGCGACGGAACGCTGGTGTTCGTGGAGGTGCGGCAGCGCCGTGGCCGGGGGTTTGGCGGTGCGGCGCAGAGCGTGACGCCGGCCAAGCAGCGGCGCCTGCTGCATGCGGCGGCGCACTACCTGGCCACGCTGGACGACGTGCCGCCCTGCCGCATGGACGTGGTGACGATGGAACCGGGCCGGATCGACTG
This sequence comes from Cupriavidus pauculus, assembly GCF_022179805.1. Taxonomy (GTDB): domain Bacteria; phylum Pseudomonadota; class Gammaproteobacteria; order Burkholderiales; family Burkholderiaceae; genus Cupriavidus; species Cupriavidus pauculus_E. Next base: position 20,067 of record NZ_BPUO01000018.1, on the reverse strand, counting down.
GCTGCCAGCCGCGTTCGACCTCACGGATGCGAACGACGGCGCGGGCGCTGCGTCATAATGCGCGGGATAGTGCAGATGTCACCAGATCATGAGTATTGAAAGTATCGAGCAGCATTTCCTGGACAGTGCCGAGACCAAGCGGCATGCCGCGTCGCTGATGGCGCCGCATATCGATGCCGCCGTGGAGCGGATGGTGGCGGCGCTGACCAGTGGCAACAAGATCCTGGTCTGCGGCAATGGCGGGTCGGCCGCCGACGCCCAGCACTTTGCCGCCGAGCTGATCGGCCGCTTCGAGCGCGAGCGGCCGGGGCTGGCCGCCATTGCGCTGACCACCGACAGTTCGATCCTGACGGCCATCGGCAACGACTACGATTTCTCGGTCGTGTTCTCGAAGCAGGTAGAGGCGCTGGGGCAGCCCGGCGACATCCTGCTGGCGCTGTCCACGTCCGGGGATTCGGCCAACGTGGCGGCAGCCGTCCAGGCGGCCCACCAGCGCGATATGGGCGTGGTGGCGCTGACCGGCAAGGGCGGCGGCCGGATTGCCACGCTGCTCGACGAATTCGACATCCACCTGTGCGCGCCGAGCGATCGCACCGCACGCATCCAGGAAGTGCATCTGCTGACACTGCACTGCCTGTGCGACGGGATCGACGAGGCGCTGCTGGGCGAAGCATGAAGGCGGGTGGCCGCGCGGGGGGAGTTATCCCCGGATATCCACAAGGCTACCCACAACCTGTACACAGGAATCGCCGCGTCTTCCACAGGGTTATCCACAGACGCGGCGCCCCAGCCGGATCTGCAACGCGAATCTGCAACCTGTTTCACGCATCATTTCGGCATCCACCCAGAAACCAAGAACCGCATGACGAACGTGACCATCCAAAAGAAGACTTCTCCCGCCCGCCTGGCCCGCACCGCTGTTACCGTGGCCGCACTGCTGGTGTCCGCCACCCAGCTCGCCGGCTGCTTTCCCGTGCTGGCAGGCGCGGTGGGCACCGGCGTGGTGATGGCCACGGACCGCCGTCCCACCGGCACCCAGGCCATCGACCGCGGCCTGCAGGTAGAAATCGACAGCACGCTGAACCAGCGCTACAGCGACACCCAGGCCCGTGTGAACACCACCGTGTTCAACCGCAAGGTGCTGCTGACCGGCGAGGCAGCCAACGCGCAGATCAAGCAGCAGATCGAGCAGTACGTGCGCGGCCTGCCGAATACGCGCGAAGTGATCAACGAGATCGAACTCAAGGCGTCGCCCGATTTCATGACCCGCAGCAACGACACGTACCTGACCAGCAAGGTCAAGACGCTGCTCGTGACGGCTGACGGCGTGCCGGCCAACTCGATCAAGGTCACCACCGAGAAGGGCGTGGTGTACCTGCTGGGCGTGGTCACCACGGGCGAGGGCGACAAGGCCACCGACGTGGCCCGCAATGCCAGCGGCGTGCAGAAGGTGGTAAAGGTGTTCGACTACGTGAGCGAAGCCGAGCGCGCACGCCTGGACCAGGCCGCGTCGTCGCAGAACGGCAATGCGGGTAGCGATGCGGTGGGTACGCCGGCGCCGGTGCAGACCGTGCCGGGCAGCCAGCCGAACGCGCCTGTCACGTCCGACGCCCCGGCATCGATGGGCAGCTCGGGCGCCACGTCGAGCCCGGTCACCGCGCCGCAGTCGTCGCCGGTGGCGCTGCCGCCGGGCCGCAACCTTCCGTAAGCATCCCTAGCATCCGTTAAGGAGCGCCCCATGAAGCCCCAAAAGCGACTGCCGTACTTCCCGTCCTGGATGGTTGGCATCGCGCTGGGGCTTTGTGCCGCCCCGCTGCTGGCCCAACCGGCGGCTTCGGCCCCGATGACCGCTGGCCCGGCTGATCCAGGCAAGCTGTCGATCGAGGTCCAGCGTGCCCGCACCGAGCAGGCGCGCAACCAGGCGGCGTCGTGCGCGGTGTGCCACGGCCCCGACGGACGGCCGCCCGCCGACAGCCCGGTGCCCCGGCTGGCTGGTCGCGCGTCGGCCGAGCTGGTCGAGATGATGCTCGACTACAAGAACGGCAAGCGCCCGGGAACGGTGATGCCGCAGATCGCCAAGGGCTACAGCGATGCCGAGATCATCGCCATGGCCGCTTGGTTCGCCGACCAGAAATAATCCATGCATCGACGATCCATGCTGAAGGCGGCGCTGGCCGCCACGGCCCTGGGCGGGCTGACCGTACGCCAGGCGCGTGCCGCCGCCCCGGCCAGGGTAGTGGTGATTGGCGGTGGGTACGGCGGCGCCACGGTGGCGCGCTACCTGCGCACGTGGAGCCACGGCGCCGTGGACGTGACGCTGGTGGAACCCGATGCCGCGTTCGTGTCGTGCCCGCTTTCGAACCTCGTGGTGGCCGGGTATCGCCAGATGGCCGATATCACGGTGCCCTACGACGCGCTGGTCAGGCGCCATGGCGTGAAGCACGTGCGCGATACGGCCACGGCCATCGACGCTGCCAAGCGCACGGTGCGGCTGGCCGGCGGCACCACGCTGCCCTTTGACCGGCTGGTGCTGTCGCCCGGCGTGGAAATGCAGGCCAGCGCGATTGCCGGGCTGCCGGAGGCGGGCGACCAGATCGTCCACGCCTGGAAGGCCGGCCCGCAGACCGAGACGCTGCGCCGGCAACTGGCCGCCATGCGCGACGGTGGCACCTTTGCCATCACCATCCCGCTGGCGCCATACCGCTGCCCGCCCGGCCCGTACGAGCGCGCATGCCTGGTGGCGGACTACCTGAAGCAGCACAAGCCGCGCAGCAAGGTGCTGGTGTTCGATGCGAATCCCGATATCACATCGAAGGGCGCGCTGTTCCGGCAGGTCTGGGAATCGCGCTACAAGGGCATGATCGAGTACCGGCCGCAGCACGAGACCGTGGGCGTGGATGCGGCCAGCCGCACGATCCGCTTCGACGTGCAGGACGACGAGAAAGCCGACGTCATCAACCTGCTGCCGCCGCAGCGGGCCGGCGCCATTGCCGTGGCGGCCGGTCTGGCCACGGCCAACGGGCGCTGGTGCGAGGTGGATTTCCTGACCATGGCCTCGAAGGTGGCGCCCGAGATCCACGTGCTGGGCGATGCCGTGCAGATCGCGCCGCTGATGCCAAAGTCCGGCACCATGGCCAACCAGCACGGCAAGGTGGCCGCCGCCGCTATCCTGAACCAGCTCGCCGGGCGCGCGCCCGATCCCACACCGCTATATACGAACACCTGCTACAGCTTTACCTCGTCGACCGAGGCCATCCATATCGCCAGCGTGCATCGCTACGATCCGGCCCAGAAGACGATGGTGACGGTGCCGGGCTCGGGCGGGTTGTCGAAAGAGCCCAATGCACTGGAAGGCCAGTACGGCTTTGCGTGGGCGCGGAGCATCTGGGCTGACATGCTGGCGTAGCGTCCTCGCCACAAATTAAAAAGCACGGTCGTGCAATGCTGCGGCCGCAACGGCCGCAGCGGCTGGTACCCTAGCTGGTGCCGGACGTCCCAGCCCCCCGGGACGCGGCTCCCTCCTCATCGATCATGCAAGCCAAAGACCGTCTGCTTGCCCTGGCCATCATCGTGGTCTGGGGCGTCAATTTCGTCGTCATCAAGGTAGGGCTGGTCGGCATGCCGCCCATGCTGCTGGGTACGCTGCGCTTCTGCCTGGTGGCCTTTCCGGCGATCTTCTTCATCCCGCGCCCGCGCATTCCGCTGCGCATGCTGGTGGCGTACGGCGCGTCGATCAGCCTGGGCCAGTTCGCCTTCCTGTTCTATGCCATGGCCGTGGGCATGCCGGCCGGGCTGGCGTCGCTGGTGCTGCAGTCGCAGGTGTTCTTCACCGTGGCAATTGCCGCGTTCTGGCTGGGCGAACCGCTGCGCTGGCACAACCTGGCCGGCATGGCGATTGCGGCCGCCGGACTGGCGCTGATCGGCAGCGCCGCCGCGCATGGCCCCGGCGGCATGACGGCGGCAGGTTTCCTGCTGACGCTGTGCGCAGCGCTGTGCTGGGCCACTGGCAACATCGTCAGCAAGAAGATCGGGCCGGTGGACCTGCTGGGCCTGGTGGTGTGGGGCGCGCTGATTCCGATCGTGCCGTTCGCGCTGCTGTCGCTGTGGTTCGAGGGGCCGGCACGCATCGCCGACGCCCTGACCCATGTGTCCGGCAAGGGCGTGTTCGCGGTCTGCTACCTGGCATTCGCCGCCACGCTGTTCGGCTACACGATGTGGGGGCGCCTGCTGACGCGCTACGCGGCCAGCAAGGTGGCGCCGCTGACGCTGCTGGTGCCGGTGGTGGGCCTGCTGTCGGCACACGTGCTGCTGGGCGAGGACCTGGCGGCAGCGCAATGGGTAGGCGCCGTGGTGGTGATGGCCGGGCTGCTGCTGAACGTTTTCGGTAACCGGCTGTGGGCGGGCAGGGCGCTGGCACGCCGATAACGTCCACCTGTGGGTCATGCGGATCAATCGTGGACCAGGCATCGGTCGATTCGAGGGTTAACCCGCAATAAGGCGACATTTCCCCTCGGTTTTGTGCATATGGTTATCACTGTCGCGTCCGTATACGCGGCTTGACTTCAGGCAAAATAGCGGACTGGCCGCATATGCCCGGGAGCCCTCACCGATCACCGCAGGGCGCTCCTGAGAAGCCCGCCCCAACGGCGGCCAGCGCGTGCCGCGCCGCGGAAGTATTCCAGAGCGCGGCCATTTGCCGTCCCCACGGCTCTCATTCAGTTTGGAGCACAACACATGAAGCAGTTTGTCATCGCCGCCGCGTTGCTGGCCGCCGCCGCATCGGCGCATGCCGCCGTCGACGCCGCCAAGGCGCAGGCCATCGCCAACAAGAACGCCTGCATGGGCTGCCATCAGGTCGACAAGAAGCTGGTGGGCCCGGCGTACAAGGACGTGGCCGCCAAGTACAAGGGTGACAAGGACGCCGTGGCCAAGCTGTCGGCCAAGGTGAAGAACGGTGGTTCGGGCGTATGGGGCCCGGTGCCGATGCCGGCCAACGCCGCCGTGAGCGATGCCGACATCAAGACCGTGGTCGAGTGGATCCTGGCCGGCGCACCGGCCAAGTAATCTCGACTTGCACGCGCGGGCCGTCTATCCGATGGCCTGCCGCGAGCACGGCGATATCGAATTCATGACGCATGGGCCGGCGACGCACCGGCACGGCAGGGGTCGACAGGAAACCGGGTAGTACGGGAACAGAGCAAGATGAACGCAAAACGACGAGATGTACTGCGGATGACCGCCGTGCTGTCGCTGATGGCCGCCACCGGCCTGATCAGCGAGGCGCAAGCCGCCGAATGGAACAAGACCGCCTTTGACGGCAAGAGCGTGGCTGACGTGATCAAGGCCCTGGGCGGCACTGGCACCGAGAAGAGCAGCGCCATTGTCTTCAACGCGCCCGACATCGCCGAGAACGGCGCCGTGGTGCCCGTGGCGGTGACCAGCAATATCCCGGACACCGAGCAGATCGCGATCCTGGTGGAAAAGAACCCGAACACGCTGGCGGCGGATTTCACGATCCCGGCCGGCACCGAGCCGTTCGTGTCCACGCGCGTGAAGATGGGCCAGACGTCCGTGGTGCATGCCGCGGTCAAGGCTGGCGGCAAGTGGTACGTGGCATCGAAGGAAATCAAGGTCACGCTGGGCGGTTGCGGCGGCTAAACGCCCCCGTCATCCCCACGTTCAAGACCAGATTTCCAGACAAACTGCTGACAGGAGAAGCACATGGCAGACCCGATGCGCGTTCGCGCCACTGAAAACGCCGGCGTCGTTGACGTCAAGATTCTGATGAAGCACGACATGGAAACCGGCCAGCGCAAGGATTCGGCCGGCAAGACCATTCCGGCCTGGCACATCCAGACCGTGATTGCATCGTGCAAGGGCAAGGAAGTGTTCAACGCCCAGTTTGGCGCCGCGATCTCGAAAGATCCGTTCCTGAACTTCAAGTTCAAGGGCGGCGCCAAGGGCGACAAGGTCACCGTGACCTGGGTCGACAACCGCGGCGACAAGCGTACCGACGAAGCCACCATCGCCTGACGGCCTGAGCAGGCGAAGGAGAAGCAGCATGCGCCGAGCATTCATTCGCGCCACGGCGGCCCTGGCCGCCATCGGGCTGACCGCCAAGGCGGCGGCCCAGCAGGCCCCGGCAGCATCGTCGGGCAAGGGCCGCGTCAAGGTGGTGTACCAACTGTCGGATGGCATCGACCAGGCCGTGCGCGCCATGGCCAACCTGCGCAACCATCTGAACGGCGCGCCCGACACCAAGATCGTGGTCGTGGCGTTCGGCTATGGCGTGGACTTCCTGGTGGAAGGCGCCAAGGACTCGCGCGGCAATACGTTCGAGTCGCCCGTGGCGGCGCTGAGTTCGTCGGGCGTGGAATTCCGCGCCTGCCGCAACACGCTGACCGCGCGCCGCATCTCGGAGCAAAGCCTGCTGATGGATGCCAAGGTCGTGCAGGCCGGCGTAGTGGAGATCGCGCGCCTGCAGTTTGAAGAAGGCTACGCCTACATCAAGCCGTGATCGACAGGGCGGCCGGCAACGCGTCGCCCCATCGGTAGACAAGCCGTCCGGCAACGAGCCGCCGGACCCGCACAAGAAGGCCATCCGTCCGCCAGCCATGCGGCGCGATGGCGAGGAGAATCCCCCAATGGTTACCGTGCGCAACATCCGCCGTCTGCGCCGCACCGTGGCCCCCGCGCTCGTGGCGCTGGGCGCCGTGGCTGCCGCCGCCACCGCCACGCTGTCCGGCCCCGCGCTGGCACAGGACAAGACCGCCGAGGAAATCGCCAAGTACCGCCAGATGCTGGCCGAGGGCAATCCCGCCGAGCTGTGGGAAGCCGCCGGCGAGGAAATGTGGAAGAAGCCGGCCGGTCCGAAGAACGCATCGCTCGAACAGTGCGACCTGGGCAAGGGCCCGGGCGTGACCAAGGGCGCCTATGCCGAGCTGCCACGCTACTTCAAGGACGCCAACAAGGTCATGGACCTGGAACAGCGCCTGGCGTACTGCCGCGTGACGCTGCAGGGCCTGACGCAGGAAGAGGCGATGAAGAACCCGTTCTCGTCGCAGGGCAAGCCGTCTGACATCGAGCGCCTGGCCGCCTTTGTCACCGGCGAATCGCGCGGCGTGAAGATGAACGTCCAACTGGCCCACCCCGAGGAAAAGCGCGTCTACGCGCTGGGCCAGAAGATGTTCTTCTATCGCGGCGGCGCCTACGACTTTGCTTGCGCCACGTGCCATGCCGTGGACGGCCAGCGCATCCGCCTGCAGGACCTGCCGAACCTGATGACGCAGAAGGGCGCCCAGGCCGCGTACACCACGTGGCCGGCCTATCGCGTGTCGCAGGGCGAGGTCCGCACGATGCAGCACCGCCTGTACGACTGCCTGCGCCAGCAGCGCTTTCCCGAACCGGCCTACGGCTCCGACGTGATCACCGCGCTGACGATGTTCCTGGCGAAGAATGCCAACGGTGGCACGTACGACGGCCCGAACATGAAGCGCTGAGCAGGGGGACAAGAACATGAAGACACTCCACAAGATGGCGCTGGCATCGCTGGTGCTGCTGGCCGCCTCGGGCGCATCCGCCCAGACCGCCGCAAAAGCCGGCAAGACCACGCGCGTCACCGACGCCGACGTGCGCCAGATGATTGAATCGTCGTTCACGTCGAAAGGCCCGGCAACGGTCGAGGGCGTGATCAACCAGGACGCCACGCAGAAGGCCTGCAGCCAGTACCCGGACCGCCTGCATGTGCCGGCGGCCGTGGCCAAGAAGGTGGAAGCGGCCGAACTGAAGCAGGTGAAGTACCCGGCCGACAACAACTTCCTGGGCGACTGGAAGGAAGGCGAGAAGATCGCGCAAAACGGCCGCGGCATGCAGTTCTCCGACCAGGTCGGCACGCCGAACGGCGCCAACTGCTACGCCTGCCACCAGCTGACCAAGGCCGAGATCTCGTTCGGCAATATCGGCCCATCGCTCTACAACTACGGAAAACTGCGCGGCAACTCGCCGGACGTGGTGCGCTACACGTGGGGCAAGATCTGGGATTCGAACGCGTACAGCGCCTGCTCGAACATGCCGCGCTTCGGCCACAAGGGCATCCTGACCGAACAACAGATCCGCGACGTGATGGCATTGCTGCTGGACCCGGCGTCTCCGGTGAACGAGTAACTCATCCAGCCCTGTATGTTTGCTCCCCTCTCCCGCACGGCGGGAGAGGGGAGCCTTCCCCGGCATGGATGCATGCCATCACCTGGCGACAACTCCAAACGGATAACAGCATGAACCGACGCGAGTTCCTGCAGGTGCTGGCCGTAGCCGGCGCCGGAGGCATGACATTCCCAACTGGCGATGCCCAGGCCGCACAGGCCAGCGCGCGTCTCTACGACGTGCCGCGCTTCGGCAACGTCCATCTGCTGCACTTCACCGATTGCCACGCGCAGCTCAAGCCCGTGCACTTCCGCGAACCCAGCGTGAACTTGGGCGTGGCCGAGTGGGCCGGCAAGCCGCCGCACCTGGTGGGCGACGCGTTCCTGCGCCAATATGGCATTGCCCCCGGCAGCGCCACGGCGCATGCATTCACCTATCTCGATTTCACGGAAGCCGCGCGCCGCTACGGCAAGGTGGGCGGGTTTGCCCATCTGTCGACGCTGGTCCAGCGCATGAAGGCCAGCCGTCCCGGCGCGCTGCTGCTCGATGGTGGTGACACGTGGCAGGGATCGGCCACCGCGTTGTGGACCAAGGGGCAAGACATGGTCGACGCCGCGCTGCAGTTGGGCGTCGACGTCATGACGCCGCACTGGGAAATGACGCTCGGCGCCGAGCGCGTGAAGCAGATCGTCGACAACGACTTCAAGGGCAAGGTGTCGTTCCTGGCGCAGAACGTCAAGACAAACGACTTCGGCGACCCGGTCTTCGACCCCTACGTGATGCGCGAGATGAACGGCGTACCCGTGGCCATCATCGGCCAGGCATTTCCGTACACGCCCATCGCCAACCCGCGCTACCTGGTGCCCGACTGGACCTTCGGCATCCAGGAAGAGAGCCTGCAGCAGGTGATCGACGAGGTGCGCACGAAGGGCGCCAAGGTAGTGGTGCTGCTGTCGCACAACGGCATGGACGTCGACCTGAAGTTGGCATCGCGCGTGCGCGGCCTCGACGCCATCCTGGGCGGCCACACGCACGACGGCGTGCCCGTGCCGGTGCCCGTGAAGAACGCCGGCGGCGTGACGCTGGTGACCAACGCGGGGTCCAACGGCAAGTTCCTGGGCGTGCTGGACTTCGACGTGCGCAACGGCAAGGTGACCGATTTCCGGTACAAGCTGCTGCCGGTCCTTGCCAACTACCTGCCCGCCGATCCGAATATGGGCGCGCTGATCAAGAAGGTCCGCGCGCCGTACGAAAGCAAGCTCAGCGAAGTGCTGGCCGTGAACCGCGGCCTGCTGTATCGCCGGGGCAACTTCAACGGCACCTTCGACCAGCTGATCTTGGACGGCCTGATGGCCGTGCAAGACGCCCAGATCGCATTTTCGCCAGGCTTCCGCTGGGGCACCACGCTGCTGCCGGGCGAGAACATCACGATGGAAGCGCTGATGGACCAGACCGCCATCACCTATCCCTACACCACCGTGACCGCGATGCCGGGCGAGACGATCAAGACCATCCTCGAAGACGTGGCCGACAACCTGTTCAACCCCGACCCGTACTACCAGCAAGGCGGTGACATGGTGCGCGTGGGCGGCCTGCAATACACGATCGACCCGACCCAGCCCATCGGCAAACGCATCACCGACATGCGCCTGGCCGGACAGCCCATCGATGCCGCCAAAACCTACAAGGTAGCCGGCTGGGCCCCCGTCTCAGAAGAAGCGCGCCAGACCGGCGGCGCCCCGATCTGGGATGTGATGGCCCAGTGGCTGCGGTCCAGCAAGGAAGTCAGCGCCCGCCCACTGAACCTGCCCACGGTACGCGGCATGGACGGCAACCCGGGCATGGCAAACGCTTGAGCCGGATCGAATAAGTGTTGGCTCCAAGCGATTGAAAGGCCGCACAAAGTTCGGCTAGAATCGTCCGCGAAGGGCCGATAGCTCAGCTGGGAGAGCGCTGCGTTCGCAATGCAGAGGTCGGGAGTTCGATCCTCCTTCGGTCCACCAGGATTTTCCTTGTGAAACAACGCACTACGTCGAGAGATGTGGTGCGTTGTTTTGCTTTGGGGGGATGGATTCGACACGTTGCCGGCCCCTTGGCGCTCGTCTGATCCGGTCGCGTAGAGGAAGCCGGAACGCGTACAGCGGCAGGCTCCTACTCGGAACGCGATGACCCCGAACATGCAGCGTCTTAGTGTTACCGTTCCACCTATCTCCCGCCACCCAAAGCTCTCATGCGCGAACCGCAAGTCGCCCCCGCCGTTGGCACTGACACCCCCGACGCCGAAGCCCGCCACCAGGCCGGTCGGCGTTCCACACTCGTCAGCGTCTTCGTCAACATCTTCCTAACAATTGCCCAGGGGGTGATTGGCGTCATCGCTGGTTCCCAGGCGCTGGTTGCCGATTCGTTGCATTCCCTTTCCGATCTCGTGTCCGATTTCGTGGTGCTGTTTGCTGGCCATCACAGCCGCAAGGGGGCTGACATCGATCATCCGTACGGGCATCAGCGGTTCGAGACGGCGGCGTCGCTGGCGTTGGGGGCGTTGTTGTTGTCGGTGGGGGTGGGGATGTTGTGGGCGGCGGTTGGCAAGATCCAGCATCCGGAGGGGGCGCAGCCGGTGCAGGCGGTGGCGCTGTGGGTGGCGCTGGGCGCGCTGGCGGCCAAGGAGGCGTTGTTCCGCTACATGTTGCGGGTGGCGGAGCGGGTCAGGTCGAGCATGCTGGTGGCCAACGCGTGGCACGCGCGGTCCGATGCGGCGTCGTCACTGGTGGTGGCGCTGGGTATCGGCGGCAACCTGCTGGGGTATCACGTGCTGGATCCGGTGGCAGCCATCGTGGTGGGGTTGATGGTGTCGCGGATGGGGCTGCGATTTGGCTGGGATGCGATGAACGACCTGATGGATCGCGCCGCCGACGAAGAGGTGGTGACCGGGTTGCGCGCGGCGATGCTGGACACGCCCGGCGTGCTGGGTCTGCATGATCTGAAGACGCGCAAGATGGGCGACATGATCCTGGTCGACGTGCATTTGGAAATCCAGGCCGACCTGACCGTCGAGCAGGGGCATGCGATTGCCACCGAGGCGCGACGCCGGGCGATGGAGCGCGACGACGTCCTGAACGTGATGACTCACGTGGACCCGGTCAGGGTCCCACGCTCGCAACCGGCGGCGGCAGAATCAGCGTAGGTCGCTGCGGCGATACAGGCTCAGGCCGACCGCCAGGAACGCCAGCATGCCGGCGCAGCCGCGATTGATCCATTGCACGGCGCGCGCCGACAGCGTGCGCATGGCATGGCGGCCGCCGAACGCGTAGATCGCCATCATCACGATATCCATCACCGCAGCCACCACGGCCAGGATCACGTACTGGATGGCAATGGGCTTGTCCGCGTGCACGAACTGCGGCACGAAGGCCGACGTAAACAGGATGGTCTTGGGGTTCGACAGCGCCACGAACAGCGCGCGCAGGAACGCGGCGCGGCCGCTGGATGACGTCGCGTCGGTCGTGGCGACCAGGGCCTGGGTGGGCGCGCGCCACATCGAGACAGCCAGGTACAGCAGGTAGGCCGCGCCGATCCACTTGATGGCGGTGAACAGGTGTTCCGACGCCTGCAGCAGCGCGCCAAGCCCGCAGCCGACGGCGCCGATCAGGATCAGGTCGGCCAGCGCCGCGCCGGCAATGCCGCAGGCGGCCACGCGCATCGGGCGAGTGGCGCCGTTGCTCAGGGCCAGCAGCATCGTCGGGCCAGGGGTGACCATGACCGCGGCCACGGCAACCAGGTAGAGAAACAGGGTCGTGCTGTCCATCGAACGCTCCAGCGGGTTCGGCAAAGGCGAGGCGCCAGTGTGAGCCGATTCGGCCGGGGATGCACGCGCTTCCTGTGGACATCTTGCGCCAAGGCTGGGGACAACTGCGTGAACAAGCCTGTGGCCCTGCTGGGGGCGGCCTGTGGGATGTATACGTATAACTCGGGACGTATACGTGGCCGACTCCCGGCGGCGCGCGGATTATCCAGTCCCATCCACGACCGCGCCGCATGCTTGCCCATACGGTTATCTGTTCTGCAACTCCCTGATCCAAAAGGAGAAAGTAGGGTTATCCACCGCCAGGCATCGGTGTTAACCATTACTACTACTATTCATGTATACGTAAACAATGTCGGTATACGTAAACGGATCATTGTCGGGACAGCAAACTAGCGCGGCACCTTGAACGATTTGCGGGCATGCAGCACGGACTGGCGGGTCGTGCAGCCGTCCATATGGTCGTTGACCAGCCCCATGGCCTGCATCAGCGCGTACATCGTGGTGGGGCCGACAAACTTCCAGCCGCGCTTCTTGAGATCCTTCGACAAGGCCGTGGATTCCGGGCTGATGGCCATCGTGCGCAGCACTTCGGGGGTCAGCTTTTTTGGGCGGGTCTTGGGATCGGGTTCGAACTTCCAGAAGTAGGCGGCCAGCGACGGCTCGGTCTTCAGCAGTTCCTGCGCGCACCTGGCGTTATGGATGGCCGCCTCGATCTTGCCGCGATGGCGCACGATGCCGGCGTCGCCAAGCAGGCGCTCCACGTCGCGTTCGGTGAAGCGGGCCACCTTGTCGATCTCGAAATTGGCGAAAGCCTTGCGGAACGCTTCGCGCTTGCGCAGGATGGTCAGCCAGCTCAGGCCGGACTGGAATCCCTCCAGGCACAGTTTCTCGAACAGGCGCCGGTCGTCGTCCACCGGAAAACCCCATTCGTTGTCGTGATAGTGGCAGTAGTCCTCCAGATCGCCACACCAGCCGCAGCGTACCTGGGTCTGCGGCACGGGCTTCGTCGTCATTCCAATTCGCTCCTTTGTCGATGGCGCGCGCTGCGCCGCAGCGATCATGCGCCCGGCCGCCAGCCGCGTAAAGACCGGAACCGGCTGGATCCGGACATCCAACTGACAAAAGCCGCACGCGACGGACGTAAAAAAGCCAACCCGAAGGTTGGCTTGGCGATGCGGTTCGAAGGTGCCGGTCAGGCCAGTTTCTTGCCCGTGCGGTCGTGCATGAACGTCAGCGCGACCAGGCTGATGGCCGCGGCGGCAATCACGTAGTAGGCCGGGGCCAGCTTGTTCTGCGTCGACTCGATCAGCCACGTCACGATCAGCGGGGCGAAGCCGCCGAAGATCGTCACGGCGAAGTTGTACGCCAGCGACAGGCCGGTGGAGCGCACTTCGGTCGGGAACTGCTCGGCCAGCACGGCAGGCGCCGGGCCCGTGAACGCGGCCAGCAGAATGCCCAGCACGATCTGCACCTGCAGCAGCGTGGAGGTGGTGGGCGACACGTTGAGCCAGTGGAACAGCGGGTACGCCAGCGCCAGGATGGCCACGGCCACCACGCTCAGCATGCGCTTGCGGCCCACGCGGTCGGACAGCATGCCCATCAGCGGGCACAGCACCAGGATGATGGCGCCGCAGATGGCCGTCGACTGGAACGTCGCGCCCAGCGGCAGGCCAAGCTGCTGCTTGGCGTACGACGGCATGTAGAACACCAGCACGTAGGTGCAGACCGTCCACAGGATGGTCACGCCCAGGCCGGCCAGCACTTCACGCGGATGGTCGCGCAGCACCTGCGACAGCGGCGAGAACTTGACGTTCTTGGCGCGGCGCTCGGCCTGGCGCTGCTCGAACTCGGGCGGCTCTTCCAGGTGCGAGCGGATGTACATGCCCACCGGGCCGATCAGCAGGCCGAACAGGAACGGAATGCGCCAGCCCCAGGCATCGATCTGGGCCTGGTCCAGGCCGTTCGTGACCAGCGCGCCCATGGCGGCGCCGAGCATGAACGAAATGCCCTGGCTGGCCTGCTGCCAGCTCGCGTACATGCCGCGCTCCTCGTCCGGGGCATGTTCGATCAGGAACGCCGTGGCGCCACCTACCTCGCCGCCGGCCGAGAAGCCCTGGATCAGGCGGGCCAGCACGATCAGCGCCGGTGCCCAGAGGCCGATCGATTCGTAGGTCGGTGCCAGGCCGATGATGGCCGTGCCCAGCGCCATCATCAGGATGGTCAGCGTCAGCGCCGCCTTGCGGCCCACGCGGTCGGCGTAGACGCCGAGCACGATGGCTCCAACCGGACGCATGAAGAAGCCCACGCCAAACGTGGCCACGGTGAGCAGGAACGACGTCAGGTCATTGCCAGTGGGAAAGAACAGCTTGGCGATGATGACGGCGAAGAAGCTGTAGACGGTGAAGTCGAACCATTCCAGGCCGTTGCCGATGGTGGCGGCGATGATCGCGCGGCGTCGGGTGGCTTTGGACAGCTCGTTGGCAGATGTTGCGGTAACGGACATGTGGCTTGCTACAACGATGAATGAACCGGTGGATGCCCTCGCCCGTGTGCCCAGGCGATGGCGCAAGCCGACATCTTAAGCGATTCCTTACATCGGGCTGTAATGGCCGGGTGGCAGGCGGGTTATGCCAGCGTCACGCAAAACGGGGGCGAAAGTGTCCGATGAGACGCTGGCGCTCAGCCGGCGCCGTGGCCGTGCCGGCTGGTCGGAGAGGTCTGGGTGGGTGCGGTCAGGTCTGGCACGACGGGGGGCCGTGCCGGGGCCATGGCCGGCTCGGGCCGCTTGCGCGTGAACCACAGCCACGCGGCGCTGGCCAGCCAGCCCACCACGAACACGGTGTCGCCGGCGTGGTTGAGCAGGACGGATGCGTAGGGGGTGCCGATCACGTCGGTCAGCAGATCGGCGGGCAGGCGCGCGATGATCCACAGCAGCACGGCGGGGCCGCTGCCGTAAACGCCGGGCTGCCACCACAGCGCGTGGGGCAGGGCGTGCAGGGGATCGAAACGCTTTGACACGGGCTTTCTCCGGCGGATGCCTTGTCGAACACTCGGTGGCATCTCTGAGCACATCATAGGCCGTTCATATTGCGGCTGCAGTCGGTGTTACGGGAAAACCTCACTGCTGTGTGCGGTATCCAACGCGCAGCATGCAGGCGGCCTCGAACCTTCAAGTTTTTTGCAGGACTTGTCCGCAAATGCCATGCGTCACGCCATGACATCTTTGCCAGACTGCAGGCATCGAGATATCCGCCATACGGCTTATTGCCATGACCACCACGCTCCCCGCCATCTATGTGTCCCACGGTTCGCCAATGCTGGCGATCGATCCCGGCCCCACCGGCGCCGCGTTCGACGCGCTGGGCACCCGCCTGCGCGCGCTGAAGCCCAAGGCCGTGCTGGTGATATCCGCACACTGGATCTACAGCACGCTGGCAGTGAGCACCCGCACCCGGCAGGAAGCCTGGCACGACTTCGGCGGCTTTCCGCGCGAACTGTATGCGCTGCGCTACGACGCGCCGGGGTCGCCGGAGCTGGCGGCCCGCGTGAAGCAGCTGATCGAGGCGGCCACCATTCAGGGCGCCGGCTTCGTGGCCGAGGACGAAGAGCGCCCGCTCGACCACGGCGCGTGGATGCCGCTGCGCCATTTCTTCCCCGATGCCGACGTACCCGTCGTGCAACTGGCGTTCAACCCGTACCTGAGCCCGGCCACGCAGATCGAGATCGGCCGCGCGCTGGCGCCGCTGCGCCAGGAAGGCGTGCTGGTGATCGGCTCGGGCAGCTTCACCCACAACCTGCAGGAAGTGTTTGGCGGTGGCGGCCGCAAGGTCCAGCACGGGCCCGAGACCGAGCCGTACGTCGATGCCTTCCGTGGCTGGATGACCGACGCGCTGAACGAGGCGCTGGCCACTGGCGACGTGAGCCGGATTGCCGACTACCGTACCCAGGCGCCGTTCGCACGCCGCGCGCATCCCACCGACGAGCACCTGTTGCCGTTCTACGTGACGCTGGGCGCCGCGATGGGGGCGGACAACGCGGCGGGCAGCGATGCCAGCGTGACGCGCGTGGCCGACGAGGTTACCTACGGCGTGCTGGCGATGGATACGTTCGTGTTCGACGGCCTGGGCACTGGCCACGCGCCGCTGCCGAAAGCCGCCTGAGCGGGCGCCGCGTCAGGTTTTCAGATAACGGCGCACGGCCCGTGCGCCGAACAGCGCGATGTAGCCCATCGTCAGCGCCACCACGGCGATGCCCACGCGCAGCGTGGTCAGGTGGGCCACACCGCCAATCAGCACCGGGCCGATCAGCAGACCCACGTAGGCAAAGCGCGCCACGCGCGCGATGGCTTCGGCAGCGCTCACGCCCGGCAGGCGCGACGCGGCCACGAAGAAGATCGGCACCATGTTGGCCGCGCCCAGTCCCATCAGGCTGAAGCCGACCAGCGCGGCCAGCGGCCACGGCACGGCGATGGCCAGCGCGATGCCGGCAAAGCCCAGCCAGGCGCTGCCGGTCAGCGTCCGAGCATCGCCAAAACGCGCACGCAGGCGGTCGCCGCCAAAGCGGCCGCAGGCCATGCCGCCCGAGAACGCCGCGTAGCCGAAGCTGATCCAGGCCAGCGGCGCCATGGCCACCTCGCGCATGTAGACGGTGGTCCAGTCGTACATCGCGCCTTCGCCAACCAGTCCCAGGAATGCCATCAGGCCCAGCAGCCACAGCGCGCGTGACGCATGCTCGCGGTGATGCTCTGCGCTGGGCAGCACCGGATGGTCAGCCAGCAACCCGCGATGGCTTCCAAGTGCCACGGCGGCGGTCAGCGCCGCGATCATCGCCGTGTGGGCCACCGGCGGCACGTCCAAGCTCAGCATCAACCCACCGAATGCCGCGCCCACCATGCCGCCCAGGCTAAACATACCGTGCAGCGCCGACATGATGGGACGGGTGCGGCTGGCTTCCACCGTCGCGGCCTGCGCGTTCATGCCGACGTCGAACAGCGCGTTGGCCATGCCGAAGACCAGCAGCGTGGGCAGCAGCAGCGCAAAGCTGGGCATGGCCAGGATGGCCAGCGTCATGCAGGCAAACGCCACGCCGCCCAGCATCGACGCGCGCGCGCTGCCCATCCTGCCCACCCAGCGGCCCACCGGCCCCATGATCAGGATGGCGCCGCCCGCCACGGCCAGCATGGCCAGCGACAGCATGGCGTCGGACAGGCCGAAGCGTTCCTTGATGGTGGGAATGTGGACACCCCAAGTGGCAAACGTGGCGCCGTTGGCAAAGAACAGCGCCATGGTGCCGCGCGTGGCGCGGGACACGGCCGACTGGGATACGGCAGGGGGGGGAGCGGAGGGTGCAGCGGTTTCGAACGAATAATCGGACATCGGGGACGACTGGTACGGCCGGGCACGCCTGATTGGCGTGCCGAGGCTGGATAAAAGGCTCAGGCGGGCGCCGCGCCGGGGCGCAGCAGGCCGCGCTGGTGCAGCGCATAGGCAAACGCGCCCAGCGCGCCCACGGCCAGCGCCACCATGACCCACAGCATGAGCCAGTAGCCGCCGGCCACGCGCCAGAGCAGGGCGCCGATCCACGGCGCGGCGGCCTGCATCAGCAGCACCGGGGTCATCATTAACCCGTTCAGCGTTGCATAGTGATGACGCGAGATCAGTTCGGGCATGGCCATCGCGCGCAGCATGGTGTTCACGCCGTTGGCGCAACCGTAGCAGATTGCCGCGAACATCAGCCAGTAGCCATCGCCCAGCGTCAGGCACAGCAGGCCCAGGCTCATGACGATGTAGACCGGCATTGACAGCCGCACCGGCTGGTCAATGGGCAGCCGCGCCATGGCCAGCCGGCCCGCCACCTGGGCCGGGCCGATCAGCGCCGCCACGATCAGCTGCTGGGCCACGGGCAGGCCCTTTTCGGTCAGCATCGGAATCAGGTGGGCGCCCAGCAGCGACGCGATGACGGCCGTGGCGGTGAAGGCCAGCACCACGGCCCAGAACACGGGTTGGCGCAGCGTGGCGCGGGCAATGCCGGGCGATGTGGCGCCGGCCAGCGGGGCGCTGGTGTGCGAATAGGTGGGGTGCAGCGCGTAGCGCAGCCTGGCGTGGAGCGGCGCGCAGATGCACAGGTTCAGCGCCGCAAAGATCAGCAGCGTCTCGCGCCAGCCCAGATGCAGCACTAGCCACTGGCCAACCGGAATGAAGATCGTGCTGGCAAAGCCGGCGAACAGCGTCACCTGGACGATGGGCTTCTGGTAGCCGTCGCCAAACGCCTGCCGCAGCACCACGAAGGCCGGCTCGTAGAGCGTGGACGCCATCGCCAGCCCCAGCGGAATCCACATCAGCAGGAACATCGCCGGAGATGGGCACCAGGCCCAGAGCACCAGCCCGATGGCTGCCAGCACCGACCCGATGCCCATGACCTTGCGCGCCGGCACGCGGTCCAGCAGGCGACCCACCGCGAACGAGCACATCGCCCAGACCAGCAGCCCCAGCGAGAAGCCACCGGCCAGGAACGGCTTGCTGAAGCCCAGCGCATCGTGCATCGGCCCGATGAAGACGGTGAAGGTGAAGTACAGCGTGCCCCAGCTGATGACCTCGGTGATGCCAAGCGTCCAGACGATCTGGCGGGGCGATAGCGCGGCGCGGGACGCAGCGATTGGCTCGGGGGCGGTGGAAGCGGTCATGGCGCGCCCGACGCAATGGGGGGCGCCGGTGGCGGTGCGGTCAGTGAAGCGGAAATTGTATCGGCGTGACCCTCAGTGAGGGAAGGCGCACGTCAGGGGGGGGTGGGCGGACCCTTCAGTTCGACGGTGTTGCCGTCGGGGTCCTGCACGTACAGCGACGGACCCGTGCCTTCGGCACCGTAACGCTGCTCCACCGGACTACCATGCGCGGCATGAATTTGCAGATGCTGATTTATCGCTTCGATATCGAAGCTATCGATTCTCAGGCAGAAATGGTCGAGATTGCGCCCCTCCGCGCCCGGTCCGGCGCCACCGGCACGCCCCAGCGGGCCGTCGAGCGACACCAGGTCGATCAGCCCGCTGCCGGCGCGCAACTGGGTCAGGCCAAAGGCCGGCTGCTCTTTTTCGAGCGTGCAGCCCAGGACGTCGACGTAGAAACGCACCATCCGCGCCACGTCGGCGGTGCGCAGGACCAGATGATCGATGCCCCGGATCTTCAGCATGGCTACTTGTGCAGACCGTCGTAGTCGATGACCTTGAGGCTGGCCAGATCGACGCTCTCGATGCAGCGCACGTTCACGGCGGCGGTGGGATTGCCCTGCGGGTCCTTGGCCTCAGAGTACGGCCCGACCCCGCACGTGGGGCAGAACCGGTGGGCGATCTTCATCGTGTTGAAGCGGTACGTGGAGGCGTTGGCGTCAGGCGTCTTCAGCCGGAAGTTGGCCATCGGCACGAACCAGAGCAGATGGCCGCGACGGCGGCACATCGTGCAATTGCACTGCAGCACCTGCGTGATCTCGCCGTCGGCCTCGAAGGCGACGCGCCCGCAGTGACAGCTTCCCTGGTAGGTGGTCATGGGGTCTCCTGATTGGAGTCATTGATCGGGGATCAGACGCTTGCCCAGGCTGACCGCCGCGTCTCGTCCGTAGCCAAGCCGGTCATAGAACGCCAGCACGGCGTCATTGGTGTCGCGCACGAGCAGATTGATCTTGGGGCAGCCGCGCTCGATCAGCAG
The DNA here is from genome assembly GCF_022179805.1 of Cupriavidus pauculus. GTDB lineage: Bacteria > Pseudomonadota > Gammaproteobacteria > Burkholderiales > Burkholderiaceae > Cupriavidus > Cupriavidus pauculus_E. The sequence goes on along the minus strand of NZ_BPUO01000018.1, from coordinate 426 downwards.
GGCTTCGGCGCGAGCCATCAGCATACGCCCGTAGCCCCGCCCTTGAAACTGCGGATGCACGGCGAGGTAGTAGACCCAGCCACGGTGGCCGTCATAGCCGATCATCGCCGTGGCCATGAGTTGGCCATCGACTTCGCCGACGAGGAACATCTCAGGCTGCGTGGTCATCTTGCGCGCGATGTCCTTGCGCGGATCGTTCCACGGACGGGTCAGCCCGCAGGCTTGCCAGAGATCGACAACAATGGATTCGTCGGTGGGGTGGTAGGGGCGGAGTTGCATGGCTACGGCTTGTGGGGAGGGCCGGGCCCGTCAGAAATTTTGTGTTTAGGGCATAACATGTCGCCAAGGAGCATGTCATGCCACGTAGAACCAAGACGAGCCAGGCCGCCGATCGTGAGCTGCCGACCATTCCCGAAGATCTGATCG
>NZ_BPUO01000017.1 GCF_022179805.1 Cupriavidus pauculus | reverse complement strand
GATGGTTCACCAGGTCGCCCAGGCGGTCTGACGACATATCCATGCCGTAGACCTCCCACTGCGTGGTTTCCAGGATGCGGCGCGTCAGGTGATGGCCGATGAAGCCGTTGACGCCAAGAATCAGGACTCGCTTGTGCTGCATGAATCAGTAGGTTTCCTAAACGAAATAGCGGGCCGCACGGGGGCGGCCCGGACTGGTAATCGAAATCGGTCTAGCGCGACTGCAACGACATAGTGGACGACCGCGGCGCGACGTTGCTCACCACCACGCGGCGCCAGTCGCTGGCCACCACGTAGAGCGGCATATGGGGCGACAGTTCCAGGTAGGTCTTCGGCGTCATCACGGCCATCGCGGGCCCGCCCTGCTTCCAGACCTTCTCGAACGCAGCCACGTCGGGCAGCCAGCGCTCTGGCTCCACCGACACGCCGAAGCTCAGTTCATCGGCCTCGCCCACCATCGACAGCGGGTGGCGCAGGTAGAACGGCAGCGTGTGATCGAGCATGTTGACGCCATAGAGCTTCATGCCCGGCGTCAGCCGCTGGTGGATGGCCGGGGCCAGGTCGGCGCCCGATGCCGGCCCGCCAATCGTTTCGTGGCCGATCAGCGCCACGGTAAACCCCAGGTACATGCCCAGCGCATACACGGCCACGCTGGCCAGCACGCCGCGGCGCAACAGCAGGCGCGCCGCGCCGATGGCCAGCAGCATCACGATGAAGGCCGCCGCCACCCAGATGGCGTAGTCGCGGTAGAACGCGTTGGGCGTGTGGTTGGCATTGAGCACGGCCACCACCGGACTGGCCAGCAATCCGCACGCGGCGACGATCGCCACGCCCAGCAACTGGCGGTTCCATGTGCGCGCATCGATGCGGTCGAGCGCCACGCCGGCCAGGATGCCGAGCGCCGGAAACACCGGCACGATATAACCCGGCAGCTTCGAGTGCGACAGGCTGAAGAACGCGAAGATGGCGATGGCCCACACCCCCGCCATCAGCGCCGGCCGGAACGGCACGCCGGCCTGGGCGTCAGCATGATCGTCGGCCTGGGCGTCGGCATGAGGCGCGGCCACGCGGATGGCCGACCACAGGCGGGGAAACAGCCCCGCCCACGGCAGGAACCCGGCCAGCACCAGCGGCACGAAATAGAAGATCGGGCCGCCGCGCGAATGCACGTTCGACGTATAGCGCTGCCAGTGTTCGTGGATGAAGAAGAAGCGCAGGAATTCGGGATTGCGCTCGGACACCAGCCAGAACCACGGCACGGCAATCGCCAGCATCGTCACCACGCCGAGCAGCGGGTGCAGGCGTCGCCACAGCCGCCAGTCACGCGTAAGCAGCGTGTACACCACCAGCACCAGGCCCGGCAGCGCAATGCCGACCAGGCCCTTGGTCAGCACGGCCACGCCCATCGCGGCCCAGCAGGCCACCATCCAGGCGCGCCGGCGGCCCGGCGATGTCTCGGGGTGCTGGGCCACCATCATGCAGCCCAGGATGCAGGACATGACCCCCGCCAGCGTCATGTCGAGCGTATTGAAATGCGCGGCCACGCTCCACATGGGCGCCGCCAGCAGCGCCAGCCCCGCGAACGCGGCGGCACGGCGGCCGAACCAGCGCCACGTAGCCAGCATCGACATACCGATGCCCAGCAGCCCGGCCAGCGCCACGGTCAGCCGGGCCTGCCATTCGCCCACGCCGAACAGCGCGTACGCCGTGGCCGTGGCCCACATATGGAAAGGCGGCTTCTCGAAGTACTTAAGCGCGTTGTAGCGAATGGTGACCCAATCGCCACTCGCCAGCATCTCGCGCGAGATTTCGGCGTAGCGGCCTTCGTCGGGCCCCACCAGGTGGCGCACGCCCAGCGTGCCAAACCACGCCAGTAGCGCCACGGCCACGAACAACGCCACCCATCCGGCGGCGGCGGACCAGCGCCAGGAGCGGGCCGGCAACGACCCGGGCAACGGTAGCGGGTACGCGTGGTCAGCCGCATCGGGCGTAATGCGTTGCTGGTGGGAAGGCTGCTGCATACGGATCGGTGAAGGCGTCGCGTGGAGTTGCGTTGTGCCATTCCGGTCCGGCACGCGCGTTGATTTTGGTGAATCGAGCGCGCAGGTTAGGAGAAGTGCCTTAATCTCAGATTAACCGTGCATGCGGCACCGCGCGGTGCTACGCTTTGGCCGCCCAATGTGCGCCATACGCTGCGTTTCACGACATCCACCCCTGCCGTTTTCAAGCCGTACGTTCATGAGAATCCTTATCGTTGAAGACGACCCGATGCTGGGCGATGGCCTGCAGCGCGGCCTGAAGCTGATGGGTCACGCGGTCGACTGGTTCCGTACCGGCGCCGATGCCGACCATGCCATCGGGGCGATGCACTATGACGTGGTGCTGCTGGACCTGGGCCTGCCCGACGACGACGGCGTGTCGCTGCTGGCGCGCTGGCGCAACCAGGGGCGCCAGACGCCGGTGGTGGTACTCACCGCGCGCGACGCGGTGGATGCCCGCATCGGCGGCCTGGATGCCGGCGCCGACGACTACCTGATCAAACCCGTGGACCTGGACGAACTGGCAGCGCGACTGCGCGCCGTCACGCGCCGGTCGGCCGGCATGCCCGAGCCGATCTGGCGCCATGGTCCGCTCGAATACCAGCCGGCCGCGCGCCTGGCGATCTGGCAAGGCAAGACGGTGGACCTGACCAGCCGCGAGTCGATGCTGCTGGAACTGCTGCTGAGCCATCCCAACCGCGTGCTTACGCGTGAATTCCTGCGCGACAAGCTGTACGAATGGGAAAAAGGCGCCGAGAGCAATACGCTCGAAGTGCACATCCATCACCTGCGCCGCAAGATCCACCCGGGCATCGTGCGCACGCTGCGCGGTGCGGGCTACTCGCTGGGCACGCTCGATGCGCTGGAGACGCCACCGTCCGAAGGCACCGGGGACAGTGCATGACACTGCAGCGACGGCTGATCCTGGTGGTGCTGGCATCCGTGGCGTTTGCCTGGGTGCTGACCAGCGCGCTGATCTTCCTCAACGCGCGCATGGAGATCAACGAACTCTATGACACGGCCATGGTGCGCATGGCGCAGCAGATGCAGGCCGTGCTGCCGCTCATGAACACCGGCGCGGTGGCGCCGCCGCAGGGCAACGGCCCGGTGCCCGGCGACACGGACCTGGGCGACCTGGGCGCCGCCGGGCTGGGCGACCTGGCCATTGCCGTGTGGCACGCCTCCGGCCAGCCGTTCCATATCGATCCCGACGGCGACCGCCTGCCCCGCCTGCCGAACATTCGCGGCTTTGCCGACCAGGAAATCGACGGCCTGCCCTGGCGTCTCTATTACCTGGACGATCCCGTGGCCGGCTGGCGCGTCTGCGTGGGCCAGCTCGTGGCCGAGCGCGACGAACTGGTGTGGACGTACCTGCAGGCGCAGGTGCTGCCGTGGGTGCTGGGCCTGCCGCTGCTGACGACGCTGCTGGTCTGGGGCATCCGCCGCATGCTGCGTCCGCTGCTGGCGCTGTCGCATCAAATTGCCGCCCGCGCGCCCGGCGATCCCACGCCGCTGTCGCTGCACGGCGCGCCGTCCGAACTGGCGCCGCTGGTGCGCGCCATGAACCGGCTGCTTGACCGGGTATCGGCATTGATCGAACACGAGCGCCGCCTGACCGCCGACGCCGCGCACGAGATGCGTACCCCGCTGGCCGCGTTGAAAGCGCAGTGGGACGTGGCGCGCCGCTCGTCCGACGAAACCGAGCGTGCCCAGGCCGCCGTCAACGTGGAAGCCGGCATCGACCGCATGGGCCACCTGGTGTCGCAGTTGCTGACCATGAGCCGGCTCGAGGACACCAACGCCCCGCCCTCGCACGAGCCGGTGGACTGGCGCGATGTCTCGCAGCAGGTGCTGTCCGATTGCCTGCTGCTGTCGGAACGCCGCCACGTCGACATGGAAATCGTGTGGCCACGCGCCGGCGAGCCGTCGATCGATGTATGCGGCGACCCCACGTTGATTGGCACCATGCTGCGCAACCTGATGGACAACGCCCTGCGCTACAGTCCCGCCGGGTCCACGGTGACGCTGGCGTTTAAGCCCGACCGCATCGTGGTGGTCGACCGTGGCCCGGGCGTGGCGCCGGACCAGCTCGCACGGCTGGGCAGCCGCTTCTTCCGGGGCAACGGCCAGGCCGAGCAAGGCACCGGGCTGGGTATCTCCATCGCCCGGCGCATTGCCGAACTGCATGGGCTGGTCATCGAACTGGCCAACCGGCCCGCGCTGGAAGGCACGGGGCTGGTGGCGACGATCCGTGCGTCCGCGGTGCCAGGCGCGGCCGGCGCGGGTAATGACGGAGCGGCGACCGCATGAGTGCAGCCTGGGAAGTCCTTGTGGTGTTCCTGCGCCTGGGCCTGACGTCCTTCGGCGGGCCGGTCGCGCATCTTGGCTACTTCCGCGAGGCGTTTGTCACGCGGCGCCGCTGGCTCAGCGAACACGCCTATGCCGATATCGTCGCGCTGTGCCAGTTCCTGCCCGGCCCGGCCAGCAGCCAGGTGGGCATGGTGGTCGGGCTGTCGCGCGCCGGTTATGCCGGTGCGCTGGCCGCCTGGGTGGGATTCACGCTGCCGTCGGCCGTGGCGCTGGTGCTGTTTGCGCTGGGCCTGTCGCACTACGGCAATGTCATACCGGCCGGCGCGCTGCATAGCCTGAAGGTGGCCGCCGTGGCCGTGGTGGCGCAGGCCGTCTGGGGCATGGCCCGCTCGCTGTGCCCCGACGCGCCACGCATCACGCTGATGACGCTGGCGGCCGTGGCAGTCAGCATCGTGCCGTCTCCGGTATGCCAACTGGGCGTGATGATCGTGGCGGGCCTGATCGGCGCGCGGCTGTTCCGCTCGGCCGATGCCGTGCCGCATGAACCGTTGCCGGTGCCGGTGAGCCGTGGCGTCGCGTTGCCGTGCCTGGTCGCATTCGCGGCGTTGCTGGTAGTGCTGCCGCTGGCCGCGCGCGCATCGTCGAGCCATGCGCTGGCGCTGTTCGATGCGTTCTACCGGGCCGGCGCGCTGGTCTTCGGCGGCGGGCACGTGGTACTGCCGCTGCTGCAGGCCGCCGTGGTGCCGCCGGGCTGGGTGGACAACGACACGTTCCTGGCCGGCTACGGCGCGGCGCAGGCCGTGCCAGGTCCGCTGTTCACGTTTGCTGCGTTCCTGGGTGCAGCGGGCACGCTGGCGCCCAACGGCTGGGCCGGCGGCGCGCTCTGCGTCGTGGCCATCTTCGCGCCATCGTTCCTGCTGGTCTTTGGCGCGCTGCCCTTCTGGGAAAGGGTACGCCGCCATGGCGCCACGCGTGCGGCGCTGGCCGGCGTGAACGCCGCCGTGGTGGGCCTGCTGCTGGCCGCGCTCTACAACCCGGTCTGGATCAGCGCCGTGCTGACACCGGCCGACTTTCCGCTGGCGCTGCTGGCCCTGATCGCGCTGGCCGTGTGGCGGGTGCCGCCTTGGGCCGTGGTGGTGGCCTGCGCGCTGGCGGGCTGGGGTCTACAGGCTGCTGCTATCGGGTGACAGGTACTGCGCCGCGAAGGCCTCGGACGGGGCAATCGGCGTGATGATGTCCAGCATGACCCCGTTGGGGTCGGCCGTGATGAAGTGCCGCTGGCCGAACGCCTCGTCGCGCAGCGAGAGCAGGATCGGCAAGCCGGCCTCCGCCAGCCGGGCATGCACGGCATCGACATCCTCCACCTCGAAGTTCAGCAGCAGGCCGGCCACCGTCTGGCCACGTGCGGGCTGCGGAATCGTGTCATGGTCGGCGTCGAGAATGGCCAGGTTCACGGCGGCATCGTGCGCGGACTGCAGGTGCACGTACCAGTCGGCCGTGAACAGCGGGCGAAATCCGAAGTGCTCGGCATAGAACGCCGCGGTGCCCGCAACGTCGCGGGTCATGATCACCGGGTAGTAGCTGGTGGTTTTCATCGATATCTCCTTTTGCGAGTGGCTTCCGGGCCGGCCGTGACGTAACATACAGCCTGCATCTTTCCAGAATTTATAACATACAGGCTGCATGTATGGAAGATAAAAAAACGCGCTCGAACCAGGAACGGACGGCGGCCACGCGAGGCGCGTTGCTGGCGGCTGCGCGGGAGTTGCTGGTTCGCAAGGGCTATGCGGCGACATCGACGCCCGAGATCGTGGCGGCTGCCGGCATCACGCGCGGCGCGCTGTACCACCATTTCGCCGACAAGCAGGACCTGTTCCGCGCCATCCTCGAAAACGAGGCACGGGCCGTGGCGGACGAAATCGAAACCGCCGCCCCGCAAACCTTGCCGGTACGCGACGCCCTGGTCGCAGGCAGCCTGGCCTACCTGCGCGCGATGACCGTGCCGGGACGCACGCAGTTGCTTCTGATCGATGGCCCCGCAGTGCTGGGCACCTCCGCCATGTTCGCGCTCGACGCCGAACACGCCGGCCGCACGCTGCGCGAAGGGCTGCAGGCGGCGGTTGGCCATGGCCTGCCACCCCGCACGCCCGTCGATGCGCTGGCCGCGCTGCTATCGGCGGCATTCGACCGCGCAGCGCTCGAAATCGAGGCAGGCGGCGATCTGGAACAGTTTCGCGCGGCAATGGTCAGCCTGATCGAACGCGCGGTGGCGGCGGCCTGATGATGGCCAGATCAACCTCCAGACACCTGCGCCTCGCGCTGGCCACGGCCACGCTGGCGATTACCCTGTCGGGCTGCAGCACGACGCCCGGCGCGGCGCCCGTCGACGCAACAGCGCCGGCCACCGCCATCACCGTGGTGGAACGCGACTGGCATACCGACGTCTGCGTGCGCACAGCCGATGCCGACCCGCAACTGCTGCGCCTGACCGTAGGCTATGACGGGTCCACGCATCTTTGTTTCGGATTTGGCGACCGTCACTACCTGGTCAGCCGCGAACGGGGTCCGCTCACGCTGATGTCGGCCCTGCTGCCGGGCGAAGGCGCCATTCTGCTGACGATCTTGCGCGATACGCCGGGGGCAGCATTCGGCGCGGCCAATGCAGTGGAACTGGAAGTGGATGGGCCGGGCATCGCACGTCTGCGCGCCTTCCTGAACCGGGCGGTCCAGACCAATGACGCGGGCGTCCCGGTCAGTCTTGGCGACGGCCCCTACCCTGGCGGCCTCTACTTCGGTGCCACGGCACGCTACAACGGCTTCTACACCTGCAACACGTGGACGGCCGAAGCATTGCGCGAAGCCGGCATCCCCGTGCAGGGGCCGGTACTCTTCGCCGAAGGCGTCATGCGGCAGGTTCGGGAAATCGCTGCCGAGCAGAGCCCGGCAGCGCACGCCCCTGGCAGGCCCTAGCAGGGTCCGGGGCTGCAGACCGTGGTGCTGCCGGGGGGCGGCGTGACCACGGTGGTGCGTTGCGGCGGATTGGGGTCGCTGCTGCTGAACGACACGCAGCCGGCAAGCACCATCGGTAACAGCAGGAGGACGGCGAATCTGGACATGGCTGGCTCCCCACCAAGTGCGCATGCGCGCGACAAGGCCAGTATAGGCAGGCGCACACGTTGCGGGCGTCCGCCGTCCTCCTACAGCGGCGTCAGTCCTTCAGCATTGCCGCACGGCGCTGGACATCGGCAAGGTCACCCTTCGCTTCTGCCACCAGGCGCTTGCCGTAGTCGGCATCGGCCTTGTAGAAGTGGCTCAGCATCACGTTCTTGATCTCGGCGTTCTTGACCATGGCCAGTTCAGCGCCCAGGTTGCCGATCAGGTTCGTCTTGCCGGTTGCCGAAAGCGCACGATAGTACTCACCAGCCTGCGTGAAGTTGTCGGTGCGTGCAATCGCCTGGTTCTGCGTGGTGCCGGTGAGCGGCGTACGGGCGTACTTGTAGTGCGGATTGTCCGAATAGGCCCCGGCCTTGCGCGACGGCTGGTAGTTCACATCACCCTTCGTACCGTCGGCATCGCCGTAGCCATCGATCTGGTAGTTCTTCACCTCCACGCGCGGCTTGTTCACCGGCAGCTTCTGCTTGTTGGCGCCCAGGCGGTACGTTTGCGCGTCGTAGTACGAGAACAGACGGCCCTGCAGCATGCGATCTTCGGACGGCTCGATACCCGGCACCAGGTTAGACGGCGCGAAGGCCGACTGCTCGGTGTACTCGAAGTAGTTGTCCGGCACCTTGTTCAGCACCATCGTGCCCAGCTTCTGGGCCGGAATACCGGGCCAGACCTTGGTGGCGTCGAGCGGATCGTACTTCGTCTTGCCCAGGTCCTCGGGCTTCATCAACTGCACGTACAGGTCCCACTTCGGGTACTTGCCCTCGTCGATCGCCATGTAGAGATCGGCGGTCAGGTTGTTGAAGTTCATGCCCTGGATCTTCTCGGCCTCGGCGCGGGTCAGGTAGGCCTCGCCCTGGTGCGGACGCCACTGGAACTTCGCGTACGCCACGTTGCCCGCCGCGTTGACCAGCTTGAACGCGTGCACGCCATGGCCCGGCATCTTGCGGTACGACGCGGGAATGCCCAGGTCCGAGAACAACTGCGTGAGCATGTGGGTGCTCTCGGGCACATGGCTGAAGAAGTCGAAGAAGCGGTTCGGGTCCTGAATGTTGGTGACCGGCGACGGCTTCAGCGAATGCACCATGTCCGGAAACTTGATGGCATCGCGGATGAAGAAGATCGGGGTGTGGTTGCCGACCAGATCTCAGTTGCCCTGGTCGGTATAGAACTTGGTAGCGAAGCCGCGCGGGTCGCGCACGGTTTCAGGCGATCCGCGACCGTGAATCACCGTGGAAAAGCGCACGGTGACCGGCGTGATCTTGCCGGGCGACGACAGGAAACTGGCCGTGGTCAGATCGGAAAAATTGCCGGCCGAGACGAATTCGCCTTGCGCCGCGGTGCCGCGTGCGTGGACGACCCGCTCGGGAATGCGCTCGCGGTAAAAGCGCTGCAGCTTTTCGATCAGGTGGACGTCCTGCAGCAGGGTGGGACCGTTGGGTCCGGCGGTCTGCGAGTTCTGGTTATCGCCAACCGGCGCGCCGTTGTCGCGCGTCATCGTCTGGGCAGCTACCGGCAGGGCCAGCGATACGACCATGCCGAACACGGCCAGTCGCATGGGGGAAAAGCGAGGGGAAAAACGACGTACTGCCATTTTGGGGGATCTCCTCAGGTCGCCGGGGAGGCGACGTGTGAGGGGGCGCCCGCGCATGTTATGGGCCATGCCCACGCGGCACCATTTGCTTTTGTTGATCGGCGCCATGTACCGCATCAATCACGTTAGCGAAAGACGCCGGATTGCGCCACGTCCGATGCAATGTCGAACAGATCTCAGGCAGGCCCAGAAAACAAACGAGCCGTCATCAAGACGGCTCGGATCCCCGCGTTTTGACTGCAAAGCCACCGTGCCTTGACTGGCGCCTCTGCGGGCGACCATAAAAACATGCCGGAACGATGTCCTGTCGGCCTGCGGCAACCCCTCCGGTTGCGTATGCGTTCCCCACTTGTTCAGCAGGTCCGACGAGATGACATTCTGGCGATGAAATATTTCGGAAATAAGAAAGCGGTGCGACCCCGGCGGCACAAATGTCTGAACTCAAAGACAAAGGCAACTTCTGACCGCCTCGATCGCTCACTAGAATGAATCGACCGAAGCCGCCCCCCCTACGCAACCTCGCCAATCCGACGCGGAGCCAAGATGAAACGTGATCAAAGCGTACCGACAGTGACGACCCCGGAGGGCCTCGCCAGCCTGATCTATCACATCGCCCATGGCGCCAGCCAGGGGCAGCTCGATCCCGAATTCGTGCGCAAGCTCTGCAAGCGCGTGGACAAGGAAATCGAAGCCCTGGAGGACACGGACACCCTTGCGGCACCCGAACGGGAACGGCTGCACCACGCGGTGCAGACGCTGCGCACCACGGCCGATACCGAGGAAGGTGCATTGCTGACCCGCGCACTGGAACGCCTGCGCACGGTCGACGCCCAGGCCGCCAGGCAGGCGCCCGGTGCGTCCGGTGCCACCACCTGAATCCGCAAGCAGAAAGTAGAAAAGCAGAACGCCCCTCCACCGCCCAAGCCGGGTGAGGGGCGTTTTTGTTATCCGGCAGGGGCGGGGGGAAAGGCCCCGTCTGCCGGTGTCTCCCCGCTTAGAAGCGGTGACGGATACCCACGACCGCGCCGGTCTGGTTGGCGCCCGGAACGACCGGTGCCGAGCTGCTCATCGACAGGGCCGAGGTGCCCTTGTTCTTCGTGTAGCCGATGTTCAGGTAGGCGTCGGTGCGCTTCGAGAACGCGTAGTCGGCCGACAGGACGAACATCCACGGATCGTTCTTGCTGTCGTTCGTGTCCTGGTAGTACGCGGCGCCCGTCAGCGACAGGGCCGGCGTCACGCGGTACAGACCGCCCACCCAGTAGACGTTGTTGCGCGACGAAGCAGCCGTTGCGCTCGACGTGCCGTCGTCACGCATCCAGCGGTAGCCGGCGAACACCTTGGCCACGCCCAGGTCGTACGAACCACCGAAGGCCAGGCGCTTGACGGCGCGGTCGTCGGTGGCAACCGTGTTGCCCTGGTACTGGTCGTAGGCGGTGCCCACCGAGAACGCGCCTGCCGAGTAGGCCAGGCCGGCGCCGAAGTTGCGGCCAACCTTGTAGTTGCCCGGCACTTCGGTGCTGTTGGCCACGGTCGAATCACGGCCCGTGCTGTAGAAGGCGGTAGCGGTCAGGCCACCGAACTTGCCGGTGTACTTGACGGCGTTGTCGGCGCGACCGTTGAAGGCCGAGTCAACCGAGTTCAGCGAGTACTTCGGGCCAACAGCCATCGGGTCGTAGGCACCGAACAGGTCGTACAGCGCGTTCTGCTGACGGCCCAGGGTCACGGCGCCGAACGAGCCTTGCAGGCCCACGAAAGCCTGGCGGCCGAACAGGCGGCTGCCCTGGCCCGACGCGCCGGTGTCGATGTCGAAGCCCGATTCCAGCGTGAAGATCGCCTTCAGGCCGTTGCCGAGGTCTTCGGCGCCACGCAGGCCCCAACGCGAACCGGACATGTTGCCCGAGCTCACCATCGCCTTGCTGCCGTTGGCCGTGGCCGTGCCGGAGTGGTTGGCGAATTCGATGCCGGCATCGGCGATACCGTACAGCGTCACGGAGGTGGACGATTGTGCCGACGCCACGCCGGAGATAGCGCAGGTACCCGCTGCCGCCAGAGCAAATAGTGCTTTCTTCACTGTGAGTTTCTCGTATTTGTTAAGACATTGAGATGCTTCCCCGTCCTCGTCTCAGGCCGTGGGTACGAGACTCGTACTTCCGTTTTCCGAAACGATGACCTGTGGGGGCAACCGAATTGTTTCAACCTAATATGAAACCCATGTGTCTGTTGCGCCTCTGCAACGAAGAGCGGTACCCCACTTCGGCGGGATTTTTGGCGTAAGGGGTCAAAGAATGCGGGTTTTCCCGACCCGCCTTTTGGTAGGATGCACACTTTTCTGTGAACGGCTTTTGACAGGTTCGTGACGGTGCGCACCGGACCTGCCAACCGTTGCGTCAATGCGCCTGGATTCCTACAAGACTTACCTCGCCCCCCGGCTGGCCCAGCTCAGGCAGCACCTGCGCCGCCCCAGCCGTCGCAATGTCCTGCTGGCCCTGGCCGCGCTTCCGGCGCTGTTCCTGCTCTACGCATTGCTGCTGGTGCCGTTCACGCCCGGCATCAGCGATATCCGCAAGGCCAAGTCCGAGCAGCCGGCGCAGGTACTGTCCGCCGATGGCAAGGAACTGGCCGTCTACCGCTGGGCCAACCGCGACTGGGTCAAGCTGTCGGATATCTCGCCCAACGTCGTCAATGCGCTGATCGCCACCGAGGATCACCGCTTCTACCAGCACTTCGGGCTGGACTGGCGCCGCACCGCCGGGGCCGCGCTGCGCACGTTCTCGGGCGACCGCCAGGGTGGCTCCACGATCACGCAGCAGCTGGCGCGCAACCGCTACCCCGACGAAATCGGCCGCGCGCCGACCATGACGCGCAAGCTCAAGGAAGCCATCACCGCGCTGAAGATCGAGGCGCTCTATTCCAAGGACGAGATCCTCGAGACCTACCTGAACACGGTGCCGTTCCTGTACAACGCGTTCGGCATCGAGATGGCCGCGCGCACGTACTTCGACAAGTCGGCGCGGCAACTCGACGTGCTGGAAGCCGCCACGCTGATCGGCATGCTCAAGGGCAACAGCTACTACAACCCCGTGCTGAACCCCCAGCGCGCGCTGGAACGCCGCAACATCGTGCTGGCCCAGATGGTCAAGCGCGGCAAGCTGGACGCAGCGCGCTACGAGGTGCTGAAGAAGAAGCCGCTGCGCATCGACTTCGAACGCCAGATCGAGGAACCGGGCCCTGCCGCCCACTTTGCCCAGCAATTGCGCAAGTGGCTGATCTCGTGGGCGGACAGCAACGACTACAACCTCTATACCGACGGCCTGGTCATCCACACGACCATCGATGCCCGTCTGCAGGCCATGGCCAACCAGGCATTGGTGCGCCAGGGCAACCAGCTCCAGTCGATTGCCAACGCCGCCTGGGCGCCGCGCGCCGGCTGGGCCGAGAGCCGCGCGCTGGTGCAGCAGTTCGTGCGTGAAACGCCCGAGTACCGCGCCGCCGTGGCCGCCGGCCAGCCGGACGCCGACGCGCTGAACCACCTGATGCACGACAACGCGTTCATGCAGAACCTGCGCCTGACCAAGACGCGCGTCCAGGCCGGTTTCATGGCGCTGGACCCGGCCACCGGCGAAATCCGCGCGTGGGTGGGCAGCCGCGACTTCAGCGTGGACGCGTTCGACCATGTGGCCCAGGCACGCCGCCAGCCCGGCTCGACGTTCAAGCCCTTTGTCTACGGCGCCGCGTTCGCGCGAGGCCAGAGCCCGGACGAAACGTTCGTCGACCAGCCCGTGGAGATGAAGCTGGCCGGCGGCGAAGTCTGGCGGCCCACCGACGAGTCGGCATCCACCGGCCGCGCCATGAGCCTGCGCGACGGCCTGGTCTATTCCAAGAACACCATCACCGCGCAACTGGTGCAGTCGGTGGGCGCCGACCGCGTGGCGCGGCTGGCGCGCGCCATGGGCGTGCGCGACAGCAAGCTGGAGGAAGTGCCTTCGCTGGCGCTGGGCACGAGCCCCGTGACGCTCAGGGAAATGGTCGCCGCGTACGGCACCATCGCCAACGGCGGCCTGTACATGGCCCCGTCGATGGTCACTCACATCACCGACCGCGACGGCAACGAACTGGCCCGCTTCCGGCCCGCCTCGCCCGAGCGCGCCATGTCCGCCACGGCCAACGAGACGCTGCTCGACGTGATGCGCGATGTGGTGGACCGCGGCACGGGCACGGCCATCCGCACCCGCTACGGCATCCGCGCCGACGTGGCCGGCAAGACCGGCACCACCCAGGACAACGCCGATGGCTGGTTCATCCTGATGCATCCGCAACTGGTGGCCGGCGCCTGGGTGGGCTTCAACGACAGCCGCGTGACGCTGCGCAGCGACTACTGGGGCCAGGGCGCCCACAGCGCGTTGCCCATCGTCGGCGACTTCTACCAGCGCGCCCTGCGAGCCCGCATCGTCGATCCGCGCGCCCGCTTTGCCGAAGTGGACCAGCGCACGTGGTATTCCGGCCTGACCGACACCGTGCGCGGTTGGTACCAGAAGCTGTTTGCGTCGAACCAGAAGGATGAAACGGTGCCGACACCGCGTCCGGCGCCACGCCGTCCGGTATTACCGGCCACCGACGCCGACGCAATGCCGCCTGCATCGACACCGGCCGCTCCGGCCGAAAACGGTATGGCACTGGACCCGGGCGAGGTCGTCGAGGCGTTGCCATCGGGGGTGCATGAGCCGGAAGCGTCGAGCGACGCGACGGTGATGCCGGCACAGCCGGCGAGCGCGCCGGCCGGGGCGTCGGCGGCTGCGGCGCTCTGAGCGGTATTGAGTCCCCGTGTGTTTGCTCCCCTCTCCCGCATGCGGGAGAGGGGAGCAAAACCGCGTGGGGAGATTTGACCTACTTCGCCAGCCTCAACCGCCCCCGATGCAGCGCCCGCAGCGATGCATCGGACAACGTCAGCGGCGGTTCCGGCGATGGCCGGGCCAGCAGATAGCCCTGCGCCAGATCGATGCCCAGGTCGCGGCAGACGATCAGATCATCTTCATGTTCAATGCCTTCGGCGATCAGCCGTGTGCCGCCGGCAGTGCGGGCGAGCTTGCACAGCGCCTGCAGCGCCTCACGCTGGAATGGGGACGTTGCCACGCCGTCGATGATGACGCGTGCAATCTTGACGTAGTCCGGCTTGAGCGCGATCCACTGTCCCAGGCTGGCATGGCCGGTGCCGTAGTCGTCCAGGGCGAACTGGGCACCGCGGCTGCGGATCGAGAAGACGGCCTTGGCCAGTGTTTCCAGCGACCCCAGCGGGGCCTGCTCGGTCAGTTCCAGCACGATGCGTTCCGACGGCAACCCCACGGTGTTCAGGAAGACGCGCACGTCATCGCGCGTGTCTTCGATGTCGCGCATCGAATCGGCGCTGTAGTTCAGGAACAGTTTGCCGGGCAGGTTGAAATCCATGAACGCCCGGATCGAGATGCGCGCGGCCAGCCGCTCCAGCGCGATGTGCTTGCCGACACGGGCCGCCTCGGCGAACAACGCCACGGGGCTTTCCAGCGGCGTTCCCGCCGGGCCGCGGATCAGTGCCTCGTATCCAAACACATCGCCCGTGACGAGCGAGCCGATCGGCTGGAAAACCGGCCGCAGCAGATGTTGTTCGAGGCAATCAGCAATGGATGGCGTCAGGGGTCGCGACAAGGCTTGCACTCAAACTGGCTAGGAATCGTTCTTGTACGAATCATGCAATGGGCAGATGCCACTCCCACAGCTTGAAGTATCGGCAAGCTTCCACCTGACTTGAGTAATAGCGCGTACTGCTTCGGTAGGGTAGCGCCCCCGCGCCTTGCGTGAAACCTACACCAGGCCTATATCCCGGGCCCGGCTACCCGGGAAAACCCGGGCCAGCCGATCGTCGTCGAGCCCATAGAGCCGGCGGAACAATCCGCCCAGCACCGCGCGGTAATCGTTCAGTACCGGGTAGTCGCGATTCTGGTTCAGCGTCGACGGGCCGATGGCTACCTGCTCGCCGACGATGCGGCCGCCCCGCACGTTGCCACCGGCCACCCAGTAGACGGTGCCATGCCCATGATCGGTGCCACGCGTGCCGTTTTCGCGGAACGTGCGGCCGAATTCGGAAATCGCCACGACCGTGGTGCTGGACCACGCCGGCCCCATTTCCTCGGCAAACCCGGCGATGCCGCGCCCGAGGTTGTCCAGCAGGTTGGCCAGTTGCCCCTGCGCGCCGCCCTGGTTGACGTGCGTATCCCAGCCGCCCACGTCGATAAAGCCGACGTTGAATTTCTCGCGCATCAGGCCGGCCATGCGGCGCGCCTCCTGCTCGAATCCGCGCGCCGTCAGCGCCCGCCGGTTGGCGGCCTGCATCTCCTGCATGCGGCCCGACATGGTGTCGCCACCGTCGGCGCGCATCGCCGCTTCATGGCGCCGCATGGCCTCGGCCTGCTCCGCCACGGTCTGGCGCAGGTCGAAACCCTCGGCAATCAGTGACTCGAAACGCGTGCCCTTGTACATCTGCGCCAGCACCTGCGTCTGGCGCGCATCGAACGGCGTGCGGCCGTTGCCCTTGAGCGAGACATTGGGCACGTTGGCCGCCCCGGCCAGCACCATCGGCAGCCCATCGGTGAATGCCACCGGTGCGGCCTGCCCGCCCATGGCCTGCGTGAGCCGGTTCAGGAATCCGCTGCCCTTCGGCACGCCGGCATCATGGCCGTCGCCGCCCTGCCCGGCCTCGATACCGTCCTGCGTCTCGAAGTGGCTGCGCGACATATCGGCGGTGCCCGCGAACGGCACGAACGCCAGTTGCTGACGCTGCCACATCGGCAGCATCGTCGTACCCAACGCCGGATGCAGCGCCCAGCCATCGACCGACAGCGCCAGCGACGCGGCCGGGTCCGGGGCGCCTCCCGGCGCCACGGGCGGGCGGATGGCGATGTTCGGGCGCGACGCACGGTAGAAATCGTTGCCGGCCGGCACCAGCACGTTGGCGGCATCGTAGCCGCCGCGCAGGAATACCAGCAGGAAGCGCGCGTCGGCCTGCGCCGGCAGCGCGAACACGCGCGAGGTCATGGCCGGCAGCGTCGCGGCCAGGCCGGCGCCGCCCATCATCCGCATCCAGTGTCGTCGATTCATCATGGCCTCCAGCGTTTTACCGTTGCATCCATTCGGGCGAACTCAGCAGCACCGAATTCCATTCCTGCTGCGAAGCGGCCTGCGCCAGCGCCTGGCGCGTGGCCGTGCCCAATGTGCCCTCGATGGTGTCGTAGAACATGCGGTTGTTCGGCATCGGAAAACCGCGCTGCGCCGCCGGCTGCCCGCCTTCGTCCGAGAACAGCCCGGCCGGCCCGCTACCGATGGCACGCGCGATCTCGAAGCGCCTGACCAGTTGACCGGAACTGGCCCACGCCGTCTCCGTCAGCGGATAGCCGTCGGGCGCCACGTGGCCGTACAGCGGCTCGCCAAGCTGGTTCAGCCAGTTGATCATGGGACGCAGGTTGGATACCGGGCGCCCGTCATAGGCCAACCGCATCGACGACACCACGAAGACCATCGGGTCCTTGAACTTGCGCGCGCCGTCCGCCACCGACCGGTCGAACCATGGCGACAGGAACAGCGTGCGCAGGACCGCGCCGATGTCGCCATCAGTCCGAGTGAAAGTGGCTGCCATCTGCGCCACCAGTTGCGGCGGCGGGTTATCGGAGACGAAGTACGTGGCAAGCCTGGACGAGACAAAGCGCGCGGTGGCCGGATCGCGGGCCAGGATCGACACCGCCTGCTCCACCTCGGCAAACCCGGCCGGCGCGATGGTATGGCCCAGCAGCGTCTTGGCGCCGAAGTCGTGGCGATTCGGATTGAATTCGAACAGGCCGTCGCTGCGGTACAACCCGGCGCGGGCGGGCCCCAGCCGTGGCGGCTCGCCGCGCACGTTGATGCCGAGCCCGGTCAGCACGCGCGCCAGTTCCTGCACGTCCTGCTGCGTGTATTGCGACCCGCTCGGGCCGCCCGCCACGCCAAGCGTATGCAGCTCCATCAGCTCGCGCGCGTAGTTTTCATTGAGGCGATTCGCGGCGCTCTGGGCGTTGTCCAGATACTCCAGCATGGCCGGCGCCGTGACCGTGGCCATCAGCAAATCGCGGAACTTGCCCAGCGCGTGGGGGCGGATCACCCGTTCCTCGAAATCGGCCAGCGCGTAGCGCACCTGGCCCTTGCCCGCATAGACGCTGAAGTGGTTCAGCCAAAACCACGTCATCTGCTCGCGCAACTGCGCGGGCGAATACAGCGCGCGCATCAGGTGGCGGCGCGTGGTGTCGACGACCAGTTCGCGGCCCTGCCGGTTCAGCGCCTCGCGGGCCTGCTGCTTCGCGGTGTCGTCGGTCAGCGCCTGGATACGCTGCCGCTCGGTTCGCAGCGCCTGCGTACGCTGCAGCGCGTCGCCCTGGCTCACCGGCAATGCGGCGATGGCTTCGGCCAGTTGCGGCGGATCGGCCAGCGGCATTTTCAGCTGCTCGTCCAGGTAGCGCTGCCGTCCGATGGTCTGCAGCCGCTGCACGCTGGCCTGGTCGGCGCCAAAGCTGACCGTGTTGAGCCAGCGCAGGTCGGTGGCCGACAGCGCGCCTTGCGGCGGCGCACCATCGGGGCGCGTCGACGCGCACGCAGCCAGCAACGTCACCCCGGCCAACAGGGCCAGCAGCCACCGCGAACCCGCCCGCCACCGCCGTATGTCGAACCGTTGGTCTGCCATGAGCGCCGTCTCCTCCCTTGCATTGCATGCCGGAATGCCGGTTTGACGTCCGACGCGCCACTTGGTTGACCGGCGCGCCGCCGATCCTGTTACGAAAACTTTCCCGAGGACTTGCACCTCCCACATTCCCGGTCTTTTTTGCATACAATTTACGGATACAATGATTGCCCATCCAACAGGATTCCGGAGACAACCCATGACCGCGAACACCGCCCAGCAAGCCATTCCCGCCCTCGAACCGCTCCAGCAATACCTGGAAGCCCATCGCACCGGCCGCGCGGAATTCATCTTCCAGGCGTTCCATGCCGATGCCCGCATCATTTCGTTCCGCGACGGCGCCCTGCACTCGCTGACGGTGGACGAATTCTCGAAGCGCTTCCAGGGCCAGCCGCAGCCGGACGAAGCGCAGCGCCGCCGCCATATCGCCAGCTTCGACGTGGTGGGCAATGCCGCCACGGCCAAGATCGTGCTCGATTACCCGGAAGTGGTGTTCACCGACTACATGAACCTGCTGCAGATCGACGGCGTCTGGAAGATCGCCAACAAGACGTTCAGCGCGGCCCCCAAGGCCCCGAAGTAACTCCGAAGTAACTCCGAAATAAAGCGGCCCTCCCGCCGTCCTCCCCGCCTGTCATCGTCGTGTCACGCAGCGTCGTGACAATGCGCAGCCATGACAGGCGCGGGAGCGTGCATGCCGTTTTGCGGCGGTGCAACGTAGATATTCCTTGACGCCTGATTTTTCGGCGCTTCAATGAAAACGTTTTCATCTGCAGCGCCCGACCGGAGAGGAATGCATGGCACCACCCCGCCGCGCCGCCCTGGCGCCCCGCCTGGCTAGCGCCGAACCCGGCCAGGGCGTGACGCTTGCCGACGTGGCGCTGGCCGCCAAGGTATCGCTGGCCACGGCGTCGCGAGTGTTCAGCCATCCGCAACTGGTACGCGAGGCCACGGCCCAGCGCGTGCACGAAGCGGCGCAGCGGCTGTCGTTCCGCCCCAACCTGCTGGGTGCCAAGCTGCGCGCCCAGCGCACACGCATCCTGGGCGTGATGCTGCCCACGCTGGACAACGCGGTGTTCGCCGAATGCTGGCGCGGCATCGAAGAGTCCGCCATGGCCGCAGGCTACTCCCTGATGCTGGTCACCAGCAACTACGATCCGTCGCGCGAACGCGAGCGCATCGAATACCTGTTGCGCCACCGCGTCGACGGCATGGTGCTGACCGTGGCCGACGCCTGCGACAGCACTGTGCTCGACCAGCTCGACCGCGAATCGGTGCCCTATGTGCTGGCCTACAACCAGGTATCGCCCGACAGCGCGCGACAGGGCCGGCATTCGGTCTCGGTGGACAACCACACCAGCGCCCGCGAGGGCGTCAACGCGCTGATTGGCGCCGGACACCGGCGCATCGTCGTGATCTCGGGTGCCTTCACCGCATCGGACCGCGCGCGCCAGCGCTTTGCCGGCTATGCCGACGCCATGCGCGCCCACGGCCTGCCGGTGCTCGATCCGGTCAACCTGCCATCACATACCGCCAGCAACGCGGCACAGATCAGCGCGCTGATGGCCGGAGCCGATGCGCCCACCGCGTTCTTCTGCACCAACGACCTGCTTGCCATCGGCGTGATCTCGGACCTCAAGCGGCTGGGCCTGCGCGTGCCGCGCGACGTCTCGGTGCTGGGCTACGACGGCATCGCGCTGGGCGCGCTCGTCGAGCCGCCGCTGGCCACCGTGGTGCAACCCAATGCCGATATCGGCACGCAAGCGATTGCCCAGTTGCTGCAGCGCCTGGCCGAAGGATCGGCCGGCGCGGATGGCAACGCCACGCTGTTGCCGCACGCGCTGCGCATCGAGGGCACCGTAGGCGCCCCCGCCACCGCAGGCTGATCCAACGCAGTCACCAACCGATTTACCGACCCGCTTCACCGACCGACCTCAACCAGGGAGCCTTACATGTCGACGCAATCCTTCTGGCGCCGTCCGCTGCGCTGGCTGGCCATCACCGCCGCCTTTGCCGCTGTCAGCCAGGGCGCTGCCGCGCAAACCGCGATCTGCTACAACTGCCCGCCCGAATGGGCCGACTGGGCCGCGCAGATTCGCGCGATCAAGGAAAAGACCGGCGTCACCGTGCCGTTCGACAACAAGAACTCGGGCCAGTCGCTGGCGCAGTTGGTAGCTGAAAAAGCCGCCCCGGTGGCCGACGTGACCTACCTGGGCGTGACCTTCGGCATCCAGGCGAAGGCCGATGGCGTGACGCAGGGGTACAAGCCCGCTCACTGGAACGATATTCCCGATGGCCTGAAGGACCCGCAGGGCAACTGGTTTGCCATCCACTCGGGCACGCTCGGCTTCATGGTCAACGTGGATGCACTGCGCGGCAAGCCGGTGCCGCAGTCGTGGGCCGACCTGCTCAAGCCCGAATACAAGGGCCTGGTGGGCTACCTTGATCCGGCCAGCGCATTCGTTGGCTACGTGGGCGCAGTGGCCGTGAACCAGGCGCTGGGCGGCACGCTGGACAACTTCGGCCCGGCCTTCAAGTACTTCCGCGACCTGCAGAAGAACCAGCCGATCGTGCCCAAGCAGACCGCCTACGCGCGCGTGCTGTCCGGCGAGATTCCCATCCTGCTCGACTACGACTTCAACGCCTACCGCGCCAAGTACAAGGACCGCGCCAACGTGGCGTTCGTGATTCCGAAGGAAGGCTCGCTGGTGGTGCCGTACGTGATGAGCCTGGTCAACAACGCCCCGCACGCCGCCGACGGCCGCAAGGTGCTCGATTTCGTGCTGTCCGACCAGGGCCAGGCGCTGTGGGCCAACGCCTACCTGCGCCCGGTACGTAACGTGCCGATGCCGGCCGAGGTGCAGTCGCGCTTCCTGCCCGCCGCCGACTACGCACGCGCCAAGCCGGTTGACTTCGGCAAGATGGCCCAGGTGCAGAAGGCGTTCAGCGACCAGTACCTGAAGGAAGTCCGCTAAGCCACCCGGCCGGCCCCGCACGATGACCCAACGATCCCCCACCCTGTTCCTGTTCGCGCTACCCGCGCTGGTCGTGTTCCTGGCCTTCTTCTGCCTGCCGATGGCACGGCTGATCGAGGTCAGCCTGACCGGCAGGGACGGCCCGGGGGTCTACTGGACCGTGCTGACCAGCGCGCGCTACCTGCACAGCCTGATGGTGACGGTGGTGCTCTCCGCGCTGGTAACGCTGGCCACGCTGGTGATCGCCGGCATTTCGGGCACGTTCCTGCAGCGCCATCGCGTGCCGGGCAAACCGGTGCTGGTGGCCATGCTGACGTTTCCGCTGGCCTTTCCGGGCGTGGTGATCGGCTTCATGGTCATCATGCTCGGTGGCCGCAACGGCCTGCTGGCCAGCATCGGCGATGTGCTGGCTGGCGAGCGCTGGACCTTTGCCTACGGGCTGGCCGGCCTGTTCGTCGGCTATCTCTATTTCTCGATTCCGCGCGTGATCCTGACCGTGATGGCCGCCGTGGAAAAGCTCGACCCCTCGCTGGAAGAAGCAGCACGGTCCCTGGGCGCCAGCCCGTGGCGCGTGGTGCGCGACGTGATGCTGCCCGCGCTGATGCCGGCCATGCTGTCCAGCGGCGCCATCTGCTTTGCCACCAGCATGGGCGCGTTCGGCACGGCCTTCACGCTGGCCACGCAGCTCGATGTGCTGCCGCTGACGATCTACAACGAGTTCACCAACTACGCCAACTTTGGCATGGCCGCCGCGCTGTCGATCCTGCTCGGCGTGGTCACGTGGGCCCTGCTGGCGCTGGCGCGCTGGTACTCCGGCGACGCGGTCGCCGCCACGGCCTGAGGATTGCCCCCAATGCGCCCATCCCAACCCCGCCGCGCCGGCTACTGGCTGCAACTCGCGCTGACGCTGCTGGTCTGCGCATTCATGACCGTGCCCGTGGTGCTGTCGGTGCTGGCCGGACTGACCAACAACATCTTCGTGGGCCTGTCCAGCGGACTGACCACGCGCTGGCTCGTGGAAGTCTGGTCGCTCTATCGCAACACCATCTTCCTGTCGCTGGGCATCGCCCTGGCCTGCCTGGCCTGCACGCTCGTGATCGGCGTGCCGGCTGCCTATTACATGGCGCTGCGCCGCAACCGCATGACGCGTCTGATCGAAGAACTGCTGATGCTGCCCGTGGCAGTGCCCGGACTGGCCACGGCGCTGGGCCTGATCCTGCTCTACGGCAGTTGGCAGGGCCTGCGCACAAGCTGGCTGTTCATCCTGATCGGCCACGTGCTGTTCACGCTGCCGTTCATGGTGCGCTCAGTGCTGGCCATCCTGTCCGCCATCGACATCCGCACACTTGAAGACGCCGCCGCCAGCCTGGGCGCCCGCCGTATGACGCGCTTCTTCACCGTGGTGCTGCCGAACTGCCGCCAGGGCATCCTGGCCGGCGCGCTGATGGTGGTCACGCTGTCGGTGGGCGAATTCAACCTGACCTGGATGCTGCACACGCCCACCACGCAGACGCTGCCCGTGGGCCTGGCCGACAGCTATGCGTCGATGCGGCTCGAAATCGGGTCGGCCTACACCATCGTTTTCTTCGTGATGATCATTCCGATGCTGGTCTTCATGCAGGCCGTCAGCGCACTGGGCGCACGCGCACGGCGCCACGCGCCCGTGGCCGAGGCCGCGCATGACGAGCCCGCCGCCCTGCCCCAGGGCACCCTGTCACCCACTGTTGCCGAGCGCCGCCATGCATGAGCCCACTCCCATCCGCCTGCGCCAGTGCGCCAAGACGTTTGCCGACGGCACGCTGGCGCTGCAACCGCTGGACCTCGATATCGGCGCCGCCGAGACCGTGGTGCTGCTGGGCCCGTCGGGCTGCGGCAAGACCACCACGCTGCGCATCATTGCCGGGCTGGAGCAGCCCGATGCCGGCGGCGAAGTTTATTTTGGCGATACGCGCGTGACCGCCCAGCCGATCGAGCAGCGCGGCGTGGGCATGGTGTTCCAGAACTACGCGCTGTTCCCGAACATGACCGTGGCCGAGAACATCGCCTACGGGCTGCGCGTGCGGCGCGTGGATGCCGCCGCGCGCAAGCGCCGCGTGGACGAGATGCTGGGCATGATGCACCTGGAGGCGTTTGCGGATCGCCGCGTCGACCAGTTGTCCGGCGGACAGCGCCAGCGCGTGGCCCTGGCCCGCGCCATCGCCGTGCAGCCGCGCGTGCTGCTGCTGGACGAACCGCTGACCGCGCTCGACGCCAAGCTGCGCGATGCGCTGCGCGCCGACATCAACCAGCTGCTGCGCAGCCTGCATATCACCGCCGTCTATGTCACGCACGACCAGGCCGAGGCGATGGCACTGGGCGACCGCATCATCGTGATGGATCGCGGCCGCATCGCGCAATCCGGCACGCCGCAGGACATCTACCGCGCCCCGGCCAATGCGTTCGTGGCCGACTTCATTGGCACCATGAATCACCTGCCCGCCACGGCCGAGGCCGGGCGCTGGCGCGTGCCCGGCGGCACGGTGCCGATGGGCCCACCCGACGATGCGCCGGTAACACCCACCGTGCGCCTGATGTTCCGTCCCGAAGACGTCGCGCTGGTGCATGCCGATGACGCGCATGTCGAAGGCACGGTGGTCACGGCGCTGTTCCTGGGCAACCACACGCGCCTGCTGGTGGACGTGGGCGCCACCGCGCCGCTGATCGTCGACACGGCGCGCCGCGACGCGTGGGGCCCCGGCACGCGCGTGGGGCTGCGCATCGATACCAATCACCTGATCACGCTCGCAGAAGCCGCATGACCCCAGCATCCTCCGCACCGTACCTGGTGGCGCAACTTACCGACCTGCATATCAAGGCCGGCGGCAAACTGTCGTACCGCATGGTGGACACCGCCGGCGCGCTGCACGCCGCCATCGACACGCTGCTGGCCGCCCCTCAACTGCCCGATATCGTGGTGGTTACCGGCGACCTGGTCGACTTTGGCGACGAACACGAATACCGCTTCCTGCGCGATATCCTGCAACGCCTGCCGATGCCCGTGAAGCTGCTGCCCGGCAACCACGACCGCCGCAGCACATTGCGCACGGTGTTTCCCGATCACGACTACCTGTTTGCCCATGGCGACGCCGAGGCGCCGGTGCACTACGCCATCGACGCCGGCCCGCTGCGGCTGGTTGGCTTCGACTGCACCGTGCCCGGCAAACCCGGCGGACGCGCCGAGCCCGACGGCCTGGCCTGGCTCGACGCCACGCTGTCGGCAGAGCCCGCGCGGCCGACGCTGGTCATGCTGCACCATCCGCCGTTCCACACCGGCATCGGCCATATGGACGTACAGGGCCTGGAAAACGCCGCCGGGCTGGAAGCGGTGATCGCCCGGCACCACCACGTGGAGCGCGTGATCTGCGGCCACCTGCACCGGCAGATCACACGCCGCTTTGGCGGCACCATCGCCATGACGGCGCCGGGACCCGCGCACCAGGTGGCACTGGATCTCGATCCGCAGGCGCGCTCGTGCTTCCGCATGGAGCCGCCCGGCTACCTGCTGCACTGGTGGCACCCGTCGCACGGCCTGGTCACCCATCTGGCAGCGATTGGCGACTACGGCGCGCGGCATCCGTTCTTTGACGCCAATGGCAAGCTGATCGACTGAGGTGATCGATTGAGACTCGGGGTCCGGTCGTCAAAACCCGGCGCCGGGCCGGTGGCATTCGGGTACCATCCTCGCTTTCGTCAAATCCGTCGGTTCCGGACCTTGGTTCCGTCAGGCGGAACCACGCTGCACCCCGACATGGACCTGCTTCTACTCAGCAATTCGACCTCGGACGACGGTTACCTCGTCCACGCCGCCTCCGCCATTACCGAACTGGCCGATGGCCGCACCCGTGCCCTCTTTGTCCCGTACGCGGGCGTGACGCGCGACTGGGACAGCTACGCCGAACAGGTGCGCGAAGCCTTCGCACCCATCGGCATCGCGGTCGATTCGCTGCACCAGCAGGCCGACCCGGTGGCTGCCGCCAACGCCGCCACGCTGTTCGTGGTGGGTGGCGGCAATACGTTCCGCCTGCTGCAGGTGCTGCGCCAGCAGGGCCTGCTCGACGTCATCGCCGGCCGGGTGCGCAGCGGCGATGCGCGCTACATCGGCTGGAGCGCCGGCTCGAACCTGGCCACGCCGACGATCCGCACGACCAACGACATGCCGGTGGTAGACCCGGGCGGTTTCGATGCGCTGAACCTCGTGCCGTTCCAGATCAATCCGCACTACTACAACCTGGAAATCGAAGGGTTCCGCGGTGAAACGCGCGACCAGCGGCTGGCCGAGTTCACCACGCTGTCGCCGGACACGCCCGTGCTGGGCCTGCCCGAGGGCGACTGGGTGCGTGTGTCGGGAAATCGCTACACGTTGCACGGCGAGCACGCCGCGCGCTGGTTCCTGGGCGCCCGCACCTGGGACGTCACGGCCGGCCCGCTCGCGCAGCCGGCCTGATCGGCCCCGATCGGTCTGATCGTCCGCGATACCGGCCCATCCCCCGGTATCGCGGACAAAAAAATACCCGCAGCCGGGAGGAGCGGGTATGAGAAGTGGTATGGACAAGTCGCGGAAATCGTCCACGGGAAAATGCTGGCACCGGCCCACTACGCTGCCAATAATCTTTCCGGACTACTCCAGACGAAGCCTCAACGGTTTCCGCGGCCTGGCCGATAACGGTGGTAAGCGCCCGATTCCACGCCCGATGCCCCCATTGGTGGCGATGGACAACGCGAACCGAATCCAGTCCAATCGACTTCATGCCGTCCCCTGCACTTTGTGCCTGCCCCCAATGTCGCGTGCCCGACTCCTGCTGATCGATGACCACACCCTGTTCCGCACCGGCCTGAAGCTGCTGCTGGCAGACAGCCCGAGCGTGGCGTCGATCATCGAGGCCGGATCGGTCATGGAAGCCGTGCAGGCGCACGCCAGCCAGCCCGTGGATATCCTGCTGCTCGATATCCAGATGCCGGGCCTGAACGGCATCGAGGGCATCAAGGTCTTGCGCCGGCACTTTGCCGCCGCGCGCATCCTGATCGTCTCCGGCACGTCCCATATCGATGCGATTCCGGCCGATGCCCGCCGCGAGATCGCCGGTTTCCTGCCCAAGTCGGCCGATGCGCTCGATATCGAAAAAGCCATTGCCTGCTGCCTGGCGGGCGGCACGCATTTCCCGGTAACTGACTGCGCCGGCCTGGGCGTCGTGGGCACCGCCCCGGCCTACGAGCCCAGCCAGCTCACGCCGCGCCAGCTTGAAGTGCTGACGCAACTGAACCTGGGGCGATCCAACAAGGTCATCGCCTATCACCTGGGGCTCTCCGAGAACACCGTGCGCGTGCATGTGGCCGCCATCCTGGAACACCTGGGCGTGGTCAGCCGCGTCGAGGCCATCCTGGAAGCGCAGCGGCGCGGCCTGGTGCAGACCCAACGCTGACCCCCACACGCCCAGCCGCGTCGACCATGGCGTTGCCTTTCTTCCCGCGCTACGACGAACCCCGCCTGCTGTCGGCGCAGATGGAGCTGATCGACCAGAGCTTTGGCATGGCCATGCTGGGGTGCGCGCTGGCGGCGATCATCCTGGGTACGGGGCTGGCGCTGACTGATGGCCATCCGGGCGGGCTGCCATGGGCTGCCGCGATGACGGTGCTCTGCGCCATCGCGCACTTCGGCCGGCTGGCCGTGCCCGACCGGCTGACCGAAGCGGGCTCGGGCCGCTACGCACGCGGCATGACGGCAATGCTGGTGCTGATTGGCGCGCTGTGGGGCCTGGCGGGCTGGCTCTATCTCGATATCCGCTCGCCGGCCGTGGTGATCTGCGTGCTGTCGCTGATCGCAGGCATGAGCGCGGCGGCGCTGGCCGTGTTCTCGGCCTGCTTGCCTGTGGCGGTGGGCTTCTTCATCCCGGCCATCGTGCCGGTCTGGGCGGTCTTCATCGTCACGCACGATATCGCCTACCTGCCGATGTTCCTGGGCACCCCGCTCTACCTGTTCGTGCTGATCGTGTTCGCACGCAACTATTCGCGCATGGCGCGCCATTCGCTGGCGCTGCGGTTCGAGAACGTGGAGCTGATTTCGCAATTGCGCGACCAGACCGCGCGCGCCGGCCAGGCCCAACGCGAGGCCGAGGACGCCAACCGCGCCAAGTCGGTGTTCCTGGCGTCGGCCAGCCACGACCTGCGCCAGCCGCTGCATGCGCTGGGGCTGTTCCTGGTGTCGCTGGGCCGCACGCCGCTGGACGAGCGCCAGCGGCAATTGCTGGACCACATCGAGGCATCGTCGGGCGCCGCGCGTGAAATGCTGAACACGCTGCTGGATTTCTCGAAGCTCGATGCGGGCGTGGTCACCCCCCGGCCCCGGCCATTTCAGCTCCAGGCGCTGCTGCACAAGCTGGAGAACGAATTCGCACCGCAGGCCAATGCGCGCGGGCTGTTCTATCGCACCCGCGACACCACGGTCACGCTGTTCGGCGACCCCACGCTGACCGAACTGATCCTGCGCAACCTGATTGCCAACGCCATCCGCTACACGCATGCGGGCGGCCTGCTGGTGGCGTGCCGCACGCGGCGCTTCCATGCATCGGTGGAAGTCTGGGATACCGGCATCGGCATCCCGGCCACGCAGCATCGCGAGATCTTTCGGGAATTCCACCAGTTGGGCAATCCCGAGCGCGACCAGCGCAAGGGGCTCGGGCTGGGGCTGGCCATCGTGGACGGCCTGGCGCGCACCATGCAGACGTCGGTGACGCTGGCGTCCACACCGGACCAGGGCTCGGTGTTCCGCCTGCGGCTGCCGCTGGCGTGGACCGCGCCCGAGGAATCGGTCCAGCCGGGCGTGGCGATGCGCCTGGATGGCCTGCGCGTGCTGGTGATCGACGACGATCCCGCCATTCGCGAAGCCATGGCCGGTCTGCTGACGGTCTGGAACTGCCCGAGCCGCACGGCCGAAACCGAGGAAGAAGCGCTGGCGCTGACCCGCGATTTCACCCCCGACCTGATCCTGGCTGACTACCGCCTGCGTGGCAATCGCACGGGACTGGAAGCCATCGCGGCCATTCGCGAGCGCACCGCACGCGACCTGCCAGCCATCCTGATCACGGGCGACACCGCCGCCGACCGCCTGCGCAACCTGCACGCGGGCGGCACCGCGCTGCTGCACAAGCCCGTGGTGCCGGGCAAACTCCACGCGGCCATCAGCACCCTGCTGCACGCCGAATGCCTGGGCGTGCAGTGCGACACCTCCGAATGGAAGCGGGCCGAACGATAAGTCCGGCCCTCATTCATGCATGTACCGTATGAATGGATCATTCCTATTAATTGGACTTAGGTCTGAGGCCCGCCCACACTGCGAGGCAGAGCGGGCCTGATTTCCGGCCACCGCGCCCCGTCCCATGACTGAAGCGAGGAGCCCCCCATGACCGCAACACATGCCGACTTGCCCAGGCACGACCTGCTGATCGGCGGCCAGCGCGTGCCGCCCGGCACGGGCCAATACTCGACCGACATCAACCCCGCCACCGAGGCGCCGATTGCGCTGGTGGCCCAGGGCAGCGCGGCCGACGTGGACAGCGCGGTCAGGGCCGCACGCGCGGCGCTGAAGCCCTGGAGCGGCATGCGCGCCGCCGATCGCGGACGCATCCTGTACCGCTTTGCGGACCTGCTGGAAGCCCACGCCGAGGAACTGGTGGCGCTGGAAAGCCAGGACGCCGGCAAGCCGCTGGCGTCGGTGCGGCGGCAAGACATGCCGGCCGTGATCGACACCGTGCGCTACTACGCGGGCTGGTGCGACAAGATCCATGGCGCCGTGATCCCGGCCCGGCCCGATGCACTGACCTATACCGTGCGCGAGCCGGTGGGCGTGGTGGCGGCCATCGTTCCGTGGAATTTCCCGCTGATGATCGGCATGTGGAAAATCGCCCCGGCGCTGGCCTGCGGTTGCACGCTGATCGTCAAACCCGCCGAGATCACGCCGCTGACCGCACTGCGCGTGGCCGAACTGGCGCTGGAAGCCGGCGTGCCGCCGGGCGTGTTCAACGTGGTCACCGGCAAGGGCAGCGTGGTGGGCAACGCCATGGTGGCGCACCCCGGCATCGACAAGGTGACCTTCACCGGATCGCCCGGCGTGGGGCGCGGCATCATGCAGGGCGCCGCCGCCAACTTCAAGCGCGTGACGCTGGAACTGGGCGGCAAGTCGGCCAACGTGATCTTTGCCGATGCCAACCTCGACGCCGCCACGCGTGCCGCGGCCTCGGGCGTCTTCTTCAACGCGGGCCAGGTATGTTCGGCCGGCTCACGCATCCTGGTGCAGCGGCAGGTGTACGACGAAGTGGTGGAACGGTTGGCCGCACGGGCCCGTGCGATCCGCGTGGGTGACCCGGCCGCGCCCGATACGACGATGGGCCCGGTGGTATCGGCCGCGCAGATGAAGACCGTGCTCGACTACGTGGACATCGGCAAGCAGGAAGGCGCCAGTGCCGTGACCGGCGGCGTGCGCGTGGGCGAGCGCGGGTTCTTTGTCGAACCCACGGTGTTCGCCAATGTGGCGCACGAGATGCGCATCTCGCAGGAGGAGATCTTCGGGCCGGTGGCCAGCGTGATTCCGTTCGACGACGAAGCCGACGCCGTGCGCATCGCCAACGGCACCGCGTTCAGCCTGGCCGCCGGCGTGTGGAGCGCCGATATCCAGCGCGTGCACCAAGTGGCGGGCGAGCTGCGCGCCGGCACCGTGTGGATCAACACCTACGGCTACACGGACGTGCGCCTGCCCTGGGGCGGCGCGGGCGATTCGGGCCTGGGCCGCGAACATGGCGACGCCGCCATCGAGAACTTCACGGAACCGAAGGCGATCTGGCTGTCGCTGCGCTAGGCCGCCAATGAAAGCGGACATACCCCGCCATGGCCTGGCGGGGTTTTTGTTTGCGGCGTGCGACTGTGCGGCTAGCTGATGAATCGCATCGGCAGCAGCGCGTAGACGAGCGTCAACACGCCTACGATGGCTGGCGATACGTACTTCAGCGCAAGACTCTGCGACTGCACGCCCAGATAGGCGTACATGCAGATAAGGATCATGGCGCAGGCAAATACGAGCCCGTCATAGACTTGCATGGATGTCTCCCAGAGTGCGTTCTTCGACTACTTCTGTGATGACGGGCGTGCTTTTGGGGCGCCCGGGTACTGCCCACTGCAATCTATTGCGCCGATGGTCGCGCCATCAGTGCGGCGCGGCAATCATGGTAATCCCTTCGTTATTGCCGTTTGAACGATGCTGCGGCGCGGCACAAACGCAACGCAAATCGCGCCGCAGCCCGAGGTGTCAGCGCTGGCCGAAATGCGCGCTGCGGAACAGCTTTTCCAGACCGCGCTGCTGCGAGCGCCAGTATTGCCTGGGCGCATCGACCTGGCCCCCAAGCTTGGCGGCGGCATGCCACGGCCAGCGTGCGTCATACAGCATCGCGCGCGCGAGCGAAATCATGTCGGCCTCGTTGTTGGCGATGATCGCGTCGGCCTGCTCGGGTTCGGTGATCAGCCCAACTGCCAGCGTCGGCAAGCCCACCTCCGCCTTCACGCGCTGCGCGTATGGCACCTGATAGCCCGGACCAAGCTTGATGGCCTGCTGCGGCGACACGCCACCGGTGCTGACGTGCACGGCCGCGCACCCGCGTGCCTTCAGTGCATGCGACAGCGCAATCGTGCCTTCGATATCCCAGCCGTTCGGCACCCAGTCGGTGGCCGACACGCGCATCCATACGGGACGCTCGGCCGGAAACGCCTCGCGCACCGCGTCGAACACTTCCAGCGGAAAGCGCATGCGGTTTTCCAGGCTGCCGCCGTACTCGTCGGTACGGTGGTTGGCGATGGGCGACAGGAACTGGTGCAGCAGGTAGCCATGGGCGCCGTGCACCTCGATGCCGTCGATGCCGAGCCGTGCCGCGCGTTTGGCGGCCGCCACGAAGTCATCGCGAATCTTGTTCATGCCCGCGCGGTCGAGCGCCGTCGGCGCAACCTCCTCCACCGCGTGCGGAACGGCCGAGGGGGCCACGGTCTGCCATCCACCGGCTTCGTCGGGACGAATCTGCGCACCGCCTTCCCACGGCGCGCGGCTCGATGCCTTGCGGCCCGCATGACTGATCTGCATCGCCACGGCAATCGGCGAATACTTGCGCACCGCGTCCAGCACGCGGCCCAGCGCGGCTTCGTTGGCATCGTTGTACAGGCCCAGGTCGGCCGGCGAGATACGGCCCTCCGGCGACACCGCCGTGGCCTCCACAATCATCAGGCCCGCGCCAGACAGCGCCATGCTGCCCAGGTGAATCATGTGCCAGTCGGTGGCCGAACCCTCTTCCGCCGAGTACTGGCACATGGGTGCGATAACGATGCGGTTGGCGAGCGAAAGATTGCCGATCTGGTACGGATCGAAGAGATGGGACATGGGGAATTTCCTTGTGGTCTGCGTGGACCCTGCCCCACGGGGCAGGCAACATCCCGGCCGATTGTAGACGTCGCCGGAAAACCGTGTTGACCCCAACCCCATCATGGAAAATCCCCGCGCTGTGGCGGGGATTCGGTGCACCTGAACGGTGTCTCAGAACTTCGGAATACGCAGCGTCTTGCTGATCATCAGGCTGCCGCTCAACACGAACAACAGTGCCATCGGATGGAACGTGCCCGCGCCGAGTTCGATCGCGCCGCCGGGCAGCGCATCGCCGATCAGCCCGCGCGACGCGCACCACGCCAGCACGCCGGTCAGCACCACGCTGGTGGGAATCGGCGTGCCCTCGAAGTACTTGACCTTGCCCTGCACCGAGCCCTCGGCCAGCGTCTCGGCCGTGACATTGAAGCGCGCCAGGCGGCTGACGCCGCAGCAGACAAAGTAGATCAGCGCCGCCAGATCCCAGCCGCCGCGCATGCCGGCCGCGAAGGCCAGCGTGGCCGGGCCGACGCCGAACGAGATGATGTCGGACAGCGAATCGAGTTCGCGGCCCAGTGCCGAATGGGCGTGGCGCCAGCGCGCGATACGGCCGTCCAGCACATCGAAAATGAACGCAGCAGGCGCCAGCGCCGCCGCGATATAGAAATGCGTGAGCGAAGGGTCGGCGACGAAATACATCGCGTAGAACACCGACCCCATGCCGCATGCCGCGTTGGCCAGCGTGAAGAAATCCGCCAGCTGCAGGTCGCGCAGCATCGAGAAATGCCGTGGGCGCTGCTGAGGGGTGGACATGCGGCGGGCTCCTTTGGCGCGTGGGCGCCAGCGTCAGGTGCGTTGGCCGGTCAAATCACGGTGTTGACGTGATGCACGGCCGGCGGCGCGGCAAAGCTGTCGCTGACCAGCTTGCGCCATTCCTGGAATTCGTCCGATTCGCGGAAATGAACCATGTGGTCTTCCACGGTTTCCCAGGCCACCACCAGCGTGTAGTGCGACGGCTGCTCGATCGAGCGCTGCAGGTTCAGTCCGTGGCAGCCGCGCGAACGCAGGAACAGCGGCTTGGCCTTGGCCACGCCGGCTTCGAACTGGGCTTCCATGCCGGGCTTGATCGTGATCTGTGCAATTTCGTGAATCATGAGGGGTCTCGATGGCGGTTGATATCGGTGCCTGTCTGACAATGTGGCGCGTTCTACCTTAGCAGATTTGCGACGCGTGGCTGCCCTGGCAGCTATTTGACCGTATGGCGCGCGAGGCTTTGCACCAGGTAGAGCACCACGAGCGCGTTGGCCACCGCCAGGCCGACATGCAGCCAGGTCGGGTGCCGCACGGCCTCGTAGATTTCCACCGGGATATAGATGCCGCCCGACCACACGCCGATCCAGTTGCCCCAGGCGCGGCCGTTCCACAGGCCATAGGCCTCGGCAAAGCGCATCAGTGCATACACGGCAGCCGAACCGCCGATGGCCCATAGCCGGCCATCGCTCGGGTTGGACATCAGCGCCAGGAAAATCTTGGGATAGTGACCGGCCGGATTCAGGTGCAGGCGGCCGACGATGGTCTCAGCCAGCGCCTGGGCGTCGGTATGCAGCAAGGCGACCAGGCCCAGCCCGGCCAAGATCACCAGCGCGCCCTTGGCGGCTTCGAACAGGGCAATGCTCTTGAGCCCCAGTGCGGGACTGTTGTGCGCCATGGCGAGTTCGTGAGAGTCAGCGAAGTCGCCATTGTGCAACATCACCGTGCCTGGCGCTCCACCATCGGCCCGCTGGCATCGATGCCGCCGCCCGCCTCCAGCGGCCCGTTCACCGTGAGCGGCCCGTCGACGTACAGATCGCCGTGCACCACCATCGACCCTTGCACGGTCAGCGGCCCATGAAAGACCTTGAGCAGTGAGCGCTCCTGCGCCGGCGGATAGCCGCGCCCCGTCGACGCAAACCACGCCGCCGTCAGCGGACCATTGGCATAGACGTGGCCATCCACGCTCAGCGTGCCATTCACGGTGGCCGGTCCTTTCACGCGTGCCGAGCCACCCACCGCGATGGAACCGGTGACCGACTGGGCCAAGGCAACGGCGGGCGCCAACACCAGCACCACCGCCGCGATCGTCGCGATCCTGCGCATTGCGGCCTCCTGAAACGAAAACTGGCGCGATGTGTCCAGTGTAGAAGCCTGGAAACATCGCGCCAGCGAAGTTTGGTGACGGATTGTTTTTTTGCTCCCCTCTCCCTCCGGGCGAGGGGCCGGGGGGTGAGGGCTGGCGGCTCAAGATGCGATGTTGGCAATTTGAACCGCTGGCCCTCTCCCCCAACCCCTCTCCCATTCATGGGAGAGGGGAGCAACCACCGAGCATGGATGCGGCTTAATTCTTCGCCACCGCTTCCGGCAGCGGGCCCCAGCCGCCGCCCAGGCTGCGCACCAGCGACACCGTCGCTGCCGCGCGCAGTCCGGCCACGGCGTTGGCGTCGCGCTGCGATTGCAGCACGGTGCGGTCCGCGTCGATCACGGTCAGGTAGTCGACTGCGCCGGCGTCGTAGCGGCTGCGCGAAATGCGTTGCGCGCGACGCGCGCCGTTCAGCGCGCCGTCGAGCGCCGTGGCCTGCTGGCTGAGCCAGCGTACATCGGCCAGGCTGTCTTCCACCTCGCGGAACGCCACGAGCACGGTCTGCTGGTAGCGCGCCACGCTTTCCTCGTGGGCGGCGCGGGCGCCGGCCAGATTCGAGCTGTTGCGGCCGCCGTCGAACACGGTCTGTGCCACCGTCGTGCCCACCAGCGGGCCGAGCATCCAGGTGCGCGACGACCACTTGAACAGGTTCGAAAGGTCCGCCGACTCGAAGCCGAACAGCGCCGTCAGCGAGATACGCGGGAAGAACGCTGCCTTGGCGATGCCGATACGCGCATTGGCCGCCGCCATCTGGCGCTCGGCCGCCGCGATATCGGGGCGACGTTCCAGCAGGTCCGACGGCAGGCCCGCCGGCACGGCCACCGGTGCCGTATCGAACGGCTTGGCGGCCAGCCCGAACTGCGACGGTGCCACACCGGTCAGCACGGCCAGTGCGTGCTCCTGGTTGGCACGGCGACGCTCGATGCCGGCCAGGTCAGCACGCGCGGTGCCCAGTTCCGACTCGGCACGGGCCGGGTCCAGGTCCGTGGTTTCGCCCGCCTCGTAGCGCTTGCGCAGCAGTGACAGCGAATCCTCACGCAACTTGATCGTTGCGTTGAGCAGTTCGCGGTCGCTGTCGAGCGTACGCAGTGCGAAGTACGCTTGCGCCGTATCGGCCTGCAGAGCGAGCTGCACTGAACGATACAGGTCTTCGGCGCCCTTCTCTTCCGCACGGGCAGCGTTCACGCTGCTGGCCACGCGCCCGAACAGGTCAAGCTCGTAGTTGGCGAACAGGCGCGCCTTGTACACGGTCTGCGGCGACACGCGCGTGCCGTCGGGCAGGCCCTGCGACGCGGCCGACGACTGCGTGCGGGTCGGGTCGAAGCCCGCCGACAGCTGCGGATACATATCGGCCTCGGTCGCGCCCGTGAACGCACGCGCCTGCTTCAGGCGGGCCGCCGCGGCGGCCAGGTCCTGGTTGTGAGCGCCAGCCGCGTCGATCAGGCGGTCGAGTTCGGCGTCGCCGAACACCTTCCACCAGTCGCCGCGCTGCTGACCCTCGGCCGGCGTGGCGGTCTTCCACTGCGCGCCCTCGGTGGCGGCCGCGTCGGCCTCCTTGAAGGTGGCGGCCGTGGGCGTCTCTGGCACCTTGTAGGTCGGTGCCAGCGAGCAACCAGCCAGCACCAGCGCGGCAGCCAGCGTTGCGAGCTTGGGCAGGTACTGCTTCATCACGATGTTGTTCATGTCTTTCACCATCACTCTGCGGATGCCACGGCGTGCGATGCCGATGCATCCGTCGCTGCCGCCTCGCGGCGTTGCTTGCGGGTTGCCAGCAGGCGCAGCGCCACATAGAACACCGGCGTCAGGAACAGGCCGAAGAACGTCACGCCCAGCATGCCCGCGAACACGGCCACGCCCATGGCATGGCGCATTTCAGAGCCGGCGCCCGAGGAGACCACCAGCGGCACCACACCCATGATGAACGCGAACGACGTCATCAGGATGGGGCGCAGACGCAGGCGGCTGGCCTCGATCGCGGCCTGCACCACGGTGCGACCCTGGTGCTCCAGTTCCCGGGCGAACTCCACGATCAGGATCGCGTTCTTCGCTGACAACCCCACCAGCACGATGAAGCCGATCTGCGTGAAGATGTTGTTGTCACCACGCGTCAGCCAGACACCGGTCATGGCGGCCAGCAGGCTCATCGGCACGATCAGGATCACCGCCAGCGGCAGCGTCAGGCTTTCGTACTGGGCGGCCAGCACCAGGAACACCAGCAGCACGCACAGCGGGAAGATCCACACACCCGCATTGCCGGCCAGGATGTCCTGGTACGTCAGTTCCGTCCATTCGAAGCCGATGCCCTTGGGCAGCGTCTCGGCCGCGATGCGCTCGGCAGCCGCCTGGGCCTGGCCCGACGAGAAGCCCGGGGCCGGGCCGCCGTTCATGTCGGCAGCGGTAAAGCCGTTGTAGCGCGTCACGCTATCGGGACCAAAGCTCTGCTTGACCTTCACCAGCGACGACAGCGGCACCATTTCGCCGGTGCTGCTGCGTGCCTTGAGCTGCAGGATGTCCTCGGCATGCTGGCGGAACTGCGCATCCGCCTGCACCTTCACCTGGTATGTACGGCCGAACTTGTTGAAGTCATTCACGTACGACGAGCCCAGGTACGTCTGCAGCGTCTCGAACACGTCGGTCACCGGCACGCCAAGCTGCTTGGCCTTGGTACGGTCAAGCTGCACGTCGAGCTGCGGCACGTTCACCTGGTAGTTGCTGAAGATGCCGGCCAGTTCAGGCGTGGCACGTGCCTTGGCCATGAACGCGCTGGTCGCGCCAAACAGCTCGTCATACCCAAGCGCGGCACGGTCCTCGATCATCATCTTGAACCCGCCGATGGTGCCCAGGCCCTGTACCGGCGGCGGCGGGAACACGGCGATGAACGCGTCCTGGATCGACCCGTACTGTTTGTTCAGGTCGGCCGCGATGGCGTTACCCGACAGCTCTGCGCTCTTGCGCTTGTCGAACGAATCCAGCGTGACGAACACGATGCCGGCGCTCGGGCTGTTGGTGAAGCCATTGATCGACAGGCCCGGGAAGGCCACGGCCGATTCCACGCCCGGATGCTTGAGGGCGATGTCCGACATGCGGCGGATCACGTCTTCCGTACGGTCCAGCGTGGCGCCGTCAGGCAGCTTGGCAAAGCTCACCAGGTACTGCTTGTCCTGCGCGGGCACAAAGCCCTTGGGCACCATCTGGAACACGCCCCAGGTCGCCACCAGCATCACGGCGTACACGCCGAACACCGAGCCCTTGCGGCGGATCACGCCCTTCACGCCACGGCCATAGCTGTCCGAGCTGCGGCCGAAGAAGCGGTTGAAGCGCGCGAAGAAGCCGCCGAAGACACGGTCCATGCCACGCGTGAGCCAGTCCTTGGGTGCGTCATGACCCTTGAGCAGCAGCGCGGACAAGGCCGGCGACAGCGTCAGCGAGTTGAACGCCGAGATGATCGTCGAGATCGAGATCGTCAG
The DNA here is from genome assembly GCF_022179805.1 of Cupriavidus pauculus. Taxonomy (GTDB): domain Bacteria; phylum Pseudomonadota; class Gammaproteobacteria; order Burkholderiales; family Burkholderiaceae; genus Cupriavidus; species Cupriavidus pauculus_E. The sequence continues at coordinate 91,744 of NZ_BPUO01000017.1, read as the reverse complement.
CGCGAACTGCTTGTAGAACTGGCCGGTCAGGCCCGTCATGAACGCCAGCGGCACGAACACGGCGATCAGCGTCAGCGCGATGGCGATGATCGGACCGCTCACCTCGCGCATGGCCTTGTACGTGGCCTCCTTCGGCGACAGTCCTTCCTCGATGTTCCGCTCGACGTTTTCCACCACCACGATCGCATCGTCCACCACGATACCGATCGCCAGCACCAGCCCGAACAGGCTCAGCGCATTGATCGAGAAGCCGAACGCATGCATCAGGCCGAACGTACCGACGATCGACACCGGCACCGCCAGCAGCGGGATGATCGACGCACGCCAGGTCTGCAGGAACAGGATCACCACCAGCACCACCAGCGCGATGGCCTCGAACAGCGTGTGGACCACGGCCTCGATCGAGTGACGCACGAACTGCGTGGGGTCATAGACGATGCTGTATTCCACGCCTTCCGGCATGTTCTTCTGCAGCTCGGCCATGGTGGCGCGCACGTCGTTCGAGATCTGGATCGCGTTGGAACCCGGCGACTGGAAGATCGGCAGCGCCACGGCGGACTTGTTGTCCAGCAGCGAACGCAGCGCGTATTCCGATGCACCCAGCTCAATACGGGCGATGTCCTTCAGGTACGTGACCGCACCGTCCGGCGACGTCTTGACGATGATGTCGCCAAACTCCTCCACGGTCTGCAGACGGCCCTGGGCGTTCACCGACAGTTGCAGGTCGGTGCCGGGCAGCGACGGCGACTGGCCGATCACACCGGCCGCCACCTGCACGTTCTGCTCGCGAATGGCGCGCACCACGTCAGACGCGGCCAGGCCGCGCTCGGCGATCTTCTCGGGATTGACCCAGACGCGCATCGAGTAGTCGCCGGAACCGAACATCTGTACCTGGCCCACGCCCTGGATGCGCGCCAGGCGATCCTTCACGTTGATCAGCGCGTAGTTGCGCAGGTACGTCATGTCGTAGCGGTCGTTCGGCGACTTCAGGTGCACCACCATGGTCAGGTCAGGCGAGCTCTTGACCGTGGTGATACCCAGCCGGCGCACGTCCTCGGGCAGGCGCGGCTCGGCTTGCGAGACGCGGTTCTGCACCAGCTGCTGTGCCTTGTCCGGGTCGGTGCCCAGCTTGAAGGTCACCGTCAGCGTGAGGTTGCCGTCGCTGTTGGCCTGCGAGTTCATGTAGAGCATGTCCTCGACGCCGTTGATCTGCTCTTCAAGCGGCGTGGCCACGGTCTCGGCGATCACCTTCGGGTTGGCGCCCGGGAACTGCGCGCGCACTACCACCGACGGCGGTACCACTTCCGGGTACTCCGAGATCGGTAACTTGAACATCGAGATGGCGCCGATCAGGAAGATCAGCACCGACAGCACGCCCGCAAAAATCGGGCGATCGATAAAGAATTTCGAGAGATTCATCTTGGTCTCGGCGAAAGCACTCCCCCTGGCCGTCCGCCGGAGCGGACGCCATGTACAACTTCAGGGGGAAAAGATCGGTTCGGTCTGCTGGCGCGGGGGCTCAGCTCACCTTGGCCTTGTCAGCCTTGTCGGACTTCCCGTCGTCCGCGGCCTGCTTGCGGTCGGGCGTGGTGCCGCGCGGCTCCAGCTCGCTGCGATACGCCATGGCCACGGCCTTCGGTGCAACGGTGTCGCCGGGGCGCACACGCATCAGGCCGTTCACGACGATGTTCTCGCCCGGTTGCAGACCCTTGCGGATCACGCGCAGCCCTTCGTACGTCGGCCCGAGTTCCACCTCGCGGTAGACCAGCTTGTTGGTCTTGTCCACCACCAGCACGAACTTCTTGCCCTGGTCGGTACCGATGGCGCGGTCGTTGACCAGCACGGCCGGGTGCGGCGAGCCGCCACCGAGCTTGACCTTGGCGTACAGGCCCGGCAGCAGGCGTCCGTCCTCGTTGTCGAACACGGCACGCACGCGGATGGTGCCGCTGCGCGTATCAAGCCGGTTGTCGATCGAGTGGATCTTGCCCTTGTGCGGGTTGCCGTCCTCGTTGGCCAGGCCCAGGAACACCGGCAGGTCGTTCTTCGCGCCGCCAGCGCCCGGCGCCGTGTAGCGCAGGTAGCTCTGCTCGTCGACGTCGAAGCTCGCATATACCGGCGAGACCGATACCACCGAGGTCAGCGGCGGCGACGCGGCGCCAGCGGCCACCAGGTTGCCCACCGTGATTTCGGCACGCGACACCTTGCCCGAGACCGGTGCAACGATGCGCGTGTAGCCCAGGTTCAGCTTGGCCACTTCCAGCGCCGCCTGCGCGCCGCGCACGTCGGCCACCGTTTCGCTGGCGGCGTTGATGCGTTCGTCGAACTCGCGCTTGGAGATGGCGTTGTCGTCCAGCAGACGCTGCGCACGCGCCTTTTCGGTCTGCGCATGCGAGGCACGCACCTGCGCGGCTGCCACGGCTGCATCGGCACGCGCCACTTCGGCGGCGTACGGACGCGGATCGATCGTGAACAGCGGGTCGCCCTTCTTCACAATCGAGCCTTCGCGGAAATGCACCGTTTCGATGGTGCCGGAAACGCGCGGGCGAATTTCCACGCGGTCCACGGCCTCGATGCGGCCCGAGAATTCATCCCATTCGGTGATGGTCTGGCCCACTGCCGCGGAGACTTCCACCGCCGGTGCCGGGGGCGGGGTATTGGCCTGTGCTTCCCCGCCGTGCCAGGGACGCAGTACCGAGGTTGCCACGCCCGCCCCAAGGATTGCCACGATGGCAAAGGCGATCAGCGTGCGTCGAGACTTGTCATTCATCTTTCTTCACTCCGTGTTTTCGTCGGATTTCTTCAACTGGAAAAGCAAAACTCTGGGCCGAACGCCTCCCGCCAGCCTGGATGGGCCGGAAAAACGGGAACAACAAGGGATCCTTCGCCCTGGAACGGACGAAAGCCAAGCTACTACAGGGGTGCCAGCCTCAAAGGGCGCTGGCGGGAGAATCCGGCACCGTCACTGCATTTACGGCGCCGGCCGGCGTTCGGACCGGATTACGAGGCGTCGTCGGCCTTCGCGAAACTGTCGCGCAGGAACCGCGCACCTTCTTTGACCCATGCCTGACACATCTCATGGGACTGTTCCACCCCGTCGCCACAGGCTCCGGGCATGATCAGGGCCCTGGCCGGAATCCCGGCCTTGGCCAACTTTGCGGCAAACGCTTCGCCTTCGGCGCGCAGCGCATCTTTTTCCGCTACCTGCACCAGCGTGGGCGGTAGACCCGTCAACCGCGACGCCAGCGCCGGCGCCGCATACGGGTGCACGCTCGCGGCCGGGGTCGGCAGGTAATCGCGATAGTTGCAGGCCAGCTTGCGCAGCATTTCCATCGGCACCTGGCCGCCCGACGACGCGTGCTGCAGGCACGGATCGGTCACGGGGCGGATCAGCCACTGGCCCGCCGGCTGCGGCAGGCCACGGTCACGCAGCATCTGCGCGGTGGCAATCGCCAGGTTGCCGCCGGCTTCCTCGCCGACCAGCGCAAAGCGCACTTTGTCGACCTTGAGCTTCTTGGCCTGCTTCAACACCCACGCCACGGTATTCACCGCGTCTTCGGGCGCCGCCGGGAACGGGTTTTCCGGCGCCAGCGAGTAATCTGGCGTCACCACCACGGCCGGGACCGACTCCGCCAGATCCCGCGCCAGTTCCTTGGCGGCTTCCACGCCACCGTCCACAAAGCCACCCGCGTGCAGGTACAGCATCCATGGCAACAATGGCGCACCGGCGCTCACCGGCCAATAACCTGCGGGGTAACACACGCAGACCTTCATCTCGCGATCGCCGCTGGTCACCACGTGCTGGAACACGATAGCCTCGCCCTGTTCTGCGGCCGGTTGCGCGGCGGAACTACGGGGAGTCGTGGTCTTGGTCATGGTTGTCCGGGCGACCGGCAAGGGCCGTCGATACTGTATTGCGATGCAGCGAATTATGGTGATTGACAACGATGGGATAAAGCAAGCTATTGCCAATGCACTGTTTCTGCGTTGGAATAATCATCGAAGTGAACCCACACCGCTTGAAATGGATACCCGAAATGTGATTCACTCCGGTCCTTCGGCATCTGCGCACTTGGGGAAACAGCGCAAACGCCGACGCCCCAACCCTCCACCCGTCCCCGCTCCGGCCGCCACTGGCGGACCGCCGGCAGCAAATCCAGGCCGCGCACTTGACATGCAGCGGACCAAGTCCCGCCAGACATCCTTCGGAACGTAGCCGTCTTACTCCTTTCGAAAGCAACATCATGGATCGTCTTGTCTCAATGCAGGCATTCACTCGGGTGGTGGATGTCGGCAGCTTTGCGCGTGCGGCGGAGTCGTTAGACCTCCCCAAGGCCACGCTAACCCGCCTGATACAGAACCTGGAGACCCATCTCGGCGTCAAGCTGCTGCACCGGACCACGCGCCGCATCAGCGTCACCACCGACGGCGCCGCCTATTACGAACGCTGCGTACGGATTCTTGCCGACGTCGAGGAAGCGGAGCAGTCGCTGACGCGCCACAACAACTCGCCGCGCGGCACGCTGGCCGTGGATACCACGAGCGGTCTGGCGCAAATGGTATTGATGCCTCAACTGCACGACTTCTTCAACGCCTATCCCGAACTGAAGCTGGAGCTGACCATCAACGGCAAGCCCATCGACCTGCTCAAGGAAGGCGTGGACGTGGTGCTGCGCGTGGGCGCGCTGGATGAAGCCATGGTGGCGCGCCGCATCGGCCAGGTGAAACTGGCGTTCTATGCGTCGCCGATCTACCTGCGCCGCTTTGGCACGCCGCACGACCTGACCGAACTGTCGCAGCACAAGGCCATCAACTTCCTGTCGAACCGCACCGGCCGTGAAACGCCGTGGACGCTGAGTCGTGGCGGCGAGCGCAGCGAGGTGCTGCTGCCTTCGGTGATTTCCACCAACGACGCCGACGTCTACCTGGGATGCACGCTCGAAGGGCACGGCATCGCACGGATTTCGCGCGCCATGGCTGAGCCGTACATCAACAGCGGACGGCTCGTGGAGGTCATGACCGAGTGGCAGACCGACGAATTGCCGATTTCTGCGATGTATCCGCAGAACCGGCATTTGTCCGCCAAGGTACGGGTGTTCGTGAACTGGGCCGCGGAGATTTTTTCGCGGCATCCGCACTTTGGAGCCGCGCCGCAGCAGTTGGCGGCTTGAGGGGTATCGTCTTTTCGCTCCCTGCCTTGCTTTGCCCCCCTCTCCTGCACGGCGGGAGAGGGGCCGGGGGTGAGGGCGCAGCGGTTCAAATTGCCGACATCGCAGCTTGATACGCCGGCCCTCACCCCCAACCCCTCTCCCACTTTGTGGGAGAGGGGAGCAAAACCTAGGCGGGGCGCCCCCCTCAATTCTTCCCAATCTCCTGCAAGATCCGCGTCATCAGGTAAAGCCGCGGCACGATCGAGTCGAGTTCCACGTACTCGTCGCGCGCGTGGTAGCCGAAGCCGGACAGGCCGAAGCTTTCCAGCACCACGGCCTTGCCCGAGCGTCCCGCAAAACCCGCGTCGGTGCCACCACCGGTACCCGGAATCAGGTTCAGCGGGCGGCCGTCCATCTCTGCATAGATCTGCTGCGCGCGTGCAGCCAGTTCCTTCGACCTGGCGTCGGCGACAAACGCCGGGCGCCCTTCTTCCATTGCCACCGTGGTCTGGGTTTCCGGCACCAGATGGCTGCCGTTGACCTTTTCCTGCAGCGCAGTCTGCAGCTTCTGCGCCGCGCCGCTGGCGGTGATGCGCACGTCGCCCACTGCCGTGGCGGTCTCGGGAATCTGGTTCAGCGGACCGGCTGCCTTGGCCTGCGTCCAGTTCATCTGCGATCCCGGCACGGACTTCGCCACGTCGCGCGTCTGCTGCATCTGGTAGGCCAGTTCCAGCAGCGCATTGCGGCCCAGCTCCGGCGCGGCGCCCGCGTGCGAGGCACGGCCCTTGACCTGCATCGTGGCCGTGGCGGTGCCGGCTGCCGCCAGCAGCAGCGATTCGGACTTGGCCACCGACTTCGCCACGTTGGGTTCGCACGACAGCACGAAGTCATGCAGCGCGCCATGCGCGGCGATGGTCTCGCCCGAGCCCTGCGAGCCGATTTCCTCGTCCGGGTTCAGCAGCACCGTGATCTGTGCGTAGTCTTTCCAGCCTTGCGCCTTGAGGATTTCCAGCGAGTGCAGGATTACGGCCAGGCCGCCCTTGTCGTCGGCGATGCCGGGGCCATACAGCCGGTTGCCGTCCTCGCGGATCGGCTGCGAAGCCAGGATGCCCGCCGGGTACACGGTATCCATATGGCCGATCAGCAGGATCTTGCGCTTGCCAGTGCCGGTGAACGTGGCCTTGACCATCGGCGCGGCGCTGGTCGTCATGGACAGGCGTTCGACCTTGGCACCCATCGCCTGCAGCCGTTGCGACGTGTAGTCGGCCATGCGCGTCAGGCCCTGGATATTGGCACTGCCCGATTCGATCGTCACCATGTCCTTGAGCGACTGCACCACGGCGGGCTGCGCGGCGCGCGCGGCGTCGAGCAGGGCCTTGTCCGGGCCAGCGGCCAGCGCGCCGCCGCAGATCAGTGCGGCAGCAGCGGCCGTGGCAAGGCGGCGAAGGGAAAGCGGCATGTGGTCTCCATTTTTCTTTGTATTGGGAGCTCAAATGTACCGCATGCGCTATCCCGCGGCGAGGGCCTCGCCCCGCCGCCATGAGGTCACCCTCGGGGGATCAACTGCTCAGGGTGATGTGGTTGACCACGTCCTCCACGCCTAGCACGTACCAGGCGTCGCGTTCCACCTGCTTGCGCGCGCCTTCGCTCGACGCATAGCCATCGAGCGTGACCACCCGCCCCGTGGTGCGCACGCGAATCCGCGCGGCATCGACGAACGGATCGGTTTCCAGCACGAGCTGCAGCGCCTCGCTGAGTTCCTCGTCGCTGTCGGCTTCGGCGGGCGCCACCACGATGTCGTTGATCACGTTGCGACAGCCGCGCGACCACCACGCCAGCACGCCGGCCAGCCGCATGTGAGACAGGCTGATGACCTGCCCACTGAGCATCACGGCACCGTCGTGCACCGCCACCTCGATCCATCCGCTGCGCTCGCCCACGGCTTCGCGCACGGATTCCAGCTGTCCCTTTACCTTCGCGCAGATCTTGCAATTACGGAAATCGATCGCACTCAACAGCCGCTCGCATACGGCGGCGCGCACGTCGCCATCGCCCACCATGGGTCCGGCATGCGCGATGCGCAGGTGATCGATCACGGTGGAGACGCCTTCCACGCGACGCAACCGCGCCACGGCACGGGTCTTGTCCATGACGTCGGGCACCTCGCCTTCCAGAATCAAGGCGCCGTCGGACAGCCGCAGGTGAATGGTGGGATGAAGTTGATGGCCCTGATATGGCACATGCGCCAACGCGGCTCGCGCCTGCGTCAGCACCGCTTCGCTACTCAGCATGATGTGTGTCTCCCCATTTGATGTGGAGATGGGTGGGAAGCGCGCCTCTGCCTGCAAGCACGCGTGGCGCAGCGCGGCATGACGCCGCACCACAACCGCATTATAGGAAGGGGGCCGGGCAATGTTGGCCGTGGCGCGCCGTCGGGTCGCGAGACCGTTGACGTTTCAAACGTCCGTTGCGCCCGATCCGCCCCTGGACCGGCGCGCCGCAAGTGCGCGCCAATATCCCGCAACGCCAGACAGGACGCGGGTTTCGGGCGGTTTGACTGAATTCAACATTATTCATGTCACTGCCTCTGCGCATTAAGCATTACTGAACATCGTAAATGCGACTGCCAAGTGATGCGGCCATCGCTATGATCGAGGCGTCGGTAGCAACGGAGATGCCCATGACGACGTCTTGCCGCTTTCGCGCACCGCAATGGTTCAGGCTTGCGGTCCTTGCCGCATTGAGCACCGTACCCCTGGGGCTGGGCGCAGCCACCAAGACCACCACCTTCGCGGTGCGACTGACGCTGACCGCCGACTGCACCATCAGCGCCAGCGACCTCGACTTCGGGTCACAGGGCGTATTGGCCGCCAACGTGGACCAGACTTCTTCTCTCTCGGTCACCTGCAGCAACAGCGCGCCCTACCAGGTGGGCCTGGATGGCGGCACGGCCGCGGGCAGCAGCATCGCCAACCGGCTGATGGCCGGGACCGGGGCGGCCACCGTGCAGTACCAGATCTATCGCGACAGCAACCGCACCCAGGTCTGGGGCAACACGCCGGGCACCGATACGGTGGGTGGCACTGGCAATGGCGCCGCCCAGGCCATCACGATGTACGGCCGCGTGCCACCACAGACCACGCCCGCCGCTGGCGCCTACACCACCACCGTCACCGCCACCGTCAATTTCTGATGCCGATCGCCGCCCCCAGGTGGCGGCCGGCGTCCCCTGCATGGCCAGCCCTGCTGCTTGCCGTGCAGGGCTTTTGTTCGCCGGTGCTTGCCACTTCGCTGCAGATTTCGCCCGTGCGCGTGGACCTTCCCGCTGGCCCGGGTGCCGCTGCGCTGAACCTGCGCAATGCCGCGGGCACGCCGATCCACGCGCAGGTGCGCGTCTTCCGCTGGACCCAGGCCCATGGCAACGACGTGCTGGCGCCCACCGACGACGTGGTGGCCAGCCCACCCATCGTGCGCATCGGCGTCAATGACGAACAGATGATTCGCGTGGTGCGGCCGGGCAAGGATGTCGCCCCGGCCGAGACCGCCTACCGCCTGCTGATCGATGAACTGCCCCAGCGCGACGCCCCGGCCGACCAGTCCGGCGTGCGCGTGCAGTTGCGCTATTCGGTACCGGTCTTCACGGGCACCCCGGCGGAAGCAGCCATGCCACGGTTGACGCTGTCGCTCTGGCGCGACCAGGGCGAATGGCGGCTCGCCGCGCGCAACGACGGCACGCGCCACGCCCGGCTCAGTGGCGTCACGCTGGTCAGCGGCGGCCAGCGCGCGGCCGTGGCCAATGGCCTGCTGGGCTATGCGTTGCCGGGCGCCACCCGGATCTGGACCATCCGCCTGCCCGCCGGCTTCATGGCAGCCGGCGCGCTTCGGCTGGATGCGGCCGTCAATGGCGAGTCGCAGTCGCTGCCGGTGGCAACCGGTCAACCCGATGCGGGCCCATGACATGGTTGCCCTGCGCAACGCACCCCCGCTCCCGCGCGCTCTCGCGGCTCGCCCTGATCGCCTTGACGCTGACCGCCGCACTGGAGAGCACCGCGCTCCGTGCGCAGGCCATCGACAAGGTACCCGGCCACACCGCCTACCTGGAAGTCATGGTCAACGGCGAATCGACCGGCAGCGTCGCCCGCTTCGCGGACCGCGACGGCGCACTGCTGACGCCCATCGACGAACTGCACGACCTGGGCCTGCGCGCCGACCCGGCACTGGCCGATGCCCAGGGCATGGTCGCGCTGGACCGCCTGCCCGGCGTGACCTGGCGCTATGACCGGACCATGCAGCGCGTGTACCTGACCGTGGCCGACAGCCAGCGCATGCCGGCCCAACTGGGCACACGGGCACGCGCCCGTCCGCCGGTCACGCCCGGCCTGGGCTTCGTGCTGAACTACGATGCCTACGCCCAGCCCGATACCGCGCAGCAACTGGGCCTGTACAGCGAGCAGCGGTTCTTTCATCCCGGCGGCGTGTTCAGCAATACCGGCGTGGCCACGGTCTACGACGGCAGCACCCGCTACGTGCGGCTCGATACCAACTGGACGCATGCCGACCCCACCGGCATGCAGTCCGTACTGGTGGGCGACATGATCACCGGCGCCCTGCCCTGGTCGCGCCCGGTGCGGCTCGGTGGATTCCAGGTGCGCCGCAATTTCGGGCTCAGGCCGGACCTGATCACCTATCCGATGCCCGCGCTGTCCGGTTCGTCGGCAGTGCCGGGCGCGGTCGACCTGTACATCAACAACGTGCGCCAGTACTCGGGGCAGGTGCCGAGCGGCCCGTTCGTCATCAACAATGCCCCGGCCTTGAGCGGCGCGGGCCAGGCCACCATCGTCGTGCGCGACGCGTTGGGGCGCGATGTCAGCACCACGGTGCCGCTCTACGTGGATGCGCGGCTGCTGGCGCCGGGGCTGTTCGACTACTCGATGGAGGTGGGCTTCCTGCGCACGCAGTACGGCGTGGATTCGTTCCGCTATGACTCCGCGCCGGCCGCCAACGGTTCGATGCGGTACGGGCTCAACGACATCGTGACGCTGGAAGGCCATGGCGAGGTATCGCGCGGCGTCGGCATCGCGGGCGGCGGCGTGCTGTTCAAGCTGCCGGTGACCGGCGTGCTCAACCTGTCGACCAGCGGCAGCGCATCGGGCGGCGCGCAGATTGGCATTGGCTACCAGTGGCGCACGCCGCGTTTCAGCGTGGACCTGCAAGGCACGCGCACCTTTGGCGACTACGAGGACCTGGCCGCGCGATCCGGCGCACCGATGCCGCATGCGCTCTACCGCGCCACGGTGTCGGTGCCCGTGCAGCGCAATGGCAATATCGCGGCCAGCTTCGTCAACCTGTCGGACGCCGTGTACGGCACGTCGCGCATCGGCTCGCTCTCCTGGACGGCCCAATGGAACCGGCGCACATCGATCACGGCCAGCGCCTACCGCGACTTCGCGGCCGGGTCGTCGTACGGCGCCTCGCTGACGCTGACCTACCTGATCGACAGCGAGACCACCGCATCGGCCACTGTGGGGCGCGACAGCGGCAACCCGACCATGATCGGCACGGTCGGCCATGCCACGCCCTACGAAGGCGGCTGGGGCTGGCAGGTGGCGGGCCAGAAAGGCGCCAACACCTGGCGGGGCTTTGCGCAGGCCAATTTCCGTGGCCGCTATGGCGATGTCTATGGCGCGGTGCAGGATCTGCAGGGCCGCGTCAGTACGCAGTTCGGCGCCAGCGGGTCGGTGGTGGCCATGGACGGCACCGTCATGGCCGGGCGGCGTATCGACCAGAGCTTTGCGCTGGTCTCCACCGGCGGCGTAGCCAACCTGCCCGTGCTCGTGGAAAACCGCCGCATCGGCAATACCAACGACTCCGGCCATATCCTCGTACCCAACCTGCTGGCCTACGACGCCAACCGCGTCGAGATCGATGCGCTGGCCCTGCCAGCCAATACGCGGCTCAGCTCCACGCGCCTTTCCATCGCCCCGGCGCTGCAGTCCGGCGCGCTGGCATCGTTCCACATCGAATCGTTTCGCGGCGCGCAGGTGGTACTGGTGGATGCACAGGACACACCGCTGCCGCCCGGCACGGTGATCATCCATCTGGAAAGCGGCGGCCGGACCGTGGTGGGCTACGACGGGCTCGCGTTCTTCGACGCCCTCGATGACCACAACACGTTCCATGCCGAGACCACGGCCGGCATCTGCACCGCGCGGCTCGACTACCAGGCCAGCGCCGACCCGCTGCCCCGGCTCGGCCCGATCCGTTGCGAGCAGGACCCGCCATGATGCGCGCCTGGCTAGCGTTGTGGCTGCTGCTGATGGCGCCGGGTGCCTGGGCAGTGTGTACCGCCACCGCGCCGTCGGTCGCGTTCGGCAACTACAGCCCGGTCAGCGGCAGCCCCAGCGACATCCAGGGCTCCATCACCGTGAGCTGCTCCGGCCTGGCCGTGTCCGTCCGCGTGCGCGCTTGCATCAATATCGGCACCGGCACGGCCGGCACATCGGTGTCCCCGCGTGTGCTGGCCAACGGCACGCGCAACCTGAGCTTCAATCTCTACACGGACAGCGGGCGCACGCAGGTCTGGGGCTCGCGCAGCACAGGTGCGACAGCATTGCCCGTCATGGTCGATTTCGGCGCACTGCTCGGCAACGGCAGCGCCACCGTCAATTTCTACGGCCGCGTGCTCGCCAACCAGACCGCCGCCGTCGCCGGCCCGTACTCATCTCAGTTCACGGGACTCAACGCCGAAGTGACCTACATCGAATACCTGCTGGCGCCGCCCGATTGCAGCACGCTGGCCACCAACAGCCAGCCCATCACCTTCACGGCCACCGCCACGGTGATCAACGATTGCAATATCTCCGCCACGCCACTCGATTTCGGCACCGTCGGGCTGCTCACGGCCAACGTCGATGCCTCCAGCACACTGACCGTGCAATGCACCGCTAGCGCCCCCTATTCGATTGCCCTCAACGCGGGCATCGGCAACGGCGCCAATGTCTCCGTACGCCGCATGACGCGATCCGGCGGCCAGCAGACCGTCAACTACCAGCTGTTCTCCGATGCCGGCCGCACCGTGCCATGGGGCGACGGCACAGGCGGAACCTCGACCGTCGGCGGCACGGGCACCGGCACCGCGCAGACGATTCGCGTCTATGGGCGCGTGCCGCCGCAGACGACGCCGTTGGCGGGCGCTTACGTGGATACGGTGACGGCGACGATTACGTATTGAGGGCGACTGGCCAGAGTGACGTCAGGGCCATAGCGTCTTTCGCTAGTCGTCGACCCGTTGCACCACCGATTGACGCGCCACCGCGACACCGCCGACGATAGCGGCATCCGACCCGCAAACAAGGCATAGCCCCCATGTGCGTCAACTACGCCCCCGTCCAGCGGCGCATCCTGCGCGAGATCTTTGGCGTGGAACCCCCGCCCGGCCTCTTTCCCGAGGAAACCTGGCCCGACTATGCCGCGCCCATCGTCCGCAAGAAGACCGACGCCGATGCCTGGGAGAGCGTGCTGGCATCGTTCAGCATGGTGCCAAAGCGCACGATCCCGCCGGGCACGCGTTACTACCCCACCGCCAATGCGCGGGTCGAAACCATCGGCAAGCTGTCGTCGTTTGCCCGATTCTGGAAGTCATGCCAACTCGCGCTGATTCCCGCGACGGCATTCTTCGAGCCGAACTATGAAAGCGGCAAGGCAGTACGCTGGAAAATCGGCCTGCCCGGCGGCGAACCGTTTGCGATAGCGGGCCTATGGCGCGCATGGCCCGATGGAGGCGTGTCGTTCACGATGCCGACCGTGAACGCCGACCACCATCCGCTGATGCAGCGGTTTCACAAACCCGGCGACGAGAAGCGCAGCGTCGTCCTGCTTCCTCGCGCCGAGTGGGGCGATTGGCTTGGCTGTAGCGATCCGGAGCAGGCCCGCACGTTCCTGCGCCTTTACCCTGCTGATTTGCTGGTGGCCGAGCCTGCGCCACTGCCGCCGCGAACGCGTAAGCCAGCGGAGGATGCGGAGGGGGAATAGGTGGCGTCCGACGGGATCTACCTGTCCAGCGCGTCGTGGCGGAACACTCGAAAGGCTCGCCACATCTCTCTTGCGAAGATTTCGGGCTCTTCGAACGCAGCAAAGTGCCCGCCCGCCTCCACCCGATTCCAATAGAAGATGTTGCTCCAAGCCTGTTCGGCCCAGCGGCGCGGAGGATTGAATGTTTCGGCGGGAAACAGGCTGGCACCCATTGGGATCTCGATCTTTCCGCCTCCGGAGCGCCCTGGCGAGAAGAACTCATGGCTGCCGATCGTGTGCCCCACACCTTCCCAGTACTGGCGTGAAGCAGATGTGCCAGTGCCGGTGAACCAATACAGCGAGATGTCATCCAGCATCTGATCGCGCGTCAGCGCGTCCTCCGGATTGCCTGCGTTATCGGACCAGTCCCAAAATTTCTCGTAGATCCACATCGCCAGAGCCAGAGGGGAATCGTTCAGCGCGTAGCCGATGGTCTGGGGCCGGGTGTTCATCTGGTCCGCGTAGCCGGTGCCCTTGGTAACGAAATAGTCGATGCCGGCCAGGGCCTTCAGTTTTCGTGGGCTGGGTCCTGTACGTAGCTACCCAATGATACGGCGCTAGTTCCCGACGCATTGAATATGGCGCGCCCGTCGTAGTGACGGGCACGCCAACAGGCTATGCGATGCTTTGGGAATGACTGAGATGGTCCCGTCTGAGAGCGAAGGTGAACGCTGACGCGCTTTCGCCTAGGCGCGTTGCAACTCGGTGTAGCCCTCTGCCCCACCACCAAAGAACGTGGCCGCCGGTGCATCGAACAACGGAGCGTTCGATTCCAGTCGCTCGACAAGATCCGGATTCCCGATAAACGCCTTGCCGAAGGCGATCATGTCAGCGTGGCCCGAAGCCGTAGCGCTGAGTGCGCGGGGACGGTCGTAGCCATTGTTGGCGATGTAGGCGCCCCCAAACGCAGCGCGAAGGCCCTGGACGTCGAAGGTTGCAGCACCGTTGCCGCCGTGGAGCTGTCCTTCGACGACATGCAGGTAGGCCAGCCCCATCTCGCCGAGACGGCGAACCAGGTAGCTGTGCGTTTCCATCGGCGTGCTGTCCAGCGGTGTATCTCCGACTGCCGTCGACAGCGGCGACAGGCGCAGGCCAACGCGATCGGCTCCCCAAACTTCGGCGACGGCGTCCACCACTTCCAGCGTCAGGCGTGCGCGATTCTCGATCGAGCCGCCGTAGCGGTCGTCGCGATGATTCGTGCTGTCGCGCAGGAATTGCTCGAGCAGGTAGCCGTTGGCGGCATGTACTTCCACGCCATCGAACCCCGCCTCCTTTGCCCGGCGCGCGGCATTCCGGTAGTCATCCACGATGCCGGCGATCTCCTCGATGGCCAGCGCACGCGGCATCGACGGCGGCAGGTGACCGGCTTCGGTGAAGACGCTGCCACCAGCCTGGATCGCGGACGGCGCCACCGGTGCGGCACCGTCTTCCTGAAGACTGACGTGCGACATGCGACCCACATGCCAGAGTTGCATCACGATGCGGCCACCGGCTGCGTGAACGGCATCCGTCACTTGCGACCATGCGGCCACATGCTCGTCGGTGTAGATGCCGGGCGTGTAAGCGTAACCACGGCCCTGGCGCGAGATGTTCGTGGCTTCAGTGATGATCAGGCCGGCCGAGGCGCGCTGTGCGTAGTACTCGACAGCCAGCGGCGTCTGCACGCCATCCATGCCGGCACGCGACCGCGTCAGCGGCGCCATGGCAACACGATTGCGGACATCGATAGCGCCCAGGCGGAAAGCAGAGAAAAGCGGTTCGGTAGACATAATGGCGACTCCATTTGCTGTGTGCGAGGGAGAGGTTTCGTTTCCGTGCCAGGCTTGGAAGGCAACCCCTTGGTGCATCGCAGTATGGAAGGCGCGAGATCATTCATCCAATTTACTTACTGGATTTTAGTTATATGGTTAGCGATATATGTGGACGGGCAGCGGGTTGAACCTGCGAAAGACTTCGACTCGGAATATCGCGGCGGGCACGGTCCAACCCCTGGCCCGGCGCTTCAGGCACGCATTGCCGGATTCTCTGTGCTGACACCGGGCGGTGGCCCGAGCCGGGCGGCGAACACATTCCGACAGATATCGAGGAAATCGCGACTCAGGACATTGCCTTCGGCCTGCAGCGCCGTGGCCGCGATGATGGGTAGCCGTACATCTGGCAACAGCGGAACGGCGCGCAACCCCATGGCCTCCGCACCCAGTGCGGTGGCCGCTTCGACGATGCCGACCCGCTGGCAGCGTGCGGCGAGCGCCATCACCGAGTGATAGGACAGCGCCTGCACGCTCGACTTCACGTCGATGCCGAGATCGCGGCAGGTTTGCGCAAGCAGTCGGCCGATTGGATCGCCCGGGTCCGGACCGACCAGCGCATGCTCGCCGAGAAAGGCCAGATCAATGGCATTGACCGGTGGCACGACGCTGGGCGGGCCGATGCACATGAGCCGGCTCATTGCCAGCAGTTCCTCACGCACGGCAGGATGCGGCGCGTTGTGGAACAGGATGCCGATGTCCGCGTCCAGCAGCGCGAGGTCCGCCGCCGCTTGATCGGAGTAGATGGCGCGCACGGTGATGTGCGCGTTCGGATAGCGCAGCGTCATCTCGGCAACAGCATCCGCCACGAGTGTCTCGGCGAGCGCCGGCGCCGCGATGATGCGAAGGGCATCCGAGCGCTCGCCACGCAGGTTTTCGGCCAGCTTGCGAATCGCACCGAGCTGCGCGTCGAGCTTCTCCATCTCCGGATAAAGCTGCAGCGCCTCCCGAGTGGCCACCAGACGCCCGCGCACGCGCTGGAACAACGCGTAGCCAAGCTGTCGCTCAGCGCTATGCAGAATCTGCGTGACGGCCGGCTGGCTCAGGTTTAGCAGCTCGGCCGCCGCACTGAGCGTGCCGGTGACACGAATGGCATTGATGACCTCGATATGGCGCAATCTCATCGGCACGTCTCCCCGTAGCGGCTTGGATGACCATTATGCGCCTGCGCCACCTATGCCTTGTTGGGTAGCGCGCCCGCGGTGTCATCCGCCGTATCGGCCGAATATGCGGCACGCTGCCGGCGGAAGTAGACCAGACAGACAAGCGCCAGCGCTACGGTTGCCATCACGTAGTAGGCCGGAATCATCTTGCTCCCCGTCGCTTTCGACAGCCATGCGCACGCCAGCAACGACAGCCCACCCACCACCGTGAAGTTGAGGTTGTGGACCAGCGCGAGGCCTGTGGTACGCGTACCGGGCGGGAACAGCTCCGCGAGAAAGGCCGGCATCGCACCCTGGAACACCATCACGCAGGCAGTCAGCCCCGTCACGCAGATCACGTAGACAGGCACCGTCGGCATGTTCACCATCCAGAGGAACGCTGGCACGGTAAGTACCGCGGTCAGAAGCGTACCGAGCGTGATCATGGCAAGGCGGCCATGACGATCGGACAGCGCGCCGAACACCGGTGGCAGGAGGATCTGCACCAGCGCGTAGCCCATGGCGCCATACATCGAGTCCGCGACAGACAAGCCCAGCTCCTTCTGGGCGTACAGCGGGATATAGACGCCGAGCAGATAGTTGGTCGACGCCGCCAGCGAGTACACGCCGATCGCGCATGCGATGCGCGCCTTCGCGGTGGCCAGCGTCGCACGAACAGGACTCGCCTCATGGCGTCCGTGCTTGAACTCCGGCGTCTCGTCGACGCGGCGACGTAGCCAATAGCCGAACGGCACGATCGCGAGGCCAAGAATGAACGGCAGCCGCCAAGCCCATTCAACGATCTGCTCGCTTGGCACGGAAGCCGTCAGCGCGTACGTCACCACGCTGGCCAAGCCCGTGGCCAGTCCGATGCCAACCACCTGAAAGCTGGCAAAGTACCCACGCCTGTGCCGGGGAGCATGCTCTGTGACAAACGACACCGATGTCCCGAACTCGCCGCCCGCGGAAAAGCCCTGCAGGAACTTCCCGGCCACAAGCACGACTGTGCCCGCGACGCCCCACGCCGCGTACGACGGCGCGAACGCGATCATTGCGGTACCGACGCCCATGGCCCAGATGGTCAGCATCATGCCGGCCTTGCGCCCATGGCGATCGGCATAGCCACCGATGACGAGCGCGCCCAGCGGCCGGACGAAGTAGCTCACGCCGAAGGTGGCAAGCGTAACCAGCAGTGAAGTGTAGGGATCGCCCGTGGGAAAGAACACCCTGGCTATATAGACGGCAAGAAAGCCGTAGATGAAGAGGTCGTAGAACTCCAGCATGTTGCCGACGAGCGCCGAACCGATGACGCGGCGAAAGCGGCTGCGGGTAGCCTGATCGAGTGCATGTGTTTGCGGCATGACGGACTCCGGTGTGTTCGGCGGGGCCGCCATCAAGCGGTCAGGAAATCGAAACCGGCCAGCGCAAAGGCTTCCGCCAGCGCGCGCAACTCGGCAATCGACACGTGCTCGTCGGGCGCGCCCATGTTGCGCGGCGTGAGCCCGCAAACGACGGTCGGCACGCCCGCGCGGCGGTACAGCCGCGCATCGGAAGCGCCAACGCGCATGTTCACCACCGACGGAACGCCCGAGACCTCCTCGCAACAGCGCTGCAATGTCGTGATCACGGCATGCTCCGGCGACGTCCAGCTTGGTTCGTAGCGACGGTCGATGATGGCTTCGACGCCAGGACAACGCTGCAGGATCTGCGCCAGCTCGTGCTCGACATCCGCCACACTTGTCCCCACGGGCAACCGCAGGTCCACGGTCGCCTCGGCTTCGTCCGCGACCAGATTGGGCAATCGACCGCCGCGAATCGTGCCGATGGTCATCGTGATCCGACGCAGCACATCGCTCTCGCCAGTCCCGGACAACGCTTCGGAAACGGCGCCCGCCTCACGGATCGCGGCCAGCACTGCCGGCGGTGCCGCCACTGGCATGTCACGCAGCCCCGTCATTGCATCGAGCGCGCGAAGCAGTTTCTCGATCGCGCTATCGCCCTTGTGGACATGCGCTGCGTGCGCGGACGTGCCGCGTGCACGCAGCGTCAGCCAGACCATGCCCTTCTCGCCAAAGCGCAGCACGCGCATCGAGCCGGTGTCCGCGCTGATCATCGCGTCGCCGCGTGCGTGCGGCACGTGGTCAAGGAGGTACTGCGTGCCGTCGACGCCCATGGTCTCCTCATCGCCCACGAACGTGGCCACCACCTCGCCTCGCCACGCGTGCCGGCAGTTGGCGAGCTGTCGCATCGCAACAAGAATGGCCGCGATGCCGCCCTTCATATCCGACACCCCCAGACCGAAGAGATCGCCGCCGCGCACCTCGCCCGCGGGGTCTGCGCTCCACGCCTCGGCATTGACGAGCGGAAACGTATCCATATGGCCGTTGAGGACCAGCGTACGGCCCGGACCGTTACCCTTGAGCCGCAGCACAAGGTTCATCACGTGCGGCAAGGTGCCGTAACGCTCCACGTCCACGCCGGGTATGTCTGCGGCAATGGTCGCGATGGCAGCGGCCATGGCGTGCGTGTCGCCAGGCGGGCACGCGCTGGGAACCGCCACGAGTCGGCGGGCAATGTCGATTGCGTCGGCCGAAGCCGCTCGTGTGCTAGATGCTAGCCGCGCACGTGCATCGTGCGGGCCCCCTGCTGCCGGGTTGGCCGAAGCGGTGGTATCGAGGGTGTCTTGCATGGCAATTGGACGGAGTCGAAAGGGGGATCGGTATGTGCCGCATCTCGTCGATGACGATTGCGTGAACCCATCTTCGACGCCGCAAGGTGCGCCGTCCAATTAGCAAGTCATGCGTGCCTATAAGAGAAATTGCACTCCGGCACCCTCCTGGCGCATGCCGCACCGCAATAATGATTTGCGTGCGCCACAACAGGGAAAGCAAATCTCCCCCTGCCACGAGCATTCATTTCCGCGACAACCTGAATACAGTCAGATCATCCCTCGCTCTAAACCGGATACACCTTGCCCGCCCCACCAACCGCAGCAGGCTTGCGCGAGATCTGCAGGAACAGCACCAGACCGGCCAGCGTCAGGAAGAATCCTGCCCACACTGCTGACAGCAGTCCATTGCCGTGTGTAATGGCCTGGCCGCCCGCCCAGGCGCCGATGGCGTTTGCCACGTTGAGGGCAGCCAGGTTCATGGCGCCCATCAGGGTCGGCGCATCGGGAGCGGCCTGGGTCAGCCGGACCTGGATGGTCGGGATTGCGACCATCATCGTTGCGCCTACCACGAACAGGCCAGCCATGAGGACACCGGCGTTCTGACCGCCCATTGCCAGCAGCGCCATGGCGACCAGCGCGCTGCCGAAGCCGGCGACCAGACCCCGCGTGGGGTGACGATCTGCAAGCCAGCCGCCGAGGACGTTGCCCACCGTCATGCCGACACCGAAAATGCCCAGCGCAACCGGAATCCAGCCTTCGCCGAGCCGAGCGCCGTCGGTGACGAGGGGGCCGACGAAGGTATAGACCGCGAAGATGCTGGCCACGCCTAGGGCGGCCACAACCACCATCGACCAGACTGCGGGACGGTTCAGGGCGCGAAGCTCCTGCAGCACCGGCCCGCCATCCAGCGCGCTGGAGCGGGGTACCCAGGCCAAGAGCGCCACCAGCGACAACAGGCCCAGTGCCGACACGGCCAGATACGCATTGCGCCAGCCGAGGGTCTGGCCCATCAGCGTGGCCAGCGGCGATCCCACGATGGTGGCAACGGTCAAGCCCGTCATCACCAGCGCAAAGGCCCGCCCACCCTGCCCCGGCCCGACGATGTACGACGCCACCACTGCGCCGGCGCCGAAGTAGGCCCCTTGCGGAATGCCGCTCAGAAAGCGCGCCAGCGTGAAGCTGACCAGGCCGGTCGCCATCGACGACAGCACGTTACCCAGCACGAAGACCCCCATCAACGCCAGCAACAGGTGCTTGCGGTTCAGCTTGGCGGCCAGGATCGTGACGGCGGGACCACCGAGCACCACGCCCAGCGCGTAAGCCTCGATGGCGTGCGTGGCAGTGGTCAGCTCCAGGTCCAGGCCCGAGGCAAACTGCTGGAGCAGGCCCATGCTGGCGAATTCGGACGTGCCGATCGAGAAGGTGCCGAGCGCCAGTGCCAGCAACGTCATCGTCTTGCGGTTGATCTGGCGGGCGTCGTCGGTGCGGTCCGATGTCGTAGTGGCGGGCCGGGTTGCGTGGGCTTGGTCGAGCATGACGGTTTTCCTGGGTGGTGGTTCAGGTCGGGGTTCAGATGCCATTCGGCAGCGGTGCGTCCGGATGCACCAGGCCGGCCTGGCGCACTTCGCGCCAGAAGTCGACCGGCACCTTCGCCTCCAGGGCAGCGCGGTCTTCCGCGATGCGTTCCGGCCGGCTGGCGCGCGGGATCACGGCTGCCACGGCCGGATGGGCCAGCGAGAACTGCAGGCCCGCCGCCTTCATGGTCACGTCGTGGCGATCGGCGATCGTCTTGATCGCCTGCACCCGCTCAAGAATGGCTGGCGTCGCCGGGGCGTACTCGAAGTTGGGGCCACCGACCAGTGCGCCCGAGCTGTAGGGCCCGCCCACCACGATGCCCAGGCCGCGGTCGGCCACTTGCGGCATCACCCGTTGCAGTGCCCGCGAATGGTCCAGCAGCGTGTAGCGGCCGGCCAGCAGGAAGCCGTCCGGCTGCGGGCCCTGCAGGTCGAGCAGCAGTTCGATGGGCTCGACGCGGTTCACGCCAAGTCCCCAGGCGCCGATCACGCCTTCGTCACGCAGACGGTCCAGCACCTTGAAGGCTCCCTTGCGCGCGCTCTCGAACACGCCGAGCCATTCGTCACCGTAGAAGTCCTGCGCAACGTCGTGTACCCACACGATGTCGAGCCGATCGGTCTTCAGTCGCTTCAGGCTGTCCTCGATCGAGCGCAGCGTCGCGGCCTCGGAATAGTCGTTGACGATCCGGTTGGCGCGGCCGTGGCGGAACACGTCGCCCTTCTCGCCCAGATCCCGGGCGGTGACGTCCTCCACCTCATCCAGGACCAGGCGGCCAACCTTGGTGGCCAGCACCACGCTGTCGCGGTCGCGGCCGGCCAGCACGTCGCCCAGGCGCGCTTCCGCCAGACCGGCACCGTAGAACGGCGCGGTATCGAAGAAGCGGATGCCGTCCTGCCATGCGGCGTCGACGGTTGCCTGCGCCTCGGCTTCGGGAATTGCGCGGAACATGTTGCCCAGCGGTGCGGTGCCAAAGCCCAGGCGGCCAGGGATGAGGTTCTTGAGGGACATGGTGCTCTCCGTTCGTGTTCGGTGGTGGTGTGACCGAATGATGGGCGCCGGACAGAGATTCATCCAATTTATTTCCTATAATTCAGTTTTATTGCTGACGATATATATTCAGATGCGATACGACATGAACCTGCTGCCGATCTTCGTGGCGCTGATGGAGGAACGCAGCGTGACCCGCGCCGCTGACCGCCTGGGCATGACGCAAGCGGCACTATCGAACGCGCTGTCGCGCCTGCGCATCGTGCTGCAGGACCCACTGTTCATCCGCGAGCGCTATGGCATGCGGCCCACCGCGAAGGCCGAGCAACTGGCCCCTGCACTGACCCAGGCGTTGGCTGCGATGGACATGGTGGTGCTCGGACAGCAGGACTTCGACCCGTCGCGCGCCGATCAGATCTTCACGATCGCGCCGAACAGCTACGTGGAATTCGTGTTGGTGCCAGCGCTGGTCGCCCGGCTGAGCGCACTCGCGCCGGGCATTCAGCTTCGGATGCTGCCGTTCGGCACCGACCTCGCCGAGACTGGCGTGAGCTCGGGCACCACCGCGATGGTGCTGGGCCGGCTCAGCGATGCACCCGACAACCTCGTCGTGCAACACATCGCGGACGACGGCCTGGCCTGCGTCGTGCGCACCGATCATCCGACGATCGGCAACCGGATCACGAAGTCACAGTACGAACGACTGAAGCACGTCAACGTGCTGCCCCCGGGCCGCCTGCGCGCCGGGCTGTTCCAGGCGCTGGACCGTCAGGGACTCAAGCGGGACGTGGTGGTGTCGGTCACGCATTTCGCGACCATCTCCGAGATCATCGCGGCCACCGACTATTGCGCCACGCTCCCGCAACTGATTTGCCGGCGCCTGGCCTTCGACCCGCGCCTGAAGGTAGTGCCGGCGCCAGTAGACCTGGGTACCTTTCCGCTACACATGGCATGGCACGTGCGCTATCGGCAGGACCCGGCGCATATCTGGCTGCGGTCCCTGGTCGCCGAGGTGGCCGGTTCGCTTTGATGGTGGCTCGCGACTTAGTTCACAGGCAACGCAATGCCCGCCTCCGCGAATACCTCTCGTACGGCGGACAATCCGTTCAACGCTGCCGGGAATCCCGCATAGACCGCCATTTGCATGACCACTTCCACGATCTCCGCCGGCTTGCAGCCGACATGCAATGCGGCGTGGATATGCACACGAAGCTGCGGCGCTGCATTGCCCAGCGCGCAAAGCGCCGCCACGGTAGCCAGTTCTCGTTCCCGCAAGCCGAGTCCGCCCCGGGCATAGATGTCGCCAAACGGGAACTCGACCACATACCGCGCGAAGGCCGGAAACGTCTTTGCCAGCGTTTCGACGACGTTGACACCCGTCTCGCCATCGACAGCTGCCAGCATCTGCAAACCACGTTCGTATCGTTCGGCGCTCATTGTTGTTCTCCATGAAGTGTTGGTACGGCGACTGTATGGCACGCTTCGAACATGCGGAATGACCAATCTCGTGATACCTTTTTGATATGTCTGAACGCCTCGATTCCCGATCCCTTTCCCTGTTCCTTGCGCTTGCGGACGCGCTGAGCTTCCGCCAGGCAGCGGAACGGCTGCACCTTTCCCAGCCGCCACTAAGCCGGGCGATTCGTGAGCTTGAGGAGCGATTGGGTACGCGGCTGTTCGACCGGAACACGAAAGGCGTCACGCTGACCGCAGAGGGAGAGAAGCTTGTCCCCTACGCACGCAGCGTCGCGAAGATACTGCGCGAGGCAGAACTCGCGCTCGCGGCCGAAGGGGTGCCGGCCAAGCTCAGGGTTGGCGTCACAAGCGCCGTGGAGCCGGCCTGGTTTCGTGGTCTGGCTCAACGGGTGCAAGCCGCTCACCCCGGCACGGTCGTGTCGACGTTCTCCGATACCTCGCCACGACTCGTCCGTCAGCTCCGGGCGGGCAAGCTGGACGCCGCCTTTATCGCGTTGCCGACGGAGGCGCAGGGGCTGGACGTACAGGAGCTCGACCGGCTGCCAATGATTGTCGCGATGCCTTCAGCCCACCCTCTTGCCAAGCGCAGGATCGTTGGCCTCGCGGACCTGCAGCGTGAGAAGGTCTTCTGGTTCGAGCGTGCGCGGCAGCCGGCGTTCTATGACCACTGCGAGGCGGTTTTTTCGCGGCACGGGTTCGCGCCGTCAAAGCTGAGGGAGCCGGCGGACCAACATGTCCTGCTAGGCGAGGTCGCGAATGGGCGGGGTATCGCGCTGCTGCCTCAATCGTTCACCACATTGAGGCGGGCGGGCGTCGTCTACAGGAAGCTGGTCGAAGGCGAGCAACTATCGGTTGGCATCGGACTCGCTTCGCCCACGGATCGGCCGGGCGTACGGGACCTGCTGGCAACAGCGGCCGAAGTAGATCGACATACCTGATGCCGCCATGCCCGATGCCCGATGCCGACGCGTCATCCTCTTGGCTCGATAGCGCGGAACTGGGCACACAGCCTGAACACATCTTCCGACAGCGCCTTCTGCTTCGCCTTGCCATAGCGGGTGGCCAGCTTCATCAGCTCCTTGATGTCGCGTCCGCTCGCCTTCGGATAGGCTGCGGTCAGCACATCCACCAGATCCTCGTCCAGCGTCGCGCCGCACAGCTCGGCTTGCAGGTGCCATAGGCGCGACGCATCCGTCTTGTCCGGCGTCTCATACTGGATGGTGGCAATACAGCGCGACAGGATGGCGTCATCGACATCACCGGTACGGTTGGTGGTCATGAATAGCAGGCCGCTGAAGTACTCCAGCGTACGCAGGAACTCCGCGACGATGGCGTTGTGCTCCAGGTCGTTGTCGCGGCGGCGGATGTAGACATCGGCCTCGTCCAGCAACAGCACGGCATTCCAGCGCATGGCCCGACGCAATATCTCCATGAGGCTCGCGCCCACCGATGCGGCGGTCGTACCCAACTGCCCGGAATGCACGCGATAGAGCGGCCTGCGCACGACTTCCGCGTACACCTCGGCGGTCAAGGTCTTGCCAAGGCCGGGCGCACCCTGGCAGAGGATGGTGGTGCCGCCCGATTTGCCCGGCACGAAATCCTGGACCAGCACGTCCATGTGCGAAGTCAGGATGTCGATCAGGTCGCGATGGTGGTCTGGCAGCACCAGCTTGTCGCGCAGCTCGGGCCGGTACCGGTATTCGCTCAGGTGCTGCACATGCACCCAGATGTTCCGGTGCCATTCCAGATGGAACAGATGCACGTAGCCGTGTAGCGGCATCTTTTCAAAGGCGGTGGCAACGCCGGCCTTGCGCCAGAACTCGGCGTCGCAGGTCACTTCGAAGCGGCGTTCGAGCCGTTCCTCGTCATTGATGCAGCGAGCCGCCACGCCGTCTCCAAGGCGCGCCAGCGCGACGGCGCCCTTGCCTTCCACGGTGAAGGCAGACCCCGTCGCAATGTACTGGGAACCGAAGCTGCGCTGGTAGCGCAAGAAGAGTTGCGCGTGCCGCTCGTATTCCTGGCGGAATTCCGCGCATTCCTTGAAGAATCCGAAATCGGCCAGGAGCTGCGGAATCGTCCGGTCAACGATCTCGTCTCGCGTGACGATGATCGACGTCGTCATGCCCGCACGACGCCGTGCGGGATCGGTCAGCTCCGAGTTGGCGGACAGCATGGTATTCGCCAGCATGTCGATGGCCACGTAGGCCATGCCCTGTTCGGGCTCCACGTGTCGAATGCGATGGACCAGCCACGGCAACAGCACGCCGTCGCGGCCGCGCTGATACAGCCAGCCGTCGATGACATCGCGCGACAGATAGGCAATCAGTCCCGCCACCAGCGGCTCCAGGCCGGGAATGGTGCGCGCCTGCGGCGCGTTGTAGACGTTATCCAGTGCCAGCATCTGGAAGGTCAGCTCACGCTCGTTCTGCGCCTTGCTCAGCGTGTAGAGCATATTCAGCGATTGCGCGTCAAACAGTCGCGCCGACACTGACATTCGGCCGTGACAGATGCCGTGCTCCTTGAGCTGCCGTGCCAGCGGGGATTCGGCCTCGACCATGGCAAGCAGCGGGTGGATCAGTGACTGCGGAATCTCGATGTTCATGGGTTGCACTCCGTTAGGGGCAAACGGCAAATCCCAGGGCTCACGACGGAGCGCTATGCCAGAAAGAAGCGGATGGCCTCGGTCACGATCGGCGGCTGGATCACGTGCGTGCCATTGAATTCGACATACTCGACGTCGTAACCGGCTGCCGTCAGCTTGGCGGCATTGGTGCGGCCGCTTGTCTGTATGGGCAACTGCTCGTCAACCAGCCCATGCGCGATGAAGACCCTTGGCGCGCCTTCCTGTGTGAAGACGGACATGAACCCGCCGGAGAACGCGATGACGTGGCTGGCAATGTCACCGTTGGTGATGCCGATCGACAGCGCGTAGCTCGCGCCATCCGAAAAGCCGGCAAACGCCAGTTGATCCTGGCGAATCCGGTAGCGTGACGTGACGGCCACCAGTGCCCTCTGCAGCGCCTCCAGGTCGGGCCCGTTGCCGCCGATGACTATGTCCCAGGTGGGATAGGTCGAATGCGGCGCCAGTACAAGGAAACCATGCGCGTCTGCATGCGGCTCGATGAAGGGCAGCACCTTTTCTGGAAAACCGCCGGCACCGTGAAACATGACCATCAGTGGCACGGGCCCCGGACCCAGCCCCGGCGGTACGTACAGCACGGCATCGCGCTCATCGGCAAGTCCAAGCCGGTGGCGCCCCGGGGGCAAGGGGTCCTGTGATGGCTCGGCATGCGTGAAAGACATCCGGCCTAGCAGAGAGGGATCGAACATGGCGGAGACGGGCACGATTTGGTGGTATGTAATATATCACCATTCTTGTGCATGTGGTGAGCCTGTGCGGGTCGCATGTCCTGGCATTGGCATGCAAAAAAACGACGGTCTGACCCGCTTATTTGCGAATGCGAATGGCTATCATTTATAATTCGCTCGCTTTTCATATCGGCCTTTCTCGCCTTGCCCTGACGCCCTCGTAGTCCCACATCCCGGCCGTGTTGCGCGATCCCGCCCACCCTCCGCTTTTTGCAGCGCTCCTGCGTCACTACGACGAACTGGTCGATCATGTACGCCGTCGGTTCGGCGACCGCCACTTCGCTCGCGACGTGTTGCAGGACGTATGCGTGCAATTGCTGGAGCGTCCGCCGGTCGGCGAGGTTGCGCAGCCGCTGGCGTTTCTGCGGCACGTCACCACGCATCGCGCCATCGACTGCTACCGTGCCCAGCGCACGCGACAGGCGCATGCCGATGCGTGGCAGGCCGACGGCGCAGTGACAGACGCGCAATCGCCGGATGTGGCCGACGCCATCGCCCATCGGCAGATCGTCGATCACCTGGAGCGCTGCATTGCCGCGTTGCCAAAGCGCTGTCAGGAGGTGTTTATCCTGCACCGTCTGCACGAAATGCCGCAGCAGGAAGTCGCGCTAAGATTGGGCATGTCGCGGGGCATGGTAGCCCGGCATATGGCGCGCGCCATGGCACTGCTGGCGCCTGCGTTCGACGGGATCGGGACGGCGACACCATCGCCCTCCATCCCCTCCGTGCCGCCCTCCCCCTCGCCATGAGCCATCCATCGCACCCCGTGCCAATGCCCGATTCGCCATCGCCACACGACGACCCGCTCGCGCCCTACCAGGCCGAATTGCGAGAGCGTTTTCCGTCCGTGGAAGCCATCACCGCCACAGCCGCTGCACGCCGACGCCGCCAGTCCCGCGTACGCGCCGGCGCGGCTGCCGCGCTGCTGGTGCTCGCTGGCGGCATCTGGCTGGGCGACCCGGCTTATCGCACCGAACACCTGAGCGCCGATGCAAATGCCCCGCGCACCGTGCAACTGGCGGACGGCAGTGAAGCCACCCTGGACAAAGGCACGCACCTGACCATTCGTTGGCGCCTGCGCTCGCGCGAACTGGCGCTGGAAGATGGCGAAGCGCTATTTACCGTCGCCCACGGCCTGCGCACATTCATCGTCACGGCGGGATCAACCAAGGTACGTGACATCGGCACGGTGTTCGACGTCCAGCGGTTGCCGCAACGCACGCGGGTGACTGTGATCGAGGGCGCGGTGGAGGTAGAAGCTGCCGGTGAAGTCCGGCGACTGCAGGCCAGCCAGCGTATCGACATCGGCCCGGATGGCCAGCTACCCCGCGCCACCACCGTCGACCCCGCACAGGCACTGGCCTGGCAGCGCGACAGGTTCTCGTTCGATGGCGTGCCCCTCGCCGACGCCGTGGCAGAGATGCAGGCCCTGTCGGGCATCCCCATCGTCCTGGACGATGCGCGCATCGCGCAGTTGCGCCTGTCCGGCGAATTCGATCGCGGTCAGGTGGCCGCCATCCTGCAACTCCTGCCTGGCATCCTGCCTGTGACGGTTCGCCGCGAGGCCAACGGCACGGTGCATCTGTCCAGCCGCTAGCCCGCTAAAAATTTTTTTCGCCGAAGGTGTACAAGCACGCGGCGCCGGACGGCAACTCCCATGTACAGGCCGAATCGATCGGCCTGCCCTGAGGAGTTTTCGTGATTTTCACCGTTCGTTCACAGTCCAGCGCACCGGCTTCCCGGGTTGCGACGCGGTCGCGCATTGCGCTGGTTCCCCTGCTCACCGCCATGCTTGCCGCTGGCGCCATTGCCCAGAGCGTCGCCCGTCCCATCGACATTCCCGCGCAGCCGCTGGGCCAGGCCCTGGCCGCGCTGGCACGCCAGTCCGACACCCAGATCCTGTTTGCCACGGCACTCGCCGAAGGCATTCGCGCGCCGGCCGTGCGCGGCACGCTGACGCCCGAAGACGCACTGGCCCGCATGCTCGCCGGCTCCGGTCTCCGCGTCGTCGAAAAGGGGCCGCGTACCTACTCCATCGTCCAGGCGCCGGTCGATTCCAGCGCCACCACGCTGCCGCTGGTCACCGTCAGCATGGATGCACGAGCCACCGCCACTGCCGATGGCGTGGTGCCGCTGCGCGCGGGCGGCGCCAAGACGAGCACACCGCTGATCGACACGCCGCAGACCATCAACGTGGTCACGCGCGAACAGATGGACGAGCAAGGCGTGCAGAGCGTCATGCAGGCGCTGCAGTACACGCCCGGCGTAATCAACCAGTATGGCGACACCGACGTACGCTATGACTGGCTCGCCGTGCGAGGCTTTGTGCCGCTGCGTTATCTGGACGGCCTGCGGCTGCCCTACGGCGCGCGCGGCTACTCGCAGCCCCGCATCGATCCCTATGCGCTTGAAAGCGTGGAAGTGCTGAAGGGGCCGGCCTCGGTCCTGTACGGCCAGAGTGCGCCGGGCGGCCTGCTCAACATGGTCAGCAAGCTGCCGCAGGCGCAGACGTCGCGCGAAGTGGTGCTGCAGACCGGCAGCCACGACCGCATGCAAGGTGCCTTCGACCTGACCGGCCCCATCGACGAGGACGGCAAGTTCCTGTATCGCGTGGTAGGGCTGGCACGCGACACCAATACCGAAATCGACTACCTGAACGAACGACGGCTGATGGTGGCGCCGAGCCTCACGTGGCGGCCCAGCGCCGATACGTCGCTGACGTTGATGGCCCAGTATCAGAAGATCCGCTCCGATGGCGGCGGCGCGCCGCCTGCCCTGCCGGCCGCCGGCACCCTGCTCCCGAATCCCAACGGCAGCATTCCGACCAGCCGCTTCATTGGCGAACCCGGCTACGACAAGTACGAAAGTGAACAGATGATGTTCGGCTACAAGTTCGAGCATCGCGCCAACGAGACCTGGAAGTTCCGGCAGAACGCCCGCTACAGCTATATCGATACCGATTCGCAGCGCGTGCAGGGCCTGTCCATGAATGCCGACCTGCGCACCGAGAACCGCTACGGGTGGGCGTTCCCCGAACGCAGCGGCGTGTTCTCGATCGACAACCAGGCCGAAGCGAGCTTCCGGACCGGGCCGGTGCAACACACCCTGCTGCTGGGCGCGGATTTCCAGTATGAGGGTGCGCGCTACGAGGAATCGCAGCTCGTGGCCGTGCGCGCGCTCGATGTCTTCAACCCGGTCTACGGTGCACCGGTGACCCGTCCGCCGCTGGGTACCCGCGTCGATCAGAGCCGGCGCCAGGTGGGCGGCTACATTCAGGACAGCCTCTCCATCGATCGCTGGACGCTGCTGCTGAGCGGCCGCTACGACTGGGCAGGCAGCAATACCGACACGTTCACCGCGCAAACGGGCCGGACGGTCAGCACGCGACAGAGCGACAACGCCTTCACCGGCCGCGCCGGCCTGGTGTACCAGTTCGATAGCGGCATCGCACCGTACGCCAGCTTTGCCACGTCGTTCCAGCCGCAGGCAGGCACGGGGCGCACCGGTACGCCGTTCGATCCCACAAAAGGCCGCCAGACCGAAGTCGGCGTCAAGTATCAGCCCAAAGGCGTGAACGTGTTTGTCACGCTGTCGGCCTTCGACCTTCGGCAAACCAGCGTCCTGACGCCCGATCCGCTGAACACGAACTTCAATACGCAGAGCGGTGAAGCGCGCGTGCGCGGCGTGGAACTGGAAGGCAAGGCAAGCCTGACGCGCGGACTGGACGTGGTGGCGTCGTACGCCTACACCGACACCGAGGTGCTCAAGGCCAATGCCAATGCGCGCGGCGCCACGACGCGAGGCAACGCCCTGCCCTTCGTGCCGCAACACCAGGCGTCGCTGTGGATGTACTACCAGTTCTTTGATACCGCGCTGCAAGGATTCGGGCTGGGCGCCGGCGTGCGCTACATCGGCCGATCCTACGGCGACGCAGCGAACGTCTACCGCATCCCGGCCGCCACGGTCTTCGATGCCGCGCTCAGCTACGACCTCGGCAAGTCGCCGCTGCAGCTTCGCGGGGTAAAGGTAGCCATCAACGCCACGAACCTGTTCGACCGCCGATACGTCAGCACGTGCATTTCCGCCACCGGCTGCTACTTCGGCAGCCGTCGCAGCGTGCTGGGTACGGTGAGCTACAAGTTCTGAGCGTCGGTAACGACAGGAATCGGGAGCCAATCCGCTCCCAACGCCCAACGCCGGCAGCCCTGGCGTTGGGCGTATTCACTCATCGTGACACCTCGGCGCGAATCGCAGCGCCGTGCTGGTCCAGGTCAGGTAGCGTTGCGTCGGCGCGCAACGCCTGCCCGATCGTCACGGGCAGCGCCGGCATGCGCAGCATCCGATTTCCCGGGCTGGATACGCTGACCAGTCGCTCCGGCGTGTGGGCTTCGGCATGGCGCATCGCTTCGCCCAGATCGCGCACGACGCCGCTGACGACGCCAGCCTCATTCAGCAAGACACACGCCTGCTCGGCACTCATCGTCGACAGCGCGTCGGCCAGCACCTGCCGCAAAGCCGTCCGGTTCGCCACACGCGCGGCGTTGTCGCGGAAGCGCGGGTCCTGGGCAAGCTCCGGCTTTCCGATGCACTGGCACAACCGCGCGAAGTGCTCCTGCAGATAGGCCGACAGCACGATCTTGCCTTCCTCGGTACCAATCACGTCGGCCGCTGGCGCCAGTGCCGGTTGCCCGTTGCCACACCGCGACGGCAGGGTGTCGTAGAGCTGGTGTTCGGCCCACTGCTGGCTCAGGGCGTCGGATGCCACGTCGATCAGCGACACCATGACATGTGCGCCCTGCCCGCTCACGCTACGCCGCACCAATGCAGCCAGCACGCCGGTCGCCAAGGTTCGGCCGGCCAGGACGTCGACGATCGTGAAGCCGACCCGCGTGGGATCTGCGTGCGCGTCGCCATTCATGCTCATCATGCCGCTTTCCGCCTGCGCCGCGATATCGAGTCCGGGCCGGGAAGCTGCCGGGCCGCTGTGCCCGAAGCCGTTCACCGATGCGTAGATCAGTTTGGGAAACTGCTCACGCAACTGGCTGGCGCCGAGCCCGTACTTTTCCATCACGCCTGGGCGTGCGTTCTGCAGCAGAACATCCGCGCCTTGCACGAGCGCCAGTGCTACGCCACGATCCTCGGCATCACGCAGATCGAGCACGATAGAGCGCTTTCCACGGTTGTAGGCCGAGAACATCGGTCCGCACTCATCCAACTGCCAACCGGAGCGGCGGCTTGCATCGCCACCCGGCGGCTCTACCTTGATCACGTCCGCCCCAAGGTCGGCCAGGATTTGCCCGGCGGATGGCGCCGCAATGAACTGGCCAAAGTCGATCACGCGCAGACCCGCCAGCGCGGCAGGCTCCTGACCACCAGTTTCCAAAGTTTGCATCGTTGTTCGCGTCCCTTTTTGTACTTACTCCGGCTTCACGCCGGCTGTCTCGGCGATGTGATGCCATGCCACCGTGTCGTCCGCGACCACCTTGCGGAACTGTGCTGGCGTCAGTGACGGCGACACCGGCACATTCAACGCCGTCAGACGATCACGAAAGGCGGGGGTGGCGATAGCCCGCAGCACCTCCTGGTTAAGCCGGTCCACCAATGCCTTGGGCGTGCCGGCGGGCGCGAACAAGCCATACCAGCTGGTGGTCGGAAACGGGTAGCCCTGCTCGCCCATGGTCGGCACATCGGGAAACTGCGGCAGCCGGCTGGTGCCGCTGACCGCAAGCGGAACCAGCCGACCGGCCTTGACCAGTCCGATCTGCGAGCTGACATCGACCCACCCCACCGGCAACGTGCCGGCTTGCACGTCGGTTGCCACGGCGGCTGTGCCCTTGTAGGGCGCATGGGTCATGCTGATGTTCGCCTTCTTCAGAAAGGTCTCCATGGTGAGATGGCCGCCCGAACCCATGCCCCACGACCCATAGCTCATCTCACCCGGCCGCTGCTTCGCATAGGCCACCAACTCCTTGAGGTTATGCACCGGCACCTTGGGCGAAGCGACCAGCAGGTTGCCGAAGCTGCCAATCTGGGCGATGGCTTCAAAGCGCTTCAGCGGGTCCGGGGCGCGCGTGTACAAGGACGGATTGACGACCATGGCGCCGGCATAGGTAAGCAAGAGCGTGTAGCCGTCGGGCGCGGCGGCGGCGACGTTTTCGCTGGCAATCAAGCCATTGGCACCCGGCTTGTTCTCGACCACGAATGGCTTGCCAAATGCGGTGCCAAGCTGTTCGGCAAGCACCCGTGCCAGCGCATCGGTGCCGCCTGCCGCCGCGCTGGCCACCACCAGTCGCACCGGCCGGTTTGGCCAGGCCGCCGGTTCCTGTGCCCAGGCCAGCGACGAAACCGTCGATGCCAGTGTCAGCGCCACCATGACGCCCAATCCATGCCTACGATTGCCGTTCATCCTCTGCCTCCTGTCTTGTCTTGTTGACTTGTGTCTGAGGTAATTGCCGTGGTTTCGGGCGGAAGCGCTTATTCGAAGGGCGGCTCCCCGTGCCAGTCGAAGAAGTCCGGCATATCCGTCGATACGCGGTCGACGAACGCGGCTGGTCGCTTGTCCAGAAAGCTCGCGATGCCCTCCTTCGCATCGTCCGAGCGGCCGCGCGATTGCAGTGCCCGGCTGTCGATCTTGTGCGCGTCCATCGGATGGGCAGCGCCGGCCATTCGCCAGATCATCTGACGCGCCATCGCAACCGATACCGGCGCCGCGTTGTCGGCAATTTCCCGCGCCAGGGCTTGCGCGGCCGGCAGCAGTTCGTCTGGCGCATGCAGTGATCGCACCAGGCCGCGCTCCAGCGCCTCTTCAGCGGAAAACACGCGCCCCGACAAACACCATTCGAGCGCGGTGGAGATGCCCACCACGCGAGGCAGGAACCATGACGACGCCGCCTCGGGCGTAATGCCCCGGCGCGCGAAGACCAGGCCGAACTTCGCCGAGGTCGACGCCATGCGGATATCCATCGGCAGTTGCATCGTCACGCCCACGCCCACGGCTGCGCCGTTGATGGCGCCGATGACCGGCTTCAGGCTGCGGAAGATTCGGGTGGTGACGCGGCCGCCGTTGTCGCGCCGCACGGTTCCGGCCTCGGTGCCGTAGCGCTTCTCGTAGTCAAACGTCGCACCGCGTGTCGAGAGGTCGGCGCCTGCACAGAAGGCCTTGCCGGCGCCGGTCACGATGACTGCGCGCACCGCATCGTCTGCATCGGTCGCGTCGAACGCCGCGATCAACTCGTCCGCCATCTGGAAATTGAAGGCGTTCATCTTGTCAGGGCGATGCAGCGTGATGGTGGCGATTCCATCCGCCACGTTGTACTGGAGAGTGTCGAACGCAGGACTTGTCGTCATGGGCGGAGGCGCCAGGGCCATCAGGTTGTCGGTGCCATTGACACTAGCAAGTCCGACTCTGCGCCTGCGATAACTGTTTCGCTATCTTGAACGTTCCTGGAAGGGCGTATGCCACCGTCGAAAAGCGCGGTGCGGGGATCTTGCCGAGGGGGATTGGGATGCGTGGCAGGTGTACCACGACCCCGAAGGTGACCAGGACGATGCCACGCCAGATGCCGGCGGATCGGCTGGTGATGAAGGGAGGCCCACTGCCGCCGCACGGGGCGACAAGCGGGCTGCCGCCGTCCGACCGGGTCGAACGGCGGAACCGCGACGACGCTTAGAACGCTGCGCGGGCCTGCACGTACACCATGCGCGGCGCGCCGACCAGGCGGCCGGCGTTGCTGTCGGTGGTACGCGTGTAGTAACGCTTGTCGAACAGGTTGTTGATGCCGATCGTGATGTCGGTGTTCTTGCGTTGCGGCAGCTTGAACATGGCCTGGATGTTCCAGGTGCGGAAGCCCGGGATCAGGCCGTTGCTGCCGTCAGCCGATTCCTGCACCGTGTTGGCCAGGTCGGCGTACTGCTTGCTCTGGTGCGTGGTCGAGACGTTGAACGTCCAGCTACGCCAGTCGTAGCGCGCGCCGATGGTGTCGGTGTTGCGCGAGTAGAACGGCACGTCGTTGCCCGACGTGATGCCCGACTTCTGGATGGCGCGCGTGTACGTGTAGTTGGCGTACAGGTTCAGGCCACCCAGCATGCTGCTGCGGTCGAACGTGTAGTCGATGGCCGCTTCCACGCCGTCGTGGTCGGTCGCGCCGATGTTCTGGAACGTGGCCGGGAACAGGCCCGGCACCTGCAGGATCTGGTTGTCGAACTTGATCTTGAACGCGGTCAGCTCGCCCTTGATGTAGTTGTCGGTCCAGCGCGTACCCACTTCGAACGTCTTGGCCACTTCAGGCTGCAGCGGGTTGCTCGGCGACTGCGAGTTGAGTTGCGTGTTCTGCACCGGGCCGAACGACGTGCTGTAGTCGGCAAACACCGTCCACGCGCTGCTCATCAGGTACGAGACGTTGATCGACGGCAGCGCCTTGTTGTTCAGGCTGTCCCACTGCGTGGTGGTGTTGCGCTGCTGGCGCGTGGTGTCGATATGCTCGAAACGCACGCCCGGCACGATGCGCCAGTTGCCGTATGCGATGCGGTCGTCGATGTAGACGGCGTGCGCATCGGTGGCGTTGTCGAACGTGGTGGTCGGGCCGTTCACGCCGGTCACGCGGTTCGTGTTGAAGGTGTTGTCGTCGCCGCGCTCGCGGATGTAGCGGTAGCCCACGGTCACGTCATGCGTGGTCGGGCCGACGCCAAAGCGCTGCGTGTAGCGCGGCTCGATACCGAACGTGGTGTAGTTGCGCGGCTGGTGCGCGATCACGGTGGCGCTCTGCTGCAGCGTGCTCTGGCGATAGCTCTCGTTGAAGAACGTGCGGATCTCGAATTCCTGGTTCGCGGAAATCGTGTTCACGTAGCCCAGGTCGAAGCCGTAGCGGTTGCCGCTCCAGTAGTCGTTGGGGCGCGTGTTCTGGAACGGATCGGCGTTGTACTGCGCCACGCTCAGGCCGCCCGGCGTCTTCGACTTGACGTCGTAGTACGACACCTTGCCGTACACCTGCGAGGTCGGCGTGATGTCGTAGGCAAACTTCACGGCCAGGTCGTTGACGTTGTCGTCGCTGCCCTTGCGCCATTCGCGGCCGGTCATGCCCGAATACAGCAGCGCGATGCCCAGGCCGCTATCCAGCGTGGTGCCCACGAACGCGTTGTACTGGGTGTTGTTGCCACCGCCCTCGGTGTAGATGTTCTCGCGGACCGAAGCCTCGCCGCTGAACACGCCCGGAATCGGCTTGGTGGTGAAGTTGATGATGCCGCCCACGTTCTGCGGGCCGTAGCGCACGGCGCCGCCGCTGCGCACCACGTCGATCGTTTCGATATTGCCCAGGCTCACCGGTGCGAACGACAGTTGCGGCTGGCCGTAAGGCGCCACCGCCATCGGAATGCCGTCCAGCAGCACCGTGGAACGCGGCGTGTAGCGGCCGGTCAGGCCCCGCACGCCGATGTTGAGCGAGACTGCGCTGCCGGCGGTGCCGGAGTTGTCGGTCGCCTGCACGCCGGGAATGCGGCGCATGACGTCGCCAATGCTCTGCGCGCCGCTCTGTTCGATCTGCTTCTCGTTGACCACGGTACGTGCGC
Source organism: Cupriavidus pauculus (assembly GCF_022179805.1). Taxonomy (GTDB): domain Bacteria; phylum Pseudomonadota; class Gammaproteobacteria; order Burkholderiales; family Burkholderiaceae; genus Cupriavidus; species Cupriavidus pauculus_E. The sequence goes on along the minus strand of NZ_BPUO01000017.1, from coordinate 55,935 downwards.
CCGGGAAGGACTTCACGCTGTTCTGCAGGCCCGTACCGAGCCAATTGCCGGTTACCTGCACCGTCTCGAGCATCTTTTCCGTCTCGCCGCCCTGCACCGGCCCCGGCACGTCCTGCGCCGCTGCCGACAAGGGCGTCAGGCACAGCATCGAGACAGCCACCGCAGTGGCACACAGCGCGAAGTGGGGATTCGCAGATGACAACCCGCGACGGCTCGTACTCATGGTCTTCCTCTTGTAACTAGAAACTTACGAAAGGCCATGAATGTAAGTGATAACAGTTTGCATTTATACCCCGGCGTGCAAAAGTTACGTCCCATGTCTGCTTATTACGACAATGTGTTGCCGAAGCACGACATGAGTGCCAAAAGTGACGCATGTTGATCACTCAAAATGCCGTGACATCAACATTGCCCCTTCAGTCGATGGCGGTATGAATAGGGTGATGCACGCCCCACCTAGAGAGGGTGTGCGCCTTAAGCCCCCGCACCCATACTGACCGGCCACCGGACAAAGAGCCGGAAACAACCGGGTCAGAACAATGAATGCAGTCTCTTTTGTCGGGTACGTCGTCGCGTTTCTGATAGTCATCATCGTCGCCGCGCGCTGGATCTACCGAAATCACCCCGCCCTGCGGGACACCGAACCGTCGCCTCCGGACCCCCGACAGCCGGGCGCCAAGCGGCCAGACAGCGACGCCACGCGCGACTGAATGGCAAGCCGCCGGGAACTGCGGCGCACCTCCGTTGCCTGACCCTCTTGCGCCCGCGCCACGCGGAGTGCACGCTCGCGCCTGTGAGCCACAAGAACAAAGGGAACAAACATGGCAACTTCCAACAAGCTGCCGGCCTGGACCATCTGGTCTCCGCTGGCTGCCTGGGCCGCCTTCGGCCTGGGCGTTTTCGTGACGGGTCAAGCCTGGCTCATTGCCCTGATGGCCATCGCGCTGGCCGGTGCGGTGTTTGCCGCCGTGCATCATGCCGAGGTGGTCGCCCACAAGGTGGGCGAGCCGTTCGGCACGCTGGTGCTGGCCATCGCAGTGACGGTGATCGAGGTGGCGCTGATCGTGTCGGTGATGCTGTCGTCCGGCCCTGAAAAAGCCGGCCTGGCGCGCGACACCGTGTTCGCGGCCGTGATGATCATCTGCAACGGCATCGTGGGGATCTGCCTGTTCGTGGGCGCCCTGCACCACCGAGAGCAGGCGTTCCAGGCGCCGGGCGCCAATGCCGCCATGGCCATCCTGGTCACGCTACTGGGGCTGACGATGGTGCTGCCAAACTTCACCAGCACCGTGCCGGGCCCCGTGCTGTCGTCCGCGCAACTGGCGTTCTCTGGCGTGATGTCGCTGCTGCTCTATGGCTGCTTCGTGTTCGTGCAGACGGTGCGGCACCGCGACTACTTCCTGGTGGAAGGCAGCCGCGACGAGAGCGTGCATGCGCCGCCGCCCCCGGGAAGCGTAGCCACGGCCAGTGGCGTGCTGCTGGTGGTCTGCCTGGTGGCCGTGGTGGCGCTGGCCAAGCTGCTGTCGCCGTCGGTGGAAAAAGCCGTGGCCGATGCGGGCCTGCCGGCCGCCGTAGTGGGCGTGGTGATTGCGGCGCTGGTGTTGCTACCCGAAGCCCTGGCCGCCCTGCGCGCGGCGCGATCCGATCGCATCCAGACCAGCCTGAACCTGGCACTGGGGTCGGCGCTGGCCAGTATCGGCCTGACCATTCCCACGGTGGCCGTGGTGTTCATCACCATCGGACAACCGCTGGAGCTTGGGCTGAGCGCCAAGGAAATGGTGCTGCTGTTCCTGACGATGATCGTCGCGTCGCTGACGCTTGGGATGGGGCGCACCACTATCCTCCAGGGCGTGGTGCATATGGTGATTTTTGCGGCGTATTTGTTCTTGACGGTGGTGCCGTAGGCTGGGGGCGTTGCTAAAGGGCGTGGTTGTGGTTTGATGCGCTTGCCCTCACCCCCGCCCCTCTCCCGCTTGCGGGAGAGGGGCGCAAACCACCGGGGGGGATTACTTGTGGGACAAGAAGCCGATGACGGCGTTGCCGAAGGCTTCGGGCAGTTCCCAGTTGGACAGGTGCGCGGCTGGCAGGGCTTGATAGCGGGCGCCGGGAATCCCGTCGGCAACTTCGCGGCCTTGGGCGGAGGTGGTCGCCAGGTCGTGCTCGCCGGCGATCACCAGCACAGGCGCCTCGATGCGCGGCAGCAGGTCGCGCAGGTCCGCATCGCGTACCGCCGCGCAATTGGCGGTGTAACCCTTGGCACTGGCGGTCTCCAGCATCCGCCGCACCGGCGCCATCTCATCGCGGCGCGTCACCAGGTAGTGATCGGTAAACCAGCGCGCCAGCACGCCGTCGACGATGGCGTTCATGCCGTCGCGCTCCACCGTGGCGATGCGCGTGTTCCAGACCGACTCTGGGCCGATCAGCGCCGCCGTGTTGGCCAGCACGAAGCGCCCGAAGCGGGCCGCGTGGTGCCGCGCCAGAACCATCCCCGTCATCCCACCCATCGACAGGCCACAGAAGTGCGCCTGCGCGATATCGGCATAGTCCATGATGGCGACGACATCGGCGGCCAGATCCGCCATGCCGAACGACGCGGCCGGCAGTGCCGACCGGCCATGGCCGCGCGTGTCGTAGCGCAATACGCGGTAGTGGCGTGTCAGCGCGGCCATCTGCGGGTCCCACATTTCCAGCGTGGTCCCGAGCGAGTTCGACATGACGAGCCAGGGCTTGCCGGCGTCGCCTTCAATCACATAGTGCAGCTGTCGGGTCGGTTCAATCGGCATGGATGCCCCGCTCGCGGATCAGCGCGCCCCATTTGACCGTTTCGCGCGCCAGATGGTCCTTCAACTGGGCCGGCGTGCTGCCGATCGGTTCCGCGCCGATACCTGCCAGCCGCTGCTGCACGGACGGCTTCTTCAGCGCTTCGATCATGGCCTTGTTCAGCGTGTCGATGATTGCCGGCGGCGTCTTGGCGGGCACGAACGCGGCAAACCACGGCGACAGTTCATAGCCGGGCACGCCCGCCTCGGCCACGGTCGGCACGTTGGGCAACGCGGACGAACGCTTGCTGGTGGTTACCGCAATCGGCGTCAGCTTGCCGCTGTCGATATGGGGCTTGGCCGACGTGATGCTGTCGAACATGTAGTCCACCTGGCCGCCCAGCAGGTCGGTCATCGCCGGGCCCGATCCTTTGTACGGGATGTGCAGCAGGTCCACCTTCGCCATCGACGTGAACAGTTCGCCGGCCAGATGGATCGACGTGCCGTTGCCGGCCGATGCATAGGTGTACTTGCCGGGCTTGGCCTTGGCGCTGGCGATCACCTCCGCCACGGTCTTGGCCGGCGTCTTCGCCTTGTTGGCCACCAATACGTTGGGCACCACGGCCAGCAACGACACCGGCGCGAAGTCCTTGACCGGGTCGTAGCCGAGCTTGCCGTACAGCGCCGGGTTCACGGCCATGCCATTGGCCACGATGATCAGCGTATAGCCGTCGGCCGGCGAACGGGCCACCATTTCGGCGCCGATATTGCCGCCGGCACCGGGGCGGTTCTCCACGACGATGGCCTGGCCGAGCGTCTTCGACATGTCTTCGCCAAGCGTGCGCGCGATATTGTCCATCGCGCCGCCGGCGGGGAATGGCACCACCCAGCGGATCGGATGGTCGGGATAGGCCGCATGTGCTGGCGCGGACGCGGCGAACAGCATGGATGCGGAAAAGGCGATGGCAGCCGGCATGCGCGCCGACCGTTGCAGCAAGGACTTCATTTGTCTCCGTTCCTTCTTGTAATACGTCTTCTCATGCGGCCGATCAGCGGATCGACGACGGGTGCCGAGCCAGCGGCGTGACCTGGATCTTCATGTACGGGAACAGCGGCAGGCTGGACAGCATCGTGTGCAGTTCGTCGTTGGTTTCCACGTCGAACACGCTGTAGTTGGCGTATTCGCCCACCACGCGATACAGCGCCTGCCACTTGCCCTGGCGCTGCAGGTCCTGCGAATACGCCTTCTCGCGCGCCTTGATCTCTTCGGCCTTGTCGGCCGGCAGGTCGTGCGGAATCTGCACGTCCATCCTGACGAGGAACAGCATGGGATATCTCTCCGGTGTGTCTGCGAAATCGGGTCAGGCCGCCTTGCGGCGATAGTGCTTGAGCTTGTCCTCGTCGAGGTCCAGGCCCAGCCCCGGACCCTGCGGCAGATGCAGCGCGAAGTCCTTGAACACGGGGCGCTCGGTGACGATGTCATCCTTCACCAGCAGCGGGCCGAACAGTTCCGTGCCCCACGCCAGTTGCGGCAGCGTGCAGAAGCCGTGCGCCGCCGCGATGGTGCCCACGGCGCCTTCGAGCATCGTGCCGCCATACAGTGCAATGCCGGCCGCGTCGCCCACGGCTGCCGTGCGCAGCATGCCGAAGATGCCGCCCGACTTGGCGATCTTGAGCGCAAACACATCGGCCGCGCCCAGGCGCGCCAGTTCCATCGCGTCCTCGGGGCCGGTCACGGCCTCGTCGGCCATGATCGGCACCACGAAGCGCGCGGCCAGTCGGGCCAGCGCGGTGCGATGCTCGCGCGGGGTGGGCTGCTCGATCAGGTCGATGCCCGCGGCTTCCAGCATGGCAATGCCCGTGGCGGCTTCCGCCTCGTTCCATGCCTGGTTGACGTCGACGGTCACGCGCGCCCGGTCCCCCAGCGCACGCTTGATGGCCGAGACATGCGCCACGTCATCACGCACGCTGCGGCGGCCGATCTTGAGCTTGAACGTGTTGTGGCGGCGTTCCGTCAGGTAGCGCTCGGCTTCCTCGATATCGCGGCCGGTATCGCCGCTGGCCAGCGTCCAGAGCACCGGCAGCGTGTCACGTACCGCGCCGCCCAGCAGCGTGGACAGCGGCACGCCCAGGCGCTTGCCCTGCGCATCGAGCAGGGCCGATTCCAGCCCCGACTTGGCAAAGCGGTTACCACGCGCCACCTTGTTCAGCCGCGCCATCGCGCCGTGCACGTTCGAGGCGTCCTGCCCCACCAGCGCTGGCGCCAGGTAGGTATCGATCGCCAGCTTGATGCCCTCGGGGCTTTCGTCGCCATACGCCAGGCCGCCAATCGTGGTGGCCTCGCCAATACCCTCCACGCCATCGCTGCAGCGCAGCCGCACGATCACCAGCGTCTGCTGCTGCATCGTGGCCATAGCCAGTTGATGGGCCCGGATCGTCGGCAGATCGACCAGGATGGCTTCGACGGAGGAAATCGTTGCTGTCATACCTTTTCCATGCAAGAAGACTTGTTGAACCGAGTATGGACCTTGACTTCACTGGCGTCCAAGACCGAAGATGTCTCGATTGATACCCTACAGGTATGCTTTGACTTGCTTTGCTTTTGCTCCCCTCTCCCGCGCGCGGGAGAGGGGTTGGGGGTGAGGGCATGCGGTTCTGCTTGCTGACCAGTCGCAATTTGCACCGCCGCGCCCTCTCCCCCGGCCCCTCTCCCGAAGGGAGAGGGGAGAAAACAATCGGGATAAATTCGCCGACATGGAACTCCGACACCTTCGCTATTTCCAGACCGTTGCCCAGGAACTCAATGTGACGCGGGCGGCAGAAAAGCTTCACATGGCCCAGCCGCCGCTGTCACGGCAGATCCGGCAGTTCGAGGATGAAGTGGGGGTGGCGCTGTTCGACCGCGTGGGCCGCGGCCTGAAACTGACCGAGGCGGGCCGCTTTCTGCTGGAGCAGTCGTTGCAACTGACGCAGCGGCTGGAAGAGACGCTGGAGGGCACGCGGCGCATCGGCCGGAACGAGAAGCGCTGGTTCGGCATCGGCTTCGTGCCGTCGGTGCTGTATGGCGTGCTGCCGGAACTGATCCGCGAGCTGCGCGGCGACGACAGTGATGTGGAAGTGGGCCTGACCGAGATGATCACGGTGCAGCAGCTGGAAGCGCTGAAGTCTGGCCGGATCGACCTGGCCTTCGGGCGACTGACGTTCAATGACGCCGCGATCGTCCAGCAGGTGGTGATGGCCGAGTCGCTGGTGGCGGCCATGCCGATCACCGCCCCTGTGCCCGCCGTGCCGTTCGATGCGGAATCGCTGGCTCGCCAGCCGCTGATCCTCTACCCTGCCCGGCCGCGCCCCAGCTATGCCGATCATGTGCTGTCGCTGTTCCGTGCGCAGGGCCTGCAGCCACGCGTGGTGCAGGAAGCCAACGAACTGCAGACGGCATTGGGACTGGTGGCGGCGGGACTGGGTATCACGCTGGTGCCGTCGTCGGTGCAGCGGCTGCATCGTGATGACGTCCGCTACGTGCCCGCCGAGGCACCGGGCTTTGTCTCACCGGTGATCATGAGCTACCGGGCCGGCGATACCTCGCCGCACCTGGCGCGCGCAATTGCCTGGGTCAAGGCCCAGGCGTGAAGGCTAGGCCGATACCATCCGCGATTTGGCGGCCACCTTGCGCGCATCCTTGCGGCGCCCATACCAGCCGCCCACCACCAGCAGTACCGCCACGGCGATGATGTCGCCGGTCAGCGCCACGGGCCGCGTGGGACGACCGCCGGCCACGCCGTAGGTCAGGCCCTCGATGCCCACGGACACCACGGCACCGAGCACGAAGCAGAACAGGCTGTGGCGCCCGATCTGCACCACCGGCCCCATGAAGCTGGCCAGCCGCCCCACCCAGCCCGCGCGCACGGCCAGGTAGACCAGCCACGCCAGACCCAGGAAGCTGACCACGCGCAGTGCCGCCAGGCTCTGCTTGGGCAGCGGGAACGCCAGCGTCGGAATCCACGCGGGCAGCCAGGCTTCGTACAGGTGCGGACGCATCCACAGGTAGGCCGCCGCCATGCACACTGCCGCCACCACCACGGCGCCGGCCGTGAACGCGCGGCGCACCATGGTCTGCTGCGGCAGGATGAAGTCAGGCCGCAGCCGTGCGAGCAGGCCCATCGCAAACATCAATTGCCAGGCAAACGGATTGAAGCTCCAGCCGCGCGGCTCGCTGCTGGGCAGCAGCGGCAATAGCGTTGGCGACATGATCCACAGCGCCACGCTGCCGCAGATGAACGCCAGCGGCTGCGCGCGCGCCCAGCGAATGGCCAGCGGCGCCACGCCAATGAACACGGCATACATCGGCAGCACATCGGAAACAAACGGCTGGCGCGCCAGCCCAATCACCTGCAGCAGCGTGGCCACGGGTTGCGCCATGAAGTCGAGCGCCTCGGTGGCGCGCACGGCGGGCGCGGGAATCTTGCACATGGCCAGCACAAAGCCGAACAGCAGCATCAGCACGCCGGTCAGCACGAACGCCTTGTAGATTTCCCAGCTACGGCGGCGCAGCCGCTTGCGCGCGGCACTGGCACCGTCGCGCGCTTCCATGGCCAGGTACGCGGCGCCAGCCGAATAGCCCGCCAGGAAGACGAAGACTTCGGCGGCATCGAAAAGCTGGAAATTGCGGATCGTATAGTCGGCCAGCACACTGCCGTTGACATGGTCGACCACGATGAAGAGCAGCGCGATGCCGCGTATCAGGTCGATCTCGGTGCGCCGCTGATTGTTGTTCACTGCTGCGTTCACAGGCGTACATCCCAAAGCATGCCTGCGGCTTCGGGGGCGCCACGCGGCAATCACGGAGCGAATTTTACCGTGACCTTCAGGGTTTACCTGTACCAAACAGTGTTTCAGCAGGTTACGGATCGGAATTCGCCAAACCGCGATGTGCTGTCTGGATTATTCGGCTGCATGGTCAGATTTACCATGCGCAACAGGCTCGATATTCCAATTATCAAATCGCATTTTACGAAATCATTATTTCCAATTTCGCCTGGCGCCCACAATCTCGTGGGCTTTTCTATAATGCCCCTCGCTACAGTGCCCACCGTCCGACATCGTTCCGTCGTGCCGTAACCCGTTCGTCGAGGAGCAAGAAATGAGTTACATCCCACAGTGGCTTCATAACGAGGTCAACGATTATTTCGTCGTGCCGATCCGTACCGCGCCGCGCACGGTTTTGGACATTGGTGCCAATATCGGTGCATTTGCCCGCCGCGCTCACGCAGAATGGCCGGCCGCGCAGGTATTCTGTTATGAACCGATGCCATTCAATGTGGAAAAACTCCTGCAGAACGTGGATAGCAGCTGGTGCCAGGTCGAGCCCTACGCCGTACGCGCGGAGGCGGGAGTACAGGATATCCACATCGGAGACATGTTCGTCACCGGCGGTTTCTCACAAACCTCACGCACGACCTCGCAAACCATTCAGGTCAATTGCGTCGCAGCGGCAACACTGCCTTCCTGCGAACTGGTGAAAATCGATACCGAAGGTTCGGAAGTCGAAATTCTGACGCATTTGAATCTGGAAAAGACGCAAATCCTCATGCTGGAACACCACAGCCTTGCCGATGCGGAGACGCTCAAGCGCATGCTCTGCCGGCATTTGAACTGGTGCATGACGAAACGTCGCGCGAAGTCGGAACGGAGGTGTTTTTCCGCCGCGCCTGATTTACACGGTTACGGATAATCAAATCGCCGAATACGCGCTGTGAAGTCGTGCGAACGTTCGCCGGCCCGCAGCGACCACGGCGTCCGCATCGTGCGTGGTCTGCGCCCGCACGATCATGCCCTCGATGCAGAGAATGGCCTCCTCGGCCACTTCGGCTGGCGTGACCAACCCCAGCTCCGCGGCAATCACGGCGGCGAAGTGCTGCAGCGATTCCTTGTGGGACACGGCTTGCTCCAGCAGCCGGGGGTCGTCTCCGGCGCCGCCGCCCGATTCGGCCACCATGTTGATGAAGGCGCAGCCACGGTAGTCCTCGGTGCCGAACCATTCGCCCAGCGTGTCGGCCAGTGCGTCCAGGTTGGGCCGCGCCACCAGGCGGCGACGGACACCCGCCTCGAACCAGCCCATCCAGTAATCGTGCCGGCGCTGCAGGTACTCGAAGATCAGGTCATTCTTCGACGCAAAATGCCGATAAAGCGACATCTTCGCCACGCCCGATTCGGCAATGATGCGGTCGATGCCCGTGGCGCGGTAGCCATCGCGATAAAACAGGCGCGCGGCGGTGTCGAGAATGCGGTCGCGAGCGGAGGGAGTAGCCATGGCGCGGGTCGGTCTGGTGCGGAAACGACTGTCATTATAGGAGACAGGTCTGTCTTGTCACCTAACTCGCGTCATGCGGCATGGCTTTCGTGGCGCTCCGGCAGTTGGGGCGTGAAGCAGCGCCGCTGAATCTCGCCGCCCTTGGCCACCAGCATTGTCGCCTCCGGGATTTCCTCCCACACGCCCTGCACGTCGATCAGCGGCTCCGACAACACCAGGAATGCGTCGTCGCCGGCGGCGATGATGCGCGGATCTTCGGGATAGAGCGCCCGCAACTGCTTGAACGACGTGCTATGGAACAGCGAACGCGAGTCACGCTCGCTGGAATAGCGTGCCGCCACGATCTGCCGGCCATCGGTCACGCACACGGTCATGTTGAGCGGACACTCGATATCGTGGCGATGCCCCACTTCCTCGATCAGCCCCGCCATCTGTTCCAGCGCGCTCTGCGGATCGCGCTCCAGGCCAAACGTGAGCGCCAGGAAAAACATCACCTCGGAATCGGTCGAACCCTCAATCCAGCGGAACAGATGCGGCGCCACCGACATCATCAGGTCGCGCCGCACCACCGGGTAGTCGCGGATCAGCCCGTTATGGGCAAACAGCCAGCGCCCGAAGCGGAACGGGTGACAGTTGGTCTCCTGGGTGGGCGTACCGGTTGCCGCCCGCACATGCGCCACGAATAGCGGCGTGCGCACGGCACGCGCCGCCTCGCGCAGATTGGTGTCGCTCCAGGCAGGATGCAGGCAGCGATACCGGAACGGCAGTTCGGAATGCCGCCCATACCAGCCCACGCCAAAGCCGTCGCCATTGGTGGTGGTGTGCCCCATCCGCGCGTTCAGGCTCTGGTCGATCAGGGAGTGCTCAGGCTGAAACAGCACTGCCTCCATTGGGACGGACCGCCCCGAATAGGCCAGCCAGCGACACATGATGCGCTCCTCCGGTTGTTGAAAGTGCGTGATCTCCACTTCAGCATAGCAACTTGCTCGCTACGGCGCTGGTGCAGTGCAATTCCTACACAGTGACGCATTTCGGCATGTTCCATTGCGCCACACCCACGGCGCGGTGCGCGTATAGCCCCGGCATTATTCCTGCTTCCTTGCCGGAAATGGATACCGCATGGACCACTGGAAACCAGCTCCGGCTGCTGGAAAACGGGGATGAGTACTTCCCGCGCCTGATCGCGGCCATCGGGGCTGCGCGTCGCAGCGTGCTGCTGGAAACGTTCATCCTGTTCGAGGACGACGTGGGGGCGGCGCTGGCCGATGCGCTGGTCGCGGCGGCGCGCCGGGGTGTGGAGGTGGGCCTGACGGTCGATGGCTTTGGCACGGCCGACCTGTCGCCCGGCTACATGACGCGGCTGATGGAAGCCGGGGTCGCGGTACGGCTGTTCTCGCCGGGCCGCCGGATACTGGGCCAGCGCACCAACCTGTTTCGCCGGCTGCATCGCAAGCTTGTGGCCATCGACGGAGAACTGGCGTTCGTGGGGGGCATCAACCTGTCCGTCGAGCACCTAGTCGCCGACAGTCCCACAGCCAAGCAGGACTATGCCGTGGAGGTACGCGGGCCGGCGGCACGCGTGATCGACACGTTCATGCGCGAGGCCGTCGACGCCAACGCCGCACGCCATCCACGCAACGCACGCAAGCCGCGCGGCAACCCGTTACCGGCGCCTGATGTGGATGGCTGCGTGCCGGGCGCCGTGATGTTCGTCACGCGCGACAACCAGACGCACCGCAACGACATCGAACGGCATTACCTGAAGGCGATCCGCGCGGCCCGACGCGAGATCATCATTGCGAACGCCTACTTCCTGCCGGGCTACCGGCTGCTGCAGGCGATCTGTGGTGCGGCCCGGCACGGCGTCGATGTGTGCGTGGTGCTGCAAGGCCGGCCCGACATGCTGTGGGTCAAGCGCACGGTCGACATCCTGTATGCGCACCTGGCCGATTCGGGCGTGCGCATCTTCGAGTATTACGAGCGGCCCAACCATAGCAAGGTGGCCGTGATCGACGACGACTGGGCCACCGTCGGGTCCAGCAACCTCGATCCGCTCAGCCTGTCGCTGAATCTGGAAGCCAATCTCGTGATCCGCGACGCAGCGTTCGTGGCGTCGCTCAAGCAGAACCTGCGCGACCTGATGTCGCGGCGCTGCACGGAAGTGGTAGGCGGACAGAGCGCGCACGGCGCGTGGTGGCACGGCATTGCCGCGCCCGTGATCTTTCACTTCCTGCGCAAGTTTCCGGCGTGGGCCGGCTGGCTGCCGGCGCATACGCCCAGGATCGTGTCACCACAGGTTGCACCTGGTGGCAATCCGCCGGAGCGCCCACTTGCCGTCCACAGCGCACCGGTCCGCCGCGCACGACAGGACAGTCCATGACAACCGCAGCCAACCTGCGCCGCAATCTCCAGCGCAATATCCGATGGCCGGTGGTCAAGCGCATCGCCGGGCTGGTGTTCGTGGTGCTGGTGGCCTACCTGATCTACCGCAGCCTGAGCGGGGTCGACTGGGCGCAGGTGCTGCAGGCACTGAAGCGCTACGACGCCGCCACGCTGCTGCCGGTGCTGGGGCTGGCCTGCGTCAGCTTCTGTCTGCATGCATCGTTCGACATCCTGGGGCGGCGCTACACCGGGCACCATCTGTCCACGCCACGCGTGATGCTGATCGCCTTCATCGCCTACGTCTTCAACCTGAATGTGGGGGCCATGGTCGGCGGGCTGGGCATGCGGCTGCGGCTGTATTCGCGCGCCAATGTCAGCGGATCGCAGGTGGCCGGCATCTATACGATCGCCATCATCACCAACTGGACTGGCTACATGATGCTGGCCGGCGGGGTGCTGACGGCGATGCCGCCGATGCTGCCCGCCGACTGGGGCATCACGCCCTGGATGCTGCGCGGGCTCGGTGTGCTGATGCTGGCAGGCGGTCTGCTCTACTGGCTGGCATGCGCCAGGGCCAAGACGCGCAGCGTGCGGTTCGGGCGGCATGTGTTCCGCCTGCCCGGCTTCCGCTTTGCGCTGCTGCAGAGCTTGCTGTCGATGACCAACTGGATCGTGCTGGCCTGCATCATCGATTTACTGCTGCCAAAGGAAGTACGCCTGGCGCAGGCGCTGACGGCGCTGCTGGTGGGTGCCGTGGCCGGAGCGCTGGCGCATATCCCGGCCGGCATCGGCGTGCTGGAAAGCGTGTTCGTGGTACTGCTGCGGCCCGTGGCGCCCGAACACGTGGTGGTGGCCGCGTTAATCGCCTATCGCGCGCTCTACTACCTGCTGCCGATGGCCATTGCGACGTCGGCCTACGCTTGGATGGAACTGCGCGGAACGCGGCGGCAAAGGCGGGCGTTGGCAGAGCGGGCGCCGCCCGCATCGTAGCGGCGGCCCCGCCCTTGCCTGTCGAGATCAGGCGGCGACCTTCAAGTGCGTCAGCTTGGCCTCGGCATCGCGCAGTGCGGTGCGCAGGCCCTCTTCCACCACCGGGTGGTAGAACGGCATGGCCAGCATCTGCGTGATGGTCAGTTTCTGCTGATAAGCCCAGGCCAGCAGGTGCGCGATGTTCTCGGCGCGCGGCCCGATCCACTCGGCGCCCAGGAAGCGGCCCGTGGCGCGGTCGGCGTACACGTGCATCAGACCCCGGTTCTTCAGCATCACGCGGCTACGTCCCTGGTCTTCGAAGCTGACCTCGCCGGTGACAAAGCTGCCCTGCGTCAGGTCTGCGAAGCGCTTGCCGACCATCGCGATCTGCGGATCGGAGAACACCACGGCAATCGGTGCACGGCGCTCGAGCGGGATCAGGTTCGGCCAGCGTGCGGCGTTCTCGCCGGCAATCCGGCCTTCGTCGGCAGCCTCGTGCAGCAGCGGCAGCACGTTATTGGCATCGCCAGCGATGAAGACGGGCGCGTCGCCACATTGCAGCGTGACCGGATCGAACACGGGCACGCCACGCGCGTCGAGCGTCAGCGCGGTGTTGTCCAGCGCCAGGTTGTCCACGTTCGGGCGACGGCCCGTGGCAGCCAGCACATACGCAAAGCGTTCGGTCACCGACTTGCCGTCCGCGTCCTGGAACGTGATCCACGCCTCGTCGCCCTCGCGGCGCATGCCGGTGACGTTGGCATCGGGCAGCAGCGAGAATTCGGCGTTGAACGTCTTGGCCGCATAGGTACGGATCTCTGGATCGGACAGCGGACCAACGCCGCCACCTACGCCAAATACACGGACGCGCACGCCAAGCCGCGACAGCGCCTGGCCCAGTTCCAGGCCGATCACGCCGGGGCCGAACACGGCCACGCTTGCCGGCAAGTCATCCCACGAGAACACATCGTCGTTGATGATCAGGCGATCGCCGAACACGGCAAACGACGGCGGCACGGCCGGACGCGAACCGGTGGCGATCACCACGCGGCTGGCACGCACGATGGTGTCGTCGCCCACCTGCAGGACCGTGTTGTCGATGAATTGCGCATAACCGCGCAGACGATCGGCTTCGGGAATGCTCTCCACGCCGCGCACCACGAAGCCGACAAAGCGGTCACGCTCGCTGCGCACACGCTGCATTACCTCGCGGCCTTCGATCCGGACCGGGCCATCGACGTGCACGCCGAACGCGGTGGTGTGGCGCGCTTCGTGGGCGGCCTCGGCGGCGGCGATCAGCAGCTTCGACGGCATGCAACCCACCCGCGCACACGTGGTGCCATAGGCGCCGCCTTCGATGATCACGGCGCGTTTGCCGGCGGCGATGGCCGCACGATAGGCGGCCAGCCCCGCGGTGCCTGCGCCAATCACTGCCACATCGGTCTGAATCGTTTTCATAGCGTTTCCTGTTCGGGTTCTGCGTACTTCGCGTATTTCGGATGTTTCAATCGGCGGATGGGATGGCACCTGGCTTGCCGTGACGCGGGCAAGGCGGTGCCATCGGGTCCGGCGACTGCCGGCCCGCGCCGCCGGTGTTGGCGGTGGAGTGCGGGGGAAAAGGTGCCCAGGACACCGGTTGGGGGAACCGGGCCCGGGCGGGGGAGGATCAGGCGGCCAGGTACTGTTCCAGCGCGGCGGCGCCACCAATCAACTTGCCGTTGATGAACACCTGCGGCGCGGTCATCTCGCCGGACATGGCGCCCAGGACCTTGCCGCGGATCTTGTTGTCCAGCGGCACGTCGATGTACTCGAAGCCCTTGTCGTCCAGCAGTTGCTTGGCCTTGGCGCAGTGCGAGCAACCAACCTTCGAGAACACCACCACCTGGTCCGGACGCTTGGCGTTCGGGGCGATGTAGTTCAGCATCGTGTCGGCGTCGGACACCTTGAACGGGTCGCCCGGCTCTTCCGGCTCGATGAACATCTTGTCCACCACGCCGTCCTTGACCAGCATCGAATAGCGCCAGCTACGCTTGCCGAAGCCCAGGTCGGCCTTGTCCACCAGCATGCCCATGCCGTCGGTGAACTCGCCGTTGCCGTCGGGGATCATCACGATGTTCTCGGATTCCTGGTCCTTGGCCCATTCGTTCATCACGAAGGTGTCGTTGACCGACACACAGATGATGGTGTCCACGCCGGCGGCACGGAAGGCCGGTGCCAGCTCGTTGTAGCGCGGCAGGTGGGTCGACGAACACGTCGGGGTGAAGGCGCCCGGCAGCGAGAACAGTGCAACGGTCTTGCCGTTGAAGATGTCGGCCGTGCTCACGTCCTTCCATTCATTGTGTTCACGCACGCGGAAAGTGACGTTGGGTACGCGTTGGCCTTCACGGGATTGCAGCATTTGATATCACTCCTTGGGTTGGTCTTGCGCCACACACCGTGTGTCGTGGCGATGGAGTGCATTCTCCCGGTCCGAATGTGATCAGTAAAATTCATTGTTTCAACCTGACCCATTGAAGATTTCTATTATCAAACGTAGTAATTCGATTGAATCCTTCTATCGCGAGCGTTTCGCCTGCTTTCGCTCAAACATCGGCGTGGCTATCATGCGGGGCACACAAAAACGAAGGGACAACATCGCATGACACGCCTGCCCGTCCGACTGCCCGCAGCCACCCTGCTGGCCGCCGCACTGATCGCCATCGGCACCCTGAGCGCCACCAGCGCCAACGCCGCCTCCATCGCCAAGGCCGAGCTTGACCAGCTTGTAGTCAGCACCACGGCCGCGCCGCCGGCCAGCTTCAACGCGTTCCTGGACAGTGCCGTCAAGGCCGACCCAAAGCTGGCCGGCGCCGTGCGCGCCTACCGCGCCAAGCGGCCGCTCAAGGGTGATGACCTGACCAACATCGGCCGGCTGCTGGGCGTCTACAACCGCGTGCACAACCACCAGGCGGTGCTGGACAGCATCACCGAGATGGTGGCGCTGCGCACCGTGCGCGACGACAAGGTGCCGCAGCACGAAAATCCGGCCATCGTCGAATTCGGCAAGCTCGTGGAGCGCATGGCAAAGGATTTCGGCCTGCAGTTCCGCAACGTCGACAACCGGGTGTTCGAGGTGACGCTGCCGGGCCAGGGCAAGGAGACCTTCGGCATCCTCACGCACGCCGACGTGGTGCCCGTGGTGGCCGACGAATGGGTGCTCGACGACGGCACGAAGCTCGACCCGTTCAAGGTCACGCGGGTGGGCGACTATCTCTACGGCCGCGGCACCATCGACGACAAGGGATCGATTGCCGCCGCGCTGTACGCGATGAAGACGGTGCGTGAAAGCGGCGTGCCGCTGGCGCGCACGATTCGGCTGATGATCGAGACCACCGAGGAAACCGGTGGCGACGGCATGAAGTACTACCGCGACAAGACCGCCCTGCCCGAGTACAACATCGTGCTCGACAGCAAGTACCCGGCCGTGGTGGCCGAAAAAGGCTCGGGCGCGCTGACGGTGCGCTTTCCGGACCAGCCCGCCGATGGCAAGCAGCCTGCCATCGTGGCGATGGCGGGCGCGGCCTCGGCCAACGCGATTCCGCAGACCGCCACGGCCCGCATTACCGGCGGCGATCTGAACGCCGTGGCCACCACGCTGGAGCAGGCACGCGCCGGCTTCATCGCGCAGCACGCCGCGCAGGGCAAGTTCTCGATCGATATTGCGCGCACTGGCGATGCCATCGACGTGAAGGTCACTGGTTCGTCGGCACATGGCTCGCGCCCCGAGGAAGGCGTGAACCCCGTGCCACGGCTGGCGATGTTCCTGCAGGCGTCGGGCGTGACGTTCGCCGACAACCAGTACGCACGGGCCACGCGCTACCTGACGGACCTGTACGGCACCGGCTACCTTGGCGAAAAGCTCGACGTGGGATATCGGGACGACTTCATGGGACCGCTGACGGCCTCGCCGACGCTGATCCGCGAGCGCAACGGCAAGCTCGAAGTCACGGCCAACGTGCGCATGCCGCGTGGATCCACGCCCGATGCGCTGCGCGCCCGGATTGCCGAGCGCATCCAGCAATGGGCCGGCAGCACGCACACCACGCTGGAGATCCAGCATGAGCAGGGCGACTGGATGGCCCGCGATCCAAAGGGCGCCTGGCTGTCCACGCTGCTAAACATCTATGGCGACACCACGGGCCTGGAAGCCAAACCCGTACCGACGGCTGGCAGCACCACCGCCAAGCTGATGCCCAACGCCATCAACTTCGGCCCCGCCATGCCCGGCAAGAAGTACACCGCGCACAACGCCAAGGAGTACAAGGAAGTGGCCGACCTGAACCTCGACATGCAGATGTTCACGGAGATGCTGGTGCGCGTGGGCAACCTGCAGAAGATGCAGTAAGCGCGGTAAGCAGGAAGCCCTCGGCGGCAGGCGGCATGGACGGCTCAGCCTCCATGCCGCCGCCGAGGGTCAGAATCCCAGGTCGCTCAGGCTCGGATGATCGTCCGGCCGGCGGCCCAGCGGCCAGTGGTACTTGCGATCCGCCTCACGGATCGGGGCATCGTTGATGCACGCAAAGCGGCGCTGCATCAGGCCGTTCTCGTCGAATTCCCAGTTCTCGTTGCCATACGACCGGTACCAGTTGCCCGAGTCGTCATGCCACTCGTACGCAAATCGCACCGCGATGCGATTGCCATCGTGCGCCCACAGCTCCTTGATCAGCCGGTAGTCGAGCTCCTTTTGCCACTTGCGCGTCAGGAACGCCACGATCTGGTCGCGTCCGTTCACAAATTCGGCACGATTGCGCCAGGCGCTGTCGACCGTATAGGCCAGCGCCACACGGTTCGGATCCCGCGAATTCCAGCCGTCTTCGGCGGCACGCACCTTGGCGGCGGCGGTTTCGGCGGTGAACGGGGGCAGCGGCGGGCGAACTTCGGGTTGACTCGACATCGGCAATCTCCTTTGCATGGAAAAGGTGGGTACGACGGATTGGGTACAGCGGGAAGATCAGAAGTAGACAGATCTGTCTCATAGTGTTGGATAGACAGATCTGTATGTCAAGCGGGAAATCGTCTGGCGCGACGCAATGCCACACGTCCCGGCGCGTCAGATGCGCTGGCGGTCAAACCCGGATTCGCGCGCCAGGACGATAGCTTGCGAGCGATTCTCGACTTCGAGTTTCGAGAAGATGCTGGTGATGTGGTTTCGCACGGTTTTCTCGCACAGTCCCAGATGGGCGGCGATCTGCGCGTTGTCGCGCCCCTGCGCGATCAGCACCACGATGTCTCGCTCGCGCCGCGTCAGCGTGCCGAACGCGGGGTCGGCCGACGGCGCCGGCGCGGGCAGGAACGCGCGTACCTCGTCGATCCAGCGGTCCCAGGCCGGCTCGGTTTCCAGCAGCAGGTGGTTGCCGCTGTCCAGTGGCACGAAGCGCGCATTGGGAATAATGCTGGCGATCAACCGGCCTTCGTCGAACGGCACGCGCGCGTCGCGCACCGCGTGCAGGACCAGGGTGGGACAAGTCACCAGGGGCAGCAGGTCCACCACGTCGATCTCGTTGAAGATACGCATGAAGCGCGCCGCATTGCCCGGCGACGTGGACACCCGCTCCAGCTCGTTGAACCAGCGGTGTTGTTCCGCCGTGCCACCAGGGATGAACTGCGTGGTGAAGAACTGCCGGAACGCCGGGTTCTCCTGCCCCCAGCCGATTTCCGCGAGCCGGATCATCAGGTCGGCTTCCTCTCGCATCTCGGGGCCCTGGTTGCGCTTGAGCCGGCCGCGCGCATAGCCGCCATGCAGGATCAGATGGCTGACACGTTCGGGATGCGCCACCGCGTAGGCCACGGCAATCGACGCGCCCTGCGAGATGCCGAGCAGCGCAAAGCTCTCCACGCCCATGGCGTCGACGATGGTTTCCAGGTCGCGCAGCCAGGCGATGAACGAGAGGTCCTCGATGTGACGATCGGACAGCCCGCATCCACGTTCGTCGTACCGGATCAGTGTGTGCTGCTCGGACAGCGCACACAGCATGTGGCTCCAGACCGGGCTGCCCACGTCGAACTCGAGGTGGCTCATCCAGTTGGCGGCCTTCACCAGGGGCGGACCGCTACCCGTGATCGCGTACGCAAGGCGTACGCGGTCCGGGCTGGTGCATAGGCGAATCTGCTGCTTTAGCATCGGCATGGGCGGGTCGCGCGCGGGGCAGGTTACGAGCGGGCCGGTGCGCCGCCGTGCAACGTCTGGCAATGGCTCACCGCGTCCGGTCGTGCCGGGCGACTCACCTATCTTAGACAACGATCCCCAGCGCGCCGACATCAACACCGCCTGCCGGCCGCGCAAAGTGCGGAAGGCAAGACGCGGGGCATATGCGGCGCGCCGGATGATGTACACCACTGGGGTGTCTCGCGGCGGGGCTTGGAAGGAAGCCGGCCGCACGGCGTGCACCGTGCGGCCGGTGGAGCGCTCGGCGAGCGTCAGCTCGCGCGCATCGCGCAGTCGCCCTGCGCACCTACACTGCGCGCGCCGTCGGTGTACGCGTCGCGCGGACCCATTCGATTGCCGCCATCGCTGAACGCATCGCGCAGGCCCATACGGGCACCGTCGGTATAGGAATCGAAGGTGCCGCGCATGCACGAGGACTTGCTTACGTGCTGCGTCGAGCCATTCGACGGGACAAACACTTCGCTCCACGCGGCGTGGGCGGTCTGGGCGATGCCAATGGTCAATGCGGAAACAGCAACCAGGGTCTTTGCAACGTTCGTATACATCTCGACTACTCCAACTTGAAACTCCATCAGAAGAAAAACACGGACGGCGATGGCCGAGCCGTGGAGTCATTGTGGAAAACGAAACGAGAACGCGTACGAGACAAGGGTCCCGGTTTTGGGAGCGAGAGCGGAAAACCGGGCCCGATGCATGGGACTTTGGTCCTGTGCAGGCAAAACGACCGGGCCGGATGCGCGCGGCGGCGTCCGGAGATGACCGGCTGGCGCGGCCAACCGGTATGGCTAGCGTAGTGGCTGGCGTAAACCCTCGCCAAGGACGCATGTCCCGCTTCCCGGTGACGAATCCGATGAAAACGATTCCAGTCGGGACACCAGTCTCACGCGCGATGCTCGTCGATGGGCCGAGTATCCTGCCACGTCCTCCGTGGGACGTTTTCACGTATCAAGGAGTTTCGCAATGCAAGCTGTATCCCTTTCCGCAGACACACAACGCTACGCCCGCTGCATCGCCGCTTCACGCCGCATCCGCTGGGACATCGACCAGGACGTGATTCGCGGCCGTAATTTCGACCTTTCGCACAAGTTCATGCCCGACGGCCTGTCCCTGGTCGACGAGCTGCCCTTCCTGAGCGCATCGGAGCAGCGCTTTCTGAGCCAGGTGCAAGGCCGTACCTACGCCAACATGTTCGGGCTGGTGGAACGCTTTGTCAGCGCCAAGGTGCTGGAGTTGACCGGGCAACACGCACTGGGCGACCAGGTCGCACTGGAAGCGCTGATCCGGTTTTCCGACGAGGAACTGAAGCACCAGGAACTGTTTCGCCGTATCGAACGGCTGGCGGCACAGGACATGCCCGCCGGCTATCGCTTCGATGCCCAACCCAACGACGTGGCCGCCTTTGTGCTGGGCAAGCGCTCATGGGCCGTGCTGGCGGTGATCTGTCAACTCGAACTGTTCTCGCAGGCCCACTACCGGGCCAGCATCGGCACGGCGTCAGACCTGTCCGACCTGTTCAAGGACGTGTTCCTGTTCCACTGGCGCGAGGAATCGCAGCACGCCATCCTGGACGAGCTGGAATGGATCCGCGAGAACGAGCGGGTCAGCGATGCCGAGCGTGATGCTGCGATCGAAGACATGCTGGCCATCGTTGGCGGCTTCGACGCCATCATCCAGGCCCAGGCGCACGCCGACGCGGCCTACTTCATGCGCGTGATCCGTGGCACGGCGGATGCTCCCCGTGCGCCGGAGGTAGAGGCGGTGGTACTCAAGGCGTATCGCTGGACGTACATCGTGTCCGGCATGTTCGAACCGCGCTTCTGCAAGCTGCTTGAGGCCATGACCACCGAAGCGCAGCGCGCGCGCATCGCCGAAGGCGCGGCGCCGCTGATGTACGCGGTGCCGGCCGGCGGCGCGCCGGAGCCGGCAATGGCCGCCTGACTGGCGGCACGCAGGCCGGCTTCACCCGGGAGACTTGCTCGGGGGATTTACTCCGGGGTGATCCCGGCCTGCTTCACCACTGCAGCCCAGCGAACCATTTCCTTGCGCAGCATCGCATCGGCCTGGGTCGGGCTCATGGTCAGCGGTTCAAAGCCTTCCTTGATCAGCCGCGCCTTCAGTTCGGGCTGGGCCAGCGCTGCGTTGAGCGTCTGGTTCAGCTTCGCCAGCACGTCCTTGGGCGTACCGGCCGGGGCACTGACGATGAACCACGTTTCGAAGCGGTAGTTGGGTAGGCCGGCCTCGGCCATCGTGGGCACGTCAGGCATCAGCGGCGAGCGCTTGGGGCCAGTCACGGCCAGCGCGCGCAGCTTGCCGCCCTGCACCTGGGGCAACGCCGCCGACAGCACCGGGAAACTCATCTGCACCTGGCCGGCAATCGTATCGACCAGCGCCGGGCCACCGCCCTTGTACGGCACGTGCAGGATATCGACGCCCGCCTCGGTCTTGAACAGTTCGGCGGCCATGTGGAACGTGCTGCCGGAACCAGCCGAGCCAAAGCTCAGCTTGCCCGGCTGCGCCTTGGCCGACGCCACCAGCGCCTTGACGTCCTTGGCCGGCAGCGTGTTGCTGACCACCAGCACATGCTGCGACGTACCCATGGTGCCCACCGAGGCGAAGTCCCTGGCCGTATCGAAGGGCAGCTTGGCGAACAGTGCGGGGTTGACGGCCAGCGCCACGTTGTTGATGGCCAGCGTGTAGCCGTCGGGTTTCGACTTGGCCAACTGGTCCATGCCGATGTTGCCCGAGGCGCCGGCGCGGTTGTCGGCTACCACCGGCTGGCCCAGTTGCTTGCCCCAGGCTTCGGTGATCAGTCGGCCAGCAATATCGACGCTGCCGCCCGGTGCGAACGGCACGATCAGGCGGATCGGGCGATTGGGAAAGGCGTCGGCGGCGACGGATGGAAAGGCGGCAAGCGTGGCCGTCATCGCCGCAATGGCAATGCCCGCACGCTTCGCCAGGCTGGCGAAGGGGATACCCATGGTCTGTCTCCTGGTTGGCGCCGGGTTCTGTCCCGGTCGAATACCTGAATCACCGTTCCCGGCGTCGATTCATCGAATCATCGATTCATCGATACCGGTTCAGGCGCAGGCAGTGTAACCATGAAACAAAGCGCATGGATGTCCCGTTCAGCACGACATTGATGCCCTCAACTCACGAATGATTCGCGGCGCGCGCCGTCACACCATCGCATGTTCAAGCGCGGCCAGGTAGTGATGGATCTGCGCCACCACGGCCGCGCCCTCGCCCACCGCAGCCGCCACGCGCTTGGTTGAGCCGGACCGCACGTCGCCAATCGCAAACACGCCGGGCACGCTGGTTTCCAGCGTGTAGTCGGCGCGCTCCGTGCAGGAATGGTGGGCGTCGTAGCCGGTCAGGATAAAGCCCTTGTTGTCGGTTTCGACGTTGCAGGACCGCAGCCACTCGGTATTGGGCGCCGCGCCGATGAACAGGAACACATGGCGCATCGGCACCGCCACGCACTCGGGGCCCGACGCCTGCTCCTTGTAGCGCACAGTGGACAGCCAGCCCTCGCCTTCCATCGCCGTAATCTGCGAACGGGTATGCAGGTGCACGTTCGGCAGGCTCTTGAGTCGATCGATCAGGTAGCGCGACATGGTGGCCTCCAGCCCTTCGCCGCGCACCAGGATGTGCACTTCCGCCGCGTGCGATGCCAGGTACACCGCAGCTTGCCCCGCCGAATTGCCGCCGCCCACCAGCATGGCGTGTTCGTCCTTGCACAGCTTGGCTTCCACCGGCGACGCCCAGTAGTAGACGCCGCGCCCTTCGTACTGATCCAGCGCCTCGATGTCCGCGCGGCGGTACTGCGCGCCACTGGCCACTACCACGGTGCGCGTGGGAATGCGCCGCCCGTCGACCAGTTCCAGTTCGATCGGATTCTCGCCACAATGCAGCGCCTTGACTTCGAGCGGGATCGCCACGTGCGCGCCGAACTTCAGCGCCTGCACGAACGCGCGCCCCGCCAGCGCCTGCCCTGAAATGCCGGTCGGAAAGCCCAGATAGTTCTCGATGCGCGCGCTGGCGCCGGCCTGTCCGCCCGGCGACCGACAATCGATCACGGCCACGGACAGCCCTTCCGATGCCGCATAGACAGCGGTGGCCAGCCCGGCCGGGCCGGCGCCAACCACGATCACGTCGTAGACGTGGTCCTGAGCGAACTCGGGCACCAGCCCCAGGCAACTGGCGAGCTGGCCTTCGTCCGGCGCGCGCAGGATGCTGCCGTCGGGGCAGATCACCATCGGAAAGTCGCTCTGCGGGGCCTTGCTGATATCGACCAGGCAGGTGGAATCGGTGTCGGTCTCGATGTCGATCACGCGATGCGGATGCCCATTGCGGCGCAGGAATGCCTGCAGCGCAAGCAGCAGCGGCTCGGTGCCCTTGCCCACCAGCACCGGCCCGCCGCCCTGCTCGATCAGCCCCACCCGGCGCAGGATCAGCGCGCGCATGATCCGTTCGCCCAGGTCGGCTTCGGCCACCAGCAGCGCACGCAGGCTCGGCGGCGGAATCACCAGGATCGTGCAATCCTCAAGCACCACGGCGTCCACCAGCGCCGGCTTGCCGGTCAGCTGGCCCACCTCGGCCAGGAACTGGCCCGGGCCCTCCTCGGTGATCGCGGTGCGGTGGCCCAGCCCGTCGCGGCGGTCGATGCGCACCCGGCCCGTCAGCACGACATGCATGCCGCGACCGGTATCGCCCACCTGGAACACCAACTCGCCCGCCTTCCACGTACGCACCTCGCCGAACCGCATGATGCGTTGCACCTCGGCATGGGTCAGTGTGGGAAACATCTGGTGGCGGCGCGTTTCCAGGTTGGAAAACGGCGCGTCGAGTTCGGCCTGCGGCGGCGCGGCCCGCGTGGCATCGCTGTCAGGATTGGCGTCGAGTTCCGACGTCGCCTGGGTCATCTCCATGCTTTCCCCCGTTCCTGTGAGGTGGCCGGCGGCTGCCGGCGCGTGGTGCATCGATCGAAGACTGTCTGGCCAGCTTGCCGGCCGCGTTGCAAACGATAGTAATCCCGCCAGCGCTGAAACACATCCGGAGATTGCCAAGGGCCGCCCGTGCACCAGCATTGCGCAGGATCATGAGCGCCCAGTCGGGCTGCGAGTATGGTTGCGCACGCTACGACACTGGCATGCCACTTTCATGACTATGAAAAATCCGACTGATCTCCAGAGCTTTAAATCATGGTGAGAATATTAAGCGCTGGCTACACTGTGCCTCGCGCCTCCAGGACGCAATCTCCGTCGCCGGCCCACGAGGCTGCTGGCGGAAGACCAGACAGCCCCCAGCAAGGAGACTAGATGTACCGCGATCGCATTCGCCTGGCCGCTCTCCAGGACAGGATCATGTCGGCCGACGAAGCCGCGCGCCTGATTCAGGACGGCATGACCGTCGGCATGAGCGGGTTCACGCGTGCCGGCGACTGCAAGGCCGTCCCCGTGGCCCTGGCACGCCGCGCCGCCACTGACCCGCTGCAGATCACGCTGATCACCGGTGCCTCGCTGGGGCACGACACCGACCGCATCCTGGCCGAAAGCCATGTGCTGGCGCGCCGCATGCCGTTCCAGTCCGACGCCACGCTGCGCCGCAAGATCAACGACGGCGAAGTGATGTTCATCGACCAGCATCTGGGCGAGACCGCCGAGCAGTTGCGCAGCGGCCAGATCGGCCCGGTCGATGTCGCGGTGATCGAGGCCGCCGCCATTACCGAGACCGGCGCCATCGTGCCCACCACATCGGTTGGCAACTCCGCCAGTTTCGTGAAGCTCGCCAGAAAGGTGATCGTCGAGCTGAACCTGAACATGCCGGTCGGCCTGGAAGGGCTGCACGACATCGCCTTTCCCGTGCAGCGGCCGTACCGCCAGCCGATTCCGCTGATTGCCGTGGAGCAGCGCATCGGCCTGCCCTACATCCCGGTGGATCCGTCGCGCATCGCGGCCATCGTCATCACGCAACGAGACGACAGCCCGTCCAACGCGCTGCCGCCCGATGCCGAGACCAACCAGATTGCCGGCCACCTGAATGCGCTGCTGGAACGCGAGGTACGCGCCGGACGCCTGACGCCGTCGCTGCAGCCATTGCAAGCCGGCATCGGCACCATCGCCAACGCCGTGCTGCACGGGCTGGCCGATTCGTCGTTCCACGACCTGACGATGTATTCCGAGGTGCTGCAGGACAGCACGATCGCACTGATCGACGCCGGCAAGATGCGCTTTGCCTCGGCGGCGTCGATGACGCTGTCGGCCCCGGTGTACCGCCGCGTGCTCGATGACATCGAGCACTACAAGCGCAAGCTCGTGCTGCGTCCGCAGGAGATCAGCAACCACCCGGAGATCCTGCGCCGGCTGGGCCTGATCACCATCAACACGGCGCTGGAATGCGACATCTACGGCAACGTCAATTCCACGCACGTGGGCGGCACGCACATGATGAACGGCATCGGCGGCTCGGGTGACTTTGCGCGCAACGCCTACCTGTCGGTCTTCGTGACCAAGGCGGTGGCCAAGGACGGCAAGATCTCGAGCATCGTCCCGATGGTGACGCACGTCGACAACAGCGAGCATGACGTCGACATCCTGGTCACCGAGCACGGCCTGGCCGACCTGCGCGGCCTGGCGCCACGCGAGCGGGCCCTGCAGGTCATCAACAACTGCGCCGACCCTGCCTACCGCGACGGCCTGCTGGACTACTACCGCCGGGCCTGCCTGCGCGGCGGCCAGACCCCGCACGTGCTGGAAGAAGCGTTTGCGTGGCACACGCACTACCGCGAACACGGCACGATGCGGACAGACATCGGCAAACCCGCCAACGAACCGCTGGCGGCCTGAGTCGGTTTTACCCAGCGCTTTTCATCAGGATCCGGGGCATTCGTTCCGGGTCCGCTCCTTTCCCGCCCCCTGCTGTTCCTCTCCTTGCCAGCCCCGCAACAACACGGTCGCGCCGACCTCATGGCCGTTAATTGCACTTAAGGCGTATTTTCCCGCGGTTTCAGAAGGTTTTTGCTGTGGCGGCGGCCATCGGCGTGTCGCGGCAGAACATGCGCAAGCTCATGACCAGCTATCCTTCCTTTCCGTTGCCCGTGCACGAAGGGGCAGCTTCGGTGTGGCATCTTGCGGACGTGCTGCGCTGGCTGGCCCGGCGCGGCAACTATGACGTGGACCCCGCGCTGATCGACGTGGCCGACGTGACCATGCAGGTGAACCTGGCGCGCAGCGCCGGCAGGCTGACGCCGGCGTTCCGGCAAGAGGTGGAGGCCCTGGTCGCGTAACCGGCCACTCGGGTCGCGCCCCCCTTTTTACTGGACGAGAAGTGGCCTATCCTCTCCACACGTTCATGACATTGACTACCGGACGGGCGACGGCGCCCTGACCAAGACCAACATGGAAAAGACTGCATTCGTATTCGCTGGCGGCGGCAGTTTGGGCGCCATTGAAGTCGGCATGCTGCGCGAGCTGGTGAACTGGGGCGTCTCGGCGGACCTGGTGATCGGCGCTTCGGCAGGCGCCATCAATAGTGCTTACTTCGCCTGCAACCCGCATATCGAGGGCACGACGAAACTGGAAGGGCTTTGGCGCAGCATTACCCGATCCGAGGTGCTGCCGTGGTCGTGGCGCAGCATGCTCGGGATGATCATGGGCAATCGCGGGCACCTGGTGGAGTCGATGGCGCTGAAGCGGCTGCTGAAGCGCCATTTTGGCGAGGCCCGGGTGGAGGATGCGGCGTTGCCGCTGCACGTGGTGGCCACGGACATGCACACCGGTGCGGAAGTCGTGCTGTCGTCGGGCAATATCGTCAAGGCCGTGCTGGCCAGCGCGGCGATTCCCGGCGTCTTTCCGCCTGTGGAGATCGACGGCAGGAAGCTGATCGACGGCGGCGTGGCCAACAATACGCCGGTTTCCACCGCCATCGCGCTGGGCGCCACGCGCATCATCGTGCTGCCGGCGGGCTTTGCCTGTGCCGAGCGCCGCCCGCCCAAGGGGGCTATCGAGCACGCTTTCAATGCGCTGTCCCTGCTGGTGGCGCGGCAATTGGTGCACGACCTGGAGCGCTGGGGCGACCGCGCCCACATCGCCGTGGTGCCGCCGCTGTGCCCGCTCGATGTCTCGCCGTACGACTACAGCCGATGCGGCGAGCTGATCGACCGCGCGGCGGCAGCCACGCTAGCCTGGCTGCGTGCCGACGGCCTGTCGAGCCGACGCGTACCGGGGGCGCTGGAACCTCACGAGCACGATTCCGAGAATCCAAGCTGCAGTGCCGATATTGGCATGCCGGCAGCGGGCGCCGGCCATACCCACAGCCACTCCCACGCGGCGCACGACCACTCGACGCATGGCGGCGTCCACTGAAACCGGTCTGGCGTTGCCCGGTCCGCGCGACTGGGTGCAGCGCGATGCTTCCGCGCAGCGCATGGAACGGATCGAGGCGTTCTTCGGCGGCCATGGCTACGACATGCATCGCCATGACACCTACGCCATTGGCCATACGCTGGCTGGGGTGCAGAGTTTTGCCTATCGGCGCGGCACCACGCACAGCACGCCGGGCGGTACCATCGTGCTGCATCCCGACGAGCCGCACGACGGCCATGCCGGCACGGACGCCGGATTCCACTACCGGATGCTCTACATCGAGCCTGCGCTGATCCAGCGTGTGCTGGGCGGCAAGCCGCTGCCGTTCGTGGCAGGTGGGCGATCCAGCGACCCGCGGCTGTTTGCCGCCTCGGGCACCCTGCTGCGCGCGATGGATTACACCCTGGACCCGCTGGAGGAAGACGACGCCATCTTCGAACTGGCGCATGCACTGGCTGCCGCCGCCGGGGCGCCGCGCGGCCGGCAGGCGGTGGACTATCGCGCCGCCGAGATCGCGCGCACCTACCTGCTCGACAATCTGGAACGTACCGTGACGCTCGACGAGCTGGAGCAGGCCAGCGGCCGCGACCGGTGGAGCCTGTCGCGCGACTTCCGGGTGCTGTACGGGACCAGTCCTCATCGCTACCTGGTGATGCGCCGGTTGGAAACGGTGCGGCGCCTGGTGGCCGCCGGCCAGTCGCTGGCCGATGCGTCCGCCTGGGCTGGATTTACGGATCAGAGCCACATGACCCGACACTTCACGCGCGCCTTTGGCCATCCTCCCGGCCGCTGGCTGCGCGCGCTGCGCGGCCCCGCCGGCTGAGCCTGCACGAACGTACAAGATTGGCGGCCGGTAGGCGCGCAGACTTGGCTACCTTGATCCCTGAATTTGAAGGAACCGCCATGTCTACCACCCCCACCACGGCTCCCAACGCCGTCTCCAGCTATCACTCCATCAACTTCGCGGAAAAACTGAGCCGGTTCTCCGACCATTGGCAGCCGCGCGTGATCGCCGAGATGAACGACTACCAGTTCAAGATCGTGAAGATCGAGGGCGATTTCATCTGGCATCGGCATGCCGACACCGACGAGACGTTCATCGTGCTGGAAGGCCAGTTGCGGATCGACTTCCGCGACGGCCATGTCATGGTCAACGCCGGCGAGATGTACGTCGTGCCCAAGGGCGTCGAGCACAAGCCGATGGCGCAGGCCGAAGTCCGCATGCTGCTGATCGAACCGCGTGGCGTGGTGAATACCGGCGAAGAAGGTGGCGAGCGGACAGCCCAAAACGATCTCTGGATCTAACGCCCGCCTGTTGGGCTCGCACCAACGGTTGCCGTTGTGACTGTTGGTCAGAGCAAGCCTTCCACGCGCGATTCCGCGCTCAAATGTGACGATGTACCCGCGCCGTGAGCCGATTCTCCGGTGGCATGTTCCCTGCAATCAGACTGGCCAAGCGCGGCGCCGCGCCAGACCCTGATCACGGAGCGTATTGCTCCATCCCGGAGAACTGCCATGTTGATTCCGCCTCAGTTGCGGCCGGGCGTCGTCGCGCCGCCTCGCACAAGTCATGCCCGCGTCATCCGCTATCGCATTCGCAATGTCATCCTGCTGCTGCGCGTGCTGCTGCTCTGCTTTCATGCCGGGGCTCATGCCGAAAAAGCACTGCCGGCCCCGCCCGCACAACGCCCGGCATCGAATTTCCTGGAAGCAGTGGCCGTCGACTACGCCAACAGCCAACTGTTTCACGCCGTCGAGGGCATTGCTCCGGAGCGCGAGCCGCGCGCCGTGCGCCCCGAACCCACGCCGATGCCACAAGCCCCGGCATCCGCCGCAGCCATCGTCACGCCACCGGCAGGGAACGTGCGCCGCGTCAATGCGC
Source organism: Cupriavidus pauculus (assembly GCF_022179805.1). Lineage (GTDB taxonomy): Bacteria > Pseudomonadota > Gammaproteobacteria > Burkholderiales > Burkholderiaceae > Cupriavidus > Cupriavidus pauculus_E. The sequence continues at coordinate 27,068 of NZ_BPUO01000017.1, read as the reverse complement.
AGTGAGTGCCTGCTGAGGCTGGCTGCCCGGCGCTTCGGCGGCGTGCAGACTTTACCTGCAGCCTCGCAACGCTTGCACGGCGTCTGACGGCCCCGATCCCCGCAATCCCAGTCCACACAAGCACTGGCGGCTACGGTATGGAATTTGCGCGACTTCTGGAATGGCCATCCGCATGCGTGCCTGTCGGCCGCATTGCGCATGGCGGATTCGTAACCTTCAGGAGCGCAAGATGGGTGACTACCATAGCGAGCGTTATCGCCGGGATACCTGGCGAACCGACGGAAATCGACGAACTGAAGGCCGGAGCGACGACGATCTGGGCGATCCCTGGGACGACACGCGCGGCCAACGCTGGGAAAGCGAGGACTGGCAGCCGGAAACGTCCGGCGACAGTTGGGACGAGGCGCGCCGGCGCCAGCGGCTGACGCCGGGCCAGCTCAGCGAGGGCGGCCCGGCCCCGTCCGGCTATCGCGGACAGCAGCAAGGCAGCGACCTGCGTTACGGGCTGAACGGCGGCTACGGCGATTCGCCGGATGCCGATGAAGACTGGCGTACGCGCGAGCAATACAAGAGCCGCCAATATGCTAACGAGTACGGCGACTATGGCGACCTTGGTGACTCGCGCCGCCGTGGCAACCAGGGCATGCAGCGCCGCCAGGGCGAGTTTGGCGACTACGGCAACCGTGGCGGCCAGCAGGGCGGCTTCGGTAACGCCGACCAGGCGTGGCTGCGCGAGGCCGAGCGCCGCTCGCCCTATCGAGGGCAATCCGGCAGTCGAGGCAGTGGCCACAGCGCCTATTTCAACGATCTGCGCAGCGATACCCGCTACTGGACCGAGCCACGAAACGAATGGGGCCAGACCGGGGGCGAACGCCAGCCTGGATACTACGCGCAGCGCTACGGGCGCGACTACCTCGGTTCGCGCGGCTATGACGAGGAACTGGGCTACACCTCCGATCGTGCGGAACGCCGCTGGTCGTCCGGAGACGCCGGCATGTGGCGCGACGACGACCGCCGCCGCGACGACGACGATGACCACGGCATGCTGTACAACCTCGGCCATCGCATCGGCCAGGTCGTCAGCGAGTGGTTCGGTCCCGACGAGGGTGAACGTCGCACCGGTCCGCGCGGCTACACGCGCACCGACGAACGCATCCGTGACGAGATCTGCGAACGGCTGACCTTTGCCTCGGGCATCGACGTGCGCGAAGTCTCGGTAGACGTGGACAAGGGCAAGGTCACGCTGGGTGGCACCGTGCACTCACGCGGCCAGAAGTACGATATCGAGGACCTGGCCGACAACACCTTCGGCGTGACCGAGGTGGAGAACAATATCCGCGTGCAACGGCAGGACGCCGATAGCACTGTGACCGGCGCAGGCACGGGCGGCTCCAACAGCTGGTAATCCGACACCGCCCTCCCCGACAAACAGGCGCCCGCGCGAGAGCACGGGCGCCTTTGTTTTGCCCGCCAGTCAGGCGATCAGGCGGCCAGCCGGAACACGCTCACCGCCTGTTCCATGCGCTCGGCCTGCTCCTGCAGTGCGCGCGCGGCGGCGGCCGCTTCTTCCACCAGCGCGGCATTCTGCTGGGTCACCTCGTCCATCTGCGTCACCGCCTGGTTCACCTGGGCGATGCCGCCGCTCTGTTCGTGCGAGGCACGGCTGATCTCGTCCATCATGACCGTCACGCGCTGCACCGCCGACACTACCTCGTTCATCGTAGTGGCCGTGTCGATGGCCAAGGCCGTGCCATTCGCCACGCGGCCCGCCGATTGCGAGATCAGCGCGCGGATTTCCTTGGCCGAATTGGCCGCGCGCTGGGCCAGCGTGCGCACCTCGCCTGCCACGACCGCAAACCCTCGGCCAGCTTCGCCGGCGCGCGCGGCTTCCACGGCCGCGTTCAGCGCCAGGATATTGGTCTGGAACGCGATGGCGTCGATCACGGCGATGATGTCGACGATGCGACGCGAGTCGGCCTCGATCTCGCTCATGGTCTCGCGCATGCGCCCCACCGATTCGCCGCCCGCCACGGCAATGCCGGCAGCCTCGGCGGCCAGCGTGCTGGCCTGGCTGGCGTTGCCGGCGTTCTGCTGCACGATCGATGTCAGTTCCTCCATGCTGGCCGCCGTCTGCTCCAGCGACGACGCCTGCGACTCCGTACGCTGCGACAGGTCGGCATTGCCTTGCGCGATCTGCCCGGCCGCCACCAGCACGTTCTGCGCGCTGTCGCGCGTATCGCCGATGATGCCGCGCCATGCCTCCACCAGCGTCATCAGGTGGCGCTTGACGTCGCTGAGTTCGTCACGACCGCGCGCCTCGATGCGCACGGCAAGGTCGCCGCCATTGATGCGCTCCACCAGGTGCGCCACGTCGCGCACGTCGTCGCGCATGCCCCGGCTGAAGCCCGCGAACAGATAGAGCGCGCCGCCCACCGTCAACACGGCAACGGCTACCAGCACGGCCAGCTTGCGCTGCTCGGCGGCGACGCGCTGCGCCAGCATGATGTCGGTCAGCGTTGCAAATTCGCGGCTCACGGCCGATACGGCCTCGATGGCCGCCGTGCCTTCGGCAAAGTACGCCTTGGCATCGATCGTGATGCCGGCCGAGCCGAGCATGCTGACCTTGAGCGTGCGATAGAAATTGTCCACGGCGGCCAGTTGCTTCATCGTGGCGCTCACCCGGTCCTTGTACTCCGGCGCGGCGCGCTCCACGCGTGCCATGTCGCGGCGCACCGTTTCCAGTCCGTCCTGGATCTGGTCGGCCAGCGCGGCCAGGTCTGCCTGCTGCGCGGCGTCGGAATAGCCGCCCTGCGCGATGATGCCGGCGCCCCGGCCCCGTGCCAGCGCGCTGACCTCGGCCAGCTTGGGCATCGGCGTCACCATCAGGTTGATCAGGTAGTAAGACCCGGCCTCCGGGTCGAGCGCCAGCGACGAGCGATCGGCCACATCGCCAACAAACAGCCGCGTCTGCTTGACCAGCGCCGTATGACGCTCGAACAGCGGCGTCGCGGGCGTGTCCAGGCCGAGCTTGCGGATCTGCTGCCACGCCTCGTCGAGCTTCTTCGCATCGGACACCACATTGAACGAGGTCACGGCGCCGGCTTCGCCCAGCAAGGCCGCAAGGTGCTGGGCGGCCTTGCCATCGGCGCCATCGAAGGTCGGCTTGAAGCTGGCGTTGCCCAGCAGCACGCCATTGGCAGCCCCTCGGCGCACCTGCGTTTCACGCATGAAGTCCAGCGCAACACCAACCAGCTTCAGCCCGCGCAATTCGTCCTGCGTGCCGCGCATCGATTGCACCGACTGGTTCAGCACCGCGAACAGCGCGCCGCACAGCGGGATCAGAAAGAGCACGGTCAACAAGGCCAGCTTGCGCGTGATGGTCAGGCGGGCCATCAACCGGGTAGCGGGTGTCAGAAATGCGGTCACGTCGATCCTTGTCATCGAGGGATTCATGCCCGCTGTAACGGCGCCAATTCGTTGAAATAAAGCCGTTTTTCCCGCTATTTCCGATCATTTTTGATGCCGCACAAACGCAGTGCAGATCACGCACAACGCCAGTGCCGGACGCCCAAAAAAAGCGCGGCCGGATCGCACGTTTCATGCGATCCGGCCGCGCGTTGGTGCGCGAAAAGCTCGCGTCTTACGCGGTGGCGCCGCCGTCGAGACCGATGGTCTGGCCCGAGATATAGCGGCCCGCCGGCGAAGCCAGCAGCACGGCCAGGCCGGCTACGTCGCTGGCCTCGGCGATGCGGCGCATCGGAATGCCGGCGGACAGCGCCTTCTCGCGCTCGGGGTCGCCCCACAGCGCGTCACGCGAGAAGTCCGTACGTACCGGGCCCGGGTTGATGCTGTTCACGTTGATGTTGTACTGGCCCAGCGTTTGCGCCAGGTTGCGCATCGCCAGATCGGTGGCGCCCTTCGAGATGCTATACAGCGCCAGCATGGCCGAGCCGCGTCGCGCGGCAATGCTCGACATGAAGATGATGGACCCGTCGCGGCGCTCGATCATCTGCGGCGCCAGCGCGTTGACCAGCACCAGGTTGCCGCGCACGTTGCCGGCCATCACCTCGTCGAACTGCTCCGGCCCCTGGTCGAGCATCGATCCCACGGCCGTGCTGCCGGCGGCGTTCAGCACCAGCGCGTCGACGCGCCCGAACTTCGCGAGTACCTGCTTTGCAAACTCGCGCACGCTGTCGATGCTGACGATGTCGCAGGCAATGCCGGTGGCGTCGATGCCCTGCTCGCGCAGGCCAGCCGCCACTTTCTCGGACACCGCTGCGTCGCGACCCGACACCACTACACGGGCGCCGGCCTGACCCAGGCCGCGCGCCATCTCCAGGCCCATGCCCTTGGTGGAGCCGGTAACGACCGCGACACGGCCAGACATATCGAACAGTTTGAACATGGCAGGTTCTCCTTTGGATGAGAAAGAGGTTTCAACACAACGTTGCAACAGACGATGCCGGGCAGCCATTTGAATGATGATCGACATCTATTGAATAAAGTATGTTCATCATCTAAACTGCGGTCAAGCTGAATTTTCAGAAATACGAGGAACGGAGATCGACATGGCACGCGCTTCACGGGCAGTCGCGGATCAGCATAGGACAGCCATCGAGGAAGCGTCGGCGCGACTGTTCCGCCAGCACGGGCTGCATGGGGTAACGGTGGCCCAGGTCATGGCCAGCGCCGGGCTCACCCATGGCGGCTTCTACAACCATTTCGCGTCGAAGGACGAGTTGGTAGCCATTGGCTGCGCACGTGCGTTCTCCGATGCCGCCGTCCGGTGGGAACAAAAGATCACACAGCATGGCGATGACCGGCATGCCGCGCGCCGCCAACTGATGGAGCACTACCTGAGCGAGGCCCATCGCGATGCGCCGGAAAATGGCTGCCCGGCCTCGGCCCTGGCTGGCGATGTTGCGCGGGAACCCGCCGGCAAACCCGTGCGCCAGGCGTACCTCGATGGGATCGGGCAACTACTGACCGCCTGGAAGCCGCTTGCCCTGCCAGAAGACGACGATGCCGATGCCGGCACCACGCATCGCACGGCGTTGGTGGAACTGGCCACGCTGGTCGGCGCCATCTTGCTCGCGCGCGCCACGGCGGGCGATGCGATTTCCGATGACATCCTCGCCGCGGCCCGCGTCTGGCTGCTCGAAACCGAATCCCATGCCGTACCGGCGGCCTGACCGCCACACCCAGCCCCCGCACCGACCTTTCCAACGGAGCCCCATGTTTTCGCAAGCCCTATCGAACCGGCTCGACCGGCGCGGCATTCACTATGCGTGGATCGTCGCGGCCATCACGTTCAGCGTGATGCTGACCACCTCCGCCGCGCTGGGCCTGCCCGGCGCGTTCCTGAAGCCGCTCACCACCGAAATGGGCTGGAGCACCGACAAGGTGTCGTCGATCCTGGCGTTCCGCTTTGCGCTGTTTGGCCTGATGGCGCCGTTCTCGGCCATCCTGATGGAGCGCTTTGGCGTCCGTAACGTGGTGTGCGCGGCGCTGGCCCTGATTTCCGGCGGCATGGCGCTGGCCACGGTTTCCACCGAGCTCTGGCAGCTCTTCGTGGCCTGGGGCCTGATGCTGGGCGTCGGCTCCGGCCTGACCGCCATGGTGCTGGCCGCGCTGGTGGCCAATCGCTGGTTCACCGCGAGGCGCGGGCTGGTCATCGGCCTGCTGACCGCCAGTTCGGCCACGGGGCAGCTGGCCTTCCTGCCGGTGGCGGCCTGGCTGATCGAACACATGGGCTGGCGCGTGGCCGTGCTGCCGGTGCTGGCCGCTTGCGGCGTGCTGGCCGTGGTGGTGCTGAGCCTGATGCGCAACCGTCCGTCCGATGTCGGACTGGCACCGTTTGGCGAAGTCCCGGGTGCGGCCGCAGCAGCACCCGCCCCCGCCGCCCCGATGTCGTGGTCGGGCCCGTTCCAGGTGCTGCGCGACGCCGCTCGCACGCAGACGTTCTGGATCCTGGCCGGCACGTTCTTTATCTGCGGGCTGTCCACCAACGGCCTGATCCAGACCCATTTCATCTCACTGTGCGCCGACTTCGGCATGTCGGCGGTGCCGGCGGCATCCGCGCTGGCGATGATGGGTGCGTTCGACTTTGTCGGCACCATCATGTCGGGCTGGCTCTCGGACCGCTATGACAGCCGCAAGCTGCTGTTCTGGTACTACGCGCTGCGCGGCCTGTCGCTGTTCTGGCTGCCGCATTCGGAATTCACGCTGTACGGCCTGTCCATCTTCGCCATGTTCTATGGACTGGACTGGATCGCCACCGTACCGCCGACGATCAAGCTGGCCGGCAGCACGTTCGGCCGTGAGCGCGCGCCGATGGTCTTCGGCTGGATCTTCGCGGCTCACCAGATCGGCGCCGCTGCGGCCGCATTCGGTGCCGGCCTGTCGCGCACGCTGTGGCTGACCTACTCGCCAGCACTCTATGTGGCGGGCAGCGCCTGCCTGGTGGCAGCGCTGCTGGCGCTGATGGTCCGGCGCAAGGCGCCGCAGGTGACGCCCCAGCCTGCCCAGGCCTGACCCTGTCTTTTTTGTCCTTCGCGTGGTTCAGCGTTCGTGGCTCGCCGCCACGAACGCATCGATCAATGCGGCGGCCGTGGCGCGCTTGAGCGCCGACTGCCGCACCAGCACGCCGATCTCGCGATACAGCGGCTGACCCGGCATCGGCACTTCCTTCACGTTCGGCGTCTGCCGCAACGGCACCAGCGCCGACGGAATGATCGCGCAGCCCAGCCCCTCGGCCACCATCTGCAGGATCACGGCGGGCTCGTCCAGTTCCATGCCCTCCCGCACCCACAGCCGATGCCGCCTCAGGTACCGATCCACGAGCTGGCCACCGGTCGAATGGCGGTTGTAGCGGATGAACGGCACGGTTTCCAGCAACGTCTTCAGGTTGTCCGGCGCATCGGGTGGCGCCACCGCGACAAAGCGCTCGCGGATCAGCGACACCCATTTCAGCTCCGGCGGAATGCCCAGCCGTGGCTTCACCAGCACAGCGATGTCGAGTTCGCGCGCGTCGACCTGCGTCAGCAACTGGGTCGACATGCCGGGAATGATGTTCACATGGGTCTCGGGATGGACCACCCGGAAACGCTGCATCGCCTGCGGCAACAGGCTCGACTGCACCGTGGACACCGCGCCCAGGTCCAGCGGCGCCATATCGCGCTGCCCCCGGGCGCCTTTCATCGACTCGTAGAGCCCGACCAGCCGCGACGCATCGTCCAGCATCTGGCGGCCTTCGTCGCTCAGCGTCACCGATTTGCCGGAACGGTCGAACAACGTGCAGCCCAGGTCCTCTTCGAGCCTGCGGATCTGCGTGCTGACCGCCGACTGGGTCAGCCCAAGGCGCGCGCCGGCAGCAGAGAACGAGCCGGTTTCGGCGGCCACTAGAAAGGTCTTGAAATAGCGCAGCAAGGCAGGTTTCTAGCATCGAAATCTTCGATGCTCAGTCAAGAAATGATTAGTTTCATATTACGAGTTCTGCTGATTACAATCAACGACACCCCCCAACCGTCGTCCAAGAGAGTTCCAGCGATGAACACTATCCCCCTGTTCCACCTTGCTTTTCCGGTTCACGATCTCGCCACCGCGCGCCAGTTCTATGGCGATCTGCTCGGTTGCCCCGAAGGACGCAGTTCCGACGCCTGGGTGGACTTCAATTTCTACGGTCACCAGGTGGTGGCGCACCTGTCGCCCGACGAATGCGGGCACCGTGCCACCAGCGCAGTCGACGGCGACGACGTGCCGGTGCGTCACTTTGGCGCGATCCTGCCGATGGAAGAGTGGGAGCGCCTGGCCGACAAGCTGCGCGGTGCCGGCACCAAGTTCGTGATCGACCCGCACGTGCGCTTCAAGGGCCAGGTGGGCGAGCAGGCCACGATGTTCTTCCTGGACCCGTCGGGCAACGCCCTCGAATTCAAGGCCTTCGGCGACATGAGCCAGGTCTTTGCCAAGTAAGCAGCAAACAAGCCCCCTTCCTACTAGATAACAGACAGAGAGACAGAGCGAGACATGACCGATTTCGTGATTCAACCCGCACCGCAGCCCAGCGTGGCCGTGGCTGGCAGCCAGGCCCGCTTTCCGATCCGCCGCGTGTTCTGCGTGGGCCGCAACTACGCCGCGCATGCGCGCGAGATGGGCAAGGACCCCGATCGCGAGCCGCCGTTCTTCTTCACCAAGCCGGCTGACGCCGTGGTGGCCGCGGAAGGCACCGTCGCCTATCCGCCGCTGACGGAGAACCTGCACCACGAGATCGAACTGGTGGTGGCCATCGGCAAGGCAGGCGCCAACGTCAAACCCGCGCAGGCGCTGGACCTGGTCTGGGGCTACGGCGTGGGCGTCGATCTGACGCGCCGCGACCTGCAGGACTTGGCCAAGAAAATGAGCCGGCCCTGGGACTGGTCGAAATCGTTCGACGCGTCGGGCCCGTGCGGTCCGCTGCAGCCGGTCTCAGCGATTGGCCATCCGTCGCAGGGCGCCATCTGGCTCAAGGTCAATGGCGAAACCCGCCAGCAAGGCGACCTGAACGAGCTGATCTGGCCGGTGGCCGACGTCATCGCCTATATCTCCGAAGCCATGACGCTGCAGCCGGGCGACCTGATCTTCACGGGCACGCCGGCTGGCGTAGGTGCGCTGAACCCGGGCGATGCGGTCACGGCCGGCGTCGCAGGTGTCGGCGAGATCGCTTTCACCATCGGCAAGCGCTAAAGCCACATCAGATCGTACGGTCTGCCAAGTAAAAGGCGCCGTCGCCCACCGCGGGCGACGGCGCTTTTTTCCTTCTATTTCAATGAATTACGATGCATAGGGAGCGCAACTAGAGCAAACGCTCCACCCGGTACATCGTTTTTTCTTCAAATTCTCCTTGCTTATCTATCTAGTAGTAGATAATATTCGAGCCATGGACGACGCACTGCGGCAAAACAAGACGAGCCGCAACGCAGAAGCCAAGCAATACAAGGTTGTTTGTCAGTACCGGAAGCGGTCTTTTTTTTAGCCCCCGCGATCTATCTAGCAGTAGATAGCAATCCAAAAAGACCGTCTGATTCGCAGCACAGACATCGGCCAGTGATCCACACACGAACCAGGATCGCCGGCCTTGCAAAGGAGAGCATCATGAACGCCAAGACCATCGTTACCGCCGCCGCCCTTGCCGCCGCTTTCGTTACCGGCGCCGTCCAGGCAGCCCCCGCCGCCCAGAAGACCGGCGAAGTCTACGGTTACAGCTACCGCGTGCAAGACCAGCGCAGCACCTTCACCGACGGTGCACGCCAAGGCAAGTTTGATTCGTTCAGCGAAGGTGCCCGCATCGGTAACCGCGACGCCTTCACCGACGGTGCCCGCGTAACCAACCGTGACGGCCTGGTGGCCAGCATCGGCAGCCGCGACGTGTACACCGACGGCGCACGCGTTGGCAAGGCTGACCCGTTCACCGACGGCGCGAAGGTCGGTAAGTTCGACCCGTACACCGACGGTGCCCGCACGGTAGCCGGTCTTGACCTGAAGGGTGTTTCGGCCAGCCCGGCCCGCACGGTTGATCCGTACCTCGACGGCGCCAAGGCTGCTCCGTTCGACCCGTACAGCGGCGGCGCCCACACGGTTGCCGGCCTGGATCGCACCGGCGTATCGGCCGAACCGTCGCGCAGCTTCGACGTGTACACCGACGGCGCTCTCGCCTGAGCCCACTGAGACGACGGCGGCCCCCGCAACACCGGGCCGCCATCGCAACCCAAACCTGGAGTTCCATCATGACCTTGCGTGACACAGCCCTGATCCTGGGCGGCTGGGTGGTGCTTTGCCTCACCAGCGGCGCAGTCCTCTCGCTGGTTGCGCAATCGCTGTCCGTCTGAGGCACAGACAGACCAGCGAACAAACTGGAGGGTCCGCCGCCAGGAATGGCGAGGACAATTGCCATGAAGACGCATTCCGTACGTGATCAACTGCTCGAGCACGCCTCCGTGCTGATCCGGCAACGGGGCTACAACGGTTTCAGCTATCGCGATCTCGCGGAGCTGGTAGGCGTGAAGACATCGAGCATCCACTATTACTTTCCGGCCAAGGACGACCTGGTGCTGGAGGTAGTGCGCCTGTACCGTGAACGCTCGCATGCCCGGCTGGCCGCGATCGACACCTCGCTGCCGCTGCTGGCACAGGCCGAGCAGTATGTAGGACCACTGCGCAACGACATCGAGCTGAACCAGATCTGCCTAGCCGGCATGCTGTCAGCCGAAGTGATGGCGTTGCCCGATGCGATCCGCAAGTATTTGCAGGAGCATTTCCAGGCCAACGAGACCTGGATCACGGCCCTGCTGCGCCGCGCCGAAACCGAGCGCGGCCAACCGTACCCGGTGCCGCCGCAGGCGCTGGCCAAGGTGCTGTATGGCGCGATCCAGAACGGCATCATCACTGCGCGGATGTCGGGCTCCAGCGATCGGCTGGACGCAGCGGCAGACATGCTGCTGGGTGCGGTGCGTGGTTCGATGTGCGTGGTACCCGAGCGCGAGCCGGTACCCGCGTAACAGTTTTGCCGGCGCCCCGGTTCAGGCGCCCGACGTCCGCCGACCGCTCTCCCGGCGGACGTCACCAGATTTCTCCGACGCCGGGTAAGTCCTCCCGGCGATTTTTTTGTTTACGCGGACGATTTCCTGGCGGGGGTCTTCTTTGCAGCGGGCTTCTTCGTGGCCGCTTTCTTTGCGGCGGGCTTCCTGGCTACCTTCTTCGCCGCAGTTTTCTTCGTCGCTGCCTTCCTGGCCGTTCCCGCGCTCCCGGCGTCATCCATCAAGACCCACGTCGGCGCGTGATCGCTGGCTTTCTCTTCGCCGCGCACCCATTTGTCCACGCCAGCATCGCGCATCTGTACACCCGGCCCTAGCAGCAGATGATCGATACGCAGCCCGGAATTGGTCTGCCAATGCTGACGGAAGTAATCCCAGAACGTGTAGATCTTCTCGTCGGGAAAGCGCGTGCGCAGCGCATCGGTCCAGCCCTGCGCCAGCAGGCGCCGGTAGCATTCGCGGCTTTCCGGCTGCAGCAGCGCGTCCTTGAGCCACGACCGGGTGTTGTAGATGTCGTCGTCGGTCGGCACCACATTGAAGTCGCCCGCCATGACCACCGGATGGCCGCTGTCCCACAGCGCCTGCGCATGCGTGATCAGGCGTTCGAACCACGCCAGCTTGTAGTCGAACTTGGGCCCGGGCTGCGGATTGCCGTTGGGCAGGTACAGGCAGGCAATCAGCACGCCCTCGACGGCCGCTTCGAGATAGCGGCTCTGCGTGTCGTCATCGCCGCTGGGCAGGCCGCGCCGCACCTCCACCGGATCGGCGCCCCGGGCCAGGATCGCCACGCCATTCCACGATTTCTGGCCGTGCCAGATCGCGCCGTATCCGGCCGCGCGGATCTCGTCGATCGGGAATCCCTCGTCCATGGTCTTGAGCTCCTGCAGGCAGACCACGTCCGGCGCCTCGCGTTCGAGCCAGTTCAGCAACGCCTGCAGGCGCGTGCGTACGCCGTTGATGTTGAACGTGGCGATCTTCATGGCGGGCATCGGCAAGTCCTCGGGTTCGGGTCGCTGCGACGGCCTTCCATCTTAGATTCCCGCGCGCGGATTTCCTGTCGGTGTCCGATCACTGTATATTCATACAGTCCTGCGATTCCCCACCCTGTTTGCGCCTTGTCCGACACACCCACACCACCCCGCTATACCGTTGCTGTGCGCACACTGTGCGAGTTCACGGCCAAGGCGGGCGATCTCGACCTGCGTTTCACGCCGTCGCCCACGGGGCAGGAAGGCGTGGCCGGGCATGGCGTGGTGACGAGCCGCCGCGGGCCGGGATATGAAGCGGAGGTGACACTGTCGGGCGACTTCGAAGGGCTGCGCGTGCGGGGCCGGGCCGATGGCTACAACCCGGTGACCAACCGGGTCGAGGAAATCAAGACGGTGCGCGGCGACAAGGTGGAGATTCCGCAGAACCACCAGGCACTGCATTGGGCCCAGGCCAAGATCTACGGCTGCCTGCTGTGCGAGTCGCGCAAGCTCGAGAAGATCGACGTGGCGCTGGTCTACTTCGATATCATCAGCCAGCGCGAGCGCGTGCTCAAGGAGCGTTTCGACGCGCCGGTGCTGCGTGAATTCTTCGAGGAAAGCTGCCGGCGCTTCATGCACTGGGCCGAACGCGAAGCCGCGCATCGTGTCGGCCGCGATGCAGGCCTGGCGGCGCTGGCCTTTCCGCATGGCACGTTCCGCGACGGGCAGCGCCTGCTGGCTGAATCGGTGTACAAGGCCAACGCCACCGCGCGCACGCTGCTGGCCCAGGCGCCCACCGGCATCGGCAAGTCGATCGGCACGGTGTTCCCGGCGCTCAAGGCCATGCCCACGCAGCGCATCGACAAGATGTTCTTTCTGTCCGCCCGCTCCACGGGGCGCGGCGTGGCGGTGCATGCCACGCGCCAGCTACGGCCCAATGCCGACGATACGCCGCTGCGTGTGCTGGAACTGATGGCGCGCGACAAGTCCTGCGAGCATCCCGACCTGGCCTGCCATGGCGAATCGTGTCCGCTGGCACAGGGCTTCTACGATCGCCTGCCCGCCGCGCGTGACGCCGCCAGCCGCGCGCCGCTGCTGGACCGCGCCACCACGCGCGAGATCGCGCGCACGCACAACGTCTGCCCCTACTACCTGGCCCAGGAGATGATTCGCTGGAGCGACGTCGTGGTGGCCGACTACAACTACTACTTCGATCGCAGCGCGCTGCTGTACATGCACACGGCGCTGAACGAATGGCGCGTCAGCGTGCTGGTGGACGAGGCCCACAACCTGGTGGACCGGGGCCGCGCGATGTACTCGGCCACGCTCGACCATGCGGCTTTCCGGGGCGTGCGATTGACCGCAGCGGCCGCGCTGAAGCGTCCGATGGACCGCGTCTATCGCCAGTGGAACGCGCTGGCCAAGTCTGGCGAGGCACCCTACGAAACGCGCGACGAGGAACCGGCCGCGTTTGTCGAAGCGCTAGTGCAGCTTTGCACGGCAATCATCGACGACATGAGCGAGCATCCGCAGCGGCATGACGCCACGCTGGAGCGTTTCTATTTCGACGCGATGCACTTCCTGCGTCTGGCCGAGCAGTTGACGGAGTACGGCGGCAAGCATTCGCTGTTCGACATCACGCGTACGGCGCGCAAGCGGGCCGGGGTCGATGCCGATCTCTGCATCCGCAATCTACTGCCGGCGCCCTACCTGGCCCCGCGTTTCGCGAGCGCGCATTCGACCACGCTGTTCTCGGCCACATTGCAGCCGGCCGACTACTACCGCAACCTGTTGGGCACGCCCGCCAGCGCGGTGTGGATGGAGGTGCCATCGCCGTTCCAGCCCGAGCAGCTCGACGTGCATGTCGCCCGCCATATCTCCACGCGCTACAACCACCGGCAGCGCTCGCTGCCCGCCATCGTGCAATTGATGGCCGATCAGTTTGCCCGGCGTCCCGGCAACTACCTGGCGTTCTTCAGCAGCCACGACTACCTGCAGCAGGCCGCCGCGTTGCTGGCCGAAACGCATCCCGGCATTCCAGCATGGTCCCAGGCGCGCGGCATGACCGAGGCCGGCCAGGCGGCCTTTCTCGACATGTTCGCGCCGGGTGGCCAGGGCATCGGCTTCGCGGTGCTGGGCGGCGTGTTTTCCGAAGGCGTCGATCTGCCGGGCGACCGCCTGATCGGGGCCTTCGTCGCCACGCTGGGCCTGCCGCAGGTGAACCCCGTCAACGAACAGCTACGCGAGCGGATGGAATCGACGTTTGGCCAGGGCTACGACTATGCCTACCTGTATCCGGGCCTGCGTAAGGTGGTGCAAGCCGCCGGCCGCGTCATCCGCACCCAGCAGGATCGCGGCGTGGTGTGGCTCATCGACGACCGCTACGCGCGCCCCGAAGTGCAAGACCTGTTGCCGGCCTGGTGGGAAATACATGCAACGCGCCCGCAATCCACGCTGGCGGCTTCTTCGCTCCAGCTAGCGGAATAACGCGCCAGCGGCCCGGCAAACGCGAATTGCCGGCTGGCGCGATAATCGCGTGTCACCCCACTACACGGATTGCGGAGCTGCCTCATGAGCATGACTCACACGTTTGCCACCACCGAACCTGCCCGTACCGACATCGACGCACTGCGCGGCGCCACCATCCTGGAATTCGGCACGCCCTGGTGCGGCTTCTGCCAGCGTGCGCAACCGCTGATCGAGAGCGCCTTCGGCGCGCATCCTAGCATCGACCATATCAAGGTGGAAGACGGCAGCGGCCGCCCGCTGGGCCGCTCGTTCCGCGTCAAACTGTGGCCGACGCTGGTGTTCTTGCGCGATGGCCAGGAAGTGGCCCGGCTGGTAAGGCCGAATGACAGCGGGGAGATTGTGGAGGCGATGGGGAAGATTGATGGGTAAGGGCATTTGTCACCCCGCTTTTTAGCTCCCCTCTCCCACTTCAGTGGGAGAGGGGTTGGGGGTGAGGGCAATGAGGCTCTGCTTGCCGACAGGTCGCAATTTGAACCGCCGACCCTCACCCCAGCCCCTCTCCCGCCGTGCGGGAGAGGGGAGCAAAATCAAAAACCAAAACCAAAAAAAACCAAAAACCCAACCCTCACAAATCCAGCGGCATTGCACTCGTGCACTTGATCTCATCCAGGCACACGCTCGACTTCACCCCGCTCACGCCCGGAATACGCATCAGCGTGTCGAGCAGGAAGTCCGACAGCGACTTCAGATCCTTCGCCACCACCTTCAGCACGTAGTCGATATCGCCGGTCACGGAGAAACACTCCTGGATCTGCGCCAGCTCTGCCACCAGGCCCTTGAACTTGGAGAGATCGCGGATATGGCCGCGCTCCATGGTCACGTGGATGAAGGCCGTGACGCCAAACCCCAGCGCCGTGCTGTCCAGCCTGGCTTCGTAGCGCTTGATGATGCCGCCCTCCTCCAGGCGGCGGTGGCGCCGCAGCGTCTGGGCCGGCGACAGGTTGATCGCCTCGGACAATTCCAGGTTCGATGCGCGCCCATGTTCCTGCAGTTCCGCCAGCAAGCGGCGATCGATGCGGTCCAACTCGGATTGCTGCATTCCGATTTCCTAAAATGGCAGTTTTACGAAATCTTATCTCATATCCAAGGGTTTCCCTGCGTCCCTTACGAAATCCTATTTAGCGGGGCGAGTTCTACAATTTCCTCACGTTGCGCAGCGCACCAAGCGTCCCCCAAGCCACACGCGCTGCAGCCTGACCGAAATATTATTTCTCCCCTTTCTCGCCCCCGAGCGCTCCGACCATGGCCGACCTGTTTGAAAACCCGATGCAACTGATGGGCTTCGAGTTCGTTGAATTCGCTTCGCCCACGCCCAATGTGCTGGAACCGCTGTTCGAGAAAATGGGCTTCACGCTCGTGGCGCGCCACCGTTCGAAGGACGTGCTGCTGTTCCGCCAGGGCGACATCAACTTCATCGTCAACAACGAGCCGCACAGCGAAGCCGCCTTCTTTGCCGCCGAGCACGGCCCCAGCGCCTGCGGCATGGCGTTCCGCGTCAAGGATTCGCACAAGGCGTACAACCGCGCGCTGATGCTGGGCGCCCAGCCCATCGAGATCGCCACGGGCCCGATGGAACTGCGCCTGCCGGCCATCAAGGGCATCGGCGGCGCGCCGCTGTACCTGATCGACCGCTTCGAGGACGGCAAGTCGATCTATGACATCGACTTCGAATACATCGATGGCGTGGACCGCCACCCCAAGGGCCACGGCCTGAACCTGATCGACCACCTGACGCACAACGTCTACCGTGGCCGCATGGCTTACTGGGCGAACTTCTACGAACGCCTGTTCAACTTCCGCGAAATCCGCTACTTCGACATCCAGGGCGAATACACGGGCCTGACCTCGAAGGCCATGACGGCCCCCGACGGCAAGATCCGCATTCCGCTGAACGAGGAATCGTCGAAGGGTGCCGGCCAGATCGAGGAATTCCTGATGGCGTTCAACGGCGAAGGCATCCAGCACATTGCCTTCTCGGTGGACAACCTGCTCGAAGTCATCGACAGCCTGCAACTGGCCGGCGTGGAACTGATGACGGCGCCGAACGACTACTACTACGACGCCCTGGAAACCCGCCTGCCCGGTCACGGCCAGCCGGTGGACCAGCTCAAGGCACGCGGCATCCTGCTCGATGGCACCACCGAAGGCGGCCGCCCGCGCCTGCTGCTGCAGATCTTCTCGAAGACCGCGCTGGGCCCGGTGTTCTTCGAATACATCCAGCGCTCGGGCGACGACGGCTTTGGCGAAGGCAACTTCAAGGCGCTGTTCGAATCACTCGAACGCGACCAGATCGAGCGCGGCGTACTGAAAGTCTGACGCCCGCGTGACCTGACCGGCCCTGGGTTGACCAGGATCGGTCCAATTCCCTGCTTTCCGAAGCGTGTGCCGGTAAACTCTCGGGTTTTCGCCGGCGCGCACCCCTGCGTCCGGCGTTACCCGCGCCGGCGCCTTTTTCAAAGCGCCCAGCCATAGAGGCGCGCCGCCATTCCACAAGAATGGGTAGAGGACAGACAACTCCAATGCATGCACCCGATAGCCAAGGCACGCTCCAGCGTGGCCTGAAAAATCGCCACATCCAGTTGATCGCGCTAGGCGGCGCGATCGGTACCGGCCTGTTCCTGGGCATTGCCCAGACCATCAAGCTGGCCGGCCCCTCCGTGCTGCTGGGCTACGCGCTGGCCGGCATCGTCGCGTTCTTCATCATGCGCCAGTTGGGCGAGATGGTCGTCGACGAACCAGTGGCCGGCTCGTTCAGCTACTTTGCCAACAAGTATTGCGGTCACTTTGCCGGCTTCATGTCCGGCTGGAACTACTGGGTGCTGTACATCCTGGTGAGCATGGCCGAACTGTCGGCCGTGGGCATCTACGTGCAGTACTGGTGGCCGGCCATCCCGACGTGGGTGTCCGCCCTGGGCTTCTTCGTGATCATCAACACCATCAACCTGGCCAGCGTGAAGTCGTTCGGCGAGATGGAGTTCTGGTTCTCGATCATCAAGGTCGCGGCCATCGTCGGCATGATCGGCTTTGGCGGTTACCTGCTGGCAACCGGCGGTGCCGGCCCCGAGGCTGGCGTGGCCAACCTGTGGCAGCACGGCGGCTTCTTCCCGAACGGCTTCGGCGGGCTGGTGATGGCCATGGCCGTGATCATGTTCTCGTTCGGCGGCCTGGAACTGGTGGGCATTACCGCCGCGGAAGCCGACAACCCGGGCAAGAGCATTCCCAAGGCCACCAACCAGGTGATCTACCGCATCCTGATCTTCTACGTTGGCGCGCTGGCCGTGCTGCTGTCGCTGTACCCGTGGCAGAAGGTGGTGACCGGCGGCAGCCCGTTCGTGCTGATCTTCCACGCGATGAACAGCGATATCGTGGCTACCGTGCTGAATATCGTGGTGCTGACGGCCGCGCTATCGGTGTACAACAGCGGCGTCTACTGCAACAGCCGCATGCTGCTGGGCCTGGCGCAACAGGGCAACGCCCCGCGTGCGCTGCTGAACGTGAACCGCCGTGGCATTCCGCTGACCGCGCTGGCCGTGTCGGCCGCGGCCACCGGCATCTGCGTGCTGGTCAACTACTTCATGCCGGGCGAAGCGTTTGAAATGCTGATGGGCCTGGTGGTGTCGGCCCTGATCATCAACTGGGCGATGATCAGCATCATCCACCTGATGTTCCGCCGCGCCAAGCGTGCCGAAGGCAAGACCACGGTGTTCCAGAGCCTGGGCTATCCGCTGACCAACTACCTGACGCTGGCCTTCCTGGCGGGCATCCTGGTGGTGATGTTCATGACGCCGGGCCTGCGCCTGTCTGTCTACCTGATTCCGGTATGGCTGGCCGTTCTTGGCGTAAGCTATCGCCTCCGGCAGAAAAACGCCGGCGCGGCCCTGCCCGCCGCCAGCGCCCAGATCCAGTAACCGGCCCCGCGCGGCCCGCTGCATCCGGGCCGCCGCCCCCTGAACCCGTAGCCAGACGCATCCCATGTTCGAACACATCGAAGCCTACCCCGGTGACCCGATTCTCTCGCTCAACGAGGATTTCCAGCAGGACCCGCGTACCAACAAGGTCAACCTGAGCATCGGCATCTATTTTGACGACGAAGGCCGCCTGCCGGTCATGCAGGCGGTGGCCGAAGCCGAGGCCGCGCTGCTGGCCGACATGGGCCCGCGCCCGTACCTGCCGATGGCCGGCATGGCCGGCTACCGCCAGGCCGTGCAGGCACTGGTGTTCGGTGAAGACTGCGCCGCACGCGCCGAAGGCCGCATCGCCACGCTGCAGACGCTGGGCGGTTCCGGCGCGCTGCGCGTGGGTGCCGACTTCCTGAAGCGCTACTTCCCGACCACCGAAATGTGGATCAGCGACCCGAGCTGGGAGAACCACCGCGTGGTGTTCGAGCGCGCCGGCTTCAAGGTCAACAGCTATCCGTACTACGACGCCGAAACCGGCGGCCTGAAGTTCGACGCGATGCTGGCGGCCATCGACGCCATTCCGCAGGGCGGTATCGTGCTGCTGCACGCCTGCTGCCACAACCCCACCGGCGTGGACCTGAACGAAGACCAGTGGCGCCAGGTGATTGGCGTGCTGAAGACGCGCAAGCTGCTGCCGTTCGTCGACATGGCCTACCAGGGCTTTGGCGCCGGATTGGACGACGACGCGTTTGCCGTGCGCGAACTGGCCCGCCAGAACGTGCCCTGCCTGGTGGCCAATTCGTTCTCGAAGAACTTCTCGCTGTACGGCGAGCGCTGCGGCGGCCTGAGCGTGGTCTGCGAGAGCGCCGAGCAGGCCGGCCGCGTGCTGGGCCAGCTCACCGGCGCCGTGCGCGCCAACTACAGCAACCCGCCCACCCACGGCGCCCGCGTGGTGGCACGCGTGCTGACCACCCCGGCGCTGCGCAAGAGCTGGGAAGAGGAACTGTCGGCCATGTGCCAACGCATCGCCCGCATGCGCCAGGCCATCCACGACCAGCTGCGCGAGCACGTGAGCGGCGAAAAGCTGTCGCGCTACGTCAAGCAACGCGGCATGTTCACGTACACAGGCCTGTCGGCCGACCAGGTCGACCGCCTCAAGAACGAGCACGGCGTGTACGTGCTGCGCTCGGGTCGCATGTGCGTGGCCGGCCTGAACGAAAGCAATGTGGGCGTGGTGGCGAATGCCATCGGACAGGTACTGAAGGGCTAAGGCCCGCCCCTACCCCTCGCCCTATGAAACAGCCACCTTCGGGTGGCTGTTTTTTTGCCCGGCGCCCGGACCAGTGGTGCATTTCGCGCACCGCGGTGTTGCCCGGCATGGCTCTCGATCACGCCGGGCTAGCGGCGCATACTGGCGCCGACCTCGACCGACCGCTAACGGAGCCCCACCATGCAGCCATCCCGCGAAGGCCAACGCGTTCCTGACGTCACGTTCCGCGTGCGCGAACACAATGAATGGAGGGGCGTGACCACGGCCGACCTGTTCCATGGCAAGACAGTCGTGGTGTTCTCGCTGCCGGGTGCCTTCACCCCGACGTGCTCGTCGACCCACCTGCCGCGCTACAACGAACTGGCGCCGGCTTTCCGCACGGCCGGCGTGGACACCGTCGTCTGCATGTCGGTGAACGACACCTTCGTGATGAACGAATGGGCGAAGGATCAGGAAGCCGGCAACATCGTCATGATTCCCGACGGCAACGGCGAGTTCACCGACGGCATGGGCATGCTCGTCGACAAGGCCGACCTGGGCTTTGGCAAGCGTAGCTGGCGCTATTCGATGCTGGTCCGGGACGGGGTGGTCGACAAGATGTTCGTCGAGCCCGACCTACCAGGCGACCCGTTCCAGGTGTCCGACGCCGACACGATGCTGGACCACATCGCCCCCGATGCCCGGCGCCCAGCCCAGGTGGTGGTGTTCTCGAAGATCGGCTGCCCATTCTGCGCCAAGGCCAAGCAACTGCTGTCCGACCACGACCTGGAGTTCGTCGAAGTGCCGCTGGACAACAAGATCCGCGGCAAGGTACTGGGCGCCGTGTCTGGCGAGATGACCGCGCCGCAGGTGTTCATCAATGGCCGCCTGATCGGTGGCGCCGAGGCGCTGGCGGCGCATCTGGCCGGCTAACCGTCTGGCGCGGCCGGCAACCTGCGACCGCGTTACACTGCCGGCCATGCGCGATGTCACCGAGCCTGTCCGGCGCCCCAATACCCTCACGTCTCTCTACTGGAGCGGCGACGCCCTGCGCAGTCGCCGCGTCAGCGATATCGTGCGGCATGGCGTGGTCGACATTCCCGCGCCGCCGGCACGGCTGCTGGCCGATTGGTCCCGGGAGATCGCGACGCGCATGGCACTGGAGCCCGGCGACGTCGAGACCATGCCGCTGGCCCGCGCCGGGATGCGCTGGCCCGACTACGCGCAATGCGTGCAGGCGGTGTCCGATTGGGTGGATGCCCTGGGGCTGCCCGGCATCCTGGGCGAGAGCGACGTCGCGCTGATGGTTTGCCGGGGCGCGCGCTTTCACCATGACGGTGAGCAATACGGCGGCGCGGCCTTCTGCAATCTGTTCCTGAGCGAAGACAAGGGTCAGGACGTAAGTTTTCCGTCGCTGGAACTGCGTATTCCGTTGCGGCGCGGCACGGTGCTGATCTTTGACACCTGCCAGCCGCACGGCGTGATTCCTCGCGGCGGACATGGCTTCGATCCGGCCGACTTCCCGGCGGATCGCGACGACACGCAACTGTTCCTGACCTGGGAGTTGCCGATCGAGGATGCCCGCGTTGCACGGGCGCTGCAGATCGCCTTCGACTCCGACGTGCCGGCGGCACAGGCCGCCCAGGAGGAACAGGTCACGCTGGACGGCAGCAGGGTCGAGCCGTGCCCCGCATCTGGACAATGGCGCCCCGCCGCGCCACATGGCTAACGGCTAAGGCTAACGGCAGGACGCCAGACGATCAGATGTGCGTGAACACGTCTTGCTTCGGCAGGCGCGACTTCGGCAGGCCCGCATTGAAGTCCTTCTCGCTGCGGCGGCCCAGCGCCACCAGCACGACGCTGGTCAGGCCGCGCTCGCGCAGGTTCAGCGCGCTATCCAGGGCGGCCGCGTCAAACCCTTCCATCGGCGTGGCATCGATACCGAGCATCGACGCGCCCAGCAGCAGACCGCCCAGCGCCAGGTAGACCTGCTTTTCCATCCACTGCGGCACGTCGCGCAGCGCGTAGCGGTGCAGGTCCACGTACGAGCGGCGGCTCTTGTCCTGGTTCTCGCGCGCGCCGTCGGCCTTGAAGCGGCCATCGCGTTCTTCCTGCGCCAGCACGGCTTGCAGATGCGCCTCGTCCAGATCGGCGCGCATGCACAGCGCAATCACGTTCGAGGCATCGATGATCTTGGGGCGGTTATAGGCAAACGCCTCCGTGGCGGCCTTGGCAATCGTCTCGCGGCCGGCCGGCGTCGATGCCACCACGAAGTGCCACGGCTGCGAGTTCACTGACGACGGGCTGTTGTGCAGCCAGGTCAGCAGCATGTCGACCTGCTCCTGCGGCAGGGTCTGGCCCGCTTCGTAAGCCTTGACGGTATGGCGGGACAGTACGGCGTCGGTGAGATTCATGATGGTTCCTTTCTCGGGATAGTCGTAAGTAAATGGATAGGGATGCGGGTGCGCGATGGTATCGGGTTGCGTAGGAGACGTGCCCCGGCTCAGAAGCCTTCGAGCACGATCTTGCCGCGCGAACGGCCGCTTTCGATCAGTGCGTGGGCGCGGCGCAGGTTGGCCGCGTTGATCGTGCCGAAGTGCTCGCCCGTGGTCGTGCGCAGCACGCCGTCGTCGATCAGGCCCGCCACGCGGTTCAGGATTTCGTGCTGGCGCGCCATGTCCTTGGTTTCGAACAGCGAGCGCGTGAACATCAGTTCCCAATGCAGCGACGCGGCCTTGCGCTTGAGCGGCACCACGTCCAGCGTGTCGGGGTCGTCGATCACGCCCAGGCGGCCCTGCGGCGCCAGCGCCTCGACGATCTGTGCGTAGTGTTCGTCGGTATGCGTCAGGCTGGCCACGTATTCCACATGCGGCACGCCGATGCCGCGCAGCCCTTCCAGCAGCGGACGCGAATGGTCGATGACGTCGTGCGCGCCAAGCTCGCGGATCCAGTCGCCGGTCTCGGGCCGCGACGCGGTACCGATCACGCGCAGCTTGGTCAGCCGCCGCGCAAGTTGCGTCAGGATCGATCCCACGCCGCCCGCCGCGCCGATGATCAGCAGCGACGCACCGTCGCCGCCGCCCTCGGGCACGCCCAGACGGTCGAACAGCAGTTCCCAGGCCGTCAGCGACGTCAGCGGCAGCGCCGCCGCGTCGGCGTCCGACAACGTGGCCGGCTTGCGGCCGGCAATCCGTTCGTCGACCAGGCCATATTCGGCATACGAACCGGGCCGCGTGATCGACCCCGCGTAGTAGACGGTATCGCCGGGCTGGAACAGCGTGACGTCGGCGCCGATGGCCTCCACAGTCCCCACCGCGTCCCAGCCGACGATGCGCGGCTGGTCGGTCGGCGAGCCGGCGCGCACCTTGGTATCGACCGGATTCACCGAGATCGCCCGAATCTTGACCAGCAGGTCGCGCGGCCCCGGCACGGGCTGGTCGACCTGCGCGTCGTACAGCGACCGGGCGTCGGTAATGGGCAGGCCATGCTGGCTATAGACTACGGCTTTCATTTTTACTCTCCGATAGTTTCTTCGGCGTTCCGGCCTGTGTGGCGGGCAACCGGTGCATGGATTGCATGATCGCTAACCCGCCGCTTCTGAAAAACTGGGAGAATCCGGCAGGACTTTCACTTCCACAGTGAAAATGATCAGACTCGACGACCTGCAACTGTTTGTACGCACTGCCGCACTTGGCAGTTTCTCGAACGCCGCCCGCGAGGCCGACCTGCTGCCCGGCCAGGTCAGCGCGGCCATCCAGCGCCTGGAAAGGGAGCTCGATATCCGGCTGTTCGCGCGCTCCACGCGCAGCCTGCGGCTGACCGCCGAAGGCGAGCAATACCTGCCGTATGCCGAGGAAGTGCTGGCCGTGCTCAAGGAGGGGAGCGAGCGCATGCACGGCGAGCCGCACGCGCTGCAGGGCACGCTGAAGATCGCGGCGCCGTCGGACCTGGGGCGCAACATCCTGCTGCCCCTGCTGACGGCGTTCCGCGAACAGCATCCCAGGCTCGTGCTCCGGCTGTCGCTGTCCGACCAGGTGACCGACGTGTTCCGCGACCCCGTGGACATCGCGTTCCGCTACGGTGTCTACGAAAGCGCCAGCTACGTGGCGCTGTCGCTTGCCGAGAACAACCGCCGGGTGCTGGTGGCTTCGCCGGACTACCTCAAACGACACGGCCGGCCGACATCGCTGGACGACCTGCTCATGCACCAGTGCCTGCCTTACGTGCTGGGCGGCCGCATCTACGACCGATGGACGTTTCCTGCCGCCGGCATGCGGCGGCAGATCACGGTCAAGGGCACGCTGATGTGCGACGACGCGGAGATCGCGCGGCGCTGGGCGGTGGATGGACGGGGGATTGCCTACAAGTCATGGCTCGACGTCTGCGAGGACGTTGACCAGGGCAGGCTGGAATTGCTGCTGCCGGACCAGGCCGGCGAGCCGGTGCCGCTGAACCTGGTGTGCCCGCACCGCAAGCAGTTCTCGCCGGCCGTGCGCTACCTGCATGCGGCGCTGCGCGAGCACCTGCAGGCGCTGAGCGCCCGGATGCACGCGCACACGCGCTTCTCGGGTGGCTAGTCGCCGGCCCCGGTGCGGGCGGAGTCGATGATGCCGAGCGCCTCGGCCTTGAGCACGAAGTCCGCCAGCGACCGCGCGCCCATCTTCTTCATCGCCTGGGCGCGATGGATCTTGACGGTGATCTCGCTGAGCGTCAGTTCGCCGGCAATCTGCTTGTTCAGCAGGCCGCGCACCACGTAGCCCATCACCTCTTTCTCGCGCGGCGTGAGTTCGTCGTAGCGCTGGCGCAGGTCGGCCTCGCTGCGGTCGGACTGGCGCCGCGCGGCGTCGCGCGCCAGTGCGCTTTCCACGGCGTCGAGCATGTCCTGGTCACGGAACGGCTTGGCCAGGAAATCCATCGCCCCGGCCTTCATGGCCTTGACCGACATGGCGATATCGCCGTGCGCGGTCATGAAGATGATCGGGATCGACATCTTGCTGGCCGCAAACTGTTCCTGCACGGCCAGGCCGCTCTGCCCCTTCAGGCGCACATCGAGGATCAGGCAGCTGGGCAGGTCCTGGCGGGGCGAGGCCAGGAAATCGGTGGCCGACCCGAAGGTCTCCACCTGATAGCCGACCGAGCGCAGCAGCATCGACACCGCGCGGCGCATGGACTCGTCGTCGTCCACCACGTAGACCATCGACGATGCTTCTCCGGACGGGATCGCTGTATTCATGGATTCACTTTTGTTCCGGCGCGACATTGGACGCGACGCCGGGCTGGCCAAGGGCCCCCGACGCCACGCCGTCCAGGAATTGCTGGACGGCGATGCCCTCGACAGGTTTGCAAAGGCACGCGTGCGCGCCGGCGCGCAGCGCTTCGCGGCGGATGGCTTCGGTGCAGAACGCGGTGATGAATAGTACCGGAACCTGGCTGCCTTGCGCGTTCAGCGCCCGCAGCATCTCCAGCCCGTTCATCTTCGGCATCTGCACGTCCGACAGGATGCAATGCACTTCCGCGTGTCCGTCGGAATCCAGGAACGCATGGGCCGACGCATAGGCACGTGCCTCCCAACCCAGCGAGCGGACCAGCCGGGACGTCGCCGCGCGGATGGAATCATCGTCGTCAATGATGGCGACAACCAGTTTCTTGGCCAAGGCCCCTACCTCACAACAATCTCATGGCGCCATGGTAGCGACCTCCACCGGCGCCCAACACTATGCCTTCGTATAGCGTCAGCCACCCGCCACACGGCGCCGGGTGGGGGCTCGGGGCCATCCGTGGGGCGCTCCCCAAGCCGTTTGAAAGCCCGTTGAAAGCCTGCCGCCAGCCCGCTGGGCGTCCGGCGTGCGATTGCGAAAGCGCAGATCCCGGCAGGGAATCGCCGCCGCCCCTGCCGCCGTAGTCTCAAGTCTCGGTTCACTTCCAAGGAAGACTGACATGCGCTACATCCAATTCGCCCTGGCCGCCACCTGCCTGCTGGGCGCCGTTGCCGCCCACGCCACCGACCCGGCCACCAGCCCGTTCGCGGCCGACCGCTACGACTACAACGTGCTGCCGTCGGCCAAGGCCGCGCCGCAACCGCCCGCACCGGCCAAATGCCACGGCGGCAAGCCGGCATGCCATCCGTCGCGCTAGGGGCCCTGCCGCGTGTCACGCGCGGTGGCGTGTTCCTGATGGGGCTGGCGCTGGGCTGCGCCACGGGGGTGGACTTCGTGGCCACGTCGATGCTGGCCACCGGCGCGGTGCAGATCCGCGCCGGCATCTATGCCACGCCTGACGATTTTCTCTGGTGCTTCACGTCCTACGCCGCCGCCGCGATCGTGGCCAACCTGATGCTGCGGCGCGTGTCGGACCTGATCAGCTATCGCGGCTTCTCGATGCTTGGACTGGCCATTGCCATCGGCGGCAGCCTGCTGTGCGCGGTCTCGAACAATATCGTGCAGCTATCTCTGGCGCTGGCCGTGCAGGGGCTGGGCGCGGGCGGCCTGTTCGCGGCGGCGCGCACGCTGATCCAAATGATCGCCGCCCCGCAGGAACGGCCCCGCCTGCTGTGGCCGTTCGTGATCGGCGCCATCGGCCTGCTGGCGGCCGCGCCCTGGGTCACCGCCACGCTGATCCTCGATGCAAGCTGGCGCCTGATCTTCGTGGTCCAGGCAATGACCGCTGCCGCCACGCTGCTGCTGGTATCGGTCACCTATCCGCATCGCGTCACCCCGTCCTGCACGCCGGGCCTCGATACGCTGGCGGCAATGGACTGGTACACGGTGCTGCTGCTCGGCCTGGGCGCGCTGGTGCTGGTACACGGGCTGGCCGACCTGCGGCTCTACACGGCGGCCGGTACCGCATCGGTCATCGCGGTACCGCTAGGGGGTGTCGCACTGATGGCGCTGGCCTTCCTGCGGCTGCACCGGCATCCGGACCCCTGGCTCAACACCCACCGGCTGGGCGGACGACGCTACCTGACCGGCCTGGGCTTCTACGCCACCTATTCCTTCGTGGCCGGCCTGTGGAACTACACGATTCCGATCGTGCTGCAGCTTGGACTCGGCTTTTCGTTCGCATCCACCGGCATGGTGTCGACGCTGACCGGCACGGCCGCCGTGGCGGCCTGCGTGGTCTACGTGCTGTACGGCGCCCGCCTGCCCGGATCGCGCCGCTGGCTGGCGCTGGGCTACGCAATGCTGGCCGCCGCCGCATGGATGCTGGCCACGCGCCTAAACACCGACCTGTCGCTGGACCGTTTGGTGCCGGCCCTTCTGCTGCAGAACGCCGCGCTGCCATTCACGCTGATCATCGTCGCCAAGCTGACATTCCTGGACACGCCGCTCGACGATTTTTCCCATACGTACCAGTTCAAGAACATCGTCCGCCAGGTGGCCTCGGCCGCCGGCACGGGTACCGCCGCGCAATGCCTGCAGTACGGGGAAGCGATAGCCCGCACGCATCTGGTATTCCGCGTGGACGCGTTTGGTATTGCGGCTGCGCCGCATGGTGTGGCGCTGATCAACCTGTCACAGCAAATCGACCAGCAGGCGGTGCTGGTGGCAGGGGCGAATTTGATGGCTATCGTGGCGCCGGGGTGTTTGTTGGTGGCGGGGGTGGCGTTGTGGCAGCGGTGGTTGAAGTGATTGGGTTGCCTGGCGCGTAGTTTTGATCCCCTGTCGCGCCTCGCTGTCTTGCTCCCCTCTCCCGCATGGCGGGAGAGGGGTTGGGGGTGAGGGCATGGCGGGGGCCCGTCAGAAATTTTGTGTTTAGGGCATAACATGTCGCCAAGGAGCATGTCATGCCACGTAGAACCAAGACGAGCCAGGCCGCCGATCGTGAGCTGCCGACCATTCCCGAAGATCTGATCGCC
>NZ_BPUO01000016.1 GCF_022179805.1 Cupriavidus pauculus | reverse complement strand
CCGTCATCGCCTGGCGCATCCTCTACACCACACTTCTTGCCCGCATCGATGGTGATTTGCCCTGCGAAGTTGTGCTCTAACCAGTCGAATGGCAGGCGCTGTATTGCCGCGTGCATCGCACCACCCGGCTATCGGACCAAGTGCCGTCCCTGAACCAAGCGATGCGATGGATAGCCACCCTTGGCGGCTACCTAAATCGCCGCAACGATCCTCCGCCCGGCGCTACCGTCATCTGGCGAGGCTTCTTCGTCTTGCACGAAATCACAGAGATGTTCCGTATCTTTAATTCGGAATAGCCGGCCAAGCTTGTGGGTAAAGCTCAGCCCAAAGGGAGAGGGGAGAAAACAAGCGGCGGGAAAAAACCACGAGGTGGGAACAACCCCGCCTACCCCGCCAGATGCACCTTCAACAACCCATTCACCTCACCAGCCTTCTCAAGCTGGCTCATGTGCCCGGCATCATCAAACACCATCACCGTAGCCCCTGCCGGCGCATTCTCAGCGTGCGCCGCCGGAATGATTCGGTCCTTGTCCCCCCAGATCACCAGCGTACGTTTGCCGGCATCCCCCAGCCGCAGCCCGGGCTGCTCGCGCTGCCTCCCTTCCGCAAACAGACTCGCCCCCAGCGCCGTCAACGCCTCGGGCACCCCATCCAGCCGCTTGTACCGCAACAGGTCGTCCAGCATTTGCCGGCTGACCAGTTCCGGATTGGCGAACAGCAGCTCGATCACCGGTTTCAGGTCACGCCGTGACTGCGCGTTGACAAAGCCCTCCGTGTATCCGTTGTTGATCGTGTCGCCAAAGCCCACGGGCGACACCAGCGCGATGGACAGCACGCGCTGGGGTGCATCCAGGGCCAGTTGCGCCGCGATGCCGCCGCCCATCGAATGGCCCACCACATGGGCGCGCTCGATGCCAACCGCGTCCAGGAAGCGCGTCACGAAGTCGGCCATGTCCGCCAGCGTCGTGCCAGCCAGTCTGGGCGACGTCTGCCCATGGCCCGGCAGGTCCAGCGCCACCACGGTGTACGTGTCCGCCAGCGGATCGAGGTTGAAGAGCCAGTTGTCGAGGTCGCCGCCAAAGCCGTGCACGAACAGCACCGCTTCGTCACCATGTCCCCGGCGGGCGTAGCGGACGCGCAGGCCGTCGACTTCCACGAAATGGAAGGCGGGGCCGGCCTCGGCCTCGTCTTCGTCGTCGGCCGGCGTTTCATAGCCGGCCACATACGTGTCGATCTCCGCATCGCTGACCTCCGCG
This sequence comes from Cupriavidus pauculus, assembly GCF_022179805.1. Taxonomy (GTDB): domain Bacteria; phylum Pseudomonadota; class Gammaproteobacteria; order Burkholderiales; family Burkholderiaceae; genus Cupriavidus; species Cupriavidus pauculus_E. The sequence goes on along the minus strand of NZ_BPUO01000016.1, from coordinate 140,364 downwards.
GGTGCCAGAACGCCAAGCAGCGCCTTCACGGGCAGCACGTCGCCGGCGTCGGCCACCTTGCGCCGCAGCGTGCCGGCGTCGGGAGCTTCCACCGCGTTGGCGATCTTGTCGGTTTCCACATCGAGGATCGGCATGCCCACGCTGATCTCGGTGCCTTCGTCGACCAGCCAGGCGTTGATGGTGCCTTCCTTCATCGACAGGCCCCATTTGGGCATCACGATCGGGGTGATTGCTGCGGCCATCAGTGCTTGCCTCCCTTCATGGTCTTGCGCGCGGCCTCGACGATGCGCGCCGCGCCGGGGATGTACAGGTCTTCGAGCGTCGGCGAGAACGGCACCGGCGTATGCGGCGGGCAAACCATCTCGATGGCGGCCTTGAGCGTGCCAAATGCCTGCTGCGCGGTCTGCGCGGCGATGTCGGTGGCGATATTGCAGCGCGGATTCGCCTCATCCACCACCACCAGCCGGCCGGTGTTCTCCACCGATTCGAGCACGGTGTCCATGTCCAGCGGCGACAGCGTACGCAGGTCGATCACCTCGGCCTCGATGCCCTCCTTGGCCAGCGTGGCGGCTGCCTCCAGCGCGCGATGCACCATCAGGCCGTAGCTCACGATGGTCACGTCGCGGCCGTCGCGGGCGATGTTGGCTTCGCCGAACGGAATCGCATACGCGCCTTCGGGCACGTCGCCCTCCAGCCCGTACAAGTTCTTGTGCTCGCAGAAGATCACCGGATCGTTGTCACGAATCGCCTGGATCAGCAGCCCCTTGGTGTCATAGGGCGTGGACGGGCACACCACCTTGAGCCCCGGGATATGCGTGAAGATCGGGGTCAGCATCTGGCTGTGCTGCGCGGCCGCGCGAAACCCGGCGCCGATCATGGCGCGGATCACCACCGGGGTCTCGGCCTTGCCGCCGAACATGTAGCGGAACTTGGCCGCCTGGTTGAAGATCTGGTCGAAGCAGACGCCCATGAAATCGATGAACATCAGTTCGGCGATCGGACGCATGCCGCACGCCGCCGCGCCGATGGCGGCGCCCACATAGGCTGATTCCGATAGCGGTGTGTCCAGCAGCCGGTCGCCATGCTTGGCGTAGAGCCCCTTGGTCACGCCGAGCACGCCGCCCCAGGCGTCTTTCTCTCCGTCGGCGCCGGCGCCCCCGACGATGTCCTCGCCGAGCATGATCACCGTCGGATCGCGCGTCATTTCCTGGTCGATCGCTTCATTGATCGCCAGCTTCATGCTGAGTTTGCGGGCCATGTTGCTGTCTCCTTTGCGTTCTGGAATCGCTTCAGTAGGTCACATAGACATCGGTCAGCAGGTCTTCGGGCCCGGGTAGCGGAGCGGCCTTGGCTTCCTGCACGGCATGGTCGATCAGCGTTGCCACCTCGCGGTCGATGGCATCGAAGTCCTCGCGCGACACCACTCCGGCCTGCGTTACGGCGCGCGTGAACAGCTTCAGGCAATCCTTGTTGGCACGGATGTCGTCCAGCTCGCCGGCGCCGCGGTAGGTCTGGGCATCGCCCTCGAAATGGCCGTGGAAGCGCACCATCTTGCATTCCAGCAGCGACGGACCGCCGCCCTCGCGCGCACGGCGGATGACTTCACCGGCCGCCTCGTGCACGGCAAAGAAGTCGGTGCCGTCGACGGTCACGCCCGGAATGCCGAAGCCGGCCGCACGGTCCACGTAGCTGTCGACCGCCGTGCCGTAGTCGCGCGACGTCGATTCCGCATAGCCATTGTTCTCGATGACGAAGATCACCGGCAGGTTCCACACCGCCGCCAGGTTCAGGCTTTCCAGGAAGGTGCCCTGGTTCGACGCGCCGTCGCCGCAGAAGGTGATGCCGACTTCGCCCTTGCCACGGAACTTGGCGGCCAGTGCCGCGCCGCAGATCAGCGGGGCGCCCGCACCCAGGATGCCGTTGGCGCCCATCATGCCGCGCGACAGGTCGGCAATATGCATCGACCCGCCCTTGCCGTTGCACGAGCCGCCCTTCTTGCCGTAGATCTCCTTCATCATCGCCACCGGGTCCACCCCCTTGGCGATGCAATGGCCATGACCCCGGTGCGTGCTGGCGATGCGGTCGCCGTCGTTCAGGTGGTGCAGGATGCCGACGCCCGCGGCTTCCTCGCCCGCGTACAAGTGCACGAAGCCGGGGATATCGCCCCGGGCAAAGTCCACGTGCAGGCGTTCCTCGAATTCGCGGATCGTCCGCATCTTGCGGTAAACCGTCAGCAAGGCCTCCTTGTCGAGGGGCATCTGCGCTGACTGTGAAGCGCTGGCGCTCATGGTCGTCTCCTTTGGTGGTGGTACTGCCTTGTGGTGCGTGTGGTGCGTGTGGTGTGTGGGGTGTGTGGGGTGTGAGGCAAATCCTTCAGGACAGGGCGGGCACGCTGCGCATCAGTTGCTCGCGCGCCGCGTGGCGCATGCAGGCGGCCACATCGATGCTGCGGAATGCGTGGTCGTGCAGCGTGACCGTGAGCTCGTCGCGCGGCCCGAACGCCAGCTCTCTTTCGCCGTCGAGCGCGACGATGCCGGCGCGCTGCCGCACGCGATGCGGACGCGCGTGCTCCATGCGATGCCAGCCGGCAATCGGCACCGTGCACAGCAGGCCCGGCGCGATGGGCGCCAGCAAATCGAAGGCGCCCTCGCCGGCTGGTGCCAGTTCGATGGCCAGCCCGCCCGGATCGCGCCGGCCCACCGGTTCCAGCAAGCCGGCGATGGCCGACAGCCCGATGGCCTGCGGATCGGCATAGGCCACGTACACGGCGGCCAGCGTATCGGCGCGCCACAGCGCGCGGGCGCCGATGAACTGCTCGTGCGCGATCACGGCGTCGACCAGCGCGATGTCGCGCCGGAAGCCGCCGTCGGCATCGCGGATCACGATGTCGAGCCGCTTGTTCGAGGCCAACGCGCGGTTGTCCGGAATCCGCCCGGTGGCGTACAGCCCGGCGGCCAGGCCCGTGATGGTGGGCTCGCGCATTTCGGGAAAGGCGTTGTTGGTGCCGGTGGAGAGCCCGGCAATCGGCACCGCGCCGCATTCGCGTACCACGGCGCGGTGCGTACCGTCACCGCCCAGCACGATGATCACGGCCACGCCGGCATCGGCCATGTACCGCGCGGCGTGCAGCGTGTCGTCGATGCGGGCGGTGACCGGCATGTCGATGTACTCGACGGCGGGCAGTCCGGCGTCGGCGCCCTGGTGGCGGTCGAGGTGGCGGTTCAGCATGACGCGCAGCCCCTCGCGGTCGGGCATCATCATCACGCGGTCGATGCCGCAGGCGGCCAGCGCGGCCAGAAGGCGCAGCACGATGTTGACGCGGTCGGCCAGTTGCAGGCTGTTGGCGTTGGCAATCACGCGGCGGATGTCGCGCGCCGATACGGGATTGGCGATGATGCCGACCAGTGGTGCCGCCATGGCCTGTCTCCTGTCGCGCTTGTTGGTGACAGGGCTATCTGCAACGGATGTGCCAGGGGAAGCGGCGCCGCGAAACGGCCGGAAAGCGGCCCAAATGGATGCCGGGTCCGCGGGATAACCCGCGCTTTCGGCAGCGTTCAGCCGGTGTGCGGTGTGACAGGTGTCACAGTACAGATGTCCAGGGCTGGACAGCCGTCACGCGGGGTCGGTCTCCGAACCGTGGCCGTCCCTGCCATCACGACGATTGGGAGACGCGATGCCGTAGCGCTCCATGCGCCGGTACAGCGTCATGCGGCTGATGCCGATCTGCCGCGCCACGGCGCTCAGGTTCCAGCACGACGCGCGCAGGTACTGCATCAGCAGCATGGCCTCGGGTGACAGTCTGCCTTCGATGGCAGGCTCGGCGGGCTCGGCATTCATGCGGATGGGGTCGGCAAAGCCATCCGGCAGGTCTTCCGGCGTCACCACGCCGGCCACGCAAATCGCGCACGCGTATTCGATGACGTTGCGCAGCTCGCGCAGGTTGCCGGGCCACCGGTGGGCATGTAGCTGCTGCCGCGCCGCATCGGACAACGTCATGCCTGGCTTGCCGCCGTCGGCCATCATCTTGTCGACCAGCCAGTCCAGGTCTTGCCGCTCGCGCAGTGGCGGCAGCTCGAAGCGCGCGCCGTTGAGCCGGTAGTACAGGTCTTCGCGAAACTGGCCCGCTTCCATGAGCTTTTGCAACGGTTGATGCGTGGCCGAAATCACGCGCAGGTTGACCGGTACCGGCCGGGTGGCGCCCACCGGCAGCACCTCGCCTTCGGCCAAAACACGCAGCAGTCGCGATTGCAGGTCGCGCGGCATGTCGCCGATTTCGTCCAGAAACAGCGTGCCGCCATCGGCTTCCTGAATCAGCCCGCGCTTGCCGCGCGCCCCGGCGCCCGAGAAGCTGTTCGGCAGATGCCCGAACAACTCGCTTTCGATCAACGTCTCGGGTATCGCCGCGCAGTTGAAGGCAACAAACGGTTGCGCGCACCGTGTGCTGGCCTGATGCAGCGCCTTGGCGAAATACTCCTTGCCGCTGCCGGTCTCGCCGTGGATCAACAGGTGGATACGGGAATCCACCAGCCGCGCGGCGCGCTGCAGTTGCTGCTGCATGGCGGTGTCGCCGCCGGTCAGCGCCGCCAGCGGTGCCGGCAGCGGCGTGGATGCCTGCGAGTCGGGGCGCCCCTGCCAGCGCAACGCGGGCGGCATCACGCTCAGGTAAAGCAGGCCGCCGCTGCGGTGCAGGGCCACCAGTCGCTGTTCGCTGGGCCGCGAGTAGACGTAGCGCCCCAGGTCGGCCAGCCGGGCGTCGAACAGCGCCTCGAACGACTGGCCGATGACCGGCGTGCCCGGGCTTTCGCCGTCCAGCATGCGCCGCGCGCGGTTGTTGCAGCCGACGATGCGCCCGGCGTCGTCCAGCGCCAGCAGGTATTCGGGGCTGACATCGACGAACTCGGGCGCCACGTTCAGCTTCAGGATCCAGTCGCGCCGATGCACGCGCAGGAAGTTGGCGTTTTCGATATGGGCGGCGTAGATGCGCACCATCTGCAGCGCCAGACCCTGGCTGGCCTTGGCGTCCGGCGAGGTCAGCGCCGAGATGTCCAGGATCGCGTTGAGCCGGCCTTGCGTGTCGAACAGCGGCGCGGCGGTGCAGGTCAGCGGAATATGCGTGGCATCGAAATGGTCGGCCTGGTGGACGGTCAGCGCCTCGCCGGTGACCAGCGCGGTGCCCACCGCACAGGTGCCCGCGCCCGCCTCGCTCCATTCCGACCCCAGGTACAGCCCGGCGTGCCGCAGCGCGGCGTCGGTGTTGGCGTCGCCGATGTAGTCGACGGTCACGCCCTGGGCGTCGGTCATCAGCACCACGTAACCCAGCCCGGCCACCTGGGCGTACAGCGATTCCAGGCCGTGGCGGGCGATACGGGCAAAGTCGTCGATGCGTTGCTGATGCTCGCGCAGGCAGGACTGCGGCACGATGCGCGCCTCCTGCATGCGCGACGGATCGAGCCCGTATTGATGGACACAGCGTCGCCAGGAACTCTGGATCACGGCATCGTGGCCGATCGGCGCCGGGGACTCGGCAGGCAGGGGCAGCCAGGTGGTGGCATGCACCACGGTTTCGATGTGCTCGCGTTGCCGCAGGTCCATCGCTGTCTCCTTATGGTCTGCGGGGTAATGTATCCCACCATCCTGCCGTAGCAAACGCGGCGCTGCAGCAAAGCGCCGCGAGAGGCGCACGGGCTCGATTTCTGGCGGTTAATGGCGTTTTGGTGTTCAGAAGTCAAGACAGCGTTTCCACGGCCGATACTTCACATGGCCATCTTCCCGCGCCATCATCGCGGGTTGCCCAATAAAAACCGAAAGAGTCTCTCCCATGATCGAGCGTCGTTATGGCGCCGTGGCCCTTGCGGGTTGCGGCCTGATCCTCCTGGCCGGCCTGGCGGCCGCCCAGACCATGTCGTGGTGGTGGGTGACCCTGCCGGCGGCACTGTGCGTGGTTGGCATCCACGACATGACACAGAAACGCCACGCCATCCTGCGCAACTACCCGATCTGGGGTCATGCGCGGTTTTTCCTAGAATTCATCCGGCCCGAGATCCGCCAGTACTTCATCGAGGACGACACCTCGGAGGCGCCCTTCTCGCGCGCCCAGCGCAGCCTGGTATACCAGCGCGCCAAGAACGAGGTGGATAGCCGCCCGTTCGGCACCGAATTCGATGTGAAGCGCGCTGGCTACGAATGGATCAGCCATTCGCTGGCCCCCACCCGCATCCCATCGGCCGATTTCCGCATCCGGGTGGGCGGCGACCGCGCCCAGCCCTACGACATTTCCGTGTTCAACGTGTCCGCGATGAGCTTTGGCGCGCTGTCCGCCAACGCCATTCGCTCACTCAATCGCGGCGCCAAACTGGGCGGCTTCGCGCATGACACCGGCGAAGGATCGATCTCGCCCTATCACCGCGCCGAAGGCGGCGACCTGATCTGGGAACTGGGCTCGGGCTACTTTGGTTGCCGCCGCGACGATGGCAGCTTCGATCCGGACCTGTTCACCAAGCAGGCTGCCGACCCGCAGGTCAAGATGATCGAGGTCAAGCTGTCGCAAGGCGCGAAGCCCGGGCACGGCGGGGTGCTGCCGGCCGCCAAGATCACGGCCGAGATTGCCGCCACGCGCGGCGTGCCGATGGGCGTCGACTGCGTGTCGCCAGCCGCGCACAGCGAGTTCTCGACGCCGATGGAGCTGTTGCAGTTCGTGGATCGCCTGCGCAATCTGTCAGGCGGCAAGCCCACCGGCTTCAAGCTCTGTATCGGCCATCCGTGGGACTTCTTCGGGGTGGTCAAGGCGATGCTCGAATCGAACATCCTGCCCGACTTCATCGTGGTGGATGGCTCCGAGGGCGGCACCGGCGCCGCGCCGCTGGAGTTCGTCGACCATATCGGCGTGCCGCTGCAGGAGGGACTGCTGCTGGTGCACAACACGCTGGTGGGCGCGAACCTGCGCGACAAGATCCGCATTGGCGCCAGCGGCAAGCTGATCAGCGCGTTCGATATCGCGCGCACGCTGGCGATGGGCGCCGACTGGTGCAATGCCGCGCGTGGCTTCATGTTCGCACTGGGCTGCGTGCAAGCGCAGAAATGCCACACCGACCGCTGCCCGGTGGGCGTGGCCACGCAGGACCCGGTGCGCCAGCGCGCCATCGTGGTGCCGGACAAGGCCGAGCGCGTGGCCAACTTCCATCGCCATACGGTGCATGCGCTGCAGGAACTGCTGCAGGCAGCCGGCCTGCATGCGCCGGGCGAGCTGACACCGCACCATATCGTGCGCCGCGTGTCGCCCAGCGAGGTCAAGCCGATGTCCGAACTGTTCGATTTCCTGCAGCCCGGCGACCTCGTCAACGGCAACCTGCGCTACAGCCTCTGGGAAAAGTACTGGCCCATGGCCCGCGCCGACCACTTCGGCATGCCGGGCTGATCAATACTCGCGCAGCAGCCAGCCGCTGATATAGGCAAAGTACTCACGGAGCCACGCGTTGTAGCGCAGATAGAGCGGCGTGGGCGCGCCCACGCCCGTGACGGCGCGGAATCCGGCCTTGCGGGCGATGCGCTCGGCGCGCAGCAGATGGAAATCGCTGGTCACCACTACCAGTGGCGCCGCATCGCCCACCCCGTGTTGCGCCAGCAGCTTGCGGCTGAACCTCAGGTTCTCGTCGGTGCTGGTGCTGCGGTCCTCGCGGATCAATCGGTCCGGGGCCAGGCCCTGCCCGATCAGGTAGTCGGCCATCAGGTCGGCTTCCGTGCATTGCAGGCCAAAGTCCTGGCCGCCGCTGACCACCACCGGCACATCCGGCGCGTTGCGCGCCAGCATTAGCCCCTTGTCGAGGCGGGCTTTCAGCGTGGGAGAGATCTTGCAGTGCGGCGTGCCGGAGCCCAGCACCAGAATCGCCGATGGCGGCGCGCCGTGCGACGCGACCTGGTCGGCCGCGTGGGCGCGGTAGCCGAACGTGGCGAAAAACACCGCCACGCTGGCCAGCCAGACTGAAAACACGATCCAGCCGGCCCGCCACAGCCACTGCATGCGCGGCCGTGCATGACGCCAGCGCGCAATGGCATCCCACCGCGCGGCAAGGCCCAGCGCCGCGACGCCCAGCATCGCGGGCAGCACCACACCAAAATTGAATACGCCCTTCAGCATCAGCATGGCGGCATCGCCGAGCAACACCACGCCCGCCAATGCCATGCCGAACCGCCACCATTGCCACCTCATCGTCATCCCGCCTGCAAACTGTCCAGGCGCGATGCTACAACGGGTTGTGGCTCAGGCTGCCAGAAAATCCACCACCGCCTGACTGAACCCGTCCACCTGCTGCAGGTTCGACAAGTGCGCTGCGTACAGCTCGACGAAGCGCGCCCCGGGAATGGTGTCCGCCAGATAGCGGCCGTCGGCCGGGGGTGTCGGGATGTCGCCGGTGCCAGCGATGACCAGCGTCGGCATCTGGATGCGGGCGATATCGCCGCGCAGGTCCGAATCGCGCACGGCCAGGCAGTTGGCCGCGTAGCCGCGTGCATCGGTGGCGCCCAGCATGGCGCGCAGACGGGCCACCAGTTCGGGCTGTTCGGCGGAAAACTCGGGCGTCAGCCATTTGTCGACCACGGCGGCGGCGATCGATGCCACGCCATCGCGCTCTACGGCGGCGGCGCGGTTGGTCCAGTTCTCGGGCGGGCCGATATAGGCGGCGGTGTTGCAGAGAATCAGTTTCTCGATCCGCGCAGCGTGATGCAGCGCCAGCCACATGCCCGTAATGCCGCCCATCGACAGCCCGCAGAAATGCACGCGCTGCAGGCCCAGATGGTCGAGCAGCGCGATGACGTCGCCGCCAAGCTGGGCGATCGAATACGGGCCTTCGGTCACCGACGACTGGCCGTGGCCGCGCGTGTCGTAGCGCAGCACCCGGAAACGGCGCGTGAACGCGGCCATCTGGGGCTGCCACATCTCGAAGTTGGTGCCCAGCGAGTTCGACAGCACCAGCACCGGCAGGCTGGCGTCGCCGTCGAGCTGGTAATGGATGCGGACGTCATTGAGGTCGGCAAAAGGCATGGCGCGGGCTCCCGGTCAGTTCTTGGCGATGGCCGATCCGTGCTGGGCCAGCGCGGTCACCTTCATGTCCATGTACGGGTACAGCGGCAGCGCGGTCAGGATCGTGTGCAGTTCGTCGGCATCCTTCACGTCAAAAATGCTGACGTTGGCGTAGAGGCCGGCCACGCGCCACAGGTGGCGCCACTTGCCTTCGCGCTGCAGTTGCTGCGAGTACGCCATTTCGTCGGCCTTGATCTTTTCCACGCGCTGCGGATCGAGCGTATGGGGGATGCGGACAGTCATTTCGACCATGAACAGCATGGCGGCTCCTTCTTGGAAAACGTGGCGGAATCAGACAGTGGCGACCGGGGTCACGGGCGACCCCATCGCGCCGGGCAGCCGCAGCGGCGGCGCCGACAGGAAAAAGCGGCTGCGCCCTTCGGCGCGCAGCCAGGCGGCCAGGTCGCGCAGATGCCAGAGTTCGCCCAGCGGCAAACCCAGCTTGAACAGGCAGTGATGATGCAGCGGCAGCATCGGCACCGGGCCGGTGGACTCAGGCACCGGGCGCGCCGGGTAGCGTTCGACGGCATAGTTGTCGGCGGCGATGGCGGCGATGCCGGAATCGGTGATCCATTGCAGCAGCCGCTCGTCGCGCCCGTCGAGCGCGCAGCAGCTGGCGTGCAGCAGGTCCGCATCGGGCTGACCAGCCATCTCGACCAGCATTTCGGCAAACCCGGTGCGCAGCACCAGGATGTCTCCGCTGCCCACTTCCACGCGGTCGGCATCGATCACGCGCATCAGGTCGTCATAGCCGACCGTGCGGCATTCGCGCCCGAAATGCTCGGCCAGGTCCACCAGCACGCCGCGCGCCTGGATGCCATGGGCGGCAAACGTCTCGATGCCGAGGACCTCGGCGTGGCTGTGGTCGTGGCCGCACGGATGCGCCGCGAACTGGTCGGCTTCGGCGTAGTCCACCGGGCCGACGATATCGGTATTGGGCCGGAACCCGTTGTAGTAGACCCGCTCGGGCACCCCGTCGCCATCGGCGTCGAACAGCGCGCCCACGTGCGCCAGCGAATCCCATTGGGTCGAGTACTGCATCGACAACAGCACCTGGTCGTCACTGAGCACGTCCAGCGCGCGCGGATCCACCTTGGCCAGCGGGAAATTCACGTAGGCCACGTCGTCACGGAACGTGGGCCGCAGCACCGGCGGGTGCCGGCGCGGGTTCAGCACGTTGCCGCCGGGCAAATCCAGCGGCAGCGACAGGCAGAACGTGCGGCCGCTGCGGATTTCCTGTGCGGCGGCCCGCACGCATGCCGGGGTGACCAGGTTCAGGCGGCCAAGCTGGTCGTCGTCGCCGAAGTCGCCCCAGTTGGCGCCTTCGGGCCGTTGCTTCCATCGTTTCATGAGTGGCTCAGATGTGGCGCACGCCGTCCAGGTAGGCCTTGCGCCAGCGCACGATGCGGATCTCGGCGAACAGCTCCGCCTTGTGGAACGGATCGGCCTCGATAAAGGCCTGGGCGGCCTCGCGCGAGTCGACGTCGACGATATAGAGCCCGCCGCCGCCGTCGCTGCCGTCATCGTTGAGCTTGGCACCGCAGGCCAGCAGCAGTTGCTTGTTGGCTTCGAGGAAGTCCAGGTGCGTGGGCCGGTTGGCCTGGCGCACGTGCTGGTGGTTCGGCTTGTCGAACGTTTCGATCAGGTAAGGCATGCGAGGTCTCCCGGGTTGGACTGCAGGACTGCGTTAGTGTGTAGCCATGCCCCAGGCCAGCAGCGCCACGATGTAGATCGCGCCGACCCAGAACATCATGATCACGGTGTAGCCCATCACGTCCTTGAGCTTGAGCTTCGAGAGCGCCAGCGCCGGCAGGATCCAGAACGGCTGCACCAGGTCGTTCCACGCGTTGCCCAGCATCACCGACATCGACGTCTGCGCCACCGAACTGCCGATGGCCTTGGCCGCATCGATCATGAACGGACCCTGGATCACCCAGTGGCCGCCGCCGGAAGGCGCGAAGAAGTTGATCACGAAACTGCTGACCAGGCCCCAGAACGGCAGCGTCTGCGGCGTGGCGATGTCGACGAACACGCGCGAGATGGTATCCACCAGCCCCGAGCCCGCCATCACCGCCATGATGCCCGCATAGAACGGATATTGCAGGATGATGCCCGAAATCGTCTTGATGCCTTCATTGAGCCGCGCCACGTAGTTGGCCGGCGTACCCAGCAGCAGCACGCCGATAAACAGGATCAGGAAGTTGATCAGGTTCAGGTCCAGCGTACCGCCCTGCACGAAGTACATCACCGCATAGGCCATGCCGCACAGCCCGATCAGCAGGCTCAGCAGGCGGCTGTTGTTCATGCGCGTGGCCAGCGTGTTCTCGATGCCCATGCTGTGGCCGCCGCCGGCAGCTTCCTTCGCGGCCGGTTCTTCCTTGATTTCCACCACGTCGCTGGCATCGCGCGGATGCAGCATGGCGTTGAGCAGCGGCAGCGTGACGATGACGGCCAGGCTGGTCAGCAGCATCGGCACCGAGAAAATGGTGTCCTTCAGCGCGATCACGCCCATCAGCTTTTCCATCGGGTGTCCCGGCGTGGAGATCAGCACCGGGATGCTGGCCGACAAACCCAGCCCGTACATCGTGAAGCCGCTATAGGCGGACGCGATGATCAGCGGGTAATGCACGCCCTTGACCTTCACGGCCAGCTTGCGCGCGATGATGCCGCCAATGACCAGGCCAAAGCCCCAGTTCAGATAGCTGCCGATGCCACCCACCAGCGTGGCCACGATGATGGCGCCGCGCGGCGTCTGCACGCGCGCCACGATGCCATTCAGGAAGCGATCGACCAGCGGCGCAGTGGCCAGCACGTAGCCCATGGCCAGGATCACGGCCATCTGCGTGGTGAACGAGAGCAGGTTCCAGAAGCCCTTGCCCCAGTTCATGATCACGGCGTTGGCGCCCTGCCCCTCCACCACCATGGCCATCACCATGCTGAGCAGCGTCAGGCCGATGGCAAACACGAAGGGGTCCGGCAGATACCGGCGCATCAGTTCGGTAAAGAACCCGGCAACCTTGTTCAAGGCTTGTCTCCTGAGAGTCGAAATGACCGCATATCGAACCTGCGTTCTACATGCGAACGTCTAGATAGAATGGCGGCAGCGTAAGACTTCGGAACAGGCAATGTCAAGGCAACATATCGACGCATTGCTTACGTTTTGCGCAACGATTTTATGCTGCGATGCAGCGCAACATGGGACCTCCCCCGAACGGGGGAAGCCATATGCCTTCAGGGATAAACGGGGATTTTGCGGCGCAGCATCAACCTTTCACGACCGAAAGACTGGCGACCGGTATCCGCACAGAACGCGCGGGGGCAAATAGGGAAAACAGGGGCTTCAGTGCGAGCGCAGATGGTTCGGCACGTCCGTCACGCCGGCCATGCGTGGTGCCGACCACGAAATATTGCCAACGTCGGCAAAATGCCGCGCCTTAGAATGATGCCCCCACGTCCCGCGCGCCCATCATGATTCCTTCGGTCTCCGCCCTGCATAACCGCCTGAAAATGCAGCACCTGCGCCTGCTGGTAGCCATCGAGGAACGCGGGTCGCTGCGCCAGGCCGCCGAGGCGCTGACCCTCTCGCAACCGGCCGTCAGCAAGATGCTGCAGGACATGGAGGATCTGCTGGGCGTGTCGTTGTTCGAGCGCCATGCGCGCGGTCTGCGGGCGACGCGCTTTGGCGGCGCGGCCACCCGCTACGCCAAGCTCGTGTTTGCCGACATGGCGGGACTGCGCGACGAACTGGTGGCGCTGGAAGCCGGCAAGATCGGCCGCGTGCGGGTGGGCGCCGTGATGGCGCCGGCGCCGGGACTGCTGGCCGACGCCATCCGCCAGCTCAACCGCGACCATCCCCAGCTGGAAATCGCCGTGCAGGTGGACACCAGCGACATGCTGATGCCGCTGCTGGAGCGCGACCAGCTCGATCTGGTGCTGGGCCGGGTGCCCGAAGGCTGGGACAGCAGCGGACTCGATTTCGAGCAGCTTGGCGACGAGGGCCTGGCCATCGTGACCGGTCCCCAGCATCCGCTGGCGCAACAGGCCAGCCCCGCATTCGCGGAACTGACCCGCTATCCATGGATCATGCAGCCCCGGCCCAGCCCCATGCGCGCACTGATCGACCGCTCGTTCGAGGACGCCGGCGTGTCGCCGCCCCCATCGACCATCGAGACCGCCGCCATCCTGATGACCACCTCGCTGCTGCGCGACAGCGAACTGATTGCCGTGCTGCCCGAATCGGTCGCCGCCTACTACGAGCAGCTTGGCGCGCTGGCGGTGCTCCCCCTACCGTTGCCGATCAAGCTCGGGCCGTACGGCATCGTCACCCGGCGCGGCCGGCCGGTCACGGCATCGATGAGTTTGCTGGTGGATGCGCTGAGAGGTTTCGATACCCGACCATAGAACTAGATTTAAGGTCCTTTAGATGCACATCAATGCCATTAGGTTGACAAAAATCGCCCATAAGGTTGACAACTCTTTGCCATAAGGTTGTCAATGAGGGGGAGTTCCCGTGATTGGAAACGTCCGTGCGCAGGGTGAGATGATCCGCTGTTTCATCCTCAAGAACATCGAAGCACATGCGAGCGATATCGCTGCTGTGACCGCCGCCCAGTTCGGCATTACGCGCCAAGCCGTGAACAAGCACTTGTTCCGCCTCCGCGCTCAAGGTGACATCGTGAAGGAAGGTAGCGCGCGAGTTCCTTTCTACCGGCTTGCTCCTCTTTCGAAGACAACCCTTCACTACCCGCTCGCTAACCATCCCGCCGAAGACGTCATTTGGGTACAGGATATAAAGCCAGCGATTGCACCGCTGCCAGACAATGTTCTTAACATCTGGCACCACGGCTTCACCGAGATGTTCAACAATGCCGTCGATCACTCGCTCGGCACATGCATCACCGTCGAGATCGTGAAAACGGCAAGCAGTACGGAAATTCTGATTGCGGACAACGGCATCGGTATCTTCCGCAAGATCCAGCAAGAGTTTTCACTGCTTGATGAACGGCACGCCATCCTTGAACTGTCCAAAGGCAAGCTGACGACTGACCCAAAGAATCATTCTGGCGAAGGCATCTTCTTCACGTCACGCATGTTCGACAAGTTCGACATTCTGTCTGGCGGACTGTACTTCAGTCATGAGAAAGGCAAACCAGAAGACTGGCTGAGCGAGCGGGATGTCACTGACGCGGGCACTGCCGTCTTCATGGAGTTGAACAACCATACTGCGCTGACCACCAGAAAGGTGTTCGACGAGTTCTCCAGCAACGACGACCTGGCATTCGACAAGACTATCGTGCCTGTCACCCTCGCCAAGTATGGCGACGATGAATTGATCTCCCGCTCGCAAGCCAAACGGCTGCTAGCCCGCGTCGACCTCTTCAAGATCGTGATCTTTGATTTCGACGGCGTGGGGTCTATTGGCCAGGCGTTCGCAGATCAGATTTTTCGAGTTTTTGCTGACGACCATCCCGACATCGCCCTGTATACGGCCAACGCAAGCCAGGATGTCCAGGACATGATCGGTCGCGTCAAAGGCGGCCGTCGGGATGCATAGCGGACTTAGCGCCCCCACCGCAACACCAGCGGATCCAGCCGCCTCGCCACCCTGAGCAACCCTTCCCGCGTGGCCGGGTGCATCGGCTGCAGCGGGTGGCGCACGGCGTCCGAGCGGATCACGCCGCCTTCCTGCATCAGCACCTTGGCCGCGGCCAGGCCGCATTGACGATTCTCGTGATTGATCAGCGGCAGCCATTGCTGGTAGCGGGCGGCGGCACCCTCGGTGTCGCCGGCCTGCCAGGTGTCCAGGATCTGGCGGATGCCGTCCGGGTAGCCGGCCCCTGTCATGGCCCCGGTGGCGCCCGCCTCCAGGTCGGCCATCAGCGTGATGGCTTCCTCGCCGTCCCAGGGGCCGACGATGGCATCCCCGCCCAGTTCGATCAGTTCGCGCAGCTTGGCCGCCGCCTGCGGCACCTCGATCTTGAAGTACGACACATTGGCGATCTCGCGGGCCATGCGCGCCAGGAACGGTGCCGACAGCGTGGTGCCGCTGACCGGCGCGTCCTGGATCATGATCGGGATGTCGATGGCGGCCGACACCGTGGCGAAGAAGTCGTAGATCCCGCGCTCCGGCACCCGGATCGTGGCGCCGTGGTACGGCGGCATGACCATCACCATCGCGGCACCCGCCTCCTGCGCGGCGCGGCTACGGTCGGCGCAGATGCGCGAGCTGAAATGCGTGGTCGTGACGATGACCGGCACGCGTCCCGCCACGTGGTCGAGCACGGTGGTCATCAGGCGCTGGCGCTCGTCGTCGGTCAGCACGAACTGTTCCGAGAAGTTGGCCAGGATGCAGATGCCGTGCGACCCCGCATCGATCATGAAGTCGATGCAGCGGCGCTGGCCGTCCAGGTCGAGTTCGCCGCCGGCGTCGAAGATGGTCGGCGCCACGGGGAACACTCCTCGATACACGGGCGTGGTCATGCTGTCTCCTCGTTGTGATGTGCCGCCCAATATACGGGCCGGCCGGGCTGCCTGCCTATTGAATCCTGCCTATACGGTGATCGCCTGCGGTGATCGCTCGCCACCGCACCGCCGCGCCGGCCCGGCCTGGTCGTGCCCGCCGCACGTTAACCCGCATATCAGCGGAGCTTATCGCCGCTTCAGAAATGCTCAGTTTTCGCCACGCACTGTGGTCCGTATAGTGGCCGTCATGCAGCGTAGACTGCCTATCGACGGAGACGAACATGAAGACATGGAAGGCTGGCGCCCTGGGCGGCGTAGTTGCCGGCGTAGTTGCAGGGGTCGCGTGGATGGGTCTGGCGGCGCCCGCCGCCCACGCCGACGATGCACGCCCGATCCGCATGATGGTAGGCGCGGCGCCCGGCGGCGGCACCGACATCATGGCGCGCATCGTGTCCGAGAAACTGTCCGCGCTGCTCAAGCAGCCGGTGGTCGTGGATAACCGCCCCGGCGCGTCCAACACCATCGCCGCCGACATCACGGCCAAGGCAACGCCCGACGGCAACACGCTGCTGATGGGCGTGTCCACGTCGCAAGCCATCGCGCCGCATCTGCTCAAGCTGCAGTTCAACCCGCTCAAGGACCTGGCCCCGGTGGCGCTGGTGGCCCAGGTGCCGAACGTACTGGTGGTCAACAACCAGTTGCCGGTCCAGGACGCCCGGACGCTGGTCGCGCAGATCCAGGCCAATCCGGACAAATACCGCTACAGCTCGTCGGGCGTCGGCAGCACCCAGCACCTGGCGGCGGCCGCGTTTGCGTACCAGATCCACGGCAAGATGCTGCACGTGCCGTACAAGAGCAGCGCCAGCGGGCTGGTGGACCTGATGGGCGGCCAGGTCGACATGAGCTTCGAGACCATGCCGTCCGTGATCAACCACATCAAGGCCGGCAAGCTGCGCGCGCTGGCCGTGACGTCCGACAAGCGCTCGGCGCTGCTGCCCAACGTGCCGACGCTGAAGGAAGCCGGCGTGCCCGAGATCCAGGCCAATACCTGGTACGGCGTCTACGCCACCGCCGGTACGCCACCGGCCACGCTGCAACGGATCAGCGCGGCCATGGCGCAGGTGATGAAAGATCCCGACACCATCCGCCGGCTTGGCGACGTGGGCGCGGTAGCCGGCACGATGGACGCCGCACAATTCGACGCCTTCTCGCGCAGCGAATATGCGCGCTACGGCAAGCTGATCGCCGAACTCGGCGTCAAACTGGACTGACCATGACCACCATCACCCAACGTCCCCGCATTGCCATGGTGCTTGGCGATCCCGCCGGCATCGGCCCCGAACTGATCGCCCGGCTGCTGGCCGACCCAGCCGCCGCGCAGGCGCGCATCCTGCTGATTGCCGACCGCGAGGAATGGCGGCGCGGCATGGAAGTGGCCGGTGTGTCGCTGCAGCTACCCGAAGTGGAGCGGCCCGACTTCCAGGGCACCGAGCACGGCCCGCGCCTGTATCACTGGAACCTGCCCGAGCAACCCGCCTACCAGCGCGGCGAAGCCACCGCCGACGGCGGCCGCTATTGTCTGGGCACGCTGCAGGTGGCCGTCACGCTGGCGCAGGCCGGCCATGCCGACGCCATCCTCTTCGGCCCGCTGAACAAGAGTTCGATGCACGCAGCCGGCATGGGCCATAACGACGAATTGCACTGGTTTGCCGAAAAGCTCGGCTACCAGGGGCCGTTCTGCGAGTTCAATGTGCTCGACGGCCTGTGGACGTCGCGCGTGACCTCGCACGTGGCCATCAAGGAAGTGCCCGCGCTGATCACCCCGGGGCGTGTGCGCGACGCCATCGACCTGATCGACCATGCGCTGCGGCGCTCGGGCGTGGTCACGCCACGCATCGCCGTCTGCGGACTGAACCCGCACAACGGCGACCACGGTGCGTTTGGCCGCGAGGAAATCGACGTGATCGGCCCGGCCGTGACTGAAGCCCAGTCGCGTGGCGTGGCGGCACAGGGCCCGTTCCCGGCCGACACGATCTTTCTCAAGGTGCAGGGCGGCCCCGAGCAGCGCCAGTTCGACGCCATCGTCACGATGTATCACGACCAGGGCCAGATCGGCATCAAGCTGATGGGCTTCTCGCGCGGCGTGACCGTGCAGGGCGGCCTGCCCGTGCCGATCACCACCCCAGCGCACGGCACCGCGTTCGACATCACGCAACAGGGCCGCGCCAACCCTGGCGCCACGCTGCAGGCGTTCCACCTGGCCTGCCAGATGGGTGCGCGCCGGCTGGCCGACGCCGCCCATGCCGCCTGACCTTTCCGCCATCGACCAAGGAAGCTCGCCATGAAAATCACCAACGTCCGCGCCCGCGTCTTTGAATGGAAAGGCAAGACGGTGCCGCCGCAGGCCCATTTCTGCACCAACGCCACCGACATCCTGTTCGACCGGGGCGATGCCATGGGGTCGTTCCGCTTCCACGACTGGCTCGTGGTCGAGGTGGAAACCGACGACGGCCACGTGGGCATCGGCAACTGCGCACTGGCGCCGCGCGTGGCCAAGCAGATCGTTGACCAGTACCTGGCGCCGATCGTGACCGGCCAGGACCCGTTCGACAACGAATACCTGTGGCAGAAGATGTATCGCCGCACCCACGCCTGGGGGCGCAAGGGAATCGGCATGGCGGCCATCTCGGCCGTGGATATCGCGTTGTGGGACCTGATGGGCAAGGCCACGGGCAAACCCGTATTCAAGCTGCTGGGCGGCCGCACCAAGGAAAAGATCTGGTGCTACGCGTCGAAGCTCTACAACAACGACGACCGCGACGCGTTTCTGGGCGAAGCCCAGCGCTACCTGGACCAGGGCTTCACGGCCATGAAGATGCGCTTCGGCTATGGCCCCAAGGACGGCCCGGCCGGCATGCTCAAGAACCTGGAGCAGGTGCGGCTGCTGCGCGAACTGGTGGGCGATGGCGTGGACATCATGCTGGAGTGCTACATGGGCTGGACGCTCGAATACGCGCGCCGCATGATTCCGCGGCTGGCCGAATTCAATCCGCGCTGGCTGGAAGAACCGGTCATCGCCGACGATATTGAGGGCTATGCCGAACTCAAGAAGATGAGCCCGTTCCCGATCTCGGGCGGCGAGCACGAATTCACGTCATACGGCTTCAAGGACCTGCTGGAGCGCCGCGCCGTCGACGTGATCCAGTACGACACCAACCGCGTGGGCGGCATCACCGCCGCCCAGAAGATCAACGCGATGGCCGAGGCCTGGTCGGTGCCGGTGATCCCCCACGCCGGGCAGATGCACAACTACCACCTGACCATGGCGTCCACGGCGTCGCCAATGTCGGAATTCTTCCCGGTGCACGACGTGGAGGTGGGCAACGAACTGTTCTATTACATCTTCAAGGGCGAACCGGCGCCGGACAACGGCTACCTGCAGCTCGACGACCACCTGCCGGGGCTCGGCCTGACGCTCAACGAGGCGTATTTCGACCAGTTCCAGATCATCGAGTAAACGGGAGAGACGAAAAATCCAGCTTGCTGAAGTTGCACTGCACAACAAATAATAGAGCGGCTTGTACCTCACGTATCTCACCTTCGGGGGCGTCGGATGAACGAGGATGGCAAGACCGCAACACGTGGGCCGCTGCTGGTGGACCTGGCATTGCAGGGCGGCGGCGCCCACGGGGCCTTTACCTGGGGCGTGCTGGACCGCCTGCTCGAGGAGCCGTGGCTGGAGATAGACGGCATCTCGGGCACGTCGGCCGGGGCGATGAATGCCGCGGTGCTGGTGCACGGCCACGCGCTGGGCGGGGCCGTCGGGGCACGGCAGGCGCTGGAGGACTTCTGGCACCGTGTATCCGACGCCGCGCGCTTCAGCCCGTTCCGGCGTACCCCGCTGGACGTGATCCTGGGCCGCTGGACGCTCGACAATTCCCCGCTGTTCGTGGCCGCCGACCTGGCGGCGCGCCTGTGGTCACCCTATGACCTGAACAAGGCCGGGAGCAATCCGCTGGCCGAGGTGCTGCAGGCCACTATCGATTTCGACGTGCTGGCGCAGGCGCCGATCCATCTGTTCGTCACAGCCACCAATGTCGAAACCGGGCGTGGCCGCGTGTTCAAGAATGCCGAGGTCACGGCCAGCGTGCTGCTGGCGTCGGCCTGCCTGCCCACGGTCTTCCAGGCCGTGGAGATCGACGGCGTGCCGTACTGGGACGGCGGCTACGCCGGCAATCCCACCATTACGCCGCTGGTGCGCGAATGCAGGTCGCGCGACACGATCCTGGTGCAGATCAACCCCGTGGCCCGCGCCGGCGTGCCGCGCAGCGCGCGCGACATCCTCAGCCGGGTCAACGAGATCTCGTTCAACGCCGTGCTGCTCAAGGAACTGCGCATGATCGCGCTACTGCAGCGCGTGGCCGATCCCGGCGATACCGAAGGCGCGCTGTGGGCAGGCATGCGCATCCATCGCATTGCCAGCGAGCGCATGGCCGAGTTCGGCACGTCGTCGAAGATGAACGCCGAATGGCCGTTCCTGTGCCTGCTGCGCGACGAAGGCCGCGCGGCGGCCGACCAGTTCCTGCTTGAGCACGGCGACGCGCTCGGTCGGCGATCCTCGTTCGATCTCGACGAACTGCTGCAGGAGGTATAAGCCATGGGCCTGCTAGGCATCGTCATCGCCCTGGCGGCGATGATCTGGATGGCGTTCCGTGGCTGGAGCATCCTGCTGATCGCCCCCGCCGCCGCCCTGCTGGCCGCCGCCACGGCCGGCCAGCCGCTGCTGGCCCATTGGACGCAGACCTTCATGGGCACGGCCGCCGGCTTTGTGGCGCAGTTCTTCCCGCTGTTTCTGCTTGGCGCGCTGTTCGGCAAGCTGATGGACGACAGCGGATCGGTCACGGCCATTGCCGACTGGATGACGCGCACGCTGGGGCCCCAGCGCGCGATGCTGGCCGTGGTGCTGGCCGGCGTGCTGCTCACCTATGGCGGCGTCAGCCTGTTCGTGGCGTTCTTTGTGCTGGCGCCGATGGCCCACGCGCTGTTCCGTGCGGCCGATATCCCGCCCCGGCTGATGCCGGCGGCCATCGTGCTGGGTACGTCGACGTTCACGATGTCGGCGCTGCCCGGCACGCCGGCCATCCAGAACGCGATTCCGATGCCGTTCTTCGGCACCACGCCGTTCGCGGCGCCGGGGCTGGGCATCGTCGCCAGCCTGGTCATGCTGGCGTTCGGCATGTGGTGGCTGGCGCGCTGCGAAGACACCGCGCGCCGCAACGGCGAGGGCTATGGCGCGGACGCGGCGGCCGACATGGCGGCAAACCCCGAGGAAGTGGCCGAGCGGCCGCTGATCCGCGAGCGCGCCAGCACCGCCCATGAATTCGACCCGGCCGAGGCGCTGCACGGCCAGCGCAGTGCCGAAGCGCCCGGCGCATGGGTGGCCTTGCTGCCGCTGGTCGTGGTGGTGGCCGTGAACCTGACCATGAGCCTGTTCATCGTGCCGCGTCTCAATGGGGATTACCTGCAACTGCCGGAATGGGGCGGCACGTCGCTGCAGGCCGTGGGCGGGGTGTGGTCGGTGATCGTCGCGCTGACGGCGGCCATTGTCTGCCTGGTGGTGCTGAACTGGCGCCGCCTGCCGGCCTTGCGCGAAACCATGGGCGCCGGCGCGCACGCGGCGGCACTGCCAGTGCTCAGCGTGGCCAGCCTGGTGGGTTTTGGCGCGGTGGTGGCCACCCTGCCCGGCTTTGCAGTGGTGCGGGATTGGGTGCTGTCGATCGAAGGCGGCCCGCTGGTATCGCTGGCCGTGGCCACCAACGTGCTGTCGGCGCTGACCGGTTCGGCCTCGGGCGGCCTGACCATCGCGCTCGACGCGCTCGGCGGCGTCTACCTGAGCCGTGCCATCGACATCGGACTCGACCCGGCCGTGCTGCACCGGGTGGCGGTGATGAGCGCCGGCACGCTCGATACGCTGCCGCACAACGGCGCCGTGGTGACGCTGCTGGCCGTCTGCGGCGCCACGCACCGGCAAAGCTACGGCGGCATCGTGATGGTCGGCATCGTCGGGCCATTGCTGGCCCTGGCCGCAGTGATCGCGCTGGGCACGCTGGTCGGATCGTTCTGAGCCGGCCAGCGTGTTGGTGTCAGCCTGATATCAGGCCGCCGACATCACGCGATAGCGTTCCAGCCAGTGCGCGTACGGTGCGGGCAGCGTCCACGACGGGCGCTCCAGGCCGAGCTTCATGGCGGTCTGGTACGGCCAGTGCGGGTTCGACAGCATCGCGCGGCCCACCATCACCAGGTCCATCTGGCCTTCTTCGACCACGCGGTTGGCCACCACGGGGTCGTCGATGCCCCACGACGCCGCCACGGGCAGGCCGGCTTCGCGGCGCACACGCTCGGACACCGGTGCCAGGAATGCTGGACCCCAGGGGATCTGCGCATTGGGCGTGGAAAAGCCGACGCTGACGTTCAGCATATCCAGGCCGCCTTCACGCATGGCCCGAACCAGTTCGATCGATTCCTTGAGCGTCTGCTCGTCGTTGCCGTCGTACTCGATCACACCGAAGCGCGCGGTCAGCGGCAGGTTTTGCGGCCAGACTTCGCGTACGGCGGCCAGCGTTTCCAGCAGGAAGCGGCCACGGCCAATGGCGTCATTGCCATAGGCGTCGGTGCGCTCGTTGCCATGCACCGAGAAGAAGCTCTGCGCCAGGTAGCCGTGCGCAAAATGCAGCTCCAGCCATTGGAAGCCGGCATCGCGGGCACGCTTGGCGGCGGCCACGAAATCGGCCTGGACGCGGGCGATATCGTCCTGCGTCATCGCCTCGGGCATCTTGCCCAGGTTCGCGCCAAACGGCTTGGCCGACGGCGAGATGGTCTTCCAGCCACGGGCGTCGTCTTCGGCGATATGGTCGTCGCCTTCCCACGGGCGGTTGGCGCTGGCCTTGCGCCCGGCGTGGGCGATCTGGATGCCGGGCACCGCGCCGCCAGCCTTGATGGCTTCAGCGATACGGGCCATGCCGACGGCCTGCTCGTCATTCCACAAACCCGTGCATCCCGGGGAGATCCGGCCTTCCGGCGACACGGCCGTGGCCTCGACGATCACCAGTCCGGCGCCGCCACGGGCCAGGCCCGCGTAGTGCGACAGATGCCAGTCGTTAGTGAAGCCATCGATGGCGCTGTACTGGCACATCGGCGGCACCGCGATACGGTTGCGCAGTGTCACATCCTTGAGCGTGAACGGGGTGAAAAGTGCAGGCGTAGTCATGATCGAATCTATCCGTGTTGCGATGCAGCGATATTAGCGATCCGTCGCTATAATGAAAACCGTCTGCGCGTTATCGTCTTAATAAGAGTTCATTATGCTCAACCCTCAATGGCTGCGTTCGTTCGCCATGCTGGCCCAGGTAGGCAGCTTCACCAGCGCCGCCGACCAGCTTGGCCTGACGCAGGCCGCCGTGAGCCAGCACATCCGTCATCTGGAAGAAGCGTTGGGTCCGCTGCTGATCCGCCGGCCCCGCGCCCTGGAATTGACGCCGGCCGGCAAGGCGCTGCTGGAGTACTGCGGCGATATGGAAGTGGCCAACGACCGCCTGCGCGCACGGCTCAGCAACGATGCGGAAAGCGGCGTAGTCGGGCTGATCACGCCCGGCAGCATCGGCCTGTTCCTGTATCCGCGCCTGCTGGACCTGCAGGCCACGACGCCGGGCCTGATCATCCGTCACCGCTTCGCGCCTGACGCCGAGGTGCTGGAAGGCGTGCTGCAGAACCGTTTTGATGTAGGCCTGGTGTCGCTCAAGCCTGACGATCCGCGCCTGGAAGCGAGCCCGTTCAGCGAGGAGCCGCTGGAGCTGGTGTTCCCGGCCAGCGAAAACGTGGAAGGCTGGGAAGACCTGGAGCGCATCGGTTTTGTCGACCACCCGGACGGCAAGGCCATGGCCAACCGCCTGCTGAGCCGGCACTATCCGGGCAACCCGGGCGTGCATACGCTGCCGTGCCGGGGCTTCAGCAACCAGGTCAGCCTGATGCTGGAACCGGTGGCGCGCGGCTTCGGCTTCACGGTAACCCCGCGCTACGCGCGCCAGGCGTTCGTGGAAAAAGACCGTATCAAGGTGCTCGACTGCCAAGCGCCGGTCATCGACCGGCTCTGGCTGATCCGCCGTTCCGAGTGGTCGCTGCCGCCGCGCGTGGCGCGCGTGGTCGACTACCTGCGCACGCAGGTCAGGAACAACGCGTAACCGCGAGGCTAGCGGCTGGCCAGCCGCTTCAGCAGATCGGCATGCGCCGGATGCGCCGCCGCCAGCGCGGCTGCGTCGGCCAGTTCGAATTCGCTGAACTCGAAGCCCGGTGCCACCGTGCACCCTGCCAGGGCGAAGCCTTCCTCGGCGCCGGCGCTCGGTACGCGCTCGGCGGCAAACCAGCAGCCGGCTGGCACTGCGGCCTGGAAAACGGTGCCCGGCTGCAGCAGCGGATTGCCGAGCCGATGCGTGGCAAGCGTGCCGTCGGGCGTCAGCCAATGCACGTGGATGGGGTCGCCGGCGTGGAAATGCCACGCCTCGTCCGCCTGGATGCGATGCCAGGCCGAATACGCGTCGTCGCACAGCAGGTAGTAGATCGCCGTCGATGCCGAGCGCTGGGCGCCGTCGCTGGCACGCGTCACCACGGCCGCGTCGCGGAAGGTTTCGCGGTAGAAGCCGCCTTCGGGGTGCGGAATCAGGCCAAGTTCGTCGATCAGGCGTTGTTGCGGGGTAGCTGGCATCAGATTGGAACCCAAAGTGGCGGCGGCCGTGCTGGCGGGCCGTCACCTTAGCACGCTGACCTGCCCCCGCAATGCAGGATTTGCCAAGACAGCGGCCAGCCGGCGCGTTACGCTGCCGGGCAATTTCCAGAAAACCGTCTGCATTCCGCTTCCAAGCTGCCTCCGATGTCGCGCCCCTTTCCCGCCTGGCTGCCTGCCATGGCCTTCGTCCTGATCTGGTCCACCGGCTTTATCGTCGGCAAGGCCGTGGTGCCGGTGGCCGACACCAGCCTGTTCCTGCTCGCGCGCTTTGCGCTGGCCACCCTGATGTTCGCCGTGGTGGCCACCGCCGGACGCGCCGCGTGGCCGCCGCTGGCCGAGGTGCCGCGCCATCTGCTGGCGGGCGCGCTGATGCAGGGCATCTATTTGTGCGCCGGCTATGGCGCGGTGGCGCACGGCTTGTCGCCGTCGATCATGGCGCTGCTGGGTGCGCTGCAGCCGCTGCTGACCGCGTTGCTTGCCATTCCGCTGCTCAAGGAGCAACCTTCGTCGCGTACCTGGCGCGGACTGGGCCTGGGCGCGTTGGGTGTCGGTCTGGTAGTCTTGCCAGCCATGCAGGCCGGCGCGCCGCACGCGGTGTCTCCGTGGATCGTGCTGGTTGGCGTGCTTGCGATTGTGTCGATCACGATGGGAACCCTGCTCCAGAAAACCTCGATTGCCCGCGCGGATATCCGCGCCAGCTCGGCCTGGCAGAACGCCGGGGCGATGCTCGTGGCCGGCGTGGTGGTCAGTGCGTCGGGCGGCTTTGGTGCGTTGCGCTGGGAAGCGGGCCCCACGCTGTTTGCGTCGCTGGCGTGGGCCGCCGTGGTGCTGTCGGGCATCGGCACGTGGCTGTTGCTGAGCCTGGTGCGCCGTGGGCAGGCCGCCAATGCCGCAGCGCTGATGTTCCTGGCCCCACCGCTGGCCGCCGTGCAGGCCGCGCTGCTGTTCGGCGACCGCCTCGGGCCCATCCAGTGGCTGGGCATGGGCGTTGCCGGCATCGGGGTCTGGCTGTGCCAGACCCACGGAAAACCGCGTCATGCCGAAGCTCGTTGAGCACGCCTCGCCGCTTGTGGAACCACGCCGCTACCAGCGGCGGCCATTCGGCCATGCGCACGACTATCACCAGTTGCTGTTCGGCGTGGATGGCGAGATCGAACTCGAGATCGACGGCCATGCCTACCGCGTGGACGGCACGCACGGGCTCGTCATTCCGGCGGGCCATCATCACCTGTGCAGCGGCCTGACCGACAACCTGCAGCTCGTGGCCGACTTTCCCGCCAGTTCCGTGGCGCTGCCCGCGCGGCTGATGGCCCGACCGCGCACGTTCTCCATGGATTCCAAATTCGCCACCGATGTGCGGCGCCTGGCCACCGCGCAGCAGGCCTCGGGGACGTTCGTCGCCCAGCATGCCTGGCAGCAGGCGGCCACGCTGGCAGGCGGGCTGGCCACGCTGTTGGGCGTCGATGAGCGGCAGTTCGATGCGGCGCATTTTCCGGTGGCCGCCATCGACCGCTACATGCGTGCTCACCTTTCCACGCCGCTGCGCGTGGACCAGCTTGCCGCGCGCATCGGTTGGGGTCCGCGCCGCTTTCACACGCTGTTCTGCGAGGCATTCGGCGACACGCCCCATGGCTACCAGACGCGCCTGCGCCTGGACCAGGCCGTGCAATGGTTGATGGCCGATGCCATGCCGCTGGCCGACATCGCGTCAGCCGTCGGCTACCCCGACCAGACCACTTTTACCCGAGCCTTCGCGCGCCGCTTCGGCAAGCCGCCCGGTGCCTGGCGCCAAGCCGCCGCCTGACTGGCAACTTTTACAAAGGCAAGTAAGCGGCACACCCGGGGCACACTCGGGGCACACCCAGCGTGCCGCCATACCCCACGGCACCGCGCGCCCGCGCGACCGGTACGAAACTTGCGCGGCAAACCGTTCGCCATGACGAACGAAGCCGAATCCTCCCTGCTGAAGCCCGGCCACAACTGCTGGCGTGTGGAGCCGTGCGAACGGTTTTCCATGCTGGTGGATGCCGACGCGTACTTTCCCGCGCTGCGCCAGACGCTGGCGCGCGCCGAACACAGCATTTTCATCCTCGGCTGGGACATCGACAGCCGCATGCGGCTGCTGCCCGACGAACCCACCGATGGCCTGCCGGCCGAACTGCGCGACTTTCTCAACGCGCTGTGCCGGCGTCGCCGTGGGCTGCGCATCTATGTGCTGAGCTGGGACTATGCGATGGTGTTCGCGCTCGAACGCGAATTCCTGCCGTCCGCCAAGGAGCACTGGCAGACGCACCGGCGCCTGTCCTTCTGCCTGGACGGCAACCATCCAGTGGGCGCCTCGCATCACCAGAAGGTGGTGGTCGTCGATCACAGCGTGGCCTTTGTCGGCGGGCTGGACC
This sequence comes from Cupriavidus pauculus, assembly GCF_022179805.1. Taxonomy (GTDB): domain Bacteria; phylum Pseudomonadota; class Gammaproteobacteria; order Burkholderiales; family Burkholderiaceae; genus Cupriavidus; species Cupriavidus pauculus_E. The sequence goes on along the minus strand of NZ_BPUO01000016.1, from coordinate 113,648 downwards.
TGACCATTCGCCGCTGGGACACCCACCATCACCTGGCCGACGATCCGCGCCGCGTGGACCCCGACGGCAAGCCCTATACCCCGTTCCATGACGTGCAGTGCATGGTCGATGGCGCGGCCGCGCGTGCCCTGGGCGAGCTAGCGGCCGAGCGATGGCTGCGCGCCACGGGCCGACGCCCGCGCGTGCCGACCGCCCAACGCACCGATCCGTGGCCCGAGCAGGTGGCGCCGGACATCACCGACGTGCGCATCGGCATCAGCCGCACCTTTCCGGCGCACAACGACGCTCCGGCCATCAGCGAAATTCGCACGCTCTACACCGATGCCATCGCCGCCGCGCGCGACAGCGTGTACCTGGAAAACCAGTACTTCAGTTCCGAGCTGATTGCCGATGCGTTCGCCGGGCAATTGTGCAAGCCCGACGGCCCCGACATCGCGCTGGTATCGCGCCGCACCGAAAGCGGCTGGCTTGAAGAAGCCAGCATGGGCGTGCTGCGTGCGCGGCTGTATCGCGGCCTGCGTGCGGTCGATGCGCAGGGGCGCTTCCAGCTCTACTGTCCGCATGTGCCGGATCTGGGCGACGCCTGCGTCAACGTGCACAGCAAGGTGATGGCCGTGGACGACCGCCTGCTCACGATTGGGTCCGCCAACCTGAGCAACCGCTCGTTCGGCCTCGATACCGAGTGCAACCTCGTGCTCGAATCGCTGGGCGACGCGCGCATGGCGGCGGCGATCCGGGCCATGCGCAACCGTCTGCTGTGCGAGCACCTGGCGGTCTCGCCCGACGAACTGGACGATGTACTCGCCACGCAGCCGCGCCTGAACGACGCGCTGTCCGCGTTGTACCGCGCCGAGGGGCGTACGCTGCAGCCGTTCGCGCCGAGCGTGCCCGACGATATCGACGCTGCGCTGCCCGACGCCACGCTGCTGGACCCGATGGAGCCCATCGACGCCGAAAACGTGATAGCCCAATTCGTGAGCCCCGACGCGCAGCCGCACGTGGCCAGCCGCGTGGCGATGTTGGTGGTGTTTGTGCTGCTCGTGGCCGGCGTAGCCTTTGCCTGGCGCTATACGCCGCTGCGCGAGTGGGCCGACTTCCGGCATCTGCTGGCGCTGGTGCAGCGCGTCGATGACATGCCGCTAGCTCCACTGGCGATGATCGGCGCGTTCGTCGCGGGTGGGCTGGCGCTGTTTCCGGTGACCGTCATGATCGTGCTGACCGTGGTGGTGTTCGGGCCGCTGTATGGCGGCGCGATTGCGCTGGCCGGCACCGTGATGAGCACTGCCGCCACCTATACGGTCGGACGGATGCTCGGGCGCAATGCCGTGCAACGCTTTGGCGGCCGGCGCCTGAACCGCCTGAGCCAGCAGGTCAGCCAGCATGGCGTGCTGGCGATGGTGGTGCTGCGGCTGGTGCCCGTGGCGCCGTTCACGCTGGTCAACCTGGTGGTGGGCGCGTCGCGCATCCGGCTGCGCGATTGCCTGCTGGGCACGGCCATCGGCATGTCGCCGGGCATCATCGTGTCGGCGTCGCTGGTGGACCGCATCGCGGCCGTGGCGCGCGATCCGCAGCCCGCCACGGTTGCGCTGCTGGCTCTGGTGCTGCTGGTGCCGGCCGCGCTGTGGTGGGCATTGCGGCGGCGCCGCCAACGGCGCAGCCGGGCTGCGCATCCGCACACGGGCCTCGGCACGCACCCCGGTCATCCTGAGTGCGGCGGCACCCCTTCCAGCGAGGGCGCACGATGAATGCCCCACGTGAGACGCCGGGTATCCACCACGAGATGCCGCTGCATGCCGACATCAAGGTGGCGAGCTACAACATCCACGGCGGCATCGGCACCGACGGCCACTTCGTGCCCAAGCGCATCTGCGAGGTCATCAACGAACTGCGTGCCGACATGATCGCGCTGCAGGAGGTGGAAACGCGCGGCACCGGCTTCGACATGCTGCGCTTTCTGTCCCAGCACACTGGCCTGCACGCGATTCCGGGACCGACGCTGGTGCGCGACGACGGCGACTACGGCAACGCGCTGCTGACGCGCTACCCGCCCGCCAGCGTGCGGCATATCGACCTGAGCGTGAAGGGGTGCGAACCGCGTGGTGCCATCGACGCCCAACTCGAATGCAATGCCATCGAATCGGGCACGTTCGCGCTGCGCGTGATCGCCACCCACCTGGGCCTGCGCCCAGGTGAGCGCCGCTGGCAGGTGCGCCGGTTGCTGACCGCGCTGGCCGAAGCGCCGAAGCAGCCCACCATCCTGCTCGGCGATGTCAACGAGTGGTTCCTGTGGGGGCGTCCGCTGCGCTGGCTGCATGCCTACTTCGAGCGCACGCCCCATGTCTCGACATTTCCGTCGCGCGCGCCGTTCCTGGCGCTTGACCGCATCTGGACCTCGCCGCGCGCGCACCTGGTGGCCGTGACCAGTCATCGCAGTCCGCTGTCGCGGCTGGCATCCGATCACTTGCCGTTGCTGGCACGGATGCGGCTGACCTCACGGTGACCTGCGGCTGACCTGTCGCTGAACTGTCGCTGACAGTCCCGACCCTCTCACGCTAGCGTTATTCACGCTCGCTGCACCGCAATGTGGACGCAGGCGCGAGTCGCCTACCACATGGCCTGCATCGCTTGCCGCAGGGCCGCAATACGGGTATTTCGCTAGGCGGGCGCGCTAGATTGGGGCCATGCCGCTGCCTATACTGACTTGCACACCGGGCATGCCATTGTGCGTGTACGTGTGTTTCCGATAACAACGGGCGGGTGAGTGGTGGCCCCGGGAGGAGCCGCCCGAGGTCATGTCGATACGGCCTGCCCCATGAACAGAGGAAAAGTGGAGATGGGCATGCCCAGCGAACAGTTCCTTGCTACCCAGGAAACCCGCCGCTCGGGGCTACGTGCCTTGCGGGCGGCACTGCTCCAGGTCCACAAGGAGGTCATCGGATATGACCGCGGCCAGTATGAAAGACTGCATGGCCCGATTCCCGCGGGACAGTTCGTGCAACTGGTGACAGAAGAGTCGTTCTTCCGCTGGCTCGATCCGTTGTCGCGCCTCATCATCGAGATCGACGAAGAACTCGATGGCGACGAGCATCACGACGAAACCTGCCGCGCCGTGGCCGGTGCCACGCAGAAGCTGTTTTCCGAACTAGGCGATGAATCGTTTCGCAAACGCTATCAGGAAGCGCTGCAGGACGAGACATCGGTCACGGTGGCGCATGGCCGGCTGATGTCGGTCATCGGCCAGTTACGCCAGTTGCCATGACGCGCCACGCGGCGGCCCTTGCGGTCGCCGCGCGCCGGACGCTAGCGTCCCCTGCCGCCGCCTCTGCCACCACCACGGTATCCCCCGCGATAGCCGCCGCCGTAGCCACCCTGATAATTGCCGCCGTAGCTGCCGTGGTAGCCACCGCCATAACCGCCGTGGTAGCCGCCGCCATAGCCGCCCCGGTAACCGTAGTAACCACGGTAGCCGCCATAGCCACCTCGATAGCCGTAGTAGCCGCGATATCCGTAGTAACCCCGATACCCGCAGCAGCCGTAGCCCAGCCAGACGCTGCTGTACACGGGCCAGCCGGTGTACCCGTACGGGTAGCCATAGGGATAGCTGCCGTAGGAGTAGCCCGAGTAGGTGGCATATCCGGGATAACCTGAATACGCGGGATAGCCGGCGTAGGCCGAGCTGTAGGTGCCGCCGTAATAGTCCCCGTAGTAGGAGCCGTACCCTACGTCATAGCCGGGATACGCCACACAGCCGCCCAATGTCAGGGCGATTCCGGCCAGTGCCACCCGCAGCGTTCCGCGCATCGCTACCATTTTCCTGTCTCCCGCTTGCCCTGCCAGGCCCGCGTGCGGGCCGGTAGTTAAAGCTTAGACAGTCTTCGCGCAGGGAATTCGCCTGGTGTTCACTTTCTCCCCTCTACCGCCATGTTTCTCCCCGCTCCCGCGATGCGGGAGAGGGGAACACAGCCACACCAAACCGCTACGCCTGTCCCAGCGCCCCGCCAAACCGGTAGCGGTTACCCGGGTGCCAGAGCACCACCACCGACGCCACCGCGCCGCGCGAGAACGTGCGCCGGCGCAAGACCAGCGCCGGCTCAGCCGGCTCGATGGCCAGCATCTCGGCCACCTCGGCGCCGGGCAGCAGCGCCTCGATCTGGTACTCGGCGCGCTGCAGCGGCGCCACGTGCATCAGGTGCTCGTTGGGCGTGATCGTGCCGAAATCGGCTTCCATGTAGTCTGGCGCCAGCGCGGGATTGACCCAGCGGTCTTCCACCTGGATCGGCTCGTCGTTTTCGTAATGAAGGATGACCGAGTGAAACAGCGTGCTGCGCTCGGCCACGCCGAACTGGCTGGCCAGGCTGCGCGTGGCGCGCTGCCGTTCCAGCCGGTACAGGCTGCTGCGATGCCGATGCCCGCGCGCGCGGATCTCCTCGGCGATGCTGCGGATCTCCACCACCGTGGCCTGGTAGCGCTGCTGCGCCACGAACGTGCCCGCGCCCTTGCGCCGCACCAGCACCTGTTCGGCCTCCAGCTCGTTGAGCGCGCGATTGACGGTCATGCGCGAGACCGCGAAGGTATCCGCCAGCTTCAGTTCGGGCGGGATGGCATCGCCCTCGCGCCATACGCCGGCCGCGATCTGCTCCTGCACGTAGTCCTTGATGCGCTGGAAAGCGGGCGTGGCCGGATCGACGGGTTGCGGGCTCGGACGGGCTGGCATGCAGGCTCCACGAATGGCAGGGCTATGGCGTTGAGAAAACCCCACACGACCCGCGACGGTGAAAAGTGCCGTGGCTCGCGCATGGGCGCGCACTGCGCCTGTGCCATCGGCACCATGCGCGTGCGGTTTCGCATCTTATGAGAAATCCGCTTTCCCATATGCGAAAAGTTGTCTATACAGTATCAGACAGCTTCTTTAAGATCAGTCTATACAAGTCGGGCGCCAAGACAAGGACGCGCGGCAGCCTGACAGGGTCATGGGGTGCAATTGAACACGGGGAGTTCTGCGTGAACCGTTATGTACAGGGGCCGGCCATGGCCTTTCAGAAGTTGTTGGCCGTACCGGCCATCGTCGCGCTGCTGGCGGCCATGCCGCTCGCCGCCCAGGCGCAGCCTGACGACTATCCCGCGCGGCCCGTGCGGATCGTGGTGCCGTTTGCCGCTGGTGGCGTAGCCGATTCGCTGCCGCGACTGGTGGGACAGAAGCTGTCAGAGCAATGGGGCAAACCCGTGCTCGTCGACAACAAGCCCGGTGCCGCCGGCAACATCGGCATGGAAGCCGTGGCGCGCGCCGCGCCCGACGGCTACACGCTGGGGCTTGCACCAGCCGGCAACCTGACGGTCAATCCCATCCTGTTCCGCAAGCTCAATTTCGAGACGCGCGACTTCGTGCCGGTGACGATGCTGGCGTCGTCGCCCAACGTGCTGGTGGTGAATCCATCGGTGCCGGCGCGCTCGCTCAAGGAACTGGTCGGCTATGCCAAGGCTCATCCGGGCCAGCTCAATTTCGCGTCGCCGGGTAATGGCAGCGGCGCGCACCTGGCTGGCGAACTGCTCAATCTGGAAGCCGGCGTCAAGACCGTGCACGTGCCGTACAACGGCATGGCCACGGCGCTCAACGACGTACTGGGCGGCCAGGTACAGATGATGTTCGGCGGTATTTCCACGGTGCTGCAGCATGTGCGCACGGGCAAGCTCGTCGCGCTGGCCGTGGCCGGCCCGCACCGGTTGCAGCAACTGCCCAACGTGCCGACCGTCGCCGAATCGGGCTATCCCGGTTTCGACGTGACGTCGTGGTACGGGCTGGTGGCGCCCAAGGGCACGCCAGAGAGCGTGGTGCGCAAATGGCAGAAGGATGTGGCAACGGTGCTGCGCGACCCCGACGTCAAGCAGAAGCTCGACGCACTGGGCCTGGAGCCCGTGGGCAGCACGCCGCAGGCGTTCGGCGAGACCATCGCCACGGAAACCACGAAATGGCGCGCCATCGTGCATCGCGCCAACATTCCCCCACTGCAGTAAGGAGACCCCCGTGAAAGAGCTGTACCTGACCTACCTGAACGGCCCCGACGTTGCCGAACTGGCGCTGACCGACGCGGAAATCCTGGCTGCGGTGGAGGCCGCGCTGGCCGCGCAGGGCCGCCGCGAAACCGTGATCGAACCGCGCGTGCACCTGGTACCGGAATCGTCGGACAAGGGGCACTTCAACGTGCTGCGGGGCTTTATCAAGCCGCTGCATGTGGCGGGCGTGAAGGTGGTGTCCGACTACGTCGACAACTACAAGCAGGGCCTGCCGTCCGAGATGGCGTTGCTCAACCTGTTCGATCCCGACAACGGCACGCCACTGGCCGTGATCGACGCCACCGCGATCACCGACATGCGTACCGGCGCCGTGACCGCGCTCGGTGCCCGGCATCTGGCGCGCAAGGGCAGCAAGGTGCTGGCGCACATCGGCGCGCGCGGCACGTCGTACTGGAACGTGCGCCTGCTCGATTCGCTGTTCGATTTCGACGAGATCCGCGTGCATTCGCGCCGGCCCGAAAGCCGCGATGCGTTTGCCGCACGGCTGTCGCGCGACCTGGGCAAGCCGGTGACGGTGACCGAGGACTGGGAATCGTGCGTGCGGGGCGCCGATATCGTGGTGGAGGCATCGCGCCTGCCCAAGCCCACGCCGATGCTGCTGACCGAATGGATCAAGCCCGGCGCGCTGGTGATTCCCTACGGCACGATGAGCGCCGTGGAGCTGTCGCTGACCGACATCATGAGCAAGATGGTGGTGGACGACTGGGGCCAGTGCCGCAAGGGCCTGCCGTTTGGCGCGCTGCGCGAGCATGTGGACAGCGGCCGCCTGAACGAGGAAAACCTGCACGCCGAGCTTGGGCAAATCGTGGCGGGCCTGAAGCCGGGCCGCGAGCGCGACGACGAGACCATCCTGTTCTGGCACCGGGGCCTGTCGACCACCGACATCGCACTGGGCCACGCGATGCTGACCAAGGCGCGCGCAAAGGGGCTGGGCCAGACCTTGCGCTTTGCCTGACATGACGGCCGGCATCGCGTCGTTCCGCATGTACAACGCCACGCCGGCGGTCACCGCCGCGTGGCAGGCGTTGTTCACGCGCGTGTTCGCGGACCTGGCGTGGCCGGTGGAGGTGGTGCCGTTTGCGTGGCCCGCGCCGCTGCCTTCGCTATGGCAGCGGCCCGATCTTGTCTGCGGCTTCATGTGCGGGCTGCCATTCGCACAGGGCGTGGCGCCCGTGGTCCCACTGGTGGCGCCCGTGCCATCGCCGGACGCCTATGGTGGGCAGGCGCGCTACCGCAGCGAACTGCTGGTGCGGGCAGACAGCGGCTGGCACAAGGTCGAGGACACCTTCGACAGCCGCTTTGGCTGGATGGCCCGGCATTCGCAGTCGGGCTACCACGCCGCGCGGCAACTGCTGGCGCCGTATGCGCGGGAACGCGGGGCGCTGTTCGCCGAATCCGTCGGCCCGCTCGATACACCCATGCGCGCGCTGACGGCGCTGCGCGACCGGCAGATCGACGTCACCGCGCTGGACAGTTACTTTCTCGATCTCGTGCGCCGGCATGATCCGGCGCTGCTGGAAGGTCTGCAGACCATCGCCTGCACGCCGTGGACACCGAATCCGCTGCTGGTGGCCTCGGCAACGCTGCCCGAGGCCGAGCGCGACGTGCTGATTGAACGACTATGCACCCTGCATGGCGGCCCGGACTACGAGCCATTGCTTGAAGCCGTGCTGGTGGAACGCTTCGACCGCCCCGACGTGGCAGCTTACCGGGACCTGGCGGCTGCGGCGGCACAGGAAGACGGGTACGCCGAAATTCGCTAGGATCTTCAGCTACGTTCCCCTTCCCGTGGTGACCACGTGATCCTGAAGAAACCCGAAGTGAAGAACATTGTGGTCATCGGCGGTGGCTTTGCGGGCCTTTGGGCCGCCGCCGCAGCAGCACGCATGGCGGACCAACTGGACAAACCCGTGAGCATCACGCTGGTCAATCGTGACGACCAGCACAGCATTCGCGTGCGCAACTACGAAGCGGACCTGGCGCCCACGCTGGTGCCGCTGCACGAGGTGCTGGACCCCATCGGCGTGGAACTGGTGGTCGGCAATGTGGCCGATATCGACACGCGGCAGTGCCTGGTGCGCGTGGACATGGTTGGGCAGCCCTCCGCCACCCTGCCCTACGACAAGCTGGTGCTGGCCAGCGGCAGCCGACTGGTGCGCCCGCCGCTGCCCGACGTGGACATCCGCTCGTTCGACATCGACACCTATGCCCAAGCGCTGCGCCTGCAGCGCCATATCGAGGCGCTGCCCACGCTGGCGCCGCGCCCGGGCCAGTACACGGCGGTGGTGATCGGGTCCGGCGCCACCGGCGTGGAACTGGGTTGCGAACTGCCCGACCGGCTGCGCGCCGTGGCGCGCGCCAGCGGCGCGCCCAATGCGGAAGCACAAGTGCGCGTGCTGCTGGTCGATAGCAACGCCGTCATCGCCGCACACCTGGGCGGCGCCCAGCCGGTGATCGAGCAGGCGTGCCGTGCGCTGGGCATCGAGCTGATGCCGGGCGTGTCGGTAACCGCGCTGGACACCACCGGCATCACGCTGTCCAACGGCGCCCATATCGATACGGCCACCGTGGTCTGGTGCGCCGGCATGCGCGCCAACGACCTGACGGCGTGTATCGCGGCCGAGCACGACGCGCAGGGCCGGCTGTTCGTGGATGCGTTCATGCGTGTGGAAGGCGTGCCCGATGTGTTCGCGGCGGGCGATGTCGCCCATGCGCTGATCGATGGCGAGCATCCATCGGTGATGTCGTGCCAGCACGCCCGGCCGATGGGCCGCTTTGCCGGCTACAACGCGGTATGCGAACTGTTCGGCCACGACATGCTGGCGCTCGATATCGACTGGTACACCAACATCATCGATCTGGGACCGGCCGGCGCCGTGTACGCCCAGGGTTGGGACCGCGTGGTGGTGGCGCAGGGCGAACAGGCCAAGGCCACCAAGAACGTGATCAACCGTGAGCGGATCTACCCGCCACGCAACGGCAATCGCGCCGATATCCTGGCCGCGGCGGCGCCAGACCTGCAGCGCCCTCCTGTGCTCAAGCCCTTGAACCCCAAGGGCTGACATCCCGCGACCACCCTACTATCAGATGGCCGGGCGCACGGCCATCCATCCTTCCACCTCGCTGGCCGCGGCCACCTGCTTGCCGATCGTGTCGCCCAGGCGCGTGGCGTCGGCATGGATCGTGTCGTGCCTGACTTCGGATACGCCGTGCGCGCCCGTGCCGGCTGCGGCAGCCACTGCCACATGACCGGCCACCGCGCCCACCCCTGCCGTCTCGGCCACGCCAGGCACATGTCCGCTGTCGGCATCGGCCTGGAAGCTCTGCAGCGGCACCGCCACGCCATGGGCCGGCTGGTAAGAGATACGCACCTGCGTCACCACCTGGCTCTTGCCGGCGCCCAGGCCGATCAGCAGACGGCGACGGCTGCTACCTTCGTCGATCTTGTGGAAATCGCCGTCGACGATCACGGCGTTGACGTTCGCCGGAGGCGCATCGTCCGAGCGCACTGCATTCAGCCCCTTGGCGCGCAGCGTGCGGACGATTTCACTGGCCACCTGTTCCTGCGCCTCGGCGGCCGCCGCCGTCTGCTCGCTGGCCGCCGAACCGCCCGTGGCCATGGTCTTGACCTTCTGCATCATGCCGCCATCGAGCTGCACCTGGCCGGCATCGGCGTGAAAGGCATGCACGTAGATGACGTCGGCCTGCACCGTTTCCAGCAGACCCGTGTGGTCGATGCCGGTCACTCCGGCGTTGGCGTAGCCTGCGGCCAGCATCGCGCCGGTGGCAACTGCGGCAATGGTCAGGCGGCGGGCCTGGGCGGCGATGGTGTGGAAAGCGTTTTGCATCTTGCATCCTTCGGGTCGGGGTGATCGGGTGATCGGTGTTTCGCGTCCGTGATGGCGCGGTGAACCGAGTATGGAAAACGCGGCCGCCGTATGCCAGCCAGGAAATATTTCGTCCGATGTCACGACGCCGGGCGCGATTCCAGGCGCCTTCTGCGCAACCTGGCAATTATGTCGCCGGGCGTCTGGAAACCCTTCCTTAATTCCCGCAAACTCTTATCTGGCAAGGCTTTCCTGGACATGACACACGGCGACATACTTCCCACATGGCGCCGTGGCAGGTCGCCCACTACAGTTGGCTCACCGACGCAGCGACACACCGCTCCAAAGCGTCACCGCCAAACCTGAAAGGACGATCATGCAACTCCACAAGCTCACGCTCCTCGCCACCGGATTCGTGGTGGCCGCTTCGATGGTCGAAGCGTTCTTCCTGGCCCGCAAGGCACGCCGCGAAGGCAAGACCTACCCCTGGCACGAGATGGGCCTGTCGCTGGTGGACATGATCGGCCGCAAGCTGATGGTGCTGCTGCCGCTGTCGCTGGCCACGCCGATCTTCGCGTTTGCCTGGCAACACCGGCTCTTCACGGTGGAGATCAACTCCGCGCTGGCCGTGCTGCTGCTCTTCATCGGACAGGAATTCTGCTACTACTGGTACCACCGCGCGTCGCACCGCATCCGCTTCTTCTGGGCCACGCACGCCGTGCACCACTCGCCCAATGAGCTGACGCTGGGCACCGCCTACCGCCTGGGCTGGACCGGCAAGATCACGGGCAACGCCATCTTCTTCGCACCGCTGGTCTTCCTGGGCGTGCGTCCCGAAGTGGTACTGGCCACGCTGAGCCTGAACCTGCTGTATCAGTTCTGGCTGCACACCACCTGGATTCCCAAGCTGGGCTGGTTCGAGTACGTGTTCAACACCCCGTCGGCCCACCGCGTGCATCATGCCTCGAACCTGGACTACCTCGATGCCAACTACGGCGGCGTGCTGATCATCTTCGACCGCCTGTTCGGCACCTACGTGGAAGAACGCGAGGAAGAGCCTTGCCGCTTCGGCCTGGTACACCCCACCACCACGCACAACCCGCTGGTCAACCAGTTCGAACACTGGATCAGCCTGGGCAAGGACATGATGGCCGCAGGCAACCCGCTCAAGGCGATTGGCTACCTGTTGATGCCCCCGGGCTGGGCACCTGACGGCAAGGGCACGACGACCGAGGAACTTCGGCAACAGCAACGCCTGCAACAACGTCAGCAGCAGCCGGTGGAAGGCGAGATGGCGGTGGCGCAGTAAGACAAAAGGAGGTGGATGGAGACAAGAACGGGCAGCCCTGGCTGCCCGTTTTTCTATTCTGCCGGTGCAGCCGCGCGCTTACTGGCAACTGCTCAGGGCCGCCATCGCATTGCCGCTGTCCTGGCCACGGTAGCCAAGCCACGATCCCGGGCCGTTCGGCGACTTGCGCACCACGGCGGCGGCGCCAGCCGGGGGCTGCTGGCCCGGCACATAGACGTCGAAAGCCTGGTCGTTGGCCAGCATGTACTGCATCCAGACCTGCTGGTTGGTGGCGTCGGCCCACTTCTGGCCGATGCACTGTGCTGCGGCCTTGGGCGCCAGCTTGCTTTCACCAACGGCCTTCGTGGTTGGCGTGGGCGGTGGCGTATAGGGCGACGTGGCGCAGCCTGCGAGCGTGGCGGCGGCGAGAGCGATGATGAACGGATATTTCATGTTGTTGGCTCCATATCGGATCGCGGGATGCACCGATGACGTTTAGCCATCTGGGCGTCTTATGCCGGTGCGTGACGTGTACTGCATGGGCGTGCCCCGTGCATTACAGAAAAGCAGTATAGGCAGAGGCCCTCAATGCACCCACTGCCACGTGCCTTTCTTTTCGGTAGGTGTTTGTCTGATATCCGCGCGATCCGACTGGAGCTTCAACGTCCCGGCTCGGGTGCCGAGGCTGCCGCCTCCGATGGCAGCAACAGCACCACCATCGCGGTGCAGGCGGCGATGCAGGCCATGGCCAGGAACAACGAGGCAAAGCTCGATGCCTTGACCACCGGCCCGAGCAGCCAGACCGCCAGCGAGCTGATGCCGAACGACACCGCCAGCCGCATGCCGGCCACGCGCGACCGCACGCTGTCATCGACGTAGCGCACGATCATCGCGTCGGTAAACGGAATGCTGCCGAAGATGCACACCATGGCGCCCAGCAGCGCGACGAACAGCCACCAGCCGCTGGCCAGCGCGGCCAGGACCAGCCAGGGAATCTGCGCCAGCACCAGGCCCATGTAGAGCCGCTTGAGCGGCACGCGGTCGATCAGCTTGCCCACCACCACCTGCGTGAATGACGCCAGCGTGTAGATCACGGCCAGCAGCACGCCGATCATTGCCGGATCATCGATCAGGCCGTTGAACCGTTCCGTCAGGAATTGCGTGTTGCCGTTGGTGGTGAAGTTGAACAACAGGCTGCCCGTGACGGCCGCCGCCGTCATGACCACCAGCGCGCGGGCCAGCAACCGGGGCGGCAATACCACCTGCGGCGGCTTGCGGCCGCGCCCCGGCGCGGCGCCCTGTGGCGCGCAAAGCAGCGCAAAGGCGACACCGCAAACAATGGAAATGACGCCGGGGACGGCAAATGCCGCGCGCCAGCCCCATGCCTGCACCAGGAAGCCGGTCAGCAGCGCCGCGCCGGCCACGCCTAGGTTGCCCGCCAGCCCGTTCAGCCCGATGGCCGAACCTGGGCGCCGGGCGCGTTGCACCAGCATCGGAATGCCCACCGGGTGATAGATCGACGCGAACAGCCCGATCAGGCCGAGCCCGGCCGCCAGTTGCCATGGCCCCTGCGCCAGCGAGGCCAGCAGGGCCGCGACGCCGAGCCCGAAGAAGAACACCAGCATCATCTGCCGGCGGCCCCACAGGTCGCCGAGTCGGCCCGATGGCACGGATCCCAGCCCGAACAGGAAGAACGCGCCCACGCCGTAGGGCATCAGGTCTTCCCAGCGGGCAAAGCCGAATTCGGCGGCGATGGTGCCAACGGCCGTGGCGAAAATCAGCAGAAACAGGTGGTCGAGCGCATGGCCGACGTTCAGCAGCAGGATCACCTGCAGCGGGTGGTCCTCGGCCGCCGGCTGGCTGACCGGCGGGGTCGGCGATGTATTGGTATGCATGAAGGGTGTCTCCCTGATGGATTTGCGCTTGTTCTGGTAATGCGTGGCGCAATGGGAACATAGTCTGCCGGAGCCGGACGCCCGCGTCCTTCGCATTTCCGCCGGCCACCCTCGCAAAATGGACAGGCCACCTGCCGCCGCCAAGTAGAATGCTGCGATTCATGATTCGAGGGTGACGGATGTCCGGCTTCAAAACCATGCCGAAGGCATTTGCCATGGGCGTGGCCCTTATCGTGGCGGCCTGCTCCAACGAAGAGCCGGCTTCGCCCGCGCCACCGCCTCGGCACGAGGCCCGCAGCGAACTGGAAATCTCCGCCGGCCTGGTGCCGCTGCTGGACGAGGCCATCCTGCGCAATGTGGCCGATTTCTGCGGACAACATGCGCCGCGCACCCGTACCAAGGTGGAAACGGCCTGGCGGCAATGGCAGGCGAATAATGCCGCGCACCTGAAGACGGCCAGGTATTACCACGCGCGACTGGAGAATACGGCGGCCAACGGCGCCACCGAGGACGCGCGGCGCGCCGACCAGGAATTGCTGACCCAGAATGCCATGTTGGTCGAGAGCTTCACCAACCAGCAGGTGGACGTGATGCGCGTGGCGCTGGAACACGGCGAACCCGACGTCGTCACGCAGCTCTGCACCGAGAATTTCACCAAGGTGGCGGCCGGCGAGTGGGATATCCGTCACCGCGACCCGGAGATCGCGGCCTTCCTCGACAAGGGCATCCCCAAGCACGTTGCGCCCACAGATCGTTGATTCATCGTTGATTATTTAGATCTAACGGTCCCAACTTGATCAGGGACAAACAGAGAGAGGGTTCGCGCTCGCAAAATTGCGGGCATGAATTCGACACCTCCCTCTACCTTTGCGCCCTCGACACCCCAGTCGCCCCCGTCGCCCAATCTGTCCTCCCACATTGTTTCCGCTGCGGAACCCTCCCCGCCCCGGGCACGCCCACGGCGCCGCCTGGGCTGGCTGACCGGTGTGCTTGGGGCGACGCTACTGGCAGCCAACACGGTGCTGTGTTTCGTACCCATCGTGCCGCTGGCCCTGCTCAAGCTGTGCCTGCCATTCCCGGCGGTGCGTCGGCGCGTCGATCCGTGGCTCAACCGCATCGCCACCGGCTGGATTTCGCGCAATTCACAGTGGATCACGCGGCTGCAACCCGATATCTGGGATATCGAAGGCAACACCGGCTTGCGGCCGGACGACTGGTACCTGGTCAACTGCAACCACCAGACGTGGGTGGACATCTTCGTGCTCCAGCGCGTGCTGAACAAACGCATTCCGCTGCTGAAGTTCTTCCTGAAGCAGCAACTGCTTTACGTGCCGGTGATCGGCCTGGCCTGGTGGGCGCTGGACTTCCCGTTCATGAAGCGCTACAGCAAGGCCCAGTTGCGCCGCAACCCGGCCAAGGGGCGCAAGGACCAGGACACCGCCCGCAAGGCCTGCGAGAAATTCAAGCTGGTGCCCACCAGCGTGATGGTGTTTGTCGAGGGCACGCGGTTCTCGGAAGGCAGGCGGCTGACCCAATCGTCACCGTATCGCCATCTGCTCAAGCCCCGCGCCGGTGCGCTGGCCACGACGCTGAATGCCATGGGCGGGCAGTTCCGCTCGATGATCGATGCGACGATCGTCTATCCCGATGGCGTGCCCAGCTTCTGGGACCTGGCCTGTGGCCGGTCGGGCCGCATCGTCGTGAGAATCCACCAGGTGGAGATCCCCGAGCACTTCTGCGCCGGCGACTACACCGGCGACGCCGCGTTCCGCTCGGCGTTTCACCATTGGCTGGCGCAGCAGTGGCAGGCCAAGGACCAGGATATCGAGAGCCTGAAACGCGACTAACGAGTGCTCTGACGGACGCCGGGATTCACTCGGATTTGTCTGATCGCTTTTCAGAGTATTCCGATTCTCGAATCAGAATCGTCTCCTTACACTGCCTCTCGCCCGTGCAATGCGGGAGACCCAATCGAGCTCAGGGCTGACCCCTCCCCTGTTCTCATTGTCTTGAATGCCACGCGGATCCCCGCCGCGTGGCATTTTTTTTCGTGCGTCGATCCCCGGGGTGAAACCCCCCGCTGCGCCAATTTGGGCACTGTCGGCTGACCCTGGCGGCATCCACGCTATAATCCCGCGACGTTTGACTGGGCTAGAGCAATGGGTTTCGAACAACTGGCAGCATTGAAGGCAAAATTGGCCGAACAGGCAAAGAACGAGGCGCGCGCCAAGGCACCGCCGCGTGGCCGGCCTGCGCCGTCCAAGGCCGGTCCGGCAACGGGCAAGGCCAAACCGGCGACGTCCAAGCCGAATCAGGGGGCACGCAAGCCGAACCCGGCAGCGGCCAAGGCCGCCCCGGCAACGCCAGTCGATCCGGTGGTTCGCAATATCGGCAAGCTGCAGAAGCGCTTCCCGGCCGTATTCCCGAAGAATCCCGCGCCCAAGGTGCCGCTCAAGGTCGGCATCTTCGACGATCTCATGACCCAGGCGACCGAACTGGGCCTGAACGAGGCCGAGCTGCGTGACGCCATTCGCACGTGGTGCCGTGGCGCCCGCTATTGGGCATGCCTGACCGAAGGCGCGCAACGGCTGGACCTGAACGGCCAGCCCGCGGGCGAAGTCACGGCGGCCGATGCCGCCCGTGGCCGCCAGCTGCGTGCCGGACGCGCCAAGCAGGAAGCGGCCAAGAACAAGGACGCCGCCGGCAAGCCGCAGACGCCGCAGCAAGCCCAGCCTCAGGCGCAACCCGAGGCAAAAGCCGCGGCACAGCCCGAAGCCGCAGCCGACGTGCCGCCCGCCGCTCCCGAAGCGCAACCGAGCCAGCCCGAGTAATTCTCCCGGCAGGCGCTGGCCGCCGGCCGCCCTCGCCATGGCAGACATCGGGCGCGACCCTCACATCGACGACGACGAACGCGCCGCGCTGTACCGCATCATTGCGTTACGGCGCGATTGTCGTCATTTCACGCCCGGCCCCCCGTTACCCGACGACCAGCTGGAGCGCCTGCTCCAGGCGGCGCACCAGGCGCCGTCCGTGGGTCTGATGCAGCCCTGGCGCTTCATGCGCCTGAGCACACCGGACTGGCGCGCCCGCCTGGCACCACTGGTGGAAGCCGAACGGCAGGCCACGGCACAGGCCCTGGGCGAGCGTGCAGCGGAGTTCCTGCGCCTGAAGGTCGAGGGCATCCGCGACTGCGCCGAACTGCTGGCCGTGATCCTGGCCCCCGACGACGGCACCGTCTTCGGCCGCCGCAGCATGCCGGCCGAAATGGCCTGGGCCTCAGCCGCGTGCGCCGTGCAGAACCTCTGGCTCGCCGCGCGTGCCGAAAACCTGGGCCTGGGCTGGGTCTCGATGTTCGATCCCGATACCCTGGCGCGCGAACTTGGCCTGCCCGACGGCGCGAAGCCGTTTGGCCTGCTCTGCCTGGGGCCGGTACCCGCCTTCTACGAGTCCCCCATGCTGGAACAGCTTGGCTGGCGCCAGCGCGCCCCGCTGCGCGACATGCTCTGGCATCCTCCGTCGGATTCCTGACATTCCAGCCTCACCCCATACGGCATAGCTCGTTTGCCGGCGGCATCCATACGGATTTGCTATACCATCGCAAATTCGTTCCAGGCGCCAGGACCCAGGCATGAAATTCAAGGAAATCAGCGCATTCCAGGCCGTGATGCGTTCGGGCTCGATGACCGCCGCGGCCTCCGAGCTATATACATCGCAGCCAAACGTAAGCCGGCTGATCGCCCAGCTTGAGTACTCCACGGGCCTGACGCTGTTCACTCGCAACGCGGGCCGTCTGGTGCCCACCGAGGAAGGCCTGGCCTTTCTGCGTGAAGTCGACCGCGCGTTCGTCGGGCTCGACGCCCTGAAGGATGCCGCGCGCAATATCCGTCAATTTGGCAAGGGCCGGCTGCGCATCGCCTCGGTGCCATCGCTGGCGATGACGGTGCTGCCGTTGGTGCTGCAGCGGTTCCATGCCGACCATCCCGACGTCAACGTCGCCATGGAAACCGGCAGCACGCAACTGGTGGCCGACAGCGTGGGCAGCCGCTATGCCGATCTCGGGCTCGTCTCGTTCCTGCCGCCGGCCGCCGTTACCGAGGCCCAGCCGATTGCCGAGCTGTCCGGCTGCTGCGTACTGCCACCCGGTCACCGCCTGACCGCGCTCGATGTCATCACGCCGGCCGACCTGGCGGGCGAGTCCTTTATCTCGATGAGCCACGGCGACGGCCTGCGCGCGGCCGTGGATGCGGCATTCGCCAGCGACGACCGGCGCGTGATGCACTTCGAGACCCCCTACGGCGCCACCATCTGCAAGATGGTCGGACTGGGCCTGGGCGTGGGCATCGTCAATCCGCTGGTGGCGCGCCTGCACACCGCCGAGGTGGTGGTCCGCCCGTTCCGGCCGCGTATTCCATTTGTCAGTTACCTGCTGCTGGCCCGCAACCGGCCTGCCAACGTGCTTGTGGACCGCTTCATCGAGCGCATGACCGAGTGCATTGCCGCCGAAACGGTATCCCTGCCCGGCACCCTGTAAGACCACCCCATACGGTTTCCGTATGGGCGCCTGACAGACTCGTATTTGCGCCTGGGGTGCGCGCTCCGCATACTCGTTCGCACCGACACACCGGCCCGCAGGCCGCGTGATGTCACGATTCTTGCGAGTACCCCACATGATTTCCAGCAGGGCCCAAGGCCCGCACATTCCCTGCCGGAGGCACCGTTGATGGTGGCCTCCACATCCCGATTCCCGGTATTCGATGTGGCCGTCGTGGGCGGTGGCCTGGTCGGTTCCGCCGTGGCCTATGGCCTGCGCGAGCGCGCCGGGTCGATTGCCGTGCTGGACGAGGGCGACATCGCGCTGCGTGCGTCGCGCGGTAACTTCGGCCTGGTCTGGCTGCAGAGCAAGGGCTACGGCATGGGCGCGTACAGTCAGTGGACGCTGAACTCCACGCGGCTGTGGCCCCGGCTGGCGGCCGACCTGATGCGCGAGACCGGCATCGACGTGGCGCTGGAACAGAAAGGCGGCCTCACTCCGCTGATGGGCGACTACGAGGTGGAGGCGCGGCTGGCGTGGGTCAATACGCTCATGTCGCAGCCGGGCGTCGAGCCCTACGAATGGAAGCTGCTCGATCACCATCAGGCAGCATCGCTGGTGCCCGGCCTGGGCCCCGACGTGACCGGCGCGATTTGGACTCCGCATGACGGCATCGTCAATCCGCTCAAGCTGCTGCGCGCATTCCATACCGCGTTCAGCACCAGCGGCGTCGAGTACCTGCCCCACCATGGCGTGACCGATATCGTCCAGCACTCGAACGGCGAGTTCGTGCTGAGCACGCCCAACGGCCAGGTGCGCGCACGCAAGGTCGTGCTGGCCGGCGGGCTGCGCAACGGTGACCTGGGCGCGATGGTCGGCATCGACCTGCCGATGGCGCCGCAGCGCGGCCAGATCCTGGTGCTCGAACGCACGCGCCGACTGCTGGACACGCCGATGGTGACGCTGCGCCAGAACGACGAAGGGAGCTGGCTGGTCGGCGATTCCCAGGAAGACGCCGGCTACAACGACCAGGTCACCACGCTGCCCGTGCTGGCGACTCTGGCCGACCGTGCGGTGCGTACGCTGCCCGCGTTGCGTGACGTGCGCGCGGTGCGCGCGTGGTCCGCGCTTCGGGTACGGGCCAAGGACGGTTTCCCGGTCTACGAACAATCGGCGACGCACCTCGGCGCGTTCATTGTCACCTGCCATAGCGGCGTGACGCTGGCCGCCACGCACGCGATGAACCTGGCCCCCATGATTGCCGCCGGCGCGCTCGCGCCCGAGCTGGACACCTTTTCGACCCGGAGATTCCATGTTCAGAAGAATTGACGCGGCGGTCATGCAATCGACCGAACGCAAGGTACGGGTCACCGTGGATGGCGCGACGTTGGAATGCCGCGAGGGCGACAGCGTGGCCGCGGTGCTGTTCGCGGCCGGTGTGGTGGCATGCCGCGACACTGCCGTCTCCGGCGCCGCGCGCGGGCCGTATTGCATGATGGGCGTCTGCTACGACTGCCTGGTCAGCATCGACGGCCGCCCGAACCAGCAGGCATGCATGGCGCGCGTGCACGACGGCATGCGCGTGGAGCGCCAGCTTGGCGCACGCGAGGTAACGGCATGAACCCCGATATCGCAACCTGCGACCTGCTCGTGATCGGCGCGGGTCCCGCCGGCCTGGCCGCGGCCACCGAGGCCGCCGGCCTTGGCGTATCGACGGTGCTGATCGACGAACAACCGGCCCCGGGCGGACAGATCTACCGCGCGATCGGCAGCACGCCCGTGCGCAATCGCGCGATCCTGGGCCAGGACTACTGGCACGGCATGAGCCTGCTGGAACCGTTCGCCCAAAGCGGCGCACGTCATCTGTCGGCGGCAACCGTGTGGTCGATCAATGCGCGCGACGCGGAAGCCGGCGGCTCGGACGGCGGCTACGAGGTAGCCTACTCGGTGGCCCATCCCGGCCAGGACCCGCAGGCCGCACTGCTGCACTGCCGCCACATCATCCTGGCCACTGGCGCGCAGGAACGGCCGTTCCCGATTCCGGGCTGGACCTTGCCGGGCGTGATGACGGCCGGCGCCGCGCAGATCCTGCTGAAGACGTCGGGCGTGGTGCCCGAGGGCCGGACCGTGCTGGCTGGCGGCGGCCCGCTGCTCTACTTGCTGGCGTGGCAGTACCTGAACGCCGGCGTGAAGCTCGAAGCGATCCTGGAAACCACCGCACCGGGGCAATGGCGCCAGGCGCTGCCACATGCGTGGAGCTTCCTGCGGTCGCCCTACCTGGGCAAGGGCCTGAAGCTGCTGCGCGCGGTGCGCAAGGCCGTGCCCATCATCAGCGGCGTGAGCGCGCTTGAAGCCATCGCGGGCACCAACGGCCAGGTTGCCGAACTGCGTTACGAAACTGCAGGCCAGCAGCGCACCATCGCGATCGACCAGCTTCTGCTGCACCAGGGCGTGGTGCCCAACACCAACCTGTCGCGCGCGGTCGGCGTCGAGCATGCCTGGAACGAACGCCAGGACTGCTGGGAGCCGATGGTCGATGCGTGGGGCGCCACGTCGGTGCCGCACGTGAGCATTGCCGGCGACGGCGCGGGCATCGCGGGTGCCGTGGCGGCCGAACACCGGGGCCGCATTGCGGCTGTGCATGCCGCCGCCGCGCTGGGCCGTATCGACACGCCCACGCGCAACGGCAAGGCGTCGCCGCATCAGGCGGCACTGGCACGCGCCACGTGCGGCCGCGAGTTCTTCGAGGTGCTGTACCGCCCGCAGGCGCAGTTTCGCCGCCCGGTGGGCGACACCATTGTGTGCCGCTGCGAGGAAGCCACCGCCGAACAGGTGCGCCACGCCGCGCGCATCGGCTGCCAGGGCCCGAACCAGTTGAAGGCGTTTCTGCGCTGCGGCATGGGTCCGTGCCAGGGCCGCTTCTGCGGGCTGACGGTGACCGAACTGATTGCCGACGAACAGCAGCGCCATCCACGCGACGTGGGCTACTACCGGCTGCGGTTTCCCACCAAGCCGGTGACGCTTGGCGAAATCGCCACGCTGCCGCAGACCCAGCAATCGCACGACGCCGTGGTGCGGTTCAAGAAATAGCCCGTGGCACGCACAGATAAAAAACGAGCGAGAACCGGCGCATGCCGCGTTCCGCCAGTTGGACCAGCACAGCGACAGACATCCTGAGAGCACTCCTTCATTACCTTTTCGAGAATCAATCATGGCGTTTTCCAAGATCGTCCCCGCTCTCGCGCTCGCCCTGGCCGCCGGCCATGGCATCGCCCAGGAATTGCCGCCGGGCCCCTTGCGCATGCTGGTCGGCTTTGCACCGGGCGGCGGCAACGATGTCATCGCCCGCACGGTGTCCACCCAGCTCCAGCTGAACACCAAGACCACGCTCGTGGTGGAAAACAAGCCGGGCGGCGGCAGCACGCTGGCCACCGCCGAGATGGCACGCGCCAAGCCCGATGGTTCGGTGATGCTGCTGGGTTCGGTCGGCGGACAGGCCATTGCGCCGTCCATCTACAGCAAGCTGCCCTACGACCCCGTGAAGGGCGTGCAGCCGGTGTCGCTGGTGGCAAAGTCCGCCAACGCGCTGGTGGTGAACAACGACCTGCCCGTCAAGAACGTGCAGGAACTGCTGACCTATGCCAAAGCCCATCCGGGCAAGCTTAATGTCACGTCGCCGGGCAACGGCACGATCTCGCACCTGTCGGCCGAGTTGTTCAAGAGCATGGCCGGGGTTTCGATCACGCATATCCCGTATCGCGGCGATGCGCCGGCAATGCAGGACGTCATGGCTGGCCAGGCACAGATGACGTTTGCCAGCCTGCCGTCGGCCAAGGCCGGCGTCGATTCGGGCAAGGTGCGCATCCTGGCCGTGACCAGCACCAAGCGCGTGGAAACCATGCCGAACGTACCGACCATTGCCGAATCCGGCGTGCCCGGCTATGAGGTGGTGTCGTGGTACGGCGTGTTCACGACGGGCGGCACGCCGATGCCGACGGTCAACCGCCTGGCCCAGGAAATCGCGGCCGTGATTGCGCAACCGTCGATCCGCGAGACGATTGCCAAGCAGGGCATGGAGCCGAGCGCGCTGGGTCCGGTCGAGTTCACGCAACTGGTGAACCGCGACGCCCAGAAGTGGGAAAAGGTCGTCAAGACGGTCGGCATCAAGCTGGACTGACTCGCCCGCGCCTGCGCGATCACGGGATAGAATCCGGCGGCTGAGCCACCTTCCGTGTCACGCCAAACAACCATGGCAATAGCAAGCCGCGCCCTGCACTGGACCTCTTTGCTGCTCTGTACGATCGGGTTGAGCTATCTGCTGCAACCCGTGATCGCCTCCGCCAGCGTGCTGGTGGCGGCGATGGCCTGCGCCATGGCGGCCGGATTCCTGGATGTGCGTCTGCGCATCCGTCCGGCGCTGACGGCAGTCGCGCAAGCAATGATGGGCACGGCCATCGCCGGCACGCTCCACCTTGCGGAGTTGCTGGAAGCGGCTTCGGACGGGCTGGTGCTGCTGGGCGTTGCATCGACGATTGCCAGCGCCGCCGTGGTGGGCTGGCTGCTGGTGCGCTACGCCCCGCTGCCCGGTACCACGGGCGCCTGGGGCAGCCTGCCCGGCGCGGCATCGATCATGGGCGCGATTGCGAAGGAAAACGGCGGCGACGGCATTCTGGTATCGCTGATGCAGTACCTGCGCGTCGTGCTGGTGGTGGTGACCGGCCCCCTGGTGGCCCATGCGATCGTCGATGCGCAGGTGGCGGCAAACCCGGCCGGCGCTGGAATCGCGGCGGTCGTTCGGCCCTTGGGGCAATCCGCTCAGTCTGGTCAGTGGGGAATGCTTGCGGCCATCGCCATCGCCTTGCTGGGCTGCTGGATCGGCAGGCGTTTCCGGATTCTTGCCGGAGCGTTCCTGGTGCCGATGGCCCTCGGTGCGGCATGGGTGACGGCTGTCCCGGCGGTGCCCCTGGTGGTGCCACCCGCGCTGCTGGCCTGCTGTTTCGCGATTCTGGGATGGACGATCGGGCTGCAGTTCCGGCGCGACCTCTTGCGGCCGCTGGTGGCGTCATTGCCAACCATGCTGGCCGCCATCGTGGCAATGATGGCGCTGTGTGCCGCCTCGGCGTGGCTGGTCTCGGCCATCAGCCGGGTCAGCTTTCTGACTGCCTACCTGGCGACGTCGCCAGGCGGCGTGGAATCGGTGGTCGCCATCGCACTGGGCACCAACGCCGACATGAACTTCGTGGTGGCCACCCAGACGCTTCGACTGTTTTCCGTCGTGCTGGTTGGCCCCTGGCTCGCGCGGCGGATCGGCGGCACGCGAGGCGACTAGCCGCTGCCCGGCTGGCTGCTTGCGGCAGCCGTCCGGACAGCAGGCGGCGCCTGCTTACGAACCGACCTTCAGCTGGCCGCCGCGACCCAGGCCGCCCTTGACTTCCTGCGCCTTGTAGTTGCGCAGCGAGACCACCATGTTGTTGTAGGCGTCCATGAAGGCGGCCACGGTGGCCTTGCCTTCCGGCGTACGCGAGAAGCCGCCCAGGCCGCCAGCCGCACCGCCGCCAAAGGCGCCCAGGGCCGCACCGAAGTTGGTGGCCGTGGCATTGCCTTCGGAGATCGACAGTTGCACGCCCGAGCGGATGTCGAACATCGTCAGCGTCACGACCGAAGCCTTGCTCTGCATGGCACCGCCCACCAGCGCGCCAACGCTGCCGAACATGCTGCCGACGCCAGCGGCCAGTTGGCCCGTGGAGTCGTTGTCGATGATGATCGCCGGCTCCATGTAGTAGTCGGCTGCCACGCGCTGGCCCTTCTGCTGCTTCGACCCTGCGCGGAACTCACCGGAATTGCGCTGCTTGTCGGTGATGTTCGACAGCTTGCTTTCCGTGCGGTTGTTGCCCACCGACGTGATCACGAAGCAGTTCGACTGCTGCACCGCCAGGCGGATCAGCGGCTCGATGGTCGTGATCTTGGTGGCTGCGCCAAAGCTTGCATACCATTCCTTGCCACGGCCATCGTCCACGGCCAGCGTGCCCAGCGGCTTGTCGCAGCGCTCGAGCGATTGGTTGGCATTGACGCTGGTGGCGCCGCCAGCGGCGCCGGTGGCGGCCGTAGGTGCCGTGCCGGTGCTGATCAGGCCGCCCGCGGGGTTGGCACAACCAGCCAGAACCAGGGTGGCGGCCATTGCAGCCGCGCGCAAAGAAGTCATCTTGGGCATGAAAACGCGTTCCTGTTGACGGAAGAGAGGGAAACTACAGAAGAGAAGAAGTTCGGGGGGCGCCGATCTAGCGCCGGTTCAGCGTTGAACCAGCGCAGAATTAGCGCCGAACTAGCGCTGGTACCAGCCGGAGGCGCCCCATACGTAGTAGTACGGGTAGCCGCCGTACCAGCCGGCCCAGGTCGTGCGATAGGCTTCGCGCACCCGGTACGCTGCCTGCTCGTCCTTCTTCGCGGCCTGGGCCTGCGGAATCAGGGCGGCGGCTTCCTTGTTGCCCTTGGCGGCAGCACGGGTCAGCCAGGCTTCGGCTTCGGCCGGGTCCGAGCCCAGTTCCTCGAAGCCCATCAGGTAGATCCGGCCCAGCGCCAGTTGCGCTTGTACGTGGCCGTTGTCGCCGGCCTTGCGCATCCATTCCAGCGCCTGGTAGCTGTTGCGCTCCACGCCGTCGCCGCGCAGCAGGCGCAGGCCCAGGTCATAGGCAGCGTTGGGATTGTTCTCGGCCACCTTGGCCAGAGCCTGCATGCGGCGGTCGGCTTCGGTCGTAACTTCGGGCGGCAGCGTCGATACGCGGCGATCCTGCTCGGTGCAGGCATTGCCATTGCAGAGCCGTACGGTCTGCGAGCGCGGCGCCAGCTGGTCGGCGGGCGTCTGAGCGCATCCTGCCAGGCCAAAAAATGTCGTCAACAGCAAAGATGCAAAAACCCGCATAACTCCCCGCTCCTGCTATGTCTCGCTGTTCTGCCAAGACTAGTTTTTGTAAGTAAACGTGTAGATTGTAACCGTAACGCACTGGATCGTTGAGCTTACATCACGTATACGTCAAATCTGTTGCTTAAGAGGCACGGATCAGGGGTTGGGGTTGCCGGCGTAAAATGCGCGTCATGCCAAACCGTCACCCCTGCTTTCACGCCCAGATTCGCGGCGCCATCGCCGTCATCGGCGCCGTTTTCGCGTGCGTCGCCCACGCCAGCGACATCGCCTGCGAGGCGCCCGCCACGCGGGCCAGCCAGATCATTTGCGAAAGCGCGCTGTTCTCGATTGGATACCAGCGCATCTACGCCGACCAGCAGCGCCTGCTCAAGGCCGGCGTGATCAGCCAGGCCGATATCGATACCTTCCGCCGCCAGCGTGATGCCTGCGACAACGCCAACTGCCTGGATACGGTGTTTTCCGCGTGGAAGCAGAAGTTGGTGGATACGGGCGCCAGCCAGGCGCTGCGGGGGCGGCAGGCGAAGTAGCTGATGGCGGGCTCCCAAAAAAATGGGACGGTCCATGCGGATCGCGCACGAACCATCCCAAGGGAGTGTCCCCTGAATATTCCGTCGATGCCCGGCAGCTTGCCGGGATCAGCCCCGCAATCGCACCATGACTTCCGGATTGGCCAAGGTCACGGGTTCGCCAGCAAAGAACCGGTTGATGTTGTCGAAGGCGCCGCCAAAGTAGGCTTCGTAGTTGTCCTTTTCGACAAAGCCGATATGGGGCGTGCACAACGCGTTGTCGAGCGCCAGCAGCGGATCGTCGGCACACAGCACGGGCTCGCGTTCATAGGCATCCACGGCGGCAAAGCCTGGCCGCCCGGCCCGCAGCGCATCGACCAGTGCGCCGGGCGCGATCAGTTCCGCGCGGCTCGTATTGACGATCAGCCCTGTGGGTTTCATGCGCGCCAGATCGTCGGCTGTCACGATGCCTTCGGTATCGGCATTGAGCCGGATATGGAGGCTGACCACATCGCTCTGCGCGAAGAATGCCTCGCGCGACGGCGCCACCTCGAAGCCGTCCTGGTGCGCATCGGCCGTCGAGCCTTCGCGGCCCCACACCCAGACCTGCATGCCAAACGCCTTGCCAAACCCGGCCACCTGCTTGCCAATGCGGCCATAGCTCCAGACACCTAGCCGCTGCCCGCGCAGTTGCTGGCCTAGAAACCCCTGCCACTGACCCGCGCGCAGCCGGTTGGCCTCGGCCACCAGATGCCGGCGACTGGCCAGCATCAGCGCCCATGTCAGTTCGGCCGTGGCCGCGCCCGAGCCGCTGCCTTCGGCCACCGCAATGCCGCGCTCGGTGCAGGCGCGCAGATCGATGTGTCCCGCCGCCTTGCCGGTCTGGCTGATCAGCCGCAGGCGCGGCAGGCGGTCGAGCAAGGCCGGGGTCATGCCCGTGCGTTCGCGCGTCAGCACGATGGCCTCGGCGTCGGCCAGCCGGGCGGCCAGTGCGTCGATGTCCTTCACGTTGTCGTGATAGATCCGCACGTCATGGCCGTTTAGCCGCGCAAAGCAGTCGAGGGTCCGTACACAGTCCTGGTAGTCGTCGGGAATCGCGATGCGCATGGAAGATGCCTCGGGCCATGGCCGGGAGGCCCGGCCGGTTAACGGGTCCGCCCAGTGTAGGAAGAAAACCACGTCACAACAGCCTGCATTTCCATCCCATGGAAATGACGCTATTCGGCGCGCCGTGGCTGGCCTAGATTCGAGGCTGCGCCGCCCCCGTGCCGCACGATAACAACAAGGAGACCCCATGCCCACCTACCAGCTTCAGGTCAACGGCAAGCAGCATGCCGTGGACGTCGACGACGATACCCCCCTGCTCTACGTGCTGCGCGACAACCTCGCGCTGCACGGCCCCAAGTTCGGCTGCGGCCTGGGCCAGTGCGGCGCCTGCACGGTGCTGTTCAACGGCGTGGCCACGCGGTCGTGCGTGCTGCCGGTGGCCTCGGTTGGCGATGCCCGCGTGACCACGCTGGAAGGCCTGGGCACACCTGAGAAGCCGCACCCGGTGCAACAAGCGTTTATCGACGAGCAGGCCGCGCAGTGCGGGTACTGCATCAACGGCATGGTCATGACGTCGGTGGGCCTGCTGGCGCAGAACGCGAAGCCGTCGGAAACCCAGATCCGCGATGCGCTGGCCGGCAACCTGTGCCGCTGCGGCACGCACACGCGCATCATCAAGGCCGTGCAGCGCGCCGCCGACACCGCAGCCAAGGAGGCCTGACATGGACCGTCGCACATTCCTCAAGGGCAGCGGCGGGCTGCTGGTTTCGTTCACCCTGCCCAACCGGGCTTCGACGGCGCTGGCGCAATCGGTCACGGCCGTAGACGCCGCGGGCCAGACCGTCACCAAGGCATCGACGGCCAAGGGCGAGGTCGATGCGTGGCTGGCCATCGGTCCGGATGGCCGCGTCACGGTCTATAGCGGCAAGGTCGACCTGGGCACCGGCGCGCGCACCGCGCTGGCGCAGATGGTGGCCGAGGAGCTCGACGTGAGCTTCCGTCAGGTGGACATGATCATGGGCGACACGCTGCTGACGCTCGACCAGGGCCAGACGGCCGGCAGCCTGACCATCCAGGACGGCGGCGCCACGTTGCGGCGCGCCGCCGCGTGCGCACGCCGCGCAATGGTAGGCAAGGCGGCAGCGCAATGGTCGGTCGATGCGGACAGCCTGATAACCGCCGACGGCGTCATCGCCACTGCTGGCGGGGATCGCCGGATCGGCTATGGCGAGCTGGTAGCCGGCAAGCCGCTGCAGGTAGCGCTGGACCCCAAGGTTCCGCTGAAGCCGCCGGCCCAGCATAAGGTGGTGGGCAAAAACGTGAAGCGTGTGGACATACCGGGCAAGGTCACCGGCCAGTTCACGTTCATGCAGGACTTCCGGCTACCCGGCATGCTGCATGCGCGCGTGATCCGCCCGGCCGGCCCCGGCGCAAAGCTGGTCAGCGTGGACGAAACGTCGATCCGCGCCCTGCCCGGCGTGCGCATCGTCCGCAAGCAGGATTTCCTGGCCGTGCTCAGCCCCAGCGAATGGGGCGCCATCAAGGCCGCGCGTCTGCTCAAGGTCGAATGGAACGACCCGACCCACTTCCCCGACCAGGCCAACCTCTATGCTTACTGGCGCCGCCTGCCAGTCAGCAACGTGGAAACCGCCGCCAGCAGGGGCGATGCGGCCGCCGCGCTTGCCAGTGCGGCGCAACGGCTGGAAGCCACCTACGAATTCCCGCCGCACACGCATGGATCGATTGGCCCCGCCTGCGCCGTGGCGGACTTCCGCGACGGCCAGTGCACGATCTGGTCGGCCGCGCAGTCCACGCATTCGCTGCAAGGCGAAATCGCGCTGACGCTGGGCCTGGACAAGGCGAAGGTGCGCCTGATCTACCTGGACGGTGCCGGCTGCTATGGCCGCAATGGTCACGAGGATTGCTCGGCCGACGCGGCGCTGGTGTCGCAACTGGCCGGCGCGCCCGTGCGCGTGCAGTGGATGCGGGCCGACGAGCACGGCTGGGATCCCAAGAGCCCGCCGACTGCCATCGACCTCAAGGGCGGCCTGGACGCACAGAAGCGTCCGGTGGCCTGGCAGTCCGAATTCTTCGTGGCCACGCAGAAGGGATCAATCGCCGAATTCCCGCTGCTGGCCACGGTCACCTCGGGTATCCAGCGGCCCGCCTATGTCACCGGCAACATCTCCAAGAACGCCGACGTGCTGTACACGCTGCCGAACGTCAGCACCAAGGTCTACCGGCTGACCGATAGCGCGTTCCGTACCGCCCACCTGCGCTCGCCGGGGCGGCTGCAGAACGCCTTTGCCAACGAGGCGTTCTTCGACGAACTGGCGATGGCCGCCGGCGCCGATCCGCTGCAATGGCGCCTGGACTACCTGCCCGACCCGCGCGCCCGCGCCGTGCTGGAGGACGTGGCAAAGCTGTCGGGCTGGGACGCCAGGGCGGCCCGGGCCATCCGCCGCAAGGGCGATCCGCGCGACGTGGTACGCGGCCGCGGGCTGGCATTCGTGCGGTACGACAACGACCGCACCTATGTGGCCACGGTGCTGGAGGTGGCCGTCAACCGCAAGGACGGCCACGTGCGCGTGACCGACGTCTGGTGCAGCCACGACTGCGGCCAGATCATCAACCCGGACGGCACGCGCAACCAGATCGAGGGCGGCATCGTGCAGACCGTCAGCCGGGTCATGATGGAGGAGCTGCATTTCGACACGCACCGCGTGACGTCGGTGGACTGGGCCAGCTACCCGATCCTGCGTTTCCCGGACGTGCCCAACATCCACATCAGCCTGATCGACCGCCCCGAGGCAACGCCCTGGGGCGCCGGCGAAATGGCACCGGCCACTATTCCGGGCGCCATCTCCAACGCAGTATTCGCGGCCGTCGGCGTGCGGCTGCGTTCGGTGCCGTTCCTGCCGGAGAAGGTACTGGCGGGGTTGAAGGGGGCGGAACGGGGCAAGGGCAAGCCGGCGAAGGTCGCGCAGGCTGCCGAGGTGGCGACCGAAGCCGCCACCTGAAGGGCCGGGCGCCGCCTACCTGAAGATCATGGCGGCGCCCGACAACGCCAGCAGTGTGGCAACCAAGGGGCGCATGACGCCCGGAGGAACGGGCGGCGGCGCTTTCAGCGTCAGGCGTGTGGTCAGTTGAACGATCGGCACCGAAAGCAGACACAGCAGCAATGCATGCGCCGACATGCCGATGGAGAGCACCACGAGTAGCAGCCGCAAGCTGGCATTGCTGGCAAACATGACCAGCAGCGCCCTCCGCACGACATCGGTGGCCAGCGGCTGCCGGTACAGATAGAAGACGATCGGCGGGCCCGACGTACCGAACAACCCGCCCATCAGCCCCGACAGCGCGCCCGCCATCGCAAACCCGCGTGGCGGACCCACGTGCTCCGCCTGCTGCCGGCGCGCAACCAGGCTGACCGCGCACAGCACGATGACGATGCCGAGCGCGGTCTCCAGCCACGACGCCGCATGGTCGTGCATCCACCCCAGCATCAGCACCCCCAACATCACTGTCAGCAAGCTGGTGATCAGCGCGGGGCGCATCTGCCGCCACGGCGGCGCCTGGCGCTCGGTGCGGAAGAATGCCAGCGCATTGACAAGCGTCAGCACACTGGCCGTGTTGGCCGCATCGGCCACGGAGGCCAGCTTGAACGTGGCCACAAGGCTGAGCAGGACCAGGCCGAAGGCAAAGCCGGTCAGCGTCTGCACATAGGTGGCCACTGCCACGCACAGCAGGAAGTACAGCGTCGTTGCAGGCGCCTGAAGCATCGCTTCAATCGGCGCGAATGCGAGCAAATCCACCAGATCCGTCCCTATCGCTACTTGTCCGCCAGATCGAGGTCGGCGATCAGCTTGCCGTAGATCTCGGACTGGCGCTGGGCGAACGCGGCAAACGCCTTCGCATCCTTGTACTCGGGCGGTGTCTCCAGCCGCTCGGCATCCGCGCGGTATGCGGGGCTTGCCAGCACCTGGCGGCAGGCGCTCTCAAGCTTGCCCAGCACAGGCGCCGGCAGACCCTTCGGTGCGATCAGCCCGCCCCAGATGGTGGCCTGCACGGGAAAGCCGGCTTCCGCCGCGGTGGGGACATCCGGATAGCCCGGCAGACGCCGGTCGGCAAACACCGCCAGTGGGCGCAGTCCATACTGCTTCGATACGGTCGGCGTCTCGTTGAACACCATGATCTGCTTGCCGAGCATGCCTGTCACCATCTCGCCCGAACTCTTGTACGGCACGTGCAGGCCCTTGGCACTCGCCTTGGCGAGCAGCATCTCCATCGACAGGTGCAGAAGCGTACCCGGCCCGGACGAACCATACGCAAGCTTTTCGGGATGCCGGCGCGCATAGTCCATCACGTCCGCCACGCTCTTGAACGACGAGTCCTTGGTCACCATCATCATCAGCGGCACGGCGTAGGTACCGCAGATGTGATCGAAGTCCTTGTAGCTGTAGCCCGTCTTGCGGATGGCCGGCTGCAGTACCTCGGGGCCGATCACCGACAAGCCAACCGTGTAGCCGTCGGGCTTGGCGCGCATCAGCTGTGACATGCCGATGGCACCGCCCGCGCCCGCCTTGTTGTCCACGACGATGGAGGCGGCCATGGTTTCGGTCATCCTGCGTTCGAGGATGCGGGCCATGATGTCAGAGGTTCCGCCGGGACCAAACGGCACCACCAGCGTCACCGGCCTGGCGGGATAGCCGCCCTCGGCGACCACGGGGAGCGAGATCAGGCATGCCGCCGTTGCCAGGCAGGCAAGCATGGCGCGCGGCAACCGGCGCGGCGGACGTAAAGCTGGACGTTGCATCGGGAGTCTCCTTGCAGTGTTTTCTGGAGGGGCTCTGGCGGCCCCATGTGGAACGGACGGATCGAAAAGCGTGTCAGTACACGCCGCCGTCGTAGCCCTTGGCGATGGCCGGACGAATGGCCTGGATGAAGGCGTTGGCCTGCCGCATCATCATGCCCATGTCCGACGCCACGGCGACGAACGCGTAGCCCTGCGCCACGAACTGCGACACCATCTCGGGCGTCGGCCCCACGATGCCGCAGGGCTTGCCGATGGCCTTGCAGCGGCGCGCAACGTCGACGATCACGGCCTGCACTTCCGGATGCGCGATATTGCCGATGTGACCGAGGTTGGCCGCCAGGTCGCCTGGCCCCAGGAACAGCGCGTCGACGCCCGGCACGGCGGCGATTTCCTCCAGCGACGACACGGCCTGCGGCGTTTCCAGCTGGATGATCGTGAAGACCGAGTCGTTCGCCCGCTTGCCGTAGTCCGGCGCGGTGCCGTAGCCGCTGGCGCGGTGCACTGCCGCGAAGCCCCGGATGCCTTCGGGCGGGTACTTTGCATAGGACACGGCGCGGCGCGCGGCTTCGGCGCTGTCCACGAACGGCACCATCACAGTCTGCGCACCCAGGTCCAGCGCGCGCTTGAACAGCACCGGATCGTTGGCAGCCAGACGCGTGATCGGGGTGGCGTCGGTGCCGGCAATCGCCTGCAGCACGTTCAGAATCTCGCGCTCGTCGAGCGGCACGTGTTCCAGATCGACGACCAACCACTCGAAGCCGGCGCGGCCCATGGCCTCGGCCGTGCTGGAAGTACCGGACATCAACCAGGTGCCGAGGGGAACACCGGCCTGGCTCAGACGGTCGCGGAAGGGATTGGCAAGAAGGTCCTTGGGTGCGGGCATGTTGGGTCTCTTGAAATGGTGAAGTCGTTAAAATCTGGTTGGTGATGGAGTGTTTGCGCGGGCCGTCGGGTGCTCAGTCCAGCTTGATGCCGGCGTCCTTGACGAGCTTGCCCATGGCCGCCGAGTCCTTGTTCAGCAAGGCCTCGAATTGTGCGGGCGAAGACGACAGCACTTCGTAGCCCTGCTGCTCCAGCGGCTGACGGAATTTCGGCGATTGCAGGATGGCGAGCATTTCCTTGTTGAGCCGCTCGACAATGGCCGGCGGCGTGCCGCGCCGTACCAGAATGCCGTTCCAGACCACCGACACCACATCGGGCACGCCGACCTCGGCAAACGTCGGCACATCGGCCAGGACGGTTGACCGCTTGGTATCCGCCACGGCCAGCACACGCAGCTTGCCGGCGTTCTTGTAGGTCACCACCGCCGGCAGGTTGTTGAACATCATGGGAATCTGTCCGGACAGCACGTCCATCAGGGCCGGCGGACCGCCCTTATACGGCACGTGCACCAGGCGGGTACCGCTGCGCTTTTCAAACATCACGCCAGCCAGGTGCATGGTGTTGCCGTTGCCGGCAGATCCGTAGTCGATGCGCCCCGGCTGGGCCTTGGCCGCCGTCACCACATCGGCCACGGTCTTGTATGGCGTTTGCGCGCCGACCAGCAGCACATTCGGCATCTGGTGCGTGAGCGTGACGGGCTGCAGGTCCTTGATCGGGTCGTAGCCCATGCTCGCGTACAGATGCGGATTGATGGCAAGCGTGCTCGTGGAGCCGAGCAGCAGCGTGTAGCCGTCAGCCGGTTGCTGCCGCGCCACGAACGCCGAGCCGATATTGCCGTTGGCGCCCGCGCGGTTGTCGATCACCACGGGCTGGCCCAGCCGTTCGCTCAGTGCATTGGCAAACGCGCGGGCAAACTGGTCAGCCACGCCGCCGGCCGGATACGGCACCACGAACGTGACGGGGCGGTTCGGATAGGCGGGGTCCGCGGCCACCGAGTGCAGCGGCAATGCCAGCGTGACGCATGCCGCCATGCCGGCCACAGTGCGGCGAAGCAGGTTCCTGCGATTCATGGCGATGTCTCCTTCTGTATTTTTCAGGAATGGGCGGGGGAATGGCGGACGGCTAGTTGACCGGCGTTGCCAGGGGCAGCCCGCGCGCGTGGCGCGACAGGTTGTCGACAACCAGTTGCGCCATCGCGTGGCGGGTCTGCATCGTGGCACTGGCGATATGCGGGGTGAGCACCACGCGCTCGCATTCGCGCAGCGCCGCTGGCACGTCTGGTTCGTCTTCGAAGACGTCCAGTCCGGCAGCGCCGAGCGAACCATCGCGCAGCGCGTCGATCATCGCGGCCTGGTCCACTACCGAACCGCGCGCCACATTCACGAGCACACCGTCGGGTCCCAGCGCCTGCAGTGCGTCGCGGCCCACCAGCTTGTGCGTGCCGTGGCCGCCGGGCGTGGCAACGATCAGGACGTCGGCCCATTCCGCCAGAGCCCGCACGTCGGCAAAGTATGCGTACGGCACGTCCTGACGGCTGCGGCCGTTGTAGCCGATCTCCGTATCGAAAGCGTGGGCCCGGCGGGCAATGAGCCGACCGATGCGGCCCAGGCCCACGATGCCGACCCGGCTGCCCCAGAAGCGGCGCGCCAGCGGAAACGGTCCCGTCAGCCATTGCCCTTCGCGCACGAAGCGGTCGGCCTGCGGCAGCCGGCGAAACGCCGCCAGCGCCAGCATCAGCGCCACGTCCGCGACGTCCGCCGACAAGACGTCGGGCGTGTTCGTCACGCGGATGCCTCGCGCCGTGGCCCAAGGCACCACGATGGCGTCGTACCCGACACCGTTGCAGGCGATCACCGCGAGATTGGGTAGCGCATCGCGGCACGCTGCCGGCACGCCCGCCATGCCATTTGTGATCATTGCCGTCACATGGCCGCCCTGCCGCGCCAGGAAATCCACGGGATCGGCCAATGTGCGCCAGTCGACCACATCGAAATCGTCACGCAGCACGCTCAGCGCGTCGGGTGCAAAAGGCGTTACGACAAGCAGGATCGGGCGCGTCATGTTGCAGGGCTTCCTAGGTGAAATCACGGATGTTACCGGTGACTGTTACCGGTACCATTGGCGAATGATAGAGTTTCGCATCGTGCTCTAGCCATCCGTGAAAACCATGAAAGACGCTCCCCCGCCCCGTGCATCCCGCCGCAAGGCATCCACCCACACGATCCACGACGTTGCCGCGCTTGCTGGCGTGTCGTCGATCACGGTATCGCGCTACTTCAACAACCCCGAGAAGGTGTCGGTAGCGGTGCGCGAACGGCTGCGCGAGATCGTGGAGCGTATTGGCTACGTGCCCAGTCAGGTAGCGGGCGGCCTTGCCTCCGGCCGTGGCCGCGTGGTCTGTGCGGTGATGCAGAACATTGCCAGTGCGACCTTCGCGGACCTGGTCAAGGGCATGACCGATGAACTGCAGGCCTCGGGGCTGCAGCTGCTGCTGGCCAACGCGCAGTACTCGCAGACCCTGGAAGAGAACGCCATCCGTACCTTTGTTGGCTGGCATCCGCGCGCGCTGATCCTGACGCGCGACGACCATACGCCGGCGGCCGAAGCCATGCTTTCCGCACTGGATATTCCCGTGGTGGAAGCTTGGGGCTTCGTCGACGACCGCCCGTTCCACCAGGTTGGTTTTCCTCATGCCGAAACCGGCGCGCAACTGGCCCACCACTTCCTGGAGCAAGGCGCCACCCGCGTGCGCTTTGTTCTGCCTCATATCGGCGAGGACTTCCGGGCGGCCCAGCGCGCCCAGGGCTATGCGGCCACGATGACCGCCGCCGGTCTGGCCGCCGATGTCCAGGTTGCCGACGTCGAAGACGACTTCGAAGCGGGCGCACGCACGATGACCGCCCTGGCCGCCGCGCCGCGCGCGGATCGTCCGCAGGCGATCATCTTCGCCAACGACAACATGGCCGCCGGCGCGATCCTGCACGCCGACGACTGCGGCCTGGTATTGCCCTGCGATTGCGCGCTGGCCGGTTTTGGCGATGCGCCGATATCCGTACGCCTGAAACCGGCTCTGACCACGCTGCGCCCGGCCCGCTACCAGATTGGCCAGATGGCGGCCCGCACCGTGCTGCGCATGCTCGCCGCCCCGCAAGATCCCACCCCAGCGCCTGGCCGTGCGTTGCTACCTTGCGAATTGATCGTGCGCGAGAGTAGCCGGCTCACACCCGGCTGACACAGCACCGGCCCGGTTGCGAAGAAAAGCCTGAAAGCCCTACCCGAACGGAGACTCCCATGCAGTTGAACGATACGTCCTTGCTACGCACGCAATGCCTGATTGGCGGCGAATGGATCGCGGCCCGCGATGGCCGGACCATTGGCGTGCAGAACCCCGCCGATGGCGCTTCGCTGGCCACCGTGCCCAGGCTGGGCGTGGACGAAGTCAGGCAGGCCATTGAAGCCGCGCACCGTGCCCTGCCCGCCTGGCGCGCGCGCACGGGAAAGGAGCGCGCCGCGATCCTGCGCCGCTGGTACGAACTCGTGGTGGAGCATGCCGACGACCTCGCGCAGATCCTGACCGCCGAACAGGGCAAGCCGCTGTCCGAGGCCAAGGGCGAGATCCTGGCCAACGCCGCCTATCTCGAATGGTTTGCCGAGGAAGCGAAGCGCGTCTATGGCGACCTCATGCCGCCAGCCAACGCGGGTAGCCGCGTGGTCGTGATGAAGCAGCCCGTGGGTGTCTGTGCCGCCATCACGCCGTGGAACTTCCCCAACGGCATGATCACACGCAAGGCCGGCCCCGCGCTGGCGGCCGGTTGCACCATGGTGCTCAAGCCTGCGTCGAAGACCCCGCTGTCCGCGCTGGCGCTGGCGGAGCTAGCCCTGCGCGCCGGCGTTCCCGCCGGTGTGTTCTCGGTGGTCACGGGCGATGCCCGCGCGATTGGCGAGGAATTCAGCCGCAATCCGCTGGTGGCCAAGATCACGTTCACCGGCTCCACAGAAGTGGGCCGTTGGCTGTTGCGCGAAGCCGCCGATGGCGTTAAGAAGATGTCGATGGAACTGGGCGGCAACGCGCCGTTCATCGTGTTCGACGATGCCGACGTGGACGCCGCCGTCGAGGGCGCAATGATTTCGAAGTTCCGCAACGCCGGCCAGACCTGCGTCTGCGCCAACCGCATCTACGTGCAGGCCGGTGTGCACGATGAATTCGCGCGCAAGCTGACCGAGCGCGTCAACACGCTTCGTGTGGGCCCGGGCACCGCGGCGGGCGTGACGCAAGGCCCGCTGATCGACATGGCTGCGGTGGAAAAGGTCGAGGAGCATATCCGCGATGCGCTGGATCAGGGCGCGCGCGTGCTCACGGGCGGCCGGCGCCACGCGCTGGGCGGACAGTACTTCGAACCGACGGTGGTGGCCAATGCCACCCAGTCGATGAAGGTGGCGACCGAGGAAACGTTCGGCCCCCTGGCGCCGCTGTTCCGCTTCGAGACCGAGCAGGAAGTCATCGCCATGGCAAACGATACGGAGTTTGGCCTGGCGGCGTATTTCTACGCGCGCGACATGGGCCGCGTGTGGCGCGTGTCCGAAGCCATCGAGGCCGGCATCGTCGGGGTCAACAGCGGCCTGATCGCCAATGAAATGGCGCCGTTCGGCGGCGTGAAGCAGTCGGGCATGGGCCGCGAGGGCTCGAAGTACGGCATCGAGGACTATCTCGAAATCAAATACGTGTGCATGGCGGGGATCGCATGATGACCGGACAGCCCATCCAGATCGAAAGCCTTGATGCCTATGTGTTCCGTGCGCCGGCCGTCCCACCGGTGCAGACGTCGTTCGGCATCATGCACGATCGGCCCGCTGTATTGCTGCGGCTGCGCGACAAGGACGGTGCCGAAGGCTGGGGCGAGGTGTGGTGCAACTTTCCGACCGTCGGCGCCGAGCATCGCGCACGATTGGCATTGGCCTATGGCCGTCCCGTCATCATGGGCCAGACGTGGAACCACCCACGGCAGGCATGGGAAGCCATGCTCGACCGTTTTGCCGTCCTGATGCTGCAGACTGGCGAACCGGGCCCGCTGCACCAGATCGCCGCCGGCATCGACATGGCGATGTGGGACCTCTTCGCACGCCGCGCCGGTGTGCCGGCATGGCGTGCGCTCGGCGGTGAGACAGCCTGGGACGTGCCGGTCTATGCATCGGGGATCAACCCCACCGAACCCGAGAAGCTGGCGCTCGCCAAGCGCGACGAAGGCTATCGCGCCTTCAAGCTCAAGGTCGGCTTTGGCGCGGAGCGCGATGTCGCCAACCTTCGCAACATGCGCGACGCGCTCGGCGACGACGCCGTGATGATGGTCGATGCCAATCAGGCCTGGACCGCCACGGAAGCCGTCGCGGCTGGCCACCGGATGGCACCGTTCAACCTCTTTTGGATGGAGGAGCCGGTGCGCGCCGATGCCCCGCCGCAGACGTGGGCGGCACTGGCCGGCGAACAGCCGCTGCGGCTTGCCGGGGGCGAGAATCTGATCAGCCTGGCGCAGTACGATGACTTCATCGCCCAGCCGGGCATGTCGATCATCCAGCCGGATGCGGGCAAATGGGGCGGCCTGAGCGGCTGCATCGACGTTGCGCGCCGCGCGCATGCCGCCGGCAAATGGTATTGCCCCCATTGGCTCGGCGCCGGAATCGGACTGGTGGCGTCGCTTCACCTGAAAACGGCCGCCGGTGGCGAAGGGCTCGTCGAAGTCGACGCTAATCCAAACCCGCTGCGCGACATGATGGCGGCTTCGGTCATGCACCTGCAGGATGGCTGCGTGCGCCTGGGCGATGCGCCAGGGTTCGGCGTTTTGCCCGATCTCGCGGCGCTGGATCAATTCGCCGTGACACTCGATCAAAGCGGCCTCTGACGCCAACCGAAACGAAAACGGCCCAGCCATTGGCAGGGCCGCATCTGCAAGAAGGCCCGCTAGACGGGCCTTCTTGCATCGTGGTCCGGGCAGATCAGTAGATCGGCGGCTCCGGGATCGGCGCGCAGCCGGCTAGGCTGGCGAAGTCGCAGCCTTGATTGGCCTGAGTCACCTCATGTTGGAAGATGCGCCCGTAGCCGCGCGCATACGGCGCCGGCGGGGCCTGCCACGCGGCGCGCCGCGCGGCGAGTTCCTCGTCGGATACGAGCATGTCCAGCCGCCGCTCGCCGATATCGAGCCGAACGATATCGCCAGTGCGCAGCAGCGCCAGCGGACCGCCCACGGCCGATTCCGGCGCCACGTGCAGTACGCAGGTGCCGTAGTGCGTGCCGCTCATGCGACCGTCGGAAATGCGAAGCATGTCGCGCACCCCTTCGCGGAGCAGCTTCTTAGGGATCGGCAGGTTTCCCCACTCGGGCATGCCGGGACCGCCAATCGGACCCGCATTGCGCAAGACCAGCACCGTCGACGCATCGACGTCGAGGTCGGGATCATCCATGGCCGCGAACATCTCGGCATTCGAATCGAATACGAGCGCACGCCCTTCGTGGCGCAACAACTCCGGACTGGACGCGGACGGCTTGATCACCGCGCCGTCGGGGCACAGGTTGCCGCGCACCACCGCCAGCGCCAGGCCCGCCTCGGGACACTCCGCCGTACCGGCCTTGAGCGGCTGGTCCAGGTCCAGCACCGTGCCGTCATCGTCGCAATCCCACGCGGCAATGTTCTCGCCCAGCGTCTGGCCAGTGACGGTCAGCGCGTCGAGGGCCAGGTGGCTGGCGATCTTCTTCAGCACCGCCGGCAGGCCGCCCGCATAGTGGAAGTCTTCCATCAGCCGTTCGCCGGACGGATAGAGGTTGGCGATCACCGGCACCTTGCGCGCCACGGCATCGATCTCGTCCAGGTCTAGCTGCACACCAGCCCGCCCTGCCATGGCCGGCAGATGCACGGCCGCGTTGGTGGATCCGCCCAGCGCCGCATAGACCGCCACGGCGTTGAGGAAGGCGGCCTTGGTGGCAATCTGCGACGGTCGAAGATCTTCCCAGACCATGTCGACAATGCGCATGCCGCACTGCCAGGCCATGCGGCTGTGACCGGCGTCGACGGCCGGAATGCTCATCGCACCCGGCAGCGAGAACCCCAGCGCCTCGACGATGGCCGTCATCGTGCTGGCCGTGCCCATCGTGTTGCAGGTGCCCACGGAGCGCGTCATGCGGGCTTCCATGTCGACCCACTCCGGCTGCGTGAGGTTGCCGATCGAATACTCGGCAAAGTATTTCTTGGTGTGCGTTCCGGCGCCGACTGCGGCGCCCTTGTAGCGGTCATTGAGCATCGGGCCGGCCGGCATGAAGATGACCGGCAGGTCCATCGAGAACGCGCCCATCATCAAGCCGGGCGGCGTCTTGTCGCAGCCCCCCATCAGCACCGCGCCGTCCAGAGGCAGACTGCGCAGCAGCTCTTCCACCTCGATGGACAACAGGTTGCGATACAGCATGGTGGTCGGCTTGACCATGACCTCGCCCAGGCTCAGTGCGGGCAGCTCCAGCGGGTAGCCGCCTGCCTGCAGCACGCCGCGCTTGACCGATTCGGCGCGCTCCCGCAGGTGCGCATGGCAAGGCGACAGTTCGCTCCAGGTATTGATGATGCCAATCACTGGCCGGCCCATGAAGGCTTCCCGGGCCAGGCCCTGCTGCTGCATACGCTGGCGGTGGGCAAACCCGCGGATGTCGTCGCTGGCGAACCACCGCTGGCTGCGCAGGTCCTCGACACTGCGGCGTTTGAGTTTCTCTTGCTGGGACATACGTATTGTCTTCCGGTGAATCGGTTCGTGCGCTCAGTATGCGGCCCGGGTTACGCCGGGGCCACGGTGAAATCGTTCGGCCAGCGCGTCGGCGTGCTTGCGCAGGATCACCTGGTCGGTACCCACGGCCACGAACAGCGCGCCAAGGTCCAGGCATTCCTGCGCGCGCGTCTCGTCCAGCATCAGCAGCCCCGGCGCCTTGCCGCACGCCAGGATGCGGCCGATGGCACGGTCGATGGCCGCGCGCACGCGCGGATGGTTGACGTCGCCGGCCACACCCATGCTTGCCGACAGGTCCGCCGGTCCGATGAAGATGCCGTCGATGCCGTCCACGGCGGCAATTTGCTCCAGGCTTTCGAGCGCCTCTTCCGTTTCCAGCTGCACCAGCACGCACAGTTCGTTGGCCGCCTCGGCCACGTACTGCGCGTCACGTCCAAAGCGCGATGCGCGCATAGTGCCGCCCATGCCGCGCACGCCTTGCGGCGGATAGCGCGTGGCAGCCACCGCCGCCGCTGCTTCTTCGGCGTTCTGCACGAACGGGAACAGCAGCGACTGCGCCCCGATGTCGAGGTAGCGCTTGGTCAGCACCGTGTCGTTCCACGCCGGCCGTACGACCGCCGACGTCACGCCCATGCAGCCGGCCTCAACCGCCTGCAACTGTTGCTGCATGATGACCGGATCGCTGGCGGTGTGCTCGGTGTCCAGCAGCAGCCAGTCAAAGCCCGAGCCGGCAATCAGTTCGGATACATAGGGAAATGGCAGCGTCGACCACAGGCCCACCTGGGCGCGCTTTTCGCTTAGTGCTTGCTTGAATCGATTGTGCGGGGGCATGTCTGTCCTATTGTCTTTGCGAGAGGGGGTCACGGGCACTCAGTCGAGTGAAACGTTGCCTGCCTTGATCAGCGCGCCCATGGCGTTGTAGTCGGACTTCAGCCGCGACTCGAATTCCGCTGGCGTCGACGACAGCACCTCGGTGCCCTGCTCTTCCTGCTTGCCCCGGAACTCCGGGCTCTTGAGGATGGCAGCCATCTCGCGCACCAGCCGGTCAACCACCGGCTGCGGCGTACCGGATCGCACCAGCATGCCGCTCCACGGCACCTGCACCACACCCGGTGCGCCGGCCTCTTTCATGGTGGGCACGCCCGGCAGCAACGCCGCGCGCTTGTCGTCGGCCACCGCCAGGATGCGCACCTTGTGCGCCTTTTCGTAAGCCAGCACCGCGTTCAGGTTGTGGAACATCATCGGAATCTGGCCAGCCAGCACGTCGTTCAGGGCGGCCGGTCCACCCTTGTACGGCACGTGCGTGAGCGACGTACCGGTGCGGGCCTGGAACAGCACGCCGGTCAGGTGCATGGTGTTGCCGTTGCCGGCGGACCCGAAGTTGATGGTGCCGGGCTTGGCCTTGGCGGCGGCCACCACGTCGGCAACGGTCTTGTACGGCGCCGCAGCATTGACCACCAGCACGTTGGGCGTCTGGTTGGTCAGCGTGAGCGGCTGGAAATCCTTGAACGGGTCAAAGCCGGGACTCTTGTACAGATGCGGATTGACCGCCAGCGTGCTCACCGAGCCAAAAAAGATCGTGTAGCCATCGGCCGGTTGCTGGCGCGCCACGTACGCAGCCGCGATATTACCGTTGGCGCCCGCGCGATTTTCAACCACCACGGTCTGGCCCAGGCGCTGCCCCAGCATCTGCGCGAACGGCCGCGCAAAGGCGTCTGCGGCGCCGCCGGGCGGCTGTGGGACGACCATGACAATGGGATGGTCGGGCCACGCGGCATACGTGGCTGTCGTGGAAAGGAGCGTGGCAACGGCAACCACCGCACGGCGGAAAGCGAACATGAAATGTCTCCGGGAACAGCGGCTCGTCGGCCGCATTTTTACTAATGTTACCGCTACCATTTCGAGATGCAAAATGGAAATGAAACCGGTAACATAGCGGGCAGTGTACGAGCGGCGGCGCTCCGCCGTCAACCCGGACGCGACGTCCATCATGAAAACCAATGGCATGCCCGCAGCCCGCGAAAAATCATCGACACCCGCTTCCGAATCGCCCGACCCGCCCAAGCGCCGCGCTCAGCGGCCTCGCTCGGGGACGTACACCGTGCATGACGTGGCGGCCCTGGCAGGCGTTTCGTCGGTAACGGTATCGCGGTATTTCAACGCGCCTCACAAGGTATCCGATGTCCTGCGCGACAGGCTCGCCGGCATCATCGCGGAAACCGGCTACGTGCCGAACCAGGTGGCCCGCATCCTGGCCACCGCTCAAGGCGGCGTGGTGGGCGCGGTCATGCAGAACGTAACCAGCCCGACCTTTGCCGACATGGTGCGCGGCATGATGGACGTGGCCGAGGAAAACGCGCTGCAACTGCTGCTGGCCAACAGCCATTTCTCGCTGGAATCCGAAACCCGTGCGCTGCGGACCTTCGCCGGATGGCACCCGCGCGCGATGATCCTGACCCGGAACGATCACGCACCCGATACCGAAGCCCTGCTGGCCAGGCTACGGATTCCGATTGTGGAGGCGTGGGAAGTCATGACCGAACGCCCGTTCCACCAGGTCGGTTTTTCGCAGACCGAAGTGGGTATCTCTCAGGCGCTGCATTTCATCGCCCAGGGTGCGCAGCGGATACGCTTTGCGTTGAACGGCGCAACCGAAGACGGACGCGCCGCTCGCCGTGCCGAGGGCTATGCGGGCGCCATGCGCGACGCCGGGCTGAAGCCCGATATCTGGCGCGCCAATGCCAAGGACGATATCGCCGCGGCACGCGAACTCTTGGCGGACATCGCGGCATTGCCTTTGCGCAGGCGGCCGCAGGCCGTGATATTCGGCAACGACAACATGGCCATCGCCACCATGCTGAGCGCGCCCGCGCACGGACTTCACGTACCTGATTCGCTGGCCGTGGCGGGGTTCGGCGACATGCCGCTTGGCCTGGTCACCACCCCTGCATTGACGACCGTGCGGCCAGACCCCTATGCGATTGGCGCGCAGAGCATGGCGATCGTCGTGGCCGCCCTGGGCGATGGCGAGGGCAAGCAATCGCCGCAACGTCGTGAGATTCCATGCGAGCTTGTAGTGCGCGACAGCAGCCGGATCAGCCGGGCGTGATCCGTTGGGACATTTTCGGGGGGAGCCGATTGCCGGCTATAGCCCCCGCGCCACCGTCTCCAGCAGCCGCTCCCCGATGTCGTTGGCCTGCTCTTTCGCGCGGCTGCGTAGCGGGCCGTCGATCAGCAGGACAGCGAGGCCGTGCACGGCGGACCAGGCAATGTATTCGGCGCCCGGACGACGATCCGCCGCAAGCAGGCCGGCGTCGACCCAGCGGTCCAGCGCGGACCCGAGCAACTCGAACGGATTCAGCCCGCTGTTGCCCGCCTTGGCGGGATCGACATCGGCCTCCACGTCGTCCGGCACCGAAAACGCCGTGCGAAACAGACCGGTCTCAGACAGCGCAAACTTCAGGTAACCCATGCCCACCGCGCGCAGGCTTGCGCGCGCGCGGTCCGGCGAGCTGGCTTCCAGCGGGATCGAATCGAGTTCGGACTCCATCGCCATGGCCAGGCTGGAGAGCGCCGAGGCGCGCACCGCCTGCAGCAGGTCTTGCCGGCTGGCGAAGTGGCGGTAAGCGGCATTCGGCACCACCCCCGCGCGGCGCGTGGCTTCGCGCAGCACGATGGCATCGGGGCCGCCTTCGCGCGCCAGGTCGATACCCGCTTCCAGCAAGGCGCGGCGCAAGTCGCCATGGCGGTATGTGGTGCGTGTGGGAGGTGTTGCGGCGACTGTACGGTTCATATCCACTCCCATGTGGACGTCGTCCACTCTTCTTCGACTAATAGTAGACAGTGTACACAAATCCTGCCAGTTTCTGCCTTCGGGAGTGACCAGCGCGTGGCATCGCGTGCCTTGCACGTTGCTTCGGGAACACGGCGCCGGCTAGAGGATGGGCGCGAACAGCTTGGCCACGTGCATCGCCACACGCAGGAAAGCCGGCGAGTTCAGGAAATCGTCCGGCCCGATCCGGTGGGCCTGCGCGAAGTCGGCTTCCAGCATGCGTGCCACGTCGGCGGCAAATGCTGGATGGGCGGTCATCACCATCAGTTCGAAATTCAGGCGGAAGGACCGGTTGTCCAGGTTGGCCGTGCCCACGGCGGCCGCTTCGTCGTCGATCAGGATCACCTTCTGGTGCAGGAAGCCGGGCTGGTAGCGGTAGACCTTCACACCCGCGCGCACGGCCTGGTACGCATAGATGGTGGACGCGCCGTAGACCACCAGGTGATCGGGCCGCGATGGAATCAGGATGCGCACATCCACGCCGCGCAGCACGGCCAGCCGCAGCATGGCAAACACGGCCTCGTCGGGCACGAAGTATGGCGACGTCATCCAGAGCCGGCGCGTGGCGGACTGGATGGCCTCGACGAAGAACAACGAGCAGGTCTCCTGGGCATCGGCCGGACCCGATGGCACGACCTGGCACACCATGTCGCCGACGTGGCCGGGTGGCGATGTCATCAGGTATGGCACCTCGCGCGCGGCCCAGTACCAGTCTTCGGCAAACGCCATCTGCAGGTCCAGCACCGCCGCGCCGCGAATGGCGATATGCGTGTCGCGCCACGGCGCCAGCGGCGGCTTCTTTCCCAGGTATTCGTTGCCGACGTTGTGCCCGCCCACGAACGCCTGCGCGCCG
This sequence comes from Cupriavidus pauculus, assembly GCF_022179805.1. Taxonomy (GTDB): domain Bacteria; phylum Pseudomonadota; class Gammaproteobacteria; order Burkholderiales; family Burkholderiaceae; genus Cupriavidus; species Cupriavidus pauculus_E. The sequence goes on along the minus strand of NZ_BPUO01000016.1, from coordinate 69,419 downwards.
TCCACCACCACGAGCTTGCGGTGGTTGCGGAAGTTGAGCTGAAAGCGGTTGACGAAGCCGGGATGTGTGGAAAACGGCCGCGCCTCGACGCCGGCCTGCTGCAGCACCCGCACGTAGCTGCGTCCCAGCGCGTGGCAGCCGATACTGTCGTACAGGAAATAGACCTTGACGCCCGCCTGCGCCCGCGCGCAAAGGCGCTGCTGCAGGGCCTGCCCGAGTTCGTCATCGTGAACGATGAAGAACTGCACCAGCACCTGCTCTCTGGCGGCATCGATGGCGGCGAAGATGGCCTCGAACGTGGCGTCGCCGTTGACCAGCAACCGCACGTCGTTGTTCATCAGGCACGGCATGCCGGTCAGGCTGGGCAGCGCCCGCATGCAGGCCTGCTCCGGCATCGCCACCACGTTGGCGGCTAGCGCCTGGCGATCCTGCGAGGTCATGCCGTGGCGGATCTCGCGCAGCCGGTCGTCGTTGAAGCGGCGCGCGTTGACGTAGCCGGCGAAGCGGCTGCGCCCGAATATCAGGTACGGGATGATGGTGAAGTACGGCATCATCACCAGCGAGCCGGCCCACGCAATGGCGCCAGGCGCCGTGCGCACGGTCATCACGGCATGCAGCGCCGCGATGATGCCGACGAAATGAAACGCGAGAACGACCGCGGCAATCACGCTAGGACTGAGCATAGGCAACTGACGACGAAAATTGACGACGCCAACCGGGCGGACACGATGACCCGTATTCTGGCATAGCGCGTCACTTTGGCGCATCAACTTGCCCCAACCCGGTGGCGGCATCCCTGGCTCCCACCCACTGCCAGCCCACAACCACGCTGCTGCCTATTTTTTAGTCACGCCGATCCGGCGCCCGCCCGCGCCACCGTTTCGCCTTCGGCCGCCCTGGTTATCCACAAAAACTGTGGATAACGACGGCCGGTTCCGGAACCCCGTCGGCCACGCGCGAACTGTCCCATTTAAGAAAACGCCGATTGTTGCGTCCATGGGCGGCCGATACGCTGCGTCGAGTTAATCCGATTCAATGCATTTCGCCCGTTTGATAGTGTCGTATGACTGCCAGAACCAATATTGCGCTGCTCGCCAGCAGCAACTCCCCCCTCCATCCCATGCAGGACCTGCTTGCCATTGCAGGATTCCAATGCAGCCTTTTCCAGGCCGGTCGCGACCTGATCCACGGCCTGGGGCATGACAGCTACGACATGCTTCTGATTGATCGCGATCTTTCCGACATCTCAGCCATCGACGTCGTTCGCGCGGTTCGCGCAGTGCGCAATCGCGATGTGCCGATCGTCATGTTCTCGAACGAAAGCGACGACGATGACATGGTGGAGGCGCTCGATGCGGGCGCCGACGACTACATCGTGCGACCACTCAATGCCCGCGTGCTGCTGGCGCGCCTTGCGGCGCTACGCCGGCGCATGGCCGGCACCCGGCTGCGCGCGAACATTCCCGTGCGCGCCGGTGCCTACGAACTCAACAATCCTGGACGATTCGCCACGCTGCATGGGCAACGCATTCCGATGACGCCCAAGGAGTTCGACCTCGCCATGCTGATGTTCGCCAACGCGGGCCGCATCCTGGCCACCCAGCGCATCGAGAACACCATCTGGGGCCACGCGTTGCCGGCGTCGTCGCGTGCGCTGGCCGGTCTGGTGTCGCGCATGCGCCGCACCCTCAACCTCTGCGCGGACACAGGCGTCACCATCACGGTGGTATACGCCCAGGGTTACCGGCTCGACGTCCTGGACAGCGCGGCGCGCGCCGAGCTGACCGCCAATCGAAATCCACACCTGATCAGCATCGGCGCCTTCGCCGATCATTGACTGTCCAGCTCACCTCGGGCGGCCAGATCGGCGATGTCGACATACGCCACGCCCTGGGGCAGCCCCTTCGCCCGGCGCTTGGCCAACGCCGCGGCAGCGCCAACCTGCTGGCTGCCGAGCCCCCACGCGGACATGGCCTCGACGCCCACATGGACGACACCCACCGCCATGGTCACGGGTGGAAAGAACATCGGACGTCCATAGCGGTCCTCGCCCTGGATACCGCCCGCCACACGGTCTGACGCCGTATACATGGCCAGAGCGCCATCGTTGAATCGGGTCATCGCGTCGCGCATGCGCGCTTCCCAGTCGTCTCCCTGAAACAGCACCAGGAAATCGTCGCCACCGATATGGCCCAGGAAATCGCGGGCCGGATCGCATGCCTGCGCCAGCACCGCCGCCGCGCCCTTTAGCAGTTCATCGCCCTTCCAGTAGCCATAGTGGTCGTTGAAGGACTTGAAATGATTGAGGTCGGCATAGCAGGCCTGGAACGAGCTGCGCGCCTCGATCAGGCGATCGATATGCTGGTTCAGCAGGATATTGCCGGGCAGGAACGTCAGCGGGTTGGCGTAGCGCGCGGCTTCCATCCGCACATCGGTAATCGCGCGCAGCAAGTCGGTACCCGTGCCGAGGCCGACGTAGCGGCCTTGTTCGGTGATCACGAAGCCGTCCGCCAGTCCGCGCGACGACGCACCGGCAACATGCTGGGCCATTTCCTCCAGCGTAGTACGGCGATCGAAACAGACGGGGTCGGGGCTCGCCATCGTGATGCACGCCTTGCGACCATAGAGTTCGCGATGAAAAGGCGTCGCATAGCGATCAATCAGATTCTGCCGATTGATCAGCGCCACCGGCCGTTGGTCTTTATCGACCACGGCCATGGCGTGCAGGTCGCTACGTTCATGGAATCGTGCCAGCACGTCGTTGTTCGACGTATCCGCGCCAACCGCGGGCATGGGCTGCAGCAATTGCCCGGCCGTCATGCCCGACCAGCCCGTGCGCAGGGTCTGCGGAAACACCGCGATCTGCCGCGATGCCAGCACGGTGCGCACCTCGGCTGAAATTTCGGCGGACGGTTGCGCGGCGGGACGACCAAGGAAGTACCCTTGCCCCGCCGCCACACCCAGGTCCCTGACCAGTGCCAATTCCTCTGCGGTCTCGATGCCTTCCGCGATCACCCGGCCGCCGAGCGCATGCATCAGGTTCAGCACCGCGCGCAAGACCTCCAGCTGGCGCGAGTTGCGGTGAATGTCTCGCACCAGGGCCTTGTCGATCTTGACGAACTGCGGCATCAGTTCGGCCAGCCGGTCCAGGTTGGCGTGCCCGGTGCCAAAATCGTCGAGCGCGTATTGCACGCCCAGGTCGCTGAGCACCGCCATCACCTGCGCAAAACTGGCCGCCTCGCCAACGGCAGTCTGCTCGGTGATTTCGATCACGACCCGCGATGGCGCGATACGTGCCCCGCTACCCTGCGCCCCGTCCAGGCCCAGCAGCGACGCCATGGCGCGCCCACCGCGATCGAGCAGATGGCGCAGCGTCAAAGGACTGAAGTTCAGGAACAGCTTGCCATGCAGTCTCAGCGTGGCCCACGTTGCCAGCGCGGTGCGCGCGGCGGCCATTTCCAGGGCCACCGTGATGCCGGTTTCCTGCGCCATGCGGAACAGCGCATCGGGCGAGGCGTACATGGAACCGGCCGGGCCGCGGATCAGGGCCTCGTAGCCCAGCATCTCACCCGTTGCCAGCGTCACGATAGGCTGGAACACCGCGTGCAGCGGTGGTGGTCGCACGGCCTCTCGGGCCGCAGCCGGATCGGGGGCAACGGTAAACATGAAGCGATTTCTGACGGATGGCAGGCCACCTGCTTGATAACGGCCGACCCCAAGCAAGCTTGAGCACGACTTTGCAATTCAGGCACACATGTGAAGCGCGCCATTGCAGGGCAAAAGTGTGTCCTCCGTATGACAGGTTCGCTGCATTGCAGCACAAGTCGGCCGCGATGGCAGTGCTTCAGCTTGGCGCTTCAAACGCCGTAATTCATGGAGATCCGATTCGCCGGATGGTCTTTGGCCGTTAGCATGGCCGTTCGGGCCAAGGCCACGCACGTGGCCGGCGGGAAGCCGGGATCAAGCCGAAACGGACGGAAAGCGCGGAGGACATGCATGCTACGCAAGGCAGCGGATGACGACACATCGTTCCAGGAAGATTTCGATGCAGCTGGCCGCGACTGGGCACCCAGGCTCAAGCCCTGCGGCACCTGCCATGCCTGCGAGCAGCCGGTGGGCCGCGCTGACCTGTTCTGTGGCATTACATGCCAATACGCTTTCGAGCATTTCGAAATGCGTTTACTGCGCAAGACCTGACCGGGCAGGCCGGCGATCCGAGGTGGATTCGATGCGCACAGGCACCTGAATCAACCGCGTGAACATTTCCTTTCAATTTCCTGTCAACCGCTCTCGTTCACCACCCGTTGAGGCGTGCATTACGGCGATTTCCGCAAGCCAGTGCAGGCCGCAAACCCAGCCCAGGCAAGGCAGATGTGTCCACGCGAAACACTTGGATCCAAGCCGTAACCGGTATTTACGAGTCCCGTCAGCAAGTTACAAAACTGTTGCACTTACGCACACTTTGTGTCGACTTTCTCACGCGAAACCCGGATACGCTTGATTCATCCCATCACCGATTGACCACGAAAAATCATGACTGAACGCCTGATCATGCTGGACGTACCCGGCGTCCTGTATTCGGACCGCTCCGCTGCCCGCCTGGGCGGTACGCCAAACACGGGAACCCTGCGGGATGTCAGGTTTTTCGATCCCATCGCCCTCGGTTTCCTGCGCCGCCTGTTCGGTATTGCCGGTGCCCGCGTGGTGGTGTCGGATGCCTGGCGCCGTGGCACGCCCGCCGCGATCTTCCAGCAACTGGATCTGCAGGTGGAAGGCATGACGCCGGCCGTGGCCGGTGGCCATGGCGCCGAGATCGACGCCTGGTTCAGCCAGCACGCGGCGCCCGGCGCCTGGGTCATCGTGTCGACCGCCCCGGCCGCCTCGTTCACCGATGCCCAACGCGCCCGCCTGGTACAGGTGGATCCCGCTGAAGGCCTGACCGTGGACAACTTCCGTCAGGCGCTCGACATCCTGGGCGTGGCCTGCCCGTCCACCGTCACGCCGGATTCGCGCGTGGAGCCGGGCCTCAAGGCCAAGCTGCGCCACCTGCAACGCCTGGCACGCGACGAGCCGGAGCGTTTCATGCCGGCCCCGGCCGCTGCCGAAGCGCGCGAACAAGCCATGGCCATCGCCGTGGCTAGCCTGACGGGCAAGCAACTGGAACCGGCGGTCATTTACGCCTGACCTGAAACCGTCATGTTGTGATGCAACAAAAAATGGGCCGCCCGCGAGGGCGGCCCATTTTGCTTGGGCGAGTGCGCGTGACCGCTTAGCGCGCGTTCAGCTTCACTGCCGGGAAATCGACCGGCACATTGAATGCCACGTTGATGTAGTTGGTGAACAGGTTCAACGCGACGTGCGCCACGATCTCGACGATTTCTCCGTCGTTGAAGCCCACCTCACGCAGCCGTGCGACGTCGGCATCCGATGCCTGGCCACGCGCCTCCACCAGTTGCAGTGCAAACGCCAGGGCAGCGGCGGTCTTCGGATCGTCGGACTGGCCCGCTTGCGCCGCCGTCATCTCGGCTGACGATGCGCCCGCCTTGCGGCCCAGCGCCGTATGGGCGGCCAGACAGTATTCGCAGCGATTGCGGTCCGCCACCGCCACGGCGATCTGCTCGCCGAGCTTGGCAGGAATCACGCCACCGCCAAGCGCGCCAAAGGCGCCCCACATCGACTGCAGTGCAGCCGGCGAATTCGATACGGCGCGGAACATCTGCGGAACGCCGCCAAAGGCACCCTCGATCTGGGCCAGCGCGGCCTGGCTGCCTGCGGGGGCGGTCTTGGGTTCGGGAACGGGGATACGTGCGGTCATGATGGAATCTCCTTGATGAGGTGTTTGCTCGGGATCGAGGTCAGGACGTCGCCGTCCATGGGTTCCACTATGGTCGCTACCGGCGTACGATGGGATACCATTCGTCCAGGAAACATACCAATTCATCCAGCCATGACCTCCGTCAGCGCCGCGCCGCCCATCGACCGCCTGTCCTCGCTGCTGGAGCGCTTCCGCATCCAGGCGCACCTGTTCCATACCGGACCGCTGTGTGGCATTACCCGATTCCATGAGCCCGACCGTGGATTCCTGCACGTGATGCGCGAAGGCGAGATGAGCATCACCCATCAGGCCAAGGGATTGCCCCGGCGCCTGGACATCCGCGAGCCGTCGCTGCTGTTCTATCCGCGTCCAGTCCTCCATACGTTTCACAACCCGCCGGCCGAAGGCTCGCAGTTCTCGTGCGCGACGCTGGAGTTTGCCGGCGGCGCCCGCAATCCGCTGGCCCGCGCCCTGCCGCCGCTGATCGTGCTGCCGCTGGCCGATGTGCCGGGCCTGGCGCCCGCCCTGTCATTGCTGTTCGCCGAGACCGAGCGCGTGCGGTGCGGTCAGCGCCTGCTGGCCGACCGGCTGTTTGAAGTGGTGGTAATCCAGTTGCTGCGGTGGATGCTCGATCATCCCGCGCAGGTCGGCATCCAGCCGGGGCTGATCACGGGTCTCTCCGATCCGCGCCTGGCACGAGCGCTGGTGGCCATGCATGACGCACCGGGAGATAGCTGGAATCTGGAAACGATGGCGGCTTGCGCGGGCATGTCGCGCAGCGCATTCGCCACGGCATTCCGCGATATTGTCGGCCAGACGCCGGCCGACTACCTGACCGACTGGCGCGTGAGCCTGGCGCAGGCAAGGCTGCGCGATGGCGCGCCGCTCAAGCTGCTGGCCGACGAACTGGGCTATGCCAATCCGTCGGCCCTGTCACGTGTGTTCCTGGCCCGGGTGGGCCAGTCTCCGCGCGACTGGCTGCGCGCGGAGCAGGCACAACAGTCGCTACTTCAATAGTCGACCGTCATCGATACCTTGAAGGTACGCGGATTGCCAATGAAGAGCGTATTGTTCGACGTCGAAACGCCAGCCCAATAGTCCTTGTTGCCCACGTTCTCCACGGCCGCGCGCAGCGTGTAGCGCATCTGCGATGCCTTGAAGGCGTAGCGCGCACCCAGGTCGAAGCGGTTCCACGACGGCAGTGCAATCGTGTTCGTCGGATTCGCGTACTGGCGGCCGGTCTGGATGTAGCGGGCCGACATCGTACCGCCCGCCAGGAACGGCAGGTCATACTCCCCGCTCAGCGTCACGGTGTAGTTCGGCACGCCCACGCCCTTCTTGCCTTCGGTCAGCGGATTGCCGGTGTTCTGGTACGCCGAATCGATATACGACACACCACCCAGCAGGCGCACGCCACGCAGCGGCTCGCCGAATACGCTCAGTTCCACGCCACGGTTGCGCAGTTCCTGCAGGCCGAACACGTTGTTGGCTTGCGTCGTGCCGATCGGTTGCTCGATCTGGAAGAACGCCAGCGTCGAGCCGAACGAACCGGCGTCGTACTTCACGCCCGCCTCATGCTGCTTGGACTTGACCGGCGGGAATACCTCGCCACGGTTCACGGCGGTGTTGCCTGCCGTCGGACCCTGTGCCAGACCCTGGATGTAGTTGTAGTACACCGACACGTTCTGCAGCGGCTTCACCACCAGGCCGAACATCGGCGACGTGGCGGAATCGCTATAGGTCGACGTCTGGGCACCCGTGGCCGTTGCATAGCCGCGCACGTTGATCACCTGCTGGCGCACACCGGCGGTCAGCAGCACGCGATCGTTCAGGAAGCCGAGCGTGTCAGACACCGACACGCCATTGAGATTGACGCGCTGCGTGACGTACGGATCGTTCATGTTGCCCGTGGCCGGCGCCGACGGGTAAGCCACGACCGGCGCGTTGTACAGGTTGGTCGCGAACGAGCTCGAGAACTCGAACGCGGTGGCCTTCTTCTGCTCCAGCCCCGACCAGCTCACGTTGACCGTGTGATTGACCGGACCGGTCACGAACTTGCCGCGCACACCCACTTCACCGCTGTACGTGTCCTGCTCGAACGGCACCGTCAGGCGCGTTGCCGTGCCCACGCCGTTGTTGCCCACCGTGGCGCCGCTGTAGCTGCCGAATTCGTTGGTGTGATGGCCACCGAAGGCCGCGTAGGCTGTCCAGTCCTTGGCGATGTCGTATTCGGCGCGGATCGTGCCGTAGATATCCTCCAGCGAGGAATTGGTCCACGGTTGCGCGAAGTTGGTCGTGGCGGAGGGCACCGGCGGCAGCGCGGTACCCGACAGGTTCACGGTGCTGCGGCCCTGATAGATCCGCTGCTTCTGATAGCCGAAATCGGCATTCACGCGGAACTTGTCGCCCTGGTAATCCATGCCCAGCGTGAACAGGCGCTGCTGGCGGCTTTCGTTGTCGATCGCCGTGTCACCGCCACGCGCCATCGCGTTGACGCGCACGCCGAACTCTTTCTTCTCGCCAAAGCGACGGCCCACGTCCACATGGCCGCCGGCCTGGCCGTCGCTGGTGTAGTCGAGCGTACCCTGCGTGATCGGCGCTGCCGTGGCGTACTTCGGCACCAGGTTGATCGAGCCGCCTACGGCCGTGCCGGCCGGCGACACACCGTTCAGGAACGCGCTGGCGCCGCGGAACACTTCCACGCGCTCCAGGCCTTCGGTCGAGGCGAGCTGGCGCGGCGCAATGCCATACAGGCCGTTGTAGCTGATGTCGTCGGACGTGAGCTGGTAGCCGCGCACGACGAACGTTTCGGCAAAGTTGCCGAAGCCCGAGCTGACGCGGATAGCCGGATCATCGGCCAGCACCTGGCCGATGGTACGCGCCTGCTGGTTCTGGATCTGCTCGGCCGTGTACGACGTGATGCTGAACGGCACGTCCATGAAGTCCTGGTTGCCCAGCACGCCAATGCGGCCACCACGCGCCACCTGACCGCCGGCATAGGGCGCGGGCAGTTGGTCCGGCGACGCTGCGCCCTTGACGGTGACGGTGGGCAGCGTCTGCTGGACAGGCGTTTGCGTGGCGGGTTGTGCGGCTTCCTGGGCAAAGGCCAGCGAAGGCAGCACGCCGGCGGCCGCGAGTGCCGTGACGAGGTGACGCAGGGGGGTTCGCGACGAGCGCGAAGCGCGCGCACGGGCGCGAGATACGGCAAAAGACAAGATGACACTCCCTAAAATAAAACGATTTCTCCCGCACCGCGCGTAGTCTCACGCGGCGGACAGGGCGGCATGACCCGAGTCCACGAATGGCGGCACCGCTCTGCCGGCGGTGCTCGTTGAAGCAAAACTGGTGGGGCTAGGACTGCGCGAGCCAGGGCGACGCCATGGCCGCCACAACGCCCAGCGCGATCGACGCGCGCGCCAGGCGCGGCGTGGCTTGCGGCGCCCACGAAAACGCGCCCATCACGGCGAGCGCGCCCACGTTCAGCAATCCGGCCCAGTAGACGACGCCGAAGGCCCAGCCTTCGGCCAGCACGCAGGCTGCCAGGGCCAGCGACAGGGCCAGCGCACCCTGCCAGCGCAGGCGTGCGGCGTATGCCGGTGCCGGGACGCTGCCCCGGCCGAACCGGTCCGCGTGATGGCGATCCATGGCCTGGGCCAGCCACATGAATCCGGCGATGGAGAATCCGAGGCCGGCGATGCACGCCGCCGTCAGCGAAATCGCCGCGTGACCGTCGCTCATTGCGACACCTCCCGCGACATCTCGCCCACGCTGCCCGCCACGCGCGGCGCACCGCGCTTGGCACTTGCCTTGGCCGGCACCTTGAACTTCACCTTGGCCTGCGCCTTGCCGCGCTTGCCCAGCATCCACGCCGTCGCGCCCAGCCCGATGCCGAGCACCAGCACGGTCAGGTCGAAGCCGGCAACCACGGTCGGGCCATGGAACAGCGTCACGCCAAGGTGCGTCGACGTGGTCAGCGCGTTCAGCACCGGCAGGCCGGCAAAGAGCACCGCCGCCGCCCACAGTTGCACCTGCCACATCGCACGCGTGGGACGCCACTGCGCCAGCAACGCAGCCAGCGCCCAGGCGGCAAAGAATGCCTGAATCTCGGTGGCCTGACGTTGCGCCAGATCGACTGGCAGCAGACGGTTGGCCCAGAAATACGTACCGAATGCGATGGGCAGCCCGGCAATCGCGCCGATGTTGAGCGCCTCGACGAGCCGCAGCCCGAACGGCGTGCGTCCCGTGACGGCAATCTGCTTGGCATGACGCTGGCGGGTCTTGACCGCCCACAGCACGGCGCCCGTCGCCACCATCAGGCAGCCGGCAATGCCCGATACGAAGAACAGCGCGCGCAGCAGCGGCGACGCGAAATGCCCCACGTGCAGGCCCACCATCGTCCAGCGGGTGGTGCTGGCGGCGGCCACCTCGTCGCCCAGCGTCGCCTTCAGTTCGCCGGTCGGGCCGGAGAACACCACGGTAGGCGTGGTCGTGCCGAAATTGCGGCCTTCCTCGCGCGCGATGGCCACGGTGGAGTTGGCCTTGTTCGGGGCTTCGACGGTAATACGGTGCGGCGCGGCGCCGTTCCAATGCGCCGATGCCTGCGTCAGCATCGGCACCACGGGCGCCAGCGGGCCGGCTTCCTTGGTCGGCTTGACGCGCGGCGCGCGTGCCGCGAGTTCGGCATTGAACGCCTGCTCGTTGCCCTTGTACACGGCCTGGATACCCCACGGCATGTACATGAACAGCAGCGTGACCAGGCCCGTGTAGGTGATCATCAAGTGGAACGGCAGCGCCAGCACGGCCATCGCGTTATGCGCGTCCAGCCATGAGCGCTGCCCCTTGCGGGCGCGGAACGTGAAGAAGTCGGCAAAGATACGGCGGTGCGTGATCACGCCGCTGAGAATGGCCACCAGCATGAACATCGTGCAGAAGCCGATGATCCAGCGCGCCCACAGCGCCGGCATGTAGTGCAGGTCGAAGTGCATCCGGTAGAGGAACTCTCCACCGCGCGTTTCGCGGGTTGCCAGCGGTTCACCGGTAGTGGGATCGAGCGTACGGATCTCCAGCCGCGCACGGTTGGACTTGCCGGCGTCCTCGGGCTTGGCCGGACGCAGCCAGAACATCGAGATGGCGGGATTGCGCGCGTCGGGCAGCGAGATGAACCAGCGCTCGGCGTCGGGTGCCTCGCGTTGCAGGTAGGCATAGGCGCGCTCGGCGGCATCGCCGTCCGACACCTTGTGGGTCAGCGCGCCATGCAGCTCCGGCTTCATCCAGATGGTGATCTCTTCCCTGAAGTAGCTGGCGGTGCCGCCCATGAACACCAGGAACAGCACCCAGCACACCAGCAGGCCCGCCCAGGTATGCAGCCATGCCATCGACTGGCGCAGCCCCTGGCCTTTTTTCAGTTCAGTCATCACGCACCACGCAGGGCAAGCCAACCTGCCGCCAGTACGGCAGCCGGCACGATCAGGCCGATCCAGGCACGCCAGGCGGTGTCCGCGGCGAATACCCAGATCACGGCCAGCGCAAACCAGAGAAACGACAGCAACGTGGATGTGACCACGGCCTCGGGCCGGGCCATGCCGGCCCAGCTAGCCAGAACCAGCGAAAGGCATCCCGTGGCCAATGCGGCCACGGCATAGCCGCCGAGGATGGCGGCCATTGCGCGCGAGGCAATCGCCATGCGATAGCCCACCGGAACGCCTTGCTTCATGTCTGTGCTGTATCAGAAAAAATCCAACGCATATGATAAGCGTTCTTATTCTCGTTGTCTGCAAAGCCATACAACAGCGTGGCTTTTGCGGCCCAAACATGGGGAGGCCTGTCGCATACATACCGCACATCCGACAAAACCTTCCGGGCCTGCCACGGAGGCGGCGCCTGGCGATATTCGCACAAAGTTTGAGCGCAATTCCGCTATGCAGAACCATGGTTCCGCTGTGCGGTTGACCTCGCTGAAATTCGATGGGACGATCCCTCACATCGAATACCGGCGCGACACACCCTGCGACGCCGGACGCCTTAGCTGGAGACATCATGCGCAGTACCGCTGTACCTGCGGCCCGCCCTGGGTCCGCCGCCACGCCTCAAGCCGGTTCCTCCCCCTCCGATTCCCCGCCCCCGTTCGAACCCAAATTCGCTCGCCTGCACCAGACCATGTCGCCCTGGGTGGCCAGCGAGCCGGACCGCATCGCCATCATGGATGCGCACCGCAGCCTGCGTTATGCCGAACTGGACGCCGCCGTGCGCGCCACGGCCGGCACGCTGACCGACCTGGGCGTGCGCGGTGGCGACCGCGTGGTGCTGGTGACCGAAAACAGCGTGGGATGCGCGGTGCTGCTGCTGGCGCTGAGCGCCATCGACGCCTGGTCGGTACCCGTCAACGCCCGGCTGTCGCAACGCGAGATCGGCAATATCGTCGAGCACGCCGGCGCCCGCGTGACGCTGTACCTCGACAACGATTTCCCCGAAGCGCGCGAGCATGGCCTGGCGCGTGGCGCGCAATGGGCCAACTGGCCGCACGTGGGCAAGCTGCTGGTCAGCGCCGTGGACGACAGCGTGACGCCCGAACCCGTGGAGGCCGACCCGCGCCAGCAGGTGGCGGCGATGATCTACACGACGGGCACCACCGGCGCATCGAAGGCCGTGATGCTGACGCACGCCAACCTGATGTTCATCGGCCACTCCAACCGCCTGCAGTCGCGCATCCAGCCGGGCGACCGCATCTACGGCGTGCTGCCGATCTCGCACGTCTATGGCCTGTCGGTACTGCTGGTAGGCCCCGTGTCGAACGGCGCCACCGTGTTCTACGAACCGCGCTTCCGCCCCGACAAGCTGGTACGTACGCTGATCGACGACCAGTTGACCGTGCTGCACGGCGTGCCGGCCATGTACGCCAAGATCATCGAATGGGGGCGTGCCAACGGCCAGAGCCTGCGCACGCCGTCGCTGCGCATCGCCCAGTCGGGCGGCGCACCGCTGACGGCGTCGTTGAAAGCGGCGTTCGAAGACGCCTTCGGCATCGTGCTGAACAATGGCTACGGCATGACCGAGACCTCGCCCACGGTTTGCCAGACCCGCGTGGAACACCCGCGCAGCGACTGCTCGGTGGGCCCGGCCGTACCCGATGTGGAGATCCGCCTGGGCAATCCGCTGCCCGACGGCAGTGGCGAGCTGCTGGTGCGCGGACCGAACGTGATGAAGGGCTACTACCGCCGCCCGGACCTGACCGCGCAGACGATCGACAGCGACGGCTGGCTGCATACCGGCGACCTCGCGCGCATCGATGACGACGGCGCCGTGTCCATCGTCGGCCGTTCCAAGGAAATCATCATCCATTCGGGCTTCAACGTGTATCCCGAGGAAGTCGAGCAATCGATCAATGCGTTCCCGGCCGTGCTGCAATCGGCCGTGGTGGGCCGCGCGGTGGAAGGCAACGAGGAAGTGATTGCATTCGTCGAGGTGCGCAGCGGCATGACGCTGGACGACGCCGCCCTGCGCGCGTTCCTGCGCGAACAACTGTCGCCGTACAAGATGCCCGCCGAGATTCGCGTGGTGGCGCAGTTGCCCGCCGCGCCGTCGGGCAAGATCCTCAAGGCCCGGCTGCGCGAGCAGCTGGCGGCCGGCAACGTTTGAGCAGTCTCATGGAAAACACCCTGACCGAATTCCCCGACGCCGATATGGATGCTGATATCGACACCCAGGCCGACGCCGCGCCGGCACGAAAGGACAACCGCAAGGAAGACCGCCACTTCGTGACGGCCCTGGCACGCGGGCTCGACGTACTGGCCTGCTTCCGCGCGTTCGACGCCGAACTCGGCAACGCCGAGCTGGCGCAACGCTGCGGACTGCCGAAATCGACAATCTCGCGCCTGACCCATACGCTGACCGAACTCGGCTACCTGCAGGCGCTGACCGACCCGGTGCGCTACCGGCTGGGCAGCTCCGCGCTGGCGCTGGCACCGGCCGGCCAGCAAGGCGCCGATGTGCTGTCGGTGGCCAGGCCCTTCATGCAGGAACTGGCTGAACTGTCGCAGGGGGTGACCTCACTGATCGTGCGCGATCGAGGCCGCATGCTGATCTACGAGAACTGCCAGTCGGAGAGCTACCTGACGTTGCGCGTGCCGGTGGGCAGCCGCGTTTCGGGCCTGACCACCGCCGCCGGCCGCGCCTATCTGCTGGCCTTGTCGCCGGCCGAGCAGCGCCAGGCACTGACGGCGTTCCGGGGCGACGACAAGGTGAATGCCGCCCAGGCCGAAGGCATCCTGTCGAACAGCCGCGACGAACAGCGACGCCTGGGTTGCACCACGTCGTTCGGGGAATGGCTGCCGGATATCAATTCGATCGCGCTGGCATTCCGACCGGGTTCGTCGCTGCCGCCAATGACGCTGAGCTGCAGCGGCCCCAACGCGCTGGTGCCGCCCGCCCATCTGCTGGAAAAGGTCAGGCCGCTGCTGCTGCAACACATCCGGGGCATCGAAGCCGCCCTCGGGGTGGCCGCCTGATCCTGGCCCGGTGCCGCCACGCGCTTAGAGTGGCGGCAGGTCACCCTCATCGTCGCGCTCAGGCGGCAGCTTCTTCGTGAGCCGGCCGTCGAAGCGCGCGTGCAGGCTGGTTTCGAACCGGCCGCCCAGCCTTAGCAGCAAGATGCCAAGCACGAGCGAGATCACCACGATCGCGTAGTAGCCGGCGCCCGCCGCCGCACCCAGGATGGCGGACAGCCAGATGGCCGCCGCCGTGGTCAGTCCCTGCGGGCGATCATGCGCGCCATGCCGGGCAATGACCCCTACGCCCAGGAAGCCAACCCCCGTCAACAGCCCCTGCAGCACGCGCGACATGGCGTCGGACGGGTGTCCGTTCAGGGCCACCACGCAGACGGCGGCCGCCGCGCCCAGCGAGACGATCCCCAGCGTGCGCATGCCGGCCGCCTTGCCGTGCAGGTTACGGTCCAGGCCGATGATGGCACCGGCGGCAAGCCCGCCCAGCAGGCGCAGGAAGAGTTCGAGCGAGAATTGTTCCATGCCGCACAGCTTAACGCGTGGCACGCCGACATGACAGCCAGGATTTGCCGTACGATGCGGGATCTCCTGCCTTCCAACGAAAGCCGCCCCCATGCCGCATCTGATCATCGAAATCACCGAAAACACGCGCCTGACCTGCTCGCAGGAAGAACTGCTCGACGAAGCCAATGCGGCGCTGCTGTCGAGCGGCCAGTTCCAGGAGCCCGACATCAAGTCGCGCTGCGTCATGCTGCCGATCTTCCGCCAGGGCACGGAACAGGCCGATCGCGCCTTCGTGCATGCCACGTTGCAGATCCTGGACGGCCGCGAGCAGGCCGTGCGCAAGCAGCTTGGCGAACTGGTGGTCAACGCGATTTCGGAAATGGTGCGCCCGGGCGCCGCCGGACAAACCGTGCAGGTCACGGTGAACGTGGTCGAAATGGAACGCGCCACGTTCTCGAAGCAGATCATTGGCGGCTGATTTCGCGTACCCCGATTTCAGCGGCAGTCCGACTACCGACTCGCCCAACCTGGCCTAAGCTGGAAGCTGCCACGGCCGCACCGGCGGCCAGCCACCCCAAGGACGACGCCATGGATACGCCATTTCATCAGTTCTCGGACCTGTTCGCGCAGCTCGGCCTGCCGTCCGACGAGGCCAGCATCCGGGCCTTTATCGGCAGCCATTCTCCGCTGGCGTCCGACGTCGACCTCTGGGATGCGCCGTACTGGACGCCGGCGCAGGCTACGCTGCTGCGCGACGAGATCATGGAGGATGCGGACTGGGCCGAGGCAGTGGACCAGTTGAACCTGGCATTGCGCGCGCCGGCCTGAGCGGCCCGTACGATCCGCTGCGGCCGGCACCGATGGTCATGGACGGCCATGTGGAATCGGCGCTACCATCGTTTCAGCCACCAGACCGGTGGCCCGCAACCCGCCTTCCGCCGCACCGCAGCGGAACGCGAGTACGTGCCTGGGAGACTTTCATGCTGCTGCGCCGTCACGCATCGCAACTTGCGTTGCTTACCGTGTTGTTTGCTGGCCTGACGCCCCTGTTCCATGGGCACGCACAGACGCCGCAGCCTTCGTCGGCCGGCGACGCCGCCATCAACGATGCCATCAACGACGCAGTGCGCCAGGGATCGATCCGGTTCCAACCCACGCCGTCCACCCCGCCGTCGCTCGAAGATCAGTGCGACCAGCTGGCCCTGCAGATCGGCGAGACGCCAAGCCGCAGCTATCGGCCGTCGAACGCGCCGGTGGAAAACAGCCAGGGCAATGAAATTTCGACCGTCGAGCGTGACCGGACGCGCCGGCAGCTCCAGCGCGTCTATCGGGAAAAGTGCATGCAGTAGGCCGGGCTCCGGCCGCCCCAGGCGGCCGGGACGATAACGCTCAGGTCACCGGCGCCGGGTTGAACAGCGCCAGCGAGTTGTGCAGCCCGTGGTGCTCGGCCCAGGTCTTCTTGCGGCCGCTGGCCACGTCGATCATCAGGCGGAACAGCTCCCAGCCCACGTCCTCGATCGTGGCTTCGCCCGTGGCGATGCGGCCGGCGTTCACGTCCATCAGGTCGTGCCAGCGGCGTGCGAGGTCGCTGCGCGTGGCCACCTTGATCACCGGTACTTCGGCCAGGCCGTAGGGCGTGCCGCGGCCCGTGGTGAAGATGTGCAGGTTCATGCCGGCGGCCAACTGCAGCGTGCCGCAGATGAAGTCGCTGGCCGGCGTGGCGGCGTAGATCAGGCCGCGCGTCTTGACCTTCTCGCCCGGCGCCACGACGCCCGAGATCGGCGCGCTGCCCGACTTCACGATCGAACCCATGGCCTTTTCGACGATGTTCGACAGGCCGCCCTTCTTGTTGCCCGGCGTGGTGTTGGCGCTGCGGTCCACGCGGCCACGGTCCAGGTATTTGTCGTACCAATCCATCTCGCGGATCATTGCCTCGGCCACTTCGGGTGTGGCGGCGCGCGAGGTGAGCTGGTCGATGCCGTCACGGACCTCGGTCACTTCCGAGAACATCACCGTGGCGCCGGCACGTACCAGCAGGTCGGTGGCAAAGCCCACGGCCGGGTTGGCCGTGACGCCCGAGAAAGCATCGCTGCCGCCGCACTGCACACCCACTACCAGCTCGGAAACGGGCACCGTTTCGCGCTGGCGGGCGTTCAGCTTTTCCAGATGCGGGATGGCCATCTCAAGGATCGAATCGATCATCGAGCCAAACCCCACGTGCTTGTCGTCCTGCAGGCAGACCACGCCCACCTGCACTTCGCCCGCGCCGGTCTGGATCGGAATCGTGCCCGGCGGCATCAGGCGGTCCGGCTGCAGCTTTTCGCAGCCCAGGCTCACCATCATCGCGGTGCCGCCAAAATTCGGGTTCAGCGCGATATTGCGCAGCGTGCGGATCGGCACCACGGCGTCGGGTGCGTCGATGGCGACGCCGCAGCCGTAGGTGTGCTCCAGCCCCACCACGTCATCAACGTTCGGATACTTCGGCAGCAGTTCGGCCTTGATGCGCCGCACCGCGTGGTCGACCACGCCGGCCACGCACTGCACGGTCTGGGTGATGGCCAGGATGTTGCGGGTGCCCACCGAGCCGTCCGGATTGCGGAAGCCTTCGAACGTATAGCCGTCCAGCGGCGGCAGCGGCTCCGGCAGGCGCGTGCTGATCGGCAGGTCGGTCAGGCCCGGCGCCACCGGCATTTCGATCACGCGCTCGTTGACCCAGCTGCCGCGCGGCAGGTCCTGCAGCGCGTAGCCGATGGTCACGTTGTAGCGCGTGACGGCATCGCCCTTCTTCAGGTCGACCAGCGCCACCTTGTGGCCCTGCGGCACGCGTTCCACCAGGGTCAGGCCGCACGGAAACACTGTGCCGGCCGGCAGGCCGCCGTCGTTGGCGACGATGGCCACGTTGTCACTGGCGTGGATGCGGATGTACAGCGGCGGGCGTTGCTCCGCAGCCTGGGCGTTTTGTACCGACAGGTCCGACATGATGGGGATTCCTTCTTTATTGGGGGTGCTTCAGTTCGACGCGGCGGATGTCCTTGACGATCACCAGGTAGCTCAGCACGCAGACCAGGGCATTGACACCCACGAACACCAGCGCGCCGTTGAACGAGCCCGTGGTGCTCAGGATATAGCCGATCACGATTGGCGTCACGATGCCGGCGATGTTGCCGAACGTGTTGAAGATGCTGCCGGCCAGGCCGATCACTTCCTTGGGCGCCGTATCGGCCACCACGGCCCAGCCCAGCGCGCCAATGCCCTTGCCGAAGAACGCCAGTGCCATGATGGCCACCACCAGCCACTCGGCATCCACGTAGTTGCAGGCCACCATCGTCACGGACAGCAGCATGCCGGCCACGATGGGTACCTTGCGCGCCACGGTCAGCGAATGGCCACGGCGCAGCAGCGTGTCGGAGATCACGCCGCCCAGCACGCCGCCCAGGAAACCGCAGATCGCCGGCAGCGAGGCCACGAAACCGGCCTTCAGGATCGACATGCCGCGCGCCTGCACCAGGTACACCGGGAACCACGTCAGGAAGAAGTACGTCAGCACGTTGATGCAGTACTGGCCCAGGTACACGCCAGCCAGCATGCGGTTGGTCAGCAGTTGGCGGGCGTAGAACCAGCCGGCCGGGTTGGCGCTCTTCGCGGCCTTGCCCTCGCCTTCGCCTTCGCCCATCTGGATCAGGCCGCCGCCCTGCGCGATGTGGTCGAGCTCGGCCTGGTTCACGCCCGGGTGCGTGGCCGGGCTGCGCATGACCTTGAGCCACACCAGCGCCAGCAGCATGCCCATGATGCCCATCCACAGATAGACGTGGTGCCAGCCCCAGCTATGGACGATCCACGCCATCAGCGGCGTGAACACCACGGCCGCAAAGTACTGCGCGGCGTTGAAGATGGCCGATGCGGTACCGCGTTCGGCGGTCGGGAACCAGCTTGCCACGACCTTGGCGTTGGCCGGAAAGGCCGGCGATTCCGCCAGGCCCACGGCAAAGCGCAGGGCAAACAGCACGGTAATGGCCTGGCCGAAGATGGCCAGCGCGCCAATCCAGCCCTGCAGCAGCGTGAAGAACGACCAGAGGAAGATGCTGAACGCGTAGATGCGCCGCGCGCCGAAACGGTCGAGCAGCCAGCCGCCCGGAATCTGCGCCATCACGTAGGCCCAGCTGAAGGCAGAGAAGATATAGCCCATCTGCACGGCCGAGAAGCCGAACTCCTCGCGCATGGCGGGGCCAGTGATGGACAACGTGGCACGATCCGCGTAGTTGATCGTGGTCACGATGAAGATCAGTGCCAGGATCCAGTAGCGGACATTGGTGCGGCGGGCATCGGATGCCACGGCAGCGCTTGAAGTGGGTGTTGCGTTCATCTGGGTCTCCTCACAGCCGGTAGACCTGGATGCGGGAATGCGTCGGGACCGGCTTGTGATATGTCGTCGTACGACCGGAATTATAAGGACGGGGTTCCGTCCACCGCAGTGCGCGTTTACCCTGCCCTGGTGCAAATTGCCATGTTGCAGTGCATCGCAAAAATTCCTTTGCTTTCAATTGGCTTGCGGCTCTCCGGTCGTTCAGACCACCGCTCCGCCCTCACGTGTTGGCATGCCAGCGCTGGCCGGAACGCCACCTTCCAGACCCTCCCAACCGGGGTTTTCCCTCGGTTTCGTCCATACCGCTTGCATGGTCAAGTTGTTAGTTGTACGATGACTTATCTCGAAACATCCAGAACGATGGAGCGAGGTACTACCAGCCTTGTTCCACACCTAAACCATCATTCGCCATGTGGCGATCAGGAAGAGCGACATGACTACACCGCAAGAACTTAAGCAGATTATTTCCGAAGGCCTGCTCTCGTTCCCCGTCACCGATTTCGATGCGCAAGGCAACTTCCGCGCCGACACCTATACCGAGCGCCTGGAATGGCTGGCTCCGTACGGCGCCTCGGCCCTGTTCGCCGCTGGCGGCACTGGTGAGTTCTTCTCGCTGACGCAGCAGGACTATTCGAACGTGATCCGCACCGCGGTGGAAACCTGCCGTGGCAAGGTGCCCATCCTGGCCGGCGCCGGCGGCCCGACCCGCGTGGCCATCGAATACGCAAAGGAAGCCGAGCGCCTGGGCGCCCACGGCATCCTGCTGATGCCGCATTACCTGACCGAAGCCAGCGAAGACGGCATTGCCAACCATATCGAAGAGGTTTGCAAGGCCACCAAGTGCGGCGTGATCGTCTACAACCGTGCCAACTCGCGCATCGGCGCCGACCTGCTGGCCAAGGTGGTGGACAAGTGCCCGAACCTGATCGGTTTCAAGGACGGCGTGGGTGACATCGAAGCCATGGTGCGCGTGCGCCGCAAGCTCGGCGACCGCCTGGCCTACCTGGGTGGCCTGCCCACCGCCGAAGTCTATGCCGCTGCCTACAAGGCACTGGGCGTGCCCGTGTACTCGTCGGCCGTGTTCAACTTCATCCCGAAGACCGCGATGGACTTCTACCGTGCCGTGGCCGCTGACGACCACGCCACCATCGGCCGCCTGATCGACGACTTCTTCCTGCCGTACCTGGACATCCGCAACCGCAAGCATGGCTACGCCGTGTCGATCGTCAAGGCCGGTGCCAAGCTGGTGGGCCACGACGCAGGTCCGGTGCGCGCCCCGCTGACCGACATGACCGAGGAAGAACTCGGCATGCTGGACGCCCTGATCAAGAAGCTGGGACCCCAGTAAGCTGGCAGTAACCGTATCGAGTTGAAGCGTTGGGAGCCGACACAGTCGGCTCCTTTTTTTTGGCCCAACCGTTCGCGCCAACCCTTTGCACCAACGCCGGCGCTACGGTGCACCACACTGGGCATGCCGCGCGCCATCCCGGTGAAAGCCGGCGCCGTTTCGGGCACAAACGGCTGGCCTGAAACCTGCGTTGTCTCAACCCGAAGAGTAGAAGCGTTCAACCACCCCCCTGTTCCGCTCGGATCAGGCAGGCGGCAGGAAATTGCTCTTGATGTCCGCCATCGCCGCGGAACTCGAGCGCCCTGCTTCCGCCATCAGCCTTCAGTTCCACGGTCGGCCGGACCCGTTCAACCATTCCTGAACCCCGGAACGACATGACCGACACCACCCTGTCCCTGCACGAACTGACGCGCGAATCGCGCATGGGTGCCCACGGCACCGAAACCGACACGCGCGAGATTCGCCGTATCGACCTGTCCGACTTCGACCGCCGCAAACCCGAGATTGCCGATCAACTGTGGCAGGCCGCCGTCGATATCGGCTTCTTCCAGCTTGAAAACCACGGTATAGACCTGGCCGCCGTGCGCGAGGCGTTTGCGATGACCGAACGGTTCTTCGCGCTGCCCGAGTCGGTGAAAGCGCAATATCCGCTGCAGAAGGCCAATAACGCCGGATGGGAAACACGCGCCCAGGTGCGCCCGTCCACGGGCACGCCCGACCAGAAGGAGTCGTACCAGATCACGCGGCCGCATATGGCGCCGCTATGGCCTGCCGAGGCGGAACTGCCCGGGTTCCAGGCGACGATGCTCGCGTTCGAGCGGCAATGCTGGGACGTCGGCATGAAGGTGCTGTCCTGCTTCGCCGACAAGCTCAGCTTTGACGCCGGCTTCTTCGCGCGTGCCCACGACCCCGCCGCCCCCGACTACCAGAGCACGCTGCGCCTGCTGCACTACTACGCGATTCCGCCCGAGGCCCAGGACAAGCTCGATCTCTGGCGCGCCGGCGCGCATACCGATTTCGACTGCCTGACGCTGCTGTTCCAGCGGCAGGGCCAGGGTGGCCTGCAGGTCTGCCCGGGCAAGGAAATGGAAGCGCAGGCGTGGACGCCTATTCCGCCCGACGAGGATGTCATCACCTGCAATATCGGCGACATGCTGATGCGCTGGAGCGACGACGTGTTGCCGTCGAACTTCCATCGGGTACGCAATCCGGTGCCGGGCGAATACATGGGGCCGCGCTACAGCCTGGCGTTCTTTTGCCAGGCGAATCGCGAAGCCGTGATCGAGGGGCCGGGCAAGCGCTATCCGGCCATCGCCGCCGGAGAATTCCTGCGGCAGCGGGTGGCGGCGAACTTCAAGGCCTATTGAGTCCGTCCGGCCGCCCGCAGCCGGTGGGCCCTATCGCTTGAGCTGTGCCGGGTCCGGTTGGAGCAGGACCCGGTCATGCATGGCCAGCAACTGTTGTTCTTGCTTGTCATCATTGCGGCGCAAGCCGTCCTGTTGCTCGGCGGCCTTGACCAGCGCCAGCACGTCGACCGTGTTGGACTTCGATTCCGGTGTGGTCGTGTCGCTTTCCAGGCGGCCCATCATGTATTGCTGCGTGCGCCGCGACAGGTCGGCCGACTGGGTCAGCGTGGCCTTGGCCAGCTTGCCGTCGTCATACGAGAACTCGGCCCGGCTGCTGGCCTTGTCGTGGATCTGATCGTAGAAATAGCTCTGGGAGTACGGGCTTTCCGTCAGCCATAGCGTCGTATCGGCGTACAGCGAGCGGTGGTAGCTGGCATCGAGGGTCGACTCCTGCTGTTGAATCGCGCCGCGATCGGACTGGCCCGTGCCCTGCACCTGCGTGGCCTGGGAAACCGTGTAGTCGAACGTATCGCGTTCGTCGGACTTCAGCGGATTGACCGCCTCGGCGGTCTGCGAGATCGACGCCGAGAAGTCGGCCAGCCCGGTCAGCATGCCGTGATCGCCGGCGCTCAGCTTCACGGATGACTGCTGTGACTGCTGGGCACCGCCGGTGCCATACTGGCTGTGCAGCGCGCTGAACGCATCCTTGAACATGGACATCAGCGCGGCATCGCCCTGGCCGCGCCCTTTCGCATCATCGAACTGCTTCAGGTAGGCGCTGATGGCCTTGGCCTGCTGCTCCGCCGTGCCGAGAATGGCCGGCGACGTCGTATCGACCTTGAGCTTGACCGTGCCAGTGGGTCCCACGGCGGTCAGCGAACGCTGCTTGTCGTCGGCCTGGAAGTCGAGCGTCTGGAATTCGTGGTTGCCCAGCGCGATGCTGGCCTGCAGCTTCACGGACGACAACTGGGTGGCGTCGTACTGCATCAGGTCGCTGACATCGACGCGCGGCGGCACCTCCGACAAGGCATCGACTGACTTCTGGAACGCCGCCGACAGCTTGCCCACCGCCTCGCGCTCGGCGTCGGTCAGTTCACCGCCGGCCACAGACGTCTGCACACGCAACCGATCGCCATCGCTGCCCAGCGTGATGGCCACCGTCGCGCCGCTGCGCGTACCGATCGTCAGCGAAATCTGGTTGTCCGATTGGGCCTGGAAGCGCGACGACGCGATGCCCTCCACCGATCCGCCAGCCGTCGGCTGGATCACCGATTGCGAAAACGCGCCGCCGCCCTTGGCGATCTGGCCCAGCAATGCCTCGCCAAGTCCGCCAAAACGCGTGGCAAGCCCGGTCGCGGTGATGTTTCCCGCCATGCGCAGCGAGATGGCGTCGGATACCGCGTGCTCCCATAGCGGCGCGGATGCATCGCCCGGTACCGTGTATGTCGGCCAGTTGGGCGGCACCGATGCGTTCTGGCCCAGCGTGACGCTGGACGACTGCGTCGCCGTGTTCTGTGCCGGGGCGCCGGCAACAGTTGCCGTCGATGTCGAAGCGGCCTGCGCGCCGACGAAACCTTGCGAGCCTACGGAAGAGATAGCGACCATGCGATCCACCACGCGTTAAACGATGTGAACCATCAACGACATCCTGGCCGCGAACTTGAGGGAATCCGAGAGGGGTGCGACAACAAAAAACCCCGCGCTCTTTCGAGACGCGGGGTCTTAAGCCGCCCGCTGCCTGCACTGGGCAGACTGCGGACTGGCGACTACAAGACTACCAAAGGGTGTGCGATCAGGCCGCAGCGTCCTTCAGCTTCTTCAGCGGACGGACCTTCACCTTGACGCTGGCCGGCTTGGCCGGGAACCAACGCTCTTCACCCGTGAACGGGTCCTTGCCGAAGCGCTTCTTCTTGGCCGGCACTTGCTGTGCGGTCACCTTCAGCAGGCCCGGCAGCGTGAATTCGCCAGCGCCCTTCTTGTTCAGCGCGCTAACGATGGTGTTTTCCAGATGGGCCAGCACCGTCTTCACGGCCTTCGGCTCGAGCTGGGTTTGCGCTACCAGGTGAGCGACCAGGCTCGACTTGTTGAAGGTGTCCTTCAGCGGCTTCACGGTCGGAGCAGCGGCGGGAGCAGCCTTCTTGGCCGGAGCGGCGGCCTTCTTTGCGGCAGCCTTCACGGGTGCCTTGGTTGCTGCGGCCTTCTTGGCGGCAGGCTTGGTTGCAGTCTTCGCGGTCGGTTTCGCTTTGGTCGCCATATCGATATTCGAGAGTTGAAGATTGATGTCCCGGCCTCTCTGCAATCCCTCGCAAAGACAGCGTCTGCTTCGTTGCGATTCGTGCTGGCCGGCACGCACTGAATCATAGCGGAAACGGCTAGAAGTAAAGGGGTTTTCTCACATGCGGCAGGTCAAACCAAGTGAAAACCCGGGCTTTTTAGCTGCTTTGTCGCTGGTTTGCGTCAGCAAAAACGCTACGGAGTGCTACGTCCCCCCACTTTCGCAAGTGAAAGACGCCGTGCGCGCGCAAAAGTTTCCGCGTTCAGTGCGCGTGCGCGGCCACCGCATCGCGCGTTTCGCGCGCCAGTCCCAGCGCGAAAGCGGTCTCCGCCACCAGGAAAAGCGGGCCTACCAGCAGCCCGACGAGGTCATCGACAAACGCCGGCTTGCGCCCCTCGTAGTAGTGGCCGATGAACTGGATGATCCAGCCGGCCACGAACAGTCCGATGCCGCTGGCCAGCCACGCAGTGGTGGACAGTGCCGCGATCCACGCGCCCGCCCAGACGAACATGGCCAGGATCGCCGCCATCGCCACGCCGAATCCGAACGACAGCCGCAGGTAGAACAGGCACGACAGCAGGTAGACGATCACGGCCGGCGTCAGCATCAGCGCGCCGTCGCCCAGCGGCATGGCGGGCCGGCCCAGCAGCGCGGTCACGGCCAGTACGATCATCGGGATCCCGATGAAATGCGTGAACACGTTGCGGCCATCGCGGTGGTACGCGGCGTACTGCGACAGATGATCGATCAGGGTTTTCACGGGGCAGTCTCCTTGGTGTTTTTTTCAGCCGGCCGGCGACGTTAAACCACGCTGGCGGCCCGGATTTGATGTGGATTTATATTAGTGATGTGCCGCGTGCTCTGGAAGAGGACTTCCCCGCCATTCGAGCCGCCCCACTAATTTTCTTCGCCCCCACCGCCATGCGCACCGTCGACGAGATTCCCGCCCTGACCCCCGACCAGCGCGACGCCTGGTTGCACCGCATCGGCATCGACGCCGTACCGCCGCCCACGCTGGCCACGCTCGACCTGCTGATTGCCGCCCACCTGACGCATCTTCCGTTCGAGAACCTGACACCGCTGGTGGGCTGGCGCGTGGATATCGGCCTGCAAGCCGTGTTCGACAAGCTCGTGCTGCAGGGCCGTGGCGGTTACTGTTTCGAACTGAACACACTGTTCTGTGCCGGGCTGAAAGCACTGGGTTTCACGGTCACGCCGCTGGCGGCGCGCGTGCGCTGGAACGTGCCGGACGAGCGCCCCACGGGCCTGTCGCACATGCTGCTGCGCGTTGAAGTGGCGCACGAAAGCCATGTGGCCGATGTCGGCTTCGGCGGCCCGACGCCCGACCGCGCGTTGCCGCTGTCGCTGCCCGACCACGCCGATTCGCCCTACCGTTTGCTGCCAACCCCGCCCGAAGTGGCCGGTACCGGCTTCCACAGCTACGACCTGGCCGTGCGCAATCCGGAGGCCCCGCAGGCGACGCAGGGGGCGCAGTCGGCGAAAGGGACCATCGCTGATGATGCAGACACGTGGCGCGTGCTGTACCGGTTCGACCTGACACCCCAGCCGCAGATCGACTATGTGTCGCGCAACTGGTACGTATCGACACATCCCGACAGCCATTTCACGCAAACGCTGGTCGCCGCCCGTACCGAAGCCGATAGCACGCGCCTGTCGCTCGGCAATGGCAGCCTGACGGCACGCGCGCCCGACGGCACCGTGCGCAAGACCGAGCTGTCACTGAGCGACGATGCCGGCGCCGTCATCGACCTGCTGGCCAGCCGCTTTGGCATCCGGATCGACGACGACCTGCGCGCGGCCCTGGCCGCCCGGCTGCCTGCCTTGTCCGCACCGCCGGCGGCGCGCTAGGCATTCCGCGCTGCGGCACGATCCATGCATCGCGTGAATTGCCTACAGAAAGTTTCCTGATATCGGCCTTGCGGCACCAGTCGGGCTGTGGACTGAGGGGGTGGGCCTGCCCATAATGTCCCGGCCAATTCACGATTCGGCGGCGGCCAAGACCGTCGCCTACCTATATCAGGAGACACCATGTCATTGTTCGATCTGTCGGGCAAGGTTGCCATCATCACCGGGTCGTCGCGCGGCATCGGCCGGTCCATTGCCGAACAGATGGCCGTCCAGGGCGCAAAGGTCGTCATTTCGTCGCGCAAGATCGAGGCTTGCCAGGAAGTGGCCGACGCCATCAACGCGCAGCACGGCGCCGGCACCGCGCTGGCCGTGGCCGCCAATATCTCGTCGAAGGAAGCCCTGCAGCACCTGGTGGACGAAGCCAACCGCACGTTCGGCAAGGTCGACATCCTGGTCTGCAACGCCGCCTCCAACCCCTACTACGGCCCGATGAGCGGCGTGACCGACGACCAGTTCCGCAAGGTGCTGGACAACAACGTGATCTCCAACCACTGGCTGATCCAGATGGTGGCGCCGCAGATGATCGAGCGAAAGGAAGGCTCCATCATCATCGTGTCGTCGATTGGCGGCCTGCGCGGGTCGCCCACCATCGGCGTCTATAACGTATCCAAGGCAGCCGACTTCCAGCTCGCGCGCAACCTGGCCGTGGAGTTCGGGCCGCATAACGTGCGGGTGAACTGCATCGCCCCGGGCCTGATCAAGACCGACTTCGCCAAGGCGCTCTGGGACGACCCCGTGCGCTACAAGCAGTCCACCGAAAACGCCCCGCTGCGCCGTATCGGCGAACCAGTGGAGATCGCGGGCGCGGCGTGCTTCCTGGCATCGGCCGCCAGCACGTTCATGACCGGCCAGGCCATGGTGGTGGATGGTGGCGTAACGATCTGATCTTTCCAACTTGCGCGGGAGGCAACGCATGTCGCAGCATCCGCAGCAAACTTCGCAGGCCGGCCCGCAGTGGCCGGTCATGTCGATTGCCGAGGCGCATGCCCGGCTGACCGCGCCCGGCGCGCCGTTCGAAACCGAGACGCGCGTGATCCGGGGCATCCCCACCACGGTCTGGAAAAACGCGCCGCCCACGTTGCGCGACCTGTTCCTGGTGGCCGCAGCCTGGGGCGACAAGACCTTCGTGGTCTACGAGGAGGAACGCGTCAGCTATCGCGCGTTCGCGCAGGCCGCCACCACGCTGGCCCATCAACTGGTACGCGACGGCATCCGCAAGGGCGACCGTGTGGCGATTGCCATGCGCAACCTGCCTGAATGGCCGGTGGCGCTCTACGCGGGCCTGCTGACCGGGGCCATCGTCACGCCGCTCAACGCGTGGTGGACCGGACCCGAACTCGAATATGGCCTGACCGATTCAGGCAGCCGCATCGCCATCGTCGACCACGAGCGGCTCGACCGCATCCTGGAGCACCTGCCCAATTGCCCGGCGCTGGAACGCATCTACGTGTCGCGCGCGCCGGCCGATGCCGCGTTCGACGATCCGCGTGTCGTGCCGCTGGCCGGCGTAATCGGCGAATCCGATGCATGGCCGACGCTACCGTCGCAATCGCTGCCGCTGGTGCCGCTGGACCCGGAAGACGACGCCACGATCTTCTACACGTCGGGCACCACGGGCAAGCCGAAGGGCGCCGTGGGCACCCATCGCAATGCCTGCTCGGTGGCGGTCTGCGCGCAGTTCAGCCCGCTGCGCAACCTGCTGCGCCGTGGCGAACCGGTGCCGGAACCGGACCCCGCCGCGCCACAAAAGGCTGCATTGCTGGCCGTGCCGTTCTTCCACGTCACCGGCTGCATGTCCGTGCTGAACGGCGCACTGGCCAGCGGCGGCAAGCTGGTGCTGATGTATCGCTGGGACACGCTGCGCGCGATGGAACTGATCGAGCGCGAGCGCTGCACGTCGGCGGGCGGCGTGCCCACCATCGCATGGCAGATCATCGAGCATCCTCGTCGTGACGATTTCGACCTGTCGTCGCTGGAAAACATCCACTATGGCGGCGCGCCGGCATCACCCGAGCTGGTCCGGCGCATCAAGGAGGCATTTCCGCAGGCCGCGCCCGGCATCGGCTGGGGCATGACGGAGACGTCGGCCACGTTCACAAGCCATAGCGCCGACGAGTACATCCACCGGCCCGACGCCAGCGGCCCCACCCTGCCGATCGGCGAGATGAAGATCGACGATGGCTTTGGCAAGGCGCTACCCGTGGGCGAGGTGGGCGAGTTGATGGTGCGCGGGGCCAACGTCGTGCACAGCTACTGGAACAAGCCCGAGGCCACGGCCAAGACGTTTGTTGACGGCTGGCTGCATACCGGCGACGTGGCGCGCCTGGACGACGAAGGCTTTCTCTACATCGTCGACCGCATGAAGGACATGCTGATTCGCGGCGGCGAGAACATCTACTGCATCGAGGTGGAAAGCGCGCTGTATGCCCATCCGGCCATCATGGATGCGGCGGTGGTCGGCATCGCGCATCGCACGCTGGGCGAGGAACCCGGCGCCGTGGTGAGCCTGAAGCCCGGCGCGCATGCGACCGAGGCAGAACTGCAGGACTTCGTGCGCCAGCAACTGGCGGCGTTCAAGGTGCCGGTACGGATCATCGTCCGCGACGACATGCTGCCGCGCAACCCGAACGGGAAGATATTGAAGTCGAATTTGCGGAAGTTGTTCGAGGCGTAGCCGCAGCCGGTGTTTGGCTGTTTGGCTCCCCTCTCCCGCTTGCGGGAGAGGGGAGCAAACCAACAGGGATCGGTCTTACTTCACCGGAATCACCGTCTCCGCCGGCACCGGCACCGCCGTCACCGCGTTCTGCGGACTCCCACTGACGATGCGATCCGAATAAGTCAGATACACCAGCGTATTCCGCTTGCGGTCCACGGCGCGCACCACGTGCAGCGTCTTGAACAGCACCGACATCCGCTCCGAGAACACGTCTTCCTGCTGCTTGACCGGGCCCTTGAACGCGATCGTGCCCACCTGGCGGCAGGCAATCGATGCCTCGGGCGGGTCTTCGGCCATGCCGAGCGACCCCTTGATGCCACCGGTGCGGGCACGCGACACGTAGCAGGTCACGCCTTGCACCTGCGGGTCGTCGTAAGCCTCGATCACGACCTTGTCGGATCCGGTGACACGGAAGTTGGTGGAAACGCTACCGATTTCCTCGGCATGGGCGACGGCGGCCAGCGTGGCCAGCCCGCAGGCCGAGGCGATGCGCAACAGCCGGGCCGTCATTCGGTGGTTGCCCCTTTGATCTCGTCGTGGCGGCGCTCCATTTCCTGGCGCAGCGCACGGCGTTGCTTGGCCGCCTCGAAGCGCTGGCGCTCCACCTCGTCGCGCGGCTGCAGCGGCGGCACTTCGGCCGGCGAGCCGTTGTCGTCCACGGCCACCATCGTGAAATAGCAGCTGTTGGTATGACGCACGACCTTGCTGCGGATGTTCTCGGTCACCACCTTGATGCCGATTTCCATCGAGCTGCGGCCCGTGAAATTTACGGCGGCCAGGAACGTCACCAGTTCCCCCACGTGGATCGGCTGGCGGAACACCACCTGGTCGACCGACAGCGTCACGACATAGCGGCCGGCATAACGGCTCGCGCACGCATAGGCCACCATGTCCAGGTACTTGAGGATGGTGCCGCCGTGGACGTTGCCAGAAAAATTGGCCATGTCCGGCGTCATCAGCACGGTCATGGAAAGCTGGTGGGACAGATCGTTCATCGCAGAAAATCCAGAAATCGAGCCTGAGGCGCGGGCAGTTTAACCCGCTGCGCCGTGCAGCGGCATACCGGATGCGGCGATTTCTGTCGCGGTGGGCAAAACGGCCTGCATAACTGGCCCGCCCAAATAGAAAAGCGGCCCCGCAGGCCGCTTTCTAAACATGCTGAGACGCGATGCGCTTACTTCTTCTTGTTCACGGCGTCCTTGAAACCCTGACCGGCGGAGAACTTCACCGTCTTCGCGGCCGGGATCTTGATCGTTTCGCCGGTACGCGGATTGCGACCGGTACGGGCAGCACGCTTGCCCGAGCTGAAGCTGCCAAAACCCACCAGCGTGACGGAGTCACCCTTGGCCACTGCCTTCTTGATACTGTCCAGCGCAGCGTTCAGCGCGCGCTCGGCGGCGGCGTTGCTGAGTTCTGCTTCCGCGGCGATGGCCGATACCAGTTCACCTTTATTCATGGCTGATTTCCCTTGTTTGGTCGTCGTCACCGGACTTTTGCCACTTGGCAAAAGTCCGATCGGCGCAGTCTAATCTGCCCTTTGCGGCTTGGGCAATCCCCAGTGGCACCGATGCAACGAAAACCGCCGGAAATCGTTCTCTGGCAAGACTTAGCGGGGTTTTTACCCCTCTGTTTTTTGAATTGGCGCGTCACTTTTCAACCGCATGACGTATCGGACGGCGCACTTTATAAAACCGGCAGATTGTTGCCGTTTTGATCACTAATCGCGCAATTTCCTTGTCCGGCTTTCGCTACCGCAGCGCATTCGCACGATGCGCATTTACGGTGCGAAAACCGATGACGCACTGATACGGTGCCATTTTGCCCTGCAGCATGCGTCATTTTAGCGCAGCGATGCCCCATGTTTGCGCATCGACCAAAACGGGCGCTCGGCACGCAATCGTCACCCAAGCCAATATCGGTGCGATGCGCACTGTATTTGCGCGGCATTCCCCGTTTTGCAGCCAAAACTGGAACGCAAATTGCTTGCTCGTGCTCCCATTTTGAGCATGAGGTAACGATGGACAACCTGAAGACAGGCACGGATGCGCTGTTCATCCTGCTGGGTGCAATCATGGTGCTGGCAATGCATGCCGGCTTCGCATTCCTGGAACTTGGCACGGTCCGCAAGAAGAACCAGGTCAACGCGCTGGTAAAGATCCTGGTCGATTTCGCGGTGTCGACGCTGGCCTACTTCTTCATCGGTTATACGATTGCCTACGGCGTGCAGTTCTTTTCCGGCGCCGAGACGCTGGCCGAAAAGAACGGCCACGAACTGGTCAAGTTCTTCTTCCTGGCTACGTTTGCCGCCGCCATTCCGGCGATTATCTCGGGTGGTATTGCCGAACGCTCCCGATTCAATCCGCAACTGGTAGCCACTTTCATCCTGGTGGGTTTCGTCTACCCGTTTTTCGAAGGCATCGTCTGGAACAACCGTTTGGGCGTGCAGGACTGGCTGGCGTCGGTGACCGGCGCGCCGTTCCATGACTTCGCGGGTTCCGTGGTGGTGCATGCGGTGGGCGGCTGGATCGCCCTGCCCGCCGTGCTGCTGCTGGGCGCGCGCCGCGGCCGCTACCAGAAGGACGGCCGCATCAGCGCCCACCCGCCGTCGAACATCCCGTTCCTGGCGCTGGGCGCCTGGGTGCTGGCCGTGGGCTGGTTCGGCTTCAACGTGATGAGCGCGCAGACCATCGACAAGATCAGCGGCCTGGTGGCCATCAACTCGCTGATGGCCATGGTCGGCGGCACGCTGGCCGCCTGGGCGGCCGGCCGCAACGACCCGGGCTTTTCCTATAACGGCCCGCTGGCCGGACTGGTGGCGGTTTGCGCGGGGTCCGACATCATGCATCCGCTGGGCGCGCTGGTGACCGGCGCCGTGGCGGGCGTGCTGTTCGTCCATCTGTTTACGCTGGCCCAGAACAAATGGCATATCGACGATGTGCTCGGCGTCTGGCCGCTGCACGGGCTCTGCGGTGCTTGGGGCGGGATTGCCGCGGGCATCTTCGGCACTCGTTTGCTGGGCGGCATGGGCGGCGTGTCGCTGGTGTCGCAGGTGGCCGGCACGCTGCTGGGCATCGTGGTTGCCCTGATCGGCGGCACCGTGGTCTACGGTGCGCTGAAGAAGCTCGTGGGAATCCGGCTGGACCCGGAAGAGGAGTTCAACGGTGCCGACCTGACGCTGCACCGCATCTCGGCCACGCCGGAGCGCGAAACGAACTGGTAAGTCCCGGATTCGCAAGACGATTCCAGAAAAATCGCCCTGCAAATTGTGTGAAAAACGGCCGGCATATTGCCCGGCCGTTTTTACTTGGCGCCTCCAAAAGATTGTCTTGAACTTTCACGGGCGCGCGCCCAATAATGCCCTTGCCGCTTCTCTGAAACGCCGACACAGGCGTGCCTTGTGGTCCTGACATTATCGACAGCCGTTTTGGCTGCCTTGATTTTTCCTGCCCGTCAATCACAGGAGCATGTTCATGGATACCACCTCGCTGCAAAGCATCCGCGACGTCATCTACGGCTACGCCACCGTCTTCGGCATCAAGATCCTGGCCGCGCTGGCATTCTGGGTCGTCGGCCGCTGGCTGATCCATTTCGTCGTGCGGCTGGTGCAGGGTTCGCTCGCGAAACAGAGCGTGGACCCCACGCTGCTGCGCTACGTCGGATCGATCGTCACCGTGACGCTGAACGTCGTGCTGGTGATCGGCATCCTTGGCTACTTCGGCATCCAGACCACCACGTTCGCCGCGCTGATCGCCGCCGCCGGCGTGGCCATCGGCATGGCGTGGTCCGGGCTGATGGCGAACTTTGCCGCCGGGGCCTTCCTGGTGGTGCTGCGGCCGTTCAAGGTGGGCGACTTCGTGACCATCGGCGGCGTGACCGGCACGGTGCGCGAAATCGGCCTGTTTGCCACCTCGCTCGACACACCGGACAACGTGCTGACCACGATCGGCAACAACAAGATCTTCAGCGACACCATCCAGAACTTCACGGCCAACCCGTTCCGGCGCGTCGAACTGAAGGCGCAACTGGCCGGCACCACCGACGCGGCGGCAGCCATCGCACTGCTCAAGGAAAAGGTGGCGGCAATCCCAAACGTGCTGACCGATCCGCCGGTGGACGTCGAGATCCTGGAATTCACGCTGGTGGGGCCAGTGCTGGCGGTGCGTCCGTACTGCCATAACGACAACTACTGGCAGGTCTACTTCGACACCAACCGCACGATCCGCGACAGCTTTGGCGCGGCCGGATTTGCCGCGCCCATGCCGGCGCAGCTGGTGGTCATGCAGAACCCGCCGGCAATGCCGCTGACCCAGCCCGCCAACCAGGCGGCCTGACCCGGGATTTACCCGGGCTGGCGCATGCCGGCCCGGCCGTACAGGCGCAGCAGCACCGCGCCGCTGCCGCAGATCGCCATGACCACGGCCAGCGGCAGCGCCGTACCGTCGTGCCAGACGCTGACTGCGGCGCCAGCCAGCGTGCCGAAACCGAATTGCAGCGTGCCCATCAGCGCCGATGCGGTGCCGGCACGGTGGCTTTGATGCGCCAGCGCCAGCGCCGAAGCGTTGGGGGTGATGCAGCCCAGCCCGGCCAGGAACACGAAGAAGCAGCACAGCAGTACCGGCAGCGTGGCCACGCCCAGCAGCGCGGTTGCGGCCAGCGTCAGGCCCGCCAGGCATGGCGCGAACAGCGCGGTGCG
Organism: Cupriavidus pauculus; assembly: GCF_022179805.1. Taxonomy (GTDB): domain Bacteria; phylum Pseudomonadota; class Gammaproteobacteria; order Burkholderiales; family Burkholderiaceae; genus Cupriavidus; species Cupriavidus pauculus_E. The sequence continues at coordinate 35,932 of NZ_BPUO01000016.1, read as the reverse complement.
CAGTACGTCGTCCAGTGCGCGCGCCCGCACCAGCTTTGCGTTGACCTGCGCCATGGCGATCAGGCCGAATGCATTGGCCCCGAAAACAAAGCCGTAGTGGGAGGGATCGATGCCATGCAGTTCGATCAGCACAAACGGCGACCCGGCGATGTAGGCGAACATGCCGCCCTGCACGCAGCCCGCGGACAGCGAGTAGCCCAGGAATTCCCGATCGCGCAGCAATTCCCAGTAACCGCCCAGCACCGTTGCCGGATGCAGCGTGCGGCGGCGCGCCGGGTCGAGCGATTCTTCCATGCGGGCGTGCACCAGCCAGAGCAGCAGCACGGCGGCCACGCTATGGATCCAGAAGATCGCGCGCCAGCCGGTGGCCGCCAGCACGGCGCCGCCGATCAGCGGCGCCAGGATCGGCGCCAGCCCCATTACCAGCATCAGCGACGAGAACGCCCGGGCCGACTCGCGGGCTTCCAGCCGGTCGCGGATGACCGCGCGCGACACCACCAGCCCCGTACACCCGCCCAGCGCCTGCAGGAACCGCCAGGCCATCAGCGATTCCACGCTCGACGCCAGCGCGCAGCCGGCGGCGGCCACGCCATAGATCGTCAGACCCGCATAGAGCGGCGCCTTTCGCCCGAACCGGTCGCTGATCGGGCCATAGAACGCCTGCCCGATGGCCAGACCCACCAGGAACGTGCCCAGCGTCAGCTGTACCCGCCCGATATCGGTATGCAGGTCGGCCGCCAGCGCCGGAAAGCTGGGCAGGTACATGTCGATGGAAAGGGGCGCAATGGCGGTCAGGGACGCGCAGATCAGCAGCCAGAGCGGAAAGCGCGCGTTGGAGTGCGTGCTTGCGGAGGACGTCATGAAAAGGTTCCGGTAGGGCAAGACGCAATTGTTGCATAGCGCCTAAGCGCTTGGCGGCGCAGGCGTCAAGTCACCAGAAGTACCGTGGAAAATCCGCCGCAAACCGGCTACGGGTGCGGCATCACGGGTGGCGCCGCTTTCACGTGCACCAAGGTGAAGGGTACAATGCGTGCCTGTCGGGACTGATGAATGCCCAGACCACGCAGTCAGACGCATCGCGGAAGACGGACCACGGGAACCGTCCCCGGCAACGTTATCCTGCATGACCATACGACATACGACGTTTATTGTTTCGCTGAGCCTGGTTGCGATGGCTGCCTTGCCGTCGTTGCCTGCATCGGCAGCGCCAGGCAAGCCATCTGCCGTGGCGCCGGCATCGTCGCCCACGCCCGTGGTGATCGACGAAGCCGAAGCCTTGTCACGCATGCTCAAAGGTGCGGCGACCGGACAGAACACCGGCGCGGCCGGCGTTCCTGAACTGCTGCGCAGCACCAACCGCCCGGACAGCGTGCTGGCACGCGCCTGCCGCCAGCTCAACGACGCCCTGCCCATCGAGATCGACGGCGAGACCCGGCTGCGCCGCTGCCAGTCGATCCCGGGCAAACACGTACTCTTCCAGCTCGAACTGACCAATTTCCGTGGGCCGATGCTGGACCTGGCCAGTTTCGAGGTGAATTATGCCGCGCCGCTCCAGCGCAATATCTGCGCCAACCGCGACGTGGAAATCCTGACCAAGATCGGCGTCAGCATGATGTTCCGCTACATGACCCGCAACGACCGCGGTGAACGCCGGGTTGGGGATGTTTATATCAATGCGCCGATTTGTGTGTCGGCGTTGCGGTGAGCGGAGGCGTTTGAAACACTGAGGGTTGCCTCCCCTCTCCCCACCTGGTTGGCTCCCCTCTCCCGCGTTGCGGGAGAGGGGTTGGGGGTGAGGGCATGAGGCTCTGCTTGCCGATCAGTCGCAATTTGGACCGCCCGGCCCTCACCCCCTGCCCCTCTCCCGCCTTGCGGGAGAGGGGAGCTAAATCAGGGAAGCAGGTAGCAATAAAAAAACGGCAGGCCCTTCGGCCTGCCGTTTTTCATTCCACCACCACCCTCAAGCCGTACGTGGCCGCAGCGGCAGTACGTTCGGCGCCCGGCGCATCAAAATCCGCGTTTCCTTCCAGGCAGCATCGGCCAGCGGCGAACCCCAGACCAGTTCATGCAGCTTCGACAGCGCGAACGGGTCGCCCAGCAGCACGTGCTTCTGCGCCGGCGACAGCGAGCCCGGACCATGGGTCAGCGCATGCTGCACCAGCGACGCGTGCTGCATGCGTGCCGGTTCGGGCTGGACCGTGCGCGCCGTGGCGGTGGCGCACATCAGCGCATTGGTAACCGGGTCGACCACGGCGTCGACAAAGCGCGGCGTTTCCTGGGCGCTTTCCACGTGCTGCTGCGTCTCCACGATTTCCCGTGGCACGAAGGTTTCCTCGGGGATCATGAACAGCCCCGCGCGGCGGGCGCCTCGGCCCAGCGACACCCGCGACAGCATCACCGACAGCGGAATCGACATCGCCAGCGAGCCGACGATCGGCAGCAGCCACCAGATAAAGCCCGGGCTCAGCCAGTACACGCCCGCGCCCCAGCCCAGGCCCAGCACCGTGTGCCAGCCGTGGCGGCGGAACGCCTCGCCCCAGGTGGTCTCGGCATCCTCGCGCGGAGGCGATTTCCAGGAAATGCCCCAGCCGCTGTAGGCCGCGATCACGAACTTGGTGTGGAACAGCATGCGCGTCGGCGCCAGCAGCGCGGACAGCATCATCTCGATCACCATGCTCAGGAACAGGCGCACCACACCGCCGTACTGCTTCGCGTCCTTGAGCAGCAGGATCACGCTGGCCAGCTTGGGCAGGAACAGCAGCGTGGCCGTAGCCGAGAACAGCGCCAGCGCCTTCTCCGGATGCCATTCCGGCCAGGTCGGGAAGAGCTGGTATTGCTTGGTGAAGTACTCGGGTGGCACCAGCGCATGCTTGGCCAGCGCGGCGGTGGACAGCACCAGGAACAGGAACCAGAGCGGTGCCGACACATAGGCCATGATGCCGGTCAGGAATACCGCGCGATGCACCGCATGGAAGCCCTGCTTCATCCACAGCCGGAAGTTCATCAGGTTGCCCTGGCACCAGCGGCGGTCTCGCTTCACCTCGTCCAGCAGGTTCGGCGGCAGTTCCTCGAACGATCCCGGCAGGTCGTACGCAATCCATACGCCCCACCCCGCCCGGCGCATCATGGCCGCCTCGACGAAGTCGTGCGACAGGATTTCGCCAGACAGCGGCCCCTTGCCGGGCAGCGGCGCCAGGCCGCAATGCTCCATGAACGGCTTGATCCGGATGATGGCGTTGTGGCCCCAGTAATGCGATTCGCCAAGCTGCCAGTAATGCAGGCCGGCGGTGAACAGCGGCCCGTAGACGCGCGTCGAGAACTGCTGCACGCGGGCGTACAGCGTCTCGCGGCCCACGGCCAGCGGTGCGGTCTGGATGATGCCGGCGCCGGGATTGGCTTCCATCAGCCGCGTCAGCGTGGCCAGGCAGTCGCCGCTCATCACGCTGTCGGCATCGAGCACGATCATGTAGCGGTACTTGCTGCCCCAGCGGCGGCAGAAATCCGCCACGTTGCCGGTCTTGCGCTTCACGCGATGCCGGCGCCAGCGATAGAAGATGCGGCCAAACCCGCCGACGGCGCGGCAGAGTTCGATCCAGGCATCGTGCTCGGCGGTACGCAGGTCGGGATTACCGCTGTCCGACAGCACGAAAAAATCGAAGTGCTGCAGCTCGCCGGTACGTTCGAGCGATTCATAGGTGGCACGCAGGCCGGCAAAGACCCGCGTCACATCCTCGTTGGCGATCGGCATGATGATCGCCGTGCGGGCAGACGGGTCGATGGGCGCATCGGGCGCCGCCGTGCGTGAGATCAGGTGCTTGTCGCCGCCCTTGGCCAGTACCAGGAAGCCCATCATCGCCGTCCAGAAACCGGCGGACACCCAGGCGAACAGGATTGCGAACAGCGACAGGATGGCCACTTCCAGCGGATCGGCGCCGTGATACGGCAGCACGTTCGACATGAAGTAGGTGGCCGTGATGGTCTGCACAATGACCAGCGCCAGCAACACCCAGCGGCGATGCGAACCGGCCGGGTGCCATTTGCCCTCGGCGTCGGGGCCGTCGTGCAGCGTGTCCCAGGTTTCCGGCACTTGCGGGCGGCCCAGCAGGCGGCGCCAGGTATTGCGGATGCCGCCCCAGATGATGTGCGGCGGCCACTGGCGCGGCACCATCGACGCGCGCTCGGGCTCGGGCCCGGTATTGACGCGCACGGTGCCGTCGTCGTGCCGCTGCAGCAGCGGCTCGCCATCGACCTGCGGGTTGCCATAGGCCATCGCAAAGCGACGGCCCACCGATGCGTAAGTTGCCCCACCGGGGGCGCTACCGTAATTCAAATCGGAAGCTTCCTTGTCCTTCGGGTCGCGGCCAGCCAGGCGCGTCTGCAATTCAATCATGGCCGATGGCACTTCGATACCCTCGGCCGGCACGCTGGATATCAGCGACTTCGGGGTATCGGCCAGCAGCTCGCTACGCATTTCGGGCGAGGCCGGCAGGCGATCGACATAGCGCTCGCATGCCGCCGCGGCCTGCGCGGGTCGCTGCTTCAGCCTGGAGGTAGGATGTAGCTCCATGTCTCGGATAGGGTTGTATTGCCGTTGCGAAGATAGCCGCGCAACTCAACCGGCTTGTTCTCGTCCTTGCGCCGCATGAACATCGTCATGCGCCAGCCACCCGTGGCCTCGTTACGCTGGACTGTTGTCTTGAGCAGTTCGCCGTTGGCGTCCGCCGATACCACCGGGTCCAGTCGCGCCTCCTCGGGCAGCTTCTTGAACGCCGGTCCTTCGAAATCCACCACCAGCGAGAAGCTGGTGTCTTCTGGCTTGCGCGTCAGGCCCTGGCCGCGGCGGGTCTGCGTGACCCACGACAGCGGCGGCAGGTTCTCGCCGTCCTTCTGCCATTTCAGGCGGTATTCGTAGTCGAATGCCTGCTTCGGCTTGGGCGGGCTGTCCGGCACCCAGAACGCCACGACGTTGTCGTTGGTCTCGTCGGGCGTGGGAATCTGCACCAGCTCCACGCGGCCCGAGCCCCAGTTGCCCTTCGGCTCGACCCATCCGCTCGGGCGCCGCTCGTACCAGCTGCCGATTTCCTGATAGTTGTCGAAGCTGCGGTCGCGCTGCATCAGGCCATAGCCTTGCGGGTTGTTCGCGGCGAACGACGTCACCAGCAGGCGCTTGGGATTGACCAGCGGGCGCCAGATCCATTCGCCGGTGCCAAGCTGCACCGACAGTCCGTCGGAGTCGTGCACCTCGGGGCGGAAATCGGCGCTGGCGGACGGCTGGTTCTCGCCGAACAGGTACATGCTGGTCAGCGGCGCCAAGCCAAGCTTGGTCACGTTTTCACGCAGGAACAGGCGCGACTTCACCTCCATCACCGTCTCGTTGCCGGGCTTGATGATGAAGCGATAGGCCCCGCTCATGCGGCGCGAATCCATCAGCGCATAGATCGTCAGTTGCTTGTCATTGGCCGACGGCCGCTCGATCCAGAATTCGGTGAAGCGCGGGAATTCCTCGCCCGAGTTCAGCGCGGTATCCACGGCCAGGCCGCGTGCCGAAAGGCCGTACCACTGGTCCTTGCCCAGCGCGCGGAAATAGCTGGCGCCCAGGAACGAAGCCAGTTCGTCCTTGCGCTTGCCCTGGCTTAGCGGATACAAAAGCCGGAAGCCGGCAAACCCAAGTTGCTTGAGCTTGGCGGGGTCTACCTTGTGCGAACCGTAGTTGAACGCGGCCGGGTCGAAGCGGAACTCGCGCACGCTGTTGTTCACCACCTCGTTGATCCGCACCGGCTGGTCAAAGACCATGCCTTCATGGAAGAACGAGATCTCGAACGGCAGGCGCGCGCCGCGCCAGGCAAAGCGCTCGGGCTTGTACTCGATCTCGCGGTAGCGGTCGTAGGAGAGTTCTTTCAGTTCGCGCGGCAGTTCCTGCGCCTTGGGCGGCTTGTACGGCGATGCCGACAACTGGCGTGCCCGCGCCGCCACGGTCTCGAAATCGAACGCGTGCGCGGTCAGGGCCAGCACGGCCAGCATGCCGCCACCAATCCAGCGCCCCAGCCCTGACATCCTGCCGGATAAGCGTCGCGTGGGTGCGGCGGTCGGGCTTTGGATCGGGCGGAACGACGTTGGATAGGCGGACATGAAAGCCGTAGGCAGGGTTGGCGGGAACGCGGGCGGCGGACCGATGCGGTCGCGCCCGATGGCGTCGGAGTACTTCAACGAATGGTTACAGCAAAAGACGGACCAGCGTGCGGCGCAACGGGCACGGCAATCAGGTAACGACACCGGCACATCGATGCAAGACGTCAAACACGCTTGTCGGGATTGTTGCAATGCGATGCGAAACCTTAACAATTCGAGACTTAAAAGTCACGTTTCGGCGCCGCAACGTTTGCAACAAAATGTCTCACCTGTCGATGGAAAGCCGCTCCGCGCGTGCGCTCCAAGGCTGAAGTCGAGCATAGACCATGCGATGGCCGAGCGATGGAAGACCTTTCAGGTGCCAGATCGCGGCCCCGGAATCAGGCAGGCTGCTGCGCTGTTGTGCATCGCGATGCACCGCAGTGCGCATGACGCGCTTACAATCGCCAACGTCACTCAACCGATGTTTTCAGCCGCGAGGAAATCGTCATGCACGCTCGACGCCAAACCCGTCTGGCCCTGGCCGCCAGCCTTGGCTGCGCCCTGCTCCTGGGTACCGCGCAACCCGCGTTCGCTTATTTTCAGACTTATCTGTCAGGCAGCATCATCGGCACGCTGACCAAGAAGGAAGCGGCCTCGCTCCAGCAATCGGTAGCCAAGGCGCTGAACGACACGGAAGACAATCAGGTGGTGGAATGGCATTACCCGGCCGATGGCCGCCGCCAGGCCATCGACGGTACGATCAGCCCGGTGGCTACCAAGACCGACCAGGATCAGAAATGCCGCCGGCTGAAGTCTGACCTCAAGCGTGGCAGCGCCACGGAGGCGTGGTCGGGGTGGTTCTGCAAGCAGTCGAACGGCACCTGGCGCGCGCGCCACGTGGCTGACTGAGAATCTTGAGCAAGCGCCGGGACACCGACGCTCAGTGACAGAGGCGGTTCATCAGTTCGCCCGGCAAGGTCCCCGAACTCACGGGCTGGGGCATGCCGGCCTGCGGGCCGCGCATCGTATAGAGCGACTCGCCGCGCGCGTAGCGCTTCGAGTAAAGCGTTTGCTCGACCACCGCGTACATCGACGTGGCGCAGTTCAGCACCATCCGCTTCAGCGACGAGCGGATCGTGTCGCCGCTGGTGGTCTTGATCACGCCCGCCGGCGCATTGTGGACCAGCGCCACGCCTACCTCCGGGCCACGGCGGCGGATCGAAGTCTGGTCGAGATAGGAAATCACGCCATTCATCCCCATCAGCGGCGACCAGCGTTGCGGGTCTGGCGCGGAGGGATCAGGCGTTGTCACAAGCGTGCAGCCCTCGCGCGGCGAGGCACGGAAGATGGTGCCACCGTTGGGCCCCTGGCACTGGTACAGGGCACCCGCCGCAACCGGGCGGACGCTGGCGCCGACGTTGGCGCTGACGTTGGCAGCCGGGTTGTTGAAAGCCGGCGTGCCATTCGATTCGGCATGCGCTGCGACACTGAAACACGCGCCGGCGAGCAGGGCCGTGCGTGCGAGAAAGCGGGAAAACTTCGGGGAAAACATCGGGAATGACCCTCGTAAGGACGGGAAGAGCCCGCGCATTCTCGCACAGCGCAACCCCATGACGACAGCCCCATGACGCGCGGATTTGCCTGACAAGACAAATGCGCACGTCATTTCTGCGCGATATTCGCGCGCGGCTTGCCCGGGATCAGGTTGTTTTCAACCCCTCGCCTTCAGCCCTGCTGCTCGCGCCAGGCCACCAGGTCGGCGATGGTCAGCACGGGCAACTGGTACATCCCGGCGAATGCCAGCGCCTCGGGGCGACGCGCCATCGTGCCATCGGGATTCATCAGTTCGCAAAGCACCGCCGCCGGCGCCAGGCCAGCCATGCGGGCCAGTTCCACCGAGCCCTCGGTATGGCCCCGGCGCTGCAGTACGCCACCATCGACAGCCACCAGCGGGAACACATGGCCTGGGCTGACCACGGCATCGGTACCCGCGTCGTCGGCAATCGCCGCACGGATCGTGGTGATGCGGTCGGCCGCGCTGACGCCAGTGGTCACGCCCTCACGCGCCTCGATGGACACCGTGAACGCCGTGCCGTACTGGCTGCGGTTGTTCTCGACCATCGGACGCAGCCCAAGCTGGCGCACCTTGTCGGCGGTCAGGCACAGGCAGACGATGCCGCTGCATTCGCGGATCATCATGGCCATGTTGGCGTTGGTCAGGCGTTCAGCGGCCAGGATCAGGTCGGCCTCGTTCTCGCGATCGTCATCGTCGAGCAGCACGACGGGACGGCCCTCGCGCATGGCGTCGAGCGCCTGCGCGATGCGCTCGGCAAGCGGACGCGGGTCGGCTTCGGTCACGGCGCAATCGGCGGCAACCAGGTCGGAAGTGTGGCTTTGATTGAGAGTCAGCATTGATGAAACGCTCCGTGCAATGAATTTTCATGGGCGTTTCAGGGGAACGATCAGCGCAAGCCGGCACAACGCTCCGCCAGCGCGGACGGCAAGCGCCGTTCGCGCATGGGGTTGCCATGCGGATTCCGCCCATCTTCTTTCATCCGGACTATGACCGTCGGCCCTGGCTTCTCACCAGGTCTGCTGACCCCGCACACAAGTGCGGGCGCTCGCGGGCTCGTGGCGCCCCTGTCCTGGGGACAGTTGCCACATACCGCCGGTGGGGACTTTCACCCCGCCCTGAAGACGTAACGATGCCGTTGCGGATCAAGTCCACAACGGCCCGGCGATGTTAGCACGACTGTTCTTTTTTGGCCGAACTACCATTTCGAGGGAGTGGTCGGCGCCGCCGCCATCGCCTCGAACAGGTGCTTCGTGGCGTCATCGGCCGGATAGAAGCACTCGATGCGCAGTTCCTGCAGCGTGACGTCCTGCGGATTACCCAGCGTGGTCAGCGTGGAAAACAGCGAGGCGCGAAAGCGTCCGGCGTGCACGACCACGGGCAGCACGGGCGGCGGCGAGCCCTCGGCGGGATCGTCCTCCACCAGCAGCACGCCGCCCGGCCCCACCATGTCCGGATGCCAGGCCGCGATCCGGCTGAAGATCTCGCGCGCGGTCTGGTCGTGGGCGTGTACCTGCAGCTCCTGCCACACGCGGCGCAACAGGTAGCGCCCCACCTGCCGCGCGTTCTCGATCAGGGGCCACAGGCCATTGGGATCGAACACGGCCAGCATCAGGTTGATCCGGCCGCCCTCGCCTTCCAGCGTGGCGGGCCGGCGGCTGCCCATCAGGGCATCCAGCATGAGGCAATAGGCGTCGTTGGCTTCGATCAGGTGCCAGAAGCGGTCGAGCACCACGGCCGGATAGGGTTCCTGCTTGGCCAGGATCAGCGAGATCGCATGGCGCACCATCTGCATCGCGGGTGCCGCCAGCGTGTTCTCGCTGTAGGCCGGCGCGTAGCCGCTGGCCAGCAGCAGCCGGTTGCGCTGCCGCAGCGGCACGCCAAGCCGCTCCGCCAGCGCCAGCACCATCTCGCGGCTGGGCCGCGCGCGGCCCGATTCCAGGAAGCTGATATGGCGTTGCGAGACACCGGCGGCCAGCGACAGTGCCAGTTGGCTGTAGCCGCGCTTGCCGCGCCAGTAGCGCAACAGTCCAGGGAAGTCGAGGGCAGCTTCGGAGGCAGGGGTCAGCGTTTCCATGTGGCGCATTACAGCACAGGGCCGGCGGCGATACGACTACCTCGGAGGTAATGACGCCGATTCCGACTCCCGCCCTCCAGCTTTCAGAATCGTCGCATTCCACTGGCCGCGATGCTTGCCTACGATGGCCCTGTTCGTTCCATCAGGGAGTTGAAACCGTGATCCGATCCATCGCCAACAAGACCACCGCCGCCGTGTTTTGCGGCCACTACGTCCACACGCTGCCCGCCGGCATCCAGCCCGGCGCCCTGCGCCCTGCGCAAGCTCACCATGCTGGACGCGGCATCCTCCGCGCCCGACCTGCTGGCCGCGCCCACCAACAATTTCGAGCCGACGCCGGGGCGCCGCCGCGCGCTATGGCGGGTGCGGATCCGGGGCGACTGGTACGTGCGCTTCCGCTACGTCGATGGCGAAGCCTGGGACGTGGAGATTGCCCATTGCCCGCCGGAGGTAGTGGCATGAGCATCAAGCGAGACGACTTCGAAAGCGAGGACTACAGCAGCGTGACCACCGGCGTGGACCTTGCGCCAGTGGCGCCCGTCGCCGTGCTGCTGCACGAATTCATGACGCCCAACGACTTGTCGGCGGGATCGCTGGCCGTGGCGCTGCGGGTGCCGGTGACGCGCATCGAGAGCATTCTCTGGCGCGAACGCATCATTTCGCCGGAAACCGCATTGCGGCTGGCCCGCTTCTTCGGCACCACGGCCGAGTTCTGGACCCGCCTGGAAGCCAACTACGCCTTGCGCATTGCCCGCGCACAGGCCGGCGCCACCATCGATCGCGACGTGAAGCCGCATACGGCATGATTCGTGCACATGCATCTAGGTGACGTTGACGCCACTACGGCGATGCAACGTCACATGCGGATGGTATGCTCTGATTTTTCAATTCCCGCGCGCACAGGGCGCGCACCCTGATGGAAATAGCCATACTGCTGGCGCTTATCTTGCTGAACGGTCTGTTCGCCATGTCGGAAATCGCGCTGGTGACCGCCCGCAAGGCCCGCCTGCAACGCCAGATCGAGGCCGGTGACCGCGGCGCAATAGCGGCCGTAAAGCTGGGCGAAGACCCGACCCGCTTCCTGTCCACCGTGCAGATCGGCATCACGTCCATCGGCGTGCTCAACGGCGTGGTCGGCGAGTCCACGCTGGCCGCGCCCCTTGCCACCTGGCTGCAAGGCTTTGGCATTTCCACCACCACTGCCGGCTACATGGCCACGGCCATCGTCGTGGCAGGCCTGACCTATTTCTCGATCGTGCTCGGCGAGCTGGTGCCCAAGCGGCTGGGCCAGATGGCGCCCGAGACCATCGCCCGCCTGGCTGCGCGTCCGATCTCGTTTCTCGCCGTTGCCTCCACGCCGTTCGTCAAGCTGCTGTCCGGCTCCACGCGACTGGTGCTGCGCCTGCTGGGCGTCGACGCCAATCGCAGCCCGGCCGTGACCGAGGAAGAAATCCACGCGCTGCTGGTGGAAGGCTCGGAAGCGGGCGTCATCGAGCACCACGAGCACACGATGGTGCGCAACGTGTTCCGGCTGGATGATCGCCAACTGGCATCGCTGATGGTGCCGCGCGGTGACGTGGCATACCTCGACATCGAACTGACCGAGGAAGAGAACCTGCGCCGCATCGAGGCATCCGACCATTCGCGGTTTCCGGTGGTGCGTGGCGGCATGCACGACATCCTTGGCGTGGTCAGCGCACGCCAGTTGCTCGCCCGCCGCCTGCGTGGCGAGAAAGCCGACCTGACGGCGGTGCTGCAGGCCGCCGTATTCGTGCCGGAGAGTGTCACCGGCATGGAACTGCTGGAAAACTTCCGCTCGTCGGGCGGCCAGATCGCCTTTGTCATCGATGAATACGGCGAAGTGCTGGGCCTGGTGACGCTGCAGGACCTGATCGAGGCGATTACCGGCGAGTTCAAGACCGAGACGGCTGGCGAGGAGTGGGCGGTGCAGCGCGACGACGGTTCCTGGCTGCTGGACGGCCTGATTCCGATTCCCGAGCTCAAGGACCGCACGGGCCTGCGCGCCGTACCAGAGGAAGACAAGGAGCGCTACCACACGCTGTCCGGCATGCTGCTGCTGTTGCTGGGCCGGCTGCCGCAGACCGCCGATACGGTGCGGTGGGAAAACTGGAAGTTCGAGATCATCGACATGGACGGCAAGCGCATCGACAAGGTGCTGGCATCGCGCGTGCCGCCGGAGGATGGCCCGGAGGCAGACACCACGGGCTGAGTAGTGGGTTGAGCAACAGGTTGAATCCCAGCAAGACGGGCGCTACGGCGCCCGTTTTTCATTGGTGAATCACGGCATTGCACCCAGCATTGCAACCCGCCCTATCGTCATTGGCGCCCGGTGGTCAAGACGACAATCGTGGCGACAAGACAGAGCGTTGTTTGAAATCAAACACGAGCGACGCCCGCGCCACGTCGACATAGTCGTTTAACGAAATTGTCTGTGGCTGCCGTATGATCTGACCTGTGCGACTTGACAACTACGTACTACTACATAGTCGCACTGCAACAACTGAAAACGAGTCGCGCCAGCTAGAGCGCGCCGAATCACGCTTGAACGGGAATGCAGTCCGGGTATCGCGGGCGGCCAATGCAGACATGAAATCGCTGCCAGCACGGTTAATCGATGGATCCTGACACCAACGACACGCCAGCTCCAGGGGTCGGTGACAGTGGGTCACCTGCCGACGCACCAACCACCGCCCTCCAGCCGGTGTCCTTTCTGGCCGCGCTGGAAGAACATCGCGCCCATTTCGGCGCCGCGCTGCTGCTGGCCGTGCTGGTGGTGCGGCTCGACCGCTTTGCCCACACCTGCGACAGCATCGGCCCGCAGCGCGCGCACCAGTTGCGCGCCCACGTCAAGACACGCGTCACCACAGTGGCATCGATGCCGGTGGCCATGCAATGGCTCGGGCCGGCGGATCTTGGCGTGGCCTGCGTGCTGCCCGAAGGCGCGGAAAACGCCCATGCGTTGAGCCAGGCCATTGCCGCCGCGCTCAATCGGCCATTCCAGGTCGACGGCTACGAAGCCTTTCTTTCGTGCAGCATCGGCAGCGCCGTGGACCTGCACGATACCGGCACGGAACGGCTGCTGCAGCAGGCGTTCGACGCAATGCTCCAGGTGAACCGGCGCGGCGGCGCAGGCATCGGCACGGCCAGCCGGCCGTCCACGCCGCGCATGGCCACGTTGCTGGCGGCATTGCCCAGTGCGATCGAGCGTGGCGAACTGAGCCTGCAGTTGCAGCCCCGCGCCTCGATGGCCACCGCCGCGATCACCGCCTACACGGTGCGGCTGCGCTGGCAGCATCCGGTGCTGGGCCGCGTGGCGCCGCAAGACTTCCTGCCGGTCGCCGAGGCGCTCGGGCTGATGAATGCCATCGGCGGCTGGACCCTGCACCAGTTGCTGCAACTGATGCGCGAAGCCGCACCGTTGGGGCCGCTGCAATTTACGCTGCTGGCCACCAGTTCGCAGATGCAGGCGGACGACACGATCTGCATGCTGCGTCGCGCCATCGATCACCATCACGTCGGCGCCGGACAGATCTGCGTCGAGGTGCCCGTCGACATCGTCCCCGATGCCATGGAAACCACCGACAAGGCCCAGCGCCTGCGCGACGGCGGCGTGGATATCGCCCTGGCCGATTTCACCGACGCCGGTGCCAGCCGGAAGGCCCTGGCGCTGGTGCGGCCAGACATGGTCACGCTCGATGCGCGCCATCTCGGCCATGCCAGCCAGAAGCCCGATATGGCGACGAGCCTGCGCAACGCTTGCAAATGGGCCAAGGGGCAAGGTGTGGGCGTCTGCGTCAAGGGCATCGAGACACAAGCCCAGCTCGACGTCGTGCGCGGCTGGCAGTGCGACACGATGCAGGGCTTCCTGCTAGCCCAGCCCTTCCCTGCGCCATGGCTGCTGCAAACCCACGCCGCGATTGCCCAGCGCGCCCGCCTTCTACTGAAGGGTTAGGACGCTGCCTGTCAGACATTGTCGTACTGACAAATGGGCACATATCCTGCATCGACGGAGGTTGGGGCGACGATAAAATGTGCCCACTTCCTACTGTCCCTGAAAGGAGCCTCTGATGAAAAAAGGATGGATCTGGTGTGTACTGGTTGCCTCGCTGCTCGCAGGTTGCAACACGATGTCCGGTCTTGGCCAGGATGTGCAGAAGGGCGGACAGAAACTGGAAAACTCGGCCGAGAAATCCAAGTAATCTCCAGCTGATCTTCCGCAATCGCGGCTAGACAAAGCACAAAGGGCGCCCATCGCGCCCTTTGTGCTTTTGTGACTCTCCATCCGGGATGTCATCCGGACGGAAAATTGTAATTCTTACTCGCTCTTACTTGCCCTTACTTGCGCGGTTGACCACGCAGTTGCGCAGCTTCCTCGGCGAGCTTGCGGATGCGCCCCCAGTCCTTGGCCGCCACCGCATCCTTGGGCACCACCCACGATCCGCCCACGCACACCACGTTCGGCAGCGCCAGGTAGTTGGCTGCGCGGGCCAGATCAATACCGCCCGTGGGACAGAACTTCAGCTGCGACAGCGGGCCATGCAGCGACTTCAGCATCGGCACGCCACCCGCCGCCTCGGCCGGGAAGAACTTCAGGAACGAAAACCCGCATTCGAGCGCGAACATCGCCTCGCTGGCCGTGGCCACGCCCGGCAGCAGCGAAATGCCGGCATTGCGGGCGCCATCGGCCAGCTTCTGGGTCAGCCCCGGCGACACGGCGAACTGGGCGCCGACATCGCGCACCGCGTGCAGTTGCTCGACTGTCAGCACCGTGCCGGCACCGACCACGGCCTCCGGCAGCGCCTTGGCTACAGCTTCCATCGCCTGCAGGGCCACCGGCGTACGCAGCGTGATTTCCAGCATGGGCAGGCCGCCCGCCACCAGCGCTTCACTGATATGCAGCGCGTCGTCGACCGAGTGGTATTCCAGCACGGGAATCACCGGCACGTTGGTCAGGCGTTCGATCAGCGGAGAAGGTTGGATTTGCATGTCAGTCTTCTGAAAATTCGTGGTCTCGACCGTTGGGACGCCCAGCGTCCCACACGGTTCAGGCAATCACCGAAACGCCTCGCTCCAGGCGGGCCAGGACGGTTTCGGCAGTAGGAATCGGCGCCACCGCGCCATAGCCGGTGGTGGACAGCGCCGCCGCCACGTTGGCATAGCGCGCCGCCTCGAACGGATTGGCACCGGCGGCCAGCCGTGCGATGAAACTGCCGCCAAAGCAGTCGCCCGCACCGGTGGCGTCGAGCGGGCGCACCGGATACGGCTCCACCAGCGCGCGCGATTCGGGCGTGGCCACATAGCTGCCCTCCTCGCCCAGCTTCAGCGCCACGATGCTCACGCCGCATGACAGCAGGTAGTCCACGATCGCGTCGCGGTCGTCGAGCCCGGTCAGCACCGTGATGTCGTCCCAGCTCGGCAGGCAGATGTCGGTCAGCGAGAATGCCTCGCGCATGATGCCGCGCGCCCGGGCCAGCGACCACAGCCGCAGCCGCAGGTTGGTGTCGAGCGACACCTGCACGCCGGCCTTGCGCGCATGCTCCATCGCCGCCAGCCCGGCATCGCAAGCCGATGTGCTGATGGCCAGGCTGATGCCGGACAGATGCAGGTAACGCGCCTGCGCGATGGCCTGCAGCGGCAGTTGCTCGTGGTGATACCGGCTGGCCGCCGAGCCTTCGCGCAGATAGTCGAAGCGGTGGCCGTGGCTGTCGTGCGAGACGAAGTACACGCCGGTGGGCGCCGCGGCATTGATGCTCACATGGCGCGTATCCACGCGCTCGTGCGTCCACAGCGCCAGCAGCCGCTCGCCAAAGCTGTCGGCACCCACCGCGCTGACGTAGCCGGTGCTCGCGCCTTGGCGCGCTGCCGCAATCGCAAAGTTTGAAGTGTCGCCGCCAAAACCCTGCAGGTAGCGGGCGGAATCATCGGGCTGCTGGTTGAATTCGACCAGCGGCTCGCCGTAGGCAAGGATATCGATACTCATGAATGCGCGCCTCTCTCAGAAGTACGTCTGCACGATGTCGATGACGCGCAACTGGCTGTCCAGCACGGGGATGTGGCGCCACTTGTCGAACGTCAGGCAGGGATGCGAGATATCAAAGGCAATCATATCGCCGACCCGCACGTCGTCGCCAGCGTCGATCTCCAGGTACGCATGCTGGTCCATCATGCCGGTCACCTTCCAGCCGGCCGGCACCGCCACCGGGGCTTCCGTGCCCGGCCGGTACAGCTGCGCCGGGATCGGCATGCCCGCGTCGAACGCCGCGTCACGCTTGCCCAGGCCGATGATGGCGCGGCGCGCCTCGGGAATCGACTGCACGTAGGCCCAGAGCTGCAACGCCGGCAGCAGCCCTTCGCGCATCTTCTGCGCCACGGGATTGCTGGACAGGATACGCTCCTGCGCCGCGCGATAGATGCCCACGTCGTGGGTCAGGTAGCAACCGGGCCGCAGCACGATATCGATCGGTGCGCCGATATCGGTGCGCGCGAATTCCTCGGCCACCACGTCGTACCAGGCCGATCCCGCGCCCGACATCACCACCGGACTGCGCCCGAAGCGGCCGGCGGCGGCCAGTTCGCGCGTCACGGCCACGGTGCGGCGCAGGAACTGGCGGATATCGGCCTCTTCCTGCAGCACGCCTTCATAGATCTCCACGCCGGCCAGCGACAACGCGTCGGGCCAGCGCGACAACGCGTCCAGCACATCGGCCTGCTGCGCGGCGTCGCGCACGCCGGTGCGGCCGCCCGTCACGCCCAGTTCCAGCAGCACCTGCAGCGTCTGGCCGCGCTCGCGGAAGTACGCGCCAAGCTGGTCCACCAGCGCGGCGGAATCCACCAGCGTGAAAAATTCGAAGCCCGGATCGCGCAGCAGATCGGCAACGATCTCCATGTTGCGGCGGCCCACCAGCTGGTTGGCCATCAGCACCCGCTTCACGCCATGCGCGGCCGCTGCCGCGGTTTGTTGCGCAGTGGCCAGCGTGATGCCCCACGCGCCCTCGGCCAGTTGCCGGGCAAACAGCTTGGGCGCCATGGTCGTCTTGCCATGTGGCGCCAGCTGCACGCCGTATTCGCCCATGAAATTGCGCATCCACTGCAGGTTGTGCACGAGTCGATCTTCGTACAGCACCGCCGCCGGCAGGCTCAGTTCCTCGCGCAGCAGTTGCCAGCCCGGCTGACCGGCCTCGGCGGGTGCCAGCGGCGCCTCCAGACGACCCAGCGCCTTGTTCAGCGGATCGATGATTCCTGTCTGGTACTTTATTTCACGCATGGCCGACATCACCCTGTAAAAATTCGATTGACGTAATCATAGCCTTGAAACTACGATATTTCATCCTTGTTAGAAAGTAACACGCTGTGTCAGCCCAAGGGCCGGACAGCACGACGCCGCCTGCCATGACCGCGCCCTTTGACATCCTGACCCGCATCGCCGAGCGCGGCCCGTCGCTGCGTCTGGCCGAGCAAAAGGTGGCGCAGGTGATTCTTGAGGATCTTGGCGGCGCGGCGGCGGCCAGCATCAACGAACTGGCGCGCAAGGCGGCCGTCAGCGAAGCCAGCGTGACCCGCTTCGCCAAGGCCATCGGCTGCCGCGACGTGCGCGACCTGAAGCTGCGACTGGCGCAGGCCACTGCCGTCGGCACGCGCTTCCTGCAGCCCGCACCGGCCGCGACCGATTCCGATTCGCCGGCCTCGCTGGCCGAGCGCATCCATGCCGACGTCCTCACCACGCTCGAAGTCAACCGCAAGCTGATCGATCCGGAACGCATCGCCGAGGCGGCGCGCCTGTTGCTGGGCGCACGCATGGTCTACGCTTTCGGCATGGGCGGCGGCTCCACGCTGATGGCCGACGAGGCGCGCTACCGCCTGGCACGGCTGGGCGCGCCGGTGGCGACCTATCACGACGCGCTGCTGCAGAAGATGGTGGCGGCCACGTTGTCGCGCGATGACGTGGTGCTGGCCTTTTCCGCCAGCGGCAACGTGCCGGAGATGCTGGCCAGTTGCGATACCGCGCGTGAATACGGCGCCCGGCTGGTTGCCGTGACCGCGCTGGGATCGCCGCTGGCGGCACGCGCCGATGTGCTGCTGCCCGTGCGGACGCTGGAGACCGATTTCATCTTCAAGCCATCGGCCTCGCGCTACGCGATGCTGCTGGTCATGGACGTGCTGGCCACGCAATGCGCCATGCTCCAGCAGGAGCAAAGCAAGGAAAAGCTGCGCCGGCTGAAATACGTGCTCGACGCCCATCGTGGCGTCAGCCATGACAGCGACGGGCCCGACAGCCGCCAGCCGCTCGGAGACTGACCATGCCTCACCTGTTCGATACCCTGATTCGCGGCGTGATGCTGCTGGACGGCTCCGGTGCCGCCGCCCGCATGGCCGACGTCGGCATGCGCGACGGCCGCATCACCCGCATCGACGCGGCCGGCTCGATCGACCCCGATACCGCATCGCACGTGGTGGAAGGCCACGGTCTGGCGCTGTCGCCGGGCTTCATCGACGTGCACACGCACGACGACACCAACGTGGTCCGCGACCCGGCCATGACGCCCAAGATTTCGCAGGGCGTGACCACCGTGGTGGTGGGCAACTGCGGCATCAGCGCCGCGCCCGTGACGCTGGCCGGCGATCCGCCCGACCCGATGAACCTGCTGGGCCGCGCCGACGCGTTCTGCTATCCCGATTTCAAGACCTACGTCGACGCGGTGAACGCCGCGCAGCCGTCGGTCAACGTGGCCGCGCTGGTGGGCCACACGGCCCTGCGCAGCAACCATATGAGCCGCTTCGACCGTGCCGCCACGGCCGACGAGATCGCGGCCATGCGCGCGCAACTGGAAGAAGCGCTCGCGCATGGCGCGCTGGGCCTGTCCACGGGCCTGGCCTACACCAACGCGTTCAGTGCGCCGACCGATGAAGTGCTGGCGCTGGCCGAACCGCTGGCCGATGCCGGCGCGCTCTACGCCACGCACCTGCGCAGCGAGTTCGCCGAGATCCTCGACGCCATGGACGAGGCCTACCGCATCGGCCGCCATGCGCGCGTACCCGTGGTGATCTCGCACCTGAAATGCGCCGGCGTGCCCAACTGGGGCCGCAGCGGCGAAGTACTGCAATCGCTGGAGGCCGCGCAGCGCTGGCAGCCGGTGGGTTGCGACTGCTACCCCTACACCGCCAGTTCGTCGACGCTGGACCTCAAGCAGGTGACCAGCGATTTCGACATCCAGGTCACGTGGTCCGAGGCCCATCCCGACATGGGCGGCCGCCTGCTGGCCGATATCGCCGCCGAATGGCAGGTGGACCTGATGGAAGCCGCGCGCCGCCTGCAGCCGGCCGGCGCGGTCTATCACTGCATGGAAGATGCCGATGTGGACCGCATCCTGTGCCACCCGGCCACGGTGGTCGGCTCGGATGGCCTGCCCAACGACCCGCTGCCCCACCCACGTCTGTGGGGCGCGTTCCCGCGTGTGCTGGGCCACTACGCCCGTGATCGCGAGCTGTTTCCGCTGGCCGTAGCCATCAACAAGATGACCGGCCTGTCGGCCGAACGCTTCGGCCTGGGCGATCGCGGCTTTGTGCGCGAAGGCTACTGGGCGGACCTGGTGCTGTTCGACCCGGCCACGATCCGCGACGCCGCCAGCTTCACCGACCCGATGCAGCCGGCCGAAGGCATCGCCGCGGTCTGGGTCAATGGCGAGCTGACCTGGCAGCACCGCGCGGCCACCGGCGTGCGCGCCGGCCGCTTCCTGCCGCGCCAGGCGCGCGCCGCCTGATACCGCGGTCCAGCCCCACGCAAGACCCAACACAGCAAAACACAGCAAAAACAGGAGTTCCCATGGATATCAAACGATTCGGTGTCGAAGGCGGCACGGGCCAGGGCGGCTCGCACATGCCATTTGCACGCGCCGTACAGGCCGATGGCTGGTTGTACGTATCGGGCCAGGTGCCGATGGTCGACGGCGAAGTAGTCGAAGGCAACATCGTCACGCAGACCCACCAGGCCATCCGCAACGTGCTGGCCATCCTGGCCGAAGCCGGCTATGGCCCTGAACACGTGGTGCGCTGCGGCGTCTGGCTGGACGATGCGCGCGACTTCCCGTCGTTCAACAAGATCTTCAAGGAATACTTCGGCGCCAATCCGCCGGCGCGCGCCTGCGTGCAGTCGAGCATGGTGGTGGATTGCAAGGTCGAGGTGGACTGCATCGCCTACCGCAAGCCCACGGCTTGAAGGGCCGTCATCGGCGAGCCAGCCGATGCCCACAACAGTTTCATCAACCTGCCGCTTTTCGCACCGGTGACCCTGGGCAAGGCGGCATTTACATAGCGGAAGCGGACCGCCCTGTCGGGTGGCAACCGCCAAAAGGAGACGAGACATGGGTGCCGTTACGGGAACCACGCTCTTGATTTACGCGCTGATCGCCGTGATCGCGCTGGTGATTCTGATCGCCAAGTTCAAACTCAATCCCTTCATCACGCTGGTGGTGGTCTCGGTGGCCCTGGGCTTTGCCGTGGGCATGCCGATGGGCGACATCGTCAAGTCGTTCGAAGCCGGTGTCGGGGGCACGCTGGGCCATATCGCACTGGTCATCGGGCTGGGCACGATGCTGGGCAAGATGATGGCCGAATCGGGCGGCGCCGAGCGCATTGCGCTGACGCTGATCAACTTCTTCGGCGAGAAGAACGTGCACTGGGCCATGGTGGTCATCGCGTTCATCGTGGGCCTGCCGGTGTTCTTCGAAGTGGGCTTCGTGCTGCTGATTCCGATCGCGTTCAACGTGGCCAAGCGCACGAACACGTCGATGATCCTGGTGGGCATTCCGATGGTCTGCGGCCTGTCCGTGGTGCACGGCCTGATCCCGCCGCACCCGGCCGCGCTGCTGGCCGTGCAGGCCTACGGCGCCGACATGGGCCACACCATCCTGTACGCGCTGATCGTCGGCATTCCCACCGCGATCATCGCCGGCCCGCTGTTCGCCAAGCTGATCGACAAGCACGTGAAGCTGCCCGCCGTGAACCCGCTGGCCGAGCAACTGACCGAGGAATCCGACAGTGCAAAGGGCAACCTGCCTGGTTTCGGCATCACGGTGCTGACCATCCTGCTGCCGGTGTTCCTGATGCTGATTGGTAGCTGGGCCGACCTGATCGCCACGCCGAAGACGTTTGCCAACGACGTCCTGAAGCTGATCGGCAACTCGGTGATGGCACTGCTGATCGCCACGCTGTTCAGCTTCTACACGTTCGGCAAGTCGCGCGGCTTCAACCGAGAGATGATCCTGAAGTGGACCAACGAGTGTGTGGCGCCGACCGCCATCATCACGCTGGTGGTGGGTGCCGGCGGCGGCTTTGGCCGCATCCTGCGCGACTCGGGCATCTCGACGGCCATCGTCGACGTGGCCACGCACGCCAACGTGTCGGTGCTGGTGCTGGGCTGGCTCGTTGCCGTGATGATCCGCATCGCCACGGGCTCGGCCACGGTGGCCATGACCACGGCAGCCGGTATCGTCGCCCCGATCGCGGCCAGCGTACCGGGCACCCGCCCGGAACTGCTGGTGCTGACCACCGGCGCCGGCTCGCTGATCCTGTCGCACGTGAACGACGGCGGCTTCTGGCTGGTCAAGGAATACTTCAACATGACCGTCGCCCAGACCTTCAAGACCTGGTCGGTGGCGGAAACGATCATCTCGGTGGTGGCGCTGCTGTTTACGCTGGCGCTGGCAACGGTGGTTTGATGGTTTGATTGGCTGATGGTTTGCTCCCCTCTCCCGCTTGCGGGAGAGGGGTTGGGGGAGAGGGCTTGAGGCTCTGCTTGCCGACAAGTCGCAATTTGGACTGCCGACCCTCTCCCCCGCCCCTCTCCCGCCATGCGGGAGAGGGGAGAAAACAAGAGGCCCCCCCGGGGAACCATACAAACCCGGACTAGCACAAACCCCCTCCCCCTCCTACACTCCCTGATCGATGCAGCCGTCCGATGCTGCACTTTCGGGAGAAATCCATGACGTTCAGTCCGCTGCGGCGCGCCATGATGGCGTGCGGCGCCCTTGCCGTCCTCACGCATTCCCCGCTGTCCAGTGCTGCCGATCCGGTCAAGATTGGCCTGATCGCGCCGTTCTCGGGCAGTTTCGCCGACTATGGCAAGCAGATGGAAGGCGGCATCAAGGCCTGGCAGAAGCTGAACGGCGACACCGTGGCGGGCCGCAAGATCCAGATCATCGTGAAGGACACCACCGGCCCCGTGCCCGAGGTGGCCAAGCGATTGGCGCAGGAACTGGTGGTGCGCGACAAGGTGGACATCCTGGCCGGCTTCGGGCTGACACCCGAGGCGCTGGCCGTGGCGCCGGTTGCCGAACAGGCGAAGAAGCCGATGGTGATCTTCAATGCCGCGTCGTCGATCATCACCACGAAGTCGAATTACATCACCCGTGTGTCGATGACGCTGCCGCAGATCTCCGCGCCCATGGCCACGTGGGCCGTGCGCAACCAGATCAAAAAGGTGGTGACGCTGGTGGCCGACTACGCGCCCGGCATCGACGCCGAGACCGCGTTCAAGACCAACTTCCTGGGCGGCGGCGGCCAGGTGGTCGAATCGATCCGCGTGCCGCTGCGCAACCCCGAATTCGCGCCATTCATCCAGCGCATCAAAGATGCCCGTCCAGAAGCGGTGTTTCTGTTTCTGCCGGCCGGCGAGCAGGGCGTGGCCTTCATGAAGGGCTTCCGCGAGCGCGGCCTGGCCGATGCCGGCATTCGCGTGATCGCCACCGGCGACCTCACCGACGACCACGTGCTGCCGGCCATGGGCGATGCCACGCTCGGCGTGATCACGTCGTTCCATTATTCCGCAGCGCACGATTCCAAGGAAAACAAGGCCTTCCTGAAGGCGTTTGCCGAGGCCAATCCGGGCGCCGGACGCCCCAACTTCATGGCCGTGGCCGCCTATGACGGCATGGCCGCCATCTACGAGGCGCTCAAGAAGACCGGCGGCGCCACCGACGGCGACAAGTTCGTGGGGGCGCTGAAGGGCATGAAGCTGCAAAGCCCGCGCGGCCAGATCACGATCGATCCGGCCACGCGCGATGTGATCCAGACCGTCTACATCCGCAAGGTGGAAAAGGTGCGCGGCGAGCTCTACAACGTCGAGTTCGACAAGTTCGACGGGGTAAAGGACTCGGGCAAGTAGCTTCGAAATCTTTCATCGAGATGTCAGGATTGTGTAATTCCCTTGGCGGAAAAGCTGTCCTAACCTTGTCTGGCGGCGTGTGCGCGCCGCCAGCAGCTTCACGAAAAGAACCAGGAGACATCACGATGAAGAGCTCAGCCATTGCCCTGGCCGCGTCGCTGTTCGTGGCCGCCCCCCCCCTGTTCGCCGCCCCCACCGACAACCTGCAGAAGCTCCAGAACTTCAAGCAGACCGGTGCCGCGCCCGCCGAGAAGATCCAGCAGGACGGCAAGAAAGCCGACGCGCTGCGCGAGAACCTGAAGGCCATCAAGCTGCCCCCGGGCTTCAAGATCGAGTTGTTCGCGGTAGTGCCCGAGGCCCGCCATATGGCCGTGGAGCCGTCGACGGGCGTGGTCTTCGTCGGCACGCGCAAGAACCGCGTCTGGCAGGTCACCGACCGGACCAAGCGCCGGGTGGCCGATGACGTGGTGCAGTTTGCCAGCGCCATCACCTTCAAGGTACCGAACGGGGTCTGCTTCTCGCCGGACGGCATCCTTTACGTGGCCGAGCAGAACCGCGTGCTGGCCTTCCCGGCCGCGCAGTTCTTCGGCGAGGGCGGGTCCGACGTGGCCGCCGCCGTGGTGGTGCCACAAGGCAAGCTGATTCCCGTCGAATTCGAGAGCTTCAACCATGGCGCCCGCGCATGCCGGGTCGGCCCGGACGGCAAGCTCTATATCGCGCTGGGGCAGCCCTGGAACGTACCGCCCAAGGACAAGCTGGCCGCGCTGAACAAGAATGGCCTGGCCGGCATCATCCGGATCGGCCAGGACGGCAAGAACCGCGAGAACTACGCGCTGGGTGTGCGCAATTCGGTGGGGCTCGATTTCAACCCGGCCGACAAGACGCTGTGGTTCACCGATAACCAGGTGGACGGCATGGGCGACGACCAGCCACCCGGCGAACTGAACCATGCCACCAAGGCGGGCCAGAACTTCGGCTTCCCGTGGTATGGCGGCGGCAAGGTGCGCACCACCGAGTACAAGGACCAGGAGCCGCCCAAGGACGTGGTCTTCCCGGTGGTGGAATACGCGGCTCACGCAGCGGACCTGGGCATGTCGTTCTACACCGGCAAGATGTTCCCGGCCAAGTACCAGGGCGGCGTGTTCGCGGCCGAGCATGGTTCCTGGAACCGCACCAAGCCGATTGGCGCGCGCATCGTCTATACCGCCGTGAAGCCTGACGGCAGCGTGGGCGAGTCCGAGATCTTCGCCGAAGGATGGTTGACGCCGAACGGCGAATACATGGGCCGCCCCGTGGACGTGCAGCAGTTGCAGGACGGTTCGCTGCTGGTCTCGGACGATTTCGCGGGCGCGATCTACCGCATCTCGTACTCGGGCGCGAAATGACGGGCGTACGCCGTGGCACTGCACTGTTGTTGGCGGCGGCCTGGGCCAGCGCACCGGCGCTGGCCGGCGACGTGCAGGCCGGCCGCGCCAAGGCAATGCAGTGCCAGACCTGCCACGGCCTCGACGGCAAGTCGAAGCTGCCCGAGGCACCCCACCTGGCGGGCCAGGTCGAGCAGTACCTGGTCAAGGCGCTCAAGGACTACAAGACCGGCGCGCGCAAGGACGAGATGATGAGCATGATGGCCAAGCCGCTCAGCAATGCCGACATCGAGAACCTGGCGGCCTTCTACAGCAGCCTGAAGCCGTAGCGCGCCTCAAGTCCCAAGCCTCAAACCCCAGCCCCCATCCCTAGGCCACCTCGTCGCCCTGCCGCACCGTCATCAGGCGGTCCAGCAGCGGCGGGTCGGCCAGCAGGCTGGCGCTGTCCGAGCGGTGTACCACGCGGCCCCGATCCAGCACCAGCGCCTGGCGCGTCATCGACAGCGCAAGGCGCGCGTGCTGCTCCACCACGATCACGGCCATGCCGCTTTCGGCGATCAGGCTGGCAATCACGCGCTGCAATTCCTGCACGATGATCGGCGCCAGGCCCTCCATCGGCTCGTCCAGCAGCAGCAGCGCCGGGTTGACCATCAGCGCGCGGGCAATCGCCAGCATCTGCTGCTCGCCGCCCGATAGCTGGTTGCCAAGATTGCGGCGCCGTTCCTCCAGCCTCGGGAACGTGCGGTAGATCCTGGCCACATCCCACTGCCCGGGCCGGGCCACGGCCGACAGATGCTCGGCCACGGTCAGCGACGGAAAGATCCAGCGCTCCTGCGGCACCCAGCCAATGCCCGCCTGCGCACGGCGATGTGACGGCATGCGCAGCAGGTCGCCACCCAGCCAGGCCACCTGTCCCGCGCGCACGCGGGTAAAGCCCATCAGCGTGGCCAGCAGCGTGGTCTTGCCCACACCGTTGCGGCCCAGCAGCGCCAGGCTGTCGCCGGCATCCAGTGACAGATCCACGCCGTCCAGCACCACGGCTTCGCCGTACCCGGCGCTCAGGCCCTGCACGCGCAGCAGTTCAGTCATGGGTGGCCTCCCCCAGATACACCTCCTTCACGCGCGGGTCGGCGGCAATCTCGGCGGGCGTGCCCTCGGTCAGCACGCTGCCGCCCACCAGCACCGAGATACGCTCGGCAAAGCGGAACACCAGGTCCATATCGTGCTCGATGAAGAGGATGGTGATATCGCGCGGCAGGTTGGCGATCACCGCGAACAGCTCGGCACTGTCGCCGGCCGGAATGCCCGCTGCCGGTTCATCCAGCAGCAGGATCGACGGTCGCGTGGCCAGTGCCAGCGCCATTTCCAGCAGGCGCTGCTTGCCGTAGGGCAGATGCCGCGTTTCGGCGTCGGCGTCGCGGTCCAGCCGCAGCAGCGCCAGTACCGACATGGCCTCGTCCACCAGCGCCGCCTGCGACGCCACGGTGCGCGCCCAGATGCGCGACGCGCCGGTGCGCTCGGCCACGGCCAGCACCACGGACTCCAGCACGGTCAGCCCTGGAAACAGCGTATTGATCTGGAACGTGCGCGTCATGCCCAGCTTCACGCGTGCATGCTGCGGCAGCGCGGTGATATCGCGCTCGCCCAGCCAGATGCGCCCCGCCGACGGCGGCAAGGCGCCTGTCAGCAGGTTGATCAGCGTGGTCTTGCCCGCGCCGTTCGGCCCGATCAGCGCGTGACGCGCGCCCGGTTCAAACGTCAGCGAGATATCGGTATTGGCGGCAAACGCGCCCCAAGACTTGCACAGCCCCTCGGTACGCAGCGTGGCGGTCATGCGTCGGCCCTCCGTTCGATCGCCGCCGCGCGCCGCCGTGCGGCCCAGGCACCGATCGCACCCATCACGCCGCCCCGCGCAAACAGCACCATCAGCACCAGCAGCAGGCCTATCCAGAACTGCCAGTAAACCGGGTTGATGCCGGCCAGCACGTCCTGCGCGATCATGAACAGCGCCGCGCCGATCAGCGCGCCGTAGAGACGCCCCGTGCCGCCCAGCACCAGCATGACCAGCAATTCCGCCGAGCGCGGAAAGCCCAGCACATCCATGCCCACGAACTGCGTGGTTTGCGCCAGCAGGCCACCCGCCACGCCGGCAATGGCCGCCGCCACCGTGAACACCGTCCGCAGGCGGCGCGGCACATCGGCGCCCAGCGCGGGCATGCGCCGCGCGCCTTCGCGCAGGCCGCGCAGCGACAGGCCGAATGGCGACGCCACGATGCGCCGCACCAGCACGAACATCAGGAACAGCACCACCAGGCTGTAGACATAGGCGGTCTTGCCATACAGGTCGAACTCGAACATGCCCAGCAACGGCTGCATCGTCACGCCGGACAACCCGTCGACACCACCGGTCAGGAACGCCGCCTTGTTGGCCGCCTCGAACAGCATCAGCCCGATGCCCAGCGTGACCATCAGCCGCGTGAGATCGCCGCCGCGCACCACCAGGAAGCTGCAGAGCCAGCCGGCAAAGGCGGCCACGGCCGCCGCCGCGACCAGCCCCGACAGCGGCTCGCCCCAGCCGTGCGCGCCCAGCAGGCCCGCCGTGTACGCCCCCAAGCCGAAGAAGGCGGCATGGCCCAGCGAGACGATGCCCGCGTAGCCAAGGATCAGGTCCAGCGACAACGCGAACAGCCCCACGATCAGGATCTGACTGCCCAGGATCAGGTAGTCGGGCAACGCGAAGAACAGCGCCACCGGCAGCAGCCAGAACACGATTTCGGCCGGGTGCCAGCGGCCGTCAGGTAGTTGATGCGGCATCATGCGGCGCGCCTCCCGTAGAGACCGGCCGGAAACGCCACCAGCAACAGCACCATCATCGCGTAGATGACAAAGGCGCCAATCGCGGGCACGTAGTACTTGCCGGCCACGTCGGCCACGCCCAGCACCATGGCGGCCACCAGCGATCCGCGGATGCTGCCCGCCCCGCCCACGGCCACCACCAGCAGAAAGTAGACCATGTACTTGAGCGGAAACGTGGGATCGAGCCCGAGCACGTCGATGCCCAGGCCGCCGCCCAGCCCTGCCAGCCCCGAGCCCAGCGCGAACGTCAGGCTGAACACGCGGCCCACGTCGATGCCCAGGCCGGTGGCGGCCTGCTGGTTGTCCACCGCCGCGCGTATCTGCGCGCCAAAGCGCGTGCGGGCCACCAGCCAGCCCAGCTTCAGCGTGATGACGATCACCACGGCCAGCAGGAACAGGCGGTAGGCGCCCACGTCGAGCCCGGCCACCCTGACCTGTCCGATCAGGAAATCGGGCAGCACCACCGGCTGCTGTCCGGGCCCGAAGAACCATGTGGCCCCAGCCATGGCCATGAAGGTCAGGCCGATCGAAAACAGTACCTGGTCCAGGTGGCTGGCCCGGTAGAGGCGCCGATACAGCGTGCGCTCCAGCAGCCAGCCGGCCAGCGCGGCACCCAGGAATGCCACCGGCAGCGCCGCCAGGAACGGCACGCCGAGCCGGTTCATCAGCACCACGGCCACGTAGCCGCCCAGCATCGCGAAGGCACCGTGCGCTAGGTTGACGAAGTTCATCAGGCCCATGGTCACCGACAGGCCGATGCTGATCAGGAACAACAGACTGCCGTATGTCACGCCGTCGAACAGCACGCCGGGCAAGCTCGATATCACGATCCGGTCCTCTTTCTGGGTGGATGACCGCTGGTGGATGGACAAAGGTCGGCCGATTGTTCAGTGGGCGCCGCTTTTTTGCAATCGGGCCCGACCCGCGCCGTGGTTTACTTCGCCTGCCGCACGCGCTAACGTCTGCTGGGACCACCGCCAAGGGACGAGACGCCATGCCGATCGACCGCCGCACCTTTCTTGGGCTATCCGCCACGCTGGCCGCGCTGCCAGCCGGGTCCGCGCTGGCCGCCGCCCAGGCCGCCACCGTGGAAGCCCCGATGCGCCGCAAGATCCCGGGCACGAGGGAGCAGTTGCCCGTGATCGGCATGGGCACCGCCGACACGTTCAACGTCGGCCGCGACTCCGCCGAGCGCGCGCCGCTGACCGAGGTCATGGCCATGCTGCTGCAGCGCATTCCCAATCCCGTGATCGACACCGCGCCAAGCTACGGCGCCGCCGAGGCCGTGACGGGCGACCTGCTGCAGTCCGCCAACGCACTCAGCAAGGCCTTCGTGGCCACCAAGATATCCACCAGCGCTGCCAATGCGATGACCCAGTTCACACGCTCGCGTATGGAATTGCACTCGGACAGCGTGGACTTGCTGCAGGTGCACAACCTGATCGACTGGCGCGACAACCTGAAGCTGGTGCGCCAATGGAAGGACCAGGGCAAGACGCGCTACGTCGGCATCACGCATTACCGTGAAGACGCGCACGAGGAACTGGCCAAGATCCTGCGCGCCGAAAAGCTCGACTTCCTGCAGGTCAATTATTCGCTCGGCGAGCGCAATGCCGAGAAGGTGCTGCTGCCACTGTGCGAGGAGCGCGGTGTGGCGGTGCTGATCAACCGTCCGTTCCAGGACGGCCGGCTGTTCTCGGCGGTGCGCGGCAAGCCGGTGCCCGACTGGGCCGGCGAGGTCGACTGCACGTCGTGGGCGCAGCTGTTCCTGAAGTTCATCGTCAGCCATCCGGCCGTCACCGCCGCCATACCCGCCACATCCAAGCCGAAGAACATGGCCGACAACCTGGGCGCCGCGTTCGGTCGCATGCCCGATACACGCGAGCGCGCACGCATCGCGGCGGCCCTGGCCTGACCCGCCGCCGCCATGCATACGCCGGAGCCCAATCCCGACCCGCCGCGCACCGGCCGGCTGCTGGGTGTGCGCGCCGGCGAGATGCCGGCGGTGGCGGCCGCGTTCCTGTTCTTCTTCTGCCTGTTCGCCAGCTACTTCATGCTGCGGCCCGTGCGCGAGACGATGGGCATCGCCGGCGGCGTCAAGAACCTGCAGTGGCTGTTCACAGCCACGTTCGTGGTAATGCTGGCCGCCATCCCGTTCTACGGCGCGTGCTGCAAATGGTTGCCGCGCCGGCGCTTCGTGCCCTGGGTCTACGGTTTCTTCATCGCCAACCTGCTGGCCTTCGCGTTCGCCACGCGGGCCGTGCCCGACAACGTCTGGCTGGCGCGCGTGTTCTACGTATGGCTGTCGGTCTTCAACCTGTTCGTGGTGTCGGTGGCGTGGAGCCTGATGGCCGATGTATTCCGGCCCGAGCAGGCACGGCGGCTGTTCGCGCTGATCGCGGCCGGGGCCAGCGCGGGCGGGCTGGCCGGCCCCGTGCTGGGCGGCTGGCTGGTGGGCGGCATCGGGCTGACCGGCCTGATGCTGCTGTCGGCCGCGCTGCTGGCCGCCACGCTGCCCGGTGTGGGCTTCCTGTTCCGCTGGCGGCGCCGGATGGGCGCCGGCCTGGTCGATGGGCCATCGCCGGCCGGGCAAGATCCCGCGCAGCCCGTGGGCGGCGGCCTGTGGGCCGGGCTGGTGCTGGTCATGCGGTCGCGCTATCTGCTGGGTATCAGCCTGTTCGTGATCCTGCTGGCCACGGCCAGCACCTTCCTGTACTTCGAGCAGGCGCGGCTGGTGTCCGAAGCGTTTCCCACGCGCGCGCAGCAGACCCAGGTGTTCAGCGCGCTGGACGCCACGGTGCAGGGGCTGACCATCCTGGTGCAGATCTTCTTCTCGGGCCGCGTGGCCAGGCGCTACGGCGTGGCCGCGCTGCTGACCGCCGTGCCGCTGGCGGTGACTGTCGGCTTCCTGGTGCTGGCGATGTGGCCCACGTTCGGCGTGCTGGCCGCCGCGATGATCGTGCGGCGCGTGGGCGAGTACGCGCTGCTGCGGCCGGGCCGCGAGATGCTATTCACCGTGGTGGACCCCGAGACCAAGTACAAGGCCAAGAACGTCATCGATACCGCGATCTATCGTGCCGGCGACGCGGTGAGCGCCTGGGTCAAGACCGCCATCGATGCGCTGTCGGGCCATCCGGCCACTGTGGCGCTGGCCGGCGCCGCGCTCGCCATCGCCTGGGCGTGGCTTGGCTGGTGGCTCGGCCGGCGGCATGAAGGACAGTTGTCCGCGCAGCCGCCGCGCGACGCCGTGATGCCGGGCAGCGCGCGCGGCAGCCGATAATCGCGCGCCGGTCTGGCCGCATCGCGCCGATGCCCGTATAGTGCTTGCCGTGTCGGCGGCCCGCATGCCGCCCTACCTCATTCGCACAGGAGCCTGCCTCATGAAAACCAAAGCCGCCATCGCCTGGAAAGCCGGTGCCCCGCTCACCGTTGAAGAGGTGGACCTCGACGGTCCTCGCGCCGGCGAAGTGCTCGTCGAAATCAAGGCCACGGGCATCTGCCACACCGACTACTACACGCTGTCCGGCGCCGACCCCGAAGGCATCTTCCCGGCCATCCTGGGCCATGAAGGCGCGGGCATCGTCACCGACGTAGGCCCCGGCGTGACGTCGTTGAAGCCGGGCGACCACGTGATCCCCCTCTACACGCCGGAATGCCGCCAGTGCAAGTTCTGCCTGTCGCGCAAGACCAACCTGTGCCAGGCCATCCGCTCGACGCAGGGCAAGGGCCTGATGCCCGACGGCACGTCGCGTTTCTCGATCGACGGCAAGCCGATCTTCCACTACATGGGCACGTCGACGTTCGCCAACCACATCGTGGTGCCGGAAATCGCGCTGGCCAAGATCCGCCCGGACGCCCCGTTCGACAAGGTCTGCTACATCGGCTGCGGCGTGACCACGGGCGTAGGCGCCGTGCTGTTCACGGCCAAGGTGGAAGCCGGTGCCAACGTGGTGGTGTTTGGCCTGGGCGGTATCGGCCTGAACGTGATCCAGGCCGCCAAGATGGTGGGCGCCGACAAGATCATCGGCGTTGACCTGAACCCGGGCCGCGAAGCCATGGCGCGCAAGTTCGGCATGACGCATTTCATCAACCCGAAGGACGTCCCGAACGTGGTGGACCACATCGTGCAACTGACCGATGGCGGCGCCGACTACTCGTTCGAATGCATCGGCAACACGCAGGTCATGCGCCAGGCGCTGGAGTGCTGCCACAAGGGCTGGGGCAAGTCGATCATCATCGGCGTGGCCGAAGCCGGCGCCGAGATCTCGACGCGTCCGTTCCAGCTCGTGACCGGCCGCGAATGGAAGGGCTCGGCCTTCGGCGGCGCACGTGGCCGTACCGACGTGCCGAAGATCGTCGACTGGTACATGGAAGGCAAGCTCAACATCGACGACCTGATCACGCACACGCTGCCGCTGGATCGCATCAACGAAGGCTTCGACCTGATGAAGCGCGGCGAGTCGATCCGCTCCGTCGTCCTGTACTGAGGCACCGGCCCATGGAACTGCTGTCCGAACACGGCTGCCACGGCGGCGTGCAGCGCTTCTACCAGCACCAGTCGGCGGCCATCGGGCTGCCGATGCGGTTCTCGGCCTACGTGCCGCCGCAGGCGCTGGCTCCCAACGCCAAACCGCTGCCCACGCTGTTCTACCTCGCCGGCCTGACCTGCACCGAGGAAACCTTCATGATCAAGGCCGGCGCCCAGCAGTACGCCGCCGAGCACGGCCTGATCCTGGTGGCACCCGACACCAGCCCGCGCGGCGCACACGTGCCGGGCGAGGCTGACGCCTGGGACTTCGGCGTGGGTGCCGGGTTCTATGTCGACGCCATCGAGGCACCATGGCGCATGCACTGGCGCATGGAAAGCTACGTGGCCGACGAACTGTTCCACCTGGTCACCAGCGAACTGCCCGCCGACGCCGCCCGCGTCGGCATCTTCGGCCATTCGATGGGCGGCCACGGCGCGCTGGTGCTGGCACAGCGGTATCCGCAACGCTTCCGCTCGGTCTCGGCGTTCGCGCCCATCGCTGCACCGTCGCAATGCCCGTGGGGCGTAAAGGCGTTCACCGGCTACCTCGGCGAAGACCGCAACCGCTGGGCCCAGCACGACGCCACCGCCCTGATGGCCGCGCAGGCATCGGCACCATTCCCCGCCGGCATCCTGGTGGACCAGGGACTGTCCGACAAATTCCTGGCCGAACAGCTCCACCCCGAAGCCTTCGAGGCCGCCTGCGAAAAAGCCGGACAACCGCTGACGCTACGCCGCCACGCGGGCTACGACCACGGGTACTACTTCATCTCGACATTCATGGCCGACCATGTCCGGCATCATGCCGAGAGGCTTTGAGGGTAGACGTTCATGACTGCCACCACCTACCGCCCCCACCCCCTCGTCATGCTGTCTGCGCGGCAGCTTTCCGAATCGATCCATACGAAGCAGGTGTCGAGCCGCGAGGTCATGGCGGCCTATCTGGCGCACATTGCCGCCGTGAATCCGGGCTGCAATGCCATCGTGGCGCTGCAGGACGAAGATGCGTTGATTCGCGAGGCCCAGGCCGCCGACGATGCATTGGCGCGGGGCGAGTCAAAGGGCTGGATGCACGGCATGCCGCAGGCGCCGAAGGACCTGGCGATGACGCGCGGCATTCGCACGACGTATGGGTCGCCGATCTTCAAGGACAACGTGCCGGCCAGCGATTCGGTCATCGTCGAACGCATGCGCAATGCCGGGGCAATCCTGATCGGCAAGACCAACACGCCCGAGTTCGGGCTGGGTTCGCACACGTTCAACCCGGTATACGGCGCCACGCGCAATCCGTACGACCCCACGCGATCGGCGGGCGGCAGCAGCGGCGGCGCGGCGGCGGCGCTGGCCACGCGCATGCTGC
Organism: Cupriavidus pauculus; assembly: GCF_022179805.1. Classification (GTDB taxonomy): domain Bacteria; phylum Pseudomonadota; class Gammaproteobacteria; order Burkholderiales; family Burkholderiaceae; genus Cupriavidus; species Cupriavidus pauculus_E. Next base: position 2,883 of record NZ_BPUO01000016.1, on the reverse strand, counting down.
CCGTTGCCGACGGCAGCGACTTTGGTGGATCGCTGCGCAATCCGGCGGCGTTCTGCAATGTGTACGGATTCCGTCCGTCGTCGGGACGCGTGCCGTACGGCCCGGCGCCCGAGCTGTTCATGCCGCAACTGGGCTGTGAGGGCCCGATGGCCCGCAATGTCGCGGATCTGGCGCTGTTGCTGGCTACGCAGTCAGGCCCCGATCCCCGCACGCCGCAGGCGCTGCCCGAAGATCCGGTGCTGGGCACGCTGACGCCGCAGAACGTCGGCGGCGTGCTCGATGCCGACCTGTCTAGCAAGCGCGTGGCGTGGCTGGGCGACTGGGGCGGTTATCTGCCGATGGAAGACGGCATCCTGGCGCTGTGCGAGCAGGCCCTGCGTTTCTTCCCCGATTTCGGTGTGAAGGTCGACGCAATCCAGCCGCCCTATCCGCCGGAGAAGATCTGGCAGACATGGCTTGCGCACCGGCACTTCCTGACCGGCAATGCACGGCTTGGGCTCTACACCAATCCGTCGACACGCGCGCAACTGAAGCCCGAGGCGATCTGGGAGATCGAGGGTTCGCTCGACCTCAAGGCGTCGGACCTGTACGCGGCCAGCACGCAGCGCAGTGCCTGGTATCAGGCGTTGCTGCGCATGTTCGAGCAGTTCGACTACATCGCCGTGCCCACGGCGCAGGTGTTTCCGTTCGATGTGAACGAGCACTGGCCGAAATCGATCAAGGGCCGGCAGATGGACACCTATCACCGGTGGATGGAAGTGGTGGTGGCGTGGACGCTGTCGGGCTGCCCTGTGATCAGCGTGCCGGTGGGATTCAATGCGGATGGCTTGCCGATGGGCATGCAACTGATCGGCCGGCCACGCGATGATCTGAGCGTGCTGCGCCTGGCTGCGGCGTATGAGAAGACGCGGGATTGGGTGAATGACCGGCTGCCGGCGGTGATTGCGGGGTAAGAGTTAGTCCGCACCGCTTGTTTTGGCTCCCCTCTCCCGCGTCGCTTGTTTGCTCCCCTCTCCCGCGAAGTGGGAGAGGGGCGGGGGTGAGGGCCTGGCGGTTCAAATTGCGATCAGTCGGCAAGCAGAGCCGCATTGCCCTCACCCCCAACCCCTCTCCCGCATTGCGGGAGAGGGGAGCAAATCAAAATCAGAAAATCAAAACCAAAAACCAAACCCTCAAGCCACGCGTCGCAACTGCCTTGCTGACGCCCCGAACAGCGGCGCGGCCCGATCCGCGACCAGCTTGATGCGCTCGGCCAGCGCGCCGTTGCCAACCTGATACCCATCGAAATCGGCCGTCGCGGCATACACGCCGATCGGCAGCGTCAGCGCCTGCAGGAAGCTGAACAGCGGTCGCAGCTGATGCTCCAGCACCAGCGCGTGGCGGTCGCTGCCACCTGTGGCGGCCAGCAGCACGGGCTTGTCGACCAGCGCGTTCATGCCGACGAGGTCGAACAGATGCTTGAAGTGTCCGGGGAACGATCCGCGATAGACCGGTGCGGCGGCAATCACGAGGTCAGCCGATTCGATGGCTGCGATCTGCGCCTCGATGTCGGCCGGCAGCTCGTCGCGCGTCAGGGCGGCGCCCAGCGGGCGTGCAATCTCGCTCAGGTCCACGATCTGCGCATCCAGCACCAGACGCTGGTCCAGCTCGGCCAGCAGCGCCTGGATCAGCACCAGCGTGCGCGAAGGTTGATGGGCGCTGCCATTGACGGCGACGACTTTGAGCGGTGTGGACACAATGAATCTCCGGGGCGTGTAGCGATGACATACCTTAGCGTCGTGCCACCGCGATGCGAACGAACCAATTCGAATATGAATAGATGCAAAAACGGCAGCCCTGAGGCTGCCGTTTCGCTTGCTGCAAGAATGCGTGTCGACGTTGCTTAGAACGACGGCACCATCGCGCCCTTGAACTGCGTCTTCATGAACTGGCGCACTTCCTCGGACTGATACGCAGCCACGAGCTTCTTCACCCAGGGCTTGTCCTTGTCCTGCGTGCGCACGACGATGACGTTCGCGTACGGGCTGTGGATGTCTTCCAGCGCAATCGAATTCGCGGTCGGCTGCAGGCCGGCGGCCAGTGCATAGTTCGTGTTGATCACGGCGGCGGCCACGTCGGGCAGCGCACGGGCCAGCTGGGCGGCGTCGAGTTCCACGAACTTGAGCTTCTTCGGGTTCTCGGCGATGTCGAGCGGCGTGGCGTTCACACCGTTGGTGCCTACGCCCGGTTTCAGCTTGATCACGCCTTGCGCGGCCAGCAGCAGCAGCGCGCGGTTTTCGTTCGACGGATCGTTGGGCACGGCCACCTTGGCGCCTTGCGGCAGGTCCTTCGGCGACTTCAGCGACTTCGAGTAGATGCCCAGCGGCGAGATGTAGGTGTAGCCCACGCTGACCATCTTGTAGCCGCGCTGCTTGATCTGGCTATCCAGATACGGCTGGTGCTGGAAGCTGTTGGCGTCCAGGTCGCCAGCATCGAGTGCCGCATTCGGCTGCACGTAGTCGTTGAATTCCACGATCTTCACGTTCAGGCCGTTTTTCTTGGCCACTTTCTGCACCACTTGCCAGACTTCGGCATCGGGCCCGCTGACGGTACCCAGACGAACGGTCTGTTCCTGTGCCGATGCGTTACCGGCAGCCACCACGCCCAGTGCCACGGTAGCGGCAACCAGGCTCTTCGTGATCGAGAGCATTTTCATAGCTTTTATTTTTCCTGGGAATCGAGGAGCGGCCACACCGGATAGGCGCGGCCGAGGCGCAAGGGGCCCGTCAGAAATTTTGTGTTTAGGGCATAACATGTCGCCAAGGAGCATGTCATGCCACGTAGAACCAAGACGAGCCAGGCCGCCGATCGTGAGCTGCCGACCATTCCCGAAGATCTGATCGC
>NZ_BPUO01000015.1 GCF_022179805.1 Cupriavidus pauculus | reverse complement strand
GCCTTCCTGCGTTCACGCGACGACACGTCATCCCCCACCTAGGCTCGCTTTATTCGCGATACCCGGAGTTGACGGTAGAGATTGAGTTGACAGAGCGGGTAGTTGACCCTGTTCTGGAACGCTTCGACCTAGTGATTCGAGTGGGACAGCAGGCTGACAGTTCGCTCATCGCGCAACGCATAGCCTCGCAGCGCTACATCACTTGCGCCGCCCCGAAGTATTTGCGAGAACGAGGGCGTCCAATTCATGCGGCAGACCTGCGCACCCATCGGCTGATTGACCGAGGACACAGCTCAAGCATGCGGGGATGGCGAGAAATACTAAGCCCCTCTGACGTGGCCGGCCTTACCTTTGCACTTGAATGCGACGACTGCGATGCCAGGCGTCTCTCCGTGCTACAGGGTCTCGGTATCGCCTTGATGCCTGACTGGGCAGTTGGTGATGATATTGGGGCCGGCCGGCTCGAAGAAATCCACATGGACGGCCTTCTCCCGCAAGCGCCTGGAGGGATCTATCTGCTGCGCCCACAGCCCAAACCTTCGGCCAAGTTGAGGGCTTTCACCGACCACCTTATCCAGTGCCTCGGCACGCCGCCTGTATGGCAAGCAGCCATGGCACAAACGGCCGCGGCTGCCTGACTACCCGGACGCTTGTTCTATTGGCCTAGCTGCAACAAAAAAGCCTCCCGAAGGAGGCTTCTCTGAGCGGTCCGGTATTAGGCTGCATCTATAGTCTTGCGGCGCGTAACCGTGGAAGCTGTGAAGCGCTCACGGGCGACTTTCAAATGGGGGCCACCCCGCACCACCTCCTGCGAGACCGAGTCCGGGCCCTTGCGGCTTTGCGTAGCATGGCGAGCCAAGACCGCGGCGACATCCTTCAGCACGCGCGCGGGCGCCTGGCCCACAACGGTGGCATCCTCATGGCTTTCGTCGCAAGGCCACTTTCCAGCTCGTCGAGCTACCGGCAAGCCACCACTACAACGTTTTCAGCGGCGCGGGCCTTGCTTCCATTGGCCCGTTGTGCGTACGCCTACGCGAGAGCCAAATGCCGGCGGGCTTCCTCTCGCACCAACTGCAGCGCGTGGGCCTTGATACGACCGTACTCGCTTTCGAGTGCAAGCCCCTCAGTGTCGCGTCTTTCAGCAAAGGGCACGTGAATCGTCTCCCGGATGCGCCCCGGTCGCGCAGACATGACGAGAATGCGCGTGCCGAGCAGGATCGCCTCGTCCACATCGTGGGTAACGAACACCACGGTGGTTCGCAGGTGCTGCCATGTTTCCAGCAGCAACTCCTGCATCAAGGACCGTGTCTGTGCGTCCAGCGCCCCGAACGGCTCGTCCATCAACAGCACTTCCGGACGCATGATCCAGGCCCGGGCCAGTGCCACGCGCTGCTTCATGCCGCCGGACAGTTCCCAGGGCCTGGCATCATGATGGCGCTGCAGCCCCATCTGCTGGAGCAGATCCGTTGCACGCTGGCGCCATTCCGATTCTGGCAATCCCAGCATGCGCGGCCCAAACGTCACGTTGTCAAAGACGGACAACCACGGGTACAGCAGCGGCTGCTGGAACACCATGCCGCGCGACGGAGACGGTCCGGTCACGAGGCGCCCCTGGCTCAGGATGCGTCCATGCTGGGGCGTCTCGAAGCCAGCAATCAGATTCAGGATCGTCGATTTTCCGCAGCCCGAAGGGCCCAGCAGGACGACGAATTCGCCGCGCTCCACTTGCAGGCCCACATCCTGCAACACAGGAAGCTGCGCTGTTCGCGGTGATCCGAAAGCGAACGTCACGCGTTCGAGCACAATGTCTGCCATGTCAAGTCTTGCCCGTCCACGGCACGATGGCGCGCTGCAAGGCCACCAGCGCCACGTCCAGGGCGTATCCAATCAGTCCAAGAATGACGATGCCGATCATCACGACATCGGTACGCAAGTAGGACCCTGCGTTGATAATCATCCAGCCCACGCCGGAGGTGGATGCCACCAGCTCTGCCGCCACCAGTGCCGTCCAGCCGATGCCTACCGACAGCCGGATGGTGGTGAACAAATCTGCCGCGCAATGGGGAAACACCACACGCCAGAAGATCTGCCACCTGCCAAGGCCCAGTGTTTGCGCCACGCGTACATAACCCTGCGGCACCCCCTGCACGGCAGCAGTCGCGCCAACGAGCACGTTCAGAAACGTGGCAATGAAGATCAGGAAGAACTTCGACGCCTCGTCGATGCCCAGCCAAACGATCGTCAGCGGAATCAGTGCGATCTTGGGCAACGGGCGCAGGAACTGGACAAACGGATTCAGCGCGGCGTTGAGCCCACCATGCAGCCCCATCGCCAGCCCGAGCGGCACACCAATCACCACAGCCACCACAAACGCCGACAACGCGCGTGCCAGACTGATGCCGATATGGCGCGCCAGAGGAATCTGCCCATATCCGTTTTGCCACAGGTCAGCCAGCGTCCCGAGCAATTCACTGGGCGGAGGAAGGAACAGCGTATCGACCCAGCCTGAGCCGCCTGCAATCTGCCAGAGCCCCAGAACGGCAATCAACGACAGCGCGCTGACTGCACCCTGACGCATACGACGCGAGGCCACGACTACTTCGCCGCCTTCAGTTGTTCGGCCAGCTTCAGATAGCGGGGGTTGATTGACGTCGAGAACGACGCCGGAATATCGGCGCGACGAACCTGGTCAATACTCCCCAGGAATTCGGCCGTCTTGCGCACGGCACCGGCCAACACCGTCTGGTCGGTGTTGCCGCCATCGCCAAACCATTGAGGCTTCAGTTGCTCTTCAATGGACGGATAGTTGTTGCCGTTGATCGATTCCTTGACCGCGGCTGGAGTGGCGCCCAGTTCCTTGGCGATGGCTTCTGCGACGGCATCTGGATTGCGCCGATAGTTGGCGACCTGCTGCTCCAGCACCAGCAGCAGTTTGGCCACCAAATCCGGGTGTTTTTCACCGAATGCCTTGCTCACCGAAATGCCGTTGAAGATCAGATAGCCGTCCTTCTTCAGATCCTTTGTGTAGAACACCGGCTGCCCGCCATTGGCTTCCAGCGTGGAATTGAATGGCGCCCAGACGTACCCAGCATCTATATCGCCTCGTCGCCATGCGGCCACCAGTTCATCTGGCTTGAGCGGCACGAACCGGATCTTCGTGCGATCGATCTTGTTGAGCTGGATGGCCGTGTCCAGCGCATATTGCGCCGTGGAATTGGGCGGGTAACCCACCGTGTGGCCGGCCAGGTCCTGGAGCGACTGGATGTTCTTGCCCTTGCGCGCGACCAGGCGCTCATACGTTGCGATGTCCGCAGAAATGCCCGCCAGCTCGATCGGTAGCTTGCGGACGATGGCCGAAACCGTGGGACTCGAGCCAAAGTTGGCGATGTCCACGCTATTGCTTGCGAACAGGTTCAGTACATCCGCACCGGTGCCGAACTGCACCCACTTAACCGGAACGCCGAACGCTCTTTCCAGCGACCCATCGACTTTGGCGTTGACGATTAGCTGCGCGCCGCCACTGTAGGCGATACGCACTTCCTTTGGTAGCGGCTCCGCCGCGTTGCCAATAGACGTAGCCAAAGCCAGACCCGAAAACAGAAGTGCTCGTAGGGATTTATGCATCGTGGTGGATGGATTCCATAGACAGGACGGCCATGTTAGGCGTCAGCCCCTGAGACGCAAACGACCGATAACGGATATGGAAAAGCCGCCCTGACGTATATGCAATGGAGCTCGCCGACTTCCGCCTCGCAACAATCAACGCATAAGTCTATGCAAAATCCGTAGTTCCCTCGGAGCCATGGTGTGGCCGACAATCGGTCGCTTGCCCTCGCCACACCGCGCCCCAAGCGCGCCCCAAGCGCGCCCCAAGCGCGCCCCAAGCGCGCCCCAAGCGCGCCTGCATTCAGCATGACCCGCCAGATTCGCCTCAACGCCTTCACCATGAACTGCGTCGTCCATCTTGCCCCAGGGCAATGGACGAGTCCCGAGGACCGGTCAGCAGAATACCTGCACACACATCATTGGGTCGCACTCGCGCAACTGCTGGAAGCAGGTAAATTTGACGCACTGTTTCTCGGCGATATCACTGGCATCTACGATGTAGCTGGCGGCACGCCCAATGCGGCGTTGCGCACGGCGGCCCAGGTTCCCATGAACGATCCCGCGCCATTGATCCCGCTGATGGCACACGCCACCAGGCATCTGGGGTTCGGCGTGACGCTGTCGGTGTCATATGAGCATCCGTATCTACTCGCGCGTCGGCTGACCACGCTCGATCACCTGAGCCAGGGCCGCGTGGCGTGGAACATCGTCACGTCATACCTCGACAGCGGTGCGAAGAGCCTTGGCCAGGATGGCCTGCGCGCGCATGATGCCCGCTACGATCGCGCCGACGCCTATCTCGATATCTGCTATCGGCTTTGGGAAGGCGCGTGGGAAGACGGCGCTGTGGTACGCAATCGTGAGACCGGCGTCTATGCGGATCCGGCACGCGTGCATCGCACGACCTATCAGTACGACGACCTGCGGATCGACGGCGTGTTCCAGTGCGAACCCTCGCCGCAACGCACGCCACTGCTGTTCCAGGCGGGTGGCTCGGATCGCGGTTCGCGCTTCGCGGCGCGCCATGCCGAATGCATCTTCGTCGGCGCGCCCACACGCGATGGGCTGCGTCGCACCGTTGCCAAGCTTCGCGACGCATTGCGCACCGAAGGGCGCGACCCCGACGGCGTCCTGATCTTCGCCATGTTCACAGTCATCGTGGACAACACGGCGGAGACAGCGCACGCACGTCACGCCGCTTACCGTGAACGCGTGAGCTACGAAGGCGCACTGGCCCTGCTGTCCGGCTGGACCGGCATCGACCTGAGCCGCTACGCACCTGACGACACGCTGGACTACGTGGACACCAATGCGGGGCAATCCGCGCTGGCGTCGTTCAGCAAACTCGACCCGAACAAGAGCTGGACGGTGCGCGATGCCGTGGAATTCGTCGGTATCGGCGGCCGCGGTGGCCTGGCCGTTGGCGACGCGCAGCAGGTGGCCGATGAACTGCAGGCCTGGATGGCGGACACCGGCATCGATGGCTTCAACTTGGCCTCTGTCGAAATGCCGCGCACGTTCGAGGACATCGTGACGCATCTTGTGCCCGAACTACAGCGCCGCGGCATCTACAAGACCGCCTACGCGGACGGCACGCTTCGCGAGAAGCTATTCCACGCTGGCCCGACGCTGCGCGCGCCGCATGTCGGGTCGTCCTTCCGTCGCGCGTCACCAGCGGCGGTCGATGCGCCCGCCCTCACGGAATAACTGTCTCACCGGAGTTACCATGCCTCGCGTCAGCGAAATCTCTCCCGACACCTTCGATCCGGCGCGCCGCGCGCTGTTCGACGCCTTTACCGGAAACGGCGCCCATTTTGCCGATCAGTTCTCGGTGCTGGCCCATGTGGGCCCCGCCGTCGATCATCTTCCGCAGTTGCTGCTGGAGCTGAAGGCGCGCAATGCCGTGCCCTATCGCTACATCGAGATGGCCATCGTGGTCGTTTCCCTGCTCAATGACTGCGATTACTGCGTGGCCAATCACGCACCACGCCTGGCCGTGGAAGGCATCAGCGAAGCTGGTGCGCGCAGGCTGCTCGACTACGCCGATCATCCTGAACTGTCGGACATCGACAAGCTTGTCGTCGAATACGCGATCGTTGTCACGCAGCAGCCCCAACGCATCCGCGACCACGTCTTCACGCGGCTGCGCGCACATTTCAGCGAGGCGCAGATTGTTGAGCTAACGCTGCGCATCTCGTTGTGCGGCTTCTTCAACCGCTTCAATCAGGCGCTGCAGATCGGCGAAGACGCCACCGCGGTACATCCGGCCTGAGGCTCTCCTTCTTCCACTTCGTCCGTCTTCATTCGCATGTCTGACTTCTCGTCGCTTATCTCGTTGCAGCGCCGCGCCTGGCTGCGCGCCGCTGGCGTCGGCGCGGCCGCCCTGGGCCTGCCCACCCTTTCGCTCGCACAGGACAATGGTCCGATCCGCATTGGCATCCTGGCGCCGTTGAGCGGCGGTGGCGGTGCCTATGGCGCCGGCATGGCCAACGCCGCGCGCAAAGCCGCCGACTACATCAACAGCCAGGCCGGCGGGCTGCTGGGCGGGCGCAAGATCGAGATCCTGGTCGAGGACGACGAAAGCAACCCGACGGCAGGCGTTGCGGCGGCGCGCAAGCTGCTGGACGTCTCGAAGGTGAGCGCGATCGTCGGCGTGTGGAGCAGCGCGGTCGCCATGGCCGTCAAGCCGCTGACGATCGAGCGTGGCGTGCCCTTGTTCGTGACCGGATCGGGCGACGAAGTCACCCAAGGTGACAACAAAGGCCTGGTGTGGCGATTCCAGGCGCGCGGCAGCGATTGGGGCGCGGTGTTCGCGCGCGCCGCCGCGAAGGACGGCGCACACAAGGCATCGCTGCTGGTGCTCCAGACGCCCTTCACGCTCAGCATGGTCGATCCGTTCGTCAACACGTTCAAGAAGTCGGGCGGCCAGATCCTGGACGTCGTCTACTACAACCCGAACCAGCCCTCCTACCGCGCCGAAGTGGAGAAGGTCTTCGCCCGCAAGCCCGATGCGGTGTTCATTCCCAGCTATCTGCCCGACCTGTCGGCGATTTCGCGCGAAGTGTATCGTAGCGGCTTCAGTGATACGCGTCTCTACGCCAACTCGTCGGCCGCCGACGCCGAAGGCGCGTTCATCAAGAACGTAGGCAAGCAGGTGGCCGAAGGCATCCACCACATCCAGTCGATCCCGCCCGCCTCGTCCTCGGCGTACAAGACCTTCGCGCGCGAAGCCGGCATTCCGTCAGGCACGCTCGCCATCTTCCCGTCGAATGTGTGGGATGAAATCTCGGTGCTGGCACTGGCCATTGAGCGCGCCGGCAGCGCGGATCCGAAGGTGTTTGCGAAGGCGATCCTGCCGGTGGTCAATGGGCCCGGCAAGGCGGTGGAGAATCCTGTGGACGGCCTGAAAGCCATTCGCGCAAAACAGGCCATCGCGTACAGTGGCGCGGGATCGCAGTTCCAGTTCACGCCGACCGGCGATCAATTGAACCGCGAGTACGGGCACTTCGTGATCCGCGACGGCGCCAACCAGTTGCTGGACGTACTCAAGTAATGCGCAGTGCTGCCGCCCTGTCAGCCTCGTCGTTGAACATTGCGTTCGGCGGCCTGCGCGCGCTGGACAACGCCACGCTCACCCTGCAGCCCGGGCGCATCACCGGCATCATCGGGCCCAACGGCGCGGGAAAGTCGACGCTGTTCAACGTGCTTGCCGGTGTGCTGCGGCCCGATTCCGGACGCGTCACGCTGGGCGATGCCGATATCACCGCGTTGCCCGTGCATCGCCGCGCCCGCCACGGCGTGGCGCGCACCTTCCAGTTCGCACGCGAACTCGACAGCCTGACGGTGCTCGAAAACCTGCTGCTGGCCACGCCTGCGCATCCTGGCGAACGCTTCTGGAACGTACTGTTCGGACGTCGGCGCGTGCGAGGGGCCGAACGACAAGCCATCGAGCGTGCACGAGCGCTGCTTGAACGCGCGAAGCTCCTGCCGCTGGCCAACCAGCCGGCCGGCGGTCTGTCCGGCGGACAGAAAAAGCTCCTGGAGTTGTGCCGCGCGCTGATGACCGATCCGTCGATCGTCCTGCTGGACGAGCCGGCAGCCGGTGTCAATCCGGTGTTGGTGGAATCTCTTGGGCGGTTCATTTCCGATCTGCGCGACGAGGGCATGACCTTTGCGCTGGTCGAACACAACATGGACATGGTGGCCACACTGAGCGATCACGTCTATGTCTTCGCGCAGGGCGCCGTGCTGACCGAAGGCAGCTTCGCCGACGTCACGGCTGACACGCGTGTGCGCGCCGCATACCTCGGGGAAATCGCATGACCCAGGCCCTGCAACTGGACGGGATCAGCGCGGGCTATCACGGCAAGCGCATCATTCGTGATGTCTCGTTGCACATACCGGCCGGCGGCGCCGTCACCGTGATCGGCCCCAACGGCTCCGGCAAGTCGACTCTGCTGAAGGCCGTTGTCGGCCTGCTGCCGCTGGCATCGGGCACGCTGACGCTAGACGCGAGCCAGATCGGTGCACTCGACGCGCCGGCACGAACGCATCTGGGTCTTAGCTATGTGCCGCAGGAACACAATGTCTTTCCGAACCTGAGCGTACTGGACAACCTGCGGCTCGGTTGGGAAGGTGTGCAGGGCAACCGGCGAAATGGCCACCAACGAAACGGGCCATCACAACGCGCGCATCTTGACGCCGTACTGGCGCTGTTCCCGGAAATTGCCACGCGGCTGCGCACACCGGCCGGCCTGCTGAGCGGCGGTCAACGCCAGATGGCGGCGATGGCTGCCGCGCTGATGCAGCAGCCATCGGTGCTCGTGCTTGATGAACCCTCCGCGGGACTTTCACCGCGCAACGCCGCGCTGCTGTTCGAACGCATTGCCGATGTGCGCCGTACCGGCGTGACCTTGTTGATGATCGAACAGAATGTGCGACTGGGACTCACGGTCGCCGATCACGGCCTGGTGCTGGTGAACGGTCAGGTGAGAAGCCAGCGTCCCGCGCACGCGCTACTGAATGACGCCGATCTGCCGCGCCTGTTCTTCGGCCATGATCCCGACGTTGATGCTGATGTAGCCTCATCCGACACTCCCGATAGCACCGTTCCTGCATGATCCAGACTTTATTCAACGGCGTGGTCACGGGACTGTTGGTCGCCCTGCCCGCGCTGGCGCTCGCCCTGACGTTCAGCGTGCTGCGCTTTGCCAACTTCGCCATCGGCGCCATGCTGACCGCCGGCGCCTACATCGTCTACGCGTTCAATGCCGGCCTTGGCTGGCCGCTGCTGCCGTCGGCGCTGGCCGGCGCCGTCCTCGGCGGCCTGCTCGCGGTCCTGGTCGATACCATCGTGTACCGGCGACTGCGCGATCGATCGGGTGTGACGCTGCTCGTCGCCAGCATGGGCGTCGCATTCGTGCTGGAGAACGCAGTCCGTTTCATTGCGGGCAACGCTGCCGTCGGTTACGCGGTGGATCCCGCGCGCCCACTGCGTGTGGCCGGCTTGCGCATCAACCATGAACAGTTGCTGATCGCGGCGACGAGCCTGTTCGCGCTGCTGGCGATCTGGGGCTTGCTGCGGTTGACTTCGCTGGGTCGGGCCATGCGCGCCGTGGCGGACAACCCGTCGCTGGCTGCCGCGCGCGGCATCGTCGGCAATCGCGTGATCGGCATCACATGGTTCATCGCTGGCGCACTGGCGACGGCTGCCGGCACGCTGATCGGGCTCGATGCCACGCTGGACCCGCAGATGGGCTGGAACTACGTGATCCAGGTCTTTGCCGCAGCCATCCTCGGTGGCATCGCGCATCCGATGGCTGCCGTGTTTGGCGCGCTGGCGCTGGGCGTGATCGCCGAACTGTCCACGCTGATTCTCCCGCCCCACTACCGACCACTCGTCTCGTTCGCCGTGCTCACCGCGCTGTTGTTGGTGCGGCCCTGGGGCGTTTTCGGCACGGCCCGCATCGCAAAATGACAACCTACCTGATCTCCATCCTCGTGCTGGTGTCGATCGCCGGCATTGCCGCGCTGTCGCTCAATTTGCAATGGGGCCTGACCGGCATGGTCAACTTTGGCCTGTTCGGGTTCTACATGCTGGCGGCTTACATGTACGCGCAACTGGCCGCCGCAGGCGCATCGCCGTGGCTCGCGTTGGTCGGCGCGATTGCCGTCAGTGGCATCGCCAGCGCGTTGACCAGCCTGATCTCGCTGCGGCTGGCCGACGACTACCTGGCCATCGTGACGCTGGCGTTTGCGGAATGCCTTCGACTCATCGTGATCCACGAAGACTGGCTCACGCGCGGCAGCTTGGGCATTGCCAACATCGCGCGCCCCGTGACTGGTGACGGTGCCTTCCTGCTGCTGGCGCTGGCGGCATTGCTGCTGAGCTTCCTGCTGCTGGAAACGATTGCGCGTTCGCCGCTAGGACGCGCCGCGCGCGCCCTGCGGGACGATCCGCTCGTGGCAGCCACACTGGGCAAGGACGTGCTGTGGCTGCGCGTGCGCCTGTTCGGCATCGGCGGTGCAGTCACCGGCGTGGCCGGCGCACTGCACGCCGCCTACTACCAGTACATCGACCCCACGCAGTTCGGGCCCATCATCACCGCCTATGCGTTCATGGGCGTCATCATCGGCGGTCGCGGCAGCAATCGTGGCGTGCTGCTGAGCGCGTTCACCGTGATCCTGTTGCTCGAAGGCACGCGCTTCCTGAACGATCAGGTCGGGTGGATGACGCCCTCGCAACTTGCGGCGCTGCGTCTCATGTTGATCGGGATTGCGCTGATCGCAGCGCTGATAGTGAGGCCCGCTGGATTGCTGGCGGAGCACCGACTGCAGTTGCGGCTTTAACTCCCGAGACTGTTATTGGCCGTCGCCGTTTGTATCCGATTCGACCGGATCAACAATGTTCCTGGAAACCAAAGCTAGGTGCGCCCCCGAAGCGCTCGCGGATCGCGCCTACTCTTTGAAACTGGTCCCGATGGAACCACTTTCGCAACCAACAGCAAAGAAAGCCGGCAGCGAGCTTTTCCCACCAAGGCGCAACGCGCTGAGTGATGGCGGATTGCAGCGTGCCCAGTCTCTTGCCTTCAGCCTTCCGGTCGGGTGCTCGATGTGGCCTCGTCGAATGTTCCGCAATCCAACGGTCGATATAAGCCATAACCCTGGCTGCGCCGGCATCTGATTCCAATAGTGTCAAAGGTATCTCGCCGCTCAAGTGCTCGTTGGGCGCGCTCAACCACTTGAAGGCCTCACTGGAACTGCGTCGAACTCTGATGGCAAGCTCAAGGGCCGGGCCGAGCAAATCAGGACGCGGATACCATGACACCGGCTTCAGGCTCATACCCCGCTTTTTGGGCACTGCCCTTGGCAATTGGGCGGCAGCGAGTTCCTGTTCAGTAATGTGTGAACGCGTCCAGTGGCTGTACTTCGTAAGATCCGCGTTGGGATTGCGCTTGTGGTCACAGGTCGGGATCACCAAGCCCACGACCACGTTGGTGTTCTCTCGGTAGAGGTTGTACCCGTCGACATAGACGCGCGTCCTGAGCGTCCGGCCCTCCTCCCCCGCCATTCCCGTCTCCAGAAACGAAAAAACCGGCTTGCGCCGGCTTTTTCCCCCGCGCACCAGGTGGTCAAGCCACACCGATATCGCGGGTTAGTTGTTGGCAAAATGGTAACTCGTATCGTCTATCGTTGCAACCAATGATTGCGGCGCTCGTTGCGCTTCCATTGTGTTGCATGACGTCAGCAGTGGCCCGATGCTATCGCTTTTTCAATTGGGTCTTTTCGACTTCGCTCAAGTTGGTCACGATCCAAATACACCTGGCCACCCAGCTTAGGCGCCACTCCCTCGTTTCCTTGCTCGGCGGCAAATGCGCCGAGCAACCCGACCACTTCCCCTTCGGGCGTAAAACCCCAGGCGGCCAGGTGCCAGACGATCACGATAGCTGACGGAATCGGGTGGGCCAGCGCGTGGTACGCCAATGAGTACCCCGGACAAACAGGCCGTTGGCAGCCCTCGGGAGTTTTCCTAGCAGTACCTTCGCGCGTGCCGAGAACAGTCAGGGCGAAATGCCGCCCCCGCTAGCGCGAGCGGCGTCGACACCCGCGTCGAACGCGGTGCCCCTCCTCTCAGTCGCCTTGGCCTTCGCTTCGCCAATTCCGGCGCGCCGACCGCAAATGGAAAGCTGGCGCAGCACGGGCCATACATGACTTCGGCCTGCGGCTCGGTCAGCGAAACACCCGGCACCAGATGGAGCATCTCTGCCATCGGAGAAAAAGACTTTGCCCAATCGACCAGCGAGTTCGCGCGCGCCAGCCGTCCCTCGGCAATACGGCGCCTCTAGCCAGCCTTGCGCACTCCCCATCATCCTGGCGGCAATGGCCGAACCTGCCGGAGCTGTCCGTCGGCCAGCCGAGTCGTCGACCACCGAGCGGTACGCCGCTTCAAAACCACCGTCGCCAATTCGCATGATTCCCAGTGGCGCAATGCGCGCGTCGGGCGAGGCGCTCCTCGCCTAGCAACATCGCCCGTAGCGAGGATGTCATGTCCCCAGTCAGGCGGCGCAATGAGGCGCGCATCAGAGCTGGCCCGGCGGTCCGCTCGCTCAGTTGACTGACTTGTGGTGGTCCAGACGCGCGCGATTGCGCCCTGGATAGGAGGTCGAGCGCCCAGAACCGCGCCAAAAAAATAATTTGCATTGCATTTAGGCAATCAAAAGTGACCCGTAGATTTTTTACACGAGGCTTTTCTTAATAAAAACAATGGGTTATATCGTTTACCTGATGTATGGCGTACAGCTCACCGTCTAAGTGCTTCTCTGCATTACCGCCTGCGACTGTTTTGGCGGCCGGAGTACTCACGCGCTGAGGTATCGCGAGGGACTCTCCCACGCCTACGGAACCTACAGGCAACGCCGGCACAAACGAAAACATGCCGGAATCCGTTCGAGGGCTTTCTTAGGGATACCTTGCAGAATAAGTTCGCTCCGATCCATTGCTAAATCTCACGGCACCGTTTCTACGCAGTTACATTTTGTTACAATCGATAAGCCGAACACGAGTACCTGAGCGGCAACAACGAAGACTCCCACGGCCGCGACTTCGACCAACGTGTACATGCCGACCGCAGAACCATCTAATTCCAAGGCTGCGATATCTTCGGGCGTGCCCTGCCCCCTAGACGCAAAGTGCGGTACTTCGCGCTGACCTTTTCCCGTGGTCTTGCCGACCTACGGAAGCGGAGGTGTCGAGCAATCCAGCGCTCAAAGGGACCCGACACGCTGCGGGCGCCGGAGATCAAAACGGCACTCGTGGTGCTGTGTGCGCATTAAGCTTCCACGTTGTTTCCACTCGGTTCCCGCCTGGTTCAACACCGCTAAATTGAATATGGTCGCGAATAGGGCGTCCGAGGCTCCACAACCAGGGCCGACGGCAGAACCCGTTCCGCGAATGCGTGCGCCGGAACGGAAGGAGCGGGCGCCATGTGCCCCTATGCGCGGCCACCTGAATGCTGCGATGTCGCCCGCTTCACGACATGTATGCGCACAACAGAATCAATCGGTCTTCCCGGTTTTTCTGGCACCTAATTCCTGTCGCTTGGCACGCTGTCCTTGCTCGGTGGCCGAGAACCCGGAAATGACCCACAGGCGTAATTCCAGATCTTCCAAGCGCACCTGGTTCATCACCCAGCCATCGGCTGTTCCCCAGACCGATTGATTAGTCTGGTGGCGAAGGAAAGCCCTGGCGACGCGTGATCTGAAAAACCAACGAAGGCGATGCAATTTCGTGAAGGGCGGCAGCCGGAATATTCGCCTGTCACGACACCGTCCGACTTCGATGGGCATCGTGATCCATTTGGCCAGGACCACGTTTATCGCCATCGACAACCCTCACTGTCCAACGACGCTGGAGATAGCCTGCAACGCTCTACGCCCCGACAGCACTCGGCCTCCACAGTTGAAGAGTTCGCCTAAAGCTCTCCCCTTTTTCGCGTTCACACCAGTATCGTGCCTTCCCATACTTCGCCACCAAAACAAGTTCACGAAACCGCCTGCGGCGTTCAACGATCCGGATATCGGGCCTTCCGCGCGTCCACAGCGCCAAGCAGTGCTTGTCCAAGGCTGCCCTCCCTCACTGGCGTTCGCACCACTGGGATCTCCTCCTACTACCCCGCCACTCGTTCTCTATCAATGCGCTGCTCGCCGAGCGAGGGGGTGGAATGCCTGATGCGGTACCCCTCCAAATTCACGCCAGCTTGCAGCGATCGGTCTGCGCCCCACCGTCGTCCGCAGTCTCATCCGAGCATGGCTGGCATGTGCTTTCTCAACCACGACCGCGGGCGCGTCTTTGACATCACCGCAAAGAGCGACATATCGCGCGGAAACGATACGCCTGGAAAGCCGACCAGACGACAGGAATTGCTCATTGAAACGTCACGTACACCGGTTGACCGCTAGCGCGCCTACCAGTTGAACGGACTTCGGTGGAGGCTCCGCCCCCAAAAAACTAGATGCGCGCCGCCTCGCCGGTCTGCACTTCCATGCTGCGCATCGGAGTAATCAGATGGCCTCTGCGAGGGCCGCCTTCCCCCAACCCGATCGCGCTCGTGATCCTGAACGCCCCTCCAGCGAGGAATCAGCCACACGACGCCTAGCTGCACTCCTGCGGGTCTGAGCACTCGACGACGAAGGGCCGGCCGGCACAGGCGCGAAAGTAGATGGCTCTGCCCTCCGTCGTCTGACCGTGTCTTCTGACCGTCACGGCAATCTTTGATCAATGCTTAAGACAATCCATGCGTTCCAACCATGCACTCTGCCTTGCCGAACAAAGCCAAGAGCAAATCATGTGGCCGTCCGAGATCAGGTCAAAAATCAGCCCTCGGCACTATCAGTTGGATGCGCCACCAGTTTTCCGAAAGGCAGCGTGACGACGCTTAGGCGACCCCAAAGACTCCATCCTTTTCGTGCGTTCCTTAGCGCCCAAGATCTGGGGTTGCGTGCCATCGGCCAATATCCGTAGCCCCACCCGGCACACGGAATCTCTCGAATCGCAAACACCGACGCCTAGCGTCCCAACAAGCCACTTTCTAATAGAAAGCCTTATAAATCAATAAGTTAGAAATTTCGAAGGCTGAATCCATCCAAACGCATTTCTCGCTCCCAGCAACCACGATTTCCTAACCCATTGATTTCATTGGGTTTCTACTAGAAACTGTGTGTCAGAGCATTCACGCCCATTGCGAGCGTCGTCCCATGCCTGGGGCGCAAAAATGTTTCACGCTCATTTCTCACCGGACGCTTTACATCGACTGCTTCGGGCTGCCTTCGTGCCGTCTCGCAGCGGCCATTGGCAAACTAAACGGTGAACCGTGATGCGTTAAGATCAACCCTAGGCAACGCAATCCGACACCGTCGGGAAACGTAGACGAGAAAGACGAAGGTAAGCTCTCTCGTCTGCGTCAGCCGCCCTCCCAGCGATTACCGTCATTGCGGTGCCGCGACATCTCCGCGCGTCAAGCAAGGTCTAGCAGCTGGTGGGGGTATCCGTGGCACGAGCTAGCCGAACGATGATCGCCGAATACTTACCTGCCCCTTCTGCACGGCCATAGCGAAGCGCAGGTTCACTGGGAACGAACCGCCCTGCCCCATGACCACCTGGGCATGCGCGTCAATCCGCCCCAAACTGGTCCCGTCACGTTTCACGACCGTCAACCCATGCGACTTAGCGAGGATCGAAATCAAGAGATTCTTCGCACTTTGCGCCTCAGTCGCGGCGCGGATGGCGCCTTCCTTGCCCGAAGCAATCGCAGCGAAGTCCAGGTCTTTTCCGGCAAGCGATCGAATGTAGGCATATGCCTCCCGACTCGAAAGCGTCGACAGGCGTTGGCGGAATGCCGTGGCAATGTCCTCCAGTCGCTTGCCATGGCGTTTGGCAATGCCCATGAGCGAGAACACTGCCCGAGCAGTCAATCCGAGCTTGAGCAACCAGATCAGCGGAAGCGGGACCTTGGAAGCCGAGTCAATATCTCCGGGCGGCTCGCTCGCGAATGAATTCTGTAAAGACTTCCGCCCGTTGGTATGTTCCTTATATTGGCCGTCTTCCACTGTGAGAGACGGTTCCTTGTGGATAACTTTTCGACCCATATCTTCTTTTGATGACCTCCCGACGAGACCGAGAAGAATTTGTGCCTTCTCTGTGAGTCGAACCGGAGAGACGTGAAAACGCCCGGAGCGGGCAATGCGGATCTGTTCACGGACGACGTAGCCATGCCGCTGCAAATCGGCCAGGCCACGGTAGAGAGAAGACTCACTGTTGAGCAAAGACTCGGCGCGCAACAGATCCCGACGCGGCCAGATGGACGACGAGGGACGAGACAAATTGAAGAATCGCAGAATGCCAAAAAGGACCCGACGGGCGGTAGTCCCGAGGTCCAGGCAATTCAGTGGATCGAATACGGCAGCTCGGGCTTCGATGAGCGCGAGTGGCAGGGGAGAAGGGCGAGCGATAGCCTCGCCCTGCGCGTAGCGTTGCGCAATAGTCATATGTGCTCCGAAATTTACGGACGAACGCCCTCCGGAGCTTGACTAGGCAAAATCTCTCGCTACACTGAACACTCGTTGCGACTCGTGTTCACGGTTCCCGCCGTAGATACGTGTAGGTTGAGGTTTGGTCTTGATCAAACTCCAACAAATCGAGTTTCGGATTCCCGTCCGAATCTCAGCAGAGGCCTGGGTTCCCGCCCAGGCCTTTGTCTTTGTAGTGAGGGTCTTTAACCAAAAGCGTTTTTTAGATCATTCTCATCACTCTTCAATGTGTCGTCAGCGTGGTATGAGGGCTAATCGGATCAGCCCTCGCTATTCTTCTCTGCGTTAGCCTCGATGAATTCACGCACCAGCCGTTCCCAGGCTTGTGCTTCTTCGGGCTTCTTGAACTTCAGCGTTACCGTTCCACTCTTGGTCGTGATCGCGCAAAGCTCGCGCGCGCCAACCTTGATGCGATGCGTCTGGGCCGCGGCCGGCGCTGCAGCCTTTTGGCGAACGCGTGCATGGAGCAGGGCGATCATCTGCTTCTGAGTGATCTTCGAATCGCTCAGAAGCTTTTCGACGGCCTCTGTCACGGCGGCTTCCTGATCAGCATGCTCCCCGAGGAACGTCGCCATCTCATATGCCGCGTTTACGCCCAAGCGCCCGCGATCGCTCGCAGCCTCCAGGGCCGCGAGCGCGGATTCGGGTAAACGCGCATACGAGAACAGCTTGCTCAGGTGCCCCGCCGAAATGCCTGCGGTCGCAGCGATGTCTTGCTGCGACTGCCCGGTCCTGTCGACGTGCCGCTGGAAGCCGAGGTATTTCTCGAAGTCGGGCAGGGACGGGGAGAGCAGGTTCGAATAAAACGCGGCTTCCTCAATCTGCTCGACGTCGGCCAGATCTGCGAACACGGCCGGGATCGCCTCGCGTCCCAATTCCTTGAAGACGTAGAAGCGGTTATGGCCGGCGACCAGTTCCTTTTTGCCGTCTTCCCGAACGACAAGCGTAATGGGATGAACCAGCTTGTTATTGCGCAGGTTCTCCCGAAGCTCGGCGTACTGCTCGGGCGTCAGCTTGCGTCGACGGCCCGGGATCTCGGTAATCTCATCGAGCGCCACTTCCACGGCCTTGCCGACACTGGCTTCCAGTTCGGCGACCCGGCGTTCGGCCGCAGCGACCGCAGATTGCGCGGCCAGCATCCGGCCGGGCGAAGTCTTGGGTTCGTTGGCCTGCGACTGAGGCGTGTTGGATTTGACGGCAATGTTGGCTGTCTTCGCCAACAGCTTGTCACCAATTCTCATGTTTATTTCCTTTCTGTCCACGCCCGCACGAACTGGTCGTCGACATGCAGGGCTAGCTTGTCGAGCGGATCGCGGAAGCGCTGATAGGCTTCGACGCTGCCGTCAGGCTTGGAGAGGTCATAGACGGTGGCCAGTTGGGCCGACGCGCCCTTGGGTACCGATGACTCTGGAATTTCGATGCCGAGCACCCGACTACCGTACGCCTTGACCATCCACTCGCGCACGACGCGCGACACCGCATCCTGCTTCACCTTGGTGAGCACAATGTTGATGAAGTCGTAGCGCTTGGACTCGAGCACACCTGGCAGCTTCTTGGCGATGTCCGAGAAGAGGTGCCAGAACTGCGTCGAGCTGGCAAAGTCCAGCCCGTCAGGCGGGCAGGGCATCAGAATGCCATCCGAGGCAATCAGCGCATTGATCGTGATGTAGCTCAGCGCTGGCGGCGTGTCGATGATGATCACGTCATACTGTTCGGACAGCGGTACCAGGCCCTTGCGCAGGATGTCCCAGAACTCGAATCCAGACTCGGAAAGCACCTTTGAAGGGATTTCGAATTCCGCATCGAAGAGCGCCGAGGATGCAGGAATGAGGTCGAGGTTGTGCCAGTACGTCGTCTGTACCGCGTAGTCCAGCGTCGTCTGGTCACCGTAGATCAATGGCAGGAGCGTCTGCTCCTCCGCGATCTCGGCGTCCGGCGCCCAGCCGCAAAGCTGGGTCGTCGTACCCTGCGGATCGCAGTCGACAATCAACACCCGGCGACCCAGGAGCGTCAGCGCCTGGGCGAGGCAAACCGCCGTCGTGGTCTTGGCCACGCCGCCCTTGAAGTTGCCCACCGTCACGATCCGTCCGCGCTGGCCTTCCGGCCGTTTGGCGCGACCGTTGGCGTGTTGCACCCACGTGATGGCGTCTTCCAGGCTGAATACCTTGGCCCGGCCGTTGCCCTGCGAAGTACCCGCCGGCAGGCCGCCTTTAGTGGCAAGATAGTGGAAGCGCGCCTTGTCGACCCCGCAAAGCGAGGCGATCTGGCTGCTGGTAAACGTCGGTGGAATCTTACGGGGGTAAGGCTCCAGCATGGCATCCCGAATCTGCCCAAAGACGTCGTTGGCCTGCGCCGCAACGGCCGCCAGCCCGTCGATTGACAGGCCGTGGTCGTCTGAAAAATCTGGGCGCGGGAGTTCTGCCTTGAGTAAGCTCGTGCGTGCCATAACAGTTGTGAATCCGTTGGAAAGGTCTGGAAGCGCCTGAAAGGCGCTGAACCGAAAACTTAGACGCTTTCCGTCAATTAAATGGTTGGCCGTAGAATAGCGACCGTATACGTAAACCGCAAGAAGTTTACGTCACACCGTTGCGTATACTTGTCGCCGACCGGGTTTGGCAAAACTTTAGGCCCCCGCTGTAGTTGTCTCGCGTTCTTAAAGTACTTTCCCAAGTTGTCACAAAAAGTGCGCTAATCGCATCTTTAACGCAGCCCCGATTCGCCCACGAACCGGGAGGTCGGATGCTTTCTGGCGCTCGAAATCCTCAGCTCATCCCGGGCGCGCGTGATCGCTACATAGAACAGACGTCGTTCCTCCGCCTCCGCGGTGGCCGAGTCCGGAACAACGGTTTCCTCCGCCCGAAGGATTGCGACTGCCGACCACTCCCGCCCCTTAGAGGCATGCATCGTGGTCAGAACCAGCGCATCCGAATCCGGGGCGTTATTTGCGCGCCGAAGGAAGGCCAGCCGCTCGAAGAGGGATCCCTCGAGGCGTGTCAGTACACCGTAAGCCGTGTCCAGCGCGCGCTTACCGGCGTCAGTTGCCGCAAATTTCAGCATCCACTCATGCACGCCATCCAGGACAAGCGCGTAAAAGGCGCGCGCGCTCAAGGCCCGCCAGGCGTGCAGCCGTTTCATGAAATCACGGTACCGATCCACTGCCAGGGGAGGGATCCCTGCGTCGACCAAGTCCTTGCGTGACACGCCGCCCCCTTCGGCAAGTCGCGCGCGTTCCTCGACGCTGATGCCCACAAAGCCGAGCAGGGCGTCGGCGTTCGCGCCGGATTTTCCTGCAATCAGTTCGAGCAGCTCCCCCATCAAGGCCACCTCTGGCCGATCCAGGATCGACTTGCCTGCGGCGCGGAAATATTTGATGCCGCGTGCGCGGCAGATTGCCTCGATCGGATCCAGCATGCGGTTGGTCCGCGCCAATACCGCGGCCGTGCTGCCACGCTCGAGCACGGGGGCCAGTGCGTCAACGGCCGCGCCGGCTTCCTGATATTCATTGTCCAGCCGTTCGAACGTGACACTACCGCCTGGACCGCGGTCGGCCACGAGGTCCTTCGCGATGCGATCTTCGTTATGGCGAATGAGTGCGTCTGCTGCGCCAAGGATTTCGCTGCGCGACCGGTAGTTCTGACCGAGGACGATCGTTCGCGCGCCGAGCGACCGGGCAAAGTCCTGCATGCCGCGCACGCCAAGCGCCAGACGAAAGCCATAAATAGACTGGTCATCGTCGCCCACCACTGTGACGACAGAACCGCTGGCGGCATGCAGTGCCGCCCAACGAGCTTGCAGCGCGTCACAGTCCTGGTATTCGTCGACGAGAAGATGGTTCAGCCGGTACGGCGAGATCGTGCCATCCTCCATGCGACGCACTGCCTGACGCAGCATGTCCTGGAAGTCGAGCTTTCCATTGCGGGCCAAGGCATCCTGGTAGGCGCGGCATACGCCTTCGCCGACGGTATCCTCCGTGGACACGCCAGCGCCTGCCTTAATGCGCTCGATTGTGGCAAGCGCGTCATCCACCTTCCATTCAATGCCGGCCTCGCGGAGAATCTGACTCACGATCGCCCGGCGCAATCCTTCTGTCGCCACATTGTCGGCAACTGATCCCTCCTTGCGCAGTTGACGGTAAGCCAATGAATGAAAGGTGCCCGCAATCAGGCGCTTGCGGACACCGTCACCGGCAAGCGCCAGAATCCTATCGCGCAACTCGATCGCAGCATCTTTGCTAAAGGTCACCGCACCGACCGTGGCCTCGGACTCCAGCAGCAGCGACGCCGCCTTGGCAGCAATGGTCGCCGTCTTGCCCGCGCCTGGGACGGCGACGGCAAGACAGTGCGTACGCAGCGCGACCACCTCACGCTGCGCAGAGTTCAAGCTTTCGATCAGCTTCCCGAGCGACATATCGGCAACCGCAGCATCAGGGGGGAGGGCCGCCAGTCATCGGGCACGTGCGGCAGCCAGCAGTTTCAGGTAGATCTGGTAGCCGTGCAGGCCAAGCGGCTGGAAACGGCGGCCGAAGCGCGAGACTTCCCCGCTCACTTCATCCATGTTGCGCATCCCGTTCCACACCATGAAATCAAACTCATCCATGACCTTGTCGTAGGTACGAATCACCTGCAGCGCACGCACGGCGAAGCGGGACAGCGCTTCGACCTCGATGTCCACCGCGGGGCGAGTGATGGTCGGCCGGAAGACGATTTCGCCCGCGTCGACCATCCGCGCTTCGCCGTCATTCCGAAATGCCTTCGCCAGCATGAGTTCTCTGGCCACGTAGGCCTCGAGCTTGGTCAGTTCGTCTTCCAGATTCGCGTGCAAGGTGGCTTCCTCCGACTTGGAGAAGACAAGCCGGCCCAAGCGCTGCAGATCCAACTCCACGCGGTTCAGGTAAGGCCACCACCCCTCGAAGAGGCCGCGCAGCCGCGCATGATTGAGCTGCAGCGGCACCGACACGACGGGTGTGGCGATGGCCTGCCGACCCATGATGTGCAAGCCGATATCGCGCCGGCGGCGAACAATGGCCTGACGTTGCTCACGTGGCAGTTCGTGGAACATCCTGCGTGCCTGTCCGGCACCCGCCACGTCGTCCGCATCGTTTGCATCTTCCGCAACATCCGCATCCGCGATCAAGCCGTCCTGCAAAAGCGTTTCGGCGCACGCCTCGATCTCCTGCAGTTCGGTTTCGACGTCGCTTGCCGCCTGCATGTCCTCATATCGTCCCCCACGTGTCGTGCGGCCGACCGAACCTGCGCTGTCCGCAGGCTCGTCGAGTTCTCCGAGGGGCAATGCCGAGGCCGTCGGCCAGTCGAACGCATCGACGCCGGATCCGTGGGGGGCCAACGCTTGCGTGACGTCGATGAGGCGATCGTCCCGGAAATCGTCGGCGGTAAAAGGCAGAAACTCCGTTTCGGGCAGATCAGGCTTGGACAAGACATTCTCCAAAAGTCAAAGTACGTGAGTCAAACGAGTGAAATGACTCAAAGCGAGTCAAAAGAGTCCGACGGCAGGGCGCAGCGGCGCTCATTCGCCCGCACCGTACGAAGCGCCCAGGTGCCAGCAAAGCGCGCCAACCGCACACGCCAACAACACCCAGCCGTGTGCCAGCACAGGAACGGAATAGAGCAGGGCGCACACCCCAAGCCCAAGACAGAGCAGCAGCCCATGGGCTGCCAGGTGAAATGCCACGGGCCGCCCGGCTGGCCCCATGGTCGCCAGCCGAATGCGTCGGGTGACAGCGCCGTCATTGGCGAGCGCCAAACCAGCCGCCACGCCACCTAGGAACCAGGACTGCGCGACAGACAAGCGATAGATCGCGCGGTAAGTCATCAGCCATGCCCGATCCACCCAACTTCGACCGAAGGCTGATGCCCCGGCGTCGCCAATGTCGTGCCGGACAGGCGGACCGTGCTCTTGGGCGGAACCCGCATACGACGCCGCGACCAGCCCGGGGTCGATCAGCCATTGCGCGAAGCGGGTGTCCGTCATCGCTGCCGCTTGCGCTTCGCCGGCCACGCCGAGCATCGCGACCACCGATTGCCGCTCCAGATCGGAGATCTCGAGCGCAGCCGGATCGGAGACGGTTGGCACGACAATGGCGAGCACAATCGGCGCGATGAGCACCCACACGCGTGCGTGAAGGAAGAAGCGGCTTGTTGCCACGGCCGTCAACTCCAGCGCAATGCGATAAAGACGGGCAGCGATGACGCCGCCGCCATGGCAGCCCAGAAAAGCAGAGGCTTTCGCGCGGCGATCATCATGAGGGCGAAGCAAGGCGCTGCACGACCCTCACAGAAATCAGCAGGCAAGGGCCCGACAGCTGGCGACAATGCGAGCCAGTTGTCCATACGTCGTGCCAGACCGCGATCGGTCCGGAACAGCAGGCATGCCAGCCACATTGGCACGCAGCGAAGCGTAGCCGGCGCCATGCGAGCCGCTTCGAGCAGCGCGGGAAAGTACAAGGTCATCTCGTCAGTTCACTCTGTCCTTAGGTTCGCCCTCGCGAGCAGCTTCAACCGATGGGTCAGCGACACCTAGCCGTCGATAATCGGGATCCGCCCCTGATAGATGGCGCCGCCCGATACCCGAAGGAAGTACTGCAGGTTGGGGAGCTGCATCACGAGTTCGGCCGGCACGAGCGGTGCCTTTTCCAGCTTGGCCGACCGGGCGACGCTGCCGCTGAACTCACCGATGTGAGACTCCGAACCCGCGCTCGAGGAGCGCGACACCTGCACCGTGCGGATGGCGGTCGCGCCCGTCTTCTCGGCGAACCATTGCGCGGTATCCGTGTCCTCCAGTCGCAGGACAATCTGATTGTTCAAATTCCCCAGCACCTGCTGCATGCGAGCCACGTTACCGAGCTTCGCAGTGAAGTCCGACCGGGTCTGATAGGCAATGAAGACCTTGAACCCAGCGCCGCGTCCCTTGTTCAGAATCTGCAGCATCTGCTCATTCACCGCCTCGGCCGCTTCATCCACAAAGACCACGATGCCAGGCGTGGCAGCGGCGTCGTTGTAGATGGCTCCTGCGCACGCGGCAAGGTCCGCCAGCAGCATCGACATCGCAGCCTGCGCGACCAGCGAGTTGCCAAGCGAATCGGCGCCGACATAGAGCACGGCCTTCTGTTGGATGACGCGGCCAATGTCCCAGATTTCCCGGTCGTCCTCGAGGTCATCAGGCTTGGGCGCAAGCATGAGTCCAGTTTCGCCGGTTGCGAGCATCTGGAGCAGCGGCAAGGCGGCCGCTATGATGCGTGCGTAATGATCGGCGTCATGCTCATAGGTGGAGATCAGCCCCTCGATCGCCTCGTGGGGCTGCGTCCTCGCAAATCGGTCGCGATAGAACGCCACCATGGCGTCCACCCGTGGCGTACCTTCAGATGCGCGCTTGGATCCGCCCCGAGATCCGGCGCGAGACGCGCTGGCAGCCTTGCGCAGATAGGCACCCAGTTCTCCATCCCAGTCTTGCTGGCCCGATGCCCGGAAGAATTTGAGCAAGGCTCGCTCGAGAAGCGGCGCCACGCCGCCTTGCACGTATCGCAGGATCGAGCGCAGGTTGGGCTTGTCACCCACGTAGAGCTCACCCTTGACCGCCCGGTCGATAAAGAGGAACGCGAACTGACGAAAAGGCCCTGGCTCCAGGAGCTGGGCAATGCGCGTTGGGATCTCCGATGGCTGGGACCAGTTCTCCAGAGGGTTCAGACGAATGGACTCCGAGGGAGCGGCCTGCTTCCAGTACAGAAACTTGCGGCCGGCCCTTGCGCACTCGCGGCGCACGCGTGCCACCCAATCGCCGTCATTCTTGGGGTCAATAATAATCAGTACCTGCTCTGGATCGTGAATGACCTGGGTTGAGATCACCTCGAACGTCCGCGTCTTGCCCGAACCTGTCGTGCCACATACTGCGGTGTGCCCGCTCAACGCCTTGTAGTGCAAAGGTACGGCAGTCTTGCGTGGCTCCATACCGTGGATCCATGCCTGGCCTTGCGGCGTGCGGTCGCGAACGCTTCCCCGCGGTGCGAAACTCTGTTCGATGCGTCGGGCGACAGCCCGTGGCATCCACCGAGGCAGCCTCGACAGCTCAGGGGCGGGTAGTCGCAGCATGTCGTGCGCGAACTGGCAATGATGTTGCGTCCAGGCGTAGCCCATCCCGAGGAACATGGCATCCTCGTCACGATTGCGCGAGCGCATGCGCTCGCTCGCATCGAGAAACTCGGCAATTGGCATGATGCTGAGCCATTTGGACCCTAGCCCCAGGCGCAAGCGCATCGTTCGCCAGGCTTGGACAGTCCGAACGGACGCGCAAACTGCGCAGCCAAGGACGACATACCCCTTGCCTGGTACGTTTCCCGCCACGATCAGACCGGTTGCGACCAACCAGCCGAATGCCGCGCGCCATTCGAAATTTGGTCGGAAGTGCGTCATGACGCCGCGTCATCCATCGAATCAAGCGAATCTGGCGCATCAAGCGGGTCACGGGACGCGGACCCGACAGGGCGACTCGGCGCCGTGGCCGAAGCCGGTGAGGTTGCCGATGCCTGAGGCAGATTCAGCAACGACGCGATGCGCGCATCGAGGACGACGTCCTGTCCCACAACGTCGTGCACAAGTTCGGCTTCGCGTAGGGTGCCGATGACCGCCTCCGATGAAAGCCCATAACCGCCCATCGTGCGTTTGCTTAGCGTGAGGTGATTGCCACTCAAACTGTATTTCGCTTTCCCTGCGGCTACGTCCTCCAGCAACGCGACGAGGAACTCCTGTGCGGCGTCGGCGTTCGGCAATAGCATGCGAACCCGATCGGCAAGTGAACCTTCCCCAGGCGTTGCGCTCCCATCCGCCGGGCCGCCATCCTGTGCCATCGGCGCCTTGGGTGCGGCGGGTTCCGCCGGTGCCGCAGGTCGCTTGCGGGCCGACGCCTTTGGCAACGCCAGCGGTGTCTCGATCGGCGCGCTCCCGTCTGGGACGGTTCCACGCGGCGCTTCATGGCTTCCCTTTTTACTGCCTTGGGGGTCGTTGGTACGCACGCCCTGAGGTTGCGTGCACGCAGGAAGAGCGCTCGTCGCTGGCGACGCGCTGCCCTGCACGGATTTGGCGGTATCTGCGTCGGCTGCGTCGGCTGCGTCAACTGCGTCGTTTGCCGTAACGCCTTGGGCCACTTCTAGCCTTGCACATGCCACTGACACGCCGGAAACCGCCAAGGTGCCGGGCTGGAACACTGCGCGGGTCGCCATCGCTTCGCGTTGCGTGACCATGTCCATGGCCTTGCGAATGATCTTCTGCAACAAGGTCGCCTTACCCGTGGGGACGGGCGTCGGATCCAGGCATCCGAGCAGCGCAGCCGCTACCTCTTCATCAAGGGTTCGCATACGGGCGGGCGTCAAAATGTCGCGCGCCAGAAGTCCTGCCCGCAAGCGATCAGTAGGCACTGGACTTGCGCGACGCTCCACCGTGAAGGTGGTATCACCGAGCCATTCTCCAACGCCTGCGTGCACCATTGGCGACCAAGGCGCATCGCTGCCATAGAAGCGGAAGATGAAGTGCCGCCACGGCTCGTCGAGCCACGTGCAGCAGGCCGCGAGGAACAGGGCATAGTGGTACTGCGGCTCCAGCCGCCGCCGCCGCTCGGACGGAAGATCCGCCGCAAACTTGTAGGCGCTCGCGAGCCGCGACGCAGTGTGGACGGTCTCTATCGTCGCCCGGAATGCTCCGCCTGGCTCGGTGTGTCCATCAGGTTGCAGTGGGACGCTTGAAAACCAATGGGCACAATCTTCCAAAACCTTTAGCCATTTCCGGGCGAAAGCCTGATAGTCGGGTTCGTTGGCGAACTGGGCGACTTGTTGGATATGGTTGGCATGCGTGGCCAACAATTCCGATGTCATCTGGAGTCGATACGTCATGAGCGTTCACGCATTACTTTGAATTTGCTTTGTTACTGCCCGGGGTGCGCATTGCCTGCGTGGCCAGTCGAATGGCGCCCCCGCCTGTTGCGCCGGCGCGCGTGCCAAGTACCGCCCCGGCAATTTTCGGGATCTCGAAGGACACGAGAAGCATGAAGATGGCCACGGTGATCGCGTAGAGTCCACCGGCCGATGTCCACCCGCCCAGCGTGCTCAGCGCGGGGATCAGCGAGGTGTAAGTGGCGGACACCAACCGCGCCATGGTCGTGGCGACGACCACATACATCGATGCACCGACCATGAAATCGAGCCACGTGAAGAAATACCGTCGCGTGTACTCGGAGAAGGCGAGCGCCACGGCGATGGGGCCGATAACGATGCCTACTGCAGCTTGTATCAGGCCGACCATGACAAAGAATGAATAAACGATTGCGGCTGCCGCGCAGCACAGGAAAGCCAGGAATAGAAGCGTGGCCGCACCCAGAGCGATCGACATCCTCTCGTGCCATGCCGCGGCCTTGACGATGGCGATGTAGGTGTCCAGAAACTTCGCGCCCACCGTTGCGAGCACGAGCGCCGGGTTGTCGGTGCTGCCACCGGCAATCGCTTTCGCGAGGTCGCGAAACCACCCGAAGAGCGCAGGCGCGAAAGTGTCGTAGCCCGTATAGAGGGATGCGACGATGCCGAGCACCAGAATGGTCTCCAGAAGATCCGTCCATGCGGCAACGGCCTCTTGTGTCGACGCAAACCGAAGGCCGGCAAGCGTCAGCGTAATGATCCCCAAGGCAAAAGCGATCTTGTCTGCCTCACCGCGCACGGACTTGCTGAGCGTCGTCGCTGCGTCGATGATGCCGCCCGTAAAGGAGCTGAACTGATTGATGAAGCTGTGCAGCGACTCTTCGTGAGTGACGGGCGCTGTCTCAGAGGATTGGGCGGATGCTTCGGAGCGTGCGTCAGCGTGCGAGAACACGGCGGCTACCTTCGTCGCATCTGCATTGGCGCTGGCCGCGTCTGCCGCGCGAATTGTCTCCCGAGGCTCGCTCACCGTGGCAGGGTTGGGCGTGGCGGGGCTGGACGTGGCAGGGCTTGACGTGGCAGAGCCGGGGGTGACAGGGTCGGGTCCCCTGATGAGCGAATGTGCGTACAAGCCGGTTGCTGAAGCAAGCACCGCAGCCAGGATGACCGGCTTGGCGAGTAGGGAAAGCAGACGGCGCACGTGCATGGGTTGCATGGATGAAAAGCGCGCTCTCAGTGCGATTGTCGGAGCGGTTGCGAAAGCACACGCGAGCGCAGGAGCCGCAATTCATCGTCCTGCGCCTTCCGAATGGCCTCCTCGCTCTTGGCCCGTTCGGCTTCACGCGCGACGTCCTGGCCGTCCCGGTCGGAATCCGAGCGCGCCTTCGCGCTCATCAACTGCAGCATGTCGGCATTTTGGCTAGCCAGGACCTCCAGCATCTGGTTGGTCGTCTGCGCCGCAGAGAGCGCAGTCGGCGTGAGCTTCAATTGCGACTGGATTTTCTGCCTGCGCTGAGAAAGGGCTTCGGTGTTTGACTGGATCTGGGTGGCGAGCCGGAAGATGTTCTTCGCGCTCTTGTCGCCGTTCTGCAAGAGTGATCGCTGGTCCGCGAACCACTGCTGTGTGTCCTTGCCCATGGCGACTGCCATGCTCTGCACGCGGTTCAGATAGTCGCTACTATCAGACACCGCGCCATAGAGGTCTCGCAATGACTCGCCGTAGGCTTCGTACTGGCGCACCTCATCGCGCACCGCATTCAGTTGCTCGGTGATGGCTTCGACGTCCAGTCCTGTCGACTGCAGCAACTGATCCGCCATCATCTTGTACTGGTAGACGATGTTCGTGTTCTCGTAGACTTCTGCCTTCAGCGACTGCAGGGCCGTCGTCGTGGTTTGCACGAGACTAACCCAGTCAGTGACGGCAAGCGCCGCATGTGCGTTGGGCGTGTACGAGGCCGTGCACCAGGTGGCAGCGCTGATAAGGCAGAGCAGCGTTCGCTTCATGATGTGGAGCTCAGTTGGCGCGCGCGAGCATGTCGCGCACGTAGTTGTCTTGCCAATCGGGATGGCCCGAGGCGAAATGGGCATCAAAGACACGCTGTGCGGCGCCGTCTGATCGCAGCATCGCCAGCATCTCGTCGCCAAACGTGACTTGCAGCATGCGAGTCTGGGCATTGGACACCCACAAGTAGTCGCGATTGGGAACGGCTTCGCTGATCATCTGGATCTGCGTGTCCGTCAGCCCAAATGTGTCCCGGTACAGGTCCTTGCTGCTGGCTGCCTGGCTGTTGGGTAGGTAAATGATGTTGCCGATGTTGTCCTTCAGGATCTCGAATCCCGACAGGCGTTCCAACTGGCGTAACGACTGCGTGGCCATCCAGATCGCCCCATTGCGTTTGCGGATAGTGGTGATCCACGATTCGAGTCGCTTGTAGAAGTGCGGCTGCTGGAAGAAGAAGCCCGCCTCCTCGACTTCGATCAGGGTGTATCGCACTCCATCCATGGACTGGCTGATCCGGTAGAACGCGTAGTCGGTGAAAAGCGCCGCCGCCCTGGGGAACGTCTCAAGCAGGTGGCCCATCTCGATGCACATGTTCTCGCTCACCGCAAAGGCGTCCACGGCATGGTCGAAGAAGTGCCCGTACTGACCGCCGCGCAGCCAGATCTGCAACCGTTCGCGCAGGTGTTCGTGAAGCAGCGTCGACAACTTGGTCAGTGTCCAATGCTCGGCGTCGTAACCCGCAAGAATTCGGACGGCTTCATAGGCTTCCTGCCGTTGCTGCGATGACAGGGAGAAGTGCTCATCTTCCAGCGCAAGCCCGATCCACTCGGTCAAATAGGCAAAGTGCGCGGCGTCGGCAAGTAAAGAGAGTGGGTTAATCGGGGTGGCGCCCTGGAAGCGCCCCGTAATGTCGACAAAGGTCCCGCCCGAGAGCAATGTCGGAATGCGCGTGCTGCGGTCCTTGTCAAACCGGATGCGACGGGCATCGTGTCGCCCCGCCTGCGAGACGAGGAAATTGAGAAACACTGATTTGCCGGCGCCGATGGGCCCGATGACGAGCAAATGCGCGTTGCCGCCGGCCTGGTGCAGATCGACGCGTTGCGCCGTCCGGTGCCGGGTCGGCAGACAAGTGAGTGGCGCAATGGGCCGGCCCGCCTTGTCCGAAAGCCAGCGATTGCGCATTGGACCCGGCGACACGGAGCACAAGGGCGCCAGGTCCGAGACGGCAGGGGTTTCCACGAACTGCAGTCGGCGTTGGGCGTCCCACCGGCCGGGCAAGGTGCTGTTCCAGGCCGG
Organism: Cupriavidus pauculus; assembly: GCF_022179805.1. Classification (GTDB taxonomy): domain Bacteria; phylum Pseudomonadota; class Gammaproteobacteria; order Burkholderiales; family Burkholderiaceae; genus Cupriavidus; species Cupriavidus pauculus_E. Next base: position 117,701 of record NZ_BPUO01000015.1, on the reverse strand, counting down.
CATCAGGTTGGCCCGCTCGCGGATCGCGCCGAACCCGGCGTTGGTCAGCGTACCGATCACCTCACTCACCGCCTCTTCGCAGGCCGAATGCGATTCACCGTAGACCACTACGGATATATTGGCGAAGCCATACTGCACGCCTTCTGCCGTCAAACGTGAGAGGGCCTGACTGGCTTCCCTGGCCAGCGCTTCCCGCCCTTCATCGTTCTGCGCCGCTTCATTCGACATGTATTGGGCGAGGACGGCGCGCAGATCGAGCGACGCCATCTTGTAAAACCGCCGGACCTTTTCGATATAGGCGGCGGCTCGTGCAGTGTCGAGGTGCCGGAACAGGATGCAGATGTCCAACTCGGCATCCAGCTGCAGCAGACGATCGAGCGCAGCATCCTGGAAGTTCATCCACTCCTTGACCGCCACGATCGCGGCGTGGCGTTTGCCGTGCGCTGACTCAAAGATCAACTGCTCGCTGCCCACGGTGACGTCGGCCTCCGTGAGATGGGTGTCGAGCAGCGTCACGGGCGGTCGAATCCGACGGGGCACAACACCGGGATTGGCGCATTGGTGCAAGGCGGCATAGCTGTCTTGCAGTGCAAGCCTCTGCAGGCGCAAAGCGGGCAGGCCGCCCGCGAAGGCGTCGAGCATGGACTCCAAGCGCCTGGCCTCGGCGCGTACGCGTTCGAGGTCAAAGGCAAACGCCTGACGGGCAAAGAGTGTGTCCTTTGCTGCCTCGACCAGGGCGCGGGCGGGGGATTGGCCGCCAGCCGTCATGTGATATCGCACCTTGTCGAATACGCTGCCAAGCCCAGTTTCCGGCGTGAGCGCCAGAAACAAGGTGTGCGTGTTCTGGAAGTACTTGCCGCCTGTCATCACGGCGCGATGCAACGCGTCCAGACGTGCATCAGTCTTGCAAGAGAAGCTACCGTCCACATAACCGGTCGCCCGGCGGTGGCTCAGGCGCCACCAGGCCGTCATGCGATGGTCAAAGGAACGAGAGGCGAGATCAAGCTGCGCGCGCGCCGCGGCGATGTCGCCCGCGTGCGGACTATCCGCATCAATGCCGGCAAACCGGTAGCTCGCGAGAAGCGATCCGTCCTTGTTGAGAATGAGTTCCGGCGTGACCGAGGTCAGCCACGGTGCGATCTCCTGGATCGGACGATGTTTGACCTTCAGCATGGCAACTCGCTGTCAAAGCCATAGGGCCGGCGAAAGAGAGTGTGCGTCTTGCCATGCCATGGGATCGCTTCGTACCAGTCGCCATATCGGTTGTAGGCGCCAAGCACCTGATTCCACCAGGGATCGATCGACGTGAGCCATCGCAGCAAGGCGTGATGCGCCATGCCCATCGCGATCACTGCCAGGGGAATTTTCCAGCCGCTGCGGAATGTCACGTACACCAGCAACGCGACAATCGTGCCATTGGCAATCGCGAGGCCCCGCACCGCCCCGCCGATCTGACGAGGGCGGGACAGGCCGATGCTGACGTGGCGGGCGCGCATCGTTCAGAACCCCGTGCAGGCGGTCGCGACGTTGAGCGCCCGCATGATGGTCGGCGCGGAGGCCGCGATGCCCACGCCAATGCAGATCACCGAGATGAACTTCATGATGGACGATTCGGAGTTCGCAATACCGATGGCACCCAGGACGATGAGAATCAGGCCGGCGACAAAGAGGTACTTGGTGTTAATGAACGTAGCGATGCCGCAGATGAAGTCGCCCAGCGCGGCAAAGGCCAGGATGTCGGCGGCCATGGCGCTCGATGCATAGCCGAGCATGGGGAGTGCCAGGGCGCCAGCGCCCCACATTGGAGACCGCCCACGAGAGGCGAAGGCTGCGGAGCAGGGCGAGCGTCGGTTCAGAATTGCGAAGCGTGACATGGGAGATTGGTTGAGCGTGGGGCGTAGGCCGCAGGCGCGGCATGTGCCCGAAAACGATGGAGGAGCCGGTATTCGTTCTCGTGAATACCGTGGATTTCGGCGACTTCGGAGATGTAGCGATGCTCGCCGGCGCGTCGCATATGGATCACGGCGTCGAAGCATTCCGCGATGAGGCGGCGCATATCGTTGATCGTCCAGCGCGAGCCGTCAGGCAGCCCGAGCATGGCAAGGGACTCCAGTCGGGTCAGCGCCGATCGCGCGTTGTTCGCATGGATGGACGCCATGCCACCCTCATGTCCGGTATTGAGGGCCTGCAAGAGATCGAACGCCTCGCCGCCACGGACCTCACCCACTAGAATCCGGTCGGGCCGGAACCGTAAGCTGAGCGCAATGAGGTGCTGCGCGGTTACGCCGTGGTCGGCGTTGGAAAGCAGTCGCACCCGGTTGGGAACGGAAATATTGAGCTCAGTCGTGTCTTCGATACTGAGCACGCGCTCCGTGGACGGCACTTCGCCGATCAGTGCGTTCAGGAACGTGGTCTTGCCGGTCGAGGTGCCGCCGGCCACCAGAATGCTTCGGCGGCTGCGGACCATGCCGCTTAACAGCGCCTTGAGCTCGGCTGGCTCGGTAGCCGGCACAGCGAGATCGGCGCTAGCCGTTGCATTTGTCCGCGCGCACGGCAGCGCGTCACGGATGTGCGGGCGCCGCACATCGCCCTCGCCCCCACCCGCGCCGTCACGTGGCGCAACCATGGCGCCAGCCTTCATGTAGTCGTCCAGCGACAGCCGGGCCTCACGATGGCGGCGGATGCTGAGTGCATGGCCGTCCACTGCGGACGGGTGCATCACCGCGGCGATGCGCAAGCCATGGTGCGCGGCATGCACGATGCCCTGGGCGCTGCCCCGAACCGCCGACTTCTGAACGGAGGCGGCCAGCGAACGGATGGCGCCCTCGATCTGAGACGAGGTAAGGCAGACGGCGACGCGTGTCATCACGCCCCGCATCTCGATCCAGATGTTGTCAGGACTGTTCACCATGACTTCGGTGACGTCTGGGTCGCAAAGAAACGCGCGTAGGGGTGCCAGGGATTCGAAGAACATGCTCACGGCACTGTCTTCGAGTCCGCACCAGCTGATGGGCGTCGGGGGAGTCGAGTCGTTGGAATGCATGACGCCATTGTTCGGGCAAACCAGACGACCGAATCGCCCGAATGCGCGGCGAAATTCGATAGCTCTTTGCCTGAGCGCGGGGTCCGCGCTGCAGGGGCTGTCAGTGTTGCTCTTGGGCAGCGACGTGCGTAGCCAATGAGTGGGCCTTTATCCGAGACAAGCGTGTGAGGCCACCGTGCGAGACAGGAGAGCGTGCAGCGTGCAGCGTGCAGGTACAGCGCTGCGGGCCAGGGTGTGGGCGAGGTGAGGGCGCCGCGCTCCAAAGAATTCCAAGCATGCTCAGTGGGTCCGACCGGAAAGTGCGCCTGCCAGTGGCACGTTTTCGCCTAGCGCGCGTGCATGGCGATACACGACGAAAGCCGGCCTCGCCGACGTGCCGCAGTCGATGCCGAATCCTCACCAAATGAGTGGCGCATTTGGTCGCTACGGCTGGGCGATTCGTTGCTCCAATGGCATCTGATCTGAACGGACAGTTGCTACCTGATGCGCCTCTTGCCCAAGTTCTTCAAGAAATCCCACATCCCGGCCGTAGCGCCAGGGATGTACGGGCGTGGGCGACCGGAACAATTGATCTTTGATGTGTCCACACGTATCACGGTCGATCGGAACCATTGGCGGGTTGCAACCCTCGGGATGGGTTGCATTGCGCTGGCGGCCATCGTGACGCGCCAGCCCGCGCCATCGGTCACCAAGGTGGTAGGGGTGTCGGCGGACGCGAGCGGCAAGCCCCTCGTGCGAGAGCTAGCCGCCTATACGCCAGGCGAGCTTCAGTTGCAGTGGGCGTTCAAGGATCTCGTCTCGCGATGGTTCACCATCGAGCCGCTTCTCACGACGCAGATCGAGGCATCGCGCATGGCGCGGACACTACGTTCCGTGCAGAACCAGATGGCGGGCGCCGCGCGCCAGCAATTCGACAGCTGGATGAAGGACGACGAGCCGTTTCGGCGGATCAGTGCGTCGCCGACGCTCGTGCGCGAGGTCACGGTCACTAACGTCGCGATCCTCCCCGATAGCACGGTGGCCGTCGAGCTGGTGACCACGACTACAGAGGATGGCTACAAGCCCCGCAAAGAGCGCTACGCCATCACGTTCCGTTACCAGGTCAATGCGCCCACAAGCGATGCGGCGTTGGGGACGAACCCCTTCGGTGTTCATCCGCTTTTCTTCAGTATCCAGAAATCTTCCGGCTGAGGCCATTACGCACCGACACGCACCGACCGTCAGGCAACCCCTTTTCTTGCTTAGCCCACCACGATGTCGTCCTCCTCTCTCTTCATGATGCTGACCCAGAAGCGCTTCGCTCAGGCAACGACTGAAGCAAATGCGCAGCCTACCGATCGCGCATCGGTCAAACTGGCCTGTGCACCTGTTGGCCGGAATCTTCGCCCCTTTTGCATTCGCTACTTCACCGCAGCCGCAGCCACCGCAGCCGTCGCGGTACCGCTTGTGCTGGGCGCCTCGCCCACGAACGCAGCACCGACACCCTCTGCAGCACAAGCTGCACCTGCACGGTCGGACTTGGATGCGCCATTGCCCGCTGGGCTGCGCAGTGACCTGGCGCTGGACGACGTACGTGAGGCCATGAACCCTGCCAACCCTTTCAACGGCGGTGTGGACCCCATCGCCATGCCAGGGGATGCACGGCTCGTGGTCTTCACGTACAACCGGGACCAGATCTTCCGCGTGCTGACCGCACCCCTGAAGATGACGACCATCGAGTTTCCTCCTGACGAGGCCATCGTCGGTGAGCCAGCCTGGGGCGAAAGTGTGCGCTGGGACTACGAGACCGATGGTCGAAACCACCTCTACCTCAAGCCTCAGGCTGCGGGTCTGGTGAACACGTTGTCGGTGAACACCAACAAGCGTAGCTACGAGTTCACTCTTGTGTCCTCGCCAATAGGAGGCATTTTCTACCAGAAGGTGCGCATGCGTCTGCCGTCGTCCATGGCGGACAAGCGTGGCGGCCTCCATAGGGAGGCCGCCACGCCGGCACGATCGGAGGCGGGAAAAGGCACGGGCAAGGGTGAGGTCGATGGCATTCTGCGGGACGACCCGTTTGATGCTGTCGCACTCGCATCGGACGATCGGGACACCGGGCAAAGCGCGGTCCCACTCGAGACGTTGAACTTCGCCTACAAGATGTCAGGAGAGGCCCGCTTTCGTCCTGACATCGCTTTTGACGATGGCAAGGCACTGTGGCTGCGTATCCCCGACGGTGCGCCTTGGCCGGTAGCGCTCGTCAAGGACGGCAGCGACTTCGTTGTCGCCAACTTTTTGCGTCGCGGCAAATATCTGGTCGTGCAGCATCTCGCGCCTGTGACCGTGCTTCGCGCCGGCGATGACGAGGTGCGCATCGAGCCCCGCCGCTCGGGCTGGTTTGGGCTCTACTGATGCACCATCATCCTGCTAGCGGCAAGGCAAAGCCGGGTGAGGCAGCTAACGCAACGGATGCCCGGCTGCATGCCCTAAAGGGCAAGCTGCCTCGGAACGTGGTGCTGACATTCGGCGCAATCGCCGCCATGGCGGTGGGGGCGCTCGGCTACTACTTTCAGTCCGTGGCTGAGGCGCAGCTCGATGCGAAGGCTGAACACCAGCGCGCCGAGCGGCTTCGGCAGGGCGCCGCCGGTTCGCCCGCCGCCCAGAGCGCGCGTACGCTCGAGCAGACCATTCGCGACCAGGCGGAGAAAGCGCGCGCCGAATCTGCGAGCCAGGCCGCCACACAGGCAATCTCAACACCGCGCGGCCAGTCGACGTCGCCTATCGTGCCCGGTCAGGAGACGCTGCCGCCGTCGGCGCGCGCCGCGTCGCCGGCCGCTCAGGTCATGCCGTGGATCTCGACGAACGCTGTCGCGTCCCATGACTCCACGCGATCAGTGTTGGCCGAAGTGTCCACGGCGCCCGTGTTCAAGCCCGGCGCACGCCCATCCCAATTGAGCCGCGACGCGGCGACGGCTGGCGTGGCAGGCATTCCCAACCCCCAACAGATGCATGAACTCCAGCAGGCCGTCGCCATGCGCGCTGCCGCCAACGCGATGCCTGCAGGCGATGCGCAGAGCGCAATGGGTGAGGGCCGCGACAGCGCCGATCGGCGGTTTCTCGCTGATGCGGCGGGCGGGGGCACGTTGCGCACGGGCTTTGACGGCATGCTGCCACCGTGCACGGTGAGCCGCGGATTCGTCATTCCCGCTGTTTTTGCCGGCGCACTGAATTCTGACAAGCCCGGCGAGTTCCGTGCAACGGTCGCGCGCGATGTCTATGACACCGTCCACGGAACCTGCAAGGTCATCCCGGCAGGCAGCACGCTGGTTGGCATGTACAGCGCGGATATCGCGGTGGGCCAGGAACGCATTCTGGCCGCATTTGTGCGCATGCAACTCCCCAATGGCAAGACTGTGCCACTCATGGGCATGCAGGCTGCCGATCCCAATGGGCAGTCGGGCGTCAGTGGCGAGGTTGACAACCATTTCTGGAAGATCTTTGGCGGAGCCCTGTTGGTCGGATTGCTGGAGCAACGTTTTGACGACACGAGCACGGGGACCGCGATGGGGCCGACTGGGCTCATCACCTATGGCAATGCTGCGGGCCAGATTGCGACCCAAACCGCTTCGACGCTGCTCAACCGCAATCAGGGCATCCGCCCAACGATTACCACGACGCCTGGCCAGCAACTGCTGGTGCAGGTCAAGCACGACATGGTGCTGGAGGCCTATCGTGACTGAGCAGAATGTGACTGAGCACATTGTGGCTGACCTGATCGTGGCTGGGCCGGTGGGGCACGACGCATTCTTATCTGATTGCGCATCGGAACCGCGCAAGACAATGCGAAGGGACGGACGTCCTCGCACCACAGGCTTTCGAAGCCGTGTCGCGGTACTTTCCGCTATGGCGCTGGCGGCGATTGGGGCAGCCTGGGGGCCCGCGCATGCCGCCGACACCGATCCTCTGGACTTCGAGTACCGGGTGATCGCCAGCGCTGCCAATCGTCCGGCAATTGTCTTTAACGACGGGCAGTGGACCTACCTGCAACATCGTCCCGGTCAGGTGATCCGGGCCGACGGTGCAGTGCGCAGCGGTCCGTACTGGCTGATCGAAGGCGTGCCTGACACGCTCCGCTATGAAGTCGATGGCCAGCCCGTGCTGCTAAAGCGCAAGGCCAGCAACGGCTTTCTTGCTGACACGTCGCCAGACCATTTCGGGCATGGCGAGTTGGCGGATCTTCCATCGGTGGTGGCGCAACGGCTAGTGATCCGTGGCGACTATCAGGCGCTTGGCGCCTTGCGGGCAGCGACGGCGACGTTGCCGCTTAGCGAGATGGTACGTGCCATCGTTCCCCGCAGCTGGCGCGGCGCAGCAGATCGTGACGTCTCGCTAACCGAAAACGTGACGCTGCGGATCCGCGACGGCGAAAACTGGCTACAGGCGCTGGGCCGCTTGATGACGGTGCGCAATCTTTATGCGGACGTTGATTTTGCGCGTCGTCATATCACCCTGCGCACGACGCCCTCCGAAGGGCTTTTCCTTCAGCGCCCTGCGCCAATCGAAGAGGCCGCCACCCAAGACACCGTCATGGGCATGGTAGCCAGCATGGCAACAAAGGCAACAAGCACCGCAGCTGATACCGCAACCGGTACCACGACTGATACCGCTCCTGACACCGCGGCGGGCACATCCACACCGCGGGAGACCGCACGGGTGGCGGCTCCCATGGGGCACGCCGCATTCGCTTCCACTACCAATTCTCTTATGCCGCAGACAGACATCACCGCTCACATCGCAGTGCCCAGCCAAAGCAGCTTGCTGGCAACGGTCGTGGGCGTGCGCGCGATCCGTGACAACAAAGCGGGAAGCATTGAGTTGCGGATGGCGCCTGGATCTGCGCGATTCGGTGAGTCGGTGGACGAGATGACATGGCGCGACACTGTCGGTCGCGAATTGTCCACGAAGTGGAATGCCCAAGAGGAGTTGCTGTCCTTCCCGACCGTGGATCGCTTTGTCGTCTCGCGCGGGGATCGACACATTGAAGTGGCGCGCGTGCCGGGTGTGCGCTACGTCTTCTTCGACAAGAAAGGGGCCGTTGGCGCCAGAAGCGTCGGGGTGGAGCGCGTGTTCGAGGAGAACGGCGCGACTTACCTGGTCTTCTCGCGCTCAAGGGCAAGCATTTCGGCAATCGATGAGAACGGACAACGTGGCGGCGAGCACAGGGACCGCTACTTCAAGTTCGACGGGATCGCTTCGTCGTTGACGGTGGCGGCCGACGGCAAGGTTTTTCGCGTGCGTCGGATTCCGGAGGTGCGCTTTTCCGAGCGTGAAGTGTCAACCCGCAAGGTAGCGACCCCATGAACGCGCGGCCCCTCCTGGCGAGGCCGCTGTCAGGGCGACGGCTGTGCCGACGACACCCCTGGCAGAGGGTAGCCGTCGCGGTGGCAGGCCTGCTGAGCCCTCTCGCCGTCCATGCCGATTGCCTGGACGACGCGGCCGCCTTTCACGGCGTCAGTGCGACGCTCGTGCGCGCCATCGCACGCGTGGAGTCCGGGATGCAGGCGCGCGCCCGCAACGTCAACAGGAACGGGAGTGAAGACATCGGGCTCATGCAAATCAACTCGATGCACCTGCCAAGACTTGCCCGCCACGGCATCTCGCGGGTGCGCCTCTTTGACCCATGTATCAACGTCTATGTGGGCGCGTGGATCCTTGCCGACTGCATGCGCCGCTACGGGCAGACGTGGACCGCCGTGGGTTGCTATAACGCGGGCGCCTCAGATAAGCGGCTGCGCTATGCGCAGCGCGTGTACCGAATGCTTCAGTCAACCCATTCTCAAAGGAAAGCGGGAGTCCGACATCCATGACAACCGTTCCATCTTCGTCCAGGCCGATCGCACTCGCATGGGCCCCGTCGCCGACCTCGTTGCCGGCCCTTTCGCTGGCCCTTTCGCTGGCCCTTTCGCCGGCCTCATCGCACGCCCTGTCGGGGCAACTGTCACGCACGCGCCGTCGTTGTTCGCAAGCTACCCTCATCGGGGTGCTGGTGGCAGGCTCGGGCATGGGCCTCGCCCATGCGGCCCAGGGGGCAGACGCCTCGGTGGGCGGCAATTTCGAACCGACGGTCGCGCTGCAGGGAGACGGATGGCACTGGCTGTCGGCCGACCCGAAGGCCGTAGTGGCCGAGGCGACTGTGCCGGCGTCCCTTCCGGCGTCCCTTCCGCCGCCCGTGCCACCGACTGTATCGCCGCCCGTGCCACCGACTGTATCGCCGACCGTGTCGCTGACTGTATCGCCAACAACGGCGCCTGCGGTCGCCACGTCGGCTATCGCCGCGCCTCTGGGAGCCGTCGAGCCCGCTGCGCCACTTTCCGGCCCGACCGCGACGACCGTTGCGCCCGCATCCATGCCGCCCGCCTCCGCAGGCGGTCATGTCGCCGGGCAGACCATGGCAACGCTCGCCCCTTTGCCACAAGCATGGCGTATCTCGCCCCAGGACCAGAACTACCGGCTCCTGATGCAAAGGTGGTCTGCCGAGGCGGGCTGGACGGCTGGCCGCTGGGAGCTGGATCAGGACGTGCCAATTGAAGCGTCGACCGAGATCGTCGGGGACTTCAAGACAGCCGTGCGCCGCGTGCTGTCCGCCACGGAGTTGACTGATTACAGCTTGAAGCCTTGCTTCTATTCCAACAGCCTGGTCCGCGTCGTAAAGGTCACGACGAAGTGTGACCCTTCTAAATAGAGGCACGACATGACGAGGCACGACATAAGGCAACATGACCTAAGGACGCACGGCATGAAGACGCACGAGATGAATGCGATGCCGGTCCTTCGCACCACAGGGGCGGTGCTTGGCTCGTTCACGCTTGCGCTGTCGATGGCCGGATGTATGTCGCCCGCGCTCATGGCCGACGTCCGCCAGGCCACAGACGCGGCGCACACGTCGACCGTCGATACGACACAGGCGCTCTATGCCCGCATGCATCGGAACACAGCGGCGGTGGAAGCCGAGCAAGAGGTCGATCGTCCGTACCTCGCGGGCAAGCGCGTGCCCGTTGCCCGAAACGTGACGTTGCCATTGGCCCTGCGGGAGAACGTTGACACTGTGGTCATGTTTCCCGAGCGCACGATGTCACTCGCAGTGGTCGCCCAACGCTTGCAGATGGCCACCGGTATTCCCGTCAAGATTGAGTCGGACGTCTATCTGCCGCCGAACATGCTCTTGCCGCGGAGTCTGGCGGCGCATGCGTCGCAACTGTCTCGGGGCGCAGGAGCCGGTCCAGGGCTGGCTCCTGTGAACCCACTCGCGCAAGGCTTGGGACCGATGCCGGCCCTCAATGGCGCGCTACCCGGCGTGCTGACGAGCCCGCCACCGGCAGGCGCCGCTGGTGCAGCGGCGCAGCCCGCGCTCGAAACCGCCTTCAACGTCGAGTTCAAGCATAGCGAGCGGCTGCCGTTGGCGAACATGCTCGATCTGGTGGCCACGCGTCTGGGCATCAATTGGGAGTATCAGGCAGACCAGGGCGTTATCCGCTTGTATCGGCTGGTGACCAGGAGTTGGGAATTGCCCATGCCCGGCGGCACTAATTCGTTCTCGACCGAATTCCGGCAGGGCGCCCAGAGTGCTGTCTCAGGCGGGGCGGGTTCGGGCCAGTCTGCACAACTCGACGCAGTGGCCAAGGCCGAGGTGAAAGATCAGAACGATCTGGAGGGCATCCGCAAGAGCATCGAGCCGGCGATGACGCTGGTCGGCAGCGCAGAACTGAATCCTGCGTCTGGCCTGCTGACGCTGCGAGACACCAAGGAAGCCGTCGACGCGGCGGACCAGATCGTCCGCCGTCAGGTGGCCATCTACTCGCGGATGGTCACGCTCAAGTTCCAGATGATCGATCTGACGGTCTCGGACGCCGGGGAAGTGGGCGTCGACTGGAGCGCGGCGCTCACCAAGACGCTGCAAAGCGTGCCGGGCTTTACGGCGTCGCTACTGTCGCCGACCACCCTTGTAACGTCTACCGCCGGCACCGCAGGCCTGCAACTGACAAGCGGGGGCCTGAGCGGTTCCGAAGCCATCGTCAGTGCCCTGCGCCAATACGGGACCGTCACCTCGAGCGTCGCGATCCCGATCTCGCTGCGCAATCGGCATGGCTACCAGTACAACAACCGGCGGACCTTTTCCTTTGTGTCGGGGACGACGCCCGCGGCCTCAGCGGTGGGTGGCACCGGCGGCGTGCCGGGGATCACGACGTCCACTGCGACCGTAGGGTTCAAGCTGGCGGTGTATGCCGATGCCACCTCCTCGCAGGATGTGAACCTGACGATCGCCATGGATCAGTCCAAGCAGGACGGACCGCTTGAGCGCTTTGAGTCGGGTTCGGGGGATAACCGGCAGGCTGTCCAGACGATCAATCTGGTCGGCAAGGGCATTCCGAAGCAGGACCTCATCGTGCGCAATGGCCAGACCATCCTGATGACGGCCCTGGATCAGGACGACGCACAAAGTACCCGGCGCACGCTTGGTGACGCCTTGCCACTATGGCTGGGAGGCTCCCAGACCGTCGCCAAGACACGGACATTCACGTTGCTGCTCGCCACGGTTCTCGTCCAGGAACAGGGGGAGGGCGCGCGATGATCATCAATATTCACGGCAAGCACCTTGCCTTCGGGATGCACTGGCGCACGTTGACCGGCGGCGAGCCCCCACGGACCCAGGCACCGAAAATCGCCCGTGAAGCCAGGGCGTCGCTGATCTGGCACGAAGATCCGGCACTCCATATGGGCTATCTCGCCCCGGAAGATGCCCGCGTGAAGGTGGCCGACAAGATCTATTCGGCCGCCGCCACGCTGGCCAGCATGCCCAATGTGGATGCGAACACGCTGTTGGTCTATCGGCTCACGCAAACATTGCAGAGGTCGCAAACATCGCAGACATCGGAAACTGCGGGCGGCACGGACACGCCGCGGCCAGAGCGGGCGGCCGCGGATGGCGACAGCGCCAAGCCTGGGCAGGGCGGCGGCCTGCAACCTGCCGTCTACCTCGTATGCGGCATCGTCAAACGCCGTCCAAGGGTGGGTTTCGACCGTGTCGTGACCGAAGAAGCGGAGGTTGCCAGCCTGATGAAGGCCTTTGCGCAGAAGGCGGGCGATCGTTTCTGGCTCGTGGGGAATGTGGAGCGCTACGGCGATCTGCTCGGCGAAGCGTCAGTACAGTTCGTACCCATTGCACTGGAAGATCTCGCGCAGGCCGCAGGCGGGCACAGTGTCCTGCGCCGGCCGAACCCGGCGCCGCTCGGCCGTAAGCTGGCGACGCTCACCGCGTGCGCAGCCGTAGTGGTCGCTGGCGCGCACCTCGGGTGGTCGGAATACCGGGCGTACCAGCTACACAAGCACCCGCCTGCGCCGCAGAAGACGCCGGCAGAACGCTACGCGGAAGACATCGAGCGGCGCTCGGCCACCCTGGTATCCAGCGCATCGGTGGTCATCCCGGCCTTCTCCCAATGGTTTGCGTCTTCCGTGTCGGTGGTACATGGCGGCTGGCTCCTCGCGACCGTCAAATGCCGCAAGCTCGGTTCCCCGACGCCAGAGTGCGAACTGACCTACAAGCGCGATGCGCTGCGCTGGTCCGAGGGTGGCGCCACGAATGCAACGTTTCTCGCGGATCTGCCTGCGGACTTTGGTAACCCGAAATTCGGCAAGGAGGACAACCAGGTCACGGTCACGGCGCGCCCAACTTTTGGGGGCATGGTGAAGCTGGGAGAGCTGCTCAAGCGTGCTCCAAGCTCAGCTTACCTTCGCGAGGGGCTCGGGTCGAAGCTCCAGTCACTGCGTCCGTCGACAACCAAGACTGTCCTGCATCCCGACGCGGTATTGGGCGCCATCCCGCCAGAGGGGCTGGCAACCGTGCCGAACGTCTACCGTGTGGCCAAGTGGGAAATACATGGCCCCCTATGGCACGCCGCGGAAATGGGTCGCTTTCCCGCGCACATGTCGGTGACGGCGCTGACGCTCACGTTCAACGTGGACGCGGAGTCTTCCATCAAGCGCTCCAAGTTCGACTTGCACGTCGTGGGCGATGCATACGCCTGGGACCGACAGGCGGCCGAGGTAGCGGCCCCGCCAGCAGTCCCCATACCCGGTCATTCCGGGAACCCGTCGAGCGCAGCCGATGCTGCAGGCACCGCCACATTGCCCGGCGCCAAGCCGGCAGGCCAACGCTAGCGCGGCGCGGGACAGCTACTTCCTTTGAGCGTACCCAGCAAAGCGTACCCATTTCTGCGTAGACGATCTCGCGCGCAACCAACCCACCACACGTCCGAATACACGTCCAAATTCCGCATGAAACGCATAGCCACCGCCGCATTCGTCGTCTTCCAGATCTCCGCATTCGCCACAACGACTGCCCTTGCCGCCGACGGGCAGACGCTGACCGAGCAACTCCTTGAGCGCGATGCCCGGCTCGCGGTACAGAAACTCGATCATGAACTGGCGAAACTCGGGGCAGGGCCTGCCACCCCGCCGGTGAGCGCAGTCCACTCCGCCGCGATCCCTCCGGTGGCCGTCGACGCCAAGCCGACCGCGCCACGCACCATTGCCGTGTTTGGGGTGGATGGACAGTCCGCCGGACTGCCCGTTTCGCTGCGCAGTCTTGTCGCGTGGGATGGGGAGGTCTATGCCGCCAAACCAGGCGGCGAGGTACGCGGGTACCGGGTCACGGAGATTCATGAAGCTACCGGTACGAAGTTGCGCAAGGGCAAGCGGGTCATTGTCGCGGCACCGGCTGAGACCCTCGAAGGCGCCGCTGCCGTGGACGAGAACGGACGCCATGGGGCGGGTAGCGGTGTCAGTAACGGGGCGGGTAACGGGGCCGGTAGCGGCGCCGACGGGCTGGTGTCGACAGCCCCCGCCGCGCATCGGGCGCCATTGGATGGCGTCTTGCATCAGGAGCGGGCACTCACTTTGCGTAAGGGGGAGTCGAGAGCAACGGGTCGCCTTGCTCGCGCTTTGCAGCTCAGCGGGCATTCACTTTCCGGAGCGGAAAAGTGATACGCATGATGCGATGGTTCAAGCGAAGGCAGCAGCTGCCGGCTCGCGCCGAGGGCATCACGGTCGTCTCGCATGGGAAAACCGAAAGGCAAGACGCTCGCCGGACATCGCCGAGCGCAATCCCGAACCTCATGCCGAACGTCATGCCGGACGGCTCGCTCGCGATCAGTCCGAACGTCGGACCGACCCTGGCCAACGCCGAACCATCTGTGCCGGCGCTTATCCAGACCACCCACGACTTGCCGGCGTTCACCCGGGCGCTCTATGACGAACTGGGCATGGCGCAGTCGCTGCGTCATCAGCTCTGCCCTGTCCTGGTGGAAGACAGTACGGACGCCGGCCGTGGTCGCTTTGCGCTGGTGGTCCTGGCAGACATGCAGCATTCGGACGTGACCGAGGAAATTGTCCGCCAGGCGCGGCTGCGTTACGACCCGGCAACACCGCTCATGTACGTGGCCGCTCCGCAAGTCATGACCGCCTTGTCCCGTGGGGTGGAAGCGAAGGGGCGGCGCCCCGGTGCGGTGGCCGCACCTTCCGCAGGCGGCCGAGACACGAATGCCCTGTGGCAAACCTTTCTGGCGGCGGCCCAGTTCGCCTTGCGTGAGCAGGCTTCGGACATTCACTTCGAGGTGAAGGACAACAGTGACATGTCCCAAATCCGCTTTGCGATCGACGGCGTGCTCGTCGCGCCACCGGCGTTCCGCCTGCGCACCGGCGACTTGCTGGACATGCTCGGTCACGTCTGGCAGCAAGGCAAGGGCGGGTCCCAGGGCATCTTCAGCCGGGTGCTGCCCCAGCAGACGCGGGTCTGGGCTGAGGTGGACGGTGTTCCCCTGGTCTTCCGGTGGGCCTCCATGCAAAGCGCTGATGGGCACGTGACAGTCATGCGGGTCAACCGCGAGAAGGTGGCCACCCAACAGGTGGATTTTGTGACAGACCTGGGATTCTTCGATCAGCAGGCCGCAGTGATCGACCGGTGCACCATGCAACTCGGTGGCGGCGTCGTGCTGGTCGGCACGGTGGGGTCAGGAAAGACGACGACGGCACACGCGGTCATGCAGCGGCTCCCCGATTGGATGAACAAGATGTCCATCGAGGACCCGGTCGAACTCCTGGCGCGGGGGACGCACCACTTCTCTGTCTCCCGACAACTCGATGGCGCGAACCGTGAGGAAGATCCGTTTATCGTGGCCAAGCGGCAGCTCAAACGGATGAACCCACATTTCGTGATGGTCGGGGAGGTTCGCGACTATGAGTCGGCGGGCCTCTTTCGGGATGTGGCTGGCGCGGGTTTGCGAGCGCTCACTACCGTCCACGCCCCATCGGCAGTCGCCGCGACTGATCGCCTGGCCGACAGCGAACTGCGGATCCCGCGCAGCGTACTGGCTACACCCGGGTTTGTGAATTTGTATGTCTACCAGACGCTCCTGCCGCGCACCTGCAGTTGCGGTCACGGGCAGGCGGAAGCCAAACGCATGCTGGGTGCCGCCAAGCTGCGGCAAATCGAGCGGCTCTTCCGCTTTGACGTGGACCACATTCGTGTGCGCCGCCAGGCCGGTTGTGACAAATGCCGGCGGGCGAACCTGCCTGAACTCAATGGCATCCGTGGTCGGGTGATGGCCGCCGAGATGTTCGAGCCCGATGAGATCGACCTTATGTACATCCGCGACGCCAGGGCGATTGAATTGCAGGCGCATCAGCGTGGCAAACGGGAAACCGGGTTTGATATCCCCGATTGCACGGGCAAGTCGGTGTTCGAAGTCGCCATGTATCACGTGTACGCCGGCACGGTGGACCCGTGCGAGGCCGAGCGCATCCTGTCCCTGGACGCCTATGAGCGCAAGCTGCGCCGGGCGGTGAGAACCACTCAGGCTGCCAGCAGCCCAAGCACGACCAGGAGCGCAGGGTGATCAACGATCTGCGCGCATCCCTGCGGCCCGCCTGGTCAAGAACGGCCGCAACGCTCACCGCGCCATTCAGGCGTCTCGGCGGTCAACGTCGCCCGGTTCGTGGACCGTCGGCGCGTATCCGTCCGGTCGGCCGGTTTCCGGACCGCCTGTGGCGCGCACGGACCGAATTCGCCTCCACGCGGACAGACTACTACTACGACCTGGCCATGCGTATCGAGAAGCTGCCGGGCGAACCTATCTCGACACACTTCGCCAAGGATGCCGCACGCCGCCCGGGGCAGCCGCTTGGCATCCTGTCGGCCCTGTGGCTTGCCCGTAGCGAGGGGGCCGAAGGGGAAATCCAGGCCTCCCGTCTTGCGGAGGTCCTGCAAGGGACCGTGCCGGAGGAGGATCTCGCCATTCTTGCCGTGGCCGAACAGGGTGGGGACCTCAAGCAAGGGCTATTCAAGCTCGCGGAAAACCTTCGCGCCATGAGCGACGCGAAATCCAACATCCTTGTGATGCTGGCCAGTATCGGGCTCACGCTGGTGATCCTGCACGTCTACCTGGGGGCCATGGCGTTTCTTGTAGCGCCGATGCTCGACAAGAGCTTTGCCAATGTGCTGCCGGTGGAAGCATATGGACCGATCGCCAAGTCATTTCACTACGGGGCCCGATTCCTGCGGCATTGGGGCTGGCTGTTGATCGTGGCGGAGATCGGACTGGCCTGTTGGGTCATGCGTGCGCTGCGCCAGTACA
The DNA here is from genome assembly GCF_022179805.1 of Cupriavidus pauculus. GTDB lineage: Bacteria > Pseudomonadota > Gammaproteobacteria > Burkholderiales > Burkholderiaceae > Cupriavidus > Cupriavidus pauculus_E. The sequence continues at coordinate 100,991 of NZ_BPUO01000015.1, read as the reverse complement.
CGGGCCGGCATCGTCGGTGGCTGGACGAGAAGGTGATTCTGTTCGATTTTTTCCGACGGTTTCAGGGCGCGCAGTTCCTGTCCGCCATGTCAGCCGTGACGCAACGCTATGGCGGGGACGTCAAAAACCTGTTCGGGGCGCTTGAGCTGATCCGCGAGCACGCCTATCCCTATCTTGCGCACCACATCGACCGTATCCAGGTCGCACTGGAAGACACGCCCAACGCTGGCGGAAAGATCTTCGACACCGGACTGTTCGACCGGGAGACTGCATTCCGGATTCAGGACATTGCGGAGTACGAAGACGATCTGTCCCGGATGCTCGCGACGGTGTCGGCAACTCTTCTACGTACGGCGCCACGCCAGCTCGAGCAGCGTGCTTCGCACTTCAACCGCAAGGTGTCCATCTTGCTGATCGTCGTAATCACCAGCCTCGCCTTCATGCCTGCCTTCATGGCGCGAGAGCTCAAGGCAAGCATCCAGACCAACAGCATCCGCGCGGCAAACAAGTCGGCCAGCCCCAATTCCAACATCTCACAAGGAACTCGACCATGAATCTCGATAACACTCGCGAACGCCAAACGGACACGAGCCGGCTCAGTGCTCATCTTGCCGCGCCAGTGAATCCTGTACGGGGAAGTCGCGCCCAACAATGGGCGTGTATCCAAGCGAGCCCGCGCAAACGGCATCAACTCGGCGGCATCCTGGATGAGTATGGGTTCTATCTGCTGCTCGCGGCACTGACCTTGGTGGCCATCCTGGTCGTGTTCTCTCACAACTCGGTTGACACCCAAGTGCAGCAGATGACGACTGAGCTGAACACGGTCATGGGTAAGGTCAAAACCACCTACCGCGGCCAATATGACAAGGTTTCTGTACCGGCGCTGATTGACAACGGCGTCTTCCGTGATCTGACCACGCTGAGTGATACCGGCGGCACGATCACGATTCAGCCGGGGGGCGGCACGCTTCTGGTCGAAGCTGGCAGTCTTCGGAACAGCAACGACGCGATCCAATACACCGTCCCAGGCCAGCCCGACGCGGCTTGCCCCGCATTGGTGGCCGCTTTCAAAAGCAGTGCGGGAAGGATTGTGGTGAATGGCGCGACCGTCAAAGAAGTGGGCGGGGCGGCCGATCCAAGCCTCGTCAAATGCGCCGGCGACGACAACACCGTTGAGCTGTTCATCTCCTGACGGAGGCCGCAGGGCAGGCTGGCCCCGGCGGCCAGCCTCGGACGAAACCAGGAGCATCACATGATACTGAGCAGCTATTCGATGGGCCTCGTTCTCGGAAGCGTGGCCCTGGCCGGGTCCGTAGCCTGGGCGTATGCCGAGCAGCAGGAAAACCTTGCTACGGGAACCGGCAACTATATGGCCAACATTGCGAACGCCGTGAACACCTATACGTTCGAGGCGTTCTCCGAATTGGCGAAGCGACCGACTGGCGCGATCAATCTCACGGTGGGGGTGAAGACTGTCACTGTTGACGACCCGCTACATCCCACCATCCCGGACCTCATCAACTTTGGGCTATTGCCAGAGGGATACGCCGATGTCAGCCCGCTTGGGCTGTCCTTCCGCGTGGATCTCGCTCCCATGAACTGCGAGGAGGACTTAGCTGCGTGCTCGATACCGGGACTTGTCTACTCGACTGAAGGTTATCGTGATGCGATCGGACGCATCCGCAACGATTTACTCGGGTTTGCAGTCACAAAAGCAGGTCAAGACGCCGGGGTCTCTTTTGCAGAGACGCCGGAAATCATCACAGGAATGGCCGCCAGCTGGAGGACAGAAAACCCAGTGGTGGGGCAGCCCGCAGGCGTCTTGGCAATGCAGGTGGGATCGAGTTCGCTGCTCGCTCAGTCGTTGAATCAGTTCTACAGGCGGGATGGGACGCTGAACTTGACGGGGCCGATGGATGCAAACAATCAACCGATCAGCCGGGTGGGTGATATTGAATCGATAGCGACGATCACAGCGGCAAGAAATGTCGTAGCCGGTGAGTCGATTGAAGGCGAAGCACTTTATGGGAGGTACATCAATTCAAGCGGAAATCTTGATGTCGCCGGTAATGTATCAGCACAAAAGCTGAATGCAGATCTTGATATTCAGGCCGGTGGCTCCGTGCACGCATCCGGTCATCTGTATGCAGCGGGAGCACTGATACCGTCCATTTATGCATCAGAGAAGGTCTCAGAAGGACAGCAGTGCATTGATCCCGAAGGCGCAATCCGCAGCGACCCGCGCGGTAGAACGGTCTCCTGTCAGCAGGGCATTTGGAAAACGGCCAGCGGATCCGGAGCGGTGCATTCAGTTTACTTTGCTTTGGGCGGGCAAGGGTTTGGAAACGTCTATCCGGGCATTTGCGTCTACAGAGACGGGGCGGTGGGTTTGTTCGTCGGAAGCTACGCGCTCTCAACAGATCTTCGCGAGGGATCGGTAACTCCAGATCGCAACCACCCACACTATAGTCTGGGCGCGTACATTCAAAGCGATGGATGGACTTGTCCTCCCGGAACGCTTGCGGTCAGCATGCAAGCCACCATTCACGACGGAGGGAATGGTGGCTGATGTATTTTCTAGCCGCACTTCAGGACAACAAGGCCAGCTACATCACCGCTGTTTGGAGTCGGAATGACATATCCCACAGCAAGATATGGCTTGGACTCATCCGTCCCAAACGTCTGGGTTTGGCGTAGGAAACCTTGAGACTGCATAACTCCATTGAGAAGCGCATAGATGGCCGTCGCGTGAACCTCGGTGTCGTTGCCGATTCGAACGCGTAGATCGAACTTGTCGATGACGGGGCCGTTCACACCGATGGTGGCTGATGCGCCCAATACATCGCCCGGGGGATAAGTGCCCCGCACCGACGTTGGTCGTGTTGCCGCGTCCAGAGCGCACGATATCGATCGAGGCTCCATCACTCGATGGATAAACAGCGGCCTGCCGATTGCATAGTGGTCGCCTTGGTTTGGGCCCACGGTTCCGAAGGATGTGCTGCCATCGGTCCAGCGTCCAATGGCGTAATCATCGTTGCCTACCACGTCCACGATCTTGCCGCTGTTCAACGTGATGAGGCTGCCCGTGTTCACGCCGATCTCGGCATAAGCACCTTCAGCGGTGGTCTTTTGAAGCGCCTCGGGAAACTTTGCGCTTGCGATGGTCTGAAACGCCGGTGCGGTGTGCGTTGAGGTATGCGCGACAAAAACCACCGACAATGGGTCGGCTGAGATCGGTCGGGCACTCCCTTCCACTACGATCGTCTGTCCAGGCGGATTTGTGCCACCGCCCATAGGCTCCTCATCGCCCCCGCCACAACCCATCGTTGTTAGTGCCGCCACATACAGAGACGACATCAGTAGAGCCTTCTTTTTAACGCTGCTTCGCATCATGGTTCCCAAGCTGGAGGCGCGCTTCGCCCATCGAAGCGCCGGCCTCCAGTTCAGCAAAAGGAAAGGGTCGACCACACATAGACCATTCCCCATTGCAAACCTCTAAGTACCATCGGAAGCGCCGAGCGCGCTTGCGCTATGGCAAAGCTTGGTACAGCCGAGAGAGAAAAATCATGCAATTGGCGAAAAGCTATGCTGGACACAGCAGCTTTCGTCTGCAGACATCAGAGTTTATGGAACCGAGCAGCCGGGAGTAGGCCACCGAGTAGAGGGCGCAGAGCCGCTGAAGACGTGCTCCGCGCCGACTAATTTAGCGGATAGCGCTGAGGGCCGCCTGAATCTTGCGATCGGTCTCATATTGGCTCAGCGCGTAAGTAGACCAGATGGCCGCAGGTACCCAGCCAATGAGGGTGATCTGCAGGATCAGGCAAACGAAGCCCGCGAGCGGACGTCCGATTGTGAAGAATTGCAGCCACGGCAGGAAAATTGCAAAGAAGAGACGCATGAGGTAGTCGTGTGAAGTGGTAAGCGTTGAAGGTTCAAGGGCGCTGGGAGGATCGCCCCTTATGGGTCGATGAAGTAGCGCAGGTTGACGCTATACGTTTTCAGCGGGCCCGGTGCGGTCCGACGGCGTACATGGAATTTGCCAAAGCAGCCTGGACATTGAAAGCCGGTCGGCATTCCTATCTTGTCCGGGCTGTTGGCAACCAAATACGGCGTCTCGCACATCTTGCACGGTGCGAGCCGTAGGTGGGCACCGCTTTCCGATAACTGAGCGGCATGAATTGAGCGTTCTGGGGTCACTCTGCTCTCCTCGCCGAAGAAACGCCTAAAGAGGTCGTAGGCAGCAATGAGGGCCTCCACCGGGTTGTATCCGTCCGCGCGAGCTGCGCGATGCAGTGTGGTTACCATGGTTGCCTGCAAGCGATGCGACGCTGTCTCGAAGTACCATGCCTTCGATTGAGGCAACTGTCCGGACACTGAAGGCCTTCTGTGGATTAGGCGGTGCCGTTTGCGAACCTGTTCGATTGGAAAACCAAGCACATCGGCAACAACCGATGCTCGGAAGCGCTGACGGACCATAAGGTCGCAATAGACGGGCTTCATAGCAGGATCCACCTGGATAGCCCATCGACGTGGCGTGGATCGGAGCTGATGCGCGCGTAGCGGCGTGGATTCGAGAATATGGTGTCCCAGACATTCGCGGGACAGGTGCCTGCTTCGTAGATCGATCCAGAATTTCTTGCTCTGCAATCGCCAGCGAAAGGCTGGAAAACCGGCCATCTGGATGGCGAGGTCGAAAGCATGCGGAGACAACGATCTGAGGTACTTCGCAAGATCGAGACTAATTCCCAGCAGCGGCGCCGCGACGGCGCTACGGTGAAGCAACTCCATCACGAGCAGGCTAAAGTCGCGATTGTTATACAGTAGCCGCAGTGCGTCTGATTCCGGCCATGTCGGTATTTGGGCGCGCAAGTTCTCCACAGTACGCGTTGGTGGGCCGCCGCTGATGAGGCATTGCCAATCCGCCACTTCGGTCAGTACCGGGGTAACAACAGAAAACGGTGTACCCATCAGATCCCGATGCGCGTCTTGCGAACTGCGCAGGGCGGCAATGTCTTCTCTGCTGACTCGCAGAATGCTCTCAAGAATCGGGTAGGCTGACACCGCCTCGGCTAGATAGTCAGTGAAATAGTAGTTGGCTGTGCGAATCCTGTCTCGACGGTAGCTATCGAGTATCAGTTTCTCGACTTCGACGGTAGATGGGTCCAGATGCATGCAGTCATCCTGTTGGTTGCAACGCACCGCGGACTTGTGTCAGGAATCGAATCGCGACATTGGCGGTGGCTTGAAGGACTTCGCGTACCGCTTGACCATCTTTGTCAGCATCCATATGGATGCGGCGCTGGACCCTTGGCAGTCGTGCCATGACCCGCTCGCAGTCATCGACAAGCCCCGCTAGTTCCTCCTTCGCACGAATTTCCCGGTTGAGTTCATCGCGTTTGGACAAGATGGCAGCGAGTTCCGCGTTGGCAGCAGCGATCTCCTCGTTCTTGGCGCTCAATGCCATCTCGACCGAGGAGAAGCCCGACGAAGTGGCCTGATCGACGTCTTGGCGATCAGATCGGGACAAAAGCTCAAAGCGTTGGGCCAACTCGGCCTTCTCTTTCACTAGATCCTGGATTTGCATTTGCAACCGACTATGTCCAGCGTTCTGTCGGGTCAATTCTTCGCGAGCTTTCTCCAAAGCCAGGCGATTGGCCTGATGGTCAGTTGCTGTTTGATGGAGCTTGGAGTTAAGACGAGTCACCTCGGCTTCCAGCTTCACCTGCGTGGATTGTGAGGAGGCTAGCTCGGTTGCCACGATATCCAACTGCAGTTCCTGCGCACGGATTTGATCAATGTAGTGTCGAATGTGTGCGCGCTTGAAGCTCGGATCTGATTGCTTCAAGTCGATGACTGCATCGATTTCCCGATCCGTGTAGTCCTTGCGGCGGAGAATCATCAACTCCCCCGTCTTCAGTGCCTTGAGCGCCCGATCATGATGATGGAAGCGGCGGTGGATATTGAGATAGAGTTCCGCACGCCTTGGGGGGATGTGCAGGACGTTCTCTGCGACGTCATGGAACCTCTCGCGCACGCGATTCTTTGCCTCTCGCGTCTCGCCGAACTCTGCCGTAACAATTTGATGGATTTCCTGATGTAGGAACTGTACCTCCCCGGCAGCCTCGGCGATCAGAAGATAGATCTTATTGTGGGTATGCCGAATATTGCGCACGCACCCAAGAATCCGCTCGAACTGGCTCTCTTCGACCGACAAGCCGGAGAATGCCGCCCGTAGTGCAGTTTCGCTGCCCCGCTCCACACGGGCCTGGTCAAGCTCGATGTGTTCGCTCACGTCGTCGTCATCGACAGGGGATTTGAGAGATCGTTGCAGTGATGAATGATCGTCCATGATTTTCAATAGTCTTCGAAGTTAAAAAAGCGCGAGACGGCAGCGCCCGCGCGTCGCTACAAGGCATAGCTTACGTATTGCTTGCATCGCGTCAGAGGCGAAAAGCAGCGGTATTTACGTAGCGCTTCGGATCGAGCGACTTGATAGTCCAGTACGGAACCAGCAATCTCACTTGCAGCGTCCCGTAGCGGAGGGACGTTGTCGGTCTCCCGCGCGCTGGCATTGCCGCGCGTAGCCACCCAATGAACGGTTTGCAGCGATGGCGAGCACGCGCATGGGTCTACTGCGGAAAGCTCACTAAAATCGACGGACATTCGGCCCGCTCGTTGCCCACATGTCGGCGTACTATGAATTCATCGTCGGCGTCGTTTGACGCTTCGAGCAGGCCACTTGTGGGTGGCGCATACACGTGCCTATAGCCTTCCGAGCTGAAGGCAGTCATTCTTGTCATCGCATTTCCTCTCATGACCGGCCAACACGCAGGCTGAGTCGTCAGCGTCGCGCGGCCGTATCGGCGCAGCCGTACAGAATTTGCAAGGACGCGTCGTCCCATAACGGCAGCGCGGAATGCTGAACTGGTACGAAAAATCTGTCTCTGACTTTGCTTAAGTTTTTGGCCGAACCGTTTGGCCAGAATTTCGTCTTCGTCAAACAGCGCAGGTTTTCACTCGCGAACATATCGAATGTCATGTTCACCTCTTGACTTGGGGAGGCATCTGCGCATCCGGTGCGTATCCACGCAATGACTCCGGCGTCTGCGCCTGTCCTCATCACCCCTTTCACACCACCCGCTGCGCTGGATCACACGAGCCCTGCGCAGCCGCCCTGTTTCGGGACGACGCTCGGCCGTGGGTTTCCGGTCACAGCATTCAACGGAGCGTTATATGAAGAAGATTCGCGAGCTTGTTTCCGGATGGACGCCTGAACATTGGAATGCGCTGGTCAGGGAATATCTCCCTGCAGCTGTCCTGACAGATGCCTTCTGGCAGGGCAAACCAGTGCCGTGCCCCGTCTGCGGAGGCCGAGATCGCTTCTGCTATGACAATCGAGGTGGGCGTGGTGACTGGTTCTGCCGCCAATGCGCGGCGGGCGGTCCGATGGCTGGCGACGGCCTGGCGTTGGTGCATCGCTACACAGGGTTGACGTATGGGGAGATCGTGCGTCAGCTGAGTGGTGCTGCCACGCTACCCTCAGTGATCACTAGCAAGGCTGTCGACGTCCTGTCTCCGCGTGCTCGGCGACGATCGCTGAGTCCCGAGGCGCGACTGCGCCGCGTGCTACGACAGTTTGCGCAAGCGAGTCCCCTCATTGCGGGTGACCATGCAATGCGCTATCTGGAAGCGAGGGTCCCGGGGTTGACAGCGCCCATCCCTGATGTCCTGCGACTTGCGCATCAAACCTATTGGCACGATGGGAAACCGATGGGCAAATTCCCAACCATCGTTGCAGCCTACTCACTGCCAGATGGGAGGCTCGCGACGGTCCACCGGACGACGCTTGATCCCCGGGAGCCGCGCAAAGCGATCGTTCGCTTCGCAAGCGGGGAGATTCTTCCGGCCAAGCGAAACGAAGTGTCTGCTTTCCCTCTGGACGGCGGCGCAGTGCGGTTGATGCAGCCGTACCATGGTGAGCTTGGTGTGGCGGAAGGGATCGAGACGGCTTATGCCGCGTACATGCTGTTCGGTGTCCCGACATGGGCATGCCTTAACCGAGTGCAACTGAGCAAGTTTGCAGTGCCATCAGGGTTGGACGTTCGACGGGTCCATATCTTCGCGGACTTCGATGAGATCGACTCGAGGACACTCCAATCGCCCGGTATTGTGGACGCTTTGACGTTGCAGCGCCGTTTGCGCGCGGCGGGCATCGAAGCGGTGTTGCACCGCCCGAAGATCCGCGGAACTGACTTCTGTGATGAATGGAGTACGGCATGCATTGCCGGCAAAAAGCAAAGGTTGGCTGTCAGCGCTGCCACAATGCCGGAGGAAGTTCCCGAGCCGACGCAACGTCGCGTGTTGGAGTAAAGGAACTATCGCTGCCAGATTTGTGGACCAACCCGACGTATGAACTTGCGATGCGTCAAAGCCACGCGTGCTGCCTTCGCATAGTATGCATGCACTTATCGCGTTCTACGCGACCATTGCGACAACAGTCGCAGCATTCATACTGAGTTGTTGGGGCTAGCACCTCCGCGGATGGGACTTTGTAAAGCGAAGTTCCAGCAAAGAGTTTCGCTTTCAGGACAGATCGTCGAACTGTTCACGCAGCCGATGCACGGTCCATCAGTGATCCGTAGGGCTTGCTTTTGCTAGGCCGTCGGATCGCTCGCCTTACGCTTCGATGTCCGAAGACCGTTCTAGTTCGATGTGGGGCACAGCTCCCCACCAGGCGCGTGCTCGCATTTCAGGAGCCGTGCATGCCTGAACTCTTCCTCAACCGACAGGAGTTGGAGCGCTTGGTTGCTTTCTGCACGAATGCAAAAGCGGACCAATTCCTTGTCGCAAAAGATCGCGGTGCATACGTGGGCTATCGCTTCGGCAATACGCTTGCGCAGCAGTGCATGTATTACTTCTGCGGCTGCAACCCGGAAGTCGATGCCGACTATGACCGTAACGCCCGCGTGGCATTCGGCGGCGGAGACTTCGTGGAGCGACTTCCTCTGAGTTATCTCCAGAATGCGCTGGCGGACCTAGCGTGCGAGCGGCTACGTATTGCCGTCACCGCGGACGCAATTCGCCTGACCCATCTCTATTCCTGATCGCGACGGTCTCCGTCACCGGTGTTTCTATTCCCATCCACGGGCCGCGCGCCTGTGGGCGTGTTGGCCTATTCATAAGGAGGTCGACATGCTTGGTCGTTTTACGCTCGTTTCCATCTGCTTTGCCTTGTGCACCGGTTGTGCAACAGAGCTGGGCGCCAGCGACCACTATCGCGGCTCGGAGATTGGGCAGATTGGCAACGTGCAGAAAGTAACGGTAGTTCACGTGCGGCCTGTTGTCATCGATAACGAATCGCTTTTGTCAGCAAGCTCCGGTGTCCCTACGATGCTGAGTGCGGTTGCTGGCGGCCTGCTTGGCGCAAATGTGATCGGCCAGGGCAACGGCCGATATTTGGCTGGTGCACTGTCCGGAACGGTGTCTGCCTTCATTGGCCAGACAGTGGCAAAGCACCTAAGTCGACGCGATGGCCTGGAAGTCATCGTCCGTACGGAAGATGGTCGTCAGGTGGTTGTCACGCAGGGTGCAGACCAACGCTTTGTTCCTGGCGAAACTTTGTATTTGATTTCGGGAGCAGGCGGCCTTCGTCTGACCCGATGACCTGGCGCCTTCGGCGCAAACCATACTTAATCTTCCTGCGCGGAACGTCTTCCGCGTATGGGGAAGCTGCTTCTGCGCACTCTATGGAGAACCATGATGTTACGTGCAGAGGCTGTGCCGCAGTTAGATTCTCGCAATCCAGAGGGCATCTTATCCTTGGGGTATGCAAGGTTGTTTCTTTGGCCAAAGCCCAGTTGCCATGAGCGGGCGTGGTACTGGCGGACCGGCGTGCGAAGATGAGCTTGATGTCGGGCGATAGACCATTCGCCATCGACCTTTATCGAGCCGCTTTTTTTCTGAGAGAAGAAGCGGCGTCAACGACTAAGTCTTCATCACCTCTAACGGGGCTTTGCTCCTGGAGGGCGGGCTCCGTCAACCGGAGCATCGCTATGCCATTAAGACCACAGTAGTTTGTTTATCTTGGCGCGAGCTCGTTGCAGTGTTACAAGCAACGGCGAGCCCCAACGCAACGCACTATTGAGTGCCATTCTCACCGGCTTGTGCCGGTCTTACCCTTGCGGGACATCGCGCCCGCAAGGGGGATGTCTCGCTCCAATCCTGTAGGAGCTTGCATGAAACGAACTCAGTGGCGGCCAGCCACCACGGCGTGAGATGGAAGTGATCGAGCATGATGAAAGTCATCAAAGTCACGTTCGTATCCGCCCATGGGGATGAGGTCACGAGTCGCGGTGAATATGATCGAGCCACGGGTCTGATCCTGCTTTCCGAGAACTTTCTGGAACTTGCGAAACTGGTATTCGGGGACCTGCAGCAGTTCGAAGCGTTCGCGTGCGAAAGCGGGCGTCGCTATCGACTGGAAAAGGTCACGGCAAACACCTTTCGTCTCAGGATTCGCAGCGGGCGTCGCTGCAATCTAATTGGTGAAGCGTGGCGGGCGGTCTCGAACCCAACCCAGGCGCAGGAGCTGCAGAATGGTAGGTATTTGCACACCATCTCAGCAGCAGCGCTGGTCGGAGCATTCGGCTTCGTCGGATCTAGTAGTGACTGGATGCTTAAGGACTTGACGAAGGTCACGGGTCTATTCGGGGTCGCGGTCCTACTATATGTCGTGGGTGCCATCTATCACAAAGGAGAATCCGAATGAGTTTCACCGTACTTGTGCTGGTTGTGGGCGGTGCGCTTGCGGCGTACGGTCTATGGATCCGTCGCGGTGGTGCCAGGGACGATTGATTCATACCGCCGACCAATATGCTGGCATGCGTGCTCGTGTGTCAGGCACGGGCTTCGTCATTCACGCATGAGAAAGTGCGGCTGCTATTCATAGAGCAAGCCACTCTAATTTGAACACATTCGCGTCACGCGGATGTACTGTTTCCACCCTCTTGGGGCATGTCCCCGAGAGGGGCATGCTCCGTCTATCTGGAGCATCCATGTACCTTGTTCACGTTGGCCGTCAGGTCACGCATATTTCCACCCTGGCAGGCGTTCTTTATCATCTAAACGACCCTGCGCGCATTGCGGCCGCTTCCGGACCAGAGGCTGTCTCAGTGCACCATGCAAGCGGGGGCTTCATCCCTATCGCGCGTTTGGCGTCGGGCAGCTTCGCGCTTCGTTTGGAGGGTTCGACGCAACGTATCCTGACAACGATCCACGACGAACTCGAACGTCTGATTGGGGGGACGGGCCGTCGTATCGATGAGCCCTACGAAATGCGCCGGAGCGTCTGGGGTGCTGTCATGGCCGCAGGACGACTTGCAGATTATCCGGAGGAAGCGCTCGACCCGCACGGTAGTCTCGATATGATGATCTGGGAAGTCATGCTTCTTGACCCCAGCATTGAGGTGGTGGATTTCGGAGCGATTGCTGAGCAGGAGTTCATCAAGCGGTTCGGATACGGCCCCACGGGGCCCGTCCACACGCCTGGGATGCCACCGTCCGTACGGCACGAAGTGCATGTCGCTTACGCTTTGTTGCGAGACGACAAGGTGCCGGAGGTCGTCCTCGATGAGTATCGTAAGAGTCCGCGTCTCGTCCCTTACGATGTCGAATGGATGCATACCCTGATGGCCATACCCGCCTTGCGCGGTACGTTGCCGGGTGGCCAACTCCAGGCGTTGTGTCGGGTGATTCGAGCCGAGAAGCTCAAGGTCACTGATGACAATGTCATGGAACTGGTCGCAGTCGTTGAGCGGTTGCAGGCAGATGCGACGGTGGTTCACGTCGACGATGCCTTGTTCCGGGCGGGCTTCCTTTCACCAAAGGAGGTGCCCAATGTACGAAAGCCCGAAGACGCCGACGCAACACCGAGTAGCGACCTGGCCGCAAAGATTCATGCGGAAATCACAGGTAGCCGCTTCCGGACGCGAGTGAAAGAGGCAACAGCGGCACGGAAATCCTTTGAGATCAGCCAAAGGGAATTCGACTACCGTGCCTGTGCCGCCGCAGCGGATCGAAGCAGCTACGGGTTCCGCTGGCCTAACAAGGTGGCACGCGCCGTTCAGGAGTGTGACCTTCAGGAACTGCTGTTCATCTTTGATGCACCGCGGAACTGGAACCTAGGCTCGAAGCGAGCGCTTCACAGCGTTTTGGGTGTGGATCTCGTGAACTGCACGGCGGCTATTCGCCGTCGAAGGATCTTCGAGTTTTGTGGCATGTCTGTTGAGGACCAAGAGCGCTGGGAAGCGCAGGCTGCAGCAAACAGGGAGCGAATGAAACGCGAACTGTCGCTTGAGATGGCTTGCCAGCGTGCGGAAGATACCGAGCGCCGACTTCCCGACGGTCGCTTGGTCAATGGCTGCAAGTACGTCGACATGTGTATCGAAGAGGGCTTCTCTAAGATCGTCGAAGTGCGCCAGGGCAATGCGATGTCGTATCGCATTCAGCATCCGACGCGCGGGGTGTCTCGTGCCTTGCACGTGAAGGACGGCACGTTGGCTTATGCGCGCAAGCGTTTGAGCGAACGCAAGTCCGGATCTGGCTCTTGACGCCGGTTGGATTGGCGCGCCTCGCCCTGACCGAGAGGTCAGGGCCTCCTTTTCATGCTGGAGTACTGGGCGCGTGCCTGGTATTCCAGCATCTCTCCTATAGCACGCGCCACTTGTCCGTGCTATGCGCTTTGGGCGGAATGTCAGCGCAGGATCGTGGATTCAATAGGTCGATGCAACACTAGACGCCGCTGATGCGCGTGTCGGTCAGCGTGGACGCGTGCACCTCCTGCTCGATCTCCGCAATCTGTCTGCCGTGCCGGGTTTCCAGCAGCGAACTGACCAGTTCGCCGGGAAACTGGTGCACGGCTTCGACGATGTCGGTGTAGACGGGGTCGATATGGATATCGGTCCAGGCGATGGGCGTGGCGCTGGCGGCGTCGCGCATGCGCACGCTGGACACAGGCAGGCGCCGGGGCTCTTCCGCGCAGCCGATGTCCTTGGCGGCATCGCCGGTGACCGTCACGGTTTCCACAAACTGCACCCCTCGCCGGTGCTCCTCGCTGAACTGCATGTTTTTGGGAAGAAAATCGACACGACCAAGTCACGACCGCATGTGGAGGCGTGTTGCCACCGAACTAAAACTATCCGTGCACCTGGAGGCAATTTTTAGGGGATACCGATGAAAGCCGTACTCGTCTTGACTGGCGCGCTTATCCACGAGCAGTTGCTGGAGAATGCGACGATGCGGCCGGGGGGAAAGTCGGGCGGGCTGTAGCGACAGCAGCAGCGGCGAGGTGTGGCAAAAACCACAGTAAATGTGGCGATTTAGATATGTTTGCGACATTAGCGCTTACTATGCGGGCTCTCTCCCGCCTGTACACAAGCGATGTCGATTCATAACAAGAAAGCCCCCTCATCTCCCGTTTCTCCCGCGTTTCCTTCGCCTTCTGATCTTCCTCGGCGTTCTCCCGTTGCAAAGGGCGTCTCGTTGCTGATGGCGGCTGCCGCGCTGTCGGGATCGAGCGCGGCGCTGGGTGCGGACATCGTATTCCGGGGCAGCACGCTGGCTGCATGGTCGGCCACCGGATCGTGGACAGGCGGTATAGCGCCCGGGCGCAATGATCGTGCGATCCTTGGCGGCACCTCCGCCACCCGGATCAACTTCCTGAATGGTCCGACCATAGAAATCGGCTCCGTATTGATTCGCGATGGCAGTGTGGTGTCACGTTTCGACAATGAGGCGATGCCGGAGGTGCATTTGTACGGCACCGATGGCGTGGGCGTGCAGAACGACAGCGCCGTCACGATGCAGACGTTCTTTCGCCGCACCGTCCTCGAGAACGACATTTCCATTCGCGCGACCAACGTCAACGGCGGTGGTTACACGATGCCGAATGGCCTCACCGTGGCCGGGCAGTGGAAGGGCATCGATCTCAATGGCCATACGTTGACCTTCGATATGGTGAACGCCATCAATCGTACGGATCTGGGTGCTGCGATCAGAGGGCAGGGCGACGTCGTCAAGATAGGGGCTGGCGTATTCGCCACGACGGCGGCGCATGAGTACACCGGCCGGCTGTTCGTCGATGCCGGCAGCGTCGTGCTGACCGGCGGCGGCTCCTTCGCCAACGCGAGCGAGGTCAACGTCAAGTCGGGCGCCGTGTTCGATGCATCGGGCGTGACGCCAGGCAGTGCGACCATCCAGAGTTTGTCCGGCGATGGCCGTGTGGTCATGGGCAACAAGCGGCTCGACATCACCAATGGTTCGGCCACCGTGTTTGGCGGCAACATAGAGACCACGGGCGGCCTTGGCATCGTCGGCGGCACACAGGTGCTCTCGGGCGCCAACACATATGCTGGCGGCACAACGATTGCATCGGGTGCCACGCTGCAACTCGGCAACAGCGGCAGTGGGGGCAGCATCGCGGGCGACGTGACCGCCAATGGCACGCTTGCCTTCCAGCGCGCTGACGACTTCACATTCGATAGCACGGTCAGCGGCAACGGGGCTATTGTCCAGCGAGGCACGGGCAAGACCGTGATGACGGGCGACAGTTCGTCCTTCACCGGGAACACAACCGTCCAGTCCGGCACGCTGGCCGTCAACGGGCGTCTGGGCGGCGCGCTGGATGTGCTGAGCGCCGCGCGGCTCCAGGGCAGCGGCATCATCGGCAACACCACCAATGCGGGGACCATTGCCCCTGGCAACTCACTCGGTACGCTGACGGTGGCCGGCAACTACGCGGGCAACGGCGGTACGCTCGAGATCGAGTCGGTACTGGGCGGTGACAACAGCGCAACGGACAAGCTGGTTGTCACGGGGAACACCAGCGGCAGCACTAACGTGCGGGTGATCAACGTGGGCGGCGGCGGGGCGCAAACCGTCGAGGGCATCAAGGTCATTGATGTCGGCGGCACGTCGGCCGGTAGCTTTACGTTGGTCGGCGGCGACTACACGTTCCGGGGCAGGCAGGCTGTTGTGGCAGGCGCCTACGCCTATACCTTGCAGAAGAATGGCAACAGTGCGCCGACGGATGGCGACTGGTATCTGCGCTCGACCGTGGCGGAGGTGGCTCCCAGCGACAGCGCCTCGTCCCCGCCGTCATCGGATACCACGCGGGCAGCCGTCCAGCCACTTTACCAACCCGGTGTGCCCGCCTACGAAGCCTACGCGCAGAGCTTGCAGGCCATCACGCGCTTGCCCACGCTTCAGCAGCGCGTGGGCAGCCGTCAATGGAGCGAAGGCGGCCTCGCAGGCGGCACGGGTGCATGGGCTCGTACCGAAGGCGAGTTGCGTGGCTCATCGTCGAAGCACTCCACCAGCGGCACGGCGGTGGACACCGACGTCTGGCGGGTGCAGGCAGGGGCTGACCACGCGCTGTGGCAGGCGCGCGATGGGGGTGCGCTGGTGGCCGGCCTGGCCGCCACCTACGTCCGGGGCAACGCACGGGCACGCTCCCCCAGCGGCGATGGCCGCGTCAATACGGACGGATACGGCTTGGGCGGCACGATGACCTGGTACGGCGCGAATGGCGTGTATGCCGATGCGCAGGCACAGTTCACGTGGTATCGCAGTGACCTGAATTCCGATCTGGCTGGCCGCATGGCCAGTGGCAACCACGGCGACGGCAAGGCGTTCAGCCTCGAACTGGGCAAGCGCACCGAAATCGGCAACGCACTGACGTTGACGCCGCAGGCGCAACTGATGTGGTCGCAGACCAGCTTCGATGACTTTACCGACCGCTTCGGCGCCCGGGTATCCTCGCAGAACGGCAAGAGCCTGCTGGGTCGCGCCGGTATTTCCATCGATCACACGGACCGCTGGCAGGAAACGTCCACGCAATCGCGCAGTCGGAACATGTACGGCATCTTCAACCTTAACTACGAATTCCTGGATCCCTTCCGCGTCAATGTGGCCGACGTTGACTTCCTGCGGCGTGACAACCGCCTTTGGACGGGGGCAGGCGTGGGCGGCAGCTATACCTGGAACAACGACCGAACCATGGTCTATGCCGAAGCATCGGTCAACACGCCACTGCGCAATTTCGGCGATAGCTACAGCGTGCAGTTGATGGCTGGATTGCGCGCCAGGTTCTGAGGCGGGAGATAGGCGCTGCGCGGGCCATCCATGATGAGCAATTCAAATACCGCTTCCAGTCTTGCTGCCAGCTGATTCGCGTCGACCTGCGTCAACGCGGCCAGTTCGACAATTTGTCCCATAACCTGGAAGCCGGCAATGACGGACAAGACATCGCGGCCCGTTGCCCAGCGTCTTTGCCCGGAAGCAGCAAGGAGAGCGGTTTGGCGAAATGCGTTTCGAATTTTCTGTGCAGGATCTCCGTGGCCAGCTTGTTGTTCCCGGATCGCAGCATGATCAGGAATCCATCCATCGGTGCTACGACTACACCGAGCATGCCATGTGGCAGTCTTGCGAAGGCAAGGCCTGGCAGATCAAAGACAGCTTGCCGGCCTACGCCGTCGACGTCTGGACCTACTTCTCTGGATGGGCCAGCCTCAAGCACGCCAAGCCGCCCATGTTCCGGACCACGGTCAGCGGAAGCCTGAGCAAGTGCTTCGAGTCGGAAACGTGGGAGCAGGCGAAGGACAAGCACCGGCGAGTCCTGGAGAAGGTCCGGGCTACGCTTCCGCGTTGTGAATCTATCGGTTGCTGAGCCTGCTCCCGAACCGCCACGAGCCAAATCTGCGCCTGGGCCTGCCGCTCCGACGGAAAATGCCCCTCAGTCCCCCTGTTTGCGCAATATGGTCACGCCACAAAAAGGCCCGCTGCGGGGCGGGCCAAGAAATTTCCACCGGGATGGATGGAGACTGGTGTGCTTTTATCGTACTCGCCGTATCGAATCGGAGTCGTCAGCGTCTGTCTGATTTGCGGCTCGTGGCGAGCCTGAGTCAGGGCGATTGACCGATTCGCCCTTCCGATTTCCAAGCTCAAGGGACAAACGCACATTGTATCGGCGAGCTTTCAGCGCCTCCAACGCGCCAATCATAGACTCCAAGCTGCGTCGCGCCAGCGCCGCGTCCCCGCCTTCCTTTTCCAATTGGGCGACGAGTTGGCGCTGAAGATCGATCTTGGCCGAGACCTCACGAATGTACCGATCAGCGATCACAAGTGACCGAAAAGGAATTTTCGCGTCCATACAATTCCTCCAAAGAGCATGGATTTTTTCAAAATAGTATCGAGGCGGCAGCTGGGCGAACTAGGGTTATTACTGATTCGATCTGCGCAGCCCTTGCAGGGAGGAGGCTGGCATGCGCAGGGCAACCGACGGTCGGTAAAATCAGATCTCTTCCTACACCGATCACTTATCCAAGTTGCTACGCTGAACAAAATAGGATGGAGACAGAAGTTGGCCCCGGACATTTTTCAGCACTTGCTCGCGACGGAGAGATGCATCGTGGACGTTTCGCGGGAAGTGGAACGGCTGGCGCGCTACATTGCGAAGCTGGAATCAAGCGGAGGGGACGCTTCCCGCGCGCGCATTGATCGAAAAAGCATGCGGCAAGCGCTGGCAGCATTGCGAACCGAGCGCGACAAATCGATCGACGCGATACGGAAGATGAACAGCGTATGGAGAGTCGCAATTCCATCATTACGTGACGGAGTTGAGGAAGACACAACGAATGCTTGGGTTCGGGGTGTAGGACAGACGCCTACCCCAAAAGGGTGCTCCCAGGGCTAAGAGAAATCAAGCAGCATTGCGCTGCTGGAAACAGCACCTTTAATCCTAAATCGTTCGCCGCGGCGTCCCTGCGCCGCGGCATTTTTTTTTGTCGGACGCTTCCCTATAGCGCCCCGCATGCAGCAACGATCAAACTGTCTCCAGAACCGCTAAGGAGACCATCATGAATGCAAATATCCACGTGGTGCCCGCCGGCGACGGCTGGGCGGTTGAAGTGGCCGGCGGCGGCGGCCGGAAGGTTTTCGGCACCCAGGAAGAGGCGATTGAAGCCGGCACCGAGCGTGCGCGGCGCGACAAGGTCGAGTTGCTGATCCACGGCCGCGACGGTCAGATCCGCGAGCGGAATTCCTTCGGCCATGATCCCCGCGACGTCAAAGGCTAGGCGCCATGCCGCGCGGTCCCGTCACGCCAACGCTGGACCAGCTTTCTCCCATGCTGCTGGTCGGGCGCAAGGCCATACCGCGCGAGGGCGACTGGCTCTACGAGATCAAGTACGACGGCTACCGCGTCTTGGCCAGTACCGGGTCCACGGCCCAGCTCAGGAGCCGCGGCGGGATTGATGCCACACGGTAGTTTCCGGAAGTGGCGGCCGCCGTCGCGAACATGCCACGCGGCACTATTCTAGACGGCGAGGTCTTTTCTGTCGGGTGTTACTTGTGAGTTAGGTGACCGAAAGACCCTGCGGCGACGGGCTTTAGCCGAACCATCTCCGATGGAACGGTACTGAGCTCGACCAAACAAGCCACAACATGGGAGCGGAGAGAGTCCCGAAGAACTAAACTCGAAACCGGTTGGGCTATCGCTGCCCGGGTATCTGCATGCGCAACGCCGATTGCGAGCAAACGCCTGACAACGGCTTCCAGAGATTCCGAACTTGCGCCGTAGGTCGGCGACTCTACCCAGTACAGCGACCGTGCTGCGCTCATCGCTGCGGCGGTGTTGTCAGCATCAACCCCTTCAATCATATAGCAGGCTGCTCTGGCGGATACCTTCGCGAAGGATGCTAGAGCGGACCAGGCTGCCTCGCCCAGGTCTTCGGCGTACGTCTTGAATAGCTCGGCAATTCGCTCCTCGTGGGGAATCATTTCCGCACGGACCCCTGGCAACTCCATGGGTAAGAAGTCAAACAAGCTGCTAGGCAGATGGTCCAGTGGAAACGGACTCGAACTGGCGGCCTGACGCTCGGGTCTAGCGCATCTCGTGGAGATTGCCGTGCTTAGAGGCTTACACATGGCAAGTTCCTAGCGCTGTGACGCGTGGGTTGATATCGCCAGCAACGATTTTGACAGCGCCTTTCACCTCTTGCGCGGTCGCGCTCGTGCATGTGGTCGCCCGTCTTGATTTCATCGTTGGCCTCCAAATCCAATACTGGTCGCACAAAGGCGATCCCCCTCGTATCGGACGAGAACTCCGGCGACGCGGCGGCGACTGACTCGCCGTAAGGGTTGCCGCCAAGTCTTTAGTGATTAGCTAGCGGGAGGCCGGAGGATACTTGCGTCCCTTTGTTATGGGGGCTTTGGACTGTTGTCTAGTCAATGATGCGCTGCGTTCGGCTTTCCGGTAAGGGCCGTTCAGTATTTCCAGATTGCTACGCAAGCCCTCATCCGCCACCCTTCACTCCGAAAGCTAGACAGACTCGGCGACGAAAGACTCGCCGTGGCAATTTCGGAGACACAAATGGTTTGCAAGCAGTCCGTCGGTACTGGTTCCTGGATTCGTTTGGCGCTCGGCGCAGTAGGCTTTGCCCTTGCTTCGTCGGTTATCGCAGCCGATGCCTTTCCGCACAAGCCCATCACGCTGGTGGTACCGTTCTCGGCCGGTGGCCCGACGGACGTCGTTTCCCGAGCCTTGGGTCAGGCAATGTCCAAGAACCTCGGGCAGAGCGTGGTCGTGGAAAACCGCCTGGGTGCCGGTGGCACTGTTGCCGCAGCCTACGTCGCACGGGCGCAGCCGGACGGCTACACCATCCTCATTCATCACAACGGGATGGCGACTGCGCCGGCCCTCTACAAGAAGCTCTCGTACAATCCGCTGAACGACTTCGAATACATCGGCCAGGTTGCCGATGTGCCGATGACGATGCTCGGTCGCAAGGACCTGCCGCCAACAACGACAGCCGACCTGGTCAAGTACGTCAAACAGAACAAGGACAAGGTTTCCCTGGCCAATGCTGGACTGGGTGCCGTGTCGCAGCTGTGCGGTCTACTGTTTGAGGAAGCCGTCGGCGTCAAGATGACGTCCATTCCATACCAAGGCACCGGCCCGGCTATGACCGCACTTCTGGGCGGCCAGGTCGACCTGCTCTGCGACCAGACGACTTCGACGCTCCAGCAAATCAATGCCAACCGCGTGAAGCTGTATGGCGTCACCACGCTCAATCGCATCAAAGCGCTTCCCAACACTCCGACGATGGACGAGGGTGGCGTCAAGGGCTTCTCAATGAAGGTGTGGCACGGCGTCTATGCGCCGAAAGGCACGCCTCCTGCCGTCACGGCTCGCCTGACGAAAGCTCTGCAGGAAGCTCTGAAAGACCCTGTGGTTGCCAAGCGGCTCGATGAGCTGGGCGCGGAGATTGTTCCTGTCGACAAGCAGACGCCGGCCGGCCTGCAGACCTGGCTGAAGTCGGAGAGCGACAAGTGGCAGCCGCTGCTGAAGACCATGAAGGTCGAAGCGACGAACTAAGTCCTGCCCGCACCGGCGCCCCGGTGCAACCAAAGAATCCAAAGCAAGGGTCCTTGTACCCTTTTCCGGCCCGCCTCGTGCGGGCCTTTTTTCTTTCGACGGGCAGATGGTGCTGTCCCTCAGGCTGGTACAGAGCACACCTTGAGATATGCAATTCTGTGATAGCAGCAGCCGAATATTCTATTTCTCTATTGCTCATTCCCTTGGATACCATGGGCTCATAGGGATGCAGCGCGTCGCTCGCCCACACAAAAATCACCCGGAAGAGACATGAAACACTTCATCGTGAAAGTGGGGGTAGGTGCGCTCATTTCCTGCAGCGCCTACGCCCAACCGACCTATCCCGACCATCCAGTGCGTCTCATCGTCGGGTTCGCAGCAGGGGGTAGCACGGACCTGGTTGCCCGCATTGTCGCCAACAAGATGAGCACGCTGCTGGGCCAAACTGTTGTCGTGGAGAACCGCGCGGGCGCTGGAGGGACCATCGCCACCGACGCAGTGGCCAAGGCCAAGCCCGACGGCTATACGCTTCTCTTCGGCACCAGCTCGCACGCTATCAACGCTTCCCTCTACAAGCGGTTGCCCTACGACTCCAGTGATGTTGTCCCTGTGTCTGTTGTCGCATCGGTACCGATGGTGCTGGCAGTGAATCCCTCAGTGAAGGCGAATACGGCGAAGGAATTCATCGATGACATCAAGAAGAATCCGACGAAATACACCTACGGGTCGGCAGGCAAGGGCAGTGCGGTACATATGGCTGTGGAACTCCTCGCGTACCAAGAGAAGCTGCAGGTCACGCACGTTCCGTTCCGCGGCGCGAGCCAGGCGATTCAGTCTGTGATTTCAGGTGATATTCCCTTCATCACGGACGCCGTGTCGACTGCGGCCCCGATGGTTCAGGCCGGTAAGCTGAAAGCCCTCGCTGTCACCACATCCACGCGCTCTTCCGTGCTCCCCAATGTCCCGACGATGAAGGAAGCAGGCTTTCCTTCCTATGAGACGTCCATCTGGAACATGGTGATGGTGCCGAAGGGGACGCCCGCGCCAGTTATCGAGAAGCTGAGCGCGGCCCTGCAGGCGACCGTGAAGGACCCCGACATCAAGCAGCGGATGCAGAAGATTGGCGTCGAACCGGTTCTTGACTCCACGCCTGACAAGGCTGCTGCGTTCGTTCAGGCCGAGACCCGTCGTTGGGCGGAGGTCATCAAAGCCGGCAACATCCAGCAGGAATGAGCCAGGCGCCGGGCCGCCATATATACGCAGGCCCGGTGTTACGCGCCAATCCAGGTTGCGCCTGGCCAGGCCCCATCAAGAACAAGACGCCGCATCAACGCAACAAGCTCGCCAGCTACGAAGCTGCTCGCCGGCGAGGGACGGCGACTGCTCGCCTGCGCGATGACGATTCGACGGGAGAGGTTCGGCGAGACAATCGGCGCTCCGGCGAGGGTGCCCGCCTCGAGTTCTTCGGACACAGCGGAGCTTGGCAATACGGTAAATCCGAATCCCTGCGCCACCAGTGCCTTCTGAACGCTGAGCGCATTCGTTTCCATGGCCACCATGGGGGTGATGCCTGCCACCGCGCATGCATGCTCGACGACGCCGCGCAAACCATGATGAGCATTCGGCAGTACTAGAGGGATGTCCTTCAGGCTCTCAACAGTCTCTGCGGTACCTTTCAACGAACCCGGTGCACCGAGGAGATAGAGCTGCTCATCCAGCAGGGCTTCGACGGCCAGGTTGGACGACACCTTGGTGTCGTAGAGAAGCGCGACTTCAACGTCTCCGGCTTCGAGCCATTCCAGTACGTTGCCGGCATACCCAGCATTGATGCGGACCACCAGTTGCGGATGCTTTGCCTTGACCGCCGATACCAGTTCGGTTGCCAGCAGTTCACAGGTACTGGGCAGCAGCCCAATCGCCGCCGTGCCGGAAAGCTCACGGCTTGCTGGCTTGATTTGCGCTTTGGCCCGGTCGAGCTCCTGGATGGCACGTCGACCGTACTCAACCATCGTGCGCCCGGCTTCGGTGAGCACCATGCCATGCCGCTCCCGTTCAAACAACTCCACGCCCAGCTCTTCCTCCAGGAGGCGCACATGCCTCGAGACAGCAGGCTGGACGATACGCAAGAGGTCAGCAGCCTTGGTAGCGCTACCGGTTTCCGCAATTGCCAGAAGGGCGCGAAGTTGCTTGATGTCCATATGGTTTGCGTGCGCTTGGGTCCTATTCAGAATCGTGATGCTGGCATCAAATAATTGTATTTCATAGTGAGATACCAACAAAACTATGATAGCAGCGTTGTCCCCCTTTCGTGTACCCCACTGCCTACTATGACCAGTCCCAGCTCGGAGCCGCTCGCGTGGCAAGAGGCCATCTTCCAGGCCTTCAAGGAAAACAATATTCAACAGGTAGCGTACGTGCCGGATGCCGGCCACTCACACGTTATCAAGAGCGCCATCGCCGACCCGGACATCCGGGACGTCGTGCTCACCACTGAAGAAGAGGGTGTCGCCGTCGTCAGCGGCGCCTGGCTCGGCGGTCAGCGAGCAGTTCTGCTGATGCAAAGCAGTGGTGTGGGCAACTGCGTGAATATGTTCTCGCTGCTCGATAGCTGCCGCTTTCCGTTCTTCACGCTCGTGACGATGCGCGGGGAATACGCGGAGTTCAATCCGTGGCAGAACCCAATGGGCCTGGCCACCGAGAAGACTCTGGAGCTGATGGGCATCACGGTCTACCGCGTGAGCTCGCCCGAGGATGCGGCAGAGCTCGTCGACGCGGGCCTGGCCTCGGCCTTCGATGCCGGCAACCGTGTTGCAGTCCTTCTGTCCCAGAGCCTGATTGGCCGCAAAAAGTGGATGCGCTGAGCTATGACTACCTCGACTCCCAAGAACGGTATTGACCGTCGCAAGTTCGTTGCAGAACTCCTGAAGCAATTCCCTGACGCGCTCGTCGTGACGGGCCTTGGCTCGCCCGCATACGACGTCTTTGCTGCCGGTGACCGGCCGAGCAATTTCTACCTGTGGGGCGCAATGGGTGGCTCCACGTCGCTGGCGCTCGGCTTGGCTATCGCTCAGCCGGAAAAGACCGTGATTGTCATCACCGGTGACGGTGAGCAATTGATGGGTATTGGTAGCCTGGCCACCGCGGCCGCCCAGCATCCCCACAATCTCTCCATCGTGATTCTGGACAACGGTCACTTCGGCGAAACGGGCATGCAACAGAGCCATACCAGCTTGGGCACCAACCTCGCTCAGGTGGCCAAGGCAGTGGGTGTGCCCACAGCACTCGAGATTTCGGACATCGACGAACTGGGCTCGCTGGTCAGCCACATCAATAAGCGTGATGGCATGACTGTCGCTCAGGTCTACATTTCGACTGAGGAGCCGCAACGTGCGCTGCCGCCGCGGGATGGTGTCTACGTGAAGAACCGTTTCCGCGAGCATCTCGGATTCGCACCCTTCTAAGCATCCATATCAAGGGGAAGCAAAGCGCCATGGAACAGTATCCAATGTTCATCGACGGGGCCTTCGCAGAAGCAGCCGACGGCCGTTGGTTTGACACCCACAACCCGTACACAGGCAAGCCATGGGCTCAAGTCGCTCGAGGCAGCGAGGTCGATGTCGACCGCGCAGTCAACGCCGCGGACCGCGCGTTCCGCTCGGGCCCCTGGGGTGACATGACGGCTACGCAGCGTGGCGCTTTGCTGCGAAAACTTGGCGACCTCATCGAGGAAAATGCCAGCCGCCTCGCCGAGTTCGAGGTACGGGACAACGGCAAGCTGCTGGCGGAGATGGGTGCACAGCTCAAGTACCTTCCGCAGTGGTTCTACTACTTCGGCGGGTTGGCTGACAAGGTTGAAGGTTCGGTCATTCCGTTGGACAAGAAGGGCTACTTCAACTACACGCGCAAGGAACCACTGGGCGTCGTCGCGGCCATCACGCCGTGGAACTCTCCGCTGATGCTGCTGGCCTGGAAGATTGCTCCGGCCCTGGCTGCAGGATGCACGGTCGTCGTGAAACCATCCGAGTTCACGTCGGTCTCCGCGCTGGAACTGGCTGCGCTATTCGACGATGCTGGGTTCCCGCCTGGTGTGTTTAATGTCGTGACGGGATTCGGCGGCGAGGTCGGTTCGCAGCTGGTCACGCATCCGCTTGTGAAGAAGGTCACGTTCACCGGGTCCGACGCAACTGGCCGAATCATCAACCAGCAATGCGCGGCTCAATTCAAGCATGTGAACCTTGAGCTGGGCGGCAAGTCTCCGAATATCGTCTTCAACGATGCCAATCTGGACGATGCCGTCAATGGCGCTGTCTCGGGCATTTTCGCAGCCAGCGGACAAACGTGTATCGCGGGGTCGCGTTTGCTGTTGCAGGAAGATATCCACGATACCTTCGTGGAGAAGCTGCTTGCCCTAGCGGGCACTGCCAAACTCGGCAATCCGATGGACGCTACGACCCAAGTCGGTCCCATCACCACGCCAGCGCAGTACGAGAAGGTGCTGTCCTATATCGAGATTGCGCAAACTGAAGGCGCGAAGCTTCTGCTTGGTGGGAAGCCTGCAAGTTGCGGTGGGTGGTTCGTGGAGCCGACCATCTTCGCGAGCGTTCAGCCGAAGATGCGAATTGCCCAGGAAGAAGTGTTCGGTCCCGTGCTGTCCATCCTCAAGTTCAAGGACGAAGATGATGCGGTGGCGATTGCCAATGACAGTTGCTACGGGCTTGGTGCAGGTGTCTGGACCGGCGACATCGGCCGTGCGTTCCGGATGTCGGAGCGTATCCAGGCGGGCACGGTGTGGGTCAATACGTATCGCGCCGTGAGCTTCATGTCACCGTTCGGCGGCTACAAGGACTCTGGCCTTGGCCGAGAGAACGGCATGGCGGCAATCGAATCGTATCTCCAGACCAAGAGCGTCTGGGTGAACACGGGTGCCCCAACGGGAAATCCGTTCACCATCCGTTAAGCCGCCGCCGGTCGTATGACCAACACGCAACAGCTCGCAAGCGAAAGCAACGAGCTGTTGCTCTGCGTGGGTTCGTCATTCTGCCATCACGCGCCTACATAGCATGACTAAGAGCAAGATTGCGCTGAATATCAACCTCGATACGCTGGGGAAATTCTCGGGGTACGCGAAGCTACCGTACTCGGTGAACAGGTCTGCATACGGCTCGCTGCCAATTCCGGTGGTTAGCATCCGCGGAGGGCCTGGTAAGACTGTCTTGCTATTGGCGGGGACGCACGGAGACGAGTTCGAAGGTCAGGTGACGCTGACCAAGTTGGCCCAAGAGCTGGATGCCAAGGATGTCAGTGGCCAGCTCATCATCGTCCCGATGGCAAACTATCCCGCCGCAAAGGCCGGCCACCGCGTCTCGCCCATCGACCAAGGCAACCTGAATCGGCTCTATCCCGGCGACCCGAATGGCTCGTCGTCGGAAATGATTGCCCACTTCATCGAGACCGAGCTCATGGCTCGTGCGGACTTCGTCTTCGACCTCCATAGCGGTGGCGCGTCATTGAACTACTTGCCGGCGACCACGTCTGTCATGTCAGCGGGCTCTGCATTGGCGCATGAACGCAAAGCTGCCATGGAAGCGCTCGGTGCGCCGTATGGCTTGATTTTTACATCTGCCCCGGGTGCAGGCAGCTCATCGGAGGCGGCGGCACGTCGGGGAATCCCGCGGCTGGGCACTGAGTTGGGCGGACGAGGATGGGTCCATCCCGTCTACAGCGAACTGTGTGAAGTCGGCGTCCGACGAGTTCTTGGGCGGTTGGGTGTGATTCAGGCGAGCGAATTGCCGCTGGCTCAGCCGGTAACGTTTCTCTCCGTGGACCGGGAGTGCTTCGTCTATGCGACGGCAGCAGGCGTGTTCGAGGGTTCAGTCACTCTAGGGGCGGAAGTGAAGCAGGGCGATTGCGCCGGAAAAATTTACTTTCCCGAGACGCCGTTGCGTCTACCCGAGGCGGTTCATTTCGCGGCAGATGGAATTGTTGTCTGCGAGAGGGCGCAAGCCATGTGCGAAATCGGCGACTGTCTTTATCATTTAGGCAAGCCGCAATAGTGCGTGCAAGCAAGATACTGCAGAGCAACCAGGTTCTATGAGTTTTCCCATCGTCACCGGCAGAGTCTTCGTTGAGGGCGAAGTCGGAAACATCGAGCTTATCGTCGACACGCCGCAAACCTCGCTTCGAGGCGTCGCGGTGATTGCCCATCCTCACCCGCTGCAGGGCGGCTCCGCCGAGCATAAGGTGCCTCACATCTTCGCAAAGGCGGTCACGGCTCGAGGATTTCAATCTGTCAGGCCTAACTTCCGAGGGGTTGGTGCGACGGACGGCGTTCACGATGCCGGAGTGGGAGAATCCACCGACTTGGTGCGCGTCGTATCGCTATATCACCAAGCTCATCCTGAACTGCCTATTGTTCTTGCTGGCTTCTCGTTCGGCGCCTTTGTGATGGCGCGAGCAATTGAGTTACTCCGCAGCGAGGGGAACGAGTACCCATTTGTCGTGCTCGCGGGTACTCCGTGGGGTAGCGTGGAAGGACAGCGGCGCTACAACACGCCTCATGTCCCGGCTACCAGCCTCGTGATTCACGGCGACAAGGATGAACGTGTTCCTCTGAGTGCCGTGTTTGACTGGGCGAGGGCGCAGGACTTGCCCGTTGTAGTGATTCCGTCTGCCAATCATTTCTTCACTGGGAAGCTCGCTGTCTTGGAGCGCTTGGTTGGAAGCTATGTGGACCACGTCCCCGAACTGGGGTAGTGTCCCTTGACGGCGCCGGCGCTACTTTGTCAACTGCGCGCCGCCAGCAGACTCTGCAGCTTCAATTAGTGTTTCAATCAGCGCCTTCGCGCAGCTTGGAAGGCCTTCGAGCTCTCGCACGATTACGGCACGTTCTCGAAGTGCCCACGGTTCTGGCAATTCCACTATTGCGAGCTTCATTGTCCGTCGGTGCCGCAGTGCGGCAGACAAGGGCAATACGCCGACGCCCACACCCGCCTCAATCATTCGGCATGCCGCCTCGAAGCTACGAACTTGTATTCGAATCTGCAACTTGCTTCGCTGGTCCCGTACCAGGTCGGTCAGGAAGGCGTGAAGTGTGCTGCCCTCGTGAAGGCTGACGTGGTCATACTCGAGGGTATCCTCGAAGCAGACGTCCTTCGTCTTGGTCAGCGGGTGTTCCACTGGTGTGACCAGGACAAGCTTGTCCGTGCTGAAGTGAATAACTTCTAGCCCTTCGGCGGTCATCGGTCCAGAGATGATGCCCAAGTCGGCACTGCCGTCTAGCACGCCACGAATGATGTCCCGCGTTAGACGTTCTTGCAGGTCGACGGTTACGGCGTGACGCTCTGCCATAAAGCGGGCGAGAACCTCCGGCATGAACTCCGTCGCTGCGGTGGTGTTGGCGAAGATTCGAATATGCCCAACAGAGTCCTTCGAGAACTCTTCAAATTCGCTTCTCACGTGTTCGAACTGGCGTTCGATGACTCTGGCATGGCGCAATAGGCGCTCGCCCGCCGGCGTGAGGGACAGACCTTTGCTTTCCCGATAGAACAGGCGCGTGCCAAGTTGGTCTTCCAGGGCTTTCAGCCGTGCGCTGGCCGCCGCCGGCGACAGAAAGGCTTTCTTGGCACCGCGGGACAGGTTTTCTTCCTCGGCAATGCGAGCGAAAAGCCTAAGGTCGGCAAAGTCAAAATGCATCGAATCTCCTCCGCCCACACTGTACCAAGCCGAAACTTACAGCGCAAAGGGGGGTCATCTACGGAGTGCCCCTACCCCCGCATTCGCTACAGGCGAATGACCGCTTCGAAAAAGCGAGATTTACGTATCCGGTCTCGGCTGCCATCCTGCCTCATATCCAGCTGTTTGTTGCTGCGCCGGCAGCGCGAACGTTACCAACCTTCGAAAGGCTGCTATGCGTCCCCTTGATGGCATCACCGTAGTATCTCTGGAACATGCAATCGCAGCGCCGTTCTGCACCCGTCAATTGGCGGACCTGGGCGCTCGTGTCATCAAGATTGAGCGACCGAAGGTCGGCGACTTCGCCCGCGGCTACGATGAACGTGTTGACGGTATGTCGTCGCACTTCGCCTGGACGAACCGTTCGAAGGAGAGTCTCGCGCTCGACCTGAAGCACCACGAAGCGCCTGCGATTCTCCAGAAGATTCTGGAGGAAGCGGATGTCCTGGTGCAAAACCTGGCTCCGGGTGCCGCTGACCGCCTCGGCCTGTCGTACGAGGCGCTCTCCCAACGCTATCCCGGCATCATCGTTTGCGATATCTCGGGCTATGGCAACGACGGTCCCTATCGCGACAAGAAGGCCTATGACCTGCTGATTCAGGCTGAATCGGGGTTCGTATCGATTACCGGTACACCTGACGGCCCGTCCAAGGCTGGCTGCTCGATTGCCGATATCGCGGCAGGGATGTATGCCTACACCAACATCCTGGCTGCCCTCTTGCAACGCGGCAAGACTGGCAAGGGCTCGCACATTGATGTGTCGATGTTGGAGAGCATGGCTGAATGGATGGGGTATCCCCTTTACTACGCCTTCGACGGCGCCACGCCGCCTCCGCGTGCCGGCGCTTCGCACGCGACGATTTTCCCCTATGGCCCGTTCCCAGCAGGGGACGGCAACACCGTCATCCTCGGCCTGCAGAATGAACGTGAGTGGGACGCCTTCTGCCGCGTCGTGCTTGAGCAGCCGGAGCTGACCAAGGACGAGCGGTTCATCTCGAACTCGTTGCGCAGCAAGAACCGCGTTGAGCTGACTCAGCTCATTGTCGAGTCGTTCGCGCCGCTTACCGTCGAGCTGGTTGTCGAGCGACTGGAGCGGGCGCAGATTGCCAATGCACGTCTGAACGAGATGCGAGATGTATGGGACCATCCGCAACTGAGGGCACGTGAGCGTTGGACTTCGGTCAATTCTCCGGTGGGCGTGATTCCCGCCTTGCTACCGCCGGGCCACTCGAATGCTTACAATCCACGGATGGATGCTATCCCCGCGCTGGGTGAGCACAGCGAGAGCATCCTTCACAAACTTGGCTACGTCGGCCAGGACATCGACCGCCTTCGCGCCGAAGGCGCCATCTAGCAAGTCATCACCCGCTGGATTCCGAAGCACATCGTCTCCTTCGACCGCACTGGGTCGGTGGAGACGCGCACTATTCTCGACTTCACATTCCACTATGACCACCTCGACGTCCGCCCGCTCGTACCTTTTCGTCCCTGGCAATCGCCCGGAGCGGTTTGCCAAAGCTCACCAGTCCGGAGCAGACCGAGTCATTCTCGACCTTGAGGATGCGGTGGCTGAGGGTGACAAGGATGCTGCCCGTCAGCAGGTGTCGGAATATCTCGGGGCCGGCGGTACGGGCATTGTCCGGATTAATGCCACGAAAGCACGTTGGTTGGATGACGTCCTGGCATGCCGGAAGCCGGGCCTTCAGGGGGTCATATTGCCGAAGGCGGAGAGCTCGGAAGTCATTGGGCGAATCGTCAAGCACCTGCCGCCCTCCGTAAAAGTGCTCCCGTTGATTGAGACGGCTCGTGGCATGAAGTGCCTCGATGATATTGCTTCGACTGCCGGCGTCGAACGTCTGATTTTTGGTACGGTCGACTTCCGCACTGAACTCGGCATCGAAGGCGACGACCAGGAACTGCTTTACTACCGTTCGATGATTGTCTTGGCGTCTAAGGCTGCAGCTATCGCGGCACCCATCGATGGTGTGACAGTCTCCATCACCGATGTTGAAGAGCTCCAGCGAGCCTCCATCCGCGGACGTCGCCTGGGATTCGGTGCGAAGCTCTGTATTCACCCAACTCAAGTTACCGAGGTGAACAAGGCCTTCCGTCCTTCCGACGAACAGATTGCGTGGGCCGAGAAGGTTGTCAGCACCGCCAAGTCCTCGCCAGGCGCCTTCAAGCTGGACGGTGAGATGGTAGATGCACCGGTCATTGCTCGCGCGAACGAGCTTCTTCGGCAGGCCGGGGTGAATTTGGCCTGAGGCATGGCAAGATTGCCCCCTGAGCTATGAAGGGATACGTGGGTGGCCGCCGGTAGGCCGCCCACTTTCTTATTCGCAAATCCTTTCAATGACGTCGAGTACGGTCCCATCCCGATATTCGACGATGCCCACAACCCCACCCGTTGCAGTGGGTGATGCGGGCCGCTTTTCCAAGCCGCGGTGCGCATCGTCATAGAGGGCTTCGATAGGAACAACCTTTATCCCTGCGCAGACGAGGCGCTCCTTGACGTCGCCTCGGAGCGGATTGACGGCAACGCCTGCTTCTGTGACCACAACATCCACGGTTTCACCTGGCGTCGTAATAGTCCGGACCCGCTCGACAATCTTTGGTACGTTCCCTGCGCGCAATCGCGTCGTCACGATGGCGAGCTTTGCCCCGGCTGCGGTGTCGCTGTGTCCGCCTGAACCGCCAATGATGCGTCCGTCGCTCGCGGTGGTTACGTTGACGTTGAAATCCAGGTCTACCTCGGCCGCGCCGAGAATCATGGCGCTTAACTGGTTGACCACCGCGCCCTTGTTCCAGGGATTAGCGTACATGGACGCCGACATAGCCTGATGCCGTGGGTTGTCGCGGAATGAGTCGACAGCGCGCAGGTCGAAGCACTGTACGTCCAGCAGACTGCGGAAGAGACCTTGCTCGAGCATATCGACAAGGTAACCGGTGATTCCGCCGGCCGCGAAGCTGCCCGTGACGCCGCGTCGAAGCATAGTTTCCCGCAGACATGATGCGACTGCCAACGAAATGCCGCCCGCGCCAGTTTGGAAGCCGAAGTTCTCATCGAGAAGCCCAACCGCATCAATGACCTTCGCGGCGGTCGCTGCTATTTCCAGACCGATTGGCTCGTCCGTAGGGCGGGTAGTACCCGAGACGATTTGTGAGCGATTCCCAATCGAGGGGACGGCGACGACGTAGTCCACATAGTCCTGACTGATGGATATCGGGCAAGCGGGGTAGGGCACCAGGTTGTCGGTGATGGCGATGACAGTCGCGGCATGGCCGACATCGGTCTCCGCATAGCCTAAAGTGCCGCAGGCGGATGGACCCTGGACGCCGTTCAGGTTTCCCGCCCCGTCTGCAGTTGGGGCTGCGACGAATGCTGCGTCGATGCGCAGCGCGCCCGATTCGACTAGCCTAGCTCGCCCGCCATGGCTATGCATGGTGATTGGCGAGGGCAGTTTCCCGCGAACTACGGCATCGGCTACGGGGCCCGCAGCGTATGCCGTGTAGATTTTTCGGACTACTCCCGCTTCAATCAGCTCTACCCAAGGCGCATGGACGGGAAAGATGGAACTTGCAGCAACTGTCAGGTCGCGTAAGCCCATTTCTGCGGCCTCTTTGAGCACCGCGTTGGCGACCGCGTCGCCGTTGCGCAAATGATGGTGAAACGAGATGGTGGACCCATCACGCACGCAGGCTGCGTCTAGGCCCTCCCGGATTGAACCAAGGAGCTTGGGGGTGCCTCTGGGAAAGGAACGCAGGCTTGTTTCTACCCGACGATGCACCTCCGGGCCTGCGGTAAGGCCTGCATATGGCTTCAGACGCTGTCCATCAACCCAATCAGGGACGAATCTGCCGATACTGTTCTTCATGGTTTCCTCCTAGAGGCTCAAAGGACGTCTGCCCGGAGGCGAGCCACGGTATCCAGCGAAACGCCGAACCAGTCGTGGAAGGAAGCTTCTAGGTCCTTGCCGTCTCCCCAGCCCACCCTTTGCCGCAGGTCCGCCACCGACAAGTCAAAGAGGAAAGAGTCGAACAGTGCCCTCATGAGCCGCTGAGTTCGACAAAGTTGGGTAAAGGCGGCGCCTTGGGTGAACAAGGCCGTACGAATCTTGTTTGGCGTCGTTTGCAGCGTGGTCGCCATGACGTTTGCGCTCCATGCTTCCTGAGGGTTCTGGAACACCGTTCCTGAAATCAGCGCGCGCAGCTGTTGGACCTTGGCACTCGTGCCGCCCGTGGCCAACGCGGGAAGCTCTATCGGCGGCACTCCATGGCCATCGGCGAGGCAAAGGATGCACTCAGATGGGCAGAAGATGCCACCTGTGAGGTGCAGGTCGACGGATTCGAAGGCGGGGATACCGATTGTCTGGCCTTCACGGAGCGGACGAGTGAAGCCGCGCCGGGCCAACGTCTGTTCGCCCCTGATGGCGGTAATAGACAAGGGAAACGCGGGCACGAGCCGATGAAGTGAAACTCGGGAGTGGCATCGGATTTGGACTTTCATAGGCCTGGCTGTGCGCATTGTCATGGCTCCATGCTGGCCGTTCATCGGTGCCGCGTAAATCCGCGAATTCCGAACGCTGCATTCGGATTCCCTCAAGACAGCGGCTGCTTTCTGCCTGACCGAACGGCGCGTTCCGAACTTTCGAATTTTCGTGCCTGCTTGTCACGTGCATAGTGGAGACCGAGCAGTTCTACCAGAGGAAAGCCATGGATGTTGAGAATTTGAAGCAGTGGGTAGGAAGGACGGCGGAAGCCCAAGACGAAATCACTGCGTTCCCGGTTGCAGCCCTTTCAGCGACCCTTGACTACGAAATCCCAACGGTACGCCGCGGCGAACCAATCTCTCCTCTCTGGCACTGGCTGTACTTCCTCCCCCTGCATCGCCGCTCGGAAATCGGTGCGGATGGCCATGCAAGCCGCGGTGGCTTCTTGCCTCCAGTACCGTTGCCTCGCCGTATGTGGGCGGGCGGACGTCTCCAGTTTCATCAGCCTCTGCGAGTTGGCAACCTGGCAGGCAAGGTTTCGACCATCCTCGACGTCAACGCGAAGACCGGTCGGAGCGGCTCTCTGGCCTTCGTGACGGTCGAGCACAAGTACTACGGCCCGTCAGGGCTCGCCATCACAGAAGAACACGACATCGTCTACCGCGAGGCCGCTTCTCCGAATGCCCCGGCAGCCGAGCCTGTGCCGGCACCCACTGATGAAGAATGGGTCCAAAAAGTGGAGACTGACCCCGTTCTGCTCTTCCGCTTCTCAGCACTCACCTTCAATGGTCACCGGATTCACTACGACAAGCCGTATGTCAGTGAAGTCGAGCACTATCCGGACTTGATTGTTCATGGCCCCTTGCAGGCCATGCTGATGCTGGAACTGGTCCGTCTGAACCTTCCGGAAGCCAAGGTGAAGTCGTTCTCGTTCCGTGGCGTCCGACCAACCTTTGTGCCGCAGCGGATTTCCGTGTGCGGCAAACGCTCGGAGGACGGCAAGACCGTCAACCTCTGGATTCGCCATGAAGACGGAGCACTCGCGATGAGCGCGTCCGCTGAGCTGGAATAACCCTTACAAGATTGGAGACCGCTGTGCTGAACGCAGTCGATGAGTATCAAGAAATCCGTGAAGCAATCCGTGACCTGTGTGGCCAATTTTCGTCGGAGTACTTCCGCAAGATTGACGAAGTCCGAGGCTACCCCGAGGAGTTCGTCAATGCGCTGACCGAAGCCGGCTGGCTCGCCGCGCTCATTCCGGAGGAATATGGTGGCTCGGGCCTGGGGCTGACGCAAGCGTCGGTCATCATGGAGGAAATCAACCGCGCCGGCGGCAACTCGGGTGCGTGTCACGGCCAGATGTACAACATGGGCACGCTACTGCGCCACGGTTCGGCTGAACAGAAGAAGCTCTACTTGCCCAAGATTGCGAGCGGGGAGCTGCGCCTGCAGTCGATGGCTGTGACCGAACCGACGACTGGTACGGACACGACGAAAATCAAGACGACGGCGGTTCGCAAGGGCGACAAGTACGTCGTGAACGGTCAGAAGGTGTGGATTTCCCGCGTCCAGCACTCCGACCTCATGATTCTGCTGGCCCGTACGACGCCGTTGGACCAGGTCAAGAAGAAGTCGGAGGGCATGTCCATCTTCGTCGTGGACCTGCGCGAAGCAATCGGCAACGGTCTGACCGTGCAGCCGATTATCAACATGGTCAACCACGAGACCAATGAGCTGTTCTTCGACAACCTGGAAATCCCTGTCGAAAACCTGATTGGTGAAGAAGGCAAGGGCTTCAAGTACATCCTGGACGGCCTCAACGCCGAGCGTACCCTTATCGCGGCGGAATGCATCGGCGACGGCTACTGGTTCATCGACAAGGTCACTAAGTACGTCAACGAACGTATCGTGTTCGGCAAGCCGATCGGGCAGAACCAGGGCGTGCAGTTCCCTATCGCCCGAGCCTTCGTGAATGTCGAGGCCGCTAGCTTGATGCGCTACAAGGCGGCGAAGCTGTTCGACGCGCACCAGCAATGCGGCGCAGAGGCGAATATGGCCAAGCTCCTGGCTGCTGACGCCTCGTGGGAAGCGGCCAACGCCTGCCTGCAGTATCACGGTGGCTTCGGCTTTGCGGCAGAGTATGACGTCGAGCGCAAGTTCCGCGAGACGCGTCTCTATCAGGTGGCGCCTATCTCGACGAACCTGATTCTGTCCTACGTCGGCGAGCACATCCTCGGCATGCCGCGCTCGTTCTAAATTAGTTTCATCGGTGGTCTTCTGACCGTTTCGGGACCTGCGGTAGGGCAGGTTCCATTTTTGCGTTCCGAATGAATAAGTCGCGGGCCAACAAGTGATGCTTGCTCAGCTCGATTTATCGAGTAAAAGTCAAAGACCCTGCGCGGCTGCCGAGCTTGCCGGATGTCCCGACGTTTTCGGAGGCAGGCCAGGCAAACGTTGAACTCGAGATTTGGCATGGTTTCTACGCGCCGAAGGGCACGCCGACCGCAGTCATTGAGCGATTGAACCACGCCTTGCGGTTTGCGCTGGCTGACCCAGCCGTGTTGCAGCGGTTCGGCCAGATGAGGTTACGGTTCCGACCGCAGAACGGCAAGATGCGCCGACGCTCGGCGCGTGTACCATGGCAGAACTCGCCGGTTGGGCACCGGTCATCAAGGCGGCAGGCGTCTACGCAGAGTAGTGCCGCCAGGGCAGGACAAGGGTTGTTGGTCTACTCAGAAAGCGGCGCATCTACCAGCACACCGGTCCGCAGCCGACGTATGCGCGAGTCCACGAAGTACCCGCCGCCCTCCACGTAACGCAAATACGCACGTTGGCAAATCTCGCACTCCGAGACGGTGCAGCGGTTGTACGGAAAGTAGAGGGCGGCGATGGGTGCTTTGGCTGACCAGAGAGTGGTGCCCTGAGGGTGATATTCCTTATAAGTTGCTTCGGCGTATGCGTCTCGGACCAGCGTTCCAATGACGCGAAGCTGTTGCTCCGGGAAGGAGACAGGCAACGAGGTCCATTCATCGAGTTCAGGGGCACCGCACGCGCAATCTGCAGTTACGGCATCCGTGCGACGGGCGATGGCTTGCAGGGCGTCGAAATGCAGGTAGGTTTCGTTATCCACGGGGCGTTACTTAATGGAACAGGCTTCTCTAAGCCAACCGGAGCATCATACCGCCGGTTGAGAGGTACACGCTAGCAAGGGTGGCTGCGCAAGGTCTCGGAGCCGCACGGCTTCCATTAATTTGATGAAGCGGGTCGCATTTCCTACCGTGGCCGACGTCATCCTCAATCACTAGTCCGTGTGTTGCTGGCGACAACGTCAGCGTATCGTCGCCGGCAGTGTATATCTCCCCCACTCGCTAGCTATCCCTTGTGCCCGCGCAACCTGAGGTGGTCGGAAGGATGCGTACGCTCACCCGCCTTAGCTTGTCGGGAGCGTGCTGCCATGATGAGAAGGCCGCCCAAAACACCCAAGCACCCGAGAATCACGAAGGACAGTGAGAAGCCCGAAGAATGCGCCTTTGCGTAACCGACGATGAGCGGCCCTAGAAATTGCCCGAGGAAGCTGCCACCGCCCACGACGACGCCAACGGCGGGAATCGCTTTCTGTAGTGGAAGGATTTCGGTCAGATAAGAAGATACCAGCGGCGTTGGCATCTTCAGCATGAAGCCTACGCACATGATTAGCGCGATTTGCGCATGAAGAGCATGCGCCGGCATTTCTGCGAGGACAACAAGTGTCAGACCCGAGATGACCATCGGAATGGCCGCATGCCAGCGTCGTTCCTGATTGTGCTTGTCGGAACGGCTGGTGATGTAGTAAACCCCAACCATTGACATGATGAACGGCGCGCCGGAGAGGACACCGACCATCATCTCACTCAAGCCGCTAAACGACTTGAAGATAGTGGGCAGCCAGAGGGTCAATCCATAGAGAATGATTTGGCTGCACGCAAAGCCAATCATTAGCAGCCAAACAGATGGTTCCTTGAATACGACTATCCAGGACGAACCAGTATTGTCTTGGTGAGCCGCCTGTTCTTCGGCGAGCTCGTTCTCCAGCGGACGGCGGTCCGACTCAGCCAGCCACTTCGCAGCACCCAAGCTCTTTGGAATAGCAAAGAACCACACAATACAGAAAACCCAGGCTGGCAGACCTTCGATGACCATCATCATGCGCCAGTCGTGATGCGCAAGAACAGCGGCAGAGATTGGACCCGCAAGAAACCCCCCCGCCGCGACACTCAGGTTCCAAATACCGAAGGCGCGACCACGCTCCGATTTGACGAACCATTGGGTTAGCAGCATCGACGACGCGGCATAGATGGGACCCTCAGCCAGCCCAAGAACGAAGCGAATCGCCAGGAGCTCTTCAAAGGTCCGGGCGAAGCCGGTGAGCATCGAGATACCGCCGAAGAGAATCAGGCATACGCCAATGAGCTTGCGCGAACCGAACTTGAGTGCCAGGTAGCCAGCCAGCAGTTGCGTTGCTAGATATCCCCACGCGAACGAGCCGCCAAGCCAACCCGCCTGGACTTCATTGAGCGCCAGTTCTTTCGTGATGTGGGGTAGAGCCATCCCGATGTTGACTCTGTCGAAGAACGAAATCATGTACATCAGGAACACAGCCGGCATGACGATGAGCCATCGTAGGCGGGCGGTGTTTTGGGGGGTGGGGTGCTGCATGAGAGTCTCCGTGCCGTCTCGGCAAACATGCCTGCGGCGGTAATTCTGGTGCTGACGCGGCCACACACGTTGCATGCTGGCCGGGAAATGCGAGGCACCTGAGCCTATTTGCCCAGGTGCATAATGCCCCTGATGCCTGCCAATCAGGCGGCTTGTCGGGTCGGGGTCAGCGCCATGGACTGGTCGGCGCCGAGCGGGTTGCACGGACTTTGACTTAAACGCTCGCCATCGAACCTCAGCGGGTTAGCCAGCAACTTCAGGTCGTCCTTCTGCGGATGCGGGACCTGGCTAATCATGCCAACTTCCTCGACGAACGGATTGTCCAGTGCCTGCTTCAAGTTCAAGACCGGGGCAATCGGCAGGACGCCACGCAGGACGTTGAGCCAATGCTCGACGGGTTGCTTCTTGAACTCGTTATCGAGTGCCACGGTCAGTGCGTCCCGGTTCGTAAGCCGGAGTGCCTGGGACTGGAAGCGCTCGTCTGCACGCAGGGTGGGGCTGCCGAGCACTTCAAGCAGTGAGTCCCAGAACCGGTCGGTCATGCACATGACGTAAATCCAACCATCCGCCGCCTGGAAGGTTTGAACAGGAGTGACCGAGAGGTGAGCCCCGCGGGGTACGCGGCCAGACACAAAGCCTTCGTTGAGGTACCAAGTACCAGCGTAGCCCAACTGGTGCAGGGCGACATCAAACAGGCTGACATCCACATCGCCACCAATTCCCGTCCTGTCAGCACTGCGCAGCTTACCCAGCAGGCCCACCATCCCAGTGATGCCGGTCATGTAGTCGATGACCGATGCGCCGAAGCGCGTCGGGGCGCCAGACGGGTCGCCGGTCAGGTCCATCAGGCCGGATTCGGCCTGCATCAGGAAGTCGTAGCCCGGCCAGGCCTCCCGCGAGTTGTTACGGCCATATGCCGAGATATGCAGGCAGACCAGCTTGGCGTTCAGGTGCTTGAGGCTTTTGTAGTCGATGGACAGCTTCTCAGGCTGGTCGCCGCGCAGATTGTTGACCACCGCATCGGCACCCGCTACGAGCTTCTCGAAGACTTTTCGGTCATCTTCGGCCTTCATGTCCAACACGACGCTGCGCTTGTTCGTGTTCCAGCCCTGGAAGAACAGGCTGTCCGCTTCGCCAAGATGGTATGGGCCAATGTGTCGCGAGGGGTCCCCGCCAATCGCCTTGTTCTCAATCTTGATGACCTCAGCGCCCATGTCGGCGAGGAACATCGAACCATAGGGACCGGCAGCGAACTGCTCGAGCGAGAGAATGCGGAGACCTTCCAGCGGTTTCATTTCTACTTCCTTCAACTAAAACAAGGTGACACAGCAGGCGTTCGCTTCAAATGCCTTCGTAGTTCGGCGTTTCTTTCGCAAAGAACGCCCGTACGCCTTCCGAGCATTCGGGCGAACTGAACGCCTTGTCGCTAGCTGCGAACGAGGCTTCCATGACCTCGCGCACAGGGGCATCGAAGGACATGTTGATGATGGATTTGCATAGCGCCAGGGCCTGGCGAGGGCGGCGGGCGAGGGCGCTGCAGAGCTCCTGGGCCGTTGCATAGGCTTGTCCCGTGGGAGCGACCCGGTTGATAAGCCCCCAGGACAGCGCAGTCGCGGCGTCCAGCGGCTCGCCCAGAAAAATCATCTCCTTGGCGCGGGCGGAACCGATTCGGCGCGTGGCGCGGACGGTGCCGCCGCTACTCGGGAAGACGCCGAGCTTGATTTCCGGCAGCGCAACCCGGCTTGTTTCCGAAGCCACAATCAGGTCGCAGCACAAAGCGATTTCCAGGCCGCCACCAAATGCGAGGCCTTCAATAGCCGCGACGGTCGGCTTCGGAAAGCTCTCCAACTGGAAGAAGATTTCGTTCTGTCTCTTGAGCTTCTTCGGAACCACCTGACCGGGCGACATGAGGTCGAGCTCGATGAACTCACCGATGTCGGACCCGGCACAGAATGCCTTCGTACCTGCGCCTCGCAGAATGAGTGCGCGCACGCCGTCGTTTGCCGCTAGGGCGTCCAAGGTCTCGCCCAGTTGGCGGGAAAGGGTCAGGGTCACAACGTTGACCGGTGGGTTGTCCAGGGTGATGGTGGCAATGCCACCTTCAATGGCGCAGAGAACTTGCTGTGTAGTCATGCTGTTTGGCGTACTAGGGTGGTGGTGTCGTTTGGAGCGGTGCCGATGTGCAGCTCTCAGTTGACGGTCAACTTGGTTTGCGCAACCAGGTTCTTGAAATCGGTGATTTCTTTGGCAATGAGCGCCCTAAATTCGGCCTGGCTGCTCGGGTGCGGTTCGATGCCTTGTGTCAGCAGTTGCTTGCTGATAGCTGGGTCTTTGACAGCCTTGACGATGGCTGCGTTGAGCTTGTCGATGATGGGTTGCGGTGTGCCAGTCGGTGCCAGAACGCCGAACCATGTACCCACGTCGATGCCCTTCACGCCAGTCTCGGCCAGCGTGGGAACGTCTGGGAGGGCGCTCGAACGGGTCGCGGTCGTAACGGCGAGGGCGCGCGTCTTACCCGACTTGATATGGGGGAGCGCCGATGTCACGGTGTCAAACATGATGAGCACCTGGCCACCAAGTAGGTCCGATACGGCTGGTGCGCTGCCACGATAGGGAATGTGCGTAATAGGGGCGCCGGTCTTCAGCTTGAACATCTCGCCAATCAAGTGGTGCGCGCTGCCAGGGCCGGCGGAGCCGTAGTTGTATTTCTCCGGATTTGCCTTGGCGTCTGCAACGAGTTCCTGAATGGTCTTGGCCTTGACGTTGCTGTTGACGACGACCACGTTCGGCACGATGGCGGTCATGGCGATTGGCACCAGGTCCGTATCGAACTTGTAGGACAGCTTCAACACTGACTGCGCGATGGTGTGGTGGGCACTGCCGGCCAAGAGGGTGTAGCCGTCCGGGGCGGACTTCGCTGCTGCATCGGCACCCAGCGTCGCCGAGGCTCCGGACTTGTTCTCAATAACCACCGGTTGGCCTAACTCCTTGGTGAGCGTGGGCGAAATCAGGCGCATCAGCGTGTCCGTCGTGCCGCCGGCCGGAAACGGAACAATCATCTTGATGGGCCTGGTCGGGTACGCCGCAGCCGGGTCAGCGGCATGGGCCGGTGCAGCGGCGACTACGGTGTAGGCCAGGGCGCCAAGCGCGATGCGTAGGGTGTTCGTCATGCATGTCTCCGGTGTTTTCTGATGGTCGATGTTGTTCCGCTCTACGTCGCCGGCGTGGCCCGCACTCGTCTGTGTTCAGTAGTTATGCGTATGTACGGCTGTCCGCCTGTACGTACATTATGAGTCGGAAAGTCGCGATTGGTATCAGGGTTTACCTCTTTCGCGGCGTATACACTGAATAAAAGTGCCTAATGATGCTCGGGAGGGAGAGAGCTATCCGCGGTGACAGCGTCTCATGTGCGCAGTTGCGGCCCTAGAATGGAGGTCACACGGCGGCTCGGGCGGCCTTCGTGGCTGTTTAGGGCGCAAGTAGGCGACAATATGCGCTTCTTTTTGTATGCAGCCGACTCGACTTGCAAGACTGATTCGGCGCTTTTATTGACAGGACGTCATGGCGATGACAACGGAAGGGGTGGTGCCTGAGCGTCTGGTGCGAGCCGCCGGACAGCAGCCACTCTATTCGACGCTTGCGGACATGCTTGCCCGTGAAATTCAGGACGGCAAGTATCCGCCGGCGACCACACTCCCTTCAGAGAAGGAATTGACCGAGCGCTACGGCGTCAGTCGGCAAACCGTCCGCTTTGCCCTGAGGATGCTGCGCGACCGGGGGCTGATTTCCTCCCATCCAGGGATTGGTACCATCGTTCGGGAGCCCATCCAGTCGCAGGGCAAGTTCAAGGCGTTGAATTCCGCCGAGGACCTTCTCCAATTCGTCGGTGATACGGAGATGCACGCGCTGTCGAGGCGAGAAGTGATTGTCGATGAGGCCTTGGGCGAGATGGTCGAGTGCAATCCCGGCCTGCTCCTCTCAGAAGCCACGTTTGTGCGGAATACTCCTGGCGCCGAGCTTCCGATGAGCTATCTGAAAATCTACGTGCCTGCGCGTTATGCGGCGGCCCAAGAGCGGCCGACCATATCGAACACCCCGGTCTATCAGACCATCGAAAAGCTGTTCAACGTACGCGTATGTGAGATTCGGCAGGACGTGACCGCTACGGTGCTGGATGAGGAGTTGGCGGACATCTTGAAGGCACCAATAGGAGAGCCGGCGTTGCAGATGACCCGGTTCTACTACGATGCGAACCAATCCCTCGTTCAGGTCACGTTAAGCTACTACCCGCGCAGTCGGTACACGCAATCTGCGCGCTTCCGCATCTCCGACGAGGTCTGAGTCTATCCACGCAGTGCTATCCGCCCTGGCTGCCCACTGCGAAGCAGTTCGAGGGGGAGCGATAGATTTTTGGATGTAGACGTAGCGGCTAGGTACGCGAGGGTTATTCCGGGAGAAATGTGCGGGCGAGAAAGGAGCCGCAAGGAATAACCTAAGCATATCCTCATGCAAAGATATAGATATGCTTTTGTGAGGATATCCTTCCTTTAGATATGAAAGGGATAGCCGCAGGCCCCTTAGCACGCAGAGCGCACTGCCCCTTCCGTCATACCAAACTTGGATGATTCAGACAGTCATTCGAGTCACGCACTATCGTCACCTGCGTGCCGGTTGTCTCAACTCTTCCCCACCGTGACCGGGTCTCCCTCCATTGCTGCCGTCTTCAGCCGACCAATGGAGCGGTCATCCCAACAGCCCCTTCTCTTGGAGGGCTGGCTACACGTCGGGTCGCCTTTGTGGTCGGCCGACGGATGACGAAGACAGTATAACGCGAGAGACGGTCATAATGGATAGATAATCGTCATTATGAGGCGAAAAATTTCGAAAAAATAATATCTCAAAAATTAATTATGAGTGACCGCCAGTTCAATACGTGAATACAGCTGGTAACTCATACTTTCATGCCAACGAAAGAAACAAAAAAGAGTGCTCTATCGAAGGCACATTCTCAAACTCAGCGCCTACGCTGCGAGGGCGCGCCGCACAGGTACAGAAAGACTTCGCAAGGTGTGTCTTCGGGGAGGTTGATGAAGCGTGGCCACCAAGGAGCATGTGGTGGCTCATCATGCCGCGGTCAAGACATGCTCCGAGCAATCGCAGTGCGTAGGAGTTGGCACAGCCGCCTTTGGCAGCATCAGTTCCGCAAGAGCTAAGGCATAGTTTCGCTCCACATCATCCAACGACCTTACGGTGAGTGACAGGCTCTTCAATAGTCCATCTTGAAGGCTGTAGATGAGGCCATGAACGGCGACAGTTTGACCACGCGACCAAGCGTCCTGCATCACTGTGGTGAGGCAGAGATTCCGTGTCTGTTCGAGTACATTCAGTCGGCATGTGGCATCGAGTTGTTGGTCAGGCGAAAGCGTTTCCAGCCACGACGAATGCTTCTCGACCACATCGCGAATGTGTCGTACCCAGTTGTCCGCAATACCGATGCGCGTTTTCTCGAGAGCAGCGCGAACTCCGCCGCAACCCGAATGGCCTACCACAGCGACATGCTGAACCTTCAGCATGTCGACGGCATACTGAAGCACCGAGAGGCAATTCAAATCCGAGTGTGCGACGACATTCGCGATGTTCCGATGGACGAACAACTCACCGGGCTGCAGGCCAACGAGCTCATTCGCAGGAACTCGACTATCCGCGCAGCCAATCCATAGCCACTGTGGCGCTTGTTGTTGCATGAGCGACTGAAAGAACCCCGGACGGCGGTCTTCCACGTCGGAAGCCCATTGCCGATTGTTCTCAAGCAGGCCGCACAAGTCCATTCTCTGATTCACATTCATGTTCATACTCACTGAGCTCCCGCCTCTCGTGGGAAAGGCTGGCGGAGCGAGCGGCAGGCATCCCACACGATGCTGGCCTTAGGGCTTCTGTGTTTCAGAAGCCGTATCGCTCTCGCCATCCCAAAGGGCCGCCCGGTTCCTTGTGGGCGCCCGGACGAACCCGTGGATGAGTTTCCCGAGCTAGCCTAGTTGTGTAAATTCCGAATTGCGTATCGCATGCATATTCCCATCGGATGAGGCTAGGGTTACGCACGTATGTTGCCGATTGCAGTGCCGTCACCCCGGAGTGCAAGTGGCGGCAGGAGGTCACGAAGCCCCGCGCGATGCCTGTTAGTCAAGCTTGATGCCAGCGTCCACAACAACCTTTTTCCATTTGGTCGCCTGCGTTCGCATCAAGTTTCCGAGGGCGTCCTGGGTTCCGCCCGCTGGCTCAAGGTCCATTTCCACAAGTCGACGCTTGATATCGGGTTCCGACAGAATCTCGTTGACCGCCTTGTTGAGCTTCGCGGCAATTTCTTTCGGCGTCCCAGCGGGAGCGACCAGCGCTTGCCAGAAAATCATCTCGAAGCCTGGTAGGCCATTTTCCGAAACTGTCGGGAGTTCAGGATAGGCGGTAGCGCGCGTCGTGGTTGTGATAGCCAGTGCTTTGAGCTTGCCACCCTTCACCAGAGGCATGGCTTCCGGCGCCAGCGCCATCATGATTTGCACTTGCCCGGCCATCAGGTCTTGCAGGGCGGGCGCGCCTCCCTTGTACGGCACGTGAACGACATTGGTCCCGGTAGCCTTCTTGTACAGTTCCATGCCGAGGTGACTTGGCGTCCCGTTCCCTGCGGATGCGTAACCTTCTGATGCGGGCCGACTCTTCAGATAGCGAGCCAGGTCCGCCATCGATTGCACAGGCACATTCGGGTTGACCACTACCACGCTGGGAATCGAGGTCACCTGGAT
Source organism: Cupriavidus pauculus (assembly GCF_022179805.1). Classification (GTDB taxonomy): domain Bacteria; phylum Pseudomonadota; class Gammaproteobacteria; order Burkholderiales; family Burkholderiaceae; genus Cupriavidus; species Cupriavidus pauculus_E. The sequence goes on along the minus strand of NZ_BPUO01000015.1, from coordinate 56,850 downwards.
GATTGGCGCAAAGTCCTTGGCTGGGTCGTAGCTAAGTTTGCTGTACAGGCTCGGATTTACCGAAAGGCCCGTCATCGTGGCGAACAAGAGCGAGTAGCCGTCCGGAGCAGACTTTGCTACAGCGCTTGCGGCGATGGCTTCACTAGCCCCGGGACGATTGTCCACCACAACGGGCTGCCCGAGTTTTGCTGTCAGTCTTTGGCCCACGAGGCGAGCGACGCCATCGGTCGAGCCGCCGGGAGGGTAGGGCACCAGCAAGCGTATCGGCTTGTTCGGATAGTCCGCGGTGCTCGCGAAGGCCTGCGAGCCGATAAGGCACACTGCGGCAAGTAGAGCATTTATGAGGCGCTTCATGGCGTCTGTCCTTCCAAGGGATTTTGGGGGTGCAAAGGAAACGACTACGATTCGAGGAGTTCGAGTACCGGCTGGCCGTATCCAACGGTTCCGCCGTCTTCTGTAAGTTGTGCGGTAGCCAGCCCATCAACGGGTGCGACGATAGCGCTCCATACCGATTCGACAGTCAGGTACCCGATATGGTCTCCCTGCCTCACTTGCTCAAACGCACGCTCCGCAAGTGGGTGAGAGCGACTAAACGAACCGGTGCCATTGGAGAGAATCTCTAATTTCGCTGGAGCGCTGTCGCCAGGAGGTACATGGGAAGCAGTTTCGGGCGAAGCCAGAGGTGAAGGCTGAGCCGTTTGGCCGAAGCGCAGCGTCAGTGTTTCGGAGCCTTCTCGATAGGAGAACGTCGAGATGCCCGCTCGCTCAAGTGCAGCGACCAACGAAGAGAGCACTTCAACGTTCATGACTATCCCCCTTGGCGGTGCCCCATTGCGGAATCAATCGTTCTAGGTAGTGAATGTCGGCACCTCCGTCCGCGAAATCCGGCTCGTCCATCAATTTGCGATGCAGCGAGGTGGTGGTCTGAATTCCGCGAACATGTAGCTCATCTAGCGCGGTCTTCATACGGGCGATGGCTTCCTCTCGGGTACTTCCATGGACAAGCAGCTTGGCGATGAGGGAGTCGTAGTGCGGAGGCACGACGTATCCCGCATACACGTGGGATTCAACCCGAACGCCCGGTCCACCGGGGATAAGCCACTCGTCGATTTTTCCCGGGCAAGGTGTGAACTTCCACGGATGTTCGGCATTGATTCGACATTCAATGGCGTGGCCCGAGAAGGTCACATCGGCTTGCTTAATTCCCAGCCGTTCGCCGCGTGCAATACGAAGCTGCTCAGCCACAATGTCAACGCCCGTCACAAGTTCGGTAACTGGATGCTCGACCTGGACGCGGGTGTTCATCTCGATGAAGAAGAACTCGCCCTCTTCATAGAGGAACTCGAATGTACCCGCCCCACGGTATCCAATCTGGACGCAGGCTTGCGCACATAGGTCGCCGATTCTTACAATCTCACTGCGGTCAATCCCAGGGGCCGGAGACTCTTCGATGAGCTTCTGGTGACGTCTTTGTGTGGAGCAGTCGCGCTCGCCGAGCCAGATGGCGTTGCCGTGACTGTCGGCCAGGACCTGAATCTCGACGTGGCGCGGCGTCTTCAGATACCGCTCCAGATACACGGTGGGGTTACCAAATGCGCGTCCAGCTTCTTCCCGGGTCATAGCCACCGACTTGACCAACTCATCAGGGGATTCGACGACCCGCATGCCTCTTCCGCCGCCACCGCCAGCCGCCTTAACAATGAGCGGATAGCCAACTCGTGCAGCAACTTCCACAATGCTTGATGGGTCGTCGGGCAGAGAGCCATCCGAGCCAGGTACGCAGGGAACTCCCGCCTCCGCCATGGCTTGTTTTGCAGTGACTTTGTCACCCATCAGCCGGATGGATTTCGAGCTTGGTCCAATGAAGACCAGACCGGCATGCTCGACCGCTTCCGCAAACGAGGCATTCTCCGACAAAAAGCCGTATCCAGGATGAATGGCACCGGCTCCCGTTGCTTTCGCCGCCAGCAGAATCTCGTGCTGGTTCAGGTAGCTCTTCGCCGAAGGGGCAGGTCCAATACAAATTGCCTTGTCGGCAAGACTCACGTGCCGAAGAAGAGCATCGGCATCTGAGTATGCTGCAACCGTTTTCAAGCCCAATTTGCGGCAGGCTCGATGGATTCTGAGCGCAATCTCGCCCCGATTAGCTATAAGGACTGTGTCAAACATTTGACGCCTCCAAGTCCTCAATGACGAACAGTGGGGTATCGGCTCCAACGGCTGTGCCGTCTGCCACGAGAATTTCGGAAACCCGACCAGCCCTATCCGCATCAATAGGGTTGAGTAGCTTCATCGCCTCCACGATTGCCAGCGTCTGACCTTCTTTCACCGAGTCACCGACAGACACAAAGGCGGGTTGGTTCGGCGCTGGAGAGCGATAGAAGGTCCCAATCATGCCGGCGACTATGGTGTGGGTGTTGGGCGCAGCTGCTATCGATGCGGCTGCAGGATGCTCGACTGCCGCCGGTATCCGGTCGAGGGTCCTAGCTTCCGCAAGCGGATGGTCAAACGGCGTTGCCGAGACTGTGGTGCCCGACGAAGCACGCTTCAGCGTTACGTGACGTTGGCCATCGCTATACTCGATTTCGCTGAGTGCCTTGGAGCGTTCGAGCACACTGACCAGAGTTTCGACGAACTTCAAATCCATGTTCGCCTCAGCTGAATGACTTAACCACGATGCCTGCGCCTTCAAGCGTGCTACGCACTTTTGCCGCCATTTGGATTGCACCGGGCGTGTCGCTATGGACGCAAATGGTGTCAATCTGCACCGGCAACAGCTTCCCGGAGACGGTCTCAATGGCTCCCGCCTTGACCATGCGTAGCATGCGAGCGGCAGCTTCATCGCCGTCATGGAGTACTGCGCCCGGCACAGACCGGTGCACCAGATTTCCTTCCTCGGTGTACGCGCGGTCCGCGAAAACTTCGCGCCTGACGGACAGTCCCATGTCGGACGCTACGCGTTCCATGACTGCACCGGCGAAGGTCATGCAGATGAGGTTCGGGTCGACAGCCTTAATCGCACGTGCGATTGCCTTGGCTACCGCTTCGTCCGTTTGGGTCAGGTTGCCGAGCGCCCCGTGTGCTTTCACGTAGGTAATGGGGTGGTCAGCGTAACGCGACAGCGCTTGGGCAGCGCCAATCTGATAGGCAACCAGGCGTTCGATTTCCCCGTGCGTGAAGGGGATGACACGACGGCCGAATCCCCACAGGTCGGGGAAGCCAGGATGAGCACCCACGGCAACGCCTCGAGCCTTGGCTAGCGAAAAGGTCTTGGCCATGATTTCAGGGTCACCAGCGTGCATGCCGCATGCGACGTTAGCGGACGTGACGATTTCGAGGATGGCAGCATCGTCTCCCATGCGGTATGCGCCAAAGCCTTCGCCCATGTCGGAGTTGAGGTCTACTTGGATGGCTTCGCTTTGCGTGCTCATGATTTTTAGTTCCTTGTCGGGTTATCTGAGGAGGTGTCTATGCTCGGCCTGACATCATCGCCAGGGTGTCTCGGATTCGCAGTTCTTCGTCGCGCTTTGTCTGCAGCGCAGCAACAGCGGTATCAATGTCGGTGAGTACGAATCGGATGGCGCAGCCAATGGGAGCCTGAGAGAGCTTCCACAAGTCGGCTTCAATCACCGTTGCAATCTTGGGATAGCCGCCGCAAGTGTTGGCTTCAGCAAGTTGCACGATGGCCTGGCCGGACGGCGGAACTTGGATGGTTCCGGCGACGATGCCGTGAGAGAGCAGCTCAACATGTTCATGCTGGCTGAGTATCGGGCCGTTCAGTCGGTACCCGACGCGATTGGAGTCCGGCGTGACCTTGAATTCCTCGTGCAGGAAGGCGGCCCTCGATTCAGGGGTAAACCGCTCGAACTCGGCTGCAGGGAGTACTCGGACGGTGACGCAGTTGCTGCTGACTTCATCCCAGTACTCGATTAGCCCTTGCGGAACAACGCCTAGTCCGACCTTCCATGCTTGGGAGGACTGGACCGACACTTGACCGACATCCAAGCGGTCACCGCGCATCAATCCGCGTCCCGACGCGCCGCCGAAAGAGCCCTTAAGGTCGGTGGACTTCGAGCCAAGGACGGGTTCGACGCTGACGCCTCCGCCGACGGCCAGATAAGCTCTCGCCCCGCGCCTGGGGCGCTCAATAACGATGGTTTGGCCGGCGGATGCCGTGCGACCCCACCAAGGCGCCATACGGTGGTCGTCCAACGTTGTCTTGACGTCTGCGCCCGTGACAGCGAAGCGCATGTCTTGGTGAAACTTCGCGCGGAACGGGAAGAGGTTGATTTCTATGCCCGCCTCGCCGCGGTCATTTCCAACGAGAGCGTTGCCGATGGCGAGTGCGAATGGGTCCATGGCGCCGCTACGACTGACGCCGAAGCTCAGGCAGCCGTTTCGCCCCAAGTCCTGCACTACGTTTGGCGCGCCGTTTGAAAGAATCTCAATCACACCAAAACCTCCTTGATACTGAATCGAACCGTGTCGCCGGGTGCGAGTAGACAAGGCGCTTCCTTGCTCGCGTCAAACATTTCCCGGTCGGTTATGCCGATGAGGTGCCAGCCTGAAGGAGCCGTGCAAGGCATGACGCCCGCCTGGCTGCCGCCTACAATCACCGCCCCTTTCTGAACTTTCATGCGAGGCATGGCTCGCCTCGGCACCCAAAGCTCCTCTGGCAAGCCTGTCATGTAGGCAAATCCCGGCATAGAACCAATGCATGCAACCGTGTAGACGGCTGAGCTGTGTCGACGGATGTACTCTTCAACGCCAACACCGGCACGCTCGGCGAGGTCGTTCAAGTCCTCTCCGTACTCACCGCCGTACGTGACTGGGATGTCGAAGTTCCGTCCACCGTTGGGAGAGGGTGTAGCCGTTTCCCACAGCTGTTGCATCAGCGCCTCCGCTTTTCTCGGATGCAGCTGGAGCGGGTCGAACGTCAGGAGCAGGTTGTTGACGCCGAGCACCACCTCGTGAGGAGTCTTTTCTCCTAGTCGCTGACGCAGCTTGCTAGCCAGGGAAAGCAGAAGCGACTGGATATCGTTGTCGAAGGCGCCGGTGGAAGCGTCGAGCAGTAGGGCGCCGGAACCAGCCGCATGGATGCGCGCTACGACCATATTGTCGGGCTCTGCTATTTCCAGGGTGAGGGTCATGCTTGAAATGCCGATTTCGATTCAAGGGTCCGGCCGCACTTCGTAGTGGCGGCCGGGGCAGGTCAGTGTTCCAGCGGCTTGTGCGCTGTCTCCTTGGCGGCGAGGAGACTCACCAGAGTGACCAGCAGGCTCGCAGCGATGTAGATGGAGAGCGTGGCGGAAGACTGGTACGTCTTGTAGAGGCTGGCAAAAACGAGCGGAGCGAAGCCACCACCGATGATGCCGCCCAGCGTTGCAGCCAACGACGCACCGGCATACCGGACGCGGGTCGGGAACTGTTCCGTCACGAATGCTGCTTGGGGTCCGTACATCATTGCCTGGAACAACATCCCTACGACGACGGCAATGCAAATGTTGACTGGATTAAGCGTGTTCATCAGGGCGAAGTAAGCGAACGCCCATCCGATGGAGCACACCGCGCCCGCCCCGTAGACCACTCTGCGGCCGAGTTTGTCGCTCAGCGCGCCGAAGATTGGTACGGCAACGGCGTGAAGGGCGGCGCCTAACATGGTCGCGGTCAGGGCCAGCGAACGGGGAAGGTTCAGCACCGTAGTCACATACGTCAGCGTGAAGACGACGAGCAGGCCGTATACAACGTCGGAGCCGATTCGCACACCACCCGCAACGAGAAGGCGGCGCCAGTGGCTCTCCACAACTTCCTTCAGCGGCATCTTGGCCTTGCTATGACCTTGTTCGAGTTGTTCGAACATCGGAGTTTCATCGACGCCGCGTCGCAGCCACAGGCCGAATGCCACCAGGCCAACGCTGGAAAGGAACGGAATGCGCCAGCCCCAGTCATGGAAAGCTTCTGTGGGCAGAAAGAACGTGAAGAAAGTGATGAAGCCGGCTCCCAGCAGCGTGCCGCAGGCGGGTCCCACCTGAGCGAAGGACGCGTTGCGCCCGCGCTGGTCCTGACTACCGTGCTCCATCGAAAGCAGAACTGCTCCTGCCCACTCCCCCCCAATAGACACACCTTGAAGGAAGCGCAAAGCGACCAGCAGAATAGGACTCCAGATGCCCCACACCTCATACGTCGGAAGCATGCCCATGAGACCGGTGGAAGCGCCCATGAGAACCAGAGTGGCCACCAGGACAAAGCGACGTCCGAGCTTATCGCCAAGATGACCGAAAACGATGCCGCCGAACGGACGCGACAGATAGCCAACGGCGTAGGTCGAGAACGCTAGGATAGTGCCGGACAGCGGGTCCAGCGACGGGAAGAAGACGCTGTTGAAGACCAGCGCCGCCATGAGGTTGTAGACCGTGAAGTCGTACCATTCCAGCGTGGTCCCTATGGAGCTCGCGGCAGCGAGACGGCGCATTTTCTTGCGCGGTGCCGCTACGTGCGCGGACTCAGCCGCGGGAGTGAAGGTAGTTGCGTTGTCCATTACTTCAACTCCTCACGGGACAGCTTCCACGTCAATTGATAGCGGGCAGCATCAGCAGGCGCACAGGGCAGGGCCTCGATGGCGTGGCGCAGCGCGGCTTCGTTCGAGGCCGAGTTGCTGCTTTCGATGACAAAAAGCGGACGCATCTCCCGCTTGCTCAGGTCTTCCTGCGGAAGTGGTCGGCTGAGCTCGTCGTTCGTCGTGATGACGTACGAACGGACGAAACCAATGTCGGTCGCCAGCAGGGCTCCAACATTTGCGCACTTCTGTTCGAACGCAGGGGTGTCGGCATTCAGAGGAAGTACCGCCACCCATCCTCCGCTGCCTTGCCCGACGTCGGCGGAGACCTCACCAATGCGGCGTGTCGGATTCTGAATCTTCGGCAGCACACTAACTGACCAGGGAGTCTGGTGACGGAACGCGTGCGCATATGCCGGAGAAGCGAAAACTGAAATCGATTCTGCCCAATACAAACCGAGGTATTTTGGACGCCCGGAAATTGCCACGTAGCGGGCCGCGGAGATAACACCATTCATGCGCACACGCTCTTCAATGTGCTCGCGGTCGTACCAGGCGTTAAAATCATGTTCGTCATCGGCGCCAATATCCGACGCCACGAAAAGCATGCCGAATTTATTCTCTGACATTCCATCACCTCGCTCGTTTTGGTTATATGAATGCTACTTAGACGAGCTGGTCACGGACAAACGGGAATTTTTTCGACCACCTAATAAGGTTTCTTTCGACCCTTAAGGGTTGGTGCACCAATGTGGCCGCAATACGTCTCTTGTTGGTGCGTCAAGTGGTACGGAAGGCAGAATAATCAAGGGTAATCCCTGATTTCTGTGTCCACCAACCTCAAGCAGATATTAGGCTTTGGCGCGCTTCAGGGTAATTCCCAGGCAGCTATAGGTCGCTGGCTTCGAGAACGCGGGAGTGCGCGGAAGCTAGAAGTGCGTTATTGAGGCGAGAACGGAGCGGGCATTGAGCGCATAAACCGGTCAGCCTCCTGGCAGGCCAATTCGGCGACTAGTCGAATAGCGTCCGACTCACGGCTTTCGAGATAACTGACAATAAGCCCCTGAGGAGGAAGCTGCATGTCAGTTTCGATAATGCGTAGTTCGCCCCGGACCACCTCCTCGCGGACCGGGGGAAGAGGAATAAGGGCGTTTCCCAAGCCACTGCGGACTAAACGAGCAAGGGCCGCAATCGAATTTACGCAGTGCACCTTGCCCATCGGCAAACCAACACGCCTATACACGTCCTTGAGGATCAGGTAAGGCTGCGAGCCCCTGCTCATGGTGACTACAGGTTGCGTGAGCAACTCTCGCACATCCACTTTGGGTTCGCCGCGTCCGGCCGGCCCGACCCACCCTACGCCCATGGGCAGGCAGGTGGTGCTCACGACGCCGTCGCCAGCCAGTTGGTCCGTTTGGAGCGCGATGTCTACGTCGCCGTCGCGGAGGCTCTTGTTCAAACGGTCGGTTGACTCGGAACTAAGTTGGACCTCGATTCCGGGATAGGACGCTTGAAGATGCTCAATAAAGCCCACCAGCCACGTGTGCACGACGGTGTCAATTGCGCCGATGCGTACACTACCGAGAACGTTCTGGTCGGATTGTCCGAGCTGCATGATGTACTTCTGCATCTCGAGCACGCGCTCGCCAAGTGGGATGAGTTTCATCCCCACAGGTGTCAGGCGCAAGTCGCCCGCATCCCGGGAAAATACTCGCGCGCCAATCTCTTCCTCGAGAGATGCTATCCGGTTCGAAATTGTGGCCTGAGTGATGTGAAGCTTCTCTGCAGCGGCGCGGAAGCTTCCCAACTGCACGACCAGGATAAAGCTCTCGAGAAAGCGAGTGTTCATGTAAAGACAAAGCTCGGTTTCGGTCCTGCCGTAGCCCGGACAGCAGGAGTTGTGGCGCTCAGCGGCGCTCGGCGTTGGTCAGGAACGCCTCGATGCGTCGCCACATCTCCACAGGATTAGAGTACATCGGAAAGTGGGCGCACTCGCTGATTTCAGCGAGTTCCACGCCTGACTCGGCCAGTAAAGGGAGGTAGGTCAGGTGATTGTTCTGTACGCCGTACATGAACATCCGGGGAAATGGAAGCGCCAGGAACTTGTCCATCAGCGAGCCGTAGTCGGAAAGATGGACCATCGAGGAAAAGATTCCTGCTACGGCTTGTGCGCGGACTTTGTGACGCAAGCTGGCAGCATAGAGCGGCGACGAATATTGAGACGAGTGCCAGTTTCTATCAATGAACTCGTTGAAGAAGGCTGCAGGGTCTTCCGCCGGGAAGTCCACAATCTGCCTGCTCAAGAAGCAATCTTCGGACGCGACATTGCCCTCGATGTCAATGAAGCTCAACACCCGGTCACGCAGCTCATGTGCGAGCATCAGCGCAGTGAGTCCGCCCATTGAGTGGCCCACCAAGTGGAACCGGTCGATACCCGAATGGGCGAGCATGGCTTTGGCGGTCTCGACCAGCATGGGAATGCTCACACGCTGAAGGTCGCCGCACAATGACTCACCACAACCAGGCGCATCGTAGGCGAGAAACGCACGGCCAGCGAACGCCGGGTGAATGGCGATATCGGCGTAATCTTCCTTTGTCGAGCCGAAACCGTGTAGGAAGACGATGGGGGCCAGTTCGCCTTGACGGTGGATAGCCGCGATTTCCAGGTCTACACCGTCTACTTCCAACGCGACCGTTTCCTTCAGGGTATCTCTGTTCATCGTTGTTGGGATGTATGGTTAGTCTACTGTGGCACCCGAACGCTTGACTGCGTCGGCCCACTTGCGAATGTCGGACCCGATGAGGGCGCGAAATTGCGCAGGCTTCATCGCCATCGGTTCAGCGCCTTGGCCCTTCAACTGCGCGACGACATCGGCTGACGAGAGAATCGACTGCACAGCAGTGTTCATCTTTTCTGCAATATCGTTTGGAAGCCCGGCGGGAGCCAGCATTCCGTACCAGGGCTGTGCGTCAAATCCCTTCACGCCGGACTCTGCGAGCGTCGGGATATCCGGGAACAGAGGCGACCGCTGAGCGCTGGTAATGGCCAGTACCTTGATGTTCCCTGCCTTCACCTGGGGCATGATGGGCAGCGGGTTCTCAAATGCGAGCGCGACCTGTCCGCCTACCAAATCATTCAACAACGGGCCGGACCCCTTGTAGGGGATGTGCTGAAGTTTGGTCTTCGCTTCAACATTGAACATTTCGCCGATGATATGTTGCGGCGAGCCGGAGCCGGCCGAGCCAAAGGAGATTTGGCCAGTCTTCCCCTTGTTGATGATGTCCTGAATTGAGTTGAGCCCCGATTTCGCGTTCACTGCGACGACGAAGCTGGCCTTCGCCAGCGGCGCGACTGGGGTGAAGTCTGTCTCAGGCTTATAGGGAAGCTTTGGATACAGGGCGCCCGCAATAACAATGGGCCCGCTGGAACCCACCAGAAACGTGTAGCCATCGGGCTTCGCCTTGGCCACAAGATTCGTTCCGATATTGCCACCCGCGCCGGGCTTGTTCTCAACGATGACGGATTGCCCGAGCTTGTCGTGCAGCTTTGCAGCGAGGATTCGTGCGAGCACGTCCGAGGTGCCACCAGGGGCGTAAGGAACGATGAGGGAAATGGGCTTGGTGGGCCAGCGGTCTTCCGCGTAAGCTGCCGAAGTGGCTATGGAAATAGCCGCGACCAGAATCTGTGCGACGGTCGAGAATCGCTGCATGATAGTCTCCTTCAATCGTGCGACCGTGGCCAGCACGAATTTTTTATTTTGGAAGCAGGGTCAGAGCTGACTCTGACCCCGCCTTCTATCTCACCGAAGAGACAGACAAAACTCGCGAATGGCTTCGCACGCTTTACGCAGAGATTCATTGTCCAGAGCGTAAGCGATGCGAATGTAGGGTCCTAACCCGAAAGCCGAGCCATGTACCACGGCGACGTTTGCTTCCTCGAGCAGAGCGAGCGCGACGTCTTCGTCCGTACGCAACAGCGTGCCGGCCCGGGTGGACTTGCCGAGCAGACCTTCGCAAGACGCAAACGCGTAGAAAGCCCCGCCCGGCACAGCACAGCTAAGTCCGGGCGTGTTGTTCAGCAGTTCTACCATCATGTCCCGACGAGCTTGGAACACGTCCTTCGAATCCCGGATAAAGTCCTGTGGGCCTTGCAGTGCAACGAGTGCCGCATGCTGCGAAATCGAGGATGCGCCGGAGGTCTGCTGTCCTTGCAGCTTCTCCATCGCCTCCAGCAACCAAGCTGGTCCCGTCCCGAATCCAATGCGCCAGCCGGTCATGGCATACGCCTTGGAGACGCCATTCATGGTGAGCGTCCGGTCCATCAGACGTGGCTCGACTTGGGCAATGGTGAAAAACTGCTCTCCGTCGAAGGTGAGGTGCTCGTAGATATCGTCAGACAGCACGAGCACATGAGGGTGGTCCAGCAGCACTTCTCCCAGCCTGGCCAGCTCGTCTCGAGAGTAGACAGCACCGGTCGGATTGGACGGGGAGTTGAGAATCAGCCAACGCGTGTGCGGAGTAATCGCCCTGCTCAGTGCCTCGGGCATCAGCTTGAATCCAACATCGGCCCCACATTGGACGACCACGGGTGTGGCCCCGCACAATTGCGCCATCTCGGGATAGCTGACCCAGTACGGAGCAGGAACAATGACTTCATCGCCAGTGTTCAATGTTGCTGCCAGGGCGTTGTAGATGACCTGCTTGCCGCCCGAGCAGACGATGGTGTCCTGCCACCTCACATCGAGACCATTTTCGCGCTTGAACTTCTCGGCGATGGCTTCGCGCAGCGAGCGAAGGCCTGCAACCTGGGTGTAGCGCGTGTGGCCGCCACGAATGGCGCCGATGGCTGCTTCACAAATGTGCGCAGGCGTGTCGAAGTCCGGCTCGCCGGCGCTCAGGGAGATGATTTTCGCACCGGTCGCTCGCTTGGCAGCAACACGGTCCATCACGCGATAGGTCGCCGACGGCTGAGCGTTGGCGAGATTGACGTTCAATCGCCGGAGTTCGTCTGCCATCACGCCTTCCTCTGCAAGGTGTGGTAGCCCAGCGCTTCGCGGGCTTCACCGAGCGTTCTGCCGTTGGCGATGTGCTCGCGAATCTGCGATTCGACGTCTTCAATCTTGCGTGCAAGTTCAGCCACTTCCTTGGCTCGTTCGCGCGGGATAACGACTACGCCGTTGGCGTCTGCCATCACGATGTCACGTGAGCAAACGCGAGCGGTTCCCACGGAAATCGGCGTGTTCACCGATTGCACCTGTACGCGGTCTTTGCCGGTGCGCATGAAACGGCCACGCGTGAACAGCGGATATCCATCGCCGAGCGCCTTCGTTACGTCACGACAGACGCCGTCAATCACGGTACCGGCGATGCCGCGCGTGCCAGCATATTGCGTCATGATGTCACCCCAGACCGTGCAGTCCGTGCGGCTGTCGTTATCGATGACAATGATGTCGCCAGGTTGCACGTCGTCGATGAAGTCGCCAACAGTGCCAGGAGGCGTGCTTGCCGACACATACTTCACGGTGAAAGCAGGGCCGACGATGGGCTTGCGATAGTTGTCCAGCGGTGCGATGCCCAGGCACTGACCAGGCAGGCCGAGACGGTCCATTGCATCGGATACGCCGGGAGTGTCCAGACCCTCAAAAAGGGCTACCAGGTCTTTGTCAGTCATTTTGCCTCCTTGCTGTTGATGGCGTCGAATTCCTTGTCGTGCATGACTTCCTCGACGGAGCGTCCCGAACGCACCGCCTGCACCATTCCGTCCTGCCGACGAGCGATACGCTCGCCAAGATCAAGCACCTCTTCGATTCGGTCCGCCGGTACGAAGACCGTACCGCAGCGGTCTGCGATGACGTAGTCGTTCTCACTGACGACAACGCCTGCGAAGGTGACCGCCTTGCCCGAGTCGATCTGGACTACGCGGTTACGTGCACTAATCATCGTGACGCCGCGCCCGAAGACGGGATAGCCGATGGATTCGCTTCCCTCGATGTCCCGGCTTACACCGTCGATGACGGAGCCGCGAACTTTCTTGGCTACGGAAGCGTTTGCAAGAATGTCCCCCCAGCACGAAATACCTTCCAGTCCGCCAGCGATGACGAGAATGCGGTCGTCCGTCTGGATTTGCGCGACGACCGGCGTGATGAGGTGGACCGTTGGCTTGGCTTCAGTCTTGGGGCCGAGTTGAATGGTGCTCGCGCGTCCGACGATTTTGGGGCAGTCCCAAAGGGGGCGGATGCCGTAGGTCGCACCGGGCAGGTTCAGGAAGTCGAGCGCATCGGAAACCGTGTTGGTGTCCAGCGATGAAAGGCGGTCCAGCAAGGAAGAGGTACTCATGATGAGAGGGTGCGGTGGGTTGCCATGGGCTTACTGTCGGCGCTAGAGTTTGAAATGTAAATTCCGATTCCAGTAACCAATCCATACGCCAAACCTATCAATTGTCATGATTAACTTCAGGCTTGTTCGGCACCTGTATCTCTTCTTGGCTGTGGCCGAAGAGGGGAACTTTGGACGTGCCGCGAAGAGGCTGGGCATGTCCCAGCCCCCGCTTACTGAACAGATTCAGGTGCTGGAACAGGCGCTGAAGGTCAAGCTTTTTGAGCGAGGCAGAAAGGGGGCCACCCTGACGCCAGTCGGAGTAGCGATTCTTCCGGCTGTCCGGAAATTTGCAGAGCAACTGGACCGACTCGAACTCGCGGTTCAGGAAGCTATCACCGGCAGCACTGGGGTGCTTTCGATTGGCGCTATCTCTTCTGCTCTCGTCGACACACTGCCTAGCCTCATCGACGAACTGGGGAAGAGGTTCCCCCAGCTGACGGTTTCGGTGACCGAGATTGACAGCGTGGATGCGGTTCCCGCACTCGAGCGGGGAGATATCGATTTGGCATTTGCCCGTTTGGAAGGCGAGCTCGGCACGACGATTGGTGCTTTGCCACTGAAGCAGGACCGCCTGGCAGTGGCGCTGCCCAAGACACACAGGTTCGCGAGCATGCCAAGAATTCGGCTTGCGACGCTGGCGGAGGAACCCTTTGTTACCTTCTCGCGCGCGGTCAGCCCGACCTACTTCGACAGCATTATTGCAACCTGTCGGGCGGTAGGGTTTTCGCCGAGAATCCTTCACGAAGTGAGAACGGTTGCGACACAAGTGGCATTTGTAGGGTGTGGTCAGGGCATTGCCCTTGTGCCGTCCTCCATGAAGAAGGCGGCCCCCGAAAGTGTTGTTGTCCGTCCCCTGAGGGAGGCCGTGAGCGTAGTCACAACTGCGATGGCGTGGTCGAAGAGCAGGCAAAGTCCGGCAGTGGAAGCGGCTATCGAAATACTCGCAAGTGGCAAAGTCGTCTCAACTCGCCAGCGTTCAGTCCCCCACGGATAGCGCTATGCAAGTACCTAATCCATAGGTTTGGCGTATCAAATCCATCCGGTTTTTGGAATTTACAGACCCCTGGCGTTGCCCGAGAGTTGGTACATAGCGCTATTCCTTCTTGGAGACTCTTGTGGCAACGTCCAATTTCACACTCAATCCCGTCCCTCCTCTTGCCCCCACGGAGATCATCGAGGCTTTCGGCAACGTGGTGACACCGCACATCAGTGACAATCTGCAGCGGCTGTCTGGGGTGACGGGGTTACAGCGGTTCAACCGCAGCCGCAAGCTTGTCGGAACGGCAGTCACCGTAAAGGCACGGCCCGGCGACAATCTGCTCATCTATAAGGCGTTGATGGAATTGCAGCCAGGCCACGTCCTTGTTGTCGATGGAGGCGGTGATGCCACCAATGCTCTAGTTGGCGAACTCATCATGCGATATGCGGCTGCGCGAGGATGCGCCGGATTCGTGCTGGACGGTGCGATTCGCGATATGGCAGCGTTCTATGAAGCGGACTTCCCTTGCTATGCGCGCGCTGTCAGCCATCGTGGGCCGTACAAAATGGGCCCTGGTGCGATGAATGTGCCGGTATCCATCGGGGGGCAGCTCATTTCCCCCGGAGACGTGGTCATAGGCGACGAGGATGGCGTAGTTGCCTTTCCCCTTGCTCAAGCCGGAGCGCTGCTTGAAGCTGTTGCGGTCACGGCGAAGAACGAGCAGAAAATCGTCGATGAGATTGCGACCGGAGTGCGAGAGCAAGAGTGGCTTCGCAAGGTCTTGGAGCCGCACGGGCTGTACTGAGCTGTAGCGACTGGGCGCCATCTGGAGGAATTGAACTCCGCTGCTTGTTGCGCATGAAAGAAAAATCCCCTGCAGGCCGTGGATTTTTTCTCTGATTCGAATTTACTTAGCGGCTCGGTTGAGCAACGGCAGATGTTTGAGCTGAGGAAGCATAGACTAATCATGTCGAACTACCATGTCACCGTGTTAAGCGGGCACAACGTCTTGCAACAAAGACGGCTTGGTCTCCCATCGGTTCGATGCGTTCGAAAATGCGAATCGATTTTGAAATCGTATAAGCCTCAGTTTGCTGATTAAATGCGAGAAAGTGAATCGTTTCCAAGTGCTGTCGGAACGCCGCTTCATCTTCGTACACCTCATAAAGAATGAACCGAGTGGGGTCATCCGGCGCTCGGCAGACGTCGAACACATGGCAGCCAGGTTCGAGCGCCAGTGAGGACGACGCGTTTTCGAGCATTAGTGGAAGGAACTCATCGACTCGTGTTGGCTCGATGGCTAGTTCGACAAGCACCACACACTGCAGATGCGTTGAGCAGTTGCTCATTCAAGCTCCAAGTTTACCTTTTTGGCAAGGGCGGTGAAGCGTTGTACCTCACCGTGAATCTGCTGGGCCATCTGCTCCGACGTGCTGCCTACAGGTTCTGCACCCGCTTTAAGTAGCTGGTCGCGCATCTCAGGAATTGCCAGCGCGCGGGATATTTCCTTTTGTAGTTGCGCAACGACTTCCTTCGGTGTGCCTGCCGGTGCCATCAGGCCGAACCAGGTGACGACGTCGAATCCTACCAGTCCGGATTCGGAAAGCGTTGGTACATCAGGCAATGCCGCGGACCGCTTCGCCGATGTCACGGCGAGCGCCCGAACTTTGCCGGACGTGATGTACGGCAAGCAAGACGATGCCGTGTCGAACATCGCCTGAATCTGTCCGCCCATCAGGTCTGTAAGAGCGGGCGCGCTGCCTTTATACGGGACGTGCAGCAACTTGGTACCTGCCATGTCGTTGAACTGTTCGCCAATCAGATGATGGGCTGTTCCGTTGCCTGTGCTTCCATATGACAACTTTCCTGGTTGCGCCTTTGCCAGAGCGATGAATTCCTTCACGTTCTTGGCCGGTAGCGATGCGGGGACAATCAGCACATTCGGGACATCCGCGATAATGCTGATGGGAACGAGGTCCTTCTCAAGGTCGTAGCTACGCTTCTTGTACACCGCCTGTGCGATGGAATGGTGGACAGCTGCCAGAAGGAGTGTGTAGCCATCCGCGGGAGATTTGGCGACGTAGTCAGCGCCGAGCCGAAGGCCAGCGCCTGGCTTGTTTTCAATGACTACTGCCTGTCCCCAAGTCCCTTGCATCCGATTTCCCACTGCGCGTGCCAGAAAGTCTGTCGTGCCGCCTGGCGGCGAAGGCACTACGATTTTAATGGGGCGGGTTGGATAGCTCTGCGCGAATGCCGGTAAAGGGGGCAGGGTCAGGCATGCGGCAGCTACCGGCAGCGCAATGAACTGCCGGCGCGACATACGGATGTCGGTCATTGTTGCTATTCCTCAATGATGCACCGAAAGGTGCGTTGTCTCCTGAACGAGGAAGTCACGCCCGTGTATGTTTTTTGTCTCGGGCGTTCCCTGATAGCTTTACAGATTACGGAGCACAGCGTTAGCGATGTCAGTCGTGGTGCTCGAGCCGCCGAAGTCGAACGGCATGACCTCTTTCTGAGCAAAGGATTTTTGCAGCGCTGACTCGATGGCGCGCGCGCCGTCTGCAAGCGTTGGGTCGTCATGGCGAACGGCTAGCCAGTCCAACATCATTGCCGCCGAGAGAATCATCGCGCTTGGATTGGCAATGCCGCGACCAGCAATATCCGGTGCGGTGCCATGCGCAGGCTGGAAGACTGCGTGTTCGTCACCGATGTCTGCCGACGGCGCCATGCCCATGCCGCCGACCAAGGCTGCGATGAGGTCGGAGAGGATGTCGCCAAACATATTCTCGGTAACCAACACGTCGTACTGCCACGGCTTCATGACCAGATTCAGGGCCATGGCATCCACGTACGCGTTTTCCGTGGTAATGGCCGGGAACTCCTTGGCTCGCTCCACGAAGATGTCACGCCAGTAAGCCATGGAGGTGAACACGTTGGCCTTGTCCACGTTCGTGACATGGCCGCGTTTGCCGGTGGCTTTACGTTGCTCGGCGAGCCGTAGCGCGAAGTCACATACACGAGCGGTGCCCTTGTGGGTAATCTTCATCGTGTCCAAGGCGTACGAGTCGCCGCCGGAACCTTCGATGGTTCCTCGGCCGCGCGCAAAGAAAAGGCCTTCCGTGCTTTCACGCACGAGAACCAAGTCGATTTCGGCTGCGCGTGGGTCACGCAGCGGCACCGGCAAGCCTTGCCAGGTCCTGATGGGACGCACACCTGCGTACAAGTCGAGCGCGAAGCGGATATCGAGCTGCGGGATGACTTCGGTGCCATCTTTTGCGCGTACGTGAGGCAGACCCATTGCGCCGAACAGAATGGCGTGCGCTTTCCGACAGGCGCTCAGAGTCGAATCGGGCAACGCGGTGCCCGTCTCCGCGTAGAGCTGCGCCCCTGCCGGATGCACCGTCGTCGTGAACTTGCGCCCGATGCGTGGCTCAAGCGCACGAAGGACTTCGAGGGCGGCATTCATAACTTCAATGCCAATGCCGTCACCCGGCAGAACAGCGATATCGTAGCTAGTCACGCGTGCCTCACATGTGTGCGAGCTTGTATTGCTCGAAGATTGCCAATAGTTCTCGGCTGGCCCGCTCCCTATGCGAGCGGTTCTCGCGGGCGGCACCTTCTGCATCCCCAGCGAGCAGCCGCGCCAGCAGGGCACGGTGCTCTTGCGTCGAGTTCACGGGCTTGGGGCGCAGCCTCAGAGAGAACATCCGCGCACGATGAGCGCGGTCCCAGTGCTTCATGACGGCTTCCGCGAGCAGTTTATTGTCGGCCAGCTCTAGCAATGCGACGTGGAAGTGCTCGTCTGCGCGGGCCCATGCCTCTAGGTCATCAGCCTTGAGCGCCAGTTCCATCTCGTCAGTGGCAGTCGTCAGCGGAGCCAGTTCTCGACTGCTCGGCTTCTTGCGCGCGACCAGTTCCGCTGCCATGCATTCAAGCGCGGTCAGTACTTCATAGATTTCCCGCATGTCATTGGGCGACACGGGCAGCACCAGCATTCCATGGCGTGGTACCAAATCAATCAAGCGCTCGGCGTGGAGGCGGACCAGCGCCTCATGCACAGGCGTGCGGCTCATCCCAAGTGCGAGGGCCACCTCTTGTTCGAGAGCGCGGTATCCCGGGGGCCAGGCGTTGTCCAGAATACGCTGGCGAATCTTGTCGTAAGCCGCGTCGGCCAGCGATGCGGTGGGCATTGGTTTGATATTCATCTCTGCGTGAAGCTGACGCCCCAAGGCTATGCATGCGTTAACGCATACTTTAATGCATACGTTGTTTGGCGCGAGATGGGGAAAACCCTCTGGGCTTCAGAGATAAATGCGGAGGCTCCCAGGACGACCGCAGGAGCGCTGCGCTAGGGCCCGGCTAATTCGAAGACTTGCTCAAGTGCTCTACAAGGAGGGCGGCGGACCCGGCCAAGGCTCGGGCTGAGCTAGTCGCAATGAGAAGTCTCCGGTTGGCCCATGCATCTGAAACCCGTATGGCCTTCAGGCCCATAGGCTCAAGCTTCCGGAAGCAGGCGCCGATGGGCAGTACCCCGATTCCCAGGTTCGACGCAATCATCTCGGACATTGCATCGAAGCTGCGCACTTGGACGCGTAAGCGCAATGGGAAGCCGCTGTCATGGGCCGCGTTGGAGATGGTGTTCAGCAGTGAGCTTCCACGGTTTAGGCCAACGAAGTCGTATGAAAGGCAGCTACGGAAGTCGATTTCATCCACCTCTGCCAAGGGATGCGTTTTTGAGCAAAGGACGACCAGGCGGTCAACTCGGTAGGGCAGGACGTTCAATCCGTGCGTAGGAGGCCCCTCAACGAAAATTCCAACATCTGCCATTCCTTCCACCAGTGCGCGGACGATGTCGCCGCTTAGCTGTTCCTCAACCTCGACCCGTGTGTCGGGATATAGATGCAGGAAGCTCTCAAGTGCCGCGGGAAGGAACTGAACCAGAGCGGACATGTTGGCCCACAGCCGAACGTGACCCCGAGACCCGTTCGAATACTCGCTCAGTTCGTTACTGAACAACTCGAATCCCTGGAAAAGTCGCATTGCATGTTGCAGGGCCACGTGCCCGGCCGGCGTCAACCGAATCCCGTGCGCCGTTCTTTCCAGCAGGACAGCCTTCGACGCAGCCTCAAAATCCGAGATGCGCCGGCTTGCTGCGGATAACGCGAGGTTGCATCGCTCCGCCCCCTTGGTAATGCTGCCCGTCTGGGCGACGGCGCAAAAGAGCCGAAGTGTGACGAAGTCGACGCGTGCGGGATTGATGAGGTCCTGTGTCATTGCCGGATGTTAGCAGTCCGAAAAGGTGATGCCTTCTCAAAACACGAAGGCTACATGCGAAATTAGGAATTCCTCTCCCAGTTTCAGCGGGAATAAATTGAGACCATTCGCGAATTCGCAAGAAGGGGGCATCTGTGATTCACCACTTGGACCATCTCGTCTTGACCACCAGCAACGAAAAGGCGTGTGTTGATTTCTACGTCGGCCTGCTGGGGATGACTCTTGAGACATTTGGCGAAGGCCGCAAGGCATTCAAGTTCGGCGAGCAAAAAATCAACCTGCACGTGAAGGGGCACGAATTTGAGCCGAAGGCTCATCTGCCAGTGCCAGGCGCACTGGACCTGTGCTTTATCGCATCCTTTCCACTCGATGACGTCATCAAGCAACTGAACGAGAAGGGTGCCCGCATCATCGAAGGCCCGGTTGCCCGGACCGGCGCGAACTATCGAATTCGCTCCATCTACCTCCGGGACCCAGACCTAAACCTCATCGAGATTTCTGAGAGAGCAGATGGCTGACGAATTCTCAGCCCGCCTCAGACAATCGCGGTACTCATCAAAAAATGGGACGACTCCATAGGGTCGCCTGCAAAAAAAATATCAACTAGGAGACACAAAATGAACTGGAGCGCGAAAGCCTCCGTGACGACGCTCGTCCTCACGCTAGCGACGTCGGCGTTTGCAGCCGACGCCTACCCAAGCAAGCCCATTACGATGATTGTGCCGAGCGCACCTGCTGGCTCGACGGATATCGTCGCACGGCTTGTTGGCGAACAACTGGCCAAGGACCTTGGGCAGCCTATCGTTATCGAAAACCGGCCTGGTGCCAGTGGCAATATTGGTACCGAGGCCGTAGCCCGGGCCAAGCCGGACGGCTACACGCTTCTCATGCAGTATTCCGGTTATCACGTGGGCAATCCCGCGTTGTTCCCGCAGGCACGCTGGAAGCCCTCTGACTTCGCGTCAGTTGCTCTCGTCATGCGCGCCCCCCATGTGGTCGTGGTCAGCGGAAAGATTCCAGCACAAAACCTCAAAGAGCTCATCGCGTTTGGCAGGAAGGACAATCGTGGTCTCTTCTATGCGTCATCGGGAAATGGCTCCATCCAGCATATCGCTGGCGTCATGTTCGGCAAGCAGGCAATGGTTCCTGTTACCCACGTCCCGTACAAAGGAGCCGGCCCCGTGGTAAGTGACCTCATTGGTGGTCAGGTGGACATGTTTGTCACCACGCCGCCTTCTGTCATTGGCCAGGTCAAAGCAGGAAAAATGAAGGCGCTGGCTTACACAGGTCCCAAGCGTCATCCGTCCATGCCCGATGTGCCAACGTCCGCTGAAGCAGGCTTGCCGGGCTACGACGTCGAGTCCTGGTTTGCTGTCTTTGCTCCCGCTGGAACTCCTCCCGACATCGTCAAGAGGCTCTCAGTTGCGATTAAGAAAGTCGTAGACAGCGCGGACTATCGCAAGAAGATTGAAGAGCAGGGTGGATTTGCAGCCTACATGGACCCTGGAGCGCTCGACAAGTTCGTGTCCCAGGAGCTTTCCACTTGGGCAAAGGTCATCAAGGACGGGAACATCACCGCCGAATAACAATAGTCCCCGGAGACAATGATGAGAGCCAAATACTTGGCCGCAGCAGTGATTGGCATTGCCATCGCGACTACTTGTAATGCCGCTGGCATGTCGACAGTGAAGACAGAAGGCGGTGAAGTCTCTGGAATTGGCGATGCTGTAAAGAGCTACCGAGGTATTCCGTATGCGGCTGCGCCGGAAGGGCAGCTTCGATGGAAAGTCCCACAGCCCGTTCAACCTTGGACGGGCGTGCTTGATGGAAGCCGCTTCGGACCCGACTGCCCACAGCCCGCCGAGTACCCTGAGTTGCGCGGTAACGGCATGAGCGAGGACTGTCTGCGGGTGAACGTGTGGACACCAGCCCACGCCGCTACCGACA
This sequence comes from Cupriavidus pauculus, assembly GCF_022179805.1. Taxonomy (GTDB): domain Bacteria; phylum Pseudomonadota; class Gammaproteobacteria; order Burkholderiales; family Burkholderiaceae; genus Cupriavidus; species Cupriavidus pauculus_E. Next base: position 35,716 of record NZ_BPUO01000015.1, on the reverse strand, counting down.
AGCTTCCCGTCATGGTCTGGATTCATGGTGGTGGATTTCGGTATGGCTCCGGTTCGCATCCCACATACGACGGCGAAGCGCTCTCACGCAGGGGTGTGGTGGTCGTGACCATCAACTACCGGCTGGGTCTTCTGGGCTTCCTCGCACATCCCGCGCTTGCGGCTGAATCGCCGACTCATACGTCGGGGAACTACGGTTTAATGGACCAGATGGCGGCCTTGCGTTGGGTACAGCGAAACATCGCGGAATTTGGCGGCGACCCGTCAAAGGTGACCGTCTTTGGTCAGTCGGCAGGCGCGCATTCCATCAGTACGATGCTGCTGTCGCCCAAGTCGAAAGGCTTGTTCCAGCAGGCCATTATGCAAAGTGTCGGCGTGCTGCGGCCGCAGGCCACACAAGCAGAAGCACAAGCATTTGGAGCGCAGTATGGTGATATTGCATCGCTGCGCAAGCTCTCAGGAAAGCAACTGGTCGAACTGCAGAGCAAAGGTCCGAAATCAGACGGGCGGATGACTGTTCCGGCGATGATTAGCATCGTCCAGGATGGAGATATCGTTGCGCAGCCCGACTATCAGGTCATCGCCTCCGGCTCGCTTTCTTCCATTCCGATTCTGATAGGAAGCAACGCTGACGAAGGTGGGCGTGCGGCGAAGGGATACGTGCAGTCGTCCGTGTCCAATTACCTCTCGTATGTAGACCGGAATTTCCCTGGCTTTGAATCGAAGGCGCGAGCCGAGTACGGTGTGCAGTCCGACACGCGGATTTACAAGATGACAGCCGATATGTACAGCGATACGCAATTCAACTACGGCACGCGCGAGCTGCTTCGCGCATACGCAAAAGCTGGATTGCCGGCATATCGCTACCTCTTCTCTCGGCACCGCAACGATGCTGTTGCAGAACCTGTGCACGGTGACGAATTGCAGTACGCATTCGATAACCTGACCGCGTCGCACCGCGGCAAGCAACTGCCGTTCACAGACGTGGATACTAGGATTGCAGGGGCGATGGCTGACGCATGGGTGAGTTTCGCAAAGACGGGGAAGCCGGGGAGCCCGGAGGAGGTCGCGTGGCCCATGTTCCAAACTTCGCAGGAGCGGTATATCGAGTTCGGCAACGCGGTGCAGCCTGGAAGTGGGTTCAACAATAGCCGGCTGGACCTCGTCCGGGACTACTACGCGAGCGTTCGGCGCTAGCCGAAGATAGAAAGCGGGCCTCGTGAGGGGCCCAACTAGTCCGAACAATCGGAGCCGCGGCAAACGGCTCGCAAGGCTGAACTTCCGCCAGCAGGGCGGAGGTGGGATGGGTTTCCGCATCGGTTATGCTTTCCGCTCGCAGCCTCTACCTACCTATTGCCCCTAAGATTGTGCGGATAGACCCAACAACCCTAAGCATTTTTCTCACTGTCGTTGAGGAGCAGAGTTTGGCACGAGCTGCCGAACGGCATTTCATGGCAGCTTCGGCGGTGAGTAAGAGAATCAGCGACCTGGAGGATGCCCTGTCGGCTCGCCTTCTGGACAGGCACAGCGGAGGTGTTCGTCCCACCGCCGCCGGCTTGGAACTCGTTGAGCATGCCAAAGGCGTCGTCGACTTGCTTCAGCGCTTGCGTGCCGACATGAGTCAGTACAGCGAGGGCACGAAAGGTGACGTTCGCGTTTACGCGAATAGTACGTCGATAGTTGGCTTCCTAGACCGCGACCTTCCGGAGTTCCTTGTTCGCTACCCCCAGGTCGAGGTAAGACTGGAGGAGTGGAGCAGTCCATATATTGTCCGGTCTTTGAAGGACGGGCTGGCCGATGTCGGCCTATTCTGGTCTGAGACGCCTCACGCAGGGCTTGAGACAGTACCTTATCGCTTGGCTCGCCTTGTCGCGGTTGTTCCTGATGGCCACGCACTGACCGGAAAATCGGGCGTGCATTTCGCGGAGACACTGGACTTCGCGCATGTCGCGTTCCACGAAGGCAGCATGATTCATCGGCTGTCCGTCCAGGCAGCCGAAGGGTTACAACGCCCCATCCGCACACGGCTCCAGGTTACGAGCTTCGACGCCATGAGAACGATGGTGTCCGCCGGCGTGGGGATTGGCATCATGACGGACGTGACTGTTGCTGCAAAGCACAATAGAGGTGAACTATGCACGGTTCCTTTGCTGGATGAATGGGCCGGGCTGGAAATGAAGATTGGCTATCGCGACTACGATGCCCTCCCGCGTGCGGCGCAACAATTTGTCGAGCATTTGTCACAGGCGTCGCAGACCACTACCTGAGCCATCAACATCTGGAACGGCCGCCATCGAAATCCAATGATTTACGGGTGCCGGAGCATTTCCGACACTAGCCACTCAAGCAACAAGATGGCTGGTGCCCCATGAATCTCCCGTTGGACGGAATCACAGTAGTAGCGCTCGAGCAGGCAATCGCAGCGCCGATGGCAACGCGTCACCTGGCAGATTGGGGTGCACGCGTCATCAAGGTCGAGCGCCCGGAGGTCGGTGACTTCGCTCGTGGCTATGACAAGGTCATGCATGGCATGTCCAGCCAGTTCGTCTGGACGAACCGCACAAAGGAGAGCGTCGCCCTGGATATCAAGACCGAGGACGGCCGCCGTGCGCTCGATGCGCTGCTCGAGAAGGCCGACGTTTTCCTGCAGAATCTTGCCCCCGGCGCGGCCAAGAAACTTGGCCTGGACGCGAAAAGCATCGTTGCCCGCCATCCCTCAATGATTGCTTGCGACATCTCGGGCTACGGTTCGACCGGTCCATATCGTTCCAAGAAGGCGTACGACTTGCTGGTCCAATGTGAGACCGGCTTCCTGTCCATTAACGGGACGCCGGAAGCGCAGGCTAAATGCGGCTTGTCTATTGTCGACATTGCCACGGGCATGTACGCCCTGAACGGCGTCCTCATGGCTTTGTACCGCCGCGAGCGGACGGGAAAGGGAACCGCATTCGAGGTCTCGCTATTCGACAGCATGACTGAGTGGATGAGCTATCCGGCTTACTACACGCGCGACAGCGGGACGCCCCTTACGCGCGCCGGTGCGCGACACGCCACCATTGCACCGTATGGGCCGTTCAAGGCCGGGGATGGCAAGGCAGTATTTTTTGGCATCCAGAACGAACGCGAGTGGCAAGCCTTTTGCGCTCGGGTTCTCGAGGACGCGTCTATCGCCGCCGAACCGCGCTTCAATACGAACCCCCACCGGCTTGCGAACCATGCCGAGCTGGAGGCCGTGATTACGGAGCGGTTCGCCAAATGGTCGAGCGACGAGGTCGCCGAAAAGCTTGACGCCGCATCCATTGCCAATGCCCGTCTCAATGATGTCGCTGAGTTTCTCCAGCATCCGCAGCTTCACGAACGCGACCGAATCCGTACCGTCGACAGCCCGGTTGGGCCGCTTCAGGTGTTCAAGCCGCCGCTCATCATTGAGGGCATTGAACCGGTGCTCGGTCCTGTGCCAGCTGTCGGCGAGCATACGGCTCAGGTTCTTGCCGAACTTGGCTTGGGTGAAGCAACGCTTGAGTCGGCGTCCGGTGCTGGGAGCGCACAATGAGAATTACGCGAACCTATCTCGCCGTTCCTGCCCATCAGGACAAGCTGGTGGCGTCTGCCGCACGCTCGGATGCAGATGCCGTCTTTCTGGATTTGGAAGACGCCGTTCCCGAGACGATGAAGGCAGCGGCACTCGGCGCGGCAGTGCGCGCCATTAACGGACTCGAGTGGGGTGACAAGGTCATCGTAGTACGGGTTAACGGCGCGGGACTCCGCCAACGGCAGGAAATCGAGACTCTAGTGCGGTTTGCATCGAGGCTCAACGGCGTGCTACTCCCCAAGGTCGAATCCGCTGACGAAATCGCCGCCGTGCAGCAGCAGGTCGCGGGGACGGCCGTCGCCATCGAAGCCATGATTGAGACAGCCAAAGGCCTGGTGTACTGCGAGCAAATCGCTGCCGCAGGCGGGAGCCTCGAAGCACTGCATTTCGGCGTGGGCGACTTTGGCGCCTCGATTGGGGCAAAGGGCGTCGAAATCGGTCTGTCGCATCCTCAGTACACGATGATATCCCGCGCGGAAGCCGGTTATGCCAATACGGCGCTCGACATGTGGGCCTATCCGATGATGCGCATCCTGGTTGCGGCCCGCGCATTTGGGCTGCGAGCGATTGACGGTCCTTGCGGTGCCTTCCGCGATGCAGCGCTCAGTGAATCGAGTGCGCTGAAGGCAGCAGCTATGGGCTATGACGGCAAGCAGGTCATTCATCCCATGCAACTGGCCTTCACGAATCGAGCATTCACACCCACGGATGAAGAGTACGCAGCGGCTCAGCGGGTTGTGGCTGCGCTTGCTGAAGCCGAACGGGAAGGGCGTGGCGCCGTTCAGCTGGATGGAAAGTTGGTGGACTACGCCAACATCCGGATGGCAAAGAAGGTTGTCGAGGTCCGAGACCGCGCGGTGGCTTGAGAAAGCGGATTTTCAGTTTAGCCAGCCACGTCAGAGGGCCGGTAACCCCCAAGGAGACACGAAATGAATCGACCGGTTCGCATGGCACTTGCCTGCGTTCTTTTCGGCGCGTCGCTCGCGAACGCCGCTGCTACGGACAACTATCCGTCGAAGCCTGTAACCATCGTGGTGCCGCAAGCGCCCGGCGGAACGAACGACATCGTCGGCCGAATTATTGGTGCCGCACTTTCCCAGTCTACTGGGCAGCAGTTTATCGTTGACAATCGACCGGGCGCCGGCGGCAACATCGGCAGCCAGTATGCGGCTCGCAGCAATCCGGATGGCTACACGGTTCTGCTCACCATCAGTAGCACCCAGGCCATCAACCCAGCGCTGTACAAGAGAATTCCATTCGACCCGGTGAAGGACTTCGAGCCGGTGGCGCTTGTGGCCAGCGTACCGAACGTCCTGGTAGCCAACCCTGCGTTTCCGGCGAACAACATGAAGGAACTCATTGCCTTGGCGAAGAGCAAGCCGAACGAATACCGCTTTGGTTCGGCAGGCAATGGTTCACTGAATCACCTGTTGGGCGAAATGCTGAACAACATGGCCGGCATTTCCTTGGAGCATGTGCCATATAAGGGGGTTGGCCCGGCGCTCAACGACCTGTTGGGCAACCAAATTCCGTTGGCTTTCGCTAGCCTTCCGTCGGTCATTTCCCATATCAAAGCCGGCAAGCTGAAAGCACTCGGGGTGAGTTCCGCCAAGCGCTCCAGCGCCGCACCAGACATCCCGGCCATTGCTGAAACCATCCCCAACTACAACGGGGACCTTTGGGTCGCGCTCTACGCCGTGCATGGCACACCGAAGGATGTCCTGACCAAGCTGACGAATGCGGTGGACAAGGTTCTTGACGACAAGTCTGTCCAGGAAAAGCTGAGGGCCCAGGGGGCAGATTTGCCGCGAGCAACCCCGCAACAGCTTTCCGGCATGTTGAAGACCGACATGGAAAAGTGGGCCAAGATTGTCAAAACGTCTGGCGCGACGGTTGACTAAGGCGAAGCAGCAGCGAGATAAGGAAGGCATGACCACATAACCTTTTCCATTTGGGAAAGGACGGTCAACAAAACCGCGATTCACCTATCGCAGCCTTCCAGTCATCATGCAAGCGGATAGCGGGCGGCCTTGCCGCCCGCTATCCGTTCCATCAAGTTGGCGAGTCCCAACGAGGCCCGCGCGAAATTCACTTCTGACCGTATCCCGGCACTATTCCCATGAAGATTGTATTCCTGGACCGTTCGACCATCTCCCCGCAGACGACGCTCAAGACGCTGCCTTTCTCGCATGAGCTCGTCCTCCACGACGAGACGGCCGACGCACAAGTAGCGGAGCGCATCGCCGACGCTGATGTCGTGATTACCAACAAGGTGAAGCTCAGTGGCCAGCAGCTGGAGAGCGCGACGAAACTGAAGCTCGTCGCCGTTGCGGCGACCGGCACGGATGTCGTGGACATCAAGGCATGTGCGGCGCGCGGCGTTGTCGTCTCCAACATTCGCAACTACGCCGTGCACACGGTTCCCGAACACACATTTTCGCTGATATTCGCGCTGCGCCGCAGCCTGACGGCCTATCACGATGCTGTGCGGAAGGGCCGGTGGCAGGAGGCTGGGACGTTTTGCTTCTTCGATTACCCCATCAAAGACCTGCATGGCTCGGTACTGGGCATCATCGGTGATGGGGTGTTGGGGCAGTCCGTTGCGGCGCTGGCTCGCGCGCTGGGCATGCAGCCGCTCTTCTCTACTTACAAGGGGCGCAATGACATGGGGCCTCTGTATACGCCGTTTGAAGACGTGCTCCGCCGCAGCGACATCATCACGCTGCATTGCCCGCTGACGCCGCAGACACGCAACCTCATCGACGCCGCGGAATTCGACATGATGGAAAAGCGCCCCTTGCTCATCAATACGGCACGAGGCGGCCTCGTGAACGAATCTGCGCTTGCCAATGCGCTGAAGGCGGGGAAGGTATCTGGCGCGGGCTTCGACGTCGCCACGCAAGAGCCGCCGGGCGAAGACCATCCTTTCAATCAGTTGAAAGACGAGCCCAACTTCATTCTGACTCCCCACGTTGCCTGGGCCAGCGACGAAGCCGTCCAAGGTCTGACGGACCAGTTGTTCGACAACATCGCGGCGTTTGTCCAGGGCAGTCCGCGTAACGTCGTAGTTTGACCGGAACTTTTCTGCCAAAGGGCGAACACCATGAGACGCTATCGTAAAGCTAAGATTGTCGCGACGCTGGGGCCTGCGACGTCCTCCCTGGATGCCATTCGCTCGCTGTTCGCGGCTGGAGCCGATGTCTTTCGATTCAACTTCAGCCACGGGTCCCATGAGACCCATCAGCAGAACTATGGCTTTGTCCGTCAGGTTGAGGCGGAAACAGGGCGGCCGATTGCGGTGTTGGCAGACTTGCAGGGCCCAAAGCTACGAATCGGATTGATGCGCGAGCCGAGCACGCTGGTCGAGGGCGAGCAATTCGTTCTCGACCGCTCGCAGGAGCTAGGAGATGCCAGTCGCGTGTGTCTGCCGCACCAGGAGCTCTTTGACTGTGCCGAGCCAGGGAAGACGCTATTGATTGATGATGGGAAGTTGCAGCTGCGCGTCGAGACCGTCGAGGCAGATAGGATGACTACCACCGTCGTTACCGGTGGCGTCCTTTCTTCGCGCAAGGGTGTAAACGTTCCCGATGCAGTCATCCCAATACCTGCGTTGACCGAGAAAGATATCGCTGACCTGGAGTTCGCGCTTCGTATGGGGGCAGACTGGGTCGCGCTTAGCTTTGTGCAGACTGCGGAGGATGTGACCGCTGCGAAAGCGCGCATTGCCGGCCGTGCGACGGTGGTTGCGAAGCTGGAAAAGCCTGCAGCCATCGAACATCTCGAACAGATTGCATTGCAGGCGGATGCGGTGATGGTTGCCCGTGGGGACCTTGGCGTAGAGCTGCCACCTGAACGTGTGCCCGCTGTGCAAAAGCGTATTTCCCGAGTGTGCCGACAGTTAGGACGTCCGGTAATTGTCGCGACACAGATGCTGGAGTCGATGATTTCCGCTCCTGTTCCCACACGGGCAGAAGCATCGGACGTCGCCAGCGCAATTTACGACGGCGTGGATGCGGTGATGCTCTCGGCTGAGTCTGCTTCCGGTCGGTACCCGCGCGAAGCTGTCCAGATGATGGACCGGATTATCCGTGAAGTTGAGGCTGACCCGCTCTACCGGAACATGATTGATGCGCAACAGGTCTCCGCGCTCTCGAATCGACAGGATGCCGTGTGCGGTGCTCTTCGCGACATTACCCGCACAGTCGGTGCTAAGACCACGATTGCCTACACATCGTCAGGTGCGACGGCGTTGCGGGCCGCTCGTGTGCGGCCCCAGACGCCGATTGTCGGGGTGACCCCATCTCTCGAAGTGGCGCGCCGGATGTGCCTTACATGGGGCGTACACGCATCCGTGGTACCTGACGTCAAGGATGTAGATGAGATGATTGCAGTGGCCAGTAACGCGGCATTGACCGAAGGATTCGCCTCAGAGGGAGAAGAAATCGTCATCGTTGCCGGTATGCCGTTCGGCATGCATGGCTCGACCAATATGGTACACGTTGCCCGCGTCGCAAAATTGCCGGAATTGGCTCGTGCCGATGGAGCGATTGTTCACACGTTCGAAGGGGTGCCGGCATGAGCGAGGTAGGATTTCGTGTTCTGGTTGCCCCCGACTCATTCAAGGGCAGCTTGGGCGCCTCGGTTGTGGCAGAACGCATCCGTGCCGGGGTTCTGAGGGCTGTGCCTGAAGCCCAGGTAACATTGGCTCCCATTGCCGATGGTGGTGAGGGTACAGCAGAGGTCCTCGCTGCAACCTTGCCTGGCGAGTGGAGTGACGTGCGGGTTTCCGACGCGAATGGCGCAGAGAAGAGGGTGCGGTATTTTCGTGGAAAGAGCGCCGAGTTCGGTTCGATAGCGTTTCTCGAGGTGGCGGACGTCGTTGGGCTCCCGCACGCTGTGGTTGAACCAGAGAGGCGAACAACTAAGGGAATCGGCCAGGCTATCAGGCAGATTGCTGCTCGCGGCGTGGATACCATCGCCGTTGGCCTTGGCGGTTCCTCCACCAACGAGGCCGGCTCTGGCATGTTGTCGGAACTTGGATTCCGGTTTATGGACGCCACTGGTTCATCATTGTCTCCGATTCTCGAGAACCTCCAAGAAGTTCGGGAGATTCATACGGAAGCACTGGATGCCTTGGCGGGTGTGCGTCTTATCGGACTTTCGGACGTCAACAGCCCGTTGTGCGGCCCTTCCGGGGCCACCTATGTCTTCGGTCCTCAGAAGGGGGTCAAAGCGCTCGCCGCTGTCGACGCTACGCTGCTGCGATTTGCTGAGCGCTGTTCAGCCAGAATCGGAATCGATTTTGCTCAGGACGAGGGTAGTGGCGCCGCGGGTGGGATTGGATTCGCCTTGCGTCTGCTGGGTGCGGAAATGGTCTCCGGCGCCACGTTCGTGCTGAGGGCTGCTGGCATCCAGGAAGGGCTGAGAGACTTCCATTGGGTTATTACCGGAGAAGGACGGTCCGACTCACAGACGATGATGGGAAAGGGACCAGCAATGATTGCCACGATGGCAAGAGACGCTGACGTACCCGTTTCCCTCATATCGGGCGCGTTGGAGCCGAGCGATGAGTTGACTGCGGCTTTCGATGGATGTATCTCAATCCAGCAAGGTCCTGCATCGCTGAGCTATGCCATGGAGAACGCCGGTGTTCTGCTTGAAGACGCTTCTCTCCAACTAACTCGTCTTTTCGCTTCTGCGCGGCATCGGAGAGCATAGCTGTCGAGCAACCGTACTGCGTTAAAAAAGGGCCAGTCGCGCAGCACGCGCACTGGCCCTGTCTTTTTTGGTGAAGCTCTCTGAGGCCTGAGGGCCGAAGCAAGTAGCCCGAACGTTGACAATGAACTACGGCCAAGGCCCACCGGAGCGGGCTTTGGCCGTCATGCTTCTAATCGGCTGGGCCTAGTTAGGGGAGGTTGCGAATGCATTCTGCTCCGGCAGACTTTCAGTCGACGGCATCGGATGGAGGTCAGAGCGGCGACCTGCCTTCAGGAGCTGACTCGGGACATCGTGGCCGATGAGGTCGGGAAGGCGTGCTGATGCGGCGAGGATGGCAGCCAGGTCCACCCCCGTGTTGTAGCCGTCCAGCTCCAGCATGTGGACCAATTCTTCCGTGCAGACGTTGCCAGTCGCGCCCGGCGCGTAGGGGCAACCACCAAGACCGCCCAGAGATGCATCGAATCGGTCGATGCCGCCGTCCAGCGCTGCCAGGGTATTCGCAAGAGCCAAACCGCGCGTGTTGTGGAAGTGCATGGTGAGCTCGAGGGCTGGGAACTGGCGTTTGGCTGCCTCGCAAAGTGCTTTCACCTGAGACGGATAGGCCATTCCAGTGGTATCGCACAGGGTCACGCCATGCGCACCCAGGTCGGCGAATCGTTGCATCCAGTCAAGTACGGTCTCGACGGGTACATCGCCTTCCATCGGGCAACCCATCGCTGTAGACAAGGAAACGTTGATGGCGGTTGGAGTGGTACGGACAACCTGGATGACGTCAGAGAGTTGAGCAAAAGACTGCTCGCGCGACATGCGAAGGTTCGTGCGATTGTGGCTCTCACTCACCGACATGACGAGGTTTACTTCGTCGACATTGCAGGAAAGGGCACGTTCGGCGCCGCGGACGTTGGGGACGAGGACCGTGTAGACAACGCCCTCCTGACGAGTGATGAGATGCATCACAGCTTCAGCGTCCCTAAGGGCGGGGATGGCCTTGGGCGAGGTGAACGATGTCACCTCTACTTTCGCATAGCCACAAGCGCTGAGGGCATTGACGAGACTTACCTTGTCTTCCGTCTCGACGAACTTCGATTCGTTCTGAAAGCCATCGCGCGTTGCGACCTCTTGAATGTGAATCTTCTTGGCGGACATGATGCTTCCTCGTTGAGTTGGCTTGCTAACTGGGCAGTCTGATGCCAGCGATTGGAGCCGTCACTGATTAATTGAAGTCGGGACCCTGCTGAAGTTCGCGATGGAGCGTTTCTTCGTCGAGAACCTTTTCCCATTTGGCGACCACGATGGTTGCGATGCCATTTCCGATGACGTTTACGATGGCGCCACCTTCTGAGATGAAACGATAGACACCGAGAACGAGCACCAGTCCAGCTACAGGGAAACCAGGAATCGTCCCAAGCGTAGCGGCCAGGACGATGAATGCGCCGCCGCTCACACTTGCTGCCCCCTTCGAGGTCAAGAGCAGAATCGCCAACAGCGTGATTTGATGTCCCAGCGACAGGTACGTGTCGGTGGCCTGTGCAATGAAAATGGCCAGTACGGTCATGTTGATGCAGCTGCCATCCAGATTGAAGGAGTACCCGGACGGGACGACGAGACCGACTGCCGACTTGTCGCAGCCGAGTCGTTCGAGCTTTGCCATCAGGCGTGGTAGCGCCGATTCGGACGACGATGTGCCCAAAACAATCAGCAGCTCTTCGCGGATGTATCGCAAAAAGCGGAACAGGCTGAACCCGGCGAGCCGACAGACCGCGCCGAGCACAATTACGACAAATAGGACAGCCGTCAGGTAATACGTCGCGAGCAACTGCCCATAGGAGGCCAGCGACCCAATGCCATATTTCCCTATGGTGAAGGCGATGGCTCCGAAGGCGCCAAGAGGCGACACGTACATCACGATTCGAACCATGTTGAAGAACGTGTTCGCTGCGGAGTCGATAACGTCCAGCATGGGCTTGCCTTTCTCGCCGAGCATCTGCAAGGCGAAGGCAAAGATAACGGAGATGAACAAGACCTGGAGGAGGTCACCCTCGGCAAACGCGCCAATCACCGTATGGGGAATGATATGTGAGAGGTAGCCGACTACGGTTTGTTCATGCGCTGCCTTCGTGTAGGCCGCAATGGAGGATGCGTCGAGAGTGGCCGGGTCGACATGCATGCCCACCCCAGGCTTCATGATGTTGACGACCAGTAAGCCAATCGCGAGCGCCAGGGTGGTCATGACCTCGAAGTAGATGAGGGCCTTGCCGCCCAGACGACCGACCGCCTTGATGTCACGCATGCTGGCAATGCCATGCACAACGGTACAGAAGATGAGCGGAGCGACCATCAGCTTCACGAGCTTCAGAAAGTTGTCGCCCAACGGCTTCATGGCTTGCGCGGCGTTGGGATAGAAGTGGCCGAGAAGGATGCCGATGGCAACGGCGATGAGCACCTGCACATACAGATGCTTGTACCACTTGTTTTGGGGATGTTCGGCGGTCACGGCCGGGGATATGGCCGAGTGCATTGTGGGCATAACTGTCTCCTGCTACTACCTTTGCCCGGCGGCTAATTCCGCTCGTTGGTAGCGCTATTTTTTGACTTATGCCTACGTAGGAGAATCAGTCATCTTTCAACGACCCTTTCCATATTGGAAAGGCAAGCAGTCCGGGAGTACCATACGAAACCCCTAAGCCGGACGCGTAAATGCTTAAGCCGACACATTTTGACCTGCAGTCGTTGAGAATCTTCATGCTGGTCGCTGAGAACGGCAGCGTCACGCGCGCTTCCGAGAAGGCGCACATGACAATGTCAGCCGTAAGCAAACGAATTGCGGACCTGGAGCGGACCGTCGATTGCCCCTTGTTCCAACGCTTGCCGCGCGGACTCATGCTGACTGCGGCCGGCCACGAACTCATGCGCCACGCGAAGAGCGTCCTGGAAACGGTGAACCGCATGTCGAGCGCGATGGGTGACTTCGCTATCGGCGTGCGCGGCCACGTCAGAGTCTGGGCCAATACCTCGGCAGTAGTTCAATTCCTGCCTGCCGACCTTGCCGCATTTTTGAGCAAAGAACCGCTCATCCGAATCAGTCTCGAGGAGAAGCTGAGCCATGAGGTCGTCGATGCGGTGATGGGAGGTGTTGCTGATGTTGGAGTGTTTGCCGACAACGTCCACGCGCCGGGACTTCAAAAATACCAATACCGAGAGGATTCGCTGGTCGTTTTGGTTCCTCCGGAACACCCGTTGGCGGGGCTTGCGGAGGTGTCGTTTGCAGACACGCTGGACTTCGACTTTGTGGGGCTTAACCAGGGTAGTTCGCTGCTGAATCGCATGAGTGAAGCCGCCGCGACTCTGGAGCGGGTTTTGAAGCTACGGATTCAGGTGACAAGTTTCGACGCAATTTGCCGGATGATTGAAGCCGGGCTAGGAATTGGCATTCTTCCGGCGGGTGCGGTTCGGCAGGAGATTTTGGTGGCAGGCCTGAGGGCCGTGCGGCTGTCAGACCCTTGGGCCAATCGGTCCCTTTGGCTCGGAGTAAAAGATGCCCGTGTGCTCCAACCGGAGGCCCTTAAGCTCGTGGAGCATCTTTGCGGCATGGAGTTGGACGTCTCCGGCGGCGCTTGAGGACGGACCCTTTCTGTTCAGGAAAGGGTAGATGAGCATACTGCAAAGTACTGAGCCCGAAGTTGTCACATCATGCTGGGTATCACAGGTAGGGAGACAGCATGCAACAGGCGCTCAATGGCATCCGAGTCATCGAACTCGGGCAACTTATAGCAGGGCCTTTCGCGGCCAAGATGCTTGCGGAATTCGGGGCTGAAGTTATCAAAATTGAGTCGCCGCAAAACGGCGACCCGCTGAGAAAGTGGCGCATGATTCACGAGGACACCTCGGTCTGGTGGGCCGCGCAATCCCGAAACAAGCAATCGGTGACGCTGGACCTCCGTTCTGAGGAGGGACAGGACGTCATTCGTCGCCTTGTCGCTTCGGCCGATGTCCTTATTGAGAATTTCAGACCTGGCACGCTGGAAGGGTGGGGCCTGGGTTGGGAAACCTTGAAGGCTATCAACCCGAAGCTGATTATGCTTCGCGTCTCCGGCTATGGGCAGACCGGGCCGTACCGTGACCGGCCGGGTTTTGGCGTGATTGGCGAAGCCATGGGGGGCCTGCGCCATCTGAGCGGGGAGCCGGGTCGGACCCCGGTGCGCGTCGGTGTTTCCATTGGTGATTCGCTTTCGGCACTCCATGGTGTGATTGGCGTCCTGCTCGCGTTAGCGCATCGCGAACGTAACGGCGGAGAGGGCCAAGTCATCGATGTCGCCCTCTATGAGTCGGTGTTCAACATGATGGAGAGCCTGGTGCCCGAGTTTTCGGTCTTTGGCGCCATCCGTCAGCCGGCCGGAAGCAGCTTGCCTGGCATCGCGCCGAGCAACGCTTACCGATGCAAAGACGGAAAATTCGCGCTCATTGCCGGCAATGGGGACAGCATCTTCCGACGTTTGATGACGGTGATTGGGCGAGACGACCTCGGCAAAAAACCTGAATTAGCGCAGAACGACGGTCGCGTTATGCATGTCGAAGAAATCGATGTGGCTATCCAGGCGTGGACGCTGGGCAGGCCGCTGGCCGAGGTTCTGGCGCAGCTTCATGAGGCAGGCATCCCTGCCGGCAAGATTTATGACGTGTCCGATATCGTCGAGGACCCACACTACCGCGAACGCGATATGTTGTTGAACGGTGAATTAAGCGACGGCACAGCCGTGGTCCTGCCAGGCATCGTGCCCAAGCTAAGCGGAACGCCTGGCAGTGTTCGGCGTCGAGCCCCGACGCTCGGGGAAGACACCGACAAGGTTCTCGAGTCCGTTGGGATTGATGCGCTAACTCGAACTGATTGGCGTGCTCGTGGAATCCTCTGACATAGCCCCGTCCCAAAGTTGTTACGGATGTTGACCCAACGTCGCGTCCCCACAGTTCTATGGCCGACTCGAGCCTTGTCACGCGTCTAGTCTTTAGCCATTGGCTCATCACCTATTGACGACCAGTATGTTGCAATAGGCCACCTCTATCTTTTTGAGTCTTGGCATCGTTGCTGTTCAGCCATTAGCTGAGGCTCGGGGCGGCTCTGAGCCGCCCTCTAAAGCGTCGAACTTCTCGCCGGTGGCCTATTCAGGTGCTCAGTCCACCCCGCATTTCTTCGGTCGATACGCTGCGGGCTTGGGGTCGGCCGAGATAGCGCGTCCTTCTAGTGGACGTTTATCGGGGGAGTGTCAGCCATCTCCGACGGAGATGGCTGACTGCCGAAATACCACTAGAGAACTGCACCCTGGACAGATAGAGTCAAAAAAAAGACATCGACAGTCCGGAGACAGTTTCATGAAATTCTCGATTTCGAAGCGGGCATTTGTTGCCGCTTGCTTACTGCCATGCCTCGCTTATCCCGCATTTGCGCAAAAGTACCCGGAGAAGCCCGTCACCATGGTGGTGGGCTCTGCGCCGGGAGGCTTTACGGACGTTCTTGGTCGGTTGGTCGCGCAGCAGTTGTCAGAGCGACTGGGACAACCGGTGGTTATCGACAATCGTGCCGGTGCATCAACCACGATAGGCACCCAAGTTGTAGCTAAAGCTAACCCGGATGGTTACACCTTGCTAATGGGACATTTTGCAGGGGTGTCGGTTGCGCCTGCGATGATGGCAAAACTGTCCTATGACCCTATCAAAGACTTGACTGCCATTGCGCGTGTTGCTTCGACACCAGTGATTCTGACGCTGGGTCCGTCGCTGCGCGTGAAGAATCTCAAAGAGCTAATTCAGTACCTGCAAAAGAACCCTGGAAAAGTCAGTTTTGCGACGTCGGGCGTTGGGACTGCTCAACACCTGGCTGCCGTGCAGTTCATGCGTGCGACTCACACGGAAATGGTACATGTCCCGTACAAGGGCAGCAGCCAGGCAATGACGGACTTGCTTGGTGGCCGCGTGGATTTGAACTTTGAATCTCCCCCAAATGTGCTTCAGCACATCAAGGCCGGAAAGCTGCAAGCCATCGCGGTTACCAGCCTAAAGCGCTCACCGCTACTGCCTGACGTGCCGACCATGGATGAGGCGGGCCTGCCAAAGTTCGAGATGAGTCAGTGGTTCGGCGTAATGGGCCCAGCAAGAATGCAGAAGCCAATGGTCGATATGCTCAACAAAGAGATTAACGGGCTCCTGGCGAAGCCTGACGTCATCGAAAAAATCCAAAGCATGGGCGGCGAAGTGCTAAGCGGCACCCCTGAGCAGTTCGCTGCCTTCCAACGGGCCGACTCTGCCTACTGGGCAAAGCTTCTGGGCGAAGCAGGCATCAAGCCCGAATAGTCCGTGACTGCCGATGTGAATTTGGACATCAGTACCCGGCAGCCCGCCGCGTAGAGCTGAGCAATACATGCGTCCCTATTTGACGCGTAGGAGACCCTTTTGGGACACTATTTTTTCAACCAGACCATCAGAATTTCCCCGCAAACGCTACAAGACTGGGTAGCGCAAGTTTTTCAGGCCGTGGGAATGCCGCGTGAAGATGCCGAACTCACAGCGCATTCGCTCGTTGTCGCGGACGCACGGGGAGTCCATTCTCACGGTTGCCTGAGAGTGCCTCTCTACGTAAAGCGTATCGAAAAAGGGGCCGTCAATCCAAAGGCAAAGCCGGAGTTGGTGCGAGAGCGAGGAGCCTTAGCACTTGTTGATGGTCATAACGGCGCCGGGCAAGTCGTCTCGCACTTCGCGATGCAAAAGGCCATCGAGCTTGCGGAGAAGCACGGAATTTCCTTCGTGACCGCGCGCGGCAGCAACCACTACGGCGCTGCGGCCTACTACTCGATGATGGCCTTGCAGAAAGACATGGTGGGCTTCAGCTCGTCGATTGGTGGCGGAAATCTAATGCCTGTATACGGAGGGGCGGAGCGGCGAATCGGAAACAACCCTTTTAGTTTTGCGTTCCCAGCGCTCACGCGGGAGGCTGTGGTGCTGGATATGGCGCAAAGCGTCGTGGCGAAGGGAAAAATCATGATGGCGGGGAAGACTAACTCGCCAATCCCTTCAGAGTGGGCCCTGGATGCCAATGGAATCCCTACCACAGACCCGGTGGCTGCAACCGAAGGGTTTCTCCGAACAATGGGCGACTATAAAGGTTCTGGATTGTCGGTCGTGATAGGCATGCTCTCGTCGATGATATCCGGTGCTGCCATTGGACCAACGCTTAAGGACGTTTACGAAGACTTCACTCCGTTGAACAAAGGGCACACGTTCTGTGCCATTCGCCTGGACTTCTTGGTCGAGCCAGAGGAGTTCAAACGAAACATGGACGTTCAGATTGATTTCATCAGGCAGTCCAAAAAGGCACCAGGTGTGGACGAGATTTTCCTGCCTGGAGAAATGGAGGCGAAGAACTACAGGCGCCAGATGCGCGACGGGATTGACATGCCCTCAGAGGTTCTTGAAGAGATTGCACAATTGGGCGAACGCCTGGGCGTACGGATGCCCCTGCTTGCGGAACCGACTTAATCACCGGTGGAGCTGGAACGGCAAATGAACTTGCTTATTCTCGCAGATGACCTTACTGGGGCGGCTGACTGCGCAATCGGCTTCGCCTCTACCGGGCACAATACCTTCGTCGTGGTCCAACCAGACGTCGCTCAAAATGTGCCCAGTGATGGGTTGCTAGCAGTAGATACCGATACACGTCGCCTTTCGCCAAATGAAGCGGCTCAACGCACGGCGTCGGTATACCAGGCGATGAGTTCAAGTGGCCACCGGCTTTATAAGAAGATTGACTCAACGCTGAGGGGAAATTGGGCGGTCGAAGTTGCCCGGCTTGTGTCTGTAGCCGGTGTCGCGATAGTAGCGCCGGCGCATCCCGCCATGGGTCGGACTGTCAAAGATGGCTGTGTCTTCTTGCGCGGTCAGCCCCTTGAACAGTCGGACACTTGGCAGCTGGAGCACGGTCATCTGTCTGCCAACATTGCAGTTCAACTTGAGGACGCGGGACTCAAAGTTGCGATGTTGCAAGTCGATGCCAAGAGGGACAACCCTGGGACCCTTGCATTGCGCATTGGCGAAATCGTCGGACAAGATTTAGATGCACTAGTCCTGGGTGCGGAAAGCACTGAGGACCTTCGATTCATAGCGTTGGCTACGCTAGGGGTTGACCGGCCAACTTTTTGGGTCGGCTCTGGTGGTTTGGCGCGGGAAATTTCTGAGCTTGTACCTGGGCGGTCCACAAGTGGATTTGAGATTCCACCGCGTCAAACTGGTCCTATTCTCATCCTGGCAGGAAGCTTGTCAAGGACGACGGGTCGCCAGATTGATAGGTTGATGGGCCAACCGGGCATTGCAACATTTGTCGTTCCACCTCACGTCTTGCGCGGCGGGGCGATGCTTGAGGCGTGGACGACCTTGCAAGACCGAATTGAGGAAGTGCTTGGCGGTGATGTTGATGTACTACTCAAAATAGGCCTTGATGATGACTTTGACCCTTGCGAGGGAGCAGCGCTATCTACGGCGCTTGCACGCTTGACCGCACGATACTTCCCCCGCATCGGTGGGCTCATTGCGACTGGCGGTGAAACCGCCCGCGCGATGCTTGTGGAAGCCGGCGTACATCGGCTGCGCATCCTGGATGAACTGGAGCCCGGTGTGGTCGTAGGCGTGCCCGTCGGGGCGGGCGTCCCTGCGCCGTTCGTGGTGACCAAGGCCGGGGCATTCGGCAACGATGACACGCTGCTTGAAGCTTGGGCGGCGCTACGTAAAGCAAACTCGGAAAAGGTCAAGGTTAGCCGCCAAAGCGTCTAGGTACCGCCGTGGCTTTACCTTTATAGGAGTATTCATGAACGAACCTCTACCCATCATTGGTATCACCATGGGAGACGCCGCAGGCGTGGGGCCCGAAGTGATTGTCAAAACCCTCGCCCATAGCGAGTTCTACGAACGGTGCCGCCCTCTCATTATTGGCGATGCGAAAAGGCTGCAACAGGCGGTCAGCATTGTGAAAGGCAATCTTGAGGTTCGCAGAATCGTGAGCCCGGACGACGCAAAGTACCAGCTGGGCGTGGTTGATTGCATTGACCTTGATTTGATTCCAGAGGACCTGCCGTTCGGTCAGCTTTCTGCTGTGGCTGGCGACGCAGCGTTTCGATACATTCAACGCGCTGCACAGCTCGCGCAGGACAACCGAATCGACGCGATATGTACAGCGCCTCTTAACAAGGAAGCGCTGCACGCTGGTGGGCACAAATATCCCGGACACACTGAAATGCTGGCGCACCTCACCGGCGTGGAAGAGGTATCAATGATGCTGGTAGCGCCGCAGTTGCGCGTTATTCATGTGACTACGCACATTGGCATTCTTGATGCCATTCGAAAGATTGAGCCAGGGCTGGTGCGAAGAACTATCCAGAGGGGTCATGAAACTCTGGTTCGGGCAGGGATTGCTCGGCCCCGCATCGGTGTTTGCGGAATCAATCCCCACGCGGGCGAGAATGGGCTTTTCGGGTACGGCGAAGAAGAGGAGAAAATCGTTCCGGCAGTGGCGGCGCTGCAGGACGAGGGAATCGATGTCACGGGCCCACTTCCTGCTGACACACTCTTTTTCCGCGCTGGACGAGGTGACTTTGATTTGGTGGTCGCCATGTACCATGACCAAGGACATGGCCCAGTGAAGGTTCTGGGACTTGAGGCCGGAGTGAACGTTACCGTTGGATTGAATGTGATTCGAACTTCAGTCGACCACGGTACGGCATTCGACATTGCGGGAAAGGGTGTCGTAGACGAAGGAAGCATGGTCGAGGCGATGCGTCAGGCTATTGACCTGGCGGTTCGTCGACAATAAGGCACGAACTGGCCCGATACTGATGCCTGGTGTACGATGAAGCGTCCCGACTTCGGTCGTAACACTGCACGCAGGAGAGAACAGACATACTCATGCGTTACGACATACAAACTCTTCGCGCTTTCGTTGCGGTCGCGGAGGAGGGGTCTATAGCTTCAGGTGCCGCGCGCGAAGCGACGGTAGCATCAGCCGTCAGCAAGCGAATTTCCGAGATGGAACAGGCTTGTGGTGTCGTTTTAATTAATCGGCACCGCCGGGGCGTCGCGCTTACGCCTGCCGGTGTCGAACTACTGGACCACGCTCGTCGGGTGCTCGTTGAGCTTGAGCGATTGGATAATACGCTCAGCGACTTCGGAAGCGGTGCGCGGGGCCAAGTCCGCTTGCTTGCCAACACTTCCTCCATCGTACAGTTCTTGCCTCAAGATTTTGCGAGCTTCATCGCCGTGCATCCGACCGTAAAGCTTGATTTGGAAGAGCGCACCAGCGACGAAACGCAGAGGCTCCTCTTGGCTGGACTTGCGGACCTTGGCATTTTGGTCAGTGCGAATGCCATTGAGGGATTGACACTCGAGCACTATAGGAACGACAGGCTCGTCGTAGTTCTACCGCAAGGCCATCCTTTAGCGTCAGAGAAGAAAGTGCGCTTTGAGGACGTTTTGTCTTACGACCACGTCGGCCTTCCGCGTAACACCGCTCTGTGCGATATGCTCGCCGAGGAAGCGAAAAAACTTAATCGACCGTTCAAGCTTCGGATACAGGCGAGAAGCTATGAAGGCTTGGTTTTGATGGTGTCGGCAGGAATTGGGCTCAGTTTGCTGCCCGAGAGAAGTGTTACGCCATTTCTGAAGGCCAAGACTGTTCTTGCCCGCCCATTGGATGAGCCGTGGGCGACCCGCGAATTGCTTCTGGCGTCGAGGGAGAATCATCCTCTCACCGCGGTGGCTGCGCTGCTCTATGAGCACCTTCTTACCTCTGAAGAGCGGTCAGGTAGCGAACAACGGTAATCACCGTAGTTTTGCGTTAGCAGGAGCGGAAGCGGGGTGCCGAGGCCGTGCCAGACTAACATCGACGGCCTTCCTCGCATGCTGGCACGACGTCAGTAGCAGCCTGGCAATGTGCGACGCGACGCGGGGGCGACCCAGCAAGCCGTGTTGCAGCCAGGTCCAGGAGGGGAGCAACGGTGATGCGCTACCCCGAAGATTTGGTTCAATGCAGACCGTACGAATCGAGGGTCGCCTGAAGTCCAAGTAGCTCGACCATTGTCGCACCTTGTTCGAGCTTTTTCCGCATGCCGGCCTCCTTATCCTCTCGCGCTTCGCTGGCGTCGATGACCGATTGGAGTTCCTCTGCGGCTACTACGACAAGCCCATCGCGGTCGCCAATGATGATGTCGCCGGGATTGATGGGCGCGCCGCCTATCACGACCGGCACGTTCAGCCGTCCGGGCTGTACTTTGTTGGTGCCGCGGATGCAGAGGCCTCGGCAGAATACCGGGAAACCCATTTCTACGATGTTTGTCGCATCGCGAACGGCGCCGTCGATGACGAGGCCCGCGATACCGATCCTTTGAGCAGCGTACGTCAGCACGTCACCCCATGGGCCAGCGTTGACAAATTGCTTGGCATCGACCACGAGGACATCTCCTGGGCGAGCCTTCGTCAACGCATAGTGAATCATCAGGTTGTCACTGGGTCGGATGTCGATGGTCAGTGCGGGACCGGCGACTCGCATCGAAGGGTCCAAGGGCGCAATAGTCGAATCTACGGCGCCGCGCTGGCCCTGAGCTTCATGGATGGTCGCGGTGCCTAGGCGCAAGAGGCGTTCGAGCTGGTCTGCGGTTGGGTTTTGAGTCATTTCAGTGGATTCCGAGTTCGTTGATGTTCAGTCGACCTTCGCGCCGGAGCGTTTGACCAGCGATTCCCAGTACGGCATTTCTTTCGTGATAAATGCGCGGAACTGAGCAGGCGTGCCGTGAACGTCGCCAGACCCCAAGTCGCTCAACTTCGATGCGATGTCGGGTTCGGTGAGGACAGCATTGAGTTCTGCGTTTAGCCGCTGGATGAGCGGTGTCGGCGTTTCAGTAGGCACGAACAAGCCGTACCAGTTCTCGATGACGAAGCCAGGGAACCCCGATTCCTGCATCGTGGGGACGTCCGGCAGTGTCTTCGAACGCTTTGCACCGGTTGTGGCCAGCACACGCAGCTTTCCGGACTTGATGTGAGGAGCGATGGCTGTCGTCGTTTCGAACGCAATGGGGACTTGACCGGCAATGACGTCGCTCAGCGCGGGCCCCTGGCCACGATAGGGGACGTGCACCATATCGAGCTGACGCTCGAGCTTCAGCATTTCGCCTGCGAGATGTTGCGGGCTGCCGCTTCCGCCGGAAGCGTAACTGTACTTTCCGGGAGCGGCCTTGGTCATGTCGACCAGTTGTCCCACAGTCTTCACAGGTAGCGACGCATTGACGTAAAGAACGAGCGGAACCGATGCTACTTCGCCCACTGGAGCCAGTGCTTGAGTCGGGTCGAGCTTCAGCTTGTAGAGGTTCCGGTTGATGACAATCCCGGTGTTGTTCCCGAGCAGTGCGGTGCAGCCATCCGGCTTGGCACGCGAGACGAACTCAGTGCCAATATTGCTGCTGGCGCCGCCCTTGTTGTCGACGATGACGGTGACGCCAAGTCGCTTGGACAGTCCAGGCGAAACAATGCGCGCGAGGATGTCGGTGGTACCACCGGGCGGGTAAGGGGATACGAGCCGCAGGGTCGGGCAGGGATAGGCTTCGGCCGCCGCTGTGGCGACAGGAGTGAGTGCGCAGGCCAAGGTCGCCGCCGCGAGCGCGGTCACGGGATACATCTTGCAGTTCATTTTGTCTCCGTTATATTTTTGTGACCGTGGGTTCAGTGACCGGTGCGCTGAAGCGTGTGGTATCCGAACTGGCGGCGTGCCTCCCCAAGCGGTGTGCCGGCCAACGCGGCTTCCAGAATCTTGCCTTCGACCTCGCGAGTGCGAAGAGCGCGCTCGAACACCTCTGCCGCGCGGGCTTGCGGTACGACGACGACGCCGTCGGCGTCCGCAACCACGTAGTCGCCTGGCGTCACTCGCACGTCGCCGAGGCTGACGACCTCACCCACAGTGCTGACCTGAACACGGTCTTTGCCGGTGCGCATGAAGCGAGCCCGCGCGTAGAGCGGGTAATTGACCTCTTGGGCTTCGGCAGTGTCACGGCAGACGCCATTGATAACGGTGCCGGCAATACCACGGTGCTCGGCAATCTTGCTCATGATGCCGCCCCACACGGTGCAGTCGACGCGGCCGGAATTGTCCAGCACGGCGACAGCGCCTTGAGGAATGTTGTCGAGATAGTCGCCGACAGTGCCCGGGGTTGCGGTGTCGACAGGAACGAAAGCAACCGTGAACGCGGGGCCGAAAATGCGCGGTTCGCCGGCTTGGAGGCCGATGCCGAGTGCGCTACCAGGCAGCTTGAAATAGTCGAGCGCGTCCGAGATTTCAGCTGTGCTCAGGGCGCGAGCCGCTTCCATCAGACTTTGCGCGGGGGGCGAAACGCTGTCCATCGCTTAACTCCATGTGTGTGTCGTTGGAGTTTCGAGTAAAGTTCTGGATGAATCAAACATCGAAAATTGGACCTACATTCATAAAAAATGAACTTGAAGCATCTGAGGTACTTCTGTGAGGTGGTCGATGCTGGTAGCGCGGTGGCGGCTGCCGGTCGCCTGTTCGTCGCACCAACGGCAATCAGCATGCAGATATCGCAGTTGGAGTCGCAGTTGGGTGCGCCCGTGTTCGACCGGTCCAATCGGCCCATGACGCTAACGCCCACTGGCAAGTTTCTGTATCCCCGGGCGAAAGACCTTCTTTCCCAAATGCGCCAACTTGACGAGGAGGCGAGGGCCGTTGCTGCTGGCAACCTTGGTTGGCTTGGCGTTGGATTCACCCGGTCAACAATCTTCTCCCTGCTCCCGGAGGCGGTCCGGCGCTTTCGGGAAAAGCTTCCAGGCATTCAGCTGGACTTGCTCGAGCAACTGTCGGAGCATCAGCCAGAACTGCTACGCAGTGGTCGAATTGACGTTGGCGTTTCCCGCTATATCGGCGATTTCGACCGAGCCAGCGACTTGATCTACACCGAGCTGTTCGAAGACCCGTTTGTCGCCGCAGTGCCCATCCAATCTCGGGCAGCGAAACGCAAGACGGTGAAGGCCGCCGACTTGGACGAGCTGGCGCTCATCCAATATCCGAAAGACCCGCAGAGCCGGTACGCGAACCAGATGGTCGATTTACTTCGCCAAGCTGGAGGCAATCCTCGCGCGGGACATGAAGCCATCGAGATTCACACGGCACTGGGCCTGGTTGCAGCCGGACTGGGATTCACAGTGGTTGGTGCTTCGGTTGCCGCAGCGAACCGGAGTGACGTGGCCTTCGTTCGCATTTCGAATGTGCGGACGCAAGCCACGTTGGTGGCCGTGACTCGAGCTGGCGATGAGAGCCCGGCCGTGCGAGAGTTCGTTGCCTCACTGGCGCTCGCGCGCCACCAGTAGCAAGCAACTCAATGCGACGGCTGAGTCCGTTGCGCCATCGCGTTGTCTAGCGTTGGATATAAAGGGGGGCGAGCAGCGGAGTATGGCGGCCCGGCTTACCTCAGGAATCGAGGCAGCCCGCTATCCAGATAACATCCTTTTGTGCTTGGCCTGTGGGGCGCTCTGCCGGTCCACGCTTGGCTCTGCAGTCGACAAATTCCCGGTGGACATCACTTCCGTCCTGCACGTCGGTCGTTGCCGTTGGTGTCATACGAACGTATATGACGCGCGAGACCGCCGCCGCTACGACGATGAGCGCGATGGCGATGAGCGTTTGAGTGAAGAGCTTCGTCCAAGTCTGCACGAGAACAATGGGTTTAGAGCGTGTCGTTGCTTCCAACCGGTTCAGCGCGATACACCGACCAATAATAAAGCAAGTGTCGATGATGCCGAGCCGTTTTTCTCTTGGCGAAGAAGCGCACACGTCCAGTAGAAATCGACGCCGGCATAGCTCGACGACGCTGTCCTATTACGGTCAGGCCCAACACGAACGCCTCGCTTGTCTCTTTGTATGAACGGCAAATGTCCGTAGGCTCGCAAACGAGTGACTGTTTGGCGAGCCAAGATGGCGGCTTCCATGTCGCCCAAAGCAGCCGTCTCTATGCCAAACGAGCCATATCTTGGACAGTATCGGTAACCTCGAGGTGGGATGACCGAATCCGCTCAGCGGAACTGCCGCACAGGGGGCAATTTGCAGGTTCTGGGAGCATGGCCTCAGGAGGTCGATACTGTATGAATATACAGTATAGCCGAGATCTGAGGAAAAGGAAGCCCGCAGCATGATGCTGGCGGGCTGGGTGAAATGTCATGGGGTCAATCACGACGTCGACATTTTCATGTGCATGAGCTGCCGTGTCTTCCCTACTTCAGGGTGTGTCGACTTGCAGCGACAAGCCGTCCGGCTGGACCAGCCGTGACGCGTAGCGCTCTCTTGTCGAAGAACGCGGCGCTGCGTCTTTAGTCCGCCTTAGCCCCTGAGATGCGAACTTGCTCTGCAGCGCTGGGCATCTGCCTCTTCACGAACGTCCAGTACTCATCCACCCCCATCGGTTTGACGAGCAGAGAACCTTGCTCCGAGAACTGCTTTTGGAGTTCGGGGTCTCGCAATGCCTGGTTCAGCGCAGCATTCAACTTCTCAAGTGCCGGGCGCGGCGTGTTCGCGGGCGCCACCAGTCCATACCAGGAATCGGTATAGAACCCTTTGACCCCGGCCTCTTCGAACGTCGGGACATCCGGCAATACTGGCAGACGCTGATGCGCGGCGACGGCAAGTGGACGAACCTTGCCGGAGCGGATAAAGGGCACGGCGCCCGTTGTGATGATGAAGTCGACGCGTCCGGCCATGAGGTCGGTCATTGCGGGAGCAGTGCCTTTAAACGGAATGTGTGCAACATCCACGTTGGCGAGCTTTTTGAACACTGCGCCTGCCAAATGCTGGCTCGAGCCGACGCCACCGGAACCATAGTTCAGCTGACCAGGTTGAGCACGTGCCTTGGCGACTAGCTCCGCCACCGAACGATATGGCGAGTCCTTGGGGACAAGCATGACGCCTGGCGAGGTGGTAATTAGGCCAATCGGCGCGAAGTCCTTGATGGGGTCGTAGTTGAGCCGGCTGTACAAGGCGGAATTCAGCCCGTGCGAGGTCGCCGTGGCAAGCATGATGGTGCCGCCATCGGGTTTGGCGCGCGCTGCGATATCCGAGCCGATGTTGCCGCCTGCTCCAGCACGGTTGTCGATGACGATGGATTGTCCCAGCGTCTTGGACATCTGCGCAGATACGAGACGCGCGACGGAGTCCGAAGGGCCACCGGCGGGCCAGCCAACGACCATGGTGATTGCACCAGGGGGCAATGCCGTCTGTGCCGACAGCAGCGTCGAGCAGACCAGCGCTGCGGTGCCGGTCGCAATCCGGAAGAGTCGGCTCACTTTTCTTGCCATGGCATCTCCTTCCACAGTTGGCGGAAGCCTGCTTCGCCGCGTTCGAGTTCGGCGGCGTAGGCGGCTGGGGCGAGGTAGCGCAGCGGCGCAAACATGGCGTCAGCTTGCTGCTTGAACTGCGGGTCAGCCGCAACCTTGGCCATGGCATCGACGAGCTTCTTCTTGACTGGCTCCGGCAGGCCCTTGGGTGCAGCCAAGCCGCGCAACGATGCGAGCTCGATGTTGTAGCCCTGCTCGCGGAACGTAGAGACGTTCGGCGCAAGCACTGCGCGTGACAGTCCCATTTGTCCCAGGAACTTCAGCGGCGTGCCGCCTTTTTGATAGGCCAGTGCTTCGCCGACGTTGATGGCGCCAATCGTAATCTGTTGACCGGCCAGCGCGCCGCGCACTTCGCCCGCGCCCTTGTAGCCCACGTGCGTCATCTTCACGCCCGATGCCTTCTCGAACAGCAGCATGGCAAGATGGTCGTCTGAGCCCACGCCCGTGGTGCCGACGGTGACGGCGCCTGGGTTTGCCTTGGCGTACTTCACGAGCGTCGCCAGGGAATCGATGTTGCTGGACTGATTGACGGTGAATGCACCCGGGTCGTCCACCAGGTTGCCGATGAGGTCGTAGCTTTTCCAGGTGAACGTCGTTTTGCGCTCAATCGGAATTGTCAGCAAGTTCGGCGTGTTGATGAAGCCGATGGTGTAGCCATCCGGTGTAGCGCGCGCCAGCTCGGCAAAGCCGATGGCGCCGCCGGCGCCCGGCTTGTTCTGCACGACGATCGTCGCACCCAGCTCCTTCTCCAGATGCCGTGCGAGCAGGCGGGCGACCAGGTCGGTGCCGCCGCCCGGTGCGTACGCCACAATCATCTCGATGGGTCGATTCGGCCAAGCTGCGGCTTGTGCCTGGGCTGAGGCTGGTGTCAGAGCGCCAACCATACCGACGAGCGAACTCGCGGCAAGGCAAAGGGATAGGCGCCGACGACGGATGTCGGAATTGCTGTGCATGATTTTGTCTCCTCGCCGACCCTCATGTGGCCGGCGTATTTTTTTGACGAGTGCTTGCGTGGTCAGCTCGAGGCAACGAGCAAGGCTGCCTCCATGCGGTGGCGTACACTGGGCCATACATCGGGGTTCACCAGGCGTTCGGGCTTCTCTGCGGTAGAGAGCAGCGCCAGAATTTGCGTCGCGGCCAGGGTAGCGTTCCTACGCCGGGCGTCATGCGTCACGCCTGCCGTATGGAAAGTAGCAACGACGTTGTCGAGCGTCAGAAGCGGATGGCCTGGCGGAGGCGGCTCCTGGTCCCAGACGTCCAGGCCTGCGCCCGCTAGGTGTCCGCTGGACAGCGCCTCGCACAGGGCTGCCTCATCGTGGATACCTCCGCGAGCGGTGCTGACGAAGATGCTGCCGCGACGCATTGCCGCGAAGGCTGCAGCGTTCATCATCCCGAGTGTGCTGGCGTCGCGCGGGCAGTGCAGCGACACAATGTCGGACGTGCGCAGCAACTCATCGAACGCAACGTGTTCGGCTCCTCGCTTATCCATCTCTGCGCTATCGAGATACGGGTCATAACCAATCACCCGCATACCGAAGGCACGGCCGAGTGCCGCAGCGCGGCTCCCGGCGTGTCCGACGCCAACCAGGCCCAGGGTGCGACCACGGAGCTCGTGGCCCATCAGGTCTTCACGGCTGCCGGTGGTATGCGCCTTCATGCGTCGATCCGACTCAGGAATGCGTCGCATCACAGAGAGCATCAACCCGACCGCCATTTCCGCCACGGAATCGGCGTTCCCGCCGGCCTGGTTCATCACGGCCACGCCCGCAGCTGTGCAGGCATCGATGTCAATCGTGTCGCACCCCGAGCCGCTCGACGATATGGCCAGAAGATTCGGGCATTGGGCGAGAAGCTCCGCCGTCACGAACCAGCGTCGGGGCAACTCGTCCTTGGCAGCCGTAATCTGATATACGTGGGCTTCGGAAAGGCGTGCCCATGCCTCTTCGTCTGCACCCTCGCGCTGGCATGTGTGCAGGATGACATCGGAAGCTTCGCCCACGATGCGGTTGAAGGCGGGGTCCAGCCAATAGTCGAATCGAACGACCTGGCGCTTTGTGGGAAGAGCCTGGCTCACAGAACCCCCTTGTCGGTCAGCGAGCGGTCCACCCAGGTACGGTCGGCACGGCCTTGCGCAATCGATTCCAGGACGCCGGCCTCCATCCGCTGGATTTCTTCCACGCGAACGGCAATCGCCTCCGCTTCTTCGGCGGGAATGACCAACAGGCCATCACCATCGCCAATAATCAGGTCGCCCGGTCGAACCACCATGCCGTCGATGCAGACGGGTACGTGGAGTTCCCCCGGGCCATCCTTATAGGGGCCACGGTGCGAGACACCCCGCGCATAGACGGGCAGCGGTTCCGTCCCAATCGTGTCACTGTCACGAATCAGGCCGTCGATGACAAAGCCTGCAGCACCCCGCGAGATGGCGAGCGCCAGCATGATTTCGCCGATGATGGCGTTTGGGCCAACGCCGCCGGCGTCCACCACGATGACGTCACCGGGACCCGAAAGGTCGATGGCCTTGTGCACCATCAGGTTGTCGCCGGGGCGCGTGCGAACGGTCAGTGCCCGTCCGACCAGGTTGCCCTCGCGACGGTGGAATGAGCGCAACTGACTGGTTCCTGTCGTGCGGCTCATGGCATCGCTGACATTGGCCACCGGGAAATTGCGATACCGCTCCATCAGCGACGAGCTGACAAGGTGTGCGGGACGCGGATGAATGCGAAAGCCGTGCGGCGAAGTCATTGTTTTGTCTCCTGTATCGACCGTGAGGGTTCTGTTGGGATGCGGTGAAGGTTGGTATTCAATGCGGAGGCGGGCGGTAGATGCATTGCGCGTCCACATCCGTTGCCCGGGTGATACCCAGCATGGCCAGGTCTCGAGAAATCTCGGCTTGCATCAGGTTGATGCCGTGCGCAACGCCTTGGCGGGAGCCCACTGCCGCCGCATAGGCGAACGGGCGCCCGATGAAGACACAGCGAGCACCCAGGGCGAGCGCCTTGATGACGTCGGTGCCGCGGCGTACGCCGCTGTCGAGCATCACGGGTAGTTGGGGGACGGCCTCGACGATTTCGGGCAGCGCGCGCATTGCGGCAATGACGCCGTCCAGCTGACGGCCGCCGTGGTTTGAGACGACGATGCCGTCTACGCCATGCTGTTGCGCCAGGCGCGCGTCCTCCGTCGTCAGGATGCCCTTGACCACTAGCTGCCCCTTCCAGCGGCGACGGATTGTGGCCAGATGGTCCCAGGTGAAATGCGCGCGGTCTGAGAAGTCGCGTTCCACATTTCGCGAGACGATTGGGGTGCCGCGGTGGGCGTAGGCGTTCTCGAAGTGCGGCACGCCGTGCCGCATCAGGGTCCGAGTGAAGGTGCCAAGCAGCCAGCGCGGATGCGTGACGCCCTGCCAGGCAAGGGCAGCGCTTGGGCGCAGCGGCGTGGAAAACCCCGCTCGGATATTGTTTTCGCGATTTCCCGCGACGGGCGTGTCGACGGTGATGACAAGCGTCTCGACCTTGGCCGCCTCGACCCGTGCCAGCAGACCTTCGATTTGGCGCATGTCGCCGGGAAGATAGGCCTGAAACCAAGTGCCCGGGGCCGCTTCCATGACGTCTTCGAGCCGAATCAGCGACGAGCCGCTCATGATGGCCGGCACAGACGCTAGGCAAGCCGCCTGTGCCATGACGACATCTCCGCGATAGGCAAACAGGGCGGATATGCCCATCGGGGCCAAGCCGAATGGCGCGGCGTACCGGCGGCCAAACAAGGTGAAGCTGAGGTCGCGTGTGGAGACGCCAACCAGCACGCGGGGCCGCAGTGCCAGGTCTTCAAACGACTGTCGGTTCTGCGCCAGGGTGATGTTGTCCTCGACTGCACCACTGACGTATGCGTAGAGCGGCTTGGGCAGACGCTTGCGTGCCAAGGGCTCGAAGTCCTTCAGCGACAGCACTCGCCGTTTAAGCCAGCTCGTCTGCTCGTTGCTCTGTGCAGTAACGGGCGCTTTTTCCGTTTTCGTATCACCGGACTGAAGTGCAGCGGTCTGGGCGGTGTCGTCGATAGGAGCGGCTGACATGGGGAGTGAAGGCCAGAGAGTGGAGCGAATCTAGCAACCCGCATGAACCTGAAAAAGCGAATAATAACGAAGATATAATTTCGCTTTTAGGAAACTATCGGTCATCGACCGATTAGGGCGAGCCATGACTCTCAAGCAACTCGAGGCTTTCTATTGGGCGGCGACCTGCGTCAACTTCACGGTGGCAGCGGAGCGCGTCCACCTGTCCGTGTCGTCGCTGTCCAAACGGATAGCTGAACTGGAAGCGTCGCTGGGCGTGGCATTGTTCGACCGCAGCGGGCGGAGCGCCGAGCTGACGGCCCAAGGCGAGCAGATGCTGCCGCAGATTCGAGCGATGCTGCATGCCGCTGCGGAACTGCAGCAGTCGGCCGGACAAGTTCATGGTCTGAGTGGCCGATGCCGAATTGGGCTGGGGGAACTGAGCGGGCTGACTTGGCTGCCGAAGCTGGTGCGCGAGGTGTCATCACGACATCCGGGGTTGCTGTTGGAGCCACACGTCGACATCGGGCAGGTTCTGGAGCAGCGCTTGCACGATGGGGAGCTGGACATTGGGGTCCTGGCGGGACCGTCTACGCGCAGTAGCTTGGCGGCTGAGCGGATAGGTCAGGTGGATTTTGCTTGGGTGGCGAGCCAGTCTTTCCTGGAGTTGGCTGGCACGGATGACCCGCGAGTGCTCATGAGCGAGCAGACGTTGCTGACACTTCCAGTCGGTGCGGGCGGGACGCGGGTGCTTGACCAATGGCTGGCACGCCGAGGTTTGATGGTCGGCCGGCGTCTGATGTGCAACAGCTGGGGAGCTGTCGTCGGTATGGTCGTCGAAGGGCTAGGCTTCGGGTTTGTGCCACGGCTATGGGCCGATGCGCTTATCGAACGCGGTGCGCTGCGCATCCTCCCAGATAGCGATGCGTTGGAGCCGCTCCACTACGCAGTGCAATGGCGTCGCGATGACACGCGGCCGCTGATTCTTGCGATGCGGGAGGTCATCCGCGGCGTCATCGACTTCCAGGCGCCGCGCTGCTTCGTTTAAGCACAAGCAACGGCGACGCGATCATTGGCACGCCTCTACTCGATTGTCAGAGGGCAATCATGTCGGCCATCTGATAGCTAAGGTTGGTAATCTCATACACCTCACCTGCGTAGCCTCTGTCCACGACGAGACCAGCGGAAGTCAGCTGTTCCAGAGCATCTTTCCACTTGGCAACCTCGCGCCTTTCTTCCGATGGGATGAGATTCTTGCCGTTCGTCTAGGTTATTTCTGTCCAGGGAATTGACGGTGGCATCGTAAGACGATTGTGGGAGAATCCCGACCGAAGCGCCAATCGAGCGCGACATTCGGGGAGAATCATGAAGAAAATAACCTTGGCACTGGTGCTATGTGTGGCAGCAAGCGCTGCGGTTGGGCAAGATTTCGTTATCAAGAGCGAAGTGTTGCGGAATTCACGGGGCATGGCGTTGGACGACGAAAGATCTGGGACCTTGGGTGAGAAGGCAATTACCCATCTTGGTTTCAATGCCGCATGCCAGTTTTTTCCATCGGGCACGCCACAGCATCGAGCGCTTTCCACCATGGGGATCGCCGAGGCAATTCTCGGTGAGGACTTGGCGAAAGCGCAAACGGATCCGGCCGCCTTGCGGACCACGCTTTCTGAACGCCTCGGGACTCCAGAAGCTCGAAGCGCCGCTGCTGATAGAGTTCTCGCGCTCAAAGAACGGGTGCGGGCGGAAAGGGCTTTTGGCATTAAGATTCTAGAGGGCGCCGGCCCCGGCGGTGACGCAAAGACGCATTCGTGCTTGGTTGAGCGAATGTTAATCAATGACTTTATTGAGCGGCATAAAGTAGCTATCGCGACAGCGACTGAAATCAACCGGATTTCAGACGACATTCATAATAGCTCCAAGCCGAAGCGCCCGCTCAGTCCAGGCCAAATTGCCGCAGATCACGTAGGTTGGCTTATGGCCTGCAAGGACAAGTCTGTATCAGGTCGGGATGTGGATGCACTTACCCAGATCACTATGGCGGAGGGCATCACGGGGCAATTCATGGATTCGTCACCGGACTCCGAGGCCGAAGTCCGGCGGATTGTCGCCGATCAGCTTAAGGAACCAGGCGGCCTTCAGGCGATGAAAGACAACCAGATGAAGGCCATGAACCGCACTCTCGCGACGCAAAGAGAGGCTGAACAAGTTCGCGCGACCTTCAAGCAAAACGAAGGCGAATTCGCCGAGCCCGCTCGTTGCAGGGAAGCCGGGTTGAGCGCACGCTCTTTCATCGAGAAGATGAAGGCCGACGGCGTAACCGTGCGCGCGCTCATGACACGAAAGGTGTATACGCAGCTCTCCAGCGGCTCAAAGTAACGCATTCATGTTTGCTCGATCCAGCCCGAGACTGCATCGGGCCGGGTCCAATGCCTCCAACCGTGTCGATAGGCGTGTTGAAGATACGGGCCACGGAGAACGCGAGCATCGCGCTGCGCCGATTGCTCGGCGCCGAGGAGATGAATGACCTCGGCCCACTTCGCAAGTTCACCTTTTGTTGTACGCAGCACAGCATCAGCCAATTGCCCCGCCTGCTCGACTGATTCAGCTCTCACTAAGAAACAGGTATCCAAACCGTTCGCACCTCCGGTGAACGGATCGTCTGACTCGTTGCCCCAGCGGATAACTTCATAAAGGTTCATTGACTATTCCTTCTCGCGCGTCGACATGGATATCGAGGCATGCCTGCGCTAACGAGTTCGGCGATTGAGCATTGGAAGAGGCCGGGAGCGGTCAGGGCCAAGTTCATTCCAAGCTCCCAGCCCGGCAAATTACCTGAGCGGATGCAAACGCCCATGCTTTGCTCGTCCACTACGACCGGACGTGCAAAGGCCCAGCCCGACGAAACAGCAAGCGCAACGAGTGCCTTCTCGAAACCGGTGACGTCGTCGTCGAGGTCTGAATTATCTACGTATGCATACAGGGAGTGTCGTTGCATGGCTCACTGGAAATATGAGGACACGATCTTCGCATTGTGTGCAATCTAGCCATATATGTCGACTGGCAGCCAATGGCCGGACCCGGCCTTCTGGCTACCGTCACAAGCAGGCGAGGCTCAATCGGCGGTTCGCGACCCTTCTCAGCCCGTCATCTCGTCCGAATGCACGGCTGTTTGTAGCCTAGAAGGCGTCGGAGTCAGCTTCACTTAGCGCACGGCAAATACTTATCCCATAGCATGTTCCGGAACCGATTTCCGGGATCGACTTTATTCTTGATCTGGAAAAATTCTGCCACCTGGGGGTAGGCTCGGTGAAATTGATCGGGTGAAGCGTGGAGGCGATAAGGTAGATAGTATCGACCTCCTGCTGAGATTGCGGTATCGATCAACCGACTCGTCCAGCGCCGGGACGCTTCATCTGCCTCCTCATTACTCCGTTGCTTATAGTACAAGACGAAGGAGAAGACTTCTGTCTGAGCCCAAGCCAGTAGTGCTGTCGTGTCTGCTGGTGAGTGGCGAATGGAAATATTGAGCGCTGGCACGTTGTATTGCTTCAACACTGTGGCCATTTTCCGGGCGAACGGAAGAAACGCCTGGGTGGGGACGAAGTACTCCTGAAGCAAATACGTGGAAAAAACGCGTGTGCGCGGTTCCAGCGAAGCCGTATCGAGACTGGCTTCATAGTTTCGACGGACGACAGCCTCGGTATTCAGCAACGCATCGTCTGCGTAGCGCTCGCGCAGCCAATGCGTTGCCGGCAGTTCCGTTAATGCCCAGATGAGGTTCTGCTCCCGTGCATAGTTGAGGCCGCGAGGCACAAGCCTTTTGGACTCCGTCAGCTTCTTTTCCGACACCTCCCAGGTAACGGCAAGCGGCCTATCGAATGAGGGCGGTGCCAAATCGGCGTTGTGTAGCAATATGTGCGGATTGGAAAGAATCTTCTCCCGAAAGAAGGCTGGGTAATCGGCAAGGGCAACGCGTTCACATTGCCGCGCGATCACGCAATTCTCGGCGAGCTCCAGTTCGACCTCTGTGATGACGCCTAGTCCACCGTAGCCCCCTGCAACCGCGCGAAAAATATCTGGATTGATTTCGCGGCTCAGCTCCATAATTCGCCCGTCGGCAAATGCTACCTGTAGTGCTCGTATGGAGTTCACTACCGGTCCGGCCCCGACATAGCGGCCATGACAATTGACCGAAACCGATCCACCGATCGAGAAATTGCTATAATTCTGCATTATCTTCACTGCTAGGTCGTGCGGGTCGATGACGTCCTGCAGTTCTCGCCAAGTCATGCCGGCCTGTACGCGAATGCGGCGTCGGGACACGTCTAACCACACCACGCCATTCATGCCACGCATGTCGAGGTGCAATGAACCTGTTGCGGCGATCTGGCCGCCCATGCTGAAGCAGCCTCCGCCTATCGAGACTGGTCCGGTACTCCGACGAAGAAGTTCTCGTACCTCTTGGGAGCTACCCGGCCGCACAATTCGCGCAACGTGGACACGGTCAAGCTTGCTAACGTCGTCCACCACAAACGATTCGGCTGCATGGCTCACGCCGGCGATGGACGCGGCTGCGAATCCGCCTGCACGGAGCACGCGCCTCCGCCGTGGGTTGTCGACGATGTTTCCTGGAATCGCCGGCTCAACAGCCATAAGCTTCGACGTAGCCGTCATCGTGCACCGTTCCGATGTTGTTGTGAATATCCGGCAATAATCTTACAGAAGGCGTTCCACGGATTTAGTCTCGAAGCACACACTCCTGGATTATCTTGAAATTGTCCAGTCCGACGGACCCTCCCTGGCTTGGCGCCACGCTTCAGCGCTCTGTTCTGCTAACGAAGCCGTCCAACGCTTAGTTCGAGTGGAACGCCACTGAATTTACATCGGACAATGTCCAGACGCGGAGTTCGTGACAAAGGGTGTTGGAAACCTACTACAAAAGGACGGCTGCGTCAGGCAGGAAACCGGCCGTTCGATGACGAAAATAGGGAGGGCAGCTCCTGGCCGGCCTAGGCCGACCGGCTGGCCGTGGTCATGGCCAGCAGTCCCTGGTCGACCCGTAGCGGCCGGTAGCAGCAGGAAGTCTAAACTGCTCTGATTAGCAGTGACGGCGCATACACTGCCCATAACAAGGACGATAAACCCCCAACTCCAGCAACAACAACGAGAGCAGAGCGCCAGAATGTAGGCCTCG
Source organism: Cupriavidus pauculus (assembly GCF_022179805.1). Classification (GTDB taxonomy): domain Bacteria; phylum Pseudomonadota; class Gammaproteobacteria; order Burkholderiales; family Burkholderiaceae; genus Cupriavidus; species Cupriavidus pauculus_E. Next base: position 743 of record NZ_BPUO01000015.1, on the reverse strand, counting down.
CAAGCGAGTATCCGAGTATCAACACGCAGCATATCGGAAGCAGCCAGAACCATTGGATATTCCGAAGTACGAACGATGAGTAAGGAGTCTGGACGACACTGAATCTACTCCAGATCTCCTGTACCGACGTCGATGCGCCGTGGCTAAACGTGTAGATAAAGAACGCTTGATACGCTGCGCTTGGAAGCATTACCAGTAAGCAGAATATTCTGTTCAACATTTCGTTGATCTCCACGAGGAAAGAGTGCGAAAGCGTAGCAAAAATGGAGCACAACATTGCCGATTTCGTCGTAGGGTGTCATTAAGCCACAACACTGCTCGGCGACGAGATGAGCATTGACCGTTACTGGGCCGGGAAGAGCCCGATTGCGAGCACATCCCAAGAATTCGGCAACGACGAGCTGTAGTCGCAACCCAAATCGGTCCATCGAACCGTGTTTAGGAGACGACCGAGATTGCGGACGAATCAGTTATTCCGCGCTGTGATGATATTGGAGATATGCGGCCTAAAACTGCGCCGTCGGTCAAGTGATCGTGGTGGCTTCTCTTCGATTTGATTATATGATGTTGCGTTCATTTGAATTCGGACAGGGAATGGTCCATGCTTGCAGCATGGCTTAGTCTCTAGTATCAAGTGCAACACCCGTGATGAGGTAGGGTGTTGGAATGAAGAATTACAGCCATTTGAGTGCGGAAGAACGAGCGCTCATCATGATCGAACGCGGCAAAGGTAGCAGCATCAG
>NZ_BPUO01000014.1 GCF_022179805.1 Cupriavidus pauculus | reverse complement strand
GAACCAGTTTGCTATTCTCTATGAGGAACGCTTCACCCACCCCGCATCGCTGAGATAATGCTGGCTCACCGGCTAAGTTGACGGTGAGCCTTTAACTGCCCTGAACACAAAAACGCTGACAGGCCCGTATCGCCCGCAGCGCCGTCTATTCGCCAGCGCCCATACCGTCCTCAGACTTCCGCTGGACGCCGTCCGGGGTGATCCGCGACGCTCTTATCTAAATTTTGGAGATGCCCGGCGCGTATGGGCGAGGGGGCGGGAAGAACTTGGTGCGCAACTTCAGGAGTTGTGGCGGCGTATGGTCTTTAACGCGCTGGTGGGCAACACCGACGATCATCCGCTGAACCATGGGCTGCTTCATGACGGCGGAACGCAGCGTAGCTGGCACTTGGCTCCGGCTTTTGACATTACGCCCGTTGAGCCCACCCGTTTTCGTACCGCTGCTCGTTCAGCCGCAGCATGTTTTCCAATCTGAAGCCTGCGTAGCAAATCTAACCACGCTTACGCCCAATACCCCCACCCCCCACCAAACACCCCAACAAAACATCAAACGCCGGCCCAATTTCCTCCTCCGGCACACACGCATACCCCAACAGCAACCCACGCTGCACCACCGACCCAGAAAAATACCGCGACAACGGCCGCACAAGAATCCCCCGATCCCGCGCAAGATTGGCCAGCGCCACGTCATCCACGTCATCAGGCAGCCGCAGCACCAAATGCAAACCGGCATTGCTAGCATGCTCATGCAGCGCCTCCGGCCCAAGATACCGCTCGATCAATCCAGCCAGCACCGCTCGCCGACGGGCGTAGAGCGGCCGCATGCGGCGGATGTGCGCGGCGTAGTCCCCAGCCTGGATAAACTCGGCCACCGTGGCCTGCGTGATCAGGTGTCCGGCGCGGTACAGGTCGGCGTGGGCGGCCTGCATGGGGCCTGCCAGCGCTTTCGGCAGCACGATGTATCCCATGCGCAGGCCGGGATAGAGCGTCTTGCTGAACGTGCCGATATAGATGACCGGCGCATCGGGTTCCATCCCTTGTAGCGATGGAATGGGCTGGCCGGCGTAGCGGAACTCGCTGTCGTAGTCGTCCTCGACGATCCAGCTGCCGTGGCGGCGTGCCACGTCGAGCAGGGCGCGGCGGCGGCGCAGGCTCATCACTGCCCCCAGCGGATACTGGTGGGACGGGGTCACGAAAATGAAGCGGGGCGAGGGCGTGCTGGCGTCTTCGGTGGTGGGCAGCGTCATGCCTTCCGCGTCCACTGGCATCGGCGTCATGCCGATATCGCTCAGCTGCAGCACCCCACGGATGCCCCAGTAGCCGGGCTCTTCCACCCACGCCTGGTCTCCCGCCGAACCGAGCATGCGCGCCACGAGGTCGATGGCTTGATGGATGCCTTCCGTAATCAGGATCTGGTCCGCGTCGCACCGGGTGGAGCGTGCCACGCGCAGATGGGCCGCCACAGCTTCGCGCAGCGCGGGCAGGCCGCCGCCATGGCTGTAGCTAAGCCATTCGGGTTGCGGTTGCCGCCAGAGCCGCGCTGCGATCTGGGCGTAGCGCCGGTGCGGAAAGCGGAGCAGGTCCGGTACGCCGGGCATGAACGCGCCCCATTGCACCGGAGACGCCGATGCGCCTGACAGCAGGCGCTGCCCTCGGGGCGACAGTCCTGGCATGGCAGGCGGCGCGATGTCGCGAGATTCGGCCGCGGTCGCGTTCAGGAATCGTTCCGGTGCAATATCGGCCACGAAGGTTCCGCTGCCGGTGCGGGCGCGCAGATAGCCCTCGGCCAGCAGTTGCTCGTAGGCATACATCACCGTATTGCGGGACAGGGCCAGCTCGGCGGCGAGGTCGCGCTGTGGCGGCAGGCGGGTGCCGCTGGCCAGGCTGCCATCGAGGATGGCGCCCCGGATACAGGCGTAGAGCCCGCGATTGAGCGGGCGCGTCAGCGCCGCCGTGCCGTCAGGCCCGAGCCGCTGGAGCAGCAGGTCACCGCAGATCGATTTCAATTGGCACCATCGGATTTGTGAAAGTGGCGCTCGATTGTAGAGCCAAAAGACGGTGGAATGGGGCCATCACATCTTGTCGACCCGCCCCTGCCATCATGAAGAACCACGAATTGAACCAGTCCCGAGCCCAGCACACCCCGCGCGGTGTGGGGGTGATGTGCGATTTCCATGCCGACCGCGCCGAGAACGCGACGCTGTGGGATGTGGAAGGCCGCCAGTTCACCGACTTCGCCGCCGGTATCGCAGTGTTGAACACCGGTCACCGCCATCCGCGCGTGATGGAGGCCATTGCCGCGCAGCTGGGGCGCTTCACCCATACCGCTTACCAGGTGGTGCCCTACGCGGGCTACATCACGCTGGCCCAGCGGCTCAACGAGATTGTCCCGATCAAGGGTCCGAACAAGACCGCGCTGTTCACCACCGGCGCCGAGGCCGTCGAGAACGCGGTCAAGATTGCGCGGGCCTACACGGGCCGTGCCGGTGTCATCGCCTTCTCGGGTGCCTTTCACGGCCGGACGCTGCTGGGCATGGCGCTGACCGGCAAGGTCACGCCGTACAAGGTGGGCTTTGGCCCGTTCCCGTCGGACATTTATCACGCGCCGTTCCCGAATGCGCTGCACGGCGTCAGTACCGCGCAGTCGCTGCAGGCGCTGGAAAGCCTGTTCAAGACTGATGTCGATCCAAACCGCGTGGCGGCGATCATCGTCGAGCCGGTGCAGGGCGAGGGTGGCTTCCAGCCCGCGCCAGCTGATTTCATGCGCGGGCTGCGGGCCATTTGCGATCGCCACGGCATCGTCCTGATTGCCGACGAAGTGCAGACCGGATTCGGTCGCACCGGCAAGCTGTTCGCGATGCAACATTTCGATGTGCAGCCTGACCTGATGACGATGGCCAAGAGCCTGGGCGGCGGCATGCCGCTGTCTGCCGTGAGCGGCCGTGCGGAAATCATGGATGCGCCGTTGCCTGGCGGACTCGGTGGCACCTACGCCGGCAACCCGCTGGCCGTGGCCGCCGCGCACGCGGTGCTCGACGTCATCGCAGAGGAGCAGTTGTGCGATCGCGCCGCCGCGCTGGGGCAGCAGCTGAAAACGCACCTGGAGGCGCAGCGCGCCAAGTGTCCCGCGCTGGCCGAAGTGCGTGGCCTGGGGTCGATGGTCGCCGCCGAGTTCTGCGATCCCGCCACGGGCGCCCCGAACGCCGAGGCCGCGTCGCGCGTGCAGAAGCGCGCGCTGGACGCCGGGCTGGTGCTGCTGACCTGCGGCACCTACGGCAACGTGATCCGCTTCCTCTATCCGCTGACGATTCCGCAGGCGCAGTTCGATGCGGCGCTGGCCGTGCTGACGCAAGCGCTGGCTGCATAGTGCGGCGCGCGCTGATCGGGGCCGCCCGAGTGGTGCCCCTGATCGGTGCCCGCGCTTCACCGCGCAGCATGAGCGGTCTCGATACGGTGCATGCCTCCCGCCAACTTCCGGAAGAGGAAGGGGGTGGGAAACACGCGCCGCCGCGCTGGCAATTTTGCAGTGGTACGCATTTTGCGCAAGGCATGGCACCACGCGGCGAAGTCAGACCCGTGGCACTTGTTCGATTAACGAGGGTATAGCGATGCGTTTCAACCGTTCCACAACATTCCGGGCACTCCTTTCCATCACGCTGTTGGCCGCCGCGTCAACGCTATCGTTGGCCCCATCCACGGCTTCCGCACAAGCGGCCCGCGACTGGCCGACGCAGCCAATCCGCATCGTCGTGCCGTTCCAGGCCGGCTCCGCTACCGACCTCATCACGCGCCAGCTCGGCATGGGCCTTGGCAAGGAGTACGGCCAGACGTTCGTGATCGAGAACCGTCCGGGTGCTGCCGCGATGATCGGCAGCGAAGCGGCGGCGCGCGCGCCTGGCGACGGCTATACGTTACTGATGTCAGGCCCGGCTTCGATGGTGACGAACCGATTTCTGTACAAGAAGCTCAGCTACGATCCCGATGCGTTCGAGAAAGTGGCCGTCGTTGCCATCACGCCCAACCTGCTGATGTCGAATCCGTCGCTGCCGTTCCGCACGCTGCCGGAGATGGTGGCGTATGCCAAGGCCAATCCGGGCAAGCTCACGTATGCGTCGTTCGGTTCGGGCACCACCTCGCATATCGCCGGCGAAATGCTGAAGGCGGCAGCCGGTATCGATATCGTCCACGTACCGTACAAGGGCGCTGGCGAAGCGATTCCGGCGCTGCTGGCCGGGCAGGTGTCGATGTACTTCGACACCATCATGACAGGCCTGCCGTATGTGAAAGCGGGCAAGCTGCGCGCGCTCGGCATGTCCACTGCAAAGCGCTCGCCCCAGGCGCCGGAGATCCCGACGATTGCTGAGCAGGGTTATGCCGGCTTCGATATCGCGCCGTGGTATGGCGTCGTTGCACCCAAGGGCACGCCTGCCGAAGTGGTGTCCAAGCTCAACGTGTCGATCAACAAGCTGCTGGCCACGCCGGATTTCCGTGAGAAGCTGGCCGTCACCGGCGCCGAGCCGCGCGGCGGCAGCGTGGCTGATTTCAATGCGATGGTCAACGCGGAGATTCCCCGCACCGAGAAGCTCGTGAAGCAGGCCGGCGTGACGCTGCAGTAAGCGCTTGGCGTTTTACCGTGGCGCCCCCGAGGCGCCACGTATATCCATACCGAACTACCGAAACACCGAACAAGATTCCCAATGCTGCCTTTCGACTGGTCCTTCCCCTATCCCTCCCAGAAAATGCCGCTGCTGGCGGCTAACGCGGTCAGCACCAGCCAGCCGCTGGCGGCCCAGGCCGGCCTGCGCATGATGTATGCGGGCGGCAATGCCATCGACAGCGCCATTGCCACGGCCATCGCGCTGACGGTGGTGGAGCCGGTCATGAACGGCATTGGCGGCGACATGTTCGCGCTGGTCTGGCATGAAGGACGCCTGCACGGCATCAACTCCAGCGGCCGTGCACCGGCTGCCTGGACGCTCGACCACTTTGCGGGCCGCGACAAGATGCCGTCAGTCGGCTGGGATACGGTGACGGTGCCCGGCCAGGTGGCAGGGTGGAAGGCGCTGTCCGCGCGCTTCGGCAAGTTGCCGTTCGCCAAGCTGTTCGAGCCGGCCATCGAATATGCGGAGCACGGCTTCCTGGTCTCGCCGCAGATCGCGCGTCAGTGGGCCGCACAGGCGCCTGTGCTGCGCGACCAGCCCGGCTTTGCCCAGGCATTTCTGCGTGACGGCCGCGCGCCGCAGGCCGGCGAGCGCTGGCGCTTTCCGGAGCAGGCGGCCACGCTGCGCAAGATCGCGGAAAGCGATGGGGCGAGCTTCTACAAGGGCGAACTGGCTGCGAAGATCGTCGAATTCGCCGAGACCACCGGCGGCGCTATCCGCGGCGACGACCTAGCCGCGCATGAAGCGGCATGGGTAGACCCGATCTCGCAGGATTTCCGGGGCTACACGCTGCACGAGATTCCGCCGAACGGGCAGGGCATCGCCGCGCTGATCGGGCTGGGCATTCTTGACCGCTTCGATATCGAGTCGATGGGTGTGGATAGCGCGGACTTCTATCACGTCGGCGTCGAGGCGATGAAGCTGGCGTTTGCGGACCTGCACCGGCATGTGTCGGACCCCGCCACGATGCAGTATCCGCCGGCCGCCTTTCTCGATCCGGCCTATCTGGCCGACCGCGCAGCGTCCATCGACATGCGCCGCGCTGGCAAGCCCTCGGCCGGGATGCCGAAGACCGGCGGCACCGTCTATCTGGCATCGGCCGATGCGCAAGGCTCGATGGTGTCGTTTATCCAGTCGAACTACCGTGGGTTCGGCTCAGGCGTGGTGGTGCCCGGCACCGGTATCTCGCTGCACAACCGTGGCGAGGGCTTCAATCTGAAGCCGGGCCATGCCAATTGCGTGGCGCCGCGCAAGCAGCCCATGCATACGATCATTCCTGGCTTTGTCACGCGCAACGGCGCGCCGGTCATGGCGTTCGGCGTGATGGGGGGATCTATGCAGGCGCAGGGGCACGTACAGATGATGGCGCGCCTTGCCGCATTCCGCCAAAACCCCCAGGCCATGAGCGATGCGCCGCGCTTCCGTGTGGAGCACGGCCCTGTGGTCAACGTTGAAGCCCATCTGCCGGCCGATGTGGTGTCGGTGCTGCGTGAACGCGGCCACCACGTGGAAGTGGCGCCGCGCGACAGCCTGGAGTTTGGCTCGGCGCAACTGATCTACAAGGCGCAGGATGGCTACATCGCGGCATCCGATTCGCGCCGCGACGGGCAGGCGGTAGGCTTCTGACCCCAGCCTGACAAGCGCCGGCCCGTTCGTACGCGCCGGCGCCCCTCACCGGTCAAGGCCCGGGGCCCAACGCAGCCGGCATCCGCTTTACCGCGTGCGCGAGCATGCTCTGCGCAATGGGAGAAAGCGGACGCCCGGCGCGCGTCATCACGTGGAGGCGGCTGTTGTTCAGGATGGGATTTGCCAGCGGAATCGGCACGAGGTCCGCATACTGCGTGCCCTTCAACGGCAGGGAACGCGGGGTCATGATGTAGCCAAGGCCCAGCGCCGCAAACTCCCACAGCACGCGGAACGAGTTTGTCTCCGCCATGGGCTTCAAGGTGACTTGCTCGTCCAGCTCGGCCGCCTGGACATGTTTGCGCACCCCGAACGATCCGACAAGCGCCGCGCCCTGATAGGGCAGCAGTTCCGCCAGGCTCAGCGCCTTGCGGCGCTTCGCGAGCGGATGATCGTTGCGGACATAGACACGGATGGGCGACAGCCTTGAATAGTGAGACCGTAACCGGTCATCGTTGGGTGGCTGGAACACCAGGCCGATATGCGCCATGTCCTCCAGCAGCAATCGCACCGATTCCTCCGTTCCCGCAACGCGCAGGTTATAGGTGACACCGGGCCGGCCGAGTATGAAATCGCTCAGGACCGGTTGCAGCACCATGTCGACGAAGCCCTCGCCGAACACCAGCTCGATGTGACCTTGCTGCGCATTCCTCAGGCTGTCTATCTCCGCCTGGAAGGTGTCGTGCAGATCCTGCTGGCGGCGCGCGAACAGGGCCAGCATCCGGCCCGCGTCGGTCACTACCACACCCCGCCCCCTGCGTTCCAGTAGGGTAAGTCCGATGTCCTGTTCGAGCCTGGCCACGGCGCGGCTCACCATCGATGGATCCACGGAAAGTGCGTCCGCCGCGCCACGTACTGACCCCGTTTCGATGATCTGCAGGAGGCAAAGGGCTCGCTTGCGATCCAGTACGTCTTCCATAGTCTCTCGGTGTGGTTGAGGGCGATTTAACCGTTGCTAATTTTACAACGATCATGAACATGAGTTGTCATGGATACAACGGTTGAGTCTGCAGATAATGCCTTCATTCTGCCGACGCCTACAACACCATGAGACAAGACTCCAGCGCAGCCCTTCAGAAGTCCATTCAGACGATGGCCCCCGAATTCGTGGCGATCCGCCACCAGATCCACGCCCACCCCGAACTGGCTTTCGAGGAGCGCCGCACCAGCGACCTCGTGGCAGAGCAACTGTCCGCATGGGGCTACAAGGTCCATCGCGGATTGGGCACGACAGGCGTGGTCGGTACCCTGACGAAGGGGCGTGGTACCAGGTCCCTGGGCATTCGGGCAGACATGGATGCGCTGCCGATCCAGGAAAAGACCGGTCTGGAGTACGCCAGCACGCTGCCCGGCAAGATGCACGCGTGTGGTCACGATGGGCACACGGCCATCCTGTTGTGCGCCGCGCGCTATCTGGCGGAGTCGGTGGATTTCAACGGAACGCTGAACCTGATTTTCCAGCCTGCCGAAGAAAACGAGGGCGGGGCGCTGCGTATGGTGGAAGAGGGGCTCTTCGACCTCTTCCCGTGTGATGAGATCTACGCCCTGCATAACGCCCCTGGCCTGCCCGTTGGCCAAATCGGCATGATCGCGGGCCCGGCAATGGCTTCCTTCGATCGCGCAACAATCACACTGACCGGCCGCTCCGCCCACGGTGCCATGCCGCACCATGGCATCGACGTGATGCAGGGCGCGGCCAGCATGGTGCTCGGCCTGCAATCGATCGTGAGCCGCGAGGTTGATGCGCTCAAATCGGCAGTCATCACAGTCGGCTCGATCCAGGCAGGTGCTACCTACAACGTGGTCCCCGAGAGCGCTACGATCAAGATTGGCGTCAGAACCCTCGATCCCCAGGTGCGCGACCATGTGGAGCGCCGCTTGCGCGAATTCATCCAGGCGCAGGCACAGAGCTACCAGCTCAAGGCGGACGTGCTCTACGAGCGGAAGTATCCGGTGCTGGTCAACCATGGCGCCCAGACCGCCAGGGCGCGGGAGGTGGCTGTCCAGTTGCTGGGCGAGGACAACGTCGTGGCGCGCGGCCCCGTGATGGGAAGCGAGGACTTTGCTTACATGCTGGAGCACCGGCCCGGTGCCTACGTGCGCCTGGGGAATGGCCTCGGCGAAGACGGCGGCTGCATGGTCCATAACCCCCTGTACGACTTTAACGACCGCGCCCTGCCAATTGGTGCGGCTTTCTGGGCCGCACTGGCCACTAGCTACCTCGCCTGACCCCCAACGACAATAAGGAAACCATCATGACGTCGCAGCCACGCCGCCGCTTCCTTCAACACGCAGGCCTGACGGCCGGCGCATCGATGCTTGCTGGCTTGCCCGCCTGGGCAGCAGAGGCGTTCCCGACTCATCCGCTGGCATTGGTGGTGCCGTATCCCGCCGGGGGCGCCAGCGATACGGGCGCCCGAATTTTTGCGGAATCCATCAGCCGTAGCGTGAAGCAGCAGGTAGTGGTGGAGAACTACGGCGGCGGCACTGGCTTGATCGGCGCGAACAAGGTGCTAGGCGCGCCGGCGGATGGCTACACGTTCTTCCACGGCTCGATCAACGAGGTGTTCCTGGCACCGATGCTGAATCCTGCCGCACGGTACAAACCGCACGATTTCTCGCTCGCCGCGCCGATCACCGAAACCCTGATCGTTCTGATGGTGCGTAATGGCTTGCCCGCGGACAGCTTCGACAAGTTCCTGGATCTGGCCAAACAGAACAAGGGCAAGCCGATGACCTATGCCACCGTGGGCGTCGATTCGATGTATCACCTGATGGGCGATGCGCTGGGCACCCGTATCGGCGCGCCGTTCCTGCACGTTCCCTACAAGGGCGGCGCACCGGCGCTGCAGGGCCTGGCGGGAGGCGAGGTGGATTTTGCGATCCTGCCGTATCAGACGAGCTTTGACGCCATGGCAGGACAGGGACGGCTCAAGATCCTGACGTGCTTCTCGAAGTCGGTGCCTGCGCCGCTCAAGCACATTCCGCTGATTTCTCAAAGCCGGCAGGTGCCGGACTTCGAATACGCGATCGCCGGCGGCTACTTCGTGAAGCGTGGCACCCCCGAGGATCGCGTGGCCGTGCTGCGCAAGGCTATCGGCGAGGCACTGGTCAATCCCGAGATTCGCGCGAAGCTGGAAGCCGAAGGCCGCAAAATCGAGTCGCCGATCAGCTCACAGGCCCAGGCGAATCAGGCGTTCGATGGCTATATGACCCGCGTCACGCAACTGATCCGCAGCGTCGGGCGGCAGACGAACTCCTGAAGACGCGTGTGAAATCGGGACGCATCGGCGTCCCGTTCAATGCATGCTGATCGAAAGGGAGAGCGCTACGTCATGGAAGTAACGGGAGTTGCGTACCGTCAGCAAATCTTCCGAAGCACCGCGCTCTTCCTGCAGTAACTGGATGTCACAAAGGTGCGCCAGATGGCCTAGCCGGCCGCGCCACTTGCTGCCCATAGCCAGGACGTCGATATCGTAAGCCGCGATGTCCTTGGCCTTCTGATCCCAGCTTGTCTCGGGAATCACGAAGTCAACGCCCTTGAAATTCCGGACAATGTCGGCGCGGTCCTGATAGCTGATAACCGTCCGTTCCCCCCTTTCGGCAGCAAACTCGTCGGTGGCCACGGCCACGATCACCGTGGTCCCCATCTGGCGGATCCGTTCGAGCAATCTCACATGGCCGATATGGAAAAGGTCGAAGGTGCCATAGGTGATGACGGCACGGTTGGGCCGGAGATCGAGCGTGTGGAGGGTCATGGCGCGGTCGTGTGATGGGGCGGCGTTTGCCGATACCACGACTACCGCAACGGCCGTGCCACCAGCGCCGTCACCTGTCCGCACGACCCGCCATTCGCGCAAACCGTTGCGGGACAAGACTTTGCGGCTTGCGACACCCACGATGCGCCATGATCAATCGGAGTGGATCACGTTACGTGTTACGTAACGGGTGGGCTTCTTGTTCCCAAAAATGCGACCCTGCTAATAACGAGATTCTCGCGGCACGGCACCCTGGCACCGATTAATTCGCCACGAACCCTGCCTCCATCGTGGGGTGTTGGAACACAGCAACCAATACCCCGAATCACCCCTGTTAAATTTCCGCCCCAAACAATGTAAACAAATAGAGGCGGGTCAATGGGTCGAAGAGGTAAAAGGGCGCCATCGCTCAGTACTATCTTGCTGGAGTCTCCTTGGTGGGTCTCATTTTTGCTAGCGCTGGCTAGTTACATTGGGTTCTACGCAGTCATTCCCGCCTTCTTTGCTCCGAATCCCTATCTGGTCGGGCTTGCCATGACCAGCCGCTCCTTGGCGTGGCTGCCGGCCGCAACGTTCAGTTTCTTGGGGCTGCTCGCCTTTCTCCGTGCCCGAAAGCGCCAGCAGAAAGCGCATTCGCCGCTCGGCGACGTCAGCAGTCCGCCGACAGGTCGCCATGGTCGAGTTCCAGGAGGCGTTCCACAAAGCCAACCAAAAGAGCCCACCGAATGGTCCCTCGACGCTCTCAAGCAACTGGAATGGAATCGGTTCGAGACGTTGTGCGTCTGGTACTACGAAGCCATGGGTTTTACCGTGACAACGATTTCGCACGGCGCGGATGGCGGAATCGATGCCACGTTATACAAGCAGGGCATGTCGGCCCCCATTGCAGTCGTCCAGTGCAAAGCTTGGCGGTCGCCGATAAAAGTTGAAACGGTTCGCGCACTAGGTGGATCGATGCACGCCAACAAGGTCCAGCGTGGCGTGTTCTGGTCGCTCACAGGCTTCGTAGGTCGGCCTGTCAAGGATTATGCCGCCGAGGCAGGCATCCAGTTGCTGGACGGTGCCGGGATTGTCGAGCGCATCCGGGCACTCGACCATGACAAACAGGCGGCCTTGCTGGCCAAAGCATTTGAAGGTGACTACCGCACCCCAACGTGTGCCGCTTGTGGCGTGAAACTAGTAGAGCGAGAGGGGAAAGGTCGGTTGTTTTGGGGTTGCCAGAACTTCTCAAAAGGCTGCCGGATCACGCTCCCGCGTGCGGCGTGACTCCGTTCACCAAGGCACAGAAGCCCAACACCTTCCGCAGAAATCCACCTCATGCCGCATGAATCGTCAAAACCCCTGAACGTCCGTCTCGAAGGCAGGCTCAAGACCTGGAACAACGACAAAGGCTTCGGCTTCATTACGCCCACGGATAGCGGGGCGGATATTTTTATCCATATTTCGGACTATCCAAGGCGCGATGGGGCGCCGAGGCTCGGCGAGCCATTGACGTTTCTTGTTGCGATTAACAAGGATGGCAAGAAGAAAGCGATCAGTGTCCAGCGGTCCCAAAACGGAACGGCGATGCAATATCGGCCACGCAACCAGCCGCCTGCGCGAAGCTCGATAGGTTTTCGTCTGGTGGTTGTTCTTGTTGTGGCGGTGCTTGGGTTCGGGGGATACAAGTACTTCGACCAAAAATCCCACACGTCGCAAACTGTTGCGGCAGACCCAAATCTGGTCCTGACCTCGGAAACCCCGGCCGCATCCAACCTGTTCCGATGCGACGGGCGGAGGCACTGCTCCCAAATGACATCGTGTGCGGAAGCCAAATACTTCCAGAAGAACTGCCCAAACACGGAAATGGACGGTGACGGCGATGGCATCCCGTGCGAGTCTCAATGGTGCACCGGCAGCTTGTTCAAGTAGCCGTCGACCGCATCGAGCACGCGCCCACCACAACAAAAAAAACGCCAACCCCTCTCAGGGTTGGCGTTTCTCATGGGGATAACACCAATCAGAACTGATTCATCGTGTTGTCCTTGCCTGCCGCCTTCAGCGCAGCGTCGCCGCTGAAGTATTCCTTGTGGTCGTCACCGATGTCCGAGCCGGACATGTTCTGGTGCTTGACGCAGGCGATGCCCTGGCGGATTTCCTTGCGCTGCACGCCGACCACGTAGCCCAGCATGCCCTGGTCGCCGAAGTATTCCTTGGCCAGGTTGTCGGTCGACAGCGCGGCGGTGTGATACGTCGGCAGCGTGATCAGGTGGTGGAAGATACCGGCTTCCCGTGCGGCGTCGGCCTGGAAGGTACGGATCTTCTCGTCGGCCAGCTTTGCCAGTTCGGTTTCGTCGTACTCCGCGCTCATCAGTTGGCCGCGTTCGTAGTTCGACACGTCCTTGCCGGCTTCCTTCAGCGCATCGTAGGCTTGCTGGCGGAAGTTCAGGGTCCAGTTGAACGACGGGCTGTTGTTGTACACGAGCTTGGCGTTCGGGATGACCTTGCGGATCTCGCGGACCATGCCGGCGATCTGCTCGATATGCGGCTTTTCGGTTTCGATCCACAGCAGGTCGGCGCCGTTCTGCAGCGACGTGATGCTGTCCAGCACGCAGCGCGCTTCACCCGTGCCGGCACGGAACTGGAACAGGTTGCTCGGCAGGCGCTTTGGACGCATCAGCTTGCCGTTCTGCTTGATCACAACGTCACCGTTGCCCAGCGTGTCGGCCGAGATTTCTTCGCAGTCGAGGAACGAGTTGTATTGGTCGCCCAGGTCGCCCGGCGTGTGGGTCACGGCGATCTGCTTGGTCAGGCCGGCGCCCAGCGAGTCGGTACGGGTCACGATGACGCCGTCGTCCACACCCAGTTCCAGGAACGCGTAGCGGATGGCGCGGACCTTGGCCAGGAAGTCTTCATGCGGCACGGTGACCTTGCCGTCCTGGTGGCCGCACTGCTTCTCGTCGGACACCTGGTTTTCGATCTGGATGCAGCAGGCACCGGCTTCGATGAACTGCTTGGCCAGCAGGTACGTGGCTTCGGCGTTGCCGAAACCGGCGTCGATGTCGGCGATGATGGGCACCACGTGCGTCACGTGGTTGTCGATCTTTTCCTGGATGGCGGCCTTGGCCGAACCTTCGGCGGCGTCCAGTTGGCGGAACAGACCACCCAGTTCACGGGCGTCGGCCTGGCGCAGGAACGTGTACAGCTCGCGGATCAGGGCGCTGACCGACGTCTTTTCGTGCATCGACTGGTCGGGCAGGGGACCGAATTCCGAGCGCAGCGCAGCGACCATCCAGCCCGACAGGTACAGGTAGCGGCGATCGGTGCTGTTGAAGTGCTTCTTGATGGAAATCATCTTCTGCTGGCCGATGAAACCGTGCCAGCAACCCAGCGACTGCGTGTACTTGGACGGATCCGCATCGTAGGCGGCCATGTCGGCGCGCATGACCTTGGCCGTGTACTTGGCGATGTCCAGGCCCGTCTTGAACTTGTTCTGGGCACGCATGCGTGCTGCGTACTCGGGATTGATCGCATTCCAGGCACTGCCGTTGGTCTCTTTCAGAGCGGCGATTGCCTTGATGTCGTCTTGATACTGGGCCATGGGAAATTCCTAAGGGGTAACGCGTTTGTAGAAGAGTTCCGGGTGCCGCCACAGGGTGTCGAAGCAAGCAGCGTGGAAACAATTGTATAGCCGATTCTTCGTTTGGAACCCAACTCTTATATAAGACATAAGACTTTGTTTTTCGTTATATTTCAATTAGATAGCAATGATATTTTGTAATGTGGAACGTGTTTTCTCAGAACGAAACAGGTGGGGTCGGCGGAGTACCGGCGAAATTTCGCAATGTGGAAAGGTCTTTCAGTGGCCGGATTTGGAGGGCGGACATGCGCTGCAGGATGTAGCCGCGTCAGCAGGCCGGTGCTCCACGAGCAAGAATCAGCAGCGGCGATCCACTATGTCGCTGCCATACCTCCAGGACATAGCTGCCGACATATAGTCACTAGACGCAGCGCCGCGATCCGGAAACAATCGGCCTCTTCATTTGCAGATGCAAACCCTCTAGCCGACTGGAAACACGCCATGACACTGATTACCGATGAGCAGGTTCGTAACGTTCTCACGCTGCGCGAGAGCAGCGACGTGGTGCGCGATGCGTTTGTCGCGGCCGCGCGCGGGCAGGCGGTGACCTTGCCGCGCTCGCGCACGAACCTGGATCATCTGACGCTCAGCGTGATGGGCGGAATCGTGGCGCCGGCGGGGATGTGCGGCGCCAAGGTGTATTCGACGAACGCCGGCCAGTTCGATTTCGTCATCGTCCTGTTCGACGGCAAGGACGGGCATTACCTGGCGACGATCCAGGGCAATGCCTTGACCGAGTTCCGGACCGCCGCCACGACGCGCGTGGCCATCGAGGCGCAACAGCCGCCGAAGGGCTCGACGCTGGCGATCTTCGGGACCGGCGTCCAGGCCAGGGCCCATCTGGCCACCATGCTCGAACTCGGTGTTTTCCGTCGGGTGTTCATCGTCAGCCGGGGTGATGGCGCGGCGCTGGCCAATGATTTCGCCAAATCCCATCCGGAGGTCGAGTTCAAGACCGCCGACGCGGCGACGGCGGTGCCCGAGTCGGACGTCATCATTACCTGCACGCGCAGCGCGACGCCGCTGTTCGATGGGAATCTGCTGAAGGCCGACGCAATCGTGGCGGCCATCGGTTCGAGCAAGCCCCAGACGCGAGAGATCGACGATGTCACGCTGCAGCGTGCGACGCGGATCATCGTCGAGCACAAGGAGCAGGCCCGCAAGGAAGCTGGCGACCTGGTCATGGCCAAGGACGGCATCGTGGACTGGGATCGCGTTGTGGAGATTGGCGATGTGCTGACCGGCAGCGCCGCCAACAGCCCGGCGCAGGGTATCGGGGTCTATAAGTCGGTCGGCGTCGGTCTTGTCGATGTTGCTCTTTCCGCGCTGGTCTACCAGAAGATCACTGGCGCGAAGGGGTAAGGGGTCAGGCGCTCGGTCCCGCCGCGCCCGAGCGCCTGGAACGACTCCCGGCAAGGATCTACCCGTGTGGCATACGAGTCGGGCGATGCCGTCCGAACGGTCCTCCTCGCTGGCAGTAGCGCAGCGACAAGAATTGGCATATGCTACGGCATATGCTAGGAGAGACCATGAACCCGCAAAACGCCCTGCGCCATGTGCGCCTGTTTCGAAACGGTCGAAATCAGGCAGTCCGGATCCCCCGCGAGTTTGAACTGCCGGGGGAAGAGGCAATTCTGCGCCGCGAGGGCAACCGCCTCATCCTGGAGCCGGTGGCTGTCGTGCCCCTGCAAGCGTTGATAGCTCAGTGGGAACCGCTGGACGAGGACTGGCCGCAGATCGACGACTTGCCGGCGGAGCGCGTGGATCTCTGATGCTGTACTTGCTCGATACAAACATATTGTCCGACGCGATCCGCAACACCCGCGGCGCGTGCGCCGCCCGGATCGCGGGGAGTGATCCAGAAACGCTCTGCACCTCCATCGTCGTCGCTTCGGAACTTCACTATGGCGTCGAGAAGAAGGGTTCGGAAGCTCTCGCCCAGCGGGTGTACCAGGCACTGGCTGGTCTGCAAGTGCTGCCACTCGCTGCCGATGCGGAACTGCACTACGGAGCACTTCGCGTGCAGTTGGAACGGGCGGGGCAGGTCATTGGCGCGAACGACATGTTGATCGCGGCCCACGCGCTGGCGCTGGACGCCGTCCTTGTCACTGATAACGTAGGGGAGTTTTCGCGCGTCTCGGGACTACGCGTTGAAAACTGGCTCGTTGCCGACCGCGTGGATGGTTGAATCGCCTGATGGCCCGCTCCCTGAACCATTGAATCGCCTTCGCCCGCTTGCTGCATAGCGGGCATCACCATCTACCGTTGCGCGTCGCTTCGGTTTCCAGTCTGCGCGATATGGTCGTAGTGGCGGCTGTCGCGGCGCGGCAATACGAAACTTGATTTTCACCAATCCTATAGCGATAAGTATTCTTATCGCCATAGCGTCGATGGGCTGCTAAACTCCAGCCCCATGAAATCGCCCAGACCCAGCGCCACCCCGTTCGCATTCCCCAACGCCGATGCCATCGCCGCCCTGCGTGCCTGGCACGCCGGCATGTCGACGCGGAAAGCGGTGACGCAGTACCTCGACGCCGACCGTGACAACGGGCAGTCGTCGCGCGGGATTCTGGGCGGCATTCGCCGGCAGTTGGCCGATTACGCCCGTTACCGGCATCGCGAGGATCTGGCGGAGCTGTTCGAGTTCGCGGCGTCGGAGCGGGGGAAGCAGGGCAGGGCGGCGGACCAGGCCATAGAGGCGTTGCGCAAGATGCCGCCGCCTTCACCGGCGGTGGCGGACGACATTGGGATGTGGCTTGCCCCGGCGTTCGTGGCGGCGTTGCGGGCGCAGGATATCCACACGTTGGCCGATCTGACCGTGCGCATTCCACGTCGGCGTCAGTGGTGGGCCACCATTCCAGGGCTGGGAATCAGAGGCGCCCGCCGGATCGAGGCGTTCTTTGCTGAATGGCCGGAACTCACGGCACGCGCCCGTGCGTTGATCGCGGCCGAGCCGCGTGGGATGGTGGTGCCGTGGGAGCAGATGGGGCATCTGCCGCACGAGGTGGATGGCTCGCTGGGCCAGTTCCGGGCGCCGCGCGAGACCTGCTCGCTCAACGCGGACAACGACTACGCGGCCGTGCAGGCGTGGCTGGGTTTGCATGAATCGCCGTCCACGCTGCGCGCCTATCGCAAGGAAGCAGAGCGTCTGATCCTGTGGGCGATCATCGAAAGAGGCCGGCCGTTGTCGTCACTGACGACCGAGGACGCCACCGCGTACCGCAACTTCCTGCGCCAGCCCATGCCGCGCGAGCGGTGGGTGGGCCCGGCACGGCCGCGCAGCGCGGCGGACTGGAAGCCGTTCACCGATGCCTTGTCGCCGCGTTCGGCCGCCTATACGCTGCAGGTGCTGGGCGCGCTGTTCCGCTGGCTGGTGCAGCAGCGCTATGTATTGGCCAATCCGTTTGCCGGGCTCAAGGTCAGGGGCGGGGCCAAGGTGGCCGCGCTCGACGTGTCGCACGCATTCTCCGAAGGCGAATGGATGCTGACGCGCAGTTTTGCCGATGGGCTCGAATGGTCCTATGGCTGGGAAGCACCGGCGGCGCAGCGGCTGCGCTTTATCCTCGATTTCACATACGCTACCGGCCTGCGTGCCAGCGAACTGGTGGGCGCCACGCTGCGCAATATCGAAACCGATATTTATGGCGACCACTGGCTGCATCTGGTCGGCAAGGGCGCCAAGGCCGGCCGCGTCGCGCTGCCGCCGCTGGCGCGCAATGCGCTGGACCGATATCTGGTGGACCGCGGCTTGCCGGTGACGCGTGCGCAGTGGGATCCGTCCACGCTGATCGTGGGCAATCTCGGCACCGATGAAAGCGGCGGCATCACCGGTGCCCGACTGTGGATGATCATCAAGCGGTTCTTTGGTACGGCGGCCGATCAGCTCGAAGCCGAGCGCCCGGCTACGGCCGAGAAGCTGCGCCGCGCCAGCCCGCACTGGCTACGCCACACCCACGCCACCCATGCGCTGGCGCGCGGCGCCGAATTGACCACGGTGCGCGACAATCTGCGCCATGCGTCGGTATCCACGACTTCGCTCTATCTGCACGGCGACAGCATTAAACGGGCACGGCAGATGGAAGACGCCTTTGGCGAATAAAGCGGTTAGGGCGATCAGGACAGGTCAGGGCGTCTTGCCGATATCGCCGGCGGCCAGCGCCAGCGTGGCTGCGGCAGACAAGGCCGCGCCATAGGCATCGGCCGATGCATTGCGCGCCAGCAGTAGCTGGTTTTGCGCCAGATTAGCTTCCGTCACCGTCCCAACACCCTTGCGGTAGGCGTTGAACGCCGCGTCATACGTGACCTGCGCGGTGTCCGCCAGCGCCCGCGCGGCATCGTAGGCGGCCAGGCTCGACTCCAGCGCGCTCTGGCTGACCACCACCTGGCGCACCGATTCCTGCTTGGCGCGCGTCAACTTGGCCGAAGCGCTATCCACATCATTGCGCGCCTGCGCCAGGACGGCGGATCGCATACCGGCATCGTAGATCGGCACGGTCACGCCCAGGAACACGCTGTTGCCGTATCGATAGCCGTTGAGGTTGACCGTTGGCGGCTGCTGGCCCACGGGCGGAATCGCGGTAATCGCCGACCCGCCCGACGCATAGGACGCAAAGGCCGACATGAACACCTTTGGCAGGAACGCCGCTTCCGCGGCCTTCACCCGCGCCTGGTTGGCGCGTTCTAGCGCATAGGCGCCCAGCACGTCGGGCCGCTGGGCAATCGCACGTTCCACGATCTGCTCGACGGAACTGCGCAACGCGGGCGACAACGGCCGAATCGGCATCTCGGCAATGGTGGGCTTCGACAGCGGCGAGATGCCGACCGCCGTCACCAGCCCCAGGTAGGCATCAGTCTCGGCGCCTTGCGCCTGCACCATGGCCAGGTTGGTTTGTGCGCGATTCTGCGTGGCCTGCGCCACCTCGACGACCGTACCGATTCCGCGTGCATAGCGTGCCTTGGCGGCCGCCAGCACCGCGTCGGCATTGGTCATGGCCTGGTCGATCGTGCGCAGACGCGACCGCGCCGCCTGATAGCGGTAGTACGCCACGCTGACGTCGTGGATGATGCGCTGGTGCATGGCCGTGAACGCGATATTCGCCGCCACCGTGGCCTGCTCGGCGGCTTCTACCACGCCCGCCCGTTCCCCAAAATCGAATAGCAGCCATTGCAGCGACACCACCGAGATGGCTCCCGAATGCGAAGCATCGACGCTGGCCTGACCCAGTGCGGTGGAATTCGACAGCCGGCCGTTCTGCCACCCACCCATCGCCGCCACCGAGATCTGCGGCAAATAGCTGCTGCGCGCGATGCCCGTGGCCAGCGCCGCGTTGCGGGCATCGTTCCAGGCCACGCGGGTGAGCGGATTCGACGATTCCGCCAGATCGATCAGTTCGGCCAGTGAATAGGCGTGTGAGGCGTCGAGCGGGGCCGGCGGTGCAATCGTCGCCAACGCGGAATTGGCAGGCAACGTGTAGTCGGACGGCCGATCCTGGGGTGCGGGCCGGCTCGCGGCGCCGGCGACGATCTCGCCGGATTCCTTGGTCACTGGCCACCAGGGCCGGTCGGGCTGCGGCGGCGCCAGATCGACTGCGGACGTGGCACAGCCGGCTAGCGCGAACGTTGCCGTCGCGGCCATGGCCAGCACGGTAGGCATCGGCAGGCGGGCCAGCGGATCAGGGTTGCGCATGCGGAGACGGAGGGATGGCAGCGTCCGGGGACGATTCGGCCAGATGTTTGTCGACGACGGCCAGCAACGCGCCGCGCGCCAGTCCATCGGCATCCTGTGCTGGATGTGCCGTTGGCTGGCTGGGAAGTGGGCCGGCTTGCCTGACCGCGTGCAGTCGCGCTGCCACGTCAGGGTCGTCGGGAAAACGTTCCGCCAGCAGGAACAGTGGCCCGGCCACGGCGTCGAGCACGCCCAGGCGCTGATGCTTTTGAGCGATCCATCCTGACGGCGGCCCAATCGAAGCCGGTTCGTAGCGGGCCAATGCCAGGTCCTGCGCAATGCTGCCCTGCAGACCCAACGCCGACGCGGCGTGCACGCGGCGCGCATCTGGCTTCTGTGCCGCGAGCAAGGCCTGCCACTGCTCGACCAGCGTGGCCAGTGCAGACTCGATTCGCCCGGCGATGCTGACCGGCCAGATCCGTGTGAACACCAGGTACACCACAAGATTGCCGATCAGGATGCCAATCACGCGGTCGCGCACGATGGTCAGGTCGAATCCCGGTCCCGGCCCTTGGATCACGCACAGGTAGAACGCAAACGCTATCTGGAACCCTGCGTAGGCGATGCGTGGGGACCCCATCGCCACCCATGCCGACAGCCAGGTGCCCAGGAAGACCAGTGCCAGCAGCCCTCCAACTGAATCGAGCGACGGCACGACAAATATGATGGCCGCTGTGCCCAACGCCGCGCCCACCAGGCAGCCCGCCAGCCGTAGCGTCAGCTTTTCCACGGACTCCGCGGCCGTGCCTAGCGATACCAAATAGACGGTGATAAAGCAGGTATGGATGCCCGGCCAGTTGAGCTGCTGGTAGAGCAGGTAGCAGAACATCGCCGCGCCAGTGGTTTTTAGGGCGTAGTGGATGTGCGAGCGGTTGGTGAATGCGTCGGCATCGAGGAAGCCGCCGGATTTCTTCGCCGGCTTCACGGCCACGGCCTGTGGGGCGGGTTCGGCATAGCGCTCGATGGCCTGGCGCAATGCCGTGGCCACCGATTGCTGCAGCGGTGACAGGCCCGCGACATCTGGCAACGGCAGGGCGATTTCCACCGGATAGCCGCACGCATCGAGCATGGGCGCCATGGCGTCCAGCGTATCGGCGATGGGTTTGGTAATCGCGGCCGGCAGTCTTGCCTCGGCCTGCCGGGCGGCGACGTCGGCCGCCATCAGGATAGCCATGGTCGATGCCGCTGCTTGCCCCAGCGCCGCCGCGTCGGCCGTATTCGCGCTGCCTTCGAAATTTGCCAGCTTCAGCCAGCCCGCCACGGGCTGTACGCCATCGCGCAGCACCTGGCCTAGTGCCGTCCCGGAGCCGGCCGGGTCACGCAGGCTTTGGGCCGCAATCCGCAAGCAGTGGGCCAGGCGCGCGCCCGCCAGCCGGCGCGGCGACGGGCCGATCAGCAGGTTGACCACCACGTTGGCGCCAATCGGGATGGCCACCATCAGCCATGCAAAGAGCAGCGCGCGCGTGGCGATCTCCCCCGCTGGCACCAGACCCAGTTCATCGAGGCCGAAGCCGATGATCATCGCCACGATGCCTCCCACGGGGCGCAGCTTACTGGCCGAGGTCAGGAAGAGCAGGGCGGCGGACAGCACCGCCATGCAGGCCACGCGCAGCATCGGATCGTCGAGCGTGACGTTGGCCAGCCCGATCACCATGCCGACGATCAGCGTGATCAGCACCAGCATGGCCACGCTCATCACGATGCTGCTGGTGCGGTCGGCGCGGTTGATGAAGAAGATCACGTAGGCGGAAATCGCGGCTTCGGGTGTGCCGTACATCGCCGCGATCAGGGCGGTCAGCGTGCTGGCCGCCGCAATGCGCGTGGTGGCGGTGCTACGCCCGGGAAACGGCGCCAGCAACGCCCGCAGGCCAGCGAACCCCGGCCATGGCGAGGGCGCCGATGGCAACCGCGGCTCAGCGGCAGGCTGCGCCATGCCGTACCTCGACCGTGGCGCTGGCGCCCACCCGGGCCAGCGTTTCCGGCGGCTCCTCGAGCTTGATGCGCACCGGAAAGCGATGCGCCACGCGCACCCAATTCACCGACGGCTGCACATACGGCAGCGCGCGCGGCAGGTTGAGCCGGTCGGTATCGGTAATGCCCACGCCGATCCCCTGCACAGTGCCATGCAGCGCCTGACGCCGGTCGATCATCGAATAGACCGTGGCGCAGTCGCCCACGCGGATATTGGCCAGGTCGGTCTCGCGGAAGTTGGCCACCGCGAACCATTCGCCGGTATGCACCAGCAGGAACAGCGACTGGTTCGGGATTACGACTTCGCCGGGCAATGACCTGAGGCTGCTGACACGGCCCGCGTGCGGGGCGCGCACCACGGTGTCGTCGAGCGCGCGCTGCGCGATGGCCAGCGCGGCCTCGCGCGCCTGCACCGTGGCCACGGCATCGTCCTCGCTGCCCACCGCCTGCGCCGTGGTGGCGCGCTGCAGTTGCGCCTGTTTCAAACTGACGGCGGCGTCGCGCGAGGCTACCTCCGCCTGGTCGAGCTGCTGCTTCGGCACGTAGCCATCGGCGGCCAGCGGACGCAGCCGCTCCACGGTGCGGGCGGTCAGCGCGTAGTTTTGCTCGGCGCGTGCAATCTGCTCCGACGCCACCGAAGCCGTGCCACGTTCCGTGCCGATCGTGCGCTTGCGCGTGCCAAGCATGGCCTTCGCCAATTCCAGGTCGGCCTGGGCCTGGGCGACGGCCAGCCGGTAGGGCACCGGGTCGATTTCAAAAAGGATCTGATCGCGGGCCACCCGCTGGTTGTCTGAAACCAGGATGCGGGCAATGCGACCGCCGACCGGCGAGGCCACGTGCACGAAATCGGCATCGAGCGCGGCGTCGTCGGTGGAAGGGTAGCGAACCGTGCGCTGCCAGGCGTAGATTGATAGCAGCACGGCAAGCAGCACGATGGCCAGCGCAATCAGTTTGCCCCGCAATGGCCCGCCAGGACGCCCGCCGTTGCCAGCACCCGCCATTTTCATAGGATGTGCCCCGTGCCGATTAACCAGACGATTTCAGCAATCATCAGGCCGATTGCCGTATTGACCAGCAGTTGCAGGCGAACCGTTTCCGCCCAGCGGGTGGCGATGAAGATCCGCCAGCTCACCAGCGCCCCAGCGATACCCACCATCGCGCTCAGGAGCCAGAGCGGAAAATAGGCGCCCAAAAGGGCCACGGACGGCGCGCCGGCACAACCATGCAGCAGGACAGCCAACGCAACGAGCGAAAGCAAGCGTGCCATGGGACGGGATGGCGTGGAGGGTCGGAATGTGTCCACGGAATATAGCAGTGCCGAATCCGGATTGTCCAAGGGCCAAAGAAAATTTAAAGTGGCGACTGAAAACATACAGAAAAGGGCAAGCGATGCGCAGGGAAGTGCAGGCTGACGATATCGAGCTGGGCAGTCCGCTGAAGGCGGCGCTGGTCGACGAACTGGGGTTTCCGGTCGCCGACGAGGGGACCGTGTTCAATACCGCCGAGGAACGCACGCTCGCGCTGCGGGCCGGCCGCTGCTTCTGGGCCGACGACCTGGCCCCGCTGCGCGCCGACGCGCCAAATGCCCCCTGGCACGACCGCTACGGCCTGCTGGTCGGCACGCTGCTGCACGTCAAACGGCCAGGAGACGCCAACCGCGCGGCCGTGAGCCGCCTGATCGGGTTCAACGAAGGCGCCGCGTTCATCGGCTGGCCCAGCCTGGCCGGCATCGCTGCTGAGATCGCCGATGGCGAGACCGTGCTGTTCCGCGGGTTCTCGGGCACCAATATCCACAGCTTCTCGGCGCGCGTCCAGGCCACGTCGCGCACCCCGTTTCCGTACTGGATGCTCGACGACATCCGCCATCTCGAAGCCCGCGAGCTGCGCGGCAGCATCCGTGTGCCTGTGCGCCTGGTGGCGTCGCTGTCGCTGGCTGATGGGCAGTCGGCGCGGCAAACCGTGCTGATTACCGACCTGAGCACCGGCGGGGCATCCATTTCCACGGCATCGGACCAGTTCAGCACGCCCGGCCAGCAGGTCAAGCTGGAGTTCACTTTGCAGGCCGCCGGCATGAAGAAAAAGCTCTCCGTCGACGGCTGGACCCGCGAAGACCCGGATGCCGACGCCTCCGAGCCGTTCCACCACGTCGGCGTTGCCTTCGACACCTACGGCGAGCGCGAATCGCTGGTGCTGTACGCGTTCATCCACGAACAACTGCTGGAAAGCGCCACCATGCGGCCCGGCAGCAAGGGCGGCCCGGGCTAAGCCGCGCCGCCGATCGGGATGTGACGCCCAGGCCGGAGGTCGCGCGATGGCCCTGTTGTGACTAGAATCCGCGAGGAGGCCGTCGCGGGGGAGACACGATGATCCGACTGGTGCTGATCCTGCTGGGATTCGACTATCTGCGCCAGCGCGCCCGGGGCATGTTCTGGCTCGGTATCGGCTTTCTGGTGGCGGGCGTGGTGCTGCTGGTCGATGGGCTGGACGGCGCGGTGTACTTTCCGCTGGAACTGTTCGCCATCCTGCTGCTGGCGGCCGGCGCCGGCACCCTGGTGGTGGCCTTTGTGGGCGCAGGCGGCATGCGCAGCCTGCGGGTGTTCAAGGCACTGGCCTTGATCCTGGCAGCGTCGCTGGTGCTGGCGGGCCATCACCACGGCGAATTCTGGCTGTCGATGATCTTCGGCACGATGTTCCTGGTGGACGGGCTGCTGCAATGCGTGTCGGCCAGCCTGGTGCGGTTTCCGCGCTGGCGCTGGGCGGTGGGCACCGGCGTGCTGGAAATCGTCATCGCCATCGTTTTCTACCAACCTTATCCCTCGCATTACCAGGGCACCGTGCCGTTTGCGCTGTCGCTATGGCTGCTGTTTGGCGGCTGGAGCATGGTGCTGCTGGCCCACCGCGCGGTGCGCGTGCCGGCCACGGCCACCATCGAAAGCCTGATGCATGGGCCGCGCCGGCGTGGCCACTCGGCATCGGCGCATCATCGTCACGAAGGGCCGCCGCTGTGGGCCGGCACCGAATTCGCCGCCATCCACAAGGTCACCAAGACGCTGCTTTTTCCGCAGCCCGTGCCCCTGCCGCCACAGGAGCCCAACGGCACGCCGGCGCTGACCGTGCACGTCTGGACGCCCTCGGGCTCCGTACGCGATCCCATGCGGCGCCGGCCCCTCATCGACCGCTACATTGCTGCCGTGGATGCCAACGGCGCCGTCTGGACCGGGCATGCGGCACTGGAATCGCCCGAAGGCATCTATATCAGTTTCGATCCCGCGACGCCGCTGAGCCGTACGCCAGACAGCGTCGCGCAGGCGCTGCGTGCATCCATCGACAACGATGTACAGGGCATGTTCGAGCCGGACTACGCAGCGGAAAGCGCGCGCCGGGGCGAGTCCACGGCGCGCGTGCATCTGCGCAACTACGATCCGGATCGCCTTGAACGCTTCTGGCATGCATGGCGCGCCGACACCACCTATAACCTGACGTACCGCAACTGCGCCGTCAGCGTGGCGCGCGGTCTGGAGGCCGCGGTGGAGGGCGCGTTGATGCGCCGGCGCGACAGCCGGCATGGCTGGACCATGCTGCTGAAGGTCATGCTGACCCCCGAACTATGGATGGCCGCGCAGATCCGCAAGCGCGCCAAGACCATGGCTTGGACACCCGGACTAGTGCGCGACTACGCGCGGGCGCTCAGCCTGCTGGTGGATGCAGACCCGCGTCGTGCGTGGCAGTTCGGGTTGCCGGTGCTCAAGCGTCTGCGCCGGCAACGGCGGAAATGGCGCGAGGAAGATCGCCAGCACCATCCGGAATAAGGACCCTCGGGCCTTATTCCTCGAACGGCTTGCTGCCCAGCACGCTAACCACGTAGTCGACAAAGCAGGTAATGCGCGAGGCGAGGGCGGTATTGCGGTAGTAGACCGCGTTGATCGACTGGCGCACGTCGAGCGTCTGGCGCGCAAATAACTGCACCAGCCGGCCATCGCGACGATCGGCCCGGCTCATGAAATCGGACAGGCAGACGATGCCCTGGCCGGCCAGCGCCAGGCTCCGCAAGGTCTCGCCGCTCGATGACGCAATGGTCGGCTTGATATGGACAATGCCGCCGCCGGCATCGCGCAGCGGCCAGTCATTGAGCGAATCGGGCTGGGTGAAACCCAGCAGCGAATGCCCCGGCAACTGCTCCACCTTGGTCGGCGTGCCATGGCGCTTCAGGTAGTCGGGGCTGGCCATCACTCGGATCCGGCTCGTGCCGATCGGGCGGGCATGCAAGGTGGAATCCTTCAACGTGCCGATACGGAAGGCCACATCGGTGCGCTTTTCGATCAGGTCGATGATGCCCTCGTTGGAGTTCAG
This sequence comes from Cupriavidus pauculus, assembly GCF_022179805.1. GTDB lineage: Bacteria > Pseudomonadota > Gammaproteobacteria > Burkholderiales > Burkholderiaceae > Cupriavidus > Cupriavidus pauculus_E. The sequence goes on along the minus strand of NZ_BPUO01000014.1, from coordinate 125,470 downwards.
CTCCAGCTCCACGTCCGGGTAGCGTTCCCGAAAGCCCTCCACCAGCGGCACGATCACATGCAGCATGAACGGCGTGGCGGCATCCACCCGCAGACGGCCCACCGGACGCATGCGCCGCGCCGCCATCTGCTCCTCGGCATCGTCGACCATGGCCAGGATGGCCCGCGCGTGCTGCAGGAATGCCGCACCTTCCTCGGTCAGTTCCAGCCGGCGCGTGGTCCGGCGCAGCAGCGTGGTCTGCAGCTTCTCTTCCAGTCGGCTCAGCGTGCGGCTGGTGGCCGAAACGGTCAGTTCCAGTTGCTCCGCGGCCGCCGTGATGGATCCCGTGTCGACCACGGCCGCAAAGGCCAGCAGTTCGTCGATGGTCGTTTTCATTGTTGATTTCGGATCAAGTCTCTCGCACTTATACACGGCCTTCGGCACAAAAGTAAGCGTCTTCGGATCTGGCTCATCGAATTCTTGACCAATCGTTCCAATATGGCTACAGTGCAAGCCATGGCCAGACCTAAAGAATTCGACAAGGGCGAAGCGCTCGACGCGGCAATCCACGTGTTCTGCGAACACGGTTTCGCGGGCACGTCCGCCACCATGCTCACCAGCGCGATGAAAATCGGCCGGCAGAGTCTCTATGACACCTTCGAGGACAAGTGGCAGCTGTACTGCGCCGCGCTGCAGCGCTATGCCGAAACGGAAACGCAGGCCCACATCGCCGCGCTGCGCAGCGGCCCGACGGCCATCGACGGCATTCGCAAGATGATGGATCGCGTGGTGCGCAACGCCCACCAGCCATGCCTGGGCGTGGGCTCCATCAGCGAGTTCGGCGACAAGGACGAACAGGTCAACGCCATTCGGGACGCATCGGGCAAGTTGCTGTCGGCGGCGCTGATCGACACCATCCGCACGGCGCAGCAGGATGGCGACATGGTGGCCAATGCCGAACCACGCCATATGGCGGCATTCCTGTGGGCCAGCATCTCGGCGCTACGACTCGCCGCGCGTGGCGGTTCGGGCGATACCGAGTTGCGTGCGCTGGGTCAGCTGGCCATGCGAGCGCTGACCTGATTTTTTTGACCATTCTGGAACGAATGTTCCATAACTGATCCGTACTAACGGTACTGAGGCGACTCATGAAAGCGGTGATGATCGAAACCGGCGGCGGGCCGGACGTGATGCAGTATGTCGAGCGGCCCACGCCGACGCCGGGGCCGGGCGAAGTCCTGGTCAAGGTGGCTGCCGCCGGCGTGAATTTCATGGACATGGGCGTCCGGCAGGGCCATTTCTGGACCGAACTGCCGTATCCGAAGGTCATCGGCGTGGAAGGTGCCGGACGTGTGGTGGCGGTGGGCGAGGGCGTGCACAACCTGGCGCCGGACCAGCGCGTGGCCTGGGCCTACGCGCCCGGCAGCTACGCAGAAATGGTGACGGTGCCGGCTGCCGCGCTGGTGCCCGTGCCTGACGGCGTCGACGACGAGACAGCAGCATCGATCATGATGGCCGGACTCACGGCCAGCCACTTTGCCACCGAGTTCTATCCGGTAAGGCCCGGCGACATCGCCCTGGTCCACGCCGCGGCGGGCGGAGTTGGGCTGCTGCTCACGCAGATCATCAAGCTACGGGGTGGCCGGGTGATCGGCCGCGTGTCGTCCGATAGCAAGACCGGCATCGCTCGGGCGGCCGGTGCCGATCATGTCATCGTCGACAAGACTAGCCAATTCGCCGCCGAGGCGATCCAGTTGTCTGGCGGCGAAGGCGTGGATGTGGTCTTCGACGGCTCCGGGCCTGCAACGTTCCAGGGTTCACTCGATGCCTTGAAGGTAGCCGGCACGCTGTGCTGGTACGGCCCGGTTCTCGGCGGGCCAGGGCTGCTCGACATCATGTCGCTGCCAAAGAGCGTCAAGATCGGCTACGCCGTCTATGCCCACCATGTCCGCACGCCCGAACGCCTGCAGGCACGTGCTGCGCAGTTGTTCCAGTGGATCCTGGACGGCAGGCTTCAGCCCAACATCGGCGGCCGATATCCGCTCAAGGACGCCGCGCGTGCGCATGCCGATATGGAGAGTCGGGCTACCACGGGCAAGCTGCTGCTGGTGCCTGATCACGATTAACGGGCGCGGTTGCGCACCACGCTTTGCGCATACGCACTGCGCCCGCTGTTGCTTCGTCAACTATGCGCTGGGGCGGGCCGTTCCTTGACACGCCACGTACGCGCGGCATGTGTCGATCCTTGCAACGGAGGGCGGATGAAAATCACTGTTATCGGCGCAGGCGCCGTCGGCTGTTTCTATGGCGCCATGGTGGCCAAGGCCGGTTTCGAGACCGTGCTGGTGGGCCGGCCCGCCCACGTTGATGCCATCCAGCGGAGCGGCCTGCGTTTCGAGTCGGCGGCATTCGACCAGCACATCGCCATCGGCGCCAGTACGAGCGCGCAGGCGGCCAAAGACGCAGATATCGTGCTGCTCTGCGTGAAGTCGACCGACACCCTGAGCGCAGCCAACGAGATGCGTCCGTTCCTGAAACCCGGTGCGGTGGTGATATCGCTGCAGAACGGCATCGACAACGTGCCATTGCTGCAGGAAGCGTTGCCATGCGAAGTTATTCCGGCCGCCGTCTACGTAGCCTGCGAAATGGCCGGCGCGGGACACCTGAAGCACCACGGTCGTGGCGAACTGATTATCGGTATGTCGCGGGGCAGTGCAGGCATTGCGCGACTGTTCTGCGAGGCCGGCGTGCCAACGACCGTCTCGGCGGACGTGATGGTGCCGCTATGGGACAAGCTGGTGCTGAACTGCGCCTACAACGCGCTATCGGCAATCGTCCGTCTGCCCTATGGCGACATTCGCGCAGAAGCCGCGGCGGACGACACGATGCGCAACCTGGTTGCGGAATGCCTGGCCGTGGCCCACGCCGAGGGTGTCGGCATGGACCTGGACACAGACCGCCAGATCGAGCGCATCCGCCAGACCATTCCGGCGGGCCAGTGTTCCTCGATGGCGCAGGATCTTTCGCGCAAGCGACCCACCGAAATCGCATCGCTCAACGGCACCATCGTCCGGCGCGGCCTGTCACACGGCATCGCCACGCCGATCAATCAAGCCATGGTCGCGCTGGTGACGCTACTTGAAAAACACGCGGGACAAGGCGGTTAGCCGCCGAGAGCGGGGCGGCTCAATCGTCAGCGGCGTCGATGAAATAGTTAGCCATCACGCTAACAAACTGATCGGGCGTCTCCGAAAACGGAAAATGGCCGGCCTCGTCAAACTCCACCAGCACCGCGCCCGCCACGCCACGCGCGATGGCCCGGCTGGCACGCGGCGGACATACCCAGTCGTGCCTGCCAACCAGCACCAGGGTAGGCACGTCGATCTCGCCCAGACGCGGCCGCAAGTCATAAGCGGGCGCCACTACCGTCATGAAGTGCCGCATCATGTCGACCGACGCAATGCTCAGGGCCGTGAGGCGCGGCGGCACATCCATATGGTCTGGCGCCGCGTAATACGGACCCACTTGCCGAAAAAACGCCTCGACGCTTTCCGCGCTGATATCGCCGCCAAACACCCGCGCCGCCACGGGCAGAGTCTCCGGGCCAGCGCGCGACGCCAGCGATGGCGCCGGCTCGCCGCCATCGTCCACGATCGGCTGCACGGTCGGCGAGCTGCTGCACAACACCAGCCCACGCACCAGCGCTGGATGCCGCAACGCCAGATGCATCGCCACGAACCCGCCGGCCGAGTGGCCAAATACATGCACCCGCCGCATCCCCAGATGCACACAGAGCGCCGCCACGTCATCGGCCATCTGCTCCAGTGAGCAGGTTTCGAGCGCCGGCCGCCCGGAACGCCCCTGACCACGCAGATCGACATAAAGCAGTTGCGCCTGATCGCGAAGCGCGGAAAGACCAGGCTTCAGATAGCCATGATCAAATCCCAGACCGCCATGGATGGCCACGAGGACCGGCTTTTCCACCAATTCTTCCCGCGCAGGACGAAATCCCTCGCCGTCGATGTCGAAAAAGATGTCGGTGCCGTTGAGGGCTGCATGCATGGAGATTTACGTGCGGGGTTTTAAGGTGGTTCAGGGTGGCAGAGGTTGAGATGCAGGGTTTTGGGATTTGCACGGTTTGGGGAGATTGGCATCGTGAGTTGGGGGGATAAATGGATGCATTTTTTATTTAACATAATATATATTATCCATCCGATGAGTTGTTGGCCGTTTTTAGTAATGTCACCTTTGCGGTGATTAGAGATGTCACCTTTGTTGTCCCGTAGGCTCCGAGATTCACCGGCCGCTACGGGAGGCAGCGATGCACGGACAGGGATTGGTGACCATGAGCATGCGTGAGTTGGACCGCATGAAGGTGATCCAGGCTGTGGCCGACGGCCATCTGGCGCGCTGGCGAGCTGCCGAGCGTCTGGGCATCAGTACCCGGCATGTCAGGCGCCTGGTCCTGCGGCTTTTGGAGGACGGCCCCGGTGGACTGGTATCGCGCAAGCGCGGGCGTTCCAGCAACCGCCAATTGCCTCCCGGCCTGGAGTCCCGTGTCCGTGGCCTGATCCGCGATAGCTACGCCGATTTCGGGCCGACGCTGGCGGCCGAGAAGCTGCGCGAGCGCCATGGCATCGAGATGTCGCCGTCTTGCGTACGCCGTATCATGATCGACGCCGGCTTCTTGGTGCCCCGCAAGCTGCGTCCGCCCAAGGTGCATCAGCCGCGCAACCGCCGGGCCTGCCTGGGCGAACTGGTGCAGATTGATGGCAGCGACCACGCCTGGTTTGAGGACCGGGCGCCGGCCTGCACGCTGCTGGTCTACGTCGACGACGCCACGAGCCGGTTGATGCAACTGCTGTTCGTGCCAACCGAATCGACGCTGGCGTACTTCATGAATCCCAAAGCGGAACACAGAGCCCGTGATGCCGGGCTCTGTTCCGAACTATCTGCCTGCCCTGCTCTGCCCTTACGCCATTTCAGGGATAGCCTCGTCGGCCACCGCGACTTTCGTCTCCTCAGCCACCATGTTTTCCGCGATTTCGCTCTCGCCCTCCGCAACCATATCGCCCAGACCGATGACGACCGTGATATTCGGCGTCCAGTTCTTGCGATCAGTGCTGGCCTCGGCAAACGTCGTCACCGTTGCGGTATAGCCCTGCGCTCGAAGGTCGTCGGCCAGCCGGCGCGCCCGCGGTTCCAGCGCTGCTTGCGGATTCTCTTCGGTGATATCGAGTACCAGGCTGGTCTCGAATTCTTCCTTGCCCTTCTGGATGGCCGTCTGCATGGCCTTGAGCTGCTTGTTCGCCAGCACGACGATCTTGCTGTACCTGGATTCTTCCTGGCTGGCGCGGAGTGCCTTGGCGGCATTGATGATTTCGGTGCGGTCCACGAACATGGTTGCCTTTCGAGATAGGGAGACAAAGCGCGGGCGCCGCACGGAGGCTTCAGTAGCCAAGTTTTCCGGGGTGCGGCGAGTACTGTATAAATATACAGTACCGGTCAACTGGCCTGCAAGTCATAAAGGGAAAAAAAACGGGCGGTTCGTCCTCTTCGGCGTGGCGTTCCAAATCGCCGTGCGAGAATCCGCCGATGCCCGCCCATGTCAATCGACCGATGAAGACATTCCGCCTCCCCCTCGCCGTATTACTAACTACCATCGTGGCCGTGGCAGGCTGCTCGGACCGCAATTCATCCTCTCAGAAGAATGCGGAAAACACACCGATGTCAGCCAGCGCACCGCGCACTGACGCATGGCTCGGCAAATGGACGGGGCCCGAAGGCACGTTCCTTGAACTGGCCGGCGGCCACGGCAAATACGACGTCACCGTGCAGAATCTCGACGGTCCGCGCAAGTTCGAGGGCCGGTATGCCGACGGCGACATCGAATTCGAGCGCGACGGCACCAGGGAAACCATCCGCGCCACCAATGGCGCCGAGACCGGCATGAAATGGCTCGCCGACAAGAAGAACTGCCTGACGGTCCGCGCGGGCGAAGGCTACTGCAGGGACTGAACCCGCGCAGCGGGACAACCGTGAATGCCGGGTATTTGACCACCGCTATATACGAGCATATATTTCGGTGCATGAACCGATCGCTGCTCCTTCTTGATGCCTTTGCGTCGCACCCCGGCGACAGCGTCTCGCGTGCGCTGTCTGGCGTGCTCGAGAGTGCTGCCAGCGGCCGCCTGCCCCGGTTTGCGCAGTGGCTTGGGCTGCCGGGCGCCGAATTCCGGGCCATGCTGGACCATTATTTTCCTGGTGCGGCGCGCAGCGGATGGGCACCCGACGCCGAACCGGTCGAGGCGATGGAGATGCCGTGCGAGTTTGGCGACCTTGTGGACATGCTGGTTGACGGGCAGACGCCGGGCGCCGACGCGCTGGCGGTGCGATGGGCAGCGCATGCCCTGGCCTGCGGCTGCTTCGGCAGCACACATCTGTGGCAGGACATGGCCCTGTCGGGCCGTGAAGACGTCTCTGCGCTACTCGTAGAGAACTTCCGCCCGGTCTTCGACGCGAATATCACAGACATGAAATGGAAGAAATTCTTCTATCATCGTGTCTGCGAGCGGCTCGATATTCATCCATGCCCCGAGCCGTCCTGTTCGGGCTGCGAGCATTACACCCGGTGCCATGGCCCTGAGGTGCGCATCGATATCCATCCGCTGAAGGCAGCCGGTCCGGCGACGCATTAAAGCGCTACGCGGCTTCGGCTTGCATTAGCGCGCCGACATGCGCCACCGTACTCGTGGCCAACGCATCCAGGCTGTACCCCCCTTCCAGAATCGACACGATGCGGCCGTCGCACGTCTTGTCGGCAATCTGCATCAATTCCCTGGTGACCCAATGGAAGTCGTCGTCCTCCAGGTTCATGCCTGCAAGGGGATCCAGGCGGTGTGCGTCGAATCCAGTGGACAAAATGAGAAGCTCAGGGGCGAACGCCGTGAGCGCAGGCAGTACATGGGCGGAAATAGCCTCACGGAATTGCGTCGAATCGCAACCGCGCGGCAATGGAACGTTGACGATATTGTGGTTCACCCCGGTTTCGGACCGCGCACCGGTGCCGGGATAGAACGGCGACTGGTGGCTGGACGCGTAGAACAGCTCCGGACGGTTGAAGAATGCGTCCTGGGTGCCATTACCGTGATGCACATCGAAATCGACCACGGCGACGCGTTCGAGTTTATGCACCTCGTAGGCGTAGGCTGCCGCGATTGCCGCCTGGTTGAAAATGCAAAAGCCCATCGCCTTCCCGGGTTCGGCGTGATGGCCGCACGGCCGCGTCGCGCAGAACACGTTGCGGGCCTGGCCGTCCATCACGGCGTCGACACCCGCGCAGGCCGCGCCGACGCAGCGCATGACGGCTTCCCATGAACCCGGCGACATGATGGTATCGCCCGCGTCGAGTGGCACGTATCCGTGGGTGGGAATGCTCTGCTCGATCTCGTCGATATAGTCCGCATCGTGGATCAGTCGCAACTGCTCGACGGTGCCCATCGGCGCGTCGCGCCATGCCAGCGACGCAAAATCCGGTGTTCGCAGCGCCTGCACCACGGCTTTCAGGCGCTCGGGCGACTCGGGATGGTGCGGACCGGGGCGGTGCTCCAGACACGCGGCGTGGGTGTAGATGATCGTTGTTGTCATATTCGGCTGTCCTCGATTTCAACCGGCGACGGTCCCTGTATCGCATACCGGCGAGCCACGCCAATCAGCATGGCGCCCGACTGGTATGTAATATATCAGAACATTTCCGTGCCGTCGTAACCTGTGCAACCGGGTGCACGGCGATCCCTTCCGGCTCAGATATACGATATATTTGGCAAAATATAACGGAGCTGCGTCCGCGAACGACCTTGCGGCCAGCAGCCAGCCAAGGAGACGCAAATGTTCATCCGGCAACTGAGCTACGTGGTGGCGCTCGCGAAGGAACGTCACTTCGGGCGGGCGGCGGCGGTTTGCAATGTGTCCCAGCCTGCCCTGTCCGGGGCCATCCGGGGCATCGAGGAAGAGTTGGGCGTGGTGATCATCCAGCGGGGACGCCGCTTCGAAGGCTTTACCGAAGACGGCGAGCGCGTGCTGGCCTGGGCGCGGCGCGTGCTGGCCGACTGCGAACATCTGCGCCAGGACGCGCGGGCGGGCCGTGAAGACCCAGCCGGCGTGCTGCGCATGGGCGTGATACCGGCGTCCCTGCCGCTCGTGCCGACGCTGACGCAATATTGCCTGGAGCGCTACCCACGCATGCGGCACCAGGTCTACACGCTTTCCGCCACCGAGATCCTGCGCAAGCTCGGCGATTTCGAACTGGACATCGGCGTGAGCTATCTCGACGACGAACGACTCGGCAGTTTCCGTACCTTGCCGATCTTTTGCGAGCGCTACGTCCTGGTGGCCGCCGATGCCGAAATGTTCGAGGGCGCGGAGACCGCCTCGTGGGAACACGCGGCAACCCTGCCGCTCTGCCTGTTCAGCGCCAACCTGCAATGCCGGCGCGGCATCGACGCTGCTTTCGCCGCAGCCGGCAAACTCGCCGCCCCGGCCGTGGAAACGGATTCCATGACGGCGCTATACGCCCACGTCAAGCGCACCAGGCTTTTCAGCATCCTGCCGCACAGCGTTCTGTGCCTGACGGAAACTTCCGAGCGGCTGCATTCCATCCCCATGATTCCACGACTGGAGCGGCAGATCGGGCTCGTCTATCGGGATCAACAACCGGTTGGCCCGATCATGAGCGCTGCCCTACGCGGCTTCCGGGAGCTCGATATGCAGGGGCGCATCGACGCCCTGCTTGCGAATTGAAACCTTGGCGCCCGGCAGCATCATTGCGTTGCCGGGCGCCAGGTCCGATGGTCTGGCCTGCGCTCCTACTTCTGCCGGAACCGGGCGGCCTCTTCCGACCCCTTCGTGGCATTGCCCGCGCTATACGAATGCGCGCCCACACCCGCCAGGCTGCCGCCCTGCACGATCAGGTACTCATTGCGAATGGGCCGACCCTCGAAATAGCACTCCAGGATTTCTCGCGTACCCGCCGCATAGCGAGCCTGCGCCGAAAGGCTGGTACCGGAGATATGCGGCGTCATGCCATGGTGCGGCATCGAGCGCCACGGGTGATCGGCCGGCGCGGGCTGCGGAAACCATACGTCGCCGGCGTAGCCTGCAAGCTGCCCGCTTTCCAGCGCCGCCACGACGGCATTGGTGTCGCAGAGCTTGCCACGAGCGGTGTTGATCAGGTAGGCGCCGCGCTTGAACTTCTTCAGCGAATCGGCGTTGATCATGTGCTCGGTTTCGGGGTGCAGCGGACAATTCAGCGTCACCACATCGCACACGCGGGTCAGGCTTTCGAGGTTGGTGTGGTGCGTGAGGTTCAGTTCCCGCTCCACAGCTTCCGGCAGGCGGTGGCGGTCCATGTAGTGCAGCTTCATGTCGAACGGCTTGAGCAGGCGCAGCACGCGCAGGCCAATCCGCCCGGCGGCCACCGTGCCGACATGCATGCCTTCGACGTCGTAGGACCGCGCGACGCAATCAGCGATATTCCAGCCGCCCTTGGTCACCCAGTTGTACGACGGAATGTAGTTGCGGACCAGTCCCAGCGTCATCATCACCACGTGTTCCGCGACGCTGTTGCTGTTGCAGTAGGTCACCTCGGCGACGGTGATGCCACGATCCATCGCTGCCTGCAGATCGGTGTGATCAGAGCCGATGCCCGCCGTCACGATCATCTTCAACTTCGGCGCCCGGGCAATGCGTTCGGCCGTCATGTAAGCCGGCCAGAACGGCTGGGAGATCACGATCTCGGCGTCATGAAGCTCACGGTCCAGGACGCTACCGGCGCCATCCTTGCTGGATGTCACCACTAGTTCATGGCCATTGGCTTCCAGATACTTGCGCAGGCCAAGCTCGCCGGAGACGCTACCCAGCAACGTGCCCGGCGTGAAGTCGATGGCGCGCGGCGTCGGCAGCGTCTGCCCGTCGGGGTAACGCTCAAGCTGCGGCAGGTCATCACGCGCATAGCTCTTGGGATAGCCCTTGACGGGGTCATCGTAGAGAACACAAACAATCTTGGCCATTCTCGTATCCTTGCTGGGGTCCTGATGATCGATGCCACGCTCTTCGCGGGGCGGGAGGTACAGTCCGAAACTGCACGTGACCATCTTGGGACACACCCCAAGGGCATGACCAATCGTTTGATTTGATTTCCTGATCGGCGCCGCTTATCAAGGCGCCAAGCGCCGGCGCGGCAGCGATGGATTACCGCTGACTCAGGCAAGGCGTTCCATCAATTCCAGGAAGCTGGCGACACTCGCACTGCGCAGCGGGTAGTAGCGAATGCCTTGATGCTGGCAGACACGCTTGAGCATGCTGACCGAGTCGTGATCGACGCAATCGACCGGAAAGACCACCATGTCCGCCGACGCGATCATGGCAGGCAGGCGTCCCTTGCGGTCTTCGAGCCCGCCGTCGTGATCCTGGAAGCCGCCCCCGGCACGCTCGACCAGTGCCCGGATAGTGGAAGTCGTGCCAGGCCGGCCACCCACGTAGACAATCTGCTTGTTGGCCAGCGCAAGCCCCTCATTGCCGCGAGCCTCGCCGGAGGCATGAAATCCGGCGACCAGCGCCTCCATCGCGAGTGCTTCCGCACGGCTGGACTCCAGTTGCTGGCGCAGGCTGTCGAGTTCCGTCTGCATCGCTCGCATGGATTCGTTCGCATGCGCCTCGCGCGCTTCGGCTGTGGCAATCCGCTGCAATTGCGCAGTGATCAGTGGCTGCCGATCAACCATATCGATGACAGGCACCGGCGCGGCAGCGTTTTGCCGGCCACGGAGCATCGCCAGTTCATCCTCGGCCTGCCGCAACGCTTCGGCCTGCTCGCTGGCCATGCCCTGAATGCGTTGCTGCTGCCCGGCTACCTGCTCCTTCAGCGCCTGATTCTCGGCCTCCAGGGCAACCAAGCGGCGGATGTCGGCCCGATTGGCGGCGCCGACCAGATGCGACAGCATATGAACATCGCCGAACGCCTTTCTTCGGACATCCGGCGAGGTTGCCGGATGGGTCATGGCGGCCCAATAGGCCCCTGGCACATCGCCACTGGCCAGCGCGTGGTTCCAGGCGGCCAACACCGCTTCGGCATCCGTCGCCGCTGCAAACTGCCGGATCGCGGTGCTGTGGCGCTGCTCCAGCGCTTTCTGAATGGCGCGGGCCGCCAGTCCGCCCCGCTGCGCAAGGCTGACCGCCTCGTGATGGACCTCGATGTCGTCGGCATCCTTCGCCAGAGGCGCGACACCCTGGACGATCTTGCGCAATTCACCCGTCGACAGGCAGGTGCCAATGATCGAGCAGTGAAAATGGGGATCGAGGTCGGCCAGACCTACGCGGCGGCCGATGGCGGCGCGCGGCGCGGGTGCAGGCGTACAGCAGCCAGCGGCATCGAGGCTGCGCGCAACACCTTGTACGCTGGTGCGCGCGAGGGCAAACGGCGGTCGTTGCATGGCGTCTGGCAGCTTGGAACTCGATCGGACGGGCGTGTTTTTGGACGCGCGTCGAGGCGCGCACCGTTATATATTAACCTACATAACGGTGCGGCGGAGTTGCCAGACTACGAAACGACCCTGGCTACGAACCGGGCCGTGATGGCTTTACCGATGGTCGATTGCCGACGGCTGTGCCTGGACCTGCATCTTGTAGATCTTCACCGGGTACTCGATCTGTGCGGGAGCACCAGCCAGGTTGGTGGACGTACGGTCGAGCTGCGCGGCAGGCATGTACAGGTTGCCGTCGTTTGCCACCCACATCGCGTCAATCCAGGTCAGGCGCGGATCGGAAACCAGCGTCGACACCTTGCCGTCGGATTACACACGCATGACGCTCCGGTTGGTGACCTTCGACATATAGATGTTCCCTTCGGCGTCGATGGCGCTGCCGGCCGCCATCCAGGTATCCACGACCTTTTCGACCGCTGCCGACAACTTGTCCGCCGGCACGCCCGGGTCGTTGATCAGTGCGGTCGGCACGCGCGCAAGCGGGCCGCCGATGGGCTGGAAGTACAGCCATTTTCCATCGGGGCTCACCTCGATCTGGTCGATGTTGACGTACTTGCTGTAGGTCGGCTTGCCTGCGCTGTCAGGGATCGGGTCCTTCAGGCGGATGACACGTCCGCCGTCGGCGATCATCGCGTGAGCGGCAATCGTGGAGGGGTGGTTATCGAGCACGCGGTGCATCGCCCCCGAATCGAGATCCAGCACGACGATGCCGGGATGCGTGGCCGCCGCATCGCTGATGTAGGCCTTGCGGCCGTTGAAGCGGATATCGTTGAAGTAGCTGTACTCGCCGATGACCGATGCCGGCGCCTGGTAGGTGCGACGGATCCGGTTGGTCTTCAGGTCGATGCTAACGATCTTGGCGGCACCGGGCACGGCCTTGCCACCTACGCGGAAGCCGCCCGCGTCGACCACCCACAGGTCGCCGTCAGGGCCAATACGCACCGTATTCACGTGCAGCAACGTGGCACGCGGATCGGCACCGTCCTTCCAGAGGCTCCACTCCAGGTTGGGATACGGCACAAACTTGCCGCACTTCAACTCGGCCACCTGAGCGCCGGGGCCCTCCACCTGCGGCATCGATACGAACAGGCGGCTGCCGTCGGCTGTGGTCGCCACCGCGCGTTGACCACGCGGTCGGAGCTGGCCACCTCGACCACGCGGGCGTCGTGTGCCGTCGGCATCGAGTCAGTGGTGGCGCAGGCGCCCAGCAGTGCGATGGCAGGCAGCGCGATCAGCGCGCTGCGCAGTAAATGGCGGGCGCCGATTGGCTTGCGATGGATGCTCGGTCTTGCTTTCATGGTGTGTCTCCTCTTCGATCCATGTTGTGGTGTTGTGATGCTGCGTGGTGAAAATGCGGCGGATCGCCTAAACCGGCAGGCCCTTGGCCCGCAGCGCGGCGTCGAAGCGCTCGGGGTCCGAGGTGCCGGCGGCGTTGTCCGCCCGAATCTTGGCTTCCTTGGCCAGATGGGCACGGCAACGTTCGAGCACGGATGCGGCTTCGGCCGCCGGCACGGCAATCACGCCGTCGGCGTCGCCCACGATCAGGTCGCCCGGCATGACGGCCAGGCCTGCGCACGACACTGGAATATTGATTTCGCCAGGACCATCCTTGCTCGGGCCGCGATGGGTATGGCCCTTGGCGAAGATCGGCATGCCCTCCTCCGCCCATTCGCACAGGTCGCGCACCGCGCCATCGATGACCAGCCCGCCGAGCTGCTTGGCCACGCAGGTGGTTCGCATCAGCCCGCCGACCAGCGCCTGCGTGACATCGGCACCGCCATCGATCACCAGCACGTCGCCTGGCTTCACCATCATCAGGGCCTTGTGGATCATGAGGTTGTCGCCGGGACGCACGCGCACGGTCACTGCAGGACCGCACAGCACTGCCTCCAGCCGGCGATGGTATTGGCGCAGCCCGATCGTGCCGATGTTGCGGCTCATGGAATCGCCGATAGCTGCGACGGGAATCTCCCGGAAGGCCGCCACGATGTCAGCGTGTGGGCCTTCGGCGCGCGGATTGATGCGATAGCCGGCCGGCCACTGCACGGGCGAGGTGTTGTCGGATGAGGTCATGTCGGTGTCGGTGGAATGAATGATGGGAACGGTGGGAATGATGGGAATCAGGAGAACAGCGCCTGCGCATTGACGCAGGCGGCGCGATCCACGGGTTGGCCGTCCAGCCAGCCGAGCACATTGCGCGCGGCGCCAGTGGCCATTGCGGCCAGCGCGGCGGGCGTGGAACCCCCCACGTGCGGTGTCAGCACGACGTTCTTCAACGTGGCCAGCGGGCTGTCGGCGGGCAACGGCTCGACGGCCATCGTGTCCAGGCCGGCCGCGAACAGGCGCCCATCCTGCAGCGCGGCGGCAAGCGCGGTCTCGTCGACCACTTCGCCGCGCGCCGTATTGACCAGGATGGCACCCTTCGGCAACAGGCTGAACTGCGCATCGCCAAGCATGCCGCGCGTATGGCGATTGAGCGGAACGTGCAGGCTCAGGACATCGGCGCGCGGCAGCAACTCGTCCAGCGACGCCGCGATGGCTGCGCCCTCCACTGGGCTGCGCCCGCCGGCCAGCGCCGGATCGTAGGCCACGACATCCATGCCCAGCGCCATGCAGACCGTAGCCACCCGCTGGCCAACCTGGCCGAAGCCGATCAGGCCAATGGTCTTGCCCTGCAACTCGACGCCGTCCTGCGCACGCGACCAGCGGCCCGCATGCAGTTCGCTGTCCATCCAGCCGATCCGCCGCGCGGCCGCGAACATCAGGCCCAGCGCCATCTCCGCCACTGATTGCGCATTGGCGCCCGGCGTCACATAGACCGGGATGCCGCGTTGGGTGGCTACTTCCACATCGATATTGCTGACGCCAACCCCGTGTTTAGAGATGACCTTCAGCGTGGGACAGGACGCAATCGCCTGCCCGGACAACGTGACCGTGCGCGAAATCACCGCATCCACGGGCTCGGTGGCCATGATGCGTTCGACCTCCTGTTCGGCGTCGGCCGAGGACAGGTAGATGACGCGTGCGCCGGCGCGATCCAGCAGGCTCGCACCCGCAGGTGCCAGCCGGGGAGCGGTGACAAGAATGGTATGCATGGGTAAATCCAGATTCAGTCGAGCTTGATGTTGGCGTCGCGAACCAGCGTGCCCCACTTGCGGTGTTCGGTGCGCAGGTAGTTGGCAAACTGCGCCGGCGTACTCCCCATCGCGGCGCTGCCTTCCAGGGCAAGCTTGTCCTGCACCTCCGGCGTCGCCAGCGCCTTGCGCACTTCGGCATTGATCCGCTCGACGATGGCGACCGGCGTCTTTGCCGGGGCGACCAGTCCGGTCCAGGTGATGGCCTCGAAGCCGGGATAGCCGGATTCGGCGATGGTGGGGACGTTGGCGAGTTGCGGCGCATTGCGAACACGCTGGGCGGAGCTGACCGCCAGCGCACGCACCTTCCCGTTCGTCAGTTGCGGAATGGCGGCCGCGGTATTGGCGAAGTTGAATTCCACCTGGTTGCCGAGCAGATCCATCATCGCGGGGCTGGCCCCCTTGTAGGGCACGTTCAGCAGCTTGAATCCGGCCTGGCGCTCCAGCAGTTCGCCAGCCAGATGCGAGACCGTGCCGTTGCCTGGCGTGCCCATGCGCAGCACTTCGGGCTTGGTCTTTGCCGCCGCCACTGCATCCTTCAGTGTCTTGTACGGCGACGTGGCATTGACCAGCAGCACCACGGGCTGCGACGCCACGGTGGAAATGGGCGCGAAATCCTTGAGCGGATCGAACGGCATCTTCGCGTACAGCGCAGGATTGATGGCCAGGTTGGCCGTCTGGCCCAGGCCGATCGTGTAGCCATCGGGCGCTGCCTTGGCCACCGCATCCAGGCCGACGTTGCCCCCCGCGCCGGGGCGGTTCTCCACGACCACGGTCCAGTGCGCCTGCGTGGACATCTTCTCGGCGATCAGCCGTGCCACGGCGTCGGTGCCGCCGCCCGGGGGAAATGGCACCACGAGGCGGACGGGACGCGACGGCCAGGTATCGGCATGCGCGCCAGTGACGCCCAGCGCCAGGATCGCCGCAGCGAGAAGAATTCGGGATTGCTGCATCGTGTCTCCTTTCGTTGTGGACGTATTCTTGCGGCCCCAAGTCATTCCGTCTATTTGCTAATATTCATCCATCAATTCCTGTGAGTTATGAAATGGATATCCAGCTCCGAGACCTGAAATACTTCGAGGCGGTGGCGGAACTCGGACACGTCGGGCAGGCGGCCGAAAAGCTCGGGCGCACGCAGCCGGCGCTGACCAAGGCGATTCAGCGGCTGGAGGCTGCCTTCGAAAGCGAACTGTTCGAGCGCAAGGGACGCGGCATCCAACTCACGCCAGTGGGCGAGGTGCTGCTGGCGCGGGCGCGCATGCTGCGGGGCGCCGCCGACGAGGCGCTGCGCGAGGTGGGAGACTTTGCCAAGGGCAATGCGGGGCATGTGCGGATCGGTAGCGGGCCGATTGCCGCCGAGCATGTGCTTCCCGAACTGTGCAATCTCCTGCTGGGAGAAGCCCCGGCCACGACGATCGACATCACCGTGGCGCCTAGCCTGGTTTTGCGCGAGCGCCTCAAGGAAGGCTCGCTGGACCTGCTGATCGGCATGATGGCCGAAGAGGACGATGCGCTGGTCAGCCATGCCATCGTCGAAGACGTCGTGGTGGTGGTGGCCAGCCGTGGGCACCCCGTCTTCGACTTGCCACGCGTCACCCTCAAGTCGCTATTGGGATGGCATTGGGTCTTGCCATCGACATCCATTCCGAGCCGCCAGTGGCTCGACGCCGCCTTCCAGTCGCACGGCCTGCCCAAGCCGTCCGCGCAGATTGGCGCCAACTCGATTCCGTTGTTGCCGCGCCTGATTGCCAAGACCGAACTGCTGAGCTTTCTGTCGCGGCACACGCTCAATGAACATGCGCAGGTGCTGAGCGAAGTGCCGCTGAAGGAAGCCACCCTGCGACGCAAGCTCGGCGTTACCTATCGGCGGCACGGCTACCTGTCGCCGGCCGCGCTTCGCTTGCTGGCACTGCTGCAGGACCGAGGCGAAGCGCTGTTCAGCACAGGGTTGATGGAGTGACGGGGCAGCCAGGGACGCCCAGCCCGCCACTGACGTGCCCCCTCACCCTGCTTCACGAGCATGGATTGCACGGGATCGACCAACGCAGCGAACGCCTGCAACGGCAGCACGTCTGGCGGCGTGTCTGCGGGAACGTGGTATCTGCCCGCGGCTTGCGAGATAGGCGCCTCCGGCAGCACTACCGCCTGCCCGGCCGGCGTCGCCTGGTTCATGCAGGCGACACAGAGCCCCATGGATGCCCTCCTGGGGGGAAGGCCCTCCCGCTGAAAGCTCGCTGCGTGAGGTCGGTCAACTATTGACGAAATCAGGTTTTCTCCGGCACGGCGGAAGCGTGGCGGCTCGCAATCAACCATTGCGAGCTTGCCGCTCCTGCCCTGCCACTACTTTTCCACGGCATGATTTGAAATCTGGCGACGCTTTCAAGAGCCATCAGGATCAACTGCCAGACTCCACAACGCATCCATCTTCAGCCGCCCGATGAGCGACTTGATGAACGACTGGTTGCCCGGGTCGTTCGAGAACGCCGGCGCCGTGGGGTCGCTCGTGAGCGTTGCGGCAAAAGTGGCCATATCCACGTCCGAAAATTTCGTGGGACGAAAAGACACCTGCTTGCTGTTCTCGATGGCCATCCCGAACCTGTCTGGATCGCCCCAATATCTGCAGGCAGACAGAAAATCGTCGAGATCACGGTCCTGCAATGGGCTGCGGCTGATCCCTTGACGTTGAGCCTGCGCTTCCAGATCCGCTTGCGCAAGTCCTTTACGAACATCTTGTTCTGATCATAAATGGCGATATCGCATTCGCTGTCATGCGAGTAACCGCGGCGATTGCAATTCGCCGACCCCGTGATCAGCAGTTCGTCATCGAAGATCCAGGTCTTGGAGTGGATGTAGAAAATGCCGCTCCAGTCGTTGCCGCCACAACCCACAGCCCCCTTGGTCTTGTATTGGCAGACCTCCACCTTGTCGGGGGCGGCTGCCACCAGTTGTGAAATGAAATTGCTGCGATGCTGCCAGGCCGTCCCCTGGAACTCGTCGTTGATGTCGTCGACACGCGTGCAAAACAGGATCAGCTTCTTGAAAGCGTCTTGCTTGACCTTGTTGACCAGCAATGCCAGCATGGATTCCAGGTTACCCATCGGGCTATCGCACACAAGGTATTGGTCTTCCATGTAAATGAACTTCTTCGTCGTCTCCAGCGCCTGCTTGACCATGTAATAAATGCCGGTGTGGCCGTTGGGTGCAAACGAATAAGTCTCGCCCTGCTTCAACCCTTCCTCGATCAGCTGTTTGGCCCCGGCTTCCTTTCCCACGAAGAAATCGTTGCCAATCATGGTGTAGACGTGCGGCGAACTCAGCAAATCGACACTATCACTGGATAACTCCACGCGATGCGGTCCATGCACAACCTGCCGGTTCGGGCATGAAAAGCGGGGCAGCAATGGAAAGAATGGATTGCTCCGGCGCGGATTGCCGTAAGTGGTGCCCACCTGTACCAGGAAGTTGCCGCTCTGCGGGGCCGTCGTTTTCAGTTGTTCCACCGGCTTCAGGTAGGCATTGGTACTGCCAATCCTGGCAAACACCTGGGTGTGTTCCCTGTATCGCTGGTGAAATATGGAATACAACTCTGCCGCCGCATCGCCCATGAGTTTGCACTGGACCTCGCACCATTTGTCGCGAATACGGGATGTCTCCACGTCGCAGGTGCCCGAATACGCTACCAATCCCTTTCTGGCGTTGTAGACGAGCACCATTTTCTGGTGATGTGTGCCATTCAGGTATAGATACCTGGAGTCATTGATCGCGCAGCAATGATTCAAGGTATTGAGCTTCGCGACCAGATCGAACCCGCGTTTGTACCTGTCAGCCGGCTTGGGTGACGGATGCACGTTCAGCAGTACGCGGCAATTCACGCCGCGGTTGTCCGCCTCTTTCAGCAGATCAAACCAGGTCTTGTCCCCGTCGCCGGGCTTACGGGCCGGGCAGCTCTTTTCCTCTTCATTGTTCGGTTGAACAGGCATCGGCGTATCGCCGTCGGCGTCAAAGCCAATCCAGCAGATGGTGTCTCCCGTGGCCGTCTGTTCCACTTCCTTGCGCAGGTCGGCATAGTATTCATCGGCATCGACAAACGACTGTACCCAGGCGTTCTTGCAAATGCGGCCAACGCCCTTGCCGGAATCGGTCGAGAACCATTCCTCCCCGCTCATAGCTGCCTGCCGGTCTTGGGGTCGTATTTCACCTCCACTGGTACCACCTGATCGGTCGGCAACACCTCGATCCATTGGCTGATGGTTTCGAAATAATCTTCCACCACCGCCTTGAATCCCCCCTTCAAGGGATAGAAGCCGTGTTCATATACTTTCTCTATTGGTGTGGCCAGTACCTTGTTGTCGTCATTGATCTCTTCCTTGGGGTATCTGGATACCGTCTTTGAAACGTCTTCCTTGTAGCTAACCTCCGCGCAGAGAAACTCCAGCGCCTGCCTGATCGTGACCGGAGCGGGCGCGGTGTCCGCGGAAATCGCAGCCCATTCAGCATCCGTGAACTGGCGCGGCACCTTGCCGGACCCCAGGTACACGTTGATCCGCACCAATTCGTCATCAGGCGCGGAGTAAATGGCGTCCAGCCCGTCCGAGCCCTCGACATTCACGTTCTGCAGCCAGGCGATCGCAGCCTTTTCCTTGCCCGGGCGAATCGGGATCACGGCCTTTACCCAGGGGGCATTCAGGAAGGCATTGCGAAGATCGTCGCCGTCCAGTTGCAGCATCCAGCCCAGCGAGCTTCCCAATGGGGCCGGGTCCGATTTTTCCGTGATGAAGTAATTGTCCGAGCGCTGCTGCTTGTCCGACCAGTTCACCAGGGAGCCATTGATCGAGTCGGCAATGGCAGCATCCCCGATGTTCAGCCTGCTGCGTTTTCTGGGTTTCCACCATTCTGGCGCGACAAAATAGAGCATCTTGTCGATATCGAAGATCGAGTTGATCAGCTCCGAGAGCACGTGGCGCGTTTCAAAGCCCGTCTGTGTATCCGGCAGGTTCTTGTAATGCTGCTCCGTCATCAGCGACTTGATCAGGTTGCGGTACACGATGGTCCGCTCTTCTTCACGCAAATCCTCGAATTTCCGTTTGGTGATCTTGCTGGCCAGCGCGATTCGATCCGAGGCTGTCTTTCGGAAAGCCTCCTCCTGCTTGCGCTGGTTTTCGTTGTCGGCGACGAGTTTTGCGGAAATCAACGCATCGTTCGCGGTTGCAATTTCGCTCATCTTCGCATCGTTGAGCTTGCAATCGATGCTGCCGCTGACCTTGAACCGGATCCGTCCCTCGTCCCAGGCCAGTCCTCCGCCACCAAGAACCAGGCCAACGTCCACGTACAGTCCGTCGTTCGTGAGCTTGCCCCTGGCCGTGATTCCCTTGAAGAATTCCGAATCGTCGTCCTCCATGACAACGACCTCCTGCGCAATATCGATGACGACACCCTTGTTCTGGACTTCGTAGCCGTCCGGTATCGACGGTATGCCGATGGTATTGAGCCGGTGAAAACCATCCGGTCCATTCCACTGTCGCTGGTTTTCGGGGAAGAACCATTCCATTTCACCAGTGAAACCGACCTGGATGGTCTGCGGCGGCATGGGGATCAGCTTGGGGTTCGGCACCAGTACCAGGTCCGCCGGCGTCGCGATATGCACGAGATCCGGCAGCCCGAGTTGCATGCCCGGTTCGTCCACGAAGGATTCCCAGCAGAGGTACGAGCCAATATCCTGGATCTGCACGCCGACCTGACGCATCTTGCGGCGCAGCTCGTAATTGATGAGTTCGTTGGTGGCGTTATTGAGCAGGTAGCGTTTGCTGGTCGTATCGGTATTTTCGGTAACCGTCCGGAATGACGTCTTGAAGTTCTGGCGAATTTCCGTCGAGAGCTTCTCGGTCTGCTGGCGCGAGCGCTTCTGCGTCTGCTCGCGGGCTACCTGCTGGGTCTTGTCGAGGTTCAGGCTGCCCGTGGCCGTGGCATTTCCCGTGCCCCAGGACTGGTTGACCGTGGTGCTGAAACCCAGCTTCATGTCATCCTTGTTGTCCTGTTTGACGGCTTCGCTGATTTCTTCCTGGCTGGTAGTGCTTCGTTCGGTCTTGGTAGTGGTTTCTAGCGAGGTTTCGATGGTCTTTTCGGTGATGGTCTTGCGCGTGCTGACCTCGATCAGCTCCACGCTCGAACCCGGGCTTAGCCAGACGTGGCTGACGGGCGTACCGAGAAAGGTATCGAGTTCGAAGAAATACTGACGATAAAGGTGGACGACACCCACCGGCGAGAGGCTGACGTCCTTGATGTCCTTCTTCGGATCGAAGCTGAGATAGGGGTCGTTGTAATCGCCCTCCCTCACGGCGGCCATCACGTCCTCGTTGGGTGTCCTGGCGAAATAGAACAAGGCCTCCAGCTTGTCGAACAATGCGTGCTCGACATAGCCGATCAGCGCGCCGGCAATGGCTGATTCTGTCTTGAGAACGTCCACCACTTCGGATTGCAGCGCGGGGTCCTGCCTGCCGCGATGGAGCTGTGCGTACTGCATGCATCGCTCGCGGAACGCGCCGGCATGGAAAGAAAACACGTCTTCGTTCAGGATACGTTTCAGGCTGTCCGCGTTGATGAGCTTGCGCCAGCCGTCGGCATCAGGAACTTTCTCGGCTTCACCCAGCAGTTTCGAAATCGATGAAAGCAGGACGCTGTCCGTTTGCGGGCGCAGGGTGAACCGCCGTTCCACGCCCGGCTGGTAATTGTCCCGATTGATGGTGCAGGCGTCGAAACGCGCGCTGATAATGCCCTGATAGCGTCCGGCCAATGCGGCAAGCCGGGACGACGGACCAGTGATCATTCCCTTGTTCATGCGCTTCAGAACGCGCTTCGATTTCCAGCCGATCAACGGCTGGTAGACGCCAAAGAGCTCACTGGCGTAGGGAAGAACGGACGTGTAGTCCGACAGGTCAATAATGCGCTTGTTCGTGGGCATGGCGCCTCCCGAGCGTAATGCAGGAACAGTGGACTTAGGCCTCCTTTGCGGAAGCCGGCCGTTACGACCAGTATTTGCCGATTGGTATTTGGATACAGCCGTTGAGCAAATTCGTCGCCAGACAGGTCCTGATCCCCGAGCGCATGTTTGCCCCTTGTTCTTCTGAGCTTTAGCAGGTTTAGGGGATGGGATAGGAAATCGCAAGAACGCCGCACTCGTCCGTCATGAAAGATGAGCAGATCAGGGGACAGTGGATTTTAGTTCTCCGATATGGGGCGGCTCAAAAAGCGAAGGCGCGTGACTGCCGGTCTTTGATTCCGAGTTATCTCCGACTCGAGTATTTATTCAATAAGTTCCAGTACAACTGGCCACAGCGTCAGCGCCGCCTCCATCAGAGAGCAGGCGGCAGGCGCGTGGCCAGCCTCGACTTAAACTTGCGCCTGGCCGCCGTCCACGAACAGTTCGGCACCATTCACGAAGCTGGAATCGTCCGATGCCAGGAACAGCGCAGCCCCCGCGATCTCGTCGGGTTCGCCCACGCGGCCCATCGGGATGCGCGATGCCAGGTAGTCCAGCAGCCCCTGCTGTTGCGCGGCATCGGGGCCGGCCAGTTCGACCAGTCCCGGCGTGCGCGTGGCGCCCGGGCTGATCGTGTTGACGCGGATGCCACGGTCCTTCAGGTCGAGAATCCAGCTACGTGCAAACGCCCGGATGGCTGCCTTCGATGCCGAGTACACGCTGAATGCGGCCGTCCCTTCGATGGTCGTCGTGGAGCCGGCCAGAATCACCGATGCGCCCTTGGCCAGCAACGGCAGCGCCTTCTGCACCGTGAACAGCGTGCCCTTGACGTTGCGGTCGAACGTGTCGTGGTAGTGCGCTTCGGTGATATCGCCCAGGGGCACCATCGAGCCGCCGCCAGCATTGGCAAACAGCACGTCGAGCCGGCCCTTCTCGGCGCGGATCAGCTTGTAGAGCTGGTCCAGTTCCTCGGGCTTCGACGAATCCACACGAACACCGGTGACGTTGCCGATGGCGGCGACAGCCTTGTCGAGTTCGGCCTGCCGGCGGCCGGTGATATAGACATGGGCGCCTTCCGCGGCAAAGCGCTTGGCCGTGGCCAGGCCGATGCCGCTGGTGCCGCCGGTTACGAGTGCGATCTTGTTTTCGAGTCTGCGGGTCATGGTGATACTCCTTGTCTGGGTTTCGTCGATTGCGAATCGCTGGATGCGATGGAAGAAGAATATCGACGCCCCGATCTTTTCGAAATAGAATCGATCGCAAACTATCGTTGCAAATATGAAATGATCAGATTTCCGGATTTCGAAGGGTTGGCGATGTTCGCCAAAGTGGCGGAAGAAGGGTCGTTCGCCGGAGCGGCGCGCGCCATGGGGGTATCCGTGGCGACGGTGTCGCGCGGCGTTGCCAGGCTGGAGGAGCGGCTGGGCGCCCGGCTGTTCAACCGCACGTCCCGTCAGCTGGCGTTGACCGAATTCGGAACGACGATTGCCGAAAAGGCCGGCGAGATCTACCGGCAGGCCGAAGAGGCCGAAAGTGCCGCAAGGGAGATGTCGATGCAGCCTCGGGGCCTTGTCCGGTTGGCGGTGCCGATGTCCTTCGGCCTGCGCTGGGTGGCGCCGCTGCTACCGGGCTTCTTCCAGGCCTATCCCGAAGTCTCGATCGATCTGCACCTGTCCGATGCCACCGTGGACATCGTCGCCCAGGGATTCGATGCCGCCTTGCGGATTGCCGCATTGCCGGACTCGTCGTTGATTGCCCGGCGCTTGTGCCCGGTTTCGCAGCTTGTCGTGGCGTCGCCGGCGTACCTTGAGCAGCATGGCCGCCCGACGTATCCCCGCGACCTGGCAGGCAGGCCATGCCTTTCCTATGCCTACCGGGCGCGCAGCGATGTCTGGCGCTTCGTCAACGACGCCGGCGAAGAGCATCCGATATCGCCGGCAGGTCCGTTGCGCGTGACCAACTCCGAGGCGCTGCTGCCCATGCTGCTGGCCGGGCAGGCAATTGCCGAATTGCCGGAATTCATGGCGGGCGAGTATCTGGCCGACGGGCGGCTGGAGGCGATCCTGCCGGGCTGGCATCTCACCCGTGGCGGACTGTATTTCGTCACGCCCTCGGCACGGGCCAGGCCGGCGAAGGTTAGCGCGCTGTCCGATTACTTTGTCGAACATCTGTCCTCGCCCGCCTGGCTACAGCGCACTGGCTGACGCTATTTCACCTTCTTGTCTTCGCGCTTCGCCTCTTCCATGGCTTCCGGCTCCAGTTCCTCCGCTGCCCGGTTCAGATAGACGAACAGCCCCCACGAGGCAAGCAGCAAGGCGGTCGATGCAATCAGCCCGGCCGCATAGTGAAGCTGCGTCGGATCGTCGTGCAGCGCCTTGAACGTCGCCACGAGCCCTTCGATGGCCAGCGCGACCACCACCACCACCAGGAATCGCGACACGAAGCGACGAACCCGGGTCGGCGCGCTCACGTCGGCTTCGCGAATGACTTCTTCCTCCACGATGGTCTCGGCGATCTGCAACGCCACCACGGCGCCGGCCAGCAGCCCCAATGCCTCGATGATCCATTGCGCGCTGGCCTGGTCCCACTCACTCGAAAAGACGTCCCACCCCATGCGGGCTGCAATGGCAATCAGCATCAGTGCGGCGCAGGTAAAGAGAATTGCCATCAGCCCATGGATGACCGTAAAGAAGCGCATCAGATTCTTCATTTTCTGGCTCCGGTGCATTGCGAGTGGGTGAAAGACACAGCTGCATGCTTTGCCAGTATGGGATAAAACGCTTTACGCCGGGTATCCATGTGCTGCATGAGAAACACGAAGCCGGCATCGATAAAGGTCGCGCCAGGCCGGTCGCACAACCCGACCAGCGCCGCGCCCTGGCGTCAACCAACGTCGCCGATAAATCCGCAATGTCTCAACATCTGCACAAAAAAATTCACTTTGCTTTCTGACGACCGCCGCCGAACATAGTTGAGGTCAGCGGTCCGGCAGGTGCGGAGCGTTGGACAGTGACGGTCAGTCGATACGAGCCCCCTCTTCCAACTCTGGATGACGTATGGCCCAACCCTTGCGCAAGGAAGTTGCCGACCGCCCCGATGGCGGCGCCAACGATGCCGCAGTACTCACCCCCGCTGCACCCGCTGACCGGAAACGCATGGTCCGGATTCCGGGCGGCATGTTCCTGATGGGGTCGGACAGCCACTATCCCGAAGAAGCCCCCGCGCACAAGGTCAGCGTTCGACCCTTCTGGATCGACCGGCATACGGTGACGAATGCCGACTTCCGCCGCTTCGTGGAAGCCACCGGCTACATCACGCTGGCTGAGCGTCCCGCCAACCCCGAGGACTATCCCGGCGCGCTGCCGGAAATGCTGGCGCCATCGTCGGTGATGTTCCAGAAGCCGCCTGGCCGCGTGGATCTGCGCGATCACTACAACTGGTGGGTCTACACGGCGGGCGCCGACTGGCGCCATCCTCGCGGACCGTCCAGTTCGCTGAAGGGCCTCTGGGACCATCCCGTCGTGCATGTGGCCTACGCCGATGCCATGGCCTATGCGCAATGGGCCGGCAAGGACTTGCCGACCGAAGCCGAATGGGAAATCGCCGCGCGCGGCGGGCTCGATGGCGCCGAATTCGTCTGGGGCGACACCTTCGCCCCGCGTGGCAAGCACATGGCCAATACCTGGCAAGGCGACTTCCCGTGGCAGAACCTGCTGGAAGACCGTTACGAGTGGACCGCGCCCGTGGGCTCGTTCGCGCCGAATGGATACGGCCTCTATGACATGGCCGGCAACGTGTGGGAATGGACGAGCGACTGGTACCAGGACCACGGCAAGATCGTGAAGACCTGCTGCACGCTCGACAACCCGCGCGGCGGCACGCCGGAAGCCAGCTTCGATCCATGCGCGCCGCAGGTGCAGATTCCCCGCAAGGTCATGAAAGGCGGCTCGTACCTGTGCGCGCCGAACTACTGCCGGCGCTACCGCCCCGCCGCGAGGATGCCGCAGGCCATCGACACATCCACCTGCCACCTGGGCTTTCGTTGCGTGGTACGCGAGGACCCCGCCGGCCAGGACTGACGAATGCATGCATAGACTCCGGACACAACGGTGAGTACCGGGGCGCCGGGAGAATTCGCTGCCGGCAACGGCGGCTTCGACACGCAAAGGAGAATGCCATGGCAGAGAAAAAGAAGCCGAATTTCCTGATCCTCTGGGGTGACGATATCGGTCAGTCCAACCTCAGTATCTTCACCAAGGGCCTGATGGGGTATCGCACCCCCAATATCGACCGGATTGCCGAGGAAGGCATACTGTTCACCGACTACTACGGCGAACAGAGCTGTACCGCGGGCCGGGCGTCGTTCATCACCGGCCAGTGCGGCCTGCGCACGGGTTTGACCAAGGTGGGCCTGCCCGGCGCACCGCTAGGCATGCGCGCCGAGGACCCGAATATTCCAGAACTGCTCAAGGGCCTGGGCTACAGCACCGGCCAGTTCGGCAAGAACCATTTCGGCGACCGCGACGAGCATCTGCCCACCATGCATGGGTTCGACGAGTTCTTCGGCAACCTGTACCACCTCAACGCCGAAGAGGAACCGGAACTGCCCGACTATCCGACTGACAAGGACTTCCCCAACTTCAGGAAGAACTTCGGGCCGCGCGGCGTACTGCATTGTTGGTCCGACGGCAAAGGCGGCCAGAAGATCGACAATACCGGTCCGTTGACCAAAGACCGGATGAAGACCGTCGATACCGAATTCCTCAAGTCGGCCAAGGAATTCATCGAGAAGGCGCACAAGGACGACAAGCCCTTCTTTGTCTGGTTCAACACCTCGCACATGCACTTCCGCACGCATATCGAGGACCGCATTCGCGGCCAGGCCGGACGCTGGCAGTCGGAATACCACGATTGCATGGTCGAGCACGACAAGCACATCGGCGAAATGCTGAAGCTGCTGGATGACCTCGGCATTGCCGACAACACCATGGTCATGTACAGCACCGACAACGGCCCGCACATGAATTCGTGGCCCGATGCCGGCATGACGCCGTTCCGCAGCGAGAAGAACTCCAACTGGGAAGGCGCATACCGCGTGCCCTGCATGGTGCGCTGGCCGGGCGTGATCAAGCCGGGCTCGGTCTGCAACGATATCGTCAGCCACCTGGACTGGCTGCCCACGATAGTCGATGCCGCCGGCGATCCCGATGTGAAAGCGAAGCTGACAAAGGGACACAAGGCGAACGGCAAGGACTTCAAGGTGCATCTAGACGGCTTCAGCCTGATGCCCTACCTCACAGGCAAAGCCGCCAAGCCCGACCGGAAGGGCTTCCTGTACTTCACCGACGATGGGGACCTGGCCTGCCTGCGGTACGACAACTGGAAGGTTGTCTTCATGGAGCAGCGCGCGACCGGAACGTTGCGAATATGGGCGGAACCGCTGGTCACGCTACGCGTGCCCAAGATCTTCAACCTGCGCACCGACCCTTACGAGCGGGCCGACGTCACGTCGAATACCTACTATGACTGGCTGCTGGAACACGTCTTCATCCTGGTGCCGGCACAGGCCGGGGTGGCCGAATTCCTGCAGACATTCAAGGAATTCCCGCCCAGGCAGAAGGCCGCCAGTTTCGGCGTGGATCAGGTGGTTGAAAAGATGATGGACGCGGCCGGAGGCGGCAGCCGCTAGGCGCGGCGTCCGCTTGGGATCGGCCAGCCCGGGGCGACGCACCGCACGGCGCGCCCCGGGCGCCTCACTGCCAGGAAAGTCGATGGATGCCAAGGCCCTTGTTCTCCTCGCGTTCCACGTGGCGATTCTTGGAACCGTGTTCTCCTACGGTCTCCAGGCAACGCGCGCCGACCTGGCCTATCTATTTCATCGGCCGGGCCTGCTATGCCGCTCGCTGCTGGCCACGGCGGTAATTGTTCCGGTCGTGGTCGTGGTCTGCGTAAAAAGCCTGAACCTGCCTCACGCCGCTGCCGTGGTGCTGACGGTGCTGTCGATCTCTCCCGTTCCGCCGATGCTGCCGAAGAAGCAATCGAAGGCCGGTGGCATGGCGCCGTATGCGCTGGCACTGCTGGTGGTGCTCGGACTCAGTTCCGTCGTGACCGTGCCGCTCTGGGGCGTGCTGCTGGAGAGCGTGTTCGACCTGTCCCTGTCGATGCGGCCCGGGGCGATCCTCAAGATCGTGCTGACCATGATCGTGGCGCCGCTGCTGGCCGGCCTGCTCGTCTCCACCCTGTTGCCCGGCCTTGCCCGGAGGCTTGCCCAGCCCGTGCGCAAGGTGGCAACGTGCCTGCTGATCGCCGGCGCCGTGGTCATCCTGGCCGGCACCTGGCGGGCGATCCTGGCCGCCACCGGCCACTGGGTGGTGGTCGCCATCATTGCCTTCGTACTGCTCGGCCTGGTGGTCGGGCATCTGCTCGGCGGCCCGGAACGGGAGCATTCGCCGGTGCTAGCGCTGTCGTCCACCGCCCGCCACCCTGCCATCGCCCTCACCATCGCGTCGGCCAACTTCCCCGACGAACAGTTCATCCCCACGTTGGCCCTGTACCTCATCGTGTGCACGCTGGTGGTGATTCCATACGTGAAATGGCAGCGCGCGCAGGCTGCCGGCGATCCGCAAGTGAACTGAGGCGGCGCCGCGTCCAGGAGATGTCCGCGATGACGATTCCTACTGGCAGCGA
The DNA here is from genome assembly GCF_022179805.1 of Cupriavidus pauculus. GTDB lineage: Bacteria > Pseudomonadota > Gammaproteobacteria > Burkholderiales > Burkholderiaceae > Cupriavidus > Cupriavidus pauculus_E. Next base: position 97,157 of record NZ_BPUO01000014.1, on the reverse strand, counting down.
GCCTGCCGACCAGCAAGCCCCCCACCCCAACGAAAACACGCTCCTGGCGCGGCAACGCACCACGCTGGCGCTTGAGCGCAGCTTCCTGGCGGTGGAGCGCACGCTGATGGCGTGGCTGCGCACGTCGCTGTCGATGATCAGCTTCGGCTTTACGCTGGCGAAGTTCTTCCAGTACCTGGAGGGCCAACACGGCGGCGGCCCGATCGTCGGCCGGCTTGGCGGCACATGGTCGCCTCGAGCCGTGGGAACGGCCATGGTGCTGATCGGCACCGGCGCGCTGATTGCCGCAGTGGTCCAGCACCGCCGCCGCGTCAGCGCGCTGCGGCGCGAGGGCCTGATGCCGCAGTGGAACTTGGCCTACTGGGTAGCGCTTATCCTCGCGGCGCTGGGTGCGTTTGCCCTGCTCTCGCTGGTGCTGGATCAATAAAAAAGGGCCAGCAGAAGCTGGCCCTTTTCTTCGTACGCAAACTACGTTACTTCACGCTCTGCAGTTCCTGCGTATAGACCTTCATGAACGAAGCGTTCGAGAAGCCGGCGGCATAGCCGTAGTTCGAGACCCACTTGACCGTGCGGCCAAGTTCCGGGGACCACCAGCTCGTGACGGTTTCGGAATACGTTGCCGTGCCCTGGCTGCCGTTCGGCAACTGGGTATCGTTGGATTCCGTGTACGTGATCACGTAGTTGATGCGCAGCGCGTTGTAGGTGCCGGCTGCCACCGTGATGGATTCGTAGCCTGCAACATTGGCCTTGACGCTGGCCTTCTCGCGATAGCCGAGCACGCAGCTGTAGCTCCAAGTATCGGTCCACGACTTCCCGACATACATCGGAAAGCTGTAGAAATCGCGCTTGGGCGTGTACGTGCACACGTTGTTGTTACTGAGATAGGTACGCGTCAGGCGGTTACCATCCTGATCCTGCGTGTAGCTCTGGTCCGGCGTATTGGTATCGGTGATGACGCTATTGACCGTGGAGTTGCCATTGGTGACAGCCGTCGTGGTGTAGGCGACATGCTGCGTACCGCCGGCGCCGCCCAGGCGCTGCGACGTTTCCGTGAACGTGGCCACTTCGCCGACCTTCCGTGCCGGGGCCGTGTAGCGCTGCGGCGACACCGTCAGGTTCAGCTTGAACACCTTGCTCGGATCGCTCACCAGCGTGGCGGTGAGCTGGATCGTGTCACCGGTCGGGCTGACCAGGTTTCCGGACCAGAGGGTATCGTTCAGCGTCTGGTTGGCCACCGTTGTCAGCGTGCTGGTGACGGCCACCGCCCACTTGACCGGCGCGCTCGTCCGCAGCGTGAGGAAGTCGCCCGACTGGACGCTCATTGTCGCAGCCTGGCCGTTGCCAACCGTCGTACCTTGCGACGTGCTGCCCGTGGAACTGACGCTCAGCGCAGTGTTGCTGTCATCTCCGCCACCACCGCAAGCGCAAAGCATTGCAGCCAGCGCGCAGCTGGCCATCCATTTACCCATACCCATCTTGAATTCCCCTGACGACTTATTTTTGAGTTTTGATTGGCCCGAAATTTCCGTTCGGATTTTGAGCCGGGGGCAATTCTAGTCAGGTGTGGCGTCGCCGGCGCCCCCAACCAAAGTGGGGATTGTCGACACAATTGAATATCTTTAATAAAAAGTACATTAAATACATCCAGTCATCAAACTTGGTCTACACCAGGGCGCGCCGACTCGGAGATAAAGGGCAAGGCGCGCAGCGTTTGCCGGCCTCCATCGATTGCGGCGTCCATCGCCTGTGTGCGCCATCGCCCCGGCGTGGTACCTGTGGACTTGCGGAACACGCTGGTGAAATGCGCCTGCGAATGAAAGCCCGCCTGCACCGCAATGGCCGCCAGCCCAAGCTGTCCTTCCGACAGCAGCCGCCTGGCGATTTCCAGCCGCGCCTCCGTGAGATAGGTATGTGGCGTCATGCCGGTGGCCAGCAGGAACTGCGCAGCGAAGTGCATGCGGCTGAGCCCGACGTGCTCCGCCATTGCCTGCAGCGAGATCGGTTCGGTAGCGTTGGCACCGATGAAATCCATCACCTTGCGTAGCCGCCATGCCTGCAGCCCGACGGGCCGCTCGACGGCACGCGCCGATTGCAGTTGCGCGCGCACCAGATAGGCAATCACGGTGCGGCATGCATGGTCGATGAACAGCGCAGTCGACGGATCCTGCAGGCTCGCCGCTTCGGCCAGGGCGCCGACGAAGCGCCCCAGGATCGGGTCGGCACGAAAGCGCGGATCTTCGAGCGTGAATCCGCCAGGTACGTGCTGCCCGCATCGATGCAAGGTGTCACGCATGGTGGCGACGGGCACGTAGAGAAGCACCGATTCCATGGGCCTCTCGAATCGGCACTGCACCCGTACGCCAGGCGGCGTGACCTGCGCGGCGCCGAACTGCCCACCCCGCATGAAGGCGGCCGTGCCGCCCATGTGATAGTCGACCACCGTATCGGACAACAGGATCTCGATCGTGTAGTGGCCGTCCAGCAGCGGCGACGTGAGCGTGCGCGGCTCGCGGCGCCGGTCGCTCCACCGTCCCCATGCACAGGTCGCCACGGATCCCTCGCGTAGCAGATGCGAACCTCCGCGCCACTCGGATTCGACTTCGATTTCGGCGTCGGCATCGGTCGCGGCAATCGTATCGGCACAGGACAAATCGCGTCTCATGGCACTTCGGGAGGGTTGGCGTGCGGCGGCCCGATCGCCGCCGGCGTGACGGCGGTGCCTGGCAGGTCGGGCCATAGGCTGCGCTTATAGGGTGGTGCTCCCAGCCATTTTGGTAAACGCTTCGCCGCAACGCAATATCGCCCGGCGAGGTGGTCGATAAGCCGTGCTTATGGGATCAGGCGGCCATCTTCGCGGCCAACGCGGACGACTCCTGCGCGAGTTGCACGCGCATCTGGCGGATGACGTCTTTGGCGTGTTCGGAGAGCGGCGAGCCTGCGCGGAAGGCAATGACGCTGTTGAGCACCACGTCGACCGACAGCGGCCGGATGGTCAGTCCCCGGCCCATGTAGTCGGCCGCGACCAACGGATGCGACACCCCGACGCCCACGCCAGCCAGTGCCAGTTCGCACACCGTGTGCGAATTCGGCGTCTCCACCAGCGGCTTTAGGAAGACACCGGTCTCGCCAAAGCGGGTTTCCAGCGAGATGCGCGTCGGGTCTGCCGAATTCAGCGCGATAAACGGTTGCCGCTCCAGGTCTTGCGGGACCACCGTGCGCCGACGTGCCAGCGGATGGCCGTCACGCATCACCACCACCGCGCGCAAGTGCGCGAACGGGGAATGCTCCAGCCCGGCCATGGACAGCCCCGTGGCCATCAGACCGAAATCTACCTTTCCGGCAGACACCGTTTCGTGCACCTGGTGAGTGTTCATGACCTGGAGCGAGACCTGCACGCCGCGCTTGTCCGCCTCGAAGGCGGCGATCGCCCGCGAGATAAAGCCAAGCCCGAACGCCGGGTTGATGGCTACCGTCAGGCGTCCGAGCCCATACGACCGCAAGCTCCGTATGCGATGTTCGATGTATTCGTAGCCGGCAAAGAAGCGGTCGACGTCGCTCATCAGCGCGCTGGCGGCGGGGGTGGGCTCCAGCCGGCCACGCGTTCGCGAAAACAGGCTGACGGCGGCGGCGCCCTCCAGCTTGCGGATGGCCTGGCTGACGGCCGGCTGGGAGACGCCAAGCAGGACGGCGGCCTTGCTCATGCTGCCCGACGTCATCACCGCACGAAAGATCTCGATCTCGCGAATGCCCATGACTGTTTGTCTCCCGCCGTATTGGCGCGGGCACCAGCTTACCTCAGTGCGGCCGGCCGGCGGCTTCAAAGGTCCAGCAGCAGGCGCGGACCTCCGCCGGACGCCTGGTCGGCGGGCACGGCGCAGCAGATCAGCGCCTCATCGTCGGGCGTGCTGAAGGCGGGTGCGGTTGCATAAGCCACGGCCCCTTCAACGATTTTGGTGCGGCAGGTGCCGCATGTGCCGCCACGGCAACTGAATTCGGGACTGAGGCCGCGCGCTTCGGCGAGCTCCAGCAGCGTGCCGTCGCCGGGGCTCCAGCGCGCTTCCTTGCCGGAACGGACGAAGGCTACCGGCGTGGGCACCTGCGCGGCGGTTCGGATCGGCCCGACTGCCGCTGCCGTGGCAGCTTCCTGCCGCCGCGTGAGGCCAGCGGGACCGAATGCCTCGGCATGGATGCGCGCGTCGGCAATGTTGAGATCGCGCAACCCGTCATAGGTGGCCTGCATGAACCCGGGCGGCCCGCACAGATAGAAGTCGAAGTCGTCGAACGGTAGTGTGCGGCGCAGCAGCGCCATGTCGATGCGCCCGGCGAAATCGTAGTCCTGGCCTTCCACGGCGTCGCAAACCTCCGACAGCACCCGCACCACGTGCACCTTGCCCTCGCCCGCATCGGCAAGCCGCCGAATTTCCTCGGTGAACGCCCGCTCGCCCAGCGATCTGGCGGACTGGAACATCCATGTCCCGCGCACCCTGCGCTTGCGCAGCCCCTCATAGACCACGTGCCGCAGCATGGCCAGCAGCGGCGTGATACCGACGCCCGCCGCCAGCAGCACGGCCGGACGGCGTTCGGCGGCATCCACCACGAACTGCCCGGCCGGCGCACGCGCCTCGATCACGCTGCCCACCTGCAGCGTGTCGTGGAGGTGTGCGGAGACCAGCCCCTCGCGCTTCACGCTGATCCGATAGATGCCGTCCGATGGCGCCACGGAAATCGTGTACGTGCGAATAACCGGCTTGCCGCAGGCCGGTGGGCTGACGCGGATCGGCAGGTGCTGCCCGGCCACATGCGGGAGCAGTCCGGCACCGTCGTCGGGCTGCAGGTGGAACGAGCGGATCGTGGACGACTCGTCGACGATGTCGACCACGCGGAACGGCCGCCATGCATTGGCCAGCGCTGCGGCTTTCAGGCGCTCGGCGACCTGGTCCCAGCTTCCGGTCATCAGCGAGTTGGGCGACCAGCCGTTCTCCAGGAATTTCCAGCGTAGCGGCAAGGCATCGGGGCGGAACACGATCTGCCTCGGCATAAAGTGCCATAGCCGCTCGGCGCCCTGGAACGCGCCGATTTCGGGGTCGTCGAGCGAAACCGAGGCGGTGCCACTCAACTGCAGCATGTCGCCGGTCTCGAAGTCGACAAAGGCCACGCTCGCCCTGGGATTGACCAGGAAGTTACCCAGCGTGGCGAAGAAGAGATTGCCCGCGAAATCGGGCACCGTGAGCATGCCGTCATCGCCCACGCGCACGAAGCCGGATTTGCCGCCCCGGCTCGATACATCGACCTGGCGTGGCGCGCCATCCTCGCCATCGATGTACGACGCCACGAACAACATGTCCGCCGCACCAATAAGCGCGCGCTCGCGCGGTCCGAGGGCTGCCAGCTTCTGCGCAGGCGCCGCCGACGGTTCGGACGGGTCGCGTGCGAAGTCCGGGTCTCGCAGTTGAAGGTACTGCGGGCAGTTGCCGAAGCTCTGGGCGACCGTCACGTCGAATCCCGTGCCAGTGCGGTTCGTCACCACGCCGTTCATACGGTTGCGGCGGCGCGTCTGGAACTCCACGCCGAGCAATCCGACCCCGGCGCCGTCGACCAGCCCGGCACTGGCGGGATCGCGCGGATCCGTCACCACAGCGACATGCAACGATTTGCTGGCGGGAGACTGCGTGAAGCCCGGTCGACCGGCAATCACGGTGGCCCAGGGGTCGCCTGCTTCGTCCACGGCGCCAAGCACCAGGAACGGGAGGCCCGCGAAGAACTGCCGGTGTTGGTCCGGCATGTAGTCGCGAATCACGCGCCGCCCGACATCGGCCATCCGCTCGGCAACCCCGAGCTTGCGTTGCATGGAAAGCTCGCCCGCATGCCAGGGCGAAGCCTTCTCGTTCGCGGTATCCGTTGCCATCGCCTGCCTCCATCGCGTGTCGTGCCGGACTCTACTGGTGCGGGGTCACTGATTGGCGGTAAGTCCCGCCGGTGTCTTCGTGAACGCTAGAAAGCCGGGCAGCGACTCGACCCGCTGCAGCCAGGCATTCACGTTGCGATAGGCCGAAAGGTCGACGTTTCCTTCGGGCGCACGCGCAATGTATCCATACAACGACACGTCGGCGATGGTGGGATGGTCCAGCGCCAGGAACTGGCGGCCTTCGAGTTCCGCCTCGATCAGCTTCAGTATCGTGTGCGCCCGACCGATCACTTCCTCGGCGTTGTGGCGCGCGCCGAATACGGTGATCAGCCGTGCGGCGGCAGGCCCGTAGGCAATCTCCCCGGCGGCGATGGACAGCCAGCGCTGCACGGCTGCTGCCGGCAACGGCGCCTCGGGCAGCCAGTCCGTCTTGCCGAACTTCTTGGCAAGGTAGACCAGAATCGCGTTCGAATCGGCAATCACGTCCTGGCCGTCGACGAGCACCGGCACTTGCCCGAAGCGGTTCAACTTCAGGTATTCCGGCGATTTGTGCGCACCGGCGGCCAGATCCACCTCGATCGCCTCGTATTCCACGCCCAGCAACGACAGGAACAGGCGCGGACGGTGCGAATGGCCAGACAGGTGATGGTAGTAGAGCTTCATAGCGGCAATCCCCGAGGAAGGTTGGATTTGGCTGGATGCGCGCGGCCCGGTGGGCACGGCACAGGCGCAAGACTAGATTGGAAGGTGGCCCCCGGTATTGCAAGTTCGCACGGCCTCCATCGCGATATCACGACGCCGTGGGCCATCGCCAATCTTGAACCTCGAAATGTCGACCGCCCTAAAGTTTCGGGCCTGCCTGCCGTAGTGTTGGGTTGGCACGTAAAAGACGATGTGGAGTACACATGCTGAGAATCACGGCGATCATCTTGCTCGCGACGCTGGCATCGACTGCAGCGAATGCCGCTTCGGATGGGGGAAGTCAGTCACAGAGCCTGAGCACCCAGCGCGGGATCGGCAAAGGCCAGCGCAATGCGACGGAATTGCACACCGGGCCGGTCGCACCGGGAGGCCTCATGGCCACACAGCCGGCTTCGCCTGCGTACGATCAGCAGTTCAACGGCGGGGGACAGTACCCGCTGATCGTCGCACCGTACATCGAGGTTCCCGGCTATTCGCCGCAGCCCAATCCGCCACGACCTCATCCGCCGCGCCCCGTTCCGCACGGCCGATGAAGCGGAGCAGCCCGGGACGATGCCGGCACGCGGCGGCGCACCCGGGCATACACCACCTTGGCAATCACGCCCAGCAGCGTCATCGCCATGCCAAGCAGGAACACCATGAGGGCCATACTGAAAAGTCCTCCGCCAATGCCATCGGCCGCGAGACAGTACATCGGGTAGCCGCCCAGGTAGAACGGGCAGACACAAGCCAGCCAGTACAGGCGGCGAAGCCAGGGCAGTCTGCCCTTCCCCGGCCAGATCAGAAAATGCACCGATGCGAGGACGGCTGCCAAAGCCATCAGAAGGAACACGGCGATCATAAGGCGCCACACGGAGTGATTGGTTTCAGTCCGTGCATGGTCCGATAGCCGGATGTGGCCACGGAGAAGCCGCTGCGTCCCACCGGCTTCATCGTATCTTCACATCGGCTCAGCGCCCCTCCGTATTACCCAAACGCCGCTTGCGATGATGCACGACCCAGATCATCGCGCGCACTGCCACGTCGTCGGATGTCGACACGATGGCGTGACACCGCTGCATCTGGACTTCCGTAGGAAAGATGCGGAGTTCGGCGGCCGCGCCGATTACCGTGGCAATTTCCAGAGGCGACTGTCGCAGCAAGGCATGCGATAGCAGGCGCTCGGCATGTTCTCCATGCGACGCCCCGGCATTTTTCAGCACCGCTACCAGCGCTCGGGTTTTCCACAGCAGTTCCGTGGATCGGATGCTCATCCCTGACCAACCGCCTGCGTGCCGGCATCCACGATCACTTCCAGCAGCCGTGGTTGCCGCGATGCGATGGCGTCCCGTAGCGCTGCACCAAGCTCCGATGGGTCTACAATGCGCTGCGCAGTAACGCCCATCCCGCTTGCGATCTCCACAAAATCGAGGGCTGGATTGACCAGGTCCATGCCCAGGAACGCGTCGCAGTGCCGCATTGCCACCAGCCGTTCCTTGATGATTCGATAGGACCGGTTGTTCACGATGACATAGGTGATCGGGAGTTGCTCGTGTGCGGCGGTCCATAGCGCCTGGATGGCGTACATGGCGCTGCCGTCGCCGACCAGTGCCACGACCGGGGTTTCTCGCCTACCGAGTGCGGCCCCGACGGTCCCACCCATGGCAAAGCCCAGTCCACCACTGGCCAGGCCAAAAAAGTCGCGCGGCCGCGTGACCCTCAGGAAGCTGGCCAAGTGTGGCGCCGTGGTCGGCGCCTCCTCTACGACGACTGCCTCAGGCGGGATGGCGTCCGCCAGCGTCATGACAAGCACGCGGGGATCAATCGGCGTCGCGGTTCGCATCGACGATAGCTCGGCACGCAATGCCTCCCTGCGCACCGTCCAGTTCGCGTCGCGCAGGCGGCCCAGGCGGGTGCGCGCGTCCGCTTTGGCTTCAGGGGTCTGTGCGGCGGCAACCTGCGGCAACAGGTTAGTCAACGTCTCTTTGATCCCGGCGCGTACAGCAAGATGGGTGGGGTAATTCTTGCCGAGTTCCCAATCGCGCTCCGAGATGTGCAGCACCTTCAGGTTGGCTGGCAAGGGATCGGTCTCACTGAACGCCGACATCCGCAACAGGTCGCCGCCCAGCACGATCAGCAGGTCATGCCTGGCCAGGGTCTCGTGAACCTTCGACTGGTTACGCGACAGGTCTCCCATGAACGCCGCGTGCGTGGACGGGAACCGGGTGTTGTACGGGATGGGCTCGTGGTAGACCGGCGCGCCGATCAACTCGGCAAACGCCTGGGCCTCGGCAAACGCGTCCTGCTCCGCGAGTTCCCTGCCGGCAATGATGACGGGCGACCGGCTCGCGACGATGGCCTCGACCAACGTCGCTTGCGTACGTGCCGACGGGCAGCCCAGGACGTCGACGCGTGTGCTGAATCCCATATCCAGCTCCGCGACGTCGTCCAGGATGCTACCGGGCAAGCTCAGGAATACCGGGCCGCACGGCGGCGTCAAGGCGATCTTGGCCGCGCGCCGCACCACGCGCGGCAGGTCTTCCACACGCTGGATCTCGTAGGCCCACTTGACCAACGGTTCTGCGATGGGTACCAGCGGCTCATAAAGCATCGGCTCCAACAACCCATACCCCAGCTCGTACTGGCCTGCGGTGACGATCATGGGCGAGCTCGAGAACTTCGCGTTGTAGAGCGCGCCCATCGCGTGGCCGAGGCCAGGCGTGCAGTGCAGGTTGACTGCGGTCAGCCGCCCGGTGGCCCGGGCGAAACCATCGGCCATGGATAGCACCACCGACTCCTGCAGGCCCAGCACGTATTCGATCCCCGCCGCTTCCGGCATGGCCTCCATCAGCGCCAGTTCCGTGGTTCCGGGGTTACCGAAGACGTGGGTCACTCCCTCATCCCGCAACAGCTTCAAGAATGCGGCGCGGCCGCTCAGACGCGCTTTGGTCATGGCTTGTCCCTGTCCCTGCGGGAAGCTTCGAGATTGCATCCTGTCTCCAATGAACGTGTAGTCTTGAGAGACAGGATAGGGGCGCCGCGCGATTCTTTACAACGTCAATCTGTTACGCAAAATGATTGCGAAAATCGCATAGATCAGCTTGCCCGTCGCGCTTTCGGCCGCGCCTGCCAATGCGCCTTGATCTGGGTGAGAAAGCCTTCGGCGCTTGGCGTCAGCCCGCGATCCTTCAGCACGATCACGCCGATACTGCGCGTCAGCGCGGGCTGCGCCAGCGGCTTGAGCACCAGCCCCGGAGCGAGCGCGGCGGGGATGGCGCCGCCGGGCACCACGGCCACTCCCACGCCGGCGTGAACAAATTGCATGACCGTGGCAAATTGGGTCACCGTCACCGCGTGCTGGAGGTTCAATCCTGCGGCGGCTGCCGCGCCGTCCAGCATGCGACGCGTCTGTGCCTCCTTGGGCAGCGAGACCATGGCATGGTTCGCCACCTCGACCAGTGTCAGGGTCTTGCGGGAAGCAAGCGGATGGTCGGCCGGCATGACCACATGAAAGGCTTCGCGCCCCAACGCGATAGCGGAGAACTCCGCCGGCACGTCGTCGACGTAAGTGAGGCCAAGATCGGCGACGCCGCTACGAATGGAATCGAGCACCGTGCCATGGACGCCTTCACGCACCTGGATCTCGATCCGGGGGCGGGATTCCCGATAGCGCGCCACCACGACCGGCAGGTGCGTGGAGGCCACCGACATCACCGCCGCGATGATCACCTGCCCCCGTTGCTCGTCGGCAATCTCGCGCATCCCTTCGAAGGAAATCCGCAAATCGGCCAGCACACGGTTGGCCAGCGCCACGAATTCCAGTCCCGCTGGCGTGATCTCCACCTTGCGCGTCGTGCGACGGAAGAGTTCGACCCCGATCGCGGCCTCGACGCGTTGCAGCGTACGTGTCAATGCCGGTTGCGACAGATCCAGCGTGATCGAAGCGGCGAGCAGGCTCCCCTCGTCGGCAATGGCGCAGACCGCCTGCAACTCGCGGGCACTGAGGTCGGGGACGAGATTCTTGTTCATGGTGGCGGATGTCCGGCACTGAAGGGTATGGCGATTATGCCGCACCCCACCCGAGGAAAGCGCACCGCCCCGCCACCTTGAAGGCGACTACGCGAGCCGGATACCAGCCGCCTTGATGATCTTCGCGTACCGGTCTGCCTCCTGGTTGCAGAAGGTTGCAAAGCGTTCGGGCGATTCGCCCATGGGTTCGGCCGAGAGGTCTGCGAGGCGCGCCTTGAGTTCCGGAGTGCCGAGCGCTTTGGCTGCAGCGGACTGGATCACCGCGACAATCTCCGGCGGCGTCTTGGCCGGACCCCAGAGCCCATACCAGGTAGTCATGGTCATCTCCGGAAAGCCACTCTCGACGAGCGTCGGCACGTCGGGCAGGCTCTTGGAACGACGCGTGCCTGTCACGCCGATCGCGCGCAGCTTGCCGGCCTTCACCAACGGCAAGGACGCGGGCATGGAGTCGAACATGAACGTGACCTGGCCGCCGATGAGGTCGGTCAAGGCTGGAGCGCTCCCCTTGTACGGTGCGTGGACGGCGGAAATGCCTGTGAGCATCTTGAAGAGCTCGCCCGCCAGGTGACCAGGCACGCCATTGCTCGACGACGCGAAGCTGCAACCGCTGGGCCGGGCCTTCACGTACCGGATCAGGTCGGTGACATTGTGGATGGACGAGTCGGCGGGAACCAGAAGTTGCAGCGGCGTGGAAGCCAGGCTGGTGATCGGCGTAAAGTCCTTCAGCGGATCATGCGGCAGCTTCGGGTACAGCGACGGATTGATGACCTGGGCCGACACGTTGATCAGCAGCGTTAGACCGTTCGGTGCCGCCTTGGCGACCATGTCGGCACCAATCGTGCCACTCGCCCCGCCCCGGTTGTCGACCACCAGCGGCTGTTTCAGGATTTCGGCCATGGGCTGCGTCACGAGCCGGCCGACCACGTCCGTGGGGCCGCCCGCCGGAAACGGAATCACGACCCGGACCGGCCCTGAGGGATATCCGTTTCCCCAGGACAGCGATGGAAGTCCCGCGAGTTGGGCGGACCCGAGCGTCGCCACGCCCGTCTTCATAAACTGGCGCCTGTTCATGCTTGTCTCCTGTCTCTTTTTTGATGATCGGGAGGCTGTCTCCCGCATGCGGAACCACTACATGGCTGTCGGCACGTCTTCCTGAAGGAAGCGCTGCGCATCGAGCGCGGCCATGCAGCCGCTACCCGCCGACGTAATCGCCTGGCGATAAACGGAATCCTGGACATCCCCCGCCGCGAACACGCCTGGAATGTTCGTCATCGTGGACAGGCCATCCCTGCCCGCACGCGTCACGATGTAGCCGTCGCGCATCTCCAGTTGCCCGTTGAAAATGTCAGTATTTGGCTTGTGCCCGATGGCGATGAAGCAGCCCGTCACAATGAGCTGCACCTCGCCGCCATGCCGGACATCGCGCAGCCGGACGCCGCTCACCCCGGACTCGTCCCCGGTCACTTCGTCCAGCTCGTGCCAGAGGTGAAGATGGATCTTTCCCGATTCGACCTTCTCCATCAGCCGCGACACAAGGATGGGTTCGGCGCGGAAGCTGTCACGGCGGTGGATCAGATGTACCTTTGACGCGATGTTCGACAGGTACAACGCCTCCTCCACCGCCGTGTTTCCGCCCCCCACCACGCAGACGTCCTGGTTCCGGTAGAAGAAGCCGTCGCAGGTAGCGCAGCCGCTGACGCCTCGACCCCGGTAAGCCTCTTCGGAGGCCAGGCCCAGGTACTTCGCCGATGCCCCGGTGGCCACTATCAGCGCATCGCAGGTGGTCGTGCCGGCCTCGCCGTGCAGCTTGAACGGGCGCGTGCTCAGATCCACCGCTTCGATATGGTCGAAAACGATGCGGGCATCGAACCGCTCGGCATGCTGACGGAAGCGCTCCATCAGGTCCGGGCCCATCACACCACCCACATCGGCGGGCCAGTTGTCCACGTCGGTCGTGGTCATTAGCTGGCCGCCTTGCGCGGCGCCGGTCACCAGAACGGGCGAGAGGTTAGCCCTGGCGGCATAGAGCGCGGCGGTATAGCCGGCAGGCCCCGAGCCGAGGATCAGAACACGGGCGTGGGAATTCGCTTCTTTGGAACGCATGGCAACTCTTCGAATGGATACGGTGAACGGATGTCGGGCGGCGGGTGTCGGGTGCTGGAATCAGATCCGGACGATGCCTTCCTGTGCGAGACGCCGGATTTGCGCCTCGTCGATGGCGAGCAGGTCCTTGAGCACGCTGGCCGTGTTGGCGCCGAGCGCTGGCGGCGCACTGCGATACTCGACCGGCGTGTCGGACAGGCGGATGGGACTTGCCACCACCGGCACTCGCGATCCATCAGCATTGGTGAGTTCAACCTTCATGCCGCGCGCGATGACGTGGGGGTCGGCGAACACATCGCTGAGGGTATTGATGGGACCGCAAGGCACGTCGCTGGCTTCCAGCCTCCCGAGCCAGTCCTGGGTGCTCCGGGTGCCAAGCACGGCCTGGATCATCGGAATCAGCTCGGATCGATGGGCAATCCGGGCGCTGTTCGAGGCAAAACGCGGGTCTTCGCACCACGCGGGCTGGCCAAGGACAGCGCATAGCCGGGCGAACTGTCCCTCGTTGCCGACGGTGATGATGATGTGGCCGTCGGCGGTGGCAAAGTCCTGGTACGGCACGATGTTCGGGTGCCCGTTGCCCAGGCGCGGAGGCTGGGCGCCGCTCGCAAGAAAGTTCATGGCCTGGTTGGCCAGGCAGGCAATCTGCACATCCAGCAGCGCCGCGTCCACGTATTGCCCGCTGCCCGATGTTTCCCGATGCGACAGTGCCGCCAGGATGCCGACGGTGGCGTAGAGGCCCGTCATGATGTCGGTCAGCGCGACGCCCACTTTCAGGGGACCTTCGCCGGGCTCCCCATCGGGACGGCCGGTGATGCTCATCAGGCCGCCCATGCCCTGCACCAGGAAGTCGTAGCCCGGACGGTGCGAATACGGCCCCGTCTGCCCAAAACCGGTAATCGAGCAATAGACGATGCGTGGATTGACCTGGCGTAGCGTTTCGTAGTCGAGGCCGTATTGCTGGAGTCCGCCTACCTTGAAGTTCTCGATCACCACGTCGCATTGCGCCGCCAGCGCCCGCACCATCGCCTGGCCTTGAGGGTGGCTCAAGTCAATGGCGACCGACTGCTTGTTGCGGTTGGCCCCGGCAAAGTATGCGGACTGGCGGTCCTGATGCCCCCACTCCGGCGCGGCCACCCAGGGCGGCCCCCAGGCGCGCGTGTCATCGCCGGCATCGGGCTTCTCGATCTTGATGACCTCGGCCCCGAGGTCAGCCAGGATCTGGCTCGCCCATGGCCCGGCCAGGACGCGCGACAGATCCAGCACGCGCAGATGCGACAGTGCACCCATGACTGCTTACCTCCATCAGAATGCCGCGGGGCAATAGTTGCCCCGCGGGTTCGCGCGAGACCGTCAGAGAACCTGCTGCCCGGCCAGCCACGTCAACAGCTGGGTACGGGTGGTGGCGCCGGTGCGCGTGGCCTGCAACCTGCCACGCCGGAACAGCAGCAAGGTCGGCACGCCACGGACACCAAAGCGGGACGCCACATCGGGATGGGCCACCACGTCGACCTTCTCCACGGTCATGCGGCCGGCCATCGCACCGACGACGTCGTCGAGCACGGGCGCCAGCGCCGCGCAGGGTTTGCAATCCGGGCTATAGCAATCCACCAGGACCGGCGCGCCACTCTGGGAAATCAGCGCGTCGATGTCGTGCATGCTGGCGCCATTGGCCGTAGCAGTCGTCATCACTGCAGCTCCACCCGGGTCTTCAGCGGTTCCTTGGTGCCCAGCCATACCTGCTGCGCCTGCTCCTTGATCTGCGCCACGCGCTGGGCCACTTCTTCCTGGGTAATCGAACTCACCGGATGGGTGATCACCACCGGCTCCAGCGATTTCATGCCCACCGCCTGACGCGTCAACTCGGTTTCGCGCACGAACTCGGTGGTGATGATGGCCGCGCTCGGCACACCGAGCCGTTCCAACGCGATCGAATCGCGGATGCACGCCGAGCAGCACGACCCGCAGTCGCCAATCGCGGTCAGCACCACATCGTTCTCTTCGGCGATCTGGGCGATCAGCTCGGGCGTCGCGTCCTTCGAGAAGCTGTGCTTCACGTAATAGTTCACGGCCGCGAAATCGATGTCTTCGCCCAACGCCGCAGCGGCGCCGCGCAGCAGCTTGTTGGCATTCCACTTCGAGTTGTCGAGGATGCCAAGGCGCAACTTCTTCAGCGACGTCTTGCGCTCGGAAACGGGTGCATCGTCGAAGCGCAATGCGCCACGCGGATCAAACACTTCGACGGTGGATTCTTCGCTCTTCATCAACATGAGGATCTCCTGGTGCTTTTCTGGATAGTCGTTCGGCCGGGGTCAGAGCGCGCAGGCGCCGCCCACACATTCGGCGCCGTTCTCGCCGGCACCGCTGCCTTCGACGGCCCACAAGACGGGGTTGCTCATGTGGCCCCAGCCAGGGATCAGCACCGAGAAGCGCCCGGCTTCACCACCCATCACGAACAGATGGATGTTGTCGGGGCTATGGATGATGGGAATGCGCGTGTCGTCTTCGCGCTTGTAGTACTTCGGCAGGTTGCGGTTGTAGACCTTGCCGTAGCGATGGCCGTAAGCCAGGTCGATAAAGCGGTTGCCGTGGTTCTGGAACAGGTAATTGCGCACGTCGGCACGCGACCAGCCGTGCTTGCCGATGGTCTGGGCGTGTTCGAGACCCAGGACGACGGCGATGTGTCCGCCCAGCACCGCGCTGTTGGACGCAATCGTGCTCATCGCCGAACACATTGTGTCGAGAATCCCCTCCGGGTCATTCGAGATGTGGTTCGTCACGCTGTGCGGCGCTTCCGCTGCCATCACGAACACCGTGGAGTCCTCGGGCTTGTAGCCGTGTTCCACGTGATACGGGGCGAGCGGGCTCTGCGCCTCGTTCTCGGCCACGCAGTAGGTGTACTTGCCGGGATGGCCGAGCGTGCTTTTATCCAGATCGCCCGGCCAGCCACCGCCGACGTTCAGCATGATGAGGCGGATTGCCCGGCCAATGGTGGCGTTCGCGCGGTTGCCCGAGCCGAAGGCGTTGACGCCGCCGTTCATGCCGATTTCCCGGGCAATCGGCCCATTGACGATCAAGAGCGGGGACGCCACATGGGTCGTGGCCTGCACGCCATTGAGGTTGAAAGCCTGGTCGGTCAACGCCTTCACCGCAGCGAGTACCACCGGCGTGTACTCGGGCTTGCAGCCGGCCATCACCATATTGATTGCCAGCACTTCGCGTGTCAGTTCGCCCCAGCGCGGCGCGATACGGGCTTCCACGAACGTCGGATCGCCGCCCAGGCGAGCGACGATGTCGTCGATCTTCTCTTGCGTGGGGGGAACGACCGGCAGGCCATCGCTGAATCCGCGCTCGTAATAGTATTCGACGAGGTCCACACCGGCAGGGACACGGCTGGACACGGACCCTTCTTGCAGTACAGCGCTCATTGCTCTGGCTCCTATCAAACATCGTTGTGTTGGTAGGAGGAAGCTTAGATGTCAGCCGATATTCATTACAACTGCAAACTATTTACGCTTGTGATTGCGTTTCACGCATAAATCGGGATGCTACACCTTCCGGGCGTGGCTGCCCTAGAACCCCGCCTCCCGAATGCCCACACTCAGCACGTTGCGCAGCCAGTCGCCCAGGCGGCTGCGTAACTCGCCGGCAAGGTAGACGCGCCCACGCAGTTCCGTCAGCGACGGCAATGGATCGGACAGTTCGATCTGCACCAGGTAGAGCGCCGCTTCCGGCAGCAGCACGCCCTGCTTTTCCACGGCCGCGATCGGTCCGCCGTGTGGCGTGGTGAGATGGGGAGACGGAATGTGCGCACTGCGCGATGGGGAAATCGCGCGGATCACCCCGCAGTAGCGATCCGGATGCGTCTCGGCGTAGAAGCACGCGCGTGCGCCAAGGCGCAGGTACTGGATGTCGGCCTCGCCTACGTAGGCATCGACTTGCCAGTGCGACGGGTCGATCAGCCGGCCGAGCACTTGCTTCGGCCCCACCCACGTGCCCTCACGCACGTCGTCCGGCACATCGACCCAGGCCCCGTCGAAGGGTGCCACCAGCAGCAGGCGGTGTTCTTCCGCCTGGACGGCACGCACGCGCGCCAGGCTTTGTTGCAAGGCTTCCAGCGTGGCCGCCTGCTGCTCGATGCCTCGGCGCAAGTCCAGCAGCCCGGTGAGCCGCGCGTTATTGCCCGCCACGCTGGCGCGGGCGGCGACGCTCTCGCTGGCAAGTTCGGGTTGACGAAGCTGGATCAGCGGCGCCCCCGCCTTGACCGTGCCCGCCGGGGTGCGCGTGACCATCTCGGCCGGCACTGGTGAGTACGCGGTCCACTGGCGGGCGCTGTGGGCCAGGGCCGGCGCACGCACGCCCGTTGGCCAGGGCACGGCCAACACGACCAGCACCGCCAGCAAGGCGGCCAGCAACAGGCCGCGACGCGGCCTGGGCGTCTCGGCACGGCGTCGGATCCACACTTTCAGTTCCCTCCAGATCGGCATGGCGATGAAGAACACAATCTCGACGGCGAACAGGAACACACCGAGCGCCTTGAAGAACAGGTGATAGACCACCAGCGCAATGCCGAGAAACACCACCAGCCGGTAGCACCACGTCACCCAGGCAAAAGCAATCAGCTTGTGCCGCAACGGGGCTGGCAACGGTTCGGGCCATGGGTCGTTCCACCCCCACAGCAGGCGCCGCATTGCGGTGCGGGCCAGTGCGCCAGCGCGTTCGTGCAGGTTGGGCAGGTCGAGCAGGTCCGACAGGATGAAGTACCCGTCGAAGCGCATGAACGGGCTGGCGTTAAGCGCCAGCGACAGCACCCAGCTCGTCGTGGCCAGATAGAAGCACGCCTGGCGCATCGGGCCCGGCGTCAGCAAGGCCCAGGCCAACGTGGCGAGCCCCGCGATGATCAATTCGGTCACGATGCCAGCACTGGCGATAGCCAGGCGTTGGCGCGCCTGAGTCAGTCGCCATGATTCGCTGGTGTCGGTATAGAGCATGGGCCACATCACCAGGAACGCCACGCCCATGTGCCCCACCCTCACCCCAAAATGCGTGGCCACCAATGCGTGGCCGAGTTCGTGCAGCGTCTTGGCCACCACCAGCGCGCAGGCAAAGCCCACCGCGCCCTCCAGCGAGATCGATTCGAACAGCGTGTGGCGGAATGTGTCCCACTGCCGCAGCGTCAAGGCAATGCCGACCAGCGTCAGCGCAATCACCGCCCACGCTGTGGACGGCCGGAAAATCCATTGCAGATGCGCGTACACCCATCGCATGCGGTACGTCGGGCGCAGCAGCGGTATGCGGAAGAACAGATAGTGGTGCAGCCACCATCGCCACGTCAGCCACGCGCGCGGCGCGTGCGAGGCCGCCATGTCCTGGCTGCGGCCCGGTGCCGGACGCAACAACAGGTTGGCTTGCAGGAAGGCGGCAAAGGCGAGGATCTGGCCGCTCAGCGCGTGCAAAGGTGTGCTCTCGCGGATCTGCCGCGCGGCGACGGCCGGCACCAGGTGCCAACGCTGCAGGCACTCGAATTCGAGCCAGCCGATGCGGAAATGCCGGTTGCGCACCGGGTCTTCGATGATCCACGCCGGGCTACCGTCGGTATGCGCGGCACCGGGGAAGATGCGCAGGTCATCTCGCACCGGGGGCAGCGGCAGGTCTTCGGGGCTGGGCTGGCCTTGGTTGGGCAAGACGCTGGCCATGATCGGCTCACAGGCCCGTCAGCGCCCGCAGGCTGGCCAGCGGGCGGCGCAGGATTTCATAGCCAAGCACTGACCATCCACCCTTGATGCGCGCGGTGCCTTTCAGGCCGATACGGGCCACGCCGGGTTCGGCGTTTTCAGCGTTTTCGGCGGGGTCGATGCTGGCACGCAGGCGGTAACTCGGCACGCCCTCGGGTGTCGGCACCGCCTGGTAACTGGTTTCGATCAGCGTGCCCGTCAGCGGCTTTAACGGTCGCACCGTCAGGAACAGGCTTACCGGGGCGCCCACCGCCAGCGTCATGGCGTCGGCCACCGGAAGCTGGATCAGCATCGCGGGCTGGTCAGGATTGGCAAGTTGCATGATGCGCTCGCCAGTCACCACGGGCTTGCCGAGCCAGTCATTGATATCGGCGAACACGGCCACGCCATCGCGCGGGGCAAAGACGGTCTGGCGTTGAAGCTGCGAACGGATCGACTCCAGTTCCGCGCGGCGCTCCTCGGCCTTGCTCTGCAGCGTGGTGAGTTGCGCCTTGCTGTCGTCGTTGCGGAACGAACTCTGCCGCGCGGCCAGCAGCTCGGCGTCGGCCACCGCAACGGCCTGTGCGGCAACGTCGAGCCGGTGGGCAAGCGTGGTGTCGTCCAGCGAGAACAGCGGCTGGCCTGCCTTGACGGTCTGGTTCGGCTTGACGTGAATGACCTTGATGACGCCTTCGATGGGCGCGCTCACCATCTGCAGATCGAGCGACGTGATCTCGGCGGGCGCCAGCGCGCTCTGCCGCACGGGAATTAACGGCACCAGCAACGCCACGGCAATGGCGATGCGGCGAGTTCGCGTGCCCCACCAGCGCGACAGCTTTGGCTGGCGCCGGGCCAGCATCTCCCAGTGATAGCCCCACGCCTGCGACAGGCGCGTCATCACGATACTGTGCCCCGCCGACGGCACCGCATCGAGCAGGAAGATCGCCCAGCCCAGCACCTGGCCGCCACGCGTCTTCAGTGGCAGCGCCCAGATGCCGCCCGACCACCACTCCTCCCAGCCGCCACGCACGATCTCGCTGGCCTGGGCGGCGTCGGCCGGCGTCAGCCATTGGGGCTCGCCGCTGGTCAGCCGCTGGCGCAACCACGTGCGCGCATAGCCCAGCCACACCACATAGGGCGACTGCTCGTCCAGCGACACCATCCCCGAGATGTTCAGCAGGCGCAGGCCGCCCGCATGCGATTCGAACACCAGCGCCTGCCGGTAGCGCAGCAACGGATAGGCATCGTTGGCGATATGGAAGCTGAGCTGCTGCACCGTATCGGCCTGCCGCGACAGGCTTTCCAGCTCGGCGAGCTGCAGCAGCAGGACGACGTCACCCTGGGGCTGTGCCTGCATGGCGTCACCTCGCCTGCGTGACTGCCGTGGCCGGCGGGAACTGCGCCACGCCGCTCATGCCCGGCAACAGGTCGGTGGCCGGTGCCTGCAGGCGCCCTTCGATCTCGATGGACTGCGCCACCGCATCCACCCGCGAGTTCATGGCCGACACCCGCGCCCCATAGCTCTTGCCGGTCTCGGTGATGCTGACGGTGAACAACGTGCCGATCTTCACGGTGCGCAGCATGGTCGACGGGATGTTCAGCCGCAGCTTGATCGGGCCGTCGCTGACCAGGTCCACCAGCGGCGCCCCGGCGTTTACGCTCTCATGCGGCCGCACATAGACCTTGGCCACGCGGCCCGAAAATGGGGCTTCCACCGAGCAGTGGCTTACCTGTGTCTTGGCCAGCGTCACGGCGGACGCTGCACGGTCGGCGGCGGACTTGGCCAGGTTCAGTTCGGTATCCCCCACGGCGTCCAGCTTGCGCAGTGCGGACTTGGCCTGCAGCGTTTCAACGGCGCCCGCCAGTTCGGCCTCGGCCATGCCTTGACGGGCGCGGGATTCGGCGCAATCCATCTGCACCAGTACCTTGCCCTTGCCGACCGTCTGCCCCAGCGCGGCCAGCAGCTTGACGATGGTGCCGCTCATGGTGGCGGCGACGGTACTCTCGGGGTCGGCGCTGAGCAGTACGCGGATGGCGCCGGGGTCGGTGCCCGGTGCGGCAGCCGCCGCCGGGATGGCCATCGCCGCCATCGTGGCCGTGGCCAGGCGCAGCGCCATCCGGGTGTGAAAAGATGCCAGAGGCGCGATCATGGATTGGTCGATGTTGGCTGGGATGGCTGGACGGGTTGAACGGTAGTTGGAGTCATCGGCGGCCGAGGCGGTGTGGATGGCAATGGCAACGACATCTGGAGAACCTGCGCAACCGTCGCGGAAACGGTCGCACCTTGCGAGACTTGCGGCCCGCCCGTTGTCGGCGCTGGCTGCGGCCCCTGCGGCGATTGCGGTGATGGCGGCGTCTGCTGCGATTGCGGCGCCTGGAAGGTCTGCTGCTCCCAGCCCTGCAGTGTCCGTTCGATGCCGGCCGCCAGCGTGGCCACGTCGTGACTGCCGATCTGGTCGGGCATCACATCGAGCCCGATCGAGTTATAGAGGCGCCCCCACGCGGCCTGCGCCTCCGAGTACGCGGCATAGCGCTGGTACTGCGCCAGCAACCAGCGTGCGTCGGCGCGGATGAACTCCAGCTTCGAGTCCGCCGACACCCGCGCGCTGGCTTCGGCAAAGTCGCGCATGCGGCCGTCCACCTTCATACTGCGATCGGCGAAGTCGAGCTGTTCGCGCGCCAGGTGGTAGCGCTGCACGGCCACGCGCACCTGCGTCAGCACCGCCATCGACAACGACAGCCGGCGCATGTCCGACACCTTGTTCTGGGCATCCTGGGCAGCATCCAGCGCGGGCTTCTTCAGCAGGTTGAACAGGTTGTACGACACACGCACGCCCACCGCCGCCCACGTGTTGTTGAACAGCAGGTCGTTGGAGTCGTAGTGCCCGCCCAGGTCCAGCGTCAGGTTCGGCCACAGTTCGGCCTTGGCGATCTTGATGTCGTTCTCGCTGACGCGCTTGCGATACCACTCCTCCATGACCTCGGGGCGGTTCTCCAGCGCGGCCTGTTCCAGCGCACCGATGTCGAAGCGGTCGAACGGCATGGCCAGTTCGGGGCCGTCGGCCAGTTCGTACTTCTCGCCCGGCGGCATCGACATCAGCGCCGCCAGTTCGGCGCGGGCCAGTTCCAGGTCTTGCCGGCGCGTGGACAGCAGGCTCACCGCATCGAGCAGCGCGCGCTGGTATGCCAGGGCCTGGGCACGCGGCAGGTAGCCCTTTTCCTCGGCTTCCTGCGCGTTCTTCAGGCCGTCGTTGACCTTCACCAGCAAGCCGTCGACGTTGCCGATCAGCCGCTGCGCGCCCAGCGCGCGCCAATAGGCATTGCGCACGTCCTGCAGCACGTTCTGGACGACCTTGCGGCGCCGTTCCTCGGCCATCAGCACCTGGTCGGTCTTCTGCTGCGTGCGCTCGTAGGCCACCAGGAAGTCGAGCGTGCTCCATGTCAGGTTGAGATCGGCCAGCCGGTGGTAGCGCTGTTCCGACGTCGACGGACGCAAGCTGACCTGTCCGTCCTCGATGCCGACGGACGTGCCGCCGGAATCATTGTTGCGCCACGTGTAGCCGGCCCCCGCCACCAGCTTGGGCAGCATCTCGTGCTGCGTCACGTCCACCAGGCTGCGCGACAGCGAGCTTTCCATCAGCTTCAGCCGGTAGTCCAGGTTGTATTTAAGCGCCCGCGCCGCGGCCTCGTAGAACGTGATCGGGTGTGTCACGGGCTCCTGCTCGTTGTAGATGTCGCGCCGGTCGTCCGCCGCACGCTGCCGGACCTGGTCCGGTGTGTAAGGCTGCGGCGTGGTGACCGTGGTGCACGCTGTCCCCATCAGCGTGGAGGCGACGGCCAGCAGGATCGGCCGGTGAAAGCGTCGCTTCATGGTTGCTCCTGTCTGGAACCGTCTGCCGGCGTCACAGCGCGGGCGGCAAGCTGGCGGACCTGTTCGCTGAACGACGCCGCGGCACGCGGCCCGGTGGCGCTGGGCTTGGCGCGCTGGCCGGGCTTGCCGCGCTGCGGCTCGGATTTCTCGGCGGGCTTCTCCGGGCGCGCCTCAATGCCTTTCAGCGCGAACACCGACGGGTCGGGCAACCAGCCGTCGGCCGATAGCGAAACCACGCCGTGTCGTCCGGCCATGCGGGCGGCCTCCAGACTGGCAATCGCCTGGAGCTGCCGCAAGGTGGACTGCAGCATCAACGCGTTGTCCGGGTCCTGCCCCAGCCCGGCGGCGATGGATGTGGCGCGGATCTCCGGCGGCAGGAACAGGTCCGGACGCTCCCCGCGAATGTAGAAGTTGCCCATTTCTCCCGCGCGGGCCGCGTCGCGCACTTCCGGCGTCACGAAGACCACGGGGTCCACGCCCAGGTTCGTGCCTCCGCGTCTCCCCGGCTCATCCAGATCGGAGAAATAGTTGAAAGTCGGCGGCGGCACGTACGGGGCGTCGATATTGAGCGTGATGACCAGTTGCGCCTGGTCGGTCGCGCCTGCCAGGTCCTCAATGGTGTAAGTGAACGTGTCCTGCAGGATGGGGCCACGGCCCGCCGCCTGCAGCACGGCCGGATTGGTCAGGTCGATCTCGTACGTGTAGCTGCCGTCCGCATTGAGGGTCAGGAAGCCGTAGGCACCGGCGATGCGCGTGCCCGGCGGGACTGCTGTCCCACCCTGCGCCTCGGTGCCCGGACGCACGCCGATCACTTCGAGATGATCGCCACCATCCACATCGCTGTCGTTGGGCAGCACGTTGCCGGACGTGGACGTTTCGGCGCGCGTGTTGTCCACGGCACCGGCGTCGTCGTGCGCCACCGGCGCATCGTTCTGGCCGGCGATGGTGATCGTCAGCGTGGCCACGGCCGACAGGCCGCCGGCATCGGTCACCGTGTATGTGAAGACCTCGGTCAGCGTCTCGCCCGCCGTGCGCAACGCCTGTACGGTGGGGTTGTCGTTGTCCACCACGTAGCGGTAGCTGCCATCAGTCTGCACCGTCAGCGTGCCGTAGCGGCCCACCGTGGCACCGGCCACCACGCCGTCGCCGGTCGGGCCGGTGATCACGGTCACGGTCTTGGTGTCGTTGTCATCGACGTCGGTATCGTTGGCAAGCACATTGCCAACCGCGTCGGCCCCCGGGACGGCATTCAGATGCCCGCCGGCCTCGATGGCCGCGCCTTGGTCGTTGACCGCTACCGGCGTGTCGTCCTTGCCGAAGATCAGCACGCGCAGATTGGCCTGGTCCTGCCCACCGAAGTTGTCGCTGATGGTGTAGGTGAAGTTGTCGAGCAGGATGTCCGAGGGGTTGCGCAGTGCCTGTACCGCCGGCAGGTCGTTGTCGACGATGTAAGTGAAGCTGCCGTCGGCGCGCAGCACCAGCGTGCCGTACTGGCCGCGCAACGGCACGCCGATCAAGCCGGCCGTGCCACTGCCGGTCTCCGAGCCGGTGCGGATACCCACCACGGTCAGTGGCCCGTTCTCCGGATCGGTGGCGTTGACCAGCGCGTTGCCCACCGGATCGCGGCCCGGCGTGGTGTTGTTCACGCCGCCAGCTTCGACGGCCAGCGTCAGCACATCGGGCGCATGCGGCAGGTCGTTGACTCCGTGGATGGTCACGGTCAGTTGTGCCAGGTCGACCAGGCCGCCGCCGTCTACCACCTGATAGGTGAAGCGCTCGGTCAGGCTCTGCCCGGGTGACAGTGCCCGGACGACGAGATTGGTTTCGTCAGCGTGGTAGCGGAAGCTGCCGTCCGGACCGATTTCGAGGAAGCCGTACAGGCCATTCACGCGCACGGTGCCGGTGCCTACGTCGGTCAGCGTCCCGCCAGCCGCTTCGGCGCCGGCACGGATGCCGCTCACCGCGCGGGTGTCGGCGGCATCGACGTCGGTATCGTTGGGCAGTACGTTGCCGGTGGCATCGATGGCCGGCGTAACAGACGAAGCCGGCGTGGCGTCGGTGGTGTCGTCTACGCCAACCGGCGCGTCGTAGCGGCCGAGGATCGTGATAGTCAGCGTGGCCTGGCTCGTCAAGCCACCGGTGTCGCGCATCGTGTAGGTGAAGGTCTCCGTCAGTGACTCGCCCGCCTTTAGCGCCTGCACCGCCGCAAGGCTGTCGTTGACGCTGTAGACGTAGCTGCCGTCGGCGTTGAGAACCAGCCCGCCATAGAGTCCAGTGAGCGACGTGCCGATGACGCCGGTCGCGCCGCCCGACGTCTGGATGGCGGTGGCCGTCTTGGAGTCGCCACTATCGATGTCGGTGTCGTTGTTGAGCACGTTGCCGATAGCGGCCTGCCCCGGCGTGCCATTGAAGGTGCCGCCGCGTTCGATGGCGGTGCTGCCGTCCGCCACCGCTATCGGGGTGTCGTTGGCGCCGTGGATGACGACGACAAGGTTGTTCGAGTCGCTCAGGCCGCCGTTGTCGGTGACGAAGAACGTGAAATATTCGGTCAGCGTGTCACCAGCCGTGCGCAGCCGCTGCACGGTCGGGTCGTCGTTGTCGACAAAGTACTGGTAGCTGCCGTCGGTATTCACCAGCAGCGAACCGTAGTGGCCGCGCAGCAATTGGCCGATGGTGCCGAAGGTCACCGACCCAGTCGCGCTTCGGTCCCCGGTGCGGAACGCCGTGACGGTGCGGGTGAAGTCGTCCACGTCGGTACTGGCCACCAGCAGGTTGCCTGCCGGATTGCTGCCCGGCGTGCCGTTGGCGAGGCCGCCAGCTTCGAACGCGTCGGCGCGCTGCGGGGCCGCCACGGGCGGGTCATTGGCGCCGTTGATCGTGACCACCAGTTCGGCCAGGTCGGTGGCGCCGGCCGCGTCGCGCACCTTGTAGGTAAACGTCTCCGAAAGCGACTGGCCGATATTGAGCCCGTCGACCAAGGGATTGGCGTTGTCCACCACGTAGCGGAAAGTGCCGTCGGTATTGAGCACCAGCGTGCCGTACTGGCCCACCACCTGGATCGATGATGACATGCTGTCGGCGACGGCCCCGGCCGATTCGACGCCCGCGCGGGCGCCGGCGACGACCTTGGTCTCGCCATTGGCATCGACATCGCTGTCGTTGGCCAGCACGTCGCCGACCGGATCGAGGCCCGCATTGCCCGCGCCGCCGGCTTCCAGCGCGAAGGTGGCGTCGTTGACGGCCACCGGGTTGTCGTTGGTACCGGTAATGCGGATGTGGATCAGCGCCGAGCTGGTCAGCGCGCCGTCGCTGTCGGTGTACGTGAAAACCTCGGTCAGCGTGTCGGTGGGCCGCCGCAGCGCCTGCACCACGGCCAGCGAGTCGTTCACGTTGTAGGTGAACTCCCCGTGATCGTTGATGGTCAGGCTGCCGTACAGGCCCGCGATGGTCACCGATCCGCCGACCGGCACGGCAAGCGAAGTGCCGCCGAACGCGATGTTGACGACAGTGATCGTATCGCCGTCGGGATCGATGTCGTTGGCCGTGGCGTCGCCGGTGGCGGGCGCGCCGCCGCTGCCGTTGGCCACGCCGCCTGCTTCGCTCGCCGTGGCGGACACGTCATTGGCCACGGGGTTGTCGTTGACGCCGTGCACGGTCACGATCAGGCGCGCCGTCGACGTGCCGCCGCCCGGGTCGAGCAGCGTGTAGACAAACGCATCCTGCAGCGTGTCGTTGGGGCCAAGCACCACCACCGCCGCATTGGTGCTGTCGACGAGGTATTGGTAGCTGCCATCGGGATTGATGACGAGTTGCCCGTAGGCGCCGTTGATCGTGACGCCTCCGGCCGTGACGGCGGTGTCCGTCGCGCCGGTGGCATCCGGGCGGATCTGGCTGACCACGTCCGAGGCGACGGGATTGTCGACGTCGCTGTCGATCTCGCCGCTCGCGCCCGGCACGCGCTCGTCGAGGATCACGTTGCCGGTCGGGTTCACGGGTGTGCCGATCACCGTGCCGGTGCCCACGTCCACCTGGGCGGCCGATGCGCTGGCGGCATTGTCCACCGCCACCGGGTTGTCGTTGGCGCCGTGGATGGTGATGGTCAGCACGGCCACCGAGCGCAGGCCGCCCACGTCGGTCACCTCGTACGAGAAGGTATCGGTCAGCGTACCGCCGACGTTCAACGCCTGCACCTGCGCATTGTTGTTCTCGATCACATAGTGGAAGCTGCCGTCGGCGCCGATGCGCAGCGTGCCGAACTGCCCCAACGTGGACGCGCCGCCGCTATCGGCCGTGCCGCCTGCTGGCACGGCGACGATCGGCCCGAGCGAGCCAAGCACGCCCGACGCAAAGCGCGTCACGGACTTGCTGTCGCCGGCGTCGACATCGGTGTCATTGCCGAGCACATTGCCCAGCCCGTCGCTGCCCGGGGTGCCATTGGCAGCGCCACCGGCCTCGGTGGCGTCGCCGGTGTCGTTCACGGCCGTCGGCGTGTCGTTGGCGCCTTGGATCGTGA
Organism: Cupriavidus pauculus; assembly: GCF_022179805.1. GTDB lineage: Bacteria > Pseudomonadota > Gammaproteobacteria > Burkholderiales > Burkholderiaceae > Cupriavidus > Cupriavidus pauculus_E. The sequence goes on along the minus strand of NZ_BPUO01000014.1, from coordinate 70,341 downwards.
TGGTCAGCGTGGCTGTGCTGGTGACGCCGGCGAGGTCCGTGATGGTATAGGTGAAGACTTCGGTCAGCTTGTCGGTGGACAGCCGCAGCGCCTGCACGGCGGCGTTGTTGTTGTCGACCACGTACCGGTAGCCGCCGGTATCGGTCATCTCCAGCACGCCGAAATTGCCCGCGATCAGGCTTGGCGTGACGCCGGGTGCCACCGTGACGGTGGTGGCGCCAAAGCTCACGTTGACAATCGTCAGCACGTCCTGGTTGGTGGCGATGTCGACGTCGATGTCGTTCGCAATGACATTGCCGGTCGGGTTGACGCCAGCCGTGCCGTTGTTGGTGCCCCCCGCTTCCACGGCCGTATCGACATCGGCCACGGCAATCGGCGCATCGTTGACCGCGATGACGGTGATCGCCAGCGAATCGGTGTCGCTCAGGTTGTCGTCGGTCGGCTCGAACGGAATGCCGTCGCCGTCCACGTCGCCGCGCTGGCCCCGGTCATCGGTGCGGATCACCAGCGTCTCGTTGCCATTGAAGTTGGCCGATGGCGTGTATACGAGCGTAGCCAGCGCCGCGTTGATGTCGGCCTGGCTGCCCTGCAGCGTGAACGAACCGGTGCCGAGTGCGCCGGCCACGATCGCCGCCGCGCCCGGGCTCAGCGTCAGCACGCCGTGCGACACGGACAGCGTGACGTTGATCAGGCCGGTGCCGGCGTCCGGATCGCTGATGGTCAGGCCGACGATGGCCAGCGGGGTGTCCTCGTTGACGGACGGCGATGCGGGCAGGCTGTTGACGGGCGGGTCGTTGCGTTCCACGTAGCCCACATTGCCCGCCACGGCCACGCCGCCGTCGCCATCGGTGAACTGGATGCGCGCCAGTTGCGTGGCGCCATCGCTGTCGATGCGGGCATTGACCGTGCCAGTGGGGTTCGCCAGCGCGATGGTTGGCGGTGCATCGACGCGGAATACGCCACGGCCCAGCACACCGAAGCTGTAGAAGCCGTTGGCGTCAGTGGTGGTGGTGTAGACCTGGTTGTCGGCGGTGGTGGTCAGGTCGTTGTCGGCGCCCGCCCAGGTCAGCGTGACGGTCTGCCCGGCGATGCCGGGACCGTCGGGCGTGCTGCTGGTCGTGGCCGAATCGGTATCGTTCCAGAGCGTGCCGCTCAGGTAGCTCACCCCAGCGCCGTCGGCGTCCTGGTAGTCGTTGGGTCCGGACAGGCTGCCGGTCCGTTCGCCGGTCACGCTGCCCGCCGTGCCGACCGCGGTGCCCGCGAAATTGGAAAAGGTGTCGGGAAGGCTGGTGTACGTGACCGTCGCGCTGGTGTCGGCCAGCAGCACGTTGTTGGGCAGGCTGGCGGTATAGATCAGGCCCACCGAATGGCCGGCCTGCAGCGCGGCGATGTTCAGCGTGAGCTGGTTGCCGGTCGCCGTCAGCGTGAACCCGGCCGGCAGCGCATTGGGCGCGAACGCCACACCGTCGATGGTCACGCTCTGCACCGCAAGCCCCTGCCCGCCCGCCGGCAGCACGTCGCTCAGTACCACGTCGTAGGCTGTGGACGTGCCGGTGTTGCTGAATCCCAGGCTGTAGGTGGCGGTGCCGAACGGCGTGCCCACGCCGGGGTTGAAGGCGATGACCGACTTGTCGAGGTTGGTGATCTGCGGCTCCACCACGCGCTCGATCACGTCAGCGGTGGTGGTGCGCACGGTGCTGCCGCTGAGGAAGACCGCGTGCACGGGTAGCTGGGTGCCGGCCTGCACGCCCGCGCTGTTGTCCACCCGCGCATTGAATTCAAAGTAGAAGCCCTCGAAATCGGCGTCCTGGTTGCTGTTGACCAGCGAACCGAGGCGCACGGTGACGACGCGTGGATTGCTGGTGTCGATCCGCGACGGATCGATCACGCCCTGCGCGCGCAGCGGGCCACTCAGGTCACCCTGCAGCAGCGTATCGCCCGCATTATTGACGCCACCGTTCAGATACAGCGTGCCGCCGATGATGAAGCTGCCGTCCAGCGTCTGCAGCCCTGGCGAGCCCCCAGCGGTCGGATCGGAGATGAAGCTCAGCAGCGCCGAGCCATCGTTGATGAACGTCATGCCTTCCGGCAACACGACCTGGACGGACGTGTCCGCCGTGGCGCCTTCCGGCACCAGGATGGCCACGCGGTAGTGGACGATCTCACCCACGGCCAAATCTTCCGGATCGGCGGTGGTGGGCGTGCCGAGCGGCGTGTCCAGCATGCCGCCCACGTGGCTGATCGCGCCGCCCGCCGCCACGCGGGTCTCGTTGACGTTCTGCACTTGGTAGTCGTTCAACACGCCGGTATTGAGCAGGCCATCGGCGCCGGTGCGTTCGCCGGCCACGGCCCCGCTCAGGCTGGTCCAGCTTACGTTGACCGGGTTGTCGATCGAGCCCGACGTACCCACCAGTGCGTTGACCGTGCCACGGATCTGGATCACGACGCTCGCGCCGCGCGGGATGTCGAGCTTGCTGCCCGCCGCCGTCTGGAGCACGCCGTTGACGATCACGAAATCGCCCGGGCCCGAAATGGTCGCACCGCCCGACAGCGTCACGCCGATGATCGTCACGCCATCGAGTTCCTCCGGCAAAACGTCGCGCAACTGCACGTCATAGGCATTGAAATCGCCGGAGCCGGTGCCGTTGCTGATGGTGATCGTGTACGTCATCACGTCGCCACGGTCCACGCCGGCGATGGAACCCGTGGTCGCCACGGTCTGGCCAAGCACCAGGGTCGGCTCCACCACGCTCACCGTCGGACGCGCGCCGGTCAGGCTGACGGTACGGTCCACGCCGGTCGTGCCGTTGGGCGTATCGCCGTCCGGATCGGTGTAGGTCACGCTGGCGCTGTTGGGCAGTTGCGTGCCGGACTGGTTGCCGATCACGTTACTGGCCACCAGCCGCACGCGGATCACAAAGCTGTTGTTGGTCACCACGTTATCGCCCAGCGCGCTGCTAGCGCTGAAGACGATGCGGGCATCGGACCCATCGGCCACCGGGTTGCCGTCGGTCGTGCCCACGCTTGCCACGGTCACCGTGCCGTTGAAATCCCCCGCCAGCGCCCCGCTGCCCGAGCGCGTGGTGATGAGCTGGTAGCCGCCGTTGCCAAAGCTCGTGTCGAGCATCATGCCGGCCGGCACGATATCGGTCAGCGACAGGCTCTGCGTGCTGCCCTCGGGCAGCGTCACGACGATGTCGTAGACCATGGTCTCGCCGACGACGAGGTTGGCCCCGGTGGTCTGGCTGGCGCTGGACGCGCTGTCGGCCGGCACGCTGGTGCCGTCCTGGAAGAACTTGGTCACCACGGGCACGGCCACCAGTTCGGCGGCGGTGTCGACGAGGTCGGTCGGCGTGAAGTCCGTGCCGCCGTTCACGCTGGCGTAGTGCGTAAGCACCCCGGAGCTCTGCAGGTTCCGCCCGGCCAGTACGCCCTGCTGCGCCACCGTGTCGTAGGTAATGACCACAACGTTGGCGCCGCTGGTGTCATTGACGCTGCCGGGACGCCCCGCCAGCAACGATGCCTGATTGTTGGCATCGAGGAACGTGATGCTGTTGCCCGAGACCGTGTAGTCCACGCCCGCCACCAGCAGCGTGCCATCGCCCCGGCTGATGCGCAGGTTAGCCGCGCTTAGGCTGCCGTTCAGGAAGGCCAGTCCGGACGGCAGTGTGATGGTGGTGCTGACATCGAACGCCCCGCCGCCGCCCGTGTTCTCGATGGCGGTGGCCAGCCGGATGATGTCGCCGGCATCCATGTTCGTGACCATGCCGTCCACGGCCGCGAGGTCGGTCACCGCCCCCGTGAAGGCCGCGCCGCCGGTGCCCGCCGCCGACCACGTGCCCGTGGTACCGCTGACGGTACCGCCCGTGCTGGACACCACGCCGTGCTTGATGTTCAGCGTCGGCTCGGCCACCGACTGCACCAGGGCCGGATCGGTGCTGATCAGCGGCTGTTGTCCGATGGTGGTGGTCTGCTGCGACTGGCCCAGCACGGTGATCGAGCGCTGGTCGGCAAATGGCTGGTCGCCCACGCGCATCGTGAACAGCAGCTCGATGCGGTTGTTGCCGACGATATTGCCGCGCAGCACGAAGCTGCCGAAATCGAAGATCACGGAATTGCCGGGGCCAGGCGTCACGCTGATCACCGAGCCCGGATGCGAGTCGCCCGGCCCGGCGCTCCACTGGTTGACGCCGATGCCATTGCTCCAGCTCACATTGGCATCGAACAGTGGCAACGGCAGATAGGCCGTCAGCTTGAAGTTCTCGTAGTCGCCAGTGGTCAGGTCATAGCTCATGCGGAACGTGACCACATCGCCGGGGTGCAATTCGAAGTCGCCCTGGGGCGGCACGCCGTTGACCAGGAACACGTCGGTGCTGATGGAGCTGGTGGGCACAGTGACGGTGGTCTGCGAACCATCGGACTGGTCGCCGCCGGAGTTGAAGGCGTCCAGCGCCACGACGCCGTCGATCTGGGCGGTATTGCCCAGGCTGTCGCCCTCGTTGATCTCGCTCTGCGGATACGTGGCCTGATACGCCTCGTCCACCGTGGCCTGGTAGCGGATGGTGGCAATGGTGGCGCCTTCGCGCGTGTTGTTGCCCGACAGGTCGCCGGCCAGGATGCCGATCGGCAGGCCAGCATTGCGGATGGACCGCGCTAGGTCGAATGTGATGACCGTGCCGTTTGGCCCCTTGGCGCCAAGGGTAAAGACCAGCGGCACCGTGTACGACTGGCCGTTCTGCTGGAACGTCATGACCGGCGTGCCGGTGAACGTCATGCCGTCGCCAAGCGTGTCGGTGATGGTGAGTTGGCCCGTGCGCAGCAGGGTCTGGCCGAACGCGAAATAGTCGGAGACGGCAATGTCGTACTGGAAGGCCAGCGTGTCGCCCGGCGACAGCCCGGCCGTGCCGGTATCGCTGCCAATGCTCACGCTCTTGTGCAGTGTGATCGACTTGGCGGTAAAGCTCAGCGGGTCGCCATTGGCCGCCACTTCGACGAACGGCGGCGCGGGCGCCAGGGGAACATCGCGCGGGTCCAGCGGGGTCCAGTCGGCAGTGGCCTGCGGCGCGGCCACGGTAATGCCGCGGTCGTCGCCGCTGACCGGGTCGAGCACGTTGCTGCCGTCGCTGTCCGTCTGGGGCACGATAAAACGCACCACGGTATTGGTGGGCCCGGTGATCGCGGCGTAGACCACCGTGTACGACTTCACGTAAGCGCCGCCAGCCAGCACCGTGGCAATATCGCCGGCGTTCGTGTAGACCGTGCCGTCGGCCAGCGTCAGCGACGTGATATTGCCGCCCGCGGCCGGCGTGATGCTGTCGACCAGGATCGTGCCGGGCAGGTTCTGCGATATCGATACGTTGTTCAAGGTCTGGCCGGGGGCCGGCGTGGCCGTGACGGTCAGCGAATGCTCGAAGTTCTCGCCGGTGGCGGTCTCGCCTTCCACCATGTCGGTGGTCTGCGTCAGTTCCAGCGGGGTCGACTGCAGCGTGAAGGTGTCGAACGCGGTCTCCACCAGCGACGGGTCTTGCGCGGGGTTGTCCAGTGCATCGTTACCGAACTGAAAGCCGCCGCGCACGCTGATGACGTGCGGCTTGTTGGCATCGGCCAGGTCGCTCATATGGACGTTGATGGTCACCGTCGCCGACGGCTGCCCATTGCTGAAACTGGCGTAAGGCAGTTCCAGCACCACGAGCTGGTCGCCCGCGCGGTAGCCGTAGTCGGAGGCGCGGATGACGAGCGGATTGCCGCTGGCGTCCTTGGCAATCGGGTGCAGTGCGGTGCCGTCGGCGCCAAACGTCACCACGTGGGCCACGAGCGGCGTGCCGAGATAGGTCGCCGAGACAAAGCTCACGCCATCGTCGCCGTCATAGCCAGTGGTGGGCATCAGCACGTCGAGATACGGCGCGTACCCCGGTTGCGACGATGGATTGGTAAACGTGACGTTGACCGAGGCATCGCCGCCGATCAGGATGGTTTCGCCAGTGCTGCCCAGCGTTGTGGTCGGGGCGGCATTGGCCAGCAGGCCGCTGTAGTGGTCGAGTTCGGTGGCGTTGACGTCGAGGTGGCTTTCGATCGGCCCGGTGCTGGCTTCCAGCACCCAGTCGCCGCCCGAACTGGCCGAACCCGTATCGTTGGTCGAGGCGGCCACGTCCGCGCCAGTGACACTGGCCAGCCGCTGGATCAGCGCCTCGCCTTCCGCGCCGGCGCCGGTGCGGCAGCCATACAACAGGATGTCGGCGTCCTGGGTAAGGTGACTGGCCCAGCCGGCGGCACGGCCGGTATCGCCCGAACTGGCGGTCAGCTCGCTGGTGCCGAGGGTGATTTCACCGGGCGTGCCGTGCCCCAGGATCTGGATCGAACTGACCTGGCCGATGCGTTCCAGCGCGGCGAGCACTGCGGCCACGCCATCCTGTCCCGCCTCAACCACCAGCACTTCGGTACCGGGCGACGCACTTTGCGCGAGTTCGCTGGCCCCGTTGACCCGGGCATCGATCACCAGCAACTGCTTGCCGGCGGGATGGGCGTCATGGGCATCGGGCGCCTGGGTGGGCGGCGGCGCGCCGTCGGGCTGCGGTTGCTGTGCCTGCTGCTGATGCTCGACGGCGACACCCGCAGCGGCGTCATATAGCAGGCGGAGTTCTAGTGCGAGCGCACGGCTGGCCGGCAGAAACGTCGTACTGGTATCGGACATTGGGAGCGTCGTCCTTTTGGCAGATGCATAGCCCCGCCTTGCCTGGTCCCGCCGCATGTCCCGGCGGGGTCGCATGAATCTTCGCCTTCACTTTCGACCACAAGGGTCCGAGAACTCGCCCAATCCTGGACTACATACGAATACTTCTCCTTACGGAGAAATTAAGGAAGTGAATGATTCTGCAAGCCGAGATTATTTCCTTCGACACAATCCGTCCGGATGGAGCGCAAACGGCACTTTGCGCGATGACGAGACCGCCATCCAGCCACCCGTTCTCCACAGCATAGGCAATGGCGCACGTGTTGCACTCGCCATCGTGATACCGGCCAGATTCCCAAACATCTAAGATCGTTCGAACAAAGAATTCACTTCCCGCGCAAGGTCGGCGCTGCAAGGATGCGCGAGACATGCGGCGACGGACGATCGAGAGTCACCATGCAAACCAGTCATCCAGCAGTTCATGCCACGGACGGCGTCGAGATCGCCGCATCGTTCTCGCTGGTTCGCGGTGACTGGCTGTACCGGCTACAGCGCCGTATCGGCCTGATCCCCGAGCACGGCACGGGCATCATCCGGCGCGCCCTGTTCTTCAGCATGCTGACGTGGCTGCCCCTTGCCATCTGGGCACTGCTGAACGACCGCATGATCGGCTCCGACGGCGAATACCTGCTCGCGCATTACTCGCTGCACGTCCGCTGCCTGGTGGGCATTCCGCTGTTGATCGGCGCGGAGGCCATTGCGCATCAGGTGGTGCCGCTGTGCCTGACGCAACTGGTGCGCAACGGCCTGATAGACGCCGAACTCGCGCCGCGCTTCCAGGCGATCATCGCCAGCGGCGCCCGGCTGCGCGACCGCGCCTATCCATGGATCATCATCGGCGGACTGGTGGCGGCCTGGGCCATCGCGGTATCGGTCTCGCCCAATCCGGACGAGGTGCGCTGGGGCGACATGGGCGGCGCCAGCGGCTTTGCGATCTGGTGGTTCCTGCTGGTGGCACGGCCGATATTCAATGTGCTGCTGCTGGCCTGGCTGTGGCGCCTGGTGCTGGCCACCGTGCTGCTGATGCGCATCGCGTCGTTGCCGCTGCGCATCGTGCCGACCCATCCCGATCACGTAGGCGGTCTGGGATTCCTGTCCCGCATCCCGTTTATCTTCGCGCCGTTTTCGTTCGCCGTGTCAGCGGTGATGGCCTCCGCCTGGGGCCACGAAGTGGTCTATCACGGCGTGGCCCTGCCATCGCTGCATTTCCAGATGGGCACGCTGGTGCTGGTACTGACGGTGCTGGTGATGATTCCCATGCTGACCTTCACGCCGCTGCTCGCCAACACGCGCAGGCAGGCCCTGCTCGACTACGGCGCGTTGCTGGCCGAACATGGCCGCAAGGTGGACCGGCGATGGATTCACGGCGAGCCCGGCGATCCCGACGACCCGCTGCTCGATGCCCCGGAGCTCGGGCCGGTGGCCGATATCCACGCCATCTACGAAGCCGTGGCGGCCATGCGCGGCGTGCTCGTGAACAAGCTGGTGCTGCTCTCCGGGGTGGTGCCGGCCGCGCTGCCCATGCTTGTGCTGGCAGGCTCGCAGTTGCCGCTCAAGGCCACGCTCGGCAAGCTTCTGATGACGTTGCTGTAAGGCTAGTTCGCGCCGATCCCGTGGAAGCACACGCCCAGCATATGGCTGACGATCGCCTCGTTGTCCATCTTGGCGTAGACGCGCAGGTATTCCACGGCCGGATCGCACGTGCGCGAGTAGTAGCTGAACAGGATCACGTCGTCGGGGAGCTTGCTGTCGAGATCGCCCGCTTTCTTGGCGTCGGCCACCAGCCCCTTGAGGATGCCGTTTAGCTTGAGCACGCGCGTGACGTAGCGCAGGTTGCGCGTCAGCATGTCGCGCACGGCGGGACTCGTCGATGGCAGGAACGGCAGGCCGCCTTCCAGCCGCACCTTCAGCGCCCACTCCAGCAGCGCCCGTAGCCGCCCCAGCGCGGTCAGGTCCGGCGCCAACTCATCCAGGAACGTGAGCGCGCCGTCGATCAGGCGGATCATCGCCGCCCCCACCAGTTCGTCCTTCGACTTGAAGTGCTTGTAGAGGCTGGGCTTGGAAATGCCGACCTCGCCTGCCACGTCATCCATGGTCATCAGGTCGAACCCCTTGCCAGCAAGAATGCGCGTGGCCGCGTCCAGGATGGCGTCCTCACGCAACTGGAATGCCTGGTCCTTGAAGCTGAGCCTGCCGAAAATACTCATTAGTAAATCTCGCTACTATGTAGTAGTCTTCTTTCCAAAGCGGTAGCCTCATCTTAGCACCGGCTGCGAAAAACGCACCGGAAAAGCACAAGATCAAAGGGGAACGGGTCGTGAATGCTTCATCAGTCACACCACAGGGACAGCGCATCGCGGTGATCGGCGCAGGAATTTCCGGCCTGGCCACTGCATGGCTTCTGTCCCGCCGGCACCAGGTCACGCTGTTTGAATCGGGCGATTACCTGGGCGGGCATACCAACACCGTGGATGTCACGCTGGACGGCCAGACCGGCCCGGTCGACACCGGTTTCCTGGTATTCAACGACCGCACCTATCCCAATCTGGTCGCCCTGTTCGACGCGCTTGGCGTGGCATCGCAACCGAGCGACATGTCGTTTTCCGTGTCGATGGATCACGGGCGCGTGGAGTGGGCCGGCACCAGCCTGAACACGGTGTTCGCGCAGCGACGCAACGCATTCTCGCCCACGTTTCTGGGCATGTTGCGCGATATCGTTCGCTTCAACGGCGCCGCGCGGCGCAACCTCGTGCACGCGGACCATACCGGCTGCTCGCTCGGCGACCTGCTGATCGCCGGCAACTACGGCGTGCCCTTCCGCCAGCACTACCTGCTGCCGATGGCGGCGGCCATCTGGTCCTGCGCCACGGCCGATGTGCTGCGCTTTCCGGCGGCCACCTTCCTGCGCTTCTGCCTGAACCATGCGCTGCTGCAGATCACCAACCGGCCGCAGTGGCGCACCGTGTCCGGCGGCGGGCGCGAGTATGTTCGACGCATCGCCACGCAGCTTGCCGACGTGCGCCTGCGCGCCGCGGTACGCGCAATCGGGCGTGACGACGATGGCGTGAGCGTCATGACCGACGACGGCACGCAACGGTTCGATGCCATCGTGCTGGCCACCCACGCACCGGACAGCCTGCGCATGCTCGTGGACGCCAGCGACGCCGAACGCGATCTGCTGGGCGCCGTGCGCTACGCACCTAACGTGGCGATCCTGCACACCGATCCCACGCTGCTGCCGCGCCGCCCGCGCGTATGGTCCGCCTGGAACTACCTGGGCGGGCAGCGTGCCGACATGTCGCGGGCGGTCTGCGTCAGCTACCTGGTCAACCAACTCCAGCCATTGCCGTTCCGCACGCCCGTGGTGGTCACGCTCAACGCGTTCCGCGACCCCGCGCCCGGCACCGAACTGCGCCGCTTCACGTACCAGCATCCGCTGTTCGACCTGCGTGCCATTGCCGCCCAGCAGGCGCTGCCGGCGCTGCAAGGCACCCGCCGTACCTGGTTCGCCGGTGCCTGGACCGGCTACGGCTTCCACGAAGACGGACTGAAGTCCGCGCTGCGCGTGGCCAGCGATTTCGGCACGCTGCCTGAGTGGGCCCGGCCATGAACGTCCCTCACGCCCCTCAAGCCTGGCTGCTGAACTGTCGCGTCATGCACGACCGCCTGCGGCCGGTGCGGCACCGCTTTGTCTATCCGGTGTTCTGCCTGCGGCTGGATATCGACGCCCTGCCGCTGCTCGACACATGGTGGTTCGGCGTGGACCGGGCTGCCCTCATCGGCCTGCGCACCCGCGACTACGGTCCGCGCGACGGCAGCGATCTCTCGGCCTGGATGCGGGTGCAACTAGGCGCCATGGGGCTACCCGACGACGGTGCGATCTGGCTCCAGACCTTCCCGCGCCTCTTCGGCTACGTCTTCAACCCCGTGAGCTTCTGGTTCTGCCATGACCGCGACGGGCAACTGCGCGCACTGGTGGCCGAGGTCAACAACACGTTTGGCGGCCGCCACGTCTATATGGTGACAGCCCCGGATCTCGGCCCGATCCACGACAGGACGGTGCTGGCCACGCGCAAGTTGCTGCACGTATCGCCCTTCAACGACGTACGCGGCCATTACGCCATGCACTTGCGCGAATCCGATACCACGTCGTTCGTCGGCATCGACTACCTCGACGATGACGGCATGCTGCTGCGCACCGCGATCAGCGGACACAAACGCCCGCTGACAGGCGCAGCAATGCTGGCCGCCGTACTGCGCCAGCCGTGGCTCACGCTGTCGGTCACCGCGCGCATCCACTGGCAGGCGCTGCGGCTCTGGCTGCTGCGCGTGCCCTTCCACGGCAAGCACCCGCCCGCGCACGCCCAACGTTCGCCGTCCTCGCCCTCCTCGCCCTGCTCGGCCACGGAATCGTCGCTCGACGATATTCGCCCATGATCCGCTCCACGTTCGGCCTGCGCGCCCTGTCCCGCCACCTGTCCACGGAGATGCCGATCGCCGGCCGCGTATTCCTGGCCACGCTGGCGCGCGTGCAAGTGGGGCATCTGGTGCTGACGCTGCCGGACGGCACCGAGACGATCTTCGGCGATCCGCATGCGTCGCCGGGGGCGCGACTGACACTGCGAGACTGGCGCGCCTGCGCACGCATCCTGCGTGCCGGCGACATCGGCTTTGCCGAGGCGTGGCGCGATCACTGGGTGGAAAGCCCCGACGTCACCGCGCTGCTGCGGCTGGCCCTCCGCAATGAGGACGCGCTTCCGCGTACCGTCGCCGGCAACTGGCTGTCGCGCCGCTGGTATCAGCTGCGCCATCTGCTGCGCAAGAACACGCGCGCCGGAAGCCGTCGCAATATCCACGCGCACTACGACCTGGGCAACGATTTCTATGCCTTGTGGCTCGACGACACGTGGTCCTATTCCGCGGCATGGTTTGCGGACAACCCGCAACAGTCGCTGCACGACGCCCAGAAAGCCAAGTACGCGCATATCGTCGACGCACTGGACCTGCAGCCCGGCATGCGCGTGCTGGAAATCGGCTGCGGCTGGGGCGGCTTCGCGTTGCATGCGGCCCGGCGCGGCGTAAGCGTGCACGGCATCACGATATCGCCCGCGCAGCTGGCACTGGCACAAGAACGCGTGACGCAAGCCGGCCTGACGGACCGCGTCACGCTGGAGTTGCGCGACTATCGCGATCTTGACGGCTGCTATGACGCCATCGTGTCCATCGAGATGTTCGAGGCGGTGGGCGAAGCCTACTGGCCCACGTACTTCGACATGCTGAACAAGCGTCTGCGCCCCGGTGGCCGGGCGCTGGTCCAGTCGATCACGATGGCCGAGCACCGTATCGACGCCTACCGTGCCAGCAGCGACTTCATCCGCGAGTTCATCTTTCCGGGCGGCATGCTGCCAAGCCCCGAGCGCTTTGCCCGGGCGGCCACCCGGTCTGGCCTGACGTCCCGAACCGTGCTGGCCTTCGGCCACGACTATGCCGAGACGTTGCGCCTCTGGCGCGAACAGTTCACGGCCCGCCACGACCGCGTGATGGCGCAGGGTTTCGACGATGCGTTCATGCGCCTGTGGCACCTGTACCTGTGCTATTGCGAGGCAGGCTTCGACGAAGACCGCACGGACGTGATGCAGTTCCTGCTCACGCGTGAGGCATAGCATGCCCCGCCTGCTGACCGCGCTCCTGCTGGCGATGGCCTCGCTTGGCTGCGCGGCGGCCGAGGGCTGGCGCGCGGAACTGCCGCAGGCGCAGCTTAGCGGCGAGGGCGAGTACCGCTGGTTTGGCATGCGCCTCTACACGGCGCAGCTCTGGTCCGCCCGCCTGCCGCCCAGCCTGGACGCTCCTTTTGCGCTGCGGATTACCTACGCCCGGGCCTTCACCGCCCGGACGCTGGCCGAGAGCAGCGTCGATGAAATCCGACGCATCGGCGCTTCGAAGATCACCGACGCCACGCTTGAACGCTGGCGCGACGCACTGCGCCAGATATTGGTCGATGTCCGTGCCGGCGACAGCCTGACCGGCGTCTACCTGCCCGGCCAGGGTGCCCGTTTCTACGCCAATGACCGCGAGACCGGCCAGATCGACGACGCGGCGCTCGCGCACGCGTTCTTTGCCATCTGGCTAGACCCCGCCACGCGGGCGCCGGCCCTGCGGCTGAAGTTGCTGGGGCAATCGGAATGAACGCGCCCGGCAACGCCCGACTGGCCGCCTACGGCGCGCTTGGCCTGCCGCTAGCCATGGCTGCGTTGCCGGTCTACGTCCAGGCGCCCGCGTACTACACCACGCGGCTCGGCCTGTCGCTCTCGCTCGCCGGCATAGTCATGTTCGCGGCGCGCCTGTTCGACACCGCCCAGGACCCGCTGCTGGGCCGATGGATCGACACCCTTGTCCAACGCCGCCGCCTGCTTCCGGTGATGTGGCTGGGCGCGCTATTGCTGGGCATCGCCTTCGCGGCGCTATGGCTGCCACCGGTCTCGGGGGATACGTGGCTGGCGATCTGGCTCGCCGTCACACTCGTGGCGATCTACGTGGGGCACAGCCTGCTCAACGTCGCCTACCTGGCCTGGGGCGCACGGATATCCGGCGACGACCGGACGCTTGCCCGTGCGGCGGCATGGCGCGAAGGCGCGGGACTGGTCGGCGTACTGCTTGCCAGCGCCCTGCCCGCGTGGCTGCTGTCCGCGCCGGACGCCGTGCCACGCACGGCCATGACCGTCTTCTCGGCACTGTTTGCGGTGCTGCTGCTATGCGGACTGTGGATCGTAGTGAGATTCGCGCCAGCATGGCAGGCCGCGCCGAATCCCACGCCGATGCCGTGGCACTCACTGCGCGCCAACCGTGCGTTTCGGGCGCTGTTGCCGCCCTACTTCCTTAATGGCTTGGCGGTTGCCGTTCCCGCCACGCTCGCCATCTTCTTCATCGAGGATCGGCTGGGCGAACCCGCAGCCGTGGCGCCATGCCTGACGCTCTACTTCCTGGCTGGCGCGGCGGGGCTGCCTGGCTGGGTACGCGTTGCCGCGCGTATCGGCACCCTGCAGGCGTGGCGCATCGCCATGCTGCTGGCCGTGCTCGCATTTGCCTGGGCCAGCCTGCTGGGTCCCGGCGATCTGATGCCGTTCCTCGTCATCTGCGCGATCTCCGGGCTCACGCTGGGTGCCGACTTGGCGCTGCCGCCAGTCCTGCTGGCCACGCGTATCCCGGCCGGCGAAGGCCCCGCCGCCTACTACGGCGTCTGGACCCTGCTGGGCAAGCTGTGCCTGGCGCTGGCCGGCCTGACCTTGCCTGTGCTGGCATCGCTTGGTTACCAGCCCGGCACGCTGGCCTCGGGCCAGGCCGGGCATGCACTGGCCTGGATGTACGCCGGCGTGCCGTGTCTGCTGAAACTCTGCGCCATGGCCTGCCTGACCACCCGCAGGCGCATCTCACCGGAGCCGTCGCCATGAGACCCCTTGCCCGCTGGACCGTCACGAGTGCCACGGTGCTGTGCGCCGCCTGTTCCGCCCCGGACGTCTCGCACTATGCCGATCAACAGCCGCCGCTCGATGTGCCGACGTTCTTCCGGGGCAAGACCGAGGCGTGGGGCATGTTCCAGAAACGCAGCGGCGAGATCGTCAAGCGCTTTCATGTGGATCTGGACGGGCGTGACCAGGACGGCCATTTCGTGCTGAACGAGGATTTCCGGTACGGCGACGGCACCACCCAGCATCGCACGTGGACGCTGACGCGCGGCGCCGACGGTAGCTGGCAGGGTACGGCGCCCGATGTGACGGGTCACGCCACCGGCCGCGCCAGCGGCAACGTACTGCGCTGGAACTACACGCTCCAGCTACCGTTGGACGGCAAGACGTACGACGTGCAGTTCGACGACTGGATGGTGCTGGTGGACGACCGCACCATGATCAACCGGGCGCGCGTCACCAAATTCGGTTTCGAGGTGGGACAGGTCACGCTGTTCTTCCGTCGACCCGCCCCCTGATGTCTGCCGGATCGATCATGGACGGTCTGAACCTGAACCCCCGATGGCTTGACTGGACCGGCCAGCGCGTCTGGCTGGTGGGGGCATCGAGCGGCATCGGTGCGGCGCTGGCCCGCGCGCTGATGGCCCGGGGCGCGCGCGTGGCGGTGTCGGCGCGGCGTGCCGATGCGCTGGCCGCCGTGATCGACGGCCAGCCGCTCGGCATCGCCCTGCCGATGGATGCCAGCCGTCCGCAGGACTGGGTAACGGCGCACGACGCGCTACGCAACGCGTGGCAGGACGTGGACATGGTGATCTTCTGCGCGGCGGATTACCGTCCGCTGCGCCCATGGGAAGTCACCGCCGACGAAGCGCGCCGTACCATCGACATCAATCTGTGCAGCGTCTACTACGGGCTGGCGTCGGTGCTGCCGCAGATGCTGTCCCGCCATGCCGGCAGCCTGGTGCTGCTGGCCAGCGTGGCCGGGTATATGGGCCTGCCCAATGCCACCATCTACGGCCCCACCAAGGCCGCGCTGATCAACCTGGCCGAACTGCTCTATGCGGAACTGCATCCGCGCGGACTCGGCGTGTATCTGGTCAATCCAGGATTCGTCAAGACGCGCCTGACCGAACGCAACGACTTTTCGATGCCGGCGCTGCAGACCACCGAGGACGCCGCCGATGCGATCCTGTCCGGGCTGGCGCGCGGACGCTTCGAGATCGCATTTCCCTCGCGCTTCACGCGTGCCATGCGGCTGGCCAGCATGCTGCCCTACCGGCTGCGCCTGGCGCTGCTGCAACGCCTGATGAAAGCCACCTGACGCCCCATGACACAAGCCACGGCTTCTCCCGCTACCCAATCGCCCCTCTCCGCCCTGCTGGACTGGTACGCCACGCTCACCCCGGCATCGTTGTCCGCGCTCGACAACTTCTACCAGCCGCAAGCACGCTTTATCGACCCCTTCAACGACGTACGCGGCCATGCCCCAATTCGCGCGGTGTTCGACCACATGTTCGCAACCGTCGACACCCCGCGATTTGTCATCGCTACCAGCCTGATGGGGCACGACGAAGGCTTTGCCACCTGGCAGTTCCAGGGTGCGGTGCGTGGCCATGCGTTCTCGATACCGGGCAGCTCCCATTTGCGCTTTGGCGACGACGGCCGCGTCGCCGAGCATCGTGACTTCTGGGATGCGGCGGCATTGTGGCGGCAGCTGCCGCTCATCGGCCCGCCGGTAGGCTGGCTGCAGCGGCGCTTCGCGGCGCCCGTGCCGTGATGACGATCCGCCCGCTGCTGCGCGGCTTGCTGCTGGCCTCCGTAGTTACGCTGGGCGCCTGCAGCACCACGGACGCCCTGAACGCGCTGACCTCCAGCGCCGGCTATACCCGCCACCCCAACTTGGTCTACGCCGACGGCGCGCGCGGCCGGCTCGATGTCTACGTGCCGCGCCAGCCCGCCTGTGGCGCCCGGGCGCCCGTGGTGGTGTTCTTCTATGGCGGCACGTGGAACACCGGTGAGCGTGCCGACTACGCCTTCGTGGCGGCGAACCTGGCAAGGCACGGCATCCTGACCGTGATTCCCGACTATCGCCTCTATCCCGAGGTAACCTATCCCGACTTCCTGCTGGACAATGCCCGCGCCGTGGCCTGGACCAAGCAGAACATCGCCGGCTTCCGCGGCGATCCGGACAAGGTATTCGTGATGGGCCATAGTGCCGGCGGCTACAACGCGGCAATGCTGGCGCTCGACGCACGCTGGCTGCAGGGCGCAGGTATCGCGCCCTCGGCACTGCGCGGCTGGATCGGCCTGGCCGGTCCCTACGATTTCCTGCCCATCATCAATCCCGAAGCCCGGCCCGTATTCCACCACCCGGACTACCCGGCAGGGTCGCAGCCGATCGACCACGTATCCCGGGCATCCCCGCCCGCATTCCTGGGCGTGGACACCGGCGACAAGCTGGTGAACCCGCAGCGCAATTCGGCGCAGATGGCGCACAAGCTGGAGGCGGCCGGCGTTCCGGTGACGTATCGCGAATACGGCCACCTGTCCCATACGCTTCTGATCGGCGTATTTGCCGCCCCGCTGCGCTGGCTGTCCCCGGTGAGCGACGATGTCGCGGCGTTCGTCCTGGCACAGTCCAGCTGCAAGCCGTAAAAAATTTCCGGCGAGGTGCATCCATTTGCATGGCTGGGGTGTAGAGCTCATGCAGCCTTCGAGGCTTGCATCGATTGACGCCCGCTCGATACCTCAATAGCTCGATACCTGGGAGTTCCACCATGACTCGCACCATTCTGTTCGCCGCAGCTTCCGCCGCCATCCTTTCCGCCTGCGCATCCCAGATGCCCGCCGCGCCCACCCCGCCAGTTGCCGACGCCATTCGCGTACCGGCCGGCAACAAGATGACCATGCAGACCGTTGGCAGCGGCCAGTTGCTCTACGAATGCCGGCTCAAGGCGAATACCACGGCCGACCATGAATGGGCATTTGTCGGCCCGACCGCAGTGCTCAAGGATCGCAGCGGCGCCATGGTCGGCAAGTACTACGGGCCGCCGGCCACGTGGGAATCCAGCGATGGCTCGAAGGTGACCGCCACGCAGGTTGCCGTGGCGCCCGGTGGCGACGGCAACATTCCGCATCAACTGGTCAAGGCCAATCCGGCACAGGGCAGCGGCAGCATGAATGGGGTGACCTATATCCAGCGCGTGGCCACCCGGGGCGGCGTGGCACCGGCAATGCCGTGTTCCAGCGCCAATGCGGGCGCGAAGCAGACCGTTGGCTATCAGGCCGACTATCTGTTCTGGAAGGCGTCCTGATGCATTTGAAACGCGCGTTGTCCGGATATGATGCGGCCATCGCCACTGCGTGACGCGGGAACTTCAATTGGGTGCCAACTCGCCGCATATCCAAGACCTGTTCGACTATGCGGGCGCCATCGCCGGCTGCGAGAAGCGTGACGCGGAGGCGCTGCGGCGCCTCTACGACCACGCCTCACCCTATCTGCTTGGCGTGGCCTTGCGTATCGTGCGCGACCGCCAGACGGCGGAGGATGTCCTGCATGACGCCTTCCTGAAGATCTGGACCGCCGCCGGCAGCTACGACGGCAGCCGCGGCGAGGCGCGCGGCTGGCTGTTCTCGATCGTCGGGCACGAGGCGTTGAACACCGTACGCGGGCGCCTGCGGGCCATACCAGTCGATGAAGACGTGGCGCAGGCGCTTGACGCCCAGGCAGCGCTGGCGGCCTACGCCAGCGAGTTCGACGCAGCCGAACAGCGCGTGCTGGTGGGACGCCTGGGCGAATGCCTGGGCGAGCTGGAGGTACCGAAGCGCGACAGCATCCTGCTGGCGTATCTCGACGGATGCTCGCAAGGTGAAATCGCAAAACGGCTTGGCGCGCCACTGGGCACCGTCAAGGCGTGGATGCGGCGCGGCCTGCGCGCGCTAAAGGAGTGCATGCAATGAGCATCGGCACACCCGGTCCCGACGACCGGACTCCAGGCGATGCACAGGACCAGCTTGCCGCCGAGTATGTCCTGGGCACGCTGCCGCAATCGCGCCGCGAGGAGATTCAACAGCGAATGCGGACGGATGCGGTGTTCGCCGGCCGCGTACGCGACTGGGAGAACCGGCTCGACCCGCTGACCGCACTGGCCGAACCCGTCCAGCCATCGGCCACGCTCTGGCACCGTATCGCCGCCAGCGTTGGCCTGCGCGCGCCCCGCCGCGACCCGGCGCTCCGATGGTGGGGCAAGCTCGCACTCTGGCGCGGCCTGGCACTTGGCGCCACGGCATGCGCGCTCGTGCTGGCGGTACTGCTGGGCTGGCAGGCATTCGCGCCCCCGGCAGGCCCGCGCTTCGTTGTGATCCTGTCCGAACCGCGCGACCGGACACCGGGATGGCTGATCCAGGCGTCCAGCGACCGCAAGCTGTCGCTGATTTCCATCGCGTCGCAATCGGCGCCAAGCGACCGCAGCCTGCAGTTCTGGACCAAGGCCGATGACTGGGCGGGTCCGGTCTCGCTTGGCCTCGTGCGCCCCGGGCAGCGGCTCGATATCCCGATCGACAAGTTGCCGCCGCTGCAGCCCAACCAGTTGTTCGAAATTACGCTTGAACCCCCGGCAGGCTCCCCGACCGGCCGTCCGACTGGACCGATTCTCTATATAGGCAGAGCGATCAAGGTCGGCTAGGTTTCCGGCTCCCCCAGGCGCGCCACGGTCAGGTCCACCAGGGCCCGCAGGCGCGCCAGCCGGCGCAGGTCGCGGTGGATGCCAAACCAGACATCGCGCCCCGGTGGCGCTTCGCCCAGGTCGATACGCCGCAGGTCTGGGGTGGCATCGCCCAGCGCGCACGGCAGCACGGCAAAGCCACCTCCCTCGGCGCACATGCGCGCCTGCACGCCTCGGTTGTTGCTGCGATAGACGATGCGAGCCCGGGGCAGCATACGTCCGACCCATTCCACGTCGGGCAGCGTGCCGAACGCCGTGTTCATGCTGATCAGCCCCACGCCCTGACCATCGCCAGCACGCGGCGCCACGAGATCGCGGTGGCCGTACAGCGCGTATTGCATGTGCATGAGCTTGCGCTGGATGACGTCCGGTTCCTCGAACGGCGTAATCCGAAACGCCAGCTCGGCCTCTCGGCGCGCCAGGCTGTATTGGCGGGAATCGGTCACCAGTTCCAGCGACACGTCCGGATGCTGCCGCAGAAAGCTGGCAAACACCGGCGTCAGCACATGCATGCCGAACCAGTCCGATGACGTGACACGCAGCGCGCCGGTCAGCGTGTTGCCCTGCCCGGCAAGCGCCCGGGACAGCCCAAGTGCTTCTTCCTCCATGCGTTCGGCATAGACCAGCACGGCACTGCCTTCTTCGGTCAGCACCAATCCTTCGCTGGTCCGGTGAAACAGGGCCTGCCCCACGGATTCTTCCAGCGCCCTGAGGCGCCGGCCCATGGTCGGTTGTGTCTGCCCGATCACTCGGGCAGCGCCACCCAGCGTCCCGGCCCGCGCGATGGCCAGGAAGATGCGCACGTCACTCCATTCCAGTCGTTGTTCATGCATTTTTGACTAGCCGCCATTCGATATTGTTAATTTCCATGCGATTCCGCATGCGCCATTATGAATCCAACGAAGCGCGACGTGCAGATAGCCAGGCGCAACGACCGACTCAATCAGTCAACCACTCATCGAACCCGGAGAAACGACATGTCCATGCAGGCGCTGGTGCTGAACCAATACAACGGCCCCCTCGAACCCACCACGCTGGCCAAGTCCGAACCCGGCCCCGGACAGGTGCTGGTCCGCATTGCCGCCAGCGGCCTGAATCCGCTCGACACCAAGATCCGGGCAGGCGCCGCCGCGCACGCCCAGCATCCGCTGCCGCTGGTGCTTGGCATCGACATGGCGGGCACGGTGGAGGCGGTTGGCGCGGGCGTCACCGCTTTCCAACCGGGCGACGAGGTTTGCGGCATGACCGGCGGCGTGGGTGGCCTGCAGGGTTCGCTGGCGCAGTACGCCGCCGTGGATGCCGACCTGCTGGCCCGCAAGCCGTCGAACCTCTCCATGCGTGAGGCCGCGGCCCTGCCGCTGGCGTTCATCACGGCCTATGCCGGAATCGTCGACCGGGCGCATCTGCAACCCGGCCAGACCGTGCTGGTGCAAGGCGGCGCGGGCGGCGTGGGCCATATCGCCGTGCAACTGGCACGTGCGCTGGGCGCCGCTGTGTTTGCCACGGCCAGCGCGAAGGATCAGGACCTGGTGCGCGAACTCGGAGCCACGCCCATCGACTACCGCGCGCAGCCCGTTGAGACGTACGTCGCGGCCCATACCCAGGATGAAGGCTTCGATCTGGTCGTCGACACGGTGGGCGGCCCGACGCTGGACGCGTCGTTCGCGGCGGTGCGGCACTTCGGCCATGTGGTCAGCGCGCTGGGCTGGGGCACGCATGCGTTGGCGCCGCTGTCGTTCCGCGAAGCCACCTATTCCGGCGTGTTCACGCTGTATCCGCTGCTGACGGGCAAGCTGCGCGCCCACCATGGCGAGATGATGCGCGAGGCGACGCGGCTGGTGGAAGCCGGACTGCTGCGGCCGGTGGTCGATCCGCGCCGCTTCACGCTGGCGCAGGCGGAGCAGGCCTACGAAGTGGTCAGCGCCGGCACCGCGCGCGCCAAGGTGGTCGTCGAGATTGCATGACGGCGTGCCGGAAAGCGCGGCAAGACCCGGCCGCGCATCTATAATCCGGCATGACTTCTTCCAGCCCCACCCCATTTGCCACGCTGCCGCTGTCCGCGGCCATGCAGGCCACCCTTGTCCAGCTCGGCTACGACGCCATGACGCCGATCCAGGCCGCCAGCCTGCCGCTGGCGCTGGCTGGCCAGGACCTGATCGCCCAGGCCCGCACCGGCAGCGGCAAGACCGCCGCGTTCGCGCTGGCGCTGCTGCACCGCCTGGATGCGCGTTCGTTCGACGTACAGGCCATGGTGCTCTGCCCCACGCGTGAACTGGCCGACCAGGTCACCCAGGAAATCCGCCGGCTGGCGCGCGCCGAAGACAACGTCAAGGTCCTGACGCTCAGCGGCGGCTCGCCGATCCGGCCGCAGGTGGACAGCCTGGTGCACGGTGCTCACGTCGTTGTTGGCACGCCGGGCCGCATCATCGATCACCTCGACCGTGGCAGCCTGAATCTCGACACGATCCGGACGCTGGTCCTCGATGAAGCCGACCGCATGCTCGACATGGGCTTCCATGACGACATCTCGTTCATCGCCAGCCACGCACCCAAGGACCGCCAGACGCTGCTGTTCTCGGCCACCTATCCGGCCGCCATCGACAAGCTGGCCCATCGCTTCCTGCGCCAGCCGAAGACGGTGAAGGTGGAGGAGTCGCATGACGCCGCCACCATCACGCAGCGCTTCTACGAGGTAGAAGAAGGCAACCGGCTCAATGCCGTGGGCCTGCTGCTCGACCATTTCCGCCCGGGCACCAGCCTCGCCTTCTGCAATACCAAGGCGCGTTGCCGCGATCTGGTGGACCTGCTCAATGCGCAGGGCTACGCCGCGCTGGCATTGCATGGCGATCTGGATCAGCGCGAGCGCGACCAGGTGCTGGTGCAGTTTGCCAACCGGAGCTGCTCGGTACTGGTGGCCACCGACGTGGCCGCGCGCGGCCTGGACATCGCCCAACTGGAAGCCGTGATCAACGTGGACGTGACGCCCGACCCCGAGGTGCATGTGCATCGCGTGGGCCGTACCGGACGCGCAGGCGAGGCAGGCTGGGCCTTCAGCCTGGTCAGCATGGACGAAATGGGCCGCGTGGGTAATATCGAACAGCACCATGGCGGCGAATTCGAGTGGCACGCCCTGACCGAGCTGACGCCGGCCGGTGGCACGCGCCTGCTGCCGCCGATGGTCACGCTGCAGATGCTGGGTGGCCGCAAGGAAAAGATCCGCGCCGGCGACATCCTCGGCGCACTGACCGGCGAGGCCGGCTTCACCAAGGAACAGGTCGGCAAGATCAGCGTGATGGAGATGTCGACCTATATCGCCGTGGACCGCGCCATCGGCCGCGAGGCAATGAAGCGCCTCAACGACGGCAAGGTGAAGGGCCGGAAGGTGAAGGTCAGGATGCTGACGACGGGCTGAGTGGGCGGCCTGGCCGCTTCGAATCCATGACCAAATACCTGATCTCCTTTCCGGCAAGCGCGATGAAGGTCCCCGCCGAAGAGCTGGCCGCCGTTGGCGAAGCTGCGCGCGAGGTCATCCGCGAGGCAAAGGCTGCAGGCGTGTACGTATTTGGCGGCGGCATCAACGGCGATGTCGCACCGCTCATGGTTGCCCCGGACGGCGCAGTGACAAACGAAACCTACCCCGAGACCCGGGAGTTCGACGGCGGCTTCTGTGTCCTGGAGCTCCCGTCGCGGGAAGCCGCCACCCTGTGGGCGGCGAAGATCGCCAAGGCTTGCCGCTGCGCGCAGGAACTACGCGAGTTTGGATATGACCCTGAGAGTTGAGCAGCAGGGTGTCACCGTTTTCTGATTACTTGCTGTGCAGTACCTGCATCAGGCTCTGCTTGCCGGGAAACCAATGTTGCAGGGCGAAACCCAGCCCCACCGCCATCACGCAGACGACCAATGCCGCCACGACGGTGCTCCGAAAAGCTGCGAGTAACCAGTTTGCTTGATCCACACGCCGTGCAACCTTGAGCATGCCGCCGGCCAGCAGCGCCTCGAACGCGACTTCCGCCAGCAGCACGGGCCCTTGGCTCGCCATATAGAACGCCCCCAGCGCCGCCGCCAGGAGCAGGGAAAACACCAGCACGAGAAATCCCAGGGCGTCGCCGGCATCTCCGAGCGCATCAAGGGCACCGCTACCGTCGGTATCGGTCTCTCCCAGGACTCC
Organism: Cupriavidus pauculus; assembly: GCF_022179805.1. Classification (GTDB taxonomy): domain Bacteria; phylum Pseudomonadota; class Gammaproteobacteria; order Burkholderiales; family Burkholderiaceae; genus Cupriavidus; species Cupriavidus pauculus_E. Next base: position 47,256 of record NZ_BPUO01000014.1, on the reverse strand, counting down.
GGTGCCTTTGAGCGTGAAGTTCGCGGAGGCCCCACCACCATCGAAAGTGCCGCCGTACCCCGAGACCGGCGTGGGATGAGCGCTGCCGCCTTTCAATGGAATTTCGAACAGATCCGACGGGTCGACGGAGGAATCGGACGGCCCGTGTCGCTCCTGCAGATAGCGCGAAAGGCCGACGTAGGCAAGCCAGCACCGCACGCCGAGCAGGAAGCCCCCGTACGCGGCCAACGTGGCAAGACCGTAACGCACCGGCAGCGATTCGATTCCCGCCATCCAAAGCAGCTTGCTGGACATCACGCCAACCGACAATGCCCACAGGGCGATCAGCCCCGCGTGACACCGGATGAAGAAACGGCTCGACAGCGTGGCCAGCACGTGTCTTCGAGCGAGGGGCTCTGGGGTCGGCAGGCTACGGGACTGGCGATTCGCGCGGGAAGAGTCGGCGGAAGGCAGCATGGATTCGGCAGGTGGAGTCGCGAAAGCGGAATGCCCGTCAGTGGGCTTCATTTACCAGGCGCCTACTGCCGGATCTGACCAAATCCACCATCGGCCCATTTGCTCGCGCTTTCCGTCGTCAATCGAAAATCCGGTTGCACGGTGATGCTTGCCAGAACTTCCCCGAATTGGTCGATGGCCGTCAGCGTGCCAAACGGTTCGAATTCGTCCGGCGTGATGGCCAGTTTGACTTTCACGACCTGCGATGCGGTCAGGATGGAAACTTCCTTGTTGAGTCGCGCGTGCATTTGCTGCTCGTGCCGGCGGATGACTTCCGAGGCCGTTTTCACCAGGGTCTGGTGGGCGGTGGCGTCTAGCGGTTTCGGATCGACCTTGTTTCGGCCCATCGTCCAGGGCCCGACAAGGGCCGGCTCGGAACTGCCGTCGCGAATCATCTCGACGGCCCAGCCGTCCCCGTCTTCGTTCTTGATTACCTTTGCCGTCCACCCTTTGTCTCGCCAGAGCCGAGGCTCATGGATTAGAGAAACGTCTTCTTCCAGAAGGGCGGCGTCGTCTTGGGACATGGCAATCATTTTCAAGGTATTGGGAAGCCGTCGCCGATGCGGCGCGGTGCCTGGGATTTGCATACTGTATAAACATACAGTATTTAGGCCATTTGCCGCAAGGGGTCAGCGGCACTGCCCTACCTTGAAGATCGAAATTACGGTTGGGAGAGTCGCGGCGTCCCCTGAATCCGGATGGACGGCAACCACACGCCGGGTCCTGGCGCCTTGACGACGACGCCCTCTACCGTCGCCTGACGGCCAACCAGCGGGCGCGCCTCGCTAATCGGCATTCCCACCAGTTCCCAGGTGTCATGGGTGGCGGTTTCCAGCATGACGGTCGGGAATGGCTCGTTACCCTTGATGTGAATCTCGCCCACCAGCGTCTGGATCTGCGGTTCCGTTGCTGCGCCCGCGCAGGCCACCAGGCCCAGCGCAACCAGTACGGACAGTACGATGTTCTGCATGTTGCTCTCAGGATAAAACGGAACGGGCGGCCGAAGCCGCCCCGGGGTCTTATTGAATCACGACCGACAGCGTGGAGTTAGCCGGCACCTTGACGGTCTCGGCATAGGTCCCGTTCACGGCCTTGCGTACCACCGGCAGGCTGGCGTAAGGCTGGAGCGTCGACGGCACGGTCTGCGTCAGCGTGCGGCTGGACAGCAGCCCCTGCGGATCGATCACCGGCAGCGTGAAGCCACCTTCCGCGCGGGCCGGGAAGCCAAAGCCCGTGGGGCTCGGCGCCTTCATCAGCGCACCCGACGTGGCGGCAAAGCGGCGCAGTTGCTCGCCAAGGCTGGAGGTCGGCACGGTTGCACGGATCGACGAATCGAGCACTGCCACCGAGTCGGTGCTGGAGACGTTGGTCAGCAGGTGCTTGTAGAAGCCCAGGCCAAGCTGCCGGTCCAGGAAGCCGCCCAGCGAGCCCGACACCGAATAGCTGTCGCATGCCGCACCGAACGGATCCCAGGTCAGCAGGCTGCAGTTATACGAACCGGCCTTGTAGCTGATGTAGTCGGGGAAGCGCACATCGCGGATCGCGTTGTAGGTCGGGTCGATCGACTGGCTCGCGAAGTCCTCCATCATCATCGCCGTGCCTTCTTCCAGCCACGTATCAAAGGCGTAGGCCGGATCGTTCGATACGCCGCGGCGGTAGAAGTTCTGCATGTGCATGCCTTCGTGCGCCATCGTCAGCAGCATCGACTTCATGGCCGTGGGGCCGCCCATGTACAGCGTTTCGGCGTCCAGGTACAGCGACACCGACTGGTTGCTGAGCGGATTGGCGGCGACCGTAAGCGCATTGCGGCTATAGAAGTAGCCGACCATGCCGAACGGCGTGGCGTTGTTGTCGAAGTTCAGGATCACGATGTCGATCGGCTGCGCCACGGCACCACTGATCAGGTTGGTGTACCCATGAGGCCCCCACACCGGGCCGCCGGTCTGCTTGAGCAGGTCATAGATCTTGCCGGCCGGCACGAAGCCCGCTTCCAGCGTGTTGACGATAGACGGGCTGACCTTGGCCGGATCGTTCTCGGTATCCTCGACCCAGAAGTTAACCACCGTGCCGTCGGAGGTCGTATCAGTGCGGACCAGCGTGGTCGAGCGCAGGCTGTCGTCCTCGTGATACCAGGTACGCGTGGCGCCCACGCTGTAGGCGGCACGCAGCGGCGGCGTGGCGCCAAACGTCGAGCGGCTGACAGCGGTACCCCGGGCGCCCGCCTGGGCGGCCCAGCCGTCGCGGTTGAAATCGGCGATGCGGGCCTTGGCGGCGGCGCCGCCGTCGTCCATCCGAAGGACACTCGCGGCCACCGTCGGGTACTGCGAAGCCGTCAGCGCAAGGGTCGGCATGGTTTGCACACTGCCGGACTGGTTCGTGAAGACGAGCGTCACGTCCTGGCCAGTCAGGCCGGCGATGCTGATCGGCATGTCGACGGCGCCTGCCGTGGCATTCATGCTCTGCCAGACACCGACACCCGAACCGGCGTAGGTATTGGCGTCAACGGCGGCACAGCCCGAACAGGCGGGCGTCACGACGCTGGTCGGCTTGGCTGCCGGGTCTCCCGGCGTCTGCGTGCCTGGCGTACCCGTTGTACCCGGCGCGCCGGCCGTAGTCGTCGTGGATTGCGCGGCCGGTTCGCCGCTATCACCACCGCCTCCGCAGGCGGCCAGGACGGCGGAGGTCAGCAATGCCAAAGCAAGAGACCCCGGGAAGGACAAATTACGCTGCATGGACTTCTTCTCCTTATTTTTAATTGCCATGCCTTTTAAGGCGCGGCATCCATATATCGGCGGAATTGCGGGTCCTGAAACCCCGCTTGTCGGGGGTTTTCCCTAGTTTCGGGTTTTGCATTGCCGCGCAGACACCGCGCGTCGAACCATAAAAAAACGGCGCCATATAAATGGCGCCGTCAGTACTACGTCACTACCCTGGCAAGAAATCAGAAACGGTGGCGCATCCCCAGGAACACGCCGACGCTGTCGTCATGGCCGCCGTACGGGCCGTTCATGCTGGTGCTGACCTTGTTGTAGGTGGCAGCCAGGTAGGTGTCGGTGCGCTTCGAGAAGAAATAGTCGCCAACCAGGTAGGCGGTCAGCTTGTGTCCGCTCTGGCCTGCCGCGTTGACGTTCTTGGCGGTGTCATAGATTGCCGCCGCCTTGACCACCACGGCCGAAGTCACCTGGTACGTGGTGCCGAACTGGAACACGTGGTCGGTTCTATCCGCCGTGCTGGCGCCAATGTTGGTGATGCCAGGGTTGGCGTAGAACTGGGCGTTGGTGCCGTAGGTGGGCGCGAAGTCCTGGCTGGTGGACGGTGCGAACGCGCCGTCGCGACGCGTGTACAGGTAGAAGCTGTGCAGCGTCACGGGGCCGAACACATACGATGCGCCCACGCCGGCGTTGGTCTGCTTGTTCCTGGCCGGATCACGCGCCTGCTGGCCAACCAGGCCCAGGCCCAATGCGCCTTGGGAATAGCCCACGCCTGCCGCGTAGGTGGAACCCGACGAGGCAGCGCCCGCGAACTCGCCGAACGAGTACGCCGCCTCGACCTTCACCGGGCCGATGTTCTGCTGGTACTTGACCGAGTTGTCGAGGCGCGAGCCTTCCAGCAACTGCACCCACACGTCGCTGGCGCCGGTATTGCCCCAGCCGATCGTATCGAACGGCAGCAGGATGTCGAACGGCACGCTGTACTGGCGGCCGAGCGTGATCTGGCCATAGTCGGCATTCAGCCCGACCCAAGCCTGCCGTCCGAACAGCCGTGCGCCCTGCAACGACACGCCGGTATCGGGGCTGAAGCCTGACTCCAGCCGGAACACCGCCGAGGTGCCGCCGCCCAGGTCTTCGCTGCCCAGGATCCCCCAGCGCGATCCGTTGAAGAAGCCGGGCGCGATGCCCACCGTGCCGCCGCTGCTGGTGGCACGTCCTGCGGCGTTGGTCGATGCCACCTGATGCGACTGGTAGGCGACGGCGGTGTCGATCAGGCCGTACAGCGTGATCGAGGTTTGCGCATGCGCGGCGCCGGCCATCGCCAGCATCGCGCCGAAAGTGGAAATCTTCTTCATGACGTCGGCCCACCCTTCGCGTCGACGATTGCTGCTGCACTACGGTCCATGCTGTCTCCTCTCCTTCTCTTGTTGCTGCTCTTGTTGATATTGGTTGCGAATGTAAAGCACATGATGGACATCGTCAACAATATGGACGCATGAAGGGCGCATGAAGTGTCGCCTCCAGATGACAATCCAGCTAGAATCGTTGACAGAAACAACTAACGGGACGCTTGCCAATGAGCGCAACAAGAAGCGCAGCAAAAAGCGGCACGAGCGCCGCGCCGCGAATCATTACCGACCTGCTTTCCTCGCGCCTGCACAACCTTGCGGGCTTGTCCGCCGCCAGCGCGTCGCTGCGCGTGCAGCGCAAGTTCGGGCTGACGCTGCTGGAATGGCGCTCGATCGGCATGCTGGGCGCGCACGCCCCGCTTTCGCTCAAGGAACTGGCGCGCCGGGCCGCGCTGGACAAGAGCTACGCCAGCCGCACGGTATCGGGGTTGATCGAGCGCGGCCTGATCGTCAGCGAGCGCAGCGACACCGATGCACGCGCGGTGCTGCTGAGCCTGACCAAGGCCGGCGACGCGCTCTACCGCAAGGTGATTGTCGACGCCAACGCGCGTAACGAACGGCTGCTGCGTCCGCTCGATGCCGACCAGCGCAAGCAGCTGATGGACATGCTGTCGATGATTACCGCCAGCGCACGCGATGTGCTCGACGAGGAAAAGCGCGCGGCGGCGGGCGAGGACACCGAGGAAGACATCGTCCCCACGCCGCCTTCAGGCAGCGCCGCAGCGGAACACCACGGCGGCGCGCTGGATCTCGACGAGATCCGCACGCTGGTCCAGCGCCTCAACCAGCTCGTCGGCGGCTGAGGCGCCCGGCTAAGACGCCTGGCTCAGGCGGCGCGCGGCAGCGCCCGCAACGGATTCAGCCCGCTGCGCAGCACCCGGCTGTGCAGCGGCCGGCCCAGCACTGCTTCACATTCCCGCGCGGCCTCCAGCATGGCGTCCAGGTCGATGCCGGTCCGCACGCCCATCGCGTCGAGCAACGCCACCCAGTCCTCGGTACACACATTGCCGGTATGCCCGCCGCCGTACTGGACCTTGGCCGGATGCCCGCCCACGCCGCCCATCGCGCAATCGAAATGCGTGACGCCGGCTTCCAGCGCCGCCACATAGTTGACCAGCCCCGTGCCGCGCGTGTCGTGGAAATGCGCAATCGGCGTGACGTCCGGAAAGTCCTTGCGCATGGCGCGGAACAGCGCACGCGTGGTCTCGGGCGTCGCCATGCCCGTGGTGTCGCCCAGCGTGACCAGCCCCACACCAAGATCGCGGAACCGTCCCACGTCGCGCAGCACTTCCTGCGGGTCGACATGGCCTTCGAACGGGCAGCCGAACGCCACGGAAATCGTCCCGACCATGCGGAAGTGGCCGCGCGCGGCGTCAGCCATGGCGCGCACGTTGTCCCACTGGTCGGCCCGGCTGCGCTTCAGGTTGCGCTCGGAATGCGATGCCGATGCCGACACCAGCAGGCTCACCTCGCTGGCGCCGATGCCGGCCTCCAGGTCGGCCAGCGCACGCTCGACGGCGCGCACGTTGGCGCAGGTTGCCTTGTACATTGCGCCTTCGCGCCGGGGCAGCGACCGCAGTACGTCGGTGGCATCGGCAAACTGCGGCACCACCTTGGGGTTCGAGTACGACGTGGCTTCCACGCGCGGAAAGCCGATGGCCGCGAAGCGGTCAACCAGCGCCACCTTGGTTTCGGTCGGCACAAAGTCGGGTTCGTGCTGCAGCCCGTCGCGGGCAAAGCATTCGCACAGCACGACTTCAGGGTTCATGACGGGGTTCATGGGTATGTCCGGTTCAAGACGTTACTGGCTCGCCAGGTTGAACAACGCGATGGCGTGCTCGCGCAGCTTGTTCTTCTGCACCTTGCCGCTCGCCGTCATGCCGATGCGCTCGAAATCGCTGACCACCTCGGCATAGCGCGGCATGCGGAAATTCGCCATGCGCGGCTTGGCCCACGCCAGCAGCGCTTCGGCTTCCAGCGACATGCCCGGCTTGATCGTGACGAATGCCGCCGGCACCTCACCCAGACGCGCGTCGGGCACACCCACCACCTGCGCCGTGGCCACGGCCGGGTGCGACAGCAGCACCTGCTCCACCTCGGCGGGCGCCACGTTCTCGCCGCCCACGCGAAATACGTCCTTCAGCCGGCCAACCAGACGCAGGCGACCGTCGGCACGCAACGCGCCAAGGTCGCCAGTGCGCAGCCAGCCATCGGCGGTAAAGACCTTGGCATTGGCTTCGGACTGCTTGTAGTAGCCGCGCATCACGCCCCAGCCATGCACCTGGATCTCGCCCACCTCGCCGGTGGCGCAGGTTTCGCCCGACGCCTCGTCGACGATTCGCACCGACACGCCGTCATGCGGCAGCGCAAAGCCGCCCACGCGCAGCGCCACGTCATCGCGCCAGTCGTTCAGCACCACGTTCGGCGACGCTTCCGAAAGGCCATAGGCCCAGCAGATCCGCTCGATGCCCATCTGGTCGATGATGCGCTGCATGGTGTCCGGGCCCGCCGCCGCCCAGCCGCCGCGCAGATGCAGCCGCGAGCGGTCGAACGACGCGTGCGAGATCAGCAGTTGGAACAGCGTCTCGTTGCCGGAGATGAACGTGCAGCGTTCCCGCTCCAGCATCTCCAGCGCGGCGCCGGCTTCAAATGTCGGCAGCGTGGCGATACTGGCGCCGGCGCACAGCGCGCACAGCAGCGACAGCGTGGAGCCCGCCACATGGAAGAACGGCCGGCAGTTGAAATAGCAGTCGAGCGGGCCGATACCCAGCCGCTCACCCACCGCCGACGCATTGCGCAGCATGTTGTCGTGCGTGAGCATCACGCCCTTCGGATGCGCGGTGGTGCCGGATGTGAACTGGATCAGCAGCAGGTCGTCGGGCGTCACGGCCGCCATCGCCTGGGCCAGCATGGCGTCCGGCAAGGCGTCGCCGCCCGCCAGGAACGCTTCCCAGGCCAGTCCGGCACGCGGCACGTCGTCGCCCACGACCACCACATCGTCAAGCTGCGGCAGGATCTGGCCCGGCAGCGTGCCATCGACAGCGGGCTCCGCCTCGCGGAGAAAGCCCATGAAATCGATCTTGAGGAAGCGGTCGACCAGGATCAGCAGCCGCACGTCGGACTGACGCAGGCAGTACTCGATCTCGGCGGCCTTGAAGCGCGTGTTCACGGGCACCGTGACCGCACCGATCATGGCGGCGCCGTAGAAACTGGCCACCCAGTGATCGTCATTGCTGCACAGCAGGCCGACGAAGTCGCCGCGTTGCACGCCGCGAGCCAGCAGCGCCTTCGCCACGCGGCGCGCCTGGGATTCGAGTTCGGCCCACGTGGTGTCGCCGTCGGGCGTCACCAGCGCGCGTTGCTGGCCACGCAGGCCGGCCTGTTGCGCCAGCACCGTGGCCAGGGTACGAGGTTGCCAGGTCATTTGCTGCCTCCGAATGCGCCGATGCCAGCGCGCCAGTCAGAGCCCGCCAGGTTCTCGTCGATGGCCAGCAGTTCTTCGGCCAGCGCGCCGCGCGGTCCCAGTTCGATGCCCCGGTCGATACAGCGCTTGGCCAGGCGCATGCCCAGCGGCGGCGCCTTGGCGACGGTGGCTGCCATCTCGGCTACCACGCGTTCCAGCGCGTCGGCAGACACCACGCGCGTGACCAGGCCCACGTCCAGCGCTTCGGCCGCCGTCAACCGGCGGCCCGTGAACATCATGTCCTTGGCCAACCGCTTGCCGACGATGCGCGCAAGCCGCTGGGTGGCACCGACGGTGCCCCATTGCGCCTCGGGCGTCCAGAACGAGGCGTCCGTCGTGGCCACCGCGAAGTCGCAGGCGGCGGTGATTTCCACGCCCGAGCCCGCGGCGGCGCCAGCCACTTCCGCGATGACCGGCATCGGCAGGCTTTCGATGGCCTCGTAGGCAAAGAAACCGCGCATGCGACGGGCCAGCACCTGGGCCTCGTCCATCGTCTTGCGTTCCTTCAGGTCGGCGCCGGCGCAGAACACCGGCCCTGCGGCGCGGATCAGCACCACGCGCACCTCGGGGTCCTGGCGCGCTGCCGTGGCCGCGGCCTGCAGCCCCTCGCACATCGCCAGGTTCAGCGCGTTGCGGCTGTCGGGCCGGTTCAGGGTGATCGTGGCGATGCCGCCGTCGACCGTGTAGAGCACCGCAGGCTGTTCGCCCGGTTGGTTCGATTCAATCATGGGTGTTGGCTTGCGTTGACTGCAATCTAGATGGCCTTGGCTTCGCGCAGCGCCTGCACGCGCGCGGCGTCCAGGCCCAGCCGGTCCTTGAGTACCTGGGCCGTATGCTCGCCCAGCAGCGGCGGCCGGCCGACGACGGGGTTGTCCCAACCGTCGAAGCGCAACGGCACGGGCAGCGCCGGAAAGGTGCCGATGACAGGATGGTCGAATTCGCCGACCATGCCGCGCGCCTTGACGTGCGGGTCTGACAGCACCTCGTCCACCGACTTGATCGGGCCGGCCGGCACGCTGGCAGCGTCCATGGCATCGCACAGCGCGTCGCGGTCTTGCGTTGCGATGGCCTCGGTCAGTCGCTGCATCACTTCATCGCGCCGGCGCACGCGGCCCATATTGGTCTGCAGTTCCGGATCGGCGCCCCACGCTTCGAGCTTCAGCACCCGGCACAGCGGCTCCCAGTGCTGGTCGCTGGCGGTGATATGCAGCCAGCGGCCGCAGGCGGCCTGGAAGCTGGCCGACGGCACGCGTCCCGGATGCTCGGTGCCCATGCGCGGCGGTACTTCTTCCAGTGCGAACCAGCGGGCGGCGGCCAGCGTCAGCAGGTTGACTTGCGCGTCGAACATCGACAGATCGATATGGCAGCCCTGCCCCGTCGCGCTGCGCCCCTGCAATGCCGACAGCACCGCAATCGCGGCCCACAGGCCGGAGGTTAGGTCCGCCACCGGCAGGCCGGGCTTGACCGGGCCGCCGTCGCGTTCGCCGGTCAGGCTCATGATGCCGCCCATGGCCTGGAACACGGTGTCATAGCCCTTGCGCGGCGCGTACGGGCCGGTCTGGCCGAAGCCGGTGCAGGACAGATAGACCAGTTTCGGATTGATCTCGCGCAGCGTGTCGGGACCCAGGCCGTAGCGCTTGAGCGTGCCCACCGGGAAGTTCTCGATCACCACGTCGACGCCGGCAGCCAGGTCGCGCACGATCTGCTGCCCCGCTTCGCTGCGCAGGTTCACGGTGATCGACTGCTTGCTGCGGTTGAACGCCATGTAGTAGGCGCTCTCGCTGCCGCCATCGCTGCCCGCCTTGGCCTCCACGCGCGGTTCGAAGCTGCGCGTCTCGTCGCCGGTGCCGGGCTGTTCCACCTTGATCACCGTGGCGCCCATTTCCGCCAGGATCATCGACGCGAACGGGCAGGCCAGCACGCGCGACAGATCCAGGATCGTGATGTGTTCGAGTGGCTTGGTCATGGCGCCCTACCGCTCGGTCCGCACAAAGCTGCGCATGCGCTTGTTGGCTTCGCGGCCGATTTCCAGCCCGCGCGCCAGCGGCAGGTCCACCACCTGGTGAAAGGTCTGCTTGGTCGTGGCCATGGCGGCGCGGCTCACACCTGCAAGATGGCTCGCCAGCTTCATGGTTTCGTCCATCAGCACGTCGTCGTCATGCACGGCGTTGGCCAGGCCCATTTCCACGGCGCGCTCGGCATCGACCGACTCGCCCGTGGCCACCATGTGGAATGCTGCCTTGCGGCCGATCTGGCGCGTCAGGTTTGGCAGCACGATGGCGGCGACGATGCCGTGCTTCACTTCCGGATAACCAAAGCGTGCGGAGCGCGCCGCCAGCGCCAGGTCGCAGGCGATGGCCAGGCCCGCGCCGCCACCCATCGCGAAGCCGTTGACGGCGGCAATCACGGGCTTGCTCATGCGCGACACGCTCAGGTGAAGCTGCATGGTCAGCTCGGCGCGTTCTTCCACGCGGCCCATCTGGTCCGGCGTCAGGTCCTTGAATTCGGTGATATCGGCACCGGCGCAGAAGGCCGAGCCGTTGCCGGTCAGCACCACCACGTGCACCGCGTCGTCCATTTCGGCGGCGGCCAGCGCGTCGACCAGCCCGCGCGTCAGGGCGTTGTTCAGGGCGTTGCGCTTTTCCGGGCGGTTCATGCGCAGCACGCGTACGTGGCCGACGTCTTCGATCAGCAGTTCGTTCATGTCTTTATCCGTTCAGTTGGGTCATGCGGGCCAGCGCTTCGCGCGTTTCCGCCGCAATCTGTTCCACCAGCGTGGCGGCCGGCACCAGTTCGTCGACCAGCGCGGCGCTCTGCCCCGCCTCGACCTTGCCCTGGTCCACGTCGCCGTCGAGCGCGGCCATCTTCAGCGAGCGGCTGCCGAACAGCGCTTCCAGCGCCTCGCGCGGCTGGCCGGCACGTTCGGCCGCTTCGTATTCGTCGGTGAACGCGTTACGCACCGCGCGAATCGGCAGGCCGCGCCAGCCAACCAGCGTGGTGTCGCCCACGCCGGCGGCCAGCACCTTGTACTTGTAGGCGTCGTGCAGTGACGCTTCAGGCGTCAGCAGGAATCGCGTGCCCATCTGGACGGCATCGGCGCCCAGGCACAGCATGGCTGCCACGCCCGCGCCATCGGCCACGCCGCCGCCGGCAATGATCGGCAGATCCACGGCGCGCGCAATCAGCCGGACCAGCACCAGCGTGCTGGTGCCGCTGGGCGGCGGATGTCCGCCAGCCTCGCCGCCGACCACAACCAGCCCATCCACGCCGGCCGCTGCCGCCTTGCGGGCATGCTCGGGATGCGCCACCACGTGGAGCCACTTGACCCCGGCCGCCTGGAAGCGGGCGATATGCTCGCGCGGACTGCCCTGCGATGCGATCAGGATCGGCACCCCTTCGTCCAGCACGATCTGCAGGTGTTCCGCTGCGCGCTTGTTATAGAGCGCCACGTTGACCGCGAACGGCGCGTCGGTCATCTCGCGCACCTCGCTGATCGCGCGGCGCAGGTCTTCGGGCCGCATCGGGCCGGCCGCGATCACGCCCAGGCCACCGGCCTTGGACACCGCCCCGGCCAGCAGCGAACTCGACGACGCCCAGCTCATGCCGGCCTGGACGATGGGATAGCGAATCCCAAGCAACTCGGTGATTCGCGTCTTGATACTCATGTTCTGATTCCTGTACGAGGCGCCTTGGCGCCAAAAAAACCGGCGATTGGCGATTATTCCGCCGTGATGCCTGCCGCCTTGATGATCGGGCCCCAGCGGCCCTGCTCGGACTTGATCAGCGCGCGATAGGCGTCGGGCGTGCTCGCTTGCGCCACGCCGCCCTGCTCGGCGAATTTCTCCACAACTTCATGGGTGCGCAAGGCGCCCGTGACGGCGTCGACGATCTTGCGCGCCACATCGTCGGGCAGCCCGCGCGGCGCCACGATGCCGTATGCGCCGGCAGCCAGCACCTTCGGCAAGCCGGCTTCGGCGGCGGTAGGCACGTCGGGCAGCGCAGCCAGGCGCTTGGAATCGGTCACCAGCAGCCCGCGCAGCTTGCCGGACTTGATCAGGTGCGCCACGGCCGGCACTTCGGCGATGAACATGTCCACCTGGCCGCCCATCAGGTCCTGCACGGCCGGGGCGCCGCCCTTGTACGGCACGTGGCGCAGACGGATGCCCGCCTCGCGCTGGAACAGCGCGCCCACCACGTGGGTGCTGCTGCCTACGCCGGCCGATGCCACCGTGAACTTGTCCGGCTCACGCTTGGCGGCGGCCTGCAGTTCAGCCACCGTCTTGAATGGCGAATTCGCGTTGACCACCAGCAGGTTGGGCGTGCTGACCATCGTGCTCAGATAGGTCACGTCCTTGATCGGATCGAACGGCATCTTCGGCGAGATGAACGGCGCGTAGACCATGGCGCCAGTGCCGGCCATGCCCAATGTGTAGCCGTCGGCCGTGGCACGCGTGACGGCGGAGATGCCGACCAGCCCGCCCGCGCCGGGGCGGTTTTCCACGACGATCGGCTGGCCCAGGCGGCCGCCCATCGACTTGGCCAGCGTGCGCGCCATGACGTCGGCCGGACCGCCGGCCGCGAACGGCACCACCAGCACGATCGGCTTGTCCGGAAAGGCGGCCTGCGCCGGGCTGACCGCCAGCAAGGCGGCCGTGCAGAGCGTGTACAGCAATGGGCGGAACATCGTGTCTCCTGTCTTGGAATTGTTCGATATGGTGGTGGACATAGTACTTTATATTGTTGATATTGTCCACTATATCGACGTAGCTCGTTGACTGCGGCACCAATCGCCAGGCAGAAACCTCCGACCCGCTTAGAGCGTCAGCTCTAATATGGAGTTAACCCTGATCGCAACGTGGGAAAGTCGGATTGTCGTCACGTCATCACAGCACCCCACAAGCATGTTTGTAACGCTTATTCACGGTCGGCACGCCCACCAAGCCAATTACGCTCGATACGGGCGGCTTTGTGTTGACCAAGGTCGGTGCAGAACAGAGGCTTGGTTCAGCAAAAGGCCGATGGGAGCCACAGCCTCGGCCCTGGCGTAGCAAGGCTGCATGCCATCCACTCGGCTTCGTTTTCACTTGAAGAGATCGTGATGCCCGCGTTGCGAGAACTCATGCGCGAGACGAAGGAAAGCGCCGCGTTTCACGTACGCCAAGGTGATTTCCGGCTATGCCTGTATCGCGTCGACTCGCCTCAACCCGTCCGCGACGCGGCGCAGGTGGTCGCGTCCTGATGGCTTACGGGGGTGCAGAAGGAGGAGTCTACGAACGGGTGCGCGAAGAAGGTATAGCGATGCTTGTAGGAGACCGGGTGCCAGAACTCGGGGGTGTCTCTGCCCCAGTATTCAACGCCGCTGGCGAACTCGCCGGTGCCGTTACGTTGACCATGCCGACCGCTCGGTATTCGGAATCCTTTGCGAATACCGTACGAGCGGCAGTATTCAAAATTTCCTCGGCGCTTGGGGGCGGCGTGCCACGCCGCCGCTAACGGGTGCCGCTACATCGGTCTCGCCGAGAAGCCGAATTCTCCGCGCGGCGCTGCGGATGGCAATGGCGGTTCGCCTGAGGATTGCCGACACTCGACAGGAATGCGTGTTGCGACCGCCCAACGATGGTGCAGAGCATTGCAATATTACTGAGACAGTCCTCCCTCGCCGCTTGATCGAAGCGTAACGGCGGTGTAATGATCGGGAGCCCCGCAAAGGGAATAAAAATCAAAAGGGAGATAACAACAATGCGTCGCCTTGCTGCTCTACTCGCCGTGCCTGCCGCGTTTGCCTGCGGCTACCTTGCTGCGCACCTGGAGCTGCCACTGGCTCACGCGCAGACCCCGCCCGCCGGGCTCGCGCCGCAAATCATCAATCTCGCGGCGATGAGCAACGAAGACATCGGGCCGCAAGTTCCCAACATGGGCACGCTCCGCACGAAAGGACTGGTCTCAACGCCGCACGGCACGGTAGCGGTGCAGGCCGGCAACGTGCCGAAGCACTACCACACCAGCGCCGACGAGATTCAGTACGTCATTGCCGGCAAGGGCACGTTCTGGCTCGGCAACGAGCAGCGCGAGGTTGGCCCAGGCGACCTGATCATCATTCCGAAGGGCGCGGCCCACGCGGGGTCGATGGCCACCAACGGCGAGTTCAAGGCGCTGGCCATCAAGCTGCCGCCGCAAGCCGCCGGCGATACCCATCTGCTGCCCTGAACTCCTGCAGGCTAAAAGCACAATGCAAAACGGCGACGCCACCAGGCGTCGCCGTTTCCGTGACGGCTGTGGCCGCGTTCTTCCACCAGAGTTGCGCGAGCTTCGGATAGTCGGGCAGCTTCGAGGAAGTGCCGCTGTCCCCTAAGGGTCGAATTGTGCCCGTCGAGCAACGCAGTCAAAGGTATCCAATTTCTGCGACGTGGCAAAATTCGGCGGCATCAACCGCGATATGCGGATCCCCTTTCCTATCCGTTATCTGCTGGACTGAACACTGCCTGCGCGCCAGCCGCTTCCTCCAGCAGCCAGTCGCGAAAGGCCACCAGCCTCGGCAGATTGGCGCACTCGGGCCGGTACACGATGAAGTAGGCCAGCGGCGACGCGAAGCCGATTTCCGGGAACAGGCGCACCAGGCGCCCGCTTGCAATGTCCTCACGGGCCATCACGCTACGTGCCAGCGCGATGCCCTGCCCTTCGGCGGCTGCCTGCAAGACCGCTGCCGAGTTGTTGATCTGCATGCCACGTGTGGTGGCGGCGTCGGTAATCTTCGCGCGGCGCAGCCAGGCGTCCCACACCGGAAAACCTGCGTGCCCCGCCATCGACAGGTCGTGGATCAGGATCTCTCGCGCCAGGTCGGCCGGCTGCTCGATAGCCCGCTGCCGTAGCAAGGCCGGCGAGCACACCGGATAGACCTCCTCGTCCATCAGCTTCTCGGCCGTCAATCCGGGCCACGTGCCGGTGCCGTAGCGCACGCCGATATCGATGCCCTGGGCGACAAAATCCACGGGCTTGAGACTGGTTTCCAGCCGCACGTCCGTATCGGGCCATGCCGCCTGAAACCGGTCCACGCGCGGCAACAGCCATTTGGCCGCGAAGGCCGGGCTGACGGTCACGGTCAGCACGCCGCTTGTCGCGCCTTCCTTCAGACGCTCCACGCCCAGTACCAACCTGTCGAAGCCCGCGCGGATGTCGGGCAGCGCCCGCTCGGCGGCTTCGGTGGGGATCAGGCGGACGCGACCACTAGACGTCCGGTGGAACAGCGGCGTACCCAGCCATTCCTCCAGGGTCCTGACGAGTTGCCCGACCGCCGCCGGTGTCACGTTGAGTTCGGCCGCCGCCATCGAAAAGCTCTGATGCCGGGCACTGGCTTCGAATGCACGTAGTGCATTGAGGTGGACTGGCGTCTTCATCACTAAATATTTTCTTTCAATGCGGCGGAGTTTATCTCGTTTGTGGATGGGGCGAGGATGTCAAAGAATGGCTAGGTCCAAGGCGCTCTACAGCCAGCCACATGCATTACGGGCGGCAGCGACCTCCAGATAGTTTAGCTATCGCATCTCAACAACCATCGACTTAGACGGAGTCATTCATGAACAACCAATTCCGGGGCCGCAAGCTGCTGGTCGTAGGCGGCACCAGCGGCATGGGCCTGCAGGTTGCCCGCGACGTGCTGACCCAGTGCGGCAGCGTGGTGGTGGTCGGCAATCGTGCCGACAAGGCCGAACAGGCCCGCCAGGATCTGGCGGCGCTGGGCGCGGTCACGGCGCTGGTGGCCAACCTGTCCAACGGCGAGGCGCTGGCCGGCTTGCTGCAGACCATTGACGACCAGCACCAGGACATCGATCTTCTCGTGAACGCGGCCGGTGTGTTCTTTCCGAAGCCCTTCCTCGATCACCAGGAAGCCGACTACGACCAGTACATGGCGCTGAACAAGGCGCAGTTTTTCATTACACAACGCGTGGCCGCCAATCTGGTCAAGGCGGGCCGGCCCGGTGCCATCGTCAATATCGGCTCGATGTGGGCCAGGCAGGCCATCGCGGCTACGCCATCGTCGGTCTATTCCATGGCCAAGGCCGGGCTGCATTCGCTAACCCAGCACCTGGCCATGGAACTGGCGCCGAATCACATCCGCGTCAACGCGGTGTCGCCGGCCGTGGTGCATACGCCGATCTACGAGGGTTTCATTCCGAAGGCCGAAGTCGCGGACGCGCTGCAGGGTTTCAACGGCTTCCACCCGATCGGCCGCGTCGGTACGCCCGAGGATGTGGCTGCGGCGGTCACCTTCCTGCTGTCGGAAAAGGCGGGCTGGGTGACGGGTGCCATCTGGGACGTCGACGGCGGCGTGATGGCTGGGCGCAACTGATCGGCTCGGCGGAACAGGCGGGCGTTGACTTGGTTGCGCTCCGCAACTAGTATTGGTTGCGACACGCAACCTTCTGGAGCCCACCATGGACCTCGTCGACCTGCCCGCCAAAAGCCGAGAGACCACCATCCTGGAACTACGGGATTTCTCGCGCCGGTTGGTGCGTGAACTCGGTTTTATGCGCGAGACGCTGGCGGACAGCGCGCTCGCGCCGTCCGCCGTGCATGCCGTGCTGGAAATCGGCATGAAGCCTGGCCTCAGTGCCAGGGATCTGGGCGACATCCTGCGGCTGGACAAATCGAATACCAGCCGGCAGGTGTCGCGCCTGGAAAGCGATGGCCTGGTCGAGCGCCGGCCTAGCGCCGATGACGGCCGCACGTCCGAGCTATATCTGACCGCCGAGGGCAAGACACTCAGGAACCGGATAGACCGGTTTGCGACGGATCAGGTGTCGAACGCCCTGCGCCGCCTGCTGCCATCAGACCAGCAGGCGCTGCTCCGCTCATTGGCGCTCTACTCGGACGCGCTGGCACAAGACAACGCCACCAAGGCAAGCGATACCGGGCAAACGGGCTCGCGAATTGTTGAAGGCTATCAGGCCGGCTGCATCGGCGATGTGGCGGGCATGCATGCGCGGTTTTATGCCGAGCACTGGGGCTTTGGATCGTTCTTCGAAAAGAAGGTGGCCACCGAACTGGCCGAGTTTGCCGGCGCGTTGCCGGCGCAAGGCAAGGCGCTATGGCTATACGTTGAGAACGGCCGCGCGCTGGCATCGCTGGCCATCGATGGCGATATGCAGACCGGCATCGCGCATCTGAGGTGGTTCATCGTGGATGACTCCCTGCGTGGCTCCGGCGTGGGCCGGCAGCTCATGCAACGGGCGATCCAGTTTGTCGATGACCTGCGGTTCCGGGAAACCTATTTGTGGACGTTCAAGGGACTCGACTCGGCGCGTCACCTGTACGAATCGTTCGGCTTCGCCCTGACGAGCGAGGCGGAAGGAACCCAGTGGGGTTCCGCGGTGACAGAACAGCGCTTCAGCCGTCCTGGCCGCCCCTAGCTACCTTTAGCCGCGCGTGCATGCTGGGCCAGGAACCGGTCAAGCTGGCCGGCGAACGCCTTGCTGTCCTGCGGGGAAAACGGTGGCGGCCCGCCGGTATCGATGCCCGCGCCGCGCAGCTGGTCCAGTACGTCGCGCATGGTCAGGCGCTCCTGGATATTCTCGCGGCTGAACCAGACGCCCCGGGGGTCCAGCACATGCGCGCCTTTGTCCAGCGCGGCGGCGGCCAGCGGGATATCGGCCGTGATCACCAGGTCGCCGGTTTCGGCCAGTTCTACGATGCGGTCATCGGCGGCATCGAAGCCTGCCGGTACCTGCACCGACTTGATAAAGCGCGATGGCGGCGTGCGCAGGAATTTGTTCGCCACCAGCGTGACATTTACCTCGACGCGCTGCGCGGCCCTGAACAGCATATCCTTGACGACGACCGGGCAGGCGTCTGCGTCTACCAGTACTTGCATGACGGTGTTTCCAGTTCTGTGTGGGTGTGGATCTCAACCGCGCGGCTCGGACAGCAGCGATAGAATCCGTGGATCGTGTTCGATGCGCTTGGCCTCGACGATCCGGGCCTTGCCGGCGTCCGGGTGAACCGGGTTGAAAAGATAGTTCGACGCATAGGGCACCAGCACGCTCGGCACCTTCAGCAGCAGGCTGGATCGTACGGTCAGCCACTCGGTGCCGGCACTCTTCGACCAGCCGGCGTCCTGCTTCCAGTCATCGGGCAGATCGGCGATGTTCGCCACGGCGATGGCATCGTCGACTTCCACGGTAAGCAGTTGATAGTGTTTGGGCAGGTCCTCGATTCTGGACACTTCGTGGTGTACCAGCACCTCCAGGAAAGCCAGCGCCGGATGTTCCGCCAGGTACACCACAGGCTGACCGGGAAAATGCCAGCGGCCCCCGGCGCGCAGGCCGCCGATGCCCTTCAGGTCGGCATAGTTGCTGATTCGCCAAAGGACCATCAGGCGAAATAACCTTCGTCGATCTGCACCAGTTGCTCTTCGACCAGATGGGCGCCCTGCTCCGTCCCGGCCAGCGACAGCGGCGCGGCGCCGCCAAGCCGTTGTTGCCGGGCGCGCAGCCAGTTCAGCGCACGCTCGCCGTCGCCAAACGTGCTGGCCGCCTGCGCGAGAATGCGGGCCAGGCGAATCGCCTTGTCCGATTCCTCGACGGTCAGCGGCTGCCCTTTCTCGCGACGATGGCTCAGGGTGCGGCGGGGGATGATGAACGCCACCTCGTCCCAGGTCAGGCCGGCTTCGAGCAGGCGCTCCAGGATATCGACCGGCAAACGGTCGTTGGCCAGCGTGGCCAGATCGGCCCCGGTGCGCACTTTCGTGCTCAGAAAATCACTTAGACGATCGAGATAGCGCTCGTAAGGCGCTTGCGCGCCAGTCGGGCGGAAAGCAATGGTTTGCATGGCGACTCCGGCAATATGCCTGAATATTAGCGGCATTTTGCCATGAAAGCAAACCAGGCGCTTCCGGCCTGTCTGGGCGCTACTTGGGCAGCGACGCCTGCAGGCTAAGCAGATTCTGAGGCGCCACGCGAATCAGGCCGCCACGCGGACTGTCGATGTCGGCGATCAACGCCATGGAGAGCGATACGGTCAGCGGCACCACCAGCAACAGGAACGACTTGCCGTTTTCCGTTCGTACGCCGTATCCCTGCATCAGGCTGCTGAAGAACGCGATGCCGAACATCAGACCCCAGGCGGCCACGGGAATGCGGTTGATCGACGCAGCTTCGGAATAGCCCTGCGAGTTGATGACGTCGTTCATGCCGGCCACCGCCAGCGCCGTGATCGGGTTTGGCGCCGTGCGGGCCGCGTCGCGGACGATCTTCCACATCTCGTCCTCGATCCTGGCCGTTCCGGCGGCGATTTCCGCCTGCTCGTCACGGTCGCGCGTCTGGTAGTAGCGGATGCGCTCGTCCAGGTACTGGCGGAGCAGCGCCCTTATCTTGTCCTGGTCCAGGGCCTTTTCCAGCAGGTCGGCGCGCAGGTATTCGGTGCCGATGGCGTTGGCCTCTTCTTCCTCGAGGTTCTTGCGCTGGTCGTATCGGCCGACCGCCATCGACAGCGTGAACCCGATCAGCAGAGCCAGCAGGGTCAGCGTGGCGCCCTGGACGATATTGAAATCGTCGCGGCTCTTGGGGTCGACTGGCCGCGCCCGGCGCAGCACCAGCGCACCAATCGCCGTGGCGCTGCCCATCAGCACCATCAACACAAGGAACAGGAAACCCGGGTGGCTGATCAGGTTGCGCATTTGTCTATCCAGAATCGGGGCGGTGGACTTCTTCTGATGATAGGCATCCCGCGCCACTTGTGGCCATACGGGATGCCTTTCATTTTTACGCCGCCGATCTGAATTTTTCTTTCAAGCCACCGGGATACCGGTGGCTGGTGCTAGCGCACCGACTTGAACGCAGCGCGCAATTCCTCGGCGAACAGTTGCGGCTGCTCCCAGGCCGCGAAGTGGCCGCCCTTGGACACCGTCTTGTAGTAGTACAGCGACGGGTACGCCTGCTTGCTCCAGCTTTCGGGCGCCTGATAGATCTCGTGCGGGAACACGCTGATCGCCACCGGCACCTTGATATCCCGGGTCTTCTGGGCATCGGCGCTGAAGTTGTTGTTGTTGTTCTCCCAGTAGTAGCGCGACGACGAGGCACCGGTGTTAGTCAGCCAGTACAGCGTGATGTCGTTCAGGATGGCGTCGCGCGTCAGCACGCGCTCGGGCACGCCGTTGCTGTCGCTCCATTCGGCGATCTTTTCGTACGTGAACGTGGCCAGGCCCGCCGGGGAATCGGCCAGCGAATAGCCGATGGTCTGCGGACGCGTGACCATCATGCCGCCGTACGCGGCGTTGCGTCCGAAGAACGTGCTCAGCGACTGGTAAGCCTTGCGTTCCGGATCGGTCAGTTCCTGGGGCACAGGGTCGCCGGCCAGGATCGACCGCATCACCGGTCCCGGCACGGTGGCGGGCATGTTCAGGTGGATGGCCTTGAGCCCGGCCGGCGCCTGACGTGCCAGCGCGTCGGAGACGACCGAGCCATGGTCGCCGCCCTGCGACACGTATTGCGTATAGCCAAGGCGCTTCATCAGCACGTCCCACGCACGCGCGGTGCGCTCGGGGTTCCAGCCCAGCTCCGTCGGCCGGCCCGAGAAGCCGTAACCCGGAATCGACGGGATCACCACGTCGAACGCGTCTTCCGCACGGCCACCGTAGGCGGTGGGGTCGGTCAGCGGACCGATGGTCTTGACGAATTCGAAGATCGAGCCGGGCCAGCCGTGGGTCAGGATCAGCGGCAGCGCATTGGGGTTCTTCGACTTGACGTGGATGAAGTGGATGTCAAGGCCATCGATCTTGGTCACGAACTGCGGCAGCGCGTTGAGCTGCGCCTCGGCCTTGCGCCAGTCGTACTTCGTGCCCCAGTACTTGACCAGCTCCTGCACCTGCGCAAGCTGGATGCCCTGGCTTTCGTCGGCCACAGGTTCCTTGTCCGGCCAGCGCGTGGCGGCGATGCGCTTGCGCAGGTCGTCCAGTTGAGATTGGGGTACGTGCACGTGGAACGGGCGGATGCTCTCGTCGGCATTGACGCGCGTCGCGGCCACGGCCTTCGGCGCGGCATCGGCCGCGGCGGCCGGCTGGATGTAGCCGGTCAGGGCCACGGTGGCCACGGCGGCCATGGCCGAAGCCAGCGCGATGGCGCGGCGGGTAGACGGACGACGCGAAGTGTTTCGAACGACTGCCTGGGACATCATGGATTTTTCTCCTGGTTGGCTCTACCCGGTGCGATGCACCGGTGCGTGAACGAATGGAAGGCATTCTGGAGAGCCAATGCAGGCGTCACATGTCGGCTGGCGGCGTTTTTGGATCGCCGTGTATCGCCATCGCGGACGGATACAACCCGATACAAGCGCGTCCGTAACACCTTGTACCAATAGGCGCCCCGGATACATTGCGATACATAACGCGATGGATTGCCGGCACGCGCGCTGCTATAAGTTGGCGCGGAAACCGTGCCGGTTCTCCTCTCGTCTCCCTCGCCAGATCAATAAAAAAGCCGTGATGAATTTCGAGTCCTTCGCCTCGCCCGCCTTCTTCGAAAACCCCTATTCGCTGTACGAGCAGATCCGCAACGCCGGCCCCCTGCTGCCACTCGGCCCCAACCTCTACGTCACCGGACGCTTTCGCGTGATCGACGCCCTGCTGCGTGACCGCCGCATGGGCAAGACCTACTTGCAGAGCGTGCAGGCCCGCTACGGCGAAGCCGCCACGCAAGACCCGGTGTTCCAGGCGTTGAGCCGAACCTTCCTGATGATGAATCCGCCCGCGCATACCCGGCTGCGCGCGCTGCTGATGCAGGCGTTCAACCGCAGGCAGGTGGAAGGCCTGGCGCAGATCGTGGAGACCACCACGCGCAGCCTGCTCGACCGCATCGGCAACAAGGGCGAATTCGACCTGATCTCCGATTTCGCGCTGCCGCTGCCGGTGGAGATCATCTGCCGCCTGCTCGATATTCCTGTGGAAGACGGCGTCAAGCTGGGTGGCGCCGCCAGCCGGCTGGCCAGCGCGATGGACCTGGCGCCGCTCAACGAGAGCCTTCTGGCTGAAGCCAACACGGCAGCCCGCACGCTGGAAGCCTACTTCCGCGATATCGTGGCGCAGCGCCGTGCGCAGCCCGGCGACGACCTGGTATCGAGCCTGCTGGGCGTGGAAGACGACGGCGCCACGCTGACCGAAGCCGAGATCATCTCGAACGTGATCCTGCTGTTCGTGGCCGGGCACGAGACCACCTCGAACATGATCGGCAACACGATGATCGCGCTGTTCCGGGCGCCGGACGAACTGCAGCGTCTGAAGGATGGGCTGGGCGACCGGGCGCTGGTGTCGCGCGCCGTGGCGGAATGCCTGCGGTACGACGGCGCGGTGCAGATGGTGGTGCGTACGGCCTTCGAGGACGTGACGCTGGACGATGGCAGTGGTGTCACCGTGCCGCGAGGCAGCATCGTGTTCATGCTTGTCGGCGCCGCCAATCGCGACCCCGATGCGTTCAGCGATCCGGATCGACTCGACCTGTCGCGCGATGGCACGCCGTCGCTGTCGTTCGGCGGCGGCATTCACTACTGCCTGGGTGCACGGCTGGCCATGCTCGAACTGGAATCGGCCATCGCGGGCGTGCTGTCGCGCTTTCCAGCGCTGGCGCCGGTCGATCTGGACCAACTGCAGTGGCATCGCCGCAATAACCTGCGCGGCGTGCAGTCGCTGCGCGTGCGCACGCGCTGAGAATCAACCCCTAGAGCGGTAACGACAGCCGCGCCTCCAGTCCGCCCTCGCACCGGTTTCGCAGCGCCAGTTCGCCGCGAATTGCCAGTGCGAGCCGGCGGGCTATGGCCAGGCCCAGTCCGCTGCCCGGCCCCCGGGTAGCGGTTTCCGCCGACCGGTACCACGGCCTGAACACGGCCTCCAGCTCCGTCGGGGCGATGCCGGGCCCCGAATCGAGCACGGCCAGGTGCAGGTGCCGGTCGTCCATGCGCACGCTTACCCGGACATCGCTGCCATAGCGCAGCGCGTTATCGACCAGGTTGACCAGGATGCGACGCAGCGCGTGCGGGCACGTGAGCACGGATCGGCCCACCTGGCCATCGAGCACCAGCGCGCAGCCGGCATCGCGGTAGTTCCGTACCAGCGCGGCCAGCATGCCGTCGGCATCGACGTCGCGCGGCTTCTGCGCCTGGCCGCTCTGCATGCGCGCACACGCCAGCCCCGCCTCGGCAAGCTCGCGCATCTCGTCGAGATCGCGCTCCATCGCCGCGCGCAGCGATGGGTCTTCTATCAGGTCGCACCGCAGCACTAGGCGCGTCAGCGGCGTGCGCAGGTCATGCACGTATGACGCCTGCATCGTCAGCAGTTCCGATTCGCGCTCCGCGCTGTGCCGCCGGGCCGCATTGATGGCTCCGCTCAGCCTTGCCACGTCGGGCGGGCCGGCCTCGGTCAGTGGTACCGTGCGCCCCTGATCCGCCGTCGCCAGTTGTTCCACCTGCCAGGCCAGGGCCGCCATCGCGGCCCGCAGCAGGCGCGCACGATGCACGCAGGTGCCGGCCACCAGCGCGGTGCCCGTGCCAAAACCCAGCACGCCAATCACCAGCGCCGCCGCGCCCGATGTCATGCTGGCCAGCTGGCCACGCACGCCCAGCCATTCCGCGCCCAACAGCAGAAGCAGGATGCCCAGCGCCAGCGCATGCCGCAACCGGCCATGGCGGGACCAGTAGCCGGCCCACTGGCGGGTCCATTGGCGGGTCCAATCCGTATAGATGGGAGACTGGGAGGAAACGTTTGGCGGTGCGGCCGTGTCCATGGTCATTGTCGATCTCCGTTCGCCGTCTGTCTCGTACGGCGCGGCGGAATGACATCATGGTTTGGGTGCAACGCACCATCAGCCCGGCAGGTGACGGCGGGCATACCAACATATGTGCTGGCATTGCCAAAATGCAGATGGGCTAGGCGGCGGCTTCGACGTCCAGCGCCTGCATCATGCGCACCACTTCCACCACGGTCCGCGCGTTCATCTTGCGCATGGCATGGCCGCGATAGATCTTGGCGGTGATCTCGGCCACGCCCATGGCGGCCGCGATCTGCTTGTTCATCAGGCCGGTCACCAGGTGCCGCAGCACCTCGCGCTCGCGCAGCGTCAGGGTTTCCCAGCTCGACCGCAGGCCGCTCAGTTGCTGCTCGGTTTCCAGCCGCTTCATGTCGCGTTCCAGCGCGGCAATCACGGCATCGATCATGTCCTGGTCACGGAACGGCTTGGCCAGAAAGTCGACCGCGCCGGCCTTCATGGCCTTGACCGTCATGGCCACATCGCCATGCCCGCTCATGAAGACGATCGGCATATGCGGCTGGCCCTTATCCACCAGCGACCTCTGGAACGCCAGCCCGCTCTGGCCGCGCAGGCGCACGTCCAGCACCAGGCACGACGGTCCGTCGGCCTGCGGCGCGCGCAGGAATTCCTCGATCGAGCCGAACGCCCTGACCTGCATGTCGATCGATTCCAGCAGCCCCACCAGGGCGGCGCGCACCAGTTCATCGTCATCGACGATGTGGACGGTGCCCTGCGCGACCACCTGCGGCGCCAATGAGAGCGTGGATTCAGCCGCGAGCATGATCGAAAGCGGTGATGTAAACGTCCATAGGCGCGAATCCATACCAATGTATGGTGCGGCGGCGTGAAAATCCGGGCGTCATGGCGTTGTTCCCATGGTTTCGAGCGCTTGGCCCTTGGTTTCCGGCAGCACCAGCACCATCAGCAGCACCAGTCCGTAGGCGGCGCCGGAGAAAATGGCGATGGCCATCGCCAGGCTCATCGAATGGCTCAGCCAGCCGACCAGGCTCGGAAACAGCGCGCCGATGCCCCGGCCAAAGTTGTAGGTAAAGCTCTGGCCGTTGGCCCGGCTCTCCGACGGGAACAACTCGGTCAGGTACGCCCCGACGCCGCTGAAGATGCCGCACGACGAAAAGCCCAGCGGAAATCCGAGCCAGAGCATTTCGGCATTGGTCAACGGCAGCGTCAGGTACAGGTAGACCGACACCAGCGACAGCACCGAGAACAGCATGAAATTGCGCCGGCGTCCCCAGTGGTCCACCAGATAGGCACCCGCTATGTAGCCGCAGAACGATCCCACGATGATCACGAGCAGGTAGCCGCCGGTATCGAGCACCGACAGGTGGCGCTCGATCTTGAGATAGGTCGGCAGCCACGTCGACATCGCATAGAACCCGCCTTGGATGCCGGTGCACAGCAGCGCCGAGGCCACGGTCCGACGCAGCAGCGCCGGCGAGAAGATGACCCACACCGACGGGCCCTTGCCCTGCTTGCGCGCGGCGCCGGTGGCCTTGAACGCCTCCGGTTCCTCCACATGGCGGCGTACGTAGATCACCAGCAGCGCGGGCAGGATACCCACCCAGAACAGGCTGCGCCACGCCAGCGATTCGGGCAGTACCGAGAACGCGATGCTGTAGAGAATCGCCGCCACGCCCCAGCCCACGGCCCAACCGCTTTGCACCAGACCCACGGCCTTGCCACGGTGCTTGGGCGCGATCATCTCGCCGATCAGCACCGCGCCAACCGCCCATTCGCCGCCAAAGCCCAGGCCCTGCAGCGCGCGCAGCACGAAGACCTGTTCGAAATTCTGGGCAAAGCCGATGGCGAGCGTACAGACCGAGAACCACAGGATCGTGCCCTGCAATACCTTGACCCGGCCGTAGCGGTCGGCCAGCATGCCGGCGATCCAGCCGCCGATGGACGAGAAAATCAGCGTCACGGTGCCCAGCAGCCCGGCCTGGCCGCGATCCAGGCTCCACAGGTCGATCAGCGACGCCAGCACGAAGCTGAACACCATGAAGTCGAACGCATCAGTCGCCCAGCCCGCGAACGATGCCTTGAATGCCCGCTTGTCCGCCGGGCCCAGTTCCGCATACCACCCTAAGCCGGAGGCCGACTGCGTGGGGGCTTGATCCATTTTTGTTGTTGTCATCATTGTCTGGATTCCAGATCTGTCGGTCGCCCGTACAGGCTAGTCGTGGCCGCCCTGTTCCGCCAGCGCGCGCAGCACGACGTCGGGCAACGCGGGCGCCTGCCGGATGCGCACACCGGTTGCATCGTGGATGGCATTCAGGATGGCCGCCGCCGTGGGCACCAGCGCTGGTTCGCCAATGCCCTTGGCGCCGTAGGGGCCCAGCGGGTTCGGTGCCTCGACAAAGATCGCGCGTACCTCGGGCATGTCGTGCACCGTGGCAATCAGGTAGTCGTGCAGGTTGTTGTGCTTGCCGGGGTGATACTGCTCCATCAGCGCCAGCCCCACGCCCTGGGCCACCGCGCCTTCCACCTGGCCTTCCAGCAGCGTCGGATTGATCATGCGCCCCACGTCGTGCGCGGCCACCACCTTGCTTACCCGCACGCGCCCGCTCTCGCAATCGACCACCACTTCGGCAATCTGCGCGCCGAACGCGTAGGTGCCGTACGGACTGCCCTGGCCGGCAGCGTCCAGCGCCGTGATCGGCGGATCGAAGCTTTCCTCGGCGGCCACGGTGTAGCCATGGGCGTCCACCGGCAGGCCGCGCAGGTCCAGTCGCTGGCCATCGATGTGGAGACCGTCCGCGTTCGCGTGGATGCGGGCATCTGCCGGCGCGCCCGCCAGTTCCAGCAGCCGGCGCCGCAAGGCGGTGCCGGCCAGGAAGGCGGCGCGGCCGGTAATGAACGTCTGCCGCGAGGCCGACGTGCGGCCGCAGTCGGGCGTCAGGTGGGTATCGGGGCCGACGATGTGAAGCTGGTCGACTGGCACGCCCAGCGCATCGGCCGCGATTTGCGGGATCACCGTGTTGGCGCCCTGCCCGGCGTCCACGGCGCCCTGGTGCAGCACCACCGTGCCGTCCGGCCGCACGCCAAAGCGCACCGTCGATGGATTCGGCAACGCGGTATTGCCGCAGCCATAGAAGAAGGCGGCCAGGCCAACGCCATGGCGAATGCCGGCCGGCGACGCTGCATTGAGCGTGGCCACGCGCGCCTGGGCTTCAAGCCAGGCGGGGCGCAACGCATCGAGACATTCGACCAGCCCGACGCTGTGGTCCAGCACCTGCCCCGTGGGCAACGAATCCCCCGGGCGCATGGCGTTGATCACACGAAACTCCAGCGCGTCGATGCCGACCTTGCGCGCCAGTTCGTCGATCAGTTGCTCCTGCGACATCGTGGTCTGCGGCACACCGAAGCCACGGAACGCCCCGGCTGGCGTGATGTGCGTGTGCACCGCGCGGGCACGCGCCCGGTAGTGCGGAATGACATACGGGCCGCCCGCGTGCACCGGCACCCGGTTGGCGACTGCGGTGCCCCACGACGCAAACGCGCCGGTGTTGTAGTCGCCGTCGAACTCCACCGCGCAGAGCCGGCCCTCGGCATCGGCCGCCATGGTCGACACGATGCTGGCGGGATGACGCTTGGTCGATGTCGCCATCGATTCCTCACGCGAGAACACCATGCCCACGGGCCGGTCCACGTGCCAGGCGGCAATCGCCAGCCACGGCTGTAACGTCATGTCGAGCTTGCCGCCAAAGCCGCCGCCCACGGCAGTGGCCACCACGCGCACCCGTTCCGGCGCTACGCCAAGGATGCGCGCCAGATCGGCGCGATGCGGATGCGGCGCCTGCGTGGACGAGTAAATCTCGACGACGTCGCCGACACGCCGCGCCCAGCCGGCTTCAGGCTCCAGGTAAGCGTGCTCGACGAAGCTCGACGTGAAACTGGCGCTGACCACGTGGCGGGCATCCTTCAACGCCTCCGTGGTATCGCCCTGGCGGACCACACCTTCGATCAGCACATTGTCCGGACGGCTGTCGTGGAGTTTGGGGCTGTCGTCGCGCAAGGCGTCGGCGACGGCCATCACCGGCACCAGCGGCTGCCAGGTCACCGGGAAATCTTCCAGATCCAGCGCGGCGACCACCTCGGGCTCGCCGATCACCAGCGCAACGGCCTCCAGGTAGTGGCGCACCTCGGCAACCGGCAGCACGGGCTGGTCGGCATAAGGCGTGGCCACGCCGTGGAGGTTCTGGCCCGGCACATCGGCATGCGTCAGCACCCGGTGCACGCCCGGATGGGCCGCGACGAACGCATCGATATCGCCAAACGCAAAGCTGGCTCGGTGATGCGGGCTGCGGACCGCGCGCAGCACAAGGCTGTCGGCGGGCCAGCCATCGGCGCCAAAGCACTGGCTGCCGTCGACTTTTTCCGGACCATCGAGACGGGTTAGCGGCACGCCGACCATCGTGCCCTGCGCGGGCGGCATCGTGCACGGCCGCGCCGGGGCGCCGCACCCCACTTCGGTCACGGCATCAACAATCTTCTGGTAGCCGGTGCAGCGGCAGAGCACGCCGTCGATGGCTTCGCGGGCGCTCGCGCGGTCGGTCACGCGGCCAGCATCGATGGCCGCCGCCGACGCCAGCAACATGCCCGGCGTACAGAAGCCGCACTGCACGGCCTGGTGCGCCAGGAATGCGTGCTGAAGGCGCCCGCCGCATTGCGTGCGCTCGGCCATGCCTTCAACGGTCACCACGCTGCGCCCGGCAATCTGGCCCACGGGCACCAGGCAGGCATAGCGCGCCTTGCCGTCGATCAGCACGGTGCAGCTTCCGCAGTCGCCCTGCCGGCAGCCTTCCTTGGTGCCGAACTGGCGCAGGTCCGTGCGCAGATGGTCGAGCAGGCGGCGCGACGGGTCGGCGGGCAGCGGCAGCCGCGCGCCGTTCAGGTCGAACCAGCCGGCATCGGCCGTGGTGTCGCCGTCGCGGCTGGTGGCTTCAGGCAGCGGCTGCGTCATGGCCGGATTCCTCGATGCAAAGATTGACGGCCCGCGCAATGGCGAGCCGGGCAAGGTGAAGTCGATGCGCGGCGGTGGCGCGGCAGTCGTCGATGGGGGTGAGCGTTGCCAGACTGGCTGCGTCGATCACGCCGGCTAGCTCGCTCGGCCTGCGTCCGGCCAGCGCGGCCTCCAGCGCCGGCAGCCGCAGCGGCACGGCCGAAGCGCCGCCGACGGCCACGGCTGCTTCCGCCAGCGTGTTGCCGGGCGCCATGCGCAGGTGGACGGCCGCCGACACCACGGCCAGCGCCATGCCATCGCGATTCGTGCATTTCATGAAAGCGGTGTGGTCATGCTCGCCCGGTTGCCGGAATGTGATGGCCACGAGCAGTTCGTCCGGCGCCAGCGCAGTGCGGTACCGGTCCAGCAGGAAGTCCCCCAGCGGCAGGCGACGCACGCCGCGCACGCTGGCCAACTCCACGGTGGCGCCCAATACCAGCAGTGGCGGCACGCCGTCGGCCACCGGCGACGCATGGCACAGGTTGCCGCCAATGCTGCCCTGGATGCGGATTTGCCGCGATCCAACGCCAGCGGCGGCTTCACGCAGCGCAACGGGCAGCCACGCGGTCTGAGCGATGGCCTGCCAGGTGGTTGCCGCGCCAATGCGCACCGTTCCGTCGTGGCGGGCAATGCCGCGCAGCGCGTCGATGCCGCTGATATCCATCCATTCGTACCGGGCTGGCACCAGCGCCGGTTGCGCGAAGCAATCGGTGGCGCCGCAGACGATGCGGCGTGGGCGCTCGGCAAGCCCGGCCAGAGCGGCTTCGACGGTGTGGGGGCGTAGGTAGTGCATCGCGATGTGGGGACGATGTCTTCGTTATTGTGCCGGCTGCCCTGCGGGCAGTACATCCGCGCGAACCGTGCGCAACACACTGTCGATCACGAAAGACTCCCAATGGCGCACGGCTTCCGGGGTATCCAGCTCCTCGCCCAGGAATGCCGACAGCGTGTAGCGGTTCGATGTATAGAAATAAGCCGGCGACGCAATCAGCAGGAACACGTCACGGGCGTTCAGGCCCGGCCGGAACAATCCCTGCGCCATGCCGCTCGCCAGTATCCGCTCGATGATCTCCACCGCGTGCGACGAATACTCGCCCCGGCGATCGGACTTCGATACGTGCCGGCCCTTGTGCAGGTTCTCGGTATTGAGCAGATTGACGAAATCGGGATTGCGCCGATAGTAGTCCAGCTTGAAGCGGATGACCGTCTTGAGCGCCTCCACGGGGTCCGACGGATCGGGCGCCACGCTTGCCTCGGCCTCGTCCATACGCCGGTAGATCCCTTCCAGCACCGCGATGAACAGACCTTCCTTGCTCCCGTAGTAGTAATAGATCATGCGGTCGTAAGACTTCGCCAGTCGGGAAATCTTCTCGACACTGCCGCCTTCATAGCCATACCGCGCGAAGACCTTGGTCGCCGCGCTGAGAATCTTGTCGCGAGTGGCCTGCGCCGCAGCTTCCCGGACTCCGGTGCCGCGCACGGCCTTCTTTGCTGCTTGGGTCATATCACTCCTATGACAGCGGCCCCTCTCCGCTGGCCTCCTCATTTTTCTGGAGGCATCCGTTCCGTGCATTTCATACAGGGAACACTACATGAGTGAACGGATGATACGCGGTGATGTGACGATTCGCAACAAAAAGAAAAATACCGTTTATTTTCAATATCTTGTTCACGATAAAAGTCGGTAAATCCGGCCCTTTCAGAACCATCATCAAGGTCTTCCGTTTGTCTTTTTCAAAACGGATGTGCTAAGGTTGGTGTATGGAGTGTTCACTACATGAATGACGATTCGAAGCAGTCATGCGGATCGTGCGGAGTTACACACAAGCGGGGTGAGAGGCCAAAAAGAAATGAACAACAAACTCGATGATTTACAGGTGCCGGACGTACGCGCGCTGCAGCGGATTTCCGATACGCTGGCCACCGAAGCCATGCCCGACAAGCGCGTGCAGACGCTGCTCAATGCCGCGCTGGAAAGCACTGGCGCGTCATGGGGCTGCCTCGCCGTGGCGCAGGACGGCATCTGGGACGTGGCCGCCGAAGCGTTGGCGCCGGGCTGGTCGAAAGTCCTGAGCGCGCTGTGCGCCTTGCCGGCACCGGTGGCTGCCAGCGAATTGCCGCTGTCCCTGCTGGCCACCGCGACGACCCTGCGCAACGGGCTGGTACTGGACGACGCCATCACCGCGCCCGACTGGCAAGCGGACGACTACGTGCGTCGATGCCGGCCACGCGCCGTGATCTGCGTGCCTATGCGTTGCCATGGATCTCTGGTCGGGGCGCTCTACCTGGAACATCGGCACGTCACCGGGGTATTCACGCCGGCCAGGACGGCCGTGGTGGAGATTATCGCGTTGCAGGCCGGTTTCGCACTCGAAAACGCCCGGCTGCACGATGCACTGTGCGAACAGGGCGCCCGGCTGACCAGCACCGAGGCGAAGATGCGCGATACGCTGTCGGAACTGGCCCGCGCCAGCCGCTTCAAGGCGTACGGCGAACTGGTGGCGTCGATCGTGCACGAGGTGGCGCAACCGGTGACGGCGCTGGACTCGTCCGCACGGGCCGGCTTGCGCTGGCTGGATCGCAGCAGCCCCAACATCGACGGCGCCCGCGAGATGCTCGCGCATATTTCCGCCTGCGCGATGCGCGCCCGCACCATCATCAACGGTCTGCGCGCCAAGGCCCAGCAGGTAGAGCCCACCTTTGCCGTGTTCGAGCTCGATGGCGCGCTGGCGGAAGTGGCGGAGATGGTCGCCTGCACGCTCGACGCCATGAACGTGACCCTGCGCCTGGAGGCGCCATCGCCTAAAACCCTGGTACGAGCCGAGCGCGTGCAACTGCAGCAGGCCATCGTCAACCTGCTGATGAATGGCGCAGAGTCGATGCTGGCGGTTCCGCAGGGCCAGCGCGTGCTGTCGCTGAGTTGCGAGTCAGCGCATGATCTGCTGTGCATCCACATCGACGACAACGGCGAAGGTTTCGACCCGCAACTGGCGGACCGCTTCTTCGAGCCGCTGTTCACGACCAAGCCCAACGGCATGGGCATGGGGCTGTCGATCTGCCGGTCGATTGTCGACGCCCATCACGGCCGGCTGGAACTCACGCCACGCGCGGCCGGCGGCACACGGGCCACGATCGCCTTGCCACGCCTGGCGAGCTGAGCAGCAGCTTTTAATACGTCATGCTGCCAATGATGACATTGGCAGCATGACGTGCTGCACAACCGCGAGACCACAACCCAATCCGGAATGTTCTGTTCCCCCCTGCGGCCTAGAATCGATTGCACGACAACGGCATTCGCTTTTCAGGAGACAAGCCATGGGGCACGCCGAACCACTCAAGCCACTGCAGATCGACGGGGACATCGATCCGCTGGAAACACAGGAATGGATCGAGGCCCTGAGCGGCGTCGTGACCGGCGCGGGCGCGCAGCGAGCGGGATTCCTGCTCGAACGGCTTGGTGAGCACGCGGCGCACCTGGGGCTGGACAAGCGCGCGCACCCCTACTCCGCCTACCAGAATTCGATTACCCCGCAGGCTCAGCCGCCCTATCCCGGCGACCTCGCGCTGGAGCAGCGCCTGACGGCCATCCTGCGCTGGAATGCACTGGCCATGGTGGTACGCGCCAACAAGGCGTATGGCGAACTGGGCGGCCATCTGGCCAGCTATGCATCGGCGGCGGAAATCTTCGAGGTGGGCTTCCAGCATTTCTTTCGCGCCGATACGGCCGAGCGCAAGGGCGACCTGGTGTTCTTCCAGCCCCACTCGGCGCCCGGCGTCTATGCCCGCGCCTTCCTGGAGGGCCGACTGTCAGAGGACCAACTGTCGCGCTATCGGCAAGAGGTGGACGGTGCCGGACTGTGCTCGTACCCGCATCCCTGGCTGATGCCCGATTTCTGGCAATTCCCGACTGGCTCGATGGGCATCGGGCCCATCAGCGCCATCTACCAGGCGCGTTTCCTGCGCTATCTGGAGCATCGCGGCATCGCGTCCACGGCAGGCCGCCGCGTGTGGGGTGTGTTTGGCGATGGCGAGATGGACGAGCCCGAATCGCTGGCCGCGTTGTCGCTGGCGGCACGCGAGGGGCTGGACAACCTGACGTTCGTCATCAACTGCAACCTGCAGCGGCTGGACGGCCCGGTGCGCGGCAACGGCCAGGTGATCAACGAACTCGAAGCGCTGTTCAGCGGCGCCGGCTGGAACGTCATCAAGGTGGTCTGGGGCTCCGAGTGGGACACGCTGTTCGCGCGCGATACCAACCACGCGCTGCTCAAGCGCTTTGCGGCCATGGTCGACGGCGAATACCAGAACCTTGGCGCCAAGGACGGCGACTACAACCTCTCGCACTTCTTCCACCAGGACCCCGAACTCAAGGCACTGGTGGCGGGCATGAGCGCCGCCGACATCGACGGCCTGCGGCGCGGTGGCCATGACCTGCGCAAGCTGCACGCGGCGTATCACGCGGCGGTGCGGCATCCGGGACGGCCCACGGTCATACTGGCCAAGACCAAGAAGGGCTTTGGCATGGGCAACGCGGGCGAGTCGCGCATGACCGCGCACCAGCAGAAGAAGCTCGACATCGATGCGCTGCAAGCCTTCCGCCAGCGCTTTGCGCTGCCAATCGACGACGACGCGCTGGCGTCGATGCAGTTCTACAAGCCCGCCGACAATAGCCCCGAGATGGTGTACCTGCGGCAGCGGCGCGAAGCGCTGGGCGGCTACCTGCCGCGCCGCACCGACCAGGCACCCGCGCTGCCCGTGCCGCCGCTCGACAGCTATGGCGGCTTTGCCCTGGCACCGGACGGGCGCGAGGTGTCTACCACCACCGGCGTGGTGCGCCTGTTCACCAATCTGATCAAGGACGCCAGGATCGGTCGACGCATCGTGCCCATCGTGGCCGACGAGGCGCGTACCTTCGGCATGGCCAACCTGTTCCGGCAAATCGGCATCTACTCGCCGCAGGGCCAGCTCTACGAGCCCGAGGATGCCGGCTCGATGCTGTACTACAAGGAAAGCCGCGACGGCCAGTTGCTGGAGGAAGGCATCACCGAAGCCGGTGCGATGGCATCGTGGACGGCGGCCGCCACGTCGTACAGTGTCAATGGCGAGCCGATGCTGCCGTTCTACATTTACTACTCGATGTTCGGCTTCCAGCGCGTGGGCGACATGATCTGGGCCGCCGCCGACCAGCGTGCGCGCGGCTTCCTGATCGGCGCCACCGCCGGCCGCACCACGCTGTCCGGCGAGGGACTGCAGCACCAGGACGGCAGCAGCCAACTGGTGGCCGCCACGGTGCCCAACTGCCGCGCCTACGACCCCGCCTTCATCGGCGAGGCCGCCGTGATTATCGACCACGGCGCACGGGCAATGCTGGAGCATCAGCGCGACGAGTTCTACTACATCACGGTCAACAACGAGAACTACGCACAGGCACCGGTGCCGGAGTCCGCGCACGCCGACGTGATCCGCGGCATGTACCGCTTCGGCACGCGTGGCGACGGCGCCGCACGCGTACGGCTGCTGGGCTCGGGCCCCATCCTGCGCGAAGTGATCGCCGCCGCCGACCTGCTCGCGCAAGACTGGAACATCGCCAGCGAAATCTGGAGCGTGACAAGCTTCCCCGAACTGGCCCGCGACGCCAGGGAATGCGAGCGCCAGCAGCTGTTTGGCGGTGCCGACGCCACCAGCCATGTGGCACGCTGCCTTGCCGGCGCGGCTCCGGTGGTGGCCGCCACCGACTACGTGCGCGCCTACGCCCAACTGATCGCGCCGTATGTCGATGCCCGCTACATCGCGTTGGGCACCGACGGCTTCGGCCGCAGCGACACGCGAAACGCCTTGCGCCGCTTCTTCGGGATCGATCGGCACCATGTCGTGGCCAGCGCGCTGCATGCGGTGGATGCGTTGTTGCATGCGCAGGCCGTGGCAAGGTATGGCTTGAGTGTGGAGAAGGCCGCGCCGTGGAATTGCTGATCGTTTAGTCCTGCCCGTCACCGCTGGTTTGCTCCCTTCTCCCGCCCGCGGGAGAAGGGTTAGGGGAGAGGGCATGCGGCTCTGCTTGCCGACAAGTCGCAATTTGAACCGCTGCGCCCTCACCCGCAGCCCCTCTCCCACGCTGTGGGAGAGGGGAGCAAACCGGCGGGATACTCCAGAGCAAACCGGCCTTCCGCGCCCCACCCAACACTCTCCACACTAGACCGCGCCGCCCCATTCCCCTAAAATTCCGCCTCGCGGCGATTCCCCTCGCCTGCTTGCCCCCAGCTTCCCTTCGAGTCGACATCCTGCGCCCAAGCGGCCTTGTCGAACTCGCACAATCAGCAGGTCCTTCCCATGAAAACGCATACTTTCCGCGAGGAATGGTTCTCCAACGTCCGTGGCGACACGCTTGCGGGCATTGTCGTGGCGCTCGCGCTCATTCCCGAGGCGCTGGCCTTTTCGATCATTGCTGGCGTGGATCCGTGCGTCGGCCTTTACGCCGCGTTCAGCATCGCCGTGGTCTCCGCTATCGCAGGCGGCCGGCCCGGCATGATCTCGGCGGCCACCGGTGCCGTGGCGCTGGTCATCGCGTCGCTGGTCAAGGCGCACGGCGTGGAATATGTGCTGGCCGACGGCATCCTGGCGGGCGTGTTGCAGATCGGCGCCGGCTACCTGCGGCTGGGTGCACTGATGCGCTTCGTCTCGCGTTCGGTGGTCACCGGCTTCGTCAATGCACTGGCGATCCTGATCTTCCTGGCCCAGTTGCCGCAACTGCAGGGCGGCGCCTGGTATGCCTATGCCATGGTTGCCGGCGGCCTGGCCATCATCTACCTGCTGCCGCGCATCACGCGGGCGGTGCCGTCGCCGCTGGTCTGCATTGTCGTGATGACTGCCATCTCGATGGCGCTGCAACTGGACCTGCGCACGGTCGGTGACATGGGATCGTTCCCGGACGAGCTGCCGGTGTTCGCCCTGCCCCAGGTGCCGTTCTCACTCGATACGCTGCGCATCATCTTCCCGTACTCGGTCAGCATCGCCGTGGTGGGCCTGCTGGAATCGCTGATGACGGCTAGCATCGTGGACGACTTCACCGACACCGCCAGCGACAAGAACCGCGAATGCCGGGGCCAGGGTTGCGCCAACATCGTCGCGGGCTTTCTGGGTGGCATGCCCGGCTGCGCGATGATCGGGCAGACCGTGATCAACCTAAAATCGGGCGGGCGCGGCCGGCTTTCCACGTTCATTGCCGGCGCATTCCTGCTGGTGCTGGTGGTATTCCTGGCACCGTGGGTGCGTCAGATCCCGATGGCGGCGCTGGTGGCCGTCATGGTCATGGTGTCGATCAGCACCTTCGACTGGCGCTCGGTGGCCAAGCTCCGCACCAATCCGGCCAGTTCGTCGGTGGTCATGGTGGCGACGGTCGTGGCCGTGGTCACCACCCACAACCTGGCAATCGGCGTCGGGCTCGGGGTGTTGCTGAGCGCGATCTTCTTTACAGAAAAGGCGCGCCGCGTGCTGACGGTGGAATCCGCGCTCGATGCGGACACGCAGACGCGCCGCTACGTGGTGCGCGGCCAGGTGTTCTTTGCGTCGTCGGAAGCACTAGTCGCCGAGTTCGATTTCCGCGAGCCGATCCGTGCCGTCAGGCTCGATCTGTCGCACGCCCATTTCTGGGACATCACTGCCATCGACGCACTGGACCGCATCGTCCACAAGTTCCGGCGCAATGGCATCGCAGTCGAGGTTACCGGCCTGAATCGTGCCAGCGCGACGATGATCGAGAAGTACGGCACGCACGACAAGGCTGGTACCGAGGCCGGCGCCGGACTGTCCCACTGACCGATTTTTAACGCTGGATGGCGCGCTGCGCCGTGCAGCATTCGCGCGGCAGGGTCACGGTGAATGTCGTGGTGCCCTGCTCCGGCGACGATTCGGCGACCACCGTGCCGCCGTGCAGCATCACCAGCTCGCGGGCGATGTAGAGCCCCAGCCCGAGCCCTTCCGGGCTGCTGTTGCCCACGGCGTTCTCGGCGCCGGAATGGAACGCCTCGAAGATATGGTGCAGCACCCCCGGGTCGATCGCGCCGCCGTTCGAGACGGACACCACCACGCTGTTGGTAGCCGAGCCGTCAACGCGCACGTTGACGGGCGCCACGGAATCGCCGTGCTGCAGCGCGTTACCCACCAGGTTCTGCAGCACCTGCGCGATCAGGTCCGGATCGATCGTGGCCCGGCAGTCGCCCGCCAGTTCCAGCGCCAGTTGCATCTGGCCCCGCGACACCTGGCATTCGTCGACAATCGCCGCGCAGATCGCGCCAAGGTCCGACGCCTGCGGCATCAGACTCACCCGGCCGCCATGCAGCCGCGCCACGTGCAGCAACTGGTCCACCATGCGTGCCATGCGCTGGCTGCTACGTGAAATACGCTCGGTGGCGGGCTTGAGCTTTTCCTCGCCGCCGAAGCGGCCCAGGAACGACGCCGACGCGATGATCGCCGACAGCGGCGTGCGCAGGTCGTGCGCCAGCACGGCCATCAGCATCTGGTTGGTCTTCAGTAGCTGCTGCGCGGTTTCGAGCTGCTCGGCCAGCAGTTGTTTCTGTTGCGCCAGTTGCACGAAGACATCAACCTTGGCCGACAGCACGCGCGCATCCACGGGCTTGAACAGGAAATCCACGGCGCCCGTGGCGTAGCCGCGAAACGCCCGCTGGCTATCGTGGCCCGCGGCCGTCAGGAACAGGATCGGGATCTGGCTCGTGCGCTTGCTGCCGCGCATCAGCTCGGCCAGTTCAAAGCCATCCATCTCGGGCATGTGCACGTCGAGGATAGCCAGCCCGAACTCGTGGTCGAGCAGCAGTTCCAGCGCCTGGGCCCCCGAGTTGGCATGGACGATCTCCACGCCGGGCTTGGCCAGTACCGCGTCCAGCGCGGTCAGGTTCGAGACGATATCGTCGACAGCGAGAATTTTTACGGGAGCTTGCATGGTAGGCATCATTCAGTCAGGCAGGCCAGCCCTTGGCCAATGGCTTCCGGTGTCAGGATGCGGTCGGCAACACCGCGTGTGATGGCATCCTGCGGCATGGTATCGACCAGCGCGCTGTCCGGCGCCTGCACCCACGTCTGGCCGCCGGCCGCGTGGATGGCGGCCAGGCCGCGCGCACCGTCGTCGTTGGCGCCCGACAACAGGATGCCGAGCATGCGTTTGCGCCATGCAATGGCCGCCGATTCGAACAGCACGTCGATGGACGGGCGCGAATACCGCACCGGCGGTTCCACGGACAGTGCCAGCCGCACGCTGCCCGGCACGGCGGGGTCCGCTTCCACCAGCAGGTGGTAGTCGGGCGGCGCCACATACAGGTGGCCGGCTTGTACCATCATCTTGTCCTCGCCTTCATGCACGGGCAGCCTGCAACGCAGCGCCAGCAGCTCGGGCAGCAGGCTCGTCGACGACGGCACCTGGTGCACCACCACCAGCACCGCCGGCGCACCGACACCCGGCAGCATTGGCAGCAGCGTGTTCAGCGCTTCCAGCGCACCGGCCGAGCCGCCGATGACCACTGCGGCGCATGACTGTCTCGCGGTATCCATGGCCATGCCTCATAACTTGCGGTAGAGCCGCTCGCGCGGCACCAGCGCCTCGAAATCCTGCACATGCGCACTGAAATGCAGGCTCTCCTTGCTGCCCAGGCCCAGGAAGCCGCGACGCGCCAGCGCATCGCGGAACAGCCCGATGGCACGGTCCTGCAGCGGCCGGTCGAAATAGATCAGCACGTTGCGGCACGAAATCAGCTGCGCCTCCTGGAACACGCTGTCGGTGGCCAGGCTGTGATCGGCAAACACCGACTGCTGGATCAGCCGCGCATCGAACTTGGCCTTGCCGTAGGCGGCGTGATAGTAGTCGGACAGCGACCGCTTGCCGCCCGCGTCCAGGTAGTTCTGGCTAAACCCGCGCAGGCGGCCCGCATCGTACACGCCGGCGCGCGCAGTGACCAGTGCCTCGGGGTTGATGTCGGTGGCGTAGAACACCGTGCGCTGCGCCAGGCCCTCTTCCTCGAACAGTATCGCCAGCGACCACAGTTCCTCACCACTGCTGCAGCCGGCCACCCAGACGTTGATCGACGGATAGGTCTTCAGCACCGGTATCACGTGCTCGCGAATCGCCAGGAAGTAGTGCGGGTCACGGAACATCTCGCTGACCTGCACCGTCAGGTACTGCAGCAGCCGGCCGAATACCACGGGGTCGCGCAGCATGCGGTCCTGCAGCCGCGACAGCGTGGAAAGGTGCAGGTCCTGCAGCGCCTGCTGCAGCCGGCGGCGCAGCGACGCGCGTGAATAGGCCCGGAAGTCGTGCTGGTACTTGCGGAAGATGGCCTCCAGCAGCAGGTCCAGCTCGATTTCGAAGTTGTCGTCGGGCAAGGTGCCGGCGTCCTCGCCCACGGGCAAGGCGGCCGGGTCCGTGGCCTTCGGCCTCAGTTTGCGTGTAGCCATACGCGACACAGCGAAAGAAGTTTGTCGACGTCGATCGGCTTGGCGATGTAGTCGTTGGCACCGGCCTTCAGGCACGCCTCGCGATCGGACTGCATGGCCTTGGCGGTCAGTGCGATGATCGGCAGGCGCGCGTAGCGCGGCATCTCGCGGATGTGGCGCATGGCCGTGATGCCGTCCATCTCGGGCATCATGATGTCCATCAGCACCAGGTCCACGTCGTCCATGCGGTTCAGCACGTCCAGCGCCTCGCGCCCGCTGCGCGCGATTTCCACCGATGCGCCAAGCGGCTCGATGACCTTCGACAGCGCGAAGATGTTCCGCGCATCGTCCTCCACCAGCAGCAGCTTGCGGCCGTCGAACGTGTCGTCACGGCTGCGCGCGGCGCGCAACATGCGCTGGTGCTCGGGCGGCAACGACGATTCCACGCTGTGCAGGAACAGCGTCACCTCGTCCAGCAGCCGGTCCGGCGAGCGCGCGCCCTTGATGATGATCGACTTCGAATAACGGCGCAGGCGCTGCTCGTCCTCGGCCGACAACTGCCGGCCCGTGTAGATGATGACGGGCGGCATCAAGCCGGCATGGTCCTGGGCCAGTTGCGCCATGTAGGCCAGCAGGTCGTGGCCGGTGCCGTCGGGCAGCACCATGTCCATCACCACGCAATCGAATGGCGTGCCATCCAGCGCGGCCGTGGCGTCCGCCACGCTGTCCGCCGTGACGATCTCGGCGTCGAGCGACTTCAGCAGCGCGCGGATGCTCTCGCGCAAGGCCGGGTCGTCTTCGATCACCAGCACGCGGCGCTGGCCGGCCGTCATGCGCGCTTCCAGCCCACGGATTGCCGCAGCCAGCTTGTCGCGCTCGCTCGGTTTGAAGGTGTAGCCCACCGCGCCCAGGTGCAGCGCCGCTTCGGCATGGTCGCTCACCGACACCAGGTGCGTGGGGATGTGCCGTGTGGCCGGATCGCGCTTGAGCCAGTCCAGCAGCGTCAGGCCGGACTGGTCCGGCAGCGCCACGTCCAGCAGGATGCCGCACGGCTGGTGGTGGCGCGCCAGTTCCAGGCCCTGTGCCGAAGTGGTGGCGTGGATGCAGTCGAAATCGAGTTCGTGAGCCAGGTCGTAGAGGATGCCCGCGAAGTCGCTGTCGTCCTCCACCACCAGGATCAGGCGGTTGCCGCGCGTGCGATGGTCGCGGTCGTCGGCGATGGGCGCCGGATAGCCCGGCTGCACGCGCTCCGGCACGTCCTGTTTGGGCGCCGGCGCGGGCACCGGCGGCACCGCGCGCGGCGGCGGCGCCAGCACCTTGTCGTGCGGCTCGGCCTGTGTCATCAGTCCGGCCTGCGTCGCCGCGTCGCCGGACAGCACGCGCGGCACGGTCAGCGCGAAGACGCTGCCCTGCCCCGGTTCGCTGGCCACGGAAATCACGCCGCCCAGCAGCCGACCCAGTTCGCGCGAGATCGACAGGCCCAGCCCCGTGCCGCCATAGCGCCGGCTCGTGGTGCCATCGGCCTGCTGGAAGGCTTCGAAGATGACCTGCTGCTTGTCCTTGGGAATGCCGATGCCGGTGTCGCGCACTTCAAAGCGCAGCGCATCGTCGCCCTGCACGGCCATGGCCAGCGTGACCGAGCCCGATTCCGTGAACTTGAACGCGTTGGACAGCAGGTTCTTGAGCACCTGCTGCAGGCGCTGGTTGTCCGACACGATGGCATCCGGCACGCCGGGCAGCATCTCCACGCGGAACGGCACGCCCTTGGCCTCGCCCACATGCCCGAACAGGTTCTGCAGCGTGCTGGCCAGCGATTGCAGCTCCACCGTTTCGCGCTCGATCACCAGGTGTCCGGCCTCGATCTTCGACAGGTCCAGGATGTCGTTGATCAGGTTCAGCAGGTCGGTGTTGGCCGCGTGGATCGTGGCCGCGTAGCGCACCTGTTCGGTGGTCAGCGTGCCATCCTTGTTTTCCTGCAGCAGCTTGGCCAGGATCAGCGCACTGTTCAGCGGCGTGCGCAGTTCATGCGACATATTGGCCAGGAATTCGCTCTTGTACTGGTTCGAGCGCTCCAGCGCGCGCGCATTGGCCGCCAGTTCGGCCTGGAACGTCATCATCTCGCGCTTCTGGCCTTCCAGCCGCTGCGAGTGTTCCTCCAACTGGACGTTGGTCTGCTCCAGTTCGGCCTGCTGCGCTTCGAGCCGCGCCTGCGAATCCATCAGCGCGCGGCCGCGTTCCTCCAGTTCCTCGTTCGATACGCGCAGTTCTTCCTGCTGGACCTGCAGTTCCTCGCTCTGGCGCTGGGTCTCGCCCAGCAGCTTTTCCAGCCGGCCACGATACGCTGCCGAGCGCAGCATCATGCCGATGGGCTCGCCAATGCGTTCGAGCAATTCCACGATGTCGGCGGTCTCGTGCTGCATCGAGACAAAGCCCAGTTCCACCACGCCGATCACCTCGCCCTCGGCGGTCAGCGGCGCCACCACGATCTCATTGGCCGCCGTGCGGCCCAGCGCGGACGACACCTGCAGATAATCGGCGGGCAGACCGCCCACGGCGATCACGCGGTTCTCGGCAGCGGCCTGGCCGGCCAGCGTCTGGCCCGCGATGATCGTCTGCGGCAATGCGGCGGCATTGGCCAGCCCCCACACCGCCACGCGCTGCATCTGGCTGCCTTCAACCTGGTAGACCACGCCGACGTGGGCTTGGCAGATCTGCGCCAGCGCCCGCACCAGCCCGTCGCCAACATTGCCGGCCGACTGCGCGTCGCGCATGGCCTGATGCACGCGCACCTGCGATTGCTGCAGCCAGTTGGCGCGCTGCATGGCCTGCTGCGACACGATATAGCGGTAGACCACCACCGCCAGGAACCACAGCATGGCCACGCCGGCGCTGCGATTGATGATGGCGAACAGCACGTTGGCGTTGCTGGTGGGCGATATCGCATAGCCGATGCCAACCAGCACCGTGCCCACCGCCGCCGCAATCAGCGGCACCCGCGAGTCGTTGCCATACAGGCTCAGGCAGACCGGCACGAGGTAGAAGATCCATGCCGCCAGGCCGAGTGGCGTCAGCGCGTCGATGCCAAATACCACGGCCATCGAGACCGGTACCAGGATCGCGCCGAACAGAAAGCGTTGCAGGGAGGACGGATTCATACCGACGGGGCAGGAAGATGACGGGGCGGCGCTGGCCGAAGACCGGCCGACACCCCAGCGTCAAGCAAAGCGCCTCATGCTACCCCGCGTGCACCGAAATAGATGTCGGTGTCACACCGACATGCGGCGCCGGCGCTACGCCTTCGCGGCGGCCCTGGCCCGGGGTTTCGGCTTCGGTTTGGCCGATGCCTGGTTCGCGGCGATGGCGGCCCGGATCAACGCCTTCAAGGCCGTCTTGTCGATCTTTTCGCCTTCACGGAAGTCGATGGCCCGGCGGACATTGCCTTCCAGGCTCGAATTGAACAGCTTTTTGGGGTCAGGCAGCGACGCGCCTTTCGGGAAGGTCATCTTCACAGCGGCCTTGTAGACCTCGCCCGTGCAGAGGATGCCGTCGTGCGACCAGACGGGCACGCTCCACTTCCATTCCTCTACCACCTCGGGGTCGGCTTCCTGGACGATGGCCCGCAGCGCCGCCAGCGTCTCGCCGCGCCAGTCGGCCAGCTCGGCAATCCGTGCATCGATCAGCTCGTCGGCGGGAATACCCGCGTCCGTCTCGCTAGCGCTCTTTCCCATACCGGTGTCTCCATCGGATCACTGCGTTGCGGCCAAGGCCGGACGGACATCACTATAGATCACCTGCCGCCCCAATCCGACAGCTTGACAAATCGTTCTCCAATTACAATACTAACCACACTTTTCATTCTCAATTGGAGAACGACACGGACGTGTCGCCAAATCGCCGTGGAACTGGCTGAACTTGAGATTTTCCGGGCCGTCGCACGCGAGCAGAGCATCACTCGCGCCGCCAAGTTGCTGGAACGCGTGCAGTCCAACGTGACCACGCGCGTCAAGCAACTGGAAGAAAGCCTGGGCGTGCCGCTGTTCCAGCGCACGAACAAGCAAATGATCCTGACCCCCGCCGGCCAGCGGTTACTGGGCTATGCCGACCAGTTGCTGGCGCTGGCCGAGGAAGCGCGCCAGTCGATGCGCGTCGATGCCCCGAGCGGGCGCCTGCACGTGGGGTCGATGGAAAGCACCGCCGCCACGCTGCTGCCGCGCCCGCTGGGCCGCTTTCATGCCGCCTGGCCCGACGTGGAGGTGGACCTCGCCACGGGCACCTCGCAAGCACTGGTCGATGCCGTGCTGCAGCGCCGTATCGACTGCGCGATCGTCGCGCATCCGGGCACGGGCGCGCCGCGCGATATCGACGTCGCCGACATGGGCGAGGGCCTGGAAGGCGTGTTCCTGAAGACCGAGGAGCTGGTGCTGGTGCTGCCCGCCACGCATCCCAAGGTGCGCCGGCCCGAAGACGTGAAGCTGCGCCAACTGGCGGCCTTTTCACGCGGCTGCACCTATCGCCGCTGTGCCGAAGACTGGCTGGAGCAGGCTGGCGACGATGCGCGCCGCAATCTGTCCGTCATCGAACTGCCCTCTTATCACGCGATCCTGGCCCATGTGACGGCCGGGTCCGCTGTCGCCATCGTGCCGCGCTCGCTGCTGGCCATGCAAGGCGACACCAGCGAACTCCAGACCGTTCCGGTGCGCAAGGTGCATACGTATCTGATTCACCGCGCCGGATTCTCTACCTCCGCCTACGAGGCGTTCCAGCAGGAACTGCGCCGTAGCTAGCCCGTACCCCCGAGGATTTTTGCAATGGACACCTCCGATCGTCAGACCCTGTCGCGCAACCTGCTGTCCCGCATGGGCATGCGCCTTCCGATCATCCAGGCGCCGATGGCTGGCGTCAGCACGCCTGCCATGGCGGCGGCGGTATCCGAAGCCGGCGGCCTGGGCTCCCTGGGCGTTGGCGCCATGGACGCCGAAGGCGCGCGCAAGGTCATTCGCGACACTCGCGCGCTGACCGCCAAGCCGTTCAACATCAACCTGTTCTGCCACGCCCCCGCCACGGCGAACGCCGAACGCGAGTCGGCATGGCTGATGTATCTGGCGTCC
The DNA here is from genome assembly GCF_022179805.1 of Cupriavidus pauculus. Classification (GTDB taxonomy): domain Bacteria; phylum Pseudomonadota; class Gammaproteobacteria; order Burkholderiales; family Burkholderiaceae; genus Cupriavidus; species Cupriavidus pauculus_E. The sequence goes on along the minus strand of NZ_BPUO01000014.1, from coordinate 2,825 downwards.
GCGTTTGCCGAATTCGGCGCCACGCCGCCGGCCAGCCTGCGCGAGATCTACAAGAGCTTTGTCGTCGACGACGCGATGTACCGGATGCTGCTGGAAGAAAAGCCCGCCGTGGTGAGCTTTCATTTCGGCCTGCCGGCGCAGGAATGGATCGACGCGTTGCACGCGGCCGGTATCGTGCTGCTGGCCAGCGCCACGTCGCTGGCGGATGCCCGACGCATCGAGGCGGCCGGCGTGGATGCCATCGTCGCCCAAGGCATCGAGGCTGGCGGCCATCGCGGCACGTTCGATTCCGAGGCCGAGGACGAAGGGCTGGGCACGTTCGCGCTGGTGCGCGTGCTGGTTGAGCGCACCCGCCTACCGGTCATCGCGTCCGGCGGCATCATGGACGGTGCTGGCATTGCCGCAGTTCTGGCGCTGGGCGCCACGGCCGCGCAGCTTGGCACCGCGTTCGTGGCCACCGACGAATCAGCCGCCGACGCCGCCTATCGCGCCAACCTGACCGCCGCCGATACGCGCCCCACCACGCTGACCCGCGCCATTTCGGGCCGTCCCGCACGCGGCTTCACGAGCCACTTCACGCGGCTGGGCATCGCCGCCGGCGCCCCGGTAATTCCGGACTATCCGGTGACGTACGACGCCGGCAAGGCGCTGCACGCGGCGGCCAAGGCCAAGGGCGTTAGCGAATACGCGGCGCAATGGGCCGGCCAGGCCGTGCCGCTGACGCGCTCGATGCCGTCGGCGGAACTGGTCAGGGTGCTGGAACAGGAACTGCGCGAATCGCTCGATCAACTCGCCGGCCTGCGGGCGGCGCTGGGCTGATTTCTCGCACCGGTCAGCCGGCTTTCGGCTGGCTTAGCAATGGGCTGTTGGCAAACTCACCGGCCGCCCAGTCCAGGAATGCGCGCACGCGCGGCGAAAGCTGGCGCGAGCGCGGATACAGCAGCGACACCGGCTGCGACGGCGGCGGGGTGTCGCGCAGGATTTCCACGAGCGAGCCGGACTTGAGCTGGTCGACCACGTGGAAGCGCGGTACCTGCGCCATGCCCAGGCCCAGCTCGATGCCAGCCAGGTAGCTTTCGGTGCCTGTCACGGCCAACGGGCACGGTAGCGCGGCCGATTTGAGGTCATCCCCCACGACAAATTCCAGTGGCGTGACGTTGCCGGTGCTCATCTGGCGAATTGCCACCATCCGGTGACCGTCGAGCGCATCGAGGCCGGTGGGCGTGCCAAATCGTTCCAGGTATCTAGGCGTGGCGCAAGTCAGGCGGTCGAGCATGGCCACCTGCCGCGCCACCAGTTCGCTATCGGGCAGCACGCCGTAGCGCAACACGCAATCCACGCCCTCTTGCACGAGATCGACCCAGCGGTCGCCTTCGCTCATCGTGATCTGCAGTGCCGGATAGCGCTCCAGGAATGCCGGAAAGCCGGGCATCAGGAAATACCGGGCCAATGTGCCCTGCACTTCGATGCGCAGCATGCCGCGTGGTTCGGCACCGCTGAAGCCGCCTTCCGCGTCCTCGATATCGTCAAGGATGCGCAGGCAGCGCCGGTAGTACGCCTCGCCATCGAGCGTCGGCCGCACCACGCGCGTCGTCCGCTGCAACAGCCGTACCCCGAGGCGCTTCTCCAGATCGGCAATCACCTTTGTCACGGTGGAACGCGGCACCTCCATGTCGTTGGCCGCCACCGTGAAGCTGCGCCGCTCCACCACGCGTGTGAAAAGCCGCATCGCGTCGAATCGGTCCATGCTCGCCCCGTTTGTGTATTTTGCGTCTCTTTTTTGCGTTTGCCGGGTTTTGATTGTTTCCCTGGCAGAACAAGTGCTGGCAATTCTAGGCCGATTATCCAGACACTGGTATCGCCCATAGTTCATTCACACCACAACCTGATCTACCGGAGCCCCAGATGACCCGTACCGAAACCACTCAGAAAGTCGCTATCGTCACCGGCGCCTCGCGCGGCATTGGCGCCGCCATCGCCCGCCGCCTGGCCGCCGACGGCTTCACCATCGTCGTCAACTACGCTGGCAACGCCCGCGACGCCGAAGGCGTGGCCGCCAACATCGAAGCCGCGGGCGGCCGCGCCCTGACCCACCAGGCCGACGTCAGCGACCCCGCCGCCGTGGCACGCATGTTCGCCGCGGCCGAAGCGGCCTTCGGTGGCGTGGACGTGCTGGTGAACAACGCTGGCGTCATGAAGCTGGCCACGCTGGCCGAGGCCGACGATGCGCTGTTCGACAGCATCATCGACATCAACGTCAAGGGCACGTTCAACACGCTGCGCGAAGCTTCGCGCCGCCTGCGCGACGGCGGCCGCATCGTCAACCTGTCGTCAAGCCTGGTGGGCCTGCTGATGCCGACGTATGGGGTCTACGCGGCGTCCAAAACGGCCGTGGAGGCGATGACCCACGTGTTGATGAAGGAACTGCGCGGCCGCAATATCAGCGTAAACGCCGTGGCACCCGGCCCGACCGCGACCGAATTGTTCCTGGACGGCAAGTCGCCGGAACTGATCGAAAAGATGGCGAAGATGGCGCCGCTGGAACGTTTGGGCAAGCCGGAGGATATTGCCAATGTGGTGGCTTTTCTGGCTGGGGCGGATGGTGCGTGGGTGAACGGGCAGACGTTGCGGGTGAATGGCGGGGTTATTTGAGGCGCGCGTCGATCTCGCAACTGTCGGTTTGCTCCCCTCTCCCGCATGTACAGACCGGGAACATAGGTAACACCCGTTCGGGAACATGGGTAACACGTCTAGACTGGCCGGCAGTGTCTTTTTGGAGACCTGCCATGCCATGGAAGGAAGTGTCACTCATGGATCAACGCGTG
>NZ_BPUO01000013.1 GCF_022179805.1 Cupriavidus pauculus | reverse complement strand
GCCGAGGATGGCTGCTTCGCGGTCTGGTTCAGCCGCTTCGAGATCGGAGAAATCGATCTACGCGCACCCTGATGCGCGTAGATCACGTGTTACCTATGTATCCGAACACCCGTTACCCATGTCCCCGGTACGTACAAGCGGGAGAGGGGAGCAAACCGACAGGGGAGAAAACCACTAGGATCGGTGGCAATCAAAACGTCTTCGTAACCGAAGCAAACGCCGTCGACTTGCCCAGGTACCTTCCACGCGTATTCGTATAGACGGCCTTGCTGGCGTTCGTATCGATATAAGCCACCGACACCGAGAACCCGTTGCCCAGGTCTTTCGTCAGGCCGATCTTCCAGTCCGTGTAGGAGGCATCGCTGAAGTGCTGCACGCCCTGGTAGCCCACATGCGCGTTCAGCGTCAGGTCCCACAGGTTCAGCGGCACGTTGGCGCTCAGGTCGATGTAATAGCTGTTCTTGCTGTCGGCAAACCCGAACAGGTTGGTCACCGCGTGCGAGTACTTCAGGAACACCGGACCCCAGCCGATGCCGGCATACAGTTCGGTGGTGTATGGGCGCGTGGCCGTGTAGGCGCCGGGGTAGTAGTACTCCAGCACGCCGAGGTCATAGTTGAAGTCCTGGTCGCCCAGCTTGAACGTGTTCTTGAAGCCGCCGTAGAAATCCATTTCCACGGGCGCGGAAACCGAGGGATCGGAGTCGCCCAGCCAGCTGATACTCGAGTTCCAGTTACCGACGTAGAAGCCGCTCTCGTGTGCATAGTCGAAGCCGCCCTGCACGGCGGGGCGCCGGTCGGTCTGGCTGATACCCCGGTAGCGGTAGTCGGAGACCACGGACACATTGGCCGTGAACGTGTGCGGCGACGCCGGCGCGGCGGCATCGACAGGTGCCTGCTGGGCGAAAGCGTTGGAAAACGGGGCGGCAAGCAGGATGGCGGCGGCCAGCGTGGCCGGCGCCGAGGTCATCAGGCGGGTTGCAATCATGGGATGAAAAAAGCGTGAGCGCGTTGGTTGACGCCTCGGATGAGACGTGTGCGCCACGATACGCAGCCGCGCATCAAATCGGCGTCAAGATCGAAGGTGACGCCGATGTCATTTCGTAAAGGCCGGTTTTGGCTTTAATCCAGCTTGCATGAAACGAGTCATTTCATGAGCAGCAAAAATATGTCTCGGCCGAGGCACAAACCTCTCAACAGTCAGCCACCATCGAACGTAAGTTTCGGGTAAGCTGCGCAAAAATTGGTGCGTTCTTTTGCAATGCACCAACGGGCGAGGACGTTGGCCCGACCACGATTACGAACGACGCCAGACAGGAGAGATTGACGATGCATATCGGTATCCCGCTTGAGACGCGGGCAGGTGAGACGCGTGTCGCCGCCACCCCGGAGACCGTCAAGAAGTACATCGCGCAGGGCCACCAGGTAACGGTGCAAGCCGGAGCCGGAGTGCGCGCCAGCATCCCCGATGCCGCCTTCGAGGCAGTCGGCGCCCGGGTCGGGTCCGTTGCTGATGCACTGGGCGCCGAGCTCGTGCTGAAGGTGCGCGCGCCGGACGATGCCGAGCGTGCGCAGATGAAGCCCGGCTCGGTACTCGTCGGCATGCTCAACCCGTTCGACATCGAAAACAACGCCCGCATGGCCAGCTCCGCGATTACCGCGTTTGCGCTGGAAGCCGCGCCGCGCACCACGCGCGCGCAGAGCATGGACGTGTTGTCGTCGCAAGCCAACATCGCCGGCTACAAGGCGGTACTGGTTGCCGCGCACCACTACCAGCGCTTCATGCCGATGCTGATGACCGCCGCCGGCACCGTCAAGGCTGCCCGCGTGCTGATCCTGGGCGCCGGCGTGGCCGGCCTGCAGGCCATCGCCACCGCCAAGCGCCTGGGCGCCGTGATCGAAGCCTCCGACGTGCGCCCGGCCGTGAAGGAACAGATCGAATCGCTGGGCGCCAAGTTCCTGGACGTGCCGTTCGTCACCGACGAAGAGCGCGAGATCGCGCAGGGCGTGGGTGGCTATGCGCGCCCGATGCCCGCCGACTGGATGCGCCGCCAGGCCGAACTGGTGCACCAGCGCGCCACGCAGGCCGACATCGTCATCACCACCGCACTGATCCCGGGCCGCAAGGCTCCGGTGCTGCTGGCCGAGGACACCGTCAAGCAGATGAAGCCGGGCTCCGTGGTCGTTGACCTGGCTGCCGCGCAAGGCGGCAACTGCCCGCTGACCGTTGCCGACGAGGTAGTGGAACGCCACGGCGTGACCCTGATCGGCCATACCAACCTGGCCAGCATGGTGGCGGCCGACGCGTCAGCGCTGTACGCCCGCAACGTGCTCGACTTCCTGAAGCTGATCGTGGACAAGGATGGCCGCTACACGCTGAACCTGGAAGACGACATCGTCGCCGCCTGCCTGATGTGCAAGGACGGCCAGGTCGTCAGGCAGCAGGCCGCCTGATATCCCGTCTGATGATGCCGCGGCGCTGACAGAGCCCAGCGCCACGGCCCGCCGCGTCCCCGGCAAGCTTGATCCTGCAGTTTCAGCCCGCCTGCGCGGACGCGACGCTCGGCAGTATTCAAAAGCAACGGAGGAGAAGTCGATGGAGATGGTTAACCACACGGTGATCAACCTGATCATCTTTGTGCTGGCGATCTACGTGGGGTACCACGTGGTCTGGACGGTCACGCCCGCGCTGCACACCCCACTGATGGCCGTGACCAATGCGATCTCGGCCATCATCATCGTCGGCGCCATGCTGGCGGCCGGCCTGACCGAAGGTAACGTGGGCCGCATCATGGGCACTCTGGCCGTGGCACTGGCCGCCGTGAACGTGTTCGGCGGGTTCCTGGTGACACAGCGCATGCTGGAGATGTTCAAGAAGAAGGAACCGAAGGCCAAGGCCGCTGCCAGCAAGGAGGCCGCGTAATGGAAGCCATCAGCATGAACCTGGTGACGCTGCTGTACCTGGTGGCGTCCGTCTGTTTCATCCAGGCCCTGAAAGGCTTGTCGCACCCGGCATCCGCACGCAAGGGTAACGCCTTCGGCATGATCGGCATGGCGATTGCCGCCGTGACCACGCTGGCGCTGATCGTCAAGATCAAGCACGAGTTCCTGGCCGTAGGCGCCGCGCAGTCGTCGGTTGGCACCGGCATGACGCTGATCCTGGGCGCGCTCGTGGTGGGCGGCGGTATCGGCGCCTATGTGGCACGCAAGGTCGAGATGACCAAGATGCCGGAACTGGTGGCGGCCATGCACTCGCTGATCGGTCTGGCTGCTGTGTTCATCGCCGTGGCGGCCGTGGCCGAACCGGCGGCATTCGGCATCACGCCGGCTGGCTCGCACGAGATTCCGCTGGGCAACCGCATCGAGCTGTTCATCGGCTGCTTTGTGGGTGCGATCACGTTCTCGGGCTCGGTCATCGCGTTCGGCAAGCTGTCGGGCCGCTACAAGTTCCGGCTGTTCCAGGGCGCCCCGGTGGTGTTTGCCGGCCAGCACTGGCTGAACCTGCTGCTGGCCATCGCCATGGTCGGCTTCGGCGTGATCTTCTTCATGTCGCAGTCGTGGCTGCCGTTCCTGGTCATGCTGGCCATCGCCTTCGTGCTGGGCGTGCTGATCATCATCCCGATCGGCGGCGCCGACATGCCCGTGGTGGTGTCGATGCTGAACTCGTACTCGGGTTGGGCGGCGGCGGGTATCGGCTTCTCGCTGAACAACCCGATGCTGATCATCGCCGGCTCGCTGGTGGGCTCGTCCGGTGCCATCCTCTCGTACATCATGTGCCGCGCGATGAACCGCTCGTTCTTCAACGTGATCCTCGGCGGCTTCGGCGCCGACGCCACGGCGGGTGCGACGGCTGGTGCGCAGGCCGCACGCAATGTGAAGTCGGGTTCCGCCGACGACGCGGCCTTCGTCATGAGCAATGCCGAGACCGTGATCATCGTCCCGGGCTACGGCCTTGCAGTGGCCCGTGCGCAGCATGCACTTAAAGAATTGACCGAGAAGCTGACCGAGCACGGCGTGACGGTGAAGTACGCCATCCACCCCGTGGCGGGCCGCATGCCGGGCCACATGAACGTGCTGCTGGCCGAAGCCGAGGTGCCGTACGACCAGGTCTTCGAGATGGAGGACATCAACAGCGAGTTCGGGCAGGCCGACGTGGTGCTGGTGCTGGGCGCCAACGACGTGGTCAACCCGGCCGCCAAGACCGATCCGAAGTCGCCCATCGCCGGCATGCCGATCCTGGAAGCCTACAAGGCCAAGACCATCATCGTGAACAAGCGCTCGATGGCTTCCGGCTACGCGGGCCTGGACAACGAGCTGTTCTACATGGACAAGACCATGATGGTGTTTGGCGACGCCAAGAAGGTGGTCGAGGACATGTTCAAGGCGGTCGATTAAGCTGCCGTTAATACCCGGATGCGCGCCCGTCAGGGGCGCAATCCGGCCGCGTGAATAAAGCAACGCGCAGACCTGAAATCAATAAAATCGAACGGGTGCGGCCAGCAACCAACGCTGGCCGTTTCCTTTTGTGCAGTTAGGTTGCGCGCGGGGGATCAGGCGCTATACTGGCTTGCCCGTTCTTTCTTCCCTTGCGGCCGGCGGCCGGCTTTGATCGCACAATGACATTTCCCGCGCATGACCGGAATCTGTCGGTTTTCCATCACCCTGTTCTGACGGTGCTGGTGGACGATAGCAAATCGTTTATCGACAGCCTGGCTTTCCAGATGGACGCATCGCGTGCGGTGGTCAGCTTCACCGATCCGCGCGACGCCCTGGCGTGGATTCGCGAAGCCTACGCCACGCGGCACCCCGCCTTCCTTCCGGTGCGCGTCACGCACGACGACCTGACCTTTCTGTCCGAGCGCCGCACGGTGCAGCTCGATGTCGACCGCATCCATCGTCAGATCCACGACGTGCATCGGTTCCTGCAGCCGGGCGTGGTGGTGGTGGACTACTCGATGCCGCAGATGGACGGGCTGGAATTCTGCCAGGCACTGGAAGACCTGCCGTGCAAGACCATCCTGCTGACCGGCACGGCCGACGAGAGCATCGCGGTGCAAGGCTTCAATCACGGCCTGATCGACCGCTATGTGAAGAAGCACGATCCGAACATGGTGGCGCGCCTGAACGATGAGATCGACGCGCTGCAGCAACAGTACTTCGCATCGATCTCGCGCACGCTGCGCGACCTGCTCACGCGCCATTCCTACTCGTTCCTGTCCGACCCCGTCATGGCGGATCGCGTGCGCCAGACGGCCGCGCGCTATGGCTTCATCGAGTACTACCTGTTTCCGAATCCGGTGGGGATGTTGCTGCTGACCGCGCAGGGCCATGCCACGCTGATGGTCATCGAAACCCGCGCCGGGCTGATGAACCAGGTGGAATCGGCCGAGGCCTACGAAGCGCCGGCCGCATTGATCGAGGGCCTGCGGGAAGGCCGTATCGTGCCGTTCTTCTGGCCCGGCAACGGCATGTACACGCCGGCCTGCGCCGACTGGGAACAGTACTGCCTGCCGGCCGAACGCTGCGAGGGCCGCGAGGAATACTTCTACGCGCTGTTCGACCTGCCGCGCCACATGCTGCAGGAACCCGTGGTCAGCCTGCAGAGTTTTTTGTCGGAGTTCTCGCGCAATGCGGAAGCGCTGACGGGGCGTGGCAAGCACGCTTGATTTCGATCCCTCCCGCTAGTGTTTTTCTCCCCTCTCCCACCACGTGGGAGAGGGGAGCAAGACATCCGCAGTGCTAGACCTCAATCCTTCTTCTGCCCTTCCCGATTCCCCCCACGCACCATATCGAACCGGAACAGCCGGCATTCGATATTGCCGTTGAACAGCGGCGTACGGCGCGACTCCTTGAGCCGCAGGCGCTTCGGGATCGTCAGGTCGCCCGTGAACACCCAGGCCTGCCAGTTCGCGAAATGCTGCTTCAGCGTGGTAGCGAAGGCGCTGGCAAACTGGTTGGCGGCTGCTTCTTCCGCCTCGTCGCGCGGCGCCTCCTGCATGGCGTTTCTACGATCTCCACGGACCGCGATACGCTCGCCATAAGGCGGGTTCATCATCATCACGCCAGGCTCGGCAAACGGCGGCTGCACGAAGCGGGCATCCACCTGCTTCAGTTGCACATCGCCGGGCAGCCCGGCGCGTTGCCAGTTGGCCTGCGCCATCGATAGCATGTCCGTGGAAATATCGGAGCCGGCAATCTGCAGCGTCGCACTACGGCTGGCTGCTGTCTCTTTCGCGCGTTGCGCGTCAGCGCGCAGCGCCTGCCAGGCCTTGGTGTCCGCACCCTTGAGCCATTCGAACGCGAAGGTACGGGCAGCGCCCGGGGCAATGCCCAGCGCAACCTGCGCGGCTTCCACCAGGAACGTGCCGCTGCCGCACATCGGATCGAAGAACGGGCGGTTCGTCTGGCCCGGCGTCCAGCCGGCCAGGCGCAGGATGCCCGCCGCCAGGTTTTCCTTGAGCGGCGCCTCACCCTTTTCCATGCGCCAGCCCCGCTTGAACAGCGGCTCGCCGGTCGTGTCCAGATAGAGCGTGCAGTCGAACTCGGTCAGGTGCGCGTAGATGCGGACATCGGGGCTGACCGTGTCCACGCTGGGGCGCGCACCCAGGCGGTCGCGCATGGCGTCGCATACGCCGTCCTTGACGCGCAGCGCTGTGAAATTCAGGCTCTGCAGCGGCGACTTGTGCGCGGTGATATCGACGCGCAACGTCTCGTCGGGCGAGAACCATTGCTCCCAGCGCTGCTGGCGCGCCAGCGAGTAGATATCGTCCTCATGGCGATAGCCGCGCTGCGCCACCCGCAGCAGCACGCGACTGGCGATGCGCGAGTGCAGGTTGACCGCGTAGGCCGCGGACATCTCGCCCGAGAACGACACCCCGCCCGGCATCTCGCGATGCACTTCGAACGGGGCCGCAGCCGCCACGGCCGGATATTGCGCAATCTCGCGCAGTTCCTCGGCCAGTGCCGGTTCAAGGCCGCGCGGGCAAGGTGCAAAGAAAGCTTGGGTCATGGCGAGTCATTCCTGAAAACAAAAACGTCCGCAACGCGGACGGGCAAATCATGGGGTCCGGTGTGCCGATCAACCTACCGCAAGCGCGCGGTCGAGGAATTCGAGCCGGTCCTGGCCCCAGTACGGCTGGCCGTCATGGACAAACCACGGTGCGCCGAACACATTGGCTGAGATCGCGTCCTGCGTATTCTGCGCGTAGGCGGCCTGCACCGCCTGCCCTTCGCTGGCCTTGAGCAGGCTGGCGCCGTCGAGGTCGTTCTCGTCGGCAATCTGCGTCAGCGTGGCGCCGTCGGCGATGTTCCGCTGCTCGGCCCAGACCGCCCGCGTGATGGCGCCAGTCAGCGCCAGCGCGCGTGCCGTACCGTGGGCCAGTTGCGCGGCGATGATCAGCTTGGCCGCCGCGTCGCCCGACACCGGGAAGAACGTCGGATGCAGGTTCAGCGGGATGTTCAGGTACTGGCTCCAGCGCTGGAGCTCAACCAGACGGTAGGCCTGGCGCTGCGGCGGGCGCTGGGCCAGCGGCAGCCCACCGGACACCGAGAACACCTTGCCCAGGTCGGCCGGCTTCAGCAGCACCTGCGCCTGATGGCGATTGGCGATCTCCACAAAGCGCTCATGGCCCAGGTAGACGAACGGTGACTGGGGCGCCAGAAAATACTCGACCTGCTTGCTCATCACGACCTCATCGAAAAACGGTAGGAATTCGACAGCTTAGAACGGCTTTACGACAACCAGAATCACGATGGCCAGCAACACCAGCACCGGCAGCTCGTTGAACCAGCGGTAGAACGTGTGCGACCGCGTATTGGCGCCGCGCTCGAACTTGCGCAGCAGCACGCCACAACCGTGGTGGTACCCGATCAACACCACCACCAGCGCCAGCTTGGCGTGCATCCAGCCCTGCCCCGCGCCGCGGCCGATGCCGTAGCCCAGGAACAGCCACAGGCCGAACACCAGCGCCGGCACGGCCAGCATGGTCATGAAGCGGAACAGCTTGCGCGCCATCAACAGCAGGCGCTGCACGCTGGCCGGATCGGTTTCCATGGCCAGGTTGACGAAGATACGCGGCAGGTAAAACAGGCCCGCGAACCACGAAATCACGAACAGGATATGGAAGGCCTTGACCCAGAGCATCTGCGTTTCTCGCTTGTCCGTTACGTGCGGATCTCGCCGTGGCCGAACACCACGTACTTGAGCGACGTCAGCCCTTCCAGCCCCACCGGGCCCCGGGCGTGCAGCTTGTCGTTCGAGATGCCGATTTCCGCGCCCAGGCCGTATTCAAAACCGTCGGCAAAGCGCGTCGACGCGTTGATCATCACGCTGGCCGAATCCACTTCGCGAATAAAGCGCATGCCCGTGCTGTAGTTCTCGGTCACGATCGAATCCGTGTGCGCCGAACCATGGGTGTTGATATGGTCGATCGCCGCATCCACGCCATCGACGGTACGGATGGCCAGCACCGGCGCCAGGTATTCCAGCTTCCAGTCTTCCTCGGTGGCATCGACCAGCCCGCTGAAGCCGGCGGCTTCGAGCGTGGCGCGCGTATCGGCGCAAACGCGCAGTTCGACGCCCTTGTCCTGGTAGATGCGGCACAGCGGCGGCAGCACCGTGGCGGCGACCTTGCGCGACACCAGCAGCGTTTCCATCGTGTTGCACGGCGCGTAGCGCTGGGTCTTGGCGTTGTCGGCCACGCGTACGGCCTTTTCCACGTCCGCATCGTCGTCGATGTAGATATGGCAGATGCCGTCCAGATGCTTGATCATCGGCACGCGGCCTTCCTCGATCAGGCGCGCGATCAGGCTCTTGCCGCCACGCGGCACGATCACGTCGACGTACTCGGTCATCGTGATCAGGCGCCCCACCGCCGCACGGTCGGTGGTCTCTATCACCTGCACGGCCTCGGCCGGCAGTCCGGCGGCGGCCAGCCCCTTGGCCACCAGCACGGCCAGGGCGGTATTCGATTCGATGGCCTCCGAGCCGCCGCGCAGGATCGTGGCGTTGCCCGACTTCAGGCACAGCGCCGCGGCGTCGATGGTCACATTCGGGCGCGACTCGTAGATGATGCCGATCACGCCCAGCGGCACGCGCATCTGCCCCACCTGGATGCCGGTGGGACGGAATTTCATGTTGCTGATCTCGCCGATCGGGTCGGGCAGTGCCGCGATCTGTTCCAGGCCGGCGGCCATGGTGTCGATGGCCTTGTCGGACAGCGTCAGGCGGTCAACAAACGCGGCGTCCTGGCCATTGGCCCGGGCGCGTTCCACATCGCGTGCATTGACGGCCTTGAGCTTGTCCGCATCGCGGCGGATGGCCGCGGCAATCGTCAGCAGCGCGCGATTCTTGTCGGCCGTGGAGGCCCGCGCCATGGCGCGCGATGCCGCGCGGGCCTGCTGGCCAACGCGATTCATGTAAGCGTGGAGATCGAACTCGGTCATGATGGTGTCCGGGTCCAGCCCGGTCTGCTGTGGGTGCCGCGATGTCGAAGCGCCGGCGCGGCTACCAGCTTTGTTCTGGTTCGGTTCGGGACGTCAGGCTGGCCGCGCGATCAGCAGCGCCAACTGCAGCAGTCCGTCCCACGGCTCGGCTGGCAGGCTGCCCGCCGCGCCCCCCGCCCGTGGCAAGTCGGAGAGGCCCTTCACCTGGCGGTCCAGGCGCGCGGCCAGGGCCAGCGCGGCCTCAAGCTGCGGCATCGACAGCCGTTGCGCGGCCTGCGGCACCAGGCGCTCGCGCGGGCCCCAGACGCGCAGTTCACGCATCAGCACGCCCGCTGGCTTGCCTGCCGCCAGCCCTTGCCGGACCTTGGATAATACGCGAATTTCCTCGGTCAGCGCCCACAGCACCAGCACCGTCGCCTCGCCCTCGCCGCGCAGCCCTTCGAGCATGCGCGTCAGGCGCGGCACGTCGCCGCCCAGCATCGCCTCGGACAGCTTGAACACGTCGTAGCGGGCCACATTCAGCACCGCATCGTGCACCTGGTCGAAGTTCAGCACGCCGGGGGGATACAGCAGCCCGAGTTTCTGGATTTCCTGATGCGCGGCCAGCAGATTGCCCTCGACCTTGTCGGCAATGAACTGCAGCGCACGCCGGCCCGGCTCGCCCGGCTCCACGCGTTGCTGCTGCAGCGCCAGCCGTTCGCCCACCCAGGCCGGCAGGCGCGTGCGGTCCACGGCATCGACCTTGATCGACACGCCGGCCGATTCCAGCGCCTGGAACCAGGCCGATTTCGACGAAGCAAAGTCCATCCGGGGCAGCGTGACCAGCATGATCACGTCCGGCGACGGCTGGGCAGCCACGGCGCGCAGCGCCTCGCCGCCATCCTTGCCGGGCTTGCCCGACGGCACGCGCAGTTCCACGATCTTGCGGTCGCCGAACAACGACATCGACTGCTGGGCCTCGGTCACGTGCCCCCACTGGAACCCGCGTTCGGCCACCAGCACCTCGCGCTCGGTAAAACCGGAATCGCGCGCGGCGCGGCGCAGCCGGTCCACGGCCTCGAGCACCAGCAGGTGCTCGTCACCATGCACCACGTACAGCGGCGCCAGGCCCTTGGCCTGGGCCTGCTTCAGGTGTGCGTCGAGTGCGTCGAGCTTGAGCTGCATCGGGGGCCGGGTGTGTGCGGACGGAGTGCGGGCGGAAGCGCGCTCAGATCGTCTTGACCGCCGCCAGCCGGCGGATCAGCTGTTGCACGATGTCCTTCTGCATGTCGCGGTACAGCTGCTGCTCTTCGTAGTCCTTGGCCAGCGTGTTGGCTTCGTTGTACGTGAGGTCGCGGGTCAGCACCAGCGTCGACGGCGCGATCAGTTCCTTGCCGGCGGCATCGCGCAGGCGGTAGCTGAAGCGCTGGGTCAGGCGGTACTCGCGCACCACGCCCTGTGCCGTGATGGAGAGGATCGACTTGGCGCGGGTGTCGGCCAGGACGTCGAGCAGCGCGTCGGCCTGGTCCTTTTCCTCGACGACCTGCGTGTCCGAACCATTGCGGATGTTGCGGCGCAGGTCCGCACCCATCAGCGAGTTCTGCGGCAGGCCGATATAGAGCCGCTTGAACGCGAAATCGGCGTTACCGCGCATGTGAAAGCCGCAGCCAGCCAGCACGCCGGCCGCCGCCATTGCAGCACCGATGGCGAGAAATCCGCGGCGTCCCATGTCCGGTCGATCCATTGCCATATCTTCCTGATTGGTGTTGGGGCTCAAAGCACCACGTTGACGAGCCGGCCCGGTACCACCACGATCTTCTTGGGCGCGGCACCGTTGGCGAACTTCGCCACGATTTCGCTGTTGGCCGCCACGGCCTCGATGGCCGCGCGGTCTGCATCGGCCGGCACCGTCAGGCTGCCACGGACCTTGCCGTTGATCTGCAGCACCAGGTCGATCTCGCTGCGCACCAGCGCGCTCTCGTCCACCTGCGGCCAGGCGGCATCGAGGATGTCGCCCGATTCCGCGTCGTAGCCAAGCTCCGCCCACAGACCGTGCGCGATGTGCGGCACCACCGGGTACAGCACGCGCAGCAGGATGCTGAAGCCTTCGCGGCGCGCAGCCGGCGACGCCGTCTTGGCATCGTCCAGCGCGTTCAGCATCTTCATCGTGGCCGAAACCACGGTGTTGTACTGGATGCGTTCGTAGTCGTAATTGGCCTGCTTGAGCACCGTGTACAGCTCGCGGCGCACATCGGCGTCGGCGGCGGTCACCTGCGTGCCGGCGCCATCACGAATGGCCTGGGCGTTGGCGGCGCCGTAGTTCCAGACGCGGCGCAGGAAGCGCGACGCGCCTTCCACGCCCGAACCGCTCCATTCGAGCTGTTGCTCGGGCGGCGCGGCAAACATCACGAACAGGCGCGCGGTATCGGCGCCGTACTGGTCGATCAGTGCCTGCGGGTCGATGCCGTTGTTCTTCGACTTCGACATCTTTTCCACGCCGCCGATCACCACCGGCTGGCCGTCGGCCTTCAGCGTGGCGCCCATCGGGCGACCGCGATCGTCGTTCTGCAGATCGACATCGGCCGGGTTGTACCAGGTCTTCTTGCCCGACGCGTCCTCGCGGTAGAACGTCTCGTTCAGCACCATGCCCTGCGTCAGCAGGTTCGTGAACGGCTCGTCGAACTTGACCAGGCCCAGGTCACGCATGACCTTGGTCCAGAAACGTGCGTACAACAGGTGCAGGATCGCGTGCTCGATGCCGCCGATGTACTGGTCCATCGGCATCCAGTAGTCGTTGCGGGCATCCACCATCGTGGTGGCGTCCGGGCACGTATAGCGCATGTAGTACCAGCACGAGTCGATGAACGTGTCCATCGTGTCGGTCTCGCGGCGCGCCGGCTTGCCGCATGACGGGCAGCTGCATTCGAGGAAGCGCGGGTCCTTGTTCAGCGGATTGCCGGTGCCGTCCGGCACCAGGTCCTCGGGCAGCACGACCGGCAGATCCTTCTCGGGCACGGGCACCACGCCGCAGCTATCGCAATGGATCAGCGGGATCGGCGTACCCCAGTAGCGCTGACGCGAGATACCCCAGTCGCGCAGGCGCCAGGTCACCTTCTTCTCGCCCAGGTCCTTGGCTGCCAGATCGGCGGCGATGGCGTCCACGGCGGCCTTGTAGCCCATGCCGTCGTACTTGCCGCTATGGATGCAGGTGCCGTGTTCCTTGTCGCCGTACCATTCTTGCCAGGCGTCGGTCGAATACGGCTGGCCCTTGACGTCGATTACCTGCTTGATCGGCAGGTTGTACTTCCGGGCGAAGGCGAAGTCGCGCTCGTCGTGCGCGGGGACGCCCATCACGGCGCCGTCGCCGTAGGTCATCAGCACGTAGTTGCCGACCCATACTTCCACCTGCTCGCCGGTCAGCGGATGCGTGACCTTCAGGCCGGTGGGCATGCCCTTCTTCTCCATGGTCGCCATGTCGGCTTCCATGACCGAACCGTGCTTGCATTCGTCGATGAACGCGGCCAGTTCAGGATTGTTCGCGGCGGCGTGCGTGGCCAGCGGGTGCTCGGCGGCCACCGCGCAGAACGTCACGCCCATGATCGTGTCGGCGCGCGTGGTGAACACGTAGAGCTTGCCGTCGCTGATCGCCTTGCCGTCAGCGCCCTGGATGTCGTGCGGGAACGCAAAGCGCACGCCCTCGCTGCGGCCGATCCAGTTCTGCTGCATGATCTTGACGCGCTCGGGCCAGCCCAGGCCGTCCAGGTCGCCCAGCAGTTCCTGCGCGTACTCGGTGATGCGCAGGTAGTACATCGGGATTTCGCGCTTTTCCACCACCGCGCCCGAACGCCAGCCACGGCCGTCGATCACCTGCTCGTTAGCCAGCACGGTCTGGTCCACCGGGTCCCAGTTCACGGTGCCGGTCTTGCGGTAGGCCACGCCCTTTTCCAGCATCTTCAGGAACAGCCACTGGTTCCAGCGGTAGTAGTCCGGGCTGCAGGTAGCCACTTCGCGCGACCAGTCGATCGCCAGGCCCATCGACTGCATCTGCTTCTTCATGTAAGCGATGTTGTCGTAGGTCCAGGCGGCAGGCGCCACCTTGTTATTCAGCGCGGCGTTCTCGGCCGGCATGCCGAACGCGTCCCAGCCCATCGGCATCAGTACGTTGCGGCCGTTCATGCGCAGGTAGCGCGCCATCACGTCGTTGATGGTGTAGTTGCGCACATGGCCCATGTGCAGCTTGCCCGACGGATAGGGCAGCATCGAGCAGGCGTAGAACTTCTGCTTTTCCTTGCCGTCTGGCCCGACCGCGTGCTCCGACACCTTGTAGGCATCGATGGCTTGCCAGTGCTGCTGGGCGGCTTGTTCAACGGCGGACGGAAGATATTTGTCTTGCATGGTCGGGACGACGTTCTGGACAGCGGGCACGCGCGGCGACTGGCGCGCCGTGCGGCCGAGGGGATCGGATTGCGAAAGAAGCGATTATAACCGTGGCGGGCCATGGAACCGGGCCGTCACGGCGTACGCAAAGTCGGAAACGGCCCGCCGAGGCGAGCCGCATTGCTCATGATCGGCCGGGTTACTTCAGTCCCAGCACATCCTGCATGTCGAACATGCCGCTGGGCTTGTCGGCCAGGAACCTCGCGGCCCGCACCGCGCCATCCGCGTACGACTGGCGGCTCGACGACTTGTGGCTGATCTCGATGCGCTCGCCGATGCCCGCGAACATCACCGTATGGTCGCCCACGATATCGCCGCCGCGCACGGTGGCAAAGCCGATGGAATTCGGATCGCGCGGGCCCGTATGGCCTTCGCGCGCGTAGACAGCGCAATCGTCGAGGTTACGGCCCAGCGCATTGGCGATCACCTCGCCCATCGTCAGGGCGGTGCCAGACGGCGCATCGACCTTGTGGCGGTGATGCGCTTCGATGACTTCGATGTCGTAGCCCGACGACAGCAGCTTTGCCGCCACTTCGAGCAGCTTGAACGTGGCATTCACGCCCACGCTGAAATTCGATGCGAATACCACGCCGATCGACTTGGCGGCATCGGCCAGCGCCTGCTTGCCCGCGGCGTCGAAACCGGTGGTGCCCACCACGATCTTCTTGCCCAGCCGCTTCGCGGCTTCCAGGTGAGCCAGCGTGCCCTCGGGCCGCGTGAAGTCGATCAGGCAATCAGCGGCGCCCAGCACGGCGTCGATATCGGCCGAGATCTGGATACCGGTGGTGCGGCCCAGGAACATGGCCGCGTCCTGGCCCAGCGCGGGCGACGAGGCATGCTCCAGCGCACCCGCGAGCGTGACACCTTCGGTATTCAGGACGGTTTCGATCAGCATGCGGCCCATGCGGCCGGATGCACCTGCGATGGCGATTTTCATGGCGTGGCGGTATCGGAAGACTGCTGCCCGGCCAGGCAGGCCGGGCGCATGGATGCGATGGGCGGCAACCGGCGCATGCCGGTCCCGATGGCGATCAGCTCGCCGGTTTGTCCGGCGTGGCGCCCGGAGCCGGGGTCTGGGCGGCGGGTTCCGAAGCGGCGGGCGCCGGGGATTCTGCGGCGGGGGCAGCTTCCGGCGCCGAGGCGGCCGCAGCCGGCTGCGCCGGCGTGCTGGAAGAGCTCGACGTGCCAATACCCGGCTTCTGGTTGCGCTGCGCGGCCTTCATGCCGTCGATTTCGGCGATCAGCTCGTATTCCGACGGCAGCTCGTCACCCTGCCATTTCGTCAGCGTGTCGCCATCAAAGAACACCGTGAACTTGCGCGACTGCACCACCGGCGTGCTGCCCCGGCGGAACGAGAAGTAGTAATCCCAGCGATTGCCGTGGAAGACGTCCTGCAGCAGCGGCGTGCCCAGCAGGAAGCGCACCTGGTCGCGAGTCATGCCTTCGCGCAGTTGCGAAACCGCCTCGCGAGACACGAAGTTACCCTGGACGATATTGATGCGATAAGGCGTGATGGCCTCGGCCACCTTGCGCGACGTACTGTCGTAGGCCGAGCACGCACCGGCCAGCAGCGCGGCCGCCAGCAGGGATGACACCAGCGCCGGGCGCGTGGCGGACGAACGGAATGAACGCATGTATCTCGCTTCCAGACGGGAATGTTTCTGTGCCGAAACCGACGCACCGCACAATAGGCGGAGGTGTCTGGCACGGCCAGGCGCATCGCGGGTACGCCACCTTGCGGGTGGCGTCCGGGCGCCATGGCACCGGGGCGACTTTTGTCGCCAAAACCCTTATGATTCAACTATCCAGACATTGTACTCTAGGGAGTCACGCCCATGCCGAGTCCGGCGGACCTCAAAAATATCGGCCTCAAGGCGACCGTCCCCCGCCTGAAGATTCTCGAAATCTTCCAGACCAGCGAACAGCGCCACCTGAGCGCGGAAGACGTCTACCGAATCCTGCTCAACGAGCATATGGATATCGGCCTCGCCACGGTCTATCGCGTCCTGACCCAGTTCGAACAGGCGGGCTTGCTGTCCCGCAACAATTTCGAATCGGGCAAGGCCATTTTCGAACTGAACGAAGGCAAGCACCACGATCACCTGGTGTGCCTGGACTGCGGTCGCGTCGAGGAATTCTTCGATGGCGACATCGAGCAGCGCCAGCAAAGCATTGCGCGCGAGCGCGGCTTTGCACTGCAGGAACACGCATTGTCGCTGTACGGCAATTGCACCAAGAACGACTGTCCCCACAGACCAAAACGATGAGCCGCGCTGGGCTGGCATCGCGCCCGCCCCAGCAGTGAGCCAAGCAGCAAGAAAAAACCGGCGCCAGGCGCCGGTTTTTTTCGAACTGTTTCTAACGCTCTGCCCGCTTATTCCTGCGGCAGGTCGTCCTGTTCGGCTTCGGCCGATTCGGTCACCACGCGCAGATTGCGCGATGCGGCCACCTTGTCCAGGCCTACGAACTCTCCAACCACCTGGCGAAACAAGTTACGTGCCCATACCAGCATCGGATGCGTGTTGCGGCTGCGGTGCCAGAACATGTTCAGGCCCAGCGTCGTGTTCAACTCGGCCGGCAGCGGGTAGGCCTTGAGGCCGTAGGTCTCGCACGCCATGTCCTTGGTCAGCGCGTTGACCGTGAAGATCATGTCGGTTTGCGCGGCCAGTTCGGCCTGGGCACGCCAGGAATGCACCGTCAGGGTTGCATTCCGCTTCAAGCCGCGTTGCTGCAGCGCGTAGTCCAGCGGAATCAGCGCCGGCGCGGGACGCCCCGAGCCACCGGAGTGCGCCATGAAGATATGGCTGCAATCGAGGTACTGCTCCAGCGTGCACTCTTCCTTGAGCAAAGGATGACTCTTGCGTGCGCACACCCACAGGTTCAGCGACGTCACCATTTCCTCGACGATTTCCGGATGGCGTGTCGGGAACGGCGAGAATGCCAGGTCCAGCTCGTTGGCGCGCATCGACGCTACGTCACTTTCCCAGGAATGCGATTCGACCAGGCGAATATGCAGATCGGGAGCGAGTTGCTTGATACGCAGGATAAAACGGTTGAAAACCGTATCGCCGAGTTCAGCCGCAAAACCGATACTGAGCGTACCGGTGGCAATGGCGGGGTCAAAATTGTCCGCATCGCCCTCATTGATCGACGACCAGAGATCGAGCATGTCGCGGATCTTCGGGCCCAGTTCAAGCGCGCGCGGCGTCGGCGTCAAGCCGTGCGGCACGCGAATGAAAAGAGGATCGTCGAAGATTTCGCGCAGGCGCCCAAGCGAGTGCGAGACCGCCGGGGCGGTCATATGCATCTTTTCCGCCACATAAGTGGCGTTCCGCTTGCTAAGCAGCTCGGTAAAAATCACGAGCAGCTTGGTATCCACGTTCACCATGATCAGGCCCGGTTTGTTATGTCTCGTGCTTCGATGGCCCCACCACTTTCACTGGCTGCACATCAGATATCAACAGATTCTTCCGAGTGTAAGAGAAAAAATCGGCAGGGAAAAGCAAATTCAGCATTTCTTGCACTACGAGAATTGGAAATCAGCGCATTTTTGACAACTTAGAGACAGATAATGTCAAAAAGCGAAGCCCTCACGCGCAGAGAGGTCGCTATATTGACGCATAAGGGCCTGATCCTGTCTTGCGCCCGCGCACATTACCTCAGAAATTTCGGACTCGCATCATGACTTCCCCGCGTCTCCCCGTCGATCTCTCCAAGGCCTATCGGTTGCTCAATCATGGCCCTACCGTGCTGGTCAGCGCCGCCCATGACGGCCAGCGCAACATCATGGCCGCCGCCTGGGCCATGCCACTCGATTTTGCCCCGCCCAAGGTGGCCGTTGTGCTGGACAAAGCTACCTGGACGCGTCAACTGCTCGAAGCCAGCGGCGAGTTTGCACTGCATGTGCCGACGGTCAGCCAGGTGGACATCACCCAGGCGCTCGGCTCCAGTTCCGGCCTGACGATGCTGGAACAGCAAGGCATCGACAAGTTCGCGGCTTACGGCCTGCAGACGTTCGCCGGCAGTGTAGTGGGCGCGCCATTGCTCGAAGGCTGCGCCGCGTGGCTGGAATGCCGGCTGCTGCCCGAGCCAGGCATCCAGGCCGGCTATGACCTGTTCCTCGGCGAAGTCGTGGCCGCCCATGCCGACAGCCGCGTATTCAGCGAAGGCCGCTGGCATTTCACCGGGCACGACGAATTGCGCACGATACATCACGTGGCCGGTGGGCATTTTCTGGTGGATGGTGATGCGGTCGACGCCAAGCCGCTTTCGCCGTGAATCTCGCCCGGCAGCAATAAAAAAACGCGCCCGAAGGCGCGTTTTTCATGAGGCAGTTGCCAATTACTTGGCCACGACACGTGCCATTTCCAGGCACTTGTTCGAGTAACCCCATTCGTTGTCGTACCAGCTCACGACCTTGATGAACGTGCCGTCCAGCGCGATGCCGGCTTCAGCGTCGAAAATCGAGGTGCGGGCATCGCCGCGGAAGTCCGTGGCCACAACCTTGTCTTCGGTGTAACCCAGCACGCCCTTCAGCGCGCCCTGGCTCTGTGCCTTCATCTCGGCGCAGATTTCCTCGTACTTGGCCGGGTTTTCCAGCTCGACGGTCAGGTCGACCACCGACACATCCGAGGTCGGCACGCGGAACGACATGCCCGTCAGCTTCTTGTTCAGCTGCGGAATCACCACGCCCACGGCCTTGGCGGCGCCAGTCGACGACGGGATGATGTTTTCCAGGATGCCGCGGCCACCGCGCCAGTCCTTGTTCGACGGGCCGTCGACGGTCTTCTGCGTCGCCGTGGCGGCGTGCACCGTGGTCATCAGGCCGCGCTTGATGCCCCACTTGTCGTTCAGCACCTTGGCCACCGGGGCCAGGCAGTTCGTGGTGCAGCTTGCGTTCGAGATGATCGCTTCGCCCTTGTACGTTTCGTGGTTCACGCCGTACACGAACATCGGGGTGTCGTCCTTCGACGGGGCCGACATGATCACCTTCTTGGCGCCTGCGTCGATGTGCTTCTGCGCACCTTCCTTGGTCAGGAAGATGCCGGTCGATTCGATGACGACGTCGGCGCCAACTTCGCCCCACTTCAGTTCGGACGGATCCTTGACGGCCGTCAGGCGAATCTTCTTGCCGTTCACGACCAGCGTGTTGCCGTCCACCGACACTTCGCCATCGAAGCGGCCATGCACCGAGTCGTACTTCAGCATGTAAGCCAGGTAGTCCGGCTCCAGCAGGTCATTGATGGCGACGACTTCAATGTCCTTGAAGTTCGCGGCGGCGGCGCGGAACACCATGCGTCCGATACGGCCAAAGCCGTTGATGCCGATCTTGATGGTCATGTCTATCTCCTAGAGTGCAATCGATGAAGCCGGTGGCTCGCGCCGGTCAGCCGGCGCATCGCACCGGCTGACCGCGCGGGCGGAAATTTACTGGGCGAGCGTGGCGCGCACGGTGTCGGCCACGTTTTCCACGGTGAAGCCGAAGTGCTTGAACAGCACGCCAGCCGGAGCCGATTCGCCGAACGTGTCGATGCCGACCACTGCCTGGACCTGGTACTTCCACCAGAAATCGGTCACGCCCGCTTCCACGGCGATGCGCGGCACGCCGGCCGGCAGCACGCTGGCCTTGTAGGCGGCGTCCTGCTTGTCGAAGACGGTCGTGGCAGGCACGGACACCACGCGCACATGCACGCCTTCGGCGGCCAGCGCGTCGGCCGCGCCAACGGCCAGGCCCACTTCCGAGCCGGTGGCCAGGATCACGGCGTCCGGACGCTTGGTGCGCGGGTTCTTCGCATCGCGCAGCACGTAGCCGCCGCGAGCAATATTGGCGCGCGTGGCGTCGTCACGCTTCTGGAACGGCAGGTTCTGGCGGCTGAAGATCAGGCAGCTCGGGCCGTCCTCGCGGCGGATCGACTCGGCCCAGGCCACGGCGGTTTCGGTCGTGTCGGCGGTACGCCAGACATCCATGTTCGGAATCAGGCGCAGGCTGGCCACGTGCTCGATCGACTGGTGCGTCGGGCCGTCTTCGCCCAGGCCAATCGAATCGTGCGTGAACACGAACAGCGTGCGGATCTTCATCAGCGCGGCCATGCGCAGCGCATTGCGGCTGTAGTCCGAGAACGTCAGGAACGTGGCGCCGTACGGCACGTAGCCGCCATGCAGCGTGATGCCGTTCATGATGGCGCTCAT
Source organism: Cupriavidus pauculus (assembly GCF_022179805.1). Taxonomy (GTDB): domain Bacteria; phylum Pseudomonadota; class Gammaproteobacteria; order Burkholderiales; family Burkholderiaceae; genus Cupriavidus; species Cupriavidus pauculus_E. Next base: position 132,223 of record NZ_BPUO01000013.1, on the reverse strand, counting down.
GCCGAATTCGCGCACGCCGTAGTTGATGTGGTTGCCCCAGGCATCCACACGCACGGCCTTGGTGCCCGACCAGTTGGTCAGGTTCGAGCCGGTCAGGTCGGCCGAGCCGCCCAGGAATTCAGGCAGCACCGGCGCGAACGCCTCGATGGTGTTCTGGCTGGCCTTGCGCGTGGCGATCGTTTCGGCCTTCTCTTCGCACTTGGCGATGAACGCGTCCACGGCGGCGTCAAACGAGCCCGGCAGTTCGCCGCGCATGCGGCGCTTGAATTCGCCGGCTTCATACGGATGCACTTCGGCATAGGCGTCGAACAGCGCGTCCCAGGCCTTTTCCAGCGCGCCGCCGGTGGCCTTGGCGTTCCAGGCCGTGTACACGTCCTGCGGCAGTTCGAACGGGGCGTGGGCCCAGCCCAGCGCCTCGCGCGTGGCCAGTACTTCGGCGCCACCCAGCGGGGCGCCGTGCACGTCGTGGCCACCTTCCTTGTTCGGCGCGCCCTTGCCGATGATCGTGCGGCAGCAGATCAGCGTGGGCTTGTCGCTGGCCTTGGCCTGCGTGATGGCGTTGTCCACCGCCACCGCGTCGTGGCCGTCCACGCCGCGGATCACGTTCCAGCCATAGGACTCGAAACGCTTCGGGGTGTCATCGGCAAACCAGTGCACGACGTCGCCGTCGATCGAGATGCCGTTGTCGTCCCACATCGCGATCAGCTTGTTCAGCTTCAGCGTGCCGGCCAGCGAGCAGGCTTCGTGGCTGATGCCTTCCATCAGGCAGCCGTCGCCCATGAACACATAGGTGTGGTGGTTGACGATGTCGAAGCCGGGGCGGTTGAATTCCTCGCCCAGCAGGCGTTCGGCCAGTGCCATGCCCACCGCGTTGGTAATGCCCTGGCCCAGCGGGCCGGTGGTGGTTTCCACGCCCGGGGTGATGCCGTATTCCGGGTGGCCGGCGGTCTTGCTGTGCAGCTGGCGGAAGTTGCGCAGCTCTTCCACGGGCAGGTCGTAGCCGGTCAGATGCAACAAGGCATAAATCAGCATCGATCCGTGGCCGTTAGACAGCACGAAGCGATCGCGGTCAGCCCAGTGCGGATTGACCGGGTTATGCTTCAGGTGCCGTCCCCACAACGCCACGGCGATATCCGCCATACCCATCGGCGCGCCGGGGTGACCAGAGTTGGCCTGCTGGACGGCATCCATGGCAAGCACGCGGATGGCATCGGCCATCAGCTTGACGGGTTGATTGGCGAAAGGACTGGTGGCGGGATGGACGAGGGCAGACATGCGGGAACCTGACGGCGGGAAAACCGCAATTTTAGCAGAAGCAGGCAGCATTTCCGGACGCCCGGAGGCGCCTCGAAGGGGTTGTCAGACCTGGACCGAATGGCTGGCGCCCGGCGCCGGCGTGACGCTGGGCGACATCTCCGTGCTGGCGGCCGCACGCACGCCGCACCAGCAGGTCGAAATTGGCGAGAACGCGCAGTTTGGCCGGATTTTCCGGCTCGATGGCCGCGTGATGAGCACTGAAGCCGACGCCTTCATCCAGCACGAGCTGATGACGGTGCCGATGGCCGCAGTGCACGGTTCGCCACGTAGCGCACTGGTCGTAGGTGGCGGCGACGGTGGATCGGCCTTCGAACTGCTGCGAATTCCCACGATGCGGGAAGTGGTAGTGGCCGAGCTGGACGCCGAGGTGGTGCGGCTATCGCGCGAATGGCTGCGCGGCATCCACCGGGGATCGCTCGACGAGCCCGGCGACCCGCGCCTGCACCTGGCCATCGGCGACGGGCTGGGGCTCATGGAAGCCTTTGCACGGGCCGGACGCCAGTTCGACCTGATCGTCTACGACCTGACCGAAGCCGATGACGGCAGCCCGGCGGCCGCATTGTTTTCGCCGCACGGCCTGCATACCGCACGACGTTGCCTGGCCGCTGGCGGGGCGATGTCACTGCATCTTGGCCCACCCTGGCATCGGCCGGACAGTGCGCGCCTGCTGCTATTGCGCCTGCGCCAGGTCTTCCGCCACGTGGCGCCGCTGACCACCTTCGTACCGGCGTATGGTGCGCAGTGGGGCATCGCGCTGGCCAGTGACACGCTCGACATCGCCGCCCATCCGTCCGAACGCATCGAGGCACGGCTGCGGCAGTGGAAGCTCGACACGGCGCTGCGCGCCTACCACGCCGGATTGCACGCGGCCCTGTTCAATCATCCGCTGCATCTGCAGGCGATCTTCGACAGCGCTGGCCGTCCCGCGTAACATGCACAAACGCCCTGCCGCCGCCCTGACCGGACGGCGGGGGCCTTTGTGCCATCCGGGAGACCCTTCATGTCCAGACCGCCCAACACGCCCTGGCTGACGCCCTATCTCACGGTCGCCAGCGGTCGCGCCGCCCTTGATTTCTATCAGCGGGCATTCGGCTTCGAAGCCGGTCATGTCGTCGATGAAAACGGCGTGCCCACCCACGCCGAGATGCACTATCGCGGCCAGCTCGTCATCATGTTCGCCCCCGAGGGCGCGTGGGGCAGCACCGCCCGCACGCCCCGCTCGCTGGGTGTCGAGGCGCCGCAGACCTTCTACGTGTATTGCGACGATGTCGATGCGCTGTACGCCCAGGCCATCGCTGCCGGCGCCGGCAGCGTCACCGCGCCCGCCGACCAGTTCTGGGGCGACAGGTACTGCATGGTCGAAGATCCCGATGGATACCGATGGGGCTTTGCCACAACGCTGGCCAAGACCCCCGACGCCAAACCCAACCCCTGATGCCCCCTAGATTCTTTGTCGATGCGGCGCTGGCCGCCGATGCCGTACTGGATTTACCCGAAACCGTCGTGCGCCACGTGCAGGTGCTGCGCCTGGCGCCCGGCGATGCCATCACGCTGTTCAACGGTCAGGGAGGCAGCTACGCCGCCTCGCTGGCCGAGATCGGCAAGCGCCAAGCCGTGGCACGGATCGGCACGCATGACGCGGCCGAGGCCGAGACGCCGTTTGCCGTCACGCTGGCCCAGGGGCTGGCCGGTGGCGACAAGATGGACTGGCTGATCGAAAAAGCCGTGGAGCTTGGCGTGGCGGGCATCCAGCCGCTGCAGGCCAACCGCTCGGTAGTCCGTCTGTCGGGCGAGCGGGCACTGAAGCGCCAGGCGCACTGGCAGGCGCTGGTGGAGGCGGCATGCGAACAATGTGGCCGTAACCGCTTGCCGTCGCTGGCGCCGGTCGCTACTTTTGAAGCATGGCTTGCGGCCGCGCCCGCCACGGGGGCACGGCTGCTGCTGTCGCCGCGTGCCGAGGGCTCGCTGCCCGAGCTTGCCAGTGCACATCGCGATACCTGGCGCGCCCAGGGCGTGACGCTGCTGGTCGGGCCGGAGGGCGGACTTTCGCCCGATGAGGAAGAGGCCGCACGGCGCGCCGGTTTTATCGGGGTGTCATTGGGACCGCGCATCCTGCGTACGGAAACCGCCGGGCTGGCTTGCCTGGCGACGCTGAACGCCATCCTTGGCGGATTTTGAGAAAGGAGTCTGAGATGGGACTACTCGATAGCGTACTCGGTGGCGTGCTGGGCCAGATGGGCGGCCAGCAGCAGGAAGGCCAGTCCGGTGGCATCAATCCAAAGCTGATGATGGCGCTGGGGCTGCTGGCCATGCTTGCCATGCGCCACAAGAGCCAGGGCGCCGACGGCAGCGTGGCGCCAGCCGATGCTGGCGACAATCCGCTGGGCGGACTCGGTGGCCTGGGCGGGCTGGGTGGCCTGGGCGGCATGCTCGGCGGAATGCTGGGCGGCGGCAGCGCCCCCGCGCCGGGTGGGCTCGACCTCGGATCGCTGCTGGGCGGCTTGCTCGGCGGACAGGGCGAAGCCGGCGCATCGGCCCAGGCCATGGGCGCGGCATCGGGCGGGATTGGCGCGCTGCGCGACATCCTGGGCCAGGCCGGCCTGGGTCAGCAGGTCGACTCCTGGATCGGCACGGGCACCAACCAGGCAGTGAGCCCCACCGACCTGACCTCGGCGCTGGGCGGCACCGGCGCGCTGCAGTCGCTGGCCGAAACCACCGGCATGTCGTCGGACGACGTGGCCGCCAGCCTCAGCGAGGGCCTGCCGGAACTGATCGACCGCCTGACGCCGAACGGCCAGGTCCCACCCGCCGCCTGACGCGCGGCGACGGACGACCGGCAAACAAAAAGCCCGCTGACACCAGCGGGCTTTTTCATTGGATACCTGACGCTCAGGGGCGCTTACGCGAACGAGTAGAACACCCGGAACTGCACCTTGCGCTCGCCCCAGAACTCGGCGGCGTCGCGGAAGACGTCCAGCAGCACCTCGCGCCCTTCCTTGTCGAACTTCTGCGCAATCGGCAAGCCTTCCAGCACGATCACGAATCCCGGCTGCGGACCCGACTTGTGGATCATGTCGGTCAGGCAGTCGGACAACGCATCAAAGTTCTTGCCGAAATGCTTCGGGAACGTGAACTCCGTGGCGATGCGCTCCAGCACCTCGGCCTTGCTGGCGCAATCGGCGCAGTTGGCATAGAGGAAATGCTGATTCAGCGCGGCGGCTGCCTGGGCCAGCTCGGGCACGCGGAACGCGCGGATCGACTGGACGATGTTCGGGCGCACCGTCTTGAACAGATTCATGGCTCCCTCGTTGGTACCCTCGTCAGCCCATGTGGCCATGACAGGGGCACAAGCGGGCGGAAGTGGGTGCGTCAGATCCTGGCGCGGCATCATCAGCACGTTGTCATAAAGGTTCTGGGCCTGATGGTGAGCCCGTTGCCAGCCATCTCCGGCGCCGCGCTCCTCGCGGGCGGCTAGGGCGTCGCCCAATCCGAAAATGTCAGTCATCATTTGGTTATCCGTTTGAAACTGTTGTAGTGGTCTTCCGTGTAATAGCAGTCGTTCGCGGCGCGTTGATCACCACCGCAAACTATCCGCTTGGCTCCCCGATTCCGGCTCTTGCTGTTCTTGACGGTGTATTCGCGGTAATACCCACGCGGCTGCTGCGGCAGGGCGCGTTCATAATTGCCGAACCGCGAACCATCCTTGCCGTACGGAAACGGCCCACCGCCTTCTATCAGGTCCAGCGTTTGCTGCGCCTCGTTGGGCAACTGCCCCGCCTGGATGGTTCCCACCACCCCCACGGTATCGGGCGACTGCCTTGCCATCGCGCCTGGCGGCGACAAGACCAGCGCCATCGACAGCGCCGCGCCGGCCAATACGTGGCCCAGGCTTCGCGCCAGGCTCAGGGACTGCCATGTTGACTGCCGCTGCGACTGGCTTTGTGAAATCCGGAAACCCACGATAGTGAATGAATCGTTGGCGAAAGTGGATGGCGGGTCATTCCGGCACGGCGTCGATCTCTTTTGTGGATTCCCGCACATGCCGGCACGCCCAGGCGAGCGTCCGCATTCAAAGGCGTAAGGTTACGCGCAAGTCCACCATTAATCAATCCCTGCGCCGTTGGCGCCCGGATTTCCTCAATTGTTTCAACATGTTATTGATATGTGTGCGCATACTAACCGTGCAGGTGGCTTATTGACACGGACATGAAAAAAGCCGGGCGTACCCGGCTCTTGCATCACATACCCTGGCGGCCAGTAAAGCGCCGCCCTGGATTTTCGTCGGATCAGGCCTTGGCGGCCGCGTCCACCACCACCAGTGCCGTCATGTTGACGATACGGCGCACCGTCGCCGACGGCGTCAGGATGTGCACCGGCGCCTTCACGCCCAGCAGGATCGGGCCGATGGCCACGTTGTTGCCGGCCGCGACCTTGAGCAGGTTGTACGAAATGTTGGCCGCGTCGATGTTCGGGCAGACCAGCAGGTTGGCTTCGCCCTTGAGCGCGCCATCCGGCACCAGCGAATCGCGCAGCTTTTCGTCCAGCGCGCTGTCGCCATGCATTTCGCCATCCACTTCCAGTTCCGGCGCGCGCTCGCGCAGCAGCTTCAGCGTGTCGCGCATCTTGCGTGCCGACGGCGCTTCCGACGTACCGAAGTTCGAATGCGACAGCAGGCCAACCTTGGGCTCGATGCCGAAACGCTTCAGTTCCTCGGCGGCCATGAGCGTGATCTCGGCCAGTTCCTCGGCAGTCGGGTCCACGTTGACGTGCGTATCCACCAGGAAGATCTGGCGACCCGGCAGGACCAGGCCGTTCATCGCGGCGTAGACGCAGTTGGTACCGCCCAGCACCTGGTCGATGTAGCGCAGGTGCGCGGCCGTGGTGCTCACCGTGCCGCAGATCATGCCGTCGGCTTCGCCCTTCTTGACCAGCATGGCGCCGATCAGCGTGGTGCGGCGGCGCATTTCCAGCTTGGCATACTGCTGCGTGATGCCTTCACGGGCCATCATGCGGTAGTACGCGTCGGAGTAGTCGCGGAAACGATCGTCGTGCTCGGGATTCACCACCGTGAAATCCACGCCCATGCGCAGGCGCAGGCCGAAGCGTTCGATGCGGTGCGCCAGCACTGCCGGGCGGCCGATCAGGATCGGGTTGGCCAGCTTCTCGTCGACGATCACCTGCACGGCGCGCAGCACCCGCTCTTCTTCGCCCTCGGCAAAGACGATGCGCTTCTTTTCCATCTCCACCTTGCGCGCGGCCGCATAGATCGGCTTCATCAGCGTGCCCGAGTGGTAGACGAACTGCTGCAGTTGCAGGCGGTACGCGTCCATGTCCTCGATCGGACGACGGGCCACGCCGGCCTTGGCGGCGGCTTCGGCCACGGCCGGCGCGATCTTGACGATCAGGCGCGGGTCGAACGGCTTCGGAATCAGGTATTCGGGGCCGAACGACAGGTCCTGGATGCCGTAGGCCGAGGCCACGATATCGCTCTGTTCCTGGCGCGCCAGCTCCGCCACGGCGTTGGCCGCGGCAATTTCCATTTCACGCGTGATCGTGGTGGCGCCGCAATCGAGCGCGCCACGGAAGATGAACGGGAAGCAGAGAACGTTGTTGACCTGGTTCGGGTAGTCGGTACGGCCCGTGGCGATCACGGCGTCCGGACGCACTTCCTTGGCCAGTTCCGGCATGATTTCCGGATTCGGGTTGGCCAGCGCCAGCACCAGCGGCTTCTCGGCCATCTTGGCCACCATCTCGGGCTTCAGCACGCCGGCGGCGGACAGGCCCAGGAAGATGTCGGCGCCGTCGATGACTTCGGCCAGCTTGCGCTTGTCGGTCTTCTGCGAGAAGCGCGCCTTTTCCGGGTCCATCAGTTCGGTACGGCCTTCATACACCACGCCGGCCAGGTCCGTTACCCAGATGTTCTCGATGGGCAGGCCCATGTCGACCAGCAGGTCCAGGCAGGCCAGCGCGGCCGCGCCGGCGCCCGAGGCTACCAGCTTGACCTTGGCGATGTCCTTGCCCACCACCTTCAGACCGTTGATCACAGCGGCGCCCACCACGATGGCGGTACCGTGCTGGTCGTCGTGGAAGACGGGAATCTTCATCCGTTCGCGCAGCTTGCGCTCCACGTAGAAGCATTCCGGCGCCTTGATGTCTTCAAGGTTGATACCACCGAACGTCGGCTCCAGCGACGCGATGATGTCCACCAGCTTTTCGGGGTCTTTCTCGTCGACTTCGATGTCGAAGACGTCGATGCCGGCAAACTTCTTGAACAGGCCAGCCTTGCCTTCCATCACCGGCTTCGATGCCGCGGCACCAATGTCGCCCAGGCCCAGCACGGCGGTACCGTTGGTGATCACGGCCACCAGGTTGCCACGCGCGGTGTAGCGGAACGAATTGGCCTGGTCGGCGACGATTTCCTCGCACGCGGCGGCCACGCCCGGCGAATACGCCAGGGCCAGGTCACGCTGGTTCGACAGCGGCTTGGTCGGGGTAACGGAGATCTTTCCGGGGGTCGGAAACTCGTGGTATTCGAGTGCGGCCTTGCGCAGCGCCTCACGCTGCTGCTGTTTCAGATCGTCTTGGGACGGGGACTGCTGAGGGCTTGTCATCTGCGCATCTTCCGATCGGTGGAGCCGCATGAAAACACTATGGATGAGCACGGGCCGGCTCCACGAACCCGCTGTCTCCGCTTGCTGACTTTGAAAGTTTTAGACGCAAGACTGCGCATTTTATATTGTGAAAAACTATTTCACAATGGGCGTTTTGCGCGAGGCAGCTTTGCGTTTCGGTACAATATGCCGCATGCCGCTGGGCTTGACCAGCCGGTATGTCCCCGCACCTCATGTCCGATCCCACCCCCGCATCGCTTTCCGAATTCGATCTGATTCGCCGCTTCTTCACGCGCCCGGTGCACAAGGCAGCGTTGGGCATTGGCGATGACTGCGCGCTGATCGAGGCGCGGCCGGGTCACCAGTTGGCCATCAGCACGGACATGTTGGTAAGTGGGCGTCACTTTTTCCCGGACGTGCCGCCGCGTTCGCTGGGGCACAAGGCACTGGCCGTCAATCTGTCGGATCTTGCCGCGATGGGCGCCGAGCCGCGCGCCTTCACGCTGGCGCTGGCCCTGCCCGAGGCCGATCCGGCCTGGCTCGAAGCCTTTGCAAGCGGCATGCTGGCGCTGGCCGACGACCACGGTTGCGAACTGATTGGCGGCGACACCACCAAGGGGCCGCTGACGCTGTCCATCACCGTGTTTGGCGACGTACCGCCGCGCCAGGCGCTGCGCCGCGATGCCGCGCGTCCCGGTGACGACATCTGGATTTCCGGCACGCTGGGCGATGCACGGCTGGCGCTGGGCGACTGCCGGGGCGAATGGCTGCTGCCCGAACCCGATTTCACGGTCATCCGCGCACGCATGGACACTCCCACGCCTCGCGTGGCGCTGGGCATGGCGCTGCGCGGCGTTGCCCACGCGGCGCTGGACATCTCCGATGGGCTGATCGGCGACCTGGGCCATATCCTGGCCAGTTCGTCGGCCGGGGCGATTCTCGACGTCGACGCCCTGCCGCGTTCCGAAATCCTTGGCGCGCAGCCGCTGGATCTCCAGCGCGAATGCGTGCTGGCCGGCGGCGACGACTACGAACTCTGCTTCACGGCGCCCGCGGGCAACCGCGAGGCCATCGCCGCCATCAGCCGGCAACTGAGCCTGCCGCTCACCCGTGTCGGTTCGATCACATCGGAAGCCGGCCTGCGCATTGTTGACCGCGACGGCAGCCCGTTTGCGTTCCAGGGCACCTCGTTCGATCATTTCGCCGCCCCCTGACACACCACGCGTAAGCCGTGTCATGATGCCGACCATGCGCGCAGCAGGGAGTGCTGCGATCTTGCGCGCCACATATCACTAGAAAATTCGAGCCAGGTTCTTGATGTCCGCCTATCCCCCCGGAGCCGCGCCGCGCGATTCCGCCCACCCTGCCGAGCCCATCACGCTGGAAGCCGGCCAGACCGCCCGTGTTGTGCGCCCGACCGCCCGCTTCATGCTGGGCCATCCTGCCCGGCTGATCGCACTGGGTTTCGGCTCCGGCCTGTCACCGGTGAGCCCGGGCACGGTCGGCACGCTGTACGGCTGGTTGTCGTTCGTGGTGATCTCGATGTGGATCGAGCCCACCACGTGGCTGTGGATCATCGCCGGCGGTTTCCTGGTGGGTATCTGGGCCTGCCTGCGCACCGCGCGCGACATGGGCGTGGACGATCACGGGAGCATGGTCTGGGACGAGATCATCGCGTTCTGGCTGGTGCTGGTCTTTGTCACGCCCACGGGCTTCTGGGGCCAGTTCGCGGCCTTCCTGTGGTTCCGCTTCTTCGACATCGTCAAGCCGGCGCCGATCCGCTACTACGACCGCACGCTCAAGGGCCCCGGTTTCACCGGCGCATTCGGCGTGATGTTCGACGATATCTTCGCGGCGTTCTACACGCTGCTCGTCTTCGCCCTGTGGCGCTCGTTCTGAGCGCTACCACCACTTCTGTACCAGGATCTCGGGAACCGTCGCCATGTCTGTCAGCCGCCTGCTTGACCAGCTCGCCATCCAGGCCGGAGTCGCCCTAGCGGAACGATCGCTCATGCTTGCCACCGCCGAGTCGTGCACGGGCGGGCTCGTGGCGGCCGCCATCACCGATGTGTCGGGTTCGTCGGGCTGGTTCGAGCGTGGTTTCGTGACCTATTCGAACGAGGCCAAGACCACCATGATCGGCGTGCCGGCCAAGCTGATTCGTGACCACGGTGCGGTCAGCGAGGAAGTGGCCCATGCCATGGCCGAAGGCGCGCTGCTGAACAGCCGCGCGCAGGTGTCGCTGTCGGTCACGGGCATTGCCGGCCCGAATGGCGGTTCGCCCGAGAAGCCGGTGGGCATGGTGTGCTTCGGCTGGAGCAACCGAATCACCACCCTCACGGAGACGCAGCGTTTCAAGGGCGACCGCGCGCAGATCCGCCGCCAGGCGGCGGAGCATGCGATGCGCGGACTGATCGAACTGATCCGCAACGAGGAGTAGCGGACCTGGTGGATCGGACTGGCCGGGCAGCCGGTCAGCCGTGGCGGTAACGGTTGATCGTTTCGCGCGTCTGCAGGGCCACGTTGCGGGCCGCCGACGCAAAGTCCTTTTCGCGGCTGGCGTACAGAATGGCCCGCGACGAATTGATCATCATGCCGGTGCCATCCGCCGTGCGGCCAGCCTTGACCGTGGCCTCGATATCGCCGCCCTGGGCGCCGATGCCCGGAATCAGCAGCGGCATGTCGCCCACGATCTGGCGCACCTTGGCAATCTCGTTCGGGAACGTCGCCCCCACCACCAGGCCCATCTGGCCATTGGTGTTCCAGCGCTCGCGCGCTGCCTCGGCCACCACCTGGTACAACGGCTTGCCGTCGACCTGCAGGAATTGCACGTCCGACCCGCCCGGGTTCGACGTACGGCACAGCACGATCACGCCGCGGCCCGGATGCGCCAGGTACGGCGACATCGAATCGAACCCCATGTACGGGCTGACGGTCACGGCATCGGCCTTGTAGCGGTCGAACGCCTCGACGGCGTAATGCTCGGCCGTCGACCCGATATCGCCACGCTTGGCGTCCAGGATCACCGGAATCCCGGGGTGCGCATCGTGGATGTATTCGATCAGCTGCTCGAGCTGGTCTTCGGCGCGCTGGGAATGGAAATAGGCGATCTGCGGCTTGAAGGCGCAGACCAGGTCGGCGGTGGCGTCGACGATTTCGCGGCAGAACGAGAAAATCGCGCCGCCCGTGCTGGTCATCGACAGCGGCAGCTTGGCCGGGTCCGGATCGAGCCCGACGCACAGCAGGGAATCGTTTCGCTGCCAGGCATTGGACAGCAGCTCGGTAAAGGTCATGGGATGCTCGGTATTCGGATGAAGCCGGCGGCCCCGGCTGTGTTCGACAGTCTTCACAGCATAACGCGGGTAGGCACCGGCCGGTTGGCGTGGCGGGGCTGACGAGGCATTCCGCGACGCAACATATGGCGTGGGCGGCATTCTACCTGCTGGCGTGATATTGTCTGGAGCTTCCGCTTAAAAGAGCGACCCGGCACGAGGTCGCCAGCCATACGATCCAATGCAACTCGACCGCCGCGGTCTCATCCTGCTTGTCATCCTGACCATCGCCTGGGGCCTGAACTGGCCCGTCATGAAGATCGGCGTCGCGCATTTTCCGGCCATGGGATTCCGGCTGCTGTGCATGGCCGGCGGGCTGGTGGCACTGGGCCTGGCGCTGAAGCTGCGTGGTGAATCCCTGCACGTGCCACGCCAGACCTGGGCCACCGTGGTCAAGCTGGCCATTCCCAACATGGTGATCTGGCATCTGTTCGCGATCTGCGCGGTCAAGCTGCTGTCGTCGGGCCGCGCGGCCATCCTGGGCTACACCATGCCGATCTGGGCCGTGGTCTGGGGCCTGATCATTTTCAGGGAACGGATCGCGCTGTCGGCGTGGATCGGTATCGCCTGCGCGCTGACCGGCACCGTGCTGCTGCTGTCCGGCGAGATCGCCGCGCTGACCGGCAGCCCGGCCGGCACGCTGCTGATGCTGGTGGCCGCCGCGGGCTGGGGCTTCGGCACCCAGTTGATGAAACGCACGCAGATCGACATCCCCGTTGGCACGCTCACGTTCTGGATGCTGGCCATCACGCTGCCGTTCCTGGGCATCGGTTCGCTGGTCTTCGAGTCCGGCTGGCGCATGCCCACCGGCATCGAGTGGGCCGCCATCGCGTACAACGCCGTGGTGGTCTTTGCGTACTGCCATCTGGTCTGGTTTGCGCTGGCGCGCAGCCTGCCGCCCGTGGTGTCGAGCCTGTCGATCATGTTCATTCCCGTGGTGGGCGTTTTCTCGGGCATGTGGCTGCTGGGCGAGACGCCGCACTGGCAGGACTACGCCGCCATCGTGCTGATGTTCGCGGCATTGTCGTCGGTCATGCTGGCGCCGTTGCTGCGGCGGCGCCTGTGAGCAACACCTGAGATTTCACTTAACAAGCCCCCTCCCGTTGGATTACACTCGCGGCCATCAGAATCCCGGAGAAACTACGTGGGCAGTAGCATCGGGTGTTCGGGTTGTTGCAGCCACGCTGCCTCATCGCCGGATGCCATGTCACTGCGGGCTGCGTAACGCCGATCCGCGTGGGGCCATTGCCCTGCACGTCGCCGTACTTGCCCGCAGACACCTGCGGGTGAGTGTGTCTTTCCGTTTCCCCCCGTGGCCGTCGTCCGACCGCCGCGTCGCGCTTCGGATCTTCCCTCCCCCGGCTTGCCAGCCAGATACAGGCAACAGGCAAACGCCATCGCCTTGCCACGGACCGTCTCGCACCGTCCGCATGCAGCGCGATCACGCTTGCCGGCCGCCTCATGGTCGCTTGCTGGCGATGCCTTGCCTGCGCCTGTCTCCGACAACGCGCAATCAGTAACAAGGAATCCTAGGGATGATCAATCTGTTCGTCCTGCAGAAAGGCCGGCTCGCCCAGGAGCAGGTCGACGAGCGCAATGAGCTGCTGCAGCACAAGCCTATCTGGATCGACGTGGTCAGCCCCGACGACGAGGAACTCGCGTGGATCAAGGAAGCCTACGGCGTGGTCCTGCCGGAACTGGAAGACCTGGGTGACCTGGAGGCGTCGGCGCGGTATTTCGAAGGCGAAGACGAGAATATCCACATCCGCACCGACTTCCTGCTGGCCGAGGACGAAGCGTCGCGCAACGTGCGCGTGGCATTCGTACTGACCCGCGACGTCCTGTTCTCGATCCACGACGAAGACCTGCCCGTGTTCCGCCTGGTGCGGCTGCGCGCGCGGATGCGTCCGGGGTCGGTCCGCAACGCCAAGGACGTGCTGATGGATCTCTACGCGACCGACGCCGAGTATTCGGCCGATTCGATCGAAGAGATCTATGAACGCCTGGAAGAAGCCAGCCGCCGCGTGCTGGCCGAGAACGTGACCGATGCCGCCGCGGCCGACGTGCTGGAAACCATCGCCCGCGAGGAAGACTTGAACGGCCGCATCCGCCGCAACGTCATGGATACGCGCCGGGCCGTGTCATTCCTGATGCGCAGCCAGTTGCTGTCAGCCGAGCAGCAGGACGAGGCCCGCCAGATCCTGCGCGACATCGACTCGATCGAGAACCACACCGCGTTCCTGTTCGACAAGATCAACTTCCTGATGGATGCCACGGTCGGTTTCATCAACATCAACCAGAACAAGATCATCAAACTGTTCTCGGTGGTGTCGGTGGCGCTGATGCCGCCTACGCTGATCGCCAGCATCTACGGCATGAACTTCAAGCTGATGCCCGAACTGGACTGGGCCGTCGGCTACCCGTGGGCCATCGCGCTGATGGCGGTATCGGCGGCGATTCCGCTGGTGTACTTCCGCAGGAAGGGGTGGTTGAGCTAGGGGGTTGAAGTCCCCTTGGTTTGCCTTTGATTTTCTCCCCTCTCCCGCCTTGCGGGAGAGGGGAGAAAATCCAGAAAACCCAGAGACTCTGAAGATCAATCCGGCAACGTCGCCGCGCCCATGCGTCTCGCAATGATCGACGCCTTGACCCGGAAGTTCACGCGCACGTTGGCGCAGTATTCCTTCTTGTCGAAGCATTTCGGTGCCGGCAGCGCGGCCGCCAGCCGTGCGGCCTGACCCACCGTGAGTTTCGATGCCGATGTGTGGAAGTAGTGCTGCGCGGCAGCCTCGATGCCGAACACACCCTCGCCCCACTCCACTGAATTCAGGTAGATCTCGAAGATGCGCTGCTTGTCGAGCCAGAATTCGAGCATCCACGTGATGGCCAGCTCCTGGCCCTTGCGCACGTAGTATTGCTCCGAAGACAGGAACAGGTTCTTGGCCAGCTGCTGCGTGATCGTGGAACCGCCACGCACGATGTGGCCGCGCTTCTTGTTGCGCTCCCATGCGTCGAGCATGGCGTCGAGTTCGTAGCCAGGATGGTTGACGAAGTCGGCATCCTCGCTGGCGATCACCGCGCGCTTGATGTTGCGCGACATCTCGTCGTAGTTAATCCATTTCCGGTCGACCTGGCAGCTCCAGACATTGAAGCCGCACAGCCGCCAGCGTTCGGCGCGCATGAACGACGTGGACGACGGATTCAGGTATTGCCAGGCGGCGATCTGCAGGAAGAAATAGACCTGCAGCGCCAGCACGCCGACGATCACGCATTCGCCCAGGTAGCCAACCCAGCGCAGCGGGTTGGCCGCGCCAGATGCTTTGGCCGGCGTGCGCGCGGCGGTGGTTCGCTGGCGAGCCAAGGCCGGCTTGTCCCGGGTCAGCGGGCGGCTTCGCCCTGCAGCGCGGTGCGCAGCTCGGCCAGCACCGGGGCCGTGCTCGGACGCACGCCGCGCCAGTTGTAGAACGCTTCGGCCGCCTGCTCCACCAGCATGCCCAGGCCGTCCGACGTCCGCGCGCCGCACTTTGCCGCATAGGCCAGGAACACGGTCGGCTTGGCGCCGTACATCATGTCGTAGGCCAGCACGCCTTCGCCCAGCAGATAGTCGGGCACCGGCGGCAGTTCGCCCTGCAGGCTGCTGGCCGATGCGTTGATGACCACGTCGCAGCCCTCTTCGTCGGACAGCGCGCTCAGCGAGTCCAGACCACCGGCCCACAGCTCCACGCCGTACTGGTCGGCGGCTTCCACGAACTCTTCCACCATGTCGCTGGCCTTCTGCGCGGTGCGGTTGGCCACCACGATCCGGGCCGGCCGGCATTCGATCAGCGGCAGCATCGCGCCCATCGCCGCGCCACCGGCACCCAGCAGCAGGATGCGCTTGTCTTCCAGCAGCACGTCCAGGTTGTCCTGGATATCGCGCACCAGGCCAATGCCATCGGTGTTGTCGCCGTGGATCAGCCCGTCCTCGATCCACATCGTGTTGACCGCGCCAGCGGCTTCGGCACGCGGCGTCAGGCGGTCGGCCAGGTCATACGCTTCGAGCTTGAACGGCGTGGTCACGTTGAAGCCATGGCCGCCATCGGCCAGGAACTTCCGCACGGCGTCGGCAAACCCGTCGAGCGGTGCCTCCAGGCGGTCGTAGTGCACGGCTTCGCCGGTCTGCCGCGAGAACGCGGCGTGGATGGCCGGCGAGCGGCTGTGGGAAACGGGGTTGCCGACCACGACGTAGCGGTCGACCGATTGCTGTTCTGCGGTCATCAGCGTCCTTGCAGGCGGACGTCGAGCCCGCTGCGCGTGAACTTGAAAGTGGAAATGACTTCGAGGATGTCCTGCTTCGACTGCATTTCGGGCGTGAACGCGCCGAAAGGAGCCGCCGCACGGACAATGGCCACCGCCTGGCGGTCGAGCGCGGGGTCACCCGAACTCTTGGCCACGTCGATGGCTTCGATGTTGTAGCCGTCGCGGTTGTAGCCGAGCTTGCCCAGGCGATTCACATTGATCACCAGGATCAGCTGGCCATAGATCGGCTTGCCGTTCTTCTGCGGAAAATCGCTCGTGCCGCGCGCCTCGATCCGGCGGCGCAGGCGGTCGTAATACTGCGCGTAGTCCACGCCTTGCGCGCTGGTGGCGGTCAGCTGCATGCGCTTGGGCCGCTTGGCGTACTGTTCGAGATTGCGGCCGATCTCTGCTTCGAGCTTGGCCATCTCGTCGGTGGACGTGCGCTCGTCCTGACCGCGCAGCGGGGAATCGGTGCGCAGCTCGCCGGGCTTCACGGGCTGGCTGCGTACCGACGGCGCGGCCTCGCGCGACTGCGTCATCAGGCGGCGCTGCTCTTCCTCGAGCTGCTCGATCCGGCGCTGCGTCAGCTTGACGAGGTCGCCTTGCTTGGATTCGGTCTGTGCCGGCAGCGGCGTGGTGGCGCGCTGGGCATCGTGGTCACCGCCGCCGTCCAGGTTGGCCTGTGCCAGCACGGTCGGATTGCGCGGCTTTTCGGCCGACTTCGAATTCACCAGCACCACGTCGAGCTGGGGATCGGAACGCTTGATCTCGAAGACTTCCGGCGCGGCAATGCGCACCATCAGCAGCACCGCGTGAATGACCACGGACACTGCAAGCGCCTTGACCAGCGTGCTGCTGGATTGCCACCAGTCTCGCGGGTGCGTGTGGCGGGGAGCGGGAAGAACGGCGTTCACGATGGATCGGTAACGTGGGCGGTCGATGGGGGCTCGCGCGAAAGCCGGCCACCCCACGGTGGAGGGGGGCCGGAACGGACTTCGATTGTACGGGAGCCGCCCGGTTTACCGAAGGACTCAGGCGGGGGGGTTGGCCCCGGTGTCGCGTGGCGCCGACGCATCGTCCGCGTCCGGGCCATCGGCCGGCGCCGGGGCGTCGCCCGCCGCTGCCTCCGCTTCGCCTTCGGCAGCCTCTTCGGCCGCGGCCTCGGCAGCCGACTCAGCCGCTGCTTCCGCAGAAACTTCCGACATCTCGTCGTCAGTTTCGGTCTCCAGCTCTTCTTCCGGCACCTCGCCCTCGCCGGCGAAGATTTCAAGCACGCGGCACGACACCTCCAGCGTGATCTCGTCGGTCGAGCCGATTTCCAGCAGCACCTGCGTACCACGGTTGGCCTGCGCCAGTTCCGGCACGCGCGTCACCAGCGGAATCTCGGTAAATCGCACCGCGCCGTCCTTGAGCACGGTGGCCATCAGCTTGTCGCGCCCTTCCTGCACCAGCCAGCGCAGGCACCAGTAGCGTTCCATGGTCGACTGGTGGTCGGCATAGGCGGCATAGGTGCCTTCGAAATCGGCCACGGCCGCCAGCAGGTCGGCATCCTTGGGCTTGAACGGCGCCACCAGCTTGGCCGTGACGCCATGCTGCGCCACCGCCAGGATCTGCCACTGGTTGACCAGGTCGACATAGCGCCGCAGCGGCGAAGTGCTCCACGCGTACTGCGCCACGCCCAGCCCCTCGTGCGGCGCCGGATACGTCTGCATGCGCGTGCGATGCATGCCCCAGGCCTTCTGCGTGCGATAGATGCCCGGCACGCCGTTGTCGGCCAGCAGCTTGCCCCACGTGCTGTTGGCCAGGATCATCAGCTCGGCGACGATCTTGTCCAGCGGTGAGCCACGGCGGCGCTGCTCGATACGCACACGCTCTCCGCCGCCCGCCAGAGGGTCGATGTAGAAGTTGAAATCCGCACGGTTGTGCGATTCCGGGCGCAGGCCGCTGGCCATGCGCGCCTTCTGGCGCTCGTCGTGCAGGTGATTGGCCAGCCGGAACAGTTCGGTCAGTTCGTCGCGGAACGGGTAGTCGCCCGTGCCGGCTGCCAGCGCGGCTTCCGTGACCACGTCTTCCAGGAGGTTGTGGCGCAGGTTGGCGGCGATCGGCACCAGTTCGGCACGCGTTTCGCTGCTCAGGATCTCCACGCCGTCAGGGCCGTCCATGTCGACCGTCACGTACAGCGACAGCGCCGGGCAGGTGCGGCCTTCCTGCAGTGTGTAGCGGTCCACCACGCTGTCCGGCAGCATGGTGATCTTGTCGCCGGGGAAATACACCGTCGACAGGCGGTTACGCCCAATGGCGTCGAGCGGCTCGCCGCGTTTGAAACCCAGGCCCGGCGCGGCGATGTGGATACCCACACGCAGCTTGCCATCGGCGGCGCGGGTCACGGACAGCGCATCGTCGATCTCGGTCGTCGTGACGTCGTCGATCGAGAACGCCTGGACGTTGGCCACGGGCAGATCGTTCGGGGGCGACGGCACATCGACGTCGGGGAAACCGGTGCCCTTGGGGAAGCAGTCGGCCAGGAACTTGGCTTCGTGCAGCGCACGCGGGCTCTCCACGCCGCCCACGGTTACCATCAGCCGCATCGGCGTCATGCCCAGCGCGGTGCACGCGGCGTCCATGGCCTTGAATTCGAGGCTGTTCTTGTCGGGCTTGAACAGCAGTTGCAGCACCTTGCCGCGGAACGCATCGGGCAGCTTGCGCGCCTTGAGCTGTTCCTCGTACTCGGCCTGCACCAGAAGCTGCTGCTTCTTGCGTTCCACGGCGGCCAGCGCCGCCTTGAGCTGGTCTTCCGGGGCGCGCATGTAGCGGCCACGGCCCTTGCGGCGGAAATAGACGGGATTGCCATGCAGCGCCATGGCCAGCGCGGCCTGCTGCACGGCGCCGGCGTCGGCGCCATAGTATTCGGCGGCCAGTTCGGAGAAACCGAACTCCTCGGCCGGCGCGCATTCCCAGAGGAAGTCGAGGTCGATCTCGGCGGTCAGGTCGCCGGTTTGCCGCACCATTTCGATTGCCGAGGGCTGGGCAAACTGCAGCAGCACGTCCTTGGCCTTGACCTTGGTGCGCTTGCCCGCAGGCAGCTCTACCTGGTAGGCCTCGCCCTGTTGGGCAAGTACGGTGCCGGCGCGAATCTCGCCGCCTTCTTCGAACAGCAACTGCATGGGTCGGTACTTTCAGAAGTGCCGGGACAGGCCGGTGTCGCGTGCGCTTTCAGCACGCAGGCCGCAAGCTTGTCCGGGCGGGTATACGACCCGGGATGATACCGCACCGCGTCTTCTCCGCAGCGCCGGCGCCTCCCGGGTCCAGGCGGGTCAGAGCGACATGCCGCCGCTGGCCTCGATGGTCGTGCCGTTCACATAGCTGGCGTCGTCGCTGGCCAGGAACGCGTAGATCGCGGCGATTTCGGCCGGTTCGGCCAGCCGGCGCATCCAGCAGTGCTCCTTCATGCCGTCGAGCACCTTCTCCGGCACGCTCTGCAGGATCTCGGTATTCACAAAGCCCGGGCATACGGCGTTCACGCGCACGCCCTTCGGGCCCAGTTCGCGCGCCCAGGTCTTGGTGAACCCGATCACGCCGAACTTGCTGGCCGCGTAGTTGGTCTGGCCGAAGTTGCCATACAGGCCCACCACGCTCGACGCGTTCAGGATCACGCCCTTGCCCTGCTCCGTCATGACGGCGGCCACGGCCTGGGCGCAATGGAACACGCCCTTCAGGTTGACGTCGATCACGGCGTCGAACTGGGCTTCGGTCATCTTGGCCAGCCGCGCGTCCTTGGTGATGCCGGCGTTATTGACCAGGATGTCGATGCGGCCATGGCGTGCCAGCGTGGCCGCCACCACGCCGTCCACTTCCTCGCGGCTGGTCACGTCCACCTTGTGGGCATCCACGGTGACGCCCTTGTCGGCCAGCCGCTCGGCGGCCTCGCGCACGCGCGCTTCGTTCACATCGCAAAGCACCAGCTTCGCGCCTTCGGCGGCAAAACGCTCCGCCGTGGCAAACCCGATACCAGCTGCTGCGCCGGTGATGATGGCGACCCGTCCTTCCAGTTTCATGATGCGCGTCTCTCTTCCTGTCTTGGTGGTGTGTGGTGCATGTCAATGCGGCGGGGCAGTCTGGTGCCGCCCGCGCCAATGTTGGCGGGCGCCGCGCGCTCCAGCAGGTCTGGCAGAAAGACCTCCGTCACGAGCATGGCGCCGCCGCCGCGCCGGAACACCGAGCGCCGCGCGGGCAGCATCGGCACCGACGCAAACGCCGGCAACACCCGCTGCAGCGCCTGGCGCAGCGGATGGTTGGTGGAAAGCCGCGCGAACTGGAACGGTTCGCGGCGCACGCGTGGATCGACGAACAACGCGCCGCCCAGCGGCCGGTTGCCCAGGCCGCGCAGGAACGGCCAGTCGCGCCGGGCGCGGTACGGGTCGACGATCGTGTGCGCAAACACCGCCGGCACGCTGTCACAGATCAGCAGTACCTCCCGCGTGATGGCCGGTACCGGGCAAATCAGGCCCAGCGCCTGCCATTCGTCGGCAAATGGCAGTTGTGGCGCCTGTACAAGTCGCTGTACGCCGAAGCGCGACGATGCCGACATCAACCGCGCAGTCAGCGAGCCTTCACCCGCGATCCAGCGCCGCTGGTTCAGGGGGATGGCCGCGTCATGCGGCAGGTGCGCATGCCAGGCCGCTCGCAGGCCCTTCAGGCCACCCAGGCTGTTTGCCCCGGTCATGCCGGGAGCTTTCCGCCGGGCACATAGCCGCAGAAGGCCAGTACATCGTCGACGTAGTCGTCGAATTCGCTGATGCCGTGGTCGCTGCCTTCGATGATGCGGATCTTCGCGCCGGGGCAAGCCTCGACCATCTCGCGATAGTCCAGCACCTCGTCGCCGGTGGCGGCCAGCAGGTAATAGCGCTCGGGGCGCGTGATCGCATCTACGCGCAGCGCCAGCAATTCCTGCAGGTGTTCCGGCTTCACCACGACCGAACCGCCGCCGTGATACAGCGGCTGCTCGCCCAGGTATTTCTCCAGGTCGGTCCACGGGTGGATGGCCGGATTGAGCAGCACCGCGCGGCAGCCGTGCTTTTCGGCAAGCCAGCGGGCGTAGAAACCGCCCAGCGACGACCCGATGATGGCGATGTCGGTCTCGCCGCCAGCCCGCGCGCCACGAATGGCGGCCTCGGCCTGGGCAATCGCCTCGGACGGCGACACGTTCAGCACCGGGCAGGCGAAGTACTTCTCCAGGCCCCAGGCGCGCATCCGCTCCTGCACCAGCCGCGACTTCATCGACTGCGGCGAGGAACGGAAACCGTGCAGGTACAACAGCATTGGATTTCCTACGAAAGTCAGGACTTGGCGCCGTTGGCACCTTGGGCGCCAATCGCGTCGAGCAGCTTCTGGTGGATGCCGCCGAAGCCGCCGTTGCTCATGACCAGCACCTGGTCGCCGGGCCGCGCGGCAGCGGTCACCGCCTGCACCAGCTCGCCCAGATCCTGGAAGGCGGCCGCCTTGTCGCCGATCGGCGCCAGCGCTTCGCCCAGGTTCCAGCCCAGCGCGTCCTTGCCGGACGGGGCGCCATATCCGAACACCAGGTCGGCCGCTTCCAGGCTGGCCGGCAGTTGTGCCGCCATCACGCCCAGCTTCATCGTATTGGAGCGCGGCTCCAGCACGGCCAGGATGCGCGCGTTGCCCACGCGGCGGCGCAGGCCGTCGAGCGTGGTCTGGATGGCGGTGGGATGGTGCGCGAAATCGTCGTAGACGGTCACGCCATTGGCCACGCCGCGCACTTCCATGCGGCGCTTGACGTTGGCAAAGCGCCCCAGCGACTCGATGGCCTGTGCCGGCGGCACACCCACGTGGCGCGCGGCGGCAATCGCGGCAATCGCGTTCATGCGGTTGTGGGTGCCCTGAAGGTCCCACACCACCGTGCCCTGCAGTTCCTCACGGAAGAACACGTCGAAGGCGTCCTTGCCGGCCGGTGCCTCCGCGCGGGCATCGCCTTCGCGCCAGTCGCCCATGCCGAACTGCTCCACCTCGCTCCAGCAGCCACGCTCCAGCACGCGGGCCAGCGCCGGCTCGTTGCCGTTCACGACCAGACGGCCTTGCCCCGGCACCGTGCGCACCAGATGATGAAATTGAGTCTCGATCGCCGCAAGATCCGGGAAGATGTCAGCGTGATCGTATTCAAGGTTGTTCAGGATCGCCGTGCGGGGGCGGTAGTGCACAAACTTGCTGCGCTTGTCGAAGAAGGCCGTGTCGTACTCGTCGGCTTCGATGACAAAGAAGTCGGATTCGGTCAGGCGGGCCGAAATGCCGAAGTTCTGCGGCACCCCGCCGACCAGGAAGCCGGGGTTGTAGCCAGCATCCTCGAGCAGCCACGTCAGCATCGACGTGGTGGTGGTCTTGCCATGCGTGCCGGCCACGGCCAGCGTCCACTTGCCGTTCAGCACATGCTCGCCCAGCCATTGCGGGCCCGACGTGTACGGCAGGTTGCGGTCCAGGATGGCTTCCATCAGCGGATTACCGCGCGACACCACATTGCCGATCACGTACAGGTCGGGATTCAGCGACAGCTGCGCCGGGTCGAACCCTTCGATGAGGTCAATGCCCTGGGCTTCGAGCTGGGTGCTCATGGGCGGGTAGACATTGGCGTCGCAGCCGGTCACGCGGTGACCCGCCTGTCGCGCCAGGACCGCAAGGCCGCCCATGAATGTGCCGCAGATGCCGAGGATGTGAATATGCATGGGAGCTTCGGGGAATGCGTGGGACCGCGCCGGTAAGCGCCGGGCGGCACTGGAAAGAAGGGTCTGATTGTACCTGCACGGCAGGGTTCCCCGGCTGCGCCGCCGCCCGGCCTGTCATGCTCGGCGCGGCCATGCGGGTATCATCGATACCATGTCACGACGCACCCCATCCGACCCCGCCCGCCTGCGCGAGGAAATCGCCCAGGCCGCGGCGCGCATGATCGCCGAAGATGGCGCCGATTACGCCACCGCCAAGCGCAAGGCTGCCCGCCAGCTGCTTGGCGACGTGCGCGTGGCCGGCGAATGGCTGCCCGACAACGAACTGATCGAAGAAGAGGTTCGCGCCTACCAGGCGCTCTTCCACGGCGAGCACCAGCCGCGCATCCTGGCGCTGTTGCGCCAACTGGCGTTGCTGGCCATGGACGACCTGGCCCCGTTTCGCCCGTATCTGGTGGGTGCCGTGCTCAACGGCACGGCAACCGAGCATTCCGACGTCTATCTCCAGTGCTTCTGCGACAGCCCCAAGGACGTGGCCCTGCACCTGCTCAATGCCGGCGTGGATTTCGATACCAGCGAAAGCCGTCATTTCGCCGGCCGGGGCGACGTGGAAACCCTGAGCTTCCTGTGGCGCGGCCAGTGGCCCGCGCTGCGCGAGGCGCGCCAGTTGGCCGGCGAGGTCCGGGCCACGCTGGGTGCCCCGGTGGGGATTCACCTCGCGCTGTATGATGCCGTCGATGAACGCGGCGCGGTCAGGGCCGACGCCAGCGGCCGTGTGGCCCGGGCCGATGCCAATACGGTACGCACCCTGGTGGCAGAGGCTGGCGACAGCGCCTGACCGGCTACGCCTGCACCGCCGATTCTCTCTATCTATATAGAACTGTCTTCAACGCCATCCAAAAATGACCGCATCTGCTCCCGGCCCCGCGCCGGCCCGCCGCTCTTCCCTTGCCATCTGGATCGTCGTGGCCGTCGTGGCGGCCGCAGCCGGCGCCCTGGTGGCGAATTTCGCGCTGGCGCCCAAGCCGGCGTCCGACCAGGCGGTGGAATCGCTGTTCCTGGCCAAGATGCCCGATCCGTCCGGCACCGAGCTTGATCTGTCGAAGTATCGCGGCAAGACGCTGGTGGTCAATTTCTGGGCACCGTGGTGCGGCCCGTGCGTCGAGGAAATGCCCGAACTGACCGCGCTGCACGGCGAGTATGCGCAGCGCAATGTCGAATTCATCGGCATCGGCATCGATTCGGCTAACAACATCCAGGAATTCCTCAAGAAAGTCCCGGTCAAGTATCCGCTGGCCGTGGCCGGCTTTGCCGGCACGGAACTGGCCAAGAGCTTTGGCAACGCCCAGGGAGGGCTGCCGTACACGGTGGTCATCACGCCCGACGGCGACGTGAAGTACCGCAAGATGGGACGCGTACACGCTGACGAACTGCGCAAGGAATTGCCCGGAGCCTGACCGGCCCGCAACATGCGAAATCGCAAATATCCGGTATTTGCATTGATCTCGCTTCGAAAGCACGAGAATTTGGCGCCAACGTGCGGACAAACCCGCACAGCGCCGGAAATTGTGGAAAATGCGTCACTTCGAGTGCCTGGAATGACGCTTTCTCGACATCCACCCTTGTATCCCGTGCTAGACAAATCCCTCTAAGCTACGGTAATCTCCGCGCAATTTCGTTGAACTGGTCGAGCCGCCGTGTCTTCCAACCCAACTGCAAGCCGCTCTGCCCGCTACCGTAAAGTGCTGGTTCTGCATGGTCCGAACCTGAACCTGCTCGGTACGCGTGAGCCGCAGACGTATGGACATACGACGCTCGCCGACATCAACGAAGCGCTGGCAAAACGCGCGGCGTCCGCGGGCATTGGCCTGGATACGTTCCAGTCCAACCACGAGGGCGCGCTGGTGGATCGCGTTCAGGCAGCGCGCGGTGAAGGGGTGGATCTGGTCATCATCAATCCCGCGGCATTCACGCATACCAGCGTGGCGCTGCGCGACGCGCTGGCCGGCGTGGACATCCCCTTTGTCGAAGTGCATCTGTCCAATGTGCATCGCCGCGAGCCGTTCCGCCATCACTCATATTTCTCCGATCAGGCGATCGGGGTGATTTGCGGCCTGGGCTGGCAGGGATACCTGCTGGCGCTGGAATACGCGCTGGCGCAGGAACAGGACAGCTAGCACGGCAACGCCCTGCCGTTTCCGTTTAGCCCGAGACATTACCGGCCTGGCGCGCATCCCGCGACGGGCCAAATCAATGACTGACCGCCGCCGTCGCCTTTGCTGACACGAAGGTGACCGGACAACCCGATTCTGGAGGATAAGAAGATGGACCTGCGCAAGCTGAAGACGCTGATCGACCTGGTGGCCGAATCCGGCATTTCGGAACTCGAAGTGACCGAAGGCGACGGCAAGGTTCGGATCGTCAAGCAACCTCCGCAAGTGCTGGCGCCGGTCGCCATGCCGCAGTACCAGGCCCTGCCGGCCGCCGCCGCACCCATGGCTGGCGCCCCCGTCGCCCCGGTTGCTGCCGCCGCAGAAGCCGCGCCGCAACTGCCGGCTGGCCACGTGGTGACGTCGCCGATGGTCGGCACGTTCTACCGCGCGCCGTCGCCGGGTGCCGCCGCGTTCGTGAACGTGGGCGATACCGTCAAGGAAGGCCAGACCGTCTGCATCATCGAAGCCATGAAGCTGCTCAACGAAATCGAGTGCGACAAGGCTGGCGTGATCAAGGAAATCCTCGTTGAAAACGGCCAGGCCGTGGAATACGGCCAGCCGCTGTTCGTGATCGGCTAAGCCGGCAGCCGGCTGTCAGCGGCAGGTGCGCCCCCTGAGGCCCTGCCGCATGCGTTGGTCCGGTACGCCACTGTCAGGCGTGCGCGGGCCCGCCCCTGTTCTCGCAGAGAGAGACCATGTTTGAAAAAATTCTGATCGCGAACCGCGGCGAAATCGCCCTTCGCATCCAGCGCGCCTGCCGCGAGCTGGGCATCAAGACCGTGGTGGTGTACTCGGAAGCCGACAAGGAAGCCAAGTACGTCAAGCTGGCCGATGAAGCAGTCTGTATCGGCCCGGCTCCGTCGCCGCTGTCGTACCTGAACATGCCGGCCATCATCTCGGCCGCCGAGGTGACCGACGCCCAGGCGATCCACCCGGGCTACGGCTTCCTGTCGGAAAACGCCGACTTTGCCGAGCGCGTCGAGAAATCGGGCTTCGTGTTCATCGGCCCGACGTCCGACAGTATCCGCCTGATGGGCGACAAGGTGTCGGCCAAGCAGGCCATGATCAAGTCCGGCGTGCCGTGCGTGCCGGGTTCGGAAGGCGCCCTGCCCGACGATCCCAAGGAAATCCTGGCTACCGCACGCCGCGTGGGCTATCCCGTGATCATCAAGGCCGCTGGCGGCGGCGGTGGCCGCGGCATGCGCGTGGTGCACACCGAGGCCGCGCTGATCAACGCCGTCAACATGACGCGTGAGGAAGCCGGCCGTGCCTTCGGCAATCCCGAGGTCTACATGGAGAAGTTCCTCGAGAACCCGCGCCATGTGGAAATCCAGATCCTGGCCGACCAGCACAAGCAGGCCATCTGGCTGGGCGAACGCGACTGCTCGATGCAGCGCCGCCACCAGAAGGTGATCGAGGAAGCGCCGGCACCGCACATTCCGCGACGCCTGATCGAGCGTATTGGCGACCGTTGCGCCGACGCCTGCAAGAAGATTGGCTACCGTGGCGCCGGCACGTTCGAATTCCTGTACGAGAACAACGAGTTCTACTTCATCGAGATGAACACGCGCGTGCAGGTCGAGCACCCGGTCACCGAGATGATCACGGGCATCGACATCGTGCAGGAACAGATCCGCATCGCCTACGGCGAGAAGCTGCGCTTCCGCCAGAAGGACGTGGAACTGCGCGGCCACGCGCTCGAGTGCCGTATCAACGCCGAGGACCCGTTCAAGTTCACGCCGTCGCCGGGCCGCATCACCGCCTGGCACATGCCCGGCGGCCCTGGTGTGCGGGTGGACTCGCACGCGTATGATGGCTACTTCGTACCGCCCAACTACGATTCGATGATCGGCAAGATCATCACGTACGGCGCCACGCGTGACCAGGCCATCGCCCGCATGCGTATCGCGCTGTCCGAGATGGTGGTGGACGG
Organism: Cupriavidus pauculus; assembly: GCF_022179805.1. GTDB lineage: Bacteria > Pseudomonadota > Gammaproteobacteria > Burkholderiales > Burkholderiaceae > Cupriavidus > Cupriavidus pauculus_E. The sequence continues at coordinate 105,811 of NZ_BPUO01000013.1, read as the reverse complement.
TATCCTGACCAACGTGCCGCTGCACCGCGAGCTGATGCTGGACGCCAACTTCGTGGAAGGCGGCACCAGCATCCACTATCTTGAACACCGCCTGGCCCAGAAGGCCAACGCCCAGGGCGAAAAGCCCTGACGCGTGGCCTGACGGCCGGCAACGCAGTAGAAAAGGAACCTCGTGGCTTTCCAGGAATGTGTGATCGAAATTGCGCAGGATCAGGCTGAAGCCTGGTCCGATGCATTGTTCGACCTCGGCGCGCTGTCGGTATCGGTGGAAGACGCCGACGCCGATACGCCTGACGAGCAACCGCTCTTTGGTGAACCCGGGCTGGAGCCTACGCGGCTGGCGTGGAACCGGTCGCGCGTGGTGGCGCTCTTCGACGAAGAGACCGACCCCGCGCTGGTGGTGACCGCCGCCGCGAATGCTCTTAATGTCGACCCGGTGCCTGCGTACACGCTGCGCGCCGTGGAAGACCAGGACTGGGTGCGTCTGACCCAGTCGCAATTCGAACCGATCCGCGTGGGCGAAAAAGTCTGGGTCGTGCCGTCGTGGCACGATGCCCCGGACCCCGACGCAGTGATCCTGGAACTCGACCCCGGTCTGGCCTTTGGCACCGGCAGCCATCCGACCACGCGCCTGTGCATGCAGTGGCTGGAGCAGAACGTGCAGCCCGGCGAGACCGTGCTGGACTACGGCTGCGGCTCGGGCATCCTCGCCATCGTCGCGAAGAAGCTTGGCGCGGGCCCGACGGTGGGTATCGACATCGATCCGAATGCCGTGGAGGCATCGCGCTACAACGCCGAACGCAATCGCGTGGAAGCCACGTTTGCGCTGCCGGAATCGGTGTCTGACGCCAGCTACGACCTGGTCGTGGCCAACATTCTTTCCAATCCGCTCAAGCTGATGGCCGCGATGCTCACCGCACGCGTGCGTCCTGGCGGCCGGCTGATCCTGTCCGGCGTGCTGGAGCGGCAGGCCGACGAAGTGGCCGCCGCCTATGCGCCGTGGATCGCCATGTCGGTCTGGCGCAGCGAGGAAGGCTGGGTGTGCCTGCACGGCTCGCGCCCGGCTACCGGCACCAACCAACCCTGATCTCCCATGGCCGCTGCCAAGCTCGTCACGCGCTGTCCGGCCTGCCGCACCGCGTTCCGGCTTGTTGCGGACCAACTGCGACTGCGTCAGGGTCTGGTCCGTTGCGGACAATGCGACACCGTCTTTGATGCGCGCGAGCACCTGATCGAGGTGCCTGCACCGGCCAGCGCCGCTGCCCCGGCTGTCGCGCCCGCCCCGTCATCGGCCACGCCGCCGGTGACGATGAGCGCTGCGCTTGCGCACGCCGAACAGGCGCAGGCATCGGCCCGCGCACGCGAGAACGAAGCCCCGTTCGAACCGGGTTTCGATCCTGGCTATGAAGTCCCCGCGCTGGATTCGCCGACGACCATGATGTCGGAACCGGAACCGGAACCGGAACCGGAGCGGGAACCGGAGCCGATTCCGGAGCAGAAGGAAACATCCGCTGCCCGGGAAATGCCGGCAGAGGATCGCCTCGAAGCAGAGGCGGACGAGGCAGAGGCAGAGGCAGAGGCAGAAGCTGAAGCTGAAGCGGTAGCAGAAGCGCAAGCGGACGATACTGCCGGTCAGCCCGTTGCCACGGAAGTCACGGAAGCCACGGAAACTCCCGAAGCGGACGACGGACAAGCTGCCAGCGCAGCGCCCGAATCCGAAGTCGAGCCCCAGGTGGAAGCCGCACCGGCGGACATCGCTGCGCACGCCGCGCCGGAAGTGGAAACGCCGCTGACCGAGCCGCCGCTGCCCTGGCCCACACTCAATCATTCGGCATTCGACGACGAGCCCGCGCGGCCGCCGGCGGGTGCCACGCATTCCTCGCTCGACCCGGCCGCCGCGTTCGCGCCCCCCACCCCGTCGGGCATGCCGCCCTATGGCGCGTACAGCGCCAAGGCAAGCTGGCCGCCGCTGCGGCCAACCGAGGCACCGCCTACCAGGCCGATGGCGCCTGTGAGCACGCCCACAGCGGCCAATGCCGTGCCCGATGCCCCGGAGCCACCGGCGGCAGCGGTCAGCGCACCGGCATCGCTGGACGTGGACGACACGGACAACACGACTTACGCGACCGATACGGCCGACACAACCGACAAGCCCCATGCGACCGATGTGGCCGATGCGGCCGCTGAAGCGTCGACGGCTGCATGGCCAGAGACTCCGGCGGAAGCATTGCCAACGCCGGAGCCGTTCCCGCAGACCGATCCGGTGCCCAGTGCAAGCGGCTTCCTGCGAGCGGAAGACCCCGTGGACGCCGAGGCGGAAGCTTGGGCGGCCCAGGCTCGCGACGTCATCGAGCACGACCTGGGCGTGACCCCGCGCGATGGCACGCCCGACGCCGTGGCCCGCGAATCCACCACGCGGCACTGGCTGGGCCAGAATGCCGCGCCGGCTGCCGGTCCCGTGTTCGCACCGGACTTCCTGCGCCATACGCGCGAGCGCGAACAGGCGCGCGCGCCACGTCCCAGCGCGTCGGTACCGGGCAGCAAGCGTACGTGGGTACGCACGGCGGCGATCGTCCTTGGCGTTGGTCTGCTGGTGCAAGGCGTGTTCCTGGCCCGCAGCCAGATCGCCGGCAGCATGCCGGTGCTTCGCCCGGTACTTGAAGCGGCCTGCGCGCCGTTCGGTTGCGAAGTGCCGCCGTGGCGCGATCTCGATGCGCTGCGCATCGACACCTCGCAACTGCAAAAGCAGGACGAGGCCAACGACGTCTATCAGTTGGCCGTCACGCTACGCAACCAGGGCCGCGCCACCACGGCACTGCCAGCCATCGAACTGGTGATGACCGATTTGCAGGACCAGTTGCTGCTGCGCCGCGTGCTGCAGCCAGCCGAGTACCTGGACGCGGCCCAGCGCGGCTTTGCCGCCACGGGCCTTCGCGCGGGCAGCGAGCTGCCGGTTCGGGTACGATTCCGGACGCAGCAGGTGGCAGCCAACTACCGCGTGCTGATCTTCTACCCCTGAATTCCATCGCCCCCCCGCCACGCCGGCCGGCAATGCACCGGGCCGGCGGGCTCGTATCTTCCTGACAGGAGCAACCATGAGCAATGTGACCCTCGGCGGCAACGCCATTGAAGTTGGCGGCAAGTTTCCCCAGGCTGGCGACAAGGCACCGGCCTTCTCGCTGGTAGGCAAGGACCTGAAGGACGTGAAGCTCGCCGACTTTGCCGGCAAGCGCAAGGTGCTGAACATCGTCCCGAGCCTGGACACGCCCGTTTGCCAGGCGTCGGCACGCAAGTTCAACGAAGCCGCTAGCAGCCTCGACAACACCGTGGTACTGACGATCTCGGCCGACCTGCCGTTCGCCATGGGCCGCTTCTGCACCGCTGAGGGCCTGGCCAATGTGGTCACGCTGTCGACGATGCGCGGCGCCGATTTCAAGAACGCGTACGGCGTGGATATCAAGAGCGGTCCGCTGGCCGGCGTGTGCGCACGCGCCGTGGTGGTGGTCGACGAAAACGATGCAGTAAAGTACAGCGAACTGGTGCCCGAGATCAAACAGGAGCCGAACTACGACGCGGCTCTGGCGGCACTGAAATAATCTGTTCGGTAGGACACAGTTTTACAAGCACTTCCGCCCGTCATGCACGGGCGGAATTCTTTAACGTATATGTTGCGGCCCGCCAGCGGGCCATTTTGGAGAAGAGATGTCCAGCCTGATCTGCGGTTCCGTCGCCTACGACACCATCATGACGTTCGACGGGCGGTTCCGTGAACACATTCTTCCGGACCAGATCCACATGCTGAACGTTTCGTTCCTGGTCCCTGGCATGCGCCGTGAATTCGGCGGCTGCGCGGGCAACATCGCCTATACGCTGAAGATGCTGGGCGGCGAACCGCTGGTGATGGCCACCGTCGGCCAGGACGCCACGCCGTATCTGCAGTATCTGCGCGAGCTGGGCATCTCCACCGAATACATCCGCACGCTGGCCGATATGTTCACGGCACAAGCGATGATCACGACCGACCTGGACAACAACCAGATCACCGCCTTTCACCCGGGTGCGATGGGCGAGTCGAAGGTCAACAGCGTGCAGGACGCTCTTGGCGCGGGCCAGCGTCCGGCGCTGGGCATCGTGGCACCGGACAGCCGCGAAGGCATGCTGCACCACGCGCAGCAGTTTGCCGATGCAGGCATCCCGTTCATCTTCGACCTGGGCCAGGCCATGCCGCTGTTCAACGGCGAAGACCTGCGCCAGTTCATCGAACTCGCCAGCTACGTGACGGTCAATGACTATGAAGCACAGGTCATGCTGCAGCGTACGGCCTGGACCAGCGCCGAAGTGGCTGCCAAGGTGCGCGCGTTCATCGTGACGCACGGCGAACGTGGCGCCAGCATCTTCGCGGACGGCCAGCAATACGCGATTCCCGCCGTGCAGGCGGAGCGCGTGGTGGACCCCACCGGCTGCGGCGACGCGTTCCGTGGCGGCCTGCTGTTCGGCATCGAGCAGGGCATGGACTGGGAAACCACCGGGCGCCTGGCGTCGCTGATGGGTGCGCTCAAGATTGCACAGCAGGGTCCGCAAAATCACTGGATTTCGCGTGAAGAGATCGGCAGCCGGTTCGCCACGGCATTCGGCTACCAGTACAGCTAAGATGAAACGGTGCACCGCGCGCACCGGACGATGACGAACGGCGCGGCATTCAGACGGGAGTTGCCATGAATCAGATCATTCGAATTGGCGGTGTCGCGGTGCTGGCCACTGTTGCACTGGTCAGCGGCTGCGCCAACTACTCGAACTCCGGCAGCGTCTACTCACCTGGCCAGGCGCAGCGCGAGCAGACGGTGCGCTATGGCGTGGTGCAGGGTGTCCGCGAAGTCATGATCCAGGGCGGCTCCACCGGGGCCGGCACGCTTGCCGGTGGCGCGATCGGTGGCGTTGCCGCCGGCAGCACCATCGGTGGCGGTGGCGGAGCGGTGGCGGCGGGCCTGCTGGGCGCCGTGCTGGGTGGCATCGCAGGCAGCGCGGCCGAGAACCGGATCACGCAACGGCGCGGCCTGGAAATCACCGTCCAGCTCGAAGACGGCGACATGCGCGCGATCACGCAGGAAGCCGACGAGGTATTCCGTCCAGGCGATCGTGTGCGGCTGCTGTCGTCAGGCGGCGTGACGCGCGTCTCGCACTGAGAACATTACGCACCTGTCAGAAAGGAACGCCGCGTGCCCCCGGGCCGCGGCGTTTTTTTTCGTCCGCCCGCGCCCGCTGTCTGCAGCGGCCAATAAAAAACCCGCCGGGCACGGATGCCATCGGCGGGTTGGCAAGACTTGCTGTCTTGCAGACCGGATACGCGGTATCCGGTCATTGCGGCACGCAATGCGTGCCCAGGCGATTCCCAGTTGTGACCGTTCGCACTAGGCGAAACGATTACGGACGGTTGCCCGTCGGGAACGGCCAGGCCGCGGCCGGGTTCAGCGCGGTCTTGGCGGGTGCAGCAGCAGCAGGTGCAACGGCAGGAGCAGCGGCAGGCTTGGCAGCCTTCTTGGCAGCCGGCTTCTTCGCAGCAGCCTTCTTCGCAGCCGGCTTCTTGGCGGCAGCAGGCTTCTTCGCAGCAGCAGGCTTCTTGGCAGCGGCAGGCTTCTTCGCAGCAGCCGGCTTCTTGGCAGCAGCAGCCTTCTTGGCCGGTGCAGCCTTCTTGGCGGCTACCTTCTTGGTTGCAACCTTCTTGGCGGCAACCTTCTTCACCGCGGCCTTCTTGGCCGGTGCTGCCTTCTTGGCGGCTACCTTCTTGGTTGCGACCTTCTTGGCGGCAACCTTCTTCACTGCAGCCTTCTTGGCCGGTGCTGCCTTCTTGGCGGCTACCTTCTTGGTTGCGACCTTCTTGGCAGCAACCTTCTTCACTGCAGCCTTCTTGGCGGCTGCCGGCTTCTTGGCGGCTACCTTCTTGGTTGCGACCTTCTTGGCAGCAGCCTTCTTGGCGGCCGGCGCAGCCTTCTTGGCGACGACCTTCTTCACAGCAGCCTTCTTGGCGGCCGGCTTGGCAGCCTTCTTGGCCGCCGGCTTTTTCTTTGCAGCAGTTGCCATGGATAACTCCTTCACTAACGTGAAATATCGAATGACCTAAAGGGACGACCCGACCGATCCGAGGCGCATTCGCGCATGCCTCAACCGAGCGAGCGATTCATCGGCGCACGACACAGTTTCGGCCGCACGCTAATGAATTCGGTGACAGGGATTCCGCCGCGACCCATGTCGCGCAGCGCGGTGGTTTCACGGCAGCGCAAAATCCGCGCGCGGGCTGCAAAGCCAGCGTACAGGCGGATTTCCCGGGCATGCCGTGCCCTGGAATATTCGACTGGTCCGCGCCCACCATCGTGTTGGCGCGCAACCGCAAAAGAGGAGATATCGGTCAGCAGGTCCGCAGCACGGGCTTGGCCTCGCGCACTGCGAACGGCAATCCTACGGGGGTAGCTCGCCCATCCCGTCACTGGGCTACAGGAGACTGCACGCGTTGTAAGAAGCCTGATCGGCCCGGTCTGCGTCAAAGTTCTAATGCTCCTCGGCTACCCGCATTCACTGCGTCGAAGCGTCGCGTCATCGTTGCTTCTTGCTTGCCTTCTTGCGACGCTCGCTTCGTCAAACACATCGATGCAATGAAGTGAGACTCTTGTCAAGGCGAATCATAATTCGTTTGTTCGATGATGTTAAGAAAAAAGTGCAAAAAAACTTGCGCGCAAGATCGAATCGATCTAATTCACGCGCGCGCTTCGATGACGCCATCATCGAAGCGCTCTCTCATCATGACGCTCGCATACCAAACGAAGTTCCATCGCACGTGTGTTTCGATGGTCGATGAACAGCTTGCGATGTCACTGCGCAACCTGCTTTCACACCTGTCGCGCGCACCCTCCGGCAGCGTCTTCGAGCGATGCGCGCGATGCCACGATGCAACGTTCGGCGTACTTGGCGACCGGCTTGAAACCCGCATGGACATTAGCTTTCCGCCGCGCGTGCGCTGACGCTGGAGCGTGCATCGAAACGACCGTGCGAAGATCGTCAGCATCGCGCGCCATCGCGCTTCGATGCGCTTGCGAGTCGCGCGCAAGCACCGCGACCACACGCTGCGACGACAACCCTGCGTTGCGCGCAGCGCGACGTCGCGTGCGTCGATCAGACAGTTGCGCGAGTACGACGAAAGAGTGATGCGCTTACGCAACGGTTTGCCGTGCCGACACACTTTCGCTTCCAGGTTTTCACATCAGTCGCGCGCTCGATAACGTGACGGCGCGCTCTTCCGCGCGCAGTGACGACGCGCTGCGCGACGACGCCACGACGGCACGCGCACCAGGCTCGTCGACTGACGCACGGCAGCGCGCGACGCTCGTCGTCGCTGCCATGTGCGACGACGCTGTCGCAATCGGCGACTGCGCCGTCAAACACCGACACCGCGACAGCACGGTGTGGCGACCTTCGCGCTCGCATCCGGGTTCTCACCGATGCCGTGCACGGCGGCCCGCATCTGGCGCGTCGGGTGTGGTGTGGTTGCGCCACGAGTCGAACGGCTAGAGGAATGTCTCGGGTGCGGCTGCGGCATGCCACTTGTTGCAGGACAAAATCCAGGCCAGGCGCCGCCCGGCGGGCGATTGCAAGCACCGGGCCGGTATGCTCTGGTGCGTACGCAAACGATCGATGGAGATTGCGGTGAGCGAGCGCGCCCAGTAGATTGGCGTCGCGTGGCGCCGATGCCGACCGATGGGCAAGCATTCGATCGAACCCTTGCAATCATCCTGACCGCGCGCGGATATCCTGCACACGTTGTACGACTTGCGTGTCAGCCATGCAGGATGGCCGCCGCCGTACCGACCGGCAAGACCCGCGCCGCGATCTGGCGAATCCGCCATCGCGACACTGAACTGGAGACTTCCATGCGCATGACCGACCCTCGCACCCTGCTTCGCGCCACCACCCGTGCCGCCGTGATCGCCGTGACTTTCGCTGCCAGCACCCTGGCACTGGCGCAGTCCACCCCGGCCGGCACCTGGCACACGATCGACGACTCCACCGGCAAGCCGCGCGGCGTGATCGAGATCGCCGAGAAGGACGGTGTGTACAGCGGCAAGCTCGTGAAGAGCCTGGTGCCCACCGAAGGCGCGCCCAAGGTGTGTGACAAGTGCACCGATTCGCGCAAGGACCAGCCCATCATCGGCATGACGCTGCTCACTGGATTGCGCAAGACGGCCGACAACGAATGGACCGGTGGCGAGATCCTGGACCCCGAGACCGGCAAGCTCTACAAGTGCAAGATGTCGATGGCCGACGACGGCAAGAAGCTCAATGTGCGCGGCTTCATCGGCATCAGCCTGATCGGCCGGACACAAACCTGGGTGCGCCAGCAGTGACGTGGTCGGGGGCCGCCGGCGCGCCCCCCCTACAGGCAACTGACAGCTTCCTTCGGTAAGATCGGATTCCCGATCCTCTTCAAAACAACTACCGGAGACGAACCATGCCTATCCCCTTTCGTGGTCGCACGCTGGCCCTGGCACTGGCCGCCACATCGCTGATCGCCACCACGGCGCACGCCGCCGACGCATGGCCCAACCACGTGATCAAGTTCGTCGTACCGTTCACGGCCGGCGGCGCCAATGACCTGGTGGCGCGTGCCGGTGCCGACGCCGTCAGCAAGCGGATCGGCCAGCCCGTGGTGATCGAGAACCGGCCCGGTGCCGGTGGCATCGTGGGCGCCGACTACGTGGCCAAGAGCAAGCCCGATGGCTACACGTTCCTGGTGGGTGCCGTGGGTACCGTCACCAACAGCCTGATCCGCACGAAGATGCCGTACCAGCCCGACGACCTCGTGCCCGTCGGCCTGATCGCGATGAGCCCGTCGGTCATCGTGGCGTCGCCGTCGCTGCCCGTGAACAACGTGAAGGAGCTGATCGAGTACTCGAAGAAGCAGGGTGGCGTGCCGTTTGCCACCGCGGGCAGCGGCAGCACGCCCCACTTCGTCGAGGAGATGCTCAAGGAAAAAGGTGCCTCGCTGACCGTCGTGCCGTACAAGAGCGGATCGGAGAGCATCACGGCCGTGATCGGCAACCAGGTGGCGGCCACGTCCGAGGCATCGATCGTGGTGCTGCCGCAGATCAAGGCAGGCAAGCTCAAGGCACTGGGCGCGACGTGGGACAAGCACATGCCCGCGGCACCGAACATCCCCACCACCGCCGAACAGGGCCTGCCTGAAGTGCGCATCGGCCATTGGGCCGGCATCTTCGCGCCCAAGGGCACCGATCCCGCGATCATCAAGAAGCTGAACGCCGAACTGACCGCCGGCATGCAGAACGCGGAGATTCGCGAGCGCCTGATCCAGAACGGCATCGAACCCGCCGGCGGTTCGGTGGAAAGCTTCGTGGCGTTCATCAAGTCGGAGCGCGAACGCCTGGGCCGCATTGCAAAAAATGCCCACATGACCGCCGACTGACGCGGGAGAAGAAAAATATTTTGGATGAGATCACCCGTTCGGGTGGTCATATGTCTGCAAGCGGCCCGCTACATGCGGGCCGTTTTGTTGTTGTCCACTCTTTATCGAAAGCGTCTCGGGCAGCATACAAAGTGCACGATACTGCCCGGCGAATCGTCAGTCCGCACCAAGGATGTCATGACGATCAGACAAGCTCGGTCTCTACATCTTGTCTGTGAGCGGCGCGCAACGCGCATTGCAACGCGAATGGTTCGTATTTATATTCCCGTTCGCCCGAACATGAGCCCCGGTCGTGACGCCGGTAAAGGGCCCGGCAGTACGGGGCGCACTGGAACTGACAATGCTCCGCCGCACCCCCGTGGCCACCGCACTGGTGGCACTGTTTGCCGCGCCTGCCGCCTTCGCGCAGTCCGCCGTCCAACCCACGCAGCCGGTGCCGGCCGCGCCCGCGCCAGCCGCCTCCAATGCCGCCGAATCCGTGCCGCAGACGCTGCGCGAGGTGACCGTCCGAGGATCGTCCGCCCGCGATGATTTCAATCCCACGGGCAGCCAGTTGTCGAAGCTGCCGGAAGACCTGCGCGACGTACCGCAGTCGGTCACGATCGTGAACCGGGCATTGATGGATTCGCAAGGCGCAAGCTCGCTGGCCGATGCGCTGCGCAACGTGCCGGGCATCACCATCGGCGGCGCCGAAGGCGGCCAGATCGGTAACAACATCAACCTGAACGGCTTCTCCGCGCGCACCGACATCTACCTGGACGGTTTCCGCGATCGCGGCCAGTACTACCGCGACACCTTCGCGCTGGACCAGGTGGAAGTGCTGATGGGGCCATCGTCGATGCTGTTCGGACGCGGCTCCACGGGCGGCGTGATCAACCAGGTGACCAAGAAGCCCAAGCTGCAGGCCGCCACGGAAGTATCGGGATCGGTCACGACGAATGGCCTCGTGCGCGCCACGGCCGATGTGAACACGCCCACCGGCGACACCTCGGCGTTCCGCATCTCGGCCATGGCCCAGGACGGCAAGCCCAGCACGCGCGACGAGATGTCCGTGCAGGATTTCGGCATCGCGCCGTCGTGGCGTTTCGGCATCGGTACTTCGACGGAGATCACCCTGTCGGCGTTGCTGCAGCACAACGAGGACATGCCCGACTACGGCCTGCCCGCCATCAACGGCCATCCGGTGAAGGTCGACCGCAACACGTTCTATGGCTTCAACAATGACCACACGCGCCAGAACATCATGTCGCTCAACGGCGGCATCGACCACAAGTTTTCGCCCAACCTGCGGCTGCGCAACTACACGGCGTTCAACTATGTGGAAACCAATGCGCGAGAGACGGCGCCGAACGCCGTGGGATCGATCAATGCGGCGGGCGCCTTTACCGCACTGACCACCACCAACCTGCCGCTGTCGCAGCTCTACGTGCGCCAGCAAAGCCATGACCGTAGCATTCGCGACTACTCGATCTTCAACCAGACCGAGCTGACCGCGAAGTTCGATACCGGCTCGGTGAAACACACGCTGCTGACGGGCCTGGAGCTTGGCCACGACGGCTACAACAACCAGAACTACTACCGCAACGGCAGCTGTGGCAGCACGGCACTGAACCCGGCCACGGGCACCTCTGGCTACGTGGCGTGCACGCCCGTCATCGACCCGCCGTACCAGGACTCGCCGGGCAGCGTGGCCACCCGCACCGGCAACCTGCAGGGCGGCTCGGCCAACACGGTGGCGGTGTACGCCAACGACTCGATCGAATTCACCAAGCAGTGGAAAGCCGTGGCCGGTGTGCGCTACGACAAGTACATCGCCAGCATCAGCAATTCGATCAATTCAGGCAACACAGCCGGCAATACGGCACTGGCCAACGCCGACCAGAATACCCACTTCACCAGCGTGCGGCTGGGTGGCATCTGGCAGCCGACCGAACAGCAGTCGTACTACGTTTCGTACGGCACGTCGTTCAACCCGTCGCTGGAGCAGCTTGTCGGCACGGTGGGCCAGCAGTCGCTGGACCCCGAGAAGAACAAGGCCTACGAGGCGGGCGGCAAGTGGGATCTGATGAGCGGCAACCTGTCGCTGACGTCGGCCATCTTCCGCATCACCAAGGACAACGCGCGCAGCCAGATCGACGCCACCACGTACGCGCTGACCGGCAAGATCCAGGTGGATGGCTTCCGCGCCGGCGTGACCGGCCGGATCACGCCGAAGTGGCAGGTATTCGCGGGGTACACCTACCTCGATGCGGAGATCAAGGACGGCATCGCCGCCGGCACCCAGGGCAAGGTGCCGACCAACACCCCGAAGCACACCGCCACGGCCTGGACCAGCTACTCCATCCTGCCGAGCTGGGAAGTGGGCGGCGGCGCGTTCTATATGTCGCAGCGCTACGCCAACAACACCAACACGGTCCAGGTGGGCGGGTTCGTGCGCTGGGACGGCATGATCGCGTACCACCAGCCCAAGTACGATGTGCGGCTGAATCTGTTCAACATCTTCGACAAGAAGTATTACGATGCGCTGATCCAGTCGGACGGCGGCCGGTCGGTGCCAGGTACGGGCCGCACCGCCATGCTGTCGTTCACCTATCGCATGTAAGCGCCGCCGGGGCCGCTCGCAGGGCATTTGCCCTGACGGCGCCCGGCCCCAACCGGACTCCATTCATGCTGGTGCGCATTCCGAAAGTTCTTAACGCCGAGCAGCTTGCCATGGTGCTGGGCCAGCTCGAACATGCGGGCGACGCCTGGGTCGACGGCCGCGTGTCGGCCGGCTACTCGGGTGCGCCGGTGAAGTTCAACCAGCAGATCGACGAAAGATCGGAAGTGGCGGCGCAATGCCAGCACCTGATCCTGGCGGCGCTGGAGCGCCATCCTCTATTTATTAGTGCAGCGCTGCCGAACATCGTTTATCCGCCAATGTTCAACCGCTACAGCGAGGGCATGACGTTCGGCGCGCACGTCGATGGCGGTGTGCGCATCCATCCGCACAATGGGCGCAAGCTGCGCACCGACATCTCCGCCACGCTGTTCCTGTCCGATCCGGCCAGCTACGACGGCGGCGAGCTGCAGGTGGAAGATACCTACGGCGTGCATTCTGTAAAACTGGCGGCCGGCGACATGGTGATCTATCCCGCCACGAGCCTGCACCAGGTGACGCCCATCACGCGCGGCACCCGGGTGGCCAGCTTCTTCTGGATCCAGAGCCTGATTCGCGACGACGGCCAGCGCACCCTGCTCTTCGACATGGACAACGCCATCCAGACGTTGAACCAGACCAACGCCGACGAGCGCGCGCGGCGCAGCCTGGTGGGCTGCTATCACAACCTGCTGCGGCAATGGAGCGAGACCTGACCCGCTCAGCCAAACTGCTCCGCCAGCGCCTGCCTGGCCTGGCCGATGAATTCGCTTTCGCCGCGCCGCGCACCTAATAGATAGAACTCCGCCGAAGGCAGCGCGGGCAGCTTCCATCCCGCCACGCCCGCCGCGTCCAGCGGCACCACGCCCGGGCCGATAGCCGACGCATTGAGGCAGGACACCCCGAGCCCCGCCGCCAGCGCCAGATGCAGGCCAGCCACGCCGGACGCCGAATGCGCGATCTCGAATTCGCGCCGGCGGCGCATCAGCAGCTGCACCACGAACTGATGCATCGAACAGGTATCGGGCAGCAGCACGAGCGGCAACGTCGACTGCGGCATTTCGAAAATTTCCGGTGCCGCCACCCAGGCCAGCGCCTCGCGCCGCAGCACCGTGCCACCGCGCGTTGCCGCAACCGCTTTCTCGGCGCCACGTGCGCCCACCAGACGCATGCTCAGGCCGATGTCGAAAGCATCCAGATCCGACGCGGCCTCGATCGCGGCGCTCTTCATTACCGTGACGTGCAGCTTCAAGTAGGGGTAACGGTCGCGCAGCCGACGCAGCATGCCAGCAATCTCTCCCGGCCTGAAATAGTCGGTCACCGCCAGCCGCAACTCGCCATCGAGCGTCTGCCCTCGTAATTCCGCCATGGCCTGCTCGTTCAGCAGCAGGATGCGCCGCGCATAGTCGAGCAATCGAGCGCCGGCAGGCGTCGTCGCTGCGCCCTTCTTGCCGCGCGTCAGCAGCGGCACGCCCGCACGTTCCTCCAGCTTCTTCAACTGCTCGCTGACCGACGATTGCGACAGGAACAGCCGTGGCGCCGCCGCCGACAGGCTGCCGCTTTCGGCCACGGCCACAAAGGTCCGGAGCTGGTCTGTTTCGAATCCACGCATGATTTCACACTTCGGCCAATACGATAGATAGCATCGTATATTCCCGCTTTTCCGATATCAAGTCCGTACCTACTATGACATCACCGCAGCGCGCACTACAGCGCACCGCAAAGTAAGAAACCCAACCCAAAGGAGTCAATCATGCCCCACGTATCCCTGCAGATTTCCGGTCATCCCGACACCGAACTGACGCGCCGCGCCGTGGCGGTGGTGGGTGAACTGACCCAGCGCGTACTGGGCAAGGAAGCCCCCGTGATCGCCACCACCGTGACGTACATCCCGCGCGAACAATGGTTCATCGGCGGCAAGCCGCTGTCCGAATATGACAAGGGCCGCAACGCGTTCCAGCTCGATATCAGCGTGACCGACGAGACCAACACCAAGGCGGAGAAGGCCGAGTACCTGCGCCAGTCGTTCGAAGCGCTGTCCGAGCTGATTGGCGACGTCAACCCGGTGTCCTATATCTACGTGATCGACGCCCGCGCCGCCGCCTATGGCTACGGCGGCAAGACGCAGGAATTCCGGCACCAGCACCGTTGAAGCGCCCGATTCCTGCCCCAGGGTTAAAAGTGCCGTGCGGGCGGCGTGCTTGTGCCGCGTCGCGATGTTCACTAGTGTGGAGGGCAAGTTTCCCGATACCGGAGGCATCGCAAATGAAGCAAGTCACGCTGCCCGGCGGCGAGCGCGTTCCCGCGCTGGGCATGGGCACCTGGAATGTCGGCGATCACCGCGCAACCCGCGCGGAGGAAATCGCCACGCTGCAAATGGGCCTGGACCTGGGGCTGCGACTGGTCGATACGGCGGAGATGTATGGCGAAGGGCTGTCTGAATCGCTGATCGGCGAGGCACTGGCTGGCCGCCGCGACCAGGCGTTCCTGGTCAGCAAGGTGTATCCCCACAATGCCAGCCGCAAGGGCACGGTGGCCGCGTGCGAGCGCAGTCTGCGCCGGCTGGGCACCGACCGGCTGGACTTGTATCTGCTGCATTGGCGCGGCGATGTGCCGTTTGACGAAACGCTGGAGGCGTTCCAGGCGCTGCAGGCAGCCGGCAAGATCCGCCATTTCGGCGTCAGCAATCTTGACCTGGCGGATATGGAGGAATTCTGGGAGGCGCCGGGCGGCGACGCGGTAACGGTGAACCAGTTGCTCTACAACCTGAGCCGGCGCGGCATCGAGTTCGACCTGCTGCCTTGGCTGCGCGAACGCAACGTGCCGGTGATGGCCTATTCGCCAATTGAACAGGCGCGCCTGCTGCGCAATGCCGGACTGCAGCGTTTTGCAGCGCAATACAGCATGACTCCGGCGCAGGCCGCGCTGGCCTGGCTGCTGGCGTCCGACGATGTGATCCCGATTCCGAAGACCGGCAACCGCGACCGATTGCGCGAGAACTTCGGCGCGCTGGATATCGTGCTCTCGCCGGAACAGCTCGCCGAACTGGACAAGCTGTTCCCGCCACCGCGTCACGCGCAGCCGCTGGCGATGCTCTAGATTTCAGGGTTCAGCGCGCTCAGCGCTGGCCGGCCTTGTAGCGCTCCACTTCGACATAGCGCGTCAGGTACGTGCGCGCCTTCTCGCGCGTGTCGGTCGTGACCCGGTCAGCGGCCTGGCGCGCGCTGGTCTGGCCGTGCGCGCTGCTCATCTGCGCGGAGAGGTAAGACTGGAAGGCATCGTGCATGACCTTCAACTGGTCTTTGCATGCGTCGATGGCCCCGGAGGCCACTTCCTTCGACGTGCCCTTGCCCTTGGCGCCATCGCCGGCCTTGTCCTGCACGCAATCCATGTACTTGGCACGCTCGGCCTGCCAGCCGGCGTTCATCTGCGCCACTTCCTGGCGGGCTTCCGGAGTTTCCGTGGACGGCTGGGATGCGCAGGCACCGAGCAGCAGTGCCGCGAGCGGCGTGGCGAGCGCGCCGGCGCGCATCCAGGGGCGGGTACGCTGCGACGCAGCATTCTCGTTCGACGTGTGGGAAGCGGTGTGACCGATGGACATGGAGTTGGGAGCGGTTGACTTGTACATGCACGACAGACCCAGAGGATAAACGCGGGTTCCGGGTGAAGTTCCCGCGATTTGCAAGAAAGTATGTCGATGTCATGTCAGAGTCCCCTCCCCTCCTTGTCAGACAAAATCGCATTTGCGGATGTGCCTTGCCCGCCTATGCTGTAGAGGCGGTTGCAACACATGAACCCCTCCTGGAGGAAATAATGAAACGTCGAACCTTCCTGTCCGCCGGCAGCGCTGGGCTTGTCGGCCTCACCGGTCTTTCCGTTGGCGCGCTGTCGCTCACAGGTTGCAGCTTCACCGGGCCCAAAGACTCGGGCGACGCCGCCTCGAAGCGTCGCGAAATCGATACGGGTGCCACCGATACCCTGAGCCGGCTGTATGCAACAGCCAATGGTGCGCGCGACCTCGGCGCCAAGGCCAAGGGCATCCTGATCTTCCCGAAACTGCTCTCGGCCGGCTTTATCGTCGGGGGCGAGTACGGCGACGGCGTGTTGCGATCCGGCGGCGCCAATCGCGGCTACTACCGCGCCATTTCCGGCTCGATCGGCTGGCAGATCGGTGCGCAGTCCAAGGCATTCATCCTGATGTTCATGACACAGGATGCCTACGACAAGTTTGTGCGCAGCAGCGGCTGGCAAGTCGGTGCCGACGCCACGGTGGCACTGGCCACGATCGGCGCGAATGGCCAGATCGACACCAATACCGCCCAGCAACCGATCATTGGCTTTGCCATGACCAATGCGGGCGTCATGGCCGGCCTGAGCCTGGAAGGCACCAAGATCTCGAAGCTCGACATCTGATACGCGGGCCGGCGGCTTGCCGGCCCTGCCATATGGCGCCCATGGCGTGGAACCATTCGTTCCGCGCCATGGGCGCTTACTTTTTTCTTCGGCGCGTGCCGTCGCCGAGCCGTTAGAATTCGACCCTTGCCAATTTTCCAACCCGTACGCGAGGCCGAATTTTCATGTGGTTCAAGAATCTCCAGGTTCACCGTTTCTCCGCCCCGTGGACGCTGAGTGCAGAAGATGTCGAGGCCTGCCTGGCCAAGCATGCGTTCTACCCGGGCACCAGCCTTGAAATGCAAACCCAGGGCTGGGCATCGCCCCGCGACAACGACCAGCTCGTGCACTGCGTCAATCGCCAGATGCTGCTGGTGCTGCGCACCGAAAAGAAACTGCTGCCCGCCACCGTGGTCAACCAGGTGACCAAGGCGCGCGCCGCCGAAATCGAAGAACAGCAAGGCTTCAAGCCGGGCCGCAAGCAGCTCAAGGAGCTCAAGGAACAGGTGACCGAGGAACTGCTGCCGCGCGCGTTCAGCATCCGCCGCGACACCCGCGTCTGGATCGACCCGGTCAACGGCTGGCTGGCCATCGATGCCGCCGGCACCGCCAAGGCTGACGAAGTGCGCGGCATGCTGTTCAAGGCCATCGATCCGCTGCCAGTGGTGGGCCTGCAGGTCAACCTGTCGCCGGTAGCCGCCATGACCGAATGGCTGGCCACCGAAACCGCGCCGGCCGGCTTCACGGTCGACCAGGAAATCGAACTCCAGAGCAGCAGCGAGAGCAAGGCCACCGTGCGCTATGTGCGCCATCCGCTCGACGCCGAGGACCTGCGCCGCCACATCGAGGCCGGCAAGCGCTGCACGCGGCTGGCCATGACCTGGAACGACCGCGTGTCGTTCGTGCTGACCGATGCGCTGGCCGTCAAGCGCGTGAACCCGCTCGATGTCATCAAGGAACAGGCCGATGGCACGCTCCACGACGAGAACGAGCGCTTCGACGCCGACTTCGCGATGATGGCTGGCGAACTGGCGGGCATGCTGGCGGACCTGACCGACGCGCTTGGCGGCGAACGCAAGGCCGAAGGCACCGCACCGGTCGAGCAGCGCAAGGCCGCCTGATCCACCAGCCGCCTCCCCGCGGCCTTTGCCGTTAGTCGAGCGTCAGCACCACGCGGCGCTCGGACTCGCCAGCCAGGCGCCATACGTCGGCCACCTCGGCGGCCGGCATCGCCTCGGCCGGTTCGACCGACAGGTAGTCGGCACGCATGCAACCGAGAACATCCTCCACCAGGAACCTCAGGTCTTCCGGTGGAGGATGACTGGCTGGCCCACATCCCATCAGCATGGCGTTGGAATCGCGCATGGCCGTGGGCGCCATCATGAGGCTCCCCGTCCGGCGATCGGCCACGCACACCACGCGGGTGCCGTGATGCCCCGGCAGCGTCGGCATGCTGCCCGCCTGAACCAGCGCAGATAGCAGCAGCTCCAGCGTCTCGCCCCAGACAAAGTCCAGCACCACGTCGATGCCGTCGGCGGCATGGGTGGCAAACGCATGTTGCAGCAGGCTCGGTGCCTGGCCCAGATCGATCTGCGCATCGGCGCCCGGCATCGTCAGCAGGTCGATGCGATGCCCCGCCACGATCACCCGCCCGGCACCCTGCAGGCGCGCAGCCTGTATCGCAAGCCGGCCCAGCATGCCGGATGCCCCCAGGATCAGAACCGTCTCACCAGGAGCCAAGTCCGCGCGCACGGCCAGCGGCAGCCATACCTTCAACGCGGGGCCCACCAGCGCAGCGGCGTCCACCGAATCCACCTCGTCCGGCACCGGCACCACCCACTCTGCCGGCACGAACTCGGCCATGGCGCCAAACGGGCTGCGGCCCGCGTGGAAGTACACGCGCTGGCCACCAGCCAGATAGCCCACCCCGTCGCGCCCACAGATATAGGGCAGTTCCAGCGGCATACGCGGGTGCTGCCCGCGTGCGATGGCCACGTCGGAGGCTCGCACCAGCGCGGCACTGGCGCGCACCAGGGTCTCCCCTTCGCGCGGCTCGGGGTCATGGAATTGGCTGAAACGCGGGACTTCGCCCAGGTGTTGCAATACAACGGCTCGCATCGTGACGTTCTCCTTGGTTGGGATCGCAAACGATCGTATGCGGCCAATTGCCTAGCGTCTTTGAGCCGATTCTGAAAGCGAAGCACGCGTAGAATCGCATCAAGAGCGGTCAAGGACGCCACGGACAAAGACGTCACTGCCGTTTCACCCACAGTTGAGGAGACATTCCCTTGAAGTCGTTGCGCCCCCACGCCAGCCTGACGCTGGCCGCCCTGCTGCTGGCCGCCGCCAGCACCGCCCAAGCCGCCTGGCCCGAACGCCCCATCAAGCTGATCGTGCCGTTTCCGCCCGGACAGGCCACCGACATCTTTGCGCGCGCGTTGGCCGAGAAACTCGGCAAACAGCTAGGCCAGTCGATCGTGGTGGAGAATCGCGCCGGTGCGGGCGGCAACATCGGCATGGAAGTGGCCGCCAAGGCCCCGGCCGACGGCTACACGATCGTGATGGCCGGCAGCGCGATGGCCATCAACCAGACACTCTACAAGAAGCTGAACTACGATCCGCGCCAGGACTTCGCGCCGGTGTCCGGCGTGTTTTCGGTGCCGCTGGTGTTCCTGGCCACGCCGCAGTCGGGCTTCACGTCGCTGCGCGACCTGATTGCCAAGGCCAAGGCCGCGCCGGGCAAGTACAGCTACGCCAGTGCCGGTATCGGCGGCACCCAGCACCTGTCGGCCGAGATGCTCAAGGCGCAGACCGGCACCTTCATCGTCCATATTCCCTACAAGGGCAGCGGCCCGGCCCAGGCCGACTTCCTGGGCAACCAGATTCCGCTGATGGTGGACTCGGTGACCGCCGCCATGCCGCTGATCCAGACCAACAAGGCGATACCGCTGGCAGTGACCACGGCCAAGCGCGTGCCCCAGCTGCCCTCGGTACCCACGGTCCGAGAGCAAGGCGTGGCTGGCTTCGAAGCGCTCGGCTGGGCCGTGATGATGGTGCCGGCGGCCACGCCCGCGGCCATCGTCAACCAACTCAACACGGAAACGGTGAAGGCCCTGCAATCGCCCGAACTGAACAAGTTCATCACCGACCGGGGATCAGAGCCGATGCCCATGTCGCCCGCCGATACCGCGAAGTTCGTCGACAGCGAAATCAGGAAGTGGTCGACCGTGGTGAAACGGTCGGGGGCGACGGCGGATTGAGGTTGGGGTTGGGAGGCGTTGGGGCGAAACTCGTCGATCGCACGGTTTAGCATCAAAATCAGCCGCTTTCGACCAAAAACCGTGCGATCGCATAGTCTCGGCCTCGACAAAAAAGGCCGCATTCACCATATCCCGCCCCAAAAGAACAACGGCCATCGGGCTCTCACCCGATGGCCGTTCCTCACCCGTCCTGGCTGCTGGACTTGTTTGCTTCGTATTGATGCTGCAGCCGACCCTTCAACCGGTAGTTGACTGGTTTCTCGTCAGTCAGATCAGTCCCACGACAGCGCGCCGCCGGTCTGGTACTCGATCACACGCGTTTCGAAGAAGTTGCGTTCCTTCTTCAGGTCGATCATCTCGCTCATCCACGGGAACGGGTTTTCCTCGTTCGGGAACAGCTGCTCCAGGCCGATCTGCTGGCAGCGGCGGTTGCAGATGTAGCGCAGGTAGCCCTTGAACATCGGCGCGTTCAGACCCAGCACGCCGCGCGGCATGGTGTCTTCGGCGTAGCGGTATTCCAGGTCCACGGCCTTCTTGAACAGATCGGTGATCTCGGCCTTGAATTCCGGCGTCCACAGGTGCGGATTCTCGAGCTTGATCTGGTTGATCAGGTCGATGCCGAAATTGCAGTGCAGCGATTCGTCGCGCAGGATGTACTGGTACTGCTCGGCGGCACCGGTCATCTTGTTCTGGCGGCCCATCGCCAGGATCTGCGTGAAGCCCACGTAGAAGAACAGGCCTTCCATGATGCAGGCGAAGACGATCAGGCTCTTCAGCAGCTTCTGGTCGTTTTCCGGCGTGCCGGTCTTGAACGACGGATCGGTCAGCGTGTCGATGAACGGGATCAGGAACTCGTCCTTGTCACGGATCGACTGCACTTCGTGGTACGCGTTGAAGATCTCGGCTTCATCCAGGCCGAGCGATTCCACGATGTACTGATAGGCGTGCGTGTGAATAGCCTCTTCAAACGCCTGGCGCAGCAGGTACTGGCGGCATTCCGGCGCCGTGATCTGGCGGTAGGTGCCCAGCACGATGTTGTTGGCGGCCAGCGAGTCGGCCGTCACGAAGAAGCCCAGGTTGCGCTTGATGACGCGGCGCTCGTCCTCGGTCAGACCGTTCGGGTCCTTCCACAGGGCGATGTCACGCGACATGTTGATTTCCTGCGGCATCCAGTGGTTGGCGCAACCGGCCAGGTACTTTTCCCACGCCCACTTGTACTTGAACGGCACCAGCTGGTTCACGTCGGTGGCGCCGTTGATCACGCGCTTGTCGGCGGCGTTCACGCGGCGGGTGCTTTGCGCGGCGGCGGCGTTCGGATTGTTGCCGAGGATGCCCGACGGTGCCGTGGCGGACGGCGGCAGTACGCCTTGCTGGTCGACCGTGGAGGCCGACGCGGCGGGTTGCAGGGCAGGCTGCGGTGCAGCTTGCGGCGTGGCTTGAACGTCGTCGTCCCAGCTCAGCATGTTGTGTTCTCCGGAAATTCGTTTAGGGGCGGCTCGGCGGTTGCACTTCAGCGCGTGCGCCCTGCCCTCTCCCCCGGCCCCTCTCCCGCCTGAGCGGGAGAGGGGAGCAGACCAGGGGTGATTCAATCAGTTACTGGCAGGCTTCGCACTCGTCGAAACCGGGGTCACCCGGACGCATCGTGCAAACCGCGCCTTCGGCTTCCGGCATGGCCGGGGCCGATGCAGCGGCCGCGTCGATGCCCGACTGGCCGTCGGCACCCGACGACACCGCATTCAGCGAACCGCGCGACACCGTGGACTTCTCCACGTGGGTGGCGGCGATCGTGCGCAGGTAGTACGTCGTCTTCAGGCCGCGCAGCCAGGCCAGCTTGTACGTGTCGTCCAGCTTCTTGCCCGAGGCGCCGGCCATGTAGATGTTCAGCGATTGCGCCTGGTCGATCCACTTCTGGCGGCGGCTGGCGGCTTCCACCAGCCACGTCGGTTCCACTTCGAACGCTGTGGCGTAGATGTCGCGCAGGTCGTGCGGGATGCGGTCGATGCGGGCCAGCGAACCATCGAAGTACTTCAGGTCGGCAACCATCACCTCGTCCCACAGGCCGCGGTCCTTCAGGTCGCGTACCAGGTAGTCGTTCACCACCGTGAATTCGCCCGACAGGTTCGACTTCACGTACAGGTTCTGGAACGTCGGCTCGATGCAGGCGGACACGCCGATGATGTTCGAAATGGTCGCGGTCGGAGCGATCGCGATGCAGTTCGAATTGCGCATGCCGTGCTGCTTGATACGTCCACGCAGCGAATCCCAGTCCATCGTCGACGACGAATCCACTTCCAGGTAGCCACCGCGCTCTTCGGCGAGCAGCTTCAGCGAGTCCTGCGGCAGGATGCCACGGTCCCACAGCGAACCTTCATACGTGCTGTAGCGGCCGCGCTCTTCAGCCAGCTCGGTCGACGCGTGGTAGGCGTAGTAGCACACCGCTTCCATCGACGTATCGGCGAACTTCACCGCGGCGTCGCTGGCGTACGGGGTACGCAGCACGTGCAGGCAGTCCTGGAAGCCCATGATGCCCATGCCCACCGGACGGTGACGCAGGTTCGAATTGCGCGCCTTCTCCACCGCGTAGTAGTTGATGTCGATCACGTTGTCGAGCATGCGCATCGCGGTGCGGATCGTCTTCTGCAGCTTGGCGTGGTCCAGCACGTGCGTGCCGTCGGCCTGCTGTTTCAGGTGGGCCACCAGGTTCACCGAACCCAGGTTGCACACGGCGATTTCGCTTTCGTTCGTGTTCAGCGTGATTTCCGTGCACAGGTTCGAGCTATGCACCACGCCCACGTGCTGCTGCGGGCTGCGGATGTTGCACGGGTCCTTGAACGTGATCCACGGATGGCCGGTTTCGAACAGCATGCCCAGCATCTTGCGCCACAGTTGCAGCGCCGGCACCTTCTTGAACAGCTTCAGCTCGCCGTTGGCGGCCTTGGCTTCGTAGCCCAGGTAGGCGGTCTCGAAGGCCTTGCCCACCTTGTCGTGCAGGTCCGGGCAGGTGGCCGGCGAGAACAGCGTCCATTCGCCGGCTTCCATCACGCGCTTCATGAACAGGTCCGGAATCCAGTTGGCCGTGTTCATGTCGTGCGTGCGGCGACGGTCGTCGCCGGTGTTCTTGCGCAGCTCCAGGAATTCCTCGATGTCCAGGTGCCACGTCTCCAGGTACGCGCACACCGCGCCCTTGCGCTTGCCGCCCTGGTTCACGGCCACGGCCGTGTCGTTCACCACCTTCAGGAACGGCACCACACCCTGGCTCTTGCCGTTGGTGCCCTTGATGTGCGAACCCAGCGCGCGCACGTTGGTCCAGTCGTTGCCCAGGCCGCCGGCAAACTTCGACAGCAGCGCGTTTTCCTTCAGGGCTTCGTAGATGCCTTCCAGGTCATCGGAAACCGTGGTCAGGTAGCACGACGACAGCTGCGAGCGGCGCGTGCCCGAGTTGAACAGCGTCGGCGTGGACGACATGAAGTCGAACGACGACAGCAGCTGGTAGAACTCGATGGCGCGGGCTTCGCGGTCAGCTTCTTCCAGCGCCAGGCCCATGGCCACGCGCATGAAGAACGCCTGCGGCATTTCGATGCGCACTTCGTCCACATGCAGGAAGTAGCGGTCGTACAGCGTCTGCAGGCCCAGGTAGTTGAACTGGAAGTCGCGCGATGCGTCCAGCGCGGCGCCCAGGCGGGCCAGGTCGTACGTGGCCAGCTTTTCGTCCAGCAGTTCGGCTTCGATACCGCGGGCGATGAACTTCGGGAAGTACTCGGCGTACTTCGTCGACATTTCGGTCTGGGTCACTTCGGCGCCCAGGATTTCCTTGCGGATCGTGTGCAGCAGGATACGAGCGGTTACCTGGCTGTAGGCCGGGTCCTTCTCGATCAGCGTACGCGCGGCCAGGATGGCCGAGTCGTAGACCTGCGACATCGGCACGCCGTCGTACAGGTTCTTCAGCGTTTCCTTCAGGATCGGCTCGGCGCTGACCGCGTCGCCCAGACCGCTGCAGGCGTTGTCGATCAGTGCATGCAGGGCCACCAGGTCCAGCGCGCGCACGGCGCCGTTGTCGGTCACGTTGACCGACACGCCGGACTGCTGCACGCGGGCCACGGCCTGGGCGTTTGCCTGGGCGCGCTCCTGCGTGCGCTTCTCGCGGTACAGCACGTAGGCACGGGCAACCTCATGTTCGCCCGAGCGCATCAGCGCCAGTTCCACGTGATCCTGCACGTCCTCGATATGGAACGTGCCGCCGTTCGGGCGGCTGCGCACCAGCGCGCGCACCACCAGTTGGGTCAGTTGCTCGACCAGCTCGCGCACACGCGCGGACGCTGCGCCCTGGCCACCGTTGACGGCCAGGAAGGCCTTGGTCACGGCCACGGCAATCTTGTTCGGCTCGAACGCCACCACGGAGCCGTTGCGACGGATCAGCTTGTAGTCCTGATACGAAACGCCTGCAGCGGCAGGGCTCTGCGTGCCGGCTGCTGCGCCAGCAATGCCCGTTGCGCCAGTCACGCCGGTGGTTTGTTGTTCGTTTTGGGCCGTTTGCATGAGGTAACTCCGGTATTAACCCTGTGATGAATACTTCTTCTGTGTTTTATGAAGACAACAAAGTCCCTAGCAAAATGCGCCTCAGAAGACACTCGATTCCGGCCAGGCCGGATGCGAACCCAACTGCTCGTATGGACACTTTTTGCTAGGGACTTTTTGGTACTGCTCCGCCCCACTGCTGATATGCACCCGGCGCCGCTTACCGCCACGACGCCCGCTGCACCTGTGGGCCGGCTCCCCGGTGAAACCACTATATCTAGTGGTGCCGTTTCAAAACTGGGCTAAGTATAGTGAAACGAGCCGCAATGACCAGTCTTGACAAGCGCGCTGGCCGGGCTGAGGCCGCCAGTGCGGCAGCGCCACATTCCCGCAAAGCGCGCTGCCTCAAGGCTTGGCGGCGTCACGTTCGGTGGCGCACAAAAAATCGAAAATTTTTTAATGGAAATGGATCATCGATAGGTGACCCAGGATGGGGCGTGGTTGCAACCATTGGGGGCGCGATTGTAGCCGCCATTGCGCCGAAACGAGGCGACTTACACGTAACTGCACGGCAATTTTTCAGGACGATGACACCCTTGGGGCAGCAAGGTTTTGCCGGCGCCACTTCGGGGCGTTTCAATCGAACGGGGGCAATGTGCGGCGTCCGCGCAACATCCGTGAAAATCCCTACGCCTGGTCCGGAGACCCCCGGTAGGGCAGCAGCGACGCCGGCAGGCCGGCGAGTGCCGTGAAGCGGTCCCAATCGAAATGCGGACCCGGATCGGTCTTGCGGCCGGGCGCGATGTCGCTGTGTCCAGCGACGCCGCCGATGGGATACGCGGCGCGCAGCGCGGTGACCAGCGCTGCGGCGGTGTCGTACTGGGCCAGCGTGAATGGCTGGTCGTCGGCGCCTTCGATCTCGATGCCGATGGAGAAATCGTTGCAGCGCTGGCGTCCGCAGTAGTCGGACTGCCCGGCATGCCAGGCGCGCTGCGTGCAGGCGACGAACTGCACCAGCTCGCCGTCGCGGGCAATCAGGAAGTGCGCCGACACGCGCACGTCGCGGATGGTCTCGAAGAACGGATGGCGCGAGGCATCGAGCCGGTTCTGGAAGAACGCCTCGATATCGCCGGTGCCGAACTGGCCCGGCGGCAGGCTGATGTTGTGGATCACCACGACGTCAAGCGGCGCGCCGTCCGGCCGCGCGTCGAAGTTCGGCGACGGCACGCGCCGCGCAGCGGGCACCCAGCCATCGGCATCGGGCACGAAGTCGTGGGCGGCCGCCGGGTCAGCCATCGCGGCCCTCGCCTTCGGCCAGCGACTCGCCGTCCTCGCTGCCATCGGCACTGTCCCGCCCGTCACGTCCATCGCGCTCGTCGCGGATGCCAAGCTGCTGGATACGGTAGCGCAACTGCCGGAAATTCAGCCCCAGCAGCGGCGCGGCGGCCGTACGGTTGAAGCCGGTCTGCCGCAGCGCGCGCAGGATCAGTTCCCGCTCCACGGCTTCGAGCCGGGCCGGCAGGTCGATCGGCAACGCAAGCCCGGCCAGCGCCGCGCCCAGCGGATCGTGCTCGGCGGCCCGGCCTGCGGGTTCCGAGGGTTCCGGTTCAACCGGCAGGTCGGGCATGCTTGCCCCCGCCCCACCCATCGCCGGCCAGGTCGCCGGGCTGCCCCACGCGTGGTAGCCAGCCGGTGCCGGCACCGGCGCGTAGCCCGGCGGCACGGCGGGCATGCCGGGCTGCAGCAGGCTGGCGCGTTCCATGCCGGCTTCGAGCGGCCCGAGATCGGCCACCGCGATTTCGTCGGTTTCCGCAAACGCGTAGGCACGTTCGAGCAGGTTCTCCAGCTCGCGCACGTTGCCCGGGAACGGGTAGGCGGTCAGGCGCTCCAGCGCCGCGCGCGACAGCCGCTTCGGATGGGCATCGCCATAACGCGTGGCCAGGTGTTCCAGGATGGCATGCGCCAGCACGGGCACGTCTTCCACGCGCTCGCGCAGCGTGGGCATGCGCAACTCCAGCACGTTGAGCCGGTAGTACAAGTCCTGCCGGAACGACCCGGCCGCCACCATGGCCGCCAGGTCCTTGTGGCTGGCGCACATCACGCGCACATCGACGCTGTCTTCCTTGCTGGCGCCGATCTTGCGCACGCGGCGTTCCTGCAGCGCGCGCAGCAGCTTGACCTGCATGGCCAGCGGCAGGTCTGCCACCTCGTCCAGCAACAGCGTGCCGCCGTGGGCCGCCTGGAAAAAGCCGCCACGTTCGGCGTCGGCGCCCGTGAACGCCCCCTTCACGTGGCCGAAGAACTCGGCTTCCATCAGCGTTTCGGGGATCGCGCCGCAGTTCACGGCCACGAACGGGTGCGCCGAGCGGGCACTGATGGCGTGGATCGCACGCGCGGCGCGCTCCTTGCCACTGCCCGATTCGCCGCTGATCACCACCGGCGCCATGCTGCGCGCCAGGCGCGACAGCGACCGGCGCACCTCGCCCACGGCCGCCGACACGCCAGGCAGCAGTGCCGCCGCGCGGTCGGCCAGCTCCGACGACTCTCCGCCATTGCCCCCATTGCCGTCATCGGCCGGGGCGCGGTGCTGGCGGCCCAGTGCGTTCAGGATCAGCGTGCGCAACTGTTCCAGCGACACCGGCTTGGCGATGTAGTCGAAGGCACCCGCCTTGAGCGCGTCCACGGCGTTGTCGGCACTGCCATACGCGGTGATCACGGCCACCGGGGTGCGTTCGGGCGAGCTGGAAAGCTGGCGCACGATGTCGATACCCAAGCCGTCGCCCAGGCGCATGTCGGTCAGCACCAGGCTGTAGCGGCGCTCGGCCAGACGCAGCCGCGCTTCGGCCAGCGACCCCGCCATCACCACGTCATGCCCCATGCGGCGCAGGGAGATGTCCAGCAGCTCGCGCAGGTCAGCCTCGTCGTCGATGACGAGAATCGGATCGGGGGCGGGAGGTCTGGCTGGCATGAGGGTGAGCGGTGAGTTGGTTCTTGTTATGCGATGCGTTCTAGCCGGCGATGGCCGCATCGACCATGTCGGGTGCCTGGATGCGTATCGTCAGCACGAATGCCTTGGCCGGAAGTGTATCGCGAGCCCCGCCCGACAGCATGCCGGTGCGTTCCAGCAACGCGTCGAGCACGATGGCGCCGTAACGCACCTGGGCATCGTTGGCCCCGCACAGCTCGCGCGCCATGAACAGGCCCAGCCCGGTGCCTTGCGGATTGCTGGTGAAGAACGGCTCGAACAGGCCGCGCTGCTGCTCGCGATTGACCTCGGCCCCGTCGTTCCAGACGATCAGCTCGGCATGGTGCTGGTCCAGCGCATGCGCCAGCATGCGGATCGAACCCGGCAGCCGGCTGCAGTAGCGCCAGGCGTTGTCGAGCAGGTTGCCCAGCACCTGCTGCAGTTGCGAAGCATCGAAGATCACCGGGCCCTGCAGGTCCACCGCCACGCGGATGGCATTGGCATTGACGTCGGCACGGCCGCCCCCGCGCGAGCGCATCTCCAGCCGCCAGCGGTCGATGATCTCCGGCAGCGTGTGGGTCAGGTCCACCGCGCTCAGGTCGGTCTTGGGACGGCGCGACAACTGCAGCACATCGGACACCACCTGATCCAGACGTCGCACGTTGTCGCTGATGATGCGCAGCAGCCGGGCGTCGATGGTGCCCTCGCCGCCGCCGGAATCGGCAAGCAGTTCGTTGGCCTGGCTGATGGCCGCCAGCGGATTGCGGATCTGGTGCGCCACGCTGG
Source organism: Cupriavidus pauculus (assembly GCF_022179805.1). Taxonomy (GTDB): domain Bacteria; phylum Pseudomonadota; class Gammaproteobacteria; order Burkholderiales; family Burkholderiaceae; genus Cupriavidus; species Cupriavidus pauculus_E. Next base: position 77,786 of record NZ_BPUO01000013.1, on the reverse strand, counting down.
CCACCAGGCGCCCCATCGCCGCCAGCTTTTCCTGCTGCACCTGCTCGGCAATGCGCTCCCAGCTTTCGATATGCACCAGCACCGTGTCGCGCATCTCGCTGCGCAGCAGCGTCTCGTCCTCGGGGCTCCAGGCCATGGCCTCGTTCTGGGCAATGGCCAGCCGCAGCCGCGCGGCACCTTCGGGCGACAGGTCGTGCAACCCCGTGGTGTCGCCGCCCAGCGTGGACACCCCGTTCAGCGTGGCGCGCAGGCCGGCCAGCCCGGGCAGCACGAATCGCAGCCGCAAGCGCGTGTGCAACACCGGCGCACGACCCGCCGAGGGCCGCGACGGGAGCGGCAGCAGTTGCAGGATGCGCGGCACGTCGTCCTTGCGCTGGATCCAGTCGCGCAGCATTTCCATCAGCGGCTGCAGGCGCGGAATGCGGCGCAGGTCGAACAGCACGTTGTCGCGTTCGCCAGCGCGCACCTGGCCCTGCCTGATGCGTTCGTGCGGCTGCACGCCCAGCAGCACGGACGCCGCCGGATTGGCCGCCACCACCGCGCCGTTGGCGCGCACCAGCATCACACCGTCCTGCATGTCGTTGACCATCAGGCGGTTCACCAGCTGCTGCAGGCGCAGTTCCTGTTCGCGGGCCAGCGCCAGTTGCTCCTGCGCGATCTGGCGATTGGCCAGCATGTACATCACCAGCGCGGCGATCATGAACACCAGCCCGAACAGGCCGGAGCCCAGCAGGTTGGCATCGGCCTGGCGCACCAGCAGGGTCTGGACGAACGGATTGGCCATCACCAGCATGGCCGACACGGCGGCGGTGAACAACGCGAACAGCAGGCTGGTCAGCGCCCCGGCCTCCAGCGCGGGCAGCAGGAAGATCATCGCCAGCCCGTCGCCGTGATTGCCGCCACGGCCCAGCACCAGGTAGACGGCTGACAGCAGGATCAGGTCGACCACGACCTGCACGCGCACGCGCAGATGGAAATGGCGCCGCCACAGCGTGCCCAGCAAGGTCGCCAGGGCAATGCACAGGTACGGCACCACCGCTGGAATGGCGGCGGCCGTGCGCGCGGTGGCCGCCAGCGTGACAACGGTGGTGCCATTGCTGGCGCGCTCCAGCGGCAGCAACGCGTAGCCCAGCAGCAGCAGTGCCACCGCGGTACGCGTCCAGCAGAAATAGCGCAGCAGGCGCCAGTGGAATTCAGGCGGCTCGGGCTGGCGCCAGAGATCGACCAGCACGCGCCAGCCGCTCACGGTGGACCAGACCGAGGCCCGCCGCGTCATGCGCCGCCCTCGCCCGCGCTGTCCGGCAGATGGCTGCGCCGGCAGTAGTGCAGCCCCTGCCAGCCAATGGCGTCGCCGCGCGGCAGGTGCACGCCGCAGTGGGCGCATTGCACCATCGCCTCGGGGGCGCCGGCCGCTTCGGAGGCGCGCGCCGAAGCGCTACGCCGCGCCCGTTCGAGATCGGCCTGCGCGCTGGCGCTGGCGCGTGCGCGCAGCCACCAGAGGATGCCCAGCACGACAGCCAGCAGGAGAAAGATTCTTGCCATGGATCGGGATAGCGGAAGTACGTTGGCCTGGTTCGGAAGGCGGGAAATGGATGGCCGGTCAGGTGATCCGGTGCAGCACCACTTCGATCACGAAACGGCTGCCCACATAGGCCAGCAGCAGGATGCCGAACGATGCGATGACCCAGCGCAAGGCCGTGCGCCCGCGCCAGCCCCGGAAATGCCGGCCGATCAGGATGCCGCCGAACATCAGCCAGGAAATGATCGCGAACACTGTCTTGTGGTCCACGCGGAACGCGCGGGCGAACAGTTGCTCCGAGAACAGGAAGCCGGACACGATGGTCAGCGTCAGCAGCACGAAGCCCGCCGCGATCAGGCGGAACAGCAGCTTTTCCAGCGTCAGCAGCGGCGGCAGCAAATCGAGCCAGCGGCCCAGCCATTGCCCCGACGCCGGCTCGCCGGCTGCCGGGCGGTTGAACCCGTGCAGGCGACGCTCGGCCAGCAGCATCAGGAACGCGTGGAACGCCGCCAGCGTGAACAGCCCGTAGGCCACGTTGGCGATCACGAAATGCAGCTTGAACAGCGGCCGCGCCGCGTAGCCCAGGATCTGCGCCCCCGGAAATGCCACCGGCATCAGGCTGGCCAGCATCGCCACCGGAAACACGATCAGCCCCAGGCCGGCCAGCGAGAAGAAGAAGCTTTCGATCCAGTAGATGCCCACGCCCAGCCAGAGCATGGCCGACAGCGCGAAGGCGAAGCCGAACATCATGTGGTCCGCCGGGAAGATGGTCTCGTGCAACAGCACGCCGTGACTGACCAGCGCGGCCAGCACCAGCGCATGCCACCAGGCGGGCTGGCCGTCCGCACGCCCGCCGTTGGGCGTGGGCGACGGCATCAGTACGGCCGTTGCCGCCCCGCCGGCGCGTCCCGGGGGCCCGGCCGTGGCCCCGCCGGCCGCAACCAGTTGCGGATTGCGCGTCGCCCAGCCGTGAAAGGCCAGGCCGCAATAGAGAAGTGCCGTCAAGGCATACAGTACAATGGCCATTTGCGCAGTTTACCTTAGTGCCATGAAGGGCGGCGCTGGCGATGGATTCCCGCCACAGCCCTTCTGCAAAGCCGGCTGCGCCCCGCATTCACGCCGAACTTCCTCCCCTTTCCTGCCATGCTGGATAACCTCACACAACGCCTGGCGCGGGTCGTCAAGACCATGCGCGGCGAGGCCCGACTGACCGAGGCCAACACTGCCGAGATGCTGCGCGAAGTGCGCCTTGCCATGCTCGAAGCCGACGTGGCCCTGCCGGTCGTGCGCGACTTCATCGCCCGCGTCAAGGAAAAGGCGCTTGGCGAGGACGTGGTCACGAGCCTGACCCCGGGCCAGGCCCTGGTGGGCGTGGTGCAGCGCGAACTGACCGCCGTCATCGGCGGCGACGAAGCGCTGGCCGACACCAAGGTCAACGAACTGAACCTGAACGTCCAGCCGCCCGCCGTGATCCTGATGGCCGGCCTGCAGGGTGCAGGCAAGACCACCACCTCGGGCAAGCTGGCCAAGTGGCTCAAGGAAAACCGCAAGAAGAAGGTACTGACGGTATCGTGCGACGTGTACCGTCCCGCCGCTATCGCCCAGCTCAAGACCGTGTCCGAACAGGTGGGCGCCGACTTCTTCCCGTCGCAGCCCGACCAGAAGCCGGTGGACATCGCCCGCGCGGCGCTGGACTGGGCGCGCAAGCACTATCACGACGTGCTGATCGTCGACACGGCCGGCCGGCTGGGTATCGACGAGGCGATGATGCAGGAAATCGCCACGCTGCACACCGAGCTCAAGCCCGCCGAAACGCTGTTCGTGGTGGACGCCATGCTGGGCCAGGACGCCGTGAACACCGCCAAGGCGTTCAACGACGCCCTGCCGCTGACCGGCGTGGTGCTGACCAAGCTCGACGGTGATGCACGCGGCGGTGCCGCGTTGTCCGTACGCCACATCACGGGCCGTCCGATCAAGTTCGTCGGTGTCGGCGAGAAGCTGGACGGCCTGGAACCGTTCTACGCCGACCGCATGGCCCAGCGGATCCTGGGCATGGGCGACATCCTCGCGCTGGTGGAGGAAGCCCAGCGCGGCGTGGACATGGACGCGGCCGAAAAACTGGCCAAGAAGATCAAGAAGACCGGCGGCTTCGACCTGGAAGACTTCAAGGCCCAGATCGGCCAGATGAAGAAGATGGGCGGCCTGGGCAGCCTGGTGGACAAGCTGCCGGCGCAGTTCGCGCAGCAGGCGCAGGGCGCCAACATGGATCAGGCCGAAAAGCAGGTGCGCCGCATGGAAGGCATCATCAACAGCATGACGGCCGCCGAGCGCGCCAAGCCGGAGCTGATCAAGGCCAGCCGCAAGCGCCGTATCGCGGCGGGCGCCGGCGTGCCGGTTCAGGAGGTGAACCGCCTGCTGAACCAGTTCGACCAGATGCAAGGCATGATGAAGAAGCTCAAGGGCGGCGGCATGATGAAGATGATGCGCCAGATGGGTGGCATGAAGGGCGGCATGAAGGGTCTGTTCAACCGCTGACCCGCCGGCCTCCGCCAGACTGATTCCCGCAAAAGACAAGTAACAGGACACAGATCATGATGACCGCCGAACAGGCCCGCGAACTCTGGGCCAGCTCCGAGGAAATCGTCAGCGCCGAGGAGGTGCAGGACTCGCTGGACCGCATGGCCCGCGAGATTACCGACAAGATGGGCGATGCGTTTCCGCTGGTGCTGTCCGTGATGGGCGGCGCCGTGGTGTTCACGGGCATGCTGCTGCCCAAGCTGCAATTCCCGCTGGAATTCGACTACATCCACCTGTCGCGCTACAACAACAAGACCGTTGGCGGCGAGATGCAGTGGCGCGTGGCGCCGCGCGAATCGGTCAAGGACCGCGTGGTGCTGGTGCTCGACGACATCCTGGATGAAGGCGAGACCATGGCGGCCATCCGCCAGCGCATCATGGACATGGGCGCGAAGGAATTCCACGCCGCCGTGCTGTGCGAAAAGACGCTGACCAAGATCAAGCCGATGCACCCGGACTTCTGCGGTTTCAACGTGCCCGATCGCTACGTCTTTGGCTGCGGCATGGATGCGAAGGGCTACTGGCGCAACCTGGGCACCATCCGCGCGCTGGTCTGACCAGCGCGCTGCCGTCCCGGCGCTACGCCCCGTGCGGGTGGGCGCCGAGGATCGGCCACAACGAGGCGAGCAGCAGCAGCGCCATCGTCACATTGAATACGCGCAGCACGCGCGGATTTGCCAGCCAGCGGCGCAACGCCGCCCCGAACACCGCCCACGTGGTGATGCTCGGCAGATTGACCACCCCGCACAGCACCGCCATCAGTGCGGCATTGGCCCACAAATTGGGATGCAGCACGTAGGCGCTGCAAGCGCCCACGGCCATCACCCATGCCTTCGGATTGACCCACTGGAACGCCGCCGCCCGCAGGAACGTCATGGGCCGCGTGACCTCGCGATCTTGTAGCCCACCGGCCGTGGCCAGCTTCCAGGCCAGCCACACCAGATATACGGTGGCGCAGACGCGCAGCACGTCCCACGTCCACGGTAGCGCCGTGAAGACCGATCCCAGGCCCAGCCCCACGATCACCATCATGACCACCATGCCGATGCAGATGCCGAGCAGATGCGGCACAGTACGCCGCAGCCCGAAGTTGACGCCCGAGGCGAGCAGCATCGTGTTGTTGGGGCCGGGCGTGATCGACGAGACCAGCACGAAAGCGCTGTAGGCCAGGAGCGCGCCAGTGCTGGCGGCCAGTTCGAAAGGAAGGGTCAGAGCCATGACGGCGCTCCAGTAATACGGACAGGCGCTCAGTCTAAGGACACTCACCAGAACAGTACCGGTACAGTCGGCACAAAAGCTGCCGGTACGGCACCGGATTGTCAGACGGTCAGGCTTTGCTGCGGTACGGGTGTTCGCGCAGCCACTTGGTGGCGATCCACTTCTCGCCCGACTCCACCGGCAGGCCGGCGTGCAGCGTGCGCTCGTCGAGCTTGCCGTCCGGCTGCTGGTAGCCGAAGAACACCGCGTTGCCCTTGACCGGGGCCACTTCCAGGCCGAGCTTTGGAAACGCCGTGGCGCCGCCAGCCGGCGGGCTGTTCAGGTAGATCACCAGCGTGGCCACGCGCTGCCCGCCCACGCGGAGCTGGCGCGCTTCGCCGGGGCGCTGCGGGTTGAAGAAGTCGAAATGCGGCTGGTATTCGCCGCCGGGCTTGTAGTTGAGGATCTGCAGGCCCTCGCCGTGCTCGACCGGCAAACCCGAGATGGCGGCGATGCGCGCCTCGATGCGCTGAATCAGCGCGTGCTCGCCCACCTGGAACATCGCCCCCATGCTGGTGCGCGCGTCGATCAGGTTTTCGTCACCGGTGTCAGGATTCACGACCGGGCTGCGCTGCAGGCGGTCGCGCGCCAGCGAAATCAGCGCGTCGCATTCGGTGCCGTCGAGCAGGTTCTGCAACAGCAGGATGCGTGGTGCCTCCAGGGCGAACAGGATTGGCACTTCCCGCCCTTCGTGGCGGAAGACGTTGCTGCCGGAGGCCACCGTAGCCGGCTCGGCTGGCCGGGCTTCCGCGCGCGGCGTCGCGGCCTTCACGGCCGGCGCGGGCGCCGGGGCCTGCCTGGGCGGCGGCCGGTGGCCCAGCGCGGCATTGACGGTGTCGCGCGCGAACGTGGCGTCGTAGCCCGACCGCAGCATCGACAACACCAGCGATTCGGCATCGAAACCCTGCTCGATATGGCGCGCCAGCCATAGTTCGAGCTCGGGCGAGGAAGCGCGATACCCTGCGCGCGTCTCACGTGTCATGACGGATTGGCCAGTCGCTGGGGCGAAAACGGGTTACGCGCCGGCGATTCAGGCGGCAGCGTGCGGCGTGCCGGCGCCGTGGCGGCCGGTGCCGTGCCATCGGGGTCGCCCGCGATGGTCACGGTGGCCTCGGAATACTGCCAGCGCTTCCAGGCGCCCAGCACGGCGTTCGGATACTCCGGGCGCCCCCGGCTGCCGTTATAGCGGCCCAGCGCCAGGAACAGGTCGCCATTCTCGCGATCGAGATAGTGGCGCAGGATCGTGCAGCCGTAGCGCAGGTTGCTTTGCAGATGGAACAGCTTGCGCGTGTCGCCATCGCCAATTGAGCGTACCCAGAACGGCATCACCTGCATCAGCCCGCGCGCATCGGCCGAACTGATCGCGTATTTGCGGAAGCCGCTTTCCACCTGCACCAGACCCAGCACCAGCGACGGCTCCAGCCCGGCGCGCTTGGCCTCGTAGTACACCGTTTCGATCAGCTCGACGCGCGTCTGCGGATCGGGCATCTTCGCTTCGAGCCGGCGCGACATCTCGCCGAGCCATTTCAGGTAGCCCAGCTTCTCGCCGCCCGAGACAAAGGTGGGGCGAACCGGCCGGTTGTCGGCAATCGCCGCGGCCAGCGCGCCGCGCACGGAATCGGCCAACGCCTCTTCCTTCTGCGCGCCGGCATGCGCCGCCGTGGCCAGCAAGGCACACAGCAGCCCGCTGGCCATGGCGGCAAGCCAGCGGCGGGGAATGCGGGGAGTGGGCAAGCCTGCGGCGCGCATGACGGTCGGCAGTGGCTTAGCTGGCCAGCTGGCTGCGCACATGCGCCACCACGTCGGCCACGGCAACCGGCGTAGCCTGCGCGTCGCGGCGGCCCTGGTACTCGACCTTGCCTTCCTTGAGGCCACGGTCGCCCACCACCACGCGGTGCGGCACGCCGATCAGTTCCCAGTCGGCAAACATCACGCCCGGACGCTCGCCCCGGTCGTCCAGGATCACGTCCACGCCAGCGGCCAGCAGCTCGGCATGGATGCGGTCGGCCTCGGCCTTCACGGCTTCGTTGCGGTCATAGCCGACCGGGCACACCACCACCGCGAACGGGGCAATCGCCGCCGGCCAGATGATGCCGCGCTCGTCGTAGTTCTGCTCGATGGCCGCGCCCAGGATCCGCGTGACGCCAATGCCATAGCAGCCCATCTGCATCGGCTGGTTTTTGCCGTTTTCGTCCAGGAACACCGCGTTCATCGATTCCGAATAACGGGTGCCCAGCATGAACACGTGGCCCACTTCGATGCCACGGCAGAGTTCCAGCGTGCCCTTGCCGTCCGGCGAAGCGTCGCCAGCCACCACGTTGCGCAGGTCCGCCACGTCCGGCTCGGGCAGGTCGCGGCCCCAGTTCACGCCGGTGTAGTGGAAGTCGCGCTCGTTGGCGCCGCAGCAGAAATCGCTCATGTTGGCGACGGTGCGGTCAGCCACGACCTTGACCGGCTTCTTCGTGCCGATCGGGCCCAGGTAGCCCGGGGGGCAGCCGAACGTGTCGACGATCTCGGTTTCGGTGGCAAAGCGGAAATCGGTCAGGCCCGGCACCTTCGACGCCTTGACCTCGTTAAGTTCGTGGTCGCCACGGATCAGCAGCAGCCAGATCTGCGTGCCGGCGTCGCCGTCGGTGGCCAGCACGATCGACTTGACCGTGCGCGCCAGCGGCATGCCCAGCAATTCGGCCACGTGCTCGCACTTGGCCTTGCCGGGCGTCGAGGTCTTTTGCAGGGCCTCGGCCGGGGCGGCGCGCTTCGCGGTCAGCGGCAGGGCTTCGGCGGCCTCCATGTTGGCGGCGTAGTCCGACGTGGGGCAGTAGACGATGGCGTCCTCGCCGGTTTCGGCGATCACGTGGAATTCGTGCGAGCCGGAACCGCCGATGGCGCCGTTGTCGGCCGCCACGGCGCGGAATTCCAGGCCGAAGCGCTGGAAAATGCGCGTATAGGCGTCGTACATGCTCTGGTACGACGCCCGCAGGCCGTCCATGTCACGGTCGAACGAATACGCGTCCTTCATCGTGAATTCGCGGCCACGCATGATGCCGAAGCGGGGGCGGCGCTCGTCGCGGAACTTGGTCTGGATCTGGTAGAAGTTCACCGGCAGCTGCTTGTAGCTGCGGATTTCGCCCCGGGCGATGTCGGTCACCACCTCTTCGGACGTCGGCTGCATGGCGAAGTCGCGCTCGTGGCGGTCCTTCAGGCGCAGCAGTTCGGGGCCCATCTTGTCCCAGCGGCCCGTTTCCTGCCACAGCTCGGCCGGCTGAACCACCGGCATCAGCAGTTCCACGGCGCCCGCGCGGTTCATTTCCTCGCGAACGATGTTCTCGACCTTGCGGATCACGCGCAGGCCCACCGGCATGTAGCTGTAGATGCCGGCGCCCAGCTTCTTGATCATGCCGGCCCGCATCATGAGTTTGTGCGACACGATTTCCGCGTCGGCGGGGGCTTCCTTGAGGGTGGAAATGAAGAATTGCGAGGCTTTCATCCGTAGGTTTCTCGTAAGACTGGTCGTGGCGGGTCGCGCCGGCCGCGCTGCCGGACGGCAGTCATGGGCTTCCGGTTCAGTGGGGGACGCGGCGCAAACTGCCCATCTGCTCGGGAAAACCAGCATTCCCGGGGTCGGGCCTATACGCGCGCATCCCTTATAATCGACGTAATTCTAAAGGATTCGAGGTGCAGTCATGCTCGATCGTGAAGGCTTTCGCCCGAACGTCGGCATCATCCTCATCAACGCACGTAACGAGGTTTTCTGGGGCAAGCGAATCGGCGAACACTCCTGGCAGTTTCCGCAAGGTGGCATCAAGTACGGCGAAACGCCCGAACAGGCCATGTTCCGTGAGCTGCAAGAAGAAGTCGGCCTGCTTCCGGAACACGTCAGGATTGTCGGTCGCACGCGCGACTGGCTGCGTTATGAGGTGCCGGACAAGTTCATTCGCCGCGAGATCCGCGGCCACTACAAGGGCCAGAAACAGATCTGGTTCCTGCTGCGCATGGTGTGTCGCGACTGCGACATCCACCTGCGCGCGAGCGATCATCCGGAATTCGACGCCTGGCGCTGGAGCGACTACTGGGTGCCGCTGGACGCGGTGATCGAATTCAAGCGCGATGTCTACCAGCTTGCGCTCACCGAGCTGTCGCGGTTCCTGAACCGTGCGCGCGTGCCGTTGAGCCCATATGGGCACCATCACGCGGGACACGGCCGGCATGGCGACGGCATGCGGCCGCCACGGCAGCCGGCTGCCATCCAGGAGGCGGCCACGGCAGATTCTGTCGATACGGCAGCCATCGCGCCGGAGCCCTCTCTTTCACCGGAGCTTCCGGTGACCAACAAACGGAGTCATGGATGACTAGTTTCAGCGGCCGGGGCCTTCGCTCCGGCCTGTTGCTGGCGGCTGCCTGCCTGGCGCTTGCCGGCTGCAAGACCACCGGCAAGGGTATGTCCGAGGAAGAACAGAAGGCAACCGACAGCGGCTTCCTCAACCCGTTCGAGGACCGCCCGTTCCAGGAAGTCCAGGCCGAACTGCCGGCACTGCCGAACGACGCGGACCTGATCCCGTTCTCGGTCAACGATTCGTCGACGGACTTCCGGTTCGCCGTCGATCCCAAGTCGATCTCGGTGGGCACCGACCGCGTGGTGCGCTATACGGTCGTCATCACCAGTTCGGGCGGCGGCCGCAACGTCAGCTACGAAGGCATGCGCTGCGACGCGTTCGAGCGCCGCATCTACGCCACGCTGCCCAAGGGCGCCCCGGCATGGGTGCCGAACATGGGCGAGGAGCGCGACCTGTGGATCCGCATGCAAACCCGTGCCCGTAATTCGTACGCCGCCACGCTGGCGACCGATTACTTCTGCGAAGGCCGCACGGTGGCCGGCAAGCCCGAGCAGATCATCCGCGACCTGAAGGCCTACTCGCCCAGCCGCTAAATCGCACGGCGCGGGCAGGCATGAAAAAACGGCGAGTCCCATTGGGTACTCGCCGTTTTCTATTGTTCGTTGTTCGTTCTGGTTTCTGACGCGACTTCAGATCAGTACGAGGTTGTCGCGGTGAATCAGTTCGGGCTCGTTCAGATGGCCCAGCACCGATTCGATTTCCGATGACGGCTTGCGCGCGATCAACCTGGCTTCGGCGCTGGAATAGTTGGTGATGCCGCGCGCCACCTCGTGGCCGGCGTTGTCGACGCAGGCAATCACTTCCCCGCGCGCAAACTCGCCCTGCACTTCCGTCACGCCGATCGGCAGCAGCGACTTGCCGCCCCCCGTCAGCTTTTCCACGGCGCCGGCGTCGATCACCACGCGGCCGCGCAGTTGCAGGTGGTCGGCCATCCATTGCTTGCGGGCGGTCAGCCGGCCCGTGGGCGCCAGCAACTGCGTGCCGATCGCCTCGCCGGCCGCCAGCCGGCCCAGCACATCCTGCTCGCGGCCCGACGCGATCGTCGTATGGGCGCCCGACTTGGCCGCGCGCTTGGCCGCCAGGATCTTCGTCAGCATGCCGCCGCGCCCGATCGACGAGCCCGCGCCACCCGCCATGGCTTCCAGCTCCGGCGTACCCGCCAGCGCGTCGTGCACGAATTCGGCGGCAGGGTCCTTGCGCGGGTCTGCCGTGTACAGGCCACGCTGGTCGGTCAGGATCACCAGGGCATCGCCTTCGATCAGGTTCGTGACCAGCGCGCCCAGCGTATCGTTATCACCGAACTTGATTTCATCGGTGACCACCGTGTCGTTCTCATTGATGATCGGCACCACGCCCAGCGACAGTAGCGTCAGCAAGGTCGAGCGCGCATTGAGGTAGCGCTCGCGGTCAGCCAGGTCGGCGTGGGTCAGCAGCACCTGCGCGGTGCGGATGCCATAGCGGCCAAACTGGCTTTCGTAGACTTGCGCCAGACCCATCTGGCCCACGGCCGCCGCCGCCTGCAATTCGTGGATTTCCTTCGGACGGCGCGCCCAGCCCAGGCGCTGCATGCCTTCGGCAATGGCGCCGGAGCTGACCAGCACCACTTCCTTGCCAGCGCCACGCAGCTTGGCGATCTGCGCCGCCCAGCGCGCGATGGCGTCGTGATCCAGCCCCTTGCCGTCGTTGGTAACCAGGCTCGAACCTACTTTGACGACGATACGCTTTGCCTGGGCGATGACCGATTGCATGACGATTTCCCTGTCTCCGAGCCGTGGTGATTGCTATGGGCCCTGCTTATGCTTCCGAAGTACCGCGGTCGACGTTATGGAGGCGGTCGTCCAGGCGGATATCGGGCTCGGCCAGCGCGGCGGCCTCTTCGGCCTTGAGCGCAGCCAGGTGATCCTTGATCGCGTAGATCAGTTCGCGGCAACCCTCGCCAGACAGGGCCGAGATATGGAACACCGGTCCCTTCCACTTGTAGCGCTTGACGAAGTCCTTCACGCGGGCGGCGCGTTCTTCGTCCGGCACCATGTCCAGCTTGTTCAGCACCAGCCAGCGCGGCTTGTTGTACAGCGTTTCGTCGTACTTCTTCAGTTCGTTGACGATGGCCTTGGCCTCGGCAACCGGATCGACGTTCTCGTCGAACGGTGCGATGTCGACGATATGCAGCAGCAGCCCGGTACGCTGCAGGTGGCGCAGGAACTGGTGACCCAGGCCAGCACCTTCGGCGGCGCCCTCGATCAGGCCCGGGATATCGGCCACCACGAACGACTGCTCATGGTCCACGCGGACCACGCCCAGGTTGGGGTGCAGCGTGGTGAACGGATAGTCCGCCACCTTGGGGCGTGCGTTCGACACGTGGGAGATAAACGTCGACTTGCCCGCGTTGGGCATGCCCAGCAGCCCCACATCGGCCAGCACCTTGAGTTCGAGCTTGATCATGCGGCGCTCGCCCGGCTTGCCGTCGACCTGCTGGCGCGGCGCGCGGTTGGTACTGGACTTGAAATGGAGATTGCCCCAGCCGCCCATGCCGCCTTCAGCCAGGCATACGACCTGGCCGTGCTCGGTCAGGTCGGCGATGATTTCGCCGGTATCCATGTCGGCAATCAGTGTGCCCACCGGCATGCGCAACGTGATGTCTTCACCGCCGGCGCCGTAGCAGTCGGCGCCACGGCCGTTCTCGCCGTTCTTCGCCACGTGCTTCTTGGCGTAGCGGAAGTCGATCAACGTATTGATATTGCGGTCGGCCTGCGCGAACACGCTGCCGCCGCGTCCGCCGTCACCGCCATCGGGGCCGCCGAAGGGCACAAATTTCTCGCGCCGCATCGAAGCGCTTCCGTTGCCACCGTTGCCGGCGATCGCCTCGATACGGGCTTCGTCAATGAACTTCATGTTGGTTTTCCGTGGTGATTTCGGCAGCCTGGGGCTGACCGAAAACGCTACCAGAACGAGGCACGCCAGTTCTGTACAGGCATGCGGGCCGGCGACAATACGAATGGTACGGCAAGGCCGCACAACGATGCCAGTATCGTTTTGGTAGCGTTTTCAAATGAAAAAAGCCCCGCATGCGTATGCGGGGCCTTTATGCTGCAAAGGCTGTTATCAGGCCGCCGGAACGACGCTGACTTGCTGCTTCTTGGCAGCGCCCTTGACGGCGAACTGCACGTGACCGTCCACCAGTGCGAACAGCGTGTGGTCCTTGCCGATACCCACGTTGTCGCCAGCGTGCACGCGCGTGCCGCGTTGACGAACGATGATGCCGCCGGCGTTGATGGCCTGACCACCGTACACCTTCACACCCAGACGCTTCGATTCCGAATCACGGCCGTTCCGCGTGGAACCGCCGCCCTTTTTCTGTGCCATGTCTTACTCCTGTTGACCTATTGCGTTGAAAGCCTGTGTCCGAGCAATGCTCAGGCAACGATGGCTTCGATGCGCAGTTCGGTGTAATTCTGACGATGGCCCTGACGCTTCTGGTAGTGCTTGCGACGGCGCATCTTGAAGATCTTCACCTTGTCGTGACGACCTTGGGCGATAACGGTAGCCTTGACGGAAGCCCCGCTAACCAGCGGCGTACCAAATTTGATTTGGTCGCCGGCGCCCACTGCGAGCACCTGGTCCAGCGTGATTTCTGCGCCAATGTCAGCCGGTATCTGTTCTACTTTAAGTTTTTCGCCAGCAGCAACCTTGTATTGCTTGCCGCCGGTTTTTACGACCGCGTACATTGTCGAACCTCTCGATGTATTGATTGAAACGATGAATGCTGCTCTGAGAGACCCAGAGCCGGCGCCGTTTCATGCGCCGCAGACGGTGCGCGCGTGAAGCACGACCGAAGGAACCGGCAAGTATAAACCGGTTTACGGAAAAGCGCAAAGAAAACAAAGAGATAGCCTGCCGGCGGTGTCTCGCGGCGGGCAGCGCACTTGGGGTGTGCGCGAACGGCTCAGGTCAGGTCGGCCAGCAGGAACCCGGCCAGGGCAGCAAAGGCCACCCACCAGGCGGTGCGGCGGACGCGCCGTTGGGATGCATGAGGCTTGTCCATGGCGACATTATAGGTACGCACCATCCGAATTGGACATGCGGCGACCGTGCAGCGGATACGCGACACCCGTCGACCTGACAATCCCTTCCACCGCGACCGGCCGAGGGCCATGGCCCCACCCGCATCGCATATAATCCACCGGTTTTGGTGCGACACGTACTTCGTGTCCGTTAGCTCGCCTATGAGCGAGCAGGCTCAATTGAGCATCGACCTTTGTTGAGACAAGGGGAAGGCTTCGTCCTGAACCGTCTAATCTCGACCATTTCTTACTGCGACAAGCACCAGCCATCAGGCTGGAGCGCGTCTTCGTGTTACGGGAAGGCCAGCGGATCGGCTGACTTGCAGCTTGCTATTGCTGGATGGATGTCCAGCCATTGCCCAGAGGCGGGGAGTCTTGCCTTTGGGCAGATTCTCTGTAGGCGCCCTACTTCGGTAGGTGCGGGTCGGTGTGCGGCGAAATTTTGCTGCATCACTGCTACATAGCATTTGAACCGACCCAATTGGGTCGGCGCTACGTTCTTTGGGACGCAGATCACGGGCTCGCAGGAGTCCGTCTGCCGTCAAGCGCCTGCCAGTATGGAGGCACTGAAGTAATGAAGTGAGGTTCCCGGAGCGGATAGCTCTGCGCGTTATGGTTCGGTCGAGTACACCCGAGAGGGTGCCTCGATAGAGAACCTGCTATGCGACTAGCAGTAGCCTAAGGAGACATGCGTCACTGGTAACGGTGGGGTGTGAAGCTCTCCTGACAACGCTGCCCCCCGTAAGGGTGCGTCCACGCCGTGAGGTGGGGATGTAGAGGCTCCCAGCAGCAAAGGGGTCGAGGTGCGGGCTGGCTGGTATGGGTAACGAAAGTGAACTGCTGATAAACGTCGTAAGGATTGCGGTGCCAAAGCTGCTGATAGGCACTAACCAAAAGGTACGTGGTCGGATGCCCCGCTCAAAACTCGGGACACGTCGCTAGTATGACCACCGGCGGAGAGGCAGACTCTAACCCAGTCGTGTAATGCGCAGGGAACGTGGTAAGCCCGTATAGCTGCCGGAGTGTAGTTGACTCAGGCAAGCGAACCGTAAGGGACGCTGTTGGCTGTGCGGGTATGGGAGGTTGGAAAAAGCGAACGCCAGGCTGTAATTGTCTGGATAGGGGTTGAAACATCATCTCACGCGAAAGCGGGCAGACTTCCAACTGGTCTTTCGTCGCAAGACGGCTGACTGAACTCGCTTGTTTAATTTTCTTCCCTTTGGGGGGTGACATGCCCCCCCAAAGGGGCATGTTGTCTCTGCTGTTTGGGGAAGTCCTCAAGATAGGAGAGCAGCATGGAAGTATTGATCCGAGAGGATGAATCTGCGCCCTCTGGCATCCCGCAACGATGGGGCGACATCAATTGGCGCCGCGTCGAACGGAATGTTCGAGCAATGCAGATTCGAATTGCGAAGGCAACACAGGACAGAGATTGGCGCCGGGTGAAAGCCCTGCAACGATCCCTGACCCGCTCGTTTTCCGCCAAAGCATCGGCGGTAAGGCGAGTGGCGATGAACCAGGGTGCGCGGACGGCAGGAGTCGACCGCGAAAAGTGGAAATCGCCCGAAGCCCGATGGGAAGCCATCGGGCGGTTGAAGCACCGGGGGTACCGCCCGCTGCCGTTAAGGCGGGTCTACATCCCCAAGGCCAACGGAAAGGAGCGCCCTCTGGGCATCCCGACCATGTTGGACAGAGTCATGCAGGCGTTGTATCTGCTGGCGCTGGAACCAGTGTCCGAAGGGACGAGCGATCCAAACTCCTATGGGTTCCGGATCAATCGATCCACGGCGGATGCCATGTCCCAGCTATTCGTCAATTTGTCCAGAAAGGCTTCGGCCCAATGGATCCTAGAAGCGGATATCAAAGGGTGTTTCGACCATATCAGCCACGACTGGCTGGAGCGCAATGTCCCGATGGACAAAGCAATCCTGTGGAAGTGGCTGAAAGCTGGCGTGGTATTTCAGGGCCAGTTTCAGGCGACCAACGCTGGAACGCCACAGGGGGGCATCATTTCCCCGACCTTGGCTAACGTGGCACTGAATGGGTTGGAACAACAACTGGCCGAGTCCCTACGGGCAAAGCTGGGAGTAGCCAACACGAAGAAGCTGAAAGTGAATGTCGTACGGTATGCGGATGACTTCGTGATCACCGGCAACACGCCGGAAGTCCTAGAAAACGAAGTGAAGCCGTGGGTGGAACAGTTCCTAGCAACAAGGGGGCTTTCGCTGTCCACGGAGAAAACGCGAATCGTCAACATCGCCGAAGGCTTTGACTTCCTTGGGTGGAATTTCCGGAAGTACTCGGGAACCCTGCTCATCAAACCGAGCAAGAAGAATGCACAAACGTTTTATTGCAAGGTCAAGGAGGTCATCAGTGCTCACAGCGGACGAAAGCAGGCGGACCTAGTCCAAACGCTTAACCCGATGCTCAGGGGCTGGGCGCAGTATCACAGCCCAGTGGTTGCGAAGGCGACGTTCACCCGAATGGAGCACCTGATATTTAGGGCGCTATGGAGGTGGGCAAAACGGCGGCATCGAAGAAAGAAAGTTGAATGGGTGCGAAAGAAATACTTCGCATCAATCGATGATCGGAATTGGGTGTTCGGTTCCACGGAAGTGAACAAGGCTGGCGAACGCTACTGGAAAGGACTGTATTCGATCCCGAGTACGCCTATCCGGAGGCACAAGAAGGTGCGGGGGGACTACAACCCTTTCGACCCAGCGCAGGAAATGTATGGCGAAACGCTGCGGCAGGAACGCATGGCAGAAAGCATGGCGTACCGGAAGCAGTGGGCAAAGCTGTTCATGTCCCAGCGAGGCTTGTGCGCGGTGTGTCACAGCGCGATAAGCAAAGAGACCGGGTGGCATGACCACCACATCGAACCCAGAGTAGTAGGCGGGTCCGACGCTCTAAGCAATCGTGTACTGGTACATCCCGACTGCCATGTCCAGGTTCATCACTACGGCAGAGTCGCAGTGAAGCCGGTGTTTGAGTAACTCATACATTTTGTAGAGGCTTGAGCCGTATGCGGGGAAAACTCGCACGTACGGTTCTTAGGGGGGAGGGATCCAGCAATGGGTTCCTCCTACCCTCCCGAAACGGTGATCTCATCTTGTCCCAGTCTTCCGCCACTGCCTTGCTTGCCCCGGTCGCTGCCGACATGCGCGCCGTTGACGCAGTCATCCGCCGACGCCTGTCGTCCGAAGTCCCGCTGGTCGAACAGATTGGCGAATACATCATCAGCGCCGGCGGCAAACGCCTGCGCCCGGTAATCCTGCTGTTGTCGGCGCGCGCGTTCGGTTACGAAGGCCATCGCCATCATGAACTGGCCGCCGTGGTGGAGTTCATCCACACCGCCACCCTGCTGCACGACGACGTGGTGGACGAATCCGAGCTGCGCCGCGGCCGCCAGACGGCCAATGCCGTGTTCGGCAACGCCGCCAGCGTGCTCGTGGGCGACTTCCTCTATTCGCGCGCCTTCCAGATGATGGTGGATGCCGGCAGCATGCGCATCATGGAGATTCTCTCCAACGCCACCAATGTGATCGCCGAGGGCGAAGTGCTGCAGTTGCTGAACATGCACGACCCCGACGTCACCGTGGAACGCTACCTGCAGGTGATCCGCTACAAGACGGCCAAGCTGTTCGAGGCGTCGGCGCAACTCGGCGCGGTGCTGGCCGGCGCCGATGCCACCATGGAAGAAGCTGCCGCCGAATACGGCCGCCGCATCGGCACCGCCTTCCAGCTGATCGACGACATGCTCGACTACACGGCCAGCGCCGAGCAGATGGGCAAGAATGCCGGCGATGATTTGCGCGAAGGCAAACCCACGCTGCCGCTGCTGCACCTGCTGGAGCACGGCACGAGCGAACAGCGCGAACTTGCCCGCGACGCCATCGTCCAGGGC
This sequence comes from Cupriavidus pauculus, assembly GCF_022179805.1. Taxonomy (GTDB): domain Bacteria; phylum Pseudomonadota; class Gammaproteobacteria; order Burkholderiales; family Burkholderiaceae; genus Cupriavidus; species Cupriavidus pauculus_E. The sequence continues at coordinate 60,071 of NZ_BPUO01000013.1, read as the reverse complement.
GGCACCGAGCACTTCGATGCCGTGTTCTCGGCCATCCATGCCAGCGGCGCCCTGGAGGTAACCTTCGCCGCCGCGCAAAAAGAGGCCGAAGCCGCCGAGCGCGCCGCCATGCTGCTTCCGGATTCGCCGCTCAAGAACACACTGATCGAACTGTGCGCGTTCTCGCTGCAGCGACAGAGCTGACGGTCCCGCATACATTTTCTTTAGATGGCGCTTGCCAACCCGCGCAAACGTCGCTAGAATTTTGTTCTTTGCTGCTGACGACGCACTGCCAGTAGCAACGAGCAGCAACAGAAATCGGGGTGTAGCTTAGCCTGGTAGAGCGCTACGTTCGGGACGTAGAGGCCGGAGGTTCGAATCCTCTCACCCCGACCAGATTTCGATGCACGGCAACGCCGGACATCACAAGTATCGACGGAAAGGCCGCACAGCAATGTGCGGCCTTTTTGTTTTCCCCCGCCGCTTCGCGCGCCCTCCCTTCCCGCCTCCGATTCCGTGCCCCGCGCAAGTAGGGTTGCAGCCGTGTCGCGCAAACGCCAACGCGCGCGCGGGCCAGCTTTACAAAAAGTGACCCCGGCGGCAAACTGCCCCGATCCGGGATCTCCGCCCTGTGCCGTCCCGCCGCTGTCAACCGCGCCGCCCGCCGTTTTCCGACCAGCCTTCGGCAGCCTGCGCACCTTGCATCGTATTTCGCCATGACACTAGGTCTAGCGCTTGCCCAGAGCCGGCGGATCGCACCGGCATTGCTCGCCCAACTGGAGCAATCGGCACGGGAAAAGAAAACGCAGCTGATTGACGAGATCATCGGCAGCGGCACGATGTCCGCGCACGACGTGGCCATCTTTGCTGCCGACAAGTACCAGTTGCCGCTGCTCGACCTCGCCCAGTACAACCTTGCGCGTGTGCCGCCGGCGCTGGCCGGCAACCGCGAATTCCATGCGCACCGGCTGCTGCCGCTCGGGCGCCGCGAGAACCGGTTGATCGTGGCGATGTCCGACCCGGCCAATCAGGCGGGCATCGAGGCCATCCGGCAGAAGATGAACCTGCCGGTGGAAACCGTCGTGGTCGAGCACGACAAGCTCATGAAGCATGTGCGCTCGGCCAGCGAAGCGCTTGGCACGCTCAAGAACATATCGCCGGTCACGCCCACCGCGCAAAAGATGATCGAATACGACCCGGCGGCCGCGGCAGCCGCGCGCAAGGGTCCGGGCAACGAGATCGACGACGCCCCCGTGGTGCGCTTCCTGCAGAAGTTGCTCAACGAAGCCTTCAACCGCGGCGCGTCGGACCTTCACTTCGAACCGTTCGAGTTCTTCTATCGCATCCGCTTCCGCGTGGACGGCGTACTGGAGGAAGTCGCCCGCCCGCCGCTGGACATCCGCGACAAGATCGCCACCCGCATCAAGGTGCTGTCGCGGCTGGACATCTCGGAAAAGCGCGTGCCGCAGGACGGCCGGATGAAGCTGCTGATCTCTATCCCCAAGGACAAGGACAGCAAGGAAACCACCGAGAAGGCCATCGACTTCCGTGTCTCGACGCTGCCGACGCTGTTTGGCGAGAAGATCGTGATGCGGATTCTGGATTCGTCCACCGACAAGCTCGATATCGATCAGCTCGGCTACGAGCCGCAGCAGAAGGAACTGCTGCTCGACGTCATCAAGCGGCCGTACGGGATGGTGCTGGTCACCGGCCCCACCGGCAGCGGCAAGACCGTGTCGCTCTATACGTTCCTGAACATGCTGAACCAGGGCGACATCAATATTTCCACGGCCGAGGATCCGGCGGAAATCCAGTTGCCGGGCATCAACCAGGTCAACGTCAACGACAAGGCGGGGCTGACCTTCGCGGCGGCCCTGAAGTCGTTCCTGCGGCAGGATCCGGACATCATCATGGTCGGCGAAATCCGTGACCTGGAAACGGCCGACATCTCGATCAAGGCCGCGCAGACCGGCCACCTGGTGCTGTCCACGCTGCACACCAACGATGCGCCCACCACGCTGACGCGCCTGATGAACATGGGCGTGGCGCCGTTCAACATCGCGTCGTCGGTGCTGATGATCACGGCGCAGCGCCTGGCGCGCCGGCTCTGCACCTGCAAGCGCGAGGGCGACCTGGCGCCGCAGGTGCTGCTGGACGCCGGTTTCACGCAGGACGATATCGACGGCAGCTGGAAGCCGTACCACCCGGTTGGCTGCGAGCGTTGCAACGGCAGCGGCTACAAGGGCCGGTGTGGCATCTACCAGGTCATGCCGATTTCCGAGGCCATGCAGCAGATCATCCTGTCGCATGGCACGGCGCTGCAGATCGCCGAACAGGCCCGTAAAGAAGGCGTGCTATCGTTGCGCGAAGCTGGCCTGAAGAAGGTAAAACAGGGCGTCACGTCGCTTGAGGAAGTGCTGGCGACCACGAACAGCTAGCCGTATCGAACGTATTGAAGTGGGACTGACCAGGCGCGCGGCCGGGGACAGTGCACCGTTGAGACAGGCTGCGCAAAAGGGTGCCCGCATCGGGTTGCAGGCGCCGGAAAAACAATAGCAATATCAGTATCAAATAAATAATTCGGGGGTCATATCATGGCGACGCGCGCACCAGCGGCGGGCGCCCGGACGGCAGCGCCGTCGCGGGCCAGGACAGGGCGGAAGGCGCCCACGCAGTACATCTTCGAGTGGGAAGCCAAGGACCGCAAGGGCAAGACCTTCAAGGGCGAGCAGCGGGCCGAGAGCCAGTCGGAAGTGACCGCCACCCTGCGCAAGCAAGGGCTGACCGTCGTCAAGATGAAGAAGCGCAAGGCGGCGCGCGGCAAGAAGATCACCGAGAAGGACATCGCCTACTTCACGCGCCAGCTTTCGACGATGCTCAAGGCGGGCATTCCGCTGCTGCAATCGATCGACATCATCGCGCGCGGCCACTCCAATCCGAATTTCACGCAGCTGCTCAACGACATCCGCTTCGATATCGAGTCCGGCAGCAGCATGGCCCAGGCGTTCCGGCGCCAACCGAAGTACTTCGACACGCTGTACTGCAACCTGATCGATGCCGGTGAACAGGGCGGTATTCTCGATGCACTGCTCGAGCGGCTGTCGCTGTACATGGAAAAGAGCATCGCGCTGAAGAGCCAGATCAAGTCCGCGATGATCTACCCGATCGCCGTGCTGACCGTGGCCTTCGCGGTGACCGTGGTGCTGATGCTGTTCGTGATCCCGGCCTTCAAGGGCGTGTTCTCGAGCTTTGGCGCCGCCCTGCCCGCGCCGACCCAGGTAGTGATCGGCCTGTCCGACTTCTTTGTCCAGTACTGGTACCTGATCGTCGGCACCCCGGTCTTCTCCATCATTGCCTACTTCCGGGCGCGCAAGACTTCGGAAAAGGTGCAGCGCTGGCACGACAAGGCGCTGCTGAAGATGCCGATCTTCGGCAGCCTGTTCCGCAAGGCCGTGGTGGCACGCTGGACGCGTACCCTGGCCACGATGTTCGCCGCGGGTACGCCGCTGGTGGAATCGATGGAGTCGGTGGCGGGCGCCGCCGGCAACTGGCTGTACTACGATGCCACGCGTGAGATCGAACAAGCCGTGCGTATCGGTACCAGCCTGACCAACGCCATGCAGGCCACGCACCTGTTCGACAACATGGTGCTGCAGATGACGCAGATCGGCGAGGAATCCGGTGCGCTGGACAACATGCTGCTGAAGGTGGCGGAGTTCTACGAGCGCGAGGTGGACGATGCCGTGGCAGCCATTTCCAGCCTGATCGAGCCGCTGATCATCGTGATCCTGGGCGTGTTGATCGGGGGCATGGTGGTGGCAATGTACCTGCCGATCTTCAAGCTTGGCCAGGTGGTTTAACAACGGGTGGTCTTTCGCATGCAAGCCGTTTTTGGACCGGTGGGCGCCGTCACGCTGGATTCGCTGGCGGCGCTTCCGGCGCCTTTCCTGATCGTCGTGGCAGGCCTGGTCGGCCTGCTGGTGGGCAGTTTCCTCAATGTCGTGATCCATCGCCTGCCGAAGATGATGGACTACGACGAGGCCAACTACATCGCTGAAGTGCGTGGCGAACCGCTGCCGCACCCCGACCGGTACAACCTGATGGTGCCGCGTTCGGCATGCCCACACTGCGGGCACCAGATCGCGGCGTGGGAGAACGTGCCGATCGTCAGCTACCTGTTCCTGCGGGGCAAGTGCTCGTCCTGCAAGGCCCCTATCAGCGCGCGCTATCCGCTCGTGGAGGCCGTGACCGGCGTGCTGACCGCGCTGGCGATGTGGCATTTCGGGCCAACCGTCCAGGCACTGGCCGCCATTGCCCTGATCTGGTCGCTGGTGGCGCTGTTCATGATCGATGCCGACACCCAGCTCCTGCCTGACCAGATCACGCTGCCATTGCTGTGGCTGGGCCTGCTGCTGAACCTGCAGGGCTACTTTGCACCGCTGGCGGAGGCCGTGATCGGCGCGGCGGCGGGCTATCTGGTGCTGTGGATGGTCTACTGGATCTTCAAGCTCGTGCGCGGCCGCGAAGGCATGGGCTACGGCGACTTCAAGCTCATGGGCGCGCTGGGCGCATGGTTCGGATGGCAGGCGCTGCCGGCACTGATCCTGATGTCGTCGATCGTGGGCGCCGTCATCGGCGGCGCGATGCTGCTGATCCAGCGCAAGGGCAGCGAGACCACGTTCCCGTTTGGCCCGTATATCGCCGGCGCTGGCCTGATCGTGCTGTTCTTCGGGCCGGACGTGCTGCCGCTGGGCCTGACGCCCGGCCACTGACCGTAAAACTGGTATCGTTGGCGGCATCGCCAACGACCAACGACATCTGCTCATGCTGGAAATCGGCCTGACCGGCGGCATCGGCTCCGGCAAGACCCGCGTCGCGGACATGTTTGCCGCCCGCGGTGCCGCGCTGATCGATACCGACCTGCTCGCCCACGAAATCACCGCGCCCGGCGGGTCCGCCATCGCACCGTTACTGGAAGCCTTCGGCCCGCGCTGCCTGAGGCCCGATGGCGCGATGGACCGCGACGGCATGCGCGCGCTGGTGTTTTCCGACCCTGACGCCAAGGCCCGGCTCGAAGGCATCACGCATCCATTGATCCGCCAGCTGACCGAGGCGCGCGCCGCCGCCGTCCGGGCTGCCGGGCAACATCCGTACCTGATCTACGTGGTGCCGCTGCTTGTGGAATCGGGCACGTGGCGCGCACGCGTGGGCCGTGTGCTCGTGGTCGATTGCCAGGAAGACACACAGGTGGCGCGCGTCATGGCCCGCAACGGGTTCACGCGGGACCAGGTCCAGGCCATCATGCAGAAGCAGGCCACGCGTGCGGCACGGCTGGCCGTGGCCGACGACGTCATTGACAACGATGGACCGCCCGACGCACTTGCGCCGCAGGTGGAGCGGCTCGATGCGCTGTATCGAACGCTGTCGGCAAAGCAAGCGGGCGTTTAGATCGGAAGCGCATGCCACGCGGCAGGCACCGCGGGCGACGTGTCGCGCCCAGTACGGGCTATCCCCGGGAACATTCGATTTGTCCTCGGGCCTCGACTCGCATAGAATGCGCTGAAACATGCCGGAAAAGGTGCGTTGCATGACGGTTGGTGGCCCAGTGCCCTGGCCGGACCACCAACGCACACGCGGGAACCGGCAGTGGGCCCGCCCGGCGCCCTCGACTGAAACGAACCGCCATACGGCGCGTAGCACGGATACCGACTTGATCCTGTACGAATATCCTTTCAACGAACGCATCAGGACACTCCTGCGCCTGGAGGACCTGTTCGATCGGCTGGATTATTTCCTCGGGCAGGAACATCCGCTGCAGCACCACGTTGCCATCACCACGATCTTCGAGATCATCGACGTGGCTGGCCGTGCCGACCTCAAGACCGACCTGATCAAGGAACTGGAGCGCCAGCGCCAGGCCCTGGCACCGCTGCGTGCCAATCCGCAGATCGACCAGGATGCGCTGGTCAGCGTGATCGGCGAAATCGAGCAAGGCATTGCGGCCCTGAGCCAGACCGTTGGCAAGGCCGGCCAGTTGCTGACCGACAACGAGTGGCTCACCAGCATCCGCAGCCGCGCGATCATTCCTGGCGGTACCTGCGAATTCGACCTGCCTGCGTACTACGCCTGGCAACACCGCCCCGCCGACGACCGCCGTGCCGACATTCTCAAGTGGGCCCGGCCGCTGGCTTCGCTGCGCATGGGCGCCACCATCGTGCTGCGCCTGCTGCGCGAATCCGGCCAGAGCGGCAAGGTGATCGCCACGGGCGGCAGCTACCAGCAGATGCTGTCCGGCCGCAGCTACCAGCTCATGCAGGTGTACCTGGACGAATCGCTGCTGGCCTTCATCCCCGAGATGAGCGCCAACAAGTACATGCTCTGGGTGCGCTTTACCCAGCAGGACGGCGATATGCGTCCGCGCTCGGTCGACGCGGACATCCCGTTCCTGCTCAAACTCTGCAATTTCTGAAGTTCGCAATGCCAGCTGTCGTCAAGTGCCCCACCTGCGGCAAGGATGTTTCCTGGGTGCCGGAAAACAAGTTCCGCCCGTTCTGTTCCCACCGCTGCAAGCAGATCGATCTTGGCGCCTGGGCGTCCGAGAAGTACGTCATCGGTGGCAAGCCGGACGAGACACCGTCGCCGGACCTGCCGGCGGACGAGGAAGACTAGAACTCCACCGACTGTCTTTCTCCCCTCTCCCGCCCCGCGGGAGAGGGAATCAGAATGACACTCAACGTGCGGCCAGCACCCTGCGGCAGAATCCCACGCAGACCAGCACGAACGCCGCCAGTCCCAGCCACTGTGACGTAGCGGCAAACCCCTCGCCCACCACGGCCAGCGGTACTTCCTTGCCCGACAGGCCGATGATCGCGGCCAGCGCCACGCCCACCAGGCTTTCCCCGACAATCAGTCCCGACGCCAGCAGCGTGCCACGCCGTTCGGCATGGTCGAGCACTGTCTTCACGTCGTCGCCACGCGCCTCGGCACGGCGGCGTTCCGTACGCAGCAGCCACCACGACAGCACCGCGCCCACCACCAGTGCCGAGCTGATCGTCGGCGGCAGGTAGATGCCGATGCCGACCGCCAGCACGGGCAGGCGCGCCACGCCACCGCGCCGCCGCAGCATCTCGTCGATCGAGATCAGCACCACGCCCAGGCCGACGCCAATCAGGATCATCGTCCAGTTGAGCTGGTGCGTGAAAATGCCCGTGGCGATTGCCGTCATCAGCGTGGCCTGGGGCGCGGCCAGTGCGGCGTTGGGGTCCATGTCCGCACGCGGCAAGGCGCCGGCAAAGCCGTACGCGTGATAGAGCAACTCCAGCACCGGCGGGATGACCGCCGCGCCCACGGCGCAGCCAATCAGCAGCGCCACCTGCTGGCGCCAAGGCGTGGCACCGACCAGCCAGCCCGTCTTCAGGTCCTGCAGGTTGTCGTTCGAGATCGACGCCACCGCCACCACGGCCGATGTCGTGAAGATCGCCAGCGCAATCGCGAATTTGCCGCCTTCCGGTGTGTCGAGCAGCCCTTCCAGCGTGCCCAGCCCCAGGATCAGCAGCGACACCAGGATGACCGCAATGATGCCGATGCCCGAGATCGGGCTGGCGGAAGATCCGACCAGGCCCGCCATGTAGCCGCACGCCGCCGCGACCAGAAACCCGAATACGAACGCGAACAGCACGGCGCACGCCACCAGCTTCCAGCTGGCACTGGCGTCCAGCGGCGCGGGCGCCAGGAAGTGGCCGAACGTGATGGCCAGCACCACCAGCAGCACCAATGTGATGATGCCGATCCACATGGCCGGCATGTCCCGCTGCGTGCGCGGAATCTCGCCGCCGCTATTGCCCGCGCCGCCGCGCAGCGCGCCCATCGACGCGCGCACGCCCTCCACCATCGGCTTGAACAGCGTGCCAAGCGTCCAGATCGCCGCGATACCGATGGTGCCAGCGCCGATGAACCGCGCCTGCGAGCTCCAGACCGATGTGCCAAAGCTCTGCAGCGTGGCACCCGACGGCATCGGCGTGATGGCCGTCAGCCACGGCACCGCGATCCCCCAGGTCAGAATCAGCCCGAGCAGCATGGCCAGCCCGCCGACGATGCCCACCAGGTAACCCGCGCCCACCAGTGCCAGCGAGAAGCCCATCGACAGGCGCACCACCGACGCACCCGCCGCCAACCAGGCATTGGCGCCTTCGGCCAGCAATCGCAGGCCCCCGGCGGCAAAGCTGAAGAGTCCGGCCGCCAAGCCGCCAGCCATCAGGTCCGCCAGGCCGGTAGCCTGCTTCTTGCCCGTGGCGTCCTGGCCGGCGGCGCTACCCACGCGCAGGATTTCCGCCGCGGCCACGCCTTCGGGGTACGGCAGGTCGCTCTGCACCACCATCGCGTGGCGCAGCGGAATGCTGAAGATCACGCCCAGCATGCCGCCGGCCGCGCAGATCGCCAGCGTCTGCCAGAACGGGAACCCCTGCCAGTGGCCCAGCATGACCAGGCCGGGCAGGATGAAAATGATCGAGGACAGGGTGCCGGCCGCCGACGCCTGCGTCTGCACCATGTTGTTTTCGAGGATGTTCGCGCCGGGAAACAGCCGCAGCACGGCCATCGAGATCACGGCGGCGGGAATGGCCGACGAGAAGGTCAGCCCCACCTTGAGACCAAGGTAGATATTCGAAGCGGTGAACACTACCGTGATCAGTGCACCGAGGATGATGCCGCGTATTGTCAGTTCGGGCAGCGAGACAGCGTCATCGATACGATCGACACGTTGCATGGAGCCTCCTGATTCGTTTTCTGGCCGGTTAACGAAAATGCCCGGCTAATTTGCCGGGCACGCTTTCTCTGCATCAGTTGGTGCGGGATTCCTCCGCCAGCCAGTCGACGACCGGAATCGTCGCCGGTAGCAGCGGCCCCACATCAACGGGCACCGCCTGCCAGGAAAACGCCTGGCCTTCCCTGCCGACCGGCTCGCCGCGCCAATCGGTGATCTTGCAGAAATACAGCCGCACATAGGCGTGCGGATAGTCGTGTTCGAGCGTATGCCAACGTTCGCTGCGCAGGATGTCGAGCCCCAGCTCCTCGTGCAGCTCGCGCGCCAGCGCGGCCTCCACGGTTTCGCCCGGCTCCAGCTTGCCGCCCGGGAATTCCCAGTAGCCTTCGTACGGCTTGCCGGCCGGGCGCTGCGCCAGCAGAAAGCGGCCATCGGGCTGGATCATCACGCCCACGGCCACCTCGGTGACCTTGCGCGTCTGTCCGTCGGCGGTCGTCACGGTATCCACCTGACTCGTCATGCTATGCCTTGTCCGCGACGAACGGCTGGCCATGCTTGCCGCCCCAGTCGCGCGCGAATTGCCAGGCCACACGGCCCGAGCGGGACCCGCGTTCCAGCGCCCACACCAGCGCGTCGCCGCGCGCGGCCTCGATATCGGCCGGCGAGCAACCAAAGTGCGACAGCCAGTGACCGACGATCGCCAGGTATTCGTCCTGCTTCGGCGGGTAGAACGACAACCACAGGCCGAAGCGCTCCGACAGCGAGATCTTTTCTTCCACCACCTCGCCCGGATGGATCTCTCCATCGGCCGTGTGCTGGTACGTCTCGTTGTCCTTCATGTACTCGGGCAGCAGATGGCGGCGGTTCGACGTGGCGTAGATCAGCACGTTGTCCGACTGCGCGGCCACCGATCCGTCCAGCGCCGATTTCAGCGACTTGTAGCCCGATTCGCCTTCCTCGAACGACAGGTCATCGCAGAAGATCACAAAGCGCTCCGGACGCGATGCCAGGTTCTCGACGATGTCGCCAAGGTCACCCAGGTCGTCCTTGTCCACTTCCACCAGGCGCAGGCCATCCTGCACGAATTCGTTCAGGCACGCCTTGATCAGCGACGACTTGCCGGTACCGCGCGCGCCCGTCAGCAGCACGTTGTTGGCCGGCAGGTTCTTCACGAACTGGCGCGTGTTGCGGACGATGGCATCTTTCTGGCGATCGATGTTCTTCAGGTCGCCCAGATGGATCGGCGGCAGTTGGCGAATCGCCTGCAGATAGCCGATGTTGCCGAACAGGCTTTGCCGCTTGCGCCAGCGAAACGCTACCGCCTCCTTCCAGTCCGCCTCGGTCAGTTCGGGCGGGAGCCATTGTTCAAGGCGGGCAAGGAAGCCATCGAGGCGTGTAGCAAGATCGGACATGGGGCGCTTCTTCTCAGGCGAAAACGAAAGGGTTCCGGAATTTACGAGCCGGGCTTGCGAGCCGGCTTACGAACGGTAGTCAGCGTTGATCGACACGTAGTCATGCGACAGGTCGCAGGTCCATACCGTCGCGTCGGCATTGCCACGGCCCAGCGCGATGCGCACCGTGATCTCGGCCTGCTTCATCACGCGCTGGCCGTCTTCCTCACGGTAGTCGGGGTTACGGCCACCGTCGCGTGCCACCCAGACGTCGTCCAGCCACAGGTTCACGCGGTCGACGTCGAGGTCGTTCACGCCAGCGTATCCAACGGCCGCCAGGATACGGCCCAGGTTGGGGTCCGACGCAAAGAATGCGGTCTTGACCAGAGGCGAGTGGGCCACGGCATAGGCGATCTGGCGGCATTCGGCCACATCCTTGCCGCCTTCTACGCGGATCGTCATCAGCTTGGTGGCACCTTCGCCATCGCGCACGATCATTTGCGCCAGTTCCTGCGCCAGCGCGGTCACCGCGTCGCGCAGTGCCTCGAAGGCCGGGCCTTCGGCGCTGTTCACCGTAGCGCCGGACTTGCCCGACGCGATCAGCACGAACGAGTCATTGGTCGACGTGTCGCCATCGATCGTGATGCTGTTGAACGAATGGTCGGCGGCGTGCGACACCAGCTTCTGCAGCACAGGCTGCGCCACGGCGGCATCCATGGCGATGAAACCCAGCATCGTCGCCATGTTCGGGCGGATCATGCCGGCGCCCTTGCTGATGCCGGACATCGTCACCGTCTTGCCGTCGATCTGCACCGTGCGCGATGCCGCCTTGGGCTGCGTGTCGGTGGTCATGATCGACTCGGCGGCGGCCAGCCAGTTGTCGGCGCGCAGGTTGCCGATGGCGGCAGGCAGCGCTGCGGTCAGGCGGTCCACCGGCAGTTGCTCCAGGATCACGCCGGTCGAGAACGGCAGCACCTGGTTGGCGGCGATGCCCAGTTGCTTGGCCAGCGCGTCGCACGTGGCCCGCGCCGCTGCCAGGCCCGGCTCGCCAGTGCCCGCGTTGGCATTGCCGGTATTGACCACCAGCGCGCGGATGGCACCTGCTGCCAGGTGTTCGCGGCAAACCTGCACCGGCGCGGCGCAGAATCGGTTCTGCGTGAACACGCCCGCCACCGTGCTGCCTTCGGCCACCTTCACCACCAGCACATCCTTGCGATTGGCCTTGCGGATGCCGCCCTCGGCCCAGCCGAGCTCGACACCAGCGACGGATTTCAGGTTTTCTGCCTGCGGCAGGGGCAAGTTCACGGGCATGTGCGTTTCCTCTAAATCTCTGATACTTCCGATGCTTCTGACGAACATGCCCGCTTGAGCACCAACTCAAGCGGGCATGTCTGGTTGACTGCTATGTCGCGGCTGGCTTCAGCTCAGCTTGCCGTGGCATTGCTTGAACTTCTTGCCCGATCCGCACGGGCACGGATCGTTGCGGCCGACCTTGGGCATGCCGGCCAGCGCCACGTCGCCGCCCATCGCGGCCAGCGCGGCGGCGGCCGTGCCGCTGCGCGGCGACGCCTCTTCCACCGGCTCGCCACCCTGGGCAAACTCGTCGTGCTTGTATTGCACGTTCGCCAGGTGCGACAGGCCTTCCTCGATTTCTTCCGAAGCCTGTTCCAGTTGCTCCGGCGACTGGATCTGCACGTTGAACACCACGCGCGTGACTTCGCTCTTGATCAGGTCCAGCAGGCGCGCGAACAGTTCGAACGACTCGCGCTTGTACTCCTGCTTCGGATCCTTCTGCGCGTAGCCGCGCAGGTGGATACCCTGGCGCAGGTGATCCAGCGCGGCCAGGTGCTCGCGCCAGTGCGTATCGATGCTCTGCAGCATGACCGAGCGCTCGAAGCCGGCAAACGAGTCGCGGCCCACCTGCGTCACCTTGGCGTCGTACGTTTCGCGCGCGGTCTTCAGGATCAGGTTCAGCAGTTCCTCGTCCTCGATGCTCTGGGCGCCTTCGATGGTCTTGGCCAGCGGCACGTCCAGGCTCCAGTCGTCGCGCAGACGCTGCTCCAGGCCGGCGATGTCCCACTGCTCTTCCATGGTCTCGGCCGGCACGTGGTCGCGGAACAGCTCCACGATCACGCTTTCGCGCAGGTTGGCGACCATGTCGCCCACGTCGTTGGCTTCCAGCACGTCGTTACGGAGCTTGTAGATCTCCTTGCGCTGGTCGTTGGCCACGTCGTCGTACTGCAGCAGCTGCTTGCGGATGTCGAAGTTGCGGCCTTCCACCTTGCGCTGCGCCGATTCGATCGAGCGCGTGACGATGCCGGCCTCGATCGGCTCGCCTTCGGGCATCTTCAGGCGTTCCATGATCGCGCGCACGCGGTCGCCCGCGAAGATGCGCAGCAGCTGGTCGTCCAGCGACAGGTAGAAGCGCGACGAACCCGGGTCACCCTGGCGGCCGGCACGGCCACGCAGCTGGTTGTCGATCCGGCGCGACTCGTGGCGCTCGGTGCCGACGATATGCAGGCCGCCCGATGCCTTGACCTGCTCGTGCAGCGACTGCCATTCGTTCTTGAGCTGCTCGATCTTCGCCGCCTTCTCCGCGTCCGGCAGGCTCGCGTCGGCATCGATGAAGCCGGCCTGCTTTTCCACGTTGCCGCCCAGCACGATGTCGGTACCGCGACCGGCCATGTTCGTGGCGATCGTGATCATCTTCGGACGTCCGGCCTGCGCCACGATCTCGGCTTCGCGCTCATGCTGCTTGGCGTTCAGCACCTGATGGGGCAGGTTTTCCTTGTTCAGCAGATCCGACAGATATTCGGACGTTTCGATCGACGTCGTACCCACCAGCACCGGCTGGCCGCGCTCGTAGCAGTCGCGGATATCGCGCACCACGGCGTCGTAGCGCTCCTTCGACGTCTTGTAGATCTGGTCCTGCATGTCCTTGCGCTGCGCCTGGCGGTTGGTCGGAATCACCACCACTTCCAGGCCGTAGATCTCCTGGAATTCGTACGCTTCGGTGTCGGCCGTGCCGGTCATGCCGGCCAGCTTCTCGTACATGCGGAAATAGTTCTGGAACGTGATCGTCGCCAGCGTCTGGTTTTCCTGCTGGACGGACACGCCTTCCTTGGCTTCCACGGCCTGGTGCAGGCCGTCCGACCAGCGGCGGCCCGTCATCAGGCGGCCCGTGAATTCATCCACGATCACCACTTCGTCGTTCTGCACCACGTAATGCTGGTCGCGGTGGAACAGGCAGTGCGCGCGCAATGCCGCGTACAGGTGGTGCATCAGCGTGATGTTCTGCGGCGCGTAGAGCGATTCACCCTCGCCAATCAGGCCTTGCGCGACCAGGATTTGCTCGGCCTTCTCGTGTCCGGCCTCGGTCATGTAGACCTGATGGCCCTTTTCGTCCACGTAGTAGTCGCCCGGCTTCTCTACGCCGGTGCCGTCGGCCTTTTCCTCGCCGATCTGGCGCTCGAGCAGCTTCGGAATGCCGTTCATGCGCTGGTAGAGATCGGTCTGGTTCTCGGCCTGACCCGAGATGATCAGCGGCGTACGCGCCTCATCGATCAGGATCGAGTCAACTTCGTCGACGATCGCGTAATGCAGCGGACGCTGTACGCGCTGCGACGGGTCGTAGACCATGTTGTCGCGCAGGTAGTCGAAGCCGAATTCGTTGTTGGTGCCGTACGTGATATCCGAGTTGTACGCCAGTTGCTTCTGGTCGTGCGGCATCTGCGACAGGTTCACACCCACCGACAGCCCCAGGAAGTTGTACAGGCGCCCCATCCACTCGGCGTCGCGCTGGGCCAGGTAGTCGTTCACCGTCACCACGTGCACGCCCTTGCCGGTCAGCGCATTCAGGTACACGGCCAGCGTGGCGGTCAGGGTCTTGCCCTCACCGGTGCGCATTTCGGCAATCTTGTTGTCGTTCAGCACCATGCCGCCGATCATCTGCACGTCGAAGTGGCGCATCTTCATGACGCGCTTGCTGGCTTCGCGGCAGACGGCAAACGCCTCTGGCAGCAGGGATTCGAGCGATTCGCCGCCGGCATGGCGCTGGCGGAACGTCTCCGTCATGCCACGCAGTTCGTCGTCCGAAAGTGCCTCGAACTTCGGCTCGAGCGCGTTGATCTGCGCGACCGTGCGGCGATATTGTTTGATCAGCCGTTCGTTGCGGCTGCCGAAGACTTTCTTGAGAAGGCCCGTGATCATCGAGTGCTTTCACCTGCGCGGCAGACCGGCGCAAGACCGGCCAGACACGCGCGAGGAATGGGTAGATTGGCGCGAAACGCCGAGTTTATCATGTGCCGATGTCCTGACCGGGCCTGTTGCCAGCACAGATTCTGTACAGGTGCAACAGCCTCGGCCACTTTGACGGGCAGCCTTTGCAGCAGGTTGGGACAGGTGCGCCACCTTCAATGTTCCGGTGAAGCGCAATGTTGTCAGCGGATGGCGGTGCGGTCGGTCGGCACCGGCGCGGCCGCCAGGGCGGCCTGGGCCGGCGCGGGTGCCGCGGCCACCAGGAACGCGCCGGGGTTGCGTGGCACGCCATTCACATGGACTTCGAAATGCAGATGGGCGCCCGTAGACCGCCCGGTGCTGCCCACGCGGGCGATCTGCTGGCCCGCGCGGACCAGATCGCCCACCTTGACCAGCACTTTCGATGCGTGGGCATAGCGCGTCTTGACCCCGTCGCCATGGTCCACGTCGATCATGTTGCCGTACTCGTGGTGCCATTCCGAAGCCACCACAACGCCACCGGCGGCCGCCACGATCGGCGTGCCGGCCGGCGCCACGAAGTCCACCCCGTCATGCTGGGAGCGGCGGCCGGTAAAGGGATCGATGCGCGTGCCGAAGCTCGACCCATCGTAGCCAGTGGCCACCGGCAGCACGCTGGGCTGGCGGCGTTCGCGCAGCTGGCGGTCCATCAGCGCCGTTTCGATGACGTCGAAATAATCGACCCGGTGCTGGGCCTGCTTGCCCAGCTGGTTCAGTTCGTCCTGCAGTTCGGGCAGCGTCAGCTCGCCGGCCGGGGCCGGGCGGGCAGGACCGCCACGTGCCGGCCGATGGCGAAAATCGAAATCCTGGGGCGCGATGCCGGCCAGTCCGGACACCCGCTCGCCGAGCGCGTCCAGCCGCACCATCTGCGCCTGCAGTTCGCCAAGGCGTGTGGCCAGCACGGCCACGTTTTCGCGCAGGTAGGCACTGTCGCGAGCCTGGCGCGACACCTCGGGCGTGGCCTGGTTGCGGGCGACCAGCCAGGTCAGCCCCGACGATGCCATGGCCACCAGCGCACACAGCGCCAGGCCCAGCAGCACGACGCGCATACGCGTCAATTGAAAGCGGAACACCCGCGGCTCGCGCGGATGCAGCACGATGATTTGCATGACCTACCCCCACAGTTCCCAAGGACGGAGCCATTGGCTCCGGCGCGCATGCAGGCATCGCATCCCGGCTCTCGGACGGGCAAGGATTGCGCGCTAGAATGCACGCATGCGCTTGTTCACCCACCACGCTCACAAGACCCCGAACGCCAAGCCGTTGAATGACTGGCTGGCCAAGGCCGGGCCGGTTTCTGCGCTGATGCAGACCGCACGGCATCTGGCGTCTCTGGAGGCGGAAGTCTTCGCGTTGCTGCCACCGGCCTTGCGGTCCGGCATCGCCGTGGGCGGCATCAAGACCGACAGCCGCGGCCCGCAGGCGGAGCAAACGCTGCTGTTGCTGGCTGCCCATGGCGCGGCGGCCGCCCGGGTCAGGCAAGTGGTGCCCACTTTGCTTTCCCGGCTGCAACAACGTGGCTCGCAGATTACTGCAATCCGTGTACGGGTACAACCCGAGGTAGGACGTGGCGACTGGGACACCGGCCCCGCCGAGCGCAAGCCGCGCGCGGAGAACATGTCGCCGGCCGGCCTGCAGAGCATGGATGTGCTGGCCCACAACCTGGAAGACTCCCCGCTGAAAGACGCCGTGCAGGCACTGCTCGCGCATCATCGCAAGGGCTGACTGATCGCAACCGATGGCGCGCCATCGGTATTTGTAATCAGAGGATTCTCACTTTCCGCGACGATTACCTTCCGAGCGCGCGCTCGGATTCCAAAACAACGTCTGCCCGCTGATTTTTCCCGCCGTTCAAATCGTTTCCCCTGAATTGCCGCACATCAATCCGCTCGCGCGGGTTGACAGCATAATGGTCATTGCGCCTCCATCGAAAATCTTTTTTGCCAAAGATCAAAGGAGAATTGCCATGCACCAGAACATCCTGAAAGCAATCGCGGAGAGCGGGGAGAAATTCGTCAAAATCCGACGCCAGATTCACCAGCACCCGGAAGTGGGATTCGAGGAATCCGGCACCAGCGACCTGGTGGCGGAGATGCTCGCCGGGTGGGGTTACGAGGTCAATCGCGGCCTGGCCAAGACCGGCGTGGTCGGCACGTTGAAGTGCGGCAACGGCAGCAAGCGCCTAGGGATTCGCGCCGATATGGATGCCTTGCCGATGACCGAGAACAGTGGCAAGGAATGGAGCAGCACCGTCCCGGGCAGATTCCACGGCTGCGGCCATGACGGGCATACGGCGATTTTATTATGTGCCGCCGAGTATCTCGCGAAAACGCGGAATTTCGACGGCACGCTGCATTTGTTATTCCAGCTGGCCGAGGAATTGCTGTACGGCGGCAAGGTAATGCTGGACGATGGATTATTCAAGCAGTTTCCCTGCGACGCCATTTTCGCCATGCACAATATGCCGGGATTTCGGGAATGCGAGTTCTATTTCCGGGATAGCCCATTCATGGCGTCGTCCGATACGCTGCATATTGAAATCAACGGTGTTGGCGGCCACGGCGCGATTCCCGAGAAAGCCATCGATGCCACGCTCATCGCCTGCCACATTGGCACCGCCCTTCAAAGCATCGTCTCGCGCAACGTCTCCCCATTCGAGGCAGCCGTCATCACGATCGGCAGTATCCAGTCTGGCCAGGCGCCCAATATCATCAACAGCAAGGCGCTGATGAAGCTGAGCGTCCGCTCGCTGAACCCGGCCGTCCGGACCTTGCTGCTCAAGCGCATTGGCGAAGTGGCCCGGCTGCAGGCGGAAAGTTTTGGCGCCACGGCCGAGGTCAAGCACGTCAACGGCAGTCCGGTACTGGTGAATGGCAGCGATGCCACCCGATTTGCCGTGCAGGTAGCCCGGGACATGTTCGGGGAAGACAGGGTCCATACCGACGCACCGCAACTGCCGGGCAGCGAGGATTTCGCGTTCATGCTGGAAGCGAATCCGAACGGCTGCTACATGCTGATCGGCAGTGGCGACGAACCGGGCTATTGCATGGTCCATAACCCGGGCTACGACTTCAACGACAAGTGCCTCGTGCCCGCCGCCTACTGGTGTGCGATGGCTGAGAGCTACCTGAAGTAACGCTGCCGCAGCCCATGAAAATCCAGGACCTTGCGCTAGCGGCGCTGCTCTGCCTGATCCTCCTGCCGTTTTCCTTGTTGCTGGAGCTACTCGCCGTCCACAAGGACTTCAATGCGGACCACGGGATGGTGATGGCCTTCATCAAGTTCGGCGTGCTGGCGACGTTGGGCGAGGTGATTGGGCAGCGCATACGCATCGGCCGTTATCCGGGAAAGGGTTTTGGCCTCGTGCCGAGAATGGTCGTATGGGGGCTTCTCGGCCTGGCCATCAGCGCCGCCTTCAAGGTTTTCGCTGTCGGCTCGCCCTATTTCGCGGAATACCTTGGCGTCGACGGCGTCGTCGCCGCGATGGCCAGTGAATTCACGACGTTGAAACTGGTGGGGGCGCTGTTCATCAGTACGCTGATGAACCTGATTTTCTCTCCCGTCATGATGGCGACCCACAAGATCACCGACATGCATATTGCCCGGCACCAGGGATCGGTGCGTGCGCTATATCGGCCGGTCGCTGTCGCGGAACACCTGAAGGCACTCGATTGGCAAACCCAGTGGGGCTTTGTCTTCAAGAAGACGATTCCGTTCTTCTGGATTCCCGCCCATTGCCTGACGTTCCTGCTGCCGCCCGACTCCCAGATCCTGTTTGCGGCATTGCTTGGCGTCGCGCTGGGGATCGTGCTGGCCATTGCGGGCCCCAAGCCCACGATGCCCGAGACGCAAGCGGTCTAACGGCGCGGTAGAAACAAAAAGTCCCGCGTTCTCTCGAACGCGGGACTTTTATCTTCTACTCGGCGCGTTGGCCGACGATCAGGCAAACGCCGGCTGGACCTGCGGCAGGAACGCCGTGGGCGCTTCCTCCAGCTTGTCGAACGTCACGATCTCGTAGGCTTCCTGATCCGCCAGCAGTGCGCGCAGCAGCTGGTTGTTCAGGCCGTGGCCCGACTTATGCGCGATATACGAGCCGATCAGCGGATGGCCCACCACGTAGAGGTCACCGATCGCGTCGAGAATCTTGTGGCGGACGAACTCGTCGCCGTAGCGGAGTTCCTCGTTGTTCAGCATGCGGTGCTCGTCGAGCACGATGGCGTTGTCGAGGCTGCCGCCGCGTGCCAGGCCCATCTCGCGCAGTGCTTCCACTTCGTGGGCAAAACCGAACGTGCGAGCACGGGCGATTTCACGCACATAGCTCGTATCGCCAAAATCGATCTCGAAAGTCTGGCCAGTCTTGTCGACGGCCGGATGGCGGAAGTCGATCGTGAATGCGAGCTTGAAGCCGAAGAACGGCTCCAGGCGGGCCAGCTTGTCGCCCTCGCGCACTTCCACGGCCTTCTTCACGCGGATGAAACGCTTGGCCGACGGCTGCTCCTCGATCCCTGCAGACTGCAACAGGAACACGAACGAAGCGGCGCTGCCGTCCATGATCGGAATTTCCTCGGCGTCGACGTCGACGTAGAGGTTATCGATGCCAAGGCCGGCGCAAGCCGACATCAGGTGTTCGACCGTGGAAACGCGGGCGCCGTCCTTCTGCAGGACCGACGCCAGACGCGTGTCGCCGATTGCCGATGCGGCAACGGGAATCTCCACCGCTTCCGGTAGATCGACGCGGGTGAACACGATGCCGGTATCGGCGGGGGCCGGCCTCAGCGACAGCGTCACCTTGCGACCCGAGTGCAAACCGATACCGACCGTCTTCACCACGGATTTGATAGTGCGCTGTTTGAGCATGACGGCCTCAACTATTATTAAAAGCTATTGGGCGAAAAATCCAATAACGCGATACTACCACCAGTCGCTGTATTGCGCTGCACCACTTTGTGTCCGGGTGTTATGCAATGTTAATGAATCGCCCAATACATCACTTTTACTGACACGCTTCGTGTCAGGCGCGCAACGCTTCCAGAACTGCCTCGGCGCTGCTGACCTTGAATTCACCGGGCTCTTCGACGGCCACGTGGGTCACCACGCCATTGTCGATGACCATGGCATAGCGCTTGGCGCGCACGCCCAGGCCACGCTGGCTCAGGTCCTGGTCCAGGCCCAGCGCGCGGGCCCACTGGGCTGCGCCGTCGGCCATCATGCGAACCTTGCCGCCGGTGTTCTGTTCACGACCCCAGGCGCCCATCACGAAGGCGTCGTTGACCGAATGGCACCACACTTCGTCCACACCGGCGGCCCGAAGCTGGTCGTTCAGCGTGACGAAGCCCGGCACATGCTTGGCCGAGCAGGTGGGCGTGAACGCGCCAGGCAGGCCGAACACCACGATCTTCTTGCCCTTGACCAGCTCGGCCACGGGGAATGCATTGGGACCGAGCGAGCAGCCGCCGGCTTCCGTTTCGAAAAACTCGTACAACGTGGCGTCCGGGACGCGCTGGCCAACGGCGATCATTTGAACTGTCCTCAAGCGGAGAAAACCTGCCTGCATCATAGGGGCGGATGCCGCCGCAACCAAGCGGGCCGGTGTGCGGGTGCAGCAGGGAATACCTTGGATTCAAAACGCCAACGCGGCGCGTCTGGATAAACGCGCCGCGCGGACGGAGACATCCCGCGCCGGGAGGGCGGGAAACCAGTCCGGGGAGGCGGCCGATGGCCTGCCTGCCCGGCAACGGGATGCGACGGACGACATGCGGCGCGGCAGCGGCGCAGCCGTACGCACTGACGGGTCGATGTCAGTCCTGGCTATCGACGGGCGGATAGGGAGCGCCGTGTCGATGCGTGATGGACTTCGAACACCCAGTCAGGCGCGCGGCCGGAAGCCACTGCCCTGCCGGCGTACAACTCAGTCCGCCTGCTTGCGCAGGAAGGCCGGGATGTCGTACGTGTCCACGCCCTTTTCCTGCAGCGCCGCCACGTGGGCCGATGCCGACTCACGCGAACTGCGCCACACGGCCGGCGTGTCCAGGTTGCTGTAGTCCGGCGCGGCATGGTGAGCCGGCGCGGCGGTCAGGCCTGCCATCATCTGCATCGGGATGTTGTCCGTGCCGGTCTTCAGCAGCGTCATCGGCTGCTGCTTCTTGGCCGAACGGCCCAGGCCCGTGGCCACCACGGTCACGCGCAGCGCGTCGCCCATCGAATCGTCGTACACCGTACCGAAGATCACGGTCGCGTCTTCCGCGGCATAGCTGCGGATCGTGTTCATGACTTCCTTGGTTTCCGACAGCTTCAGCGAGCGGCTGGCCGTGATGTTGACCAGCACGCCACGCGCGCCGGACAGGTCCACGCCTTCCAGCAGCGGGCTGGCCACGGCCTGTTCGGCAGCCAGGCGGGCGCGATCCACGCCGGACACGGTCGCCGTGCCCATCATGGCCTTGCCCTGCTCGCCCATCACCGTCTTCACGTCTTCAAAGTCGACGTTCACCAGACCATCGACATTGATGATTTCGGCGATACCGGCCACGGCGTTGTGCAGCACGTCATCGGCGCACTGGAAGCACTTGTCCATCTCGGCATCGTCGCCCATCACCTCGAACAGCTTCTCGTTGAGCACAACGATCAGCGAGTCCACCGACGATTCCAGCTCGCCCGAGCCGTGTTCGGCCACCTTGGCGCGGCGTGCGCCTTCGAAGTCGAACGGCTTGCTGACCACGCCCACGGTCAGGATGCCCATTTCCTTGGCCACCTGCGCCACGATCGGCGCGGCACCGGTACCGGTACCGCCGCCCATGCCGGCAGTGATGAAGACCATGTGGGCGCCGCGCAGCGAGTCAGCAATCTGCTCGCGCGCCTGCTCTGCGCAATTACGGCCCACTTCAGGCTTGGCGCCGGCTCCCAGACCGGTGTTGCCGAGCTGCAGCACGCGCGAAGCGGTGGAACGCTTCAGTGCCTGGGCATCGGTATTCATGCAGATGAATTCCACGCCCTGCACGCCCCGGCTGATCATGTGCTGCACGGCGTTGCCGCCCGCACCACCCACGCCCACCACCTTGATGATGGTGCCGTCCTGAATCTCCGTTTCGATCATGTCAAAGTCCATCACTGCCTCCGAGAAAAATCAGTCCCCAAACGCTGCAGCCTCCCCGCCGCAACCCTTGGTTCCTGAACAAGAAACCATCAAAGAACTACTAGCCAATAAGGCAAACGAAACTGCTAAACCCTGCTCAACGTGCCACGATCCGATCCGCTGACTGCATCAAAACCGTTGCACTGAAGAATTCCTGACACACATGCGGCTCAGAAGTTGCCGACAAACCATTCCTTCATGCGTGTCCATACCTGCTTGACCTGGCCGCTCTGCACCGCCACCTTGCGGCCGCGCATGCGCTGGACGCAGCCTTCCTGCAGCAGACCCATTACGGTCGAATAGCGCGGACTCTTGACCACTTCGTGCAGGTTGCCGCGATATTCAGGCACGCCCACGCGTACCGGCTTCAGGAAAATGTCCTCGCCCAGCTCCACCATGCCCGGCATCATCGCCGTGCCGCCGGTGATCACCACGCCCGACGACAGCAGTTCCTCGTAGCCCGATTCGCGCACCACCTGGTGCACCAGCGAATAGAGTTCCTCGATGCGCGGCTCGATCACGGCGGCCAGCGCCTGGCGGCTCAGCGTGCGCGTGCCACGGTCACCCACGCCAGGCACCTCGATCATGTCTTCCGGGTCGGCAATCGCCTGCTTGGCAATGCCGTACTGCATCTTGATGTCCTCGGCATCGGGCGTCGGCGTGCGCAGCGCCATCGCGATGTCGTTCGTAATCTGGTCGCCGGCGATGGGGATCACGGCCGTATGGCGGATCGCGCCTTCGCTGAAGATGGCGATATCGGTGGTGCCGCCGCCGATATCCACCAGCACCACGCCCAGTTCCTTCTCGTCCTCGGTCAGCACGGCCAGGCTCGATGCCAGCGGTTGCAGGATCAGGTCGTGCACTTCCAGCCCGCAGCGGCGCACGCACTTGACGATGTTCTGCGCCGCGCTGACCGCGCCGGTCACGATATGCACCTTCACTTCCAGGCGGATGCCGCTCATGCCGATGGGCTCGCGCACGTCTTCCTGGCCGTCGATGATGAATTCCTGCGTCAGGATGTGCAGGATCTGCTGGTCGGTCGGGATATTCACCGCCTTGGCGGTCTCGATCACGCGGGCCACGTCCGTCTGCGTGACTTCCTTGTCCTTGATCGCCACCATGCCGCTGGAGTTGAAGCTGCGGATATGGCTGCCGGCAATGCCCGTGAACACCTCCGCGATCTTGCAGTCGGCCATCAGCTCGGCTTCTTCCAGCGCGCGCTGGATCGACTGCACGGTAGCCTCGATGTTGACCACGACCCCTTTCTTCAAACCCTTGGACTCTGACTGGCCCATCCCGATGACCTCGTAGCTGCCGTCGGGGCGCAGTTCCGCCACCACGGCCGCCACCTTCGAGGTGCCGATATCGAGACCGACCAGAAGGTCCTTGTATTCCTTGCTCATCGAGTTTTCTCCGCGTTCTTACTCTTGAGTCGCGTCGGATTGTTGTTGGAATTGCCGGCCGAGGCCGCCTGGGCACCACCCGCTGCCGCCTTGGCTGCCGCCTTGGCCGCGGCCTGGGCCTGGGCGTCGGTCAGGAAGCGCACGCTGGACGTGCGGATCGCGAATCCGTTGGGATAGCGCAGGTCCGCACTCTCGATCTGCTTGCCCCACTGCTGCGTCAACTGCGGCCACGACGCCACGAAGCGCTTGACCCGCGCCTCCATGGCCGTCCGGTCGTCGTCGTTCTGCTCGCGGCCGAACTCGATCACCACCCCGTTCGACAACTTGGCCCGCCAGGCGTAGCGGCCCGACAGCGCCACCGAAAGCGGCTCGGCCTTGATCGGCCGGAACCACTCCCGCATGGTTTCCAGCTTCTCAACCACGTCTTCCTCGCTGTCCGGCGGCCCGTCCAGCGCCAGCAGCTGCGCGTCTTCCTCGGCCTCGGCGGTGTTGGCCACGAACACCTCGCCATAGGTGTTGATCAGCCGGCCGCTGTCCGACCCACCCCAGGTACCCAGCGCCTCGTGCTCTTCCACCTGCACCGCCAGGCCGTTCGGCCATTCGCGCCGCACGCTGGCATGACGCACCCAGGGCACCGACTCGAACGCCTGCCGCGCGGCATTGAGGTCCAGCGTGAAGAAGTTGCCGGACAGCTTGTTCAGCGCGTTGGCCCGCACGCTCGGCGCGTTCACGTGGCGCAGCTGGGCGCCGTCCATCGACGTCAGCTCGACGTGGGTGATGGCGAACACGGGCCGCTGGGCCAGCCACAGCAGGCCAGCGCCCAGCGCCATGAGCGCCACCAGCGCATAGAGCGCTGAGGCGATCAGGTTGAGCAGGCGCGTGTTGTGCCACATGGTCGGTTCAGTCGGGCGGTCAGCCGTTTGGTACTGCGGTTATTCGGGTTTCCAGTGCTCGTTCGGATGCAGGTCCAGCGTAGCGGCGGCCAGTACCTGCATCACGAAGTCCTCGTAGCTGATGCCCGCCGCGCGCGCCGCCATCGGCACGAGCGAATGGCCGGTCATGCCGGGCGACGTATTCATTTCGAGCAGGTACGGCTTGCCGGCGCGCGTCAGCATCACGTCCGCGCGGGCCCAGCCACGGCAACCCAGCACCCGGAACGCTTCAACAGCCAGCGCCCGGACTTCGTCCTCAAGCGTTTGCGGCAAAGTTGAAGGGCACAGGTATTGGGTAACGTCAGTAAAGTACTTATTTTGATAGTCGTAGTTCGACTCGGGCGCGACAATCTTGATAACGGGCAGCGCTTCGGCCGCTGCGCCCTCCCCCACCACGGGGCAAGTCAGCTCGTCGCCGTCGATGAATTCCTCGGCAATCACGTCGGCATCCAGGCCGGCGGCCTTCTCGAAAGCCTCGCGCATCTGGCCCGCTTCGGTGACCTTGGTCAGCCCGATCGACGACCCTTCGCGGGCCGGCTTGACGATCAGCGGCAGGCCCAGGTCGCGCACCACGGCGTCGAAATCGGTATCGGCATGCAGCATGGCAAAGCGCGGCGTGGACAGGCCGTGCGTGATCCACAGGCGCTTGGTGGCCTGCTTGTCCATGGCCAGCGCCGACGGCAGCACGCCGCTGCCCGTGTAGGGCACGCCCAGCTGTTCCAGCAGGCCCTGCATGGTGCCGTCCTCACCGTAGCGGCCGTGCAGCGCGATGAAAACGCGGTCGAACTTGGCCGCGGCCAGCTCGGCCACGGACTGCAGGGCAGGATCGAACGCGTGGGCATCCACGCCGCGCGACTTCAGCGCGGCCAGCACGCCGTTGCCGGACATCAGCGAAATCTCGCGCTCGGCGGAGCGGCCGCCCAGCAGCACGCCAACCTTGCCCAGCGACTTCGGATCGATATTGGGATGGGCCACGAAGCTCATTGCTGGCCTCCCGTCTGGTGCGACACCAGTTGTCCCGGTACGGTGCCGATCGTGCCGGCACCCATCGTCACGACCACATCGCCGGGTCGCACGGCATCCAGGATCGACTGGGGCATGTCTTCCATCTGCTCGACAAATACGGGTTCAACCTTGTTGGCCACGCGCAGCGCGCGGGTCAGGGCGCGGCCGTCGGCGGCCACGATCGGGGCTTCGCCCGCGGCGTAGACCTCGGCCAGCAGCAGCGCGTCGACGGTGCCCAGCACCTTCACGAAATCTTCGAAGCAGTCGCGCGTACGGGTGTACCGGTGCGGCTGGAACGCCAGCACCAGGCGGCGGCCCGGGAACGCGCCGCGCGCGGCGGCCAGCGTGGCGGCCATTTCCACCGGGTGGTGGCCGTAGTCGTCCACCAGCGTGAACGTGCCGGTGCCGTCCGGCGTGGCAACCTCGCCGTAGCGCTGGAAGCGGCGGCCCACACCGTGGAATTCGCGCAGTGCCTTGACGATGGCGGCGTCCGGCACTTCCAGTTCGGTGGCAATGGCGATGGCGGCCAGCGCGTTCTGCACGTTGTGCTCGCCGGGCAGGTTCAGCACCACGTCCAGCGGCGGCTCCGCATGGCCGTTGAGCTGGCGCAGCACCGTGAAATGCATCTGGCCGTCCACGGCCCGCGCATTGATGGCGCGGATCTGGGCGTCCTCGGCAAAGCCGTAGCGCACCACCGGCTTGGACACGAACGGCAAGATCTCGCGCACGTTCGGGTCATCCACGCACACCACGGCGATGCCGTAGAACGGCAGGCGCTGGGTAAATTCCACGAACGCCTGCTTGAGCCGGGCAAAGTCATGCCCGTAGGTGTCCATGTGGTCGGCGTCGATGTTGGTGATGACTTCCATCACCGGGAACAGGTTCAGGAACGACGCGTCCGATTCGTCGGCCTCGGCCACGATGAAGTCGCCCGTGCCCAGGCGCGCGTTGGCGCCGGCCGAGTTCAGACGGCCGCCGATCACGAAGGTCGGGTCCAGCCCGCCCTCGGCCAGCACCGAGGCCACCAGGCTCGTGGTCGTAGTCTTGCCATGCGTGCCGGCAATGGCAACGCCCTGCTTCAGGCGCATCAGCTCGGCCAGCATCACGGCGCGCGGCACCACGGGAATGCGCTTGGCACGCGCGGCCAGGACTTCGGGGTTGTCGTTGGTCACGGCGGTGGACACCACCACGGCGTTGGCGCCTTCCACATTGGCGGCATCATGGCCGTGGCAGACGCGCGCGCCCAGCGAGGCCAGGCGCCGCGTGGCGGCGTTGCTGCCCATGTCCGAGCCCGAGACCTTGTAGCCCAGGTTCAGCAGGACCTCGGCGATGCCGCTCATGCCGGCCCCGCCGATGCCTACGAAATGGATGTTCTTGACGATATGCTTCATTGAATTCGTTTCACTTTTCACCGGCCATCTGACGGCAGATCTCGGCGACACGCCGGGTTGCCTCAGGTCTGGCCAGGCTGCGCGCGGTGCGCGCCATGTCCTTCAACTGTCCTCGGTCCAGCCCGGCGATCGTTTGCGCCAGCCCTTCCGCGGTCAGTGCGTTCTGTTGCACCAGCAACGCGGCACCCTGTTTCGACAGGAACTTCGCGTTGGTGGTCTGGTGGTCGTCCACCGCGTGCGGAAACGGCACGAACAGCGCGGCCACACCGGCGGCCGCCACTTCGGATACCGTCATCGCGCCTGCGCGGCAGATGACCAGGTCGGCGTCGGCATAAGCCGCCGCCATGTCGTCGATGAATGGCACGGTCTCGCCGGCCACGCCCGCCACCGCGTAGTTCGCGCGCAGCTGGTCGATCTGCTTGGCACCGGCCTGGTGCTTCACCACCGGCCGGGTTGCCTCCGGCAGCAGCGCCAGCGCCTTCGGCACGACGTCGTTCAGCGCCGCCGCGCCCAGGCTGCCGCCCACCACCAGGATGCGCAGCGGCCCGGTGCGATGGTCGTAGCGCGCCTCCGGCGCCGGAATCGAGGCCAGCTCTTCCCGCACCGGGTTGCCGGTCCACTCGCCGCCCGGCAGCGCGTCCGGGAACGCGCACAGCACGCGATCCGCCACCCTGGCCAGCACCTTGTTGGCCAGGCCGGCGATCGAGTTCTGCTCGTGCAGCACCAGCGGACGCCCCAGCAGCGACGCCATCATGCCGGCCGGGAACGTGATGTACCCACCCATGCCCAGCACCACGTCCGGCTTCACGCGGCGCAGCGCGCCGATGCTCTGCCAGAACGCACGCAGCAGGTTCAGGGGCAGCAGCAGCTTGGTCATCGTGCCCTTGCCGCGCAGCCCGCCAAACTGGATGTACTCCATCGGGATGTCGTGCTTGGGCACCAGCGTGGCTTCCATGCCCGACCGGTTGCCCAGCCAGACCACGCGCCAGCCCTCGTCGCGCAGTGCATGCGCGACCGCCAACCCCGGGAAGACATGCCCCCCGGTGCCGCCGGCCATGACGAGCAGGGTGCGTGCGGTCATACCTTGCCTCCGCGCATCATCACCCGGTTCTCGTAGTCCACGCGCAGCACGATGGCCAGCGCCACGCAATTCATCAGGATGCCCGAGCCGCCGTAGCTCACCAGCGGCAGCGTCAGCCCCTTGGTGGGCAGCAGGCCCAGGTTCACGCCCATGTTGATGAAGGTCTGCCAGCCGACCCAGACGCCGATGCCCTTGGCCACCAGGCCGGCGAACGTGCGGTCGAGCTGCAGCGCCGTGCGGCCGATGTTGAAGCAGCGGCGCACCAGCCAGTAGAACAGCACGATCATCACCATCACGCCGATAAAGCCGAATTCCTCGCCGATCACGGCCAGGATGAAGTCGGTATGCGCTTCGGGCAGGTAGTGCAGCTTCTCGATGCTGCCGCCCAGGCCCACGCCGGTCCATTCGCCACGGCCGAACGCGATCAGCGAGTGCGTGAGCTGGTACGCCTTGCCCAGTGCGTTGCTCTCTTCCCACGGGTTCAGATAGGCGAAGATCCGCTCGCGGCGCCACGGCGACGCCGTGATCAGCAGCGCGAACGCGCCAACCGCCACGCCCACCAGTCCGGCGAACAGCTTGCCGTTGATGCCGCCCAGGAACAGGATGCCCATCGCCACGGCCGCGATCACCAGGAACGCACCCATGTCCGGCTCCAGCAGCAGCAGCATGCCCACCACCACCACGGCCACGCCCATCGGCAGGAAGCCCTTGGCCACGGTCTGCATCCATTCCTGCTTGCGCACCGTGTAGTTGGCGGCGTAAAGCACCACGGCCAGCTTCATCAGCTCCGACGGCTGGAAGTTCATGACGCCCAGCGGAATCCAGCGCCGCGCGCCGTTCACTCCCTTGCCCACGAACGGCACCAGCACCAGTACCAGCAGCACCAGCGCGATGATGAACAGCTTGGGCGCGTATTTGTCCCACACCTTGACCGGGATCTGGAACGCCACCAGGCCCATCGACAACCCGATGAACAGCGCAAACGCGTGGCGCATCAGGAAGTGCACTTCGCGATAGTTGGCGTAGCGCGGCGAGTCGGGCAGCGCGATCGATGCCGAGTAGACCATCACCAGGCCGAACGTCAGCAGCACGATCGCCACCCACAGCAGGGGCTGGTCGTACTCCATCATGCGCGAACGCGTGGGCTTGACGCCCGACACCGCGTCACGCAGGCCACCCCAGGCATTGCCGATGGTGGCGCCGATGAATCCGCTGCGCTTGACCTGCGAGTCGCTCATGGCATGATCCCCCGGGACAGGGCCAGTTCCTCCACCGCGCCACGGAACACCTGGGCGCGATGGACGTAGTTCTTGAACATGTCGAGGCTGGCACAGGCAGGCGACAGCAATACGACATCGCCCGCTTCAGCCAGGCTGGCCGACTTTTCGACCGCTTCCTCCAGCGACGCCGCGTCCACAATCCGCTTGCCGGTGCCGGCCAGCGTCTCGCGGATGGCGCCGGCATCCTTGCCGATCAGCACCACGGCGCGGGCGTACTGCGCCACCGGCGTGGCCAGCGGCGAGAAGTCCTGCCCCTTGCCCTCGCCCCCGGCGATCAGCACCACGCGCTTGTCCAGCCCGTTCAGCGCGGCCACCGTGGCGCCCACGTTGGTGCCCTTGCTGTCGTCGAAGTACTCGACTTCGTCGATGGTCGCCACCCACTCCACGCGATGCGGCTCGCCGCGGTACTCGCGCAAGCCGTGCAGCAGCGCGTTGAGCGGCAGGTCGATGGCGCGGCACAACGCCAGCGCCGCCATGGCGTTGGTGGCGTTGTGCATGCCACGGATATGCAGCGCGTCGGCCGGCATCAGGCGCTTGTGCCGCACCGGCACGGCTTCCTCGACCACTTCGTCCTTCTTGCGGCGGCGCGGCTTCTGCTCCGACTCCATCTCCGGATCGGGCTCGGCCACGGTCAGCCACGGCATGCCACCGTCGCGCAGCACGCCATAGCTGCCAGCCGTCTCGGGCAGGTCGGTGCCAAAGGTCACCGGCACCGCGCCGGGGCGGGCCATGTCCAGCGTCAGCTTGTCCTGGCGGTTCAGCACCTGGATGCAGCCCTTGCCGGCCGGCCCGAAGATTCGGGCCTTGGCGGCGGCGTAGGCTTCCATGCTGCCGTGCCAGTCCAGGTGGTCTTGTGTGATGTTCAGCACAGTCGCCGCGTGCGGCGCCAGGGAGAATGTGTACTCAAGCTGGAAGCTCGACAGTTCGAGCACCCAGACATCGGGCAACGTGGCACTGGCAATGCATGCCGAGAGCTTGTCCAGTGCCGACGGGCTGATGTTGCCAGCCACGCCGACCGTCTTGCCTGCACGTTCGACCAGGCGGCCGGCCAGTGCGGTAGTCGTGGTCTTGCCATTGGTACCGGTGATGGCCAGCACGCGGGGGGCGTAACCCGCCGTGGCTTCCAGGTAGCCAAGCGCTTGTGCGAACAGTTCGATCTCTCCCCAGACCGGAATGTTGCGCGCCTGCGCCGCATCGAGCAGTGCCCTGGTATCGGGGTCGAGTGGCGACAGGCCCGGGCTGATCGCCACCAGGCCGATATCGTCGAGCAGGCTTTCGGCGAACGCCCCGCCGACAAAGCGGGCCGCGCTTTGCTCGGCCTGCAGCAGGGCAAGGTTGGCGGGCGCCTCGCGTGTGTCGGCCACGCGCACGCGGCAGCCGTTCAGGCCGCACCAGCGTGCCATGGCAAGCCCCGATTCGCCGAGGCCAAGTACCAGCACATGAGGTTTCTGCAACACGCCAAACACTTCGTTTTTTCCTGTTCTATATAGAGGGGGTTCGTCGGGGCCGATCCGGTCAGCGCAGCTTCAGCGACGACAGGCCAATCAGCACCAGCAGCATCGTGATGATCCAGAACCGCACGGTGACCTGCGTTTCCTTCCAGCCGCTCAGTTCAAAATGGTGATGCAGCGGCGCCATCCGGAACAGCCGCCGCCCTTCGCCATAGCGCTTCTTCGTGAACTTGAACCACGTGACCTGCAGCATCACCGACAGCGTTTCCACCACGAAGATGCCGCCCATCACGAACAGCACGATTTCCTGGCGCACGATCACGGCGATGGTGCCCAGCGCGCCGCCCAGCGCCAGCGCGCCCACGTCGCCCATGAACACGCGCGCCGGATGCGCGTTGAACCACAGGAACGCCAGGCCCGCGCCGGCCATGGCCGAGCAGAAGATCAGCAGTTCGCCGGCGCCCGGGATATGCGGGAACAGCAGGTACTTGCTGTAGACCGCGTTGCCCATCACGTACGCGAACACGCCCAGGCCGCCGCCCACCAGCACCACCGGCATGATCACCAGGCCGTCCAGGCCGTCGGTCAGGTTCACGGCGTTGCTGGAGCCCACGATCACCAGGTAGGTCAGCACGATGAAGCCGGTCACGCCCAGCGGGTAGCTGATTTCCTTGAAGAACGGGACGATCAGGTTCATCTTGTACGGCACGTCGGCAAACATGCCGCCTTCGATCCAGCTCAGGAACAGGCTCCACACGCGCACATTGCTGGCCTCGGACACCGAGAACGCCAGGTACACGGCGGCCACCATGCCGATCAGGGTCTGCCAGAAGAACTTCTCGCGGCTCGACATGCCGCGCGGGTCGCGGTACACCACCTTGCGGTAGTCATCGACCCAGCCCACCGCGCCGTAGCCGATGGTCACCAGCAGCACCACCCAGATAAAGCGGTTGCCCCAGTCGCACCAGAGCAGCGTCGACACGCAAATCGAGATCAGCACCAGCACGCCGCCCATGGTGGGCGTGCCCGCCTTGACCAGGTGGGTCTGCGGGCCGATGGTGCGCACGGCCTGGCCGATCTTCAGTTCGGTCAGGCGACGGATGACCCACGGCCCGAATCCGAGGCCGATCACAAGCGCGGTGAGGTTGGCCATCACCGCGCGGAAGGTCAGGTAGTTGACGACCCGCAGGAAGCTGTAATCGTTTTGCAGCCACTGGGCCAGAGCCAATAACATCGTGTGTCTTCTATTAGTGAGCGGAAGGTGATGCGACCAGCGCATCGACCATCCGTTCCATGCGCATGAAGCGCGATCCCTTCACGAGCACGGCGGCCGCACCGGCCACCACACCCTCCTCGTTAGCCTGCAGCGCCTGCGCCAGGTCTTCCGCGCGGGCAAAATGCCGCGCGCCCGGGCCGTACGCCTGCACCGCGTGCGGCGCCAGTTCGCCCGTGGCCCACAGCGTGTCGATGCCGCGCTCGCGCGCATAGGCACCGATTTCCTGGTGGAAGGCCGGACCCTGGTCGCCCACTTCGCCCATATCGCCCAGCACCAGCACGCGCGGCGCGGCAAAGCCGGCCAGCACGTCGATGGCGGCGCGCATGGAATCCGGATTCGCGTTGTACGTGTCGTCGATGACCACCGTGCCGGCCGGCGTGTGCTTGACCTGCAGGCGACCCTTCACGGCGGAAAAGCCCGCCAGGCCACATTGGATCGCGTCCACGCCAACACCGGCTGCCAGCGCGCACGCCGTGGCGGCCAGCGCGTTGCGCACGTTGTGCGCGCCCAGCAACTGCAGCCGAACCTCGAATGCCTGGCCCGGCGCGCTCACCTGCAGCACCTGCACACCGTCGTCGATCGACACCGTCGCGCGCACATCGGCCGATGCATCGAGGCCAAACGCCAGCACGCGACGCTGGCCAGCGGCCTGGCGCCAGATGCCAGCATGTTCACCACCGCTCTGCGCGTCGACCGGAAACACCGCCACGCCATCGGCCGGCAGCGCGGCAATCGCGCTCGCGTGCTCGTGCGCCACCGCTTCCACGCTGACCATGAATTCCTGGTGCTCGCGCTGCGCGTTGGTGATCACGGCCACGGTCGGCTGGGCGATACCGGCCAGGTAGACCGTTTCGCCCGGGTGGTTCATGCCCAGTTCCAGCACCGCCAGCTTGTGGTGCGCGCGCAGGCGCAGCACCGTCAGCGGCAGGCCGATGTCGTTGTTCAGGTTGCCACCCGTGGCCAGGCGGTCTGCCTCGCCCACGGCCGCGGCAAAAATCGCCGCGATCATTTCCTTGACCGTGGTCTTGCCGTTGCTGCCCGTCACGGCCACGGCCGGGGGCGTGAACTGGCGGCGCCAGCCGGCACCCAGCTCGCCCAGGCCGATACGCGTGTCCGGCACGATCAGCGCCGGAATGTCGATCCCCGGGTCGCGGCTCACCAGCACGGCGGCGGCGCCACGCGCCACCACATCGGCCAGGAAGTCATGCGCATCAAAGCGCTCGCCCTTGAGCGCCACGAACAGGTCGCCGGGCGCCACGGTGCGGCTGTCGGTATGCACACGCGAGAACGTGCGCGTAGCATCGCCTGAAATACGCGCGCCGGCCATCCAGCCGGCGGCTTGCTGCAAATTCGTCATCTGGTGTCCGTTCATGCCGACACCCCCCGCGTGCCCAGGGTCAGGCGCACATGTTCGCGGTCCGAAAACGGCCGCTTGCGGCCCTGGATCTCCTGGGTGGCTTCATGGCCCTTGCCGGCCACGAGCACCACGTCGGCCGGGGCGGCGTGCTTGATTGCATAAAGAATGGCAGCGGCGCGATCCTCGATCAGGCGCGCGTGGGCGCGGTCCTGCATGCCGTCGGCAATCTGTTCGAGGATGTCGCGCGGATCTTCGCTGCGCGGGTTGTCGCTGGTCAGCACCACGTCGTCGGCCAGGCGCTCGGCCACGTCGCCCATCAGCGGGCGCTTGGTGGCATCGCGGTCGCCGCCGCAACCGAACACGCACCAGAGCCGGCCCTGGCGGGCGTCGGCCACCGGGCGCAGCGCGGTCAGCGTCTGCACCAGCGCGTCGGGGGTGTGGGCGTAATCGACGACGGCCAGCGGCGCGTCGTGGCCGCCGAACAGTTCCATGCGGCCATCGACCGGCGTCAGCGTGCGCAGCGCGCCGATGGCGGCGTCCCAGCCCACGCCCTGCGCCAGCGCGGCGCCCAGCACGGCCAGCAGATTGCTGACGTTGAACGCGCCGATCATCGGCGTGTTCACATCGGCACTGCCGAAACTGCCGTCCACGTGGAACGCCATGCCCGAGGCCGTGGCGCGCACATCGGTGGCGCGCAGCCACTGGCCACGGGCGGCCGACGCGTCAGCCTTGCCATCGATGCCATATTCGATCACCTGCGGCGCGGCCACCGTGGCAGCGTTGCCGGCCAGCAGGCGGCGGCCCATCGCATCGTCGCGGTTGACCACGGCGGCACGCAGGCCGTCCCACTGGAACAGCATTGCCTTGGCGGCCTCGTACTCGGCCATCGTGCCGTGGTAGTCGAGGTGGTCCTGCGTCAGGTTGGTCAGCACGGCCACGGCAAACCCGGTGCCGGCCACGCGGCCCTGTTCCAGGCCATGCGACGACACTTCCATGGCGATGGCCCGTGCGCCGGCGTCATTCAGCTCGGCCAGGCTGGCCTGGAGCTGCACCGCGTCGGGCGTGGTGAAGCCAGTGATCTTGAGTGCGTCCGGAAAGCCCGTGCCCAGCGTGCCGATGGTCGCGCAGGGCGTGCCCGTGGCCTGCAGCAGGCGTGCCAGCCATTGCGCGCACGACGTCTTGCCATTGGTGCCGGTGATGCCGGTCACCGCCAGGGCACGGCTGCCAATGTCATTCCAGCCGGCCGCGATCGGCCCGGCCAGCCAGTGCAACTGGGACATCGGCAGGTGCGGCACGGCATCGCCATGCGGCCAGTCGAAGCCGTCGGCCTCGAAGATCACGGCCGAAGCGCCGGCGGCAATCGCCTTGTCGATATGCGGACGGCCATCGGTGGCCAGGCGTTCGTTGCCCAGCACGTAGGCAAAGAACACGTCGCCGGGCTGCAGACGGCGCGTATCGCCCGTCAGCTTCGCACCGGCGGGGGCGTGCGTACGCAGCCAGGCCAGCGCGTTGCTGGCCTGGGTGGCAATCTCGATCGGGAGCAGCGGCTTGGCCGTCATTGCGTGGCGCTCCACGGTGGCTCGCTTTCCTGCACCTTGTCGGTGACCATCAGCTGGCGGATCGGCGAATCGGGCTGCACGTTCAGCGAACGCAGCGCGCCGCCGGTGATGGCCGAGAACACCGGGCCGGCCACCGCGCCGCCGTAGTGGCTGCCTGCCGTGGGTTCGTCCACGCTGACGGCCACGATCACGCGCGGGTTCGACATCGGCGCCAGGCCGATGAACGATGCGCGGTACTTGCTGCGGTCGTAGCCACGGCCCACGTGCTTGTATGCGGTACCGGTCTTGCCGCCCACGCGGTAGCCCATGACCTGGGCTTCCGGGGCCGTACCGCCGGGCGCCGTCACGGTTTCCAGCATGCCGCGCACGTCGCGCGCCACCTGCGGCGACAGGATGCGCTCGCCGCTGACCGGGCCGTTGGTCTTGTACATCGACACCGGGATCAGCTCGCCATCGTGCGCGAAGATCGTATAGGCGTGCGCCACCTGGAACAGCGACACCGACAGGCCGTAGCCATACGACATCGTGGCCTGCTCGATCGGGCGCCAGCTCTTGAATGGACGGACGCGGCCCGCCACAGCGCCCGGGAAGCCGATCTTCGGCGCCTGGCCCAGGCCGACGCTGGTGAACATGTCCCACATTTCCTGCGGCTTCATCATCATCGCGATCTTGGTCGTGCCGATATTGCTCGACTTCTGGATCACGCCGCCCACCGTGAGCGTGCCGTAGTTGTGGGTGTCCGAGATCGTGGCGCCCTCGAACGTGAACTTGCCCGTGGTCTGCACCGTCGTGGCCGGCGTCACGCGGCCGAGCTGCAGCGCCAGGCCAATCGTGATCGGCTTCATCATCGAGCCGGGCTCGAAGGTATCGGTCAGTACGCGGTTGCGCAGTTGCTCGCCGGACAGGCGGCTGCGGTCGTTCGGGTTGTACGTGGGCCAGTTGGCCAGCGCCAGCACCTCGCCGGTCTGGGCGTCGAGCACCACGGCGCTGGCGGCCTTGGCCTTGTTACGCTCCACCACGGCCTTGACCTCGTTGTAGGCCAGGTACTGGATCTTGGCGTCGATCGACAACTGCATGTCCTGGCCGTCGCGCGGCGTCTTCAGGATGCCGACGTCTTCCACCACGCGGCCCAGGCGGTCCTTGATCACCTGGCGTGCGCCAGGGCTGCCAGCCAGCCCGCTTTCGCGCGCCAGCTCTACGCCTTCCTGGCCCTTGTCCTCGACGTTGGTGAAGCCGACGATGTGCGCCATCGCCTCGCCTTCCGGATAGAAGCGCTTGTATTCACGCGTCTGGTGAACGCCGTCGATCTTCAGCGCGGCGATCTTGTCGGCGGCGTCCGGCAGCACCTGGCGCTTCAGGTAGACAAAGC
This sequence comes from Cupriavidus pauculus, assembly GCF_022179805.1. Lineage (GTDB taxonomy): Bacteria > Pseudomonadota > Gammaproteobacteria > Burkholderiales > Burkholderiaceae > Cupriavidus > Cupriavidus pauculus_E. The sequence continues at coordinate 24,432 of NZ_BPUO01000013.1, read as the reverse complement.
TCTTGTCCTCGTTGAACTTGGTGCGCAGGTCCTTCTCGGACATGTCCAGCAGGCGGGCAAGCTGGCGCATGCGCTGCGGGTCCAGGTCGTTCGGAACGTCTTCGGGCACGGCCCAGATCGCCTTGACCGGCAGGCTGGTGGCCAGCACCAGGCCATTGCGGTCCAGAATCTTGCCGCGCGTGGCGGGCAGCTCCAGCGTACGCTGGAAGCGCTTCTTGCCCTCCATCTCATAGAACTGGTTGCCCGGCCCCTGGATCCACATGGCGCGCGCGGCCAGCGCCGCGAACGCTGCGAACATCAGGAACACCACGAACTTCGAGCGCCACATCGGCAGCCGCAGCCCCAGCACCGGGCTGGCGGAGAACTGGCCGGTACGCGGACGCGCGGCCTCGCCACGCGGCTTGTTGCCGGAGCGGGCGCGGTTCAGGCTCGGGCGGGCCAGGCTCATTTGGCGGCTCCCCCCTGGGGTTGCTGGGCATCGGGCGGCGTGTCGGGCAGCACCACGCCTTGCAGGTACTGGGTACGCCCGGCCATGGCCGGCGCCATCTTGAGCTGCGCGCGTGCGGAGTCCGCAATGCGCGCGCTCTTGCTCAGCGAGCTTTGCTGGTACTGCAGGCGCGACCAGTCGATATCGAGCTGCCGCTCCTCGCCCTGCGCGCGCTCCAGCGCCACGAACAGCGTGCGCGCCTGGTGCTGCGCGCTGACCAGGGACAGCGCGCACAGCATCAGCGCGGCAAGCAGGAAGAAGGTCAGGCGGTTCATGCCGGCCGTCCCTCGAGTTTTTCCGCCACGCGCATCACGGCCGAGCGCGCGCGCGGGTTGGCGGCCACTTCCTCGGCGCCGGGCTTGAAGCGGCCCAGCAGCTTCATGGTGGGTTGCGGCAGGTCGGCCGCGCGCAGCGGGGCGCGGCGCAGCGCCGGATCGGCGTCCTGCTGCGGACGGGCGTGCGCCTGCATGAACCGCTTGACGATGCGGTCCTCCAGCGAGTGAAAGCTGATCACCACGAGGCGGCCGCCGGTCTGCAGCAGGTCGTAAGCCGCCGTCAGGCCTCTTTCGAGGTCCGCAAGCTCTTGATTGACGTGAATCCGTAGAGCTTGAAAGGTGCGGGTCGCAGGGTCCTGACCCTTCTCACGTGTTTTGACGGCTTTCGCCACGAGCGCGGCAAGCTCTGAAGTAGTGGCGACTGGTCCGCCATCGCCGGGTTCGCGCCGGCGAGCAACAATCGCCTTTGCAATCTGTACAGCAAACCGTTCTTCCCCATAGTCTCGTATCACCCTGGCAATGTCCTGCTCGTCCGCCTGTGCAAGCCACTCGGCGGCGGTGACGCCGCGCGTGGTGTCCATGCGCATGTCCAGCGGGCCTTCGAAACGAAAGGAAAATCCCCTCGCCGCCTCGTCGATCTGGGGCGAGCTGATTCCCAGGTCGAGCAACACGCCAGCCACGGGGTCGCGGCCGGCCAGCCGGTCGCCCATCTCCGCAAAGCTCGCATGCTCAATGGAGAAGCGGGCATCCTTGATGGTGCCCGCTTCTGCGATTGCTGCCGGATCCTTGTCGAAGGCGACGAGGCTGCCGGCCGGCCCCAGCCGCGCCAGCACGGCGCGGCTGTGCCCACCCCTGCCGAAGGTGCCGTCCACGTAGGCGCCGTCGGGCCGCCAGACGAGCGCGTCGACGGCCTCGTCCAGCAGCACGGTGCGATGGCGCAGGGCGGTGGTCCCCGGCGTTTCGGTAGGGGTCATGACCTCTTCAGAATGAGAAATTCTTCAATGCGTCCGGCATGCCTTGCGCCATCGCAGCCTGTTCCTTGGCGGCGTAGGTGGCGGCATCCCAGACTTCGAAATGGCTGCCCATGCCGAGCAGCATCACTTCCTTGTCGAGCATGGCGGCAGTGCGCAGTTCCGGTGCAATCAGCACGCGGCCCGCGCCATCCATCTCCACGTCGGCGGCGTTGCCGAGAAAGATCCGCTTCCACCAATGGGCATCCATTGGCAGCGCCGCGATACGGCCACGGAAAACCTCCCACTCGGGTCTTGGAAAGAGCAACAGGCAGCCATCCGGGTGCTTGGTCAGCGTCACCCGGCCCTCGGCCTGCGATTGCAGCGCCTCGCGGTGCCTGGCCGGAATGGACATCCGGCCCTTGGCATCGAGCGACAGCGCCGATGCTCCCTGAAACAAGCTCTTTCCCCCGGTAGCCGCCGGCATTTCGCCCGGTCGGCAGGTCGATTCGTCCTTGTCCGAAACCGTCCAGTCCGATGCGGATCATCGCAAACACTGGCCGGTTAATCACACAAAAATACACTTCCTCACACTATTTCCCACTTTAGAGGAAGCATTTTGGCCGGTCAAGGCTAGTCATGGGGCAGAAATCAGGGTTTTTTTAATCAGAACAAAGACTTAGCGCGCTGACTTCACGCACCGCAACAGTGAATCCTTAATGAAATGAAGCACTTGGGGAAGAAAGCAGAGAAACCACCTGAGAACAATCTGAGGGAGGACTGCCGACAGCCAGAACCGCATCGGGTTCCGCGCCGTGGGGAAGGATACAACGTTTTGCCGCGAGCCCCGCTGAAGCAAGGGCTCGCAGCAGTTTTCCACAACTGTGCGAGGCAGCGGCCGACCGCATCGCGAAAACGAAAATGGCGACGATGCGTACACGCCCGTCGCCACTCGTCCCGCGCCAGACCGGCGCGCCAACTCACTAACTAGATACGATACGCCGCGGTGGTCATGACCTTGGACGCGGTGCGCATCAGCGCGCGGACCGGGCCCGGCAACGGCACGCCGCCGGCATCGCGCGCGGCATCGCCGTGCCGTACTTCGTCGTCGCGCATCTGTTCGAGAATGGCGCGCGAACGTCCGTCGGCGGCGGGCAGGCGGTCCAGATGGCCATTCAGGTGATGCTCGACCTGGCGCTCGGTCTCGGCCACGAAGCCCAGGCTGATGCGGTCGCCCGCGCGCCCAGCCACCAGGCCGATGGCGAACGCCCCGGCATACCAGACCGGATTCAGCAGGCTGGGCCGCGATCCGAGTTCGCGCAGCCGTTCCGCGCACCAGGCAAGGTGGTCTTCTTCCTCGCGCGCGGCGGCATCCATCTGCGCGCGGACCGCTGCGGTGCGGGCGGTCAGTTTCTGCGCCTGGTACAGGGCCTGCGCGCAGACTTCGCCGACATGGTTGATGCGCATGAGCCCGGCCACGTGGCGTCGCTCTTCCGCGCTCATCTGCTCCGTATCGGGAGCCTGCCGGTCGGCCGGATTGTCTCGGTCCGCGCGCGTCGCGCCGGCAATCGCGCGCAGCGCGACATCGAATTCGTGGATCAGCGTATCCATACGTGTCAATGGAAGGTCTGCGGGCGCAGCCGGCGCATGCCCCACCGATAGGTAGAGCTTTGCCTCGACCGCGTTCCGGGAATTCCCGCATTGTACCCGCGCCATTTTGTGCAGGTTTGCGCATTGGCACACCAACGCGCGTTTTGCCTAAGTCCGGGTCCCCAATAACCCTGAGTTGTGAAAAGAAGACAAGACGTTTACCACAGGGTCAAAAAAATAAAGATCTTGCTAGAGTGGTCGGCAGCTTCCAAGGAAGTCAAGCACGGAGGGATGAAGAGGGCTGACAGGAGGTCCTTCCGCATAGCTTCAACTAATAATTCTTAAGTGGAGATCACCCAGCATGAAAAAATCGCTACTCGCGCTTGCCGCGATGAGCGCTTTTGCCACGGCTGCAAATGCGCAATCGAGCGTGACCCTGTATGGCGTCGTTGACGTGCCTATCGAATACAACAACAACCTGGCACCCGGCTTCAACACCAACCCCGCCACCTGGGGCCCGAATGGTCGTCCGCCTTCGCTGGCTGGCGGCGGCAGCCGCGTCGGTCTGCAGACCGGTGGCGGCCTGTCCGGCTCGCGCTGGGGCTTGCGTGGTACCGAGGATCTTGGCGGCGGCCTGAAGGCATTGTTCGTGCTGGAAAGCGGTTTCGGCCTTGACGATGGCCGTTCGCAGCAAGGCGGCCGCCTGTTCGGTCGTCAGGCGTACGTGGGTCTGCAAAGCGACAAGGCTGGACGCGTGACGTTCGGTCGCCAGTACACGACGATGTTCGACATGTTCGCGAACTTCTCGCCGACTGGCTACGCAACGATCTACGAACCGGTGGTGGCCCAACTGGGTACCAACTTCCGTTCGGACAACACGGTCAAGTACACGGCTGTGTTCGGCGGGCTGACCGCCGAGGCGCACTGGAGCTTCGGCACCGGCGTGGCCGCCATCGGCCCCGTGCCGCTGGCTGGTGCAGGTGCCGGCGAAACCCCGGGCAACTTCAACAACAATGCGGGCGGCGGTGCCGGCCTGCTGTACCTGAGCGGCCCGCTGGGCCTGACGATCGCGTACGACGAATGGCGTCCGACGATCACGATCGGCCAGCCCGGCCGTTCGCGCAAGGTGGGTGCCGCGGCCAGCTACCAGTTCGGCCCGACCAAGGTCATGGCCGGCTACCGCTACGGCCGTACCACCGACGCCAACGACAACGAACTGCTGCGCGACAACTACTACTGGTTCGGTGTGAACTACCAGGTTACCGCGCCGTTGGGCCTGACGCTCGCGTACTACTACGACGACGTGCGCACGATGCGCGCCTCTTCGGCGTTCCTGCAGGACAACCCGAAGAACCCGTGGCAGGTCAGCATCATTGCCGACTACAACTTCTCGAAGCGCACCGACGTCTACCTGACGGCCGGCTACGTGAAGAACTCGGGCCTGAACTTCGACACCTCGGCAGTGAGCTTTGCCAACGGCTACCCGCTGCAGCAAGGCAAGACCAGCCAGGTCGGCGTGGCCGTCGGTATCCGCCACAAGTTCTGATCTACGCTTCAAGTTCGACATTGTTCCTTTTCTTCAAGGCGCCTCCGGGCGCCTTTTTTCATGCCCGGCGCGTGAATGTCTCAACGGGTTTCACCTCATCCGCTAAGTGGCGTGTCGCCGACTAGAATGGCCTGCAGACCGGAACACCCGGCCGCCTCATCCTGGAGACATTGCCATGCACCAACCTCGCCGGCGCACCGTCGCGCTGCTCCTGTCGCTTGCCCTGGGCCCGGCCGGCCTGACCTCGGCCCTTGCCGCCGATGCATATCCGACCAAGCCGATCCGCCTGGTCGTGCCGTTCCCGGCGGGCGGCACCACTGACATCATGGCGCGCGCGGTCTCGGCGGAGCTGTCGAAGCTGCAGGGCTGGAACGTGGTGGTCGACAACAAACCCGGCGCGGGCGGCAATATCGGCTCCGACATCGTGGCCAAGGCGGCGCCCGACGGCTACACGCTGCTGATGGGCACGGTCGGCACGCACGGCATCAACCAGTCGCTGTACGGCAAGCTGCCGTTCGATCCGATCAAGGACTTCGCGCCGATCACGCTGGTGGCCGCGGTGCCGAACGTGCTGGTGGTCAATCCCGCCTTCGCGCAGCAGAACAAGATCAATTCGGTCAACGACCTGATTGCCTATGCGCGCGCCAATCCGGGCAAGCTCAACATGGCGTCGAGTGGCAACGGGACGTCGATCCACCTGGCCGGCGAGCTGTTCAAGACGCAGACCAAGACCTTCATGGTGCATTTCCCGTACCGTGGCAGCGGCCCCGCGCTGACCGACATGACCGGCGGGACGATGCAGGTGATGTTCGACAACCTGCCGTCGTCGATGCAACTGATCAAGTCCGGCAAGCTCAAGGCGCTGGCCGTGACCAGCGCCAAGCCGTCGCCCGCCCTGCCCGGCGTACCCACCATTGCGCAGGCCGCCAACCTGCCCAACTACGAAGCCAGCTCGTGGTTCGGCCTGCTGGCCCCGGCCGGTACGCCGCCGGACATCATCCACCGCATCCAGCAGGAAGTGGCCAAGAGCCTGAACACGCCGGCCGTGCGCGAGCGCCTGATGGCGCAGGGTGCCGATCCGGTAGGCAACACGCCCGAACAGTTTGCCGCGCTGATCCGCGCCGAGACCACCAAGTGGGCCAAGGTCGTCAAGGATTCGGGCGCCAAGGTGGATTGATCCGACACGTAGGGAGATGGCCGGGCAGCGCATATACTTGAGGCATCAAATGTTTGAGCTGCCCGAATCAAGATGCCCAATCCCACCGCCGCCAGCAATGCTGCCGAAGGATCGCCGGTCGACCTGGAAACCAGTGCCGGCGAATCGGACCACGAGGCGCTGCGGCTCTGGCTGCGCCTGCTGACCTGCACCACGCTGGTGGAAGGCGATATCCGCTCGCGCCTGCGCCAGGACTTTGCGGTGACGCTGCCGCGCTTCGACCTGATGTCCCAGCTCGACCGTCACCCCGAAGGACTCAAGATGGGCGAGCTGTCGCGGCGCATGATGGTGACCGGCGGCAATGTGACCGGCATCACCGACCAGCTCCAGCAGGAAGGCCTGGTCACGCGCGAAGCGCTACCCACTGACCGCCGCGCTTATCTGATCCGTCTGACACCGGCTGGCCGCGAGGCATTCTCGCGCATGGCGCGCGCCCACGAGACGTGGGTGGAACAATTGTTCTCCGGGCTTGCCGAAACCGACAGGCGCGCCCTCTTCCGTCTGCTGGGCCGCCTCAAGTCGAGCCTGACCACGCCATGACCAAAGCTGCCCTACGTATCGTTCCCGCCCTGGCTGTTGCCTGCCTGATGGCTGCGTGCAGCAGCACGCCTTCTGCCCCGCAGGTCACGCCGATCAATGCCACGGTCAAGCTGGGGCGCGTTACCGAGAAGAATTTCCTGTCGCGTGTGGATATCCCGCAGGCATCGAGCTATGGCGGCTACAGCAGCGTCGGCGGCGTGGCCGCAGGCGGTGGCGGCGGTGGAGGGGGTGTCGGTGTGGGATTCGCGGTGGACCTGACGCAACTGTTCAGGAAACCGCAGCCGCCCGTGCAGATGGACTTGTTCCAGTACCGGGTCAAGACCGCGGACGGCCTGGTGGCGGAAGTCAACGGGCCGGCGGCGCCAGGGCTGGAACCGGGCGCCTGTGTGCGGTTGATCTATCCCGATGGGACAACGCAACCGCAGATGGCGCCGTCGAACGAGTGTTAGAGAACCAAGCTCCCCTCTCCCGCATGCGGGAGAGGGGAGCAAACCCAAAGGCAGGAGGAACGTTACGCCGCCTTCCTGCTATCCCGCAGTTCCCGACGCAAAATCTTCCCGACGTTCGTCTTCGGCAGTTCCGTGCGGAACTCGACGTACTTGGGACGCTTGTAGCCGGTCAGGCGATCCTTGCAGTAGGCGATCACGTCGGCTTCCGACAGCGCCGGGTCCTTCTTGACCACGAACAGCTTGACCACCTCGCCCGAGTGCTGGTCGGGCACGCCGACGGCCGCCACTTCCAGCACGCCCGGGCATTCCGCCACCACGCCTTCCACCTCGTTTGGATACACGTTGAAGCCCGACACCAGGATCATGTCCTTCTTGCGGTCGACGATCTTGGTGTAGCCGCGCTCGTCCATCACGCCGATATCGCCGGTCTTGAAGAAGCCGTCCGGGGTCATGACCTTGGCGGTCTCGTCCGGGCGGTTCCAGTAGCCGGCCATCACCTGCGGGCCGCGCAGGCAGATCTCGCCGGGCTGCCCCAGCGGCAGTTCAACGCCATCGTCGTCGCGGATCGAGACTTCGGTCGACGGCAGCGGCAGACCGATGGTGCCCGAGAACGCCTCGGAATCGGTCGGGTTGCAGGTGGCCGACGGCGACGTTTCCGACAGGCCGTAGCCCTCGATGATCGGGCAGCCGGTCTTGGCCAGCCAGTTCTTGGCCACGGCTTCCTGCACGGCCATGCCGCCGCCATTGGCCACGCGCAGGCCCGAGCAGTCGACCTTGCTGAAATCCGGGTGGTTCAGCAGCGCGTTGTAGAGCGTGTTCACGGCCGGGAACATGTGGAACTTGTACTTCTGCAGTTCCTTGATGAAGCCCGGAATATCGCGCGGGTTCGGAATCAGGATGCTCAGGCCGCCGCTACGCATGCCCAGCAGGCAGCAGACCGTCAGCGCGAAGATGTGATACAGCGGCAGCGCAGTGATCGTGATGACCTGGTCGATATGGGCGCCCTTGGCCAGCGCCGGCTGCATCCACGCCTCCGACTGCAGCACGTTGGCCACGATGTTCCGGTGCAGCAGCGTGGCGCCCTTCGACACCCCCGTGGTACCGCCCGTGTACTGCAGGAACGCGATATCGTCCGGGCCGGTGCTCACGGGCTTCAGCCCCATGCCGCGCGCCTCGGCCAGCACGTCGTTGAAGCGCACGCAGTTGGGCAGCTCCCACGCCGGCACCATCTTCTTGACGTTGCGTACCACGAAATTGACGATGGAGCCCTTCAGCCCGCCCAGCATGTCGCCCATGCTGGCCACCACCACATGCTTGACCGGGGTAGCCGGCAGCACGGCCTGCAGCGTGGCGGCAAAGTTTTCCAGGATGACGATGGCTTCGGCGCCGCTGTCCTTGAGCTGGTGCTCCAGCTCGCGCGGCGTGTACAGCGGATTGACGTTGACCACCACGTAGCCGGCGCGCAGCACGGCGGCCAGCACCACCGGATACTGCAGCACGTTCGGCATCATGATGGCCACGCGTGCGCCCGGGCGCAGCCCGCGCGACTGCAGCCAGGCGGCAAACTGGCGCGACATCTGGTCCAGCTCACCGTAGGTGATGGCCTTGTCCATGCAGATGAACGCGCGGCGGTCGGCGTAGGTACGGAACGAATGCTCGAGCAACTGGGCCAGCGAACGGAACTGACTGGCGTCGATCTCTGCCGGTACGCCTGCCGGATAATGTTTCAGCCACAGCTTTTCCATACCGTCTCCTGAATTTCTGAATGGTCGTTCGATTTTTGGGGAATGCTAAACGCGTGCCCCCTCCGAAGACAACCCGTTAGACGAAGTCCTCCACGAATTGGACCGTGGAAATCGTGGATTATGCGCCACCCAATGGGGGTATCGAGGGAATACCCTGACGATCCGGGCAACGACTGCGGCAAACCTTGGCGACGATCAAGCCGGCGGCAACACCAGCTTCATCATGTTCTGCGCCAGCTCCTGTGCCAACACTTCCGGGTCCATGCGTCCGGGCTCATGCCACGTGTACATGAAGCCGATCACGCCGCCCATGGAATGGGCCGTGACCCGGGCATCGCCAAACGTAAACACGCCCGCCGCGCGCCCTTCCTCCAGCAGCGCGTACAGGTCGCGGTAGAAATCGCGCGCCATGGCGTTGAGCCACTCCATGGTTTCCGGCTTCAGGTACTGGTTGTCGCGGAAGCTCAGCGCGGCGGCCACGTGGCATCGGACGCAGCGGCGCGCCATTTCCAGCAGGCACGTGTGCAGCCGCTCGCGCACCGGCAGCGCCGCATTGGCGGTCTCGCGAATCACCGGCAGGCAGGTCTGGGCCGATTCACGGCACAGGATGTCGAAGATCTCGTACTTGTCAGCGAAGTAATAGTAGACCGCCGGCTTGGTCACGCCCAAGGCCCGGCACAGGTCGTTCATGGTCATGCCCGGATAGCCTTTCGTGTAGAAAAGCTGCGCGGCGGTATCCAGGATCTGGCGCCGGCGTGCTTCCTGGCGCTCGGCCACGTGCGAACGGGCGGGGCCGTCCTCGCTCAGGGTGGCGGCCTCGGTGGCGCGTGGCGGATGACCGGATTTTCTTGGGGCATGGGACATGGCCGCCATTTTCGCATGCACGGGGCGCGTCACCATCGGGAAACTCCCGTGTCAGGGTTTCGGCGTACCGGCTGCGGCGCCCGCCCCGCCGCTCGCCGTCAGCGGCGTCACTTCAGTGGCGGGCGGCGCCAGCTTGCGCAGGGCCGCTTCGCGCTGCGCCGGAGGCAGGTCGCCGAGCTGGCGGGCGGCGGCGTAGAAGCGTTCCCAGTCGCCCCCCGACTGCGCCAGCAGCGCCGTGAATGCCGGCACCCACTGCTGGTAGGTGGCCACGGCGGCCAGGTGGGCGTTGGTCAGCGGCTGGTCGAACCAGCGGTCGTAGCCGGTATAGCCGCCCCACTCGGTTTTCAGGGCCGCGTATTCCTGGCGCAGTTCGTCGAAGATGCGCGCCTTGCCCTGGCGCTTGGCTTCCTCGTCCAGCGGCGACTTGTACAGCGTCACCAGCTTGTCGCGCGTGCTCAGCAGCATCGCGCGGAACTGGCGGCGCCGGCCGTCGTAGATCTTGTAGCTGGCGCGCGCGTCGACCGAGCCGTCCTGCGCCAGCCAGTGCTCCACGCCGGCCATTTCCACAGCCGTGGCAAACGATTCGTTGAACGCGGTGTCGTTGCGCACGTACACCACCTGGTGCGCCAGTTCGTGGAAGATCAGCCGCGCCAGCTCGCCCTCGGGCTGGTAGACGAAGGTATTCAGTAACGGATCGTCGAAATAGCCGAGCGTCGAATAGGCCGGAATACCCGCCACATAGGTTTCGAAGCCATCGCGGCGCAAACCCGCGGCGTAGTGATCGGCATCGTCCTGGCTGTAGTAGCCACGGTACGTGATGCAGCCGACGATGGGGAAGCACCACCTGCGCAGGTCCAGCGACAGCTCGGGGGTGGCAAACACGCTCCACACCACATAGGGGCGATGCAGATTGGCGTATTTGCGATAGCTGCCGTTGTCGGGCAGCTTGAGTTCGCGCGATGCGTAGTCGCGGATGCGTCGCGCCAGTTCCAGCCGCTGCGCGAGCCGGGCGTCGTTGGCGGTGTTCGCGGTGGCGATGGCATCGTCGAGCGACTGGGCCGACGCCATCACACCCAAGTGGCCGCCAATCGACTGATAGTAATAGCCGACCGTGTCGCAGCCGGCCGCCAGCGCTGCCACGGCGAGTACCACGAGGACACCCGCCAGGCGCCGGCGGGCCGGCCAGCGCTTCATGACGTCAGGGCCTCGGCCCGCACCGTCTCCACTTCCACCAGGCAGTCGTAGAACACCGGGGCTCGCCCCAGATCGGTCAGGTGCTGGCTGGTCAGCTCGTTGGCGTTCTTGCCGTCCGGGGCCAGCTTCTTCCACCAGATCGACAGGCCCACCACCAGGCCCTGCTTGGCGCGGTCGGTCACCCGGGCGCGGGCCTGCATGCTGCCGCGGTCGTTGTAGGCGCGCACCAGGTCGCCGTGGGCAATGCCTCGGGCCGCCGCATCGGCGGGATGGATGTCGATGTGCGGCTCGCCCTCGGTGGCGCGCAGGCTGTCGACGTTCACGAACGAGCTGTTCAGGAAGTTGCGCGCGGGCGGCGAGATCATCGCCAGCGGATACTTCGCGGCCAGTTCGGGCGCCGACGACGGGGCTTCGTACGGCGGCACGTAGGCCGGCACCGGATCGAGCCCGTCACGGGCCATGGCTTCCGAATAGAACTCGCATTTGCCCGACGGCGTCGGGAAACCGCCATTGGCGAACGGCGCGGCGGCGATGTTGAGCCGCTGCCAGCCGCTGGCCTTCAGGGTGTCCCAGCTAATGCCCTCGGCGCGCTTGTCGTTGGGCAGAATGGCCTGCCCGGCAATAGTTTCGTCGCTGTCGGCAAAGCACGGCTCGGTGAAGCCCATGCGCGCCGCCAGGCGGCGGAAGATCTCGGTGTTCGGCAACGCCTGGCCCTGCGGCGCCACGGCCTGGTTGTTGGCCATGAAGTAGACGTGCCCGTAGGTCTTGTGCACGTCCACGTGTTCGAGCTGCGTGGTGGCGGGCAGCACGATGTCGGCGTAATCGGCCGTATCGGTGCGGAAGTGTTCGAGCACCACCGTGAACAGGTCTTCGCGCGCAAACCCCTGCGCCACCTTGGCCGACTCCGGCGCCACGGCCACCGGGTTGCTGTTGTAGACCACCACGGCCTCGATCTTCGGGCCGTTGCCGCGCGTGCCGTCGTCCAGCAGCGCATCGCCAATCGTGCTCATGTTCACCGTGCGCGGCACTTCCGGCCAGTGGGGCAGCAGGTCGGGACGCTGCAGCGCGCCATTGTCGATCGGGAAGAAGCCCGACGTGGACAACTGCAGGCCGCCCGCCGGATGGCGCCAGGCGCCCACCAGCGACGGCAGGCAAGCCACCGCGCGCACGGCCTGGCCGCCACCGCGCACGCGCTGCACGCCGTAGTTCAGGCGGATGGCCACGGGCTGGCGTTCCTTGACGGCAAGCTGGCCGTACAGGCCGGCCAGCCATTCGATGTCTTCCACGGGCACGCCGCAGATCTCCGCGGCCCTGGCCGGCGGGAATTCCATCGCGCGCTCGCGCAGCGCGTCGAATCCCACCGTGTGCTGCGCGATGTAGTCGTGGTCCAGCAGGCCGTCGCGAATCAGGATATGGATCATCGCCAGCGCCAGCGCGCCGTCGGTGCCGGGCATCGGCGCGATATGGCGGTGGCACTTCTCGGCCGTCAGCGAGCGGTACGGGTCGATGGCCACCAGCGTGGCGCCGCGCCGCTTGGCTTCCTGCGCGCGCATCCAGAAATGCAGGTTCGAGGCGATCGGGTTGCCGCCCCAGATGATCACCAGCTTGGCATCGGTCACGTGCTCCACGTCCATGCCGACGCTGGCGCCATAGGTATAGCGCAGCGCCGTGGCGCCGGCGCTGGCGCAGATCGTGCGATCGAGCAGCGACGCTCCGAGCTTGTGGAAGAACCGCGCGGCCATGCTCTCGCCCTGCACCAGGCCCATCGTGCCGGCGTAGCTGTAGGGGATGATCGCCTCCGGGTTGCGAGCTGCGATGCCCGACAGCCGTGTGGCGATTTCGTCGAGCGCGGCTTCCCAGGAAATGGGCTCGAACCTGCCCTCGCCCTTCTTGCCCACGCGCCGCAGCGGCGTCAGCAGGCGGTCGGCATGGTAGGTGCGCTCGGTGTAGCGCGACACCTTGGTGCACAGCACGCCGGCCGTGGTGGGATGCTCCGGGTCGCCGGCGACCTTGACGGCGCGGCCGTCCTCGACGGTGACGAGCAATGCACAGGTATCGGGACAATCATGAGGACAGGCGGCGCGGACGATGCGGGTGGCCATGGTGCGATTCGACAGGCAGAAACTGCAGTGGGGCGCCCGGCACGGGCATTGGCGGACTATCGGCCAGGCGCTTGTCAACGGCGTGGCCGTGATGACTGTGGCGCAGTGGCGTCGGCCAAACATTCCTGACCGGGAGAATTTGTTTGGCTCCGATTGTATTCGATTATGATGTGCCGGCGCAGTCCGGCTCACCCCGGAAACTGTCCGGCCTCGCGGGGCCGGGAGCCGTACCGGCACAAGATCCGGACGGCATCCGCGGGGTCCGAAAGCAGCACCGCAGCAAACAATGCAATGACAGACGTTTGACGGATTTTTGACGGGGATTCACATGGGTTTCACTTCTGGGGTCAAGCGCCGGCAGTTCGTCGGCCTGATGATGGCGGCCGCGCTCGCGGCCAGCGGCGCACCAGGCGCCGCGTTTGCCGCCAATACCACGGCCGCCGAGGCCGGCGTGACCGCCGACTCGATCCTGCTGGGACAATCGGCCGCGCTGACCGGCCCCACGGCCGTGCTGGGCAAGCAGATGAACGCCGGCGCCCGCCTCTACTTCGACTACATCAACGCCCATGGCGGCGTGTTCGGCCGCAAGATCGAGCTCAAGGCGCTGGACGATGCCTACGAACCCGACGAGGCCGTCAAGAACACGAAGAAGCTGATCGAGGAAGACCGTGTCTTTTCCCTGTTCGGTTATGTGGGCACGCCCACCAGCCAGGCCGCGCTGCCGCTGGTGAACCAGGCGCGCATTCCGTTCTTCGCACCGTTCAGCGGCGCGCAGACCCTGCGCGAGCCCAACAGCCGCTACGTATTCCACGTGCGCGCCGGCTATGACGAGGAAACGGCGGCCATCGTGCGCCAGATCCGCACCACGGGCCTGAAGCGCGTGGCGGTGGTCTACAACGACGACGGCTACGGCAAGGCCGGCCTGGCCGGCATCGAGCACGCCATCAAGGTGCTGCCGGCCGACAGCGGCGTGAAACTCGTGGCCCAGTCCAGCGTGATCCGCAACACCGTGGAAATCGGCGACGCGATGCAGGAAGCCATGAAGGCCAAGCCCGATGCCGTGGTGCTGATCAGCGCCTACCGCACTGCCGGCGCCTTCGTGAAAGAGGCTCTGCGCCGTGGCTACAGCGGCCAGTTCTACAACGTGTCGTTCGTCGGCACGCAGGCGCTGGCCAAGGAAGTGGGCCCGCAAGGCAGCGGCGTGATCATCTCGCAGGTGATGCCGCATCCGGGCAACGCCACGCTGCCGGTGGTGCGCGAATACCTGCGCCTGCTGCAGGCCGCGGGCAAGCAGAATGAATTCGACTACGCCAGCGTCGAGGGCTTCATCGCCGCCAAGGCGTTCGTGGAAGGGCTGCGCCGCGCCGGCAAGGACCTGACGCGCGAGCGCTTTGTGATGGCACTGGAAAGCATGCGCAACGTGGACCTGGGCGGCTTCATCATCCAGTTCGGCCCCGAAAGCCACGTGGGTTCGAAGTTCGTCGAGATGACGATCATTAATTCGCGCGGGGTGGTGATCCGGTAGTTGCGGGTCGCCTTGTGTTTTGATTGGCTCCCCTCTCCCGCATGCGGGAGAGGGGATGGGGGTGAGGGATCGGCGGCTCAAATCCAGACCGCCTCGGCAAGCAGGGACGTGCTGCCCTCACCCCCAACCCCTCTCCCACTGCGTGGGAGAGGGGAGCAAACCCAACAAAGAAGCGAATCCCCGCCTACGCCATATCGTTCAAATGGCAGGCCGACCACCGTAGCGGCGCGATCTCCTTCAGCGCCGGCTGCTCCTCCTTGCAGCGCGGCATCGCGTGCGGGCAGCGCGGGTGAAAGTGGCAGCCCGGCGGCGGGTTGAGCGGTGACGGGATTTCGCCGCGAATCGCCACATACGTCTTCTTGCCGACCTCCAGCTTGGGGGCCTCCGCCAGCAGCGCCTGGGTGTACGGATGGTTCGGCGATGCGAACACTTCCTCGGTGGGCGCCGACTCCACCACGCGGCCCAGGTACATGATCACCACGCGGTCGCTGATGTGCTTGACCACCCCCAGGTCATGGCTGATGAACAGATAGGTCAGGTTCAGCTCTTCGCGCAGGCGCATGAACAGGTTCAGCACCTGGGCCTGGATCGAGACATCGAGCGCCGCCACAGACTCATCGCAGACCAGGAATTCCGGCTTCACGGCCAGCGCGCGGGCAATGCCGATGCGCGCGCGCTGCCCGCCCGAGAACTGGTGCGGAAAGCGCCGCAGCACCGTGGGGTCCATGCCTACGCGCACCAGCATGTCTTCCACATACGTCTTCTGCGCGCCCTTGTCGACCATGCCGTGCACGACCGGCGCTTCGCCGACGATGTCCAGCACGCGCAGGCGCGGGTTCAGCGACGCGTAGGGGTCCTGGAAGATCATCTGGATCGCCAGTTGCCGCTCGCGCCGCTTGTCCGGCGGCAGGCGGTCCAGGTCGGTACCGCGCCAGAGCCGTTCGCCCTCGGTCAGCGTATGCAGGCCCACGGCCATGCGGCCGAGCGTGGACTTGCCGCAGCCCGACTCGCCAACCAGGCCGACGACCTCACCGGTGCGAATCGCCAGATCGACCTTGTCGACGGCGTGCACCACTTCCATCTTCTGCTTCGCGCCAAAGACATTGGCGATGCGGGCGGCCACGTCCAGCGACTTGACGAAGCGTTTGGACACGCCGCGCAACTCCAGCAGCGGCGCGACCGGCGTACCAGCCTCGGCGGCGGCGTCCGTTGCCACGGCATTGGGATGTTCGATCACGGTATTCATGCCGCCTCCTGCTGGGCCTGGACAGGGTGGAAGCAGCGCAGCTGGCGTGCGTCGGGCAAGATCTCCAGCGGCGGGTCGGTCTTGCAGACATCGGTGGCATACGGGCAGCGATTGCGGAACGAGCAGCCGCCCGGCAGGTTCAGCAGCGACGGCGTCATGCCCGGAATCTGCCGCAGCGGCGCCCCGCGCGGATTGCGCGACGGCGCCGAGCCAATCAGCCCGTGCGTGTACGGATGCTCGGGCCGCTCCAGCACCTGCCGCACGTCGCCCGATTCGACAATCTTGCCCGCGTACATCACGCAGACCTTGTCGGCCAGGCCGGCCACCACGGACAGGTCGTGGGTGATCCAGATCAGCGCGGTACCCGATTCCCGGCACAGCGTCTGCATCTCGTAGAGGATCTGGCCCTGGATGGTGACGTCCAGCGCCGTGGTGGGTTCGTCGGCGATGATCAGGTCCGGCTTGTTCAGCAGCGCAATGGCAATGGCCACCCGCTGGCGCATGCCGCCCGAGAACTGGTGCGGATACGCCTGCAGCCGTTCGTCCGGCGACGGAATGCCCACGCGTGCCAGCGCGTTGCGGGCCCGCTCGCGCGCGGCGGCCTTGCTGACGTCGTCATGCGCGCGCACCGCCTCGATCATCTGCGTGTCGATGCGCAGGACCGGGTTCAGCGTCATCATCGGATCCTGGAAGATCATCGCGATGCGGTTGCCGCGCACGTCGCGCTGCTGCGCGGGCGTGAGCGTGCGCAGGTCGCGCGTGACGCCATCGCGGCTGGTCAGCGCGATGCGCCCGTCCACCACGCGTCCCGGCGGATCGATCAGGCCCATGATCGAATAACCGGTCATCGACTTGCCCGACCCGGACTCGCCCACCAGGCCCATGATTTCGCCGCGCCCCACCGTGAACGAGACATCGTCCACGGCCTTGGCCACGCCGGCGCGCGTGAAGAACTGCGTCTTCAGGTTTTCAACGACCAGGGTTGGCTGTGTCATATCGGCTCCTTGCTCCCCGATCCGTTATTGCGTCTGCAGGCGCGGATTCAGCACGTCGCGCAGCTGGTCGGCCACCAGGTTCATCGCCACGATGGTCAGGACCAGCGCGATGCCCGGGAAGAAGCTGATCCAGTACTTGCCGGACAGCATGTACTGCTGGCCGTTGGCGATCAGCATGCCCAGCGACGGCTCCGTCACCGGCACGCCCAGCCCCAGGAACGACAGCGTGGCCTCCAGCGTGATGGCCGACGCCACCTGCAGCGCCGCGATCACGATCAGCGGCGGCAGGCAGTTTGGCAGCAGGTGACGGAACATGATGCGGCGCGGCGGCAGGCCCAGGCAGGTGGCCGCCTCGATATATTCCTTGCGCCGCTCCACCAGCGCCGCGCTACGCGTGGTGCGGGCGTAGTAGGCCCACTGCACGGCGACCAGCGCGATGACGATATTGCCGATGCCGGGGCGCAGGAACGCCAGCAGAATCAGCGCCAGCAGGATGGGCGGGAACGACAGCTGCAGGTCGGCCACGCGCATGATGAACGCCTCGGTGCGGCCGCCGAGGAAACCGGCCAGCAACCCCAGCGTGGCGCCCAGCAGCAGCGCGATCACGGTGCTGACCACGCCTACGCCCACGCTGATGCGCAGGCCATACATCACGGCCGACAGCATGTCGCGGCCCTGCTCGTCCGAGCCGAGGATAAACGTCATGCCGCTGCCCGCCTGCTCGCCCGGCGACATGCGGGCGTCCAGCACGTCCAGCGTGGCCAGGTCATACGGGTTCTGCGGCGCCAGCAGCGGCGCGAAGATCGCGATCAGGATGATCAGCGCCAGCGTCACCAGCCCCACCACTGCAAGCTTGCTTTCGAAGAATTGCCGCGCAAAGCGGCGCCACGGCGTCTGCTCGCGCGCGGCGGCGGCCGGTTTGACCGGGGCTTCCTGGGGAACGGTCGATGTGCTCATGGCTCAGCCCTTGTTGTCGGCAATGCGCACGCGCGGATCGAGCATGCTGTAGACAATGTCCACCACGAGGTTGATCAGGATGAACAGCGTCACGATCACCATCAGGTAGGCCACGATCACGGGGCGGTCCAGCAACTGGATCGAGTCGATGATCAGCTTGCCCATGCCCGGCCACGCGAAGATCGATTCGGTGACGATGGCGAACGCGATGATCGACCCGAACTGCAGCGCGATCACCGTGACGATCGGGATCAGGATGTTCTTGAGCACGTGCACGCCGACGATGCGCGAATTGGACAGGCCCTTGGCCCGTGCGAACTTGACGTAGTCCTGCAGCATCGCCTCCTGCGTGCCGGCGCGCGTCAGGCGGATCACCATCGCGATGTTCAGCAGCGACAGCGTCACCGCGGGCAGGACCAGGTGGCGGATACCGTCGACGGTCAGGAAGCTCAGCGGCACGCCCAGCACGCTGACGGTCTCGCCGCGCCCGTTGGACGGCAGCCAGCCAAGCTGCACGGCAAACACCATGATCAGCATCAGGCCGACCCAGAACGTGGGCAACGAAAAGCCCAGGATCGACACGGTCATGATGGTCTTGCCCGACAAGCCGTTCGGCCGCAGCCCGGCCCACAGGCCTAGCGGAATACCGAGCACGATGGCCAGCATGATGGCGCACACCGCCAGTTCCAGCGTGGCCGGCATGCGTTCGAAGATCAGCTTCAGCGCCGGCGTGCCGTGCGCGAACGACGTGCCCAGGTTACCGTGCAGCGCGTTCTGCAGGAAGATCCAGTATTGCTCCCAGAGAGGCTTGTCCAGCCCGAGCGCGGCGATGGTGCGCTTGATGTCTTCCTGGTCGGCCTGCGGGCTGATCAGGATGTCGATCGGATTGCCGATCGCAAATACGCCAAGAAATACGAGCAACGACATGACCAGCAGCACAACCACGCTCTGCATCAGTCGCCGGATGATGAAGACCAGCATGTTCCAGACGCCTATCCTTTCGCCGGGGCGCGGTTACGCACCGCCAGCGGATTCGCGACCCACGGGGGACATCGTGGGGACACCGCCCCGGCCTCTCGCCGAGAAGCCGGGGCCGCGATCATACCCGGGCCGTCATTCGCGCGCGACGGCCCTGGCCTGCGTTGCCGGTTTATCGCACCAACTTACTGCGCCGGCTTGAACAGGTGCGCGTACGTGCGTTCGTCGGTACGCGGCGTGTACGTGATGCCCTTCTGCGTGGCCCACGTGGTCACCTGATGGTGAACCGGGATGATGCCGCCGTCCAGCACCACGATGGCCGTGGCTTCCTGCAGCAGCTTCGAGCGCTCGTTGTCATCCACGGTGGCCAGCGCCTTTTCCAGAACCGCATCCATCTTCGGATTGCAGTACTCGCCCCAGTTGGTGGTGCCGAAGCCCTTCTTCGAGTCCTCGCAGGCCACCAGCGCACGCAGCGGCGAGCTGACCTCGCCGGTCTGCGCGCCCCAGCCCACCAGGCCGAACGACCATTCACGCTTGATGGCCTTCGACGAGTACGTGGCCATCGGCATGCCTTCCACCTTGGTGTTGATGCCGATGCGCGTCAGGTTCTGCGCGATGGTCTGCGCAATCTTCTCGTCGTTCACGTAGCGGTTGTTCGGCGTATGCAGCGTCAGCCCGAAGCCGTTCGGATAGCCGGCGTCGGCCAGCATCTTCTTGGCCGCTTCCGGGTCGTACTTGAGCGTCTTCAGCTGCGGGTTGTGGCCGAAGAGCGTGGGCGGCACCAGGTTGTTGGTCGGCTCGGACAGGCCTTCCATCAGACGGTCCTTGATACCCTGGCGGTTGATGGCCGTGCTGATGGCGATGCGCACGCGCGCGTCCTTCAGCGGGTTCTTGTCCATCGGCTGGCCTTCCTTCGTCGTCACGAACGGCGACTTGTCGCGCTTGACGTCGAAGTACAGGTAGATCACGCGGTGCGAGATCTTGGAGAAGAACGACAGCTTGGGATCGTTGCGCACCTTCGGCAGGTCAGGCGTGGGCACGTTCTCGATGGCCTGCACGTCGCCCGAAAGCAGCGCCGCCAGACGCGTGGCCGGATTCGGTATGAAGCGCAGCGTCACCTTGTCCCAGGCCGGCTTGCTGCCCCAGTAATCGGGATTCCGTACCAGTTCGACCCGGTCGTCGCGCGCATAGCTGACGAACTTGAACGGGCCCGTGCCCACCATGCCCTTGCCCTGCGCGAAGTCGTCGGAAGACAGGCCCTGCGTGGCCTTCTTCTGCACCATGAACACCGACGTCAGGTCGTTGAGCATCAGCGGGTAAGGCTGGTTGGTGGTTAGCTGAATCGTGTACTTGTCGATGATCTTCTTGTTGATGATCGCCTTGGTGTACACGTCGAACTTGCCCGGGCTGTTGACGATGGTGGCCGGACGGTCCAGCGACCACGCGATGTCCTCGGTGGTCAGTTCGGTGCCGTCGTGCCACTTCACGCCCTTGCGGATCTTGAATTCCCACGTGAGGTTATTGACCAGCTTCCACGATTCGGCCAGCCCCGGCACGACCTTGCTGTCGGGGTCGAGCTTGATCAGCGACTCGAACACGTGCTCGGACACGTTGATGTTCGAAAACAGATTGTAGAAATGCGGATCCATCGAGGTTGGCGGCGAGCTCATGGCGATCTTGAGATCGACCGCATGGGCCTGCGCGGCCAGGCCGAGGCCGAGGGCACCGGTCAGCAGGACGGTACCAACTGCCTTGCCTACGGCCTTCTTGACGTGACGAAGGGACATCGCACGATTCTCCCTGTGGGAAGTCTTGAAATGACATTGAGGATCGGTCGCGCTCGTCGTTGAGTTCTCATCAACATGCGCCGCATTTTGGTGCGACATCGTGCTGGGCAACGTGGCGCGCGACCGGCCGGGCACTTCAAGCATGAACTGTTCCAGCAGTGCTGGGCGTCCGCCATGCGGGGAAACCCACCCGCTCGGGGGGCATGGCGCATGCTGCGCCGCGCCACCGCGCAAGGCCGTACACGGGGCGAATAAAGGCTGGCCCGCGCACCGGCAAGCCGCCGCACTGCACGATACGGTGCGCGGGTGCAGGCGACGCCTTGTTTTGGCGCTTCGTGCAGAGCCCGCGTATGATCGGGGGACATCCAACTGCCCCATTCGCCTGGACGGCACCATGAAGCTCATCCCCGAAATCCTGCAGGCGCAAGCCGAAATTAAAACCATTCGCCGCGACATTCACGCGCATCCCGAACTGTGCTTCGAGGAACAGCGCACGGCCGATGTGGTGGCCAAGAACCTGGAATCCTGGGGCATCGAAGTCCATCGCGGACTGGGCACCACCGGCCTGGTCGGCGTGATCCGCAATGGCAGTGGCCACCGCAGCATCGGCCTGCGCGCCGACATGGACGCACTGCCGCTGCAGGAAGCCAACACCTTTGGCCATCGCTCCCAGCACGAAGGCAAGATGCACGCGTGCGGCCACGACGGCCACACCGCAATGCTGCTGGGCGCGGCCCGTTACCTGGCCGAGCATCGCAATTTCGACGGCACCGTGCACCTGATCTTCCAGCCGGCCGAGGAAGGCGGCGGCGGTGCGCGCGAAATGATCAAGGACGGCCTGTTCGACCGGTTTCCGTGCGACGCCGTGTTCGGCATGCACAACTGGCCGGGCATGCCGGTCGGTTCGTTCGGCACCACCGCCGGCCCGTTGATGGCGTCGAGCAACGAGTTCAAGATCACCGTGCGCGGCAAGGGCGCGCATGCAGCCATGCCGCACAACGGCTGCGACCCGGTGTTCACCGGCGCCCAGATCGTGTCGGCCCTGCAGGGCATCATCACCCGCAACAAGCGACCAATCGACACCGCCGTCATCTCGGTGACGCAGTTCCACGCCGGCGATGCGACCAACATCGTGCCGAATGAAGCGTGGCTAGGCGGCACGGTGCGCACCTTCACGGTCGAGGTACTCGACCTGATCGAGCGCCGCATGGAAGAAGTGGCCCGGGCTGTGGCACAGGCGTTCGATTGCACGATCGACTTCGAATTCCGCCGCAACTATCCGCCGACCATCAACAGCGCGGCGGAAGCCGAATTCGCCGTGGGCATCGCCAGCGAGCTGGTGGGGGCCGACAATGTGGACGGCAATGTCGAGCCGACCATGGGCGCCGAGGACTTTTCGTTCATGCTGCAGGAAAAGCCCGGTTGCTACCTTTTCATCGGCAATGGCGAAGGTTCGCACCGCGAGGCCGGCCATGGCATGGGCCCGTGCATGCTGCACAACCCCAGCTATGACTTCAACGACGAGCTGTTGCCGGTGGGCTCGACGTTCTTCGTCAAGCTCGTGGAAAAGTGGCTGGCGCCGGCCTGATCGGCGTCTGAACTGACCCTTCCTGGCGACGCACGATGACCCATACGCTGCTGGATGACGCCACGGCGGAGCGCTTTGCACGGGTGGCGCTCGACAACATCGTGCGTCCATACCCGTACAAGGTCGACCATTTGATGGCGAACGCCGGCGACCTGGCGACGCCGGCAGAACTGCATCCCGTTTTCTACGGCAGCTACGACTGGCATTCGTCGGTGCACATGCACTGGCTGCTGGTACGGCTGCTGGCGTTGCGGCCGAACCTGGCCGTCGCCGCGCAAATTCGCGAGACGCTCGATGCGCAGCTTCGGCCCGAAGCCATCGCGACGGAACTGGCCTATTTCGAGCGGCCAACGTCCCGGACCTTCGAGAGGCCCTACGGCTGGGCCTGGATGCTGCGCCTGCAGGCCGAACTAGGCGCGCTGGCACAGCAGGATGCACAGGCGGCCAGATGGGAGGCCGCCTGCGCGCCTCTTTCCGATCACCTGGCGCAACGCCTGATCGACTACATCGACATTGCCGATTTTCCGGTCCGCACGGGCACGCACTTCAATAGCGCGTTTGCGCTGGTGATGGCGCTCGCATTTGCGCGGCAGTACCAGCACCTGGCGCTGCGCAAATCGATCGTGCGGCGCGCGCATCGCTGGTTCGCGCATGACATGCGTTATCCGGCGCGCTATGAGCCGGGTGGGGATGAATTCCTGTCGGGTGGTCTGATGGAAGCCGTGCTGATGCGGCAAGTCATGGACGACTGCGGCTTCGGGGAATGGTGGGATCTGTTCTCGCCCGGGCAGGCCGAGCTTGGCACGTGGCTGACGCCCGTGGCGGTTTCGGATCGGACCGACCCGAAGATGTCGCACCTGGATGGCCTGAACCTGTCACGCGCGTGGTGCTGGCGGCTGCTAGGCCCGGCACTGCCGGCGCCGCTGCAGTCGTTTGCAGTGCGCGCGTGGTCCGATCATCTGGAAGCGTCGTTGCCGCAGGCGGTGGACGGCCACTACGTGGCCACGCACTGGCTCGCCACCTTTGCCCTGCTGGCGCTGGAAGACCTGGGCGTCGGCTGACCGGCGCAGCCGGTCCGCTCAGTCCAGCGCGATATCGCCGTACCAGGACTCGGCGCGGCTCTTGGTGTTGTCGGTATCGGTCATCAGTCCAACTGCCAGAACCTTGCCCGGATCCTCGCCAAACGCCTTGCGATAGTCGGCCCGCAGGTCGCGCTCATGACAACGCCATTCATTGGTGTGGCGCGTACCCGAATCCACTACGATCATGCGGACGCGATCGGTATGCGGATTGTTCAGGACACTGCCTTCCGGACGCTTGCCGCCCCAGATATACATCAGCGTGGCGTAAGGCATCTCACGGCCCGTGGTAATACGGGCCATCTCGTACATCAGCTGGTCCTTGAGCGGCAGGCTGCCGCGATCACCGTCGAAAGCGACGAAGATCCGCAGCGGTGCATCTTCTCGATGGCTGACAGCGTTGTCCGCGACCCGAATCACGTCACGGGTCTTCCACATCCAGCGCAATTTGCCGGCATCGCGCTGTTCCAGCGGCACGTACAGGCCCGACGCCGAGGCATCCGACACGGCGTGAAGCACCATGCGCTGGTCGACCTCGGTCAGCGAATAAGTCGTGGGAGTCTTGTTGCGATTGACCTTCCAGGGCTGCCAGCCCATCGGAGGCGTCGTCGAATCAGCGGACGTCGAGAACAGCGGCAGTTGTGCCAGCAGGGGAAGCGGTGCGGGATCGGCTTCCGCCTCGCCATCGCCACCGCCTGATTCTGCCTCGGCGGACAACTTCGCGGCCCGATTGGTCAGTTCGAGCGCATCTGCGCCACCGCTTTTAACTGTCGCGTTCAACAGCCCTTTTGCGGCGAATGGAGCGCAATTGCCGTCAGTGACGGCAGCCAACTTGGATGGATCGGTCGGAGCGACCGTCGATGATGCACAACCGGCAAGCGCGAGCGCGCTCACCAGACAAGCCAGTGCTGGCCGAAACTTCATGGCCACGATAACCCCCTGGACCCTGATTCTTACCCGTTCGTCGAAATCCCAACATCCTGGCTATTCGGCGCCGAGGCTTTGGTATTGCAGACTGCTTCGTGCTGAATTTTTCAGCGCTTGGACGAGAACATATCAGAACACCTGTGAGGCAGGAATGCTCCGGTACCCTGAATACAACAGTCCAACATGACGAGGGGTGCTTTTCGGGGATTTGCCACGGAACACAGGCAGCGTTTCGCTCGCGCAAAAGCAAAACCCCCAAGCTTTCGGGCTTGGGGGTTCTGGGTATAAGAGCCTGGCGATGACCTACTTTCACACGGGTAGTCCGCACTATCATCGGCGCAAAGTCGTTTCACGGTCCTGTTCGGGATGGGAAGGGGTGGTTCCAACTCGCT
>NZ_BPUO01000012.1 GCF_022179805.1 Cupriavidus pauculus | reverse complement strand
CGAACAGGACCGTGAAACGACTTTGCGCCGATGATAGTGCGGACTACCCGTGTGAAAGTAGGTCATCGCCAGGCTCTTATACCCAGAACCCCCAAGCCCTAAAGCTTGGGGGTTTTGCTTTTGCGCGAGCGAAACGCGCAAGCTCTCGCCCAAGCCGCTGCGGATACCGTCTATTTGCTCATGATTTGGGCAGCCTTCCGGTCATGCAGTCGTTATTTCCGCCGGCACGTATTCATACACATCAAAAAAGGCCCCGCCATCTGGCGGGGCCCTTTGCATTTGGGCCGCAATGGCTGTCACTGTTCTATCCCGGCAAAACACTGTCTCGCCAGTTGGACGCAATCCACCTCGGAAACTGCGAGTTTCGTGCAAATGTTTCGAAATCCCACGGAGAAATGAAGTATTTCGCTTCATTACAGCCAATTTCCTGTCATCCTGATTTATCTTCCAACTGGTAGGATAGCGTTCGATCGGCAGCATGCTTATTGAACTGTTTGCCTGGCAGACGGCTCGAATGCTGCATTGCAGTAGCCAGCAGCTCACCTTGGAGGAGGGGGCACCGCGATTGGAGGCGGTCAGGTGCTGGCTGTGTGGAAGACGCGACATCGTGAGTCTCGCGTCTGCAGATATCTGCGAAACCGATTATCGTTATCGATCGGTAGAACGATGCCCAACCCGAGATTGGTGCACGGCCTTACGCACGCAACAATCGTCCCGATAATCGGGGATTGTGCGAGGCATTTGAGAGTACGGGGAGCAGGGTTGCCCAACCGGGTGGCCCTGTGCCGGACGCGCGCGCGGCGCGGCTGGTGTTCAGTTTTTCCTCCAGGCCGGCAAAGCCGGCGAAAGCAGGGGCCCATGGCGACAATCCGCTGAAGCAGCCGATACCGTACGTGCCTGATCGCAGGCACGCCAATTGCGTTCACGCGCGCCGTGACGCCCACCCGGTTCAGGCCGGGAAAGAACAAGAATCCATTCCGTTTCATCCTCGAGGAAATCGCTATGCAAGCAATGCGCGCCAGGCGTGCTTTGATTCCAGGCATGCTGGCTCTTGCCGTGACGGCTCTGACCGCCTGCGGCAAGAAGAACGAAGCCCCCGCGGCCCAGACGCCTGAAGTGAAAGTTGTCACGCTGAAGGACGAAACCGTTACGCTGGACACGTCCCTGCCGGGTCGTACCCTGCCGTACCGAATCGCCGAAGTTCGCCCGCAGGTCAATGGCATCATCCAGAAGCGGCTGTTCGTGGAAGGAACTGACGTCAAGCAGGGTCAGCAGCTCTATCAGATCGATCCGTCGACGTACGAGGCGACTGCCAAGAGCGCCGAAGCCACGCTCGCATCGTCGAAACTGCTGGCCGAACGCTACGGGCGCCTGGTCGGTGACGAAGCTGTCAGCAAGCAGCAATACGCCGAAGCCCAGGCTTCCTACCTGCAGTCCAAGGCCACCGTGGATCAGGCGCATATCAACCTGCGCTACACCAAGGTGCTGGCACCGATCTCGGGCCGCATCAGCCGGTCGCTGGTCACGGAAGGCGCACTCGTCACCAATGGCCAGGCCAACGCGCTGGCTACGATCCAGCAACTCGATCCGATCTATGTTGATGTGACGCAGCCTTCCGCGTCGATCCTGCGCCTGCGCAAGGAACTCGCCAACGGGCAGCTCCAAGGTGCTGGCGCCAACGCCGCCAAGGTGACGCTCCAGCTCGAGGATGGCAGCACCTATGCCGAGTCGGGCCGCCTCGAATTCTCTGAAGTGGCCGTGGACCAGAGCACGGGATCGGTCACGCTGCGCGCGGTGTTTCCGAATCCTCGCAATGAGTTGCTGCCCGGCATGTTCGTGCATGCCCGCCTGGCCGAAGGCGTGAAGCAGTCGGCCATTCTGGCGCCGCAGCGCGGCGTGACGCGTGACCTCAAGGGCCAGCCCACGTCGTTGGTGGTCAATGCCAACAACGAGGTGGAACTGCGCGTGCTCAAGACCACCCGCACCATCGGTACCAGCTGGCTGGTGACCGAGGGGCTCAAGTCAGGTGACCGCGTGATCGTCGAAGGGCTGCAGTTCGTGCGACCCGGTGCAAAGGTGAAGGCAACGGAGGCCAATGCGGCGCAAGCCGGCCTGGCACCCGCCTCCGCTCCGGCCGCAGCCTCGGCGCCGGCCGCCAAGTCCTGATCGGGACCGAAGCATAAGGATTCGCCATGTCTAATTTCTTTATCGAGCGGCCGATCTTTGCCTGGGTGATCGCGCTCGTGATCATGCTGGCCGGTGTGCTGTCGATACGCTCGCTGCCGGTCACGCAGTATCCGGCCATCGCGCCGCCCACCATCGCCATCGCGGTGACGTACCCCGGCGCCTCGGCGCAGACCGTGCAGGATACGGTGGTGCAGGTCATCGAGCAGCAACTGAACGGCCTGGACAAGCTGCGCTACATCTCGTCGGAATCGAACTCCGACGGCAGCATGACCATCACGGCGACGTTCGAGCAGGGTACCAACCCCGACATCGCGCAGGTGCAGGTGCAGAACAAGCTGGCACTTGCCCAGCCATTGTTGCCGCAGGAAGTCCAGCAGCAGGGCATCCGCGTCACCAAGTCGGTGCGTAACTTCCTGATCATCGTCGGCCTGGTTTCGACAGACCCGCAGACCACGCGTGAAGACCTGTCGAACTACATCGTGTCGAACCTGCAGGATCCGATCTCGCGTACTTCGGGCGTCGGTGACTTCCAGGTCTTCGGTTCGCAGTATGCGATGCGGATCTGGCTTGACCCGGCCAAGCTGAACAGCTTCCAGCTTGCGCCGCTCGATGTCAGCAATGCCATCAAGGCGCAGAACGTCCAGGTGGCTTCCGGCCAGCTTGGCGGTCTGCCGGCCGTGCGCGGCCAGCAGCTGAATGCCACGGTGATTGGCAAGACGCGTCTGCAGACCGCCGAGCAGTTCGGCAATATCCTGCTGAAGGTGAACGCCGACGGCTCGCAGGTTCGCCTGCGCGATGTGGCCGAAGTGGGCCTGGGTGGCCAGGACTATTCCATCAATGCCCAGTACAACGGCCGACCGGCTTCCGGTATCGCCATTCGTCTGGCATCGGGCGCCAACGCGCTGGAAACGGTCAAGAACATCCATAACACGCTGAACCAGCTGGAACCGTCGTTCCCGCCGGGCATCAAGGTGGTGTTCCCGTACGACACCACGCCGGTGATCGCCGACTCCATCCACGAAGTGGTCAAGACGCTGCTCGAAGCCATCGTGCTGGTGTTCCTGGTGATGTATCTGTTCCTGCAGAACTTCCGCGCCACGCTGATCCCAACGATCGCCGTGCCGGTGGTGTTGCTGGGCACGTTTGGCGTGCTGGCGGCGTTCGGCTACACGATCAACACGCTGACGATGTTCGGGATGGTGCTGGCCATCGGCCTGCTGGTGGACGATGCCATCGTGGTGGTGGAAAACGTCGAGCGGGTGATGTCCGAGGAAGGGCTTGGACCGAAGGAAGCGGCGCGTAAATCGATGGGCCAGATCCAGGGCGCACTGGTTGGTATCGCGCTGGTGCTGTCCGCCGTGTTCCTGCCGATGGCTTTCTTCGGCGGGTCGACGGGCGTGATCTACCGCCAGTTCTCGATCACGATCGTCTCGGCGATGGTGCTATCGGTGTTGGTAGCGCTTGTCCTCACGCCGGCCCTGTGCGCCACGATGCTCAAGCCGATCGAGAAGGGCGACCACGGCGAACACAAGGCCGGCTTCTTCGGCTGGTTCAACCGCAGCTTCATTCGCACCACGCAGCGGTATGAAGGTGGCGTGGTCAGCATCCTGAAGCGGCGTGCGCCGTTCCTGATCATCTATGTGGTGATCGTGCTGGGTATGGGCTTCCTGTTCACGCGGATCCCGACATCGTTCCTGCCGGAAGAAGACCAGGGCGTGCTGTATGCCCAGGTGCAGACGCCGCCGGGTTCGTCGGCCGAGCGTACGCAGACCGTGCTGGACCAGATGCGCAACTACCTGCTCAACGACGAAGGCAAGATCGTGGAATCGCTGTTCACGGTCAATGGCTTCAACTTTGCAGGCCGTGGCCAGAGCTCGGGTCTTGCCTTCATCCTGCTCAAGCCGTTCAAGGACCGCGAGGGCGATGCCACGAGCGTGTTCGACCTGACCAAGCGCGCTCAGGCCAAGTTCAGCACGTTCCGCGATTCGCTGGCCTTCGCCTTTGCGCCGCCCGCGGTGCAGGAACTCGGTAACGCCACCGGCTTCGACTTCTACATGCAGGACCAGGCCGGCCTGGGTCATGAGGCGCTGATGGATGCGCGCAACAAGTTCCTCGGGCTGGCTGCCAAGAACCCGGCGCTGCAGCGCGTGCGTCCGAACGGCCTGAACGACGAGCCGCAGTACGTGCTCGATATCGATGACGAGCGTGCACGCGCGCTGGGCATCTCGCTGTCCGACATCAACAGCACGGTGTCGATTGCGTGGGGCTCCAGCTACGTGAACGACTTCATCGACCGGGGCCGCGTCAAGCGTGTGTACCTGCAGGGCCGTCCGAATGCGCGGATGAACCCCGACGACCTGACCAAGTGGTTCGTGCGCAACGACAAGGGCGACATGGTGCCGTTCTCGGCGTTCGCCAGCGGCAACTGGGGCTACGGTTCGCCGAAGCTCCAGCGCTACAACGGCGTGCCTGCGGTGGAAATCCTGGGCGAGCCGGCTGCCGGCAAGAGCTCGGGCGAAGCCATGGCGGCGGTCGAGGAGATCATGAAGCAGATGCCCCCGGGCATTGCGTACTCGTGGACTGGTCTGTCGTACGAAGAGCGGTTGTCCGGCGCGCAAGCCCCGGCGCTCTACGCGCTGTCGCTGCTGGTGGTGTTCCTGTGTCTGGCCGCGCTGTATGAAAGCTGGGCGATTCCGTTCTCGGTGATGCTGGTGGTGCCGCTGGGCGTGGTTGGCGCGCTGATGGCAACGCTGGCACGCGGCCTGTCGAACGACGTGTTCTTCCAGGTGGGCTTGCTGACCACGGTCGGCTTGTCCGCCAAGAACGCGATCCTGATCGTGGAATTCGCCAAGGACCTGCATGACCACGGCAAGGGTGTGGTCGAGGCGGCGGTCGAGGCGTGCCGCATGCGGTTGCGTCCGATCATCATGACGTCGCTGGCGTTCGTGCTCGGCGTGTTCCCGCTGGCGATCTCGCAAGGCGCGGGTTCGGGCAGCCAGCACGCCATCGGTACCGGCGTGATCGGCGGCATGATCACCGCGACGGTATTGGCCATTTTCTGGGTGCCGCTGTTCTTCGTCGTCGTCACGTCGATCAAGGAGCGGCGCCGCAAGCCAGGATCGCCTTCCCTGGAAAAGGGAGCCCAAGCATGAGAAAGACGCTACTTTGCCTGTCCGCCGTGGCGGCCCTCTCCGGCTGCAGCCTGATCCCGTCGTATGACCGGCCGACCGCGCCGGTCGATGCGGCCTATCCGCAGGGCGATGCCTACCGGACGGCCGGCGGCGACGCGCAGGTACCCGCCGCCGTGGAGCTGGGCTGGCGCGAGTACTTTGCCGATCCGCGCCTGCACCGGCTGATTGCCGTTGCGCTGGAAAACAACCGCGACCTGCGTGTGGCTGCGCTCAATGTCGATGCGTATCGCGCGCAGTACCGCATCCAGCGCGCGGAC
The DNA here is from genome assembly GCF_022179805.1 of Cupriavidus pauculus. Taxonomy (GTDB): domain Bacteria; phylum Pseudomonadota; class Gammaproteobacteria; order Burkholderiales; family Burkholderiaceae; genus Cupriavidus; species Cupriavidus pauculus_E. Next base: position 166,216 of record NZ_BPUO01000012.1, on the reverse strand, counting down.
CTGTTTCCCGAAGTCGGTGCCACCGGCCAGGGCACGCGGCAACGCGTGCCGGCCGATCTGTCGTCGACCGGGCAGCGTGTGATCAGCAGCCAGTACGGCGTGTCGCTGGGTACCACTGCGTGGGAGCTGGACCTGTTCGGCCGTTTGCGCAGCCTCAGCGAGGCCGCGCTCGAACAGTACTTCGCCAGCGAGGAAGCCCGCCGCAGCACGCAGATCGCGCTGGTGGCCAGCGTGGCCAACGCGTACCTGACGCAACTGGCCGACGAAGCCAACCTGCAGGTCACGCGCGACACGCTGGGCGCGTACGAGCGCACGTACAACCTGACCCGACGCAGTTTCGAGGAAGGCATCGCGTCCCGGCTGGACCTGCGCCAGTCGCAGACCCAGGTCGAGAACGCCCGCGCGCAACTGTCCCGTTATACGCGCCTGGTGGCGCAGGACGTCAACGCACTGACGCTGCTGCTGGGTGCCGGCCTGCCTGCCGACCTGCCCGAGGGGTTGCCGATCGACCAGAAGCTGTTGGCGTCGGTGCCGGCCGGCATGCCGTCCGACCTGCTGCAGAACCGCCCCGACATCCTCTCGGCGGAACATCGGCTGAAGTCCGCCAACGCGGATATCGGCGCGGCGCGTGCGGCGTTCTTCCCGCGCATCACGCTGACCGCGTCGGGTGGTACGGCCAGCCGGCAGTTGTCGGGCCTGTTCGATGCCGGTTCGGGGACGTGGCTGTTCTCGCCGCAGATCACGCTGCCGATCTTCACGGCCGGCAGCCTGCGCGCGAGCCTGGACTACGCCAAGATCCAGAAGGACATCAACGTCGCCACGTACGAGCGCACCGTGCAGTCCGCGTTCCGCGAGGTGTCCGATGGTCTGGCCGCACGTGGCACGTTCACCGACCAGGTCGAGGCGCAGATGCGGCTCGTCGAAGCCAGTTCGGATTACTACCGACTGGCGGAAGGGCGTTATCGCACTGGTGTTGACAGCTACCTGACCTTGCTCGACGCACAGCGCCAGCTGTTCACGGCACGGCAGGCGTTGATCGAGGCCCGCCTGAATCAGCTGACCAGCGAGGTCAACCTGTACAAGGCACTCGGTGGCGGGCTGAACGAAGTCACCGGCCCAGCGGCGCCCGATGCAGGCACCACCACGGGCAGCGCGTCGACGGGCAACAAGTCGGCGTCTTAAGCCTACCGCGCTTTCCCGGCGGATACGACGGAGGCAGCTTCTGGCTGCCTCCGTTTTTTATTTCGCGACTTCGCGCGATGCATTGACTGTGTGTGGCCAGTCTGCGCGATCAAAGCCGTATCGACATAAACGGCGTGGAAGTTACGCCATTTCTTTTCCAAAAGAATTCACTTCGACGGCCGCCGGCTGTGCACGATAGTCAACGCATCCATGCTCAACGCATCGAGGAGGCGAACGATGGCACAGACGCAATCCGCATCGATTTCAGCAGTGCGGCCGACCCAAACGGGGGGTGCCCAAGCCTGGTGGGTGTGGGCGCTTTCCGTCCTGTTCGTGATCTACCTGTTCAGCGTGCAGACCGGCTATTCGATCGTGAATCCGGACATTGCGCGCGATGTGTCGCTGAGCGTAACGCAGATCAGCACCATAGCCGCGGTCTACACCTGGGTCTTTGCGATTTGCCAGTTCTTTGGTGGTGCGCTGCTCGACCGCCTGGGCGCCCATCGCGTACTGCCCATATCGGTCGTGCTGGTGATGGCGGGCGTGTTCCTGTTCGCCAATGCCGGCAGCTTCGGCATGCTGGTGCTGTCGCAGTTTGTCATGGCCGTGGGAGCGTGCACGGGATTCGTGGGAGGCGGCTATATCGGCGGGCAGTGGTTCGGCATGGCGAAGTTCAACCTCATGTTCGGGCTGGTGCAATTCTGCGCGTCGCTGTCATCGGCGTTCTCGGTCAACGCGCTGCAGTTTGCGCTGGAACACGTGGAATGGCGGACGCTGTTCAACTACGTGGGCGCGGCCGGCATCGTGCTGGCAGTGCTGGCCTTCATCTACCTGCGCAACCCGGTGCCGGTGCCGGCATCGAACCAGGGGGCCGTCGCGTTCATCAAATCGGTGATCGCCGCGTTGTTCGATGTCGCGCGCAACGGCCACGTGTGGGTGTTGGCGCTGATCTGCGCCGCGCTGTTCGGTAGCCTGCTGGCGGCTGGCGTGGTGTGGATGCCCAAGCTGATGCTGGTGCGTGGCGCGTCGACAGAGGCGGCGGCCTTCAGTGCGTCGTTGCTGTGGCTGTGGCTGGGGCTGGCGGCGGGCTGCCTGATCGAGCCGGCCTGGTCTGACCGGTTGCATCGCCGCAAGCTGCCCATCATCGTCGGCTGCGTAATCCAGTTGATCTGCGCGGCGGTGACGCTCTATGTGCCCGGCGTGCCGGTCTGGCTGCTGATGGTGCTCAGTTTCTGTTTTGGCTTTGCCAACGCCGCGCATATGCTGACATTCAGCAGCGCCGCCGATGTCGTTTCGCCCCAGCTGATCGGCACGTCCGCCGCCTTCGTCAACGGGCTCGCGTTCATCGCCGGCGGCATCATGATTGCGCGGCCCGGAGCGCGTGTGGCGATGGGCGAGGCCGAAGGGCTGCAGGCCCACACGCTGGCGCTGGCCCAGTACGCGGCGCTGCCGATCATCGCGGCCCTGGTGATCGCGCTGCTGCTGGCATTGTTCATGCGCGAATCCTATCCCGCGCCGGCGGCGGATTCGGACGACGAGCATTGAGGAGCTAGACATGGCCACTTCCGCCATCCATGCCGCCGCTGTCACGTTTCGCGGCGACCCGTTCCTGCAGGACCCCGCCACTTGCCTGGTGTACGAGCCCGACGCGATGATCGTGATCGACGGTGGCCGCATCATCGATTTCGGGCCGGCCGGCGTGGTGGGCAAGCGGCTGCCCGCCGGGACCGAGGTGGTGCACTATCCCGATTCGATCGTCAGCGCGGGCTTCATCGACACCCATATCCACTATCCACAGACCCAGATGGTGGCGGCGTTCGGCGAGCAGTTGCTGGAATGGCTCAACAAGTACACCTTCATTGCCGAGCAGCAGTTCGCGGAAATCGAGCATGCAAGGCGGGTGGCGGGGGTGTTCCTGCGTGAGTTGCTGCGCGGCGGGACCACCACGGCGGTGGTCTATTGCACGGTACATCTGCAATCGGTGGACGCCTTCTTCGAGGAATCGAACCGCTTCAACACGCGCATGATTGCCGGCAAGGTGCTGATGGACCGCAACGCGCCGCCCGCGCTGCTGGACACGGCCGAGTCGGGCTATCGCGACAGTGCCGCGCTGATCGGCCGATGGCACGGGCGGGGGCGCCAGCATTACTGCATCACGCCGCGTTTTGCGCCCACCAGCACCGAGGCCCAGCTCGAAGTCTGCGGCATCCTGCGCAAGGAGCACCCCGACGCCTACGTGCAGACCCACCTCTGCGAGAACCTCGACGAGATCGATTGGGTGATGTCGCTGTTCCCCGATCGCAAAAGCTATCTCGACGTCTATGCGCATGCCGGGATCGTTGGCGACCGCTCGGTCTATGGCCACGGCATCCACCTGACCGAGCAGGACCTAGCACTATGCCACCAGACCGGCGCCGCATTGGCGCACTGTCCCACGTCGAACCTGTTTTTGGGTAGCGGGCTGTTCCGGCTGTTCGATGCCAAGCAGTCCGCGCGGCCCGTGCGTGTGGGGCTGGGCACCGATATTGGCGCCGGCACCAGCTTCTGTCAGTTGCAGACGCTCAACGAGGCGTACAAGGTGGCGGCCATGAACGGCACCCGGCTCAATGCAATCCAGGCCTACTATCTTGCAACGCGTGGCAGCGCCGAGGCGCTGTGCCTGCAGGACACGATCGGCACGATCGCGCCGGGGTTCGATGCCGACCTTGTGGTGCTGGACCGCAAGGCCACGCCATTGCTGGAATTCCGTAGCGGGTTCTGCAACGACATCGTCGAGCAGCTCTTCGTGCTGATGACGCTGGGCGACGACCGCGCCGTGCGCGCGACCTACGTGGCTGGCGAGCGCGTGTACTACCGCGATACGGGGTGCGAGCCGTTCCGGTATCCGGCCACGGCGGCATCGTGACTACAGGGTCGACTTGCCAAACAGGCTTTCCAGAAGCTCCACCACCAGTTCTGCCGTCTGGTTGTGCACGTCGCGGGCGGGGTTCAGTTCGAGCACGTCGAGCGAGCCCAGCGCACCGGTGTCCTCGATCATCTCAAGGGCCAGATGGGCCTCGCGATACGTTGGGCCGCCGCGCACGGGCGTGCCCACGCCGGGGGCGATCTGGCTGTCGAGGAAGTCCACGTCGAAGCTGACGTGCAGGTGCGTGTTGGCATCGATGCCGGACAGCGCCTGCTCCATGGTCTGGCGCATGCCGTTTTCGTCGATATAGCGCATGTCGTAGACCGTCAGCCCCAGTTCGCGCAGGCGCAGCTTTTCCTCGGCATCGACGCTGCGGATGCCCACCTGGCGGATCTGCCGCGCCGACACGGCTGGCGTGACGCCGCTTAGCGCCGTGAGCGGTGCCGGGCCATCGCCGCACAGGCACGCCACGGGCATGCCGTGGATGTTGCCGGTGGGACTGGTGCTGCCAGTGTTGGCGTCGGCATGCGCATCGAGCCACAGCACCATCAGGCGCTTGCCCGTTTCGCGGCAATGGCGCGCGGCCGCGCTGACCGATCCGATGGCCAGGCAGTGGTCTCCGCCCATCAGCAACGGCAGGTGGCCGGCGGACAAGGTTGCGTAGGCGGTTTCGAAGATCTGTTCGTTCCATGCCAGCACCTCTCGCAAATGCCGCATGCCGTCGACCGGCGCTTGCCACGGATTGCCGGGGCCGCTCAGGTTGCCAAGGTCCCTGACCTCCAGCCCGTTGCGCCCCAACGCACTGACGATGTCGGCCACGCGCAGCGCGTCCGGGCCCATCGATGCCCCGCGAATGCTGGCGCCAACGTCGGTGGGGGCGCCGATCAAAGTCACTGGCTTCATGCTGTCTCCTGTTGGCTGGGGGAGCGGTGCTGCATGCTGCAAGCAATGATCGCACCGATACCAGTGCGGCATGGTGAAGAATCAAAATTCCCAGCAGGACCGGATTCGTGAGCCTATAATTCCTAATTCATTGATTACGCAATTATTGATTGGGCAATAGAAATGGCGGCGGATTCAGGACGGATGCAGGATCGGGCACAGTCGGGGCAGGTTCTCCCTTTTCGTGAGTCCCTGCTGGCAATGTTCGGCATCGCGTTTGTGGTGATGCTCGTGGCGCTGGACCAGACCGTGGTGGCCACGGCGCTGCCAACCGTCGTGGCCGAGTTGCAAGGCTTCGAGTTCTACGCGTGGGTGGCCACGGCCTATCTGCTGACCTCGGTGGTGACGGTGCCGATCTTCGGGCGCCTTGGTGACCACTACGGCCGCAAGCCATTCGTGCTGGCCTCGATCGTCGTCTTCCTGGCGGCATCGGTGCTGTGCGGCATGGCCACGAACATGCCGTTCCTGGTGGCGGCGCGCGCACTGCAGGGCATTGGCGGCGGCATGCTGGTGGGCACGGCCTTTGCCTGCATTCCCGATCTGTTCCCCGATCCCCATGTGCGACTGCGCTGGCAGGTCATGATGAGCACGGCCTTCGGGCTGGCCAACGCGGTTGGGCCGTCGCTGGGCGGCGTACTGACCGAATGGTTTGGCTGGCGTGCCGTCTTCTATATCAATGTGCCCGTGGGCTTGCTGGGCCTGGTCTTCGCCTGGCGCTACCTGCCGCACCTGCGTCCGCAGCAGCACACGGGCCCGGTCCGCATTGACTGGCTTGGCGCACTGCTGATCGCGGCAGGGCTCGGAACGCTGCAGCTTTCGGTCGAATGGTTGCCCGAGCGTGGCCTGGACCTGGTCATCATCGGCCTGATGGTGCTGTCATGTGCATCCTTCGTCGCACTGTGGCAGTGGTCGCACCGCTGTGAAAACCCGATCCTGCCGCTCGACATGTTCCGCAACCCGGCCCTGGCCCCGCTGTTCGTGCTGGGCGTGCTGGGCGGCTTCACGATGTTCGCGCTGCTGCTCTATGCGCCGTTGCTGTTCCAGGGCGGATTTGGCTATTCGCCGAAGGAAGCGGGCCTGCTGGTAACGCCTCTGGTGGTGTGCATCACCATCGGCAGCATCGTCAACGGCCGGATCATCACGCGCATTCCCCAACCGAACGGCATGCTTTACGCAGGTTTCACGTTGCTGGCGATCGCGCTGCTTGCGCTGTCGCAAGTGACGCGTGGAACGCATCACAATGTGCTGCTGGCCATCATGCTGTGCGCTGGCCTGGGTCTGGGGTTTGTCCTGCCCAACCTGACGGTGTTCGCGCAACAGACGGCAGGGCGTGCGCACCTCGGCATTGCCACAGCCATGTTGCAGTCACTGCGCATGGTGGGTGGCATGGTCGGCACGGCGCTGGTGGGTACCCTGGTGACGCGCAGCTACACGGCTGGCGTGACGACGGCGCTGACATCGGCCAACGCGTCGGACTGGGCATCCCGGATGACCGACCCGCAAATCCTGATCGACAAGGCGGCACAGGCGGAATTACTGACCCATCTGCACAATGCAGGGCACAATGGAGCCCTGCTGCTGGAGCAAGCCCGAGTGTCGCTGGTAGGTGCCATCCACCTCGGACTGTTACTGGCAGCCGTCGCGGCCCTGATTGGCATATGGCGTGTACGACGCGTGCCGCCCATCAAGCTGACGCGGGTGCATGAGCCTGCGATGGCCGCGGACTGATACTGCAAACTGGAGACTCGATTTGGAACTGGAGCGACAAAGCCTGGCCGTGCTGCAACAGTTCGGACGTACCTACCGCGCATATGCGGCGGCGTTCGAACAGCGTATCGGGCATCCCTTGCCGCGCTGGCGCATTCTGTTTGCCCTCCACGGGCATGAAGGCCCGATCGCGCAGAAGCCGCTGGCCGACCGCGTGGGCATGGACCCTGGCGCACTGACACGCCAGCTCAAGACGCTGCAGGAGCTGGGCTGGATAGAACGTTCAACCAGCGAGCGCGACAACCGCATGACCAACGTCACGCTGACCGAAGCCGGACGCGGCATCGTCGACCAGGCGCTGCCGCGCCGCGCCGAGTTCCTGCAGGACGTGCTCGCGGGCGTGTCGGAAACCACGATGCACAACCTGTCGAAGGGCCTGGTCCAACTTGAGGCCGGCATCGCCGAAGCCGTGGCGCGCACCGAGCGCGACGCGGCCTGAGTCTCCTGGGCGCCGCCCGCTAGGCCGGCGCGCCCAGCACCGCCGCAATGGCGGCGGGATTCGACGGAAAGTAGAAGTGCACGTACGACGCGGTGAGACTACCCACTTGGTACACCGCTTCCGTCGGACCGCCTTCGCGCGGTGACATCGCCCGCACTGCCGGCGCCATCGTCGACGCCGCACTCGAATAGTGGAACGTGTGGCCGCGCAGCACCGCGCCGGTAGGCGGCAGTGCAACGGCCTGATGGCCAATCGCGGCGAGCCGCCGCTGCATGGTCACCGTACCCGGCAGCAATCCAGCCATCGCGTGGCGCACGCCCTCCCTGTCGACCAGGCTTTCGAACAACGCCATCATGCCGCCGCACTCCGCCAGCATCGGCACGCCCCGTGCATGCGCATCGCGTAGCGCGTCGCGCATTGCCGTGTTGGCCGCCAGCGCGCCGGCATGCAGCTCGGGATATCCACCGGGCAGCCATACCGCATCGCAGGCCGGCAGGGCCTGATCCCGCAGCGGCGAAAACCACGCCACATGCGCCCCGAGCGCCGTCAGCGTTTCGATATTGGCCGGATAGATGAAGCGGAACGCGTCGTCGCGTGCAATGGCGATGCGCTTGCCGTCCAGCAACCTGGGCGGCGCGGGAATGCAGGCGGACGGAAACGCCATCGGTTCAGGCAGATGCGAAAGCGGCAGGGCGGCCAGCGCATCGGCAAGGCTGTCGAGGCGGGTCATGAGATCGGGCAGTTCGTCGGCGCTGAACAGCCCCAGGTGCCGCTCCGGAAGGCTGGCCGTGGCATCGTGCGCCAGCGCGCCAGCCCACGCGATGCCGGGCGGCAGGCTGTCGCGCAGCATGCCCGCGTGCCGCTCGCTGCCAACGCCGTTGGCCAGCACGTGCATCTTGCGGAAGGGCTCGCCGTAGTGCGCCAACCCATAGGCGATGGCGCCAAAGGTCTGCGCCATGGCACCGGCCTTTACCACGGCCAGCACAGGCAATCCGAACAGGCGTGCCACATCGGCGCTGCTCGGCGTGCCATCGTGCAGGCCCATCACGCCTTCCACCAGGATCAGGTCCGCGTCGATCGCCGCTTCGGCCAGGCGCGCCCTGGCGTCTGCTTCGCCGGTCATCCATAGATCGATCGACTGAACCGGCGCGCCGCTGGCCGCCGCCAGCAGCGTCGGATCCAGGAAATCCGGCCCGGTCTTGAACACACGCACGCGGCGCCCCTGCCGCGCATGCAACCGCGCCAGCGCGGCGGTCACCGTGGTCTTGCCCTGGCCCGAGGCCGGGGCGGCGATCATCAACGCGGGTACGGCGCGCGCCTGGGAAACAACGGAAGAAGACGATGGCGACATGAGCTTAGGCAAGGCGTTGGGCAGGCCGGCAAGCGGCGACGGATACAGCAGGTCCAGGCGGCGTGGCCGATTATAGCGAGCGGTATCGATCGTCAGCAGCCTGTGGCAGCACCATGCCCTGCAGCGCGGCGCATTCGTAAAGTTCGCGGTCGTTGCTCACGCCCAGCTTGTGCATGGCGCAGTTCTTCTGCCTGCTGATGGTCTTGACGCTGCGGCAAAGCGTCGCGGCAATCTCGGTCACCGTGCGCCCGGTCAGGTACAGCCGCAGCACTTCCATCTCGCGCGCCGACAGCCGCTGCGCGCCGTCGCGGCCGATGGGCATGGTCGTGCGCAGTTCGGTCGGTGCCAGGGCGCGCAAGGCGGACTTGCTAATATAGGTGTAGCCACGCTGCGCCCGTGCAATGGCCGAGACGAACTCGGCAAGCTGGCTGTCCTTGAGCAGCAATCCCTGAACGCGAACGTCCAAAATGGTGCGCAACACCAGCGGGTTGGTGATCATCGTCAGCACCACGATGGCCATGGTCGGATACCTGCGGCGCAGCGCCGTGATCAGCCGCACGCCATCGAGTTCGGCCGGGCCTGGCATGTGAAAGTCGGTGACCACCACATCTGGCCGCAGCACGTCGGCCTGCAGCATCAGCTCGGTGGCGCTCCCCACTTCCCCGCAGACTTCCCAGCCAGTCTGAGACTGCACCCTGGCCTGTATCGCCGCCGTTTTGACGGGGCGGTCGTCGGCCAGCAAGATCCTCAACGTCATCCATCGACTCCTGTCCTGTAAACGTGTCTCTTTAGCGTTCGGCTTCCCGTTGGCCTGAAAAAGGCGCCGCACGCGGGAGGGCGTGCGGCGCAATCACGCAGCAACTGCGCGCATGCGACGACGTGGATCTAACGGGCAACGATCCGCATCACCGCAATGCATCGCGAGGGTAATCCGGGCGGTCGAGGATGGGAGTGAGAGGATTCGCAAAATGCACGACAGAGTCGTGAGTTTGCGCAGCAAAAATGCACATGGCCCCGCGATGAGGTCATCGCGGGGCCATGCGGGTATGAAGTGCGTGCCGGCGCGGGCTCAGGCCACGGCCAGGGGGCGGGCGTGCTGCTGTGCGTGGCGGCGGCTGTCGATGGCCTTCAGGGGATCGCGCAGTACCGAGGTGCCCACGTCCATGATTTCTCGCAGCGCGGTTCGATCCGCCGCGCGCTGCGGCATCCAGAAGTGCAGCGCCGCCCAGGCGGGGAAGGTGGCCGGCGGGGCCAGCAGCCGCGTCTTGCGGTCGCGCGTGACCAGCGGCACGTTGAAATCGAGGACCGGGCAGATGCCGCCCGCCGAATGCAGCAGCGTGACCTGCGTATGCCACGACGGCACCACGGTTTCCCGATGGCCCGGGGTGGTGGCCCGCCGCGCCAGGAAGGCGTGCAGCGGACTGCTGGCCTCGCAATCCTCCTGGAGCAGGATCCAGTCGGTCTCGGCCTCGTCGTTGGTGCCGCCGCGCGTGGCGCTTACCAGACGTCGCGGCGTGGCAAGGATGCTGTGTGGGACGACGCTGTCCGGCACGTTGGCGCCGTCGACCACGAATGCGCAGTCGAGGTCGCCCGCATCGAGGCTGTCGCCCAGCGAGGCATCGGCGATCACCGGGCGCGTGATGAAGCTGTCGTGCGGAAAGCGCTCGCAAAGCGCGGTGAGGATTTCTGTGATGACGGGATCACCGATCGACGATGAAAAGCCTATCGAAATGCGCCTGCCGTTGCCGGCGGCCGGTGCATTGTGATCCTGCGGTTGCACCAACTGGTTCCAGCGCGCCAGGATTTGCCGGGCGGTCTGCTCGAGCCGCAGTGCATGCGGCGTCGGCTCCAGCGCGCCGTTGCGTTTGACGAAGAGCGCGTCGCCGGTGATCTCGCGCAAGCGGGCCAGACTGTAGGCCACCGTTGGAATGCGTCCCTGGGTGCAGGCCGCCACCGCGCTGAGATCGCGGTACTCCATAAGCAGGACGAACACATGCAATAGCTTGGTACTGACGTGCCGCATACTGACTTCTCCCGATCCGAGACTTCTGATTTTTGTTGTGATGAAGCTCTGTAACTCCGCGACTGTGAGACTGCGGCGGTGCCGGCGATGAACATGGCCAGGCAGCGCCTTGGATCCATACAGCTTGAAACGACAACGGGCGGGACCAGAATTTTGTACGCCCGGGCAATGCCACCTTATGTCCATGCACGTGAATACATCGACAATCGCCGCGCTTCTTCGACGGTGCATCGAAGGCATGCGCGGTACGGCAGTGGCTCCTCTTCCTCAGGCCCGGGCCCGGCAGTCGCGGTCATCACCGTTGCTGGTGAGGAACTGCCGGACGCCTGTCAGCGTGTCCCCAGTGAGGGGCGTCGTGCAGGCGTTTGAAATTTAGTTGATGCGAAGAAATCTTAATACAACATTTTGGAAAGTACTAGAACGGCGTGCATTCACGTGTTTGTCACGTCCGTCGTCAAGGCGCCTTGTTTGTACATCAATACAAGGCGGAAACCCGCATGAAATGGCCCTGATCGGGCAATGCGCCTTGCAAGCCCGATGCCACGCGCGCAGGCCATGGCGGCGTTGAAACTGTTTGAATCGAGCGATTCGCGAATGCTTGGAAATCAGAAAATTCCAAGTTGGAAAAACGAAATTTGACGAAGGCGGTTGCGGTTGACCCGTACGGGGGACGCGCCTTGCGTGGGCGCGGTTTGCAGCCTGGCTGACCATGCCGATGCTTTCATTCAATTTGCTTAACTCGTACCGCGAAGACACTGAATTCCTTTTGTGCAGGCGCTGGGCTACCTTACCGGCATGAACCGGCGAGGCGTTGCGCCGGCCGCATGGGTGAGGCCCGCGAGCGGAGGCATCGGTGAACAGACGCTATTCGGAGGAGCAGATCCGCATGTACCTGGCCGAGGCCGCGAATGGCGTGCCCGTGCGGGAACTCTGCGCGCGCTATGGCTTCAGCGATGCGTCGTTCTACGGCTGGCGCGCGCGGTACGGGCAGACGCGCCATGGCGACGTCGCCGATTCGCGCCGCCTGCGGCAGCTTGAGGAAGAAAATGTGCGTCTGAAGAGTATGCTTGCGGATGCGCTGCTGCAACTTGAGCTGCTGCGCAACCGTACCGGCAGGCGCGGCAATGGCAAGGCGGATTCATGACGCCATGCGGGCCGGGCGCGAGCCGGAAACCATCTCGCGGCAACCGCTGGCGTTGCCGACGAATTCTGGAGTTTTCCTGGTGAGAAAGGTTTTCGCAGCTATCGCTGCAGCTGCATGCATCGTCGCGTTCGCCGCCCACGGCCAGGGCACGTCATCGACGAATCCGTCTATCAATCCGTCCACGCCGATGATTGCGCCGCCACCTCCCCGCATGCTCGATCCCGCCACGTCAACGGTGGACGACCCGGGCGGCACGGCCGCCACCTCGCAGCGCGACTACTGCCGCCAACTGCTCGACAAGATCAATGCATTGCCCAGCGGGCCGCAGTGGTCGCAGGGCCAGTCGAGCGTCACCACGGCCGATGGACGCAAGTACTCCACGCTCGAGCGCGAGCCGGAGCGCAAGCGCTTGCAGGAAGCCTACCGGCAGGAGTGCGCCCAGGCACGCAAGTAAGTCTTCCGGGCCGGGCAGCGCGCGAGCTCGCGTTGGAAAGCAGGTGTGGTGGTCCCTTTTCGTCTTTGATGGAGCGATCATGTTGCGCATGCGACGATTCCTGGCCTGGATGCTCGGGCTGACGCTGCTGGCCGCCGCCGGCGGCGCGCTGGCCCAGGAGAAGCTGGACCGCGCGCACCTGGACCAGTTGATGGCCCCGGTCGCGCTGTATCCCGATGCGTTGCTGTCGCAGGTGCTGATGGCGTCGACGTATCCGTCCGACGTGGCTGCGGCCGCCCAGTGGTCGAAATCGAATCCAAGCTTGTCGGGGGACGCTGCCACCAAGGCGGTGGCCAGTGAATCGTGGGACCCCAGCGTGCAGTCGCTCGTGGCGTTTCCATCGGTGATGGACCTGATGGGGCGTCAGCCGCAGTGGGTGCAGTCCGTTGGCGATGCCTTCCTGGCGCAGCCCGACGACGTCATGGATTCGGTGCAGCGCCTGCGCGTGGAGGCGCAGAAAGCGGGCACGCTGAAGACCACCGAGCAGCAGAAAGTCGTGACGCAGCAGAGCGGCGGCACGACGGTTGTCCAGATCGAACCCGCCAATCCGCAGGTCGTGTACGTGCCGTCGTACAACCCGACGGTGGTCTATGGCACCTGGCCGTATCCCGCGTATCCGCCCTACTACTATCCGCCGCCGCCGGGATCGGTGTTCGCGACGTCGCTGATTGCCGGCATTGGCTTCGGGCTTGGCGTGGCTGCGGTGAATTCGATGTGGGGCGGATTCAACTGGGGCTCGCATGACGTGAACATCAACGTCAACCGCTACAACAACATCAACGTGAACCAGCGGCTGGACGTGAACCGGTCCAACGTGAACTGGCAGCACAACCCGGCCAATCGCGGCAACGTACCGTACAACAATGCCAACGTCGCCAACCGGTTCGATGCGCAACGCCAGCAGGGCCTGGCCAATCGGTCGCAGGCCGGTGGCCAGCGCCTGGGGCAGGGTGGCGGGGGCGTGCAGAACCAGCAGCGCCCGGGCCAGGGTGGCGGGGGCGTGCAACGCCAGCCAAGCCAGCGTGACGCCGCGCGTGATCGTGCCGCGCAATCGTTCGAAGGCCGGACTGGTCAGTCGATTGCCGGGCATGGGTCGCCGGGCGTCAATCGTCAGGCGGGACAAAACCCGCGTTCGGCAGGCACTCAGCGTCAGCATGCCGACCAGACGCAAGCGCGTAATCGTGCGCGCGACAGCAACCGCAACAACGCCTTCAGCGATGCCGGCAATGGCGATCGCATGCGCCAGCAGACTGCGCGCAGCGGCGGCGGGCAGCACACGGCAGGCGCATCACAGCAGAGGTCGATGCCCCAGCGCTCGAGCGGCGGTGGCTTTCAGGGAGGTGGAGGTGGAGGCGGGCACGCCGGCGGAGGCGGCCATTTCGGCGGTGGCGGCGGTGGTGGCGGCGGTCATTTCGGTGGTCACGGGCGGAGGTAACGATGAAGCGCAACCAGAGATTTCGCGGAATGAGCGCGGTGCGCCAGGCGTTGCGTGCGCTGACCTCGGCCACACTGCTGGGTGGGATGCTGCTGGCCGTACCGGCCGCGTCAATGGCCCAACAGGTATTTGCTTCGCCTGAAGCCGCCATGGATGCACTGGGCGATGGCGTGGCACGTAGCGATACCGATGCACTCAAGCATGTGCTGGGCGCACAGTTCCAAAAGATCGTGCCGCCGCAACTGGACCAGCAGGACATCTACGATTTCCTCGGCGCCTGGGCCGATCACCATGCGATCCGCAAGGACGGTGACAACGTCGCGGATGTGGAAGTGGGCAGTAGTGGCTGGACGTTCCCGGTGCCAATCGTGAAGCGCAAGGCCGGTTGGCAGTTCGACCTCGCGGCCGGCGAGCGTGAAGTCAAGACGCGGCGGATCGGTCGGAACGAGATCGTGGCCATGGATACGCTGCTGCAACTGGCTGATGCCCAGCAGCGGTATGCGGAACAGGTGGGCAAGGGCGCCTACGCAGGCCAGCTGGTCAGCGCGCCTGGCAAGACCAACGGTTTGTACTGGCCGTCGGCGTCAGCCGACAATGACAGTCCGCTCGGGCCGGATGCGCTGGCGATGGGGCCCGGGGTGCCGCCTGACGAGGCGTACTACGGCTATCGCTACCGCGTGATTGCACCGCCCAAGGGCAGCGACGCGAAGTTCGCGTTGATCGCCTGGCCGGCGCGGTATGGCGACTCGGGCGTGCATTCGTTCATGATCGACAGCGAGCGCCGGTTCTACGAGCGCGACCTGGGCAAGGGCACGGCGTCGCGCGCCGGTGCCATTCGCACCTTTGCGCCGGGTGGCTGGGAGCAGGTGGCCAAGGAGTAGGTGTCGCCGGACGCGCGGCCTAGCCCGCGTCCGGATCGCGCGGCACAAGCTGCTTCGGATCGGCGTGCACGGCGGCCAGCCCACCGGCATCGATGACGCGCAGCACGCGATGGCGCACTGTGATCAGGCCGACTGCCCGGAAGCGTGACAGCAGCCGGGAAACCGTTTCCAGCGTCAAGCCCAGATAGCTGGCGATGTCGTTGCGCGTCATTGCCAGTGTCAACGCGCCGTTAGTGATGCCTCGGCGCGCCTGTTCGGCCGTCAGGTCCAGCAATAGCATGGCCAGCCGCTGCGCGGCCTGCATCGATCCGATGGCGACCAGGAGATCGGCCTGCCGCTCCGCCCGCCGGCGCAGGATCGCCAGCGTGGCGGCACGCAATCCTGGCTCGTTGGTGATGCGGCGTACGGCTTCGATGGGAATCGCACAGCATTCGGTGTCTTGCAGCGCTATGGCGCTGCTGCCGTGGACCGTGGCCTCATGGGGCTCCAGCCCGCATACGTCGCCAGGGTGGAAGAACCCGCTGACCTGACGCCATCCGAGCTGCGTTTCATAAATCTGCTTGAGCCCACCTGCGCGCACCGGAAACACGGACAGCACCGGCCGTCCTTGTGTATATAGCGCATCACCTGCCCGCAATCTCACCCGCCCGGGTACCAATGCACCGCGCGATGCCGCATCGCCGCACGCATGGGCGCATGCGGTGCGAAACGGGCAAAGCGTGCAGAAGGAGGCGCTGCCACTGGCCGGGAGAAGGGGCATCGACGGGGCGGATCGATCCGGTGGACATTTCTTCGGGCAGTATAAATGTGCGCCAACATCGCTGACCTATCGCCGTTCTGCATTCTTTCGGTGAGATGTCGTAAGTTTTTTGCGGATTCCATCCCGCATTCGGGTGAGGCCGCATCCAAGCCAAACTTTGTTTCGAAAATTCATGTTGCATCTTGCAGACATTGACGGCAATCGGTCATCTGGGCTGTGTTATGCTGCGTCGCACAATACCAAGGAGGGGACCCGTTCCTAGATGAGCAGGAGTTCTCATATGGCCAAAAGCCTGTCTCCAGCCTGGGATGCGCAGTGGCGACATATCGGCCGCTCGCAATACCGGGCCGCGAAACAAATCCGTTCCTGGCTGGGGCGCTTCGATCCGACGGCGCCCACGGCACGCCGGCAGCGTTACCCCGCCCCGGGCGAGTCCGCGCCGGACGGCCTGCCCGGTGCCTGGCAGTCGCATACGCTGGGTCTCGCGCCGTTGCCTGGTGAGCTGGTGCCTCAGCTTTCCTATCGTCTCTATATTCCGTCTGGCGCCAAGGGTGCGTTGCCCCTGGTGGTGATGCTGCATGGCTGCCAGCAGACCCCCGAAGACCTGGCCGCCGGTACGCGCATGAACGCGCTGGCCGAGCGTGAAGGGTTCATGGTTGCCTATCCGCAGCAGCCGCTGCGCCGCTCGGTGCACCGCTGCTGGCAGTGGTTCGACCTGGGCGACGGCGTGGGGGGGCGCGAAGCGCAAGCGGTGGCCATGCTGATCGACGAACTGTCCAGCCGCCCCGACGTACGTACCGGCGAGATCTATCTGGCGGGTTTGTCGGCGGGCGCCGCCATGGCGGCCGTGGTGGCGCTGCGTTATCCGGAAAAGGTGGCGGCAGTGGGATTGCACTCCGGCGTCGTGATTGGCGCTGCCAGTAATCCAGGCGCCGGTCTCAGAGCCATGCAGCACGGCGCCGAGGCCGAGCCCGCGCTGCTGCTCGATGCGGCAGGCGTTGCGCCGCGGGGACCCGAAATGCCGGCCATCGTGGTCCATGGCATGACCGACGGTGCGGTGAATCCGGTCAATGGCCGCCTGCTGGCGCGCCAGTTCCTGACCTACAACGGGATCCATGACCGGCTCGACGAACGGCTGGACTGCGCCAATGACGCGCCGCCGCTGGCCGTGGGCGATTACCGGGAAGCGCGCTTCGGGCGCTGGAACCGCGACGTCGTGCGGCTGGTGGAAGTGGCCGGTCTCGACCACGCCTGGAGCGGCGGCGACGCCAGCGTGCAATATCACAGCGACATCGGGCCCGACGCGAGCTGGATGATGTGGCAGTTCTTCCGGCAACATCGCCGGGCGGCATGACGCGGCGCGCGGTTCCGCAATAAAAAAGGGGGAAGGCTTCTGGCCTTCCCCCTTTTTTTTTGCCGTTTTCTTTACGGCGTTACCCGCGCATCAGGCTTCGCGCTTGCGCACGAACAGTGCGGTGATCACGCCGATCACGCACACGCCCACCACGTAGTGCGCGGGCGCCAGCTTGTCGCTCTTCAGCATCAGCGAGACGATGACTGGCGTCAGCCCGCCGAAAATCGCGTACGAAACGTTGTACGAGAAGGACAGGCCCGAGAAGCGCACCTGTGCCGGGAACGCATGCACCAGCACGTAGGGCACCGCGCCGATCGTGCCGACGAAGAAGCCCGCCAGCGCGTACAGCGGCAGCAGCAGGTCCGGCCGCGCGCCAATCGTCGTGTACAGCAGGTAGGCCGTGCCAGCCAGCAGTACGCCGCCAACGCCCAGCGTCAGGCGGGCACCGATGCGGTCGGCCAGCACGCCGGCCACCACGCAGCCGATCGACAGGCAGAGCGTAGCCGCGCTGTTGGCCACCAGGGCCGTGCGCGCGTTAAAGCCGAACTGGGTTTGCAGGTACGTCGGCGTCAGCAGGATCACGACCACGATGCCGGCCGACAGCATCCACGTCAGCAGCACGGACACCAGCACGGCGCCACGGTGGTCGCGCACCACGGCCTTGAGCGGCATTTCAGCGGCCAGGGCCTTGCGTTGCTTGAGTTCGGCGAACACCGGGGTTTCGTGCAGCCAGCGGCGCAGGTACATCGAACCCACGCCAAAGATGCCGCCCAGCACGAACGGCACGCGCCAGCCGTGGTCCAGCAGTTCCTGGGGATTGAAGATCGAGTTCATGCCGGTGGCCACCAGCGAACCCAGCAGGATGCCGGCCGTGAGACCGGCCGTCAGCGTGCCGCAGGCATAGCCGATATGGCGCTTGGGCACGTGTTCGGACACGAAGACCCACGCGCCCGGCACTTCACCACCCACGGCGGCGCCTTGCAGGATGCGCAGCACCAGCAGCAGCATCGGGGCCAGCAGGCCGATCGACGCGTACGTGGGCAGCAGGCCCATCAGCAGAGTCGGTACCGACATCAGCAGGATGGACAGCGTGAACATCTTCTTGCGCCCCAGCAAATCGCCGAAGTGGGCCATGATGATGCCGCCGAGCGGGCGCGCCAGATATCCGGCCGCGAAAATGCCGAAGGTTTGCAGCAGGCGCAGCCAGTCCGGCACCGAAGCTGGGAAAAATAGCTGGCCAATTACCTTGGCGAAGAATACAAAAATGATGAAGTCGTAGAATTCGAGCGCTCCGCCCAATGCTGCTAGGGCGAGCGTCTTGTAATCCTGACCGGTCAGTGGGCGGGCGGCTTGGCCGCCTTGCGCGCCCATGGCCCCGGCAGTACTGCTGGAGGTGGACATGAAAAGACTCGCATGGATACATTCACATGCGAAGCGCGCAACACGGATGACGTGGAGGGAGACGGCCGAAGGGATGACGACACGAACTTGGCGAACCGGGGCCGGCGGGTAAGCAGGCGGGCACGACGGGACGCTTCGCAAAGGCGTAAAGATACCAGATCGACGATCTTCAACTGTGTTTTCGATCAGATTGATTTCTAATTCACACGGCGCGCTGCCATAATCCGTTTCCATAATCCAACTACAAGTGAAATCCGGGGCACAAAGCGCGAAATGCGCGGGGTCATATTTACTGGGGTGACATGGCTTTCAAGGATTCCATCCAGGCTGCAAGAGGGGCTGCCGTCGCAACGCCGCGCCGGCGCCTGGCGTTGCGCGTGGCCGGCGGCGTGGTGGCCGCGCTGGCGGTATTTGGCCTGGCCGGCTATTTTGGCGGACCGCCGCTGATCAAATACCTGGTCGAAAAGAACGCCACCGAGGCGCTGGGTCGCAAGGTGACGCTGGGCGGCGCGCATGTCCGGCCCTTCGAACTGGCCGCGACGGTCAACGACCTGACCATTTTCGAGGCCGACGGCAAGACGCCGATGGTGACGCTGGGGCAGCTCGAGGCCAATACGTCGGCCGCGTCGATCTGGCACCTGGCACCGGTGGTCGACTTCCTGCATGTGGACCGGCTCAATGTGCACGTGGTGCGCAATGCCGACGGCCGCATGAACTTTGCCGATATCCAGGACCGGTTTGCCGCGCAACCGCCCAAGCCGGCCGACAGCAAGCCGGCCCGGTTCTCGGTCAGCAATATCGCGGTGACCAACAGCGGCTTCGTCTACGAGGACAAGCCGCGCGATACCGTGCAGCGCGTGGAGAACTTCACGCTGACGCTGCCGTTCCTGTCGAACCTGCCGCATGACGTCACGATCAACACGCGGCCCACGCTGTTTGCCAAGATCAACGGCACCCCGCTGGCGCTGGAGGGCACGTCGCAACCGTTCTCCGATACGCGTGAAACCAGCCTAAACGTCAACCTGGATGGTCTGCAGATTGCCCAGTACATGGCGTTCGCGCCAAAGCTCAAGGACGCCGAGGTCAAGGGCGGACTGGTCGATACGCGGCTGAACGTCGGCTTCCGGCAGGCCAAGGACTCGCAGGACCTGTTCGTGTCGGGCACCATCACGCTGCGCGAGGCCGACGTGCAGAGCCACGCGGGCGCACCGATCGTCAAGGCCGGGCGTCTGACCATCGACCTGGACCGTGTGGAGCCGCTGGCGCACAAGGCGCACGTAAAGAGTATCGAACTGGAGGGTTTCGACCTGCAGGCGCAGCGCCGCAAGGACGGTACGCTGAACCTGGCTACCGCGTTCCTGCCGGAAACCTCCCCCGCGCCGAAGGCCGCCGCGCCGGCGGCACCCGCTTCCGCTCCAGCCGCTTCCGCCCCGGCCGCATCGGCATCGGCTCCGGCGGCCGCCGGCGTGCAGGCGCCGCCCAAGGCCGAGGAGGTGCCGTGGTCCTATGCGGTGGACCGGGTCACGGTCAAGGAAGCCAAGATCGGGTTTGCCGATGAACTGGCGCCGTCCGGCCCCGGCAAGCTCGACATCGGGCCTATCAATATCGATGTGGCCAACCTGGCCAGCACCGGCGACAAGCCGGCCAAGCTCGATGCCAATATCACCATAGCCAACGGCCAGACCATCCGGCACACCGGCGAACTGGGCCTGAAGCAGGGCACGCTGACCGGCACGCTGGAAACGGCAGGGCTGCGCCCGCAAGGGTTCTCGGCATGGTGGCCGCGCGAACTGCGTAGCCAGTTTGGCGAGACCGGCGTCAATGCCGAACTCCATTACACGATGGCGTGGTCGCAGCCGGTGTTCCAGTTCACGTTGCAGAAGTCGCGCATCGAGCTGTCGCCGGTCTATGTGGCCACGCGCGACCCGGTCAAGCTGCCCGCTACGCCGTCCACACCCGCGGCCAGCACGGCCAGCGAGCGGGACGACAGCGCAAAGGCTGCGCCGACCCGGCGAGGCACGCGCGGCACACGTCCGGCGCGCACCGCCCGCGTGGCGGACACCGAAGGCGCCAACCTGCCGCTGCTCAATGCCGACAAGCTCGTGCTGGAAGACATCCAGCTCGACCTGGCCAAGCAGACCTTCGAGGCGGGGCAGGTGGCGCTGGTCAAGCCGCGCATCTCCGCCACGCGCGACCACCGGGGCCAGTTGCTCGAATCGGCGCAGCTGTGGGCCACCGAGTCCGCGGAACAGAAGGCGGCCGAGCAGAAGGCGGTGGCCAAGCCTGCCGCGCAGCCCAACGGTGCCGCCACTCCGGGGTGGAAGGTGCGCGTCGGCAAGATCGCGGTGGATGGCGGCGAGGCGCGCCTGGCCGACTACGAACCCGCCGATGCCAATCGTGGCCGGCCGGTGGTGCATCAGTTCCGCAATATCGGCCTGACCATGGGCACCGTCACGTGGCCGCTGTCGCCCGGCGCGCTGCCGATGAAGCTGCACGCGGAAAGCGGCCGAAAGGGCGTGATGAACGTCGACGGCCAGGTGGTGCCGACCGGGCCTGCCGCGCAACTGCAGCTCGACCTGCGCGACCTGGACATCGCGCCGTTCCAGCCGTACCTGGCAGACCGCTTCAATGCCGCGCTGCGTAGCGGCACCATGACGCTCAAGGGCAAGCTCGCCTATGACGCGCCGCCCGGCAAGCCCATGGCGGTGCGCTTCAACGGCAATGCGTCTGCCGGCAATGTGCGCACCGTGGACCGCATTACCGGCGACGACTTCCTGCGCTGGCGTGCGCTGTCGGTGGGTGGCATCGATTTCAACATGAACGATGCCAAGGGGCCGATGCAGGTGGGCATCAACAACGTGGCGCTGAACGACTTCTATGCGCGCGTGATCCTGAATGCCAACGGCCGGCTGAACCTGCAGGACGTGATGGCCGGCGGCGCCGCCCAAGGCCAGGCCGCGCCATCGACGAGCCTGACGCAGGCCAGCCCCGCCTCCGCGCCCGAGGCACGCCCGGCGCAGCCACCGGCAGCGGCGGCGGCACCGTCGAGCGGTCCGAAGCCGCAGATCCGGCTGGGCGGCGTGACGATCAACAAGGGCAACATCAACTTCTCGGACTTCTTCGTCAAGCCGAACTATTCGGCCAACCTGACCGACATGAAGGGCTCGGTGTCGAAGGTGTCGTCGTCCGACCCCACGCCCGCAGACCTGGTGCTCGACGGCCGGCTCGACGACGATGCGCCGGTCAGCATCAGCGGCAAGCTCAATCCGCTGGGCGAGCAGCTCTATCTCGATATCGCGGCCAAGGCGGCTGGCGTGGAACTGACCCGCCTGACGCCGTATGCGGCCAAGTACGCCGGCTATCCGATCACCAAGGGCAAGCTCACGGTGGATGTGGCCTACAAGATCGAGAACGGCAAGCTGGACGCGAAGAACCACCTGTACCTGGACCAACTGACGTTTGGCGACAAGGTGGACAGCCCCGACGCCGTCAAGCTGCCGGTGCTGCTGGCGGTGTCGCTGCTCAAGGACCGCAATGGCGTGATCGACATCAACCTGCCGGTATCGGGATCGTTGTCGGACCCCGAGTTCAGTATCGGTGGAGTGATCCTGCGCGTGATCGTGAACCTGCTGACCAAGGCCATCACGTCACCGTTCTCGCTGATCGCTTCGGCGTTTGGCGGCAGCGGCGAGGAACTGGGCTACATCGAATTCGCGCCCGGTTCGTCGACGCTGACCGACGAGGCGCGCAAGAAGATCGAGACCGTGGGCAAGGCGCTCAACGATCGCCCGTCGCTGCGGCTGGAAATCAGCGGGCGTATCGACCCCGCCACCGATGCCGACGGCGCACGCCGCGTGTGGCTGGACCAGCGCGTGGCCGACGCCAAGCGCCGCGAACTGCGCCGCTCGGCGCAGGCGGGCGACCAGGCGGAGGAAGGCGAGGGCGGCGAGCAGGGCGCCCGGATAACGGTGTCGAAGCAGGAGTATCCGAAGTACCTGGAAGCGGTGTACAAGCGCGAGTCGTTCAAGAAGCCGACGAATTTCATCGGCCTGAACAAGTCGCTGCCGCCGGCCGAGATGGAAAAGCTGCTGCTGCAGAACGCCCCCGTGACCGATACCGAACTGCGTGCCCTGGCAGACCAGCGCGCGCTGGCGGTCAAGCAGTCGATGGAGCGTGACGGCAAGGTGCCCGACGCAAAGCTGTTCCTGACGGCCCCCAAGCTGACCGCCGAAGGCATCAAGGACAAGGGCGCGCCGAACCGCGTCGACTTCTCGATCCGCCAGTAACCGTTGCCCGCCGGCAACGCCATGCCGCGACGTTTGAACGAAAGCCTCAAGCGTCGCGGCCGGAAGCCTCGCCGAAACCGCGTATCATTCGCCCCGGACTGCATTTTGAATTTCACGGGAGCGAGTGTTGGAGCAGGAAGCGATTGCCTACAAGACGTGGGTTTGCCTGATTTGCGGCTGGGTGTACGACGAGGAACAGGGCTGGCCCGAGGACGGCATTGCGGCGGGAACCCGCTGGGAAGATATTCCCGAGGACTGGCGCTGCCCCGAGTGCGACGTCAGCAAGGGCGACTTCTCGATGATCGAGATCTGAGCTTCACGCCAGAATCAGGGCGCATGGGAGTGCCGTTGCCGCAACTCCCCGCCCAGCCCGGCGCGCATGCGCCGGCGCCCGCAGCGCGTGTAGCGCATGCGGCAAGGATGGCAGCAGCGCCATAGCGCGGACGCCACGGTAAATAGCAGAAGCGCCGCCATGAAGGCTGCAAGCAACGTCATCACATCGCGCCTCCTTCTCTCTCAAGGCGCTTTTCCGGGCCACCGCCCGGGCAATGCACCGCTATATCAGTAGCGGCAACGCTTCCAGCACCAGCACCCCAAGCAGCACTCCGATGATCGCGCCTGCGCAACGGCAACTGATACGCAGTGCCTTGGCGGCCACCGGAATCGCGCCCATTGCCAGCAGGCCGACAAGGGCCATGGGGATCAAAAACACAAGATCGTGCGCCTGTAGGTGAATCATGGCGGTCTCCTGTCTTGCTTCTTTGTGATTCCAGTATAGGCCGTGGGTGGCGAATACAAGGCGGGAAGCGTCGGGGTTGTCCCGTGGTGTTTGAAACGCGTGCTGGAGCCGCGCGTCGTGCATGTCTTCACGCATGTCTCTCAAGCGATTCTTTTGCGCGCCACAAGGAAAGCGGACGCCGCACTGCACAACGCGCGCGCGTACGCACGGGGCCGGCTTGCCCCCTTCGGGTGTCCTATGCTGGACGCATGACGGCCGTCATCGGTCACGAAAGGAGGAAGCTATGGAACTTCACATGCATTCGCACCAATACGTGCGCCGCTTGCCCGACTGGTCTGCCGCGGCGGTATCGGGCCTGGCCGCCGGAGCGTTGCTGATTGTCGTGGAGATGTTCTGGTCGAGCATGGTGGCCGGCGTGCATCCGTGGGGCACCACGCGCATGATCGCGGCGATCGTCATGGGGCGCGAGGTCCTGCAGACGTCGACGTTCAGCGTCGGCACCGTCGCCGTGGCACTGGTCATCCACTTCGTGATCGGCATCGTGCTGGGCTGCGTGCTCTGTGCCATCATCGCGCCGTTCCAGCTCGATTCGAGCATTGGCATGTCGATGCTGGTGGGCGCCGGGTTCGGGCTGGTGGTCTACCTGTTCAACTTCTTCGTGATGACGGCGGCCTTTCCGTGGTTCGTCGATGCGCGCGGCTGGCATACGCTGGTCGGCCATCTGATCTTCGGCATGTGCATTGCGCTGTGTTACTGGAAGCTGGAATCGCGCGATGTCGTGCACTAGGGACATCGCTGCCTGAGCAAGGTAGCAGGCAAGTCGCGCGCATCGCCTGGCCGGCCTAGGGGCGGCCCGCATGCGCCGGAAATGGCAGTCGGGAAGCGCGCTTCTCCACTGCCTTTTTTGTTGCGCCGCACGCGAGACATGACAATCGTGCGGCCGTGCGCGATGGCACGCATGTCGCCTTGCAGTGGCCTGAACCGATGCACTAGTCTTATTCCACGTGCGTGAACGGGCGCACCCGTCCCGCCTTTCATGCCCGTTCCCTTGGCGTGCGTAAGAGAGGAGGGGGACATGGCGATCGCGGTCGTGCTCGTCATCATGGTCGTTGCTTCGGTGCTCTTTCATTTTCTGAGCCCGTGGTGGCTGACACCGCTGGCGTCCAACTGGAAGCAGATGGACGACACGCTCCTCATTACCCTCGCCATCACCGGCGTGTTCTTCATCGTCATCAACCTGCTGCTGGGCTACATCGTCTGGCGCTTCCGGCATCGCGAGGGCCACCGCGCCGACTACGAGCCCGAAAACAAACGTCTGGAACACTGGCTGATCGGCCTTAGCGCCATCGGCATCATGGCGCTGCTGGCGCCGGGGCTGATCGTGTATGCCGACTACGTGCGGCCGCCGCGCGAGGCCATGGTGCTGGAGGTCGTGGGCCAGCAGTGGCAATGGGCGTTCCGCTTTCCGGGCCAGGGCGGCGAACTCGGTACATCCGATGCACGCTTCGTCAGCGGCACCAACCCGTTGGGCCTGAATCCCGATGACGCCAACGGCCAGGACGATGTGATCGTGGTGGGGCCCGAAGTCCACCTGCCGCTGAATCGTCCGGTCAAGGTGCTGCTGCGGTCGAAAGACGTGCTGCACGACTTCTACGTGCCGCCGATCCGTGCGCGCATGAACATGGTGCCGGGCATGGTGACGTCGTTCTGGTTCACGCCCACGCAGGTCGGCCGCTTCGACATCCTGTGCGCGCAACTCTGCGGCGTGGGCCACTACAACATGCGCGGCCACGTGGTGGTGGAAGAGCCGGCCGCCTTCGACGCGTGGCTGGCCAGGCAGCAGACCTTCGCGATGATGCAGGCCAAGGCGGCCCAGCCGGCCGCAGCGCCGGGCGCGGGCTCCACGGCCGGTGCGGGTGCTGGCGGCTCGGTCGAGCAGGGCCGCTCGCTGGCGCAGAGCAAGGGCTGCGTGGCGTGCCACAGCGTGGACGGCACGCAGGGTGTGGGCCCCTCGTGGAAGGGGCTGTTCGGCAGCACGCAGACGTTTGTCGATGGCAGCAGCGCCGCCGTGGACGATGCGTTCCTGAAGAAGGAAATCCAGGATCCACAAGCGCGGGTGGTGAAGGGCTTTGGGCCGGTGATGCCCAAGGTGCCGGTGACCGATGAGGAAGTGGCGGCCCTGTCCGCCTACATCCATTCGCTGGGTCAGGGTGCCGGAGCGGCGCCGCAGGCCGGGAAATAGGCGAGGAGGAAACGATGGCTTATGCCGACGATGCCGCCCATCACGGCCCGCAGGGATTCTGGACCCGCTATATCTGGAGCCAGGACCACAAGGTGATTGCCGTGCAGTACACGCTGGTCGCCATCGTAGTGGGGCTGGTGGGTGTGGCGTTGTCCAACCTGATGCGCATGCAGCTCGGCTTCCCGGGCAAGTTCGAGTTCATCGACGCTAACCGCTATTACCAGTTCGTCACGATGCACGGCATGATCATGGTGATCTACCTGCTGACCGCATTGTTCCTGGGCGGCTTCGGCAACTACCTGATCCCGCTGATGGTGGGCGCGCGCGACATGGTGTTCCCGTTCCTGAACATGCTCAGCTTCTGGGTGTACTTCCTGTCGGTGATCGTGCTGCTGGCGAGCTTCTTCGTGCCGGGCGGGCCAACCGGCGCTGGCTGGACGCTCTACCCGCCACAGGCGATCCTGCCCGGAACACCGGGGCATGACTGGGGCATCATCCTGATGCTGGTTTCGCTGCTGATCTTCATCGTGGCGGCCACCATGGGCGGGCTCAACTACGTGACCACGGTGCTGCAGGCGCGCACCCAGGGCATGACGATGCTGCGCATGCCGCTGGCCGTGTGGGGCATCTTCATGGCCACCATCCTTGCACTGTTGGCATTCCCGGCGTTGTTCGTGTCGGGCGTGATGATGCTGCTGGACAAGACGCTGGGCACCAGCTTCTTCATGCCCGCCATGGTGTCGATGGGCCAGCAGCTCAACTACAAGGGCGGCAGCCCGCTGCTGTTCCAGCACCTGTTCTGGTTCTTCGGGCATCCGGAGGTGTACATCGTGGCACTGCCGGCTTTCGGCATCGTGTCCGATCTGGTCAGCGTGCATTCGCGCAAGAGCATCTTTGGCTACCGCACGATGGTCTGGGCCATCCTGGCGATCGGCCTGCTGTCCGTGGTGGTGTGGGCACATCACATGTTCGTGAGCGGCATGAATCCTTACTTCGGGTTCTTCTTTGCCACCACCACGCTGATCATCGCGGTGCCCACGGCCATCAAGGTTTACAACTGGGTCATCACGCTGTGGCGCGGCGACATTCATTTCACGGTGCCGATGCTGTTCGCCATCGCGTTCATCAGCACATTCGTGATCGGTGGCCTGACGGGACTGTTCCTGGGCAACGTCAGCGTGGACATCCCGCTGTCGAACACCTATTTCGTGGTGGCGCACTTCCACATGGTGATGGGCGTGTCGCCGATCCTGGTGGTGTTCGGCGGCATCTACCACTGGTATCCCAAGGTGACCGGCCGCCTGTTGAACGACACGATGGGCCGCATCCATTTCTGGGTCACCTTTGTCGGCACGTACGCGATCTTCTTCCCGATGCACTACCTGGGCATCCTCGGCATGCCCCGCCGCTACTACGCGTGGGATAACTACAGCTTCATCCCAGAGTCCGCGCATGTGATGAACATGTATATCTCGATTGCGGCATTCGTGGTGGCCACGGCCCAGCTGCTGTTCGTGTTCAACCTGTTTTGGAGCCTGCGGCACGGCATGCTGGCCGGGCCGAATCCGTGGCGCGCCGCATCGCTGGAATGGCACACCCCGCAGACGCCGCCGGTGCATGGCAACTGGGGTCCGCAACTGCCGGTGGTCTACCGCTGGGCGTACGCGTACAGCGTGCCGGGTGCGGCGGAAGACTACATCGCCCAGAACGCGCCGCCTGATGCCGGTGGCGCCGAACCCGAACCGCATCCGAGCCGGGGGGCCGTCGCATGAACGCCGATCCGATTGCCGCCGACGCTGGCGCGGGCGTGTTCCGCGTGTCCCCCGAATCCTCCGGCAGCGGCGCCGGTGGCGACGCCATGCACGGCCATGGCCAGCGCGCACCGGGCAGCACCGGCCTGTGGGTGTTCATGGGGGTGGTGACCGCGTTGTTCACGCTGTTCCTGGCCGCGTACGTCATGCGGATGGATAGCCCGGACTGGCACCGCATCGCGCTGCCGTGGCAGGTCTGGTTGTCGACGGTGTTGCTGGCGCTGGCCAGCGTGGCGATGGCCGTGGCGGCCCGCGCGGCGCGTGCAGGGCGAATGGCGCGTGCACGTGGGGCATTGCGGCTGGGCGGGCTTGGCGCGGTGGCCTTCGTGGCGTCGCAGCTCTGGGCATGGGCCGCGCTGTATGCCGCGCACGTGGTGCCGGCGGGCAATCCGGCGGGTAGCTTCTTCTACCTGCTGACGGCCATGCACGGCCTGCACATGATCGGCGGGTTGGTCGGCTTTGCCTTCGTTGCGTTCGATCGCGGCAGCGGCACGCGCACGATGGTGCGCATCGGCCTGTGCGCGCGTTACTGGCATTTCCTGCTGGCGGTATGGCTCGTGCTGCTGGCGACGCTGGGCTGGCTGACGCCCGAGATCGTCAACTACATCTGCGGCAGAAGTTGAAGGGGGTACGCCATGGAATCGCCAATGAGTGCGCAAGTCCCCGCCCCGCGGACATCGCCACACGATCCGTTGCCGGGCGGCGTGCGTGGCCTGCTGGCGGACTGGTCTTCCGACCAGCGCGCCTTCAAGGTGTCGTGGGGCAAGGCGATGATGTGGATCTTCCTGCTGTCCGATACCTTCGTATTCAGCTGCTTCCTGACCGGGTACATGACGGTGCGGATGGCCAACACCGTGCCGTGGCCAAATCCCAGCGAGGTGTTTGCCATCGACATTGGCGGCCATCCCGTGCCGCTTCTGCTGATCGCCATCATGACGTTCACGCTGATCACCAGCAGCGGCACGATGGCCATGGCGGTCAACTGCGCCTATCGGCGCGACCGCATGAACTGCGCCAAGCTGATGTTCGTGACCGCATGGCTGGGCGAGGTCTTCGTCTGCATGCAGGCCTACGAATGGACCAAGCTCATCGTGAGCGAGGGCATCCGCCCATGGGGCAATCCGTTGGGTGCGGCGCAATTCGGCTCCACGTTTTTCATGATCACCGGATTCCACGGCTTTCACGTGACCTGCGGCGTGATCTACCTGCTGGTCATTGCCAGCAAGGTGCTGCGCGGCCATTACGACATCAGCGGCAACTACCAGGCCGTGGAGATCGCTGGCCTGTACTGGCACTTCGTGGACCTGGTCTGGGTCTTCATCTTCGCGCTGTTCTATCTGTGGTGAGGCGCATATGGCATCGACTCCAACCCACGCGGCATCGCCAGACGAACCGGCCCAGGAACATGGCGGCCAGTCGCACTCGATCAAGCTGTACCTGAAGGTCTGGCTGCTGCTGTTCGTGCTGTCCACGCTGTCGTACATGGTGGACTACTATCACCTGACCGGCTACCTGCGCTGGACGCTGATCCTGCTGTTCATGGCGCTCAAGGCCGGGCTG
This sequence comes from Cupriavidus pauculus, assembly GCF_022179805.1. Lineage (GTDB taxonomy): Bacteria > Pseudomonadota > Gammaproteobacteria > Burkholderiales > Burkholderiaceae > Cupriavidus > Cupriavidus pauculus_E. The sequence continues at coordinate 137,501 of NZ_BPUO01000012.1, read as the reverse complement.
ATCATTGCCGTGTTCATGCATATGGCATGGGAGCGCATGGCATTGATCTGCGCGATCCTGCTGCCGCCGTTGTGCCTGCTGGTTCTGGTGTGGCTCATGGCGGCCGAAGCGGATTACACTTTCCTGACCCGCGGCATGTTCTTCCGCTAGCGTTGCATCTGGCGGCGGGGGTGCCGCGATGTCCAATCATCGAACCTGCCCATGCACGCCGCCACCGAACGCATCCTGAAATACAACCATGGCCGTGATCCGGACCGGCTGACGCTCAAGCTCGCCGCCATCGCGGCGGAACCGTTTGCTTTCTTTCGCGGCACCAACCATCTCTATGCGGCCTCGGTCGGCAACGAGATCGGGCTCGGCGCGCCGCTGACCTATGTCTGCGGCGACCTGCACGTGGAGAATTTCGGGTCGTTCAAGGGTGACAACGGCCTGGTCTACTTCGATCTCAACGATTTCGACGACGCGCTGGTGGCGCCGGTCACCGTGGATGCCGTGCGCATGCTGTCGAGCGTGCTGGTGGCAGCGCATCAGTACCGCCTGTCCGAGGCCGATGCCCGCGTGGCGTGCGCCCACATGCTGGACGAATACACACAGGTGCTGCGCGGCGGCAAGCCGCGCTGGATCGAGCGCGCCACCGCGACGGGCCTGGTGGCCACGCTGCTAAGGCAGGTCAAGCGCCGCAAGCGCGGGGCGCTGCTGGCGGCGCGCACGATGATGGAGGACGGGCGCCGGCAACTCAAGCTCGACCGGCGCGCGCTGCAGGCGGACCGCGCGCAACGCGACCACGCCGCGCATATCCTGGCGGTCTATTCACAACAGGATCATCACGGACACCGTTTCGAGGCGGAAGACGCAGCGCGGCGCGTGGCCGGCGTGGGTAGCCTGGGGCTGGAACGCTATGTCGTGCTGGCGCACGACACGTACGCACCCACGTCCCGGCGGCTCATCGACATCAAGCGCGCGGCGCCCAGCGCGTGGGACGGCTTGCGGCGCCAGCAGCCGCACTGGGGCAGCGATGCGCAGCGGGTGACCACGGCGCAGCAGATCATGCAGGCGGCCTCGCCGGCGCTGCTGTCTTACGTGTCGCTGGGCCGGCACGACTCGTTCGTGGTCAAGAGCCTGCAGCCGACCACCGATCGCGTGGACCTGGCGCATTGCCGCGACAAGCGCGCGCTGATGGATGTACTGGTCACCATGGCGCGCGCAGCGGCATGGGCGCATCTGCGCGGCTGCGGACACCAGGCGGCCGACCGGATCGAGAAGCTGCAGGACTTTGCCGCCGGCGGACGCTGGCAATCGATGGCGCTGCGACTGGCCCGGCACGGGCGCGACGTGTCGCTGGCGCAATGGAAGGCGTACGCCGAGGACTATCGGCGCGCGCGGGGCATCAAGTAATTCGGGTGAGGGGAGCTACCCTCTCCCTTCATGCGGGTCGCACAAAGGGAGAGGGCGCAAGCTGGCGCGAACGGCCGGCTTAGACCTGCGTGATGAACTTGGTCACCAGGTAGCCATCGAAGGTTTCCTGGCCGCCTTCGCTGCCGATGCCGGAATCCTTGATGCCGCCGAACGGCGTTTCCGACAGCGCCATGCCGAAGTGGTTGATGTTGACCATGCCGGCTTCCAGGCCGTTGGACACCTGGTGCGCCGTCTTCAGCGAGTTCGTGAACACGTACGAGGCCAGGCCGAACGGCAGGCTGTTGGCGCGGCGCAGTACTTCCTCGGTGTCCTTGAAGCGCGTCACCGGTGCCACCGGGCCGAACGGCTCGTCCACCATCAGCTTGGCGTCGTCGGGCAGGTCGGTCACGACGGTCGGGGCAAAGAAGAAGCCCTTGTCGCCGATGCGCGAGCCGCCGGCCACGATCTTGCCGCCACGGTGGTTGGCGTCGTCGAGGAACTGCTCCATCGAGGCAATGCGGCGCTCATGGGCCAGCGGACCCATCTGCGTGCCGTCTTCCAGGCCGTTGCCGACCTTGATCGAGCCGATGACTTCGGTAAAGCGTGCCAGAAAGCGGTCGTACGCCTTTTCCTGGACGTAGAAGCGCGTCGGCGACACGCAGACCTGGCCGGCGTTGCGCAGCTTGAAGCGCGCCAGCATTTCGGCGGCCGGCTCGATGTCGGCGTCGTCGAACACCAGCACCGGCGAATGGCCGCCCAGTTCCATCGTCACGCGCTTCATGTGCGCGCCGGCCATGGCAGCCAGCTGCTTGCCCACCGGCACCGAACCCGTGAACGAGATCTTGCGCACGATCGGCGACTCGATCAGGTACGTGGAGACTTCGCTCGGCACGCCCCAGACGATGTTCAGCACGCCCGGGGGCAGGCCTGCATCGTGGAACAGACGCGCCAGGGCCACCACGGCGCTGGGCGAATCCTCGGGTCCCTTCAGGATCAGCGTGCAACCGGCGCCAATGGCGGCCACGATCTTGCGGATCGCCTGGTTGAACGGGAAATTCCACGGCGTGAAGGCTGCGCAGACGCCAATCGGCTCGCGCACCACGATCTGGCGTACGTTGGGATTGCGCGGCGGAATCACGCGGCCGTAGATGCGGCGGCATTCCTCGGCGTGCCATTCGGCGTGTTCGGCGCAGATCGTGACTTCGGCCACGGCCTCGGCCAGCGGCTTGCCCTGGTCCAGCGTGATGTCGCGGCCGATCTCCTTGGCGCGCGTGCGGGTCAGTTCTGCCACGCGGCGCAGGATGGCCGAGCGCTCCAGCGGCGAGGTCTTCTTCCACGTTTCGAAAGCGCGCTGCGCGGCGGCCAGTGCGCGGTCCAGGTCGGCCTTGCTGGCGTGCGGCAGCTTGCCAAGCAGCTCCTGGGTGGCGGGATTGATGACGTCCTGCTCGCGCCGGTCGCCTCCCTTGACGAATTCTCCATCGATGTAGAGGGCGAGATCCTGGTACACCATGCGTGGCTCCTGTGCGGGGGTGGAGCGGCGCGCCAGTCCGGCGAGCCGCGAACGATCGGTCGGAAAACCGCAAGCTTAACGCTTCACAAGGGAATGCGTACAGAGATCATCGGTGGTCGATAATCGCCCTGCGGCACGTGTCAGTGCCTTGCCGGTGGCACGGTGCCGGGGGACGCACTAGACTGACACGTCCGAATCCACGCGCGCCTGCCGTCTTGCTGCAGTGCGGCAAATTCCGCCTAGTACATGAAGCCAGACGCCAGACTGACCACCGGCCCGATTGGCCGCACCTTGTTGTTGTTCTCGCTGCCGGTGCTCGGCAGCAACATTCTTCAGTCGCTCAACGCGTCGATCAACTCGGTCTGGGTCGGCCGCTATCTTGGCGAGGCCGCGCTGACCGCCACGTCGAACGCCAACATCATCCTGTTCTTCCTGCTGGGCGTGGTCTTCGGCATCAGCATGGCCAACACGATCATGATCGGCCAGGCCATCGGCGCGCGCGACATCGACGAGGCACGCCGCGTGGTGGGCACCAGCACCACGTTCTTCGTCGGACTTTCCGTGCTGGCGTCGGTACTGGGCTTCGTGTTCACGCCGCAGATCCTGGCGGCGATGCAGACGCCGCACGATGCTGCGCCGCTGGCCGTGATCTACCTGCGGATCATCTTCGTGGCGCTGCCGTTCATGTACTTCTACAACTTCGTGATGATGACGCTGCGCGGCGCAGGGGATTCGCGTACGCCGTTCTACTTCATGCTGTTGTCGGCCGTGCTCGACGTAATACTGAATCCGGTGCTGATCTTCGGCGTGGGTCCGGTGCCCGCGCTGGGCATTGCCGGCTCCGCGCTGGCCACGCTGATCGCGCAACTGACCAGCCTGGCGGCAATGATCTGGCTGCTCTACCGGCGCCGGCACTTCCTGCTGCTGCATCGCAGCCAGCTCGCCTTGCTGAAGCCCGACGTGGCCATCCTGCGGTCGCTTGTTGCCAAGGGCCTGCCGATGGGACTGCAGATGGTGGTGATCTCGTCGTCGGCCATCGTGATGATGTCGCTGGTCAATGCGTATGGATCGCAGACCACGGCGGCGTATGGCGTGGCCTCGCAGCTCTGGACCTACGTGCAGATGCCGGCGCTGGCCGTGGGCGCCAGCGTGTCGTCGATGGTGGCGCAGAACGTGGGCGCAGGGCTGTGGGCGCGCGTGTCGCGCATAACGCAGGTGGGTTTGCTGTTCAACGTGCTGATGACGGGCGCGCTGGTGGCGCTGGTCTACCTGTTCAACCGTCACTCGCTGGGGCTCTTCCTGGGCGACGACGGTGTGGCCATCGAGATTGCCCAGCATATCAACCGGGTGGTGCTCTGGTCGTTCATCCTGTTCGGCTTCACGATCGTGGTGTTCGGTACCGTTCGTGCCACGGGCGCGGTGATGGCGCCGCTGGTCATCCTGTTCATCTCGATGTGGGTGATCCGGCTGCCGTTTGCGTGGCTGCTCGACAAGCACATCGGCGCGGAGTCGATCTGGTGGAGCTTTCCGCTGGGGTCGGTGGTGTCGGTGGTGCTGGCGTTCCTGTACTACCGGTATGGCAACTGGAAAGGCAGCCACATCCTGCCCGCCACGCCGCAGGGCCAGGCGCCCGATACGAGCATGGGCACGCCTTGTGAGGACGCGGAGCCGGTGCGGTGAGAATGTAATCCCCGTTGGTTTGCTCCCCTCTCCCATGCAATGGGAGAGGGGCGGGGGAGAGGCCCAGCGGTTCAAATTGCGACGTCATCGGCAAGCAGAGCCTCATTGCCCTCACCCCCAACCCCTCTCCCGCGACGCGGGAGAGGGGAGCAAAAAAGAAAGCGCAACGCGGAAGAGGGAAGCAAAAAGAACGCCGCATCACGTCTGCAACATACCAAATCCTTTCAGATGACAAGACATACGACCACCACGCATCGCGTGATGTCCCGGCCGTAAGTCATTCGAAAGCTCCAGCATGCCGCAAAAACGCCATGCGGCCCCAATCCTCGATCTTCCCTTTCATCCGGCTTTCGACATCGCCTTTCAATTTCCTTGCGACGTGATCTCGTCACGCGCTTAAATACATCATATTGTGATGTATTGAAAAAAGCCACATACGTATGCGGGATCGGTGAATACCCTGAACCCCAGACAAATGAAAGGCGGCTGAAAGTTCCCATTTTTATCGTTCGCTCCATCGCGTCGAACGTGTCTGCATTCGCGCGTTCGCAGCGTGGTGCGTCAGAGCCGATGTCCACGCGTACCGCTTTTACATTTTGAGGAGAATCGTTTTGCGCATACGCAGCCAAAAGGACTTTGCCTCCGGCCTGATGTTCATCCTGGTCGGTCTGGGCTTTTCCTTCGTCGCACGCGGCTATTCCATGGGAACTGCCGCCAAGATGGGCCCTGGGTACTTTCCGTTCCTGCTCGGGCTCGTGCTCGCGCTGCTGGGCGCGATCGTGACCATCGGTGCCCTGTCGTCCAATGGTGAGAAAGATCAGCTGGCCCGCTGGGACCTGAAGATCCTGCTGTGGATTCTCGGCTCCGTCGTGCTGTTCGGCCTGCTGCTCAAGCCGCTCGGTATGGTGCTGTCGGTGTTCGTGCTGGTGCTGGTGTCGTCGATGGCCAGCCATGAGTTCAGCTGGAAGGGCGCACTGCTCAACGGCGTCGTGCTCGTGCTGATCAGCATGGGTGCGTTCGTGTACGGCATCAACCTGCAGATGCCGGTGTGGCCTGCCTTCATCACCGGCTAAGGAGTCGCTCCAAATGGAATTGTTCGAACACCTTGCCTTGGGTTTCTCCACGGCATTGTCCCTGCAGAACCTGGCGTACGCATTCCTGGGCTGCGTGCTCGGTACGCTGATCGGTGTGCTGCCGGGCCTGGGGCCTCTGGCTACCATCGCCATGCTGCTGCCGGTGACGTACTCGCTGCCGCCGGTGGCTGCGCTGATCATGCTGGCCGGTATCTACTACGGCGCGCAGTACGGTGGTTCCACCACCGCCATCCTGGTGAACCTGCCTGGTGAATCGTCGTCGGTGGTGACCACCATCGACGGCTACCAGATGGCCCGTCGCGGCCGTGCCGGTGTGGCGCTGGCCACGGCTGGCCTGGGCTCGTTCTTCGCCGGCTGCGTGGCCACGCTGATCTTGGCCGCGTTTGCAACGCCGCTGTCGGAACTGGCGTTCAAGTTCGGTCCCGCCGAATACTTCTCGCTGATGATCCTGGGCCTGATCGGTGCCGTGGTGCTGGCATCGGGTTCGCTGCCGAAGGCCGTGTCGATGATCGTGCTGGGCCTGCTGATGGGCCTGATCGGTACCGACGTGAACTCGGGCGCCGCGCGCTTCTCGTTCGACGTGCCTGAACTGACCGACGGCATCGACTTCGTGGCACTGGCCATGGGTATGTTCGGTTTCGCGGAAATCATCGCGAACCTGGAACAGAAGGAAGCTCGCGAGACGTTCACGAACAAGGTGACCAACCTGTTCCCGACGCGCGAAGACTTCCGCCGCATGATCCCGGCCGTGCTGCGTGGCACGGTGCTGGGTTCGGCACTGGGTATCCTGCCGGGTGGTGGTGCGGCGCTGGCTTCGTTCGCAGCGTACTCGCTGGAAAAGAAGACTTCGAAGTATGCCCATGAGTTTGGCAAGGGCGCGATCGAAGGCGTGGCAGGTCCGGAATCGGCCAACAATGCCGCGGCACAGACCTCGTTCATCCCGCTGCTGACGCTGGGCATTCCGCCGAACGCCGTGATGGCGCTGATGGTGGGCGCGATGACGATCCACAACATCCAGCCGGGTCCGCAGGTCATGACCAGCAACCCGTCGCTGTTCTGGGGCCTGATCGCCTCGATGTGGATCGGTAACCTGATGCTGATCATCCTGAACCTGCCGATGATCGGTATCTGGGTGAAGCTGCTGACCGTGCCGTATCGCTTCCTGTACCCGGCCATTCTGACGTTCTGCTGCATCGGCGTGTACTCGGTCAACAACCAGACCTTCGACGTCTTCATGGCCGCGGCCTTCGGTGTGATCGGCTACCTGTTCCTGAAGCTCAAGTGCGAACCCGCACCGCTGCTGCTGGGCTTCGTGCTGGGACCGATGATGGAAGAAAACTTCCGCCGTACGCTGCTGCTGTCGCGTGGCGAGTTCACGGTGTTCTTCACCCGTCCGCTGTCGCTGGGCCTGCTGATTGCAGCCGCTGCGCTGGTGGCTGTGGTGGCGCTGCCGTCGATCAAGGCAAAGCGCGAAGAAGCGTTCCAGGAAGAATAACGCTCCGTGGCGTTCCTGAACTACCGCGCCGTCACAGCGGCGCGTATCTAGCAAGCTTTCGGGGTGCCCTGCGTGCACCCCGTTTTTTTGGCAATCAAGGAAAGAAGAGAGGCCCGGCTGCGAGAGCAGTCAAGGGCTGCGCATGATGATCAGAATACCCGCACCTCTGGCTGCGTCACCTGCGCCTATGAAAACGCCTTCACTCGACCGGGTCGTATCCCGTCTCTACATTCTCAAGCTCGTGCAGTCGAGCCCATCCACGGTGTTCAACCTGATGGAGCGCCTGCGCGAACGTGGCATCGACAAGAACATCCGCGCGCTGCGGCCGATCCTGCGCAGCCTGATGATGGCCCGCGCCATCACCGCCGAACTGGTGGAAGGCAACGGCCGCGTCTACACGATCACGGCCGAGGGCCGCGCCGAGCTGGATGCCTACCTGTTGCACCTCGACGTCCTCAAGGACGACGGGAAGTAACCGCCAACAATGAAGAACGCCCCGTTACCCTCCTGGGTAACGGGGCGTTGCCGCTGCAAGACGCCGAGGCGTATTACTGCGTGACCAGTTCCTGGGCCGTCGTGTTGCTGGTGTTGCTCTGGGCCACCAGCACCTTGATGCGGTTCGGCACCACGGCGCCGAAGCCATCGGCCGGGATCGTCGTGATCAGCCAGTCGGCGTTCTTGTCGATGGTCAACGCACCCGAATCGAAGATCACCGTCTTCGTGCCTGCCGTGGTGATGCGCAGGCGGTACGTGCCGCCGTCGATGTACTGCGAGTCTGAACCCGATGCAGGTACCGCGCTCTTGTACTTCACGGCACCCATGTTCGGCGCCACCGAATTGATGTCCACCGCCGGCGTGGTCACGTAGACGTCGACGTTCTGCGCGTTGATCGATGCGTTGAACGTACGTACGCGTGCCTGGGTGTCGATCAGGCCCTTGCCATACGGGTCGTCGATCTGCGCGACGTCGGCGGCAGCGGTGCCCGGCAGCGCGATCACCGTGTACTTGTGGCCCGTATGGGCATCCACCGTCGTCGACCCTATCTGGGTGGACGTGCCAGCCAGATTGAAGGCAAACAGGTTGTTACCGGTGGAAACATCGAAGTAGCCGGATACCGTCTTGTACGGGACGTTCTGTAGTGCAGTCAGCGCGCCATTCTGCAGCACGTCGACGTTGGGGCCTGCGGTGACCGCATGGATCACGCGCACCGACGGCTTGCTGACGCCGATGCGGTCATCGATTCCGTCGTCGCCGCCACCACAAGCAGCCAGCACGGCAGTGCTTGCCAGCGCCAGACCCAGAATGATCCTTTTCCTGAATTGCGTCATGTGTTCACCTCTTTTCCGTTGAAGTCAGGGAGCGAGCGGGACATGCTTGACCCGACGTTGCCTCATGTCGTGGATCACGCGATGCGAGCCGCGCGCTGCAATCGCTGATGTGGGTTGCAGGCTGGCAGCCTTTTGTCATTGCGCTTGCCGTGATGCAAAGATATGCATCCGCAAGGGGGCAATACAGCCGCAGGACGCCGAAAGCACTGTCGGAGGAATCCCACAATTTGGTTGCAAACCTGACACACGTACGCGCGCTTCACGCATGTACTTCATGCAAACGATGCGCAATGGTTGCATCGCAATGATGGGCGCGATGCGCGTGGCGCGCATACATGTGGCCGATATCGCGTGTGCGTCGTCTCGTTGGAAGGCGCCATTTTTGTCGCTCGGCGAGCCTTGTAAAAGTGACCGGCCGGAGCGATTGCGACTTCGCGAAGGTAGCGGTCCACTCTGCGTCGTCAGCATAAAAAATCGCGGGAAGCGATCGGCTTCCCACGATCATGACGCCATGAGGACTAGCTTCAGCCTCAAATGGTGCCGCCCACGTTGGTCCAATACGGATCACGGCCGTAGTACTGATGCACGGTAGTGGCCCACTGCGGGTCCGCCATGCGCGGCCAGCTATCCTTGTTGAAGCCCGGGGCGTCCTTGATGCGGTCGGAGGTCAGGCCCAGGCGGAAGCATTTGGCGTCGGTGTCCATCACCAGCGCGCTCCACGGAATGGCGTGCAGCGTATCGCCAATGCCGAGGAAGCCGCCGGTCGTCAACACGGCATAGGCCACGCGTCCGCTCTGCATGTCGATCATGACCTCCTTGATTTCGCCGACGTGTTCGCCGTCGGATGCATACACCTTGGTGTCGTCAAGGCTCGATGCGCCCATGACTTCGGGGCCGGGGCCATCGCCCACGCCGGAGCCAACGATGCTCGCGCCCTGGGTCGATGAAAGATTCGGGTTAGGTTCCATTGCAGCGCTCCTGTGGTGTGCGATCGGAAGTCAGAGCCGCGCAACAAGCGTGCCCGTCCGGCTGCGATAACTGCGCGGAAATGCGCAGCGAATTGCGGGTGCAGCGAGACATACGTGCCGCTGAAACGGTGGCGAGTACATCTGGAAGTGAGCGGCGATTTTTACTGCCCACGAATTACCACTGGACAGCGCCGGCAAGTGTCTTGCCGGCGCTGTCCGCGCGAGTGGAGCGTGATTGGCCACCAATGCCTGACGCCGACACGCCCCGGCACGTCCGTTGCGAGCGATTCATTGGAGAAGCGTGAATTCATTGCAAGGAGAATGGCATGAGACACCTCAAACTCGTGTTGAGCGCTGCCGCACTCTTGTGCGCGGGCGCCGTGGCGGCACAAACGGGCGCGGGCACCGGCATGACGGCGCCCGGCACGCCCAGTCCGTCCAATCCAGCACCCAGTATCCCGACGACGCGTCCGGGCACCGGCCCCACCGACGGCAGCAACTACGGCAGTGCCACCACATCACCGGGCATGCCGAACGCGCCAGGCACACCCGGCACACCGGGGACGCGGCGAGGCGACGGGCGCATGAACCCGCCAGCCGGCATGCCACCGGGTACGGGCATGACACCGGGTAGTCGAGGACCATCGGGAGGCTTGAACGGGACACCTGCCACAACGCCGGGCGGACTCGGGACGAGCGGCAGTGGATTGGGGAGTGGATCCTCCAGCGGCGGCACGTCGGGTGGAGGGACAGGCGGCGGCGCGCGCTAGCAGCGGGTGCGCGCACATGGCAGCCACCCGGTGCGGCACGCTTGTTGTGCCTTCGTTATTTGTTGTCCCTGTTCTTCAGGAGTGAGTCATGTTCGATTTCTTCCGTCGTCGCCAAGCGGCCGAAACTCGCAGTACCTCAGCGCAACCGCCCACTTTGGATAGCCCGAAGGCGCCACGTGTGGCCGATTCCCCCGCCGCGGATGAGAGCTGGACTGCAAAGGAAGGCCGCGACCAGATCCAGTGCGAGGACGAACCCGCATATGGCGGTGCAGGCGGAGCTGGTTACTTCGGCAATAGCGATAGCGGCGGCCAGTCGTTCAACAGTGCGCAACGCCTATATCCCGGCGACCCGGGCTATCGCGCCCATCCGACCCGACCTGTCGAACCGAAGCATATGCGTGCCGCCCACGCCAACGGCCCGAAAGACTACCTGCGCACGGACGCGCGCATCCGCGACGATGTGTGCGAGCGGTTGGCCATGCAACGTTCGGTCGATGTCTCTGAAGTCGAGGTCGACGTGAGCGACGGCGTGGTATGCCTGTCCGGCACGGTGGAAGACCGCTACGAGAAGCGCGTGATCGAGGACATAGCCGAAGCGGTCTACGGCGTGGTCGATGTCGACAATCGCGTTTGCGTGCAGCAGCGCGATGGGTTCAGCGATGACGGTAGCGTGTCGCCGGAACGCACGTTGAATCTGAGCTGATTTGCTGAATCGCCGTGGAGTCAGCGTAGCCCGTACGCATCGAGGGTCGACTGCAGCCCAAGCAGCTCGACCATCGTGGCGCCTTGCTTCAGCTTCTCACGCATGCCAGCTTCCTTCTCCTCGCGCGCTTCGCTGGCATCGATAACCGTCTGAAGTTCGTCCGCCGCCACGACGACGAGCCCGTCACGGTCGCCGACGACAATGTCACCCGGATTGATCGGAACGCCGCCAACCACGACCGGCACGTTCAGCCGTCCGGGCTGGACTTTGTTGGTCCCCCGGATGCTGAGGCCGCGGCAGAATACCGGGAAGCCCATCTCGACAATATTCGTCGCATCGCGAACGGCGCCGTCGATGACCAGGCCGGCTATGCCAATCTTCTGGGCGGCAAAAGTCAGGACGTCACCCCATGGTCCGGCATTGACGAACTGCTTGGCGTCGACCACGAGCACATCGCCTGGTCGTGCTTTCGTCAACGCGTAGTGGATCATCAGGTTGTCGCCAGGGCGGATGTCGAGGGTCAGTGCAGGGCCGGCGACACGCATGGAAGGATCCAGCGGGGCAATGGCCGCGTCCACGGCGCCGCGTTGACCCTGGGCTTCGTGAATGGTAGCGGTGCCCAGGCGCAGGAGGCGTGTGAGCTTGTCTGCGGTAACAGGATGAGTCATGTCAATGGGCTCCGAGTTCATGGATGTTCAGTCGACTTTCGCGCCAGACCGCTTCACCAGCGATTCCCAGTACGGCATTTCCTTCGTGATGAAGGTGCGGAATTGCGCTGGCGTGCCGTGAACATCGCCAGAGCCCAGATCGCTCAACTTCGAGGCGATGTCGGATTCGGTGAGGACGGCATTGAGTTCCGCGTTCAGCCTCTGGATGAGCGGGGCAGGGGTGTCGGCGGGCACGAACACGCCATACCAGTTCTCGATAACGAAGCCGGGGAATCCCGATTCCTGCATCGTTGGAACATCCGGCAGCGTCCTTGAACGCTTTGCACCGGTTGTGGCCAGTACACGCAGCTTGCCGGACTTGATGTGAGGAGCGATGGCAGTCGTCGTTTCGAATGCGATGGGCACCTGGCCTGCGATGACATCACTCAGTGCGGGGCCTTGGCCGCGATAGGGGACATGCACCATGTCGAGTTGACGCTCGAGCTTCAGCATTTCTCCGGCGAGATGTTGCGGACTGCCGCTGCCGCCGGAGGCGTAGCTGTACTTTCCGGGCGCGGCCTTGGCCACGTCGACCAGTTGACCCACCGTTTTCACGGGAAGCGACGCATTGACATAGAGAACGAGCGGAACCGAGGCCACTTCGCCCACTGGAGCCAGCGCCTGGGTCGGGTCAAGCTTCAGTGTGTAGAGGTTCCGGTTGATGACGATTCCGGTGTTGTTCCCAAGCAATGCGGTACAGCCATCGGGCTTGGCGCGCGAGACGAAGTCGGTGCCGATATTGCTGCTGGCGCCCCCTTTGTTGTCGACGATAACCGTGACGCCAAGCCGCTTGGACAAGCCCGGAGACACAATGCGCGCGAGGATGTCAGTGGTGCCGCCCGGCGGGTACGGAGACACGAGCCGCAGAGTCGGGCAGGGATAGGCTTCAGCCGCCACGGCGTCGGCGGAAGTGAGTGTGCAGACCAGGCTTGCAGCCGCCAGCACGGCCATGGGATACATCTTGCAGTTCATGTTGTCTCCGTCATGTTCTTGTGGGCCTGGGCTCAGTGGCCAGTGCGCTGAAGCGTGTGGTATCCGAATTGGCGGCGGGCGTCTCCGAGCGAGGTGCCGGCCAAAGCGGCTTCGAGAATCTTCCCCTCCACCTCGCGGGTGCGAAGCGCGCGCTCGAACACCTCAGCGGCACGCGCCAGCGGTACGACGACTACGCCGTCGGCGTCTGCAACCACGTAATCCCCCGGTTTTACGCGCACGTCTCCAAGGCTGACGACCTCACCCACAGTGCTGACCTGAACACGGTCCTTGCCGGTCCGCATAAAGCGACCTCGGGCATAGAGCGGATAGCTGGCCTCCTGGGCTTCTGCGGTATCACGACAGACGCCGTTGATAACGGTGCCGGCAATACCGCGATGCGCGGCAATCTTGCTCATGATGCCGCCCCATACGGTGCAGTCGATACGGCCGGCGTTGTCCAGAACGGCGACGGCACCGCGAGGTATCTCGTCCAGGTAGTCGCCAACGGTCCCCGGCGTCGCGGTGTCGACGGGTACGAAGGCAACCGTAAAGGCCGGGCCGAAAATGCGGGGCTCACCGGCCTGGAGGCCAATGCCTTGTGCACTGCCGGGCAGTCTGAAGTAGTCGAGCGCGTCCGAGATTTCAGCAGTGCTCAGGCCGCAAGCTGCTTCCAGCAGACTTTGCGCAGGGGGCGAGAAACTGTCCATCGCGTAACTCCATGTGGGTTGGCTGGAGTTTCGAGTAAAGTCTTGGCTGAATCAAACAACGAAAATTGGTTCTACATTCAGAAAAAATGAACTTAAGGCAGTTGAGGTATTTCTGTGAAGTGGTGGATGCCGGTAGCGCGGTGGCGGCTGCCAGTCGCCTTTTCGTCGCGCCCACGGCAATCAGCATGCAGATCTCGCAGTTGGAGTCGCTGCTTGGTGCACCCGTGTTCGACCGGGCCAACCGGCCGATGACGCTGACACCCACTGGCAAATTCCTTTATCCAAGGGCGAAGGACCTGCTTTCGCAGATGCGGCAGCTCGACGAGGAGGCGAGGGCAGTTGCCGCCGGTAACCTGGGCTGGCTTGGTATTGGATTTACCCGGTCCGCGATCTTTTCGCTGCTTCCCGAGGCTGTACGGCGTTTTCGGGAGAAGCTCCCCGGTATTCAGCTGGACTTGCTCGAGCAGTTGTCCGAGCATCAGCCGGAGTTGCTGCGCAGCGGTCGAATTGACGTTGGTGTCTCGCGTTACATCGGTGATTTCGACAGGGCTGGCGACTTGACCTATGCCGAACTGTTTGACGATCCATTCGTCGCTGCGGTGCCTATCCAGTCGCCGGTGGCGAAGCGCAAGTCAGTGAAAGCCGCTGACCTGGACGAGATGGCGCTTATCCAGTATCCCAAAGACCCGCAGAGTCGGTACGCGAACCAGATGGTGGACGTACTTCGCCAGGCCGGAGGCAATCCGCGCGCGGGACATGAGGCCATCGAGATTCATACGGCGCTCGGTCTGGTTGCGGCGGGACTGGGTTTCACAGTGGTTGGCGCATCGGTTGCCGCAGTGAACAGGCGTGACGTGGCTTTCGTTCGCATTTCGAGTTTGCGAACGCAGGCGACCCTCGTGGCCGTCACGCGAGCCGGCGACGCGAGTCCGGCCGTGCGAGAGTTCGTTGCAGCCCTGTCGCTCGCGGGCCCAGGTTCGGCTGCATAAGACATAAGGCACGGGCCAGCTCGAAGCGGGACCTGACCGGGCCATCGGCCCGGTCAGCACAAGCAGAGTTAAACCGGAATCTTCAACGCATCAGGCCGTTCCCACCAGCGATGCTGGCCCACGGCATCCAGAAACGCTTGGTGATGCTTCGCAGTGTCGGATTTGCCGATCACCACGCCCGGCCCGGCAAAGCCGCCCTGAATGCCCGTGCGGCGCGCGGCTTCGGCTACCAGCACGGCACCGCTGCCGCCGGCGCCCACCGCCTTGTAGTGCTTGTAGGACTCGGCGATAAACAGCAGCGCCTGTGGATCGGGCTCGGCGGGCGGGTTCTTGCACTCCGGCACGTAGACCGCATCGAACAGCACCGAGCCGACCGACGACAACGCAAAGTCCACCGGCAGCGCGGAGCCGCCGGCCGTGGTCACGCTGCTGGCGCGGGGGCCGACGATCTTCGCGCTGGCACCCATGCCGTCGACAAGTTTCTGCAGCGACTTGATCGCGTCATCGTCCACGCCGTCATTGACCAGCACCGCGATCTTGCGGCCCGTGATGTCGCCCTTGGGCTGTGCGTCGAGGCTCAGCGCCGGCGATGCGGCAATACCGTAGTCGTTGATCTGCACGGCCGGTCCCACCGGCTCCACCGGAATGCCCAGTTGCTCCGCGACGCCGTCAGCCAGCGCCTGCGCGATATGTACGATCTGGCCGACCACGCGCGTGCGGATGGACGGGTCGATGACCTTGGACAGCTCGAACGTATAGGCATCGATGATCTGCTTCTTCTCCACATCGGACTGGCTGCGCCAGAACAGGTTGGCCTGCGAGAAGTGGTCGGAGAACGTCTGTGCGCGCAGACGGGCCTTGACGGCACCGTCTTCGGCGGGGGCGGGGTAGTGGCGGTACGCATCGGCGCCGCCCGCCAGGAACGGACAACCACCGCTGACCGAATTGGGCTGGTAGCTTTCCTGGCCCTTGACCACGGTTTGGCGCATAAAGCCGTCGCGCTGGTTGTTGTGCACGGGGCAGAGCGGCCGGTTGATCGGCAACTCGTGGAAGTTCGGGCCGCCTAGCCGCGTGATCTGGGTGTCGATATACGAGAACAGGCGCGCGTGCAAAAGCGGGTCGTTCGTGAAGTCCATGCCGGGCAGGATATGCCCCGGATGGAACGCCACCTGCTCGGTCTCGGCAAAGAAATTGTCGGGGTTGCGGTTCAGCACCATCCGGCCGATGCGGCGCACGGGCACCAGTTCCTCGGGGATGAGCTTGGTCGGGTCCTGCAGGTCGAAACCGAGCTTGAGCATGTCGGTTTCCGGCACCAGTTGCACGCCGAACTCGTACTCGGGAAACTGGCCCGCCGCGATCGAATCCCACAGGTCGCGCCGGTGGAAGTCGGGGTCCTTGCCGTTGATCTTGAGCGCCTCGTCCCAGACCAGCGAATGCGCGCCGCCCACGGGCTTCCAGTGGTACTTGACCAGCGTGGCTTCGCCCTTGGCGTTGATCAGGCGGAACGTATGCACGCCAAAGCCTTCCATGGTGCGGAGGCTGCGCGGCAGCGCGCGGCCTGACATCGTCCACAGCACCATGTGCATCGATTCGGGCTGCAGCGAGACAAAGTCCCAGAACGTGTCGTGCGCCGATGCCGCCTGCGGGATTTCATTGTGCGGCTCGGGCTTCACCGAGTGCACGAAGTCCGGAAACTTGATGCCGTCCTGGATGAAGAACACCGGCATGTTGTTGCCCACCAGGTCGAAGTTACCCTGCCGCGTGTAGAACTTGGTGGCAAAGCCGCGCACGTCGCGCGGCAGGTCGGCGGACCCGCGCGAGCCCGCCACGGTCGAGAAGCGCACGAAGACCGGTGTCTTCTCGCCGACCTCGGTGAATAACCCGGCGGTGGTGAATTCCTCGATCGACTCGGTCAGCTCGAAGTAGCCGTGTGCGGCGGCGCCACGCGCATGCACCACGCGCTCGGGAATGCGCTCGTGGTCGAAGTGCGTAATCTTTTCACGCAGGTGGAAATCTTCCAGCAAGGTGGGGCCGCGCACGCCCAGCTTCAGCGAATCGTCATCCTCGAGAATCTGCAGGCCGGCGTTCGTGGTCAGCGTCTTGCCGGCATTCGACACGATGTTGCCGACGCTGGGAGAGCCCAGCGTCGCGGGCGCATCGGACAATCGGTCTGCGACGGCCTTTTCATAGGTGCCATCGTGGTTGTTGCCCGACTTCCGTTGCTGGCTCGGGTTGTCGCCCGAGTGCTGCACGGTGGCCTGGCCACCGGCCATGGCTGTGGCGGCGGGGGCCGGATGTGGCGGTTTCTTTGGCATGGCCATATCTCCTCTTGTGTTCCAGGTAAAAAGGAAAACAAGGCCATTCCGCAGAATGCGTGCCAAGCGCGGCGCCCAAGCAAGCGGGCGCCGGCAGAAGCCACTACACAGTCACTACACCATCACCACCTGGTTGCGGCCGTTGCGCTTGGCCTGGTACAGGCCGGTGTCGGCGGCTTCGACGAGCCGGCTGAAGACGGTGTCGGCGTCGGGCACGATCACCGCGCCGCCGATACTGACCGTGACGAAGCCGCTGGTGGGCGACCCGCTGTGCGCGATGCGCAGCGTCTCGATCGAACGGCGCACTTTTTCAGCGAGCAGCCGCGCCCCGCCCGGCGACGTGGCCGGCAGGATCATCGAGAATTCCTCGCCGCCAAAGCGCGCGGGCAGATCGGCGGGGCGCGCGCAGTTCTCGCGGATTACCTGCGCCACGCGACGCAGCACTTCGTCGCCGGCCACGTGGCCGTAAGTGTCGTTGTAGGCCTTGAACGAATCCACGTCGATCATCAGCAAGGCAAGCTGTGTCTGCTCGCGCTGCGCGCGCTTCCATTCGGCGCCCAGGTATTCGTCGAAGTAGCGCCGGTTGGACAACCCGGTCAGGCCGTCGGAGTTGGTCAGCCGCTGCAGTTCGAGGTTCGTTTCCAGCAGCTGCTGCTGGCTCTGGCGCAGCGCGCGGTAGGCTTCGTCGCGCTGCAGCAGGTTCAGGTACGAGCGCGAGTGGTAGCGGATGCGCGCCACCAGTTCGATCGTGTCGGGCAGCTTGACCAGGTAGTCGTTGGCGCCGGCGGCAAACGCGGCGCTCTTCATCGTGGGTTCTTCCTTGGTGGAAAGCACGATGATGGGAATGTCGCGCGTACCGGGGTTCTCGCGGTAGCGGCGCACCAGCGTCAGCCCGTCGGTGCCTGGCATGACCAGGTCCTGCAGGATTACGGTGGGCTGCGTGCGTTCGGCTACGGCCACTGCTTCCTCGGGATTGGCGCAATAGTGGAAGTCGATATCGGTTTCGCCCGCCAGGGCGCGGCGCAGGGCCTCGCCGATGATGGCCTGGTCGTCGACCAGCAGCACCATCGCCAGGTATTCGTTGCCGGCGGCCGACGGATCGGCTGGATTGCCTGCTCTGGACATGTTTTTCTTACCCCTTGCTTTTTGTTGGCTGCGGCGCGGCGAAAGCCCGCACGAGCCGCGGCGCGATGCGTGGCAGCGGCAGGATCTCGCACGCGGCGCCCAGCGCGGCGGCTGCCTTGGGCATGCCGTAGACCGCGCTTGTGGCCTGGTCCTGCGCGATGGTCAGGAAGCCGCGTTCGCGCATCGCCTTCAGGCCCTGGGCGCCGTCGCGTCCCATGCCGGTCAGCAGCACGCCAATGGCATCGCCGCGCCAGTGTTCCACCACGCTTTCGAAGAACACGTCGATCGACGGCCGGTACAGATAGTCGCCGGGCTCGGGCGTATAGGCCATGCGTGCGCCGGCCACCAGCCGCAGATGGTCGTTGGTGCCCGCCAGCAGCACGGTGCCGGCCTTCGGCGTTTCGTCGGCGCGCGCAATACGCACTGGCAGCAGACTTTGCGCGTCGAGCCATTCGGCCATGCCCTGGGCAAACGCTTCGTCCACGTGCTGCACGGCCACCACCGCCGCCTCGAATCCGGCGGGCAACGCACCCAACAGAGCGGCCAGCGCGGCGGGTCCGCCCGCCGATGCGCCGATGGCCACCAGACTTGGTGCGGCCGGTGCGGCCGATGCTGCCGCCAGCGTGTGCGGCACCCGCGCACGGCCCGCCAGCAGGCGCCCGATATTGCGGATCTTGCGCAGCAGCGGGCCGGCCTCCAACGTGGCGTCGGACTGGGTCAGCGTGGGCGTGTCGACTGCATCGATCGCGCCGTGGCCCATGGCGTCGAAGACCTGGTTGGCGTTGCGGCCCAGGTCCATGGTGACCACCACGATCGCGCACGGCGTGGCGGCCATGATGCGGCGCGTGGCTTCCACGCCGTCCATCTCGGGCATCAGCAGATCCATCAGGATCAGGTCCGGCGTCTGCGCCGCGGCCATCTGCACGCCCTGTTCCCCGTTGCCGGCGACCCAGACGATTTCCAGTGCGTTATCGAGCGCCAGCGCGCGCCGCAGTGCGGCCACGGCCAGCGCCGAGTCGTTGACGATGCCGATTCTCATGTACGTGCCTCGCCGATCAGGTCCCGCACGGCATCGAGCAGTGCGGTGTCATGAAAACTGCCCTTTGCCAGATAGTAGTCGGCACCGGCCTGCATGCCGCGCTCGCGATCCTGCTCGCGGTCCTTGTACGACACGATCATCACCGGCAACTGGGCCAGCCGCGCGTCGCCACGGATGCGCGTCACCAGCTCGATGCCATCCATGCGCGGCATGTCGACGTCGGTAATGATCAGGTCGAACGCCTCGGCGCGCAGTACGTTCCAGCCATCCATGCCGTCGACGGCCACGCTCACGTCGTAGCCGCGACCGGCCAGCAGCTTGCGTTCCAGTTCGCGCACCGTCAGCGAGTCGTCCACCACCAGCACGCGCTTGCGGCGCACGGCGGCGGTATCGCCGGTGGCCTGGCGCACACGCTCGATGCGGCCTTCGGAGACCAGCTTTTCCACGGAGCGCAGCATGTCCTCGACATCGAAGATCAGCACCGGCGTGCCGTCGTCGGTCAGGCTGCCGGCGGCGATATCCTTGATCTTGCCCAGTGCCTGCGCCAGCGGCTGCACTACCAGGATGCGCTCGCCGAGCAGGCGGTCGACGGCAATGCCATAGACGCGGTCCTGCTCGCCGATGATGACCACGGGCACGCTGTCGCCTTCGCGTGGCTGCTCGGGCCGCTGCAGGATCTGCGCGGCGCTGACCAGCCCCACGGGGCGGCCCTCGTGCCGGAAATGCTGGAGCCGCTCGGTCTGTTCGATCGCATCGCCCGGCACGGCCACCGCGCGCAGCACCAGGCCCAGCGGAAACGCATAGGCTTCGCCAGAGACTTCCACCAGTAGCGCACGGACGATGGACAGCGTCAGCGGTAGTTCCAGGTGAAAGTGCAGGCCGCTGCCGGGCTGCTGTGACAGCTTCAGGCTACCCCGCACGGCGCGTACCATGTCCTGCACGGCGTCCAGCCCCACGCCGCGGCCCGAGACTTCGGACACCGTCTCGCGCAGGCTGAAGCCGGGCAGCAGCAGGAATTCCAGCAGTTCGGCCTGCGACAGGCGCTCGGCGGTATCGATCTGTGCCAGCCCGCGGCGCACGATGGCCGCACGCAACGCGTCGAGGTCCACGCCCGCGCCGTCGTCGAAGATCTCGACTACCAGGCGGCCCGCGTTGTGCCGCGCCTGTAGCGTGATGCGGCCTTCCTCGGGCTTGCCCGCCGCGCGGCGCGCCTCGGGCGATTCGATGCCATGGTCCACCGCGTTGCGCAGCAGGTGCGCCAGCGGCGCATCGAGCTGCTCCAGGATGTCGCGGTCGACTTGCGTCTGCTCGCCCGACATCACCAGGTGAACGTGCTTGCCCAGGCTGCGTCCCAGGTCGCGCACCATGCGCGAGAAGCCGGTCATGCCGTCCGACAGCGGACGCATGCGGCACGACAGCGCGGTGTCGTAGAGCCGCCGCGACAGGCGGCTGGCGCGATGGTCGTACTGGTCGAAATCGTCGACGCGCTGGCTGAGCTGGTCATGGCCATCTTCCAGCAACTGGCGCAATTCGGTCAGCGCGGCGCGCATGCGCGGCACCGAGCCGTCGGGCGAATCGAGCAGCGTCTGCACGCCATCGAGGGCCTGCAGCGCGCGCATCTGCTGGCGGCGCGTCTGCTGCATGGCGCTGCCGAACGGGCGCAGCCAATGCGATTCGACCATCGCCTCGCCGGCCATGGCCAACAGGCGGTCGAGCCGGTCGGCGTTGACGCGCAGCATCCGCTCCTGGGTCTCGGCGGCGGGCTCGCGCGTGAGTTCGGGCGCCTGTTCGGGCGCCGGATCGGATGGCGCTACGGGCGCCGCATCGGGGACGGCCAGGCGCGCGGGCATCGGTGCCGCAGGCGGCTCGATGTCGCCGCCGCCCAGCAGGCGCTCCATGCGCGCGATCCACGTGTCGATCTCGGCGCGGCCGTCCTGCTCGGGCCAGTTCAGGTTGCCGTCGGGCGGATGGCCGATACGCTGCAGCAGGTCGGTGCCCTGCAGCAGCGTATCGATATGGGCCGGTGCCAGCACGATGCCGCCACGCTGCGCGGCCACCAGGCAATCTTCCATGACGTGCGCCACGCGCACGCCACCGTCGAGCCCGACGATGCGCGCGGCGCCCTTGAGCGAGTGGGCCGCGCGCATGCACGCTTCCAGGTGCGTGGCGGCGGTGGGGTCGCGTTCGAGCGCAAGCAGGCCGACGTTCAGTACCTCTGCCTGCGCGTCGGCTTCGAGCGCGAACAGATCCAGCATCGAGGCATCGCGCAACTGTTCGGGATTCATGCCAGGCTCCGCGACAGGGCCTGGCGCAGCAGGTCCGCATCGAGCAGGCCCACGCTGTGGCCGGCGTGTTCGAACAACGCTTGCGTGTAGCGGGCCGACGCGCGCGTGAGCGTGGCCGGTAGCGGCAGCAGCGCCCGGCTAGGCACGTGTTCGACGCCCGCGACTTCGGCCACCGGCAGCGCAATGGCATTGCGGCCTTGTCCCAGGATCAGGAAGCGCGTGGCCTGTGCGCTCTCACCCTCGGCGGCGGCGCCGAACAGCAGGGCCAGCGACACGCAGGTCAGCAGCGTGCCGCGTATCGGCGCCACGCCGATCAATGCCGCATGGCGCCGGTGCGGCAGCGAATGCACGGGCGCTGGCGCCGTGACTTCACCGAGCGCGGCAGTGGGCAGCGCCAGCCATTCGTCGGCCACGCGGAAGATCAGCAGCGACTGGCCGGCGGCGCGATCGACCGCGCAGGTGGCGGTGTCGGTGGCGCCAACGCGTGTGAGCTGGGTCTGGTCGGTGCCGTCCCACAACTTGCCGGCGGAAAGCGAATCGAGCACGGTCACGGCGGCCTGCGCGTAGACCGGGCAGTTGCGGCAGCGCAGATGCGTGACCAGTTCGGGGCAGGAGCGGTCGCCGCCGGTGCCGATGCGGCGCCAGCAGTCGTACACGGTGCCGGCGCCAAGGCCGGGCAGCGTGGAAGGGGCGTGGTGGATGATGGAATCAGCCATGGCTCAGTCGGGCATGACGCTGGGCGCGTTCGCGCAGGCGATGGGCGCCGGATGCATCGCCTTCGCTGTCGAGCAATGCCGCCAGATGGTAGAGCGCTTCTTCATGGCCCGGATTCAGATAGACCGCCTTGCGATAGGCGGCGTGGGCATCGGCAATCTGGCCGGCAGCGTCGTGCAGCACGCCCAGCAGGCACCAGCCGTCGGCCGACGATTGATGCTCGGTCAGATATTGGCGGCACGCGGCCGTGGCGGCGTCGAGTTCGCCACGGTCAGCCATGGCCGAGATCGACGCCAGCGGGTTGGCCGGCGCTGCCGGCGGCATCGGGCGCGCCAGCGGGGCGCGTGCGGGGCGTGGTGCCGGTGTCATCGGCGCGGGCATCGCGCGCGAAGTAGGTGCGGCGGGCTTCCACGCGGACGGCGCGGGCGCGGTGGGCCTGCCCGGCGACGGGGCCGGATGGAACGCGAATGCCAGCGGCACGCCGGCGCTGGCCAGCCCCTCGCGGGTCAGCAGGCTGGCTTCGGCCGGGCCGACGAACAGCAGGCCGTCCGGATCGGTCAGCCGGCGCAGGGTCTGCACCGCGCGCTGCTGGGTGACCGGGTCGAAGTAGATCAAAAGGTTGCGGCAGAAGACGAAATGGTAGGGCGCCTCGCTGGCCAGCAGGTCGGACGCCATCAGGTTGCCTTGCAGCAGCCGCACCTGGCCGCGCACTTTCTCGGACAACTGGTAGCCAGTGGGCGCCGGGCTGAAATAGCGGTCGCGGAAATCGAGCGGTGCGCCACGGAACGCGTTGCCGCCATAGATACCCAGGCGGGCGCGCTCCAGCGCGCGGGCGCTGACGTCGACGGCGTCCACACGGAAGCGGTCCGGATGCAAACCAGCGTCGAACAGCGCCATGGCAATCGAATAGGGTTCCTCGCCGGTGGAGCAGGGCACGCTGAGCACGCGCAGCATGCGTTCGCCGTCGCCAAATACGCGCTGCGCGGCAAAGCGCCCCAGCGCCAGCAGCGCCTCGCGGTGCCGGAAGAACCAGGTCTCGGGCACCACCACGGCTTCGATCAGTGCCTGGAGTTCGTCGGGTACCGCGTGCAGCAGGTTCCAGTAGGCGGACGGATCGCGGGCGCCCACGGCCAGCCGGCGTTCTTCCACCGCGCGCGCGATCACCGCCGGCCCGATGGCGGCTGCGTCCAGGCCGATGCGCTCCTTGAGCAGCGCCTCGATCTGGGTGGGAGGATGGGGCAGGTCCGTCATGCGGGGTTTGCCTCGGGAAACAGCAGCGTGTGTACGGCGTCGGGCAGCAGTTCGGCCACGCGCACCCATTGCACCAGGCCGCGCGGATCATGGCGTACCGGCCCCAGGTAACGCGCCTGGCCCGGATCGATCCCGCCATCGACAAATGAATCGGGGCTGCAGCGCAGGGTGTCGGTGGCGTATTCGAGCCGCAGCGCCAGCAGTCGCGGGTCCGCGCCGGGGCGGCGGTAGTGCACCAGCACGGTCCGGGTGCTGGTGCGCGCGGCGGCCGGCTCGCCCGTGGCCAGCGCGGTCACATCGATCACCGGCACGGGCCGCCCTTGCCGCACCATCAGGCCGCTGACCCATGCCGGGGCACCGGGAATCCGCTTGGTGGCGGTCAGCGGCAGCACCTCGGCAATCTCCGCGCTGTCCAGCGCGTAGAAATCGGGGCCGATGCGGAACAGCAGGAAGAGCGCCATGGCGGAGGAGCGGCTTTTGGTCCGCTCAGACCTTGAAGCGGGACACGCCGCTACGCAGTTCGTTAGCTACCAGCGTCAGTTCGTCGATGGCCTGGCCCGACTGGCGCAGCGATTCCACGGTTTGCTGGGCAGCCTCGGACAACTGCATCAGCGCCTGGTTGATCTGTTCGGCACCGCCGGCCTGGGCCTGCATGCCTTCATTGACCATCTGCACGCGCGGCGCCAGCGACTGCACCTGGCCGATGATCTGCGACAGCTGGTCGCCCACCTGGGTGACCTCCGACATGCCGCGCCGCACTTCCTCGGAGAACTTGTCCATGCCCATCACGCCGGCGGACACCGCCGACTGGATCTCGCGCACAATCTGCTCGATGTCGTAGGTGGCCACGGCGGTCTGGTCTGCCAGGCGGCGGATCTCGGTGGCCACCACGGAGAACCCGCGGCCGTACTCGCCGGCCTTCTCGGCCTCGATCGCGGCATTCAGGGACAGCAGGTTGGTCTGGTCGGCCACCCGGGCGATGGTCGTCACCACCTGGTTGATATTGCCGGCCTTCTCGTTGAGCGTGGCCAGCCGGGCGTTGACCGAACCGGCGGCGTCCATCACATGGTGCATGGTGGCTTCCATGCGCGACAGCCCCACCTGGCCCGTGCCGGCCAGGCCGGCGGTCTGGTCGGCTGCGTGCGACACCTCGTTCATGGTGCGTACGAGGTCGCGCGAGGTCGCCGCGATCTCGCGCGACGTGGCGCCGATCTGCGTGGTGGTGGCGGCCGTCTCGGTGGCCGTGGCCTGCTGCTGGCGCGCCGTGGCGGCAATTTCGTTGACCGATGTGGTGACCTGGATGGCCGACCGTTGTGCCTGCCCCACCAGCGACGTCAGCTCGCCCGCCATCTGGTTGAAGCCTTCCTCCACCGCCTGGAATTCGTCGCGGCGGTTCAGGTTCATGCGCTGGCGCATGTCGCCGCCGCGCATCGTCGTCAGCAGCGATACGATCGACCGCATCGGCACGTTGATGGCCCGCAGCAGCATGAAGCCGCAGACCAAGGCCGCCAGCAGCGCGATAGCCAGCGCCACCTCGATGCCGACCTTGGCCGCGCTGACCGCATGGTCGATGCCGGCTGCCGCGTGCTCGTTGACCAGGTTGTTGTCGTCCACCAGGTGCTGCAGCGCCTTGCGGCCCTCGATCCAGATGTCGTGGATATTGCCGCGCAGCGCGGCTTCGGCCGTCGGCACGTCCTTCCAGCGGGTTGGATCCGTATAGACCTGCGCAGCCTGATCGTATTTGGCGCGAAGTTCCTTGAACGCGTTGAAACGCACACGATCTTCCTCGCGGGCAATCGTGTCCTCGTAGCCTTTCTGGAGCTTGTCGAAGCGCTGGGTGGCATCCTGGACCTGGGCCAGCACCCGGGCGCGGTGGCTGCTGTCGGGATCGGTCACGGTCTGCCATCCCAGCACGTAGAACTCGCCCCAGATGCCGCGCATGCCGGCGCTGTAGCGCAGGCCGGGCAGGGCGTCGGTGCGCATCACGTTGGCTTCGTGCTCGATGGCGGACAGGCGGTTGTAGGCCACCACGCCCATCAGCGCCATGACCAGCAGGATGAAGGTGAAGCTTGCCAGGATGCGCGTGCGCAGGGTCCAGTGGGTCACGGTCGGTGCGGTTTCTCGTTGGGCGGACGGCCATGCGGGCGGCACTGGGCTTGGCCGTCGGGCCAGGGGCCCACCGGACCGGGGGGTATTCCTCGATTGGGTGGTGGGCGTTTGCGGCGTAGGGTACTGTAACGTCCGGGCCATTTCAACGGCGGACGATTTCCCGCCAGCGGGCGCCGTTGCGCGCTGGCGGCGTCAATTTGAAGCGCTTGCTTTTTTCAAGGTTTTCGTCACACTTGCCAAATAGCTTGAGCGGGGAACATGTTCATCACAACTGATAGGGCAGGGATGGTGGCCAAGTCGGAGGCACAGGCGACTGGCGCCTTGCCGCCAGCGGATCTTGATCCGCTGACCGGCGTGGTCGTCCGCCAGGCATTCTTGAAGCGGGTCGAGGCGCGTCTTCTTGGCGAGGCGACGCCCCGTTTCGCCCTGTTGCTGGTGGGCATCGACGACTTTCGCGCGTTCAACGACATGCACGGCCATCTGGAAGGCGACACGATCCTCCAGCACGTGGCCCGCCGCCTGCGCGACGCCTCGCCGCGCGATGCCGTGGTTGGCCGGGTGGGTGGCGACGAATTCGGCGTGCTGCTGACCTCGATTTCCGACCCGACGCTGGTGCGCCATGTCAGTGCAGCCATCCTGTCGATGCTGTCGGCTCCCTACGAACTCAATGGCAACCGGCACCACGTGCTGGCCAGCCTGGGCGCCTGCGTGATGCCGGCCGGCGGCGATTCCACGGCCGACGTGGTGGCGGCGGCCAGCCTGGCGCTGGCCCGGGCCAAGCACGACGGCGGCCGCACGATCCGGTTCTTCAAGCCGCAGATGCGCACCGACGTGACGACGCGCCTGTCGCTCGTCCAGGCGTTGCGCGAAGCCTACGCCCAACGACAGTTTGAATTGCTGTACCAGCCGCAGGTGGACCTGCGCGACGGCCGCGTGGTGGGGGCCGAGGCGCTGATGCGCTGGCGCCATCCCACGCTGGGCCTGCTGACGCCGGCCGCGTTCATCGACGCGCTGGCCGCCAGCAGCGTGGCCGCCGACGTGGGCATGTGGCTGCTGCACACGGCCTGTGCCCAGGCCCGGGCATGGTCGCTGACGTTTCCCGATGCGCCGCGCGTGGCGATCAACCTGTTCGCGGCCCAACTGGCCGAAAGCCGGCTGTTGACCGAGGTTCGGCACGTGTTGCGCGCGCTGGAGCTGCCGGCCGACCGTCTGGAGATCGAAATCACCGAGACCATCGCCCTGCAGCAGGGCGACGAGGTGTCGGACCAGCTCCAGGCGTTGCGCCGCGATGGCGTGACGCTGACGTGCGACGACTTTGGCACCGGCTACGCGTCGCTGAGTTTCCTGAAGACCTTCCCGGTGGATCGGCTCAAGATCGACCAGTCGTTTATCCGCAACGTCACCCAGGACAATGTGGATGCCGCCATCGTGCGGTCGGTGATCAGCGTCGGCCAGAGCCTGCAGATCGGCGTGGTGGCCGAAGGCGTGGAAACCCGCGAACAGCGCGACTTCCTGCTGGCCAACGGCTGCGTGGAGGCGCAAGGCTATCTTTACGGCCGCCCGATGCCGGCCGACCGGCTGACCGACTTCCTGCGCAACCAGCCGCGCTAGGGCTTGTACCAGGCGCGGTGCTGCGACGCAGCATTGGCCGCCAACAGGCCCGTATCGAGGCCATTTCCCCAGTCATCTGCAAGATTTGTATCCGCCTTTGTCTCGCAAGCCGTGGCGGGTGGGCGCGGAAATAAGTGCTTACAAAGTGTGGTGCACAGATCGGTCTTTCCGCCGTTATCCGATATACGGTGGCAAGCGGGTGCGTGCCGCCATGGTCGCCGGCACGGCCCGCCGGACTCAGGTAATTGATCATGCAACCCCGTCATCGTTTCGCGCGTGTGCCCGCCGCCCTGGCCCTGGTCGCGCTGTTTTCCCAGGGCCTGGCCCTGGCGCAGGACTACAACCCCGGCTACAGCCAGGGCTACAACCCCGGCGTGCCACCCGGCTATGCCGGGCAGGACCTGGCCGATGCCAACGTGCTGGGCGATCCGTCCGCGATGGCGGCCGATCCGCCAGCCCGCATCGCCACTGTCACCGACATGGCCGGCGGACTCAGCTTCGCGCCGGCGGGCTCCGACGAATGGGCGGCGGTGGGGCTGAACCGGCCGCTCACCACGGGCGACCGCATCTGGGTAGACCCGGGCGGCCGCGCCGAACTGCATGCCGGCACCACGGCGGTGCGTCTGGGCGGCGGTACGGCCGCCACGATCCTGAACCTTGACGACCGCGCGACCCAGGTCAAGCTGACCCAGGGCTCGCTGCAACTGCGCGTGCGGTCGCTGCCGGCCGACCAGCAGGTAGAGGTAGATACGCCGAACCTGGCTTTCGTGCCGCGCGAACCCGGTGACTACCGGATCGACGTCGCGCCCGACGGCACCACCACGCTCGTGACCATGCGGCACGGCAGCGCCGTGCTGTACGGCGATTCGCGCTCGGTTGAACTGACCCGCGGCCAGCGCATGCGGTTTGCCGGGACCGACCTGGCCGATGCGGGACCGGGCAGCTATCCGCCCCCCGACGGTTTCGATCAATGGACGGCGGCCCGCGACGCGCGTGAGGATGCCTCGCCGTCCGCACGCTACGTGCCGCCCGATATGACCGGCTACACGGCGCTGGACGACTATGGCGACTGGCAGCAGGACCCCGGCTACGGCGCGGTGTGGTTTCCGCGCGCCGTGTCGGCCGGCTGGGCCCCGTACAGCGCGGGCCACTGGGCCTGGGTGGCGCCGTGGGGCTGGACGTGGATCGACGATGCGCCGTGGGGCTTCGCGCCGTCGCACTACGGGCGCTGGGCGCATTTCGGCAACCGTTGGGGCTGGGTGCCGGGGCCGGTGGCGGTTCGGCCCTGCTACGTGCCGGCCGTGGTCGGCTTTATCGGCGGCACATCGATCCGCATCGGCGGCGGTCCGGGCGTGGCCTGGTATCCGCTGGGGCCGCGTGACACGTACCGCCCTGTGTATCGGGCCAGCCCACACTACGTGACGCGTATCAACAACATCACGGTCAACAACACGTGGATGCGCGGCGGCGACCGCGATCGCTGGGTGAACCGCAATGTGCCGGGCGCGATCTCGGGCATGCCGTCGCGCAACTTCGTCGAGGGCCGCCCCGTACCGCGTGGCAGCTACCGCGACGAGTGGCGCCATATCCCGGCGGGCGAGAATCGCGGCGGCCCGATCATCGCGCCGGTCAAGTCGAGCCTGATCGGTGGCGATGCACGGCCGCACGGCGTGCCGCCGATGGCGCGGCAGGGTTTCGACCGCCAGGCCATTGCGGCGCATCCGCCCGGACGGGTTGGCGCCGACGACCTGGCGCGCCGTTTTGCCCGCGAGGGCGGAACGGCCGGCGCGGGCCAGCCATGGCGCGGTCCGGCGCCCGGTGCGGACAACCGTGGCAACAACCGCGGGGACGACGGACGACGCCACCCGCAGCCGGCACAGGGCATGTCCTGGCAGCCCGATGTGCGCATGAGCCAGGCCGCCCAGGCGGGACGCGGACCAGGGCAACGGGGCGACTCGCTGCGCAACGGTGTGTCCGATGCGCAGCGCCAGCAGTTCGAGCAGCAACGCCAGATGCAGGACCAGCAACGGCAGACTGCGGACGCGCAGCGCCAGCAACAGCAGGCGCTGCAGCGGCAGATGAACGACCAGCAACGCCAGATGCAGGACCAGCAGCGGCAGACGCAGGACCTGCAGCGCCGCCAGCAGTTCGAGCAGCAGCGTCAGCTTGACGACCAGCGGCGTGATGCGATGAACCGCCAGCAGTTCGACCAGCAGCGCCAGGCCCAGGAGCGGCAGCAGCAGGATTTGCAGCGGCAGGCCCAGGATCGCCAGCGGCAGTTCGACCAGCAGCGCCAGGCCCAGGAACGCCAGCAGCAGGACACGCAGCGGCAGGCCCAGGATCGTCAGCGACAGTTCGACCAGCAGCAGCGCCAGGCGCAGGAGCGGCAGCAGCAGGATATGCAGCGGCAGGCCCAGGATCGTCAACGGCAGTTCGATCAGCAGCGTCAGGCGCAGGACCAGCAGCGGCAGTTACAGGAGCAGCAACGCCAGCAGATGGACCAGCAGCGCCAGCAGGCCGCCCAGCGGCAGCAACTGGAGCAGGCCCGCCAGTTCCAGGAACAGCAGCGTCAGCAGTTCGAGCAGCAGCGGCAGCAGGCCATGCAGCGCCAGCAGCAGATGGAGCAACAGCGCCAGATGCAGGAACAGCAGCGGCGCGTGCAGGAACAACAGCAGCAACAACAGCAGCAACAACAACAACAGCACCAGCAGCGCCAGGCGCAGGAGCAGCAGCGGCAGTTCCAGGAACAGCAGCGCCAGCAGCAGGACCACCAGCGCCAGGAACAGCAGCGCCAGCAGCAGCAACAGCAACGCGCGCAGCAGGCGCGCAACGAAGAGCGGCGCTGACGCACGGGGCTTCGGGAAGGACAAAGGGCGTCCGGTTGTGCCGGACGCCCTTCGTTTCTCTCCACTACGATTTTTTTTGTTGACTGCCACTTCGATGCTGGCTGCCCGCCAGCGGGGTAACGCCCCCTCCGCCTCTCTCTCTCTCTCTTGCTCTTTCCCGGTCTCTGGTACTGCCGTGCTTACTTGGCCAGTTCGGACAGGCGCACCGGTTCGATCTTGCCCTTCTGCACCCAGCCCACCACGGTATCGGCCACCGAGCCGCCCTTGGCGTCGATGCCCTCGACCTCGTTCGGATTCACGTCCTTGGGCAGTGCCTTCATGGCATCGGGCATCTTGGCGCGGATCGCGGTGGCGTCGGTGGTGGTGCCGGCCAGCTTCATCGCATTGGCCAGCGCCCAGGTCATGGTGTAGTTCAGCGACATTTCTGTGGTCGCATCGCGGCCGTCGTGCAGCTTCTTGTAGCGGGCGTTGTAGGCCTGCGCCACCGGACGCGCATCGTTGACCAGCGGCATCACGCCGATGGAGCCTTCCAGCATGCCCAGGCCGCTGGTGATCTTGGCCATTTCATCCATCTTGGCCTGGTCCATGATGATGAAGCCGCCCTTGAAGCCCAGTTCGCGCGCCTGCTTGACCACCAGGGCCGTCGGCTCGGACGGGCCACCCACGAACATCACGTCCGGCTTTTCCGCGATGGCACGGGAGACGCCGGTATAGAAGTCCGTGGCTTTGGTGTAGGACATCGGAATGTTGCCCACCACCTTGCCACCCGCACCTTCCCAGGCCGGCACGAACGCCTGCACCCATGCCTTGGCGTAGTCGTGGTCGGCCGGCACCATCGCCACGTTCTTGCCGTAGCGCTTCATCTGCGCCTTGATGAACGGCTCGATGTAGCCGGTGTAGGCCGGCGGGATGCGGATGGTGAGCTTGTTGCCGGCGTCGGTGATGCGCGGCACGCTCGAATAGGCCATGACCAGGAATTTCTCCTGCTCGTTGAATGCCTGCAGCGCGAAGATGCCACCCGAGTGCGGCACGAACACGGCCGGGGTCTTGTGCTGCTGCACCAGGCGGCGCGCGTTGATGGCGGCTTCGGCGGGCGCGTACTTGTCGTCCAGCGCCACCACTTCGAGCTTCACCTTCTTGCCGCTGACCTGCAGGCCGCTGGCATTGATCTCGTCCACGGCCATCTGGATGCCGGACAGCACGTTCTTGCCATACAGCGCGGCGCCGCCCGACAGCGGACCGGTGTAGCCGATCTTGACCACTTCCTGCGCCAGAGCCGGCGACGATGCGATGCAGGCAGCCGCGGCGCACGCGGCCAGCGTGAAGAAACGACCCAACGTCTTGTGTTGCATGTGCTGTCTCCTTTGGATTTTATGACTGCGCTTTTTCCATCTCGCTGTTTCTAGCTCCCCTCTCCCGCGGCGCGGGAGAGGGGTTGGGGGTGAGGGCAGGCCTGTGCTATGTCGAAGCGTTTGCCAGGACGAAACGCTTGCCCTCTCCCCCGCCCCTCTCCCGGTGGGAGAGGGGAGAAAGTCAAAACAAAAACAAAATCACAAACACAAATCAACCGCCGATGTACGCGCGTCGCACGCCTTCGTCCTTCAGCAGTGTGTCGCGGTCGCCTTCCATCACGATGCGGCCGCTTTCGATCACATAGGCGCGGTGGGCGATGCTCAGGGCCGCATAGGCGTTCTGTTCGGCCAGCAGCACCGTGGTGCCGGCGCGGTTGATGCGCTGGATCACCTCGAACATCTGCTTCACCACCAGCGGCGCCAGGCCCAGCGAAGGTTCGTCCAGCAGCAGCGTGCGCGGCCGCCCCATCAGCGCGCGGCCCAGCGCCACCATCTGCTGTTGTCCGCCCGACAGCGAGCCGGCCGGATCGTCCTTCTTCTGGCGCAGGATCGGAAACATCTCGTAGACCTCTTCCAGCGTCTTGCGGATGCCCGCGCGGTCGCGCCGATGCACGTAGGCGCCAAGCGTGAGGTTCTTCTCCACGGTCATGGCCGGAAACAGCTTGCGGCCCTCGGGGCAATGCACCAGCCCGGCCTGCACGATCTGCGACGGCTTCATGCCGCCCAGTTCGCGGCCGTCAAAGCGCATGCTGCCGCCGCTGGTGCGATGGATGCCGCTCATGGCCAGGAAGATCGAGCTCTTGCCGGCGCCGTTGGCACCCAGCAGCACCACGAGTTCGCCGGGTTTGGCGTGCAGCGTGATGTTGTCCAGCGCGCGGAAGCTGCCGTACGACAGCGAGACGCGTTCAAGCTGCAACATGGTCGGCTCCCAGGTAGGCTTCGATGACGCGCGGGTCCTGCTGGATCTGCGCGGGCGTGCCCTCGGCAATCTTTTCGCCGTAGTTGAGCACCATGATCTTGTCGGCCAGCCGCATGATCATGTCCATCTTGTGTTCGATCAGGCAGACCGTCTTGCCATGGCGCACCATCTTACGGATCAGTTCGGCCAGGCCCACGGTTTCCTCGGGATTCACGCCGCCGGCCGGTTCGTCGAGCAGCAGCACGTCGGGTTCGGTGGTCAGCGCCAGCGCAAAGGCCACACGCTTGCGGGCTTCCTGCGTGATGTCGGCGGCCACTTCATGCGCCAGATGCGACAGGCCCACGAAATCCAGCGCGGCCTCGGCTTTCTCGCGGCACAGCTTTTCTTCCTCGCGCAGGCGACGCGAGTTGAACAGCACGTCGGCCAGCCCGGAATGCGTGCGCAGGCGGTGGCCCACGATCAGGTTGTCCAGCACCGTGGCGCGGTCGAACAGCGCCGTGGCCTGAAACGTGCGGGCCACGCCAAGCCGGGCGATCTGGTCCGCGCGCAGCCCGGCCACGTCCTGGCCCTTGAACACGATCTGGCCCGAGGTGGGCGCGTGCGTGCCGGCGATCAGGTTGAAGAACGTGGTCTTGCCCGCGCCGTTGGGGCCGATGATGGCGTTGATATGGCCCGTCTCCAGCGTCACGGAGACGTCGTGCACTGCGGTCAGGCCGCCAAACTTCTTCGTCAGGTTGCGGATCTCAAGCATTCTCGGCTCCCGGGCGAGTGGTGGCGATTGGTTGGGCGTTGCGTGCGGCGGCCATCTGGCCACGGCGCTGCGCGGCGGCGCGGCGGGCCTGGCGCTTGAGGTACGACCCGACGATGCCGTCCGGCACGAAGATGATCAGCAGGATCAGCACCGGCCCGAACACCAGCATGCGGTAGTCCTGCAGGAACTGCAGCGTCTGCGTGACCCACGGCACCAGCACCGCGCCCAGCAGCGGCCCAAGCAGCGTGCCCGTGCCACCCACCAGCATCGACATCACCATGTCGAACGTGAGGTCGGTGCGGGCGATGTCCGGCCCCAGGAAACGCACCTGGCCGGCGTAGAGCGCGCCGGCAAAGCCGGCATAGGCCACCGACAGCACGAACGACAGCACCTTGGTGCGCATGAGGTTGATGCCAAGCGCCTCGGCCAGCGCGTCGCTGTTGCGCACGGCCATGAAGCTGCGGCCCAGCAGCGAGCCGACGATGCGGTGCATCACGAACGTGCCGATGACCAGGAAAAACAGCACCAGGTAGTACTGCGCCTGCACGCTGTCGAACGTGATGGGGCCGATCGCGGCCGGTACCGGAATGCCGATCAGGCCCACCGCGCCGTGGGTCAGACCTTCCCACTTCTCGATCACGAGATAGATGATGTAGCCCACGCAGAGCGTGAAGATCGAGAAGTAGTGGCCCTTCAGACGCAGCGACACCACGCCGATTACCACGCCCAGCAGCATGCAGACCACGCCGGACAGCGCGAACGCGAGCCAGAACGGCAACTGATGATCGACGGTGAGGATGCCCAGCGTGTACGCGCCAATGGCCATGAAGCCGCCGTGCGCGAGGTTGAGCTGGCCGGTGTAGCCGGTCAGCAGGTTCAGGCCCAGCGTGGCGATGGCGGTGATGAACGCCAGCGTCATCACGGTCAGGAAGTAGCTGTTGGGAACGGCCAGCGGAAACGCGATGGCGGCGGCCAGCAGCAGCATCCAGCCCGTCTTGCCTTGCAGTGCTTTCATGTCGGTGTCCTCCTCAGGCGGCCTTGCCGGCGAACAGGCCCTGCGGACGCACCGACAGGATGATCACGAGCAGCAGGAAAGCGATGATGTCCTTGTAGTCGGTGGAGACGTAGAACCCACCGAAGCTCTCGGCCATGCCGATGATCAGCCCGCCGACGATGGCGCCGGGAATGCTGCCCATGCCGCCCAGGATGATGATCACGAACGCTTTGGTGATGACCAAATTGCCCATGCTCGGATACACGAGGTTGATCGGCGCGTAGAGCGTGGCGGCAATCGCGGCCAGCGCACCGGAGATGGCGAACACCAGCAGCGTGACGCGCGTGGCATCGATGCCGACCAGCGCCGCGCCCTCGCGGTTCTGCGCCATGGCCATGATCGTGGACCCGATGACGGTGCGCGTGAGGAATAGGTGCAGCAGCACCATCAGACCGAACGCGGCCACGATGATCAGCAGGCGCTGCAACGGCGCGGTAAGGCCGAAGACTTCCACCATCTGGCCATACGGCGTGGGCATGCGATGGAAGTCGGCGCCCCACAGTGCCTGCGCGCCGGCTTCGAGAAACAGCAGGATGCCGATGGCGGCGATCATGTCGTGGATCTCGGGCGCGTTGCGCAGCGGATGGAAGACCAGGCGATCGGCCAGCATCGACAGCACGGCCACCACGGCCGCGGCGCCCAGCATTGCCAGCCAGTAGTTCAGACCGAGCGTGGTCATCGCGAAATACGACACGTAGGCGCCGGCCATGTACAACGCGCCATGCGCGAAGTTGGGCACGTGCAGGATGCCGTAGACAAGGGTCAACCCCAATGCCACCAGGCTATAGACGCCACCCAGTGTCAAACCATTGAGGAACTGCTGGAAAAACGGTGCCATGCGTTGTCTCCTTGCGGTGGTGTGCCGTGACGGCACCCGCGCTGTGTCTGACGCCGTGTCGCGTTCTCGCACGGTCGTTCGTTTTCGGCGACTTTGCATAGCGTTTCAGCGAGCGTCAAGCAATCGGACATAGTATTCCGCGTAGCGAAATAGACTTCCCGCAAACGGCCTCGCTTCGTCCGTGAATTCCCTGATTTCAGCGTGCAAGTGGCTCGGTGACGATGGACGTGGGGCATATTTACCGCGCGTATGGCCCCAATGATTTCGCTACATAGCAAGGCGCGCCGGGCACGGAAACTGATATCAATCGCACATGAAGCGCAAGACCTCGATTCCGCAGCCGCTGGATGCCGCCCTGGTATTGGGCGAGACCGCGCATCCGCTCGATGGCGAGGATCGCAACTTTGTCACGGCGCTGGCGCGCGGGCTGGAACTGCTGCGCGCATTCGGCCCCGATGACGACTTCCTGGGCAACGCGGAACTGTCGCGTCGTACGGGTATTCCCCGACCTAGCGTCTCGCGGCTCACCTACACGCTGACCAGCCTCGGCTACCTGGTCTATGTGGAAGAGCAGGAGAAGTACCGCATCGGGCAGGGCGCGATGCTGCCTGGACAACGCTATCTGTCTGGTGCGGGCATCCGCGAAATTGCCCAGCCGCTAATGCAGTCTCTTGCATTTGCCACAGGGTGCACCGTGGCGCTGGCGGCGCCCGACCACTTCGACATGCTGTACCTGGAGGTCTGCCAGCCGCGCGGCGCACTGGTGATGCGGCTCACGCCCGGGTCGCGGCTGCCCATGGCGACATCGGCCATCGGACGCGCCTGGCTGGCCGGACTGCCCGCACCAAGGCGCGCGGCGGTGCTCGCGGAACTGGAACGCCAGCATGGCGCCCGATGGCCAAGCCTGCGCAGCAAGCTGGACCGCGCTATGCGCGAGCACGCGCGCCGGGGCTTCTGCGTGGCGCATGCAGAATGGGATCGCGCGGTCAGCGGCGCGGCAGCGCCGGTGCGGCTGGCCGATGGCTCAGAGGTGCTATCGCTCAATATCGGCGGCGCGGCCACGCGGCTGTCGCCGGAGGTGCTCGAAGGCAACCTCGGGCCGCGCATTCGTGAACTGGCCGACACACTTGCAACGCGGTTGTGGCAACCCGCGTGACCGGAATTTTGGAAACGAGAAGGAGAGATTCATGGAAGTTCGCAACAGGACCGTGATTGTGACCGGTGGTGGCACGGGCATCGGGCGTGCACTGGTGCTGGCATTCGCCAAGGCGGGTGCCCGTGGCGTGGCCGTGGCAGATATCGACGCGGCCGGTGCCGCGCAGGTGGCCGCCGAGGCTGCCGCCGCGGCGCCGCAGTGCCAGGTGTTCTCGCAGCGCGTGGATGTGGCCGATGCCGCGGCCGTGCAGGGCCTGGTCGACACCGCCACGCAACGCTTCGGGCAGGTGGACGTGTTCTGTTCGAATGCCGGCATCATCCTGCGCAAGGGACTGGAAGCGTCGGCCGAAGACTGGCAGCGGATCTGGGAAATCAACGTGATGGCCCATATTCACGCCGCCAAGGCGGTGCTGCCGCAGATGCTGGAGCGTGGCGATGGCTACTTCGTCAACACGGTGTCGGCCGCCGGGCTGCTGTCGCAGATCGGCTCCGCACCGTATGCGGTGACCAAGCACGCCGCGATCGGGTTTGCTGAATGGCTGTCGATCACGTACGGCGAGCGTGGCATCAAGGTGAGCTGTATCTGCCCGCAAGGCGTGCAGACCAAGATGCTGTTCGGCGAGGAAGGTGAGCGCAAGGGCTTCCTGCAAGAGGGCTCTGTGACCGCCGAGCATGTTGCCGAGAAGACGCTGGAAGGCATCGCGGCCGAAAGCTTCCTGGTGCTGCCGCATCCGGAGGTGCTGGAATACTACCGCCGCAAGGGCCAGGACTATGACCGCTGGCTGCGCGGCATGCGCCGGCTGCACGACCAGGTCACGAAGGAGTTCGGCAACATCGCCGTGTAGCCGCATTTTTTAGTTTTGTCATAAAAACGATCCAGGAGATAACAATGATGCGTGCTCGAATGTTCCGGCGCCGCGCTGTGCTGGGAATGCTGGTCGCTACGGCCACCCTTGGCGCCTTGCCCGCCGCGCAGGCGGCCGATGCCTACCCCGCCAAGCCGATTCGTATCGTGGTGGGATTTCCGAGCGGTGGTGCGCCGGACATCCTGGCACGCATCTTTTCCGAGAAAATCTCGCTGGGCCAGCCGGTGGTGGTCGACAACAAGCCCGGCGCGGGCGGCAACATCGGCGGCGAGGCGGTGGCACACGCCGCGCCCGACGGCTACACGCTGGCCCTGGGCACGGTGGGCACCCATTCGATCAATGGGGCACTCTACAGCAAGATGCCCTACGACATGGTCAAGGACTTCGTGCCCGTGATCCTGCTGGCGTCCACGCCGAACGTGCTGGTCGTGCATCCGTCGGTGCTGGCGAAGAACGTGCAGGAGCTGATTGCGCTGGCCAAGTCGAAACCGGGACAACTGACGTTCGGCACGCCGGGCGTCGGCACCTCGCTGCACGTGGCCGGCGAGCTGTTCAACACGATGGCGGGAACGAAGATCGTGCACGTGCCCTACAAGGGCCGCGCCATGGCCATTCCGGACCTGCTCGGTGGCCATATCACGATGATGTTCGACAACCTGCCGTCGGCGCTGCCCGTGGTGAAGGAAGGTAAGCTGCGCGCGCTCGGCGTGACCAGCGCGCAGCGGTCGGCATCGGCGCCGGATATCCCCACCATCGCGGAACAGGGATTGCCTGGCTACGAGGCCACGTCGTGGTTCGCGATCTTCGCCCCGGCCAATACGCCGAAGGATGTAGTGGCCAAGCTCAACACCGAGCTGAACCGCATCTTCACCCAGCCCGATGTCCAAGCCAAGCTCAAGACACTGGGCCTGGACCCGGTGCTTGGCACGCCGGAGAAGTTGGCTGAGTATCAGCGCGCCGAGATCGCCAAGTGGGCCAAGGTGGTCAAGGAATCGGGCGCCAAGGCCGAGTAGCGGGGGGTATCCTTCGGCGCTTAGCGCTCAGAGCGCGCGCGCCGCCGCGCCAGCCTGCTGACGAAAGCGGTTCCCCACCTTGGGCACTGCCGATACGCAGGTGTCGAGCCCCAGCGGATGCAAGGCACGCCGCAGGCGCGACACTAGCTGCTGCCGCAGGCGGCGCGCTCGTACACGATCACGCTCACGGTGACCGACGCCAATAACAAGTCGGCCACGGCCAGCCAGACGCTGGTGATCAAGACCCGCACGCAGGAGCCGCCCACATCGCGTATCACCGTGATGCTGGAGTCCGGCACGCCGTTCGTGCTGTCTGCCGGAGCCTCGTTCGACCCGGGCGATAACGCGCTGACGTATAGCGGGGACGCTCCCGACCTGGCTTTCGACGGCAGCACTGCTGAACTGGTGGAGGGCACAGCACCGTCCGTGACCACGGCCACCGACTACTGGATCAAGCTGACCGCGAATGACGGTACCGAATTGGACCAAAGCGCCATCTTCCTCACGTTGGTGCCGGGCGAGTCGACAGACACCTCGGTGGTGGCGCACATCACAGTACGCAACCAGTTCGAGAGCGGCGCACCGATCCAGCTCTCGGCCAGCGAGTCGAGCGGCCCGCCGCCGCTGATGTTCGCGTGGACGGAGCCGGGATTGTCGTCGTGTCGGTCAATGCCAACGCGCCGGTGGTCGACCGCGATACCACGATCCAGTTCACGCTGGTGGCCAAGGGGCGGGCTGGTACCGGCGATACCGATGCCACTTCGGTGCTGCACATCCTGTGCCGGCGGCAATTTGGACACCGAAGGCACGTGGGGTGCGCGGTCCTATAACGGTGGCGACGAGGTGACCACACAGCTACCAGTGTGCATATGTACCGTGCCAAGTGGTGGGTGGGTGCGGAACAGGAGCCGGGCGATCCCGCCTATACGACGACGTCTGCCGGCGACTCCAAGCCCTGGCTCGACCTGGGTCCGGCCTGATAGCACGCCGGTAGTACCCGGCCCGCCAGTGGACCGGTAGCGGTTCCGGGCAGCGCGGGACGTCAGGCAGAACGCCGCGTTGCCCGGTCTTTTAACTGGTGCATGGGCCTTTGCGAGGATCGGATTACGACCTGGCGCATGGGATGCGGCATGGCGGTGCACGGTGCATCGCTGGCGGCCTGCACCGTGATCGCGGTGGATGACGATCACAACCATATTCGCGACGTCGACGGCCATGGCAGCGTGGCATTGCCCGAACAGAGCGATGCGGAGACGTGGCTGGAACGGATCGAGCGGATCGAACCGATTGAACGGTTTGAACGCGCCCTCGGGCTTCCGCACAAGGGTGCCCAGCGCTGACCCGTCGACGCATTCGGCTAGTGATCCCGTAACCGGCTGAAGCTGATGGCGGCGCCAGTCGTGGCCACGGCTGCCGCCACATACAGCGCGGTGCGCGCGGCGTCGCCCTGATCGAGGCTGAATAGAAGTGCCACGACGGCCGTGCCGGTGGTTTGTCCCAGCAGTCGCGTTGTGGCTTGGGCCCCGCTTGCCCCGCCACTGCGTTCGTGCGGTGTGGCACTGATCATCGCGCGGTTGTTCGGCGATTGGAAGAAGCCAAAGCCAATGCCGCAGAGTGCGGTACGCCAGGCAATGTCCAGGCTGCCTGCATCGGACCCCAGCACGGCCAGGCCTACCAGGCCGCTGGCCAGCATTACCAATCCCGCACCGGCCAGGATGCTCGCCGGATAGCGATCAGACAATCTTCCCGACACGGTGGCCATCAGCGCCACCATCAATGGCCACGGCGTAATGAGCAGCCCGGTTTCCTGCAGACTGCGGCCGAGCTGATATTCCAGATAGAAGGGCAGCGACACAAAGGCCAGCATCTGCGTCATGAACGAGCAGAACGAGGTGCCGACCGCCAGCGTGAAGGCGCGGCTCGAAAACAGATCCACCGGCACCAGTGGGGCAGGCTGGCCGTGCTGCCGGCGTACCAGCAGCCAGCCCAGCACGATGGCCAGAACCAGTCCGCACAAGCCCGCGATACGCAAGGGCGCGTGTCCCAGTCCGTCCACGCCCAGGACGAACAGGCTGATCACCACGGCGGAAAGCACCGCGCTGGGATAGTCGAACGCGCGCGGTTGCGGCGGCGTCTCGGGCAATGCCCGGCGCGAAATTGCCAGCGCGCCGATGGCAACGGGAATGTTGATCGCAAATAGCCAGGGCCAGTTACCGATCGCCAGGATCAGCGCCCCCAGTGAAGGCCCGATGGCAATGGTCACCCCAACCACCAGCGCATTCAGGCCGATGCCGCGTCCGAGCCGGGTCGGCGGATAGATATAGCGCACCAGCGCGGTATTGACGCTCATGATGCCGGCGCCACCGATACCCTGGATGATCCGCGCCGCCACCAGCACTGGCAGGTTGGGCGATAGCGCACAAAGGATAGACCCCATCAGGAACGTGGCCAGTCCGACGCGATAGACGCGCTTGTATCCCAGGATCTCCCCGAGTGACGAAAGCGGTAGCAGGAAAACCGTGACCGATAGCTGATAGGCGTTCACGACCCAGATGGTGCGGGCGGGATCGCTATTGAGGTCACGAGAGATCGAAGGGAGGGCGATGTTGGCGATCGAGCCATCGAGCACGGCCATGATCAGGCCGAAAAACACCGTGAGGATTGCCCAGGTACGCTGGGGCCGCGGAAGACCTTGATGGGACTGCATGAGGGCGATGACGGACGGCTTGGCGATGTGCGAAAGCCCTGAATCTGGCCCGGCTGCTTGCCAAGTCAGATTCGGACGCGACATTATCGTCTGGTCAACCGGCCTGCGCAAATTCTTGCATGTGTCGCCGGTCCAACGGAGGGCGTCCGCCTACCCCAAGCTCTCGGAAGGTTGCTCTGCCATGCGGAATGCGTGCACGGCAGATTGCAGTGCCGCCGCACTCTCAGCAATTTCCGGTGTCTCCAGCTATTGCCTTGGTCGCCCAGCGATTTCACGTGGCGGCGCAGCTTCACCATATCGAGCGCATTGACGATCAGCAACGCACCCGCACACCGGTGTACCCAATGGCACATGCCGGCCAGGTCCCGACGCTGCACGATGCTCGACAGATCGGGCTCGTCGCTTTGCAGGTGTTCGCGCAAGATGGCCGTGTATCGCGCAATTTCAGAGGCCGGAATTGGGGGGTTGTCGTGAGGTAGCTTCATGTGGTTGGAAAGCGTCGAATCGGGTGTTGCTGGATCTGGAATGGAACGCAGCGCCTGTTCTAGCGATTCCAGCAAGGCTGGCTTGGCGATATGACCAGAGAATTCGCGTGCGTTCCATTCGCCGGCTTTTCGTTGTTGGTCACCGCGCTGATCGCCAGCACCGGAATATCGGGATCGATGGCGCGGATGGCGACGAGCAGTTCATAGCCGTCTATCAAGGGCATATGGACGTCAGTCAGGACGGTGTCGAAGTCCCCGTGTTCGTAGGCCGCGAGTGCCAGGCGCCCGTCGCCGACCACGAGCGGATCCCAGCCAAGCATGCATAGCTGCTCGGCGATGAGCGTCTGGTTCGGGGCATTGCCCTCTGCCACCAGAATCGGACGGCACTCAGGGAAGTGCATGGCCCGGTATTCGCAGGCTGATTGCCAACGCCCTTGTTGCTGACGTTACGCGCCGGTGGGGATTCGATGGCAGCCGGTAGGGCACTCCCGCCGCCATACGGCGGGGCATTCAAGGCCGCAAGTGCGCCGGCAAGGATGGAGTGGTGGCTGAACGTCGAGACCTCGCAAATGCCATGTCCGCGTCGGACCGGGTGCTCTGGCCCATCCCGCGTGACCTATGCCACGTTCGCCGGATGCAGTTGCCGGAGAGCGGCGATGACATCGACGTCATGCTCGCCGGTGACGACAAGGATATGCGGCCGGTTCGCCCGCAGCCACGCCTGAGCGGCGCCGAAGTTGTGGAAGGCGTCACAGCGCCAGTCGGCACGCTCGAGCCAGGCCTGCAACATGGCGCCCGATCCCGCCTCCTGGCAAAGGATCATCGCGCGTGTCCCGCGCGTCAAGGGCTCCGCCACGGCTGCTTCGGCCTTCTCCAGCGGCACCACTACCGTAAAGGCGCTGCCCACGCCCTCCACGCTTTCGACGGTGATATGGCCACTCATCAATTCCGTCAGCTTCGCGCAGATGGCAACCGGCGCGGCTGATGCGACGCTGTCCAGCACCGCGTGGATGGATAGGGGAAAGGAAATTGCCATGGCTGAGGGTGACCTGGATGCAGGTGCAGACGATTTCGTCGAGGTCGTCCTCGTTGCTGACGAACGCGCGGGCGCCGAGCTTCTTGGCCCGCGCGGCGATGCCAGGATTGGTCCGTGCGCTGACGATGACGATGCGCGTTTCCGAGCAGAGCCGTGCCAGCCTGCGCAGCAGGTTGAACCCGTCCAGCAATGTACCGCCGCGCCCCATGCTGAAGTCCGTGATGGCGATCCACGGGTTTTTGGGTGAGCGCACCAATCAGTTCGCTGCCATTCGTTCTCGGGGCCGGCCGTGTACAGCGTGCAATGGGCGCCCGAACACGCGTTGAAACGCAGTACCGGCTCGGGCGCGGTCATCAAGGGGATTGCCCAGACCCAAGCGCGAATCGCGGTGCGCCAGGCCGGCGCCCTGATCTTTACGACAATGGTGCCTCCCGGGCCAAATGCGTTTCACGCTGTTGAACGGCAGCAACGACGTGGAGGTGAGCGTGATCGAGGCAACCGAGGAGTCTCGCCGGTTTACGGTGTCGGCCGCGCAACTGAATGCCGGCCCGCTGGGCGTGACGCCCGGGTATGCGTTTGTCGTCGCCAAGCTGGGCCAGCTTGGCGACGACGTGCAGGTCAAGCCGTGTATGGCGACTGGTACCGGCACATGGCGCGTGGCCCGCAACGTCAGTGCGACGGGCGGGCTGATGATCGGCACACCGTATCAGGGGCCTGAACTCGGGGGCTGATGCCCGCGTGTTCGCCAACACCACCAGCCTGAGCATCCGCACCTTGCATTCCGATGCCTCGCGCGAAGGGCACCAGGGACGCAATTGACCGGCTCCTTCCAGAGCGCACTCGGCAGCGTGTTCTCAATAAACGGGTCGGCAACCCAGCAATCGTCGGGCTACCGATCGTTGTCGGACACGACGATGGACACGACGGCCGATTGGATCGACAACCACTGCCGGGGACAGTATGCCGACCGACGCGGCACGCGTCCGCAGCCGCACGCCAATGGAACCACCGGCGGCGCCTTCGAAGTGGTGGGGCGTTAGAGAGCCAATACATTCGCGGTCGTTATGGTCTTTCGCAGTGCATCACGAACGCCGCGGAAAGATGGCATTCTATGCGCGCGCGCAGTCCTCATGACGGAAGTCGCCAGGACCCTGCGCCGCGCAATCCTGTATGGAGGTGTGCCATGACGATGCGTCAATTCGACGAATTTTCCCCGGACGAACGGCACGACGTGGAGGCCGTATTCAGGCAGGTGGGTCTTGCCGTACAGGAGTTCGAGATTTCGGACGTCAACGGCACGACGGCGCGGCAGGTGACGGTGCGCAGGCAGCGTACCGGCGCGGAAAGCGTCTATGATGCCGGGCCCGGCACGGCATGGGTGGAAGAACTGGAAAGCGACCTGGAATGCGGCCTTTTCGGCCAGCTTTCCTCCTGAGGGCACCTTCCGGACGAAACTAGTTCCGACCCCGGTCCTGGCTGCGTCCGACTATCGACGCTCCGGCAATCAATTCCTTGAGCAAGGCCAGGGATGCAGCACCTTGCATGCGGTAGGGGTCGAGTTCGCCCTGCGCCGAATACTTGAGCAACGTGGCAGCGTTGATCTTGCTGGCGTTGACGCGCCCCATTGACCAGCCGGAAAACGCACGCTCAGCAATTTCCTCGTAGTGCAGCAGAACCACGTCGTGATGGCGGCGGTCCGTGCCGATATTGAGGAAGAGGTGCGACACCGCTTCGCGGCTGCCTTCCAACGCTTGCAGGAAGACGGTGTTGCTGTGGCACAGCACGCCGGTGATGCCGTGGCGCGGGTTCTGCGCCAGGCTCGTGTCGAGGATGTCGTCCAGCACATCGGCGGCCAGTGGTTCCCTGGCGCGGCTGGCATATAGCAGGCGAACTAGCATGGGTTCCTCTTGCGGTTCCGGGGGATCGGATCAACCGGGGATCAACGGCGCATCACCGTCGATTCAGATTCAACAGCGTCAGGAATTCGCGGCGCAGCTTGTCGTCCTTGAGAAACGACCCCCGCATCACACTATTGGTCATCTTGGCGTCGGTGTCACGCACCCCGCGCCAGTGCATGCAGAAGTGCTCGGCTTCCATCACGATGGCAAGGCCGTCCGGGTTCATCTTTTCCTGGAGCAGGTCGGCCACCTGGGCCACTGCTTCTTCCTGGATCTGCGGACGGCACATGATCCACTCGGCCAGCCGCGCATACTTGGACAGGCCGATCAGGTTCGAATGCCGGTTCGGCATCACGCCCACCCAGAGGCTGCCGATGATCGGGCAGAGATGGTGCGAGCAGGCACTGCGTACGCGGATCGGGCCGACGATCATCAGCTCGTTGAGCT
The DNA here is from genome assembly GCF_022179805.1 of Cupriavidus pauculus. Lineage (GTDB taxonomy): Bacteria > Pseudomonadota > Gammaproteobacteria > Burkholderiales > Burkholderiaceae > Cupriavidus > Cupriavidus pauculus_E. Next base: position 93,367 of record NZ_BPUO01000012.1, on the reverse strand, counting down.
GCTCGACATTCGGGAATTCGGTCACTTCGGGCGGCTTGGCGTAGCGACCGGCGAAGATTTCCTTCAGGTACATCTTGGCCACGCGGCGCGCGGTTTCGCGCGTGTTGTGATCCTGGTCGACGTCGATCACCAGCGTGCGCAGTACCTCTTCCATGCGGGCTTCGACTTCGGCCTGCAGCGCATCGAGTTCACCGTGTTCGATGAAGTGCGCGATGTTGTCGTTCGCATGGAAGCGCTCGCCGGCCTCGGCGATCCGGGCGCGGATCCGGTCGGAAACCGGCGTATGCGCGGGGGGCTTGCCCCCTTCGGGGTGATCCTTGTGTGACATGTAGTACGCCGACAGGTCGGCCTGGAATAGGGGCGCGGTGCGCGGTGCTTCACTATAAGCGAAATCCGCGGCCGCGCATTCAGCGCAGGACAGCCAGTGCGGGCAGCAGGGCCAGCGGCATCACGATGGCGCCGGTTTTCAGGAACGTCCCGGCGCCGATGTGGTGGCCTTCGCGCCGCAGCGCGGTCAGCCACAGCAAGGTAGCCAGCGAGCCCGTCACCGACAGGTTGGGCCCAAGGTCCACCCCGATCAGTACCGCCGCCGTCACTGTTTCCGACGCATGGCCCGCGGCCAGCGCTGATGCGGCGAACAGCCCTGCCGGCAGGTTGTTGACCACATTGCTTACCAGGCCGACCAGCGCCCCGGCGATGCCGGCGCCCACCACCGCGTCGCTGCCGTGCCGCATCGACAGTTCGCGCACCCAGTGCGCAAGTTGATCGGTCAAGCCGGTCTGCGACAGGCCCGCCACCAGCACGAACAGGCCCGCCACCATCGGCAGCACGCCCCAGGACACCTCGGCCAGCGCCGGGCGCAGCAGGCGCGGCTGGGTGGCGCAGACCGCCAGCAGTGTCGCGGCGCCGCCAATGAAGGTCGGCCATCCCAGGTCGTGCCCATGCATCGATGCCGTCAGCAGCGCCGCGCCGGTCAGCACGATGCCGGCCGTGGTCAGCCACGCCTGCAACGACAGCGGCGGCGTCTCGACGTCATCGGCAATGCGTTCCGCCAACGCCTTGCGCTGGGTCCAGTAAAGCACCGCGAACGTCATGACGATGGCAACGATCGACGGCAACGTGAAACGCGCCAGCCAGCCCGTCAGCGCGGGCATGCGCTCGCCGAACAGCACCAGATTGGCCGGGTTCGAGATCGGCAGCACAAAGCTGGCCGCGTTGGCGATGAACGCGCAGGCATAGAGATGCGGCAACGGATGCTTCACGCGGGCGGCGCGCGTGGCGGCCAGCACGGCCGGCGTCAGCACGACGGCCGTCGCATCGTTGGACATGAAGGCTGTTACCGCGATGCCAAAGCCATAGACCAGCACGAACAGCCGCCGCGCGGATCCGCGTGCGCCGCGCACGGCCAGCGCGGCAACATGGTCGAACAGCCCGGTCTTGCGCGCTAGTTCGGAGATCAGCATCATCCCCGCCAGGAACAGGTAGACATCGTTGCCATGCGCCACGGCCGCGAGGGCGTCGCGCCACGGCAGCAATCCGGCCAGGCATAGCAGCAGTGCGCCCGCCATGGCCCAGAAAGGCTCGGGCAGCCGGAACGGGCGGAACAGCACGCCCATGGTCGCCAGGGCGGCAACCGCCCAGATCAGCGGCGTGGCGTAGGCGGGCATCAGCGATGTCATAGGGCGCCGCTGCTGGCGCGCGGCGCGCTGGCCGATGCCGGTACGTCAAGCGCGGCGGGCGTGGGCGCCATCGGCGTCACGCCATCGACCGGGGTGTCCGGCACGGCGGGCGGCGGCGGGAAGCCCAGCGCGGCGATGCCATGCGTACCGTCGGCATTCTCGGCATAGGCCCAGTCGTTGTTGAATTTGGCCAGCTGCGGCGGCGCGACAAAGCCGGCATCGGGCACACCGGCCAGCCGGCCTTCCATGTAGGCCGCCCAGATGGGCAGGGCCGTGGTGGCGCCAAATTCGTGACGGCCGAGCGTGCGGTTGTCGTCGAAACCCATCCAGGCCACGGTCACGACCTGACCGGCGTAGCCCGCGAACCAGCCATCGACCGAATCGTTGGTGGTGCCGGTCTTGCCGGCCACGTCATCGCGGCGCAGGTAGCGCTTGATCCCGGTACCCGTACCTTCGTCCACCACGCTTTGCAGCAGGCTGTTCATGACAAAGGCGTTGCGCTCGGAAATCACGCGCGTCGGCGCGGCGTCATCGTTGGATTCCGCCGAGAACAGCACGTTGCCCTCGCCGTCCGTGATCTTCTGGATCAGGTACGGCTCGATGCGATGGCCCTGGTTGGCAAACACGCCATAGGCCGCGGCCAGCCGCAGCGGCGACGTGGTGCCCGTGCCCAGCGCCAGCGGCAGGTACGGCGGCAGGCGCTTGGTCGAGAAGCCAAACTTGCCGGCGAAGTCGATCGCGTACGGAATGCCGATGGCCTGCAGCGTGCGGATGGCCGGCAGGTTGCGCGACTCGGCCAGCGCATCGCGCACGGTGATGGGCCCCACGAAGCGGCCATCATCGTTCGACGGCTGCCAGCGCGGCGAATTGTCGAGCGGTGCGTCATTGATCAGCGTGCCCGGCGAAATGCCGCGCTCCAGTGCCGCCGAATAGATGAACGGCTTGAACGTCGAGCCCGGCTGACGCTGCGCCTGCGTGGCGTGGTTGAAGCGGTTCGTGGCAAAGTCGGTGCCGCCGATCAGGGCCTCGATCGCGCCGGTGCGCGCGTCCAGCGATACCAGCGCCGCCTGGGGCAACGCCACCGCGGCCTTGGCCGCGCCGTGCCGCTTGCCGTAGCGTTCGATGCCCGATTGCACGGCATCGTAGGCCTGCGTCTGGTGCATGGACGACACCGTGGTGTAGACATTGATGCCGCGCGTGTACGCTTCATCGCCAAAGCGGTCGTGTGCGAGCTGGCGCGCCAGTTCCGCCACGTACTCGGCATGCCCGTCAAAGCGCCCGTTGGCATCGTGCTTGACCACGATCTGTGCGTTGCGGGCCTCGCGGTACTGGTCCTGCGTGATCATGCCCAGCGCCAGCATGCGGCCCAGCACGTATTCCTGGCGGCGCTTGGCGCGCGGCAGGTTGACCACGGGGTTCATCGTCGACGGCGCCTTGGGCAGGCCCGCCAGCATGGCGGTCTCCGCCAGCGACAGCTGCGCCAGCGGCTTGCCGAAATAGGTCTGCGCCGCACTGCCAAAGCCGTAGGCATGCTCGCCCAGGTACACCTGGTTCATGTACAGCTCGAGAATGCGGTCCTTGGGCAGCGAGCGGTCGATCTGGAAGGCCAGCAGGATTTCATACCACTTGCGCGCCAGCGTCTTCTCGCGCGACAGGTAGAAATTGCGTGCCACCTGCATCGTGATGGTCGACGCGCCCTGCGCGTAGCCTTCGCCGATATTGGCCAGCGCGGCGCGTACCAGGCCGGGGATGTCCACGCCGACGTGTTCGTAGAACTGATCGTCCTCGGCTGCCAGCAGCGCGTCGGACATCGGCTTCGGCATCCGCTCGATCGGAATGAACTCGCGGTGTTCGGTGCCGAATTCACCGATCTGCACGTCGTCGCGGGTAAAGACCCGCAAGGGCACCTGGGGGCGATAATCGCGCAGGACGTCGATGGAGGGCAGTTGCCGCAGGCTGATCACAGCCGCGAAACCGGCCAGCAGCACGCCCGCCGCAGCCAGCGCGGCGGTCAGCCCGGCGGCCTTGACTACGATTTTTTTCATGGCGCGCATTCTACCGCGCCCCTAGCGGGCGGCGGACAGCGGCAAGGGCACACCGGCCTCGGTCACGTCGGCCGGCGGCGGTTGAGGCACGCGCTCGGGCGGCTGAAACGGCACCTGCTGGGCGAATTCGCAAAGCGCGAGCCAGGTTTCGGGGCGCTCGACGATCGTGTGGTGGTCGGCACCTGAGATCGTCTGCACCGACACGGGGCCCGGCCACGCGGCCATCAGCCGCTCCGAGCACTCGTGCGGCACCACGTCGTCGTGCTCGGCCAGCAGTACCTTGGTGCTCTGCACCACCTTCTTGCAATGCGAGATCGAATCGAAGTGGTGGCGCATGAGCTGGCGAAGCGGCACCAGCGGAAAGCGCTTGCGCACGATTTCCAGCAGCGAATCGTAGGGGGTGATCAGCTGCAGGCTTTCGAAATCCTGCAGGTCGGCCAGCTGGATCGCCACGCCGGTACCCAGCGAGCGGCCCACCACGTGCACGCGCACGCCCGGAAACGCGCGGCGGATATGTAGCAGGAACTGGCTGGCATCGGCCACGGCGGCGGCCTCGGACGGCATGCCGTCCGAATGGCCAAGCCCGCGATAGTCGAAGGTTGCGAAGCCCATGCCGGCCGGCAGCCATTTCATGAACTGCAGCGTTTCCAGTACGTCCTCGCCGCGGCCGGGCAGGTAGAACAGCAGGTCGCGCACGCCTTCGTGGTCGGCGTGGTAGGTGTAGCCACGGAACAGTCCGCCAGGCACGGGATGCGCATACGCATCGATACCTTCGGGCAGATCGCGCGGCGGGCGGCGGCGCGCATCGAACAGCAGGCGCTCCTGGTTGACGGAAAGATAGGACCAATAGCAGGCGAACCCGCCAGCCGTCACAAGCGTGGCGGCCAGCGTCCTGCGCAATAACGACGAAGACATGAGGGCGCTAGAAGGGTCACGGACAGTGTCGGACATGCGTGTCCAGCCTACCCGAATTTATGGCGATGGGGCATTGGACCCGGCAGGGTGCCCGCAAGTTCTTGTACGATATGCCGCATATCGAACCACGGCCATCGGGGGGCTGTTGCATGAGCGACGAAAAGAAACGCGCCGAGGAGGCGCAGACCATGGAGCGCGTGGTCAATGCCACGCGCCAGGTGCAGGTGGCCTTCACCGCGCTGCAGAGCCAGTATCCGCCGGAAGGCAGCGGCAAGCCGTCGAAGATCGCGTTGCAGACCTTCGACGCCGCGCTGCAGGCGCTGGAAGACGCCCAGGCCGCCTTCGACGAGGTGCTCAACGACCTGCTGGACGGCAACCGCTGACGTACCCGAGCGCATTCCGGCATCACTCCAGCGTGAACTTCGCTTCCTTCACGGCGGCGGAGTCAAAGCCCACCTGGACGTTGAAGTCGCCGGGCTCGGCCACGTATTCGAGCCTGGCGTTGTAGAACTTCAGCTTGTCCTCGCCTATCGGGAACGCAATCTCGCGCGATTCGCCGGGCGCCAGCATGACCTTGCGGAAATCCTTGAGCTCCTTGCCGGGCCGCACGGTCGACGCCATCACATCCTGCAGGTATAGCTGCACCACGGCCTCGCCCGCGCGGTCGCCGGTGTTCTGCACCGTCACGCTGGCGGTCAGTTGGCCGTTGCGCGCCAGTTTCGTGCCGGACAAGCGCACGTCCGACATGCTGAACGTGGTGTAGCTGAGCCCGTAGCCGAACGGGTACAGCGGACCGTACTCTTCCTCGAAGTACTGCGACGTGTAGTTGGCCGCCTTGCCTGGCGTGAATGGGCGGCCGATGCGCAGCGCGTTGTAGTAGGACGGGATCTGGCCGATCGAGCGCGGGAACGTGAGCGGCAGCTTGCCGGACGGGTTGGCATCGCCGAACAGCAGGTCAGCCACGGCATGGCCGCCCTCGGTGCCCGGATACCACGCTTCCAGGATGGCGTCGGCGTTTTCCTTTTCCCAGTTGATCGTCAGCGGACGGCCGTTCAGCAGTACCACCACCAGCGGCTTGCCCGTGGTCTTGAGCGCCTTCAGCAGCGCGAGCTGGTTGCCGGGCAGCCCCAGGCTGGACCGGCTCGATGCTTCGTGCGACATGCCGCGCGTTTCGCCCACCGCCACCACGACCGCATCGGCACCACGCGCCACGCGCACGGCTTCCTCGATCATGTCGCCGTCGGACCGCTTGTCCTGCACCACTTCGGGGTCGTCCCAGTTCAGGAAGTTCAGATAGTCCACCACGCGATTGTCATCGGTGATGTTGGCGCCGCGCGCGTGCACCACCTGGCCCTTGCCGGCCAGCGCATCGCGCATGCCCTGCAGCACGGTGACGGACTGCTTGGGCACGCCCGCGGCGGACCAGCTACCCATCATGTCGATCTTCGCGTCGGCCAGCGGGCCGATCACGGCGACGGTGCCGCTCTTCTTCAGCGGCAGCGTGCGGTTGCGGTTTTCCAGCAGCACCATCGACTTCTGCGCGGCCTCGCGTGCTTCAGCACGGTGCAGGCGGCTTTCGGCGTTGACATCGGCCGGATCGTCGGTGGCCTTGCCGATGCGGCGGAACGGGTCGGCAAACAGGCCCATGTCGTACTTGGCGCCCAGCACCTCGCGCACCGCTTCGTCGATCAGGGTCATCGGCACCGCGCCAGACTTGACCAGCGAGGGTAGCTGTTCCAGGTAGCGCGTATCGGCCATGCTCATGTCCACGCCGGCCTCGATGGCCAGCCGCGCGGCGTCACGGCCGCTGCCGGCCACACCGTGGCGCAGCAGTTCGTCGATGGCGCCGTGATCGCTGACGGTCACGCCCTTGAAGCCCCATTCCTTGCGCAGCAGGTCGCGCAGCAGCCATTTGTTCGACGTGGCGGGCTGCCCGTTGACGGAATTCAGCGCGATCATCACGCCGCCCGCCCCGGCTTCCAGGCCGGCCCGGTAGGGCGGCAGGTAGTCGTTGTACATGCGCTGCGGGCTCATGTCGACGGTGTTGTAGTCGCGTCCGCCTTCCACGGCGCCGTAGAGCGCGAAATGCTTGACGAATGCCATCAGGCTGTCCGGATTGGCCGCCGACTCGCTCTGGTAACCCTTGACGCTGGCACGCGCGCATTGCGACACCAGGAGCGGGTCTTCGCCGAAGCCCTCGGACGTGCGCCCCCAGCGCGGATCGCGCGAGATATCGACCATCGGCGCGAACGTGGCATCGATGCTGTCCGATGCCGCCTCCAGCGCCGAAATCCGCGCGGCTTTCTCCACCACGCCCATGTCCCAGCTCGATGCCAGCCCCAGGCTGATCGGGAACACGGTGCGATGGCCGTGCACCACGTCATAGGCGAAGAACATCGGAATCTTCAGGCGGCTGCGCATGGCGGCCTCCTGCAACGGGCGATTGTCCTTGCGCGTGATCGAGTTGAACGTGCCGCCCACGCGGCCCGCCTGCAGTTCCTGCATCAGCTTGGGCGCAGGCATTTCCGGGCCGATGCTGATCAGGCGGAGCTGCCCGATCTTCTCGTCCAGCGTCATCCGGGCGACCAGGTTGGCGATGAACGCCTGCTTGTCGGCGGCTGGCGCACCAGGCGGCGTCACGTTGGCTGCGCCCGGAGCGGCGGGTGCGGCAGTTGCAGCGCCGGCAAACAGGGGCGCGCAGGCAAGGCTGGCGGCAAGCGCCAGCGTGGAAAGCATTCGCATTATTCGTTGTCTCGGATGGGCGGACTGCCGGGATCGTCGCCCGCCATGGTGCGGCAAGAGCGCTTCGCCCGCTGTCGCCGCGTGTCTGACAGGCACGTCAGGCGAAATCGGTTATTTTTCTGAACTGCGCCGCAAGTTTACAGCCTTACACTGCTTAGAATGGCTGCTTTGTGGCTTTTTCCCGATGTGAACTCTGGAGATCGATTGGTGCTTGCCGTTTTTGCCGCGTCGTTTCGTAACAGGATGCAAATTGTCTTGCCGGGCATCGCGCTTGCCGGCTGCCTGATTGGCGCCGCGCCGGCCCAGGCGTTTTCGCTCGACGACGTCACCGCACGTGCGAAGAAGCTGTCGGAGCAGCCCTACGCGGCGCCGGCCAGCAACCTGCCGCCCGTTTTCGCGCAGATGCAGTTTGGCGACTACATCAAGATCCAGCCGAAGATGGACCACGTGGAATGGCAGGATCAAAGCACGCCGTTCAAGCTGGGCTTCTATCACCAGGGCATGCATTTCAGCACGCCGGTGCGCATCAACGAGATCGTCGACAGCCGCGTACACGAGATCAAGTACGAGCCGAGCCGTTTTGATTTCGGCGACCTGAAGCTCGACAAGGCTGCCACCAACAAGCTGGGCTACGCGGGCTTTCGCGTGCTGTACCCGATCAACCGCGCCGACAAGCTCGACGAGGTGATGAGCGTGCTGGGCGCCAGCTACTTCCGTGTGATCGGCAAGGGTCAGGTCTACGGCCTGTCGGCGCGCGGGCTGGCGATCAACACCGGGCTTTCCGAGCCCGAGGAATTCCCGGCGTTCCGCGAGTTCTGGATCGAGCGTCCGAAGCCGGGCGACAAGCACCTGGTCTTCTTCGCACTGCTGGATTCGAAGAACGCCACCGGCGCGTACCGCTTCGAATTGCGTCCCGACTCCGATGCCGTACTGAAGGTCGAGGCACGCGTGTTCATGCGCGGCCCGGTCAAGAAGGTGGGCATTGCGCCGCTGACCAGCATGTTCCTGTTCGGGCCGCAGCAGATGCGCGACGCCAACAACTTCCGTCCGGCGCTGCACGACTCCAACGGCCTGTCGATCCACACCGGCGACGGCGAATGGCTCTGGCGTCCGCTGAACAATCCGCGCTATGTGGCGCTGAGCATGTTCCAGGTGAACAATCCGCGTGGCTTCGGCCTGATGCAGCGTGGCCGCGACTTTGCGTCGTATGAAGACCTGAAGGATCGCTACGACCTGCGCCCGAGCGCGTGGATCGAACCGCAGGGCGACTGGGGCCGTGGCAAGGTCGAGTTGGTGGAAATTCCCACGCCCGACGAGACCAACGACAACATCGTGTCGTTCTGGACGCCCGACACGCTGCCGCCCAAGGGCACGCCGATCAAGGCCGACTACACGATCCACTGGACCATGGACGAGCGCGGCTTGTTTGCGAAGGACCAGGCATGGGTCAAGCAGACGCTGCGTACTGCCGGGGAAATCACGCAGAAGAACCTGATCCGCCATCTCGATGGCAGCCTCGGGTTTGTGATCGACTTCGAGGGCGGCCCGCTGGCGAACCTGCCGGCTAACACTCCGGTGCAGGCCGCGTTCAGCGTGGGCGACAACGCCGAGGTGATCGAGAATGTGCTGCAGCCGAATCCGGTGACCAAGGGCTATCGCGTGACGCTGCGCATCAAGGTTAAGGACCCGGCCAAGGTGGTGGAAATGCGTGAGGCTTTGACTGTGAACGGCAAGCCCATCAGCGAAACCTGGAGCTACCAGATTCCGCCCGGCACGGCCAACCAGCCGACGCCGGCGCAAGCCGTGAAGTAGTTCAGGAGCCCCGGCCTCAGCGCCGGGGTACCTTGCCGCGCAGTGGCTTCAGCAGGTCGGACAGCCCGTTGTGGTCGAGTTCGTGCATCAGCGCCAGCAACCGGCCGATCTCGCCCGGCGGAAAGCCCTCCCGGGCAAACCAGTTCAGGTAGTTGCCGGGCAGGTCGGCAATCAGCGTGCCCTTGTGCTTGCCGAAAGGCATTTCGCGCGAGACGAGCAGCAGCAGCGCGTCGTGGTCCGGCAACATGACGGCGATCCCCAGAATATGGCCAGCGCGCATTGTAGCGCCGCGCCGGGCGCCTGAAACTTCCCGGCGCGCCCAGGCGTCGAAGCCTCAAGTCAATACCATTCAGGGCAACACCATGCGCGTCATTTTCAGCACATTCGGCATTATTTTCCTGCTGACTTCGGGCTACGGATGCACCACGGTCTCCGATACCGGCGAGCGCCAGTCGAGCGTTACCGCCTATGGCACCGTCGATGCCGGCGTGAGCTTGACCCGTGATCGCTGATCGATGAGGCTTGCGATCCCTTTTTTGCACCCCTCTCCTTCCGGGCTCCTTCCGGGAGAGGGGTGCAGAAAAGCCCCTGCATCAAATCAAGGCGCTCCGGGAAAGGCGCTCAGGCCGCCGCATCCACGTGCGCGGCAAAGCCGGTTTGGCCCGGCGAGATGTCGTCCCGCAAGGTCAGTGCCGGAATCTCGTAGGCGCCGCTGTTCTGGGGTCGGAACGCGATCGGTTCGGTCGTGAACAGCTGGTCCAGGCGCGCGCCCAGTGCGTCGGCCGTGGCCTGGTAGCGTGCCGCATCCATCTTGCTGGTGTGATAGACCAAGAACGGTGGCAGCACATCGAAGCCCGGGTAGTACAGGATGCCGTGGTGGATCGGGAACAGGATGTCCTCGATCGGCCCGTTGATGCCGCGCGGGCTGTAGTGCGACTCCCAGCCTCCCGTGGTGACCATCAACATGGCGCGCTTGCCCGTCAAGCTGCCTTCGCCGTAGCGGTCGCCCCAGCGCGCGTCAGAGTGCTCGCCCACGCCGTATGCGAAGCCGTAGGCATACACACGCTCGACCCAGCCCTTCAGGATTGCCGGCATCGAGAACCACCACAGCGGAAACTGCAGGATCACGGCATCGGCCCAGCGCAGCTTGTTCTGCTCCGCCGCGATGTCCGCGCTCTGAAAGCCGTTCTCGAAAGCATGGCGTGAGTCAAGCGATGGATGGAAGGGCGCGCCACCGGGGCGACGCTCCAGCGTGTCGCCCGCGTCGAGCGGCGCCTTCCATTGCATCGCATAGAGATCCGAAACCTGCACGTGGTGCCCGGCAGCTTCTAGCCGTTGCACGGCAAGTTCCTTGAGCGATCCGTTCAGCGACATGGGTTCGGGGTGGGCGTAGACGATCAGTACGTTCATGGCGCGGTCCATTGGATTGAGCATCATCGATGAAGGCAGGATAGGACCGGCTCCGGTATATTGGAAATGAATATCCAAGATGCCAGGTATTGTCATGACTAATCTACGCAGCCTCGACCTGAACCTGCTGGTCACGCTGGACGTGCTGCTGTCCGAGCACAACGTGACCCGTGCGGCGGAGCGCCTGCATTACTCGCAGCCGTCGGTCAGCGTGCATCTGGCCCGGCTGCGCGAGATCTTCGACGATCCGCTGCTGCTGCCGGGGCCGCGCGGCATGCGGCCGACCGCCCGTGCCGAGGCGCTGCGCGAACCGTTGCGCGAGGCGCTGGCCGCGCTGGAACTGGCGGTGTCGCCCGAACAACCCTTCGATCCGTCGATGGCGACGCACACCTGGCGCATCGCCGCCACCGACTACAGCGAATCAACTGTGTTGCTGCCGGCCCTCGGTGCGCTGCGGCAGGCCGCGCCCGGCACGCGTGTGGCCGTGGTGGAAATGGTGCCGCCCCGGCTGGCGCGTCAGGCCGAGCAGGGCGATATCGATCTTGGGTTCCACATCACCGAAGACTCGCCTGACGCGCTGCACCGCATGGCGTTGTTCACCGAGCGCTACGTGCTGGTAGGCCGGGCCGGCCATCCGCGCCTGAAACGCAAGCCCACGCCCGCGCAATTCTGCGCGCTGGAGCACGTGATCGTGTCGCCCGACGGCGGCGGCTTCTTCGGCGTCACGGATGAGGCGCTGGCCGCCGTAGGCCTGACGCGGCGCGTGGTGCTGTCGGTTCCCCACTTTCTCTACGTTGCGTCGGTTGTTGCCAGCACCGATCTGGTGGCGATGCTGCCGGCGCGCCTGGTGGCGGGCAATGGCGCGTTGCAGGCCGTGGAGGCACCCGTGGAGGTGCCCGGATACGAGATGTCGATGCTGTGGCACGAGCGGTCGCACCGCGACTCGGCCCACCGGTGGCTGCGGGAGCTGATTGCTGCCAAAGCCAAGGCGGGCTGAGGTGGCCCGGATTTCGATCGGCGTGGGTGCGGACGCTGTCAGATCGAGCCAGAAAACGTAGAGTCACTGTCGAATCTAACAGTGATGATTTGTGCCTATCGTTCATATCTGGTAGGAAAACAATTCAGGATGCTTGACCGGGATGGCCCTCTACAGTGGATCGGGCGCCGCATCGCGAGGCAGGGCGCATCAACTGTGAAGGGGCCCGATGATTGCCGGATTCATCTACCGCGAACGTGCTGGCCGGACCATGGCGCGGCAGCAACCTCTTGTTCCCGCGCGCCGGTTGGCTGCACTGGCCGTGGCGGCATGTGCCACCCTGCATGTGTCCGCGGCGTGGGCGCAGGCGACGGTGGGGCCAGGCAATGTGCCGGCGGTCGGCGTGTTTGGTACGCCCACCGTGGTGGTGGGCGGGACCACGATCACTACGTCGGGTACCACGCCCGGCGCCGTCGCCTATTCGTCCACGCTGACGCTGGATCCCAGCGCGGGGCCATCGCCCGGTGAAATCGTCGTCAACGCCGTCAACGGCATTGGTCTGATGGCGGGCAGCGGCGCGCTGGGCACCGGCATCTTCGTGCTGCCGGGCGGCGTGCGCGTGGCCGTCTCCGGCAACGGCACGGGCATGGCCGCTTTCAGCGTGGGGAGTCTCCAGGCCACGGACGTGGACGTCACGGTCATCGGTGGCGCAGGCGCGCAGTTCGGCAATGGCGTGGTCGCGCAGAACGGCGGTACCGTCGGTCTGGCCGGCGCCAGCAGCATTACGGTGAACCGGCATCGCGTCATTGCGTTGGGCGCCTCGGAGGCGGGCAGCACGCTGACGGCGACGGGCACGCCAGCAGTGACCACGTCTGGTGTCAGCGACGTGGGCGTCTACATGCATCGCGGCGGTACGGTTGCGCTGCCGACAGGCACAACGCTGAACCTGAACGGCAAAGCCAGCAATGGGTTGATCGTGGATGCCACTCAGGGTGTGACCGGCCCGGACGCGCTGACCGTCAGCCTGCCGGGCAGCAGCGGCACCAGCGCCAATAGCAGCAAGGGCGTGGCGGCATCCTGCGCGTGAACACGGTGCTGGCGGGTGACGCGCGGCATCGGACCGGCTGGTCGTCAACGGCGGCAGCGCCAGCGGTTCCACCGGCATCACCGTGGTCAATGCCGACGGTGCCGACGCGTTGACCAATCAGAACGGCATCCTCGTGGTGGACGCCACCAATGGCGGGACCACGGCGGCGAATGCGTTCACGCAATCGGGTCGCGCGGTGGCGGGCATCTACGAGTACCGCCAGTATCGTGGGGCGCGCGATGGCAGCAACGACCAGGCGTGGTATCTGCGCTCGGAAAGCGACAACCCCAACCCCAACCTGCCCACGCCGCCTGGGCCGCCTGGCCACCCACACCGAATCCCGACGGCATCGAGCCGCTGTTGCGACCGGAAGTAGCTGCTTACCTGGCCAACCAGCGGGCTTCTGGTGCACAGCCTGCACGACCGCCTGGGCGAGCCGCAGTGGGCCGAGCATCAGACGTTCGACAACGACAACGAGCGTCGCATGTCAGGCTGGCTGCGCGTGGTGGGCAAGGACATCGGATCGAACAGCCGAGACTGCACGTTCAGCGTGGACAGCACGGCGTGGATGCTGCAGGGCGGCGGCGACGTGGCGCAGTGGTCGGTCTTCCGCCCCGAAGACCGCCTGCACCTGGGCGGCATCCTCGGCTATAGCTGGGGGTCGAGTACCAGCCGTGCCGTCGGCAACCCGTTTCATACCGATAGGGCCGTGCAGGGCGTGAACGTAGGCATCTACGGCACGTGGTTCCAGAACGACGCCACGCGGCTGGGCTGGTACACCGATCTCTGGGCGCAGTACGGCTGGTATACCAACTACGTGAACGGCCAGCTGCGCCGGGCGTGCTACGACTCGCAGGTGCTGGCGCTGTCGGCCGAGACCGGCTACGCCTTCTACGTGCGCGAGGCGCGCCTGGGCGGTGGAGCCGCCGGCGCAGCTGGTCTACGTGCGCGGCTATCAGGGTGCCTTCACGAAGCCGGCCACCGGCACGCGCGTGGACAGCGCCAATGGCAACGGCATCATCACGCGGCTGGGCGTACGCGTGCATCGGACCTGAATCGATGGCAAAGGACGCCGCTTCCAGCCCTACCTGACCGCCAACTGGTGGCACGACGGCACCGGCAACGCCATGGCGTTCAACGGCGTGTCGATGCGCGACGTCTATCCGCAAAACCGCTACGAGTTCAAGCTCGGCCTGGGCGTGCAGGGCGGCAAGGGATGGACGGGCTGGACCAACCTGGGCTACCAGTTCGGCTCGCAGTCCTACCACGCGCTGGTTGGCCGCCTGGGCGTCAAGTACACGTGGTAGGCCATGCGCCGGCTAGTTGCACGCGGTGCCCGGCACGGGCTTGCCTGAATTCGTCAGGCCCTGGCAGGCGTCGCCAGCCATCAGCGCGGCATCGCCCGATTGCTGCGGCACCAGCCGAAGCTTGCCGGCCACCGTGCAGCAATTGCGCGGCACGCTGACATGCTGTTGCTGCGGTTGATCCTGCTGTAGCGGCTCGGGTGGGGGCGGCGGCGCCGATCGCGGCGTCGAACGGGGCGTGGATTGCGGCGAAGGCTGCGGGGAGGATTGCGGAGGCTGCGGGGTCGGAGACAGCTTGAGCGTCGGCAGCGATTTGCTGTTCGAAGGCGATGAGGCCGATGCCTCGGTGCCGTCGGCATCGGGCGGCATGCATACACCCGCGTTGCAGACTCGGTCGCCCTTGCACTGCATGTCATGCTGGCACCCTTGCCCGTAGGCGGGCAGTGTCCAGGCCAGGCCGATGGCCGAAAAGAGCAGAGCATTACGCAGGGACATATCCCCTCCCACACGACGATACGCGCGGCACCGGCGCCGTGCTTCGTGGGTACGGTACCCTGGCGCCGCATGTCTTCAGCATAGGGCGGCGCCCGCATAGCCTGCAATGCTCGTTGTGCCCTATCCCACAGTGCCCGTTCGTCCTTGAAGTCGATTGAATACCAGCGGATACAGGACTGGCGCGAAGGGGCATTGCAGCGTGCCCGGCAGGCTGCGCCGTTTTGCTTCACAATGGCGTCCTCGCGCAACCCGCCATTCAAGGCAACCGGTTGCGTAGTAGTACGCAATACCAAGCATCGCCAAGGATCACCAAGCAGCCCAGGCAACAAACTCGCTGCATGCCGCATCACGCCGCACCCGGAGCACGCTGGAGCCCCCGAGGCCGGACGCAAGATCCCGCCCGCCAGCCGCGGCGCATCGTTATAAAAAAGTCTCGCGTTTCTCTGCTCATGACCGCTCCTTCCGGAAATTTTGACAACCTTCCCGAACTCGCCTCCGACCCGCACACCACCACGCCCCGCAACCGCGCAGCCGACCGCCGCGCGCTGCTGGCGCTTGGCGTGGGCAGCTTCGCCATCGGCACTGGCGAGTTCGTCATCATGGGCCTGCTTCCCGACGCCGCCCGCGATCTGGCAATCACCATCCCCGAAGCCGGCCACCTGATCAGCGCCTATGCGCTGGGCGTGGTGGTGGGCGCGCCGCTGCTGGCGGTGCTGGGTGCGCGTTGGCCGCGCCGCAACCTGCTGATCGCGCTGATGGCCTTCTTTGCCATCGGCAATGTCGCCAGCGCGCTGGCACCGAGCTACGCCTCGATGCTGCTGCTGCGGTTGCTGACCGGCTTTCCGCACGGCACCTACTTTGGTGTGGCGGCGCTGGTGGCCGCCAGCCTGGTGGCGCGCGAGCGCCGCGCCCAGGCGGTGGGGCTAGTCATGCTGGGCCTGACCTCTGCCACGCTGGTCGGTGTACCGATCGCGGCCGGTATCGGTACGTGGCTGGGCTGGCGTGCCGCGTTCATGATCGTGGGCGCTATCGGCGCGCTGACCGTACTGCTGGTCTGGCGCTGGGTGCCGTTCGTGCCGGCGGACCGCCATGCCAGCCCGCTGCGCGAGCTGTCCGCGCTGGCGCGCAAGCAGGTGTGGTTCACGCTCGGCATCGGTGCCATCGGCTTTGGCGGCATGTTTGCCGTGTTCAGCTACGTCAAGCCGACCATGCTCGAAGTGGCGCACATGCCGGCCAGCGGCATTCCGGTGGTGCTGGCGCTGTTTGGTGTGGGCATGGTGGCGGGCAACCTGGCGGGCGCCAAGCTGGCCGACCGCGCGCTGATGCCCACCGTGGGCGGCGTGCTGGTGTGGTCGGCGCTGGTGCTGGGCGCGTTCGTGTTCACGGCGCACCATGCGTGGCTGGCGTCGCTGAACGTGATGCTGGTGGGCACGGCCGTGGCGCTGGGCCCGCCGCTGCAGATCCGCCTGATGGACGTGGCTGGCGATGCACAGACACTGGCCGCCGCGCTCAACCATTCTGCGTTCAACATGGCCAATGCGCTGGGCGCCTGGCTCGGCGGCGTGACCATCGCCGCCGGCATGGGCTGGACGTCCACGGGCTGGGTTGGCGCGTTGCTGGCGCTTGGCGGCCTGGTGGTATTTGCGTGGTCGCTGGCCGGCGTACCGCGCCGTGACGTTACCGTGACGGCTTGATGTCCGGCGCCGCCGGCGCGGGGGCAGGGGTGGGCGCAGGCGCTGGTTCCACATGCTCGCGCGCCGCGGCATCAATCACGCGATGCACGAACTCCAGCTTGGCCACCACGGCCGGCGACAGCATGAACGGATAGCTGTCCGGCGCGCCCAGGCTGCGGTTCAGGCTGTTCAGCACGTAGGTCAGCGGAAACCAGCGGTTCATCAGGCTGCGGAAGCTGGCGTCCTCCACCGGCGTCTGGTCGGTCAGCGTCGGCTCCTGCGGGCTGTCCGGCTTGAGTACGAGCCCGCATGACACGGCCGTGTCCAGCGTGTCGACCATATGCAGGTAGTGGGCCCAGGTTTCGGCCCAGTCTTCCCAAGGATGCATGGTGGCGTAGCTGCTGATATACGACGCCTGCCAGTCGCCCGGCGCGCCCTGGTCGTAGTGGCGCTGCAGCGCCGCCGCATAGTCGACGCTCTCGTCGCCGAACAGCTTGCGGAACGGTTCGATGCGCCGCGTGCCGGCAATCAGCCGGTTGAAGTAGAAATGCCCCACCTCATGCCGAAAGTGTCCCAGCAGCGTGCGATAGGCCTCGCCCATCTCGGCGCGGGTCTTTTCGCGGTGCGCGTCGTCGGCTTCGGCGATGTTGATGGTGATGAGGCCATTGTCATGGCCGGTCATGGCGGGGTCGTGCGGGCCGGTGTCGGCCAGGAAGTCGAACTGCAGGCCCGATACCGGATCGTCGTCGCGCGACACCACCGGCAGCCCCAGCGACAGCAGCGTATAGAGCAACCGCCGCTTGGCGGTTTCCAGCCGGTACCAGTACAGGCGGTTCTCGGGGGTGTCCAGGTTCGGGATGGTATGTGTGAGCTTGCAGGCGTCGCATAGCGTGCCGGGATCCTCAGCCGGCACCATCCAGTTGCAGACGGCCTCCACCTGGTAGTTGTGGCAGCGGCGGAACAACGCGCCGTGGGCGTCGGGATGCAGGCTGCGCCAGCCGTTGGCATCGTCACCCTCGAACGCCGCCACCTGCGACAGCGCGGGGATGAAGCCCAGCGTCGCCTGGCAGCGTTCGCAGACGACGTTCTCGAAGAACACGAGGTTTTCGCAACGATTGCAGTGGAACGTCTTCATGGCGCCTGGCTCCGACCCGGTTTCGGTGATCCTGCCTTGGTGTGCCAGCGCCTGCAACCGGTCGTCGTCCTACACGGCCGGCGCCGCTCCCGTGTGGCCGGAGCGGCGAACCGTCATGCGGATCAGAAGAACGCCGAATCGTCGTCCTGGTCGGCGTTCACGTAGTCGTCCAGGCCGTTGTCGAGGTTGCCGTTGTCCTGGCTGCCGTTGTCGGCCAGCAGCGTGTTGTCGCGCTGGCCGGCGCCATTGTCATCGCCGTAGAAGTTGTTGACCACGGTCTCAGACCCGGCCGCCGGCTGCCCGCCGCCCAGGAAACCGCTGCCGCCGCCGCGATGGAACAGGTTCTCGATGCCCTGGAACAGCATCGCGCCGCCGGCCACGCCCGCAGCGGTGGTGGCGATGGTGCCCAGCGTGCTGCCGAATCCGCCACTCAGAAAGCCCGGGCGTGCCGCCTGTTGCACGGGCTGCTGGGGAGCGGCCTGGTATTGCGGCGATGGGTATTGCGGAGCCGGATACTGCGGTGCCTGCTGGTACGGCGTCGGGGCGGGCTGCGGCGCGCGCCCGGCGTGTTGGCCCCAGGCATTGTCGTCGATGAAGCCGCGCCCGCCGTTGCCGGCGGCAGTCTGCGCGGCTTGGGCAGCCTGGAGCTGGTTCTGCAGCGACGCGATCTGCGTCTGCGCGTTCAGCAGCGCGCGTTCCTGCAGCATGGTCCGCTGCACCAGCAGGTAGGCGGCATCCGGTTGACGCGCCGCGGCCTCGGCAATCATCGACGCGGCCTGCGGGTCCTTGGTGTCCACGCGCGCCTGGGTCAGTTGGCTCAGGAAGGCTTCCAGTGCTTGCACGTCTTGGGGGGTCATGGCATCACCTCTCGGGTTCGGTTGCGGTACGGCTCAAATCTAGGGCCGAAGACTTAAACGAAACTTAAAGCCAACTCGGCTCGCGCGGGGCTACACTTTTGTTTCGTTTGTTCTCGATACGAAACATTTCATGACCGGCACCCGCACGCTCTATCCAGAAATCGAACCCTACGAGACCGGCACGCTCGACGTGGGCGATGGTCATGTCCTGTACTACGAACGCGTGGGCACGCGCGGCGCCAAGCCGGCCGTGTTCCTGCACGGCGGCCCGGGCGGCGGCATCTCGGCCGACCATCGCCGGCTGTTCGATCCCGCGCGCTACGACGTGCTGCTGTTCGACCAGCGCGGCTGCGGGCAATCAACCCCGCATGCATCGCTGGAGGCCAATACCACGTGGCATCTGGTCGACGATATCGAACGGCTGCGCCAGTTGATCGGCGTGGACCAATGGCTGGTCTTTGGCGGGTCCTGGGGCTCGACGCTGGCGCTGGCCTATGCGCAGACGCATCCGGCGCGCGTGAGCGAGCTGGTGCTGCGCGGCGTGTACACGGTGTCGCAGGCTGAACTCGACTGGTACTACCAGTTCGGTGTCTCGGAGATGTTCCCGGACAAGTGGGCGCGCTTCCAGGCGCCGGTGCCCGAGGCGGAACGCGGCGACATGATGGCGGCGTATCGCAAGCTGCTGACCGGCGCCGACCGCGACAAGCAGATCGAGGCCGCGCGCGCGTGGAGCGTGTGGGAGGCGGAGACCATCACGCTGCTGCCCAATCCCGATATTGCAACGAAGCATGACGAGGGCCATTTCGCGCTGGCCTTCGCCCGCATCGAGAACCATTACTTCACCCACGCCGGCTGGCTCGAAGACGGTCAGCTGCTGCGCGATGCCCACAAGCTCGCGGGCATTCCCGGCGTGATCGTGCACGGCCGCTATGACATGCCGTGCCCGGCGCGCTATGCCTGGGCGCTGCACCAGGCCTGGCCCGACGCCGAATTCCACCTGATCGAGGGCGCCGGCCATGCCTGGACCGAGCCCGGCATCATGGACCAGTTGCTGAACGCCACGGACCGCTTTGCTGCAGGAAGGTAGCCTCTGGCTATCCACCGGAAAGCCCGTGGCGATCGAACGATCGTGCGCCTATACTGGCTCTGTTGCGTTGCAGCAATGTCTGCAAGACAAGCGGACATGGTTGTTGCAGGGCCTGAAGTCAGACTTGGGAGAGCACGATGGTTCCTTGCGAACTTTGCAAGAGCCTGCTGGGTCGTCCCGGTTACGTTCCGCCTCATCCGCGCTTGATGCGGTCAGGAGATACGCAGATGCACGCCGGCCATCACATCTTCGTCTACACATGCCAGCACTGCCGGCAAAGGATCGTTCTGTCCACGCACGATGATGGTGCCGACTACTGGAGCAGCCACGACCCGGGCAAGGTCTGATGACCCACCGGTCAGGTGCCCAGCGCCGCCGCCATGTTTTCCACGCGTAGTGTCTGCGGTTCGGAAAGCGAGATGTTCTCGGCGCGCAGCCGTTTCAGGATCTCGAACAGCAGGTCGCTCTTGGTGCCGGCCGCGATGCGGGGGCTGCTCACGTAGCCGGTCACGCTCAGCGTGATGCCGTTCGGCGCCAGTTGGCTGAACGTGACTGACGGCGCCGGAATGTCCAGGATGTTCTCGTTCTCGCGGTAGACGTCCAGCAGCAGGTCGCGTACCTGTTCGGGGTCGGTGTTGAGCGGGAAGGTCAGTTGCAGCGTGGCCACGCCCTGCGTGCTGTTGCTCATCGTCACGTTGCGCACGTTCTGCGAGATCAACTGAGAGTTGGGCACGATCACCGTGGAGCGGTCGCCAAGCTGGATCTCGGTGGCGCGCACGTTGATGCGTCGGATATCGCCTTCCACGCCGGCCAGGCTGACCATGTCGCCCACCTTGACGGGGCGCTCGGTCAGCAGGATCAGGCCCGACACGAAGTTCTTGACGATCTCCTGCAGGCCGAAACCGATACCCACCGACAGCGCGCTGACGATCCACGCCAGGTTTTCCCATTTCACGCCCAGCAGCGACAGCGTCAGGAGCACCAGCAGCACGTAGCCGACGTTGCTGAACAGCGTGATCAGCGACGCGCGCAGGCCGGGCTCGGAACACAGCTTCGGCAGCAGTTCGGCGTCGAGCCAGCGGCGCACCGAGCGCAGCAGCCAGATGCCCACGGTCAGCGCGATCAACGCGTTCAGGATGCGCTCCGGCATGATGTTCATGCTGCGCAGCCGCTCGCCGCCCAGCACGGTCAGCAGGCTGTTGAGCAGGTCGGCCGGCGTGGTGCCGAAGCCGCCCGTCAGCAATGCCAGCACAGCCAACAGCAGCAGCACGCTGGCGCCGATGCCCGACAGCACGGTGGATACCTGCTCCAGGTGCGAGTCGCCTACGCCAAACAACTGCTTGATCACGCGTCCGCTGCGGTGATTCGCCGAAAACAGCGCCTCGCAGATATCGCGGGTGAGTTGCGTCAGCAGGTACAGGCTGCACAGCACGATGTCGAACCACACCAGTTCGTAGGTCAGGAAGCGCGCAAAGCTGATATAGCCGATCAGCAGCGCGCCGAAAGACACCGTCACGATGATCGTCACGGCCGCGTGGATTAGGCCCGCCAGCGTGGCCCGTTCCTCGGGGCGCTCGCCTGCGGCCACCAGCTCGCTGCGCACCCGGTTGGCGCGTAGCAGCGCCGCGCCGATGGTCAGCACCACCACCAGCGACACCAGGCCACGGCCCAGCAGCGTCACCTGCACCGTGGTGTCGGCCATGCGGTTGAGCTGCTCCAGCGTGCCCGCCAGCAGCAACATCCCGGCCAGCACGGTCGGGAACGGCCGCATCGCCAGCGCCACCGGATCGGCCAGCGCGGGCAGCCGCCAGCTTGGATGCCGCGTGCAAAGCAGCGCGCGCCCCAGGCCGGCGATCAGCGCGCTGGTCATGGTCAGCTTGGCGATCTCGCTCATCAGGTCTTGCAGTGCGGGCGAGATCTCGTCGCCGCCTGTGAATGCCGCATAGACGATGCGCACCGCGAGCGCCGTGGTGACCACCGTGGTCAGCGCGGTGGCCAGCGCCAGCGCGCTGCGGCGCAGGCGGGTCTCGGGCAACTGGGTCAGGCAGAACCACGCCAGCCCGCGCTCCAGCAGGCGGCGGCCCAGCGACCACACCGCCAGCGCCACGGCCAGCAGGATGATGGTCTTGCCTCGTTGCGACGGCTCCCACGCCAGGCGGATCATCGGACCGATGTCGTCGGTGAAGTTGCCCAGTCGTTCGCGGTCTTCCTCGGACACCTTGAACAGTGGCGTCCAGAACGCTGGGTTCAGGATGCTGTCCGAACGCAGCGCGAGTTGATCCTTCAGCCGGCTGCGCTGGAGCTTGGCGAGCTGGTCCTGCAGATGGGCGATGTTGTCCTTGCTGTCGGCGGCCTGCTTCAGTTCGTCGTCGAGCTGGCCCTTGCGCGCGTTGAGTTCGGCGCGCTGCTTCACAACGGCTGGCGCCTCCTTGGCGGTAGTCGTCGACTTGCTGTTATCGGGCGGGGGCCCCAGCAGGTCGACCTGTGCTTGCAACTGGGCGCGCTGCGGCGTGAGCGATGCGGTGAGCTTGTCGACGTCCTCGTCGAGCTGCTTGAGCGCGTCATTGAGGTCGCCAGTCTTGACGTTGCCAGAGGCGCTGGACGCCTGCTGCTTCACGCGATCCTGCTCGGATTGCAGACGCTTGAGTTCGGCGACGGCTTCGGCGTGCGTGAGCACCGGGATTTGCTGGGCTTCGGCCTGCGAAGCCGATTCGGCTGCGGATACGGCGGACACCTGGAACAGGGCCGCGATGACCAGGCTCATGACGAGCCAGAAGATTCGGCGCATGACGGGGGGCGCGGTGGTTGACCGGCCGCGCAGTATAAAAGCGGCCCGCCGATGGGCCGGTGTACATTACGCCTTGCACTGCACAGCTACACATGCTGTTACATAAAACGTACCCCTCTGGATCACAAAGGACCGCCATGACGCTCGCGATCGAACGCTTCGACCATATCGTGCTCAACGTGAAGGATGTGGAGGCCAGCGCGGCCTGGTACGAACAGGTGCTGGGCATGCGGCGCGAAGACTTTGAATCGCGTACGGGCAAGCGTGTGTCGGTGAAATTCGGGCAGCAGAAGATCAACCTGCGGCCTGTCGGTGAAGATACCGTGGCGTGGTTCACGGGCGTGCATCCCACGTCCGGCAGCGACGACCTGTGCTTCATCACGAAGATGCCGCCACAGGAAGTGGTGGCACATTTCCTGGCACACAGGGTAGCGGTGGAAGCCGGGCCGGCGCAGCGTACCGGAGCGCTGGGCCCGATCAGTTCGGTATATTGCCGCGATCCCGATGGCAACCTGATTGAAGTGGCGAGCTATCCGGCGGGCAACGACTGACTATCTGATATCCGATTTGCAATGAAATACGCAGTATTGACGGCATTGGCGCTGCTCGGCGCGACCAATGCCCACGCCGGAGATGTCCAGTCCGGCAAGGATATCTTCACCACGCGCTGCGCCTCGTGCCATCAGGTGGGCCCAACGGCGCGCGGCGCATTCGGGCCGCAGCTCAACGCCGTGTTCGGACGCAAGGCCGGCGGCACCGACGACTTCCGGTATTCGGACGCCATGAAGTTGTCCACCGTGGTGTGGACCGGCGACACGCTGCGCGCCTTCTTGCAGTCGCCGGCCAAGGTCGTGCCCGGCACGAAAATGCGCTTCTGGGGCATGAGCAACGCGCGGCAGATCGACGACCTGCTGGCCTACCTGCGCAACTACCAGTAGCCGTTACTCCATGTGGGCTTCGAGGATGTCGATCATGCGCTGCGCCAGCGGCGACAGGTAGGCGCCCGCGCGCGTGATCACGCCCACGCGGCGGCCCAGGTCCAGCGCATCGGCGCGCAGCGCAATCGGCCGCAGGCCCATGCGCTTGCTGTTGGTGGTGGAGCCCGCAATGCAGAGCATGTCGGTGCCGCGTACCAGGTCGAACAGCGTGGCGCTGCCGAAATCGGTCTCCACGCGCAGGATCGGCGCGGGCAGGCCGATGCTGGCAAACGCGGTGTCGATTTGCTGGCGGATTAGCACGTGTGTGGTCGGCAACAGCCATTGCTGGCCCACCAGGTCTTCGAGCGTCAGGTTGCGGCGGCGCTGCAGCGGATGGTTCTCGTCGGCCACCACGGCCAACCGGTCGGTGAACAGCTCGCGGGTGGCCAGCGCCGGGTTTGACTGGCGCGGCAGCGGTGCCACGGCCAGGTCAAGCTCGCCGGCCTGCACCATGTCCATCAGTTCGCGCGCCACCCGCATCGTCATGCGCAGGCGCGCCACGGGCCGCTCGCGCAGCAGTTGCTGGCAGGCGCCCAGCACCAGCGCGTTGGGCATCGACGGCGAGTAACCCAGCCGCAGCAGGCCCTGCTCGCCAGTCTGGATGCCACGCATCTCCTTGATCGCATCGTCGTATTCCAGCCGGATGCGCTGCGCCCGCTCCAGGAACACCGTGCCGGCCTGGGTTACGCGCATGCCCAGCGTCGTGCGCTCGAACAGCGGCACGCCCAGCTGGGCCTCCACCCGCTGGATGGCCTTGGTCAGCGCCGGCTGCGTCATGCCCAGCGCCTCGGCCGCGCGGCCAATGCCGCCGTGCGCGCCCACAGCCAGCACATATTCCAGATCGCGTGTCTCCATCGCTCATTCCTGTTTGTTATGACTTGATTCCAGTTGAGGCATTGTGGTGATGCCCGGCATCTTACAGACTTGGGCCCATCACACCAACAACGGAGACACCGATGACATTCGCCTACTTCCTCAGGCGCGCGGCACGCTATTGGGGTGACAACCCCGCCGTGCTGTACCGCGATCGCGTGCTGACCTACCGCCAGCTCGACGAGCGCTCCACGCGCCTGGCCAACGCGCTGCTGGCGCTGGGGCTGCAGAAGGGCGACCGCGTGGCAATCCAGTCGCGCAACTGCCCCGAGATCGTCGAGATCGAATGTGCGCTGTACAAGGCTGGGCTGGTCAAGGCCGCGCTGAACCCACGCTTCACGGCCAACGAGGCATCCGACGTGGTGGAAAACTGCACGCCGCGCGTGATGATCGCGGGGCCGGGCTACGCGGGCTATACGCCCGAGACGCGCGGCTTTGGCTGCGTAGAGCATTTCTTCGCGATTGCCGGCCCGGCGCCGGGCGGGTATGACGCCTACGAGTCGCTGGTCGAGCGCGGCGCGCATGCCGCCATCGACTACGTGCCGCAACCGGACGACCTAGCCGTGCTGCATTTCTCGTCGGGCTCCACCGGCAAGATCAAGGCGGCCATGCAGACCTATGGCAACCGGCTGGCGTCGATGCGCAAGATGATCCTGACCATGGACCGTCCCGCGCGCCCCGGCGACCGGCTGGCGCTGATCGGCCCGATCACGCATGCGTCGGGCATGCTGATGCAGCCCTACCTGTTCCTGGGCGCCGCGCTCGTGCTGTTCGAGAAATTCGAACCAGCCGCCTTCCTGGCCGATGTGGCGCGGCTGCAGCTCACGCACGTGTTCATGGTGCCCGCCATGATCAACATGCTGCTGGCCGAGCCGACGCTGGCCACCGCGGACCTGAGCAGCCTCAAGACGCTGGCCTACGGCGCCGCACCGATGGCGCCCGCGCGCATCCGCGAGGCGTGGCAGCGGATTGGTCCTATCCTGTCGCAGGGCTACGGCGCCAGTGAGTCGACGTCGGGCGTCACGCGGCTGTCGACGGCCGACCATGCGCTGGCCATCGACAAGCACCCCGAGCGGCTGGCGTCCTGCGGCCGAGCGCTTGGCGAAACCGAGGTGCGCGTGGTCAACGAGCGCGGCGAGGAAGTCAGTGGCGACGAGGTTGGCGAACTGGTGATCCGTGGCGCCGACGTGTTCCAAGGCTACTGGGGCGAGCCCGAACTGACGCGCGAAGTGCTGGTGGATGGCTGGCTGCGCACCGGCGACCTAGCGCGCGTGGATGCCGAGGGCTATCTGTATCTGGTCGACCGCAAGAAGGACATGATCATCTCGGGTGGCTTCAACGTGTACCCGAACGAGGTGGAGGCCACGCTGTACCAACATCCCGATGTGATGGAGGCGTGCGTGATCAGCGTGCCCGACGACACCTGGGGCGAAAGCGTCAAGGCCGTAGTGGCGCTGTGGCCGGGCCGGCAGGCCAGTGCGGCCGAGCTGATCGGCCATTGCCGCGCGCGCATTGCCGACTACAAGTCGCCACGCTCGGTCGATTTCGTGGCCGAACTGCCCAAGAACGCCAGCGGCAAGCTGGCCCGCAAGCTCGTGCGCGAGCAGTACTGGCTGGGCGCCAGCCGCCGTGTGAACTGATCCGGGAGCCAACATGTTCGACCACCTGACCAATCCTGTGCTGATCGAAACGCGCGCTGCCGTGCAGCGGTTCATCGATGAAGAACTGCGGCCGCTGGAACGCGAGCTAGGCCTGGGCAGCGAGGACGCCTGGCCGCGCGAGGTGCTGCGCAACGTCTGGCGCCGCTCCAGCGAACTCGGGCTGTACGCGGCCTGCCTGCCCGTGGAACTGGGCGGCAAGGGCCTCAATATCGCCGAGCAGTGCGCGCTCAAGGCCGATCTGGCCGCCAGCGGCGCGGTGCTGGCGCCGCACGTGCTGGGCGACCTGGGCGGCCCGCCGCGTGTGGGCAACATGCTCAAGTACGCCACGCCAGACCAACTGCACCACTACTTCCAGCCCGTGATCCGCGGCGAGAAGTCCACCTGCTTCGCGCTGACCGAGCCGCATTCGGGCTCTGATGCGATGAGCATCCGCACAAGCGCCGTGGCTGATGGCGACGACCTGGTAATCAACGGCGAGAAGCACTACATCAGCGGCGCGCCGTTCGCGGATTTTGCGATCGTCATGTGCGTGACCGATGCCACCACGTCGCCGCCGTCGATCACGGCCGTGCTGGTGGACCTCGATTTGCCGGGCGTGACGGTCAGCACGGAATACGTGCCGATGTCGGGTCAGCATATCGACGCCGACATCCGCTTCGACAACGTGCGCGTGCCGCGCGCCAACATCTTTGGCGGCGAGGGCAGGGGCTTCAAGCTGGGGATGTCGCGCATCAACGTGAACCGGCTGCTGCATTGCCCGTCGATGCTGGGGCTGGCCACGCGCGCGTATCAGGCGTCGCTCGAATACGCGGGCCAGCGACGGCAGTTCGGCGGCCCGATTGCGCGCTTCCAGGCCATCCAGCATATGCTGGCCGATATGGCGGCCGCGCTCTGGGCGTGCGAGTCGATGATCGCGCAGACCGCGCTGCAGGCCGACGCGGGCGCCGACCTGCGCATGAAGGCGGCGGCGTGCAAGCTCTTCGTCTCGGAACGCTGCTTCGAGGTGGCCGACAAGGCCGTGCAGATCCACGGCAATCTGGGCGTCACGCGCGGACATCCGGTGGAGCAGACCTGGCGCAAGCTGCGCATGTTCCGCATCTTCACCGGCACCAGCGAGATCCAGCGCAACACCATCGCCAAGGCGATCCTCGATCCGGCCGGTGCGTGACCCATTAGAAAAAGACAAGGAGACAACATGAATCGACGTCAATGGCTTGCCAGGGCGGGCTCCGCTGCGGGCGCTGCTGCGGGTGTCACCATCTTTGGCGGCACGATGGGCCGCGTGGCCCTGGCTGCCGCTCCCTATCCGTCGCGCCCAATCCGGCTGATCGTGCCGTTTATCGCCGGCACCTCGCCCGATTCGATTGCGCGCACCATTTCAGCGGAGCTGGCGCCGGTGCTGGGCCAGCCGCTGGTGGTGGAGAACATCGGCGGCGCGGGTGGCATCATTGGCGCGCGGGCGCTCAAGCGTGCCGAGCCCGATGGCTATACGCTGGGCGTGCTGGCCAACCAGCACGTGATCAACGTCCACCTGTACAAGGAGCCGCCCTACGACGCGGCCAAGGACTTCGTGGCGATCACCGCGCTGTCGGGCAGCGCCGTGGTGCTGGCCGTGCCGGCATCGTCCCCAATCAAGACCGCGCGTGACCTGATCGACGCGATGAAGCAGCGGCCCGGCGCAATGAACTACGGTTCGGGCGGCAAGGGCAGCGTGTCGCACCTGGCGGTGGAATCGCTGCTGCACCAGACCCATACCAAGGCCGTGCATATCCCGTACAAGGGCGCCAGCGAGATCCTGACGGCGATGCTGAGCGGTCAGACGCAGTTTGGCATGCCGGTGCTGTCCACGGCGGCCCCGTTCCTGCGCAACGGCCAGATCCGCCCGCTGGCGGTGTCGTCAGCCGCGCGCTCGGTCTACTTCCCGGACGTGCCGACGCTGGCCGAAGCGCTGCCGCCAGGGTTCGTGCTCGACAACTGGAGCGGCCTGTTCGCGCCGGCCGGGCTGCCGACGCCCATCGCCAAGCGGCTGTTCGACGCGGTGGCCAGGTTGCAGGCCAGCGGCAAGCTCGATGCGACGATGAAGGCGAATGCGGGGGAGATCAGGAAGAGCGATTCGCCGGCGCAGTTCACGCAGATGGTGGCGGCGGACGATGCGCGGTATGGGAAGCTGATTGGGGAGATTGGGATGCGGGGGGAGTAAGGCGGTGCTGCTTTGGTGGTGCTGAAAAGAAAAAACCCCTGGGGAAAGGCCAGGGGTTTTTGTACCGCCGAAGCGGATTAGCTCACCGCGCAACCGCCCGGAGCAAAGGTATCCTTCCAGCCGCCGTCCTTGCTCTTCGTGATGGTGCACGTCCAGCTGCCGCTTGCGTCGCGATTCCAATTGATCACAGCACCTGCCACAGCCTTGGAGGCGGTATTGCCCATCGTGGCAGTGATAGTGCCGTTGACCGCTGCAAAGTTGACGTCTGCGAAGCCGCCCTTGTTCACGGCAACATCAACCAGGCTCGAAACCGTACGGCCCATTGCGCATTCGCCTGCTGCCGGAGCCGCTTCATCCTTGGCCAGCGTCGTACGACCTTCGTTAAAGCATGCCTCGGCAGCGGTACGCAGCGCCGACATTTCGCCGACGATACGGCTAACCTGCGACTTGGCCACGTAAGCCTGGTATTGCGGAATCGCGATAGCAGCCAGGATACCGATGATCGCGACCACGATCATCAGTTCGATCAGCGTGAAGCCCTTTTGTACCCGTTGGTGGATTCCCATCCGTGCTTTTTTCATGGAATTGACCCCTTTGAATTAATAGAGAACAGCAGTTGCTGTCGGGTGCATATAGAGCAACAGGTGTGCCAGCCCGTAAACCGGCCAATTTCGTAGAAATGTGAGATTTCTTGTCACCTGTAACGAGATGTATCTGCCAAAACCTGTCACCCTACTCTGGGAGGGTAGGGCTAAAGAAGCACAAAGTGACGGTTTTTGTCAGCGAAAGTGGCGCTTAAATCGCCCTTAATTCTGACTTTAGCGAGGCTGAAACACTATCACAGCCATGCCGGCGACTGCGATTGTGACACCTGTCATATCCCAGACGCTTGGCCGCACGCCGTCAACGAGCCAGAGCCAGGCGATGGCCACTGCTATATAGATACCGCCATACGCGGCATAGACCCGGCCCGAGGCGTCAGGGTGAAGTGTGAGCAGCCAGGCGAAGATGGCCAGCGACGCGGCGCCGGGGATCAGGACCCATGGGTTGGCGTTCTGGCGTAGCCAGAGATAGGGCAGGTAACAGCCTAGGATTTCGGCTAGCGCGGTCAGGAAGTAAAGGGCTACGGTTTTCATTGTTTGGTTGATGACCTCTTGGTTTCACCTCTCTCCCGCGTTGCGGGAGAGGGGTGCGAAAGACCGGTGGAGGTTGCTCACCCCGCCGCTGCCTTCAACACCCCCACCAGCGGCAAAATCAATTCATTCTCCTCAGTCTCCCGCCGCCACATCACGCACACCGGTGGCAGATCCCAGCTCAGCGAGAACGGTAGCGTCGCCGCATCGCCCAGTTCCACCAGTTCGGCCGCCACGGCGCGGGGCACGATGGTGATGACGTCGGGCTGGCTGCGCAGCAGCGTGGCCATGGGTTTGATCGAATACGTTTCGACGATGGGCAGCGGTGGCGCCACGCCGGCCACCGCGAACATCGTATTGATCGTGCGGCGTACTGGCGTATGCGGCGGCGGCAAAATCCAGTCGAGTTCGGCCAGACGCTTCCAGTCGAGCCCGCCGCGTGACAGGCGTGCTTTGGCTCGCGAAGGTACCACGAGCACTGGCTCTTCCCGATACAGCGGCTGCTGCGCGATGTCCTCGCCGGCCAGGTAGAACGACCGCGCAATCGCGCAATCGAGTTCGTGTTGCCGCAGCGCGCCCACCAGTTCGTCGGTCGTGCCTTCGCGCACGAGCACCGCGATGCGTGGCTGCTGGTTGAGTCCGTAGGCCAGCGCGGCGTCCAGCACCGCGCGCGCGGTGTACGGAATCACGCCGATCCGCAGCCGTCCGCGCTTGCCCGCCTCGATCACGGCCAGTTGCCGCCCCAGCGCCTCGGCGTCGGCCATCGTCATGCGAGCGTGGCTCAGCACGGCGGCGCCGGTGGCGGTTGGCTCCAGGCCGTTGCGGGTGCGCGTGAACAGCGGGGTCAGGAAGATGTCCTCGATCTCGCGCAGCGCCTTGGTCACGGCCGGCTGCGACAGGTTCATCTCGGCCGCCACGCGCGAGACGGATCGCTGCCGCTCCAGCGCCAGCAGCAGCGGCAAGTGGCGCAGGCGCAGGCGCGACACGATCTGGTGCAGCAGCTTGTCGGTGGCAATCGGCATGGCGTTTCGGGTGGGCAGAGAGATATAACCGAATGGTAATACAACGATAAGAAATTCGATCTTGGCAGTTATTCCATCTGCCTATACTCAATTCACACGGTAAATGCATGCAAAAGGAGTCATTACCCCATGTTCACGACCCGCCCGGAGATCGTCGGCACGTTCGGCGTTGCTGCTTCCACCCACTGGCTTGCAACCCAGACCGCCATGGGCGTGCTGGAGCGTGGCGGCAATGCGTTCGATGCGGCGGTGGCGGCGGGCTTTGTGCTGCAGGTAGTGGAGCCGCACCTGAACGGCCCCGGCGGCGAGGTGCCGATCCTGTTCTGGAGCGAAAAAGACCGCGCGGTGCGCTCGGTGTGCGGGCAAGGCCCGGCACCGGCGCTGGCTGACCCCGAGGCCTTGCGCAAGCAGGGCATGGAACTGATGCCTGGCATCGGCCTGATGCCCGCCACGGTGCCCGGCGCGTTTGGCGCGTGGCTGACCATGCTGCGCGATCACGGCACGTGGTCGCTGGCCGATGTGCTGGCGCCGGCCATCGGCTATGCGCGCGACGGCTTTCCGCTGGTGCCGCGCATTTCGCAGGCCATCCTGGCCGTGCAGGCACTGTTCCGCGACGAATGGCACAGCTCGGCCGATACCTGGCTGCCCGATGGCCGCGTGCCGCGCCCCGGCACGCTGCATACGCTGCCGGTGCTGGCCGATACCTACACACGCATTGTCGAGACCGCGCAGTCGAAGAGCGACAGCCGCGAAGGCCAGATCGACGCGGCCATGTACTGCTGGTATCGCGGCTTCGTGGCCGAGGCCATCGACGAGTACTGCCGCAACACGCCGGTACGTGACACCACTGGCGACAAGCACACGGGCCTGCTGCGCTATGACGACATGGCCGGCTGGCAGCCCACGGTGGAAGCGCCGGTCACGCTCGACTTCGGCCGCTACGCGGTGGCCAAGTGCGATATCTGGAGCCAGGGCCCGATGTTCCTGCAGCAGCTTGGCATGCTGCGTCATGCCGGACTGGAAGCCCACGCGCCGACCTCGCCCGAGTTCGTCCACAAGATTGCCGAGGCCGCCAAGCTGGCCATGGCCGACCGCACCGCCTGGTATGGCGATCCGCTGTTCGAGGACAGCCACCTCTGCGCGCTGCTGAATCCGCACTACCTGGCGTCGCGTGCCGCCATGATTGGTGACCACGCGTCCATCACGATGCAGCCGGGCACGCTCAAGGGCATCGCCCCGCGCATGCCGGACCTGTCCGTGGCCGATCGCACGCTGTCCGTGGCCGATACGCGCTTCGGCATCGGCGAGCCCACGTTCGCCGCGCTGCCGCCGGTATCCGAGTGGGCCGAGCGCGAAGTATTTGTCGGCGATACCTGCCATATCGACGTGATCGACCGCCACGGGAACATGGTGGCGGCCACGCCGTCGGGCGGCTGGCTGTCGTCGAGCCCCACCATCCCGTCGCTGGGCTTTGCGCTGAACACGCGGTTGCAGATGACGTGGCTGGAGCCGGGCCTGCCCAATTCTCTGGCACCGGGCAAGCGCCCGTGCACCACACTGTCGCCGTCGCTGTGCATGCGCGATGGCGAGCCGTACATGGTGTTCGGCACGCCCGGTGGCGACCAGCAGGACCAGTGGTCGCTGGCGTTCTTCATGCGCCACGCGGTGCATGGCATGAACCTGCAGCAGGCCATCGACGCACCGGCATGGCACATCGACCATTTCCCGCAATCGTTCTGGCCGCGCCAGACCACGCTCAACCGCATCACCGTCGAATCGCGCTTTCCGGCTGCCACCATCGAAGCGCTGCGTGCACGCGGGCACGAAGTTCGCGTGGGTGAAGACTGGTCCGAAGGCCGCATGTCGGCCTGCACGCGCGAGCGTGACGGACGTGGCCGCCTGGTGTTGCGCGCCGGCGCCAATGCGCGGGGCATGCAAGGTTACGCAGTGGGCCGCTGAAGCCCGATCACATCAGACAGTCCAAAGACAGAAGGGGAGTTGCATCATGAGGTCCGTTTTGAAAAGCCTGCTGTGCGGTGCCGCCGCACTGGCCATGTCGTTCGCCGGCCACGCTGCCGACGCCTATCCGACCAAGCCGGTCACGCTGATCGTGCCCTGGGCGGCCGGCGGTTCCACCGACATCCTGGCGCGCGTGCTGTCCGAACACCTGACGAAGTCGCTGGGCCAGCCCGTGATCGTCGACAACAAGCCCGGCGCGTCGGGCAACATTGGTTCGGCGATGGTCGTACGGGCCCAGCCCGACGGCTACACGCTGCTGATCGGCTCGATGAGCACGCACGCGATGAACCCGGCGCTGATGGCCAACATGCCGTTCAAGGGTGTGGACGACTTCACGCCGCTGGGCCTGCTGGCCTACGTGACCAACACGATGGTGGTGAACCCGTCGGTGCCGGCCAACAACGTCAAGGAACTGATCGCCTACGCCAAGGCGAATCCGGGCAAGCTGGCCTACGCCAGCGCCGGCCCTGGCTCCACCAACCACCTGAGCGCCGTGCTGTTCGAGAAGATGGCCGGCGTGCAGATGCTGCACGTGCCGTACAAGGGCGGTGCCCCGGCTGTGGTGGATACCGTCGCGGGCCAGACGCAACTGCTGTTCTCGGCCGGCACGCAGACGCTGCCGCACGTGAAGGCCGGCAAGCTCAAGCTGCTGGCGGTGACCGAGGCCAAGCGCTCGCCGCTGCTGCCCAATGTGCCCACCGTCGGCGAGACCATTCCTGGTTATGAGCTGTCGGTCTGGTATGGCGCGTTCGGCCCGAAGAACATGCCGGCCGACCTGGTGGCGCGTCTGAACAAGGAAATCAACCGCGTGATGTCGCTGCCGGAAGTGAAGGCCAAGATGGATTCGATCGGCGTGGAAACGGCTACCTCGACGCCGCAGGAATTCGGCAAGATCCTGCGCCGCGACGCCGACCGCTACGGCAAGCTGATCAAGGACCTGGGCATCCACGGGGAATGACGATGGCAAGCGTCGACACGCTGGGCCACTGGCAGACCCACCTGCATCCACTGTTCGACCACCTGCGCGCCGCCGCCACGCCGCGGGTGGTGCTGGACGCGATTGGCGCGGCCACGCTGAACATCGTCGGGCCGGGTCTGCTGACGATCAACGCCTGGCATGCGCCCAGCCGCGAGATCCGTCGGCTCTGGTCGTCGGACCTGGCGGCTTATCCGGTAGGCGGCAAGAAGGTGAAGGGCGATACCGCCTGGACCCGCCAGTTGCTGGAACGCGGCGAAGTCTTCGTGGGCGAGGGCGATGCGGCGCTGACCGCCGTGTTCGACGACATCGCCACGATTCGCGGCCTGGGGTTGAACGGCGTGGTCAACGTGCCGCTGTGTCATGGCGGGCGCGTGATCGGTACGTTCAACTACCTGGCTGGGGTGGATACGTGGACGGCCGAGGATATTACGGCGTTGCGGGTGCTGGGGCAGTTTGCGGTGGGGGCGGTGAGGGAATTGAGCGAAGGTTGAGGCTGGGGCGGGCTGGGGTTCGAGGTTGAGGCTGAGGCGTCTGCGTTCCCGCTCTGTTTTGCTCCCCTCTCCCGCAACGCGGGAGAGGGGGAAACCGAGCAGGGAGAGCCAACGTCCCACTACTCCCTCGTACTCGCACTCCAGAACGCCTGCCCCACCACGCTGATCCCACCCAGCCGCGCGACGATCTCATCCAGCACGTCGCCGTCTACCGACGTGGCCGCCAGTGCCGCCTCGATATCCACATCCTGTTCCCCGAATGCACGCACCTCCAGGTCGCGCGTGGGATATTGCGCGGCTTCCAGTGCTTCTTCCAGCAGGCGCATTGCGGTCTTCTGGTGGTCGCGCGTGGTGATCACGTGCACGGTGTGCGTGACTTCCACGGCCGTGGTGTCCAGCGGCTGGCGGTTGATGCGGTCCACCACGGGGCGCAGCAGCGTGTTGGCCGCCAGGATGAACAGTGCCGCGATGGCGGCTTCGGCGATCATGTCGGCCCCGGCGCACGCGCCCACGGCGGCCGAACACCATAGCGTGGCGGCCGTGTTGAGCCCGCGCACGTTGCCTTCCTCGCGCATGATCACGCCGGCGCCCAAAAAGCCGATACCCGATACCACGTACGCAATCACCCGCACCGCGCCATCGTGCCCGGCGATATGGTTGGCCAGGTCGACGAAGATCGCTGCGCCCACGGCCACCAGCACATTGGTGCGCAGGCCGGCGGTGCGCTGGCGGTACTGCCGCTCGAAGCCGATCATCCCGCCCAGCACAAAGGCGGAGGCAAGGCTGATGGCGGTATCGAGCAGGGACTGTGGATTGATGTTCTGCAGGGCTTCCAGGGACATGGGCAGCATCCGGTCGGGCCAAAAACTGGCGCGATTGTGGCACAGCCCCCGGTCACCCCGATGAAAATTCCGCTCAGGCGCCCCAAGTACCCGTGGCCAGCGCCTGCGGCGACGCGCCGTCGGGGTCGATGTCCCAGCGCAGCGGCAACGCGAAGTCGCGGCGCACGATGACTTCCGGCATGAAGCGCCACAGCCGCAGCGCGCCTTCGAAACGGGCGATGTCCGGTGAGTTGATTAGCACCTCGGTGCGGCCGCTCAGTTGCAGCAGGTCACCCGTGGCGTAGCTCACGAACACCAGCCCGGCCACCGGATTGACTAGCATGTTGCCAAGCGTGTTGAAGAACATGTTGCCCTGGAAGTCCGGGATCGTCAGGCCGCCGTCGGCATCCACGCGCACAAACCCGGGCCGGCCGCCGCGATGCGACACGTCCACCTGGCGCTGCCCGCCGGGCAGGTCCACGTAGGTCGCCACGAAGAACGAATCCGCGCGGCCAATGAGCTTGCGGGCGCGGTCGTCGAGCCCGTCCAGCAGCACGGGCGGCACGCTGCCCGGCTCGGCCGGGTCGCGCATCATCACCGGCTCGCGCTTCTGGATGTACTGCGGGCAGTTGCCGAAGCTCTGGCCCACGGCCACCTGGAACGTCGGCGAACCGTCGCGATGAATCGTGCCGTTCATGCGATTGCGGCGGCGCGTGGCCGGCTGGATGCCCAACAACCCGATGGCGTTGCCGTCTTCCATGCCCGCATCGGCGGGATCGCTGGCTTCGCGCACCAGCGTCACGTCGAGCTGGTGCGGCTCGGGCGAATGCATGAAGCCCGGATGGCCCGCGCGCACCGTGGCCCAGGGGCGCCCGTCGGGGGCCACCGTGCCGATCACGACCGAGGGCAGCATGGCGAAGAAATCGCGATGCTGGTCGGGCATGTAGTCGCGCACCACGCGCGAACCCACCTCGGCCAGGCGTTCGTCGACGCCGATACTGGCCTGCAGCACGCGCTCGCCCGTATGCCAGGGCGTACCGGGCAGGGTTTCCACGTGGATGGCGGATTGCGGGGTCATGACGGGCTCCTGGGCGAGTGTGGTGCGTGGGTGGGAACGTCAGGCGGCCAGGCCGACCGCCGTGGCCTGGAACGGCGTGAAGCCGGGCAGCGCTTCCACGCGTGCCAGCCACTGGCGCACATTGGTGTAGCCGGCCAGGTCGACAAAGCCTTCCGGCGCGCTAGCGGTGTAGCTGTACAGCGCCACGTCGGCAATCGTCGGGTGATTGGCGGCAATCCACGGGCTGGCGGCCAGCGCGTCGTCCATCCGCTTGAGCAAGACGTGCGCACGTTCGATGGCGTCCTTGCCGTCGACCTGCGCCTTGAAGACCGTGACCAGGCGCGCCCGGGCCGGGCCGAAGGCCAGGTCGCCGGCCGCTACCGAGAGCCAGCGCTGTACGGCGGCCGCTTCCACGGGGGTCTCGGGCAGCCAGTCGGTGCGGCCGAGCTTCTTGCTCAAGTAGACCAGGATGGCATTGGAGTCGCTGATCACCACGCCGTCATCGACCAGCACCGGCACCTGTCCAAACGGATTCAGGGCTAGGAATTCTGGGGTCTTGTGGGCGCGGGCCGCCAGATCCACGTCGATCCACTCGGCAGGCTGGCCCAGCAGCGACAAAAAGAGCCAAGCGCGGTGCGAGTGTCCGGAAAGTCGGAGGCCGTACAGTTTCATGGTGGGTGTCCTTGGTCGATTGTTGCGGCGTTCAGTGCAAACGCTGCTTACGGATCGACTATAGACACCCGGCAATCGCAGAAAAATGGCCGCCGGTCGAAGAGACTCTTTCGGATTCCGGGAGAATCAGTCCGGGTTGGTCCCGTTCAGGAAGGTGTTGGACCGCAGCACTTCCACGGCCAGGTCGATGAAGGCGCGCACCTTGTGCATGGCATGGCGGCCCTCGCGGTGGATGATCTGGATTGGCAGCGCCGGCGGCTCGTAGTCTTCCAGCACGATGTGGAGCTTGCCGTCGCGCACCTCGTCGGCAATCTGGTAGGACAGCACGCGCGTCAGCCCGAAGTTGGCCACCGCCGTGGCAATCGCCGAATCATTGGTGGTGGTGGCCATGCGCGGCGTCAGGCGCACCGGCATGGGTTCACCGTTGTGCGCAAAACGCCACTCTGGAACCGTGGAGATACCCGTGGTCAGGATCACCGCATGGGCGGCCAGATCGTCGGGCGTTGCCGGCGTCCCGTGCCGCGCCAGGTATTCAGGCGAGGCGCACACCACACGGCGCACCCGGCCCACCGTGACGGCCTGCAGCGACGAACTGGGTAGGTCGCCGATGCGCACGCCCACGTCGATGCCTTCGTCGATGAAATTGACGATGCGGTCGATGAACAGGCAATCGACGTCCACCTCGGGATAGCGGCGCAGATATTCGACGACGATCGGCGTGACAAAGCGCCGGCCGAATAGCACCGACGCGGTGATCGACAGGCGCCCGCGCGGGGCCGCGTGCGTGCCGGTGGCCGCCAGTTCGGCCTCGTCGATCTCGGCCAAGATGCGGCGGCAGTTCTCGTAGTAGGCAGCGCCCGTGGCGGTGGGCCGCACCACGCGCGTGGTGCGCGTAAGCAGGCGCACGCCCAGATGGGTTTCCAGATCGGTGACCACCCGGCTGACCACGCTCAGCGACGCATCGAGCTTGCGCGCCGCCGGGGTGAAGCCGCCGCATTCCACGACGGCCACGTAGGTCTTCATCGCCTGCAGTCTGTCCATGGCGTCAGTGGGCGACCGGATCTTCGCCGTTGTTCAGGTCCCAGCAGGCAATGAACAGCGCGGCAACCAGCGGCCCGATGACAAAGCCGTTCAGCCCGAACAGTGCCATGCCGCCCAGCGTGGAGATCAGCACCACGTAGTCGGGCATCTGCGTGTCCTTGCCCACCAGGATGGGGCGCAGCACGTTGTCGACCAGCCCGATGACCAGCACGCCGAAGCCAATCAGCACGCCGCCCTTGATGACATCGCCAGTCAGCAGGAAGTAGACCGCCACGGGTGCCCAGATCAGCCCGGCACCCACCGCTGGCAGCAGCGACAGGAAGGCCATGACCACGCCCCACAGCAATGCGCCCTGGATGCCGAGCACCGTGAATATGCCGCCGCCCAGTATGCCCTGCACCACGGCCACGGCGATATTGCCCTTGACCGTGGCGCGCACGACCGTGGTGAATTTCTGGATCAGGTGCACCTTGTGCGACGCACTCAGCGGCACCGCCTGGCGCAGCCGGCGCGACAGTTGCGGGCCGTCGCGCAGCAGAAAGAACAGCAGATAGAGCATGATGGCAAAGCTGATCATGAACTGCGCCGTGTTCTGGCCGATGCTGAGCGCCCGCGTGGCTACGGCCTGGCTGGCCACCAGCGCGCTGGCGCTGAGCTTGTCCTTCACGTCAGAAATGCTGGCCAGGTCGGCACGCGCCAGGATGTCGCGCACGAAGGGTGGCAACGCATCGGCGGCGGACTGGAAATAGTGGCCGAAGTTGATCCGCCCCGAGCGAACGTTGTCATAGAGGTTCACGCCCTCCTGGATCAGCGACATCGTGATGAAGATCAGTGGCAGGATCACCAGCAGCAGCACCAGCAACAGCGTGAGCAGCGCCGCGATGTTGGTGCGGCCGCGCAGGCCCGCCACCAGCCGCCGCTGCAATGGCGCGAAGATGATGGCCAGTACCGCGCCCCAGAACACCGCGCCATAGAAGGGCAGCAAGATCCAGAAAAATGCGATGGTGACCATCGCCAGCAACAACAGGAACGTCTTGTGATGCAGACCTTCGGGGTCGGC
Organism: Cupriavidus pauculus; assembly: GCF_022179805.1. Taxonomy (GTDB): domain Bacteria; phylum Pseudomonadota; class Gammaproteobacteria; order Burkholderiales; family Burkholderiaceae; genus Cupriavidus; species Cupriavidus pauculus_E. The sequence goes on along the minus strand of NZ_BPUO01000012.1, from coordinate 55,356 downwards.
CATGAGTCGATTCCTCAGTTCGCGAGCCAATGGCCATTCTACGATGTTTGCCGGAGCCGTCCGTTGCGATGGGCCGGTGGCGTCACGCGCGCACGGATTCGGCCACGAGGTTGTCCCACATCGACAGCAGCCGGATGGCACAGGGATAGAGGCGTTGCGCGGCGGCGGTGCGATGCATCGACGAAGCCTCGCGGACAAAGAGCTGGGTGGACAGGCGGTCTTCGAGACGACGGACCGCGTAGTGGATGCAGGCGGCCCGGATGCCGGTATGACGCCCTGCCACAATGGCCGATTCGTGATGCATCAGCATGACAAATCGGCGCAGGCGGGAGGTGTTGATGTGCCGAAGGGGCAGGGCGCCGTACAGGTAGTCGGGCGGACGGATGTGAATGGCCAGGGCGAGACGCGTGTGGCGCGGTGTCTCGCTTTGGGGAGCGGACTCCGGCAGGGATTGATTGATGTCCCACATACTGATGCTGCCTAAAGCACAAATGCAATGAGGCCGGATTGTGCAGCGATTCACCGCGACCAGGCTTGTCCCTCGACAAACACCCGGCAGTGCACGCAATTCACATCGCAACATGCCTAGAACGAATCGAGGCGGGACGTGTGTTCGCGCTACTTCGTCGTCGCTGCGGCGCCCTGGGCTGCCGCGAGATTGGCGGCCACGCGCGCGGCGGTCTGCGAGTCCGGCGGCAGCAGGCGGTAGAGCCGTTGCCAGTAGCCGATGGCCCCGGCTGTGTCGCCACGCTCGGCGGCGGCACTGGCCGCCAGCGCCAGCCCTTTCGGATCGTCCGGATCGGCAGCGAGCGCAGCCTTGATTTGTTCCATCGCAGGCCCTTCCAGCGACCCGTTGTTGAGACTCGCCAGCACATCGGCATAGTCTGCATGCAGCGCCGACACATCCGGCGCCAGCGCCACGGCGCGCGCGTAGGCCGCCGCCGCATCGTCGAACCGCTCCAGCACCGTGTACGAGCGGGCCAGCATCGACCAGCCATTGGCGTCTTGCGGGTTTGTCTGCAGGCGTCGCGCAAGCTGGTCGACCATGGTTTCGATCTGCGAGATGTCGGGCGCGTGGGCGTCACCGGAGAGGCTGTGTGTGTCGGTGCCCTGGATCACGGCGGCGGGGGTGCCCAGGTGGAGATAGAGCAGTGCGGCGGCGGGCGGCAATGCCAGGGACAGGATGGCGGTGGTCCAGCGGGAGCGGGGCGCACCCAAACGCGCCTTCTCGCCGCTGTCTTGCGCCTCTCTCCCGCCCTGCGGGAGAGAGGCCGGGGGTGAGGGTAAGGCGTTGCCAGACCTACCACGCCTGCGCAAGTACCAGACAATCCCAACCAGTAACACAAACGGTCCCAACCACAGCAACCACGTCGACGGCTTGAACGGCGGATCGTAAAGCACGAAGTCGCCGTAGCGCTGCACCAGGTAATCCTTGATGGCCGAATCGCTGGCGCCCTGGGCCAACTGGGTGCGGATCTGCCGGCGCAGGTCCACCGCCAGTTCGGCGTTGGAGTCCGCCAGGGTCTGGTTCTGGCACACCAGGCAGCGCAGTTGCTGCGATAGCGAATGCACGCGCGCATCGAGTTCCGCATCGGACAATGGCGCCGCGCCGGCGTGCCACGACAGCACGGCCAGCAGCCATGCCGTCAGCCAGCCGCGCAACGGCCTAGGCAGGATTCGCACGCGCACCTCCCTGTTGCAGCCGCTGCAACACCGGCTTGATCTGCCGTTCCAGCACATCGGGCGTCACCGGACCCACCTGCCGATACCGCACCGTGCCCTGCGCGTCGATGATGTACGTCTCGGGCACGCCGTAGACGCCGAAGTCGATGCCGACCCGGCCGTCGGCGTCGACCAGCGATTGCACGTACGGATTGCCCATCTGCTGCAGCCAGGCCTCGGCGGCCGGCGTGGTGTCCTTGTAGTTGAGCCCGTAGAGCGGCACGGGCGACTTTGCCGCGAAGTCCACCAGTACCGGATGCTCGGTGCGGCACGCCGCGCACCACGACGCCCAGACGTTCAGGATCCAGATCTTGCCGCGCATATCCGCCGCCTGCACCATGCGCTCGGGCTGGCCTGGCACCGGCAGTACCGGCAGGGCAAACGCAGGCGCGGGCTTGCCCACCAGCGCCGACTGCAGCTCGCGCGGATCGTGGCGCAGCCCGGCGCCGAGCGCGACGACGATGGCCAGGAAGATCGCCAGCGGCAGCAGATAGCGCGTCATGGGCTGGGCTCCTGGTAGCGGCGCGTGGCGATGACGGGCTGCGGCACCGGCACGCTGTCGCGCCCGTCACTGTCGAGCGACGGCGTGGAGATCGTCACTCGATGCCGCACCCGGTAGCGCCTGTCGCATGCGGCAATCAGTCCGCCCAGCGCCATCAGCGCGCAGCCGGCCCAGATCCACTTCACGAACGGCTTCACGTAGATGCGCACGGCCCAGACCTTCTCGCCGGCCGCTTCGCCGATAGCTACGTACAGGTCGCGCGTGAAGCCGGTATCGATCGCCGCTTCGGTGGTGGGCATGTCCTGGCTGCGGTAGATGCGCCGTTCGGTCACCAGCGTGGTCTGCAAGCGGCCCTGGCGATGGACCGTGATGATGCCGCGCAGCGCCTCGTAGTTGGGCCCCACGGCAGGCACCACGCCGTCGAAGCGGAATTCGTAACCGTCCACCGTCACGGTGTCGCCGGGCCGCATCGGCAGTTCGCGCATGGTCTCCTGGCTGTTCACCAGCGTCACGCCTACCACGAAGACCCCCACGCCAACGTGTGCCAGCAGCATGCCGCAATAGCCCGCCGGCAGTTGGCGTAGTGCCTGCCACAGGCTGTGCGCGTGCCGCAGCCGGCCCGCCAGGCTGACCAGCGCGGTGGCGATGCACCAGATGGCCAGCGCCAACCCCAGGCCGGTCAGGGCCGAGCGATTGCGCAGCACGAGCCACAGGCCGATGGCGACGACCACGCTGGCCACCGCTGCCCAGCGCAGCCGGCGCGCAATCGGCGGCAGTTCGCCACGCCGCCAGCGGGCCAGCGGCGCCGCGCCCATCAACAGCACGGCGGGCGCCATCAGCGGCACGAACACCTGCTCGAAGTACGCGGGCCCCACCGAGACTTTGCCCAGGTCCAGTACATCGAGCAGCAGCGGATACAGCGTGCCTAACAACACGGCCGAGGTGGCCACGGCCAGCAGCACATTGTTGGCCAGCAGGAAGCTTTCGCGCGACGCCAGCCCGAAATCGGTGCCTCGCCGCAACTGTGGCGCGCGCCAGGCAAAGATGGCCAACGCCAGCCCGGTAACCAGCCCCAGCAGCGTCAGGATGAAGATGCCGCGCCGGGGGTCTACCGCGAACGCGTGCACCGACGTCAGCACGCCGGAGCGCACGAGGAACGTGCCCAGCAGGCTCAGCGAGAAAGTGAAGATGGCCAGCACTGCTGTCCATGCGCGAAATGCGCCTCGCTTTTCGGTGACGGCCAGCGAGTGGATCAACGCCGTGCCGGCCAGCCACGGCATGAACGATGCGTTTTCCACGGGGTCCCAGAACCACCAGCCGCCCCAGCCCAGCTCGTAGTAGGCCCACATGCTGCCCAGCGCGATGCCCACGGTCAGGAACATCCACGCGAGGATGGTCCATGGCCGCGACCAGCGCGCCCACGACGCGTCGAGGCGTCCTTCGAGCAGCGCCGCGATGGCGAACGCGAACGCCACGGCAAAGCCCACGTAGCCCATGTAGAGGAAGGGCGGGTGGAACACCATGCCGGGGTCCTGCAGCAGGGGGTTCAGGTCCTTGCCTTCCATGGCGCGCGGTAGCAGCCGGATGAAGGGATTCGACGCAAACAGCAGGAACAGCAGCAAGCCGCTGCTGATGGCACCCATTACGCCCAGCACGCGTGCCACGAAGGCCAGCGGCAGACGGCGGCTGAACATTGCCACCGCAAAGGACCACCCCGCCAGCATCAGCGTCCACAGCAGCATCGACCCCTCGTGGCCGCCCCACACGGCCGCCATGCGATAGATCAGCGGCAGCGCACTGTTGGAGTTTGCCGCCACGTAGCGCACGCTGAAGTCATCGCCGACGAACGCTGCCGTGAGCGCCACGTACGCGGCCAGCACCAGCAGCCCCTGGAGTACCGCGGCTGGGCGGGCCAGCGCCATCCACGGCACGAAGCCGCGCGGCGCACCGGCCAGCGGCAGCACGGCCTGCACCAGCGCCGCCAGCAGTGCGCAGATCAACGCGAAGTGACCCAGTTCGACCATCATCGCTGTGCCTTCTGGTCCGTGCTGCCGTCGTTTGCGGCGCGCTTGAGCGCTTCGGCCGCTTCCGGCGGCATATAGTTCTCGTCATGCTTGGCCAGTACCTCGCTGGCCACGAACGTGCCGCCGGCGTCGAGCGTGCCGCGCGCCACCACACCCTTACCTTCGCGGAACAGGTCGGGCAGCAGGCCGCGATAGACCACCGGCACATCGTGCCGCGTATCGGTCACCACGAAGCGGATGGTCAGGCTTTCGGCTTCGCGGCGGACCGACCCAGGCGCCACCAGGCCGCCCAGCCGGAACGCACGGGCCGTGGGCGCCTCGTGCGTGGCCACTTGGCTCGGGCTGAAGAAGAACACCAGGTTCGACTGGAACGCATTGAGCACCAGCGCCAGCGCCACGCCACCGCATACCAGCGCGGCCAGCAGCAGCCCAAGGCGGCGTTGGCGCGCGGTCATCATGGCGCGTCGTCCAGGTTGTCACTCTGGGCGTGGCGCTGTCGCCCGCGCTTGGCGAGCCACAGCAGTTCCAGCGCGACGGCCAGGAATGCGATGCCGAAGGCCCCGGCGATATAGGCGGCGTGTGTGCTCATGGCCCAGCCACCCGCACTTCGCCACGCTCGCGCAGGATGCATCGCACGCGCACCAGGGTCACCGCAATCGTGTACGTCCAGCACGCCAGCGTCATCGCCAGCATGCCGGCCAACATCGTCGTGGCCATGGTGGGTGCGGCGGTCAGGCTGACCGATGCGCCCTGGTGCAGCGTGTTCCACCACTGCACCGAGAAATAGATCACGGGCAGGTTGACCACGCCAACCAGTGCCAGCACGGCGCAGGCGCGCTCGGCGCGGCGCGGCTCGTCGATGGCCGATTCCATCGCGATGAAGCCAAGGTAGAGAAACAGCAGGATCAGCTCGGACGTGAGCCGCGCATCCCAGACCCACCACGTGCCCCACGTGGGCTTGCCCCACAGCGCGCCGGTCCAGAGCGCCAGGAACGTGAACATCGCGCCGGTGGGGGCCAGCGCAGAGGCCATCATCGCCGAGAGCCGCGTGCGCAGCACCAGCGCCAACGCGCAGTAGATGGCCATCACGAGGTAGATGAACATCGACATCCACGCGGCCGGTACGTGGATGAAGATGATGCGGTAGACCTCGCCCTGCTGCGCGTCGGTGGGCGCCACGACGAAGCCGAGCCAGAGCCCGACCGCAAGCCAGATGGCGGCCAGCGCGAAAAACCAGGGTGCCAGCTTGCCGGCCAGCGGATAGAAGCGCACCGGCGCGGCCAGCCGCGTCCAGTTGGGTCGAACTGGTGGCGTGCGGCGGTTGGTATCAGGGATGGAGGCGTCGCGGGTCATCGGCTCACTCCATCGCGATGCGCAGGCCCGCCGCGGTGGCAAGCGGGCAGAGCAGCAGCGACAGCGCCAGGCAGGCGCCCAGCAGCGAAAAATGCGGCGCCACGGCAAGTCCCGCATCGGCGGCAGCGCCGGCGCTGGCGCCAAACACCAGCACTGGAATCGACAGTGGCAGCACCAGGATGCAAAGCAGCACGGCACCGCCGCGCACGCCCAGCGTCAAGGCGGCACCGACAGCGCCGATCAGGCTCAGCGCGGGCGTGCCGACCAGCAGCGATGCGGACAACAGCAGCGTGGCGCCGCCGGGCAGGCTGTATTGCTGCGCGAGCAGCGGCGTCAACAGCAGCAGTGGCACGCCGCTGGTGAGCCAGTGCGCGCAGATCTTGCCCAGCACCAGCAGTGCCAGCGGGTGCGGCGACAGCAGCAACTGGTCCAGGCTGCCATCGGCGTATTCCTGCGCGAACAGCCGCGACAGCGACAGCATCGACGCCAGCAGGGCGGCCACCCACAGGATGCCGGGCGCCAGCGCGCGCAACTGCTGCGGGTCGGGGCCAATCGCCAACGGAAACAGGCTCGACACGATCACGAAGAACACCACGCTGGCCAGCAGGCTGCTGCGCCGCCGCCAGGCAACCGACAGGTCGTGTGCGATGACGGACTGCAGCGCGCCGATCATGACGGTTGTGCTCCGGGCGTGCCTAGGTCCAGCACGCCGCCGGTAGCCGGCAACAATTGGTGCGTGGCGATGACCGCCATGCCGCCTCGATCCAGATGGCCGTCGAGCAGAGCCGTGAAGCGTTCGGCGGATCCGTGGTCGAGCGATGTCAGCGGTTCGTCCAGCAGCCACAACGCGCGCGGCGCCAGGGCCAGTCGCGCCAGCGACACGCGGCGGCGCTGGCCTTGCGACAACGTCCGCAAGGGGACGCTGGCCACGGCATCGAGCCCGAGCCGGCCAAGCGCCTGCCCCAGCGATTGGGTATCGGGCTGGACCCCGGCCATGCGCGCGGCAAAGCGCAGGTTGTCGATGGCGCTGAGATCGGCGTCGATGCCGTTGGTGTGGCCGACGTAGGCCAGGTTGGACAGATACTCGGCATCGCCGGCACGCACCGTGCGCCCGCGCCAGGCCAGGCGCCCGGCGGCCGGCTCCAGCAGGCTGCAGAGCACGCGCAGCAGGCTGGTCTTGCCGGCGCCATTGGGGCCAACCACCTGCAGCAGGCTGCCCGGTGCCAGTGCCAGATGGATATCGCGGAACACGGTCCGACCCATGCGGCGGACGGTCAGGCCGCTGGCCTCCAGCATCGTCGCCGTCATGGCGTTACTCGCCCTCGGCCTTGGCGACGTCGGGCAGCCGGTGGGCAATGCCCTTGTGGCAATCGATGCAGGTCTTTTCCTTGTTGGCCAGGTAGGTGGAATGCATGGCCTGCGCGCGCGGGCTCTGCCGCGTGAAGTCCATCGACTGGTAGTCGTGGCAGTTGCGGCATTCGAGCGAATCGTTGGCCTTGAAGCGCGCCCATTCGTGCTGCGCCAGCGTCAGCCGATGCTCCTGGAATTTCTCGCGCGTGTCCACGGTGCCGAAGATCTTGGCCCAGACCTCCTTCGACGCCTGCATCTTGCGCGCCATCTTGCTGGTCCAGTTATGCGGCACATGGCAATCGGAGCACTTGGCGCGCACGCCGCTGCGATTGGTGAAATGAATGGTGCCCTGAAGTTCCTGGTAGACGTTGTCGCGCATCTCGTGGCAGCCGGTGCAGAACTGCTCGGTATTTGTCAACTCCAGCGCCGTGTTGAACGCGCCCCAGAACATCACGCCGGCAATGAAGCCGCCCACCGTGAGAAAGCCCAGGCTGAAGTACGCGCTGGGCCGGTTGATCGTGCGCCAGTAGCGTTTGATGAGATCCCAGAGTCTGCCCGTCATCGCATGTCCCGGTTGATCCGTTTGATCTGCCCTTTTCGCCTACTTCGTGCTGGTGGTGCCGGTCTTGGCACTGTCGCTCTTGGCCCCCGACTTGGCACCCTTTTGTGCACCTGCGCGCTTGAGCATCGTCTCCACATCGACGAAGGAGTTACCTACCAGCGGCTTGGTGTCGGCCTGCGGCACATGGCATTGCGTGCAGAAGTAGCGGCGCGGCGAGACCTCGGCCAGCACGTTGTTGTCACGGTCCATGTAGTGCGTGATGCTGACCGGGATGGCGCCGGTTTCCTCGGTCTTCGTGCGCGCGTGGCAGAACATGCAGCGGTTGAAGTCCTTATCTAGCTGGTACCCGTCGATCTTGTGCGGGATGGTGGGCGGCTGCATCGTGTAGTTGCGCGTGCGGCGCACATCCTTGTTCTCGGTGGGATACAGCAGCGGCGCCTTGGTCTCGTCGGCCACCGGCGTCGGGCCACGCATCGAATCGACCAGCCCCTGCGCGCCGGCGGGCGGCACCAGCAGCGTCGCCACGGCTATCAGGATCCAGGCGCTGAACGCCAGCAGGGCTGTCCGGGATCGGCTCGGCTTCATGGCGTCTCCTTTCACGGCGTTATACCTTCACGATCTTGACCGCACACTTCTTGAAGTCGGTCTGCAGCGAGATCGGGCAGGTGGCATCGAGCGTCACCTTGTTGATGAGCTGGCTCGCGTCGAACCACGGCACGAAGACCAGGCCGCGCGGCGGCACGTCGCGTCCGCGCGTTTCCACCCGGGTGCGCATGCGTCCGCGCCGCGATACCACCTCCACCTCCACGCCGCGTCGCAGGCCCATCGACTTGGCATCTTCCGGATGCATGAAGCAGACCGCATTCGGAAACGCGCGGTACAGCTCCGGCACGCGGCGGGTCATCGAGCCCGAGTGCCAGTGCTCCAGCACGCGGCCGGTGGCCAGCCAGTACGGATATTCCTTGTCCGGCGATTCGGCGGGCGGCTCGTAGGGCAGGGCGAAAATCACCGCCTTGCCGTCGGCGTTGCCATAGAACTGGAAGCCGGTGCCGGCCTTCACATACGGATCGCTGCCTTCGCGATAGCGCCAGCGCGTTTCCTTGCCGTTCACCACGGGCCAGCGCAGCCCGCGTGCCTCGTGGTAGGCATCGAACGGCGCCAGGTCGTGGCCGTGGCCGCGGCCAAAACTTGCGTATTCCTCGAACAGCCCTTTCTGCACGTAGAAGCCAAACGCTTTGGCTTCGGCGTTGTTGTACTCGGTGTTGACTTCCTTGGTCGGGAACTTGTCGACATTGCCGTTGCGGTACAGCACATCGAACAGCGTCTTGCCGCGCACGTCGGGCATCTTGGCGATCAGGTCGGCCGGCCAGACTTCTTCTACCTTGAAGCGCTTGGAGAATTCCATCAACTGCCACAGGTCGGATTTCGCCTCGCCCGGCGCATCGACAAGCTGATGCCAGAACTGTGTGCGGCGCTCGGCGTTGCCATAGGCACCTTCCTTCTCCACCCACATGGCGCTGGGCAGGATCAGATCGGCCGACAGCGCGGTTACCGTCGGATAGACATCGGACACGACGATGAAGTTGTCCGGGTTGCGATAGCCGGGCAAGCCCTCCTGCATCATGTTGGCGGCGGCCTGCATGTTGTTGTTGACCTGCACCCAGTACGCGTTGAGCTTGCCGTCCTTGAGCATGCGGTTCTGCAGCACGGCGTGGTAGCCGACCTTGTCGGGGATGGTGCCCGCGGGCAGCTTCCAGATGCGCTCGGCCTCTTCACGGTGCTTCGGGTTGGTGACCACCATGTCGGCCGGCAGCCGGTGAGAGAACGTGCCCACTTCGCGCGCGGTGCCGCAGGCCGAGGGCTGGCCCGTCAGCGAGAACGGACTGTTGCCCGGCGTGGCAATCTTGCCGGTCAGCAGGTGCACGTTGTAGACCATATTGTTGACCCACGTGCCGCGCGTGTGCTGGTTGAAGCCCATGGTCCACAGCGACATGACCTTGACGTTGGGGTCGGCGTACAGCTCGGCCAGCTTTTCCAGCTTGTCCTTCGGCACGCCAGACAGCTTGCTGACATAGTTGGCGTCGTACTTGGCTACGAATTTCGCGAACTCGTCGAACGTGATCGGCTTGGCATCGGTGGGGTTGCCAGCGTTCTTGGCCGCTTTCTGCAGCGGATTGTCCGGACGCAGGCCGTAGCCGATGTCGGTCACGCCCTCCTTGAACACCGTGTGCTTGTTGACGAAGTCCTTGTTGACGCGGTTGGTCTGGATGATGTGATGGGCGATGTAGTTCAGCATCGCCAGGTCGGTCTGCGGCGTGAAGATGATGGGCAGGTCGGCCAGGTCGAATGAGCGGTGCGTGAATGTGGACAGCACCGCCACGCGCGTTTTCGGATGGCTAAGGCGGCGGTCGGTGATGCGCGTCCACAGGATGGGGTGCATCTCGGCCATGTTCGAGCCCCAGAGCACGAAGGCGTCGGCGTTTTCGAAGTCGTCGTAGCAGCCCATCGGCTCGTCCATGCCGAATGTGCGCATGAAGCCAGTTACCGCCGACGCCATGCAGTGGCGTGCGTTCGGGTCGATATTGTTCGAGCGAAAGCCGGCTTTCATCAGCTTGGACGCGGCGTAGCCTTCCCAGATCGTCCACTGCCCCGAGCCGAACATGCCCACGGCGGTGGGGCCCTTTTCCTTGAGCACGCGCTTGAACTGCCGTTCCATCTCCTCGAACGCGCGATCCCAGCTGACCGGGGCAAATTCGCCGTTCTTGTCGTACTTGCCGTTCTTCATGCGCAGCAGCGGCTTGGTCAGCCTGTCCTGGCCGTACATGATCTTCGACAGGAAATACCCCTTGACGCAGTTCAGCCCCTTGTTGACCTCGCATTGCGGATCGCCCTGGGTAGCCACCACCTTGTTGTCGCGCACCGCGACCGTCACGCCGCAACCGGTGCCGCAAAAACGGCAGGGTGCCTTGGACCACTTCAGTTTGGTGACTTCGCTGTCCGTGACGAAATTGGCGGTTTGGCCAGGAACAGGTATGCCCGCCACCGATGCGGTTGCCGCGATGGCCGTCTGCTTGATGAAATCACGACGCGTGACTGACATCGGGAAGCTCCTCGTACATGGCTGCGGCGTCTTCGTTGTGCTGATAGACGAGTGTGGCGGAGATCACGCCTTCGAGCTGGTGCAGGCAGGTGAGCTGTGCCACGATGGCGTGCGAGGTGGGGGCCTCGACCGTGACGACGAGCTTGCCCGTATCGCTGACGGCATGGATTTCGGCACCGGTCATCGCATCGATGGTGCGGCGCACGTGGTCCAGGCTGGCGGGATGGGCAAACACCATGATGCCGGCGATATGCCATTCGTCATCCGGACCCGCCGGATGAATCGGGATAGAAGGTCTTTCAGGCATGCGGTTACCCCTGACAAGACTGCTTTTGCAGGTTTTCCTTCTTTTCGCAATTGGCCTTTGGGCCAATTTGCTCTTATCGGCTCAGACTGTCGCTTAGTGCGACGGAGGGCCGCTAATCAATTGGCTCATCCAGACAATGAAGCCATAACCAGCCACGACGACGATGGACAGCACCGGCACCATTACGGCTGTCAGAAAAAGGAAGCTGCGCAGTTCTTCCTTCTTGCGCTGCGGATCGTCAACGCTACCTGATCCCATATTCCCCTCGGCTCTCGCATCGGTTTACCGGCCGTCACGCCGGTCATGCGTAACTCATTAAAGGAACGGCGATGTGAGGTGTCAAGCTGCGCACTCGAGCGCGAGTTCAGACCCACATAGACATCCGGCGGGATTGGCATGCCGATTCAGGGTCTCGCCAAGTCATCACGTCGTGATTTAACGATCTTCGCAGCGATGTTGAATAAATTCGATCTGCCAAACATTGGCCTGCTGATGTGAATTAGTGTCCGCCTGAGCATTTAAGTCCGAAACCATGGTCCGGCTGGTTATCGACGCAAAGCCAGCAGGACGCTTACAACACAAACAACGCATAGCTGTTGATCTCGCTACCTCTCCCGGGATCTTTCGAATTACTTCGAATCTGAATTTCCGTCGACGCTGGTGAAATCGTTGCTATCTCAAGCTAAAGATACTGATGATGGACTATGTCAACTGCAAGGTGATCACCGAGTTGGAGAAAGACTCCGGCGCTTCGCAAGGCAAAGGAGAAGGTGATTGCTTATTGGCGCGACGATGTGCCGATCATGCGTTTGTTTTCCCGCTTGGGCGAGGCGGGCAAGGAGTTCCGGAAATTTACAGACGAGGAGAAGAAGCACATCTTCGCGGTGATCGAGAGGGGTAAGCGATTCAAGTACTCCAAGTTGGTGTTCTTCGTGGCATGCGGAACCTTGGGCGGCATCATGTGGGTGTCGGGAAGCGATAGGCTGCTTGTCCGCCAGATATCAAGCAATGCGGAAAGCGGTCGAGGGCATATTGTGTTTTTTCTGCGCAGCTAGACGGAAGCCGTTGGCCGAAATCCAGGCTGGAGCTTTGACCCCCTCCTGGTCCGTATCAAGCCGGCGGCGCCTGATCCTCCGCGACTCGCTGGGCGGCGGCCACGAACCGCAGGACATGGCGGTCATCGGTGTGTTGCTGCGTGGCCAGCGCAATGCCGATGCGCGCGGCCGGACGCGGGCTCGATAGGCGAAGAAAGCGCACGCGCCGGTTGGTGTAACGGGCCGCGACTCCCGGCACCAGCGCCACGCCCAGGCCGCTCTCAACCAGGCTGACAATGGTCTGCACCTGTACCGCTTCCTGTGCGATGCGCGGCACGAACCCGGCCTGCTGGCATAGCAGCATCGCCACGGCCCGCAGGTTCGGCACATCGGCGCCGGGATGCATGATGAAGGGCTCTTCGGCCAGTGCTTTCAGGGCGATGCTGTCCTGTGCCGCGAAGCGGCTATCGGCGGGCACGGCGGCCAGGAAGGTGTCTGATTCCAGCGGCAGTAGCTGGAACGGTCCACTGCTCAGGATCGGAAACCGTACCAGGCCGGCGTCGAGCTGGCCGCGCTCGATGCGGTCCAGGATCGACGCCGAGGTCGATTCATGCAGGATCAGTTCGATGCCGGGGTGTTCGCCGCGAAATGCCGGAATCAGCCGGGGCAGCAGGGCATAGGTAGCCGACCCGACAAAGCCGATGCGCAGCGCGCCGCGTTCGCCAAGTGCCGCCGACTGCGCGGCGGCCCGGGCCTGTTCGGCATGGAACAGCGCGCGCCGAGCATCGTTCAGCGCCGCCTCGCCGGCCTGCGTCAGCCTGACGCCGCGCGTGGTGCGGACGAACAGCGGCGTCCCGAGCGATTCCTCCAGCTTGCGAATCGAAATGGAGAGCGGCGGCTGGGCCATATGCAACCGTTCGGCGGCGCGGTGGAAGTTACCGGTTTCGGCAAGCACGACAAACTGCTGGAGCTGGCGCAGGTCCATGGTGATATGCAATGGATATCAATTCCTAAAAATCTAATATTAGACGCAAGCGGCGCGCTGGACTACGCTGTCTCCCCATCAGAACCATGAAATGCAAAGGAGACACAGCGATGCTGCCCCTATTCGGTGTCCGTGTCGTCGACCTGTCGACCGTTGTGATGGGCCCCTACGCCAGCCAGTGGCTGGCCGACCTGGGTGCCGAGGTGATCAAGGTGGAAACCCCCGATGGCGATTCCACGCGCCGTACCGGCCCGGCCACCGAGGACGGCATGTCGGCGATTTTCCTGGGCGTGAACCGCAGCAAGAAGAGCGTGGTGCTGAACCTGAAGCAACCCGCCGCACAGGCCGCGCTGCACCGTTTGCTGGGAACGGCCGATGTCTTTCTGCACAGCATGCGCCCGCAAAAGCTTGGCAAGCTGGACCTGGACCCGGCCAGCGTGATGGCCCGGCATCCCCAGCTCGTGTACGTCAGCCTGCTGGGCTTTGCCGAGGATGGACCCTATGGCGGGCGCCCCGCCTATGACGACATCATCCAGGGGCTGTGCGGCAATGCCGCGCTGATGGCCGCGCAGACCGGCACCGTGCGCTACTTCCCGACGATTTCCGCGGACAAGACCAGCGGGCTGGTGGCGGCGCTGTCGATTTCCGCAGCGCTGGCCGGACGCGCGCGCAACGGCGGAAAGGGCGGCATGGTGGAAGTGCCGATGTTCGAGTCGATGGTGGCATTCAATCTGGTCGAGCATCTGTATGGCCAGCATTTCGAGCCGCCGCGCGCCGCCGCCGGCTATCCGCGCGTGCTGGCGCCGTTGCGCCGCCCGTACCAGACGGCCGACGGCTACGTCTGCATGATGCCGTACACCGACGCACACTGGCGCGACTTCTTCCGCGCGGCCGGCCGTGACGACCTGGCCGCTGACGCGCGCTTCACCGACATCGCCGCGCGTACCCGGCACATCGAAACGCTCTACGAGATCACCGGCGAGCTGGTGCGCGAGCGCAGTACCGCCGCATGGATCGAACTGTGCGAAGCGTTGCAGATCCCGGTGGCACGCGTGAATGACCTGGATGAACTCGTCGACGATCCGCACCTGCGCGCGACCGGCTTCTTCGATCAGGTCGACGATCCGCACATGGGCACGCTGCGCTTTCCCGGCGCGCCTGTCCGCTTCGACGGCGAGCGCGCCCACGCCAGCGTGCCGCCACGCCTGGGCGAGCACACGCACGAGGTGCTGGCCAGTGTTGGACTCAGTGATGACGACATTGCCGCGCTGGGCTGATATCGATTTTGCAAAACCAGAGACAAGAGGGGACACACATGACGCAGCCGCAACGCCTGGGGCAGGGCTTCTATTGGCAGGACATTCGCGAAGGCCAGGTCTTCGAGACCTTCCGGCGCACGGTCACCGAGACCGACCTCGTCAACTTCATCTCGGTGACGGGCATGCTGGAGGCCATCTTCATCGAGGAAGGCTATGAGGCGGGTGCCATCAAGGGGCGCCCCGTGCCGGCGGCGCTGACGTATTCGCTGATCGAGGGCTTCATCCTGCAGACGATGATCCAGGGCACCGGCCTGGCCATGCTGGAACTGACGCAGAAGATTCTTGGTCCCGTGCTGGTGGGCGACACGATCCACGCGCGCATCACGGTGACCGGCGTCCGCCCGACATCGAAGAGCGGCCGCGCCGTGGTGGATTCCTCGATCGAGGTGTTCAACCAGCGGCAGGAACTGGTCATGACGTACACGGCGCGCCGGCTGCTGGCCGGGCGTCAGGACTGAAGGGGCCTGAAGACACCCGGCGTCGTACACACGGTTTTTACCGGAGGAGACAACCATGCCATTCCAGAGCAAAAATGCCAGGCATTGCTTGAACGTTCCGTCGCGCCGCGGTTGGTTGCTGGCGCTTGCGGGTTGTGCGCTGGCGGCAGCCGTGCCGCTGCACCCGGCGCTGGCCGCCACCTACCCCGACCGGCCGATCCGGCTGGTGGTGCCGTTCCCGCCGGGCGGCCCCACCGACCTCGTGTCGCGCGTGATTGCGCGGAAGATGTCGGACGAACTCGGCCAGCAGGTACTGGTGGACAACCGTCCCGGCGCCAACGGCAACATCGGAAACGAGATCGTCGCCAAGGCGCCGGCCGATGGCTACACGGTGCTCTACAACACGTCGTCGATTGCACTGAGCCAGGCGCTGTACAAGAAGCTGCCGTATGACGTGAAGCGCGACCTGGTGCCGGTGGCGATGACGGCCAACGTGCCGTTGGTGCTGGAAGTCAACGCGCAGGTGCCGGTGAACACGGTGCCGGAGTTCGTCACGTGGCTCAAATCCAACCCCGGCAAGATGACCTATGGTTCCGCCGGCAATGGCAACGTCA
The DNA here is from genome assembly GCF_022179805.1 of Cupriavidus pauculus. GTDB lineage: Bacteria > Pseudomonadota > Gammaproteobacteria > Burkholderiales > Burkholderiaceae > Cupriavidus > Cupriavidus pauculus_E. The sequence goes on along the minus strand of NZ_BPUO01000012.1, from coordinate 40,047 downwards.
CGCACCTGGCGGCGTTCCTGTTCCTGCAGGCCAATGGGCTCGATGCCGTGCACGCACCGTACAAAGGCAGTGCCCCGGCGCTGACCGACCTGGCCAGCGGGCAAGTGCAGTTCATGACCGACACCATCAACTCGTCGCTGCCGTTTATCCGCGACAAGCGCATGAAGGCCCTGGCCGTGACCAGTGCCGCGCGCAGTGCCCAGTTGCCCGACGTGCCGACGCTGGCGGAATCGGGCATGCAGGGGTTTGAGGTGGGCGCGTGGCAGGGGATGATGGTGCCCGCCAAGACGTCGCCCGAAATCGTGCGCCGGCTCAACGCGGCGGCGCTCAAGGCGCTGGCCTCGGCCGATGTCCGCGCCAGCCTGGCTGCGCAAGGAGCCGAGGCGCGCGGGTCGAGCCCCGACGCCTACGGCAAGTATCTGGTCCAGGAAATCGACCGCTGGCAGAAGGTGGTCAAGGACACCGGCGTGACGCTGGACTGACCGGCCGCCGGCATGTGCCGGTACGTACTGGGGCACGTACCGGCAGGTTCTGTCACATCAAGGAGTCGACATTGCATTCGCTGTTTGGCACGTTCGCACTGACCGCGTTGCCGGCCGAAGCCGCGGCATTCCGGCGGCAGGTGAAGGACCTTCTGCGCGAGCATTTGCCCGCGCTGCCGCCCGATGTGCGGGCGCGCTCGTGGATGGGTTTTGATGCGAGCTTCAGCCAGGCGCTGGCACGGCGCGGATGGGTCGGCATCACGCTGCCCGCGCAGTACGGCGGGGCTGGGCTCGACGCGTTCTCACGCTTCGTACTGGTGGAAGAGCTGCTGGCGTGCGGCGCGCCGGTGTCGGCGCACTGGATCGCAGACCGGCAGAGCGGTCCGCTGATCCTGCGCTACGGCAGCGATGCCCAGCGCGCGTTCTACCTGCCGCGCATCTGTCGCGGCGAGGCATTCTTCTGCATCGGCATGAGCGAACCCAACTCGGGTTCGGACCTGGCCAGCGTGGCCACCCGCGCGGTGCCGCGGCCGGGCGGCGGATGGCGGCTCAATGGCCGCAAGATCTGGACGACCAATGCCGACCGCTGCCACTTCATGCTGGCACTGGTTCGCACATCCGGCGAGGCGGGAGACCGGCAGAAGGGATTGTCGCAAGTCATCGTCGACTTGTCGCTGCCGGGCGTGACCGTGCGGCCGATCCGCGACCTGGCAGGCGATGCGCATTTCTCCGAAGTCAGCTTTGACGATGTGGACTTGCCCGCCGATGCTCTGGTCGGGCAGGAAGGCGCGGGCTGGGAGCAGGTCAACGCGGAACTGGCCTTCGAGCGTAGCGGTCCGGAGCGGCTGTATTCGAGCGTGGTGCTGCTGGACGCATGGCTGGCGGCGTTGCGCCGGCTGCCTGCCGGGCAGCGCGACCCAGTCACGATAGGCCGCATCATGGGGCGGCTGGCCACGCTGCGCGCCATGTCGCTGGCAGTGACCGGCCGGGTGGCCGCCGGCGAGAGCCCGCTGGTGGAAGCCGCCGTGGTCAAGGACCTGGGCACCGAGCTCGAACAATCGATTGGCGCACTGGCCGAGGCGGCCCTGGGTGACGATCCGGCGCTGGCCGCCGATGCCGACCTCTATCGCACGGCCGCCTATGTGAGCCAGATCTCGCCCACCTATTCGCTGCGGGGCGGTACGCGAGAGATCCTGCGCGGCATGATCGCGCGCGGACTGGGATTGCGCTGAAATGGAGGCCGCCATGAATGGCATGGAAAACATCTACGCCGATGCGTTGGAATCGGTGCTGCGCGATCACTGCACGCCGTCGGCCGTGCGCGATATCGAGGCGGGCGCTGACCCGTCGCCGCTATGGACACTGCTCGACGCCAGCGGCTTTGCCGACAGCCTGTTGCCCGATGCCGGCCTGACGCTGCCCGACGTGCTGCCGATGCTATGTCTCGCGGGCCGGTACGCGATGCCGCTGCCACTGGCCCAGACGATGTTCGCCCGGGCGCTACTGCATCGCGCCGGCATTGATATTCCCGCCGGCCCCATCGCGCTGGCCAGTTTCGACGGACAGGCCCGCACGCACGTGGCCGATGGCGCCACGGCTACGTGGTTCCTGGCACAGCAGGCCGACAGCGTCTGGCTTGTGCATTGCGATGCCGCGAACGTGGCGCCCACCGGCGTGCATGGCGACCTGACGGTCAGCATTGCCTGCATGCCTGCGGCGGGCTTTGCCCTGCCGGCCGGTACGGTGCTCACGATCGGGGCGGCGCTGCGTGCCGCGCAGATGGCTGGCGCCTTGTCACGCGTCTTCGATCTGACGCTGCAATATGCGAATGACCGCGAGCAGTTTGGCCGGCACATTGGCAAGTTTCAGGCGATCCAGCATCAGATCAGCGTCATGGCCGAGCACGTGGCAGCCGCTCGCATGGCCGCGCAGATCGCGTTTGCCGGGGCCGGGTGGCAACCGCAGCGCATGCATGCGGCCATCGCCAAGTTCAACGCCAGCGACGCGGTTACGCCGGTCACGTCGATGGCCCACGCGGTGCATGGCGCCATTGGAGTGACGGCCGAATACGATCTTCAGCTCTATACGCGCCGGCTGCATGCCTGGCGCATGGCAGACGGATCGGAGCGTTATTGGGCGCGCCAGATCGGCCAGGCCGCGTGCGATGCCGAGGGAACCGCGGTCGATATCATCCGCGCGTGGAGCGGCGAAGCCGCGTAGCAGAGGTGGCCTGGCTGAGGTGGCGAAGCGGTGTCGGCCGGCCTAGTTGGCCGTCATCTCCACGCGGCAGCTCATCTCGGGCTTGCCGGGCAGCACCAGTTGCGCGTCTGGGCCCTTGTCCCAGAACAATGCGTCGCCGTCCTTGAGCGTGGCGGCGTAACGCGCGCCCGAGGCAGCCGGTGTTTGCAGCAGCACCACGCGCTGGTCCAGCCAGCGCAGGTAGGCGTAGCCGGGATCGGTCTGCACGAAGGTGCCGGCGATGACCGCGTCCACGCCGGGGCAGCGGATACTGAACGGACCCCGGCTGATGCCGCGATCGTCCTGCGTGCGGGCGCCCGCGTAGGCGTGGCGCAGGTCGTAGATGCGCTGCAGGTAGGTGTTGGCGGTGCAGGTGCGCGCGTCGTCGGCCTTCCAGCAGTCGTTGCGCCCCTTGATCCAGCCACGCTGCTCGGCCAGCAGCGTCTTCTTTTGCGGCGTGGGCAGCGAGCGCGCGTCGAGCGCCAGCCCGTACAGCCGCGTGGTCTCGCGGTCCAGCCGCGCCAGCGTGGTGTCCTTGCAGACCAGTTGCTCGATCTGGCCGTCGGCCTTCTTGCAGTCGAAGCTCGGCGAGGCGGCAGCCTGGGCCGATGAGGCCGCTCGCGCTGATTGCACTGGCGCGACCATGCAGAGTGCCGAGGCGGTAGCGGTCAGAAGGACGAGGCATCTGGACATGGCAGGGTCTCCTGCGGGCCGCTCAGCCCGCGCTGCGATCGATCACGACGAAGTGCTTGCGTACGGCTTCAATGACCTCGAATACGCCTTCGAACCCTGCAGGGATCACGCAGGCGTCGCCCGGGCCGAATTCACGTGCATCACCCGAATGGCTTGTGATGCGGAGCCGTCCGCTGATGACCGAGAAAAACTCCTCCTTGCCCGCCGGAAACGCAATGCGCCACGCGCCGGGCTCGCAGGCCCAGATGCCGCAGTCGAAGTCGCCTTGCGCCGCGCTGTAGTGTGTCCACGTGGTGCGGTCGGGATTGCCGCTGACCAGGCGGTCCGGCCGGGGATTGTCGTGGGCCGGCGTTGGCTCGGCACGGAAGTCGACCAGGGGCGGGCAAGCAGATACGGCGGAAGTCGGGGATTGCATGGATCGTGGTTCGGGGCGAAGGCCGGGGCGGTAAAGCCATAAGTTTAGCCGCGCGTTCGCCATTGTCTGTACGGTCAGCGGCTCTGCGGCACGGTGCGAAGGCGCGATACCCGGCCGGAAAGTGACTCGGGATGTCCGTGGCTATCGTTCCGACCGGCCTTGGGCCTCCGTTGCCTTGTCCCGCAGAAAGCCAATCAGCGTCGTGACCGCGCGTGTCTGGTAGCGGGACGGCATGTACAGCAAGTACATCGTGGTGCGCAGGAAGGCCAAGTCCTGCGGTGGCAGCGGCAATTGCAGCAGCGTGCCGGCCGCGAGGTCGCGATCGACCATGTAGCGCGGCACCAGACCCACGCCCAGGCCCTTGAGGATGGCGTCGCGCAGGAAGAAGAAGTTCGCCGACATCAGGCGGGGCCGGATATGAGGCGTACCGCGTGCCGCACCGTCGCTGCCCACGGCGTGAAGCTTCTGGCCGGTCAGCTCCGATGTGATCAGCGGCAGGTCGCGGAACTGGTCGAGCGTGCGCGGCATGCCGAACTCGCGCACCAGTTCGGGCGTGGCGCATGCCACGTATTCCACGTCGCCCAGGCTATGAGCCACGGCGTTGGTGGGTGCCTCGGTCATCACGCGCACGGAAAAGTCCACCGCCCCCTTGATCAGATCCTCTATGTCGTTGTCGAAGATGACATTGAGCGTGATGGCCGGATACAGCGCCATGAACTCGATGAACCACGCGGACATCGTGTGCTGGCCGAACCCGCCCGGCACGCTCAGGCGCACCGTGCCGCCCAGCCGCTTGCCCAGGCTCTGCACCGATTCCTGCGCCGCCATCAGCTCATGGCGGATCGTCCGCCCATGCGCGTAGAGCTGCCAGCCCAGTTCGGTCGGCTCCAATTGCCGGGTGCTGCGCCTGAGCAGTTCGGCGCCTAGCTGGCGCTCGAAGTGGTTGAGCCGCTTGCTCACGTTGGCGCGGCTCATGCCGAGCTGGCTGGCCGCCCGGCTCAGGTTGCCCGCTTCGATGATGTCCACCAGGAGTGCCAGTGCGTTCAGGTCCATCGGCAGCTTTGTCAACTTTGAGGTGTCATATATGTTGAAAACCGGTTGCAATTGTCAAGCATTTGGAACATATGGACAATCTGCACTGACAACGACAACCGGATCTCCCTTCAGGATCCATCCGGGCCTGGGAGACGCATCTCAATGAATCAAGAAAACTTGGCACCGCCGCTGCCGTTGGCCGGCGTGCGGGTGCTGGACTTGTCGCGCGTGCTGGCAGGACCGATGTGCGCCATGGCGCTGGCCGACCTGGGCGCCGACGTGATCAAGGTGGAACACCCGGCTCGCGGCGACGACACCCGCGACTGGGGCGTGCGCATCGGCACCCGCAACACCTCCTATTTCAATAGCGCCAATCGCAACAAGCGGTCGGTCACGCTGGACCTGCAGAGCGAGGCGGGTCTGGCGCTGGCCCGGCAACTGGCCGCGCAATGCGACGTGGTGGTGCAGAACTTCAAGGTGGGCGGCGCCGAAAAACTCGGCCTGGGCTACGAACAACTGAGCCAGCTCAATCCGCGCCTCGTGTACTGCTCGATTTCCGGCTACGCGCGCTTCACGCCTGAAGCCGAGCGCCCCGGTTACGACCTCGTGGTGCAGGGCGAGTCGGGCGTGATGGCTACCAACGGCGAAGCAGGGCAGGGCCCGCTGAAGTTTGGCGTGGCCGCCGTGGACATGTTCACGGGCATGTACGCCGCGCAGGGCATTCTTGCCGCGCTGTACGCGCGCCACAGCACCGGCCGTGGCCGGCACGTGCAGATGGCGCTGTACGACTGCGGGCTGATGATCACGTCCTACTACGGCATGGAGGCGCTGCTCAAGGCCGGCGATCCGCCAAAGTTCGGCAATGCGCATCCGTCCATCGTGCCCTATGGCGTCTTCGAAGCCGCCGATGGCCCGCTGGTGATCACCGTCGGCAACAACGGCCAGTTCCAGCGGTTCTGCCGCGAGGTGATTGGTTGTCCCGAGTGGGCCGACGACGAACGTTTCGCGACCAACACTGCGCGCTCGGCACATCGCGACATCCTGCTCGCGGCAGTGCGCGAGCGGCTGGCGCGCTTTACCCGGGCCGACCTGCTGCAGCGCCTGACCGCCGCGCAGATTCCGTGCGGGGAAGTGCTGGGCATGCTGGATGCCCTGCAATCCGAGCGCACGGCGCAGGCCGGGCTGCTGCATCGATTTGAAGACAGCGAAGCCGGCGCCCAGGCCGTGCTCGCGCCACCCTATGCGCTCGACGGCCAACGCCTGCCCGTGCGCATGCCGCCGCCTCACATGGGCCAGCACACGCACGAAGTGTTCAAGGAAATGCTGAAGCTCGACGACAACGCCATCGCCGACCTGCATTCCCGAGGCGTGATCTGACACCCCGAACCATCGATCTACAGGAGACAAGACAATGACCAAGCTGTTGCTGACCCGCCGCCATGTACTGAAAGCAGGCGCCGCCGCGTCGCTGGCCGCCGTGATGCCGTCGGTGCTGGCCAAGACCGGCTGGCCCGACAAGTTCATCAAGATGGTCGTGGCATTTCCGGCCGGTGGCCCCACCGATACCGCCGCGCGCATCGTGGCGCAGAAGCTGTCGGAACGCCTGGGACAGCAGGTCATCATCGAGAACAAGCCCGGCGCGTCGGGTTCGATCGGCACCGCGGCATTCATCCGCAGCCCGGCCGATGGCTACAACCTGTCGATGTTCGGCATGCCCGCGCTGCTGGCGCCGCTGATGTACAAGACCAATGCCTACGACGTGAAGAAGGACTTCCTGTCCGTGGCCACGGTCTACGTGTTGCCGATGGCCATCGTCATCAACCCCGCAGTGGTACCTGGCGTCGAGACGCTGCCTGACCTGATCCGCTTTGCCAAGGCCAGCAAGACGCCGCAGAGCTACACCAGTTCGGGCACCGGCAGCTTTGGCCACCTGGCCATGGAACAGCTCAAGGACCTGGGCGGCTTCGACATGCTGCACGTGCCCTACCGTGGCAGCGCGCCGGCGGTGGCGGATTTGCTGGGTGGCCAGGTCGGCATCATGTTTGCCGATGTGGTGGCGGCACTGCCGCATATCCGCGCCGGCAAGCTCAAGGCCATTGCGCTCAGCTCGCCCAATGCCAAGGTGCTGCTGTCGGGTGTGAAGACCGTGTCGGAACAGGGTTTCCCGGGCTTCGACTTCGACTCGTGGGGCGGCCTGATCGCGCCGCTCGACACACCGCAGCCCATTGTCGACCGCATCGCGACCGAAACGCGCGACATCATCGGCAAGGACAAGGAGCTGCAGCAGAAGCTGGTCAGCGCGGGCGCGATTGCATCGTTCCAGGACGGCAAGCAGATGCAGGCGCGGCTCAACAAGGACTACGACCGCTGGAGCGCGATCGTCAAGGCCAAGGGCATCAGCGCAAGCTGATCGCCATCTTCATCGACGCCGCCGGCGGGCCGCATTCGCGCGGCTCCCCGTCGAACGGATCGACCGTGCGTACTCCGGTGTGGGCGAAGTCGCGCACGTTGCGCGTGACCACGGTCAGTCCGTGTACCAGGGCCGTCGCGGCAATCATCTTGTCCAGCGCGTTCTCCGGATACGGCACGCGCAGGTGCCCCCAGAGTTCAATGATGCGCTGGTCGACACCGAGGATCTTGTGCGCGTAGCGGCGCTGCACGGCCAGGAGCCAGTCGTCCAGCACCTGGCACTGCTGCTTGTCGCCGCGAAAGCGCTTCAGCTCCACGCCGCGACGTAGTTCTCCCATCGTGACCACCGACAGGAACAGGGCGCGCCCTTCGATCTCGGCATCCTCGAAGAAGTCCTGCACGCCGGCGTCGGCGCGGCGCCCCTTGCGGCTTTCGCTGATGACATTGGTATCGACCAGATACATCGCCGTGTTCCCCCTCTCATTGAATCCGTGCGAAGTCCTGCTCGTCGAACGCATCGCCGGGCGGAATCGATCTGAGGAATGCGGCAAACGACTGTTTGCGGGCGGGTTTGCGTGAGCGCGCCGGGCGAGACTTGCCGCCTGCCTTGTTGTCGGTGGCGCTGTCGCCCTGCTTCGCGGTGGAAGGCTTGTCGGGATGCTTCATGATGGACCTCCGTCAGTGGATGAACGAGGCGCCATCCTGCACCGGGGAAGACCCGAAATTCTTGTCCGAATGTTACGGGGCGCGGGGCGTTGATCCAGGGCAATCCCGCTGGAGCGAAAAAGCAACGGCAAAAAAAGCAACGACAAAAAGAAATACCCCGACGCGCGGGATCGTCGGGGTAGTAAGAGTTGCCAAGTCGTTTGGGGTCGTGTCGAATGACCCTGCGGCAAGTGTGACGTTGCCTGCCTGCAACGCCAATAACTCACATGAGTTATTGGCGTTGGCGGAACAATCGCGGTGATTGGGTGCAGTGCAGCGTGAAATTCTGAACAAAAGAACGAAATTCCGAATGCGCGACATTTCAGGGCTCGCCAGCCCTTGCCACGCCGCAACATGCCATGGCCGCAGGTCGTCAATCGGCGGATGCGGGGTCTCCGGCCTTGCATTGCTGCGCGGGGTGGCCGGGATACATGGTCAGTAGCGCGCTGACCACACCGTTGGTCCATCCGAACCCGTCCTGAAGCGGATACTCGCCTCCGCCGCCGCCTTCCGCGCTGCCCGTGCGCCGCCGCTGCAGCCGGTATTTCTCGACGAGCTTGTATTCCGACGCGTAGAGGCTGGCCACGGTCCGCAGCCACCGATGCGCGACGTCGTCGGCCAGCGGGTCGAAGCCATAGCGGCGCAGGCCCATGATGCCGATCCATTGCAGCGGCGCCCAGCCGTTGGGCCGATCCCATTGCTCGCCCGAATCGATCTCGGTGGTGGCCAGTCCGCCCTCGGCCATCAGCCTGGCCGCTGCCGCGTCGGCCACCCGCGCGGCCTGCTCCGGTGTGGCCAGGCCCAGGAACAGCGGCATCAGCGCGGCTGCGCTGAGGTAGGGGCGTTGGGTCCCCCGGTGCCAATCGAAATCGACGAAGATGCCCGCGCCGTCGTCCCACATGATCGACGCCATGGCCTGGTGCCGGCGTTGCGCCGCGTCCCGATAGCGCGCGGCGCCCTCGTCATCGCCCGCGCGGGCGGACAGTTCCGACAGGCGGCATTCGGTGTGCCAGAGCAGCGCGTTCAGGTCGATCGGCAGGATGGCCGTGGTGCGGATGGTGGCCAGGTCGCAGGACGCCTGTCCGTCGACGAGGTCGGGCTCGCACCAGCGCGAGCTGAAGTCCCAGCCCGACTCGGCCGCCGCGCGCAGGTCGCGGAACACCAGGTGCGCGGGGCGGGCAGCGCGCCGGGCCGTGGCCACGTCTTCCAGGTAGGCTTCCTCGCGCGGATGCGCACGGTCGTCCCAGTAGCGGTTGAGCAATGCACCGCCTGGCAGGCGCACGAGCCGCCGGTAGGCGTGGCCCGGCGCCAGGTGGTCCGCGCCGTCCATCCAGAAGGCATGTTCGCGCGCCAGTTGCGGCAGGTAGCGCACGGCTGCGTCGACGCCCTGGTCCTCGAACAGGTCGGTCATCAGCGCGAACACTGGCGGCTGCGAACGGCTCAGGTAGTAGGACCTTGTGCCGTTTGGCACCAGCCCGTAGGTATCGATCAGATAGGCGAAATTGTCGGCCATCGCGCGCAGCAGGTCGTGCCGGCCGCTGGCGGACAGGCCCAGCATCGTGAAATACGAGTCCCAGTAATACAGTTCGCGAAAGCGCCCGCCCGGTACCACGTAGGGCTGGGGCAGCGGCAGCAGCGAACACATCGGCGGATGCTCGGCGGGCTCGCGCGTCAGCACGGGCCACAGGCCGTCGATGTGCTCGCGCAGCGAGTTGTCCGGATTGGATTCGTAGTGATCGTCGGGCACCACCTCGCGTGCAAAGTGGGTGCGGACGAATTCCTCCAGCGAAAAGCCGGCCGCATCGCGCTGCGTGCGGTAACGCGCCAGGATGGCCTCGGGGGCATCGCGCGGAATGCAGTCGGGAAACGTCTTGCTGTCCGCGAACATGCCGCTAGCCTGCACGTCGATGAACAGCTCGGCATACCGCTCCGCCGGCGACACGGCGTCGGCCGCCGCGCAGCCAGGCAGCGTGCACGGCCCCGGGGTGGGTAGATGCGTGACGGCCGGCGCGTGCCCGTGGCAATGCGACGGCGCCGCCGCGGGCCGGCTGCGCGCATGCTCCGGCGCGGCCGGATGCGGTTCGGCGTCGGCGTTGGCGGGCAGGGTTTCCGGGGGCACGTGCGGCGCGCTCCCGGCCGGGGGAGGGTTACTGTTCCGCATAGTTCCAGAGCAGGCCGCCGTCGATGACGAGCGTGGCGCCGGTGATGTAGTCCGCATCGGTGCTGGCCAGGTAGGCCACCAGACCGGCCACTTCCTCGGGCTGTCCCAGGCGCCCCAGCGGGATATTGGTCAACAGCGCCTGCAGTCCCGCGCGATCGGCCATCAGGTTGCGGTTGATCGGTGTCTGGATCGCACCTGGTGCGATGTTGTTGACCGTGATGCCGGCCGGTGCCAGTTCGATGGCCAGGTTGCGCATCATCATGCGCAGGCCGCCCTTGCTGGCGCAGTAGCTGGTGAAATGCGGGAACGGCAGGTCCTCGTGCACCGAGCTGATGTTGATCACCTTGCCGCCCAGCTTGCGCGCCAGGCGATGCTTCACGAACTGCTGGGTCAGGAAGAACGGGCCCTTGAGGTTGGTATCGAGCACGCGGTCGTAGTCGGCCTCTGTCACGTCCTGAAACGGCGCCCGTACCTCGACGCCGGCATTGTTGACCAGAATGTCCAGACTGCCGCCGGGTGTTACCGCCGCAATGGCCGCCACGGCCTGGTCGACGATGTCCCGCGCCTGCGCCACGTTGCCGATATCGCCGGCCACCACGAACGCGCGCCGGCCGGCGGCGCGCACGCCATTGGCGGTGTCGTCGGCCTCGGCATCGTGCCGGTGCACCGCAACAACGATATCGGCGCCCTCCTGGGCCAGCCGCAGCGCAATGGCACGGCCTATGCCGCCCGCGCCGCCCGTGACCAGTGCCGTCTTGCCTTGCAGCCGCATGAGGAACCTCCTGGGTGGGGTGTCACCGTCAGAGCCGCGCGCGCGGCACTAAGTTCAACGGTATGCCCACCTTGCCATGGGCGCCAGCGTGGCGCTGTCGGCCTATGCCGGACCGCCCTGTCAGCCACGCGCTCAATCGTGCGTGGCGGGGTCCTGGGCTTCGGGGTCTTCAGCGGAGAGCAGTGCGGCCAGCCCAAGCTGGGCCAGCACGTTGGCCGCCGCCTGCACCACCGTGCCGGCGTGCGCGGGCATGATCAGGTGGGCAATCTCGCGATAGAGCGGATCGCGCTCGCAGAACAGCGCTTCCAGCCGGGCGCGGGGGTTGTCCACCTGTAGCAGCGGGCGGTTGCGGTTGCGCCGCACGCGGCGCCACAGTTCGGGCAGCGTGGCATCGAGGTAGATCACGTGGCCACGCGAGTGCAGCATTTCGCGGTTCTCGGGGCGCATGACGATGCCGCCGCCGGTAGCCAGCACGATGCCGCTGCGTTGCGTCAGCTCGTCGAGCATGCGCGTTTCGCGCTGGCGGAAGCCTTCCTCGCCTTCCAGTTCGAAGATGGTGGTGATGCGCACCCCGCAGCGCGACTCGATTTCATGGTCGGTGTCGAAGAACGGACGGCCAAGCTGACGCGCGACGGTTCGCCCGATCGTCGTCTTGCCGGCGCCCATGAAGCCGATGAAAAAGAGGTTGTCCGTTGCGGGTTGGGGTTCCAAAGGTGTGCGCCGCGGCGTGTCGTACCGTTCTGCGCAACGGTAGCACGTAATGGCGTTTTCGCCATAGCGGCGCGAAGTTGGGTTTGCAGGGCAATAAATGCGTGGCGCGTCAGCCGTGCCGCTCGGCGGCGGTGCGGCGGATGACCTCCGCGAACGCTTCGGCCATCGGTTCGAGCGTACGGTCGCTGCGGCGCAGCAAGCCGATCGGCTCCTCGGTGCCGTGCGTGTCGATGGGCAGCACCACCATCTCGCCGGCCTCCACCGCCTGCCGCGTGGCGGACAGCGGCGCGGCCCACACGTTGTCGCCCCGCTGCGTGAGCAGCCGGCCCAGGTAGGCATCGGCGGTTTCCAGGCAGCCGTCCGGCAGCGTGAAGCCGTGGCGCGCCAGCAGGCTTTCGGTGCTGTGCCGGGGGATCGATCCCAGCGCAGGCACCACCATCGGCCATGCCAGCACGTCGCGCATCGCCGGGCGGGCCTGCGATGCCAGCGGATGACCGGCGCGTACGGCCAGCACCAGCGGTTCGGCCGCCAGGGATTCGAACCACAGCCCCTCCATGGCGGCAGGGTCGTCCATGCGGCCGATCACGACGTCGAGCACATCGGCCTTGAGCAGGTCGATCAGCGTACGGTTCATGCCGCTCTGCACGGCCAGCCCCACGTCCGGATGGATGGCGCGGAACCGGCTCACGGCATCGAGCAGCAACGCCGGCACGATGCTGGGTAGCGTGCCCACGCGAATGCGCTCGTGACGCGGGGCGTCGGCGCCGGCCATGCTGTCGGCGGCGGCGTCGATATCCTCCAGTACACGCAGCGCATGCCGCAGGAACCGCATCCCGGCCGAGGTCAGTCCGGTGCCGGCGCGCTGCCGGATCAGCAGCCGCGTACCGGTCAGTTCCTCCAGCTCGGTCAGCGTCTTCGACACCGCCGGCTGGGTCAGCCCGAGCTGCTCGCCGGCCCGCCCCAGATGCTGGGCCTGGGCCACGGCCACGAAGCAGTGCAGGTGGCGCAGCCGGATGCGGCTGCGGAATGCCTCGGTGGAGACGGTGGTGGATGTTGGGGCAGGGCGGGGCGCGCGCTTCACTTGCATAACAAAAATTCATAATAATTACGCCAGAACTCAATTTACATGACTTCTGGCACTGCTTAAAGTCGATGCCACCCCATCACAACGGAGACCGAGCGATGCCCCCACGCTCTGATCGCCCGGCGCAATATCGCCGCCCGTATTGGAATACCCAGCCCGAATACCGCTTCGACCCGTACGCCTCGACCCAACTGCGGTCGCCGGCCCAGCCGCTGGTCGTGTTGCCGCAATCGCTGTCCGAAGTCACCGGCCCGACATTCGGCCCCGAATTCGTCCGCGATGGCGACAACGACCTGACCGTGGGCAACGGCGGCGAGCCGATTGGCGAGCGCATGCTGGTCACGGGCCGCGTGCTCGACGAGAACGGCCGGCCGGTGCCCAACGCGCTGATCGAGGTCTGGCAGGCCAACGCCGCCGGCCGCTACACGCACAAACGCGACCAGCACGACGCCCCGCTCGATCCGCATTTCTCGGGCGAAGGCCGCACCATCACCGATGCCAACGGCCACTACCAGTTCAAGACCATCAAGCCCGGGGCCTACCCCTGGCGCAACCACCACAACGCCTGGCGGCCCCAGCACATCCATTTCTCGCTGTTCGGCAATGCCTACGCCACTCGGCTGGTGACGCAGATGTACTTCCCCGGCGATCCGCTGCTGGCATACGACCCGATCTTCCAGTGCGTGCCGGACGAAAAGGCGCGCAATCGCCTGATCGCCACGTTCGACTGGGAAACCACGGCGCCCGAGTACGCACTGGGCTACCGTTTCGATATCGTGCTGCGCGGCCGCGATGCCACGCCCATGGAGTAAGCCATGCTGTACGTCACCGCATCCCAGACCGTGGGTCCCTACCTGCATATCGGCCTGACCGCGCTGAACTGCGCTGACCTGACCGCCGATGCGCCGGACCTGGCCGCGCAACGCATCGTGATCGAAGGCCGCGTCATCGACGGACGCGGCGAGCCCGTGCCCGATGGCATGGTCGAAATCTGGCAGGCCAATCCGGCCGGTCGCTATCGCCATCCCGAGGACAAGCGCGAACTGGCGCTGGTACCGGGCTTTACCGGCTTTGGCCGCGTGCCCACAGAGGCCGATGGCTCGTTCCGTTTCACCACGGTCAAGCCAGGCGTGGTGCCTGATGGCGATGGCCGCCCGCAGGCCCCGCACATCATGGTGTCGGTGTTCACGCGCGGACTGGTCAAGCATGTGGCCACGCGCATGTACTTTCCTGACGAAGCGGCCGCGAACGGCACCGATGCCGTGCTGGCATGCGTGCCGGCGGAACGTCGCGCCACGCTGGTGGCCCAGCCGGACGGGCCAGGCCGGTACCGCTGGGACGTGGTGCTGCAGGGCCCAGACGAAACCGTGTTCTTCGACATCTGAACGCCATGCCCCCCGCGCGGCGCCGGCTCACACCGGCGCCGCGTTTTGCATCACAATCGGCGCATGCCATCAAGGCAAGCCAAGCGGTTCGCCCCCAACCGACCATGCCAACGTTTTCCCGCCTGACCGACCCGATGTTCGGCAGCCCTCCCGTCCTGGACATCCTTTCCGATGCCGGCACGGTGCGCCGCATGCTGGCCGTGGAAGCCGCGCTCGCGCGCGCCGAAGCGCAGTGCGGCGTCATTCCCGAGTCAGCCGCCATCATCATCGAGCAGGTCTGCGCAATTGATGCCATCGACCTGGACGCGCTGGCGCAGGATGCGGTTGCCGCCGGCAACCTGGCGATTCCGTTCGTCAAGCAGTTGACGGCCGCCGTGACGGCGCGCGACGCCGAAGCGGGCCGCTACGTGCACTGGGGCGCCACGAGCCAGGACATCATCGACACCGCACTGGTGCTGCAACTGCGCGACGCCTTGCAGGAGATCGACGCCGGCCTGATGGCGGCGGGCGATGCGTGCGCCGTGCTGGCTGCCAAGCATCGCACCACGCCGATGGTGGCGCGCACCTGGCTGCAGCACGCGCTGCCCACCACGTTCGGGCTGAAGGCAGCGGGCTGGCTCGATGCGCTGCGCCGTGACGTGGCGCGGCTGGATACAGCACGTTCCCAGCTCGTGGTGCTGCAGTTCGGCGGCGCGGCGGGCACGCTGGCCAGCCTTGGTGACGACGCGCCGGCGGTGGCGCTGCATTTCGCGCGAGCCTTGCAGTTGGACGTGCCGGTGTTGGCCTGGCATGCGCAGCGCGACCGGCTGGTAGAGGTGGCCACCACGCTAGGCATGCTGACCGGCACACTGGGCAAGATGGCGCGCGATATCTCGCTGCTGACGCAGACCGAAGTGGCAGAGGTATCGGAACCTGCGGGAGCTGGCCGGGGCGGCTCCAGCACGATGCCGCACAAGCGCAATCCCGTGGGCTGTGCGGCGGTTCTGGCCGCGGCCGTGCGCGTGCCGCCGCTGGTGGCCACGATGCTGGCCGGCATGACGCAGGAACACGAGCGTGCGCTCGGCGGCTGGCAGGCCGAATGGGACACGCTGCCGCAGATCGTCGCGCTGGCGGCCGGCGCGCTGCGCCAGATGGGTGAAGTCGCGGCCGGGTTGCAGGTCGACGCCGCGCGCATGCGGGCGAATATCGACATCACGCACGGCCTGATCCTCGGCGAGGCCGCCATGCTCGAACTGGGCCGGCACATCGGCCGGCTGCCGGCACATCACCTGGTCGAGCAGGCGTCACGCCGCGCCGTGGCCGATGGCACGACCTTGCGCGACGCCCTGGCGCGCACACTGGCCGAAGATCCGTCGCACCAGGGGCTGCTTGACGATGCCGCGCTCGACCGGCTTGCCGATCCCACGCGCTACGCGGGCCAATCCACCAGCTTCACCGATGCCGCCGTCGCGGCCTGGCGCGACATGCGCGCGCAACGATCCAACGCCTGACAGGAGACCACCTTGCCTTACCTCGATCACGCCGGGGCCCGGCTGTTCTACACCGTCGACGGCCCTGACACCGCGCCCGTCATCATCTTCTCGAACTCGATGGGTACCGATCACACGATGTGGAAGCCGCAGGCCGAAGCGCTGACCGGCCGTTTTCGTGTGGTGCGACACGACATGCGCGGTCACGGCCGCTCCACGACCGAGGCATCGGAGACCACGGTCGATGTGCTCGGCGGCGACGTGCTGGCTATCCTCGATGCACTGAACGTGGAACAGGCCGTGTTC
The DNA here is from genome assembly GCF_022179805.1 of Cupriavidus pauculus. GTDB lineage: Bacteria > Pseudomonadota > Gammaproteobacteria > Burkholderiales > Burkholderiaceae > Cupriavidus > Cupriavidus pauculus_E. The sequence goes on along the minus strand of NZ_BPUO01000012.1, from coordinate 24,182 downwards.
TGCGGCCTGTCGATTGGCGGGCTGATCGGCCAGTGGCTGGCCGTCAATGCGCCGGCGCGCTTTTCGAAGGTAGTTGTCGCGAACACCGCGCCGAAGATCGGCACGGCCGATTCGTGGAGCGCGCGCATCGACGGCGTGCTGCGCGACGGCATGGCACCGCTGGTGGATGCGTCGCTGGGCCGCTGGTTTACCGAGGGTTTTCGCAATACGGCGGGCAGCGCGCTTGACGACCTGCGCGATGTGCTGCAGCGGCTGGACCCGCGTGGCTATGCGCTCGGCTGCACGGCGCTGCGCGACGCCGACCTGCGCCAGGCGGTGACGACGATCGAGGTGCCCGTGCTGGTCATCGCCGGCAGCGACGATCCCTCCACCACTGCCGCCGAGGGCCGTGCGCTGGCCGACGCCATTCCGGACGCCCGGTATGTGGAATTGTCTGCCGCACATCTGTCCAACCGCGAGCAGCCGGGGCGTTTCACCGCTGCGCTGCTGGACTTCATCCACGGCAGGCTGCCGGTGACCGACGACCACGCACGCTACGAGGCGGGCCTCTCGGTGCGCCGCGCGGTGCTGGGCAGCACGCACGTTGACCGGTCGCTGCAGAAGCTCACGCCGTTGAACGAGGAATTCCAGAACCTGATCACACGCTACGCATGGGGCGAGATCTGGACGCGCGAGGGGTTGCCGCGCCATACGCGCAGCCTGGTCACCATCGCGATGATGGTGGCGCTCAATCGTTCCGAGGAGTTGAAGCTGCATCTGCGCGCGGCCGCCAACAACGGCGTGACGCGTGAAGAGCTCAAGGAGCTGCTACTGCAGACCGCGATTTACTGCGGCGTGCCGGCTGCCAACTCGGCATTCCACATGGCCGGGGAAATCTTCGCCGAGATCGACGCAGGCAAGCAGTAACGGAACTGGCGGGAGAGGGCGGGCAGCGAACCCGATCCCTCTCGCGTCGCATGGACGGGGTGTTGAACCAGATAACGACATTAAACCAGGAGACAGTCCGTGGCCCCCAAAGGCACCCCGCATGCCCATTCCACCCGCGTTGCCATTGTTGGCGCCGGCCCAGCTGGGCTGTTGCTGGGACAACTGCTGACCGTGGCTGGCATCGACAATATCGTCATCGAGCAGCGCAGCCCGGAACACGTACTGAGCCGCATCCGTGCGGGCATTCTGGAATGCGTGACAGTGGACGCGCTCGCGCGAGCCGGCGTGGATGCCCGCCTGCGCGCCGAGGGGTTGGTACATCGCGGCATCGAACTGTCGTTCGGCGGCGTGCGCCACCGCATCGACTTCCACGCGCTGATCGGGCGCGACGTCACCGTGTATGGCCAGACCGAAGTCACGCGCGATCTGATGGCGGCGCGCCAGGAAGCCGGCATGCCGTCGGTCTACGAGGCCCAGGACGTGTCGCTGCACGACTTCGATGGCCGCCGGCCGCGCGTGTGCTATCGCAAGGACGGCATCGAGCACGAAGTGTCTTGCGATTTCATCGCGGGCTGCGACGGATTTCATGGCGTCAGCCGCGCCAGCGTGCCCGATGCGTCGAAGCAGATTTTTGAGCGGGTGTATCCGTTCGGCTGGCTCGGCATCTTGTCCGAGACCCCGCCGGTGGCCGACGAACTGATCTACGCCAGCCATCCACGCGGCTTCGCGCTGTGCAGCATGCGTTCGAAGACGCGCAGCCGCTACTACGTGCAGGTGCCGTCGGCCGAGAAGGCGGAAGGCTGGAGCGATGACCGCTTCTGGGACGAACTGCGCAGCCGGCTCGATGCGGAAGCAGCCGAAGCGCTGGTCACGGGACCCAGCATCGAAAAGAGCATCGCGCCGCTGCGCAGCTTTGTCTGCGAGCCGATGCGCTTCGGCAGCCTGTTCCTGGCCGGCGATGCCGCGCACATTGTGCCGCCCACCGGCGCCAAGGGGCTGAACCTGGCGGCCAGCGACGTGCTGTACCTGGCCGACGGCTTCATCGCCCACTATCGGCACGGCGATTCGCAGGAGCTGGACCTGTACTCGGCGCGATGCCTGAGCCGGGTCTGGAAGGCCGAGCGGTTCTCGTGGTGGATGACCTCGCTGCTGCATCGCTTTCCCGATGCCGACGCCTTCGCGCACCGCATCCAGCAGGCGGAGCTCGACTATCTGGTCAGCTCGGAGGCCGCTTGCCGGTCGCTGGCCGAAAACTACGTCGGTCTGCCACGCTGACAGACCCTGCTTATCCATATGTATTGCATATGGATTGCTATATAGACATATATTTTACGTGGCATCACCCCGGTGATACCGTCTCGCACCAGCATGCCGGCACAAGTACCGGCTGCACTGGAGGAGACGAAGATGACTACGGGACTGAAGACCCGCCGCCATGCGTGGCGGCTGGCCGCCGCCTTGTCTGCGGCATTGCTGGTGACGGCCTGCGGCGGCGGTGATGACGCGCCCGCCACGACTGGCGCAGGCGGCGCAGGGCCGGGTGGCAATACGGGCGATACGCCCGCCGCGCCGGCGCTCAGCGCGCTCGACGCGTGTAACGCACTGGCCGGCACGACGCTGGCCGCATCGAACCTGATGTTGCCGACGGGCGGCGCCAGCGTGACCAAGGCCACGCTGATCACGGCGAACGCCACCGGCAATACGCTGGGCGAGTACTGCCAGGTGCGCGGCGCCATTGCGCCGGTCGACGCCTCGGCGTCGAGCATCAATTTCGCGGTCAACCTGCCCACGCAATGGAACGGCAAGGGCATCCAGTTCGGCGGCGGCGGCTTTGACGGCACGCTGATCGACGGCACCGAGACGGTACGCTTTGCGCTGCCCGACGATCCCGCGCCGCTGTCGCGCGGCTATGCCACCTGGGGCGACGATTCGGGCCACCAGAGCACCAGCATCACCGATGGCCGCTTTGCCACCAACGACGAGGCGCTGGCCAACTACGGCGGTGACACGCTCAAGAAGACCCATGACGTGGCCATCGCGCTGATCACGCAGCGTTACGGCAAGGCGCCCACGCGGACGTACTTCCTGGGCACGTCCACGGGTGGCCGCGACGCACTGAGCTATATCCAGCGCTGGCCAGCCGACTACAACGGTGTGATCGCCAACGAGCCCGCGCTCAACTACACGGGCACACGGCTGTCGAACGTGGCGGTGGGTCGCGCGCTGTACCTGAACGGCGGGGCCGGCTGGCTCAACATCAACAAGACGCTGATGGTGCAGAAGGCCGCCATGGACGCGTGCGACACGCTCGACGGCGTGGCCGACAAGGTGGTGAGCAATGTCGAGGGCTGCCGCGTGGGCGGCATGCAGGTATTGGCCAGCCTGCGCTGCGTGGGCGGCGCCGACACCGGCGACACCTGTCTGTCCGATGCACAGATCGCCACGGTCAAGGCCATCGAACAGCCGCTGCAGCTCAGCTATCCGCTGGCCAACGGCGTGACCGTCGCGGGCGGGTACAACCTGCTGGAAGGCGCGCTGGTGGCAGGACCGTTCACCACGCGCGATCTCGGCACCCGTGCGGTGCCCGGCAACCCGGCTACCACGGCGGACGCCAACATGTACGTCACCGGCGACCAGTGGGTGAAGTTCTTCGTCACGCGCAACGCCACGTTCGACGCGCTGACGTTCGATCCGGCAAGCCCGGGTAGCTGGACGTCGCGCGTGCAGGCCGTCTCGGCGCTGACCGATGCCACGAACCCGGACCTGTCGGGATTCCTCTCCAGGGGCGGCCGCCTGATCATGCTGCACGGCCTGGCCGACGAGGTGATCAGCCCGAATTCCACCATCGCCTGGTACAAGGCCGTCATCGGCAGCGTCGGGCAGACGGCGGTGGACCAGGGCATCCGCTTCTACACGGTGCCGGGCATGGGCCATGGCACCGGCAGCTTCCTGCCGGCATGGAATTCGCTGACCGCGCTTGAAAACTGGGTGGAAATGGGCGTGGCACCGGGTACCCGCGAAGTGATGGATACCAATGCCGGCACCTATGGCCGCACGCGACCGCTTTGCCAGTATCCGTCGTGGCCCAAGTACAAGGGCACGGGCAGCGCCGATGCGGCCGTGAACTACACCTGCGAAGGGGCGTCGGGCATCGTGCAGTCGTGCCTGAACATGCCGTCGGTGGCCACCACCTGGAAGGGCGGCAACACCAATGGCGAGGAACTGTCGGTACGCATCGATCCGGCCACGCTCAAGTACACGGTGACGATCGACGCCAGCAAGCAGCGCGCGGCGAACACCGTGATGACTGGCCAGCTCGTTTCGCAGGGCGGCTGCACCTACGCCAGCGACGAGAACGGCGCGCAGTTCACGCTGACTGGCGGCGGCGTACTGGCTGCCGGTGTCAAGCCGGTATCGGGCGTGGGCTTCCTGCCACTGGTGGCGTTCCAGAACGTCTCGGCCGACTACAAGCAGGTGGCCGACATCTACAACCTCAACGGCGTGGAGACCGCCGTGGCAAATGGGTCGGTCACGGTGCGCAACGGCTCGGCACGGCTGCGGTCATCGGCGGCCACGTGGCAAACGTGCGCAGCCAGTGCCGGCGGCGGCTACATCGTCTATGACGCTGCGTGCACGAACACGACCAAGGGTTACATCGTGTGGAATGCCGCGCGCAACGCGTTCGATTACTTCGTGGGTGGCACCATCGCGGCTGGTGACGGGGTGCTGAGCGGGTCGCTGATCAGCGGCATGGTCAACGGATCGCCGGTGCCGGTCATCCTGACGCGCTCGGCTACGGCCTATGGCATGAACATCTACGCACAGCAGTCGGCAGCGGGCCTGGCGGCAGGTGCGGCGGATGGTGCCTATCGCGTGATGGCCACCGACGGCGCGCAGGTCAATGCAGACCTGAATGGCACGAGCATCGTCCGTAATGGTGCGTCGGGCACGCTGGCCTACAACACGCCGGTGCCGGGTGTGATCGGTGCCAGCGGCGGCGTGGCGGCTTCCTATCTCTACAACAGTGGCCTGCTGATCGGCACCGCCACCGGGCGCTTCGAGGTGGGGCTGCTGCACTGACGCCAGCGCACGGCCGCCGGGGCCGCCCCTGTTTGCGCGGGGAGTGGGGCGGCCCCGTAGCGGCCTCGTCGTCACCAGTTGAGGCCCAGGTTGGCTACTCGCCGTCCTGGGCCTTTTTGCGATGGCGCGCGGCAATGCGGTGTGTCAGTGCCACCAGCGCGGCCAGCGCCACGTCGTCCTGTCCCTCCCGATACCCGAGCGTCAGCGGCGCGCGCAGCCGGTCGGCTTCGACCATGCGGCAGTAGGCCACGCCATGCCGGTTCAGCCCAGCCATCGACGCCGGCACCACGCTGACGCCCGCGCCGGCGGCCACGAGATTCAGGTTGGTCAGCATCCGCTCCACCTCGGCACCGATGCGTGGCGTGAAGCCCAGCGCCTCGCACTCGTGCAGCAGGTCGCCGTACATGCCCGGCGCACCGGGACGCCGCACCAGGATGAACGGATCGGATGCCAGTTCGCTCAGCGACACCGGCGCGCCGGCATTCTGCCCGCGCAGCGCGCGGCGCCGCAGCAGCGCGTGGTCGAGCGGCAGCGCGATCACCATCTCTTCTTCCAACAGCAAGTCGAAGCGCACGCCTTCGGGATGCAGCACGGGCGCGCGCAGCAATGCGGCGTTCAGCGTGCCATCGGCCAGCCGCTCGATCGCCTCGGCGGCATTGCATTCGTTCAGCGACAACGCCACGCGCGGAAATTGCCGCCGGCATGCACGCAATACCTCCGGCGTCAGCCGGTGTGCCGCCGCCGAGCTGGTGAACCCGATGGCGAGCGCGCCTTCGTCGCCGCGTGCCATCCGCTGCATGCGTGCGCGCATCTGCTCGATACGGCTGAAGAGGTCGACCGCGTCGGCATGCAGCGCGGTGCCGGCGGCCGTCAACGCCACGCCGCGCGGCTGGCGCTCGAAAAGGGTCACGCCCAGTTCGGTCTCCAGCGCCTTGAGCTGTTGCGACAGCGGCGGCTGCTGGATGCCGAGTTGTTCGGCGGCGCGTGTGACCGAACCAGTCTCGGCCACGGCCAGGAAGTAACGCAGGTGTCTCAGCTCCATCGATATATATCCAATACATATGGAAATTCTGTGATGCATATATTTTACGTCGGGCCACGGCAGACGTAGTATTGGCGTTTCGCCCGATGCACGCGGGCGACATGACTATTCCAAGGAGACATTCCATGTGCCGCGTTACCCGATATCCGTCACTCGCCATGCTTGCCGCCGCTGTGCTGGCGCTGGCCGGTTGCGCCAGCCAGAAGGCCGCCGCGCCTGCTGCGGCGCCCGCCGCGGCGACACCGCAATGGCAGCGCGTGCACCTGGGTGCCGGCGCGGGCTACGACTTTCCCGTCTACGCCAATCATCCGCTGGGCGGCGACTTGCGCGGCATCCGTGAAGTGGTGTTTGTCCAGCATGGCCTGCAGCGCAATGGCGATGATTACTACAAAGCCGGCGCGGATCTGCTGAAGGCCAGCGGACGTAATCCGGACGAAGTGCTGCTGGTGGCACCGAACTTCCCTGGTACGCCCGATGCGGCCAAGCATTTCGACAACATGCCGGTCTGGACGGTACAGGGCTGGATCGGCGGCGAGGACGCGGTATCGGGCCCCGGCGCCGGGGTCAGTTCGCTGCAGGTGCTGGACGACCTGCTGGCCTACGTCACCAACAAGCAGCGCTTGCCGATGGTCAGGAAGGTGACCGTCGCCGGCCACTCGGGCGGCGCGCAGATCGTGCACCGCTATGCCGTGCTGAACAACGTCGACGAGAAGGTGCGCGCGTCGGGCATCGACCTGCGCTACGTGGTGGCCAATCCATCGTCCTATCTGTACTTCACGCCGGATCGGCCCGTCGCGCCCGACTATCGCCGCTTTGCCCCGTACAGCACCTCGGTCTGCGCGGACTACGACAAGTACCGCTACGGCATGCGCGACATGGTGGCCTATGCCAAGGGCGCCGACGGCATGAAGCTCTACCAGCGCTACATGCAGCGCCAGGTGACCTATATGGTGGGCAGCGAGGACAACGATCCCAATCACCGCGTCCTGGACAAGGCGTGCGGCGCCGAGGCCGAGGGCCCCACGCGGCTGCAGCGTGCGCGCGCCTACTGGCGCTACGAGCAGGTGCTGGCCAAGCCGGGGCAGGCCAGCGCCCATCGATCGTCCGAAGTGGTGGGCGTGGGGCACGACCAGGCACGCATGTTCGGATCGCAATGCGGCGCGCAGGCGGTCTTTGGCATGGACCCGGCCGCCAACGCCAGCGGCGCCGCCTGCCGCCCGCCGCAGAACTGAGCGGCTGAACCGCAGGGCCGGTCAGGCGGGTTTGTCCGGGCGGCGGACGCTGGCGCACAGTGCTACGATGCGGCAGATTTCCGATTCGTGCCACCTTCATGTCAGTTCCCGTTCGCCGGCGCGTCACCGCGGCATTACTGGTGCTGCCGCTGGCGCGCCCCTGGCTCTCCGCAGTTGCCGCCGAGCCCCTGCACCTGCTGGTTGGCTATGCAGCCGGTGGCGGTGCCGACAGCATCGCCCGCATCGTGGCGGACGGCCTGACCGGCGATGGCGAACCGACGATCGTCGACAACCGGCCCGGTGCGGCCGGACAGATTGCCCTGCACGAGGCCGCGCGCGCGAGCGCCGAACGTCCGTCCCTGCTGCTGGGCACGGTCGGGTCGGTCAGCATCGGCCCACTGCTCGCCAGCAGCCCAGAACCTCCCGCCCGCAAGTTGCAGCCCATGGCCATCGTCGCCAGTACCCCGCATGTGCTGCTGATCGCCGGCGACGGCACGCGCACCCAGCCCGACGAGGCGCGCGCGACGCTACAGCGGCTGCTGGCCTTGGCCCGGCAGCGCCCGGGTGAAATCACCTATGCCTCGCTCGGCATCCACTCCAGCGCCCATCTGGTGGGCGAACTGATGTGCCGCCATGCCGGTGTCTCGATGACGCACGTGCCTTATCCCGGCAGTGCACGCGCGCTGGTCGATCTGCAGGGCGGCCACGTGGCGCTGCTGGTCAGCACGCTGCAGGCGGCCTTGCCCCTGATGCAACAGGGCCGCGTACGCGCCCTGGCTGTCACCGGCAAATCGCGCAGCCCGTTGGCGGCTTCGGTCCCCACGTTCTCCGAGGCAGACATACCGGACATGCTGCAGGACGCCTGGTATGGTGTGCTGGCTTCGCCGGGCATGCCGGAATCGCGTCGCACCATGTTATCTGCACGGCTGACACGCCTGCTGCGCAGTCCTTCGCTGCGCCATCGCCTGGCGCAGGGCGGCGCGGAACCGCTGAGCCTGACTGGCCAGCAGGCCATCGACTATCTGGACAGGCAACGCGAAGTCTGGCGCCAGGCTGTGGCCGTGGTGTCGAATCGGCTTGGGTGAGGTCACTCTTTTTCTCTCGATTGCCGTACTGTTTTGCTCCCCTCTCCCACGCAGTGGGAGAGGGGTTGGGGGTGAGGGCATTGCGGCTCAATTTGCGACTTGTTCCGATTTGAAATGCTGACCCTCACCCCCAGCCCCTCTCCCGCCTTGCGGGAGAGGGGAGCAAACAAGTAGCGAGAGCGCTTGAATGAGGTCCATCTGCAAAGCGGCAAGAAAATTAGATTCGTCTCATCCTTTAGACACATCTTCACAACAGCCCGCGTCAGGCGTGGCACGCAGGACGTTGCAATTTTCCGGTGGTTCTGCTTCTCGATAACGCCAGGCGAAGCGCGACGGAAGACGGCTTGCAGCGTGCAAATGGTGTTGCTAGGATGCGTCCATCCCGCCCTTGGCAGTACGCGTATTCCCCTGTGATCCTGGAAGCGCCGAGCCCTTGGGCGTTTCTATTTCTAGCTGCGAGTCGTCATCACTGTTCTCTCCTCTCCCGCTTTGCGGGAGAGGAGAGCGAAAATCCGCGACATAAAACGAAAGACGCCGGAACACCCGTGAGGGTGTTCCGGCGCAGGGGCACCGCTTCGGAAAGGCACGTCTTGACTTCAGGCGTGTTGTGACAACCGTGGAGATGTCACTGCGGGCCCCGGAAAAGCTGGCGTTACGCAGGCTTACTGCTGGCGGTTCTTTTGCTGCTGGGAACCCTGTTGCGATCCTTGCTGGTTGCCCATGCCGCTTTCCTGCTGAGGCTGGCCGGAACGCTTGTCCTGGTTGCCCATCTGGCCACCGCCCTGCTGGCGCTGTTGATCCTGGCTACCTTGCTGTTGGTCGCCGCGCTGGCCGGGTTGCTGCTCCTGCTGCTTTTGTCCCGATTGGGATTGGTTACCTTGCTGGCTACCTTGCTGCTGTCCCATTGCTGTCTCCAAGTCGCGCGGCGGGCTTGCCGCACAGGGGTATGAGCAATCGGCGTGCCACTCGCTCATGTGGGGCGTATGGCATCTGTCAGACATACAGGTAGCCGATGCGCGACATGGCCAACGCCCCGAATTACAACGCATGCATGCTTTTCACGCCGAGGCCGATGCACGGTCGCGCCGACGTCCTTTCATGACCCGGCGCGCCGCTTGAAATCAGCGGATGCCAGCCATCGTTGCGATATGGCAATGCATTGGAACGCTACTTGCAGAGTGTTATGCAACGGTGTCGGTGACGTCCCGCGCGTCGCCGGATCGTATTCGCGAATGGCACAGTACATTCAGTGTGAATCAAAGCTTGATTCAACGCGTTTCAAACGCTAACAAGGAGATAACACCATGAAAACCGTACAGACTCTTCGCGTTGCCATGATGGTTGCCGCACTGGCTGCTGCAGGCGGAGCCCATGCCCTGGACGCAGGTGGTTTCATGAAGGTGGCCGATACCACGGGTAGCACGGGTGGCACGACGATGCAGCCACCGGCCAATAATGCGACCAGCGTGCCGGGCCGTTCGGACGGTGACCGGGATAAGTTGCCGGCCGCTTCCACGGGCGCCAAGACTGATGCCAGTGTCGACAATGCCAAGCAGGCCGTTACTGACAGTGCCCTGACCACGAAGGTCAAGACCAAGCTGCTGGCCACGAAGGATCTGAAGTCCACCGGCATCCACGTCAAGACCAAGGACCGCGTGGTGAAACTGACGGGCTCGGTGCCGAGCGCGGAGCAGCATGAGATGGCCGTGGCTTCGGTGCGCTCGGTGGAAGGCGTCGATTCTGTGAGCGATCACCTGAAGGTTTCGTCGCGCTGAGCGGGCGGTGATATGTAAAGGTTGATGATGCGCAGCGACTACGGTCGCCCTGCGCTGAGCCGCGACTCTCCCACGTGTCGCGGCTCTTTTTCTTTGTGGTTCCGAATTCCTGAAGGGTAGAAGGTCAGGCCGCCTTGCGTGCCGCAGCCTTGCGGGTAGCCGCCTTTGTTGACGGCGTTGCTTTCACGGCGGCCTTCTTCGCTGCGGACTTCTTTGCCGCAGGTTTCTTCGCAGCGGCCTGCTTCGCCGTGACCTTCTTCGCCGCCACCTTCTTTGCGGGAGTCTTCGCGGCATCCTTGCCACGACCACCAAGGCTCTGCTTGAGCAGCGCCATCATGTCGATGACCTTGGCGCCCTTGCGCGCCACCGGCTCGTCGGTGGCCTTTGTCAGCAGATGGGTCTTGCCGGCCTTGACCCGGTCGTGAATGCGGGCCAGCAAGTCCTCGCGATAGGTATCGTGATATTGCTCGGGCTTGAAGTCCTCGCTCATGTCTTCCACGAGTTTCGTCGCCATCTGCACTTCACGGGCAGTGGCGGCAGATTTCTTGCCGCCGGGCAGGGTCAGGTCCTTGACCGGCACCACTTCGTCGGCAAAACGCATCGTGTTGAGCACCAGCGCCTTGCCTGCCACGATCAACGCCGCCAGGTGCTGGCGATTGCGCAGCACCACCAGTGCCAGTGCAGCACGGCCGGTCTTGCGCATCGTCTCGTGCAGCAGCGCGTAGCCGCGCTCGCCGCGCTTGTCCGGCTCCAGGTAGTAGGGCGCGTCGAAGAAGTAGGGCGGAATCGATGCAGCGTCGACAAAGCTGACGATGTCCACGGTCTGGGTAGCCTCGACATTCGCCTGCTTGAAGTCCTCGTCGTTCAGAACGACGTACTCGTCCTTCTCGTACTCGTAGCCCTTGACGATATCGCCGCGTTCCACGGGCTTGCCGGTGTGCTTGTTGATGCGTTGATAGCCCACCGGCGCCATGTCGCGCTTGTCCAGCAGATCGAGGTCAAGCGAATGCGAGCGCGAGGCGGGCTTCACCGACACGGGAATGTTCACGAGCCCGAAGCTGATGGCGCCCTTCCAGATGACGCGCGACATGAGCCGTCACCCAGCCGCGCGTTGCGGCGGAGGCGGCGGCACGTCGCCGGGAGGCGGATCGCTGACCGGCTCCGGCGTCATGTCGGGCGGTTCCGGGGGCGGAATTTCCGGCTTCGGGGGCGTGATGTCGGGTTCGGGTGTGATATGCATCGTGATCCTTGTGCGTGCGCTCAGGCTTCAGGCATCGAGTTCATCGAGCAGCCGCGTCAGCGCGTTGAGATCCGCAGGCTTCACCAGGTGCAGGTCGAATCCTGCGGCACGGGTGCGGCGCCGGTCGTCGGGCTGGCCGAATCCGGTCAATGCCACCAGCCGCGCATTACGCAGTTCCGGGATCTCGCGCAGGCGCCTGGCGGTTTCGAATCCGTCCATGGTCGGCATGCCCAGGTCCAGCAGCACCACGTCCGGACGCACGCTGGCGGCGCAGTCGAGGGCGCTCTGGCCGTCGGGGGCAGTCACCACGGTGTGGCCCAGCGTTTCCAGTGTCATCGTCATGGCTTCGAGCGCATCGACGTTGTCGTCCACCAGCATGATGGTGTGCGGCGCGGCAGCCATCTGCACAGGCGTTTTGCCACTGCTCGGATGCCAGTTCTGCCACGGCTCCACAGGCAGCTCGACGATGAATGTGCTGCCCAGGTTCTTGCCCGGGCTTTCCGCGCTGATGCGCCCGCCATGCAGCGTCACCAGTTTCTGTACCAGTGTCAGGCCGATGCCGGGGCCTTCGCGCGCGGCGAAGTTGTCGGGGTCGGTGACCGGCGCCTGCGCGCCGGCCGGTCGGTCGTCGTGTTCGGCATTACTTTGCGACGCAGCCTCGCTGTTGCCGGCCTCGGGCGCCAGCGGGTCGAACAGTTGCCGCTGTAGCGCAGTGGACAGGCCGTTGCCGTTGTCTCGGATCCGGACGACGACCTTGCCGTCCGCCGCAGTGGCTTCCACGGTGATCTGGCCACCTTCGGGCGTGAACTTGGCCGCGTTGTGCAGCAGGTTCCCAAAGATTTGCGTGAGACGCACCATGTCGCCGCGCAGCGGCAGCGGTTGTTCGGGCAGCGAGAGTCGCAGCGTGTGCCGGCGGGTCTCCAGCAGCGGCCGAACGGTTTCGACCGCCGTGTTCAGCGCGCCGCGCAACTCCACGAGGTCGCGCCGCAGCGTGATCTTGCCCTGGTTGAAGCGCGATACGTCCAGCAATTCGTCCACCAGGCGCGTCATGTGGTGAAGCTGGCGGCCGATGATGTCGCGTGCACGGAACATGTCCTCACGCGTGGGCGAGAATTGCTGCAGCAGGTCGACGGCACTGCGCATCGGCGCCAGCGGGTTGCGCAGTTCGTGCGCCAGCATGGCCAAAAATTCGTCCTTGCGGCGCTCTTCGTTGTGCAGCGTGCGCTCGGCGCGATTGTGGCGCGTCACATCCTGGCAGATGCCCGCTACGCGCAGGCAGCGACCATCAGCGCCACGTACCGGGAACGCGCGCATGTGCACTTCGCGGATTTCGCCGTTGGGGCGTTCAAGCTGGAACTCGGAGTCGAGCCGGCCGTCGCGCAGCATGCTGCGCCATTCCGAATCCAGGCGCGAGCGGTCTTCGGGCGCTACCCATTGCAGCCAGCGCGTGGGGTCCTGCTTCACTGTGTCGGTGGGGCGGCCCCAGAGTGCTTCGAACGAAGGGCTGACAAACAGGAAGCGATTCGCCGCGGGATCGAAGATCCAGACCCCGTCGGCCAGTGCCTCGGCCAACTGGCGGAACAGGTCCTCGTTTTCGTGCAGCGCCTGCGAGGTGCGACGGAAGGCATCCTCGGCGCCGCGCATGCGCAGCAGCGCGTTGATGTTCGATACCAGTTCCTCGGGTTCCAACGGCTCCACCAGGAAACTGTCGGCGCCGCCGTCCAGCGCCTGCACGCGGCGATGCGAATCGGTGATGCCCGGAGCCGTCAGCAGGACCATGGTCCGAGCGGTCTGCGGGTCGCTTTTGAGCAGGCGGCACACATCGAGACCGTCGATGTCCGATAGCTGACCGGAAAGCAGCACGAGGTCCGGAGCATGCTGGCGTACCAGCGACAACGCCGCCTGGCCGTCGGAAGCCTCCAGTACGGAGAAATCCGCGCGGTTCAGGATGCGGCTCTTGACGTAACGCGGCCCTTCGCGACCCTCGACATTGAGGACCAGCGGGCGGCGCGTCGGATGATGGGCGGGCGTGGGCGAGGCGTTCATGGCTGACTGGCGGCGAGCTCCACCGCTTCCGTAATGGCGGGAATCTGCAAGATCTGGGCGTGCGCCGTCAGCGCTGTCCGGAAGCACTCCGGTGGCGTCGAGTTATCGCGAATTGTAATTTTTACCGTTTCTTGGCCCATATCATTTGTATCTTTGACGCATTTTCAAACTGCACGTGCAGCGCGTCTAGCGCGCTGCAGCGTTGGAGTGTCCTGGGTGGCTGGCGACCCCGGCATCTGCCGGCGAGGCCAGCATGTAGGCCAGTACCAGCATCAGCACGCCAATAATGACGCGTTGCCAGAACTCACTCGAATACCAGGGATCGGGGTCTTGTCTCATTGGTTCTTGTCGGGCGCGCGGCCCGTTGGGGCCACGTTCTGGGAGGTCAGTGGCAAGAACCGTGCCGCTTATGGCGCGATGGCTGACAGACGGACGCCGACACCGCCGCAGCGATGTCGGGGAGCCGTTGTGGCGTCGGGGATGCATGCGCCCGGAGGGGCGAGCAGGTCAGGCGTCGTCGAGCAGCTTGCGGGCGCGCGTGAGGGTCTGGCGTACCGCGTCGTGGCCGGCCCACGGGTCATGGCGGGCCAGTTCGTCCAGCCGTGGCTGCACGTTGGCGATGGTCCATTGGGCCGCGCCGGTCAGGTCGCCGAGTTCATCCCAGCTGACCGGAATGGAAACGCCTATCCCTGGCCGGGCACGCGCCGAGAACGCGGCAGCCGTGGTAGCGCCGACACCATTGCGCAGGTAATCAATGAAAATCTTTCCAATCCGGTTGCGCGGACCGCTTTTGGCGACAAAGCGCTCGGGAATCGTGTGCGCCATGTGTGTCACCACGTCCTGCGCAAAGTCGCGCACGGCATCCCAGCCGGCGCGGGCGGATAGCGGCACTACCACGTGCAGGCCCTTGCTGCCGCTGGTCTTTAGAAAGCTCTGCAGCCCCAAGGCATCGAGCAGTGCCTTGATCAGGCTGGCGGCTTCCTGGATCTCGCGCCAGCGGACGCCCTCGCCGGGATCGATATCGAAGACGATCTGGTCGGGCTTGTCGATGGCGCGCGCCCTGGCGTTCCAGGTGTGGAATTCCACGACGTTGAGCTGCGCCGCCTCGACGATGGCCGACGCCGTGGTGACGGTCAGTAGCGGCGGGTGGTCGGGCCAGAGTTCGGGGTCCAGCGCCTTCACGCCCTTCACGTGCAGCGTGTCGCCATGGCGCTGGAAGAACTGCTCGCCGTCGATACCCGACGGTGCGCGCACCAGGGCCAGCGGGCGACCGCGCAGGAATGGCAGCATCAGGTCGGCGGCGCTGGCGTAGTAGGCCACGAGATCGCCCTTGGTCAGCCCAGTGGACTTGTCGATGACCCGCTCGGCATGGCTGACCGCCACGTTGCCGATGGCGGTTTTCTGCTTCGATGCTGCTTTCGACGCGGCTTTCTTCGCCGTCGATGCCCGCTTCGGTGCCGCCTCGGCGTGCACTGGCTTCTCCAGCGTGACGGTCGCGGCCGGCTTGTCCGTGCGCAGCGCGTGGAATACCGAATGCCGGATGCGGCCTTCGCGCGTCCAGGCGCCGAAGGTTACCTCCGCCACCAACCTGGGCTTGACCCAGTGCCCCTTGATGCCGCGCGGCAGCGGGTCGAAGGGCGTGTCGTCGATGCCGAGCGGTTCAAGCTGCTTGCGCAGCGCGTCGAGCATCGCCGTGTCGAAGCCGGTGCCGACATTGCCGACGTAGCGCAGCTTGCCGTCGGCGTCGTGCAGCCCCAGCAGCAAAGAGCCGAGTCCGCTGCGGCTGCCCTTGGGGTCGGTATAGCCGCCAATCACAAACTCCTGCCGGTTCTGGCACTTGAGCTTGATCCACGAGCTGGCGCGTTTGCTGACGTAGGGCGCGTCCAGGCGTTTGCCGATAATGCCCTCCAGCTTCATGCGGCAGGCCGCGTCCAGCATGTCTTGCGGAGCGCCCTCGAAGTTGTCGCTGAAGCGCAACCCGCCCGGCGTGTGGCTGGCCAGCAGGCCGTGCAGCAGCGCGCGGCGCTCGGCCAGCGGTACCGCGCGCAGGTCGTGCCCGGCGTAGTAGGGCAGGTCGAACGCATAGAACTGGATGGCTTCGGCGTGCGACGTCTCGAAGGCATTCTGCAACGCTTGGAAGTCGGTGATGCCCTGCGCATCGACCACCACGATTTCGCCGTCCAGCCAGCCATCGGGCCAGCCCAGGCTGGCAATTTCAGCGGCCAGCGCGCGAAGCTTCGAGGTCCAGTCGTTGCCATTGCGCGTGAACAGCCGCACGTCGTCGCCGTCGATGCTCGCCATGATGCGGTAGCCGTCGAACTTGATTTCGTATTGCCACTGGCTGGTGTCCGTGGGCGGCTTGTCGACGAGCGTGGCCAGTTGGGGCGCCAGGGCCAGTGGCAGGGCGGCCTTTGTGGCGCCCCTGGGCAACGTGACCGATGTCTTGCCGCCGGCCTTGGTCCTGGCGCCCGATTTGGCTTTGGTTGCTGCGCCGGCCGGCTTCTTGCGCGCCGTCTTTGCCGTGCCGGTCAGCACGCTGTCGGGCATGGCGTCGATCACGTCGAATTCGGCGGCGGGCCGCGCATAGGCGTCGCGCTCCTTGATCAGCAGCCAGGCGTTGTCGTCGCGCGCTTTCTTGCCGCCCATGCGGACCAGCGTCCAGTGGCCTTGCAGCTTTTCTCCGCGCAGTTCGAACTTGAGCTTGCCCTCGCGATAGCCGGCCTCGGGGTCCGTGTCGGGAATCCACACGCCACGATCCCAGACGATGACCGTGCCGGCGCCATAGTGGCCCGCCGGGATCACCCCTTCGAAATCGGCGTAGTCCAGCGGGTGATCTTCCACATGCACGGCCATGCGCTTGTCGGCCGGATCGTAGCTGGGCCCTTTCGGCACGGCCCAGCTTTTCAGCGTGCCGTCCATTTCGAGCCGGAAGTCGTAGTGCAGCCGGCGGGCGGCGTGCTTCTGGATCACGAACGCGTGGGCCGCCCAGCCGTTGGCGCGCTTGGCCTTCTTGCCGGCGGTGCCGCTGGGCTCGGGCGTCGCGGCGAAATCGCGCTTGCGCTGGTATTTGTCCAGCTGCGTGGTCTGCGTGCGCGGGGATGCGGAAGGCGTCTTCGCCATGGCGGGCCGTTGCGGGAAGCGAGGGTCGTTCCAGCTTATGCAGCGTGGGCGACGCGGAAAAGTGGAAGTCGTCCTACATGGCCGGCGGACTTTACCGTGTTTGTAAAAGCGGACCGCCGATTGCTGCGCCGCACATCGGGCGGAGACGAGAGCAGACGCCGGGCACGGGATGTGCGATCAGCCAGGAAGGTTTGACCCAACCATGAGAGGCAAGATGAAAACCCTCAAGAAGATCGGCTCGCAGGTGATCGTGCTGACCGGCGCCACCAGTGGCGTGGGGCTGGTAACGGCGCGCAAGGCCGCCGGGCTGGGTGCGAAGCTGGTGCTGGTGGCACGCGGCGAGGATGCGTTGCACCGGCTTGCCGAGGAACTGCGCGAACACGGTGCCGAGGTCATCACGGTGGCCGCCGACGTGGGCAAGCACGAGGACGTGGCGCATGTGGCACAGACGGCCATCGAGCGCTTTGGCGGCTTCGACACCTGGATCAACAACGCCGGCGTGACGATCTTCGGCCGTCACGACAATGTGCCGCTCGAAGACCACCGCCGGTTGTTCGAAACCAACTACTGGGGCGCAGTGCACGGATCGCTGGCGGCGGTGGCGCATCTGCGCCAGAACGGCGGGGCCATCATCAACATGGGAAGCGAGTCCTGCGACTGCCCGCTGCCGCTGCAAAGCGCATACGCGGCGTCGCAGCACGCCATCAAGGGATTCACCGACACCTTGCGGCTGGAACTCGAACAGGAGAAGGCGCCGGTATCGGTGACGCTGATCAAGGCTGCGGGCCTGGACACGCCCATCGTCACCCACGCCAAGAACTTTCTGCACGTGGAGCCCAAGCAGGCGCCGCCGCTCTACGACCCGGCCATGGCAGCCGATGCCATCCTGTTCGCCGCCCAGCATCCGCGCCGCGACATGTTCGTGGGCGCGGCGGCCAAGGCGTTCTCGGCCGCGGCCTATCACGCCCCGCATACGTTCGACCGCTTCATGCGGCGCTTCATGGGCCGGGCGCAGCAGACCGACACGCCAGCCGGCCCGCGCGACGACAACGCCCTGCACGCGGCAGGCAACAGCCTGGTGGAGCGCGTGGGCGACCGGCGCACACTGAAGTCGTGCCCCTACACCACGTCGACCCGCCATCCCATCCTGGCCACGGCGCTGGTGGTGGGGGCATCGGCGGCCATGGCCGCCATGCTGCGCCACCGGCGCGGGTAGGCCACGCCGTCGGTCAGATGCCGTCTAGATGATGATATCGACCACGCCGCCATCGACGCGCAGCGCCGCACCGGTGGTGGCCGATGCCTGCTTCGAGCACGCGTAGACGATCATGTTGGCCACTTCTTCGACCGACGCTGCGCGCTGGATCAGCGACGTGCTGCGATGCGCCTTGACGAAGTCGGCGGCCACTTCCTCTGCAGACTTTCCGGTCTTGGCGATCTCGTCCTTGAGCATTGCCTCCACGCCTTCGGACAGCGTGGGGCCGGGCAGGACCGAATTCACGGTCACGCCGGTGCCAGCCAGCCGCTTGGCCAGGCCGCGCGATACCGCGAGCTGCGCGGTCTTCGAAAAGCCGTAGTGAATCATCTCGACGGGAATGTTGACGCCGGATTCCGACGACACGAACACGATACGGCCCCACTTGCGCTTGACCATGCCCGGTGCATAGGCGCGCGACAGGCGCACGCCGGACAGTACGTTGACCTCGAAGAAGCGCGACCACTCGCTGTCGGGGATCTCGAAGAAGTCCTGCGGCTGGAAGATGCCAAGGTTGTTCACCAGGATGTCGATGTCGGGGTGCTTGCCGACCAGCGTGTCGGCGACGGCGGCGTCCACGAGGTCGCCCGCGAAGCCGTCGACGGCGGCGCCCGGCACAGCGGCCTTGAGCGCGGCGATGGCCTTGTCCACGCTGGCCTGGCTGCGGCCGTTGAGAATCACGCGCGCGCCCGACTCGGCCAGGCCGCGCGCCGTGGCAAAGCCGATGCCGGCCGTGGAACCGGTTACCAGGGCAGTCTTGTCCGACAGATCGATCTTCATGTGCACTCCAGTTCAGGGTGGGTGGGAAAGGCCAGTCAAGTGTATGAAGCCAACGGCAGGGCGCCAAGGCACATGCGTGGAATGCTGCATTCCGGCCGTGCCCGGACGAAAAAAAGGCCGCAATTGCTTGCGGCCTTTTGGTGCATGCCCTGGGTGGGGCAGGCTTACTGGAACAGCTTCAGTGCCTGGGTGATCGTGTTCGACACGCCCCACACCAGCGGCACCAGCACGTAGAGCCAGAAGACCCCCAGCAGGGCCTTGTTGGTCGGATGTGCGCTCAGGTTCTGGTTTTCCATTCGTAGACTCCTTTGACGCTTAGTGGGCCGCACCGGCGCTGGCGCCCAGGCCGGCCACGGCGGCATCGCTCATGTGGTGCTTGGCGTTCACGCGCGACACCAGCAGGTTGCAGACGAAGCCGCCCACCAGCAGTGCTGCCATGATGTGCAGCGTCATCGCGTAGGCCTGTGCGCCAACCACGCCATGGGACACCTGGTATTCGCGGATGTAGTTCACCAGCACCGGACCGGCGATACCGGCGGCGGCCCAGGCGGTCAGCAGGCGACCGTGGATACCGCCCACGAAGGCCGTGCCGAACATGTCGGCCAGGTAAGCCGGGATGGTGGCAAAGCCGCCGCCATACATCGACATGATCACGCAGTAGCCCAGCACGAACAGCGCGATGCTGCCGCTGGCGCCCAGTTGCGGCACCAGCCAGTACAGCACGGCGCCCAGCGCGAAGAACACGAAGTAGGTGTTCTTGCGACCGATCCAGTCCGACGACGATGCCCAGAAGAAGCGGCCGCCCATGTTGAACAGCGACAGCAGGCCCACGAAACCGGCCGCGGCGGCGGGGGTCACGCTGCCCTTGAAGCTTTCCTGGATCAGTAGCGAAGCCTGGCCGAGCACGCCGATACCGGCCGTCACGTTCAGGAACAGCACCAGCCACAGCAGGTAGAACTGCGGGGTCTTCAGCGCTTCGTCGATGTGCACGTGGTTACGCGTGATCATCTTGTTCTCGACCACGGGCGGGGTCCAGCCTTCCGGCTTCCAGCCGGGCGGCGGGACGCGGATGGCCAGCGAACCGATGGTCATCGAGATGAAGTAACCCACGCCCAGCACCAGGAAGGTCTGGGTCACGCCCACCGAGGTGGCGCTCTTGAAGTGGTTCATCAGTGCCACGGACAGCGGCGCGGCGATCATCGCACCACCACCAAAGCCCATGATGGCCATGCCGGTTGCCATGCCGCGACGGTCCGGGAACCAGCGGATCAGCGTGGACACGGGCGACACGTAGCCCAGGCCCAGCCCGATACCGCCCAGCACGCCGTAGCCCAGGTAGAGCAGGACGATCTGGTGGGTGTAGATACCCAGTGCCGAAATCAGGAAACCGCCGCCAAAGCAGCAGGCCGCCGTGAACATCGTGCGGCGCGGGCCCACGCGTTCCAGCCATTTGCCCGCGAATGCCGCGGAAATGCCCAGGAAGAAAATCGCCAGCGAAAAGATCCAGCCCAGCGTGGTCAGCTTCCAGTCGTCCGGGGCCGATTCGGTAATGCCGATCACCTTGGAAAGGGGGGCATTAAACACCGAAAATGCATAGGCCTGGCCGATACAGAGGTGCACCGCAAGCGCGGCGGGCGGGACCATCCAGCGGGAAAAACCCGGCTTGGCGTAGGTCGCTTCCTTTGAAAAAAACGGCGCCGGCCCTTGGGACGGGGTGCCACCATCATTCATAACACTGCTCATTGAATGTTCTCCAGTCGTGGATCCTCGGTAATCCGTCCATGCAGTCTGGCGCGCCCGGCGGGACTGGCTGGCCCGTCGGTTGACCCCGTCACACCCTGGGCCGGATTACTTCCAGAGGTTGTCATCACAGCGGGCTTTCAGAGGCGTTTTGGCCCGGCCGTGACAACGGTTGCTACGGGGTTGCTACAAAGCGGATAAACGGATCTGGGCGCGCGGACGCGCGCCTGCAAAACCCGGCGGACCGGGAAATGAGGGCGGCTGGAGACGCGAGGCGTCCCGTTACGGAATGGTTCATTGTTTTTCCGGCTGGGGCGAACAATATATGCTCGGTGTTGCATATATTGCCGTGGAAAATATTATGCGCAGAACCATAGCCGTCCGGATTGCTCACTTCAATAGGCTAAGAATGACATATTCCCGCCGAGCCTGAATTTACGGTGTTGATGAGACAAATTTCCCAGTGGTTTCCCGCGTCCGTTTGATTTTCACCACAGTCTGGTGACCATTCGCGGGCCTGTTTTCCGCCCCGCGCGGCACCCTCCAGTACGAACATCCGTCGATTTTTCCGGCTGACCGGATGTCAAGACACGTTGTCATGAAAGCGACATGCCGCCCCCCTACGATGCGGCCTCATGGCGGTTTTTCTCTGCCATGAAAGGACAAGCCGGTCGAACCAGCAATGGGGTGCAACGGGCGACATGTGGGTGTCGTGCGGACCGGCGAATTGACACGCTGCGGCCAGAAGCTGGCTGCGGCGTTTTTTTTGGCTGTGATTTGTACCGCCTGTCCGTCGGGCATGCAAGGCACCGCTTACGTGTATGCCATTCACGTCGGGTTCAACTTGTTGTCATAAAGCGCCAATAGGATGCGTTCCGGCGCGGCTTTTTGTGCCGCCGACCTCACAAGGGAGAACGTACCGGGCAATTTCGGCTCGCGGCGTTTTACAACTACCAGACGGAAAATCCTGATGTTCGAGAAACTTGACGCTTCGCGCCGCAAGGCACTGAAACTCCTGGCCGGCGCGCCGATGCTGCCGCTGGGCCTGGCTTCCACTTCGCTGCTGGCCGGTTGCGGCGGCGGCGACGATGCGCCGGCCACCGTCACGCCGGGCGGCGGTACCACGCCGGGCGCTGCCACGCCGACGTTCGTTTCGGCCGAGTTCACGGCCATGCCGGCGCCTTCGCTGAGCAACCCGGCCGCCATGGCCACCACCACGGTGGGTTCGAGCCTGACCGTGAAGCTGAGCGACAACACCACCCAGACCTACAAGCTGGCCTACCAGCCGTTCTTCATGACCGGTGACATGGTGTCGGACGGCAAGGGCGGCAAGATCCTGGCCGGCGGTTACTTCGACATCAACAACAACCCGATCCTCGACCCGTCGGTGAACAACAGCCAGTTCTGGTCGGATTCGCCGGACGGCACGTCGCTGCTCAAGATCGACGGCGCCAAGGTGGACGGCGTGGCGGGCAACACGGTCTTTGCCGTGGTGCAGTTCGAATACACGACGTGGGACCAGGCCAAGCTCAAGAGCATGTACGGCCGCCTGCCGTCGCCGATCGCCGTGCTGACGCTGGACCAGGACCCGGCCACCGGCAAGCTGAAGCTGGTGAAGTACCACAACGTCGATACGTCCAGTGCCAACGGCCTGTGGATCACCTGCGGCGCGAGCCTGTCGCCGTGGAACACGCACCTGTCGAGCGAAGAGTACGAGCCGGACGCACGCACCGCCTCGGCCAACGCCCAGTGCCTGGACTTCGCGCTGAACCTGTACGGCACGGCCTCGATCCCGTTCAACCCGTACCTGTACGGCCACCTGCCCGAAGTGACGGTCAACACCGACGGCACCGGCACGATCAAGAAGCACTACTGCCTGGGCCGCATCTCGCACGAGCTGGTTCAGGTGATGCCGGACAACCGCACGGTGCTGATGGGCGACGACGCCACCAACAGCGGCCTGTTCATGTTCGTGGCGGACAAGGAAAAGGACCTGTCGGCCGGTACGCTGTACGTGGCCAAGGTGGGCAGCGGTTTCTCGGTCGACCCGGCCGCCGCTGGCGCCGACCTTACCTGGATCAAGCTCGGCCATGCCACCAGCGCGCAAGTGGAAGCCTGGGCCAAGTCGCACACGTTTGCCGACATCATGGACTACTCGGCCACCGACCCGGCCGACCTCACCTACAAGAAGGTGATGTACAGCGGCGCCGCGCAGTGGATCCGCGTGAAGGCCGGCAAGGAACTGGTGGCGGCATTCCTGGAAACCCACCGCTACGCGGCCATGGTTGGCGGCAGCATGGGCTTCACCAAGATGGAAGGCACGACCGTCAACATCAAGGACAAGATCGCCTACTCAGCACTGCAGAACATCGTCGAGTCGATGGTGCAGGGCCACGCATCGTGGTACTCCGAAGCCAACATCAGCGTACCGGCCGCGATCAACTCGGGCGGCGTGATGCAGCACAAGCTGGGCGGCGGCCAGAAGGACACGGGCGGCGCGGCCATCAACAGCGAATGGGTGCCGGTGCATACGCAGGCGCTGCTGGTCGGCAAGGACATCACGGCCGACGCGCTGGGCAACACCTCCGATCCGGAAACCATCGGTAACCCCGACAACCTCAAGTTCTCGGAAAAGCTGCGCACGCTGTTCATCGGCGAGGACAGCAGCCGCCACACCAACAACTTCCTGTGGGCGTACAACGTCGACACGAAGAAGCTGTCGCGCCTGATGTCGGTGCCGGCTGGCGGCGAATCCACGGGCCTGCACGCCGTGGACGAAATCAACGGCTGGACCTACATCATGAGCAACTTCCAGCACGCTGGCGACGGCATCAAGACGCAGGTCAAGGCAGTGGTGGAGCCGCTGGTGCTGGCCAACTACAAGAACGGCCTGGGCGCATCGGTGGGCTACCTGACCGCCGACGCCACGAGCGTCAAGCTGGGCAAGTAAGCCACGCCGTCCGGTAGAAAGAAAGCCGCGGGCAGCGATGCCCGCGGCTTTTTTGTTTTCGCTTTGGTGCGCTCCTGCCCGGCACATCCGGCATATGAACTTGCGGCGAAAAATGGACTAAAGCTAGACTAAGTTCCATTCAGCGCTTGCCGGGAGCAAAGCATGCACACTGGAAACATCCATGAGGCTAAGACGAATCTTTCGCGGCTCATCGAGGCGGTAGTGGAGGGCCATGAGGTCGTGATTGCCAAGGCGGGCAAGCCAATGGTGCGCCTTGTGCCGTTTGTCGAGAAGAAGAGTCCACGGCGCCTTGGCGGACTGAAGGGAAAGATCCAGATTGCGGACGACTTTGACGCGCCGCTCCCCGACGACTTGCTGGCGGCGTTCGAAGGACGGTAATTTTTCTGTGGGCCGTTTCGGGTGACCGGAAACTATCCAAGAAAGCGCGTCAGTTGATCGTCGATGCGGCTGAGGTCTATGTCAGCGCGGCAACGATCTGGGAGATATCCATCAAGGCAGGCCTCGACAAGATCTCGGTAGACGTGGACGAACTGATCGCGGAGATGGCGCAGCGGGATTCCTGGAGCTGCCGGTCTCGAAGGCACACGCAGCCGCAGTGTGCAGCTTGCCAGATCATCACCGCGATCCGTTCGATCGCTTGCTGGTGGCCCAGTCCATCACGGAACCTTTGCGGCTATTGTCGGCGGATGAGCATGTCTGGAAGTACTCGGACCTGGTGATCCGCGCGTAGGCTGGATTTTATTTGAGTTTCGCGCCGATGCCGGGCCTGTCAGCGTTTTTGTGTTCAGGGCAGTTAAAGGCTCACCGTCAACTTAGCCGGTGAGCCAGCATTATCTCAGCGATGCGGGGTGGGTGAAGCGTTCCTCATAGAGAATAGCAAACTGGTTCA
>NZ_BPUO01000011.1 GCF_022179805.1 Cupriavidus pauculus | reverse complement strand
AGAGCATTCAGCGTTTCGTCAACAGTTTGCAGAAACTTTTTTCTGCCGGTCAGCGCCGCAAACCTTCTGCACCACCAACCACCGCTAACCCCTCAACCCTTGTCGCTGCTGCGTTTGCAGTGCGCTTTGTGTTGCGAGGGGGCGAATATTAGGCCCGATCTGCGCGCTTTGCAACACGCTTGTCACGGATTTGTGGGGAGAAACTTGTCACGCTCAACTCAAACCCTTGATCGGAAAGGAAAATCGGCCTGGAAATATCTTTCCAGGCCGATCAATACCCCTTTACTGTCCTCGGGTATTCCCTGACTCAAGTATTACTGGTGCTTAAAGTTGGGTGCTCTTTTCTCCACAAATGCGGCCATCCCTTCTTTCTGATCCTCGGTCGCAAACGTGGAGTGGAACAAGCGCCGCTCGAAGTGCACGCCTTCATTCAGCGTGGTTTCATAGGCCGCGTTGACCGATTCCTTGATCATCATGACCACCGGCAGCGAATAGCCGGCAATCGTCTCCGCCGCCGCAATCGCCTCGTCCACCAGCTTGTCGGCCGCCACCACGCGCGACACCAGGCCGGCCCGCTCTGCTTCGGCCGCATCCATCATGCGGGCGGTCAGGCAAAGGTCCATGGCCTTGGACTTCGATACAGCGCGCGGCAGGCGCTGAGTGCCGCCCGCGCCCGGCATCGTGCCCAGCTTCACCTCGGGCTGGCCGAACTTAGCGCTGTCGGCGGCAATCACGATGTCGCACATCATGGCCAGTTCGCAGCCGCCGCCCAGGGCATAGCCGGCCACCGCGGCAATCACGGGCTTGCGGATCCGGCGGATGGTCTCCCAGTTGCGAGTGATGTAATCGCCCTTGTAGACATCCATATAGGAGTACTTGGCCATCATCGAGATATCGGCACCGGCCGCAAAGGCGCGCTCGCTGCCGGTGATCACGATGCAGCCGATGGCGTCGTCCTGGTCGAAAGCCAGCAGCGCGGCGCCCAGCTCATCCATCAGCGCGTCATTGAGCGCGTTCAGTGCCTTGGGCCGATTGAGCGTCACCAGCCCAACCCGGCCGCGCGTCTCCGCCACGATGTTCTCGTACGACATGTCTTCTCCTTGTATGTATGGATTCCAAGTTCTGTAGCTAGCGGACCGATACTCGCCCGCCTTCGTGACAACGGTCAAGACGCCGTACCGCCAGGCAGGCGGCCCTGACCAAACCCCGAAACCCATTCACTACAAGGGGCCCGCGAAGGCCAGGTTTATTCCGGCACCACCCCGGCGGCGCGGATGATCTTGCCCCACTTGGCCACTTCCGCGTGCTGGAACGCCGTGAACGCCGCCGACGTCTTGCCCTCGGGCTCCACGCCCAGCGTGCGCAGCCGCTGCTGTACGGCCGGCGTCGCCACCACGGCGGCAATCTCGCTGCCCAGGCGGTCGACAATCGGCTTGGGCGTGCCGGCCGGCGCGAAGACGCCCTGCCACGACTGCATCTCGAAGCCCTTGAGCCCCTGCTCGGCCAGCGGACGCACGCCGGGCAGGCCAGGCAGCGCGTGGGCGGACGTCACGCCGATGGCACGCACGCGCTTGCCGTCGAGCATCGGCTTGGCGGCCGCCACGGTTTCGAACACCAGGTCAATCTGGCCGCCGATCAGGTCGGTCATGGCCGCTGCGCCGCCTTTGTACGAGATCTGTTGCAGTTGCGTGCCGGTGATGCTCTGGAACAGTTGGCCCGACAGCTGCTGCGAGCTGCCCGGGCCGGCGGTGCCGAACGTCAGCCCGTTCGGCTTGGCCTTGAGCGCGGCAACGATCTGGTCGACCGACTGGTACTTGCTGTCATTGGCCACCACCAGCACGTTGCTGACCGTGCCGACTAGGTTGACGGCCACGAAGTCCTTCACCGGGTCGTAGCCCAGCTTCTTGTAGAAGAACGGATTGACCGCGTGCGTGGTGATCGTGCCGCCCATGATCGTGTATCCGTCGGCGTCGGCGCGCGCCACGGCCTGGGTACCCAGGATGCCCGATACACCCGGCTTGTTCTCGATGACAACGGGCTGGCCCAGCCGCTGCGACAAGCCCTCGGCCACGATTCGCGCGGTGGCATCCGACACCCCGCCCGGCGAGAAAGGCACCACATACTTGATCGGCTTGCTGGGCCAGGTATCGGCCGCGGCCGACAGCGCCAGCGAAAGTCCAGCCAGCACGAAGCCGGCGCGCACGGCGCACCGAAGCATTGATTTCATGATTTGTCTCCAGGTCGTTCTTGTAGTGAGGCGGCGCCAGCGTCAGTAGCGCAGCCCGGCGGACGATCCATCCGCGGGCGCTTCCCGCCCGGCTTGCGCGGCCTGCCGGAAAGCCTGGGTGATCAGGCTGGTGGCCACGGTAGCGAAATAGCGCGCGCCAAACTGGCCGTAATGCCGTTCGTCGTCCGGCGACAGCGCGATGATGCCGGCGCATTTGCCCGCGCCATGCACCGCGCGCAGTGCCTGTTCGATCGCGGCGGCAACGGCCGGCGCTTTCCAGTCGTTGCCGTAGCCCATGGCGTGGGCCAGGTCGTTGGGGCCCACGAACACGGCATCCACGCCGTCCACGGCGGCGATGGCGGCCGCGTTGGCCACGCCCTCGGGCGTCTCGATCATGGCGATCAGCGCCACGCCTTCATTGCTGCGGGTGGTATGTGCCGCGCCTGGAAACGCGCCGTAGCCGGCGGCCCGGCCGCTGAACGCGCTGCCGCGCCGGCCCTCGCCCGGATAGCGCACGCGCTGCACCAGCTCGCGGGCATCGTCGGCGGTCTCGATCATCGGCACCTGCACGCCGCTGGCGCCCATGTCCAGCACGCGCGGGATGTCTTCCAGGAAGCAACGCACCACTGGCACGATGCCGCTCGCGCGCGCCGCCCGCAGCATGTGCTCGGTGGTTTCAAAGTCGGCCGCGCCGTGCTCGTTGTCGATGATGACGAACGTGAATCCCGCGTACGCGCACATCTCGACGATGGCGGGGCTGGGCAGCGCGGTGAAGATGCCACGCAGGGGCTCGCCGCTGCGCAGCAGGCCCGGCAGGCGGTTGTCGATGGGGTGCTGGATGGTCATATGTCTCGCGGATTTGTCGTGGGTCCCAGCACCTTGGCGGCCGGGTAAAGCCATTCTGGAGATCGACGAGTTATATTTCCAATACTACTTATGTATCGAATTTATACAGAGCCTGTATATGTATAGTCCGCTCGAACTGCGTGTGCTGTCGTCGTTCTTGGTGCTGGCCGACGAACTCAACTTCACGCGCGCCGCCCGGCGCCTGAACATGACCCAGCCGCCCCTGAGCCTGCAGATCAAGCAGCTTGAAGCCCAGGTGGGTGCGCAACTGTTCGAGCGCACCAAGCGCAGCGTGCGCCTGACGCCGGCAGGCCAGGTGCTGCGCGCCGAGGCCGGCAAGCTGCTCGATATCGAGCACCGCGCGCGGCAGATGGTGGGCCAGGCCGGCCGTGGCGAGGACGTGGGCCATCTCGGCATCGGCCTGACCGCCATTTCCGCCGTGGAGCTGGTGCCGAACATGCTCCGGCGGTTTTCAGCGGACCGGCCCGGCGTGCTGTATTCCCTGCGCGAGACCAGTTCGGAATCGATGATCCAGTCATTGCTGAACAATGAACTCGATGTGGCGATCCTGCGGCCGCCAGTCACCGATCCACGGCTTCAGGCCCGGCGGCTGATGTCCGAACCCTACGTACTGGCCGTGCCGCAGCACCATCCGCTGGCGGCGCGCCCGAAGGTGCAGGCGCGCGACCTGCACGGCGAAAGCCTGGCCGTGCTGGAGCGGCGCTTCGGCCAGTACGCGCACGACCAGATGATGACCTGGCTGGCCGAGCACAACGTGGTCCCGGCCCGCCTGCACGATGGCGCGCGCCACCATGCGGTGATGTCGATCGTGGCGGCCGGCATCGCCGTCGCGCTGGTGCCGGCTTCGGCCGCGGCACAGCCTGTCAGGGGCGCGGTCTTCCGCAGGCTGGCCGACCGCGACGTGCCCGCGCTGGAACTCTGGGTAGCGTTCCACAAGGAAATCGGCAACCCGATGACGCTGCCGTTCGTGGAACAGGCGCTGGAAAGCGCGGCCGCCTACAAGGTGGATGCCGCGTGCTTCGCCATGGGTGAATAGGGAGATGAATAGGGGTTCGGCAGGTATTGCGCCCTGCCCCCATCCCGACTAATATTGCCCGACCGACTGGTCGGTTTATTTAAAGCGTCCATGTGCCTGTCTACAATGGCCGTGCGACCTCGTGGCACAAGATCCACATACCGACCCGGAGAACACATGGCGCAGGAGACCCCCATGCCCCCGACCTCGTCGCACGCCCCGGCGCGTGCGAGTCTTGAATCCGGCCCCATCCTGCTGCGCTGGCAGGGCGATGTGGCTGTCGTCACGCTGAACCGGCCAGACAAGCTCAACAGCTTCACGCGCGACATGCATCGCGCGCTGGTCCTGGCGCTCGACCATGTCGAGGCCGGCGGCGCGCGGGCGCTGCTGCTGACCGGTGCCGGGCGCGGCTTCTGCGCCGGGCAGGATCTTGCCGACCTCGATTTCACACCGGGCCACGCCACCGATCTTGGCGAACTGATCAATACCTGGTTCAACCCGCTGGTGCGCCGCCTGCAGGCCCTGCCGCTGCCCGTGGTGGCCGCGGTCAACGGCACGGCGGCCGGTGCCGGCGCCAACCTGGCGCTGGCCTGCGACATCGTGCTGGCCGCCAAGTCCGCCAGTTTCATCCAGGCCTTCGTCAAGATTGGGCTGGTGCCAGACTCCGGCGGCACGTGGCTGCTGCCCAAGCGGCTGGGCATGGCCCGCGCGCTCGGGCTGGCGATGACCGGCGACAAGCTTGGCGCCGAGGAAGCCGAGCGCTGGGGCCTGATCTGGGAAGCGATGGACGATCCGCTGTTGCAGGAACAGGCCATGGCACTGGCCACGCATCTGGCCAGCCAGCCCACGCGGGCGCTGGCCGCGATCAAGCAGTCCATGCGGGCCAGCGCCACGAACACGCTGGACGAACAACTCGACATGGAACGCGATCTGCAGCGCGACCTCGGCCAGTCACATGACTATTCCGAAGGCGTGAACGCCTTTCTCGAAAAGCGCGCCCCGCATTTCAAGGGCGCCTGATCCCAGCCTGTTGCCCCTTTCCCAAAGGAGAGCCGCTTGACCCAAGATCCCCAGGCGCTGGCCCAGGCCGCCGCCGATGCGATGTACGAGTCCGACGCCTGCAGCCGCTGGCTTGGCATGGTGGTCCAGGAAGTGCGCCCCGGCTATGCCCGGCTGACCATGCCGGTACGCCCCGAATTCCTGAACGGCCACGCCATCTGCCATGGCGGCCTGATGTTCACGCTGGCCGATTCCGCGTTCGCGTTTGCCTGCAACAGCCACAACATCAACACCGTGGCGTCGGGCTGCTCGATCGAGTTCCTGCGGCCCGTGCATGGCGGCGACATGCTGACCGCCGAGGCCGTGGAGCAGATCCTGTCCGGCCGCCACGGCGTGTACGACATCAAGGTGACCAACCGCGCCGGCGAACCGGTGGCGATGTTCCGCGGCAAGTCCGCCCAGATCAAGGGACACGTCGTACCGGTGGCCGAGACCTGAAATACCGACAACGCCTTATCCCGCGCCAACGTAGCGCCCCCATCACGGAAACGTGGAGACAACATGCGTACGCGCCTCACCGACCTGCCCCTGGAGCCGGTCGAGACTGCCAGCCGGCAGCAACTCCAAGCGCTGCAGCTTGACCGCCTGAAATGGTCACTGCGCCATGCCTACGACAACTCGCCCGTGTATCGGCGCAAGTTCGACGAGGCGGGCGTGCATCCGGACCAGGTGCAATCGCTGGCCGATCTGGCCCGCTTTCCGTTCACGACCAAGAAGGACCTGCGCGACAACTATCCGTTCGGCATGTTTGCCGTGCCGCAAGACCGCGTGGCGCGCATCCATGCGTCGTCCGGCACGACGGGCAAGCCGACCGTGGTGGGCTACACGCTCAAGGACATCGACACCTGGGCCACGGTCATGGCCCGCTCGATCCGCGCCTCGGGCGCGCGGCGTGGCGACAAGGTGCACATCAGCTACGGCTACGGGCTGTTCACGGGCGGGCTGGGCGCCCACTACGGCGTGGAGAAGGCCGGGCTCACGGCGATTCCGTTTGGCGGCGGGCAGACCGAACGGCAGGTGCAGCTGATCCAGGACTTCAAGCCTGAAATCATCATGGTGACGCCCAGCTACATGCTGGCGATTGCCGACGAACTGGAGCGCCAGGGCATCGATCCGGCATCGACATCGCTGCGCATCGGCATCTTCGGCGCCGAGCCCTGGACGCCCGAAATGCGGCTGGCCATTGAAAAACGCATGGGCATCTCGGCCGTGGACATCTACGGTCTCTCTGAAGTGATGGGCCCGGGCGTGGCCAACGAGTGCGCCGAGACCAAGGACGGCCCCACCATCTGGGAAGATCATTTCTACCCCGAGATCATCGATCCCGATACCGGCGAGGTGCTGCCCGACGGCGAATTCGGCGAACTGGTCTTCACGTCGCTGACCAAGGAAGCGATGCCGGTGGTGCGCTATCGCACGCGCGACCTCACGCGCCTGATGCCAGGCACGGCCCGCGCGGCCTTCCGGCGCATGGAGAAGATCACGGGCCGCACCGACGACATGATGATCGTGCGCGGCGTGAACGTGTTTCCGTCCCAGATCGAGGAACTGATCCTCAAGCACAACGACCTCGCGCCGCACTACCAGTGCGTGCTGGCCAAGGAAGGCCCGCTCGACACGCTGACCGTGCGCGTGGAATGCGCCCACGGCGCCGAGCCCGCTGTGGCGGGCCACGCGCGCGAGCAGCTGGCGCAGGACATCAAGGCCTATATCGGCGTGACGGCCGGGATCGAGATCCTGCCAGAAGGTGGTGTGGAACGGTCGGTGGGCAAGGCGCGGCGCATCGTCGACAACCGGCAGCGCTGACCGGCCACCCGGCCACCCTAGACGCGCCGCACCTCGCGGCGCGGGGTGCCGCCCTTCTTCGGGCCGCGCTGGAACCCCAGCCGGCGCGCCAGCTTGTGCAGGTTGCTGGCGTCCACCCCAAGCTGGCGCGCGGCCTGCGCCCAGTTGCCGTCCTGCGCCAGCAGCGCCTGCTCGATGCAGCGCCGCTGGCACGAATCCA
This sequence comes from Cupriavidus pauculus, assembly GCF_022179805.1. Taxonomy (GTDB): domain Bacteria; phylum Pseudomonadota; class Gammaproteobacteria; order Burkholderiales; family Burkholderiaceae; genus Cupriavidus; species Cupriavidus pauculus_E. The sequence goes on along the minus strand of NZ_BPUO01000011.1, from coordinate 185,750 downwards.
CCGCTTCGCGCAGCGTGACCTCGGGCACCACCACGGGCGCCGCGGGCTGCGTCGCCACGGCGGCGGCCGGTGCGAGGCCCACACCATCCATATCGAACAGGTCGGAAAACAGGTCTGCGTCCAGCGTCAGGATGTCGACGCGATTCGCGCCCCGGCTCACGAGCTTCAGCGCGGCCCGGCTCACCACGTGTTCGAGTTCCCGCACATTGCCCGGCCACGGGTAGCGCCGCAGCGCGTCCTGCGCGGCCGCCGACAGCCGCAGGCTGCGCAAGCCCAGTCGCGCGCGATTCAGTTCCAGAAAGTGCCCGGCCAGCAGCAGCACATCGTTGTCCCGTTCGCGCAGCGGCGGGATCGGAATCGGATAGACCGACAACCGGTGATAGAGATCGGCGCGGAACGACCCGTCGCGCACGTGTTCCTTCAGGTGCCGGTTGGTGGCGGCAATCACGCGCACATCCACGTGGCGCGGCCGGTCGGATCCCAGCCGCTGGATCTCGCCGTTCTGCAGCGTGCGCAGCAGCTTGGCCTGGATCGATAGCGGCAGCTCGCCCACCTCATCCAGGAACAGCGTGCCGCCATCGGCCGCCTCGAAGCGGCCCGGGCGCTCGCCCGTAGCGCCCGAGAACGCGCCTCGCGCATGGCCGAACAACTCGCTCTCGGCCAGCGACTCGGGCAGCGCCGCGCAATTCACGTGGATCAGCGGCCGGTTGCGCCGCCGCGACAGCCGATGCAGCCGATGCGCGAACAGTTCCTTGCCCACGCCGGTTTCGCCCAGCAGCAGCACCGGCAGTTCGGAATCGGCCACCACGCGCAGTTCGTGCAGCAGATGGCTGATGGCCTGGCTCTGCCCGATGATCTCGCCGTCCTCGCGCACCACGTCGCCGACCGGTTCGTCGATGCGCCCCTGCCGCAGCGCGCGGATCTCTGACTCCAGCCGCGTGATGCGGATGGCGGCCTCCACCATCGGCGTCAGGCGCTGCAGTTCCACCTGCGCGGCATCGGTGAAGGTGCCTACCTGCAGCGCATCGAGCGTCAGCACGCCCCACGGCTTGCCCTCGGCCTGCAGGCTGATGCCCATGCAATCGTGCACGGGCAGCGGCTCGCCTACGTGTTCGTCGATCAGGCCGTCGTAGGGGTCGGGCAGCGCGCTGTCGTGATGGAAGCAGGTGACGCCACGCCGCGCCAGGATCGCCGCCAGCCGTGGGTGCAGGCTCACCGCAAAGCGGCGCCCTAGCGCGTCGCGCGCCAGGCCATCCACAGCCACCGGGCGCAGATGGTCTTCCTCCAGCCGCAGCAGCGCCACGGCACCGCAATGGAAATGCGCCCGCAGGCTGCCCACCAGCCGTTGCATGCGCACCGCCTGTGGCAGGTCCGCGCACAGGTCGGCCTGAAGTAGCTCGCCAATCATGGTTGAAAACACCCCAATCAGGTTCGATTCACCACACCGGTTCGCGGTCGAAAAAACCCTACCTAACGGTAAATCGTTGAATCTTTGAAGTTTTCTGTTGGGCACGAGATTCGCACAAGAGACGGCTGCACTTATTGAGAAGGAGCAAATCATGAGCATGCAATACCAGTCTCTTGGCCAGTTGGCCCGCCGGATTCCTGGCGCGACGAAGATCTTCCACGACTACGACCTCGACTTCTGCTGTGGCGGCGCCCACACATTGCGCGACGCGGCGCAGGCCAAGGGTCTGGATGCCGCCGCCATCGAAGCGCGCCTGCAGGCGCTGCAGGCCGAGGCGCCGGCCGATGGGCCGGACTGGAGCGACGCGCCGGCCGAGCAGTTGATCGGCCACATCCTTGCGCGCTTTCACGAACGCCATCGCGAGCAGTTGCCCGAACTGATCCGCCTGGCGCGCCGCGTGGAGGAAGTGCACGGCGACCGCCCCGAGTGCCCCGTGGGCCTGGCCGACCACCTGGGCGTGATGTTCCAGGAACTGCTGAGCCATATGCAGAAGGAAGAGCAGGTGCTGTTCCCGATGCTGTCGCGCGGCATGGGCCCCATGGCGTCCGCGCCGATCACCGTGATGCGCATGGAACACGACGACCACGGCGTGGCGCTGCAGCGGCTGTCCGACCTGACCCACGACATCACGTTGCCCCGCGCGGCCTGCAATACCTGGCGCGCGTTGTACCTGGGCCTGCGCACGTTCCGCGAAGACCTGATGGAACACATCCATCTGGAAAACAACGTGCTGTTCGAGAACGCCGTCCGGCCAGCGTCCGACCGCGCCCACTGACGCGCGACGTCCTTCGACTCCTGCCAACCCACAACGCGCATCCCGCGCACCCATCATGGGCCCCTACAAGAAACTATGGTTCACGCTGATCGCCGTGCTGGCGGTCACGTTTGCTTTGCTCGGCTACTACGGTACCGAGGTCTACCGGCAGCAGCCGCCCATTCCGGTGCAGGTCGTTACCGCCGATGGCACGAAGCTGTTCACCTCCGAAGACATCCTCGACGGACAGACCGCCTGGCAGTCGGTGGGCGGCATGCAGCTTGGCTCGATCTGGGGCCACGGTGCCTACCAGGCGCCGGACTGGACGGCCGACTGGCTGCACCGCGAGCTCACCGCCTGGCTGGACCTGGCCGCGCGCGAGCGCCACGGCAAGGACTTCGCCGCGCTCGATGTCGGCCAGCAGGCGCTGCTGCGTGCGCACCTGAAGGCCGAATATCGCGGCAACCAGACCGACGCCAGCAACGTGCTGACCGTGTCGCCGCGCCGGGCCAAGGCCATCGAGATGACGGCCGACTACTACCAGCGCCTGTTCTCCGACGCGCCCGAGCTGCGCAAGAGCCGCGAAAGCTTTGCCATGAAGGAGAACACGCTGCCATCGCCCGAACGGCGCGCGCAGCTGACGCACTTCTTCTTCTGGACGGCCTGGGCCGCCGCCACCGACCGCCCCGGCCATACCGCCACCTACACCAACAACTGGCCGCATGAGCCGCTGATCGACAACCGGCCCACCGCCGAGAACGTGGTCTGGTCGGTGACCAGCGTGGTCGTGCTGCTGGCCGGCGTGGGCCTGTTGATCTGGGCGTGGGCATTCCTGCGCGGCAAGGAAGAGCCGCTGCCGCCCGCCCCGGCCCGCGATCCGCTGTCGACCTTCGCGCTCACGCCGTCGCAACGCGCGCTGGGCAAGTACGTGTTCCTGGTGGTGGCGCTGTTCGCCTTCCAGGTGCTGATCGGCGGCTTTACCGCGCACTACACGGTGGAGGGGCAGAAGTTCTACGGTATCGACGTGTCGCAGTGGTTCCCGTACGCGCTGGTGCGCACCTGGCACATCCAGAGCGCGCTGTTCTGGATCGCCACGGGCTTCCTGGCCGCCGGGCTGTTCCTGGCGCCGCTGATCAACGGCGGCAAGGACCCGAAGTTCCAGCGGCTGGGTGTCGACGTGCTGTTCTGGGCGCTGGTGGTCGTGGTGGTGGGCTCGTTCGTGGGCAACTACCTGGCCATCGCGCAGAAGATGCCCGCGCACCTGAACTTCTGGCTCGGCCACCAGGGCTACGAGTATGTGGACCTGGGCCGGCTGTGGCAGATCGGGAAGTTTGCCGGCATCGTGATCTGGCTCGTGCTGATGCTGCGCGGCATCGCCCCGGCCTTCAAGGCACGTGATGGCGGTGACAAGAACCTGCTGGCGCTGCTGACGTCGTCGGTCGTGGCCATCGGCCTGTTCTACGGTGCGGGCCTGTTCTACGGCGAGCGCACCAGCCTGACCGTGATGGAGTACTGGCGCTGGTGGGTGGTGCACCTGTGGGTGGAAGGCTTCTTCGAAGTATTCGCTACCACGGCGCTGGCCTTCATCTTCTCCACGCTGGGCCTGGTGTCGCGCCCGATGGCCACCGCGGCCAGCCTGGCATCGGCATCGCTGTTCATGCTCGGCGGCATTCCGGGCACGTTCCACCATCTGTACTTTGCCGGCACCACCACGCCGGTGATGGCCATCGGCGCCACGTTCTCGGCGCTGGAGGTCATGCCGCTGATCGTGCTCGGTCATGAAGCCTGGGAAAACTGGCGCCTCAAGGAACGCGCCCCGTGGATGGAAAATCTGCGCTGGCCGGTCATGTGCTTCACGGCCGTGGCGTTCTGGAACATGCTCGGCGCCGGGGTGTTCGGCTTCATGATCAACCCGCCGATCTCGCTGTACTACGTGCAAGGTCTCAACACCACGCCGGTCCATGCTCACGCGGCATTGTTCGGGGTCTATGGGTTCCTGGCGCTGGGCTTCACGCTACTGGTGCTGCGCTATGTGCGGCCGGCCTACCGGCTGAGCTCGCGCATGATGTCGATTGCGTTCTGGGGGCTTAACGGTGGTCTTGTGCTGATGATCGGCACCAGCCTGCTGCCGGTGGGCATTATCCAGGCGCTGGCCAGCATCAGCGAGGGGCTCTGGTACGCGCGCAGCGAAGCGTTCATGCAGCAGCCGATTCTCCAGACGCTGCGCTGGATCCGGACGTTCGGCGATGTGGTGTTCCTGGTGGGCGCGCTGACGTTTGCGCTGCAGGTGGTGCTGGGATTGCTGGGAAAGGGTCCGACGCGAGATGTGCCGGAAGGGCAGTTGGCACGGCAGCGTGTTTGACTGTAACTACCTGATTGGTTTTGCTCTCCCTTGGTTTTGACTCCCCTCTCCCACTAACGTGGGAGAGGGGAGAAAACCGAGGGGTGGAATATTGCCTCGTTGATTTTGCTCCCCTCTCCCGCAACGCGGGAGAGGGGTTGGGGGAGAGGGCTTGGCGGCTCAATCCACGACATGTCGCAATTTGAACCGCTTGGCCCTCACCCCCGCCCCTCTCCCACTAGCGTGGGAGAGGGGAGAAAACAAGTGGTAGACCGGCAGCGGCAGCAGCAGGTTGTTCCATCGCTGTCGCCACCACTTCACCCACCAGAATGATCGACGGGCTGGCCAAGCCGGCGTTGACGGCCTCGGTCAACGTGCCCAGCGTACCTACCCAGCGGCGTTCGTCCGCACAGCTCGCGTGCATCACCGCGCCGGCCGGCATATCGGCGCGCATGCCGGCTGCCAGCAGCGACTCACGAATCGTCGCAATCCGATGCATGCCCATGTAGATCACCAACGTAGTACCACTGGCCGCCAGCGCCCGCCAGTCGGGTTCGCCATCTCCACGTGTGTGTGCGGTGACGAACGTCACGCCATGGCAGTGCGCCCGGTGCGTCAGCGCGATGCCCAGTGACTGCGCCGCTGCCAGCCCACTGCTGATGCCGTTGACCACCTCGACTTCCAGACCGTGTCCCCTCAGGAACGCCGCCTCCTCGCCACCCCGGCCGAACATCAGCGGGTCGCCGCCTTTCACGCGCGCCACGCTGCGCCCGGCCAGCGCGTGTGCCAGCGTCTGGGCGTGAATACTGGCCTGGCTCACCGAACAACGGCCGCCGCGCTTGCCCACCGGCACGATCTCCGTCCCGGGGCTGGCGTAACAGTTCATGAAATCCGGCACCAGATCGTCGATCAGCCAGACCTGCGCCTCGGACAGTGCCCGCGCCGCCTTGACCGTCACCAGATCGGGGTCACCTGGGCCCACGCCCACCAGCCACACCTTGCCTGTTTTCCGCGAAATCATCGTGTCATCTCTCTATTCAGTGGCTCGTGCCCGAAGACCGTGTGGTCTTGTTGAAGACGTTGTACTTGCCCACCGGGCGGTCCATCGGCAGGCGCTTGACCTCCCGGAACGTGGCCGCGTCGTACACCACGATGGCGCCGTCCTGCTCCATCAGGCTGACCAGCGCGTAGCGGCCGTCACGCGTGAATTCCACATGCGCGGCCGTCCGCCCCGGCGACGGCGTCACGCTGCCCACCACGGCCAGCGTCTGCTTGTCGATGATCTGCAGCGTGTCGCGGCGCGGGCTCATCATTGCGTCGGTCCAGGCATAGGGCGTGGCTTCGTGGCTGCGAATGAAAAACCCCGGCCCGTTGGTGGCAATCGTGGCCACGGTCTTCCAGGTGCCCATGTCGATCACGCTCAGCGCGCCCTGCTTCAGGTTCGGCGACGCCATCACGTCGCGCCCATTGCGCTGCCACGTAATGCCGCTACCCAGGTGCGGCATGCCGGACAGCGCCAGATCGGCCACCTTGCGCCCGGCATCGATGTCGATCACCTGCCCGCCACCGCTGCGCGACGCGCCGAGTATGTGGCGATACGGCTGGTCGAAGAAGAAGTCGTCGAGCACATCGTCCAGCTTGATCGCGCGCGGCTCCAGCGTGGCGTAGGGAATCTCCCAGACCTCGGGAATATCGCGCAGCGCTGCGATGAACGATGCACGCGGCGCGGCGTCGTACACGGCTGACACGCGCGACGCCTTGGCATTGGCGCCAGTCACCGGATACACCCGCTCCAGCGACAGATCATCGGCATGCAGCAGCACCATGGTTTGCGGCAGCGTGTTGCCGGCCATGACCCACTTGCCGTCGTCGCTGACCGCCACATTGCGCGTGTTCAGCCCCACCCTGATCTCGGCCACCAGCTTCAGGTTCCACAAGTCGAACTTGCTGATCCAGCCGTCGCGGCTGGCCACGAAGACATAGCGCCCGTCGCGGCTGAACTTGGGGCCGCCGTGCAGCGCGAAGCGCGTCTGGAACCGATGGATCGGTACCAGCTTGTCGCCATCGAGCACGCTCAGGTGATGGCTGCCCGATTCCACCACCAGGAACAGGTTGCCAGCATCGGCCTGGAACACCGGCCGGTCCGGCAGGCTGCCCGGTGCGTGATGGACCACGCGCGAGGCGCGAATGTCCGCCGCCTGCCAGTGCGGCACCACCGCAGGCGCCGTGCGCAGCCAGGTGGCAAGCTGGTCGAGCGTCGCCGCCGGCAACTGGTCGGCAAAGCCGGGCATCTGCGTGGCGGCGCGGCCGTTGCGCAGCACATCGCGCAACGCATCGGGCTTGAGCCGTTCCAGGCTTTCCGGCAACAGCGCTGGCCCCATGCCGCCGAGCCGGTCCGCGCCATGGCAAGCCGCGCAGTGCTGCTGGAATACCACCTCGGTATCAGCCAGCGTGGCGGGCGGCGTGGTCTGTGCGCCGGCCCAGGCCGATGCCGTCAGGGCGATTGCCGCGATCAGGCGTTTCATGCGGCAACCTCCTTGCCCAGCGGCTCGGCGATCTCCACGTCGGACAGATAGCAGCCAGGGTCCTCGGCCCACGGGTTGCCGCTCACGGCGTAGGCGCGCACGCGCGTGTTGCCGTTGCAGATGTCGCGATGGGCGCAGCCCGCACAACGACCTTCCAGCGGACGCGGTGCGGCCTTCAGCCCGCGCATCAACGGATGGCTGCGGTCGGCCCAGATGTCGCCAAACGCCCGCTCGCGCACGTTGCCGAGCGAGACTTGCCACCACATCGTGTCCGGATGCACGTTGCCGAGGTTGTCGATATTGGCCACGCCCACGCCCGTGGCATTGCCGCCCCAGTTGACCAGCCGTTGCCGCATATCGGCCAGCCGGCCGGGCTGGCGGCGCGCAATCCAGTGCAGCAGGCTCACGCCATCGGCATCGTTGTTGCCGGTGACGAAGTCGCCGGCGCGCCGCTGGCCAGCCCGCTCCCACACATGGTCGAATAGCCAATCCACCGCCACGCGGGTGTGGGCGTGATGCGCATCGTCACTGCGATGATTGCTGCCCCGGCCGGCATAGTTGAAATGCGACAGGTAGAACTTGTCGATCCCTTCGGACTCGGTCAGTGCCACGACGTCAGGCAGCTCGTCGGCATTGGCCTCGGTCAACGTCATGCGCACGCCCACTCGCAAGCCCGACTTCCGGGCGATGCGCAGGCCGTTCAGCGCCTGCCGGAACGCGCCCTGGCTGCGGCGGAAGTGATCGTGCGTGGCCTCCATCCCGTCCAGGCTCACGCCGACATAATCGAACCCGGCCACCAGCAGCTTCGCGGCGTGCCCGGCATCGAGCAGCGTGCCGTTCGAGGACAGAGACAGATGAAAGCCCAGCCGCTTGGCGTGCGCGGCGATCTCGTACAGGTCTGGCCGCAGCAGCGGCTCGCCGCCGGACAGGATCAGCGCGGGCACCCCGGCTGCCTTAAGTTGGTGCAGCACCGCGATGGCTTCGGCCGTGGACAACTCGCCCTTGAAATCGGTATTGGCCGACGTGGAATAGCAGTGCTTGCAATTGAGATTGCAGCGCCGCACGAGGTTCCAGATCACCACAGGGCCGCCAGCGCGGCGTGGCGCGGGCACGGGGCCGCCGTCGCGCAACGCCTCCATGAAGCGGGACACTCTGAACATGGATCAATCTCCGGAGGCCCGCAGACGCAGGCCGGTTTTCTTGAGGATGCGCGTGGACCACAGCACGTCGTGCGCCCGGCAGGCCTGGCCCAGCACATCGCGGATCTGAGCGATCTGCGGGGTGGCCTCGTCGCGGGTGCGCGCGTGGACCATCGCGAACAGGTTGTAGGGCCAGTCCGGCAAACGGCGCGGGCGCTGATAGCAATGGCTGACGAACGGCAAGGCGCCGACGCGCTCGCCAAGCTCCGCGATCCGCGTATCGTCGATATTCCAGACGGTCATGCCGTTGGCGCGCCAGCCCAGCGCGTAGTGGTTCGGCACCGCGCCCACCCGGCGCAGCACGCCGCGGTCGCCCATCGCCGCAAAGCGGGCCATGACCTCGGCCTCGGTAATGCCGAGCTGGTCGCCCAGTGCCTGCCACGGCGCGGAAACCAGCGGCAGGCCTGCCTGCGTGGCGTGCATCAGTGCGAGGTCAATGGGGTCGATTCCTGGATCGGGGGCGTCGGGCATGGTCAAGTCACAGGCAGGTACAGGTTGACGAAGAACTCGCGTTGCTTCGGGAAGGGCAGGATTTCCACGCCGGCGCTGACGGCCATGCGCTCCAGCACGCCAGCCACATCGCCGGCGCGCGGCACCGCGAGCACGAACCACAGGTTCAGGTGATGCGTGCGCGCGTAGTGGTGCGCCACCTCGGGAAACGCGTTGATGGCCGCGATCACGTCATCGATCCGGTCGGCCGGCGCATGGCAGGCGCACAGCACAAACTGCCCGCCCGCGCACTCGATCTGGAACAGCGGCCCAAAGCGCGTCAGCACGCCCCGCGCCAGCAACGCGCGCAGCCGGCCCAATAGCGTGGCTTCATCGATATCGAGCGCGGCAGCGGCATCGGCATACGGCCGGGGCGTCAGCGGCAGCCCGCGCTGCAATGCGTTGACGATGCGGCGGTCCAGCGCATCGAGCGCCACCGGGCCATCGGGTACGGCAACGGCGTCCGTCATGGGTGCGCGGCTCCCGAGCTATAGCGCGTGCCGCACTGCTTGAAGCACGTACTGCTCCGCAGCACGACGCCGGGCATCGACGCCATGCCCGCCTGGCAATCGAAATGCGCGAGCGCCGACTGGAGTTCGTCCTCGCTGCGCGCATGCACCATGGCAAACAGGTTGTACGGCCAGAACGGTTCGCGACGCGTGCGGCGATAGCACAGCGACACCGGCGCCACGCGCGCCAGCCGCGTCCCGATCGCATCGACGCGGTTGTCGGCCACATCCCACGCGCACATGGCGTTATGGCGATAGCCAAACGGCCGGTGGTGCAGGATCACCCCGAAACGCCGGATCACGCCAGTGGCATGCCACTGCGCGATACGCGCCAGCACCCGGTGCAGGGGTACGCCGCAGCACCGGGCCAGTGCGTGGAACGGTTGCGGCGTCAGCGGCAAGCCGCTCTCGATGGCCGCCACCAGTCGCCAGTCGTCGTCAGTGAGTTCCGCCGATGCCGCCGATGCCATCGAAGATCGGCGCGACTTGCGTGGACCACCGCGTGCGCCCGACATCGAAAAACCCAGGTCGATGTGGTACTCGCGCTCCATCGGCAAGTCCAGCGGCACCTGTCCCACGTCGTTCGCGATGCTCTGCAGCACCGCGTCGAGCGCGCCACGGTTGCGCGCACCGGCCACGAACCAGAGGTTGTAGGCATGACCCTGGCGCGCATAGTTGTGGCTGACCGCGCCATAGGCATTGACGCATTGCGCCACCTCGACCAGCGCGTGGGGCGGCACGGACAACGCGGCCAGCGTGCTGGCGCCGATCACGTTGGGCGCGAAGACGGCCCCGATCCGGCTCACGCGCCCGGCGCCCACATCGCGCGCCAGCACGTTCAGCACGGCCTGTTCGCTGAGGTCCATCGACGCGCCCGCGCTCCGGTAGGGACGCGCCACGATGGGAAAGTCGTGCTGGATGCAGTCGTAGAAGCGTTTCTCGTCGAACATGGCCATTACATCCCCATGCGCTGGGCGCGCACGGTAAAGAAGATGCCGCTGGGTTGGTCGGCGGCAAGCGTGGCGATGCGCTGGAACGTGGTGGTGTCGTAGACCTCGACGCGGTTGTCGTCACGGCATGAGAGCCACAGCGCTTCACCCTTCGGCGCGAACTCCATGTGCAGCACGCCACGGCACGGGGTCAGCGTCTTCACCACCTGCCGCGTAGCGGTGTCGACCACCTGCACCGTGTCATTCTTCGGGAACGCGAAATTGACCCAGACCTGCCGCCCGTCGGGGCGCGCCATGGCGAATACCGGCTGGCCCGCCACGGCCACGCGTGCCTGTTCGCGCCAGCCGTGCGTCGGGTCGGCCACCAACAGCTCATGCCGGCCGATCGCGGGTAGCCACGCCTGCCCCTGCGCCATGGCCCAGCCGCGCAGATGCGGCATCTTGTAGACCGGCAGCGGTGCCTCGCCCCGGCCATAGCCGGACAGCACCTTGCGTGCGGTGGGCGGGGTCTGCCACAGGTCCACCAGCGACAGGCCGTCCTCGCCGAACAGGCCCGCCAGATACCAGCGTCCGTCGGGCGTCAGCAGGCCGTCATACGGTTCGCGGCCGGCCTTCAAACGCGTCACGCTCGGCTGGCGCGGGTTCTTGGCGTCGATGATCCAGATCTCGCCGGCCTCGAACAGGCTGGCCGCCAGGCGCTGGCCGGGCAGGTCGGCAAGCCCCACCACCTTCGAACGGCGGCCGTCGGGGCCGGTCGCAGGGATGTCGGCCAGCAGCTCCAGTGTTTCGGCATCGAACAGCTTGATGCCGCCCGGCGCGTAGTTCTGCGCGGCCACCACCTTGCCGTTCTGCAGCATCGCGCCGCCGATGCTGTTGCCGGCCTGCTTGATCCGATGCGTGATGCGCCGCGCCAGCAGATCCACGCGGGTCAGGCCGCCGTCGCGCCCGAACACGTAGCCATAGCGGCCGTCGCGCGAGAACACCACGCTCGCGTGCGACAGATCGCCCAGGCCGTCGACCGTGCCCAGGCTCGTCATGCCGGTGGTTTCCACCACCTGCAGGCGGCCGCTGGCGCGCTCGATGATCACCCCCAGGTCGCCCGTACCGCGCAAGTTGTCTTGCCCGGCGTCTGGCGCGGGCAAGCTGGTGCATGCCGATACCAGCCAGGCCAGGCCCAGCGTGGCGATCACGGCCTGCGACAAGCGGATCAGTCGTGCGATGTGCCCTCGGGCGATGTGGGAATTACGGGCGGCGGCTTTCCCGCCAGCAGTCGATCGATCAGCCATTGGGCTTCTTCCTGCGTCATGAACGGTTGCCACGGCGGCATCGCGGTGCCCGGACGCCCCTGCAGCACGGTGGCCACCAGCCCGTCGCGCGGCTTGCCCACCAGCGCCTGGGCCGTCAGCGGCGAACCCAGCCCGCCCTGCAGCGTCATGCCGTGGCAGGCGCCACAGTCATCACGCAGCCAGCGGGCCAGTTGCGCCTGGCGCGCCGCCGGCGGCTCCGCGTGCACCGGCGCGCCGGACACGGCCAACATGCCGAGCAGCAACCATTGCCATACGGTGCGCGGCGCCACGGGTCAGAGGCTCAGTACCCACTTGGCCAGCGTGCCGGCCTCGGCCTCGGTCACCGCGTTGGGCGGCATCGGAATGCCACCCCACCGGCCGCTGCTGCCCTTCAGGATGCTTTGGGTAATTTGCGCGGCCGCGCCCTTGTCGGCCTTGTACTTGGCCGCCACGTCCTTGAACGACGGCCCGAGCACCTTCTTGTCGACGCTGTGGCACGCCATGCAGTTCTTGCTCTTGGCCAGGTCGGCACTGGCATGAGCGGACAGGGGCAGGCCGACGGCCAGCAAGGCCGTGGCGAGGATCTTTGCGGGATGCATGTTTTTCTCCTGCTATTGCGAATGCGAGGGCGGCCGGCGCGCGGTGCGCCCCGGCCGGCTCTGCGGATCAATAAACGTCGTGCTGGGTGTTGTGCGTGTTGAACTTGCCGGTCGGCGTGATCAGGCGCGGGTCCTTGAGCACGGTCTTGAGCTTGCGGGTCTTGTCATCGATCACCACCAGCGCGGACTCCTGGTCCTTCGTGCCCCAGACCGAGAACCACACCTCGTCGCCGGCCTTGTTGTACTCGGCCTGCACCACGCGTTTGGCGCCCTCGCCCTTCAGGTTGGCCCACTGGGCGATCGGCAGCACCTCGAATCCGCCGTCGAGCTTCTGGGTGTCGAACACGGCCACCGACTGATTCAGCTTGTTGTCGGGATTCAGCGGCGTATCGACCCAGAGGTTGTGCGACTTCGGATGGGTCTTGATGAACAGCGACCCGCCGCCCTGCCCCTTCAGCGTCTGCACCACCTTCCACGCATTGGCCTTGTTCTTGACCGGATCGGTGCCGATCAGGCTGACGGTCTCGTCACCGAGGTGGCTCGTGGCCCAGACCGGCCCGAACTTCGGATGCACGAAATTGGCGCCACGGCCCGGGTGAGGCGTCTTGCCCACGTCCACCAGCGCCGCCAGCCGGTCTTCCTTCGTATCGACCACGGCGATCTTGTCCGACGCGTTGGCGGCCACCAGGAAGTAGCGGCCCGTGGAATCGAAGCCGCCGTCGTGCAGGAACTTGGCCGAATCGATCGTGGTGGTCTTCAGGTTCTTGAGGTCCGAGTAGTCCACCATCAGGATCTTGCCGGTCTCCTTGGCGTTGATGACGAACTCGGGCCGGTAGTGGCTGGCCACGATCGACGCCACGCGCGGCTCGGGGTGGTATTCGTTGTCGACGGTCATGCCGCGCGTGGACACCACCTTCAGCGGCTTGAGCGTGTCACCTTCCATGATCACGTACTGCGGCGGCCAGTACGATCCGGCCACGGCGTACTTGTCTTCGTAGCCCTTGTACTTGGACGTTTCCACCGACCGCGCCTCCAGGCCGATCTTCACTTCGGCCACGTTGTCGGGCACCGGCATCCAGAGATCGATCAGGTTCAGGCGCGCGTCGCGGCCAATCACGTACAGGTAGCGCCCCGACGCCGACATGCGCGAGATATGCACCGCGTAGCCGGTCTTGACGATATTGATGATCTTCTTGGAATCGCCGTCGATCAGCGCCACCTCGCCCGAATCGCGCAGCGTGACCGAGAACAGGTTGTCGAGGTTGTAGTTGTTCATCTTGCGCGCGGGCCGCTTGGCCACGGGCACGATGTCCTTGCGCGATTTCTCGATGTCGGCCAGCGAGAATTCCGGCGGGGTGGGCAGCTCCAGCTGGACGTAGCGCGCCATCTGGTCGATTTCGGCCTCGGACAGGTCGCCCGACGTGCCCCAGTTCGGCATGCCGGCGGGGCTGCCATACTTGATGAACGTCTTCAGGTACTCGGTGCCGCGCGCCCGCGTGATGTCGGGCGTCAGCGCCTTGCCCGTGGCGCCCTTGCGCAGCACGCCGTGGCAACCGGCGCACCGCTCGAAGTAGATCTGTCGCGCGTGATTGAATTCATCTGCGGTCAGCGTGGGCACCGGATTCTGCGCCGGTGCGGTGTCCGCGTGGCCATGGGCCATCCAAAAGACCAGCGGCAGTGCCGCCAGCGCGGGGAACATCCTGGGTGTCGCCTTCATGTCTCTGCTCAGCGAGAGTGGGAAATGCGGTGGCGTGCTCAGGCACGTCGGATGTGCCCATCATCGTGAAATTGCGATGACCCAGGATTGATGGCAGTCAAGCCGAGCACAGTTCACACGGAACTTGGACGGCGGGATGCGTCACGCCGTGATGGAACACGGGTGGCGCGTTGGGGAAATGCGATTTGGAGGCGCGACAGGGGCAAAGACCCTATGTCGGAAGAGGATATGAGGCGGGAGACGTTGCTGGCGGGGAACAGTGACGGCAAGAGTTGAACTACCTCTGGCGGGCTCCCCTCTCCCACGACGTGGGAGAGGGGTTGGGGGAGAGGGCAAGCCGCACAAGACGCGATGGTCGCAAATTGAACCGTTGCGCCCTCACCCCCGGCCCCTCTCCCGCTGGGCGGGAGAGGGGAGCAAAACAAAGAGCGGAAGCTGACTTAGCTGCGCGGCATCAGCACCCACATGCGGCCGCCCTGCTTCATGCGGCCGGCCGTTTCGCCGGCTGCGTCGCCGGCGCCCCAGAAGAAGTCGGCGCGGACGCCGCCCTTGATGGCCGAGCCGGTGTCCTGGGCGAACATCAGGCGCTGGATCGGTTCGGTCGACAGCGGGCGTGTGGTCGACAGGAACACCGGCACGCCCAGCGGGATCGTGGCCGGGTCCACGGCGATCGAGCGTTCCGCGGTGAGCGGCACACCCAGCGCGCCGACCGGGCCGTCGTTGTTGGGCGGCAGTTCGCGGAAGAACACGAAGCGCGGATTGACGTTGAGCATCTCGTCGACGCGATTCGGGTTGTTGCGCGCCCACGCCTTGATGCCCTGCATCGTTGCCTGCGCAGGCGTGATCTCGCCTCGGTCCAGCAGCCATTTGCCGAACGAGCGGAACGGCTGGTCGTTGGTGCCGCCATACCCGACGCGCATGACCGTGCCGTCCTGCAGGCGGATACGGCCCGAGCCCTGGATCTGCAGGAAGGCCGCCTCGACCGCATCGTCCACGTAGACCAGTTCATTGCCGCGCATCGCCGGCATCTGCAGCAGGTCGCCGCGCGCCGGCAGCGCGCCGCGGAGCTGGGCGGGGCGGCGGTACAGCGGTACCTGGTACTGCCCCTGGCGCGTGCGCGATCCGTGCAGGATCGGCTCGTAGTAGCCGGTGATCAGACCACTATCGGTGCCATCGACATTGACCACCCGGTACGGCTGGAAGTGGGTTTCGAAGTAGGCGCGCATGGCGACGAGGTCGCCGGCGTCCACCATCAGGCCGGTGGCGCAGACGCGGCTCCACTCGGGCTTCTTCTTCAGGGCCTGGCAGCTGGCCTGCAGCGCCGGCCAGGCGGCGCGCACGTCGTCCTGGCTCCAGCCGCCGATCTCGGCCCAGGTGGCGGGCTGCAGCTTGCCGGCCGTCGGCGACGTCGGGGGCGTCGGCGTGCTGGGCGTGCCGCCCGGTTGCACGCGGATCGGGCCGCCGCTCATGCAGCCGGCCAGCAGCGCGGCGCCAAGGGCGGAGGCGGCCAGCGCCAGCCAGCTTCGGGGTGTCGTCGTGCGCGGAGCGCCTGGGAAATACTGATATGCCATCTTGTTCGTTCTTTGCCTACAATCTCAACCCGATCCGTCGACTGCCCTGAAAGCCCCAAGCGATGAGCCAGTTCTTCGAAAACCATCCCACCCTGCTGCTGGCTGCCGAGGCCGGCCTGGCGCTGCTGCTGCTGATCTTCATCGTGGTCTGGACCATGGGAAGCGCGAAAAAGCATCCGCGCCCCGCGCGCGCGCCGCAGGATCACCCGTCGCGGGCCGGTCAGGCACCGCAAGAGACGGACAAGGCGCCCGACGCCTAGGTTCCCGGGCGGGCGCCCTGCCCTGCCGTCAATGCAGCATGCGCGGCAGCACCAGCGCGAATTCCGGAATCGGCACCTCGAAGCGGTGGCCGTCCTCGGCCACGCAGAAGTAGTCGCCCTTCATCGAGCCCACCGGCGTGGAGATCGTGGCCCAGCTCGAATACTCGAAATGCTCGCCGGGTTTCAGCAGCGGCTGGTGGCCCACCACGCCCAGCCCCGCCACTTCCTGCGTGGCGTTGTCGCTGTCGGTGATGACCCAGTGGCGCGAAATCAGCTGCGCGGCCACTTCGCCGGTGTTGTGGATGGTGATCGTGTACGCGAACGCATAGCGTCCGCGGTCGGGGTCCGACTGGTCGGCCATGTACTGGGTGCGCACGGCCACGGAGAAAGCGTACTCGCTCATTGTTTGACGGATGAGATGGTCGGCAGGCCGGCACCCGCAAAGGGGGCGCGGCCGGGTGTGTCGCATTGTGCGGCAAGGGCTTGGCAGGGGCAAGCGGCCGACGCTGGGCGAAACCGGCCCCGACCGGCGTAAAATACGCGCCAATCCACGCGGATCACCCCGCATCCGCCGCAATTCGCCCCGATTACCGAGCCCGAGCCGCCATGAGCCAGCCCACCTACCGTATTGCCCCGTCCATCCTGTCCGCCGACTTTGCCCGCCTGGGCGAGGAAGTGCGCCGCGTGACCGAAGCCGGCGCCGACTGGATCCATTTCGACGTGATGGACAACCATTACGTGCCCAACCTGACCGTGGGCCCGCTGGTCTGCGAGGCCATCCGCCCGCACGTGACGGCCCCGATCGACGTGCACCTGATGGTGCGCCCCGTGGACCGCATCATCCCGGACTTTGCCAAGGCCGGCGCCAACATCATCACGTTCCACCCCGAGGCCAGCGACCACATCGACCGCTCGCTGGCGCTGATCCGCGACAACGGCTGCCAGGCCGGCCTGGTCTTCAACCCGGCCACCCCGCTGCACCACCTGGACCACGTGATGGACCGCCTGGACGTGATTCTGCTGATGAGCGTGAACCCGGGCTTCGGCGGCCAGTCGTTCATCCCCGAGACGCTGAACAAGCTGCGCGCCGTGCGTGCCCGCATCGACGCCTACACGGCCCGCACCGGCCGCCAGATCCTGCTGGAAGTGGACGGCGGCGTGAAGCCCGACAACATCGCCGAGATCGCCGCTGCCGGCGCCGATACCTTCGTGGCCGGTTCGGCCGTGTTCGGCAAGCCGGACGCCGATGGCGGCTACAAGGGCATCATCAACACGTTCCGCGACGTGCTGGCCAAGGTTGGCCAGTAATGGCGGCGATGATGACGGACGACATCCTGCGCCGCACGGACTGGAGCGGCATCCAGGCGGTGATCGTCGACCTGGACGGCACCATGGTCGACACCGCCGGCGACTTCCACGCGTCGGTCAACGCCATGCTGCTGGCGCTGGTGCACCAGCATCCGCACCTGGGCCCGGTGGAGCCGATGTCCGCGCAGGAGATCGTCAGCTTTGTCGGCAAGGGGTCTGAAAACCTGATCCGCCGGGTGCTGGACGCCCGGTTCAGCCCGCTGCACGCCAACGGCCTGTTCGCTGACGCCTACGCGCTGTACGACCGCGAGTACGTGCGCATCAACGGCCAGTTCTCGAACCTGTACCCGAACGTGCGCGAGGGCCTGGCGGCCTTGAAGAGCCTTGGCCTGCGCATGGCGTGCGTGACCAACAAGCCGTGGAATTTCACGGAACCGCTGCTGGCCAAGACCGGCCTGGCCCAGTACTTCGAGCTGGTCTATGGCGGCGACGCGTTCCCGCTGCGCAAGCCCGACCCCTATCCGCTGCTCAAGGTGGCCGAGGTATTCCACCTGGATCCGGCCGCCGTGCTGGCCATTGGCGACTCGGAAAACGACGCCCGCGCGGCCCGGGCGGCCGGCATGGGAGTGCTGTTGATGCCCTATGGCTACAACCATGGGAATCCTGTACAAGGCGTCGACGCCGATGGTATAGTCGCCGACATTGCCCGTGTGGCGGCGCTGCTTGCCGCACACCGGACAAACCACCGATAACTCGGCTGAACACCACTCAATGTTCCTCAACCGCAAACGCATCTCTTCTGGCAGTGATCGGCAGGCCTGGCCCTGGCGTCGCTGGCGCGCCTCTGAACAGGCGTAAAGTGCGTTCGCGAGTTTCCTGACGGGCTTGCCGGGGCACCCGGAATTGCGCAGTCTGCTGCCGATTCCCTCCCCCTCAAGCTCCGCCGGACCGGTCCAGATTCCCTGACGGCCGGCCTTCCCGGCAGATTCCTCCGCCAGCGCCGTGGTTCCGGTTGCTCCCTGCAACGCCTGTGCTACGGTTAGCCTCGAGAACGTGCCACGCGCCATCCCTGGCCGTGTGCTGCCTCATCGATTCACGTGTGCACCACGGTCCGCCCCCACGGGAGGCGGGTTGATGCAGGTTGTCGCCCTTCCCTCCTCGCGAACGACATCATGGTGCCGCCCGACCCGACCATACTGGCCGGCGCCGCAAGAAGAGGATCGACATGACCGAACTGGAATTCAAATCGCTGGCCGACCAGGGCTACAACCGCATTCCGATCATCGCCGAGGCACTGGCCGACCTGGAAACGCCGCTGTCGCTGTACCTGAAGCTGGCCCAGTCGCAAACGCGCGGCGTGAACACGTTCCTGCTGGAATCGGTGGTGGGCGGCGAGCGCTTCGGCCGCTACTCGTTCATCGGCCTGCACGCCCGCACGCTGATCCGCGCCTACGGCGAGCGCGCCGAGGTGGTGACCGACGGCAAGGTCGTTGAAACCCGCGAAGGCAATCCGCTCGACTTCATCGCCGAATTCGAAAGCCGTTTCAAGGTGGCGCTGCGCCCGGGCATGCCGCGCTTCTGCGGCGGCCTGGCCGGTTACTTCGGCTACGACGCCGTGCGCTACATCGAGAAGAAGCTGGCCGGCAAGCAGATGCCCGACGACCTGGGCCTGCCTGACATCCAGCTGCTGCTGTGCGAAGAACTGGCCGTGATCGACAACCTGTCCGGCAAGCTCTACCTGATTGTCTACGCCGACCCGACCACGCCCGAAGCCTATTCCCGCGCCCGCCAGCGCCTGCGCGAACTGCGCATGAAGCTGCGCCAGCCCGTGGATGTGCCCGTGACCAGCCCGTCGGTGCAGTCCGAGGTCTATCGAGAATTCGCCAAGGCCGACTACCTGACTGCCGTGCACAAGGCCAAGGAATACATCATGGCCGGCGACATGATGCAGGTGCAGGTGGGCCAGCGCCTGGTCAAGCCGTACCGTGACTCGCCGCTGTCGCTGTACCGCGCGCTGCGCTCGCTGAACCCGTCGCCGTACATGTACTTCTACAACTTCGGTGACTTCCAGGTGGTGGGCGCGTCGCCGGAGATCCTGGTACGCCAGGAGACCCGCAAGATCGGCACGCCGCAGAACGGCGACGCCGAGACCGCCCGCATCGTCACGATCCGCCCGCTGGCCGGCACCCGTCCGCGCGGCAGCACGCCCGAGCGCGACGCCCAGCTTGCCACCGAACTGCTCAACGATCCGAAGGAGATTGCCGAGCACGTGATGCTGATCGACCTGGCGCGCAACGACATCGGCCGCATCGCCGAAACCGGCACGGTCAAGGTCACCGACAAGATGGTGATCGAAAAGTACTCGCACGTGCAGCACATCGTGAGTTCGGTGGAAGGCACGCTGCGCGACGGCATGAGCAACCTCGACGTGCTGCGCGCCACGTTCCCGGCCGGCACGCTGTCCGGGGCACCCAAGGTGCGCGCCATGGAGATCATCGACGAACTGGAACCGCGCAAGCGCGGCATCTACGGCGGCGCCGTGGGCTACCTGTCGTTCGGCGGCGAGATGGACCTGGCAATCGCCATCCGTACCGGCGTGATCAAGGAAGGCAATCTCTACGTGCAGGCCGCAGCCGGCATTGTCGCGGACTCGGACCCCGAGGCCGAATGGAGGGAAACCGAGGCGAAGGCGCGCGCCGTGATCCGCGCCGCGGAACAGGTCCAGGACGGCCTGGACGCCGACCTCTGAGCCCCCGGGAGAGATGACATGCTGCTGATGATCGACAACTACGATTCGTTCACCTACAACCTCGTGCAGTACTTTGGCGAACTGGGCGCCGACGTGCGCACCTATCGCAACGACGAAATCACCCTGGCCGAAATCGAGGCGCTCAAGCCGGACCACATCTGCGTGTCGCCGGGCCCCTGCAGCCCGCGCGAGGCCGGTATCTCGGTCGATGTGCTCAAGCACTTTGCCGGCAAGGTGCCGCTGCTGGGCGTGTGCCTGGGCCACCAGGCCATCGGCGAGGCGTTTGGCGGCAAGGTGATCCGCGCCCGCCAGGTGATGCACGGCAAGGTGAGCACCATCGAAACCACGCAGGAAGGTGTGTTCGCCGGCCTGCCCAGGCATTTCGACGTCACGCGCTATCATTCGCTGGCCATCGAGCGCGAGACGCTGCCCGATTGCCTGGAAGTCACGGCCTGGACGCCGGACGGCGAAATCATGGGCGTGCGCCACAAGACGCTGAACGTGGAAGGCGTGCAGTTCCACCCCGAGTCGATCCTGTCCGAACACGGCCATGCGCTGCTGGCCAATTTCATCAAGGCGCCCCGATGAGGCGCACCGACTTTTCCGCCTACGCCGCCCACAACATAGAAGAGACCGCCATGTCCATCACGCCGCAGGAAGCGCTGACGCGCTGCATCGAACACCGCGAGATCTTTCATGACGAGATGCTGCACCTGATGCGGCAGATCATGCAGGGCCAGATCAGCCCGGTGATGGCCGCCGCCATCCTGACCGGCCTGCGCGTGAAGAAGGAAACCATCGGCGAGATCTCGGCCGCCGCGCAGGTGATGCGCGAGTTTGCCAACCACGTGACCGTGCAGGACCGCCAGAACTTCGTCGACATCGTGGGCACCGGCGGCGACGGCTCGCATACGTTCAATATCTCCACGGCGTCGATGTTCGTGGCCGCCGCGGCTGGCGCCAAGATCGCCAAGCACGGCAATCGTGGCGTTTCGTCCAAGTCCGGCAGCGCCGACGTGCTGGAGGCGCTGGGCGTGAACATCATGCTGACGCCCGAGCAGGTGGGCGAGTGCATCGAGCAGACCGGCATCGGCTTCATGTTCGCGCCGACCCACCATCCGGCCATGAAGAACGTGGCGCCGATCCGCAAGGAAATGGGCGTGCGCACGATCTTCAATATCCTGGGCCCGCTGACCAATCCGGCCGACGCGCCGAACATCCTGATGGGCGTGTTCCACCCCGACTTGGTCGGCATCCAGGTGCGCGTGATGCAGCGCCTGGGCGCGCAGCACGCAATCGTGGTGTACGGCAAGGACGGCATGGACGAGGTATCACTGGGCGCCGCCACGCTGGTGGGCGAACTGAAGGATGGCGAGGTGCGCGAGTATGAGATCCATCCGGAAGACTTTGGCCTGTCGATGATCTCGAACCGTGGCCTCAAGGTGGCCGATGCGGCCGAATCGAAGGAAATGCTGCTCGAAGCGCTGGGCAACGTGGCGGGCACGCCGCGCGAGATCGTGTCGCTGAACGCCGGCACCGCGCTCTACGCCGCCAACGTGGCCAGCTCGATCGAGGATGGCATCAAGCGTGCGCGCGAAGCCATCGCCAGCGGCGCGGCCCG
The DNA here is from genome assembly GCF_022179805.1 of Cupriavidus pauculus. Taxonomy (GTDB): domain Bacteria; phylum Pseudomonadota; class Gammaproteobacteria; order Burkholderiales; family Burkholderiaceae; genus Cupriavidus; species Cupriavidus pauculus_E. Next base: position 164,404 of record NZ_BPUO01000011.1, on the reverse strand, counting down.
CGAGAAGCTTGACCAGTTCGTGCGCGCCACGCAGCAATTTAGGTAAATCGCCATGTCCGACATTCTTGAGAAGATCCTGGCCGTCAAGGCCGACGAAGTGAACGCGGCGCGCAAGAAGCGCGACCTGCCGAGCCTGCGCGCCGAGGCCGAGAGCCTGCGCGGCGAGCCCGGCCTGGCACCGCGCGGCTTTGAACGCGCGCTGCGCGAGAAGATCGCGGCCGGCCACGCCGGCGTGATTTCCGAAGTGAAGAAGGCGTCGCCGTCCAAGGGCGTGCTGCGCGAGAACTTCGTGCCCGAGGCCATCGCCGAAAGCTATGCCACGCACGGCGCGGCGTGCCTGTCCGTGCTGACCGACGTGAACTTCTTCCAGGGCCACGCCGACTACCTGAAGCGCGCCCGCGCCGCCTGCGACCTGCCGGCGCTGCGCAAGGACTTCATGATGGACCTGTACCAGGTCTATGAAGCCCGCACCTGGGGCGCCGATGCCATCCTGCTGATCGTGGCGGCACTCGACCACGGCCTGATGGCCGAACTCGAAGCCTGCGCGCATGAACTGGGCATGGACGTGCTGGTGGAAGTGCATGGCGACGACGAACTCGACGCCGCGCTGAAGCTGAAGACGCCGCTGGTGGGCGTGAACAACCGCAACCTGCGCACGTTCGAGGTGTCGCTCGACAACACCCTGAACCTGCTGCCGCATATGCCGGCCGAGCGCCTGGTGGTGACCGAGTCCGGCATCCTGGGCCCGGACGACGTCAAGCGCATGCGCGATGCCGCCGTCCACGCCTTCCTGGTGGGCGAGGCGTTCATGCGCGCGCCCGAACCGGGCGTGGAGCTGGCCCGCCTGTTCGGCTGACCGGAAGACGGACTGACGCCATGGCGACCGAGATCGAACTGAAACTGGCCGTGCCCGACGCGGCGCTGGCCGCCGTGGCCGCATGGCTCGATGCCCATGGCGAAGCGCGTGGCGAAACCACGCTGTTGAACGTCTACCTGGACACACCCGGGCGCGAACTGGCGCAGGCGCGCGCCGCGCTGCGGCTGCGCCGGAAAGGCCAGCAGTGGCTGCAGACGCTGAAGACGGCCAGCAAGAGCACCGGCGGCCTGTCCACGCGCCACGAGTGGGAAACCGAAGTGGCCGGCGAGGCCATCGACCTGACCCGCTTCAATGAGGAAGCCCGCGCCGTGTTGGCGCCGCTGGTGGCACGGCTGGCGCCGGTCTTCCGCACCGACTTTGTCCGGCGTACGTGGATCGTGGAGCAGGACGGCGAGCGCATCGAAGCCGCGCTCGACACCGGCGCCATCAGCGCGGCCGGCACGGCGCGTACCGAACGGATCCAGGAACTCGAACTCGAATGGCTGCCGCGCGACGCGGCCACGGCAAACACCGACGACGCCACGGCCGAAGCCGCGCTGCGCGCGTTTGCACGCCGGCTGGCCCACGTGGCGCCGCTGCAGCCGTCCGACCTCAGCAAGGCCGCGCGCGGCTATCGACTCACCCAACCCACCTGATGCAAGCCGACCTGTTCGCCACCGACACGCCCGACACGGCCACCTCGCCGGATACCCCCGTCGCCTGCGACACGCTGCAAACCCAGGTCGACGCCCTGCCCGCCGCGTGGCGCCAGCTACTGGCACCCTGCATGGGCAATACGGCGTGGCAGGCGCTCTGTGATTTCGTCGATGGCGAGCGTGCCGCCGGCAAACCGGTGTTCCCGCACACGGTTTTCCACGCGCTGCACCTCACGCCGCCCGACGCGGTGCAGGTGGTGATCCTGGGCCAGGACCCGTATCACGGCACCGGCGTGGTGGGCGGCGTGGAGATGCCGCAGGCACATGGCCTGGCGTTCTCGGTGCCCGACGGCATCAAGGTGCCGCCCAGCCTGCGCAATATCTTCAAGGAAATCGGTGCCGAATATGGCGCGGAACCGGTGCGCGCGTCGGGCAACCTGGAAGGTTGGGCGCGCCAGGGCGTGCTGCTCCTGAACACGGTACTGACCGTCGAGCAGGCCAACGCGGCCAGCCATGCCAAGCGCGGCTGGGAAGCCGTGACCGACTGCCTGATCCACGCGCTGGCCGCATCGCGGCCGAACCTGGTCTTCATGCTGTGGGGCAGCCATGCCCAGGCCAAGCGCGCCTTGCTGGAAGGCCAGACGCACTGTGTGCTCGAAGCCCCGCATCCGTCGCCGCTGTCGGCCCATCGCGGTTTTCTGGGCTGCGGGCATTTCCGGCAGGCCAATGACTGGCTGGAACGCCACGGCCGGCCCGGTATCGACTGGCTGAAGTCCGTCTGACCATCTAGGCAGTCGGGCGCCATTCGAAGTGGTCGAACGCTTCGGACGGCGCCGTTTCCATCTCCACCTTCGACACCTGCGCGGCGGGCGGCCCCTGCTCCATCCACCCGCGCAGCGTTTCCAACTGCTCGCGTGAGCCGGTGGCGATGACCTCCACGGTGCCATCCACACGGTTTCTCACCCAGCCACCCAGCCCAAGCGCGATGGCTTTGTCGGCACACGCGGCACGGTAGCCCACGCCCTGCACGCGGCCATGCGCGAGCAGGTGCCAGGTCTCGGTTCGTGCTGTCATGAAAATCTCCTTGCCCTAGGTAAACTACCTAGTCGGGTGGGGCGTTAGGTTATCTGGTCAGAGTCAGCATACGATGCCTTTGCCCTCACCCCCAGCCCCTCTCCCGCCGCGCGGGAGAGGGGAGCACCCCATTGGCGGGCTGGGACCGAGGGCACGGCGCATCTCAACCGGGGAGCGCGTACCGATGCCACCAACGCCACACAACCAGGCCCCGGGCTACGTCGCCCCGCGGCTGAACGCGCCGCCGAACCGCTTCGACCTGGCGCTGTTGCCGATCATCCTGGCCGCCATCGTCATCGTGGCCTATGCCGCGCGCCAGATGGACGTGCCGTACCAGCCCGGCGAGGCGCTGGCCATCCATCTCGACGTCACCTGGCTGCCTTATTACCTGATGCGCACCAGCATCCGCATGCTGCTCGCGCTGACGGCGTCGCTGGTGTTCTCGTTCGCGTTCGCGGCCATTGCCACACGCAGCCGCACCGCCGAAAAAGTGATGGTGCCGGCGCTGGACATCCTCCAGTCGATCCCGGTCCTCGGCTTCCTGTCGATCACGGTCACGGGCTTCATCGCGCTGTTCCCCGGCAACATCGCCGGCGTGGAATGCGCCGCCATCTTTGCCATCTTCACGTCGCAGGCGTGGAACATGGCCTTCAGCCTGTACCAGTCGTTCCGCACGATCCCGGGCGAGCTGCTGGAGGCCGCCACCATGTTCCGGCTCTCAGGCTGGCAACGCTTCTGGCGGCTGGAGGTGCCCTACGCCATGCCGGGCCTGCTCTGGAACATGATGATGTCGATGTCCGGCGGCTGGTTCTTCGTGGTGGCCTCCGAAGCCATCTCGGTGTCCGGCCACGACATCCGCCTGCCCGGCATCGGGTCGTACATCGCGCTGGCCATCGAGCAGCAGAACCTGGCCGCGATTGGCTGGGCGATCCTGGCGATGCTGGCCGGCATCGTGCTCTATGACCAGTTCCTGTTCCGTCCGCTCGTGGCCTGGGCCGACCGCTTCCGCTTTGAGTCGCTGGCGCAGGACGCCGCGCCGCAGTCGTGGCTGCTCGACGTGCTGCGGCGCTCGGCCTGGGTGCATGCGCTGCTCAAGCGCACCGCCGCGCTGGCGGGCCACACGCTGGCCTGGAGCGCCCGGCATCGCAACGTGGTGAGGCTGCCAGCCACGCCGGCGCGCTGGGCGCCGTGGCACGACCGGCTGCGCGACGGCCTGATCGTCGTCATCGCGTTGGCCGCGCTCTACCGCGTGTTCCACTTCGTGCACAGCGAGGTGGGCTGGGCCGAAGCCGCCCATGTGCTCTGGCTCGGCACGCTGACGATGGTGCGCGTGGTGGTGCTGATCGCACTGGCGGCGCTGGTCTGGGTGCCCATCGGCATCCGCATCGGGCTCAATCCGTCGCTGGCGCGCGTGGCGCAGCCCATCGCCCAGTTCCTGGCGGCCTTTCCGGCCAACCTGATGTTTCCGCTGGCCGTGATGGCCATCGCGCGGTTCGGCCTGAACCCCGAGATCTGGCTCAGCCCGCTGATGATCTTTGGCACGCAGTGGTACATCCTGTTCAACGTGGTGGCCGGCGCATCGGGCATTCCCACCGAACTGCGGCTGGCCGCGCGTAACTTCGGGCTCAAGGGCTGGCTGCTGTGGCGCCGCTTCCTGGTGCCGGCCGTGTTCCCCAGCCTGCTGACCGGCCTGGTGACGGCGGCGGGCGGATCCTGGAACGCCAGCATCGTGTCCGAATACGTGACCTGGGGCGACCGCACGCTGGTGGCCACGGGCCTGGGCAGCTATATCGCCGAGATGACGGCACGCGGCGACTTTCCGCGTATCGCGCTGGGCATCGGCGTGATGGCGCTGTTCGTGGTGGGCTTCAACCAGTTGCTTTGGAACCGGCTGTACAACCTGGCGCAGGCGCGCACGCGGCTTTGAGAGGGATGACGATGGCACTGCAAGACAACGCCAATCCGGTGATCGACCTGCGCGGCGTGGGCAAGATGTTCCGCACCGCCGACCATACCGACCGCGCCGTGCTCGAAGGCGTGAACCTGACGCTGCGCGAGGGCGAGATCGTGGCCATGCTTGGCAAGTCGGGCTCGGGCAAGTCCACGCTGTTGCGCATCATGGCCGGCCTGGTCGGCGCCGACCGTGGCGAGGTGCATTTCCGCGGCCAGCGGCTGACCGGCACGGCCGAGGGCATCGCCATGGTGTTCCAGTCGTTCGCGCTGTTCCCGTGGCTGACCGTGCAGCAGAACGTGGAACTGGGCCTGGAGGCCCAGGGCGTGAACAAGGCCGAACGCGCGCGCCGCGCCGAGGCGGCCATCGACATGATCGGGCTGTCCGGCTTCAACAGCGCACTGCCGCGCGAGCTGTCGGGCGGCATGCGCCAGCGCGTGGGCATTGCCCGCGCCCTGGTGACCGAGCCCGACCTGCTGCTGATGGACGAGGCGTTCTCGGCGCTGGACGTGCTGACCGGCGAAACCCTGCGCGACGAGATGCTCGACCTCTGGGAATCGGGGCGCGCCAACATCCGCAGCATCCTGATCGTGTCGCACAACATTGAGGAAGCGGTGATGATGGCCGACCGCATCGTCATCCTGTCCAGCGACCCGGGGCGCGTGCGTGCCGAAGTGGCCGTGCCGTTCCCCCGCCCGCGCAACCGCGACGATGCCCAGGTGCGCGCGCTGGTCGACGAGGTCTACGCGCTGATGACGTCTCCGGCCGCACCCGCGCCGCGCATGCCGTCGATGCCCGCCGCGCTGCCCATCGGCTACCGCCTGCCCGAAGCCGACATCGGCCAGATGGAAGCCGTGCTCGACCTGCTGCACGAATCGCCGTTCCTCGGCCGCGCCGACCTGCCACACCTGGCCCGCGAGGCCGGCCTGACCGACGACGACCTGCTGCCCGCCTGCGAAGCGATGCAACTGCTGGGGCTGGCGCACATCGAGCGTGGCGACATCACGGCCACCCCGCTGGGGCACAGTTACTACCGTACCGAGCCGCCCGAGCGCAAGGTGCTGTTCGGCAAGCAGCTACTGACCCACGTGGCCCTGGCCGCGCACATCCGGCGCGAGCTGGAGCAGAGCGAAGACGGCGAGGTCGGCGAGGAATCGGTGCTGCGGGAGCTGGAGGATTATCTGAAGCCCGAAGAAGCCGAGCGCGTGCTGAAGATCGCGATTGCCTGGGGGCGATATGGCGAGGTGTATGGGTATTCGTTTAATAGCGGGATGCTGACGCTGCCGGCGGGGGATGGGGAGGGGTGATGCGGTTTTGCTCCCCTCTCCCGCCATGCGGGAGAGGGGAGCCGAATCGGCTGTCCCGACTTCCGGGAGAGGGGAGCAAAACCAGTGGCAATAGATCAGCCTCAACTCTTCACCGGCACCCTGATCGCCCTGCCAATCGCCCCCGTCCGCAGCGCGATCTTCGCTGCGTCCTCGCGCAACGCCCGCATGCGGCGCTCCAGCAACGCGTTGGCCGCCCGGCCCGATGCGCTGGCCGTAGTCCCCGCATGTTGATCCTGCGTCTTCTGCAGCGGCTCGTTGGCACCAATTTCGCCCGCCGCCGCGGCCTGCGCCAGCACATCGGCCTTGCGGCGGTCGGCTGAATCCGCAATCCGTGCGCGCCGCTCGCTGGCATCGTCTTCCGAAACAGGCGCCGCCGGTTCATGCACAAGCCCCACCCCTGCCACGGCAGCCTCGGCCGGCGTGCGAATAAACCCCGCGCCGCGTGGCCCGTGGCGTTCCTCGCCCGCCAGCCGCTGGCTGGCCAGCGTCAGCGATTTCAGGGCGGCATCGGTGGCAGTGTCGATCGCGGCTTCCGCCGCCGGGATATCGAGTTCGCCGTAGTGCTGCCGCACCTGGATGCGTGCCGCCGCGATGTGGGCGGCCACCAGGTAGTTCTGGACGATGAAGCGGCTCAGGTTGTCCACGGCGCGGTGCCGGCTGCGCGGCTCGTCGAGCATGCGCTGGAACGATCCGATCAGCGTCGACAGGTTGTCCATGAACTGCTTGCGCTGCACGCGATACGCAAAGTCGTCCGACGCCTTGCGCGTCAGCAGGTCGCGCGTGGCGGCGATATAGCGGCGGTTGGCCTGCAGCACGTTTTCCACCAGCTTCGGGATGGCCCGGTACTCCCAGCTTGGCAGCACGAAGCTGAAGATCGACGCAATCACGCCGCCGATTACCGTATCCACCAGCCGTTCGCCCACCACGGTCTGGCTGCCCGGCATCAGCAGGTTAATCTGGATCAGCACCTGGATACACGCGGCAATCGCCGTGTAGCGGTACTTGATCGTCACGAATGCGGCGCTGGCCACCAGTGCCAGGTACAGGATGCCGATCAGCGCCAGCGGCTCGTGCACCCAGCGCAGGATGCCGACGCTGACGATGCAGCCGATCAGCGTGCCGATCAGACGGTCGTTGTAGCGCTGCTTGGTCAGGCTGAAATTCGGCTTCAGGATCACGACGATGGTCAGCAGGATCCAGTAGCTGTGCGACGCATACGGCAGGCGGTCGCCGAGCCACAGCCCCACCGCCACAGCCATCGTGATCCGCAGGGCAAAGCGGAACGCCGGCGAGCGCCAGTGCAGGTTGTCGCGCACCACGCCGAACTCGTACTTCTGGCGCGTCAGGAACGGCGTCATGTCCGACCCCGGCATCACCTTGGCCGGCTCGACCGGCGTACGCGACGCCTCGTGCAGCTGGCCCAGCAGCATGATGGCGCCGCGGATCATCTCCAGCGTGTCGCGCAGCGCGTTCATCGCCGACGGCGACACGTGGTGATGCCGGAGCTGGTCGATCTCTTCCTCCACCTTGCGCAGGTCGGGCCGATAGTCGAACGCACTGTACGACGGCTTGCCGCGCGTCACATCGTAGGCAATCTCCTCCAGGTCGGTGCCCAGTCCCAGCACCAGCCGGCGCAGCCCGTCCAGCACCGGCGTGCCGCCAAACGTCTGGCGCAGCAGCGCGTAGTCGGTATTGGTCGACAGCAGGTATTCGTAGAGGTCGAGCATGCGCAGGTGCACCTGCACCAGCAGCCCGTCGTGGGGCGTCTTGTTACCGCGCAGCACCATGTCGCGCGCGGCCTGCTGCCGTTCTGCCACCACGATCTGCTGGCGCACCAGCCGGTTGAACTGCTCGTCGTAGTCGGTGCCCGCGTCGTAGAAGGCGCCCTTGATCTCCAGGTAGCCCGCCATCTCGTACAGCGATTCGCCCAGGATCTGCTGCCGGGTGCGGCGCTCCATGATCCAGCTCACCGTCATGGCGTAGACCAGGTAACCGAAGGCTCCGGCTCCGAACAGCGCCGAATGCGACAGCGCGCGGCTGACCACGAATTCCTCGTTGATCGTCAGCGTCATGACGAACAGCATCGAGAACTGCAGCGGCATGGTCTTGTTGCCATAGACCGTCATCATGCCGGCCAGGAACGTCACCAGCACCAGCACGAACGGCTGCACCTTCGGGAACGGCGTGGCCATGGCGACGATGGCCGTCACGGCCGTGCACAGCAGCACGCTGGCCAGCATCTCGTTGAACTTGTGCGGCAGCGGGCTCGGCAAGTCCATCAGGCTGGTGCACAGCGCACCCACGGACACCACCATGGCGCTGGGCAGGTCCATGAACTGCATGGCGAGCAGCGTCAGGCCGATGACACCCGTGGCCGAGCGGATGCCACGGTAGATGTAATGCGAGAACAGGAACGTGCGGGGATCGTGCGCGTATTCCATGGGGGGCGGAGGTTAGGTGCCGGCCGGAGCCGGACGGATGGGGGCGGGCGCCGTCACCACCAAGGGCAACGGCACCGTGACGGGCGACTTACTGGCCCAGCCAGCGCGCACGCCCCGCATGCTTGCCCGCTTCGATCTTGACCTTGAATTGCGCGACCGGTTCGCGCGCCAGCGTCACGGGCAGCACCTGCAGCTCGTCGCGCCGGAACACGTGCAGCGTGACGGCGTCGCCAGGCCGGTAGCGCGATAGCAGCTTGTCCAGTTGACCCGGCGCCACGCGCAGGCCATCCACGGCCGCCACCAGGTCACCCGCCGACAGGCCAGCCAACTGGCCGGCGCCCCCGTCGAGCACCTGGGTCACGCGTACCCAACCATCCTCGCTGCGCGTTTTGATGCCCAGCGCGGCAGTGCCGTTCGGCTTCTGCGGTTCGGCGCGGATGCCGACGTCGTGGAACAGCGCCGGCAGGCCGATCTCGCCCGTGCCCTCGGTCAGCGCGTGCAGCAGCTTGCCCAGCCGCAGGCCGGTCACCTCGTCGAACAGCGCGTAGATATCGGCCTCGGTCACGCCGCGCTGGATGGCGCCCGGCGCGTAGAAGTCGCGGCCATAGCGCTGCCACAGCGCGCGCATGATGTCGTCCAGCGAACGGCGTCCGCGCGTCTTCTCGCGGATCGTCAGGTCCAGCGCCAGCGCCACCAGCGACCCCTTGGTGTAGTAGCTGACGATGGCATTCGGCGCGTTCTCGTCCTGCCGGTAGTACTTGGTCCAGGCATCGAACGCGCTCTCGGCCACGCTCTGCTTGGTGCGGCCGGTGCCGCGCAGCACGCCGTTCCATGTCTTGGCCAGCATGTCCACGTACTGCTGCTCGCTGACCAGGCCCGTGCGCACCAGGATCAGGTCGTCGTAGTAGCTCGTGAAACCTTCGAACAGCCACAGCAGCGGCGTGTAGGTTTCCTGCGCAAGCTGGTACGGCACGAATGCCGCCGGCTTGATGCGCTTGACGTTCCAGGTGTGGAAATACTCATGGCTGCACAGGCCCAGGAACGTGCGATAGCCTTCGCTGGTCTCGCTGTTGCCGCGCACCGGCAGGTCGCTGCGTGCGCACATCAGCGCCGTGCTGGCGCGGTGTTCCAGGCCACCATAGCCGTCGGTGGTGACCATCGTCATGAAGACGTAGCGGCGGTTGCTGTCCAGGAACGGCGCCCGCTCGGAGCGCGGCTCGAACAGCCGGATCTGCGCCTCGCAGATCTGCTTCAGGTCGCGGCACACCCGCTGCATGTCCAGTTGCGGCACGCGGCCCGTGAACACCACGTCGTGCGACACCCCGCAGGCGCGGAACGTGCCCAACGTGAACGTCCCCATCTCCACCGGATGGTCGATCAATTCGTCGTAGTCGGCTGCCTGGTAGCGGCCAAAGCCGTGGCGGCGCGCGCCGCCGGGGCCGCGTGCTTCCGGCAGGGCCGTGGCCACGCGCCATTCGGCATACGCTTCGCCGGCGGGCGGATGGATCTCCACCGTGCACGGCTGCGCGTCCTGGCCCACCACGCGCAGGAACACCGAACTGCCGTTGAAGAAGCCGTGGGTGTTGTCCAGGTGGGCGCTGCGCACCGACAGGTCCCACGCGTACACCTCGTAGCTCAGCGTCAGCGGACCGGCGTCCAGCGGCAACGGCGCGGCCTGCCAGGTCTGCTTGTCGAGCTTGGTCAGCGGCACGCGCACGCGGCCGGCATCGGCACGGATGCGGACGATATTGCGTGCGAAGTCTCTGATCATGTAGCTGCCCGGAATCCACGCGGGCAGCGTGAAGACCTGGCCGGCCGGGTCGGGAACATCCACCGTCACGGTGACGGCGAACAGGTGGGCTTCAGGTTGAAGCGGGGCGATGGCGTAGCGGATCGGCGTCATGGTCACGATTGTAGCGTCACGCCCCGGAGCGCCCGGGGCGCGGATTCCCCGGGGATGTTGCCGTCAGCCGTTCACATCCACGACCACACGGCCTCGCATGCCGCCTTCCACGATCTTGCGGCCCGCCTCCACGGCCTCGGCCAGCCGGATCTCGTGCGTGATGGCCTGCAGACGGTCGGGCGCCAGGTCCTGCGCCAGACGCTTCCAGGCCATCTCGCGCAATGGCATGGCGGCCATCACGCTGTCGATGCCGGCCAGCGTCACGCCGCGCAGGATGAACGGCGCCACCGACGCGGGAAAGTCCATACCCTGCGCCAGCCCGCACGCGGTGACCACACCGCCGTAGCGCACCTGCGCGCAGGCATTGACCAGCGTGTGCGAGCCCACCGAGTCGATCACCGCCGCCCAGCGCTCCTTCTGCAACGGCTTGCCCGGCGCGCTCAGTTCGGCCCGGTCGATGACGTCGGCCGCACCCAGCGCGCGCAGGAAGTCGGCTTCCGCCGTCTTGCCCGTGGAGGCCGTGACGCGATACCCGAGCTTGGCCAGGATCGAGATGGCCACCGACCCCACGCCGCCCGAGGCGCCCGTCACCAGCACCTCGCCATCGCCGGGCCGCACCGGGCCGTTGACGCCACCGCGCTCCAGCGCCAGCACCGACAGCATGGCCGTATAGCCCGCCGTGCCGATGGCCATGGCCTGGCGCGTGGTGAACGCATCCGGCAGCTTCACGAGCCAGTCGCCCTTGAGCCTGGCGCGCTGCGCCAGGCAGCCCCAGTGCGTCTCGCCCACGCCGTAGCCGTTCAGCACCACGCGGTCGCCGGTCTTCCAGCGCGGGTCACTGGAATCGAGCACCGTGCCCGCGCCGTCGATACCAGCCACCATCGGCCATTTGCGCACCACGGGCGAGCGGCCCGTGATCGCCAGTCCATCCTTGAAGTTGACGGTCGAATAGTCGACCGCCACCAGCACGTCGCCGTCCTCGGGCAACTGGCTCTCGTCCAGTTTGGCGATCTCGGCCTGGGTCTTGCCGTCGGCCTGGGTCAGCAGCAATGCCTGGAAAGTCATGATGGGTGTCTCCCGATTGTTGTGATGGAAGCCGGAGGGGCGTCCGGAAATGAAAAACGGCCGGACAGTGCCGGCCGTTCCTGACAGCCGGGGCGATCCGGCGTCGTGCTTATTTCTTGAGGCTGGCCAGCTTGCGCTCCAGCGTGGCGGCATCGGCCGCGCCAGGGATGCGGGTGCCGTCGGTAAAGAAGACGGCCGGCGTGCCCGTGATGTTCAGGCTCTGGCCCAGCGCCAGGTTGTCGTCGACGGGCGTCTTGCAGCTACCGTTGCCCGCCAGCGCCACGTGGTTCAGCATCCAGTCGCGCCACGCCTTGGTACGGTCCGCCGAACACCAGACCTGCTTGGCCTTGACCGACGAATCGGGCGACAGCACCGGGTACAGGAAGGTATAGACGGTGATGTTGTCCATCTGCTGGAAGGTCTGCTCGATCTTCTTGCAGTATCCGCAGTTCGGGTCCGAGAACACGGCCACCGAGCGGCTGCCGTCGCCCTTGGTCCACTTGATCGCGCGCGTCAGCGGCAGGTCCGACCACTTGATCTTGTTGATCTCGGCCAGCCGCTCTTCGGTCAGGTTGGTGTTGGTCTTGGTATCGATCAGTTCGCCGCTGAGGATGTAGCGGCCGGTGGAATCGGTGTAGACCAGTTGCCCGCCGACGTTTACCTCGTACAGGCCCGGCAGCGGCGACTTGTTCACGCTCTTCACCTCGGCACGGCCACCCAGCATTTTCTGGATCGACGCCTTGATCTTGTCCGTGCCCGGTTCGTCCGCGGCCAGCGCGTGAAGGGCATAGCCCGCGGCGGCCAGGCCGCCGGCCACGGCGACGATGGCGGCGACGCGTGAGGTGCGGCGGCGGATCTGTTGCAACATATTGACTCCAGGTGTCGAATTGCCGGTCAGTGTGCCGGCATGCATGTCATCGGTAAATCGTCGATCGGCGGATTGGCGGAGCGGCTACCCCAGCGCGCGGCCGATCAGGAATCGCTTGAGCAGCCCCTGGCTGCCCACGGCACGGATGCCCAGGTTACGCACCATGCGGGCCGGCGTGCCGGGTAGCGAGAACAGCCGGTGCAGGCCATCGGTAGCCGCCGTCAGCGACAGCAGGTCGGTGGCACGCGCCCGCTCGTAGCGGCGCAGCAGGCGCAGGTCGCCTTCGTGCCGGAACGCTTCTTTGTCGGCCATCACGCGCCCAAGTTCCACCACGTCGCGCAGACCCAGGTTCATGCCCTGTCCGGCCAGCGGATGCACCACATGTGCGGCATCGCCTACCAAGGCTACGTGCGGCTGGGCGAACTGGTCTGCGCGCTGCAGCACCAGCGGAAACCCTTGCGCCGGCGTCAGGCACTGCAAAGCGCCGAAGCGTGCGCCCACCGCGCCGTTGGCCACCTGGGCCACGGTGGCGGCCAGCGCCTCGGGCGACAGTGCCAGCAGGTCGCGCGCGTGGGCCTCGTCGGCCGACCAGACCATCGACACGCGGTTGCCGGGCAGCGGCAGCATGGCCAGGATCTCGCCATTGGCCGATTCTTCGTCGGCCATCAGCTTTTCCGGGCTACCCAGGAACCACTGCCAGGCCGTTTCCTGGTGCGGCAGTTCGCAGCGGAAGTTGGCCACCACGCCCAGTTGGCGGTAGCGCCGCTGCGTGGTGCCGATATGGCATTGCTGGCGCACCCAGGATCGCGCGCCGTCGGCGCCGACCAGGCAGTTGGCGCGCACGCGCTCGCCGCCGCCAAGCGTCAGCGTCACGCCGTCGAGGTCACGTTCGAGGTGCGCGGCGGTGTCGTCGAACCACTTCACCTGATGCTGGAAGCGCAGCGCGGTATCGAGCACGCGCTCGACATGGCCCGATTCGATGATCCACGCCAGTTGCGGCACGGCCGCCGCGTAGGCCGAGAAATGCAGGTCGCCATGCGGCGACGGATTGGTTTCGCCCGCGCTTTCGTCGCCGTAGATGCGCATGTCGCGCACCGGCTGCACGCGGGCGGGGTCCAGCGCCTCCCAGACACGGAGCCGCTCCAGCAGCGCCTGGGAACTGGCGGAGAACGCATAGATGCGGCTGTCCCAGTCGTCATCGCCGGTGCGGGCGGTGTCGGCCGCGGGGCGCGGCGCCACCAGCGCCACCTGCATGCCCTGTTGCGCCAGCAGCAGCGCGCAGGCCTTGCCGACAATGCCACCGCCGACTACGGCGATCTGGAAGCGGGAAGAAGAATTCGACGACATCTAATAGGCAGCGGCGCTGGGCGCCGGCGCGGCAGGTCCGGACATGGCTGGATTATAGCGACGTGATGAAGGCGGCATCGGGGTGGCGACATTGGGCCGCACCGCACGGCCAGACCCCATCCGGGCATCGGCTGGCGCCGGCCATCCGCTAGAATACGGCTTTCGCAATTTCCCGCCTGACACCATGAGCCTCAAATGCGGCATCGTCGGCCTGCCCAACGTCGGCAAGTCCACGCTGTTCAATGCCCTGACCAAGGCCGGCATCGCCGCCGAAAACTATCCGTTCTGCACCATCGAACCCAATGTGGGCGTGGTGGAAGTGCCGGATCCGAGGCTTGGCAAGCTGGCCGAGATCGTCAAGCCCGAGCGCGTGCTGCCGGCGACGGTCGAATTCGTCGACATCGCGGGCCTGGTGGCCGGCGCGTCCAAGGGTGAAGGCCTGGGCAACCAGTTCCTGGCCAACATCCGCGAAACCGACGCCATCACCCACGTGGTGCGCTGCTTCGAGGACGACAATGTGATCCACGTGGCCGGCAAGGTCGATCCGCTGTCCGACATCGAGGTCATCAACACCGAACTGGCGCTGGCCGACCTGGCTACCGTCGAAAAGGCCGTGGCCCGCTACGTCAAGCCGGCCCGCGCGGGCGACAAGGAAGCCCAACGCCTGGTGGCGGTGCTGGAAAAGGCACAAGCCGTGCTGGACCAGGCCAAGGCCGTGCGCACGCTGGACTTGGCTCCCGAGGAATGGGAAGCCCTGCGCCCGTTCTGCCTGATCACCGCCAAGCCCACGATGTTTGTGGCCAATGTGCGTGAAGACGGCTTCGAAAACAACCCGCACCTGGACACCGTGCGCGAGTACGCCAAGACCACCAATTCGCCGGTCGTGGCCGTATGCGCCGCCATCGAAGCCGAGATCGCCGACCTGGACGACGCCGACAAGGCCGAATTCCTGGCCGACCTGGGCATGGAAGAACCGGGCCTGGACCGCGTGATCCGCGCCGGCTTCAAGCTGCTGGGCCTGCAGACCTACTTCACCGCTGGCGTGAAGGAAGTGCGCGCGTGGACCATCCACGTCGGCGACACCGCCCCCAAGGCGGCCGGCGTGATCCACACCGACTTCGAACGCGGCTTCATCCGCGCCCAGACCATCGCCTACGACGACTACATCCAGTTCAAGGGCGAAACCGGCGCCAAGGAAGCCGGCAAGATGCGCGCCGAAGGCAAGGAATACGTGGTGCACGACGGCGACGTGATGAACTTCCTGTTCAACGTCTGAGCCACAGCCGCACCGCTGCAAGACCAAAAAAAGCGCCGACCCAGTCGGCGCTTTTTTCTTTCCAGCCCCCTCCCCCTCACCGGTTCGAACTCGTAGCGCCGTTGAAATCGTTCGCGCGTCCGCCTATATCGACCTGTATCGACCTACATCGGCTGCAGCTTCGCGTCGCGCATGCCCACCAGCAGCGCCTGCCCGCTGGCATCGACCCGGAATTCGCCATACTGGGCCTGGGCGTAGCGCTCGGCGCGGCCCTCCTGGAAGAACCAGGCGTCGGTGGATACCTGCGCGGCCGTGCCGCCACCCCAGGACCCTGGCACATTCTGCACGCGCAGCAACTGCTCGCCAGCGGCCAATGATTCCTGCCGGTGCAGTCGCACGAAATGCCCTTCGTCGCGCGCGTCGCGGCGGATCACGATGACTTCCTCACGCGTCAGCGGCGCCTGCGTCGCGGCTTGCGCCACGCGTACCTCGTTGCCGATCGAGAAGTTCAGCGCCATGTAGTCGCCCTGCATCAGCGAGCGCGGGTCCACCGGCGCCAGGCGCAGGTAGACCACGTCGCCACGCGCGATCAGCCGTTCCTTGCCGACGATGCCCGCCACCGCGATGCCTATCGTCAGCAGCCATCCCACGATGATCCAGCGTTTCATTCGATGGCCTCCCGAGGTGCGCCACGGCCCAGCATCGCGCGCGCCGCCAGCAGCAACGCGCCCGCCGCCACGAGCGTGGCGGACTTGGCCAGCAGCGTCCATTGCAACGCGCTGTAGTACCAGACAAAACCGATCAGGATGGTGGCGATGGCCAGGCCCAGCCACGGCAGCGAGCCGCGCCGCAATGCCACCGCCAGTGCCAGCACGCCCGCCGTGACGGCCGGCGCGAAGACCATCAACGCACTGAAGGCGATGGCCGGCACGATGATCGCCGCACGGGTGCGGGTGTCGCACGCCAGCCGCCTGCATTCGGCCAGCGCCAAGCCCGCCAGCAAGGCGCCAAGCAGCGCGCCGGCCAGCCACGCGCCCGGCGCATACCAGCTACGGCCCGTGCCGAAGATGATCGATGCCGGATGCATGGCGCCGGTAACGACCAGCGCCCCCGCCAGCCCGGCCAGCAAGGCCGCATCGGCGGCCGGCTCCCACAGCGCATGGCGCGCGCCGGCGGCCAGGCTGTCTTCGCGCAACGCGAAGACGAGCACGCCGGCCAGCGCCAGGGCCGCGAGAACGCCCACGGCTGGAGGGATGGCCGTCCAGCGCGGCGCCACGAAGTCGCCCAGCGCAATGCAAGCGGCAATCGCCAGGGCCGACCAGACGCACAACGCCACCAGGAACCGGTGCAGCCGGTCCGGCACGGCGCCGAACAGCACGGCCTCAAAGACCGCCACGCCGAGCCAGAACGGCGCGGTGTCGAACAGCCGGGAGAATCCGAGCGACTCACTGACGCCCGCGATGACCATGCCCTGCCCGCCCAGGCTCAGCGCCAGCGCGAACTGGCCCAGCGCGATCCGGCCGCTTTCCTTTGCTGTCACCCGGTACAGCGCGATGGCGATGCCGATCATCACCGCACCAGTGATCGCCATGGATGGTCCGTTGCCGCGCGTGGCGGCGAACACGGTGCCGATCAGGAACATCTGGAAGAACAGCGCACCGAGCCAGCCCGCGCCGCCCATCAGCAGACGAATCGGCCACGGCGTGCGCAGGGTGGGCGCGTACTCACCGCTCACCGCGCCGCGTGCGGTCAGTTGCTGCCACAGCGATCGTTCGATCTGTTCGTGGTTCATGCCTGGCTCCCGGACACCGCGCGCCAGGCGCGCAACAACCACGTGGCGGCCGCCACGGCCATGCCGATGGTCAGCAGCGCCAGCAGCAGGAATGCGCCGAAGTCGCCATGCGCGTCGGCCAGCCAGCGCCCCACTACGGCAAGGATCACGCCGATGCCGGTCAGGCACACCAGGCTCAGCACGACGATATCGAACGCGCGCCAGCGGAACCACGCACCCAACGCCAGCAAGGCGGCGATGGCGACCAGCACGCCCACGGCATCGATGCTATGGCTCAGCACGCTCATCAGCCCGACCCATCCGGCGTAGCCGCACGCCAGCAGGCCCAGCAGCCGGGGGCCGGTCGCCCCGCGAAAGCCCCAGCGCCCCGCCACTGCGGCCAGTCCGTACCAGGCCGCGAGCTGGACGATCGACGTCGCCAGCAGGAACATCATGGTCTCGCGCGCATGCCGCGCCGAGAACAGCAGGTCGAACATGCCGCCGATGCCCAGCCGCACGCTGCAATACCGCAGCAGCGCCACGTTGCCAATCACCAGCACGATCCACCAGTGCGGCGCAGCGCGCGCCGCCAGCGCCCAGGGCACAGCCAGCAGCGTCCACAGCGCGAACAGCTGCCAGGCATCGGCACCGGTCTGGTACGTCTGGCCGATCACGGCCATCAGCACGCCGGACAGCACTTGCGCACCTGCCAGCGCGGCGCGCCCGGCCATGTCACCCGGCTGGCGCCAGGCGGCAAACCCGGCCAGCAGCGTCAGCAACGCGCCGATCAGGCCAAACTTCGAGAACTTGTGGAGATCCGCCCAGTTGAAGGCGAAGAAGACGATCACGCCGGCGCAGAGCAGCGCCGTGCCCAGGATCAGCAGCACACGGTCAAGCCAGTGATGCCAGTGCGCGCGGCCCGGCAGCGTCGGAGACCACGCCGCCAGCAGGTCGGCGGCGCCAAGGCGGCCTTGGGCACGCCAGTCGGCCAGCGACTGCTGGATGCTGCGGGAAGAAGACAAGGTATCCAAGCGACAATCCCCGGGGTTCGGCATGGTCCGCATGCTAGCAAACCGGCAGGCCGACGTCTGCCCCGGGAGACCGCGTACCCTTCGCTTAGAAGCGGTAGGTCACGTTGCCGATGATCGAGCGCTGCGTGCCGAAGAAGCAGTCGCCGCGTGCGATACAGCTATAGACGTACTGCTTGTTGAACAGGTTGTTGACGTTCAGCGATACGCGCACCGGACCACGGTCGTAGGCCAGCACGGCATCCATCACCGTGAAGCCGCCCACGCGGTTGTTGCCCGTGCCGTCATAGCTCGGGCCGTTGTAGCGCACGCCGGCACCGGCCAGGAAGCCCGGCAGGTCGAACAGGCTGAAGCGGTAGTTGGCCCACAGCGACGCGGTGTTGGTCGGCACGCTGGCCAGGCGCTGGCCCTGCTCCGCCGGCGAGCCTTCGATCACCTTGGCGTTCAGGAAGGCGTAGCTCGCGATCAGGTCCAGCCGGCCCAGCGACACCAGCGCCTCCAGTTCGGCGCCGCGCGTACGGGCCTCGCCTGCCTGCACCGTATCAGGCAGGCCGTTCACCACGCCGGCCACCTTGCGGTTCTGTTCACGCATGTCGAACAGCGCGGCCGTGAACGTCATGTTCTTGCCCGGCGGCTGGTACTTGACCCCCACTTCCCATTGCTTGCCTTCCAGCGGCTTGAACGCCTGGCCCGCATTGTTGAAGCCGGTCTGGCCCTGGAACGATTCCGCATAGCTGACGTACGGGTTCAGGCCGAGGTCCGTGCGGTACATCAGGCCGAAGCGCTTGGTCAGCTGGGTGTCGTCACGCGTGCCCTGCGGCGTGTTGTCCTGGGCGGCGCGCGACCAGTCGTAGCGCAGCCCCAGCATCAGCAGCCACTTGTTCCATTCGAGCTGGTCCTGCAGGTAGATACCGGTCTGGATCTGCTTGGCCGGGTTCAGGTCGCGCGTCAGCGTCGGTGCCACGTAGTTGCCGTAGACCGGGTTGAACACGTTGATCGGCGCGGCCGTGCCATTGGCGTTGGTGCGGCCCGTGATCTCGCTGTTCTGGTAGTCGAAGCCGGCCAGCAGCGTGTGGCCCACCTCGGCGGTGCGGAATTTGGCCTGGCCCTGGGTATCCACGGCCAGCTGGTTCAGCGTCGGCTGGTTCATGTACAGCACGCGGCGCAGCATGGTGTCGCTACCCGGCACCCAGCCGTGCGTGGCGCCCGTGAAGCCGGTGGTGTAGATGCTGCGGTAGTCGACGGTACTGTGCGTGTAACGCAGGTTCTGGCGCACCGTGAAGGTGTCGTTGAAGCGGTGCGAGAACTGGTAGCCGATGGCGTGCTGTTCGGCCGTGTAGCGGTCGAAGCCCGGTTCGCTGACAAAGAAGCTCTGCGGGATCTGGCCGGCCGGGTTGGCGATCAGCGTGCCGCGCCACGGGAAGAAGCCAATCATCGTCCCGCTGTTGTCCTTCTGGAAGTTGGCCAGCAGCGTCAGCGACGTGTCGGCATTCGGACGCCACGTCAGCGACGGCGCGATGAAGTAGCGGTTGTCCTTCACGTAGTCCACCGACGCGTCGCTATCGCGCGCCATCGCCACGAAGCGGTACAGCCACTTGCCGTCGGCATCGAGCGGGCCGGTCAGGTCGGCCTGGATCTGCTTGCGGTTGTAGTTGCCGAAGCTCACGCCGATCTCGCGGTACGCCTCGGCCTGCGGACGCTTGGACACCAGGTTCACGATGCCGCCCACGGCGCCCTGGCCGTACAGCATGCCGGACGGGCCCTTGAGAACTTCCACGCGCTCCAGCGCATAGGGGTCCGGGCGCGTGTTGTTATAGAAGTTCACCGCGTTGAGCAGGCCGTCCAGGTACTGGGTGGAATCGGTGCCGCGGATCTTGATCGTGTCCGTACGGTTGTCGTTGGCAAAGCCGGCAGTGGTCACGCCCGCCGTGTAGCCGGTAGCCTGCGCCACCGACTGCGCGCCCAGCATTTCCATGCGGTCGCGCGTGATCACCGTGATGGACTGCGGCGTCTCGATGATCGGCGTGTCGGTCTTGGTAGCCGTCACGGCCTGCTTGGCCACGAAGCCCTGCACCGGACCGGTCGGCGATTCGGGGGCGTTGCTGCCGCTGACCGTCACCACGGGCAGGTTGTGGTGGGCGGGCTCGGCGGACGACGCCGCTTCCTGGGCCATGGCAAGGCTGGCGGCCTGCAGGCTCAGGACAAGCGTGGTCAGCTGAAAGACGTGCGAGCGGCGAACGCGGCCCCGGGCGCGGACAGACATGGATTTCTTCTCTCGTGTACTTAATGAAAACAGGAATGCGAATGACTCGCATTTATTAAGGACGAGATTGTAACGCCATGTATTACTACCAACACAATCGGACACGTTTCTAATGTGCGAATGTCGCGTGTCGCCCACAGTCATGCCCGGCTGACGCGCGGCGAACCCGCCTTCCGCCCGGGCCGGGTCGCCGGTAAGCTGGCGCCTTTCCTCAAAGCCCAAAGCCCCCACGCACCATGACCCTTGGCATCATCGCCGCCCTGCATCACGAAGTTGACGGGCTGATCGCGGCCATGCGCCACGAAGACGCGCGCGCCACCATGCAGACCATCGGCATGCGCGACTACTACCGGGGCACGCTGCACGGGCAGTCCGTGGTGCTGGTGCTGGCGCGCGTCGGCAAGGTGGCGGCGGCGGCCACCACGGTCACGTTGATTCGCGAATTTGGCGTCGACGAGATTGTATTTACGGGGCTTGCGGGCGGAGTGGGCACTGACGTGCGCGTCGGCGACATCGTGGTGGCCGATCGCACGGTCCAGCACGACATGGATGCCCGCCCGCTGTTTCCGCGCCACGAGATTCCGCTGCTGGACCGCACCGAATTCCCGGCCGATCCCGCCTTGACGGCAGCGCTGGTGGCAGCGGCGCAAGACTTCCTGCGCGATGACCTGGCTACCGAGGTACCCGGCGGGGTGCTGGCTAGTTTTGGGGTGGACCAGCCACGACTGCACGTGGGCATGGTGGCCAGCGGCGACCAGTTCATCAATGCGCCGGCGTCGGTGGCCAGCCTGCGAGAGGCGCTGCCCGACCTGCAGGCGGTGGAGATGGAAGGCGCGGCTTTGGCGCAGATCTGCCACGAATACGGTGTGCCCTATGCGCTGATGCGGACGGTGTCCGACCGTGCCGACGACACCGCGCATGTCGACTTTTCGTCGTTTTTACGCGACGTGGCCAGCCATTACTCAAGCGCCATCCTGCGCCGCCTGCTCGACGCACGGGCCTGATACGGCACGTCGAAGCGTAGCCAATTCGTGCGTTTTTATCGCTTCTGAAGTTACCGGCGCGGCCGCACCATG
This sequence comes from Cupriavidus pauculus, assembly GCF_022179805.1. GTDB lineage: Bacteria > Pseudomonadota > Gammaproteobacteria > Burkholderiales > Burkholderiaceae > Cupriavidus > Cupriavidus pauculus_E. Next base: position 143,522 of record NZ_BPUO01000011.1, on the reverse strand, counting down.
CCCCAGACGCCCACCAGCAGCGCGGCGCCGATGATGCCGGCCGCCCATCCCGCCACCTGGCCATCGGTGAACAGATGCGCGGTGCGGCCGGCGTAGAACGCCACTAGGGCGCCCAGCACGCCCAGCAGCAACGCGGCCGGCACGGAAACGACGCGGCCGGCCGGATGCAACAGCCGCCCGGCAAATCCCACTACCGCCCCCACCACCGCCAAACCAAACATAGCCATTTCCTTGTCTTTTGATCCACATTAATGTGGATGGACGTAACGATACTGCACCCGGCGCACCGCGCCCGGGGTTCCCTGCAACTTTGTAACGGAACGGTATAATGACCAGCGCTTCCGGCATCGATCCGGATGGCAACCCAACCCCACAAATGCAACTGCTCGCGATCGGCATCAATCACACAACGGCACCCGTCTCGCTCCGCGAGCGTGTGGCGTTTCCGCTTGAGCAGATCAAACCCGCGCTTGGTACGCTGCGCACCCACCTGGCTGGGCGCAACGGCACCGAGGCCGCCATTCTTTCCACCTGCAACCGTACCGAGATCTACTGCGCCACCGATGTGCTGCAGCCGGGCCAGGACGGTTTCGAGCACACGCTGCGCTGGCTGGCCCAGCATCACAACGTGCCTGCCGGTGAACTGGCGCCGCATTTGTACGCCCTGCCCCAGTCCGAAGCCGTGCGCCATGCGTTCCGCGTGGCCAGCGGGCTCGACTCGATGGTGCTGGGCGAAACCCAGATTCTCGGACAGTTGAAGGATGCGGTGCGCACCGCTGGCGAAGCCGGCGCGCTGGGCACGTACCTGAACCAGCTATTCCAGCGCACGTTCGCGGTGGCCAAGGAAGTCCGCGGCCAGACCGAGATCGGTGCGCACTCTGTTTCAATGGCCGCCGCCGCGGTGCGCCTGGCACAGCGGATTTTCGAAAGTGTGTCCACGCAGCGCGTGCTGTTCATCGGCGCGGGCGAGATGATCGAGCTGTGCGCCACACACTTTGCCGCGCAGCAGCCGCGCCAGATCGTGGTGGCCAACCGTACCGTCGAGCGCGGCGAGAAGCTGGCCGAGCAACTGGCCGAACAGGGCCTGACCACGCAGGCCATCCGCCTGCAGGACCTGGGCGAACGCCTGCACGAATTCGACATCGTCGTGTCGTGCACCGCCAGCTCGCTGCCGATCATCGGCCTGGGCGCCGTAGAGCGCGCGGTCAAGCGCCGCAAGCACCGCCCGATCATGATGGTCGACCTGGCCGTGCCGCGCGACGTGGAACCCGAAGTCGCACGCCTGAACGACGTCTTCCTGTACACCGTGGACGACCTTGGCGCCGTGGTGCGCGAAGGCAACGCGATGCGCCAGGCCGCCGTGGCGCAGGCCGAGGCAATCATCGAATCGCGCGTGCAGAACTTCATGCACTGGCTGGAAACCCGCAGCGTGGTGCCCGTGATCCGCGATCTCCAGGCCAGCGGCGAAGCCATCCGCCAGGCCGAACTGGAACGCGCGCGCCGCATGCTGGCGCGTGGCGACGATCCCGCCGCCGTGCTCGACGCGCTGTCCGGCGCGCTGACCCGCAAGTTCCTGCACGGCCCCACGCACGCACTGAACCACACCCAGGGCGAAGATCGCGAGGCGCTGCTGCGCCTGGTGCCCGGCCTCTTCCGCCACAGCAGTCACTCCGAGCGCTAGCCTCGCTGCCCGCATCACGCTGGCCCGCGCCAGCGTCGCCGGGTGCCGTCCGCCCGTCCATCCATCGATTGGCGCCGTGCCCCTTCACTGCGTCCCCAGCATCCCCCGATTCCGCGACCGATGAAACCCAGCATGCTCCACAAGCTCGACCAACTGGCCGAGCGACTCGACGAAGTGAACGCCCTGCTCGCCAGCGAAAAGGCGACGGCGGACATGGACCAGTACCGCAAGCTGTCGCGTGAACATGCCGAACTGTCGCCGGTGGCCGAGCAGTACGGCCAGTACCGGCAGGCGCAGGACGACCTGGCCACCGCGCAGGCGCTGCTGGACGATCCCGAGATGAAGGACTTCGCCGCCGACGAGATCGCCACGGCGCGCGACCAGCTCGAAGCGCTGGAGAAAACGCTGCAGACGCTGCTGCTGCCCAAGGACCCCAACGACGACCGCAACCTGTTGCTGGAAATCCGTGCGGGCGCCGGCGGCGAGGAAAGCGCGCTGTTCGCGGCCGACCTGCTGCGCATGTACACGCGCTACGCCGAGCGCCAGCGCTGGCAGGTGGAAATCATGAGCGAGTCGGAGTCTGACCTGGGCGGCTACAAGGAAGTGATCGTCCGCATTGCCGGCGACGCCGCATTCTCCAGGCTCAAGTTCGAATCGGGCGGCCACCGCGTGCAGCGCGTGCCGGCCACCGAAGCCCAGGGGCGTATCCATACATCGGCTTGCACCGTGGCCGTCATGCCCGAGGCCGACGAGGTGGGCGAAGTGGAGATCAACCCGTCGGACCTGCGTGTCGACACGTTCCGCGCGTCCGGCGCGGGCGGCCAGCACGTGAACAAGACCGATTCGGCCGTGCGCCTGACCCACTTGCCTACGGGCATTGTGGTCGAGTGCCAGGACGACCGCAGCCAGCATCGCAACAAGGAAAAGGCCATGAAGGTGCTGGCCGCCCGTATCAAGGACGGGCAACTGCGCGCGGCGCAGGCCAAGGAAGCCAGCACGCGGCGCAACCTGATCGGTACCGGCGACCGCAGCGACCGCATCCGCACGTACAACTTCCCGCAAGGGCGCGTGACCGACCATCGCATCAACCTGACGCTCTACAAGATCGACATGATCATGGACGGCGACCTGGACGAGCTGCTGTCGTCGCTGGCGGCCGAACACCATGCCGACCAGTTGGCCGCGCTGGGCGAGGACGCCTGAGCACCTGGAAGTTTGTAACCTAGGTAAATGCTTGAAACAGCACTGGTTTGTAAAGATGCGCTGTCTATAATCGATTTCGACCAGACCACCCCAATACGTCACTTTTAACCGTCACCTATGGTGACCGGAAGTGCGGGGGACCGAAGTCTGGATGGATGTCACTCCTCAAACAGACATACAAGGACGAAATCATGAACAAACTGCTCGCCGTACTGATGCTGACCGCCGCCATTTCCGTCGCCGCCTGCGGCAAGAAGGAAGAGGCTCCGCAATCCAATGCCGACAGCGCCATGCAAAATGCTGCCGAATCGGCCAAGGCAGCCGCCAGCGACGCTGCTGCTGCTGCTGCCAACGCCGCAGACGCCGCCAAGGCCGCAGCTTCGGGCGTGGCTTCGGATGTTTCCGCCGCCGCCGAGAAGGCCCGCGTCGATGCCGGCAACGCCATGGCCAATGCCAAGGAAGCCACCAAGGACGCCGTGAACACCACTGCTGACAAGGCCAAGGACGCCGTCAACAAGTAATCCCCTGGCGCGTGAAAGTCCGAGCGGAAATCGGCTTACACTAGTCGCCTGAAAGCAGAGCCCACGCAAGAACCCCGTCAGGCCAGGCCCGACGGGGTTTTTTGCGAACCGGCCGCCGATTTTTAGAGACGCACCGCCGAATGTCTTCCAATCCCCCGGGCGAATTTCCGCCCCTGCCCTCCACGCCCACGTTGCGCGAAGCGCTGACGCTTGCCGCCATGGCCGGCCTGCCCACGCTCGAAGCCCGCATGCTGCTGTCGCATGTCACCGGCTTTACGCGCACGCAGCTGATCACGCGCGACAACGATTCGCTGAATAGTGCACAGCATGATGCATTCTCCACTTTGCTGGCGCGGCGGCTGACCGGGGAGCCCATGGCCTACCTGCTGGGCGAGCGCGAATTCTTCGGCCGGACGTTCCGGGTCACGCCCGATGTGCTGATACCGCGTCCCGATACCGAAGTGGCGGCCGAGGCATCGCTGACCCGGCTGACCGACATCCATGCGCCGCGCGTGCTGGACATGGGCACCGGATCGGGCATCCTGGCCGTGACCATCGCGCGCGAGCGGCCCGATGCCGAGGTCTGGGCCACCGACATTTCACGCGGTGCGCTGATGGTGGCGCAGGACAACGCCCGCGCGCTGCAGGCCGACAACATCCGGTTCCTGGTGTCGGACTGGTACCTGGCGCTGCCGGCCGGACTGCGGTTTCATTTGATCGTCAGCAACCCGCCCTATATTGCCGCTGGCGACCCGCACCTGGCCGAAGGCGACCTGCGCTACGAGCCAATCGACGCCCTGACCGACCACGAGGACGGCCTGACCGACCTGCAGGCCATCGTGGCTGGCGCCACGCGGCGGCTGCTGCCGCAAGGCTGGCTGCTCATGGAACACGGCTACGACCAAGGCTACGCGACGCGCCACCTGCTGACCAGCGCCGGCTTTGCCGAGGTGTTCACGGCACGCGACCTGGGCGGCAACGAGCGCTGCAGCGGCGGCCGGCTGCCCGGCTGACGTGCGCCAGCCCTCCCCCCGATACCCCTACCTGATGCCGGGACGCGATTCCGGTAAAATCCGCCCATTCCCCCAAGCAACCGGAACGTTTTCATCATGAGTGACGTACAACAGAAGATCGACCAGATCGTGAAGGGCAGCCCCGTCGTGCTGTTCATGAAGGGCACCGCCCAGTTTCCGATGTGCGGCTTCTCGGGCCGTGCGATCCAGATCCTGAAGGCTTGCGGCGTCGATGCGCCGACCACGGTCAACGTGCTCGAAGACGAAGGCATCCGTCAGGGCATCAAGGAATACGCCAGCTGGCCGACCATCCCGCAGCTGTACGTGAACGGCGAGTTCGTCGGCGGCTCGGACATCATGATGGAGATGTACCAGAACGGCGAACTGCAATCGCTTCTGAAGGCCTGAGCCTTCCTGGAACCATCATGCCCGTGAATCAAGGCGGCGTGCCGCAACGGCTGATCGTCGCCATCACGGGCGCCACGGGCGCCATCTACGGCGTCCGTCTGCTGCAGGTGCTGAAAGGCGTAAGCGGTGTGGAAACACACCTGCTGATGTCGCCGGCCGGCATCATGAACCTGCAGCACGAACTCGATATCGGCCGCGCCGAAGTGGAAGCGCTGGCCGATGTAGTACACAACGTGCGCGATATCGGCGCCACCATTGCCAGCGGATCGTTCCGCGCCAACGCGATGATCGTGGCGCCGTGCTCGATGCGCACGCTGGCCGCCGTGGCCCATGGCCTCTCGGACAACCTGATCACCCGCGCGGCCGACGTCACGCTCAAGGAGCGCCGCAAACTGGTGCTGATGGTGCGTGAAACGCCGCTGAACCTGGCCCACCTGCGCAATATGACGGCAGTGACCGAGATGGGCGGTATCGTGTTTCCGCCCGTGCCGGGGTTCTACCAGAAGCCGCAAAGCATCGCCGAACTCGTCGACCATACGGTGGGCCGCGTGCTCGACCTCGTGGACCTGCGCGAGGTGGGCGAAACGCTGGCGCCCGGCTGGGGCGGGCTCAATGGTGCCAACAGCGGACCCAACAGCAGCGCCAGCGACTGATCCTTACCAGTGGCGGTAGCGGCGGCCATAGTAGCCACCGTAGTACCCGCCGCCGTAATAACCGTACGACGGACGCACCACCACCGCCGGCGGCGACACGTAGACCGGTGCCGGCGCCACCGCGATCGGTGCGGGCCCAACCTCGGGGCCGTACGGCGTGGGATACACCGCGCAACCGCCGAGCATGGCGGCACCAGTCACTGCCAGACCCAACACAATCGCTTTCGTTCTCATTTCAACGTCCTTTTTGTGGTGGCATTGCGTCATAGCAATGCGCTGTCCTTAAGAACGTTATACGGGTGGGTCTGGTAATACAGCGTCAAGGCGCTGTAACCCTTGTTACGATTCGCAACGACTTCGTGCACGTAAGTGGCGCGCCGTTTCAGAGGTCGAATCGGATGCCCTGGGCCAGCGGTAGCGTGTCGCCATAGTTGATCGTATTGGTCGCGCGGCGCATGTAGGCTTTCCAGGAGTCGGATCCCGACTCGCGCCCGCCGCCCGTTGCTTTCTCCCCGCCAAACGCGCCGCCGATTTCCGCGCCGCTGGTGCCAATGTTGACGTTGGCAATGCCGCAATCGCTGCCTGCCGCCGACAGGAACATTTCCGCCTCGCGCAGCGATTCCGTGAAGATGCATGACGACAGCCCATGCGACGCGGCGTTATTGAGCGCGATGGCTTCGTCCAACGACGTGTAGGGCATCAGGTAGAGAATCGGCGCGAAGGTTTCGGTCAACATGGTGTCGTGCTGGGTGTCGGTCAGCACCAGCGCCGGACGCACGTAGCTGGCGCGCGGAAACCGGTCGGCCAGCAGCCGTTCGCCGCCGTGTACGACATTGCCCTGCGCGCGGCAACTGGCCAGCGCGTTGGCCATGGCGTCGCCAGCCTGCGCGTCGATCAGCGGCCCGACCAGCGTGCCGTCCTGCAGCGGATCGCCCACGGGCAGGCGCGCGTACACCTGCCGCAGGCGCTGCGTCACGGTCTCGATCATGTCCGCATGCACGAAGGCGCGCCGCAGCGTGGTGCAACGCTGCCCGGCAGTGCCGGCTGCCGCGAACGTCATGGCCCGGATCGTCAGTTCCAGGTTGGCCGACGGCGCCACGATGGCCGCGTTATTGCCGCCCAGCTCCAGGATGGCGCGCTTGAAGTGCGCCGCGCAGGCCATGCCAACCTCACGACCCATGCGCGTGGATCCCGTCGCACTCATCAGCCGCACCGACGGATGCTGGACCAGCGCCTGGCCAAGCTGGCGTCCGCCGGTCAGCACGCAGCTCAGTCCCGTGAACTGCGGCGCGTGCTGCGCGATCACGCGGTCCAGCAAGCCCTGCACGGCCAGCGCGCAGAGCGGCGTCTTTTCCGAAGGCTTCCACACCACGCCGTTGCCGCACACCAGCGCCAGTGCCGCGTTCCACGCCCACACTGCCACCGGGAAGTTGAACGCCGAGATCACGCCGCACAGGCCGTACGGATGCCAGGTCTCGCGCATCGCATGCGCGGGGCGCTCCGACGCGATGGTCAGCCCGTGCAACTGGCGCGACAGGCCCACCGCGAAGTCGCAGATGTCGATCATCTCCTGCACTTCGCCCAGCCCTTCCTGCAGGATCTTGCCGGACTCCAGCGACACCAGCCGGCCCAGCGCCGTCTTGTGGACGCGCAGCGCTTCGCCCAGGAGGCGCACCACCTCGCCGCGCACCGGACCGGGCGTCAGCGCCCAGACGCTCTGCGCGGCATGCGCACGGGCGATGCTGGCATCGGCATCGCCCGGCGTGCTGACCGGTAACTGACCGAACACCTCGCCATCGATCGGCGAACGCACGGCCAGCGTGCCGGTGGCGGCTGCATTGGCCGGGGTCCATGGCTGCGGCAGGCCCATGGCCTGCCAGCACTCTGCAAAATCCTGCGCTTTCATGCGAGCGTCTCCTGTAGTGGATGCCGTGCGTAATGCTGGCCGAAGCGGTTGGCCAGGAAGCGGTCCAGCGGCATGGCTTCCTGCCTGACGAACCCGGCCTGCGGCAGCACGCCCGTGGCAACCAGGTCCAGCGCCGTGCAGATGCCCGCGGCCGTGGTGAGCTGGATCGCATTGACGTGCCCGATGCCCGCGAAGTCGTCCATGCCGCCGATGCGCGCCGAAAACGAAGCCTGCGTCAGCGGCCCGCGCTTGCCTTCGCCGCGCACGCCGGGCGGGTGCCCGGTGGCAGTGGCGAACACGATCACCACGTCCTGCTCGGTCACCGGAATGGCATGCTCGAAGATCTCGCGCAGCCATTCGCGCCGCTCGCGCAAGCGCAGGTCGTTCAGCAGCAGTTTCATCTGCGCGCAGTGACCGGGATACCGGATCGACTTGTAGTCGACCTGGCGCGCGCGCCCCGCCAGCGTATCGGGCAAGGTGCCGAGGCCCCCCGAGGTATTAAAGGCTTCGTACTCCACGCCGTCCAGTGCGAACGACTCGTGCCCTTCCAGCGCCGGCAATTCCACGCGGCGGCCGTCGACGATAGCCTCGCACGGGTTGCAGTACTCGTTGATCAGCCCTTCGGTACTCCACGTCAGGTTGTACTTGAGCGCGTTGCTGGGATAGCGCGGCAGCGCGCCCACCCGCATGCGCAAGTCGTGCAGCTCGCCGCCGCCACGCACGAAGCGCTGCGCCAGGTCGTGGCCCACCACGCCGATGAATCCCGGCGCCAGCCCGCACTGCGGCATCAGCACCGACCGCGCGCCATTGGCCAATGTGCGGATGGCGTGAGTGGCCGCCACGTCCTCGGTCAGGTCGAAGTAGTGCACGCCCAGCCGAGCGGCCACCGTGGCCACGTGGATGGCCGCATGGAACGGCAACGCGTTCATGACCGCATCGGCGCCGGCCAGCAGCGCGGCACAGGTGCCGGGCTCGGTCGGATCGCCCGCGCGCACCGAGACATTGCGCGGCACGCCGTCAAGCCGGTGTGCATCGTGATCGACCAGGCAGACGCGATAGTCACCGCTGTTGGCCAGCATGGCGGCAATCACGCGGCCGATCTTGCCGGCGCCGAGCACGACGACTGAAAGCGGGCGGGGGGCGCTGGTCAGATCGCGCACGGCCGCGGGACCCAAAGTGGAGGCTTGCATGGCTGTCTCCATCGCAAAAATTGTTATCGGTGACTGAAGTATGGGCAGTGGCACGCACGTTATATAGCCACAAGATTGACGAAAGCCCTGCATAATCGGTCATATCGACATAGTAATTTGACGAATCGTCATCGACCGCCATGCCCGATCTCGACCAGACCGACCGGCACCTGCTGGCGCTGCTGCAAGCCAACGCGCGCGAAAGCGCGGCCAACCTGTCACGTGCGCTGGGCATTGCGCGCACCACCGTCGTGGCGCGCATCGCGCGGCTGGAGCGCACCGGGGTAGTCGCCGGCTACGGCGTGCGGCTGGGCAGCCAGATGGAAGACAACGCGATCCTGGCGTTCTGCGGGCTCTCGGTGCAGCCCAAGGCGGCGCCGGCCGTGGTGCGCGCGCTGCAGCGGCTGCCCGAGGTGGAGGAACTGAACTCGGTCAGCGGGCCGGTCGACTACATGGCGGTGATCCGCTGCGACACCCATGCGCGGCTGGACAAGCTGCTGGACGAGATCGGCATGCTGGACGGCGTGAACCACACGACCACATCGATCGTGCTGGCGCGCAAGATCGACCGGCGCCGGGCGGCCGGCTGAAGTTGGCTCGCTGAAGGCGGCCGGCAGCCGGGCGGCTGCGGCGCTATGCTGTGGCCCGACGAATCCGTTACAAGGAGAATCGCAATGAGTGAAACCATTCGCGTCGCCGTGGGCGGCGTTACGGGCTGGGCTGGCGGCGAACTCGCGCGCGGCGTGGCGCACGCGGCCGACATGACGCTGGTGGCGGGCCTGTCGCGCGGTGCGGCGGGCCAGACGCTGGCCAGCCTGACCGGCCACAAGGACACGCCGGGCGTGGCGGCCGCCAGCATCGAGGAATTGGGCAAGACGCCGTACGACGTCTACGTGGAATACACCAAGCCGGTCATCGCCAAGCACAACATCCTGCAGGCGCTGGCGCATGGCGCGCACGTGGTGGTGGGCACGTCGGGGCTGTCCGACGATGACTACGCGGAAATCGACGCGGCCGCGCGCAAGGCGGGCCGGGGCGTACTGGCCTGCGGCAACTTTGCGATCACGGTGGTATTGCTGCAGAAGTTCGCTGAAATGGCGGCGCACCATCTGGACCACTGGGAAATTATCGACTACGCCAAGGCCGGCAAGGTCGACGTGCCATCGGGCACGGTGCGCGAACTGGCGTTCCGGCTGGGCCAGGTCAAGCAGGCCGCGCAGGCCGTGCCCATCGACCAGGTCAGCGGCCCGAAGGAAACGCGCGGCGCCACGATGTCGGGCACGCAGGTCCACGCGGTGCGGCTGCCCGGCTACCAGTTGGGAGTAGAGGTGATTTTTGGCGCCGACGGCCAGCGCCTGCACATCAAGCACGAGGCCGGCGACGGCTCCAAGCCCTATGTGTCGGGCGCGCTACTGGCCATCCGCAAGGTCGGCACGCTGCGCGGTGTGGTGCGCGGGCTGGACAAGGTGATGGAAGGGCTCTGACGCCCTGCCCGTCCGCCGCGCGCGGGCGGGCGGGTTACCAGCTACCCGGATTGACCGGCTTGGCCGGCGCCTTCTTGTCGGCCTTGTCGGTTTTTTCAGCCTTGTCGCTCTTCGCGCCCTTGGCCGCCGCGCCCGATGCGGGCGGCGGCGCCAGCGACTTGGCCACTTCGGCATCGCGATTGGCCATCAGCGCCCGCGCCTGCGGCAGCAGCATTTCGATGGTGCCCTCGGCCGGATCTTCGGGAATCGAGTACAGCTCCACCGTCAGCGGCTTGCGCATCCAGCCGGCGTGGATGCTCTTCACGCCCTTGCCCGCCTTGTCCTTCATGTCGACCATTTCCTGGCGGAACGGCTTGCCATAGCGGGCGTTGAGCGACTGCGCGGCGGCGTCCTGCGAGCGGATACCGTCGGTCGGTACGATCACGCCGACCAGCGCATTGCCGTCGACCACCGCGATCAGGCGCGGACCATCCATGAACACCGGCCGGCGGTCGCGCGGCACGCCCACCTGGCGCATCACGCCATCGCCGCGCAGCTCCACGCAGTACGCGGTCACATCCTTGCCGTCCGGCGTCCGGTGATCGGCGCAATCGGGCAACGCCGGCAGCGGACTACCGATCTCCAGCGTATCGAGCATGGTCGAGAAACGGTCCTTGCCATCGACAGCCGCCGCTGCAGCAGCGGCAGCGGCGTTGTTGGCATTGGCGGCGGGTGCCGCGGGCGCGGCCGGCGCGGCATGGGCGACAGACGTCGCCAGCAGGGCGGCAGCAGCCAGCCCGGCAAGAGAAAATCTCAAAACACACTCCTGAAAACGGCTCCGCGTTGGAGCCGGCTCCGGGCCGAGGGTTCCTGCCGGTAGGCCAGCGGCATCACCAATGTGATGCCGGGTCGACAGGTTCGGTCAGAGCAGATGCTTCACGGTCTGGAAGCATACCAGCGCGATGCCGATCAGCACCGCCCAGAGGATCAGCTTCGGTACCGGGCTTGGCGGTAATTGGCGCGGCGGCGTGCGCTGGGCCACCGGGGCGCGCATGCGCGTGTTGGTCTGCAAACCACGGGTGTGCCAGACGGCGGTGTCCGCGCCCAGCTCGCCCCAGCGGTCGATTTTCTGTTTGGCGCCTTGCTTGCTTGCGGTCTGCGGCTTGGTCGTGCGCGACGTGGTCGGGCGCGTGCCGCCCGGTCGTTGTGTGGCCATCTTCTGCTCCCCCGGAAATGCATCGAATGACTGCGTCCGACGAGGTCATGTGCCGCCGGTACACAAGCACTGCCGGCCGATCTGAGGCCACCGGTCAGTGCGCGGCACATGTTAAGACATCGCGCATGGTGCCGCTACGGTCATACGATGCCAAACCCACACAAAGCCACACAACGCCGGCCCGGCGCGGCAGCGACTTTGTAACCACTTGTTACGTCGCTCAACCGGAGACGCTTTTGCGGCCGATGGCCATGGCTTCGCGCCGGAACGCGTGGCCCATGTGGTGGTAGAACGGATGCGGATTGAACTGCCGCGACAGGAACGATGCCAGCAGCGATGCAGCCAGCAGGTAGATGGTCAGATCCTGCGTGCGCGTCATCTCCATCACGATCACGCTGGCCGTGATCGGGGCCTGCGTGGCAGCCGCCAGGAACGCCGCCATCGACACCAGCGCCAGCACGCGCGGCTCGGCCATGCCGGACATGAAGTGCGCCACGTTCTGGCCGATACCGGCCCCAATGGCCAGCGCCGGCGTGAAGATGCCGCCCGGGATGCCGGCAAAGTACGACAGCACCGTGGCCGCGAACTTGGCCAGCCCGAACCACAGCGTGCCGTGCGGCTCGCCGTTGATCAGCCCCGACGCCTGCTCGTAGCCCGTGCCGAAGGTAGCGCCGGCCGTGGCCCAGCCAATCGCCGCCACCACCAGCCCGCAGAAGAAAGCCACCCACACCGGATGGGCCGACGTCCAGTCGCGCCATCCCGTCGGCACCAGTCCCGGCACGCCGCGAATCAGCAGCTTGGCGAACAGGCCGCCCATCACGCCGTTGACCACCGCACACAGCATCACCGGACCCCAGGCGTCGTGCAGCACCAGCATGGGCACCTTGACGCTGAAGTACGGATTGTTGCCAAGCACCGCTAGCGACAGGAAGCCCGCCGTCAGCACGCCGGACAGCACCAGGCGGTCCCACCGCACCGCCGTGCCCCGGCCCAGTTCCTCGATGGCGAACACCACGCCGGCCAGCGGCGTGTTGAACGCCGCCGCGAGCCCGCCGGCTGCACCGGCGGCGATCAGCGCGTTGGGATGAAAGCCGATGCGAAAGCGCAGCTTGCGCTGGCACCACTGGCCCCAGGCCAGCATGGCGGCTGCCCCCACCTGCACCGACGGACCTTCGCGCCCCACCGATGCACCGGCCAGCAGCGCGCCGGCGGTCAGCACCACCTTCCACATTGACTGCCGGAACGACACGAGCACGGTCTGCGCCGGGCCTGCCGGCGGCAGCGTCACGGCCGCGATCACCTGCGGAATGCCGCTGCCGCGCGCCTGCGGCGCCAGCCGGATCGTCAGCCAGCGCAGCACGGCCAGCCCGAACGGCAGCATCACGAAGGCCAGCCACGGCGTGGCCGTGGTCAGCCTAGCATTCCAGTTCAGCGCCAGTTCGGCGATGTAGGCAAACACCATCGAGAACAGCGCCACGCAGCCCGCGCCGCACATGAACACCGCGTAGCGCATCGACGTGCGCGAAATCCGTCCAACCTGGCGCTGCTTGCGATGCGCGGCCCGGCGCGCGTGCAACTGCAATTCGCGCAGTCGCTCACGTCGTGGCGCGGCTTCGGATGGCGCGGCAGACTCGGATGATGCGGGCTGACTGGCGGGTTGGCTGGATTCTGGCGGCTCGGCGGGCTCGGTCATGGCGTTGATGCGTTCAGCTCGGGGGCGTGTAAAAACGCCCTCAACTATACGCCCGCGACCCGCGCCCCCGCGTGTGGATTCAGTCGAGACTGATGCTGTTGGCGCGAATCACCTTGCCCCAGTTGTCGCGATCGGCGCTCACGTAGCGGTCGATCTCGGCCTGCGTGCGCGGCTGCTGAACGATCAGGCCAAGCGCACCAAACGTGTTGCGGAACGCCGTCTCGGTCAGCACGTGCGATGCAGCGGCCTGCAGCTTGGCCACGGCATCCGGCGGCGTCTGCGCCGGCACGGCCAGGCCGAACCACGTGGCGGCGTGGAAGTTCGGGAAGCCGCTCTCCGCTACGGTCGGCACGTTGGGCAGCACCTCCAGGCGCGAGCGTGAAGTCACGGCCAGCGCCTTGAGCTTGCCGGCCTTGATATGGGGCAGCGAGGTACTGACCACGTCGACCATCATCTGCGTGTCGTTGGCCAGCAACGACCCCAATGCCGGTGCGCTGCCGTTATACGGCACGTGCGTCATCTCGATGCCCAGTTCCGACTTCAGCATCTCACTGGCCAGTTGCAGCGGATTGCCCAGACCCACCGACGCGTAGTTGAGCTTGCCGCCGGCCGCCTTGGCGTAGGCGGCAAAGTCCTTGATGTTGTTGGCCGGCACCTGGGTGTTCGTGACCACCACCAGCGGCACCTCGATGCCGATCAGGATGACCTTGAAATCCTTCGGGTCGTAGCCGGTCTTCTTGTAGAGCATCGGGTTCAGCACCATGCTCGCGCTGCTGCCCATCAGGATCGTGTAGCCGTCCGGCTGCGCGCGTGCCACGCCCTGCGTGCCCACCATCGTGTTGGCGCCGGGGCGGTTTTCCACCACCACAGCCTGCTTCAGTTCGCGCGCCATGCCCTCGGCCATGGCCCGGCCGAACTGGTCGGTCGAGCCGCCCGGCGTGTACGGCACCACCAGCTTGATGGGCCGGTCGGGATAGGCGGCCAGCGCCGGCGCGGCCAGTGTTGCCAGCCCGAGCGCCGCGGCGGCGATGATTGCAGTCCTGCGTTGCATGGTTGTCTCCTTTCTTGCCTTCTTGTCTTCTTGTCGTTTGCTTCGGCGCTGCGCGCCGTCAGACCCGTCGCTGCCGGCCCGCCCAGTGCTGGTCGCGCAGCCGGCGCTTGGCCAGCTTGCCGGTCTCGTCGCGCGGCAACTGGGCCACGACCTCGATCGTGCGCGGCACCTTGAAGCCCGACACGCGCCCGCGCAGCCATTCGATCACGGCCTCCGGCTCCGGGCTGGCACCCGCCACCGGCTGCACCACGCCGTACAGCCGCTCGCCATATTCGTCGTCCGGCACGCCGAACACCACGCAGTCGGCCACCTCCGGGTGCTGCACCAGTTCGTGCTCGATCTCGGCCGGGTAGATGTTCACGCCGCCCGAAATCACCATGTCCGATGCGCGGTCGCAGATGAACAGGTAGCCGTCGGCATCCAGGTAGCCCATGTCGCCCAGCGTGACCCGGCCGTCGATATCGATGGCCTGCCGTGCCGCGTCGTTGTTCAGGTATGTGAAATCGGGATACGCGGGCTGGCGCACGTAGATCAGACCCACTTCGCCCGCGGCGCATGGCTTGCCGTCCTCGCTGATGATGCGCACGCTGCCGTCGTCCACCGCCCGCCCGGCCGTGCCGGGCCGCTCGGCGGCGTCCCGGGGCGTGGCCACCGTGATCATGCCGGCCTCGCTCGACGCATAGGTCTCGTGGATGACGGGACCCAGCCAGTCGAGCATCGCCCGCTTGACCTCGGGCGCGCACGGCGAGCCAGTCGACGCGACAAAGCGGATCGACGACAGGTCATAACGCGCGCGCACTTCAGGCGGCAGCTTCAGCAGCCGCACGTACATGATCGGCACCAGGTACAGCACGTCGATGCGGTGCTTTTCCACCAGCGCCAGCACCTGCTCGGCATCGAAGCGCGGCGCCAGCACCAGCCGCTCGGCCATCTGCAGCGCGTTCTGCACGAACACGCTCGGCGCGCTGTGATAGAGCGGCGCCGACATCAGCGCGCGGCAGCCAGGCACGATGCCGATGGCCTGCTTCACCAGCGAGCGCAGCCGCGTTTGCTGGTCTTCCAGCTGGTCCAGCGGCACCGGCTGGCGCAACACGCCCTTGGGCCGGCCCGTGGTGCCGGAGGTATAGGCCAGGTGTCCGCGCGGCGCCACACGCGGGCCGTCGTACGGCGCCTGCGCGGCCAGCCACGGCTCGTAGTCAATGGCGTCCGGATCAGTGCCTCCCACGCACAGCACGACCATTCCAGCAGGCAGCACCGCCTGCACGGCGGGTAGCAGGTCCGCATGGACGATCAGCACGCGCGCGCCGCTGTCCTGCAGCAGGAAGCGCACTTCCTCGGCCGTGAAGTGCCAGTTGACCGGGCAGTAGTAGGTGCCGGCCGTGCGGCACGCGAAAACCACGTCGGCAAACACCGGATCGTTGCGCAGCAGCACGGCCACCACGCCGCCCTCGGCCAGTTCAAGCCGCCTCAGGCCCCCGGCCAGCCGCGTGCCGCGGTCCTGTACCTCGGCGCCAGGGCGATGCAGCGATTCGAACCAGAGGTCTGCGGCCATGCGGTGTCTCCTAGTCTTGCGACTTCTTCACGTATGACTGGCCACTGTAGCGATGCTCTCGCCCGTCGACAATCCCATCGAACCGAATCAGAATGTTGCGTCAAACTTGACACTGCTTTCAGAATCGTCGCATGGACCTCAATCTCGTTCAGGCCTTCGTGGATATCGTCGAGGCGGGCAATCTGGCCGAGGCCGGACGCCGGCGCGGCGTCACCCGCTCGCACATCAGCCGCCAGCTTGGGCAACTGGAGGAACAGGCCGGCGCCATGCTGCTGCGCCGGACCACGCGCCGGCTGGAGATGACCGACGCCGGCCAGTCGCTCTACGAGCACGGCCTGCGCATGCTGCAGGAGATGGCGGCGGCACAGGCCGAGATAGACAGCCTGGGCAAGACGCTGCGCGGCCACGTGCGCGTGAGCGTGCCCACCGGCCTGGGCGACGCATTCATCGCCCCGCTGCTGCTGCGCTTTGCCGAACTGCATCCCGGCATCTCGCTACGCGTGTTCTTTGCCAACCGCGTCACCGACCTGATTGCCGCCGAGATCGACGTGGCGCTGAAGGTGACGTCGCTGCCGCCGCTGGACACCGTGGCGCGCGAAGTCTGCGCCATCCGCTGGCAACTGTGCGCATCGCCCGAATACCTGGCGCGCGTGGCGCCGCTGCAAAAGCCGTCGGACCTGACCGAGTGCCGCTTCCTTTGCCCGCCCTACACGTCGAGACGTTTCCTGCTGACGCTGGGACGCGATTCCGCGTGCGGCCCGGAACGGCATGACGTGGAGATCACGCCCTACCTGCAATCCGAACATTTCCCGTTCCTGATGAACGCGGTGCGCCAGGGCCACGGCATCAGCCTGCTGCCGGTGTACATGGGCTGGGACGACGTGCGGCGCGGAACGCTGGTGCCGGTGCTGCCGGACTGGACGCCCGAAGGGCTGGGCAACCGGCTCTACATCATCACCACGCCAAATCCGCATCTGTCGATGGCGACTCGGGCGCTGATCGGGTTCTTGCGGGAGGCGGTGGCGGGGCTGCCCGTGTTCGCCGCCGCCTAAAAATTCCCTCACTAACTTGCAAATCGCAAGCTATCATCCTCCTTACTTGCATATTAAAAGTAAAAAGAGGAGACGATGGCACATACGGACTTTGCCAACATGCCGTGCCCGGTGGCCCGTTCGATGGCCATGCTGGGTGAGCGGTGGGCCATCCTGCTGATGCGGGAGGTGTATTACGGCAGCACCCGCTTCGATGAATTCGAGAAGCACCTGGGCATTGCCCCGAACATTCTTAGCGCGCGGCTCAAGACGCTGGTCGAGCATGGGCTGCTGGAAAAAGTGCCGGCGCCGGGTGGCGGCGCGCGGCAGGTGTACCAGTTGACCGAGATGGGGCGCGACTTCTTTCCTGTCTATGTGTCGCTCAAGGCCTGGGCAGACCGCTGGCTGGCCGACGACAAGGGTCCGCTGACCGTGCTGGAAGACAAGCGCGACGGCAAGGAGATCATCGCCGGGCGCCTGACCCGCGCCGATGGCAGCACGATTGGCGCCGACGACCTGCGCGTGCGGCCCGGCCCCGGTGCCGGCCGGTATCTGCGCGAGCGCTTTGGCGATCAGCCCGTCACGGAGGCCGTCGATGAGCAAGCCTGATGCGATGACGCTGGGGGGTGCTGCCCCGGCTACCGAACCCGTATCCAGCACCGAGATCGCCCGGCGCATTGCCGTGCTGGCGGCGCCGACCAGCCTGGTGGCCTTCCTCCAGGCTGGTTCTCAACTGATCGAGACCTGGCTGGCGGCGCGGCAGGGCACCGAGGCGCTGGCCGGCTGGGCCGTGGTGCTGCCGTTCGCGCTGCTGCTGCAGCAGATGTCGGCCGGTGCGATGGGCGGCGGCGTGGTATCCGCCATCGCCCGCGCACTGGGGGCCGGCAAGCGTGAGGATGCATCGTCGCTGGTCATGCACGCGGTGATCATCGCCATCACGGCGGGCCTGGCCTTTGCGATTGCGCTGGCCGGTTTTCCGCGCGAAGTGTTCGGCGCGGTGGCAGGCCCCACGGCGGCCGAGGCGGCGGCAACCTATGCGATCTGGCTGTTCGGCGCGGGCGCGGTGCCGGCGTGGCTGGCCAATACGCTGGCATCGGTGCTGCGCGGCGGCGGCCGCCATGCGCTGGCCGCGCGCGTGCTGGCCGGCATGTGGATCGCCTTCCCGATTCTGGCGTGGTGGTTTACCGAGGAATTCGGCATGGGCCTGGCCGGCATCGGCGCGGGGCTGGCGGTGGCTTCGTGGGCGGCGGCGCTAATGATGGCGTGGGTGGTGCTGCGCGGCGGCGCGGGCTTTGTGCCGACGCTGCGCGTGAAGCTGCGCGGTGCGCTGTTCCAGCGCATCCTGGCGGTGGGCCTGATCGCGTGCGCGTTGGCGTCGGTCGCCAACCTGACCACGATCCTGGTCACGGCGCAGTTGCGTCACTACGGCACCACGGCCGTGGCGGCCTATGGCATTTCGGCACGGCTGGAATTCCTGATGATTCCGCTGGCGTTTGGCGTCGGCTCGGCGCTGACCGCGTTGGTGGGTCGCTCGGTCGGTGCCGGTGACTGGCACACGGCGCGCCGGACGGCGTGGGTTGGCGCGCTGCTGGCGCTGCTGCTGGCGGGTAGCGTTGGCGCGGCAGTGGGCCTGGCGCCGGCGCAGTTCGCCGCGCTGTTCACCAAGGACGTGGAAGTGGCGGCCATCGCGGCGCGCGCGCTGTCATGGGTGGGGCCGGCGTTTGGTGGATTTGGACTGGGGATGGCGCTGTACTTCGCGTCGCTCGGCGCAGCCCGGATGCGCTGGCCGATCGTGGCCGGCCTGAGCCGCATCGCGCTGGCTGCTGGCGGCGGGTGGGTGCTGGCCAATGTGGCCGGGATGGGGCTGGACGGCCATTTCCTGGGCGTAGCGCTGGGTATTACGGCGTATGGGCTGGTGACGGCGGTCGGGGTGCGGAAGGGGGAATGGTCGGCGCGTTGAGCTACGCCGATGGCTGCAGTGGTTGCTCGTTGCTGATTGCTGATGGTTGCTCCCCTCTCCCTCTGGGAGAGGGGCGGGGGTGAGGGCTGGCGTCTGAAGTACTAAACAAGCTGGTCAAGCACGATACGCTTTGCCCTCACCCCCAACCCCTCTCCCGCCGTGCGGGAGAGGGGAGCGAAGGCGACGCGGGATGGGAGAAAACAACCGCTACCGAGTCGCCTTTGCCTCGCCGATCAACCCCGCATCCCGCACCTCCGTCGGCATTGCCGACCACCCTCCCCCTAGCGACTTGTACAGCCCGGCCGCACTGGTCAGCACGTCGACCTGTCCCTGAATCGCCGCCAGTTGCACCGTGAATAGCTTCTGCCGGGCATCTGTCACTTCGAGATAGCTGGAATAACCACCTTCGTAACGCGCATTGGCCTGGTCGGCGTAGATCGTCAGGCTCTGCTCCTGCTTGCGCAGGCTGACCAGCCGGTTGCGTGTCTCGATGCCGTTGGACAGCGATGTATTCACATCGGCCAGCGCGTTGAGCACGCTGGACTGGTAGCCCAGCATCGCCTGGCTGCTCACCGCCTCGGCCGCATTGACCTGCCCGCGGATCGCGCCGCCCTGGAATATGGGCTGGGTCAGGTTGGCGCCAAAGCCCCAGATCTGCGAGGCGCTGTGCCACAGCGCGCCCGGCGACGTAGCCAGCGCGCCAAAGAATCCCGACAGGTTGACCGATGGCAGGAACAGCGCCAGCGCGGCACCCACTTGCGCGTTGGCGGCCACGGCTTGTTGCTCGGCCTGCAGCACGTCGGGCCGGCGCGCCAGCAATGCGGCGGGCAAGTCGGCGCCTATCGCCGGTGCCTGCAGGTCGGCCACGGCCTTGCCGCGCTCGATCGGGCCGGGCTCGCGGCCTAGCAGCAGCGACAGCGCGTTCTCGGCCTGGGCGATCGACGACCGCAGCGTCGGGATCGTGGCCTCGGCGGAGTAGTAGTCGTTTTCCGATTGCGCGAGCTCGACCTGCGAGATCACGCCGCCCTCGTAGCGTTGCCGGAAGATGTCCAGCGCCTGCCCGCGCGTGGTCAGCGTGTCTTGCGCCACGGCCAACTGCGCGTCGAGCCCGCGTAGCGTGGCGTAGCCCTGCACCACCGACGCGGCCAGCGACAGCACCACGCCGCGCCGCGTGTATTCGGCATTCCACAGGTCGGCCTCGGCGGACTCGGCCTGGCGGCGGATGCGGCCCCAGAGGTCGATTTCCCAGCTCGCGTTGAGCAGCGCCTCGTACGAATTGCGCGGTGCGCCGAACGACTGGAAGGCCGTGCCATTGAACCCGCCGCTCTTCTGCCGCGCCGCCGATGCCGTGGCGTTGAGCTGCGGATAGAAGCCCGAGCGCGCCACCATGAGCTGGGCGCGGAATTCCTCGATCCGGGCCGACGCGATGCGGGCGTCGTAGTTGTTGCGCAGCGCCGTCTCCACCATCGCGGTCAGCACCGGGTCGTTGAAGCTGTTCCACCAGTCGCTGTCGGCCGCCACGGTCAGCAGACCGGTGTCGATGCGGTACGCCTGCGGCTCTGCCACCTCAGGGCGCTGGTAGTTGGGGCCGATGGCACAGGCTGACATCAGGCCCGCACCCAGGGCCAGCACCACGCAGCGGCAGGTACGTTTCATGACGGTTCTCCAGCGGGCGGTGTGGCGGTGGCCTCGGGAGCCGGCTTGCCCTTGCGCGCGGCCCACTTGTCCGATGCCGTGCCGACCATCCACGAGAACAGCGGCACGAACAGCAGCGCCAGCGTGGTGGCGGCTATCATGCCGCCGATGATGCCGGTGCCGATGGAATGGCGCGAGTTCGAGCCCGCGCCCGACGCGATGAACAGCGGCACCGCGCCCAGGATGAACGCCAGCGACGTCATCACGATGGGCCGCAGCCGCAGCTTGGCGGCCTCCACGGCCGCGTCGGCGTGCGACAACCCTTCCTGGTGCTTCATCACCGCGAACTCGACGATCAGGATGGCGTTCTTGGCCGCCAGCCCGATCAGCGTCACCAACCCGATCTGGAAGTACACGTCGTTCGACAAGCCGCGTAGCAGAATGGCCAGCAGCGCGCCGAAGATGCCGAACGGCACCGCCGTCAGGATCGACATCGGCAGCGACCACGACTCGTACTGCGCCGCCAGGATCAGGAACACCATGACGATGCCGAACACGAACACGATGGTGGTGGTATTGCCCGACTTCTTCTGCTCGAACGCCTCGCCGCTCCACGCAAAGCTGTAGCTGGCGGGTAGGGTTTCACGCGCCACGGCCTCCATGGCGGCCAGCGCCTGGCCCGAGCTGAACCCCGGCGCGGCATCGCCAGTGATCTTGGCGGCCGGGAAGTTGTTGAAGCGCGATAGCAGGTCCGGACCGCTGGCGTAGCGGTTCAGCAGCAGACCCGACACCGGCACCATCTTGTCGTCACGCCCGCGCACGTACAGGTATTCCAGGTCGTTCGGCGTGCCCCGGTATTGCGGCTCCGCCTGCAGGATCACCTGCCACACACGGCTGTATTGCGAGAACTGGCTGATGTAGAGCGACCCGAACTGGGTCTGCAGCGTGCCGTACACGTCAGAGATCGGCACGCCCATGGTTTCGGCCTTCTCCTTGTCCACCTCCACGCGCATCTGGCGCGATGCCGACTGGATGGTGCTGGTCAGCCGCCCCAGCTCGTGATGGCTCGCCGCGGCCTTGATGAAATTGCGCGTCACGCCTTCCAGCTCGGCCGTGGTACCGGTGCCCCGGTTCTGGATCCAGAACTCGAAGCCGCCCTGCGACCCCAGCCCCGGGATCGACGGCGGGTTCACCGGGATGATGATGGCCTCTGAAATGGCGCGCAGCTTCGGCGTCATCTCGTGCAGCATCGCGGGCACGCCTAGGTCCGCCGAGTCGCGCTTCTTGAAACTCTTCATGCCCACGAACACGGTGCCCGCGTTGGTCTTGTACTGGCTGTCGATAAAGCTGTAGCCGGACAGCGCCGACGCATCCTCCACGGCCGGATGCTGGCGGAACATCGCCGCCACCTGCTCGGTCACCTTCTCGGTGCGGTCCAGGCTGGCGGAGTCCGGCATGATCACGGCCACCAGGATATAGCCCTGGTCCTCGGCCGGCACGAATGCTGTGGGAATGCGCGAGAACATCTGCCACACCGCCACGATCATGATCGCGAACAGCCCCAGGGCCAGCACGCTGCGGCGCATGAAGCCGCGCACCCAGTTGCCGTAGTGATGCACGATCCAGTCGAAACGTTCGTTGAACCAGACAAAGCCGCGCCACGGCGTGTGGTGCCCTGGCTTCAGGATCATGGCCGCCAGCGCCGGCGACAGCGTCAATGCGCAGAAGCCCGAGATCACCACCGACACGACGATGGTCAGCGCGAACTGCCGGTAGAGCTGGCCCGTGGTGCCAGAAACAAACGCCACCGGAATGAACACCGCCGACAGCACCAGCACGATGGCGACGACCGGGCCGGTCACTTCGTTCATGGCGCGCAACGTGGCGTCGCGTGGCGACAGCTTAAACTCCGCCATGTTGCGCTCGACGTTTTCCACCACCACGATGGCGTCATCCACCACGATGCCGATGGCCAGCACCAGCGCGAACAGCGTGAGCAGGTTGATCGAAAATCCCAGCGCCAGCAGCCCTGCGAAGGTGCCGATGATCGACACGAACACGGCCAGCACCGGAATCACCGTGGCGCGGAAGTTCTGCAGGAAGATGAACACCACCAGCACCACCAGGATCACCGCCTCCACCAGCGTATGCACCACTTCCTCGATGGACGCGCTGACGAACTCGGTGGTGTCGAGCGACACCTTGTACGCGATGCCAGCAGGGAACGACTTGGCCATCTCGTCGAGCGTCTTCTTCACGTCCTTGGCCACCTGGATCGCGTTGGAGCCCGGCTGCTGGTAGACGGCGATGATCGTCGCCGGCTTGCTGTTCAACGACGAGCGCAGCGTGTACTGCTGCTGACCCACTTCGGCGCGGCCCACGTCGCGCAGCCGCACGATGGCCGCGCCCTGGCTGTCGGCGCGCAGGATGATGTCCTCGAACTGCTTGGGCGTGGTCAGCCGGCCCGGCGTGACCAGCGGGAACGACAGCTCCACCGGCTTGGCGTTCGGCGCCTGGCCGACGCTGCCGGCGCCGAACTGCTCGTTCTGGTTCTGTACGGCGCGCTGCACGTCCTGCGCCGTGATGCCCAGTGCCGCCATGCGGTCCGGGCGCAGCCAGATACGCATGGCCAGGTCTGCCGAGCCCATGATTTGCGCCTGGTTGGCGCCGTTCACGCGCTTAATGGCATCCAGCACATACAGGTTGGCGTAATTGTTGATGTACTGCTGGTCGAAGCGGCCATCGGGCGAGTACACGGCAATCAGCAGCAGGAAGCTCGACGACCGCTTCTGCACGTTGATGCCGGTCTTCTGCACGGTGTCGGGCAGTTGTGGCAGGGCCAGGTTCACGCGGTTCTGCACCTGCACCTGTGCGGTGTCCGGATCGGTGCCGATGTCGAAGTAGACGTTCAGCGTCATCGACCCCGTGGGCGACGACGTGGACTGCATGTAGATCATGTTGTCCGCGCCGTTGACCTGGGTTTCGATTGGCGCGGCCACGGTCTGGGCCACGGTGTCGGAGTCGGCGCCCGCGTACGTGGCGCTGACCGTCACCTGGGGCGGCGTGATGTCGGGGTACTGGGCGATGGGCAGCGCGAACATGGCCACGCCGCCTCCAATGACGATGATCAGCGACACGACCATCGCGAAGATCGGCCGATTGACGAAGAAGGCGGAGAACATGGCGGGTCTCCGGTCAGGGCTTCGCGGCCGGGGCCGATGCCGCCGTGGGCGCCGAAGCCGGCGTGGCCGGCCGGCTGCCCTCGCCCACCGCCGCCAGCGGCGCCTCGCCGGTGATCTTGACCGGCGCGCCCTCGGTGAGCTTGCCTGCGCCATCCACCACCACCACCTCATCGGGCTGCAGCCCCTTGGCGATGCGCCACATCGACCCGGACAGCTCGCCCACCATCACCGGGCGCGGCATCGCCTTGTTGTCCTTGTCGACCACGAACACGACGTCGCCCTTCGGGCCGTGCATCACCGCGCGCTGCGGCACCACGATGGCGCCGGGGCGCCGCGCGCCGTCCACCAGCACGCGCACGAACTGGCCGGGCCGCAGCACGCCATCGGGATTCGGCATCAGCGCGCGAACCAGGAAGGTGCCAGTCTGCTGGTTGTAGGTGGCATCGGCAAAGGTAATACGGCCTTTCTGCGGATACTCGCTGCCATCGGCCATGACCACCGTCACCGTGTAGTGCTGGTCATCGGGCACCACCAGCGACTTGTCCAGCCGCTGGGCGCGGAACTGCAGCGTCTGCGGCTCCGACACGCTGAAGTTGATCCGCATGGGCTGCAGCGTGGACACCGTGGTCAGCAGGCTGTTGGTGGTGCTGACGTAGGCGCCTTCGGGCAGTACCGCGAAGCTGGACACGCCGTCCACGGGCGACCGCACATAGGTGTACGAAAGGTTCAGCTGCTGGGTTTCCACCTCGGCCGTGGCCTGTTCCACGCCTGCCGCCGCTTCATGGAAGTTTCCGGTGGCGTCGTCGAGATCCTTCTGAGACAGCGCGTTGCGCTCCGCCAGCGGTTTCACGCGCGCCAGGTTTGACCGCGCAACTTCCAGCCGCGCCTTCTGCTGCTGGAGCTGCGCCCGGGCGGCGTCGAGCTGGGCCTGGAATGGCTTGTGGTCGATCTCGAACAGCAACTGGTCGTTCTTGACCACCGCGCCTTCGGTGTAGTTGCGCTTGATGAGGAAGCCCGCCACGCGTGCGCGGATATCCACCGCCTGGTCGCTCTGCGTCTGGCCGACGAAGTCGAATGTCACCGGCAGGTCCTGCGCGCGGGTCTTGAAGACCTGCACGGGCACGGCCTGCTGCGCCGCCGCAGGCAGCTCGGACTTGCCACAGGCGGCCAGCAGAACAATTGTCGCGACTCCACCTGCAAACCGGCGCGCACGCGCCATTCGAACTGCCCGCGTCATTGCCGCTCCCTGGCGAACAGGCGCTCCGCGCCCTTGTATGCGGCAGGTTAAGTGTGTGCAGATGCTGCGGCCACTGAAAGTTTTATTTGGGCCGTTAAGCGATTTCGTGGGTAACCGCCTACCGGCGGAATCCGTGGAAATGCCCGCCTCCGCCGCCAAACCGCCCGCCGCCCCCTGCGAACCTGCCCTGCCACTGCTGTGCAGCCGCGCTGTTGAACCGCTGCTGGCCCATATCGCGCGCCTGGCGCTGCTGGTCCAGCCGGCCTTGCATCTCGGCGTTCTGCTGCACGGGCTCCCAGCCATTGGTAGTGTGCTTCTGCCAGCCGTTGTCGGTGTGCTGGTACACATTGCCGTCGTGGCCCGCGTAGACATTGCCGTTGTTCCAGGCCACCGCGTTGTCCTTGTTCGGATTGGCGACAAAGCCCCGGCTGCCGGCCGCGTACTGCCCGGTCTGCGTATTGCCCGCGATACCTGCCTCGGCGGCGCCCACGCGCCCCGTCTGCGCGTTGTAGCCGGCCGCCTGCCGGCCAGCCGCGTAGTTGCCCGTGTACTCGTTGCCAGCCACGCCGCCACGCGCGGCGCCTTCGCGCCCCGTGGACGGATTGGAAAACGATCCCTGCCGCCCGGCCGCATAGTTGCCCGAATACGGGTTGAACGCCGCGCCCTGGCTGCCCTGGTAGCGCGCCCCCGTGGCGGCGTTGTAGCCGGAGCCGGCCGTGCCGCGCCACTGGGTGCCCGTCCAGGCATTCCAGCCTTCGGCATGGGTCACCGTGCCCTGCCCCCAGCGCCCGTAGAAGTTGGCCTGGTTGATGTTGACGAAGCTACCGCCGCCATACCAGTAAGGCCCCCAGTACGGCACGGCCGAGCCCCAGATGGCCCCGGCCGCGAAGCCGAACGCGAACCCTTCGGCCACGCCGATGCCAAACCCGGCGCCGTAGCCGTACGTCACCGGATAGCCGTAGTAATAGGTGCCAACGTACGGCGGATAGACGTAGCCCGTGCCGTAGACCACGGTACCGTCCGGGTTGACCACCACGCCGAGGTAGCCCGGCGTATAGCCCACCACCACGGTCGTGGGCGTGACCGAGTAGATGCGGACATAGGTCACGTAGTACAGCGGAGAGCTGGGCGGAATCGTGTAGATGGCCGACGGTACCTCGGTGGCCACCTGCCACGGGCCACCTGCCACGTTGGCCGTGAACCAGACGCCATTGACCACGGCGTAGTAGTGCGAAGGGTCGACCTCGATCACAGGCGTGCCGGTGTTGACCGCGTAGCGCAGCGACGTGCCCGTGACCGACTCGAACTTCGGCGGGCCGTCATAGGTCACCGCTGCCACGGCCTTGCTGCGCGACACCGAGGCCGTCTGCGGAATCGTCGCCGCGATCTCGGCTTCGCGCGCCTGGGGCGTGCCAGGCACCGACACCAGCACATTCGCCTTCGGATCGTTCGGCGAGATCTTGGCGAAGTCGCCCGGCAACTGGGTGCCCGCCACGTATTCCCACGGGCCGTTGAGCATGGCCGCCCGGAACCAGCGGCCCGAGATCAGCACATAGGTCTGATTGCTGGACGGGTCAATGAACACCGCATGGTCGGCGTTCGACATCGTCAGCAGCCCGGTTCCATCCACCGGCTTCATCTGCGGCTCGCCCGAGGTCTGGATCAGTTCGGCCGGCTGCGTGGCCATCAGCACCGACGGCGCGCGCGGCGGCTTCTTGCCATCGGCGGGCATCAGCGGATCGGGCTTCGGTTCGTCCTTGGACGCCGCCATCTTGCTGACCGCTCCCATCAGCGCCGCCGGGGGCGTGGCCACCGGTTCCCACGTGCCGCCAGCCGACTCCGAGCGATACCAGTACCCGGCCGCCTGCAGCCACAGCTCGCCGCCCGCATCGCGCAACAGCAGCGCGCGGCTGTTGATGGCGCGTTCGTACGATGTGCCGGCCACCGCGCGCCATGCGGGATCGCCGTCCACATGCACCATGACAGTGGGCGTGGTGGCAAACAGGATCTGCGGCGCATTGTTCTTCACCGGCACGCGCGCCGCCTTGGCCAGTTGCTGCGATACCGCATAGCTGGCCTGCAGCTCCTCCAGCGGCACGGTCATCCCCGGAGTCGTCAACTGGCCGATCAGCGCCTGCCGCACCTTGTCGGCGGCGTCGGGCCGCGTGGGCATGTCGACGCTGTCGATCTGGATATTGGTCAGTTGCACCAGCGACGACGGCTTGTCGATATCGGCCTGCGCCGAGAAGCGCGCCACGCCATAGGTAGGCGTGCCGGTCTTGGCACCAATAGCCACGGCCGCGCGGCCGGACAGGCGGTTGCCTTCCCATTTCTCGATCTCGGGCTGGTACAGCTCCACATGCTCGCCCGCCACGTCGAAGTTGCGCGGCCAGGTCAGCGTCGCCAGTTTCTTCGTGGCGCTGGCTTCGGTGGGCTGTTTCGCCGCCTGCACCCCGGACGGCAGGACGGCAAGCAGGGTCACGGCGATCAGCGTCTGGGTCAGGCAGGAAGGCTTCGCGAAAGACATGGAAACTCCAGCGTTAGGCGTCGGTTGAATCTAAATTAGTGCGCTGACGCCAACAATGCGCGACGAAAACATTCATCAGGCTTCCGTAAAACGGACAGATCACATTTTTTGCTCGCAGCGGCACGTGGCGCACATCCGATATCCAGGCAGGCCTTGAAGCAGCGATGGGCAGCCTCACCTACACTCGAATCCGACTCTGCCGCCCCCTGCCATGAGTACCAGGCGCTCCCGCCGTTCCCTGCTGGTTCCCACCGCCATCGTCGCGCTGCTGCACGCCTATATCGGCGCGCGGCTGCTGCCTGCGCTGCCCCTGCCCATGGCCGTGCATACGCTGGCGGTGCTGTGGCTGGTGACGTCGACGCTGCTGATTCCCGCCGCCCTGATGGCGCGGCGCCTCGCCGGCGGCTGGGCCGACCGGCTGAGCTGGATCGGCATGCTGGCAATGGGATTCTTCTCGTCGTTGCTAGTGCTGACCGTGGCGCGCGACATCTTCCTGCTGGTGGCGATGCTGGCCGGCTGGCAGCCCGCCGGCCTGGCCTTCTACAGCGCGACGGCCGTGGTCGGCCTGTCGGTGGCGGTGTCGGTGATGGGCTACTTCAACGCGCGCGGGCTGGCGCAGGTGAAAAAAGTGGATGTACCGATCGCCGACCTGCCCGATGCGTTCCAGGGCTTCACGATCGCGCAGATCAGCGACATCCACGTGGGGCCGACGATCAAGGCGCCCTACCTGAAACGTATTGTCGACCGCGTGAACGGCCTCAAGCCCGATGCCATCGCCATCACCGGCGACCTGGTCGACGGATCGGTGCGCGAGTTGTCCGAGCATACGGCGCCGTTTGGGCTGCTATCGGCGCCGCACGGTGCGTATGTGGTCACGGGCAACCACGAGTACTACTCGGGCGCCGAACCCTGGATCGAGGAATTGTCGCGCCTGGGCCTGCGCGTGCTGATGAACGAGCACGTGGTGGTGGCGCGCGGTGACGATGCGCTGGTGCTGGGCGGCGTGACCGATTTCACGGCCGGCGGCTTTATCGAAAGCCATCGCAGCGATCCGGTGAAGGCGCTGCACGGCGCACCGGCCCACGCGGCGGCACGCGTGCTGTTCGCGCACCAGCCCCGCTCGGCACCGGCCGCCGCGGCGGCGGGCTTCGACCTGCAGTTGTCGGGACACACCCACGGCGGCCAGTTCTGGCCTTGGAATCTGTTCGTGCCGATGCAGCAGCCCTATGTGCATGGGCTGAACCGGCATGAAAGGATGTGGATTTACGTGAGCCGCGGAACGGGCTACTGGGGACCGCCGAAGCGGTTTGGGGCACCGTCGGAGATTACGTTGGTGCGGCTGGTGAGGGGGTGAAAGACCTCAAGCCAGCTCCCCTCTCCCGCAAGGCGGGAGAGGGGAGCAAATCAAAACCGAGAGGAAAGCAAAGCCCCCAATCAGCGCATGATCGGCTTGTAGCGGATGCGCTTGGGCTTGGCGGCTTCTTCGCCCAGGCGCTTCTTCTTGTCGGCTTCGTATTCCTGGTAGTTACCGGAGAAGAACTCCACGTGCGAGTCGCCTTCGAAGGCCAGGATGTGGGTGGCGATACGGTCGAGGAACCAGCGATCGTGGGAGATCACCATGACGCAGCCGGCAAACTCCAGCAGTGCGTCTTCCAGCGCGCGCAGCGTTTCCACGTCGAGGTCGTTCGACGGTTCGTCCAGCAGCAGCACGTTGCCGCCCGCGATCAGCGTCTTGGCCATGTGCAGACGGCCGCGTTCGCCGCCTGACAGCGTGCCCACGGTCTTCTGCTGGTCGCCGCCCTTGAAGTTGAAGCGGCCGATGTACGCGCGCGACGGCGTCTCGTAGCGGCCCACGGTCAGGATGTCCGACCCGCCCGAGATTTCCTCGAACACGGTCTTGCTGCCATCCAGCGCGTCGCGGCTCTGGTCCACGAACGCCATCTTCACGGTCGGACCCACCTTGATCTCGCCGCTGTCCGGCGTTTCCTTGCCGGTCAGCATCTTGAAGAAGGTCGACTTGCCGGCGCCGTTCGGGCCGATGATGCCAACGATGGCGCCCGGCGGCACCTTGAAGCTCAGGTTCTCGATCAGCATGCGATCGCCAAAGCCCTTGCTGACGTTATCGAACTCGATGACTTCGTTGCCCAGGCGCTCACCCACGGGGATAAAGATTTCCTGGGTTTCGTTGCGCTTCTGGTATTCCTGGCTGTTCAGTTCGTCGAAACGGGCCAGACGCGCCTTCGACTTGGCCTGACGGCCCTTCGGGTTCTGGCGCACCCACTCCAGTTCCTTGTTCAGCGCCTTCTGGCGGGCCGATTCGGTGGCCTCTTCCTGCTTCAGGCGGTCTTCCTTCTGCTCCAGCCACGAGCTGTAGTTGCCCTTCCAGGGAATGCCGTGGCCACGGTCCAGTTCCAGAATCCACTCGGCGGCGTTGTCCAGGAAGTAGCGATCGTGGGTGACGGCCACCACGGTGCCCGGGAAGCGCGTCAGGAACTGTTCGAGCCAGTCCACCGATTCGGCGTCCAGGTGGTTGGTCGGTTCGTCGAGCAGCAGCATGTCGGGGCGCGACAGCAGCAGGCGGCACAGCGCCACACGGCGCTTTTCACCACCGGACAGGTTGCCGATCTTGGCGTCCCACGGCGGCAGGCGCAGCGCGTCGGCGGCGATTTCCAGTTGCAGCTCGGCGTTGTTGCCATCGCTGGCGGACAGGATCGCTTCGTACTTGGCCTGGTCAGCAGCCAGTGCGTCGAAGTCGGCGTCCGGCTCGGCGTAGGCGGCGTAGATCTCGTCGAGCTTCTTGCGGGCTTCGAACACGCCGCCCAGTGCCTCTTCCACCGATTCGCGGACGGTCTGCTCGGGGTCGAGCTGCGGTTCCTGCGACAGGTAGCCGATGTTCAGGTTCGGCATCGGCGTGGCTTCGCCTTCGATCTCCTTGTCGAGACCGGCCATGATCTTCAGCAGCGTGGACTTGCCCGAGCCGTTCAGGCCCAGCACGCCGATCTTGGCACCAGGGAAGAAGGACAGCGAGATGTCCTTGAGAATGTGACGCTTGGGCGGAACGATCTTGCCCACGCGGTTCATGGTGAAAACGTACTGTGCCATGGGGTGCGTGATCGGTTGGATTCGGTTGGATTCGGTTGGAATGCGGGGAATTCGAGGAATTCCGGGAATGGCGGGAGTGTAGCAAACGGTGCGGCCGCTTTTGCCCGGCCATCGCCAATCGGACGCGCCCGGTACAATGGCGGGTTTCGCATTCGCGCCGTTTTGACACCGGAATCCCATGAGCAAACCCGCCCTGACCCTGAAGTTCAAGTGCAAGAAGTGCACGAAACCCGTCACGCTGTACCTGCAAAAGACGTCGGCCTGCTCGCACATCACCCCGTACCAGGGCTTCTGCAAGTGCGGCGAACTGATGCGCCACGCCACCGGCGACAAGGATGCCGTCGAGTCCTTCGTGAACTCGATGGACAACAGCTGGATGCATCACCACCATCACCACCACTGAAATGTCCGAAGGCTGGCGTCCGGGCGTGAAAGACCCGATGCGATTCCTGGGCGGCTATCCGCCCAACGTGCTCGACCAAGTGCGCGCCGCGATGGCAGCCGGCACGCTGGGCGACCACATCGCGCGCCGCTATCCCGAACGGCATGCCGTCCAGACCGATCGCGCGCTCTACGAATACACCAGCGACATCAAGCAGGAATACCTGCGCAGCGCGCCGCCGCTGCACAAGGTGGGCTACGACGCGCGGCTCGATACCGCGCAGCATGCGCTGGGCCTGCACACGGCCATTTCGCGCGTGCAGGGCGGCAAGTTGAAAGCGAAAAAGGAAATCCGCGTGGCGTCGCTGTTCAAGGACGCACCGCCCGAATTCCTGCGCATGATCGTGGTGCACGAACTGGCGCACCTGAAGGAATCGGATCACAACAAGGCGTTCTACCGGCTCTGCGAACATATGGAGCCGAGCTACCACCAGTTGGAGTTTGATACGCGGTTGTATCTGACTTGGCGGGAGATGGAGAAGGCTGGCGGCGGTTGATCTGCCGACGGTTGCTCCCCTCTCCCACTGACGTGGGAGAGGGGAGCCAAATTTCATACATCAGATCAATCGCAGCTATACCGGAACTTGTCGTTCAGCGCCAACGGCAGCACCAGTGTGCGCATGTTCAACGCCTGGGCCTTCGCACAAAGCTTCGTGCGCGTGGCCGCGTCCTTCCATTTCGCCTGATATTCGATGTTGAACACAGGCTTGCCCTGCACCGTGAACGCCGAGTAACCTCCGCATTCGTTGTACTGGAAGCACTGCTCGTTCAACGCGAAATCGTATGACGATGCCAGGTCGGCCAGCAGTGCTACGGCGTTCTTCAGACCGATGGCCAGGCCGCGTGCGTGCGCCTGATCAGCCAGGTAGCGGTTGTAGTCGAGCTGCGTGGCCGCGGTCAGCGGGAAGCCCGGCTTGTTGGTGTAGCCGTCGACGTTGTCTGCATCGATGCCATCGCAGCCCTTCGACTTCGCCAGGTCCATGCGCGCCTGCATGATCGCGCGGACATTGGCCGAGCGCGTGTCGAGCCAGCGCTCACCGGCCCAGCCATCGAGCGCGTTGCCCATGTCGGCCGCCTTGAACTTCGAGAAATCGGGGCGCCAGTCCTCGCTGCTGCCAGCCGAGAAGTAGCACACCACCCGCTTGCCCTGCGCCTTCAACGCGTTGATGGTGGCCTGGGGCGTATCGAACAGGTCGATGTTGTAGACCGCGACGTTGTAGCCGGTGTTGATCGTGCCTTGCAGCTGGATCTGCCACGTGTCCGTCAGCGACGGCATCCAGCGCGTGGGATTGGTGATCGTGTTCTGGGAAACGGCACTCGTAGACAGCGTGGTGGCTGCTTCGGACACGCGCACCACCGAACCGCCATCGTCGTCGCTACCACCGCCGCACGCGGCCAGCGAGGCGACAAGGGTTGCCAGCGCCAGTCGCGACGCGCGACGGCCTGCAAGTCTGCTATGCATATTTGACCTCTCCTGTTGTACCCAATAAACCCAACAAAAAATGACCGCTGTGTATTGCCCTTTTCAGGAAGGGTCGATCAGCGTGCTGCCGATTATGCGCGAGACAAGCGCCGATGCCATCTTCGTGTCATCGGACACCGCAACCCTTTTGGGGACTTGCCTGCCTTAGCGTTATCGGAGACGCCATCGCAAACTGAAGCACGCCTCGAATCAGACGCATCGCGCCGGCGATATTGGCTGAATGTCCGGTCATTCAGT
This sequence comes from Cupriavidus pauculus, assembly GCF_022179805.1. Taxonomy (GTDB): domain Bacteria; phylum Pseudomonadota; class Gammaproteobacteria; order Burkholderiales; family Burkholderiaceae; genus Cupriavidus; species Cupriavidus pauculus_E. The sequence goes on along the minus strand of NZ_BPUO01000011.1, from coordinate 111,137 downwards.
AACCAAAACGACACATTTGTTCCCTAGTATCTGCGGCGGCTCTCTCCCCGCCCGTCCCCGCTGCCGCGGAGGACACCCCACAAATACTGGAGGAACACATGTCGTACATCACCGACAAGCTGCGCGCCCCGCGCCGCGAAGCCGAAGGCAACAAGACTGTCCCGGGTCAGACGCTGGAAGAACTGGTTGCCGCCAATCCCGCACGCCGCCGCGTGCTGCGCGGCAGCCTCGGCGTTTCGCTGCTGTCCGCGTTCGGCGGCAGCTCGCTGCTTGCCGCCTGCGGTGGCGACGACGACAACAACAGCGCCGCGCCGGCACCTGCCCCGGCGCCCGCCCCGGCCCCAGGGCCGGCCCAGCAACCGCTGGACTACAGCGTCAACTTCCAGTCGCTGCCCTCGAAGATCACCGAAAACAAGGTGACCGTACCCAACACGTATGACACGTACGTGCTGTTTTCCGCCGGCGATCCTGTGGCCGCTGGCGCGGCCGGCTACAAGGGCGCATTCCAGTCGTCGATGGAAACCGAGCAGCAGGCCGGTGGCAACCACGACGGCATGCACTACTTCGAGGTCCCCGGCGTCGATCCGCAGAAGGGCGGCCTGTTGGTGATGAACCACGAGGCACCGGATTCCGCCATCCTGCTGCCCACCGCCTACAACCCAGCCACCGCCACGCCCGAGGAAAAGCGCATCGTGCTGTCGTCGGTCGGCGTGTCGGTCATCGAAATCGAACTGGTGGCCAACAAGTGGCAGGTCAAGCGCAACTCGCTCTACAACAAGCGCTACTCGGGCAACACGTCGTATCGCGTGTCCGGCCCCGCCGCCAGCGTGGTGGGCCCAGTGGTCATCGGCACGCTGAACAACTGCTCCAGCGGCCATACGCCGTGGGGCACCTACCTCACGTGCGAGGAAACCACCGACAACTACATCGATCCGACGCAAGCCGAGGAAGGCTACGGCTGGGTCGTGGAAATCGACCCGCTGCAGCAGATCAGCGGCATGCCGGTGAAGCGCACCGCCATGGGCCGCTTCGACCATGAAAACACCGCGTTCATGGCCAATGCCAGCAACCGCGTGGCCTTCTACATGGGCGACGACGGCACGCCGGGCTGCATCTACAAGTTCATCCCGAGCAACGCGTTCGATGCCTCCAATCGCCTGAACAACGCCAGCCTGCTGGACAACGGCACGCTGTACGCCGCCAAGTTCAACGGCGACGGTACCGGCGAATGGATCGAACTGACCCAAGGCAAGAACGGCCTGGTCGCGGGCGCCTCCGACCCCGGCAACTGGACCCAGGCCGCCGCAGGCGTGGTGGTGCCAGTCAACGTCGACTTCAATACCCAGGCCGACGTGCTGGTGAACACCAAGGCCGCCGCCCGCGTAGCCGGCGCCACGCTGATGGACCGCCCCGAGTGGATCACGGTGGGCCAGGACAAGACCATCTACTGCACGCTGACCAACAACGGCGGCCGCGTGCAAACCGACGCCGCCAACCCGCGCGCCAACAACCCGCACGGCCACATCGTCCGCTGGCGCGAAGACGGCGATTCGCCGCTGGCCACCAAGTTCAAGTGGGAAATCCTGCTGCTGGCCGGCGACCCGTCAATCGCCGCCGCCAACCAGAAGGGCAACATGATCGGCGCCACCTTCAGCAGCCCCGACGGCATCCGCATAGACCCGAAGGGCCGCCTCTGGATCCAGACCGACGCCGGCACCGGCTCGTCGGTGACCAGCATCTTCGGCGCCAACTCGATGCACTACCTGGACCAGGCAACCCGCGAAGTCCGCCGCATCCTGGTAGGTCCTGCTGGGTGTGAGATCACTGGGTTGGCATATACGCCGGATCTGACGACGTTCTTTGTGAATATTCAGCATCCGACTGGGGATTCCACCGGCCAGTGGCCGGACAAGGCGCTGCCGTCGAGGTCGTCGACGGTGGTGTTGCGGCATAAGGAGGGGAAGCCGGTGGGGGCTTGAGGTTCTGGCTGATTTTTCTTGTTGAGTGATTGCAGGAAAGGACACCGCGGGGGCTTTGATTCTTGCGGTGTTTTTATTTGCTTAAGCGTTCGCGCAAAAGAGACCGCGGAAAGCAAAAAGGCCACGCTCTCGCGTGGCCTTTTCACATGAAACTGGTGCCGGCTGCAGGACTCGAACCCGCCACCTGATGATTACAAATCAACTGCTCTACCTGATGAGCTAAGCCGGCATGTTTGGTGCAGACCGCGATTCTACTGTATGCGGTGTGTCTTGGCGATGGCTTATTTGACTACCTTCAGGGAAGGCTTTTTGCCGCCGATTCGCGGGACGGGGGGCGGGTTGGGATCGTCGTCCGAGCCCTCGATGCCCTCTTCCGCGGTGACCGGTGCTGGCGTGTCGGCGTCGACCGAGGCCAGTTTCGGAGGCGGGTTGTTTTCGCGTTCCGTGGCGGCCTGGGTTTCGGGGATGCTGCGCTCGACGGGGAACGCCATACCCTGGCCGTTTTCACGTGCATAGATGGCGAGCACGTTTTCCACGGGCACGTCGATCTTGCGCGAAACGCCACCGAAGCGCGCGCTGAAGCCGATCCACTCGTTGCCCATATCCAGGCCGCTGGTCGCGTCGAAGCTTACGTTCAGCACGATCTCGTTGTTCTTCACGAACTCGCGTGGCACGTTGGTGTTGCCGTCGACAAAGACTGCGATATACGGCGTGAAGCCGTTATCCGTGCACCATTCGTAGATGGCACGGATCAGGTAGGGCTTGGTGGAGGTTTCTGGCATTACGCTTGAGCGGTGGCGTCGGGGGCGACTTAACGACGCATGACCTTTTCAGACGGGGTCAGCGCTTCGATGTAGGCCGGGCGGCTGAAGATGCGTTCCGCGTACTTCAGCAGCGGCGCGGCGTTCTTCGACAATTCGATGCCGTAATGGTCCAGGCGCCACAGCAGCGGGGCGATGGCCACGTCGAGCATCGAGAACTCTTCGCCCAGCATGTACTTGTTCTTCACGAAGATCGGAGCAAGTTGCGTCAGGCGGTCGCGAATCGCGGCGCGGGCGCGCTCGTGGTTCTTCTCGGCGGCCTTGCCCTTTTCGTTCTCCAGCGTGTACACGTGGGTGAACAGTTCCTTTTCGAAGTTGAACAGGAACAGGCGGGCGCGGGCGCGCTGCACCGGGTCAGCCGGCATCAGCTGCGGGTGCGGGAAGCGCTCGTCGATGTACTCGTTGATGATGTTCGATTCGTACAGGATCAGGTCGCGTTCGACGAGAATCGGCACCTGGCCGTACGGGTTCATCACCGAAATATCTTCCGGCTTGTTGAACAGGTCAACGTCGCGGATTTCGAAGTCCATGCCCTTTTCGAACAGGACAAGGCGGCAACGTTGGGAAAACGGGCAGGTGGTACCCGAATACAACACCATCATGGTTGAATTCCTTGGGTGTGAAGTGCGCCAAATTTATGGAAATTCGGCGAACTTGATCATGCTGGTTCTAGACAGGGCAAACATTCTGCCGGATCGCCCCATCGAAAAGCAAATTAGTTACAAATAGCAGGCGCCCCACTCCGAGTGACTTTTCAGGCTGGTCTCGTGGAAAGGCACAAAACAAAAGGGCCGGCGCGGTGCTGCACTGCTGCAACTTCCGCGCCGGCCCTCGGGGCGGCATTCCTTCGCTGTTACATATTCTGTTACAACTGCCGGCACCGCGCCCTGCTAATACTTACTTCACGTCCTTCCAGAACGCGGCATTCAGGCGCCAGGCGAACACGGTGAAAACGCCCAGGAACAGCAGCACCCAGACGCCTAGCCGCTTGCGGTGGCTTTGCGCCGGCTCGGCCATCCAGTTCAGGTAGTTCACCAGATCAGCCACGGCCTGGTCGTACTCCTGCGTGTTCATCTTGCCCGGCGTCAGCTGTTCCCAGCCGGCCAGCTTGTGCACCTTCTGGCCATGCTCCTCCACCTCGGCGAACTTCGGCGCGCGCTGGCCCTGCAGCTCCCACAGCACGTGCGGCATGCCCACTGCCGGGAAGACCAGGTTGTTCCAGCCCGTGGCGCGCGAGTCGTCACGGTAGAACGTGCGCAGATAGGTGTAGAGCCAGTCGTTGCCGCGTGCGCGGGAGATGACCGACAGGTCCGGCGGGTTGGCGCCAAAGAACGCCTTGGCATCCTTCGGCGGCAGCGCGATCGTCATCGTATCGCCAACCTTATCCCCCGAAAACAGCAGATTCTGGCGAATCTGGTCATCGGTCAGGTCCAGGTCCTTGAGCCGGTTGTAGCGCATCATCGACGCGCCGTGGCAGTTCAGGCAGTAGTTGACGAACAGCTTGGCGCCACGCTGCAGCGACGAGACATCGCTCGTGTCCAGCGGAGCCGGCTCCAGCGGATAACCGCCTTCTGAGGCCATCGCGGGCAGCGCGGCAAGGCATGCGCCGACCAGTGCGAAGATCGAAAGCAACTTTTTCATCTTGTGTCCTTGTCCTCTTGTAGGGTCGCGCAGCGTCTTAGTGCGGATGGAACGTGACGCGCTCCGGCACCGGCTTGAACGTGCCGGCACGGCTCCACAGCGGCATGATCAGGAAGAAGGCGAAGTACAGCAGCGTACCGAGCTGCGACACCTTCTCACCCACCGGCGACGGCGGTTGCACGCCCAGGTACCCGAGGACCAGGAACACCACCACGAAGACGATCAGAATCGACTTGTGGAAAGCGGGACGATAGCGGATGGACTTGACCGGCGAGCAGTCGAGCCACGGCATGAAGAACAGCACGATCACCGAGCCGCCCATCACCAGCACGCCCCAGAACTTGGCGTCGATGAAGTAGAAGCCCACGGCCAGGATCACCATGATGGCCACCGAGCCAATCCTGATGCGTGCGTCCTTCGTGCGCAGGAACACCATGCCCAGCACGACCGCGAAGAACAGCCACAGGATCGGCAGGAAGTTCGACGTCGTGGCGCGCAGCATCGAGTAGAACGGCGTGAAGTACCACACCGGTGCAATGTGCGGCGGCGTCTTGAGCGGATCAGCCGGGAAGAAGTTGTTGGCCTCCAGGAAATAGCCACCCACGTCCGGGAAGAAGAAGATCACGGCCGAGAAGACGATCAGGAAGCCGGCCACGCCCAGCAGGTCGTGCACCGAGTAGTACGGGTGGAACGGAATGCCGTCGAGCGGAATGCCGTTCTCGTCCTTCTTCGCCTTGATCTCCACGCCGTCCGGGTTGTTCGAGCCCACTTCGTGCAGCGCGATGATGTGCGCCACCACCAAGCCCAACAGCACCAGCGGCACCGCAATCACGTGGAACGAGAAGAAGCGGTTCAGCGTGGCATCGCTCACCACGTAGTCACCGCGGATGAACAGCGACAGGTCCTGGCCGATCACGGGGATCGCCGAGAACAGGTTCACGATCACCTGCGCGCCCCAGTACGACATCTGGCCCCAGGGCAGCAGATAGCCCATGAACGCTTCGGCCATCAGGCACAGGAAAATCAGGCACCCGAAGATCCAGACCAGCTCGCGCGGCTTGCGATACGAACCGTACAGCAGGCCACGGAACATGTGCAGGTACACCACGACGAAGAACGCCGAGGCGCCGGTGGAGTGCATGTAGCGCACCAGCCAGCCCCATGGCACTTCGCGCATGATGAATTCCACGCTGGCGAACGCCACCGGAATGCCGGCCGCGTTCAGCGTGCCGTCCGGCTTGTAGTTCATCACCAGGAAGATGCCGGTGACGATCTGGATCACCAGCACCAGCAGTGCCAGCGATCCGAAGAAGTACCAGAAGTTGAAGTTCTTCGGCGCGTAGTACTTGGAGAGGTGGTCTTCCCAGAGCTGGGTGGCGGGAAAACGGGCGTCGATCCAGCCCAGCAGCCCGGTGGTCTTGACTTCTTTTTCGGCCGCCATGATCACGCTTCTCCTTTCTCGTCCTTGCCGATCACAATCTTGGTGTCGGTCAGGAACTGGTACGGGGGTACGTCAAGATTCTGCGGGGCAGGCTTGTTCTTGAACACGCGGCCCGCAAGGTCGAAGGTGGAGCCATGGCACGGGCACAGGAAGCCGGGATCCGCGCCGAGTTGCGGATTGGTACCCGAGGCGAACGGGCCAGAGGGGGAACAACCAAGGTGGGAACAAATGCCGACGACCACAAGCAGATCCTTGTGTTCGGCACGCGACCGCGTCTCGTTCTTGCAATAGTCCGGCGTCTTCATCGTGAAGGGGACGTCGGAACCCGGATCCGCGACTTCAGCGTCGGTCTTCTTGAGAGAAGCCAGCATTTCCGGCGTACGGCGCAGAATCCAGACCGGCTTGCCTCGCCATTCCACCGTCATCATTTCACCGGGTTTCAACGCACCTATGTCGGCTTCGACAGGCGCGCCGGCGGCCTTGGCCTTTTCCGACGGTGCAAAGGTACTGACAAACGGTACTGCTACTGCAACGCCTCCTACGCCGCCCGCGACAGAAGTCGCGATCAACCAATTGCGGCGACCTTTGTCCACGTTCTTCACGTCTTGCTGGTCACTCATTCCAAACCCCAGGGGATGTCATCAATTGAATCTTGCGTCAACAAAAAATTATACCTGAGGCACATCTGGCGACGATAGGCGAACTACTGATAGCCGTGGCGCCGATAATCGGTCATGGGATCGTTTGTGGGATCGCTCGGTGAGCGTTCGAACGCGGCATCCAGACTTGCACTCGAGGTTGCGATGATGCAGTCTTTGTCAAACACAAACGTTAATCTGAAACAACAATTCGGAGAATAACCAATGGGAATGATGAGCGAGTTCCGAACTTTTGCGATGCGCGGCAACGTGATCGACCTGGCCGTCGGTGTGATCATCGGCGCTGCGTTTGGGAAGATCGTTGATTCGGTCGTCAATGACCTGATCATGCCGCTGGTGGGCCGCGTGGTGGGCAAGCTCGATTTTTCGAGCATGTTCGTCGTGCTGGCCGAGCCGCCGCCGGGCGTGCCGAACACGCTCGATGCGTTGAAGAAAGCGGGGGTGCCGGTGTTTGCCTACGGCAATTTCCTGACTATCGTAGTCAACTTTGTCATTCTGGCGTTCATCATCTTCATGATGGTTCGCGCGTTCAACAAGATGCGCGAGCAGAACGAGGAAGCGCCGAAGCCGGCGGAGACGCCCGAGGACATCAAGCTGTTGCGCGAAATCCGCGACAGCCTGCAAACCCCGCGCGCCTGACCCCTAGGGTCGTGCCCTGCTGGTGCCCGGACCCGGTTGCTCAGACCGGGTTCGGGATATCGATGAAGGTGTGGCGCAGGTCGAAACGCTGCGCCAGATGCTCTCCTACGGCCCGGATGCCATAGCGTTCCGTTGCGTGGTGCCCCGCTGCGATGTAGGCCACGCCGCTCTCGCGCGCTAGGTGCGTGGTGGGTTCGGACACTTCCCCGCTGATATAGACATCCACGCCCGCTGCCACGGCCGCCGCGAAGTACCCTTGCGCGCCGCCCGTGCACCAGCCCACGCTGCGAATCGTCTGCTCGGGGTCACCAATCACCAGTGGCTCGCGCTCAAGCACGCCGCCTACATGCGCGGCGAACGCCTGCAGCGGCATCGGTTGCGGCAGCGTCCCGGTCCAGCCAAGCTGGTCGTCGCTGAAACGGCCGTTCGGCACGATGCCGAGCTGCAACGCCAACTGTGCGTTGTTGCCGAGTTCGGCGTGGTTATCCAGCGGCAGGTGAAAGGCCAGCAAATTCACGTCGGCCGCGAGTAGTTTCTTCAACCTTGCGTGCTTTTGGCCGATGACCCGGGCATCTTCGTTCTTCCAGAAATAGCCGTGGTGCACCAGGATCGCGTCGGCCCCGGCCTCGATCGCGGCATCCAGCAGCGCCAGGCTGGCGGTGACACCTGTGACGATATGGGTGACTTCGGGTCGACCTTGCACTTGGAGCCCATTCGGGCAATAGTCCTTGAAACGCGGAACTTCCAACAGGTCGTTCAAGTACAATTCCAGCTCTTTAGTTTTCATTTTCTGGTCAAAACTCCGATATGTTGCGCCGATTCTGGCTGTTCTTTGCTCAGGCCGTCACGGTCGTGCTGGCCGTGTGGTTCGTTGTCGCCACGCTGAAACCCGACTGGCTGCAGCGTGGGCGAGTGGCCGTGCAGTCGGGGTCGCCGATCGTGGCATTGAAGGAAGTCGTGCCGAGCGTGACGGGCTCCGCGGCGCAAGGGTCTTATAGCGACGCCGCCAAGGAAGCCATGCCTGCGGTGGTCAACATTTTCACCAGCAAGAATGGTTCGAAACGGTCGCCCAACCCGCAGGCGGAGGATCCGTGGTTCCGGTTCTTCTTTGGCGACCGGCTGCCGGAACGCCAGGAACCGGTGTCCAGCCTGGGTTCGGGCGTCATTGTCAGCGCCGAAGGTTACATTCTAACCAACCACCATGTGGTGGACGGCGCCGACGAAATCGAGGTGGCGCTGACCGACGGCCGCAAGGCCAACGCCAAGGTCGTGGGCTCAGATCCTGAAACCGACCTTGCCGTGCTGAAGATCACGCTCAAGGATCTGCCGGCGATTACGCTGGGCCGTATCGAGAACGTGAAGGTGGGTGACGTGGTGCTGGCCATCGGCAATCCGTTCGGCGTGGGCCAGACTGTGACGATGGGTATCGTTTCCGCGCTGGGCCGCAGCCACCTTGGCATCAATACTTTCGAGAACTTCATCCAGACCGATGCGGCCATCAACCCGGGCAACTCGGGCGGCGCGCTGGTCGATGCGCAAGGCAACCTGCTCGGCATCAATACTGCAATCTACTCGCGCTCGGGTGGTTCGCTCGGTATTGGCTTTGCGATCCCGGTATCGACGGCAAAGCAGGTCATGGAGTCGATTATCTCGACCGGCAGCGTGACGCGCGGCTGGATCGGCGTCGAGCCGCAAGACCTGACGCCGGAGATTGCCGAATCGTTTGGCCTCGACGCGAAAGAAGGCGCACTGATTGCCGCAGTGGTCCAGGGCGGCCCGGCTGACAAGGCCGGCGTACGGCCCGGTGACGTGCTGGTATCGGTGGACAACCAGGTGATCTCCGACACGACGGCACTGCTGAACGCCATCGCCCAGCTCAAGCCTGGCGCCGAGGTGAAGATGAAGGTCATTCGTCGCGGCAAGCCTTCGGATATCTCGGTGACCATCGGCAAGCGGCCTCCGCCGCCCCGTCGCGCCATGCCGTTGGAAGAGGAAGAGTAATTGAGCGAATGAAGGGTGTGGGCGGACTGGCTGGTGGTTGCTGGCTAGTCTCACCGCCCTGCAAATTGCTGGGTAGTTCGCCTGGAAGGCAAAACCCCCGTCAGAAGTGACGGGGGTTTTTTATTTGGGGCGCGCGTTCTTGTGGAAGGCAGCGCAGGACGTCGCCCTGGCGTTTCAGAGGAAGGTACGTCGCTGACTGCTTGTCACCCCTTCTCCGGTGGATTGTTGTGCGGGGGCTGTATGACCTAGGTCGAGGGGTGACCGTGACGTCCAACCGTCTTTGGAATGCTCTGCGAAGGTGGGGCAGGTGCAAGGCGGTACGGTACGCCGGCACTGGCGCTGGTGTTGGGGATGTCGTTGTTTAGCGTGCCCTACGCTCCCCCCCCCGGCCCCTCTCCCGCGTTGCGGGAGAGGGGCCGGGGGTGCCCGTTCGCTGGATGGCGTCAATTAGACAGTGAGTGCTCCAGCAGCGAGGAGGTCCAGGCTCCCTTACGCCGCCAAAAGACAAAACGCCGGCATCCTTTCGGATGCCGGCGTTTTGATCAAGCCGAATCTGATGCGGGCTTACACCCGCGTCAAATTAGAACTTGTGGCGAACACCAACCACAGCGCCGAACTGGTTGTTCGTGCCGTTGGTCTTGCCGAAGCCGTCCACGCCCATCGTCGAGTCGTCCTTGTTCTTGGCGTACGACACGGTCAGGTAAGCGTCGGTGCGCTTCGAGAACGCGTAGTCAGCCGAAGCGACGAACGTCCACGGATCGCGACCGCTGCTGCGGAAGTCTTGGTAGTAGGTTGCGCCCGTCAGCGACAGAGCCGGGGTCAGTTGGTAACCCAGACCCAGCCAGTACAGGTTCGACGTGTTCTTGCCACCCGGAGCCGGCGTGGTCAGGAAAATCGTGTCGACAGCGTGGCCCCAACGGTAACCAGCGAACACCTTGGCCGGGCCAAAGGCGTACGTACCAGCGACCGAAGCGCGACGCAGGATCTGGTCCTTCGTGGCAACCGACGTAGCAACGTTGGTTTCGTCATACACGGCACCAACCGAGAACGGGCCGCCGACGTACGTCAGGCTTGCGCTGTACTCGCGACCGATCTTGGCCGTACCAGCGACTTCACCGTTGTTGTCCCAGCCGAAGCTGTACAGGGCATTGGCGGTCAGGCCACCGAACGTGCCAACGTACTTGATCGAGTTGTCAGCGCGTTGCGAGAAAGCCGGATCTTGCGACGTGATCGAGTACTTGGTCGAAATGGCCATCGGATCGAAGGCCAGGCCGAATTCATAGAACGGGGTCTGTTGGCGACCCAGGGTCAGCGCGCCCCACTGGCTTTGCAGACCGACGTACGCTTGACGACCGAACAGACGGCTCGTGTTGTTGCTGGTCTGGCCCGTGGTGCCGTTGTCAACGTTGAAACCGCTTTCCAGCACGAAGACGCCCTTCAGGCCACCGCCCAGGTCTTCCACGCCGCGCAGGCCCCAACGGCTGCCCGACAGGTTACCGGAGGTCATGCGAACGACGTCATGGCCGCCACCCGGCTGATGGTTTTGGTATTCGATACCGGCGTCAACCACACCGTACAGGGTCACGCTCGACTGGGCATAGGCACCGCCGGCGGCCAGAGCGGCAACGGCAGCTGCAAACAGTTTCATCTTCATATCGACACTTTCCTTGTCAACTGATTGGGAAATCTTGGTTGCCCAAGTGCTTGGGCGACGCATTAACCTTCACGTCTGCGTCGTATTATGTGTCACCCCCCCAGCGCGTCAGAAGTCTTTTTCGCCGTAAACACGGTTTACTGACGGTTCTTGTTGTGACGAAGCAACAGCAAACTGCAACAGTTTCACCAACTTGGTGCAAAACGCAGCATTCAGCGCCAGGGGAAACAGGCCGTTAACAACTAGCTGGGAACTTAGTCGGGCTGGGTTTCGCCTTCGGCAGGGGTGCCTAGTGGCTGCTTGGTCACAAAACGTGCCATCAGCAGGCCGAGTTCGTACAACAGCACGAGCGGCACGGCCAAAAGCAGTTGCGACATAACGTCGGGAGGCGTTACCACGGCGGCAATGATGAATGCGCCGACGATAACGTAGGGGCGGATCTGCTTGAGTTTGTCGAGTTCCACCACGCCGAACCTGACCAGTACGATCACCACCACCGGCACTTCGAACGTGATGCCGAAGGCCAGGAACGTAGTCATGGCGAAGCTCAGGTATTTGTCGATGTCGGTCGACATGTCCGCGCCGAGTGGCGCGTTGTAATGCGCCATGAAGTGGAACACCGTCGGGAACACCAGGAAGTAGGCGAACGCCACGCCGCACAGGAACAGCACGTAGCTGCTGGTCACGAGCGGCATGATCAGTTTCTTCTCATGCTGGTACAGGCCCGGTGCCACAAATCGCCAGACCTGGTAGAGCACCCACGGCAGCGCGATCAGGAACGCCACCAGCATCGTCACCTTCATCGGCACGAAGAACGAGCCGGTGACATCGGTGACGATCATCCGTCCGCCCTTAGGCAGCGCCTCGGTCAGCGGCGCGGAAAACAGGTTGAAGATTTCCGCGGCCCAGTACACCAGGCACAGGAATACGACGATGACGCCCGCCACCGCCTTTACGAGCCGCTCGCGCAACTCGATCAGGTGGGAAATGAAGGTCTCTTGCTGGGATTCGTCGTTGGGGTCTTGGGTGCCCGCCATGCTTACTCGAAGAAGGAACGGTTGCGGCCGCTGGCCGGGCGGTGGCGCTTCACGCGGGCAGCGCCGGACTGCACCCACACGCGAACATTTTGCTGGCGCTTGAACCAGATCGGCCGGGCGCCCTGCTTGACGCGCCAGCTCTTGCGGCCGTTGTGCGATTTGTGCGCGCTGCTCCAGCTGGGCACATATCCGGTGCTGCCGTCAGTCGTGCCGCCATCGGCCGTGCCGGAAGTCTCCAGCTCGCCCAGTGCTTCGTTCAGCGACTGGGTATGCTCGTTGACTTCCTTGTGGATGGTCTGCTCGACGTCACGCGCGGCGTTCTCGAATTCCGTGCGCATCTTGCGCAGTTCCTCGAGTTCCACCTCGCGGCTGACTTCGGCCTTCACGTCATTGATATAGCGCTGCGCGCGGCCGACCAGTGCGCCGACCGTGCGCGCCACCTTCGGCAGACGCTCGGGGCCGATCACGATCAGCGCGACGGCGCCGATCAGTGCCAGCTTGGAAATGCCGAGATCGATCATGCGAAAACCGGAACTGAGACACGAGACAGGCAAGCCGCGCCATGCGCGGCCGCCGGGAGGGTGACTGACAAGAAAGAAGCAGCCTGCGGATTACTGCTGGCGCTGCTTTTCCTTGGCTTCCACGTCGATCGTGGTGGTGTCGCGCAGCTCCTTGGCTTGCTCCGGCTTGGCGCCGGCTTCCTCGCCGTTTGCGTCCTTCATGCCGTCCTTGAAGCCCTTCACCGCACCGCCCAGGTCCTGGCCAATGTTGCGCAGCTTCTTGGTACCGAAGACGAGCATGACGATCACCAGCACGATCAGCCAGTGCCAAATGCTAAACGAACCCATTTCTTGCTCCTGATAAAGCCGCGGGCATCGGCATTCCGATAGCCCTGCCCCGTAGTTCCGTCCTTCAAAGGCTGCGCCGGGAGACGGTGGCCGACGCAACATTTGGCCGGGACATCACTGTCCCAGCCCCTTTTTCATACCCAGGCCGTCCTGATGCCCTCGGCTCAGAACGCCGGTGACTTCCACTGGTCGCGCGGGCCGCCCAGTACGTGCAGATGAAGGTGAAACACCTCCTGTCCGCCGTCCGTGCCGGTGTTGATCACCGTGCGGAACCCGTTGTTGCAGCCGGCAAGGCGCGCCAGTTCTGGCACCTTGAGCATCATTCTAGCAAGCACATCCGCATCGCCGGGTCCGCAATCGGCCAGCGAATCGACGTGCGATTTCGGAATAACCAGAAAGTGTACCGGTGCTTTGGGATGGAGATCGTGAAACGCGAGCAGGTCGTCGTCCTCATACACCTTGCGGGACGGGATCTGACCGGCAACGATCTTGCAGAAAATGCAATTGTCCTGAGATTTCATGAAGTTCTTGTTGCAGCCTGTCGGCATATTCCAAAAAAATACGCCGCCTTGCTGCCACTTTTATCTGTATCTCTGCGCCCGACGTCAGAACGACTCGTCGGGGTACATCGGCTTGCGGTCGTTCAGGTACAGCCAGCCTTTGACGATACGATACAGTATCCACAGTGACAACACGCAGAAAACGGCGATTGCCAGCGGGAACAGCAACACTGTCACGAACATGAAGCCGCCCGCCACATACCAGACGATCGACCACCAGAACGTGCGGATCTGCCATGCGAAGTGCGAGGCATAGACCGTACCGCGGGTATCGTCGCGCTTCACGTAATTGACGATGATCGCGATCACCGCGGTGATGCCGCCCGTGAACCAGTGGATCGCATAGAGCGCGTAAAGGATATGCGTGAGCTTGCGCAATCCGTCGAGCTTGTCCGCGTCCACGGTTGTCGTGACCTGCGTGGTGTAGTCCGTCGCCATCGTGCCCTCCAGCGTTGCCCCGCGTCATGCCGCGTCCGGACCTGTTCCGGGCGGCCCCTAGCCTAATCCTACTCCTTGCGGTTGGCCTTCTCTGCCAGGCCGGACAACCCTTCGCGCCGCGCCAGTTCGTTGACCACGTCGGCGGGCGACGCGCCAATGTGCGATAGCAGCACCATCGTATGGAACCACAGGTCGGCCACCTCGTAGATCACCTTGCCGACGGCCTCTTCGCCCAGGCCAGCCGCGCGGGCGTCCTTGGCCGCCATCACGGTCTCGGTGGCTTCCTCGCCAATTTTCTTCAGGATGGCGTCGTCGCCCTTGCCGAACAGCTTGGCAACGTAGGACTGGGCGGGGTCTCCGCCGTTCTCGGGCTTGCGCGATTCCAGCGTGGCAGCCACGCGGGCCAGCACGTCGGCGGATTCGGTGTGCTGGCTCATGGCTTGGCGGCGTAGATCGTGGAAGGGTCCTTGAGCACCGGCTCGACGGTCTGCCAGTCACCCGTTTCGGCATCGCCCTCGAACTTCTGGAAGAAGCAGGAATGACGGCCCGTGTGGCAGGCGATGTTGTCCACCTGGGTGACCTTCAGCAGCACTACGTCCTCGTCGCAGTCCAGGCGCATTTCGTGCACCTTCTGCACATGGCCCGATTCCTCGCCCTTGTGCCACAGGCGCTTGCGCGAGCGCGACCAGAACACGGCCTCGCCCAGCTCGACGGTACGCTGCAATGCCTCGCGGTTCATGAACGCGAACATCAGCACGTCATTGGAACCCGTCTCCTGGACGATCACCGGCACCAGGCCGTTGTCGTCCCACTTCACCTTGTTCAACCACTTCTTTGCCATGATCAGATCCGGACGGGAATGCCCTCGCGGGCCATGAATGCCTTTGCTTCGCCAACCGTGTGCTGGCCATAGTGGAAGATGCTGGCAGCCAGCACCGCATCGGCGCGGCCGAGCTTGATGCCGTCGGCCAGGTCCTGCAGGCCGCCCACGCCACCCGACGCGATGACCGGCACCGGCACCGCATCGCTGACGGCGCGCGTCAGTTCCAGGTCGAAACCGCTCTTGGTGCCATCGCGGTCCATGCTTGTCAGCAGGATTTCGCCGGCGCCGCGGCGCGCCATCTCGCGCGCCCATTCCACGGCATCCAGGCCGGTCGCCTTGCGGCCGCCATGGGTGAACACTTCCCAGCGGGCCGGCTCGCCGGGCGCGGAGCTGCGCTTGGCATCGATGGCCACCACGATGCACTGCGAGCCGTACTTGCCCGTGGCGTCGGAAACCAGTTGCGGATTGGCGATGGCCGACGAATTGACGCTGATCTTGTCCGCGCCGGCATTGAGCAGGCGCCGCACGTCTTCCACGGCGCGCACGCCGCCGCCAACCGTCAGCGGAATGAACACCTGCGAAGCCACGGCCTCGATGATGTGCAGGATCAGGTCGCGGCCGTCGCTGGTGGCAGTGATATCGAGAAATGTGATCTCGTCGGCGCCTTGGTCGTCGTAGCGGCGCGCGATTTCCACAGGGTCGCCCGCATCGCGCAGTTCGACGAAGTTGACACCCTTGACCACCCGCCCGTTGGTCACGTCCAGGCAGGGGATGATACGTTTGGCTAACATGAGATTCCTTGCCTGCCGCCGCCCGCCCGGGCAGCGGCTGGTTGTGGCGTCCTGCCGGACAGGCTAGTTACTCTGCACCCAGCTTGTCCGCGTGCGCCTGGGCGTCCGCGAATACCAGGTCGCCCGAGTAGATGGCGCGACCGCAGATCACACCTTCCACGCCTTCGCGCTCCACCGCGCAGAGCTGGTCGATGTCGGCCATGTTCGACAGCCCGCCGCTGGCGATCACCGGGATCGACATCGACTGGGCCAGCTTGACCGTGGCGTCGATGTTGATGCCCTGCAGCATGCCGTCGCGACCGATGTCGGTGTAGATGATGGCTTCCACGCCGTAGTCTTCGTACTTGCGTGCCAGGTCCGCCACCTCGTGGCCGGTCAGCTTGCTCCAGCCATCGGTGGCAACCTTGCCGTCCTTGGCATCGAGCCCGACGATGATGTGGCCGCCGAACGCCGAGCAGGCGTCCTTCAGGAAGCCCGGGTTCTTTACGGCTGCCGTGCCGATGATCACGTACGACAGACCGTCGTCGAGCCAGCGCTCGATCGTGTTCAGGTCGCGGATGCCGCCGCCAAGCTGCACGGGGATTTCGTCGCCCACTTCGGCGATGATCGCCTTGATGGCGGCTTCGTTGCGGGGCTTGCCAACAAAAGCGCCGTTCAGGTCGACCAGATGCAGGCGTCGCGCGCCCTGGTTCACCCAGTGACGTGCCATGGCGGCGGGATCTTCGGAAAAGACGGTGGCCTGGTCCATGTCGCCTTGTTTGAGGCGTACACACTGACCGTCCTTCAGGTCGATGGCCGGAATGAGCAACATAGCGTAACGAGCGTGGTGGTTGTGTAAAAGGGAATAGTCAGCAAAGGCCAGCGCGGTTGCGCGGGCATTCAGGTCATGTCAGTTTTGCAATGGATGCAGTCTGGGTCGGTGGCTCTGAACGGGCGATTGCTGTTGATCTTGTGGCGCTTCTGGTAACAGGTGCTTCTGACGCTTTACGGATTCCAGTGCACGAAATTCCGGTATAGCTGCAAACCCATCGCAGCGCTCTTCTCCGGGTGGAACTGCGTGGCGAAAATATTATCGCGTGCCACCGCACTGGTAAACACGACGCCGTAATCCGTTTCGCCGGCGATATGGGCCGGGTCCCGCGCGTGCACATAGTAACTGTGCACGAAGTAGAACCAGCTGTCGTCCGGAATGCCGTTCCACAGCGGATGCGCCAGCGCCTGGCGCACACGGTTCCATCCCATCTGCGGCACCTTGAAACGCGAGCCGTCGGGCTGCGTCATGCCGTCCAGTTCAAACCGAATCACCTCGCCGGGCATCAGGCCCAGCGCCGGCGTGCTATCTGCGCCCGCCCGAGCTTCGCTGCTACGGTCGAACAGCATCTGTTCGCCAACGCACACGCCCAGCATCGGCTTCGACGCGGCGGCTTCCAGCACGGCCTGCTGCAGGCCCGAATCCCCCAGGGCACCCATGCAGTCAGGCATCGCACCCTGGCCCGGCAACACCACGCGGTCCGCGCCGCGAATGGCTTCTGGCCGGTCCACGACCTGCACGTCCGCTTCCGGGGCCGCCGCACGCAGGGCCTGCGCCACCGAGCGCAGGTTGCCCATGCCGTAATCCACAATTGCTATGGTAGTCATGATTTCAAAACAGGCAACAATGTCTTCAGCCCGTCCACAATGAATTCGACGGCCAGCGCCGACAGGATCAACCCCATCAGGCGCGTACCGATATTGATCCCGGTCCGGCCCACCACCCGCGCGATCGGATCCGCCGCACGGAATGTGCCATACACCACCAGCCCCAGGATGACGCCAATTCCCACCAGGATCAGCAGTTCGTACCAGTGATGCGTCTTGCCCGCATACACGATCACCGTGCTGATCGATCCCGGCCCGGTCAGCAACGGCAGCGCCAGCGGCACCACCGCGATACTGGTCTTGGCCTCGGCCTCGTCCTCTTCCTCCGGCGTGGCCTTGGTGCGGCCAGTCTGGGCATTGAGCATGTTCATGGCCATCATGATCATGATCAGCCCGCCACCCACCTGCAGCGACGCCACCGAGATATTGAAGAACTCAATGATCTGCTGGCCCAGCAACGCCGACAATCCCACCACGATCGCCACGGCAATCGATGCCGTCTTGATCGTCTTTAGCTTCTCCGCCTCCGTCTGCTGCGTGGTCAGGCTGATGAAGAACGGGATCGCCCCGATCGGGTTGATCAGCGCCAGCAGCGAGATAAAAGACTTGAGCGTATCCATCGGATGCGGATATGTCGGTGGTTCTCAGCGTCGCCGCAACCAGCCGGCACGCCTGCTTTTTAGGGGCGCAGGTCAGTGATGAGGGCCGTGGACAGTATGGGTCAGAGCGTGCCCTTGGTCGATGGAATCTGATTGCCCGCGCGCGGGTCCAACTCCACCGCCATGCGCAGTGCCCGGCCAAACGCCTTGAACACCGTTTCGCATTGATGGTGCGCATTGATGCCACGCAGGTTATCAATGTGGAGCGTCACGCCGGCATGGTTCACAAAGCCGCGGAAGAACTCGATCGTCAGGTCGACGTCGAAGCTGCCCACCCGGGCGCGCGTGAACGGCACGTGGAATTCCAGGCCCGGGCGGCCCGAGAAGTCGATCACCACGCGCGACAGGCATTCGTCCAGCGGCACATAGCTGTGCCCGTAGCGGGTGATGCCCTTCTTGTCGCCGATGGCGCGCGCCACGGCCTGGCCCAGCGTAATGCCGACGTCCTCCACCGTATGGTGGTCGTCGATATGGATGTCGCCCGTGGCCTCGACCTCGAGGTCGAACATGCCATGCCGGGCAATCTGGTCCAGCATGTGGTCGAGGAACGGCACGCCGGAAGCCAGCTTCTGGCGGCCGGTGCCATCAAGGTTCAGCGAAACGCGGATCTGCGTTTCCGAGGTATTGCGGGTGACCTCTGCAACACGCATGGTGGGGTTAATCCTGCAACGAGGCGTTGAAAGCCTCAAGAAACTGCGCGTTTTCTTCGGGGGTGCTGACCGTCACGCGCAGACAGTTGGCCAGCAATGCGTGCATTTTACTCACGTTCTTGATCAATACCTTCCGCGCCAGCAACCGGTCGAACGTCTGTGCCGCATTCGCCACGCGGAAGAGCAAGAAGTTGGCAGCGCTCGGGAACACCGTCACGCCCGGAAGGGCGGCCAGGGCATCGGCCAGCTTCGTACGTTCGGCGCGAAGCTGCGCCGCCTGTTCGTCAAGCACGTTCACATGCTGCAGCGCGAACAGCGCGGTGGCCTCGGTCAGCACGTTGACGTTGTACGGCGGGCGAACCTTGTCCAGTTGCGACAGCCATTCCGGCGATCCGGCCATATAGCCCAGACGGATACCGGCCAGGCCGAGCTTGGACACCGTACGCATCACGACCACGTTACCGAACGTGGTCAGGCGCGGCATCCAGCTTTCCTGCGCGAACGGCTGGTAGGCCTCGTCCACTACCACCAGGCTCTGGCACACCTCGCCCTGCGCGGCACGGACGATAGCCTCCATGTCGGCCGCGTCGAACAGATTGCCGGTCGGGTTGTTCGGATAGGCCAGATAGATAACAGCGGGCTTGTGCTCGGCCATGGCCGCCAGCATGGCGGCGCGGTCCAGCGTGAAATCGGCGCGCAGCGGCACGCCCACGAACTCCAGCCCGGCGAACTGCGCCGACATCGCATACATGACAAAGCCCGGCACCGGCGCCAGCACCTTGGCGCCCGGCTTGGACGCCGCCAGCGAAATGATGCTGATCAGCTCGTCCGAACCGTTGCCGAGCATGACTTCCATGCCGTCCGGCACGTTCATCACGTCCTTGAGCTTGGCGCGCAGCGCCTCGCTGCTGGGCACCGGGTAGCGGTTCAGCGCCACCTCGCCCAGCCGCGCGGCCAGTTGCGCGCGCAGTTCGGGCGGCAGCCGGTAGGGGTTCTCCATCGCGTCGAGCTTCACCAGTCCGTGCGAGTCGGCGACATGGTAGGCGCCCATGGCGCGTACGTCGTCACGGATGATGCGTTCGATCAGGGATGGGTCTACGGCTGACATGATGGTCCTCGGGTTGGATGTCTTAGCGTTTGGTGAAGCGGTATTCGGCACTGCGGGCGTGGGCCTGCAAGCCTTCGCCGTAAGCCAGTTCGGCGGCGATCTGGCCCAGCATCTGCGCGCCACCCTCGCTTACCTCGATCAGGCTCGAGCGCTTCTGGAAGTCGTACACGCCCAGCGGCGACGAGAAGCGCGCGGTGCGCGAAGTGGGCAGCACGTGGTTCGGGCCCGCGCAGTAGTCGCCCAACGATTCGCTGGTGTAGCGGCCCAGGAAGATGGCGCCCGCGTGGCGGATCTTCTCGCTCCACTGGCGCGGATTCTCGGCAGAAATCTCCAGGTGCTCCGGCGCGATGGCGTTGGCGATCTCGCACGCCTCTTCCATGTCACGCACCTTGACCAGCGCGCCCCGCCCGGCCAGCGACGCAGCGATGACTTCGCGGCGCGGCATCGTCGGCAACTGGCGCTGGATGCTTTCTTCCACCCGGTTCAGGTACGCCTCGTCCGGGCACAGCAGGATCGACTGCGCCAGTTCGTCGTGCTCGGCCTGCGAAAACAGGTCCATGGCCACCCAGTCCGGATCGGTGGTGCCGTCGCAGATCACCAGGATCTCGGACGGACCGGCGATCATGTCGATACCGACCGTGCCGAACACGCGGCGCTTGGCAGCGGCCACGTAGGCATTGCCCGGGCCGACGATCTTGTCCACCTGCGGCAGCGTGGCCGTGCCGAACGCCAGCGCGCCCACCGCCTGTGCGCCGCCGATCGTGAACACGCGGTCCACGCCAGCGATCTGCGCGGCAGCCAGCACCAGTTCGTTGCGCACGCCACCCGGCGTGGGCACGACCATGATCACTTCCTTGACGCCAGCCACGCGCGCCGGAATCGCGTTCATCAGCACCGACGACGGATACGCGGCCTTGCCGCCAGGCACGTACAGGCCCACGCGGTCCAGCGGCGTGACCTTCTGGCCCAGCATCGTGCCGTCGGATTCGGTGTATTCCCAGCTATGGCTACCGCACTCGATCTTCTGTTTCTCGTGGTAGGCCCGCACGCGCGCGGCGGCCGCTTCCAGTGCGGCGCGGCGCTTCGGCTCCAGGTCTTCCAGCGCAGCTTCCAGTTCGGATTGCGACAGCTCCAGCGCCCCCATCGAGTTGGCTTCCAGGCGGTCGAAGCGGCGCGTGTACTCCAGCACGGCCTCGTCGCCACGGCGGCGCACATCGGCCAGGATATCGGCGGCGGCGCGATCGATCGCCTCGTCTTCGGATGCCTCGAACGCCAGCACCTGGCGCAGGGCATCGGCAAACCCGGGCTCGGTCGAGTCGAGCCTGCGAATCGACAGGTTGTCCATATCGGTTTCGTTCATGACTGCTTGTCCTCGCGGAATCCCACTCGGATTCCGCATCGGTTCAACTGGGTCGTGCCTCAGGCGAGCGCCGCCGAGGCCCGTTCAAATGCATCGAGAATCGGCGCCAGCCGTTCCCGTTTGAGCTTCAGAGCCGCCTGGTTGACCACCAGGCGCGACGAGATCTGCACGATCTCTTCCACTTCCACCAAGTTGTTCGCGCGCAGCGTGCCGCCGGTGCTGACCAGGTCGACGATGGCATCGGACAGCCCCACCAGCGGCCCCAGCTCCATCGAACCGTAAAGCTTGATCAGGTCCACGTGCACGCCCTTCTTGGCAAAGTGCTCGCGCGCGGTCTGCACGTACTTGGTGGCCACGGCCAGCCGCGCACCCTGGCGCACGGCGTTGGCGTAGTCAAACCCGGCCGGCACCGCCACCGACATGCGGCAACGTGCGATGTTCAGGTCGATCGGCGCATACAGCCCGGTCATGCCGTGCTCCATCAGCACGTCCTTGCCGGCCACGCCAAAGTCGGCCGCGCCATACTGCACGTACGTCGGCACGTCCGACGCGCGCACGATGATCACGCGCACGGCCGGATCGGTGGTCGGCAGGATCAGCTTGCGCGAGGTTTCCGGGTCCTCGGTCACCTCGATGCCGGCCGCGGCCAGCAGCGGCAGCGTCTCGGTGAAGATGCGGCCCTTGGACAGTGCCAGCGTCAGCTGGTTGGGCGAGGCATTGAAAGCGGGACTCATCGTCGATTCTTCTAGGTTCAGGGCGGCGCGGGCGGCGGCGTGTGTGTCTGTCGGCTTAAGCGGATCAGGCGATGCGGCGGATCTTCGCGCCCACCGCCGACAGCTTGTCTTCCATGCGGTCGTAACCACGGTCCAGATGGTAGATCCGGTCAATCGTGGTTTCGCCATCAGCCACCAGGCCGGCAATCACCAGGCTGGCCGATGCGCGCAGGTCGGTGGCCATCACGTTGGCGCCCGACAGGCGCGGCACGCCGGTCACCACCGCCGTGTTGCCCTCGGCCGTGATGTTCGCGCCCAGGCGGTTCAGTTCCTGCACGTGCATGAACCGGTTCTCGAAAATCGTCTCGGTGATGCGCGCGGTGCCGTCAGCCACCGCATTCAGCGTCATGAACTGCGCCTGCATGTCAGTGGGGAACGCCGGGTATTCCGACGTGCGGAAGCTCACGGCCTGCGCACGTTGCGACATCGACAGGCGGATCCAGTCGTCGCCGGTCTCGATGGTCGCACCGGCCTCGCGCAGCTTCAGCAGCACCGCGTCCAGGATCTGCGGCGGCACATCGCGCACGACGATATCGCCCAGCGTCGCGGCGGCCGCGCACAGGAACGTGCCGGCCTCGATGCGGTCGGCCACCACGCGGTGCTCGGCGCCATGCAGCTTGTCCACGCCCTGCACGATCAGGCGGTCGGTACCCACGCCGTCGATCTTCGCGCCCATCTTGACCAGCAGCTCGGCCAGGTCAGTCACTTCGGGTTCGCGCGCCGCGTTCTCCAGCACGGTCTCGCCGTCGGCCAGCACAGCGGCCATCAGCAGGTTCTCGGTGCCGGTCACGGTGATCATGTCCGTCACCACGCGCGCGCCCTTCAGGCGGTCTGCACGGGCGTGGATGAAACCGTGCTCGATGCTGATCTCGGCGCCCATGGCCTGCAGGCCCTTGATGTGCTGGTCCACCGGCCGCGCGCCAATGCCGCAGCCGCCCGGCAAGGACACACGGGCCTCGCCGAAGCGCGCCACCAGCGGCCCCAGCACGAGGATCGACGCGCGCATCGTCTTCACGAGTTCGTACGAAGCCTCGGGCGCGTTGATGTCGGCGGCGTTGAGCGTAGCCACGCCGTTCACCATGTCAGCCTTCACGCCCATCTGGCGCAGCAGCTTGAGCATCGTGCGCGTGTCCTGCAGGTCGGGCACATTGCTCAGCGCGAGGGTGTCGGCGGTCAGCAAGCTGGCGCACAGGATGGGCAGCGCGGCGTTCTTGGCGCCCGAGACGCGGACTTCGCCCTTGAGCGGCCCGTTGCCCTGGATCTGGAATTTGTCCATGTTTCAGTCTTATCTGCCGGTCGGGCACTTACCCGCCCGGCGTGTTGTACGGAGATGCAGCAGCGGACGATGCCGCTTACTTGGCGCCCTCGGCCTGCCATTCGGCGGGCGTCAGCGTCTTCATCGACAGCGCATGGATCTCGGCACGCATGCGGTCGCCCAGTGCCGCGTACACACGCTGGTGCCGCTGGATCAGGCGCTTGCCTTCGAACTCACCGCTCACGATCGTGGCGAAGAAGTGCTGGCCATCGCCCTCCACCTGCAGGTGTTCGCATGGCAATCCTTGGGCAATGTATTCCCTGACTTGTTCCGGAGTAGGCAGCATGTCTGTCTCTTAGAATTCGGTGATATTGCGTCGCGTCAGTGACGCAGCTTGTAACCCTTGCGCAGCAGGCGCAGCGCCAGCGCGGCCAGCACCACGAACGCCACGGCCATCACGGCCAGGCTGTGCAGCGGCGACACGTCGGACACGCCAAAGAAGCCAAAGCGGAAGCCGTCGATCATGTAGAAGAACGGATTGGCGTGCGAGACGGCCTGCCAGAACGGCGGCAAGGAGTGGATCGAATAGAACACGCCGGACAGGAATGTCGCCGGCATGATCAGAAAATTCTGGAACGCGGCAAGCTGGTCGAACTTCTCCGCCCAGATGCCCGCGATCAGCCCCAGCGTGCCCAGGATGCCGGCACCGGCCAGCCCGAACACCAGAATCCAGAGCGGATGCGCGAAGTGAAGATTCGCAAACCAGGCAGTTACCGCCAGCACGCCCAGCCCGACGCAGAGGCCGCGGATGATCGAGGCGCCCACGTACGCGCCGAACATTTCCCAGTGCGACAGCGGCGGCAGCAGGATGAACACCAGGTTGCCGGTGATCTTGGACTGGATCAGCGACGACGAACTGTTGGCGAACGCGTTCTGCAGCACGCTCATCATCACTAGGCCGGGCACCAGGAAGGCGGTATAGCTGATCTGGTCATAGACCCGCACGCGATCTTCCAGCACATGGCCGAAAATCAGCAGGTACAGCACGGCGGTCAGCACGGGTGCGGCCACGGTCTGGAAGGCCACCTTCCAGAAACGCAGCACTTCCTTGTAGAGCAGCGTGCGGAAGCCGGTCATGCCGCCGACAGCCATCGAGGCCAGACGTTGTTCTTCGCGCTGGGCCACATTGATCTCCGCGGGATTCTTCATGCCGCGGCCTCCATGGCTGCGTTGGGGGTGCTGCCGGGCATCTCGCCTTCGCGGCGCATGATCTGCACGAACACATCCTCCAGGTCGGCCTTGCTGATTTCCATGTCTTCGATTTCGCAACCGGCGGCACGCAGCGCGGCCAGGATGGGCTCCACGGCCTCGTAGCCAGTCAGCCGCAGGCGGTACGCACGCTCGCCCGGATTGCCAGGCGTGCGCAGCGCCTCCAGTTCGGACGGCAGCGTACCCTTGGAAAGTGTCAGCACGAGTTGCAGTCCAGCAAACTGGTTCAGCAGGCTGCTGGTGCGGTCCAGCGCCACCACCTCGCCAAACTTGAGCATGGCGATGCGGTCGCACAGCGCCTCGGCCTCTTCCAGATAGTGCGTAGTCAGGATGATCGTGTGCCCTTCCCGGTTCAGCCTGGAGATGAACTTCCACAGCGTCTGGCGCAGCTCCACGTCCACGCCGGCGGTCGGCTCGTCCAGCACGATCACGGGCGGCCGGTGCACCAGCGCCTGCGCCACCAGCACGCGGCGCTTCATGCCGCCCGACAACTGGCGCATGTTGCTGTCCGCCTTGTTGGTCAGGTCGAGATTGGCCATGATCTCGTCGATCCAGTCGTCGTTACGGCTCAGCCCGAAATAGCCCGACTGCAGCCGCAGCGTCTCGCGCACGGTGAAAAACGGATCGAAAACCAGCTCCTGCGGCACCACGCCCAGCATGCGGCGCGCCATGCGGTAGTCGTTCACCACATCGTGGCCCAGCACGCTGACCGAACCCGAATCGGCGTGGTTCAAGCCCGCCAGGATCGAGATCAGCGTGGTCTTGCCCGCGCCGTTGGGCCCGAGCAGGCCGAAGAATTCGCCGCGCTCGACGCTGAAACTGACGCCCTTGAGCGCCTGCAGATTGCGGTAGCGCTTGCGGACATCGGTAATTTCGATGGCTTTCATGGCCGAATGTCTTGGGATGGGGCCGCTTGAAGGTCGGCCTCTCCTGGATGTTGGGGGAGCGTCCCGGAGGTTAGCCGCGCAGCACCTGTGAATCGTGTCAGGACACTTGGGGGCGACTTGGGGGCGAACAACCCGGAATTATAGGGGATGCGGGGGCTCTCCCGCTTTGCCCGGCGCGGCGCCAGGCCCGCGGCCCGACGCCGTGGCATCGCATGACCGCACGCAATGGAACGCGCACGGCAACGGATGCCGGTTCAATGTCGGTGGTGGTGGTGTTCCGGGTGGGCGGCGGGGGCCAGGCCAAGCAGGCCTTCGACGCCATAGAGACTGGCCAGCGATTGCAGCTGCGGCGAGGCGCCGGCAATGACCAGCGACTGCCCGCGCTGGGCAGCGGCCCGTTGCCAGGCCAGCAGCACCGCCACGGCGGAGGAATCCAGATGGGTCAGCGCGCTGCAATCCACGGTCACATCGCCCTGCTGCACGCGCGACAGCCCGTCACGCAGCACGGCGGCGGCGTTGCGGTTGGTCAGCGAGGTGCCAAGGGCGGGCATGGAAGGCAGTAGAGGGGCGTGCGGAAAATGGAAGCTCCCGCCCGAAGGCGGGAGCGAGTGGCCATTGTAGACCAGATCCGCCGCGCCGTGCTGCGGCGCAACCGGATCGGCACGAACCGGCTGTCAGCCCTTGGCGTTGGCCAGTTGGCGGTTGCGGTCCTGCAGCGTCTTGATGACGCCATCCACACCCTGCTGGTTGGCGATCGTGTTGAAACTGCCCTTGTAGGCTTCGGTCAGCCAGGCACCCAGCACGTTGATGTCATAGACCTTCCAGCCCTCGGGGGTCTTTTCCAGGCGGTAGTCCATCTGGATCGGCTCGCCCTTGTTGATCACCTGGGTACGGATGGTGGCGTCGGTGTCGTCAGCCGTGCCACGGTACGGGCGGAACTGCACCTTCTGGTCGCGAATCTGCGCAATCGCGCCTGCATAGGTGCGGATCAGCAGCGTCTTGAACTCGTCGGTGATTACCTTTTGCTGTTCAGGCGTGGCCTTCGACCAGTTGCGGCCCATGGCGATCTGGGTGGTGCGCGTGAAATTGGCGTGCGGCAGGATCTTCTGCTCGACCAGTTGCGTGATCTTGCCGATGTTGCCGCCTTGCATGTCCTTGTCGCTCTGTACGGAGGACATCACCTCGCCCACTACGGACTTGACCAGACCGTCCGGCGTCGAAGCATCGGCTTGCTGCGCGTGCGCGGCGCCAGCGCCGGCAAATGCGAAAACGGTCAGGAAGGGAAGCAGGAGTCGCTTGATCATGAGAATTTTTTCCTTTCTTTCCGGGACGGCACCTGCTGGATATCAACAGGTTCGGACCCATCCGACAGTGCGGCACAGCGCGCAGCGTCGGGAATCATTGAAACACAGGCGTCAGCAGTGCATGGTACAGGCACATGGCCCAAACGCCACTTTCAAACACTTTGTTTCAGGGCTCACAGCGCGCTCACAGGCGCCCGTAGCCGTTGCCCTGTCAAGGCTGGCGGGAATACGGCCCGCCCTGCCCCCAGCTTTCCTGCCCGGTCAGCCAACCTTGGTGGCTGGCTTGTCCTCGGCCGGCGCGGGCGGCGCGCCATCCTTGGGCGCGGCTGGCTGCGACGGCTCGTCGTCGTCCTGCGAAGGCGGGTTGCCATCGTAGATCAGATACTGGCGGCGCTGCAGGTACGAATCGCGCAGGAACGCATACTTGTCCAGCGCGGCCGCCTCGATCAGGCTCGTTGCGCCCAGCAACTGGGCGCGGCCGTCGACCACGCGCACCGCGGACACGCCAAGGCTGGCCGACCACGGCGCGATATAGAACGTGGGATCCATGAAGCGGTCCACCACCATGCCCGAGCCATCGCGCACGCTGCTCGGCCCGAACAGCGGCAGCACCAGGTACGGGCCCGGGGGCACGCCCCACACGCCCAGCGTCTGGCCAAAGTCTTCCTTGTACTTCGGCAGGCCGGCCGGCGTGGCGATGTCGATCAGGCCGCCAAGCCCCAGCACGCTGTTGATGGCCACGCGCATGGTGTCTTCCGCCGCGCGCGACGGCTTGCCTTGCAGCAGGTTGTTGGCCGCCGAGTAGACGTCGCTGACGTTCGAGAAGAAGTTGCCCACCGCCGTACGCACCGGCGACGGGACGTAGTCCTGGTAGCCCTCGGCCACCGGCTTCAGCGCGTACTTGTCCAGGTTGTCATTGAACGTGGTCACCCCACGGTTGAACGGTTCCAGCGGATCGGCCGGATTGGCGTTGGGTCCGGTGGCACAGCCAGCCAGGGCCAGCGCGGCCACGGTGGCCGCGGTCAGGCGTCGGAAAGCGCTCATTTGGCACCGCCCGTTCCAGGCGCGGCCGGCAGCGCCGGCAGGGCTGCCGGTTCCGGCGTCGATGCGGCTGGCGCCGACGAGGGTGACGACGAACCGGCATTGCCGCCGCCGGCACCGGCGTCGGCCGCCTTGTTGTACAGGAACTGGCCGATCAGGTTTTCCAGCACCACGGCGGACTGGGTCATCGTGATCTTGCTGCCCTGCGCCAGCATCTTCGAATCGCCGCCAGCCTCCAGGCCAATGTACTGCTCGCCCAGCAGGCCCGACGTCAGGATCTTGGCCGACGTGTCGCGCGGAAACTCGTAGCGTTTTTCCAGGTTCAGGGTCACCGTGGCCAGGTATTCCTTGTCATCGAAGTTGATGGCCGCCACCCGGCCAACCACCACGCCGGCGCTCTTGACCGGCGCGCGCGGCTTCAGGCCGCCGATGTTGTCGAACTGGGCGGTCACTGTATAGGTGTCCTGGAACGACAGGCTGCTCATGTTGCCCGCCTTCAACGCCAGGAACAGCAGTGCGGCAAAGCCCACCACCACGAACAGCCCCACCCAGTAGTCGAGCGAATTTTTCTTCATGCGAGTCTCTTGTCTAATGCTTGTCAGCTGAACATCAGCGCGGTCAGCAGGAAATCCAGCCCGAGCACGGCCAGCGACGCCATCACCACGGTCCGCGTGGTGGCGCGCGATACACCCTCGGGCGTCGGGTTCGCCTCGAATCCCTGGTACAACGCGATAAACGTCACCGCCACGCCAAAAATAAAGCTCTTGATCACGCCGTTCAGTACGTCAGCGCGTACATCCACCCCACCCTGCATCTGCGACCAGAACGCGCCGGAGTCCACGCCGATCAGGTGCACACCCACCAGGTAGCCGCCCAGGATGCCCACGGCGCTGAAGATCGCGGCCAGGATCGGCATGGCGATCACGCCGGCCCAGAAGCGCGGCGCAATCACGCGTTGCAGCGGGTTGACGGCCATCATCTCCATGGCGGTCAGTTGCTCGCCGGCCTTCATCAGCCCGATTTCAGCGGTCAGCGACGTGCCCGCGCGGCCCGCGAACAGCAGCGCCGACACCACCGGCCCCAGTTCGCGCACCAGCGACAGCGCCACCAGCAGGCCCAGCGCCTGCTCCGACCCATATCGGTTCAGCGTGTAGTAACCCTGCAGCCCCAGCACAAAGCCGACGAACAGCCCTGACACAGCAATGATCACCAGCGACAGGTTGCCGACGAAGAACACCTGGTCCGAAACCAGGCGGAAGCGCCGCAGCAGCGCCGGCGACAGGGCCAGCAGGGACAGGAACATGCGCGTGGCGCGGCCCAGGCCGCCCACGAACTGACGCACCGCGGCGCCGATTGTGGTGAAGAAGCCGGTCACCGTGTGCCTCCGGCCATGAAATCTTCGGCCAGGGTCGGGCCTCCGTAGTGGAACGGCACCGGGCCGTCGGCCTTGGCGTGCACGAACTGGTGCACGAACGGATCGCTCGACGCACGCAGGTCCTCGGGCGCGCCTTCGGCGGCAATCTTGCCGTTGGCAATGAAATAGACGTAGTCGGCGATCTGGAACGTTTCCTGCACATCGTGCGAAACGATGATCGTGCTGCCGCCCAGCGCGTCGTTGAGGTCGCGGATCAGGTTGGCGGTCAGGCCGAGCGAAATCGGGTCCAGCCCGGCGAACGGCTCGTCATACATCAGCAGCGCCGGGTCCAGGGCGATGGCGCGCGCCAGTGCCACGCGCCGTGCCATGCCGCCCGAGATCTGCGCCGGCATCAGGTCGCGCGCGCCGCGCAGACCCACGGCGTTGAGCTTCATCAGCACCAGATCCCGGATCATCGATTCGGGCAGGTCCGTGTGCTCGCGCAGCGGGAACGCGACGTTGTCGAAGACCGAGAGGTCGGTGAACAGCGCCCCAAACTGGAACAGCATGCCCATCTGGCGGCG
Source organism: Cupriavidus pauculus (assembly GCF_022179805.1). Taxonomy (GTDB): domain Bacteria; phylum Pseudomonadota; class Gammaproteobacteria; order Burkholderiales; family Burkholderiaceae; genus Cupriavidus; species Cupriavidus pauculus_E. The sequence goes on along the minus strand of NZ_BPUO01000011.1, from coordinate 81,923 downwards.
CACCGCGTACAGCGCGCTCTGGTCCATGGCGTCGATATCGGCGCCGTTGAACGTGACGCGGCCGCTGCGCGGACGCACCATGCCGCCAATCAGCCGCATCACGGTGGTCTTGCCGCAACCCGATCCTCCCATGACCGCGACTACCTTCCCGCGCGGAAAGCGCATGGAAAGTCCAGACAGGATGGGCTTGTCGCCTTCCGCGTATGCAAAATCGACATCCCCGAGTTCGACGACGTTCGGGCCTGTAAAGGCCGGGCCAGACGGGTTCGGCACGGTAGCGGTCACGTTGTCACCGGATTTAGACAGGCCGCCATTATAAGGGCTACTACCTATCGGTCGCCGTCCCGTGTGGTGATCTCACCATTGCACAGCGGACAACAATAAGTGACAGATTTGTGGCGTGAACGCTACAAGCCAAGAAATCGGCGGGTCGCTCAGGGTTCCGGGCGGGCCCCCGCCTGGCGCAAGATGACCTGCCATTGCACCGATTCCGCGCGAATCGCCGTGGCAAACGCCTCGGGAGAATCGCGCACTGGCATCAGTCCGGCGGCAATCAACTGGGCGCGCACCTCGCGCTCGTTGGTCACACTGTCCAGCTCCGTAGCCAGTCGCGCGACGATGGCGCGCGGCGTCTTGCCCGGCGCCATGACCCCGTACCACGCCAGTGCGCTGTAGCCATCCATGCCGTCTTCCTGCAGCGTGGGCACATGCGGCATCAGCGGCGAACGCACCGGCCCGGTCACGCCCAGGATGCGCAGCGCACCCGAGCGCACATGCGTTTGCACAGCGGCCCACGAACAGAAGCAGGCGCTGATACGGCCGGCGAGCATTTCCTGCACCACCGCCGTCTCGCCCTTGGCCACCACCAGCGGCACGCCGTTGGGCATGCTTCGCACCGCGTACTCGGCGTAAAGGTGCGACGGGCTGCCGGGCTGGCCATATCCGTAGCTGTACGAGGCGGGACTCGACCGCACCGCCGTGATCCATTGCTGGGTAGTGGTCATCGGCAAATGGCCGTCGATGACCAGGAACAACGGCGAAGCCGCCACCCGTGCCACGGGCGTGAAATCGCGCATGATGTCGTAGGGAACCGGCTCCAGCCCAGGCTGGATCAGCATGTTGGCCTGATGGAACAGCAGCGTGTGGCCGTCCGAGCTGGCCTTGGCGACGAGGTCGCCAGCCATCGTGCCCGACGCACCCGGCCGGTTGTCGACCTCGACCGGTGTGCCGAGGCGCAGGGCAAGCCGCTCCGCCAGCAGTCGCGCGACGGCATCGGCCACGCCTCCCGCGGGAAACGGCACGATCAGACGCACCGGACGCGCCGGGAACGACACCGGGCGGCTCTGCAAATCCATCCGCGAGCCTGGCGGAATGCTGGCAAGCTGAGCCAGTGCTGGAGGCTGAGCAAGGGCAGCCGCCATGCATAGCGCACCGGCGGCACCGAACACCCATTTGGCAGCGAGTATTGGCAACTTCGCTATACCTCGCCAAAGCCGCATGCATTTGCGCACTTCGGACATCAATTCCCTCCGGGCCGTACCCCACCGCTACGGCACCAAATCGGCTGAAAGGATTTCGAGGCAGTCTCTTCTTATCTAGTTTGAGGAAATTGTAAGGACATAGCCCGAGGGGGCACAAACCACGTAAACGCTCTCCGGGAGGACCCCAATGTGAGCGCTCGTATAATCGCCCGATGCCCGAATTCACACTGCGGCTCATGCGCGCCGCCGACCTGCCCGCCATATTGGCCGTCCAGGCGCAGTGCTATGGCGATGCGCTGGTCGAGTCCGCCGATGCCTTGTCCAGCCGCCTTGCGCTGTCGCCCGGCACCTGCTGGGTAGCCGTGCTGTCCGATGGCACGCTGGCGGGATACCTGTTCACCCATGCGTGGCCGGAAGCCACGCTGCCGCCCTGGAATGGCCTGCTCGCATGTGACTGGCCGAACGACGAACCGTTGACGTGGTTCGTCCATGACATGGCGGTGGCGCCGATTGGGCGGGGGCTGGGATTGGCTGTCCAGCTCCACAGCGCGGCACGCGACGTGGCCGCAGCGAGTGGCTTGCGTTCGTCCCGCCTCGTCGCCGTTCAGTCCGCCGACAGGTATTGGCGCAGGTTCGGGTACGCGCCGATGGCCGCTGGCAAGCATGCGGCCAAGCTGGAGATGTACGGAGCGGGAGCGTTGCTGATGGGATGTCAGCTTGAAATGAAAAAGGCCCCATGCGACATGGAGCCTTCTTTAGACAGCTAATCGGACCTCTTCGGCTACTCACACACCTGGGTGTAGATGCGCCTTGTTGCTCCCCTCTCCCGCAAAGCGGGAGAGGGGTCGGGGGAGAGGGCCTGGCGGTGCAAACTGCGACCTGTCGGCAAGCAGAGCCTCGACGCCCTCTCCCCCAGCCCCTCTCCCGCACACGGGAGAGGGGAGCTTACTAACCAGCCATCAGCATGCAGAGGGATCGCAGTTGAGGCCGGAACACCAGCTTAGCGCGGCAGTTCCGTATGGCCCATCAGGAACGCGTCCACCGAGCGGGCGGCCTGGCGGCCTTCGCGGATGGCCCAGACCACCAGCGACTGGCCACGGCGCACGTCGCCGGCGGCGAAGACCTTCGGCACGTTCGTGAAGTACGCGCGGTCGCCTTCGGTCGACGCCTTGGCGTTCTTGCGAGCGTCGGTATCCACACCGAAAGCTTCCAGCATCGAGCCCACCGGGTTGGTGAAGCCCATGGCCAGCAGCACCAGGTCTGCCTTCAGCGTGAACTCGCTGCCCGGCACTTCCTGCATCCGGCCGTCCTTCCACTCCACGCGGCAGGCCTTCAGCGCCGTGACCTTGCCGTTCTCGCCGATCAGTTCCTTGGTGGCCACCGACCAGTCGCGCGAGCAGCCTTCGTCATGCGACGACGACGTGCGCAGCTTGATCGGCCAGTACGGCCACACCAGCGGCTTGTTCTCTTCTTCCGGCGGCTGCGGCAGCAGTTCGAACTGCGTCACCGACTCGGCGCCATGGCGATTCGACGTGCCCACGCAGTCTGAACCCGTATCGCCACCGCCGATCACGATTACGTGCTTGCCTTCGGCGCGCATCTCGTTGATGCCGTCGCCCGCCACTTCCTTGTTCTGCGGAATCAGGAATTCCAGCGCGTAGTGCACGCCGTCGAGCTCGCGGCCCGGCACCGGCAGGTCACGCGGCACTTCGGAGCCGCCCGCCAGCACCACGGCGTCGAACTGGTCCATCAGCGCCTGTGCCGAGATCGATTCGCGGGCGTAGTTCTTGATGCCGGCCGGCAGCTTGTCGCCATCGGTCACCATCACGCCGGCACGGAAGGTCACTCCTTCGGCCTGCATCTGCTCGATGCGGCGGTCGATCAGGTCCTTCTCCATCTTGAAGTCGGGAATGCCGTAGCGCAGCAGGCCGCCGATGCGGTCGTTCTTCTCGAACACGGTCACATCGTGGCCGGCGCGTGCCAGCTGCTGCGCGGCAGCCATGCCGGCAGGGCCCGAGCCCACCACGGCCACGGTCTTGCCGGTCTTGTGCTTCGGCACTTGCGGCGCAACCCAGCCCTCTTCCCAGGCCTTGTCGATGATGGCGTGCTCGATCGACTTGATGCCCACCGGCAGCTCGGTGATGCCCAGCGTGCACGCAGCTTCGCACGGTGCCGGGCAGATACGGCCCGTGAACTCGGGGAAGTTGTTGGTCTGGTGCAGCACTTCGATCGCCGACTTCCAGTCCTGGCGATACACCAGGTCGTTGAAGTCGGGAATGATGTTGTTGACCGGGCAGCCGTTGTTGCAGAACGGGATACCGCAGTCCATGCAGCGCGCACCCTGGATCTTCGCCTCGCTGTCGGAGAGCGCGAACACGAATTCCTTGTAGTGCTTCACGCGCTTGACTACGGGTTCGTAGCCTTCGTTCTGGCGCGGAAATTCGAGAAAGCCTGTCGCCTTACCCATGTTGCATCCTTGGTCTTGCTTGGCGCGAGGCGGCCGGGCCGGCCTCGCGTGGGGTCAGTATCTTGTCGGCACCGCGGCTCATGCCACGACGCCTCTCGTCGTATGGCTGCCGGTCAGGCGGCTACCGCTTCGCGATCGTTGTCGCGGGCAGCCTGTTCCTTCTCGTACATTTCGCCCAGCGCGCGCTTGTACTCGGTCGGGAAGACCTTGACGAACTTGCGGCGTGCCGTGGTCCAGTCGGCCAGCAGCGCCTTGGCGCGCTCCGAACCGGTGTAGCGGAAATGCTGCTCGATCAGGTCGCGCAGGATCACTTCGTCCAGCTGGCGCTTGCCGCCCGACTTGTGCCACTGCGATTCCGGCTGGCCCTTCTGCTGGTCGGCCGAGGCCAGCACTGCTTCCAGTGCCACCATCGACGTGTTGCAGCGCTTGTCGAACAGGCCGTCCTCGTCATAGACGTAGGCCACGCCGCCCGACATACCGGCCGCGAAGTTGCGGCCCGTGCCGCCCAGCACGACCACCGTACCGCCGGTCATGTATTCGCAGCCATGGTCGCCGGTGCCTTCCACCACGGCGGTGGCACCCGAGTTGCGCACCGCAAAGCGCTCGCCGCCCACGCCGTTGAAGAACGCCTCGCCAGCCAGCGCGCCGTACAGCACCGTGTTGCCGACGATGATGTTGCGCGTCGGGTCGCCACGGAATTCGTGCGGTGCACGCACGATCACGCGGCCACCCGACAGGCCCTTGCCCACGTAGTCGTTGGCGTCGCCCACGAGGTCGATCGTGATGCCATGCGCCAGGAACGCGCCGAACGACTGGCCGGCCGTGCCCTGGAACTGGATGTGGATCGTGTCGTCGGGCAGACCTTCGTGGCCGTACTGCTTGGCCACCACGCCGGACAGCATCGCGCCCACGGTACGGTTCACGTTCTTCACCGGCTGGATGAACGACACGCGCTCACCCTTGTCGATGGCAGGACGTGCCTTGGCAATCAGCGTGTGATCCAGTGCCTTGCCCGATTCCACCGACAGGCCGTGATCCTGCACGTCGGTGTGGTAGCGCGGCACGTCGGCGGGGATCGGTGCCTGGAAGAAGATGCGGCTGAAGTCCAGGCCGCGTGCCTTCCAGTGGTCGATGCCGTTGCGGATGTCCAGCAGGTCGGCACGGCCAATCAGTTCGTCGAACGTGCGGATACCCAGCTGTGCCATGATTTCACGCGCTTCCTCGGCCACGAAGAAGAAGAAGTTCACCACGTGCTCGGGCTTGCCCTGGAACTTCTTGCGCAGCGCCGGATCCTGCGTAGCCACGCCCACCGGGCAGGTGTTCAGGTGGCACTTGCGCATCATGATGCAGCCCTCGGCCACCAGCGGCGCCGTGGCAAAGCCGAACTCGTCAGCGCCCAGCAGCGCGCCGATCACCACGTCGCGGCCGGTCTTCATCTGGCCGTCAGCCTGCACGCGGATACGGTTGCGCAGGCCGTTCAGCATCAGAGTCTGCTGCGTTTCGGCCAGGCCCAGTTCCCACGGCGAACCCGCGTACTTGATCGACGACCACGGCGATGCGCCGGTGCCGCCGTCATGGCCAGCGATCACCACGTGGTCGGCCTTGGCCTTGGCCACGCCGGCCGCCACGGTACCCACGCCCACTTCGGACACGAGCTTGACCGAGATGTCGGATGCCGGGTTCACGTTCTTCAGGTCGTGGATAAGCTGTGCCAGATCCTCGATCGAGTAGATGTCGTGGTGCGGGGGCGGCGAGATCAGGCCGACGCCCGGCACCGAGTAACGCAGCTTGCCGATGTAGTCGGACACCTTGTGGCCCGGCAGCTGGCCGCCTTCGCCCGGCTTGGCGCCCTGCGCCATCTTGATCTGGATCTGGTCGGCCGATGCCAGGTATTCGGCGGTCACGCCGAACCGGCCCGATGCCACCTGCTTGATCTTCGAGCGCAGCGAATCGCCGTCCTTCAGCTCCAGGTCCTTTTCCACCACGTGGTCGCCCAGGATGCTCTTGAGCGAGTCGCCCTGCTTGATGGGGATGCCGCGCAGTTCGTTGCGATAGCGCTTCTCGTCCTCGCCGCCTTCGCCGGTGTTCGACTTGCCGCCGATGCGGTTCATCGCCACGGCCAGCGTGGCGTGGGCTTCGGTCGAGATCGAGCCGAGCGACATGGCGCCCGTGGCAAAACGCTTGACGATGTCCTTGGCCGATTCCACTTCTTCCAGCGGGATGGCGCGCGACGGGTCAACCTTGAACTCGAACAGGCCGCGCAGCGTCATGTGGCGACGGCTCTGGTCGTTGATGATGTTCGCGTATTCCTTGTACGTCTGGTACTGACCCTTGCCGTCGTCGGCGCGCACCGAGTGCTGCAGCTTGGCGATCGAGTCCGGCGTCCACATGTGTTCTTCACCACGGATGCGGAACGCGTATTCGCCGCCGGCGTCGAGCATGTTGCTCAGCACGGGGTTGCTGCCGAATGCGTCGGTGTGCAGGCGCAGCGCTTCCTCGGCCACCTCGAAGATGCCGATACCCTCGACGTTCGACGGCGTGCCGTGGAAGTACTTCTGCACCAGTTCGCGCGACAGGCCGATGGCTTCGAAGATCTGGGCGCCGGTGTACGACATGTACGTGGAGATGCCCATCTTCGACATCACCTTGAACAGGCCCTTGCCGATCGCCTTGACGAAGTTCTTGACCGCCTTTTCCGGCGACAGGTCGCCCGACAGGCCAGCCGCCATGTCGGCCAGCGTTTCCATGGCCAGGTACGGGTGCACGGCTTCCGCGCCGTAGCCGGCCAGCAGCGCGAAGTGGTGTACTTCACGGGCCGAGCCGGTTTCCACAACCAGACCGGCCGAGGTGCGCAGGCCCTTCTCCACCAGGTGGTGGTGAATGGCCGACGTGGCCAGCAGCGCCGGAATGGCAACCTGCGTGTCGTCGACGCGGCGGTCGGACACGATCAGGATGTTGTAGCCCGAACGCACGGCGTCCACGGCTTCGGCGCACAGCGACGCCAGGCGGGCCTCGATGCCCTCCTTGCCCCACGCCACCGGGTAGCAGATGTTCAGTTCGTACGAACGGAACTTGCCGCCGGTGTAGTGCTCGATGTTGCGGATCTTGGCGATGTCCTTGAAGTCCAGCACGGGCTGGGACACTTCCAGGCGCATCGGCGGGTTGATGTTGTTCAGTTCCAGCAGGTTCGGCTTCGGACCGATGAACGACACCAGCGACATCACCATGTTCTCGCGGATCGGGTCGATCGGCGGGTTGGTCACCTGGGCGAACAGCTGGCGGAAGTAGTGGTACAGCGTCTTGTTCTTCGACGACAGCACGGCCAGGGGCGAGTCGTTGCCCATCGAGCCCGTGGCTTCTTCACCGGCCAGCGCCATCGGCGCCATCAGGAACTTGACGTCTTCCTGCGAGTAGCCGAACGCCTGCTGGCGGTCCAGCAGCGGCGACACCGGCTTCTTCTCGGCAGCCACGTCTTCCGGCTTGGCATCGATCTCGTCGAGCTTGATGCGCACGGCGTCGATCCAGCTCTTGTACGGCTTGGCGTTGGCCAGGTTGTCCTTGAGTTCCTTGTCGTCGATGATGCGGCCCTGCTCCATGTCGATCAGGAACATCTTGCCCGGCTGCAGGCGCCACTTCTGGACGATGCGCGACTCGGGGAACGGCAGCACGCCGGCTTCCGAGGCCAGCACGACGAAGTCGTCCTCGGTTACGTAGAAGCGGGCCGGACGCAGGCCGTTACGGTCCAGCGTGGCGCCGATCTGGCGGCCGTCGGTGAAGCAGATGGCGGCAGGGCCGTCCCACGGCTCCATCATCGCGGCGTGGTATTCGTAGAAGGCACGACGGTTGTCGTCCATCAGCGTGTGCTGTTCCCAGGCTTCCGGGATCATCATCATCATCGCGTGGACGAGCGGGTAGCCGGCCATCGTCAGCAGTTCGAGGCAGTTGTCGAACGATGCCGTATCCGACTGGCCCGGATAGATCAGCGGCCAGAGCTTGGGCAGGTCGTCGCCCAGCACCGGCGACGAGATCGCGCCGGTACGTGCGTTCACCCAGTTCACGTTGCCCTTTACCGTGTTGATTTCGCCGTTGTGGGCGACCATGCGGTACGGGTGGGCCAGTTCCCAGGCCGGGAACGTGTTGGTCGAGAAGCGCTGGTGCACCAGGGCCAGGGCCGACACGGCGCGCGAATCGAGCAAGTCCAGGTAGTACTCGCCCACCTGGTTGGCCAGCAGCAGGCCCTTGTACACGACGGTACGGGCCGACATCGACGGCACGAAATATTCCTTGCCGTGCTTGAGCTTGAGCGCCTGGATGGCGTGGCTGGCCGTCTTGCGGATCACGTAGAGCTTACGTTCCAGCGCGTCGGTGGTCATGATGTCGCGGCCGCGACCGATGAAGATCTGGCGGATCACCGGCTCGGTGGTGCGCACCGTCGGGGACATCGGCATGTTGCAGTCCACCGGGACATCGCGCCAGCCCAGCACGACCTGGCCTTCGAGGCGTACCGTGCGTTCGAGTTCCTGCTCGCAGGCCAGGCGCGAGGCGTGTTCCTTCGGCAGGAAGATCATGCCGACGCCGTACTCGCCGTTCGGCGGCAGGGTCACGCCCTGCTTGGCCATTTCCTCGCGGTAGAACTGGTCCGGGATCTGGATCAGGATGCCGGCGCCATCGCCCATCAGCGCGTCCGCGCCAACTGCACCCCGGTGGTCCAGGTTCTCAAGGATCTTCAGACCCTGCGAAATGATCTCGTGGGACTTCTTGCCCTTGATATGCGCCACCATGCCGACGCCGCAGGCGTCATGCTCGTTGGTGGGGTCGTACAGGCCCTGGGCCTGCGGGCGGGCGGCGAGATCGGAAGGTTGTTGCGAGTGGTCCACGGGCTGAATTCCGGTGAAGGCTGCGCAGCCAGCAAGGCAGACCGAACGGGGAGAATGTCGCGGCCTCTTTGGCGGGCCTGGCAGACGATTCACCGCAGCGGCGTACACGAGCGTGACGCGCCGCACAATGACTGTGGGTGGAGCAACTATAAGAGAATCGCCTGAAGCCCGCAGAATTATTAAATAGGGTCAGAACACATTAAATATTGCACCATCGCATCCGCTATTTTTAATAGGGACACATTAATTTTGATCCACAAAATCACTGTTATGGTGCGAATTCATCAATCTTTGAGTGTCGTCGCACCTGTCTCGGCTTCCGTCAGCAAAATAGTCGACTTTCTTGGTCGGCCTTTCGGAAGCGGCTGGATGCGCCGGGTGGCGTGTCGTTCCAGTTGCGCCAGGAACGCTTCGCTGCCCAGCGGCCACCCGCTATGCGCATGCTTCTGCAAGGTGGAGAGCGTCCGGCCGGACAATCCCTCGGCCATCAGCGCGCGGTAGTTCGACTGGCGTTCGAATGGCGTATTGCCGAGATCCCAGTAGATGGAGTGATCGCTCACAAGCGGGCTGGCCTCGATGCCGGCGTGATGCCGGTAGCTGCTCCAGCGATCCGCCTCGGGCGTCGCGGTGTCGCCCGCGCGCACGGCGTTGCCTTCGGCGTAGAGCATGGCCGGCAGCAGCCAGTTCTCGGCCTCGATCACGGCTGAACGGAAGCGGCCCTCCCACAGTGTTCCGGTCCGGTCGGCCACGCGGTTGAAATGCCGCGCATAACGCCGGCCCACCGCTTGCATCGTCAGGCTCAGCGAATCCTGGCCCTTGGGCGTGGCAACGAGGTGGATATGGTTGGGCCGCAGCGCGTAGGCGTGGATCGCCAGCTCATGCTCGCGCGCCGCCATGCGCAGGCAATCCAGGTAGTGCAGGTAGTCTTCGTTGCCCAGAAACACCGGCTGGCGGTTGTTGCCGCGCTGCAACACCATGGTGGGCAGGCCGACGGGCGAAAAACGGGGAAGGCGGGCCATCGGGGCATCCTCGACAAGGTGCCCGCATGATAGCCTGATCTGTCCCCTTTTTATCGTTCAGCTGATCGAGTTGCTTTCGCTGACGGCAAAGATGCGGCGGTGCTCGCGGATCGCGTAGCGGTCGGTCATGCCGGCGATGTAGTGGGCAATCAGGCGCGGCTGGTCCGCGCCGTGGCCGGCCTGGTACTGCGGCGGCAGTAGCCGCGAATCCTGCATGAATGCGCCGAACAGGTCGCTGATGATGCGCTGGGCCTTGGCGGACATGCGCATGACCAGGTAATGCCGATACAGATGCCGGAACAGGAAGCGCTTCAGCGCGGCGGCCTCCTCATGGATCTTCGGGCTGAACGACACCAGCGGCCCGGCCGCCCGCACGTCGTCGATCGATTTCGGGTTGGCGGCGGCGATATTGCGCCCGGTGGTCTCGATCAGGTCGACGATCAGCGTGTTGATCATGCGCCGGACGGTCTCGTTGATCGCCCGCCGCCCATTGATGGCAGGAAAAGCCGCCACCACCTCGGCGCGGTGGCGCGCCCACATTGGCACTTCGTCCAGTTGCTCCAGCGTCAGCAAACCCGAGCGCAGGCCATCGTCGATGTCGTGATTGTTGTAGGCGATCTCGTCGGCCAGGTTGGCCAGCTGGGCCTCCAGCGACGGCTGCGCGCCCTCCAGGAAGCGCCGCCCCAACTCACCCAGCGCCGCCGCGTTGACGCGCGAGCAATGCTTGAGAATGCCTTCGCGCGTCTCGAAGGTCAGGTTCAGTCCGTTGAAGCCGCCGTAGCGCTCTTCCAGTTCGTCCACCACCAGCAGGCTTTGCAGGTTGTGCTCGAAGCCGCCGTGATTCTTCATGCAGCCGTTCAGCGCGTCCTGGCCGGCGTGGCCGAATGGCGTATGGCCCAGATCGTGGGCCAGCGAGATGGCCTCGACCAGATCCTCGTTGAGCCGCAGGTTGCGCGCGATGGAACGCGCAATCTGCGCCACCTCTAGGCTGTGCGTGAGCCGCGTGCGGAACAGGTCGCCCTCGTGGTTGACGAAGACCTGCGTCTTGTATTCGAGCCGGCGGAAGGCCGTGCTGTGGATGACGCGGTCACGGTCGCGCTGGAATTCACTGCGCGATGACGATGCCGGCTCGGCATGCACACGCCCGCGCGTCTTCGCAGAGCGCGCGGCGTAGGGAGCCAGGTGGGCGTCGAGGTCTGTCGCTGGAGCGGTGGTCATGCGGGCAATCCGTTTATCCGTTACTGGTTCAGGGTTGCAAGGCATAACCAGCCGCTCACGCGACCGGTGCCTCTGCGGGAGGTTTCAGTACAGCGTGACGCAGCGTGTCACGCAAATCGGGGTCCGGCACGGTGGTAATGAACGCCTCGCCCATCTTGCGCAGCAGAATGAACTTGATGCTGCCGGCCTCGGCCTTCTTGTCCACCTTCATCAGTTCGACATAGCGGTCGATGCCAAGATCCGGGGCCACCACCGGCAGCATCGCCGCCTGCGTCAGCGTGCGGATGCGCGCGCGCGTCTCCACGTCGATGAAACCAAGCCGGTGCGACAGGTCTGCCGCCATCACCATGCCGCAGCCCACGGCCTCGCCATGGAGCCATTCGCCATAGCCCATGCCGGCCTCGATTGCATGGCCAAACGTGTGTCCGAAATTGAGGATCGCCCGCAGTCCGCCTTCCCGCTCGTCCTGGGCCACCACGCCCGCCTTGATTTCGCAGGACCGGCGCACGGCTTCGGCCATCAGCGCAGTGTCGCACGCGTTCAGCCCGGCGATGTTGTCCTCGATCCAGCCGAAGTAGGCGGCATCGGCGATTGCGCCGTGCTTGATCACCTCGGCCAGGCCAGCGGCCAGTTCGCGCGCCGGCAGCGTCTTCAGCGTGTCGATATCGGCGATCACCGCGTTGGGCTGGTGAAACGCGCCGATCATGTTCTTGCCCAGCGGATGGTTGATGCCCGTCTTGCCGCCCACCGACGAGTCCACCTGCGACAGCAGCGTGGTCGGCATCTGCACGAACGGCACGCCGCGCATGTAGCAGGCCGCGGCAAAGCCGGTCATATCGCCCACCACCCCGCCGCCCAGCGCGATCAGGGTCGTCTTGCGGTCGGCGCCCGCCTGCAGCAGTGCATCGAAAATCCGGTTCAGCGTTTCCCACTGCTTGAAGCGCTCGCCATCGGGCAGCACCACCGTGCGCACGGTCTTGCCAAGCCCGGCCAGCGTGGCTTCCACGCGCGCGGCATAGAGCGGACCAACCGTCTCGTTGGTCACGATAACGGCATGCTGGCCGCGCACATGCGGCTGCAGCAGGTCGGCGCGGTCCAGCAGGCCGCCGCCAATAAGGATCGGGTAGCTACGCGCCCCGAGATCGACTTCCAGCGTGATCATGAATGGGTGTCCTGCGCCGGCGGCTCGTCCACCATGTCGGTGTCGGGCTCGGCTTCCGCGGCCGGCAGCGTGAAGCCGGCCATTTCAAGTTGCATGAGAACCATATTAGCAAGCTGCGCCACGGTCGGCTTGCCGGTTTCGATAATGAAGTCCGCCACCTCGCGGTACAGCGGGTCGCGCTCGGCGTACAAGGCCTCCAGCCGGCCCTTGGGATCCTGCGTCTGCAGCAACGGACGGTTGCGGTCGTGCCGCGTGCGCAGCCAGAGATCATGGGGACTGGCGCGCAGGTACACCACGGTACCGTTGGCCTTGAGCGCCGCCCGATTGGCTTCGCGCAGCACCGCGCCGCCGCCGGTGGCCAGCACCACCCCGCTGCGGCCCGTCAGTTCGGCGATGATCTGCTCTTCGCGGTCGCGGAATCCAGCCTCGCCCTCGTGCTCGAAAATCACCGGAATCCGCACGCCGCAGCGTGCTTCAAGCTCGTGATCCGAGTCGACGAACGGGTAATCGAGGCGTCTGGCCACCGAGCGGCCGACGGTGGTCTTGCCGGCGCCCATCAGGCCAACAAAGAAAAGATTCGGGCGATTGGCTGTCACTGGACTGTCTTGCAACGATAAGGCTCACGGCATGGCCGCCCAGGTCGGGCCGCCTTGCTGACGTGATCGATACGCCATTGTGCACCATCGCGGTCCGGTCCCGGCTGGCCGTCGGTACCACCGACGCGCCGCGCTAAAGAAAAAGGCCGCGTCGGAATCCGACGCGGCCTGCCAGTCTACTGCATCCGGGCCCGGTGCTGCACCCGGCCAGTGTTATTTCAACGATACGCTGTCATTCAGGATGCGAGGCGTCAGGAACACCAGCAGCTCGGTCCGGTTGTTGACCTTGGCATTGTTCTTGAACAGGTTGCCCAGCACCGGAATGTCACCCAGCCAGGGCACCTTGTTGATGGTGGTCGACTCGTCCTGGCTGTAGATACCACCAATCACCACGGTGCCGCCGTTCTCCACCAGCACTTGCGTCTGCACGTGCTTGGTGTCGATGGCGAAGCCGCTGACGGTCTGGATACCCACGCTGTCCTTGTTGACGTCGACGTCCAGCAGCACATTGCCTTCCGGCGTGATCTGCGGGGTGACTTCCAGCTTCAGGTTCGCCTTGCGGAACTGCACCGACGTGGCGCCGCTTGACGTGGCCGACTGGTACGGCAGCTCGGTACCCTGCTCGATCAGTGCCTTGATGTTGTTGGCCGTGACCACGCGCGGGCTGGAGATGATCTTGCCCTTGCCGTCGGCTTCCAGCGCGGACAGTTCCAGGTCCAGGAATCGGCCTGCGGCGGTATTGAAGATACTGAACGCCACCGACGCCGGGTTCGTGCCGTTGATCGCAGCTGCCGGCAGACTTACTGCCGGGCCGTTATCCCAGACCGCATCCTTCGTGAACGGCGTCGCCACGTTCTGGTACGTGTTGCCGTAGGCGGCACCCGACCGTTGCGAGGCAAAACCGAGCTTCACGCCGAGGTTGCGGCTGAACGTATCGCTGGCTTCGACGATGCGCGCCTCGATGACCACCTGGCGTACCGGAATGTCGATCTTCTGCAGGAAGTTCTGCACTTCCTCGAGCTTCGAGCCGATGTCGGACACGAACAACTGGTTGGTACGCGGATCGGCGGTCAGCGAGCCGCGCTTGGACAGCATGCGCGTAACACCTGCGGCACCGCCCGCCGCGCCACCCACCGCACCGCCGCCACCACCAGCGCCGCCAGTGACAGCCAGCCCCAGCAGCATGCGGCGCACGTCGTCGGCACGCTGGTAGTTCAGCTGGAACACCTGGCTGCGGATCGGCTCCAGTTCGTTGATCTGCTGCAGCGCCTCAAGCTCGAGCTTTTCCTTGGTGGCCAGCTCGGCCTTCGGTGCCACCCACAGCACGTTGCCGTTGCGACGCGATGCCAGGCCCTTGGAATCGAGCACGATCTGCAGCGCCTGATCCCATGGCACATCCTTGAGACGTAGCGTCAGGTTGCCCTGCACCGTGTCGCTGGTGATGATGTTCAGGTTCGTGAAGTCGGCAAAGACCTGCAGCAGCGATCGGATGTCGATGTTCTGGAAGTTCAGCGACAGGCGCTCGCCCCGGTACCCCTGGCCCGAGATCAGCTTGTTCGGATCTTCCTTGACTTGGCGCACCTCGACCACGAACTGGTTGTCCGTCTGGTACGAGCTGTATTCCCAGTTGCCGCGAGGCTCGATGGTGAGCCGCGCCGCGCCGTTGGCGTCGCTGGCGCGCATGGCCTGCACCGGCGTGCCGAAGTCGGTCACGTCGAAGCGGCGGCGCAGGTCGTTCGGCAGTCCTGTGCCGATGAAGTCCACCACCAGGTTCTGACCCTGCTGCTGGATGTTGATGCCCGAATCGCGCGACGACAGATCGACCACCACGCGGCCGGCACCATCGGTGCCACGGCGGAAGTCGATATTGCGGATCGAGGTGCGGTTAGCCGAGATGGGCTGCATCGCCGGCCCCGCCGGCGCGAACGTGGGGACGGCCGCCGCGGCAGCCTGCGCCACGTTGTCCATCAGCACCACGAACTGCGTGCCGCGCATTTCCGTGCGGTACGTGGCATTGCGCGCCAGGTCCAGCACCACGCGGGTGCGGTCACCGATCTGCATCACGTTGGCGCTCTTCAGCAGCTTGCCCGCATACTCGTACTGGGCCCGTCCCGCGGCAAAACCCGTATCGAAGAAATCAATCGCAATCTTTGCCGGATTCTGCGTGGTGAAGTCCGCCGGCTTCTGCGCCAGCGGCCCTTGCAGGTCGACCGTGAAGACGGTCTGCTCGCCAACGACGTTGGCATCCACCTGCTTGAGCTGGTTGTGTTGTGCCAGTGCGGCCGGAGAGGCCAGCACCAGCGCCATCGCTGAAGCGCCCGCAAGCGCCCGGACCCAACGTGACGTGATCATGCGGATGCCTCCAGCTTCAGGCTGGTCATTTTCTCTTTCCAATCTGAGACCCCTTCCCGAACCAATTCGCGCAACACGATCTCTTGATCGTTGATGCGGACCACCCGGCCATAGCTCTGGCCGAGATACTGACCCACCTTGACGTGATGGATCTTGTTATCTACGCGTACGACACCGTAGGTCTCGCCGTTTTTCTTCAGCATGCCGAGCATCTTGAAGTTTTCCAGCGGGAAATCCTCAAGCGGCTCGTGTCGCCGTCCGGCCTCCGGCGACTCAGACATCGTCTTGTTCAGCTCACCGATCTTCGTCTGCGCGAAGGGCTCGGGCGATGCGCGCCCCCCGTACTCGCGTGGCGTGTACGGCTTGACCTCGGGCAGTGGTTCGGGCGCCGGCGCCTTGGCGGCGCGCGTCTGCGCCATCCATTGGCGCAGGCCGTCGTCGTCGCTCTGGCCGCAGGCCGCCAGGGTGGTCACCGCCAGGGCGACCGCGGCAAGCGTATGCAACGCTACCGGTGGACGTCGGGTATGGCGGCTCACTTGGCGCCTCCATTTTTCTTCTTCGCGGCGGCGTCGGCGGCAGCCCTGCGCTGCGCGGCCTGCTCGTCCGGATCCAGCGCGCGGTAGGCCATCGCCATGCCTTCCATCGACAGCGTGCCGTCCTTGGCGACCGACATGTTCAGGTTACGCATGGAAACGATCCGCGACAGAGCCGCCACGTCGGCGTTGAACAGCGCGACGTCGTGATAGCGGCCGGTGACCTTCAGGTTGACCGGGATTTCGGCAAAGTACGGCTTGACCGCTGCCGCCTGCGGCTTGAACAGTTCGAACTGCAGGCCGCGCGCCACGCCGGCGTGGTTGACGTCAGCCAGCAGCGCGTCCATTTCCGTGCTGTTCGGCAGTTGCCGCTCGGCCAGGGCCACGCGCTTTTCCACTTCGGCCTTCTGCTTGCGCAGTTCTTCGAGGTTGGCCACCTGCGCCACCTTCGAGCGGAACTGCTGCTTGAGCTGCTCGTGCTCGGCGTGCTTGCGGTCCAGCTCGTCGCTCTTGTCGCTCCAGTAGAACTGCCAGCCCAGCACCAGCACGATCACGGCCGCCAGTACGGAAAACAGCAGGCGCGGCGCGGTGGGCCAGGTCTCCGGCTCGTTCAGGTTCAGGCCACGGAACTGCGTAGTGAAGTCCTGCAGGGAGATGTTGGAGTTCAGTGCCATGATCAGACCTTGCCTCCCGCCGGCTTCGCCGCCGCGTCAGACGCGCCGGTTTTCTTCTTTTCCGTCGGTTCCGGCGCGCGGTAGGAGAAGCGCATCGAGAAATCGAACAGCCGGCGCTGTTCGCGCAGGTTGTTGGTCATCGTGACGGCCTTGGACTCCACCAGTTCGGCACGGTCCAGCCATTGCACTTGGCTGATGTTGCGCAGCAGCTCCGATACGCGTTCGTTGGACTGGGCCACACCGGACATCACGAACGTGTCGCCCGTCTGCTTGAGCGTGGTCAGGTAGACGCCTTCGGGCACCTGGCGCACCAGCTCTTCCAGCAGTTGCACCGGCAGGTTGCGTTCCGCCTGAAGGCTCTCGATGGCGCGCTGGCGGTCCAGCAGTGCCTCAATGTCCTTCTTGAGCGAAATGACCTCCTTGATCTGCCCGTCCATGCGGGCATTCTCGGTGGACAGCGTCTGGTTCAGCGTGCTGACTTCGTCGATCTGCGAGTCGATGTAGAAACCGCCGATCAGTACCACAAGCGCCCCCGCGCCCGCGGCCCCGCCAAGCATGCTGTAGACCTTCTTGCGCCGGGCGGCCTTGCGCGCCTCGTGATACGGCAGCAGGTTGACCGACGGAATGGTATTCGTCGTCGTGGACATGCGTGTCCCCCGGTGGCTTATTGCAGGCCGCGCAGTGCCAGTCCCGCACTGACGATGTACGCGGGCAGGTCGCGCTGGAGATAGCGCTCGTTGACCTTGCCTGCGGTCGTCATGTTTGCGAAGGGATTGGCCAGCGTGGTCGTGATCTGCGTCTGTTGCTGGATCGCCGCCTGGACACCAAGCAGCGACGCGTGTCCGCCGGAAAGCAGGATCTCGTCGACCCGGCCGAGGCTGGAGCTGGCAATGAAATTGCCGATTGCCCCCTGCACCTCCATGGCCAGCGCTTCCAACGACGGCTTGAGCAATTGCGCGCGCCACGCTTCGGGCAGCGTGTTTTTGCGCTTCTTGATCTCCGCCTTGAGCGCGTCGAGCGTGAACATTCGTGCGGCGCTCTGCGTGAGCTGGTCGCCGTAGCTGTTCAGAGGCTGCTCGTAGAGTTCCTTCCAGCCCTGGTAGAAGATGGCCTTGGATCGGCTGCCGCCCAGGTGGACCACTGCCACGACGGGCATGTCCTTCGCATCGCTTTCGTTCAGGCCGGCGGGTACGCCAAGCATCTGCACGATCGAGCGCTGCACAGCGTACTCCTCCACGTCCATCACCTGCGGTTTCAGGCCGGCCATTTCGGCTGCCGTCACACGCTCCTGGACACGATCACTGTTGGCAGCCGTGACGCGTACGCCAATGCCGCCTTCGGTTTCGCTGGGACCAATCACCGCGAAGTCGAAATTCACCGCCTGCGATGGCGGATAGAGGCGGTGCGCCTCGGATTCGACCTGCGAATAGAGTTCGTCTTCGGACAGGTTGTCCGGCAGACTGACCGTCTGGGATTCCGTCAGCATGGACGGCACGCCAAGGACTACGTCCTTGGTGCGGATGCCCGCCTTGCCGAGCGCGCGCTTGAGCGCGATGCCCACGGCCTCGATGTTGACCACGTTGCCATCGGCAACGGCGTTGCGGTCCAGCAGTTCGCTGGCGCATTTCTCCAGCCTGAAGTCGTTCTTGCTTGTCCCGACGGACAGCTCAACGACCTTTACGCTGGACGAACCAATATCCACGCCGACCGTAGTCCGGCGTAGAAGACCCGACAAGATGCCCCGTCGCAAGGTTGACCCCCTGACATTTGAACTCGCCCACGGCTTGTTTGCTCTAATGGTGCGAGCCAGTTTCTTGGATGAAACGTTTGCTCTTTTATGTTCGTGGATTCTCACAAAAACCGGAGGCGCTGGCAATGTGCCGGTTTGACCACGCTTTCTTTTTCGGAAGGTCCCTGCCAATCCGTTGCCAAAATCCGACGGTCGATCATGGCGCCACTGCCATGCGTCGTACTGACATGCGCTTGCCATGCCCTCACGGCCCAAGCCTCGTCAGCCTTCACTTAGTCATTCGGCCATGCCGCCAGCCCGCGCCAGCACTGCGAACTGCATGGCGTGACAGGCTGATCTCAACGACATTACATCTTGTAACAGCACCGTAGAGCCTTTCGGGGCACTACCCGGCCGGGGCGTCGAGATAGCGACGATATAATCCCGGGCACTCTTGTTAGGTAAACCCTTATGGCCACAGCACAACAGAAGCCGTCCCTCCCCGTCCGCCGCCCGTTGTGGGCGCGCATCATGTTCTGGGTGCTCGGGCTGCTTGCTGCGGGTGTCGTCGCCGTGGCGCTGCTGGTGGGCTATGCACTGGTCGTGGCGGCACCGAACCTGCCGTCGCTGGACACCATCACCGACTATCGGCCGAAGATTCCGCTGCGCATCTACACCGCCGATAACGTACTGATCGGCGAGTTCGGCGAGGAGCGTCGCAACTTCGTGCCGATCAACGAGATTCCCGACGTCATGAAGAAGGCCGTGCTGGCCATCGAGGACGACCGTTTTTACGAACACGGTGGTGTCGACTTCGTGGGCGTGTTGCGCGCGGGGCTGGCCAACCTGCGGGGCGGCCTGTCGCAGGGCGCATCGACGATCACGATGCAGGTCGCCCGCAATTTTTTCCTGTCCAGCGAGAAGACCTACACGCGCAAGATCTACGAGATGCTGCTGGCGTACAAGATCGAGGCCAACCTGAGCAAGGACCAGATCCTCGAGCTGTACATGAACCAGATCTACCTGGGCCAGCGCGCGTATGGCTTTGCCAGCGCGGCGCGCGTGTACTTTGGCAAATCGATCAAGGACGTGACGCCGGCCGAGGCCGCGATGCTGGCAGGGCTGCCCAAGGCGCCGTCGGCCTACAACCCGGTGGTGAATCCGCGCCGCGCCAAGGTGCGCCAGGAATACATCCTGCAGCGCATGCGCGACCTGCGCTACATCACGCCCGAGCAGTATGACCAGGCCGTGCGCGAGGAACTGAAGGTGCGCAGCGAGGGCAACGAGTTCTCCACGCACGCCGAGTACGTGGCCGAGATCGTGCGCCAGCTGATGTACGCACAATATCGCGAGGAAACCTACACGCGTGGCCTGACCGTGTACACCACGCTGAACAAGGCCGACCAGGACGCCGCCTACGAGTCCGTGCGCAGCGGCATCATGACCTACGAGCGCAAGCACGGTTATCGTGGTCCCGAGGCGTTCATCGACTTGCCGTCGGATTCCGCCGAGCGCGAACAGGCCATCGACGATGCGCTGGTGGAGCACCCGGGTAGCGACGACCTGCGATCCGCGGTGGTGACCAGCGTGACGCCCAAGCAGGTCAAGGCGACACTGCTGTCGGGTGAAGTCGCCACCATCGAAGGCACGGCACTGCGCTTCATCGCGCCGTCGCTGTCGGCCAATGCGCAGCCGAAGGTGAAGATCCGCCCGGGCGCGATCATCCGCGTGACGCAGGACGCCAAGGACAACACGTGGTCGGTGACGCAACTGCCCGAAGTGGCGGCGGCGTTTATTTCGCTGAGCCCCGAGGACGGTTCCATCCGCTCGATGGTCGGCGGCTTCGACTACAACCGCAACAAGTTCAACCACGTGACGCAGGCCTGGCGCCAGCCGGGGTCCAGCTTCAAGCCGTTCATCTATACGGCGGCACTGGAAAAAGGCTTCTCGCCGGCCACGGTGATCAACGATGCCCCGCTGACCATCGGCCCGGATACCGGCGGCCAGGTCTGGGAACCTAAGAACTACGACGGCAAGTTCGAGGGCCCGATGACCATGCGCCGCGCGCTGGCCAAGTCCAAGAACCTGGTGTCGGTGCGCATCCTGCGCGCGATTGGCACGCAGTACGCCCAAGACTACATTACGCGCTTCGGCTTCGAGGCCGACAAGCACCCGGCCTACCTGCCGATGGCGCTGGGCGCGGGTAGCGTCACGCCGCTGCAAATGGCGGGCGCCTACTCGGTCTTTGCCAACGGCGGCTACCGCGTGAATCCGTACCTGATCCAGCGCGTGGAAGATTCGCGCGGCAAGGTCATCTCGGAAACCCATCCGCAGAAGGCCGGCGAGGATGCCGTCCGTGTGCTCGATGCACGCACCGCGTTCATCGCCGACAGCATGCTGCGCGAGGTGGTGCGCAGCGGTACGGCCAACCCGGCCAAGCAGCGCCTGGGCCGCAACGACATGGCGGGCAAGACCGGTACTACCAACGATGCCGTGGATGCCTGGTTTGCCGGCTACACGCCGAAGCTCGTGGCTATCGCCTGGATGGGCTACGACCAGCCCAAGAGCCTGGGCGTGCGCGAAACCGGTGGCGGCCTGGCGCTGCCGATCTGGGTCGGGTACATGAGCAAGGCGCTCAAGGGCGTGCCCGAGAGCCCCGATCGCCAGGCGCCCGAAGGCGTGGTCATGGTGGCCGGCGACTGGACACTGGAAGAAAACGCGGGCGGCGCCGGCGTGGCTTCGGTGGGCCTGGGCGATCCGTGGCCGGGCAAGCCGGAAGAAAGCTCGCGTCCGCCGCAGGACACCGAGCAGGAAAAGAAGAAGATCCTGGAAATGTTCGGCGGTGCCTGACGGCTGCCTGCCCCAGAAACGAAAAACCGGCCTGCGTGGCCGGTTTTTCGTTTCTGGCGGGGTGCTGGACCGCCCGTTACTTCAGGGTCAGCGTGGCGCCCGCCTGCTGGCTCAGATAGCCAGACAGTGCCGCATACAGCTCGGTGCCGCTGCGCGTGTCCACCCACTTGGCGCCGTCGTGACGGAAATGGAAACCGCCGGCCTTGGCCGCGACCCACAGTTCCTGCATCGGCGCCTGGCTGTTGACGATGATCATCGAACCATCCTCGAATTCCAGCTCCATCACGTTGCCGGTGCGGTTGATCTCCACGTCGGCATCGGCCGCGTCGGCGGCGGATTCGATGGCGCTTTCAAGCTGGTCCAGGGCCGCGCCGGCCAGTGCCAGGAAGTCGGTCTCGCTGAGGGGGGGCATGCTACACTCCAAGGCCGCCGGCAGCCCATTCCGACAGGGCATTCGGGCCGGCAATCAAATTGATGGGAAATACGGAAAGCCACGCGCTTTCCAGAGCCATCCGGAAGCCATCCAAACCATGAAAGACTCCCCGATGCTGCGTCGTGGTGCGATTGTATCGGCCTTTGCGATCCTGCTCGCGATGCCCCTGGCCGGGTGCGGTATTCGTGGCCCGCTGTACTATCCCCGCGTGCCACCTGCGCCCACGCCGCCTGAAGTGGCCGATCCGGGCCTGGGCCAGCCGGGTGCGACGCCCCCGGCAGCCCGTCCGATGGGTGAACCGGCCACCTCCACCCCGGTGGTCGCCGACCCCGCAAAGAGCAGTTCCGCCCCTTCCGCACGTTGAGTGCACGCCTCGAACATGACTGATTTTTTCCATCGCCGTGACGACGGCGCCCTGACCGTCGAACAGGTACCGCTGGCACGCATTGCCGCGGAATTCGGCACGCCGACCTACATCTACTCGCGCGCAGCACTGACCGCCGCCTACAACGCGTACGCGGCGGCCTGCAAGGGCCGCAACGCGCATGTGCAGTACGCGGTGAAGGCCAACTCGAACCTGGCCGTGCTGCAAGTGTTCGCGCAACTGGGCGCAGGCTTCGACATCGTGTCGGGCGGCGAATTGCTGCGCGTACTGGCCGCTGGCGGCGATCCGCGCAAGGTAGTGTTCTCGGGCGTCGCCAAGAGCGAGGCCGACATGGCGCTGGCGCTCGAACACGACGTGCGCGGCTTCAACGTGGAGTCGATTCCCGAGCTGGACCGCCTGAACGCCGTGGCCGGCCGCATGGGCAAGCGCGCGCGCGTGTCGCTGCGCATCAACCCGGACGTCGACGCGAAGACGCACCCGTACATTTCCACGGGCCTCAAGGGCAACAAGTTCGGCGTGGCGTTCGACGACGTGCTGCCGACCTATCGCGCCGCCGCCGCGCTGCCGCATATCGAAGTGACCGGCATTGACTGCCATATCGGCTCGCAGATCACCGAAGTGGCGCCGTACCTGGAAGCGCTGGACAAGGTGCTGGACGTGGTGGAAGCGCTGGAGGCCGAAGGCATCAAGCTCGCGCACATCGACGTGGGCGGCGGACTGGGCATTACCTATGACGACGAAACGCCGCCAGACATCACTGGCTTTGCCACGACGCTGATCGATCGCGTGGCCGCGCGCGGACATGGTCACCGCGAGGTGCTGTTCGAGCCGGGCCGCTCGCTGGTGGGCAACGCGGGCGCGCTGCTGACGCGCGTGGAGTTCCTGAAGCCGGGCGCTGCCAAGAACTTCTGCATCGTCGATGCGGCGATGAACGATCTGGCACGTCCCGCCATGTACGAGGCCTATCACCGCATCGAGCCGGTGGCGCCGCGCGGTGATGCCGCGGTGACCTACGACGTGGTCGGTCCGGTCTGCGAATCGGGCGACTGGCTCGGCCGTGATCGCGCGCTGGCGGTGCAGTCGGGCGACCTGCTGGCCGTGATGTCGGCTGGCGCGTACGGCTTTGTCATGAGCTCCAACTACAACACGCGCGGCCGTGCCGCCGAAGTCATGGTGGACGGCGACGCCGTGCACGTGGTGCGCGACCGCGAACTGCCGGCCGACCTGTTCCGCAGCGAACATCTTCTGAAGGGTTGAGCAACACGGCTGCACGCATGACGCGGCACCAATGAATGGGCGACACCTCGGTGCCGCCCTTTTTTCATCCCGCCTGCTCCGCCGTGCGCGGCCGGCGCGCCCACCACCATAGCCGCATGCCCAGCAGCACGAACACCACCGCCGCGTAGATCGATACCTCGCCAAAGTCGTTCTTGCCGGCCTTGTGCCACCAGTAGTGCAGGATCGCCAGCACGGCGATGGCATAGATGGACCGGTGCAACGCCTGCCAGCGTTTGCCACCGAGCCAGCGCACCATCACGTTCATCGACGTGGCCGCCAGCGGCACCATCAGCACGAACGCGGCGAACCCCACGGTGATGAAGGGCCGCTTGCCGATGTCCTTGATCATGTACGCCACGTCGAATCCACGGTCCACCGCGAGCCAGAGCAGGAAGTGCTGCACGGCGTAGAAGAACGTGAACAGCCCCAGCATGCGGCGCAGTCGCTGCAGCCAGTTCCAGCCCGTGAGCCGACGCAGCGGTGTGACGGCCAGCGTCATGCACAGCATGACCAGCGTCCACGTGCCCGTCGAACGGGTCACGAATTCCAGCGGGTTGGCACCGAACTGTGAAGTCGCGCCCAGGTACATCAGGCGCAGGAATGGCAGTAACGCCAGAATCCACACCAGGACCTTCACGCGCCGCACGTGCGCCGGCGTCAGCGTGGCCAGCCCGCCAGGCGTACGACGGCCTGCAGCCGGCTGCGTCCCCCGTAGATCGCGTTCGGCCATCAGAAATTCTTCTTGAGATCCATGCCCTGGTACAGCGACGCCACCTGCGCGGCGTAGCCGTTGAACGGCAGCGTCTTGCGCTTGGGCGCGAACAGCGCCGAGAAGCCACCGCCGCCCTTGTCCTCGCCGATTCGGCGCTCGGTGGCCTGGCTCCAGCGCGGGTGATCCACGTCCGGGTTCACGTTCGAATAGAAGCCGTACTCGTTGGCCGCGGCGAGGTTCCAGCTCGTGGGCGGCTGCTTGTCGACAAAGCGGATCTTCACGATCGACTTGGCGCTCTTGAAGCCGTACTTCCACGGCAGCACCATGCGCACCGGCGCGCCGTTCTGGTTCGGCAGCACCTCGCCGTACAGGCCGAACGTCAGCAAGGCCAACGGGTGCATGGCTTCGTCCATGCGCAGCCCCTCGCTATAGGGCCAGTCGAGCACGCCGCTACCCAGGCCGGGCATCTGCTTCTTGTCGGCCAGCGTGATGAACTGCACGAACTTGGCGCCCGGTTGCGGTTCCACGCGCTTGATCAGTTCGGCCAGCGAGTAGCCGATCCACGGAATCACCATCGACCAGCCTTCGACGCAGCGCAGGCGG
Organism: Cupriavidus pauculus; assembly: GCF_022179805.1. Taxonomy (GTDB): domain Bacteria; phylum Pseudomonadota; class Gammaproteobacteria; order Burkholderiales; family Burkholderiaceae; genus Cupriavidus; species Cupriavidus pauculus_E. The sequence continues at coordinate 57,554 of NZ_BPUO01000011.1, read as the reverse complement.
TACACGCGCTCTTCCATCGGCGCCAGTTTCAGCAGTTCGTCGATGTCATAGACCTTGGGCTGCTTGACCAGCCCTTCCACCGCCACCTGCCACGGACGCGGGCGCAGCGTGCCCGCGTTGCGGGCCGGATCGGACTTGTCCGTACCGAATTCGTAGAAGTTGTTGTACGTGGTGACATCGGCATACGGCGTGCGCTTGTCTGTCACCACGAAGGTGTTGTTGAGCGTGGCCGGCAGCTTTGCCAGCTTGCCCGGCGCGTCCTGCGCGAAGGCACGTCGCGCGAACCATGGCGACGCCAAACCCGTGGCGGCAGCCGCACCGCCTAAGGTCAGCAGGCGGCGGCGCGACAGGTAGAGCCGTTCAGGCGTGATTTCCGAGGCGGCGATGTCGTCGCCGCGCAGCCATTTGGGAGAAGGAATCAGCATGTTTCGCAACGTTGGGTGGGACTTGCATCATTGGACACCAAAGCAGCGGATTAGGTGCGCGGGCTTCGGTTTGGCATCGGACAACTATCCGCGCTGGTACTGCTGGTAGACCAGTTGGGCCAGCGCCAGCAGCCGCTCGCGCTCCAGCGGCCCCGCCAGCGCGAAGCCCAGGTCGCGGTCCACCCAGTAGAACGCCATCGTGGCGGCACCGGCCGGTTGCCGCGCCGGAGTCCGGGCCGGCAGACGCTCGAGCCGGAATGCGGTGTCCGGCGTACCTTGCGCCATGCGCCGCAGTTGCAGCGACAGCCGCGTGCCGGCGTCGTCTTCGTACATCAGGATGGCCATCGGGCCGCCTTCGGAGGCACCAAGACGGCCGCCGATCAACCGGAACCCCTGCGGGCGCAGGTCGGGGACCTGCAACGAGGTGCCGAGTCGCTTCGACAGCCAGGCCACCAGATGGGCCTCGTCGCTGGCCGGCACCTCGACCACATGCCGCACCTCGGGCGCATAGACCACGTAGCTGGCGAGCGCCTCGCGGGCAAAGCGCTCCATTGGCGCGGCTGCTACGGGATCGGCGCCGGCGCGGTCGCGTGCAAACCATCCGCCAGCGATACCCACCGCCAGCGCGCACAGGCTGGCCGCCATGGCGACGGGCCACGCCGGGCGCCACGCCGCACCGTGACCACGCGGCACGTGCATCCGGCGCGGCAGCGCGGCCATTGGCACGGCCTCGTTGAGCACGCCGTCCAGCCTGGCGTGCAGCGCGGCGGCATGCTGGCGCCAGGCATCCACCTTGCGCGCCGCTTCCGGGTCGGCCGCCAGGAACGCCTCGACCTCCGCGCGGCGCGGGCCGTGCAGCTGGCCATCCGCGTAGGCGTGGAGATCGGCTTCGCTCACCGGTGTCTGGGGGCTCATCATTTCACCCGTTGCAGCACGTTCGGCGCCGCAGCGTCCTTCGTACCGCCTTCAAGCAGGCGGCGCATATGTTCTCGGGCCCGCGCCAGGCGCGACATGACCGTGCCAATCGGCACTGCCAGGACCTGCGCCGCCTCCGCATAGGAAAACTGCTCCAGGCTGACCAGCAGCAACACCGCGCGCTGGGCTTCGGGCAATGCGCCCAGCGCCTGCAGCAGATCGCGCCGCAAACCGGGATCCACCACAGGCGCGGCCACGTCCGGCAATTCGTCGGTGGTGGTGACCACGTCGGACCTGCGCAGCCCATTCAGGCGCAACCGATGCATCAGCGTCAGCAACCACGGCAACAGGCCGTCCGCGCTGTCGCCCCACAGCGCACCGGGGCGAAGACGGAACCGCCAGCGGTAGCGCAGGGCACGCTCCAGCGTGTCCTGCACCAGGTCGTCGGCCAGCGCGGTGTCGCCAGTCAGGCCACGCGCATGGCGCCGCAGCCGCGGCGCCAGCGCCACCAGCTGGCGCTCGAATCCGTCCATACCGGAATGGCTGCGATCAGCTCAGTGGGTGATCAGGGCTTGGCCACGTGCCAGACGTTGTTGAGGTTGTCACCCGTGCGGTCGCCGGGCTTGGCGTCCTTGGCAAAGCGGTACAGCGGCATGCCCTTGTAGGCGTACTGGCGCGCACCATCGTCACGCGTGATCACCGAGAAGCTCCCAGAGGCGGACTTGCCCGGCTCGGCCAGCAACGGCGGCCAGTTGGTGGCGCACATGCCATTGCAGACGCTCTTTCCGCCATTGGCGGGATCGCGATCGAACGTGTAGAGCGTCAAGCCCTGCGGATCGGTCAACACGCCATTGGTCACCTTCACCGTCGGCGGCATCTCACCGCCCCCCGAACCCATTCCCATGCTGGAACAGCCGGCCAGCAGCACGGCGGCGGCGCCGACGGCCAGTGCAAACGGACGAAGTGCGGATACAGCAGTGTGACGAGTATTCATCTTCAGGTCTCCTTCTCCGGGGGCGGGCCGACAGTCGGCGCCGTTCACCCTCAGTAAACACCTGATGTGACGCCTTTATTCCGATTGAGTGCAAAAAAAGTGGCATCCCCTCAAGATAAGTGCCTTTTAGTGCATCGGCTATGTCCATAGACACCACTGCTACGTAGCCTGGCTAGAAACGGCGCGTCTTTTGAGCAATAGCCATGGAACAGCGATGAGCAAGCGCGCCGAATAACCAGAAACTTCCGAATTTTGGTCAGACGGACTGAAGACAGCACAAGGAAGGGCACGACGATGGAATCCTCCGCAACCGAAAACCTGGACATACGCGTCGGTGCACGTCTTGCCACCGCCATTGCCACCGCCATTGTCACCGTCCTTGTCTTCGCCACGACGCTGGGCGGTGCGACCGGCCTGCACGCCGCCGAGTCGGCGGACATGCGTATTGGCGGTCAGATTCGTCCGAGTGCCTGCACGATCGCGCTCTCTCAAGACGCCATCGACTTCGGCACCATCCCCGCCAATTCGCTCGGCCGGGATGCATTGACCACGCTTCACGCCATGCCCTTCCAGGCTGTCATTCAATGCGATGGTCCAGCAGTGACGGCGCTGGAATTCCAGGACAACCGGGCTGGCACCGAGGGCGACGATGCGATGAGCGCGCAGACCTGGTTCGGCCTGGGCGAGGCACGCGGCCGCCCGATAGGCGCCTTCCAGATCCAGCGCGGCGCCGGCGACGTGGTAGCCGATGGCAATGGCGTCCAGACCATCGAGCTCACGCGCAGCGGCATCTGGTTGCAGATGAACACAAGCAGTCCCGAGGTCTCCGCGCGCAACGGATACCTGCTGTCATGGTCGGCAGCCGGTACTGCACCCACGGCCTTCACCACCGTGGTGGTTCCGCTTGCCGTGCTACCCACGCTGCTTACCAGCCAGGCGATGGCACCCGTCGCCGAGGGCATCGCGCTCGATGGCCTGGCAACGATTTCGCTCGTATATCTGTAACGCCGTCTCGCAGTGCGTCCAATGCAAAAAGCCTGTCGCGAAGACAGGCTTTTTGGTATTCCGCGTGGCCGGAGCCGTCGCGAATCAGAGTTCGCCGTAGCTGTGCAAGCCCGACAGGAACATGTTCACCCCCAGGAAAGCGAAGGTGGTGACCAGCAGGCCGACCAGCGCCCACCAGGCCGCTACCGTGCCGCGCAGCCCCTTCATCAGGCGCATGTGCAGCCATGCGGCGTAGTTGAGCCAGACGATCAGCGCCCAGGTTTCCTTCGGGTCCCAGCTCCAGTAGCCACCCCATGCCTCGGCGGCCCACAGCGCGCCCAGGATGGTTGCGATCGTGAAGAACGCAAAGCCCACCGCGATCGCCTTGTACATCACGTCATCCAGCAACTCCAGCGACGGCAGGCGTTCCGCCAGGATGCCGCGCTGCTTGAGCAGGTACGCCACCGACACCATCGCCGCCAGCGCGAACGTGCCATAGCCAATGAAGTTGGCCGGGACGTGGATCTTCATCCACCAGCTTTGCAGCGCCGGCACCAGCGGCTGGATTTCCTGCGCATTGCGGCTGACCGTGTACCACAGCAGGAAGCCCACGGCCGCGGACACCACCAGCATCACAAACGGCCCCAGCGCGCGCGTGGCGTAGCGGCGTTCGTAGTACAGGTAAAACAATGACGTGATCAGCGTGAAGAGGACGAAGACCTCGTACAGGTTCGAGATAGGAATGTGGCCGATGTCGGCACCGATCAGATACGACTCGTACCAGCGCACCATCAGGCCCGTGAAACCCAGCACCACGGCTGCCCAGCACATCTTGCTGCCAATGCTGGAGCCCGTGTCCGACCTCGCGGCAAACCCCACCCAGTAGAACAGTGTCGACAGGAACACCAGCGCGCTCATCCACAGGATGGCCGACTGGCTCGACAGGAAGTACTTGAGGAAGAACGCCTGCTCGGCCCGCGCCAGGCTGCCCTGGTACAGCTGGATGGCAAACAGCGACAGTACCGCGATGCCCAGCATCAGCGGCCGCACCGCTTTCCAGTGCCAGCCAAGCAGTGCGAACGTCGGCACGGCGCCGATCAGCACAGCCTTGTCGTACACGTTCATCCAGTGCCCGTACCGGGCCAGTGCAAACCCCGCGCCCAGTACCAGCAGCAAGGCAAAGGCCCAGTCGACCCAGGTCAGCCTGCGCAGGAACGAAGGCTCCAGATAGTCGGCATCCAGCGCGGTCGCGTCATGGGGGATGTCGTTGGCCTGGGCGGATGGCCGCGGCGTCAGTCCGGGGTTGGCGTGATGGAGATTGGAGGACATGGCATTCCTGCTCTTGCGGTGTGCAACACCTGTTATGTCTGCTGTGTCAATGTGACGCGGCGGTCCGGGCATGGCGCGCCGGGCCGCCGGCAAGCTCTCTTTCTACTATAGCGACGGCCCCTGCTTATCATCGGACCCTGATGCGTCGGATCGCGGTGCCGTGTGCGACATCGACGCCGGCGCGTCGGCTGGCACCGCCGTCACATTCGCGCCTACCGCTCGACCCACATCGTCGCGCAATGTGACAAATTCCTTCTCGAAGTCCATCGTGCGGCGCTGTGTGGACATGGCCATCAGCACGTGACTGCCCGCCGAGTTTCCTGCGTCGTCGGGCTGCCTGTCCTTGACCCAGATCCAGACGCGGCGCTCGCGGATATAGAACATCGAAAAGACGCCAAGTACCAGCAGCAGGCAGCCAAGATACACGATGTTCTTGCCCGGCGCACGGGTCATCTGGAACACGCTCGCCTTGACCTCCTGGAAGTCGTCGAGCTGCAGGAATACGGGTGCCGAGTAGAAGAAACTGTCTGACAGGGCATTGATCGCCTGCTGCAGGAACTGGCCGCTCTTCGCGTCGTTGGGGATGACCGGCAGCTTGTCCTGCTCACGTGCCAGTTGCCACAGTTCCCACATCGAGCCATTAAGAATCTTCAGCAGGACATCGGCTGCTTTCTGCTGTTCGCCCTGTGGCACCGATTTCTCGAGGAAGGCGGCAATCGCGGTGAAGCCGCCGGGCGGCGCATCGGGCGCCGAGCGGGTGACGCCGGCAAAAAGATCCATGGCGCGCAGCGCGCTCTCGGCCAGTTGCTTGCGCAAGGCTTCCTTGTCGGCGCCAGGCATCGACACGTCGGCGAATCGGCGCGCGGCCTCGCCCCGCAGCGCACTGTTCTGCAACGCGCCGCGCAGGCGCATCCAGTCGGCCACGCTAAGCTGATCGTCGGCGGGAATGCGCAAGTAGCGGAACTGTTCGCTCGGCGAATCGCGCATGCCGGCCAGGAACACGGTCTGGCCTTCGAGCTGAACCGGCAGCATGTAGTTGTTGAACTCGCGCGCCTGGCCGGTGCGGTCGCGCAGCTTGTACTGCACCGACGGGCCCACGTTGCGTAGGTTCTTTTCCTTGTCGAGAGTGGCTGCTGCGCCCAGGTGCTGCTCCAGCGCGCCCAGCGACGACTTGCGCGCCACGCCACGCGCATCGGCCTTGCCCGATGCATCGGTCACGGTCTCGACGTTGATCTGCCGGAAGTCGCTGAACTCCACCGTCAGGCTGTCCTGGTCGGCGGCGGTGCCCGTGCCGGCCAGTTGCACGTTGCCGCCCACCGTGCCGGCAAGCGTAAACGTGTCGTGCCTGGCGCCCGTCATCGGATACCCGACGAACTTCAGTCGCGAACCGCCGTCCTCGAAACTCGACTGATAGATGGCCACGCCATCGACAATCAGTGGCTCGTTGACCTTGATGGTCGCCTCGGTCTTCTTGCCCGTGGCACGGTCGGTCACCACCACATCCGACGCGAACAGCTTGGGCATGCCCGTGGAGTAGTAGTCGACGGTGAACTTCTTGAGCGTGATGGTGAACGGCAGGTCCTGCACCAGCGCACCATCGGCAATGTTCAGGATCGCCGTCGACACGGTGGCGCCTTCCGGCACGAACGCGTTGCCCCGGAACCCGGGATTGGAAGCCGACAACCGGTGCTTGGCAGGAATCTCGCTGATGATGGCATTGCCCGAAATGGGCGACTTGCCGCCAAACCACATCTGCGCGCGGATCAGCATGTCGCCGTCCAGCAACCCGCCGATGCAGATCACCACGATGGCCGTGTGCGCCAGGATGTAGCCCAGCTTGTTGGCCGCGCCGGCCTTGGCTGCCAGCAGCGTGGCGCCGTCGTGCTCCACCGGCTTCACGCGGAATCCACGGTTGCGCAGCAGCGCGCCAAGCCGCGCCACGGCATCGGCTCGGCCGCGTGGCGCGTCGTATTCCCCGCGATGATGGAACGCACGCAGGCTGCGTTCGCGAACGTGGTCTTTCCACGACCGCATGTCGACGATCATCTTCGGACCGTTGCGCGCAATACACAGCGAGGTGGAGATGACCAGGAACGCCAGGATCACCAGGAACCACCACGAGCTGTACACCTTCTGCAGCGACAGCGTGTGGAACAGGTCCGCCCAGAATGGTCCGAACTGGTTCACATAGTTCGGATACGGTTCGTTCTGTTTGAGCACCGTGCCGATGATGCTGGCGATGGCAATCACCGTCAGCAGCGTAATGGCGAACCGCATCGAGGACAGCAGCTCGACGGCATCGCGCAGCACGCGGTGTTGGGTCTTCAGGTGCAGCCCTGAAGTGGAAGGGGTCGACATGTGCGGTAAAGCCTGGGAAGCCTGTTTGGCGCTATTTATCTGTGGCGCCAGTGTTACGCGCCGATGTGACGCGAAGTGGTGGCGCCGAAAATGAAAAAGGGTGGACATGCTTTGGCAAGCAGGCCACCCTCTTCGATTGTTGCCCGCACGCCCAGTTCATCCCCTGCGGGAATCCCCGGACACGCGTGCTGCGATACGACTTAGCGGACGCCGGCGACGTAATCCGCCACCGCCTTGATCTCGTTATCCGACATCCTGGCGGTAATCGTGCTCATGACCGAATTGTTCTTTCGGGTGCCCTGGCGGAATGCCACCAGTTGCGCTTCGGTGTACTCGGAATACTGGCCTCCAATACGCGGATACTGGGCCGGGATGCCGGCGCCGGTAGGCCCGTGGCAACCGGCGCACGCCGGCACGCCTTTGGCGGCAATGCCCCCGCGGTAGATCTTCTGACCTTCCTCGATCGTATTCTTGTTCTTGGCCGTGGCGGGCTTGAGCTGCTGCTTGGCCAGGTACGCGCCAATGTCCTTCATGTCCTGGTCGCTCAGCGCCTGGGCATACAGGGACATGATGGGGTTTTCGCGTGCCTTGGCCTTGAAGTCCGCCAGCTGCTTGTGCGTATATTCGCCCTGCTGGCCCGCCAGTTTGGGATTGACGGCGGCCGTGCTGTTGCCGGCGGTACCATGGCAGGAGAAGCATGCTGGAACATTGCGATCGGGGACACCTTGCGTGTATAGCGTCTCGCCCCGGGCGGGATCAGCCTTGGCGGGGGCCTGCTCTGCGGCAGATGCCAACCCTGTCATTGCGCCCAGCGGAACAGCCAGTGCCATGACACCCAAAAGTTTCGCAATGCGGTTCATCCTTACACCTTGTCAGATTTGTTATGAACACCGTATGCATGCCGGTCGCCTTTCTTGCCCTGCCCAGCGGTGAGGAACGCCTTGTCGCAGAACGGGTAACGGGTATGCGCGTCGACTGATTCTTGATCGGGGACAATAACCCGGATCCGATTTCAGACTTCGCTGATGACATCCGGCAAGGATGCCACACGTCACCCGCACAGGAGACCGTAAACCGGGTTATTGTACAATAAATCGCTTTCCGGATTGACTTAGGTCATTCTCTGTGGCGACGTCTGCACTGGCACGCTCGCCAGTGCCCCTTCGTCCGCCCGCCCTACCGCATTTGCGCATGTCTCTTCTACATCAGGCCCGTTTCTTCGATACCGTCAACCATCTGCGAGACCTGCCCACCACGGCAGTGCCGGAGGTGGCATTCGCCGGTCGCTCCAATGCCGGCAAGTCAACGGCCATCAACACGTTGTGCAACCAGAAGCGGCTGGCGTTTTCGTCCCGCACCCCGGGACGCACGCAGCATATCAACTACTTCACGGTGGCGCCGGTCAAGGCCACCGATCCGCTCGCGTTCCTGGTGGACCTGCCCGGCTATGGCTACGCCGAGGTCTCGGGCAGCGCCAAGTACCACTGGCAGGGCCTGCTGTCCGACTATGTGCAGAGCCGGGCCCAACTGGCCGGGCTGATCCTGATGATGGACGCCCGCCGGCCATTTACCGACCTCGATTGCCAGATGGTTGAGTGGTTCCTGCCCACGGGCAAGCCGATCCACGTGTTGCTGACCAAGGCCGACAAGCTGACCAACAGCGACAACGCCAAGGCACTGCGCGAAACAAAGCAGATGCTGGCCGACTACGCCGAGCAGCTGGACAATCCGCCGCCGATGACCGCCCAGCTGTTCTCCAGCCTGAAGCGCCGCGGCATCGAGGAAGCCCAGCGCGTGGTGGCCGGATGGCTTGCGCTGCCGGAAGCCCAGCCGCCCGCAGCCCCCGAGGCCCCTCAAGGCCCCGCTTCGACCCAAGGCTGACCGCGCATCGCCCCCTGTTCCGACCGGACAAAAAAAAGCCCCGTTGCAAGCAACGGGGACAAACTTTCCCACCGGTTCAGGGCGGGTACCCGCTCAGGGAGGAGTAGCGGGGGACACCGCGCTGCGCGAAGCAACACAAGGTGTCCGCGAGTATGATAGCGGGCACGCACAAAAGTTCTTTCTTCTTTTGGCGCATCGCTTTCGTCATTGCCCGGCAGGCCGTTTCAATGCACCGCCAGTGACCTGCGCCGCGCATCCGTTCACGACTTTCTCCCCCGATTTCGCCATGTCCACGTTTCCCGAGTACCGTCCCCGCCGCATGCGTCGCGATGACTTCTCGCGCCGCATGATGCGCGAGAACCGCCTGTCGCCCGATAACCTGATCTATCCGGTGTTCATCCTGGAAGGCCAGAACCAGCGCGAAGCCGTGGCGTCGATGCCTGGCGTGGAACGTGTGTCGGTGGACCTGCTGATGGCGGTGGCCGAAGACTGCGTGAAGCTGGGCATCCCGGTCATCGCGCTGTTCCCGGTCATCGACCCGTCGCTGAAGACGCCCGATGGCGTCGAGGCCACGCGTGCCGAAGGCCTGGTGCCGCGCGCCGTGCGGGCGCTGAAGGACCGCTTTCCGGAACTGGGCGTACTCACCGACGTGGCGCTCGATCCCTACACGAGCCACGGCCAGGACGGCGTGCTGGACGACAACGGCTACGTGATCAACGACATCACCGTCGAGATGCTGGTCAAGCAGGCGCTGGTGCAGGCCGAGGCCGGCGTGGATATCGTCGCCCCCTCCGACATGATGGATGGCCGCATTGGCGCCGTCCGTGCCGCGCTGGAAGACGCCGGCCACATCCATACGCGCATCATGGCGTACTCGGCCAAGTACGCATCGGCCTTCTACGGCCCGTTCCGCGACGCGGTCGGCTCGGCAGCCAATCTGGGCAAGAGCAATAAGATGACCTACCAGATGGACCCGGCCAACACCGACGAAGCCCTGCGCGAGGTGGCCCAGGACATCATCGAAGGCGCCGACATGGTGATGGTGAAGCCCGGCATGCCGTACCTGGACATCGTGCGCCGCGTGAAGGACGAGTTCCACTACCCGACCTATGTCTATCAGGTAAGCGGCGAATACGCGATGCTGAAGGCCGCTGCGCAAAACGGCTGGCTGGACCACGACAAGGTCATGATGGAGTCGCTGCTGGCGTTCCGCCGCGCGGGTGCCGACGGCATCCTCACCTATTTCGCGCGCGACGCCGCGCGGCTGCTTAGGGCTTCCGCCTGACCGGCTGACACCGCCGCATGCAGCTGCTCGGTTTCTCGGCCAGCCAGGTCCATCCGCTCGCGACACTCGACGCGGCGCAGGACTTCCTTTCCGGCAACGCCGCGGCGCGCTTTGTCTGGGCCGACTTCGCCACCGACGAGGTCGCGCCCGCACCCGGCGCGTGGCGTGACGGTCTGATGGCGTTGACCGGCTCGCCGATTCTCGACCTGCATCTGGCCGATGCCACCAATCCAGCGCATCCGTCGTTCTTCGACACGACCAATGCGTACGACATGGTCATCTTCCGCAAGCTGACCTTCGAGACCAGCCGGCAGTTCGCCGAGGCCGACGCCGCACCCGCCGAAGCGGGCGCACCCGGCACCGCCCCGGCTTCGTCTGCACCGGCAGCGGGAACGCCACCGATGCCGGGCCCACGCAAGGCAGCGCGCAAGTATCCCGCTGGCTTCCTGCCGGCGCTGGCACGGATCGACACCCAACCGGTTACGTTCTTCGTATTCGACAATGTGCTGGTCACGGTTCGTCCGTCACCGTCGCGCACCGTCGATCAGGTGCGGCAGCGACTGCTGGACACCTGCGGCGCACCTCCGCCGTCCACGGGGCGCACCAACGGCAGCGCGTCGCTGCTGCATGGCGTGCGGCCGCCCACTCGCCCGGAAGACCTGATGCTGCGGTTGCTGAACGCCATGGTCGACCGCTACCTCGACCTGCGGACGCCGCTGACCCGCCAGCTCGATCGCTGGCAGCGGGCACTGCTGAGTGCACGGCAGAGTTTTTCGAGTTGGGAAGGGCTGCTCGATGCGCGCATCCAGCTACGCCGGCTGGAAAACCTGAGCGAGGAGCAACGCGACGCGCTGCAGGAATTCCGCGACAGCCTGCTGGACAACCGCTACAGCACTGGCGACGCGGATGCCAGCGCCGCCAATCGCGACGAAGTCCTGCTCGTGCGGCTGACGGATCTGATGGAACACATCCTGCGCGTGCTGGCACACGCGCGGCGCCTGGAAGATTCGATCGAATCGGCGGTGCAGATCCACTTCTCGGCGGTCGCGCACCGTACGAATCGCACGATGCGAGCACTGACTATCATCACGGCATTGTTCATGCCGCTGACGTTGATCACGGGCGTGTTCGGCATGAACTTCGCGCGCATGCCGTGGCTGCAGGATCCAAACGGGTTCTGGTGGTCGATCGGGCTCATGGGCGGCGTGGTGGCCACCATCGCAGGTATCTGGGTGCTTGGACGCTGGCTGGACAAATAGGCTGCGTCGCCGCCGGCTTCGTCAGGTCTGAGGAGCCTTGCCGAACGCGCGCTCCAGGCTATCCAGGAAACGGTTTGCCGACTGGTAGCCAATCACTCGCACCGGGCGCTCACGGCCATCGGGCCCGAACAGGATGATTCCCGGCGGACCGAACAATCCGAAACGCTTCAGCAATGCCTTGTCGTCAGCATTGTTTGCGGTGACATCCGCCTGCAGCAGCACCACGTTGGCCAGTCGTGCCCGCACCTTGGCATCGGGGAACGTCAGCTTTTCCATTTCCTTGCAGCTGACACACCAGTCCGCGTAGAAATCGAGCAGCACCGGCCGGCCAGCTGCGGCGGCCTGCGCGATACGTGCGTCGAGTTCGGCCACGCTTCGTACGCGTTCGAACCGGACGCCTTCCTTTGCCGCCGAGACGCCCGAGAGAGCTGTCGGGCCGCTCAGGTGCGACAACGGCTGCAGTGGATCGCGACCACCCGATGCCACGCCGACGATCTGGATCGCACCGGCCAGCGCCGCCAGCAGGCCAAGGCCCTTGCCCAGACGCAGCAACCCGCGCGGATCGGGGCCCAGCGCATCGAACGCGCCCAGGTACACCGATGCAACGATCAGCAATGCCGCCCACGCCAGCATGACCACCCAGGCGGGCAGCACCGGCGTCACCATCCAGATCGCCACACCCAGCAGCAGGAAGCCGAAGAAGCGCTTGGTCGCCTCCATCCACTTGCCGGCGCGCGGCAGCAAGTTGCCCGCACCCACGCCCACCAGAACCAGCGGCACGCCCATGCCTAGCGCCATCGCCAGCAGCGCTGCGCCACCGGTCAACGCGTCCCCAGTCTGGGCGATATAGGCCAGCGCACCGGCCAGCGGGGCCGTTACGCAAGGCCCCACGATCAGCGTCGATATCGCGCCCATGGCTGCCGCGCCGACGATCTGGCCACCCTGCCGGCGATTGGACGACTCGGTCAAACGGTTCTGCCAGCGTTGCGGCAACTGCAGTTCATAAACACCGAACATCGACAGCGACAACGCGATCATCAGCAGGGCAAACACGCCGAGCACCCAGGGCGTCTGGAGCGCCGCCGAAAGACCTTCGCCCGCCAGCCCAGCCGCCACACCCACAGCGGTGTAGACCACGGCCATGCCGAGCACGTAGGCCAGCGATACGATGAGCGCCCGCCCTCGCGTGACGTGCTCGCCGACCACGATCGACGACAGGATCGGCACCATCGGTAACACGCACGGCGTGAACGTCAGCAGCAGCCCCAGCCCAAAGAACAGACCGGCGATCAGCGCCAGATTGCGGCTGGCCAGCGCGCCCGCGATGCGGTCGTTTTCGTCGATCTGGGGACCGCGCAACGCGGGAGTCCTGGGCGATTCGCCCGCCGGCGCTTCGGCCGATGGCACATTCTGCTGCGGCGTAGCGGGGCTGGAGCGCGGCGCCGCATTGCGGTCGGCAAACAGGTTGCCCAGCATCGAGCCGCCCACCTTGTACACGCTCTCCATCGGCGGGTAGCACAGGCCCTTGTCAGCGCAGCCTTGCGAGGTCACGGTCAGCGTCCAGCGACCATCTTCCGGCGCCTGCTCGACCGGCACCTTGACGATCACCGCGCCGCGGTAGGTTTCCATGTCCTTGCCGAAGGTCTCATCGAAATGCACCTTGCCCTGCGGCATGGCGGGCGGTCCAAGTTTCACCCCGGCCGGTTGCGCAGCAAAGGCAAAGCGCTCGCGGTACAGGTAGTAACCGTCCGCGACGTCGAAGCGCACCTCGATGGTCTTTGGGTCGAGCTGTCGGGCCGCAAACTTGAACGCTTGCTCCGGCGGCAGGAAATCGTCATCGGTCGCCGCGTGAGCACCCGACCAGGAAACGAGGCAGACGAGAAGGGTCAGGGCGAATGCGACGATATGCCGCACATCGCACCAACGAAAAAAGCCGGTTGTGGCGTCATTGCGACGCCCACCATTCGCACCGATCCCCGTCATTCCCATAAGTCGTTCCGATACTTGTTCTAGTTCAAGACCTGTCCAAGCCCTGTTCAAGGTCTGTTGGCTGTCCCGGCCGCTTCTTCACGAACCCAGCCCAGATAGGCCGGCAATCCCGCCGCCAGAGGCCATGCCACGAGCTCCGGCACGTCGTACGGATGCTCTGCGCTGATGACGGCCTGGAGCGCCGCATACTGGCGCTGCGTGGTCTTCATCAGCAGAGGCCACTCCTGCGCCTGCTCCAGCTTCCCTTGCCACCAGTACTCCGACTGGCAGGGCGCGAGCCGGTTCACACATGCCACCACGCGCGCCTCGAGCACGGCGCGGGCCACGCGGGCGGCCGAAGCCTCGTCAGGCAGGTTGGTCATCGCGATCCAGACCGGATCGGCGGGGTCCGTCGGGGTCGCTCGTTGAGCAGGATCTGAAACAGTCATGGCTGGATTGAGGCACAAAACAAAAGAGCCAGGCATAAGCCTGGCTCGATTGTAGTGCTGTGACCGATAACCCGTCAGTGACGACGGGCCGGCTCTCACTTATTCCGCAGCTTCTTCTGCCGGGGCTTCGGTGATTTCCGGACGATCCACGAGTTCGACCAGCGCCATCGGCGCGTTGTCGCCCTGACGGAAACCGAACTTCAGGATACGGGTGTAGCCGCCCGGACGGGTGGCGTAGCGCGGGCCCAGTTCGGTGAACAGCTTGGTGACCATGTCGCGGTCGCGCAGACGGGCGAAAGCCAGACGACGGTTGGCAACGGTGTCCTTCTTGGCCAGCGTGATGAGCGGCTCGACAACCTTGCGCAGTTCCTTGGCCTTGGGCACGGTGGTCTTGATCAGCTCGTGCTGGAACAGCGAGTTGGACATGTTGCGCAGCATCGCGAGACGGTGCGACGAGGTGCGGTTCAGTTTCCGCAAACCATGACGGTGACGCATGATGATTCCTTTCGATTACAGTGTTTGACCAGCTCTTCTATCGCTTGTCGCCTGCTCGATGCGGGCTTGGGCGCGGGCCGGTAGTGCTACGGTGCCACAGGCGAATTGCCTGGGGCGCTACGACGGGTGGGATCGTCTTGCGACGGCCCCACCCAGCCAATTACTTCTCCAGACCTGCGGGCGGCCAGTTCTCGAGCTTCATGCCGAGCGTCAGACCACGCGAAGCCAGGACTTCCTTGATCTCGTTGAGCGACTTGCGACCCAGGTTCGGGGTCTTGAGCAGTTCGTTCTCGGTACGCTGGATCAGGTCGCCGATGTAGTAGATGTTTTCGGCCTTCAGGCAGTTGGCCGAACGCACCGTCAGTTCGAGGTCGTCCACCGGGCGCAGCAGGATCGGATCGATCTGCGGAGCGCGGCTCGAAGCAGCCTCGGCAGCCGACTCCGTGCCTTCCAGCGCGGCGAACACCGACAGCTGGTCAACCAGGATGCGGGCCGACTGGCGAATCGCTTCCTCGGGCGAGATCACGCCGTCGGTTTCGATGTTCATCACCAGCTTGTCCAGGTCGGTACGCTGTTCCACACGAGCCGATTCCACGGCGTACGAAACGCGGCGCACCGGCGAGAACGAGGCGTCCAGCACGATACGGCCGATAACCTTGCCCGCTTCGTCGCCAAACTTGCGCACGTTACCCGGAACATAACCACGGCCTTGCTCGACCTTGATCTGCATGTCCAGCTTGCCACCTGCGGACAGGTGTGCAATGACGTGACCCGGATTGATGATCTCGACGTCGTGCGGCAGCTCGATATCGGCAGCCGTGACCACGCCTTCGCCATCCTTGCGCAGCGACACCGTGACTTCGTCGCGGTTGTGCAGCTTGAACACCACGCCCTTCAGGTTGAGGAGCAGGTTGACGACGTCTTCTTGCACGCCATCGATGGTGGAATACTCGTGGACGACCCCAGCGATCGTGACTTCCGTCGGCGCGTAGCCGACCATCGACGACAGCAGGACGCGACGCAGCGCGTTGCCAAGCGTATGGCCATAACCGCGCTCAAATGGCTCCATCACGACTTTGGCGTGGTGGTCGCCCAGCGGTTCGACGGCGATGATTTTTGGCTTGAGGAGTGCTGTTTGCATTAGGTTGTCCTTTTCAATACCCTCGGCTCGTTACACCGATAAGGCTGACGTTTGGAACCTGAAAACCCATCGTACGATGGGCAATAAGCCCGGCGCGCCACGTGGCGCGCCGGGCTGAAAGCGAAGCCTTCGAATCAGGCAAGCGCTGAACCGTTCGACTGTCGGTTCGCGATTAACGCGAATACAGTTCGACGATCAGGCTTTCGTTGATGTCGCCAGAGATATCGGCGCGATCCGGAG
The DNA here is from genome assembly GCF_022179805.1 of Cupriavidus pauculus. Classification (GTDB taxonomy): domain Bacteria; phylum Pseudomonadota; class Gammaproteobacteria; order Burkholderiales; family Burkholderiaceae; genus Cupriavidus; species Cupriavidus pauculus_E. Next base: position 41,831 of record NZ_BPUO01000011.1, on the reverse strand, counting down.
CCTGCTTGAACGTGCCTTCGAATTTCTTCGAATCGACGCTCACCCAGGTCGGGAAGCCCGACTGCTCGGCCAGCGACAGGGCCTCGGCGATACGGACCTGCTTCTTCGACTGCTCGCGGATCGACACGATGTCGCCAGCCTTCACTTGAGCCGAAGGAACGTTCAGGGCCTGACCGTTCACCAGAATTGCCTTGTGCGAAACCAGCTGACGCGCTTCAGCGCGGGTCGAGCCAAAGCCCATGCGGTAGACGACGTTGTCCAGGCGCGATTCCAGCAGTTGCAGCAGCTTTTCACCGGTGTTGCCCTTGCGGCGGTCGGCTTCAGCGAAGTAACGGCGGAATTGACGCTCCAGCACGCCGTAAATGCGCTTGACCTTCTGCTTTTCGCGCAGTTGGTTGCCGTAGTCGGACGTACGAGCGCCGGAGGTGCGGCCGTGCTGACCAGGCTTGCTGTCCAGCTTGCACTTGTCGGCCAGCGAGCGACGAGCGCTCTTCAGGAACAGATCGGTGCCTTCGCGGCGGGAAAGTTTGGCCTTCGGGCCGGTATAACGTGCCACTTTATCTTCCTTTGATCGATCACGACGCCGTCAAGACGCGCCGCGAGTCCGTCACCAACTGTGACGGACGGTGGGCTTATGGTTCTTCATCCGCCATGGCCTGGGCCACGCGGAGGCAACGCAAAAGCATGACTATCGTCCTCACCGAGATAACGATCTCAAAGCGCGGACGCAAAACGAAAGCCCGCCGCAAAAAATTGCAGCAGGCCAACGCGGGATACTACCACAGTCCGGAGACACAGGGTTTAACCCCTGCTAGGTCCCCGGAAAGCCGGGCGCTTAGATACGGCGGCGCTTCGGCGGACGGCAGCCGTTGTGCGGCACCGGCGTCACATCTTCGATGATGGCGATCTTGATGCCCAGCGCGTTCAGCGCACGGACAGCCGATTCGCGACCCGGGCCCGGGCCCTTGATGCGCACTTCCAGGTTCTTGATACCCTGGTCTTGCGCAACGCGGCCGGCGTTCTCGGCAGCGACCTGAGCTGCAAACGGGGTCGACTTACGCGAACCCTTGAAGCCCTGGCCACCGGCGGTTGCCCACGACAGGGCGTTACCCTGGCGATCGGTGATGGTGATGATGGTGTTGTTGAACGAAGCGTGGACGTGCGCAATGCCGTCGGCAACGTTCTTCTTGACCTTCTTACGCGCGCGTTGGGCGGCGTTATTCGGACCTTTTGCCATTCGTCTATTCCTCTGCCTTCGGCATTACTTCTTCAGTGCCACGCCGGCCTTGCGCGGACCCTTACGGGTACGTGCATTGGTGCGGGTACGCTGGCCGCGGAGCGGCAGACCCTTGCGGTGACGCATGCCACGATAGCAACCAAGGTCCATCAGACGCTTGATGTTCATCGTGGTTTCACGACGCAGGTCACCCTCAACCGTGACCTTGCCCACTTCGTCACGAAGCTTTTCCAGGTCAGCGTCGGTCAGGTCCTTGACCTTCTTGTCAAACGGTACACCGGTAGCCTCGCAAATCTTGCGGGCGCGCGAGCGGCCGACACCATAAATAGCCGTCAGGCCGATTTCGGTGTGCTTGTGGTTCGGGATGTTAACCCCTGCGATACGTGCCATTCGTCAATCCTCTTTCCGATTAGCCTTGGCGTTGCTTGTGGCGGGGATCCGACGAGCAGATCACGCGCACGACACCGTTGCGCTTGATGATTTTGCAGTTGCGGCAAATGCGCTTCACAGAAGCCAGCACTTTCATGATTTTCCTCTTCCTTCAATTCCAGTTCGCGTCACCTCGTCCTGAAGACGATACGTGCGCGTGACAGATCATATGGAGTCAGCTCAACCGTCACCTTGTCACCCGGAAGAATCCGGATGTGCATCTGGATGACGTCGTCTTTTGCCATACCTGGTGCCCGTCCCAACCCCGCATACTTCTTAACGCAGGGTCAGGTTACCCTTGAAATTCGCCTTCTTCAGCAGCGACTCGTACTGCTGCGACATGACATAGGACTGTACCTGTGACATGAAGTCCATCGTGACGACCACGATGATCAGCAGCGAGGTTCCGCCGAAATAGAACGGAACGTTCCAGCGCAGCACCAGGAATTCCGGCAACAGGCAAACCAGTGTGATGTAAATCGCACCAGCCAGCGTCAGGCGCACCAGGATCTTGTCGATATAGCGCGTCGTTTGCTCGCCCGGACGGATGCCCGGAATGAAGGCTCCACTTTTCTTCAGGTTGTCTGCCACTTCACGGCTGTTATAGACCAGAGCCGTATAGAAGAAGCAGAAAAATACAATTGCAGTCGCATACAGCAGGATGTACACCGGCTGACCCGGCGACAGCGTGGCGGCCAGATCCTTGATCACCCGGCCAACCGTGCCTGTCGAGTCAGACGTGAACCAGCCCGCAATCGTCGCCGGGAACAGAATGATCGACGATGCAAAGATCGGCGGAATCACCCCTGCCATGTTCAGCTTCAGCGGCAGGTGCGACGACTGACCGCCGTACACCTTGTTGCCGACCTGACGCTTGGCATAGTTCACCAGGATCTTGCGCTGGCCACGTTCGATAAACACCACGGCGTAGGTCACACCAGCCACGATCGCCACGATCAGGATCGCCGCGATGATGCTCATGGAACCCGTACGGACAAGTTCAAACAGTCCGCCGATCGCATTGGGCAAGCCCGCCGCGATACCACCGAAGATGATGATCGAGATGCCGTTGCCCAGACCACGCTCGGTGATCTGCTCACCCAGCCACATCAGGAACATCGTGCCCGTCACCAACGTGATCACCGCCGTAGCCCGGAACATCAGGCCAGGGTCGATGACCAGACCCGGCTGCGACTCCAGGGCCACCGCAATCGACAGCGCCTGGAACGTGGCCAGAACCACGGTGCCGTAGCGCGTGTACTGCGTGATCTTACGTTGCCCTGCCTGCCCTTCCTTCTTCAACGACTCCAGCTGCGGCAGCACGATCGTCAGCAATTGCATGATGATCGACGCCGAGATGTACGGCATGATGCCGAGCGCGAAGACGGTAAAGCGCGACAGCGCACCGCCTGAGAACAGGTTGAACATCCCGAGGATGCCACCCGACTGACTCTGGAAAAGCTTCGCAAGCTGGTCCGGATCGATCCCCGGCACCGGAATATGTGCACCGATGCGGTAGACGATCAAAGCCAGCACCAGGAACATCAGCCGGCGCTTGAGATCGCCGTACTTCGCCGTGTTCCTGGCCTGCGCGCTTGCATTGGGTTTCGCCGTGGCCAAACGATGCTCCGACTGTGACTTCGCCTATGCTGCGAATGCTACTGCGTAATTACGCTGCGATCTGGCCGCCAGCGGCTTCGATCGCAGCCTTGGCACCAGCGGTGGCACCCAGACCCTTGATCGTCACCTTGCGGGACAGTTCGCCAGCCTTGATGACCTTTGCGCTCTTGACCAGCTCGCCCACCAGGCCAGCTTGCTTCAGGACCAGCAGGTCCACTTCAGCAGCTTCCAGGCGTTCGATGTCACGCAGGGTCACTTCGGCATTGAAGGCCTTGGTCAGCGAGGTAAAACCACGCTTCGGCAGGCGACGATACAGCGGCATTTGACCGCCTTCGAAGCCAACCTTGTGGAAGCCGCCCGAACGCGACTTCTGACCCTTGTGACCGCGACCAGCCGTCTTGCCCAGGCCGGAGCCGATACCGCGGCCGACGCGACGCTTGGCGTGCTTCGAACCGGCGGCCGGTTTCAGGTTGTTCAGTTGCATGTTGCTCTCCAAGTCCCGATCAGGCCAGAACCTTCACCAGGTACGAGACCTTGTTGATCATGCCGCGCACGGCGGGCGTGTCCTGCAGCTCCGAAACGGAGTTCAGACGACGCAGGCCCAGGCCACGTACGGTGGCGCGATGATCCTCGCGCGTGCCGATCAGGCTGCGCACGAGTTGCACTTTTACGGTTTTCTGCGACATTTCGTTCACCTTAGCCGAGGATGTCTTCGACCGACTTGCCGCGCTTGGCAGCGATTTCTGCCGGCGTGCTCATCTTGGTCAGACCATCGAGGGTGGCGCGAACCATGTTGTACGGGTTCGTCGAACCGTGCGACTTGGTCACAACGTTCGTCACACCCATCACTTCGAAGATCGCGCGCATCGGACCGCCGGCGATCACGCCGGTACCTTCCTTGGCGGGCATCATCAGCACCTTGGCGGCGCCGTGACGACCAACGACTTCGTGTTGCAGCGTGCCGTTCTTCAGGGCGACCTTGACCATCTTGCGACGGGCTTCGTCCATTGCCTTCTGCACGGCCACCGGAACTTCCTTGGCCTTGCCCTTGCCCATGCCGATGCGGCCATCGCCGTCACCAACCACGGTCAGCGCAGCGAAACCGAGGATACGGCCACCCTTCACCACCTTGGTGACACGGTTGACCGAGATCATCTTCTCGCGGAGGCCGTCGTCGCGTTCGTCCTGTTGGACTTTTGCTTGCATCTTTGCCATGACGTATCTCTCTCTGAGCGCTTAGAACTTGAGGCCGGCTTCACGCGCGGCATCAGCCAGGGCCTTCACGCGGCCGTGGAAGCGGAAGCCACCGCGATCGAACGCGACGGTTTCCACGCCAGCTGCCTTTGCCTTTTCGGCAACGCGCTTGCCCACCAGGGTGGCGGCTGCAACGGTAGCACCGCTGCCAGTCAGTTCCTTGCGCACTTCTGCCTCGGCGGTCGAAGCCGAAGCCAGCACTTGCGTGCCGCACGGCGAGTACACCTGAGCGTAAATGTGCGTATTCGTACGGAACACGGTCAGACGATTGATCTTCAGTTCCGCGATTTTCGCGCGGGTCTGACGTGCACGGCGCAAACGAGCGTCTTTCTTGTTCATCATTGGACCCCTTACTTCTTCTTGGTTTCCTTCAGGATGACGCGCTCGTCGCTGTAACGAACACCCTTGCCCTTATAGGGCTCGGGCGGACGGTACGCGCGGACTTCCGCAGCAACCTGACCGACTTTCTGCTTGTCAGCACCCTTGATCACGATTTCCGTCTGCGTCGGCGTTTCGGCCTTGACGCCTTCCGGCATTTCGTGAATCACGTCGTGCGAGAAACCAAGCTGGAGCTTCAGCGCGGAGCCTTGCAGTTGAGCGCGGTAACCCACGCCAACCAGGTTCAGCTTGCGCTCGAAACCGGTGGTCACGCCCTTGACCATGTTTGCCGCCAGGGCGCGCATGGTGCCTTGCAGGGCGTTAGCTTCACGCGATTCGTCAGCCGGCTCGAACGTCAGGTTGCCTTCAGCAACGTTGACCTTCACCAGGCTGTGAATCGGCTGGGACAGCGTACCGAGCGGGCCCTTAACGGAGAGCACGCCAGCCGCCACATTTACTTCCGCGCCTTTCGGCAGCGCGATGGGAGCCTTACCTACACGGGACATGTTTGCTCCTTACGCGACGTAGCAGAGAACTTCGCCGCCCACGCCAGTGGCACGTGCCTTGCGGTCAGTCATCAGACCCTTGGGGGTCGAGATGATTGCCACACCCAGGCCGTTCATCACTTGGGGGATGTCGCTGCGGCCCTTGTACACGCGCAGACCGGGCTTCGAAACGCGCTCGATGCGCTCGATCACCGGACGGCCGGCGTAATACTTCAGACCAATGGTCAGTTGCGCCTTGCCGCCATCTTCCTGCACCGAGAAGTCTTCGACATAGCCTTCGTCCTTCAGGACTTTGGCGATCGCAACCTTCAGTTTGGACGAGGGCATGACCACCGACGCCTTCTGCACGCCTTGGGCGTTGCGAATGCGCGTCAGCATATCGGCGATAGGATCGCTCATGCTCATACTGTTTCTCCTGTAGCCTGTGCGTAATTACCAGCTGGCTTTCGTCAGACCCGGGATTTCGCCCTTGAAGGCGATTTCGCGGATCTTGTTACGCGCCAGGCCAAACTTGCGGAAGGTACCGCGGGGACGACCGGTGATCGCGCAGCGATTACGCTGGCGAGTCGGGTTCGCGTTGCGCGGGAGCTTTTGCAGCTCGAGACGCGCCAGATAACGCTCTTCTTCCGACTTTTCTTGGTCGTCAATAATGGCCTTGAGGTTTGCGCGCTTGTCGGCGTACTTCGCCACGAGCTTTGCGCGCTTCTTCTCACGTTCAATCAGAGCCAGTTTAGCCACGGTTACCCCTTAATTACGGAACGGGAACTTGAACGCGTTCAGGAGAGCCTTGGCTTCCTCGTCGTTCTTAGCCGTCGTCGTGATGCTGATGTTCAGACCACGCAGTGCGTCGATCTTGTCGTACTCGATTTCGGGGAAAATGATCTGCTCTTTCACACCGATGTTGTAGTTGCCACGACCGTCAAACGAGCGGCCCGACACACCACGGAAGTCACGCACGCGCGGCAGGGCCACGGTCACGAAACGATCGAGGAATTCGAACATGCGCTCGCCGCGCAGGGTCACCATCGCACCGATGGGGTAGCCCTGACGGATCTTGAAGCCAGCGATGGCCTTCTTGGCCTTCGTCACTACGGGCTTCTGACCGGCGATCTTGGTCAGGTCACCAACTGCCAGCTCAATGACCTTCTTGTCATTGATCGCTTCGCCCAGGCCCATGTTCAGGGTGATCTTGGTGAAACGCGGCACTTCCATGACCGACTTGTAGCCGAACTGCTTCATCAGCGCCGGCACAACTTGTTCTTTGTAAAACTCTTGCAGACGTGCTGTCATGCTCAACTCCTATCTGTGCCCAGAATCAAGCGGCCAGGACGGCACCGGTCGTCTTCAGCACGCGCACGCGCTTGCCATCTTCGACCTTGATACCGACACGCGACGGCTTGCCATTGGCATCCACGAGCGCAACGTTGGAAATATGCAGCGGCATCAGCTTGTCGACCACACCACCGGTGGTGCCCAGCATCGGGTTCGGGCGAGCGTGCTTCTTGGCAACGTTCACGCCTTCAACCACGAGCTTCTCGCCTTGCACTGCCTGGACGACACCGCGCTTGCCCTTGTCCTTGCCGGTCAGCACGATGACTTCGTCGCCTTTGCGAATCTTGTTCATGGCGGCTCCTTACAGCACTTCCGGAGCGAGCGACACGATCTTCATGAAGCGCTCGGTACGGAGTTCACGAGTCACCGGCCCGAAGATACGGGTGCCGATCGGCTCGAGCTTGTTGTTCAGCAGTACGGCGGCATTGCCGTCGAACTTGACGAGCGAACCGTCAGCGCGACGTACGCCCTTGGCGGTACGCACGACGACTGCGTTGTAGATGTCGCCCTTCTTCACGCGACCGCGCGGCGCTGCGTCCTTCACGGTCACTTTGATGATGTCGCCCACGCTCGCGTAGCGGCGCTTGGACCCACCCAGTACCTTGATGCACAGCACTTCACGCGCACCGGTGTTATCGGCCACTTCGAGCCGGCTTTCTGTCTGAATCATGGTGTTATCTTCCCAACTTAATCCGCCACACCCTCAAAATTGAGGACTGCCGGTCAGTCTTGGTCCCGTCGGAGCCAGGCATTGCGCCAGCACCGCTTGGGTTGATCAACTTGGAAGTCGGTAGCGCTTGCACCCGAAACTACTGGATACAAGCCCTTGCTCGCTCTACAGGCCTGCCCGGTTGGTACTGCTAAGGCGGACGCAATAAAGCGGAAGTCCAGGATTATAGCAACACAATCCTGGACTTGCAAGTCAGCTTAGTACTGTTGTACTTAGATGACGCGCGCAGCTTCTACCAGCCGGGAAACCACCCAGGACTTGGTCCGCGACAGCGGACGCGTTTCCTGGATTTCAACCTTATCGCCTTCCTTGTACTGGTTGGCTTCGTCGTGTGCGTGGTACTTCTTGGAACGCAGCACGTACTTGCCGTACAGAGGATGCTTGACGCGGTTTTCGATCAGGACCGTGACGGTCTTGTCCATCTTGTCGCTCACGACACGGCCCACGAGGGTCCGGCGAAGCTTCGCTTCAGTCTTCGCAGCTTCAGTCATTTCGCGTTCGCCTTCTCGTTCAGCACGGTTTGCACACGCGCGATGTCGCGGCGAACCTTCTTCAGCTGGCTGGTGTTCTGCAGCTGTTGGGTTGCCTTTTGCATGCGCAGGCTAAATTGGGCCTTCAGCAGCTCGGAGAGCTCCTGGTTCAGGCCTGCGGCGTCCTTGCCGCGCAGTTCGGATGCTTTCATCCCAATCTCCTTACGTACCGACCTGACGCACCACGAAATTCGTGGCGATCGGCAGCTTGGCGGCCGCGAGGCGGAAGGCCTCACGTGCCAGCTCTTCGGTCACGCCATCCATTTCGTACAGCATCTTGCCCGGCTGAATTTCAGCCACGTAGTATTCCGGATTGCCCTTACCGTTACCCATACGGACTTCAGCAGGCTTCTTCGAAATCGGCTTGTCCGGGAAAATCCGGATCCAGATGCGGCCGCCACGCTTGATGTGACGGGTCATCGCACGACGTGCCGACTCGATCTGACGAGCGGTCAGACGGCCACGGCCCATTGCCTTCAGGCCGAATTCGCCAAAAGACACGGCGTTGCCACGGGTAGCCTTACCCGTGTTGCGGCCCTTCTGCTCCTTGCGATACTTCCTACGCTTCGGTTGCAGCATTGTTATTCTCCACTCTTCGCGTCTGCGCCAGGCGCAGCACGACGACCAGCACCGGCACCACCGCGGCGGTTACCCGACGGACGGCCTTCGCCTTCACGGCGGCGGCCTTCCGGGCGACCCGGACGACGACGACGGTCTTCTTGCGGCTCTTCCACCACCGGCGCATCGTTGCGGCCCAGGTGATCGCCCTTGTAGACCCACACCTTGACACCGATGATGCCGTAGGTGGTTTCGGCTTCCGAGAAGCCGTAGTCGATGTCGGCACGCAGGGTGTGCAGGGGCACACGGCCTTCGCGGTACCACTCGGTACGTGCGATTTCGATACCGTTCAGACGACCCGAGCTCATGATCTTGATGCCTTGGGCACCCAGACGCATCGCGTTCTGCATCGCACGCTTCATGGCGCGACGGAACATGATGCGGCGCTCGAGCTGCTGCGTGATCGAATCGGCGATCAGCTGCGCATCGGTTTCCGGCTTGCGGATTTCCTCGATGTTCACGTGCACGGGCACACCCATGCGACGTTGCAGCTCGGCCTTCAGCAGTTCGATGTCCTCACCCTTCTTGCCGATCACCACGCCCGGACGCGAGCTGTAAATGGTGATACGTGCATTACGGGCCGGGCGCTCGATAACAACGCGGCCAACCGATGCGTTCTTGAGCTTCTTCTTCAGAAACTCGCGAACTTCGATGTCTTCTTTCAGCATGCCGGCGAACTTCGTGTTGTTGGCGTACCAACGCGAAGCCCAGTTACGGCTGACGGCCAGACGGAAGCCAGTCGGATGAATCTTCTGTCCCATCGTGACTCCTTAGTTGCCGAGCGTCACAGTGATGTGACAGGTTTGTTTCTCGATGCGGTTGCCGCGGCCCTTCGCCCGTGCGGTGAAGCGCTTGAGCGAGGTTGCCTTGTCGACGAAGATGGCCTTGACCTTCAGTTCGTCGATGTCGGCGCCTTCGTTGTGCTCGGCGTTGGCGATGGCCGATTCGACCACCTTCTTCACGATCCCGGCAGCCTTTTTCGGGCTGAAGGCCAGGATGTTGAGCGCGCGCTCGATCGGCAGACCGCGAATCTGGTCGGCGACCAGACGCGTCTTCTGGGCGGAGATGCGGGCACCGCGATGAATCGCTTTCACTTCCATGATGGCACCTTACCTCTTCGCTTTCTTGTCAGCCGCGTGGCCCTTGAACGTGCGAGTGATCGCAAATTCGCCGAGCTTGTGGCCAACCATGTTTTCCGTCACGTACACCGGCACGTGTTGACGGCCGTTGTGCACGGCGATCGTCAGGCCGATGAAGTCAGGCATGATCGTCGAACGACGCGACCATGTCTTGATGGGCTTCTTGTCCTTGCCGGCTACGGCCGTTTCCACCTTCTTCAGCAGGTGGTCGTCGCAGAACGGACCCTTTTTTGCGGAACGAGTCATATCTTTAGCTCCTACCTACCGATTAGCGCTTGTGGCGGCGCTGGACGATCATGCTGTCCGTGCGCTTGTTGCTGCGAGTACGGTAACCCTTGGCCGGGGTACCCCACGGCGACACGGGATCGCGACCAGCAGCAGTCTTGCCTTCACCACCACCATGCGGGTGGTCCACCGGGTTCATCACCACGCCGCGAACGGTCGGGCGAATACCGCGCCAGCGCGTTGCACCGGCCTTGCCGATAACACGCAGGCTGTGCTCTTCGTTGCCCACTTCACCGATGGTGGCGCGGCATTCGATATGCACGCGACGCACTTCACCGGAGCGCAGACGCACCTGAGCGTACAGGCCTTCACGGGCCAGCAGCACGGCGGAACCACCGGCGGCACGGGCAACTTGCGCGCCCTTGCCAGGCAGGATTTCCACGTTGTTGATCGTGGTACCAACCGGGATGTTGCGGATCGGCAGGTTGTTACCGGCCTTGATCGGGGCTTCCGAGCCGTTCATCAGGGCTTGGCCAGCTACCATGCCCTTGGTGGCGATGATGTAGCGGCGCTCGCCGTCGGCGAACAGCACCAGCGCGATGTTTGCGCTGCGGTTCGGATCGTATTCCAGGCGCTCGACCTTGGCGGCGATGCCGTCCTTGTCGTTGCGCTTGAAGTCGACCACGCGGTAGTGGTGCTTATGACCACCGCCCTTATGACGGGTGGTGATGTGACCATTGTTGTTACGACCCGACTTCTGGAATTGCTTTTCCAGCAGCGGAGCGTGCGGGGCGCCCTTGTGAAGGTCCTTGTTGACAACCTTCACCATCGAGCGACGACCCGGGGAAGTCGGCTTGGTCTTGACGAGTGCCATGATTACTTGGCCTCCGCTTCAAAATTGATTTCCTGACCCGGCTTCAGCGACACGTATGCCTTCTTGACGTGGTTGCGACGGCCCATGAAGCGGCCAAAGCGCTTTTGCTTGCCCTTCTGGTTCAGGATCTGAACGGACTGCACCTCGACCTTGAACAGCAGTTCGATGGCGGCCTTCACTTCTGCCTTGTTGGCATCGCGAGCCACTTCGAACACGACTTGTTCATTCTTGTCGGCTACCAGGGTTGCCTTTTCGGAAACCACCGGCGCGAGCAGCACCTGCATCAAACGATGATCGTTCTTGGCTACTTGCGTCATTTCAGCAACTCCTCGATCTGCGCGACAGCTGCCTTCGTCACGAGCACCTTCTTGTAGTGCACCAGCGACAGCGGGTCAGCGTGACGCGGCTCCACGACTGCCACGTTCGGCAGGTTGCGCGAAGCCAGGTAGAGGTTTTCGTCGAGGCTGTCGGTAATGATCAGCACCGAGTCCAGGCCCATGGCCTTGAACTTGTCGGCCAGCAGCTTGGTCTTGGGCGCGTCGACAGCGAAACCGTCCACTACGTTGATACGACCTTCACGTGCGAGCTGCGAATAAATCGAGCGCATACCGGCACGGAACATCTTCTTGTTGACCTTCTGGCTGAAGTTCTCTTCCGGCGAATTCGGGAAGATACGGCCACCGCCACGCCACAGAGGCGAGGACGACATACCGGCACGAGCACGGCCCGTACCCTTCTGGCGCCACGGCTTCTTGGTCGTGTGCTTGACCTCTTCGCGGTCCTTCTGCTTGCGGTTACCGCTACGGGCGTTCGCCTGATACGCAACGACGATCTGGTGGACCAGAGCTTCGTTGTAGTCACGGCCGAACACTTCGGGCGAGGCATCAACGCCGGCGCCGATTTGACCGTTGTCCTGGAGGAGCTTGAGTTCCATTACATGCGCTCCTTAAGCTTTGGCCTTGACGGCCGGGGTCACGATGACCTTGCCGCCCTTGGAACCGGGGATGGCGCCCTTGACCAGCAGCAGCTTGCGCTCTGCGTCGATCTTGGCGATCTCGAGGTTTTGCACGGTACGGGTAACGTCACCGAGGTGACCCGTCATGCGCTTACCCGGGAACACGCGACCCGGATCCTGCGCCATACCGATGGAACCCGGCACGTTGTGCGAACGCGAGTTACCGTGGGTGGCACGACCCGAAGCGAAGTGGTAGCGCTTGATGGTACCGGCGTAGCCCTTACCGATCGACACGCCCTGCACGTCGATCTTCTGGCCAACCTGGAACAGGTCGACCGACAGCGAACCACCAGCTTGCAGTTCGGCAGCCTTGGCTGCATCGATGCGGAATTCTTTGATGATTTCGCCAGCTTCCACGCCGGCTTTGGCGAGATGACCCGCCAGCGGCTTGGTGACGCGGCTTGCGCGTCGGCTGCCAAAGGTGACTTGAACCGCGGTATAACCGTCGGTCTCGTCCGTCTTGATTTGCGTCACGCGGTTGTCGCCGACCTCGACCACGGTAACGGGAATCGAATCACCGTCGTCCGTGAAAATACGGGTCATGCCAACCTTGCGACCTACAAGGCCAAGGCTCATGGTTTGCTCCATTCCCAGCTGCGATTGGCCGGGGCTGATTGATACACGAAACTGTGCGATTTGCGGGTTGCGCGAAAAGGATTGCGCTGACCAAAATGGCCCCCACTACCCGGGGAAACGGGTAGCCTTACAATATAACCCAGCCATTTGGAAAGGGCAAGTCCATTTGCCGAATTGGACGCCAGAGCCCGCGTGGACGAGCAAGATTCGGCGAAATAGCGACGTGAAGCCGACTTCGGGAGGCGCGATGGCGGCCGAAGCCGGCAATTCAGGCGGCTACGCTGATGAAATCTCCGCCGTAAAAGACCAGCGGCTCACCTTCGGAGGCGGCGAAATCGTGGACCGCGCCGACGATCAGCAGGTGATCGCCGAGCGGATCGGCCCGCTCCACGCGGCACGACAGCGTGGCCAGCGCTTCGTCGATGTACGGCACGCCATGTGTGCACCGCCAGTGCGGCACGCCGGCGAACTTGTCCGGCTGCGGCGTGGCAAAGCGGCGAGCCAGTTCACCATGCCCGGCGCGCAGGATGCTCACGCCGAAAGCTGCCCCTGGCGCAAACAGGCCGGCGTTCGGCGAGTGCCGGGCCAGGCTCCACAGAATCAGCGGCGGCTCCAGCGACAGCGACGCGAACGAGTTGACGGTCAGCCCCACCGCATTGCCTGCCTGCCCCACTGCGCCGATGATCGCCACGCCCGTTGCGAAGCGTCCGCAAACCCGCCGCAGGGCACGCGGGTCGGCAGTGGCGGCGGGCGCGGGCGCGCCCTTCAGGGTCCCGGATTCCATGTCAGGCCGCCTGAGCCATATGGTGGTCAATCAACTGCTGGCACGCTGCCGGATCGGTCCACCACGGAAAGAAGTCTGGCGGGTTGTCGAAGCCGTTGGCGATGCGTGCTGCCAGCGCCGGCGACTGGCCGGCCGCGCCCAGCAAGCCGAGGATATGCGGCGGCGGTGGCGTCAGCAAAGAGTTGGTCCAGCCCACTACGTCCTGCGCGTAGTCCCAGTAGCGTTCGAACGTGTCGTACATCCATGCGGCGTCGAACGGCTGCTCGCCACGCGCCAGGATCGCATCGAGATAGACCTTGCAGCATTTCGCCGCGTTGTTCGACCCCTGCCCGGTGATCGGATCATTGACCACCACTGCATCGGCCATGCCGAACACCATGCGGCCCGACGGCAGTGTCAGCACCGGCTTGCGTACTGTCGGTGCGAAGCGGCCGGACAGGATGCCGTTGGCGTCGGTCAACGCCACTTTCTCGCAGCGCTCAGCCTCCCACGGCAGCCACGTTTGCAGGATGCGCAGGCTTTCTTCCAGATGCGCCTCGGGTGTGCGTGCCTCGGACCAGCGATCCATCGGGCCGCCCGGAATGCCTTCGAATACCATGATCTCGCAGGGGCCGGACAACGTCAGCGCCGGAAAGACGAAGTACTCCCCAATGCCGGGAATCAGGTTGAAGCAAACCCGCGAGAACGGCATGCGGGGCGTCATGCCCGTGACGTACGTCAGCGCCAGCGACCGTTGAGGCGCGCTGAAGGGGCTGCGCGCCGCGTCGCGCTCAAAGCGGCCGACGATCTCGCCCTTGCCTGCCGCCAGCAGCACCAGATCGTGTTCCTGCGTCAGTGCTTCGAGTTCGTCGATACCGACATCCATCAGCCGGAGGTCACCACCACGGGCCGTGAATGCCTCCATCCACGCCGGCATTTTCAGCCGCTGGTCCACGGCCTGCGCCGGGCGGTCCAGCCTGGCTGCCCAGTCGATCGCTGTCGCGCTCGCCTGTTCGGGGTGCGGAACCGCGAGTCCGATGCCCTCCACGGGCGGACACGCGTCATCCCACCAATTGAGATTCAGGTCCCGCTCGGTCTGCAGCGCACGGTCGAACATGCACTGGCTGGACATGATCTTGCCTGCGCGGATCTGGTCCGGCGAGCGGTTCGACAGCAGCGTCACCCGATAGCCGTGGGCCTGCAGCCCCAGCGCCATCTGCAAACCCGACTGGCCGGCGCCGACAATGGCAATGCGTTGGCTCATGGTTGTCTCCGTGGTTGTAATCAGGAATGGCTCAGCCCGCGAGCTTGCCGATGGCGGGCACGCTCTGTTCGGGACCCATCGCCGCGTAGCCGCCATCCACGGCATAGTCGGCGCCGGTCACAAAGCTGGCGTGGTCGGAGCACAGGAACAGGACGACCTGCGCGACTTCGTCGGGCTCACCGACCCGGCCGAGCAGATGGAATGGCGCGGCCACGGCATCGGTGCGAGCCCGGTTGCCGCCACTGACTTCGTCCATCAGGCGGCACCAGGTCCATCCCGGCGACACGGCGTTGACGCGGATCCGATCAGGTGCCAGATCCATCGCCATGCTGCGCGTCAGCTGCGCGATGGCGGCCTTCGACACCGGATAGAGCCAGCGCCCGGTCTGGGCAACCCGCGCCGAGATGCTCGTGAAATTGACGATGGCGCCGCCGCCCTGCTCGCGCATATACGGATGCACGGCCTGGGCGAGCATCACCCCGGAGACCACGTTCACATCTAGCGCGGCCAGCCAGTCGGCGCGCGTCGAACGGAAGCCATCGTCCAGGTACGTGCACGCCAGATTGACCAAAAAGTCGACGCGCCCGAAGCGGCTTGCCACGGTTGTCACGGCACTGCGGACCTGTGTGTCCTGCGTGATGTCCGTTGGCACGAACACCGCCATCGAACCCAGCTCGGCCGCGACGCGCTCGCCGCCTGCCGCATCAATGTCAAGAATGGCCACGCGCGTGCCCTGTTCGACGAAGGCGCGCGCAACGCCCGCACCGATCAGCGTGGCGCCACCGGTGACGATGGCAACCTTGTCCTGCAAGCCCTTCATGGTGTGTCTCCTCGTTGTGTGCCGGGCGGCCTCATCGTGCCGCCCGTGCCGTGATGCGTGCGGCTACTTGCCTTCGCTTTTGCTCCAGCTCGCCATCAGCGTGTTCGACGGCCGCGTCTCGTCGAGTAGCTTGCGGGCGGTCTCTACACCAGCCACCGGCAAACCCTTTGGATCGAGCAGGCCCACCTGTACCAGCACGCTGGCCTGGTCCCAATAGATATGCTCGTGGTACAGCTTGTCGCCCCGGAACTTTACGATGGCGATCAGTGGAATTTCGACCCGCTTGCCCGTCGGCGGCACGCCCGGCAGCATCCAGTCGATTTCGCAGGTGTGGGTGAAGCAGAACAGCATCTCGTCCACCACCTGGCTGGCACCAATCGTGCGCGACAGCGGAATCAGGGTGGTATCGGGAGGGTTGCTGTGGACGAAGTGGTGCTGATAGAAGCGCCGGAGCTCGCGATGGCCCACGCCGCCGGTCATCGTCGGAATGTGGTTGACGTAGGGCTGGGGCACCATCGTCGCCATCGTGGCATCCACATCGCGGGTGGCGAATTCGTATTCGCAGTGCTTGTCCCACAGGGCCGAGAAGTCGTAGTGCGGACCCATTTCGGCGCGCAGTGCCGCGATGGAGCGCTGGTGCGCCATCAGCGCCGAGGCCCTGTCGAAGTGCTCGCCGCCAACCCGTGCGAACGCGTGGTCCATACCCGGATACACGTACAGCTCGGTGTTGGGCCGGCCGCCCAGTGCTTCGCGGATGTGACCCTGTGCCTCGGGCGGGCAAAAGCCATCCTGCTCCGCCACATGCAACACCAGCCGACCTCGGATGTTGTCCGCCTCGGCCAGCGCATGCTCGATGCCCACGCCGTAGTAGGCCACCGCGCAGGCCACGTCCGACAGTCGGCACGCCGCTAGGTAGGCGAGCTTTCCGCCCAGGCAAAATCCAAGCACACCGGTCTGGCCCACACACTCGGGGCGCCGGCGCAGTGCCGCCAGTGCGGCCCCCACATCCTGCACGCCAGTGTCTTCGTTGAATTGCTGGTACAGCCCGAGCGCACGCTGGAAGTCTTCGCCACGGTCGGTCAGTTCGATTCCCGGTGCAATGCGCCAGAACAGGTCCGGCACCAGCACGGTGTAGCCCTCCTCGGCGTAATAGTCCGCGACCTGCCGCATCGTGGCGTTGATGCCAAAGATCTCCTGGCACAACACGATGCCGGGCCCCTTGCCCGACGCCGGAATGGCGAGGTATCCGCTGAAACTGCCGTCCGGGGATTCGATCTGGATGGTCTGGCCCATGCCTGTTGTCTCCTGTGGGTTGCGTCGATATGGCCGCCATGCGTGCCGTCGCCCTTGAGTCCATGATGGGAGGCCCGCACCGCAGCAAACTAGCCGTCCAATGCCACGGCTATCCGATTAGTGCAGGAAAATGCGCGCCTGTTCAAGGGGCGCGAGGGGGGGACAGGCGAATCCGCTATAGTGGTGGCCAGCGAATCCGCCGCCGCACGCCACGCCGGCCGGCCGAATCGCCGCCGGAATCAAGCGGCGCGCACGCTCTGCCGGTATGTCGATCCGGACCAAAGCGGCAGCACCGGGGCCGGCCCGCCAGGAGCGAGACATGCCGCAGTTGCCCCCCACCGCCCCGGCCACCGCGCCGTTGGCGGGTGCCCTGCTTCACGACGCCGCAAGGCTGGTGTTCGATTCGGACGACCTCGACACCACGCGAGCGCACGTCGGCGCCGTTTTCAAACCCCATCGGCTGACGTTGCACGGCAACGCATTGCATGCACGCATGCATCACGCACCGTTGGAGGCCGTCTCCTTCAACCGGCTAGCCTATGGCGGCGACGTGACGATCGATCCGGGCCCGCTTGGCGACTTCCTGCTGGTGCAGATGCCGATCGCCGGCGAGGCCGACATCCATTGCGGCGGCCAGCACATCGTTTCTGACCCGGACCTGGCCTCGGTGCTGACACCGAGCGAGCCGTTGCGCATGCGCTGGAGCGCTGACAACGACCAGCTCATCGTTCGCATCGAGCGCAGCGCGTTGGAACGTGTCTGCGCTGCATACCTGGGGCGCAAGCCAGTCCAGCCGCTACGGTTCCAACTCGGCATGGACTGGCGCACGGCCGGCTGGCAGGCACTCGTGCAATATCTGGCCGACATGCTGCGCCTGGCGCCGTCGATCTCCACCCATCCGCTGACTGCCTGCCAATTGGAACAGTTCGTGATTGGCGCGCTACTGACATCGCAGCCCCACAGCCTGTCGGATGCGCTGGGCCGGCATGGCAAGCCGCTGGCTCCGCGGCACGTGAAGGTAGTCGAGGAATATATCCACGCACACGCCGACGCGGCGCTGACACCGGCCTGGTTGGCGGAAATGGCAGGGGTCAGCCTGCGCAGCCTTTATGCGGGATTCCGCGAGCATCGCGGCCTGAGCCCGATGGCTTACCTGCGCACGGTACGGCTGGAACGGGTGCGGCACGATCTGCTCAACGACGCGACACTGTCGTCGGTGACAGCGGCCGCATTGCGCTGGGGATTCGCGCACCTCGGAAGATTCAGCGCCGAATATCGACGTGCGTTTGGAGAATGCCCGGCCGAAACCTTGCGGCGGCGGGGGCGCGGCTGAGGGGCGCGTAGCGCGGCGTCCATCTCCAAAACAAAAACGGCGAACCGAGCGGTTCGCCGTTTTGCTGTATCAGACTGCCGAAGCAGCCCAAAACATATTTACACCTTGATCTCGACGTCCACGCCGGCCGGCAGGTCGAGCTTCATCAGCGCGTCGACGGTCTTGTCCGTCGGATCGACGATGTCCATCAGGCGCTGGTGAGTGCGGATCTCGAACTGATCGCGGCTGGTCTTGTTGACGTGCGGCGAACGCAGGATGTCAAAGCGCTGGATGCGGGTCGGCAGGGGCACGGGACCCTTGACGATCGCGCCGGTACGCTTGGCGGTATCCACGATTTCGGCAGCCGACTGGTCGATCAGGCGATAGTCGAAAGCCTTCAGGCGGATACGGATCTTCTGGTTCTGCATGATTGTTCCTTAAAAGAGCGATGGGCAATGTGCCCGGATTATCGGGAACATGCCCGAAGGCACGTCCCGGAAAAAGGTTGCTTAGTCGAGGATCTTTGCCACAACGCCGGCGCCGACGGTACGGCCACCTTCGCGGATAGCGAAGCGCAGGCCTTCTTCCATGGCGATCGGGGCGATCAGCTTGACGGTGATCGACACGTTGTCACCCGGCATGACCATTTCCTTGTCCTTCGGCAGCTCGATCGAGCCAGTCACGTCGGTCGTACGGAAGTAGAACTGCGGGCGGTAGTTGTTGAAGAACGGCGTGTGACGGCCACCTTCGTCCTTCGACAGGATGTACACCTCACCCGTGAAGTGCGTGTGCGGCTTGATCGAGCCCGGCTTGCACAGGACTTGACCACGTTCCACGTCTTCGCGCTTCGTGCCGCGCAGCAGCAGACCCACGTTGTCGCCAGCTTGACCTTGGTCCAGCAGCTTGCGGAACATTTCCACGCCGGTGCAGATCGTCTTCACCGTCGGGCGGATACCCACGATTTCGATTTCTTCGCCGACCTTCACAACGCCACGCTCGATACGACCGGTCACCACGGTACCGCGGCCCGAGATCGAGAACACGTCTTCCACCGGCATCAGGAACGTACCGTCAACGGCGCGCTCCGGCGTCGGGATGTACGTGTCCAGTGCGTCGGCCAGGGCCATGATCGCCACTTCGCCCAGCTCGCCCTTGTCGCCTTCCAGCGCCAGCTTGGCCGAACCCTTCACGATCGGGGTGTCGTCGCCCGGGAAGTCGTACTTGCTCAGCAGCTCGCGCACTTCCATTTCCACCAGCTCGAGCAGCTCGGCGTCGTCCACCATGTCGCACTTGTTCAGGAACACGATGATGTAAGGCACGCCAACCTGGCGGGCCAGCAGGATGTGTTCACGCGTCTGCGGCATCGGGCCGTCAGCGGCCGAGCACACCAGGATTGCGCCGTCCATCTGCGCAGCGCCCGTGATCATGTTCTTCACATAGTCAGCGTGGCCCGGGCAGTCAACGTGGGCGTAGTGACGGTTGGCCGTCTCGTATTCCACGTGTGCGGTGTTGATCGTGATACCGCGTGCCTTTTCTTCCGGTGCTGCGTCGATTTCGTCGTACTTCTTGGCTGCACCACCGAACTTCGCGGCCAGCACCGTGGCAATCGCTGCCGTCAGCGTCGTCTTACCGTGGTCAACGTGACCGATCGTACCTACGTTCACGTGCGGCTTGGTCCGCTCGAACTTTTCCTTTGCCATGTTTCAGCTCCTAATGGAATACAGTCTGATTCAATTCGTCACACCGCCACGCAGGTCGTGCGTGGCGGTGAATCTTTATTACTTGCCCTTGGCCGTCATGACGGCTTCGGCGATGTTCTTCGGTGCTTCGGCGTAGTGCTTGAATTCCATCGTGTACGTAGCGCGACCTTGAGTGGCCGAGCGCAGTGCGGTGGAATAACCGAACATTTCCGACAGCGGGACTTCGGCCTTGATGATCTTGCCGCCGCCAATCATGTCGTCCATGCCCTGCACGATGCCGCGGCGGGACGACAGGTCGCCCATCACAGTACCCGTGTAGTCTTCCGGCGTTTCCACTTCCACGGCCATCATCGGCTCCAGCAGAACCGGGCTGGCCTTGCGCATGGCTTCCTTGAAAGCCATCGAGCCGGCCATGCGGAACGCGTTTTCGTTCGAGTCCACATCGTGGTACGAACCGAACGTCAGCGTTACCTTCACGTCAACCACCGGGAAGCCAGCCAGAATACCGGCCGGCAGCGTGTCGACGATACCCTTTTCCACTGCAGGGATGTATTCGCGAGGAATCACACCGCCCTTGATGGCGTCGATGAATTCGAAGCCCTTGCCCGGCTCTTGCGGTTCCAGCGTGATCACGGCGTGACCGTACTGGCCGCGGCCGCCCGACTGCTTGACGAACTTGCCTTCGACGTCTTCGGCCTTCTTGCGGATCGTTTCGCGGTAAGCAACCTGCGGCGCGCCGATGTTGGCTTCCACGCCGAATTCGCGCTTCATGCGGTCGACCAGAATTTCCAGGTGGAGCTCGCCCATACCCGAAATGATGGTCTGGCCCGATTCTTCATCGGTACGCACGCGGAACGAAGGATCTTCAGCGGCCAGGCGGTTCAGGGCGATGCCCATCTTTTCCTGGTCGGCCTTGGTCTTCGGCTCGACAGCCTGCGAGATCACCGGCTCCGGGAAGATCATGCGCTCGAGCACGATCGGCGATTGCGGATCGCACAGCGTGTCGCCCGTGGTGGCGTCCTTCAGGCCCACAGCGGCGGCGATGTCGCCTGCCAGCACTTCCTTGATTTCTTCGCGCTGGTTGGCGTGCATCTGCAGAATACGGCCCAGACGCTCCTTCTTCTGCTTCACCGGGTTGTACACGGTGTCGCCCGAATTGATCTTGCCCGAGTACACGCGGAAGAAGATCAGCTGGCCAACGAACGGGTCGGTCATGATCTTGAACGCCAGAGCCGAGAACTTTTCGTTGTCGTCGGCCTTGCGCTCCAGCTTCTTCTCGTCGTCGCTTTCGTCCACGCCCTTGACCGGCGGAATGTCCACAGGCGACGGCAGGAAGTCGATCACGGCGTCGAGCATACGCTGCACGCCCTTGTTCTTGAACGCGGTGCCGCACAGCATCGGCTGGATTTCGCAGGCGATGGTACGGTCACGCAGCGCCTTGACGATCTCGGCGCGGGTCAGCTCTTCGCCGCCCAGGTACTTTTCCATCAGCTCTTCGCTGGCTTCGGCGGCGGACTCAACCATCTTCTCGCGCCATTCGTCAGCAACGGCTTGCAGTTCGGCCGGGATGTCCTGGTATTCGAACTTCACGCCCTGGCTGGCTTCGTCCCAGACGATTGCCTTCATTTCCAGCAGGTCAACAACGCCCTGGAAGCCGTCTTCAGCACCGATAGGCACCACGACGGGCACCGGGTTGGCCTTCAGGCGGGTCTTCAGTTGGTCGTAGACCTTGAAGAAGTTCGCGCCGGTACGGTCCATCTTGTTGACGAACGCCAGACGCGGCACGCCGTACTTGTTGGCCTGACGCCAAACGGTTTCCGACTGCGGCTGCACGCCACCCACTGCGCAGTACACCATGCAGGCACCATCCAGCACGCGCATGGAACGCTCCACCTCAATGGTGAAGTCCACGTGTCCCGGGGTGTCGATGATGTTGAAGCGGTGCTCGGGGTAGTTGCCGCCCATGCCCTTCCAGAAGGCGGTGGTCGCAGCAGACGTGATCGTGATGCCGCGCTCCTGCTCCTGCTCCATCCAGTCCATGGTGGCCGCGCCATCATGCACTTCACCGATCTTGTGGTTCACACCGGTGTAGAACAGGATCCGCTCGGTCGTGGTGGTTTTACCCGCGTCAATGTGAGCCGAAATACCGATGTTACGGTAGCGCTCAATAGGAGTCTTACGAGCCACTTTAATCCTCTATTCGTCCGTGAGGCGCAGACATCTCATGGTCTGCGCCCTTAACACAAACGGGCGAGATGTGTGAAAACACAACCCGCCCGGCAACCAACAACGTTTTTCGCGCGCTTTAGAAGCGGAAGTGCGAGAACGCCTTGTTGGCTTCGGCCATGCGGTGCACTTCGTCGCGCTTCTTCATTGCGCCACCGCGGCCTTCTGCAGCTTCCATCAGCTCACCTGCCAGGCGCAGCGCCATCGACTTCTCGCTGCGTTTTTTCGCGGCCTCGCGCAGCCAACGCATCGCCAATGCCAAACGACGCGACGGACGGACTTCGACCGGAACCTGATAGTTGGCGCCGCCCACGCGACGGCTCTTCACTTCCACCACCGGCTTCACGTTGTTGATGGCAACGGAGAACACTTCGATGGGGGCCTTGCCTGCCTTCTTTTCGATCTGGTCAAACGCGCCATAAACGATACGTTCGGCAACCGACTTCTTGCCGTCCAGCATCAGCACGTTCATGAACTTGGCAACTTCAACATTGCCGAACTTCGGATCAGGCAGAACGTCCCGCTTGGGGACTTCACGACGACGTGGCATCTTCTTTCCTTAAGATTCAGTTGAGAGGCGGGTCAATATTTCCGCATCTCCGGCCACCAACTAGCTTGCCAACTGTCTGGGCAAATTCGCCGGGTGACCACTTACTCGACGGCACGGCGCACAAAAAACGCTCCGTTTTACCGCCGCCTGGTGACAGCTCCATGACTTCGCGCCACGGCTGTCGGATAAACGCTTTGCGTAGAAGCTTAGGCAGCCTTCGGACGCTTTGCACCGTACTTCGAACGGGCCTGACGGCGATCCTTCACGCCTTGCAGGTCCAGCGAACCACGGACGATGTGGTAACGCACACCCGGCAGATCCTTCACACGGCCGCCGCGGATCAGCACGACCGAGTGTTCCTGCAGGTTGTGGCCTTCACCGCCGATGTACGAAATGACTTCGAAACCGTTGGTCAGGCGCACCTTGGCGACCTTACGCAGTGCCGAGTTCGGCTTCTTCGGCGTAGTGGTGTACACGCGGGTGCACACGCCACGACGCTGGGGGCAGTTCTCAAGCGCCGGGCTCTTGCTCTTGATGACTTCAGAGACGCGCGGCTTGCGAACCAGTTGGTTGATAGTTGGCATTGTTCAATCCAGCTTGGTTTTACAAAAACACCCCTTCGCCAGAGGCTGGCCAAGGGGCAACTACGGGTTTTGGACGGGAAAGGTGAGCGGACGCTCTGAAGGAAGGGCTGTGAAGTGACAGACTTGCCAAAAGAGCGCGAGCTCGCCTGGATCCCGCTGTCGTCCTGCCTAGTTGAGCACCTGAAGCGCCACAAATCCGACGGGCGAGCGAAATCCGAAGCCAAAAACTCGAATCTGGCACTCTAGCAGTGGTAATGGCAACGGTCAAGGGGTATACGCGACGTATACCTTGTCACCACCATATGGCCGCCGTGCGCCCCGGATCCCGGCTGGCATGGTCAGACGCCGCGCAGCGTTTCCAGGATTTCGTCGCCGTAGCGTTCGAGCTTCGACGCACCAATTCCGGGCACCTCGGCCAGCTCTTCGATCGACTCCGGCGCGCTGCGGGCCAGTTCGGCCAGTGTGGCGTCGTGGAAGATGACGTAGGCCGGCACGCCGTGCGCCTTGGCAGTTGCCGTGCGCCAGTTCCGCAGCGCCTCCCAGTTGGCCAGCGTGTCCGCATCCATCGTCGCCGTGTGATCGGTGCGCGTGCCACTGCGACCGCCACGGTCGCCGGACTTGCCTGGCTTGCTGGCCTGGCGCCGCAGCGTTACCGATTCCCCGCCTTTGAGCACGTTGCGCGCCGGTTCGCCAAGCAGCAACGCGCCGTGGCCGCCGTGGTCGATCACCAGCAGGCCGTGGGCAATCAGTTGCCGGAAGATGGCGTGCCACTCGGACACGGACTTGTCCTTGCCGATGCCGAAAGTCGACACTTTGTCATGGCCCCACTGCCGGATTTTCTCGTTGGCGTTGCCGCGCAGCACTTCGATCAGGTGCGTGGCGCCGAAATGCACGCGACTGGCCTGCGCGGTGCGATACACGCACGACAGTGCCATCTGCGCCTCGCGCGTGCCGTCCCAGGTAGCGGGCGGCTCAAGACAGGTGTCGCAATTGCCGCACGGTTCCGCCGCTTCCTCGAAATAGGCCAGGATCCGTACACGCCGGCAGCCGGCCGTCTCGCACAGGCCCAGCAGCGCATCAAGCTTGGAAGACGACACGCGCTTGTGCGCATCGTCGGCCTCCGATTCATCGATCATGCGCTTTTGCTGCACCACATCGCCCAGCCCGTACGCCATCCAGGCGTTGGCCGGCAGGCCGTCCCGGCCGGCGCGCCCGGTTTCCTGGTAGTAGCCTTCCATGCTCTTGGGCAGGTCCAGGTGGGCCACGAAGCGCACGTCCGGCTTGTCGATACCCATGCCGAACGCGATCGTCGCCACCATCACGATGCCCTCTTCTTCCCGGAACCGCGCCTGGTGACGTTGCCGCACCTGTGCATCCATGCCGGCGTGGTAGGCCAGCGCCTGGATGCCATGGCCTGCCAGCCACT
Organism: Cupriavidus pauculus; assembly: GCF_022179805.1. Classification (GTDB taxonomy): domain Bacteria; phylum Pseudomonadota; class Gammaproteobacteria; order Burkholderiales; family Burkholderiaceae; genus Cupriavidus; species Cupriavidus pauculus_E. Next base: position 17,430 of record NZ_BPUO01000011.1, on the reverse strand, counting down.
CGGCGGTGTCCTCCACCTTCTTGCGCGACAGGCAGTACACGATGCCGCTGTCGTGGCCGCCATCGCCATTCATGTGCTCGGCCTTGATGAAGGCCAGCAACTGCTGCCGCGCGTTGTCCTTTTCGACAATGCGATAGCGGATGTTGGGTCGATCGAAGCTGGAAATGAAGACGCGCGCATCGTCGAGCGCCAGCCGTTCGATGATCTCGTTGCGCGTGAGCGAGTCGGCCGTAGCCGTCAGCGCGATGCGCGGCACGTTCGGAAAACGCTCGTGCAGCACTGTCAGCTGGATGTACTCGGGACGGAAATCGTGACCCCACTGCGACACGCAGTGCGCTTCGTCGATGGCGAACAAACCCACACGAGTGCGGTCCAGCAGATCCAGGAAGCGCGGGGTCATGAGGCGCTCCGGCGCCACATACAGGACATCGACCCGGCCCGCCAGCAGGTCACGCTCGACGGCCGAGGCCTCGCTGCTGCTCAATGTCGAATTCAGCACTGCCGCGCGCACGCCGGCTTCGGTCAGCGCCGCCACCTGGTCCTGCATCAGCGCGATCAGCGGTGACACCACAATGCCCACGCCCAGCCCAGCCTGCTGACGCAGCAACGCCGGAATCTGGTAGCAGAGCGACTTGCCGCCACCCGTAGGCATCAGCACCAGGCAATCGCCACCGTCCGCAACATGGTCGATGATTTCGGCCTGCGTGCCACGAAATGCGTGGTAGCCGAAGACTTCTTTGAGGATCGCCAGGGCGCGCGACATGAGACAGCAACGATGTGGAAAGCCGGGAAAGGCGTAACCATACCACTCCGTGGGCAGCCAGGCCCCATGTGCACGCTCCGATGTGGCACGCATGCCAACCCGTGCATGAGAATTTGCCCCACTCTCCCACGGCCTTGCGCCAGCGCAAACCGCCACGGCACGTGCCCGCCCTACGATGGCGCAAACGATCCCCACACGACACCATGCAGCGCCATTCGTTTTCCCTGCCCATCGCGATCGCACGCGATGGCACGGAGCCGTACAAGCGGCGGATCATGCGGCAGGTGGAGCAACTGATCCTCTCCGGCCAGTTGCAGCCTGGCGACAGGCTGCCGTCCATCGCCTGCCTCGTCGCCATGCTGCATGTATCGCGCAACACGGTGGTTGGCGCCTACGAATGCCTGACCGACGCCGGCCTGCTGCGCGGCAAGCCGGGGCGCGGATTCTACGTAGCGGATGCTCCCCCGCGCGCGCCTGCACCGACCTCCCGAATTGTCAGTGCGGCGGCCATGCCATCCAGGGCCGGCATTGGCGTCTCATCGCCCGGCGTCCACGCCATGCCACCACGCTCGCCCGTGCGTTTCGACTTCAAGATTGGGCGCCCCGCGCCGGATGCGTTTCCCGCTCGACGCTGGGCCAGCATCTCGAACCCGCTACTGCGCCAGATGCGGCACGCGCTCAGCGAATACACGCCGGCGGAAGGACTCTGGGGCCTGCGTATGCAGATCGCCGATTACCTGGCGGCGACACGGGCGCTCGCCGTCGAGCCGCAGCAGATACTGATCGTCGGGGGGCGTCCAGGAAGCACTGCATCTGATTGCTGACCTGCTCATTCAGGATGGCGACCGCGTCGTCGTGGAGTCTCCGGGATATGCCGGCTTCTGCAATCTCCCACGTTTATTGCGTGCCAGACAGATTGCCGCGCAATGCGGCCTCACTCTGCACAAGCCTGTCCTTGTGCAAAGCCGGGCCGACGTAGTCGCCCCGACTGGCCGAATGTCACATCGCGCAGTTGGCCTGGTACAGCGCGTCGGCGCGTTGAATAGCTTACGTGATGCGAATCGCGGCCGCGCCTGCCCTGCCCGAAGCGCCTGCGCTGACGCACCGCGAGATCGGGCAACTGCTGCCGCACCGCTATCCGTTCCTGCTGATGGACACGATTCAAGCCTTCCGCCCGAACGAACACATCGTCGCCACGAAGGTAGTCAATCAGGAATCGCCGATCCTTGGCCGCTGCCCGCCGGATAGCTATCCGGCGTCGCTGGCGATTGAATCATTTGGGCAGGCCGGCGTCGCGCTGTTCTATCTGAGCCAACCCGATGGCGCCCCCTCGCACGCGTTGGTGGGCGTCATGCGCGACGTAACCCTGCATCGCCCCATTCCTTACGACGCGGTGCTGACGCTCGACGTACGCATCGACCGACTCCGGTCAAACATGGTGGTGTTCGGCGGAAACATTCTGATCGATAACGAGCCCGTGATCGAAGTAGGCGGTCTTGTGGTCATGATTGCACCGCAATAGCTTGATTCGCTGGCGCATTCACCGACCTCCTGGCAGCGGGATCCCGCGTTGTCGCAACTCATCTGGCCGTTCCGGCGAAGTGATCGGCGCTGGTGAGGCGCTTTGGCGCACCGCGTCCATCTGCTTTTGCCGCGCCTGCTGCTCGAGCATCTCGCACTGCGCCGGGTCATCACGGCCGGCCAGGCAGTCGTAATGCTGCTCGAATTGCTCACGGCGATATTCCTCCACCGTGGTGGTTGAAGGCTTTGGCGTCAGATCAAGCCGGAAATCGTCGGCTGCCGCATATGCGGGCAGCGGCAGGACGCCGCTGGCGACAACAATATGCTGGACGATGCGTTTGCATCGATCTATCCGGAAAGTTAGTGGCAATGGCATGGCGTATCGCTCTCTGATGACCAACCATATCTCCCATCTCCGCCCGGACTACTGACACGAAGCAAGATTCGCACGGTTAAAACGCGCATAAAAAAAGCCCGGCTCTTTCGAGCCGGGCTTTTTGCTACAGACCTACTGAGAGGCTAGCGATCAGACTGCGTCGCCGTCGCCCTCGGTGGCTTGCACCACCGGCGGCTCGATGAAGAGCGATTGCTCTTCTTCGCTGATTGCCTGGGCGCGTTCGCGCTCGGCTGCCTCGCGTGCCTTGCGGGCACGGTGGTAGGCCAGGCCGGTACCGGCCGGGATCAGACGACCCACGATCACGTTTTCCTTCAGACCACGCAGGTCGTCGGTCTTGCCCATGATCGCGGCTTCGGTCAGCACGCGCGTGGTTTCCTGGAACGATGCCGCCGAGATGAAGCTGTCGGTCGAAAGCGACGCCTTGGTAATACCCAGCAGCAGGTTCTCGTGCACTGCCGGACGCTTGCCTTCGGCGATCACGCGATCGTTCTCGTCGAGCAGGTCGGAACGCTCCACCTGTTCACCCGGGATGAACTTGGTGTCGCCCACGTCCTGGATCTGCACGCGGCGCAGCATCTGACGAACAATCACTTCGATGTGCTTGTCGTTGATCTTCACGCCCTGCAGACGGTACACGTCCTGAACTTCGTCCACGATGTAGTGCGCCAGCTCTTCGATGCCCTTCAGGCGCAGGATGTCGTGCGGGTCCGCCGGACCTTCCACGATCATTTCGCCCTTGTTCACCACCTGGCCGTCGTGCACCAGCACCTGCTTTTCCTTCGCGATCAGGAACTCGTGGGCGTTGCCGTCCAGGTCCGTGATCACCAGGCGCTGCTTGCCCTTCGTGTCCTTGCCGAATGACACCGTACCGGTGACTTCCGCCAGCACGGCGGCGTCCTTCGGCGAACGGGCTTCGAACAGCTCGGCCACACGCGGCAGACCACCGGTAATGTCGCGGGTCTTCTGCGATTCGGTCGGGATACGTGCCAGCACTTCACCCACGTGCACTTGCTGACCGTCCTTCACGGTAATCAGCGCGCCCACCTGGAAGCCGATGGTCACGGAGTGGTCCGTGCCCGGAATCTTGACTTCCTGGTTGTTGCCGTCGAGCAGCTTCACCTGCGGGCGCAGACCCTTGGTGGCAGCCGTACGGCGCTTGGCGTCGATCACCACGAGGGTCGACAGGCCCGTGACTTCGTCCATCTGCTTGGCAACGGTCACGCCTTCTTCCACGTTCTCGAAACGGATCGTGCCCGAGTACTCGGAAACGATCGGACGAGTCAGTGCGTCCCACGTGGCCAGCTGCGTACCAGCCTTGATGGCCTGGCCGTCCTGCACCAGCAGCGTGGCGCCGTACGGGATCTTGTGGCGCTCGCGCTCGCGGCCATGGTCGTCCGTGATCAGTGCCTCGCCCGAACGCGAGATCACGATCAGCTCGCCCTTGGCGTTCGTCACGTAGCGCATAGTCGCCGTGAAGCGCACCGTACCGGTGGCCTTGGCTTCCACGCTAGATGCCACTGCCGCACGCGATGCCGCACCACCGATGTGGAACGTACGCATGGTCAGCTGGGTACCCGGCTCACCAATCGACTGTGCAGCGATCACGCCCACTGCTTCGCCGGAGTTCACCAGCACGCCGCGGCCGAGGTCACGGCCGTAGCACTTGGCGCACAGGCCGAAGCGCGTGTCGCACGACAGCGGTGTGCGGACCTTCACTTCGTCCACGCCGATGCTGTCGATCAGTTCGACCAGATCTTCGTCCAGCAGCGTGCCGGTTTCGATCGCGGTTTCCTGGGTTTCAGGATTCACCACATCAGCCACCGTCACACGACCCAGGATACGGTCGCGCAGGGCTTCGATCACTTCACCGCCCTCGACCAGGGCCTTCATGGCCACGCCGTTGCTGGTGCCGCAATCGTCTTCCACCACCACCAGATCCTGCGTCACGTCGACCAGACGACGCGTCAGGTAACCCGAGTTCGCGGTCTTCAGTGCCGTATCTGCCAGGCCCTTACGTGCGCCGTGGGTGGAGATGAAGTACTGCAGAACGTTCAGGCCTTCACGGAAGTTCGCCGTAATCGGCGTTTCAATGATCGAGCCATCCGGCTTGGCCATCAGGCCACGCATACCTGCAAGCTGACGAATCTGGGCCGCGCTACCGCGAGCACCCGAGTCCGCCATCATGTAGATCGAGTTGAACGAATCCTGCTTGACGGTAGCACCAGTGCGATCGATCACGTCCTCGTGCTGGAGCTGCTCCATCATCGCCTTGCCCACCTGGTCACCAGCGGCACCCCAGATGTCCACGACGTTGTTGTAACGCTCCTGGTCCGTCACCAGACCCGACATGTACTGCTTGTCGTATTCCTTCACCTTGGCGGCTGCGTCGGAGATGATCTTCTCCTTCTGCGGCGGCACCAGCATGTCGTCGATGGCGATCGAGATACCAGCGCGCGTTGCCAGGCGGAAGCCCGACTGCAGCAGCTTGTCAGCAAAGATCACGGTTTCGCGCAGACCGCACTTGCGGAATGCCGTGTTGATCAGGCGCGAAATTTCCTTCTTCTTCAGCGGCTTGTTCAGCACCGAGAACGGCAGGCCCTTCGGCAGGATCTCGGACAGGATCGCGCGGCCGACCGTGGTGGCCTGCAGCGTGATCTTGGGTGCGAAACGGGCGTCGCCGTCGGCATCCTTGTTCACGAGTTCGTACTCGGTGATCCGCACGTTCACGCGCGAAGCGAGTTCGACTTCCTTGTTCTCGTAAGCGCGGATGACTTCGCTGATGTCAGCAAACGTCATGCCTTCGCCGCGACCGTTGATCTTGTCGCGGGTCGTGTAGTACAGACCCAGCACCACGTCTTGCGACGGGACGATCGACGGATCGCCGTTGGCCGGGAACAGCACGTTGTTCGACGCCAGCATCAGCGTACGCGCTTCCATCTGCGCTTCCAGCGACAGCGGCACGTGAACAGCCATCTGGTCACCGTCGAAGTCGGCGTTGAACGCCGCGCAGACCAGCGGGTGCAGCTGGATGGCCTTGCCTTCGATCAGCACCGGCTCGAACGCCTGGATACCCAGGCGGTGCAGCGTCGGCGCGCGGTTCAGCATTACCGGATGCTCGCGGATCACCTCTTCGAGGATGTCCCACACCACCGGCGTCTGGCTTTCCACTTCCTTCTTCGCCGCCTTGATCGTGGTGGCGATGCCCATCGTTTCCAGCTTGTGGAAGATGAACGGCTTGAACAGTTCCAGCGCCATCAGCTTGGGCAGGCCGCACTGATGCAGCTTCAGCGTCGGGCCCACCACGATGACCGAACGGCCCGAGTAGTCCACGCGCTTGCCCAGCAGGTTCTGACGGAAACGACCGCCCTTACCCTTGATCATTTCGGCCAGCGACTTCAGCGGACGCTTGTTGGCGCCCGTCATGGCCTTGCCGCGACGACCGTTGTCCAGCAGCGAGTCGACGGCTTCCTGCAGCATGCGCTTTTCGTTGCGCACGATGATTTCAGGGGCCTTCAGCTCCAGCAGGCGCTTCAGACGGTTGTTACGGTTGATGACGCGACGATACAGGTCGTTCAGGTCCGACGTGGCGAAACGGCCGCCGTCCAGCGGAACCAGCGGACGCAGTTCGGGCGGCAGCACCGGCAGCACTTCCAGGATCATCCACTCGGGCTTGATACCCGAGCGCTGGAACGCCTCCAGCACCTTCAGGCGCTTGGCGAACTTCTTGATCTTGGCTTCCGAACCGGTAGCCTGCAGCTCGGCGCGGATCTGTTCGATCTGCTTCTCGATGTCGATGCCGCGCAGCAGTTCACGGATGCCCTCGGCACCCATCATGGCCACGAATTCGCCTTCGCCGTACTCATCGCACTTCGCGATGTAGTCGTCTTCCGACATGATCTGGCTCTTCTTGAGCGGAGTCATGCCGGGTTCCAGCACCACGAATGCTTCGAAGTACAGCACGCGTTCGATGTCGCGCAGCGTCATGTCGAGCACCATGCCCAGACGCGACGGCAGCGACTTCAGGAACCAGATGTGCGCGGTCGGAGCGGCCAGCTCGATGTGGCCCATGCGCTCACGGCGCACCTTGGCCAGCGTCACTTCCACGCCGCACTTCTCGCAGATCACGCCACGGTGCTTCAGGCGCTTGTACTTGCCGCACAGGCACTCGTAGTCCTTGATCGGGCCAAAGATCTTGGCGCAGAACAGACCGTCGCGTTCGGGCTTGAACGTACGGTAGTTGATCGTCTCGGGCTTCTTCACTTCACCGTACGACCACGAACGAATCTTCTCGGGCGAAGCCAAGCCGATCTTGATCGCGTCGAACTGCTCTTCCTGCTGAACCTGCTTAAAGAGATCGAGCAATGCTTTCATTGCAACTCCTTGTATCGCCGCCGGTCCGGAGTTTGTCCGGAGCAGCGGCATTCAATCCTGTGGGAAAACCTTCGCTGGTGGGTACCGGGTTATCGCCCGGCACCCGCATCAAACCTGGGATCAGTAGCGATCCAGGTCGATGTCGATACCCAGCGAGCGGATTTCCTTCACCAGCACGTTGAACGATTCCGGCATGCCGGCATCGATCGAGTGCTCGCCCTTGACGATGTTTTCGTACACCTTGGTACGGCCGTTCACGTCATCGGACTTGACCGTCAGCATTTCCTGCAGCACGTACGACGCGCCGTAGGCTTCCAGTGCCCAAACTTCCATCTCACCGAAACGCTGGCCACCGAACTGGGCCTTACCGCCCAGCGGCTGCTGCGTCACCAGCGAGTACGGACCCGTGGAACGTGCGTGCATCTTGTCGTCCACCAAGTGGTGCAGCTTCAGCATGTGCATCACACCCAGCGTGACCGGACGCTCGAACGCTTCGCCAGTACGGCCGTCGTGCAGCGTGACCTGCTGCTTCGATGCCGTCAGACCCTTCTCGCGAGCGATCTCTTCCGGGTAGGCCAGGTCCAGCATGCGACGGATTTCGTCTTCATGCGCACCATCGAACACCGGCGTGGCGAACGGCACACCCTTCTTCAGGTTGCTCGCCAGTTCCAGCACTTCGGCGTCGCTGAGGCTGTCGAGGTCTTCCGGCTTGCCGCTCTCGTTGTAGATCTGCGCGAGCAGCGGACGGAGTTCCGTCGCACGGACGTTGGCCTTGAGCATGTTGCCGATGCGCTCGCCCAGACCGCGCGCGGCCCAGCCAAGGTGGGTTTCCAGAATCTGACCCACGTTCATCCGCGAAGGCACGCCCAGCGGGTTCAGCACGATGTCCGCCGGCGTACCGTCGGCCATGTACGGCATGTCTTCGATCGGAACGATCTTCGACACCACACCCTTGTTACCGTGACGACCTGCCATCTTGTCGCCAGGCTGCAGGCGGCGCTTGACGGCCAGGTACACCTTTACCATCTTGATCACGCCCGGCGGCAGTTCGTCGCCCTGCGTCAGCTTCTTGCGCTTCTCTTCGAAGGCCAGGTCGAACTCGTGACGCTTCTGCTCGATGGCTTCCTTGACGGCTTCCAGCTGGGCAGCAACTTCCTCGTCGGCCGGACGAATGTCGAACCAGTGATACTTGTCCAGATCGGCCAGGTATTCGCGGGTCAGCTTGGCGCCCTTGGCCAGCTTCTTCGGACCGCCGTTGACGGTCTTGTCGAGCAGCAGGCGTTCCAGACGCTGGAATGCATCGCCTTCCACGATACGCAGCTGGTCGTTCAGGTCCAGGCGGTAACGCTTCAGTTCGTCGTCGATGATCGACTGGGCACGCTTGTCGCGCGTCACGCCTTCACGGGTGAAGACCTGCACGTCGATCACGATACCGCTCATGCCCGACGGCACGCGCAGCGACGTGTCCTTCACGTCCGAAGCCTTCTCGCCGAAGATCGCGCGCAGCAGCTTCTCTTCCGGCGTCAGCTGGGTCTCGCCCTTCGGCGTGACCTTGCCCACCAGCACGTCACCGGCTTCCACTTCGGCGCCGATGTACGTGATACCCGACTCGTCCAGACGCGCCAGTTGCGCTTCGGCCAGGTTCGAGATGTCGCGCGTGATTTCTTCAGGTCCGAGCTTCGTGTCGCGGGCCACGACCGACAGTTCCTCGATGTGGATCGAGGTGTAGCGGTCTTCGGCAACCACACGCTCCGAGATCAGGATCGAATCCTCGAAGTTGTAGCCGTTCCACGGCATGAACGCGACCAGCATGTTCTGGCCCAGAGCCAGCTCACCCAGGTCGGTCGAGGCGCCGTCGGCGATCACGTCGTTGCGGGCAACGATATCGCCAACCTTCACCATCGGACGCTGGTTGATGTTGGTGTTCTGGTTCGAACGCGTGTACTTGATCAGGTTGTAGATGTCCACGCCAACTTCGCCGGCCACGGCTTCGTCGTCGTTCACACGAATCACCACACGCATTGCGTCGACGTAGTCCACCACGCCACCACGCATCGCCTGAACGGCCGTACCCGAGTCAACGGCTACGGTGCGCTCAACGCCGGTACCGACGAGCGGCTTGTCCGGACGCAGGCAAGGCACGGCCTGACGCTGCATGTTCGCGCCCATCAGTGCACGGTTCGCGTCATCGTGTTCGAGGAACGGCACCAGCGATGCTGCGGCCGACACGATCTGCGACGGCGCCACGTCGATGTACTGCACGCGGTCCGGCGTGACCATACGCGTTTCACGCTCGGAACCTTCACGCGACGACACCAGTTCGTCGATCAGGGTGCCGTCGGCGTCAACGGTCGCGTTGGCCTGCGCCACCACGTACTTGCCTTCCTCGATGGCCGACAGGTAGTCCACCTGGTCGGTCAGCTTGCTGTTCTCGACCTTGCGGTACGGCGTTTCCAGGAAGCCGTATTCGTTCAGGCGAGCGTACAGTGCCAGCGAGTTGATCAGACCAATGTTCGGGCCTTCCGGCGTTTCGATCGGGCACACACGGCCATAGTGGGTCGGGTGCACGTCACGGACTTCAAAGCCGGCGCGCTCGCGCGTCAGACCACCCGGGCCAAGTGCCGAGACACGGCGCTTGTGGGTAATTTCCGACAGCGGGTTGGTCTGGTCCATGAACTGCGACAGCTGCGACGAACCGAAGAACTCGCGAATCGCCGACGAAATCGGCTTCGAGTTGATCAGGTCGTGCGGCATCAGGTTCTCGGTCTCGGCCTGGCCCAGACGTTCCTTGACAGCACGTTCCACGCGCGACAGGCCGGCGCGGAACTGGTTTTCGGCCAGTTCGCCGACGCAACGCACACGACGGTTGCCCAGGTGATCGATGTCGTCGACTTCGCCCTTGCCGTTACGCAGGTTGACCAGGATCTTGATGGTCTCGAGGATGTCTTCGTCCTGCAGCACCATGCTGCCCTCGCCGCTCGGGCGCGACAGACGGCTGTTGACCTTCATGCGGCCAACGCGCGACAGGTCGTACGACTCTTCGCTGTAGAACAGACGCTGGAACAGCGCTTCCACGGCGTCCTCGGTGGGCGGCTCGCCCGGACGCATCATGCGGTAGATGGCGATACGAGCGGCCGTCTGGTCGGCGGTATCGTCCACGCGCAGCGTCTGCGAGATGTACGGGCCCTGGTCCAGGTCGTTCGTGTACAGCGTCTGGATCTGCTTGACACCGGCTTCGCGCAGGTTTTCCAGCAGCGCTTCGGTCAGCTCGTCGTTGGCGTTGGCGATCACTTCACCGGTATCCGGATCGATGATGTTCTTGGCCAGCACGCGGCCCAGCAGGTAGTCTTCCGGCACGCTGATGAGCTTGGTGCCCGCGGAGTCCAGGTCACGGATGTGCTTGGCGTTGATCCGCTTGTCCTTTTCCACCACGACGCGGCCGTTCTTGTCGGCGATGTCGAAGCGCGCGACTTCACCGCGCAGGCGCTCGGGCACGAACTCGAGTTGCGCGCCTTCACCTTGCAGCGTGAAGTTGTCGAAGACGAAGAAATGAGCCAGGATCTGTTCCGGCGTCAGGCCGATCGACTTCAGCAGGATCGTTACCGGCATCTTGCGGCGGCGGTCCACACGGAAGTACAGGATGTCCTTCGGGTCGAATTCGAAGTCGAGCCACGAGCCACGGTACGGAATGATACGTGCCGAGAACAGCAGCTTGCCCGAGCTGTGCGTCTTGCCCTTGTCGTGCTCGAAGAACACGCCAGGCGAACGGTGCAGCTGGCTAACGATGACACGCTCGGTGCCGTTAATCACGAAAGAACCGGTCGACGTCATGAGCGGAATTTCGCCCATGTAGACTTCCTGCTCCTTCACTTCCTTCACCTTGCCCGGGTTCTCGCGATCGTTGATGATCAGGCGAACCTTGGCACGCAGCGCCGAATGGAACGTCAGACCACGCTGCTGGCATTCCTTGACGTCGAACGGCGGGTTGGACAGGTGATACGAGACAAACTCCATACGGGCAAGCCCGTTATGGGAGGAGATGGGAAAAATCGCGTTGAAAGCGGCCTGCAGACCCTCGCTTTTGCGACGCGCGGTCGGCGTTTCCGCTTGCAAGAACTGGGTGTAGGATTCAATCTGTGTGGCAAGCAGGAATGGAACCTGATGAACCGTCGCACGCTTCGCAAACGATTTGCGAATGCGCTTCTTTTCGGTGAAGCTGTACGCCATGGGATCTCCGAATCATCGCAGGGCTGGCTGGACCTGGCCGGCACCTGAGGTGTTCAGCGACTGGGAGGGGATTTGGCGGTTGGCCGCTACCAACCTCTGGCTGACGGTACCCGCACGCTGCGGACGGTGTGGTCATTGCACGGCGCAATGCCTGCACACGTCCGGGGGGCACCCGACCAAACTTGTCTTCTGCAGTCGGTTCAGAAGACAAACATCAGCAACCACTTAGTGTGCCACTGATGTTTGGCTTCTGCTGGGGCAGCGATGGATTGTCGCATGCCAAGCATATCCTGAATCACATTTAGCCCGTCCGGGCCGGTTTGCGCCACGCCGAGGTGCGCCTTAAAACACACCTTTCACAAGCGCAAAAAGGCTGGCGCCGGGATTTTCCCTTTGCCAGCCCCTGCTGCGTGCCACAGAGGCACGCGCGGCACCACTTACTTGACTTCGACCTTCGCGCCGGCGTCTTCCAGCTTCTTCTTGGCGTCGTCGGCAGCAGCCTTGTCCACGCCTTCCTTCACGGCCTTCGGTGCGCCATCGACCAGGTCCTTGGCTTCCTTCAGGCCCAGACCGGTGATTTCGCGAACGGCCTTGATCACGCCAACCTTGTTCGAGCCAACTTCGGCCAGAATCACGTTGAATTCGGTCTTTTCTTCAGCAGCGGCAGCACCGCCAGCGCCCGGGGCAGCAGCCACAGCCATGGCAGCAGCCGACACGCCAAACTTCTCTTCGAACGCCTTGACCAGGTCGTTCAGTTCCATCACGGACATCGCGCCTACGGCTTCCAGGATGTCGTCTTTAGTGATTGCCATTTGGATTACTCCTACTAGATTTGATTCGGGATCGGTAATGCGATCTGTATATGCGACAGCTTAGGCAGCCGGGGCTTCCGCTTCCGCGGGGGCGCCTTCGGCGTTCTTGGCAGCCAGTGCGGCCAGCAGACGGGCAAAGCCCGACACCGGTGCCTGCATGACGCCAAGCAGCTGAGAGATCAGTTCTTCGCGGCTCGGGATCGAAGCCAGGGCCTTGACGGCGCCAGCATCGAGAACGTTGCCGTTGTACGAACCTGCGCGCAGGACCAGCTTGTCGTTGGTCTTGGCAAAGTCGTTCAGAACCTTGGCCGAGGCCACTGCATCTTCGGAAATACCGTAGATCAGCGGACCCGTCATCTGCTCTGCGAGGCCTGCAAACGACGTACCTTCGACAGCACGACGGGCCAGCGTGTTCTTCAGAACACGCAGGTACACGCCTTGCTGACGAGCGGTGGCACGCAGCTTGGTCAGATCGCCAACCGCAATGCCGCGATATTCGGCCACGACGATGGTCTGGGCCTTGGCGACTTGCGCCGAAACCTCAGCAACGACGGCCTTCTTATCTTCAATATTAAGTGGCACGGTTAAGCTCCAAAACGATGCGCTTGCGCTGGCGGGCCAGTGCAGACACATCAGTCCAAACGAACGGCGTCCGATTGGCCCGAATCCACCGGATTGCTCCGGCATCATCAATCCCTTCGGGTGCGCCATCTGCGCTGGCGGGCCGGCTGCCATCGGGGCAAGCCCCGCATGTGCCGACCGATTAAGTCCACGCTGCCAGAAGGCGGTGTGAACACCAGCGGTCTTTGATAACCAGCAACATCTCCCGTGCGCCATGCGCGCCGAAGATGCCACTGCCCAAAGCCTTGCGACGATCGCGGCATCGCCACGATCCTCAATTCCTGCCCTAGCCGGCGTTATCGGGTTCCGGTCAGAGGATTGCCGTCAGCTTAGGCCGACAGCGAAGTCTGTTCGACGCGAACGCCAACGCCCATCGTGGACGACACGGCGATCTTGCGCAGGTAGACACCCTTGCTCGTTGCCGGCTTGGCCTTGACCAGTGCGTCCAGCAGGGCGCTCAGGTTGCTCTTCAGCGCTGCGTCTTCGAACGAACGGCGGCCGATGGTGGCGTGGATGATACCGGCCTTGTCGACACGGAACTGCACCTGACCAGCCTTGGCGTTCTTCACTGCCTGGGCCACGTCCGGCGTCACGGTGCCAACCTTCGGGTTCGGCATCAGGCCGCGCGGGCCGAGGATTTGGCCCAGCGTACCGACGATACGCATCGTGTCCGGCGAAGCGATCACGACGTCGAAGTTCAGGTTACCGGCCTTGACTTGCTCGGCCAGGTCTTCCATACCGACGATATCGGCACCAGCAGCCTTGGCGGCCTCAGCCTTTTCGCCTTGGGCGAACACGGCAACGCGAACCGACTTGCCGGTACCAGCCGGCAGCACCACGGAACCACGCACAACCTGGTCCGACTTCTTGGCGTCGATGCCCAGTTGCACGGCCACGTCGATCGATTCGTCGAACTTCGCCGAGGCGCAGCTCTTGACCAGGCCCAGGGCCTCGTCGATCGGGTAGAACTTGGTACGCTCGATCTTCGCCTTGTTGGCGGCGACGCGCTTGGAAACCTTAGCCATTTACAGACCCTCCACGGTGATGCCCATCGAACGCGCCGAACCAGCGATCGTACGCACGGCGGCGTCCATGTCGGCGGCGGTCAGGTCGGCATTCTTGGCCTTGGCGATTTCTTCAGCCTGGGCGCGGGTGATCTTGCCTACCTTGTCGGTATGGGGCTTGGGCGAACCCTTGGTGATGCCTGCTGCCTTCTTGATCAGCACGGTCGCGGGCGGCGACTTCATCACGAAGGTGAAGCTCTTGTCGGCGAAGGCGGTAATCACCACCGGCACCGGCAGACCGGGTTCCATACCCTGGGTCTGGGCGTTGAACGCCTTGCAGAACTCCATGATGTTCAGACCACGCTGACCCAGTGCGGGACCAACGGGCGGGGAGGGATTTGCCTTACCAGCCGGAATCTGCAGCTTGATAAAGCCAATGATCTTCTTGGCCATCTTTACTCCAATCCGGATCCGTTCCTGTTCGGAAATTCAGATCCTGTTGAGTCGTAACGCGCTATCGCCATGCCGGGGCACAGCCTCACGCTCCTCTTCGGGCAGGCCTTTCGGCCGCCCTATCCGTCTGCCAGCACCGTATCCGGCGCCAACAAACAAAAATCCTTAAACCTTCTCGACCTGGCCGAACTCGAGCTCGACCGGCGTCGCACGTCCGAAGATCGTGACCGTCACGCGCAGGCGCGACTTTTCGTAGTTCACTTCTTCGACGTTGCCATTGAAGTCGGTGAACGGGCCGTCCTTGACGCGCACCATTTCGCCCACTTCGAACAGCGTCTTGGGACGCGGCTTCTCGACCCCTTCCTGCATCTGGGTCATGATCTTGTCGACTTCGCGCTGCGAAATCGGACTCGGGCGGTTACGTGCACCACCCACGAAACCGGTCACCTTGCTGGTGTTCTTCACCAGGTGCCACGTTTCGTCGGTCATTTCCATTTCCACCAGCACGTAGCCAGGGAAGAAACGACGTTCGGTCACCGACTTGTGGCCGCCCTTGATTTCGACGACTTCTTCCGAGGGCACGAGGATGCGGCCAAACTTGTCCTGCATCTCTGCGCGCTCGATGCGCTCCTGCAGCGCACGCTGCACGCTCTTTTCCATGCCGGAGTAGGCGTGCACCACGTACCAGCGCTTCTTCGACGAAGGCGATTCTGCGGCCGTGGTTTCCTGCTGAGCGTTATCCGTCATGTGCTACCTCTTATTTCCAGCCCAGGACGAGCGAGAAGATTACCCACTCTATGAGCTTGTCGGCCGACCACAGGAACAGCGCCATGATCACCACAAAGGCAAACACGAGGCCAGTCATCTGGCCAGCTTCCTTGCGCGTCGGCCAGACGACCTTGCGAACTTCCCGGTACGACTCACGAGCAAATCCAACAAAGTCCTTACCGGGCGCGGACACCAGAGCCACGACGACGCCAGCCGCGAGGCCCGCAAAGAGAGCGGCGCCACGGACGTACGACGGCTGCTGAGCCAGCGCGTAGAAACCGATGACTCCGGCAACTACCAGGAGCACCGCTACCACGAGCATCCACTTGCCGCTCGAGGCGCCTACGGTTTCGACATTGGGATTAGCCATGTTTCGCAAACGAGACTAAGCCGCGTCACGATTCTTTCTCGCGACGCGGCTGATTGATTTGGCAGGGGCAGAGGGAATCGAACCCCCAACCTTCGGTTTTGGAGACCGACGCTCTGCCAGTTGAGCTATACCCCTAAAACAACTTCGGGGCCGGCATTAAGCCAACCCCTCTGGCAAACGAACGCGACCGGTTGGTGTCGCGCTCGCCAGTTCAACTGACGAATCAGTCGAGGATCTTTGCCACAACGCCGGCGCCGACGGTACGGCCACCTTCGCGGATAGCGAAGCGCAGGCCTTCTTCCATGGCGATCGGGGCGATCAGCTTGACGGTGATCGACACGTTGTCACCCGGCATGACCATTTCCTTGTCCTTCGGCAGCTCGATCGAGCCAGTCACGTCGGTCGTACGGAAGTAGAACTGCGGGCGGTAGTTGTTGAAGAACGGCGTGTGACGGCCACCTTCGTCCTTCGACAGGATGTACACCTCACCCGTGAAGTGCGTGTGCGGCTTGATCGAGCCCGGCTTGCACAGGACTTGACCACGTTCCACGTCTTCGCGCTTCGTGCCGCGCAGCAGCAGACCCACGTTGTCGCCAGCTTGACCTTGGTCCAGCAGCTTGCGGAACATTTCCACGCCGGTGCAGATCGTCTTCACCGTCGGGCGGATACCCACGATTTCGATTTCTTCGCCGACCTTCACAACGCCACGCTCGATACGACCGGTCACCACGGTACCGCGGCCCGAGATCGAGAACACGTCTTCCACCGGCATCAGGAACGTACCGTCAACGGCGCGCTCCGGCGTCGGGATGTACGTGTCCAGTGCGTCGGCCAGGGCCATGATCGCCACTTCGCCCAGCTCGCCCTTGTCGCCTTCCAGCGCCAGCTTGGCCGAACCCTTCACGATCGGGGTGTCGTCGCCCGGGAAGTCGTACTTGCTCAGCAGCTCGCGCACTTCCATTTCCACCAGCTCGAGCAGCTCGGCGTCGTCCACCATGTCGCACTTGTTCAGGAACACGATGATGTAAGGCACGCCAACCTGGCGGGCCAGCAGGATGTGTTCACGCGTCTGCGGCATCGGGCCGTCAGCGGCCGAGCACACCAGGATTGCGCCGTCCATCTGCGCAGCGCCCGTGATCATGTTCTTCACATAGTCAGCGTGGCCCGGGCAGTCAACGTGGGCGTAGTGACGGTTGGCCGTCTCGTATTCCACGTGTGCGGTGTTGATCGTGATACCGCGTGCCTTTTCTTCCGGTGCTGCGTCGATTTCGTCGTACTTCTTGGCTGCACCACCGAACTTCGCGGCCAGCACCGTGGCAATCGCTGCCGTCAGCGTCGTCTTACCGTGGTCAACGTGACCGATCGTACCTACGTTCACGTGCGGCTTGGTCCGCTCGAACTTTTCTTTTGCCATTTCGCGACTCCTGTCTCGGTAGCAATTGCCAGTGCGGGTATAGATGGTGCCCATGGGCAGGATCGAACTGCCGACCTCTCCCTTACCAAGGGAGTGCTCTACCACTGAGCCACATGGGCGAAACTTGACTTACTATTGCGACGGCAACCGAAGCGGTGGAGCGGGTGAAGGGAATCGAACCCTCGTCGTAAGCTTGGAAGGCTTCTGCTCTACCATTGAGCTACACCCGCCCGGTTACTTCCTGCTTCACAGGCTTTCGCCTGGTTGCTGTCTTGCATTCTGGTGGAGAGGGCTGGATTCGAACCAGCGTAGGCGTAAGCCAACAGATTTACAGTCTGCCCCCTTTAGCCACTCGGGCACCTCTCCGCAGAGAACTTGTGATTATGGTGCAACTTACCGGGGCTGTCAAGCGCTTTCCTTGTCGGTAAGCGGCTTTGCGGTTTGCCCTGGAAGCCTGCAATCACAGCGCTGAGGCCGTGTTTGCCGGGACCAGAATCATCGATCTGAAATCGACGCTCTCACCCTATAGGGGTCCGCAGAAACGGGCCAGGTGGCATTCCAGCGGCTTGGGCGAGAGCTTGCGCGTTTCGCTCGCGCAAAAGCAAAACCCCCAAGCTTTCGGGCTTGGGGGTTCTGGGTATAAGAGCCTGGCGATGACCTACTTTCACACGGGTAGTCCGCACTATCATCGGCGCAAAGTCGTTTCACG
>NZ_BPUO01000010.1 GCF_022179805.1 Cupriavidus pauculus | reverse complement strand
GCGCCCACACTTATCGGTTGTTTGTTTGTTAAAGAACTTCAGCGACCGGCTTTGCCGTTCGCTGTCGCTGCGTCCCTGACGTTGCCGTCATTTCGTCGCAGCGGAGAAACGAGATTATGCAGAGCATTCAGCGTTTCGTCAACAGTTTGCAGAAACTTTTTTCTGCCGGTCAGCGCTGCAAACCTTCTGCACCACCAACCACCGCTAACCCCTCAACCCTTGTCGCTGCTGCGTTTGCAGTGCGCTTCGTGTTGCGAGGGGGCGAATACTAGACGGCTTCCGGGCAGTGTGCAAGCCCTTTTTGAAAAAAGCCAAAAACACCTGGAGAAGGACCATTGCCGCAGGGGGCGCAGCACCTGTTTTAGGAACTGTCTTAAGCTGGCACTCGCACTATTAGAAGAAGAGGCTTTGACCCGCGCCGTCACGGCACAACTCCTGGAGACTATTCGATGACCATCCGTATCGTCAGACTTGGCGAACCCCGCGCAAAGGACGAAGGCCTGCGCATGGGCACTGTGCGGCGACCGCCGCGTGGCGTGCCCAAGGCCGAGTTTGCGAGCCGTGATTTCTACGATGTCTGGTATCCATCGCTTTCACCCTCGGCAGAGCTGGTGGCACAGGCCCAGGAAGCTCAGGCCGCCAACGACCCCAAGGCGTGGCGTGCCTTCGAGAAGCGCTTTCGCACCGAGATGGCGCAACCCGATGCCAGCCGCACACTGGATCTGCTCACGGCCTTTTCCCATCAGACGAATTTTTCGCTGGGTTGCTACTGCGAGGACGAATCTCAATGTCACCGCTCGATCCTGCGGGCCCTGCTGGTGGAACGTGGTGCTGACATCGCATGAGGGCAGCAGGCTATGATGCAAGGCTTCGCTGCGCCCCGCGCGGTGAAGCCCTCCACTGGCCTTATTTACGTCGATGGCACTGAACCTCGTCTGGCTCGGATTTTTCCTATTGTCATTTCTCGCCGCCTGCGTGCGGCTCATTGGCGGCGATACGGCGGTGTTTCCGGCTTTGCTGGCCAGCCTGTTCGACAGCTCCCGCACAGCGTTCGAGATTTCCCTGGGCCTGGTTGGCGTGATGAGCCTGTGGATCGGCATCATGCGCATTGGCGAGCGTGCCGGCGTGATCGACCTGTTTGCCCGGATGGTGAACCCATTGCTGCGGCACTTCTTTCCCGGCGTGCCGCAGGGGCATCCGGCGCAGGGGGCGATGATGATGAACGTGTCCGCCAACATGCTTGGCCTGGACAACGCCGCGACGCCGCTGGGCCTGACGGCCATGCGCGAACTGCAGACGTTGAATCGCCAGCCGGATACGGCGACAAATGCCCAGATTATGTTCATCGTATTGAATACGGCCGGGCTGACGCTGATTCCGACTTCCGTTATCGCCATCCGGCAGGCCATCGCTGTCAAGCAGGGGCTGGTCAATTTCAATGCGGCCGACATTTTCCTGCCGACCTTGCTGGCAACCGGGGCATCGTGCCTGGCCGGCCTGTTGGCCGTAGCGTGGGTGCAGCGGCTGAATCTCTTCAAACCCGCCGTGTTGGTGGCGTTCGCCCTGACGGGGGCAGCGGTTGCGGGCCTGTTCGCATGGCTGCGACACGCGCCGCCGGACCAGGTCAGCCAAATGGCCGCACTGGCCGGCAGCGGGTTCATCCTGTCTTTGATTACCCTCTTCCTGGTATGTGGAGCGCTGCGGCGGGTCAATGTCTATGACGCGTTTATCGACGGCGCCAAGGAAGGCTTTGGCGTTGCCGTTCAGATCATTCCCTACCTGGTTGCCATCCTGGTAGCGATCGGACTGTTCCGAGCCAGCGGCTGCATGGATGTGGTGATGATCGGGCTGACCAAGGGATTTACTTGGATCGGTGTCGACACGGATTTCGTGCCGGCGCTCCCGGTTGGATTGATGAAGATCCTCTCTGGCGCCGGCGCGCGTGGCCTCATGGTGGATGTCATGACCGCGTACGGCGTGGATTCCTTCCAGGGACGCCTGGCGGCAATCATTCAAGGATCTACCGAAACGACGTTCTATGTACTGGCCGTCTATTTCGGCAGCGTCAATGTGCGGAATACACGGCACGCAATGGCCTGCGCGCTCTTCGCCGATGTCGTAGGCCTGGCCGCTGCGGTGTGGATTGCCTATCTCTTTCGCTGATTTACCAGTCTTTGTTGTACGACAACAACGTAGATTGTGCTGTCTTGCAGGCATTTGATTACGCCGAGCTTGGTGCGTCGCAACAACTCGTGTATAGTGAAGTCTGTCTCCTCCACCACCTCGGTGGATTCCAACCCGCGCACAACCTGCGCGGGTTTTTTTTGCCCAAAATCTGGGGAATCAGCGGGCCGCTGGAGTCTTTTCAGTCGCTGACCATCAGAAATGCGGCAATTGCACCGCCTACATCACATTTCCCCCTATTGGTGCGAACTCGCACTGTGCCAGCGCAAATCTTGGCCAACCCGCGAATTTGTTGCAACGCAACAATGCTCGCCGTAGAGTGGCATCCGTACTCACCCTGATACCTCGACGGACCGCCCCCAGCCATGCGTCGCGCCCTGCGCTCCCTTTCCTTCTGGCCAGATACTGCCTTTCTGCAACGGGGCGTGGTCTATGCGATCTCGTTTCTCGCTCTGGCGGGTATTGCCTGGCTGACCGGTGACCACGGTTACCTGTGGTCGGCCACGGCATCGATCTGGACTTGTCTTGCCGATCGCCAGGGTACGGCGGGGGCCCGCATGCGAGGGCTGGGGGCGGTGGGCATCGGCGGCGCCGTCGCCAGTGTGATTGGCGCCAGCCTGGCGGCGTCGCCGTTGGCGGCACTGGTGGTCGTCGTGTCCGCCGGCGTCGTTGCGGGGCTGGCCGAGATACGCGGACCCTCTGCCGCGCTGTGCTTCAAGCTGCTTTACGTCGTGCTGATCGCGGCCTGCCTGCAACCCGTGACGGATCCTTCCGCGCTCGTCCACATCTGGTCGTCGGGCGTGGACTACCTGCGCGGCGGCGTATTTGCCTGCCTGGTCTGCCTGGTGCTGATTCCATCGCAGCGTGATGGACGTCCACGGGCGGAAATCATTGCTGTCTACGATGCCTTACAGCGCTTTGCCGACGGCCTTGCCGAGCCGCACCCGCGTGAGACCTCGGTCTACAAGCAGGAAATCCGGCAGCGCATCGAGGCCGCGCGGTCCGCGGTCAATGCGCGGCGCGGCATGATCGATCCGGTCGGATTGCTGCATTACGCCTATGCCGTCACGGTGGCCGACGCCATTTTTGCGTTGCTGATCGTGGCCGGCGAATTGCGCGAGCGCGCTGGCGACCATCACGGCCTACCGTTGCCCTATGCCGCACGCTGCCTGGTGGATACGCAGGCGCAGGTACGGCAGGCGCTGGCACGGCACGCACCGGATCTGCCCGCGCTCAGCGCCCTGCTGGCTCGCGACGTACGCCGGCTGATCGGCCAACGGGCCAATGCCGGCGCGCCGCCCGCCTACCAGTCCGCCCTGGCTGCGCTGGCCCAGCACCCGTCGTTCGACCGCTGGCGCGAATCGTTCGCCTGGCCCGATGCCGGGCTTGCTGGCCTGGTCGACCGCATTGGTCATACCCTCGCCGACATCGCCGCGCGCGACGCACGGGTAACCCGGCACGGCCTGCGACTCGCGTTTGCCGGGGGCCTGAGCCTGCTGCCGTCGCAGTTGTTGCAGGTCGACCATGGTTACTGGGTGGCCGTGACCGTGATCATGGTGCTGAGCCCGCGCCTTCAAACCACCCGGCAGATTTCGTTCAAGCGCTTCGCGGGATCCCTGGCGGGCGCCCTGGTGGCCTGCGTGGTTGGCCTTGCGCATCCTAGTCCGATGGTGGCACTTGGCCTGAGTGCGATATCGCTGGCTGCCGCCTACACGCTGCGGCTGGCCGGTAGCGCAGGCGGTTTTGCATTCTGCCTCACGCCGGCCGTGATCCTGTTCTCGTGGCTAGGCGAACCCACTTCGAGCAGCAGCCATGTTGCGGCGCTGCGCGGCCTGGATACCGCCATCGGATGCGTGATCGCATTGGCCAGCTATTACATACTGGCCCCGCGCGCCGAACTCTCTCGCACCTATCGGCATAGCCTGGACGCGTTGTCCGTCAATGCCGTCTATCTGCGTGCGGCGGTCAGTACGGCCCGCAGCCTCACGCCGGCCCGCATGCGGCTGGAAGCACTACGGGTGGCGGCGGGCCGGGCATCGACGCGGGCCGAGGACACCTTGGCGCAATGTGCCGGCGAACTCGACGCCCAGCTTGGCGCCGCGCATACCGCGCTCCATGTGACGGCAAGACGCATGGCGTCGCTGGCCGGTCTGGTGCGCGCGAGTGCCGAATCGGGCGAGAGTCATGCGTCGCCCGGCCTGGCCATCCAGAACCTGCTGACTGACCTGGAAGCCCGGCTGGCCGAAGTGGCTGTGCGCCCCGGCCGCACTGGCATCAGCGCAGTCGTGGCGCCCGCACGCGTGGCGCCGCTGACGCCGTCGGACGCACCATTCGAGCATTTCCTGGCCGAACAGTGTGCCTATGCCGACGCCCACATCGACAGCGCACATCGCACCGTCGCCACCTTGCGTACGCTTGCCGCGGAACAGGTCACGGCCAGGCGCTTACGCATGCCGAATGCGCGCATTGGCTGACGCGTTTCACGGATTTCCCCGCCGAAAACGCTGGCCGCCTTGCCGGGAATCCTCGATTGCCTATATTGAAAGGATATTCGCCGTTTCCCCGTTCCCGGCAAGACGAGGTACGCCATGGTCGATATCACCTTCCCCAGCACCATTCCCACCTACTGCGGAGCCAGCCTGACGCTGTCCTGCCCCGCAACGGTCAACGGCAACCGGTCGCAATACTCGGTCACGGCGGAGGCGCTTGAAGCCTATTGCGGGGCGCAGTCGGCGCGCGAGGAAGACCTCGTGCGCGCGTTCACGACCAATCGCAAGCGCATCGAGCAGCTCGCCGAATCGTTATTCGAGCTGACCGAAGCGCGAGAGATCGTGCTGCGCGGCGGGCACTTCCGCTTTGCTGGCTGATTTGCTGGCCGCGTAGTGGGCCCTTGGTCGGCTCTCAGTCTGCCGACTCTTTGCCGCGCACCAGCAGCACCGGCGTGGTCGACTGGCGAATCACCGCTTCGGCAACGCTGCCCAGCACCAGGCGACGCACGCCACGGCGGCCGTGCGTGCCGATGACCAGCAGGTCGGCGCCCCACTCGCTCGCCGCCGCATTGATCGAGCCGGCGATATCGCCAATCACGGCTGGATCGCTGACGAGCCTGGTCTCGAAGGTCACGCCCGCCGCGCCAAGCACCGCGCCGGCAACGTCGAGCGCCTTCTTGCCACTGTCCAGGTAGGCCCGTTCGATCTGCGTCGGATCATAGAATCCGGCATCGAACAGCATGACGCCGTTGTCGACGACGTAGAGCGCCAGCACGGTACCGCCGCCGCTGGCAACGCGAATGGCCTCCTGAAGTGCCAGGTCCGACGTAGTGCTGCCGTCCACCGCCACCGCGATCTTGCTGTAAGCCTTGCTCGACATAGCTTGCCCTCCATTAAGACGTGGAAGCTCGATACTACACGTGGCGTTGGACACACGTGTTTGAGCCTATTCTGAAAGCGCTCCACCAATGCCATCGTCAAACCTTTAAATTGACCGACCGGTCGGTTTATATATATAGTTAGCGGACCGCCCGGCGTCATCAGAACCTCAAGAAAACGAACCGGCCGGGCACCCCGCCAAAGACGAAAGTCAAGGAGACGTGATGTACACACAGAGCCTCGACCTGCCCGGCCAGCCTCCGCACGCGATGGCCTCCGTTGACAGCGGCGCTGACGCGCGGCAGGCCGCCTTTGACGCACGCATGGCCGAAGACGCCAAGATCGAGCCGATGGACTGGATGCCCGAGGCGTACCGCAAGACGCTGGTGCGGCAGATCTCGCAGCACGCGCACTCCGAAATCATCGGCATGCAACCCGAGGGAAACTGGATAAGCCGCGCGCCGTCGCTCAAGCGCAAGGCCATCCTGCTGGCCAAGGTGCAGGACGAAGGCGGCCACGGCCTCTATCTATATAGCGCGGCGGAAACGCTCAACGCCTCGCGCGACGACCTGGTCGACGCGCTGCACACCGGCCGCGCCAAGTATTCATCGATCTTCAACTACCCCACACTCACGTGGGCCGATGTTGGCGTGATTGGCTGGCTGGTGGATGGCGCGGCTATCATGAACCAGATTCCGCTGTGCCGCTGTTCGTACGGCCCGTATGCGCGGGCCATGATCCGCATCTGCAAGGAAGAATCGTTCCACCAGCGCCAGGGCTTTGATGCGCTGCTGGCGATGATGCGCGGCACGGAAGACCAGCGCGCCATGGTGCAGGACGCCGTCGACCGCTGGTGGTTTCCGGTGCTGATGATGTTCGGGCCGCCCGATTCGGCGTCTACCAACAGCGCCCAGACCATGGCCTGGGGCATCAAGCGCATCTCGAACGATGACCTGCGCCAGAAGTTTGTCGATGCCACGGTCGAACAGGCCAAGGTACTTGGCGTGACGCTGCCCGACCCCGGTCTGGTCTGGAATGCCGAGCGCGGCCACTACGACTACAGCCCGCTGGACTGGGAAGAGTTCTGGCGCGTGATCAATGGCGACGGCCCCTGCAATCGCGAGCGCCTGGCCACCCGCGTGAAGGCCCATGACGACGGCGCCTGGGTACGCGAAGCCGCGCTCGCCCATGCCGAAAAACGCGCACGGCGCGAAACGCCCGCCCGGGCCGCCTGACCTGCCCAAGAGGAAACCACCATGACACAACAGAAGGAATGGCCGCTGTGGGAGGTATTCGTCCGCAGCAAGCAGGGCCTGGAACACAAGCATTGCGGCAGCCTGCACGCGGCCGATGCCCAGCAGGCGCTGCACATGGCGCGCGACGTCTACACGCGCCGGCAGGAAGGCGTCTCGATCTGGGTGGTGCCGTCGACGGCCATCACGGCCAGCGCACCGGCCGAAAAGGGCGAGCTGTTCGACCCTGCCGCCGACAAGATCTACCGGCACCCCACGTTCTACCAGTTGCCCGACGAAGTGAACCACATGTAAGGCCGGCACCATGACGCAAACCATTGTCACCGACAGCCTCGCCCTGGCGCACCTGCCGCTGGCACAGACCGCGCCGCTGCAGTACGTGCTGCGCCTTGCCGACAACGCGCTGATCCTTGGCCAGCGCAACGCCGAATGGTGCGGCCATGGGCCCGCGCTGGAAGAAGACATCGCACTGGCCAACATCAGCCTCGACCTCATCGGCCAGGCCCGGCTTCTGTACAGCCATGCCGGCACGCTGGAAGGCAAGCTCACCGGCCGGGTCCGGCACGAGGACGACTACGCCTACTGGCGCAACGAGAACGAATTCCGCAACTGGACGCTACAGGAGCTGCCGCACCACGGCCCGCTGGCCGGCACGGCGCGCGTCGACCGCGACTACGCCGTCACTATCATGCGCAACTTCCTGTACAGCGCGCTGATGGCCGAGTTGTGGCCCGCGCTGGAGCAAAGCCGCGACGCCGACCTGGCGGCCATCGCAGCCAAGTCGGCTAAGGAGGTGCGCTACCACCTGCACCACGCGGCCGACTGGGTGGTGCGCCTGGGCGACGGCACCGAAGCGTCCCACGATCGCATGCAGCGCGCGCTCGACCATCTTCTGCCGTACATGAACGAATGCTTTGCCGCCGATGCGGTGGAGCAGCAAGCCGCCGCACAGGGCGTAGGCGTGCAGACCATCGACCTGCGTGACGCGTGGGAAGCCACGGTATCGGCCACGCTGGAAGACGCCACGCTGCGCCGCCCGGCACCATCGGCCTTCGTTTCCACCGGCAAGCACGGCGTGCATTCCGAACACATGAGCTACCTGCTGGGCGAGCTGCAGGGGCTGGCGCGTGCCCATCCGGGCGCGCAGTGGTGACAGGGGTCCCGGCCATGCATGTGATTCCAGCCGATCCCTTGATGACGACGCCCTCCCCGATCTCGCCGTTTGCCCCGGCCTTCGCGCGCAGCGAAGTCCCGGCCGCTGCCGAAGACCGGCTGGCGCTTGCCTGGGCAGCGCTGGAAGCCGTGCCCGATCCGGAAATCCCGGTGGTGTCGATCCGTGACCTAGGCATCCTGCGCGATGTCGTGTTGGCGAACGACGGCCAGACCATCGAGGCCATCATCACACCGACGTACTCGGGCTGCCCAGCCATGTCGCAGATCGAGGAAGACGTCGGCCGCGCACTCGATGCCGCCGGACTGGCGCCATGGCGCGTGCGTACCGTACTGGCCCCGGCGTGGACCACCGACTGGATCACGGAAGAGGGCCGCGCCAACCTGCGTGCCTATGGCATCGCCCCGCCCGGGCAATGCGCGTCGCCGACGACCGCCGATGGCAACGTCCGGCCGCTGCGTTTCGTGCCCCGCCCGAAGCAGGTGCCCGCCATTGCCTGCCCGCGCTGTGGCAGCGTGCATACGCAGGAGTTGTCGCGTTTTGCGTCCACGGCCTGCAAGGCGCTCTACCGTTGCCTCGACTGCCGCGAGCCGTTCGACTACTTCAAACCCTACTGACCCCGCACCGGCCCATGACCCCACAGTTCCATCCGCTGCGCGTGGCGCAGGTTCGCCCGGAAACCTCCGATACGGTGTCGATTGCCTTCGAGGTTCCGCCGGAATTGCGCGACGCCTATCGCTTCACCCAGGGTCAGTTCCTGACCATCAAGGCACCGGTCGAGGGCAAGGACGTCCGCCGTTCGTATTCGATCTGCTGCGGGGTGCAGGACTACGACGAGCGCGGCGAGCTGCGCGTGGCCGTGAAGCTCGTCGACGACGGCGTTTTCTCGACGTGGGTCCATGACACCGTCGGCGCCGGGCAGATGCTCGACGTGATGACGCCCGACGGCCGCTTTCATGTGCCGCTGGACGTCGGTGCCGCGCGCCATTACGTGGCCTTTGCCGCCGGCAGCGGCATCACGCCCGTGCTGTCCCTGATCCGCACCACGCTGGCCGTGGAGCCGCACAGCCGCTTTACGCTGATCTACGGCAACCGCAGCGTCGACACGATCATCTTCTCCGAGGCGCTCGAAGACCTGAAGAACCAGTACCTGTCGCGCTTCACGCTGTACCACGTGCTGTCGCGCCAGCCGCAGGAGGTGGATCTGCTGCACGGCCGGCTGGACCGCGAACGCGTGGACGCCTTCCTGCAAACGCTGCTGCCCGTGGACGATATCGACGCGGCCTTTGTCTGCGGCCCGGCGTCGATGATCGACGAGGTCGAGGACGCGCTCAAGGCGGCCGGGCTGGACCCCCATCGCATCCACGCCGAGCGGTTCGGCGTACCGCTGACCCAGCCGAAAGCCGCCGCACCGGCCCTCACTGACCACGGCGATACGGCCGAACTGGTGGTGGTGCTGGACGGCAAGCAGCACAAGATGCGCCTGCCGCTGACCAACGACGCCCGGGTGCTGGACACCGCGCTGGCCGCCGGCCTGGACCTGCCCTATGCCTGCAAGGGCGGCGTCTGCTGTACCTGCCGCGCCAAGGTGCTGGAGGGCAAGGTGGAGATGGAGAAGAACTACACGCTCGAACCGTGGGAAATGGAGAAAGGCTTCGTCTTGACGTGCCAGGCGCGCGCGCTGACCCCGAAGGTGGTGGTCAGCTACGACGAACGGTAGCCGCTGACCGACGTGCTGATGGGTGTCAAGGGGATGTCGCATATGGCGGGAATCCCACATGTCAGACACCCGCCGATGCCCGGCGAACGGCATGCCGTGATTACAATGGCGGAACACGCTTCATGCGTCGCATCGCCCGCTTCGAGGCCGCCTGCCGGCGGTTCCGGCGGCCGCGACCGGAGGTCCGGCACCCGTCGCTCCCTATACAATCACGGTCATGCAATACATACATGTCGTCAACGGCGATGTCGCGGGCAACACCCTACGCCAGGCACTGGCACAGGCAGCCCGCCCCGACCCGGTGGTCGTCCTGCGCGACGACCTGGCCGTGGGGCCGATCGCCGATATCGACAGCACCGGCCTGATCCGCTCCGGCTTCTGGCAACGGGTGGCTCCGCACACCGATATCGACTTCGCCGCCGAAATGCGCCAGGCGCTGGACCAGTTCCAGCAACTGCGCCGCGAGAACATGGAAGTGGCCGTCTGGCACGGCCAGAGCGCGTCAGACCAGTTGATGCTACGCCGCGTGGTGTTTCACCTGTACCAGGCGCCCCAGCGCATCAACGAGGTGCCGATGGACCTGCGCGAGCTGGAGACACCCACCCACGGCAGCCTGACCGCCATCGGCATGTATCCGGCGTCCCGCCTGGCGCGTCGCTTTTCGACGATTGCGCCGGTGTCGGTACTGCGCCTGGGCCGGCTGGGCTACGAGTGGCAGCAGAACGTCAAGGAAAACGCCGACGTGCGACTGTGGAAGGGCAATACGCTGGTGCCGGCGGCCTATCACAACGTGGACGACGTGATCCTGGACCGCGCCCCTCAGGACTGGACCGCCGCCGCCCAGGTAGTGGGCAGCGTGATGGGCGCCATCGAGGGCCTGCTGGCAAGCGACTGGTTCGTGTTCTGGCGCTGCCGGGAACTGGTCAGCACCGGGCAGCTGGAGCTGCGCGGCAACCCGGAAAGCCTGGAATCCTGCGAACTGCGCCGCAACCATCTGGCCACCAGCGCCGAATGACGCCGTAGCCGGGCACCGAACAACAGAACACCGAACACAGAACAACAGGCGGATCGATCCGACCCCTATGGCAAGAACCAAGGCGCCCGATTTCGAGGCGCAACGCGAGCAGATCCTGGACCTGGCGGCCACCGCATTCGCCGCCACCAGCTATCCCAGTACATCGATGGCCGACCTGGCCGCCGCCTGTGGCACCTCCAAGGCGCGGCTTTACCATTACTACGAAAGCAAGGAAGCCATCCTGTTCGACCTGCTGGACCGCTACACCCGGCAGCTCATGCAGATTGTCACCGGCGTGGAAGCCGACGGCACGCGGCTGGGGCATGGCCATCGGGAAACCTTCAGCCACCTGCTGCGCGCCTTCCTTGCCGAATACGAGACCTCGCAGACACGCCACATTGCGCTGATCAACGATGTGAAATTCCTGGCGGAAGAACAGCGCAACCAGATCCTGCAGCGCGAACGCGACGTGGTGGCCGCGTTCGCGCGCCTGCTGCAACTGGCCTATCCGGAGCGCGTGACGCGCGACAACCAGACCGCGCTGACCATGACCGTCTTCGGCATGATCAACTGGACGTTCACGTGGCTCAAGCCAGGTGGCAAGCTGTCATACGCCCAGTTTGCCGAGATGGTAGTCGGGTTGCTGGAAAACGGCCTGGCGCCCGGCATGCCAGGCGCCAGCGCGGCCACCCGCTAGGACCACTCGGCCTCTTCCTGCTTGCGGCGCTGGTCGCGGTCCTGGCGGAACATTTCCTCCAGTTCGTCGCGCGCCTGCTTGGCCATCGAGACCAGCTTCTTCTGATCCTTGTAGTACGGATAGAAGCGGTCGATAGCCTCGATATTGTGACGGCGGAAGCGCAGCGCCACGCCCCGGGCTTCCACTTTGTCGAAGCCCAGCCCTTCCAGCACCTTGCGTCCCAGCATCAGCGAACCCTCGAACATCTCGCGCTCGTAGCTGTCGGCGTCGATACCGCGGTCCATCAACTGGTAGACGTGCGACACGTGCCGCGCCCGGGTATAGATCTTCAGGTCCGGCCAGCGATGCCGCACCTTGTCGATCAGGCCGAGGTTGTCGTCCAGGTCCTCGATCGCCACGATCAGAATCTTTGCCTCGCCAGCCCCGGCCGCTTCCAGCAGGTCCACGCGCGTGGCATCGCCATAGAAGATCTTGAAGCCGTACTGGCGCAGGAATTCGATCTGGTCGGGGTCGTGGTCCAGCACGGTAACGCCAATGCCCTGGGCATACAGCAGGCGGCCGATGATCTGCCCGAACCGGCCAAACCCGGCGATGAGCACCGGATTGTGATGGTTCGTGATCTCGTCGTCGGGCCGCTTCGACATCGCGTTGAGGCGCGGCGCCAGCAACTGGTCGAACATCAGCAGCAACAGCGGCGTGACCACCATGGACAGCGCCACGATCAGCACCAGCAGCGCCTCGGTCTCCCTTGGCAGCAGGCCCACCGTGCGCGCCTCGGCGAACACCACGAACGCGAACTCGCCGCCCTGCGAGATCAGCAGCGCAAACAGCAGCCACTGCCCGCGCTGCACGCGGAAGCGCTTGGCCAGCAGCGTCAGCACCAGCGTCTTGACCAGCACGAAGGCGACCACGAAGCCCACCACCTTGCCCGGTTGCTGCGCCAGGATGCCGAAGTCGATCGACATGCCCACGGCCATGAAGAACAGGCCGAGCAGCAATCCCTTGAACGGCTCGATGTCGGCCTCCAGCGCATGGCGATATTCCGAGTCCGCCAGCAGCACGCCGGCCACGAAGGTGCCGAGTGCCATCGACAGGCCCACCGCGTCCATCATCAGCGCGATCCCCACCACCAGCAGCAGCGAGAACGCCGTGAACATCTCGCGCATGCCGGTCCGGGCGATCACGCGCAGCGCCGGCCGCACCAGGTAGCGGCCACCCACCACCACCGCGCCGATCACGGCCACCGCCTTGGCGGCGGTCTGCCAGTTTTCGGGGCCATGCGCGGTCGCGCCCGCACCCACGCCGTCGGCCGCCAGCAACGGCAGCAGCGCGATCATCGGAATGGCTGCGATGTCCTGGAACAGCAGAATGCCGAAGCTGGCCGCGCCGGCACCGGTCTGCATCAGGTTGCGCTCGGCCAGCGTGGCAAAGGCAATCGCCGTCGACGACAACGCCAGGCCCAGCCCGGCCACTATCGCCACCTGCCATGTGGCGCCGAACAGCGCGGCCACGATGCCGATGGCCAGCGCGCAGGTGACCATCTGGACCGACCCGTAGCCAAAGATGCTCTGCTTGAGCGCCTTGAGCTTGCGTGGCTCCAGTTCCAGGCCGATCACGAACATCATCAGCACGACGCCGAACTCCGAGAAATGGAGAATCGACTCGACGTTGGTGACCAGCCGCAGCGCAAATGGGCCGATGGCGGCGCCGGCAATCAGGTAGCCCAGCACCGCGCCCAACTGGAAGCGGCGCGCAACCGGCACGGCCACCACGGCGGCCATCAGGAACACCAGCAGGGCAATCAGGAAGTCATGCTGGTTCATCAGGCATCCTCCCCGCTGGCCTCGGTCTCCGGCCACTCCAGGGTTTCCGGAGGCAGCGGCGGCGCCGCCAGATGGCGTGCCACGTGCTCGATGTGCAGCGCCACCGCGTCGGTGTTGGCGCGGTCGGCATCGTGCAGCACGATCGGCGGCATCCACGTCATGCCGCATTGCAGCGCGGTCTGCTCCAGCGGCAGCAGGAAATCGTCGATCGGATGGCCGTGCACGCCGTCGGGGCCGTAGGCGTCGGCATGGCCGCCGGTGCTCGCCACGGCCAGCATCGACTTGCCTCGCAGCGCTGTACCACCCGGGCCGTACGCCCAGCCCATCTCCAGCACGTCGTCGAGCCAGAGCTTCATCAGCGCCGGCACGCTGTACCAACGTACCGGGAACAGCAGCACCACCGTTTCGGCGGTGGACAGCAGCCGCTGCTCCGCCACGACGTCGATGTCATAGTCGACATACAGGCGATAGAGCTCGCGAACCTCTACATGCGGCAGGTCGGCTAGCGCCTCGGCCAAAGGGTGGTTGACGCGGGAGCGTCGCGGCGCAGGATGCGCATAGATCACAACAATGGGGGGCTCGTTCATGAAAAGGCTTTGTCTTTCCCATTAGGGCTTGATGCGACAGACTAAGCCAGAAGGTGCGGCGTTGCAGCAAATCCACAACGCGCGCGCCCTTGTCGTCCAAGCCGCGCAGGTAAGTCCATGAATTATCTTGTCTTTTTGACTTGCGACACTTTCCGGCCGCACACGGGCGGCAGGGATGCTTACGCGAGACTGACAATTCCACTACAATACTTTTCGCGTCGCAGCAACCTAGTGTTTGCCCGAATCAACCATTGTGCATCACAAATGCACGGTCTTTTTTGAAAGTGAAGGGACAACCACCGCGACGGTGCTATTTTTATACCGATCACTGAAGAAGGAAACCAAGTGAACCCGCTCGAACTGAGCAAGGCCGTCGGAGCCGTAACCGATGAAGATCTTCGCCGTGCAGCCGAGGCCAGCCAGGCCGCCCAGCGCCACACCATCCTGGTGCGCGAGCTGGCCGCCCATCACCGCTCGCGTCTGCAGAAGCATTTTCTCGCCCTGGGCGAGGAAGATCGCCTGCTCCGTTTTGGCCAGTCCGTTGGCAACCATGTGATCGAGGCGTATGTGGAAAGCATCGACTTCGACCACGACAGCGTGTTTGGCGTCTATGACGAGCACCTGGAGCTGGTTGGCGTCGGGCACTTCGCCAACCTGCGCGACAACGCCCAAGGCCGTGTGGCCGAGTTCGGCGTGTCGGTTTCCAAGAGCGCCCGTGGCCGCGGCATCGGCAGCTCGCTGTTCCAGCGCGCCGCCATGCATGGCCGCAACACGAACGTGCGCACGCTGTACATGCACTGCCTGTCGCGTAATGCGGCGATGATGCACATTGCCAAGAAGGCCGGCATGAAGGTCCAATACGCGTACGGCGAGGCCGATGCCTACCTGGAACTGCCGCCCGCAGACACGGTGAGCCGCCTGACCGAGGCCATCGACGAGCAAGTGGCCGACCTAGACTACCTGGTCCGGCGCAACCTGCGCGATGTCCGCCGCTTCGGCCTGCGCTTCTGGCGCTCGTTAGTGCCGCAGAAGGGCACCGCCTGACAAGGGCTCCCGGCCAGGAACAAACAAACGGCGCACCCGCAAGGTGCGCCGTTTCTGTTTGGTGCGAAGCGGATTCAGGCGCCGCCGGCTACCGGCAACGCCGTCGTGTCCTTGATCGACTCGAGTGCAAAGCTCGAACGCACGTCGATGACCGAGGGATGGGCCAGCAATTGTTCCTGCATGAAGCGCGCAAAGTGCTCCATGTCTTCCACATAGACCTTGAGCAGCAGGTCCATTTCCCCGGTCATGGCATGGCAGGCCGCCACTTCGGGCCAGTTCTGGATGGCTGCGCGAAACAGGTCCAGCGGCGCCTTGCCCTTGGGCGTGCCGCCCTGCTTTTCCAGCCGCACGTTGATATAGGCAAGCAGCCCCAGGCCGATCTTGTACGGCTCCAGCAGCGCGGCGTACTGGCGAATCACGCCAATCTCCTCCAGCCTGCGAATGCGGCGCAGGCAGGGGCTTGGCGAGAGGTTCACGCGCTCCGCCACCTCCAGGTTGGTCAGTCTCCCGTTGGTCTGCAGGACCTCCAGAATTTTCCGGTCGATCTTGTCCAGCTCCACCTTGCTCACTTTTTGTTGCTCCGCAAAATGTTTGTCGGCAATTTTTTTGCGCAAATTTAGCAAGTCGTGCACAAGTCCGCAATTTATTTCATGTAAGGACTGTTGCGGCGACCAATTGCAGCGGCCGCAAACGTCACGCGGAGCGAGGCAAGGATGGTGCCAGCCAAATAAAAAACGCGGCCCGAAGACCGCGTTTCTGGCGAAAACACCAACTTAGTTGCCGCTGGACGACGGCACCGGGGCCGAGGCACCGCCGGGACCACGGCGCTGCATGCGATCGTGGCGTTCGTTGCGCATCTTCTGCATGTCCGACTGGATCTCGGCCATGGTCACCTTGCCATCATGGTTGGCGTCGAGCTTGTCGAAGCGGTTGGCCATGCGCGGGAAGGCAGCCTTGAACTCGTCCTTGGTCAGCGCACCGTCGTTGTTCTTGTCCGCCGCCTTGAACTTGGCTTCGAACTCGGCCTTCATCTCGGTACGGCGCTGCTCCCAGGCAGCCTTGCGATACGCAGCCATCTCCGACTTGTCGAGCTTGCCGTCGTGGTTCGTGTCGATCTTGTTGAACAGCGCGTCGGCTTCCGCCTTCGAAATCGCGCCGTCGCCATCGGTGTCGACCGACTTCATCCACATCATGCCGCCATGGCCATGCTCGCCGGGGCCGCCCATGCGATGGTGCGGAGCCGGGCCGCCTTGCGGCGCCGCCTGCGGTGCAGGCGCGGCAGGTGCCGGGGTGGTCTGGGCGAATGCGGCACCGGCCGCCATGAACACGGCGGATGCCGCGATGAAGTTCTTGAGGATCTGCGTCTTGTGATTGCGTTGCATGTCTGTGCTCCTTTTCATCACGTTGGGCATGTACGGATTAGAACGCAGACAACCGTGCCGAGTTGGCACTTTTAATACGATGTTACGGGCCTCACAGAATCGACTAGCCGCGTAAACATGCGCAAGACAGTCAAATATTGCGCAATGCTTTGAAACGCGGATTTCTACGATTTGATCAGTCGTGCTGCGATGGGTTCACAGCAGCTTGCCCCTGTTGCGGCGCCTGCTGGAATTCCTGCGGCGGCACAAAGCCTTGCTGCGGCGCACCTTGCGGGAACTGGCCCTGCGGCGTGGACGGCTGTACCGGCGCGCTGGAAACAGCCGGGGGCACGTTCTGTACCGGCGGCGGCATCGGGGTCGATAGCGGCGCGGCCGCGCCAGCGGGCGGCGATGCCGGAACGCTGCCCGGACGTCCGACCGATACGGCGTTCTGCAGCGGCAGCGCGATTTCCTGGCGCACGCCATTGCGTTCGATGACGATGTTGCGCCCGTGGATTTCGGTCAGGCGAATCTGCGGGGAAAGCGTAGCGCCAACGCGCACGGACTTCGGCGGGCCGCCGTCCAGCGACAGGATGGCAGCGGCCGGGCCGACGCCGTCGAGGTCCGCCACCACGCCAATCAGTTGCACATCGCGGACGCCAGACTGTGCGCTGCCACCAAAGAGCGTGGCAACCGCGCCGGTTTCCACGGCCTCGGTCTGGGCGACGCGCGCCGATTTGGGTACGGGGATGGTCCGCATCGCGCTGAACACCAGTACCCAGTGCGTGACCAGGGCGCACAGTGCAACAAACAACAACAGACTGGCTGCGCGCGGCAGCCAGGGAGCGGACAGGTCGAAACGGAGGGCAGGCCGGGTCAGGGTTGGCACGAGCGTACGCCAGGCGGCGAAATCATGAGGTCGCCTAGCGTACCAGACGCATGCGTCGGTTGTCTGTCAGTCGTGCCAACCGCTGCGGCCGGGGACGATCAGAGCAGATCGTCGAGCAGATCGGGGCCGAACACTTCGCGATGGATATGCCCCACCGGAATGCCCGCGTTGATCAGCGCATGGCGCTGGGCCTGCATGAACCCGATCGGGCCGCACATATAGAAACGCGCATCGTTGAACGCCGAAGTGTCCTCGGCCTTCAGCAGCGACTCGATTGGCATCGTGCCAGCATGGTCGAAGTCGCGGCCCGACACGTCGTCGGCATGCGGGGTTTCATAGCTGACGTGGGTACGCAGGTTCGGCATGCGTTCTTGCGCCCAGGCCAGGTCGTTTCGGTGCGCATGATGTCCGCCGTGACGGGCGGCGTGTGCGAACAGTACCGGGCGATGCGGATTTTCCTTGGCCAGCGTACGCAGCACCGACACCATCGGCGTTACGCCAATACCGGCCGACATCAGCACGATCGGACGACGATCGTCGAGTTCAGGCGCGAAGTCGCCCCACGGCGTGCTGACCTGCAGCGTGGTATCGACATGCGCGTTGTCATGCAGCCAGTTCGACACGGCGCCAGCCGGCGTTTCGGCGTTGCCGTCTTCGCGCTTGATCGAGATGCGCCACGTCGGCAGCCCGCGCTCGCCGGACAGCGAGTACTGGCGCAACTGGCGGTGCCCGTCGGCCAGGATGGCCTCCACGCTGATGTACTGGCCGGGCGCGAAGTCACGCAGCGACGAGCCATCGGCGGCGGCCAGCGTCAGCGCCACCACCTGGTCGCCTTCCTGTTCGCGCTGCACCACGCGCACGCGCGTCAGCTCGCCGGCCTTGACGTTGTGCCGGTCATACAGGCGCGCCTCGGCGGCGATCAGTTCGCCGGCCAGCAGCCAGTACGCCTCGTCCCAGGCAGCCAGCAGCGGCGGCGTGGCGGCATCGCCCAGCACGGCGGCGATGGCTTCGAGCAGGTATTTGCCAACGATCGGGTAGTGCGCCGAGGTCAGGCCGACGGCCACGTGCTTGTGGACGATCCGTTCCACCACGGGCGCCAGCACATCGGCGCGGTCGACGTTGGCCGCGTAGGCGAACACCGCCGAGGCCAGCGATTGCTGCTGCGAGCCGTTGGCCTGGTTACCCATGTTGAACAGGTTCTTCAGTTCGGGCCGGGCCGCGAACATCTCGCGATAGAAGTGCGTGGTAATGGCAAGACCGTGCTCGCGCAGCACGGGGACGCTGGCATCGATATAGGGGCGGGAAGCAGCGGACAACATCAGCTAAAACTCCTGTAATTTCATGCATTTCATATGCATGTTTTATCGCACGATAAAGCCGGCGACGACCATGGACGGGGTTGCCCCCTGACCTTATGCCGCTCGCCGGCTCAGGAAATCTCGATGCAGGCTGATAATCGATTCGGCCGTGCGGGTGCTGCCGGAAACCTCCGCCAGCGTCACGCCGTCCAGCGCCTGGTAGAACGCCTCCTCGGCCTGGTCCAACGCGCGTTTCAACCGGCAATTGCCGTGCAGCGCACACGGCGGGTCGGTACAGTCGATGATCGCCTTGTGCCCTTCCAGCTCGCGCAGGATCGTGCCGATCGACAGACTTTCCGCGCCGGGGCCAAGCTGCAGGCCGCCGTGCCGTCCACGCGTGGCCGTGATCCAGCCCAGCTTCGACAGTCGCGCCGCCACCTTGACGAGGTGGTTATGCGAAATCTCGAACTGCTGGCCAACCTCGGCAATCGTGATCGGACGTGTGCCGTCGCCGCGTGACACATACATCAGCAGGCGCAAGGCGTAGTCGGAGAATCGGGTCAGTTGCATCGTGCGTCGAATATTAGATAACGTGCATTACAAATGCAAGTTTTTTGTTGCGGTTGCACATTGGTACATAAATCGGAATCAGGTGCCCGGACTGCACACCAAACGGTCATCAGACGGGGGTTATACTCTCCGACCATATATCTCGACACTTAAAAGACACCGACACCAATGCGCAGAACCGCCACCCAGACTGCCGTCACCCTGACCGACTCTCGCCGCCGCCGCGCCCGCGGCTTCACGCTGATCGAAATCATGGTCGTGATCGTGATCCTGGGCGTACTGGCCGCGCTGGTGGTGCCCAAGATCATGAGCCGTCCGGACGAAGCCCGCGTCGTCGCGGCACGCCAGGACATCTCGTCGATCATGCAGGCACTGAAGCTCTATCGCCTGGACAACGGCCGCTATCCTACTACCGAGCAGGGTCTGGCGGCATTGGTGAACAAGCCGACGACCGAGCCGGTGCCCAACAACTGGAAAGGCGGCGGTTATCTGGAAAAGCTGCCGAAGGACCCGTGGGGCCACCCCTACCAGTACCTGAACCCGGGCGTGCGCGGCGAGATCGACGTGTTCAGCTTTGCCTCCGACGGCCAGGCCGGCGGCAGCGGCAATGACGCCGACATCGGCAACTGGGAATAATCGAAACCCCTCCGCATGAATCCGGCGACGTCGCGCGGCCAGGCCGCCCTCCTCCAGCGCCGCCGGCTGCACGGCTTCACGCTGCTTGAACTGCTGGTGGTCATGGTGATCGCCGGCATCGTCATTTCCCTGGTGGCGGTCAACGCCACGCCCAATGATCGCGGCCGCGTCCTGGACGACGGCCAGCGCATCGCCCGCCTGTTCGAACTCGCCCAGGAAGACGCCCAACTGGGTGCCCGCCCCCTGGCCTGGGAAGGCGACGCCACCGGATGGCGTTTTCTTGAATCCACCCCGCAAGGCTGGGCCCCGATGCGTACCGACGTCTTTGCGCCGGGCCGCTGGCGCATTCCGCTGGACGGCGCCGTCGTCGTGCAGGGTGGCCGCCAGCTTGGTACGGGCCCGGTGCGACTGGTCTTCGGCCGCGAACTGATCGACGAGCCGCAGCGGCTGGTACTGACGCGCGGCGATATCCGCGTGGATGTGGCCGGCGATGGCAGCGGCCGCTACGTCGCCACGGTGACCCAGTGAACCGCTTCACCCGCCGAGCACGCCCCCGGGGCTTTACGCTGATCGAGGTACTCGTCGCGCTGACCATCCTGGCCGTGGCGCTGACCGCCGCCATGCGGGCGATGGGGTCGATGACCGAATCAAGCGCATCGCTGCAGCAGCGCATGCTGGCCGAATTCAGTGCCGAGAATCACCTGGCCACGCTGCGGCTGTCGCGCACCTGGCCCGAACCGGGCTCGCGCGGTTACGACTGCCCCCAGGGCGGCGTGGCGCTGTGGTGCGAGGAATCGGTGTCCGGCACCCCCAATCCGGCCTTCCGCCGCGTGGAAATCGCGGTCTTCCCATCGGCCACCAACAAATCCGTCCGGCTGGCCTGGCTGGTTACCCTGGTCCCCAATGAAACCCGCAATGCCCTTTGAGCGCCGCCGCCGGGCTGGCGGCCAGCGCGGTTTCACGCTGCTGGAGATGCTGGTTGCCATCACGCTGCTGGCGGTGATGGCCGTGATTGGCTGGCGCGCGCTCGATTCGCTGACCCGCACCCGCGAACGCCTGACCGATCACGATGCCCGGCTCGACGCCCTCAAGGTGCTCTACGGCCAGTTCCAGACCGATTGCGAGCACCTGGCCCAGCCGGCCCAGCTTCAGGCAAGCCCCGTGGAATTCGGTGCCAACCAGTTGCTGATGGTGCGTGACCGCCGCGACGAGGGCCAACCGCCCACGTGGCAGGTGGTGGCCTACCGGCTCGACGGCAACACCGTGGTGCGCGTGGCCAGCCGGCCCGCGTTCTCGCGCAACGACGTGCAGAGCGCGCTGATCGCCCTGCGCCAGCCGGGCGGCGCCGGTCTGCAACTGCGGCCGTTGCTGGCCGATACCGATCAGTTGTCGGCCCGGGCTTGGGTCGAGCCAGTGGGCTGGCTGATCGATTCGGGCCGCGTGCGCACCGCGCTGATGCAAGGTAGCGCGGCGGCCAGCGCCGCCGAGGCCATCGGCGCCAGCGATGCGCAGGCGGGCCTGGGTAGCATTTCGACGAGTGTGGCCGTACGCGCCGTGGAACTGAACGTCTTCGCGCGCATGGGTGATGGCGATGCCTCGCGCCAGTTCCAGAAGATCTGCATGACGGGCATGTGATGACAGCAAAGCGCCCGCCCTTCCCGCCCTCTTCCCCGCCGCGCCGCGCCCGCCAGCAAGGCGCCGCCGTGGTGACCGCGCTGCTGATGGTGACGCTGGCCGTGGTCGTGGTGTCCGGCATGCTGTGGCGCCAGCAGGTACAGATCCGTTCGATCGAAAACCAGCGCCTGGTCGCCCAGGCCGCGTGGATCGAACGCGCGGCGGTGGACTGGTCGCGGCTGATCCTGCGCGACGACCAGCGCCGTTCGCAGGTCGACTACCTGGGCGAGCCGTGGTCGGTGCCCGTCGCCGAAACGCGCCTGTCGGACTTTCTCGGTGCCGGCGTCAGCACGTCCGAGGGCGGCGAGACGTCGTTCGTGTCCGGCCGCATTCTCGATGCGCAGGCGCGCTTCAACCTGACCAACCTCTATATCTGGCAGGCCGAAGGATCGGGCCGCGTGGCCAACATCGACCAGCCGTCGGTGCTCGCCTTCAAGCGGCTGCTTCAAACGCTCGGCATGAACGCCGGCCTGGCCGAGCCCACCGCGCAATATTTCCAGCGCGCGGCGCGCGGCGTTTCCACCAACGGCCGTCCCGCTCCACGCCCCCCGGACAGCGTCGACGACCTGCTCGCGGTGCCTGGCTACACCCCGGCCATGGTGGCCATGCTGGAGCCGTTCGTCACGGTGCTGCCGGAACGGACCAAGGTCAACGCCAATACCGCCGATGCCGAAGTGCTGTCCGCCGTCATCGACAAACTGCCGCTCGACCGCGCCCGCGAACTGGTGCGCCAGCGCGACCGCAGCTACTTCAACAACACCGGGGACGTCACCTCGCAGCTGCAAGGTATTGCACCGCAGGCCGCCAACGCGGGCGATGTGGTGGACGTGCGTACCCACTATTTCCTGATCTACGGGCTGGTGCGGCATGACCGCGCGCGCCGTCTGAAGGTGTCGCTGGTGTTCCGGGCCGACGTCCTCGGCAGCGGCAATACCACCCGGATCATCTGGGTCCGCGACGCCGACGCGATGCCCGAACAACGCTGAAACGGGGGCGGCCCGCAAGCCGTTTTTGCCCGGATGCGTGTAGGAATCATCGTTCTGCAGAATCAGCCGGGCCACTATTGACGCGCGTAAGTCACACAGGCAAGGTATGCTGCTGCGCCGAGCCGGGACCGGTGCCGCAAGGTGCCACGGCCCCATGCCTTGTGCCCGCCAGTCCGCCTTGTCGGGCGGCCAACGGGGGCCGACCGGCCAGCCACGCGTCTCCGGCGCGACTTCGCCACAGATAACAGGGAAATCTTGAGTACCACGCTCTACGTCCGCCTGCCGCACCGGCCGCATGACCAGCCGCAACCGTGGCAGTTTGGCGCGATGCCTTTTGCGCTGGTACGCGCCTCCACGGACAAGGGCCGCCCCGGCGGCACGCCTCCGGCGCCCGAGCTGTTGCGCGAAGGCCACGGCCTGCCCACCGAAATGCCGGCCGCCGACCGCCTCGTATTGATTGCCGCCGCCAGCGATGTGCTGCTTACGGCGGCCATGGTGCCGCCGCTGCCGCCGGCCCGGCTACGCCTGGCGCTGCCCAACCTGGTCGAGGACATGCTGGCCACGGACGCCGCGCTGAGCCATATCGCCCTGGGCCCGGCGCTCGATGCGTCGGCCCCCGCGCGCGGCCCGCGCCGCCGACTGCTGATGGTTACCGACCGCGCCTGGCTGCGTGCCGCGCTCGACCAGTTTGCCGAACACAAGCACCGCCGCCGCAGCGTGCTGCCCGCGCAGCTATGCCTGCCGCTGGCCGAAGCCATGGCACCGGTACCAGCCGAAACTCCCGAGCCGGTACTGGCCGAAGGCGCCACGGCGACGCCCACGCCATCCGTTCCCCCGATTCCCGCTACTACCGACGAATCGGCGCAGCCGGCCACGCTGGTGGTCGAAGCTGCCGCGTCGGCGCTGGCACGATCGGCTTCGCTGCTGGATGCCGCCGCCGCACCGCCGGCCGGTGCCGAGTCGGCGCGACTCTGGCACGTGACGGTGCGAACCGGTCCGTACGATGGCTACGGGCTGCTGCTCAATGACCAGGCACTGGCCGCATGGCAGGCGCTGGCACCCGAGGGCGAATGGCATGGCGACAAGTCCGCCGTAGCGCATGCGCCAGTGGCGGCGTTGCGCACGCGCCCGGTGGCCCGCGCCTCGCGGATTTCCGAGGACTGGCGCATCTGGCTGGCCGGCGCAGA
Organism: Cupriavidus pauculus; assembly: GCF_022179805.1. Lineage (GTDB taxonomy): Bacteria > Pseudomonadota > Gammaproteobacteria > Burkholderiales > Burkholderiaceae > Cupriavidus > Cupriavidus pauculus_E. The sequence continues at coordinate 176,612 of NZ_BPUO01000010.1, read as the reverse complement.
AGCTTGCCTGCGCGAGCCGCAGCTTGACCTGGCGCAGTTCGAATTCGCCCAGGGCCGCATGGATCGCTGGAACCTGCTGGCCTGGCGCCTGCCGGTGGCGCTGGTCGCAGGGCTGCTGATCGCGCAGATGATCGGCATGAACGTGCAATGGCTGATGCTGCGCCAGGAAGCCAAGCGGATCGACGCCGCGCAGATCGACATCCTGCATACCGCCTTTCCGAACGTGCCCCCGGTGGCCGAGCCCCCGCTGCTGATGCGCCGCCAGATGGAACAGTTGCGCACCGCCAGCGGCCGTAGCACCCCGAGCGATTTCCTGCCGCTGGCCGATGGTTTCGCGCGCGCCGCGCACGACCTGCCGCCCGATGCGCTGCTGCAGCTCGACTACCGTGCCGGCACGCTCTACGTCACGCTCAAGGCGGGCACCAATACCAACGCGCTGCGCAATGCGGTGCGGCAAGCAGGTTTGCAGATGGAAGAAGACAAGTCGCCGCCGGATGCCACCGTGCGCGCAGGCGGTGCCCCGACGCCGCCCGGCTCGCGCTGGACGATCCAGACCGAAGCACGCGCCGAAGGCAAGGCGCAAGGCAGGGCCGGCGCATGAAACTCTCCACATCGAAGAATCGCCCCGCCGCCACGGGCGCCCCTGGCGGGCGCCTGGGACGTCTGCGTCCGCGCGTGCCCGAGGCGTGGCGCGAGAAGTTCGACACATTCTGGAATGCGCGCAACCCGCGCGAGCAGGCCATCCTGGGCGGCGGCACGCTGATACTGGTACTGGTGTTCGGCTACCTGGTGCTCTGGGAGCCGGCCGCGACCGGCCGTGACCGCCTGATGCGCAACCTGCCGGCACAGCGCGCCGACCTGGCCGAAATGGAAACCCTGGCGCAGGAAGCACGCGGCCTGCAGGCCAGCCCGGCGCCGGCACTGCGCGGCGATGCGCTGACCCAGGCACTGCAGGACAACCTGGGCCAGCACGGCCTGAAGGCCACGCGGCTGGCGGCCACCGGCGACAACGCCGTCCAAGTGCAGCTCGACAAAGTGCCGTTTGGCGCGGTGGCCAGCTGGCTGCAGGACGTGCGCGCCCAGCAGCGGCTGAAGGTGATGGACGCCCGTATCAACTATGTCGGCGCCACGGCGCTGGTCAATGTCACGGCGACGCTGCAGGGCCCGGGCGCCGGCGGCCGCAACTGATGGCGCGGCTCGAAGCGCTGCGCCTGCCCCGCCGCCGCGTGCGCGTGTCGCACGGCTGGCGGCGCGTGCGCTGGGGCATCCTCGGCGTGGCGACGGTGCTCGTTACCGTGATCGCGTCGCTGCCCGCGACGTGGATGGCTGACCGCATCGCTTCGGAAAGCGGGCGCCGCGTGCTGCTGGCGGACGCGGCGGGCACGCTGTGGCATGGCAGCGCCACGCTGGCGTTGTCGGCCGGCACGGGCAGCCAGACCTCCACGGTGCTGCCGGGTCGGCTGACCTGGGACGTGGCGTTCTGGCCATTACTGGCCGGCACGCTGCGCGTGGCGCTGGAGCAGGACATGGCGATGGCCGCGCCGGTGACCGTGGCGGTCACGCCCACGGGCTGGACGGTGCAGGCGGGCAGCATCCGCCTGCCGGCATCGCTGCTCGAAGGCATCGGTGCGCCGTTCAACACGCTGCGGCCCGATGGCGCGATGCGCATCGACTGGACCGCGCTGCAAGGCAAGTTCGCCGGCAACCAGACCTTTGGACGTCTGACCCTGAACCTGGAGCAGATGTCCTCGGCGGTCAGCCGCCTACGCCCGCTGGGCAGCTATCGCGCGGAAGTCGACCTGACCGGCGCCGATGGCAAGCTGCAACTGAAGACCACGGCCGGGCCGCTGCATCTGGAGGGCAGTGGCACGCTTGGCCGGCAATCCCGCTTCGAGGGCACGGCGCACGCCGACCCCGAGGCGGCCACCCAGCTGGCGGGCCTGTTGAGCCTGCTGGGACGAACAGAAAACAACGTGACAAGGCTGCGCTTCTGATGCCCGAAGCTGCCGAAGCTCAAGCCTGGAACCGATGATGAAAACGCAAGTACACCACCACCTCGTCCGAACCGCCTGCGCACGCGCCACCGCGCTGGTGTGCACCCTGTCGCTGCTGGCGCCCGCCACGCTGTGGGCCCAGCCGCAGCAACAGGCGCCGCAGCCCAACGATATCTCGTCGCGCAATCGTGACCAGGTGGTGCTGAACTTCGTCAATGCCGATCTCGAATCGGTGGTGAAGGCGGTGGGCCAGGCCACGGGCAAGAACTTCGTGATCGACCCGCGCGTGAAGGGCACCGTGAACCTGGTGACCGAACAGCCGGTGTCGCGCGCCCAGGCGCTGGAAACGCTGGGATCGGTGCTGCGCATGCAGGGCTACGCGATGGTGGAATCGAACGGCTTCACGAAGGTGGTGCCCGAAGCCGACGCCAAGCTGCAGGGATCGCCCACCGTCATCGGCGCCGGCGCCGGCCGGGGCGACCAGGTGGTGACGCAGGTCTTCCGCCTGAACTACGAGTCCGCGAACAACCTAGTACCGGTGCTGCGGCCGATGATTGCGCCCAACAACACCATCACCGCCTATCCGGCCAACAACACGCTGGTGATCACCGACTACGCCGACAACCTGCGCCGCCTGGCCCGCATCATCGCGGCCGTGGACGCGCCGGCCTCTGGCGAAGTCGAGCTGATCCCCCTCAAGAACGCCGTGGCCAGCGATGCGGCCGTGGTGCTGCAGAAGCTGCTGGACCCGTCGGCAGCAGGCGGCGCCGGTGGCGGTGCGGGCGCGACCGACGCGTCGCTGCGCACCACCGTGGTGGCCGAGCCGCGTAGCAATTCGCTGATGATCCGCGCCACCAGCCGCGCACGCGTGCAGCAGGCACGGCAGCTCATCGAGAAGATCGACCAGCCGTACGCGCGGGCCGGCAACATCTGGGTGGTGCCGCTCAAGAACGCCGACGCCGTGAAGCTTGCCACCACGCTGCGCGCCATCGTCGCGGCCGATGGCACTTTCGCCAGTTCGGCACAGCCGGGCCAGGCTGGCGCGGTCGGCGGCACGCAGGGCGCGCTGCAGAGCACGTCCACGCCGCAGACCGGTCAGTACGGCGGCGGCTCGTCGGGCTACAACCGCAGCGGGTCGTCGTCATCGTCGTCGGGCCTTGGCGGCGGCGGCGGGTCGAATGCCTTCTCGGCATCGTTCGCGGTCAATCAGCAGCCCACGACGGGCGGCACGATCCAGGCCGACCAGTCGACCAATTCGCTGATCATCACCGCCAGCGAGCCGGTGTACCGCAACCTGCGCGCCGTGATCGAAGACCTGGACGCGCGCCGCGCGCAGGTCTACATCGAGACGATGATCGTGGAAGTCACGGCCACGCAGGCCCAGCAGCTGGGCATCCAGTGGCAGGGCATCGCCAACCAGGCCGGCAACACGATTGGCGTGATCGGCACGAACTTCGGCACCGGCGGCCAGAACATCCTGAACCTGACGCTGGCCGGCCTGCTGTACCGCAACAACAACACGGCCGGTATCGCGGCTGCGCAGCAGCTTGTGCCCGATGTGGGCGGGCTGAACATCGGCGTGGTGAACAAGTCGGCCGGCCTGGGCGCGCTGATCAGCGCGCTGGGCACCAACGACAGCGTGAACCTGCTGTCCACGCCGAACCTGATCACGCTGGAGAACGAGGAAGCCAAGATCCTGATCGGCCAGAACATTCCGATCACGACCGGTTCCTACTCGCAGACCAGCAGCACCGCCACGGTGTCGCCGTTCCAGACCTTCGACCGCAAGGACGTGGGTATCGTGCTGCGCGTACGCCCGCAGATCACCGAGGGCGGCCAGGTCAAGATGCAGATCTACCAGGAATCGTCGTCGGTGGTGGCCACTACTGCCACGCTAATCCAGGGCCCCACCACCAACGTGCGCTCGATCGAGACCAACGTGCTGGTGGACGATGGCCAGATCATCGTGCTGGGCGGCCTGATCGAGGACAACTACGGCGACGGCGTGCAGAAGGTGCCGCTGCTGGGCGACATTCCCTACCTGGGCTCGCTATTCCGCTACGAGAACAAGAATCGCAAGAAGACGAACCTGCTGGTGTTCTTGCGTCCGTACGTGATGCGCACGTCGGGTGCCACCGATCGCCTGACGCAGGACCGCTACGAGTACATCCGCGGCCAGCAGCAGGGTTTCGTGTCGCCTAACATGGTCGTACGGGACAAGGACACGCCGGTGCTGCCGCCGGCCGACGCGCCGACCACGCCGTTCGTGGACCCGCGCTACAACGGCCCGGTGCAAGCCCCGCTGCCGCTGGACCCGACGTCGCCGGCCGCGCCCGCGCCACAACCGGCCCCGCAATCGGTACCCCAGGCGCCGCCGCGCCCGCTGTCACTGGACGACCAGTCGTTCAAGAAGCGCACCGCGCCGCAAAGCTGAGCATCATGGCCACCGAATCCCTCGCCAACCCGGCCGCAGGCACCGAGGCACCGCTGGAGCCGCCGTCACCGATGGCGGCGCGGCTGGTGTCGTATTCGTTCTCGCGCGAAGCACCGCTGCTGATTGCCCACCAGCGCCCCGACGGACTCGAAGTCTGGGTCAGCCGCAAGACGTCGCCGGCCGCGCTGGCCGAAGTGGCGCGCGTGCATGGCGCGCTGCACCTGCGCGTCCTGGAACCGGCCGCGCTGGAAGCCGCGATGTCCGACGCCTACAACCGCCAGGACGGCTCGGCCGCGCAGGTGGTGGGCGAGGTCGAGGGCGAGGTGGACCTGTCGCGCCTGATGCAGGACATTCCCGCCGTGGAAGACCTGCTCGAATCCGAAGACGATGCCCCGATCATCCGCATGATCAACGCGCTGCTGACGCAGGCCGCGCGCGAGCAGGCATCGGATATCCACATCGAACCGTTCGAGTCGGCGTCCGTGGTGCGTTTCCGCGTGGACGGCACGCTGCGCGACGTAGTGCGGCCCAAGAAGGCGCTGCACGGCGCGCTGATCTCGCGGATCAAGATCATGGCGCAGCTCGACATCGCCGAGAAGCGCCTGCCGCAGGACGGCCGCATCACGCTGCGCGTGGGCGGGCGTCCGGTGGATGTGCGGGTGTCGACGCTGCCCACCGGCCACGGCGAGCGCGCGGTGCTGCGTCTGCTGGACAAGGAAGCGGGTCGGCTGGACCTGGCCAAGCTGGGCATGGCGCCCGGGACGCTGGGCGGCTTTGACCATCTGGTGCGCCAGCCCCACGGCATCGTGCTGGTGACGGGCCCGACCGGCTCGGGCAAGACCACCACGCTCTATGCGGCCCTGTCGCGGCTGGATTCGCACACCACCAACATCATGACCGTGGAAGATCCGATCGAGTACGACCTCGACGGTATCGGCCAGACGCAGGTGAACCCGCGTATCGACATGACGTTCGGCAAGGCGCTGCGCGCCATCCTGCGCCAGGACCCGGACGTGGTGATGATCGGCGAAATCCGCGACCTGGAGACCGCGCAGATTGCGGTGCAGGCGTCGCTGACCGGCCACCTAGTGCTCGCCACGCTGCACACCAACGATTCGGCGTCGGCTGTCACGCGTCTGGTGGACATGGGCATCGAACCGTTCCTGCTGTCTTCGTCGCTGCTTGGCGTGCTGGCGCAGCGGCTGGTACGGCGCCTGTGCCCGCATTGCAAGCGCGAGGAAGTGATCGAGGTCACCCCGACCGAGGCCGAGACGCTGCAGGCGCAGGGCAAGCCGCTGCAGCGTATCTGGCACGCGGTGGGCTGCGACAAGTGCGGTCATTCGGGCTACCAGGGCCGTATGGGCGTGTATGAGCTGCTGACCGTCGACAGCGAGATCCAGACCATGATCCATCGGCAGCAGCCGGAGTCCGAGATCAAGCAGGTGGCGCTGGCCAAGGGCATGCACACGATGCGCGGCGACGCGCAGCGCTGGGTTGATAGCGGCGCCACCTCGCTGGAAGAGGTGCTGCGCGTGACGCGCGAGTAAGCAAGGAAGACCCGCATGCCCGCCTATCGCTATGAAGCCGCCGACGCCGCCGGCCGCGTCGACCGCGGCGTCATCGAAGCCGACAGTCCCAAGCAGGCGCGCTCGCAACTGCGCGCGCGCGGCCTGACGCCGCTGACCGTCGATCCGCTGGCCGGCGCCGGCCTGGCCCAGCGCAGCAGCAGCGGCATGTTCGTGCGGCGGCTTTCCACGCAGGAGCAGGCGCTGTTCACGCGGCAACTGGCCAGCCTGATCGTGTCGGGGCTGCCGCTGGACGAAGCGCTTGGCGCGCTGGCCGACCAGGCCGAGCGCCAGTACGTGCACGAATTGCTGGCCGGCATCCGCGCCGAGGTGATGGGCGGCAGTTCGCTGTCAGTGGCGCTGTCCCAGCATCCGAAGGATTTTCCGGATATCTATCGCGCGCTGGTTTCGGCCGGCGAGCATTCCGGGCATCTGGGCGTGGTGCTGGAGCGGCTGGCGACCTATATCGAGACGCGCAACCAGCTCACGTCGAAGATCCGCCTGGCGTTCACCTACCCGGCCATCGTCACCGTCGTGGCGTTCGCGATCGTGATCTTCCTGCTGTCATATGTGGTGCCGCAGGTGGTCAGCGTCTTTGCCAATACCAAGCAGAAGCTGCCCACGCTGACGATCGTCATGCTGTGGCTGTCGGACTTCGTGCGCAACTGGTGGTGGGCCGCGCTGGCGGTCTTCGCGGTGATCGCGGCGATCATCCGCAGCCTGCTGAAGCAGCCCGACGTGCGGTTGTCATGGCACCGCTGGCTGCTGACCGCGCCGCTGATCGGCAAGCTCGTACGCGGCTACAACACCGCACGCTTCGCCAGCACGCTGGCCATCCTGGTGTCGGCTGGCGTGCCGATCCTGCGCAGCCTGCAGGCCGCCGGTGAAACGCTGACGAATGCCGCGCTCAAGGCCAATGTCGACGACGCCACCACGCGTGTGCGCGAAGGCGCATCGCTGGCGCGCGCGCTGGCGGCGCAGAACCAGTTTCCGCCGGTGCTGGTGCATCTGATCCGGTCTGGCGAGGCCACGGGCAACCTGCCCGTGATGCTGGAGCGCGCAGCCACCGGCGAAGGCCAGGAACTGGAGCGCCGTACGCTGTTCCTGACCAGCCTGCTGGAGCCGCTGCTGATCCTGACGATGGGTGTGGTGGTGCTGCTGATCGTGCTGGCCGTGCTGATGCCGATTATCGAGATCAACCAGCTGGTGCGGTAGGGGTCAAGCTCCCCTCTCCCGCAAAGCGGGAGAGGGGAGCAAACCAAGGGTGCGGGAGAGAGCCCGGGGGTGAGCACAAGCACCCCCTACCGACTCATTCCTTCGCCGCAGCCTTCTTCGCTGGCGCCCGCTTGCGCGGTGCCGCCTTCTTGGCAGCCGGCTTCTTCTTTGCCGGGGCCGGGGCCTCTACCTTGCTCACGGCTTCTGCTTCAACGTCCGCTTCGGCTTCGACCACGGGCGCAGGCGCTTCCTCGACTTCCTCTTCAGCTTTCACCTTCGCCGGCAACACGGTCGTACCGGGCGCGGCAAACACCGACTGGTCGATCGGCCACGGCGTATCGCTGAGCGTCACTTCCGGCCGCTTCGAGCGCTTGCCGGGCTTCGGTTGCGGCTCGGCCACTTCCTCCGAAATCAGCGTCGATGCCGATCCGGCCGACTCCTCGTCGGCTGCCGAGAACGCAGGTGCGGGTTCGGGAATCGCGTTCACTTCCACCACCGGCGCCGGGGTTTCCACCGACGGCACCGGCTGGGCCACGGTCTGCGTGGGCAGCGGCGCGCGCGCCGGCTTCACGTGCGCCGGACGCTGGGCCTGCGGCTGGGGTTGCGATTGCTGGGGTTGCTGCTGCGGCTGCGATTGCGGCTGCGATGGCTGCGGCTGGCCGCCCTCGCCCTTGCCGCGCTTCTTCAGGCGCACCCACAGCGTCTTGTTGTTGCCGCCGTTGCGGGTTTCCACGTCGAACAGGTTCGTGGCGGTGACCAGCTCGGAGAGCTTGCCGTAGCCATAGTTGCGCGAATCGAATTCGGGCGCCTGCTTGGCGATGTAGTTGCCGATGCCGCCGAGCGTGGACCAGCCGTCCTCGTCGGACATCGCCTGGGATGCGCTCTGCAGCAGCCGCACCAGGCGCGAGTCCTGACGTAGTTCCTGCGAGCTGCGGCGGCGGGCCGGCGCGGTTTCGGCCTCGGCGTCCGAGTCGGTATCGGTGGCGCGCAGCACATCGGAATAGATGAACTTGTCGCAGGCAGTCACGAACGGCTTGGGCGTCTTGCGCTCGCCGAACCCGTAGACGGTCAGGCCCTGTTCGCGGATGCGCGACGCCAGGCGCGTGAAGTCGCTGTCACTCGACACGATGCAGAAGCCATCGAAGCGGCCCGTGTACAGCAGGTCCATCGCGTCGATGATCATCGCGCTGTCGGTGGCGTTCTTGCCCACGGTGTAGCGGAACTGCTGGATCGGCTGGATCGAGTGCGCGAGCAGGCGGTCTTTCCAGCCCGACAGGTTCGGGCGCGTCCAGTCGCCGTAGATGCGTTTCACGGCGGCCACGCCGTACTTTGCCACTTCGGCCAGCAGGCCCTCGACGATGGCGGGGGCCGCGTTGTCGGCGTCGATCAGCACGGCCAGGGTTGCGCCCTGGCGGGGAGAATTGGTCATAGTCGGTTCTTCTTGATGGAGCCGGGTTGCACCATGGTGGCGTGCCCCGGCGTGTGGCGCGTGATCGTCATCGGCGTTTCGCGCGCGCCATTTGGATGCACCGCAGTGTACACGGCTGGCACCGGCGTATACGGGAAATCACGGGGGTATCTGGCCCGTTTTATGCTGCATCGCACGGTACCGCGGCCTGCACGCCGGTGCTACCATGCCGCGCAGAGACACGGCCGTTCAACGCCTCCACAAGAGGCCCCCGACGGCTGCCCATAAATGATGTGTCGGTGATCCCGACAGCATGCCCCACAGGGCCCCAAAGAGGAGCACATATGAATGCCCCCCTGACCCCACCGGTCAGCGACGCCATCCGCCGCGCGCTCGAAAACGTATCCCTTGAAGACAAATACACGCTGGAGCGTGGCCGCATCTACATCAGCGGCACGCAGGCACTCGTGCGCCTTCCCATGCTGCAGCAGGAACGCGACCGCGCCTCCGGCCTGAATACCGCAGGCTTCATCTCCGGCTACCGCGGCTCCCCGCTGGGTGCCCTGGACCAATCGCTCTGGAAGGCCAAGAAGCATCTGGCGGCGCACAACGTCGTGTTCCAGGCCGGCCTGAACGAGGATCTGGCCGCCACGTCGGTCTGGGGATCGCAACAGGTCAACATGTACCCGGACGCCAAGTTCGATGGCGTGTTCGGCATGTGGTACGGCAAGGGTCCCGGCGTGGACCGCACCGGCGACGTATTCAAGCACGCCAACTCGGCCGGCTCCAGCAAGTACGGTGGCGTACTGGTGCTGGCCGGCGACGACCACTCGGCCAAGTCCTCCACGCTGGCGCACCAGTCCGAGCACATCTTCAAGGCCTGCGGCCTGCCGGTGCTCTACCCGTCCAACGTACAGGAATACCTGGACTACGGGCTGCATGGCTGGGCTATGAGCCGTTACTCGGGCCTGTGGGTGGCCATGAAGTGCGTGACCGACGTGGTGGAATCGTCCGCATCGGTGGAACTCGATCCGCATCGCGTGCAGATCGTGCTGCCCGACGATTTCATGCTGCCCCCGGGCGGCCTGAACATCCGCTGGCCCGATCCGCCGCTGGAACAGGAAGCGCGGCTTCTCGACTACAAGTGGTACGCGGGCCTGGCCTATGTGCGTGCCAACAAGATCGACCGGATCGAGATCGATTCGCCGCACGCACGCTTCGGCATCATGACGGCCGGCAAGGCCTACCTGGATACGCGCCAGGCGCTGTCCGACCTGGGCCTCGACGACGAGACCTGCACGCGCCTGGGCATCCGCCTGTACAAGGTGGGCTGCGTGTGGCCGCTGGAAGCACACGGCGCGCGCGCGTTTGCCGAAGGGCTGCAGGAAATCCTGGTGGTCGAGGAAAAGCGCCAGATCATGGAGTACGCGCTCAAGGAAGAGCTGTACAACTGGCGCGACGACGTGCGGCCCAAGGTCTACGGCAAGTTCGACGAGCGCGACAACGCGGGCGGCGAATGGTCGATTCCGCAGAACAACTGGCTGCTGCCCGCGCACTATGAACTGTCGCCGGCGATCATCGCCAAGGCCATCGCCACGCGCCTGGAAAAGTTCGATCTGCCCAGCGACATTCGCGCACGCATCGAAGCCCGCCTGGCGATCATCCACGCCAAGGAACGCGCGCTGGCCACGCCGCGCGTGACCGCCGAGCGAAAGCCCTGGTTCTGCTCGGGCTGCCCGCACAACACGTCGACCAACGTGCCCGAAGGCTCGCGCGCGCTGGCCGGCATCGGCTGCCACTACATGACGGTCTGGATGGACCGCAACACGAGCACGTTCAGCCAGATGGGCGGCGAAGGCGTGGCGTGGATCGGCCAGGCACCGTTTGCCGGCGACCAGCACGTGTTTGCCAACCTGGGTGACGGTACGTACTTCCACTCGGGGCTGCTGGCCATCCGCGCGTCGATCGCGGCCGGTGTGAACATCACCTACAAGATCCTCTACAACGACGCGGTGGCCATGACGGGCGGCCAGCCCGTGGACGGCCAGCTGTCGGTGCAGGACATCGCGTTCCAGGTGTCGGCCGAGGGCGCCAAGAAGATCGTCATCGTCACGGACCAGCCCGAGAAGTACAACGGCGCGATCAAGCTGCCCGAAGGCCTGACCGTGCATCCGCGCGAGGAACTGGACGACATCCAGCGCCAGCTACGCGAAGTGCCCGGCTGCACGATCCTGATCTACGACCAGACGTGCGCCACGGAAAAGCGTCGTCGCCGCAAGCGCGGCACGTTCCCCGACCCGGCACGCCGCGCGTTCATCAACGACGCGGTCTGCGAAGGCTGCGGCGATTGCTCGGTCAAGTCGAACTGCCTGTCGGTGGAGCCCCTGGAAACGGAACTGGGCACCAAGCGCCAGATCAACCAGTCGTCCTGCAACAAGGATTTCTCGTGCGTGAACGGCTTCTGCCCGAGCTTTATCACGGCCGAAGGCGCGCAGGTGCGCAAGCCCAAGGCAAACGGCATCTCGATGGGCGGGCTGCCTGAGCTGCCGCATCCGACGCTGCCGGCCATCCGGCGCGCCTACGGCATCCTGGTGACTGGCGTGGGCGGCACCGGCGTGGTGACGATCGGCGGTCTGCTGGGCATGGCCGCGCACCTTGAGAACAAGGGCGTGACCGTGCTCGACATGGCGGGCCTGGCGCAGAAGGGTGGCGCCGTGCTGTCGCACGTGCAGCTGGCCGACAAACCCGATGACCTGCATGCCACGCGTATCGCCATGGGCGAGGCAGACCTGGTGATCGGCTGCGACGCCATCGTGTCAGCCACCGACGAAGTCATCTCGAAGACGCAATCGGGCCGCACGCGCGCCGTGGTCAACACCGCGCAAACCCCGACGGCCGCGTTCATCAAGGACCCGAAGTGGCAGTTCCCGGGCATGTCGGCCGAGCAGGACGTCCGCAATGCCGTGGGCGACCAGTGCGACTTCATCAACGCCAGCGCGCTGGCCGTGGCGCTGCTGGGCGACACCATCTACACCAATCCGCTGGTGCTGGGGTACGCGTGGCAGAAGGGCTGGATTCCGCTGACGCTGGAAGCGCTGGAGCGCGCCATCGAACTGAATGGCGTATCGGTCGAGAAGAACAAGGCGGCCTTTGACTGGGGCCGCCACATGGCGCACGACCCGGACCACGTGCTGTCGCTGACCGGCAAGCTCAAGGTGCAGACCGAGGGCGCCGACGTGGTGAAGCTGCCGACGTCGAGCGGCGCGCTGCTGGAAAAGCTGATCGCCAATCGCGTGGAGCTGCTGACCAAGTACCAGAACGCCGCCTATGCCGAGCAGTATCGCGACGCAGTGAACCGCGTGCGCACGGCCGAGAGCGCGCTGGTGGGTGCCGGCAAGCCGCTGCCGCTGACCGAGGCCGCCGCGCGCAACCTGGCCAAGCTGATGGCGTACAAGGACGAGTACGAGGTGGCGCGCCTGTACACCGACCCGCTGTTCCTCGACAAGCTGCGCGCGCAGTTCGAAGGTGAACCGGGCCGCGACTATCAGCTCAACTTCTGGCTGGCTCCGCCGACCACGGCAAAGCGCGACGCCCAGGGCCACCTGGTCAAGCGCCGCTTCGGCCCGTCGACGATGACGTTGTTCCGCATCCTGGCCAAGCTGAAGGGCCTGCGCGGCGGCGCACTCGACATCTTCGGCAAGACCGAGGAACGCCGCACGGAACGCGCGCTGATTGGCGAGTACCGGACGCTGCTCGATGAGCTGTCGAAGGGCCTGAGCGTTGCGAACCATGGCACTGCGGTGGAACTGGCCAACTTGCCGGATGACATTCGTGGGTTCGGGCACGTGAAGGAGAACAATCTCAAGGCCGCGCGTGCGAAGTGGGAGCGGCTGCTGAAGTTGTTCAGGGATCCGAAGGCTGGGCAGCAGGCGGCTTGAGGTTTTTCCTCGGATCTCCGTGTTGTTCTCCCCTCTCCCGCTTTGCGGGAGAGGGGTCGGGGGAGAGGGCTTGGCGGCTCAAATTGCGACTTGTCGTGGATTTAACCGCTGACCCTCACCCCCAGCCCCTCTCCCACAAGTGGGAGAGGGGAGCAAACAAGCGCTAGTTTTTCGTCTGGACGCTCGTCCGACGTCGTCTCTCTCATCCGTATTTCTCAGCCATCCAGCCGGCTCGACACCCCACATACGACGCTAACGATCACGCGGCCTTTGACCTATGCTCAAGCTGATCGGGCACGTTCCAGACAACGTCCGACGAGGTGGTCGCCATGTCCGTACAGATGATGTGCGGGAGAGAGGAGCACGCCGGGCTTCGGTTCGGCGGGGGGCGCTGCGTCTGTGCGCATCCCCTGCATTCCGGTCTCCCCCTGTGTTTCGTACTTGCGCTGCTGGCCTGCGCCGTGGTGCATGCCGAGGAGTCCATGGTCGGCATGTCGGGTACCGGTGCGCCACCGGGCCTGCTGCAGGACGCCGCACCACCCGCGCCACCCGTGCTGGCCGAGCCCGTCATCGCCGCGGAAGCACCAATGTCACTGGTGCCGCCGCGCATGGTCGATGACGGCGAAGAGCCCGACCTGCCCATTCCCGTGCACGCATCGAGATGGGTGCCGCAAGGCGGCGACGTCGAGCACGTGACTATCAACGTGGCATCGATCGATCGCGTGGTGGAGCGCTTCAACAGCGCGCCGCGCCCGCCCATTCTTCATCTTGACGACGCATCGACGGCCACCGGCATCGTTGACGGTCGCGCCCGCAGCATGGCGTTGGCGCTCGACGCGCCGCTGTCACGCAGCGGCAACGGCCTGACGCTGCAGTCGCGCGTGGAGATGGCCTACCGGCCTGGGTCGGCGCCCGTGCCTGGCAACTGGGATGCGCCCCCTGGCGATGTCACCTCCACCGGGCTCGCCGTACGCCTGTACAGTGCGGCGCCCACCCGGCTCAATGGGGTCTATCCATTCGTCGAGGCCGACTGGTGGCAGGACAGCCGTACGAAATCCATCAACATCAACGGCACGCGTATCGATACCGATCTGTTGCGCGGCCTGTTCTCGTTCAATATTGGCGCGCACAGCAACTCGCCCACCGGTTTGAAACTCTGGGTCAAGGCGCGCGGCGGACGCAATGCGGGCGGCACGGTGGGTGCCAGATACAGGTGGTGATTTGAGCTAGTTGCTGATAGCGCATTATTTTCAAGAAAGCGCTTGCGCGGAGTGCGAATTGCGATACAATGCGCTCCTCGCGTGCGGCTGTAGCTCAGTTGGATAGAGTACTTGGCTACGAACCAAGGGGTCGTGGGTTCGAATCCTGCCAGCCGCGCCATCTATGTAGTGAGAAAGGGCTTTCGGAAACGAAAGCCTTTTTTCTTTTCTACGCCGCCATTGCGCGCCGTCCGGCAGCTCGCCGATACCAGGGATTTTCCACGCCCGGCGTGACGCGTCCCACACAAACCGTCCGGTTCGGACAACGCCTCCACGATCAATGTTCGCTTCCCCCCGGAAGCATCCCTTCGGGTCATTGACAGTGGCCAAGCCCCGGGGACATCATTCGTTCGGAATAGATGCGCCTCCGGAGCTACTCGCGTCCCCCCGACGCGCCGTGCGGATTGTCCCTGGAAGGCCGCCACCAATGGGAAACGGGGTCATGAACCTATCGATACGCCAACTGGCAAGCGTGCTCGCGCTTGCCGTCTTCCTGTCCGCCTGCTCGACCACGCCCGAGCCCGTCGCGACCGTGCCGGCCGCAGAGCAGCCGCCGTCGGACCAGGCCATGAAGACACTCTCGGCCGAGGTCTTCACCTACGGCTATCCGCTCGTGCTGATGGATGTCACGCGCGAGGTGATGACGGCCAGGACGCCCGTCAACAGCTTCAATCACCATCGGGCCTTCCCCGATGCCAACTACACCAACGTTGTCAGCCCCAACGCCGACACGCTCTATTCGTTGGCGTGGCTTGACGTGTCGAAGGAACCCGTCGTGCTGTCGGTGCCCGATACGGCCGGCCGCTACTACGTGATGCAGATGCTCGACGCCTGGACCAACGTGTTCGCGGCGCCCGGCAAGCGCACCACCGGCACGCGTCGTGGCGCGTTTGCGATCGTCGGCCCCGACTGGGATGGCACGCTGCCCAAGGGCGTGACGGAAGTCCGCGCTCCAACCAGCATGGTCTGGCTGATTGGCCGGATGCAGACCAATGGCAAGGGCGACTACGCCAACGTGCATCGCCTGCAAGACCAGTTTCGCCTGGTGCCGCTATCGGCCTGGCGCAAGGGGGCCCGCGCCGTGCAGCCGGTGGCGCCGCGCCTGGGGCTGATCGATACGGAGACGCCACCGTCCGAACAGGTGGCGGCGATGGATGCGCAGGCGTTCTTCAGCCGCATGGCAGCGCTGCTGCAGGACAATCCGCCCGGACCCGATGACGTCGCCATGCTGGAGAAAATGCAGCGCATGGGTATCAAGGCCGGCGAACCGTTCAAGACCACGGTGCTGGAGCCATCGACAGCCCGCGCCGTGCAGGAAGGCGCCACCACGGCGCTGGCAACGATCACGGCCAACGCGCGCAAGAGCGCGGCGGGCAATTCGGGCTGGCGCCTGCAGCGCGATACCGGCACGTACGGCGCCGACTACGACCGGCGTGCTGCCGTGGCGATGTCGGGCCTGGGAGCCAACCTGCCCGAGGATGCCGTCTACCCGATCGCACGCGCCGATGCCACGGGACGTCCGTTCGATGGCGGCAGCCGCTATGTGCTGCATTTCGAGAAGGGCCAGTTGCCGCCGGCCAAGGCGTTCTGGTCGCTGAGCGCGTACAACGACAAGCAGGCGTTCGCGAGCAACCCGCTCCAGCGCTATGCGATCGGCAGCCGTGACCGCTTGCGCTACAACCGTGACGGCTCGCTCGACATCTATATCCAGTACGAACGCCCCGCGCCGAACAACATGGCGAACTGGCTCCCCGCGCCGCCCGACGCATTCAACCTGATGCTGCGCGCCTACTGGCCCGACCAGGTGGTGCTCGATGGCAAGTGGATGCCGCCAGCGGTACAGCGCGTGAACTGATCGACGGATCGCGCGGCATCGCCCGATCTACCCCGAGGCCCTTCCCGATGTGGAAGGGCCTTTTGCTTTCTGGTGATACCAGGCCTGAATCGGCCGGCAACGCGCCTAGCCGTCGTACGAATGCGATTTCCTCATTGACCTAAGTCAATGCCGAACCGGCGACCAGCGCCGAACCTTGCGCACCTGGCCACTTGCCCTCGGAAACGTCCGAGGGAATTGGCCGGAGTGGGCTCCCCCGTGGTGCCCAGTCTTGCAGTCAAGGAATTCTCACCATGCAAACATCCGCCCTAAAGCTGGCCACGCTGCTGGCTGCCACGTTCGGTATCGCCGGCTGACCCTCCAATCCGGCGCCGACCGCGACCACCACCACGACCACCACCACGACCACCACCGCGCCCACGATCCCAACCACGCCCACGATCACGCCAGTGAATCCGTCGTGCACGAACTGCAATGCCATCTCGGCCACACTCGAAACAGGCATTGGCACAGGAATCTGGTCCTTTTCCAATGAAACGGATGCACCCGTAACGATTCCGGTGTCGATCTATGAGGTTAAAAGCCAGGATGTGTCGCTGGTCTTTTCCAATGACGGCGCCACGGCCCAGCCAATGCCGCCGATTGCCATGCAGGCGGCTTCACCCGTGCCGCCGCCCGCGGCTAACTTGCATGCGCCAGCCCAGTCTGGCGAAACGTCGATGGCGGACCGGATCCGCGAATTCAATCAGGGTGGGTGGGTGACGCTGCTGGAACAGATGCGGGAGCAGCGCGCAACGCCGCACGACACGCCCCCGGCCGCGCAGAACAGGCTGCCATGGCAGCGGCCGGACATTGCCGACAGCAGGGTCGGCGACACACGCCAGTGGTACAACGACGAAGACGAGCCGCCGCGCGATGCCACGCTGCTCCGGCAGGGAACCCTGCGCGACGGAACGGTAGTGAACATGTGGGTCGAGACAGCCGAGACCGGCGAAAACCGCGTGACAGACACCGTCCTCGATACCCTGTTACACGCCTACCGGATGACGGGCGGCATCTACGAGTTCGTGTACGACATTGGGGGGCCGATGTGGGGCGCGCACACTGAGTGGGCAGTGATTCCAGCGGCCAATCAGCCCATCAATCTGGTACTGCTGAATCTGGGGGACGACATGTCCGGATACTTCATGGGGGCCAATGCGTTCGTTAGCGTGCCGGGTACCGTGATAGCGCGCAGCAATGAGGCGGTGGCCTTGTTCATCAACACGGCGATGCTGTATCCGGACAACCCTCAAGGGGTGCCCATTCAGATCCTGACGCTGGCCCATGAGTCGGTGCACATGCAGAACTTCTACCGGCGCGGCGTGAAGCTGGGTGCCGACTACGTGTTCGAGGACTGGCTCGACGAAGGCTCGGCGGTCAGGATCGAGGACTACATCAGCGAGCGTCTGCTGACCGGCTACAACGAAGTGCGCGATGGACGGGTGCCCCAGTACCTGTCAAAACCGCACTATGGCTGCAGTCCGTTCAACTGGCCCAAGACGAGAGAAACCTGCGATGGCTATGCGGTCTGGGGCGCGTGGGGCGGCTACCTGAACCGCCAGCTTGGCATGCCGTTCTACAGGAACCTGCTCAACAACACGACCCATACCACGTCGGCCACGGTGCTGGATGCCGCCATCCGCTCGGTTCGGCCCGAATCAGGCACCGTTCCCGAGATGCGCCGCTGGGCGGCCACGATCGGGGCACTTGTGCCGGCCGCGAAAGTGCCGGTCGGCTATGGATACCCGGCGCGACCCGACGCGGATCATCCGTTGCCCGAGATCGACCTGCAGACCATGGTGGACGAGCGCAAGCTGCCGACCAGCGCCGCCGGACCGCTGGCGGGCTGGTCGATGCTACCGATCGTCCGGCGCGGCATCCGTGGCACCTTCAGTGGGACCGTCACCGTGCCGCCGCGTACCACGTTGTCCGTGGTGATCCACGACGGCAAGGTTTAAGGCCGCCGCGAGACCGTCAGAACGTCAGAAGCGGTACTTCACGCCGGCATAGAACGCGCGGCCCACGCCCGGGTAGAACACCGAGGTGTTGGCCGTGCGGGCGTCGGTCACGGTGCTGAAGTCGCTGATGTAGCGCTTGTCGGTCAGGTTACGGGCATCGAGGTACAGCGTCACGCCGCGCTCGAACTCGTAGCTGGCTTCGATGCCGAACAGCACGTACGACGGCACCTTCAGCGTATTGGCATAGTCCACGTAGGCGCCCGTGGGCACCCAGTCGATCGTGCCGGCCACGCGCAGGCGGCTGTTGCGGCTGTAGGCCAGCGTGGTGCGCAGCACGTGCTTCGGTACACCGGCGATGCGGTTGTTGCCGTAGACCGGATCGTTGTCGAAGCGGAAGTCGCTGTAGTTCCAGACCTGCGAGACGGTGACCTTGTCGCCCTTGCCAAGCACGTTGCGCAGGACTTCCGCGCTGGCGCCCAGCTCCACGCCCTGCAGGACCGTCTTGTTGGCGTTAAAGGTCGATGCCGGAATATCGGGGCTCACCGTGTACTGCAACAACTGGTCGCGCAGCAGCGAGCGGTAAGCGGTGACATCCCACGCAAGACGGTCGGCTTTGCCACGCGTGCCGAGTTCGAGCGTCCAGCCATGCTGGGCGGCCAGCGGCACGAACTGCTGCGTGGTGCCGATGGTCTGGTTCAGGTCCGAGAAGTCCGGTACGTCGGCGCTGCGTGTGATGTCGATGAACGCCTGGATGTCCGGCTTGGGCTCCCACAGCACGCCGAACTTCGGGTTCACGCCGCTGTAGGTGGTGGCATCCGCCTTGGCCGTCGGGTTGGCCGGCAAGCCGCCGTAGTCGGTGTATTCGCGGCGGTTGCGGTACGCCTTGGCGCCGGCCATCAGCGCCACCGTGGGCAGCACGTATAGCCGGTCTTCGAGGTAGGCCTCGTAGTTGTAGGCGTCCTGTTTTGCGTTCAGCGTCTGCGCACCCCGGTCGCCGTTGATGTTGACGTACTGCCGCGCGTCGTTGTTGCCGCCGAAGAAGCGCGCGCCCGCGATCAACTGGTTGCGCATGCCACCCAGCGTGAAGTTGCCGGTGTAGCGCGGCGCGAAGCCATAGGTCCAGCTGTCCTGGTCCACCACCTGGAAGATCGGGTGGTACAGGCTCTTGTGGATGCCCCACGTGGTCAGGTCGATCTGGCCGTTGTCGAGCTTGATGCTGGTGACGTTGGCCAGCCGTTCGGTACGCGTGTTGCGTGCCTGGTCGCCCGCCAGCGCACTGGCCGATGCCATGCGCGGCGTGGTCAGCGCCTGGTTCAGCGTCAGCGCGCCGGGCAGCAACTGGTCGACGATGTACGCGCCAAAGTAGAAGCGCGTTTCCACGGCCGGGCTGAAGCGGTAGCCCACGTTGGCGTTCAGCTGCTCGTACTGGCCGCGCTCGTGGTTGCGCCAGCCTTCCGAGTGGCTGACAGTGGCGTTGGCCAGGAAGTCCCACTGGCCAATCTGGCGCGACACCTGGCCGCTGCCGCGCACCGTGCCGAAGCTGCCGCCGTCCACGCGCACCATGTTCTGTGCGTCGGCGGTCAGCGCGGTGGGCGTGGTGAAGTTGATCGCGCCGCCCAGCGTGGTGCTGCCATAGGCCAGCCCGTTGCCGCCCTTGTAGACCTCGGCGGCCGACAGCGCGAGCGGATCGATCTGATAGAAATCGCCGCTGCCGTCGGCAAAGTTGGTCGGCACGCCGTCCTGCAGGATCTCAATGCCGCGCGTGTGAAAGCCGCGCGCCACGCCCGACCCCCGGATAGACAGGCGCAGTTCCTGACCATAGCGCTCCTGCACGTAGACACCGGGCGAGTCCTTGAGCACGTCGCGCAGGTCGTAAGCGTAGGTGTTGGTGAACGATTGCGCATCGACAAAGCCCACCGAGCCAGCCGACTGGAACAGCGATTCGCGCTGCCGGGCCAGGCCCGGTACGGTCAGCGAACCCACCGCGGATGCGGTAGCGGTTACGGTAGGCAAAGTGGGGATAGCGGCGGCGTCCGTGCTGGTGACGGCGGCCGATTGCGCGAAAGCCGCGCTGGAAAGCGCGGCGGCAGGAAGCACCGCGACGCGGCGCCATGGTGTGGCTGGTTTCATTCCTTGTGGTCGAAGCCTGCGGCGGAACCCGACGCGGCTTGCGATCTTCTTGTTTGGCTCGACCGCAAGGATACGGAGGCGCACGTCGCGACGCCATGCGACACAGCGACGCAACGTGCGCTTTAGCGCATAAGCTCAGGCGTTTTTAGGCGCCCCGCTCAGGCCGTGGCCTGTCCCGCGCACGACGGTCCGCAAGCCTCGCCATGCACATGCCGTGCAACCGGTGCGGTGTGAGCGGGACGAACCACGCGCGTCCAGGTAGCCGGTGCCTGGCGTGCCAGCTTCTCGCGCAATGCACGTGCCGCATTCACCATGTTGGCCAGCGCGGCCTCGGTCTCGGGCCAGCCGCGCGTCTTCAGGCCGCAGTCCGGATTGACCCACAGCCGGTCCGGCGGAATCACCTCGCAGGCACGTTCCAGCAGGCGCGTCATGGCGTCGACGCCCGGCACGCGCGGCGAATGGATGTCGTACACGCCGGGTCCGATCTCGTTCGGGTACTCGAACTCGCCGAATCCTTCCAGCAGTTCCATGGCCGAGCGTGAGGTCTCGATCGTGATCACATCGGCGTCCATGGCGGCGATGGCGGGCAGGATGTCGTTGAACTCGGCATAGCACATATGGGTGTGGATCTGCGTTTCGTCGTCGACGCCCGATGCCGACAGCCGGAACGCGTTCACGGCCCAGTCCAGGTAGTCGGCCCAGTCTTCCTGGCGCAGCGGCAAGCCTTCGCGCAGCGCGGGCTCGTCGATCTGGATCACGCGGATGCCAGCGGCTTCGAGGTCGCGGACTTCGTCGCGGATCGCCAGCGCCAGTTGGCGCGTGGTCAGGGCGCGCGGCTGGTCGTCGCGCACGAACGACCATTGCAGCATGGTCACGGGGCCGGTCAGCATGCCCTTCATCGGCTTGTCGGTCAGCGACTGGGCGAAGCGCGCGGTGTCCACGGTCATCGGCTCGGGGCGGTACACATCGCCAAAGATCACCGGCGGCTTCACGCAGCGCGAGCCGTAGCTCTGTACCCAGCCGTTTTCGGTGAACGCGTAGCCGCAAAGCTGCTCGCCGAAGTATTCCACCATGTCGTTGCGCTCGGCTTCGCCATGGACCAGCACGTCCAGCCCCAGCGCCTCCTGCTTGCGCACGGCGAGTTCGATTTCTCCGCGAATGCGTTCCAGGTATTCCAGCGCGCCCAGGTCGCCGCGCTTGTAGGCGGCACGCGTCTGGCGAATGCTGGCCGTCTGTGGGAACGAGCCGATGGTCGTGGTGGGCAGCGCGGGCAGCTTGAGGGCGTCGCGCTGGCGGGCGATGCGGATATCGAACGGGCTCTGGCGATCGGCCATGTCGGCGGTGATCGCGGCCAGCCGCTTCTGCACCTGCTGGTTCACCACCCGGCGCGACGTGCGGCGCGATGCCTGCGCGGCGTCGGAGGCGGCGAGTTGTTCCGCCACGGCCGGCTCGCCGGCGTTGAGCGCCGTGGCCAGCGTGTGCAATTCATCCAGCTTTTCAGTGGCAAACGCCAGCCAGGTCTTCAGCTCGGGATCGATCCGTGCTTCGGCATCGAGCGAAACCGGCACGTGCAGCAGCGAGCAGGACGGCGCCAGCCACAGGCGGTCACCGAGTTGCGCGTGCAGCGGGGCCACGATATCGAGCACGCGGCGCAGATCGGTGCGCCAGATGTTGCGGCCATCAATCACGCCAGCCGACAGCACCGCGCCAGCGGGCAGCACGGCCAGCCATGCGGGCAGTTGCTGCGGCGCGCGCACCAGGTCGATATGGAAGCCGTGGACGGGCAGGGCGGCGATGCGTGCGGCGTGGTCGGCCGCGGTGTCGAAGTAGGTGGCCAGCAGCAGCTTCACGCCGGCATCGGCCAGTGCGGGGTAGGCCGCATCGTATGCGTCGAGCCATTGCGGCGGCAGGTCCAGGCACAGTGCCGGTTCGTCGATCTGCACCCATTCGATGCCCCGGGCCTGCAGTTGCGACAGGATTCGCCGATAGGCTTGCACCACCTGCGGCAGCAGGCTGAGCCGATCAAAGCCGGCGGTGTGCGACTTCGACAGCCACAGGTAGGTCACCGGCCCGATCAGCACCGGACGCACGGACAGGCCCAGCGCCAGGGCTTCGTCGATTTCCTCGAAGAACCAGTGGGCGCCGCCATCGAACGTGGTGCCCGCGTCGAGTTCCGGCACGATGTAGTGGTAGTTGGTATCGAACCACTTGGTCATTTCCATGGCGGGCTGGGCGGCGTTGCCGCGCGCCAGCTCGTAGTACTGGCCCAGCGACAGCGCGGCCGGATCGAAACCGAAGCGGCCGGGCAGCGCGCCCAGCAGCGTGGTCATGCCCAGCATCTGGTCGTACCAGGAAAAGTCGCCAGCGGCCACGGTGGCCAGGCCCGCATCGGCCTGCAGTTGCCAGTGGCGGCGGCGCAGCGTGGCGGCGGTCTCGCGCAGTGCCGCTTCCGATGTCTCGCCGCGCCAGAATGCCTCTTGCGCGAACTTCAGTTCCCGTCGGGCGCCAATGCGCGGGAATCCCAAAACGTGTGTACGTGCCATGCCGTGCTCCGGTGATGTCTGATCTGGCGCACAGTGTCGATTCCCGGATAGAATGAATCAAGCGAGATGTTTTAAACAAAATATGAATTTCATTCAACTCAGTTCCGAACGGCCGGGGTGGCGTCGATGATCGAAGTCCGTCATTTCCGGTCGCTGGTGGCCATTGCAGACTCCGGCAAGCTGGCCACCGCCGCCGAGCGCGTGCATGTGAGCCAGTCGGCGTTGTCGCACCAGATCAAGGCCATCGAGTCGCATTACGGCATGCCGCTGTTCGACCGCACGCGGCAGGGGCTGCGCTTCACGCCGGCCGGCGAACGCCTGCTGATGCTGGCGCGCGAGGCGCTGGCAGCCATCAGCGCCGCCGAACGAGACCTGCTGCGGTTGAAGAGCGACACCCGTGGCGAATTGCGCGTAGTGCTGGAATGCCATACGTGCTTCGACTGGCTGATGCCCGTGATGGATGAATTCCGCCGCCGTTGGCCGGAAGTAGAGATCGACCTCGTGGCGGGATTTCATGCCGATCCGCTGGCGCTGCTGGCCCAGGGCAAGGCCGATATGGTGATTGGCTCCAGGCCGCCGGCCAAGCGCGGCCTGACCGTCGCGCCGCTGTTCCGGTTCGAGATCCTGGCGGTGATCGCCAACGAGCATCGGCTGCGCAACAAGCGGCGCATCGAGGCGGCCGACCTGGCCGGCGAAACGCTGATCACCTATCCGGTGCCGGAACAGCGCATCGACCTGATTCGCGAGGTACTGGAGCCTGCCGGCATCCGGCTGGAACGGCGCACGGCAGAACTGACCGTGGCGGTGCTGCAGCTCGTGGCAAGCCGGCGCGGCGTGGCGGCGCTACCAAACTGGGGCGTCAAGAACTACGTCGACCACGACTATGTGCAGGCCAAGCGCATCGGCGCCAAGGGACTGTGGAGCGAACTCTACGCGGTGCTGCCGTCGGCGATGGCCGACCGGCCGTACGTGGACGATTTTGTATCGATCGTGCGCGATATCTGCGCCGCCGAGCTCGACGGCATCGAGTTGCTGGGGGAGGTGGAGAAATCAGGCGGCTAGCGCCTCGGCTTCGTCCGTGAATTCAGCGTCGACGATGTCCAGGTCCACGCCATGGGCCACGCGGCGCACAAACAACTCCAGCAGATCGACCGTATCTGCCTCGCAGCGCATCCGCACGGCATTGGCGCGGCTGGCGTCGAACGTCAGTTGCTCCAGCGACAAGCCCGTGCGACGCGCGTTGGCCAGTACCCATTCCAGGCTGCCGAAAACATCGGTGTCGTCGAGGCGGAGTGAAAGCTGGAGGGATGACATGGCAGGTCCGGTCAGATTGGCGCAATGTGATGCGCAGGAGTCCGATAAATCTACCAGTCGTCACACAAAATGGGCTTCTGAATTTTCTGCATTCTTGGGTCGAATGGAGAATCTTTATCCGTAATCGGGTAAATTGTCGGATATTCGTTCTTTCTATCCCAGATCCCGGTGACAAACGTTCCCAAACTCGACGATATTGACCGACGCATCCTGCGCGAACTGCGCCGCGATGGGCGGATCTCCAATGCCAAGCTCGCGGAACGCGTGGGTTTGTCTGCAACGCCTTGCTGGAATCGCGTGAAGGCGCTGGAAGATGCCGGTGTGATTGGCGGCTATGCCGCGCTGCTGAACCAGAAGGCGCTGGGCCTGCCCGACACCGTGCTGATCGAGGTCACGCTGGATCGGCACGACGACGACATGCTGCACCGTTTCGGCGAGGCGCTGGCGCTGCTGCCCGAGGTGCTGGAGGCCCACCTGTTGACGGGCGAGTATGACTATCTGATCAAGGTGGCGGTGGCCGGCACCGAGGGGTACGAAGAGTTCCTGCGCCACAAGCTCTACAAGTTGCCCGGACTGCGGCATACCCATTCCACCTTCGTGCTGCGCACGCTCAAGCGCGAGCCGTCCGTCGAGCCTTGATCGACGGATGGATGGTCAGCGCGAGGCCAGCCGGCCCAGTCGAGGCGCCAGAGCTGTCGTGATCACGCCCATTGCGATAAGTCCGAGCCCGGTCGACAGGTCGGCCGAGATCTGTTCGTGCCAGGCCAGCGCGGACAGCACCAGGCCGATCAGCGGCACGCCGAGCATGGCAATCGACGTGGCCGCTGGCGGCAGCGTTTGCGTGACGTTGAGCACGACGATAAACGTCAGCGCCGTGGCCAGCGGGCCGGTGTACAGGACAGCCGGCCAGATTTCGGCCATGGCGGCCAGGTCCGGCGCGCCGTCGCGCAGCACGGCCAGCAGCACCAGCGGCGCCGTCGCCACCGCGCATTCCCAGGGAATCATTTCCGCGCCAAGCCGAACATGACGATTTGCGCGCAACTGGATGATGCTGACCGACCAGGCCAGCGAGGCACCGAGCAGCATGGTCAGTCCCATCACGGTATGCAGTTCCCAGTCGCCCAGCGCCGGCGCCACGATGACGCCAATGCCGGCGTAGCTGAACGCGGTGGCCAGCCATTGCCAGCGTGACGGCCGCTCGCCCAGCACCAGCGACGAAAGAGGAATCACCCAGATGGCCGTGGCATAAGCCACCACCGAGGCGCGCCCCGGCGCCACGTATTGCAGCGCCCACAAGGCCAGCGCCGTAAATGCACCCATCTGCAACAGACCCACGCCAATCACCAAGGGCCATTCCTGGCGCGACGGCAGGCGTACGCGTTGCAGCGCGCCCAGCACCACAAAGCTGATCAGGGCCGCCGAGCCAAAGCGCAGCGCGGCAAACCATAGCGGGCTGACATGCGAAAGTCCGAACTTCATGACGGGCCAGTTGCCGCCCCAGATGAAGACAGCGCCGATCAGCGGCAGGAACGATTTGAAACCGGCAGAACGGGCGCTGCCTGCGGAGGTGGAAACGGACATGAACGGGTACGGATGGAGGGGCGCGCCGGTGGCAGGCCGCAGTCAGGAAAGTCTACGATCCATCGCACCGCAGCATTGTCCGGATCGCTCTGTCATTACTGCGTGATCCAGCATAGAATGCTGCCAATTCTCACCATACAAGCCAAACATGCTGGACATTGACCTTGATGCCACGGACATCCGGATCCTGGGGGAGCTGCAGCGCGACGGCAGCCTGACCAACGTGGAGCTGGCCAGCCGCATTAATCTGTCGCCTTCGCCTTGCCTGGCGCGCGTGAAGCGGCTGGAGAAAATCGGCGTGATCTCGCGGCGCGTGACACTGCTGGACGCCCGCCGCCTGGGTCTCAAGGTGGTGGTGTTCATTTCGGTGTCGCTGGACAAGCAGCGCCGCGAAACGCTGGATACGTTCGAACGGAAGATCGCCGCGCTGCCGCAGGTGATGGAGTGCTACCTGATGTCGGGCGATGCCGACTACCTGCTGCGCGTGGTGGTGCCGGACGTCGAGGCGCTGGAGCGGTTGATCATCGACCAGATCACGCGCATTCCGGGAGTGGCCAGCATCCGGTCGAGCTTTGCACTAAAGCAGGTGCTGTACAGCACGGCGCTGCCGCTGGGCTGATCATTCTTCCAACGCCTTCACACAACAACATGTCCCTGCATCTTCCCTCCCGTGGTATCCGCTGCCTGCCGATGCTGGTGGCGCTGATGTTGCATCTGGCATCCGGCGCCGTGGCGCAGGCCGCCGAAGAACCTGGCGCGCAGGCGCCGGCGCCGGTTGCCGAGGCTGTCGAGATTCCCGTGTCGGGTGCTGGCGCGCTAGGCGGCACCGTTGCCATGCATGCGGAAGTCTTCAAGCCGGACGGCCCCGGGCCGTTTCCGGTCATGATCTTTTCGCACGGACGCGCTCCTGACCGTCTTGACCGGGCCAAGCTCAAGCATCCAATCCAAAACTGGCACGTGCGCTACTGGCTTGACCACGGCGTGGCCGTGGTGGCGCCGATCCGTGTGGGCTACGGCGATACGGGCGGGCCCGATCGCGAGAACAATCACGCGAGCTTCGACAACTTGGGGCAGTGCACGAGCAAGCCCGACTATCGCGGCGTGGCAGGCATGCTCAACGATGCCACGCTGGCCACCATCCAGTGGCTGCGAGCACAGTCGTGGGCCGACAGCCGGCGCATCGTGCTCGAAGGCCGGTCGGCTGGTGGCTTTGCCAGCGTTGCGGCGGCGGCGACGCGACCCGAAGGCGTGATCGGCTACGTCAATTTCTCGGGCGGTGCCGGTGGGTCTCCGACCCGATCGCCAGGCCGCAGTTGCGACCCGGACCAGATGCGTGACGTGATGGGCGAGTTCGGCAAGAAGGTGGCTGTGCCCGGACTCTGGCTCTATGCGAAGAACGACCAGTATTTTGGTGCCGAGGCGCCGCTGGGCTGGTATCAGGCGTTCGCGGCCGGGGGCAGCCCCGCCAAACTGGTCAGCGTGGAGGAAGTGCCAGGCCACGACGGGCATCTGCTGCTGTCTTACGGGCAGCGCTTCTGGCGCAAGGACCTCGACGCGTTCCTGAAGTCGCTGGGACTCTGACCCACGGCTACGACGTCAGAGACGCGCGCGCACGGACGCTTGCAGAGCGGGCAGCAGTTCAGCCTCGAACCAGGGCTGCTCGCGCATCCAGCGCACCACGCGCCAGGACGGGTGGGGCAGGGGGAAGACGTTCGGGCCGCGGCTTCGAAAATCCGCGACGCGTTCGGTCATCGACTGCTTCGGCACCTTCGGGAGATAGGCGGCCTGGGCGTAGGTGCCCACGAGCAATGTCAGCTTGTCTTCCGGCAGGCACGCCAGCACGCGCTCGTGCCATAGCGGCGCGCATTCGCGTCGGGGCGGTAAATCCCCGCTTTTTCCCTTGCCGGGATAGCAGAACCCCATCGGCATGATGGCCACGCGCGCGGCATCGTAGAACTCGTCCTTGCTGACGCCCATCCATGCCCGCAGCCGGTCGCCGCTGGGATCGTCGAACGGTACGCCGGTCGCATGTACACGTGATCCCGGCGCCTGGCCGATGATCAGGATCCGGGCCGTGGCACTGAACTGCAGCACCGGACGCGGTCCGGCGGCCAGGTTGGCGGCACAGTGGGTGCAGGCGGCGATGTCGTGCCGCAGGGCCTGCACGACACCCTGTGCGTGGTGTGGAGACTTCATGCTCGCAAGCGGATTTCCTAGGGTCTGCGTATATTACGGGGCTTGATGCATTGCGATGGATATCGACCATGACGACACAAACCGAAACCGCGATCCTGGCCGGCGGCTGCTTCTGGGGCATGCAGGACCTGCTGCGCCGCTACCCCGGCATTCTGACCACGCGCGTCGGCTACACCGGCGGCGACGTGCCCAACGCCACCTACCGTAACCACGGTACGCATGCCGAGGGTATCGAGATCGTGTTCGATCCGGGCCAGATCAGCTTTCGCCAGATCCTTGAGTTCTTCTTCCAGATCCACGACCCCACGACGAAGAACCGCCAGGGTAACGATATCGGCACCAGCTACCGGTCGGCCATCTTCTATCTGGACGACGAACAGAAGCACGTCGCCGAGCAGACCGTGGAAGATGTGAACGCCTCGGGCCTGTGGCCCGGCAAGGTAGTCACCGAAATCGCCCCGGCCGGCCCGTTCTGGGAGGCGGAGCCGGAACACCAGGACTATCTGGAACGGCTGCCGAATGGCTATACGTGCCACTTCATCCGGCCGGGCTGGAAGCTGCCGCAGCGGGGGTAAGGGCCATCCTCACCCTTGCCGCTGCTCCACCAGCATGTCCAGCGGCACCGCCAATGCCGTGGCCAGGGTGCGCAGCACTTCCACGCTGCCGTCGCGCTTGCGGTTCTCGATCTGGCTCAGATAGGGCTTGCTGATGCCAGCGGCGGTGGCCAGCGTGTCCTGGGTCAGCCGGCGATAGTCGCGCCATGCCTTGATCGGATGGTCGCCGGCGAGTTGGGCATCGAGCACCGCGGCCGGTACCCGGAAGCCGTCGTCGGTGGCGGTTGCCGCGTCATGCAGCACCACATCTTCGGCATCTTCGAACAGATGCTGCACGCGCTGCCACAGGTCGATCGGAACGATCGCGTATTCACGTTGCCCTTCGCGCTGAATAAACTGGATGGCGTTCATTGATATGCACTCCCACGGGATTTGATGGTCAGCACGATGATCACGAGTTGTCCCGCCTCGATCCGGTAAATGACGCGCCAGTCGCCGACACGGAGCCGGAAGGCTTCGCGGCCAGCCAGCTTTCGCACATTGTTGTTTGGCGCGTAGGGATCGACCGCGAGCAGATCGATCTTTGCCCGGATGTTCAGGGCGATGTTTCGTGGCATCGCCAGCATCAGCTGCGTAGCCTGCTTGGTGAATGTGATCTCGTGCTGCATCCCGATGTTAGCGTATAGCCAATAAAACGCAAATATAGTTTGCTTGCGTCGGGGGCGGCTTGAACTTGCGATGTGGATTTTTCCAGACAAGTTCGGTCGAAGTCGAGATGCCGGAGAGCCTTTCAGAATTGTCTGCTGGCTGTCAGGAAGGCTGTACGTTTATACAGTATAGTTACGGGACTTTCGCTCCCGCCGAGCGCATTAGCAAAGCTCAAGCGATACATCAAATTTCGCATTCAACTTACTGATTCGAGGCAAGAAATTGTCAGATTCCGGCACCATCCGCATTCGCGGCGCCCGCCAGCACAATCTCAAGAACGTCGATCTTGACCTGCACACCGGCCAGATGACCGTGGTGACCGGGCCGTCAGGGTCGGGCAAGTCCAGCCTGGTATTCGACACGCTCTACGCCGAAGGCCAGCGTCGCTACGTCGAGACCTTCAGTGCCTATGCGCGCCAGTTCCTGGACCGGATGGATCGCCCGCAGGTCGACAAGGTGGATGGCGTGCCGCCGGCGATCGCCATCGACCAGACCAACCCGGTGCGCAGTTCGCGCTCCACCGTTGGCACGATGACCGAGCTGAACGATCACCTGAAGCTTCTGTACGCCCGCGCCGCGGAGCTGTTCGACAGGCAGACCGCGCTGCCGGTGCGCCATGATTCCCCCGAAACCATCTACGCCGAATTGCAGGCGCGCACGGCCGCCGGCCAGCCGTTTGCCGATGCCCGGCTGGTGGTGACGTTCCCCGTGGAGCTGCCGGAATCGGCCACCGAAGAAGAAGTGGCCCAGTGGCTGTCGGTCAGCGGCTATACGCGGGTGCACGGCCAGCGTGTGGTCGAATCGCCCAATGGCAAGCGCAAGGTGCTCGACGTGGTGGCCGACCGTTTTCGCATCGGCAATGTGGAAAAGGCGCGTGCGATCGAAGCCATCGAGGCGTCGCTGAAGCGCGGCGGCGGGCGGATTAGCGTCAACGTGGTGATCGACGAGGGCGAGGGCCCGGTGTGGAAGTTCTCCACCGGCCTGCACAGCCCTGAAAGCGACATCCGCTATGCGGATCCGCAGCCGGCGCTGTTCTCGTTCAACTCCGCCTATGGTGCCTGCGAAACTTGCCGGGGCTTTGGCCGCGTGATCGGCGTGGACCTGGGTCTGGTGATTCCCGACGTGCGCAAGTCGCTGCGCGACGGGGCGATCAAGCCGATGCAGACGCCGGCCTGGAAGGAATGCCAGGACGACCTGATGCGCTACGCGGCCAAGGCCGGCATTCCGCGCGACCTGCCGTGGAACCAGCTGACCGAGTCCGAGCAGCACTGGGTGATCCATGGCTCGCCGGACTGGAAGGGCGAGTGGAACAAGCAGTGGTATGGC
The DNA here is from genome assembly GCF_022179805.1 of Cupriavidus pauculus. GTDB lineage: Bacteria > Pseudomonadota > Gammaproteobacteria > Burkholderiales > Burkholderiaceae > Cupriavidus > Cupriavidus pauculus_E. The sequence continues at coordinate 146,613 of NZ_BPUO01000010.1, read as the reverse complement.
GTGATGCGGTTCTTCAACTACCTGGAGTCGAAGGCCTACAAGATGCACATCCGCGTGCTGCTGTCGAAATACCGCAGCTACACGCCGTGCGAAACCTGCTGCGGCGCGCGGCTGAAGACCGAAGCGCTGTTGTGGCGCCTGGGCAGCCAGGACAACGCTAATGCCGTGCTGGCGCCGGCTGGCCGCTTCCTGCCGAAGGGCGTGGACTGGAACCGCGCGCAGCTCGAGGCGCTGCCGGGTTTGACCGTGCACGACCTGATGCTGATGCCGATTGCGCGCATCCGCCGATTCTTTGACGACCTGACGCTGTCCAGTGCCTTGCTCGACGATGCGCTCAAGCTGCTGCTGGCTGAAGTGCGCACGCGGCTGAAGTACCTGTGCGACGTCGGCCTGGGCTACCTCACGCTCGATCGTCAGAGCCGGACGCTGTCCGGCGGCGAGGTGCAGCGGATCAACCTGACGACCGCGCTGGGCACGTCGCTGGTCAATACCTTGTTCGTGCTGGACGAGCCCAGCATCGGGCTGCATCCGCGCGACCTGAACCGCATTGTCGAGGCGATGCACAGGCTGCGTGACGCGGGCAACACGCTCGTGGTGGTGGAGCACGATCCGTCGGTGATGCTGGCGGCCGACCGCCTGATCGACATGGGCCCCGGCCCCGGCGAGCGCGGCGGCTCAATCATTTTCGATGGCTCGCCCGATGCCATCCGCAAGGAACCCACGCTGACGGGCGATTACCTGGGCGGACGCCGGCGCGTGACCGATGCCACCGAATGGCAGGCACGGACCGTGGACGACGGCACGCCCCGGCTCCGGCTGGAAGGCGCCACCGAGCACAACCTCAAGGACGTGACGGTCGAGATTCCGCTGAACCGGCTGGTCTGCGTGACGGGCGTGTCGGGCTCGGGCAAGTCGACGCTGCTGCAGGACGTGCTTTACCCAGCCATGGCGCGGCATTTCGGCAAGGCGACGGAGTCGCCCGGTGCATTCCGCGACCTGGTGGGGGCCGACCTGGTGGATGACGTGGTGTTCGTCGACCAGTCGCCGATCGGCAAGACCGCACGCTCGAACCCGGCCAGCTACGTGGGCGCGTTCGACGAAATCCGCAAGCTGTTCGCCAAGGCGCCGCTGGCGCTGCAGCGCGGCTATACGGCCGGCACGTTCAGTTTCAATTCGGGCGACGGACGTTGCCCGACCTGCGGCGGTTCGGGCTTCGAGCACGTGGAAATGCAGTTCCTTTCCGACGTGTACCTGCGTTGCCCCGACTGCGACGGCACGCGCTACCGTGCCGAAGTGCTGGAAGTGAAGATCGAGCGCGCGGCACGTGGGCAGGCCCCGCGTACGCTGAGTGTGGCTGACGTGCTGGAACTCACCGTCAGCGAAGCCACCGCGCTGTTCGAAGCCGATAGCGCCGTGCTGCGCGTGCTGGCGCCCATCGCCGATGTGGGCTTGGAATACGTGAAGCTGGGCCAGCCGGTGCCGACGCTGTCCGGCGGTGAGGCGCAGCGCCTGAAGCTGGCTGGTTTCCTGGCGGAAACCGCTGCCTCGCAGCCGGTGAAGAACCGTAAGGCGGTGGTATTGCCCAAGCGCCTGTTCATGTTCGACGAGCCCACGACCGGCCTGCACTTCGACGATATCGCCAAGCTGATGCGGGCGTTCGGCAAGCTGCTGGACGGCGGGCATTCGCTGATCGTGATCGAACACAATCTCGATGTGATCCGCGCTTCGGACTGGATCGTCGACCTTGGCCCGGAAGGCGGCGACGCCGGCGGCCAGGTGCTGTGCGTGGGCACGCCGGAAGGTGTCAAGGCCTGCGCGGACTCGCACACGGGCCACGCACTGCTGGCCTATGACCGCGCGCTGGGGGAATCCGGCACGCTGGCCGCCGAGCGCGACGAACAGGCGAAGCACGGCCAGCCGCTGCAGGCAGCGGTGCTGGCCGCGCGGGCGCGCCGCGCCGTGGAAGGCGAGGGCGTGGTGCGCATCGTCAATGCGCATGAACACAACCTCAAGGCGCTCAACGTCGATATTCCGCACGGCAGGTTCAATGTGATTACCGGGGTGTCGGGCTCGGGCAAGTCGACGCTGGCGTTCGACATCCTGTTCCACGAGGGGCAGCGCCGCTACCTGGAGTCGCTGAACGCCTATGCGCGGTCGATCGTGCAACCGGCTGGCCGGCCCGAGGTGGATGCGGTCTACGGCATTCCGCCGACGGTGGCCATCGAGCAGCGGCTGTCGCGTGGCGGGCGCAAGAGTACGGTGGCCACGACGTCGGAAGTCTGGCACTTCCTGCGGCTGCTGTACGTCAAGCTGGGCATCCAGCACTGCGTGCACGACGGCGCGCCGGTGACGTCGCAGAGCCCGGCGTCGATTGCCGCGCAACTGCTGCGCGACCATCGCGGCCAGCACGTGGGCCTGCTGGCGCCGCTGGTGGTGAACCGCAAGGGCGTCTATACCGACCTTGCCAAATGGGCCAAGGCGCGTGGCAATACGCATCTGCGTGTCGACGGCGAGTTCCTGCCTGTGGACCCCTGGCCGCGCCTGGACCGCTTCCGCGAGCACACGATCGAGTTGCCGGTCGGCGATATCGTGGTGTCGCCTGATAACGAAGCCGAACTGCGCGCCTTGCTGGACCAGACGCTGGAACTGGGCAAGGGCGTCATGCATCTGCTGGCACCGCTCGACGGACTGCACGATGCGATGCACGTGGGCAAGGGTTCGGGCCGCATCGGCGAAACCAAGGTGTTCTCGACCAAGCGCGCATGTCCGGTCTGCGGGACCAGCTATCCGGAACTCGACCCGCGCATGTTCTCGTACAACAGCAAGCACGGCTGGTGCGGTACCTGCGTCGGCACGGGCCTGGCGCTGACGGGCGAGCAGCGTGCGGCGTTCGACGACACCGTGTTGGGCGCCGACGACAACCGTGGCCGCGAGCAGAGCCTGCCGTCGGAAGAGCAGGAACCGGAAGGCGTGGTCGACACGCCATGCCCGGACTGCGGCGGCACGCGCCTGAACCATGTGGCGCGCGCTGTGACCTTCGACACCAATGCCATTACCGATGTGGCGCAGTGGACGGTGTCCGATACGCGGCGCTGGGTCGACGGCCTGCGCCTGAAGGGTCGCGATGCGGAAATCGCGCGCGATGTGGTGACGGAAATCGCCAGCCGCCTGCAGTTCCTGGAGGAGGTGGGGCTTGGTTACCTGAGCCTGGATCGCGCCGCGCCCAGCCTGTCTGGCGGCGAGGCGCAGCGTATTCGCCTGGCGGCGCAGCTTGGCAGCAACCTGCAGGGCGTGTGTTACGTGCTGGACGAGCCGACCATCGGCCTGCATCCGCGCGACAACCAGATCCTGCTCGACGCGCTGCGCAAGCTTGGCGACAAGGGCAACACGCTGGTGGTGGTGGAACACGACGAGGATACGATCCGCCGCGCCGACCACATCATTGACATTGGGCCGGGTGCGGGCAAGCGTGGCGGGAACCTGGTGGCGCAGGGCGGCGTGGCCGCGCTGTCGGCCGCCTCGGATTCCACCACGGGCCGATTCCTGGCGCATCCGATGATCCACCCGTTGCAGTCGCGCAGGCCGGTAAAGCCGGCGCGGGCTGGCAAGGATGCGGAGCCGGCGCAGTGGCTGACCGTGCATGGGGCGCATCTGCACAACCTGCGCGCGGTGACGGCGCGGATTCCGCTGGGACGCCTGGTGGCCATCACCGGGGTGTCGGGCTCGGGCAAGTCGACGCTGGCCCGCGATGTGCTGATGACGAACCTGCTCGATGCGGTAGGCCGTTCGGTGATGTCGTCGCCGGCCACGCGCCGCGCGCGCGCCGTGGCCGAGAAGGCCGGCAAGCCGACCGCGACGAAATCGCTGTCGGTGGAACATGCATGGCATGGCTGCGAGGGCATCAGCGGCTGGGAATCGATCGATCGCGTGCTGGAAGTGGACCAGACCCCGATCGGCAAGACCCCCCGTTCCTGCCCGGCCACTTATATCGGCGTGTGGGATGCCATCCGCAAGCTGTTCGCCGAAACGCTGGAGGCCAAGGCGCGTGGCTACAGCGCATCGCGCTTCTCGTTCAATACCAGCGACGGCCGCTGCCCGGCTTGCGAAGGGCAGGGCGTGCGCACCATCGGCATGAGCTTCCTGCCCGATGTGAAGGTGCCGTGCGACGTTTGCCACGGCCAGCGCTTCAACCCCGAGACGCTGGCGGTGACGTGGCGCGGCAAGAACATCGGCGACGTGCTGACGATGGAGATCGACGAGGCGGTGGAGTTCTTCTCGGCCATCACGCAGATCGGCCATCCGCTGCAGTTGATGAAGGACGTGGGCCTGGGCTACCTGACGCTGGGGCAGCCGTCGCCGACACTGTCGGGCGGCGAGGCACAGCGGATCAAGCTCGTGACGGAGTTGTCAAAGGTGCGCGACGACATTACGCGGCGTGGCCAGAAGGCGCCGCACACGCTCTATGTGCTTGATGAGCCGACCGTCGGCCTGCATATGGCGGACGTGGCGCGGCTGATTCGCGTGCTGCATCGGCTGACCGATGGCGGCCACAGCGTGGTGGTGATCGAGCACGATCTCGACGTGATAGCCGAGGCGGACTGGATCATCGACCTGGGGCCGGAAGGGGGCGCGAACGGCGGCACCATCGTGGGTGCGGCTGACCCGGAGGCGCTGGCGCGCATCCAGGCCAGCCATACCGGCGCGGCGCTCGTGCCGGTGCTGGCGCGCACGGCCGACGGCGGCGCGCGCGCAACGGGCTGATCAGCGCGACCGTGCGGCCTTCGGTGCTGCTACCTTGACTGATGCCGGCGGCCTTGGACCCTCCAGGGCCGCCGCGCAGAAATCGATCAGTTCATCCACGGGCGGTCCGCTCCGGGCGCGCTTGCTGCGCTCGCGTACCCAGTGGGCCAGCGAATAGACCACCGTGTCCATGAACCAGATCATGCGCAACTTCATGACCTCGCGCGGCACGTTGGGCAGCAGCGTGTACAGGTGTTCGCGCACGCGGTATAGCGCGCTCATGGCGGTCTTGTCGACCAGGCCCTTGTTGAGCAGCGCGGGGCTGAAGGTGGTCTGCGCCAGCACCTGCAGGTAGTTGGTGCCCCAGTCCGTGTGTAGCATCACTTCGACCAGCGGCCGGATCGTGGCTTCCACCACGCCGTGGATGCCAATGGGCTGGCCGCATTGTTCGAGTTCGTCCAGATGGCGATGGCGGATCTGGTTCACCTGGTGCAGGCGCCGGTTCAGCAGATGACTGACCAGCGCTTCGCGCGACCCAAAGTGGTAATGCAGCGCCGACCGGTTGCGTTGTCCGCTTTCCACCACGATCTGGCGTAGCGGCACATGCTCCACACCCTGTTCCGCGAACAGGCGTTCCGCGATTTCAAGAATCCGTCGTGCGGTGTCGGTCAGGCCCTCGCCGGCATCGGGTGCGCCTTTTTCGGGGGCAGGCAGTGGGGTGGCGGCGGTTGCCTGGGTACGTCGTGGCTTGTCTTGCGCCGGATCGCGTGATTCGTCCGCGATGATCGCGCGCGCTTGCTTGAGCTTCATGGGGCTGGATGGCGTCGCTTGCAGGCTTGTCGTTATCGAAATGAAAGCTTGGCAAGGATACGGAAAAATCAGACGTACGACATCCGTCAGGCATCGTATTTTCTTCAAATTGTTATCCCCCTCGGGAAAATCCTAACTATCTGAACCGACGGATGCCGTTAGCCTGCGGTCGTGCCGAATTAATACGAAGGATTAAATTGGCATGCTGCGATCGACAGGTTGCAGCCCAGGCGCTGGACGGAGGAGACCACTGGCGCCATCAGCCACCACACTCGGAACCACTACAAATGAAGAAGACGCTGTTCGCCGCCATTGCCGGCGCGCTGCTTGCGCCAGCCGCCTGGGCGCAATCGTCCGTCACGCTCTATGGCGTTGTCACCACGAGCATTCAGTACGTCAACCATGTGCAGAACACCAGCAATGGCGTGTTGGCACCGGGTAGCGGCTCGGCCATGTTCATGAATTCGTCGGGTATCGCGCAGTCGCGTTTCGGCCTGCGCGGCGTGGAAGACCTGGGCGGCGGGCTCAAGAGCCTGTTCGTGCTGGAAAACCAGTTCAACACCGATGACGGCAAGATGGGTAACGGCGGCCTGCTGTTTGGCCGCCAGGCCTTCGTGGGCGTGCAGAACCAATGGGGCAAGCTGACGTTCGGCCGCCAGTACACGTCCGGCTTCCTGACGATGGGCAGCTTCACGCCGGTGGCCTACGCACCGGAGTTCGAGCCGGTGGTGGGCATTGCGGGCGCGAACTTCCGCGAGAACAACATGGTGCAGTACCAGGGCACGTTCGGCCCGCTCACGGCCATCGCGCACTGGTCGTTCGGCGAGCGCTCGGGCACGTTCGCGGCGGGTTCCGCCTATGGCGTGGGCCTGGCCTACAACACCGGCCCGTTCGGTGTCGCCGCCGCCTATGACGAGGTGAAGTCCCTCAATACGGCACAGGCAGCCGGCACGTCGGGCTCGAACGACTATGGCCGTGACATGCGTGCGACGCTGGGTGCCAGCTACCGCCTGGGGCCGGTCAAGATGGTGGCCGGCTATCGCTGGGGCAATTCGGTGGCGCCCGCCACGGGCACGCCCACGCTGCTGCCGCACCGCGACGACATGTACTGGCTGGGCGTGAACTGGGACGCCACGGCGGCCCTGCGCCTGTCGCTGGCCTACTACTACGACGACATCAAGGCGGCGCGCATCAACGGCGTCACGACCAACCCGAAGAACCCGCAGCAGTACCTGGCGCTGGCCGACTACAGCCTGTCCAAGCGTACCGACGTGTTCTTCGCCGTGAACTATGCGCGCAACGCGTCGCTGAACTGGGACAACATCTCGTATCTGCCTAACGGCCAGTCGGTGGGCTACCTGCCGTCGACGTCCCAGGTGTACTACAAGACGCCGGGCTCCAGCGGGCAACTTGGCGTGTCGCTGGGCATGCGTCACGTCTTCTGATCCTGGCATCGCTCCCCCGGCGATCCATCAAGCGAGGGGCCGGCGCGAAGACTCCACGACGCGCAGGCATTTCGGCGCCGCATCCCTGCAGGGGTGCGGCGCCTTTTTTGTCTGGCCGGGCGGGCACGTGCCGAAAGGTAGGTATCATCGACGTTGCCGTCCGAAGTCAGGAAGCACAGCGAAGAGAGGGGCCGAGGGGCCAAACCACATGCAACGCAAGACTTTCCGAAACATGCAATGCCCGATTGCCCGCAGCCTGGAGCGCGTGGGCGAGTGGTGGAGCATTCTGATTCTGCGAGATGCGTTCTATGGCACGAAGCGCTTCGACGAATTCCAGCGCAATCTCGACATCGCGCCGAACATGCTCACGCGCCGGCTCAACGGACTGGTGGAAGAAGGGCTGCTGGAAAAGCGCCAGTATTCCGAGCGGCCGCCGCGCTATGAATACGTGCTGACCGACTGCGGGCGCGATTTCCGTCCGGTGCTGCTGTCGTTGCTGGCCTGGGGCAATCGGAACTTCGCACCCGAAGGCGCCAGCGTGCAGATCGTCGACCGCGAAACGGGCAAGCCCGTGGAGCCGTTGCTGGTGGACGCGGCCACCGGCGAACCGCTGCAGATGGGCAAGAAGCACGTGGTGCGGGCCGGACCGGCCGCGGATGACCGCACGCGCGACCGCCTGTCGTCGGCGGCTTCCCACATGACCAGCCCGGCCGCGCCGAAGGTGTCCGCGGCCTGACCGGTACGCAGCACGGGCGCGCTTGCCGCACCGGTTTTCGGCCTGATCGCCAGGGCGATAACTGCCGGGTCAGGTTGCTCCAAAAGCATTTCTGTCATAGAGTCCAACGGGTAGCAACCCCGTCCTCCGACGGTTTCCGCCGACTCCGGATAGACCCGATGCCACGTTTCACGATTCCGTCCACGACCGCGACGTCCTTGCTGGCCCTGGTGCTGGCGGGTTGCGCGAGTTCGCCGATGCCCCAGGCGCCGCCGCCGCAGCGCCTGCCCCAGCAGCCGTCCACGACCATCACCCCACCGCAGGCCGGTGTCAGCCGCGCCCAGCTCGAAGCAGCGGGCAATGCCTGCGAAAAGCGCGTGGCCGATGCCGTCAAGATTCGCTATCCGCAGCCCGGCAGCGTCATGATGATGCCGGACCGCGAGCGCATTACCCAGCAAACCAGCAATCAGACTGCCGTCTCCGGTGAAGGCACGTTCGAGCCCGACGCCAGTGAAGAGGCCATGGCGTTCCGCTATACCTGCCTTTACAACCTGCGTACCCAGCGCGTCGACGACGTGCAGATGCGCTACGGCGCCAATTAGGATCGCCCACGGCGAGATCATCGTCTTCGCCGAAGTTTGCCGGCTTTCATTGCAGAACACGGCCGGATATCCGTCGATCGCCAAACTACCTGCCCGGCGCCCCCTGACGGCCATTTTTCAACGCCCAGCACGCGTGCAAGTTTTGTCGTATTGTGTCGATCTGTCGATGCTTGACGAGGCAATAATTGCACGGTCATCTGCATCGGCGGCCCCTGAGTCCCGCCCGCCCCCGGATCGATATCGTGCAGAATCCATCAAGCCAGCCTGCCGAAGCCGTCACTTCGGCTGCCTCCGCGCCCAGCCCTTCCCAAGACACCGCCATGACCCCGCGCGAGAAGCGCGGCATGGCCGCCATCATGATTGCCGTGTCGCTGGCGACGCTCGATACGGCCATTGCCAACACGGCGCTGCCGAACATCGCCGCCGACCTGAACAGCACACCGGCTGCATCTGTCTGGATCATCAACGCCTACCAACTGGCCATGGTGGCCACGCTGCTGCCGTTCGCGGCGTTGGGCGGCGTGCTTGGCCATCGCCGCATCTACCTGGGCGGCGTCATGGTGTTCATCGTGTCGTCGGTGATCTGCGCAATGGCGTGGTCGCTGCCGTCGCTGGCAGCTGCGCGCCTGCTGCAGGGCATTGGCGCGGCGGCCGTCATGAGCGTGAACACGGCGCTGATCAGCGCGATCTTTCCGATACACCGGCTGGGCCGGGGGGTTGGCCTTAACGCGCTGGTGGTTGGCGTGTCGTTTGCCGTGGGGCCGACGGTGGCGTCGGTGATCCTGTCGTTCGGCACGTGGCCGTGGCTGTTCGCGGTGAACCTGCCGATCGGCCTGCTGGCGCTGGCCATCGCCTGGCGCTCGCTGCCACAGACCAAGCGCAGCCAGCATGGCTTCGACCCGATCGCGGCCTTGCTGAACGCCATTACGTTTGCCGCACTGATCTTCGCGCTGGGCGAGGGCGTGCAGCGCGAGCCGACCGAGTACGTGGTGGCCGCCGCCGCCGTGTTCCTGGTGGCATTTGTGCTGCTGCTGCGCCGCGAGCGCGGCCATCCGGCGCCGATGCTGCCGGTGGACCTGCTGCGACGTCCCATGTTCGCGCTGTCCACGGCCACGGCGGTTTGCTCGTTCGCGGCCCAGGGCCTGGCCTTTGTGTCGCTGCCGTTCTACTTCGAGCATGTGCTGGGCCGCAATCCCGTGGAAACCGGCTTCCTGCTTACGCCGTGGTCGGCCGTGGTGGCGCTGATGGCGCCCATCGCGGGACGGCTGTCCGACCGCTATCCGCCTGGCCTGCTGGGCGGTATCGGCCTGGCGATCATGGCGGTGGGCATGGCGTCGCTGGCGATGATGCCGGCTGATGCCAGCGTGCTCAACATCGGCATCCGCATGGCGATCTGCGGTGCGGGCTTTGGGTTCTTCCAGTCGCCCAACCTGAAGGCGCTGATGGCCAGCGCACCGCGCGAACGTGCGGGCGGCGCCAGCGGCGTGGTGGCCACGGCCCGGCTGCTGGGGCAGGCCACCGGTGCGGCGCTGGTGGCGCTGTCGTTCGGCATCGCCGGAGAGCATGGACCGACCCTGGCCCTGGGACTGGGCGCCGGATTTGCCGCTGCGGCGGCCGTGGCCAGCGGGCTGCGGCTGGTCACGGCGCACGGCGACGATAGCGCGGGGATGCAAGGCGCCGGAAAGTCATCGTGATCATTCGATGAAGCCCCGGGCCGCGCGCAAGAGATGCGCGCAGGGCTTGTAGAAACTGCATGGCGCCGGTGCATCCGGCGCCATTTTCATTGGTGCGCAGCCACGGTACGAAACTTGCCCCCTTGTTCATATCGGGGGCGATTGGCGCCCCGGCACCATGGAGGCAAGGCAATGAATCGATTCGGCAATCGATCCGACAACTACGGTCGTCGCCGCAGGCCCGATGAGCAGTATGGCGGTTATGAGGAAGGCTACGGCCATGTGCCGGGCGACGATCGCGACTGGCGCCGCCGCGACCTTTCCGCGGGCCGCTATGGCAACGGCGGCGAACGCAATCCCTACGATGCAAACGAAGGCCGCTGGGGCAGCGACGACCCTCGGCAAGCCGGCGCCTGGCGCCAGGGCCGCACGGCGCAACTAAGCGGCGGCTGGCGCTCGCGCGGCGCCACCACGGTCTACTATCCCGGTCGCTCGACCTACGGCGAGGCTCAGGACGAAAGCACGCCACACAGCCCCGGCTACGTCAGCGCCTACAGCAGCGGTTATGAAGATGGCTATGACGCGGCGTCAAGGTCGTCCAGCAGCCAGATGCCGGGTCGGCAGGAACGCTGGGCCGGCACGCGCGGCGGGTATGAAAGCGGGTATGAAGGGGATCCCAGGGTCCAGGGGAACTACCGGGGCAACGAGCGGGGCGGCGAGCGCGGATACGGGACGGGTTATGAAGATTACGGGGTCACAGCGGGTCGCAATTTCCGGCAGCGGCCGCACTTGGGTGAATCGGCGAGCGGACGCGCCGTGGGTCCCAAGAACTACACGCGCTCCGACGAGCGTATCCGTGAGGAAGTCTGCGAGCGTCTGACGCATACTCCGACGCTCGATGTCAGTGACGTAACGGTGACCGTGGCGGGCAGCGTGGTAACGCTTACCGGTTCGGTCGACAACCGCCGCATGAAGTACGAGGTGGAAGATATCGTCGACGATACCTATGGGGTGTCCGACGTGGTCAACCAGATCCACGTACGGCCCTATGGCGTACTGGCTTCCGAGTAGGAGTTCAGGGTAGCACGCAGCACGTCCGGACCACCCGGCTGCATTGTTCGAGCCCCGGCCATGCCGGGGTTTTTTCTATCGGCGCAAGCGCCAGTGACGCTACAGGTCGCTGCCGCTGGGCGGCGTCTCCATGCGCTTGTCGGTCTGGTCGGCGCGATCGACCGGCGTATCCGACGGCAATTCCTCGGCAGCGCGCCGCACTTCTTCAAAAATTTCATCTTCGGGAAGTTCGTCGTCGGATGGCTCGTGGCTTTCGCACGCCACGTCGCTCAGTTCGCGCTCCAGGTCGTCGGTGGCTTCGGCCTCGAGGCTCGGGTCGAGCGTGCTCGGAATACCTTCGGGCTCTCCAGATTCCGTGGTGTTGGACGCGCGGTCCGGATGAATGTGTCGAGAGGTCTTGCTCATCTTCACTCCTCAGGTTGTCGGCGGGATGGGATTGTCATGACCCTTGGGCGGCAAGTTGCATGCCAGTGAAAAGCCGCTGGCATGCGCCTATATTGGTTCCAAGGGGACCGCCGCCGTGGCATGGAACCGATCCACCCGAAAGAGGCTGGAACGGCAATTGCTGACGCTGAAGCAAGGCAAGCATCGTGCGAGGGAGATAGCGATGAACCTGACCGGCATTTTCGCCACGCTGAGCGTGGCGTCCTCCGTGGCCGTCTCTTCCACGCCCGTCGAAAAGCAACTGCTGGCCATCAGCCCGCACGACTTTGCCCAGCAGTTCAATGTCGCGGCCCAGGAATCCGGGGCCAAGCTCACGTTGCCCGATTTTCGCGCCAAGCCAGGCTGGCATCGCGCCACCACCAGCAATGGCATTTCCGTACTGGTTCGTGCCGCGCACACCGGCTATGCGCTCGACGAGGTCATCGTGGTCTGCCGCGCCGTCGAGCAGTGCATGCCGACCATCGCCACCGCCGCCAAGGCCATCGATGCCACGGTGGATCCCAACCTGCTCCAGTACTTTGTTGCCGCCCGCATTGCCTCGCAACTGGGTGAGGTCGCACTGGTGATATCGGGGCTGGTCTACCTGGTGGTGAATCCCGCCGATGAAGACTACGTGGCCCTGGTCATTCGTCCCTATCAGCCCCAGCAGGAACTGACGGCCCGGCGCCAGGCGGCGCTGCGCGTGCCGCCCGGCCCGGCATCGGCCATCGCTCCCAATCCGGCAAGCTAGCGCCAGGTTAGCGGCAGGCTAGTGGAGGGGAGGTACAGTGCGCCGTGCCGGCATGCCGGCCGCGCGTGCCGGTGTGAATTCCATCGCGCGTTGCTCCAGCAGCCGTTGCAGTTCCGTGGCACTTCGGTAGTAGTGCGCCAGCAGCAGACGCAACTCGGGCTCCGTGAGCGGTTCCCTGAGCAATTCGCCATAAGCTACCGCGGCGCGTCCAGCCTGCTGGGCGGCATGGCGCAACAGCGGCAATTCGCCGGACTCGGCGGGTGGTGCCAGATGCTGGGATTCGCGGCGCCGGCTTTGCGTTGCCGATGCGTCTCCGTCATCCGCTATTGGGCCTGCACGCGTGGCCAACTCCACCGCGGCACAGCGCTGCATATTGGCGCGATGGGACAACACGGCCCGGATCTGCGGATCCGATGCCACGGCCGCCACGGCCGACAACGCTTCTGCACATTGCATGGCGTGACGGCTAAGCCGCGCCAGCCGGATGTTCAGTGCATCCATGTACGTCTCCAGTTAGTACTTTTACTGTAGGTGACGCGCGGTGACGGGCGATGAATATGCGACGTTGGCGTGGTTAATGTTGCGCGCAACGCAGTGCCCCTCGATGTGCCTTCTCACAGACACCGTAGACCATGCAAAAAACGCGCCGCACCCATCCCTGCACAGGGTAGGTGCGGCGCGCTGCTTTCGGATCTCCAGAGCTGCGACGCCCCGTGGAAAGGTAGATCCGTCGGCGTGACCGGAGTCGGTGGCCTGACTTGCCTTACTGCTTGGGCACCGGGTCCGGAGAATCGCCCTTCGGACCCGAAGGTGCCGTCGGGGTTGCGGTAGGCGAGGCGTTTTGCTCGCGAGGCTTCTTAGCGCGCTGGCCGGTGTTCTTCTTCGTCGACTTGGCGTCGTGCTGCTGCATGGTCGAGTCCCCGCTCATCATCGCGCCGCTGCCGGCGTTGCCGGAACTGCCGCGTTGCGTGCTAGGGCCTTCGGGTGCCGGCGGGGCGCTCGGGTTCGGCGCGTTCGGAGACACCGGAGCCTGCTGAGCCATGGCAGGTACGCAGAGAAGGGCGCTGATGGCCAGCGCGGTGGTGGTGAGCAAGCGTTTCATCATTCGTCTCCCAGAGAATTGGTGGCGGTGACTTCACGATATGACTCAGGCACCCACGCGCTCAGGGGGACACCACTGAATCGACTGTAGGCCGTTGACTACAGCATGTGGACCCGGCCGGCAGGATTTATATGGTCATGTAAATCGGACCGCCCGGCCGTGGCGATAGCCGGACTCTGGACGTTGTGGAATGGCGCCCGATGCGCATGGCGCCCGTCAGCCGCTGCGGTATGGAATTTGCGTCGCTGTACCCGTGTTGATCCTCAAATTGATCCGCAAACCGGAGACGCTCATGAACCAGGGAAGCAACAGGGGCAGTGGCTCGGACGACCGCTTTGGCTCCTATGGCGCAGAACGCGATGACCGCAATGAACGCGACGACGAGCGCCGCACGCAGAACCTACGGCAGCGGCAGCAGGAGGCCTATAGCGGCGGCGACTGGCTGACGCATCGGCAGCAAGGCGGCAGTGACTGGCAGGGTCGCGGCGGATCCCAGCAGGGCAGCGGCAGCGACTGGCAGTCGAGCGGTCAGCAGCCAGGCGGTACCCGCTGGAGCGGTTCGCAGGAATCGTCGGCGCAGGGTTCTTCCTCGTCATCGGTGTCGGCAGCGAGTGGTTATGGCGGCTACGAGGGACAGCCCCGCCGATACGACGAAGGCTACGGCGAAGGCCGTTACGGCCAGTACGGCGAAGGCAACCAGGGTGGCCAGCGACGCCAGTCATCCGGGCGGGAATTTGGCCGCGACAGTGGGGACGCTGGCGAGCGCTACCAGCCACGCCAACATGCCGAACGCGAGCGCTGGGGCAACTGGCATCAGGAAGGCGAGGAAGGACGCGGCAGCGAATGGTCCAGCCAGCAGGGCAGCCAGCGAGACGAGTGGGGACAAGGCCGCGCAGTCTGGGACCAGCCCGCACGCAGTGGTACTTCGTCACGCCAGAGCGCCTGGGACCGCGGCCACGAATTGGGTCGCGAAATGGGCCGCGAGTTGCAGCCGCGGGGCCGCGGCCGTGAATCGTGGGGCGGTGGCTTCGAGCGGTCTTCGGCATCGGAGCCCGACATGCGCACGCACTATCGCGGGGGCTATGGCATGTCTGACTACGACGCACTGGAGCCGTCTGCTGGACAGAGCGACCAGGGCTGGCAGCGCCGCGCCGCGTCGGACTGGCTCGACGAGCACGAGCGGCGCGAACGGCTTGGACAGCGGTTGGCCGGCTACGGCGGATCGGCTGGCCGAGGCGGGCAGGGCAGCCAGGGCGACTATGACCCGAACCAGCGGGCCTACGAACACTTCACTGGCGCCAGTGAGCGGAACGATCTGAATCGCGGCTACGGCGGCGCGGGCGGCTCGGCAGCCGCGCGACGCGCGCAACGCAGTGGTCCCAAGGGTTACCAGCGCTCCGACGAGCGTATCCGCGAGGACCTGTGCGAGCGCCTGGCCATGAGCGGCCGCCTCGACGTACGAGAGGTGGAGGTGACCGTCAGCGGCGGCGTCGTGACGCTAAGCGGCACGGTGCAGGACCGTCAGCAGAAATATCGAATCGAGGACATGGCCGACGAAGTCTTCGGCGTCAAGGACGTCCAGAACCAGATTCGCGTCATGCGCGAGTCGAGTCAGGGTCGTACCGGCATGTCCGGCCGCAGCGGTGTCTCAGGATCGTCGCAAAGCCTTGGTAGCCAGGCCGGCACTGCCACGTCCAGTGCATCGGGTAGTACCGGCAGCCTTGGGGCAGGCGGCGCGAGCAGTCTTGGCTCTGGAAGCACAAGCAGCCTGGGCAGCAGCACTGCCAGTTCCAGCAGCACCGCGCCCGGCAAGTCGGGGGTCTGAGACAGTCATCTGACGTACGCCCCGTCCACTCCAGCGCGGCAGGTCCGGCCTGGCCGCGCTGGCGATTGCAGCACGCATCGAACAACCATTCATTCCAACAAGGAGATGCCCATGCCATTCGCCTATGCCGGTACCCGTCGCCGCCGCAATCGCGACAGACGCCGTTCCCCTGATAGCCTCGAAAACCCGGCAACCCCTCAGAAGCGTGAAGCCGCTCCCGATGCCAGGGAAGAGCGCGATCCACTTGCCACGCGGAAGGCATCGAACGAAGAATCGCCGACAGCCCGCAAGGATGAACGCGGTGAAATGCAGCCTGGCGTTGGCAGTGAAGATCTGGTGGATCCAGGCAACCGCGACCCCGATGCTCCTCCGGTCGACAATCGTTCTTGACGGAAGGGAGCCCAGGGCGCGTTCGGGCCCCTTAATCCGGCAGCACGGCCACCGCCTCGATCTCGAACAGCATGCCGTCCAGCGCCAGTCGCGGTACTGGGATCAGCGTGCAGGCGGGCGCGGGCCAGTCGCCCAGCAGCGCCTGCCAGGCCCGGCTGAAGATTGCCAGTCGCTCCATCGAATGATCGACGATGAGCACCGTGATCTTGGCGATGTCGGGGATGTCGGCCCCGCCGGCCTGTAGTGCCACGCGCAGGTTGGCCAGTGCCTGTTTCACCTGGGCCGCAAAGTCGGCGCGCAAGCCGCCGCACATGTCCTCGCCGCCCTGGCCCGCGGCGAACACGATCCTGGCGGGCCGATTGGCGATGGCCACGTGCGAATAGCCGTTGAGCCGGGGGTCGTAGAGGTCGGGCGGGTTCGAGAATTGCAGGTACGGCGCGCGGGGCGATTCGAGCAGCATGGCAGGGTCCTGGTTGAAAGTTGCGCCAGTATCAAACCTCAACTGCACTTGAGGTCAAGCGTGATTGCGATACCATTGCGCATCGCAAGGGCTTTACGAATGACCCGCATGACAACCCCATCGAAGACCGCCGAGTCCAAGGCCAAGTCCGGCGCCAGCTCGGGCGCAAACGCGCGCCCGCTGCGGGCACGCGATCCGCTGACCGTCGGCGAAGTGGCCGAGCGCAGTGGCATCGCGGTATCGGCGCTGCATTTCTATGAATCCAAGGGATTGATTGTCAGCACGCGCAGCGCGGGCAACCAGCGGCGCTATCCGCGTGGCATCCTGCGGCGGCTGGCGGTGATTCGGGTGGCACAGCGCATGGGGCTGCCGCTGGCGACCATCGCAGAGGCATTCGAGCGCCTGCCGCGCAACAAGGCGCCGACCGTGGCGGACTGGCGCCGGCTTTCCGCCGCGTGGCGCGACGATCTCGATGCCCGCATCCATATGCTGACCATGCTGCGGGACCAGCTCGACGGCTGCATTGGCTGCGGTTGCCTGTCGCTGAAGGCGTGCCCGCTACGCAACCCGCAGGACATGATGGCGCGGGAAGGGCCGGGCGCCCATATCGACGAAGCGGGCTGCCAGCATCGGCCAAAGCGCTGAACACGGCGCTGAAGACCGCGCGCGGCCTGGCGGCGATCGTGACAACCCGACAATGCCGTGCAATCTGGCAAAGGCTGCTGGCGATTGACGTCCATGATGAATCCTGTTCACAACCCTGCTGACAAGGAGCAAATCATGAACACACTGCAAAAACTGTTGATCGGCGCTGTAATCGTTGCCGCCCCCGCCATGTCGTTCGCCCAGAGCGTCCAGAACGCCCAGGCACCCGTCACGCGTGCCCAGGTGGTGGCTGACCTGATCGCTGTGGAGAAGGCCGGTTACAACCCGGGCCGCAACGACGACGACTATCCGGCCGATATCCAGGCCGCCGAGGCCAAGGTGGCGGCGGAGCAGGGCGTCCAGGCCGCACCGGTGGTCAAGCCCGTCATGAAGACATCGATGCACGCCGCCAACACCGTGCCGCGCATCGACCTGCCGCGCAACGCGTTCTACGATGGGGCCTGATCCCAAGGGCGGCCAGCCATGACCTTGCCGCGTCCCCTCACACCTGGCCGCATGTGTTGCGGCCAGGCGTCCTTGCATCACTGACTTACTGGCTTGCGGGCTTACTGGTTCTTCATGGCCTCGGCCAGGCGCGAGATGATCTCGCCCTCGCTCTTGAACGCCTGCTTCGCATAGGCAGCGTACTGGTCAGGCCCCATATAGTTCGTGTCCATGCCGTACTGGCGGGTCACGTTCAGGAACTTCGGATCCTTCAGCGCATTGCGGAATGCCTCGTCGAGGCGTTTCACCACAGCGGGTTTCATGTTCGCCGGGCCGATGATGCCGAACGGCGAGTTCGACCACACCGGATAGCCGATTTCCTTCAGCGTCGGTGCATTCGGAAAATCAGCCGCGCGCTTCTCGGACAGCGTCGCGAGCACACGCATCTGCCCGTTCTGCACATACGGCAGCAGCGTATTCGACAGCACCGCCACGTCGGACGATCCGCTCAGCAGCGCGGTAATCGCCTCGGCGTCGCCCTTGTAGGGCACGTGCGTCCAGTTCGATTGCGACACGCGCGCCAGTTCGGAGATCGTCAGGTGCTGGCTGCCATAGATGCCCGTGGTGCCATAGCTGATGCCTTTCTTGTCCTTCTTGGCGTCGGCGATTAGTTCCTGCATGGTCTGCCACTTCGCGTCCTTCTTCACCGCCACGGCGAAGTTGTAGTCCGCGATCATCGAGATATACGTCAGGTCTTTCGCCGGGTCGTAGCGCATCTTCTGCACGTGCGGCAGCCGGAAAATCACCACCGGGGCCATGCTCAGCGTGTAGCCGTCCGGCTCGGTCGTCACCATTTGCGTGGCGCCCAGCGTGCCGCTGACCCCGGGCTTGTTCTCCACGACGATCGACTGGCCCAGCTCGCGCCCGGCCGCGTCGGCCAGTGCCCGGGTGACCTGGTCGGTCACGCCGCCCGCGCCGTAAGGCACGATCAGGCGGATGGGACGGGTCGGGAATTCGTCGGCGGCGATGGCCTGCGTGCCGATGGATGCGCCCAGCGCCAGCCCGGATGCGGCCAGCGTGACGCGAAGAAAGCGACGTCGTTGCATGAGGTTGTCTCCTGGTTGTCTGCCGGATCTGTCATGTCCGGTCTGCGAGGTTGTTCGCGCAGTATGACAATGCAGGAGACCCGCCGCCATCGGGGATTGGCGCGGGTGCCATCCATATCCACAAAATTCATCGCCCGCATGCAGCCGCCGCATGCGGGCTATTCCGGGCGAGGTTTAGCCGTTGACGATCACGCGCGAGCGGATAAACGACTCGTGCTGCATCAGCTTGTCTGCCCAGCCGGCGGGCGGCACCAGGCTGACATCGGTGATCACGTAGCCAATGTCACCCTCGGTCTGCAGTTGCTGGGCCTCGATGTTGGCGCCGATCTCGGCCAGCGCCTGGTTCAGGTGCGACAGCGTGCCGGGCCGGTTGTAGTGGATGTTCAGCACGCGCGCCGGCGAATCGAGCGGGTTAGGCTGGATCTGCGGCAGGTTCACCGCGCCGATCGTGGCACCCGTTTCCAGGAAGTTGGCCAGCTTGGTGGCCACTTCCACGCCGATGTTCTCCTGGGCTTCCTCGGTGCTGCCGCCCACGTGCGGGGTCAGGATCACGTTCGGCTTGCCCTGCAGCGGCGTGACAAACGGGTCGGTATTGCTGCGCGGTTCTTCCGGAAACACGTCGATGGCGGCGCCGGCAATGTGGCCGTCGTCCAGTAGCCGGGCCAGCGCCTCGATATCCACCACCGTGCCGCGCGACGCGTTGAGCAGGATCGAGCCGGGTCGCATCGCGGCCAGGGCCTTGGCATTGAGCAGGTTGCGCGTCTGCGGCGTGGCCGGCACGTGCAGCGTCACCACGTCGGCCGCCGCCAGCGCGTCTTCCAGCGAATGCATCGGCACGGCGCCGCCAATGGAAAGGCGAGGGCGGACGTCGTAGAACACCACGCGCATGCCCATGGCCTCGGCCAGGATGCCTACTTGCGCGCCGATGTTGCCGTAGCCGATCACCGCCATGGTCTTGCCGCGGATCTCGAAAGAACCCTTGGCCGATTTCTGCCATTCCCCCTGGTGCGCAGCGCGGCTTTTCTCGGGAATGCGGCGCATCAGCATGATGGTCTGCCCGATCACCAGTTCGGCCACCGAGCGCGTATTCGAGAACGGCGCATTGAACACCGGAATGCCGGCGTGGGCGGCCGCGTTCAGGTCCACTTGCGAGGTACCGATGCAGAAGCAGCCCACCGTCAGCAGCCGTTCGGCGGCAGCAAAGTGCTCGGCGGTCAGGTGGGTAGCCGAGCGGATGCCCAGTAACTCGTGATCGCGCACGGCTGCCAGCAGCGGCTCGCCGGCGATTGCCTTGCTTTGCGTGGCAATGTCGATCTGGTGGCGGCCCAGCAATTGCTGGCCGCTGGCGTGGATGTTTTCTAGAAGGAGAGCGCTGGCCATGATGTTCGGGCGATGCTTCAGGAGAGTTGAGAAAGCTGGTCAGGCGTCCTGTCCCGGACGCGCACAAGTCAGACAATAGCACCGACCCTTTCCCGTGCTGAGGGTATGGACAAGGCATTTACCCGCTCCATGTCATCGTACAAGTGCTTGCGACGTGGCGATTTTTCTCATAGGATGTCGGACAACTAAAAGGGCCGAAACGGCCCATCCACAACCTGTGAGGAGACAGCATGGAATCGAACAACAAGGGTGTCGACGCCCGACGTCGCCATTTGCTCAAGGCCGGTGCGGCCCTGGGCGCGGCTGCGGCAAGCGGCCCGGTGCTGGCGCAAGCCTTTGAATTCAAGGCCGCGCAGCGTTATCCGGACCCCGCTGTCGAGATCCTGGACCCGAGTTTCGGCAAATACCGCCTGTTCAGCTCCACGGTGGAGCAGGTGGCAACCGGATTCCGCTGGGTGGAAGGTCCGGTCTACTTTGCCGATGGCCGCTACCTGCTGTTCTCCGACATCCCGAACAACCGCATCATCAAGTTCGACGAAACGTCGAACCAGTGGAGCGTGTTCCGCTCGCCGGCCAACTTCACGAACGGCCACTGCCGTGACAAGCAGGGCCGCCTGATCAGCTGCGAGCACCTGACGCGCCGCGTCACGCGCACCGAGTACGACGGCTCGATCACGGTGCTGGCCGACCGCTACCAGGGCAAGCGCTTCAACTCGCCGAACGACATCATCTGCAAATCGGATGGCTCGCTGTGGTTCACCGACCCGCCGTTCGGCATCGCCGGCGACTGGGAAGGCGACAAGGCGGCGTCCGAACTGCCGCATGCTGTCTATCGCATCGACCCGAAGGACAACAGCGTGACGCAGGTCATCGCCGACCTGAACGGTCCGAACGGCCTGGCGTTCTCGCCGGACGAGAAGAAGCTCTATGTCATCGAGTCGCGCGCCCAGCCGTACCGCGTGATGTGGGCCTACGACGTGAGCGCCGATGGCCAGCTTGGTGCCAAGACCAAGCTGATCGATGCCAACGGACCGGGCGCGCTCGACGGCTTCAAGGTCGACGTCGACGGCAATATCTGGGCCGGTTGGGGCAGCAGCGGCGCGCCCGGCGCCGATCCGTCCAAGCTCGACGGCGTGCGCGTGTTCAACGCGCAGGGCAAGGCCATCGGCCATATCCATCTGCCCGAGCGCTGCCCGAACCTGTGTTTCGGCGGCCCCAAGCGCAATCGCCTGTATATGGCCAGCAGCCACTCGGTGTACGCGCTGTACGTGGAAACGCGCGGCGCGGTCTAAGCGCGCTGCGGCGGCTGGCGCCCTGGTTGGGGCGCCATGCCGACGCTACTTCTTGATGGCCAGACGAATGGCCATCTTCCTGATGGTCACACCGATGGCTATCGGCACCTGGAACCGGCTGTCCTGGCCGTCGACGGACTGGACGAACAGGCTGCCGGTGTATTCCCCATTGGGCAGGTCCGGATTGTCCGCCGGCCGATACTCAATTTCCAGATCGCTTTTGGCTATCGGGAATACGGGGCAGCGGAGCGTGCTGTTCATCATGACCTTGCCGCAAGGGCTGATATCACGGCGGGCCCTGAGATACATGGGATATCGCGCACCGGAATCCTGCCGGGTCAAGAAAGCCGTGACGATGGAATCAGTGCGCTTGCCGTCTCCGGTGAGTGTTGTCGGCCCACTGGCCTGAAGCTGATCGGGCACGACGAACGCAATGGGGCCACGTAACGGACGGTTGGAGATTTTTCCAAAGCGCAATACCGTACCTGGTCTGACTTCGCCCGAAAGGCTGGTGACAAAGATCTTGATATGGATATCGACCGTCCGGAAATAGGCGGTGTCATTCCAGCCATGTGCCTGCAGGCGCAGTATTCCCTGATAAATGCCTGTCGGCAGGTTGCGATTATCTTCGTCGTCGAAATGGATGCCCAACTGACCGTAGCTACCCAGGCTGCACGGTGACACCACATTCATCGGCACGTCACCGCACTTCGTATGACGAAGTCCCCGAATATTTACTGCCCGCTTCTTGCCGTCCATCTTGTTCGTCAATTCGATCGCGAACATCGATGTATCGCGCACCGTGACGTTCCGGTTCAGCACGATAGGCGCGCCGGTGACGCCTGGTTGCGGTGGCGCGATAAATCCCACCGGTCCACGGACCGCCGCATTGCCGACAAAGTCCACCGGTATCCGCGTGCTTGCACTGCGCTTGCTTGGGTTGCACCGTTCCAGTGTTCCGGTCACCACCGGCGACACATCGATCAGGCGTGCATCGGCGCGTCCGATCCGCATGTCGCTGACCCGTACGGTAATGGGGCCTTCGGAGGTCGTGGAGTCCTTGCGCGAAGGCCGGTAGATACCGGTTTTCAAATAAGGCGTGCGGTCTCTGGACAGGTTGTACGAGTTCTGGCGTTTCTCATTGTAGACGAGTTCGCCGTCACGCCAGATTTCGATCACGCCGCTGCCATCGGTGGCCCATTTGGCGTGGATCAGCCAGTCGGTCAGCTTGTCCGTTTCCACGGGTGCTTTCAGCTTGGTGCTTGAGCGCTGGATATTGGCGGGACTGCCCCAGGCGCCGGAAATAACCCACTGATCGTTCTTGTGGTGAATGGCCAGATTGGGAAAGTTCCTGCTGACCTTGTCGTTGCCCATTACCGCGTGCCATTGCAGGACGATATAACCGGCGTCGTCCGCCATCTGATCGACGGAAATCCGTGCGCCGTACCACCGTTCCTGCAAGCCTTCTTCCGCAGGCAGGGCCAGCTCGGCACGGAATGAGCCCGGGTCGCCCGGCAGCGTGAAGCGTGTCGCGTAACGGCCGTACAAGCCCGGCGCGGCATCCTTGACTACCCGATCCGAGGATATTGGTCGCGTTTCGGGGTCATACAGGGCATCGATCGAAAGCGTCCATTTGGTGAAATCTCCCCTGAAATCCTCCTTGTAGATGATTTTCTTGCTGGTATCGAATACGTCCTCGGGTTTCAGTGTCCGGGACGCATGCTGTGCCTGGGCTTCGGGCATCAAGGCGCCGATGGCAAAACACAGCAATACGGTGGCCAGCGTCAATCGCAAGCGCCTGGCCGCAAGTAAAAAAACCTCCGATGGTTCGCATAATGACTACTCCAAGACTGGGGTCATGACGAAGGGGAAAAACCGGGCGAATCTGGCGCGGCGAAGGGCGCGCAGCCAGAATGCGTCCGCGACAAATTCCATCAGTGCGGCTTTCGGAGGGTGTTGCTTGCGGTCAATGGCAAGCGAATGGCGAGTGGTTTCCAAGCGGACGGCGATCTCCGCCAGAGCGAGCAAGAAAGTTAATTCTCCCGCCCAGAAAACTAAATTCCATTCCGTTGGGAATCTGCGAGGATGCAGCATCCGCATCGTCGCCGCGGGGCGTGTCCCCACCGCACGTCCGCACCCCAAGGAGCCACCATGAAACGCGCAAGTTCGGCCATTTATCTGGCCATGGCCGTGGGCGGATTGCTGTCGCCGCTGGCCGCGCAAGCCACGGAAGGCGCGCTGGGCAGACCGGTGGCGGGCACCAGCGTGTCGCCGAACGTAGGCGTGATTCCGGACCAGCCGGTATGGATCGCCAACCTGCAGCAGCTATATCTGGACGGCTCCATCAGCAGCGGCCGCGAGGTGCCCATTGGCGGGCGTACCACGGCAGGCATCGACGCCAAGATCGCGTTCACGCTGGCAACCATCATGAAGGTCTGGGACACCGGGCCCGGCGCCTGGAATTTCGCGTCCGCCTTCACGCTGCCTTACGTCTGGACCACGGCCAGTACCAATTTTGTATTCACGGGCCCGGGCGGCGGCACGTTCTCGCGTGGGACATCTGACCGTGCATCGAATCTCTACGACATGTACTTCAGCCCGCTGATTGCCGGCTACCACTTTTCGAAGACCACCCATATGGCGTTGAGCTTCAACGTATGGGCGCCCACGGGGCAGTACGACAAGAATGCACTGGCCAATCCCAGCCTGAACAACTGGACGTTCGTGCCGCAGGTCGCCTTCACGCACCTGATGCCGCAGTACGGGCTCGAATTCAACGCCGTGGCAGCTTTCCAGTTCTACACGCGCAATACGGCCACCGATTACCAGAACGCGCCGCTGTTTACGCTCGATGTGATGGGCGTGAAAAAATTCGGCAAATGGGGCGCGGGGCTGGTCATGGGGACTGTCCAGCAACTGGGCGACGACACCGGACCCACCGCCGACCGCCTGAACGGTTTCCGGGGCCACGACTTCACGATCGGGCCGATCATCACCTACGACACCAAGCTCGGCGGCAAGGCGCCACTGTCGTTCAGCCTGCGCTGGGTGCCCACCGTGACCAGCAAGAACCGGCTGGACAGCACCGCAACGGTCATGGCCACCACCACGCTGGTGTTCTGATTCCCCCGGGCCGACGCCCAAATATCACGAAAGCATCACTCGC
This sequence comes from Cupriavidus pauculus, assembly GCF_022179805.1. Taxonomy (GTDB): domain Bacteria; phylum Pseudomonadota; class Gammaproteobacteria; order Burkholderiales; family Burkholderiaceae; genus Cupriavidus; species Cupriavidus pauculus_E. The sequence continues at coordinate 122,573 of NZ_BPUO01000010.1, read as the reverse complement.
TCGTCACATGTGGCGGGCATCCTCGCGCCCAAGGTTTTCTGCCAGTGCGGCTGGACCTCCGGGCAATCCGCGTGATAACGTTTTGACCTTGGGGCCGATGACGCACGGCAAAAAAGGGTCGAACGATCAATAGGTTAACAGGGAAGTTTCATGCGTCACATGAAGTCTGCGATCAGTCTGGCGGCGGCACTGACCGTCGCTTTTGCGTTCTACGGCTGCAACGGCAGCGACGACACCAGCACCACCAGCAGCAACAACGGCGGCACCACGCCGGTCACCCAGCCGACCGCGCCGTCGACGCCCGTGGCCGAGGTCACCGGCAAGTGGACGACCGGCGATCTGCACGTCCACACGATCGAATCCGACGATGCGCAGGGCAAGCTGGTCGACGTGCTCGACCAGGCGATGATCACCAACAATCTCGACTGGACGGCGATCTCGAACCACCTGCGCGTGTCCACGCGTGACCAGAACGGCACCGCCATCGTCGGCGGCCCGATTCCGTACTCGAAGGCCATGGCCGACTACGAGATCCCGGCCGTGCGCCAACTCCAGGTCAATGGCAGCTATATCAACAAGCTGATTTTCTCGGCGTTCGAGTGGGACATGCCCACCCACGACCACATGAACGTGGGCATCTTCACGGGCGCCCCGCTGGCCACCGCCACCAAGGCCGCCAACCAGTTCGAGTACTACTTCACCGACCGTCCGGCCGCCCAGTTCGACGCCGTCGACGTGGCCAACTGGAACGCCAAGGGCACCAAGGGCTACACCACGCACGCCGATGCCGTGCGCGCCGTGGCCTGGCTGCGCGACAACTTCCCGGACACCAGCTACGCATTGATCAACCACCCGTCGCGTAACACCGGCAAGTACACGGTGGCCGACTACCGCGAGTTCAACGACACCGCCCCGAACGTTGCGTTCGGCGTGGAAGGCATGGTCGGCAACCAGATGGAACCGGATCGCGGCGGCTACACCACCGCGTACGTCGACGCCAACCTCAAGAACCGCGTCTATGGCGGCGTGGACTACGTGGTGGCGCAAGTGGGCGGCATCTGGGACGCGCTGCTGGGCGACGGCCGCCGGTTCTGGAACGTGGGCGACTCCGACCACCATTTCAAGACCATCACCCCCAACAGCAGCGGCTACTTCCCGGGCGAATACGCCAAGACCTACGTGTGGATCGATAACAAGAACACCGGGGTCAAAGGCGTGCTGGAAGGCGTGCGCTCGGGCAAGATGTTCTCGGTCTTTGGCGACCTGATCAACGCGCTCGACTTCAACATTGCTGGCGGCGCTGGCAAGGGCGAGATGGGCGGCGAGTTGAAGGCCAAGGCTGGTGAAACGGTGACGGTGACGATCCGCTTCAAGAGCCCGGACCGCAACAACTACCAGTACCCGATCAACGGCGGCGTCAACGTGAACATGCGCCCGGTGGTGGACCACATCGACCTGATCGCCGGCGACGTCACGCCGCGCGCGGCGTCTGGCACGCCGGAATACAGCAAGGACACCAACGATTCCACCAAGGTGATCGCCACGTTCACGTCGGCAGACTGGAAGCAGGACAAGGACGGCTACAACACCGTGACCTACACCTACGTTGCCGCCAAGAACCAGTACTTCCGCCTGCGCGGGACCAACCTGGGCATGAACGTGGCCGGCGAAACGTCCAACGGCAATCCGCTGCCGGACCTGAAGACCACGGTCACCGAGGACAACGCCCGGTTCAACGCCATCAACGCGCGCAACTACAACGACCTGTGGTTCTATTCGAACCCGGTGTTCGTGACGGTCGGCTCGTAACCGGTGCCTTGCCGCCGGCCCGCCCTTAGCGCCCCAGCGTCTGGAGCCAGAAGGGCAGGCCGGCACCGGCCATGGCCACGGCCAGCGGTGCGAGCTGGGCGAGGCCAGCGCCGAGTTGGCGCAGGAAGGGAGAACGCGGGGCAGGGGGTTTGGGCAGGCGTGGCATGGCGGTGGGCTTGTAGGAACGTGAATGTTGGGGGCATGATGCGTTGTGCTTCCTGAATGGCACCTGAGCCATCCGTTCAGGCGCCGTTCAGCTTGGCCCGCCGACAATGCCCCCGATGACTGCCTCGCCCCCGCCTCTCCCGCCCAGCCGGCCGTTGTCCGGCGTGTCCCGTTCAAGCACCACCGCCAGACTGCGCGGCGCCTGCCGCATGGCGGTGCTGCTGGCCGTGATCGGCCTGGCGGGCACGGCCGGCACCTCGCTGGCCGATACCGACGCCGACCGCGCCCGCGCGGCGTTGCGCTCCGGTGAAATCCTGCCGTTGTCCCGCATCCTCGAAACCGTATCGCGCCAGTACGCGGGCGACGTGATCGACGTAAAGCTCGACCGCGAAGACGGCGCCTGGCAATACGAGGTCAAGCTGCTGCTGCCCACCGGCACCGTCGCCAAGCTCGAATACGACGCCCGGGACGCGAAGCTGCTCAAGGCCAAGGGGCACGACCTCGACCGCGCCCGCAAGCCCTGACCGCCATGCGCATCCTGCTAGTCGAAGACGAAGCCACGCTGGCGGCCCAACTGGTACAGGCGCTGACCCAGGCCGGCTATGCCGTGGACCATGCCGCCGACGGTATCGACGGCGAGCATCTGGGCACCGAACATCCCTATGACGCCGTCGTGCTCGATCTCGGCCTGCCCCGGCTGGACGGCCTGACCGTGCTCAAGCGCTGGCGCCAGGCGGGCAACAACGTGCCCGTGCTGATCCTGACCGCGCGCGATAGCTGGGTAGAAAAGGTCGAAGGCATCGACGCCGGCGCCGACGACTACCTGACCAAGCCCTTCCGTACCGAGGAACTGCTGGCCCGCATCCGCGCGCTGATCCGCCGCTCGGCCGGCCGCACGTCGCCCACGCTGGCCTGCGGCCCGGTGCTGTTGGCAACCGGCAGCGGGCAGGTGAGCGTGCATGGCCATGCCGTCACGCTGACCGCGCATGAACTCAAGGTGCTCGACTACCTGATGCACCACCAGGGCACCATCGTCAGCAAGAACACGCTGACCGAGCACATCTATGCGCAGGATTTCGATCGCGACAGCAATACGATCGAGGTCTTCGTGGGCCGCCTGCGCCGCAAGCTCGGCGTCGACGTCATCGAAACCGTGCGCGGCCTGGGCTACCGCCTGCGCCCGCCGACGGACGTGGCATGAAGCGCGCCTCGCTGGCCCGGCGCCTGCTGGCCATCGCCACCGTCTGGATCGCCGGCACGCTGTTCACCACGGGCTGGCTGCTCGACACGCTGTTCGGCCGCCATGTCGACCGTACCTACATCACCGAACTGGACCGAGACCTGACCAGCCTGGCTGCCGCGCTGGAGTGGCGTGGTGACGCCCGGCTGGAACTGACGCGCCAGCCCGCCGATCCGCGTTTCGAGCTGCCTTATTCGGGCGCCTACTGGCAGGCGGTGTCGGGCGGGCAGACGCTGCGGTCGCGCTCGCTCTGGGACGTTGATATTCCGGTTACGGTGGAACGCGAGGTCGGGCAGGGCGGTGCCGATGTCCGCATCGGCCCGCGCGGACAGTCGCTGCTGGTCAAGTCGCGCCGCTTGCAATTGACCGGCGCCGAGGTGCCGGTCGACATCACCGTGGCGCTGGACCGCACCGAACTGCGGCAGGCCAAGCGGTCGTTCCGGCATCTGCTGTGGCTGTCGCTTGGGGTGCTGGGGCTGGGCATTCTTGGCGCGGTATGGGCACAGATCCGCTTCGGCCTAGCGCCGCTGTCGCGCCTGCGCGCGGCGGTGGCGCGGCTGCATGCGGGACGCGAACCCACGCTGCCGGGCGCGTGGCCGGTGGAAGTCCAGCCACTGGTCGACGAGATCCATCTGCTGCTGCGTCGCAACCACGAAGCCGTGGAACGCTCGCGGCGCCAGGCCGCCGACCTGGCGCACGCCGTGAAGACACCCTTGGCGATTCTGGCCAACGATGCCGGCAGGTTGCCCGCGCCCGCGTCGCAGCGCGTGATGCAGCAGGTCGACGCCATGCGCCAGCAGGTTGACCGCCATCTGGCCCGCGCCCGCGCCGCAGGCGTGGGCGGCGCGGCGGGCGGCGCCGTGGCGGTGCGTCCGGCTGTCGATGAACTGGTGCGCGCGCTGAGTCGCCTGCACGCCGACAAGCCGATTTCCGTGGAAATCGAAGGGCAGGCGAGCTTTGCCGGCGACCGCCAGGACCTGGTGGAAATGCTCGGCAACCTGCTAGATAACGCGTGGCAGTGGGCGCGGGGCAGGGTGCGCGTGGACCTGGTAACGCAAGCCACCGGCATCGAGATCCGCATCGACGACGACGGCCCTGGCATGCCCCCCGACGATATGGCGCGCGCCGTGCAGCCTTACGCCCGCCTGGACGAGTCTGCTGCCGGCAGCGGTTTGGGTTTGGCCATCGTGCGTGATGTCTGCGCGCTGTATGGCGGTGGGTTTGAACTGGCAAGGTCGCCGTTGGGCGGGTTGGCGGTGAGTGTGAGGCTGCCGGCGGGCTAACCAATTGCTCCGCCTTGCTTTGCTCCCCTCTCCCGCGTCGCGGGAGAGGGGTTGGGGGAGAGGGTAGGCGCCTCAAGTACTAACCAGCCCGGCCAAGCACGACACGCCGGCCCTCACCCCCGCCCCTCTCCCGCAAGCGGGAGAGGGGAGCAACTTCGGCAGGTTCGATCGCGTCTATTCTTGGCGAGACGGTGCTCCCCTCTCCCACAGGGAGAGGGGAGCAAACCATCAGCAGCATCGACCCCACCAGCAGCCTCGCCCCCACCATTCGGTTATCATCGCGCCCCTCTGCCGATTTCCGAATTTCCGCCTTGTCCCCAGCCGTACCCCGGCGGCGCGTGCGCCCGCCAGTAGCTCCCGAGCGCCTGCTCGGGCCGCATCACTTTGCCTGTTACCGTGGTCATCTGCAGGGGCTCGACCTCGGCCGGCTGGCCGCGCGCTACTTGGGGCCCGGCCTGGATCTGCGCCAGGCGCGTACCACGCTGGCCTGGATCGAAAGCGAACTGGTGCGTGGCGTCAAGCGGCTGGCCACGCGCCCGCGTGCCGACGGCGAGGCGGCCATCCTGACCGAGAAGACCTGGCTGGCCATGATCGTGCCGCGTGCCGGCGAGAGCACCACGGCACGCCAGGTGCGTCAGCGCAAGCTGCTGCGCGCGCTGGACGCGTTGCAGCCGCTGCTGCTGGCGCGGCCGGCGCCGGGCGATGCCGTGGCGGGCTGGTTCACGCCCAGCATTGCCAGCCGCCTGGCCAGCGCGGGATGGATGACGCTGGCCGACCTGCAGGCCGCGCTGGCGGCCGACCCCCGGCAGTGGTATCGCCACGCGCACGGCATCGGCGAAGCCACCGCACACGAGATCGAGGCGTGGCTGCATGCGCAATCGATGTCGGCAGGCGCACCGGACGCGCCACCCCAGACGCTGGCGCCACTCGAATCGCTGCGCCACACGGCCAGCCAGGCAGATGTTGGCGCGATCCAGACCTGGCTGGCGGGCTACGAGCCAGAGGGCTGCCACACCTGGCGCCACTACCGCACGCAAGCCGAACGCTTCCTGCTCTGGACCGTGTTCGCGCGCGGCAAGACGCTGGCCACCCTTGGCGCGGAAGATGGCGCCGCCTATCTGGCCTTCCTGGCCGACCCGCAACCGGCGGCGCAATGGGTGGGCCGGCGCGGCACGCCGCGCGACCGCCATGACTGGCGCCCGTTCGAAGGGCCGCTGTCGCCGGCCAGTATCCGCCATGCCGGCAAGATCCTCAACATCCTGTGCGCCTGGCTGGTCCGGCACGGACACCTGAGCGCCAACCCGTTCCAGGTGGCACCCCGTGTGGCGGCGCCGGCGGTGCCGCGCATCCAGGCAGACCGCAGCCTGGGCGGCGCACAGTGGCAGCACCTGAAACGATACGTGGCGGGCTTGCCGGCAGCCGACGCGCGCACGGCGCGGCTGCAGTTCATGCTGCGGCTCGTGCATGCCACGGGACTGCGCGTGTCCGAACAGGCGCAGGCCACGGTGGCGGATCTCACCTGGGCCGATGGCTGGACCCTGACCGTGCCGGGCAACCGTCCGCGCACCAACGCGTTGCCAGACAGCGTGATCGACGCCTTGCGCGACCACATGGACGCACGAGGCCTGGGACGGGATGTCGAGCGCCTGCCCGCGCGGACGCCACTGATCGGCCGGGTCCAGCAAGATGCGGACGATGCGCCGCTATCGGTCGCGCAGATTGCGGCCATCTGGAAGCGCTGCTTCACGCAGGCCAGCCAGGCACTGGCCGACGACGATCCCCAGGCCGCGCAGCATTTCGCGCAGGCCAGCGCGCACTGGCTGCGGCACACCGCCGGCGCCCAGGCGCTGGCCCGGGGCGCCAGCCGCAAGGCCGTGCAGCGCCAACTGGGGCATGCCTCGGTCAGCACCATCGCCGCGTATGCCGACGTCGAACTGCATTGAGCGGCCAGGCCGGTGAAATCCTTCAACATACCCGCCAAAAACTCTTAATTCGGATTCCCGGCGCCAGGGCGTAACCTGCGCCCATGCCGACGCTCCGGCATGCCCTCAGGGGAGGCCCGCCGGTGAACGATCTTGCCGATATCGTCACGCCGCTCCCGCCATCCTGGTTTCCCCAGACGGCGGGCTGGCTCGTGCTCGGCATCGTTCTGCTCTGCGCCGTGCTCTGGCTGGCCTGGCGCTTCTGGCGGCACTGGCGCGCCAACCGCTATCGCCGCACCGCGCTCAAGGAACTGGCCGGGCTGCAGGCCACGCTGGGCGCGGAAGGCCCGGCGCGTGCGCAGGCGCTGCTTGCCGTGGCCGAACTGCTCAAGCGTACGACGCTGGCCGCGTGGCCCCGCGACACCGTGGCGGCGCTGTCCGGCACTGCGTGGCGCGATTTCCTGCAGGCCCATGCCGGCAAGGCCGCCGATGCCGTGGCGCCGCTGGCCGCTCTGGTCGAGACCGAGTACCGCGACCGCGCCGCGCTGGGCGCCTGGTCCGCGCAGCAGACCCGCGACACCGCGTCGGCCTGCCGGCGCTGGATTGCCGAACACCGGGCGCCGCCAGCATGATCGCGATTGCCTATCCGTGGATGTTCGTCCTGCTGCCACTGCCGTTGCTGGTCTGGTGGCGGCTGCCTGCGTATCGCGAAACCAGCGCTTCGGTGCGCCTGCCGTTCTTTGGCGAAGTGGCCAGCGCGGCCGGGCTGCAGCCAGCCGCTGGCGCCCATGTGCCACGCCGTGGGCTGCTGCTGCATCTGCTGGCGCCGCTGGCGTGGGTGCTGATCGTGGCTGCGCTGGCACGGCCGCAATGGCTGGAGCCGCCGATCTACAAGTCCGAGCCGGTGCGCGATTTGCTGCTGGCGCTGGACCTGTCCCAGTCGATGGACACCCGCGACTTCAAGGACCCGGCCGGCCAGGTCGAGGCACGCGTGCAGGCGGTACGGCAGGTGGTGAGCAACTTTGTCGCGCACCGGCCCGGCGACCGCATCGGACTGATCGTGTTCGGCGATGCCCCGTACCCGCTGGCACCGTTTACGCTTGACCACACGCTGGTCCGTACGCTGATCGACGATTCCGTCCCGGGCATGGCGGGCGCCAGCACGTCGCTGGGCGATGCCATCGGGCTCGGCATCAAGATGTTCGACAACAGCCACGCCGTCGAAAAGGTGCTGATCCTGCTGACGGACGGCAACGACACGGCCAGCCGCATGCCGCCGGCACGCGCGGCCGACATTGCGAAGACGCGTGGCGTGGTGGTGCATACGGTGGGCATCGGCGATCCGGCCGCCACGGGCGAACAGAAGGTGGATCTCGACACGCTGAAGCAGATCGCCGCCACCACGGGCGGTCGATACTTCTTCGGCGCCGACCAGACCGCGCTGGCATCGATCTACGCCACGCTCGACCGCGTCACGCCGCACAAGGAGAAAACGCTGAGCTGGCGCCCGCGCCGCGAGCTGTTCATGTGGCCGCTGGGCGCCGCCGTATTGCTGGTGCTGGCCTACCAGATCGGCATGGCCGCCTACGCCCGCATGCTCACGCGCGCTGCCACGCCCTCCGGTGAGCGCAACAGTGAGCCTGCCACATGAGCGAATGGTTCTCGGCGCTGGCCCAGTTCCACTTCCTGCGTCCCTGGTGGCTGCTGGTGCTGATTGCCGCCGTCTGGCTGCCGTGGGCGGTGCAGCGGCAGGGCGATGTCCGGCGCCGGTGGCGCAGCACCATTGCGCCGCACCTGCTCGATGCGCTGGTCGTGAACGAGCGCCGCAAGCGCGCGGTGCGCCCGGTCCACCTGACCGCGCTGGCCCTGGCGTTGGGCGCCATCGCGCTGGCCGGCCCCACGTGGCAGCGCGAGCGGCCGCCGTTCCTGTCCGACAAGGCGCCGCTGGCCATCGCGGTGGACCTGTCGCCCGACATGAACGCCATCGACATCACGCCCACCCGGCTGGAGCGCGCCAAGCTCAAGATCAAGGCGCTGCTGGCGCATCGCGACGGCGGACGCACCGCGCTCTACGCCTACGCGGGCTCCACGCACCTGGTGCTGCCGCTGACCGACGACGCGGCGCTGCTGCAGACGTTTGTCGATGCGCTGCAGACCGCCATCATGCCGGTGCCGGGCAAAGACACCGCGCTTGCCATCCGGACCATCGCCACGGCGCTGGCAAAGGAGCCCGTGCCCGGCACCATCCTGCTGCTGACCGACGGCGTCGAGCCCGCCGCGACGGCCACGCTGCAACAGCGCGACAAACGCACGCAGCTCGTGGTGCTGGCCATCGGCACGGCGCAGGGCGGTCCGCTCAAGACCGGCGATGGCGCGGCGCCGGGGCTGGACTCCGCTGCCTTGCACCGCGTGCGCGATACCGGCATCCCGGTGGCCACGCTGACCACCGACAGCGACGACGACGTGGCCTGGGTGCAGCGCCATATCCAGTCGCACGTGGAACAGGCCAGCGCGCCGGACACCGTGCGCTGGCACGACGCCGGCTGGCCGCTGACAATCCCCATCGCCGTGCTGGCGCTGCTGTGGTTCCGCAAGGGCTGGTCGATCCGCTGGCTGGCATCGCTGGCGCTGGCCGTGCTGGTGACGGCGCCGCAGACGGGCCTGCGGGCGCAGGAAAGCCCCGCCGCGCGCCCGTGGCATTTCGTTGATCTCTGGCTGACGCACGACCAGCAGGGCCGGCGCGCGTTCGAGCGCGGCGACTACGCTGGCGCCGCCGCGCTGTTCGACGATCCGATGTGGCGCGGCGTGGCCTACTACCGGGCGGGCAAGTTCGAGGAGGCCACGCGGGAATTCGAGCGCATCAGTTCCACCGATGCCCAGTTCGACCTGGGCAACGCGCTGGCCCGGCAGAACAAGTACCAGGAAGCGGCGGCCCGTTACCAGCTCGTGCTGCAGCAGCGGCCCGGCTGGGCGCCCGCTCAACAGAACCTGGCGCGCATGCGGGAGGCCATCGAGCGGCAGAAGCAGCAGGAAAAAAACAAGCAGAAGGATGAGTCGGAGCCGCCGGACCTGAAGCCCGACAAGATCGAATTCGATAGCAACAAGCCGCCGCCACCGCCAGACAGCGACAAGCCGCAGCAGGGCCTGGTGCAGCAGAACGCCGAGATGTGGATGCGCGCAATCCAGACGTCGCCCACCGAGCTGCTGGCGCGCAAGTTCGCGCTGCAGGCCAAGCCATGACGATGCGCTGGCTGGTTGGCATCCTGATACTCCTGGCGGGGTGGGTACACGCCGCCGAGCCCATCGTGCGGATGCGGGTGCTGGGGCAGCAGCCGATGGTGGCGGGGCAGTCGGTGCAGGTGGAGGTCACGATCCTGGCGCCTAACTTCTTCCTGTCGGCGCCGGCGTTTCCGGGGCTGCAGGTGCCGGGTGCCGTAGTGACGATGCCCGACGAGCGTGCCGCCAATTCCACCGAGACCATCGACGGCACCAGCTACGCCGGCATCCGCAAGACCTATGTGTTCACGGCGCAGACCGGCGGTGACTTCGCGCTGCCCACGCCCGAGATCCATTTCAGATATTCCGGCGAGGACGGCAAGCCGCGCGATGCCAGCGTCACGCTGCCCGCCACCACGATCCGGGTCAGCGGACAGCAGGGGGCGCCGGCGCAAGCCGCCTCAGGCGCGGCGGAGGCACCGGGCGAGGCGCTGCTGCCCGCCGCGCGGTTGCAGGTCGCCCAGTCGTTCGACCGGCCCACTAGTGGTAAGGACGCCAACCTGCGCGCGGGCGACGCCCTGGTGCGCACCATCACGATTTTTGCGCCCGGCACTCCGGCCATGATGATCGAGCCGCCCACGCTGGCAGCCCCGCGCGGCGTGCGCCAGTTCCGGGGCGATCCGCAATTGCAGGACGGCGTGGACGCGCCCGATGCCCCGGCGACAACCGGCGGCCGCCGCGTCGAAATCATCACTTATGTGTTCGAAGGCAGCGGGCAGTACACGCTGCCGGCGGTGTCGGTGGCGTGGTACGACCCGGCCACGGGCAAGCGGGCGCAGTCGTCGGCCCCCGCCGTGACGGTCGACGTACATCGCGCCGGGCCGGGCATGGGGCTCGCGCCCACTGGCGGCATGACGCTGACCTGGCCGGACTGGCTCGACTGGCGTGTGCTGGTGGGGATTGCCGTGCTGGCGGTCATCGGTTACCTGCTGGTGCGCTGGCGCCGCCGGGCATCGCCAAAGCGGCCGCACTGGCGCGCCATCGCCGCGCAACGCCGCCGTGGCCGCACGTTGCCGCCTCTGAATCCGTAGATCTCGACAAAATCATGCAGATCGTTCCACCAAAGATTTGCATTCCGTTCCGTTCGGCAGTCGTCCCATACTGGACAGGCTGAATCAGGTGATCGAACCGTACTGTTCGAGGAGCGTCGATGCGTCGTACGCAGCAAACCAGGACGATTGCCACCACCACGCCGGTATGGCGCCGGCATATAGGGCTGGTGGCGCTTGCGTTAAGCATGGCCGTGGCGGGCGCCGGTGCCACGTACTGGTACGCGTCGCGCACGGGCGGCGCCCTGGCGACGGACGTCCGTGCCGGCGATGGCGTCAGCGGTCCGCGCGGCATGGTGCACGTGCCGGGCGGCGACTTCCTGATGGGCAGCGACCACAAGATGTCGCAGCCCAACGAGCGGCCAGCGCACAAGGTGCAAGTCGGCGGCTTCTGGATGGATCAGCACCACGTGACCAACGCGGAGTTCCGCAAGTTCGTCAAGGCCACCGGCTACCTGACCACGGCCGAGCGCGCGCCCGACTGGGACACGATGAAGGTACAACTGCCGCCCGGCACGCCGCGTCCGCCCGATAGCGCTATGGTGGCGGGGGCCATGGTGTTTGTCGGCACCAACAACCCGGTGCCGCTACGAGAGTACTGGCGCTGGTGGCGGTTCGTGCCCGGTGCCGACTGGAAGCATCCGACCGGCCCCGGCAGCAGCATCGAGGGCAAGGACAACCACCCGGTGGTGCAGATCTCTTACGAAGACGCCCAGGCGTATGCGCGCTGGGTTGGCAAGCGGCTGCCCACCGAGGCCGAATGGGAGTTCGCCGCGCGCGGCGGGCTTGACCAGGCCACCTACACCTGGGGCGACAAATTCGCGCCCGATGGCCGCCAGATGGCCAACGTCTGGCAAGGCCAGCAGGTGCAGCCATTCCCCGTGGTCAGCGCCAAGGCCGGCGGCGCGGCGGGCACCAGCCCCGTCGGCACGTTTCCGGCCAACGGCTACGGCCTGTACGACATGACCGGCAATGCCTGGCAGTGGGTGGCCGACTGGTACCGCGCGGACCAGTTCCGGCGCGAGGCCCAGGCTACCCCGGCGGTATTGCGCAACCCGGCTGGCCCGTCCGATTCCTGGGACCCGACCGAACCGGGCGTACCGGTGTCGGCACCCAAGCGCGTCACGCGCGGCGGGTCGTTCCTGTGCAACGAGGATTTTTGTCTCAGCTATCGCCCCAGCGCGCGGCGCGGCACCGATCCCTATACCAGCATGTCGCACCTGGGCTTTCGCCTGGTCATGGATGACCGCGCCTGGGCCGAGCAAAGCAAGCGCCCCGAACTGGCGGCCCGGCAATAGGCCGGACCCCGCCGCACCATTTGGAGGATTCTGTGATGGCTTTCGCCACGGCAGCAGGCTTTCGGCGGCGTTTTCGTGATGGGCTTTCCGGCGCGGTGGTCCTGGCCGCGTTGCTGGGAACGCTGGGCGGGTGCGCGTCTTCTCCAGGCGGGACTGATGCGGCGGCCGCCGGACAGCCAGCGGCCAGTGCATCGGCCAGTGCGGCGACGGCACTGCCATCGTGGCGCGACGGTGCCGTGCGGCAGCGCATCGTCCAGTTCGTGGAGGCGGTCACGCGCCAGGGCTCGCCAGACTTCGTGCCGCCCGCCGAGCGCATCGCCGTGTTCGACAACGACGGCACGCTGTGGAGCGAACAGCCGCTGTACTTCCAGTTCTTCTTCCTGCTCGACCAGGTGCGCGCCGCCGCGCCCCAGCATCCCGAGTGGAAGACCAATCCCGCGTTCAAGGCGCTGATGGCCAACGACATGGCCGGCCTGATGCGCGAGGAAAAGCGCCTGCTGCCGCTGATTTCCCAGGCCAACAGCGGCATGACGGTGGAAGAGTACGACCGCACGATCCGCGCCTGGCTGGACAGCGCGCGGCATCCCAAATTCAACCGCCGCTACACAGACCTGGTCTTCCAGCCGCAGCTCGAACTGCTGAGCTACCTGCGCGCCAATGGCTTCAAGACGTTCATCGTGTCCGGCGGCACGCTCGAGTTCATGCGGCCTTGGTCCGAGCGCGTCTACGGCATTCCGCCCGAGCAGGTGGTGGGTTCCACGCAGGCGGTGACATACGAGATGCGCAACGGGCAGGGCGCGCTGGTGCGTGGCCCGAAGTTCGAATTCATCAACGATGGCCCCGGCAAGCCGGTGGGCATCTACCGGCAGATTGGCCGGCGCCCGATCCTGGCGGTGGGCAATTCGGATGGCGACCTGCAGATGCTGCAGTACACGGTGGCGGGCCCGGGCCAGCGCCTGGCGGTGCTGGTGCATCACGACGACGCCGAGCGCGAGTTCGCCTACGACCGCAAGTCCGGCATCGGCAAGCTCGACAAGGCATTGGACGAAGCGACGGCGCGCGGCTGGACCGTCATCAGCATGGAGCAGGACTGGGTGCGGATCTATCCGTCCGCGCAGCCGTGACCCCGGGAACGTTCCCACCGACTTATCGCCCCTGAATCACCCTCTTAGGGAGGCCCTACGATGAAACCAGCATCGGGTAAGCGAATGAACAGGCTGGCCATGAGCGCGGCAATCGTCGCGATCCTGGCCGTGGCCGGCTGCAAGAAGGCCGACGAGAACAAGGCCGCTCCTGGCGCGTCTGCGCCGGCCGCACAGGTGCCGGCGGCACCGCCGCCCGTGGCCACCACGCCGGTCACGCCAACGACGCCCGCGCCAATGGCCTCGGCACCCGATGCCGCCGGCGCCTCGCCCGTGGCTGCAGCGCCGGCCGGCGCGCAGGGCACGCAGGGCGGCAAGCCCAACATCCTCGTGATCTTTGGCGACGATGTGGGGCTGGGCAACGTCAGCGCGTTCAGCCATGGCGTGGTGGGCTACAAGACGCCCAACATCGACCGCATCGCCCGCGAGGGCATGATGATGACCGACTACTACGCCGAAAATAGCTGCACGGCGGGGCGTTCCACGTTCATCACCGGCCAGACCGTGTTCCGCACCGGGCTGTCGAAGGTGGGCCTGCCCGGCGCGCCTGTGGGCCTGCAGGACCGCGACATCACGATTGCCCAGGCGCTGAAGCCGCTGGGCTATGCCACTGCCCAGTTCGGCAAGAACCACCTGGGCGACCAGGACCGCTTCCTGCCCACCAAGCACGGCTTCGACGAGTTCTTCGGCAACCTGTATCACCTCAACGCCGAAGAAGAGCCGGAACGTCCGTACTGGCCGAAGGACAACCCCGACTTCCTGAAGTTCTACAACCCGCGCGGCGTGCTGCACAGCACGGCCGACGGCAAGATCGAGGACACCGGCCCGCTGAACCGCAAGCGTATGGAGACCATCGACGACGAAACCACCGGCGCCGCGATGAACTACATCCAGAAGCAGGCGCAGGCCAAGCAGCCGTTCTTCCTGTGGATGAACTTCACGCGCATGCACCTGTTCACGCACGTGCGGCCCGAGTATCGCGGCAAGGCAGGGCTGGGCGCCGGCCACGAATACGCGGACGGCATGTGGGAAATGGACCAGAACGTGGGCAAGCTGCTGAAGTCGCTGGACGACGCCGGCATCACCAACAACACCATCGTCATCTACACCACCGACAACGGTCCGAACTTCTTCACCTGGCCCGACGCCGCGAACACGCCGTTCCGCAGCGAGAAAGACTCGAACTGGGAAGGGGCGTTCCGCGTGCCTGCGATGATTCGCTGGCCCGGCAAGATCCAGCCGGGTTCGGTTACCAACGGGCTGATGTCCGGGCTGGACTGGTTCCCGACGCTGCTCGCGGCCGCTGGCGACGGTGACGTCAAGGACCGCCTGCTCAAGGGCACGACGCTGAGCGGCAAGAGCGCCAAGGTGCATCTGGACGGCTACAACCAGTTGCCGATGCTCACGGGCCAGACCGACAAGAGCGCGCGCAGCGAGTTCTACTACTTCAACGACGATGCGGAACTGGTAGCCATGCGCTACGACGTGCTGACCGCCGGTGCGACGGTGCCGACTGCGTGGAAGGTGGTGTTCTGCGAGCAACGGGCGAGGGGCGGCTTCGAGGTCTGGAAGGAACCGTTCACGTGCCTGCGCGCGCCGAAATACTTCAACCTGCGCATGGATCCGTACGAGCGGGCCGACACCGGACCAACCAACCAGTACCACCAGTTGGAGACCGAGAACCCGTACCTGTTCATCGAGGGTAACCGCCGGGCCATCAACTTCCTGCAGACCTTTGTCGACTTCCCGCCGAGCCAGATCCCGGCCAGCTTCACGATCGACCAGGCCAGCGAGAAGATCAAGCGGCAGGTGGCGGACCAGTTGGCCAAGCAGCAACAGCAGCAGAAGAAGTGACGGCGGCCCGCCGCAAGCTGGAGCACGGCATGAAGCGCCCGCCGGCCGCAGTAAAGCCAGCGCGGGCGGGCGCTGACGCGCAGGTGCGCCGTGGCCTCTGGCAGGCCGCGACGCTGCTGGGCCTGTCCGGCGTGGCCGGACTTGTCTATCAGGTGCTGTGGATCAAGCAGTTGTCGCTGGTGGTCGGCGTGGACGTACACGCCGTGACCATCGGCGTCAGCGCGTTCTTCGGCGGCCTGGCGCTGGGTGGCTGGGCAGTCGGCCGCATGGCGGACCGCGTCGCGTCGGCCTGGCGGCTCTATGTCTGGCTGGAATGCGCGATTGCCGTGCTGGGTGTGGCCGTGACGCTGGCCCTGGCGCACGCGGCCGCGCCGTTCGCCTGGCTCGAAGTGCGCGCCGGGGCCGTTGCCTGGGCCTTGCCGCTGGCGCTGGTCGCCTTGCCGGCCATTGCCATGGGCGGTACGTTGCCGGCGCTGATGCGTGCCATCCGCAGCGACGGCGTGGCGTTGGGCGGCAATGGCGGCCGGCTGTACGCCGCCAATACCGCCGGCGCCATTGTTGGTACCTTGCTGGCGGCGTTTGTCGCGATTCCGCTGCTGGGCGTTACGGGCAGTGCGGTAGCGGCCGCCGTGCTGAACGGCCTGGCGGCGCTGGGCGCGTGGTGGTTCGGCCGGGATGCCACGGCGACAGCGGAGGTGCCCACCGTGCCCGAAGCCGGTGCGCGGGCATCCGGCCAACGTGTGCTGGCCCTGACGCTGTACGCGCTGGCCGGCGCCATCGCGCTGGGCTACGAGGTGGTCTGGTCACAGGCCATGGTCCAGTTCCTGAGCACGCGCGCCTTCGCCTTCGCGGTCATGCTGGCGGCCTACCTGGCTGGCCTGATGATCGGCAGCCTGTTCGTGGCGAAGCGCGTCGACCGCAGCTCGGACCCATGGGGCGTCTTTGCGCTGCTGATCGTCGCCGCCGGACTGGTGGCGCTGGTCGAGTTCGCGTGGCTGGGCGAATGGCTGCCCGCTGCGCAGCACGTGGTCTCGCAGCGCGTGCTGGGTGCCACCGGCAACCTGCTGGCGGCTACCTGCGCCAGCTTTGCCGTAGCAGCGCTGTGCGTGGTGTTCGTGCCGACGCTGCTGCTTGGCGCGGCGTTTCCGTATGTGGTGCGTCTGTCGGTGGACCCATCCCGCGCCGGTTCCGGCGTGGGCGCGGTGCTGGCGCTGAACACGCTCGGCGGCATCGTGGGTTCGGTGCTGGCCGGGGTGTGGCTGGTGCCGACGCTGGGCGTGATCCATACGCTTGGCGTGCTAGCTACGGGCAGCGGACTCGTGGCCGTGCTGGCGGTGGCCTTCGGCGATGGCGTCACGCGCCGTGCGCGGTTTGCCATCCCGTTGCTGGCCGTCATCACGCTGATCGTCGCGGTGGCTACGCCGGCCGACCGGCTGGCCGCGTTGCTGGCCAGTACGCGCGGCGGATCGCTGGTGTTCTACGAGGAAAGCCGTGGCGCCACCGTGGCCGTGGTGGAGCAGGGCAAGGCTGGCCAGCGCTTTCACCGGCTGTACATCCAGGGCGTCTCGAATTCGGGCGATACGATGACGTCGCTGCGCTATATGCGCCTGCAGGCGTTGCTGCCACTGATCGTGCATGACGGCACGCCGCGTGCGTCGCTGGTGATCGGCCTGGGCACCGGCATCACGGCCGGCGCCACGCTGCAATACCCGGGGCTGGAGCAACGCGTGGTGGCCGAGTTGCTGCCGGCGGTGGTGCGTGCGGTGCCTGAATTCCGTGGCAATTTCGGTGTCGCACGCGATGCGCGGATCGACATCCGCCTGCGCGATGGCCGCCGCGAACTGCTGCAGTGCCCGCAGCGCTACGACCTGATCACGCTGGAACCACCGCCGCCGTCGGCCAGTGGCGTGGTCAACCTGTATTCGCGTGAGTTCTACCGGCTGGCGGCCGCGCGGCTGCAGCCCGGTGGCATCGTGGCGCAGTGGCTGCCGCTGCCGACGCAGAATCGCGACGACACGCGGTCGCTGGTGCGCAGCTTCCTCGATGTATTCCCCCACGCGACGCTGTGGACCACCGAACTCCATGAAATGCTGCTGGTGGGATCGCTGCAGCCGATGGTGCTCGATGCGGGCCGCATCACGTCGCGCTTCGCCCAGCCGCAGGTGGCGGACGCGCTGCGGGCGGTTGGCGTGGCATCGCCGGCGGCATTGCTGGCCACCTACGTGACCGACCGCGCCGGCCTGGACTGGTTTGCGGGCGATGCCCCGGCCGTAACCGATGACCGGCCGCGCATCGAGTACACGAGCTGGGTGCGGCGGCAGGACTTTCCGCCGGTGCTGCGCGAGCTGCTGGACCTGACCGGCGATCCGCCGCTGGCCGGCGCCAGCGACGCGCTGTACCAGGACATCCGCCGCGAACGCCAGACGCTGCACACGTTCTATGCCGCGGGACTGGACGCCTATCGCGGCGACCGCGAGCAATGGCTGCGCGATATCGGCACGGTGATGCGTGCCGATCCCGAGAATCCCTACTACAACTGGTTCACCGGCGGCCGGTCTGGCCGCTGACACGACTGACAAACGGCTGACAAGGAGACACACGATGAGCGCGCGCGACGACATCCTGGCGCTTCAGGCGCGCATGGGGGAGTCGATTGTCGGCCAGGAGCGGATGGTCGAACGGCTGCTGCTGGGGCTGCTGGCCGATGGCCACCTGCTGGTGGAAGGGCTGCCGGGGCTGGCCAAGACACGCGCCATCAAGAGTCTGGCGAAACATCTGGATGCCCGGCTGTCGCGCGTGCAGTTCACACCGGACCTGCTGCCGGCCGACATCACCGGATCCGATATCTACGTCACCGATGCCGGCAAGGGCGAGTTCCGCTTTCAGCCCGGCCCGCTGTTCGCCAACCTGGTGCTGGCCGACGAGGTGAACCGCTCGCCGGCCAAGGTTCAGGCCGCGTTGCTGGAAGCCATGGAGGAGCGGCAGGTGACGGTGGGCGGCCATACGCACCCGCTGGAACCGCTGTTCCTGGTCATGGCCACGCAGAACCCGATCGAGCAGGAGGGCACCTATCCGCTGCCCGAGGCGCAGATGGACCGCTTTCTGATGCATGTGAACGTGGGATACCCGCAGGCCGATGCCGAGGCGCGCATCATCCAGCTCGCCCGTGCCGAGGAAGCGGCGAACCGGAATGCGGGCACGGGCGACGATGCGGGACGGCTGTCGGCCGAGGTCATTTTCACGGCGCGTGAGGCGATCCATGGCATTGCGGTCAGCGAACCTGTAGAGCGCTATATCGTCACGCTGGTGCAGGCCACGCGCGACGCTGGCCGCTTCGATGACGACCTTGCGCGCTGGATCCAGGTGGGCGTGAGCCCGCGCGGGTCGATCGGGCTCGACAAGGTGTCGCGCGCCATCGCCTGGCTGCGCGGCCGCGACCACGTGACGCCCGAGGACGTGCAGGCCGTGGTGCACGACGTCTTCCGCCATCGGCTGATCCTGTCCTATGAAGCCCACGCGTCCGCGGTGGCCGCCGACGCGGTGATCGACCGCCTGCTGCAGCGGGTGGCGGTGTCCTGACGTGGCCAGGGACAACGCGGCACGGGCCCGCTCACGCGCTGGCGCCGCGCCCGGGGCATCGCAGGCCACCGTCGGCGTCAACGTCGACCTGGCGGCACTGGCCGCGCTGGAAGCCAGCGTGCGCGACTTCCACTTCCGCAGCCGGCAGCCCGTGCACAGCCTGTTGTCGGGCCGGCACGGCTCACGCGTGCATGGCCGGGGCCTGGCGTTCGAGGAATTGCGCCAGTATCTGCCCGGCGACGATATCCGCACCATCGACTGGCGCGTGACGGCGCGCACCGGCACGCCTCACGTGCGGCTCTACAGCGAGGAAAAGGAGCGGCCGGTGCTGCTGGTGGTGGACCAGCGCATGAACATGTTCTTCGGCAGCCGCCGTGCCATGAAGTCCGTCATCGCAGCAGAGGCAGCGGCATTGGCCGCATGGCGCGTACTGGCCGACGGCGACCGCGTGGGCGGTGTGATCTTCGGCGACGCGGACCAGACCAGCGCCGCGCCGCAGCGCAGCCGGCACGGCGTGCTGCATCTACTGGGTGACCTCGCGCAACACAATCAGCGTCTACGCGCCGACCTGCCGGGCCAACGTGGCGCCACGCAGTTGAACAACGCGCTGCGGCAGGCCCTGCGGCTGGCGCACCACAACTACCTGGTCATCGTGATCAGCGATTTCGACGGCGCCGATACCGAGACCCGCCACCTGATGCTGGGCTTGCGCGGGCGCAACGACGTGCTGTCGGTGCTGGTGTACGACCCGTTCCTGCTGGAACTGCCCGCATCGGGTCAACTGGTGGTCAGCGACGGCGAACTGCAGGTGGAACTTGGA
This sequence comes from Cupriavidus pauculus, assembly GCF_022179805.1. Classification (GTDB taxonomy): domain Bacteria; phylum Pseudomonadota; class Gammaproteobacteria; order Burkholderiales; family Burkholderiaceae; genus Cupriavidus; species Cupriavidus pauculus_E. The sequence goes on along the minus strand of NZ_BPUO01000010.1, from coordinate 103,136 downwards.
TTTGGACAGGAGGCGCTGCGCCGCAACGTGCGCAGCTTCGCCGACGCCCAGGGGGCGGCGTTGATGGACTGGCACAAGGGGATTGGCGTGCCGCTGCTGCCGCTGTCGGCGGCGGAAGATACGGCAGGGCAGTTGCGCAGGCTGTTGGGGCAGATGGGGGAAAGACGGTGATGCCGATGGTCCACCCGCTTGTTTTTTGCCCCTCTCCCGCGAAGCGGGAGAGGGGCAGGGGGTGAGGGCAACGAGGGTCTGCTTGCCGATAAGTGGCAATTTGATCCGCCGGCCCTCACCCCCAACCCCTCTCCCAGAGGGCCCAGAGGGAGAGGGGAGAAAACAGGGAGGCAAGGATCAAGCGCCCGGTAGCGCTCATGCCCTGCGTTGTGTTTGCTCCCCTCTCCCGCAAAGCGGGAGAGGGGCTGGGGGAGAGGGCAACGAGGCTCTGCTTGCCGATATGTGGCAATTTGAACCGCCGGCCCTCTCCCCCGACCCCTCTCCCGGAGGGCCCGGAGGGAGAGGGGAGCAAATCAACAAGGGTCAATTCCGCCGCTTAACCCTCACCCATCGCCGGATCACTGACCGTGTGCTTGCCCGTCTCCACGCGCCCCGCAAAGCGACGATAGAACGACGGATCACTGCTGCACGTGACCGCGAAGTCGTACCACTGGCCGCTGTCCTGCAGCTTCCAGTCGAGCGTCTTCGTGCCATTCGCAGCGACCGTGGCTTGCCAGGGGCCGTCGGTGCGGTAGGCCATCGGCGTGACCGTGAACGTGCACGGTTGGGCGCCGCTGTTGATAAGGTCCACGAAGACATTGCCGTTGGCGATGTCGTAGCAGACGCGGATCTCGGGCGATGCCGCTGCGGTGCTCAGGCGGTTCAGGTCGCCCTTGAAATGGCGATGGTAGCCGTTCGGGCCCAGTACCCAGAGGTCGTACTTGCCGAAATTGTCGAGCGCGGCGTCCCAGGTGTCGAGCAGCGTCTTGCCCGCTTCCACCATGTAGCGGCGCGGTACGCGGTCGAGCTTGTTCACGTCGTAGACGTGGAACACGGCCGCCTGCGCGCCGCTGTTCGCGAAGATCAGTTCGACCTGGCCGCCCGTGTAGCAGCGCGCGCTGGTGTGCAGCTCATACGGCAGTGCGCGCGACGGGCGCGTGCCCGGCGCCTGCAGCGGCAGCGACATGTCGCGCGGCACCGGCACGGCGGGCAGCGCCTGCTGGGCAGCGCGCAGCTGGTCGGCCTCGGTACGCGTGTAGCGGCCGGTCAGCGTGGGCAGCGCTTCGGTATTCGGCGTCTTGAAGTTGAACGCGCTGGTCAGGTCGCCACACACCGTGCGGCGGAACGGGCTGATGTTCGGCTCCTTCACGCCAAAGCGGGCTTCCAGGAAGCGCAGCACCGACGTGTGGTCGAACACCTGCGAATTGACCCACCCGCCACGGCTCCACGGCGAAATCGCGTAGAGCGGTACGCGCGGGCCCGGCCCGTAGACCCGGCTGTCGACGGCAGGCTGGCCGGTGCTGCCGGCCGGCGCGCCGTGCGTGAAGTACTCGGGCTTCATGTCGTCCGCGCTCAGCGTGGTCTTGCCCGCGAAGGTCTTGTCCGGATTCAGCGACGGTGCCGACGGCGACGGCACGTGGTCGAAGTAGCCGTCGTTCTCGTCGAAGTTGATCAGCAGGACGGTCTTGCTCCAGACCTCGGGGTTGGCCGTCAGCGCGTCCAGCACTTCCTGCAGGAACCACGAGCCCTGTACCGGGCTGGACGGGCCGGGATGCTCGCAGTAGATCGACGGCGCGTTCATCCACGACACCTGCGGCAGCGTGCCGTTCATCACGTCGCGGCGGAATGCGTTGAGGTAATCCTCGGGGCGCGTGCCCGGCAGCGTGTTGGCCACGCCCTTGTACAGCGGATTGGCCGCGTTGTCGGTGGCGGCGTCGTACGCGTGGTAGGGCACGGCCTGCCCGGTGTTGGTGTAGGGCACGCCCGGCGAGCCGCCGCTGGACACCGGGAAGCCCGAGGCCAGGTTGGCGCGGCGGAACGACTGGAACGCGCCCAGCATGTTGTCGCCCCATTCGTCGGGCATGTTCTGATAGCTGATCCAGCTCACGCCGGCTTCTTCCAGCCGTTCGGCGTAGGTCTTCCACGTGTAGCCGATGTTGGCGTCGGCGGCCACGCCGTTGATCGCGTCCCACTCGTTGTTCACGAAGGCCACGCCCTGCGGCACGGCGCCGTTGGTGCCGGTCATGTGGAACGAACGGTTGGCGTCGGTGCCGGTGTGCATCGCGCAGTGGTAGGCGTCGCAGATCGTGAAGGCGTTGGCCAGCGCGAACTGGAACGGGATTTCCTTCTGCTTGAAGTAGCCCATCGACGTATCCGTCTTGGCCACCGGCCAGCGCGACATGCGGCCGTTGTCCCACGCCTGCTGGCTGTCGGCCCAGGCGTGCGGGGTGCCGGACACGCGCTGGGCGTTGTTGGCGGTGCCGTCCAGGTGATACGGCGTGATCAGCGTGCCGTTGGTGCGTTCCTGCTGCCAGACCTTGCGGCCGTTGGGCATCGGGATCGTCATGCGGTCACCAAAGCCGCGTACGCCGTTGAGCGTGCCGAAGTAGTGGTCGAAGGAGCGGTTTTCCTGCATCAGGATCACCACGTGCTGCACGTCCATGATCGTGCCCGTGACATTGCTGGCTGGAATGGCCAGCGCACGGCGGATGCTGGGCGGGAACGCGGCGAGCGTGGCGGCCGAGAAGGCGGCGCCTGCGCTCGTCCGCAGGAAATTGCGGCGTGAGTTCATGTTCTGCTTGGTTGTGCTTGGGTTCTGCGTTCGGCCACTGAAGGTGATGCGTGCAGGCCGGATGCGATCACGGCGCGCAGCGCTTCTCCACCGGCTGCGAAGGGGTGGCGGGGTCGGTCGGTTTGACCGTCGTCGGCTTTGAGTCGTCGTCGTTGCCGCCACAGGCGGACAGTGCCGCGGCCGTCAGGCAGACGGCCAGCAGCACCCTGGTCAGGCGCATTGGTTGCATGGGGAATCCTCGGCAGAGGGTAGTTCGAGAAATGTGCTTCCGGAGGCCCGGCAAGACTAAGGACGGAACGTGACAAGACAGTGACGTAATGGACACATCCTGGAAACAGGATGTAAAACAGCGACGCGTCACGGAAATGAAAAAAGGGCGCCATATTGGCGCCCTTTGACGGTGTTATAGATGCGATGCCGGGCGCGTTGCCCGGTGCACGTTTGATGATTGACTGACGCCGGCTTGTCCCGGCTTGGTCCCCGATTACTCCGGCTGAATCCCCGCCGTCTTGATGATCTTGCCCCAGCGGTCCAGCTCCGCTGCCTGGAACTTGCCGAGTTCCTCGGGCGATGACACCTTGACCTCCATGCCGTTCTCGGCCACGAAGTGTTTCACCTGCTCGGTGGCCATGGCCTTGCGCACCAGCTCGTTGAGCTTGGCGACGATCGGCGCAGGCGTGTTGGCCGGTGCGTAGAGCGCATTCCAGTAGCCGAACTCGTAGCCCTGCACGCCCTGTTCGGCGATGGTCGGCACGTTCGGCAGCAACGCCGACCGGTGCGGGCTGCTCACGCCCAGCGCGCGCAGCTTGCCGGCCTTCACCTGGGGCAGGCTGGTGGTCAGGTCTACGATCATCACGTCGGTCTGGCCGGCCACGAGGTCGATCACCGCCGGCGGGTTGGCCTTGTAGGGCACGTACGTCAGCTTGGTCGACGTCATGTGCTCGAACTGCTCGGTGGCCACGCGCGCGGACGACGACCCCGATCCGAACGTGAGCTTGCCCGGGTCCTTCTTGGCCAGCGCCACGAACTCGGGCACGGTCTTGGCCGCCACGTTGGGATTCACCACCATCACCATGTAGCCCTGCACCAGTTGCCCGATCGGCGTGAAGTCCTTGATGGGGTTGTAGGGCAGGTTCTTGACCAGGTGCGGGTTGGCAGCCTGCGTGGTGTTGGTGGTCATGAACAGCGTATAGCCGTCGGGCGCGGCGCGCGCCACGTTCTGCGCGGCGATGCCGCCGAAGGCGCCGGGCCGGCTGTCCACCACCACGGCCTGGCCGGTGTCCTTGGTAATCTGCGCGCCCACGGCGCGGGCCAGGCCATCGGTGGTGCTGCCCGGGCTTGACCCGATGACGATGGTGATCGGCTTGGTGGGATAGGTCTGGGCAGATACGCCGGTGGCCACGACGGCGGCCGAAATGGCGGCCAGGGCAAGGTAACGGATACGCATTGGGGTTGTCTCCTGCTTGGGTGTGTCTTTCCTGAAGCTTTCGAGCGGGGCGGGCGTTCGCGTCTTGTGCGCGTTGCCCGTCCGGCGGCTTACGTAACTAGCGATGTGGTGTGACGGCTCAGGTCGTCAGGCTGAACTCGGGGCGCTTGCCCGCCAGCGCCTGCTCCAGGCTGGCCAGCACCAACTCGCCCATGGCCTCGCGCGTTTCGTGCGTGGCGCTGGCGCGGTGGGCCTGCAGCGTGACGTTGTCCATGCCGAACAGCACCTCGGGCACGTTCGGTTCATCGACGAAGACATCGAGCCCGGCCCCGCCGATGGTTCCGGCCTTGAGCGCCGCCACGAGGTCGTCTTCCTTGACCAGACGGCCGCGCGCGATGTTGATCAGGTAGCCCTGGGGGCCCAGCGCCTTGAGCACTTCGGCATTGACGATGCCTTCGGCCTTGTCGGCGGCGGCGGCCAGGATCAGCGCGTCGCTCTGGCGCGCCAGGTCAACGAGGTTGCCCACGAACGTGTGCGGCACATCGTCCATGGCACGCAGGTCGGTGTACGAGATCGGGCAGCCGAACGCAGCCAGCCGTGCGGCGATGGCGCGGCCCACGCGGCCCATGCCGACGATGCCCACGCGCATGCCGCTCACGCGGCGCGCCAGCGGAATCGCGCTGGGCTGCGGGTAGCGCACCCAGTTGCCGGCGCGGATGAAACGGTCACCGGAGCAGATGCCACGGCACGTGGCCAGCAGCAGGCCCACGGCCAGGTCGGCCACGTCCTCGGTCAGCGCGCCGAACGTGCCCGTGACGGGCAGCTTGCGGGAGCGCGCATATTCCAGATCCACCGCGTCGGTGCCCACGCCATTGACGGCCACCACTTCCAGCGCGGGCAGCTTTTCCATCATGTCGCGCTGGATGCCGGTATGGCCGCCCGTGATCACGCCACGGATCGACGCACCGTGCTCGCGCAGGTACGCGTCCTTGTCCGACTGCTCGAACAGGCGGTGCACGGTATAGCGCTGCGCGAGCTTGTCGTTGATGGCCGGGATCAGGATGGGATTGAGCTGGAGGATATGAGGCTTCATGCTGGGCTTCCGAAAAATGAGAAAACGCGGGCAAGACGGGGCCAGCGCGCCCCGGGCGGGGCACGTTGGCGGGTGAAACAGGTGATGGCTGGAGGTGCTGCGGCCGCCGGAGAGGCTTAGTCGGCCGTGATGTTCCCGGTCTGGATGACCTTCTTCCAGCGGGCAAATTCCGATGCCTGGAACGCGGTGAACTGTTCCGGCGTATTGGCAACCACCTCGAAACCGAGTTCGAGCAGCTTGGGCTTGTTGGCCGGATCGTTCATCGCGGCGACCACGGCGTTATGCAGCTTGGCCTTGATATCGGCCGGCAGCCCCTTGGGGGCGGCGATGGCCTGCCACGAATACACGGTCACGCCCTTGTAGCCGAGTTCTTCCATGGTCGGCACATCGGGCAGGATCGGCGAACGCTTGCTGCTGGTGATGGCCAGCGCGCGCAGCTTGCCGGCCTTCAGGTGCGGCACGGCGGTATTGATGTTCATGAACGTGGCATCCACCTGGCCGCCGAGCAGGTCGTTCAGCGCCGGGGCGCCGCCCTTGTACGGCACGTGTACGCCGGTGGTGTTGGTCTGCTGCCAGAACAGTTCGGCGGTCAGGTGGTCGCTGGTGCCGTTGCCGGCCGATGCGAACGTCATCTTGTTCGGATTGGCCTTCTCGTAGTTGATGATGTCCTGCAGCGACTTGTGCGGCGAGGCCACCGGCACGGCCAGGATGTTGGGCGCCTGCACGGCCACGCTGATGTAGTCGAAGTCCTTGGTCGGGTCATAGCCGGCGGTCTTGGTCAGGTGCGGACCAATCACGAACGGGCCCAGCGACGACACGAACAGCGTGTAGCCATCGGCCGGCGCGCGCTTGGCGGCAGCCGCTCCGATCATGCCGGCCGCGCCCGGGCGGTTGTCCACCACGAAGCTGCCGCCAAACGTCTGCTGGAACTTGGCGCCCAGGATGCGGGCGATGTTGTCGGTCGAGCCGCCCGGCGGGAACGGCACGATCATCGTTACGGGCTTTTCAGGCCAGGCCGCGTGGGCAGCGGCCATCGTGACCCCGAGCAGCAGCGATACCAAGGCTTTCTTCATCATCGTCGTCTCCTTTTGTGCTGGTTTTTTCTGGTGTGATGTCTTGATGTTGTCTGACAACTGCGGACGCAGGATCAGCTTGCGCCGAACTCCGCCTGCTCGCGGGTCCAGGCGCGAGCCTGTTCGCTGACGGTCAGTCCCAGGCCCGGGCGGGTCGGGACGATGATGCGGCCGTTGGCGATGTCGAGCCGCTCGTTGAACAGCGGTTCGAGCCAGTCGAAATGCTCGACCCATGGTTCGCGCGAATAAGCGGCCGCCAGATGCACGTGCAGTTCCATGGCGAAGTGGGGCGCGATCATCAGCCCGGCGTGCTCGGCCAGCGCGCAGACCTTCAGGAACGGCGTGATACCGCCCACGCGCGGCGCGTCGGGCATCAGGTAGTCGGCAGCGCGGTGGCGAATCAGGTCCCAGTGCTCGGCGGCGCTGGTCAGCATCTCGCCCGTGGCGATGGGCGTGTCGAACTGCTGCGCCAGCGCGGCGTGGCCTTCGTGGTCATAGGCGTCGAGCGGTTCCTCGATCCATACCAGGTTGAACGATTCGAACGTGCGGCACATGCGCTGCGCGGTGGGGCGGTCCCATTGCTGGTTGGCGTCGACCATGATCGGCACCGCATCGCCAAGCTTCTCACGCACGGCCGAAACGCGCTGGATATCGATCTTGCCGTCGGGCTGGCCTACCTTGAGCTTGATGCCGCCAATGCCGCGTTCCACCGAGGCGGCGGCGTTGACCATCAGTTGATCGAGCGGCGTATGCAGGAAGCCGCCCGACGTGTTGTAGCAGCGCACCGAATCACGATGCGAGCCCAGCAGCTTCGCCAGCGACAGGCCGGCGCGCTTGGCCTTGAGGTCCCACAGCGCCACGTCGAAGGCGCCAATCGCCTGCGTGGACAGGCCGCTGCGGCCCACCGATGCGCCGGCCCAGCACAGCTTGTCCCACAGCTTGGCGATATCGCTCGGGTCCTCGCCCAGCAGGGTGGGGGCGATCTCGCGGGCATGTGCGAACTGGCCGGGGCCGCCGGCGCGCTTGGAGTAGCTGAAGCCCAGACCCTCGTGGCCGTTGGCCGTGCGGATCTCCGCAAAGAGGATGGCCACTTCCGTCATCGGCTTCTGCCGGCCGGTCAGCACCTTGGCGTCGCTGATCGGCGTGGCCAGCGGCAGGTAGCAGGACGACAGGCGGATGGAAACAATGGCGTCAGAGGCGGGCGAGGAAGTCATGAACGGGCGCATCCTGATGAAACGTCAAACCGGTGTCGAAGACTTCGGACATCGTATGACATCGTTGTCAAAAAACGGCCGGAATACGGCCGATCTGCATTGCTGCTGCGGTGCTACTGAACGGTATAGGCGTTGCTATAATGCGGGCCGTCGTTTGACCGACCCGGCAGGTGTGAAGAATGCTAACGTTGTCATTCTGGTCGGTCAACCGCTAAGGCGGCACTTGGCGTAGTCGTTTACCCGCAGCCGTCACATCGCAACTTATCTTCGAACAAGGCAATGTCCGATCCATCCCCAAGCAAGTCCGTGACGCTGCACGACGTAGCCCGCGAGGCAGGGGTGTCCCTGATCACGGCCTCGCGCGCGCTCAGCAACCCGGGCCTGGTCTCGGACAAGACCATTGCCCGCGTGCGGCAAGCCGTGGAGGTGACCGGCTATATCCCGAACCTGCTGGCGGGCGGGCTGAAGTCGCGCCGCAGCCTGACCGTGGCCGCGCTGGTGCCCAATATCGCCGTGGCGCAGTTCCTGCCCACCGTCAAGGCGCTGACCGATGCGCTGGACGTGGCCGGCTACCAGTTGATCCTGGGGCAGACCGGCTATGACCATGCCCGCGAGGAAGCGCTGCTGGGCACGATGATCAGCCGCCGGCCCGACGGTATCGTGGTGACCGGGCTGGTGCATGCGCAGGCATCGCGCGACCGCCTGCGCCGATCGGGCATTCCAGTCGTGGAAACGTGGGACCTCAGTGATCGTCCGGTCGACATGGCCGTGGGGTTCTCGCACCTCAAGGTGGGCAGCGCGGTGGCCGGCTATTTTCTGGCCAAGGGCTGGCGCCGCTTCGGCATTGCCACCGGCGACGACCAGCGCGCGGCCGTGCGGCGTGAAGGCTTTATCTCGACGCTGGGCTATGACGTGCCCACCGCGCGCGTGCCGGCACCGAGCAGCCTGGGGCTCGGACGCCAGGCGCTGAGCGACCTGCTGGCGCAGGATCCGCGCATCGAAGCCATTTTCTGCAGCTCGGACCAACTGGCCCAGGGCGTGATGGAAGAGGCCAGGGCGCGCGGGCTGCGCGTGCCCGAGGACATCGCAATCTGCGGCTTCGGCGACGCCGACTTCGCCGCGCACATGGCACCGGCCCTGACCACGGTGCAGGTCGATGGCGCGGGCATCGGCGTCCTGGCGGCCAACCTGCTGCTGGAACGCTGCCGGGGCGAGACGGTGAAGCAGCCGGTGGTGGATGTGGGGTTCAGGATCGTGGAGCGGGGATCGACCTGAGGGGGGCGGTCTTTCAGTCGGTCAGTCGGTCAGTCCGACGGCCGGGATCTCGTGAACGCGTCGCTTCTGTCCCGCTACCGGCAACTCTATCGCCACGCCGCCGCCACTATCGGCGCCGTGGCCGGTCAGCGCGGAAATCACCACTTGGTGCGTGACCAACAAGTAGGGCCCGCCGCGCGGATCAAGTTGATCGATGAAGCGCGACAACTCGCGAACCTGCGTGTCACGCGCCGCTTCGTCAGCCCCAAAGAACGAATTCAGCAGTGGTTGCACCCGTACCGGTCCCAGGTCGATCAGCCTGGCCGTTTCCTGGCACCGGCACCACGCGCTGCTGAGCACCTGTGTCGGACGGAAACCGGACGCCTTCCAGCGTTGCCCCAACGCCGTGGCCTGTGCTCGCCCGCCAGCGTCGAGATTGCGCTGCGTGCCGCAGTCGTCGAGCCGAAACTGCGGCGGATCTCCCACCCCGGGCGCCCGCGCGTGCCGCAATACCACGACGGTATTCGGCCGATTCAACGTGCCGGACGGGAGCGCCGATTCGGCGTGGGCGTGCAGCGACGTGGCGAACCAGCCGGACGCGGCAACGAGGAAATGGCGGCGGGTTGGCATGGTGGGGCGGAGCAGGGCGGGTGGGTTTTACGATAGTGCATTCAGGAAGCCATCGCCCGATTTGGTGGGAACCAGGTCTAGACTGCTGCATTAGCCATTGCAACGAGGTGCCGTGATGCGGACGTTCAACATCCGTTTGGCAAGAACACTTTTGTCTAGGTTGGTCGCACAGGTTGCTGCTGGCAGCGTGCAGCGCGTTGGAGGGGAGCCATCGACCGCGCCCGAACCCGTGCAACGTCTGGGGTTCTTAGCCGGTCGCATCAGGGGGTCCGATGACTTCGACCGCATGGGTCAACGAGAAATCGAATCGCTTTTCGGTGATACCAAATGACGCGGATCAAGCCCGTGTAACCCCGGAAGCCACCGCCCGAATCACCCCCGCCAGCCGCTGCGCCGCGTCCTCGATCTGCCTGTCTCCGAATCCGCCAAATCCCAGCACCAGCCCGCCCGGCCGCTTGTTGCCCGCATACATCGGTGACACGGCGCGCACGGCTACGCCGGAATCGGCGGCGTGCTTTACCACTTCGCGGTCGTCGATGCCCGGTGCCAGCCATAGCACCAGGTGCATGCCCTGGTCGGATGGCTGCAGCCAGGCCAGTTCCGGCGGGATGGCGCGTTGGATGGCCTCCATCACGAACGCGCGGCGCTCCGCATGCACGCCGCGCACGCGGCGGATATGGCGGTCGAGGTGTCCTTCGGCGATAAAGGCGGCCAACACGTGCTGCTCAGCAGTGGGCGGGTGGCGATCCATCAGTACGCGGGCGCCGATGAACGCGTCGACCAGGGCATCGGGTACCACCGCGTAGCCTAGGCGCAGGGACGGATAGAGGATCTTGCTGAACGTGCCCAGGTAGACCACGCGTTCCGGCGCCAGGCCCTGCAGCGACGGAAACGGATGTCCCGCATAGCGCAATTCGCTGTCGTAGTCGTCTTCCACGACCCACGCCTGCTGCGCATCGGCCCAGGCCAGCAGCGCCTTGCGCCGCGCCATGCTGAGCGGCATGCCCAGCGGATACTGGTGCGATGGCGTGACGAACGCGGCCCGCGCGTCGCGTGCCAGGGCGATGCCGGCCTCGACGTCGATGCCTTCGTCGTCCACGGGCACGCGCACGATGCGGTCGCGGGGACCGGTGCTTTCCAGAATGGCCGTGATACCGCGATAGGCGGGGTTTTCCACCCACACCGGGTCGGCGGGCTCCAGCAGCACCTGGCACGAGAGAAACAGCCCCTGCTGCGTGCCCGTGGTGATCACCACCTGTCCGGCGTCGCAATGCACCGAGCGCGAGCGGCGCAGGTAGTCGGCGATGGCCTCGCGCAGCGGCCGCGTACCCTGGGGCTCGCCGTAGCCGGCCGGCTGCGCACCGCCGCCCGCGCGCAGGCGGTTGCCCAGCCGGCGCCATGCTTCGTTGGGTGCGGCGGCGCCTGCTGGCACCGACACGGCGAACGGTACCTGGGGCAGCGCCGTGAATTCCTTGGCAATCGATGCAAACGCCTGGGCCGCCGCCGGCAGCCGGATGTCGCCGCGCGCACGGCGGGGCGTGACCGGTGCGGGCGTCAGCGCGGCCACGCGCGTGCCGGCGCCGTGCTGCGCGGTGCATACGCCTTCGGCCACCAGTTGCTCGAACGCCTCCACCACGGTGCCACGCGATACGCCAAGCGCCTCGGCCAGCGCACGCGTGGACGGCAACGATTCGCCCGGCTTCAGGTCGCCGCACGCCACGGCATCGCGCAGGGCCTGTACCAGTTGCCGGCTCAGCGGCCCGGCGTCGCGGTCCAGCGCGCCAATGAACGGGATTTCGGGCACCTTGGCGGTTCTGGACATAGGGAGATAGCGGAGAAAGTGGTCTGATGAAATCGGCACAAACTGGCCCTACACTCTACGCCAGTTTGATCGGAAAATACGCCCACATTCCCAGAACAATGCCGGAGCAGTCATGTACGTCCCCGCCCATTTCGAACTCGCCAGCCAGCACGCCATGCATGCGCTGATCGCCGCTCACCCGTTTGGCACGCTGTTCACGCATGGCCGCAGCGGCATGGACGCCAATCACATCCCGTTCGAACTCGAACCCGATCACGGCGAGCACGGCCTGCTCAAGGCCCACGTGGCGCGCGCCAACCCGGTCTGGCAGGACGTGGCCAATGGCGACGAGGTACTGGTGGTGTTCCGCGCGGGCGATGCCTACATCTCGCCGAACTGGTATCCCAGCAAGCACGAGGCCCACAAGCAGGTGCCGACGTGGAACTACCAGGTTGTGCACGCGCACGGCCGCGTCACGGTGCATGACGACGAGCGGTACGTGCGCGGCGTGGTGGCCCGGCTCACACGCCGGCACGAAGCCAGCCAGCCGAAGCCGTGGAAGATGTCCGACGCGCCCGCCGATTTCATCGACACAATGCTGCAGTCCATCGTCGGCATCGAGATCGAGATCACCCGGCTGCAGGGCAAGGTCAAGCTGGGCCAGCACAAGGATGTTCGCGACATCCGGGGCCCGGGCGAAGCGCTGATGGCCCAGGGCAGCACGCAGATCGGGCAGGCCATGCTGGACAGCGCCGACGCCAAGGAACGCGGCTGAAGCGGCCGGGTTTGCCTCAGCCGCGCATGACGTGCCGCACGCAGTCCAGGAATTCCTGGGCCAGGGCGGGCACGGGATGCTGCTGGCTGTGCAGCACGTAGCTTTCGAAGTGGATGGCGGGCTCGAACGGCAGGACTTTCACGCCGGGAAACTTCAGGTTGCGCACCACGAGCGGATTCACCACGCTGACGCCCAGGCCCATCTCCACCATCGCGCAGATCGTGGCGGCATAGGGCGTTTCCAGCGTCAGCACGCGCCCGTCTGGCGCGAACGCGGCGTCGATCAGCGCCCGCGTGCCATCGCCGCGCGTGAGCGAGATAAACGGCTCGCCGTCGAGATCCTCGGCACGGATGCGGCGCTTCCTGGCCAACGGGTGCTGGGCCGGTACGATGCAGACGCCCGATTCGCGCCGCAGCGCGTCGCTGCGCACGCCGGCCATTTCCACCAGGTACGACACCAGCCCGAAGTCGCAGAAGCGTGACGCCGTCCACTTGGCCACGGTGGGCGAGTCGCTGGTATGCACGGCGATGGGCACATCGGGGTGCCGCTCGCGGAAGCGGGCGATGGCCGCCGACATCACGGTCATCGCAATCGATGGCACGGCGCCGACCCGCAGCGTCCCCACGCCTACCTCGCGGATCGACCGCGCCGACGCCTGCAGGCTGTCCAGGCCCACGAAGGCTCGCTCCACGTCGCGGAACAGCGCCTCGGCCTCCACGGTCGGGGTCAGGCGTCCGGCGATACGCGTGAACAGCGGGAACCCGCTTTCCTTTTCCAACTGGGCGATCACGCGGCTGATGTTCGGCTGCGAGGTGTGCAATTGCGTGGCGGCAACGGTCATCGAGCCCGACAACATCACCGCGCGAAACGCTTCGATCTGCTTGAAATTCATGGTGCTGGACGGCAGCCTGGGATGCGGCGATGGTATATCAAATCCGTATTTGGTCACCGAAAATACTGATTTGACGATATGACAGCGCGATTCCCATACTGGGTTCCATCAACGAGGAGAAAGTTGCATGGAATCGAAAGTCAGCCGTCGCCTGACGCAAGCCACCGCCCCCGAGGTCTGCGAGCACATCTATCTGCCGCGACTGAATCGTGAGTTCGTCCCCGGCTTTCGCTATCTCACCGACATCAACCAGGCGCACCTGCTGATGCTGCATGGCGCCGGCCTGGTGCCCGCCGACGTGGCCGCCCGGCTGGCGCAGGCGCTGATCGACATCGAGCAGCAAGGCCCGGCCGCCGTGCCCCTGGACCCGGAGCGCGAAGACGCGTATTTCAATTACGAAGCTCGCTTGATGGAGGTGGCCGGCGCCGATGCTGGCGGGCGCCTGCATGTGGCGCGCAGCCGCAATGACATCCTCGCCACGCACGACCGGCTGCGCGCCCGCGACACCGTGCTGGCGCTTCTCGCCGCGCTGACCGATACCCGCGACGTGGTGCTGCACAAGGCCGAAACCCACGCCGACGCCGTGATGCCGGGCTATACGCACTTGCAGGCCGCGCAGCCGATTACCTACGGCTACTACCTGTCCGGCGTGGCCCAGGCCATGGGGCGCGATATTGCTCGCCTGCGCCATGCGCTGGATGGGCTGGATGCCTGCCCGCTGGGCGCGGGCGCACTGGCCGGCACGGCCTTTCCGATCGACCGCGCCGCCACGGCACGCTGGCTGGGCTTCTCCACGTACGCACCCAATTCGCTCGACGCGGTGGCGTCACGCGACTTCGCCTGGGAAATCCTGTCGGCCATCACGATTGCCACCGTCACGTGGGGCCGTGTGGCGCAGGACCTGTTCATCTGGGCGACGCCCGAGTTCGGCCTGATCGACTTTTCGGATAGCGTGGCCGGCACATCGAGCATCATGCCGCAGAAGAAGAACCCGGTCGTGCTGGAATACCTGAAGGGCAAGGGCGGCCACATGATCGGCCTGCTCACGGCGTCGCTGGCGGCGCTGAAGGGCACCAATTTCACGCACACCGGCGATGGCAACCGCGAGAGCATGCGCGGCTTCTGGGAAGCCACCGACGAGGCGCTGCGCTGCGTAAGCCTGCTGAAGCTGGTGCTGGAGCACGCCACGCCGCAGCGCGCCAACATGCTGTCGCGGGCGCGCCGCGATTTCTCGTCGGCCACCGATCTGGCCGACATGCTGGTGCGCGACGCCGGCATGTCGTTCCGCGAAGCGCACCACGTGGTGGGCGCCGTGGTGCGCGAGGCGCTGGACCGGCGCATTCCCGCCTGCGAGATCGACAGCGCCATGGTCAACGACGCCGCACTGCATCACACGGGCCGCGCGCTGCACCTGGATGCCGAAACCGTCGCGCAGTGCCTGGACCCGGTGCACGGCGTTGCGGCCCGCATGGCCGTGGGCGGCCCGGCGCCTGACCTGGTACGTGATCAGGTCGCGGCCCAGCTTGCCGCGCTGGCACGTGACCGCACCGACATCGACGCGCTGCGCAACACCGTGGGGACGAATCGTGCCACGATGAAGCGCGCGGTCGAACAACTCGCCAGCCTGCACGCATAAGCGGGCAAGCAGCCTGCCAACTGTTTCCCCTTTGTCCGACCCGGAGACTTGCCCTCATGAAACCGATTGCGCATGCACTCGCCGCCGCTTCGCTGGCACTGGCTACCGCCCTGGCTGCACCGCTGGCCGCAGCGGGCCCGTTCCCTGACAAGCCGATCCGGCTGGTGGTGCCGTTCCCGCCCGGCGGCACCACCGACCTGCTGGGCCGTGTGCTGGCCAACCGCCTGTCCGAAACGCTGGGCCAGCAGGTGATCGTCGATAACCGGCCCGGCGCCGGCGGCACGATTGGTTCGGACGTTGTCGCCAAGGCGCCGGCCGATGGCTACACGCTGATGTTCGGTACCGTGGGCACGCAATCGATCAACAGCTCGCTCTACAAGCGGTTGCCGTTCGACGCGCAGAAGGATTTCACGCCGGTGGCGCTGTTCGCGGGCGTGCCGAATATCCTGGTGGTCAATCCCAAGGTGCCGGCCAAGAACGTCAAGGAACTGGTGGACTATGCCCGCGCGCACCCCAATGCGCTGAACATGGGCTCGGCCGGCAATGGCACGACCAATCACCTGTCTGGCGAGCTGTTCAAGTCGATGGCCGCCGTGCAGATCGTCCATGTGCCATACAAGGGCAGCGGCCCGGCCATGGCCGACCTGCTGGCCAACCAGGTGCAGCTCATGTTTGACAACCTGCCCGGATCGCTGCCGCATGTGAAGGCTGGCCGGCTGCGCGCACTGGCCGTGACCAGCGCCACGCGTTCGCCCGCGCTGCCCGACGTGCCAACCATGGCCGAAGCCGGCATCACTGGCTACGAGGCCGATGTGTGGTTTGGCGTGGTCGGACCCAAGGGCCTGCCGGCCGATGTGGTGGCCAGGCTGTCGGGCGAAATCACCCGCATCGCCCAGGACAAGGCCATGCGCGACAAGCTGCTGCAGGCCGGCGCGTCGCCGCTGACCGCCACGCCGGCGCAGTTCTCGGGCCTGATCCAGCATGACACGGTGAAATGGTCGAAACTCGTGCGCGATTCCGGGGCCAGCATCGACTAGCCAATATCGATAGTCAAAAGTCTTCGTTGTGTGCGGGGGCAGCCGTTCGCAATACTGCGTGCGGAAACTGCACTCATCACACAACGATATGGCCCTCGAAAACTCGAATCCCGCGCCCGGCCGCCGTGGCGCGCTCAAGCAACTGGCATCGCTGGCCGTGGCCGGCAGCATGGGTCCGCTGCTCGCGGCCTGCTCCCGGGGCGACGACGCCTCGAAACCGGCCACTGGCGCCCAGGCGCCAGCCGTGGTCGGCAAGGCCGGCGACAAGGTCAGCTTCAAGTATCCCGACAACCCGACATTCGATCTGGTCTACCTGGCCGACCAGCTCGGCTATTTCGAAGGCACCAATACCCGGCCCAACTACATTGGCAAGGTGGCCGCGCCGCAGATCATCCCGCTGACTGGCACGGGCGAGATCGATTTCGGGTCGCGCATGGTGCCGCTGGTGATCTCGGCCGTGGCGGCCGGGGCCGATCTGAAGGTGGTGGCGGCGGGCAACCGCACGCTGCAGGACGCGCCGCACATGAAGTACTTCGTGCGCAAGGATTCGGGCATCAGCGCGCCGAAGGACCTGGAAGGCAAGACCATCGGCATCAACAGCTTTGGCGCCTGCGCCGAGTTCGTGACCAAGACCTTCCTGCGCCAGAAGGGCGTGGACGTCAACAAGATCAACTTCGTCGTGATTCCCGACGACCAGGCCGAACAGACGCTGGCTACCGGCAACACGGACCTGGCCATCATCCACGCGCCATTCTCGGGCCGGGCCGACCATGCGGACAAGCTCACGCGACTGTGGAGCGATTTCGACCTGGACGGCGGACTGGGCGGCATGCAGCCGTACAGCGTGCACGGCAAGTTCCTGCGCGAGCATCCGGAAAACGTGCGGGATGTGGTGACAGCGCTGGCCAAGGCCGCCAACTGGGTCAACGCCAATCCCGAGGACGCGCGCAAGCTGGTGTCCAAGCGGATCAACCTGCAGCTCGAGTACGTGGACCGCTACGCCTACGTGGAAAACCTCGTGGTCACCGAGCCGCCGATCCAGTACTACATCGACGTGCTGGAGGCCGAAGGCAAGCTGACCAAGGGCAAGGTGGCCGCGCGCGACATCTATACCAACGCGTTCAATCCCTTTGCCAAGGCCTAGCACCATGAGCCACAAGATCGTGGCGCGTGGCGTCACCATGGACTATGCCGTGCGCAATGAGGCGGGCCAGGCCGACAACGTGGCCGTGCTGCGCGAATTCGATCTCGATATCCGCGAGGGCGAGTTCCTTTCGATCCTGGGGCCGTCGGGCTGTGGCAAGTCCACGTTCCTGAGCATCCTGGCCGGCTTGACCGAGCGCACTGGTGGCGAGATTGCCATCGACGGGCTGCCGCTGCGTGGCATCAACCCCGCGCAGGGCGTGGTGTTCCAGGGCTATGCGCTGTTCCCGTGGCGTACCGTGCTGCAGAACATCGAAGTCGGCCTGGAGATTCGCGGCGTGGCCAAGGCCAGGCGCCGCGCGGTGGCGGAGGAATATCTGGAACTGGTGGGCCTGCACGGCTTTGGTCACCGCTATCCGCACGAGATTTCCGGGGGCATGAAGCAACGCGTGGCAATCGCTCGGTCTCTGGCCTACCAGCCCGAGGTGCTGCTGATGGACGAGCCGTTTGCCGCGCTCGACGCCCAGACCCGCGAGATCCTGCAGGGTGAACTGCTGCGCATCTGGGAGCAGCGGCGCAAGACCATTGTGTTCATCACCCATAGCCTGGACGAGGCGATCTTCCTGTCCGACCGCATCGCCGTGATGACGCGGCGCCCCGGCACGGTCAAGCAGATCATCGACGTTCCGCTGGCACGCCCGCGCGCCCCCGAGGTGCGCAATTCGCAGGCATTCATCGCACTGCGCCAGCAGGCCTGGGACATCCTCAAGGACGAAGTGCAGTTCGCCAATCCGGCGGCGGTGCCGCGTCCGCTGGGCGCCACGGCCAGCCCCGGCGAACGGCTGCACGGCGAGCGCGTGGCGGCGAGGGCAGTGTCATGAGCCGCGCCGCTTCGCTATCGCGCGTGGGCGACCGCGCGCTGGGACTGTTCGGTATCGTCGCTTTCCTGCTGGTCTGGGAACTGGTGCCCCGGCTGCATATCGTCAGCGATGCCTACCTGAGCCCGCCGTCGCAGATCATCGTCACGATCTGGGACCTGGTCAGCAGCGGCACGTTGTTCCGGCACCTGTTCGCCAGCCTGCAGCGATCGCTCTACGGGCTGCTGTCGGCCATTGGCCTGGGCGTGACGCTGGGGCTGCTGATGGGCTGGTTCAACCGCTTCGAAGCCGTGGTCGATCCGATCCTGCAGCTATTCAGGCAGACGTCGGCGTTCGCGCTATTCCCGGTGTTCATCCTGTTCCTGGGCATTGGTGAGACGTCGAAGGTGGCCATCATCTTCTGGGCGTCGTTCTGGCCAGTGCTGTTGAGCACGATCAGCGGCGTCAAGCAGGTGGACCGCCTGCTGATCGATTCCGCGCGCTCGATGGGTGCCAACCGGCTGTTCGTGTTCCGCAAGGTGGTGCTGCCGGCGGCGTCGCCGTCGATCTTCACGGGGGTGCGGCTGGCCGGCACGTACTGCATCACGGCGCTGGTGGCGGCCGAGATGATCGGCGCGCATTCCGGGCTGGGCTTCCTGACGCTGAATTCGCAGGAGGTATTCCAGATTCCCACGATGTACGCAGGCATCCTGCTGCTGGCCCTGCTGGGGCTGGCGCTGAACTACGCGCTGGCAATCGTGGAACGGCGCCTCACGCGCTGGCGCAAGGGGCTGACGCTCAATGGCTAGGTCATCGCGTTATACGTGGATGGCTGTCGCGCTGGCGCTGGCCGGCGCGGCGATCTCGGCCGCGTGGGGTGTCGGCCGGACGGTGGCACCTGGCCCATGGCTCGAAGCGGTGCAACAGCGAGGCACGCTGGTGGTGGGCGTACGCCAGTATGCGCGGCCGGCGCCGCCAAAAGCACCGACACCGCCCGAGCCCGATCACTTCGACGTGGCCATGGCGCGCTTTGTGGCCGACCGCCTTGGCGTGCAACTGCAGGTGCGCGGGCTGCCTGGCGAGCCGGGTTCCCCGGCATGGCAGGCGGCACAGCGCGAGGTCGATATCGTGATCGCCGGTGCCACCAATGCCGGCAGCAAGCTGCAGCCGGTGACATCGGCCTATGCGGTCGGCGACGGTTCGCTGCTGGTGCTGCGTGGCAGTCGCTACCAGCGCAGCCAGGACTTGCGTGGCCAGCCGGTCTGCGTGGGGCAGGGCAGTGCCTATGCCACGCGCATCGCGCAGGATTTCGATGGGGTGCCGAAGGTCTATGCGTCGTCGATCCGCGCCGCCAGCGGCTTTCTGGCTGGTGAATGCCAGGCGCTGGCCGACGACGCGCCGGTCATCGCCCGGCTGCAGACGCTGCCGGAGTGGCGCTTCTACCGGACGGTGGATGGTGCCGTGCAGGCCGACGGTGAAGCGGCCCGCATCGGCCTGCAAGCGGCCGATCCACAGTCCGCCGCGTGGTTCGACCACGCCGTGCGCGACTGGCGCCACGACGGCGCGCTGGAGCGCGCCCGGACGCAGCGCGCCGGAGACGTCGCATACGAGGCCAGCCAGCTTCAGGATGGCCTGGTTTGCCATTCCTGAGCCAGCCGGCCGCGTGATACGTCAGGCCGCCTTCACGTAACGCGGTGCCGGCGTATTGCGCGACAGTACGCCGGCCATCGCGCCGCGCGCCGCTTCGTAGTCGTTCCAGTGCTCCACGGCGTGCAGCGACGGGATCGTGATCAGTTCGCCCTGGTCGAAGCCGACCAGCGCGGCATCCACCATCTCGGTGGCCTTCATGACGATGGCCGGGTCCAGGTGCTCGACAGGCAGGCCGCCCGTTTCCCAGAAATCAGTCGCCGTGGCGCCAGGCAGTACAGCCTGCACACGCACGCCACGGCCACCGAGTTCGTGGTGCAGAGACTGGCTGAACGCCGTCACGAACGCCTTGCTGCCGCCGTAGACGCCGTTGAGCACTTCCGGCGCGATGCTGACGATCGACGAGATATTGATGATGGCGCCCTTGCCGCGCGCCACGAAGCCCGGCACGGCCGCGTAGGTCAGCCGCGTGAGCGCGGTGACGTTCAGGTCGATCATCTTCGTCATGGTCTCCACGTTGCTGTCGAGCAGCGGGGTGTGGGTGCCGATGCCGGCGTTGTTCACCAGTAGCGTGATGCTGGCATCGTCGCGCAGCTTGGCTTCCACGGCGGCCAGCGATGTGCGGTCGTTCAGGTCGGCGGGGAACACTTCCACCGCGCGGCCGGTCTCGTCGCTGATGCGGCTGGCCAGTGCGTCCAGCTTGTCGCGGCTGCGGGCCACCAGCACCAGGTCATAGCCGCGTCGTGCCAGCCGGTCTGCGTAGATCGCGCCGATGCCCGACGATGCGCCAGTGATCAGTGCCGTGCCAAGGTGTTGTTGCTGCGTCATGATGCTTCTCCGTATGGTGTCCAGGTCGTTGGGGTGGTGCCGATGCGCGGCATCCATGTGAAGCATGGTAGGCCGGCTCACGTCTGGCGGAAATGACGTATATAGTCATGTTTCAGGACATCGACTGATATCGACTGATATCGACTGATTCGGCAAGAGCGACGTGGGGATGGCAATGCACAGGGTGGGATTTCTGCTGACCGATGGTTTCCAGGTCATGACGCTGGCGGCACAAAGCGTCTTCGAGTACGCCAACATGGCGGCGGGCGAGCCGTTTTACCGGATCGACGCGTTTTCCATCGACGGCGGGGCGGTGCGTTCGTCACTTGGCATGGCCGTGGACACCCGCCAGGCCAGCACGCGTGCCACGGTGGACACCTGGGTGCTGGCAGGCGTGGGCGACCCGCTGGCGACACCTTCGCCGCAGCCTCTACTCGACTTCGTGCGCAAGGTGGCGCCCCGGTCGCGCCGCGTGGCGTCGATCTGTACTGGGGCCTTCGTGCTGGCCGAAGCCGGGCTGCTGGACGGGCGCCGCGCGACCACGCACTGGTTCTATGCGCGCGACATGCAACGCGCGCATCCCGCCATCCGCGTGGAAGACGACCGCATCCATATCGTCGACGGCCCGATCTGGACGTCGGCCGGCATGACCGCCGGGCTGGATCTGGCACTGGCGATGGTGGAAAAGGACCTCGGCGCCGACGCGGCCCGGTCGGTGGCCCACAAGCTCGTGATGTACCAGCGACGCTCTGGCGGACAGTCGCAGCATTCGGAATTGCTGGACCTGGCGCCCAAGTCCGACCGCATCCAGAGTGCGCTCGACCACGCCCGCAAGAACCTGCACCTGCCGCTGACCGTGGAAGACCTAGCGGCGGCCGTACACCTGAGCCCGCGTCAGTTCAGCCGCGTCTTCACCGCCGAGACCGGCCAGTCCCCGGCCAAGGCCGTGGAAAGCCTGCGCCTGGAGGCCGCCCGCCTGATGATCGAACAAAGCCGCCACCCGCTGGACGTGGTGGCGAAGGAAACCGGCTTCCGAGATCGCCGGCACATGCGCGAAGCATTCATCCGGGGCTTCGGCATGCCGCCGCAGGCGGTGCGGCGGGAGGCGAGGGCATAGCCCCCGCGCCCACTCACCCCACCAGCTTCAACACCGCAGGCACGGTCAGCACCGCTGTGTAATACCCCATGAACTGCACACCGGTGTTGAAGCCGATCGTGCGGGACAGCAGTCCGCCCAGCAGGCCCATGGTCAGGATGACCAGCAGGCCCAGCACATTGCCTTCCCACACGCTGATGACCAGGATCAGGCCGACGAACGTGGCGATGATCGCTTCGTGCGAGATCTTGCGGGCCACGAACAGCGCGGCGCGGCGTGCGTAGTTCATGGCGAACGGGTAGGACACCAGCGCCGCCAGCAGCACGGCCAGCAGGCCGTAGCCGAGGAATTCCCAGTGGTTCAGCAGGTTGTGCAGGTTGTGCGTCTGGCCGGCGCCGGCGTCGACCGTGAACACCGGCGGCGCGTTGAACAGCGGCGCGGCGGGGCCGGCGGCTACCGGGCTCAAGGGCAAGCCGAAGGCGATCAGCGGGATCAGCGCCTCGGCGATGTAGGTGGCCTCGGTCACGCCATTGCGCGCGCTCAGCACCGTGGTCAGCCGGTGATAGGCGTGGCGGATGCGGCTGCCGACGATCTCGCCCAGTACCACGGTCATCGCCACGGGGCTGAACACGAAGGTCGCGCTCGACACCGCCGCCGTGCCGATGGTCCACTTCACCTGGCTGCGGTCGAGCACGCGCAGCGGGTTGGGGAAGTAGCCCGACCACCCCTTGACGTCGGGTGCCAGCGAGAACGTACGCACCTTGTCGCGGCGCATGCGGGCGCGCTCCACGGGCGAGATCGACGAGAACAGGTCGGCGATCAGCGGGCCGATGGCGATGCCAAGGAAATAGCTGATGCTGAGCTTGACGCCGAACTTGGCCGTCAGCGTCTGCAGCGCCACGATGACCACCACGAACGGCAGCAGCGCGGCCACCGATGCCCAGCGCCCGGCCGAGCTGTACGCGATGATCAGCGCCGCCACCACGAAGATCCACGGCGCCGCCTTGGTGATGGCCGGGCCGAACGGTGCCAGCAGCACGGCGAACAGCACGGCCAGCGGCACCGCCACGAAGGCCGCGATGATCGCGCCGGAGATCATCTTGCGTAGCGCGATGTGCGGCACGCCCAGATTGCGCAGGTGATTGGCGTCCTGCAGCAGCGGTGTGGCCATGGTATCGCCGGGAATGCCCAGCAGCGCCGTGGGAATGGCGTGGGTCATGTGCTTGGCCACGGCGCCCGCCAGGAAGAACGTGAACACGCCTTCGGGCGGCACGCCCAGCAGCACCACCAGCAGCGTCAGCGGCGCCAGCGTGGTGGTTTCGTCAGTGCCGGAAATCAGCCCGATGGCGGCGAACACCACGGCACCGGCCAGGCCCATGCCGGCGGCCACGAGGATATGCGACAGCAATGCGGATTCGATCATGTCGAGTCTCCTGTGGATTCAGACGGTCTGGCGCTGGGGCAGCACGGGCGACGGCTCGCTGGCCCGTACCGCGTCGCGCTGCTCGTGCGCCTGGAACAGGTCCAGCAACTGCAGTTCCCTGAGTTCGGCCACCACCGCCGGCGGCAGGTCGGCAATCGATCCCAGGCCGCCCGCGTCCTCGGCCAGTTTGCGCAGCGCTTCCTCGCGCGCGGCCGAGTGGCCGGTTTCGTTCTCGACAACGACGCGCTTGGGCTTGAACAGCACCGCGCACACCACACCCGCCACCAGGCAGCCGAACAGGCCGGCCAGCATGGCGTAGGCACGCGCCAGTTCGGCGGATTGCACCACCGCAGCCAGCAGGCGGCTGGCAATCAGGTAGCCGGTCAGGCTGATGGCGGCGCCGATGACGATGGACCAGGCCAGATGGCGCGTGTCCGCCGTATCGCCCCAGACCTCGACCAGGCGAGCGGGCGCGGCATTGTCGTGTGCATGCATGAGTTGTCTCCGGTATCGGCGGGCCTCGGCATGGCTTGCATGCCGGGCGCGCTCTGTTTTCAGCGGTGTTCCGCAGTGTTCAGCGGTGAATGGCGGCAGCCATGGTACGTCAGCGTTGGCGCAGCTCCTGCAGCAGCGCCAACGCGCGATCGGTGCGCACGTCGTGCTCGTCGGCCATGCGTCGGGCGATGCGGTCCACTTCGTCACCGGTGGCGCCGGCCACCAGTGCGATATTTCGCGCATGCAGGGCCATGTGGCCGCGCTGGATGCCTTCGGTGGCCAGCGCGCGCAACGCGCCAAGATTCTGGGCCAGGCCCACGGCCACCGCCACTTCGCCCAGTTCCTGCGCGGACCGGACGTCCAGGATCTTCAATGCGAGCTGGGCCAGCGGATGCGTACGCGTGGCGCCGCCCACCAGGCCCACCGGCATCGGCATCTCGATGGTGCCGACCAACGCGCCCGAGGTGTCCTTTTCCCAGTGCGTCAGGGACGTGTAACGCCCGCCGCGGCACGCATAGGCATGCGCGCCCGCCTCGACGGCGCGCCAGTCGTTGCCGGTGGCCACGATCACCGGGTCCACGCCGTTCATGATGCCCTTGTTGTGCGTGGCGGCCCGGTACGGATCGATGGCCGCGAACGTGTAGGCATCGATCACGCCCTCGATGATCTCGGCACCGCTGCGCTCGCGCGTGGCCAGGGTGTCCGGTGTCAGCCGTACGCGTGCCCGGGCCAGGCGCAGGTCGGCCAGGTTGGACAGGATGCGCAACCGCACCGAACCGCCCGTAATCGACTCCACCAGCGGCGATACGGCTTCGGCCATGGTGTTGACCGTGTTGGCCCCCATCGCGTCGCGTACGTCGACGATCAGGTGCATCACGATCATGGCGCCGCGCGGGGTGTCGGGAAACACATGCACCTCGATGTCCTTGCAGCCGCCGCCGAGCCCGATCAGCACCTTGTCGCGGCCATTGGCCACGGCCAGGATCTCGTCGCGCTGGCGCAGCAGCGCCTGGCGCGCGCCGTAGGGGTCAGAGATGCCTAGCACCTGTACCTGCGCCCGCATCAGCGGCCCCGAGCTCGACGCCTGGAAGCCGCCGTCGTCGCGGGCCAGCTTGGCCATGAACGAGGCGGCTGCCACCACCGACGGTTCTTCCACGACCATCGGCACCACGTAGTCGCGGCCGTTGACCTGGAAGTAGCCAGCCACGCCGAAGGGCAGGTCGAACGTGCCCACGACGTTTTCGATCATGCCATTGGCGCGATCTGTGCCCAGCGCGCCCGGTTCGGCAATCAGGCGCGCCTCGTCCGCGCTCAGCGCCGTCACGGCGGCTAAGTGTTCCAGCCGTTGTGCCGGGGTGAGTGCGCGAAAATTCGGAAGCGCGGAATCGGTTGCCATCGGTGTCTCCATGCGTGTATAGATGGAGACAGTTTAGGGACACTGTACCTCTCTAAAAAGGTACAGTTTGCCGGGACAGTCACCCGTCGCCCCTCTCGCACCGAGTGCCCCATGAGCCCAAGATCCACCTCGATTTCCGTCACGTTGGCCGATTCGCTGGAGCGCCAGATCCTGGACGGCGCCTACCGCAGCGGCGACAAGCTGCCGTCGCTGCGCGAACTGGCCCAGATGCAGGGCTACAGCAAGAACACCATCGTCGCGGCCTTCGAGATGCTGGTGGGACGCGGGCTGGTAGAGCCCCGGCGCGGGGCCGGGTATTTCGTGACCGCGCAGCCGGCGCGGCCCCGGCAGGACGACGACGCGGGGTCGCTGCACCGGGCCATGGATATCGTCTGGCTGATGCGCGAGCAGCTCAAGAGCCATCCCGACACGCTGGCCGTGGGCGACGGCTTCCCGCCCGTCGAATGGTTGTCGGAGGCGCGCCTGGACAAGTATCACCACAAGGTGGTGCGCACCGGCCTGGGCACGCTGTTCCGCTACGGAAGCCGGTTTGGCTATGCGCCGTTGCGCGATCACCTGGTGCGCAAGCTGGCCGACCTGGGTATTGGCGCCGATGCGCGCCAGATCGTGCTGACGCACGGCGCCAACGATGCGCTGGACCTGGTCATCCGTTATTTCCTGCCGGCCGGCGCCACGGTGCTGGTGGATGACCCGGGCTACTACCCGCTGTTTGGCAAGCTCAAGCTCGCGGGTGTGCGCATCGTGGGGGTGCCACGGCTGGCCGATGGTCCCGATCTGGAAGCGCTGGAGCAATGCCTGATCCGCGAGCGGCCGCGGCTGTTCTTCACGCAATCGGTGGCCCACAACCCCACGGGGTCGGACCTGTCGGCGGCCAAAGCCTTCCGCGTGCTGCAACTGGCGCAGAAATACAACCTGCTGCTGGTGGAAAACGATCCGCTGGCCGACTTCAAGCCGGCCACGCTGCCCCGGCTGTCGGCGCTGGACCAGCTTGAACGCACGATCTATATCGGTAGCTTCTCGAAGTCGTTCTCGGCTGCGTTGCGCGTGGGATTCATTGCCTGCGGCGCCGACCTGGCCAGCGATCTGGCCGATCTGAAGGCGCTGATCCACGTCAGCAGCTCCGAATACTGCGAGCGGACCGTGGACGTGATCCTGAGCGAAGGCCACTACCAGCGCTATATCACGCGGTTGCGTGCGCGGCTGGCGGACGCCACCAGTCGCGCGCTGTCGCTGTTCGACCGGATCGGGGCGGAGGTCTTCGCGCGGCCCGAGCAGTCGCTGTACCTGTGGGCCGCGCTGCCCGGCGTGCCGGACTCGCTGGCGCTGGCCGAGCAGTTGCTGCGGGAAAAGGTCATGATCGCGCCGGGCCGTGTGTTTTGCGTGGACGCTGACGCGCCGTCGCCATGGTCGCGCTACAACGTGGGGGCACTGCAGGACGCGCGGTTCGAGCCGGCGCTGCGCGCGGTGCTCGACCGGAGATAGCAAGGCGAGGGTGGGGCGCTCAGCCCCAATGCCGCACGCGGCCGGTGTCGACGTGGATGAAGTTGTCGGACTTGTAGAAGCCCACGCCGCCAATCTGCAGCGATTGTGCGGCATCGCGCAGGTCGCCCAGCGCCACGCCCGGCAGGCGGATGTCGATGGCCATGCCATCCATATGCAGACTGCGCTTGGCCACGCCGCCACCGCGCGTCTTGCGCAGCCGGTCGTTGGTCATCGGGCAGCGGTAGCCGGAAATCACCTGGAACGGGCTGTCGCTGCCCACTTCACGGCGCAGCGCGAACAGCAGGCCGAACAGCTTGGGATCGATCTCGCCGACCGTGCCCGAGTAGTGATCGCGCAGAAAGTGGTTGAGCGACGTTTGCGCCTGCGGCAACATCTGGTCGCCCATGGCGTAGACCAGCGACAGGTTTTCGCCGGTATGGGTGTGCTGGAAGGACAGCGAGCGGGCATCGGGGCCCAATGCGGCCAGCGCGGCGCGCGGTGCCAGCGTGGAGAGACCCGCGCCTAGCGCGACGGCCCCGGCGCGATGAAAGAAACGGCGACGCTGGATGGAGCTGGAATCGGGCATGGAAACTTTTACACGCGACGCGGCGTTCAGGATGGCCGTACGGCAGGCCTGGCGCCCGCGCGCTGCCGCAGCGCCTGGTCCAGTAATTTGTCCTGTCCGTAAATATCAGGCACGAAGTATACCCGGCCATCGGCGCGCGCGACGGCGGTGCCGTAGGCCAGCACCACCGGAATCGGCTGCTGCAGCGCGACCGTCTTCGATTTGCCTGACGACATTGCCTCACGAATGCGCGGCTCGGTCCATTCGGGCATGCCCTGAAGCGCGAACTGGGCAAGGGCCACCGGCGCTTCCACGCGGATACAGCCATGGCTGAAATCTCGCCGGCCCCGGTTGAACAGTTGCGGCGACGGCGTGTGGTGCAGGTAGATGGCCTGGTTGTTCGGGAAGATGAACTTGATGTCGCCCAGTGCGTTGAGCGGGCCGGGACGCTGGCGGATACGCGACTGGCCATTAAGCACTGCGTCGATATTGGCCTGGCTCAGCGTGCCGTTGGCCTGCGTGCCGGTGACGAACTCGAAGCCCTGCCGTGTGAAGTAGCCCGGATCGCGCTGCGCTTTCGGAATGACCTCCTTGCGGGCGATCGACGACGGCACGTTCCAGTACGGGCTGAACTCGATGTAGCGCATGTCCTCCTTGAACAGCGGCGTGCGGGTATCCAGCGCCTTGCCCACGATCACCTTCATCTCGAGCTGGATGTCGAGCTTGCCTTCCTGGTAGTCATAGGCGCGCAGCACGAACTCCGGCACGTTGACGACGATCATGCGCGGCCCCTCGGCCAGCGGCGTCCAGCGCAGGCGTTCCATCGTCAGCACGATCTGGTCGACCCGGGCGGCCGGCGTGACGTTGAGCTGCGCGAGCGTGCCGGCACCGATCACGCCGTCTGCGTCGAGCGCATGACGCTTCTGGAACGCCTTGACGGCATCGACGAGCGCGCCCTCGTAGCGCTGTGGCACCGCCGTGCCCGCCGGCAGGTCGCCCAGCGCTTCCAGGCGCTGCGCGAGCTGCGGCACGTCGCCGTAGGTCTGGCCCGGCGTGAGCTTGCCGCCCGGGAGGGCCGGCAACGGCTGCTTCCAGTACGGTTCGGCCGCGAGCTTGCGGTACTTAACCAGCGCATCGCGCAGCGTGCCGTACAGCGGAAACGACGGCGCCGCTTCGCGCAGGGCATCGGACAGCCGGTTGGCGGCCATCGCATTGCGCAGGTAGCTCTCGGGATCGAACGGAGGAAGATTGCTGGCCGAGAAATTCGCGTGGACCTTGCGCGGATCGACACGCCCCCGGTGCAGATCGGCCAGATAACGCGTCATGGCGCCAGTGAGCGCGCCGTCGAAGCGCTGCGTGGCATCCGCAGAGGCGCCAGGGGTGTCGACCCACTGCGCAAACGTTCGCTTCAAACCCTCGGCGTCGTAGTCATGCGGATCCAGGCCATCGGCGGTCGCATCGTTCAGCGTCTTGATCGCGGCCTGGGCCGCCTGCGAAGGCTTGCCGTCCGCAAACCACAGCAAGGGCTGCTGCGCCCACGCGCCACCGGCACTGCAGAGCAGCCAGGCCGCGCCCGCGCAAGCGAGCACGCGGCGTAGCGGCGATACCCGGGTATCGGGATTTGTCTGAAATGCAAGGTTTGCGGCAAAGGCAACAGTCATCGGTATGTGGGTGCGATAGCGTTTGTCCGTGAGGGCTATCGTATCCGAACATCGTGACGCATCCATCCCTTTGTACATCTGAAAACAAAGTTTCTACGATTGCGGCAGACATTGATTCATGTCAATCGGCCAGTCTCGCCGCCCACTATGCTTTCAACAACGGCAACGTCATGGGGAGGTAGATCAATGTACGAACGGATTCTTGTGGCGGTGGATGGCGGGCCGTCTTCAGAGCTGGCAATCGCGCAGGCCGTGGGCTTGTCCAAGCATCTTGGGGCCGAGGTCAAGGTGCTGTTCGTGGTTGACGACAGCGAGCTGTTCTTCGAATCCGCCTATATCGATCCGCAGCAGATCATCAGCGGCATGATCAGCGTGGGACAGAAGGCGCTGGCCACCGCCGCGCGCGGGTTCGAGAACGCTGGCGTGCGGTGCCTGACTGAACTCGCCGAGCGGCCAATATCTCCCGGCAACATCTCCGGCACCATCGTCAGTCACGCGGACCAATGGCCGGCCGATCTGATCATCATGGGCACCCATGGCCGGCGCGGCGTGCGTCGCGTGATCATGGGCAGTGTGTCGGAGGGGGTGATCGCCAAGTCGGCCAGGCCGGTATTGCTGATTCGCGGCGAGACCGTGCACTGATGTGGATCGCGCTCATGGTGCGCGGGGGTGCGCACCACGATTCATGCGTACAGGGATCGGGATTGTCACCAGCATAGGAAACGTTTGCCAGTGTCTTGTCTCATCCAGAAGTATGAGTAGCGCAAAAAATATCCAAACGTAGCGATTTGGGCTTTTGCAACGGTTTCGCGGCTTTACTTTCACCGATGCCGACCTATGCTGGCGCTCAGGCTGAGGGGCAACCATCGCCCGGTGCGTCAGACCCGCTCACGCCGACCTGCAGGACTGTGCGTCAGCAAGGGGAGCGCCATGCCGTCACTTCGCGTCTTCACGCCCACCGAATGGGCCAGGGCCTTTCCGGACCCGAGCATCGATTTCTTCCGCAAGTTTCTGATTCAGGGCGATTCATGGTTCTCGATCGGCGCCTTGCCGCCGGCCGCGCTGACCACGAACATGCCGCGACACATGGCGTTCGAGTTCTCGTCGTGCGCTGTGAACTTCGCGCAGCCCGGCGCCGAACTGGCGCAGGTCGTCAACGTCGCCCCCACGTCGCAATGGGTGTTCAACCCCGCCTTCGAGGCCGCGTTGCACGGCAGGCTGTGCGAGCGGTGGGATGCCGTGCTGCTCTCGCTGGGCGGCAACGACTTGATTCGTGCGCTGAACACGCCGCCGAACGGCGACGACGGCCAGCGCGTCGAGCCCAAGAAGCGTTTGTTGCTGCTGCCCGACGAATGGGGTGCCCAGGCGGATGTGTCGCGCTTTGTGTCGGATGAGGGCTGGCTGACGTTTGAAACCTACCTGGATGGCGTGTTCGACGTGCTGGTCGGGTGGCGCGATGCCAACGACGGCAAGTCGCGCTTTGCGCCGCTGGTGATCCACAGCTATTGCCGCGTCCAGCCCCGGCTGGCCGGTACCGGTGGCGTGCCAGGGCACTGGTTGGCGGGGCCGTGGCTGGCCAGCGCGCTGCAAACCTATGCCATTCCCGAAGCGGACGGCACGTGGCATGCGCTGGCCGTTCACCTGATCGACCGTCTGTTCGGGCTGCTGCAGAAGCTCTGCGGGCGCTATCCGCACGTTTTCCTGGCAGACCTGCGCAACCTGCTGCAGGACGCGGCAGCCGACGCTACAGGCCGCGATGGCGATTGGGTCAACGAGATCCATCCCACCGATGACGGCTACGAGCGGCTGGCGCCCGAGTATTGCGCCAAGGTGACGGAAGCGCTGCAGGCGATGGCCATGCCGCAACCGATGGCCGCTGCCGGCCGCAGGCGCCGGGGAGCAGGGGTTGGGACACCGTTGCCGGCCGCGCCGGCGGTGCCAGCCATATCGGCAAACCTGCGCCGCCGGTCGTTGAATGGGGCGGCCAGACGGACGATGTAAGGGGGAAAGAGCGATCGAGGAGGGGGATGTAAACCCCATGTTGCCCGGTACGATCCGTGAAGTTTCCGGTTTCACACGCATCTTTATGTGCAACCCGGATTGTCGGCAACGCTTTAACTGTGATACAACCAGTTCGCACGCTCGGCGCAGGCCAGCGGCTTTATCTACTTTTTTGGAATATTCAGAACATGGCAACAGGTACCGTCAAGTGGTTCAACGATGCAAAGGGCTTTGGGTTCATCACGCCGGATGACGGCGGCGAGGACCTGTTCGCGCACTTCTCGGAAGTGCAAGGCAACGGCTTCAAGTCGCTGCAAGAAGGCCAGAAGGTCAGCTTCGAAGTGAAGCAAGGCCCGAAGGGTAAGCAAGCCGGCACGATCAAGCCGCTGTAAGTTTTACCCAAAAAAAGCGGCGCACCCCGTGAGGAGTGCGCCGCTTTTGCATTCGCGCTATTGCTTTAGCGTTCCAGGAACAGCTTCAGCTTGTCAGCCCGGCTGGGGTGCCGCAGCTTGCGCATCGCCTTGCTTTCGATCTGACGAATCCGCTCGCGGGTCACATCGAACTGCTTGCCGACTTCTTCCAGGGTGTGCTCGGAGGTCGTGTCGATCCCGAAACGCATCCGCAGTACCTTGGCTTCACGCGGCGCCAGCCCGTCGAGTGCCTCGTCCAGCATGACACGCAGATTCGCATGAATCGCGGCCTCGGCCGGCGAGCTTGCGGACACATCTTCGATCATGTCGCCGAGCGTCGCATCGGCATCATCACCCACCGGGGTTTCCAGCGAGACCGGCTGACGCGCGATCTTGAGGATGCCACGCACCTTGTCCTCGGACATCTCCATGCGCTCCGCCAGCACGGCAGGATGGGCTTCCTGACCCGTCTGCTGCAGGATTTCGCGCGAGATGCGGTTCAGCTTGTTGATCGTCTCGATCATGTGCACCGGCACGCGGATCGTGCGGGCCTGGTCGGCCAGCGCGCGCGTGACGGCCTGGCGGACCCACCACGTGGCATAGGTCGAGAATTTCCAGCCGCGACGGTACTCGAACTTGTCCACCGCCTTCATCAGGCCGATGTTGCCTTCCTGGATGAGGTCCAGGAACTGCATGCCACGGTTGACGTACTTCTTGGCGATGGAGATGACCAGGCGCAGGTTGGCCTCGATCATTTCGCGCTTGGCCTGGCGCATCTTCAGCTCGGCCGCGCTCATCTGGCGGTTGATCTGCTTGAGCTGCTGCAGCGGCAGGGCGACCTTTGCCTCGATGTCGATCAGCTTTTGCTGGCTGGCCTGGATGGCCGGCAGGTGACGCAGCAGCGCCGGACCAAACTGGCGCGACGTCGCCGCCGTGCGCTCGGTCCATTCGAGGTCGGTTTCATGACCCGGGAACGACTCGATAAACGCCTCGCGCGGCATGGAGCAGCGTTCGACGGCGATCTCCAGGATGGCACGTTCCACCACACGCACGTCTTCCACCTGTTCGCGCACGCTGGCGCACAGGCGGTCGATCATCTTGGCCGTGAAGCGGATGGGCGCGAGTTCTCGCTGGATTTCCACGCGCAGCTGCGCAATGGCGGCCGAACGGGTCTTGCCGGTCACCGGGCCATCGGGCAGCTGGTCGAACAGCGCACGCACGCGCGCGAAGATCGCGAGGCTGTCGGTGGTCAGTTGTTCCAGGCGGGCAGCGTTGGCCTTGTCGGAATCGCCGATGTCGCCATCGTCCTCGTCGTCGTCCGACTCGTCGTCCGAGTCATCGGACGCGTCGGCTTCCACCGGCGTGTCGTCGGAATCGGACGCCATTTCGGCTTCCTCCGAGTCGTCGCTGATGCCATCGACCAGTTCATCGATACGCAGGTCGCCGGCAACGATGCGGTCCACGTCGGCCAGAATCACCGACACAACCGACGGGCAGGCGGCGATGGCCTGGATCATGTCCTGCAGGCCGCCTTCGATGCGCTTGGCGATTTCGATTTCGCCGGCGCGGGTCAGCAGCTCGTTTGCGCCCATTTCGCGCATATAGAGCCGGACCGGGTCGGTCGTGCGTCCGAATTCCGAATCGACGGTCGACAGGGCAGCTTCCGCTTCCTCGTCGGCCTGGTCGTCTGACGAGGCGGCGGGAGCGTTGTCGCTCAGCAGCAGCGTCTCGGCATCGGGTGCCTGCTCGTACACGGACACGCCCATGTCGCTGAACGTGCTGACGATGGTTTCCATCGCCGCCGTCTGCGTCACATTGTCGGGCAGGTGATCGTTAAGGTCTGCGTGCGTCAGGTAGCCGCGCTCGCGGCCGAGCGCGATCAGCGCGCGCATTTGCCGCTGGCGTTCCTCGTCCTGGCGTGCCGACGACGCGTTATCCAACGGTGCCGAGGCCGTGGAGGATTTGCTTGCTGGCTTGCGGCGGCTGGACTTCAAAGTAACGGAGGTCATGCGGGATGTTGCTTCATCGCGAACCGGATTAGTCAATACATGCTCCTGGCCCGTAGGCCAACGATTGTCGCGGCCATGACTTCTGGTCAAGCCTGCGGGGTGCGAACGAAATCGTGGAATGGCGCACGGACTTTCGAGACCGGAATACCTTCCGCAGAATCCGGTGTGCGCAAAATGGGGGACCGCGCATGATACGCGATGTAGTGGTGCGACGCAATATGGTCTGACCCTGCGTGGGTTGAGGTTGGCGCGGCATATGTTTACCCGGCCTTGCCGGTCCAATCACGGCTCGTCACATGGGGAACAAGGTCGTGCAGCCGTGACAGTACCACCCTTGCCGCGCGCGAGAGCGGGTGATGCTGCGTGAGCCCGAGGCTGATCGACCTCGGCAACTGCGGTTTGACGATTTCGGCGGCCGTCAGGCGTCCAGCGCCCACCTCGTCGTCCACGGCCAGTTGCGGCAGGATCGTCAATGCGTGTCCCGCCAGGGCCACTTCCTTCATGGCGTTCAGTGATTCGACCTCCAGTGCCACATCTAGTGCCACGCCCTGTTGCCGTGCGTGCTGGTCCAGGATCTGGCGCAGTCCATTGGGTGCCGGGGGCAAGACCAGCGGGATCCCGCCCAGACGGGCGAAATCGACGGTGGGCTCAGCCGTCAGGGGGTGGTCTGGCGTGCTCACCAGGTAGTTCGCCACGGTAGCCAGCACATCCTCATTCTGGCGCGGGCTTGGCCCATAACGGTTGATCACCGCCAGGTCCAGGTGGCCGGAATCTAGTTGTTCGTCGAGCTGGCCGCTGAAACCCTCCACCACCCGCAGCCGCACGCCTGGCGCGGTATCGCGCAGATCGGCGAACAGGGCGGGAATCAGGCGGCGCGTCATGGACGGCAGTACGCCGATCCTGACCAGGCCCGCCGGCACACCGGCCGCATTGCGCACTTCGTCATGCAGACGTGACGACTGGGCCAGCAGTAATTCAATCTCCGGAAAGATCCGCTTGCCGAATTCCGACAGCACCACGCCGCGCCCCGTGCGCTCGAACAGCCGATCACCCCAATCCGACTCGATCTGGGCGATGGCACGGCTGACCAGCGACTGCGCCGTGCCCATGGCGCGCGCCGCCCGCGACAGCGAGCCGAGTTCGGCCACCAGGGCCACCGTCTCGAGTTGTTTGATGTTCACTTTTGGCGATGTGAGCAGGAAGACAAGGACGATATCCATAAATTAGATATCAGGTATCTAAGAATATACTCTTTTGCAATAACTGAAGTCTCCATACACTTCGAACATCCTTCCAGGCAGAGAAGGGTTGCCAAACGATATGGAGACAACATGCGAAGCTTTTCGACGATAGGGCGCGGCCTGCGCCAGTCCCTGTCCATCCTGATGATGGCCGCGGCGCCCCTGGCGCTATGCGGTGTTGCTAGCGCCACCGCCGGCTATCCGGCCAAGCCGATCCGCCTGATCGTGCCATTTCCGGCTGGCGGCCCCACCGACGCCATGGCGCGCCTGATCGGCCAGCACCTGTCGCAGCAGCTTGGGCAACCCGTGATCGTGGACAACCGCGGCGGGGCGGGTGGCACCATCGCCACCGAGGCGGCGGCCACCGCAGCGCCCGACGGCTACACGCTGTTCTTCTCCACCACGGGCACCATGGCGATCAATCCGTCGCTCTATCGATCGATGAAGGTCGATCCGCTCAAGGGGTTCGATGCCGTGGGTGCGGTGGCGTCGACCACCAACGTGCTGGTGGTGCCGAACAGCCTGCCGGTCGGCAATGTCAAGGAACTGGTCGACCTGGCCAAACAGAAGCCCGGCACGCTGACGTTCGGCTCGGCCGGCAACGGCAGCTCGAACCACCTGTCGGGCGAACTGTTCAAGTCGATGGCCGGGATCGACATCGTGCACGTGCCGTACAAGGGCTCGGCGGCGGCGTTCACCGATCTGCTGGGCGGCCGTATCTCGATGATGTTCGACACGGTGTCGAGCCAGGTGCAGTACATCGGCACGGGCAAGGTGAAGGCGCTGGGCGTTACCGGCCCCACGCGGTCCGAAGCGTTGCCGAAGGTGCCCACCATTGCGGACTCCGGGCTGCCCGGCTTTGATGTCACGATCTGGTTCGGCCTGTCGGCCCCCAAGGGCACCCCGCCCGACGTGGTGCAGCGGCTCAACGCCGAGCTGCAGAAGACGCTCGCCCAGGCCGACGTCAAGAAGCAACTGGCCGCGCTGGGCGCCAGCTCGATGCCCGGCACGCCCGCCGATTTCGCCAAACGCATCCAGCACGACGCCACCAAGTGGGCGCCCGTGGTGAAGGCTTCGGGAGCTACCCTTGACTGAGATCTTCAACGCCCTGTTCGCGCCGGCCTCGGTGGCCGTGATTGGCGCGTCGGACAACCCCAACAAGGTCGGCGGCCGGCCCATCCACTACATGCGCCACTTCGGCTACACGGGCCAGGTGTTTCCTGTGAACCCCGGGCGCACGACGATTCAGGGCTATCGCGCCTATCCGACGCTGCAGGACATCGGCACGACGCCGGATGCCGTGGTCATCGCGGTATCGGGCGACGCCACGCTGGAACAGGTGCGGCAGTGCGCCCAGGCCGGCGTGAAGGCGGCAGTGATCATGGCGTCCGGGTTTGCCGAAACCGGCGAGGCCGGCCGGCAGCGCCAGCAGCAACTGGTGGATGCGGCAAATGCCGGCGGCATGCGCCTGGTGGGTCCGAACGCGCAGGGCACGGCCAGCTTTGCCAGCGGCGCGGTGCTGAACTTCTCGACGATGTTCATGGAAGTGGCGCCTCAGGATGGCCCGATCGCGATCATCAGCCAGAGCGGCGCGGCCAGCGTGATGCCGTATGCGCTGCTGCGCCAGGCCGGGCTGGGCGTGCGCTACCTGGTGGCCACCGGCAATGACGCTGACCTGGATGCCTGCGCCATGACGGCCGCCGTGGCCGCCGATCCGGACATCCGGCTCATCCTGGTGTACCTGGAATCGATCACCGACCCGGCCGCGCTGGCACGGGCCGCCGCCGTGGCCCGTGAGCGCGGCGCCAGCATCGTCGCCATCAAGGCCGGTAGCAGCCAGCATGGCGCCCGCGCGGCGGCGTCGCACACCGGTGCGCTGGTCGGCAACGATGCGGCCATCGACGCCTTCCTGGCCCGCCACGGCATCTGGCGTGCCGGCGATATCGGCGAACTGGTACGCGCCGTGCCGCTGTACCTGCAGGGCCGCGCGCCGGGGCAGGGCCGCACCGTGGTGATGAGCCACAGCGGCGCCGTCGGGGTCATGGCCGCCGATCTGGCCGAACGCCATGCGTTGCCGCTGACGGTGTTGCAGCCGTCCACGCTGGACCGTCTGGGCACGATCCTTCCCGAGTTCGGCACCGCCAACAATCCGCTCGACATGACCGCCGCGCTGCTGGGCAAGGGCGACATGTTCCCGCGCGTGCTGGACACGCTGGGCGCCGATCCGCAGGCCGACATGATCATGGTCGGCATTCCGGTGGCCGGCCCCGGCTACGACGTCGAAGCGCTGGCCAGTGATGCCGCCGCGTTCAGCAGCCGGCTCGGCAAGCCGCTGGTGGCCAGCGCGCCCCAGCAGAGCGTGCGCGACGTGTTCGTGCGCCATGGCGTGCCGACGTTCGTGACCGAGGCCGATGCAGTGGCGGCTTTGGCTCAGTACGCGGGCCATGCACGGCTGCTCGCGTCGGCGGGCTTTCCGGAACCTCATCCGCTATCGCCCGAATCTCTGAACGGCACCGGCCTGCAGGACGAGGCCCGCAGCCTGTCGCTGCTGGCCGAGGCCGGCGTGCCCGTGGTGCCGTACCGCTTCTGCGCCAATGCCGAAGAAGCCGTGGCCGCGTTTGCCGCGCTGGGCGGGGGCGCCGTGGTGGTCAAGGGCTGCGCGGCGGAGGTGCCGCACAAGAGCGAGCACGGGTTGGTGCATCTGCGGCTGACCGACGCTGCCAGCGTGGCTCAGGCAGCGGAGGCTTGCCTGGACACGCTACGCAGCCTGGGTGTCGCCAATCCGCGCGTGATCGTGGCGGCGATGGTCAAGGGGCGCCATGAGTTCGCGCTGGGCGTGTCGGTCGACCCAGTGTTTGGCCCGCTGGTGATGATCGGCGAGGGCGGCACGCTGCTGGAGTTGCGCAAGGACGTGGTGACGCTGCTGGCGCCGTTCGACGTGGCCGACGTGAAAGCGGCCTGCGCGCGGCTGCGGCTGGCGCCGCTGTTCGACGGCTATCGCGACATCCCGGCGCTTGATCTGGACGCGCTGGCGGCGTCGGCCGTGGCGCTCGGCAACTGGGCGCTACGTCATCGCGATGCGGTGACATCGGTTGATATCAACCCGCTGATGGTGATGGCGGCCGGCGACGGCGTGCTGGCCGTGGACGCCGTAGTGGAACTGCAAGGAGCCTGACATGGAACCCGTACTCGTGGAACGCGATGGCGGCGTCGCCCTCGTCACGCTGAATCGTCCCGAGCGGATGAACGCCGTCAACGACGCGCAGCGCGGCGCATTGATCGACGCGCTGGCCAGGCTCAACGCCGATCCCGCCGTGCGCGCCGTGGTGCTGGCCGGCGCCGGCGAGCGCGCCTTCTGTGCCGGGCAGGACCTGGACGAAGCGGCAGCGGTGACGTGGCAGCAGATCGTGCCGTGGCTGAACCGCCAGCGCGCCATGTACCAGGCCGTGCGTGACCTGGACAAGCCCTGCGTGGCCGCCGTGCGCGGCGTGGCGGCTGGCGCGGGATTCCAGCTCGCGCTGTGCGCCGACTGGCGCCTGACCACGGCGGACAGCCGCTGGGGCCAGCCCGAGGTCAAGGCCGGCCTGGCCAGCATCGTCGGGTCGTACCTGATGACGCTGCATGTCGGGCATACCCACAACGTGCAGATGTCGCTGTCGGGCGAACTGGTGTCGGGACAGCGGGCCTACGAGATCGGCCTGGTGACCGCCTTGCATGGCGAGCTGGAACTGATGGACGCGGCGCTGGCGCGTGCCCGGTCGCTGGCCGTCCTGCCACCCACGTCGGTCAGGCTGTCGAAGCAGCGGCTGCGGGCCATGACCCAGCCCGGGTTCGACGATGCCTGCGTGGCCGGCATCCGGGCGCAGCTCGAATGCTATGCCGACGGCGAGCCACAACGCGTGATGGCCGAATTTCTCAGCAAACGGAATGCAAGGGAGTCGCAATGATCCAGTGGAACGAGCACCTTATCAACGGCACGCGACGACGGGTGTCCGACGGCCGCACCGTGCGGATTCTTGATGCCGCCACCGAGGCGCCGCGCGGCGATGTCCATCTGGGCAACGCGGCAGACGTTGAAGACGCCGTTGCGGTCGCACGGCTGGCGCTGCCGGGCTGGCAACGGATTGGCGTGGACGCCCGGGCGGCGCTGCTGCGTGCCATGGCCGACGCGCTGGAAGGCATGGGGCAAGACCTGGCGCGCGACATCTCGCGTGAAGTCGGCATGCCGCTGAAGCTGTCGCAACGCATTCAGGTGGATGCGCCGGTGGCCGCCTGGCGCGCCACGGCGGCGCTGGCCGAGACCTTCCCGTTCGTCAGCGAGGCCGGCAATTCGCGCATCACGCTGGTGCCGGTGGGCGTGGTCGCGGCCATCACACCGTGGAACTATCCGCTGCATCAGATCACGGGCAAGCTGGCGCCGGCATTGCTTGCCGGCTGCACCGTGGTGCTGAAGCCGTCGGAACTGGCGCCCGCCGCATCGGCCTGCCTGATGGCCGCCTGCGAGCAGGCCGGCTTGCCGCCCGGCGTGCTGAACATCGTGCAAGGCGATGCCGAGGTGGGCCAGGCGCTGGCCACGCATCCTGACGTGCAGATGGTGTCGTTTACCGGATCGACGGCGGTCGGCCGCAAGGTGGCGGCGCAGGCGGCGGGCGACATGAAGCGTGTGTCGATGGAACTGGGCGGCAAGTCTGCGGCGGTGGTGCTGCCCGGTGCCGATCTCGCCCGTGCCATCAAGGCCACGGTGGCGTCGTGCTTTCTCAACTCGGGGCAGACTTGCAGCGCCATCACGCGGCTGATCGTGCCGCGCCAAGACTATCCGGCTTGTCGCGCCTTGCTGGCGGAGGCCGCCGCAGGCATGGTCATGGGCGACCCGGCCGACGCGGCCACGCGAATCGGGCCGTTGCTGTCGGCGCTGCAGCGCGAGCGCGTACTGGCGCATATCGCTGATGCCGAGCAGGCGGGCTTTGACCGGATTGCCGGCGGCCCCGACGCGCTGGTGCCGGCCCGCGGCCATTTTGTCGCGCCCACGATTTACGGGAACGTGGCGCCGGACAGCCGGCTGGCGCAAGAGGAAATCTTCGGGCCGGTGCTGGCGGCGCTCTGCTACGACACGGTCGAAGAGGCCATCGCACTGGCTAACGGCACGCGCTACGGTCTGGCCGCAGCGGTGTGGGCCGCCGATGACGCGGCTGGCGAAGCCGTGGCCAATGCGTTGCGCGCCGGGCAGGTCGATGTCAATGGCGCCCGGTTCAACGCGGCGGCGCCGTTCGGTGGCTTCGGCATGTCGGGCGTTGGCCGCGAGGGCGGTATCCACGGGCTGGAAGAGTTTCTGGAACCGCGCGCCGTCCAGCTTCCCCGCTAAGTCCGACTTCGGCCAATTCGATATCAGGATTTCCAATATGTACCAGCAGATTTCAGTGACCCGCTCGGGCCAGAACGCGCACGTCGCCATCGTGACCATGAACCGGCCGGACAAGCTCAACGCGCTGACCAAGGTCATGGAGGCCGAGTTGCGCGACGCCATGGACGCGGTGGACCGCGACGACACCGTTCGCGTGGTGGTGTTGACCGGCGCCGGCAAAGGCTTCTGTGCCGGCATGGACATCAACGAGCTGGAAATACTGCCGCCCGGCGATATCCGCGCGGCCCAGTGGATGCGGCCGTACGACATGAACCGGCGCGCCGACTACCAGACCCGCTACGGATACTTTCCGGCGATGCGCAAGCCGGTGATCGCGGCCATCAACGGCGCGGCGGCGGGCCTGGGGCTGGTGTTCGCGCTGTACAGCGATATGCGCTTTGCCAGCGAACGGGCCGCCTTCAGCACGGCCTTTGCGCGGCGCGGCCT
The DNA here is from genome assembly GCF_022179805.1 of Cupriavidus pauculus. Taxonomy (GTDB): domain Bacteria; phylum Pseudomonadota; class Gammaproteobacteria; order Burkholderiales; family Burkholderiaceae; genus Cupriavidus; species Cupriavidus pauculus_E. The sequence goes on along the minus strand of NZ_BPUO01000010.1, from coordinate 63,400 downwards.
GATTGCCGAGCATGGCATCTCGTGGATGCTGCCGCGCGTGGTGGGGCCGGGCCATGCTGCGGATCTGCTGTACTCGGCGCGCAAGGTGCTGGCGGACGAGGCGCTGCGCACGGGGCTGGTGGATCGCGTGTACGCCGCCGACGACCTGATGGCCCAGACGCTGGCCTATGCCGAGGATCTGGCCGAAAACGTCTCGCCGCGTTCCATTGGCGTGATCAAGCGTCAGCTCTGGGAGCAGCCGTTCCAGTCGTTGGCCGAAGCCACCCAGCAAGCCAACGCCGAAATGTTCGAGAGCATCCAGAGCGAGGATTTCACCGAAGGCGTTGCGCATTTCCTCGAACGCCGGCCCGCGAAGTTCACGGGCAAGTAGGGCGCCGGCGGCCCCGGTGCGTTGTTAGATGCCGGGGTCCGCGCGTGGGCCGGTGTTCTTGCCGCTGGCGCGGGCCATGGCCAGAAACGCCCGCATCGCGCTGGACAGGTAGGCGTCCTTGCGGTGGATGAACAGGGTGTCGACCTGGGCCTGGCTGCGCGGCATCGCATGGATGGCGATACGCCCGGCTTCGGCAAACGGTGCCAGCACGCCGCGCGGAAGCAGCGTGATGCCGACGCCGGCCGATACGCAACTGACGATGGCATCGAGCGAGCCGAATTCGAGCGGCTTGGCCACCACGATGCCCTTCGTGGCGAGAAACGATTCCAGCCGCTGGCGGTACGAGCAGCCGGACTGGAACACCACGATGCGCAGATCGGAGACGTGGGCCAGCTCGTTGAGCGAGCGAATCCCGGGGCTGGTGGCCAGCACCAGTTGCTCCGTGAATATCCGCTCCTGATTCAGGTCGGGATGCGAGACCGGGCCGGCCACGAAAGCGCCGTCGAAGCGCGACGCCACCACATCACGCACCAGGCTGGCCGTGCTGCCGGCCGTCACGGCCATCCGCACATCGGGATAGGCACGCGCGAACCCCGTCAGCAGCGGAGACAGCCGCAATGCCGTGGCCGTCTCCAGTGCACCTAACGTCAGTGCGCCGCTGGGCACCCCATCGTCCTGGGCCGCCGCGCGCGCCTCGGCCATCAGCTTGCCGATGCGGGCCACGAAGGGCAGGATGCGCTGGCCCGCAGGGGTAGGACGCACGCCTCGCGCATGACGCTCGAATAGCTGCGTCCCCAATTCCTCTTCCAGCCCCCGGATGCGCGCGGTGATGTTCGACTGCACCGTGTGCAGTTCGGTGGCGGCGCGGTTCATGCTGCCCAGCCGCGCCACCGCCTCGAAAGTCTTCAAATCTGCCAGTTCCATGTGAACCGAGCCTCCATCTGCCATGCAATGCTCATGCGCAACTGTAGCCCCTCGGCGAAGAACGCGCTTACCTATCTAAATCCAAGATAGGTCATATCTCGATATTTCAGTTCTCGGGATTCGCTATTGCACATAGCCTTCAGTCATCTGCAATAGCGATGGGCGCATGGCCATGAGAACGATGAACAACCCGGTATCTGCAGGCGGTGCGCCGCTTACGGCGGCGGACGCCGGAACCGCTGTGATCCCGGGATATGCGCAGCGCAACGTCAGCTATTGGCGCAAGAACCTGATGGTGTGTGTGGTGGGCTCCTTCACGACGGCCGTGAGCCTGAGCATGCTGCTGCCGTTCCTGCCGCTCTACGTCGAGCAGCTTGGGGTGACGTCGCAGCAGGCGATTGTCCAGTGGTCTGCCGCCGCCTTTGGCGCGACGTTCTTCGGCACGGCGGTTACCGCGCCGCTGTGGGGGCGCCTTGCCGACCGCTATGGCCGCAGGCCCATGCTGATCCGCGCCGCCATCGGCATGGCGGTGGTGATGTCGTTGATCGGCCTCGCGCAGGATGTGAACCAGTTGGTGGCATTGCGGCTGGTTGCCGGCTTGATCGGCGGCTATGCGTCGGCGTCCATCGTGCTGGTCGGCACGCAGGCGCCGCGCGAGAAAGCCGGTTGGGCGCTGGGTCTGTTGTCCACCGGGGCGCTCTCCGGGAACCTGGTTGGCCCGCTGGTGGGTGGATTTCTGCCCGACCTGTTCGGCATCCGGGGCACGTTTTTCGTCGGCGGTGCGCTGATTGCAGCCGCCGCGATCGCCACCGTTACGTTGATTCGCGAGGATTTCCAGCGCGACGTCGATACGAAGGTGCCTGTACACGCAAGCGCCGAAGGCGCGGGCGGGGCGCCGTGGCCGGTCATCGTCGCACTGCTGTTCACCGCAATGATGGTGCTGGTGGCCAACATGTCCATCGAGCCGATCATCACGGTCTACATCGGCCAACTCGGTGTGCCGACCGCCAGCCAGGCCCGCATGGCCGGCGTGGTGATGGCGGCCTCGGCCTTCGGCAGCATGCTGACGGCGCCGCGCCTGGGCGCGCTGGCGGACCGGATTGGTAGCTGGAACGTCATTGTCGGATGCCTGGTGGCTACCGCGCTGGTGATGGTGCCGCAGGCGTTTGTCACCGAATGGTGGCAACTGGCGGTGCTGCGTGGCGTGATGGGCATGACCATCGCGGGGCTCCTACCGTCCATCGCCAAGCTGGTGCGGCAGTCGGTGCCGGAAAACCGTTCCGGCAAGACGCTCGGCTACCTGCAATCGGCGCAATTCTCGGGCCAGGTCGTCGGCCCGTTTCTGGGCAGTTCCGTGGCCACCTACATCGGGCTGCGCCCGGTCTTTGTCATTACCGCCGTTTTCCTGCTGGCCTGTGCGCTCGTGAATTTTCGCGTTCAACGCGCACGGGGCAGTTAATCCCCCTGAAGTACCGCAATAACAACTATTTATCTGGAGAAGACACCATGAAATATCCAAGCCGATCCCTGGCCGTTGTCGCGGCCGCGGCCGTTCTGCTGGGCGCAGGTAGCAACGCGTTTGCCCAGAAACGAACGGCGCTGCAGACCATCGATTTTCCGCCAGGGTACGAGACGGTCAGCGTGATTGCTGAACTCGAACCCGGTCAGTGCACGACCCGGCATGCGCATCCAGGGATTGAAAGTGCCTATGTGCTCGAAGGCGCGGCGGTGGCGAAGTTCGACCACAAGCCTGACCAGATTCTTGTGGCGGGACATCCACTGCAGTTCGGGCAGGAAGAAATGCATAACGTCTGCAATACCGGCACCACGCGGTTCAAGGCAATTGCTCACTATATTGTCGAGAAGAACAAGCCGCTGGTGCTGCGTGCGCCCTGATCACCCACTCGATTATCTTCACCAGGAGAATTGGTAATGCTGAGGCAAACAAAAGTGGCGGTGGCATCCGCGGTGATGTCGTTGCTGTTCATGCTGGAAGGCGCCCCGGTTGCGCACGCGGCGTCCGCACTACCGGACGCAACCCGGGCCGGCGTGGCCGACAGGCTGTACCGCGTGGACTGCGGCCGATCCCTGGCCAATGACGAGTCGGTCTGGACGCCGGGCCGGAACGTTGGCAAAAGCGTCGAATTCTCGTCGACCTGCTGGCTGGTCAAGCATGGCAAGGATTGGCTGCTCTGGGATACCGGCGTGCCCGAATCGGCGTACAACGATCCCAAGGGCTGGTCGACGCTGCCGAAACTGATCGTCTATCACCTGGACAAGACGCTGACGGCCCAGCTCGCGGAACTCGGACTCAAGCCGGATGATGTTGGCCGCGTGGCCATTTCGCACACGCATGGCGACCATATCGGCAATGTGAGCCTGTTCCCGAACTCGACGATTCTCATGCAGAAGGCCGAATATGACTGGATCCATTCGCCCAACGGGACGAATGAAAACGTCAACCAGTTGATGGCGCTGGCGCGCAAGCTGATGGGAAAGCCGAAGGACCTGAAGCTGGTGGAGGGCGATACCGACGTTTTCGGCGACGGCAGCGTGACGCTGGTGGCCACGCCGGGCCACACGCCGGGTAGCCAGTCGCTGATGGTTCACCTGAAGAACACAGGCTTTGTGATTCTGTCCGGCGACGTGGTGCATCTGGAAGGTAACTTCGAGCACAGCATCGTGCCGTCGCTGAATACCAGCAAAGCGGATTCGCTCGCGTCGATGGAAAAAGTCAGGAAACTGATGGCCACCTACAAGGCGAAGCTGTTCATCAACCATGACAAGCATCAGACCGAACAGCTCAAGGTGCTTCCCGCGTATTACGACTGAGGCGACTGAGGTAACTAGCGCCTGATGAATGACGGCGCCGATGCTCTGGAAGCATCGGCGCCGTTCCGCTTCATATTTCCTGAAACTCGCCTTGCGCCTGCAATACGTTCACCAGGCGTTCGCCATGCATCTGCGCATAGTCATGGGCCAGTTTTTCGGCTTCCGCCGTGTCCCCCTGCAGGATTGCCGACGCCATATGCTCGTGCTCGGCATATATCGCCTCGGAATACTCCATCAGTTTTGTCGTCATGAGGATGTAGAGCATCACCGGGTCGCTGATCAATCCGTACTGGACGATCAGCCGGCGATGGCCCGACAGCGCGACAACCGTCTTGTGAAAAGTCAGGTCGGCCTCGGCGATGCGCCTGCGATCTGAATCGGCGATAGCGGATTTCAGCTCCGCCAGTGCCTCGCGCAGTTTCTTGCGGCCGGCGTCGTCGATACTTGCGGCGGCAAGCTTTGAGGCCATGCCTTCCAGGTTGCTGCGCAGCGTGTAAAGCTCCCAGGCGTCTTCCGCCGACAGCGACACGACTTCCCATCCGGTATAGGCGTGCTGGATCAGAAGACCTTCACTGGCCAGGCGCTGCATGCCGGCGCGAACCGTGGAGCGCGACAGGCCAATCTGTTTGGCCAGCGCTATTTCGGTCAGCCGGGAACCGGGCGCGAGGTCGCCAGAAAAAATGGCGTCGCGAATCCAGTCGGCGGCTTGCCGATCCAGGCTGCGTTTGTCGATTTCAATGCGAGTACTCATAGATGCTTGACCGGAAACGGAAACGCACCCGAACCAATCGTGGAGCGGGTGCGAGGCGCTAGCCTGGGCTGCCAGACAAGGGCGGATGACTGGCATCATACCGCCCGGCGGAGGCGATTGTTAATTGTGGGCAGTTAATCCCAGGCGGCCGAGTGGAGCAAAAGTGCCTTTCAAGGCATGATTTATTGAGGAATCAGCCTTCCTGTCGCCCGCCGTAGATCGTAGGCTTGCAGGTTCAGCCAGCAAATCCGATGGACGGTTTCATCCAGGCCATGCGCCCGGATGCGCGAGAGCATGTAGCCGACAATGTGCTCGCCCTCGATGGCCGACTTGCGTTCCAGGTCGCGCAAGATCGACGGGACATACGCCGATTCCTTGTTGGCGAACAGCGCCCGGTATTCCGCCAGGAATGCGTCGGTCATCGGATATCCCTCACGGGCGGCGACCTCGGCGTGAACCGCCAGCACCTGATAGAAGAATTCAGTACCGCCGGGCACCGTGGCAATTTCACCGACGCTGGCGCGTAGCAGCGTAGTCACCGTAGCAACCGTGGAGAGATGAACGAACTTCTCCCACAGGTTATGCATGATGTCCGGCACGGCACTGGCCTTGACGCTGTCTTGCGGAAATGCTCGCTGCAGGGCCAGCACGCGGTCGCTCATCACGCCCGACTGTTCGCCGAACTTGATATAGCACCAGTCGTTCAAATGCTGAATCGTGCCTTCCTTGTCGAGCGCGACGATGATTTTCGCCAGCCCGCCGAGTACGCGCTCCGCACCAAACTCCGCATTGAGCTTGTCGATATGCGCCATGCCATTCAGCAACGGCAGCACGGCGGTATTCGGACCCACCGTGGGGCGAATGGCTTCGATGGCGGAATCGAGGTCATAAGCCTTGCTGGTCAGCAGCACGATGTCATAGTGCCCGTTCAGCTCCTGCTGGGTGACCGTTTTCACGGTGGCCTTGAAATCGCCGTATTGGCTGCGAATGTTCAGGCCATCGCGTTCGAGAATGGCGCGCCGCGCCGGGCGCACGAGAAAGGTGACGTCCGCGCCGTGCTGAACCAGCCGGCCGCCATAGTAGCCGCCGATCGCGCCGGCGCCCAAAACCAGAATTCGCATGATGTCTCCTTTTAATTAAACGCGAGCGTCGCCCTTGAGCAATCGCTGTGGCATGGCCGTCAGCAGCAGAATCGCGCCCAGTACCAGCGCTATCGCAAACGTGTACAGGCCGTAGTTCAGGGATCCGGTCGTAATCTTGACCCAGCCGAGCACGGACGGGCTGGCGAAACCGCCAATCAGTCCAATGCTGTTGATAACGGCAATACCGCCGGCCGCACCGGACGCGGACAAGTATGAGGTGGGAATCGTCCAGAACAGCGGCATGGCGGTCAGGATGCCGAGCGTGGTAATCGAGAACACGACCAGCGCGACCACCAGGCTGGTATGGACAAACGTTACGGTGACCAGCCCAATCGCGGCAACGATCATGCCCAGTGCCACGTGCCAGCGGCGTTCGCCGGTCTTGTCGGAATGCTTGCCGACGATCACCATGCCGACGCACGTCACCACATAAGGAATCGCCGACAGGATGCCGATCTGCAGGGGATTGGTCACGTGATAGCTGCGCACCATTTCGGGCAGCCAGAAACTGATGATGTACAGGCCGGCGGCGATCGTGAAGTAAATCATCGACATGGCATAGAGTCGCGGATCGCGCAGCGTTTTCGCGAACGAATGACCATGACCATGCGCGCCGTTTTCACCCACTTCATGGATCAGGATCTCTTTTTCCCGCGCCGTGAGCCAGCGGGCATCTGCCGGCTTGTCAGACAGCACAAACATCACCAGCACGCCGAGAATAATCGACGGCACCGCCTCGATAATAAACAGCCATTGCCAGCCATTCAGACCCGACGCACCGGTCATGTTGACCATGATCCAGCCGGACAGCGGGCCGCCAATCACACCCGATACCGCAATGGCGGACATGAAGAGCGTAATGATCTTTCCACGCATGGCGGGCGGGTACCAGTACGTCAGGTACAGCACGATACCGGGAAAGAATCCGGCCTCGAACGCGCCCAGGAGAAAGCGGGCCACGTAGAACTGCGTGGGCGTGCTGATAAACGCGAAGCTCGCCGAAATGCATCCCCACACGACCATGATCCGCATCAGCGTCTTGCGCGCGCCAATCTTTTCGAGCAGCAGGTTGCTGGGCACCTCGAACAGAAAATAGCCGAGGAAGAAAATGCCGGCCCCCAGACCGTAGACGGCGTCCGAGAACGCCAGATCCTGCTTCATCTGCAGCGCGGCAAAGCCAATATTGACGCGGTCCAGGTAGGCAAAGACATAGCAGATGAAAAGGAACGGAATAATGCGCAGCGTGACCTTGGCAAAGGTTTGCTTCACCTCGTCACGCGTGTGCGAAGGCGCCGCGTGCTGCCGCGCGGCGGGGGTGGAAACTGTCATCATGATCCTGCTCCAGCCATTCGAATGGTGGTGATATAGGCGGCTCCCGAGGGGAGGTCGGTCGCGCCAGCGCGCGACGGTCTCCACCTCCTCCCGGGAAGTGATCGGTATTTAGGATTTGAAGGACTTACAGGCCCAGATGGCTGCGACGGACTTGCGGCGGATGGGCGCGCAGCGCTTCCTCGATGGGATCGCAACCCCAACCCGGGGCATCCGGCACCAGAATCCCGCCACGTTCGATTTGCGGCGTGCTGGTAAAGAGTTCGTCGTCCCAGGACAGCCGGTCCACGTCCACTTCCATGACGCGCAGATTCGGCACCGCCGCCGCAAAATGCACATTCATCATCGTGGAGAGATGGCTGTAGAAGTTATGCGGCGCGATATTGACGTCGAACGCATCGGCCACGTTGGCAATCTTCATCGCCTGCCAGACGCCATTCCACACCGCATCGACAATGGCCACATCCATGGACTGCGCCTGGAAATAAGGCAGGAACTGGCGCACGCCAAACAGCGTCTCGCAGGCCGCGATCGGTGCGTGACTGCGCTGGCGGATATACGCCATGGCGTCCGGGTTGTAGATATCAAGCTCGACCCAGAACAGATCGAAATCCTTGATCGCATTGATCAGCGAAAGATAACCCTCGGTGCGCGCGTTGAAATTCAGGTCCACGAGAATATCGACGTCCGGGCCGGCACCGTCGCGCAGCGCTTCCAGATGCGCCCGCAGATTCCGGATCAACGCCTTGTCGACGTTCAGCGACGGCGCATAAGGCGAACCAAAACCGGCCATCCACTGGCGCGGCTTGCCATTTTCATCGACAAACAGATTCGTCTTCAGCGCCGAAATCCCCGACTTGCGTGCGTCTTCACCGGCCTTCTTCACTCCATCCAGATCGACAATGGCCGGCGGATACAGCTTGGGATGGCTGATCCGCCAAGTGGCGCAGTGCGACCAGTAAATCGGCACGCTATCCCGATGCTTGCCGCCCAGCAGCTGATAAACCGGCAGCCCCAACGACTTGGCCTTCGCATCGAGCAAGGCATTCTCGATCGCACCAATCGCCTCGGCACTGAGCCCATAAGGCGCCGGCCGTAACGACGCCGCCAGCCGGCCATACGCTTGCTCGTGGTCGTACACGGACTTGCCGATCAACCGCGCACCGAGCTGCTCGATCACACCGGTCAACCCCGGCGGCCCAAACGACTCGTCGTACTCGCTCCAGCCAACCGTGCCGTCAGACGTCACAACCTTCAGAAAGTAGTAATTACGCCACCCAGCGTCGCAGGCGATGGTCTCAAAGTGCTCAATACGCATGTTTTCCTCGTTTCTAGGCTTGCCAACAATTGATTGTTAACAATTAACCATGAATTTAGGCGGGGTGAGAGGGAGGGGCAAGTAACGTAAACCCGGGGGTGGGGGAGGGAGCCTTAGGCGCCTCCGCCGTTGTCTAGAATGGGGAGGCGGAAAACTCCCCGCACGTCGTCAGCGTCAGCAAGCCAACAACTCAGCGTATTCAGCGTATCGGGGGGTGCCATGCCCATGATCGGTAAGATCGTCTCCCAGGTCAGCCGTCGCACCCTCTGGTCAGAAGGGCATGTGTTCGCGATCACGCCCGAGCGCATTGCGATCACCGAGGGCATCCACGCGGCGCTGGCGATGGCGCCAATGCTTTGCGCGGCGGCGCTACTCGGTCGTCCCGACATCGCGTTCGGCGCGGTGGCTGCGTTCTGGACCTGTCTTTGCGACCCCCAGGGATCAAAGTCGTCGCGCCTGAAGTCGATGGGCATCTTTGCCGCGCTCGGCGCCGTCGTCTTGCCGATGGCCGTTTATGGTGCCCATTGGGGCTATGCGGCCAGCATCCTCACCCTGTTCGTGCTGGTATTTCTCTGTGGGCTGACGCGGTCCTACAAGCCGTCGCTGGGGCCAATGCCGGCGCAGGCGGGACTGATCGCCTCGCTCGCGGTTGTCATCGGCATTGCAACGCCCGAGCCACTGGCCGGTGCCCTGGCCCACATGGGCTACTTCCTGCTGGGATCCGCCTGGACCATCCTCTTCTGCGTGTTTCTGTGGCCCATGCCGTTTCCCCAATCGGCATGCCTGACGCTTGCCACGATCTTCGGCAGGCTCGAGGACATGGCGGGCTTTCTCGAATCGCTGCGGCAAGGCGACATGCAGACGGACGCGCAAGGCTGGACGGCGTTCGACACGGTCTACCGGCGTGGCGTGCGTATGTCGATCGAGCGCGGCAGGGCGCTGGCGGCGCATGACGTGCGCAACCACCCCGTGCTGGGGCGCGGCATCGACGCTGCGGGCAGGGTGTTTTCGGCGCTGATCGCCATGGGACATTGCCGGCGCGAAGGTGCCTCAGGATATGACGCGCCTTCGCAGGCCCTGCTCGCGGAACTGCGGAGCCTGCTGCAAACGGTGACCGGGCAGGTCCAGCAACAACTCCCGCAGCCCGAAGTCTTGCGCGCGCAGGCCATGGCGTTGATGCAGAAGACGGCCGGCTTGAACGATCCGGCGTCGCGCGCCGTTGCCTTTGCCGCCACCGCTATCGCGCGGCTGGCAGACCGCGATCAATCACTCGCGGCCGACCGCCAGGCGCCATCGACCGCGCCTGCCGGTGCGATGGGGATCGATGCATTGGTGTGGCGCCATGCGCTGCGGGTGGCGGTGGCGTCGGTGCTGGCCTACATGATCGGCACGTGGTTCAGCGTCACCTTCGCCTACTGGGGCGCAATCGCCGCCATTGTCGTGACCCAGCCTGTTTCCGCCAATACCTGGCTGCGCATCCTGGAGCGCGCCTGCGGCACGCTCGTCGGCGGGGCGATGGCGGCCGTGCTGCTGACCCACCTGTCCGATCCGGTCGCGATGATCCTGGCGATCCTGCCGCTTGCGGTCATCACCGTTGCACTGCGGCTGGTGAACTACGGCCTGTTCGTGGTCTTCCTGACGCCAATGTTCATGATGCTGTCGGACTTCATTCATCCCGCCAACGGCCTGGTGATGGCGCGCCTGACCAATGAATTCGTGGGTGCCTGCGTGGGTGTGGCGGCGAGTTTCCTGCTTTGGCCTGACAAGGAGAACAACGCCCTGAAGTCAGCCCTGTCGGCGGCCATCGGCGCCAACATGGCGTTTGCGTCGGCGGCGCTGCGGATGGCCGGTGACGCCGATGACTCGCTGGATCGGCTGCAGCGCGAGGCCGGCATGACGAGCACGCGGCTCGAAGTCACGCGCGAGCGCATGCTACTGGAAGGGCAGTGGCGCTCGGTGAAGCTGGAACAGCTTCGCGAGGTGATCGTGGCGCTGCGGTCGGTATGCGGGGCCGCCGCCGTGATCGAGGTGCTGCGCGCCGGCGAGCCGGACGCCCATGCCCGGCAACGCGCCGATCGCTACGATGCGATAGCGGCCTGCATGCTCGACGCGCTGGCATCGGGCACGTACAGGCAGCCGGCTTGCGCGCCTGAGTCGTCCGCCGACGACCTCGAACAGGGGATCCGGCATCTGGTCGAGGTGTTCGAGATCTACCTGGCGGACACGCCGGCACCGCGGCGAGCCGCCACCTGACCGCAAGTCTCAAGCTGGCAACAGCTCGACCTGCCTGTCGGACAACAACGGGATGATCCGTTCGACCACCAGTTCGCGGTAGTGCGGCGCCTGGCGATGGGCTTCGATGGCGGCGTTGTCGCGATAGCGTTCGAGCAGCAGCAGCGAGCCCGGCTCATCCGTGTTGCGGAACACCTCGTAGCCCAGGCACCCGGGCTCGGCCAGCGACTGCTTGCGCAGCGCACCGACCAGTTCGAGTACTTCGGCCACCCGTGCTTCGTCCATCCGCCAGCGCGCGATGACGACGATCTGTCCTGACGCGCTCATCACTTGGCCTCCGTCAGTGCGGCGACGATGGCTTCACCCACCGCGGTGCCCGATGCCGGATTCTGGCCCGTGATCAGGCGGCCATCGACCACGAGCTTGGACTGCCACGGGTCGGTCGACGAGTACTCGGCGCCTGCCGCGCGCAGGGCGTCTTCCAGCATGAATGGCACGTCGGCCTTGGCGTAGCCGTCTTCTTCCGCGTTCGAGAACGATGTCAGCTTGCGGCCCTGGACGAGCGGGGTGCCGTCGTCGAGATTGACGCCGAGCAGCGCAACCGGGCCGTGGCACACGGCGGCGACGATCTTGCCCCCGTTCCAGGCGCGCAGCACGGCGCGCTTGACGTCCGGGTCGTTGGCGATGTCGACCATGGGGCCGAGGCCGCCGGGGAAGAAGATCGCGTCGTAGTCGAGTACGTCGACTTCCGACAGCTTGCGGCTATGTGCCATGCGGCGGATGGCCTGGCTCTGGCTGAAGGCGTGCTGTGCCGGGTCCGTGTCGTCGTAGCCGTCAAACGGCGGGTTGCCACCCAGCGGCGACGCATATTCGACGGCGATGCCGGCGTGGTCCAGCACTTCGTACGGATGGGCAACCTCGGGGTAGAAATACCCCGTGGCGCGCTTGTTCGGTCCGATCTCGGCGGCGTTTGTCAAAATGAACAGTACATGCTTGACGGTCATGATGAACTCCTTTTGGCTTGATGTCGTCCCGGTGGATCGGGGTTGAAGGAACTGTAGGCTGTTCCCGATGTGCCGAGTAGGTATCGTCGTGTTGACACATTGGCTTATCGAATAAGACAATAGGCGGATGGACACGAACAGCACGATCCTCGACGAACTACGCGCGATGGCGATCTTCGCCACCGTGGTGCGCAGCGGCAGCTTTGCCGGTGCCGCGCGCACGCTGGGCCTCACGCGGGCGGTCGTCAGCCATCACATCCGGGCGCTCGAAAACCGGCTTGGCGTGCCGCTGGCACAGCGCAGCACGCGCAGCTTCAGCCTCACGCCAGCCGGGCAGGCATTCCGCGTGCATTGCGAGCGGCTCCTGGACGAGGCGGTGGACGGTATCCGCAGCATGGAACTGATGCGCGCCGAGCCACGTGGCGAAGTCTGGCTGACCTGTTCGCATCATTTCGGCACCAAGCGAATCTTGCCGGCGCTGGTGGCGTTTCGACGCCGCTATCCGGCCGTGCGTCTTCATGTCGCGATGTCGGACGCGAACGTGGATATCGTCCATCACGGCGTGGAACTGGCCGTGCGCGCAGGCCCCCTGGCCGACTCGTCGCTGGTGGCGCGCCCCCTGCTGCGAGAAGTCACGATGCTCTGCGCGGCGCCGGCCTACCTGCGCGCGCATCGTGCACCGGCCTCGGTCGACGAACTGGAACACCATCGCTGGGTCATCTATCCGCCCAGTCAGCGCAGCACGGCGGTGCGCGTCGATGGCCGGGACATCGACATCCCGGTGCAGGGCGACGTCGTGACCGACAGCGCGGCGTCACGGCTCGCCTTCGTGCTGGCGGGCGACGGCATTGCGCGGCTGCCGGCCTACGATGCGGCGTCGCTGCTCGCATCCGGCGACCTGGTACGTGTACTGCCCGAGGTGGAAACCGCGCCGCTCGAAATCTTCCTGGTGCATTCGAAGAAGATCGGCCCCAGCGCGCAGCTCCTGCGCGACTTCCTGCTCGACAACGCGCGCGAGGAGAACTGGTAGGCCAGCCATCGCGCTCGCCTAAACGCCTACGCGATCTTGTCGAGCAGGCTGTACCACGCCACGCCGGCGGCGATGTACAGCCGTTGCAGGCCGTGGAACGGTATCGGCTTCAACGGAGAGACCGGGAACGGGATGGGCGCCGGCCCGCCCGCCATGCGCGTGGCGAGGTGCTTGCCAAGGCTTGTGCATAGCGCGATGCCGCGGCCGTTGCAGCCCACCGCCATCGTGATGCCCGGCGCGGGCTCGTGCACATGGGGCATGAAATCGCGTGTCACGGCGATGCGGCCGGCCCAGCGGTACTCGGTTTCGAGCGGTCCCAGTTGCGGGAAGAGCAGGGCGACGGAGCGTTCCAGGTGCGCGAAGTCCCGGGGGTGGCTGGGATCGGTGAAATATCCGCGCCCGCCGATGAGCAGGCGCCCGGTGTGATCCTTGCGGAAGTAGAGCAACAGACGCTGAGAGGTCGATGCAGTCTCGCCTTTCGGCAGGATGGTCCCGGCGGTGCCGCCGGGCAGCGGGCGCGTGGCGACGATGAAGCTGTTCGCGGTCAGCAGCGTCTGGCGCAACCCCGGCCAAAGTCCGTCGGAATAGCCATTGGTGGCGATCAGCACGCGCTCGGCCCGCACTGTGGCGCCCGTGTCCAGCGTAGCGATCCAGCTTCCGCCCTGCCGGGCGAGCGAGCGTACGCGGGTATTGCCATGAATCGCGGCGCCCGCCTGGCGGGCGGCACGTGCCAGGCCGTGGGCATAGGCCAGCGGCTGGATGGCGCCCGCGCGCCCGTCGAGCCATCCGCCCGCAAACGCGTGGGTGCCTACGCGACGCTCCACGTCCGCGCGGTCCAGCATGTCGACCGCGACGCCTCGGCGCTGCCACTGTCGCGCCCGCGCGTGCAATGCGGGAACATCCCGCTCTGCGTACGCCAGTTGCAGCCACCCGTTGCGCACCGGATGGCAGTCGATCGCGTGGCGCGCGACAAGGCTGAAGACCAGGTCGGCAGCGCCCGATACGGCGTCGATCAGCGCTTCGGCCTGCGTGGCGCCGAGCTGCCTGACCAGTTCATCCGGATCGTGCTTGAGCGATGGATTGACCTGGCCCCCATTGCGCCCCGAAGCGCCCCAGCCCGGCGCGTTGGCCTCGACCAGGCAAACGCCGGTGCCAGCCTCGGCCAGATGCAACGCGGCCGACAATCCCGTGTAGCCACCACCGACGACCAGCACATCGGCCGTCGTGGACGCGGTGAGTGCCGGGAAGACAGGCGCCGGTGGCGCGGTTTCGGACCACAGGGACGGGCCCATCGGCGACGCCATCCGTCGTCTCCTCAGTTGGACGGGTTCTTGAAGACACGGCACTGGCTTTGCGCTACCGGCAGGAAAACCTCGTCGCCGGGCAGCGTCCGCTCCAGCGCGTACAAGTCCCAGTCGCCCTTGGACTCTTGCGGCGTCTTGACGCGGAAGTAGTAGTAGTCATGCACCATGCGTCCGTCCGGGCGCAGCTTCGGGTTGCGCACCACGTCATCCTGGATCGGCAACTGGTGCATTTTTTTGATCACCGTGCGGGCATCGTCCGAGCGCGTGGCCGCCACGGCCTTCAGGTAGTGATAGACCGAGGAGTAGACCCCGGCATGGGTGAGAGAGGGCGGCCCCTTCTTGTAGCGCTCCATGAAACGCTTGCTGAAGCGCCGCGTGCCGTCGTCGATGTCCCAATAGAAGCTCTCGGGAAAGCGCAGTCCCTTGGCCTGCTCCAGGCCAATGCCCTTGATCTCGTAGATCGTGGGAAAGAATGCCGCCTGCAGCTTCTTGGCGGAGAGCTTGAACTCGCTGGCGGTCTTGATGGCGTTTGCCGCATCGGCGCCCGAGTTGGCGAACGCCACGACATCGGCCTTCGACTGCAGCGCGGCGATGACTTGCGACGACATGTCGCTGCTGTTCAGCGGATGCTTGGACTCCCCGACGGTGCGTGCGCCGATGGCCTCCAGCTGCTTGCGCGCCTCGGCCACGGCGGCGTTGCCATACGCGTAGTCCACCGTGATGAAGTACCAGCCTTGCCCCGGCTTGGCCAGCCCCTTGATGGCGGCGGCGGTCTGCGAGTAGGTATCCCACATCCATTGCACGGTGTAATCGGGCTGGCATTCCTCGCTGGAGATGCGCACCGGGCCGCCGGCGAACAGCGCCGCCTTGCCTTTTTGCACGGCAAGGTTCGACATGGCGAGCGCCACGGCGGAGTTCACCATGTCGGCGTAGACGTCCACCTTGTTGATGTCGGCCCATTCGCGCGCCTTGGCCAGCGCGATGTCGGTCTTGTTCTGGTGGTCGGCCGTCAGCAATTCGATCTTCAGGCCCTTGCACTCGCTGGCCAGGCAGTCGTCGATCGCCATTTGAGCGGCAACGACCGAGCCCTGTCCCGAGAACTGCGAGAACGCGCCGCTCATATCGGTCAGCAGGCCAATCCTGACCGCGCCGTCCGAGATCTGCGCCTGGGCGGCGGACGTGGCCAGTGCCGCCGATACCGCCAACACTGTCAGGCCGGCCTTGCGGCCTGGTTTTGCTTGCATGATGTTCGCTCCCCGATGTGACTGTTGGTCTGCGTGCTTGTCTGCGTGTCGATCCGCGCTACTGTGCCGATGCCATGCCGTTCGCGATGTCAGCCTCGATCAGCGCCGGGTCTCGCTCGGCCGGATCGCCGTAGCCGCCACCGCCGCCCATGAAGACCTTGACGCGGTCGCCGCGGTTGAGCGTCACCATCGACTTCGACGCGAGCCGTTCGGTCACGCCGTTGCGCGTGAGTTCGCAGTAGCCACGCTGGCCTTCCTCGCCGCCGAACAGGCCCTGGGGCGCGTAGCGGTAGCGGTCGGCATAGATGGCGAATACGACGCCGTCCTTGAGCACCGAGTATTCGCGGCTGAACCCCGCGCCGCCGCGATGCTTGCCCTGGCCGAACGAATCGGCCTCCAGCGCATAGCGTTCAAGCCGGAAGAAGTCGTACTCCATGTCCAGCGCCTCGGCGGGCGTGTTGGCGCAGTTGGAAAGCGGCGAGTCCACGGCGTCGCAGCCGTCACCGTGCAGGGAGCCGCCATAACCGCCGCCGAAGATCTCCAGGTAGACGCTGTAGCCTTCGCCGCGCTGCAATGAGAAGCACGCGGCGGTCAGGGTGTCGAACCCTGTGGCAATCACCTTCTCGGGGGCGACGGAGGACAGCGCGCGCATGATGGCGTTGTAGATGCGGTAGTTGGCTTCGAGCCGAGCCCGTACGGGCGAGGGCGGTGCCGGGTTCAGGATCGATCCGTACGGCGCGCTGATGCGTATCGCACGAAGAATGCCATCGTTGAACGGAATGTCAGGCGAGGTCAATATGGACTTCACGCAGGTTACCGCCGCCGACACCGTGCAGGAGAACGGCGAGTTCAGGTTGCGGCGCACCTGGGGGCTGCTGCCAGCGAAATCGATGTCGACCCCGTCGCCCGACACGGCCACCTTGACCTTGATATGCAGCGGCTCGTCGCTGGTGCCGTCGTCGTCGATGACGTCTTCGCCGTAATAAACCCCGTCGGGCAGTTGGGCGATGGCGGCACGGAAGCGCCGCTCGGAATAGTTGGCCATCTCGGCCATGACGTCGGTCACCATGGTGTCGCCATACTTCTCGCAGAGCTGCGCGATGCGCGCGGCGGCGATTGCGTTGGCGGCGAACATGGCATTCATGTCGCCGATGGTCAGGTCCGGTACGCGGATGTTGGCGCGCACGAGCTGCTCCAGCGGTCCGCCATTCCAGTCACGGCTTACCGACCACCGCGTGAGCGGCAGGCGCAGGCCTTCCTGGTAGATGTCGGTGGCGCCGGGGTCCAGGCCCGGCGCGCCGCCGCCGAAGTCGATCTGGTGTGCCACGCTGGCCGAAAAGCCGACCAGGCGCCCCCGGAAGAAGATCGGGCAGAAGATGTAGACGTCCGGCAGGTGCTGGCCACCCGAGTACGGGTCGTTTGTGATCATGAAGTCGTCCGGGCCGATCGTTTCGGCCGGAAAGCGCTGCAGGCACTGCTTGAGCGTCATGCCGATGGGGCCAAGCTGGATCGGAATCAGCTCGGCCTGGGCGATCACGTCGCCGTTGACGTCGGCGATGGCGGCGGAGCCGTCGCTGGCTTCACGAAGGATGGTCGAGTAGGCCGAGCGGATCAGCTTGATGCCCATTTCGCGCGCGGCGGCCAGGATGCTCTGGCTGATGATGGCGTTGTCGAACGGGTTGACGGTCATGCTCAGGCCTCCTTGGCAAGGATCAGGTTGGATTGGGCGTCCACCGCTGCGGTCCAGCCCAGTGGCACGAGTACGGTCGTGGTGTAGTCCTCCAGCACGGCGGGCCCCGGCAGCGGGGCCGCGTGCGGTGCGAGGCCCGTCACCGGCTCGCGCCGGCACGGTGTCCAGCCCTTGCCGTCATAGAGCGCGTGCTCGCCGCGCGCCATGGCGTTGCCGGTCGTCTCGCCGGTGGTGGCAGGCAGGTGTGCCGTGGCCACCGTGGCGCCTACCCGCAGCGCAACGACCTCGATGGGGCGACCGGACTTGTCGCTGTGAAAGTAGATACGGTGATGGGCGTCGACGAACCCGGACTCCAGCGCGTGGCGGTCCAGGGCTTGCAGGCGCGTGGCGTCGAGTTCCAGCGGTACCTCGAACGCCTGCCCCACGTAGCGCATCTCGAGCGTGAAGCTGAAATCGAGCCGCTGGTCGAACGCCATGTTGGTGAACTGGTCCTGGAGCTGTTGCTGCATGACCGCGAAGCGTTCGCGCAGGGCGTCGCAGGTATCGTCGTCCGCCTGCACGCGATGCGTCATCGTCTCGTACTTGATGAAGTCGGACGCCAGCAGGCCGTGCGCCGAGGTGACGCCCGGATTGGGCGGCGCCACCACCAGCGAGATACCCAGTTCCTCGGCGATCTGGGCCGCCTGCATTGGTCCGGCGCCGCCAAACGGCACCAGCACGTAGTCGCGCGGATCCCGGCCCCGTTGCGTGGAGACGAGCTGGATGGCGCGCACGATATTGGCGTTGGCCAGCCGCACCGCGTTGTAGGCCACGGCTTCCACCGGCAGGCCGAAATGGCGGGCCAGCTCGTCGAAGGCACGGTGGGCGGCCGCCACGTCCAGCGTCATATGCCCGCCAAGGAAGGCTTCCGGCTGTACCGTGCCCAGCACGACATGGGCGTCCGTAATGGTCGGGCGCGTGCCGCCACGGCCATAGCAGGCAGGCCCCGGCTGCGCGCCGGCGCTTTCCGGGCCCACGCGCAGCATGCCGCCGTCATCGATCCAGATCAGGCTGCCGCCTCCGGCCCCGACCGACACGATGTCGAGGACCGGCGTGCGTACCGGCAGGCCATCGATTTCCGTTTCGGGCGCCAGGGTCGGTTTGCCGTCCTGCACCAGGCAGACGTCAGAACTGGTGCCGCCCATGTCGAACGTGATGATGTCCCGGTAGCCAGACTGCAGCACTTGGCGCACGGCGCCGACCACGCCGGCGGCGGGGCCCGAGAACAGGGCGCTGATGGCGTTGTCGCGCATGGCATCGGCCGGCAGGCGGCCGCCATTGGACTGCATGACCGAGAATCGGCCGCGGAATCCGTCACGGGTCAGGGCCGCCGTCAGCCGCTGCAGATAGCCGGCGATCACGGGCTGGACGAAGGCCGACAGCGTGGCGGTGCTCGCGCGCTCGTACTCGCGGAACTCGCAGGCCACCTGGTGCGAGCACGTGACGGAGATAGCCGGCAGTGCCGTGCGGATCATCGCGGCCAGGCGCTGTTCGTGCGCCGGATTGCGGTAGGCGTTCAGCAGGCAGATCGCCACGGCGTCGAAACCGCCGGCTTCGAGTTGCGGCAGGACTTCGGCGCGGAACCGGGCTTCGTCGAGGGCTGCCTCGACCGAGCCGTCGGCCAGCACGCGCTCATGGGCTTCGAAGCACGCGCTGCGCTGCACGGGCGGGGCCGGCTTGCGGTAGAACAGGTCGTAGATCTGCTTGCGGTCGTGACGCTGCAGGAAAAGGATGTCGCGGAATCCGGTCGTGGCCACGAAGGCGACCTTGCCGCCCTTGCGTTCGAGCACCGCATTGGTGGCGACGGTCGAGCCGTGCGCGAAGTCTTCGATCCGCGAGACATCGATGCGGGCGGCGCGCAAGGCGTCGAGTACCCCGATGTCCGGCGATGCCGGCGTGCTCGGCACCTTGATGACCTGGATGCCCCCATCCGTGTGGGCAACCAGATCCGTAAACGTCCCACCTACCTCGACTCCTACTCTCATGGCTTTTTCCCTATCGATCATGGACCGCTGGCAACAAGCAGGCGATGTGTCGTTCTGCACAAATCGTCTTTTGAATTTAATCGCTATGCGATACACTCAATCCGCATTGCGATGAAAAAGAGTCTAGGATTCTCTGTGCAATCGGTAAACGTATATGTGTAATCGAATATCGATAAAGTTGTAACCGATATAGGAGTCTGCAATGGACAGCGCCAGCAGGAATTCGCCGATGTTCAACCAGTCGGTCGAGAAGGGCCTTGCGATCCTGGCGGCCTTTGGCTCGCGCAACCGGCTGATGAGCCTGGGCCAGATCGCCGAGACGGTGGGGATCACCCGCAGTTCCGCGCAGCGGATCGTCTTCACGCTGGAGGCGCTGGGCTACGTCGCGAAGGATCCCCATACTCGCCGCTATGAACTGGCGACGAAGGTCATGGAGATCGGCTGCAACTATGTGGCGGCCAACACGCTTATCGAGAGTGCCAATCCGTTCCTGTCGGCGATGAACAGCAACTGCGACGAAACGGTGTCCCTTACCGAGCCCTGCGGGACGAACATGGTCTACGTAGCGTCGTTCACCAGCCGCAAGCCGATCGTCGCGCATATGGCCATCGGCAGCCGCATGCCGATGTACTGCACGTCGGCGGGACGCGCCTACCTGGCCGGCCTGCCGGACGACGAGGCGCGCGGACTGCTGGCGGCGGCGCCGCTCAAGCCCATTACCGCCCATACGGTCACCGACCCGGACGCGATCCTGGCGCAGGTGCGCGAGAGCCGCGCGCGGGGCTACTCGACCAACTTCGAGGAATACTGGATTGGCCACCTGAACGTGGGAGCGCCCGTGTACAACAAGGACGGCCGTGCGGTGGCGGCCGTACATGTGGTGGCGCCGAGCAGCCGGTGGACGCAGGAAGACGTGGTGGGCAAGCTTGGGCCCATGGTGCGCGAATGCGCAGGGGCGATCACGAACGCCGTGCGCGCGCATTAGGCGCGGGGATGGTGCGTTGCCGGCCGCCGACGCACGCATGGTGCACCAATGCGGCGCCACGGATGCGTCCGGCGTCGCACCACGGCTTCGGATTTGCTTGGGGTTTTCGCTTCCTTGAGCCGGGCGTAGCCCCGGTGCTACGATCGCCGTCGATTTGTTCCCCGCACCATCCACCTGATGAAACGTATTGGCCGACGCCACCTGCCGGCGGTATCGAACCTGCTGGCGTTCGCAACGGCGGCACGCCTGGGCAGTATCACGCTCGCCGCACGCGAGATGCATCTCACCCAAAGCGCAGTGAGCAAGCAGCTTTCCGAGCTGGAGCAGTTCGTGGGGCTCAAGCTGCTGGACCGCACGACCAATGGCATCGTGCCGACCGTGGCCGGCAAGGAATACCTGCGGCGCGTCACGCGCATCCTTGACGACCTGGACGACGCCACGGCCGACCTGATGGCCACGCGCGGCGAGACCGGCAGCCTGAACCTGTCCGTCGTGCCTTCGTTCGCATCGTTCTGGCTGCTGCCGCGCCTGTCCGATTTCGCGAAGGCGCACCCCGACATCACGCTCAATATCACGACCCGTACCGGTGTACCGGACCTGAACGAGGAAGGGCTCGACATCGCGATCGTCACCAACGCCAACCCGCCTGCGCGTTATGGCAACGACCTGGTCATGGGCATCGAGGCCTATCCGGTCTGTGCCCCGTCGCTGGTGGCGGACCGGCCCGTGGCATCGCTGGCGGACGTGGCGAACCTGCCGCTATTGCACCAGTCGCTGTTCCCCGATGCCTGGAGCGAATTCCTGCAGGCGCAAGGCATCGAAGGCTCGCGCTTCTCGGCCGGGCCGCGCTACTCCATCCTGTCCCTGGGCTTCCAGGCCGCCGTCAGCGGGCTGGGCTGCGCACTGCTCCCCGACTACCTGACGGCCCAGGCGATCGAGCAGGGCACGTTGGTA
The DNA here is from genome assembly GCF_022179805.1 of Cupriavidus pauculus. Lineage (GTDB taxonomy): Bacteria > Pseudomonadota > Gammaproteobacteria > Burkholderiales > Burkholderiaceae > Cupriavidus > Cupriavidus pauculus_E. Next base: position 42,267 of record NZ_BPUO01000010.1, on the reverse strand, counting down.
AAACTCTCGGACGCGTACTACCGGCCACAGCAGTGCTACTACCTGCTGTATTCGCCCGACCGCATCGAGGCGCCCGGCATCTCGGCCTTCCGCACCTGGCTGCTCGCCTCCATCGGCCAGCCGCTACCCACCTAGCCATCCCACCTGCCAGGGGGTCTTCCCCGGGGCCGTCATGGGGTCTGAAATTCTGGAATGACGCCCTGAAAAACGATCAGTTGTTCGTCATTCTGGTGACAACTACATTCCCACCCACAGCACGGCGACAGCGTTCGACGAACGCAGACCTCCCGCCGCGCTGTGGCGACCATCCCGGGAATTGCGGTGTCATTTGCAGCGGCATTTGCAGTGATTGGATTGGTCCCGCCATTGGCAATCAACCTGTTGGGACAATCACATGGGTTATCGAATTGGTGTGGATATTGGTGGCTCGTTCACCGACTTTGCGGTACTGAACGAGGAAACGCTTCAGGTGCAGGCGTTGAAGGTGTTTTCGCGGCCGGACGAGCCTGGTGCGGAGGTCATTACCGGCATTCGGACGCTCACCGAGCGCTACGACATCGACCCGGCGGACGTGACGTATTTCACGCACGGCACCACGGTAGGCGTAAATGCGGTGATCCAGCGCAAGGGCCTCAAGCTTGCGCTGTTCGTCACCGAGGGCTTCAGCGACGTGCTGGAACTGGGGCGCCTGAAGTTGCCCAGCATGTTCAACCTGTTGTCGAAGCGTCCCGCGCCGCTGGTGCCGCGCGAGATGGTGTTCGGCGTGCGCGAGCGGCTGTTCCGTGATGGCTCAGTGGACGAGCCGCTGGACCTCGACAGCGTGGCCCAGGCCGTGGAGCTTGCCCGCAAGGGTGGGGCGCAGGGCATCGTGGTGTCGTTCCTGCATGCGTACCGCAATGCAGCGCACGAGCAGGCGGCCTGCGACATGATCCGCAGCCTCGCGCCGGAGATGGCCGTCTTCAGCTCGGCAAAGATCTGGCCCATCGTGCGCGAATTCGAGCGCACCACCACGGCCATCATCAACGGCTACGTGCAGCCGCGCGTGGAGCACTACCTGACGGCCTTCCAGAAGGCGCTCAAGCAGGCCGGCGTGCAGCCCGAGCCGCGCGTGACCAAGTCCAACGGTGGCGTTATGACGGCCGAGCAGGCCAAGCGCGAATGCGTGCAGATGATTCTTTCGGGCACGGCGTCTGGCGTGATCGGCGCGGCGTTCGTGGCCAAGGAATGCGAAGTGCCGGAGTGCATGAGCCTGGACATCGGCGGCACGAGCGCGGACGTTGCACTGATCGTGAACGGGTCGCCGCAGTACGGCATTGGCGAGTACATCGGCGAGCACCAGATCTTCATTCCGTCGGTGTCGGTGACGTCGATTGGCGATGGCGGTGGTTCCATTGCGTGGGTGGATTCGCTCGGTGTGCTGAAGGTAGGCCCCGACAGCGCGGGCTCCAGCCCCGGCCCCGCATGCTTTGGCCGTGGCGGCGAACGTCCGACCATTACCGACGCGTTTGCCGTTTGCGGCATCGTGGGCCAGGGAGAGATCGGTTTCAACGCGGTCAAGATCGATGTGGAACGTGCGCGGGCAGCCGTCGGCACGCTGGCCACGGCGCTGGGCCAGACCGTGGAAGAGACCGCCGAGGCGATCATCAACATTGCCGTCTCGGGCATGTTCGCCAAGGTCAGCGGCCTGGTGACCCGGTTTGGCGTGGACCCGCGCTCGATGGCGATGCTGCCGTTCGGCGGTGCCGGCCCGATGATGGGCTGCCTGCTGGCGCGCGAGCTCGAAATGACCGAGATCATCGTGCCGCTGGTGCCGGGCGTGCTCAGCGCGATGGGTGGCCTGATCGCCGACCTGAAGAACGATTTCATCAAGACGGTCTACGAGGACCTGGAACCGGAAACCGTGCCGGTGCTGCAGGACGAGTTCCGGCGCCTGCGCCGTACGGCCGTCAACTGGCTGCGCGAGGAACAGGACTATCGCGGCGAAGCGCAGCTCGTCTACTCGGCCGACATGCGCTATCGCGGCCAGTCGTACGAAATCGAAGCGGTGCTCGACGAAAAGGCCATCGAGGCGGGCGATTTCGCGGCGCTGCGCCAGGCCTTCCACGATGCCCACGAGAAGCTCTATGGCCACAGCGACCCCGATGCAGCGATCCAGATCGTCAGCCTGCGGCTGGTGGTGAGCGGCAAGACGCCGCAGCCGAACATGCCGCGCATTGCCGAAGGCAGCGGCAGCCCGACCCCGGTGGCCATGGTCGATGTGTGGTCCGACGGAAGCTGGCGCAAGACTGCGGTGTACCGGCGCGCGCAACTGCTGGCCACGCAGGTGTTCACCGGCCCGGCCATCGTCACGCAGGACGACACCACCACGTTCGTGCCGCAGCACATGCAGGCCCGCGTGGACGCATTCGGCAACTTGCGCATTTCGGCCAACCAGGAATAAACGATGAAACTCAATCGAGCAACGCTACAGATTCTGGCCGACTACTGCGCGGCCGCGACCGAGGTGATGGCCTATACGGTGATGCGCACCGCCCACTCGTCGTTCGTGAAGGAAACCGAGGACTTCACCACGCAACTGGTAACGCCGCAAGGTACCACGTTTGCCTCGCCCAAGGGCTTGGGCGCGACGTGGTACACCGGTATCGACTATTCGGGCGTGCTGCCGCTGGTGCAGGACTACCGCGAGGGCGACATCTGCATCACGAACGATCCGTACAGCGGCTTCGTGGCCACGCATACGCCGGACATCCACATGTGGAAGCCGGTCTTCCACGAGGGCGAGCTGGTCTGCTTCGTGGCCGGCCACGTCCACAATACCGATGTCGGCGGCGCGGTGCCTGCATCGCTGTCGCGATCGCTGAACGAGGTGCATCAGGAAGGCATTCGCATTCCGCCGGTCAAGATCGTCGAAGGCGGCGCGTTCAACGACGACGTGCTGAACATCCTGCTGCTCAACGTGCGTACCCCGGACCAGAACTGGGGCGATCTCAAGGCGCATATCGCGGCCATGAACTCCGGCGAGCGCCGTATCCAGGAAATCATCCGCCGTTTCGGGATCGACGTGTTCAAGGCGGCCCAGCAGGAACTGCTCGACTACGCGGAACGCCAGGCGCGTGAAGTGGTGCGCGGCATTCCCGACGGCGAGTACTTCTTTGCCGACTACGCCGACGAGGACTCGGTCAATGGTTATCCGTGCCGCGTGGCCTGCACGCTGCGCATCCAGGGCGACGACCTGATCATGGACTTCACCGGCAGCGACCCGCAACTGGCGTCGTCGCTGAACATGCCCACAGGCGGCCACGAGCGGCACGCGCTGGTGACGCCCGCGCTGATCTACGTGCTGGCCACGCTCAATCCCCATCTGGTGCTCAACGCCGGGACGTCGCGTGTGGCGCGCGCCATCCTGCCCAAGGGCACGGTGATGAATGCCGAGGCGCCGGCGGCCTGCGGCATGCGCAGCCTGACCGTGGCCGTGTCGCAGCTTGCCGTGCTGGGCGCGTTCCAGCAGGCGCTGCCTACCCAGCTGGCGGCGGCGCCAGCGGGCAGCGCATCGCTCATGAACGTCAAGACCAACGACCGTCGCGGCCGCCTGATCATGGCCTCGATCGGGCCGATCAGCGGCGGGGGCGGCGGCTCGGTGTCGGACGATGGTGCGGAAGGCAGCGGCGGCAACCGGTCGTTCCTGAAGAACACGCCGGTCGAGATGATCGAGACCGAAGTGCCCATCAAGATCATGAAGTACGGCCTGGTGCGGGACTCCGGCGGTGCTGGCCGGTATCGCGGCGGGCTTGGCATGGTGATGGAATTCAAGGTCTTCTCGCCGAACTCGGTGGTGACGGCGCGCAATCGCAACCGCACCCGGTTCAGCACCTGGGGCGTGCTCGGCGGCAAGGCGGGCGGGAATTCGCAGTTCCTGCGCAACCCGGGCCAGGACAACGAGGTGGATCTGGTCAACTCCGACGTCGTGCATTGCAACCCGGGCGACGTGCTGCGCATCATTGGCCCCGGCGGTGGCGGCTATGGCGATCCGTTCGAGCGCTGCGCCCACATGGTGGCGCGCGACGTGGCGGCCGGCTTCGTGAGCCGTGAGGCGGCGCGCGACGTCTACGGCGTGGTGCTGTCGGACGAGCTTTCCGTCAACGAGGGTGCGACGCGCGAACTGCGCGGTATGCGCCCGCTGTGGAAGGATGGACCGCACTTCAGCTACGGCGATAAGCGCGACGCGTTCGAGGCGGTCTGGTCCCGCAGCCGCTACGACGCGCTGACACGGATCCTGGCGCAGGTACCGGTGACCTGGCGGCACTACGTCAAGAACTCGATCTTCAGCGCCATCGGCGAGACCGTGGGGGACGGCGGCGCGGATGTCGTCAATGCGGCCTACGCCGACCTGGCCAGCCGCCATGCGGACCTGCCGACCCTGGCGTTCTAGGAGCGTGCCGTGAGCCAGCATCGTCGAACATTCATCAAGCAGCTTGCGGGGCTGGGCGGGGCGGCCGTCCTGCCAAAGCTCGGCTGGGCGGAACGGCCCGGCGAGTACCCTGCGGAGCCCGTGAGCGTCGTCATACCGTTCACGGCCGGGGGCAGCACCGACTACATGGGGCGGCTGATCATGTCGGACGTGGGTTCCCGGTTTGGCGGCAAGTTCATTCCGGAGAACAAGCCCGGCGCCAGCGGCAGCATCGGCACGGCGGGGGTGCTGCGTGCACGGCCGGACGGCCACACGCTGCTGTACAGCACGGCAGCGTTCCTGACCAACCTGCTGTTGTACAAGAACCTGCCGTACGATCCGCTTGCCGACTTCCAGCCCATCGCGCGCACCGTGCAGTTGCCGCTGGTGCTGACCGTGAGCAAGGATCTGGGCGTCAACAGCATGAAGGAGCTGGTCGACTACCTCAAGCGCAACCAGCAGTCGGCGTCGTACGGCACCTACGGCATCGGTACGTCGTCGCATGTGGCGGCATCGATCTTCCTGAAGAAGGTCGGGCTGCCCGCCATCGTCCATGTGCCCTACAAGGACAACCGCATCACGAGCGACCTCGTGGTCGGGCGCCTGACGTTCATGTTCGAGGCCTGGTCGGTGGCCGCACCCATGGTGCAGGCCGGCCGCGCGGTGGTGCTGGGCGTCACGAGCGACCAGCCGCTACCGTTCGCGCCGCAGTTGCCCACCATCGCGAGCTTTATCCGGGAGAAGTACGACGTGGTGTCGTGGCATGCGCTGTTCGCCCGCAAGGGCACGCCCGACGATATCCTGACGCTGCTGCACAAGGAGGTGAACCAGTCGATTGCCAAGGATCGCATCCAGAAATCGGTCAACGACATGGGCTTTCTCAAGTTCGCCCCGTCGCCGCGCACGGCCATGCCATCGTTCCTGAACGATGAACTGGTCCGTTGGCGAGGGCTGATGACCGAGGCAGGGGTGCCTTTGGTGTGAAAGAACGGCGCGGATCTCCGCGCCGTTCTTGTACTGCACCTATTCCCGCGACAACTGCAAGACGTTGGCGCCGATCAGCGGATCGATGGCGCGCTCAAGCTGCTGGCCGTGCACGGCGATGGTCACTTCGAGCGACCCCGTGCCCACTTCCATCGCCAGGATGTGGCCGCCGTAGGTGTCGAACTTGCCGTCGCCGGCCACGCCGTGGATATGGACCGATGGCTTGCCTTCCTTCCAGGCCACGCTGCCGACCACGCTGGCCATTTCCACGTCGCGATAGGTCTTGGGATTGAACTGCTGCTTGCCGGCGTCCCAGAAGCCGAAGGTCACGTTGGCGAAGCCGATGGCCGAGAGGCTTGCGCTTGGAATCTTTTCGCATTCGGCAAAGGCGGCCAGACGGTCCAGCACGTTGTCGCCCATGCGCAGCACCAGCAGGTAGCCGGTGGGCGTCTTGATATAGCGCCGCACGCTCGGGTAGTTCTTGTTCTCGGGCTCCACGCGCAGCATGCCGTTGCAGCCGGTCGGTGTCGCTGCCTGGGCCTGGGCCCTTGCCGGTTGAACGACGGCGAGAGCGGTTGTTGCGGCCATGGCCAGCATGGCGGATGCCAGCCATGAGCGGGCAGGGGTGGTGTGCATGTCTATCTCCTCGTTGTAATGGTCGGGTCTTGTGAAGGGGAAAGGCTCAGTGCAGCCAGGCGGCTGGCACCAGGATCAGTTGCGGGAACAGCACGAACAGGAACATCAGCGCGGTCAGGCTGAGCAGGAAGGGCCAGACTCCGCCGATCACGCTGTCGAGGCTGCAATGCGAGGTGCCGGCCACCACGTTCAGGACGGTGCCGACCGGCGGCGTCAGCAGGCCGATGGCGTTGTTGAGCACGAACATCACGCCGAAGTAGACCGGATCGATGCCCGCCTTGGTGATCACCGGCATCAGGATCGGCGTCATGATCAGCACCGTGGGCATCAGGTCCAGCGCCGTGCCCACCACGATCACCAGCAGCATGATGATGAACATCAGCAGGATCTTGTTGCCGATGAACGGCTCGAGCAGCGCGGTCACCTGCGCGGGGATGTTGGCGATGGTGATCAGCCACGCGGAGACCAGCGCGCAGGCCACCAGGAACAGCACTGTGCTCGATGTCTTGGCCGCCGTGACGATCAGGTCGGGAATCTTGCGCATTGACAGTTCGCCGTAGACCAGGCGGCCCACCACCATCGCATACACCACGGCCACCACGGCAGCCTCCGTCGGCGTGAAGGCGCCAATCTTCATGCCGCCGATGATGACCACCGGCAGAACCAGCGCCCAGATGCCCTCGCGCAGCGCGCGCAGCAGCTTGCGCGCCGAGAACGGCTCCACGGGGGCCAGGTCCTCCTTGCGGGCGCAGACGTACCAGGTGGCGGCCAGGGTCAGGGCCATCATGGCGCCCGGTGCAATGCCGGCCAGGAACAGCTTGGTGATCGAGATCTGCGCCACCACGCCGAACACGACGATGGCGATGGAGGGCGGAATCACGGGCGCGATGATGCCGCCAGCCGCGATCAGTCCCGCCGCGCGCGGCACGTTGTAGCCGGCATTGCGCATCATCGGGATCAGCAGCGCAGCCACGGCGGCGGTATCGGCCACCGCCGACCCCGAGATGCTGGCCACGACCGTGGCCGCGATGATCGCGACGTAGCCCAGGCCACCACGCACGTGGCCCACGGCGGCGTCGGCCACCCGGACGATGCGCCGCGACAGGCCGCCCGCATTCATCAGCTCGCCGGCCAGCATGAAGAACGGCACGGCCATCAGCGGATAGTTGTTGACGCCCTCGAGCATCGTCTGGGCCAGGATCTGCGTATCGAAGTTGCCCAGGTGCAGCATCAACGCCACGCCCGAGGCCAGCAGGGCAAAGGCAATGGGCATGCCGAGGCCCATGGCTCCCAGCAGGGAGCCGACAAAGACAAAAATGGTCATGATTCCTACTCCGTCCTGACATTTCTTGCGGTCATTCGCCGCTGGTGCCTGACTGCGGTACCAGTTCGCCCAGCGCCATGCGGCCACTGACCAGCCGCCAGAGCGACCACGCGAGCATCGCCGCCATGCCAGCGCCGCAGAGCAGCAGGCACGCGTAGACCAGGCCGAGCGGCACCCCGGTCACCGGCGCGCGGTCGTCCATGCCGATCTCCACGATCTGCCACGCGCCATGGGTGAGTAGCAGGCAGCAGCCGAGCGCGCCGGCATCGGCCAGCAGGCGGCACACGCGCTGGGCGCCGGGGCCAAGGCGCGCGACGACGGTGTTCATGCCCAGGTGCGCGCGGTCGTGCATGACCAGCAGCGCGCCCAGCAGCGTGAGCCACATGAACAGGAAGCGCGAGGCTTCCTCGGAAAACGCGATGCCGGTGTTGAACACGTAGCGCAGCACCACGTTGCCGAAGACGAGCCCGATCATGGCGATCATCAGGACGACCATCGCGCCATGGGCGATACGAAGGGTGAGGCGGGTCATGCTTGTACTCCTGTTGAAGCGGCCGATGGCTGGCCGGCACCTGCGTGCGGCACCGTGCCATCGAGCGTGATGCGATAGAACGCTAGAGCGTTGTCGCGCCAGATGCCGCGTGCCTGGCCGGCGTCGAGGCCTGCCATGGCGTCGGTCATGGTGTCGACGATCTCGGCCGCGCTGGCGCGCAGCCCCGATACCGGCAAGTTGCTGGCGAACATGCAGCGCGCGGCGCCGAAGGTGTCGATGGCATGCCGGATCACGTCCACATTGCTGGCGCGCTGCCACGGCGCGCCGGGCAGGCCAAACTCCGACAGCTTCACGTGGACGTCGGGCAGGCTGGCCAGCGCGCGCATGCCGCGCTGCCATCGCGCCAGGCCGGTCTCCGAGCGGTCCCACGGCAGCCCGGCGTGTTCCACCGCAACGCGCAGGCCCGGCACAGTGGCGATCAGCTCGGCGGCTTCCTCCAGGTGCCAGTACGGCACGCGCAGGTCCCACGCCAGTCCGTTCGCGGCCAGCGCATCGAGCCCGGCCCGCCAGCGCGGGTCCTGCAGCGTGCCCGGCTGGTGCCGCACGTCGTGCGTGGCATCGTTGGCGATGCGCGGCTTGCAGCGCACGCCGCGCACCAGCGGGTAGCGCAGTTGCGCGCGCAGGTGAGTGGCGTGGTCGACGTCCAGCAGGTCGACGTGCGCCACCACGGCGTTCGGGAAACCGTGCCGGGCGCGGTGGTCGTGGAGCCAGGCCGTCTCCGCCAGCGACTCCGCGCGGTCGCGCTCGGCTTCCACATGGACCGTGCCGTCCACGCGGATGCCCGGCCAGTGGGACAGATAGGCGTCCGCGCCGCAGTCGCGTTGAAGGGCCGCGTAGTCGCCCAGGAAGAAGGCCTGCGGGTCGTAGCGGTCCTGCAGCCACGGATAGCGGCCGGCACCGAGGTGCCACAGGTGATGATGGGCGTCGACGATGGCGTCGGGGCGGTTTGTCATGGCGTCACGCGCTTTGGGGGATGCGGCGTCCATCAGCGCTGCGTCTCGATGGCGCGCAGGATGGCGCCGCCCGCGTCGCCGTTCTTCTGCACGAAGAGCTGGCGGGTTTCCTCGCGTACTACCTTGCGGATGCTGTCGTTGTCGGGGTGCTCGTTGACCTGCACGCCCTTGGCGCGCAACTGGGCGATGGCCGCGCGCTCGTTGTCGGCATTGAGCTTGCGCTGGTAGGTGGCGGCCGCGGCGGCCTCTTCCAGCAGCACCTTCTGGTACTCGGGCTTGAGCGATTCGAACTTCGCCTTGTTCATCAGCACCACCAGCGCGGTGTAGGCATGGCGCGTCAGCGACACGTACTTCTGCACCTCGTAGAGCTTGGCCGACACCATCAGCGTGGGCGGATTCTCCTGGCCGTCGACGGCCCCCGACTCCAGCGCGCCGAACACCTCGGCGAATGGCATCGGCTGCGGGCTGGCCCCCAGTAGCTGGAACGCCTTGATATGTGACGGATTCGGCGTGGTGCGGATCTTCAGGCCGCGGATGTCCTCGGCGCGCTGGACGGGCCGCTTGTTGTTGCCCAGGCTGCGGAAGCCGATCTCCCAGAACGCGAGGCCCTTGATGCGGTGCGCGCCAAGTTCGTCCAGCAAGGAGCGGCCGACGGCGCCGTCCAGCACCCGGTAGGCGCTCGGTCCGTCCTCGAACTGGTAGGGCAGGTCCAGTACGTTGAGGCGGGGTGCCAGGCCGGTGACGAACGGGTTGCCGGTGGCGCCGATGTCGATGGTGCCGCTGCGCACGCCGGTCACCAGCGAGGTGTCGTTGCCGAGCTGGCTGTTGGCAAAGACCTGGATTTCGACGGCGCCGCCGGTACGCGCCTTTACCTTCTCGCTGAACGAGAGCGCGGCAAGATGCTGGGAATCGGTCTCGGGCACCGTATGTGCAAAGCGCAGCTTGACGGTCTGGGCGCCCGCCGCGCTGGCGATGGACAAAAGCGCGGCCAGCACGATATGCGAGATAGCGTGTTTCATGGTGGTTGTCTCCTGGGGTGATGAAGGGCGCCGCCACCTCGGTGGTATGGTTGGATGGCGGTCGCCGACGGGGCCATGCGGCCCCTTTGCCAGCGTTGTCAGGGCGGCGGATGCAGCAGGCCGCGCCGGGCAAGGTTGTGCATGAGGGCGCCGAGGCCGAAGGTCCACGGCGGCAGGGTGGTGCAGTCCTGCACCCAGTTCACGAGGCCGCCCAGTTGCGCCGCGCGGATGGCCACGCGGTCTTGCTGGTGATGGGTGAAGCCGGCGCCGGGCTCGTCGCGGTCCTCGATCGGCGCGAACAGCGTGCCGCAGAACAGCATCATTCCATCGGGGTACTGGTGGTGCGCGCCCATGGCGTGGGTGACCAGTTCCTGCGGAGAGCGGCTGATCTGGCGCATCGTGCTGTGGCCGTCCATCACAAAGCCGTCCTCTCCTTCCACGGTCAGCGTGATGTCCGTGGCGGCGATCTCGTCGATGCCGAAGTGGGCGTCGCAGAGCCGGATCCACGGCCCCACGCTGCACGAAGCGTTGTTGTCCTTGGCCTTGCCGAGCAACAGGGCACTGCGCCCCTCGAAGTCGCGCAGGTTCACGTCATTGCCCAGCGCCGCGCCGACGATCCGGCTGTCTGGCGCTACGGCCAGCACGACCTCGGGCTCGGGGTTGTTCCAGGTGGAGCGTGGATGGATGCCGACGCCCACGCCGGTGCCCACCGACGCCAGCGGCGCCGCCTTGGTGAAGATCTCGGCATCGGGCCCGAGGCCCACTTCCAGGTACTGCGACCACAGCCCCTGGGCGAGCAGCACCTGCTTGATGCGCAGCGCCTCGGGCGAGCCGGGGCGCACGTCGGACAACTTGTCGCCAAGAATCCCGGCCAGCGACGCCCGTACGGCGGCGGCGCCCGCCGCGTCGCCACGGGTGCGTTCCTCGATCACGCGTTCGAGCATGCTCGCGGCAAATGTGACGCCAGCCGCCTTGACCACCTGCAGGTCGTTCGGCGCCAGCAGGTGCCGGTGCGCGGGGTCGGGCCCATGCACGCAGGTATCGTCGAGCCAGCCCTGCAGCGCGCCAAGCGACGGCCCCTCGGCCGCCGCCACCCGCGCGGCGCAGTCGGGCAGTGCCAGCAGGCCGGCCATGGTGGGCGCGATGGTGCTGATGTCGACTAGCTCGCCCTGGCGGACCGTGACCAGCGTCGGGCCGCCCAGGTTGCCGGGTACCCACGCACGGCCAATCAGCAGCGCGCGGTCGGCATCGACTGGCAGCGATTCTTCGACGGTGATGCGTCGGGGGATGGTGGTAGCCATGGTCATACCGTCATACCTTTACGTTGGCTTCCTTGACGATGCGTGCCCATTTGACGCATTCGGCGTTGATGAACTCGCCGAAGTGGGCCGCACTGCCACCGCCGTCCTCGGCGCCGAAGCCGGCCAGCCGCTGGGCGACGTCGGGCATCGCCATCACGCGGTTCATATCGGTGTTCATCCTGGCCACCAGCGCCGCGGGCATCCGTGCCGGGCCTACCAGCCCGTACCACGTGCCTGCGTCAAAACCCGGGAATCCGGACTCGGCCAGGGTGGGCACGTCGGGAAAGCTGGCCGCGCGGTGCAGGCGCGTCTGGGCGATGGCCACGGCCTTGCCGCCTCGGATCTGCGGCGTGGCCGACGTCATGGTCTCGAAGCTGAAGTCGATCTGCCCGCCGACCAGGTCGGTCAGCATCGGCGCCGAGCCGCGATAGGGCACGTGCAGCGCGTCCACGCCGGCACGCAGCTTGAACATCTCCAGGGCCAGGTGCTGCGCGGCGCCGGTGCCGGAGGATCCGAACGTGATCTTGCCCGGCTGGCTGCGGCACAGCGCCACCACGTCCTGCACCGTGCGGGCGGGCCCGCCGGCGCGGCAGATCAGCAGGTTGGGCGTGACCCCGACCAGCATCAGCGGCGTGAAGTCCTTTTCCACCGAATAGCTGATCTTCGGATAGAGGCTCGGCGCGATCGCATGGTTGCTGATGTTGGTCATCAGCAGCGTGGTGCCGTCGGCGGGTTGGCGCACGGTGTACTCGGCCGCCACCACGCCGGCCGCGCCGGGGCGGTTCTCGACGATCACGGAGGTGCGCCATAGCGCGGACAGCTTCTCGGCCAGCACCCGCGCCATCACGTCGGTGCCGCCGCCGGGCGGAAAGCCGACGATGATGCGGATCGGTCCCGACGGAAGCGCCTGGGCGTGGACCCACGGCGTGGCCAAGGGGGTGGCCAACAGCGCGGCGCCCGCGCCGATAAAGGTACGACGTTGCATGGCGGTCTCCTGTTTCTTTTTGTCGATGTGGTGCTGTGTGGCGCGGCCGGCGGCCGGCGTCAGAGCGATGCCGTCAGCATTTCCATGTAGTCGCTTTCGCTGGCGATGCGCGGGTTGGTCTTGTGGCAGTGGTCGGCCATCGCATAGGCAATCACGCGCGGGAACAGCGCCGGGTCCACGCCCATCTGCGCCAGTCCGGTGGGCAGGCCAAGGCGCTGGTTCTTTTCCACGATGGCCGCCCCGACGTCATCGCCACTGCCCAGGCCCATCGCCTGGGCCATTCGCGCCAGGCGGTCTTCGTCGCGCACCGAGGGTGCCTGCGCGTTGAAGCGGATCACGGCAGGCAGCAACACGGCGTTGAGCGTGCCGTGATGCAGGGTCGGCATCAGGCCGCCCAGCGCATGGCTCAGGCTGTGCACGCAGCCCAGTCCCTTCTGGAAGGCCAGTGCGCCCTGCATGGAGGCGCTCATCATCGCCAGCCGCGCGTCGCGGTTCTGCGGCTCGCGCTGCGCCAGTTCGATGTGCTGCCAGCCGCGCCGCAGGCCGTCGAGCGCAATGCCGTCCGCCGGCGGATTGAACGCCGGGGCCATGAAGGTTTCCATGCAATGCGCGATGGCATCCATGCCGGTGGCGGCGGTCAGGCCGGGCGGCAGGCCCAGCGTCAGCTCGGGGTCGCAGATCGCCACGCGCGGCACGATGTGCGGGGACAGCACGCCAACCTTGCGGCCGTCGTCGAGGATCAGCACGGCGCCCCGGCCCACTTCGCTGCCGGTGCCGGCCGTGGTGGGGATGGCGATGACCGGCGCCGTGGCGGCCGTGATGCGGGCCACACCGCCTTCCACGGCCGCGAACTGGCGCAGCGGGCCTTCGTGCGTGGCGCAGACGGCCACGCCCTTGGCCAGGTCGATGGGCGAGCCGCCGCCGATGGCGATGATGCCGTCGCAGCGGTAGTCGCGATATAGCGCCACGGCCTCGCGCATGGCCCGCTCGGTCGGGTTCGACGGCGTGCCGTCGTAGATCACGGCTTCCATGCCCGGGGCAAGCTGTTCCAGCACGCACTGGGCGATCCCAGCCGCCTTGACGCCTGCATCGGTGACCACCAGGGGCCGCGTGATGCCGATGCGCTCGCATTCCTGCGGAAGCAGCTTGATGGCGCCAAAGTCGATCTGGATCTGGGTGATGTACTGAATCAGCGGCATGGCGTCTCCTGATGGTTGCTCGCGACCGTGCTGCGGTGCGGCAATCCGGGTTGTCGAATTGGGGCTGGAATGGTGTCGAAGTCTAGGAACAAGGCCGGGTGCGGACAACGTGGATTTACTTGAAGCGGCTCCAAGAAAAACTCACAACGCCATGGGCCTAGATTTTCTTGAAAGCCGGTCGAGTTTTTCTCGTTTTGCCGCGCGCGGCGGCGCCCCTAGACTGCAAGCCAGCACGCCGGCCACGGCTTGCTGCACACCCTCACACCAACGAGAAACCATGAGACAGCCGATCCTGATCGAACGCGATGGCCAGATCGCCACCGTCACGCTGAACAACCCCGAGAAGCTCAACGCGCTGGACCTGTCGATGTGGCAGGGCCTGACCGATGCCATGACCACGCTGTCGGCTGACGACGCCGTGCGCTGCGTCGTCCTGCGTGGCGCCGGGGACAAGGCGTTCGCCGCCGGCGCCGATATCGAGGAATTCCGCACGCGGCGCTTTACCGCGGCGCAGGCGCGTGACTATGGCCAGATCACCCACGCCACGATGCGTGCCATTGCCGATTGCCGGCATCCCACGCTGGCGCTGATCCAAGGCGCATGCGTGGGCGGCGGCCTGGAGATCGCGTCGATGTGCGACATGCGGATCTGCGGCCAGTCGAGCCGCTTTGGCGTGCCGGTCAACCGGCTGGGACTGGTCATGTCGTATGGCGAGCTGGGCGGCCTGATGGCGCTGGCGGGCCCGGCCGCCGCCCTGGAGATCGTGCTGGAAGGCCGCGTGTTCGGTGCCGCCGAGGCGCGCGAGATGCGCCTGGTCAACCGTGTGGTGGCCGACGCCGACGTACCCGAGGAAGCCTACGCCACGGCCCGGCGCATCGCCCAGGGCGCACCGCTGGTGGCGCGCTGGCACAAGCGGTTTGCGCGCCGGCTGCAGGAATCGGCGCCGCTGCGTGCCGACGAGGAGGACGAGGCCTACGCATGCTTCGACACCGAGGATTTCCGCATCGGCTTTGACGCGTTCGTGTCGAAGTCGCGCCCGCAGTTCGTGGGGCGCTAGGCGCCGCCCGCTCAGCTATTCCGTCTTACATCCATCCGCAAGGTGCATTTCATGAATTTGCCGTTATCGAACATCAAGGTCCTGGACGTCAGCCAGATCATGGCCGGTCCGTTTTGCTGCATGTTGCTGGGTGACATGGGCGCCGACGTCATCAAGGTGGAAACGCCGGGCGTGGGCGACCAGACCCGCAAGGCCATGGGCTTCCGGCTCAAGGGCGATGACAGCGGCGGCTTTCTGGCGCTGAACCGCAACAAGCGCAGCGTCGAGATCGACCTCAAGAACCCCGCCGGCCTGGAAGCGTTCTACGAACTGGTGCGGGGCGCCGACGTGCTGGTCGAGAACAACCGGCCTGGCGTGGCGGCGCGGCTCAAGATCGACCATGCCACGCTTAGCGCGATCAATCCGCGCTTGGTCTACGCCAGCATCTCGGGGTTCGGGCAGACGGGCCCGTGGTCGGGCCGTCCCGGCCTGGACCTGATCGCGCAGGCGATGTCGGGCGTGATGAGCGTCATGGGCCATCCCGACGCGCCGCCGGTGAAGTCCAGCGTGCCGATTGCCGACCTTGGGGCCGGCCTGTTCACGGCCTACGGCATCCTCAGCGCGCTGATGGGCCGTGCGCAGTCCGGGCAGGGGCAGTACGTCGACGCGTCGCTGTTCGAGACCGCGTTGGGGCTTTCGGTCTGGGAGTCGGCCGAATACTGGGGCACCGGCGCCGTGCCGGTGCCGATCGGCAGCGCCAATCGCATGAGCGCGCCGTACCAGGCCGTGCGCGCCGCCGACCGCCATTTCGTGATCGGGGCTGCGAATCCGAAGCTGTGGAAGGCGCTGTGCGAGGTGATCGGGCGTCCCGAGCTGGTGGACGATCCGCGTTTTGTCGACAACGCGGCCCGCATCCGGCACCGTGACGTCTTGATAAGCGAAATCGAGGCCGAGTTCGCACGCCGGCCCGCCGACGAATGGGTCGATGCGCTGCTGGCGGCGGGCGTACCGGCAGGGCCGATCGCCACGTACGACGAGGCGCTGGTGTGCGAGCAGGCCGTGGCGCGTAACATGGTGCTCGACATCGAGCACCCGGTGGAGGGCGCGACCAAGGCACTAGGCTTTCCCGTGAAGCTCTGGGGCACGCCGCAGCAGGTGCGCTATCCGGCGCCACTGCTGGGGCAGCATACCGACGAGGTGCTGGCCGAGTTCGGCATCGATGCCGCCGCCGTGGCGCGGCTGCGCGAGCAGGGCGCCTTTGGCGCGCAGGACGCGGTGCAGCCGCCGGCGCGCAAGACAGCTTGAATACCGAGCGGGCCCAGACCCGCCGGGACCACAAAATCCATCAGGAGACAGGGATGACACCCGTACACACTTCACGCCGGCACCTCGTGCTCGGCGCCCTGGCGCTGGCCGCGCTGGGCTGCAATCTGCCCGCGTTCGCGGAAACCTATCCAAGCCGCCGCATCGAACTGATCGTGCCATGGCAGGCCGGCGGCGGTGCCGATGTGGTGGCCCGCGCGCTGGCGGCAGCGGCCGCCAAGCACCTGCCGCAACCGCTCGTCGTCATGAACAAGCCCGGCGCCACGGGCGCGGTGGGCTTGGGCGAGGTGGTCCATGCCAAGCCGGACGGCTACAAGCTCGTGCTGTCGTCCAGCGAGCTGACGTTCCTGAACGCGCTGGGGTTGGCCAAGTTTACCTATCAGGACCTGGTGCCCATCGCCCGCCTGAACGCCGACCCGGCTGCCGTGGTGGTGCGCGCCGATGCGCCGTGGGCCACGCTGGAGCAGTTCCTGGCCGATGCCCGCAAGCCCGGCGCCAATATCCGGGTTGGCACGGCCGGGCAGGGCTCGGCGTGGCACATGGCTTCGGCGGCGCTGGCCGAGAAGACCGGTGCGCGGTTCAATGACATTCCGTATGCCGGCGGCGCACCGGCCACGCTGGCGCTGCTGGGCGGCCATATCGACGCGGTCACCGTGAGCACGGCCGAGGTGGCCACCCATGTGGAGGCGGGCAAGCTCAAGGTGCTGGCGGTCATGGCGGATCGCCGCGTGGCCGGCTTCGAGAACGTGCCGACGCTGAAGGAACGCAATATCGACCTGTCGATGGGCATCTGGCGCGGCATCTCGGCGCCCAAGGGCACGCCGCCCGAAGTGATTGCCGTGCTGAAGACGGCGATCGCCAAATCGGTCCAGGAGCCCATCATGCGCCAGACGCTGGAGAAGCTGCATTTCAGCACCGACACCTACGCCGACGACGCGACGCTGCAGGCCGAGATGGCACGGGAGGCGGTGCAGTTCCGGCCGCTGGCGCAACGCATCGCCGCCCAGCAGAACGCAAGATGAACGCTTCCGCCGAAAGCGCCGCGCCGTTCATCGACGCCCACCAGCACTTCTGGGATCTGGCGCGCCATCCGTATCCCTGGCTGCAGGGCGAGACGGTGCCCAACTTCCGGTATGGCGACTACAGCGCGTTGCGGCGCAACTACCTGCCCGCCGACTATGCGCGCGATACGGCGGAATGTGCGCCCGTGAAGACCGTGCATATCGAGGCGGAATGGGCGCGCGAAAATCCGGTCGACGAGACCGCCTGGATCGACGCGCTGGCCGAGGCCCATGGCCGGCCCACGGTCATCGTCGGGCATGCTCAGCTTGACCGTGGCGACGTGGAAGCCGTGTTGGCGGGCCATGCGGCGTATGGCCGGATGCGCGGCATCCGCAACAAGCCGGCCACGGCGGCGCGGCGCGAGGACGCGCGCCGTGGCCAGCCGGGTTCGATGGACGACGAGCGGTGGCGGCGCGGCTATGCGCTGCTGGGCCGCCACGGCATGTCGTTTGACCTGCAGGCGCCGTGGTGGCATCTGGACCAGGCGGCCGACCTGGCGCGCGATTTTCCGCAGACCCAGCTTGTGCTGAACCACACCGGGCTGCCGGCGGACCGCAGCGCGGCCGGGCTGGACGGCTGGCGCCGCGCCATGGAACGGTTGGCGCGCGAGCCCAACGTCGCGGTGAAGGTCTCGGGGCTGGGTCTGCCCGGTCGGCCCTGGACCGAGGCCGACAACGTGCCGGTGATCCGCGACGCCATTGCCATCGTCGGCGCGGATCGCTGCATGTTCGCCAGCAACTATCCGGTGGACAGCCTCGTGGCGCCGTACGCCACCATCCTGGCGGGCTTCATCGCCGCCATTTCGATCTATCCCCAGGCGCAGCAGTGCGCGCTGTTGCATGACAACGCCGCGCGCATCTACCGGCTGCCCGATTGAACGGACAAACATTCATGGAAAACGACATCAAGGTGGGTGCACGGTGCATCCGCAAGCTGGAAGTCGACCGTGCGCGCACGATCGACTTCCTGGGCGAGGACCTGCGCATTTATGCGACACCGGAACTGGTGCGCGACATCGAGCAGACCTGCCTGGACTTCCTGCAGGATCACGTGACACCGGGGCAGAGCTCGGTGGGCACCGAGGTATCGGTCGCCCATGCAGGGGCGACGCCGCTGGGCGGGGAAGTGCGGATCGAGGTGGAGGTGGCGGCCGTGGACGGCCGCAGCGTGACCTTCAACGTGGCCGCCCACGACGCCGTGGAGACCGTGTGCACCGGCATCCATCGCCGCTTCGTGGTCGACGTGGAGCGGCTCAAGTCGCGCGTGCGCAAGAAGGCCGAGGCCGCAGCTTCGGCCGCTACAGCCGCACCGGCAGTTCGCTGACCGGCCCCGCCGGTTGCCGCAGCGCCGCGGTTTCGCCGCAGATCCAGTCGGCGAAGCTGCGGATGCGCGGATCGTCCAGCCGTTCGCGCGGAAAGACGATGAAGTACGAGAACTCCACCGGCAGCCGGATCGACTCGAACAGCCTGACCAGCCGGCCTTCCTCAAGGTCCTGCTCGATCCAGTTCTTCTTGACAAGCGCCACGCCCAGCCCGCTGATGGCGGCGTTGATGACCAGGTGGCTCGGCCAGAACGACGGGCCACGGCTGGCGTCGACATTGGTGACGCCAGCATGTTCGAGCCACATCGCCCAGTCGGGGTTGCTCACATCGGTGTAGGTACTGTCGTCGTGCAGCAGCGTGTGGTGCTGCAGGTCGGACGGCTGGTTCAGCGGCGCGGCGCCCTGCAGCAGCGTGGGGCTGCAGACCGGGATCACCTCGACCGGCAGGCACAGCCTCGAATACAGGCCGGGATAGTCGCCCCGGCCGTAGCGGATGGCCAGGTCGAAGTCGTCGCGCTCGAAGTCGATGCGATGGTTCGAGGTGGAAACCTTGAGGTCGATCTCGGGATGGGCCTGCATGAAGCGGTCCATGCGCGGAATCAGCCATTTGACCGCGAACGTCGGCGGCATGTTGACTTTCAGTGCGGGGCGGTCCTTGCTGTGCAGGCGATGCGTGGCGTCGGCCAGTTGCTTGAAGGCGAGCTGCACGGCCGGAAGGTAGGCGGTGCCGGCCGGCGTCAGCACCAGCGCCTTGGCCTCGCGGATGAACAGTTGCACGCCCAGGTTCTCTTCGAGCGTCTTGACCTGGTGGCTGACCGCCGAGGGCGTGACAAACAGTTCCTCGGCGGCCCGGGTGAAGCTGAGGTGCCGCGCGGCCACCTCGAACGCCCGGAGCGGATTCAGGGGAGGGATCGATCTGGACATGGTCTCGCGTTCGTGTCGGGTCGCAACACCGCTGCGTCTTGCCCGCCGTCACATGGCGCCTGTCACGGGATCCGGCCGGGCTGGATGCACAACATAGCACTGGCGCCGGGTGGCCGGCCATAGGTGCCTTCCCGCGTCGGCCGGCGCGTGTGCCGGGCCGGGCACTGCCGGCGCCGGGGTGTCCAGGCCCGGCCGGGCCGGACGGGCAGAACGGGCGGGATGGGCTTAGTGGCCCGAGGCAGCCTGCGAGCGCGGGCGGTAGTCGATCAGGCTGGAGAACACGGCAATCCCCACGGCCATGGCGACGAAGAACAGCAGTGCCAGGAAGTAGGATCCGGACCACTGCACGATCACGCCGATCAGCACCGGCACCACCACGCCGGCCATGTTGCCGCAGAAGTTCATGGTCCCGGCCAGCACCCCGGTGCGATCCGGGCCGCCGATCACGGCCGGCAGGCTCCAGTACATGCCACAGAAGCGGATGAAGAACAGCGCCACGCACAGCAGGGCCACCACCACGGTGGAGTCCGCGATATACGCGGCGGCCAGGATGCAGCCGGCGGCCACCAGCGACGAGCCGCTGAACATGGTGCGCATGACCAGGTTCGGCGACGCGCCCGATGCCTTCCATTTGTCGCCCAGGTAGCCGCCGACCAGTTCGCCGACAAAGCCGGACATGAAGATCAGGAAGGTGGCGCCGCCCATGGCCGTGATGTTGAAACCGTGCGCCTTGTGCAGGTAGCTCGGCATCCAGGTCAGCAGGCCGTAGAAGACCGCCAGGATGCAGCTGTAGCCGGCAAACATCGCCAGCACCGAGCGGTCGCGGATCAGTTCGCGGAACGGCACCGCGGCGTGCACCGCTGCGTCGCTGGCCGGGGCGTTACCGCGCACGATGTGCTCCAGTTCCGCGGCGTTGACGTCGGGATGCTCGGACGGATGGTTGCGGATATAGCGCCAGGCCAGCAGCCCGGCCAGCATGGTGCCCACGCCCGCGATCACGAAGGCGATGCGCCAGGAGCCGAGCCACGCGATCAGCCCGGCGATGATGATGGCGCCAAAGGCGCTGCCAAGCGGCGCGCCGCCATCGACCAGCACGGCGCCGCGCCCGCGCTCATGCGGCGTCAGCCACGAGCCGATCAGCTTGGCACCAGACGGCATGATCGGCGACTCGGATACCCCGAGGCCCATGCGCGTGAGCAGCAGCACGATCCAGTTGTGCGAGACCGCGGCCAGTGCCTGGAACGCGCCCCAGGCGATGGTGGCGGCGGCGATGATGCCCCGCGTGTGATAGCGGTCGAGCAGCAGGCCGGCGGGAATCTGCATCAGCGCATAGGACCAGAAGAACGCGCTCAGCATCAGGCCCTCGATGGCGGGCGTCAGGTTGAATTCGGGCGCGATCAGCGGCAGGGCGACCGACAGCGACGCGCGGTCGATGTAGTTGATGGCCGTGAGCAGCAGCATGATCAGGAAGATGCGCCAGCGCACGTTGGTGGGGCGCATCGCGGCGGCCGGCGATGACGCATCGGCTGCGACGGGCGCGGAGGTGGCGGAAGGGTGCAGAGATGGCATGGCTGTCTCGTCGTTGTGGTTGTCGGGGCGAGCGAATCGCCCCGGCACTGTAGGAGCGCTGCCCCCGCGTTGCCTAATGACGCGTTGTGATCGCGTGATAACCGCTGGTGACGGCTGGTGCCGCCGGGCACGGCAGGCGGGCGAGCCCGATGCGCCGCCGTTATCGGGTCATCACGCCTTTTCATTAGGCAGGGGGCGTCGCGCTTTGTACCGTGCGGTCTGGAGACAACGTACCGAAACGGAACCCTCATGCATCCCTTCCTCTATCACTTTCCCACCACGCTCAGGTTCGGCAACGGCCTGGCTGCCCAAGCCGGCGAACTGATTCGCCCCCATGCCAGCGGCAAGCTGCTTGTCGTCACCGACGAGGGCCTGATGCGCAGCCGCGTGCTCGACGGCTTCTTCCAGTCGCTGCGGGACGCCGGTGTGGCCTACGAGACGTTTGACGGCGTGGCGCCGAACCCCGATACCTCGGTGCTGGAGCGGGCCGTGGCATTCCTGAAGGAGCACGGCTGCACGGCCGTGGCGGGCGTGGGCGGCGGCAGCAGCATCGACACGGCCAAGGGCGTGGCCGCAATGGCGACGAACCCGGGGTCGGTCCTCGACTACGAAGGCTACGACCGCATCCCGAACGAACCATTGCCGATCGTGGCGGTGCCCACCACGTCCGGCACCGGCAGCGAATGCACGGCGTCGACGGTGTTCACCAACAAGGAAACGCTGTTCAAGACCGTCATCATCAGCCCGAAGCTGTTCCCGAAGGTGGCCATCCTCGATCCGGAGCTGACGCTGCGCCTGCCGCCCGCGATCACCGCCGCCACCGGCATGGACGCGCTGACCCACGCGATCGAGTCCTACGTATCGAAGCAGGCCAACCCGATCAGCCAGGCCCTGGCGCTGCATGCGATCCGCATGATCGGCGGCAGCTTGCGCAAGGCGTTCTATGCCGGCGCGGACCTGCAGGCGCGGGCGGACATGCTGATGGGATCGTTCCTGGCGGGGGTGGCGTTCTCGCAATCGAAGCTCGGGAACGTCCACGCGATTTCCCACACGATGGGTGGCGTGTTCGACGTCGCGCACGGCATCGCCAATGCCGCGTTGCTGCCCTATGTGGTGGCGTTCAACGTGCCAGCCAGCCCCGAGCGCTTCCGCGAAATCGCGCAGGCGCTGGGTAGCGAGGTGTCGGGCCTGACGGACCTGGAAGCGGCCGGGCGCGTGGTGACCTTGATCCGCGACCTGAACCGCGCGCTGGGCATCCCGTCAACGATCCGCGAGCTTGGCGTGGACCTGGCCCACCTGCCGCAGATGGTGAAGGACTCGATGCGCAGCGGCAACGTGCTGGTGAATCCGCGCCTGACCAGCGCGGCCGACATCGAGCGGATCATCGTTGCCGCGCATCGCGGCGATATCGAGGCGTTTGCGTAACCCTTTTGCGTAATCCGTTCGCGTAACCCAATACCCAGAGAAACACATGTACTACGAAATGCGGACCTATACGGTCCAGATCGGCAAGATGAAGGAATACCTGCGGCACTTCGAGCAGGAGGGGCTGCCCGTGATCTCCCGCTACGCCAAGCTGGTGGGCTGGTGGTACACCGAGATTGGCGAGTTGAACCAGGTGGTGCACATCTGGGCCTATGAAAGCCTGGACGACCGGATCGCCCGCCGTAATGCGCTCTACGAGGACCGCGACTGGCTCGAGAAATTCGTGCCGGTGGCCTTTCCGATGCTGGTCAAGATGGAGTCCAAGCTGCTGCGTCCGGCGGACTTCTCACCGATCCGCTGAGCCGTCCTCGCTGTCGTTCTCGCCGTCGTTCTCGCTGCCGTCCGGCAGCGGTTCGACGCAATGCGCCTGCAGCGACGCGATCAGCAGGCGCGCGGCCGGCGACAGGTGCGCGCCGGATCGGGTGATCACGCCATAGGGGTCGTCCAGTGCGCGCATCGGCACGGGCAACTGCACCAGCATGCCGAACCGCTCGCCGAATTCCGCCACGGCGCGTGGTACCACGGCCACCAGGTCGGGCGTGTCCTGCAGCATCGTTAGCGTTGCAAAGGCCGATGCGGTTTCCAGCGGATAGCGGGGCACGTCGATGCCCGCGTCGCCCAGCTCGCGTTCGAGCGTGCGGCGCATTGGCGTGTTGACCGGGTACGCCATCCACGGCAGGCCGGCCAGGTCCGCCAGCGTCAGCGCCGAGGCGCCCGCCAGCCGGTGCGAGCGCGCGGCCACGACCGCGAGCGGTTCCATTTCCAGCGCCATGCAGTCGTAGGCACCCGGCCTGCGGCTGACGCCGCAGCGGCACAGGGCCACATCGATGCGGCCTTCGTCCAGCAGCGGCAGCAGCGCGGCGCTGGTGTTCTCGATGATCTCGACCGACAGGTGCGGCTGCTGTTCGCGCAAGGCGGTCAGCGCGCGGGTCAGCAGCGGGATCGCGCCCATGATGACGCCCACCGCGAGATGGCCGCCATGGCCTTGCGCGATGGCCGTAATCTCGGCATGAAGGTGTTCAAGATCGCTGTAGATCAGGCGCGCATAACGCGTGACGCACTGGCCGAGTTCGTTGGCCACCAGCCCCTTGGGCTGGCGTTCGAACAGCGACATGCCCAGGATGTCCTCGATCTCGCGCAGCGCCTTGGTGGCGCCCGGCTGCGAGATGGCGATCTCGTCCGCGGCCTTGTGCAGCGAGCCGTGATTGTCCAGCGCGATCAGCAGGCGCAGTTGCTTCAGGCGCAGTCTTGACGCAATGGTGGCGAGCGAGGGGAGTGCCGTGGGGCGCATGGCGGAGCGTGCAAAAGTCGACACTATAGCGCCTTCGACCCATCCCGGCACGGCGCCCGGATAACCGCCGCTTATCGGCAAATCAGCCCTTTTCATTGGCGCCCGCCGGCGCCGCCGCATAGAGTCCCCCGACACGCGCGGCCACACCGCGTCCATCTCCAGGAGACTCGATGTCGTTGCAAGTTACCGGTCAACAATACATTGGCGGCGCACGCAGTGCCGCCGGTTCTACCTTGCTGTACAGCGTGAATGCCAGCACGGGCGAGCGCCTGCCCGGTGCGTTCCACGAGGCCACGCCCGGCGAAGTGGACGCGGCTGCGCGCGCTGCAGCGGCGGCCTATCCCGCGTTTCGTTCGCTGGCGCCGGCCCAGCGGGCCCGCTTCCTGGACGCCGTGGCTGACGGCATCGACGCGCTCGACAATGCGTTCATCGAACTGGTTTGCCAGGAAACCGCGCTGTCAGCCGGGCGCATCGCAGGGGAGCGCGCACGCACGAGCAACCAGTTGCGGCAGTTCGCAACCGTGCTGCGGCGCGGCGATTTTCTGGGCGCGCGCATCGACCTTGCCATGCCGCAGCGCACGCCGCTACCGCGCGTCGACTTGCGGCAGTACCGCATCGGCGTCGGGCCGGTGGCCGTGTTCGGCGCCAGCAATTTCCCGCTCGCGTTCTCCACGGCCGGTGGCGATACCGCGTCGGCGCTGGCGGCTGGCTGCCCGGTGGTGTTCAAGGCCCATATGGGGCACATGGCGACGGCGTCGGTGATCGCCGACGTTGTGGTGCGCGCGGCAGAGGCCACGGAGATGCCGCGCGGCGTCTTCAACCTGATCTTCGGCGACCGCATTGGCGAGCATCTGGTCAAGCATCCAGAGATCCGCGCCGTCGGCTTCACGGGTTCGCTGCGTGGCGGCCGCGCGCTTTGCGATATGGCCGCGGCCCGTCCGCATCCGATTCCCGTATTTGCCGAGATGAGCAGCGTCAATCCGCTGATCCTGATGCCCCAGGCGCTGGAGCGCCGGGGCGCAGCCATCGCGGCCGAGCTGACCGCGTCGGTCACGCTGGGGGCAGGGCAGTTCTGCACGAACCCGGGCCTGGTCCTGGGCATCCGCTCGGCCGCGCTCGACGCGTTTGTCGCGCATTTCAAGACAGCCATCGCCGCCGAGCCCGCGCAGACGATGCTCAATGCCGCGGGGTGGCATCACTACGTCGACGGGGTGCGGAAGTTTGCCGATACGCCGGGCATGGCCTTGCTGGCCGCCGCTCCAGCGCATCCCGGCCAGGCGTCCGCCGAACTGTGGCAGGCCGACGCCGAGCTGCTGTTCCAGCCCGATGGCCGCTTGCAGCAGGAAGTGTTCGGGCCTTGCACGGTCCTGGTGGTGCTGGACGATGCCGCCGCCCTGCAGCGCGCCATCGACGCGCTGCAGGGGCAGTTGACGGCAACCCTGATCGCGGACCCCGAAGACCTGGCGGACGCCGCGCCACTGGTGGCGGCGCTGGAGCACAAGGCGGGACGGCTGCTGGTCAATGGCTATCCAACCGGCGTCGAGGTGTGCGATGCCATGGTGCATGGCGGTCCGTATCCAGCAACGTCCGACGCGCGCGGCACCTCGGTGGGTACGCTGGCCATCGACCGCTTCCTGCGGCCCGTCTGCTTCCAGAACATGGACGACGCGCTGCTGCCGGCGGCGCTGCGGAATGCCAACCCGCTCGGCATCGATCGGCTCGTGAATGGCACGCACACGCGCGAGCCGATCGTGGCGTAGCGTGAAGCTGGCGACGACCACGATGGCCACGGCGATCCCTATTCGAGCTGGATATTGGCCTGTCGAACCACTTCCGACCAGCGCCGGGTGTCGTCGGTGATCACCTTCGACAGGTTGTCGCCGTTGCCATAGAGCGGCAGGGCACCCTGGTCGTGCAGCAGTTTCACCGTGCTGGCGTCCGAGGTAATGGCCTTGACGGTGTCCTGCAGGCGTCTGACGATCTCCGGGCTGGTGCCGGCGGGCGCCATCAGCGCCGACCACGATTCGGTCTCGGCGTCCGGGATGCCGAGTTCCGCAAACGTCGGCACGTCCGGAATGGCGGCATTCCTTTGTTTGCTGGCGACGCCAAGCAGACGCACCTTGCCTGACTTCACATACGGCTGAAGACCCGGCAGGTTCGCAAACAGCACCTGGATCTGGCCGGCCAGCAGATCGGTCGTGGCCGGGCCGGCGCCCTTGTAGGGCACATGAGTGAAACGGACGCAGGTACGCAGCATGAACAGTTCCCCGATCATGTGGTTGACCGATCCCTGGCCGGCCGAACCCATGTTGAGCTTGCCGGGGTTCGCCTTCGCATACTTGAGCAGTTCCGCCATGTTCTTCGCGGGGGTGTTCGCGGACACGGCCAGCACATTCGGCACCGTGGCGAACAGCGCAATGGGAGCGAAATCCCTGGATGGCGAGTAGTTCAGGTTGCGGGACACCAGCGGCTGGATGACCTGGGCACCCATTGTGGCATACAGCAGCGTGTAGCCATCGGGGCGTGCCTTGGCCACGTAACCCGCGCCAATGGCCCCCCCCGCACCGGGCTTGTTGTCGACGACGACCGGCTGCCCCAGCATCTGAGACATGCGCGTGGCCAGCAGGCGGGCGGTCAGGTTGACGGTACCACCCGGTGCAAACGGCACGACCAGGTTGATCGGCTTGTCCGGGTAGCCTTGTGCGCTGACGGCGGAGCAGCATCCCAGGGCAGCCAGCAGAACTGCGGTGATCTTGAACATGTGTTGTCTCCTCCGGTGCGTCAGCAAGCCTGCGCCTGCGCTTGCGGCACGGGGTGTGAAGCGGCCAATGCCTGGGCACGTTGTTCCAACTGCGTCGCGGCGTCCCGGATCCGGCTCTCGACGACCGCCAGTGCGTCGGCACGCCTTGCCATGGCCAGCCGCTGGTGATCGATGCGCTGGCGAACGCCCTGGGGTGCCGGTGCGCCATACGATTGACGGCCGTTCACATTGCAGACCGGATCCAGGCATTGTCCGACGTCTTCGGGCGACAGTCCCGCCAATCTTCCCACCTGTTCCAGCGCCGCGTCGTCGATCATCGCCGACGTGATGGCGGTGGCCGGCAGGCCTTGCTCCAGCGCGCGACGCACAACGGCGCCGATGATGTGATGGGCATCGCGAAACGACAGGTCGGCTTTGCGTACGAGCAGATCCGCCAGATCGGTGACGGCCGAGAAGTCGTTGGCTGCCCGCGACGCCATGCGTTCGGGCTCTGGTTCCACATGCTGTATCAGCAGGTGCATCAGTTCCAGGCATTTCAGAGCTTCTTCGCAGCTTTCCCAGCAGGTGCGCGTGCTCTCGCGGCTGCTGTCGCCAGAGTGCGAGAAATGGGTCGATTTTACGGTCGTCAGCGCGGCGGACGTCAGGCCCACCAGATGTGCGGTCTTGCCGCGCAGGTATTCGAGCACCACCGGATTCTTCTTCTGCGGCATGATGCTCGACGTGCCCGCGATGCTGTCCGGAAAGGTCAGGAAACCGAACTCGGGCGTCGACCAGATATAGAAGTCCTGCACCATGCGACTGCATGTGATCATCATGATCGACAGCGCCGCGCTGAGTTCCAGCGCAAAGTCGCGCGATGCCACGCTGTCCAGCGCATTGCCCAGCGGGCGACTGAAGCCGAGCAAGTCACTGGTTAGATCGCGATCGATCGGGAACGAGGTGCCGGCCAGTGCGCAGGCGCCCATCGGGCAGCCGTCGAGCGTTTCAAGAACATGCTGCAGGCGGTCGATGTCGCGCGACCATGCTTCCACCAGCGCCGAAAGGTAGTAGCCGTAGGTGATCGGCTGGGCGGCCTGCATATGGGTATATCCGGGCATCACGTGGCCGGCGTACTGGTCGGCCTGGTTCAGGGCGCTGTCGCACAGCCGCACGAGCGCCGCGCTGATCCGGATCACAAAGGCACGGGCGCGGATCCGGTCGTTGGTCGCGCCGATGTCGTTCCGGCTGCGTGCGGTATGCAGCCGGCCGCCGACATTCTGGCCAACCTGGCGGATCAGGTGCGCCTCGTAATTGAAATAGGCATCTTCGCGCGCGGCATCTAGTTCCACGGCGTCGGGGCCAGCCTGGCGCATTTTCAGCAGCGCATCGGCCAGGGTTTTGGTGGTGGTTTTGTCCAGAATTCGCTGCTGGTCGAGCATAACCAGATGAGCGAAATTAATCTGCGTCAGAATATCGAAATTCTTGACGAAGAATTCCCGCGTGGTGCGGGGCTGGAAAATAAATTGGATAACCTCCGGCGCGGGAGGTTGTTTCAGACGGCGACTGACTTTGGATTCCATGATCAAACTCGGTGAACAAGACCTGCATCGAGTTTGGTTTTTGACGGTCCATACGTCAAATCAGCGCCTCGCAGCTTTCTATACAATTCTGATATAGGTTGCAAGGCGGGCGGTGCGGCCGCCATGGCGTGCCACAATCACAACTTTCCAGGAGCCGTTCGATGAATTTCAAGCAGATCGAGGCGTTCCGTGCCGTGATGATGTCGCGCTCGATGACCACGGCGGCGGGTCTCCTGCATACGTCGCAGCCGAATATCAGCCGCTGGATCTCCATGCTGGAGCGTCAGGTTGGCTTTCAGTTGTTCCAGCGCGTGGGCACCAAACTTTTGCCCACGGCAGAGGCCGAAGCGTTTTATGCCGATGTCGAACGCGCGTTCCTGGGGCTGGAATCACTGGACGATAGCGCCAATTCGATTCGCCGGCGGGGCACCGGATTACTCCGGATTGGCGCGGTAGGGTCCATCGCAGAAAGCATATTGCCGGATGCCCTGGCAATATTCCGGCAGACTTTTCCCGATATACCCGTGCTGCTGAATACCGCGCGCTCGGACGTCGTCGCAAAATGGATCGCCACCGGGTTTTGCGATATTGGATTCTGCTCGGTGCAGACAGAACTGCCGAGCCTGCAATATGCCGAAATCAACGTCGCACGGGGCGTCTGCATCGTCCCACGATCCCACCGGCTGGCTGGCCGGGCGACGCTGGAGCCGAGCGATCTCGACGGCGAGCACTTCATTTCGCTGCCGGCCGAAAGCGCGAACCGTCGCGAGATCGACCGGCATTTTCCGACGGGCTCGCGCGTGCTGGCCATCGAAACACCCTATGCCACGACGATCTGCAAGATGGTCAGCAAGGGGATGGGCGTTTCGATCGTGAGCCCAATCGTCAGCCGCTCGCTTGGCCTGGCCGACCTTCGGGAAATACCGTTCTCCGGAGAAGTCATGTTCAGGAGCTTTGCCGTGACGTCCGACCATTTCCCCCTGAATTTCCTCGCGAGCCGGATTTCGGATTGCGTGCGCGAAGCGTTTGATGTGCTGAATCCATAGGCGTGGTCATGGCGCAGTCCAGAAGCCGTTGCGCTGAACGTATCGCGTCACCTTTTTATCGATGGCGTCTTCCCGCTTCAGATCGCGTTCGGTGAAGCGAAAGAGCAGCGCCGGCCCCGATACACAAAGGGTGTCATGGATGTCCCCTGGCAAATAGACCTGGGCCTGGCCGGGCTTGACGAGGGTGGCGTTGCGCTTGACGAGACGCGTTTCACCACCCGGGGTAGTGATACGCCCATAGGTGCCCATCTCACTTTCCCCTTGCTGCACGGCATAGATAACCCAGCTACGGCCGTGGTCGTGCGGCGGCCGATAGAGCGAAGCTTGCTCAAAATGCGCCAGCAGGACAAAACCGTGCGTCGGATCCCGATAAAGCTCCTGGCTTGCGGGCTGATCGCGGTAAAGATCCACAAGCCAGCTTTCATCGGAGGTTGCATGCGCTAGCGATTCAAGTTGCTGACGGCAGGTCTCCACCAATTCCGTGGTCAGCGGACCCCATGCCGCGTGTATCGCCGCCATAGCCCGAGTGAGTGTATTCGTTGCCATTTCGTGCTCTGTTGAAAGTGTTCACTGAATGTAAGAGCAATTCTGGCGAGGCGGAAGACGCAACGATTGCAACAGATACATGCGTGAAACGCCATGTCATGCTAGCCTCCGGGCATGTCGATCCCTGACCTGAATCTGCTTGTCGCACTGGACGTTCTTCTCGATGAGGGGAGCGTCGCCGGCGCTGCGGCTCGCCTCCACCTGAGTTCTTCGGCGATGAGCCGGACGCTGGCTCGTTTGCGCGAGGTGACGGGAGATCCACTGTTGGTGCGCGCGGGACGTGGACTGGTGCCAACACCCCGTGCCATCGAGCTTCGCGACCGCGTGGGTTCGTTGGTGCAGGAGAGTCAACGCCTTCTGCGACCGACCAAGGCCCTGGACCTTTCGACGGTGGAGCGCACGTTCACCGTTCGTACGAGCGACGGCTTTGTCGAGAATTTTGGCCCGCCACTGCTGGCCCGCCTCGGTGAGCAAGCGCCTGGCATTCGACTGAATTTTCTCCAGAAGGCGGACAAGGACAGCGCGCCCTTGCGGGAGGGGCGCATCGACCTGGAAACAGCCGTGGTCGAGGCGTCCATGTCGCCAAAGTTGCGTACCCAGGCCCTTTTCAGAGACCGCCTGGTCGGCGCGATCAGTGCATCACACCCACTGGCCCGAACGGAGATCAGCTTCAAGGACTATGCGGAAGGGCGGCACGTCATCGTCTCGCGAAGCGGCTTTGACGAAGATTCGATGGAAGGGAAGTTTTTGCCGGAGAACAGTCGCCGCCGCGTCGTGAGTTCAGTGGGTGGTTTCGCGACGGCATTGGCCCTGGCTAGAAACTCTGACTTGATAGCAACTGTTCCTGAACTTCACACTGGATCACTGCGCGAGGGCATGTTCAGTTTCCCGCTGCCATTGCGCGCGACGAGCTTCTCTGTGTCGATGGTCTGGCATCCGAGGCTGGACGCCGATCCGGTCCACCGCTGGCTCAGGGCTTGTATGCGGGCTGTTTGTACACCTGAGTAGGAACGGCGAGCATTGCATTAGTCCCGCAACGCTGCATTTTTTCGCCTAGGCTAAATCGGTGCATGCGGCCGGCCCGTGCAGTCGAGGCCGGCAAACCTTGCCGGGAGACGAGGATGCCGATCTATCTGGCCGAGGCATACGGCACCAAGTCATTGGCCCGGGCCGCTGTGCTCGTTGAGCCGACTTCCTCCGATCCGTTGGAGCGGCAAATCCAGACTTGGGTGCTGAGTGGCAACCTGGCGTACTTCGCCGGCCGCTACGCCGAAGCGCTGTCGAACTACCTGACCGCTTGGGGCCATTTGCCCATGCTGGTCCTGCCCGTTTTTCCTCCTATCCTTGGCAAGATCGATCCCCTGGTGTTGACCAAGGTCGATCTTGTCGATCCGCTGCTGCAGGCAAGCGCCGCGTTGCATCGCCTTCGACCGGTGC
Source organism: Cupriavidus pauculus (assembly GCF_022179805.1). Lineage (GTDB taxonomy): Bacteria > Pseudomonadota > Gammaproteobacteria > Burkholderiales > Burkholderiaceae > Cupriavidus > Cupriavidus pauculus_E. The sequence goes on along the minus strand of NZ_BPUO01000010.1, from coordinate 11,506 downwards.
TTGGCGGGGCGACGGCCATCATGCCGGCTATCGATCCGCCCAGCGAGCTGGCCGACCTGACCGAACGATTTGGCGGGGAAGCCGGCAAGGCGCGCCGCGCGCAGTCGCTGAGCCTGACGCTGCTTCAGCAAGGCGAATTTGACCTGGCAAACCGGTACGCCGATGAAGCCCGGCAATCGGGAGACGAGGCGGAGCAGGCCGACGCCGAGGCCATCCGCGCCGCGATTGCGCTAGCCAGTGGTGACGCCGAGAGCGCCCGCGGAGGATTTGCCGGCGCAGCGGAGCGGTACAGGGCGCTGGCCCGGCCTGACCTGGAAGCGTCGATGGAGCATAACCTCGGCGTCGCCGGTAGCCTTGCCGGCGACGCCGAGAATGCCGCCGTGCGCTTCGGCGCCGCAATCAACCGGATGCCGGCCGCGCTTGGCTGGAGCGTCACCCAGGCGCTGAATCCAGGGAGTGCCAGCGTGACGCGCCCGGCCGGCAACCTGGGATTGCCGCTGGTGCTGCGTTGCGGCGCCGATTGGCTACCCGTGCCGATACGCACGATCGCGCCCATTGCGCGCATCGACGTGGCGCGGAAGGGCGGGGCCATCACCGTCGATCTCGCGAACGACGCGGCTGCCGGACTGGAAGCAGCGTTCTTCAAGCCGCGTATCGATACGGCGCGCCTGTCCGATCTCGGCATTGACCTCACAGATCCCGTGCTGTTCGTCACGTACCTTACACAGGTTCGCGGCTTCACGTTGCCGCTGGCGCTTGGCGACACCTATCACGCGCTCGGCCGCTTTGACCTGGCCGCCCACTATTACCTGATGGCGCGCGAGTACCGCTACCTGAACCTCACCATCGAGCGCCCGATGCTGTGGGCCCGGCTGGCGCGCACCTACCTGGCCGAGGGTGACCGTCTCTACCGTCAGCAGGATCCCGACGGTGCGCGACAATGCTACGAGCGCATCGTCAAGATGGGCGACGAGGGCTTTACGGTCGACAGCCCGCTTTACGCCGGCGCCTTTGCGCCGCTCGTCGACGAGACGCTGGGGCTGCTGAACGCCCCTGACCCGCTGGCGTTTGACATCGTGGACTACACGCGTCGCCTGCTGGTGTTGCAGGCATTGGCCAACTTGCAGCAGATTGCGCAAGGCATCAACTACCTGGGTTTCTCCGAGGCGCTGGTTCCTATCCATCCATGGCGCTACCTGCAGAATCAGGCGCGCTATTTCACCAATCAGGCCATCCAGGCCGAGCGAGCGTTCCTGACCTTCAAGGGAACGGCCGAGAAGGAAGCGTTTACGCGCCTGACGCTGGAGCAATCGGTGGACGCGCAGAACTCTGCGGTCAATGTGGAAAAGCAGAAAGTCAAGCTCGCGCAGGAGCAAGAAAAGGTGGCCGGCGAAACAGCCGACGTCGCCGCGCGTCGTATCGAACAGGCGCAGGCGTCACGGGACGACTACGCCGATGTGTCGGCACAGACCGCGTTCTACGACGAAATCAGTGCGCTGTACGCCGCGCCCGACGGCGGCGTGCATATTGACCCCAACTATGCGGCGCAACTTGGCATTTCGCTCACCTACGTTCACGAGCGCTATACAGGCATCACCGGGACGTCCGACTTTTACTACACCAAGGACGTGAGCAAGTCCGAGATCCTGCGCACCATGAACCGCAGCCGCGGCAAGGCCACGCGCGATCTGGAACTCCGCGACATGGACCGGAAGATCGACCAGCTTGGCGACGACCTGTCGATCGCACAGGCACAGAAGAAGGCGGCGAAGCAGGGCGTGACCGCGGCGAAAGCACAGCAACAGTTAGCGCAGTTGCGGGCCGATCAGGCGAGGAGCCAGCTCGACGCGTTCGAAGACCAGGAACTGACGCCAGAACTGTGGGACAACCTGGCCGAGGCGCAGCGCGATCTGAGCCGCCGCTATCTCGATCGGGCCATCGGTGCCGCATTTCTGATGGAGCGTGCGTACGAATTTGAATACGACACCACGGTCAATCGCATCCGCTTCGACTACACGCGCAGCGACCTTGGCGGACTGATGGCCGGTGACCTGCTGCTATCGGACATCGACCAGTTCAGCTATGACCGGTTGCTGGAAACCGACAAGAAGGCGCCTATCAAGGTGAGCCTGGCGCTGGCGGACCGCTATCCCTTCCAGTTCCGGCGCGGTTTTCGCAAGACTGGGCGCCTTGACTTCCAGACCGCGCCGGACGATTTCGATCGATGGAACCCGGGCACCTGCTGTCGCAAGCTTCGGCGCGTGGAGGTAGTGATCGAAGGGCTGGTGGGGGCTGACGGCCTGCACGGAACCCTGACCAACAGCGGCATCTCGGTCGACCGCCGCCGCGACGGCAAGATTTTCACGCGCGTGCAGAAGCCCGAAACGATGATCCTGTCGCGTTTCGACCTGCGCGGCGATGGGTTTGTCTTTGCAGCCACGGAAGAGCAGGTGCTCACGGTGTTCGAGAACAGCGGCGTTGCCGGCGGCTGGGTGCTCGACTTGCCGCCGGACCTCAACGACGTGGACTACGAGACCATCACCAACGTCCACCTCGTGCTGTATTACGACGCCTACTACAGTGCGCAGGCCGCCAGCGTCGTGCGCGCGGAACTGGCAGCGGCAGGGCGGGAAGAGCAAATGCTGGGGCTTGCGTTGCGCTTTCAATTCCCGGATGCATTCTTCAATTTCCAGGCAACGGGCGAACTGCCTTTTACCCTTGACCATGCTTACTTGCCGTTCCATCAGACCGCGCCATCGGTGCTGGACTTCGTCGTGCACCTGGAGACGGTAGACGGTACATCGCCGGCGGGTCTGGTGCTGGACGTGTCTGTGGACGGCTCGGCCTTCACCGCAACTACTGATGCCAATGGCATGGCGGGCTCGCTCGATGCCGCGCCCGGCGCGGCCGGCGGACTTGCGGGTCTGCGCGGCAGGCCACTCGCTGGCGATTGGGCCGTGAAGATCGACCGCGCCGCGAACGAAGCCGCCTTCACGGCCGGTTTTACCTGGGCGAAAGTGCGCAACATGGCGGTCTTCGCCAACTATGCTTATACGCCGCGCGGCAAAGCGCTTGCACAGCGCCGCTTTGACGCCGACCCGCTTGCCGCGTTCGACCGAATCGACGATCCGGCCGCCAGCGACGGCGGTCCCGCTGTCTGGGCATACGACGCCGCCGCGCACGCTGTCGTGCAGCAATCCGCCCTCCATGCGACCGCCTGGCTCGACGCCGGCCCCAACAAGCCCGGTGCCATGCTCCTCGCCAAGACCGACCCCGACTGGCCCCTCCGACGCGACGTGGTGGTGCGTACACGGCTAGCATCGGACCGCGATGGCATCGGCGTCGTCTTCCGCTACCAGGACCCCGACAACTATTACTACTTCCTGATGGACGCTGCACACGGCCTGCGCCGCTTCGGACGTAAGGTGGCAGGCGTGTTTGCCGACCTGGATGTGCCGGCGGTGGATACCACTGCCGCCTATACGCCGGGGCGCACCTATCTGCTGAGTGTGGCGGCCATGGACAACGTGCTGGTCGCCACGCTAGATGGGGTTGTTGTGCTCAGCGGCCGCGATGCGGCAATCGGAACGGCCGGACGGATCGGGCTTCTCGCGTGGAATAACCCGACTGCGCGGTTCTTCGATCTGCTGGCGCGGGACGCTTGAATCGTCTCCAGCCTTCGTCATGTCGCGTTCATCGGGAATATCGCCACAGGCCATCAGCCTGCCCAAAGGCGGCGGCGACGTCAGGGGCCTGGGCGGCTCGTTTCTGCCTGATTGCAATCGCGGCACCGGCAGCTACGTGCTCGACCTGCGCTTGCCACCGGGGCCAGGGGGCATACGCCCATCACTAGCCTTGGCCTACAGCTCGGCGGCCGGCAATGGCGCATTCGGACTGGGTTGGGACGTGGCGGTGCCCACGCTCTATCTCGACTCGGAACGGCACTTCGTCCGCTATGACGATACCGATGGCTTTCGGCTCGCAGGCCAGGGCGAGCTTGTCCTGATCGGCGACGGCAGCTTCCGACCCAAGTACGACACGCTATTTGCACGCATCACGCGCGGCGATCACTGGGAAGTTTCGCCCAAGGAGGGTGGCGTGCAGCGCTTCGGCCTGAACGCCGAAGGACGGCTGGGTGACCCCGATGATCCCAATCGCGTGCTGGCGTGGTTGCTGCAGGAAGTGGAGGACCGCAACGGTAACCCTATTCGCTTTCGATATTTGTCCGACGGCAACAACCGCTATCTGCGCGAAACCGCATGGGGCCCATATCGCCTGGCGTTTGTCTACGGACCCCGCCCCGACGTGTTCAGCACGGCCCGCCATGGATTTACGCTGACGACCGCTCTGCGCTGCGTGGCCATCGAGCTTCACTGTGACAGGCTGCCCGGCCATACGCTCATCCGCCGCTATACGCTGGATTACCTGCAACCAGACGAGACGCCGTTATCACTGTTGCGTGAGGTGCGCCTGAGCGGCCACCGCGGCCAGGACGCGGATGCAGGCGATACCATGCCCCCGCTGACCTTTGGCTACAGCACATGGCAGCCCGCCTCGTTCCGTTGCCGGCCGCTGGCCAACCCCGACGGCGCGCCGCTGCCCAATCTGGGCGCCAGCACCACCGATCTCGTCGACTGCACCGGAGACGGGCTGCCAGACTTCGTGCAGATCGACGGAGAGCGGCGCGTCTACTGGGCCAATCGAGGCGACGGCACCTTCGACGCCCCAAGGCAGATTCGCAGCCTGCCGGACGGTGCCCACCTGGGCTATCCGGGGATCGGTTTTGGCGACCTGGACGGGGAGGGCGCTGCCGGCCTTTTCACGTGCGATGGCCCGTACGCCGGCTATTTCCCACGCACCGGTCCGGCAACATGGGGGCCGCTGCGGCGCTTTCCCAAGGCGCCCGCTACCAGCCTTCGCGACCCTTCCACGCGGATGATCGACCTTGATGCCGATGGCCGCGTGGATCTGCTGCGGACCACCGATAGCGCCTTCCTGCTGTATCTGAACCGGGGCGTGGACGGCTGGGAAGCGCTGCCACCGATCCCCCGCGTGCATGATTTCGACGCCTTCCCCGACATCTCGCTGTCCGATCCGCGCGTGCAATTGGCGGACATGACCGGGGACGGACTGCCTGACATCGTGTTGATTCGTCCGGGCGAGATTTGCTATTGGCCGTATGAGGGGCTGGGCCGATGGGGCCGGCGCCGCGTGCTGGCAGGCGCACCGGCCTTCGCGCGCCCCGGCGCGCCCCGTGCCATCTTCCTGAGCGACGTGAACGGCGACGGTGTGGCGGACCTGGTGGTGGTCGAGGGCGACGCCGTCACGGTCTGGATCAATCGCTGCGGCATCGGGTTCGCGCCGCCGGTACGGCTCGCCAACACACCCGCCATGGCGGGTGCCGACATACGCGTCGCAGACATGCTGGGTGCCGGCACCGGCGGCGTTCTCTGGACCTACGCAAGCGAAGTCAGGCCCCGCACGCGCTGCTTTTTCCTGGATTTGGCCGGCGAGGCCAAACCATACCTGCTCACCTCGGTCGACAACGGCTTGGGCAAGCGCACCACCATCCGCTATGAAACGTCCAGTCGCTACGCCGGCCGCGACCGGAAAGAAGGCCGGCCGTGGACAACCAGCCTGCCGTTTCCTGTACAGGTGGTGGCAGAGATCAGACAGGATGATGCGGCGTCGTTGCTTTCGCTGCGGCAGACGCTGGCCTATCGCGACGGCCTCTACGACGGCCGAGAGCGACGCTTTGCGGGCTTCGCGCGAGTAGGAGTGACGGAGTGGGGCGAGGCAAGCGCGCCGCCGCTGCTGTCCGCCATGCATTTTGCAGCGCAGCCCACTGCCGAGATGGGCGACGACGCCCGCGCAATGGCCGTCGCGCAATGGGGCCGGCTACTGGAAACTGCGCAAGGTCCACCGGACGGCCCGCCTCTGCGACGGGCGACCGGTACATGGACCGCAACGATCGCCGCGAGCGGCGAGGATGGCACGCCAGTGGTCACCATTGCACGCACCGCCTTGCGAACCGAACAGCTTGATGGTACTGGCGAGGCGGCCGAGGCCGTGATAGTCGAGCATACATACAGCTTTGACGAAGCCGGCAACGTTACGTCGCAACGCCGCCAGGCAAACGGGCCAGCGCCGGTGGTCGTCACCAGCAACGTGGAGTACGCCCATGCTGCCAACGGGCGACTCACGTCGCTGCCTTCGCGCGTGATAGAGCGCGACGCGGATGGCGTCATGCTGCGGGAGCGCCGCATTTATTACGACGGCGATGCCTTCACCGGTCTGCCGCTCGGGCAGGCAGGCGCGGGAAACCTGATGCGGCAGAGCGTGCGCGTCATCGATGCCGAAGCGTTTGCCACGCACTACGGCGCCGAGGTCTTGGATGCGGCGACGCTGGGTTATCGCCTTGAGCCTGATGCCCCCGGCTCCTGGTGGCGCGACGAAATTCGTTATGCCTACGATGCCTTGGGCAACATCGCCCAGTCCCGCGACCCCCTCGGCAACGAAAGCACGATCGAGCGCGACGCCGACGGCCTGTACCCCGTGCGTGTTGTCAACGCGGCTGGCCATGCGACGACACTCCACTGGGACGATGCCGCACTACAACCGGACACCGTTACCGATTCCAACGGGGCAGTGTTCCGATTCAGCTTCGACGCCCTCGGCAGGGTCACCAGACTGATGCTGCCTCGCGTACTTGCTGGCCCCGATCCCGGCATAGAGGCGGATCCTGACGAAAGCGTCGCCTATCACCTCAATGCCACGCCACCCTACGTCGAACTCACCCAGAAAGCGGACGATGGGCTGCCCGCTGCGGTGCGTCGCATGTACTACGACGGCAGCGGCCAGGTGTTGCAGTCACGGATGCTCATCGACGACGAAGCCGACCCGGAATCGGTACTGGTTTCCGCCGCCCGCACGATCAACGCGCGAGGCTGGCTTGGCACCATCGGCGAGCCAACTTTCAGCCAGGGACTGGCCTTCGCGCCGGTGCCACCCACCGTCGTCACGGCGCTGCACTACGATGCCCTGGGCCGCACTCTCGGGGCCGACCTGCCGGGTGGACGCACCACGCGCACCGTCTTCAAGCCGTTCAGCACGACCCTGTACGACGCCAACGACACCGATGCATCGCCGGAGAACATCGCACGCGGCTTTTTTGACACCCCCACGACGCATGACCTCGACGGGCTTGGCCGACTTGCGGCCGTCACGGAGCGGCACGACGGTGTGGCCACGCGCCATGCTTTCCGCCACGACGATGCTGGACAATTGCGCGAGATCAGCGGCCCGGATGGCGGTCTTCTGTTGAGTCGTCGTCTGGATCTTGCGGGGCAGTTGCTGGAACTTAACCATCGCGACGGTGGGCGCCGCCTGTTCTTCCACGATGCCGCGGGCCGGCTCGTGCGTACCGTCGATGCTGCCGGGCAGCGCATCACCCATGCCTGGGATGCGCTCGGCCGGCTGACGGCGACAAGCGTGGATGGCAACGTCCTCCAGCAATTCGTGTACGACCAGGCAGACCCGCCGCATGCGATTGGCCGCATGACCGAGGCGACTGACGAGTCTGGGGCCTGGCGTTTCGCCTACGACGCGCGGGGACGGATGACGCATCGGACGCTGACCGCGAACGGTCGGAGCTGGACGCTGGCTCAGCAGTACCTTGCCAACGGCCAGGTGTCAGAAACCACATACCCCGACGGCGCGACGCTCGCGTTCCGCTACGACCGTGCCGGACGACTGAAGGATGTGCCTGGGGTGCTGGATGCAATCGCCTATGACGCCTTGGGTCGCCGCACATCGCTGCAGTATGCCAATGGCGTACAGACCCGGATCGAATACGATCCCCAGCGCCGCTTCCTCGCACGCTTGCGCGTGCTTGACGCAAATGCGGCTGTCTTGCAAGACACCACCTACACCCGGGACAACGTCGGCAACGTGCTAGCCCATGCGGACGGCCGTCCGACAGGGCCGGGGGCGCCCCATCCACGTCGCTTCACGCTGGATGGCCGGTACCGGTTGGTCGCGGTCGACGGAGGCGGCTCTGCGGCTGTGCCCGCATACACCCGGCTCTACGCCTACGATCCTGCCAATAACGTGACGCGCTTCCCGACGCATGGCGCGGCGCCATTGGTCTGCGATCCGCCCGGCAGTAATCGCATCGCCGGCATTCTTGACGGTGGCAACCTGGTGCGCCTCTACGAATACGATGCCAACGGCAATGTCACCCGGCTACCCGGCAGGAAGTTGAGGTTTGACGGCTTGGGCAGGATGACGTCGGTGCGCCGCGATGACGGCGCTTCGGTGACATACCGGTACAGCGCCACCGGCGAAAGGACGTGGCGCGAGACGAGTATTGCCGGCGCGGTGCGGCGGACCCTGTTTCTGGGTGGCTACGAGGAGGACGACGATGGCACGGTCCGGCGCTATTTGTCCGCAGCTGGGATGCCGGTCGCCGTCGACCGTGGCGGGGAACGTACGTGGCTGCATGGCAACGAACTCGGCCATATCACGCTCTTGACTGACGCTGCCGGCGTGCTCGCGGGCAGTCGCCATCTTCAACCGTTCGGCGAGGACGCGGGGCAGGGCACTGCCGGCGCGACCGTCCCGTACGCGTTCGGTGCCCAGACGCTGGACGACGTCAGCGGCCTATACCACTTTGGAGCCCGCTATTACGCTCCCGAGATCGGCCGCTTCGTGAGTCCCGATCCGCTGTACCTGCTCTCGCCCGAGTTGGCACTCCAGGCGCCGGGGCTGCTGAATCCATATGCCTATGGGCTCAACAATCCCATGATCTATGCGGACCCCTCCGGGCTTTCACCGGTCGGCGCGGCACTGGGCGGTCTGGTGGGCGGCGCGCTTGGTGCGCTGGTCTTCATTGTGACCGGCGGTAATCCTATCGCTGCCGGACTTGTGGGCGGCTTCGCAGGCGGTGCTGTAGCGGGTGCGATTGACGGCGGTGTGAAGGGCGCCGTGGTGGGCGGTCTGCTCGGAGCGTTGACCGGCGCCATAGGGGGCGCGGCGCTATGGGGGTTGTCTGCGGTCAGCGGCTGGATATTCGGGCATGTCGGGCGACTCGCCGTGAATACCATTGTGTCGTCGCTCGGAGTCGCCATGACGCTCAGCAGTGGTGCCCTTCAAGTGATGGAGCACGGAAACTGGGACCTGCTGGCTGGGGCGGGAGGGGCGTTGGTCGGGGCGATTGTCGGTAATGCCATCGGGAATGCGTTGATGAAGATGAGCAACACCTGGGTTGACCCGAACCACTCGCCACGTGTGAAGCAGACCCAGGCCGAAGTGCAGGCGGCAGTCAATAATCAGGCCAACTTCGACAAGGTGAACTACGTCAGCAGCTTCAATCGAAACACCACTAATTATGGCTTTCAGACCAGTGGTGTTGTCACCATGGAGCACGACAACATCGGCAACTCCTGGTTGCAGTATCGAAGTACCCAAGCGCACGAGCTATACCACGAGTATCAGGAACAGACCTTCAGCGAGCCGGGCTTCGCGGATTTCAATGCCGCCTATCGCGCGGAGAAGTCGTACGCCAGCAACCGTTTCGAGAACGCGGCATTCAATTTCGAGATGCATTTCATGCGTTATGCACCGTATCCGTTCGCGACGTATACGTACATGGTTGGCCCGAGTTCTGTCGTGCTATCGCAGCCGCCCGGATGGGATAACCGAAAGCGAGGCGGGGATGGGTGGAAGGATTTGTTTGGGCGGCTAGGTTTGTAGCGACTGTTGCGGCGTACACACGTAAAATGCCGGGCCGTCCCCGCTCGGCGGAGCTAGCGGGCATTTCTATCATTGGGGTCCTATCCGTGTGGCGCAAGTTAAAGCTGAAACGATGGCTGTACCTGATCCATCGCTGGATGGGTATTGCCGGCTGTCTGTTGATAGCGATGTGGTTCGGCTCAGGGCTGGTCATGATGTATGTGGGCTTTCCCAAGCTGACCGACGCCGAACGACTGGCCGGGCTGCCGCCTCTGGCGCTGGGCTCGATCACCACCACGCCGGATGCTGCGATGGCAGCGGCAGGGCTTGATGCCTTCACGCCGAGCCTGAGGCTTGAAATGGCGGGCGACCTGCCGGTCTATCGCATGATCGACGGCAAGGGACGGCCGCATACGGTATCGGCGGTGGACGGCCACGTAATCTCTAAGGTCGATGCCGCTACGGCGCAGACCACGGCGCAGCGGTTCGCGGGCAAGCCCGCGCAATGGCTGGAGACGGCCGAACGCGACCAGTGGACCGTGCCCAACGGCCTCAACGCCTGGCGCCCGCTGCATCGAATCGCCATTGACGATGGTTTCGGCACCGAACTCTACGTGTCGGCAAAAACCGGCGAGGTCATGCGCGATACCCACCGCGCCGAGCGCTTCTGGAACTGGCTGGGCTCGGTGCCGCACTGGCTTTACTTCACACCGATCCGCCAGGATCCGCCGCTATGGCGCCAGGTGGTGCTGTGGACGTCGGGTCCTTGCGTGGCCGTGGCCATCACGGGGATCTGGATCGGCTGGCTGCGACTGCGCGTGCGACGCCGCTTTGCCCACGGCAGCATGGACGGCATGTCGCCTTATCACGGCTGGATGGCCTGGCACCACGTGGCGGGGCTGGCAGGCGCGCTATTCCTGCTGCTCTGGCTGATCTCGGGCTGGCTGTCGGTCAATCCGAACCAGTGGTTCAACGGTCGCGGCTTCGACGGGGCCGCGCTGCAGCGCTACGCCGGGCATGCAGCCGCCTCGTTCCCGGCACCGGCCTGGCGGGCATTGCCCGAGGACTTACGCGAAGTCCGCATGGTATGGGTGGGCGGCAAGCCGGTCTTGCTGGTGTCCGCCGCCGACGGCGCAGTCCGGGCCATCGATCCGCAGGCTGGCGCGGCCGTGCAATGGGATGGCGCCGAACTGGCGCGTGCGGCCGCAAATCTGATGCCGCACGCCCGCATCGAATCGCAATTGGTTCAGAACGAGCCTGATGCCTACTGGTACAGCCATCACCAGATACGCCGGTTTCCGGTGTTGCGCATCGCCTTCGACGACCCGGACGGCACCTGGGCCTATATCGATCCCGAGATCGGACAGGTGGTCGGCCGCAGCGACGACAGCCGGCGGCTTTACCGGTGGCTGTTCAACGCCGTACACAGCTATGACCTGGTTACGCTGACCGGGCGACGTCCGCTATGGGATGCGGTGGTGTGGGTGCTTTCTATTGTCGGGCTTGTGATGTCGGTGAGTGGGGTTGTGGTGGGATGGCGGCGGCTTGTCCGGTAGGTGCTAGCGTCAATTCCACATAGCTACATGGTTTTTTGGGTCGTTTTTGTTGACGTTATGGCAATTTAGATCGAGCGGGCGATCCGTATCGCCGGGCCCGTCAGAAATTTTGTGTTTAGGGCATAACATGTCGCCAAGGAGCATGTCATGCCACGTAGAACCAAGACGAGCCAGGCCGCCGATCGTGAGCTGCCGACCATTCCCGAAGATCTGATCGC
>NZ_BPUO01000009.1 GCF_022179805.1 Cupriavidus pauculus | reverse complement strand
GACATGGTGATTCTCCGGTATAAAAGATAATTCAATGAATTTGAGGTTTTATCGGGCGGCGCGGGCTTCGCTTCGTTTGCTTCAGTGCGTTGCTGCGCTGTCCATGTGCAGAACTATAGCGGTCGCCTAACCGGAGAAAGTCGGCTATCGCTGTCATAGTTATTCAAAATAATTGATGTTTGTCCGGAGGCCTGACCTGTCCCGGATTGGCCAGGCGGGCGGCGATACTGCGTCCCTAAAGAAGGCGCGGATCGGGCCATCGGGCGAAATCGCGCATGACAGGCTGGCGGATACGGTCGACCTGCAGCCGGCACGTGCCGCCGCTCGACCCATCGATCGATGTCGCATTCAAATCAGCGGCTTAGCGGAGATGTGGCGGATTTTTTTGCGAATCCCGGCGGCGCCTCAGGAGGAACCCCCAGCTTTCCGACGTCGTGATGCCGAGCACCTGCCACGATGTAAGCCGCCTGTTCATTGTTCAGGGTCGATGTGAGACGGCGCCCATCGATACCACCATCGGCCAATAGACTGCTCCTAGGCGGAAGGTCGCATATCGATCAACGACAGATAGCAGTATCGACATGCAGTATTCGTAGTTCGCCATGCGCACGTGATTGGTTAGGCTGGAAGGCTCCATCATGACGACCCTCGACATACATGTCCCAACGCAACGGTCAATTGAGCCTGGGAGCCTTCCTCTACCCCTCTGGCCATCACATCGCCGCATGGCGGCATCCGCAGGCGCAGGCCGACGGCGGCACTGACCTGCGCTTCTATGCCGACTTGGCTCGCGCGGCAGAAGGCGCCAAGTTCGACCTGATCTTCCTGGCCGATGGTGTCGGCACGCGGGGGGACAACGTTGACTTCCTCAGCCGGGTAGCGCACAACTACCAGGCGCAGTTCGAGCCGATTACATTGCTGTCGGCGCTGTCGGCCATCACGGAGCGAATCGGGCTGGTGGCAACCGCCTCAACATCCTTCAACGAGCCGTACCATATCGCGCGCAAGTTCGCCTCGCTCGACCACTTGTCCGACGGCCGCGCCGGCTGGAACGTGGTGACGACGGGCAACGACCACGAGGCCCGCAATTTCAACCGCGACAACAACCTGCTACACGCTGATCGCTACGCGCGCGCCACCGAGTTCGTGGATGTCGTGACGGGCCTCTGGGATAGCTGGGAAGATGATGCCTTTGTGCGCGACAAGGCCGCCGGCTTCTACTTCCAGCGCGACAAGCGCCATGTTCTGCACCACGAGGGCGAGCACTTCCAGGTACAGGGACCGCTCAATGTCTCGCGGCCACCACAGGGGCATCCGGTCGTGGTGCAGGCTGGATCTTCCGAAGCGGGCAAGGAACTGGCCGCGCGTTGCGGCGAAGTCGTATTTACTGCCCAACAAACGCTGGATGAAGCGGTCGCCTTCTATGCCGACCTCAAGTCGCGTCTGGTGCGCCACGGCCGGACAGCCGACGACCTCAAGATCATGCCGGGGGTATTCCCGGTCGTAGGAGCGTCCCAGGCCGAGGCACAGGAGAAGTTCGAGCAGTTGCAGGCCCTGATTGATCCCGTGGTGGGCCTAACGCTGGTGTCCAACCTGACTGGCGGTTTCGATCTGTCCGCCTATCCGCTTGACGGCCCGATTCCCGATCTGCCCGAAACCAATGGCACCAAGAGCCGCCAGCGGCTGGTGGTAGATCTGGCCCGCCGCGAGAACCTGACCATCCGCCAGCTCTACCAGCGCGTAGCCGGCGCACGCGGGCATTGGCAACTGGTGGGCACTCCCGCGCAGATTGCCGACGCCCTCGAAGAACGCTTCCGCCACTACGGTGCCGATGGCTACAACATCATGGCGCCGTACCTGCCCGGCGGATTGCACGACTTTATCCGTCTGGTGTTGCCGGAACTGCGCCGTCGCGGCCTGTTCCGCACCGAGTACACCGGCAATACGCTACGCGACCACCTGGGTCTGAAGCGCCCCCCGCATCCCGCGACCGTCGCCCGGCAGGCGTCCGAAGCTGCCATCGCCTGACATCCTCCGACTCTGCTAGCCAACCATGCCCATTGACCTGTATGGCACGCTTTATCCACGCCTGTTCTCGGAAGTCATTCCAGCGCAAGGACCCGCCTTCGACACCGCACACATCGAGCAGCGCGCGATGGAGCACGAGGCGGCTGGCTTTGACGGCGTGTTACTACCGCATAATTCCGGCTGGGCCGACAACTTCCTGACGACCGCCCGCGCAGCCGGCGTGACAAAACGGCTGAAGTTCCTGCTCGCGCATCGTCCGGGGTTCATCTCGCCCACGCTTGCGGCCCGCAAGCTCGCCACGCTCGACCACTACACCGGCGGCCGGCTGCTGCTCCACATCATCACTGGCGGCCGTAACGTCGAGCAACGACGCGACGGCGACTACCTCGAACATGATGAACGTTACGCCCGCACGGACGAGTACCTTGAAATCCTCCGCAACGTCTGGACAAGTCACGATCCATTCAGCCACGAAGGCGCCTGCTATCGCTTTGAGAACGCGTTCTCGGAACTCAAGCCGCTGCAGGCATCCGGCATCCCCATCTCCTTCGGCGGTGCGTCGTCCGCTGCCATCGCCGTTGCCGCACGGCGCGCCGATATCTTCGCGCTGTGGGGGGAATCGCTCGATGGCGCGAGGGAGTTAACCGCCAGCGTGCTGGACGCGGCACGCCCGTTGGGCCGACGGCCCACGTTCAGCATCTCCATTCGCGTGATCCTCGGTGCGACGGAAGACGAGGCGTGGCGGCGTGCGCACGAGATCGAGCATCAGACCCGGGAAGTCGGACTCTGGAGTCCCGCCTCGCCTGTCTTCGGTGGCCACACACCGCCACCCAGCGCGGAGAATGAAGGCTCGCGACGTCTGCTACGCCAGGTGGCCCAGGGCGACGTGCTGGACCAGCGGCTTTTCACGGGGGTGGCAAAGGCCACCAATGCGCCTGGCAACACCACCGCTATCGTCGGCACGGCCGCCCAGGTCGCCGACGCGCTGCTGGCGTACTACCGCGCAGGGATTGGCGGCTTCCTGTTCCGCGGCTTCGATCCACGCACTGATGCCGTCGAATTTGGCCGTGAGCTGATTCCCTTGCTGCGAGACGGTGCACGGCTGATCGACGCCCAGCACCAGGGCCACGCAGCCTGATCTTGGTGCGGGCCGCTTATCACCGGAGCGGCTAACGACATGACGAATCAGCAGTTCCGGCCTCGCGGGTATCGACCTACGATGACCGGTCTGCCTCGTGCATCCACTCGTCCGGTCTCTCCTGCCAATTCTCATGCATTTCCCTGTCTTCCCCGCACCCCTGCGCGCCGCGATCACCGCGTTCGTCGTCACCGCCTCCCTCCACGCCACTACCACGGACGCGTTGGCCCAGCAGCCGTTCCCGTCCAAGCCAATCACCTACGTGGTGCCCTATACGCCCGGCGGCACCAATGACAATGTCGCACGCGTCATCACCAGGCGGCTGGCCGAGAAGGCGGGGCAACCGGTGGTCATCGAGTACAAGGCCGGCGCCGGCGGCACGCTCGGCGCCGGCTTCGTAGCGGCGTCTCCGGCAGACGGTTACACCCTGCTCAACACCTCGATCGGCAACGTGGCCATTGCACCGCAGTTGGTGACCGTGAAGTTCGATCCGTTCCACGACCTGGTGCCCGTGGCCTATATCGGCAACTCGCTGGCGACCGTCGCCATCAATCCTTCGCTGCCGATCCGGACGCTGCCCGAACTGATTGCCTATGCGCGGACCAACCCCGGCAAGCTCACGTTTGCCAGTTCCGGCAACGGCACGCCGGGGCATCTGGCCGGCGAGTTGCTCAAGCGGCAGACCGGCATCGACATCCGTCACGTACCCTACAAAGGCAGCGCGCCCGCCGTGGCCGATGTGGTCGCCGGCCATGTCGACCTGGTATTCGACCCGCTCAGCACGCAGTTCATCAAGCAGGGCAAGCTGCGGGCACTGGCCTACTTCGGCGGTGCACGGTCACCCGACCTGCCCAATGTGCCCAGCGTGCGCGATGCGGGCGTCAAGGGCTGGGAAGATTCGCTGGCCGGCGCGTTCTTCATCACGGCGCCACGCAACGTGCCGCCTGAGGTGCTGGCAAAGCTGCGCCAGTGGATCGGCGAGATCCTGGCCGAACCCGACACCGTGGCAGCCCTGAGCCGCGTGCAGGTGGACGTGCAGACGTTGACGCCGGAGCAGACTGCACAGCGCATCCGCCAGGTGCACGAGATTGCCGCGCGCGTGGTCAAGGACGGCACCGCGCAAGGCAACTGAGCGGACACCATCATGAAACTTGGATTGTTCCTGCTCGCAGCCGGGCATCACGCGGCCGGCTGGCGATATCCGGACGCCGAATCCGGCACCGAGAACATCGATCTGGTGGTACGCATGACGCAGGCCGCCGAACGCGCAAAGTTCGACATGGTGTTCTTCGGCGACCGGCTGCTGACGTCGGCCGATGCGCACCCGTCGATGATCACCCGTCCCGATCCGCTAGCCATACTGGCCGCATTGTCGATGGTGACCACGCATGTCGGTCTTGCCGCCACCGCCTCCACCACGTATAGCGAGCCGTTCAACCTGGCACGGACGCTGGCGACGGTCGACAAGCTGTCGCACGGCCGTGCCGCGTGGAATCGTGACCACCTTTGCCGATGGCTCGGTGAACTTCAGCCGCAGCCGCCACCCCGAGCACGCCGAGCGCTACGCCATCGCGGAGGAATTCGTTACGGTGGTGAAGGGACTTTGGCGCTCCTGGGACCCGGACCCGTATGTTCAGGACAAGGCGCGAGGCATCTATATTGACGTCGGGAAGATGCACGCGCTGAACCACGAGGGGCGGCATTTCTCGGTGGCGGGCCCACTCAACGTCACAAGCAGCGAGCAAGGCCAGCCCGTGCTGATCCAGGCGGGCTCGTCTGGGCCGGGACAGCAACTGGCCGCGCGTCACGCCGAGGTTGTCTTCACGGCGCAACAGGACATCGGCGCCGCACTGGAATTCGCTACCGGCCTGCGCAAACAGGTGGCCGACGCGGGACGCGATCCACGTCATTGCCTGATCATGCCGGGCCTGATGCCGATCATCGGCGCGACCGAAGCCGAGGCGCATGACAAGCTTGCACAGTTGCAGTCGTTCACAGACCAGTCGAATGCACTGGCCATCCTCGCCGAGCAACTGGCCGTTGACGTGTCGGGCTTTGCGCTCGACGCACCACTGCCGCCCTTGCCCTCCGATATCGTCGTGCATAGCCGCAGCGCGCTGCTGATCAGGCTGGCGCGCGAGCGTAACCTGACGCTGCGCCAGCTCTATCATCTGGTCGCGAGCGCGCGGGGTCACCAGATCGTGGCGGGCACCGCCGAGCAGGTGGCCGACCACATGATCGAATGGGTACGTGCCGGCGCCGCCGATGGCTTCAACATCATGCCGGCCTACTTTCCCGGTGGCTTCGAGGACTTTACGCGCGAGGTGGTCCCTATCCTGCAAGCCCGTGGTGCATTCCGCCGCGAGTACGAGGGCCGCACGTTGCGGGACCACCTGCAACTGCCGCATCCCCAACGGGGATAGCGGCACGGTCGGTCGCGCGCCCTTCGCCGTCAACCCAGCTTGCCATAGCCTAAGCGTTGAGCGTCCAGCGCCATGGCGGCAATCGGCTGGTACGCCGCCGCAGTCGTCCGCACGACGTCGTCCAAATGCAGGCGCGACCTCAGGCTGGCGTCGTCGCGTAGCGCCTCGCGCAGGGCCACGCGAACCTGCCGGACCAGAGGTGTGCGGGCGCGCCGCGACGCGATAAAGGGCAGACCGGGCACGGCTCGCGTCAAGCCTATCTGGCGGATGCCGGCCACCAGCGCCGGGTGATGATCGGCCGCAAATGCCAGTGTCACGCAATCGATCGCCGCCACATCGGCCCTGCCGTCGCCAACTGCCGCCAGCGAGGCCAGATGCGAGCCGGTGTGAACGATGTCTGCGAAGAACTGCCCGTCCCGGGCCAGCGGCGCAACGACGTGGCGCAGCGCGTTCATGCCGCTATGCGAATCGGCGCCGTTGCACGCGGCTCGCGCACCCCGGCAGGCCTCGATCGTTGCCGGCCCATCGTCCGCACGCACTACGATCGCGCTGCGGTAGGTCTGCCGATGGCAACCGGACACCGCAAAGCGCGGCGTGCCGATCAGCCGGACATAAGGGGCCAGGCCGTGTACCAGCGGATACCCGCAAGTCTGCGACAGCAGCAGGTCGTCGCGGCGCCAGAAGGCATGCAGCGCGTCGGCGCCTTCGCCGGGATCCACCGCCGTGAGCGTCACCGGCACCCGCGCGCGGGCCAGCGACTGGCCGACCCGGTCAATCAGCAGCAACCAGTCTTCGCGCAACCGGGCCGACACGTTGTACATGGGCAGTGCCGCTACCCAGCGCTCAGGCTTCGCCATGATGCCCCGATGCTTCGATACGACACGCAAGCGTCCCGCCGAAGCGCGGATGAACCACAGGTGCCACCGTGCGCCACGCATAACGCACCAGCCACTCGCGGTAGCCCTGGACGAAGAAGCCATCGTTGCGCGCAAGGTAGTCATGCACCCGTTGGCGATAGACCCATGCCAACGCAAACCACGGCACGCCAGGCAGATCGTGATGCACGAGGTGGTAGTTGTTGTTCAGGAACAGGAGCCGCCAGCCCAGGCCGGCCTCGTTGATGACGCTGCGAGACACTTCGGCTTCGCTGGCGCGATGTTCCTGGAAGGACCGGATCGCCGCCAGGGACAGCGCGGGGTACGCAACACCCGCCAGCATCAGCCAGGCAGGCATGCCGCATTCGCGCTGCAGCCACGCCAGCAATACCGTCAGCGCGGCAAGATGCGCTACCCAGACCGGCAGATCTCGCCAGTCTCCCAAACGTAGCCGCAAAAGCGCGTCGCCCACGATCGACGCGATGGCGAACGCCGGCTGCAACAGGATGCGTCCGGCCATCGTGTTGCGTGCCGCATAGATGCGACGCAACACTCTGGGCTTAGCCTGCCACGCGCCCGCATCGAGGAAATAGCTTTCGGGGTCTGTATGCGGATGCGTCAGTTCGGCCTCATGGTGCTGCAGATGTGCCCGACGGTATAGCGCATAGGGCAGCCATACGCCCAGCGGCGCCGCGCCTAGCAGCGTATTCAGCCATGGCAGACGCGTCGGATGCCCGTGCAGCAGCTCGTGCTGCAGCGACAGATACCACGTGGTGCACAGCGTCAGCAGTACGCAGGCCAGCGGCAGGCCGAGCTGCCTGGCATAGGTCGCCACGCCAAACCAGGATCCATACACGGCCACGACCAGCATCCACGTGGGCAGCTCGGCGCGCCACAGCCAATGCCGCGCCGCCTGCGCAAGTTCCATGCGCTGCTGATCGTCGAGATAAGTAGTCATCGGCGGTGGGTCCGTGAAAGAGAGAGAACGACGCCGCAGCATACGGGCGTCAGTGCACGCTCAGGAACGAACGATTGCCGATAACGATATGTACCGCGCCCGCGTCGCATCACATGCGCTGGGCGCTGGCGACATTCACCGGATTTGCATAGTCGGATTGCTTCGTTGACGTACCGGACTTCTCCGTCCACAACATGGCTTTTCAACAATCACGGGGAGCCTTGCCATGACCGATCTGCTCGACTGGTTCACGGCCATCTGCGCCGTGGTCCTGGTCTACGCCGCGCTGCGCCATCCGCTCTACCCGCCCCACAAAGACAGCGAACCCTCGAAGCGCCAGCCGCCTCGTTGACCGCGCAAGTCCGCCGCGCATATCGAAGTACGAAAAGATTTGTTCGTATCGAACGCTGCACTCCATAAGCTGATTGGTCCGCGACATTGCGCGATTGCCTGCCGACATCGTGTCTGCAGGCGTGTCCGGACTCATACCCGCATCCATCATGCTGCGCCGCAGACTGCTCGACTCGTTGAAACTCGCACTGGCGGCCTTTGCCTACGCCACCTGCGCCACCCCGTCCATCGCCAACACGCCGGTCGATGGATTCCCGAACAAGACCGTGCGCATCATCGTGCCGGTGGCCGCTGGCGGCAGCGCGGACAAGCTGGCCCGCACGCTGGCTCAGAAGCTCAGCGAGCGGTGGCATCAAAGTGTGGTGGTCGAGAACGTGTCGGGCGCCAGTGGCACGATTGGCGCAGGGCAAGTGGCCCGCGCCGCGCCGGACGGCTATACGCTGCTGCTCGGCGGCGAAGGCGTGACGCTGAATGCGTCGTTGTTCAAGCGGCTCCCCTACGATACGCGCCACGCATTCCGCGGCGTGATCAAGGCCGTGGTCAGTCCCCAGGTTCTAGTGGTTCGTCCCGATCTGGGCGTGAAGACCTTCGGCGAATATCTGGCCCTGACAAAGCGCAAGCCGGGCGAGCTCGCGTTGGGATTGCCGGGCAATGGCGGCATCGCCCATGTCGCGCACGAGATGCTGTCGCGCCAGCTCGGCATCGAGGTCAACTACATTCCCTATCCCGGTGGTGGCCCCGCAACGCTCGACTTGCTGGGCGGCCATATCGACGGCACGCTGATCACACTGGCAGCCGTCACCGACTATGTACGCAGCGGACGCCTGACCGCGCTGGCCGTCACCACGCCCTATCGTTCGAAGGCGCTGCCACAGGTACCCACCATGGCCGAGGCCGGCGCACCCGGCTTCGCCGTCGAAAGCTGGCAGGGCCTGCTGGCCCCGGCCGGCACGTCCATCGACATCGTCGAGCGCATCAACCGTGATGCCACGGCCGTGCTGGCGCAGCCGGGCACCCGGCAGCAACTCGAAGAAGCCGGCTTCGTCGTGGTGGCATCTTCGGCGCAAGCACTCGACGACACGCTATCAAAGGACCTGCCGCGTTACGCGGCGGTCATCGCCTCGGCGAGCATCAAGCTGAACTAGCTGCAGCGCGACGCCCCCCCTCTCCTTCCACAGCAAACCTGTCCTTGCCGTGCAGCGATGCCTTCCTGGGGCATCGGCTGCCTGGCGCCAACTTCACCTGCCCCATGACATCCGCCTACACCCTGCGCGCCATTGCCGCGCTCGCACTGACTCTCCTCGCCACCCAGCCGGCACGCGCCGACACCACGCTCGACAAAATCAAGCAGCGCGGCAAGGTTGCCATCGGCGTACTGGTCAACGGAGGACCATTTGGATCGATCGATCCAGCCACCCAGCAACTGGTCGGCTGGAACCCCGAACTTGCCCGTGACCTGGCCAAACGCCTCGGGGTGGAAGCTGAACTCGTACAGGTCAACCCGTCCAACCGCGTGCAGTTCCTGCAGGCTGGCAAGGTCGACCTGCTGATTGCCTCGATGGAATACAACCCGGATCGTGGCGAACTGCTGTCCTACGCACCCACGCCGTTCTACCGCGTCGGCGGCACCGCTGCAGTGCTCAAGACCAGCGGCATCCATCAGTGGGAAGACCTGCGCGGCAAGACCGTATGCGCTTCGCAGGGCAGCAGCTTCGTGAAGCCGCTACAGGAGCAGTATGGCGCGCAGGTACGTGGCTTCAAGACGGCATCCGAATCCCTGCTGGCGTTGCGCGGCGGCCAATGCGTGGCGGCCGTACATGACGCCACGTTGATCCATCCGCTGCTGCGCGCCAATACCGAGTGGGCCGGCTATGCCGCACCGATTGCCACCGAGATCCTGCCGGCGCCGTCGGTGGTCTGGACGCGCAAGGGTGAGACGGATACCGTCGCCGCCGTGGACAAGGTGGTGCAGGAATGGCATCGCACCGGCTGGCTGATCGGCACCGAAAAGCGGCTGGGCATCACGCCGCCACAGCCGTTGCTGCCCGAACTGCAGGCAAGATTCAAGGGTTGAGGGCGGGCACGCGATGAACAAGTACCTCGTATCGGCCGCCCTGCTGCTGGCCGGCTTTGCCACGGCCCATGCCGCCTGGGCCGACGCCACGCTCGACAAGATTCGCCAGCGCGGCAAGCGGTCGGTTGGCATCGATGGCCCCAGCCCGCCGTTCGGCATCCTCGATACCGCTACCGGAAAGACTGGCGGCTACCAGACGGAACTGGCGGCCGATCTGGCGCGCCGTCTTGGCGTGCAACTGGAAACCGTTCCGGTGACCGCTTCCACGCGCGTGCAGTTCCTGCAGGCGGGCAAGGTCGACCTGCTGGTGGCGAATATTCAGTGGACGCAGGAGCGCAGCGAGATCCTGAGCTTCGCCCCCACGCCTTACGACCTGGTCGGCGGTGCCGCCATGGTGTCCAGGCAAAGCGGCATCAAGCGCTGGGAGGACCTGCGCGGCAAGGTGGCCTGCGTCTCCCAGGGCAGCAACTTCGCCAGGCCGCTGGCCGAGCAGTACGGCGCCATCGTCAAGGGCCTGCGCGGCATTCCCGAATCGCTGCTCGCGCTCAAGGGCGGCACCTGCGCGGCATCCGTGCATATCCAGCCGGCGCTGTACCAGACGCTGAATGGTCCCAACCGCGCCGAGTGGACCGCCTTTGCGCTGGCCACCGAGGACCAGTTGATTCCCTCGCCAACTGTAGTGTGGACGCGACGCGGCGAGCAGGACACCGTGGCCTTCGTCGACAAGGCCATCCGGGACTTGCATCGCACGGGATTCCTGCTCGAACAGGCACGCAAGTTTGGCGTGCCTGAGGGCGCCTATATCCGGCCGGCGCACGATCACGCGCGTCAGGGCAAGTTCGATGTGGCACCACAGGACTTCGCGGTCTTCACGGAAGGGCGCAAGTCATGACCGCCCCGACCATACCGCTGTCCCAGCGTGCCCGCCGCGTCCGCCTGTCTCCCATTGCGGCGGCCGGGCAACGTGCCGCCGCGCTGATCAGCCAGGGCCGTGACGTCCTGACGCTCACCTCCGGCGAGCCGGAATTCGACACCCCGCCCGCCATCCAGCAGGCCGCCATCGCGGCCATGGCACGCGGCGAGACGCGGTACACGCCGACGCCGGGCACGCGGGCGTTGCGGCGCGCCGTGGCCGAGCGCTTTTCCGCCGACCACGCCATCCACATCGCGCCGGCGGAAGTGTTCATTGGCAGCGGCGGCAAGCAGGTGATCTTCGACGCGTTTGCCGCCACGCTGGACGCCGGCGACGAAGTTATCGTTCCCGCACCCTACTGGTCCTCGTTTCCGGACATCGTGCGCGTCAACGACGGCAACCCGGTCATCGTGTCCTGCGACCAGCAAAGTGGTTTCAAGCTGGGCGCGGGCGCGCTGGAAGCCGCCATCACGCCGCGCACGCGCTGGGTGATCCTGAATTCGCCGTCGAATCCTTCCGGCGCGGTGTACACGGAAGACGAGTTGCTGGCGCTTGCCGAGGTGCTGCGTCGGCATCCGCACGTGCTGGTGCTGCTCGACGAAATCTACGACCAGATCCGTTTTGTCGCGCCTGGCCGGCATTGGCTGACACTGGCGCCCGACCTGCGCGGGCGCTCCCTGATCCTCAACGGCGCGTCGAAAACCTATGCGATGACCGGCTGGCGCATCGGCTGGGGCATCGCACCGGCCGAACTGGTGCAGGCGATGACGGCGATCCAGTCGCAGGTCTCGTCGGGTGCCAATTCGATCGGACAGGCCGCAGCCGCAGCGGCGCTACTGGCCAACGACCGGGCTTTCGTCGAGCAGGCCCGCGACGCCTATGCGCGCCGGGCCACCTTCACGGTCGCGGCGATCAACCGCATTCCCGGGTTGCGCCTGCTGCCGCCCGACGGGGCCTTCTTCGCCTACATCCACTGCGGCGGACTGATCGGACAGGTGCGGCCCGACGGTCAGGTGCTGGCCACCGACAGCGACGTGGTGGACTGGCTGCTGGACAGCGCGGGCGTTGCGGTGGTGGAAGGCGCCGCCTATGGCCTTTCGCCGTACTTTCGCCTGTCGTTCGCCGCTGCGAACAACGTGCTGGAAGCGGCGTTGCAGCGCATTGCGCAGGCCGTAGCGACACTGCGCCGCGGATCGCTGGAGGCGCGCCCATGATCGACGCCTGGACCGTTTCCGGGATCGCGGCGCTGAAATCCCTGGGCCTGAACTACGCCTTCGTTCTCGACACCACCGAGCGCGCTGCGTTCCTGCATGGACTGGTCGTCACGCTGCAACTGTGCGCGCTGACGATCCCGTGCAGCCTTCTGGCGGGCGCCGCCCTGGCAGCAATGCTCACATCCGGCAACAAGGCCCTGGCTACGCCAGCACGTGCGTTCGTCGAGCTGACCCGCAATACGCCCACGCTCGTGCAGCTCTATTGCGGCTTTCTCGTGCTGAACATGCTGATCACCCAGCATCTGAACAATCTCGGCGGCAGCAACCCGCTGACGCCGTTCTTCTGGGTGGTGGCCGTCGTGTCGCTGCACAAGGCGGTGTTTCACGCCGAGGCCCTGCGGGCTGGTATCGAAGCGGTGCCGCGCGTCACGCTGGAGGCCGCGCGCTCGCTGGGCTTCTCGCGCCGGCAGTTGCTGCTGCAGGTGGAATTGCCGCTGGCCGTCCGTTTCGCGCTGCCAGCGCTGGTCAACAACCTTGTCGACCTGGTCAAGATGACGGCCGTCGCGTCGGCCATCGCCGTGGGCGACGTCACGTACGAGTCCATCATGATCTGGACCCAGCGCGACAACGTGCTGGAATTGCTGTTGCTGATCCTGGCGTTCTTCGGCGTGCTGACCTGGCTGGTCAGCCGCACGGGCCGCTGGTTGGAACTGCGCTTGAGGATGCCCGGCTATGGCCAGTAACCCGATTGCCCTGCCCTGGCGCACCGCGCCTCACCCCGTCAGGCACGCCCTTGCCAGCCCCTGGGTGCTGGCCGCGCTGTGCGCGCTGGCCGTGGTCGGTTTCTGGATCGCCACCGGCAGCACCCCGGCTGCGTTCCGAAACCTGTGGACGTGGTCGCCCGCGCTGCTGCGCGGCATGTGGGCCAATATCGAGATCAGCATCCTGGCAATGGCACTCGGCACGTTGGCTGGCCTGTTGATCGGCGCGTTGTCGCTGTCCACTCATCGCTGGACACGCCACCTGGCACGGCTGTGGGTACAGGCGTTCCGCAACGCACCCATTCTGGTGCTGGTGTACTTCACCACCTATGTGTTTCCGTTCGAACTTCACATTGGCCAATGGACAGTGCCGTTTCCCGACTGGATCAAGGTCGTGCTGGGCCTTGCCCTGCCTGCCAGTGCCAATGTGGCCGAGATTTTCCGGGGCGCGATCCAGTCGATTCCGGCCGCCCAGTGGGAGGCAGCCCAGTCGCTGGCGTTCCGGCGCAGCCAGATTTTCCGGCTGATCGTGCTCCCGCAGTGCCTGCGGCGCATGTTGCCGCCGTGGATGAACCTCTACGCCAGCATCACCATGAGCACGTCGCTGGCCTCGCTGGTGGGCGTGCACGATGTGGTCGATACCGCCCAGGTGGCCAGCAATACCGTGGCCCGGAACGATTTCACGGTCCTGGTCTATTTCACGCTGCTGGCCCTGTTCTTTGCCTATTGCTATCCGATCGCGCGCGCCACGCGTGCACTGGAGCGTCGTCATGACCGCCACTGATTCCTTTCTGCGCAACCGCCAGACGCAGGCGTCCGCCGACTCACCTGCCAGGCCGTTGGTCGCACTGCACGACGTGCACCTGACCTTCGGCGACAACACGGTGCTCAATGGTATCGATGTCGAGGTGCGGCGCGGCGAGGCCGTGACCATCATCGGCCCATCCGGCTCTGGCAAGAGCACGATCCTGCGCTGCATCACCGGTCTGCTGCGAGCGCAGCAGGGGCAGATCCGCGTTGGCGACACCGCCGTGGAAACGCTCCGCACCGAAGACGAACTGATTGCGCTGCGCAAGCGCGTGGGTTTTGTCTTCCAGCAGTACAACCTGTTCCCGCACCTGACCGTGCTGGAGAACCTGGTGATCGCCCCCACCCGGGTGATCGGCCGCAACCGGCGCGAGGCCGAGCAGGAAGCGCATGCGCTGCTGGGCAAAGTGCGGCTGTCCGACAAGGCACACGCGTATCCGGGCGAACTGTCGGGCGGTCAGCAGCAACGCGTGGCGATTGCCCGGGCGCTGGCGATGCGGCCCGAGTTGATCCTGTTCGACGAGGTGACGTCGGCGCTTGACCCCGAAACCGTCGGCGAAGTCCTGACCGTGATCCGAGAACTTGTGGAAGACGGGATGACGTGCGTGCTGGTCACCCACGAGATGCGCTTTGCCGCCGAGATCAGCGATCACATCTACTTCACCGAAGCGGGCCGCATTGTCGAGCACGGGCCGCCCGAGCAGATCTTCGGCAACCCCAGCCACGAACGCACGCGAGCCTTCTTACGCCGGGCGCTGGGTGCCATTCCGCGCCTGCCCGCCGAATTCAACGCCGCGTTCGCTCCAGCACCCGCAACCACCCAAGGCTGACAAGGATCATCCATGAGCCAGAATCCCACGGACGGCATCCATACGCGGCTGCTGCATGCCGGTGCGCCACGACTGCGCGATGGCGCCGGCCCCGTCAACGTGCCCGTGGTGCGCACCAGCACCGTCCGCTTCGAAAACGTCGAGACCCTGGCCGACCGCCATCACCGCCGCTCGCATGGCGAACGGATCGCCACCTATGGGCGTCACGGCCTCGACACCCATGAGGCGCTGGAAGATGCGCTGTGTACGCTCGAAGGCGGGCATCGTGCCTTCCTGGCGCCGTCCGGGCTGTCGGCAATCACACTGGTGCTGCTGGCGCTGCTCGGCCCCGGCGACCACGCACTGGTTTCCGACACGGTCTATGCTCCACTTCGCCGGGTCGACCAGACGCTGTTGCAGCGGCTTGGCGTGGAAGTGGAGTATTTCTCGCCCGCGCATGACGACCTCGATGAACTGATTCGCACCAACACACGGCTCGTCTATCTGGAATCGCCAGGTTCCCTGCTGTTCGATGTCCTCGACTTGCCCGCGCTGACGGCCATCGCGCGCGCCAAAGGCGTGCCCGTCGCCATTGACAACACGTGGAGCGGCGGCTGGTTTCTGCAGCCGCTACGGCACGGCGCCAACATCTCGATCCAGGCTGCCACCAAGTACATCGCCGGCCACTCCGATGTGATGCAGGGCGCCGTTGTGGTCGACAGCGCGGCGCTGGCAGAGCGCATTGGCGCCACGCATGAGGCGCTGGGCCTCACCATTGGCGCCGACGATGCCTATTTGGCGCTGCGCGGGCTCCGCACGCTGCCCGTACGGCTAGCCCAGCACCAGCGCAATGCGACAGAGGTGGGGCAATGGCTGCAGCACCAGCCGCAGGTGTCCCGAACCTTCTATCCCGCGCTGCCCGACGACCCCGGTCACACGCTGTGGAAGCGAGATTTCACGGGCGCCAGCGGGCTGGTGTCGTTTGCCCTGCGGACCAGCGACCACGCCGCCGCCAACCGGCTGGTCGACGCACTGCGACTGTTTTCGATCGGTGCATCGTGGGGCGGCTATGAGAGCCTGGCGCTGGTGGCGCCTCCGGAGCGCCTCAACGCCTCCCGAAGCTGGCTGGAACACGGTAACAACGCGCCGGTCATTCGCCTGCATGTCGGGCTGGAAGATCCACACGACCTGATCGCGGATCTGCGGCAAGCCTTCCAACGGACCATCGCCTGAGACTGACTATGAGCGACATCGACCAATTCGCGCGAGACACGCTCCGGCTACTTGGCCCGGCTCCCGACAACTGGGTGCCCCAGCGCAACGGCATCGACCATAACGTCGTTATCGTCGGCGGCGGCCAGGGCGGCACTGCCATCGCCCACGCACTGCGGCGGGCGGGCATCGGCGGCGTTTCCGTGATTGACGCCGCAGAAGACCCTTCCGGCGCCGGCGTCTGGCTGACCCGCGCACGCATGCACAAGCTGCGCACGCTCAAATCGCTGGTAGGACCGGAACTCGGCATTACCGCGCTGGGCTTCCAGCAATGGTTCGAAGCCCGCCACGGCCAGGATGCCTTCGCAGCTCTCGACCGCATTCCGCGCGCCGACTGGGCCGCCTATATCGCGTGGTTCCGCGACTTCCTCCATATCGAGGTTCGCCACGGCACCCGGCTCGTCGACATCGCACCGTGGGAGGACGCCGGCGTACTAGCCCTGCGGTTAACGCTCGAAGTCGGCGGTGTGAGGCACTTCGAAACGACGCGCAAGCTGATCCTGGCCAGCGGCGTAGCCGGCAACGGTGCGCCATTCGTGCCGGCCTACCTGCAGGCAGCGGTGCAGGCGGGGCTCGCCGCGCATACGGCCGATGCCATCGACTTTGCGGCGTTGCGCGGCAAGACCGTGGCGGTGATCGGCGCCGCCGCTTCGGCGTTCGATGCGGCGGCCGTGGCGCTGGAAGCTGGCGCGCAATCGGTGCGGTTGTTCTCGCGGCGCGATCACATTGCGGCTCGGGCCGTGGCCAAGCCGCGCATGTATTCCGGCTTCTTCGAGAACTACGCCAGCCTGTCCGATGCGCAGCGTTGGCAGCACGCGGTACGCTACCGCCGCGCCGGCTCGACGCCTCCGGCCGATGCCGTCAAGCGCGCAACCGCCCATGCGAACTTCCATCTCCATCTATCCTCGCCGTGGCAGGCTGCCACACTGCGCGACGGCAGCGTCGAAGCCCATGTGGCGGACCGCACGTTTGCGTTCGGCTTCGTGATCGCCGGCACGGGATACACCACCGACCCTGCCGATCGCGCCGAACTGGCCAGCATCGCACCATTGATTGCTCGCTGGCGCGATCGGTATGAGCCGCTACCGGGCGAGCGCGATGACGCGCTTGGCGCTTCCCCGTATCTTGGGTCCGGCCTCGAATACACCGGGAAGCACAGGGGGGCCGCGCCCTGGCTCGGTGCGATCCACGTGTTCAATCCGGCTGGATACGCCAGCACTGGCGTTCCACTGGGCGATATCCCGAGCATGCGGCGGGACATCCCCCGGATCGTGTCGCGCGTCAGCCACGACCTGTTTCACACCGACCTGGAACTGCACCAGGCACGCGCACTCGCTGACGTGTCACCTGACTTCGGCCCAGACCTGTACGAACACGCCATCTGGCGCGCTGAATGACACAAGGGGGCATTGCCCCCTTGTGTCATTCAGATGTACTTGCTGTCCGCCTCACCTTGCTGTCTCGGCCGCCCCGATCAATCGGAAGCCGATATCGCCCTCGCGCCCGAGCTGTTCCACAAGATTGACCTCCCAGTCCAGGTAAGCCTGGAAGCCGGCATTGCGCTGTGCCAGGTCGGCATGCTGATACGGGCTGAACCAGTAGTCGTCGTCACCGGTCAGCACCCGCTCGCCGCCCGTATCCACGGGTAGACCCGCAGCCGCCCACGCCTGCGTGCCGCCAGTCACGTAGCGGACATCGCGGCCCGTTCGCGCTGCCAGCTCCGCGGCCACCACGCGTGCGAGCACGCCGTCCGAAGAGGTGATCAGAATGGCGTGCTCGGCCGGAACGTCGGCGGTCAGTGCTTCGAGCCGGTCGGGGACGGCGAAGTACGCACCCGCTGCGTGACGCTTCTCGAAGGCTGACCTTCGCTCCACGTCGAACACCCTCGCCGTGCCGGAGGTCAGCCGTTGCACGGCCTGCTGTGTTGACACCGACGCTGCGGCCGGACGCGATGCCAGCACACGGACAGGCTCTGGGCCGGTCACGAAAGCCGCATCGGCCGAAGGGGCGTAGACGAACACTTCGTGCCCGCCAAGCTGCGCCAGCCAGGCGGCCGTCGTCAACGCACGCACGCCGTCGAAATCTGCCAGCACGATGCGGGCATGACGGGTAGCCAGAAACTCGTCGGTAGCCTGCACCAGTTGACCGCCAGGTGCCCAGCGCCAGCCCGGCAGATGGCCCGATTCATACTCGCCGCGCGTGCGCACGTCGAAGCGGTACAGGGTATGGGTCTGCGATGCCGCGTCCAACGCCGCAAGGCCGGCGGCGTCGATCCGGCGCACACCGGCCCGGGCGGCCACACCTTCGGCGCGGGAACGGGCGCCTTCGAGCGCGGCAGCCGTCGGCTCCGGCAGCGGCGTTACGCGCCCCTGTGCCAGCGTCCGGCCCGATAGAAGCCAGGCCATGGTGCCGTCCTTGAGCGATGCTACCGGATTTGGGATGCCCGCATCGATCAACGTCTGAGCTCCCACAATGCTGCGCGTGCGGCCTGCGCAATTGACCACCACGAGCGTGTCAGGATTCGGCGCCAATTCGCCAATCCGGTACACCAGTTCCGCACCAGGCAAGCTATGCGCGAACGGCAGGCTGAAATCGGCAAACTCCTCTGTGGTGCGGCTATCCACCACGACGATGTCTTCGCCCTCTTCAATACGGCGGTGCTGTTCATCGGCATCGATCCACGGCGTGTGTTTTTGATGTTCGATGATTTCGCCAAAGGCCTTGCTTGGTACGTTGCTGCCGGTGAACAATTCGTTGCCGGCTGCCACCCAGGCCGTCACGCCGCCCTCCAGCACCGATACATTGCCCCAGCCCAGCCGCACCAGCTTTGCCGCGGCCTGGTGCGCGAGCGCGTCGGCATTGTCGCCGCTGTCGAGCAGGACGATGCGCGTATCGCGCCTCGGTACCAGCCGATCGATCAGCAGTTCCAGCCGCCACAATGGCGCGGAAGCCGCCAGCAACGGATGGCCCTTCGTATGGACACCGGTCTCGCGCACGTCGAGCAGCGCGATTTCCTGCCCATCGGCCAGCGCAGCCTTCAGCGCCTCAGCCCCGATCACGGGCGCGGCCAGCCGGCGCGGCGGGCCGAAGTGGCGATAGCTGCCACCTGCCTTGCTCTCAAAGACCACGCGGCCAGCGAGTCGATCCAGTGCGAGGCCATAGAAATGCAGATGCAGCCCGTTCTCCTCGCCAATCAGTTCGATGGTATGCACGTCGTCGGGCAACAGCGTCACCGAGGAGCCGGCCACCACATCGAATTCCTCGATTTCCCGCAGCTTGTCGCGCGCCGGGTTGTCCGTTGCCTCCCGCGCATAGAAGTTGTTTCGCTCACGGCCGGTGACGCCGGCGATGATCGCCCACGTGGTGTGATCGTGCGGCGGCTGCGCTTTGCCCGGGAGACCGGCCGAGACATACAGTGCGAAACGGCCATCGAGGTCCTCGGCCAGCCTGTATACCTGCGCGGGATTGCTGGCAGACACCGGAAAGTGAGCCTCAGGGAATAACTCCCGTTGCTGACCCAGCGCTTCCAGCGCACTCGCCACCGGTTCAAGCTTGGATTTGTCGGTCACGTCGGTGTTGCCGAGGAGCCGGCGCGTCTCGGCCACAAGCCGTGCCACGGCCTGATGGCGGCGACTGGCGATGTCGGTTCCTGAAGATTCAGCATGAAATAACTGGGATGCGGTCATGGCTAAGGCCCAATGGTTCTTGAGTCGGATAGGGACAAGCTACCAACTCTAGGGGCTACCGCCTATACAAGGAACGAACAAACACGCACATGGTTATGCGCAAATGGCAAGTGCATGGCACCTATCGAGCGGCGAGACGGCCAGAGAAGCAGCCATCGAAGGGACGAATTTTCTCGCACTCCTGGCTGCCTGGAATCCTGAAACAATCGCCAATTCTTCAGAAAAAAATGCCCGCCAGCGAACTGGCGGGCTACAGGGGGTGTCGGGACGGGTCAATATCCCGAAGCAAAGGCTATCGACTCAGTGCTGCGCGTGGTGTCAGCGTTTATCTGATACATGCTGAGAGTCTCCGAACTCAGATCTCAAAAAAATGAAGCCTATCAGATGGCGATGAAGAGCCCCACAATCCGCCTTGGCCGATCCATCTTCACTCGCAGGGGGATGGACGTGCGCATCGGCAAATCAGACCGATAGTTCTTTCGCATTACTATCGGTCAAGCACTAAATTCAACGACTTTAGTGTCCCCTGATTGGGGGACGCGGAAGTTCGGGTCCCTCTGCTAAAGTCGCACACGCGCGCCAGGTCCAGGCGCCGCCGTTCTCGCCCAGTCTGCCGGACGGTGCTCCTTTCTTGATACGGGTTGGGTTCATGCTCTATTGCTCTGACGTCGATACACACGGGTTCGCACCGCTGTTTTCCACCATGCGGGCACACGTGTCGTCCCACGCGCCATCGCCACGGCGAGTCATCATCTGGTTGCTCCTGCTGTTCACGTGCCTGCTCTCGGCATGCGTGGCCGACGAGTCATCGCTGGATCCGCCGGCCGGTCTGGCGTACGGCATGACATCGGCCGTCTATCCGGTTGGCAGTCCGATCGTGCCAAATCGTCCTACTGCCAGCGGCGGCGCCATCGAACGCTACACGGTTACCCCGGCCCTGCCGGTAGGTCTCTCGCTAGACGGCGCCAGCGGAGTCATCACGGGCACGCCCGCATCGGAAAGCGCTTCGGCCGTCTACACGGTCACGGCAGAGAATGCGGCCGGCAGCGCCACCGCGCGCGTACAGATCGAAGTGCGCAGCGTGGCGGCTGCACCGGTATCGTTGAGCTACCGCGAAGCCACAGTCACGTACGCCGCCGGCCAGGCCATTGCGGCCAACACGCCGACCAGCGGCGGCGGCCCCATCACGGCGTACAGCATTGCGCCCGCGCTGCCGGCGGGCCTCTCGCTCGACGCGCAGACCGGCATCATCAGCGGCACGCCCACCGCCACAACGGCCGCCGCGACGTACACAGTGACCGGCACCAACGTGACCGGATCGACCGCTGCCACGCTGCAAATCACGGTGATCGCCGCCGTGGTCGCGCCCGCCAACCTGTCCTACACGACGGCAAGCCCGATCTACTTCACCACCACGCCGATCACGCCGAACGCGCCCGTGGCGACGGGTGGCGCGATCACCAGCTTCACGGTCTCCCCTGTGCTGCCCGCGGGGCTGAGCCTCAACGCCAATACCGGCGTGATCAGCGGCACGCCCACGGCCGGCCAGTCGGCCATCACGTACACGATTACCGGCAGCAATACGGCCGGCAGCGCGCAGGCGCAGGTACAGATCACCATCACGTCGCGCGGCAGCTGGAGTACGGCAGCCGCAACGATGCCACTCCCGGTGCACTACTTCACGGCCACACGCCTCAATAACGGGCTCGTGCTCGTCGCGGGCGGCTTCACCGGCGGCGGCTCGACCGACAGCGCATGGCTGTACAACCCGGCCACCGACACCTGGGCGCCGACTGGCACGATGTTCGTGCCCCGCAGCAGCCATACAGCAACGCTGCTGCAGGATGGCCGCGTGCTCATTTCGGGCGGCCAGGTGTTCTCGCAAATAGAAACCGACTCCGCGGAGATCTACGACCCCGCCACGGGCACGTGGAGTCCCGCGGGCCTCATGAGTGACGCGCGCCAGAACCAGTCGTCCACGCTGCTCGCCAACGGCAAGGTACTCGTCGCGGGTGGCTTCAACCAGCTCGGCGGCTTCGTCACGAACCTGGCCAGCATGGACGTCTACGACCCGGTCACCAACGCCTGGACGACGATGACCACCACGCTGGCCAGCCCGCGCGCGCAGCACGCCGCGGCGCGGCTGCCCGATGGCAACGTCCTGCTGGCGGGCGGCATCGGCAACGGCGGCCTGCTCGGCACCACCGAGATTGTCGCCATCGACGACAGCGGCACGTCCGTCTCCCCCGCACCCGTCGTATTCGGCAACGTGACCATGGGCACGACACTGGCCGATGGATCGGTCCTCGTCCTCGGCGATGCCACAAGCGCTGCCGCTCCGCGCGCGTATCGCTACGATCCCACCACGCTGACGTGGACGGCCAGCAGCATGATCTCGGCACGTTCGATCCCGACCGTCACACGGCTTGCCGATGGCCGAGTGCTCGTGTCGGGTGGCACCCTGGTCAGCAGCGGTGGCGTGCGCACGACCTCGACCGAGATCTACGACCCGGCCACGAACACGTGGATCGCCGGCGCGCCGATGGCCGCCGGCCGCGCCGCGGCACAGGCCGTGGTCCTTGCCGATGGCAGCGTGCTCATGCTCGGCGGCTCCGTTGGCAGTACCGATGTCGCAATCGTCGAACGCTTTACGCCATAGGGCGTGCTCGTTGGCAGTGGAGGATCTTTCGTGCATCGGGCCCGCAGGTCGCCCGGATCCTGTCGGGCGTAGTGGCTAGGGACGGGCGTCGGGCAGAGTTGAACGCGCTCCCAACTAACGCACGAGCCTAACGTTAGGAAAGGCGTTTGATTAGGGTAAGAAATGATCAAAGACGGATAACTATCATTATCTTGCCGAAACAGGGGCATCGCACGGGCTCGCCGGCACGCCCCGAGGGCCCAGGGGCCGATCAGCGGTTCAGGAGGGGGAGCAAAGGACCAGTCAGCAAGTGACTGATTTGACTGGGGTGTCAGGCGAGCGCCGCCCGGAAACCCGCACGGATGCTAGGGCTGGCTACCCCGGTAAAGTGCAGGGAAATCAAAGATACCCAAGTACAAGGCCCATCAGGCAGTGCGTGGTGTTTGCAGAAGCCAACGAAGCGTTCTCAACCCAAACGTGCTCGTGCTGCGACGTTATCCCGCCCTTCGACCGCCGAAGCGTTGTTGCAGCTGGCAAAGCGACGGTTGAGGGACGCTATAAAGCGATTCATAAATCACAAAATAGGCTTGTGCAAACAGATTTGCTCAACAATCTGTTGAGATCCTCGCTGACCCCCCTCAAAATGGGGTAATCGTACTTTTCGTGCTAAATCTGGCGCTTTCCCTGAAAGCCTTTACTGGCAAGGATTGCCGGTCCACTCCGGCGACCGTCGGCAGACTCTGAGAGATCCCGCGGTACCATAGCTGCCCGCGCACCGCGCCGCCACGTCCTTCAGTCTGGCACGAGGGGTGCTACGCCCACGCCTTGCGTAGCACCTGAAGCGCCTTATTGCAAACCGATCTTGGCTGCTGCGTAGCACCTACGAGGCTGCTACGTACCCCATATTTGCGTCGTAGCGTAGCACCCCTTTCTCTAAAGAAATGGTGCTGCTACGGCAAGTGGGACACGAAGCGGCACGGCAATACGCAAATGCAGTTCGTCACTCGCCGGCCTGGGGAACGCATTTCCCACTAGTTCTGATATGCAGACACCACGCCATTTTCCACGTACACGTATTGCCGGGAGGCGCTTGAACGCTCATATACCCACTGCTCGCGAGTACCGTAGCGCGTTGTCGTGCTGTTGATCCGGGCAGGACGACCCCAAGAGCAATAGAGTCCCGTCCGGGACATCCCGATTTGGACGGTTCTGCCGGCGACGTTATCGAGGTCACGAGCGTTGAGAGCGTTGCGTCTCTGTAGCTCGGTCATAACTCGTTCTTTGTTACTGCCGAAGTTGTACGCCAAGCAAAGATTGTCGCTTGATTGCTGAGCAAGCTCGGCCTCATCCATCATCGAAATACGTGCCGGCGAACCGGCACAGCCGGCCAGAATGGCTGCGGCAAGCATAAGGGTAGTTGCTGGGGCTTTCATGGTACGTCGTTGCCTACTTTAAGACTTACGCGACGACACGATTGCCGTCCGCGACAGGCACTATTTTGAGCGGTGAGTCTCGCCGCTATTTGCGGCAGATCAAATCCACACGCTCATTTAACTGAGCGAGTCCTCTATGTGATTGACGATTCACGACTTATGTGGACGCTTGGATACGTCGGCTAGCCATTTCAGCGCAGTGGGATTGGGCGCAAAAATCCAAGGCCTTTTCGGCTAACACCCATTGCCGCCATTCGTGTGAAGAAATCGAATACTCCGAATAGGTGGTGGCGGATGAATTGCCTTCCATAGGCGGTACGTACATGGAACCCGACATCGACATCGATATTGCAGCGTTGGGTGCAAACGCTCGGTGCGCTTGTGGCCGCAGCAAGCACTATGGCAAGGAATATTTATTCCAGATACATCGGACTACCGCGCTGCCTTCTCAGCTTCTGCTGCTGCCTTCGCTGCCTGCTGCATGCAGTTCATGCGATTCAGAATTGTCTGTCTGTCGGAACCATTAAACTCATGGCTGCACTTTTCCATCGCCTCGTTCATGGCGGCCTTGCGAGCCTTTTCCTGGTCAACGGCGGCAGGGTCCGGATTTGCCTCCACGCCAACGGCCTGCGCAATGGCCTCCTTTCCACCTCGCAAATCGAATGTCGTCTCTTTGCTGCCACCTGTAGCCAGGTAATAGCGGAATGTCACGCTCTTCCCATCCATAAAGTCTCGCAGCGTTCCGGTCAGCAGTTGGCCCTTACCATGCCACACCAAGAAATTGATCCACTTCGGTTCGCGCCTCACCATTTCGGGAAGCCCGGCGATTTTTGAGTTCCGGCCCACATTCAAGTCAACCGGCTTCAATTGGTCAATTCGGTACATCGGGGACTGGGTGCCGAGGACATCAAAATTGTCCGGCAGCGAGAAATTTGCCCACACGGCGCCGTCGGGACTGATGCGATAGAACGAAAGTTCGAAGCCTTGTGCATTACGTGTCACGGCAGACCGTCGCACTTCATCGGTCATAGAATCCGTTTTCGTCTTCACTTCCCAACCATAACTGAGCGAGGATAAAACGCAGAGTGTAAGGAGCAGCAAAAAGCGCATCCGAGACATTTTTTACCTCCACCGTCGGTCGGGCATTTTTGCGAAGTTAGCACTTTTAACGGCTTGGTCAAGTATCGCTCGTGCTCGGCTGCTGTAGAATTTCTGCTGGCTGCAAGCCCTGCGTGCCTACAACATCTCATTAATTCCGTAGGCAAATCGGGGTTTCCCCTAGGCCGCTCCAGCTAGGCGCTTGTGTGCGAGGGGAGACAGTTCCACACGGCCTCGGTCGGGACCGGCCTTGGCTCAAGCTATGCCTTTCGCCGGACGCGGAAGTGCTCGATCGACTGTCCTGCATTGACGGCGCGCTGCAGCCAATCCGGCAAATCGCCAAGGCCGGTCCAGGCGTGGCCATTGGCGTCGCGGAAGCGGATCACGCCTGAGGCAGTGTCGCCGGCGACGCCAAGCGCGTCAAAACATCCTATCGCCAGAAGGTGCTCGCACGTTAGCTCGAGGCGGGTCATCACCAGTTCATACGATGGCTCTGCGTCGTTTCGTCATGGCGGCGATCGTCTTCTTCATGCGCGTACTGGCTTGTAGTATTGATGGAGTCATGGCCAAGGTTGTCGCGTACGGTCCGCAAATCCATCTTGCTGTCCAGCATGTGCGAGGCAGCGGTATGTCGCAGCCAGTGCGCGGAGGCTTCACGAATGTGGGCGGCGTGCTCGACGTATCCCTCGCCCTTGTCTTCCGTCCAGTCGGCCGCGCGCTCGAAAACGTCCTTGATCGCGTTGTGCACCGTTTTGCGATTGACGCCTTCGCCCGAAGCATTGCCGGCACGCCGGCGAAATGGCAAGAGCAGGGGGGTCAGGTCGTTGCGTGCTGGCAAGGGCGCGAGACCGTGCACCTGGCGATAGCGCATTAACTCGAGCAGCAGCTCTTCCGAAACCGGGATGCGCCGGTATTTCTGGCCCTTGCCGACCACTTCTAGCCACCAGCGCTGCGTGCCGCCGGCGTCAATCTCGCGCACGAAGTTGCCCATCGTGCCGGCAGCGACTTCAGAGATCCGCAGGCCCATCAGATAGAGGAGGGTGGTCAGCCATCGTGCGCGGGCGTGGTTGCGCTGCTCCGCCGGATTGCCTTGCGGCATGGCGCCGACGTAATCCTTCACGTGTTGCCACATCACGGCTGGCAGATAGCGTGTGACGCCCTGGGACGGCCGTCGGCGCCGTTGGCGCAGCAGGCCTAGCGGATTGCCTCGCAAATAACCTGACTCGACGAGCCACCCGAACATGCTGTCCAGGATCACGACGGCCTGCTTGACGCTCGCTGGCTCGAGCTGGCCAGCAAAGGGCCGCCAACGCGGATCGTCTGTTGCGAAGCGGGCACCGTTTTCGGTGATCCATGTCGAGGCCGGCTGGGGGTCCGCCAAGAATTGGCGATAGCGCGTGAGGTCCTCGTGGGTCAGCGACGAAATGGGCTTGACCTCCGCAATTACTGTCCAGATTGGGTTGCTGCGTTCGGGAGCCGCCAGAAAGGCGCGGAACAGGCGCAGGTCTTCTTGCGCGATCGCGGCCGGCCCCTTGAGAGCATCCGCGAGGGCCCAGAGCAGCAGGCGGTCGGCTTCCTTTCGATAGTTCGCGTGCGTTGCCGGGCTGTCGACATAGTTGGCTAGCCACAGCGAAACGGCGTCCAGGTCAGTTTGGACGCGGATCTGCAGGCGAGTCGCATCCCCAAGGTTGGAGCCGAAACCGCCGACTTGGCTCGCGCGGAGTTTCACTGCCGCGGCGTAT
Organism: Cupriavidus pauculus; assembly: GCF_022179805.1. Lineage (GTDB taxonomy): Bacteria > Pseudomonadota > Gammaproteobacteria > Burkholderiales > Burkholderiaceae > Cupriavidus > Cupriavidus pauculus_E. The sequence goes on along the minus strand of NZ_BPUO01000009.1, from coordinate 267,660 downwards.
CTCGTGGGTACGCCAATATCCGTTCTCATCGACGCTCCTGACGCAAAGCTGACATGGAAAGATCGGCCTGAAACCAAGATGCATTTCTCGGCAACTTTCGTTAGTAAGTGCCTAATGTAGCTCTCGAAATCTGCGCGAGGTCTACCGACAGGTGTGCCGCTTGCTCTTTCTTGAATACGGGATCACGCCAACAGCTAATGGCCTCTATCAACTTGTGCGCAAAGGCTCTATGGGCACGCCTGGCGCAGTGCTGCGGGAGTTCTGGCACGAGATTCGGGCGACGGCACGCATTCGCATCGATCGCACGGACATGAGCCCAGAACTTCTCAAACTCGCGGCAGACATGGTGGGAACGTTGTGGGAGCGCGCTGTTGCCGATGCCGATACGGGCTTGGGGCTCGAGCGTGGCCAGCTTGGCGCGGAGCGTGCGCAGGCCGGAGCCGACGTTGCGCAAGCTCGTGAGGAGGTTCAGCGGAAGCAGGCCGAGGTCGTGCGCGTGGAGGCCGAACTCGCCACGGCGCGTTCAGAGATCCGGCTGGTCGAAAGCCGGCTTGCCGCAGCATTGGAAGGCAGGAAGAACCTCGAGCAGGAAGTTGCAGGATTGCGCGAGGAGATGCGGTTGCGCGACGATGCATTGGACCGCGCTCGAAAGGATTTCGCCGCCGAGCTTGCGGCCACGCGCGAGCAGGCTCAAATGGCAGCCGAACGCTACGAAGAAGCTGCTCGCCGTTCGGTGCTGGAGATCGATCGCGCGCGCACGGCAAGCATTACCATCCAGCGTTCCCTCGAAGAACTGCGCCAGCGTAGCGCTAACACGGAAGCCGCGCTGCGTGAGGAGGTGGAGCGTGGGCTACGAGATGTTTCGCGTGAACGACATCGGGTCGGCGTTCTTGAGGGTGAACTCACTTTGCGGCTCCGTAACGAGTCGAGATTTGGTCGCCGATCTGACGGCAGCCCTCTTGCCGGTGGGGCCCTCCCCTCGCCTCGCCGAAGATCTAGTCGACCTGCTATTCGCGGGCGGAAGCCGCGCCGAGCTTGCTGATAGGCGCGAATCGTCGATCGTACGCTTGGCCTGCGCAGCAGTCCTGACGCAGACGAGACGTGGCCGGTGGACGTTCGGGGTTGCCCCGTTGCGTCGAATGAAGGTGCGAGGCAATATTCCAGCGCACAATTGCGCGTATCCCGCCCCTACTGAGTTCTATTGAGTGTTCCGAAAGGAGTCTGCGTGTTTCGCCGACCCCCCAAGCGTTACCTAATTGTCGAACCTGCGCCCGACGGTGGCATTCAACTACACGAAATGAAGAAGTGGTGTCGCTCAAATCCGGCGCAGACTCCGCCAGGTATGACGCCTGACGGCGACAATTCTCAAAAGCTCCGCCGCGGGTTCGAGCGGATGGGCTGGAGCATCTTCGAAAGCGATACGGAAGTTCGTATCGGGCGGCCAGGCATTCTGGCACAGGCTGACGAGGTCCTTGGGTCTATTGGCGACGAGGAGTCCCGCGTCGACGATGAAGAAGCGACTGAAACCGTGTTTCAACTCGAACGGCAACTTCAGGAATTTATCGCTGCCAATCTAGCATCGATCCCGGTCCATGGCAGGCGGCTCCGACTTTACGGAGAGAATGGGAACAATGGGCTCGAGTACCCGACCAGCAGTGGACGCCGAATCGACATCCTGGCAACGGACGAAGATGGTAATTTTGTAGTTTTTGAACTCAAGCGTGGGCAGGCTCCGGACAAGGCTATTGGTCAACTCGCAAACTACATGGGATGGGTCACCCTCAACCTTGCCAAAGGAAAGGCCGTTAGCGGAGTGATCGTTGCGAGAACGATCAGTGATGCACTCCGGGAAGCGATCGTCGTAGTGCCCAACATCGCGCTATTTGAGTACCAGGTAAGCTTTTCGCTCTCCCCGATCGGACGGGCGTTGGCTTCAGGCGAATCGACGCCCTCTTCCACGAAGGATTAGCTATGACACCGACTCTACGCAAGACCATCGATGAACTCGTAAAGCTGGATCTCCAACGGCATGAGATAAGTACCGGCGGTAGTATAGACCATTCAATTTTTCTTCCCGATCCAGTGGAAAGGTTGCTCGCGACGCTATCGCAAGAGGATCTGATCTACGTCAAAGCGTTACTGCATTACGGTCGCGGTGATCTCGAACACGACACGCCCTTTTCGAAATACCTGGAATCAGCCACCAAGACTCTCAATGATGGCTCCGTCGCTTATCTCGCCGGCAAGAATTTGTCGGTGGATTTGCCTGCTGCGTTGGCGAAGCTGGGACTTTAGGACAATGGCGACAGCAGGATTTTAAATCGGACCTGCGGCTTGGGCTTTTGGCGGCGCAGTCGTTGTCGCAGTCCTCAACCAAGGTGTCATATTCGCACAGCGCCGACGAGACCAGCGACGCGAAACCGTGCGGAGCGCTCTACTAATCGCTGTGTCCCTCGAAACCTTTGGCCAAGCCTGTGCCGTGGCGATTGACGAGCAGCTTCGGGAAGTCGAGGACGGCGGACGTCATGGCGGCGAGATCGGCGTGTCGGCCGATACGATGCCAGAGCTATTTTTGCCTGAGGACGTGGATTGGCGATGGATTTCACCAGGTATTGCCAATGACATTCTTGGCATGCGCGTACGAGTGGTTTCGAGCCGGCATGCGATAGCGAAAGAGTATCAGCCCATTGCTGCGGGCTACAGCTACACCATGTCAGCGGAGCTCCGGAAGCAAGCAAGGATACTTGGCGCGCATGCGTGGAATCTCGCGCAGCGGTTGCGCCGAGAGGTTGGATTGCCGGTCGCAGAAGTGCACGGCGAAGAATGGGACTTCACGCAAGTTTTCGATCACGCGAAGGCGCCCGTCAGTTTCCAAACCATCGATAAGTAGCATGCGGCGGCATGTTCTATTAGCGCTACTCAATTCGCTTACGAGCGGGCGGAGTCGTGTGCTATTTTCGGACAACAGCCGACGGATCGGATCGTCGCAGTTAGGATTTTTTAGCAACTATCTCATCGAAAATGATTATAGCGCTAGATAGATCACAGCTAAATATCTCACGGCATTCAACGACTACCGCCCCTTTCTTGTAAAGGATTGGCTTCTGAAATCGGTCTAAGCGTTGATGAATCTCAAATTCCTTCTTTCCCGCATCCTTATCTAATACAGCAAGGCGTTTGATGTCCCAGTCCTGAATTCCGCCGTAGGCTTCGTTACGCAGGAATTGGCCTCTATCCTGCGGATGCTGTTGCGTGTAGCCAATCTTTATGAGTCCGGTGCTTGGAGAATGCGCCAGGTACACATGGCCGCTGGCAGAACTGCGCAATTCATAGGCTATCTTCGAAGTGTCACACTGGATGCAGTGGCCACTCTTCGTACGCAATGAATGCCCGGCCGCCTTACACGAAGCCCCTCCATAGTAGAACTTTTTGGAGAGAGCGCTCATGACGCTCTTGCGTTCGGCTGCCGAAAGACCGGAAGCATCAAACACCCACGACAGTGAGATCCGTTGTGCTCTAAGAAATGAGAGTTGCTCTGTGGTAAGTTGTGTCATATGGCTCCCATATCGCTCTTCAGGTGTCGAAGCATCGTACGGCGCAAAGCTAGTTTATCAGCACGAAGGAAGTCCGCGGATCACAACTGTATCTATAGCGGGCTCTGAACCGACTCCTCGATTGAAGCTGACAAAGGGCAGCGTCGGTAGTGACGGTTCGCCCACGCCCCGAGAGCGCTTCCGCTTAGGGGTCGCGACGAAGGCGTCTATTTCGGGCGAGGCACGTCGTGTTTGCCGACGAATGCCTGCATATCTGGCGACGTGGCCTTTGGATGAGAAAGTCACCATAGCTCTGGCGCAGAAAGGGCCAGGCCTTGGCTAGATGACCTCGATGCCGGAAGAATGGGTGAAACCACGCCCATTGCATTTCCCACCGAGGCTCATGCTCGTTCGCGAAGGTGACGTGTCGCAGTCCGCACGCGCCAAATAGGCGCCGACAAGCGGGCGCATCCTCCTCGAATAGGTCGTGCGCGGCTTCGTGAAAGAGATAGATCTCGTACGTTATAAAGCCACGAGTTCCCGGGTGCTCGCTAGCCTCCATAGGCGGGAAGTCGGTTCCCAGTTCGCGTTTGAAGTAGTAGCCCAGCTTCTCGGCGGCCGCCCTCGCCCACTCGGGCGAATCAACTGTGACCAACAGCGGCGAATCTTCGCCGGATAGCTCAGTCGTCGTCGGAAGCTCAAGAGAGTAATAGTCGGTCATGACAGTTGGGCAGTGTGTCTGGAGTGAGTTGATCGGTGTTGTGCTCCACCGCGGCGAGCCAGCGGCACAGCCGCGTTGTCACCTGGCAGACCTTGGGGGTGGATTGCAATTGAGCGGGCTGCCGGATTGGCGCTACTCGCCCTCCTCCAATAGGTACATGCGTCCCTGGATGATGTCCCCCTGGACCCCGAAATGCTCCCGATGCGACTGGCGGCGCGTGACGGAACGCCGCTGCCGGCGTGGGGCCTCGTTCCAACGGGGCGAGCTCGGAATCTTGCTTGGCGGCGACCATGGCAACTTCAGAGACTCGTGGCGTCGTCGTAGCTGTACTTTGCCCGGTGCCGGCGCAGGAATGCGGCACGCCGGGCGGCATCCCCCTTGGCGCTATTCCGCAGGCGCAACTGTGTCAGGCCAAGCTCGCGCACGGCGTCGTCGGGCAGGCCCTTGCCAATTAGCAACGTACCATCGTCGGCAAAGCTGATCAGGCCACGGTCGAAAAGGGCATCCAGATTGGCCACCAGTAGCAGGCCGTTGTGAGGGTCAAGTCGCTCCTCATTGTCGCTGGCGGCCCACGGCTGGATGTGGCTGGCCCGTAGAATCGCTCGGACACGAACGCCGGTGACGGCGCACGCCGCATCCCAGTGACCTTCCAACTGGCTGCGAAAACGTCCTTGGCCCAGGCGTGCGTCCACCAGGCGCTGTTTTGTGGTGGCGTCCAGCGATGGGTCGACTTTGAGCGCTTCCACGTCTGCGGCGGTTTGGCTTTCCCGTTGCCCGCTACCTTCTGGGGCCTCGTCCTTGCGCAGGACTGGAAAGCCTAGCGCGGCCAGCTTCGGATACCACGGACCGTTCATGGTGCCGTAGCCGTACCCCGTTGGCGGCGCCAGGCCGAGCGACTCCGCAGCCAATACCCCGATCGACTTGGGCGGATAGGGCTCGCCGTCGATCCAGACGTTGTAGCCGCTAGAGGCGTGCGCCTGTTGGAAAGCGCTGTCCTTGGCATCCCAGGCCGCAGCAGCAGCGCGCACCGCGTCCGCCGTCAGGTCGTCGGCCGTGGCTTCTGTCAGAGGCGCAATCGGCTGCCCTTCGCGCTCCTCGTCGCTGAGACGGAAGCCCAGTTCGCGCAGCCGGTCGCGCCAACGTCCGCCCTGCGGTTCGGTGAGGTTCGTGTCACGGATCTCCGGCAGGCCCGCCCAGTGTGCGGCGCGTCGCACAAGGTTTCGGTATCCGTACCAGTGGTCTCCGACTTGGACGAGCCACCGGTTGCCGCGGAATTCGTAGGCCTCGGTTTGACCGGCCGCAAGCAGGTCGCGGGCGGCGGATTCGACATGGTCCGCTGTCACGGAGTCCTTGGACAGACGTCGCTCGAGTTCGAAGCCGAGCGCTTTTAACCGGCGGCGTGCGGCGTCCCCGGCCAAGGTGGCGCGGGTCAGTTCGCCAAAGCCGGCGATTTCGTGGGCAACGCCGGTGATCGCCTTGGTCGGATACCAGCCACCGCCGATTTCGACCGTCCAGTCGGTCGTTGGGCGCAGCGATGCTGCCCGCCTCCCGGCGTTCCAGGCGTCGGCGGCGGCATGAAAGTGGTCGCGGGTGAGTTGTTGCAGGGTCGCGGGATCGCGGAAGCTGGCCATGGGGTTTCTATGTTGGGGGTTCGGGCGGTCCGTTATATCGCACTGTCAATTCTGCGCGATCCGTCCGTCATGAACGCTTCGACGCCGTTGACAACGGTGAAGAAATCGTCTTTTGAGCCCTTGGATACTGACCACTCGGCCAGTTTGACGCCGTTACTCAGCTCATCGTCGCTATGTCGATGCAGCGAGACCACTCCGCGCGCAGGCGAGTCGCCGGCGTGCACCAGAAGGAAGAGACTTGCGGATAGATCGATGACGGAGGAATCGAAACCGCATTCGATCTGTGCCGTGTGACCACGTTCGAGCAACTCGGTGAACAGCTCTGCAGCACCGCCGTCATACTCGCCTTCGGAGGGCAAAAAAACGTCGTAACGGGTCTCCGTGGTGCCAAGAAGGTTGTTTGACAAGCCGCATTTCATCTGATCGGCCAGAACAGCGATGTTCCCAGAGTGCGCCTTGAGTCGAGCGAGAGATGGACCAGGCGGAGCCATTGGCACAACTGCTGTGCGCCCGCTGGAAAGTTGGGGTTGTTGCGGCTCATCCTTCAAAAAGAAGGAAAGCATAGCCATTTCTTCGCTAAGCTTGGCTAGAGCCTCCTCGGCCGCTAGGAAGCGCGTCTCCTGCTTGCCAAGGTTAGTGGATCGATTCCACAGATCGCGCTCGAATTCTAGATTGCCGCTTTCATCGGCCAAGATAGCTCGGCACCAATGGGCTTTCTTGTCGGTAGCCGCCGTGAATTCGATGAATCGCAGTACGGTCCCCCGTAATGCATGGCTCGGATCGAGGGCGTTATGGAGAGAAAGCAGGAGCGATACAGGCACGTGAGCACTTGGACCATCGCGAAATTCTTCGGGAGTGCTATTGGCAACGAGAAGCATGCGGTTTCGTGCTGTAGTTCGGGATTAGCAATTTAAGCACAGTTGGCGGCGCCTATCGAATGCAAGGGAATGCCCGTCCGATCACGCCTTGGCACGGCTCCGAACAGAATATGTGAATTTCCTGTTGCTTGACCCGCAGGCCGCAATCGTCCATAAACGTGCCTTTCCAACAGCCGGTCATGCGAATGATTAATCTCAAGCGTCTTGTGCTCAATGTCCGTGCCTTCGTCGTCGATTGTGGAGCGATCTTTCTCGCTGCGTGCGCGCTTTTGATGTTCACTCGTGAGGTCGTCGGTGGTCACCGGTACGCTATCCGCACCAACCCTCCCGTTGACTATTCCGTCGGAGTGATAGAGCGCGTTGCTGCGCTGAGGGCATGGGAGGCGCAATTACACCCACTCTTACCAAATACGGTCGATCATGTTCTTTTCGGAGCATGGTGTGCGGCCGTGGGGGTCTTTGTATGGATTGCTGTGGTGTGCATTGACCATGTCACCGGCCATGAGCGAGCCGGGCGACTTGCCACGAGCGTAGTGGGGGCGCTCGCTGCGGCAATAGCACTGGCAGTACTGTCGAGGCTGGTTTACAGCCAGGCCGACTGGGCTATCGCGCTGCTGGCCGTTGTCTTGATTCTGGCCGTTGGAATCTCAAACTGGGATGTTGTGAGGTCAGCCCGCGAGCGACCCTCGGCTTTCGTTTTCGTCGTGGGGGTCTTCCTATGGCTTCGCTATGGAGTGGGTTGGGAGGTTCACCAATGGCTGGTCGATGATCCCAAGAAGGAAGGTACGGTCCGCCAGCTTGCTGCGTCAGCCTCTGCTTTTTCGCTGGTCGTCGGCTTCAGTTGTTTCCTCGGAAAAGCGGTGTCTCGCCTCGATGCTATCGATCGCCCAAGCGGCATTCTGCGACGGACTGAAAGCAAATAGAACGGCGAAATGTTGTCGGGTAGCAACTATGCATGCGACGCAGTTCGTATGATTGGAGCGACTTTGGTTCAATAGCCCGACAATAGCGCCCAATCCAATCTGCTATCCCGCGCGTATGCAACCCGTCTTTGTTCACGAGGAATCGCATCTGGTCTCGCCGCCACCGACAGAAAGCTGGGCGCCACGGTTGCAGCCTGGAGGGGTTCTCGTTACCCAAGAGCTCTTACGTCTGGCCATCGTCAGGACTACCCAACTCGGTATCTCGTTAGGTGGTCCGGGCTATCAGGTTGCCCATGCGACCGCAGAGGCGGCCCTCGGCTGCTTGGCAACCGACGCGGGAGGGGGCTGGTATCTGAACCGCGAGTTGGGACATGTGAAGGACTTCAATAGGTCTGGCGTGTCTGGCAATCTCGGCGCTGGCTTCGCGCTCTTGCAGATGTACGCGGCGGGATATATTTGGGGCGTTCATTGGGAAGATTGTGGGGCGCCGGCGCGCGGGAAACGTCCTGACTTTGTGTTCTTTAGACCCGCAGGCGCGGGCCGGGCCGCCGCGTGCATTATGGAGGCAAAAGGCGCACGCAACACGTCTATGTCTGCCATGCAGAAACACTGGTTTCGCCAGATATGGCCGAATAAGGACGAAGTAGTCAAGCTACCTGGCTTTGGCCCGATGTTGCCAACGGAGGGCCGTGTAGTGGGCACCGAACTTGGGGGCCCGCGCTGCGAGCGGAAGATTCGCTCTTTCATCGCACATGGGGAGTTTCAGGGCGCTGGGCCCAATCTGTCGGCCCTGCCGGAACAGATTGGGGCTGATGGGGTATTACCTGATCTCTTGGCGGCCCAGCGTGCCAGCATGGTGAATATCTGCAAGCTCCTCGATATGCCAGAGACGGCTGAGCAGATGCGTTCAGCAACGTCGGACAAGGGGTTTGCAACCCATCCTCGTGTGTCTCGAGAGATGGGAGACCGTGTTCGCGAACTTGCCGGCGGTTTGCCCGGCATTAGCGATTTACCTCAGGCCGCAGCGTTCGTGGCCCCATTCACCCGCTTAAGGCCGTCGGGCCACAACGTGCCCATGGAGGCTGCGGTGTATTGTGAGGCAGAAATACTGGCTGGCGCAGTGCGCGGGGAAGTTGAGCCGTCGCTTCCAGACGTTCCATGGTTGCAGGGCTCTTTTGTCGACGAGGGGCGTTGGGCGCTCAGAGTTCAGGCGCCCGACGGCGTTGGACTGATTCTTCGGACGGCGCATCCGAGTCGCTAACGCTCCCTCTCAGAAGGGAGTTCGCTCGAGCCCAGGTTCTGCGCGGATTGGCGACGGCTTGCTTTTGCCTGCTTCCCTCGCCTTTCCTAGAGACCGCGTTATCGAACTGCACCCGCGACCCATACATATCCCGAACGACATGACGCGAGGCCGCCGCTGCGCCCCACAATCGGCGCTTGGGCGCACCGATTCGCGCGATGGTGAACCAGCCTCCTTATCGGTGCAGATCGTCTGTCCGGTGACGAAGTACGGTACGCGGTTGCAGGTCGTCGTCATTGGTGAGCGGCTTTGCCCGTTAACTGCCGCCCACTACGTCAAGCGTGCAAGCGCGTCGACGTCAATTGTATCAACCGTAAGCACAATGGTGATTTGCTCTGTCGCAAGGTAGTTTTGCAACGCGACGTTTTCGCCCATTCTATTTTTCGGAGGAAGCCATGCCGATTGGAGTAGACGATCTCTTAATTGCTATGGGGGCTGCCGCTGCGGAAGGGTTCGGCAAGGAATTGGCCAGGGGTCTTCTGTCGGGGGTATCGAGTGGAAATTTAGCTACCAAAGAGGATCTGCGAAAAGCGGTTCTAGAAATCGAATCATATATACATCAAGAGTTCGAAGCGGTACAAGATCGTGCGGTGGTGCATGATGTGGACGTGGCCATTCTTCATTTGAATCAATACAGAACATCCAGAAACGTTAGCCTGCTGAATATACAAGAGGTTCAGTCCCGTCTGAATAGTGCGTGGGCGGACATCGATCTCCTCAGCGCTACACGCGGCCTAGACTATTTTCGCGTTCAGTTTGTTCCGGTGACGCGCTTTGTCGCGACAAATTTTGCATTTTGGTCTGTTCTCGCCTACGACATAAACATTCAGGGGGCTGAAAAAATCCTGATTGACGTCATTAAGGACGGTATCACGAAGCTTAAGACGACGAGGCAATACCTGCACTTAATGGAAGATGAAACCGTCTCGGCGCTAACTTCCCAAGGAAACTCATACGTGGAACCCCGTGATCCCGGCAGTCCGCGTGGACCTTTTAACCGTAACCATGAAGGGTACGCCTGCTTCACCTTATATCGAGGACGGTACAATCCACCCACCGGCCAAAAGAAGATTGAAACCGGATGGATCTTCAACCGCACTGGAAAAGAGGCGGAAGATATTCTAAGGCCACGCTATCAAGAGAATCTAACGCGAGTCGATTCCGAGACGAAATCTCGCCTTGAATTAATTTACTCCCCGCTGGAGGAGGCGATCGCTAGCATGCTTGACCTTCTAGGGAAAACTGGGAATTCCTTGGTTTTTGATCAACCGATGGCAGGTCTTAACGCCATGCCTGAGCGTATTTAATTACCTCCGATCGCATCCTCAATTCCTCCCGTCGGACCGATTTTCGAAATGATTTGGCGATGAATAATCTTGCTAGATACTGTTTGCTTGCCTTACGGTAACGTAAGACGCTAAGAGTGCAAACCGTCATCCACTCTCTTTCCGATCGGCGGTTGCCAGGCACCAGCTCCGCTCGCGCACGGATGACCGCAGCCGATTCGTCGACTAGGCGGATTATGAGCCATCTCAGTTCATTCTCTTGGTGGGCATTTAGGGCCGATCTGGTCGCCGGATGCCTTACAATTAATCGCAGACGATGCTTCATGGCATCCAGTTCTGCCGTGCGGCCGAGTTGCTGCTGAAAACCGCGAAAGACCTTCCCTTCGGCAGTTTCCAGCAGTTCATCGTGGCTATTGAGCAGTTTGTCGACAATTTCCCCACGATGGCTACGCTCGCTGACGATGGATTGACGCAACGCCATGTCAGCCTCCCGGTAGGAGTCCTCGACCCGCCTGAAGTCGGCGCGCAGGCTTGTGGCAAGACTATAGATTTCGCGGATTGCCTCGACAGCCTCTGGCTGGCTGAGCACCCTGAGGTTCCCTGCCCGCACCTCCTCCAGCTCCTTCTCGAGGTCCTGGATCTTGCGCTGCAGATATCGTTCTCGCGTGCGCGGATCGGGATTCAGACTGAATTCAAGGTTCTCGATCTCCCGCTGGACAATCGACAGACGCGACGCCGTCGACGTCATGAGACGGCCGTCAAGGGCCGCCGCAAACCGCAGGGCCTCTTCGAGCGCGTCGGTGGCATAGAGCCGTCCTTCGCGCTCGATCACGAGCGAGCGTCGGATCCATCCGCGCAACTCCCTTCGCGCCTGGCCCGAAAAATCCCCCTCGGGGTCCACCCCAAACTCTTCGGCATTGGCATGCGCCTCAAGCATGGCGGCCAGGCTGAGCTCAGCCTCTTCGACGGCAATGCCGTCATGGCCCTTCTCAAAAACGGGTCTGAAGGCAGCTCAGTACCAGTGGCGCGCTGCGCGCGGCGAGCAAAAGCCAGGCAGGATGCTGCCGCCTGGCTTGGACATACTGATTCGTCCGTTGCTTCCAATCGAAATCCATTGCGGTGTCAAAGAAATGCTTCTCAAATCGAGTCGGTTGCGCGCTAGTTGCGTGCGCGATGCGAGAAGCAGTATCCGGGCGAGGCCGCGCAGAGACAAGCCCACGCTGGTGGGACACGACGCGCCGCGGTAAAAACGCGACAGCCAGATCGCGGCTTGACCGAGCCCTTGTAGCGAACCACGAATCCCGTCGGAACTCCGTTTTCCGGCGTTGCGTCGTGAATCGAACGCAATTTATGTTAAATTCGGTGCGTAGGACGGAATGATGTTCCGAACAGTTGCATGCCATCTGCCTGCAACTGCATCTACCTCACAGCACCGTACATGCGGTTCACCTTCAGCAATTCGATTCCTTTGCTGTGCACAAGCTGCCGTCACCTGCCGCGGTACAAGCATGGGACCCGAAGAGTTGACGCGATCTTGCCACGACAAATCGCTGCTTCTTAGCCAAACGATACCCCGAGCCCTTGAGGTCATAGCCGCAACCCTGTAGAGCGCTCCCCCGCCTGCAGGGGATAATAATTTTTATAAAATACCGATATGGTTGCGATTTGAAATGGCCTTGATAGGATGGTCCGTGGCACCTGAAGTTAAGAAATCTCGAATGTCAAGATATGCATCTGTGGCGTACTGGCGTGCCAAGAAGAAGTTCTCACTCGTCCTTACAAGTACGTCTCTCACACTCGGCGGCATCACGCTGTTGTTCAACTCGCTGGGTATCGGGCATCTTCCCGATTTCACCTGGAACGATCTATTCGGTACTCTCCTGGCAGTTTGTGCGACTGGCGTCCTGGTGGTAGCTGCACTAGTTCTTTACTGTTTGTGCGCGGGTTTTGCGGCACGTTGGGCATTGGAACTCGTATACCCTGACGCCGCGTTAGCACCTGAAGACTCCAATACTGGTGATGATAAAACTGCCTACCGGCGGCTAGTGCGTGGCCCGTTCGTGTTGGGAGCTACATGCCTGAGTGTACTAGGTTGGACGGCCGCAATCATAAGTCTTTCCGATACAAGCCTTATATCGCCATATAACGAGAGACTATGGACTTCGCTGACGCTGGCGCTGGCCACAGTTACGGCGTTGGTTCTAATTGATTGGCATCGTTTCGCGGTCAAAGGTTGCCGTAATGCCCTGCTCGGCCTTCTGGCCGGAAGTATCACCACAACCATTTTGATAATTGCGGCGTGGGCTAACGGTCCGGACACGTTGGTTATCCACTCGTCCAATCACGTCGACAACCAGCCCCAGGTCGATTGGACGCCCTATCTTCTGCGAGCACTTGATCAGTCCTTGGCGATAGGCATCATCGCTGTAGCCATCGCACTGGGACTGATATATCTCAAGCATGTTGTCGCGACCGTGACCTGGTCGGCAACGCTTCTTCTTCGTCTAATTCCGCGTCAGATACGCGCTCGCGTCGTGTGCATCTTCAAACCTGCGTTACATCTGGTCGCCGGAGACCGCGCAGATGCCACTTTCATCGGCGCGAAAATACTAGTAACGATGGCGTTCTTCGTTAGTTCCGGGGTGGTTTTCATCGTTGTGCACACCATGGCCAGCATGGGAAGCCGCCAAGATTGGTATCGCAATTTCTTCATCGTTTCAAGCTTTCTGATTTTTCTGAACTGCGCCTCATTCTCCGTTCGTGAATGGAAGGACCGTGCAATGATTGGCTTGGTTACGGCAGCGTTGATTCTTCTAAGCTACCCATTGCTTGCGCGTAACCCGCTGATGTTCCCGAAGATGATAGTGTCGATGCTGGGATTGGGTAACGAACGGTTCGCAACGTTGGCTCTTTCTAGCCAACAATGCGCGGCGCTGGTCCCTTACGGTGTTCCGTGCCTAGCTAAGAGTAGCCAGCCGATCACGCTTGTTGATGTCAACATGCTAAGTAGGCTCGGAAATTCCATGATACTCGAGCTACTAATTGAAGATCGGCCAGATCCTGCTGATGGAGCTAAGGGAATTAGGACGAAGGATGACGCAAGGTGGACAATTGACAACGAAATCACGCTCATCGCCATCCGACATATGGGACGTAAAAGCGCCGCAGCCAAGACGTGCGACCCCCTCCTTCTGGATCAGCTAGAGTCGTCGGACCCGGTGCAAGCAGATGCTTTACGTTGCATCCAACTGATTGTCCCGAAGGACCAGGTTCTGGGATACACAAAGTCCCAGGCAAGAACCTACAAGGGAAACTATTCCGGATATATCCGAGCCGCGATCGCACCTCAGGTCCCAGCTATCGATGAGTCAGAAGTCCGCCTTGACCGAGCCACCCATAAAAAGTAGCCGACTATTTGCGGAGCCGGAGATATTGAAAGTCCGTCGCATTCGCACTCAAGGCCATGGCGGACCTCCATTTCGTACTCGAGGAGGTGCCCGCTACCGGACTTGTGAACGGCGGCCGATCCGGCCTTCCTCGTCCGCAGCAGCGGTTTGCCACGCAGGGCATCGCCATGGCATCTGTCTCGGGAGCAAAGGTGGAGCGGCCCCACGTATCTGAGGACACAAGGACTCTTTTAAAATAAGGGATAGTCTTGTGCCTATCAGTAAGGGCGGCCTCAAATTTGAAGTGCAACACCTTGCCATTCGGTAAGGTGTGATGAATGACGAGAACGAAGTACCAACAACTACAACCTGAAGAACGCTGGGTGGACTTCCACTGCCATCTGGATCTCTATCCCGATCACGAGGCGCTGATAGCGGAATGCGACCGAGAAGGGGTTGCCACACTCGCGGTGACGACCACCCCGAAGGCGTGGCCGCGCAATCGCGAACTGGCCGCAGATGCAAAGCATGTGCGCATTGCCTTGGGCCTCCACCCCCAGCTCGTGGCTGAGCGCCGGGGGGAACTATCACTCCTGGAGCGCTATCTTGCGGATGCCAGATATGTTGGCGAAATCGGGCTCGACGCCGGGCCACGCTTCTACCACAGCTTCGATGCGCAGCAGAAAGTGTTTGAGCACATCCTCAGAGCCTGCGCGGAACAGGGCAACAAGGTCGTCACCGTTCACAGTGTCCGTGCCGTCGCCAAGGTATTGGGCCACATTGAGACGGCCCTCCCGGCCGATCGCGGACGCATAGTCCTTCACTGGTTTACGGGCACTGCGAATGACGCCCGCCGCGCAGTAGAACTCGGCTGCTACTTCTCCGTGAATAGTGAGATGCTGAGGTCGGCGAAGCACCGCAAGCTCGTCAGAGGCCTACCGCTAGAGCGTCTTCTGACCGAAACGGACGGCCCCTTCGTCTCGCATGAGGGACGTCCTGTGCGTCCCAGCGATGTCCGGGATGCGGTGAACGAAATGGCGTCCCTTTTCGGCCTATCGTCCGAAGATATGCGGTTGCGACTGATGCATAACCTTAAGGCCCTGCTCAGTACAGGCGAATGCTAGAGCCCGGCTCCGCATCCCCCGACGCTCGACATGCGTGTGCTCAAGGAAGGTTTGGAAAAGTGCTGACCAATTTAAACTGGTCGGTGCAGATCATCCAGGTTGAAATGTGGATTAATTTCAAGCGATTTATCTTTTCGCAGTAAGAATTCAGCCCGGGCAATGCGGGGCTGCGAGACGGTATATTTCTGTCAGGGCTTAGCCGGGTCGCGAGGCACCTTGCGACGCCTGGTGGGCTACAGCTTCAGCCTTGAGTTCCGGCTGCAGCATCTGGCCGGGCGAAAAGACAGCGCAGTTCACACTGTCAATCATCTCGCTCAGGCGTTGCTGCGCGGCGGCCAGCGATACGAGGTGCGGTCGACCACGCGGGACGGCTGCGAGCATCGGGGAGTCGCTCAACGGTGGAGTCCACCTTGTTCTCGAGGTCGAGTACGACGACGTCCAAGCGTCCCGCCGACTTAGAGTCGAGCGAATCGACAATACGCTCGCGCAACGCTGCCGCGCTAGCGATTCCATGAGACTTCCTTCCCGCTATCTTTTCCTGTCCTCCAACCCATAGAACCAAATAGACCCCCTGCTGCGCAGCGTCAGGGTGGGTTGTGTATAGCGCGTCCAACTGTTCGGAAGCGGCGGTAAAGAGGGCGGGATGCCATTGCCCTTTTACCTCGCAAACAAGAAGTAGGCGTTTTCCTTCCGAAACCTTTGTCACGGTGAAGTCGCAACGGTTGTCATTGGACATATGATGTTCAATGACAACTGACTGTCCAAGCGCCTCGAGCTGGGCGGTAAGACGCTCTACGATTCGATTGCGCGCGGTGTTCTCGTCCACTCGCTTGCCACCTGGCCAGAACATCTCCCGTGGGTTGGTTTCAGCCCCATCGATCCAACGTTGGAATGACTCAAGCTGCTCCTTCAGCAACGCTCGCATGTCTTCGACGGAAGCAACCGTTCCAGCTTCTAACATCGCTGAGATATCCGGCAAACGAGGCGGGTAGAAGCCTTCGAGCGCACGCCGGCGAAGCGCGGCAGTGCGAATGCTCTTCAGGTCTTGCTCAAAGTGGTCGAATCGATCGTCTCCCAGTAGTTGCTCTATCACAGGCAGGCTTCGATCCGCGTGGTCACGGTCAATCAACCACACCAGGTCACGGAGATAGCGGTAGGCAGTTTCGCTTCGCGGCGATGACGTGCCCCAATGGCTTGGAAGCGGTACGGTCGGCCAGTTCGTCACCTGCGCGCTCAGGACCCGGAAGGCCTTTATCGAGTCTAGTTGAGGCCATGCTGCGTGACGGCTGCGCTGAAGGGCACTGGTTCGATGCTCCAGCGCCAGCACGATCATCTTGTCGCGTAGCAGCAAATCCCAGATTCCGTCCCGGTCCGATGTTGCAAAGAAAAAATGACGCAAAAACCAAAACGTCTGGTGCTCGGATTCTGGTGAGTCGGCGGACGGGCGGGCGGAAAGCACTGCATCGCAACGCTCTTCTATAAAGCGAACTAACCACTCACGCGGCGCGAACTGTACCGCGATCTCGAAGAGCGATTCCAACTTCTGCAGCGGTAGATCCGGATAGCCCGACAGCCATTCGACAGCGAGTGGTCCCGCCAACCCGTGGAACCGCTCTTCGGCAGAGAGCCACCACAATTGATCTGGGCCTTCTGCATTCAGCGAGGCACCAATGAAACTACGAGCAAAGGCTTCGGTTTCGGACGGGGAAAACATGACTACCCTGTCGATCGCGGCTTCAAAGCGTTCCCGCTCGCCTTCGCCGTATTCGTTCGAGAACCTTGCCTGGGTTTTCACAGCAAGTAAGATGTCCTTGTCGAGCCCTTCCAGAGAGAGCCCTCTTCTGAACATCACTAGGCATCCTGCCTGCAGCACCATGGCGATGTGCGTCTTCTCGCCGCGGGCCAGTTCCGCAAGCGTTGGCGTATATGGCGCAAGCTTGTCTATGCCGTTGGCTAGCGCGTCTTCAGCCAACTCGTAATCTTCCAGCCGTTCGGGCTTGTTTAGATACTTATAGGCGAACTCTTGGTTCCACCCCCAAGACTCTCCCCGCTGAATGCGCAAGCGATGCTCGAGCAAATGGCGTGATCGATCGTCTTCGCGCTCTTGTCTGCGTCGGGCGCTTCGATTGCTTAAACGCCGCATGCGGGTATCACGAGGCGTCTCCCGGCGCCAGAACCGATTCAGCCGACTCCATGCCGCCATGAATATGGTGTTTTGATTTGCGTGCCCACGCATGGTGGTACGCAGCGAGTCGACCGATCTCGCATCGCCATGCCTCCGATGGGGGCGAATGAAGGAAGACCAAACTTCCACATTGCCCGCGCGGAAGGCAGCATCGACAAGATGGTGAGTGTCCCCTTCGGTCATTGAAAGGCCAGGGTGCAGAAGACCGTGCCGCAGCAGCGCGAAGCGACCCGTTGGCGTGCTTCCTCCGCCGACCATACACAATTCCTGCACCCTGCGTCGCAACATGCTGCTGGATTGGAGCGCACGCAGTGCTGCCCCGTCATGCGGTCGCGATCCTGTTCCGAAGTGCAGATTTTGAAGCCAACCCCAAACCAACTCGGGAACAACGGAACCGTCAGCAAGCTCGAAGTAGCGGTCCATCAATAGGCTGGCGATGCGGCTGGGCGCCTCGCGACACCGGCATCCGAAAACGTGCTCCGGCGTACAGTCACATTGGATCGAGCCAGCAAAGGTGGAAAGCGCCTCGCCCAGAGCTTGCGTATCCGTGACATTGAACAGTGTACGCCTCAACAGATACTCGACATCCAGCCACGCGTTCTCGTCATCGAGATGCCGTTGGCAACCTCGAAGCAGCGCAACGAGTGTCTCCGTCTCGACAGCAGCTTCCGATGTCAGATCGCCGAACACTTTCAGCCCGTCCATAGTGCCTTCTGCGAGCAAACACCCCATTGCCAGCTCAATGGATTCTGTCTTTGAGTGATCTTTCAGACAATGCGCTGCCAGACGCCTGGTTTCTGTCTCTAGACCCGAGTCGGACACGAGTTGGCAGAGCGTCGTAACCAAAGTCGTGACAATCGGCTCGCCCATTATCAACTCCAGCAGCAGTTGCACCACGATTCGGTGGGAGTGGCCGCCGCTCAATATGGCGTTCACCTCAGGGCTCATGTCAGGCGTGAAGAACCCGGCGGCATTGAAACTGCGCCACGCATCCGAACGCCGGAAATAGGGATCTTGATCAGCCAGCGTCTGCAGCGCCAGAAGCAGGCGTCGCTTTACCTTCGTGGTGAGTGCCCCCGG
Source organism: Cupriavidus pauculus (assembly GCF_022179805.1). Classification (GTDB taxonomy): domain Bacteria; phylum Pseudomonadota; class Gammaproteobacteria; order Burkholderiales; family Burkholderiaceae; genus Cupriavidus; species Cupriavidus pauculus_E. The sequence goes on along the minus strand of NZ_BPUO01000009.1, from coordinate 249,613 downwards.
GTCGCCGTTGGCGATCACTGCGTAGGGGTCCAGATCGACGATTGCAGCCTGTGTGGCTTCCGCCCCCAAGGCCGCCAGCCAACCAAGTAATCCGCGCAGATCGTCCCGCACCACCCCATTCGGAGCGATCAGTGCCAGGCACCGGCTCAATGTAACCTGCGAACGAGGATTCGCAATCCGCGCATTCAAGTCGCACGCGGCACAGTACTCCGCAATGATGCGGTGCACGGGTTCATGTTGTGCGACGTCCCCGGTCGGGCGGAAGAGCCGACTGTCCAGTACAGCGGGGATGACATCATTGCGCGTCGACAATGAAGCGACGTAGGGGAAGTCATCATCTTTCAACCGCTCAATGGTTCCCACGCCCGAGGCGCCAGCGAGGAGTAGCTTTGCGAACATCTCGGAGGCTACGCGGAGGGCTTCTCGAACTGGCGGCCTATACTGCTCTGCCGGACGTGGGTTCTGCTCAATGGCCAGTCGCTCTACGGCATCCTGGAACGTCCGGGCCTTGGAATGCAGCTGGCGCCCACCCTGAATGAACCCCTCCACGAACAGCAAGAGGAACATGGGATTGCCGAGTAACCCTGCGAGTCCAACCTTCTCAACTTCGTCAAGAAAAGTCTCGAAGTTCTCGTCTTGAAAGAGGGAGTGAAATATCGCTGCCTGCTCCGTGCGATCAAGAGGGATCAGATAGGCAAAGCGCGGCTTAGCTCCCGTTAGCTCCACAATCAGTTCGCTCTGCGCTTCGCTCCACTCAGCCGATCGGCTTGCCAGAACGACGTGTCCTGAACTTGCTTCGATCGTCTTGGCGAGCAGCTCGTCCAGCGCCCCTGGGTCCTGCCTGGCGACCTCGTCCAACGCGTCGATAACGAGCAATCGATCGGACGCCAGGGGACGATGTCGCGCAACGCTGGCCCGTATTGTTCTTGTCCCGTGCCGCGCGGCCATAGCGTTTAGGAAAGTCGTCTTTCCCGCCCCCGGCTCAGACAAGATCACGGTGACTTGTCCGCTTTCCATCGAAAGCTCGGCTTCTGGCAAATGCACCCCGTCGATCTTCAGGCGTCGGGCGATATAGGCAGGGATGCGCCGCGGGCTTTCGGGAGAGGATTTGGTCACTGTGCGCAACGTGAGACGCTTGAATCTGATTAGCGCGCCGAGAAGCCGCCCTTAAGCGGATCGGCATAGTTCGGGTCAGCCAGCAAGGTCCGGTACTCCGGCATCTCTGAGAAGCGGGTCACCTGTATATCCACGCGTGCCCGCCAAATATTCAGCGCCCCGGACTGAACCGCCAAGGCGAGATAATTCTTATGCTTGCGCGAAGGGTAACGAAAACCCACCGGCGCAGCGTCTCCGGCATAGCCGGCAAGCGCCTCGAACATATCCAGGCCGAACCACTGGCACCATCTATGGTCGCCGTGTATCTCGTCGTAGATACCCAGCTTACTCAACACGGTGCCGTTGAGATCAAGCACGCTAACATCAGTATGCAGCGTAAAGACGGCAATTAGGCCCTTCTGGGCGACGTCCGCCGAAATATGGAAGGTGCCAGGCTGTGTCACGTCCTTTGTGCAGAAATTCGACTCCCATAGCGCGGTCGTCAGATCTGCGGCCGCGTACATCCAATAGGTTGCGTGACGACCGTCCGGTCCAGCGAATGACGCGGGCGGTCCGAAGCGGTAGGTTTGTTCGACGTACGGCGGAATCACTGCGGCGGGATGCCGAACCGCCCGGAACACTTTCGTGCCAGCGGGCAGGATAATCTCCGCACCAGTGAGCGCTTGGCGGAGCCGGTCCTGGGGAGGAAGAGTTGCTGCGATATCAGGAGGCGGAACAAATTTCGTCATCAGCTGATTAGGTCCGAACTACGCGAGGGCAGCGCGGCCAACTGCGCGATCACCCTGCCCTGCCGTTCCCCGGCAGCTTGCGCAAGATGACCACGCTGTACGGCAGACAGCGCCGCACGCGTCTCGAATGCCCGACCCGCCAACACCTCTGCCGGCGTCAGGTCATCAAACGCGTCGACCGGTGTTACCCAGAACGCGTGGATTTCACTGCTCGGAAGCGATTTCATCTGTTGCAGGACCGCGGCCAGCATTTCGGGGACGGGGGGCGCGAACTGCCACACCGGGAAAGCTTTGCCGATAGCCTTTCCGCGCGGCGTGACGCAATAGAAGCGCCCATCCTCCACCGCACGGTACAGCGTTGCCTGCGACATGGCCACCAGGCCACGGTCGATGACTTCCGAGGGTTTCAGATATGACACGGCGAGTCGGCCATCGGTATCGGTTGCAGCACCAGGCGCGCTGGCGAGCGTTGCTGTCAGACACTGGCGCACAATCGCCATCACACGGGCGCGCTCACCTGCGTCAATGGTATGTTCCAGTTGCTCGTCGATATCGTGGACCAATTTTTCTACCAGGGGTGCGCCTTGAGGGGCGGCGTTAGCGGAGAAAAGGTGCGATGTCATATCAAACTCCTTCAGATGACAACACGGGGCGGCGCAAAGGCGGGGTGAACGGACGATTCCCGCTCCGCCGTTCGGCAAGACAAGACATTTCGCGCCCGGAATGACTTGGAGCGCGAAAGGCGCGATAAACGTTGATGATTGCGGCTCACCTCGTCGATCGCCGCTCGAAATAAAGCTCGCAGAAGGCCGCCCGAAAGAGAACGGAGTTTCGCAGGGATACGACCTAGAAGAAGGTCAAGATAGAGGAGTGCGCGGGTGCGATCAGTCAGAATGCCGCATTCCAGCGCCTGCTCGCAAAGTCGCCGGTACCGGTCCGTCGTGGCAAGCCGGATATTGGTGACGGCATCCCCGGATGGCATGTAACGGGTTTCCGGATCCTTTCCGAGTTGGCCGACCAGCACGACCCGATGTCGCCGGGGACGTTCACCTGTCGCCTCTCTACGCACTTCAGCAGCGATTTCCACCGCCCGCGGGCCGAGTAGGGTCCGATAGTGAGCGCTCAATGCCGCGACGTCTGCCTCAAAAACCGGCGCGTCTGCCGAGGCTTTGAGAACCCCAGCTTCACGGAACCGCTGAAGCAGCGCTGCCCTGTCTATACACATGCGTCGCGCCAGATCGGCGACGCTGGAAAAGGACGTCATGTCGGAATAGACCTTGAAGAGAATGACTCCATCCTAATCAATGCTCTCAACTTTCGCAAGTTTCTCAGAAATTCTGCGCGAAATCGTCATACGAGAGGCTTTTAATTAACTTTTCAAATCAAAAGCTGCACAGATTCGTCGGTTCCCTGCAAGTTGACGATGTGGGTCAGCCATCACGTGAATTTCCCGCGCGCTCGAGGCAGGAAGACATCTTGCACTGCCCCCCAAGTCAGCCCTTCCGCGTTGCGGTAGCCGACCACCGGCGCCGGTGGTAGGGGCGGTGGACGTAACTCTGGTGGGCCGGCAGCGCAGAGCACCCCGGCGCGTCGAACTCTTCCATGGCGAGCATGGTCGTCCATCTGTGCCAGCATCCGGCGAATCACTCCGCGGGCCCTTTTTCGCTGGCATCACTGCCTTCACCGCTGTCGTTGCCTTTGTCCTACTTTAGGCAGCGCCGCCGGCTCGCTGCCCTGCTCCGCCCAAGTTCGCAAGTCAAGCGGGCACACGGCTGCCCGCCAACCTCTCGTTCAGTACAAACGGTCGATTAGGAAACCCTCGGGCTTCTTGCCAATCCACGCGGGAGCCCTACCGCGGCCCGACCAGGTCTGGCCCGTCTTGGGGTCGCGGTACTTCGGACGCGGCGCGGCCTTCGTCTTGGTTGGAACAGCGCGGCCAGCGGGCTCATCACTGGGCTTGCCCGCAATGTCCTCAATGCTCAGTTCATACTCCCGCATTAATTGCTGAATCTCCTCCACGATCTTTGGCACTTCCGTGGCACGCAACCGCTCAAGCTGAGCATTGACAGATGCGAGTTGCGCGAGCAGTGTGGATCTGGTCGGGCTTTGGGTTGCAGTAGGCACTTTTTGCCTCTGTCGCGTCTTACGAGTTTGCGTATTCTGAGTCCGCGCTTCCGGGGCCGCCTCCGCTCCATGCAGTGTTATCTGCTTCGCACCGCCCTTCCAGGTTGGCGTCTCTTGAGTCGTGACTTCCGCACTGGCAACTTCAGCTAGGATTTTCGGGTTCTGACCGCGCTTCGGGGTCCGCCTCTCTTCCGGCGAAGCTTCCAGAGTGGCAGTTTGGATGAGCGCTTTCGGCTTCCGACCGTGTTTCCGCGCTGGGCTCTTTTGAGTCGTGACTTCCGGAGAAGCAACCTCGGCTACGGTTTTCGGCTTCCGATTGCGCTTCGGGGCCCGCGTCTCTTCAGGCGCAGCTTCCGAAGCTTGCGCGTAACGCGGCGCAACCAGGGCAGCCGATTCGGTCAATTCGTCCGGGGCGGAAGTTTCCGTCGGTTCGTCCATGGCCGGGACTTCAACCGGAATTTCGGCCACGGCTTCAGTAGTCGCTTCGAACGGCATGGCTTCAATGGGCACTTCCGACCAGTCGGATTCAATCAACGCTTCCGAGTCGATGGCTTCCATCGCACTGCGGCGCGACATTCTTGGCGCCAAACTTCCATGCCCGGGTTGGATCATGGCGGTCAGCCAAGCCGTCAGTGCCCACCACGGCTGCAGCTTCAGTACCTGCGAGAGCTTCTTGTGAAGTAGGATACGGTCGATCGAGAAACTCATGAGGTCGTAATGCTTAGTGCTTGCAGCCTCGAAGAGCTCAGACGGCTCTTGCCATAAATCGACATTATCGCTCCGCCCAGGGGCGCAGGAAGAACATCCGAATATATGGAGCGATACACCGTCGCGCGATTGCTAGCTTCTCCCCCGCCTACCTCGATGCAATTCCCACTTGAGCTGACGGAGGGCGAGCGTCCCGACTTCCAGCTACGTCATGGTGGACGCACGGCGGGAATCGAACACACGGAAGCTGTTCCTGCCAACAACGCAAAGACTGACAGTCTGAGGGCGCAGGGATCTGTGCAAGTGTGGGCAGATTACCTTGATGCCATGAAGCACAATACTGGAGCAACGGAATGACAAACTCAGACGACGGCACTCAGCCAATCGACGTTGATAGCGCATCGTTAAGAGCCAAGTTGCTGGACGCACTCAGGTTAGAACTTGAACGCGGAGCCGACTCGCTCTCTTACACCCTTCCGAACGATAGCTACCGACATTTTTCATGTCCGTCCTCTATTGAGTTCATGCTCGACAACATTCCAGAACTGCGCAAATACGATGGAATGCTTTTCAACGGCATCAACACCAAGAGCATGATGCATCGCCGCTCATGCGGGGAAGCATTGGTGGCTAGAGCACTCGATGCAGGCCCTGAACAAGCCGTTACCGATCTATACTCTTTCCTGCAATCAGATCATGTCGAACATATCGAGGTACTCCTATTAGAGGGTGTCCAAGTCGATGAACCTGTAGAACTGGTTCCTGGCGTATTCGTTTGCCGGCCAGATGATGTCCCGTCATCCACGTCGCGAGGATATCTCTCGTCGCTCCGCGAGCCACCGCTTCGGTTCTTCAATCCCCAATCCTTGGAAAATCTCGTTCAGAAACTGGAACCCAAGGCTGCTCTATATCGATTTGTCACTCCCCGCCCTATGTTCATCACGGCGGAGAGCCTTCAGACCGCGCCGTCTAAGGTGTCTGACTCTGAGTTTGATGATGCGGTACTGCTTCAGCGTATCGGATGGCTCCTAACAGTGATGGGCCCTTCCAGTCCGATTATTCACAGGAATTTTACGGAAATGGTGGACGGCAGCTTTATGAAGGGGCGCCTAGGTGGCGGATGGATGAGCCCGCTATCCACTAACCTCCACCGCCCCCCCGTAGTCACATTGGCACTTGAACAACTCGTTGAGTTTCGTTCAGTTGTCGAGGCCTATCTTTCATTATCGCGAGAGAAACGTCTCAAGCTCGACGTTCCGATCCAACGGTTGAACCGTACCGTGGGGAACATGAACCCCGTGGACAAGGCTATTGACCTAGGCATTGCCCTAGAGTCCCTTCTGCTGGAGGAGCAGAATGCACCACAATTATCCTATCAACTCGCATTGAGAGGGGCATGGCTCCTAGGGAGCTCCATTGAGGAGCGTCGATCCTTGATGAAGAAGCTAAAACAACTGTACAAGTACCGTTCCGGCGCCGCTCACTACGGGAGAATAGTCTCCAGCCACGCAAAGACTAGCGAGTGGGAGCGCGCGGCAACTGCCATCAAAGAGGGAGAGGCGATATGCGCAAGCGCAATCAAAGCAGTCATCCTAGCAGGTGGTGTGGATTGGGATGAATTGGTCCTAGCTGGGCCACAAACATGAGACCGGCCCCAACGAAGAACGATGAGCTTGCGCAGACATCCTCAATGAGAACGATTCTTTTGTTCCCAGCTTTCAAATCGAACCGAGAAAGTTAGGGTCTTCTACGACACAAATCAACAAGACGGTATGAAGTATGGAAACGCCGCGTTATGGGACTATCTCACGCAACTCGGCGTCGCTGGCCCGACAGCTTGAAATGCGCCAGATTTTGCACGGAAAGTACGATAACCCCAAATCATGGACCAGATGCGCTACCTGTAGCCCCAAAATGAAGAGGCTATGCGAATCGATTCACGTCGCTAAGCCTCGTTTTTTCCAATTCCATACTTGTACTTACGCAACGCCAACCCCTCGTCAGCACGCCGGCGTTCGCGCACAATGAACTGATCGAGATCCTCGATAAGCCAGGCCGCGAAAGCCCTTACCTTTGGATCGTCATCGGAAAGCAATGGGACGATCCCTGAGCGGAGTGCTTCGTATGCATGGACGGTACCGTACTCCCCCGAAACTACGCCCGTCGATTCCAGCGCCGCAGCCATCTCCGTCCAGGCGCCTGACCTTTCAGGAACAGCTCTCACGATCTCCTTGCAAAGGGGCAGGATGGGCGCCTCACCTCCATAGCTGCGAACGATCGCAATCACAAAGTCGATGTCCTCCGGGTTGCCACTTCGAATGTAGGAAAGTAGTTCGTTCTGCAAAGACTGTTCGAGTTCAGGGAAAGCCGCTTTGACAAGGCGAGCTCCTCCGGAGTACTGGAACATCCCTGCAGTCCTGGCGCTGTACTCCTTCCGAACCGCCGATAGCACCTCCTTCGGCATCGTCACAAGAAGTTTGTTGAGCCTCTGCAAGCTGTAAGGTATCGCTTCGAAGCGGTCGTCTTGGCTAGCCTCGTCCGTGCGCGCGTCGAGCCTCTTGGCGTTCTCACTCCGCACACGCTCCATCAAGTAACTCAGTAGCGCCTCTGAATCGTGCTCTCCAATGGCATACAACACTTCCTCCGCCTGATATCTCAACTCTTGCAACGGCGCCATGCTCGCGAGAACTTCGGCTCGTTCCGTGTGATCCATCTCCGTTACCAGCTTTCGGAAATCTCGGCTGTACCAAACGACGTTCGCCCACCGGGCATCCCCTCGTCGCGCCACGGCTCGCATCCCTTGCATGAACACTGATTTAGCCTCCAAGAGGCCGCGCCCGTATTGACGAGCCGCTACGCCCATTGCTTCGACGATCGCGTTGGTGTTCTCCGCACTATCTGCTTTCGAAATCACCTCGGATAGGAGATCTAGTCGCGGCCGCTCTTCGACGTTCAACGACTTCGCAAGTATGGTCAGATTGCTGTGTTCGGCGATCCACTGACGTGCGATCGCCTCCGCGTCCGTGCTTCGCTCACTAGACCAGAGGCCAAGCAGTAGCGCGATCAAGAACGGCTCCATTACGTCCATATGGTCCCTGATCAGTTCCAGCGCCAACTCCGGCCGATCCTGGCCAACGCTCTTCAGGAACTCGTAATAGACGGGGAACGCCGCTAAGTCATCGGATCTCGTTTTCGAGAACCGCAGAATCCTGTCTCGCCACACAGCATAGGTGTCGTTGTCGATTTCGCTAACGTACCGGGCTGCAGCTTCCATGCGCTTGGTGTCGCTGTAATCCCAAGCCTCCTCGGAACTTTTCAGACTCTCCCATACACCGTGTATCCCCTCGAACCCGATGAGTTGCTTGTAAATTTTATACTCAGGACAACCTCCTATGGCGTCTCGCACCTTCAGTGCAGCCTCGGAAACTCGTAACGAACCGGCATGGTAGTAGGCCCAATAGGCGCTGTGCTCGATCATCTGGATCAACTGCAGCTCTTCAGTATTCACCAAGTCGCGGAAGAAATTCAGAACTTCGACTGCATCACGGTCAAACATTGCTGACGTATCAGCGTTAATGCCCGGGCGTTCACGGCGCATTGCCGTACCGATTACATTCAACACATGCTTGCGGTATTGGAACGCTTCGTCCAGTGGATACATGCGCTTGAGGAGCGCGACGGCTGACGCTCTCATCTCACGCACGCCGAGGCCAGCGGTAATTTCTCCCCGACTAATCGTCACACTGTCGTAGGACCACGTATGCCCTTCTAGCGAAGGCGAGAGGACCTTGCTCAACATCTTTAGAATTACCTCTGCATGCCGAACGAGTGGCCCGTCGTCAAGTGCGGCAAAGTAATTCACGATCTCGGCTTGTGGCCGCGCGCCAAGGCCGCGCTCGCCATAAAACAGGTTCAAATCGAATTCTGCCAAGGCTTCCAACGCCCGCTCAGCCTTCCCCCGAACGTCGTCATCGTCGTAGCGCCAGAGCTCCAGCAAAAAATCCAGCAGACGGCTGATGTGCACAAATCGGATTGAGCGAGGCACTTCGATTGCCTCACGGATCAAGTGGCTAGCCGACCTATATTTGCGCCATGCTGTCGGAATTGGCTCTCCACCCTGTAGCAGATCGCGCATTGAAACAGTTCGTACAAATTCCGCCAACATCGGAACTACTCGCGCATGAAATCGGGGGGCCAGCACGGTCAACGTCTTCAGGGCTCCCACTAACTCATCGTACTCGACGCTGTTCCGCAATACAGATTCAACGCGATCCAACTCAGCGAGCAGCCGCAGTTCGACCTCATCCGTGTTGACTGCTACTAAGTTAGCTAGGGCGGCCAAACGCAATTCAAGGTCCATTGTCAGATCATCTTCATAAGGAGATCAGTAACGACCTTTTCGGCCGCTGCTCGGCGGGCGACTCCGGCATCCGTCGGAATTAGGTGGCTACCCATATCGGTCAACAGGCCGGAAAAAACCAGCGTCTTGGCCTCATGCTCTGCAATGGCGCGATCTACTCCCGCCGCTTCCAGGGAGGCAAAGAGTTGATCCTTACCCGGATTTCCCAAGGCCTCATTAACACCCATGACAATGACGTTCATGCCCTTAAAAACGTCCTCGCGAAGCTTATCCATCGGCAATGCTTCGGGTGGCTCACCACCATCACGATTCTCAGCCACAACAATCGGGACAACGGCAGTGGCATCAGCGACCGCCATGTCCAACTTTTCGATGTCTTTGTAGACTTCGAATCCAACGAGCTTTAAGGCATCCTCAAAGCGCCCGTCGTCCACGAGAACGCAGTGACGCCCGGGCCGTCCTTTGATGTCGATGGCCGCCTCTAGTATCCATGAATCTGGAATGTGCTTGCGCTCACCCGAACGATCCTCGACATATGCGAACGGAGAAACTCTCCGCATATACCGTTGCAATGCCCGTGCGGCATGTTCATACGAAAAAGGAATCACCTCGACGCGATTTTCGGCTAAATACTGCTGGAAAACGGCGTGGGAGTTGCGGTCAACATCCTCTGCGCTAGGAAACATACACTCAGGCGCCGGCAGACCTTCAAGCAGCATAGTCATATGGCTGCGCTGCATTCTTTCAATCGCTGCCCTTGCGTCGGCCACGAGCTTGTTGTACTCGAAGAGCAATTGTGTACGCCGCTCTTCGAGGACGATCTCTGGGATATATAATTTGAGGACACCCTGCTTGGCCCGCTTCAGCAGACGCTCGAACTCGCCAGTTTTGAAATACGTTCGCCTCAGTATGCTGGTGTCGATGATGACGTGAAAGATGTCCATGGCTTACGTTCAAAGTCGGTGTGTCGCAGGAAACTCTTGCGGTCAAGTCAGTAATAGGGGCGCCTGTCAAAAATTGCAGCACATAGCCTGCACCCACGACAGAAAGCGCTCCCTAGAACGCCAGCACTTGAACGCGAGTATAGACTGAAGACGCCTCCGGAACGTCGTCGAATCTCGCTTCGCAGGCTTGCTGGGAGTAATTCCAACACTGGCAGCCAGCCAAACATTGATACCTGTACTAATGCCCACCATGTCAAACCGGCAAGAATAAGGTCCGACGTGAATATTCCTGGCGGAACCTAACCGCATGCGATGTTGGACTCCACGGCAACCGGTGCCGACAATGGTGGGCCGAAATCAGCATCGATGCTCAGTTCCCACAGCGACTCGGGGACTGGAAGGATTGCTGCATGGTTTGTTGGCCATTCCCGAGGATAGCTCAAGGGCAATCTCGCTAACCCGCCGGGGCAAGCCATATCCAGCATAACTTCAGATGAAGGGACTAACCCGGCCACCATCACCCCAGCGTCCACCCTAGTTCGTTGAATCGGCCGGGGAGGATACCCCGATAGCACGCACCAAAAAGCTGGCGATCGCAGATGAGTCGGGCCACGAGCGCTACTTCGTCATTTTTTTCTACAAGCCCCCTCGGCAGAATAAAGACGGCATCACCGTGTCGCAGGACCTTCGGTCGATTCCTCATGGACAACCGCACTTCATGCATACGTATTTGGGCAAGCGTGATGAGAATACTAATTCTAGAGCGGACTCCGCTAAAACCGAATCGCGTTATGGGTCTCCGCTCCGGGGCGCATCCTCCTCGGCCAGCACGTCAGCCGCCTGGGCAAAGAACCTCTTCCAGATCGGGTCGAGTTGCGCCACCGACAGCTTGCCAGCCTGCCGTCAGTCTTGACATGGCCGATCAGCGGCGTCTCACGATGCAGGTGTTCGAACGCCCGGCCCAGGCCCCGCACGGCCGGATAGTCGCGCAGCTCCTCGATAACCGGCACGATCACCTCGCGGACCCGAGTGCTCTTCCCCACGAACGACAACGTCCAAATGCCGCGCTGGTCGGGCGGCAGGCCCTGCTGCCGCAGATCACCGATGGTGACCTGAGCCTGCACCGAGATGCGCAGACCGGTGGCATAGGCGAAGCGCAACAGCAACTGCACTCGTAGCGCCCGCGCTGCATCGATGTCTCCGTGTGGGCCCCCCTCAGTTGCACAAACTTTGTGCCGGCTCACCACCCCACCGTCAGGCGCTTGGCTACATAATCCGACGCTCGCAGTTGTTCTTGCGGTAGACCAGACAGTTAGCTTGCAAAAGCTGCCAAATGCTCGGTACCGCGATGTCGAAAGGCTACTCGCCAGAAGACTGATGACGGGCAATCAACGATTGCCCCCAAATCTCATTTAATGCGCGGACGTCAAGGACCTTCTCATCTCCGACCACCTCGAGCACATGGTCGATCTCCTGCGGTTCCGAGAGTTCTCCTCCAAGCAGTCGGAGGCGCACCCTCAGCTTCCCTGGCCCAAGCGGGATGATGGCCACAGTACCAGAGGATCGTCCCTCTTCACCAGGCAGGAGAGAGCCAAAGCGTACGTGACAGATGGGCGACTCCCCGCTATGGTCTACGATTAACTTCGCATTCCGTCGATCCAACATTTCTGGCAAGTTACTGATGCCGTGAAAGGTACTCAATTGGCTCTCTGGTTCCGCAGGCAAATCCGCTCCGGATATCATCTGGAAGAGCTGACCGTCGAGCGGCTCTACCGAGACCTCAACCTTCGCGTTCGAGAGTTGCACGTCAGAGCGATTGCGCAATATGAACTTCATCTCGATGAGCGCCGCCTGAACGCGGGCGAACTCTGCATATTCCCTCCAGAAGTCTTTGTTGTCGCGCCAGATTGATGGCACGGTAAATTGGAACCCGAACGGGTCCTTCTCTCTTCGTGGAGTTTCGTAGTCAGGTAGTTGCTCCGGGAAGCGCAGGAAACTCAGAGCGAGCGTGGCTCCAAGCTCCTCGTTGGTTGGAGTTAGTACCGACAGTTCGCAGCGCAAGTTACCACGTCCAGTGTCCGCCAGCATCATCGCTGCAATTTCCGGAGGCTCTGCTTCGTCCGTACTGCTTCCGCGGCGCACGTACACGACGTTACTCTTCAACTTTCCATACGCATGCCCCAAGTAGAAAGCGCGCTTCTGCTTTGGAATAGTGAAGACGCCGACTGTCTTTCCTTCGTACAGGTGCTCTTCATATTTGAAAATCAGCTTTGGCTTTACCTTCCCGTGCACGAATTGCTGAATCTTGGCATCATCAATGCTCTCAGAAATGCCCACAACAGCGGCTGGATGTGGACGTTGGTCCTTAAAACCAAGCAAGATGTAGCCAGGACCATCGCGCCACGCATTGGCCATCGCAAGGATGTCCTTGAGCATCTCAGCTTTGTCTTCCTCGTTACCGCCAATGAATCGGTACTGAGCAGACTTGAAGTCGATATCAGTGCCTTCGCTCTTGTATCGGAGCGCATTCAGAAATTCATCCGTCACGACAGGTCCAATGGAATGGTTAGAATCGCCAACCTGAGTTGGGCGACCGACGACTAGCAAGGGAAGATTGATTCTACCCCCGGTGGATCACACGGTTTCCGTAGTGGCACAGGAAGTTCTAATCTGATGTGTCGCATTGGCCGAAGATGTTGACTCAGTTGTCTCCGCATTCCTCCTAAGTTCGCTAGCACGTGTATCTGCTAGATCTACGACGCTAGTCCGATAGTCCGATAAGACACAATTTTGGGAGAACGAAGACACAAATTTAGGTGTGTCAGCGCTCAGCGAGCGGAGTTTCGCCCCTCAACACACTGCTATATCGATAACAAACATTATCGATACTGATGTTTTTTCATGGCAAACTAGATGCTAACAATTTGTGCCACACCTCCGAATGGTTCGCTCACGCCCTGCCCCCGACGAAACCCTGTCGTCCGAAAGCGCCGTGCCCCTGCCTGGCGCCGATGCGCTCGCTGCCTTGCGCGCCTGGTACGAGGGAACGCCATCGCGCGCTGCCATCACCCGCTTTTGGCCCGATGCGTTGACGCCAGGCCGGTCGGCACGCGGCGTGATCGGCGCCCTCCGACGTCAGTTGGCTGAAGCCTCACGTCGACGCCAGCGCGACGACCTAGCTAGGCTCTTCACCTGTGCCGCGGATGGTCGTACCGCGCACGCAACAGCGGTTGCCCGCGCCCTGGAAACGCTGCGTCAACTGGCGCCGGCAACGCCTCAGATCACGGACATGGTCGACGCATGGCTCCCCGCGCGCGCCGCCGCGGCGCTGCAAGCCCACGGGCTGAAGACTTTGGCAGATCTGACCGTGCGCATTCCACGTCGCCGGCGCTGGTGGCTGGCGATCGATGGTTTAGGCCAGCGTAGTGCCCAGGCTATCGAGACATTCTTTGCCGAACATCCCCAGTTGACCGAGCGAGCGCGGGCGCTCGTGACGCGTCCTACAGCCGCAGATGCCGCACGCATCGTGCCGTGGGAACGCATTGCGTTGCCGCTTGCCGTAGACGGCTCACATGGGGTCTTTCGTGCGCCACGGGCGATGTGTTCGCTGACGGCGGACAATGACTACGACGCCATCAATGCCTGGCTCGGGTTGCACGAAGCCGAAGCGACGGCGCGGGCGTATCGCAAGGAGGCCGAGAGATTGCTGCTTTGGGCGATCCTAGAGCGCGGCAAGCCACTATCGTCGCTGACCGCCGAGGATGCCACGGCCTACCGGTCTTTCTTGCGCGCACCGACATCTCGATGGGTCGGTCCGGCATGCCCGAGAACATCACCGGAATGGCGTCCATTCGCCGGCGCGCTCTCGCCGGGTTCGATCGCCTACGCCTTGGGTGTCATTGGTGCGCTTTTCCGCTGGCTGATCGCGCAGCGTTACGTCCTGGCCAACCCCTTCGCCGGGCTGAAAGTGCGCGGTGCCCAGCGTGCCGCGGATCTTGACACGTCCCGCGCTTTCACCGATGGTGAATGGACGTTGCTTCGTACCCTGGCGGACGGTCTGGAGTGGTCGTACGGCTGGACGCCGGACGCGGCGATGCGCCTGCGATTTGTGCTCGATTTCGGGTATGCGACGGGGTTGCGGGCGGCCGAACTGGTCGGGGTGACGCTCGGTGGCATCGAGATTGGCGCGCGGGGCGAACGCTGGCTGCACCTGGTCGGCAAGGGGGAGCGCCGGGGCAAGGTCGCGCTCCCTTCCCTCGCCCACCAGGCGCTAGACCAATACCTGGTGGCGCGCGGTCTGCCCGTGACGCCGGCGCGCTGGGACCGCCATTGCCCGATCCTGGCGCATCTCGAGGATGGCTCGCCGATCACCACGCCGCGCCTGCGGGCGGTGCTGCGGCGCTTCCTCTCGCTTGCCGCCGATGCGATTGAAATGGACCATCCGCCCCTGGCAGACAAGCTCCGACGGGCCACACCTCACTGGCTGCGCCACACCCATGCGACCCACGCGCTCGCGCAAGGCGCATCGCTCACGACCGTGCGTGACAACCTGCGCCATGCGTCCATCACGACGACCTCCCGCTACCTGCACGATGACGACCGGCAGCGAACCGATCAGCTGGAGAAAGTATTCGGGAAGCGATAGCCTAGTCACCCTGCTAGCACGCGTAACCCGCGGCCGTCGAATGCGACTACCCTATGCTTCAGTCATCAACCGAACAACCTCGCATCGAACTTGAAGAGCGCAATATCAACGACCCGAACGCGGTTCATATCGGCGTGCAGAGGATTCAGCAACAAGTTGAAATCCGCTGGGCAGACAACCGATGGAACTTTGAGGGCTAAATGTTCGCCTGCTTCGATCCAGCGTTGCCCGATGGACAGTGTGGACTGCGGATCCCGACCCGGTGCATCCCAATCAGTGGGCATCTCGGGAAGAAGCGCGTCAGCGAAACATGCATCCGGCACCTCAATCGTCACCATGAAGTGGTGTACCACGGGCATGAGACCGCCTAAGTGCACCAAAGTCTCAAGCACAGTGGTAGAGGGATTGCAGCACGTGTAGACGACTCGCATACCGCGCGGATTCCAACGGCCTCCTACGAGGGCCGCCCCATTCCCACTCAGATCATCTGCTTTGTAGCGCCCCGGTTTTTCCTTTGCAAGTCGATAAACCTTCATACAGGAATGCCAAACGCTGCGCGCATCAGGATGTCTCTCACGCGGTCGTACCCCGGTTGCGAATCCAGGACCTCAAGCGGCTTCATGCCATCCAATTCAAACAGTGGCTTCTGCATCCACTGCGCAGCAAGCTTCGAATCTTCCAAGACATCGGTGGCAAGCTCGTGTACATAGAGAACTCGCGCAACTCTGTCAGACTCCGGTCCAGACAGACGCTCATGCTTCGAGATCTTACGAAGTACGGTCGAGCTAGGAAGTCCCAACCCATTGAGAAGAGTCTGTACGGGGATGCGGAGTAACTCCTTGGCGACGCGCTCGACAATGGTGGCGTCCATCCCCTCACGAATGACCTTCCTTTGTTCAAGCGCGCCCATGCGGTGCAAGAAAAGGTCAAAGTCGTCCGGCTGAGCGCCCAGACCGTGGGTACTAGATGCGATCACATAGCTCATGCCGCCCTCTCATTTGGTCGAAGTGATATTCCCATTTTAGATTATCCCAAATGAAAGTCAATAAACTCCCATTCGGGATAAAAATGGGTATCCCCAAATGGATGAGCCTCGAAGAGCACAATTTGTCAGCGCCGCCTCCTTTACGGGGTCATCGTACTTTCTCTGTGCATTTTCTGGCGGTACGCCCCGGAAAGCTCCGTGCGTGACAACCTTCGCCATGCGTCCATTACGACGATCTCCCGCTATCTGCACGATGACGACCGTCAGCGAACCGATCAGCTGGAGAAGGTATTTGGACGGCTATAAGCTGAGCTCAAACGATCCGCCGAGCCGCATCGGGAAGTCGCGCAGTAGGCAGCGCGCCCACCAGGGAGCCGTGGGGGTGATCGGGCGACCGATGATGCGAACCCGCTTCGATCCACCCGGCCAGTGCACGCGGTGGGAGCGCGGCCCTGTTCAGGCGCGTGACGCGTAGAAGTGCCGGAGTAGGACGTCTCAGTGCACCGGGCCAGGAACCGGGCTAGGGCCGCGTTATTTTTTTACAGTAACATTCTTTCCATAGAGGGTTTTTACAAAAAAATAACGCGAAAAGCTAAAATGCGTAATCAGCCACTTCACAATTTGATGGCTCAAGCGCCACGCGGCCAGCCGATGGACACAGAGATGCTCCGCGAGATGGGAGTGTCGGAACGTTCCCTCAGTCATCTCGTCAGCGCCGCCTGGCTCGAACGGCTGGGGAGAGGCGCTTATCTGCTACGGGGCGACCAGCCAACTCAGGACGGGATCCTGGCGTTCTTGAGCCGGAGGATAACGGGCCTGCACGTTGGCGGAAAGACTGCGCTGGACTGGCAAGGGGTTCGCCATAACGTCGCCTTTCGCCAGAAAGTCGTCCTGTGGGGAGAGGCCCCCTACAGGTTTCCTGATTGGGTCGACCAGCATCTCCTGTACTCCTATCAGACGACCGATCTTTTCGACGAATCGTTCCAATATGGTGAAGGCCTCAAACCCATCCCAAACGGAAATCCCTCAGTACTGGTGTCGGCTCCAGAACGGGCATTTCTCGAGCTCGTGAGCGACGTGGGCAAGGGTCAAACGCTCGAAGAGGTCCAGAACATCGTCGTCACCATGCGCAGCCTCCGTGCGCCCGTCCTCCACATGTTCATGCAGCACTGCACACGCATCAAAGTGCTCAAGCTGGCGAGAACGCTGGGGGAGGATAGTGGATTTGACTGGGGCAAAGACCTCCAACAGTACGTCGATCAGCGTAGTCAGGGGAAGCGGTGGTCCAACAAGATGAATGATGTGCGTATCACACTAAAGCCTTGAACGATAGCTACCTCGACAACGTCCGCCTGCTCATAGATATCGCTCCGGCCGTCTTCGATACCAACAAGTTCGCGATGAAGGGGGGACTGCCATCAGCCCTGCTTCTACAAGACTTGCCACGTCGGTCTGTCGATATCGATTTCGTGTTCATTGACCACACGATGCCGCGCGAGGAAGCGCTGCAGAGCATTGGCAATGAGCTTGCGCGCGCCAAGCTGGGCGCCGCAATGGATCGGCAACACTCAACAGACATCTTCGATGTCCTGCACCGCTCTGAGGTGTGCCGCATGCAAGCCGACTTCGTCGATTGCTTTGACGGCTACCTCGGAGGACCCAATCGGCCAACTCATGAGGTGCTCTTCCCAAATCAGATGATGCACGGTCCCGCGCCACTGCAGCGCGGGGACCGTATTGAGGCCTTACCAGCGATAGCGGAAGCCAAACTTCGCGCCAATCGCGTTGCTGTCGCCGAAGTTCTGCAAGCTCGTGCGCGCCAGCAGTTCTCCGTAGACCGTGTACCGGTCATCGTTCCAGTTCAGCGATGCACCGATACCGAGGCCAGCCCACAGCGCCTGTTCCTTGCTGACCACGCTGATGTCGGCCACACGTGCTGACGTGCCGTGCAGGAAGTCGTAGTACAGGTTCGTGATGCCGTAGATGTGCGAGCGCTGCGTCTTGCCGTTGGCCGCCGTCCACCTGGTCTCATGGTCCAGCGACACCCCCAGGCGCGAAATCAGGCTGTTGCCGTTGTCGCGCGACACGTTAGTGCCGTACTGGTCGGTGAACGCATCGAAGCGCACCTGCGACCAGGCCAGTTGGGCCTGCGGCGTGATCGACCAGTTGCCGCCCAGCGCGAGCTGGTGGCCGGCTTCCACGCTGGTGGCCACGCCGCTGCCCCGATTGCCGTTGGCCAGCTTGGTGGCCAGCGTCGACGAACGGATATCGGTGTCGTACCAGGTCAGCGTCGCGCGGGCATCGACATACGAGCCATTGTTGCCGTACCACGTAGCCGTACCACCAAAGCCGTAGCCGGTAGCGTCGACCGAGCCGTTGCCGAACATCGACGAGACGTTGGAGTTGGCAATGCCGTAGTGGAAGGTCGGCCCCACCACGAGCGTGCCAGACTGGTTCTGGACGACCGGCGCATCGACACCGCCTTCGAACTTCCACATGCGCACGTTGTAGCTGGCGCTGGTCGTGCTGGTGGACGGATCGATATGGGTGTTCGACCCTTCCACGCGCGCCCAGGCACCACGGCCGATGATCGGCTTGCCGGCTTCCTGCTCGGCCTGCACCGAGGCGTTGGGCGACCACGAACGGTTGCCCACGCGCTGCTGCAGCGTGCCCAGTTCGTTGAAGCGTTGCAGCACACTGGAATAGGCTTCATACAGGGGGACCGTCGGGGCCAGCAGCGGTCCGGAAGCCGCCGCGGCTGCCGTGCCGACCGAAGCGGGGTCGAGCAGCGTCGAACGCAGATACCAGTCACCGTCCGTCGGCGTAGACGCGCCGTTCTTGTACAGGCGGTACGCATATGCACCACCGACCACTGCCTGCTGACCCTGGAACGTATAGTCGCCGGCCAGCGTGAAGGTGCCGTTCGACGCGCCCTGCACGTCGATGACCTTGATACCTTCCGAGGTGAGTGCCCCGGTGCCGCCAACGTTGACCACCCGGAGCTGGCTAGTGCCCGACGTGTCGCCGCTCACCAATAGGCGTCCCGTGGCCGAGCTATCACCGCCGAGTGCCGTGTTCACCCGCACCGTACCGCCATTGCCGATGTAGTTGCCCGCAATCGTCAGCACGCCAGAACCGCCGCCCGGCGTCACGGTGCCGGTGTTGGTGACGTTGCCAAAGATCGTGCCAGAGCCGGACAGCGTACCTGCCGCATTGACCGCCACCGGGCTGGTGATCGAGCCATCGATGGCCAGCGTGCCGAGGTTGACGGTGGTCGAGCCCGTGTACGTATTGCCCGCGGTTAACGTCGTGGCGCCCGCGCCGCTCTGCGCCAGCCCGCCGGCGCCGGACACGACACCGCTGTACGTATAGGCGTCAGAGCGGTTGAATGCCAGCGTGGCACCCGTGTTCACGGTCACGTTGCCGGCCAGGCTGCCGCTGGTGCCCCCATTGCCGATCTGCAGCGTGCCCTGGTCAACCGTCCACGGCGCGGTGACCGTGCCGGTGCCGATCAGCGCCCAGGTGCTGGTGCCGGTCTTCACGAAGTTGTCGAAGTAGCGGTATTGGGCCGCGTCGCCAATGGTGGAGACATCGAATACGCTGTCGGTGCCGCCGCCCAGGCGCAACGTGTCGTTGCTGCCCGTACCGGCGACGACGTTGCCGACGATGTTCGAACCGGCCTGCAACTCGAGTATGGAGCGGCCGGCCCCCGAGGCGAACTCGATTGCATTGGCATAGCCGGTCCCGGCGCGGATGGTGCCAGCGTTGATCACGGTAAGGTTACCAGTGGCCTGAATGACCCCGATGGCAGAGTTACCGACGCCGGCTTCGAGCAGCCCTGAATTCTCTATCGTCATGGAACCACCGCCTGAGGCAGTGACGGCGCGCCCCCCGCGCGCGCTCCCATCCAGAGCGACGCCGCCGCGAATAGTCCCCTGGTTGATCAGGCTGCCGTTGAGGGTGTTTGTGACCGTAACACCCGCGCCTCCTGTACTGCCGAAGCTGTCGCCACCCGCAATGAGACCGGTGGCCGAGTTGACAAGGGTGGCACCCACCGATAACGCCACGCCAGCGCCGCCGTTCGCCACGGCAGTGCCAGTCGCACTACCCCCCTTCACTGAGCCGTTGTTGACGAGATCCGTGTTAGTCAGCACCGAGATGCCAGTGGCTCCAGCCCCGCCAGTCGTGGTCGTATTGCCACCGGTCACGGTGCCATTGTTGATCGCCAGCCCACCGCCGGTGAGCAGCATGGCATTTGTCGGGGTCGCACCCGAAGTGCCGGCAAACGTCCCAACGAACGTGAACGGTTGCGTTGCCGACGTGTTGAAGTTCCCAAGCGAATCAGTTTTGGTCAGCACAAAGCCGTTCGTATCGATCATGATGGGCTTCGTGGGCGTCGCCGTTCCCCATATGCCAGCGGGGAGTGTGACGTCCGCACTCAGGCGGATGACGGCACTGCTATCCGGATCCGCATTGGCGGCGGTGATGGCATTTTGCAGTTCGGTCAGACTGGAGACGAAATACTCGCCGGCCGACGCGCCCAGCGGAAACAGCAGTGCGACGGCGACGGTGATGGAGGACGCTTTCGGCGCGCGCGGGAGCGCCTGCCGAATTCCACGACAAAAATGGGTTCTCATTGAACTACCCCGTTCAGGCTAAATGTATTTTTTTAGGTACAAAGTGCTGCGGACCAGATGGTAGTTCAGACAAGAAAGTTACGTAAGCGCTACAGATAAGTGCTGTGGTGAGAGGACGACGTCACAAATTTCCCCGTTGCGGGTATGGTCAAGAACGTATTAGAGAGAACGCTCTAAATGTGACAATGGTGGTTACGTCTGGGCTACGTTAGCTGTGCAGCTAACACCATGTTTTTAACTAACAAGATGGCCGTCCTACGGCCCAGATTCTCATTCGCAACTGATAAGCCGAGCGGCGCAGGTGCCCAACACCAGGGCTTTGAACACCCTCGCTTTCACACTTGAAAGTCAAATCTTTCCGATTCACGCTGTCCTGGACACATCCACAGCGTGGTGCACCTCCCGCCCAGAGGATGCAATCCATTTGAAGACCATTGCATCGGACAAGGCGGCAGGTGCTCGTTTTACTCAAGGTTGTCGCAAGCTCCTGCGTTCCGTCGGGGTCAGCTGGCCAAGCGCCGCTGAATCCAGACTCATCTGGCCCAGCACCTGCACCGCACCCTTGTGGTCATACGACGGTGTCTGCAGGCTTGCACCTTCGCGAGGGCGCACCGCGCCTTCCGCCGGCTCCCCGCCCGTGCCCAGCACGCGCACCGTGAACACAGACGGCATGGCCTGGCGGGCCGCGGAGCGTTCGCGCTGCACCGCTTCCTGCGCTGCATTTGCGGCCTGCGAGGCGGCAGCACTAGCGTTGGTCAGCGCTCCAACGTTGACGGCAGCCACCACCGGAATGCCAGTGGCCTTGCCCTGGACCTGGATGTTCTCGGCGTTCACCACGCGCAGGGCAGCCAGGTTGACGTTGCCCGAGACGCGGATGCCCGCCTCCCCTGCGTCGATGGTGCCCAACGGTGCGATCAGGTCGATATCGCCCGGTGGCACCTCCGCGATCGGGTTCAGAGTGGCAATACCCGCGCCCGTGTTCGGCGTGGTGGGCGACAGCGTCACGCGGCCAAAATCATCGTAGACACGGCGTTGCGGCGTGTAGACCACGGTGGACTTCGAACCCCGGCCCGCGTTGATGTCACCCTGTGCCGACCAGCCCAGGATGTTGCCGCCGAACGTGGTGAAGATCCGGCTCTGACCCAGCAGGATGCTGTCCCGCGCATACATCTGGATCTCGCCCGAACCCTGTGTCAGCACACCCGAGCCCTCGCCCGGCACGAAGCCGCCGTCCACGCCCACCAGCGTGCGGCCACCCGGCGTCAGGATGCTGACGTCGCCGCCGAAGTCGGTGTGGATGCCGGAATCGAGCACGTCGAAGTACGGCACATTGGCCTGCGATCCTCCCGCGACCCACTGCGCCTTGGTCAGGTACTTCACGCCAGCCCGGGGACGGGTGGTGAAGGTCGGGTTGGACGCGTCCATGTAGTACTTCGCGCTGCTGAACATGGTCAGGTCACCGTCGTAGGCACCCTCGCCCGTCGCATTGCCCAGGCTCGCGCCGTTTGGCAGCAGCGTGGCGATGGCCTCCCGGCCGCGCAGGTAGCTGCCGGCGCGCGGGCCACCCACGTCGTTGTACTCACGCCCCGATGCCTTCAGTTCCGCGTAGTAGACGTTGCGCAGGTAGGCGCGCTGCTGCTCGGGCGGCAGCGCGGCGAAGAACGCGCGCGCATCGCCAGTGGCCGCATCGAAATGCAAACCCAGGCCATTGGCGCCGCCGAAGCGGTCCGTCAGCCAGTTCACGAGGTGCAACTGGCTCACGAGTCCGAACTCGCGCTGCAGGTCGCGGCTGGTGGCCCCAGTCCCACTTGCCTGCTTCTGGTCGCGCGCAAGGTCCAGTTCGCCTTGCTTGGCGGCGAGGAATGCAGGCGCGTCAGCCTCGCTACCCTTGTAGTCGAACTCGGCGCGCAGCCAGTCACCCAGCGTCAGCTTGCCACCGTACGTGGTCACCGCCTTGCCCGGCTGGTCGGCCAGCGGGCGGCCCGGGTCGGCCTGGTTGGCCGGATCGAGGTAGCGCGCCGCGAACGCCTGGAAGCCCAGCCCGTCGAGTCCGCGCGCGCCCACACCCGCTGCCACGGCGATGCCGGCCCCGCTGGCGCGGTCACCCGCCCGTACATTGACCACCTGCCCGATGCTCTTGAGCTCGCCCTTGTCGGCCAGATAGAGGTCGCGGCCAGCGGTCACCTCCATCAGGCCCGGACCCGCTACGTAGAACGTGCCACCCAGAATGTCGCGCCCGGCCGAAATCACCGAGATATCGTCTGCGCTGTTGTGGACGATCAGGTTGCCGCGCAAGCTGCTGGTATCGATCCGTGTCGGACGCAGCGGCGCATTGGGATTGGAACTGTAGTACTGGCCGAACCAGCCGAGCGCGGCACCGGGCACTGTCTCCGTAGTGCCCAGTTCCGTGCCGGCGTTGACGATGTCGCGCCCCGCGCGGATGGCCACTGGCCCGCCACCCTCGTACCACGTCGCTTGCGGCCCGCTCGCGCCATTGGGGTTACCACGCGTGATGATGCCGCCCGTTCGCAGCCCCACGATGTCGCCCATATTGGCATAGAAGCGCGCGGGTGGTTGGCCCACATGGGCCTGACCGGAGGCACTCGGCGAAGCCAGGCTGAACAGCGGATACTGCTGCTCGCTGCCCAGGCCGGTGCCGAACATCACGCTCGGCGCCAGACCTTGCTGGCTGACATTGCCGACGACCCACGGGCCATACCAGACCTGCCCCACCACGCCGGCAAATCCGGGATTGAACGGCGTGGGCAGTGCGGCGCCATCGGCGCCCGACTGCGTCACCGCGTAGCCACCGGCGTAGATCGAGTCGCCCGCCAGCAGTTCCAACGCGCCGCTGCCAGTGGTCGTGAACTGCGGACCCACCGGCGACGGGGCCAGCATCAGGCCATACGGCGACTGGACTGGCTTGCCATCGCCATCCCGTTTGCCCTGGCTTGAACCGCCGTAGAAGAGGCTGCCATTGGGAGCGGCCGCGCGCAGGATCGCGGGCATCACGAAGCGGCCATCCGTGGCGCTGTGATTCTGGCCGCCACGGTTATCCATCCACGCCATCGATGGCGTCAGGTTGCCGCCCGCCGCCAGCAGGTTCACTGCCGTGGCCGGGGTCCAGAGCGAGAACCAGCTCCAGCCTTCGCCGTCCTGCGCCGTGCCGTTGAGCGTGAACGGCGTGCCGTTGTGGTACTGCGGCACCCGTCCCGGATCGGCCACGCCGCCCACGGCGATATCGCCGCGCGCATCGATGCTGACCGTGGCATCGCCCGGGACCAGCACCGGCCCACCGGCTGCAATCGCTGACGTCGACACGTTGGGCTGGTACGCACGCGTTTCCATGCGGTCCGACAAGTCATAGCGCAACTCCACGCCACCCACCGAGCCGGCCGCCAGCCGCAGGGCGCCGCGCAGGTTCGTGAACGTGCTGTTAAGCGGGACCTGCATGTTGTCGTAGCGCAGGATGCTGCCATCCACGCCGCTGCCCGGATTCGGCGTCGCACGCACCTCGGCCACCGGGTTGAGGCCGCCTCCGATGCGGATGTCGAGGTCGCCGCCACCGGTCAGCGTCAGTGTGCTGCCATCGGCCGACACACGGCCCGTGCTGGCCACTGCCAGGTTCAGACCCTGGCTGCGCGACAGTACGTGGGCCGCCTGCCCCATGCGCGATTCCATCATGCCGGCATCAGCGCCGGCCTCCAGCACGAGATTGCCCCCGCCCAGCGTGCCGATACCGGTGAACCCCACCAGGAACGGCGTGCCGTCATGCCGGGCCCCGGCGCCGCCCATGGCAGCGGGCACGTAGGTGCCGAAGTTGACCCACCACGCGGTCGGCACGCCTTCGCCGGGCTGCGCGGCGCTGCCGGTGCCCTGGCGCCACAGCCAGCCGCCCACGGCGGACGTGTCGATATGCGGCCGCATGATGCCGAGCACATCGTCGGTGCGGACGGTGCCAGACGACTGGCCGATAGTGTCCCCACGCACCGTGCCCTGCGCGCGCACCAGCACGTTGCCGCCATGCTCCGGATACCACGCCTGATAGAGACTCTGCGTGCCGCCATTGACGTAGGGCTCAAGGAAGGCACCCTTGGCCCCCAGGATGTTGCCGTCCTTCCCGATCGAGCGCGACTGGTTGTACGCGGCATCCACGCCAATCGACTGCGTGCCCGCCGTGTAGACGCCGAACGGCGAGGACATCGTGAAATCGCCCGCGGCCAGCACATCCAGATCGCCCGTGCCGGTCCGCAGCACGCTGAAGAGTTGCTGGCGCCCCGGCGTCGGGCGGTCTTCATACTCGGGCGGCGTGCCCTCGGCCGTCTTGACGACCAGTACACCGAGGCCCCAGTCGTTCAACCCCATCAGGGCTTCCTCGCCGCCCCACGATGCCAGGTCAGTGATCGGCTCGCCCGGCACATAGCCGAAAATCTCGGCGTCCGGGCCCCAAATATATTGCCCCGGCAGGCCCGTGCCCGGCTTGAGCACGGTATCCGGCACCAGCCCGTAGTGCGTATCGGCCAGAAGCACGTGGCCAGTGGCACTGTGCGCCAGCAGCGCGCGCGTGTCCGCCGCATCGAGGTCCGCGCCGCCCACCAGACGGATCGACCACGATTGCGATCCCGGCACGAGCATCGGCGCCAGCGCGAGGTTGCGGCCCTGGTTGCCATCGGCATCGGCAGGACGCATCTGCACGCTTTCCGCGTCGCCCGGCAGGCGGACCACGGTCTCGGCGGGCACCATCGCGCCCTTGCGCAGCGTCAGCGAACCCGCCAGTTGCACGCCGTTCACCGGGGCCGACGCGGTGCCGACGTCCACGATCGCGCCATCCGGGAACGGCAGCGGAACGCCCGCCGGCCAGACCATCGGCCCCACCTTGGCGGCAGCCGGCAGGCGATTGCCTGCGTCGAGCTGCATGCCGCTGGACAGCGTCACGGCCTGCGACAGCACGGCGCCCGCGGCATAGATCACGTTGCCGCCGGCATCGCGCACCGCACCGCCCAGCACCGTGCCGGCCGGCAGCACCAGGTCCGCCGTCAGCGTGGCGCGCGTGGCCAGTTCGGTGCCTGCGCGCAGCGACATCGCCTGCATTGACAACGCATAGTTCAGCGCGCGGCCCGAGTAGAAGAACGTGCCCTCGGCCAGCGTGACAAGTCCATCGGTCGGGATGATGACGTCGCCCCCCCAGGGCACGCGGCCCTTGACCAGAATCCAGCCCTTGTCGTCGACCGTGGGCTGCAGCACCGAGGTATCGAAGCCGTCTGTCAGGCTGCCGTAGACCTTCAGGTTGCCGCCGGCGCGCAGCACCAGCGCGCCCGCTTCGCCCGCCCCGTAGACGCCGGTCAGTTGCGAGTGCGGATTGACGCTGGCGTAGCGGAAGCCGGACAGGTCGATGTCACCATCGACATGAAGATCACCATCGGGCGTGGCGCTGACAATCTCCACGCCTGGGCGCAGATGGAAGGCATCGGTGTAGCCACGCAAGCCGGCGAGCTTGCGGTTCATCAAGTCGCCGTTGGCCAGCGCGTTGCCCATGAACACCACGCTGTCATCGTGCAGGTCCTTCAGGTAGCCCTGCGTGATCGATTGATAGTCGCGGCCATCCACGGTGCCGTTGGCAATCAGCGGTGCGTTGTCATAGCGCTGGAACGCGTTGACGTAGATGCTGCGCGCGCCGTCGATGCGTACGGTGCCCGAGGCATCGATATCCACGTCCGTGCCACGTGCGCCGCCCAGGCGCCGCGCGCTCAGTTCCACGGTGCCCAGCGCCTGCGCCGTGCCATCGGTGCCGGCGCGCACGTCCATGCGCGCGCCATCGGCCAGCACCAGCGTGCCGTTGCCGCTCTGGATCTCGATCATGGCGCGATTCGGCGCCTCGATGATCTTGCCGTAGCTGTCCACGCGCAGCACGCGGCTGTGCGCATCGAGCAATGCCTGGCTGCCGATGGTCACGCCATCGCGCGCCGCCAGCCGGATGCTGCCGACCTGCTCGCCGCTGGCATCCACGGTGCCGTTGACCACCAGTCTGCCACCATCGACCGACACGCTGATCTCGCGCGCCTGCAGTTCGTCGCCAATCGCCAGGTCGCCCTGCTTGAGCTGGAAGTTGCGGCTGCCGCTGACCTTGCCCGCATTGAGTCGCTGGTTCAGGCCCGCGAAGTCGGCGACCTGCTGGCCCCGGATATCGGCGCCGCCTGCGGCATACGGCACGTACGTGCCGCCCGCGTCGTAGTGGCCAGTGCTGCCGCCCGCGAACGAGCCTTGCAGATCGATCACGCCCGCGCCGGTGCCCAGCGCAATGGCGGTGAACTTGCCCGCGCGGTTCTCAACCGCCGAGAGATCGACGTGCGAACCCGCTGCCTGGCGGATATTGCCCGCGCGGCTGTCCAGCACCACATCCCCGCCCCAGCTGTACTTGCTGGTATCGAAGAAGTCGAGCTTGCGGCCGGCGAGGTCGAGGTCGGCGCTGTCGCCCAGTGCGATGTCCCCCTGTGCGGAGACCGTGAGCTTGCCGCTTGGCAGCGCCACGGCGGTGTCCAGCGAGACATTACGCCCTTCCAGCGCGATCTCCGCGCCCAGCGCCGCTACCCGTGCCGCGTTCGTCAGTACCGGCGCTGTGGCGCCAGCCGGTGCCACCACGCTGATGTCGCCCCCCGCGCGCAGCGTGTTGACGGAACCTGCGTGGCCCGTCAGCAGTGGCGTCTCGATATGCAGGTTGCCGCCGCTGTACGTGAACTTGCCTGCCGCGTCATCCCACGCACCGCGCGACTGGTAGACCGCGAGCGTGCCCTTGCGGTTGGCCGTGATGCGCTCGCTGGCCTTCAGGTTGACATCGCTGAAGCCGAGCGCCAGCCGGTCCATGTCATGCACGGTATCCACGCGCACGGATGGCGCAAAGCCGAACTCGATCTCTCGCGCTTCGATGGTCAATTTGCCCGAGCCCGTGCCAGCCCCGCCGGCGGCCACCTGCCCAGCTGGCGTGGTGGCGCCGTTCCACACCAGCACATCGGTCTGGATGCGCGCGTCGGCATTGGCGTTGCCCGCACCATAGATGGCCGGCGTGGTCAGTACCAGACGGTCGAGCACGGATTTGCCGGTGACCGGGTCGAGCGTCGAGAGCGTGATCGAGTCGTGGAAGTTGACCGCGTCACGTGCGGTCAGGATCAGGTTCTCCAGCGCCGGGGCACCGGTGCTGGTGTCGCCGTTGATCAGGCGGTTCAGCACGTCCTGCGAGAGCCGCAGGCCCGGCGTCAGTGCCTCACGCGCGGCCGCCGCAGCAAGCGCCGCCTCGGTGCCCACGTTGATGGACCCCACTGACAGCGAGAGGTTGCGTGTGCCGTAGCGCACGGCGTCGCGCAACTCGAACGACTTGTCGGTGGCCGCCGCGATAGTGCCCTCCGAATACAGCTGCGCGTTGGTCTGGCACGCGGCCCCTGGCGCACAGGCGCCGATGTCGATGAAGCCGCCGCCCGAGTTCGAGCTGCCTGCGGCGGGTGCCAGCATGTCCAGCCAGCCGTTTGACAGCGCCACCACCGAGCGCTGGCCTGGCTCGAAGACAAAGCCGTTGGTGGAGTCCCACGCGGCCTTGCCCAGCCCAAGCGTGTTGATGCCCGCACCCTGCTCGATGGTGATGCCACCGTTCGGATTACCGGTGACGAGGTAGACCTCAGGCGCCTTCAGCATGGCGCCTTCGCGCAGCACGATATTGCTGCCGGACTGGTCGAATGTCGCCACGTTGCCGCGTGGCCCCGAGCTGCCCACGCCGCCGACCTTCGGCAATCCGCCGATGCCCAGCCGTGTCGCGCCGATCGCGTTGAGGTCATCGGCATGCAGCGCCACCGGATACAGCGTCGCACTCAACGCCCCAGGTGTGCCGCCCGCGGCCAGGATCTCGTAGTTGCCTGCGCCAGTCACCAGCGCGCTGCCGCCCCAGCCGCCTTCCGGCGTGTCGTACAGCGCGCGGCCGGCGAAGTGCAGCGCCTCGGCCTCGCCAATCCTGCCGTTGGACGCGCCGGAGAGGAAATCCAGCTTGAGCGTCTTGGCGTCGCGCTCGATCATCGTGCGGGGCATGCCGTTGCGCTGGGCCGCGGCCATGGCGTAGTCGGTATAGCTCGTCTCGTTGTACTGCGAATAGCGGCGCAGCACGTCCGCCGATGTGACGATGGCCTGCGTGGGCAGCGCGTCGCGAATACTGGTCCCGACCGTGCTGAGTTGCGCGCTGGTGGCGTACGAGCCATTACGCATGGCCAGCGCATCCTGCCGCATGGCGGTGGCGGTGGCCTGCGCGCCGTTCAACTCCACGCGGAACGCACCCGGGAGCAGCGCATAGGTGGACGGCAGCAGCGTGTAGGTGCCCGCCGGCAGGCCCGGCACGCCCGCGCCGATGGTGATCTGGCGGCCGATGCCGGGGTCGCCCGCGCCCTTCTCCGCCACGATGGGCGCGTAACCGGCCTGTGCCCCCGGCACGATGGCGTAGACCGGATTGGTGGCCAGGCCCGGCAGCGTGAAGCCGCCCTGTGGGTCCACCTGAATGAGCGGGTTCATCCGCGCATCGGTGGAACCGCCCCGGCCAGACAGGAACGCAGCGCCCTTCAGGTCGCCACCTCCGCTCATGTCCAGCACGGCCCCCGCCTGCACGTCGATGACGTGGCCGGCCAGCGTGACAGCGGGCCCGGTACCGGCCTTGTCGAACGCGACGTCGGCACCGTCGTACAGGTAGCTGAGGCCATCCAGCGATCCACCGAACGGCATGGTCAGGCCCTTGGCGCTCACGGACGTGACGCTACCCGGCTGCAGGTTGACGATGCCGGTTTCCTGGCCGTTCTGGCTGGAGCCGATGGTCACGCTGCCCATCGGCGCGCGCACCACGCCGCGCTGGTTGACCGTGGGGCCGGCAAGCTGGATGGTGCCAAATACCGAGTACGGTAGCGCGGGATCCCCCACGCCAGCCTCACCCGTGCGCTCGATGTTCAGTACGCGTGTGGGGACCATGCGGGTCTTCATGTTGCCCCACTGGTCCACGTAGGTTTCCAGGCCAACGACGATCTTGCCGCTGTCGAGCGTGGCCGGATAGATCTGCGACGCGGCCAGCGTCAGGTTGCCGGACGAATAGAGCTCGGCGGCACCTGACAGGCGGATATCGGCCGCGCTGCGCAGGTTGACTGACCCGAAGGCGTCACGCACCACCTTCAGCGGCGTGCCGCTGTTCATGACGATATCGCCGCGCGTGCCCATCAGCATCTGCCCGGCGATATCGAGGAAGCCTGCATCCACCGTCAGGCCCGCGTCGTCGGCCACCAGCGGCACGCCGAGCGCCCCGCCGCCGGAGTTGACCAGGTTGCGCGAGCCGACCACCGGATTGGGCATGATCGAGTTGTCCACCGCACGGCGCGTGCTGCCCGCGAGCTGCACATAGGGTGCCGCCAGCGTGACCTGCGTCGCCCGGTCCGCCTGCGCGGCCAGGCCTATCGAGCTGGCAACGAGGCGCAGGCTCTGGTCCATCTTCAGGTCGACATCGCCCTCGAAGCTGATCAGGCCGTTGGCCAGCAGCGCCAGGTTGCCGAAGCCCCCCGCCTGGATACGGTCCACACCCACGCGCGCGTAGCCGAAGGCCAGCGTCTCGCCGTTTGCACGGTTCGCGCCCGGTGCCAGGTCGTCGGACAAGAGGCTGGCGCCCTGCACCTGTGCGAGGATCATCTCGCGCGGCACCCGCACGGCATCCTCCACGCCAACGCCTTGCAGCGTGTTGTTCGCCACACCGATGTAGGCCGGCGTTTCCAGCGCCAGTGCCAGCGTGCCACCCGCCGCGCCGGGACCGGCTGAGCCCGCGCGCAGCGCGCCATCGACGAACAGCCCGCGCATGGAACTGAGCGCAATCACGCCGCCGTTTCCCGGCAGCGCGACGCCACCCTGGCCACGCACATCGATCGTGGCCGAGGCGCCCGATGCGTCGAGCCGCGCGCCCGGACGCACCACGATGAACGCGTCCGCTGCATCCACCTGACGCGCGCCAGCGACATAGGGCGCGCCGATTTCGATGGTGCCGCCATCGGCCGCGTGGCCGTAGACGCGCCCGGCATTGTCGCGTGCGGTGGCCGCACGGCCCGCTGCGTCGAGTACCGCGTGGTTGCCGATCCAGATCGAACGGCTGTCCGCGTGACCGCTCGGCGTATCGGCCGGACCGAGGCCCAGCGCCGTTTCGAGCACGGAGATCTTGCCGCCCCATGCGTTGAGCGTGCCGTCGATGGTGATCTGGCCGTTGCCCTGCATCGTGATCTTGTGGCCCGGATCGACCGAGACCACACTGCCCGCGCCCATTGTCACCGGCGCTTTCCCGTACACGCTGCCGCCCGTCAGCACCAGATCGGCACCCCGCCGCTGCGTCAGCACGCCGTCTTCGGGATCTTCCTCCCAGACTGGCGGCAGCCACTGTTGCATCGCGTCCGCCGGCGCCGTGCCGGTGGGCGCCGCGTGCGCGTGCACGGTGTCGTGGCGCAACACAGGCATGTTGACATCGATGATCGCACCCGGCGCCACCGCCACGCCTTGCTGGCCGATTACCTCGTATTGGCCGAAGCCGGTCTGGAACACCTTGCCATCGAGCACCAACAATGGCTTGATCTTCACATCGGCTGCCAGCGCGGTGCCCGGCGCGAGCCGGTCGCCCGCGTGCAGCGTCACCGCCTGCGTGAACGGCGTGCCGGCCTTGATCGTGGTGTCAAACGGCGCCACCGGCATGCCGTCGGCAAACACCCCCACCGGCACCACGTAACCGGCCACCATATTGCCGACCGTTCTGGTCAGTTTCGCGCCGGCCGGCACGGTCATGCCGGTCTGGTAGAAGTTGCCGAAACTGTCGTAGACCGTGTACGCGCCACCGCCCTCGCCAGCCGGCACCTGCCAGTTGCCCGCCAGCGTCACGGGCTTGTCCACCGTGGCCAGCAAGCTGCCTCTTGCGATGGCGCCCGCCTGGACGCGGTCGGTGGTGTACGTGTAGTCGGTCGGCAGCACCGTGCCCACCGGCATCGTCAGGTCCTGCGTCAGCATCATCTGGACTGCCGCCGACTCCCCGGCCTTCAGCACGCCGTTTTCGGCCAGCGGGCTGTTGCCAACGACCACACCCGTGCCAGCATCGATGGTCAGCTTGCCGCCGCCACGTACACCATAGCCGCGCAGTTCACCATCCATGCGCAGCGTGCCGGCGTTCTTGCCGGTGGTGTCGAGCTGGTTCGACAGCAACGAGATATTGCCGCCCCGGCCGCCGTCGAGCTTGCCGTTGGCCTTCAGCGCCGCGCCCGACGAGACATCGAGCACGCTGCCGGTGTCCAGAACGATGTCCCCCGTGCTGCTGATACGGATCTCGCCGCCGTTGATATACGGGAGCCCCGCGATGTCGCCCGCATCCGTGCGCAGGTTGGTCCAGAGACCGCGCGTATCGAGCGTGACGCCAGGCCCCACGTTGACACCTGCCATCGCAGCCGGCGTCGTGGAAATGGGGGTGCCCAGCCAGTCGGTGGTACTCGTACCGGCCAGCCGGTCCACCATGTTGCCCAGCACGATCTGGCCGCCACGCGCGCTCAGGTCGGCGTCAACGTCCACCTTGCCCGCGTGCAGCGCGATGCCGCCGCCGTTGGCCACGGTCACCGGCGCGTGCACCTCGATCCCATCCTGCGCGTAGACCTTGAGGCGGCCCAGCCCTTGTGCGTTGAACCAGCCGGCATCCAGCGCAATATGGCCGGCCGATGCCTCGGACATCGCCCCGTCCAGACCGAGCCCTTGGGCGATACGTTCGGCTGTGCCGATCTCCACCTGTTTCACGACGGCGGTCGGACTGTCGCGCAGCATGCCCGACGCGGTGTCGTAGATCGGTCGGATCGACCCGATCACGAGTTCGCCGGCCAGCGGCGCGGCAATCTGCGACTGACGATAGCCATCGAGCGTGGCGTCGCGCGCCTGGCTCTGGCGCGGGCCCTGGTAGACCGCCGATTCGATGGCGCCTTCCAGCACCGCCGAGCCCGTGCCCACCACGACGCGGCCCGCATCGCGCCCCACGGTGTAGCCGTTTTCCAGGCGGCGGTCCGGCGCGATCAGCGGACTATTGAACTGTTCGACGGACGTCTTGCCCCAGCGCTGGTGCTGGGTTTCGTAGCCGCGATACAGGCCGCTGTAGAGCACGTCGGCGGGCGCATTGTCGAGGCTGTACAGGCGGCCGTCCTCGCCGCGCAGCCAGCTCTGCCGGATCATGCCGGTCTGCACGTTCAGCGAGCCGCCCGAGACGTTGACCGACGAGCCGGCCTGCGTGACCAACTGCCCGCCATCGAAGGTCACGGTGCCGCCCAGCGCGGCCCATTCGCCGATACCGTGGCCGCTCGTGTTCAGATAGCCGCTGACTTCCAGCAGGCCGCCGCCGGTGTACCAGCGGTCCGTGGTGTAGCCGTTGGTGCCCGCCGGCACGCGGACCAGGTAACGACGGTCCACCCACATCGTGGTGTTGTTGAGCTTGCCCGAGTCGCGGTTTCCCGGCGAGTCGCGTTGCTCGTTGCCCTGGGTATTGATCTGGACGTTGTTGGCTTCCATCGCCACGTTGACGCCGACCGCACCGGCCACGTCGAGGATGGCGCGGTCCGCCAGCAGCGCACGGCGCACGGCGTTGACACTGATCTGCCCGCCCGTGGCGAGCGTCAGCGAATCGCCATCGAACAGGACGTCGCCTGCCGAGATCACCTGCACCAGCGACTGGTCGCGGCGGTTGTAGCCGGATTCGCTCGCGGTGCCGGAGTCACGCAGCAGCGCGTCGCGCTGCACGTCGAGCGCCGTGCCGCCGCTGTCGTCCAGCAGGATGGCGCTCGCGCTGCCCGGCGCCAACGTGACGCGGCTCTTGTCGTCGCCCTCGGCGCGCAGGTGGATCGTGCCACGTGTGTTGACGGAGGTCGACGAGACCAACACGCCCGATTGCTCGACCGTATGACCCTTGAGCGTGATGTCACCCGTGGTGGCCTGGATCAGGCCGCTGTTGGTAACGCGGCCCGCTGCGCTGTCGGCCAGTCGCAGCACGTCGATCTCGTTGCCGCGCGTGCTCGAGTTGGGATTGCCATCGGTGCCCAGGCCACGGCGGATCACAAAGCTGTCGCCGGCAGCCAGCGCAGTCTGGCCGCCCGGTGTGACGATGGTGCCGCGATTGTGCGTCTCGCGTCCGACCAGCAGCACGTAGCCGCCGCCCTGCGTGACCGACTCGGGCTTGCGCGTGGCAATACGCGCGCCGGCCTCGACCACCACATCGCCCGTGGTCGCGCCGTGGGTCACGGCAGTCGCGCTGACGGCCAGGTCATTGGCAAAGGTTGGCACGTAGCCCGTGCCACGCGCCTCGCTGAACAGGCCCTTGTCGAACTGCGCGTTGGTCATGCCGGCTGCGGCGGCCACGAGATTGCGGGTGTCCACCTGGCTGGTGCCGGTGAAGACGATGCCGTTGCGGTTCACGATCATCACCGTGCCGTCGGCCTTGATCTGCCCCTGGATCTTGCTCGGGCGCGCCTGCGGGTCGTTGACGCGGTTGAGCACCGCCCAGTCCTGCTTTTGCTGGAACTCGACCGTGGTGTTGCGCCCGACGTTGAAGGTCTCCCAGTTCAGGATCGCCTTGTCGGCGGTCTGCTCGATGGTGACCTGCGTGCGGCCGTCGGCCGCTTTCTGCGTGGGGTTCTTCGCATTGAGCCAGCCAGCCGTCAGGCTGTTGGTATCGACCTTGAGCCCGCCTTCGGCGAGCCCATCGGGCACCGACGACTCCAGTGCGGCGGCCTGGCGTGCCGCGGCCTGCGCAGCCTGCATGGCGGCAATGCTCTGCGCGGCCTGGCCCAGGTTCTGGATCGAACGCTGCAACTGCTCGTTGGCGCGCTGCTGCTGCACGTTCGGGCTGGTCAGCGATGCGGCCGGCGTGCCGTTGGGCAGTCGGCCCGTTGCCGCCGCCGTGTCCTGCATCATGTTCTTCTGGGCCATCCACGCACGGCTGAACGCCTGGTTGGCCTGCGCATTGCCCCAGAAGCCACCGGCGGCCACCAGCAAGGCCACGGTGCGGGCCAGCGGCCTTGCCGTGGGGACGCGGCGCGCCGTCGTCGTGTTTCTGCGTGGTTCCTGCGCAAGCAAGGTGTTCTTGTAAACGCGCGTCTGCATGGTGCCCTGATCCCGTCAAGCAAAGTTGCGGGCCGGTGCGCGTCGTGCGATACACACAACGCGGCCCGGCCCTGTCGTCATTGCCACCGGCGGACCGTGCCGCCGATGCTCCTGGCAACTAGACCCTTTTGCACTGGCGAATCGGCAAGGTTTTCCTTGAAGATTTGGTGACAGGATCGCGACGGAATCAAGACAGCAGCACCACGCCGCCAGGCAGATGGCGTGCACTCAGCCCAAATGAGTGCTGGATCTGCGCGATGGCCTTGTCAAGCGCATCGAGCTGGAAGCGACCCGTTACCGGTCGCATGGCCAGTTGGCTGGCCATCAGTACCAGCTTGCCAGGGCGATAGCGATTGATCTCGTTCACCACCTCGCCCAGCGGCGTTTCCGCAAAACGTAGGAAGCCTTCGCGCCAGACCGGCATGCCGGCGGCGTCAAGGTTGATCGCGCGGGCGAGTCGACGCGCGTCGTAGGACACCTGCTGGCGCGCCGTCAGCGTGACCGTGCCGGACGGGTGCGCCACCTGGACGAGTCCCTGCACGCAGGTCACGCACACCTGCTCGGCGAGATGGCGCACCTCGAAGCGCGCACGAGCACCCACGGCGCGGCCGGTGCCCGCCGATACGGCAAACGGCAACCGCGCATCGCCCATGTCAATGGCCGTCTCGCCCGCGATCAGGTCGATGCCGGCCACACGCCCTTGCGGGCGCACCGCGATGCTGGTGCGCGTATTGAGCTCCACGGCCACCCCGCCGCCGAGCGCCAGGTGCCGCTGCTCACCAGCCACGGTGCGATAGTCGGCACGCAGCTCGCGCGCGGACGGCCATAGCCCCAGCGGCGGAAACATCAGCGCGGTGGTTGTGGCGGCGACCGTCCCCACCGCGCCGCCCAGGAACGCTCGGCGCTGCCAATGCACTGGTGCGGGCGTGATGTCCGGGCGCGAGGCCAGCGGCTTCTGTTCAAGTAGTCGCTCGCCGCCCATCGCCAACAGCTTCCACCGCCGTTGTGCATCGGCAAACGCGGCGGCATGCGCGGGATGGGCCTGGCACCATTGACGCAAGGCGTCGCCATCGCGGTGCGTCATATGGCCGGCATCAATCCGCCGCACCCAGCGCATGGCCTGGCGTTCAATGCGGGTGAGACCGCGCGGGCGTTGGAGCAATGGATTCATGGTGGCAGTCATGGCGTCTGGCAAGCTCGCCGTGCAAGGTTGCATGACATCAAGACGGTTCTGGCACGCCGAATCGGCATAATTTGTTCAGTCATGCTTATCCATGTGCGCCACACAGTACTCATGGGCCCGTTTCAGTTCGAGCCCGATCAGGCGCGTCGACACGCCGAAGCGCAGGGCGGCCTCCTGGTTGGACAGTTCGTCCACGCGCACCGCCAGGAAGATCGCACGGCGGCGCGCCGGCATCTTTTCGATCAGCTTTGCCAGGGCCTCCATTTCGTCGCGCGCTGCCACGGTCTGCGCCGGCCCTGGGGCCGGGTCGGCGATTTCCAGCATCAGCGTATCGAGTTCCTCGGCGCTCATGAGGCGGCGGTCGCGCTGCAGGCGGTCCAACGCCAGGTTCGTCGCCATACGCATCAGGTAGGCGGCGGGGCTGGCCACCGGGCCGTTGGCGTCACTGCGGTCTTCCAGGTGCACCCACGTGTCATGCAAGGCATCGCTGGCCAGTTCTGCCGAACCCAACCGCCAGGTCAAACGACGCTTGAGATCGTCGTAGCGCTGCGTCAGGAGCTCGCGCAGGCTGGATCGCACCGCTTCACTCATTGCAGGCTCCGTGGCGCATCACATGGCATTGGGCAGCGCTCACCCTGCGGGCACTGCACGGGGCGCACCAGCAGCACGTAGGGCTGATCCGGGTTCTGCGGCGCACCGCCGATCTCGGTGTGGTGCAGCGCGGCGACAATCGCCGCATCACGCCCGCTGTCGCCAGTGGTATCCAGCAATCTGGCACGCTGCACGCGGCCTGTACGGTCGATTCGCACGGATAGCGCGAGCCGATAGGTTCCGAGCGCCAATGCTGGTCGCGCGCACAAGGTCTGTCGGACACGCGACTGGACCCGTGCATCGTAGGGCGGGCGCGCCGCGGCTACGCCCTGCCCGGCCGCCGTAGCCGGCGTCTCGCCAGTCGGCGTCAGGACGAACGCATCGCCTGCCGTCGCGTGTGCCACGAGGCCGGTCCCCTCCAGTAGTCGATGCAGGGCCTGCGAAGGCGGCATCGCGCCTTGTACCGGGTGTGACCAACGGCCGTCGGCCAACTCGGACGGATAGAACACCGACACATTGGTCTGTGTGTCATAACGGGCGAGCGCCGATTTCAGCGGCTGCGCCGGCAAGTCAAAGGCCATATCGGTCTCGCCACTGGCTACGCACGGCCATACCAGGCTGGCCGCAAGTGCAATGGTCGCGACGCGTCCAGGATTTGCGTGCGCACGGACGGCAGCGGTCAGACGTGCCATGGAGATCGAGCGGCCTGTGCATAAGGTGTGTGCCGGTCAGGAACAGCGTGGTGTCCGGTCAGATCCTGTCGATGCAGCCGGCCCTGCCAGCGCAACACCGTCCCGGATCGTATGAAGAAAAAGTGACGTTGCCATGACAAAAGGAGAACGGCACACCGTCGGGGAACGCCGGCGTGCCGTCTCAAAGTGAAGAAACGCTGGTCGGCGTCAGGCCCTGGCTACGCCGCCGCCTTCTAAGGCTTCTACGGCTTCCACGGCTTCTGCACCTTCTGCGTCGGCCGGTATGGTCTCTGGCGTCGATGGCCGGTAGTTGCGTAGATGCAGGAAAAACTGGCCCATCATCTGGATCCAGACCTGCATGGCCACCGAGAGGTAGGCCTCGGTCACGCCACCCGTGACCGTGACATCCATTTCGAGCACAAGGAAGTCACCATGCGACGCGATGCGCGCAAAACGGCGGCTGCGATGCCACTCGTTGAGCAATGCATCGGGAAACTGCCCGCCTTCCACGCGCAGCGGGCAGCTCAGCGTGAAATCGAGAAACTGCCCGTCGCTCACGCGATTACCCCACAGCACCTGGAAACCCACGCCATGGCTGGCACTGTGCAAGCGCGCGTTGCCATCTTCCTGCAGGAGATGCACGGCGCATCCGGCGTTACGGATAGCATCGGCCACATGGTCAGCGGTGACATGCGTGAGCAGCGCGGGCGTCGGGCTATCGGTAGCCGGGGCGGGAGAGGTAGCAGGAGCGGTATCCGCAACGGCCGGTGCGACGGTCGTCGGCTCCAGCGCTGCTTCAAGGGTGGTGGCTTCGGTCATGGGAACTCCTTGTTCACGTATCGGGTAGGGCGACTTGGGTGACGACATCCGTTACTGCGCCGTCGGTGTGGCGTCGGTGGGTGCAACGGCGGGTGAGTTGGCCGGTGAGATCGCCGGTGAGATGGCGGCCGCAGCACTGGCGGAGCTCGCGTGGACCGGAGCGCCTGTCGATCCCTCTACCGGCGTTTCGCTCGGCACTGCGGTCGATGACTCCCCCGCACGCACATCCGCCCGCACATCGAAACGGCCCTCGTAGAGCTTGTCGCCGTAATCCTGCGCGATCTGCTCGTAACGCACGCGGCTCTGCGCCGCGAACGGCTGACGCGCGGCCAGCACCGTCGCGACGTCTACCGTCTCGTAGGCGCGCAGGATGTCCTGCCCCACGCTGTAGAGCTTTGTATTGGCGCTCTCGCAACGCTTCAAGGCGGCCTGGCGCGCGCCAGCTTCGGCGACCAGGTTGCGGCGCTCGGCGTCGAGGGTGCGTGCCATACGCAGCAGCTCGTCATAGGACTTGCGATACTGGGCGATCTGACTGGTTGCCTTCTCTACGACGCCCTGTGTCTGCAGATGCGCCTGGCGCGTGGCATCGGCCAGTTGCTCACGCGCGCCACGCTCGGCGGCCAGTTGCGCCCGGACAGCATCGAGCTCCTTGCGCAGTGCGCTGGCGTCGCCGCCACCGGCCGCGCCACTGGTGGATGCCCGGCCGACCGACTGGCCAGACGACGGCTGACCGGCTTTCAGCGCCGCCAGTTCGTTCTGCGCCTGCTGCAGCTGCGTGGTGGTGATGCGGAGCTGGTTGCGCAGGCGCTCTTCCATGCTCGGCACCTGTTGCGCGTAAGCATTGCCTGCCACCAGTGTGACCAGGAACGCCAGGGTCGCCGGGCCCTGGATACGGCAGAAGATGGTCGGAAACACGTCATCCCCCTTTAGAACCGCGCGTTAAATTCGAACTGCAGCGTATCGATGGACAGCGGGGGGCCGAAGACTTCCTTCGTGGAGATCCACCGACCGGTCACCCATGCATTCTTGTCGAGCGCGTAGGAGCCGCCCAGGTAGTAACCACGTGCGTTGGTACCGCCACCGTGGAACGTGGAATCGTTGTACCCGTCGGGCATCGCATCCGGCTCGATGCGTTTGTAGCCGGCCAGCACGTTCCAGTCGCCGCGCGCGGCAGGCGTAGGCTTGCCGAACGTGGCCTGGAACATATAGGCATTGCCGCCGCTCTTGAAGTCCTCGCGGCTGGTGCCGCCACTGCCGCCAAAGTTGTTGACGATGCCGCCATTGGCGCGATTCCACATCTCGTCGGCGTCATACGCCAGGTTGCGGATGTAGTTACCGTCCAGGCGCAGGCCGTAGCCGGCCACCTTCGTATCCCAGCGCAGATTCACATCCATCAACTGGAACTTCGAGGCGAGGCCCACGTACTGCGGTTGCGGCGTATTAGCGGGATCCAGCGGATTGAGGGCGATATTGCGCAACAGCATCAGCGTGTTGCCCTTCTGCATGAAGGCCGGGCGGGTCCAGTCCGTGCTGCAGCCGTCGGCGCCCGCGTACAGCGCGCACGGCTCGGAGACGCGACCGGTGACGTTGTGGAAGTCGTAGTACGCCAATGCGCCGCGCAGGCGGTTTTCGGTATTGATCTTCCAGTCCGCCCCGACCTGCGCCCCCATCAGGTACTTCATCTCGCTCTTCATCTTCTCCTGGCTGTTCGACGGCGCGTTGTCCTTCGAGTATTCCAGCGGGATGAAGCCGAGCGTGCCGAACATGGTCACGTCGCGGTTGGGCAGCGCCTTCTCGAACTGCGCGGCCAGCCCGTCGAAGTTCAGGTCGTACGAATAGAGCGTGTCCGTCGAGAAGAAGGGGTTGCCGAAGCGCCCGCCTGTCACTTTCATCCACTCGAACGGCTGATATGATGCCCAGGCCTGGTCGAGCCACACATCCTTCTTGGCGAGGCCTCCACCGAGCGTCTGATTGGTGGAAACCGGGCTGTTGTCATTGCCCGTGGCCAGGCGCACACCGGCCTTCACGGTTTCCGTCACGTCAGCCAGCACGCCCACGCGGGCGCGGGCCCGCCACTGGTTGGGACGATTCTGTCGCGTGTTGAGCAGGGGCGGCAACGACAGGTTGGTATTCGGGTTGACGTCGAAGCCGCTGCCCGAATTGATGG
Organism: Cupriavidus pauculus; assembly: GCF_022179805.1. Taxonomy (GTDB): domain Bacteria; phylum Pseudomonadota; class Gammaproteobacteria; order Burkholderiales; family Burkholderiaceae; genus Cupriavidus; species Cupriavidus pauculus_E. Next base: position 209,751 of record NZ_BPUO01000009.1, on the reverse strand, counting down.
CCGCCCAGTCGATCTGGATATCGCTGTTGTTGCCCGAATAGAAGCGCGACTCGTTGCGCAAACGCACATCACCCTCGACGCGAATGCGCTTGGTCCATTCCGGCGTCTCGTTCGGAGCGGCCCAACCCTCGGCTTTCGCCTGCGCCATGACCTCGCCCTTGACCTCGTCGCGGATCTGGTCGCGCACAGTTTCCGGGATATAGGGCACACGGACTTCGCCGGGCACGGCTGCCACGGTGCCCGCGGCGGTGCCGGCCACTCCGCCAGCCAGAGCACCGCCCGCGGCACCCGAAGTCGGGGCGGGACGCTGTGCCATCTGCGCGGCCATGGCTTCGGTCTGCGCCTGCGCCAGGAGCGCCTCGCCGGCGTTCTTTTCCAGCGCGCCGCTCTGGATCAGCCCGCGAATCAGCTTGATCATGGCGCTTTCCTGCGGCGCAGCGTCTTGCGCATGAGCAGTGCCAACGGTGGCCAGACACGCCAGCGCAACGGCTGCCGCCAGGGCGTTGGCGCACATGGCATGGCGCGGGGGATGAGCGAAAGGTTTCATCGTTCTATATTCGAAATGCTGTTGGGATGCAGGCAGACAAGCGCTTACGGCCGTCGCCCCTTGATAGACAGCCGCATCGGGAAGCGCAGCGATGCGGGCGGCTTCTCGTCGGCACGGAAATCACGGACCATGGCCAGTACGGCGTCGTCGGCCTCGGCACCGCCGGAGCCGCCCACCAATTGCGCGCGGGTCACCCGACCCTCGGCGTCGAGCCAGAGGTCAATGCGGATGTCGTCGAATGCCAACTGGCGCGTGCGCTTGTCGCGCGCGAATGCCTGCTGCAGGGCATTCGAGACGTAGGCCGAATACGATCGACTGCCAAGGCCGCCACCGCTGCCCGTCATGCCGCCGCCCCCGCCGGCCTGGATGCCAAAAGCGTCGTTACCCGCCTGGGCGGCGCCATCGATCGTCACGGCTTGGCCCAGGTCCTGCGACGGGCTGGGCGGCGCATCGTCCTGCGGGGCTTCAGTGGGCTCGGCCGGCTTCGGCTCAGGCTCCACGACCTCGGGCTTGACCGGTTCGGGCTCGGGGAGCTTTTCTGGCTCAGGCGGTGGGGGTGGCGGTGGGGGCAGCACCAGCATCGGCGTGCTGGGCACCTCCCGCCGTGTCGCGGCGGTGTCCGACAGCAGATGCCAAAGCAGCAGTCCTACCGCAGTCAGCGCCAGGGCGGCTATGCCGACACCGCCCCAGCGCCGCCATAGCCGCCTTAGCAGCGCGGCTTGGCCCGGGGATGCCAGCGAGGGTTCGTGACGGTTCACGCTCGTCGCTCCCTCAGGCCGGCTTGCCGGTCACCAGACCGATTTGGTTGAGATCGATCCTGCGCAGCAGATCGAGCACCTCCACCACCTTCGCGTATTGCACCGACGCGTCGCCGCGCACGATGACCGGAAAATCCGGTGTCAGCGCCTTCTCAGTCCGCAGCCGCTCCTCCAGTTCAGCGAGCGACACGGGATAGGCGTCCAGGAAGACCTGGCCCGCGTTATCGACGGTAATCGCCTTGGTCTTGGGCTTTTCCAGCGCGACCGACGCGCTTGCCTTCGGCAGATCTACCTTGATGCCCGGAATGCTGGCATTGCTGGTCAGAATGAAAATCACCAGCACCACCAGCAGGACGTCGACGAACGGGGTGATATTGATGCCACCACTGCGCTTGCGTACGCCGAACCTGTTTGCGTTTGCCATGATCGCGGCTCCGCTTCAGGCGCGTTGCAGGACAGGCGCGTGACGCCCTTCGCCCTGCTCTTCGGCCAGGCGCGTGGCGAATTCGTCCACGAACACAGCCATGTCGGCGGCGATGGCGTCCGAGCGGGAGGCCAGCCAGTTGTAGCCAAACAGCGCGGGAATGGCGACGCCTAGGCCTGCGGCCGTACACAACAAGGCCGCGGCCATACCCGGCGCCACCGAGTTGATGTCCACGGCACCGGCCATAGCTGCCACCACGAACACCAGCATGATGCCGATCACGGTACCGAACAGGCCGACGTACGGGGCCCCTTCGATGGTGGTGGACAGCCAGTTCATGCGGCTGGCCATACGCTCGCTCTCGCGCACCATCACGCCATCCATCGAGGCGCGGATGGCACCAATCGTGGCCGCCCCCACCGCGTTGGTGTCGTAGCCCATCTGATGGCGGCGGTGCAGCTCGTCGACGGCGATCTCGTACAAACGCCAGAGCGACGAATGCTGCTTTACATCGGCCGTGACACGGCCCGTCTTGGCCAGATGGTCGAGCGATACGCCCGATGCTTCACGGAACTGCGCCATGAAGGCCACATTGGCCCGTGCATTGGCGCCGAAGCTGCGGCCCTTGGTAATCATGATGGTCCACGAAGCGGCCATCATCAGACCCAGTACCGCCACGACAACCCAGGCGTCCAGCGGCATCGCCGCGAGGATGTACCCGAAATGGCTCTTTCCGGCCTGTTGCTCGTCCGGGCCGAATGCCACCAGACGCGAATCGGCGCCTTGCGATACGGCATCGGCCAGCAGCATGGCGGCCGGCCGCGCCACCTTCGAGACCCGGACTTCGTCGATGGCGCCCGGGAACGCGCCCTTGCCCTCGCTGTCCGCCCCAATGAACGCATGCGAATTCAGTGCGGGCAGCGCTGCCTGCACGGTCGCGGCCGACCGGCCGCCGACGTACAGCGTGACGGCCTTGCCATCGGCGATAACGGCCACATGCGACCACTGGGCGGCCTGGATGGGCTGGCCAGGATTGCTGCGCTGGCCGTTGACCTGCACGAACGGGACGCCTTGGTCGACACCGATGAGCAGCTCGCCTGCACCGTCGCGACGGGTGTAGAGCAGTTGCTGCGCACCCAATTGGTCAGGGCGTACCCACGCGGAGAATGTGAACGCACCACCGGCCTGGATCGCCAGCGACGGCGAGGCAGGCAGCGCCAGCGCGGTCGTGCCGAGTTGCGCACCCTTGCCGATCACCGTGCCTTCGATACCGACCACAGCCGTCTGGCTGTTGTTGCCATAGGCAGTGCTGTCGCGGGCCGGCACGCTGCCTTCGGCAAAGTGGTAGACCAGCGTGAAATCCGGGTCGAACACGCGCTGCCCATTGCCCGATGCCGGCGCCTTCGGGTTGCCGTAGTACATCCAGATCTGCTGTTTGCCATCGGCCGACACGGCGGGCACTTCCACCCAGACCAGCGCGATACCCAGCAACGGATCGAACTGCTCGATCTGGTGGTTGAGTACGGTCTTGTCGTCACCGGCCACGAAACGGAGGTCGGCGCCGGAATCGCTGACACCCTCGAAGCTGAAATTGCCGGTATGCAGACGCAGCAGAACCGGTGTCCGGCCAGCGTTGCCGCCAATATTGCCGCCTTGCGGCCCGGCATCAATCGTCACCGGTTTGCGATAGGCCCAGTCTGGTTGCCACCAGGCATGGGCCAGACTCGGCAGGAGCGTGCTCGCCAGAGCAAGCAGCAGAAGGAGGGAACGTCGCATGACAAGGGTTCTCCGTTGCGTTCTTCGGAATTCGGTTTGGATGCGAGGCGCTAAGCGCCCCAGCGAATCAATTCGGGGTCAAATGGCGGTCAATAGGTCGCGATGACGCTGAAATTTAGCCGCGGGTCGTAGCGCTCGGTACGCTGGCCATCCTTGAGTGGAATGCCCAGGTCGAGCCGGCCATTGACGTAGCGTGCGAGTCGGAAGCTGGTGCCAATGCCGACCGACGCCAGCGAGAAGCGGCTCGTCTGCTCGGGCAACGGATCGCGCAGACGTAGCTGGCCCGCATCGGCGAACGCGTAGACGCGCCAGTCCTCGATCGTGCTGCCAAAGAAGTCCAGCGGCGGCGTGCGGACTTCGATCGAGCCCACCACGCCGTAGTCGCCCGTGCTTTCGGCGGACAGGTAGCCACGCACAGAATTCATGCCGCCGGCAGCGATCTGTTCGCTCGACACGAGCGGCGAATCGGTGATTTGCCCCGCAAGCCGCCACGCCACCTGGGCGTTGCCCGCGAAGTTGTACGTGCCATTGGTATCGCCCTTGAGCAGCAGGAAGCTTGGCGACGCCTTGTAGCGCTTGTAGTCGAATTCCTTGTAGTCGCTGCCGTAGCCCAGGAAGCTGCGCGTGCCGGCCACCATCGCGACGTTCAGTCCGTACTGGCCCCGCGCGGTTTGCGTAAAGCCAGCGTACGACAAGGTGATGGGCGCGTACTTGAGCGGGACGGTGTCGCCTGCCGAGCCAAGGCGCGTTTCTTCCTTGTTGTCCTTGAAATCGACACCCAGGCTCAGTGCGTGATACCAGGCCCCGCTGTTCGGCACGGTGTAGGTGCCGCGCACGCCGATGGAATGGCCCTTGCCCAGCACGTTGGTGCCGCCCACGGTGGCTACGTTGCTGTCGGACAGGTAGCCCGAGACTTCCACGCCCCAGTTGGTGCCCCGAATGGGCGCCAGATACGAGCCCGACCACACCTGGGTCTGGTTCAGGTCCTGCGGCGAGCCGAAGAAGCTTAGCGACGCGCTGTGGCCCAGCTGCCAGAGGTTGTCGTGGCCAATCGAGGCAATGGCGCGCAACTCCTTCGTGTCCGCGCTGTAGTCGTTATTCACACCCAGGCTTGCCCGCCAGGGGCTGCTGTCCTCGACCTTGAGATCCACATCCATCGTGCCCGGCAGCGCGCCCTGCTTGACCAACGGCATCACCTGGCGCTTGCCACTGCGGTTCAGTTCCGTAAGCTGCGCCTGGGCTTGCGTGAAGTCTGGCACCGCACCCTCGGCGAGCGCCGGCACCTGTTCACGCACCTCGCGCGGCGATTGATACTCCGTGCCCACCACGCGCACGCGGCCCACACGGGTCTCGCTGACCTGCAGATAGACGATGCCGCCGGTCACCTGTTGCTCGGGCAGATCGACGTAGACGGACTGGTACCCCTTCGCCTGGTAGACGGCCAAGAGCGCGTCGCGGGCCGCCTCAATGTCCTTGAGCGTGCGCGACGGCCCGAGATAGGGCGTGACCGCGCGTTCGATCGCGCGTACGTCCAGCACCGTGTTGCCGCGCACGACGTATTCGTTGATGTCGACGCGGCGCTCCGGCTGCGCCTCGGTCTGGCTTTGCGTTTGGTTTTGCGCCTGGCTTTGCACCTGGACTGGGGCCGCCGCGTCGGCCTTCGCCCCGTCGGCCTGCGCCAGCGCAGCCCCCTGAGTTCCCAGTCCAATCACCGCTGCGCACACCGCCTGCCATGGCGGCGACACGCCCTTCTTCTTCCTGACTCGCATGAGTTGACTCGACCTTCTTGTATCGATTGCCAGCCCCGCGTGCCATGGTCCCGACCAAGGACGACACTATCTGGGGGCATCACGCCGCGAGACATGATGACCAGCGCTCATGTCAGCGTTACGCACAGATGCCTAGACGGTCCGTCATTGGCAGATATGTCGTTTGTCACGAAAACTTCATGTTCAAAGACGGAATGCGGCGTGACACTTCACGCAAATCAAGGAGACGCCATGTGGAATGGAAAGGGGATTGCGGTGATCGCGGCGTTGATCGTCGTCAGCGACCTGGCATGGGCCGACATGCCCGACTCGCCGGCCAAGCCCACCTGCGTAGACGTGGAGGTCAACGGGGAGCGCGCACCTTCGTACGCTTGCCTGACGCAGCAATTGGCGCCAGCACACAGTGCAACGACCGAGCAACGGCAACTCGGCTCGGAATCCATAGCGAATCGACCGTCGAATCAGCTCGGCCTGTATAACCGCGCCGCGACCGAACACCGAATGGGCAATACCTTCGGAAGTTCCGTGCTGCCACAGCGGCCCGTGGACAACAAATAGGAAGGCCAGCCCCCCTACTGACGTAGTGTCCTCGTCCAGTTCGTGCCTGCCGATGTCGCCGTTCTTAATGTGCGCCAAACGACTCTTATTGCAGAATCGCGCCATATCGGTCGCAGCCTATGCCACCTGAACCATCGATGGATAGGCTAAGGACAGGCGCCCTGCAAACAGACAGCAAGGGGCCTAGACCGCCGAACTGATGCCGCGGTACTGGGCCTCTATAGATCCTTTTCGATGCATAGGGTCGCCTGCATATCGCTTGGTGCCCCCTCCCGTTACTCCACCATCGCGCCGGCGACACCCTCCACCGCGACGGTCATGGTCTTGCGCCGCCCACCGGCATCGCTTGGAGGGGGGGTGTCGGTGAGCGAGACAGCTCGACTTACGTCCCAGACAAGCGGACGTGCAACTGCATAAATTGAAGCAACCCGGCGCCGTAGCGCCCCGATCGGTTCAGGCGGTAGCCGAGGACGCTGCCTGGGTTAATTCTGAGTAGAGCAGCTGAAAAACTGGGAAAGAGCCGACAGACCCTCGCCTTGCGCACATTCAGCTAAACCATTGATTTTGTTCATCTTTCAATCTCAGAAAGAACTGAAAATGGTACGAGGAAAAGAACTCGATCCCCAGCAACTTAGCTCAACCACGCGCCGTTCTGGGAAAGCCCGGAAAAAAGCCAGAAAATCGACCTGCGTCGGGGCTTGATCTGAATCAGCCCTCCCGCTTTTACCTCGACGATAGGAACCCACAGTCCAACTGGCAAAACGGACACGCACGCTGCCAGCCTCGCGCTTCCCGGCTATGTGCTGTGCCCTGTCCGCTCAGCGGTTGCTGGACACGCCGGGCGCGTACTTAACAAGCGTTGGGGACACCTCGGCAAGGTCGCAGACGCTTATGAGCCCCACAAGCAAAGATTTTTTGATATGCTCCGCCCCAGGAGCCTTGAATTGACATATAAGTGAACCGATAATGATTCATCTCAGGGAGTTGTTCAGCGAGCAGATTGGTAAGGTGCTCGATGAAGTGAGCGGTACCAAGCTGTCCAGCTACCCGATGCGATGGAAAGCTTACTTTCCGGTCGTTGGACCGGAGGACGAATCCGGTGACCTGTTTGGTGCGGTAGGCGGATACTCGGAGAAGCACTATGGGTCGTTTGTCAGTTCGCTCATCATGCTCAGAACTGCGTGCGCGCAGGACATGCTTAATCCGCCACTCAACGACCGGAACTGTCATGCGATGGTCCACTTTAAGTACGAAGATAACAACCGAACCATCTATGAACTCATCAATGGCCAAGTGCGAACGCCGTGGTTCTACTGCCCCTTCCGTCACCGCCAACTGATCGTGTCTCATTCGTTCCTGAAAAAAACTCAGAAGGCACCTACGGCAGAACAAAATCACGCCATTGCTTTGTACAAGGACTACTCTCGCGACATGAGGGCTCACCCCAAGCCACAGGTAACGTTCCATGCCGACAAAAAAAAATGAAGTTGTAGAAAGAAAGCCTCAAGGCCTTGGGGCTTTTCTGACACGGCGCCCTTCGCCCGAAACTAAAAAGAAGCTCAGACGGTACGCCGTTACCGCTCAGATCAAGGGCGTGATGATGGCAAAGGGAATTTCACAGAAAGCCCTAGCCGAGAAAATGGGTAAGAAGGAATCCCAGGTTTCCAGACAACTGGGTGGGGCGAACATTACGCTCGACACATTGTTCGAGCTTGCAGATGCTGTAGGCGAGGAGGTGGAAATCCATGTTGGAACTGCTTACCGCAACACAGCATGGGCAATGGTCCAGGTTGCTGACAACCCCTTGATTGCAGAACTGGCTTCCTCCGTTTTCCTCACCATTGAGGACCAGTCAAATAACTTCGGTAGCGATTACAAATGGGATTTAGCTAGCGGTTACAAGTTGTTTACGAGTCCATGCGAAAAACAACTTCTCCAGGCCCCAAGTTGCGAAGACGTTAGCTTTATTGAGTTGGCACAGATTACTTTTCAGGATTGAGCTATGTCAAAGATTTATAAGAATCGGAAGGATGGCACCACTTTTGACTTGGAATACCCATCACCGCTTCCTGAAATCTATGTAGATGGAATTTCGCAAGCTATCATCGGCGCCCCTGTTTCGAAGCTCGTATTTCATTCCATAACCCCTCAGACAGAAGAGCAAATAGAGGAAGGCGTCGAAAGTAGAACTGTTGCAACGCAAATTGCGATCCCAACTCATCAACTTCTTTCGATGTGCCAAATGATCGTTCATGCTTTGAAAGCCAATGAGCAAAGCCTCACCGTGCACTATGAGAAGCTTACCTCTCAAGTAAAAGAAGTTCTGAATTCGACGCAAGTTTCCCCGAAGTAATTGGGGATAGGCGGGCACTTCGCTTGGGGCGCCTTGGCGCCGCTCTCTCTCACGGCCAATGGATACACTGCATATCCATAGTTCCGGGCAGCAACGCCCCGCCTCGCCCAACCGCCGCACCCGCCCGCCCCGAAGGGCGGATTTCCGCGCAGCCTATCGATCCCAACTACCTGCCTTCGCTCCATTACGACATGGGCAAGAAACTGGGGTTGCGGAGAAATCCCGCGCCAAGGCCCTATCTTGTGTTGGCAGGCAACTCTGCCGGTATCAAGTAGTCGTGGAAGAATGCTGATGTTATGGCGGCGTGACTATACACGTCACGCGCAGAGACGTTTGTGTGGGAAGGCGTCGAATATCAGTTTGAGCTCCTGCATGCCTTCAAATTCCGCAACGCCCTACTGTGCCACCCGCTATGGCGGCGATGATGTACGTTACCGTCGGATTTCCCCGAATCCGACTACGCCAGCACGGCACGGCGGGCCCGTGCGGCATTGCTTGCTCCCCCAATAGGATTGCCAGATGCGGGAACCGCGCGGTCCCGCCCCCAGGCCCTGATGGACTCGATCTGCTCGGGACTCGTTTTGGACAGCGGCACGACGTTCTGGAAACTACGGCGGAACAACTCATTCGACACCGCCGCATCGCCGTTCAGGTAAGCTTCCTTGACGACTTCACGCACAGCCGATTCCAGGTCCGAACCCGCAAAGCCTTCCGACAGGTCAACCAACTCGCTCATCAAATCGGTATCCACGCCACGCTTCAGGCCGCGCTGGACGTAGATACTGATGATTTCTCGCCTTTCCTCCGGCGTGGGCAAATCCACGAAGAACAGTTCGTCGAATCGGCCGCGACGCAGCAATTCTGGCGGCAAGCGGGACACGTCATTGGCGGTCGCCACCACAAATACCCGCGACCGTGCCTCCTGCAACCAGTACAGGAACTGGCCAACAAGCCGCGTAGAGGTCCCGCCGTCGCCCGCACCTTGCATGGCACCCGCGAGGCCCTTTTCAATTTCGTCGATCCAGAGCACGCATGGCGATACGTGGTCAGCCGTACTCAACGCGTCCTTAAGCCGTCCCTCACTCTGGCCCAGGTACTGACCATGAATGGTAGACAGATCCAGCCGGTACAGCGGCATCTTCCAATTGTGGGCAATGGCCTTTGCCGAAAGCGACTTCCCGCAGCCAGGAACGCCTACGAGCAATACCCCTCGCGGAGGCCGGATGCCGCGCTCGCGAAGGTCCGCGGTCAGTAGTGGGCGCTCCTTGTCGAGCCATCGCTTCAGCCCACCCAGACCGCCTACGTCAAGTTCTGCTCCACGTACCTGGACCCGCTCGATACCGGAGATGTCGGCAAAAATCCGGTCCTTGGCGTGCGTCAATTGGGTCAGATCGGACTTCACGATACTGCCGTTGGCCAACAGCGTGGCAATGATATTCTCGGCCTCGATACGCGATACGCCGGTAAGAATGGCCGCGGCCTCCCGCTCGTCGGCCTCATCCCATTCGATGTGATAGTCCGCACGATAGGCGCCGATCTGCTCCTTAATGATCTCGAGCATCTCGTCTTCGTTTGGCGCCGAAAGGACGAGCGACATACCGAGCCGTTGCAGTTGGCTCCATACGGGCTTGGTGGTGATCACCGCAATGGCCCCGCCATTTTCTGCCGCGAGCATCACGGCATCCTGCAATTGCCGTGCAAAGGCAGAATCCGCCTCAATGTCGTCGACTTCCGTCAGAACAAATGTCAGATTCTGACGCTGTGCGATCTGCTGACTGGCGAAATCAAGCGCCCCATGCACGGAACGGTCATCATTGGCCGACCGACTGCTCACGAGCTCCCGCATGCCTTGTGAAAGGGTGTGCACATACATTGGCGCATTGCTCAAACCCTGGGAGATATCCTTGAGGATATCGAGCACGCGGGCCCGCTCGGCACTCCGAATGGAGATAAACGGGACACGGGCCTTCAGATAGCGCGTCAGGGTGCTGCGGAATTCCTTGGTATCACTCATGGAGGGACTGGCAAAGCAAAGCGTCAGGCAAGAATGGTTCTGCGTCGGCGGGCGCCGGTGGAAACCATCGGGGAATTTTCCTGGCCAGCGACGGGGCTGGCCGAGGATGGCATGTTCGCCGCCTGCTCGGCATAACGCAGCAGGCTGTTGTTGCGGAGGATGTAACCTAGCTGCCCACTCCGGTCCGCGCGCGCCGAGTCCTCCAGCGACTGCTGCGCCTGCTCCGCATAGTTGCGAACCAGCGTCTGCACCAATTCCGACAACTCCTTTGGGAACGGAGCGCACAGCGAAAACCGGTAAAGCACCGCGAGCTTGTTGCGCGCGTTAAGCAGCGCATTCGTCAGCAACCCGTGGTTCCCAGCGAATTTCAGGTCACGCGAGATGTCCTTGGCGATACACGTCAAACGCTGGTTGACCACACCGCTCACCCGCTCGGCAAACAAGGGCGCCACGCCGCCAGTCCAGCTGAGCGAGCCGGCGTTCATCGCCTGCATCACCGCTTCGTCCTGGTTTGCGCCCTCGAACAGCTCGAGACAGGATGACCAGCTTGCGTAGGTATCCGGAGGCGTCATCGTTCCATCTACCGCACGCGGCGCAGAAACGGCGTTGCGGGTAGAAGATTCCACTGTGGAAACGCGCCGGCCAGGACCTCGTTGGCCGGAAGCGGCACGGGGTTGGCAACCTGCGCCGCGGGCGTCGCCCCGGCATCCGCGTTGGGAACTTCGACTGAAGCGGCTTGCGTGGCGCTAGCGTCGGTCATCAAATTACGGGCCATGGGGCGGGCTCCTATGCAGCTTGCGTCATCACGCGACGGGTCTTTTCGTGCGTGCTCGACGTGTATTGTTCAGGGGAAATGCCGTCCAGCAGGTGACCAACGTGGGCCGCGAAGGCATCGCGCGCCGCGACGTCGCGGCGCCACTCCACGACTTCCGCGAGTGCCGCCTTAAGGGCCGCCGAACACTGCTCCTTTTTCTTAGCAGCTTCCTCGACGACCTTCGCCTTCGCCTTGGCAATCTCTGATTTGGCCATGAAGAACCAGCCAATAGCCACAGCGCCAACGAGCAGGGAGAACCAGCCAGCACTGAGTGTCATCAGGACAGCGATCACCCCCACGGCAAGAGCGGCAAAATGCTTGAAGCCGAGCTTGATCGCGGCCAGTGTGTTGTCACGCTCATTATCGAGATGCTGGCCGAGCGCACTGAGCAAGGGGGCCTCGTTGTCGCCATTGCGGGTGACACCCTCCCAGCCTTCGACAGCAATCTGGATATCTGTGGGCACCTGGTTGCGGAACGATGCTGTCAGGTCGTCATGCGCGTTTCGCACCCATGCGCGAGATAGCGCAATGGCGTATCGCTGGGTCGCACGCGTGGCATGACTGAGTTCCGGGTTCATGGCCGCGTTTGTCAGCAACTGCGTGAAACTGACCGTCTCTTCCAGCGCCGCCGTCTCCAGCGCGTGCTTGCGCTCCGCCGCCGGCCGATCCCCGGAATGGTTAATGATCAACTGGTTCAGATGGTCTTCGCGGCGCAGCGGGAGCTCTTCATCGTCGAAACGCGACACCAGCTTGTCCAGCAGCCCATCCACGGCCGCTTCCACGCTGCGCGCCGTTTCCAGCGCGCCCTCGAAGATGCTCCGGAAGTGCTCGAGGACGTCCTTGTGCAAGGCCGCTTCGTTCAGAGACTGGTTCAGGCGCGACCACGTCGGGCTGAAGCGCGAAAGATGCGAGTACTTGCCGGAATGATCGGTTTCCTTGAGCTTCACGCGCAAGCCCGTTTCCCATTGCGCGCGCTGCGTTTCAACGAAACCGGCGGCCTCGCTCAATTCCTCGACCCATTGCTCCACCTGCCTGGTGCAATGCATCCGGATCTCGCCGCCGAACACCCCACTTGCCAACGCGTCGACCAACACCACGGTCTGGCGATCCAGGCTTGCAGGGTTTTGCATGCCAAAATAGCGCTCCAGCCATGCCCTGCAGGCTTCGACACGACCGGCGCGGCGACACACCAGTGCGAAGAGCAGCGAGGTCTTTTCGTCATCGCGCCTGAGCGCTTCGGCCAGGGCGCGACGCGCCAGGTCTTCCTGATCGTTGAGCCAGGCAGCCAGGGCCACCAACGCCGGCGCCAGCCAGTACCGAGGCGCCTGCAGCATCAGTTCCTCGGTCGCGGACTTCATCGTCTCGCCGCGCACCACGCTCAGGTCTGCCGCCTGCAGGATACCTGTCGCCTGGCGACGCACATCGGCGTAGTAGCCATAGGTCGTCTCCAGCGCCTGACGGACCTTCACCTGACGCGTTTCGGCGAGCGCCAACTCCTTCGCTTTCACGTCGGCTTCCACGAAGCGCATGAACGCCTCTTCCAGGCGGGCCAGTTCTGATCGCGTATCGCTTAACTCGTTGCCAACAGCAGAAACCTGAGTCGATACCGCCTCGATATCACGATTGATGCTCTGCAGACCCCGAGTGATTAGCGTGAGATCAGCAACCTGAATAATTCTTTCGCCAGCACTCATGTTCAATCCCTGACAATAGACACGTCGCCGCTATCAGAGACGGCGATGACTTTATCGGTGTAGATCTCTACAAACGCGTACTTTCCGCTGGCAGCCAGCACCCTGCCACGACCGAGCAACGGCGGCAGTGATTCGAAACGCTTGTAGTGATGGACAATATTGCCGACCCGGTCGAGGGTATGGACTTCGTATGGCTCGCCCAGAAAACACTGGGAAACGATGCCAACCGGCAACTGGTCGATGGTGACATCAGGCAATTCGTCACGGATGGCGGCCACAACGGCTTCTACCGCCTGGCGGTCATGCGTGTGGCCACCCGCATCAAGCTTGCGTATTGCCTCGATATACCCGGTTGACCGCTTCATACGCAGTCGCGCCTCAAGCTTCGCTGCGGATAATCCAACTCCGGGCGACGGGCGAGCCGATGCAAGCGTCGACACTGTTGAGGTCGGCGCCGCGCTCAATAACTTCCTTGCCATTCTCAAGTAATCCGCTTCAGGGCCAACGGGCAAATAGATTCGACGAGCGGTAGCAGCGCACGCACGCTACCGGGTCCGCATCATCACATGAATTTCGGCGTTTGCGTCACATCTCATTACCCCACAAAGGTCGGGGCGGGCAATAGCAAGCACGAGCCTGCCGAGTAGGAAGTGAAACGGAATTTGCGAGTATGTGCGCTCCGGGATCCCGAACTCTAATGCCCAGCCCCGAACATGCGAATGGCGCTAGATACCGAAGTACTGGCAGTTAGCCACGATGCGGGTGCGTTCGCTTTCGGGAAACTGTTGCTCCGCGATCAGCCGCTGCAGTGCGCGGCGACCCTGGTCGATGGCGCCCACGTAGAAAGCGCTGACGACGAGTTCATCAAGTGCGCGCCACACATAGACAGAATCGTCGACAAACAGCGAGTCGGACGGACGCGGCACGGCGGCGGCCTGCTGCGCGAAAAGGTGCGCGAGCGCGAATTCGCCCCGCAGCCGGTGGTAACGCGCCAGCGCGCAGAGCGGTTCCGCGCGCGTGGGTCGAAGCTGGTAGGCATCGAGATAGGCCGCTTGAACTGCGACCTGTGCGTCGCCGCGGCGTTCGCGCAGCGCACCGATTTGAAAGCGCGCGAACCAGACTTCCTCTTCCCAGCCGCCCATCGCGGCGCGTTCCTCATAGTGGCCGATGGCCTCGTCCAGCTTGCCCGCATCGCGACAGCTTTGCGCGAGATAGAAGCGGTAGCGCGTGTTGCCGGGCGCCTCGCGGACAGCCTTTTCCAGCAACTCGATGTCGCGCAGGTACGTGTGCGGATCGCGCGCCCGCGCGCCGTCGCGCGACACGACAATGGTGGCCTCAGGTAGCGCTTCCCAACGGTGCGGCCCGTCCTGCGTCAGATATTCGTGCAGGACGCCCTCCCACCGCCATGGCTGACACGCGCGCACCAGAGCGTTGCGCAAGTAGTGCCAGCCATCAAGCTCGCAGCGAAACTGGTAGCCGTCGGCCTGCAGGTCGAGCCACGCGAAGTCAGGTGCCATGCGCAGCGTCTCGTCGGCGTCAACACACAGCAGATAGACGTCCGCGCCTGCCATGGCCGTGCGGGCGAGCGCCATGGCTTCGTTGCGGTTGTGAGCAAAGTCGCGCCATGGGCGCTCATGCAAGGTGCCCGGCACGTCGGCCATGAACTGGCGAATCGTGCCTTGCGTGCCGTCGCTCGACCCCGTGTCCACGATGACCCAATGGTCAATCCACGGCTTGACGCTGGCCAAGCAGCGTTCGATCACCGGGGCTTCGTCCTTGACGATCATGTTCAGGCAGATGCGGGTCACGCGAGACTCCGAGTAGCAAAAATCCGGGGCGAAGCATACCCGCTTTGCCGGTCCCGCGCGAATCATGCGCGCAGCCTGTCTGCCCCTCCGACGGGGGGTGAAAATGCAATGCCCCGTTTGAGTCAATCATCGCTAACATGCTGGCCGCCACGCGCAGCGGCCCCGCATACCCGCTTCCGAGGCCACATCCTCAAAAACTATCAATTCTCACGGGAACGGGAAAAATGAAACAACGACAATGGGCTGCCGCCCTTTCGATTGCCACCGCTGTACTTCTTGCCAGCTGCGGTGGCGGCGACGACACAGGAACCAGCGCCAGCACCCCGACGGCACTGCCGGCAGCAACAATTTCGGGCACGGCAGCCACGGGTGCGCCCATCACCAATGCGGCGCTGATGATCAAGTGCGTCAGTGGTCAGACTACCGTCACCACCGGCGCAGATGGCAACTGGAGCGCCTCCACGGCTAATCTGGCGCTGCCTTGTGTACTGCGTGTAACCACAGCCTCGGGCGAAGTGTTGCATTCGTACATCGAAAGTGCCGGCACCACCAACGTCACGCCAATTACCGAACTGGTAGTCGCGGCAGCGTCGGGCAATGCCGATACCGAAGCATTTTTCGCAAGTTTCTCGACGGTCTCCGCCGCGGCCGCCAGCGACAAGCTGGCGCTGGCCATCACGCAGGTCAAGCAACGCCTGGCGTCCCTCGGTGTCGACGCCGATTCGCTGAATCTATTGAACCAGAAGTTCAATCCCCGCAACGGCGACAACTACGACGATCGCCTGGAAGAGATCGCGGCCAAGCTCAAGCTGGCCAATTCGACACTGGCAGCGCTATCGAGCGATGTGGCGCAGGGCAAGGTGGGTCCGGTGGGCCCCACTGGCGCAACGGGTGCTACGGGCGCAACCGGCGCCACGGGGGCGGCCGGTGCCACCGGCGCGACGGGCGCAAACGGTGTGGATGGTTCAACGGGAGCGACGGGTCCGCAGGGACCGACTGGCGCCACGGGGCCTCAGGGCAATACGGGTGCTACGGGTGCTACGGGTGCTACGGGTGCTACGGGTGCTACGGGTGCTACGGGCGCTACCGGCGCAACGGGTGCTAACGGTGCGACTGGCCCGACCGGCGCCACGGGCACCGCCGGCTCAAATGGGGCGACTGGCGCGACTGGCGTAACCGGGGCCACGGGCGCTACCGGGCCGGCAGGTGCAACGGGTGCCACGGGCGCGACCGGTTCCACAGGCGCAACTGGCGCCACGGGCCCGGCTGGCACGGTTCCCGGCTTGGGCAACGGCGACACCGTCGTGGGCGACGGCGTTGGCAGCGACTGCACGATGGCCACGGTGTGGCTGTCCGCCACAAGCTTCGCGGCTGGCGGGATGCGTGCCGACGGGCGCGTCATGAGCATTCAGAGCAATCAGGCCCTGTTCGCGCTGCTGGGTACCAAGTTCGGCGGCGACGGCGTCACCAACTTCCGGCTGCCGGATCTGCGGGCGCTGGAGCCGACCGGCCTGTACTACGTGATCTGCACGCAGGGCATCTTCCCGAGCCGATCGTAAGCTTCTATCCCTGATGGGACACTTGGCCACCATGAGATCTGAGTGTCCCAATGCCATGCAGCTAGGGTTCGACAGGAAGACACGCCCGGCGCAGGTGGAGCGCGGCCGATAAGGCCGGTTCCGCCAGGCGCACACCGGCATTGCGTTTGCTGTGGTGACCGATGGCGTGCAGGCGCGCGAGCCCACAGGTGTTGCTACGTAAGGCATCGCCGCACTGGCTGCGCCATGCCTATGCACACCGACCACCAGAAGCCGTTGCCAGCCGTCCAGGTGCTGCCTGGCTGAACGCCAAGAAGGGTCTGGAGGCAGTTGCGAGCCTTCGTAGATCCCCCGTTTGCCGTTGTCGTGCGGTAGCGATCTGTCGAGCCACACCAGATGGCTCAGATCGACCCTTTTGAGACAGCCAATACCTTCGAGGTGAGCAACTGCTTTATTGCCGCCCATCGTTTGTTTGGGCAAAGGGGGTGGCCGGCACATGGCGGCTACCGGCCCACGGGAAAGGCGCAATGCCAACGCGCGAGGGTTTCGGCCGACAAGTAGTCAGGAGCTACTGGGATCCGATTCCATCCTCTTGGCAAGAAGGCATGGACGTGTCTCACTAGGAATATAGGTGTCATTAAAGGGGCATTGTTCACCAGTCACCCCAAATGGGGGGTGTGGTGAATGTCTTGCGCTGCTACAGTCGCGCGCAGCGCACGCCGTTAGAGCGTGTCACTGGCCGCTGGCCCGCAAGGGTTCGGCCCTCTTTCATATCAAACGGGTTGGGTCCATGTTTCCACACGCTCTGGCCGGCGCGCGCGCTGTCGGCCTTGCCTTGCTCGCCGCGGCGCTGCTTGCCGCCTGCGGTTCCGACGACAGTCCATCCACCCCAGCCGCGACGCCGGCGGCATCGCGGCTGGTGCTCGACACCGGCAGCGCTGCGCCGGTGGCCGGCGGCACGCTGACGCTCAAGGCGACGCTGCTCGCGGCCGACGGCACCGAGATCAAAGGGGCCAGCTTCGCCTGGACTTCGTCCGATCCGAGCGTGGCGACCGTGGTGTCCGCTTCGGACAAGGCGCCCGCTGCCTCGGTCATCTCACCCGTTGGCATCTATGCGACGGTGCAGACACTCGCTGCCGGCGTCGCCGATATCACGGTCACGGCGACGCTACCTGGCGGCGGCGGCGCGTCGGGCGTCACCCACCTGGTGGTGCAGGCCGCGCAGGCCAAGTCGTACACGCTCGCGCTGACGCCTGCGACCCTGGCCGTGACGGCCGGCGGCGCCGCGCAAACCGTGTCGGTGACGGTGCGCCGCTCGGATGGCGTGGACGGCATCGGGGATCTCACCAATTGGTCGTGGACGAGCGATGACGCGAGCTTCGTGGCAACGCCGGCCGCTGACAGCCGCAGCGCCCAGGTTGCCAGCCCCGCTTCTGCCACTGCCGCCGGGGCGGCGACGCTGACCGCCTGCGCAGACTCCCCGGCAGGCGGCCGGCTGTGCGCCAACGCGGCGCTCTCGCGCAATGCGTCGCTGCCCCCCACCTATACCGTGGGCGGCATAGTCTCCGGTCTGATCGCCGGCACGAGCCTACAGTTGGCCGACACCAATGGCGACACGCAGGTGATCAGCACGAACGGCGGATTCACCATGCCGACGCCGCGACTGGGCGCGACATCCTATGCGTTGTCCGTGGGGGCCCAGCCGGCCGGTCAGACCTGCACGGTGGCCAACGGATCTGGCGCAGTTGCTGCAAGCAATGTGACCAGCATCGGCGTGACGTGCACGCGTAATGCCTATGCCTATGTGGTAAGCAACGGGAGCAACACTGTCTCACAGTACACGATTGGGGCCGACGGTACGCTCTCGCCAATGGCCACGCCCAGTGTCAATGCTGGCAGTTTCCCGTGGTCCATCACTGTGGCGCCGTCTGGCAAGTATGCCTATGTCGCAAACTTCCTGAGCAACACTGTCTCACAGTACACGATTGGCGCCGACGGTGCGCTCACGCCGATGGCTACGGCCAGTGTCAATGCTGGGTCCGGCCCGTATGCCGTCACCGTGGATCCGTCTAGTAAGTATGCCTACGTGGCAAACAACATGAGCAACACCGTCTCGCAGTACACGATTGGTGCTGGCGGTGCGCTCACGCCGATGGCGACGGCCAGTGTCAATGCGGGGTTCGCCCCGAATGCCGTCACCGTGGATCCGTCTGGCAAGTATGCCTATGTTGGAAACCTCGCGGATGACACCGTCTCACAGTACACGATTGGGGCCGACGGCGCGCTCTCGCCAATGGTCGTCGCTAGTGTTAGTGCTAGCGCCGCAGCTTCGGTCGCCGTGGATCCATCTGGTAAGTATGCCTACGTGGCAAACAACGTGAGCAACACCGTCTTGCAGTACACGATCGGCGCCAACGGTGCGCTCTCGCCGATGGCTATAGCCAGTGTTGGTGCTGGTTCCAACCCGATTTCGGTCACCGTGGATCCGTCTGGCAAGTATGCCTACGTGGCAAACAACACGAGCAACACCGTCTCGCAGTACACAATTGGTGCTGACGGTGCGCTCTCGCCCATGGCCGGGGCCAGTGTCAATGTTGGGTTGTTCCCAACTTCGGTCACCGTGGACCCGTCTGGCAAGTATGCCTATGTGGTGAACAATCAGGCTTCCACCGTCTCACAGTACATGATTGGCGCCGATGGCGCGCTCTCTCTGATAGCGACGCTCAATTCGGCACTACCTCAGCCCAGTGTCATAACAACCACCTACGCAGTGACGCACTGAAGGCCAGCGCCGTCCGCCCACTCATAGGACCGATCTCCCAGAGTCGTCGGTGGATTGGCGTAGTTTTTGGGCAGAGCTTGTCCCGCATGGCGGCGCTCGATGGCCAGGTCGTGGGCCTGGCTATCGCCGTATCCGTATGTAGATTCGTCGCACTGTATCTATCGGTTAGGTCATGCATGGCGCAAGCCTGGGCTCGCTGGCGGTGCTTCACTCTTCAGCGGTCATTCGACCATCTGCGAATGACGCTAGCTTGCCGGCCTCGGCCGACCGGATGGCCGTGGTCATGGCCGGCAGTCGCTGGTCGACCCTTCTGAGACGTTCAACTTCGATTGCTCCGATGGCAGCAGGCGAGGAATTAACGGTCGTTCGTCGGCTCGTACCGAATTGCCACAGTTCCCAACAATACAACGCAACTAGTCCACGGGAACATCAGGCCAGACTCGGGCCGCCTTTAGGCGTTTTCCGTCGATCCGCATTCGCGGCTGACTGACTGGCATACCGGGATACGTTGCAGCAGCAAAAGTCAATGCTGACGCGGTATCTTCGACCGGGCACGATTCTCCGGTTGAGCGCCATTTGACAAGAGCCAGCGGATCGCCAAGGGCGGTATCGTCGTCGACTACGATTTCTTTTTCCCAAGCAAGGGTACCTGCGCGGAGTTGGAAGCACAGTTCGCACATGCGGGACTTGGGAGTACCCAGAGCTTCGACATGTATAACGCGCGCGGCTTTACGTGGCTGCCTCTGTCGCGCACATGGATCCTGGGTCTGCGTGCCGATACCAAGTTCTCAACTGGAAACGCCGGTCTATGCGCGGCCGTATGTTGATCTGCGCGGTGTGTAGAAGGGGCGTTATCAGGATCGCAATGCAATCACTGCGGAAATTGAACTTCGCTGGGACGTCACGCCGCGGTGGTCCTTGCTCGCCTTCTCAGGAGCCGGCAAGGCATACGGGCGTTGGCACGATTTTCCGACGCCGCTACAGAGGTTAGCGTGGGCGGAGGGTTTCGCTACATGATCGCCCGCAAGCTGCGGCATATCGATGGGTATCGACATTGCCCACAGCAAAGACCAAAACACTTTTTATCTCCAGGTCGGAAGCGCATGGCGCTAGAGTGTTGGCGGCGGAAGCGAAGCTTCGACAGCATCCACGCTGCGAACTCTCTTCGCCGGGCTTTTTCCAGTCCATGCAGCGACTCATCGCAAAAGGCTCCTTAGCGATTATGGATGCGGCATGAACTTTCTCGCCTGATGTTTGATACAGGTCAGGATCTCGAGCCACAACATAGAATTGCGCAATCCGAAACACAAGCGATACGCGGTAAATACCAGAATATAGTGACAATTGGCGCAATTTATTCTGTTTTGGTAAAATGTGAAGTACGCGTGGATGCTAAGCTTGTTCAAGCTTTTCAAAGAAAGGACAAGTCAATGCAAAAGAAGATTGCAGCTCGGATGGCGGTTGCCACCGCTATCGCTACTACATCGCTGTCGCTCATGGCGAGCGACTTGAAGAATGCAGCAGGTGGGGCATTAGGCGGTGCTGCTGGCGCAGCAGTTGGAAATGCCGTTGGCGGCAGCACAGGCGCGATTGTTGGTGGCGCTATGGGTGGCGCAGCCGGCGGCGCAGTTACCTCGAATGGCCGCGAACGCACGGGTGCCGTAGTGGGTGGCGCAATTGGAGGTGGTGCAGGCGCTGCCGCTGGTAATGCGATGGGCGGGACGACCGGCGCGCTCGTTGGCGCAGCGGTGGGTGGTGGAGCCGGTTCTGCGCTCGGTGGCAACATCTCCCGCAGTAATTCGTACTCCGACAATCATGACCGCGGCAAGCACCATCACAAGCGCAAGCACGGCAAATATTACGATTGACCGAAAGCACTGCTTTGCTGGTCGCGAATCGAGTTCGCAAATTACATTCCCACACGCATCGCCCGATCCGCTTTCCCGGATCCTGAAGAAATTCGGGAGGATGCCTAGGATCGGGTGTGGTAATTACCTCCCTCGTGTCGAATCGCGGCTCACCGGGCGGCGGTTTGTTAAGACTCCAGTCGGCTCAGCCATCTCAAGCGCATCGTTGACTTCGATAACGAGGTAACGAACTGTGCTCTCCAGCTTTGTGTTGCCAAGCAGAAATTGCGCCGCGCGAAGTTTCTAAGCTCTACGGTAGATAAGCGACGCTTTGGTCCGCTGCATGGCGTGGGTGACGCCGCCGCCAGGAGCCCGAAGGCCCGCCCGCCGCCTTAGGGTTGGGGGTATCAGGCTCTTCCCGGGCGCAACAAACACGGGCGGCGACACCCCGAGACTTTTTCCGGAATGGTCCGAGGGCATGGCGCGAGTCGCTAAGAGCACAGCAGATTACAAAGGGGGACGACTACCGCAACGAATAACCCGTTTTGGCTATGTATTGACCATGGTGGATGCGCATACTGAACTGCCGCCAAGCGCAACACTACCTCGGCGGGCCACGCTTGGTCAGGTGGCCTTATTTTGCGTTTGGTTCAGGCGCGTGCTGTCCGTGGGCGTCGCCTCGTAGTTCTCGCCACGAGTCGCTCGCATTCTTTAGCCCAACTGAAGCGGTATTGCCGCCTGAATACCGAGAATAAATCATCGAGCTGATTTGACCCCATCTCGACTTGGCCCCGGCGTTCCCTTGACCGTGGGCGCCGATTTTTCTTCTGACCGTATGAGAAGCTTTGACATTCGACGCATCGATGGAGAGCGAAAATGAGCCTCTCCGTCGAACAACGCAGAATCATCGCGCTGCTACAACAAGGGCACAAGCTGCTCATCCGTCGGTCGCCGATTCATGGACGTATTGTCGGGGCTAGCCTCTGGGATCCCGAACGGAACACCGAGGTGGGATCTATCCCGCTGTGGCGAGTCGAGAAGCTCGTCGCCCTTGGCTGCCTTCGGCAAAGCCCGCAGAACCCAGCGATCGAATGGATTGTCATGTCGATCGGACCGAAACGAACGGCGGTCCGATCGCGCGCACCTCAAACAAGCGCGCAAGGGAGTGCCATTGCGATGTAACGCGAAAACCAGACCAGTGCCAAGGATTTGGCGCGCCGTAGCCTAGCGAGCGTTCTCGGGCAGCGATGTCGACGAACCGCGTCGGTCATGATCACAATGTGATCAGCAATACTAACTCGCTGGCCCTGCGGCGTATGCTGCTGGAGTGAAATGGCGTAGGTTGGCTGGGTGTCGCTCAAGCCGGTTGAGCCTCCGCCGATTTCACATCCCGAACGGCAAGCAACATCAAAACTGCTGCGCAGCCTAGGCCGGACGACAGCCAGAGCGCCTTGGCGCCGGCAATATCGAGCAGCATGCCGAAAAGCCAGGGCGCCAGTGCCTGAGCAACACGGGCCGGCACCATCAGAATGCCTTGTCGGTGCCCGTAGCCACCCGGGCCGAA
This sequence comes from Cupriavidus pauculus, assembly GCF_022179805.1. Classification (GTDB taxonomy): domain Bacteria; phylum Pseudomonadota; class Gammaproteobacteria; order Burkholderiales; family Burkholderiaceae; genus Cupriavidus; species Cupriavidus pauculus_E. The sequence goes on along the minus strand of NZ_BPUO01000009.1, from coordinate 187,505 downwards.
GATGACCAGGGGGAGCGTGCCCTTTGCGATGGTGAGGATGCCGTTGCCGGCACCATGCAGAACGCCAAACAGCACCGCGGCCGGCGCGCCCAGCAAGCCAAAAGCCAGTGCGCCAAGCGGATGCATTGCGGCGGCGATACGCGCGGATAGCAGTGGGTGGACCTTGCGCAGTAGGCCAAACTCCAGAATACGCGCCCCGACCTGGGCGGGCCCGATCAGCGCGCCTACCAGGACGGCGGTGGCAAGCGTCGCGCCGCCGGCCTGGAGCAGGCGAGGCAAGTGTGCAGCCATGGCGGTACTGATAAACCAGGTCGCCGCAAAGACAAATGCCAACGCAAATGATGCGAAGCGTTGCGAAGACTCTTCTGGCGACGCGGCTGCGGAGGACGGTCGCGCCATGGGCCTCTCGATTGGAATCGCGCCACGAGGCATGCTGAGATTCAGGGCCAACCCAAGCGTCAAATGAAGGGCGGCCCAGGCAAGGCACGCTCCCCGCCATCCGATATGGGCTTCCATGTAGGTCGAGAGTGGCCAGCCGACGGTGCTGGCGAAGCCGGCAATCAACGTGATGCCGGTGATGGCGCCACGGGAGCGGTTGCCGTAGAGCGCCACCAGTGTCGCGAATGCCGCCTCATAGAGGCCAGCGCCCATCCCGACGCCTAGGACTAGCCACGCGGCGAACAGCCCGATCACGCCCTGCGCGAAGCCGAGACCTGCGAGTCCGAGGGAAAATATCAGGCTGGTGGCCACCAATACCGAGCGGCCACCGGTTCGATCGATCATCCTGCCGGCGGAGGGGCCGATCAGCGCCGACACGATCAGTGCTGCGCTGAAAGCCGCAAATACCGTGGGCGCCGATACGCCGAGATCCTTCGCCATCGGCGTCGCCAGCATGGCCGGCAGGTAATACGTCGACCCCCAAGCCAGCGTCTGGGCAATGCCCAGCCTGGCGATCACGCTACTGCTAGGCTCCATGGCCATCCCGTTCGATTGTTATTCGACTTCGCCGGTATCGGTGTCGCCGACCTGAGCGTCCTGCTCATGGCTCATGGCCGCTGCCGCGAGCGTCGTAGCCGCCGCAGGTGCCGCTTCTTTGCGCTCGCTATAGCGGTCTGTCAGGTAGTCGCTGCGATCGCGAACCAGCAACGTGAACTTGTAGAGTTCCTCCATGACGTCCACGACCCGGTCATAGTAGGACGATGGCTTCATGCGACCATTGGCGTCAAACTCCTCGTACGCCTTGGCGACCGATGACTGATTGGGGATGGTCACCATGCGCATCCAGCGGCCCAACACACGCAGTGCGTTGACGGCATTGAACGACTGCGAGCCGCCGCTGACCTGCATCACGGCCAGCGTCCGGCCCTGTGTCGGGCGGACGCCGCCGATTTCCAGTGGGAGCCAGTCGATCTGGTTCTTGAACACAGCCGTCAGCGTGCCGTGGCGCTCCGGGCTGCACCACACCTGGCCTTCCGACCATTCCGACAGCTTGCGCAGCTCAACAACCTTGGGGTGGTCGGCGGGAACGCTGTCGGCCATCGGCAGGCTGTGCGGGTCAAATATGCGGGTCTCAGCGCCGAAATGCTGGAGGATTCGTTCGGCTTCCTGCACGAGCAGGCGGCTGTACGACGTCTCGCGCAGCGAACCGTAGAGCAGCAGGATACGCGGCGGGTGCGTACTGACGTGTGCCGGCTCCAGTTTGTTCAGATTGGGCGTTTCCAGCACCGCGGGGACGATATTGGGCAAATCCATCATTGGACCCTCCTCCCCTGCGCGTCGATGACGACTTCACCATCCTCCTTGGTAAAGGCGCCTCGCTGTGGCGCGGGCAGAATATCGAGCACCAGTTCCGAGGGGCGGCACAGGCGAATGCCGAGTCCGGTCACGACAAACGGGCGGTTGATCAGGATCGGATGGGTCAGCATCGCATCCAGCAATTGATCGTCAGTCAGGGAGGGATCGGACAAGCCGAGTTCCGCGTAAGGGGTACCTTTCTCGCGGATGGCCTGGCGAACCGTCAGGCCTGCGTCACGGATCATCTGCTGCAGCGTCTGCCGGCCAGGCGGCGAGCTCAGGTACTCAATGACCGTTGGTTCAATGCCTGCATTGCGAATCATTGCCAGCGTATTGCGTGACGTGCCGCACTCGGGGTTGTGGTAGATCGTTACCGACATTCGGATTCCTTAGTTGCGCTTGGTCTCGTACCAGGACTGCGAACGGTTGACGATATTGACGACCAGCAGCATGACCGGCACCTCGATCAGTACCCCAACGACCGTAGCGAGTGCCGCACCCGACTGGAAGCCAAACAGGCTGATGGCAGTGGCCACCGCGAGCTCGAAGAAGTTGCTGGCGCCAATCAGGCTGGACGGACCCGCTACGCAGTGTGCGACGCCCAGCTTGCGGTTCAGAAGGTAGGCAAGTCCGGAATTGAAGAAGACCTGGATCAGGATGGGTACCGCCAACAGTGCAATCACGAGCGGCTGATCGATGATGGCCTTGCCCTGGAAGGCGAACAGCAGGATCAGCGTCAGGAGCAGCGCAGCAATCGAGTACGGGCCTAGCTTCTGGGTCACGCGCTGGAAATACGCGACGCCGCGACTCAGGAGCATCTTGCGCAGCAGTTGCGAGATGATGACCGGCACTACGATGTAGAGCGCCACCGAAGTGAGCAACGTGTCCCACGGTACGGTGATGGACGACAAGCCCAGCAACAGCGCGACAACGGGAGCGAACGCCACCACCATGATGGCGTCGTTCAGTGCAACCTGAGACAACGTAAAGTACGGGTCGCCCTTGCACAGCTGGCTCCACACGAAGACCATCGCGGTGCAAGGTGCTGCGGCGAGTAGGATCAGGCCAGCCACATAGCTGTCGAGCTGATCGGCGGGCAGCAACGGCGCAAAGAGGTGACGCACGAAGATCCATCCGAGCAATGCCATCGAGAACGGCTTGACCGCCCAGTTGATGAACAAGGTCACACCGATGCCACGCCAGTGCGATTTGACCTGCCCCAGCGCGCCGAAGTCGATCTTGATCAGCATCGGGATGATCATCACCCAGATCAGGACGCCGACGGGCAGATTGACCTGGGCGTACTCCATGCGCCCGATCGCCTGGAAGACCTCGGGCAGCATCTGGCCCAGCGCGATCCCGGCCACAATGCAGAGCGCGACCCAGATGGTCAGATAGCGCTCGAAAAAACTGATGGCCGACTTGGCCGCGGCTTGGCTGGATGCCGCTACATTCTGAGTACTCATGGTTCAGCTCCCAGCCAGACGCTGGAGCGTCTCATGGAGTTCGGCGTTGCTCATGTCTTCGATCGGCAGCAGCAGCAACTGCAGCATCCGATAGGCGATCGCCTGGCGCGTGAGTTCGAAGGCCTGACACTTCTTCGCATCCCCACCTTCGGTGTTCGAGGGATCGGGGTACCCCCAGTGCACTTTCACGGGGCTACCCGGCCAATAGGGACATTCCTCTTCGGCTGCGCTGTCGCACACGGTAATCACGACTCGCATCTCCGGGGCGTTTTCGCCCACAAACTCATCCCAGCTCTTGCTGCGAAAGCCGCTGACGTCGACACCTGCGTCACCAAGCACTTCGATGGCGAACGGGTTGATACGACCGCTCGGCGAGCTTCCCGCGCTGTAGGCGCGGACATCACGGCCGAGCTGCTTGGCCAGATGGTTCAACATCCCTTCACTCAGCACACTGCGGGCCGAGTTGTGGGTGCACAAGATCAAAACGTTGGTGGTCATGGGGCGCTACGTAAGAGTATTGGAGTGCGGGCCGGACTGAGTTACTGCTGTCCGATGTCCCGGACGGCCGTATGGAGCGCAACGGCATCCAGTTTTGGCAGGGGCAATGCCAGGAACTGTTCGATGCGACGTTTGAGCGAAATGGCAGCGTCATTGATGGCTTGCTGTTTCTGCGCGGCGGTCCCTTCGCAAGCGGCAGGATCGGGAACACCCCAGTGCGCCGTCTTGCGAAAACTCATCCCAGCTCTTGCTGCGAAAGCCGTGCGTCTCTATGTCGTAGCGCGCCAATTGCGCCAGAGCGAGCGGATTCACGGTCCCGGTCGGATGACTGCGTGCCGAGTAGGCACGGAATCGTCCTCTGCCCGGAGGATTCATCAGGCCTTCCGACAGGATCGAGCGTGCCGAATTGCCAGTGCAGATAAACAGCACGTTGTAGTCTCTTTCTTTTTCATGGGTCTTCTCTAGCAGCAGGACGGCGTGGCGTTGACGGCAACGCCAATCGGCTTGCCTTTCGGCGCGCGCGGCGCGCAGCAGGCCGATTCCTGAGCGGCGTCAAGCTTTCGAGACTCACCATAGACGGGCACGTCCCTCAGCGTGTGGAAGTGCTCCCAGACGATCCCTTGCGGGTCGGTAATCCAGTATTTGTCGCTTCGTGAGTAGCAGCATGTGGTCTCACCTTCGTCAAGCAGCACCATGTCGGCGGCTTCTGCCTGCTGCTTCAGTTCGGCCAGTTCAGCCGCATCGTCTGTTTGGAAACCCAGGTGATCCACCCCGACCTCAGCACCGCGTGCCGAAATGGCGAAGTTCACGCGTGGATCCTCCAGCATCCACTTGGCGTAGTCCTCCTTCACGACCGTGGGCTCGGCTGCGAAAAGGGCCGAGTAGTAGCGAATGCTCGCCGATAGGTCGGCGACGCTCACGTGAACGTGGAAGCGTTTCATGATTGGGGCCCCGAGGTGACGGAACAGGTGGACACAGGGGAGCACGGGTTGCCACTGCAGCAGTTCTCCGTGAGGTAGGCCAGCAGCGCATTCATCGTTTCGAAGTGCGCGGTGTAGATGATGGAGCGACCGTCCTGGCGGCTCGATAGCAGCCCGGCGCGGTGCAATTCCTTCAGGTGGAAAGACAAGGACGACGCCGGTACCTCCATGAGTTCGGCAATCCGGCCGGCAGGCAGACCTGCGGGGCCGGCCTGCACGAGCAGCCGGAATACGGACAGACGTATTGAGTGAGCGAGCGCAGCAAGCGCCTCGAGAGCGTTAGGTGTTTCCATTATTCGACTATAGTCGAATAATGGAAACTTTAGAAGTGAAATTTTTGTGACGCCGCAAGTCGTTAAAAGGTCTTGCGTGCTGAACGAGCGCCGGTCCTTGAAGCTGACCTTCCGCTTGTAGTCTTCCATGGACCCAATGGCGCCCAGCTCCCGATCAAGGAATACGCCAACGACAAGCTGGTCGGCACGAAGATGCTCTATGTCGATGGCAAGTTCGACACGAAGGACGGCAAGGCGGAATGCAAGCCGTCTCTGTGGCCAGGGTTGCCGAAGACGGTGGCAGATCTGAAGGGCAAGTCGAGATCTGGCAGACCGCGTACCACGATCAGTACAACGGCTTCGTCAAGGGGCGATACCCCATGGCGTTTATCGAGCTGAGTCCGGGGGACGCCAAGTCGCAGGGCATTGAGGCGGGTGACGTGGTCACGGGACCGCGCCGAGATCCAGCAGCGCGAATTCGTCCATGGCCGGGTGGCGGATGCTAGACGGGTACGTCTCGACGACCGCCTCATGCAGACGCGCCTTGTCTATCGATTTGACGGTATGCCAGCCCAGATTGCACTCAGGATTCGGGTCACATGCCGGGATCAGCTTAAAAGCGTAGCTACAAATATTCCTTGCCTCCCTGAATATTCGTAGCTGCAATTAGATGCATGGAGATCACGTACGACCCTTCCAAGGACGTCACCAACTGAGCCAAGCACGGCGTATCGCTGGCGCTGGCATCTATGTTGGACTGGCCCCACGTCATGGCAGGTGTCGATGACCGCCGCGACTACTGCGAAGTGCGCGAGATCGGGTTCGGGATCACCGGTGGTCGGCTGTACTGTGTAGTGTTCACCCAGCGCGGCGAAGCAATGCACATCATCAGCCTGCGCAAGGCAAACAAACGTGAGGTGACCGACTATGTCGAACAAACCTAAGATCGTCATGCCGACGGACGAGGAAGACGCGGCAATCAATCGCGGCATCGCGGAAGATCCGGACACCTTCGAGGTATCAGCCGAACAGATGCGCGCCATGCAGCCGCCCGCCAAACGAGGTCGGGGCCGGCCCAGGCTCGCCAGCACGAAGGAACTGGTCAGCATCCGCTATGATGCAGATGTACTGGATGCGTTTCGCTCGAGCGGCGATGGCTGGCAGACCAGGATGAACGATGCGTTGAAGGATTGGCTGACGACGCATCGGCCATGAGAAAGCGCAGCGACGACAGCGCCTGACGTCGCTGCGGCGCCGACAACTGCGCGCACGCACACACGTTCTTGAGCAGGGCGTTCACTCCGCTCAGTGGTCAAATCTATCGCTGTTTGATCAGAGATATAAGGCTCCACCCCCAGAAGTGGGGAAGACGAAACTCATTGTGCACGCCACAATAAGTCACGTCGTGATTGACCCCACGATGACAGTCCAAAGCCCGCGCGCGAACTGCCGCGGGCTTCTTTTTTGGTTAAACGAGCAATTCCGGGTGCCGGCAATGCTCGCGGATCTCCGGTTCCTAAGCGGTCGTCATGTCAATGGCGACGGCCTCGATGCACTCCGCCGCGCCTGCCGGGAAATTGGCCAAAGAAGCTTCATACCGTCTCGCGCGAGCCGCTCTGACCGATCCAAAGCCCTCGGCGTCCAATCGGATCGACCACCACCGCAGCATAGCGATGGCGCTTGTGCGGCGCGAATTCGTCTCACGAGGAGCTTCGCTAACGACCGTGCGTGACAATCTACGCAACGCCTCCATCACGACGACATCGCCCTACCTGCATGACGATGACATGCACCGAACGACTCCGTTGGTCAGTTGGAACAGGTGTTCGGAAAGCGCTAGTCAGCGGACGCCAGGAAGCGGCACAACCGGAGGCTGGCCATTCGGGTCCGGGCACAGAGCAAGCATGCACTTGCCCCCACAATAGGGGATGCTGGGAACCTCCCCCCTCTGCTAGACTCGCGCGCAAGGCGCCCCAGGGTCGGGCGCTGTCGCAAAGATAGATAAAAAGCAATCAAGAATATTTACGGGAATAAGAGTCATGCGAACAGTGAATCGACTCGGTTGGACATACGCTGCCAGATGGCGCGCAGGCCAGTTTGCCTTGTCCATGTGTCTGGCCTTGGCCGCTTGCGGTGGGGACGGCGAGAGCGCGGCGCCAGCCACAGTCGAATCGACACCGCCGGCCGCCAGCGGGCCGACGCCATCGGCACCAGCCGCAATGTATTCGGTAGGCGGCACGATTTCCGGTCTTGTCAAAGACACCCAGGTAACATTGCTGAACAAAAGCGGCGACGCGCTGACTGTCAACGCCAACGGCACCTTCGGCTTCGCCACCAGCGTGACATCAGGCACCGGCTACGCCGTCAGCGTCGGTACGCAACCCAAGGGACAGACCTGCGTGGTTTCCAACGGAGCAGGCGTGGTCGCCACAAGCAACGTCATCAGCATCGCTGTGACCTGCTCGCGCATCGGGTATGCCTATGTGACAAACGCGTCGGACAACACAGTCTCGCAGTTCTCGATTGGCGCCGACGGAACGCTCACTCCCCTTACCTCGGCTAGTGTCGGCACGGGCTCCGGGCCATTTTCCATCGCCTTGGATCCGACTGGAACCTTTGCCTACGTTGCGAACGTTTTGAGCAGTACCGTGTCGCAGTTCACGGTTAGTGCCGAGGGCGCACTCACGCCCATGGCCACAGCCAGTGTCAGCACGGGCACCTCCCCTCAGTCCGTCACCGTGCATCCATCTGGCAAGTATGCCTATGTGGCGAACAGAGGTGGGACCAGCGTATCGCAGTACACGATTGGCGCAGACGGCGCACTCACACCCATGCCAACGGCGACTGTCGGTACTGGATCCAACCCGACTACCGTCACCGTGGATCCGTCTGGCAAGTACGCTTATGTCGTCAACTACTTGAGCAATACCGTCTCCCAATTTACGATTGGCGCGGACGGTGCGCTCACGCCGATGGCTACGGCCAGTGTCGGCACCGGCACCGTTCCCTGGGCCGTCACCGTAGATCCGTCGGGAAAGTATGCCTATGTCTCGAATCAAGCGAGTAGTAATGTCTCGCAGTACATGATCGGTGCTGATGGCGCACTCACGCCAATGGCGACGGCCAGTGTCAGCACCGGTGCCGGCTCCTCGCCTAATTCCGTCAGCGTGCACCCGACTGGCAAGTATGCCTACGTGGCAAACGGTGGGACTAATACGATCTCGCAGTTTGCGATTGGTGCCGACGGCGCGCTCACACCCTTGCTGGTAGCTAGCGTGGGCGCTGGCATTCTTCCGGAATCCATCACCGTGGATGCAACTGGAAAGTATGCCTACGCGGCGAATTCAGCGAGTGACACTATCTCGCAGTACGTGATCGATGCCAACGGCGCACTCACCCCGATGGCAACGGCAACTGTCAGCACGGGAAATCAACCCACTTCAATTACAACCCGGTACGCGGCGACGCACTGATCGCCAAGACCTCTCACGCGAAACGGCGAAGCGAGAGCACGGCGGTCTCCTGACCTCAACGGGGATCTCACGCGTCGCCGTACCGTGTGCCACCGACGGTATGACGGCGGATACCGCCGCCGCACGGCCCCGGACACCATGGGACAGACGCTGCGCAGCCGCGGCGCAATTTCATTTGGCGCCCCTGCCCCTTGCCAGCTCTAACGCCTCAAGCCAGCAACACTACCCCTCTACAGCAAGCTGTCAAACGATCGTCCCATTATTCGATATAGCTGGTCTTGCAACATGCCGAAGCAGCGTCGATCCTGCACATGCCATAGTCGCTTTGCGGGGGCGCGGTAGGTCGATGTCGGCATGCGGCTGGAATCGAAAATCGCTGATGCACTCCACCGGTATGTCTGCGCCACAGAGCCGATGCCAGGAACGCTCTTACGGGCGCAGACGACGCGTTACACCACGCATCAGTAACCTCTAAATGGTTAACCCTACAGCCATTGGAACCGCGCCGTTTGGATGATGTGACGACATATCATCAGTTGATATATTGCTTCCTTGGACAAAGCCCAACAGAGTACAACTGACGGAGTGCCGCCATGAGTGAACGACCACGCTGGATCACTGCTCCGCATCGAGGCCTATATATCCACGCCTTAGCGTTTCAGCTCGCCGACAGTTCTACAAAAAGTCGCCTTCCAGGGCCGAAATGGGGCTATCTAGTGGCCGTCGGGCGAAGCGCAGTTCCGTCGGTTGATTCCCAATATGACGGCGATGGCAGGGACGAATGCGACTATTTCACCCGTGATTCAGCGGAACAGGCGGCACTCCATTTCGGCCAGCGCATTGCTGACGTTATTCTGGAGTTTGAATGAGGTGAGCGCTCGGCAAACGCTGCTAACGAATTTGCACTAGACGCTTTTTGAGCTACGACAACGTACACGTAGGGCCCCCGTATTCGTTTCTCGCAGAACGCAGCGCATGCGCGCATCACGAAAGTCTGGGTAGCGCCTGCAGAAACATCTACAGGCAATGGCCATGAAGCGGCTAATGGGCGAAATTTGCCAGAAGCTTGCAGGCACGAACGCAGATCATGCCGGTGCCACTTGTTCCCCACCCAGGGGGCATGCCGGTCCTCTTGAAAATGCCTTTGCACCATTCGTCCATGCTTGTAACCTTTCGGCGAGTGTGCGCGCGAAGATTGATGAACATCAGTACAAGACAAAACGGGCCGACGTAGCATGCCTTATCGTCAATTCATGCATACGGTCCCCGCATGGAATGACGTGTCGACGCCCGGCCTCTCCTCAAGTGGGCCAGGAGAAGGCCCGCTGGATAGGTTCCGAGGTCTGGCGTGCCAACTCTGGTGAAGACGGGATCCGGAATGCAGTCCTACGAACGTTGCAGAAGGCTTGGACTTCCTTACCGTGCGAGGTTCGCGAGCAATCCAAGACCGGGCGCGGCGCCGTTCGAACGGCAACGCCGGATCCATTCGCGGGGGAAACGCCCCGCGGCCTCGAGCGGCGCACTGATGTTGCGGGCGAGTCGGTGTGCCGCTCACCTCATCTGAACCCGACATCCGCCTGATGTCGACGATAATGCCTGGGACTGCGAACTCTGCATACGGACTTCGAGTCTCGTCGGCGCTGCCATCTTCGGATCAGTATCTCAGCGTCACTGATCTCTTCCACACGTTTAGCGCTCAATAGTCCGTAGGTTGATTACGGCATCGGACCACCCTCCCCCGAAACAACTCCGGCTTTCGCTCGAAACAGATTGAGCGGATTGACCACCCATAGCTCGACTGCGCAGGTCACCGACGATTGCAGGCTTGAGCCTGATCCGGAGAAGACTATCCGCTGCATTGGCAATACGCGCGGCATCCATTTGCACGGGTTGCATGGAATTCGAACCGGTCCGACCCGCTGAGCCTTCATTTAAGACGAGTCCGATTTCCCCGCAGTGCCTCGCCCTTCAACATGGATTATTTCCGTTGACTGACGAGGGATCTGCCATGCGCAAGCGACTGAAGTATCTTTTTTCAATATTCTGTTTGAGTGTTGCAGTAGCTGGTTGCGGTGGAGGTGGAGGTGGAGGCGGTGGTAGTGGCGACGGCGGAGAACTTCGCCCAGGAGATCTCACAGAGCCGCCGGAGGGCCTTCACTATCAGGCTCCCAACGCCATCTATACCGTGGATCTCCAAATCGTACCCAACACACCGACGAGCAGTGGTGGTGCAATTCATCACTACGCAGTCGAGCCGTCTCTGCCCGATGGGCTCGTGCTTGACCCTGACTCCGGTGTCATCTCTGGCATTCCAAGCGTTGCCACGGGAGCCACTGTCTATACCGTGACAGGCAGCAACCCGGCAGGCAGCGCGACCGCACGACTCGACATCGAAGTGAAAGCGTTGCCTACCGCCCCGGAAAGTCTGAGCTATTCGAACAATCCGGTGGTCTACGCAGTTGGCAACGCGATAACGCCCAACCATCCGGTCAGTACCGGCGGCGCGATCACTGCTTACACCGTGACGCCGGCACTGCCTGATGGACTGGTGATCGATCCTCAGACAGGGGTCCTTAGCGGTACGCCAAGCGCCATCACTGCCGCCGCTGACTACGCAGTCACCGGCAGCAACAGCGAAGGAGCCGTAACCATCGAGCTGAATGTCGAGGTGCGTGACCAGGTGAGCCCGCCATCGAATCTGACCTACAGCAATGTGGACGCAATCTATCTCGTGCGTCAGCCAATCACGGCAAACCATCCCACGGCAATGGGCGGCGATATCGGTGCTTATGCTGTTTCGCCCGCGCTTCCTGCCGGTCTGAGCATGGATGTGCACAGCGGTGTCATCAGTGGCACACCGACGGTTCTTCAGGACAGGCAGGCCTATACCATCACAGCCAGCAACGCTGCAGGTGACACGACCGCTCAGATCGCGATCACTACTATCCAAGCGGACTATGCCGGCGTGTGGATGCCGGCTGGCAGCATGGCAACGGCGCGAAACCATCACACCACAACCCTCTTGCTCGATGGCAGCGTGCTTGTTGCGGGGGGCCAGAGCACTGCGTCCCTGAACACCACCGAGTTCTACGATCCGGCGTCCAATCAATGGCATGAGGGCGCCCAGATGAATGCCATTCGGGCTAATCACACAGCCACACGATTGCTTGATGGCCGTGTACTGGTCGCTGGCGGGGGCAACGCGTCTGGCATCGCCAGCGCCGAATATTACAGCCCTTCCAGCGAGAACTGGGTACCACTGCCCGACATGCATCAGGCCCGGTTCGGCCATACCGCAACCTTGCTGGCCGACGGTCGCGTATTCGTAGCGGGGGGCGGTGCAGACCAATCCTACCCGGTCGGTAGTCGAGGTGCCGAAATCTTTGACCCCGCAACAAATACATGGGAAGCAGCGGCGGACATGTCGACATTCCGCATCTATCACGCTGCAACACTGCTGCCAGATGGCCGCGTACTCGTGGCCGGTGGTGCCAACAACTTGGGCCCGCAGGCAAGTGCGGAAATCTACGACCCGGCGATCAATCAATGGATTGCGGTCGCGAGCATGTCGGTGAGCCGCTCGAGATTTCAAATGGCCTCACTGGCCGATGGCACGGTGCTGGTCGCCGGCGGCAGGAACGCAGACGATCTCGGCAGTGTCGAACGCTATGACGTCGCCTCAAATAACTGGGTAACCGTAGCTAGTATGGCTGTCCCGCGCTCGAGTTTCAGGCTCGTCCCACTGCTTGATGGTCGGGTACTTGTTGCAGGCGGAGAGCAAAACTCTGCAACACTTACCAGCACAGAACTCTACAGTGCTACCGACAACAGTTGGACTGCTGCGCCTGGGATGGCAGAGGCACGCAGCCTCCACACCGCCACCGTTTTGCGGGATGGCCGGGTCCTGATCGTGGGAGGATCGCGCGTCGGCGTGTCCCTGGCTACTGGTGAATTGTTCCAATAGGCCACCTTAAGCCGTTCGCGTCCCTGGCCTGAAGGGCGAAGCCTTCCAGGCCAGGGACGCGGCGCAAGTCCAAGCAGCCGCGCAAGGTGCCCGCGCTTGTGCTGCCGCTGCTCCCTAACAAAAGCCCTTAGAAGCTTTGAAGAGAATCGAGGCTGCGATCCGGTTTCGTTAAGGCAAGCCGCGGAAGAACCGGAGAACTACGTCATCCCACAGGCGATCCGCCTGCAATTCCAGTTTTCCGGCCGTCGCTGCTAGCCGAACGCGGCCTGATCTGACGAAGGGATTTCGGCCCCTTTTGCTGCACCTTGGGTTCGTGGTGGCAATGAATGCATGGCCGTTAATTGCGTTTATTTTAATATCTTGCAGAACCCATCAATGGCATCAGTGCAACTCAATTCCCTAAGTGCCTGTTTCCTTAGGGTTTCTAGTAGAAACCTCCAAGGCAATAGACATAAATATGGCTTTTAATCCACTTTTTGAAGAAAAGGATATCCGCCCTATTCTGCGGCTTCGAATGCCGCGTCGATCTTGTCGAAAACAAGATGCTGCAATTGCGTGAAGGCCTCGCGAAAGTGTTCCGGGGACTTTTCCTCGCACCTGGCCTGTAGCCGGACACAGTGTTCGACAACATCGACATAACCCATCACCGCGTAGGCGCCTTTGACTGAATGGAGTTCGTCCGCGACCACGTCCCAATCCCATTTGGGAGACGTGGCAGCAACCCTTTCAAACGAAGCCATAGTCGATGATTTGAGCAATGCCAGCACACGCCTGGACGCACGCGGCGCCGTGAGGAGGCTTCGGTCCGACGCGTCCCCTTGGCCTTTGCGGACGTAACGTCCGACCGCAAGGCCGAGTTGATCCAGCGTGACCGGTTTCACCAGGACATCGTTGATTCCGGCGCCAATGCATCGATCCCGGTGATCCTGTGAGGCGTGGGCGGTGATGGCGATAATCGGCAACGTCGCTCCCTGCGCACGGAGCATCCTCGCGAGCGTATAGCCGTCTGTCCCCGGCATGGACAAGTCAGTCAGCACGATGTCGAACATATCGCTGGCAAAGCGTTGCAATGCTTCGCGCACACTTGCAACAACCACAGCATCAACACCCATGAGCGCGAGCTGGTCGCGCAGCAACTCCCGGTTGACCGGATGATCTTCGATAACGAGGGCGCGCATCTTGTCAGCCTCGGCACGTTTATCGAGAATCAGCGGCACTGACGCGGCACGTGTGTCAGGCAAGGAGTCGAGCGGCCCACCGCGGGTAACGAAGTTTTGCGCGAGATGCAGCGCCTGCCGCAAGCCGGACAGGGAATAGCAGGAAAGCAATACATGGTTATTCTGCGTCACAGGATGACGGGGCCCGTCTTCCGACAGAATGATCGTGCTCACCGACTGCAGCATGCCCGCCCCGCACGGCTCGCAGGACGAAGCTGCCTGATTCGCGACAAACTGCACCGCAATCGCATTTGACTGCGCGGACGCTGTCGATGAAGTCGGACACGCGCATCGAAGTCCCCAATGCTCGAGGTATCGACGCAGATGTGCACGCCAAGACGGGGCCTCGCAATGCACCACAACATCAGCCAACCGCAAGGGCGGTGGCGTTTTCTTATGCTGCGCCACAAGCGGCAATTTTACGGTTAGCCTGGAGCCATGGCCGGGGCGGCTGTCCACATCGATGGAGCCGCCCATTGCCAGACACAGGCGTTGACACAAGGCCAGGCCCAGGCCAGTGCCGCCGTACCGGCGCGTCATGGAGGGGTCGCCCTGCTCAAAGGGGCTGAACAGCCGTGCCTGTACCGCTTCAGACATGCCAATCCCGGTATCGGCCACTTGCAGACATACCATGGGGCCCGTGGGATCCAATGCCTCCCCATTCAACGCTACGGAATCCAGGCTTACAGAAATCTCGCCCGCGTCGGTGAACTTCACTGCATTGCTAAGCAAGTTCACCAGGATTTGTCGCACTCGGGTGGGGTCGCCAATGTAAGACTGCCCGATGTCCAGAGCCACGTCGTAGTAAATCTTCAAGCCTTTTGCTTTGGCTGCAGGCACAAAGATCGATATCGCCGTCTCTACCATCTCGACCAAATCAAAGTCCACTCGCTCAAGTGTCAGTTGGCCGGATTCAATCTTCGAGTAGTCCAGGATGTCCCCAATCAAGTCGAGCAACGCGCGTGACGATCGATCAATCGTGAGCAGCCGGTCGCGTTGCAGCGAGTCGAGCTTCGAGTGGCTCAGCAGTTCGAGGTTGCCCAGAATGCCGTTCAAGGGCGTCCTGATTTCGTGACTCATGGTGGCCAGGAACGTCGCCGTTGCACCACTGGCCGCCTCTGCGGCTTGCCGCGCGTCGATCAAATTCTTCTCGAGTTGTTTGCGCTCTGTGATATCGGTAACCGCACAGAGCAGCGCCTCGTCGGAAAGAAAGCGCGTATGGACGACGCTAACGAGGAGATGTCGCAGCACGCCGTCGCGCGTGGTGATCCCGAGTTCGTGGGTATCGCATCGCTGCGCCTGCCCATGCGTTGCTGTAGGCTTCGCCACAGTGAGCTGTGCCCTACCCTCACGCGGTGTCACGCGGCCCAACTTCAGCAGTCGGCTCTCGATGGGTTCCCCCTCGCACATATAGGCAGCGAGCGCATGGTTTCCCAACAACACCCGCCCGTCTTCATTTGATATCAGACACAAGCCACTGGGTGCCGCGTCAACGATCGCGCGATTGAGCATTTCCCTGTCGAAGACTTCTTGCGAACGTCGTAGCAAGGGATTCAACACCTTGCGCAGATAAGCCAGGATCAATGCCCACAGCAAGCCCATCAATAGCGCCGCTCCCGCGATGTGACCGGTGAGAAAGCTTGCGCGCGCAGCCAGGATGGTCTTCCATGAGAACGCGTAGACGACGGACCAGCCAGTGCTGGGCAATAGCTCGCTGATACTGAAGACTCCATCGCGAAACAGGTAGTCAGAGGACTCAAGTTTCTCCCGCCAAACGCCGGAACTCACCACCCGCATCGGCAAGCCAGAATCGATGCCCGTGTCCCCTGCCGTACTTCCCAACAGGTTCCCCGTTGCATCAAAGACCATGAAACTGCCATCGTGACTCGATGCGCGCAACCAATCCGAGATTTCAGCCACAGGGATGCTGCTCACGAAGACGGCAAAGATGTTTGCCTTGTCGAAGGCCGGTGCAATCAATCTGACGGCTCGCGCTTTGCTGAGCGGATCATCAATCGGTCCCTCCCAGAATATGACTCGCTCAGTCGGTGCTTTCCCGTCATGGATCGCGCGCATGTCCGGCGCCAGGCGCTCGATGAGCTGCGCGGCGTTGTCTGGATCCAAGGTCGCCGCTTCACTCCAGCCCGATTGCGGCCACGCCATGGACAGGAAACCGTGCGCGGGCGCGATCATGTAGCCGGCAAATGGCATGCCGTACTCCTGCGCGTTAGCGGTCATGGTGTAGGCCATCTTGTCGCTAAATGCCAGATATCGCGCGAACCGACTCGCCGGTTGCGTTGGCGAGACGTTGCCCAGATGCAGTTGCTGGACCAGTGACGAATCTCGACGCGTAATGAGCACCCCGGTATGGAAATCGTCAATAGACCGGCCTGCCCCGGTTGCCTGCCATACCAGTTCAGCCCGTACAACGTTGCTCCGCATCGCCGCATGTCGCTTATCGAGTTCTTGCTCGAACATGGCCTTGCTGGCGTTGTAGACTGCCCGCCCCTCCCCGATGTAGTCACGGACATCGGTCCATATCGTGAGGGCCAGAGCAAGCAGCAAGGCGAGACTGAGCAGACCGCCGCCGGCAATCAGGAGACGCCGCTGGTAGTGGCGGAGGAGATGAATCTCCGAGGGAGGCTTGGCAAATGGTGTCGCAAGCACGGGAGGTCGACAATTGGGCCGAAAGTCGTCCGTGGCGAAGAACGCTGCCGCATGGAGGATGACGACGGTGAAGGGAGTGGCCGGGGACAAACAGGCCACGCTTCACTCATAGCTTGCAGCAAGATGACAACGGACGCCTTGACGTGCGTCACCTGAGCATTGGAAGCTGGAAGATCAGGCGATAAAAAGGGGCGCGGTGATATGGACGGGCCAGCGGGCAACACTACTGCCCTAACACAGATTGCCTCAAATGTCGTAGGCGGCCTTCGGACTTCCCCAGCACGCGTGTATCGCTGACGCAAACTCGGCGTTGCCGGAGCAGATGGTCACCCAGTGACTCTCAATAGCTGTATTCGAGACGCCGGCAGATTGAAGCGCCGCGAGCAATGCAGTGCCAGATGTGACTCGGTCTTCGTCCAAATGCTCGATCCGGTAATCGGCATCCTGCAACGCGATGCGTGCGAAACGTATAACCCATTCGTCGGCATCGGCCACGATGCGCCGCCGCGGGGAATCCGTACGGCCGGTCCATCGGCCTCCAACGTCAGACAATGCCCTGGGACTGCCGAAAATGCGCGAGAGGCGGCCTCGCGAATCCGTCCGATTGTATCTGCGTCGAACGCAAGCCCCGACTCGCTGAAAATACGCCAGGTCGTAGCAGCCAACGAGGCACTCACCATCGATTTGTCAACAGCGGCTTGGGGTCAAATGTGCGGAAAATCATTAGAGCTCATCACGACGGGAGTGTCGCTCGGGTTGCCGCCCTTGCGGGCAGCCACGCTGCGAATGCGTTCCCATCCCCCGACAAATGCCTCGTGCAGGGCGATATCCCGTTGAGATTCGGACAGCCCTTCGGTGTGAAGTCCGAAGCGGTCCTGTAACGCCTGGCGCGTCACCGCGAATGTCTGGCTATGCCCGGCAATGAAATAGTCAAATTGGACGACAACATCATTGCCGATGTATGCAATCCGGGGTCCAATGGGATAGACCATCGCCTCGTCCTGAGCAGAGTTCTTCCTTCTGCCAGCATACACGTGCTCGGCCCAGCGGGGTTGTGTCCCGGCCACTGCCAACACTCGAATGCAGCCAAGCAACCCGCGCCTGGCAAAGCAGCGTCTGGCCATAGAAGGCAAAGCGAATCCGTGAACCGCTTCGTCACAGCGGGCTTCTAAGCGGCGGTCCTTGCAAGCACACACCACGCTGAATGATGTCCCGTTGCTGCAGTTGGCGTGAAGCTGAGCGCCCTTGCATACTTGACGGCCGTCCGGACTAGGAACGAGGGTGTGACTTGAGAGATGGGAGGCCCCAGATCTACGTCTGATGGCGTGCCGCCGATGCTTGCGTGAACAAGCAACCATACCGCAGCGGGCATGCCCGGCATGTCGCCATGCTTTTCAGGCCCTACCTGCTCCCTACGCCTCTTCGATCAGGAATCGCTTCGGGTTCTTTCCGAGCCAGCCAGGTGCCCTGCCACGACCCGACCACGTCTTGCCGGTCTTCGGGTCCCGATACTTGGCAGGCAACGGATTCCTTGCCGCCTTGGCCGCCTTGGCAGCCCCGCTTCCAGCAGGCCGGCCAGGGCGCCGCTTACCCATGACGTCGTCCACTGACAACCCATAATCCGACATCAGAGAGTGGATATGTGCGACAACGTTTGCGACTTCCGTTGACCGCGCTTGTGCGATCTGAGCTTCCAGTGCTTCTTTCTGCGTCAGCAATTGCTTGTAGGTAGCCATATAACTCCTATTTGGGTAGCCCTTTAACAGTAGTACTGCGCAATCGTTTTGTCGAACTCCCAATCGACTGAATGAGCAAAGATTGAGAGCGGTAGATCGAGGATATCCGCTGAAAACCACTTCCCTCAACCCTTGCCAATGATCGTCCCGACGCACTAGCCGCCATATCTCACCTTTAAACACGCGTACTTTTCCGGTTTACGCCAACGTCGTGATGCCTAGCGCGCTGATTCTCCGAAATTCAGACGGTGGTCACCCTGCGGATGACACTAGCGACTCCAAGGCGCGGCAAACAAAGACTGGATAACGACAAGAATCCCACGGCATTGTCGAAGTTGCCAATTCTGCGCAAATACGCGAATGCGGCTCGAGCCATCGTCGCGCTCTCGCGCTGTCAGCCGCTGAACCTCATGGATGGCCAATCAGTTCATTGGCCCATGCCAGAATGGGCGTCAGGCGTGGCGGCAAAAGTTCGTGCGCAGCTTCGAATCGCAGCCAGCGAAATTCATGATGTTCGGGGCGTCCCAGTTCGGGGCTGACCGATAACACGACCTCCCCGCTTGGTGCGAGGGCGACGTAAAAGCGCGCGATCTTCCCTTTTGCATAGGGCACGGTTTCCCGATGGGCATCGCCCCACGGAAACTGCAGGGCTGACAAGCCAGTCTCCTCTGTGGCTTCGCGCAAGGCAGCCGTAAAGCAATCTTCCCCTGGCTCGATCAGCCCCTTCGGGAAATCCCAGTTACGATAGGCGCGCAGCACCAGAAAATGCCACTCGCCCGCGATCCGGCGCACCACTACCAGCCCCGCAGCATGCTTGGTGGCCGTCATATCGATAGCTATCGCGGCAGCGCAGGGATTTGTTGCGGGGCATTGCCGGGCAACGGAGACTGGGCCACGTTGAGCACAGCAGCCAGCATGCTGTAGTAACCATGGATGGCTATCAGGTCGATCACACCGCGCTCGCCAAACTTCTCCTTAATGCGGGCGTAAGTCGGGTCGCTGACACTCTTGTTGCGCTCCAGTTCGTCGATAAAGTCGTAGACCGCCTCTTCTTCCGAATTCATGCCCACGGGCCGGCGCCCCTCGGAAATTGCTTGGGTGACCGCCGGCGCCACACCTGCCTTGACTGCCAGCTTCTGGTGGGCGAGCCACTCGTACTGATTGCTCCACTGCCGCGCGGTAAGCAAGATGACGAACTCGCTCAATCGAGGCTCCAGCGCGCTCTCGTAGCGTAGATAGGCGCCCATTCGCTGCAATCGATTCAGCAACTCGGGGCTGCGCATCAGCGGCACCCATGGACCGGCACTGACATTCCTGGGCGCGCCGCCTGCGGGCGTGCCTTCGGAAAGCAGCTCAATCGACCTCTTCTGCGCGTCGGTAAGCTTTTCGGCGGGAATCGGTGGCATACGATCCTCCACGGCCAATACGGTGCCGGCCATGCAAGTGAGGCCAACCAAGGCTGCGAACAGGGTGTATCGAATCTTCATCATATCTAGTGACATTTATCGTGGCCAAGCGAGTGTCTCCTCCGGCCGTGACGCCTCGGACCCGTGAAATCGCTGGTGCCCGCACCTTACCACCCTGCGTCTCAGTCCGCTTACATCCATCCCATTCAGCCCATCAAGGCTTTGCGCACACTGCTCATCAAGGCCAAGAACGCTTCCGATCCATTCAACAATGCGTTGCGACCATGCGGATCCTGCCGTCTTGAGGAATTCGAATCTCGAGATCAGGAGCCCAAGCAACGAATATGAAAATCGAGCGCTGTCGCGCTGGAGAAGGCCAGTGCCTAGCGCAACGGTCGTGAGAGACCGCCAACGACCGCTTCTGCCGGTTTTGAAAATTGTCATCGGCCCCACTGGTGCCCATCCCATGGTCGATGGATATTGCGCGCGGGGGAATACGGGCCCGCGCTGAATGGCCATATGCCGTCATGCGGGGAGACTAGGTTGCGCCTTTACCGTCAGCGCGACACAGCCATGGGCACATTGATCGTCTGGATCATTGGCACAACCGCGTACCAGCCAAGTTCGGTTACGTGGAGAATGATCATATTGACGCCGATCCGGCACGATTGGCGCTACCGCCGCCCCAAGGTTCTTTAGCCGTAGTTGGCACTCGGGCTACCTCCGCAGGCCGCTGGCGCCAGAGCGACCCTCCTCTGTTAGGACCCTTCTTTGTCATTTGGCGCGGCCGTGTCGAATGGCGGTAAAGCGGACCCACCAGCCATCCGTCTCGCTGGCTATGGAAATAGAGCCCACTCCGCTCCATACGCCCGCGGCACGTGCGCACTCCCAACGCCGCATCCCGCAAGCCTGCGCTGGACGTGCCTCGGCCACCTGTGGCGGCCTCATTTGGGCGCTGCACATTGCCCGCGGGACGTGAATTCTGCCTGTCAGAATTCACGTTTAGAACTCCACCTTTAATACGTTCTCGTGACGTTGGCAATACGTGGGCGATACGTCGCTGGCTCGCGACAGGACGTTATCTGTTGATGAAGCAACGGGTCGCAAAGTGATCTACCATCTGCCCCGCATCACTTTGTATCCAAAATAAAACAAACGGAATGGGGTAGTTCAATGCAGTCGAATTTTTGTCGTGGAATGCGGCAGGTACGCGCGCGCGCGCCGCAAACGTCCTCTATAACCTTGGCCGTCGCGCTGCTGTTTCCGGTGGGTGCATCGGGGGCCGAATATCTAGTCGGCACCGAGGCCGAACTTCGCGCGGCACTCGGGGCTGCCATGACCGATGGCGATCCGACGGCCACAATCCGCTTCATCGCCGACATCACGATCACCACGCCCTCCACCTCGACGTTTAATTCGCCCGTTAAGCCGGTCAGCTTCGATACGCAGGGGTTTTCGTTGATTCGAAACTCGGGCGCTGCCGGGTTCACATTCAGTGCGGCATCGCCCCGGACATTCAATGGGAATTACCTGGGGGGCTCAGCCGGCCAGGGTGGCACTGGGCTGACGCTGCTAGGTCCCAGCGCACAGGTCACCGTTAACGGCACGGTCACCGGCGGGGACTCGTCGGGAGCCTTTGCCGGCGGCGCGGGTGTTTTCGTGAGCGGTGCCGCCCTGACGCTCACCAACAACGGTTCGATCAAAGGGGGCGACGCATCGGGGGCCGGCATGCTCGGCGGTACGGGGGTTTCCCTTGCCGCTGCCGCTGGCGCTACCGTCATCAACAACGGGTCGATTACGGGGGGCGCCGCATCGACAACCGGCGCAGGCGGCGGTACGGGTGTTTCCGCCGCCGGTGCCGGCGCAATGATCATCAACAACGGGGCGATCAAGGGCGGTGGCGGCGGGGTAGGCTTTACCGCCGCCAATAATGGATTCAGCACCGGCGTGTCGCTGGCGGTCGGGACGTCGCTCGTCAATTCGGCCACCGGCCTGATCGTTGGCGGCGATGCTTCTGGCGGCATGGCCGGCGCGGGGGTGACGATGAACACCAGCACCGCCGGCAGTGTAATCAACCAAGGCACGATTCGCGGCGGGGCCGACTTGAGCGGAGGCGCAGGCGGTGGCCGCGGAATTCGAGTGGGCGGCGGCACAAATACCATCGAGAACTCCGGACTGATCGAGGGCGGCGCAGGGAACGTTGCCATCTACGCTCTGGCCCCTGGCACAACGCTGACGGTCGTAAACTCCGGCACCATTCGCGCCGGCAGCGGCAATGCGAACGCCATCGAATTCGGCACAAGCGGTATCAGTACGCTGGAATTGCAGGCCGGCTCAAACATCGTCGGCAACGTCGTCGCCGGCGCCGGCACCAGCGACGCCTTCCGCCTTGGCGGCGCCACGAATGCCGTGTTCGACATCTCGACCATTGGCGATACCGCCCAGTACCGCTTCTTCGATACCTTTACGAAAACCGGCACCAGCACCTGGGCGCTGATCGGCACCGGCACGGTCACCGCGCCGTGGACGGTTGACCAGGGCACGCTGCAGATTGGCAACGGCGGCACCAGCGGAAGCCTGACCAGCAATGTCGTGGTCAACGATGGCGCCACGCTGGCGTTCAATCGGTCTGACACCTACACCTTCAGCAACCTCGTCTCGGGCGCTGGCGGCGTAGCGCAGAACGGCACGGGCACCACGGTATTCAACACCGCCCAGACGTACACGGGGCCGACCACCGTCAACCTCGGCACGCTGGCCATCGATGGCTCCATCACCAGCCCGGTGGCGGTCAATGCGGCAGGTACGCTGTCCGGCTCTGGCACGATCTTTGGCAACGTCACCAACACCGGCACCGTGACGCCGGGCGGCGGTTCTGGCGTGCTGACGATTGCGGGCAACTACATCGGCAATGGCGGTACGGTGCGGGTGAACACGGCACTCGGCGGTGATAGCTCGGCCACGGGACGCCTATTGGTGAGCGGCGACACCTCGGGCACTAGCCAGCTCCGGGTGGTCAACGTTGGCGGCACCGGGGCACTCACCTCGGAAGGCATCAAGGTCATCGACGTGCAGGGCGCGTCGAACGGCACCTTCACGCTGGCCGGTGACTATACGTTCCAGGGTCAGCAGGCAGTGGTCGGTGGCGCATATGCGTACCGCCTGTACAAGAACGGCGCGTCCACGCCAACGGACGGTGACTGGTATCTGCGTTCGACGCTGCTCGACCCCGCTTCGGTCGGCACGGCAGCGGCGGCGGCTTCCGGCCCGCTGCTGGCCCCGACGGTCCCCCTGTATGAAGCCTATTCCAGTGTGCTGCAACGCTTCAACGAACTGGGCACGCTGCAGCAGCGCGTGGGCAACCGTTCGTGGTCGCCCAACGCCTCGGTGCAGGCCGAGCAGGAAGCCGGCAAGCCGATCATCGGCCGTGGTGCCTGGGCGCGCGTGGAAGGGTCGAACACCCATATCGATCCGTCCACCAGCACCACCAGCGCCAGCTACAACGTGCGCATGTGGAAGTTCGAGGGCGGTGTCGATGCACCGGTCATCCAGAACCAGTCCGGCACGCTGGTGGTGGGGCCGACCTTCCACTACGGCATTGCCAACTCCAGCGTGTCGTCGATGTTCGGCAACGGCTCGGTCGACGCTACCGGCTACGGCTTTGGTGGTACGGCTACGTGGTATGGCAACAATGGCTCGTATGTCGATGCCCGCGCGACGCTGACCTGGTACGACACCGATATCCGTTCGTCGACGCTGGCCACCAAGCTGGCCAACGGCAATCGGGGCAGCGGCGTGGCCACCAGCGTGGAAGCCGGCCACCAGCTCGCGCTGGGCGGCAACTGGTCGATCACGCCGCAGGCCCAACTGGCCTGGTCGCAGGTGCGCTTCGATGCGTTCACCGACCAGTACGGCACTAACGTGTCGCGCGACAACGGCAACAGCCTGGTTTCGCGCCTGGGCGTGTCGCTGGACCATGAGACCAGGTGGATGGCGGCCAACGGCAAGACGCAGCGCTCGCACATCTACGGCATCACGAACCTGTACTACGACTTCCTGCACGGCACGTCAGCACGTGTGGCCGACATCAGCGTGGTCAGCAAGGAACAGGCGCTGTGGGCTGGCCTCGGTATCGGTGCATCGTTGAACTGGAACGATGACCGGTACACGGTCTACGGAGAACTGCTGGCGCGCACGAGCTTGCAGAACTTCGGCGACAGCAACGCGATTGGCGCGAAGTTTGGCTTCCGCTATCGCTGGTAAGGGCGGGGAGCTTGCCCGGCTCCCGCGCCTGCTGGCGCGGGGCCGTGCGCCCTCATGGCACGTACCGCTCGCTGATCGGCCGACCAAGGGCTGGTTAGGAGCACTATCGTGGTTTGGCTATTCTCCGGAGGTGTTGAGAACCGACCCAACGTCCGCACCCCCGCTGGGTCGGTTCTCAGTGCAAATCAACACCGATTTGGAAGCGTGAGTATCCGCCTGCAGCAATGCGACTGCCTGCGTTCCCGCGCGTGCCTACGCAGACTGCCTTAACGCTTCAATGGAGTGGTTAGCACGGTCTCATTCGTGTCCACGACGAACACCGCAAGCAGCTTGGCGGGCTCCGTCTTGCTCGCGTTGGCGCTAACGTCGTGCCGATCCCCAGGCATTTCGGTGAAGTCTTGCCCCTTTGAGAATGTGCGAAGTGGTCCGCCGTTAAGTTGGTTCAGAACGGCGCCTTCCAGCACGGTTGCATAAATCATTGCTGACTTTGCGTGTGTATGCGCGGCGTTGACGGCGCCCGGATCATACTCCACCAGTACGCCCTTGACACTCTTCCCCGGCATGTTGGGGATTTCCTGCTGGTACACGAGCGTGACTTTGACGCCCGA
Source organism: Cupriavidus pauculus (assembly GCF_022179805.1). Taxonomy (GTDB): domain Bacteria; phylum Pseudomonadota; class Gammaproteobacteria; order Burkholderiales; family Burkholderiaceae; genus Cupriavidus; species Cupriavidus pauculus_E. Next base: position 163,161 of record NZ_BPUO01000009.1, on the reverse strand, counting down.
GGAGGTGGTCGCCAGTCCTTGCACTGGCACAGTTGCCTGATGGCCGGAATGGTCTTGGGCGAGGGTTGCCTGCAAGGGCAGCGCGGCGAGGATCAACGTGGCGATGAGAAGCTTCATGTCGTGTCTCAAGTAGATGCAGATGTATGGCTCGCGGTCGATATCGAGCCGCAAGCGAAGCGCCGGGTATATGGCTTAATTCACATGAACGCGCGCCAGCCACTGGTCAAGACTGGTGCGGCCTATTCGAGCGTCGCCCTGCGGCACCAGCGACAGTTCCTCGACATGGCCGCCGTAATAGCGCGCGTCGCGATCCGTCACGACAGTGCGCGCGTCGCCCACCGACTTTAGATAGCGCGAAACGATTTCCGCGAAGGGCGCGCGGTCCGGTCCGGCGATGTCGACGGTGCCATTTAGCGGTACGCCCAGTGCGACCTGCGCAAGCGCCTCCGCAACGTCATCCGCAGAGATCGGCTGGAACATCCCGTCACCGACGCGCACAGTGGCGCCATCCGTGCCGTAATCCGCAATACCGCCGATGAATTCCATGAACTGCGTGGCGCGCACGATCGTGTATGGCACACCGGCCGCGTCGATCAGCGCTTCCTGTGCAACCTTGGCCGTGAAATACGCGTTGTCTGGCATGCGGTCGGTACCAACGATCGACAGCGCGACGTGATGGCGCACGCCCGCGGCCACCTCGGCCTTGCCAAGATTGCGTGCCGAGGTGCTGAAGAAGTCGAGCACCGCTTGCGGCTCCCAAGATGGCGCATTCGTCACATCGACGACGACATCCGCATTCCTCAGTGCATGGTTCAGGCCTTCGCCCGTCACCGTGTTGACACCTGTACGCGGCGATGCGGCGACAGCCGTATGACCTGCATCCTTGAGCAGCGTGACAAGACGGGTGCCGATCAAGCCGGAACCACCGATTACAACGATCTTCATGACAGATTCTCCATATCAGGGTAGGGAAGGCGCTGCGCACCTGGCAGGGGGGATCACTAAGGTGCCCGTCACCGTCGCATTGCTTGAATCATTGTGGAACAATCATGCCCTATAGATAAGGGTCAAGAATTGACCATTCGACTAGTCCAAGTTGATTTTTGCCCCGTATTTGCCAGTGAGACTGTCATGACGTTACGCAAGCCCGCGTTGGCCATTAGGATTGACCGCCAGAAGCCGCTGCCGATCTATCTGCAGATTTGCGAGCGCTTCAGGACGGCGATCGCGGCGGGACATCTCCGTCCGGGTGACCGGGTCCCGGCGTTACGCGGCCTGGCCACGCAACTGAATACGGCGCGAGGCACCGTTGAGCTGGCCTACTCAATCCTTGTCGACGAGGGCTACCTGCAGATGCGTGGCGCTGCCGGCACCTTTGTAGCGCCTTCGCTATCGGCGTCCCTGAGGCAAGAGGCACCTGATGGCGGCCGTGAACAGGATGCAGATGACGCGCCGGCCGCAGAGGGTGCGGGAGCAGCAAAGACGCCAGCATCCCCCAGGCGCACGACGACGGCTCGCCAGCCGGCGATCGCCGTCGCCCTGAGCGGCCAGCCGCAACCCTTGCAGCCAGGACTGCCGGCGCTTGACGCATTTCCGCGCAAGATATGGAGCCGGCTCGTTTCGCGGCATGCGCGTAGCGGCGACCACACGCTGCTTGCCTACCCGGATCCGGCGGGTTACCTGCCGCTACGGGAACATATCGCGACCTATCTTGGTCTGTCGCGGGGCGTCACATGTCTGCCCGATCAGGTATTCATTACCAGTGGCTACCGTGCGACGCTTGAACTGGTGTTGCGCAGTCTCGCGAGCCCCGGCGATCGGATCTGGTTCGAGGACCCCGGCTATCTGCTTGCGCGCAGCTTCCTGGCCGAGACCGGCGTGCAGCTAGTCCCAGTGCCCGTCGATGAAGAGGGCATCGATGTCGATCAAGGCATCGAACGCGAACCTGAGGCGCGCTTCGCGATCGTCACGCCATCGCATCAAAGTCCCTTGGGGAATACACTGTCGCTTGCAAGGCGCATGGCATTGCTGACGTGGGCAGAGGCGGCGTCTCGCTGGATTATCGAAGACGATTACGACAGCGAGTTCCGCTACCTTGGCCGACCCTTACCGGCCTTGAAGAGCCTCGACCGGCATGATCACGTTTTATATTGCGGCACCTTCAGCAAGGTGATGTTCCCCGGTCTACGGCTTGCCTACACAGTGGTGCCGGAGCGCGCGGTCGAGCGCGTTGCACGGGTGGCCTGCAGCATGAATGCCGGTGCGCCAACGCTGTTTCAGGCGGCGCTGGCAGACTTCATTGAACAGGGGCATTTTGCGCGGCATGTGAAGCGGATGCGCACGTTGTACGGACAGCGACGCCTGTTGATTGCCCAGGCCTTGAAGCAGACGTTCGGCGAGCACCTGACCGTTGAGCTGCCGTCCGGCGGAATCCAGTTCGCGGTGCAATTCGCCGAGACAGCCTATGGTCCGATCGACGATGTCGCCATTGCATCGCGTGCTCGACAGGCGGGACTTGCAGTGTTGCCGCTTTCGATCTGGTATGCGCACGGCCGTATGCGGGACACGCCGCGTGGTCTAGTGATGGGTTTTGCAAACATCAGCGATGCGAACGAAGCGGGCCGTCACGCGCGTACGTTACGGGCGTGCCTTGATGGCTGATTTGCGAGGCGCCATGTAGCCGCTCGAGGCACCTTCGGGCACGGGAAGAAATGCTCCGGTTATGCGCCTAGTGCAGCTTTCTGATAGCAATGATCGCGTCGGCGTGTTGTCCGGTAGTCGGCCCACGACCTGTCCTAGCCCGCTGAGAGTGACGCGTGTCTTATCACAGCGATGGCACGCCAGCCCGCCCAGCCAAAAAACAAGGTAGATGCAGCTAAAACTGCCAAAAAGCGCTTTCCCCTTATCCCCCGTGGCACTTCTTGAACTTCTTGCCGCTGCCGCAAGGGCACGGGTCGTTGCGGCCGGGCTGGTCGCCCTTCACCAGGGCCTCCACGCGCGGGCCCATGCTCTTCCAGATCTGGCGGAGGTCGTAGACAGCCCAGATCGCCTCGGCGAAGGTTTCCACGCGTGCCTGGCTGATGCTGGGCGGGCCATCCTCGCTGTACATGCAGATCTCGGGCTGGCCGGTGTCGTCCTCGGTCAGGGCGACGATGCCGTTGAGCGCGTCGTCTAGCCACTGGGCAGCCTCCTTGTCGCGCGGGGCGGTCCATTCCTCGGGCCAATTCTCCACCACGAACATGAAGCCCAGCGCCCACACCTGGCCAAACGACGGGATTTCCCGCCCGTCCATCTCGGCGCGCTCTTCCTGGGGCAGGCTCAAGATGGCGCCGCGCATGTCCATGGCCTCGGGATGGAAGGTATGTTCGTCCTCCAGCGTCTGCACGGGCTGGTCGAGTTGGTGCTCCACCTCGTTCCATCTGCGCTGCCACAGCTCCATGAAGCGGGCCTGCTGGGCCGCTTCATGGAACGCGGGCAGCAAGGGCAGCGGGCTACCCTCGGCCACATCGAGCGCCGCGCCGTCGCCCAGCAACATGGGCAGGTAGTCGGACGCGGGGATGCGTCGGCGCGTGCAGACCAGCGCCGTGAGAAAGCCGTCGCAGAACTCCCATTGCGGGATTTCTTCAGCGCGCTGGCGCAGGTCGTCCAGAAGATCATCAAGCTCCTGGAGTTCGTCGGGCGTCAGGGCGGTGGAGTCGGTCATGGGGCAGGTTCTCGCGATGCGGGTTCAGTGATTGCGTGGGATGCGCTGCACGCATCGCCGCGAAGTATAGCGCCGCCCCTTCGCAAGCGTGCCGCCGTACGACTTGCAAGACCGTGACGTTCGGTACCGCGCGGCAAGCCAAGTGCATCCCCGCGGCCGTTGCGCGGAGCGGCGGCCACTCCCGAGTGGCGCCTTTGGGCCGGTGGCAACACGTCGCTTCCCGACACAGTATGACTGGGATAGTCGCGAAATTAAGCTCCGCGTAGGGCGGCATCACGATCAATCAGCAGCGCGTCCTTTCCATTGCGTAACGATGAGCGATGCAGGTCGATGAAGATCCGGCCACTCGTCCAGTCATCGTCCTGTCAGGCGCAATGGCCACGGTGCTTGACTTAACTCTTTTGACCTCTTTCTGCGAGGTATGGGGTGCTGTTTGTGTTCTTCGACTACGAGTGCAAGTGCGTGGTGCAAATGCCAGCGAGCTTTGCAGCAGCGTTTCCGGTGCTAACTGGGTGGATTCATGACGATGCAACGAAAGCCCGGCGGTAGGCCGTGGATCCTGCCTCGGCTGCGGTCGAGGGCGCATTCGCGAGGTATGGTTCGTCGCCCCCAGTCAGAGAGCTTCAGCCCGACACCGGCAGTAACCGTTGTCGCATCGCAAGCAAGAACCCGGATGTCCAGTGATCGGCGGGGCATCCCAGCGAAATACTTTGCCCTCGTTGGCCATGCATAGCCTGCAGACGCAATTATCCAGCCTAGTTTTCCACCGGTATTCAGTGACGCCAAGCGCAAGTTGTCGCTGCATCTCCTTCGCGCCACGCTTGCGATGTCGCGTCACAAGTCGCGCAATGGGATTCGGCAAAGCACGTACGGCATACTGCTCTGGTTGTGGATAGAGTCGCGCACCGAAACGCTGCTTGAGGCGGCGTAGAGGGCGGAAAATGAGTTTCAACATGGGCACGTTTCCCAAATGTTGCTGCCTTGTTGCGGAGGGGGGTAACGCGCCGATGCCGTCGTGACAGGGACGCACCGACACACAAAACGCATCGACCCATTGTGGATTGAAGAGGACTCGCCGCTGGCATCGCGATGAGGTCTCGATGAACTCGCCACTCGCCAATCCGCTTTCATCGTGTTCCTACAAGGCTCATCTTGGATTTGATCCACAACAAACCTCTAAAAACGAGCGCGGAGACAACGTGAAGATTGGCAGTTCTGCCATTTCAGTTGTGCATCGGGGATTTTTCGCGGGCAGCCGAATCTACCGCGGCCCGGAACTGCTTCGGCACAACAAGCGCATGCACGCGGTCCAGTTCAGATGCAACGGACAGCAGCCTCTCATCGTGTATCTGGTCATCAGCCGCTTGCCCTTTGCGGAATGTCCCCATCATTCAAAGATACCAAGCAAGCGGACGATCGGTTTGGCTGTCAACCGCGACTCGTTTGACTTTGGTTAAGCGATCTGGTCGTCCTGACTGTCGTAGACAGCTTACAGATGCTATGGTCTTCAGCTTCATTCCTGGATGTGGTCTCATATGAGCTCCGCTATGCAGCAGGGCACCACGCTTCTCGAACGCATAAAACTGCTGGCTATCCAAGCGATGTTTTCGGATGATGAGCTGCTGGACCAACTCGTGCTCAAGGGGGGAAATGCTATGGCACTGGTTCATCGCGTCAGTGCCCGGGCGTCCGTCGATCTAGATTTTTCGATGCAGCATGACTTCGGTGAAGGCACGGATGCAGTACGGGAAAGAATAGAGAAGACCCTTACCTCAACTTTCCAGGAAGGTGGCTTTCACGTATTTGACTACAGGATGATTGAGAAGCCCCACGCCATCAGCAAAGAAATGAAACATTTCTGGGGAGGCTATGGTGTCGAGTTCAAGCTTGTCACGGCGGATAAATACGCCAAGCACCACAGAAACGTCGATGATTTGCGAAAGTGGGCCATCAATCTTGGACAAGGAACTAGATTTCTCATCGACATCAGTCGTTTCGAGTTCGTGGAAGATAAACAGTTGCATGATGTCGATGGGACTGTCATCTATGTGTACTCGCCAGCGATGATCGTTATGGAAAAATTGCGGGCAATTTGTCAACAGATGCCGGAATATGGGTCCATCATTAGGCGCGCCCGCCCGGGCACCGAGCGAGCTAAGGATTTCGTCGACATCCATGTTCTGGTGGATGGGCTCGGCATTCCTCTCCTGCGAGATCGCAACCAGCAGATCTTGCGCTCCATGTTCGCGGTCAAGAAGGTCCCGCTCAACTTGCTAGGCAGGATTCGGCACACCTACGACTTTCATGTGAGGGGAGCTGATCGTGTGAAGGACACCGTCGCCGCCGGATTTGATCTCAAGGATTTCCGACACTACTTCAACTATGTTGTCGGACTAACCGAGCAATTAAAAACTATCTGGGACAAATAGACGCCAGTCACTTACGTAGCGGGTTGTGCCTCCCATGGCATGCGCAAGATAGAAGTCATGCTCCAAGGGCAAACGCCGTACTAAATCCAATTGCGAGGGTCTGTACCCTGCGCGTTCGAGGTAATAGCCAATTGCCTGATGGTAAGGATAGGCGAAGTCCAACTTACGCAGGGTGGCTACCAATTTGTTGACGGACACCACCTGCTTCGCCAATTCAAAAGCCTTTACCACCTCATAGATTCCCCCTGCATAGAACGGTCTTACCGTGATATCGATCAGCGTGCGCTCTACGTTGGTCAGGCGCACTTCGACGTCCAAGCCGGTGTCGCCGTTGACTCGCTGTGTCACAACACCCAAGTAACCGGTGTAACCGCCGTTCAGCAGGCATAGCTTCCGCTCTTCATACACGACCGCATTACGCGACGTGCGCGGCGGCTGGGCAAATGCGTGGTCGATATCGAGTTGGGTGAGCTTTACCGGCGCCCGTGGCACACCAGCACTACGCTCATCGGTCAGATATATCGTCGTCGGCGTCTGTTCGGTGAGCCCCTGCAAGCGCATGGCGGTGTAGTGACTAAAGTACGACCCCTGGCGTAGCCCCAACAGGCTGGTATAGAGATCGACCTCACCCCAGAGGTACAGCGTCTCAGCACGCTGCGGGAACGGAAACTCGACTTGGTTAAGCTTGCCTTGTTGTCGCAAGAACTCAATAAGGTCGCTCGCCGATGTACGTTGTGCCAACCGCCAATAGCGCCTTTGCTTCGACAGGATGGCTCTAATGTGTGCCATCTTCAGGACCGGACAACTCAGGTTGTCAAAAAACTCGGTGATATCTGCTTTCGCGATCTGAAGGCGTGAACGATTCATGGGAGCGATACCAAATTTTTGACCCCTGCTGCGGACCAATCATTGGGGGTATCATTAGAACGTCGTGCTATGCAGCATTAATGCTGCATAGCATATCACAAATTTAGCAAAGGAACAGCTCACGAAACGCCACAACAAGGCGCTTGCACCTATCCAACTGATGCAGATTTGTGATACTCTACGCGGCATCAATGCCGCGTAGAGTTGATATTCACGCGATTGCGCTGGGGACAGATGCGGCGCATGCGACAAGGTACGCGTATCGGTTCCTTTTTTCGGTGAGCTATTAATAGCAATCGCCATGCGCCTCAGACGTTGGAAATCGCAACCGGTCGCACATTGAGAAATGCCTGAAGCGCCCAGGGCCGCCATCCGATCCACAGCCCGAGTCTTTGATGCCACCGAGGGACAGTTCAGCGAGGGCATTGACCCAGAGCATGCCCACGTCCGCTGTCCGGTACAGAAGATCGGCCCTCTTCAGGGATTGTGTGGAATGGTAGCCAGATGTCGCCGACGCTACGGCGCACGCACGGCTGGCCGTTGATCTCGCGTCGTGCTCGGCGGAGGATTAAGCTCATCGCTGGGAGTGAATAACTCGCGCGGTGGGGGCGGGGTCGCGGTGGTATCGCGCGGCACCCCCTCACAACCCGCCACGCCCACAGCCATAAGTACGGCAAGCGCGCTCGTCGCACTGCGCCGCAATGCATGGGCAATGAAGAATCTCGGTGTGTCAAACATATACCGGCCCCGTGGACATTTGCTTAAAGCATAGGTGTGTTTGTGCGGGTGTGCTTGTACGGGTGCGGGGGGTGACCTTCGACATCGCAAAATTCTGCGTGCAAAAGGCAGCGCGCCGCATCCCGCATACCGAGCGGTTGCGATAGACGATTTGGGTTATTCGTCACAGACGACCAACTCACGATAATGGTGTGTCTCGGCTGGACGATCCCCTCGACGATGCCGGTGGCGCTTCCCCGTATGGTGCGTGACGGCGCGCCCACAACTATGAAAGTTCGTCGCTACCGGGCTTGTCTGGGGTCTTGACAGCATCATGCTGACCGTGTGCCAGCGCGAAAGCGTCCTCGGTGCGCTGAGGCCGACCCAGCAGATACCCCTGCCCCTCGTCGTAGCCTTCCTCCCGCACGACCGCCAATTGCTCGGGCGTCTCGATGCCTTCGGCCGTTGTGCGTACACGGAACGCGGCGCCGAGGCTGCGTACCGCATGGAGAATCGCCCGCGCCTCGGCGCTGGTCGCGAGGTCCGATACGAATGCACGGTCAAGCTTAATCTTGTCGAACGGAAAGCTTCGCAAGTAGCTCAGGGACGAAAAGCCTGTGCCGAAATCGTCCATGGCGATGCGCGCCCCCATGCTGCGCAACTCTCGGAGCAGTTCCAAGTTTTCGCAGTCGTTGCGCAGCAAGACGGACTCCGTGATCTCGAGTTCCAGCCTCGAGATTTGCACGCCGGCCTCTTCCACCGCGCGGCGCACGGCATCGAGTAGCGCTCGGCCCCTGAACTGAAGTGGCGACAGGTTGACGCCCACGCAGATGCTTGAGGGCCATCGCGCCAATTGCCGGCACGCTTCGCTGAGTGCCCACTCGCCAATCGGCACGATGAGGCCTGTCTCTTCGGCAAGCGGGATGAACTCCGCCGGCGACACCAGCCCAAGCGCGGGGTGGCGCCATCGAAGAAGGGCTTCGAAGCTACGCAGATGGCCCGAGCGTAGATCGTAGATGGGCTGATAGTGCAGCTCCAACTGCCCTGCCGCCAAAGCATTGTTCAGCGCACGCTTGCGTTCCATGCGCACCTTAGTGCGGTCACCCTCATCGATCGAGAAAAAGCGACAGGTACCTGGCCCTTCAGCCTTCGCCTGGTAAAGCGCCACGTCGGCCGCCTGCAGAAGTTCGTCGGCATTGCGGCCATCTTCGGGAATCATGGCGATGCCGATACAACCGCCCAAGGTTACAGGCTCCCCCTTGAGATGGAACGGACGCGAGAGTTGCGCGACAAGATGACAGGCGAGGTTTTCTACGGCCTGTCGATCACCTATTTCCTCCTGGATCACGACAAATTCATCGCCGCCGATGCGCGCCACACCCTCGGGGTCGCGCACACATTGCAACAACCGCCCGGCCACCTGTTGCAATACCATGTCGCCAGCGTAGTGGCCAAAGGCATCGTTTACCCCTTTGAAGCCATCAAGGTCGATATACAGCAACGCCGCAGCCTTGCTCGGCGCGGCCGCCGCGATGGTTTGCTCAATTCGCTCACGCCATAACAATCGGTTGGCGATGCCAGTGAGCGGATCATGTCGTGCCATGTGCGCGAGCGCCTCTTGGTTGGCGAGCAACTGCTGCTCGGCACGCTTGCGCTCGGAAATATCACGGAAAAACACCGACAGGCCTTCGTCGGTCGGATACACGTGCACCTCATACCAGGCCTGCAGCATTTCCAAGAAGTGCTCGAACACGACGGGTCGTTGCGTTCGTACCGCTGCGCGATAGTGTTCCGCGAATACCCCATGCCGCTCCTCGGGGAAGATGTCCCAAACCGAGCGACCCAGCGCTGGGTGGCGTCCGGCCATGGCCCTGCCGGCGTTCCCGTTGAAATATGTCAAACGCCAGTTATGGTCCAGCTGCACCACGCTGTCGGTGGTGCTTTCCAGCACTGCAGATAATCTTGCGGCCAGCGCTTCGGTATGGCGACGGGCCGTACTGGCAGCCTCCCGCGCCCGCCGGGCTTCGGTAACATCTGACGAAATGATAAGGATGCGAGCTGGAAGATCGTCGGTAGCAGGCACGCCGGTGGCTACGCTCTTGAGCCACTGGGTCGAGCCATCGGGTCGCACGCGCGAATGAGAGAACTCGGCGGTATGTCCGCCACGCGCGGTATGCAGTACGCGTTCGGCTAGGTCCCTGTACTCGTGCGGCAGGAAGTCGGGCCAGTAGCAACCGATCTTGGCGTCCGGGTTCTTTAGGTCGAATACGCGCGCGGCAGTCGCATTAATGTATAGCACCCGGCCTTCGTGATCGAGCACCCGGATACAGTCGGGGCTGTTCTCAAGTATGCTGCGCGCGAAGCGTTCGCTGGCCTGCAGCGCGATACTCGCGGATTTGCGGTCGTCCACATCCTCAAGCGTGCCGTACCAGCGAATGACCTTTCCATCGTCGTCGATACGTGCTGCCGCACGCGCGCGGAACCAGCGATAGGTACCCTCGCGCATCCTCACGCGATACTCTTGGTCCACCGGCCGATGGGTAGCGATGGACTCGCCCCACCAATGACTCAGGCGCGACAAGTCATCAGGGTGTACACAGCGCATCCATCCCTCACCCAGCGCCTCGTTGAGGGGCATGCCGGTCAGTTCAGCCCAGCGCGGTCCGGCTTCTGTAATGCGTCCAGCCGCGTCGGCCGTCCAAGGTATCTGCGGATTCAGTTCAACGGCACAGCGATAGTGCGCTTCGCTTTCCGAGAGCGCCTGCTCCGTCTGATGGGCTTCGGTAATATCGCTGATCCACACCAACAACACCGGCTCGCCGGCATCCGTCATGTGCACCAGCCGCTTGCGTGTACGCAGAACACGTTCGTCGCCGTCGGCAACCTGGAACACCTCGGTCTCTTCCTGCGGCTCGCCGCTATCCACGACGCGTTGGTGCACCGAGCGATAAGCCGCCGCACGCGCCGGTCCGAATAGCTCCTCATCGCTGCGGCCTAACAATTCCTCCGCGGGGCGCCGCATCAACTGGCACATCGCCGGATTTACGAAGCGCCAGACGCCTTGCTCGTTTTTCAGCAAGAGCGGCTCCGGGAATTGCCGCAACACCTGCTCCAGCGCCCCGCCCGATAGCTGCGCGCCCGCGTCTGTGCGGCTATTGATGGGATCTGGCAACGCGGTCACCTTCGCAAAGTTTCTAGTTTTGTCGGTACGTATGTAAAGATTGCAATGCGTCACCTCGCTGACAACCGCGCGGCCGACTCATTTATCGGCATCTCAAGACGCAGATTAACGCCTAGTGCGGCATTCGCCACCGGCTCATCCTAATCTGGGGCAAATCGCGTGCCCGCTTTCCTTTGGATTCCAGTAGCGACCGGGACTGACCGAGTCAAGTCGAGCAAGGAAGTGACTGTCACCTTTTCTGACATAGCGTCCGCGCCTGCCGTGCCCGTCCAGTCGTTCTGCGTTGACATCCCCGACGGCCTTCCGTCGCGACAGTGGTCTGAGTCGGGCCTCGGTGGCCGTCGGCGCGCATGCGACGCCCGACTACCCTCAGAATTTAGAAGTCATTAGGAGGTCAGTGCTTCGTTGCCAAAGCGTTCAGCGCCGGGACCGGCGTAGGAAGCCCGGGTGAGATAGCGCAACGCAGGTGGACCACCGTTACAACCGAACGCAGCCTGCTCGTTCTTTTTCGCGAGCGAAGAAATGTGGTTGCTCTTCGGATGTGTACCTGCGTACCGCGCGTAAGGCCACGCCGGAGCAAACCGAAGCTATATCTGAGTACTCACTGTGCGCGACGCCGCCGTCAATTTCCGTGAGCGTATCTGAAAACCCTATCGCTGGGCGCCGTGTCATTTTGGATCGGGAGCTGACTTGCCGAGCAAGCCGTCTGCAGCGATATAGAAGACTCATCTCCCGTTCGCATTGGACCTTCGGCCAATTGACCAATGCGAAAAATAGCACCGACCCCATTGGGGCAGGATGTGATTATGCGCACTGCAATATGACTGAAGCTTGAGGCGAGAACTCGGTAGCGCACGCAGGAACGATTCGGTATAAATTGTTCCGAACCCCTACGTACTCGGGGAAGGCCATGCCGTGGGCAGAATGGAGTCATCCAACGCTCCATACAGTGGTTTAAACGCGATGCCTTCGTGTTTCAGAGTGAGCACCATCCGTCTCTTCATACAATGCTTCGGACGGTTCGGTGGATAACGTAGGAATGGTTCCCAAAGTCTTCATACTGCGCAGATTCACACCGGCTCGTTAGTCGTCGGAAAGGATCGTATGCGATCAAACAAGGGCATCTCACTGCCTGTCTATCTGTGGATGCTGTTCGGGTCGATCGTCGTGGTGGTCGGCGTGCTTGCCTGCGGCGTCAACTACTGGATGACAAAGGCGGCGCTCGAAACTGCGACTTCTGATGCGACGCGGCGGATTGGTTCGGACATGCTCGATGAAGTTCATGAACTGTTGGCGCCCGCCGAAGCGGCGGTCAGGCTGGTTCGCCACAGTTCTCTCGCTAGTGCGCGTAACCACGACGAACGCATGGCGCGTCTTGCCCTTGCCCGCGAAGCGTTGGAAAGCGCGCCAATCTTGCAGGCCCTGTTCATCGGCTATGCAGACGGGGCATTTTTCTACGTTCGACCGCTGCGTAGCGCCACGGACCGTACCTTTTTCAACGCTCCCTCCACGGCGGCATACCTAGTACGCAGCGTCAATCGAAATGGCGGGTCACCGAACGGACGCATTGATTTCTTTGATAGCGAGTTAGTCAATATCTGGACGGCGGACGATACCGATTATGCCCTGCGCTACGATCCGCGATTGCGCACGTGGTATCAAGACGCCATTGCCGCCGATGCGCCGGTGCGCACGGAGCCTTATATATTCTTTGCCAACCATGAGGCGGGCGAATCAATTGCGTTCCGCACGCCCGACGGGCAGGCGGTTGTGGGTGGGGACTTCGACTTCGAGGCGCTCGGCAAATTACTTGCCAAAAAGAAAGCCACGGCGAACACAGTCCTAGCGTTGCTCGACAGCGATGGCCGGGTGATCGGCATCGATCGGAAGCTGCCCGAAGCATCCATCGCGCCGGACGCGCAGCGAGACAGCCTCCTCGCGGCTCCGGCGGATTACGGTATCCCGGTCCTCACCGCGATGGCGCCGCGCTCAAGCGGCCCGCCCACACTGGGGCACGCCATGCTGTCGGCTGGCGGGCGGCAGTGGTACGCCACGACAAGCACGATCCTGGCTGGAGCCGGCAAGCCGTTCTATCTGCTATCGGCAGTACCAGAAGACGAACTGCTGGCTAGCGCGAGACGGCAGGCGGTGATCGGCATGGCGATTACCATCGCTATCGTACTTCTTTCGATGCCCGTACTCTGGATCGCGACGCGTCACATTGCCAAGCCGCTAGGCTTGCTGGCCGATGATTTATCGGCTGTCCGAAAGTTCGATTTTGACCATCCGCTTTCTGTACACACGCATATCAGAGAAATAAACACGTTGGTGCGGGCTACGGAGCAAATGCGCCAGACGATCCGCCGGTTTCTGGTGATCGTTCAGGCTATCTCGGCGGAAGGGCGTCTGGAGCAGTTGCTACCGGTGTTGCTGAAGAAGACATTGAACGAGGCCGGAGGCGCCGCAGGCGTGTTCTATCGGGTCGATGACAGGAATCTCGTCGTCGCGGCAGCGCAAAATCGATCGGGCGAAGCGGTGCCGTCCGACCCAGTGAAGCTAAAGTGGGATCAGGTGCCTCCACTTCTGCGCGACGCCCTGCGGCACGGCCAGCCGCAATGCGGGTATCTCCGCAAGGGCGACTGCGAAGCCATTGCACCGCTGGCGATGTTGAACGAAGGAGAAAGCCACGCTGTCGCGATTCCGCTTGTTAACCGCCAGCGGGAGTTGCAAGGCCTGATTCTTATCCTGCGCGAGACGCCGATGGAGGCATCCCAGCTGGCATTCTTGACCACCCTGTCGAGCCTTTTTGCCGGCGCAATCGAAGTGCGAGAGTTGACGCGCGCCCAGCGAGAGTTGTTTGACGCGTTCATCCGCCTACTGGCTGACGCGATCGACGCCAAGAGTCCGCATACAGGAGGTCATTGCGCCCGCGTTCCCGAACTCGTCAAGATGCTGGCGGAAGCCGCATGCGAGGCCAAGGACGGACCATATCGGTCGTTCTCTATGACAGAGGGTGAATGGGAAGCCCTACATGTCGCGGCGTGGCTGCATGATTGCGGCAAGGTCACCACGCCCGAGTTCATTATCGACAAGGCGACCAAGCTCGAGACGCTCTATGACAGGATTCATGAAGTTCGCATGCGTTTTGAGGTGCTCAAACGCGAAGCGGAGATCGACTGTCTGCGTGGCATCCTTGCCGGCGACGACTCGAGGACGGCAGAGACGCAACTGCAGCAAACGCTATCCGAACTGGATGAAGATTTTGCTTTCGTGGCGGAATGTAACCAAGGCGGCGAATCGATGGACGAAGCGCGTAGGGTGCGTTTGAAGAAGGTGGCGACACGCACATGGACACGCACGCTTGATGATTGTCTCGGGGTGTCACAGCAGGAACTCGGCCGCAAGCGGCACGATGCAGCTCCCGCATTGCCGGTACGTGAGCCACTGCTGTCGGACAAGCCGGAACATTTGATTCCACGATCCGCGGCTGACCGTATTCCTTCGGACAACCCTTGGGGATTCCGGAGAAACGCCCCGGTATGTCTGTACCAGCGTGGGGAGTTGCACAATCTCATGGTCGCCCGTGGCACGCTATGCGAGGAGGAGCGTTACAAGATCGAAGACCACATCGTGCAGACGCAAGTCATGCTGTCCCGATTGCCGTTTCCCAAACACCTTCGCCAGGTGCCTGAGATCGCAGGCAACCATCACGAGAAGATGGACGGCACCGGATACCCCCGGCAATTGCGCCGGGAGGAGATGAGTCCGCTGTCAAGAATGATGGCGATTGCTGACATTTTCGAGGCGCTTACAGCCGCGGATCGCCCCTACAAGAAGGCGAAGACCTTGTCAGAGTCTATTGACATTATGGCGCGCGCTGCGAAGCAACAGCACATCGATGCCGAATTGTTCGAATTGTTCCTGCGCTCGGGTGTGTATCAACGCTACGCACAGAGGTTCATGCGTGAGGAGCAGCGCGATGCAGTAGATGTCGGTCAGTATCTTGAGCGGACGAATTAACGCCCTCTTAAGCAAAGACGGCTGGCGCAACGATCTAAGCGCTATCCTGGCTATCCGTCGAATTCCGGCAGCTGCGCTGGGTGCTTGACTCACGAATCGGGCTCCTAGCCCCGCAGCGCCATCGCGCGCAGCAGCGCGTCGATCTGGCCGAATGCGTCCTGCTGCCACTGCTCGGGGCTGCGGTCACCAAGTGTATGAGTGTTTTCGACGAATCGCCTCACACAGGTTGGGCCATAGCCATCGAAGGTGTCGAACTTTTCGGCGATGTACAGGAAACCCCGCTCGCCGCTGGCATGCCCCAACAACGTACGACATTGCTGTGCCAGTGCCTCAATCCCGCCGGGATAGTGGCGCACGCAATAATAGATATCGTAAGCGTCTTTCTGCTTATATCGGCCTGCCAAAGCATGGCCTTTCATTGCAAGCAGAGCAGGGATGGAACACACCGCGATCTCCACTCGGTTAGTTCCACCATTTGGCATAGTCCCTGTGACCGCAACGAATTCGTTGAACCGCATCGCCAAGTCGGCGCCATCGGCCCGCTGCACCGCAAAGTCGCTAACTAGTGGGGGATCGTTCTTGACGATTTCCGCGTCCCGTGGCATCAGAAAATCGACCACAACATCGATTGCGTCTCCACCATCCTGAGCAGGAACTTGGCGAACCAACTGGAAGCGGCGAAGACCCTCGCGCTGAGCGTATCCATGGCCTTTGAGTGCTCCAATCAAGGTCGCATACTCGCCGTCGCCAAGGGCCTCAGCATCCAGGCTGAGGTCCACGTCGAGCGTACCCACATGAGGCATTTCCTCATTGGCCAGCAGCAGGCGCCACCTATGACTGCGAACTTACCCTTGAAGCCGCCGAGGATCTGCCCGATCTCGATCAGCACGGACTTGACGGCTGCGGTCGTACGGTCTTCGTATTCAGCAGCCGATTGGGGTTCCTGCGGTGTCATTTGTGCCATGAGAGTATTTCTTGCCGCAGGTGCTCGGCCGCCTCGGCACCTCGTTCACCCGCAATTGAGATGTCTAGGTAGGTCTGGATTGGGCTAGTACAAATCGCGCCCAGCTCGGGTTCCACTACGTCGGCAAGCAATCCCATGTCTTTCGGCATCGTAACGACCACGTTCTCACCCTTCGTGGCAGGCTCGAGTTTCAGCGCGGCTTGCAGCTTGCGCAGTCCTGCATAGTCGGCGAAGAAGTAGTGCATCCCGGTTCGGGCGTACGGAGCAAGCCATTGCGCTGCAGAAAAGGACGCGAACGCGGCGCGTCCGGCGTCCCTCGCGGAGCCCAACGCTTCACGGGCCGCTCCTTCGAGCGCGCTGCCATGCAACGTCGTATAAAAGCGTAGCCTCTCTCCTGACGGCGCGGCGTAGCTATCCCGCCATGCATCGAGCATCGCGTCGGGGTCGGAGATAACAAGACCCTCTTCCGTAGCACGCGCCCACTCCCGATCAATCAACGCAGTGCGCACATTGCTAACGTGCCCGACGCTTACTCCGGAGAGATCGGACAATTCGGTAACTCGCCATGCATGGCCGACGTCGCGCAACATGGTGCGTAGCACCTGCGCCGACTTGTGCTTGAACAAGGACTTCAGTTCGCGTTGTTCGGCCGCTGGCTTATCTGACACCGTGCGATCAATGAAGACACCGCCGAAGCTAATCCGAGCGTTGCCAACCAGGTCGAGGTAACCCACCTCCATCTCTTCGCACATTTGCCGAACGGCAGGCGAAATGTAGGGCGCGATGAAAACTGGCGTCGCCAAGGGGGCTCAGTGCGAGAGATAGTCGCGCAGTTGAAGCAGCGCCTGACGCGCGTGCCGAGGCTGTCCGCTCGATTTGTACTCGCAAACGAGCAGGTGCTGGCGGCCGTCGACTAGCAGTCGCGCAATCAAATCGGGGCGCCGGGTGGCCTGCGTCGCTTCGAGCTCGATAGCCTCTACCTGCACAATGGGGACCTTCGAAAGCAAGTTCCGCAGTGCGTCCACAGCACGGCTCTCTGCCTCTTTCATGGGAGCGGGGTCTTTCAGCATTCGTTGAAAGTGCCACATTGGATGAAATCCTGCCCGTATTTCATTGGAAATGCGTGTTTCAGCATTCGCTGAAACGATCAAATTAAGTGAAATAAATCTAAAAGAGGCTTATTAGTAACTTATTCGGGTGTCGCCATTGGTGGTCGATCGTGTCGAAGGCGCGGCGCAGGAAGGCACGGTTGTCGGGGTGCGTGACATGGGCAAACAAACGGGCGGACTACACATAAAGGTCGGACAGAGCCGGGCGCGGAAGCGCTGCGGCCACCCGGTTGAGTCCGGCCAGGAACCGTCGGGCGACATGCTTGCCTTGATGGCACACAATCCCGAGATCGCGTAATCAAATAAATCGCCATGCAACGACATACCCTGTATGCATACGTAGATGGCTCAGACCTAAACGACGTCGTTGCAGGATCGCGGAGGAACTCCTGGCGCTTGCTGCCGCCCCGGACTGGGTCTTCTCACGCCGGCTCGCCGTGAATCAGAAGAGCATGGGAGTTGGCGGGCACTCGGATGATTTGCCGGGGCTCGACCGTCCTGGCCGCCGGGTTGCCTGCATGGCAGGGATACTTGAACAGAGTCGCAAAGCCGCTGAACTATCGGCCTTGGGCGGTTCTCAACTTCGCGACTCCCGCCGAAGCCATGCCGAAGAGATCAAAAATTTACGAACTGGTGTTGCATCTCAGACTTGAAACCGCCCTTTAAAGTATGGGGTCCGTAAGAGACTCAATCAAATGATCGATCATGACGCGCACCCGCGATGGCAGGAAGCGATTGGGCGGATACAGCAGCCAGACCGGCCCCATGTACGCCCGTGCTTCGAATTCCCAGTCTGCCAGCACCTGAACCAGTTGGCCGTGCTGCAAGCCATCCGCGACAGCGAATTCGGGCAAGGCGGCGATTCCGATCGACTGTGCGGCGGCGTCCAGGCGGGCGCCCACGTCATTGGCGAGGTAACGGCCTCGGACTTGCACCGTCTGGCTCGCGCTGCTGCGGTGGAAGGTCCAGCGGTTGTCGTCGACGGTTTCACCGAGGTACAGGCACTCGTGGCGGGTCAGGTCGTGCGGCGTGGCGGGTGTGCCGCGGGCGGCCAGATAGGCCGGTGAGGCGCATAGCAGCCAGCGCGCGTTGCCCAGCGACCGCGCCGCCAGACCTAACGGTGGTGAACGGGTCAGGCGGATTACGATATCGACGTCGTCGCGTAACGGATCGACCTCGCGGTCGGTAAAGATCAGTTGCACGTCGATTTCCGGCCATTCGCGCAGGAATCCGGCGATCAGCGGGTGGATGACCGCCTGCGCATAGCCGATCGGCGCGCTGATGCTCACTCTTCCCTGCGGCGCGCTCATCAATTGGCCGGCGACATCCACTGCGCCGGACGCCGCGCCCACCATGTCGCGGCAATGTCGATAGACCTGCGCGCCCGCATCGGTCAGCCGCACGCTGCGGGTCGAACGTTCCAGCAGGCGCGTGCCCAGTGCTTCTTCCAGCCGCTTGATCTGCCGGCTGATCGTCGATGGCGTGCTGCCGAGCTGGCGCGCGGCCGCGGAGAAATTTCCGGCGTCCACGACGCGGGAGAACGTGGCCATGTCTGGCAACAAGGCGAACAGCTCGGTCTGGTTCATCTGTGCATTCACGACATAAAAGCTGTGCAGATGGACCCGATTATAGTTTTCCGCGCAATACCCGACAATCTAGCGTGTTCAACGCCAATACGCTCCTGCCATGTCCAACCGTCTACTGTGGATTTCCGACCTGATGCTGCTGGCCGTGGCCGTCGTATGGGGGACGAGTTACGGCGTCGCCAAGATCGCGCTCGCGTTCTACCCGGTGCTCGGCCTGCTCGCGCTGCGATTCGGCATCACGTTTCTTGTGCTGTCGCCGTCGTTGTTCGCTTTGCGCGGGGTCAAGGCGTCCACGCTGGCGGGCGCGCTGGGCTCCAGCGTGCTGCTGCTCGGCATCTTGATGGCCGAAACGTTCGGGGTATCGATGACGCACGCCTCGAATGCCGCGTTCCTCATCAGCCTGTGCGTCGCGCTGACGCCGTTGGTGGAATGGGTGCTGCTTCGCCGGCGGCCCCTGCCCATAGAATGGCTGGCCGTGGCGCTGTCGCTGGCCGGTGCCGCGCTGGTCAGCGGTGGCGTGTCGACGCCCACCCTGGGCGATGCGCTGATGCTGCTGGCCGCCCTGCTCCGCGCGTTGATGATGTGCGTGACCAAACGTGTGATGCGCGATGCCACGCTGGCACCGCTCACCGCCACGGCGATCCAGTCTGGCATGGTGGCCCTCGGCAGCATCGTCATCGCGGTGGTGTTCATGCCCGCCCAGTGGCAGCCGCTGCCCGCGCTCGCCGGGCATGGCGCATTCTGGGCTAGCATCGGCTACCTCGTGCTGGCCTGCACCCTGTTTGCCTTCTTCGCGCAGAACTTTGCGGTCAAGCGCAGCAGCCCGACGCGCGTAGCGTTGCTGATGGGCGGCGAGCCCGCCTTCGGTGCGCTGTTCGCGTACGCGTGGCTCGGCGAGCAGCTATCGGTGTGGGCATGGCTCGGTGGCGGCCTGATGGTATTGGCATCATTGCTCGCCACGGCACCCGGGTTCCAGCAGCGCGCTCTCGCCCGGCCCGACCGTCTCGATGAAATCCCGCACGTGGCCCCGAATGAAATGGTCTCCGCGCAGGCTGAAGTGCGCCTATAACGGCGGAAACACGTCGCCCGCGTCGATGATCGCGAGGTCGGTATCGCGCGCGGGATCCACGGCCAAACGTCGGACGATGGCCACGCCGAGGCCCACTGCCACGTAGACCTTGCTCACGTTGACGTCGGTCGCGCGCGCCACCACACGTGGCTCCAGCGCGCGGATGAAATCCTCGGGCGCCCTCGATTTCCCGAATTCGGTCATGGACGACGCGTGACCGGTTGGACTTTGGTGTTAAAGCCTGTCCTGACCGACTATGGCGGTGGTCGCGACGCGAACGATGCACTCCGAATTAACACCTAGGTCGGATAGACGCGAGCCCACGAGTTCTGGCAAAAGGACAGCTTTTGCGTCGGCGATTTGCTTCTGGCCAGCGCCTCTTCAAGATTCGACCTTGGCCAGCCCGAGTATGGACAATATAGACCTGCAAACAGCCATCGCTTGGACAGAAGCGCTAGCTGCCGGGCCAGAAGCCGAGAGGATTTCCCAGTGTGCGCCGTCTCTGGCGCTCAACCGATTCCGTGCGAAGCTCGCAGGCATACTGGTCTGCGCCCCGGGCCAAGACGATTTTCTGCCGGAAGCACACAGCATTTCGGCAGAAGGCTACGAGAGATTCTCCATCCAGTCGCCTTGTGTTCCACTCGCAGAAGCACTGGAACTTCTCCAAAACGAAGAAGGCCCGGACGTTTTGGCGTTTGAGGCTGAAAGCGACGCCACCCATAACTCCGGCTACACGATAGAGCATTTGCTCTGCGCGCGGATGCGCGCTGGCGGCGAGACCGTTGGAGTGATGTTCGTCAGGCGAGGCAAGCGCTTCGAAACGGCCGAGCGCTCAGAGTTGCGCTTCCTCTGCACGCTCAGTGCGTCCGCGCTGCAGAATGCTCGTCGTCATACAACAACGGACATCCCTTTCCAGGTTCGCGAGATCCTCAACACGAACATTCTGGGTATTCTGATTTGGGAGCGCGGCGGCAAGATCATCGAGGCAAATGAGGCTTTTCTTCGCTTTCTCGACTATGTCGGCCATGAAAGTTCATTCCCGATGTCCCTGGACGCGCTAACGCCCGATGACTGGAAGCCGGCAATCGACCGCCGGGAAGCCCTGTTCCGATCCGGTGGCATTCTCCCGCCGTTCGAGCGCGAATTCTTCCGCCGAGACGGTAGTAGAGCCCCCGCCTTGGTCACTGCAACTCGTCTTGGCGAAGGCGCCCACCGGCGGGTCACGTTTGTCCTCGATCTCACCCACCGAAAGCAGACCGAAGAAGCGCTCGCCAAAACGAAGGCTGAGCTCGCACACGTCGCCAAGATTTCCGCCCTCAGCGCCCTCACCGGTTCCATCGCTCACGAGATCAATCAACCGCTTACCGCCATCGTCGCAAATGGGTCGGCTGCCATGCGTTGGCTTAACCGGCCGAGCCCTCGGGTTGACGAAGCCCTGGAATCTGTGGAACGCATGGTTCTGGATGGCCATCGAGCTGGTGCCGTCATTTTAGGAATTCGGTCTCTCCTGAAAAAGCATCCCGGCAAGACAGCGCCCATCAACCTGAATGAGCTGATCGAAACAACGGTACGACTGTTCCGGCACGATGCCGCGCGATCGAAAGTACAAATCACATTGGAGCTGGCGCCCAACCTACCGTCTCTTGATGGTGATGCCGTCCAGCTTCAGCAATTGCTCGGTAACCTGTTTGTAAACGGAATCGAGGCAATGTCGGATTTGCCTTCGGAGGCGCGGTCGATGACCATTCGCTCGACCTCCGAAGGCAATTGGGTCCAGGTCTCTGTCCATGATGCAGGCATGGGACCAGACCTTCAGACCATAGACCGCATCTTCGACCCCTTCTTCACAACAAAGGAAGAAGGGCTCGGCATGGGCTTGAGCATCTGCAAACTGATTGTCGACGCCCATCAAGGACGACTTTGGGTTAATCGCGCCGACAACGGACACACCGTTTTTCGATTTGCCCTACCCGTTGGAGCAGCCGAAGCTCTTCGTTCTTGAACGCTTCTGGGGCTCACTGTCGAATTTGACTGCTGCGCGGACGGGCAGCCAGGCCGAGAAGTGTACGAAGCGAGGACATCTGCGTCCGCATCCCGGGAGGCATAGTGATCCCTACTCAAACATTTGACCTCTGCCGCCCGCGCGGCGGTAACGTCGACCAAGCCACCAGAATTCTGAGGTTCTTGGTAGCCGACTGACCATCAAGACGCCAATTGGGGCAGCCAAGACCACACGTGTCATTTGGGGGATGGACTTCGAGCAAGAACGAAGCGACATGCCCATCGACATCTTCAACGCTGCCGCGTACGACGCCAGTGGCGGCCGCGTCTTCAACAAAATCGGCACCTTGACTTATATGCCGCCAATCACGACGCGGAGCCTCGGTGGCTTCGCACAACTTCAACACAAGTTCAATGAGCAATGGTCCACCGAAGGCAGGCTTCGCTACCAGTACGCACGGGCGAGCTTTGACGACTTCGTGCCGCTATCCCAGTCCCGCCTGGCAAATCCCGCAACGGTCAAGGACGGGTCGGTGGATTACAGTGCCGTACTTGGCAATATCGGCGTCGCCTACAAGCCGGTCAAGAACCACGAGTTCTACGCCTCATTCAGCCAGGGCGTCAATTTGCCCGAGTTCGGTCAGCTTCGGCCGGCGGGATGCCGCAAGCTACACGACGTTGGACCTAATCAGCGGCTACCAGGTCACGAAGAAGGACCCCGTCACGGTGGGTATCCAGAACCTTCTGAATCGCTACTACTACCCGCTCTACAGCCGGCTACTGCGCAACAGCGACAACACGAGCCATCTGCCAGCCGCCGGCATTACCCTGACGGCCAGTACAAGCATCGCTGGTAGCAACTAGGCGGGAGGCATCTCCCGCCCTCGTTCTCCCGCTGCGCTCCAACACCAACGGAATCAGATCTTCTTGCGATCGCTGACCACGACGAGCGCTTGCGCCTGGACTTTTCCTACCGAACGCGATCTGTGCGGGATGGACGCATTGAAGTAGAGCGAGTCGCCGGCGCTCATCCGCACGGTGCGATCGTCAAATAGCACTTCCATTTGCCCGGATACCACGAAGATCAACTCTTCGCCGGCGTGGCTGGCCATCGGCTGGTCTTCGGCCAGTGTGAATGGCGGCAGCATGATGAACGGCTGCATGGCCTTGTCCGGCCGTTCTGTCGCTATCGCCTCATAGGTGTATCCCTGCCGCTCAGCCGATGGACTGAACGGAATCCGGTCGCCCGCTTTCACGAGCAGGATCTCCTTGGCACGCGATGCCTTGGAGATCAGTTGATCGACCGTTACCGACAGCGCTTCAGCGAGCTTAAGCACGGTGCCGATCGTCGGCGACGACAGCCCGCGTTCGAGCTTGGATAGATAGCTCTTAGTCAGCGACGCGCGCTGCGCCAAATCCTCGAGCGTCAGGCCGTTCAACTTCCTCAGTTCTGCCAGGCGCTCGGCGATGCCGGTTGCCGCAGGCTCCGCGCTCACTTCTTGCTTTTTCGTCATCCCAGAACCGCAGTTTTCATGCGCCTGCACAGGCGCTTCCATGGCCCGCGATTGTACGGCCCCCACGCGCCCCCGACAACTTAGTTGCACACATGACACTTTGGTGTCATTATAGACACACTTGTTTCCATCCCTGCTTTAAAAAAGCGCCCCCTAGGAGAATGCAAGTGAGTCCCTGCCGCCCCCGTTGTCGTGACCTGCCCGTGGTCGCGCTATCTGCTGCACTGTTGTCGAGCCTTCCCCTTGTCGCTCACGCGGCAGAGTATCCAGACAAACCCATCACGCTGGTCGTCCCGTTTGGCGCGGGCGGCATCACAGACCTCGTGGCCCGCGCCACGGGCAAGGCGCTTGCCGAGCAACTCGGTCAATCGATCGTCGTGGAGAACCGTCCCGGTGCGGGCGGCAACATCGCGGCGGACTTTGTGCGGCGCGCCCGGCCGGACGGGTACACGCTGATGTTTACGACGGTCGGCATACTGGCCGTCAACCCGCATACCGATGTCAAGGTTAACTTTGACAGCGCAAAAGACTTCACCTACATCTCGCTGGTGGGCTCGACACCGCATCTGGTGGTGGTGAATTCGGACGTTCCTGCAAAGACTCTCCCCGACATGATCAAGCTGGCCCAACGCAAGCCGGACGCCGTCAGCGTCGGCACCGCTGGCGTCGGCAGCTCGCCCTATCAGGGGATGCGTGTGCTGCAGGACGTGGCAAAGGTCGAGTTCCTTCACGTGCCATTCAAGAGCGGCGCGGAGTCGGTCACCAATGTGGTCGCGGGACAGGTAAACATGACCTTCGAGGCGACGCCTCAGGTCATGCCGTTCGTGACCTCAGGCAAACTTCGCGCCCTGGCCGTGGCAAACCCGCGGCGACTATCCACCGCGCCCCAGGTGCCGTCGACGGCCGAATTGGGTTTCCCGACCGTGGTGTCAGGCTCGGTCGCTGGCCTCATCGGTCCAGCAGGGCTCGATCTGGCCATTGTGAAAAAGCTCAACGCCGCTGTCGCCACGACAATCGCGAATCCGAAGTTCAAGGCAACGTTGGTGGCGCAAGGCACAGAGCCACTCGGCTCGACACCTGAACAATTCCGCACCCTGATCGAGCAAGAAGATCAACGATGGTCCGCGCTGCTCGGCGCAGGCGATCGAGCCAAATAAACACACGCATTCCCAACACTCTCCCGCACATCCCTAAAGGACACACCATGGCTGACACGATGCAACTGAGCAAGGGCGAGATTGTTACCGCCTCGCTCCAGAAGATGCAGACCGAACTCCGGGCTGACAAGATGCCGCTGCGCGAAGCGGTCGCGGAAACCTGCCGAATCCTGTTTGCTTTTGGGCACGACTCCGGGCTCTCGGGCCAAATCACGGCACGTGCCGAAGCGCCCGGCACGTACTACACCCAGCGCCTTGGCCTGGGTTTCGACGAAATCACGTCGGACAATCTGCTGCTCGTCAACGAAGACCTTGAAGTCCTGTCGGGCAGCGGCATGCCTAACCCGGCCAACCGCTTCCATTCCTGGCTCTACCGCGCCCGCCCGGACCTGAACTGCATCGTGCATTCCCACGCGCCTCATGCCTCCGCGCTGGCGATGCTGGAAGTGCCGCTGACCATCTCGCACATGGACACGTGCGTGCTCTACGATCAGACGGCTTTCCTCGAAAAGTGGCCTGGCATTCCGGTGGGCAATGAAGAGGGAGAGATCATCTCCACAGCGCTCGGCCACAAGAAGGCGATCCTGCTCTCGCACCACGGCCTGCTGGTTGCCGGGGCTTCGGTGGAGGAAGCCTGTGTTCTGGGCGTCATGTTCGAGCGGGCAGCCCGACTTCAGCTACTGGCAATGGCCGCCGGCGAGATTCAGCCGATTTCTCCGGAACTGGGCCGTGAGGCACAGCGCTGGGTGAGCACCCAAAAACGGTTCGAGGCAACCTTTGCCTACTATTCGCGTCGCGCCCGTCGTGAACTCGGTGCGAATTGACCGCGCTACACGGTAATCCACAGTGAGGACCGATTGCGTGGCTGCCCATCCCAGGATCACCTCTCGGAAGCGTGGCACCAGGTCTGGATTGACAATACCAGTGTGTACGAACTGGAGTCAGGCGCAGCGGCACCAGCGTCTGGGCAAGCGCTTCGCCCACGACCATCAGCGGGATGGGAACCAGGCATCGCACATGAATGCCAATGTCGCCAAGCGTGGGCTCGTCAGGCCCACCAGGCAGCATTCGCCCCGTGGACCATGCCCAGATGACCAGCGGTAGCCAGCACAATGCTGTAGAACAGCAGGTCGTTGCGGATGAGGGTAAATTCCAGCCCCTCCACCATGCCGCGATATTCGGTGCCTTGAGAAATCGCGCTCATTGCCAGCGTTTGTTGCGGTTCGCCTCTGGGATCAGGCTAGCGTCGAACATGTTGCTCGTGGCTGGCAAGCGCAGCACCGGGTGGCTGCGCAAATCGACCTGCAAGCAGCGAAGCCACACGCATCCGGTTTGCCGGATCACCCGTCACCACGACCAGTCCATGATCCACTGCCTGCTGCCAGGAGATCCGTCCTTCCAGCAGGCCTCGGAGTACCTGCTCTCCCGTGACCACTACAACGTCCCCCTCGGCAGGGCCCGCATCGTGGTCGGCATGAACATCAGCCTTGCGTTGCCCGACCGGGACATATCGTGTCCAAAGCCGTGTTTCGACAAGCAGCAGGGAGGTAGGCGGCAGCTTTGATTTGACCGACGTCAGTCGCTGCCCCAGCATGTGGGCCGCATCGTCCGATCGCAAACGGGCTTGCATACCCGTCAGATTCTCCGGAGGCGGCAGCGCACCTCCGGAGAGCGCGTCGTTCATCGCAAAAGCGACGCCGATCGACGCCGGATGGGCGGCCCCAACTTCGTCACCGAGAACAAAGTCGGAACCACATGCCGCTCCCTGGCCCGGGACCAGGGCCAGCGCGCCCGCTACGAGCACACCGGCTAGCACAGTCGATTTGGTCTTCATGGCGTCACGATGTTGAACCAGAACGGGAAGGAATCCAGCAGACCGAGGAACTCGCCAAGTGCTTCGCGGCGGCCTTCCACCTTCATGTCGCCCTTTGCGATAGCATTTTCGATCGTGGTTTCCTTGAGCTGGATGGAATCGAGAGTCGCCTTGGACAAGGTGATTTTGGCGTCTGCCTGCGGCAACGGCTTACCGTAGTTCAGGACCGCATTCTCGACCGCCAGCCCATATTGTTTCTTGAGGTCGGTGAAATCGAGGTTCAGGGCGATCTTCTTGCCCGCAGCCTTCGGGCCATTCAGACGCACGGAAAGATAGTCGAACAGCATCTCGGGCGGCATCGCCTTGATGGTGTCCGGGCTTGCCACATCGGTGCCGCCGGCCTTGGGCACGCCATTACGCAGTTCATATGCACCCATCAGGTACACGGAACGCCACGGACCACTTTCCGCCTGATAGCCGAGCTGCTCGAGGGAATCGGCAAGCAGGTCTTTGCCCGCCTTGCTATTCGGATTGGCGAACACTACCTGCTTGAGCGCCTCTGCGGTCCAGCGATAATCGCCCTTGTCGAAATCCGCCTTGGCACGTTTCAGGATGGCCGCTTCACCGCCCATATACTCGACGTACTTCTTCGCTGCCATTTCGGGCGGCAGGTTGTTCAGGTCCGACGGATTACCGTCATACCATCCCATGTACCGCTGATACACCGCTCTCGAATTGTGGCGCAGCGTGCCGTAGTAGCCTCGGTTCGGCCAGAACTTGTCGAGCTCCGGCGGCAGCTTGATCATTTCCGAGATCTCTTCGCCCGTGTAGCCCTTGTTCATCAAGTTGACCGACTGGTCGTGGGTGTACTTGTAGAGATCGCGCTGCTTCTTCCAATAGTCGATGATTTTGGCATTACCCCACATCGGCCAATGGTGAGCCTGAAACTTGAAATCGACGTCCTTGCCGTATGTATCGATGGTTTCGTTCAGGTAGCTGGACCACTTCAGTGCGTCGCGTACCTGCGCTCCGCGCAGTGTCAGAATGTTGTGCATCGTGTTGGTCGTGTTCTCGGCCATCCACATGCCTTTGAACTGCGGAAAGTACGTATTCATCTCGGCTGGTGCCTCGGTGCCAGGTGTCATCTGGAACACCATTTTCACGCCATCCACGGTGACCTCGGTGCCGGTCTTGCCGATGATGTCCGTGGGAACGATCAGCCCTGCCGTACCCGTGGAGACCGTTTGTCCCAGGCCGCCATTCACCCCGCCACGATCGTTCCGAGGCAGGAGCGCACCATACATGTACACGGCACGACGACCCATGGCGTTACCGGCAATGACGTTTTCGCTAATCGCATGCTCGGTGAAGCCCTCTGGCGCGAAGATCTTGACCTTGCCCGATTTGACATCGGCCTCGTTCACCACGCCTCTCACGCCACCGTAGTGATCGATGTGTGAATGGCTATACACGACAGCCACGACAGGCTTCGAGCCAAGATGCTGCGTCACGAAATCGTAGGCTGCCTTCGCTGTCTCTTCCGAGATAAGGGGGTCGAGGACAATCCAGCCTGTGTTACCTTGCACAAATGTCACGTTGGACAGGTCGAAGCCCCGAACCTGGTAAATGCGATCCGACACCTTGAACAGGCCGTTCTGCATGACTAGTTGCGCGTTTCGCCACAGGCTCGGATTTACTGTGTCGGGGGCCGGCTTGTCGATACTAATATATTGTTTGTATGCCTCGAGATCCCAGACAACGTCGCCTTTGGCGTTGCGTATCGTCAGCTTGTCAGGCTTCGCAACAAGACCACGTTGCGCGTCTTCGAAATCCGCCTTGTCATTAAAAGGCAGTTCGGTCAGGACGGCAGCGTTTGCCGCCTTTGTGGCCGCCGTTGCTGGCTTGCCCCCTATCGGCTGAGTTTGCGCCCAACCCAATGATGTCCACCCCATGGCAAGCGCGCCAGTCAAGACGAGTACGGCCTTCATCGCTATCCCCCTAAGAAGTCCCTCCAAGTGAACGGATGGTCTCCCAACATCTGACACGGCAGAAGTGAATCTTTTCTTGTTCGTCTAAAGAGTTTTATGGAATTGCACCTCGGGAAGAGTGAGGGAGTGCATCCAGGCGGTCGACCACCACAGCCAACGTGAAAATTACCGGTCTGACGACCTACGCCGGGGTCCTCTCCTTGCGTTGGGCAAGACCTATATGCCAACGCCAATTCAGTTAGATCAAGAGCCGAAAATATTCACTTCCGCCAAGGGCCCGCCGCTGCAAGCATGTATGAGGGCCAAGCCGCCCGATGCTGCACGGATCCGGAGAGTTTGCGCGACATGTTGAAGGTGGCGGCGGCTGCCACGGCGGATGGGACAACGACTACCACCCGTCGCGACGGCCTCAGCGGCCACCGCGACAGTGGCTGTGACCTCGGCGGTGATAGGGTCGATGGTGCGATCGGTGCCGCCCGGGTGCGTGTCGGTCCACTGTGGCGGCATGGTGTACCAGCAATGTGGCAACACTTGGTATCAGCCGCAGGGCTCGCAGTTTGTCGTGGTCAATCCACCATACTGAAAAGATGGCGGCATAAGTTAGCTGTGGCAAATACGAGAGGTACCCAAATGACCGGTTCACAGAATGCCTCCGCGCGGCAGGACTTCGGGCGCCAGGCAAGACAACACGTCAGACGCTCTCAGCACGCAAATATCGGCGACACCAAGCGTGATCCGATCGAACTACTGAAAGCTAACAGCGCTGGGCGGGTTGAGGCGCTGGTACCGCTCCGATACGGCCGGATGTCCGTTTCGCCTTTCACATTCTTTCGAGGCAGTGCGGTATTGCAGGCACACGACCTCGCGGGTACCGTCAACACCGGCATCATCCTTCCCATTTGTGGGGACGCACATTTATCGAACTTTGGCGGCTTTGCGACCCCGGAACGACAACTCGTCTTCGATCTGAACGACTTCGACGAAGTCGCTCCTGGCCCCTGGGAATGGGACCTGAAGCGCCTCGTGGCAAGTTTCGCCATCGCTGGCGATCATATGGGCGTTGGCCGCGGAGCGATCGCCGAATGCGTGTCGACTGCGGTGCAGGAGTACAGCGACAGAATGTGCGAATACTCGGAATCCAGTTCACTGGATCTCTGGCACGAAGTCATTACCTTCGACCGAATGATGGACCGTGCGGTGAGCGACGAAGGCCGCGAATTGATTGCAAAGACGAGCAAAAAGGCGACGAGTCGGACCAACGAAAGCGTTTTAGCCAAGATGGCGACCTTGCAGGATGGCCGCTGGACCATTCAAGACGCGCCTCCGGCACTGTTCCACCCTGGCGGCCCAAACACCTTGCTTGGTAGCGAAAAATGGGCCGACACCGATGCATGGAAAGGGAAGCTCGCAAAAGCCTTTGACGCCTACGTGCAAACACTACCGTTTGACCGGCGTGCGCTGATTTCACAGTATGAGCTTCACGACATCGCATTCAAGGTGGTCGGCGTTGGCAGTGTGGGTACGTTCTGCCTTGTCATGCTGTTCATCGACTGCCACGACAATCCCCTTTTTCTGCAAGTCAAAGAGGCGCGGTCCTCCGTCATTGCCACCTATTTTCCCGCAGCCGGCCCCTCACATCAGGGAGAGCGCGTCGTAGCTGGCCAGCGCCTGCTTCAGGCGGCGAGCGATTCGTTTCTAGGGTGGACGACGGGCCCCGCCAATCGTCACTTCTATTTCCGGCAGTTGCGGGATATGAAGGTGTCGGCAGAAGTGGAGCGCATGAGCAATACCGTCCTCAAAGGTTATGCGCGCATGTGTGGCTGGGCGCTAGCCCGCGCCCACGCGAAAGCGGGTGGAAAGGCCATTGAGATTTCATCGTACATCGGCAGCGGCGAGCGTCTTGCTGATGCGCTGGTCGAGTATGCCTTTGCCTACGCTAAACAAAACGAGGTCGACTACGGCCTGTTCATGACTGCGTGCCGAACAGGCAGACTAGAGGCCCGTGGCGATGAAGAGTTTGCGCAGGATTTTCGGGTGTGAATCCGACCTGGCGCAAGAGCGGCGCTTTGGGCGTTCTGACGAAGTAGCCGGCGGCCTCCACTTATGACACTGGTTACGCGCTTGGTCATCACGAGATTGAACGGGCGGTGGTTTGTGACCCCGATCAACAGCGATGGTTCTAGCGGGGAGCCTTGCCCGTTCGAGGACGCGACGGCGGCGCTTGCATATACAGCGGCAACTTATCCCGGTAAGCCAGTCAGCCAGCCGAGAAATTCGGTCGACGGAAGACCCTTGAAGCCGGCCCGAGTATGGTTTCACGTCTCCGAGGACTAGTTATAGAGGAAGCGCGGGGTAAATCCATTCTGTTCGAAGGCGAAGCGGCACGAGAAGCTTGCGGACGACCGCCTTTTGTCAGGTACCGGTAGTCGGATCAGTGAAGGGTACGCGTTCGCGATGGGTCGTCGTGAGACTGCCGAGCATATCGGCGGCCAGCCGGTCTTCCAAGGCCCGGCAAGAAAGGACGATTCGGCTTGCACACTGAATGGCCGAGACCAATCTGCCTACCAGAACTACTGATCGTAGAGGCGACTAGGCCGTGATGACACGCCTACAACGCCGTTGAAGAGCCAACGCCATCCAATAGTTCGAGAAGTAATAGGTTTAGGAGCTGCCCGCACGTGCCCGGCAATGTCCATCATTTCATGCTGTCGCGAACTTCTTGCAGTACCTGGTCGAATTCGTCGACTCGGATCAGGCCTAGACGTGGAAAGTCGAGATCGACGATGACATAGAGGGCCGCAGCCAGCGTGACCGCGAATAGCAACGCATGGAGCCAGTTGCGTGGCCCCCGTCTCGCCATTCCGTACCCGGCAACGAGCGCCCCAACCCAACTCAGCGCGAGCAGTAGTGCGTAGATCACGCCAGGTGGATGTTCCATCGTAGACGCGAGCCGGGTCGATGCCGTATCGAATGCAGCATTGAGTGCCGGCAGCAGCAGCATAGTTGGCGCCGTGGTCGAGGCACGGGCGGACTCTTCGACTGATCGTTCCCACAGGCGATCACGCTGCTCACTAGCGCCCGCGAGAGCTTGCGCAACCCGCTCGCGATCGGGAACGGCCCGATACGCCTGGAGTCGAGCATCCAAATATCGCCGAAACGTATCTCGAAGCTCTTCACGAGCGTGTGTGGGCAGCAGATCGAGGCGCAAGTACGCGGTCCCAATGTCGTTAGCTTCCTGGACGATCAGAGTCCGCCTCCCCTCGAATCGGCTCGCCGCTCCCGAAAACGTGAAGGCGATAAGCAGACCGAGCAGCGCATAAATGGCGCTTGTGACCGCACCCACCCCATTACTCTCCGGTTCCCGGCCAGCATTGACTTGCCATTGCCACACCAAACGGCCCACCTCCATGGCAACCAAGATGCTGAAGAACAGTCCGACGGCCAAGGCAATGGCGCCGAATATCCCGGAACCATATAGAAGCGATCCCATATCTGCCTTCCCAGTAGTGAACACGGCTTCTCAGTGTATATGCAGGCTTCTCCGAGATGGAAGCTACCCCCAATTTCAGCGCACCTAAAGACGCCATGTCCATTGGGCGAAAGTCCATTTATAGCTTGCCAGACGATGCAGCCTTTGGTGCACGGTATCGGCCCCAACGTAACCTGCAGCTCAACGGTCTTCGAACAAAGGCGCCAGATCAGCTTTCGGCCACTGGCATCCATGTAGCTGACTGACGGAAATGGGTCGGCAGTTTGTCTCCCACCCTGCAACCCACGGACGGAGTCCGGCCATCAAGCTTGAAATTATTGAAGGCAAAGTTTGTAATACACATGGAAGATGTCGGGGATGAGTCCGCCGGAGCGACCCACGAGTAAGCCCCTAACTTTTGACCGCGCAAGGATGAAGCCCCACGCCAATCCAAGCACCCCGGCAGCAAATGAGCCGATCAGCATGCCAATCTTGGCAGCGCCGACGTAACTCTCGTCGCTGAACGCCCGCATGGCGATAAAGGTCGACATCGTGACGGGTCGCCTGGTTTTGGCGAAGCCAATCAACCACTACTCTGAACAGTGTCTGATTCTGGCTGATGGACAGAGGCGCCCCATTGCATAGCGCCCAGCCTCGTGGTGCAAACGCAAAAGAGCAGAGCCTGATTTCTCCGAGATACGGATCCACAGTCGACCTCCTTGGTGGTTGCTTCCGACAAAAAAGGACGGGCGCCCCGATCTTGCGCGCACATACAGGTGTTTTTCCACAGCGCGCCAGTCCGCGTGTTGTTTTTGCCCTTTTCGACAAATTTTTGTGGGGCAAATCCTACGTTTCTCTTTTCCTTCCCATGCTTTGGTAGGTAATGCGGCCGTTCTGCGTGCCGCGCCTGAAGTTTTCGTTTATGTTTCCGACTTGTAAGCGGACAGAAACAATTCCGCCGCTGCCATCGCGCAGACATTTCAAAAATATCAAAGAAGTAATTTCTTCAAACCTGCCTGCGAGCGGGTTGACGGGAGAATTGGGTTGATTACGCCAGTCACACTAGCGGACCGGACGTTTGCCGTCCGGCGTTTCATGATCGGCACGCTGCTGATGCGTGCCCTTCTTGCCTTCCTGCTGGCGCTCGTCGCACCGCAGGCCTTTGCCAAGCCCTGCACGATCAATGTCAGCGCGCAGGCGTCCCCCACCAAGACAATCTACGAGTTCAACGCGACCGATAACGCCACCTGTGACAATGGGCTCGGCTACGGCAGCTACTGGGGCATTGCGGACGGTGTCGGCGGCTTTGCCAACTCCGGCAGCGAGGACACGTACTTGCCAACCAGTCAGGGCGGCCGTTTGTACGTCTTTAGCGGCGCGATTCCGGGCAGTTCGAACCCGGGCATCCAGCAGTCGGGTTTTATTTACTATCCGCCCCTCGGCTTCACCGGTACCGACACCGGCACGTTTTACACACAGAACACAGCCGGCGGCCCCTGGGTCGCCAACGGTATCGTGAACTTCATCGTGCCCGCTGGCGCGAGCCAGCCCACGGTGACAGCTGTCTCGCCCAACAGCGGGACTACCGCAGGCGGCACGTCGATCACGATTACCGGTACCAACTTCACCGGTGCCAATGCTGTGACCGTCGGCGGCATCAGCGCAACCGCCATCACGGTCGTCAGCGCAACCACCATCACGGCAGTCACCCCATCCGGCACACCCGGCACCGCCGACGTGCGGGTCACCACGTCGAACGGCACGAGCCCCATCAGCGCGAGTGCCAAGTTCACGTACGTAGCGCCCAATCCGCCGATCGCGGCACCGTCGTCCGCCAACGTCGCCTATGGCAGCAGTGGGAATGCCATCACGCTCGCCTTGTCGGGCGGTGCACCTACGCAGATCAATCTCATCGGCGCGGCGAGTCACGGCACGGTGTTCATCACGGGCACGAACGTCACCTACACGCCGAATATCGGCTACGCCGGCCCGGACAGCTTTCTCTACAACGCACAGAACAGCGCCGGTGTGTCCAGTCCGGCAACGGTGTCAATCACCGTAGGCTCGGCGACGGTCACCTATGCGCCCGCCAGTCCGGCGCTGGCCACGGCTGGCGGTGCGTACAGCGCCAGCGTTGCAGGCGCGAGCGGCGGAGCTAGCCCCTATACCTATACGGTGTCCTTCGGCGCGCTGCCGCCGGGGCTGACGTTGAATACCAATGGGTCGATCACAGGCACACCGAGCGGAGTTGGCAACTTCCCGTTCCAAGTGCGCGCAACCGACGCCAGCACCGGCACCGGCCCGTTCTGGGCGACGAGCGGCATGTTGACGCTCAATGTCGCTACGCCAACGTTGTCGATGTCGCCGGCTCCGGGCGCGCTGACAGGCTCCGTCGGTGTCGCTTACACCCAGGCTTTCACGGCCGCGGGAGGTACTTCGCCGTACACCTACGCGCTGACCGTCACTGGCGGCACCATGCCGGCCGGCCTCAGCTTCAATACTGCGACCGGCGCGTTATCCGGTACACCGACTTCGGCGGGCGCGGTGTCGTTCAACGTAAGGGCGACCGACAGCACCAGCGGTGGCACGTTCTCGGTGATCAGCACTTATACGCTGACGGTGGCCGCACCCACGGTGACCGTCGCTCCCGCGTCGCTGACGAATCCGCAGGTTGGCGTAGGCTACACCCAGACCATCAGCGCGAGCGGCGGCACAGCGCCTTACACATTTGCGGTAACGGCGGGCTCCCTGCCGCCGGGCATGACGCTCAACCCCACGAGCGGCGTCGTTTCCGGTACGCCGACGGCGGCGGGCACCTTCAACTCGACGATCCAGGCCACCGACAGTCATGGATTCTCGGGCTCGCAGGGATATGTACTGACAGTGATCCCGCCGGCCTTGACGCTGCTGCCAGCGACGATTGGCAGCGCGGTGGCAGGCACGGCCTTCAACCAGACCTTCACGACGTCCGGCGGCACCGCGCCTTACACGTATTCGATGACCGGTGCACTCCCGGCAGGTATGACGTGGACCACTACCGGCGTGCTGTCTGGCACGCCGACCGCGACCGGTTCGTTCCCGATCTCGATCACCGCGACCGATTCCACCACAGGTGCCGGTCCGTTCCCGGTCACGCGTAACTACACGCTGACCGTTGTGGCCGGCGGCGTGGTCGTCGCGCCAGGCTCGCTGACGGCGCCGGTCCTGGGCATCGCCTACAACCAGACCGTCACGGCGTCCGGCGGCGTCGGCCCGTACACGTACTTCATCTCGATCGGCGCGCTGCCGACCGGAATCGTGCTGAGCCCGTTGGGCGTGATCTCCGGTACGCCGACGGTGGCAGGCACTTTCAATTTCACCGTTCGGGCGGCTGACAGCACGACGGGCAGCGGTCCGGCCGTCGGCACACAAGCCTATACGTTCACCGTCGCGGCACCGGCCATTACGCTGACGCCGCCCACGTTGCCCGCCCCGACGATTGGCGCGCCGTACACGCAAGCCGTCACGGCCAGCGGCGGCATCGGGCCATACACGTTCTCGGTCAGTGCGGGAAGCCTGCCCACCGGCCTGGTGCTGAGCCCGGCAGGTGTGTTGTCCGGAAGCACCACGGCGGCCGGGACGTTCAACTTCACGATTCGCGCGACCGACAGCAGCGCGGGGCCGTACAACGGCACCCAGGGCTATACGCTCACAATCGGTGCGCCGACCATCACGCTGCATCCAGCCACCCTGCCCGATCCGGCGGTGGGTATCGCCTATAACCAGACGATGACCGCAAATGGCGGCCTTGCGCCGTACACGTACTCGGTCTCGGCGGGTACGCTGCCCGCCGGTCTGACGCTCAATCCAAGTACCGGCGTGCTCAGCGGCACCCCGACGGCGATCGGGGCCAGCGCGTTCACGATTGCCGTGATGGACAGCAGCACCGGAACGGGCGCGCCGTTCCAGGCCACGCGCGCGTTCAGCTTGAATACGACGCAGACCGTGCCCACCGCGCCGCCGGTGGCGGCGACGACCGGCTCGAACGCGCCGATCACGATCAATGCCACCGCCAATGCGACCAATGGTCCATTCACGGGTGTATCGATCGTATCGCCCCCCGCAACGGGCACAGCGCGCGTCGAGGGGCTCAACATCATTTTCACGCCGGCCGCGACGAGCGCGGGCGTGGTGACGTTCGCGTACGCACTGCAGAATGCGGCGGGCGCCTCGGCACCGGTGCAGGTGAGCATCACGGTGACGTCGGTCCCGATTCCGATCGCGCAGAAGCAGGCCGTCACGGCGGCGGGCAAGGAGGTGGTCGTCGACATTACCGAAGGGGCTACCGGCGGCCCGTTCACGGGTGCGGCGATTCTCTCGGTCTCGCCGTCCAACGCGGGTTCGGCGGTGCTCGCGGCCGCGGCACCGAAGCAGACTGCGTCGGCGTCCGCGCAGGGTTCGGCCAATCAACTGCTGGCGGGCCAGACCTACACCGTGACTTTTGCTCCTGCAGCGGCGTTCGCGGGCACGGCGGTCATAACCTATACGATCAGCAATGCCTCGGCGACGTCAGCGCCGGCCGCGCTGCAGATCTCGGTGGCCCCGCGTCGCGATCCCTCGACGGACCCGGACGTCTCGGGCCTGATCAACGCGCAGATCCAGGCAGCACGGCGGTTCGCCACGGCGCAGATCTCGAACTACAACCAACGTCTGGAGCGCCTGCACGCGAACGGCCGCGCCGCGTTCACGAACAACCTGACGGTCGTGATGCCTGCGGCCGCGGGTAGTCCGCAGCAGTGCCAGGACATCCAGAGCCTGTCCGCGCGCGACATGTGCCAGCGTGGCGTGGTCACACAGTCCACCCGGAACAACCAGCGCAGCGGCAGTGGATTCGGCACGAACGGGCTCGCCGCCAACAAGGCCGTCACGGGTACAGGCGATGCGGCGGTGATCGGCGCTGGCAGCACTGAGACCGCCAATGCATCCGGCCGCAATAGCGCGCCGGAAGGCGTGCTCGGCAAGCTTGCCGCCGGCACGCTACTGGCCGCCCTGCCCGGTTCTCCCGATGGCTTCGGTACCGCCATGGCCGGCGCGCCGGACCTGCCCGGCGCGGACGCAGCGGGCGCCGGTGGGAACGATAGCAGCGATGCCCGCCTGGCGTTCTGGACCGCGGGCAGCGTGGACTTCGGCTTTGCCAATGTGGGCACGCAACGCTCGGGCTTTCGCTTCACCACGGGCGGTGTAACGGTAGGCGCCGACTACCGCGTGTCTGACCAGGTGACGGTCGGCGCGGGCTTCGGCTACGGGCGCGATGGCACCGATATCGGCTCGTCGGGTACCCATAGCAGTGCCGATGCGTACAGCATCGCGCTGTACGGCAGCTATCGTCCCACGCCGTCCTACTTCATCGATGGCGTGGCCGGCGCGGGCCTGCTGCGCTTCGACTCGCGCCGCTGGGTCACGGAAGAAGCCGCTTTCGCGAACGGCCAGCGTGACGGCCATCAGCTGTTCGCCTCGCTGTCGGCGGGCTATGAGCATCGCGGCGACCGGTGGCTGTTCTCGCCGTATGCGCGCATGCTCGTCGCGGAGAGCAAGCTCGATCCGT
Organism: Cupriavidus pauculus; assembly: GCF_022179805.1. Taxonomy (GTDB): domain Bacteria; phylum Pseudomonadota; class Gammaproteobacteria; order Burkholderiales; family Burkholderiaceae; genus Cupriavidus; species Cupriavidus pauculus_E. Next base: position 125,990 of record NZ_BPUO01000009.1, on the reverse strand, counting down.
TCTCGGAATCGGGCGCTGGACTCGGCGCGCTGACGTACTTCGGCCAGACGGTGACCACGGTCTCCGGAGCATTCGGGATGCGTGCCGAGTTCGCGAAGGAGACGCGCTACGGGATGTTCCTGCCGTTCGCGCGCGTCGAATATCAGCATGACTTCGAAGGACAGAGCGCCGCCAATCTCGCCTATGCGGACCTGGCGAGCGCCGGTCCCGCGTACACGGTGTACGGCACGCCGTTCGGCCGCGATCGCATCCAGGTAGGCCTGGGTGCGAAGCTGCGCACGAAAACCCTGACCTTCGGCCTCGACTACAACGTGCTGTTCGGCATGACCGGCCTGCAGCAAGGCGTGCGGCTGACGTTCACCGCACCGTTCTGACCCACGTTCCCGCCGCCATCTTCGGATGGCGGCGGGAAGTCGGGTCATCGCTGGCGTAACGGCATCTTCGGATGACCCGCTTTAGACCTGGATGCGGCCATTGCCGTCGGAACATATGGATGGCCGAGATGGGTCGATATGCGGCCTGTCGTTCCCGGAGACCGGCTGCCGCAACTCCTTCGCCGCTGCGTGTCTACTGGGCGCAACATCATCAAAATTGATGATGCGCCATCGCAGGCCATAAGTCGATCATTCCAGAACGGGTGTGTGTGCAACTCGCCCGCTACCACTTTCAGCCCTCGCCTACCCGGCGCGAGGGCTTTTTCTTTTGCACAAATTATCCAGAATCAATCGTCCGCTACCGATCAATCAACTGCCACTCTGACTGGCTGGATAGCAAGTCGCCGAAGGGTCGTTCAGAGACTGCTGACCATGACGACGGCGAACCGGCCGGCCGAGGCTGGCCATAATCGGTCGGTCGCCAGAATAGAAGAGTCGGCATTCGAAAGGCTTGTTCAGTTTGAAACCTGCCGGATGGGCAATGGAAGTCCACCGCGACTACATGCCCAGTGGTTCCGTCAGGCGGCGTACTCTCATGCGACCATTACCCGATTGCGGCCTGATTGCTTTGCCTGATAAAGCATGGCGTCAGCGACCTTCAGTAATACGCTCAACTGCGCGGGACTCTCTGGAATGCCGGCGGCCACGCCAATACTGATAGTCACAACCGGCGCCGCGCTGTTCTCGGCGTGGGGAATTTTCCTAGCCTCGACGGCCTGTCGCATTTTCTCCGCGAGCAGTGCTGCATCCGAGCCATCCAGGCCTGGCAGCACTGCTACGAACTCTTCCCCGCCAATACGCGCAACCAGGTCGTTGGTACGTAGAACCGTTGCTTGCAGCGCCTGTGCCACTTGTTTGAGGCAGTTGTCGCCGCATTGATGACCATAGTAGTCGTTGTATCCTTTGAAATGGTCGATGTCGATCAACAAGACTCCCAGAGGAAGAGGCTGCCGTGCAGCACGCTGCAGTTTGGCGGACCAAACGATGTCGAATTTGCGTCGATTCGGTATGCCTGTCAGCGCATCGCGCTCACTCATGTCGCACAGCATGGCGTTGGCCTCTTCGAGCTCTTGCTCACGCAGGAAAAGCATCCTACGTTGACGCTCGGAGATGTAGCCCGCCGATCCGCCAATCAAATTGGCGGAGACAATGAAGAAATCGTGGCTGATTAGAATGTCTGGCGGATACTCCATCATCACGCCGAACAGCGCGTTGTACGTGACAAACATCACCGAATCGACGCCGAGAGCGTAGACAAAGCGGGTTCCCACGAAGTTGTAAGTGTAGAAAGTCGCCAACACCATCATGGGGTAGTAATAGGCAGAATTTTCGATGGGCAAGAGGCATTGGATGCCTATCACGCCCATCCCGGCCGCAAGACCAACCGCCGCCAGCAGAGGGTGGCATAACGACTTGAAGTGGCGGGTAAAGGTTAGGGCCAGAACGAAAACCGGCATGCACAGGGCGGTAAGACGGATGAGCCAAACATCTGCGGCATGCGCTGGTGGCACCAATTTGTGATCCAGGATTGCAGCCAGTACATAGACGAATATCCCCACCAGCATCGCTGTTGTTCCCTGGTAGCGCGTGCGCTGAGCCGAGGCCTGAGACAGCGCCTGTTCCAGAGCCATATCCGAAAACGCGAGGGTTAGGGGGTGTAGCGTGACGTGGTCAAGCTTGTAGGGGGAGCGCTGCGGCATGCTTGTCGATGAGACTGGAGGCCGGATGGGTAGGTCGGAACGGAGGCGGCGGTAGCCTCCACAGAACACTGGTACACATCTATGCCGGCGCAATTGTCGGGAAAAGAAACTTGTACTAAGCGGGAAGGCCAGGCGAAAACACTCAATGTATTGCCCACCATACAACACTACAAATACCTAATATGCATTAAATTTACTACAGACTTTAGTTTCATTGAAATGCATCAAGAGGCAGCCCCGCCTCCCCAGACCTCGTCCGTTGTCTGAAGCGAGACAAGGATGGCAGCGTGCCCCATACCGAAACCCTGATGGATTCGGTGCGTCTTGGGCAATACCGGAAGCGTCACGCATACCGCCAGGCCTCCGCCCTCCCGATTGCCGAGGACAATATCGCCCGCATGGGCACGAATGACGGCGAGCGCGGATGTGAGGCCTAGCCCCATACCGCCGGTGGAGCGGTTTCGCGATGGCTCCACGCGATTGAATACCTTATCCAGCACATCGGTGGGGATGCCGGGGCCGCGATCACTGATGACCAGCGTTATCGCTTCCGGCGTGCATTGTCGCGGCCAAGTTGCCAGGCGGCGTTGAGAACAGCCCGGTCGTGGAAAGGAAGACGCAGATGACATACGGGGCTTTCGCAAACTATGTGTTCTAGTCCGCTGACCGTAGGTGTCTGAGACTGGCCATCCCCTGCCGATATCGGTCGTGTGCGTGACGGCGTGACGGCGTGACGGCGTGACGGCGTGACGGCGTGACGGCGTGACGGCCGACTATAGCGTGGCGAAGGAGGGAACGATCGTGAAAGACGTCTATCTCGGTGAGCTCACAGACTACCCTCGGTGGTCCGCATCGATCTGGGACGCCAGGCGACATCGAAGTCGTGCCCGATGCGCGGGACTGCCATGACTGGGAGGCGGCGCAGGCACGACCGTGCGCGGCATGCTCGCGCTTGCCAAGCAGCACTACGGTTGGCTCGATCCGTTTGTCTGGGCGGGAAAGGAACTTGTCGTTCGCAACGACGCGGCCACCGGCTACGTGCGCTCACGCAATAAAGCGGCGCTGCTCAAGTCCATCCAGGCGGCGGCAGACCTCTGTCGAGCGTGAACCTGCCCTGCATAGATCATCCTGGTCGGTAAAGAAAACGCCCGCGCGAGGCGGGCGTTGTTCACAGCGGCGGGCTTTACCATCCTGGTGAGGCGTATATCGCTCGCCCAGGGCGGCACCCTAGTGGAGCGGCACGTACGACGTAACCACGCGGACTGGCGCCGCACCTGCGAGCGCATCCACCGAGATCGGCGTCAGCATCTCGTCGGCCGCGACGCGGTAGCGCGATACGCTTTGGGCGGAATAGTTAATCACGTAGGCAAACTTCTTCTCCATGTCGAGCGTAATCGACGATGCGCCTGCGCCCGTGCTTGCCGGAGCTGCGGGGTAGGTCGTCAAGGTCCTTCCAGCCCCCTGGAACGCGCCATAAACAACTTGGCTGAGGTTGGGCGAAACACCATAGACTACGGAGCCTGACGCCGAAAAAGCTATGTCCGAAAAGCCGCCAGACGCAGTGGCCCAAGAGCCGATCAAGTAATCTGGATCCGTAGCTGGGTCATTGAAAGCCCCAACGCTGACATACGTACCGCCAATATATGACGTCAAGAATGATCGGCGATCAGGGGACACCGCGACTTGGCTTACGCTACCCGCAGTACAGAGTCCATATCCTGAAGACGCAATCGACTTGTCGGACTGGACTGTCATCGTGGCCACGCACCCACCGAACCCCATCAGGAGAGCGTCGCCTGAGGGCTGTACGATGACCTTTGATACCGCCGAACCGAAGCCCGCAAAGGTTTTCGTTGGCGTGAACGTCCCGTCAGTCAACAGGCTGATCGTGGTGAGCGCCCCATCTAGGTGCCCGACGTACGCATAAGCGCCATCCGGCGAGAAATCCATCGCCTGCGGCCCAATCCCGCCGGTCGCTGCGGTGATCGCGTTCGCCGCATCTAGCGCCCCATCAGCAAGGATCGGGAAAACCGTGGCGGTCGCCGCACCGGAGTTCAACACGTACGCGAACTTACCGGATGGGGAAATCATCAGGCTGGCGGGGCTGGCGCCCGTTGGTACGCTCGCGGTGCTCATCGGATTCAGTTTGCCGTCCGCACCGATCGTGAACTGCGACACCGTATTGGAGCCTTGATTCACGATGTATGCGACTTGATTGACCGAACACGTGACTGTGATTGTCGTCACGTCCGCGGTCACCACGCCCGACCCGCCGCTTACCGCGCAAGTCTGCCCAGCAGGCTGTCCGGAAACGGTTGCCTCGAACGACGTGCCTTGTTCGACCCGGGTCGGAAACACGAATGCGCCATCCGCACTCACCGTCATCGGATCGCTGTTGTTGTTCTTCAGTGTGACCTGCTTGTTAGCGGCCAGTCCGGTCACGTTGCCACCAACGGCATACTTAACCGGAGCGGATGGGTTGGGCTGCCCGGGTTGTTGAGGCGGTTGCTGTGTGGGTAGCTGCGACACGGTGCTGTCGCCATCGCCGCCTCCAAAGCATGCGGCCAAAACAAGCGCAGGAACGATAGACGCAACGCGCTTGAAAGCAGGGGTGAGTTGTCTCATTTTTGGTTTGGTGGTCTTCGCTATGTCGAGTAAAGCTGCGAAAGTGTAGCGGTTATGCTCCAAACCACAATTATTGGTAATCCCTTTTTTCTGGTGCAAATCATCGATATCGGCGTTTCACGATCATGAAGCGCCACGCGGCTGTTTCCCCATGGAAAGATTCACTCGTCATTGCAAGCAAGCCACTTTCTAAACCCCGCTTCAGAGGGGGGGTGATGTTGGTAAGTTGCAACGCTACTGCCAGTCATTTCACTGATTAGCATGGTCGGGATGCTTGCGCGGCTACGTTGGGTCGCAGTCTGGGCGCCGTGTCCCCGCCGCGAATTCCGGGCAATAATCGCCCCTGAATCTACCTGGTGCGCTGCCACCTAGTCCGACTGAACGCAGCAATATTCTGGGAAGGGCTATCTTCCTATTTCCTACCCCGACCGGTGACAGATCCCGTTGTGGGGCTGCGTCCGTCTGCACGATGTGGAGTTTTCCCATGAGCAATGCGACGCAGCGCTGCGGCGACCTTCTCGCGCGTTGCCTTGCGCATCTTGCTCTTGCCGTTCTCGATCTCGGCATAGCCGGGCTGGGTGATCGACGCTGGACACCGGACACCCACCATGACCGCTAAAGGGTTCGGTAGGAGGCATCGGAACAAGTGCCGGTGGACGGCTGCAAGGGGTCGACCAGAGACTGCCGTGCACAACCACGGCCAAACGGTCTGCCGAGGCCGGCCACAATCCGACATCCGGTGGTTCTTTTCATGCTGTTGCTGGTCGCGTCGGCCGTCGCCACGGCCATCCACCATTTGGCGTTCGTGTGGGCTGCTTCAAGGAGGATTCACTCCCACACCTTCAGCCTGCGGTAGCTATCCGAAGTTCGTTCGCCGTCTCCAATGAACCGGTGTCCGCGCGAAGGGCCCCAATATCTAACATCTTTTGGACACGCCATAGTGGAATGCGATGTCCTTCGCGTCCCCGTTGGGAAACCAAAGCAATATGAACCGCGCGGGTTGTTAGTGGCGAGCGGACAACTAGCATCCGATATCCGTTCGACATCAGTTTTAGGATTTCGCGTTGCCGAACAGAAAGCGCCATAGAAAGTAAACCACCGAGGTGGTCGGCACTCCATCGCGCGGCAAAATATCTGCACAAGCAAGCTATTATCAGTGAAGACGAAAATGCTTGTTTGACATCCGGGGACGATTGCTTGTCAATTCGGGACATTTAAACGAAACGTATTGAAATGTTCGCCCCATAACTAGGTTGGATAGCGGAGGCCACGTGCAATACGGCCAGGAGTTCGCGGCCTAAATCTCGTATTCAAGAGAGTGCCGTGAGTACCGAACGCGAGGAAATGGGAGCGTTGGACGCGCTGACTGCTCGTCTTGACGTCCAAGACCTCAGGCTGCTGCGGCATAGCGACTAACATGCACCATCATCCGGATGACTGCTTCAGACTTGGGAGCTGGCGTCACCGTTGATGCAGACGCTCGGCCGACATGGGTCGCGAGCCGCCCACCGAGCCGCGTCAGCCTGTCAATGTGGGCCGCCGACCGGGTCCGGTCACAAAGGGGCATCGGAAGAACATGATGTCAATGGCCGCTTCTTGGCCCGAAAGCGCTACCGGATCAGCTTGTCGCCATAGAACGAGAGGCAAGAACCACGTCACGACAGACCCTGGATCACCCCTCCTGGCGTAACGCCACCAGCGGCGTTTGCTGTCCCGATATTGCTGCTGAGGCGGCAATGACCAGGTCAGCAAAGCGCCGCTCATCGTCCGCACCTTGCCAACGCGGCTTGGCCACGGGAATGTTTACAGCCGCATGCGCGACGCCGCTGCGATCGACCACTGCAGCCGCAACAGAATAGTCACCGAGCAGGTATTCCTCCTCGGTAAGCGCGTATCCGCGCTCGCGAATGGCGAGCAGGCGAGCAGGCGAGCAGGCGAGCAGGCGAGCAGGCGAGCCAGAATATGCTCAGGCTGCGTCACGGGGCGGGGATCCCAACCAGCAGCAACGGGAATTACGGCGTCTCGGCAGAGGGATGCCAAATTCGAGTCGAGGCGTCGTCACGCAACGTTGGTCGCGATCGTCATGGGCTCCGCTTTTTGGGTCGGGCGCCGCCTGCCCCACTGTTCCCGGTTCTGAGGCGCCGGCGCCACGAGTCCTGCACCGTTATCGCGCCCACCACCCCGGAATTGGGGCGCCGCTCGCCCGTGCCCCTCGCCCGGGGCATTCTCTAGCCATAACCCGTCCACCGGCCGCCAACGCAGACCCGACAATGGATTTCAGCAGTTTTCGGAGCCACTGCCATCTGCTGGCACAGCGCTTGCTCATCTTGGATCCAAGAAGGGATTTTCTCTAGGACCCAAAGCCAAAACCCCATGATGACCAAGCCTCATGCCGCCTCCGCGACGGACGCGCACACTGCCGATCCCGCCAATGCTTGGATCACCCGTTTCGCCGCGCCGCTGCGGGCGCCAGGCACGCAGGGACGGGGCCCGCTCGCCGGCCTGACGTTTGCCGCCAAGGACAACATCGATGTGGCCGGCGTGCCGACCACGGCGGCCTGTGCCGAATTCGCCTACACGCCCACGCGCCACGCCACCGTCATCACGCGCCTGCTCCAGGCCGGCGCCGCGCTGCAGGGCAAGACCAATCTTGACCAGTTCGCCTGCGGGCTGAACGGCAGCCGGTCGCCGTACGGCGCCGTGCCAAATGCCTTCGACGCGCGCTACGTGAGCGGCGGGTCAAGCTCCGGCTCGGCCTATGCCGTCGCCACCGGCGAAGTCGATTTCGCCCTCGGCACCGATACCGCCGGCTCGGGACGGGTGCCGGCCGGCCTGAACAACATCGTGGGGCTCAAGCCGAGCAAGGGACTGATCTCGGCGTTCGGCGTGCTGCCCGCCGCGCAGAGCGTGGACTGCGTGTCCATTCTCGCGCGCACGGTCGCCACCGCGGTCAAGGTGCTGGAAAACGCGGCCGGCTTCGACCCGCAGGACCCGTACTCGCGCCGGCTGCGCATGGTGACCGAGCCGTTGCCCGCCACGTTCCGCTTCGGCGTGCCAGCCCAACCCGAATTCTTCGGCGACACGCTCGCCGCGCAGGCGTTCGCCGACGCCGTGGCCGATCTCGAAGCCCAAGGTGGCCGCGCGGTGCCGATCGACTATGCCCCTCTCGCTGAAACCGCCTCGCTGCTGTATGAGAGCGCGCTGGTAGCCGAGCGCTACGAAGCGGTGCGCGCGTTCTTCGACAAACAGGAAGACGCCGTGATCGAACCCGTGCGCTCTATCCTGCGTGCCGGTACGGGCTACGACGCCGCCGACCTCTACACGGCCCAACACCGGCTGCAGGCGCTTGCGCAACAGGCCGGCGCCATGTGGGAACAGATCGACGTGCTCTGCGTGCCGACCGCCCCCACACATTGCACGCTTGACGACATGCTCGCCGAACCCGTGGCGCGGAACCGCGAACTCGGCCAGTACACTAATTTCGTCAACCTGCTCGACTACGCGGCCTTGTCGATGCCGGCCAGCATCCGCCCCGACGGCCTGCCTTTCGGCATCACGCTGATCGGCCGCGCGGGCAGCGACTGGCAATTGGCCGACCTGGGCCAGCGCTTCCACCACGCCACCGGCCTCGCCCAGGGCGTCACCGGCGAGCCGCTGCCCGCGCCGGTACCAGTGGCCGCGCTGGCGCCGTCGGCGGCCACGCACCTGCCACTGGTAGTGGTAGGCGCGCATCTGTCCGGAATGCCGCTTAACACGCAGCTCACCGAACGCGGCGCACGCCTGGCGCTCGCCACCACGACCGCGCCGCGCTATCGCCTCCACGCGCTGCCTGGCACCACGCCGCCCAAGCCAGGCCTGGAACGTGTGGCCGCTGGCAGCGACGGCGTCGCCATCGCCGTTGAGGTCTGGCAGGTGCCGCTGCACGCCGTCGGCAGCTTCCTTGCGCTGGTGCCGCAGCCGCTCGCGCTGGGCAGCGTGGAACTGGCCGATGGTAGCTGGGAGCACGGCTTCGTCTGCGAAGGCCACGCGCTGGCCGGCGCCACCGACGTGACAGCGCACGGTGGCTGGCGTGCCTACGTGCAGTCGCTTGCCGCCGCCTAGTCGCACGAACCCCCGCGCCGCCGCGCATTGCCGACAACTCTTTCGTCCCTCACACACTCTCTCAAACCAGGTACCGTCATGCCCAAGCACCCGCAATTCGCCGCCGTCCACCACGCCACTGCTGCGCCCGCCTCCGCCACGCGCCGCCAGATCCTCAAGGCCGGCGCCGCCGGCCTGTCCGTGCTTGCCGCGCCCGCCATCGTCCGCGCCCAGGGCAGCGGCCCCAAGATCCGTGTCGGCTTCTGGCCGGTGGCCTCGGGCCTGCCGTTCTATGCGGCCGTGGAGAAAGGCTATTTCAAGGAAGCTGGGCTGGACGTGGAAGCGCAGAAGTTCGCGAGTGCACAACAGGTGATGGAAGCCATGCTGGCAGGCCGCTCCGACGGTAGCGCCAACGGCACGGCATCGGGCGTGCTCGCCATCGGCGAAATCGCACAGCCGGGCCTGTTCAAGATCTTTTGCACCAATCCGACCAACGCCAAATTCGTGCTCGACGAGTTCCTGGTGGCCAAGGACAGCCCCATCAAGACCATCGCCGACCTCAAGGGCAAACGCGTGGCCTGCGGCCCGGGCGTGCAGAACGTGTTGCTGGCCAAGACAGTGCTGGAACGCGCGGGTGCCGGCAAGATGACCGTGATCGAACTGCCGATTGGCCAGCACGTGGCTGCGCTCGCTGCCGGCCAGATCGACGGCGTCTACACGCTGGAACCGACCGGCACCGTGGGTCGCATCAACGGCACCACGCGCGCGCTGGAAGTCGGCGTCATCGCCAAGTACGTGCTGGGCGATCCCATGGCCCCGTGGCACGGCGGCGCCGCCAGCCTCACCAGCGAATTCATCAAGAAGAACCCGGACGTGGCCAAGCGCTACATGGTGGCGTACCGGCGCGGCGTGGAACTGGTGCAAAAGAACCCAACCGAGGCGCGCAAATACCTGACCGGCTACACCGCCATCGAAGGCGCGCTGACCGCCGAGGTGCCGATGGCCGATTACCTGTTCTACGACCAGTTCAAGTCTACCGATATTGCCTACTTTCAAAAGTTCTACGACCTGTTCACCGAGAAAGGCATTTACTCGAAGAAGGTCGACGTCGCATCGCTGATCTACAAGGGCTGAGAATCATGAGCGAAATCGCCACCAAGACCTCGGCCGCGGCGCCCTGGGCGCCGCCGGCCTCCGCCGACGCCGCGCGCCTCAAGCCCCGCGCCGAACGCTTCCTGCCCGTGATCGGCCCGCTAGTCCTGTTCGTCATCTGGGACCTGGTGGTGCGTTTCGGGCTAATCAAAGCCATCTTGCTGCCCAGTCCGGCCGACACACTAGGGGCGCTGGTCGCGGGGCTGGCCGGCGGCGCGCTGCTGACCGACTTCCTGGTTACCGTGGGCCGCACGCTGCAGGCATTCGCGTTCGCCGCCGTAGTCGGCGTGCCGCTGGGCGTGCTGCTCGGCAGCAACGAGCGCGCATACCGCAGCGTGGAATTCCTGATCGACTTCTTCCGCTCCACACCGTCGTCGGCGCTGATCCCGTTGTTCCTTCTGATCTTCGGCGTATCCGACTTCAATAAGGTCGCCATTGCGGCGTTTGGCGCGCTGCTGATCGTGGTGTTCAACAGCGCCTACGGCGTCATCAACGCGCGCAAGCAGCGTGTGATGGCGGCCAAGGTGATGGGCGCCTCGCGCTGGCGCATCTTCAAGGACGTGCTGATTTGGGAAAGCCTGCAGCCGACCTTCGTCGGCCTGCGTTCGGCAGTGTCGATGGCGCTGGTCATCGTGATCGTGGCCGAGATGTTCATCGGTTCCGAGAACGGCCTGGGCCACGCCATCATCGACGCGCAGCAGGTGCTGAACGTGCGCACCATGTATGCGGCCATCCTGTCCGCCGGCGCGCTCGGCTATGTCCTCAACATCGTGTTCCTGATGCTGGAACGCCGCATTGTTCACTGGAGTGGAAGGTAATCATGAGCACCGTCATCAACGCCCCCGTCCACGTCGAAGTGCCGGTGCCGCCGTTCCGCCCGGGCCCGGCGGGCACCCACATCACCATTCGCGGCCTGACCAAGTACTTCGCGGGCTGGCCGCTGTACGAGAACTTTGACCTCGACATCCCCAAGAACAAGATCGTGTCGGTCTTCGGCCCCAACGGCTGCGGAAAAAGCACGCTGATCAACATGATCGCCGGACTGATTCCCGTCGACCGTGGCGAGATTTTGTTCGACGGCAAGGCGCTCAAGGACACCAAGATTGGCTATGTGTTCCAGAACTACCGCGAGGCACTGTTCCCTTGGATGCGTACGATCGACAACATCGCCTATCCGCTGCTGCTCGAAGGCCGTAGCAAGGCCGAGGTGGACCGGCGCATGGCCGAGCTAGTGGCGTCGTTCGACGTAAAGTTCGACCTTAACCGCTATCCATACGAACTGTCGGGCGGGCAGCAGCAGACCGCGTCGATCATGCGCGCGCTGGCGCCGGGACCCGAGGTGCTGTTCCTCGACGAGCCGTTCTCGGCGCTCGATTTCGAGATGACGCTGTTCATCCGCGAAAAACTGCAGGAAGTATTCATGCAGACGCACACCACCATGCTGCTGGTGTCGCACGATCTCGAGGAGGCCGTCTACCTGGCCGACGAGATCCTGCTGCTGACCAAGCGGCCCACGCGCGTAGCCGAGATCCTCAGGTACGACGACGCGCGGCCACGCACCGTGGACACGCTGTCGCAAGCCAGCTTCGTCGCTACCAAGAAGCAGAGCCTTGAAATTTTCCAGCGTGAAGTCCGTCGCTAAGCCCGTGGCCGGCGTCCGGCCGGCATCCCATAGCCGCCGGACGCCGTCTGTGCCACCATTGGCACAGCAGCACGCCTCAGCGAACCCGCACATGACGCCCTCCTCAGCTGACCTCCACCCCGACGCACCGGCCGCGCCCAATACCACCGAATTCGGCGGGCCACCCCGCTCTCGCGCGGAGAGCGTCTATGCCATGCTCAAGGCCGACATCGCCGAATTCCGGCTGGTGCCCGGCGACCACTTCACCGAGAACGAAGTCTGCGAACGGCTCGGCGTGTCGCGCACGCCGGTGCGGCAGGCACTGTTCCGGATGAAGCAGGAAGGCATTGTCGAGGTGCTGTTCCGCAGCGGCTGGCGCGTGCTGCCGTTCGACTTCCGCAAGTTCGAGGAGTTGTACGATCTGCGCATGGTGCTGGAGACCGAGGCCGTGGCGCGCATTTGCGCAGGCAGCCCTGATACCGACCGCGCCAGCCTAGACGCGCTGGCCGCGATCTGGCTGGTGGCGCCGGAAGACCGGCTGCAGGACATGGCGCAGGTGGGCGCGCTGGATGAAGCGTTTCATTGCACATTGGTCAGCGCGGCCGGCAATGCGGAGATGGCGCACGTGCACCGCGAGGTCAGCGAGCGCATCCGCATCATCCGCCGGCTCGATTTCACCAAGCCCGCACGCATTGCCGCCACTTACGACGAGCACGGCAAGATCCTCCAAGCCATTCTCGCCAAGCGCGGCGACGAGGCCTGCCGCATGCTGCGCGCGCATATCGGCGCCAGCCAGCTCGAGGTGCGCAAAATCACCCTCCACGAGGTCTACCTGGCGCGCAACCAGGCCCGCCAGGCGCAGGAGGCCGTAGGCGGCCAGGACTGAGCCCGGATCGCCTGGCGCGCAGCGTCAGAACTGGTCGCGCACCCCACCGAACGCCGGCGCGGTCAGAAGGATTGCATTCGAGCGTTCAGCGAGCCCGCACGAAACAAGCTTGTCACGCCGCCCCCTATAGGCTATCGGTCGTACTCCGGCCACTTGCGCGGCCAGCTATCAGTGCCCCCAATAATACAAAAGCCGCCACTCGGCGGCTTTAGTTGTTGGCGCATTGTGCCGTCAGTGCAGCAGTTCCTCACTAGCCAGTCCAGATCCGACGCCGGGGATTGTTGGCATTCCCAAATTGCCGAATTGGATCAGCGCAGCGCCAGCTGCACGACCCATAAGCTGGGCCGATGCGCCATTGCTGGCTCGCGGTGCATTGAAAATCGGCAATGACCTGGCCGCGGTCCGGCACGTCACTCCTCCGGACTGATGCTCCGGATCTCTTCTTCGATCTCGTTCACGGGCACCGACCTGACGGAGCCAGGATCCTCATAGAGTGCTTGTATGGCGGTTGGTCGACCGCGCCCGGATTGATGCTCCCGCCACCAGCCAGCCAAGCCGACTCCCAGATCATCACCAGAGTCTAGCGACCATTCTCACAGGCCGGCGTAATCAGCAGATCGTACATTTGCCGCGCATCGCGTGCCATTGCCACCGTTTCCGACCAAGGCACACCACAAGCGACGTCTCATCACGACGCAATTTGGGCTCCGCTCGATCGACAAGCTCCATTTTCCGCCATCGTAACTATACTGTATTTATATACAGTGTCACGAAGCCATGCCCCGCCTCTCTCCACTCATCCGATTGCCGGAACCGCCCGAAGGCCTGCGACACCATCCGATCGGTCTGAACTGCGACCGCTACTACACTCTGGACGATGCCGGACAACCAGTGCGGTGCTACGACTACACCGAACACGCAACCTGGACGACCTGCGAGGGAAAGGGCTGGCAAATCAAGGACAACCTGCCGGAGTACTCGCTTGAGGTTTGGACATATTTCTCGGGCTGGGCAAGCTTGAGGGATGACCTACCGCCGATGTTTTGCACCACGATTAGCGGCAGTATTCGGAAGCGCTACTACTCACGCACCTGGGAGGTCGCGGCGGCTAGGCACGGACACGTGCTTGAGAAAATTCGGAAAACGCTTACGAAGATAACTTGACCCCGCGTGCGTAGGGACGACAATTAAGCGTCTAATAATCCACAATACGCCTCTCGCTGACAAGGCGTGACCCCGCTCCCTCCCACCATGCGTCCCACGCATAGTGGGAATTTTTTCGATCCTTCCACCAATGAGGGAAGCCGCGCGCACCGCGGAGGTTTCCGGCCTCGGGCGTCGAGCCGGTCGCCGTCGCGGGGCTCTTGCGCACGTGGCCGGATGGTGCCGTGTCGTTCACGATGCCGACTCTCATCGCCGACCCTAAACGCCCCCCCACCCGCTGATGCAGCGCATCCACAAGCCTGGCGAGGACAAGCGCCGCGTGGTGGTACTGCCGCGCGAAACTTGAGACGACTGACTACCTGCCAGGGCCCAGAGTTCGCCCGCTCCTTCCTTCGCCTCATGCCCGTCGATACCCTGGTGACAGAACCCGCCCCACTGCCGCCACGCGGCAAGGAGGACATGGTCAGTCTGAATTTGCATCACGCCACGATGGAAACCGGGGGGGGGGGGAGGGGGTGGGAGGTGAGCGCCCACTGGAAAAAGCCAGAATCCGGTCGTATATTTCCTACTGCCTTGACGAGTTTCGCCAGCAAAGCTGTTTAACGTTTCCTGTGCTGAGGTCGCCATGTTCATCACCATCCACCGCCATGGGCCCCGCGCGCTCTTCGTCCGCGCTGGCACACTCATTACGGAAGTCCCCCTTTATGCACTCCACTGGCTCGGCACCATTGAGTCATCCGCCGACGCCGAACTGAAGGTGGATACACCGATGCTTGGCCTGTCGCCTCCGGCCATCCTTTACGACATCACGGTCCATGGATTCTGTGTCGTGGATGTGCCCGATATCAGTGCTGTAACGCCGCCACGCAACTCCGAACGGGAAGCGCTGGCCCGGTAATTCTCCTTTCGCCGTAGCCTTCGAACGACGCTTTCGGCCCGTGCATTTGCCAGATAGCGCCTGATACCGAAGCACCGCAACTCAGAGCCAGACTGAATCCAGTCCAGATGTTTGTGGAGGCAGCCAAGTCTAAGGACATTCACGTAGTGCCGGCCGGCGAACGCTGGGCAGTCGAAGCTGTCGGCGGCGGGCGCGAACAATGTTCGCCACTCAGGAAGAAGCCATCACAGCCGGCACTGAGATCGCGAGGCGCGACAAAGTCGAGATTCTGATTCACGGCCGCGACGGCCAGATCCGAGAGCGCAACTCCTTCGGCCATGACCCGCGCAACGTTAAGGGCTAAGGGCCATGCCGCATGGTTTAGCCGCGCTGACGCTGGATCAACCCTCCCCTATGCGGCCGGTCGAGCGCAAGGCTATTCCTCGCGAGGGCGATTGGCTCTGCGAGAGCAAATGCACATCGGCACCTCATCTTGCGTTGCCTTTCAAAGGCTTGCGTGCCAAGGCGGCCACAAAAGAGTGTTAGTGTTGCCTTTGGAAGTTGGCGGGTGTTGCGTTTGCGCGATGCGCATGACCGCGTAGCCGTGCGCGCGCGGCGGACGACTGTTCTTGGGCGAAGCGACGGGCGCTTGTCGACCCGAAGCGGTCTGCTGTAGAAGCCGAAAGCGGTCACCCGCAACTCCCGCCACGGAGGAGGATTCGCTTCAGCCCGTCCAATCTACATGTTCGGGTTGCATACATTTCTCAACCCATTCTTGTCTGTCCGAATAGATATTGGTAATGGGCCAGGGAAGTTGTTCCGTCGTCTTGGCCCAAGTTAGGTGAACGACTGCGACTCGGCCGGTCCCGTCCAATAATTCGAATAGTGCATCGTCGCCTTGACCGCGCCCGATCAGCCTTGTCGGCAACCCGAATAACTCATGACCGGGTCCAACTTCCAACTGGAGCTGACGCGCAAACCTGTCGAGGAGATTCTCGTCCGCGTCTTCCGTGGACCACCACGGCTCTAGCCATTTCATCCTGATTACCCCAGTTCTAATTAATGGAGTCTGCCTCTCGGCGCGTCGAGAATCGAACAACGCGCGATTCTCAACGATGCAGGCATATCCGAATTGTATGGCGAGGTCAACCGACTGCTCCTGGCCGAGTTCTTACTGTCACTGGGAGAACCGCGCGCATCTCAGATTCCTCCCTGAAGATCAGCGGGCGTAGACCGAATCACCGAGTTGGTCTGACGCGTGATTGATGAATTCATGCTCTGAACGAGTTGATGGTTCTCGGCGAGTTGGAACAATTCGACCCGATTGCGTCCTGAGGCTTTTCCGCGGTAAAGAGCAGTGTCGGCTTGTTGTATGGCGTCCTCCAGAGCATATTCATTCGCGAAGCTTTGTGAAACCCCGATCGTAATTTCGCAATGCAACGAATGATCGGAGTCGCTGATCTTGAATGCTTGCTTTTGTACAGCCAAACGTAAGCGTTCAGCCAAATGCAGAACTCCCTGAGTGTCTGTGTCCAGGGAGATAACAACAAACTCTTCCCCTCCAAGACGACTGACTATATCGCCGCGGCGCGCGTTGGTCCTGAGAATCTCTGCTACATGACATAAAATTGCATCTCCGATCTGGTGCCCATACGTGTCGTTAATGCGTTTGAAATGGTCAACGTCTGCCATCAGCACGTAGGCATCATCTGCCTTGCGGGTGCTGAAACGCCGTTGCAGTGCCTCTGTGAGTCCTCGGCGGTTGAGCAGCTGCGTCATAGGGTCACGCGCAGCAATGCCGCGAAGCTCATCGGTCAAACGGCGCAGTACCAGCCAGACAATCGATGGTGGCAACACCGTGGCCAAGAATGACATATAGATATAGAACGCTAGCTGAAAATCCCGGTCCATCTGAAGTGCATCCAAGCCCCCCTCCAAAAGTTTCATGAACTTCAGTGCGTTGAGTACACAGATGCCGCTGATCAGAACTGCAAAGAAGACCATCTCACCGTATAAGTCCTTAGCAAATGTACGCACGCCATAGATGACGGTGATGGTCATGATTAAGAACAGCAGTGCCGACATGCCTGAAAGCATGGCGTAGCGGGCGACCGGGCCCAGACAATATTGCAGCAACACCTGCGCGACGCTATAGACTGCAGCGAAAGCCAAAAGAGGCCGTAACAAGGGCGCGGAGTATCCAAAGAAACGCATGGCCCCCAGCCAGTAGGCCACCGGGGAGGCCAGCGTGAGGGTGTGGTTGAAAACGCTCATCAGGCTCCAAGCGGGGGCTCCCTCCACCAGTTGCAGCCCATAGGCCAATCCCAACATGAGGTTGCCCATCGCAAAAGAGCCCATCCCCATTCTTTTGCCTTGCAGACGTCTGCTAATGAGCAAAAACATGACAGAGAAGCACAGCAAGTGTGCACAAAGCATGCTGACGAGAACGGTTGCAACCATGTTGAGATTCAAAGAGGATAAGTATTCAATCTGCGCTAGGGCCTACGGCACGTCGTTTTGCGACGACGGCCCAAGAATGATATGACGGTCGATTTCTACAACAATGCAGAGACAAGAATGATGTGAAGTTTAAACATCTTCGTGCAGATTCCACGTATCGAGACTGCTGCGCGGCCCGCCCATAGCTTATGGCGATCATTTGGTTTGTCGGAAGTCGAAGTCGGGCTGTCGCATCGTCCACGTAGGACATCAGCGCGCACGCCGGCGCCTGTAGCCGTGTCCGGACGCATGACGGCTCCTCACCAGCCAGACCTGGAGCCGCCTGGGGTAGGCGCATCAACTCGGATGTTG
Organism: Cupriavidus pauculus; assembly: GCF_022179805.1. Lineage (GTDB taxonomy): Bacteria > Pseudomonadota > Gammaproteobacteria > Burkholderiales > Burkholderiaceae > Cupriavidus > Cupriavidus pauculus_E. Next base: position 108,640 of record NZ_BPUO01000009.1, on the reverse strand, counting down.
AGAACAGCCATTTTCAGATGTCGGCATGAACGCGCGGTTTGTGTGGGCTTGCATGCTTGCTGTGGGGTTGCTGTGAGGCAGTGGCACTGGCCGGCAACGGACGAATCCACATGTGGAGCGGAGCGCGCGAAGCTTTCCGCTTGGCGCCGCCTTGGAAGGACAGCTGGTAGCTGCCAGTTCCGGGCAGGCGACTTGGCGTTGACGGCGTCATAAGTTAGCGACCTGCGCAGAACGACCCATTGCGATCCGTCGAGCCAACTCGAGAGCGGCTCTCGAGGTACAACGACCGTTCATCGACTCCGACGTTCGAGAGTTGGTCGTGTTTAGACGAGGCGATGCGTCGCAAAGGTTCTGCACCGAGATATGTCTATTCGCAAATATCTCGTAGCGTTTACGGTTTATTGACGCGATTCTTTAGATCGAGTTGCTTAGCCGAACGTCAGCTCAGGCCGATGCGTCAACGTTCAACGTCGCGAATTGATGGCCGCTTCCTGGGTAGAGCCGACGTCTGAATTTCCGAGCGAAGATCCGGTCGGACGACCGCTCCTGGCCGCACTGAGACTTCCACAGCTACCTTGAAAGGCAACACTGTAGAAGTTGCCTATTAAAATACGACGGATATCGGGTCTTGGCCAGTACAGGGTTGAACGCGCGAATGAAATGCCGCGGCGCTTTGGCCGAATCAATGGCGCGCGGCGGGCGGTCCGGGCGTGACGAGACATCGGCCAGTGCCGGCACGCCACCGGCCAGATAGCGGCCTGACGCCATCAAAGGTTTCGATTTGCACCACAACGCAGGTCCGCTCGTGCGCCTGGTCCGCGATCATCCGCAGTTGCGCGCCGTACGACGAACCCCGCGCGATGCCGACGCTGCCTGGCCGCGCGGCGCATAGTATGCAGCGCGTGCCACCTGCTGCGCGCCCTCTTCGTCTTCAATGCGCGGGACCACGATGCCTTGAGCGCCGGCGTCGAGCGCCCACCCGATCCAGCCAGACGCGGCGTCTGGAACGCGAACCAGCGCGGGCACATCACGGCAATCGGCAGCATCCGGCGACGGGGATCCGGTCGTGCAAGATTTCCTTCAAGTCCTTCATCTTTTGATTCCTTCAGTCGCTTCACGGACACCGCGTGACTGCCTCCTCATGCCGGGCTGGATTCCGCGTGTTCCCAGTGTCTTTCGGATACCACGCAAACCATCGCTATCGCCTATTGACGGAATCAGATGAGGTCGATAGGCACCTCTCGAATTGCCAGGAGAACAACGAACGCTTCGGTGTTTTCCCTCATCCCATGCACGCTTCTGCATCTTTTTTGGCCCCCTATTGGCGTTTCGCGCACTGAAGATGTGCCCCAAGAAAGCGTGCGTCGACCGTGGCGCATTCTGGATCAGCAGCTGTCGCATCTTGGTTTGGGCCCCGCCATAGCGACACATAGACTCCAAATCCAGCGCTTCAATCCAGCAGCGCCCTTTCCCGGGATTGAGCAGTGAGCGCTCGGAACAGTGCAGGCTCTGGCTAGCAGATAACCAGAACATTCCGACGCAAACTTCCCTGGATCCCACCTGCGTTGATTCTTTACAAACGCCTTAGTTACGGGCGATGCCTACATCAGATATGTACGGCGAATTGGGGAAGACATGAAAGCGAAAGAATACGAAGACCTAGATGGCCTCGCCTTGGCCGGACTACTAGAACGCGGCGACGTAACTTCGTCCGAGTTAATGGACTGCGCTATCGAATTGGCCGAGCAGCGCAATCCAGCGCTTAACGTCATTACGTATCCTCGTTACGAGGAATCGCGCAGGATCGCTTCCGAATGGGCGCCGCGTGGACCGTTCCACGGCATTCCGTTCCTACTGAAGGATTCTGGATTCGCCCATAAGCGCTTTCCGTCGAGCATTGGATCGCGTCTCTTTAACGACACCACCTATCAGTACGACGCAACGGTTGCAGGGCGATTTGAAGCAGCCGGCCTGATCCCGTTTGCGCGAACTACAGTCCCAGAGCTTTGCATGGCGGGTACGACCGACGCATTGCGCAACGGCGGACCAACCTTGAATCCCTGGGACAGGACGCGCTCCGCAGGTGGCTCCAGCGGCGGTGCGGCAGCTGCCGTTGCGGCCCGCATCGTGCCAATCGCACATGGAAGCGATGGCGGCGGTTCAATTCGTATCCCCGCTGCCTGCTGCGGTGTATTCGGATTGAAGCCGTCGCGCGGCCGCGTACCTATGGGTCCGGCGCGTGGCGAGGGTTGGGCCGGCATGTCAACCGATGGCGTGCTAAGCATTACCGTACGTGACTCCGCCGCAGCCCTGGACATGATTTGCGACTATGAGGCGGGCGCACCTTATGCCGCGCCGCCCAAACCACGTTCCTTCCTGGACGCGGTACGCGGCCAGGAAGTTCGACCGCTTCGCGTTGGCATTCTGCGCACGGGCTGGAATGATATTGGAATTGCGCCCGAGTGCGACGCTGCCGTCAGCCTCACCGCCTCTCTGCTTGAAGAACTGGGGCACGACGTATTCGAAGCTCGGCTGCCCGCCATCGACTATGACGGCTTTGTACACGCACACGGAAGCATCCTTGCCAGCAACATCGTGGTCGCCGTGGATACCCGACTCAAGGCCCTTGGCCGCACCTTGCAGCAAAGTGATCTGGAGTCGGTGATTATGGACGGCTACCATGTTGGCAAAGAACTGGACGCCGCATCGTACATCGATGCCGTGACGCGCCTGCACGCGGTGGGTCGAGCCTTCGCCTCCGCTATGGCCGGTCTTGATGTGCTGCTGACCCCCACCCTCGCCCAGCTCCCATGCAAGCTCGACTACCTTTCGCTGAATACTTCTGACAACCTGGACTTCCGGACCTACCGGAAGCGCGCATCCACGTATTCGACCTTCCTTCCGGTGGTCAACGGTGCTGGCCTGCCTGCAGCAAGCTTGCCGCTCTCGTGGACCCCCGAGGGTCTACCCGTTGCCACCCAGTTGATTGGCCACTTCGGGCGCGAAGACACGCTTTTCGAGCTTTCGGCGCAACTCGAGCGCCTGGCTCCCTGGGGCGCGCGAAAGCCCATGTTCGCTTGATCGTCGCAAATGGCAGCGGTCTCGCTCTCCTATCCGCGTTCGTCGCGCTTTCATTTGGAAGGTCCTAGTATGAGCAAAGTACTGTTCGGGCTCGCGCGCGTTGTCGCGCCGGCCACAATCGCCCCCGTCATCCTGTCTGCAGTCGCGATCGCTCCAATAACCTACGCGCAAGCCGAGACGACCGCAAAGGTCGTGATGCAGGCGCCCTTGCGCGTCGTAGACCCCATTCTTACGAACGCCTACGTCACGCGCAATCACGGCTACATGGTCTTCGATACGCTATTTGCGATGGATGCGAGCGGAAAGCCGCAGCCGGAGATGGTGGAGAGTTGGAAAGAGACACCCGACAAGCTCACCCTCACGCTGACCTTGCGTAAGGGTCTGATGTTCCACGACGGGACGCCTGTCACTGGCGAAGACGTCATCGCCTCGCTCAAGCGCTGGGCCGAACGCGATGCTCTGGGTCAACGCCTGATGATGACGACCGCGAAGCTGGAAAGCCCAGATGCGTCGACTGTCGTATTCCGACTGAAAAGGCCATTCGGGCTGCTGCTAGAGGCGTTGGCGAAGCCGGGCTCGCCGGTGCCGTTCATCATGCCCAAACGCATTGCCTCCAGGCCGGCCTCGCAGCCTATTACCGAAGTCATCGGCTCCGGACCGTACAAGTTCGTAGCCGCAAGCTTCCAGCCCGGCGTCAAGGCCTCATACGTAAAGTTCACCGATTACGTGCCGCGCAAGGAGCCCGCAAGCGGCTTCGCGGGCGGAAAGGTAGCGGTAGTAGACCGCATCGAGATGGTGAACATCTCCGACGCACAGACCGCCGTCAATGCGCTAAGCCGCGGAGAGATCGACTTCGTCGAGGATGTCCCCCCCGATCTGATGCCGCAGCTCGAAGGTGTGAAAACCGTCGCGCTCAAGCCATATGGCAAGAGCACGAACATGTTCACGCTTCGCATGAACTGGCTGCAACCACCGTTCAACAACGTCAAAGTACGCCGCGCGGTGCTCGCTGCCTTGTACCAGGCCGACTATCTGGATGCCCAGATCGGTGACAACCGGATGTATCAGGTTTGCGGCGCTGTCCTGAGCTGCATCTCGCCGTATGCATCCGAGGAAGGTGCGACTCAGACTAAGAAGCCAGATTTGGCACGCGCCAAGGTGTTACTTAAGGAAAGCGGCTATGACGGAAGCAAGGTGGTGATTCTCCATCCGACGGATCTTCCTATTCTCGCTAGCCTGGCCTCGGTGACCGCGCAGTCGCTGAAAACAATTGGGATGAACGTTGAGATTCAATCGATGGACTGGGCCACCCTGCTTTCGCGTTACTCGAAGAAGGACAGCGTGGCACAAGGTGGCTGGAGCATCTTTCAAACTGGTTTTAGCAGCCTTGATCTGATGAATCCGATCACGAACCCGAACTTGGATGGCCGGGGCGACGCGGGTTACGTCGGATGGTCGAAGAGCGAGGAAATGGAGAAGCTGCGTGACCAGTTTTCAGACGAGGTCGATGCCGCCAAGAAGAAGCAGACTGCCTTGGCCATCCAGAAACTCAACTACGACCAGGTCTTCTTCATCCCGCTGGGCGCCTACTCGAAGGCCAAGGGATACAACGCCGCAAAACTGGGCAGCATGACAGACGCTCAGATTCCCCTGTTCTGGTCCGGGAAGAAGTAAAGAGACCGCCGTTTGGCCGAGAGATTCAAGTTTGGCCGCAGGCGTCAATGTTGAAAGGAGAGAGGCGAACCCATGTTAGAAATCGTTCTTAAACGCCTACTGGCAGCGATTCCAGTCATGTTGATCGTTGCCACAGTGGTGTTCCTTTTGCTGCGGCTCGCCCCAGGCGATCCAGCACGAGTCATTGCCGGAGATATGGCGAGCGAGGAAGCAATCGCGCAGATCCGGTCGGATATGGGCCTTGACCAGTCCATCGGTACCCAATACGTGCGCTGGATGACTGCGCTCGTGCAGGGCGATCTCGGCCATTCTATCCAGACCAAGCAAGACGTAACGTCGCTGATCAAGGCACGACTCGGCCCAACGTTTTCGTTGGCAGCATGGGCCATCCTGCTAACCATCGCTGCAGCTATTCCACTTGGCGTTTTGGCGGCGTGGCGGCATCGTGGCGTCGCTGATCGAGGCATCATGGCCGGCGCCGTGCTGGCGTTCTCCGTGCCCGCTTTCGTCGTCGGCTATTTGCTGATCCTGGTGTTCGCGGTGAAGCTGAACTGGCTGCCAGTGCAAGGGTACTCGCCGCTGGAGGATGGCGTTGGAGAATATGCGTCCCACCTGGTGCTCCCCACGTTTACGCTGGCGATGGTCTTTGTGGCCCTGATCACCCGCATCACCCGAGCGAGCATGCTGGATGTACTTGGTGAGGACTTCGTACGGACAGCGCGCGCCAAGGGCGTAACCGAACGCGTCGTGCTGTTTCGCCACGCCCTGAGAAATGCCGCCATTCCCATTGTGACGATCGTAGGCGTGGCGCTCACCACACTAATCAGTGGGGTCGTCGTCACCGAGACAATCTTCAACATCGCCGGTGTTGGTCGCCTGATCGTCGACTCGGTTCTGGCCCGTGACTACCCCGTAGTACAAGGAACGATTCTCTTTTTCTCGTTCATCTATGTCTTCATCAACTTGATGATCGACATGGCCTACGTCATGCTTGATCCGCGGATCCGGTATTGAATTACGCACGACCCGGAGATATCTGATGTCATCGCCTTCCGTATCCCATACTTCAGCCGGCGTGCCGCCCTCCCAACTGCGCCGTGCCGCTACTGCTGTGCTCAAAGACCCGGTGATGCTCGGCTCGCTATTGCTACTTCTGCTGCTCGTCGCAATCACGGTCGGTGCGCCACTGTTGGCCCAGCACGACCCAGGTGCGCTCACGCCGCGTGCCAGACTGAAATCCTCATCTGAGGTTTATTGGTTGGGCACGGACTCGCTTGGCCGAGACCTGCTTTCACGCGTACTCTATGGTGGCCGCCTCTCGATCACGCTAGCCGTACTTGTCAGCGCCATCTCCGTGGCATCAGGCCTGCTCGTCGGACTATCCGCTGGCTACGTTCGTCGTCTGGATGCCCCGGTCATGCGTCTAATGGACGGCATTATGGCGATTCCAGGACTGTTGCTGGCAGTGGCTATGGTCGCGTTGGGTGGGGCGAACATCGTGACGATGGTCACCGCCATCTCCATCCCTGAGATTCCGCGCATCGCTCGCCTCGTTCGCAGCGTAGTGCTCTCGGTACGTGAGGAGCCTTACGTGGAGGCATCGGTCGGCTCAGGCACACCCGCCTTAAGCGTGTTGTGGCGGCACATCATGCCAAGCACTATCAACCCCCTGGTCGTCCAAGCGACGTTCGTCTGCGCTGCGGCCATTCTGACCGAAGCCGTGCTTGGCTTTCTCGGCCTCGGTTTCCCCCCCGAAATTCCCAGCCTGGGCAGCATCATCGCCGAGGGACGGCCGTTCTTCCAGCGCGCACCATGGATCGTACTTTACCCAGGCGTGTTCCTCGCCCTGCTGATCCTCGCCGTCAATATGTTTGGCGACGCACTGCGCGACCGCCTCGATCCACGTCTGTCACGTAAGTCGAAGGGCTGAACCTATGAACGAAGCATCCCGCTCCCAGTCTGTGGTAGAAAACGCTTCGGCCAATGTTCCGGCCGCACCGATTCTCGACATCCGCAACCTCAAGGTTCGCCTGCCAGGCGGTGGCGATCGCCGGTATGCGGTGGATGACATCTCGCTCACGGTACACGCCCGTGAGATTGTGTGCATCGTGGGCGAATCCGGCCCGGGAAAATCAGTGACATCCAGCGCCGTCATGGGCCTCCTGCCTAAAGGCGTTCTCACGTTAGAAAGTGGCCGGATTCTCTTGGGCGGCCGCGATATCACTGACGCCGGACTTGATGAGTTGCAGAGGCTGCGCGGTGATCGCATGGCCATGATTTTCCAGGAACCGATGACCGCGCTCAATCCATTGATGCGCGTGGGCGACCAGATCGCGGAGGTGTTCGAGTTTCACGCGAAGACTTTGGACCGCGACGCCGTGTCCAGCCGCGTCCTGGCGCTACTAACAGATGTGCGGCTTCCCTCTCCAGAAAAGCTGCAGCATGCTTATCCGCACCAGTTATCAGGCGGCCAGCGTCAACGCGTGATGATTGCGATGGCCTTGGCCATGGAGCCAGGACTCATCATTGCCGACGAGCCAACTACAGCGCTTGACGTCACGTCTCAGGCCCAGGTACTCCGCCTGCTCAACGAGCTCCGTGGCCGCCACAATAACGGTGTGCTCTTCATCACCCACGACTTCGATGTTGTTGCAGAGATAGCCGACCGCGTCGTAGTGATGCAATCCGGGCGCATCGTCGAACAGGGTACGGCTGCCGACGTGCTGAATCGCCCGCGTCATCCTTATACCCAACGCCTGCTCGATGCTCGTCCACGCGGCGACTTTCGTGCTTTGGCACTGAAGCCGACCAACACACCTATCCTCGAGGTGAAAGCGCTGACATTGCGCTTCGAAACGAAGTCAATGTTCAGATCCAAGCGACGAAGCGTAGATGCGCTAGGCGGGGTGTCACTGAAGCTGGCGCGCGGCGAAACACTCGGCATTGTCGGAGAATCCGGATCGGGAAAAACCACGCTAGGACGTTGCCTGGCGCGCTTCGCTAAGCCCACCTCAGGGGCCATCTTGATTGACGGTCAGCCAGTCTCCACGCTACAAGCGGAGGATGCGCGCAGCTATTGCAAGCGCGTGCAAATGGTGTTCCAAGATCCATTCCGCTCTTTCAATCCGCGTCGCACCGTGGGACGTACGCTGTCAGAAGGACCCATGAATTTTGGTGCGGATGCTCGGGTCGTTCATGCGCGCATGCTCGAGATGCTTGACCTTGTGAGTATGGACGCCAGCGCCCTGAATCGCTTTCCGCACGAGTTTTCCGGCGGTCAGCGGCAGCGGTTGTCTATTGCACGCGCGTTGATGATGGAGCCTGAGATCCTTATCGCCGACGAAGCTGTTTCCGCGCTAGATGTTTCCGTACAGGCACAGATCCTGGATCTTCTCGAATCGATTCGCGAGCGCCTGGGGGTAAGCATGATCTTCATCACACACGACCTTCGGGTCGCTGCGCGACTATGCCACCGTATCGCGGTCATGCAGCGCGGCAAGGTGGTTGAAATAGGGGCGGCTCCGGACGTCTTCTTACGCCCTTCAAGTGACTACACTCGCGATCTCATCGCGTCGATTCCGGGCCAGTCTACAACCGGAGATGGCGGCGCTGCCAATTCCTCCTTTGAAACTGCGTCTCAGGTCGCGTAACAGCATCCATCAAGGAGCTGGTCTTCGTTCTGGCGGATGCGGCGCCTCGGTTAAGGCTTCCAACCCTACGGGGGTGAAGTTCGCTTGCTGATGACGCTGAAGGACGGCGCGTTGCAGGTCGCAGTTGATGCGGAAGTACGGGGAGCTACGGCTCCTCGTCTCGCTTTGGTGGTGAACCCCGATTCGGCGCGATTCCACCGTGTCGGTAGCAATCCTGGGTACGCCGCCAGCGACCTCATTGGCACGGCAGCACCAGGAAACAGAGTTAGACGTCGGTCCGGATGGACGGGGGCGATTCTTCGCTGAGAAGAATCGCGCCAGACATCATCGACACTCTCATGACTTCTGGTCAGTGCGCTGAGGGGAGCCAGTAATCGCCGCCGATCTGGCGTAAGGTATGTGCAGTCAGGCGACGGTGCCAAGAAGCGCCCACTCGGCAAGGAGGGGACGTATGATGCGGCATGATGAATGGCGCGAGCACATGGTCGCCACCGGCATCAAGCTGGTCGGAAACACGAACGCCTGTTTAGACGGCGAGCGGACGATGTGAGCCTGCGAATCGAGTTCGACATCCTCAAGATGTTGGCACGGCTAAACCTGGCCACGTCAACTCGTATCACCGGCGGAAGGAACTGTCGATGCCATCAAGCAGGCGAAGCAGGGCCGGCCAATCGTACAGTTCGCTGCCATCCGGCGTCTTGAATTGTCGGGCCACCTTCGCCGCAACGTCAGGCGAACACTCGAGGACCTCTGCACCTCCGGCTTGCGCTGCGATCTGCGCTTGGCAGGCACGCTCCAGATAATACATGGCGTCGAAGGCTTCGCGAATCGTATAACCTGCGGTCAGCAATCCGTGATTCCGCAGAATCATCGCGTTGTGCTGCCCCAAATCACGAACCAGCCGAGGCTGCTCCTCCTCATCTAGCGCCACACCTTCATAGTCATGATATGCGACGCCCTCGTAGAAGCGCATAGCGTGCTGAGACAGCATCAATAGGCCTCGCTTCTGCGCAGCCACACCGATTCCCGCCGCCGTATGCGTGTGAATAACGCAGTTCAACTGAGGCCTTGCACGGTGAATACAGCTGTGGATGATGAATCCGGCACGGTTGACCCCCATGCCGGTTTGATCATCCAGAACATTCCCATCATGGTCGACTTTCACGAGGCTCGACGCCGTGATCTCATGAAACATGAGTCCATAAGGATTGATCAGAAACGTATCCTTGGCGTCTGGCACACGCGCCGAAATGTGCGTGTAGATAAGATCGGTCATCCGATAATGCGCGAGCAAGCGATAGCACGCGGCCCGCGCCACGCGTTGATTCCACTCCTGATCGCTAACACTCTTCTCTACATGCGGATAAATGTGCGCCTCGATCACCGCCACTCCCTTGATATCTAGGCCAATCCCATTGGCCGCAGCATTACTGGATAGAGATGCCAACCGATTTGACCAGACGCTCTGTCTTGCCCGCATCCGAGCGAATCAGATTGGCAAATTCCTGAGCGTCGGCGTAGGTCACTTCAGTTCCCGTGTCGGTCATGCGCTTCCTCAAGTCCGGATCCGCAAGGCTCTTGGCCAGTGTATTGCGCAACTTTTCCTGAATTTCCTTCGGCGTCGCCTTGAGAACGGTCAGGCCGTACCATGGGTACATCTCGTAGTTCGGGTATCCCTGCTCAGCAATGGTGGGCACCGAAGGAAGGGCCCCCGAGCGTTTGGCCGTGGTGACAGCAAGCACTCGCATCTTGCCGGCCTTGATATGAGGCAAGCTCGATACGATCGTATCGAAATAGACGGACACGGACCCGCTCAGCAGCGCGGGAATGGCCTCGGCAGCCCCTTTGAAAGGAACATGAACCATGTCGATCCCTGCCATCTGCTTAAGCATCTCGGCGGCAAGATGCGAGGTTGTTCCTTGGCCAAACGACGCATAGTTCAACTTGCCTGGGTTGGCCTTCGCATACGCGACCAATTCGGCCAACGTTTTCACGGGCAAGGATGGATTGACAACCAGGACCAGAGGCTGAACCCCGATCAGCCCCAGTGGCTCGAAGTTCTCCGGGTTATAGGGCAGTTTTGCATACAGATACTTGTTGCTGACAAGTGTGCTGTTCGTCCCAAGAAAGACGGTATAGCCATCCGCCGGGGAGCCTGCTGCGTTCTGCGCGCCAATGATCCCTCCGGCGCCAGGGCGGTTTTCTACGACCACGGAACCGTGCAGTTCCGCAGCCATCTTCTCACCCAGAAAACGCGCGATACTATCGGTGCCCCCGCCCGCCGGAAACGAGACAACTAAGCGAATCGGGCGCGTCGGCCAGTTTTCGGTTGGTTGAGCATGGACATTGGGAGCAAGCGCCAACAGCAGAGCGCCGAGGAGGGAGATTGATTTGATCAAGCTTCGGGTCATATAACACACCATTGGTTTCAGACTCGGTAGCAGCTTGACGAGGGCACTAGTGCTCCCGTCAGAACGCGTTGCTGCCCCATCTCGACATCCAGCGCACTGCTGGATCACCGCGGCTGCCCTGGGTGAATCGGTCCGACACACCCAGGAAACGACACAGTCACCTCAATCAGCAACTTACATGCCAATGAAAATTTGTATATTAGTTTTCACGAGGACGAACGTACAGTAGGTATTTTCACTGCAATGATGCGGACATGCACCAGAGCGGCAACCGATGCGCCATGGCAGGGCGAGCCATGCCAGAGCCTCGGCAGAGGTCGCGCCATATAAAAGTCGTAAGAGAAAGTGAGCCAGAGGGCCGCGCAGCAGATGCGGGTTGGCTTGAGGAGATTGCGGAGAAGGCTGCCAGAAGCCTGGCGCCTTCCCATATCCGATGACGGCTAAAAGAGCGCCATCAGTACGACGGTGGAGTGACTACCCAGACTAGCTCAGCATTCGTAGCGCCCGGGTTGCGATACCGGTGCGGCGTACCACTTGGAAAACTAAAGCTGTCGCCCTCACCCAGAAGGTAATGCTGATCGCCCACCCAGAGTTCGAGTTCCCCCCGGATCAACACGCCTGCCTCATCGCCAGAGTGATGGTAGGCAGCGCCACTGTCAGCGCCTGGCTCCATCACCGACCAAATGAGTTCCAGCGGTCCGCTCAGATTCGGTGACATGAGAAAGTCCGCGATGCCTGAGGCGAAGGTAAGCTGGCGCCTCTGCGGCTTGCGGACAATCACCGTTCGCTCCATCGGATCTACAAATTCTCCCTGCGGGAAGAACCATCCGATCTGAACCCCCAAGACATGAGCGATGCCGTGCATGTCGCTGATTGACGGCACGCTGAGGCCCCGTTCGACCTGACTCAGAAAGCCGATAGATTTCCCGCAGCCTTTGGAAAGCGCCTGCAGGGACATACCTTTAGCCTTGCGAAGGCTCTTGATTTCCTCGCCAATCCAGCTCAGCGGCGTTTCAGGGGCCGGGCTATGTGCCGCGCCGGCCGTGCGCGTAGCCGACGCCTTCGACACGCCGTTTCCAGATCTCGATTTGGTTTGTGCCGTTGGGGACGGCATCGGGCTTTTCTTGCCCTTTATGTCAACACGTTTCATCGGCCGCAGTTTGATCCATCGAGCGATGGGGTCTTCACAACAGTGAAGCGCAATTCTACCGCACCCCCTTTGCCTGTCGCGGGACCGACGGCCTCTCCCACCTCGAACCGAGCCACCTGATGTTCATACACATGAAAATATGCTTGCCTTTTTTCACGACGGTAGTAGAGTCGTGTTGCGCGTTGGCTTCTGAGTCCAAAGCGGCCCCCTACTTACCCTTCAAGAATCATGCCTAATCACGCGAATGCCATCGCCCTTGAGTCCCGTCGTCGAGCTGCTTGCCCATCGGGTGTCGCTGTGCAGACCGACCGTTTCGTCCAACGCGCAGAGAACGCTGAAATCTGGGACGTAGAGGGCCGTCGTCTCGTCGACTTTGCTGGCGGCATCGCTGTCCTGGCAACCGGCCATCGGCACCCGAAAATCATTGACGCAGTCAAGCAACAACTTGACCTGTTCCACCACACCTGTTTCCAGGTCACGCCGTACGAAAACTACGTCACGCTCTGCGAGCGACTCAATGCACTGACGCCTGGCGCATTCGACAAGCGCACGGCATTGTTCACCACCGGTGCTGAGGCCGTCGAGAACGCGGTAAAGGTCGCTCGCGCGGCGACGGGGCGGTCCGCAATGATCGCGTTTTCCGGCGCATTTCACGGACGTACGATGATGGGCATGGCGTTGACCGGCAAGGTCAAGCCCTATAAAGCTGGCTTCGGGCCTGTCCCCGGCGAGGTTTGGCACGTGCCTTATCCGGCCCCAACGCTTGGCGTAACGGTCGAAGACAGCATCAAAGCCTTGGAGCACCTTTTCAAGGCAGACGTTGATCCTCAGCGCGTAGCCGGGATCATCATCGAACTGGTTCAGGGTGAAGGTGGCTTCTATGTGGCGCCAAAGGAGTTGCTGGTACGACTGCGCAAGATCTGCGACGAGCATGGAATCCTGCTGATCATCGACGAAGTCCAAACGGGCTTCGCCCGCACCGGTCGACTGTTTGCCCTTGAACACTATCCGGTGGAGGCCGATCTGATGACCATGGCCAAGAGCCTGGCGGGCGGCTTTCCGCTTTCGGCACTAACTGGCCGCGCAGCGTTGATGAACGCTGCAGCGCCGGGCGGTTTGGGCGGCACTTACGCTGGCAGCCCGCTTGCCGTCGCCGCCGCACTGGCCGTCATCGACGTGATCCAGGAAGAGCAGCTTGTGGAGCGTGCTCAGGCGCTTGGAGAGACCATGGTGGCACGACTCAAACGCATGCAGAAGACCATTCCACAGATCCAGGAGGTCCGCTCCCTCGGTGCCATGGTCGCCCTTGAATTCGCAGATCCCGAAACCGGAGAGCCCGCAGCGGATCTCGTCAAGCAGATCCAGCAGCGTGCTCTCGAGAAAGGCCTGCTTCTGCTGACCTGCGGTGTCAATGGCAATGTGATCCGCTTCCTCTTTCCGCTGACCGTGACGGACACCGTATTTCAGGAAGGCCTGGCGCTCCTGGAAGAATCGGTTCACGAAACCTGCCGAGCAGCCTGAGCGTCAAGAAGATCCGCACGACCCGAACCTATGTACAACATGTACCCCGATATCAAGCTGCTCATTAACGGCCAGTGGCGAGACGGCCGTGGCACAGCCTTGCCAGTCCTGAACCCCGCAACGGCCGAAACGTTGGGAAGCGTCGCCCACGCACACGCCGCGGACCTCGAGGAAGCCATCACAGCGGCTGACGCAGGCTTTCGTTTGTGGCGCGAGGTGTCCCCCCACGAACGAGGAAAGATTCTGCGCAAAGCCGCCGCTCTCATTCGTGAGCGGGCCCCGGAAATCGCCCGGCTTATGACGCTCGAACAAGGCAAGCCACTCGCCGAGTCCCAGGCCGAAACGTTGGCCGCCGTAGACCTCATTGAGTGGTTCGCCGAGGAAGGCAAGCGCACCTACGGCCGGGTTATTCCATCGCGCTCGCGCGATGTGACCCAACTTGTCGTCAGGGAGCCGGTGGGTGTGGTCGCCGCTTTCACGCCGTGGAACTTTCCTATTAACCAGGCCGTCCGAAAGGTATCTGCAGCGCTCGCATCCGGCTGCTCGGTCGTGCTCAAGGGCCCCGAGGAGACGCCGGCAAGCTGTGCAGAACTCGTCCGCGCTTACGCCGATGCCGGCGTGCCAGCGGGCGTGCTCAACCTAGTCTTCGGCAATCCCGCTGAGATCTCGTCGTACCTGATCAGTCATCCTTCGGTCCGTAAGGTTACGTTCACCGGATCCACAGAGATCGGCAAGCTCTTGGCTTCGCAAGCCGGTACGCACATGAAGCGCGCCACGATGGAGTTGGGCGGGCATGCGCCGGCCATCGTCTTCGCCGATGCAGATGTCGAGCGCGCAGCCAAATTGCTCTGTGCCTCAAAATTCCGAAACGCCGGCCAGGTTTGCGTTTCACCGACTCGGTTCCTGATCCAGGACAAGAGATTCGACGAGTTCGTGGAAGTGTTTGTGGCTGAAACGCGCAAGATCAAAGTCGGCAACGGCCTGGACAGCGGCACGACGATGGGGCCTCTGGCCAATACTCGACGTGTTGCCGCCATGGAGCGGTTGGTGAACGATGCCGTATCAAAAGGCGCAAAGATCGCCGTCGGCGGACAACGTATTGCCGGAGAGGGAAACTTCTTCGAGCCAACCGTGCTGATCGATGTGCCAGCGGATGCTGCCATCCTCCATGAGGAACCCTTTGGTCCGATCGCTCCCATCGTCCGGTTTGAAGATTTCGACGATGTCGTTGCAGAGGCGAATCGCTTGCCTTTTGGCCTTGCCGCATATGCATTTACTGGATCGGCAAAGATTGCGGGGGATCTGAGTGTGGCGTTGGAATGCGGCATGCTCTCCATCAACCATCACGGATTGGCACTGCCTGAAGTCCCCTTCGGCGGCGTGAAGGATTCCGGATATGGCTCCGAAGGCGGCTCGGAAGCGATGGAGCCGTACATGAACACGAAGTTCGTCACTCAACTGCGCGTCTAAGGTCGAATTGCATATGACTACACGTACTTCCACCAACGGCGCCAAGAGCCTCGTTAAGACCCTGCTCGCTTCCGGTGTCGACACCTGCTTCGCAAACCCTGGCACAAGCGAGATGCACTTTGTCGCCGCCTTGGACGAGACACCAGGAATGCAATGCGTACTGGGCTTGCAGGAAAACGTCGTCACGGGCATGGCCGATGGCTATTTCCGGATTGCCCGGAAGCCGGCGTGTACCCTGCTCCACTGCGGCCCCGGTCTGGCGAACGGTCTGGGAAACCTACACAATGCGCGTCGGGCTCGCAGTGGGATCGTCAATCTTGTCGGCGATCAGGCCACCTATCATCGTCAATATGACGCACCATTGACGAGCGACACAGACAGCCTCGCAAGATCGGTATCGAGCTGGGTGAGGACTTCGACCAACGCCCAGGACGTTGCGCGCGATGGTGCCGCCGCGGTACAGGCCGCGAATGCCTACCCTGGCAACATCGCCACGTTGATTCTCCCCTCGGACACTTGCTGGGACGAGGGAGCGATGACTGCTGATCCTCTGCCTAGTATCGCGCCGCCTCCGGTAGATCCCCATGCCGTAGAGAATGCTGCTCGCGTTCTCCGATCCCAGAAGAATGTCCTCATTTTGCTGGCCGGCAATGCGGTGTTAGGAGACGGCCAGACCCTTGCTTGGCGGATTGCGCAGGCGAGTGGCGCGACGGTCCGAGCGGATTTCATGACGTCGCATCTGCGTCGTGGGCGGGGGTGCATGCAACTTCAGCGCATTCCGTACAACACCGATCAAGCCGTCGAGTTCCTGAAGAATTTCGAGCACATTATCTTGGTGTCGGCGATACCGCCAGTGGCATTTTTTGCCTATCCCGGCAAGCCGTCTGTGCAATACCCTGCCAACACGCAACTTCATGTGCTCTGCCGCCCGGACCAGGATGCGGTCGCCGCGTTGGCGGTGCTCGCCGAGGCCATCAACGCACCGCTTCTTCCCGTACCAGACCCCGGAGAACGGCCGCAACCCGGCACCGGCGCACCCACATCCGAAGGCCTGGCGCAAACGCTCGCAGCACTGATGCCGCCCGACAGCATCGTTTCCGACGAAAGCATCAGCTACGGTAGAAGCTTCTATCAGTTCACGCACGCAGCCCCCGCGCACGATTGGCTTCACCTGGCGGGCGGCGCCATTGGCGACGGTTTGCCGGTTGCAACGGGTGCAGCCATCGCGGCAGGCGGCAAGCGTCGCGTCATCAGCCTTCAGGCCGATGGATCGGCGATGTATTCGCTGCAATCCCTGTGGACACAAGCACGCGAAAAGCTCCCTTGCACCACCATTATTCTCAATAACAGCAAGTACAACATCCTGATCAACGAATACAAGAGTGTCGGTGCGTCGCCGGGCGAGACAGCTATGCGGATGCTGGATCTCTCTAACCCGCAGCTTAACTGGGTCAAGCTCACCGAAGGGATGGGCGTAGAGGCTGCACCGGCCACCTCTTTGGAGCAGCTCAGCGAGCTTCTGAAAGAAAGCTTCGCGCGTTCCGCTCCGTTCCTCATTGACCTTCACATCTAGTCACTCACGAAGTCTCGCGCTGATTGGCTTCGCCAAACGAGAGATGCCAATCAGCACGAGCGCGTTGCGCTACAGCCGCTCCCAATCCTGCCTAGCTATTCGCGCCATCCTGCCCTTTGGCGGATATCTTTGCAGGCCTGCGTCTCTCACGTCCGGTACAGACGTGACAATTCCGCGTCAAATTTCTAACACGGAATTGTCATCAGGCTTGTTACCGATGGCGTTGCCAGAACTGGTCAGCGAACGATGCACCGGCCGCTCTTACGGCCCTCAGGAGTCATTCACTTGAGTGACACCTCGGGAGGTGCATGAAACGTTCATTCGCCTGCCAGCAGCAGGAACATGCGTTCCAGTAGTCCTGACAGTTTCTGTGAGTCGCCCGTTGTCAGGTCCGCCATCTCCACAACCTGTCGCATCAACTGAAACCCGGCGATCACAACCAGCAGCATCGCCGCACGCGTCTTGGCCTGGTCGCCAGGCAGTATTGCTGCAAGCGGTTTGGCGAAATACTCCTCGAACTTGACGCGCAATATCGTCGTGGCCTTCGGATTGTTGGCCGAGCGCAGCATGATCAGAAAGCCGTCCAGCGGCGTTGCATCTGGCGCCGTCCGTGCCACCAGCGCAGCAGCGAGATCCCTGCAGAGGTCAGCTAGTGCCACCCGGTTCGCGATGACATCCGGTGTCACGATGCCGGGTGTGGCCAGCACAGCATCGATGACTTCCTCGAACAGTTTGTCTTTCGATCCAAAGTAGCGGTTGACCAGCATGGCGGTCACCCCTGCGGCTTCCGCAATCTCACGAACGCCTGCATCGTAGCCCGTTGCCGTGAACGCCACGCGCGCGGCATCCAGGATGAGTTGGCGCGTCGCCGCCCCCTTCTTGCCCAATTCCGCCATAACTTATACACCCGTAGACTTTTGATGGATGAAATTATACACTCGTAGACTTATTGCAAGGAGAACGCAGCATGGATCTGAACATCAAGGGAAAACGGGCGCTCGTCACGGGTTCAACTTCCGGTATTGGAGAAGCCATTGCCAAACTGCTGGCGGCCGAAGGCGTGACGGTTATCGTGCATGGCCGGTCGCGCGAGCGTGCTGAAGCGGTGGCCGCGCATATCACCTCGGCTGGCGGCACTGCCGAGATAGCGCTGGGCGATCTCTCCTCTGACGCGGGCGCAGATGCAGTGGCCGCACAAGCGCGCGCCGGGGGAGCCATCGACATCCTCGTCAACAATGCGGGCCGCTACCAGCACCTGAACTGGACGACGGCGCTGCCTGCGGAATGGCGTGACACGTTCGAGGCTAACGTGCTGTCGGCCGTGAGGATGATCCAACGGCTGGTCCCGGACATGCGCCAGCGCGGTTGGGGACGTGTGATCCAGATCGGTGGCGGGCTGGCAAGCCAGCCCAATGCGGAACTGCCTGACTACAACGCCTCGCTTGCCGCCAGGCATAACCTCGCGGTGTCGCTGGCACGCGAACTCGGCAACACGGGCGTGACATCGAATATCGTAGCCCCAGGCGCGATTCTGGTGCCGGCCGTCAAATCGATACTCGAGAGCGTCGCGCAGCATCGCGGCTGGGGCGATTCGTGGGAGCAGATCGAAGACGCATGCGTGCGCGAGATGGTGCCCAACGATGTTGGCCGTCTGGGCCGGCCAGAAGAGATCGCGGCGGCCGTCGCCTATCTGGCCAGTACCCATGCCGACTACGTCAGTGGCGCCACCATACGGGTCGATGGTGGGACCATTCGTTCTGTTGCCTGATGTTCTGTCGCTTCGCGGCGCGCGGCGTCAGTCAGGGAAAGTCGCCGTATAGGCAGGGTTGAAGCGCCTGAGTTGCTCTGTCTTGGGGCGATCCAACACCTCTTCATCAACGAACAGGTTGCCAAGTACCCTACCGCTCGGTGATTAACGGCTTCCGCCATCGCCTGCGGAGCTACGCCTCCAAGCTTCCGGAGCTTAAATGCTGCCGCCAGCTTCCGCCGCGGACACAAAAAAGCCCTGCGTCATGAGCTGCAGGGCTTTTTTAATCGAGGCTGGGTTTCTCAGCGCCGAACACCGGCGTACACACCACCCAAGCCGTTGGATCTTTCCCACTGTTTGGCAACTTCGGCGCGCTTCTTCAGCGCTTCCACGCTCATCTCAGAACGAGCAAAAAGGGCGCGTACGCGTGCCACCGCATTTTCGACGAGCCGTGGCAACTCGACTTGTCGATGGCACCTTCCTTGCATCGACTGACGCCTCGATCAATGCCCAGCGCTACACGCCGTCCTCATCCAACTGGACGGCCAGCACGATGCAGGAGCGGCGTTTGATACCGACGATCACAACACTTGCGGACGGGCGAGTACTGGTTGCGGGCGGCGTCACGACTGGTAACACCCGCACGACGTCGGCCGAAATCTACAACCCAGATACCAATACGTGGACCGTCGGCACCCCAATGGCTGCCGGCCGGAGCGCGGCCCAGGCCGTACTGCTTGCCGACGGCAGCGTGCTCATGATCGGCGGCTTCAGCGGCTCCGGCGAAGTGGCCACCGTCGAGCGCTTTCAGCCGTAGTTGGAGTATCGTCCAATCCATCGCAGGCAAAGGCAGCGTGCTGACGCTGTCTGCGCCACAAGCGGATCGATTCTCTACGCCTTCCCCAAACCAGACTGCTTCCGCCATTCAGCGGGGCCGCGTGAGGTAGGATAGAACGGTCACGTCACCGGAGGCCGAATCATGAAGAACAGGACCCGCTTCACGCTCACGCTCCTCGCGCTCGTGTTCACGCAATCAGCGTGGGCGCAGAGCGAACGATGTGAGGCCAAGCGGAGCGCGCTGGAGAACGAGATCGCTTATGCGAGAGCGCACGGCAACAAAGACCGGATATCAGGACTGGAGACTGCACTGTCAAAGTTGACGGCCAACTGCACGGACGCGGCGCTCGACGCCAAAGCGGAACAAAGAATCCGCGATGCGCAGAAAAAGGTTGATGAGCGCGAACGAGATCTTGAAAAGGCCAAGAAGGACGGAAAGAGTCAGTCGAAGATCGTGCAGCAGCAGCGAAAATTAGACGAGGCACACGCGGAACTGCAGCGCGTACAGGTAGAAGCGGCAAAGTAGTCATCGAGCCGACTCGCGGGCGAGCGGCAACGCTCGGCCGCATCGCCTGGGCTGCCATTGGACTGTTTACCGGGGCTATTTCCGAGCAATGGCGGCTCAGTTTCGCCCACAACTACTGCAACGGGCGCTGATCCACGATGACCGGACCGCCGTGCAGCATGGCTTCCGTCGTCGCTTCACGAACCGCCTTGGCCGCTTGCTCGCCAGCCGACTTCCAGCGCAGGCGTTCGCTACGCTGACAAGCGTGCATTCGACAGCCCATCGAGATTCTCGAAAGATCGCTTTCTTGGCGCAAGCCAAAACACGGTAGCCAGGATACCGGGAGTTCGACTCCAATCCTGGCGCAATTGGCGCACTGGCAACCACCTGGCTTCAAGCAGCCGATCATCTCTCATGGCGAACGCCAGGACCCCTTGAACTGGAATGAGTTGGTCTATCACCTAGATGAGTTAGTGGCTCTCGCCGAGTAAGACCCGGAGCACCCTGCCAAACGCAAAACAGCCGGCATATCAGCCGGCTGTTTACTTGAGAAGCCGCTGAGGGCTTGCGGGAGGTTTGGCTCGACTACTCTTCCGCCCGCCTTGCAGACGCCGCCTTACTGCTTCGTGGCGGCGGGGGCCGGCGCGACGGCGGATGCCTTCGCTTCGGCCGGAGCAGCGGCCTTCGCAGCGCTGGCCTTAGTGGCCTTGGTGGCCTTGGCGTGCGTAGCGGCGTGCTTGTGGGCGGTGGCCTTGGCCGGCGTCTTCACGGCCGGAGCCGGTGCGGCAGGAGCGGCTTGCGCAACCGGTGCGGCCGGTGCGGCAGCAGCGGGAGCCGGGGTGGCGGTGCCTTGGGCGAAAGCGGCGCCAGTGATGGCGAGGGTGGCGACAGCGGCGAACAGCTTCTTCATGATGAATCCCTCTTTGAGGTTAGGGGCACAGCAATCTGCCGTGCTTGTCCGTAAAACGACCCTCGCTAGCGAAGCGTTGACGACTAGGTTGTGACAATCCGTAAGCTTTTTTTTCCGGCTTGCTCACCGCGGAAACAAGTCATCGAGAAGCGCGACTTGATATCGATGTTCTGTGACTGCGGTAATGCAAAGCGGAGCTCATAAGCGATAGGCCGAACGCATCGCCCGGCCTGTCTCAACGCGCAGCCAGAGACCAATATTTTGGCTAGTTCATGGCGGTTCTATAAGACGACTCAGAACGTCAAAGGCGTGTTGACGAAAATCCAGCTCACAGCGTCGAGCATGCAACTCATAGTCGCCGTGTCCCGACGCGAGCCGAGCCAATCATTCCCAGGAACATAGGTAGCCGTCGCACGGCGCGAATCCACTGGGTCGGCCACGATATCTGCGCTCCCCGCATTTGAGCCCCAGTTCACCGTCTGACAAGGCGATGCGACCTCTGTCGTTTCAGGCGATCCGCCGGGCGCGGGGTTCGCGCCGGCCGATCCGTTGCTAACCGTCAGGCCGAGTTGGCCATCGTTATTGATATAACCCGCCGTAGCTGACTCGCTCACCCTTAACTCGGCAACGTAAGGCAAAAGCAAGAGCAGCAAAACAAAGCCCACGAGTATGCTGCGACTGAACGGTGATCGACCTGCGACAACACGCCGTAACTCTGTGGCATCGGCAGTGGCGTCGAGTATCGGAGGTCATGGATGGTAACTGCCGCGCACGACTACCTGTGCGAACTGCGCTGGACCGGAGCAGCGAGCCCCGCAGGTTAGGCCGAGTGAGTTGTTTGGGAATTCGTGTGGCAACGACGAATTCGCGTGGAGGACCTTGCCGTGGTACGGCCATTGCTGTGATGGTGGACCTGGGACTCGGGGTATCTCTGGTTCCCGAGTAGATTCGTCTCTGGCCAGAAGGGCTGTGGCTGGTTCAGCTGCCGCTACCGCGCTCCAGATCCCCGATGAACCGTTCGCCGGCACCGCCCATTCGGCCAGCGCCCCTTGCGTGAGGCCCTGCTCCGTGCGCAGCCGTTTTAGGATGCCACCGAGACGGTCAGGCCTTGGAGTGCGGAGCCGCCGTCCTACATCAACGAACTGGTCCTAGACTCCAGAAAAAGCCGGGGCGAGGCATGAGGTGGGCGAAGGCGCAGTGAGCGACTTCGCCTCACCGATCATTGCTTGTGACCGACAAGGTAGTGAGCATTCCTTAACGAACACTGGCAATGTCCCGCGGCGCCACATTGTTTCCTGATCACCGGTCAGGGCAGTCATATCGGCAGCGCGACTAAGCGCGTTGCCTCCCTACGCCGTCCCGACGGAGTCCAAGCTAGACGCACTGCGGCGTCGAGGTCATTCCTTCTCGATGCCGGCGGTGCGGATGACGCGGCCCCAACGATCAAGCTCAGATAGCTGGAAGCTTGCGAGCTCGCTCGGACTGGACAGCGAAATCTCCTGGCCACTCTGCTCGACAACCTGTCGTACGCTTTGCGCGTTGAGCGCGCGTTGAACCAGTTCATTCACCCGCTGCACCACTGGCCGCGACGTACCAGCGGGCGCGTAGATGGCGTTCCAGTAGCCAGCTTCATAGCCAGGCAAGCTCTCCGCGATCGTCGGGACATTGGGGACCAAGGATGACGGCTTCGGGCCGCTGAAGCCGAGCGCCCGCAGTTTCCCGGCCTTGACTTGCGGAAGACTTGCCGGCAGGTCGACAAGCATCATGTCGGTCTGGCCTGCCACAAGGTCAATGACTGCCTGCGGGTTTGCCTTGTACGGCACATAGGTCAATTTGGTGCCGGTCATCTGCTGAAACGACTCTGCCGCAACGCGCGCGGACGAGCTTCCAGAGCCATAGGTAAGCTTCCCAGGATCCTTCTTGGCCAGCGCAATGAGTTCGGACACACTATTGGCCTTGACGTTTTGATTCACCACGAGCAGTTGGTAGCCTTTTGTCAACAATGAAACCGGTGTGAAATCCTTGATGGGATCGTACGTAAGCTGCTTCAACAAGTGAGGGTTCGCGGCCTGCGTCGTATTTGTCGTAATGAAGAGTGTGTAGCCGTCCGGCTTGGCGCGCGCAACGGTTTGTGCCGCAATACCACCCATGGCACCGGCCTTGTTCTCGACGACAACGGCTTGTCCGGTCAGCCGCGTCATCTCGTTGCCCATGGCCCTGGCCAGCCCATCGGTTGCGCTACCGGCGCTGGACCCAATAACAATCGTAATGGGCCGCGAGGGATAGGTCTCCGCATTGGCGCCGCCGGTCAGGGCCGCCACTGCACAGGAGGAAATCAGGAATCGGCAAAAACGCATGCATTGTCTCCAGTATTGACTGTTATGTTGTGGCCGCCGGCTTTCGCCGTTATTCCAGCGCCGGCGGCAATTGCCTTCAGCGAGCCAGCCCCCAACCGAGCATCAGATCGCGCAGGCGATCCTGCTGGGCTGCGGTCAACGGCCAGGCGGATGGTGCCCTTGTAGCACCGCAGTCGTTCCCCATCAGTTGCAGGGCTGCCTTGACCACCGTCACGTTCGTGCCATTGTTTTCCTGTGCGCGCAGCTCTTCGAACGGAAGCATCTCGCCGATCAGGCGCGTGGCCTGGGCGTAGTCACCGGCTTCGAGCGCACTGTGGATCGCCACCGAACGCCGGGGCACTACATTAATCAGCCCTGAGGTGAAGCCACGCGCGCCGACTGCATAGAATGACGGCGCCCACACCTCAGCCAGGCCGCCCACCCATGCAAGATTGCGATCAGCGGTGCGTCGGATGGCTTCTGCGAGCACCAACGGCGTGGGGGACGCCCATTTGATGCCGATCACCTCCGGAATCCGGCAGAGTTCCTCGATCGCAGCCAGACCAATATTGTCGTTGCGCAAGTACAGGACGATCGGAAGGCCTTGGCCCGCTTCGGCAATTTTTCGTACATAGGCCACGACCCCACGGGGTGAAACAAAGGGATCTGGCGGCTGGTGTACCATCAGCGCATCTGCCCCCGCTTCCCGAGAGGCCCGCGCAAGAGCACACGCTTCATGTACGCTGCGTCCGACGCCTGCGAGCAGGGGGACACGCCTGGCGACGCACTCTGCCGCGGCATGTACCATGTGAACGGCTTCCTTCTCACGCAAGGCGTAGAATTCGCTGGTGTTCCCATTGGCAACTAGAACGTGTACGCCCGCGTCGACGGCACGATCGACAACCGCCGAGAGCGGGCTGGTCGAAACCGTATCGTTTGTATCGAAGGGCGTGACGAGAATGCCGGAAATGCCGTTGAGCGCCTTGCGTAGCGCAGAACTGTCGTGAGTCACCTCAGCTCCTGGGAATGGACTTGAAAGACGCTACTGTAGAAAAGCTGGGCTTCTACCGTCCAATCCAAACTGGCGATCACTCAATACAATTTTTGAATCGTGTTCCAGCTAACCCACCTGCGCAGCTTCGTGGCGGTCGCGACTGAGCTGCATTTCGGCCGTGCGGCGGCATTGCTGAACATGACCCAACCGCCTCTGACCCGGCACATCCAGCTTCTGGAGCATGAGGTGGGTGTCCAGTTGCTGGACAGATCGGGTGGAAGCGTTCGGCTCACGCCCGCCGGGGCAATTTTTCTGCGGGAAGCCGAAGATATTTTGCGACGCAGCCAGGCAGCCAAGCTAGCGGCACAGCGCGCAACGCAGGCGGATGCCGGCAGCTTAACGATGGGATTCATACCGGCAGCCAGTTTCGCACTACTACCGCAACTGCTGGAAGACATCCGGACGAAGTTGCCAGAAGTCCAAATTTCTCTGCGGGAGATGCAGACCGATGCTCAGCTCGAGGCCATTGGTGCAGACAGAATCGATCTGGGGCTTGTGCGCCCTTTTGCGCCGCGCACGTTTGCAGAATCCGCTCGTTTGCTGCGCGAGCCGTTTGTCTTGGCGGCGCCCGTGAGCCATCCGCTGATGCGGGCAAAGCGAATGCCACTGTCAGCGCTCGAAGGGCAACCCTTCATTGAGTTTTGCCGCTCTGAATCGCGTTACCTTTACGAGATCATCGCGGGTCGCCTGCGTGCTGCAGGGGTAGCGCCCGATGTGGTGCAGACTCTTAGCCACACCCATTCCATTCTGTCTCTCGTCGACGCGGGAATGGGCGTAGCGCTGGTGCCTCAGTCTGCCCGGCGGCTTGGTTATGCCGGGGTTGGTTTTCGCAACATCGAAGAGCAAGTCGGGCTCGACGTGGAAATGCACTTGGTATGGCGGCGTAGCAATCCCCACCCTGTCGCTGCAGCGGTACGCAAGATATTGGAACAGTCTACATTTGAGTGAGACATGCCACCACCTGCTCCATCGGAACAACGATTGCCGCTTGCCGGGTCTTTGAGATGCGCGCGTGTGCTTACCTGAACGTTAGCTTCACCCGAAAACAGGCATGGCTCTCAGCTTGACTTGGCGCTACAACGCTCGCACTGGCAGCCCACCGACCTGAAGCAACGTGCATCGACGTCCGAAGTCGGAGATGCAGTCCTGCGCGGATGTAATCCGCTAGGCTTTCCTCGCTCGCCTGCCACGAGTCGGGCAGGCAGCGAGGAATCCCGTCAACCTCTAAGCACAGGCGATTCCCGTGGCTTGAGGAGGGGCGTCAGACCCAAGAGCGCCGTGGAAGCGACAACCAGCGAACCGTAGGACGCCTGGAAACTGCCTGTCAGGTCGCGGAGAAATCCGAAAACAAATGGCCCCATGGCCGCAATCAGGTACCCGATAAACAGCATAAATGCAGTCCACTGGCTTGCGTCATAGTGGGAGGTGGTGTTATCCAGCGGAAGCGTCATCGCCAGTGCGAAGCAGGTTCCCTGGCCAAGCGCGATAGCGAGTACCGGAAGCGCCCCTAGTGTCCCCGGCGAAAGCCAGAGGACCACCGCGCCACCGGCGGAAAGAACTGCAGAGACGGCAAGCCAAACGCGACGATCTGGTGAGTTACTTGTAAAGACCCCCGACAGAAAGCTGCTAAGAGCGATCATTGCTGCAAACAGTCCCAAATTAACACCCGAGCTAAGCGAGTTGATTTGCATCTCTCGACTGCTCTCCCCCACCCATGCGAAGCAGGCATAGCAGATGAACTGGCTGGTGCCGAAATACAGGGCGATCAGCCACGCACGTGCCGAGCGCAATGGTGAGTGCCTTGCCGAGCTATCTGCGCGCGCCACATGCGGATTCGAGGGGTATGCGAGCGTTAGTTTTCGCCAACTGACAATTGCCAGCACACAGACGAGCGCCCAGACACCTGCACCTACGCGCCATCCGCCACCAGCTTGCGCGATGGATTCACTGCCCACAGCCGCCAACGTAGCACCAACACCGAGGCCGGCAGCATATATTCCCATGAAGAAGGCCGCTTCGCCGGAGAAATGACTTTTGATCCAACCGCCGATGAGTGGCCCCGAAATGGCTACTCCAATGCCGACAAGAAGCGTCGCGAAGAGCAGACTGGCTGGCGATTCGGCCAGCGCCCGCAGTATCAGTGCGACACCCAACAGTAAGAGCGATAACAGAACCACTCGACCTCCACCAAAGCGGCGCCCAATGGCCGGCACAAAGATCGCAAAGAACCCCATGCACAGGTCGGGAATGGCCGTCAGCAACGCAGCCTCTGCGTGTTTCATGCCAAACTCTGTCTGAATGGCATGCACCAGCGGCCCTATCGACACGATGCCAGGTCGCAGCGACAGCGCCATGATGAACAGCCCGACCCCCGCCCAGAGCCTGATCGACTTCGTTTCTTCCTTGATTCCAACTAACACGGGCTTCTCCAGAGGTTTGCCGGTTGCATGCATTGGTTCTGATGCTCGATGGTAGCCTCGACACTGCTGGGAGATAACGCGCATGAATGCCAGACTTCGTCGCGAAAGTGACAATCGTGAATTGCCCAGTCGCAGTGGCAACTACCAGGACTATGAAGTGCTGCCACGTGTTATCACTGCATTCGGAAGCGATAAAGCGGCAGGTAGCTATAACGCGCCCCACAGCCATTCAAGGGGGCAGTTACTGTATGCAAGCAAGGGTTTGATGCGCGTAGCAAGTTCCAACGGCATCTGGTTTATCCCGCCACAACGAGCGCTGTGGATTCCCGCAGGAATCGTGCACGACCAGGCGATGCTTACGGACACTCAGATTCGAACGATCTACATCAGCCCAAGGAAAGCCAAGCAGTTTGGCAACCGAGTGAAAGTTGTCGAGGTGGATGCACTGCTGCGCGAGCTCATCCTGGCGCTCGTTGATCAGCCCATGCTCTATCCTGATAACGCCTCGAATCGAAGCATTGTCACGCTGATCCTGCACAAGCTAGGCCAGTCACAGACTTTGCCGATAGAAATTCCATGGCCGCGAGATCGACGACTGATTTCGATCTGTGAACAGATTATGACGTCTCCCGCTACGACCCATACGATTGAACAATGGTCCGAGGTTGTGGGTGCAAGCAGCCGTACCCTGATCCGGCTCTTCATCAAAGAGACCGGTATGACATACCGGCAGTGGGTACAACAAGTATGCCTCGCTCACGCACTACCGAGACTCGAAGCTGGGCACGCGATTAAGCAAATCGCAGAGGAACTCGGTTTTGCGAGTCCGAGCGCCTTCTCGGCTATGTTCAAGCGCATGCTCGGCAAGGCTCCAAAAGCATTTCGGAACGAAGCCTGACGGATCCTTCTGGCCCCATCAGCCTTTCGCGGCCTTAGAACCGGGGCTCAAGACTCTACGCTGGGTTGCTTTAGCTTGCGTGCTGCCATCGATGCCAGCCAACGTGCGGCGAACGCCAGTAAATGTTGTCGGAAAAACATGACGCTCCAGATGGACAATCCACCTGTCGCTTTCGCCCAAGCCAATGGAAGCAGCAGGACTATCGCAGTCGATTGCGACCGACCCATCCGGAATAGTGTCAGCGCCGATCTAAAACTGCCCCCACCGGCTCAGATTTCGGTTGCGCTTGACACGGGGGAAAAGACGGGAAAGAGACCAGTCAGCAAGTGGCTGATTCACCGGGAATTTCAGTGAGGCTGCGCCTGGAAAGCCCCATGAATGCTAAGGGTGGCTACCCGGTAAATTGCACAGGAATCCGGCGGACCCCTCGTCGGTTGTCACGCGCGATCCTTATCGCGGGAAGCCGCGCTTTAGGTATGCGCGTGGCACGCACGCTGGCGGGACGTCGGCGTGCGTGCTCACGGAAACGGCGAACAATCAATGCCGACTTGCTGAAGCGGCGCCCAGGCCTGTCATGGACCGCACGTACTGGGGCAGGAAGGCCTGCCGCTCGCCGTTGGCCGCCTCTGACCGGTCGAGCATGGAAAGCAGCCAGGCCGCGCCGAATGCCAGCGTCATAGAGAATAGCGCCGGGTTGGCGTACGGGAAAATCGGCTGGCCATGTTTGAGGATGCCTACCCAAACGGTCGGTCCCAGCACCAGCAGCATGATGGCCGATACCAGGCCCACCACGCTGCCGCCCACCGCGCCGCGGGTGGTCAGACCCTTCCAAAACATCGACAGGAACAGTACCGGAAAGTTGACCGAGGCCGCGATGGCCAGCACCAGGCCGGAGAGGAAGGCGATGTTCTGCTTCTCGAACAGCAGGCCAAGCAGGATGGCCACCACGCCGATACCCAATGTGGCAAGGCGCGACACGCGGATTTCCTCGGCCTCGGTGGCCTGACCCTTGCGGATGACCGTTGCATAGAGGTCGTGCGACACGGTCGATGCCCCCGAGAGTGCAAGCCCCGCCACAACCGCCAGGATGGTGGCGAAGGCCACTGCCGAGATGAAGCCCAGGAACATGTTGCCGCCCACCGCTTGCGCCAGGTGCACGGCCACCATGTTGCTGCCGCCGATCAGTTGTCCGGCACCGTCGCGGAAGGCTGGGTTGTTGCCGACCAGCACGATGGCCCCGAAGCCGACGATCAGGATCAGCAGGTAAAAGTAACCGATGAAGCCGGTGGCGTAGCAGACCGACTTGCGGGCCTCGCGCGCATTGGCCACGGTGAAGAAGCGCATCAGGATATGGGGCAGGCCCGCCGTGCCGAAGATCATCCCGACGCCTAGCGATATGGCCTCGACCGGATTCGCCACCAGCCCGCCCGGCGCCATGATCGACTGGCCCTTGGGATGGACCTGGGCCGCCGACGCAAACAGCGCATCGAGGCTGAACCCGAAATGCGCCAGCACCTCGTAGGCCATGAATGTCGTGCCGCCCAGCAGCAGGATGGCTTTGATGATCTGCACCCATGTGGTGGCCAGCATGCCGCCGAACATCACGTACAGCACCATCAGCGCACCCACCACGAGCACGGCGGACAGGTAGCTGGTGCCGAACAGCAGCTGGATCAGCTTGCCGGCGCCCACCATCTGGGCCACCAGGTACATGATCGACACGGTCAACGTACCGAACGCGGCCGTGATACGCACCGGCTTTTGCGACAGGCGGTAGGCGACCACGTCGGCAAACGTGTAGCGGCCCAGGTTGCGCAGCCGCTCGGCCACCACGAACAGAATGATCGGCCAGCCGGCCACCACGCCCAGCGCGTAGATCAGGCCGTCGAAGCCCTTGTCGAACATCATGGCCGAGATGCCCAGGAACGACGCGGCGGACACCATGTCGCCGGCAATGGCCAGGCCGTTCTGGAACCCGGTCAACCCGCCCCCGGCCGCATAGAAGTCCGATGCCGTGCGCGTGCGGCGGGCGGCCCAGCGCGTGATGACCAGCGTGAACAGCACGAACACCACGAACATGCCGATGGCATGCCAGTTCAGCGGCTGCGCGGCCACGTTACCTTCTACGGCCGGGCCCGCGTGGACGCTGGCAGCGCCGAGGGCGGTGACACCTGCAAGGGCCGGGGCAAGGATTGCAATTCTCTTCATGCTGCGCACTCCTTCAGGATGCGGGCGTTCAGGCCATCGAAATCGCGGTTGGCCTTGCGCACGTATACAGCGGTCAGCGCGAACGCCACCACGATCACGCCGGCGCCGGCGACGATGCCCGTGGTCAGCGTGCCGCCACGGACTGGCGCCACCAGCAGTGCGGGATAGAAGGCCAGCAGCCCGATGAAGCCGAAATAGACGGCCAGCATCAGGGCGGTCAGCGTCCAGCCCAGGCGTGAACGACGCCGGGTCAGCGACAGGAAGTCGGGGTGTTGGGTGATAGAGGCGAATTGCCGTTCGGTCATGGTTGTCTCCAATGGCAAAGCGTGGCCGGTCACGCCTTCTGTCGAGGCGTTGCGGCCTGCCGCCCGCGAGAGTGGCGGGCGGGACGGCGAGGAGTAATCGGGGCGCGGGTTGGTGTGAACCCGCGCGCCTCAGGCGGCGGCGCGTTCGGGTTCTGGAACCACCGGCGCGATGGCTGCACGCAGGTCAAGCACGCGCCTGGCCTTGCCAGTGGAAGTACGCTCCAGGCGGTCGGCAGGCACGGCGTCCACGCGGGTGGTGATGCCGACATTGGTCTTGATCGCGTCGCGCAGCTTCGCCCCCAGGGCCTCGCGCTCGGCGTCCGACAGGCGATGCGTGAGTTCGGACCGCACTTCGACCGACACGGCAAGGCGGTCGAGATGGCCGTCGCGGGTCACTGTCAACTGGTAGTGGGGCGCCAGTTCGGGCTGCTTGAGGATCAGTTCCTCGATTTGTGACGGGAACACGTTCACGCCCCGGATGATGAGCATGTCATCCGAGCGCCCGGTGATCTTGCCGATCCGTCGCATGGCGCGTGACGTCGGCGGCAGCAGCCGGGTCAGGTCGCGGGTGCGATAGCGGATAACGGGCAGCGCTTCCTTGGTCAGCGACGTGAAGACGAGTTCGCCTTCGGCGCCATCCGGCAGCACTTCGCCGGTCACGGGATCGATGATCTCGGCATAGAAATGGTCTTCCCAGATGACCGGGCCGTCCTTGCTTTCGATGCACTCGCACGCCACACCGGGGCCCATGACCTCGGAAAGGCCATAGATGTCGACGGCGTCGATGCCGGCGCGTGTCTCGATTTCCTGGCGCATGGCGTCGGTCCACGGCTCGGCGCCGAAGATGCCGATTTGCAGCGAGCTGTCGGCCGGCGACATGCCCTGGCGGGCCATCTCGTCGATCAGGTTCAGCATGTACGACGGCGTAACCATGATGATGCGGGGCTTGAAGTCGCGGATCAGCTGCACCTGCTTCTCGGTCTGTCCGCCCGACATCGGGATCACGGTGCAGCCCAGCTTCTCGGCACCGTAGTGGGCGCCAAGGCCACCGGTGAACAGGCCATAGCCGTAGCAGACCTGCACCAGATCGCCGCGACGGCCGCCGGCGGCACGGATCGAGCGGGCGACCAGGCTGGCCCAGGTATCGATGTCGTTGGCGGTATAGCCCACTACCGTCGGCTGGCCCGTGGTGCCGCTCGACGCGTGCACGCGTACAACTTCCTCGCGCGGCACGGCGAACATGCCGAACGGGTAGTTGTCGCGCAGTTCCTTCTTGGTGGTGAACGGGAACTTCGACAGGTCGGACAGCTGGCGCAGATCGCCGGGATGTACGCCGGCCGCGTCGAATGCCTGGCGGTAGTGCGGCACGTTGTCGTAGGCGTGCTGCAGCGTCCATTTCAGGCGCTGCAACTGCAGCGCCTGGAGTTCGTCTCGGCTGGCATGCTCGATAGCGTCGAGCTGGTTACGCTGATCGGCTTGGGGGGCGCGCTGGACCATGGGTGTCTCCTCCAGGGTATGTCGGGCAATGTGGCTGATGTTTGGCGGCGGATGGCGTGGAATTCAGTCTTTCAGATGGCGGCGAGCCTGAATTACCCGGAAGCGGTTGGCGACGAAGGCCGTATCTGCCAGCGCCGCATTGGCGGCCGGATTGGCGCCGGTGCCGTGGAAGTCGCTGAAGGCGGCGGATTGGTTGACGAGCACGGGGCCGGTCAGGTTCAGCGACAGCGCCACGCACGCGTCCAGCGCGGCGTCTTCGAGCTGCGATTCCACGTTGCGCTGCGTCGTATAGCCCGACAGCGTCAACGCGCCGTGCTGCTTCGCAATGCGGCGGGCGACGGCAATCGCCTGGTCGGTGCTGTCGGTGGCGATCACGAATGCGATCGGGCCGAACAGTTCCTGCGTGAACTTGTCTTCGTCGCGCACATCCACCTTGAGCAGCAGCGGCGTGCGGACCCGCGCTTCAGGAAACTGCGGATGGGCGATCGTCTGGCTGTCCAGCACCACCTTGCCCAGCGCGCGCGATGCCTCGATACGCTGCGCCACGCCGTCGTTCTGGATCGCGCCCAGGATCTCCACGGCCTTGGCCGGGTCGGCGGTCAGCTTCTGCAGGGAGTCGCACAGCGCGGCCACCACGCCGTCAAACGTGACGTGGCCATCCGGCGTGTCGATGCCGTCGCGCGGGATGTAGAGGTTCTGGGGGGCGGTACACATCTGGCCCGAGTACAGCGCCAGCGACAGAGCCAGGTTGCGGACCATGCCCTTGAGGTCGTCGGTGGAATCGATGACCACCTGGTTGACGCCGGCTTTCTCGGTGTAGACCAGCGCCTGTTGGGCGTTGCGCTCAAGCCATTCACCGTTGGCCGTGCTGCCGGTGAAATCGATCAACCGCACCTCTGGGCGCAGCGCCAGCATGGACGCCATGCGCTCGTCCGGGTTGTTGGCGACCAGCGTCACGATGTCGGGGCTGAAGCCGGCCTCGGCCAGTACCTCGCGGGCGATCTCCACCGTGATGGCCAGCGGCAGGATGGCGCCCGGGTGCGGCTTGACTACGACCGGATTGCCCGTGGCCAGACTAGCGAACAACCCGGGATAGCCATTCCACGTGGGGAAGGTGCAGCAGCCGATGACCAGGCCGATGCCACGCGGCACGACCGTAAAGGTCTTTTCCATCCGCAGCGGCGCATTCTTGCCCTGCGGCTTTTCCCAGATGGCACGGGCCGGGATGCCGCGCATCGCCTGCCAGGCATAGGCCACGGCTTCCAGGCCGCGATCCTGCGCATGCGGGCCGCCGGCCTGGAACGCCATCATGAAAGGCTGGCCGGTGGTGTGCATAACCGCGTGGGCCATCTCGAAGCTGCGGCGGTTCAGCCGGGTCAGGACTTCCAGACACACGCCAACCCACGTGGTGGGGCCCGCTTCGCGCCAGGCCGGTACGGCGGCTTCGATCGCACCGAACAGCGCGTCCAGATCCGGGCGCGGATAGGTCACGCCAAGCGTCGGACCATAGGGCGAGACTTCCTGGCCGGACTGCCCGATGGTGCCGGGCTGCGTGATCGGAAACGGTTGCCCCAGGCGTGCGTCGAACGCGGCCTTGCCATCATCGGCGGCGGCTTCGCCATAGACCTTAGGGCTCGGCATTTCGGAGAACGGGCTCCAGTAGCCGCGCTGGTCGATGGCGTCGAGCGCCTGGTCAAGCATGGGCTGGTGGCGGATGAACAAGGCGTGCGTCACGGGGGTCTCCAAATTTTCTAAATCTTCTACGCCGAAGCGTAAGGGGCGTTGTGATGCGGAATGCGGCTGGCGGGCGCGTTAGCCCGATCAGGCCGGCTCAGGTTTCCTGGTCGAAATCAAGAACGAGCCGGTCGCTGACGGCGTAGCTCTGGCAGCTCAGGATGAAGCCGCGCGCCACTTCGTAGTCTTCCAGGGCGAAGTTCACGTCCATGTCGACCTCGCCCGAAACGCGCTTGCAGCGGCATGTGGAGCAGACCCCGCCCTTGCAGGCGTAGGGCAGTTCGATCCCCTGTTCCAGCGCGGCGTCGAGCACGGTCTGGGCGTTCCGCGCCACGGTAAAGCTTCGCGAGCGGCCGTCCTGGATGACCGTGACCTCGCAGTCCTGCTTGCCGGCGGCGACGCGATGCGGCTGCGGCGCGCGGGCGGCGGGCGTGCTGGTGCCGAACAGCTCGCGCTTGATGCGGGCGGGGTCGACGCCGTTCTGCTTCAGCGCGTCGGACACACCCTCCATCATCGATTGCGGGCCACAGATAAAGGCCACGTCGATGCTGGCGGGGTCCACCCACTGCTTGAGCAGGGCGTCGGCCTTGGCGCCGTCCAGGCGGCCGTTGAACAGG
Source organism: Cupriavidus pauculus (assembly GCF_022179805.1). Classification (GTDB taxonomy): domain Bacteria; phylum Pseudomonadota; class Gammaproteobacteria; order Burkholderiales; family Burkholderiaceae; genus Cupriavidus; species Cupriavidus pauculus_E. The sequence goes on along the minus strand of NZ_BPUO01000009.1, from coordinate 75,042 downwards.
TCGATGTCGAGCGTCTCGCGGCTCAGGATGAAGACCAGGTTCAGCCGGTGCAGGAAGGTGTCCTTCAGGTCTTCGAGCGCCTCCTTGAAGATCACCGTGGACGACGCGCGGTTACCGTAGAACAGCGTGAAGCGGCTTTCGGGCTCGGCGCGCAGCGTGGTTTCGATGATCGACAGCAGCGGCGTGATGCCGCTGCCGGCGGCAAAGCCCACGTAGTGCTTGCGATGGCCGGCGTCGAGCGGCACGCTGAAGTGTCCGGACGGCGGCATCACGTCGAGTGTCTGGCCGGGGCGCAGGGTATCGGTGGCCCAGTTCGAGAACAGGCCGCCATCCACGCGCTTGATGGCGATACGTAGGCGCTGGTCCTGCGCGGCGGCGCAGATCGAATACGAGCGCCGCACTTCGTCGCCGGCAATCCGGGTGCGCACGGTCAGGTGCTGGCCTGCCGCGTAGCGATAGGTGTCGGCCAGTTCCGTCGGCACGGCGAAGGTCACGGCAATGGCGTCGCGGGTCTCGTTGGTGACGTCGATCACGCGCAGGGCATGGAAAGTGCTCATGTCTGTCTCTTCCGGTCGCGGCGGCTCAGTGCGCCTTGAAGTAGTCGAACGGCTCGCGGCAGTCGTCGCAGCGATACAGCGCCTTGCAGGCCGTGGAACCGAACTGGCTGACCACGTGGGTGTGGGCCGATCCGCATTGGGGGCAGGCCACCTGCAGCGCGGGCTGGCGCCGGCGGGTGATGCCACTGATGTCGATGACGGTCTGCGCGGGCGGTGCAATGCCGTAGCCGGCCAGTTGCTGCCGGCCCCGCGCGGTCATCCAGTCGCTGGTCCAGGCCGGGGCCAGTTGCAGCCGGACCTCGACCTGGCCGATGCCGTGTTCGCCCAGCGCCTGAACGATCTGCTCGCGGATCAACGTGACGGCTGGGCAGCCCGAGTACGTCGGCGTGATCGTCACCACGCAGGTGCCGGCTTCCCAGTGCACGCCGCGCACGATGCCGAGGTCGATTACCGAGATCACGGGGATCTCGGGGTCGGGAATGGTGTCGAGCCAGGACCAGATGGTGTCCGTCTGGGTATCCGTCATGACTTCCGGATGGGCGAGGGCCTCGGCGTGCATGATGCTCACCACGTCGCGCCGGGATAGGCGCGCTGCAGGAACTGCATCTCGGCCAGCAGAAAGCCCAGATGTTCCGTGTGCCGGCCAGTATGGCCACCGCGCTGCATCCAGCCATCGGCGGGCATGGTCAGCGTGGCCTCTTCGAGGACGTCGGCTACCTGCCGGTGCCACGGCTCGCGCAGCGTGGCCGGGTCGCAGGCTACACCGGCGGTGATCAGGCCGGCGTCCACGGTATCGGCATCGAACAGCTCGCCGGTGTACATCCACAGGCGGTCGATGGCGTCCTGCATGCGGCGATGGCTTTCCGCCGTGCCGTCGCCAAGGCGCACCAACAGATCGGCGCTGCGGCGGGCGTGATAGGCCACTTCCTTCACGGCCTTGTCCGCGATGGCGGCGATGGCGGCGTCGCTGGAATGCCGCAGCGCGTCGAGCAGGTAGTAGTGCCAGGTGTCGAACAGGAACTGGCGGGCCAGCGTATCGGCGTAGCTGCCGTTGGGCTGCTCGACCATCAGCGGGTTACGGAACTGGTGGGCATCGCGCAGGTAGGCAAGCTGGTCTTCGGTGCGGCCCGCGCCTTCAACCTCACCGGCACGGGACAGCCACATGCGCGCCTGGCCGATCAGGTCCAGCGCGACGTTGGTCAGCGCGATGTCTTCCTCCAGCGCCGGGCCCTTGCCGCACCATTCGGACAGGCGTTGACCCAGCACCAGCGCGGTGTCGCCCAAATGCAGCAGATAGTCGAACGTTGCTTTCTTGCTGACTTCCATGGCGAGCCTCAGATGTGCTTGACCGCTTCCGGCATCGGAAAGAAGGTCGGATGGCGATAGACCTTGCTGTTGGCCGGCTCGAAGAGCGGCCCCTTGTCGGTCGGGCTGCTGGCGGCGATGTGCGCAGCCGGCACGGCCCAGATGCTGATGCCCTCGTTGCGGCGGGTGTAGACGTCGCGGGCATTGTTGATTGCCATTGCCGCGTCGGCGGCGTGCAGGCTGCCGACATGCTTGTGCGCCAGTCCGTGCTGGCTGCGGATAAAGATTTCCCAAAGCGGCCATTCGCTCATGGCTGTCTCCTGCTTGCTGAATGCGGAATGCGGAATGCTGGATGTGGAAGAGGTGCCGGCGGGTCAGGCGACCTGGCGGTCCGCCGGGTGCGCTGCCGACTGCTTGTCGGCGTGGGCGACCAGCGCGTCGCGGAACCAGGCGCCGTCCTGCCAGGCCTTGACGCGGGTGCCAAGGCGTTCGCGGTTGCAGGGGCCATCGCCCTGGATCACGTTGTAGAACTCGTCCCAGTCGATCGCGCCGAAATCGTAGTGACCGCGTTCATCGTTCCACTTCAGGTCTGGGTCAGGAATCGTCAGGCCCAGAAGCTCGGCCTGCGGCACGGTCTGGTCTACCATCTTCTGGCGCAGCGCATCGTTCGGAAACAGCTTGATGCGCCATTGCGCGGACTGGGCGCCATGCAGCGAATCGGCATCGGACGGCCCGAACATCATCAGCGCTGGCCACCACCAGCGGTTCAGCGCGTCCTGCGCCATCTGCTTCTGCTCGGGCGTGCCGTTGCACAGCTTGAGCAGGATGTCGTAGCCCTGGCGCTGGTGGAACGACTCTTCCTTGCACACGCGCACCATCGCCCGGGCATAAGGGCCGTACGAGCAGCGGCACAGCGGCACCTGGTTGATGATGGCCGATCCGTCCACCAGCCAGCCGATAGCGCCGATGTCGGCCCAGCTCAGCGTCGGGTAATTGAAGATGCTGGAGTACTTGGCTTTTCCGCTATGCAGATCGGCCAGCATCTGGTCGCGCGTCACGCCGAGCGTTTCTGCCGCGCTATATAGATACAGCCCATGGCCGGCTTCGTCCTGGATCTTCGCCAGCAATACGGCCTTGCGCTCCAGCGTGGGGGCGCGCGTCACCCAGTTGCCTTCGGGCAGCTGGCCGACAATTTCCGAATGGGCGTGCTGCGAGATCTGCCGTACAAGCGTGCGTCGATAGGCGTCGGGCATCCAGTCCTTCGATTCAATACGGATGCCTTCGTCGATCCGCTGCTGGAAGCTGCGTTCGTCATCGCTCATGTCCTCCGCCGAGCGGACTTTCGTAACACCGGTATCGACCAGTTGCGCGTACATGCGTGTCTCCGTGATTCGCATCAGAGTCGTAGCCGATCAGCCAGACCTGACATTGATCAGGATCATAGTGATACGATTTGACTCATTCAACGAGTTCGTGTGTATCACTTTACGTAAGGAGACCCATGCCAGACCTGTTGAAGCCCGAGGGGGTGTCACCCGCCGTGGCCCGGCTGGCGAAGGGACTGAAACTGGGCGCGGGCTCGCTGTTGGTGACGATGTATGGCGATGTGATTGCCCCGCGCCCGCAGGCGCCCTGGCTGGGTAGCCTGATCGCGCTGTCGGCGCCGTTCGGCCTGAGCAACCGACTGGTGCGCACGGCGATCTTCCGGCTGACAGCCGATGACTGGCTGGAGGCCACGCGCGTGGGCCGCAAGAGCTTCTATGGGTTGTCCGACGCGGGGCTGCTGCGCGTGCAGCATGCCGGCAAGCGCATTTATGCGGGCGCATCGCCGGCATGGGACGGCAAGTGGACGCTGGTGCTGTTGCGCAACGACACCCGCGCATCGATGCGCCAGCCGCTGCGCAGAGAACTGCTCTGGGAGGGCTTCGGCCCGGTGGCCCCGGGCGTGTTCGCCCACCCCAATGCTGACCAGGGATCGCTGGCCGAAATCCTGCTGGCGGCGGGGGCCACGGAGCACGCGGCCGTGATGCGGGCCGAATCGGTGGCGTCGTTCTCGCGGCAGCCGCTGGAACAGCTGATCCACCAGACCTACCGGCTGAAAGAGGTAGCGCAAGCGTGGCAGGCGTATGTCAGGCGCTTTGCGTCATGGGTCAAGGAAGCCCCGTCGCTATCGGCGGCCGATGCGTTTTTTGTGCGTATCCTGCTGATCCACGAGTACCGCCGGGTGCTGTTGCGCGACCCCGGCCTGCCCGATGAACTGCTGCCAACCGACTGGCCCGGGCGCGAGGCACGGGCCGGAACCGGTGCGCTGTATGCGGCACTATTGCCGGCCAGCGAGGCCTATCTGCGGGCGCAGATAGAAACCGAGGCCGGCACTTTCCAATCGGCCATCCGGGCGCTCCGCGATCGGTTCACGGTCCGCCTTCACGAATGATGGGGGCCGGACCTGACGGCGATGGGCTTAGGTTGACGGGCGCGCGGGTCGAAGCCACTTATGGTTTGGCCAGATCGGAAATTTTAATGGCCCCATTCAGCTCGAAGAAGTCTGGTCACGCCCCGCTTCTTATCCCCGAGCCTATGGAGTCGATTCATTGTTGGATGGTGATCGGCGTCGAGCGTTGGCACGTGAAGGAGATGGCGTCATCGGGTCAAGCGTTCCACAATCCTGCAGTTGCATACGGTTCATCATCAGGCAGCCCGATCTTCCACCGTACAGCTTTGCCACTCTCGCAAATGGATTCGTAGTCCTCGCGCTGGCAACAGCAAGATGACGGGTATGGATGCGTACACCTACCGGATCACGGTGTGCAAATAGGAGGACGCGTTGTCGGGCCAATATCGACCGTGGCCGAGCGGTCATCATTGCGGGCGGTGCGAAGAACTTGGGCGGGCTGATCGTACGGAATCTTGCCGAGCATGGCGCGGGGGCGGTGGCGATTCACTAAAACAGCGCTACTTCGAAGGCCGCCGCAGAGGAGACGCAGGCCCCGATCGAAGCGTTTGGTGCCAAGGTATTTGCGATCATGCGGACGCCGAGCGAGGAACTCAGTTACAGGATGCTCTGCCTAGTTGCGAACCTGGATAACGCCGAGGTCCCTTCGTCGCAACCGCAGTATTCACGGATCGCGTCGGGCACTGTGGTAGGGTTGCACGACGCCGATTGGTGGGAGCCTGTCAGATTTCCCGTGTGCCAGAGGTCATGAGATGCTTATTAGCAGAATTAACCATGACCGTATCGATGTCCACCAAGAAAAGCACGAAACTGTCACGTCACCGGAGGCCGACTCATGAAGAACAGGACCAGCTTCGCGCTCACGCTCCTCGCGCTCGTGATCACGCAATCAGCTTGGGCGCAGAGCGAACGATGTGAGGCCAAGCGAGGCGCTCTGGAAAACGAGATCGCTTATGCGAGAGCGCACGGCAACAAAGATCGGGTATCAGGACTGGAGACTGCGCTGTCAAAGTTGACGGCCAACTGCACGGATGCGGCGCTCGACGCCAAAACGGAACAAAAAATCCGCGATGCGCAGAAAAAAGTAGATGAGCGCGAACGAGATCTTGAAAAGGCCAAAAAAGAGGGAAAGAGTCAGTCCAAGATTGCGCAGCGGCAGCGCAAATTAGACGAGGCACACGCGGAACTGCAGCGCGTACAGGTAGAAGCGGCAAAGTAGCCATCGGGCAAGGCTGCGACTAGCCGTAGGGTCTAGTCGTGCCAATGATCCGCCCCCATCATGGTGAAATGGCCGCCCGCCAGAGCGCCAGCAGTATCTGCATACTGACTGCCATAAGCGCGACCAACAGCGAGGTTGCAGGCGAACGGTTGCCTCTCGGTGAATTCCGCCTCACGCCGGCGGTGAGAGCGCATGCCGGCAAGTTTGCGACATTGCACTAGGCCATCGGTCGCATGAATACGACTCACTAAGTGAGCCCACGAGGTTGGCTCAGAAGGCCCTAGCCGCTGCCGGGAGATAGAAAAAAGCCCCGCACACGAGCTGTGTGCGGGCCTCGGGATTGCCATAGGGATCGATTTCTATAACGGGCCGAGTTGTGCTGCCCTTTGACTTCGCCTCCAACCCGCTCGCAGTCCGGCGCTGGACTGCTTGAGAACAAGCACATCAATCAATCGAAACGTCATCGCATGTCACCGGCCTCGTGTGCTGGGAATCCACGCGATTTCGTGTTGCACAGCCCCTCCTCAAGAGTATCGCGCTTGATCTTCTTTGCGAGGGACCATTTATGGACTTCCGTCGGTCCGTCATAGATTCGAAATGCGCGCAGTTCTCGAAAGGCCTGCTCGACGATGGTGTCGCGCGAGACGCCATTGCCGCCGAGGATCTGTACGCAGCGGTCTGCAACGCGGAACAGCGCCTCGGATACCGCTACCTTTGTCATCGAGCTTTCCGTCGTGGCTAACGACCCAACGTCGAGCACTCCTGCGCACCAGTCGATCATCAGCGCCGCCTGTTGCAGATCGATGAGATTCTCGGCTAGCATGAAGCCGACGCCCTCGTGATCGATCAGAAGCTTTCCGAACGCCTTGCGCGTCGTGGCATAGCCCCGTGCGATCTCGTCGGCGCGCGCCACGGTACCGAACCAGCGCATGCAATGGGAAAGCCGTGCCGGCGAAAGACGCACCTGCGCGTACCGGAAGCCTTCGTTGACTTCGCCCAGCACTTGGTCGGCCGGCACGCGCAGATTATCGATCACCACCTGCGCATGGCCGCCTGGCATCGAACTGTCGATCGTGTCCAGCACGCGCTCCGTGCGGATGGCAGGATGCGGCAGGTCAACCAGGAACATCGTGGCCTGCGCGCGATCGCCACCGTCATCGCTGCGCGCCATCAGGATCCCTACCTTGGCACCTTCTGCGCCCGTGATGAATTTCTTGCGACCGTTGATCACCCAGTCGTCGCCATCGCGCACGGCTCGCGTCTGCAGCATCGACGGGTCTGATCCGGCGCCGCCTTCCTCGGCCGGCTCAGTCATGAAAAACGCGGAGCGCGCCTCGCCCCGCACCAGCGGATCGAGGAAACGCGCCTTCTGCGCCGACGTGGCCACCTTGCCGAGCAGGAACATGTTGCCCTCGTCGGGCGCCATTGTGTTGACGGCCACCGGGCCGAGCGGCGACAGGCCCGAACGCTTCAGCACCGCTGCGGTTTCCGCTTGGCTCAGATGCGATCCGTCAGGAAGGATATGCGGCGTCATCACGCCGGCGGCGCGCGCCTTAGCCCGCAGTTCCTCGACCAGTTCCGCTGTGGGGCCATGCGATTCGCAGCGCGCATCCTGCTCGTACGGCACGACGACGTCGCGCACAAATCGCTCCACGCGCTCGGCGATGTCGCGGCTTCTTTCAGTGGGATAAGGGGTGAACATGTTCAGGATTCCTTATAGCGTATTGACCAGATGGCCGCCATCGACGGCAAGCACGGCGCCCGTCATGTAGCGCGAGGCGTCGGAGGCCAGCAGCAGCAGCGGCCCGTCGAGATCCTCCAGTTGTCCAAGACGGCGCTGCGGGATGCGCGTGATCAGCGCGCGCCCGGCATCGCTTTGCCAGAACTCCCGGTTCAGGTCGGTATCGATATAGCCCGGCGCCAGCGCGTTGACGCGAATGCCGTAGCGCGCCCATTCCAGCGCGAGCGTCTTGGTCAGTTGCACGACGCCCGCCTTGGACACGGCATAGGACACGACACCTCCCGCCTGACGTAGCCCAAGAATCGACGCCACATTCACAATACTGCCGCCGCCGCGTTCGCGCATCCCCGGCACCAACGTCTGGGCCAGGAAGAACATCCCCTTGAGATTGGTATCCATCACCACGTCCCAGTCTTCCTCGCCATGCATGTGCGCCGGCCCCTCACGGACCAGCCCGGCGTTGTTGATCAAGATGTCGATGGGCCCCACCTCGCGCGCCAGCGCGACGCGCGACGCTGCATCGGTCACGTCCAGCGCCACGCATTGTGCGCGGCCGTGCTCGCCCACCTGCCTGGCCACCGCCTCCAGCGCGTCCAGGCGGCGTGCCGCCAACACGACTTCAGCGCCATGCTCCGCCAAGCGGCGTGCAAAGTACGCGCCCAGCCCGCTCGATGCGCCCGTAACCAATGCCCGCTTGCCTTGCAGGCTGAGGATCGAACCGTGCATTCCGTCTCCGTTCGCTTTAATATTAGGACCAGATTGTAGGATGATTTCATCCCATGTCAACGCCGCTGCAGGCATCGACAACTTGATCCGGTAGAATCCCGCCCGTGACGACTTCGCCATCTCCCCCTCCCATCGCGGCCCCTGCCAATGCGTCGGCCGACGCCGCCACCCCTGGTCGCAGCGCATCGGACTCAGCGTCGGACTCCGTATTTTTTGGTCTGATCAACGGCCTGGAACTGGGTCGCTTCGTCCCGGGGCAGCGCCTCGTGGAAACGGATCTCGTGGCCCAATTCGCGGTGGGCCGCAATTCGGTGCGTGAAGCACTGCAGCGGCTTGCCGCCGAAGGCATCGTGGAATTGCCGCGACATCGCGGCGCTATGATTCGCCAGTTGAGCCTGCAGGACACCCTCGACGTCCTCGATGTGGCGGAGCGTATGACGGGCCTGCTGGCGCGCGCCGCAACGCGTGGCAGCGGCGATCGCACGCTGGCCCGGAACCTGCGCGGCGCGGTGCAGGAACTGGCCGCAGCGGAAAAGGCGCGCCATGACGAGGCCTTCTCGACCGCACGACGTCATTTCTATCGCGCGCTGCTGGACATGGGCAATAACCGCGAACTACGTCGGCTGTTTCCAACGATCCATATGCCGATCGTCCATGCGCAACATCGTCTCGCCTCCCTGCAGCAAATGCGGCTGGCCGACTATCGGCGCATCGCCACCGCCGTAATTGCCGGAGACCCTGACGCCGCGGAAGCCGCGGGGTCGTTGCACGTGCAAAACGTACGAGCCGCGATTCTTTCCGCGCAACCGGGCGCGATCCAGTCCCGCTGAGTCGCCTGGTCTGTCCTCCGGCCTTTGAATCGCAATGGCTGATGCGCGCTTCCAGGATGAGGAATTACCCCTAGAGTGGCGCTTGCAGTCGTTTCGACAGCACGCGCTGACGGTAGAATCGACATCCTCTTTTTGCTCCTTGCCCGGCCAGCCCATGCGCACGGCTCCCGCCAAGTTCTCCGTTCCTCAACCGGTGCGCACGCATATGCCGCGCGAACGCCTCGCGGCGCCGGTCGTCGCGGCGGACGGTATCCGTCTGGTCTCGGTACACGCGCCCGCCGGCTTCGGCAAGACCGGCGCCATGCTCGACATCCTCTCCGCCTGCATGCACGAAGGCGTACGTACGGCGTGGATCCAGTTGGGCCCCGCCGATAACGATCTGTCGATCTTCCTGAGCGCCCTCGACGTGGCGGTGGACATGCTCGGCGACGTGGACCGCCAGACGGAACCCTCATCAGACACGCGACCCGGCCCGCTCATGGCCGATACGCTCGTCGAACGGCTTACGCAGTTTGCCGCGCCATTCGCGATCTTCCTCGACGACCTGGAATCGCTTCACAACCCTGCCACGCTGGAATTCATGCGGCAGTTGATCGCACAGTTGCCCGCGCACGGTCGCTTCGTGATCGGCTCGCGCGGCGTGCCCGATCTTGGGCTGGGACGGCTTCGCGCACATGGCCGGCTGCTCGAAGTGACCGCCGAGCAGTTGCGCTTCACGCCCGAGGAAACTGCCGCCTACCTGGCCCGTTGCGCGCCTGGCGAACGCGTCGCCACGCTCTCCGCCAGCGATCTGCGCCGCCTGCATCGACGTACCGAAGGCTGGGTGGTGGCCATCTGGCTGGCGGTGCTGGCAATGCGCCGCCGTGATGACGTATCGGGCTTCATCGATTCCTTCTCCGGATCCGATGTCGCCGTGTCCGACTATCTGGCCGAGGACGTACTGTCACGCCAGCCGCCCGACGTCTATGAGTTCCTGCTGAAGACGGCCCTGCTCAATCCGTTCAGCGCGTCGCTGTGCAACGCCGTCACGGAACGCGATGATGGCGCGGCGATGATCGAGCGGCTAGCGCACGAGAATCTCTTTCTCGTCAGCATCGACGCCGCGGGTCAGTGGTATCGCTATCACAGCCTGTTCGCGGATTTCCTGAAGGCGCGACTCGCGCAGCGCTATCGTCCGGACGAGGTCGCACGGATGCACCGGCTCGCCGGGGCCTGGTTCGCCGCGCAGGCGCGCCCGGTTCCCGCCACCGAACACGCACTCAAGGCCGGCGACGTTGACACCGCGCTGGGCCTGCTGCGGCAACATGCCGACGTGTTGCTCTGGCAAGGCCGGGTGCGGCTCCTGGCGCGCTGGTTCGATGTGCTGCCCGCCGGCAGCCTCGCCAATGACCCGCGCCTCAGGTTGGTACACGCCTGGGCGCTGACCTTCCTGCATCGCAGCGACATGGCGTTGGCGCTGCTCGAGGGCATGCGCGAAGCGGGCGAACGTGATGCGGAGATCGCGGCGCACATGCTGGCGCTCCATGCGTTCATCCTCGCGCTGACCGACAAGCTCGATCGCGCCCACGCCGCCTGGCAGGCATGCGCTCGACAGCTGTCGTCAGCGCACGGATTTCCATATGGCGTTCAACTGAACTCACTGGCGTCTTGCCATATCTACCTCGGGCATTTCGACGAAGCCCGCAGCATGCTCGATGCCAGCCGTCATGCCAACGCCGAGATCGGTGGCTCGGCGAACATCCGGATCGCGCAATGCCTCGAGGGATCGATCGACCTGACACAGGGGCGGCTGCGCCAGGCACTGGTGCGCTATCGCGGCGCACATGATCCGCACGGTTCCGATCGGCAACCTCGCGAGCTGCGCGTCGACGGTCAGGAGATCGCGGGCGCCTTCCTGGCCGAGGCGCTCTATGAAGCGGGACGTCTGCGCGAAGCGCAGCGCCTGCTCAGCGCCTACCAGCCGCTGATCCGCGAGGCGGCCTACATCGATCCGATCATCGTCACGTTCGTCTTGCTCTGCCGGATGTCGCTGGCCGATGGTTGCGAAGACGACGCGATGCTGTGGCTCCACGATTGCGAGCAGATGGGCTATCGTACGGGCCTGTTGCGCATGGTGGCCAGCGCGCGACTGGAGCGTGGCCGCATCGCACTGCTGCGCGGCGACCGCGAAGGCGCGCGCGCCGAACTGGCCGCCGCCTCGGCACTCGATGCATGGTCATTCGGCCCCGCCTACGCGCCGCATGCCAATGACTTGGAAACCATCGCGCTGCTGGAATGGCGGCTGGCCATTGCCACCGGCAACGACACCGCGCACATCGTCACACATACCGTCACGCCCTTGCGTGCCGCGCTCGCCGAAGCCGAAGCCGCCACGCGTGGCCGTCGCGCACTGAAGCTCCGCATCCTGCTGGCTCTGGCATTGCGTGCGACTGGCGACGACGAGGGCGCGCTGCACGCCATTGGCACGGCGATCGACACCGCTGCCAGCGAAGGCTTTGTGAGCACGTTTGTTGATGAAGGCGATGGGATCGCTGCTTTACTGCGCGGACTGCAGACACGCACCGATCTGGCGACCAGCGATGCGTCACGCGCGCTGATCCGCGAGGTGCTGCAACAGATGCCGTGTCACCACGATGCAGTGACCAGCGCGGAAGCCTATCGATTGACGCAGTCCCCGCAAGCCTCGGCGGCCGAATCGATCGCCCCGGCCGACATCGAAGTGGATGCCGCACATCCAGATGGCTTGACAGGTCGCGAGCTGAACGTGCTGGGCCTCCTGGCCGAGGGCCTGTCGAACAAAATCATGGCGCAGCGGCTATTCGTGTCCGAAACTACGATCAAGACCCATCTTCGCAACATCAACAGCAAACTCGACGCCACCTCACGCACGCATGCGGTGGCGGTGGCGCGCAAGCGGGGACTGATCCGCTAGGGCTAACGCGGCGCCGCGCGTCGCGTTAGCCGGTTGCGCCGCGCCGTCAGACGGCCTTCTTTACATACTTGCAGGTCGACTGCGACAGTGGGCGGAACGCCTTGTCGGCGGGAATCGTCGCCTTCAGCGTGTAATAGTCCCACGGATATTTCGACGCTTCGGGCTTCTTCACTTCGAACAGATACATGTCGTGCACCATGCGGCCGTCCTCCCGGATATGCCCGTTCCGTGCGAAGACATCGTTGACCGGCAGCGACTTCATCGCCGTCACCGCGGCCTTGGCTTCGTCGGTACCCGCCGCGTTAACGCCCTTGAGGTAGTGAAGCACCGCCGAATAGGTGCCGGCCTGCACCATCGTCGGCATCTTCTTTTGCTTGTCGAAGAACCGCTTGGACCACGTGCGCGACGCTTCGTCGCGGTCCCAATAAAAGCCATCGGTCAGGTACATGCCCTGCGTGGCCTTCAGGCCCAGACCGTGAATGTCTGTGATATGCGTCAGCGAGGCCGCCATAATCTGCTTCGGCGTGACGCCGAATTCCGCCGCCTGCTTGACGAGGTTGGCGGAATCGCCCGCCGCGTTGGCCATGCCGATGACGGCCGCCTTCGACGACTGCGCCTGCACGATCTGCGACGAGAAGTCGGATGCGCCGAGCGGGTGGCGCGCGGCGCCCACGATCTGACCGCCTGCCGCCTTGACGGCCTCCTCGAATCCCGCGCGCAGCGCTCGGCCGCCCGCGTAATCCGCCTCGATGAAGAACCAGGTCTTGTGGCCAGCCTCGGTGATGGCGCGTGCCGTCCCCTGACCCTGCGAATACTCGTCGTAGGCCCAGTGGATCGTGGTCGGCGAGCAATCCTCGTTGGTAATGCGCAGCGACGCTGGTCCCGTGGGAATGACCACGCGGCTTTTCTCGTTGGCCAGGTTCATCACGGCGAGCGTCACCGCCGACGACGGCAGGTCCACGATCATGTCTACGCCCTCGCGGTCGAACCACGTGCGCGCGATGTTCGCGCCGACGTCGGGCTTGAGCTGCATGTCGCCGGACAGCAGCTTGATCTTGAAGGCGGGCTTCGCCTGCGCGTTGAAGTCGTCGATCGCCATCTGGGCGGCCAGTACTGAACCACGTCCGCTGGCGTCGGCATAGACGCCGGAAAGATCGGTCAGCACGCCGATGCGCACCTCGCCATCGGACAGTTTCTCCGGCTTGGTGGCGGCCTGCACGATGCCGCCGCCCAGTACCAGCGCCGCGCATGCCAGCGCGCGACACGAAAGCAAGAATGACTTCATGATCTGTCTCCTCCTGGTTTTTTGAATGGACCACCAATGGCAAGGGCGCACACGGATCTCTGTCCGGTCAGCGTCCAACGCCTGCGCGGGACGCGCCCTATCGCATCTTTTCCGTCAGCCCGAGCGAACGGGCCACGATCTCCAGCATGATCTCCGACGCGCCCGCATAGATGCGGGATACCCGCGCATCGCGGAACATGCGGCTGATCCGGTATTCGTCCATGTAGCCCGCGCCGCCGTGCAGTTGCAGGCAATCGTCGATCAGGCGATTCTCCAGTTCCGACGCCAGCAGCTTGGCTGACGCCGCGCTGGTTGGCGTCAGCCCACCCGCGTTATGCGCCATCACCAGCGTGTCGATCCAGCCCTGCATCGCCTCAAGCTCGGCAAAGCGGCGTGCCAATGTGAACCGCGTATTCTGGAATGCAGCCAGTGGACGCCCGAACGCGTGGCGCTCACGCACATACGCCAGCGTGAGATCCAGCGCCACCTGCGCATGCGCCATCGACTGGCACGCGGCTAGCAGGCGCTCCTCGGCCAGCCCTTCCGCCAGATACGCGAGCGCCTGCGTCGGGTCTCCGAGCACGTTGGCGTCCGGCACGAAGACGTCGTCGAAGTACAGTTCCGCCGTGTCCTGCGCATCGAGCCCCAGCTTGACCAGCCGCTTGCCGCGCGTGAAGCCGGGCATGTTCCGCTCCACCACGAACAGGCCGAACGCGCGCGGCGCCGGCCCGGTGCGGGCGGCCACGATGACCAGGTCGGCGTTGATGCCGTTCGAGATATAGGTCTTGGCGCCACGCAGTCGCCAGCCGCCATCGGTGCGCTCCGCGCGCGCCTGCATGCCAGCCAGATCGGAACCCGCGGCCGGCTCCGTCATCGCAATGGCCAAGATGTGTTTGCCACGCGCGGCGTCCGGCAGCCAGCGCGCCTTCTGTTCGTCCGTTCCGAGGCGCCCGATGTACGGCGCCACCAGCCGCGAATGCAATGTCAGGAACAGACCGATGTCGCCGTGACGGATCGTCTCTTCATAAAGAATCTGCTCCAGCCGGAAGTCCGGATTGCCTGAGCCGCCGTACGCCTCGTCCGCCCACATCAACAGCAGGCCAAGTTCCCCGGCTTGTTCGAAAACCGTGCGGTCGCAGCAGCCGGCTTCGCGCCAGCGGTCCACATGGGGTGCTACTTCGCGGCGCATAAATCGCGCCACAGTCTCGCGGAATTGATCGTGTTCGGGCTCGAAGATCCGTCGTGTGATGGTCATGCCCGGGCTCCTTCATAGAACGGCGTCTGCTGTTCGGCGCGCGACCGCAATGCGTCGCCGGGACGGAACCGCACGCCATGCGCAGCAGCCAGCGCATCGCAAGCCTGCACGAAGCGCCGCAGCCCCACGGTTTCCACCAGTGACAGCGGACCGCCACTCCAGCCAGGAAACCCGAGCCCCAGAATCGCGCCCAGATCCGCGTCGGCTGGCGCGGTAACCACCGCCTCTTCCAGGCAGCGCGCGCTTTCCAGCGCGGGCATGTAGAGCAGGCGCTGCTTCACTACCTCGACATCAGGCTGGTGCGACGACAACGGGAACGCCTCCGCCAAGCCGGGCCACAGATGCTTGCGAGCGTCCTTGGGATAGACGTAGAAACCGCCTCCGGCCTTGCGCCCCAAGCGGCCTAGCGCATTCATGCGCGCGATCACCGGTTGCGCGTGCGATCGCACAAACGGATCGCGCAAGCCATCGGCAATGGCCTGATCGACCACGCGCTGTTGAAGATCCAGCGAGACTTCGTCAAGCACGGCAAGCGGACTGGCGGCAAAGCCCGCCATGCGTGCGGCATTCTCGATCAGCGCCGGGCTCACGCCCTCGGCAAGCATCGCCAAGCCCTCATCCACGTACGCGCAGAACACCCGGCTCGTGAAGAATCCCGGGCTGTCGTTGACCACGATCGGCACCTTGCGCAGTTGGCCAGCCAGGTCCATCGCACGCGCCAGCGTGTCACGCGATGTCTGCAGACCGCAGATGATTTCAAGCAGCGGCATCCGTTCGACGGGCGAGAAGAAATGCATGCCGATAAAACGCTCCGCACGATCCGTGCATGTCGCCAGTCCGCTGATCGGCAACGTGGAAGTGTTCGACGCGAGGATGGCGTCCGCGCGCATGGCAGCGCACGCCTGCGCCAGCACGCTGGCCTTGATTGCGCGATCCTCGAACACGGCCTCGATGACGACATCGCAATCGGACAGCGCGTCGTACTGCGTGGTCGCCGTGATGCGATCACCGAACGCGCCGAGCTGCGCTTCGACCAATCCTGCTCGCTTCGCGAGCGTCAACGCGCGCTCCCTTGCCGTATCGGCCTGCGCGTGCGTCGCGTCGAGCAGTACCACCTCGATACCCGCCTGCGCGGCGGCGTATGCAATCCCCGTACCCATCATGCCGCCGCCCAGCACACCCAGCCGGCCCACAGGCGCAGCGGGAATGCCGGCCGGCCGATGGGCAAGTCGCGCATAGCGCTTGCGATTGACGAACTGTGTGCGGATCAGATTGCGCGCCACCGGATTCGTGGCCAGTTGAGAGAAGTACTTGGCCTCGATCGCCATGCCCGTATCGAAGGGCAACTGCGTGCCTTCGTACACTGCGGAAAGAATCGCCAGCGGCGCCGGATAGTTGTCCTGCGTGCGTGCCCGCACCTGCGCGATACCACCATAGAAACTGCGCGAGGCATGCCCGGACAGCGCGCCCACGCCGCCCGGCACGTGGAATCCCTTGCGATCCCATGGCTGGCTGGCCTTGCGATGTGCCAGCACCCATTGGCGCGCGCTTTCCAGCAGCGCGTCACATGGGACGACGGCATCGACGATGCCCAGTTCCAACGCGCGCGCCGCACCCACGGCATCGCCATCCAGCAGCAATGGCAAGGCGGCCTCGATGCCGATCAGGCGCGGCAGCCGCTGCGTACCTCCACCCGCCGGCAGCAGGCCGACCTTCACCTCAGGCAAGCCCACCGAGCTCCCCGGCGCATCGGCAATCACGCGATGGTGGCAGGCCAGTGCCAGTTCCAGCCCACCGCCAAGCGCCACACCGTGCAACGCAGCAGCGAACGGTTTGCCGCAAGTTTCCATGCGGCGCATGAAGGCGTTCTCAGCCGCAAAGGACGGGACAGCCGCACCGCCGCGGGCCAGGGCCGCGTCGATGCCGGCACCAACGGCCTTGAGATCGGCGCCCGCGAGGAAGCCGTCCTTGGCCGAGGCGATCACCGCGCCAACGATACCGTCATCGGCCATCACGCGGTCAACGGCGGCGGTCAGTTCGCGCGTTAGTTCGGGCGTGTAGACGTTCACCGGCAAGCCGGGACAGTCGATCGTGATCAAGGCGACGCCATCGGCGTCCACATTCAGGGAAATCGTGCTCATGACGTCGTGGATTCGGTAAGTTGGGATGTCGGCGACGATGTGGCGAGTATTGGCATCAGATCCGCTCGACGATCGTGGCGGTGGCCTGCCCGGCCGCTGCACACAGCGTGACCAGCCCGCGTTCGGCGTCGCGCCGCTCCAGTTCATCGATCAGCGTGCCCAACAGCATCGCGCCCGTGGCGCCCAGCGGATGGCCCAGTGCAATCGCGCCGCCGTTGACGTTGATGCGATCGGGATCTATGGCGAACGCGCGCTGGTAAAGCAACGGCACCACAGCGAAGGCCTCGTTCACTTCGAACAAGTCGATGTCGCGAATCGACAAACCGCTGCGGGACAACAGCTTGTGGGTCACCGGTAGCGGCCCGCCAAGGTTCATCATCGGCTCGCTGGCAATGGATGCGAAATACCGGACCCGCGCACGAGGCTTCAGTCCGTGTCGTTCGCCGAACGCCTGATTACCGACGAGCACGGCTGCCGCGCCATCGACGATGGCGCTGGAACTACCACTGGTGTGCAGATGCTCGATGGCTTCCAGCTCCGGGTAGCGACGCAAGCCGATGGCGTCAAAGCCCTGTGCGCCCGCGGCGGCAAATGCCGGCGCGAGGTGCGCCAAGTCTTCCATCGTGGTGGCGGCGCGAATCGCTTCGTCCTGCGCCAGCACGACATTGCCGAGCACGTCTTGCACTGGCACCAGCGAGCGGGCAAACGAGCCGGTATCCCGCGCGCGCGCCGCGCGCTGCTGGCTCTGCATCGCGTAGTTGTCCAGTGCTTCGCGCGAGAACCCTTCACGCGTGGCAATCAGGTCCGCCGCCACGCCGTTGGGCATGTATGCAAACTGACGCGTCACCGCCGGATCGGTATAGATGGCGCCGCCGTCGGAGCCAATTGGCACGCGCGTCATCGATTCCACGCCACCGCCGATACCGGCCTCGATCTGCCCCGCCATCACGCCAGCCACGATCTGATTGACGGTATCGAGTCCGGACACGCAGAACCGGTTGAGTTGATAGCCGGGCACCGCCTGGTCATAGCCGGCTACCAGCAATGCCGTGCGCGCGAGGTCTGCACCCTGCTCGCCAAGCGGCATCACCACACCCAGGCCAACATCCTCGATCTCTCGAGAATCGAAACCGTTGCGCTGGCGCAGCGCGGTCAGTATCTGCGCGGCCAGCGAGACCGGCGTGACCTCGTGTAGCGCCCCTGTGTTGCGGCCCTTGCCGCGTGGCGTGCGAACGGCGTCGTAGATGAAAGCGTCATGCATTGCAGCGGGTTCCTTGCGAAGTGCGTGATCGTGCAGCCGCGTGCGTTCGACGCGGCAACTGGGAGGCTGGCAGGGCCGGCGGGGCCCGTCAGGTGCGCAGGCCTGGCAGGCTTAGAGGCGGTCCATTAGGTGATTGCCGTAACGCTCACGCAGGGCCAGCTTGAACAGCTTGCCCGTAGCCGTCAGCGGGATGCTATCTGTGAACACCACCGCGTCGGGCTTCCACCACGTGGCCACCTTGCCGTCGTAGGTCGACAGGATTTGCTGTTCCGTCAGCGTGACGCCCGCCGCGCGCTGCACCACCAGCAGCGGCCGCTCGCCCCATTTCGGATGCGCGGCGGCGATGCACGCCGCCAGTTGCACGCCCGGCACGCCGGCCGCGATGTTCTCGATCTCGACCGAGGAAATCCATTCACCGCCGGACTTGATGACGTCCTTGCTGCGGTCCGTGAGCCGCATATAGCCGTCCGGATCGATCTCCGCGATATCGCCTGTGGGCAGCCATCCATCTTGCAGCGCGCTGCTCTTCGCGCCGTAGTACCGGCTGATGGCCCATGGCGCGCGCACCTGCAGATACCCGGCGCTGTCGCCCCACGGCAGTTCCTGCCCATTGCCATCCACGATGCGCATGTCGGCGCCGGCCACGATGCGTCCGGCCGAACTGAAGATCGCGGCGCGGCGCTCGGCGGGCGACAGGTTGGCCTGATGCTGCAGCGGCTGCGCGCACGTGGTCAGCGCGGCGGTCTCGGTCATGCCCCAGCCTTGGTAAAGCTCCACGCCCAGTTCCGCATAGGCCTCGATCATCGATGGCGGCGTAGCAGCGCCGCCCAGCAGCAGCCGGCGCAGCGTCGTGAAGCGCAGGCCGTTGGCCTGCATGTACCGCAACAGGGTGAACCAGACGGTGGGGACGCCGATCGAGAACGTGACGCCTTCGCTCTCGATCAGCTTGTAGAGCGATTCGCCATCGAGCCTCGGCCCAGGCAACACCAGGCGCGCGCCGGTCAGCGTGGCCGAGAACGGCGCCTCCCACGCATTGGCGTGGAACATTGGCACGACTGGCAGCACCACGTCGCGCGCCGAAATGTTGTGCGAATCCGGCAGCGCGCAGGCATAGGCATGCAGCACCGTCGCGCGGTGCGAATACACCACGCCCTTGGGATTGCCCGTGGTGCCCGACGTGTAGCACAGGAATGCGGGCAGGCGTTCGTTCAGGTCCGGCCACGCGTAGTGGCCATCCTGCGCGGCCAGCCAGTTCTCGTACCCGACCACCGCGTCATTGCCCAGGCGCAGGTCCGGGTCGGCATCGCCCAGCACGATCCAGCGCTCCACGCTAGGGCATTGCGGCGCAATGGTCGTCACCAGCGGCAGGAAATCCGGCGAGAACACGATGAAGCGGTCCTGCGCATCGTTGATGATATGGACGATCTGTTCCGGAAACAGGCGCGGATTGATCGTATGGCACACGGCCCCCATGCCGCCGATGCCGAAATACAGCTCGAGGTGCCGATGGTCGTTCCATGCCAGCGTGCCGACGCGATCTCCCTCGCGCACGCCCAGTGCCAGGCAGGCCTGTGCCACGCATCGCGCACGGCGATCGCATTCCGCGTAGCTATGGCGGTGCACGACGCCGTCGATGACCGACGTGATGCCGGACTGCCGATGATGACGGGCCGCGGCCTGCAGCATCCCGGGCAGCAGCAACGGGATATCCATCGAATAGTCAAGCGGTGCGGCGGTCATCGTGTTGTCTCCGTCATGTCGTTTTTGTCGTAAGGCTGCCCTGCGGATCGATTATGGACGGCCTGTGACAGAGTCCGCCTCGTCCGATCGGACGATTCTTTCGCGGCACACGCCGCCCGATGTGCAAGCGGCGCACCGCGCCCTTAAATCGTCCGATCGGATGAGGCGCCTGCCCCGTCATCTTTCCATAATGGCCGGGACATCTGATGCGATTGCCGCACGACGGCAGACTCCGTGTTTTCCCTGACGACGTCATGCCGTATGCCCCATCGCCGTGCCACGACCGCCTTCTGACCCACCCTTGTGATGACCACTGACTCGCCCGTGACCGCTGTTTCCCACCCCACCCCGCACCCAGTCGCCATCGACGTCGATCGGCTCGGTGCGTGGCTGCATCACGCCGGACTGGGCCATCACGGCGAACCGGCGCACTTGCGCACGCTGTCTGGCGGGCAATCCAATCCCACCTATCTGCTCGAAGCCAACGGCACCACGCTGGTCCTGCGCAAGCAACCACCCGGCCCGCTGTTGCCGTCCGCACATGCCATCGATCGCGAGTACCGCGTGATGCAGGCGCTGGCCAACAGCGGCGTGCCTGTGCCACGCATGGTGGCGTGGTGCGAGGACGCGGATGTCGTAGGCACGCCGTTCTACCTGATGGAATACGTCAAGGGCCGCAATTTCGTCGACCCAACACTGCCGGGACTGAGCGTGGCGGAGCGCCAGGCCATCTATGCCGATATCAATCGCGTGCTGGTTGCGCTGCATGACGTCGATTACGCGGCGGCCGGTCTGTCGACCTTCGGTCGCCAGGGCAATTACTTCGCCCGGCAGATCGATCGCTGGACACGCCAGTACCGCAGCGCGGGGGGCGCCCGCATTGATGCCATGCAAGCGCTGATTGACTGGCTGCCGGCACATGTGCCCGATGGGGACGACACCTGCCTCGTACACGGCGACATGCGCATGGACAACCTGATCCTGCATCCCACGGAACCTCGCGTGGTAGCGGTGCTGGACTGGGAACTGTCCACGCTCGGCCATCCGCTGGCCGACCTGTCCTACTACTGCATGTCCTGGCGCGTGCCACCGGAGCTATGGCGCGGCGTGGCCGGCGTGGACCTGACCGCGCTGGGCATTCCGCAGGAGCACGCCTTCGTCGAGGACTACTGCCGCGCGCGCGGCATCGATCGCATCCGGCATTGGGATTTCTATCTCGCCTACAACCTGTTCCGCATGGCCGCGATCCTGCACGGCGTGGCCGCACGCGCCGCGCTGGGCAATGCGGCCGGCGCCGAAGCGGCCGCGATGGGCGCGAAGGTCAGGCCGCTGGCCGAACTGGGCTGGCGCTGCGCACGGCGCGACGGCGCACCCTAGCACGCACACCCCTGGCACGCACACCCCTGGCACGCACGCCGAGGCGCCCGCTGCCGGATTGCCGGATTCGGGCGTACGTACCCCACAACGACAACGATAAACACCAGGAGACAACGATGCATGAATTCCGTTATCGCGGCGCGATCCGCGCTTGCGCCGGCATGACCCTTGCCGCCTCGGTGTGCCTGGGCTCCACCGCCCTCGCCGCCGATACCACCACGGCCGCCACCTACCCCGACAAGGTGGTCAAGATCGTCATGCCGTTTCCTCCCGGCGGCATGGGCGATACGCTTGCAAGGCTGCTGGCCAACCAGTTGGCGAAGGAGTGGAAACAGACCGTGATCGTGGAAAACCGGCCGGGCGCGTCGGGCATGATCGGCAACGAGTACGTCGCCCGCGCGCATCCCGATGGCTACACGCTGCTGCTCACGATCACGCAGGTGGTGCAGGCGCCGGCGCTCTACAACAGCCTGCCCTATGACATCGGCAAGGACTTCACGCCGCTGTCCAAGGTGGCCAACGCGCTGTCGGTGTTCGTCGCGCCCCCCGCTTCCGACGTCAAGTCCCTGAAGGACTATGTGCGGCTGGCCGGCGCAAGCCCCGGCAAGTACAGCTACGGCTCCTACGGCGCGGGCACCACGTCGCACATCTATGCTGAGATATTCAATCGCCGCAACAACCTCACGGTTACGCACGTGCCGTACAAGGGCGCCGCGCCGCTGATCAACGACATGATCGGCGGGCACGTCGGCGTGTCCTTCGTCGACCTCAGCACGGCGCTGCCTTTCGTGAAGGCCGGCAAGCTCAACGCCTATGCGGTGGTCAGCGCCAAACGGTCCGCCGCGCTGCCGAACGTCCCCACCTTCGCCGAACTGGGCTACCAGGGGATGTCCGTGGTCGGGTGGTATGGGCTGTTTGGTCCGGCCAAGATTCCGCCCGAGATTGCCGCGAAGATCTCCCGTTCTGTCGAACAGGCGGTCAACACGCCGGAGATGCAGAAGCAGATCGCGCAACTGGGCCTGGAGCCGATCGGCACGGACGGCACGACCTTCGCACGCATCATCCGCGATGACACCGCGACGTGGTCCGGCATCATCAAGGAAGGCGGCGTACATCTGGATTGAGCGCGCCATGCATCCCTTTTATTGCACAATCTTCGGGGCCGCCGCATGAATCGCCCGCTGCGCTCCCAACAACGTCCTGAGGTTGCCGCAATCAGCGGCATCGGCGAAACACGCTACGGGCGCGGCGTTTCCGACGCCAGCGCGCTCGCCCTGCAGCTTGAAGCCGCATTGGCCGCGGTTCGCGATGCCGGCCTGCAACCGTCCGAGATCGACGGTGTGATTCCCATGGCCAATGGGTCCGCGCTGGCCGAGGATTTCATCGAGAACTTCGGCATCGCCGACCTGCGTTTTTCCGGGACCGTGCCGATGGGCGGTGCCAGTTCCGTGGCGTCGATCCAGATGGCGTGCGCGGTCATCGAAGCCGGCATCTGTCGTCATGTGCTGCTTGTGGCTGGTCGCGACGGGCGCGGCGGCAATATCAGCGAGCGCGTGCGCCAGATGCCGCAGTTCCGCATGGTCGCCGAGTTCGAGATGCCGACCGGCGCGTTCGCCCCGGTGCAGCTCTATGCGCCGATGGCGCGTCGCCACATGGAGATGTACGGCACCCGGGTCGAAGACCTTGCCGAGATCGCCGTCACGATGCGTCGCCACGCGTTGGGACATCCCAATGCGCTGATGCAAAAGCCCATGACCGTGGCCGACCACCTAGCATCGCGCATGATTGCCGATCCGCTGCGCCTGCTCGATTGCAGTCTGGAGAGCTTCGGTGCCGCCGCCGTCGTCGTCAGCGCACTGCCCTGCACACGCGATATGCGACAACGCCCCGTGGTTGTCATGGCGGCTGCCGAAGGCCATCCGCCGTCGCCGTCGGCCATCACTCAGCGCGACGACATCACACGGCTCGGCATCGCCCGCATCGCCGATCGCGTTTTCGCGCAGGCCGGCGTCACGCGCGACGATATTGACGTGGCGCAGATCTATGACTGCTTCACCTATATCCTGCTGTGCCAGCTCGAAGACCTTGGCTTTTGCAATAAAGGCGAAGGCGGCGCGTTCGTGCGCGACGGGCGCATCGGCCTCGGCGGCGCCCTGCCAGTCAACACGCACGGCGGCCTGCTTTCGCAGGCGCACATGGTGGGCATGAACCATATCGTGGAACTCGCGCGCCAGTTGCGCGGCGAGGCCGCCAACCAGGCACCGGACGCGGAAGTCGGCCTCGTCACCGGCTACGGCGACATGGGCGACGGTGCGCTGGCCATCCTGCGCAGGGGATGAACGATGCAAGCCATCACAACGATCGACAACGCGCCATGGCACGAAGCCCTGCGCGCAGGCCAACTTCTGGCGCAGCGCTGCAGCGGTTGCGGCCAATTGCGCCACTATCCTCGCCCGATGTGCCCGCACTGCCATGCAATGCAGGCCGACTGGGTATCGTTGGACGGCGGCGCACGCATCCATAGCTGGACCGTCGTGCATCACAGCATCCTGCCCGGCTTCTCGGACGCTGTGCCCTACACGCTGGTGACCGTCGACCTGGACGAAGGTGGCCGCATGGTGGCCTTGCTCGCGCAGGCCGACGCGGCGCTGCTCATAGGCATGACGGTCCGGATCAGTGTGCAGGTGGGCCCCACTGGCGCGCCGATGCCGGCGTGCCGCCTTGCCGGCGAGACGGCCTCACGCCCCACCCCACCGGTCAGAGACTGATAACGCGGGCATCCCGCTCAATCAATATCAATGGAGACAGCATGAGCACAGCATTGCAATCGTTTCTGCGCCCCCGCTCGATCGCGCTGGTTGGCGCATCGGAGCGGTCGACGTGGTCCAACACCGCCTATGCCAATCTGCGTGCATTCGGCTACAGCGGGCACCTGCACATGGTCAACCGCAGTGGCACGGATACCTATGGCCAGCGGGCTGCCACCACGGTCACCGCACTGGGCGAGCCCGTGGACCTGGCGTTGCTGATGGTGCCCGCGGACGCCGCCGAAGCTACGCTCGACGACCTGCGCGAAGCCGGCATTCGCAACGCCGTGATGCTGGCCTCCGGATTCGCGGAGACTGGCGCGGCAGGCGCCGGCAAACAGGCCAGCATGCTGGCGCGGGCACGCAGCCACGGCATCACGCTGCTGGGGCCGAACTGCGTGGGCTATCTGAACTACGTGGACCGCACGCCGGTCTTCACGATCAAGCCGCCGCTGCCCGCGCTGGCTGGATCGATCGCGGTCATCTCACAAAGCGGCGCGGTGGCCAACCTCGCGGCGCAGTTCGCCCATCGCCAGCATGTGGGCCTGAGCTACATGATCACCACCGGCAACGAGGCCGATCTCGACAGTGGCCGACTGATCGACTTCCTCGTGGACGACCCCGCCACACGCGCGGTGGCGCTGTTCCTGGAAACCGTGCGTGATACGGAGCGCTTTGCCGCCGCTGCCAGACGCGCGCTGGAAGCAGGCAAGCCGGTCGTCGTCCTGAAGATCGGCGCGAGCGAAATCACCGCGAAGTCCGCGCAGGCGCATACGGGATCGCTCGTTGGCGACGATCGCGTGTTCGACGCGGTGTGCCGCAGCCTAGGCGTGGTGCGCGTGAATTCGATCGAGGACATGGTGGTCACCACCGAAGTGATGGCGCGCGTGGGCGTGCTGGCCAAGCCCGGCATTGGGTTAGCGTCGATCTCTGGCGGCATCTGCGAAATCATGGGCGACAGATCCGAGGCCGAAGGCCTTACGCTGCCTCCGCTCGCGCCCGAGACGGCCGAGCGTCTACGCGAGATCCTGCCCGACTTCGGCACCATCCACAATCCGCTCGACGTCACCGGCGCGATGATTCTGAAGCCCGAATTGCTGGGCGCCACCGTGGCCGCCATGTGCTGCGATCCCGGCATTGGCCTGCAGGTGACGGCATTCGACGTGCCGATCTCCGAGCAGGAGGAACGCGCCTACAGCCGGCCCGCGCTCGAGAGCATCCAGCGCGCCGTGGGCGGCTCTCCGGTGCCGGCGCTGGTGTTCAGCCACACGCTGCAATCGATGACGGACCACTCGCGCGCAACGGTGGACGCGCTCGGCATCAACTATCTGCCTTGCGGCGTGCATCACGGACTGTCCGCCATCGCACGCACGGTGCAATGGTCGGCGCGCCAACGCCGGGCCGTGCAGGATCGCGCTGCGGCGGCCGGCGCCGCAACGACATCAACCAATGTGCGGCTGACGCCCGTCACCGGTGAGCGTGTGCTGCTTACCACACTTGGCGACGCCGGCGTGCCCGTAGTTCCGCAGCACCTAGCCACCGACGAAGCGCAGGCTGCCGACGTCGCTGCCGCACTCGGCTGCGCCGTGGCGCTCAAGATCGCCTCGCCCGATATCGCGCACAAGACCGAAGCCGGTGGTGTCGTGCTTAGCGTGCAAGGCGATGACGCGGTGCGCGCCGCATTCCGACGCATCATGACCAGCGTGCGAAGCGCTGCACCGGACGCGCGCATCGACGGCGTGCTGGTGGCCCCGATGCGTACCGGCGGCACGGAACTGTTCGTCGGAATCCACGTGGACCCGCAATGGGGCCCGGTGCTGGCCCTGGGGCTAGGCGGCATCTGGGTGGAAGTGCTCAAGGACACCAGCCTGCGCCGACTGCCCGTGCGCGAAGCCGATGTGCGGGACATGCTCGACGAACTGCGCGGCACGCGTCTACTAGATGGTTTCCGTGGTCAGGCCGCGCTGGATCGTGACGCCATCGCACGCGCGGTCGTCGCCATCTCCGATGCTGCGCTCGCGTTCGGCCCGGCGTTGCGCACGCTGGAGATCAATCCTCTGCTCGCGCGGCCCGACGGCGTGGAAGCGCTCGATGCGCTTGCCGAGTGGCAGGACGCTGGCGAACCTGGCAACCGTACGGAGGCCCGCGATGCGTCCCATTGAGAGCACCGAGAGGATGGACGACATCGACGCGTCACGCGTACCGGTGATCGTTGGCGTCGGTGAATGGTGCGACCGTCCGACGCGCGCCGAGTTGGGACTGGACCCCTTGACGCTGATGGCCCACGCATCCCGCGCTGCGGCTGCCGATGCATTTGGCGATGCCTCGTGGCAGCCGCGCACGGAAGCCGCCGCGCTGCTAGGCGCCGTCGATTCGCTCGACATCGTCTGCGAGGTCTCGTGGCCCTACGCCAATACGCCCGAATTGCTGACCAGGGCGCTGAACATGCATCCGGCGCGCGCCGTGTACGGGCCCATCGGCGGCGAAACCCCGGTGCGGTTCGTGCACGAAGCCGCGCAGCGCATCGCGCGTGGCGCCAGCGAGGTCGCCCTTGTGGTAGGCGCGGAAGCCGAATATACGGTAGGTATGGCGCGCAAGGCCGATGTCACACTGCCGTGGCCGCCGCGCGACGACAATACGCGCCTGCCACGTGGCAAGGATTTCCTGCATGCTCTGGCAGTTCGCCATGGCGTTGCCACGCCCGCCACCGTCTATCCGCTGTTCGAAAACCTGATGCAGGCGCGTGCTGGCCAGCGTCCCGCCGAGGGCAATGCGCAAAGCGCGGCGCTCTGGTCGCGCTACGCGACGGTGGCGGCTTGCAATCCGCATGCGTGGATTCCGCGCGCCTGGAGTGCGGAGGAGATCGGCACGCCATCGCCCGAGAATCGCCTGGTCGCGTGGCCCTACACCAAGCGCATGATCGCCAATCCGATGGTCAATCAGGGCGCGGCGGTACTGATGATGTCATTGGCACGCGCGCGTGCCGCCGGCATCGATCCCGCACGGATGATCCACATACGCGGAGGCGCGGCGGCCAGCGAGCCGCGCGACTACCTGCGTCGCGCCGAACTAGATCGATCGCACGCACAGGAAGCCGTGCTGCGCACCGCAATGACCTTCGCGGACGCCGGCCGCTTCACGTTCGCGGAGCTGTACAGTTGCTTCCCCGTCGTGCCCAAGCTCGCCCTCCGCGTACTCGGCGATGCCGGACTCACGCCGACTGTCACGGGCGGCCTAAGCTTCTTTGGCGCGCCGCTGAACAACTACATGACCCACGCGGTAGCGGCAATGGTGCGTGCGCTGCGCGGAGAGTCTGGGGCCACCGGCCTCGTCTATGGGCAGGGGGAGTACCTGACCAAGCACCACGCCATCGTGCTGGCATCCGAGCCGTCGACGAAGGATCACGCCGCCGCGCTGGCGGATGACTACTCGGTGCAAGCGAGCGCCGATGCGCGCCAAGCAGCGCCGCCGCCGCTGGCCGAACACGTCACCGGTACCGGCATCGTGGAGACGTACACCGTGCTGTATGGCCGTGATGGAACGCCTGACAACGGCGTGGTCGTCGCACGTACCGCAACGGGCGAACGCACCGTCGCACGGGTGCCGCGCGGCGATGGCGCCGCCATCGGCCGGTTGTTGGACACCACGCAACATCCTGTCGGAGCGCGTGGCGTGCTCGCCATGCAGGACGACGGCCTGCTCGACTGGCAATTCGCATGAGCATGCCAAGCGCCATCGGACATCATTGCGACAGCGCTACTGCTGTCGCAATACGCAACACGCCTGCAGCATCGGGCGCAAAGGACAAGTCATGAGCCACAAGCAAGCGGGCGGACCGCTACAAGGCGTAAAGGTCATCGAGTTCGCCGGGTTGGGCCCTGCTCCATTTGCGGGCATGCTGCTGGCCGATCTGGGCGCCGATGTGCTGCTGATCGATCGCCCTGTGCATTCGGCGCAGACCGTGCCGCCGCGCAAGAACCTCAACCATCGTGGCAAACGTTCGGTCGTGCTGAACTTGAAGGACGTGCACGACCTGGCACGCTGCCAGGCCCTGTGCGCACGCGCCGACATCCTGCTCGAGGGCTTTCGTCCCGGCGTCATGGAACGACTTGGCTTGGGCCCTGACGTGCTGCTGGCGCGGCATCCCGCGCTCGTTTACGGGCGCATGACCGGCTGGGGGCAGTCCGGCCCGATGGCGCAGCGCGCCGGGCACGACATCAACTACATTGCGCTTTCAGGTGCGCTGCATGCATTCGGGCACGACGGCGCGGCGCCGCGTCCGCCGCTGAACCTTGTTGGCGACTTTGGCGGCGGTGCCCTGTACCTGGCCTTTGGCGTGCTAGCCGCATTGCTCCATGCACGCGCATCTGGACAGGGACAGGTCGTCGACGCCGCCATGATCGATGGCTCGGCATCGCTGCTGACGATGATGCAAGGCATGGTGGCGGCTGGCATGTGGGATGGCGCGCCCGGCACCAACCTGCTCGATGGCGGCCGTCCATGGTACGACGTCTACGCTACCGCCGATGGCCAATGGCTCTCCGTAGGTGCGCTGGAGCCGCAGTTTTATGCCGAACTGCTACGAGGGACTTGTCTGGATGCGACGGAGACGCTTGCGATGCGTGCTGACCCAAAGCATTGGCCCACACTCCGTTCCCGACTGGCATCGGCGATACGCGCACGCACGCGAGACGAATGGACGGCAATCTTTGCGGAAAGCGATGCGTGCGTGGCCCCTGTCCTGAGCTACGAGGAGGCTGCGCGGGATGCCCACCTGCAGGCGCGGGAGACGTACGGCATCGTCGACGGCGTCCTGCAAGCAATGCCCGCACCCCGATTCTCTGTTACTCCTGGTGCAATCCGTCACCCTCCACCTGTTCCTGGTGAACATGGCGAATCTGCGATGAAGGACTGGTGTTGAGAATCACTATTTCTGCCTTCGGCGTCATTGTGAGACCAGCATGGTATTGCCGCAGTCGTGCCACACCTCTATGGCGTCCGGAGGACGTGGACCAGCCACGTTGGCGGGCACGGATAGCTGGCACCGATCATGTCAACCAAAGGCCCGGCCGCGAGTGGCGGCGCTCTAGCTTCTCTTCGACAGAGAGTTGTTAGCTCCAACAGTACGAACATCCAAAAAAAATGCAGGAAAGTGCATAGACGCCCTCGATCCATATGAGGAGGCCCAAACACGTATGCGCCACAAGTCCAAGTCCGGTCTCTGGGCGGCGCTTGATACTCGACAATATGCTACGAGGCGTGTTGGGTCACTATGCCGTGTGCCACGAAGCCCTCGGAACTCCTCAAGCTGCGATTCGGTATAGACACGGCGATTGCTGTCAGAACGGGCGGCCGGGATAAGCCGCCGCTCGCGCTCCCACCTTTGCATCGTCTTGACCGACACACCCAACAATTCTGCCGCTGCGCCGGTGGGCCGATTAACCATGTATCACTACATTACCCCGAACGTCCTTGAGGATCTGTTTGCGGGCCAGCCGCCGGCAGGTCTCCAGCCCGATGTGATCGACATTACTGAGCCACTGGCGTTGGACGAAGGTATCGAGGTGATTGGGATCTCGTTCGCAGGCCTGCGCTTCGTCGTGTTCTTTGCCGATGTTCTTGTCTATGCGCTGGGTGACCCAGAGTGGGTGGAGGAGACAGCCGACGAATGGGCGAACGGATTCCAGCCTGCTCCGAATGCTCGTCTGGTCAAATTCATGCGTGCCGATGCCGATGCCGATGCCGAGACGATGTTCGATCCGGAGGCTTGGCCACTGCCCCATCCGCGGCTGATCTGGCAGTTTTGCGAGGTGCTTGCTAGGGCACTATCGATCCACGCACGCTTCTTCCCGCAGATCCCCCAGTATTTCTATATGACGCAGTCGAGCCAACTCGATCTACTTTCCAATAGACTTGGAAGGCGATTCGAGGCCGGCGCATATGGTTCCCGGTTCGAATGCGTAACGCGCCCGAGTGCAGACACAGGAGGTTTCTATGGCTTTGAACGCAGGTAAGTCGACAGTCGTCGGTCTGACGACCGCGCGCAAGCCGAGCAAGCGGCTGCGTGCAGAAGTCGTGACCATGCAGAAGCGCGGAGTCCAAGTGCTGCTGTCGCGAGTTGAAAAGTCCGACAGCGTGAAAGCGCGCACGCCCGCGCGCAGCGCCTATACCGGCAAGCTGCGCGTTGCACTATCCGACCTGTACTCAGTCACTGAATAGTACTGCACCGCCAACTGACAAGCCTCCCTCGTGAACTGCACCCCAAAAGTTGGACACCCGTTCAACCTTTGGGGTGTTTTTCATGACGTTCCCCCGAAAACCGGACGATTCTGAACTAGACGTTGGCCGCCTTTTCGGGTTGTGCTGACCTCATTTTGACGAACTCGCTCGGGGTTAGGTGGCCGAGCGAGCCGTGTGGGGATCGAAGACTTTGAGAAGTCCAATGCACGGATGACTGAAATTTGGCCGTGGGCACTGTATGACCCTTCACTCTTAAGCCGCTAATACGGCACTCATAGAACGCAAGACATAGTTCACATCGTAATTGTGACCCGCGACTTTCAGTATCAGCCCACGCGTATTCCGCCGTGGGCTTTTTTTCCGGCCGGACTCGGCTATACTGTATATCCATACAGTATCAGGCGTTCTCCGAGACCATGCTTCCTGAACCAGCAAATTGCCCGCTGTGCGGCACAGCCGCTGAGCGGATTCGGTCCTCCCTATTGCGGGGTTACAAGTACACCTGTCCAAGGTGCGGCGCGTTCGGCATAGAGATCGGGGTTTTGGCCGACTTGGAAGCCGTTGCAGCGGCCCGCCAATCCGTGGCTCGACTGCGCTCATATGGACATCTGCCGCTCATACAGCGAGACAGGCTCGGCATTCGCGTCGGTCCTGGTCGCGCTTAAACATCGAGCCTTCAATAGCATCTATTGCGGGGTGAGGAATCGCATCATGGGAAACAGCCGCCTGGCCGCGAAGTGCCATCTGCCCGAAGGAGTATCGGGACAACCAGCGGCCACTGGAGCAAACGGGATACTCGGGCGCATCCAGGCTCAGTACGTTGCTGAAGCGACGAATCGACTTCCCCCTGCCGGCGCGGCGACAGATGAGCATTTGGAAATCGAGCTAGATGCCGGCCCAGCTGGCCGTGTGCGCTTCTTCGCTAAGAGAAAGCAGGCCAGACACCACCGGCACTCCCACTACTTCTGGTCGGTGTACCGCGCAGAGCCGGTTAGCAGCGACGATTCGCTCTGATGCTAGCCTGAGCGGCCGAGAGCATGTGTCGTCGGCGCAACATGCCCGCATCGCAGTTTGAGTATCCTTTGTCGCAGCATCTCTCAGAACTGAAGGCCGTGCGGAACTGGACCAAGCTCTTCGCCCAAATGCTTTTCGCCATCACGCTGATTGTCCTGGCGGCGATTGCTTCGCGCGCCGTCTACATTCGCTTGGCACCCCCACCGTCGACTGAAGTCAGAGACGACGGCGACTTCAATCGCGACGTTGCCGACTGTGGTGCCCAACGCAGGCCGGCGGATTATCAGACACGGAAATCGCAACTGGAAGACAACGCAATCCGCATGGCTAGTTGCCTGGATTCCTGATACCGACTCCGAGATTCGCCCCAAAAAGGTGGAGCGAGGCGGTCAACAACTTGACGCCCATCAAACTCACACAAAGTCTGCACTACGGACGGCCCCGCCGGCATCAAGTCGCGCAGTTGCACGACGTTAGTAAGGACTCTCGCTGAGCACACCCCGCTACAGCGCTTTTTATAGGCGAGCAGCAACACCCGCGCTGCTCGCCTCTTTCCACACACAGCCTTGTGTGATTCCCGTTTCCAGAAACGAAAAAACCGGCTTGCGCCGGCTTTTTCCCCGCGCACCAGGTGGTCAAGCCACACCGATATCGCGGGTTAGTTGTTGGCAAAAATCGTAACTCGTATCGTCTATCGCTGCAACCAATGATTGCGACGCACGCTACGCTTCAGTTGTGTTGCATGACGTCATGCAGTGGCCCAATCCTATCGCTTATTCAGTTGGGTCTTTTCGACTTCGCTCAATTGGTAACGATGCAAATACACCCGGCGGGGGTGCGGCCGAAAATTGCACGAACCGAATCTAGGTTACATGCTCGCCAGGCGTGTTTTTTGCGGTGCAGCGTTGATGGGGATCTGTAGGGCGGTGGTGCTGGCCTGAAGTGGCAGAGTTGGCATCAGATCCAGTGCCCAGAAAACTCGGCAACGGTCAGACCCGGCGCCCATCGCCCGAGTCCGTCGATCAGAGACAGCCGCGGTCCTGGCGTGGGCGGACGGCAGAGACCGGCCAGCCTCGGCCATTGCACTTTGGTCGGCGAACGTCCGTTGTGTCGTTATCAAGCGACGCTGACTCTCTACTCCTTGCACTCAAGGAATTGTCATTGTCCCTATAGGATCGTCCACGCTGCATGTAGTCATTGCGCATTTTCGTAGCCTCATCCGCATCTCTGGCCTCGAATACTTTTAACGAGCGGGGCTTTTTCCATTCCGGAGGATCCAGGTTCACAGATTTTCCCGCTTCGCACAACTCAACGGAATAGGAATTTCCTTCTTCGTTAAAGAACTCCCAAAGCTCGAACTTGTTCACCACGCTTTCTCCTCATGATACAAAAGCCTGCATCGCTTGATAGCGACATCCACATGCTCGCTTCTGTTGCCACCAACTGAACAATCAGTTTGGCTGCAATATGTCAGATTGTAGCCAGAGATGGCGGGGCCACCGAATCGGCGATTGCCCCTTGGCACCATGTGCGAGACAAGATGAGTTGAGAGTAGAGGTCGCCCGAGAGCGCTCACTCGACGACATTAGCGCAGCAGCCACCCGCGCGCGCGTGCGACGCGGCCCGCGGAATAGGCAGGCGCTGGGCTTTACTCGGCTGAGTTGGCAATAGGCACTCGATATTCTTGATAGGATATGTAGCGAAGTCGGCAAGATGGGCCGACAATTCTGCCGTACACCAACGAGTTAGGCCGCTTCGGATGCAACTACACATCGCGCTACTAAGGACGGACGACGATACCCTCATGGAGGTGCGCGTCTCATTGGAGGGCAATGGACACAAATGGTGGGGCGAAGCCTGGTGCTATCCAGAGACAATCTCGCAGTTCGGTCAAGCGCTAGTAGACTTCCCGAACTCCGTCGCTCATGAAGTTATTCTCGAGCTGGGTTCTGCTGACCCAAGCTACGCCGAACACCTGCTCGTTCGCGCATTTGTCTACGATGGCGTAGGCCATTGTGCAGTTGAATTCAAAGCGGAATCGCGGGGCAATTCCATCACTTCGGCGTCGGCAAAGTTTACGGTTCCAACAGAGGCCGCGTCACTTAACGAAATGGGCAGGAAGTTGGTGGCTTGGTCCTTGTCGCCAAATGAACCTTTCGCGTTCGAAGGAACAGGCCAATGAACAGGCACGGCGGATTACACGCCGGTGGGGGCGGTACTTGTTGCGGCGTGGCGAGTATTTATGACTTTGGTGCCAAGCGGCCGGTAACCTACTGTTTTCTGACGGCTGAGTGGAAATTTTGTCCGTCGCAGAAGGGTCGGACAGCGTCCATCGGCAGCGACGGAGTCGAGCCCTGAGTAGCAAAGAAAGAGTGGCCGACGGGCAGATCTCGATGCTGCTCGAACTCTCGGTGCCATCCTCTCAGTGCATTCTTGGTCGGATAGCATCTCCCAGCCGCGAGGGGATGAAAACCGCTGCCTCGGCTGCCGAGGCTTGTCATTGTGCATGCAATCCTTGAGGTCTGCAGTCAGAGCCCGCACTGAGACCATGGCGTACAGCACGATCAGCATTGCCGAGCTAGCGCATTTCTCTGGCATCGATCCATTCCCTGCGCTGACTCGCGCGCAGCGAGCCACGGCAATCGATCTGCCGGCGCCGCCCCCGCATCCCGGCGAGAAGGCAGCCCGTCGCGTGGCCTGTGCGTGGTCGGCGTCAGGTGAGGCTTTGGGGGAGAAGTCCCCGGCCCAAACCATCAACCGCCTCGTCGACGATGCCGGTGCGCTGGCGCCACGCTGCGACTTGCCTACGCGCGATAGGGGACAGCCAGCCTGCAGGAAGGAACATGTTCCTTCCAAAAACCACGAACGGCACGCCTGGTGACATGCCTTTCGTGGTCAAACGTGGTGATTTCCTGTCCTATCAACCGCCGAACAATGGTAGACCGCTGTCCAAAGCCTTCCGGTAAGCCGGCTCCCTAATTTCGGATCCACGGATTTGTACCCTGTCGATGCGCTTCAGCCTGCACGGTCTTGCGGAAGCGATCTTCGTCATCAAAATTCCGAAGCACTACGACGGCGGCCTCTAGAGGCCTGAGTCGATCTGCGAAAGCAGCCGCTTGGGAAGATGCCTCCGCACGGCTTGAATCGTTGCCGCGGCATCGTTAAACAACGTTGTGTTTAGTTCGAGCCTTACACCATTCTCGCCATAAAAAAAGTACGAACTCTTATGGAACGACGCGCGTTGTATTTGATCCCAGTCGAGATGCACATGCTCACGAAACTTTCCATTGTGCAGGACGAATGACTGACGCACCCCATCCTCACCCAGCACAATGGAGCAGAGCGAATAGAGTCGTCCGAGCAGCCACACAAAGCAAAGGATGATCATGCCGCTAGTGATTGCCGCGAGTAGCACGTTGCCATTTGGCACTCTCGCTTGCCCAAGCACGATCCAGATCATCAGCGCGATCGCAAACAGGCATAGACCGTACATGAACAACCTGAGCCAAGCACGCACATACACGGGAGAGGACTTATCGTTACCAGAAGTCGTGTTCATTGCGCCATGCATTCACAAATATCGCCAACCGGGGCGTTACCTACCACTCCGCCACCGAGATTACGTAGCAGACCGCTCAAACCCGTATTGAGTCTGACATCCATAGCATTGTTGCTTGAGTCAATCATATCCCTTGAAGCAGCAGTGCCGCCAGAAGGCCAAGGTGAGCCACGAGCAACGGCACCACCCACGGCACCCCCTGCCACGCCTGTTGCTGCATTGACGGCGATACCCGAGAGTGTGATGCTCTCCCCCTTGACGTAAGAACCGACTGCATACTGTCCGACATTGGACACACCGCCCCATGCCGCCGCTCCCATTGCGCCACCCGGTATGTACGGGCCAACGGCTCCTGCGACAAACCCACCACCAATCGCAACTGCAAGGTCTGTGAAGTTGAATGGCTTGCACTTGCTGACCGCCAATTGACCCAGAATATTTCCTATGGCGCCCACACCCGCCCCAATTATGCCAGTGACAACTGGAAGGGGAATATGACCATCCGGATCTGCATAGCTTAGTGGATTACCTCCCACGTACGCGTAGTTGTTCGTCTGCCCGCTGCCCCATCCGATAGAGTCGGCTGAGATAAATCTCCCCAACTGCGGGCTGTAGTACCGCGCCCGATAGAAGTACAGCCCTGTTTGATCGTTCTCCCTCCCGGTGTATTGCTGGCTGTTGTCATTCGTCCCCGTCTGCGTAGTCACACCGTAAGCGTCATAGGTGTAGTTGGTGACGATAGCCTGCGTGGAGTCTGCGGACATCAGGATGCTTCCCATCGCGTCCGGAAGCATGCTGTGGTTGCCTGCACTGCTCTGACGCATATAGACCTCATCGATTCGCGGCCCATTGATCAGATTTGCGGCAGCTCCACCACCATCTTTCTCCTGCACGAAGTTCACACCGTCGTACAGGTACCCGGTGGATTTACTACCGATTGTCTTGGCCGTGCGGCGGCCCACCGCGTCGTACTGGAAGCTCGCCGTAAGGGCGCCGCTGATGCCCCGCAGCTGGTTGCGTTCGTCCCAGGTATACGTGTTGGTACCGTCGCTGATCAGGTTTCCATTTGCATCGTAAGTCAGCGTCTGCGAATTCCATTTGACCAACTGATTGTTGGCGTTGAATTGCGTGTTGCTGACAGGCGTGCCTGGATCGACCCGGGACAAGCTACCGCCCATGATGGTGCGCTGACCGTTGGCGTCGTACGCGTAGGTCAGATCTCCAATCAACGAACCATCGGCCTTCTTGTAGGTAATGCTTGCCAGCTGGCTCGCCAAGTCATAGGCATAGCTCGCAACAATTCCGTTGGCATAGGTCGTCTGGGTCCGCCGGTCGGCCGCATCGTAGCTAAAGGCGATGGTCTGGATCGCGCTGCCATTCGTACTGCCCGCCGCCTGCTGGATCTGTACCAGACGGTTCGCCGCATCCCACGTGTAACTCAATGTCGGCTGGCCAGCCACGGTCATGGTCTTGCGTCGTCCACCCACATCGTAGGTGTAGCTCACGCTGCCCTGCGGGGTGGATTCGCTGATCAGGCGGTCAAGCACGTCATAGTCTCGTGCAATGGTGCCGCCTGCGGAGTCCACAAACTGCGTTAATCGGTTCGCCGCGTCCCATGTCAATCCAATAGTGCTGGCTGGCGTGCCGCGGCTGGCGGTTGCGCCAAAGCCGATGAGCGTCGGCCGACCCAGTGGGTCGTAGGTCAGATTGGTAGCCTGTCCCTTGTTGTCGACAGATTGGCTGACCCGCCCACCCGGCTCGTAGGCCAGCGTGGTCACGTGCGACAGTGCATCGGTCGTACGTGTAAGGCGATCTCGTGAATCGTAGGAAAAACTGGTGATGTTGTTGCTCTGATCGACCTGAGTGAGCACATTGCCGTTACTGTCATAGCTGACCTGAGCCACGCCCCCTTTAGGGTCGGTCAGACTGGTAACTCGATTCAGAGCGTCATAAGCCAGGTAGCGGCGGCGACCCAAAGGATCGACACTACTGATCGGGCGTCCGACTGCATCGGTGTACTGGCTCATCACGTTACCCAGCGGATCTATTGCCGTCTGCAAGTCTGCGCCGTTGTAGCCAAAGGTCGTCGTCGCGTTGAGCGGATCAGCAATGCTGATTCGTCTGCCCTGTTCGTCATACGTCAACGTCACGCTGTGATTGAGCGCGTCAGTGCTCCTGATCAGGTTTCCTTGCTTGTCGTAGCTGAAGGTGATCGTGTTGTTGTTGGGATCCGTGATCGACGCCGGCCGGCTGTAGTTCAGGTCCCACACTGTCTTGGTAGTCGCTGCGCTACTGGATCCTGCGGCAACGGTCACCTGCGTCGTGTTGCCGAGGCTGTCGTACTGATAGGTAGTGGTCCTGCCCAGTGCGTCCTTCAGACTGTCCAGCAGGTTGGTCGTGGGATTCCACGTGTATGTCAGGGTCTGGGCAACGGAGGTGCCATACCCCGCCGTCATACTGGTGATAGCCTGCTTTTCGTTAAAGACATAGCGCGTGACGGTGCCTCGCTCGTTGGTGGCATCGGTCTGTACCACAGAATCGAACGACCCCGCCGGGATCGTCTGGCTGGCTGAAAGCAGCGTGTAGGCGAACGAGAACGTTCTGCCGTCCGGATACGTCTGCGTCGCGACACGGCCATTGGCGTCATAGGTGTTGGTGACGACGATGTTGCCGTTCTTGTCCTGTACCGTCAGGAGGTTGTGGCTCGTAGTAATACCGCCGATGGAGTGCGCTGCCGGCACGGTCTGCGTAGCCCACGTGTACTGCCGCG
This sequence comes from Cupriavidus pauculus, assembly GCF_022179805.1. Classification (GTDB taxonomy): domain Bacteria; phylum Pseudomonadota; class Gammaproteobacteria; order Burkholderiales; family Burkholderiaceae; genus Cupriavidus; species Cupriavidus pauculus_E. Next base: position 37,831 of record NZ_BPUO01000009.1, on the reverse strand, counting down.
TCTTGCCAAGCGGATCAGTCACCTTGATCAGACGGCCTTGCGTGTCGTAAGCATAGCTCGTGATGCGTTGCAGGTCGTCCTTGATCTGCGTGACGCGATTGGACGTGTCGTAGGTCAGGTAGACGTTGCGTCCGTTGGGCGAGATGATCTGTGTGAGGTTGCCATTGGTACGCACCAGTTGCGTGACGTTGCCGAGCCGGTCCTTGATGCCGAGCACCGCCGCCGTGCGCGCGTTGCCTCCGCCATCGCCCACGCCGGGGAAGTAGTAGGTGCTGCCGTTCTTGAGCACCATGCTCCAACTGGCACCCGGATAGCTGACGTTGTCCCATTTGACGATGGCACCGTAGTAGATGCTGCCCGGTGCCGCAATGCTCTGGAACACGGCGTTGGTGTAGCCCGTACCACCCGAGACGCGGGTGAAGTAGACACGCCCGCCATCGGGCAAGATCAGGTAGGTGTACGGCTTGATCTGGTCTCGCGCGGAGTCGTAGCCGCCCACGAGGAAGATGTCATAGGACAGGTTCGTGCCGATCCCGAATGCACGCGAGAGCAAATCCGCCTGCCGATATGATCTGCCGATGGTGATGGGCACTACATCGGGGATCACCAGATCGGTTTCGGGATTGAGGAACAAGCCGGTGGAGGTGTCCACGGGATCGGCCGTCTTCGCATCGCATCCGCAGTTCACAGGAGGCCCCGCGTTGGGCGCCTGCGTTTCCGGCGTGAATGTGGTGATCATCGCGCCGGTGAATTCGTAGATGCGCACGTCCGGGTCCGGCACCACCTGCTTGCCATCGGCGGTGACCGTTCCGTGGCCGTACTCGAACCAGCCGCGGTTGGTGGCGTCGTAGTCCCAGAACGTCATGCGCGTCCCCGGCGCGGCGTTGGGATAGTTCGGATAGATGAGTTGAGCACCCTTGGCGTTGGCGTTGATGCCTTCCAGGCGGGAGCCGCCTGGCTGGATGCTGAAGTAAACCGGAACTTCGATGTGCGGCAGCGGGAACGGCGGCTGATTCACCGGAATTGCCGTCATGCTGATTTCGGTGACGATCTTGCCCTGGGCGTCGCGGATGACCATCCCTGCGGGGATACGCAACTCCATTCCGGGAATCTGCGGATTCCTCACCACGGTCTCGGTCGCTGTCGGCGAATCCAGCTTGACGGTGCGCGGGTTCAGGCGGGACATCCAGATCACGAACGGCAGCTGCGTGGTGCGGCCTTCCTCGATCTTTACGCCATATTCGTAACGTCCGTAGTGGCGATTGCCTTGGCTGGCGGTGTCGCCGTCGATCACCAGGATCTGGCGGCCCGCTGGCACGCCGGCCAGCAGGAACTCGCCGTTCTCGTCGGTCACCACTCGCTGCGAGCCGATCGACAACGTGGCGCCCACCAGGGGTCGGCCATTGAGGCGTAGAACCTGTCCTGCCACGCCGGTCACGCCGTCCGGAGGTGGCGTCACGTCAGGGATCTTGCGCTGCGCCACGTCGGCTGGCGTCAGTTTCATCAACTCCGGATAGCCATACAGCACGTTGCGCAGGTGCTTGTTTTTAGGCTCGAACTGCCGCGAGACTTCGCGATTGCCACGACGCCACTTGCCTCCAAAGTTGCCCGGACCCGGCACCCAGACATCGCTGTCTTCGGCGGCTTCAGCAGCCGCTTGATTGGCAGCGGCGAACGCGGCACTGACGACGGCCGGGATCTTGGGCGTGGCAACGGTGCCCGCAGCCGTAGTGGTGACTGCAGCAGACGTTGCGCCCGACTGTGTTGCACCAACTGTCGTGGCGACCACAGCGCGCGCCATCCCCGGCGCTGTGGATGGCGCTGCAGCCTGCGTACCCAATGTCACCGTCTTGAACCCCACCGCAGTCAGCGGCAGCACCTGGCCGAACTGGTCCGTCGCGCCTTGCACGAACAGCGTGTACGCGGTACCCGGCAGCAGTTCCTGCTTCGGCGTGACGAAAAGCAACATACCGCTTTCGACCGGCACGGGCTGGATCGCCACGGCGCCGCTGGGTCCGATCAGCGTGACAGTGCTGGCATTCAGGCTCGCCACGGCCATCCGCTGGCTGAAGCGAACCATCAGCCGTTGTGCGACCGGCACATCCCTGGCCTGGTCCGTCGGTTCGCTGCCCACCAGTTTGGGCACCGTGCCTGGGTTGAGCGATTGCGCCAGCGAGCGCGCGGCATCGATCGCCACCGGACGGAAGCGCTGGGCAGCTGCATCGAACACACTGCCCCCAACCGACGTCTGGCCGGTGCCATCGACGCCGCCCCAGAGCAGCACATTGGCGTCGGGCAGGAGCGTCGCGATATGTCGCATGCGCGCATCGTCCAGCGCGGCGTTGACGCGTTCCACCTGTCGCGTGGCAGGGTCGTAGAGTTCAACCGTACGCAACGCTCCGCCCGAACCGCCTGTGCCGCCAACAAACAAGACACGTCCATCGGTCAGCACCGTGGCGCTGTGGCCGCTGCGGCTCAAGAGGCCCGAACTGGGCAGCGAACCGAAGCTACCGGTCGAGAAGAGTTCGGCATCGGCGAGTGTGTTGCCCTTGCCATCGGTGCCACCGAAGACCAGCACGGTGCCGTCCGGCAGCAGCGTGGCACTGTGGTGCATCCGCGCTGTGCGCAGCGTGGCAGCCAATACCGTGGACTTTCCGGTGCCGTCGATCACCCGCGCGAGCACTCCCGCCGTGTTGGCCGTGGCACCGCCCAGTACCAGCCATTGGCCGTTGGGAAGTTGCGTGGCGCTCTGCCCGGCGAGGATCGCCGGCCGCGCTGCCAACAACCCCTGCAGCGCTTCGCTTGCGGACGCCGCGGACGGACCTGCGGTCTGTGCGGTGGAGAGCCTCGCATGAAACAGGCCAGCCGCCAGCAGAACAGCCGGCACCATGTGGCGCAGCGTGCGGCGCCAGCGCTGCGCCGTGTTGCGACCAGAAACGTTCGGGTTCGACATCTCTTCTCTTCCCTTCATCCGGATGGTGTTCGTCATCTTCGTCGTCGGTATCTGGCTGCTATCTATGGACGGATGCTGAATCGCTTCAGGCCCAGTGATCCCGTCACAGCCGTGGCATAGCTGCTTGGCGTGACGACGATGGTGTAGGTGCCGGCGCTTGGCAGGCCGACGTTGCCCGTGCCGTTGCTGCTCAACGCAGGCACGCTGCAACTGCCGTCCTTGCTGTATGCGCCACAGGTCACCAGTGTCGTGACGTTGTCTGGCGCGATGACCGAAACCGTCGCGGTGCTACCGGCTGGCGTGATCGCCATGCCGGAGAGGCTTAGGTTGAGGAAATCGCCTGTGGTACCTGTGAAGGTGTAACGGCCCGATGCCCCCGCCGGCTGGTTGATCACGAGCGGTTCGCCGTCCACCGCCACGGACCCACTCGCCGCTGCCAGCAGCTGCAGTCCGATCTGGCCCGTACTGACATCGAACGGATCGATCACTATCGTGTAGGTACCGCTTTGCTGCAGGCTGTTCAGTAGCGCCAAGCCGCTCGGCGATGACGTGCTGCTGAAAGACTGGCTGACCAGCGCGGTCCCGTCTGGCGCATACACATACAAGTAGCTATACGAGCCCGGGAAGGTGGCACCCGTCCACGCCAGCGACACGCTCTGCCCTGCCATGGCGCTGAAGGTGTAGCGCGCATTCTGGCCAGCACGATTGATGGCAATCGTGGTCACCGGCGTGTCAACCGTCAGCGTGCCCCGGATATCGGCGGACAGCCACAGGTTGCCGCTCAGTGCCGTACTCTGACTGCTCGGAGTCACCACCACTGTATAAGTCCCGGTACTGGGCAGCGACGGGAGGTCGCAGCTATCGCCGGGTGCGCGGACCGCGCTGCATGTGACCAGTGTCGTGACATTGTCAGGTGCCACGACCGACACCAACGCATAGCCACCGCTCGGCGTGGACACCAGCGCGTCCATCCCAAGCCCTAATCGCTGCCCCGCCACGCCGTCGAAGGTATATCTACCCGTGGCGCCAGCCATCTGGTTGACCGCCAGCGGCTCGCCATCCACTGTCAACGTACCCGTTGCGGGCGCCAGGAGTTGCAGCGCCACCCGACCGGTGGTGACCAGCACAGGATCGATGACAACCGTGTAGGTGCCGCTTTGCTGCAGGTTGCCCAGTTGCAGGGTACCGCTCGGTGAATTGGTGCTGACGTTTGTGTTGCTTGCCACGACGGCTCCACTCGGCGCATAGACGTAGAGGTTGCCGTAGGAACCTGGGAACGTGGCGCCGCTCCACACCAGGCTGAGGCTCTGCCCGGCCGTGGCGGTAAAGGTATAGCGTCCGTTCTGGCCCGTCCGCGTAGTCGAGAAGGTCGTTGCGGGCGCATTGGCCATCAGCGTGTCTCGAATGTCGGCGGATAGGGTGAGGTTGCCGCTCACTGCCGTGCGCGAGGTAGGCGGTGTCACCACCACCGTGTAGGTGCCAGTGCTAGGCAGCGAAGGCAGGTTGCAACTGCCGCCCGGGGCTGCGACGGTATCGCATGTGGCCAGCGTGGTGACATCATCCGGTGCCATCACCACAACCGATGCGTAGCCGCCGACAGGTGTCAACACCGCGGCATCGAAGCCCAACCCCAATCGTTGGCCGGCTACACCTGCGAAGGTATAGCGGCCTGTGGCACCTGCCACTTGACTGATCGGCAGCGCATCGCCATCCACCGTCAGCGCACCGCCGACGGGTGCCAGCAGTTGCAAGCCAATCTGACCCACTGCTAGCTGGTACGGATCGACCACGACGGTGTAGGTGCCGCTCTGCTGCAGGTTGGTCAGTTGCATCGAGCCGTTCTGCAGATAGGTACTGCTCGTGTTCGTGCTGGTCAGCGTCGAGCCGTTCGGCGCATACACATAGACGGAGGTATAGCTACCCACGAAGGTCGTGCCACTCCAGACCAGTGTCAGATCTTGTCCCGCCGTGGCGGTGAAGGTATAGCGTCCGTTCTGGCCTGGCCGGTTCGGTGCAAAGATCGTCGCCGCCGCGTTGGCCGTGAGCGTATCGCGAACATCGGCGGACAGCGTCAGCTTGCCGGTCAGTGCGGTGCTCGATGCCGATGGCGTGACCACCACCGTGTAAGTACCGGTGCTCGGCAGCGACGGCAGATTGCAGCTATTGCCAGGTGCATACACCGTGCCGCAATTCACCAGCGTGCTGACGTCGTCGGGTGACACGATCGTCACCGTTGCAGCGCCGCCAACAGGGGTCGTGACCAGGCTATCCAGGGCCAGACCCAGCCGCTGGCCTGCTGTGCCAGCGAAGGTGTAGCGGCCCGATGCGCCGGCTACCTGATTAACAGCCAGCGGCTCGCCATCCACCGCCAGCGTGCCGCCGGACGGCGCCAGGAGTTGCAGCCCAACCTGGCCGATGCTGGAGCCGTACGGATCAACAACAACCGTGTAGGTTCCGGTTTGCTGCAGGCTAGCCAACTGCACCGATCCGCTCGGCGTCGTCGTGCTGCTGAAATACTGGCTGGTCAGGCTGTTGCCGTTCGGCCCGTACACATACACATACGTATAGGAACCGGCGAACGTGGCGTTGCTCCAGGCCAGGGTAAGGTTCTGGCCTGCCGTGGCGGTAAAGGTATAGCGTCCGTTCTGGCCCACTCGGGTCGTTGCAAAGATCGTCGCCGGTGCGTTGGCCGTCAGCGTGTCACGGATGTCGCTCGAAAGCGTCAGGTTGCCGCTCAGCGCGGTGCCAATGGTCCCAGGCGTCACCACCACCGTGTAGGTGCCGGTGCTCGGCAGCGACGGCAAGCTGCAACTGCCACCAGGCGCGGAGAAGCCGCCGCAACTGACGAGCGTGGTGGCATTGTCGGTGGCGATGACCGTAATTGACGCACTGCCACCCGTCGGCGTCGTCGTGAGCGTGTCGAGTCCCAGGCCCAATCGCTGCCCGGCCACACCGTCAAAGGTGTAACGGCCCACCGCGCCAGCCATCTGGCTGATGGCCAGCGGTGCACCATCGACAGCCATCGTACCGGCGGCGGAACCCAGCAGTTGCAATCCGACCTTGCCGGTAGTGGCGACATAGGGATCGACAACCACTGTGTAGGTGCCGCTTTGCTGCAGGTTGTTCAACTGCAGTACGCCACTCGGCGTACCGCTGCTGACATAGCTATTGCTCGCGACGGAAGAACCATCCGGTCCATAGACATACAGATTGCCGTAAGACCCGGCGAACGTGGCGCCGGTCCATGTGAGGCGCATCGAACTTCCGGCGGTGGCGCTGAAGGTATAGCGTCCGTTCTGTCCGACCCGAGTGGTGGAGAAGGTTGTCGTCGGTGCATTGGCGGCAAGCGTGCCCACGATATCCGTTGACAGCGTCAGCGTGCCTGCCAGTGCCGTGGTCGCGTTAGACGGCGTGACGACCACGGTATAGGTGCCCGTACTCGGCAGTGCGGGCACATTGCAGCTGTTACCACCCGCGGAGAACTGGCCGCAATCGGTCAGCGTGGTCACGTCGTCTGGCGACACAATCGAGACCGTCGCGTAACCGCTACCGGTAATGGTGGGCACCAGGCCAAGGCCCAGGCGCTGGCCTGCCGTTCCCTGGAACGTGTAGCGACCCGTGGCACCCGTCATCTGGTTGATCGTTAGCGGCTCGCCATCCACGGTCAGCGTGCCACTGGCGGGCGTCAGCAGTTGCAGACCCACGCGCCCCGTGCTGGTCGGGTACGGATCGACCACCACCGTGTAGGTACCGCTTTGCTGCAGATTGGTCAGATGTACCACGCCATTCGGCATGTAGGTACTGCTGAACGATTGGCTCGTCACGGTATTGCCGTTGGGGCCAAAGACATACAGGGTGGAGTAGGCATTCGGGAACGTCGCCCCACTCCACGCCAGGCTGAGGTCCTGGCCTGCGGTGGCTGCAAAGGTGTAGCGCCCGTTCTGCCCGACGCGCGTCGTTGCAAACGTGATCGCCGGCGCATTGGCGGTCAGGGTGTCGCGGACATCGGCCGAGACCATCAGGTTGCCACTGACCGCGGTGCCCGAACCCGAAGGCTTCACGACCACCGTGTACGTCCCGCTGCTGGGCAACGACGGCAGGTTACAGCCTGTCCCCGGGGCGCCGATGCTTCCGCAAGAGGTAAGGGTCGTGACGTTGTCCGGAGCCACCACGCTGACCGTGGCATAGCCTCCGCTTGGCACGGTTGCGAACGTGTCCAGGCCCAGGCCGAGGATCTGCCGCGCGGTGCCTTCGAAGATATAGCGACCCGTCACGCCAGCGGCCAGGTTGATCGCCAGCGGTGCACCGTCCACCACCATCACGCCGTCGTTGCCGGCATCGGGCGGATTGAACACGCCGTTCCTGGGCACCGAGAGCGTGATACTGCCCGTGGCGAGCTGATAGGGATCCACGAACACCGTATAGGTGCCGGTTTGCTGGAGATCGTTCAGCGCACTGCTGGTCGTCGTGTTGCTGGCCGGAACGGAGCGGGTCAGCAACACATTACCGGTGGGCCCGTAGACGGTCAGGGTGCTCTGGCTGATGGACGGCGAGATCACGTTGATAGCGATGTTCTCTCCGGCTGTCGCGGTGAACGTAAATCGTCCGTTCTGGCCCGGTCGGCCGATCTGGAACGTGGGCGCCGTCGTGCCCAACTCGGCACTGACATCGCTCGACAGAATCAGGTTTCCGCTTGCCGCGCGAAGCGAGTTCGACGGCGTCACCACCACCGTGTAAGTACCGGTGCTCGGCAATGCCGGCAGGTTGCAACTGTTGCCCGGTGCACTCACCGTTTCGCAAGTCACCAGCGTTGTGACGCTGTCCGGCGAGACCACCGAAACCGTCGCATACCCGCCGCTCGGCGTGTTCGCAAAGGACTCCAGCGCAAGGCCCAGCCTCTGTCCGGCCACACCCGCGAACGTGTAGCGGCCCGAGGCGCCCGCCATCTGGCTGATGGCCAGTGGCGCGCCATCCACGGCCAACGTGCCGGTGGCCGGTGCCAGCAACTGCAGGCTCACCTGGCCGGTACCGAGCTGGTACGGCCTCATGAACACCGTGTAGGTACCGCTCTGCTGCAGGTTGGGCAAATCCAGTGCGCCGTTCGGCGTGTTGATGGTGACAGTCGTCACACTCGCCACGGTGCTGCCATTGGGCCCGTAGACATACAGGTAGCCCGTGTTACCCGGGAAGGTGGCACCGCTCCATGCCAGGCTCAAGCTCTGTCCTGCCGTGGCGGTGAACGTGTAGCGCGCGGTCTGGCCAGCGCGGCTGGCCACGAACGTCGTTGCTGGATCGTTGGCGGTCAACGTACCCCGGATATCGGCGGAGAGCGACAGGTTGCCGCTCAGCGCAGTGCTTGTGCTATCCGGCGTCACCACCACCGTGTAGGTCCCCGTGCTCGGCATTAGCGGCAGGATGCAGCTGTTACCCGGCATAGCGAAACTACCGCAATTGAGCAGCACCGAGAGATTGTCGGGCGAGATCACCGAGACCGTCGCGTTTCGACCGCTCGGCGTCGTGACCAGCGAATCCAATGCCAGACCCAAGCGCTGGCCCGCCACACCCGCAAAGGTATAGCGGCCCGGGACGCCAGCCGTCTGACTGATCGACAGCGGCTCGCCATCCACCGCAAGCGCACCACTGATCGGCATCAGCAATTGCAGTCCAACTTGACCAGTGCTTGCCGCGTACGGATCGACCACGACGGTGTATGTCCCGCTTTGCTGCAGGTTGGTCAACTGCACCGTACCGCTCGGATAGCTCGCGGCATTGATGGTCTGGCTTGCGAGGGATTCGCCGTTCGGCGCGTACACGTAGATGTAGGAGTAGCTGCCCACGAAGGTCGTCCCGCTCCACGCCAGGGTCACGTTTTGGCCAGCCGTAGCGCTGAAGGTGTAGCGGCCGTTTTGGCCCGCGCGGTTCGTCGCGAACGTTGTCACCGGATCATTGGCGGTGAGCGTGCCACGGACATCGCTCGACAGGATCAATCTTCCACTCAGTGCAACACTTGCGTTCGGCGGCGAGACCAAAACTGTGTAGGTATCGGTACTCGGCAGCGTTGGCAGATTGCAGCTGTTTCCGGCGATGACGTTGGTACAGGTGGCCAATACGGTGCTGTTGTCAGGCGACAGAACCGTAACGGTGGCAACAGCACCGCTTGGCGTAGTGGCCAGTGAATCCAGTCCCAGACCAAGCCGCTGGCCCGCAACACCAGCGAATGTGTAGCGGCCCGAGCCTCCCGCAACCTGATTGATCGTCAGGGGGTCGCCATCTACCGTCAACGTACCGCTGGCCGGCGCCAGCAATTGCAACCCTACGCGGCCTGTATTGGCCATATACGGGTCCATGACTACGGTATAGGTGCCGCTTTGCTGCAGGTTGTTCAATTGCAGCGTGCCATTTGGCGTGCCAAGGCTGACGTATGAGTTGCTCGCCAGTGAGGTACCGTTCGGCGCGTAGATATTGAGATTGCCGTAGGAACCGGCAAACGTTGCGCCACTCCAGATCAGGCTGATATTGTCCCCCGCGGTGGCGGAGAAGGTATAGCGTCCGTTCTGCCCCGCCCGCGTCGATGCAAACGTGGTAGCCGGGGCATTGGCGGTAAGGGTTTCCTTGATATCGCTGGACAGCGTCAGGTTGCCGTTCAACGCGGTGCGCGAACTTGCCGGCGTGACCACTACCGTGTAGTTGTCGGTACTAGGCAATGCCGGCAGATTGCAGCTATTGCCTGCGGCATTTACGTTGTCGCAACTGACCAGCGTGGTCACGTTGTCCGACGACATGACGGTGACCGTGGCAGAGCCGCCGGCCGGCGTTGTCACCACGGCATCCAGCCCGAGGCCCAAACGTTGGCCCGCAATGCCCGCGAAGACATACCGGCCAGACGCACCGGTCGCATGGCTGATCGCCAGCGGTTCGCCATCGACCGTCAACGTCCCGCTTGACGGCGCCATCAACCGCAGCGCCACCTGGCCGGTGGTCACCTGGTACGGATCGACAAAGACCGTGTACGTCCCGCTCTGCTGCAGGTTGCTCAGTTGCAGCATGCCCGTTGGCGTATTGCCGCTGACATTGGTGGCGCTTGCCACGCTGGTGCCGTTCGGCGCGTACACATACAGGTAACCCGAGTTGCCCGGGAACGTAGCGCCGTTCCAGCCCAGGCTCAGACTCTGCCCCGCCGTGGCCGTGAAGGTATAGCGTCCGTTCTGACCGGTGCGCGCCGTCGCGAACATGGTCTCCGGTTCGTTGGCCGTGAGCGTCCCCTGAATATCGGCGGACACCGTCAGCTTGCCGCTCAACACAGTGCTTGTGCTATCCGGCGTCACCACTACCGTATAGGCCCCTGTGCTGGGCAGCGAAGGCGGATTGCAGCTGCTACCTGGCGCGTAAACGTTGCCGCATGAGATCAGTGTCGTAACGTTGTCGGGCGACACCACCGCAAGCGTGGCGTATCGCCCGCTAGGCGTCGTGACCATCGAGTCCAGGCCCAGGCCCAGTCGCTGACCCGCCACGCCTTCAAACGTGTAGCGCCCAGACGCGCCAGCCATCTGGCTGATCGGCAGCGGCTCGCCGCCGACCGCCAATGTCCCGGTGGCAGGGGCCAGCAACTGCAACCCGACCTGTCCGACCGTGGCGGCATAAGGGTCGATGAAAACGGTGTACGTGCCGCTCTGCTGCAGGTTGTTCAATTGCAGCGTGCCGCTTGGCGAGGACGCGCCGAGATACTGGCTCGTGACATTGCTGCCATTCGGCCCGATCACGTAGATCGTGGAGTTTGAGCCCGGCAGGGTCGCGCCGCTCCAAACCACAGCCAAGTACTGCCCGGCGGTCGCGCTGAATGTGTAGCGTCCGTCCTGGCCGGCACGTGTAGTCGAGAACGTCGTCACCGGGTCGTTGACCGCAAGCGTACCGCGGACGTCGGTAGACAGCGTCAGCTTGCCGCTTACGGCAACGCTCGCATTCTGCGGCGTGATCACCACCGTGTAGGTGCCAGTGCTCGGCAGCAACGGGAGATTGCAGTTCGCACCCACCGACGTCACCGTGCCGCAACCCACCAGCGTGGTGGCGTCATCGGGCGATACCACCGACACCGATACGTAAGAACCTGACGGCATGACCAGGTTGCTCAGGCCCAGGCCCAATCGCTGGCCCGCCACGCCTTCAAATTTGTAGCGTCCCGCCGCGCCGGCCACCTGGCTGATCGACAGCGGGTCGCCATCGACCACCAACGTGCCGCCAGCCGGCGACAGCAACTGCAATCCAACCTGGCCTACAGTGCCCAGATACGGAGAGACCACCACTGTGTACGTTCCGCTCTGTTGCAGCTTGCTCAACGACAACACACCGGTGGGCGAATTGGCACTGACAGACGTCGTGTTTGCAATGCTGACGCCATTTGGCGCGTACACGTCGAGGTAACCGGAGGTTCCCGGGAACGTGGCACCGCTCCATGCCAACCTCAGATTCTGCCCGGCCGTGGCGTCAAACGTGTAGCGTCCGTTCTGGCCAACGCGTGTGGTGGTGAAGGTGGTCACCGGCGCATCGGCGGTCAGGACCCCAGTCTGGTCTGACGTCAGCAGCAGCGAGGCGTTTGCGGTGTGCGCACTGTCGATGCGTGCCAGCACCCGATAGGTGCCCGTCTTCGGGATGGACGGCAACGAGCACTTGCTCGAAGCGGCGGCCGTACAGGAAACCAGTACGGACCCCGACGGCGAGTAGACATTTACGGAGAGGAGTGGACTTCCGGTTGTCGGCACCGGCTGCAAGCTAGCTATACCCAAGCCAAGCCGCTGGCCCGCCACCGCATCGAACAGCAACAGCGCCCCACTTCCCGCCGTGCTCAGATTCGCGTTGACCGCCGCACCATCTGGCACGATCCGCTGCGTCGCCACAATCGTGCTCGGCACGACACCGGCCGGGACCACATAGAACTCATTGGCGCTGACTGCGGTGCCTTCCGTCGTGGTGACAGACACCTTGCCCGATCCGCCTTGCGGCACGGTGGCCACGATCTGGCTCGGAGCCGTGACACCTGTGACCGAACCCTGGGTCGGGCCAAAGGTGACGGTGTTCCCCGCCGCAGTAGATTGGAAGCCGGATCCCGTGATGGTGATGGGCGTGCCTGCCAGACCCAATGCGGGCGTGAAGTCGCTGATCGAAGGACCCGCCGTGGCTGCGCCCACGACAAAACTGGCGGCGGAGACGGCCGTGCCGTTCGCATTGGAGACCGAGATGGTGCCGGTGGTGGCACCGCTCGGGACGGTGACCTGCAGGGCCGTGGCACTCGCCGCGTTGACAACGGCGGACACCCCGTTGAACTTGACCGCGTTGGCGGCGGCGGTGGTGCTGAAACCGGTGCCGTAGACGGTCACCTTCGTGCCGATGGACCCACCGGCAGGCGCGAAGCTCGCGACAGTGAGCGTATTGGCCGCGTCGGCCCTGACTGCCGTGATGTTGCCCACGGCATCGTATGCGTACTGGGTGCTGGTCCCATCGGGGGCCACCACCTGGATGAGTCGGCCCAGGTCGTCGTAGACGAATCCATGATTGGCCGCCTGCCCGGGGCCGCCCACGAACAACGCGCTGCAAATGGCAATAGAACCCAGTATGCGGATGATCGCATTGGGTACAAAAGAGAATCCGACGCGCGCGGCTCCGCCTTCGCGGCGCGCGAAAAGATTGACGGACCGTTTCATGTTGGTCCACTCCCTGACAATTGCAGTCGTTGTTTTGACTTAATGAAAGGAATGCGCGCCTATTCGTATAGACGACCGCAACCCCTCATTAAGTTCTTGAACGGCAATATCCCGACCCGAATAACAAGTGGATCGCCAAATTGATATTGTTTTATGTCTGAGTCTTAATACTTTTGATGATTTTTCATGCGCATGGGCGCCGCTTTTGCCCGCCACGGACGGCCGGGAAGCGGCAGCGCGCTGGCGCGTGACTCCCGCCAGGCTGCTTCATGATGCGCGTCTGAACCGACGCATGCGAGTCGCCTGAACCGCGACCCAACCCCTCTATTTCCCTGTATTGGTGCATTTTTATGCGTCCCGACTGGTGCTTTCATTCTTGGTGCGTGGTGGGCGGCACTTGACCACTCCACCTCGCCTCCTCGTCATCAGGCACTGCTTGCACTACTTTTCGAATGCACCCGGACGACCCTTGTCCAGGCCCGCGCATTCTCCACAAAAAATAACAAAAATGATCTTTGACTTAATTAGATCAGAATTTATCGTTATTTAAATCACAATATCCAAAAGGATCTCAGACCGAATTCCACGCACCCATGTATCTAAAAAAACAACACATTGATCGGCAGTTACCCCTTTCGAGTGACAAACATCTTTCCATCCAAAAGGCACAGTAATATCCTCCGATCCACTCGCATGGGATAAGCCATTCATCTGAAATTGACACTCGAAGTGAGTGAAATCCCGCATCAGGATTCAGCCAGAACAAGAAGAATTCGAAGATAAATTCAGGGAGTCTTTCGATTGCTACGATGGCCATACAGGCGCGCCGCTTCCATGGTTTCGGCTGCAAGCCTTCTTTTCGTTCTGGGATGGGCGGTACACCCCTTGGTGGCGCCGGCCGCGAGTACCGCGGCAGCGGATCTGCTCGGGCTGCCCGTTTTCCCTGGAGCGCCCTCGAATCCCGAACTGATCGCGCTGGGCCAACGCCTGTTCTTCGATGCGAAGCTGAGCAGCGATGGGGCGCACAGCTGTGCGAGTTGCCACGCGCCGGAGCAGTTCTTCAGCGATGGACTGCGTGTCTCCAAAGGGGTGAACGAACGCCTGGGCACCCGCAATGCACCCAGCCTGCTGAACGTTGCCTACAACACCTCGCAGTTCTGGGAAGGCCGGGACGCCACGCTTGAGATCCAGGCACCCCGTCCGTTGACCAATCCGCGCGAGATGGGATTGCCCGATGACGCTTCGGTACTCAAGATCGTCGGGCAGGATCCCCAATATGTGGAAGCCTTCGCGCGCGTCTTTGGTGCAGCGGGAGAGCCTTCGGTCAGCATCGCGCATCTGGCGCAGGCGCTGGCTGCGTACCAGACCACGTTGCGCGCCGGTGACTCGGCATTCGACCGCTACGCTTTTCGTCATGAGAAAGGGGCGCTCAGTGCGAGCGCGGAACGGGGGCTGCGCCTGTTCACCGGCACTGCGCGTTGCACCACCTGCCACACCATCGAGCGGGACCATGCGCTGTTCACCGACAACGAATTCCATGCGTTGTCGGTGGGGATGGAGCGCATCGGCGGGCATCTCGGTCAGCTGACGACGCAGCTCGCCGGCCAGAAGCTGCAGGGGCTGTCACTGGACCAGATCATTCTCTCCAACGACGACTTCGCGGAGCTTGGCCGTTTTGCCGTGACGCTTGATCCCAAGGACATTGGCAAGTTCCGCACGCCCAGCTTGCGCAACGTGGCCGTGACCGCCCCATACATGCACGATGGCAGCGTACCCACCCTGATGCAGGCGGTGGAGTATGAGGTCTACTACCGCAGCATCGAACAGGGCCGCCCGTTGTTGCTCACGCCCATGGAGCGCCAAGATCTGGTGGCGTTCCTCGAATCGCTGACCACCAGCCGCGAGGCACTGGCGCGACTCACGCCGGCCCCACAGCCCGCCCCACAGCCCGCGCACCGATAACCCGCCCTCCTTCCATCCTGTCAAACCATGGCTACCGCACCACGCATGCATGTACGTACCACGCTTTCAGCCAGCCGTCGATCGAGCCCGCAGGGCTTCACGTTGCTGGAACTCCTGGTGGTGCTGGTCATCATCGGGCTGCTGGCGTCCTACGTCGGGCCGAAGTATTTCTCGCAGATCGGCAAGTCCGAAGTCACCACCGCCAAGGCCCAGGCCGAAGCCTTCGAGAAAGTACTGGATACCTACCGGTTGGACGTTGGCCGATATCCGAGCACGGAGGAAGGCTTGCAGGCCCTGATGGTGGCCCCTGCCAGTGCGGGCACGCGATGGAACGGCCCGTACCTCAAGCGCGAAGCGCCGCTCGACCCCTGGGGACGGCCATACATCTATCGCGCGCCGGGCGCCCATGGCGAGTACGAGGTGGTCAGCTATGGCAAGGACGGCGAGTCCGGCGGCAGTGGTGATAACGCCGACATCGTCCGCCCCTGATATGGCTCTTGCCGGCCGGAGACCATCGCTGTGATTTTCGAAGCGCGCGTGCTCACCCGCTCGAATGCCATCCACCTGTTGCGCGTCGAGGCGACAGACAGGGCGGATGCGCTGCGCCAGCTGCACGCGCAGGGATTGCAGACGCTCAGCGTTCGAAGTGTCTGGGTGGCCGGCGCGAGAAGCGGCTGGCGCCGCAGACGCTTCTCGTTGCTGCTGTTCAGCCAGGAACTGCATGCGCTGCTACTGGCCGGCTTGACATTGATCGAGGCACTGGAAGGCCTGATCGAAAAAGAGACGGCACCCGATGCGCGCGGCGTCCTGCAACGGTTGATTGCCATGATCCGCGAAGGCCAGCGATTCTCGGCCGTGCTTTCCGCCATGCCCGAGACCTTTCCGCCGCTGTACTTCGGACTGATGCAAGCCGCTGAAACCACCGGGGCACTGCCCGCCGCACTGGCCCGCTATGTCGAGTATCAGCAACGCGTAGACGTGGTACGCAGCAAGATCGTCAGTGCCTCGATTTATCCGGCCATCCTGATGGTCGTGGGCGGACTGGTCACCACCTTCCTCGGTGGCTACGTGATCCCCCGTTTCGCGTCCATCTACAAGGATTCCGGACGCGAGTTGCCACTGATGTCCGCCTGGCTGCTCGGCGGCGGCCAGTTCCTGGCCGAACATGCCCTGTCCGCGGCGGTTGTAACGATCATCCTGCTGATCATCGCCGCGGCATACGCCAGGCACCTGCACAGGAGCGGTGCGCTGTCACGGAGCCTGTTGCGCTTGCCTGCGGTGGGACCGCGCCTGCATCTGTACGAGATCTCGCGGGTCTACATGACGCTCGGGATGCTGCTGGAAAGCGGCATCCCCGTGGTAGCCGCGCTGCGCATGAGCGAAGGGGTGGTGTCGCGGCATGTGCGAGAGAGTCTGGCGCGCGCTCGCCAGACCATCGAATCCGGTGCCGCGTTCGCGGACACCTTCAATGACCATGCATTGACGACTTCCATCTCGTTCCGGATGCTGCGCGTCGGCGAGCGGACCGGCAAGCTGGGCGCAATGCTGGTCCAGGCTTCCAACTTCTACGACAACGATATCTCGCGCTTCATCGATCGTTTCACACGCGCCTTCGAGCCCATCATGATGCTGCTGATTGGCGTGGTCGTAGGCGGCATCGTCGTACTGCTGTATCTGCCGATCTTCGACCTGGCGACCTCGCTCCAATGAACATGACCGCGTACCTGTCGCCGTCGGCGCCCTCCATCCCGGAGAAAGACCACCTCCTGGCATCCGATCACAGCGTCAACGACCTGCGTGCCGTATGCGAGCGCGCACGCGCAGCGGGCATGTCTCCCATGCTCGAACTTGAAGCGCGATACGACGGCCAGCTACGCACGCTGACAGCCAGACTGGCGGACGTATTCGGCTGGCCGGTCATCGAAACCGCGCAGATGGACCAGGGCCGATGCCGCTTCGATCGGCTGCCGCTGGTTGAAGCCATGCGCCGGCACGCCGTACTGCTGGAATCGGCCGAAGAGATGCTGGCCATCACAGCGGATCCTTTCGACCTCGAACTGCTGGATTGGCTTGCCGCCCGCGCAGGGGTAGCCGTCAGTTTCCGGGTGGCATTGCGGTCGGACATCCACGCCTACCTGGTCAAGCAGGAACAGTCGATCCGCGCGGTGGACAGCGTCGTGGCTGCGCCCGATGACGAAGGCCGCGCCGCCCGCGCCACCGAAGTGCTCTCGTTCGCCTCGGTCAACGTGGCGGCCAGCCCCGCGGTGAAGCTGGTCAACTCCACGCTGTATGACGCATTGCGGGCCACGGCATCGGACATCCACCTGGAATGCACCGCGTCGGGGCTCACCATCAAGTACCGTATCGACGGCGTGCTGGACCACGCGCGCTCGATCACCGGCCGCGAGTTGGCTGCGCAAGTGATTTCCCGCCTGAAGGTGCTGGCGGAACTGGATATCTCCGAGCGGCGCGTGCCACAGGACGGCAGCTTCCAGGTCGAGTCCAACGGCCGCGACATCGACCTGCGCGTGTCCGTCATGCCAAGCATTCACGGCGAGGATGCCGTGATCCGTGTCCTCGACAAGCGCGCCATGATCGAATCCTATGGTGCGTTGTCGCTCGAAGCATTGGGCTTCGATGAAGCCTCGCTCGTCACGCTGCGCCGCTTGAGTGACGAACCCTACGGCATGCTCCTGGTGACCGGCCCCACCGGATCGGGCAAGACCACCACGCTATACGCCGCGCTCACCGAGATCAACAACGGCCGGGACAAGATCATCACGATCGAGGATCCCGTCGAGTATCAGCTCCCCGGCATCCTGCAGATTCCGGTCAACGACAAGAAGGGATTGAGCTTTGCCCGCGGCTTGCGCTCGATACTGCGGCACGACCCCGACAAGATCATGGTGGGCGAAATCCGCGACAGGGATACTGCCGAGATCGCGGTGCAATCCGCATTGACCGGCCACCTGGTCCTCACCACCGTACACGCCAACAACGTCTTCGACGTCTTCGGCCGGTTCACACACATGGGCATCGACCCGTACGCCTTTGTCTCGGCACTCAACGGGATCTGGGCGCAGCGGCTGATCCGCAACAACTGCCCGCACTGCACCAGCGACACCACGGCGGATCCCGTCATGCTTGCGCGGCTTGGATTGAGCCTCGACGATATCCAGGACTATCGCTTGCGCGCCGGCACAGGCTGCGGGGACTGCCGCAGCACGGGCTACAAGGGACGCACCGCGATTGCGGAGATCCTGTCGCTCAACGATGAATTGCGCGAATTGATCGTCAACAAGGCGCCCGTGCGGCAGCTCAAGGAGACAGCCGCCCGGCACGGCACACGCAGTCTGCGCGACGCCGCACTCAATCTGGCGCGCACCGGCGTGACAACGTTGGAGGAGGTCAAGCGTGTCACGCTTCAGTCGTGATCGTTACCGTCTGGACATCGACGGCCAAACGCTCGTGCTGAGCAGCCGCCGGCCGCGCGACGCCGCATGGCGGCCGGTGGCGGCGGGCGAGCACCCCGGCATCCCGGCATTGGAGGGATTCGCTTCGGCGCTCGCCGATTTCCGCCAGACGCACCTGCCGCGCGGCGCGCGCTGGACAGCTGTGATCGCCGACGAACTGGCTCGGTTCTTCATTCTGAGCGCACCGGACGGCATTGGACGATTGCGCGACTTGCAGCAGGTGGCCGCGTTGCGATGCGCTTCGCTGTTTGGAGACGCGGCCGACGACTGGATCTGCGCGGGCGATTGGCGCGCGCAGGGTCCGTTTCTCGTCTGCGCGTTGCCGACGCCACTGGTACGGTCGTTGACGACCAGCGCCACGCCGCAACGCACGCGGCTCGAAGGCATCACGCCGCGCTTCGTGGAGACCTGGAACCAGCATCCGCCCCGGATGCGCCAGCCGCTGGCGTGGGTCATGCATGCATCGGCCCGCTACGTAGTCCTCGCGGCCACCGCCGGACAAACACCGGTTGCCGTATCGCAGTCGGCATCGCCCGCATGGGAGACGCTCGACGCGTTGCGCACGATGCTGCGGCGCGCGAGCCTGCAATGGGGACTGGCGCTGCCGAATACGCTCTATGCGGAGGGGGAATCGATGCGCCGCTGGCATGGCCACAGTATCGATAGCTGCCGCATCCTGCATCTTTCGATGCCCGGGGAGACGCCAGCATGAGACGCCTCCGCATCGACTTTGCCACGGGTGCGGGTCCTCGCTTCGTACCGACCACCGCCGCGCTCGTGCTGATCATCGCGGGGGTGGTCGGTTGTGGCGTGGCGCTACCTGGTGTGCTTCGGCTGGCCCAGGAACATCGAACGCTGGATGCGCGCCTGGCCAGGGTCGTGGAGCGCACCCGGGTCGTCATGGCGCAACAGCGGCAGCCGGTTGTCTCCGTGTCGCCAGAACAGGTGAGTGCCATCAACCGCGCCGTGCGGCGCCTGAACGTGCCGTGGCGGGACCTGTTTGATACGCTGGAGCAGACCACGCCGCAGACGGTTGCTCTGCTGTCGCTCGAACCCATCGCCGAGCAATCCGTGCTCAAGCTCAGTGCGGAAGCGGCAACGGTGGATAGCATGATCGAATATGTGCAACGCCTGAAGGCGCGTCCCGGCATCGAAGCCGTACGGCTCGACAAACATCAAGTGGACGAGAAGGACCCCTATCATCCGGTGCGCTTCTCGCTGGCGCTGCAATGGCGATATGCGGCACAACCCTCGCTACCCGTACAACCCGCACTAACGACGTCATCCACCGCCGACAGTTCGCGCGAGGAGATGCCATGAGCAACCCCGTGCGCCCCGCCGCAACGCGTCAGCTCGGCCTGGCGCTTGGCCTGGCCTTCCACCGCCAGAACTGGCTGCTCTGGCTCGGTGCCACACTCGTGATCGGCGCAGCCTCCCTGCAATGGGTGGCGCGTCCATGGCTGGCGCAGCAGAACCGCACGGCCACACGGGCCATCCAGGCCAGCCTTGCGCAGCGTGCCGATGCCGGTTTGCATCCACGCGCCGACGGTCCGCGCGAGCGCGCCTCGCAGCGTGCGCAAGCTTTCGCCGAGATGCTGGGCGACGAGCGGAGGTTCGAGCAACACCTCGGCGATCTGTTCGGGTATGCCAAGGATGCCGGACTGACACTGGCCCAAGCCAATTACGACCATGCCACGGATGCCAACGGCGGTTTCACGCTGGACGGTGTCGGCCTTCCGCTGAAGGGAAACTATGGCGCCTTGCGTACCTTCAGCGAAACGATCCTGTTGCGTATGCCCTTTGTCTCGCTGGACTCGATCCAGCTCAAGCGCAGCTCGATTTCCGCCGATGCGGTGGAGGCCAAGCTGCACCTCACGTTCTACCAGCGCGGCACCATCTCATCCGGAACCACACCGGCCTCCGTTGTCGCCCCGCCTATGGAGCTTCCGTGAAAGCGCGGCATATTGCCCTGGGGGCCGGACTGTTGATCGCCGCATGCCTTTCGATATGGAGCCGCAACAACGACTCCACGACCATAGTCGAAGGCACGACGCGAACGCGCGGCGCTGAGCCGCTCCCAAGATCGGCACGACCCGCCCCGTCGAATGCCACCGATACGGTGATGGCGCTCGTGCCGCGCGACCAATTGATCGGGGATGCCCGCCCCGACACCGCACAGGGATTGTTTGCCGTACACAGTTGGGCACCGCCCCCGGCTGCCGCGGATCCGTCGGCGAAACCGGAAGCACCCGTTGCACCCGCGCTGCCTTTCACTTATCTGGGCAAGGAACAGTCCGGCACGGCCTGGCGTGTGTTCCTGACGCAAGGAGATACCACGCTGGTGGTTGCAGACGCCGACAGCATCGGCGACCAGTACAAGGTGGTCTCCATCACGCCGCCCACGATGACCTTCGAATACCTGCCGCTGCATGAGCGGCAATCCTTGCAGATCGAATGAACTACGAAACTCACGGCGGCGCCAGGCTTCTGCGGCGCGTCTTCGCAATCGCCTGCCTGGCGCTGGCCACAGCGTGTGCGCAGCCGCCCGTTGCGCAGGATGCGCGCAAGGCATTCGATCAAGGCAAGATCGAGGAAAGCCTGGCACAACTGCGCGCGGCACTGGCCGCCAACCCCACCAGCACGGAACTGCAGGTGACCTACCTGTCGCTGCGCGAGCGTGCCATCAATGATCTGATGGCGCAGGAACGCGCGCTGGCTCCTGGAGCGGGTTCGGGCGAGCGTACGCAACTGCTGCGGCGTGTGCTGGCCATCGATCCGAACAATGCCAGGGCGGTGCTGGAACTCGATCGCGTCGACCGTGAAGTCCGCTATGCAAAGATGCAACTGGACGCCCAATTCGCCTTCGATGCCAAGGACAACGGCGCGGCCATGGCCAAGGCGCGGGCGATCCTCGCGGAGGACCCCAACAACGCGGCGGCGCGCGGCCTGATTCGAGCGATCCTGGACAAGTCGGCCATTCCCGCCTCGCAGCTTGCCCCGACCGAGGCGTTGCAGCGCAAGGTGTCGATCCAGTTCAAGGACGCGCTGCTCAAGCAGGTATTCGACGTCCTGTCCGTGACCTCGGGTATCAACTTCGTGCTGGACAAGGACATCAAGGCCGACCAGAAAACCTCCGTCTTCCTCAAGGATGTGACGGTGAAGAGCGCGATCGAGGTGGTGCTGGCCACCAACCAGCTCGAACAGAAGGTCATCAACGCCAGCGCCATCCTGATCTATCCCAACCTGCCGGCCAAGCTCAAGGACTATCAGGCACTGAGCGTTCACACCTTCTACCTGAACAACGTGACTGCCGAGCAGATGGCGGCCACGCTAAAGAGCATCCTGAAAGTTCAGAACCTGGTCGTGGACAAGACGCAGAACATGATCATGATGCGCGACACGCCGGACGTGATCGAGATGGCTGAGAAGGTCGTGGCGCTCCAGGATCTGCCCACGCCCGAGACGATGCTCGAGGTTGCCGTGCTCGAAGTGAACAAGAACCGGCTGGATGAGTTGGGGATCACCTATCCGCCCAAGCTGACCCTGACGCCCTTGCCCGCCACAGCCGGCGGCGCCCTGACGCTGAACGATCTACGCAATCTGACCGCCAGTACGATTGGCGCAACGATCTCGCCGTTGACAATCAACCTGACCGGCACGGATACCGACGTGAAGCTGCTGGCAAACCCCAAGATCCGCGTGAAGAACCGCGAGCCCGCCAAGATCCTGATCGGCAACAAGGTGCCCAATATCACGTCCACGGCCACCTCTACCGGATTCGTCTCCGAAAGCATCCAGTACCTGGACGTCGGCCTGAAGGTGGAAGTCACGCCCACCATCACCATCGACAACGAAGTGTCGATCAAGGTCGCCCTCGAAGTCAGCAATATCGCGAACCAGATCACCACCTCCACGGGCACGGTGGCCTACCAGATCGGCACCCGGTCTGCGTCCACGGTGTTGCGCCTGAAGGATGGTGAAACACAGATCTTGGCGGGCCTGATCAGCGACGAGCACACGCAGACCGTGACCAAGATCCCTGGCCTGGGCGATATTCCCGTGCTAGGACGCCTGTTCTCCGATCACGCCAACACCAAGAAGCGTACGGAGATCGTGCTGTCGATCACGCCACGGCTGATCCGCAACCCATTGCGGCCCGAAGCGCGATTGATCGACTTCGCATCCGGCACCGAATCCAGCCTGCGCGGCGTGTCGGAACTGCCCGTCGGCGGCGCGGCCATGCCGGTAGCGGCGGAGGTGATAGTGCCACCGACCGGCGCCGCCACGAGCGAACCCGTCACGCCTGCCGGCACTCGGGGAAGCACCGACCTCTCCGGCAATCCGCTCGATACCAACGCAGGCGCCGCAGCCAATGGGTCGATGAACATGACGGGCACGGCGGCAGCGGCGCTGGGGGCAGGCACGGGCATCGGCGGCGGTGCTGGCACCGGTGTGGGCACGGGCACCACGCCGGGACTGACATGGTCAGGTGCCACCCAGGCCACGGCGGGCACCAGCGTGCAGCAGCAGCTCATGCTCAGCACCCAACAGCCGCTCAGGGGGACAACTCTCATGCTTGGCTACGATCCCGCCGCCTTGCAGTTGCTGAACGTTGCGGAGGGCACCGCGCTCGGTGCGGACGGCACGCAGACATCGTTCTCGCACCGCGTGGATGCATCCACTGGCCAGATCTTCGTCAGCGACACCCGCGCGCCGGGCGCCACGGCTGGCGCAACGGGCCAGGGACCGCTGGTCACGCTGACGTTCATGCCGCTCAAGGCCACAGCGTCGACGCAGCTCAGGGTGCTGTCGGTCACACCGACCGGATTCAACGGCGCCAGCGTCTCGTTGCCTTCGCCAGTGCAGACGCTCACCATCTCCGGCGGGGGGCAGTAGATGGCAATTTCCGCGCCGGGTTCCGGCCCCATCCCCGCCATGAACCATGCGGCGCGCCACGTTGCAGGCTTCACGTTGATGGAACTCCTGGTGAGCCTGGCGATCCTGTCCATCCTGGCGATGCTGGTGCTCCCGGTCACGCAGCTGGAGGTACAGCGGGCGCGGGAAAAGGACCTTCGGCTCGCCTTACGCGAGATCCGCAACGGCATCGACGCCTACAAGCAGGCCTACGATACCGGGCACATGCTGCGTTCCGTCGGCGACAGCGGATATCCCGCGACGCTGGAGCTCCTGGTCGATGGCGTCGAGGACGTGCGCAGCCCCGAGAAACGCAAGATCTATTTCATACGCCGGATCCCCAGGGATCCCTTGGCGCGAGATCCATCGCTCAAAGACGCCGAGACATGGGGGAAACGCAGCTACGAAAGCGAGCCCGATGCGCCCGCCGAAGGACGGGATGTTTTCGACGTCTACTCCCGCTCGTCCGCTACCGGCCTCAACGGCATTCCCTATATGCGCTGGTGATGGCCGTGACAACACCATTCCGCATCCGCTGGACACGGCCCCGCATTGCCGGCTTCACGCTCATCGAACTGCTGGTGGTACTCAGCATCGTGGCGCTGCTGCTTTCACTGGCACTGCCGCGCTATTTCCGCAGCATCGATGCCTCCAAGGAAGTCATCCTCAAGGAAAACCTGAGCATCACGCGCAAGACCATCGATCAGTATTTTCGTGATACCGGGCGCTATCCGAACGACCTGCAGGAACTGGTGTCCCGGCGATACCTCCATGCCCTGCCCGTCGATCCCATCACGGAAAGCACCGCCACCTGGATGCTGGTCGCGCCCAGTGATCCGGAACTCGGCAAGGTCTATGACTTGCGTAGCGGCGCACCCGGGGCCACACGCGACGGCACACCGTTCGGTGCCTTATGACTTCAATGCCATACCGGCGTCCATCGGGCTTTGCATTGATCGCGTTGCTGATCATCATTGCGATACTGGGCCTGGCGAGTCTGTCTGCGGCCCGGCTCGGCGCCGTGGCCGATCGGCGGGAGGCCGAGGAGCAGTTGCTCGACGTGGGCACACAGTATCGCCGCGCCTTTCAACTGTATGTCGATGCCACACCGCCGGGACAGCCACGCTTTCCTCTGACCCTGCAGGCATTGCTGCGCGATCCGCGATATCCCCTGCCGCGCCGCTACCTGCGTTCGCTCTACGCGGACCCCATCACGCGGCGCAATGACTGGGTGTTGCTGCTATCCCCGGAAGGTGGGGTCATGGGAATACACAGTCGCTCGGAGCTGGAGCCGATTCGCCAGGCCAATTTCACCGCGCCATTCGAGAACTTCAATCGGCTGAAGAAATACTCGGACTGGGTCTTCTATTACTACCCCGACGCCGTGCAGGTGACTGCCGTCCCGCGCCCATAGCACAGTGGCGTGCGCCTGGGCGTTGCGGCCCACCTGAGCGAAGCTGGCTGACAGGCTCCCTCACCTTCCACTATCAGCAGACAAGACCAAAGCGTTTGCGTAGGCAATTGGCCTGAAGCCACTGACCACGCTGGTTTGCAGCCCGCAGAGCAATGGGATGGCCGAGAGCTTCGTGAACCATCACCGATGGTCGCCACCTCGACCGTCCCCCGACCAAAACTCGTCCGTTGTGCTGTTACTCCGCAATACCCGAACCCAACGCGGCAGCGAGCTTTATCTACACCTTTCCCTGACAGCCTTTCCGCTATCGGAAACTTCGTTCTTCGCTGGGTACTTCCTCTGCAAAGATCGCTGACGCAAGGCCGAGCTCGCAAGTATTTACGCGCCGTCCAGCCGCCAGGCGCGGCGCCAGTTCAGTTTGCCCCGTGCGAGGGTGTTGGTCTACTCTTCGCGCTGACTTATCAGTGGCCGCATCGGAATCGAGAACGGCCATCGCAATGGAATGCTGCCAGCGTCACAGATGGGTCGCCTACAGCCTGTCGCCGCGGGGTTCTCCGACCTAGGCAATCGGGCTCTTCCTGTCGAGAGCCGTGATCTAGATCGGAGAAGGCCGTGGGCTAATGAGTCTGCTTCTGGACGGCTTCAAGATCATAGAGCCCGGTCCCGGCCATCCCCAACCCACATCGAGCGCACCGCCTTCCACGAACCCGAAGCCCAGTTTTGTGAATCATGAATTCCCTTGTCCGGGGCTCGGGCCTATCGTAGGTCACGCATCACAATTAAAAAATGACGACAAGCGCCACCGTATCCAGGTGGGCCAGCGCCGCACAAGGAGGCATGAATGACCATGACGATGGGTATACCCCGTCTGGCGGCCGCATGGCTTACAGCCACGGTTTTCTCGGTCGGCATGGCAGGTAGCGCATTTACACGGACCTTGCCGTGATCGACGTGCAGCCCGGCGGCGGCCTGATGGTGACCGGACTGGTCAAGGTCGTTTCGTTTGAGACGGTTCAGGCATTGTCGGCGGCGCCATTGACGCTGGCCAACGATCATCGCGTGCTTCGCAGGGGCCGCTGATACGGCCGCTCACCAAGGGGAGACACCATGACAACAAGGACCATTGGCAAGCCGCGCTCCACGGCGGCTATCATGCTGAGCGCGCTGCTAGCTGTGGCGGCGGTGGTGGTGGCCGCACCACGTATCGCATACGCTGCCGACGCATGGCCGGCCAAGCCGATCCAACTCCTGATTCCTTATCCGCCAGGCGGCAGTGCCGACCTCCTGGCACGCCCACTGGGCGCGAAGCTGCAAGAGCGCCTTGGGCAGCCGATCGTGCTCGACTACCGTCCCGGTGCCGGCGGCACGATCGCCTCGCAAACACTGGCGCGTAGCAAACCGGACGGCTATACGCTGATCATGGTATTGGCCGCGCACGCCATCAATCCCAGCTTGTATCCGAAGCTGCCATACGACACGCGCAAAGATTTCGCACCGGTCTCGTTGGTGGCCAACCTGCCTCTTATCCTGGCCGGCAGCGCGTCATTGCAGGCACGAAACGTGGCCGATCTGATTGCGCAGGCCAAGGCGGCGCCCGGCAAGATCACGTTCGGCTTAGCCGGCAATGGCAACACAGGACACTTGGCCGGTGAACTGTTCGATTCGATGACGGGTGTGAAAATGACCCATGTGCCCTATAAGGGCAGCGCGCAGGTAGTCAATGCCATGCTGGCGGGCGATATCCAGCTGACGTTCGATAGCATTTCAACATCAATGCCGCAAATCCGCGCGGGCAAGATGCGCGCGCTGGCCGTGACCAGCGCCAAACGTGCGGCCATGGCGCCCGACGTACCCACACTGGCCGAAGCCGGCGTACCCGGCTTCGATATCAACGGGTGGTACGCCATCCTGGCGCCGGCCGGTACGCCGCGCGACATCGTCGATAAGCTCAGCACCGAGATTGCCGCCGTGCTGGCCCAGCCCGAACTGCGTGCGCAGATCGCAGCCAATGGCTACGAGCCCGTGGGCTCGACGCCGGCGGCGCTCGGCGCGCATATCGATGCGGAGCTCGTGCGGTGGAACAAGGTGGTGACTGGCGCGGGGGTCAAACTGGAATAGCCGGGACGGCATCTGCCGCGCTCGACTGGGCTGGCCTGCTGGCCAACTAGACGCGTCGCCGCTGCGGTGCTGCATTGAATTACCGGGTCTAGGGGTCAGTTCTGGATGCAACTCAACACCCCGCGAACTCGATCTCGCCTTTATTACGCCTTGCTTGCTGGCAACAGCCGAGCTTGCCGGGGACATCCCAGGCGCCTCTATTGTCGTGGCAGGATGGGAACTCGAGGGTGATACTGACCGGATCATTGAAGACAGGCTGCGGAGCATCTCCGACAACGCGCTAGGCGCCCTCGGTTTGCTCGATCCACAGCCCGAGCACCTCCTTGCGCCCGTCGGCGCGGATACCCAAGGCCAGGTAGACGGCCTTGTTTCTGACGGTGCCTTCATCGCGGATCTTCAGGCGCTGCTCGTCGAAATAGAAGATGGGGTACATCGCCTCCAGCGGGCGCTGCTGCCACTGCTCGACCTCCGCCAGTATCTCGTCGGTGACGGTGGAGACCAGGTCGGGCGAGACCTGCAGGCCGTACAGTTCCTACAGGTGGCCCTGGATCTCTCGCACGCCCATGCCGCGTGCATACATGCTGATCACGTGGTCGTTGAAGCCGGGCAGCCGGCGCTGGTACTTGGTGACCAGTTGCGGCTCGAAGGTGGCCTGCCGGCCGCGAGGAATGTCCAATTCCAGTTCGCCGTTGGGCGTGAGGACGGTCTTTGGGCTGGTGCCATTGCGGTGATTGCCACTCCCGCCTTCCCTTTGCCTCAACAGCCAGATGGTGCGTCAGTTCGGCGGCCAGCATGCGCTCGGCCAACCGCTTCTTGAGCAGGCCGGCCAGGCCTGACTCGCCGAGATCTTAACTTGGGCCAGCAACTGGTCAATCAGATCGTCGGAAACGAGCTTGGGTGCCTTCGATTTCGTGCTCTTCTTGGTGGACATCGACACGGTCATGGTCAATTTTGCTTATAAGCATCTCATGACCTCGGAGGCGCACACCGTCCCAGCGGACTGTCCAAATAGGGGCATTGACACCTCCACGCTCTTGTAGGTACTATTCAGTCACCATGACTAGATAAGCACCAACATAACATGAATGCCACTGCAGAAAGCCAACGAATTAAGGTATCGGAAGCCATCGACAATGTCATCGCGGGTCTCGAGCGGGCGATGAGTGGGATGCAGGAGTTGAAGGCGCTTCTATCCGAGTCGGAGCCCAAGCCCGAATTTGATCCCAAGGATCCGTCTAACAAGTACCCAGATGGAAAGCTGACCGCGCGCGGTATCGAGGTTTGCTATCGACTTTTCGAGGCTGGGTACACGCGCTACAAAGTCGCTGCCTTGATGGGTATCGCCTTTAACTCTGCGGACAATCGATACCACACGTGGAAGCATCTGGGAGGGGCGGATCGAGTCAAGATGCCGCTCGAGTGAACTGCGAGGGCCATCGATTTGTCGGGACTGCGAGGAAAAAACCATGCATAAGATCGTCAGAAATTTGTGGGCGGATGCGCCCTCGTCGGTAGTCGAAGTTTGCGTTTTGGCTTTGGAGGTCGTACGCACCAGCGCTTCATCCGATGCTACCGACGCTGGCTTGCTGGCGATTCGGGCCAACCCGGCATACCTCAGATTGACCAGAAAACAGCAGCATCGCGTACACCAGATTGTTGGCCGTGCCGCGCTTCTCGTGCGCTCCAATTGGCATGTTGAGATGTTGGGAGGGCGGCCACGCAGAGCGATATCCAAAGGACCAAGCCATACCTACACGAAGCACGCCCGTACCGTCGTGGGCTGAGTCAGACCGCTACCTCCCGCCCTACTTCTTATTGCCAGGCCGCCTTCGTCGGCCACGGCTGCGCCACCAGCCCTTGATATTTCGATGCCAATCGACAACTGCACCCACACATTCGACGAACTCGCTGCCACGATCCTGCCCGCCCACCTGGAAAAGTTGAACACCGCGCTGCAAGCGCCGATGCCGGCCATCGACTTCGTAGGATTCAAGAGCGCCCGGCGCGAGTTGTTAACTAAGCTCGGGCATAGCACCGACTTCCCCGGCTGTTATGTGTTCATCGACGTCGACCGCCCGGTGTACGTTGGGATCTCCCGCGGAGTAGTGAAACGCCTAGTGCAGCATCTCAACTTCGAATCCCACTTCACCGCAAGCTTGGTCTACAAAATGGCCAGCGAGGACTTCCCGCACGAAATGAAGCGCGATCAGGCAATGAAGGACGACCAATTCCGCGAGGTCTTCCTGACCGCCCAAGGGCGCCTACGCGAGATGTCGGTCGCGTTCATTCAGATCGACAACGATCTCGAGTTGTATTTGTTTGAGGTAATGGCGGCAATGCACTTCGACACGGATACATGGAATACCTTCCGCACCCACTGACCAGTTGGCTCACTATCCGACCCCCGGATAGTCGGGTTGGCGGTCTGAACGACAGGCGATTGAGTGGAGCGGACATCCGAGCGTCCGACCACCATCGCGGACAAATGACTCTTCGTGGCTGTGCGCCGCACGAAACTGACGGTGATTCAGAAAAGCGAACAGCAATGGTTGGGGCGCCAAAACCTTAACGTGCGACGGGAAACATCGCCGTAATGATCTACATTGATTGGGTCGCTTGGAAAATTTGTCCCGTGGCCCGCATGTGTCTTAAGGGGCGCGTGAACCTTTATGCATGGGCCTTTTGACTGGTACGGAGGGCTCTGATGGCTCGCAGCTCTATAGCCTTACGAAGGGCAATTGATGCAGCAAATCATCTGACGGACCCTGCCCCACCTTGGGGCGAAGTACTCGCATGTGCGAGCGAGCTTGTCGGCGCCGATACCGGAACCCTAATCGCTTTCGATTCCGCTGGAAATCTCGCTCAACTGACGGCGTCCGGATTTTCCAACGCGTGCTCCGCTGACTACAACGGCTACTACCATAGCCTCGATGTCCTTGAGCAAAACTCTCGTTCAGTCGCAACCGGTACGTGGTTGGATACTACCGAGATGTACAGCAGTGCGGCACTCCAGCGGACGGAGTTCTTTACGGACTTCATGCACAAGCACCGAATGGCGCAAATTCTGGCTCTTGTCCTGGAAGCTGGACCGGTCTTCCGCGCCGCCATCGGGTTCCAACGCTCAACTATCGATTCGGGATTGAAGGCCCGGCAGGAAACAGAGCCAAATGCGGAGTTTTTCCGAACGTTGCGTAGTCAAATGCTCAAGAGACAGTACGCTCTCAGTATCGGTATCCAATCGGTGGAGTCCGTCTTTTCCGCTTGGGAAGAAGCGGCACTTCTTCTCACGGCGAAGGGTACCGTGGTACGGATATCGCCTCTGGCGACGCGCTACCTTGCCGAGGATGGCGGTTGGATTGTGCGAAGTGGTCAGTTGAAGCACCCAGACTCGCACGTGCAATCGATATTTGAATCCTACTGTTCAGCCACAGCTTCAGACGGGCAGCGCCGTTCTCTTGCAACGCGAACAAATTGGGGGGAGGTAACGACGTTTGACTTGGGGCCAGCGCCCGATAGCTTCAGCCTTTTCGGTGGAAAACTGGTACTCGGCCGGATGCGTCGAAAAGACTCATTCTGCGAACCGAATGTGGAAAAGCTGATGGTTGTGTTTGGCCTGACGCAGGCGGAAGGGGCCGTGCTCTCGTACCTTGTTGCCGGCCATAGCGCTGCGGAGATCGCTGTACTCCGTGCCGCATCAGTTCTAACCGTCCGGAAACAAATCGATGGCTTGATGAAGAAGATGCAATGTAGTCGCCAAGCCGAACTCGTAAGGCTCGCATCCCTTCTGTAAGCAGTCGACGCCGCATCGCCCCCTCGGTACCAACCATCGACATACCCAATTCTTAGTATGGCGGGATAGGCGCGCCAGCATACATTTCAGGAAGCACGTCGATCTGAAACACCACTCGTTGGTGGCCAATATGGCGTCGGAGAGCGTGGTATCGAAGAAATTTCGGGGAGCGAACCATGAAGACTGGCCAAGTATGCGCTAGCGTTTCCGCACGCACCTCGAGAGTACTATCACTCTATTTGTGCCTGCAGTGTCTCTTAGTCTCGCAGTCTCCAAATGCAGCGACGACTACACTGTCGTTTGACGAAATCGGCGATGACATTGCTATAACTAACCAGTATCAGTCGCGCGGGGTACTGGTGACCGGCGCCAACGCCATCAATGCCGGAGCTCTTGGTTTCGGCGCACATTCCGGGACCCAAGTCGCCTATGCACCAAGCGGGCTCATGACCTTCACCTTAACGGTAGGAGACATAAAGTCGGTGTCTACGTATATGACCGGACCGGTCAACATTGGAATATTTGCGTACGACTCGTCGAACAACTTATTGGGACAAGCAGTCACGTCCTCGGCCTCGGTAAATACCCTTTTGTCTGTGACCTCGTCATCCGCCGCTATCGCGACGGTGCAAATCCATAATGGTGGCGCATCGTTTGCAATTGACGACTTGTCATTCATAGGGGCGCCTACACAGTCAACTTACAACGTCATCCCCCTCACCCTCGGAAAATCCCCAACCGTCGTGCTTCCGCAAGGCATCAATGGATCCGGTGCAGTCGCGGGCTTCGGAACAACGGCTCAAGGCGTTATCCAGGCGTTCACCATCTCCGGGGCATCCATACAGAATCTAGGGACGCTTGGTGGGCCCTCGTCGATGGCTCACGCTATCACGAATCAAGGGCAAATTCTGGGTACGGCGCAAACTAGCCGGAAGCAATGGCATGCATTCTCCTGGTTGGTAGGTACGGGGATGACAGACGTCGGAACGCTGGGTGGGAACAGTTCGGATGCGCTAGCGGCAAATGCTAGCGGCCAGGTCGTCGGATTCTCAGAGACTCGCAATGGCCAGCAGCATGCCTTCCTTTGGACCGCAGGGGGTCTCACGGACTTGGGAACGCTCGGGGGAAAGAACTCATTTGCTGTTGCCATCAATACTGGGGGACGAGTGGTTGGAGGGGCGGAAAACCGAGCTGGCCAAGGACGCGCTTTCTCCTGGACAGCCTCAGAAGGCATGGTCGACTTGGGAACGCTCGGCGGTACGACATCAGCCGCCATTGGGGTGAACGTCGATGGCGCGGTAGTCGGCAGTTCTCTGACCGCTTCCAAGCAGCCTCACGCTTTCTATTGGCGACCGGGGACAAACATGGTCGACATCGGTACTCTGGGCGGGAAGCAGTCTTTAGCTGTGGGATTGAATGACGCAGGAAAAGTAATTGGTTCGACCACCAATGCCTCTGGGCAACCCCGAGCATTCTCCTGGCAAACGGGAGGTTCTATCACGGACCTGGGTACGCTCGGGGGAAATGGAAGCTCGGCGGTTGCCATCAATCAGAGGGGCGATATCGTCGGCACAGCTCAAGCGACGAGCGGGGAATGGCGGGCAGTCTTGTGGAGCGCTACCAACGGGACAATCGACCTCAACTCCAAATTGGTGAATCCCCCATCCGGGATCATCCTGTTCACTGCGCTTGCAGTCGGTGACAACGGCGCAATCGTCGCATTGAGCAACAAGGGCGTTGTTTTGCTTCGCCCACAAAATTGACCTTCCATTTCCGGACGGCAGTTGAGCGATACATGGCGCGTCGGGGTCATGTCTGCCCCACCAGCAAGTTCTTGTCGCGGGCGGACTCTCTCAATCCATGGGGCGATTATCCAGACCGATACTCGAGGTCTCGGGAGCGGCAATGTAAGGTTCCGCCACATTTCAGTCTTCCGCTGATTCCGCGCCGCTTACCAACTTGGCAGTCCTACCCAATGCCTTAGCACTGATTTCTTGCCCCGGCGTGAGGGCTCTGCGCACCTATACTGAGGATGCAAAAACATCCTCAACTACAGGCCGAACAAACCGGCGCTTCCACCTCCATCAATATCCCAGCTTTGGCTGGGTCGATTTTGAAACGGCCGGGGGGAAAGACGCAGCATGCCCCGTTTGTGCGGGTCCAATGGTCGCGAAGTGCGGAGAAGTAAAGATCCGGCACTGGGCTCACAAGGCAAGACGCACCTGCGATCCTTGGGAAAACGAAGGGGAATGGCACCGAGCATGGAAGAATGAGTTCCCGAGCAGCTGGCAGGAAGTCGTCCAACGAAGCGAAGACGGCGAGAAGCACATCGCAGATGTGAAGACCGATGCCGGCTGGGTAATCGAACTGCAATACTCCTACCTCAAACCAGAGGAGCGTCGGTCCAGGAATGCCTTCTACAAGAAACTCGCCTGGATAGTAAACGGCTCTAGACGCGAGACAGACCGCAAGCGGTTCAATGACGCGTGGAATGAGGGCCTACGACTTTCTTCGAAGTCCTTCGTACGTAGGATTCCGCACGACGCTTGCCGCCTACGACGAGAGTGGGTTGACACGGCGGCCCCAGTCCTCTTTGATTTCGGAGACGACACACCGCTTTGGTGGCTGCTCGCTAAAGGCTCAGGTGGGTACGCTTATGTCGCACCGTTTTTACGTGCCGAGTTCGTGGCAATCCACCGCAATGGCCCTACCGAGGCGGCGGCCAATTTTCAATCATTCGTGAATGACCTCGGGCAGCTTGTCACGAGCTACGAGTACTCCCTCGGTCGCCGGCACTAGGATGCGCTCCCCTTCGAAACGGGCGGAGTTTCCAGAAGGCGGCGCATGGCAGATCTCGGGGCCGCATTTGGCAAAGCGCCAGCTCGGCTACCCGAAGATCTCATTGGCCGGAACGTCGGTCGTCGCCCGTGTAAATTGAAGTGCTATATCGCGACGGTTCGCGGATGAGCTGCCCTCCCGGCCAGCCACTTATGTCCGGGCGCATGCTCTGCCCGCGTCAGAAGCAGAGAGCCGTTTCGTTACTCTTCGCCAATCAGAAACCGATTCGGATTTTTGCCCAGCCATGCCGGCGCACGGCCTCGGCCCGACCAAGTCTTGCCGGTCCTCGGGTCACGATATTTCGGCGGCGCCGGTTTCTTGGCTACCTTCGCCACGCCACTTCCCGCGGGTCGACCGCGACGGCGCTTTCCGTGGATGTCCTTCAGGGACAGGCCGTATTGCTCCATCAGCGTGCGGATCTGCTCGATGACACCAGCGACTTCATTTGCACGTACTTCTGCGAGTTGAGCTTCCAGCGCTTCCTTTTGGGCCAGCAATTGCTTATAGGTCGCCATACAGTGTTCTCCTTGAAATTCTTATTGATTGCTTGGCGACCCGAAAGCTTCGCCAAGCGCGAAGATAGGGATATCTGTGGACGATTTTTGAGATAGAAGCAGTAAGCGTATGCATTGGCTCGCGCATCGTGCAGCGCATGGTGCTCGCCGCCATACCTAACGAATCGCCAACTTCGCCATCTCCCTGCTTTTGAAGCGTCAGTAGCTGGCGAAACGACCACCCGCTCACCTACAGGGATTTCGCCGATCCTCGAGGGCAGCACATGCCCGACTTGCTCCTACCAACTGAAGAACGCGCTGAGGTCACCGCCTCCTGTGGGCGGCGACCTCAGCTTTGGATTCATTGCTTAGCTAGTCCTGCTGACTTCGCAATTGACGCATCATTCAGCCGGGTCACCTTCATAATTGACCGGCACCCAAGTGAAGGCGCCATCCTTCTTCCTGATGTGACCGAGGCCAGGGAACGAGATGTGCGCCGCAGCAACCAGTGCTCGGTCCTTCGCCAGCTTCTCAAACAATTCCCAGCGCGACGTCTTCGCATTCTGCGCGCTACTGTCGTACTTCACCGTCGCGTCCAGCTCGCGGAACTGCAACGAAGCGACGTGGACAATATCACCCCAAACTACAAGCGTCTTACCGCGGCTCGTGACGAGGTACGAAGAATGACCTGGAGTGTGCCCCGGAGTGCGAAACGCCCGGATACCCGGGACCATCTCTCCTTCGCCGTCAAAAGTACTGAACTGCTTAGCCGCCTGATAAGGCTGCACGGAAGCGACCGCCGCGTCGAAAAAAGTGCTCAGAAACTCGGGAGCCTTCGCCTTATTTCCAGCGCCCAGCCAGTATGCCGCTTCCTGCTTGCTAACACGTACCGTTGCGTTCGGGAAAGCCATCTTTCCATCCGCCGCGATGCCACCGGCGTGGTCCTTGTGCAGGTGGGTCAGCAGGACAAGATCAACCTGTTCCGGCTTGTAGCCTGCCGCACGGAGGTTCTGCTGGAGGCGACCGCAGCA
This sequence comes from Cupriavidus pauculus, assembly GCF_022179805.1. GTDB lineage: Bacteria > Pseudomonadota > Gammaproteobacteria > Burkholderiales > Burkholderiaceae > Cupriavidus > Cupriavidus pauculus_E. The sequence continues at coordinate 3,149 of NZ_BPUO01000009.1, read as the reverse complement.
CGGTCCATACAGACTACCGGCGCCGGCATCAATGAGAACAAGCTTGCTTCCAGTGTTGATGAGGAAGGCATTGATCGAGCCTTGTACGGGCGGCTGAAGGAAATCATCGTCCAGGTCCTTCTTGATGTCCGCCTTCGGCATACCCTCCACGACCGTATCGATTGGGAAAGCATGCGTGCCATCGAGAAGCGCCGTCACTTCAAAATCGCCGACCATCACGCGGTAGAAGCCCGGACCCTGCGTTTGAACTTGAGGTGCCGCAGCGACTGCGACGCCTGGCGCAACCGCGAGGGAAACTGCAACCCCAAGGGTCGTCAAGGCAAGAATACGGGCGATAGGCGAGAGAAGTTGACGCATGGCTGATTGCATTGCTCTTAGGAGATGAAGAATGATAGTGGATAGCCTAATGATCTCTCCAATGTGTCCCATCAAAACCGCACGGTCACTGCTCAGTCTGCACGATCTGGACGCCGTCCAGCGTAGGCGTCGCTCAACAGCTGCTTAATTCCCTCAGCTTCGAGCGGGCGCGGATTGGGGTACTGGTCGCGCAACGCCAGTTCGCAGGCGCGGGCCAAGTCACGTTCGTGTAAGCCGAAGTCCCGTAACGCGGTTGGCGCACCTAGCGACACGGCAAAGTCAAACATGGCGGCAGGCGCAAATGATCCTTCTGCTCTGAGTGACGTTGCGATATCCGCCATCGCACCGGACGCTGCTCGTGCGTTATAGGCAAGAGCGTGAGGCAAGATGATGGTGTGAACTTCCGCATGAGGGAGATTGAATGTCCCTCCCAGCGTATGGCAAAGCTTGTGGTGGAGGCCCACTGTCACGCTTCCCAGGACTGCACCACATAGCCAGGCGCCGTAGAGTGCATCGTGCCTCGCCTCGAAATAGGCTTCGTTGGTGCTGGACGAGCGACGAGCAATGACCGGTAACGCCTTACCCAGTGCCGCGATGCCTTCGCGCGCCATCCAGTCACTGACCGGGTTACGGTCGTGCGCGTAGAGACCTTCGGCAGCGTGCGCTATGGCGTTTATCCCGCTCGTAACGCTGACCGCCAAAGGTAGCTCCTGAGATAGCTCTGGGTCGTAGATCACCGTGCGCGGCAAGACGCGTGCGTCACGGCCCGTCTTTTTGACGCCCGCCTCCGTAAGTCCGTAGATCGGCGTCATCTCCGAGCCGGCATACGTAGTGGGTACTGCCAAAACAGGTAAATTCGATTCGAGCGCAATGGCTTTGCCAAGGCCGATGGTCGAACCGCCTCCGATAGCGACCACACCGTCGGCATCCTTCGATATAGTACTTTGCACAGCCTGCCTTGCGGATTCGATAGGCACATGCATGACGGCCTTGTCGAATATCCCCACGCACTTGGTACCGAGAAGGTCTGCCGCGAGTTCCGCAAGCGGACGCTGGCCCGGCGTGCACAGCACCAGCACCCTGTGCATCCCAAGGTTGTCAGCTTCCTCAGCCAGGCGCTTCAACGAGCCAGCGCCGAACACGACTCCCTGCGGGCGAGAGCGATATGAAAAGGTGTCCATTTCCGAGTTATTCGAGCGTGATCTTGCGTGCTTTGATGAGGCGGCCCCAGCGAGCCGATTCAGCCTGGATGAGGGCGTTGGTTTGTGAGGCATCGCCCGCCACCACATCGAACCCCGCATCTCCAAGCTGCTTCGATACGCCTGGATCGCGCAGCGTCGCCGTAGCGGCAGAGGTGAGCTTCTCGAGAATCGGTTGCGGCGTCTTAGACGGCGCGATCATTGCGACCCAGGAGTACGCCTCGAAGCCCTTATAGCGTTCTGCCAGAGCAGGTACGGACGGCAACCTGCTATCGCGCTGTGGGGACGTAACGGCGAGCGCTCGGAGCTTTCCGGACTGCACGTAGGGAAGAATCAGCGGCAAACTTGCAATCATGGAATCAACGTGCCCTCCGAGCAGATCATTGATTGCCGGACCACCACCCTTATAAGGCGTGTGCACGCCATTCGTTCCGGCAGCCTCGAAGAACGCTTCCGCAACTAAATGGTTGGAGCTGCCTGGCCCCACCGATGCATACGACACTGCCTTCGTCGAGCGCGTCGCGGCGACATACTCATCCAGGTTCCGATAGGCAAAGGCGGCTGGCACCACCAAAACCATAGGAGAACGCACCATGTAGGACACGCCGGTCAGGTCTCTCTGCCCGTGATACGGCAGCTTCGGATAGATATGACCTTCGGCGGCGAAGCCATCGAACACCATGCCGACTGTGTAGCCATCCGGCTTGCTACGAGCAAGCTGACCCGTTCCTATCGTGCCGCCGGCTCCCGGCTTATTGTCGACGATGACGGTCTGGGACAACCGCGTGTGCAAACCGTCCTGCACCAATCGAGCCACGCGATCCACGGTTCCACCTGCGGCATAGGGCACTACTACTGCAATTGGCCTGGCAGGCCAGGTCTCAGCATTCGCCGGCACGCTGGCTGCCACACAGCATCCCAGAATGCCGACAGCCAGGCTCATTCTCGCCATACCTGTTACCAACCGTTCTGCATAACCTCGAGTCGCCTCCACGTCACACCACCTTTCAAGGAAGGTTTATCAATTTTCGCTCCGAGCTTTGCGGGGTTCGCAAAAGATAACCCCATGCAAGTCAGCTGGATTGATAGTATTCTCTGGACGTCCGCACGAGAAGGTGGCCACCACGCGTAACGCTCTTGCGCCTGACGCAAAAACGGGGTTCCCATGGACTTCATCCACTTCGCAGAAAACCTTGCTTTCTTCGTCGATGTCGCGCGCACCCGCAGCTTCTCGGCCGTCTCCAGGCAGCGGGGCATGGCCGCTTCGTCAGTGTCCCGACAAATCGATGTACTGGAACGGGAAATGGGCGTGGCGCTCCTCACGAGATCAACTCGCGCTTTGGCACTCACTGAGGCCGGCGAGCTCCTTTACCAGCGCGCCGCCCGGATTCTGCAAGACCTCAACGAAGCACGCGATGCCGTGACGGCGCTGGAACAGGGTGTCAGTGGTCGCTTACGCATCGCTTGCCTTCCTGCGTTCACGCGACGACACGTCATCCCCCACCTAGGCTCGCTTTATTCGCGATACCCGGAGTTGACGGTAGAGATTGAGTTGACAGAGCGGGTAGTTGACCCTGTTCTGGAACGCTTCGA
>NZ_BPUO01000008.1 GCF_022179805.1 Cupriavidus pauculus | reverse complement strand
GGCGATCAGATCTTCGGGAATGGTCGGCAGCTCACGATCGGCGGCCTGGCTCGTCTTGGTTCTACGTGGCATGACATGCTCCTTGGCGACATGTTATGCCCTAAACACAAAATTTCTGACGGGCCCGGGTGGAGGCACCCGCGGGATGGTTGCTCGGAGCTTGCAAGCCGGGCAACCTAGTCCACATAACGTGCGATATAGAAAACAGAGCCCGCGAGCATCGATCCGAAAGCGGTAACGAATGTGACGAGTCGCCAGGTTTGGATATTGATGGCCTGATGAATGTCGCCGACGGCACCCTGCAATTGACCGATGGATCGCTGCATATCGCCAAAGGCCAATTGCAGGGCACCGACGGTCCCTTGCAATTGACCAATGGACCTCTGCATGCCGCCCATGGTCACACTCATTTCTCCTGTGGTGACTTGCAGTTGGCCGATGGACTGCTGCGTTTCACCGGTGGAACTTTGCAGCTGGCCAATGGCCCCCTGCATCTCACCGGACGTCCCCCGCATGTCCCCAAAGGCGGCATGCATCTCCGATCGCAGCAGCATGACGTCCGATTTTGTCGCAGCCGAATCCAGCTTTTCCTCGATCCGTTCCACTCTCGTCTCGACTTTCCTGACTCGCTCGTCCAGGCCATCGACCTTGTTTTCGATGCGACCCAGCCGGGTTTCTTCCTGCCCGCCCCCGGTTCCCCAATCTTCGGCCAAACGCATTGGACCCCTCCGTGCTCCAACCTGGAGCAAAATAGCTTCTGTTCCCTTCACGAGACGCCCCCGCCCGTGCACCCTGTTCCCGCCCAACGCTTCAACGCCGAACTGCTGCCGCGCATTGTCGAGCGCGTGCAACGCGTGATCCATGGCAACCTGCATGCGGAGATCCTGGCGCCGGAACAAGCCGGCCAGACCGCGCGTTTGCGTGTCTGGGCGACGGCGTTGCCAAATGGCGGCCGCTATCCGCACCCACTGAACATTGTGCTGTCCTGGGACAGCATCGAGGTGGACCGGCTGTTCGCCACAGGTGGTGACGAGCGATTTGCCGCGTATCTCGATGCCTTGCCGGCCAAGCTCGATGCCTGGCAGCAGCCCAGACAGATCGATCTTTCCTCGCGCACGCAGGCAGATGTCGTCGTGTTCCTCGGCGGGCTGGACTTCGAGCACCTGTTGCAATAACTCAAGGCCGATTGTGGCGCGAATTTGGCTGGAGCGTTGTTAAATTAGGTGTCCGAATTGATGCGGACTTGTGTCCGACGGAAGAGGCGTATCAGGGAAGAGAAGGGTGTTATCCGATGCCCAGCACGCACGTCGCGGATTCTTCCATTCCGCCCGCGAGCCAGCGCAAGCCTTGCTCATGGGCGATGGCATTCGGCAACCCCAGCCATGGCTCGACACAGTAGAAATCGGAATCGTCCAGCTCCGTCCAGGTCGTGACCGCATACCAGGGCGCGCTTGTCATTGCAGCAAGCTTGATCTCGATCGTGTGCACGGGCATTTCGAGCCGGACCGTGCCGGCGTCGCGCGGTGCATCCAATTCGCTGAATACATGGAAGGTGTCCTGCAGGCGAGGATCGTCAAGACGATAGGTCGATTCGCCTGGCTCGCCCGCCGTCAGACTGCCATCGGCTTGCTGCCGCACCCGCGATGCCGGAGGCATGGCCAGCGTGCTCTGGGCGCGCACCTGGTGCGGTAACGCGAAGTAGAAATGGTGGCCGGCATAGTAGGGCAGTGGGGTGTTGCCTGTATTGCGTGTGTGAAGCGTGACTTCGAGGCCGTCGTCCAGAAGTCGATAGGTCACGGTGAACAAGAACTCGAACGGGTAGCCGGTGCGCGTCGCTTCAGATGATGTCAGCGACAGGCTGACCGCAGTATCGGAGCACGCGGATACGTCGAACGGCAGGTCCCGCGCAAAGCCATGTTGTGGCAGTTCATGGACTGCGCCCGCTTGATCGCGCCACTGTCCCGCTTGTCCCTCCACGAAATGGCGGCCGATGAAGGGAAACAGAAGGGGATTGCCACCCCGCACCTTGGCCACGCGCGACCAGTCGGCGTTGTCTGGCCAGTACAGGATGTCTTGCCCGCGATGCACCCAGCGCACAAGCCGTCCGCCATGGGAGGGGGCGAGCAGCAGGTAGTTGTCGTCATGGCCGACCCGCAGCAGGTCCTGGCCCTGAAAGCGCTGTATCGTGGTCATCGTTGCCGTCCGTGTGTGGCGTGTGGAGGTGCTTAAGCGTAGCGCAAGTCCCACGGTCATCGCCGGATTTCGTCGGCCATGTAGATCGTTTCGCGCAGCAGCGGATAGACCTGTGTTTCCCACCGCTTGCCGTTGAACACGCCGTAGTGTCCGACGCCGGTCTGGATATGATGCATGCGCAGATACGGGCGCAGGCTGGAGCACAGGTCCTGCGCGGCCATGGTCTGCCCGATGGCGCAGATATCGTCGTGTTCGCCTTCGATGGTCAGCAGTGCTGTGCGTTGGATGGCGCGCGTGGTCACGCGTCGCCCGGCCACGTCCAGCAGCCCCTGCGCCAGCAGAAAGCGCTGGAACACCAGGCTCACCGTTTCCAGATAGAACTCGGCGGTCAGGTCCATCGTGGCGAAATACTCGGTGTAGAACGTCTGGATGGCGTCGGCCTTACTGTGCTCGCCGCGTGCACGCAGTTCGTAGAGGTCGCGCAGCGCCTGCTCGTGCCGTTCGCGGTTCATGCTCATGAATGCGATCAGCTGCACGAAGCCCGGATAGACGCGCCGCATCGCGCCGGCGAACCGCCAAGGCACAAAGCCGATCAGCGTGCTTTCGAACCACTCGATGGGGCGGCTCATGGCCAGTTCATTGACCCGGGTCGGATTTACGCGTGCGTCGATCGGCCCGGCCATCAGCGTCAGGCTCGGTGGCTGCATCGGGTCGCCGTCTTCGGCCATCAGGGCCGCGGCGGCCAGCGCTGCCACGGTGGGCTGGCAGACGGCCACCACGTGGGTATTGCCGCCCAGCGCGCGCAGGAAGGTAATCAGGTGCTGTACGAACTCGTCGAAGCCGAATCGGCCGTAAATCAGCGGGACGTCACGGGGATTGTGCCAATCGGTAATGTAGACGTCATGGTCGCGGAGCATGGTCTCCACGGTGCCGCGCAGCAGCGTGGCGAAGTGACCGGACATCGGTGCCACCAGCAGTACGCGGGGCTGTTGCGGCACTCCTTCACGGCGGAATCGCAGCAGGGTGCAGAACGGCGTACGCGTGACCACTTCCTCGACCACCGGCACTTCTACGCCGCCGACTCGCACGCTGTCGATGCCGAAGGGCGGCCGGTAGTGGGTGAGTCGGGCCAAGGCCAACACCTCGCATGCCGCGCGCATGGCGCGCAGTGGCTCGCAGCGGCCGGCGCGGCGCGATGCGGATAGCAGCGTGGCTGTGATGTCGGCCAGCGAGCATGCCGGCTGCATCATGTCCGCGTACATCTGGTAGGCCTGATAAAGCATGGCTCGGTCCCCTTCCTTTCGCGAGCCCAGGAGCCGCAATTAATATGCCATCGTCATCAATCTTGGCATGCCGGTTGCGGTTGGTGGGGCAGGTTGCGTGCGTCGGAACACGCTTGGTGCGTCACGTGACGTCAGCAGCGCGTGGCAACCGCGCGTCGCGCCGAACGCGGCGCCGGGTTGGTGCCAGATCGAATGTAGGCCGCACCGGTCGGGTGCGCACTGGCGGAATGCCCTTGCGCCGCCGATACTGCAAGCGAACGTCACGCCCCGGGGGGCGGAGGAGGCACGATGGCCAAGACGACCCTGACCATCAGCAGCAAGACCTATTCATCGTGGTCATTGCGCGGCTGGCTGCTCGCGCGCTTTGCCGGGCTGGAGTTCGAGGAAGTGCTGGTGCCGCCGGATGATCCGGCGATGCGCGCCGAAATCCTGCTGCTGTCGCCGTCGATCCTGGTGCCATGCCTGCGCCATCAGGGCGTGACCGTGTGGGACACGCTTGCGATTGCCGAGTACCTCAACGAGGTCCGCCCGAAGGCCAGGCTGCTACCCGACGAGTTGCCTGCGCGCGCCCATTGCCGGGCCATCTGCGGAGAAATGCATTCGGGGTTTGCCGCGATGCGTGCCGCGTTGCCCATGAATCTCAAGGGCCATTTTCCGGGGCTCAAGGTGTGGTCTCGTGCACAAGCCGATATCGACCGGATTACCGAGATCTGGACTGATTGCCTGACTCGCTACGGCGGGCCCTACCTGTTTGGCCAGCATCGCACCATGGCTGACGCGATGTATGCGCCGGTGGTCACGCGCTTTGTCACCTACGGTGTGAAGCTCGACCCGCAGCTGGTGGAATTCTGCAAGACCATCCTGGCCATGCCCGAGATGCAGGAATGGATTGGCGCCGCACGCGAGGAGCCCGACGAGATCAGCGAACTCGACGTGGAGTTCTGACACCCCACGTCGTCATGCCGCCGCCAGTCACGCCACGCGCGGCTGGCGCGCGAGGTAGTCGGCTGCGTAGGCGAAGTACCAGGCCAGGCAGTCAGGGTTTGCCATGGCATCGGGGTTAGCGATCTTGTCGTGCGCGTGGCCCAGCAGCAGCTTCTTGATCGGCACTTCCATCTTCTTGCCCGATAGCGTGCGCGGTACGCCGGGTACCTGCACGATCTCGTTCGGCACATGACGCGATGACAGCGCCGAGCGAATGCGCGCGCGCATGGTGTCGCGCAAGGCTTCGTCAAGCCGCATGCCATCGCGCAGCACCACGAACAGCGGCATGTACGATTCACGGCCCAGGTATTCGAGGTCGACCACCATGCTGTCCAGTACCTCGGGCAGTTCCTCCACCACGCGGTACAGCTCGCTGGTGCCCATGCGGATGCCGTGGCGGTTGATCGTCGCGTCCGAGCGGCCATAGATGATCGCGCCGCCATGGGGCGTGATGCGAATCCAGTCGCCGTGGCGCCAGGCATTGGGGTACACGTCGAAGTAGCTGTCGCGGTAGCGCTTGCCATCGGCGTCGCCCCACAGGAACAGCGGCATCGACGGCATGGGCTCGGTGCAAACCAGTTCGCCCACTTCGTCGATCAACGCGCGGCCGTTGTCGTCGAATGCCTCCACCTTGGCACCCAGGCAGCGGCATTGCATCTCGCCGGCGTAGACCGGCCGCGTCGGGCAACCCGCCACGAACGAACCTGCGAAGTCAGTGCCGCCCGACATCGGTGCCAGCCACACGTCTTCGCGCACGTGAGCGTAGATCCAGGCGTACGCGTCTTCGGACAGAGGCGAGCCGGTCGAGCCGATGCCGCGCAATCGCGACACGTCGGCAATCTGTGCCGGCTCGACGCCGGCCTTCATGCAGTTGGCGAAGAACGCGGCGCCGGCGCCGAACATCGTCACGCGGGCATCGTCAACAAAGCGCCAGAGCACGCCCGCGTCGGGCCAGGCCGGGTTGCCGTCATACAGCGCGATGGTGGTACCCAGCAGCAGGCCCGCCACCTGCGCGTTCCACATGATCCAGCCGCTGCTGCTGTACCAGTGGAAGACATCGTCGGCGCCCAGGTTGTTGTGAAATGCCATGAGCTTCAACTGCTCGATCACGATGCCGCCGTGGCCGTGCACGATGGGCTTGGGCATGCCCGTGGTGCCGGACGAGTAGACAATCCACAGCGGGTGGTCGAACGGCACCGGGTCTACCTGCAGCGGCACGTCGTGGGCAAGCACGTCGGTCCAGGCGTGACGGCGGGGGCCGCCGTCGCTGTTGCCGATGTCGATGGCATCGCTTCCCAGCACCGGCACGATCACGATATCGGTCAGCGAGGGCAGGGCGGCCACCAGGTCAGCGACGACGGGCGCGCGGTCGTAGCCCTTGCCGCCGTAGCGGTAGCCGTCGACGGCAATCAACACCTTGGGTTCGATCTGCCGGAAGCGGTCGATCACGGCCACCTGGCCCATGTCGGGCGCGCAGCCTGACCAGATCGCGCCCACGCTGGCCGTGGCCAGAAAGGCGACGACGGTGGCGGGAATGTTTGGCAGGTATCCGGCTACGCGATCACCGCGCGTCACGCCCATGTGGCGCAGCGCATGGGCCATCGACGCTACCTGGCGTTCCAGGGTATCCCAACTGATATCGGCAAGCGGCTGGGCTTCGCCGGCATGGCGGATGGCCGTGCGTGCGCGTGCCTGGCCCGATCCGGCGTGGCGGAACACCTGCTGTACGTAGTTCAGCGTGGCGCCCTCGAACCAGCGCGCGCCGGGCATGGTGCGCTGTGCCAGCACGGTAGTGGCCGGCGTATCGAAGCGCACGTCGAAATAATCGACGATGGCCTGCCAGAACGCCTCGATGTCCGTGACCGACCACTGCCACAGGCTGGCGTAGTCGGGAAAGTCGAGCGCGCGCTCGCGGCGCAGCCAGTCCGTGAACGCAGCCAGGCGGCTGCCGTGCGCGAACGCCGCGGAGGGCGTCCACATCAGCTTCCCTGCAATGGTCATTGGTTTTGTCTCCTCCGCGGCCTGTCTGACGCAGGCCATTAGAGTGATGGGCGGTCCGCAGATGATAGCGGACCACCGTCGGCTACTTGCCGGATTCGAACAGCGTGCCCCAGATCTCGTCGACGCGCGTCTTCACGGCCGGGTCCATCTTGATTGGCGTGCCCCACTCGCGCGTGGTTTCGCCCGGCCACTTGTCGGTGGCGTCGATGCCCATCTTCGAGCCCAGTCCCGAGACCGGCGAGGCAAAGTCGAGGTAGTCGATCGGCGTGTTGTCGACCATCACGGTGTCGCGGGTCGGGTCCACGCGCGTGGTGATGGCCCAGATCACTTCCTTCCAGTCGCGGGCGTCGATATCGTCGTCCACCACGATGATGAACTTCGTGTACATGAACTGGCGCAGGAAGCTCCAGACGCCGAACATCACGCGTTTGGCGTGGCCCGCGTACTGCTTCTTCATCCGCACAACCGCCATGCGGTAGCTGCAGCCTTCGGGCGGCAGGTAGAAGTCAGTGATCTCGGGAAACTGCTTCTGCAGCAGCGGCACGAATACCTCGTTCAGCGCCACGCCCAGCACGGCCGGCTCGTCGGGCGGCTTGCCTGTATAGGTGGAGTGATAGATCGGATCGCGCCGCATCGTGATGCGGTCGATCGTGAAGACCGGGAACCAGTCCTGCTCGTTGTAATAGCCGGTGTGGTCGCCATAGGGCCCCTCCAGCGCGTGCTGGTAACCCGTTGGATGATCGGGATCGGGCTGAATATGGCCTTCGAGCACGAATTCCGCCGATGCCGGCACCGACAGATCGGACAGTGTCGGCGTCAGGCAACTGGCCAAAGCCGTCCGGCTGCCACGCAGCAGGCCGGCAAACTGGTATTCGGACAAGGTATCGGGCACGGGCGTCACCGCGCCCAGGATCGTGGCTGGATCGGCGCCCAGCGCCACGGCGATCGGGAATGGCTTGCCAGGGTTTGCCAGCGCGTGCTCGCGGAAATCGAGCGCGCCGCCCCGGTGTGCCAGCCAGCGCATGATCACCTGGTTGCGGCTGATGACCTGCTGGCGGTAGATGCCAAGGTTCTGGCGCTTCTTGTGCGGGCCCTTGGTCACGACCAGGCCCCAGGTAATCAGCGGCGCGGCATCGCCGGGCCAGCAGGTCTGGATCGGCAACCGGCCCAGGTCCACGTCGTTGCCTTCCCAGACCACCTCCTGGCAGGCCGGGCTGCTGACCTTTTTGGGGGCCATGTCCCATACCGACTTGGCCAGCGTGAACAGCTTGCCGGCTTCGCGCAGTCCGCGCGGCGGCTCGGGCTCCTTGAGTGCCGAGAGCACGCGGCCGATATCGCGCAAATCTTCCAGGGTCGATGCACCCATGCCGAGTGCGACTCTTTGTGTCGTCCCGAACAGATTTGCCAAGACAGGTACTTTATAGATATCACCGTCGTGACGGCGTGGCCGTTCGAACAGGACGGCGGGGCCCTCGGCGCGCAGCAGCCGGTCGCAAATCTCGGTCATTTCGAGGTTTGGAGATACCGGCGCAGTCACACGCTTCAGGTCGCCACGCTGTTCGAGCTGGCCGATGAAATCGCGTAAATCTTTGTATTGCATAGTGAATTCGGGTCGGGATGTGGCGTCGCGCCAATCCATGGCACGGCGCAGCGATGTGTGTGACGATACACACGCCACCTCAAAGGCGCAAAAAAATCGTGCCAGAGAGTGCCTCGAAATTGTAAGTAATTTATGACGTGCATCCTTTGTTAGGACAATTTCCAGCCTAGGTGGGGCCTACGGTCGGAGGTGAGTGGCCAGCCCGTACGTGCCGTAAAAGTCCTTGTTACATATTTCTGGAAGTAGTAATTTTTATCTTTCTTATGCTTGACGGGTTATAAAAGCGTTCCTACAATCCGGTCTGCTCTATGGGGTGTTGCGCTGCAACATAGCTTTGGTTCCGCTGTCAAGAGGACTAAAGCGAAAAAAGCAACGTCAACATTGCCCCATCGATTGCCACCAAGCGGCCCCCTGGGAGGTGCCCAGTGCGCGATCCCCTGGCGGGAGGCCAGGGTAGTGATGAGTGATTCGTGGCAGGGTGCGGCTCCCCAAGGCGTACCCTGTTTCTCGTTGGGCGCACGGGGAGCGCCCGCCAACAGATGCTGGACACCCCTGCTAGGTGGCGCAGCATCCTTACTTGAATACGTTGAGATCGGGCACGCGTGATGTTGAGCGCGCGCAGCGGGCGACGGATGGAGGTAAGTATGAGCGGTTGGAAAACCCTTCATCTTCCCGGCATCGGGCGGGCATTGCAGGTCCGCTTCAGACAGCCGGTTCCCGGTGTGAGCCGCGCACTGCAAGTGCGACTGGCCCATCCGGTGGCAGGTCGCGCGTTGCTGCGCGGCGGCCGCACAACCTTGAAGTACACCCTGAACAGTCTCGGGGTGTTGTCGGTGGCCGCAGCGGTCACCCTGACCGTCAGCCAACAGTGGCGTACGTCGCTCGCCGGTGCCCTCGCGGGCAAGGAAGCGCCGGCCCTGCTGGTGGAAGCTGCCGTGGCCAATGCCGAGGCGGCAGATACCGTGGCCAGCGTATCAGTGCCGGCGATGTCGGCCGACGCAGCGGCTGCACGCCTGCTGGCTACCGCGTCCGTAAAGGGCAAGGGCCTGCCGACCGTGTCGGGCGTGGATGAGTGGAGCCAGACGCCTGCCGGCAAGATTCCGTCGGTGGCACATCTGGCGGCACAGATTCCCGTGCAACGCGTGGCGGTGGACGCCCGCAACACGAGCGCGCTGGGTTCGGCACGCGAGCAGGCCGCCGTGGCGGACTACATCGCACGCAAGTACCGCGTGGCCACGCAGGCTACCGCGCAACTGGTGAAGGCCGCCTACATGACGGGCCGCGAGGTCGGTATCGATCCGCTGCTGATCCTGGGCGTGATCGCCATCGAGTCCAGCTTCAATCCGTACGCCGAAAGCGGCGTCGGGGCGCAGGGCCTGATGCAGGTGATGACCAAGGTCCACCAGGACAAGTACGAAGCCGTGGGCGGCGTGACTGCCGCGCTGAATCCGTACGCGAACATCAAGATCGGTGCGCTGGTGCTGAAGGACTGCATCGCCCGCGCCGGTTCGATCGAAGGCGGGCTCAAGTACTACGTGGGCGCCACGACCAATACCGACGGTGGCTACGGCGCCAAGGTCCTGGCCGAACGTGCACGCCTGCGTGCCCTGCTGGGCCTGCAGGCCGCGGATACCGCGACCGCCAAGGCAGCCGGCGATGCCAAGACGCAGGCCGAGCACCACCAGAACGTCGAGAAGCTTGAAGCTTCGGGCAATACCGCACAGGCGGCCTGACCTCCTGGTCATGCTGCAATGAGAAAGGCACCCCTCGGGGTGCCTTTCTTTTTTTGCGTCGAAGCCTGGCGGGTTCAGCGCAGGAAATGATGCATGCGGTCCATCGCTTCCTCGATATTGGCCATCGACGTCGCATAGGAGATGCGAATGTAGTCGCGCGCCGTATGCGGGCCGAAGTCGGTGCCCGGCACCATCACCACGCCGGCATCGTGCAGGATGGCCTGCGTCAGCTTGTCGGCATCGCCCGCGGCGGGATGGTTCACGTGCCGGCAGTCGGCGTAGACGTAGAACGCGCCGTCGGGCTTCACGGGCACGCGCAGCCCCAGGGCTTCCAGCGCCGGCAGGATCGCGTCGCGGCGGCGGTGGAATTCAGCCTTGCGTTCGTCATAGATGGCCAGCGCCTCGGGCGAGAAACAGGCCACGGCGGCATGCTGCGCCACGGCGGACGCGCAGATAAACAGGTTCTGCGCGACTTTCTCGAACGCCGGCACCAGCGCGTCCGGCACGACCAGCCAGCCCAGCCGCCAGCCCGTCATGTTGAAGTACTTCGAGAAACTGTTGACGGTTACCACGTTGTCGTCGAGCGCCAGGGCCGACACGGGCGGGGCGTCGTAGGACAGGCCCTGGTAGATCTCGTCCAGGATGGCAAAGCCGCGCCGCTCGCGCACCTCGGCCAGGATGGCCTTCAGCTCGTCGGGCAGGATCGACGTGCCGGTGGGGTTCGACGGCGATGCCAGCAGCACGCCGCGCGTCTTCTCGCCCCAATTTGCCGCCACCTGGGCTGCTGTGAGCTGGAAGCGCTCGGCCGGGCCGCTCGGAATCATCTTGGCGCTGCCGTCGAACGCCGCGACGAAATGGCGATTGCACGGATAGCTCGGATCGGGCATCAGCACCTCGGCGCCGATTTCCACCAGCACCGCGCAGGCCAGCAGCAGTGCCCCCGAGGCGCCGGCCGTGACGATCACGCGGCGCTCGGGGATATCGAGCCCGTAGGCAGTCTTGTAGTAGCCGGCAATGGCCTCGCGCAACGCGTGGATGCCCAGCGCGCCCGTGTACTGGGTCATGCCGCGCCGCATGGCGGCTTCGGCCGCGTGGATGACCGGCGCCGCGGCGGTGAAATCGGGCTCCCCGATACCCATGTGGATGATGTGCCGGCCGGCCCGTTCAAGTTCGGCGGCCTGCTTGGCCAGTTCCATCACGTGGAAGGCCTCGATATTGGCGAGGCGGGAGGCGGTGGCGATGCGCTGGTGGTCCATGGCGGAATGGCGAAAGAATCAAAGAACAGGAAGAAAAGAACGGGGGCGACTGCCGGGCGGCTCAAACAAGAACACCCGCCGGAGCGGGTGTCATGCCGGTGTCAGGCATCATCGGACGCCTGACAGCGGATTGCAACATCCAGTCGAGGATGTGGCTCAGCGGCGGGCTGCCACCTCGGGTGCGCGCACTTGGGCGGCCAGCTTGTCCAGCACGCCGTTCACGTACTTGTAGCCTTCCACGCCGCCGAAGGTCTTGGTCAATTCCACGGCTTCGTTGATGACGACCTTGTACGGGATGTCCAGGCAGTGCACCAGCTCGTAGCTGCCAACCAGCAGTGCGGCGCGCTCCACCGGCGACAGTTCGTCGACCTTACGGTCCAGGTACGGCTCGAAAGCGGCCGTCAGGTTCGCTTCCTCGCGCACCGCGCCGCCCAGCAGGGCGTCGAAGTGCTCGCGATCGGCCTTGTTGAAGCCTTGCGCATCATGCAGGTGGGCCTGGATCGCACCAATGTCGTTGCGATTCAGCAGCCACTGATACAGACCCTGAAGGGCCAGTTCCCGTGACCGGCGGCGAGCGCTCTTGGGCGGTGCCTTGGGTTCGGTGCGAGCCTTGGCGCCAGCGGCCGGCTTGCCACCGACGTCGCGCGCGTCGCCGTTGTCGGGGGTATTACTCATCATCTTCCTCGTCTTCTTCATCGTCGCCGTCCTGCTCGCGCAGCGAATCCAGCGCTACGACCAGGTTGGCCATTTCCACGGCGGTACGGGCGCAATCGCGGCCCTTTTCGCGGGTGCGGGCATGTGCCTGGGCGTCGGTGTCGACGGTCAGGATGCCATTGGCGATCGGCACATTGAAATCCAGGCCCACGCGCGAGATGCCGGCGCCCGATTCGTTCGAGACCAGCTCGAAGTGATAGGTCTCGCCGCGCACCACGGCGCCCAGCGCCACCAGGGCGTCGAACTGGCCGCTTTCGGCCATCTTCTGCAGGGCCAGCGGCACTTCCAGTGCGCCGGGCACGGTCACCAGCAACGTGTCTTCACCTTCGACACCCAGCTTTTCCAGTTCCGCCAGGCAAGCCTCGCGCAGTTCGTCGCAGACAGGCTCGTTGAAACGGGCTTGCACAATACCGATGCGCAGGCCTTCACCGTCGAGGTTGCTCTCGTAGAAGCCGTGATCCATTGTCAGTTCTCCATTGTTTCGGTCAGGCACCGGCGAAACACCGATGCCGCTTGATTCGTTCAGTCGCAGCTCGGCTCGCCGTCCATGGGCTGGCAGCCGACGATTTCCAGATCGTAGCCGGTCATGCTCGGCATCTTGCGCGGCGAACCCAGCACGCGCATCTTGCCCACGCCGATATCGCGCAGGATCTGCGCACCCACGCCATAGGTACGCAGGTCGGGCTTGCGGCGCGGACGGTCCTGCGGAGCGTCCAGCGCGGCGAACTGTTCGAACAGTTGGTCGGGAGCGTCGCCGCAGTTCAGCAGCACCATCACGCCCTGATCGGCGCCTTGCAGCACCTCCAGCGCGGCCGACAGGCTCCACGAATGGGTGGTGCGGCCGGCTTCCAGCACGTCCAGCACCGACAGCGGTTCGTGCACGCGCACCAGCGTATCGCGGTCCGGATGCGGCTGCCCCTTGACCAGCGCCAGGTGGGCGCGGCCCGACGGCTTGTCGCGGTACATCACGCTGCGGAACTTGCCCCACGGCGTCTGCATGTCGCGCTCGCCCACCCGTTCGATGATGCTCTCGGTGCGGCTGCGGTAGTGGATCATGTCGGCGATGGTGCCGATCTTGAGATCGTGCTCGCGCGCGAATTCGATCAGGTCCGGCAGGCGCGCCATCGTGCCGTCGTCCTTCATGATTTCGCAGATCACCGCCGCCGGGGTCAGGCCGGCCATCGTGCCCAGGTCGCAGCCGGCTTCGGTGTGGCCGGCACGGATCAGCACGCCGCCGGGCTGGGCCGTCAGCGGAAAGATATGGCCCGGCTGCACCAGGTCGCTGGCGCGCGCGTCGCGGGCCACGGCGGCCTGCACGGTGCGCGAGCGGTCGGCGGCCGAGATGCCGGTGGTCACGCCTTCGGCGGCCTCGATCGACACCGTGAAATTGGTGCCATGCACGGTGCCGTTGCGCGACACCATCGGGTACAGCTCAAGCTGGCGGCAACGCTCGGCCGTCAGCGTCAGGCAGATCAGGCCACGGCCGTACTTGGCCATGAAGTTGATGGCCTCGGGCGTCACGAAGTCGGCAGCCAGGACCAGGTCGCCCTCGTTTTCACGGTCTTCCTCGTCGACGAGGATGACCATGCGGCCGGCGCGGATGTCGGCAATGATGTCTTCAGTACGGGCGATAGTCATGGCTTTGGGGCGGGATGCGGATGCGAGCAATCAGGCGGGCAGGGCCGGCGCGCACGCGCGCGATACCGGCGAAATCAAGGCCGCTATTGTACGCCATGCCGCTCGCGGACGGCCCGGGCCGCCCCCAGGCCGACAGCGGGTTTTTCCGGGTGCCATTAAAGTGTTGATGGCGGCATATCTGACAGATTGCGTCGCCATACGCCACCAGAACCCGGGAGACACCGCATGAAGCCGCCATTGCAGGGCATCCGCATCGTCGAATTCGAGGGCCTCGGGCCGGGGCCGCTGGCCGGCCGGATGCTGGCCGACATGGGCGCCGAGGTGACCGTCATCACCCGCCCGAAACTTGGGGCCGTGGCCGAACAGCTTGGCGGCAGCACGCCCAGCCCACTGCGGCGCGGCAAGACCATCGTGCCGCTGGACCTGAAGCAGCCTGACGGCTTGGCCGAGGCGCTGCGCCTGGTCGGCGCGGCAGAGGGCCTGATCGAAGGCAACCGGCCCGGCGTCATGGAGCGGCTCGGACTGGGCCCGGCCGAATGCGCCGCCCGCAATCCGCGGCTGGTCTACGGCCGCATGACCGGCTGGGGCCAGACCGGGCCGCTGGCGCAGACGGCCGGCCACGACCTGAACTACGTGGCGCTGACCGGCATGTTGTCGCTGTCGGCGCGGCCCGGGCAGGCGCCGATCACCCCGCCGACGGTTCTGGGCGACGCAGGCGGCGCCCTGGGCCTGGCGTTCGGCATGGTCTGCGCCATGCTCGACGCGCGCGCCTCCGGACGCGGCCGCGTGGTCGACGGCGCCATTGTCGACATGGTGACCATGCTGGGCAGCATCGCGCTATGGGTGCGCAACAACGGCCAGCTCGATGGCCCGGCCCCCAGCCCGTTTCATCAGTCGCCGTTCTACGACGTCTATGCGTGCGCCGACGGCGGCTTCATCACGATCGGCGCGCTGGAGCCGCAGTTCTACACGTTGCTGCTGGACAAGCTGGGCCTCGCCGATGTCGATCCGGCCAGCCAATACGACCATGCCGCCTGGCCTGCCCTGAAAGCGCGGCTCACAGCCCTGTTCCTGAGCAAGCCGCGTGCGCATTGGGATGCGTTGCTAGTGGGTACTGACGTCTGCTATGCACCGGTGCTCAGCGTCGCCGAGGCGGCCGCGCATCCGCACAACGTGGCGCGCGGACTGTTCGTGGCGGCAGAGGGCGGCACGCTCGACGTAGCCGGCGCGCCAAGATTCACGGAACTGGGTGATTGATGCAGGTTGATGCGGGGTGACGAAGAGTGATTCCTAAAGCTCTTGAAATCATTGCCGACAACACGGATGCGGCGTCATGGCATGAGCAAGCGCCAAGGCGCCGCGATTCCGATCCACTTTTCAGGCAACTCTTATGGTGACTTCCCTCGTCAGTTCGCTGGGCGCGTCCGATGCTGGCGCCGATCCGGTGGCGCTGCTGATGCTGCGCAAGACGCTGGACCTGCAGGCACAGAGCATGGCCCAGTTGCTCCAGGCGACTCCGGTCGTCTCGGGCGGCAGCAATCCGCCGCACCTCGGCAACAACATCGATATCAAGGTGTAAGCCGGCTGGCGGCCCCCTGCAGGTTTTGCGGGGGCCGCTTTTTCATCGGCGACGGCCGGATTACTTGCCCGTGGCCTCGCCCGACGCCGACAGCATCCGCTCCACATAGCGTGCGATCAGGTCGATTTCCAGGTTCACGGGTTTGCCCGCGGCCAGTTCGTTGAGCGTGGTGACTTCCACGGTGTGCGGGATCAGGTTGATCGAGAACACGCAGCCGTCGGCCTCGTCGCTGACACTGTTGACGGTCAGCGAGACGCCATTGACCACCACCGACCCCTTGTACGACAGATAGCGGCCCAGCTCGCGCGGCGCGCGGATGCGCAGTTCGTGCGATTCGCCCACGGGGGCAAACCGGACCACTTCGCCCAGGCCATCGACGTGGCCCGACACCAGGTGACCACCAAGCCGATCCGCCAGGCGCAGCGCCTTTTCCAGGTTGACGCGGCCGGGCTGGTCCAGGCCGACGGTCTTGTCGAGCGATTCGCGCGACACGTCCACGTCGAAGTGGCCGGCTTCCAGCGTGACCACGGTCATGCAGGCGCCCTGGATGGCGATGCTGTCGCCAATGCCCACGTCGGACAAATCCAGGTCGCCGGCCGCCACGCGCAGGCGCACGCCGGACTGGGCGTCGCCCAGCGGGGAAACGGATTCGATGCGGCCCACTGCCGCCACAATGCCTGTAAACATGCTTGCCTCTGTCTGAATGCTTCGAATGATGTCGATGTCGATGGGAGTAGCGTTCGGATGCGGACTCAGTCCTTGCCGTCGGCCCGGCGCGCGATCAGGCGCAGGTCGTCGCCAATCTGCCGCACCTCGTGCCAGCGGAACTGCGTGGCATCTTCCAGCCTGGCCAGCGGCGGCAGGTTGAACATGCCCTGCGCGTCGCCGAGCAGCCTCGGTGCCATGTAGACCAGCAGTTCGTCGGCGCAATGCTCGCGGATCAGCGATCCATTGAGCTTGAAACCGGCTTCCACGTGAAGTTCATTGATGCCGCGCTGGCCCAGCGCCTCGAGCATGCGGCGCAGTTCCACCTTGCCGTGCCGGTTGGGCAGCACCACGACTTCGGCGCCGCGGTCTTCCAGCGCGCGCTGGCGGGCGCGGTCCTCGACGGCGCAGAACACCAGTACGGGTTTGGCGAAGTCGCCCGTGTCGCGATGCAGGATCTGGGCGTCCAGCGAGACTTCGAGCCGCGAATCGACCAGCACCCGCTGCGGCTGGCGCGGCGTGGAGATGGCGCGCACGGTCAGCGCCGGATTGTCGTCGCGTACCGTGCCGATGCCGGTCAGGATCGCGCATGCGCGGGCCCGCCAGGCGTGGCCGTCGTCGCGCGCGGCCTGGCTCGTGATCCACTGGCTGGTGCCGTCGTGCAGTGCCGTGCCGCCATCGAGCGACGCGGCTACCTTGACGCGCACCCACGGCAACCCGCGCGTCATGCGCGAGACAAAGCCGATATTGAGATCGCGCGCCTCTTTCTCCAGCAGCCCGCAGCGCACGTCGATGCCGGCGTCGCGCAGCCGCTGCAGGCCACGGCCCGACACGCTGGGATTGGGATCTTCCATGGCGGCCACCACCCGTGCAATGCCGGCACGCACCAGCGCATCGGCGCACGGGGGCGTGCGCCCGAAGTGGCTGCATGGCTCCAGCGTGACGTAGGCCGTGGCGCCGGCCGGATCGTGGCCATGCGCCACGGCGTCCTTCATCGCCTGGATTTCCGCGTGGTCCTGCCCGGCGGGTTGGGTGTAGCCCTGGCCGATGACCCGTCCGTCCTTCATCAGGACACAACCCACGCGCGGGTTTGGCGTGGTGGTGAACATGCCCCGCGCGGCAAGCGCGAGTGCCTGTTCCATGGCGGTGTGGTCGGAATCGGAGAACATGGTGTGGCGAGTCGGGCCTGAAAGGGTACGTCCGGTGAGTCGTGAGTGCGTTGGCGGCGATCCGGTGCCCGTGGACGCTCAGTCGCAATCGGCGTCGGTGCCGGGCCGGCAGATCCGGATGCGCCCCTGGGCGCCAAGCCGGACCTGGCGTTGCGCCTTGTGGCAACGCACCTCGAATGTGGCGGCCAGGAAGCCGCCACGCTCAGACCGTGAGTATCCCACAGCTGTCAGGCGCAGGCTTTGCGTGGCGCCGCCGCCTGCGGCACCGCGCAACGTGACCTGCAGGCAGCGATCGTGCAGAGCAACCACCGAGAACGGCGCCGCGTCGGGTCTGCCGTTGTCCACCAGCGTCAGTTGCCAGCCACGATGCAGCCTGGCATGCCCCGGATCGGCCCCAGCCGCACCTCGCCGCGCCGCGCGGACGCCGTCGTGCGTGCCAGCGCCAGCGACGCCGCCAGCCGGTCCGCCGTGTGGCCCGCATGGTGCTCGGCGATCAGCGTGCCAATGGCGGGCCATGCAACCACCGCGAGTAGGGCCGCAATCGCAAGCGACACCAGCAGCTCGGTCAGCGCCATGCCACAGTGCGGCGAGGAGGATGCACAGGCCATCGCGTCAGCACTCCGGCGGCAGCGGCACGGCGTCACCGTTCTGCGTGGGCAGGGAAAGCCACTCGCCACTGCTGCGTAGTACCAGGGTGCCGCATAGCGCGTCGGGCCGGACCGGGGCCACACGCACTTCGACGCAGCGGGACAGGTCGATGCCGCCGCAACTGGTGGCCGTGAGCCAGTGGCGCGTGCGAGACGGTGGCGGCGGCACGGGTTTGGGCCATTCGCCCGCAGGCATCGTGCTGCCGGGCGCTGTTGCGAAGGTCAGGTGCAGCAGCGCGTGCCGTTCGAGCGCCAGCACGGCGGACAACAGCTCGGACCGTGCCTGCATGCGCCAGCCGCGCTTGGCATGGCGCTGCCACGCGGGCACCGCCAGGATCGTCAGGACGGCGGCGATGCTCAGCACGATGAGCAGTTCCACGAGACTGAAGCCCGCGCGCATGACAGCCTGGTGGGAGCGGGGCACGGTCATTGCCCAGCCGTCCGCGACGCTGGTGCCAGCGCGCCTGCTGTTGCAACGTGGCCGTGTTGCCATTCACCTGCCAGAGATCGAGCCCGAACCCGTCGCGCGTCGACGTGCCCGGTGCTGTTGGCGTGCCCATCGCGATGGTCGACTGCACGCCGATGGGCATCACGGTGGTGTCGGTCCGGGGCAGGCCGGTGATGGCGTGGCCGGGTGTGCCCAGGTCGTCGGCAACGACTACCGATTCGCCGCTCGCGGCATCGATCAGATAGCTGCGCTGCAGCCCGTCGGCTGCCACAGTGGTGAAGCCCACATGCACGGCGGTGGCGCCATACAGGGTATCGATGCGTTCGCCTGCGTGGGGTAGCGCAAGGGTCCCGCTGTCGTCGGACGGATTGGCATCGGCTCGCGCCGCACGCAGCACCACGCCATTGCCTTTCGGCATCGCGTCGATGCGGCCGGGCGAGCCCCGGGCGCCGGGGCGGTCGGGTATCGCCGTCAGTTCGTTGCCCGTGCCATAGACCACCAGCGTCCCGATGCCCGATCGCACGACGATGGGTGCTTCCGCACGGTCGACTGCGCTGCGCTGCCGATGCAGGCACGCCGGCGGCTTGGCTTCGGCGCCCGATGATGACAGGTGATCCAGCCCGAAGCGCCACAGCCTGCCCGTCGTATCGGTGGCATAAGCCGCTTGAGCGATGCTGCTGGCGGTGCTGGCAACCGTCACCGCCAATAACCCGACAGCTACGGTGGTGGCATCGCAGCCCGATTCGGGCAATGCCATGCGCCGCACGCGCGTGCCGGCGGACCACGTGTTGGCAGGTCGATCGAGCGGCAGCAGAGCAAGCCCCGCATGTGCGCCGGTCTCGTCGTCAGGCGCGACGGTAGCGACCGCGGCCCAGCGCCGCACGCCATGTTCGATCCACATCGACGCGCCGATGGGGCCGCTTCCAGATAGCGGCAGCGCCTGGCTGGCCGCCACTTCCCACAGCAGGTCAATTGGCGTGCCCGCGTCTGGCGCCGAGACATCGAGCACGAAGACCGCGCCGGTCTGTCTGGATGACGCCGTGTCGCGCGACGGGATGCCGCAGAGCAGCATCGCACGCGGCAGATAGCCGGCGCGTTCGCGGCCGGTCACGGCGTCGAAGCCGTGTAGCAGCCCGTCGTGCGTACCCAGCCATGCCGTGGTGTGCCGTTTGATGTGGCGTTGCCGAGCCGCGTATCGCGTGGGCGCAGCGCGTGGTTCCGCAAGTCGCCACGCAGCCACGACAAGCGCGCCTCGCCGGTATCGGCTGGCGCAATGTCGTCGAGCACCCGCCGCGCGTCATTGTCGATGTGGCGGCCCAGCGCATCGGCACCATCCGGTTGCCGCTGAGGTAGAGATGGCGCGTATCGATGTTCTGACGGTCGAGCCGTTCCCCGGCCTCCCATTGCGTGAGGACGGCTGACGACGATATTGCGGCGGTCTTGAACGCCAGCGCATGGAGACGCCCGGTCCAGGGATAGGCACCGCTGGCGATGCGGTAGCCGAGCGGCAGATCGCCGGGATTCGCAAATCCGCTGGACATCGCGCCCACAGCGACGAACCTCCCCAGTAGCCAACGCATGGCGAGTTTGACAAGCGTCATGGCTGGAACTCCGTCTGCAACAGCACGCGTACCTCGGGGTCACGCTCAGCGCCTGGCGCGACGATACGCATGCGTGGCCACATGCCCGGCGCGGGAGGCTCGTCGCGGATCTCGATCAGGTAGCGCGGCAATGTGGTGGCGCCCACCACGCCGTCCGGCAGCGGCGGCAGCCGCGCGCCCGTGAACGTGCCAAGCGCGATGCCAAGCGCCGGCGCTGCGTCGCCGTCGAGCCACGGCTGCCACACGCGGCGGTCGCCATCTGCCATGCAGAGGCCGCGCTGCGCGCCATCCGCACAGGTACCCGGCGCGGGCCATGCCGCCAGCCGGTCGCCATCGGCGCGGACGGCGGCCAGGATGTCGGCTTCCGCATCGTGCAGCGCTGCCTCGGCCGCGCGGAAGGCGATCTCGCGGTCGAGCGGCTGGCTGGCCCGTTGCCGCCCAGCCAGCAGAAAGTGCGTGGCCGCCGCGCAGATATCAACAGCATCAGCATGCCGACGAAGGCCAGCAGCGCGGCGCCTTGGTTTCTGCGACGGCTCAGCATAGGCTCTCCCGACACGGCGACGGATTGCGCAGGCGAACCGTCGTGGCGAATACGCGACGTCGCAAGTGAGGATCGGTGGCCGGCACGAACACCTGGTCGTCGGCATCGTCAGGGCCGGTTGACGGCAGCAGCGTCAGGCGCTGCGAGGTAGAGGGCGCGACAGTTGGCCGATCTCCACGCACCACCAGTGCAATCTGCACGGCACGCACGCGATGCCAGCCGGCCGACCCTTGCGTATGCCAGGCACGCGCCGGCACGAAGCGATCGATGCGGCCGTCATCGTCGACGTCGACGCCGTAGCGCAACTGCATCGTCTCCACGCCTCTTACTAGCGTGCCGGCGGTCTGCGTGGCCGCGTTCACACGCCCGCCCAGACGGCTCGGATATCGGCACAGCAGTTGCGGCACACCGTCGCTGGCCCGGCCGATGTAGAAGAAGTTGGTCGACGCATGGAAGGGCAGGGCTGCGTCGCCGTGCCGAGCGGCACGCGCCGGCAGCGCATAGCCGCCACAGTCGCTCATGGTGCCGTCCGACAACGTCGGGTCCGCGGCCAAGCCGCTTCCCGACATGCGGACCAGCAATGCATCGCTCCTCAGCACACCGGCGCGCGCGCACTGCATGTGCGTGCGGAACGTCGGCTGCGCGCAGTCGTCGCGGCCTTCCAGCGGCGGCGCGGGCGTGGGATGAGCCGGCGCCAGCGCGACATGGGCCGGAATCCAACCAGCTTGGCGGATGGCGTGGGCCAGCACCGACAGAGCGCGCTGGCCAAGCTCCTCGATCAGCATGCCATCTACCACGTTGGCATACGCGTCGCGCATGAGCTGGAAGCTGGTCAGCGCGGCCAGCGTGGCGATCAACCCCAGCGCGATCCCCACCATCGTGCCGGCCAGCGTGAAGCCTCCATGGCGGCGGGACCGAATCATGGCCGGTCCCATAGCGCGATGTGCGAGATCGGCAATACGCCGTCGGGTTGCAATGACACTGGCATGGGCGGAAGACTGGCCAGTGCGATGCGATCGCCCGGCACGCACACGCCTCCGGCGGCGACGGCATCGCACCGTACCGCGCGCGTCGCGTCAGCGCCGATTGGCTGCCGGTCGTCGCCGCCTGCCTCGGCCCGCTCGGCGGCCAGCCGCAGTGTGCCGTTCAGCCGCTCGTGCTGCCCGCCCCAGCGCAACCAGCCACTGCCGAGTACTTCCAGTGGAATCGCGCCCAGGCCATGATGGCGATGCAGACCAGAGATTCGACAAGCACGTCGCCACGTGCCCATCGGCGCGATGCGCCATGGGCAGGTACTAGACGACGACAAGGGATAGGAAAAACTGCGGGAGGCATGGTGCATCGGTTCGAAGTGAACGGATGCCCACGATAGCGGCGGAAAGGACGTTAAAACGTGTCCAGATGTTGCGGAGTTGCGTCAATGTGTGTCCGATTGGGCGTCGGAGGATGCCGACGCCCGATCGGAGGGGGCTACCTGCTTCAGGGCATCACACAGGTCGACGCCTCGACGTCGGGGTTGCAGACGCGAGCGCGGCCCAGCAAGCCAATCTCCACGACGCGTTTCGATACACCGATCTGGAAGCCGACCGACATCGCCATCTGCTTCTTGTCCATCGATTGCGAATAGCCTACCGGCGAGAAAGAAATGTACTGGAGACCCTCTGGGATAGTGGTCGACGTGATCGTGACGTCCGATGGCAGCTTTTCTGATTCGACAATCAGGTTGTCGTTGTCCGTGTTGTACTCGCCATTCGGCGCTGCATGTTCATTGAACACCTGCCAGCCGTTCTGCCAGTTGCCGTCGATCGGCGCCACCGTCACATAGCTATTGGTCGCCGCTGCAATGGTCCTGGCTTTGCTGACAGCGGAGTTGAAGCTGTCGGCCGCCGTCATGACACGATTGCTTCGCATGAACGCAGACATGCTCGGAACCGCGAAGCCCACCAGCACGATACCCACTGCCATGGTGGTAAGCAATTCGAGCAGCGTAAAGCCGCCAGTGCGGCGAGGAGCGGTCCTGGGCATGTCGGTTACCAGCAGTTTGCGGTTTGCGAATAGGTGCTGCCGTTGGTCATGTTGGCCTTCTGACCATTGGTTCGCAGCACCAGCGTGCCGCACGTGGCATCGGCACGATTGGGAATCGCCTGCAGCTCGATACATTGCCCGTCAGTGGCTGCGTTCGGGCACCGTGCGGCGCGGATCGTATAGCTGCTGCCTGTGGCGCTGTCTCCCGAGTAAGTCTTGAAGCTGGGCCAGATCGTCGCGTCGGTGCTTGAGGTGTTGTACGTGTTGACCTGCGAGTAGTGCCGTTCGAACAACTGCATATTCCCCATCAACGCCGACTTTGCCTCGGTGCGTCGTCCCTTGAGAACGAACTCCTGATAGGACGGATAAGCGAACGTACTCAGGATGGCGATGATGGCCACCGTGACCATGAGTTCGGCAAGGGTGAAGCCGTACTGGCGTCGACGTGGGAATCGGTTCATGGTTGCCATCCAGGTCAGTTCGACATCTTGAAGTTCCGGACTTCGCGCCAGCTCATGCGACCGGTCGGGCCGACCGTGTCGATCGGCGGCATTGTGGTGGCAGCTCCGGAGGTGCCGAACGAGATGACCTGTGTTCGGGTCGTTTGTTGTATGCCGCCAATCGAATCGCGATCACCCGACGTCACGTTCGTGATGATGATCGACGGTGCGCCCAGCATGCCGGTGCTCGACTGGAAGCCCGAGATGCCGGTGGTAGGTGCGCCAGTCAGCGAATTGAGCGCGTAGCTGCGGCTGCCGCCGGCCGTGCCGCATGTGCCCGTCGCGGTGTAGATCGAGTTGAAGTACACGAGGCCGTTCGATACCACCGCTGCCGTGATCTGTCGCTCCGACGTATCGAGAAAGTCCATTACCCAGCCCGGCTTGCGAGGAGCGTTGTACCCCGGCGCGGCGGCATTGCCCGTGTACTGGATCGACTTGTCACCATCGATCAGGCTCATCTTCAATTGATTGAGCTTGCTGCGGTCGGATACGTAGTTGGTGCCGCCTCCATCGTAGATGCCGTAGAACGACTGGGTCTGCGACGCGGTGGTGTCCGCCAGTTCGTAGTACTTGCCCGTGCCGAACAACACCATGTAGCCGCCCGGCGCGTACACGACCTGAGGCTGCATCGTGATCGGCTGGCGCGGCCCGTTGTTCGGCGACGTCGCAACGAACATCGGCCTGCCCGGCGTACCGCCAAAGGCCGGCAAGGCGTCAGCCGCATTCCACGTCTCGGGCAGTCCGGAGAGACTGAATTTCCACAGATTGCCTTGCAGGTCGCCGGCGTACATGGCCAGACCGGCACCGCTGGCCTGGTTGATCAGTGCAGGGGTGCTCAGGCCGTTGGCCAGCGTGGCAGTGGAAGGGGAGGGGGTGACGATCTTCCAGTAGTTGCCATTGAGCGTCCATCCCGTGCCGGCCGTCTTGTCGAGCGACAGGATGAACAGCACGCCCGGCGCGTTGGTATTGGCGGAGCCGTCGGCCTGGTTGGCGTTCAGGCCGTTGCCGACGACCACATACCACTTGTAGACCGGCAGCTTCTTGCTGTCGTACCCGCTCAGCAGCTTGACGATCACCGGCGTACCCATGACGTTGCCCATGTCGGCATCGTCCTTGTCGGTGAACTCCCACAGCACGTTGGAGGCATTGAACGCGGCGCCGCTCTTGCCGCCGTCCGGATCGGTCACGTCGAGCGCATAGACGCCTTGCGCGCCGCCACCGAAGCCGCCAGTCAGCACGGACTTCCAGCTGCCATTCACCTGGGCTTCCGCAACAACTGGTGTGGCATCCACGTAGGCGCGGTGGTTGTAAGTGGTCGACGTGAGCTGGTTGAGGCTGCCCATGACCGCGTTGGGCACATACGCGAAGACTTCGTTGCCGGTGTTGGCATCGAATCCATGCAGCATGCCGTCATTTGCCCCCACATAGACCATCGGGGTGCGCAGCAGATACTTTGCGTAGAAAGTGGTGTAGTCCGTGCCGGTGCGCGAGGCCGATGGCGGGCCGACGTAGACCGGCCCCGAATTGATGATGTCGCCGAAGACCGTCTTGCGGCCGCGGAAGATGCCGCCATTGCTTCCCTGGCTGTCGGCTTCCAGGCTGCGGTCGCCACGCAGGTAATCAAGGCGCTGCTGACCGCGGCCGTCGCTCGTGTTGGTGGCCGGGTTCAGGTTCAGCAAGTCCTGCTGGGTCTTGGCCAGGCCAATCCAGTTGAAGGGGGCACCAGCGCCGCTGGATGCGTTCAGCGTGAAGAGCGAGCGCGCGGCGAACGCACGCGTCGTGAGCTTCGAGCCAGCTTCCCAGACCGGGGTGTTCGAGATCGATACCGAGCCGTCCGTACCCTTGGTCAGTGGGTAGGCCGTCAGCTTGCCGTTCCATTGCTGGTCGAAGCCGGGCGTGTACACGTTGCCGTTGTCGACGATGCGGGTGCTGCTCAGGGCCACGCCAGACAGTGTGCCGGCCGAACTCGTGATCTGCGTGAAGATCTGCTTGATTGCGCTGATCATCTGCGTCGGCTGGCTCGCCAGGAACCAGTTAGACGGAAGGTTGGACCCTGTCGGCGCGGCTTCCCATTCGGTATTGTTGGTGACGATGGTGCCGCCGGCGCCCAGCGTCTTGAAGGGATTGCCGTCCTTGTTGCCGCCGTCCAGGGTTTCTTCCTTGAAGCCGCCGTACTTGGCGGCCAGATAGATCTGGCTCTGCCGCTGGGTGCTGCCCACCGTGCCGTTTCCGTTTTCGTTCACGTCGATGCCGAACGTGGTTACGCGGGCGTTGGGCATGGTCGGGCGGAACGCGGAGGTGTGCGCCCAGTAGGCGACGCCGGCCATGTAGTAGGTCGACCAGTTCGAAGTCGGGTGATTCTTGGTGCCGAGATTCGTGAACGACGAGTCGAGCGGGTTCGAATTGCCGGCTGCCGGGCTATTCGTCTCCAGCGCGCCGACCTTGTTGGTCCAGTCCACGACGTTGAAGTTGCTCCAACTGTCCGCAGAACGGGCCGGATCCCCCTGGTTCGAGATGCCATTGCCAGGAATGTAGTGATCCTGGTGGGTGTTGATATCGCCGATGGTCAGCACATAGTTGCGCTGGCAGCTGTTCAGCAGCGGATCGGACCAAGATGTGTAGTACGCGAAGTTGTCCGCATAGGCTGTCGTGACGTTGCTGACCGCCTCGGGCGTCGGGCCGTTCGGGTGGTTCTGCAGGTAGCGGATGCTCTCGTAGTACAGCTCGCCCAGCGGGTCATACGTCTTGTAGTTGCCGACCGGGTTGTCCGTGGGCTTGCCCAGGTCCGTCACGAGGGTTCGGCCAAACTTGTTCAGATAGTTGATGACACCGCTGTTGCCCGACGCATCGTTGAGCGGGTTGGCGACCAGCACGCCATACGAATCCCATTCCTTCGTCGGATTGGTGATCGTGTTCAGCGAGCTGTTCACGGCGTTGTCGCCAAGGTACTTCATCGGCGCCCGCAACACACCGCCATAGCGTTCGTTCTGCGGGCCGCTCGAATTGTTCGTGGGATCGTTCAGGTAACCGAACGCGGCAAAGCGCACGCGGTCGGCGTTACGCTGCATCTGGCCCACCGGCTTGTAGTTCGTACCATCGTAGCTGTAGCAAAGGTCGCCGCGGGTGCTGGCTTCGGCGCTGTCGCAAACCTGCACCTGCACGCGATATCCGCGCCGTTCGGTCACAGATCCATTCTTGGTGACATCGGCGTACTTGCCCAGGCTCGAGCAGCTCGCCTTGGAATCGTCGGCATCCGAAAAGTAGATGTGATTGCCGCACGATGCCATGTACAAGGTGCCGTAGCTGAACGGCGTCACCTTGTTGGGTGCGCTGTTGGTGCCGCTGCCGTTGATGCTCTTGAGCGGAAAATAGCTGCCGCTCTTGAAGAAGTCGGCACGCAACATGGCGCGCTGCAGTACGGTCTGTGTGCGGCTGTCGACCACGCGATCGCCACCGGTCATGGCCAGACGCAGTTCGTCGATAGCCGATGCCGATGCCCAGTTCATGAAGTTGCCGCTGAATGCGCTCGAGCACTCATGGACGCTCGTGGCGGCACCGGAAATCGTGAAATAGCCTGAAGTCGCGTTGTACGTGTAGCACTTCGTGTTGTTGAAGTAGCCGACATAGTCCTGCGACTTGTCGTAGGTGCCACGGTACGCGGCGCCGGTCGTCGGAAATTCGACGGACAGCGTCAGCATCAGGTTCGGATGGATGTTCTGCGACTGGCCATAGAGCGGTGTGCTCGAGATGGAGACGGTCGGAACGGTCGCGGCGGACAGTAGCGAGCACCAGAGCATGGCGCAGGCGGCGAGTAGGCGGTGTTGGATCTTCATGAATGCGTTCCCGGATGGATGGGGGCAGACGAAGTTTCTGAATCAGGACTCGGACTTGCGGTAGACCGACTGCACGATGGCGCGCGTGGTGTCGGAGGGGCCGAAGCCGATGGCTGTGATGCGGTACTTGTATTGCGGCGTCGGCGTGCTTGCCGACTTGCCGTTTTCGTTGTCCTGCAGGATCTCGATCAGGTAGCGAGGCTTGCGCGCGGGCGTCAGGCCGCTGCCGGTCGGGAACGAGCGGCCGGTGAACGTGCCGTACTCCACGGTCTTGTTGTCGATGGCCGCGGTCCAGTCGATCGTGTTCCAGATGGGCTCGCCCGTGCGGTCGGCGGTGTTGCACATACCCAGGAATGCGGACGGCATGGTCGTGCCGGTATTGCAGTCCCCGTCAAGAAATCCGGCGGTGCTGGTTGGCAGGAACAGGCTGGAGCGCTTGATGGCTTCGCCAATGTCGAGTTCGGCGTCATACAGGGCGGCTTCGGCCGCCTGGTAGGCAATCTCGAGGTCGCGCTGGTTGCGGGTGGACCGCTTGGTATCGAGCGCCAGCCGGGCGCCACCCAGCGCCAGCAAGGTAATCACCAGCAGCATGATTACCGAGGTAATCAACGCGATACCGCGGACGTGCTGCGCGCGGCGAAGCCGGGCGGTATGGGTAATCTTTAGCACGACATACCTCCGCAAGTCTGGTAGTTACGAATCTGGATGGTCGCGTAATACAGCTTGCGCGCCGATTTGACGTCGACAGTGGGTGTGTAGGTGGCGTTGTCCCCGCTGTACAGCGGGCCGAACAGCGAGATTGCAGCCGGGGCGCCGGCGTCCGCGCTAGTGGAATCGGCACGGACAATCATGGCGACCTTGACCGTCTTGACGTTGCGCCAGTCCGCGTCGGTCGTGATGCCCGTTCCGGTGACGTACTTGTCCGGCACGTCGTCGCCATTGGTGCTCATGCCGTAGAGCAGTTGCAGGTTCTCTACCCCGGGTACCAGTTCTTGCGTCTGGTACGTGTCCGTGGTCTCCACGCCGCTGGCGGCACGTTCGCGGTACTTGCACATCAGCGATGGCTTGCCGTTGGCACCGTTGCCGATGTACAGGATCGACAACCCCCGCTGCGAGGCGGCCTTGTCGCTGTCCGTGTAGCTTGCAACGCCCTGGCCAGAACAGTCGACAACAGACTCATCGGGCTTGCTCTGGTCCGCCTGCTGGCCGACGCCAAAATAACGGACGATGATGGCGTCGCTGGCGTTGATGCCGCCACCAGCGCCACATGCCAGTGTTTCGCTGTTGTTGGGATTCGAGCAGTTGTCGATGCCGACAATCATCGGGTCTGGCACGTACATCATGCCGCCGGTGTTGGGCACAACCGGGACGTACGCGGTCTGGCGCATGAGCCGCGTCACGATGGACAGTGCGAAGTTGCCGCGCTCCTCGAGGTTGGCGCTGTCGTTGATCGTTTCGTAGCTGCTGCGGCTCATCATGTAGAAGGAGAGGCCGGCCATCAGCACGAGCAGGCTGATCACCAGCGTCACCATCAGTTCGACGAGCGTAAAGCCCGCGTCGCGACGATGTGCCAGATGTGGGGCGTTCGGACGAGTCTTCACTTGTCGACTCCCGGTGAGACGACGACGACAAGCTGGACCTTGGCCGAGCCATCGGCCAGGTTGCCATCGGCGGTACCGGTATCGCTGTCGTCGTTGAAACGTGACAGCCAGCCGATTTTCACCACGAGCGGGGTATCTTTCTGAGACCCGGTCCCACCTGGCACGGCCTTGCAGTCCCACGTGTAGCCGGTGCCTTGCGTCCAGGTGTTGGAGTCGCGGCAGATAACGGCCCGGCCGCTTGGCAGGCTCGTGATGACCCTGTGCGACCATTCCGCGAGATCGAATACCGCCGAGATGGGTCCGCAGGTTGCCGTCGAGCCTGTGCACGGGGTCTTGAAGAGATTGGTCCCGTCCGCGATCTGCGGAACGCCCTGCTTCGTATCGAAGTTGTCGAACGTGCCGGCGATAATCTGCGCGCCGTTGGCACGCATGCGATCCGAGATATCGTTGGCCAGTTGCAGGGCCACGACGTCATAAGAGGATTGCTGCGCGAAGCGGAATGACTTGATGAGAAGGTTGGCCACCGCCAGCACGCCGAAGGCGAGCACGACAATGGCGACCAATGCTTCAAGCATGGTGAAGCCAGCTGCCTCCCGGCAGCGAGATTGACCCATTTGTGACTCCCGTCCAAAAAACGACAGTTCTTTTTTCTTCTTTGCGCGGCGCGCTGGAATTCTGTGTGCGTCCGGGCCTCTGCTGGGTCCGGTTCCGCTGGCGGCTTCCTTGTATCTGCGATGCCTTGCGATTAAAACGCGCGCTCGCTCGCCGGCCTCCATACCCGAAGGAGGCTAGTGCAGATTAGACAGCTTTTTTCAGGAAGTGGCTACCCCTTTCGTGGGGTGGGGGTGGAAAACTCGTCGAGTACGTCGCGGAATTCAGACACATCCTCGAAGCTTCGATAGACGGAAGCAAAGCGGATATAGGCAATCTTGTCGAGCTTGCGCAGTTCGCGCATGACCAGTTCACCCACCTGGCTGCTGGGGATTTCCTTTTCGCCCAGTGCCAGCAGCTTTTCCTCGATGCGCAGGATGGCCTCGTCGATGGCCTCGGCCGACACCGGCCGCTTGCGGAGCGCCAGCCGCATCGAATCCTTGAGCTTGGCGCGGGTGTAGTCCACGCGGGAGCCGTTCTTCTTGACGATGGCCGGGAAGAACAGCTCGATGCGTTCGTAGGTGGTAAAGCGGCGGTCGCAGGCCTCGCAACGCCGGCGGCGACGCACGGCTTCGCCGTCCTCGGACACGCGACTATCAAGGACCTGGGTATTGGAATGACCGCAGAAGGGGCATTTCATGCCTGACCACCCGAAGAAATTTGCCAGCCCGCATTTTGCATCTTTGAATTCTGCCGCGGGGTTGTGGCGGATCAACCGGCGCCGCCACCGTGGGGGTGGCGGCGCCGTTGGTGCGTACTAACTATAGCTACGCTTCAGATCGCGTGCGCAATCAGCCGTACACCGGGAAGCGGCGCGTCAGCGCTGCCACCTGCTCGCGAACGCGGGCGATGTTGGCTTCGTCGTGCGGGTTGTCCAGCACGTCGGCGATCAGGTTGGCCACCTGGCGGGCTTCGTCTTCCTTGAAGCCGCGCGTGGTCATGGCCGGCGAGCCCAGGCGGATGCCCGAGGTCACGAACGGCTTTTCCGGATCGTTCGGGATGGCGTTCTTGTTGACCGTGATATGCGCGTCGCCCAGGATCTTCTCGGCTTCCTTGCCGGTGATCTGCTTGGCGCGCAGGTCCACCAGCATCACGTGGCTTTCGGTCCGGCCCGACACGATGCGCAGGCCGCGCGAGATCAGCGTCTCGGCCAGCACGGCGGCGTTCTTGGCCACTTGCTGCTGGTAGACCTTGAACTCGGGCTGCAGGGCTTCCTTGAAGGCCACGGCCTTGGCGGCGATCACGTGCATCAGCGGGCCGCCCTGGATACCCGGGAAGATGGCCGAGTTGATGGCCTTTTCGTGCTCGGCCTTCATCAGGATCACGCCACCACGCGGGCCGCGCAGGCTCTTGTGGGTGGTGGTGGTCACGAAGTCGGCGTGCGGCACCGGGTTCGGGTACACACCGGCGGCGATCAGGCCGGCGTAGTGGGCCATGTCCACCATGAAGTAGGCGCCAACTGCCTTGGCAACCTTGGCGATGCGTTCGAAGTCGATGCGCAGAGCAAAGGCCGAGGCGCCGGCGATGATCATCTTCGGCTTGGTTTCGTGGGCCTTCTTTTCCAGCGCGTCGTAGTCGATGTCTTCCTGGGCGTTCAGGCCGTAGCTGACCACGTTGAACCACTTGCCGCTCATGTTCAGCGCCATGCCGTGCGTCAGGTGACCGCCTTCGGCCAGGCTCATGCCCATGATCGTGTCGCCCGGCTTGAGCATGGCGAAGAACACGCCCTGGTTGGCCTGCGAGCCCGAATTCGGCTGCACGTTGGCGGCATCGGCGCCGTACAGCTGCTTCACGCGGTCGATGGCCAGTTGCTCCACGACGTCGACGTACTCGCAGCCGCCGTAGTAGCGCTTGCCGGGATAGCCCTCGGCGTACTTGTTGGTCAGTTGCGAGCCCTGCGCGGCCATCACGGCCGGCGAGGTGTAGTTCTCGGAGGCGATCAGCTCGATATGGTCTTCCTGGCGCTGGTCTTCCTTCTGGATCGCGGCGAAGACTTCGGGGTCGATCTGCTCGATGGTGAAACGGCTACGTTCAAACATGGCGTGACTCGTCTGTAAAAAGGAAAGCGGACGGCAAAATCGATATGAAGATCGGTTGCGGGTCGGCGCTTTTCGGATTGGAACGGGAATACATCGCGGGTAGGGCGCGCGGGGAAGTCAATGGCGTCC
Source organism: Cupriavidus pauculus (assembly GCF_022179805.1). Taxonomy (GTDB): domain Bacteria; phylum Pseudomonadota; class Gammaproteobacteria; order Burkholderiales; family Burkholderiaceae; genus Cupriavidus; species Cupriavidus pauculus_E. Next base: position 375,739 of record NZ_BPUO01000008.1, on the reverse strand, counting down.
AGCACCGGTCTGCCGAATACGGCCTCCGGTGCAGGGCGCACCCTGCTTCCCATTCGCTGCCCAGGCGAGCGGCAGGCGCTTTCGAACTTCACGCCCAAAGATCTTGCGCTTCCTCGTGGTAGTACCCACTGACTTCGCCAGTCGCGCAAGGTGGAATGGTTGCGGCAGAGTTTATGCGAACGCGCCGCTTGCTGCAAGCCGGGGGCACGGGTGCCGGATGGGGCAGACGCCCTGTGCGGTCAAGGGCCTGTGGCGCATGGCTCGCAACTTGCTGTTGCAAAGTCGGCTACGGGTTAACCAGTGCGCTCCGTTACAATGCCGCCCATGCCAAATTTCGTGTGGCCGCTGCGCGTGTATTGGGAAGACACAGACGCTGGCGGCGTGGTGTTCTACGCCAACTACCTCAAGTTCTTCGAACGGGCCCGGACCGAATGGCTGCGCTCGCTCGGCATCGAACAACAGACCCTTGCCGATATGTCTGGCGTGGTCTTCGTCGTACGCAGTACCGCTGTGGAATACAATGCGCCCGCCCGGCTGGATGACCAACTGGAGATCCGTACGCGTATCGAACGGGTCGGGCCCGCGTCGGTCCAATTCGCCCAGGAAGCCTGGCGAGGTGATCTGCTGCTGGCCAGCGGCAATATCCGTGTGGGATGTGTCGATAAAAGCACGTTCCGTCCGGCCCCGATTCCTGCCCCTGTTCTTGCCACTATTAAAAACGCTCGATGAATCCGGTGACCGTCACACAAGACCTGTCGATCATTTCGCTGGTCCTTCACGCCAGCCTGCTGGCACAGGCCGTCATGGCGCTGCTGCTGGTGATGTCCCTGTTCTCGTGGACCTATATTTTCCGCAAGCACCTGGCGCTGCGCGCCGCGCGCACGCAGACCGAGGTCTTCGAGCGCGATTTCTGGGCGGGCGGCGACCTGCAGGCGCTCTATAACAGCGCCGTGAACAACCGCCACAACACCGGCGCGCTGGAACGCATCTTCGAGTCGGGCATGGGTGAATTCCTGAAGGCCCGCGAGCGCAGCAACGACGCGGGCGCCCTGCTGGACGCGGCCCGCCGCGCCATGCGCGCTGCGTACCAGCGCGAGATGGACGTGCTGGAGTCGCACCTGCCGTTCCTGGCGTCGGTGGGCTCGGTCAGCCCCTACATCGGCCTGTTCGGCACGGTCTGGGGGATCATGAACGCGTTCCGTGGCCTTTCGAATGTGCAGCAGGCGACGCTTGCATCGGTGGCGCCCGGTATTGCCGAAGCGCTGGTCGCCACGGCGATCGGCCTGTTCGCCGCCATTCCGGCCGTGATTGCCTACAACCGCTACGCCACGGAGATCGACCGCCTGGCCATCCGGTTCGAGAGCTTCATGGAAGAATTCCTGAATATCCTGCAGCGCCAGACGCGCTAACCAGACAGGGGGAGCACAGACATGGCAGCCATCCAGCGCCGTGGCGGTTCGCGCCGCCGCGCCAGCGCAGAAATCAACGTCGTGCCGTACATCGACGTGATGCTCGTGCTGCTCGTCATCTTCATGGTGGCGGCACCTATCGTGAACCCGGCCGTGGTGGACCTGCCGTCGGTGGCCAACGCCACGCCGCAGCAGCAGACCCCGCCGATCATCGTGACCGTGCATGAGGACGGCCAGTTGACCGCGCGCGGCAAGGACCAGTCGGGCGGATCGTTCGAGCGCAAGCTCGACAAGCGTGGCCTGACTGATTTCGTGCACCAGCGCCAGAACGAGAATCCGGACCAGCCGGTGGTGATTGCCGCCGACAAGGCCGTGAAATACGAAGCCGTGCTGGACGTCATGTCCGTGCTCAAGGCCGATGGCGTGAAGCGCGTCGGCCTGATGGTCAAGTCCAAGTAAGCGTTATCGCCTCCTAAAGTGGCCAGCCTCTCGTCACGTCATCCGCACCAACGGCCTTCGCGCGCGAAAGCCGCCGCCTATCCGTATCAGCCGGTTAAGGAACGCGGCACGACGCGGTCGTTCCTGCTCGCGCTGCTGATGCACCTGTTGCTCGGCATCGTGCTGTATTACGGCGTGCACTGGCAGAGCAGCACGCCGGTTGGCGCCGAGGCCGAACTCTGGGAAGAAATCCCCGACGTCACGCCCACGCCGCCGCCGCGCCCGGTGGAGCAGCCCGTACCGCAGCCGCCACAGCCCGTGGTGCGCAGCAAGGTCGAGGACGCCGCCGATATCGCGCTGGAACAGAAGAAGCGCAAGCAGGCCGAGGAAGCCGCCGCCCGCGAGGAAGCCGCGCGCCGCGAGCGCGAGCGCAAGGAGCAGGAACAGAAGGAAGCGCAGCGCAAGGAAGAGCAGCGCCAGCAGCAGCTCGACGCGCAGCGCAAGGAAGACGCGAAGAAGAAGGCGGAGAAGGACAAGGCAGACAAGGACAAGGCCACTCAGCTCGCGAAGGAAAAGGAAAAGGCCGAGCAGGAACGCAAGGACGCGCAGGCCAAGGCCGACGCGGACAAGCAGGCCAAGGCCAAGGCTGATGCCGAGAAGCAGGCCAAGGCGAAGGCCGATGCCGACGCCAAGGCCAAGCGCGAGGCTGCGGCCAATGCGCAGCGCAAGAGCGAGCTGGCCCGTCTGCAGGCGCTGGCCGGTGGCGGCAATGCGTCGTCGAGCGGTGGTGGCATCGGCAATGCGGCCGGTTCGGGCGCGGGCTCGGGCGGCAAGGCGTCGCCGGGCTATTCCGACCGCGTGCGTCGCAAGGTGAAGCCGAACATCATCTTCAACGGCGACGTGCAGGGCAATCCGTCGGCCGTGGTGGCCGTGAGGCTGGCTCCGGACGGCTCGATCCTGTCCAAGCGGCTGGCCAAGTCCAGCGGCGATTCGGACTGGGACAACGCCGTGCTGCGCGCCGTGGAGCGCTCGGACCCTCTGCCGCGTGACGAGGACGGCAAGGCGCCTTCGTTCGAATTCACGATCACGTTCCGCCCCAAGGACTGAGGACGGAGTGTCGAGAGCGCCATGATTTGCAACATAATGCAACCTTCATCGTTGGCCGCCAGTCCGATCGCTACCATGAACGGTTGCCTGACGCGGCCGGCAGTGTGCAAGACGCATGCACGACGGAATGCGCCAAGCCGCATGTCATGTCGTGCTGCCGTACCTGCTGTGCCCGCCGTACCGATGAAACCTGAAATCGACTGAGGAGCAGCATGCGAAAGCTTTGGGCCCCCAACTGGCTGTCTCGACGCCAGACCACCAAGATCACCCGCGAACAGGGCCGTCACGCGCTGATGGCCTGGCTGGCCGCGGCGCTGATGTCCGCCGGCGTGGCGCACGCGCAATTGAACGTGGAAATCACCGGCGTGGGCTCGAACCAGTTCCCGGTGGCCACGGCCAACTTCCAGGGCGAAGGCCAGGGCGCGCAGAATCTGACCGCCGTCATCCGTGCCGACCTGACCAACAGCGGCCGTTTCCGCAATGTCGATCCCGCCGGCGCCACGGTGGCCGAATCGGCCCAGGTGGATCTGGGAAGTTGGAAGGCCAAGGGCGCCGATGCGTTCGTTGCCGGTAGCGTGACCCCCAGCGGCAATGGCCAGTACGAGGTGCGTTTCCGCCTGTACGACACGGTCAAGGGCCAGAGCCTGGGCGGGCTGGCGTTCAATGTGTCGCAAGGCCAGTTGCGCGTGACCGCGCACAAGATCGCCGACTACATCTACGAGAAGCTGCTGGGCGAGCGCGGCGTGTTTGCCACGCGCCTGTCGTATGTGTCGAAGGTGGGCAACCGCTACCAGCTGCTGATTTCCGATTCGGATGGCCAGAACGCCCAGGTGGCGCTGTCCAGCAGCGAGCCGATCATCTCGCCGTCGTGGTCGCCCGATGGCCGCCGCGTGGCCTACGTCTCGTTCGAAGCCAAGAAGCCGGTGGTCTATGTGCATGACCTGGCCACGGGCAAGCGCACGCTGGTGTCGAACCAGAAGGGCAACAACAGCGCGCCGTCGTGGTCGCCGGACGGCCAGCGCCTGGCCGTGGCGCTCTCGCGCGACGGCAACACCCAGATCTACCTGGTCAACGCCGACGGCAGCGGCCTGCGCCGCATCACGCGCAGCAGCGCCATCGACACCGAGCCGCAATTTGCGCCGGACGGCCGCAGCATCTATTTCACCAGCGATCGCGGCGGTGCGCCGCAGATCTACCGTATGCCGGCCTCTGGCGAGGAATCCGGCGCAGCGCAGCGCGTGACCTTCAAGGGCAACTACAACGTCAGCCCGCGCGTTTCGCCGGACGGCAAGTACCTGGCCTTCATCTCGCGTACGGGCGGCTTCCGCCTGCAGCTGCAGGACCTGTCCAACGGTGACGTGACTTCTCTCACGGATACGTCGAACGACGAAGCCCCGAGCTTCGCCGCCAACGGTAAATACATCCTGTACGCCACCCGCGTGGGCGGCCGCTCGGTACTGGCGGCAGTCTCCACGGACGGCCGAACGAAACAGGTTCTGTCACTCCAGTCCGGCGAAGTTCGCGAGCCGTCCTGGGGTCCTTTCATGCAGTAGAAAAAGAGGAGTCTCTCGCCATGTCCCAAATGATGACCAAATCGCTCGCCCTGGCCGCACTGCTGGCCCTGGGCGCCTGCAGTTCCGGCGTGAAGCTGGACGACGCTTCGAAGGCCGGCACCGGCACGGGCGGCGCACAGACCGATCCGCGCGCCGTGGCGCCGGTGGTTGCCGCCGACCCGCTGAACGACCCGAACAGCCCGCTGGCCAAGCGCAGCGTGTACTTCGACTTCGACAGCTACTCGGTCAAGTCGGAATACCAGGGCACGCTGCAGACGCACGCGCAGTACCTGTCGTCCAACAAGAGCCGCAAGATCCTGATCCAGGGCAACACCGACGAACGCGGTACCAGCGAATACAACCTGGCCCTGGGCCAGAAGCGTGCTGAAGCCGTGCGTCGCTCGATGTCGTCGCTGGGCGTGCCCGAGTCGCAAATGGAAGCTGTGAGCCTGGGCAAGGAAAAGCCGAAGGCCACCGGTCACGACGAAGCGTCGTGGGCTGAAAACCGTCGCGCCGACATCGTCTACTGATCCACGGAATAATCCTTCATGAATTCTCGCGTTTCCACCCTGCTGTGGCTGGCCGCTGTCTCCGGCGGCATGCTGGCAGCCAATTCGGCCGCCGCCGGCGTCTTTGACGACGACGAGGCGCGCAAGGCGGTGATCCAGCTGCGGGACCAGTTCAACGGTTTCCAGGCCACGGCATCGCAACGGATTGACCAGAACAGCCGTCAACAACTCGACATGCAGAACCAGCTTGAAGGTCTGCGTCAGGAAGTGGCGCGGCTGCGCGGTCAGAACGAGGTGTTGCAAAACACGGTGGACACGCTGCAGAAGCAGCAGAAGGATTACTACGCCGACCTCGATGCGCGCCTGAAGAAGTTCGAGCCGCAACAGGTGACCGTGGACGGCAAGGAAGGGCTGGCACAGCCTTCCGAGAAGCCCGAGTACGACGCCGCGCTGAAGCAGTTCCAGTCGGGCGACTTCAAGGGCGCGGGCAATGCCTTCTCGGCGTTTGCGAAGAAGTATCCGCAAAGCCCGTACCTGCCGCTGGCGCAGTTCTGGCTCGGCAATTCGCTCTACGCGCAGCGTGACTACAAGGGTTCGACCTTCGTGCTGCAAAACATGGTGAACCAATTCCCGACGCATGCGAAGGTACCGGACGCCATGATCGCCATCGCCAACAACCAGATGGAATCTGGCCAGAAAGCCCAGGCCAAGAAGACGCTGGAAACGGTGGTGTCGAAATATCCGGGCACCGAAGGCGCCCAGGCCGCCAGCAACCGGCTGAAGACGCTGAAGTAACCGGATACCGGCAGTACGCAAGTCAGGAGAGAGCCCGCGATGTATGCGGGTTTTTTCTTTTTTGGGGAAGGCGATTTCCCGTTTGTTTTCTTCCCTCTCCCGCAAGGCGGGAGAGGGAAGCCAAGAACCGCCGGCGTACCAAGGCAACCGCGCTAAAATACGCGATTCGCCCATCGAGGCGTGACTACCAGCGCGCTTGTTCCGCGCGCAACCCATCATGACCAAACGCGCAATCGTCCTGTTATCCGGCGGTCTGGATTCCGCCACCGTGCTTGCCATGGCCAATGCGGCCGGCTTTGAAACCTACGCCTTGTCGATGCGCTACGGCCAGCGGCATTCTTCCGAACTGGAAGCGGCGAAGCAGGTGGCCGCGGCACTGGGCGCCAAGCGCCACGAAATCATCGACCTGGACCTGCGCCGCTTTGGCGGTTCGGCACTGACCGACGATGCGCTGGACGTGCCGACCGATGGCGCCACCGGCGGCATCCCGATTACCTACGTTCCGGCACGCAATACGATCATGCTGTCGCTGGCGCTCGGGTGGGCCGAGGCTGTTGGCGGCCGCGACCTGTTCTTCGGCGCCAACGCGGTGGACTACTCCGGCTACCCGGATTGCCGCCCCGAATACGTGTCGGCCTACGAGGCACTGGCCAACCTGGCCACCAAGGCCGGTGTCGAAGGCGACCGCTTTCACGTGCATGCGCCGATCATCGACATGACCAAGGCCGAGATCATCCGTGCCGGCGTGAAGCTGGGCGTTGACTATGGTCTGACGGTGTCGTGCTACAAGGCCGACGACGAAGGCCGCGCCTGCGGGGTGTGCGATTCGTGCCGCATCCGTCGCGCCGGTTTCGAGCAGGCCGGCGTTGCCGATCCCACGCGCTACCAGACGCCTGCCTGACGCGACGAGCGATACACCAAGAAGAGAGGGGCGCCGACGAGTGCCCCCGTTCACGAGCAGAAATTCCTAGAGCCACCCCCGAGACATGCCCGACATTGACATCCCCGCACTCACGCACACCGTACTGCTGAGTACCTTCGTCCTGACCTTCTTGTTCGGCGCCGTGCTGCAGCGCACGCATTTCTGCACGATGGGCGCCATCTCGGACATCGTCAACATTGGCGACTGGAGCCGCATGCGCATGTGGGTGCTGGCCATCGGCGTGGCGATGATCGGTACCGGCGTGCTGGCGTGGGCCGGCCTGATCGATCCGACCAAGACCATCTACACGTCGGCCAAGCTGGGCTGGCTGTCGGCGGCCGTGGGCGGGCTGATGTTCGGCTTTGGCATGGTGCTGGCATCGGGCTGCGGCAGCAAGACGCTGGTGCGCATTGGCGCGGGCAACCTGAAGTCGCTGGTGGTGTTCGTGTTCCTGGGCCTGTCGGCGTACATGACGCTACGCGGCCTGTTCGGCGTGGTGCGCGTGAACACCGTGGATGCCGTGGCGGTGACGCTGCCGTCGACGCAGGACTTGCCGTCGGTGGTGGCGCAGGCCACCGGCATGGCGCGCGGCATGCTGCAACTGGTGCTGGGCGTGGCTATCGGCGCGGTGCTGGTGGTCTGGGCGCTGATCGGCAACGGTTTCCGCACGTTCGACAACCTGCTGGGCGGCCTGGCGGTCGGGCTGATCATCGTGGGCATGTGGTACGTGTCGGGCCATCTCGGCTATGTGTCGGAAGACCCGAACACGCTCGAAGAGCTGTTCGTCGCCACCAACAGCGGCCGCATGGAAAGCCTGAGCTTCGTGGCGCCGTACGCCTACACGCTGGACTGGCTGATGATGTTCAGCGACAAGAGCAAGGTGTTGACGCTGGGCATCGTCAGCGTGATCGGCGTGATTGGCGGCGCGGCGGCCTATGCGCTGGTCTCGCGCACGTTCCGCTGGGAAGGTTTCGGCAATGCCGAGGACGTGGCCAACCACATGGTCGGCGGCATCCTGATGGGCGCCGGCGGCGTGACCGCGCTGGGCTGCACGATCGGGCAGGGGCTGTCCGGCGTGTCGACGCTGGCCATCGGTTCGTTCATCGTGTTTGCGACGATTCTGGTCGGCGCAGTGCTGGCTTTCAAGTACCAGATGTGGCGTCTGGAGCGTATGGCCTGACCGGCGCCCACCCTTGACACTCCATAGGGGTCTCCCTATAATCGCGGATTCAGTTTTTCCGGGTCGTTAGCTCAGTCGGTAGAGCAGCGGACTTTTAATCCGTTGGTCGCGTGTTCGAGTCACGCACGACCCACCAGGATGATCAGAAGGGCCTGTGGCGCAAGTCACAGGCCCTTTTGTTTTGTCCGCACGGTAACAGATCCGGCAACGTGCGGCATGGCTGCCTAGAATGAATGTCCCGCGTTCATGAATGGTTGATGCGCACACACCATGCACCGGATTGGCCGCCTGGCTTTCTTCCTTGTCCTGGCATTGTGGATCGCCGACGTGGCCTGGGCCTCGGATATTGCGTGCCCGCAGGCGTTTCGGGGGCGTTGTGACGTCTCGGCGCCGGCGACGGCGTCATGCGCGGAATCGCCGCGCCTGCGGCCGCATGGCCGGCAGTTGATCTGCGAATACGCGATGCTGCACGAGTCCTACGAGGACATCTACGCCGACCAGCAGCGCAGGCGCAACGCCGGCACATTGCGCAAGAGCGATCTGGATGCCTGGCGCAAGAGGCGCGATGCCTGCACGTCCGTACGATGCCTGGACCAGTTGTTCGCAAGCTGGCGCAGCGTGCCTCATTCGCCGGCGGTGCGCGAAGCATCGACCAGGCCGCCTGTGGTGGCCGACAACAAGGCGTCGCGGCGCGCGATGCCACCGCCCGTGGCGACGTCCACCGCGACGACCGGCAATCTGTTCGGCACCCCGTCCGGCGATCCCGATCCGGTGGTGCCCATCTTCGAACCGGTACAGCGATCGCTGCGTGATTCCTTGCAGCCGCTGCCACCAATGCCACCACGGCCCACGCGCGCCGGTGGCAGTCCCATGGCGACATCGGCGCTTGCCTGGTTGCCCTGGCTGGTTGGGCTGCTGGCGGCGGGCGGCACCTTCTACTGGCTGGTCATGCGCAAGCGGGCCACGCGCTATCTCGACGCCACCTACGCGTCGGTCTCTGCCGGGCTGGCCTGGCTGAAAACCTTGCCGATGCTGGTCTTCATCCTCACCGGACTGGCCTTGTTGAATGGCGTGCTGCTCGTTGTTCTGCTAGGCGGTTGGGGGGTGCATCTTCCCGGGATCAATTAACCAGTCTGAGGTAGAGACGCCCCGCGACGCCTCATTGACAATACAACCAGACACGGCTGGCCTGGCATGGCGGCCGTGGCGCATTCATCGACAGGGCCGGGAACCTGCCCGGCGCGGGAAGTCTCATATGCAGCAAGCTGGTGGCGGCGATAGCCTGCCGGCCAATGAGCACGTACTGCGTGTTGTCTGGCCGTTTGTTCCGGTGGTTCTGGCGCTGGCGGTGTTCTGCCTGGCCAGCGTGGACGTGATGTCCGCCGCGCGCGGCTTCGTGGCCGGTGAAAGCCTCTGGACCAAGGGGCAGAAGGCGGCGGTGCTGCATCTGCTGCGGTACGCCAACACGCGCGACGAAGCCGACTTCGAAGCCTACCAGGCCGCGATTGCCCTGCCACTCGGCGACCATCAGGCTCGCCTCGAACTCGAAAAGCGCGACTACAACCGCGACCGCGCGGTAGATGGCCTGCTGGTCGGCGGCAATCATCCGGCCGACATCCCTAGCATGATCCGACTCTACCGCTACTTCCGGCATGTGACCGAGATCGATGAAGCGATTTCGATCTGGGCTGCCGCGGATGTGGAAATCGCGCGGCTCGACGCCATGGCGCGGCGGCTGCGCGACCGCGTTGCTACCCACGGCTGCGACGCCGCCTGCGTGGCGCCGCTGCAGCGCGAGATCGCCGATATCGATGCACTGCTCACACCGATGGAAGAAGCGTTCTCGGGCGCGCTGGGCAAGGCGTCGCGGCGCGTGCGCGTGCTGCTGACGTGGTGCTCGGTGGGGCTGGCAGTGCTGTTGCTCGGCTGTGCCATCTGGATGTCGACCCGGGTCATGGCGCGCCAGCGGCAACTGCGGCATGCGTTGAAGGTCAGCGAAGAACGGTTGCAGCTGGCCGTGGCCGGCAGTACCGATGGCCTGTGGGACTGGCATCCGCACCGGGGAGAGTTGTATTTCTCGCCGCGCTGCGCCGAGATGCTCGGTTATGGTCCCCATGAGTTGCCCCATGCGCGCGAAACCCTGCTGGCCCTGATGCATCCGGCCGACATGGCCGAATTCGACCGCCGCCTGGTCGGCCACGTGCGCAAGGGTGCGCCGTACGACGTGGAGCTGCGGCTGCGCCGCAAGAGCGGCGGATATCTGTGGGTGCGGGCAAGAGGGCGCATGGTGCGCGACGCCGTGGGCAAGGCCATGCGCATGGCCGGTTCGCTGAGCGATATTTCCGATCGCAAGCGGTCCGAGGCGCAACTGTTCGCCGAAAAGGAGCGCGCGCAAGTCACGTTGCAGGCGATTGGCGAGGCGGTGATCACCACAGACGTCTGGGGACGCATCCAGTCGCTCAACCCCGTGGCCGAGTGCATGACCGGGTGGACCGATGCCGAGGCCGCCGGCTGTTTCCTGCAGCAGGTCTGCTGTCTGCACGAGGAAGCCACGCGCGAGCCGGTCACCGACCTGGTGCCGCGCGCGCTGGCCGGAACCTGGCCCAGCCAGACGGCGATGCTGCTGATGCGCCGGCAAGCCGACGATCCTGACGCGACGCTCGCGGTCAAGCCATCGGTGGCACTGATCCGCGACAAGGGCGGTCAGGCCATCGGCATTGTCGTCGTGCTGCACGACGTGAGCCTGGAGCGCGCGCATGCCGCGCAACTGGCGTACGAGGCGAGCCACGATCCACTGACCGGGCTCGTCAACCGTCCCGAATTCGAGCGACGCCTGGAAGCGGCCGTGGGCCGGGCGCACCATGAAGGCTGCACGCACACGCTGATGTTCATGGATCTGGACCGCTTCAAAGCGGTCAACGATACCTGCGGACATGCCGCGGGCGACGAGCTGCTATGCCAGATCGCCGATGTCATGCGCCACCAGCTCAGGCGCAGCGATACGCTGGCACGGCTTGGCGGCGATGAATTCGCGGTGCTGCTGGAATATTGCGCTGCCTCGGATGGCGAGCGGGTGGCCGAGGCCCTGCGCAGTGCCATCGCGTCCTATCGGTACCTGTGCCGTGGTCAGGAATTCTCGATCGGCATCAGTATCGGCCTGGTCAGGGTCGACGAATGGACGGTCAAACGCGAGGACGCCATCGATGCGGCCGACGGGGCCTGCTACCAGGCCAAGCGTAACGGCCGCAACCGGGTGCAGGTTGGTTGATCAGGTCGGCTGATCAGGGTTCTGATGCCGGGGGCGTGGTCGGCGGCGACGGCACGAGCGGGTCGCGAAAGCCCGTATCCACCGGCCGGCCCGGCTCGGCTGCCCGGCCATTGCGTACCGGCGGCTTCGATGTGTTCCAGGTCTTGTAGGCCATGTAACCGGCGCCACCAATCATGCCCAGCTTCGACAGCTTCCAGGCCACGCGGCCAATCGGCGTCTTGCGCAGCAGGGGCAGGGCCAGCGTGATGGCCGTGCTCAGCATCGGGTAGTCACGCGTGACGCCAAACAGCTTGAGCCAGCCGGACGGCCGGGTCACGCGCGGCAGCCATGCGCCGAGGTTGGTCATGCGGCGGGCGCCGCCCTTGACCTGCCGCAACGCCTGGACGGCGTCGTAGCGTTCCAGCGCGGCGCGGGTGATCAGCAATTCCTTGCGGACTTCGAGCGGCAACCGCACCTCCCGCGTGAAGCGGACCGGGCGCGGATGCTCGTGGCGCGGATGGCTGTCGATCGAATCGTCTTCGGGCTTGGTCATTGGCGCAGCATCTCCCGGTCTTTATCAAGCTCGGCGAGCGTGGATTCGAACAGTGGCGGGGCGTTCTTTACCTTGTTGCGGGCCACCAGCAGGCAGGCCGCGGCACACACCAGGTAGAACACGACAATGGCGCCAATGGCCTGCCAGCGATAGGTTTCCCAGAACAGGATGGCCACGAGCAGCGTGAAGGTCATCAGCGCCATGCTGAAGAACACCAGCCCGAAGCAGGCCAGCAGCGCCACCTTCATCAGCCGCGTGCGTTCCTCGGCCAGTTCCACGCTGGCCAGTTCCAGGCGCGTCTGCAGCATCGACACCACGGAACCGACGAGGTTGCGAAGGGACTCCAGGAACTTGGGGGAATGGGATTCGCTCATGCGGCTCCGGCGATAAAGCGATGCGCCGGCATGGGCGGCATCTGCGAGGGAGGGGCTGGCGCGGCAGGATGGGGCCGCGCCAGTCCGGTCTTCGGTACAACATGCACCCGGCGCAGATGCGCAGCCGGGGCTTGGGCATGCGATGCGGGCGAGGGCTGCTGCCTGCTCGCCCTGTGCTTACTTGCGGTTCAGCAGCAGGCCGATCAGCAGGCCCACGCCGGCTGCCACGCCTACGGCGCGCCACGGGTGGTCGTGCACATAATCGTCGGTGGCGCGGGCGGCCGCCTTGCTCTTGGTCACGACAGCGTCTTGCAAGTCCTGGGCCTTCTCTTTGGCCTGCTTCAGCAAGCCCATGCCGCGCTCGCGCAGTTCGGCAGCTTTCTCGCCGGTGGTCGAGGCCGCTTGCTTAAGCAGTTCTTCGGCGTCGGACAGAACGGTCTTGACATCGCTCATCAGTTTCTCCTGTTTGCGGGCGGTTAGGTTCAAGTGGGTGACATTTTGCCTTGCCCGCTCGGGCTTGTGGCATTTCTTGTCTTCCACGTAGCATATGTGGCGGCCGGCCATCGTTTCAAGCTCGCCAGCACATGCAATATCCATGTCACGCTACGGGCCGGTGAAACGACGGTTTCTTGCCCCCGAAAATGGGGATCCAGGCCCGATCACCACGGTCTTTATGACTTCGAGTGATTTTGTAGTGACTTTATATTCGTTTGGGTTGGAAGGCAATCCAGCTAGGCTGGTTCCCCTGCATATACCTTTTCTTACTTCCGTAAAGTTTTTCTGGAGATTTCTTTCATGGCACTGCGTCTTGGCGATATCGCACCGGACTTCGAGCAAGAATCGAGCGAGGGCCGCATCGGCTTCCACGCCTGGCTCGGCGACAGCTGGGGCGTCCTGTTCTCGCACCCGGCCGACTACACGCCGGTCTGCACCACCGAACTGGGCCTGACCGCCAAGCTCAAGGAAGAATTCGGCAAGCGCAACGTGAAGGCCATCGCCCTGTCGGTGGACAGCGTGGAGTCGCATAAAGGCTGGATCAGCGATATCAACGAGACGCAGTCCACGTCGGTGAATTTCCCGATCCTGGCCGACAGCGACCGCAAGGTGTCCGAGCTTTACGACATGATTCATCCGAACGCGAATGAGACGCTGACCGTGCGCTCGCTGTTCGTGATCGATCCGAAGAAGAAGGTGCGGCTGATCATTACCTATCCTGCAAGTACCGGTAGAAATTTCAATGAAATCTTGCGCGTTATCGATTCGCTGCAGCTGACCGACAATCACAGCGTGGCCACGCCGGGCAACTGGCAGGATGGCGATGACGTGGTCATCGTGCCGTCGCTGAAGGACGAAGAGGTGATCCGCCAGAAATTCCCGAAGGGCTACAAGGCGGTGCGTCCGTACCTGCGCCTGACGCCGCAGCCGAACAAGTAAAGAAAAGCCGGGCGCGGGGCTTGGGGCCCCGGCCCGGCTCAGTACTGCTTTACCGTTGTCGTAAAACGGCGGGGTCGTGCCCGTCGTCTCCTTGGTAGTGTGCTTCCGCCCGGCTTTCCAGCCGGGCGTTTTTCTTTGCGCGTCCGCTCAGAAGAAGGCTTGCAGGCCAGTCTGGGCGCGGCCCAGGATCAGCGCGTGGATGTCGTGCGTGCCTTCGTAGGTGTTGACCACTTCCAGGTTCACCACGTGGCGAATCACGCCGAATTCATCCGAAATACCGTTGCCGCCCAGCATGTCGCGTGCAACACGGGCGATGTCCAGCGACTTGCCGCACGAATTGCGCTTCATGATCGAGGTAATTTCCACCGCGGCGGTACCTTCGTCCTTCATGCGGCCCAGGCGCAGGCAGCCTTGCAGGCCCAGCACGATCTCGGTCTGCATGTCGGCCAGCTTCTTCTGCACCAGCTGCGTGGCGGCCAGCGGGCGGCCAAACTGCTTGCGGTCCAGCGTGTACTGGCGGGCGGTGTGCCAGCAGAATTCCGCCGCACCCAGCGCGCCCCAGGCGATGCCGTAGCGGGCCGAATTCAGGCAGGTGAACGGACCCTTCAGGCCGCTCACGCCCGGCATCAGGTTTTCTTCCGGCACGAAGACCTGGTCCAGCACGATTTCGCCGGTGATCGACGTACGCAGACCCACCTTGCCGTGGATGGCCGGCGCGGTCAGGCCCTTCCAGCCCTTTTCCAGGATGAAGCCGCGGATGGCGTCCTTGCCATCTTCGCCCATGAGCTTAGCCCAGACCACGAACACGTCGGCGATCGGTGAGTTGGTGATCCACATCTTGGCGCCGCTCAGCTCGTAGCCGCCGTCCACCTTCTTGGCGCGGGTGATCATCGAGCCTGGATCGGAGCCATGGTTCGGCTCGGTCAGGCCAAAGCAGCCGATCCATTCGCCGGTGGCCAGCTTGGGCAGGTACTTCTGCTTCTGGGCTTCGCTGCCGAATTCGTTGATCGGCACCATCACCAGCGACGACTGCACGCTCATCATCGAGCGGTAGCCGGAATCCACACGTTCCACCTCGCGGGCGATCAGGCCGTAGCTGACGTAGTTCAGGCCCGGGCCGCCGTACTGTTCGGGGATGGTCGGGCCCAGCAGGCCCAGTTCGCCCATCTCGCGGAAGATCTCCACGTCGGTCTTCTCGTTCCGGAACGACTGCAGCACGCGCGGCATGAGCTTGTCCTGGCAATAGGCCGCGGCGGCGTCACGGATCATGCGCTCGTCATCGGTCAGTTGCTGGTCCAGCAGCAGGGGGTCGGCCCAGTGGAATTCGGCATTGGCAGCCATGGAGGTCTCCTTCTTTGGTGGCGCGGCGAAGGCGTCTCGTGCCTTCGTGGATACGGTCGATCAAAAAATCTTGGTTCCGCATTGCGGAACTTTGTTCCGATGAGCTAGTATAGCTGAACCGGTTCGCGCTGCAACAGGGGAAATCCGCGCCCCCACGTTTTGCGTTCGGCAATCGACCAACTATCAGGAGTTTCCTCTTGGCCACATCCACCGCCGCTGCCGCTGAACCGGTGCAGAAAGAGCGCGAAAGCGATCCGAATTTCGTCACCGCCCTGGCGCGCGGGCTGGAACTGCTGCGCTGCTTTCGTACGGGCGAGGCCATGCTCGGCAACCAGGATTTCGTGCGCCGCACCGGTTTCCCGAAAGCCACCGTCAGCCGGCTGGCCGGCACGCTGGTGCAGCTTGGCTACCTGCGCTATGACGACAGCCTGGGCAAGTACGCGCTCGACGCCGGGGTGCTGGCGCTTGGGTTCTCGTACCTGGCCGCGTCCGATGTGGTGGCGCTGGCGCGTCCGCACATGCTGGCGTTCGCGCAGTCCTACGGGGTGTCGGTGTCGCTGGGCAAGCGCGAGCGGCTGGAAGTCATCTATATGGAATCGATCCGGAACGATGCCGGCGTGATGCTGGGGCTGGGCGTCGGGTCGCGCCTGTCGCTGGTGTCCAGTTCGATGGGGCGCGCCTACCTTGCCGCCTTGCCGTCAGCCAAGCGCGACCGCGTGCTGGCCGAGTTCGCGCAGGCGTACCCTGAACAATGGAAGCAGCAGGAGGCCCCCACGCGCGCCGCGCTGGCCCAGGCCGAGCGCGACGGCTATGCCGCCTCGTTCCGCGACTGGCATCCGGCCATCCATGCTTGTGCGGTGGCGTTCCGGCCGGTCGGGGAGAAGGATCTGCATTTGCTTAGCTGCAGTGCTTCGTATGGGGCGGTCAGCGAGGAGACGTTCCGGGAAAAGCTGGCGCCGGCGTTGCAGGCGCTGGGGGCGAGGTTGTCGGATCCGGTGGGGCGCTAGCCGTCTTTCCTATCCCAATTGTTTTCTCCCCTCTCCCGCAACGCGGGAGAGGGGAGAAAACCAAGGGGGCGAGTCATTGCGTTCAAAGATCCGTCCGCAGCTTCCACAACTCCGGAAACAGCACCACATCCAGCATCCTGCGCAAATAGCTGACGCCTTCGGTCCCGCCGGTCCCCCGCTTGAAGCCGATCACGCGTTCCACCGTCGTGACATGGCGGAAGCGCCATTGCCGGAACGCGTCTTCCAGGTCGACGAACTTCTCGCCCAGTTCGTACAGTTCCCAATGCGCCGACGGATTGCGATAGACCTCCAGCCAGGCGGCCTCCACTGACGCGTTGTACTGCGTGGGCTGGGTCCAGTCGCGTTCCACCACGTCGGCGTCGATGCTGAAGCCACGGCGGGCCATCAGCCGGATGGCCTCGTCATACATCGACGGCGTGCGCAGCGCGTTTTCCACCAGTTCCAGGTGCTCGGTGCGGTGCGAGTGCGGCCGCAGCATGGCGGCATTCTTGTTGCCGAGGATGAATTCGATCTCGCGGTACTGGTATGACTGGAAGCCGGACGACGCGCCCAGGTAGGGGCGCATTGCCGAATACTCCGGCGGCGTCATCGTGGCCAGCACGTTCCACGCCTGCACCAGCTGGTCCATGATGCGCGACACGCGCGCCAGCATCTTGAATGCGGGGCGTAGCTGATCGTTCTTCACGCCGTCGCGGGCGGCGCGCAGTTCGTGCAGCATCAGCTTCATCCACAGTTCGGTGGTCTGGTGCTGGACGATGAACAGCATCTCGTTGTGGTCTGGCGACAGCGGGTGCTGGGCGTTCAGGATCTGGTCCAGGCCCAGGTAGTCGCCGTAGCTCATGTCGCCCGAGAAATCCATCTGTGCGCCATGCCATCGCGCGTCGTCGCCGGCGCCGTGCCCCATCGGGCATCCCTTCGATTCGCTCATGATGCCCTCCGCTCAGGTCACCGCGGTCCGCACGGCAAAGCGCGCGTCCCGGTAGGCGCCGCTGTCCAGCACGTCGCGCATGATTTCCACGGCGTCCCAGACCTCGGTGAAGCTCGTGTAGAGCGGCGTGAAACCGAAACGGGCGATGCCGGGCTCGCGATAGTCGCCGATCACGCCGCGCTCGATCAATGCGGCCACCAGGCCGTAGCCATTGGGATGGGCGAAGCTGACCTGGCTGCCGCGCTTGGCATGCGCGCGCGGCGTGACCAGCGTCAGCGGGTGCTTGTCGCAGCGTGCTTCCACCAGTTCGATGAACAGGTCGGTGAGCTTCAGCGACTTCGCGCGCAGCGCGGTCATGCTGGTCTGCGCGAAGATGTCGAGGCCGCATTCCACCATCGCCAGCGACGTCACCGGTTGCGTGCCGCACAGGAAGCGGCCGATACCTTTGGCCGGGGCGTATTGCGACGACATCGCGAACGGCGCGCCATGGCCCCACCAGCCCGACAGCGGCTGCCAGAACTGGTCGCGCAACGCGGGCGCGGCCCAGACAAAGGCCGGCGATCCCGGGCCGCCGTTCAGGTACTTGTACGTGCAGCCAATGGCGTAGTCGGCCTTGGCGGCGGTCAGGTCCACGGGCACGGCACCAGCCGAGTGGGCCAGGTCCCAGACGGTCAGCACGCCACGGGCGTGGGCCAGCTCGGTCAGGCTGGCCATGTCGAGCATCTCGCCGGTCTTGTAGTTGACGTGGGTCAGCATCAGCACGGCGGTATCGGCGCCGACGGCGGTGTCGATCTCGTCGGGGCTGTTCACCAGGCGCACTTCGTAGCCTTGCTGCAGCAGGTCGGCCAGGCCTTGGGCGATGTAGAGATCGGTCGGGAAGTTGCTGGCCTCGGACACGATCACGCGGCGCGCCGGATCACGTTGCTGCTGCACGCGCAGCGCGGCGGCCAGCACCTTGAACAGGTTGATCGACGTGGTATCGGTGACCACCACTTCATCGTGCCCGGCACCGATCAGCGGCGCCAGCAGATTGCCCAGCCGGCCGGGCATGTCGAACCAGCCTGCGGTATTCCAGCTACGGATCAGGCCATCGCCCCATTCGCTGCTGACCACCTCGGCGGCACGCGCGGCGGCGGCACGCGGGCGGGCGCCCAGCGAATTGCCGTCGAGGTAGATCACGCCCTGGGGCAGGGCAAATTGTTCGCGCAGCGCGCGGAGCGGGTCGTCCCGGTCCAGCGCCTGGCACCGTTCGCGTGTCAGGTTGGTCATGCTTTGTCGTCTTGTCAGGTGTTCGGAAGAAATCAGAGTTCGCGCAGCACCGCGCGCACCGGGCTGGCGTCCAGCGTGGCCAGTCGCAGCGGCAGCGCAATCAGTTCGTAGTCGCCGGCCGGCACGTCGTCCAGCACGATGCCTTCGAGAATGGCCAGCCGGTGGTCGCGCACCGCGTGGTGGGCATCCATCGTCTTGGAGGTTTCGGGGTCGAGCGACGGCGTGTCGATGCCGATCAGCTTCACGCCCAGGCGCGCCAGCAGCGCGATGGTCTCGGGCGCCACGGCGCAGAACGACGAATCCCAGTTCGCCAGCGGCACGCGCTGGTAGGTACGCAGCAGCACGCGCGGCGGCACGTCGGCCAGCGCCGGTTCGATGTGGTGCGGCTCCACGCGCGGCGCGGCGCCGATGCAGTGAATGACGCGGCAGGGGCCCAGATAGGCGTCCAGCGGCACGTCGCCAATCGGCGCGCCATCGGCCGCGTAGTGCAACGGGGCATCGGCATGAGCGCCCGTATGCGGGGACATTGTGATACGGCCGACGTTGACCGGACAGTGTTCGTCCAGCTGCCAGGCGGGCTCGTGCCGGAAGGGCGTGTCGCCAGGCCATACGGGCGTGGCATTCGACACCGGCGGGGTGATATCCCAGATGCGGCGCGAAGGGGTGGAAACGGGGGCGTTCTGCATGGTGACTTTCGATCTCCGGGGCGCGTTTCTGAAGACGCGGTGCGTGTGGGGATCATAGTCAAAACCTCAAAAAAGAGGCTTGCGAAATGACCTGTGGATGGCGGCATCTTTCGCATAAAATTGTGTGGGCAAGACAAAAAACCGTGGATTCTGCGAAATGACCCTCGATCCGATTGATTTGCGCATCCTGACCGCCCTTCAGGAGAACGGCCGCATCAGTAACCAGGACCTGGCCGATCGTGTGGCGTTATCGCCATCCGCGTGTCTGCGACGGGTACGCTTGCTGGAGGAAAACGGGGTGATTGGCGGCTACAAGGCGTGGTTCGATGCCGAGCAGCTAGGGCTGGAGATCGAGGCGATCGTGCAGGTGTCGATGCGGCACGACGTGGAGGGCTGGCATGACACGTTCAACGCGGTCGTGCAGACCTGGCCCGAAGTGCTGACGGCCTATGTGATCACGGGCGACAGCAACTACATCCTGCGGGTGCAGGCGCGCAACCTGAAGCACTACTCCGATTTCATCGTGAACCGGCTGTATCGCACGCCCGGTGTGATGGATATCCGCTCCAACATCGTGCTGCAGCGGATCAAGACGGACGGATCGCCGCTGGCGATCCTGAAAGAGGCAGGGACGCCGGCCGCTTAGTCGAGGGGCTGGAGCGTCGAGAACGCGGCGCCGTGGAAGACCAGTGGCTGGCCCCCAGCGTCGAGGATGCCGCAGCGCTCCACTTCGCCGACGAAGATCACGTGGTCGCCTTCGTCGTAGCGGCTGCGGTTGTGGCATTCGAACCAGGCCAGCGCGTTGGCCAGGATGGGCAGGCCGGTCTCGGACAGCCGGTAGTCGACCCCCGCGAAGCGGTCGCCCTTGAGCGTGGCAAAGCGCTTGCACAGGTCGAGCTGCGACGCCGCCAGCACGTTGATGATGTAGTGCGAGCCGTTGCGGAACATCGGCAGGCTGTTGGTGCGCGTGCCCATGCTCCACAGCACCAGCGGCGGGTCCAGCGATACCGAATTGAACGAACTGGCCGTGATGCCGCAGAACGGAGCGCCGTTGGCATTGGGATGCCCGTCCGTGCGCGTGGTGATCACCGTCACGCCGGTGGCGAATTGCGACAGCGCGCGCCTGAAGTGCTCGTTGTCGAAATCGGGGGCGGCGGCTTTGCGCCTGGCCTTGGCCAGGTCCTTGGCCTCAAGCATGCCCATGTCTTGGGCTCCACATAAATCCATGATCTTCATATCGGGATGGCCTGCGCGCATTCAATTGGCCAAACCTATGCCACGGGCGCGGCAATTTCGGTGCCTTGGCACACACACGGTGCGTGCTGCCGGTCACGCGCTGATTGCGCGATTGTAGCGGACTTATGACATGGCGCCCCTGAGTGGCGCATGCGGCTCTCATGAGGGATTCTTGATAGCGCTTGTTTCATTTTTGACGGCAGCACGCGCGGGCATTGCTTATGCTGGAAATTCGATGCCCGCACGAGCCGGCGCGGCATTGGACATCCCTGAATGGGAAAAGGAGCGAGCAGATGGATCGTGAACTCGAAATCGCCACGCTTGGCGGCGGGTGCTTCTGGTGCCTGGAAGCGGTATTCCAGCAGGTAGACGGCGTGCGCGCCGTGGAGTCGGGGTACACCGGCGGCCATGTCAGCCACCCCACATATCGGCAGATTTGCGAAGGAGACACGGGACACGCCGAAGTGGTGCGGGTGACGTTCGACCCGGCCACGATCACGTTCCGCGAGATCCTCGAGATCTTCTTTTCGATCCACGACCCCACGCAGCTCAATCGCCAGGGCAACGACGTGGGCACCCAGTATCGCTCCATCGTCTTCACGCATTCCGAGGCGCAGCGCGCCGTGGCCGAGTACGTGATTGGCGAGTTGGTGGCCAACAAGGTGTTCGATGCCCCGATCGTCACGCAGCTGGAGCCCGCGCAGCCGTACTGGCGGGCCGAGGCGAGCCATCAAAACTATTTCCAGGAGCATCCGGCACAGGAATATTGCGCGTTTGTGATCACACCCAAGCTGGCGAAATTCCGCCGCGATTACGCGCACCGCATGCGACGCTAGGCCGGGCGCGCTGGCTTAGAGCCGGTCGGCAATGGCTGCGGCCAGCCGCGCGATGCTGAGCGGCGCGCAGCCTTCTGCATTGTTGCTGACGATGACGTAGGCCGGCTGGCCTGTGCGCAGCGTGCGGGCCACCACGTCGGCGATGGCGTCACGCGTCTCGTCGTCGGGGTCCGCGAGCTTGTCGAAGGGCATGAACGCCTTTTCGGCCATCGCATAGGAGCGGCCCTCGCGCAGCATCCAGCGCAGCACCAGCGGGCCCGGCGCGCCGTCGTCCATCAATGACTGGGCCTGCGCCTGGCGCGGCACGGGCGGCAGGCGGTCGCGCGCGGCCAGGCAGAAGCGCACGCCGCGTTCGCGCAGCAGGCGGATATAGCGCGGTGTCAGCAGCGCCGAATCGCGCATTTCCACGGCATAGCAGGCGTACGGCGTCAACGCCGGGTCCAGTGGCGGCAGCGCGGCCAGGAAGGCGTCGAGCCGGGCGAAAAACGACGGGCCGTCGTCGGCCACGCTTTGCAGCGGCGACAACTGGAACAGCAGCGGGCCGCAGCGTTGGCCCAGCCCGCTCGTGGCTGGCACCACAAAATCGCGGATGGCGATCTCGGGGTCGAGGAACGCCGCATTGGCCAGGCGTCCCGCGCCATCGGGGCCGCGCAGCCATGCATCGCACACGCTGGCCGGTGCCTTGACCAGGAAGCGGAAGCCTTCGGGCACCTGCGACGCGTAGTTCATGTAGTCGGCAATCGGGATCGGGCCATAGAAGCCCCGGTCGATGCCTGCCGCGCGCAGCAGCGGATGCCGGGCGCAGGCGCGCAGACCCTTGCGGGACAGCAGGCTCTCGGTGTACTGGCCGTCATAGACCAGGCCGTGCCAGCCCGGATACGACCACGAGGATGTGCCGAAGTACAGGTTCGCCGGCAGGCTTTGCCCAAGCGCCGTCAGCGTGGCATCTGCCGTCCAGGGCTGGACGACCTTGCCAACGGGCTGCTTCTTTTCGGGATGGCCAGCCGCGGCGGGCCGGGGCGGGGTTTCCGGCGATGCCGTGGCATCGCCGAACAGGTCAAGGGTGTCAGTCAAGCTTCAAGCGTCAGGTCACTCGGCGTTGCCGATCGGAGAGGCGTAAATATAGCGCCGCGAGATCGGGAATGTATCGGCGTTGCGATCGGCTTTCTGGCACACCACCTGGTGCAACGACATGATGCTATTGGTGAACGCATGCTCGCAACCGGCCAGGTACACGCGCCAGATGCGATATTTCTTCTCGCCCACCACGGCCCGGATGGCGTCGGCATTGGTCTCGAAGTTGTCGGCCCAGTGCCGCAGCGTCTGGGCATAGTGCCGGCGCATCAGCTCGACGTCGAACGCTTCCAGCCCGCCCTTGGCCATCGTGTTGAGGACCATGCTGATGTGCGGCAGCTCGCCCTGCGGGAACACGTAGCGGTCCATGAAGCCCGAACCGTCCAGCGGCACCTCGCCGCTGTCGGGGTCGGTGGCCGTGATGCCGTGGTTCATGGCCACGCCGTCGTCCTTGAGCAGGTCGTGGATGCGCCCGAAGTAGTCCACCAGGTTGTCCTTGCCCACATGCTCGAACATGCCAACGCTGGTGATGCGGTCGAACTGGCCCTGGATGTCGCGGTAGTCCTGCAGGCGAACCTCGATGCGATCCTGCAGTCCGGCTTCCTTCACGCGCTCGGTGGCCAGGTCGAACTGGTTCTGGCTCAGCGTGATGCCCACGCAGTGCGCGCCATACTTCTGCGCGGCGCGGATGACCAGCGCACCCCAGCCGCAGCCGATATCGAGCAGGGTCTGCCCGGGCTGCACGCGGATCTTGGTCAGGATGTGGTCGATTTTCTTGAGCTGCGCGGTGGCCAGGTCCTCGGTGCCGTCCTCGAAGTAAGCGCAGGAGTAGACCATGCGCGGGTCGAGCCAGAACTGGTAGAACTCGTTGGACACGTCGTAGTGGTACTGGATCGACGCCTTGTCCTCGGCCTTGCTATGAGTGAATTGCTGCGCCACCTTGGCCAGCGCGCCACCGGCGCTGCGTGCGGCGGCGGTGGACATGCCGTAGCCCACCTTGATGATGTCCGTCAGGCGGCCATCGAAGTCGATCTTTTCCTGGACGTACGCTTCGCCCAGGTTATCCAGGCTTGGCATCAGCAGCAGGGGCAGGGCGGACGCCTCGCGTACCGTCAGCGTGACTTCGGGCTTTTCGAAATTGCCCAGCTGGTATTCCTTGCCGTTCCAGAGACGAATCTTGACCGGCAGGTTGGCATGCTGGCGCAGATCGGAAATCCAGCTGTCGAGTTGTTTGTCGATGGCTTGCTTGAAGAACATGCGGCTTTCTCCCGATTGGTTGTTTTTCCTCTCGAATGAAATGCCCCACGGTCGGCTGCGCATACTGCGTGACGAACCGCAGCACTGGCCTGGGGGCGCACCGATGCATGGCCGGTGCGGCGACTCAACAACTTTACGCCAAAATACGCAATTGTGCAGTGCAGGTCCCCGTACCCCTGCACTTCACGGATTCAGCCATGCCGACAGAAACTGACGCGAGACGCCGGCTCAGGGCGACAGGCGCACGATCTGCCAGCTACCGTCGGCCTGCTGGCGGAACCCGATGCGGTCGTGCAGGCGCGACGGGCGGCCTTGCCAGAATTCGATCCAGGTAGGTCGCACGCGATAGCCGCCCCAATGCGGCGGACGCGGCGGATTCTCGCCGAAGCGGTTGCGGAAGTCGGCCTCGCGCGCCTCCAGCACGTCGCGGCCGGCCACTTCGCGGCTCTGCTCCGACGCCCAGGCGCCCAGGCGCGAACCCAGCGGACGCGACGCGAAATAGGCATCGCTCTCGGCATCGGGCACCTTCTCGACCACGCCTTCGACGCGGACCTGGCGTTCGAGCTGTACCCAGTGGAACAGCAACGCGGCGCGCGGGTTGGCGTCCAGATCCAGGCCCTTGCGGCTTTCGTAGTTGGTGAAGAACGTGAAACCGTTCTCGTCCATGCCCTTGAGCAGCACGATGCGCGCGGACGGCTGACCGTCAGCGCCAACCGTGGCCAGCGTCATGGCGTTCGGTTCGGGCAGCTTGGCCTGCATGGCCTCGTCGAACCAGGTCTGGAACTGGCGGATCGGATCACCCGCCACATCGGTTTCGGATAGCGCGCTCAGCATGTAGTTGCGGCGCAGGTCGGCGAGTTGGGTCATATCGCATGTCGAAGAGTCGGTCCGCATGCAGGGCCGCATGCGGACGGGGATGCTTCGAGTATAGCGAATGCGCCGCACAGCGCATTTGCGCCAAGGCAATGCGGAATGGCCGTTTTACGGGTTAGTGGCCGCTTGCCGAATCGGTCAGTTCGGGCGCGGCGACCTTGCGTGTCTGCCGGCGCGAATAGTAGTTGGCCATGCCCATCGCGCCGGCCATCGACAGGAAGATGGGCAGCATGCCCAGCGCGGTGCCGACCACGCCGAACGTGAGCGGCCAGACCACCTGGCTCGTATTGAGTACGGCCGAACGCAGTCCCAGCGCCTCGCCGGCGCGGCCCGACGGCGACACCGTGTGCAGGATGTTCATCACGTTGGGCTGGGCGCTGCCCAGGGCCAGGCCCAGCACGAATGCCAGGCCGCACATCAGCCAGAAATGCGACACGAACGGATAGACCAGGTACGCCAGCGCGCCCACCAGCAGGGCCAGGCGGATGATCTTCCATTCGGAGAAATGGCGCGACACCATCGGCATGGCCACCCGGATGGCCAGCGTGGCGATGGAGAAGGCCCCCAGCACCCAGCCGATCATCGACGGCGACAGCCCGATGCGCGTGCCCTGGATTGGAATCAGGAACGCGTGCAGGTCCCATGCTGCCGACAGCACCGCGCTGGCGACGAACACGGCGCGCAGTTCGGGGTGCTGCAGCAGGTCCAGCGTGGAATGGCGCGTGCCGTCGTCAATGGCGATGCGCCCGGCATTGCCGCCGACGGCCGGCAGGCGGGGCCGCACGTACTGCAGGCCGGCCTGGCCCAGCAGCGCCACGCCCACCAGGATGCAGAACGCCGCGCGGAATCCGGCGTGCTCGATCGTGTAACCCATGGCCACGGGGCCAAGCGTGCCCGAGATCGATAGCCCGAGCGCATGCCACGTGTAGTTGCGCAGCCGGGTCTCGTTGGTGGAGACCTGGCCGATCAGCAGTTGCATGGCCACCTGCACGAGCATGAAGCCGACCCCGATCAGCGCGCAGGCCGCGTACAGCGAAGAAATGTCGTGCCAGACGGCGGGCAGCAGCGTGCCGGCCAGCACCATCAGTGACCCCGCCGTCATCGGCAGGCGCGGTCCGATCTCGTCGATGCGCTTGCCCGCGCGAATCGCCAGGAACATCGGCAGCAGCGCGTAGAGCGACATCAGGATGCCCAGCGTGACCGTGGACGCCTTGAGCGAGATGGCAAATAGGGAAACGACGACACGACTGGCGTTGAACGCCACGTGATTGCACACCGTCAGCGCGATCAGCCAACTGATCGGGGGGACGGCGGCATAAGGCAACGTCATGGCAGGGGGCGGGGCTGGGAGTGGTTCGCGCCGCCGGCAAGGGTCTCCGATCCGGACGATAAGACGCGCGAAAAAGAAAATCAGTGCGGCCGAAGCCGCACCTTACAAGGCACCGGCGGCTCAAAAAGCCAGCCGCTGATGGCGTTGCGTGTCGTTGTTCATTAATTGCTTGCTTAATCAACGACCAGTCGATTATGCGACTGGCAGTGGAAGATGCACAACATCGGCGTGGGAGGGGCGTGCCAAATCCGCAACACTGTGGGAGAAGTGTTGCGGATCTGCCAGCGAAGGCGGGGCTTGCGGGGAAGGGCGGACGTCAGCCGCCCTGGTAGAGCTGTTTGTCGTTGTTCGGACGCGACGGATTCTGCTGCACCGTCGGCGCCGGAATCCGTGGCCTGGTGGGCGGCGGGGCGGGCTCGCCGCGTGCCGCGTCGGACTTCGTCGGCGATTCGGGCACGGCCGGCCCCGCCTGCTGCTGGCCCTTCGGGGCGTTCGGCCCCTGGTAGGTCTTGCCGGGCGGCGGCGCGGTGGGGCGCTTCTTGAGTTCGGCCAGCAGGGTGGCGCACTGGCTCTCGTCGCCACCGGGCGAAATGTCGAGCAGCGGCACCACCAGCGCCACCGGGGCCGTCAGCGCCAGCGCCAGCGCGCCGCCGGCCCGTAGCGCGAGGATGGCGATGTTGGGGCTGACCGACGGGTTCTTGAACGTGCCGCCCACATAGAGCGGCGAGCGCAGCGAGATGATGCGCAGCCCCTTGGAGTCGGGGTGGATCGTCAGCGCCAGGCGTTCGTCCTTGAAATCGACGGCGCCTTCGGTGGTGATGACGGCGTCCTGGGTATCGAGTACGAACGTCTGGGCGCGCGCAATGCCGTTCTGGATGCCGAACGCGCTGACGCCGCAGTTGATCTGCACGGGTTTGTCGCCGAACAGCTTCGAGATCACCACGCTGCCCACGTTCAGCCCGATGGCTTCGAGAATGAACTTGCTGACGGTGCCGTTTTCGACCAGCAGCTTGGTTTCGCCGTTGGACGAACCCAGCAGCGCCGCCACCGAGTTGCCCGTGGCCGACAGCTTGGCGCTGCCATTCACCTCACCGATGCTGGCGCGCGCGCTTTCCACCTTCGGGAACAACTGCTTGATCTTCAGGTGCCGCGCGGTCATGTCGACCATGGCGCCCATCGGTTCGCGCTTGCCGTCGAGCCTGATCGTGGACACCAGGTTGCCCCCGGCCACGCCGAAGTTGAGCGGATCGAGCAGCAATACGCCATCGTTGAGCTTCAGATGAGTGGTCAGGTCAGTGATCGGCAGATCCTCGTCGCGCACGATGCGCTTGCCCGTGAACTTCACGTCGGCGTCGATCTCGTCCCAGCGTTCGGTACGGAACGGCGCCACCGGCAGGGCCTTGTTGGCCGGCTGCTTGACCGGGCTGTCCTTGGCGGCCTGTCCCGGCTTGGCCCCGCCGCCAATCAGCGGCGCCAGGTCGGCGAACAGCAGTTGCCTGGACACCAGTTCGCCCGACAGCAACGGACGCGGCGAGCGCTGCGCGAACGTGAGCGTGCCGCCGATGTCACTGCCGCCCACCTTGCCACTGAAGTCGCGATAGGTGTACGTCGACGCCCCCTTCTTCAGCGTGGCCACCAGCCGGCCGCGCGTTTCATACGGCGGCGTCGACGGCAGCACGATGCCGGTCAGGTTGTAGAGCGACGCCATGCTGTCGCCGGCCAGCGTCAGGTGCACGTCGAGCGCGCCTAAGTGCGCGGGATTGGTCAGCGTGCCCTCGATGGTTGCCCGCGTGGCACCGACGCGTACATCGGCCTGCACCGGGTAGGGCGTGTTCGCGTCGCGCAGGCTCAGCACCGTGCCGGCCTTGCCGTTGGCGTTGATGGTGGCCTGGTTGTAGTGCCCCACGGCTTTCCAGCGGATGCCGTAGCGGTCGTCGTTGTTTGCTTTGGTACTGGCCTTGTTGTCGCGCGCATTGGCGTCCGGCGCCGACGCGGCGGCCAAGCCCTGCGACGCCGCCACCGCCGAGGCGTCCGACGGCATCAGCACGCCGTCGCGCGCCTTGTCGTACAGGGCCTGGTCGCCGACGGTGTCCAGCGTGGCTTGCAGTTCGATCTTCTCCGCGGCGTCACTGACCGACAGGTTGCCGCGCTGAAGCACCACCTCGCCCACATCGAGATGCCATTTCGACTGGCCCGAGTCGGTCTTTTCGCCCATGTCGAAAGTCCAGTTGTTGCGCTTGTCGGCCAGCCGTTCGAGCCACACGGCCGGGCTGTCGACGACGATGGTGGGCACGCTGATCTCGTGGGCCAGCAGCGGCAGCGGACGCAGGATGAAGATCAGTTCGCGGATCGAACCCATGTTGGGCGCCTTGGCCCAGTCGGGGTTGCCCACCGTGATGTCCTTGGCGGACAGGCGCGGCCAGGGCACGAACGTACGCCAGCCCCTTTCGCCCTGGGCTTTTTTCCATGTGACCGTCAGGTCGCCGTTGATGGCGAACGGGCGGCCAATGGATTCCGACACCTTGTCGTTGAGCCACGGCTTGAGCCGGTTCCAATCGAAGGTCAGGATGAGGATGACAAGTAGCGCGATCAGCGCCAGTGGCGTGAACACGCTCCAGAAGACGACTTTCTGGCGACGCGAGGCGGGCATGAGGGGTGAACTCCTGTTGGCGGCCGTGCGGCGGATCGACCACTGCATTGGTATTGTAGAAATGGCAGCGGCGTGCCGTTGTCGGCCTCCGGCTGACATTGCGGTCGTCGTGAAACCTATTTTTCCGTCCTGAAGGATGCCGGCCGCTGGCATAGAATGCCGGCAGTTTCCAGAAATCCACCATGACCACCACGCCCATGCCCCTGGCAGAGCAGGACCTGCCCGCACCGCTGTCTCACGAAAGCCCCGCCGACGACGACTACCATCGCCGCTTTGGCGGCGTGGCCCGTCTCTATGGCGCACACGGCCTGGCCCGGCTGGAGGCCGCCAACGTGTGCGTGATCGGTATCGGCGGCGTGGGTAGCTGGGCGGCCGAGGCGCTGGCACGCAATGCGGTGGGCCACATCACATTGATCGACCTCGATCACATCGCGGCATCGAATACCAACCGGCAGATCCATGCGCTGGGCGACGCCTATGGCCGCGCCAAGGTCGACGCCATGGCCGAGCGGATCGGCGACATCAACCCGCGCTGCGTGGTGACGGCCGTTGACGACTTCGTGACCGAGGAGAACGTGGCCGGCATGCTGTCCGGCTTCGACTACGTGATCGATGCCATCGACGCCGTCAAGGTCAAGACCGCGATCCTGGGCTGGGCGCGCGGTGCGGGCGTCAACGTCATCACGTGCGGCGGCGCGGGCGGGCAGCTCGACCCGACGCGCGTGCGCATCGAGGACCTGGCCCGCACGATCCAGGACCCGCTGCTGGCCAAGGTGCGCGGCAACCTGCGCCGGCAGTTTGGCTTTCCGCGCGACCCGAAGAAGAAGTTCGGCATCCAGGCCGTGTATTCCGACGAACCGCTGCGCTACCCCGAGCCCGAGCAGCAGGCGTGCGAGATCGACGAGATCCCGCCCGCGCCGCGTCCCGGTCCGCAGGGTCTGGCGTGTGCCGGGTTTGGCTCGTCGGTGGCCGTGACGGCAGTGTTCGGCTTCGTGGCCGCGTCGGCCGTGATCAGCGCGCTCGCGGCGGGCTGAGGTCAGCGGCCGGGGTTAGCCCGCCAGCTTGCGCAGCAGGCCGTCGATGGCGGCATCGTCGGGCGCCCGGTTGTCGAAGAAGATCAGCTCGGGATAGTCGGCCGGGTCCGGCACGAAACGGCGCGCACGGTAGGCGTCCCAGTGGGTGAGCTTGTACGCATCGTTGGGATTGCCGCGCGCGATGATGCGCGCGTGCGCCTCGTCCTCGGGAAGATGAACCCAGAGGATCTGCGTGCTGGTGCCCGCCGGTACATTCAGCCAGTGCGGATCGGTCAGCAGGTGCGCGCGGATTTCACGCGACAGCGGGCCGATGACGATCACGCTGATGCCCAGCATCAGGTTCTCGCGCGCGGTGTCCAGCAAGCCCTCGTATTCGGGATCGCGCAGGTTGTCCAGATAGGCGGGGCTGTCGCGGTCGTTGGGGTCGCCAGTGATGGCCCGCATGGCGGCGGCACTGTAGCGGCCGTAGAGCGTGTCCTTGTCGAGCAGGCAGAACGGTTCGCCGGTGGCCTGCATCAGCGGCCCGATCAGCCGGTGCGCAAGTGTGGTTTTGCCGGTGCCGGCGTGGCCGCAGAAGAAAATCAGTCGGGGCATGGCAGGCTCTGCTGAAGGCATGAGCGTCAAAGCATACCGTTCTTTGCGGAAAATCAGATCGACCTGTCGTGAAATCGGTATCCTTGCCGCTTATCTCAAAGAAAAACTTCCAGATCCATGTCTGCTGCACGGAACCCCTACGAAGGTCTTTCCTCGGAAGGCTTGCCCGACGAACTTCGCCTGGACGAGCCCGTCACCGATGCCACGCATGCAGAGTTCCTGCAATTGCTGGACGTGGTGGCAAAGGCCGACGACGCGAACTTCCTGGCCGCGTACGACGCGTGGATCGACCACACGCGCCATCATTTCGAGCAGGAAGAGCAGTGGATGGAGGCGATGCAGTTCGGGCCGCGCTTCTGCCATACCAACGAGCACAAGGGTGTGTTGCAGGTGGTGCAGGCCGTGCGCGACAAGATCGCGCAGGAAATGGAAGATCCGGAGGGGCCGGGCAAGGGCGGACTGTCGCTGGGCCGCCGCCTCGTCGATGAACTGTCAGGCTGGTTCGACAATCACGTGAAGTCGATGGACGCGATGATGGTCGAACACATGAAGGCCAACGGGTTCTCGCTGGTCGAAGCACCCGCTGCCTGATACCTGATGCCTGGCGGCGGCGGGCACATCCCGCCGCCATGCGCGGGTCAGTTCAGCGCCGTGCTGAGTTGCCGGCGCCATTTCGACACCACTTCTGGCGAATCCGCCATCAACTCGAATACCGACAGCATGGTCTTGCGACCGATGTCGTCTTCAAAGCCGCGATCGCGGCGCACGATCTCCATCAACTGCACCAGCGCCGGTTCGTATTCGCGGCGCGCGATCAGCACCTTGGCCAGGTCCAGTCGCACGGCCACATTGGCCGGATCGGCCTCCACCTGGGCCTTCAGCTCGGCGCCATCGGGCAGCGCGTCCAGGCCCTTCATCGCGTCCAGGCGCGTGCGCAGCGGCGCGTAGGCGTCTTCCTGCGGTGCGCGCGGCGTCAGGCGGCCAAACTCGGCTTCCGCTGCGTCGATCAGGTCGCCGTCGAGCAGGAAGCTGATATACGCCAGCCGTTCCTCATCGTTTTCCGGATCGAGTTCCAGCGCCGCTTGCCAGGCTGCCCGCGCACCGTCGTGGTCACCAGCGGCGGCCAGTTCACGGGCGTTCAATACGGCCACCTCGCCATCGGTGGGGCCCAGCGTGGCGATGAAATCGCGCAGTTGCGACTCAGGCAGCACACCGATGAACTGGTTGACGGCCTGTCCCCCGGCAATAGCCACCACGTGGGGAATGCTGCGCACGCCGAAGTGGGCGGCCAGCTCCTGGTTCTCGTCGACGTTGACCTTGACGAGCTTCCACGTGCCACCGTCCTCGGCTTCCAGCTTTTCCAGCATCGGCCCCAGCGTGCGGCACGGCCCGCACCAGGGCGCCCAGAAATCCACCAGGACGGGTACGGGACTGTTGATGACTTCGGCCTCGAAGTTCTGAAGGGTAACGTCGCTCATGTTCTGCACCTCGGAATTGAATGACCAGCGGATGACCAGTGGATGACCAGCGGGATGACCAGCGTAGTGGCCGGAATGACCTATTGTGAGGGCGAAGTCCCAATTTGCAACCAGCCGCGTCCGGGCCCCCCCTGCGATGGGCGGGAAAACCTCCGGTTGAAAATAGAACGGTCGTTCAGTTATATTGCCTGACCACTACGCGGGCCAACCCGCGAATCCAGCGCTTTCCAGAATCTGGTCCTTTGAAGACCGTCCGCAGGAGACACCATGACCACCAAGCCCGCGCGCCCGCATTTCCAGTTTTGGCCCAAGCGAGTGCCGACCGAAATCGTGCTGCCAGAGACCTCGCTCTGGTACAACCTCGAAGTGTCGGCGCGCCGCTTCGCGGACAAGGCAGCCATTCGCTATTTCGGCAATGCCGTCACGTTCCGTGAGCTCGAAGCCCAGGCCACCGCGCTGGCGGGCTGGCTGCAGCAGAAGGCGGGCGTGAAGAAGGGCGACCGCGTGCTGCTGTACATGCAGAACTGCCCGCAGTTCATCGTCAGCTACTACGCCATCCTGCGCGCTGATGCGGTGGTGGTGCCGGTCAATCCGATGAACCGCGCCGAGGAATTCAAGCACTACGTCACCGATGCGGGCGCTCGCGTGGCCATCTGCACGGCAGACCTGGCCGCCGGCGCGATGCAGGCCGATGGCGAGCTGCCGGCCGAATCGCGTCTGCAGCATCTGCTGGTGACGCAATACGCCGACGCACTGCCGCCGGTCCACGAATTTCCCGAGGACGCCCCGCCGGCCTGGCTCACCGCGCAGCATCCGCTGCCGGGCAACGCCACGCCGTGGGCCGAGGCGCTGGGCGCCGGGCTGCAGCCGGGGCCGCATACCGCTGGCCCCGACGACATGGCCGTGATGCCGTACACGTCGGGCACCACGGGCTTCCCGAAGGGCTGCATCCACACCCATCGCTCGGTCATGCACAACGTGATCGGCGGGGCCACGTGGTCGGGCAGCGGCTCGGAATCGGTGATCCTGTCGGTGCTGCCGCTGTTCCACGTGACCGGCATGCAGTACGGCATGAACGGCCCGATCTACACGGGCGCCACCGTGGTGATGCTGCCGCGCTGGGACCGCGAAGTGGCCGGACGCCTGATCTCGCGCTACCAGGTCACGCACTGGACCAACATCCCGACCATGGTCATTGACTTCCTGGGCAGCCCGAACCTGGCATCGTTCGACGTCACCAGCCTGCGCTACATCGGCGGCGGCGGCGCGGCCATGCCGCAGGCGGTGGCCGAGCGCCTGAAGACGCAGTTCGGCCTGAGCTACCTGGAAGGCTATGGCCTGTCCGAGACCATGGCGCCGACCCACAGCAATCCGACCGACCGGGCCAAGCTGCAATGCCTGGGCGTGCCGACGTTCAACACCGACGCGCGCGTGGTTGACCCGGTGACGCTGCAGGAACTGCCGCCCAATGAAGTGGGCGAGATCATCGTGCGCGGGCCGCAGGTGTTCAAGGGCTACTGGGGCAAGGAAGACGCCACGCGCGACGCGTTCATCGAGTTTGAAGGCCACACCTATTTCCGTACCGGCGACCTGGGCCGCATGGACGAGGAGGGCTACTACTTCATCACTGACCGCCTCAAGCGCATGATCAATGCGTCGGGCTTCAAGGTGTGGCCGGCCGAGGTGGAGAACCTGCTCTACAAGCATCCGGCCGTGCAGGAGGCCTGCATCATCGGCACGCGCGACACGTATCGCGGCGAGACGGTGAAGGCGGTGGTGGTGCTGCGCGCCGATGCCAAGGGCAAGACCACGCCCGAGGACATCATCGAGTGGGCCAAGGAAAACATGGCCGCCTACAAGTACCCGCGCGTGGTGGAATTTGTCGATGCGCTGCCCAAGTCGGGCACGGGCAAGGTGATGTGGCGCCAGCTGCAGGAATCCGAGAACGCCAAGCAAGCCACTGCGGCCTGACGAACGGCGGGTGCGGCGCCAGGGGGTCAGTGCCCCCTGGCGCGCATCAGAATTTTGACTATCGTCTTATAGCCGCGCTCGCGCGCATGCCGTGACGGCGTGATGCCTTCGCGGTCTGCCAGGTTGGCGTCGGCGCCGGCGTCCAGCAGCAATTGCACCACCTCTTCATAGCGCGGGCTGCCGTCGCCCAGGATGATCGCTTCCAGCAGCGCGGTCCAGCCGAGCTGGTTGACGCGATCCACCGGCACGCCGGCCTTCAGCAGCAGCTTCACCACTTCCACGTTGCCGTGCTGGCTGGCGGCAATCAGCGCCGTGCCGTCATAGCGGTCTGTGCTGCGCACATCGGCGCCATGCGACAGCGTGTGCCGCACGACTTCGAGCTGGTTGGTAGCCGACGCCAGCAGGAACGCGCTGTTCGATTCCCCATCCTTCTGGTTCACATCGGCGCCGGCCATGATCAGCGCGCGTGCCACGTCGCCGCGGCGGTTATACACGGCTGCCAGCAGCGCCGAGCGGCCACGCTCGTCGGTGGCGTGCAGCGAGGCCCCGGCCTTGACCAGCCGGTTCACCAGGTCGAGGTCACCGATGCTGGCGGCCGTGATCAGGTTCTGGTCGAGCGCGGAGCCGCCGTCGATGCGTGACGGCGTCGTGGGTGTGTAGGGGCGCGGCGCCGGCGTAGGGGCCGAGGCGTCGCGCATGCCACCGATCGAACGCGCCAGCGTCTGGCCGCCCTGGCCGGCCAGCAGGCCGCCTCCCATCAACAACCCCATCAACCCGAGCATTTCGGCCAGTGCCTGGCGGCGGGGACGTATCTGGGAGCGCGTCATGATGATCGGCGGTGGCTTCGGTCAGACGGTTTCGTGTGGATGGACGGTGGCTGCCACGGCGTCATCGGGGCACGTGGCCACCGACGCCGACGTCGCCACCGGCATGGCCACGGCGCAGGCGTCGCCCGTGGCCTCGGCCGCATCGCTTTCCTGCAACTGGCGCCACAGGCGGCCCAGGTAGGGATCGTCGACGCCATGCGTGGCCAGCCCCAGCAGGGTCTGCTGCAGATACTCGCGCGCCGGGCCGTACAGGCCACAGGCGTGGCGCAGGCAGGCCACCACGCGCGCATCGGGCAGCCGGCCCGCATAGCCCGCATGCGCACGGTTCATCACGAAAGCGAGTGCCCGCTGTTCGGGGGCGTCGGGCGTGGCGTCCAGCTTCACGCGCAGCCAGCGCGGGTGGTAGGCGCCCGTCATCATCTCGCGGCGCCACAGCACGCGGAATTCCTGTTCCACGACATGGCGCGGGATGCGGAAGACCATGCCCGTGCAGCTGCCGCCCCGGTCCAGCCCGAGTACGAGCCCGGGGTTGTCCCAGGTGCCGCGATTGATCTTGGAATAGAGATAGAAGCCGCGGTGATAGCCGTGCACCGTCGCCAGGCGACTTTCGGTGTGCACCACCATCGGATTCCAGATGAGCGAGCCGTAGCCGAACACCCAGACGTCGCCATCGAGGCCGGTGCTGTCGGGACGGCAGGCCAGGGTCTGGCAGAGCGAACGCTCCACGTCGGCTTCGGGCAACAGAGACGACGCGACCGGTGAACTGCACAACGTCGTGCGCAGCCTGTTCGCTTCGAGGTCCTGTCTTGTAATGGCCATGGCTAAGAGAATAATCCAAAGCGCATTGACACGTCGCAAGCAAACCACAGATTGAATGGAAGGTGTGTGCAGCAGGCAACGGTTGGGGCACCGGCTGGCGTCGTGCCGGTTGGCCCGACCGGGCGCCAAGTCACTACAATAGGGGCCCTAACGGAAGCAATCTGGAAGCAACCTTCGCTCAACCTTGGGCGATCCTCGGAGAACCGGACATGGCGCATACCCTGACCGTGGTGTTTGGCAGCGGCAAGGAATTTGAATTCACGATTGGAGACAATGAGCTCGCGGCAGTGACCGAGGACGCCGCCTGGCGCTGGTTCGATCGCGAATATGCCGAACTCGACTGCCAGGCATCGAGCCCGGTTGGCAAGGTGCTTGTGATCGACAAGATCCTTAACGTGGCCAAGTTCTCGGGCGAGAACCGCTTTGCCAACGCGGAATGGGCGCAGGACTTCGCCCGCCACGCCGGCCGCCTGCTGGACCGCGACAAGGTTCGGATCGACGTCGGCAACGCCGCCATCGGCTTCTGAGCGCGGGACAGGCAATAAAAAAACGGACGCCAGGGCGTCCGTTTTTTATTTTGTGATCGAGCTGGGCTCAGACCGACAGCAGTTCCACTTCGAACAGCAGCGTGGCGTTCGGCGGAATCACGCCGCCGGCGCCGCGTGCGCCGTAGCCCAGGTCAGCCGGGATCACCAGGCGGCGCGTGCCGCCAACCTTCATGCCTTGCACGCCTTCGTCCCAGCCGCGGATCACGTGGCCGGCGCCCAGCGGGAAGACGAACGGATCGTTGCGATCCTTGCTCGAATCGAACTTGCGGCCTGCCTGGCCGTTCTCGTACAGCCAGCCCGTGTAGTGCACGGTCACGTGCGTGCCGGCGGTGGCTTCGGCGCCCGAGCCAACGACGGTGTCTTCGTACTGCAGGCCGGAGGGAGTGGTTTGCATCGCAGTCTTCCTTTTTCTGTGTGGCTGTAAATGTGCGCGGCGGCGGATGTGACTAGCCGTCGGCGCGCTGGAGCACGTCGCGGGTCAGTTGCACGTTATGGTCGTCGTCGCTGACCCAGATGTCGCCGTCCTGGATGGTCACGGACAGGCGCATGGCGCGCTGGGCCATCTGCGCCAGCGCATCCACGGCTTCGGACGGCACATTGTAGACGGTCACGTTGCGCAGCTTGCTGGCCTTGCCGGACATGCCCTTCCACCATTCGCGCGCGCTGGCGCTCTGATAGGTATAGACGGTGACGCGGTCGGCGCGCGCGGCGGCGCGCTTCAGGCGGGCTTCGTCGGGCTGGCCCAGTTCGACCCAGTGCTCGATGTCGCCGGTCAGCGTCTTGTCCCAGAGGTCGGGTTCGTCAGGTTCGTCGAGGCCGCGCGTGAACGCCAGCGTTTCACTGGCTTCGCAGGCAAAGGCGAGCAGTCGCACCATCATGCGCGCGTCGTTTTCGGACGGGTGCTGCGCGATGGTCAGCATGTGACTGCCGTAGTACGGCCGGTCCATGTCCGAGACGGACAGTTCGGCCTTGAAGATCGTTGATTTGAGCGCCATGGAATCGGGAATGCGGCGCGTGCGGGCAACCGTGCCTGGCACGCGAAAGGCCGAATCATACGTGATCCGCGTGCCGGCGCGATGGAAAACCGGCGCCGGTATGTGTGCCGGCGCGCTCCGACGCTCAGGGCTTGCGGTAATCGCCGAGCCAGAAGCGCAGCAGCGCCGATGCCACCACCAGGCCCAGGAAAGCGGCCGCGGCAACCAGCGCCAGGCCGCCGTTGCTGTTGATCTGGCCGGCCAGCGCCGCGCGCGTCAGCAGCACGCCGACCATGCCGGCCAGCAACGGCAGCAGCAGGGCGCCACGGCCGTAGGTCTTGAACGCCCACAGCGGAAAGCGGCGCAGGAAATCGGTGGGGATGCTGCACGCCAGGCAGGCACCAGCAGCAGCCAGCGCCGCCGAAACGACGTCGTTTGGAGAAATCAGGCTCATCTTGACTCGCGTCTGGCCGGTACGCTTAGGCGAAACGCGGCAGGATGGGAATAGGCAAGGCGCTGATTTTACTGAAGATTTTGTCGATAAAGGTGACGCGGGGTCGTCATCGCGCGCCAGCTTCGTGCTTTTGCGCACTACTGTGCCGGGCCAGCCGGCGCTGCTTCGACGGAAATCTGCAAAGTGACGGTATCGCCTACATCGGGCAGAAAGCGCGTCATGCCGAAGGCGCTCCGGGCGAAGGTGGCGTGAAAGTCACCGCCACAGACATCCCGGTGGATGCCGAACAACACGGTCTGCCCGCAACTGAAGCGGTCGGCTTCGAGCCTGAGCGGTTGCGTCACGCCGTGCAGCGTGAACGATCCCTCGATGGCCACCAGCCGCCCCCCGTCCGTCACAAATCGGTTGGCCTGGAATCGGGCGAAGGAAAAATTCTGGCTGTCGAAGAACTGGGCCGACCGCAGCACCCCATCGAGGCTCCGGTTGCCGCTGTCGACCGAATCGGTATCCACGGTGAAGTCGACCGATCCGGCGCCGGTCGCAGGGTCGTAGACGATCCGCCCGTCAATCTTGCCAAAGCGCCCGTGCACGGTCGTGCGATCGAAGTGGCTGACGCCGAAATAGACGCTCGTATGCGTGGGATCGACCGTGTAGTTGGTCGGCGCCGCCTGGGCCGGGACGGCACCCAGCAAGGCGAACACGAGCACCAGCGCGGCGGCCGGGGAACAGCGGTGGGCGGGCATGGCACCCCTTTCAGTGGACAAAGACGGGCAGCAGGAAGATGCCGATGACGGTCAGATAGCCGATGGTCCAGCAGAGCGTGCGCAGCGTGGCGCGGTCGGTCAGGTAGCAGATCGTGTAGAGGATCCTGACGACGATGAACACCATCGACAACTCGTTGATGCGTGCCTGGGGCGCGGCCAGCAGCGTGGCCGTGAACACGGCGGCTGCAAAGAACGGGAAAGCCTCGAAGTGATTGCGGTGCGCCATGTCGGCGCGCCGGGCGCGG
The DNA here is from genome assembly GCF_022179805.1 of Cupriavidus pauculus. GTDB lineage: Bacteria > Pseudomonadota > Gammaproteobacteria > Burkholderiales > Burkholderiaceae > Cupriavidus > Cupriavidus pauculus_E. The sequence continues at coordinate 338,002 of NZ_BPUO01000008.1, read as the reverse complement.
CCGCTTTGCCGCTCCAGCCACGCCCGGGGGTCGTGGTTGTCGAAGCCGCCGGCGCGGCTGCCGGCCTTGGCGATGGAGACAGTCAGCACTGGCATCAGGCCTGCCAGCAACACACACCAGAAAGCGATCGGCATGAATACTCCTTGCGTGCTTCGGTGCGAGGGCGGCATTGGCTGCCACCCTCTGAAACGGCTGCGCGGGGCAGGATCGCCCCTGCGCAGAATCAGCCAGCCACTACCTTGATGCGGATGCCGCCGGTGCCGCCCACGCCAACTACCTGGCCGGCGCGGATCTTGGCGGTCTTGCGCGACTCCGTCGCACCATCCACCGAGACCTCGCCTGCGGCAACCAGCGCCTTGCCGGCACCGCCGCTTTCGCAGACACCAGCCACCTTGAGCAGGTCGTTCAGGGCGATGAACTCGCCTTCGAGCGGAAACGTGATGGTCTGCGTCATGTCACTTACCCCAGCTGTCCTTCAGGCCGACCGTGCGATTGAAGACGGGCTTGCCCGGCTTCGAATCGGTACGGTCCGCCACGAAGTAACCATGGCGCTCGAACTGGTAGCGGTCTTCCGCCTTGGCATCGCGCAGGCCCGGTTCCAGATAGGCGGTCACCACCTTCTTGGAATCCGGATTCAGCGCATCGAGGAAGTTCTTGCCGCCGGCATCGGGGTTCGGGTCGTTGAACAGGCGGTCGTACAGGCGAACCTCGGCTTCGCAGGCATGTGCCACGCTGACCCAGTGGATATTGCCCTTGACCTTGACGCTGTCCGCGCCCGGCGTGCCGCTCTTGGTTTCCGGCAGGTAGTTGGCGCGCACGGCGACGACGTTGCCGTCGGCATCCTTGTCCACGCCCGTGCATTCGATCACGTAGCCGTAGCGCAGGCGCACCTTGTTGCCCGGGAACAGGCGGAAGTAGCCCTTCGGCGGGTTCTCGTTGAAGTCCTCGCGCTCGATCCACAGCTCGCGCGACAGCGGGAACACGCGGCGGCCCATGTCGGGCAGCTTCGGGTGCACCGGTGCCGAGCATTCCTCGCTCTGGCCTTCGGGGTAGTTGTCCAGGATCAGCTTGACCGGGTCCAGCACGGCCACGCTGCGCGGTGCCTTGGCATCGAGGTCATCGCGCACGGCGCCTTCCAGCGTGCTCATGTCGATCCAGCTATCGGCCTTGGACACGCCCACGCGGTCGCAGAACAACTGGACCGATTCCGGCGTGTAGCCCCGGCGGCGGATGCCGACGATGGTGGGCATGCGCGGATCGTCCCAGCCGTCCACGCGCTTTTCGTCCACCAGCTGCTTGAGCTTGCGCTTGCTGGTGATCGCGTAGGTCAGGTTCAGGCGCGCGAATTCGTACTGGTGCGGCAGCGGGCTGGCAAAGACGCCGGCATCGCGCAGGTGTTCCAGCACCCAGTCGTAGAGCGGGCGGTTGTTCTCGAATTCGAGCGTGCACAGCGAATGCGTGATGTTCTCGATCGCGTCCGAGATGCAATGCGTGAAGTCGTACATCGGGTAGATGCACCACTTGTCGCCGGTACGGTGGTGATGGGCGTGGCGGATGCGGTAGAGCACCGGGTCGCGCAGCACGATGTTCGGCGCGGTCATGTCGATCTTCGCGCGCAGCACGTGCTCGCCGTCACCGTACTTGCCGTCACGCATGTCGCGGAACAGTTGCAGGTTCTCGGCGACGGTGCGGTCGCGGAACGGCGACGGCTTGCCGGGCTCGCCGAAATTGCCGCGATTGGCGGCGATCTGCTCGGCGCTCTGGCTGTCTACATAGGCCACGCCACGCTCGATCAGCGTTTCGGCAAACTGGTACAGGCGGTCGAAGTAGTCGCTCGCGTAGTACAGGTGCGGTTCAGCGCCGGGCTGCTTGCCGTCCCACGAGAAACCGAGCCAGTGCACCGCGTCGATGATGGAATCGACGTATTCGGTGTCTTCCTTGACCGGATTCGTGTCGTCGAAGCGCAGGTGGCAGCGCCCGGCGTAGTCGCGCGCCAGGCCAAAGTTCACGCAGATGCTCTTGGCGTGGCCAATGTGCAGGTAGCCGTTGGGCTCCGGCGGAAAGCGCGTGATGACGGTCGGCAGCGGCTCGCCCTGCTTGTCCGCGCGGCCGGCGTAGGTGCCGGCGGAAAGGTCCTGGTCGATGATGCTGCGCAGGAAGTTGGAGGCGGCGGGCGTGTCGGTAGGCTTGTTGTCGTGGCTCATGTTGGCGCCGCATCACGTGCGGCCGATAACTGGTGGACCGGTCGAGTCTGGATTGACCCGGCCGCGATCCTGATGTTCCTTGGGGTTTGGGGCGATTTTACCGTGCCTGCGCGGGGACCCGGCGCTAGCTGGCGAATTTACGAATCGTCTCACAGCGCGGCGACCCGAAGTGGTGCAAAATCCACGGCACGGTACCACTTGCCGGACTGGGTGCCGCACAGGGTCTATGCGCCGCTATCGTCGCATGCCGCTCACTTTCCCGCCGCAGGAAAACACGCCATGAATGCCGCCAGTTCCGCCGCAGGTTCGTCCACCGGTTTCACGGATAGCCCCAGCCAACCCCACCAGGCGCCCGCCGACGTGCTGGCCGCGTTGTGGCGCGACGCCGCGATGCCGCCCGAGGCGCTGTCCCGCATTGCCATGACGGGCGCGGATCCCGTCCTGCCGTCGAGTTTTGCCGTCGGCACGGCAGCGCAGGCCAGCCTGGGCGCGTCGGCGCTGGCGGCGGCCGCGCTCTGGGCACAGCGCACAGGCCGCTGGCAGACGGTGTCGGTGGACATGCGCCATGCACTGGCCGAGTTCCGCAGCGAGCGCTACCTGCGCGTCAATGGCGGCCCGGCGCCCGAGCTCTGGGAGAAGATCGCCGGCGTGTATCCGACTGGCGACGGCCGCTGGGTGCGGCTGCATACGAATTTTCCACACCACCGCGACGGCGTGCTGCGCATCCTGAACTGCGCGCATGACAAGGACGCGGTACGGGCTGCTCTGGCGAAATGGAAGGCCGAGGACTTCGAGACGGCCGCGTCGGACGCCGGGATGGTGGTTGCGGCAATGCGGACGTTCGACGAATGGCAGCGGCATCCACAGGCGCAGGCGCTGCACGGCCTGCCGCCGGTGATCATCGAGAAGATCGGCGACGCGCCGCCCCAGCCGTTGCCGGCACTGGCGCCGCATGCCGAGATCAACGTCGATGCCCGGCCGCTGAGCGGCGTCCGGGTGCTCGATTTCACGCGCATCATCGCCGGCCCGGTGGCCGGCCGCACGCTGGCTGCCCATGGCGCCGACGTGTTGCTGGTGACTGCCGCGCACCTGCCGTCCATGCCGTCGCTGGTCATCGACACGGGCCGCGGCAAGCGGTCATGCCAGCTGGACCTGCGCGATCCGGACGACAAGCGCACCGTGCACAAGCTGATCCACGGCGCCGACGTCGTGGTGCAGGGATATCGGCCGAACGGGCTGTCGGATCTGGGCGTTGGCCCGGAAGCGGCGGCGCGGGCCCGGCCCGGCATCGTCTACGTGTCGTTGTCCGCCTATGGCCATGTGGGGCCGTGGTCGGGCAAGCGCGGCTTCGATTCGCTGGTGCAGTCGGCCACTGGCATCAACGCCGACGAGACCGAGGCGGCCGGCAGTGCGGAACCGAGGCCGCTGCCGGCGCAGGTGCTGGACCATGCCAGCGGATACCTGCTGGCGTTCGGGGCGATGGTCGCGCTGCATCGCCGTGCGGTGGAAGGCGGTAGCTGGCACGTGCGCGTATCGCTGGCGCAGGTGGGCCAGTGGCTGCGCAGCCTGGGGCGCGTGCCCGACGGCATGGGCACGCCCGACCAGCACATCGACGAAGTGTCGGATCTGCTTGAAGTGGAGGAGTCGGGCTTCGGCGAACTGACCGTGGTGCGCCACGCGGCGAAGCTGTCGGAGACGCCCGCGCACTGGACGCTGCCGTCGGTGCCGCTGGGCACGCACGCGGCCGAGTGGCTGCCGCGCTGATCTGGCGCTGATGCCGAGTTAGTACAGCGTGGTGCGCTGGCGGTCGGGCAACTCGCGGTCGTAGGCCACGCCGTCAATCGCATCCTGGCTCAGCGTGGCCAGGATGGTGCCGGTGCTCGGCAGGGCATCGCGCGAAATCTGCGCATCGGCCGACCACAGGCCCGAGCGCAGCAGCGCGCGGCCGCACTGGAAGAACACCGATTCGATGTGAACCACGAGCACGGTGGTGGGCGCCTTGCCCTGCACCACGCAGCGCGCGAGAAGGTCGGGGTCGGTGGAAACGGTTGCCGTGCCGCTCACGCGCACTGTCTCGTTGACGCCGGGCACCAGGAACAGCAGGCCCACGCGCGGATCGGCCACGATGTTGCGCAGGCTGTCGATGCGATTGTTGCCGCGCCGGTCGGGCAGCAGCAGTATGCGTTCATCGAGCACCTGCACGAACCCCGGCGCGTCGCCACGCGGCGAACAGTCGCCGCCCTTGTCGTTCATTGTCGACAGCAGGCAGAACGGAGACGCCTCCACGAACGCGCGGTAGTGCGGGTGCAGGTAGTCGACCTCCTTGGCCAGCGAGGCGGCGCCCGGCTCGGCGTAGAGGGTTTCCAGTTCGGCCAGCGTGGCGATAGCGTGCGAAGGCATGAGGCGGCTCACGAAAGAGGACACGATGGGGCGAGGGCGCCAGTATGACGCATCGCCCTGGTGACGACCTAACGGACGGTTAGATCGTCACCGTGCCACGGCCCAGCTCGATGACACGCCCGCCGACGCGGATCTCGCCTTCGGCGGTCACGGCCAGGTCCAGGCGGCAGCGGCGATCGACGAATTCACCCTGGTCGACTTCATACTGGGCCGGCAGCGCGTGCCCGGTGGCCAGCAGCCAGCCGCCCAGGTTGGCGCAGGCCGAGCCCGTGCCGGGGTCCTCGGCTACACCGCCCCCCAGCTTGGTGAAGAAGTAGCGCGCCAGCACCTTGCCCGGCTGCTCCGGATCGAACGCAAATACATAGGCTGTCTTGCGGCCGAGGCTGCTTTGCGGCCAGTGCTCCAGGCGGCTGCTGTCCGGTTGCGCGCGGCGCACGGCGTCGGGCGTCTTCACGGGCACCAGCAACTGGTCCGCGCCGGTATCCACCCAGATCGGCGCGCCAGCCAGATCGTCCGCTTGCAGGCCCAGCAGCGACGCCATCTCGGCATCGGGCACGCCAGCCGGTGTGGTCTTCGCCGCGCCCCGGTGCGGGGCCGTCAGCGTCCAGCGATCGTCGATGGCCGTCACGGGCACCACGCCGGCCTTGAATTCCAGCGTCAGCGCATCGCCGGTCTTTGCCAGGTCGCGCACCACATGCGCGGTGCCCAGCGTGGGATGGCCGGCAAAGCGCATCTCATAGCCCGTCGTGAAGATGCGCACGGCGGCGGTGGCGTTGTCGGACGGGAGAATGAAGGTGGTCTCGGACAGGTTGAACTGCAGGGCCAGGGCCTGCATGGTGACGTCGTCGATGCCGCGCGCATCCTCGAACACGCAAAGCGGGTTGCCGCCGAATGTGGATTCGGCGAAGACGTTGACGATTCGGTATGCGTAGGTGGCCATGGTCGTGCCGCTGGATATGGAAAAGAGGAATGGCCAGTGTACGGATGCGGCACCCGGACGCCATGCACAGTTTCATGCATGTGCGGCAGGACAGTTGCGCTTATCGCTTTTAGTTGGACGGCGATTGGCGAGATCGCTGCTGGCGCCAAGAATTCAGTTTTTTTCTGGACGCTGGCCATGTTGGAACTCAATAACATCCAAACGCTCGTCGCGGCATCACTGGTGCTGCTGGTCGGGCGCAAGCTGCTCAAAGTCACCCCGCCATTACGCACCTTCAATATTCCCGAACCGGTGGTCGGGGGCCTGATCGTGGCGCTGTGCCTGGCGCTGGCCCGCTTCACGGCAGACTTCCAGGTCAATTTCGATACCTCCGCGCAGACGCCGCTGATGTTGGCCTTCTTCGCGTCGTTGGGCTTGAGCGCCAATCTGGCCAGCCTCAAGCAGGGCGGCAAATCGATTGGCATCTTCCTGATCGCGGTGGCCGGCCTGCTGGTGATCCAGAACGGCTTTGGTGTCGGTCTGGCCGGTGCGCTGGGCCTGCATCCGGCCACGGGCCTGCTGGCCGGGTCGATTGCGCTGTCCGGCGGGCACGGAACCAGCGCGGCCTGGGGCACGACCTTCGTGGAACAGTTCGGCATGTCCTACGCCACAGAACTGGGCGTGGCCTGCGCCACGTTCGGCCTGGTGCTGGGCGGGTTGATCGGTGGCCCCGTGGTGCGCTACCTGCTGCGCAACGTGGCCAAGCCCGGTCTCGGGGCCGACGACCAGGTGCTGACCTTCGAGAGTCCGCAGGCCGGGCGCCAGATCACCGCTTCGGCGCTGATCGAAACGCTGGCGCTGATCCTGGTCTGCCTGACCGCGGGCCATGCGCTGTCCGAGATGGCCAAGGGTAGCGCGCTGGCACTGCCGACCTTCGTCTGGGTGCTGTTCGTGGGCGTGATCCTGCGCAACGTGCTCTCCGTCCTTGGCTGGTACACGGTGTTCGACCGCGCGCTGTCGGTGCTTGGCAATGTCAGCCTGTCGATGTTTCTGGCGATGGCGCTGATGAACCTGAAGCTCTGGCAACTGACGTCGCTGGCGCTGCCGATGTTGCTGATCCTGCTGGTGCAGACCGCCGCCATGGCCGCCTTCGCGATCTTCGTGACGTTCCGCGTCATGGGCCGCAACTACGACGCCGCCGTACTGGCGGCTGGTCACTGCGGCTTTGGCCTGGGCGCAACGCCTACCGCCATCGCCAACATGCAGGCCATCACTGACCGCTTCGGTCCGTCGCACCTGGCATTCCTGATCGTGCCGATGGTGGGCGCGTTCTTCATCGACATCGTCAATGCGGTGGTGATCAAGCTGTTCCTGGGCCTGCCGATCTACTGACGGGCGCAGTAAAAAAGGCGCCATGGATTGCTCCATGGCGCCTTACAGGACTTCCTACTTCGAACTGCCTACTTCCTACTGCGGTACGACCTTGATCCGGTACGACACTACTGCGGTACGGCTTCAGCAATTGCCCTGCGGCGCTTCAATCGCCGCAATCCTTTAGAAGCCGACGGCCTGGCCGTCGCGACGGCTGTCGCTGGCGGCCACGTAGCCTTGCTCGGCATCGTCCGACAGGCGCCAGATGAACTGGCCCGAGCCGAAGTCCATGTAGGGGTCTTCCACCGACTTGAGCTTGTGGCCACGGTCCTTGAGACCGGCCACGGTGTTCGGATCCATTGTCCCTTCAACGTCCAGCGTGAAGTCGCGGTTGACCTTCCAGCGCGGCGCGCAGCATGCGGCCTGCGGTTGCTGGTTGTAGTCGAGCATGCGCACCACGGTCTGCAGGTGGCCTTGCGGCTGCATGTCGCCGCCCATCACGCCAAAGCTCATCACAGGAGCGCCATCCTTGGTCAGGAACGCCGGAATGATCGTATGGAACGGACGCTTGCCGGGTTCCACCACGTTGGCCGACTTCGGATCCATCGAGAAGCCCACGCCGCGGTTCTGCAGGCTGATGCCGGTGCCCGGCACCACCACGCCCGAGCCGAAGCCCATGTAGTTCGACTGGATGAACGAGATCATCATGCCGTTCTCGTCGGCGGCGGTCAGGTAGATGGTGCCACCCGTGCGCGGCATGCCGAAGTTGAAGTGCGTGGCGCGCTGCATGTCGATCAGCTTGGCGCGCGACTTCAGGTAGGCGTCGTCCAGCATCTGCTCGGGCGTGACTTCCATGCTGCGTGGATCGGCCACGTAGCGATACAGGTCGGCAAAGGCCAGCTTCATCGCCTCGATCTGCAGGTGCTGCGAATCGACCGAATCCACGGGCAGCGCACCCAGGTCGAACTGGTCCAGGATGCCCAGCGCCATCAGCGCGGCAATGCCCTGGCCGTTCGGCGGAATTTCATGCACGTCGTAGCCACGGTACGACTTGCTGATCGGCTTGACCCATTCCGGACGATAGTTGCGCAGGTCGTCCAGCGACATCGCGGCACCGCACTCCTTGCTGAACGCGGCGATCTTCTCGGCGATCTCGCCTTCGTAGTAGGACCGGCCCTTGGTGGCGCCAATCTTGCGCAGCGTGTCGGCGGCGTCCTTGAACACGAACTTCTCGCCCACGTGCGGGGCGCGGCCATTGGGCATGAACGTGTCGGCAAAGCCCGGCTGGCTCTTCAGGTCCGGCACGGCGGCGGCCCACTTGTGCGCCACCACCGGCGGCACGGCGTAGCCGCGCTCGGCGATCTCGATCGCGGGCTCCATCAGGTCTTCGAACGGCAGCTTGCCAAAGCGCTCGTGCAGCGCCGCCCAGCCGGCGATCACGCCCGGCACGGTCACGGAATCCCAGCCCCGGATCGGACGATTGGCCAGGCCATTGCCGTCGGTGCCGTACTTGTTCTTGAAGTAGTCGGTGCTCCAGGCCGCCGGCGCCACGCCCGACGAATTCAGGCCATGCAGTTCCTTGCCATCCCACAGGATCGCAAAGGCATCGCTGCCCAGACCGCACGACACCGGCTCCACCAGCGTGATCGCTGCGGCGGCGGCAATGGCCGCATCCACGGCATTGCCGCCCTTGAGCAGCATGCGCAGGCCGGCCTGAGCGGCCAGCGGGTGCGAGGTGGACACCACGTTACGCGCGAACAGCGGAATGCGCACGGTGGGGTAGGGGTTGGTCCAGTTGAAGTTCTGCATGGCTGTCTCTTTATCAGTCACTGTTTCGGTATTTCGCCCCTCTCCCACCTACGGGAGAGGGGAGCCAAACCTGAATCAGGCGATCAATCCACCTGAATCTTCCGATCCTTGATCAGTTTGCCCCAGCGCGCGCTGTCTTTCTTGACCATCGCGGCAAACTGGGCCGGCGTGCCGCCAACCGGTTCGGCGCCCAGCTTGGCCAGACGGTCCTTCACGTCCTGCGACTGGATGGCCTTGTTGAACTCGGTGTTGAGGCGGCTCACGATCTCGGGCGGCAGGCCCTTGGGGCCGTAGATGCCGAACCACGTATCGGACTCGAAGCCGGGCAGGCCCGACTCGCTGGCGGTGGGCAGGTCCGGTGCCAGCGGCGAGCGCTTCAGGCTGGTCACAGCCAGTGCCTTGAGCTTGCCGTCCTTCACGTGCGGCATGCCGGACACGATGCTGTCGAACAGTACCTGCACCTTGTTCGAAATCAGGTCGGGCACGGCCAGCGCGGTGCCACGGTACGGGATGTGGGTGATGAACACGCCGGCCTGGGCCTTGAAGGCCTCGGCGGTCAGGTGCACCACGGTGCCGTTGCCGCTCGACGCGTAGTTCAGCTCGCCCGGATGCTTCTTGGCGTAGTCGATCAGTTCCTTGACGTTCTTCACCGGTAACTGGTTCGGCACCACCAGCACGTTGGTGGCCGTGGCTACCTGGCCGATTGGCGTGAAATCGGTCTCGGTGTTGTACGGCAGGTGCGTATTGATGTACGGGCCGATCGAGTGCGTGCTGGTGGTGGCGATCAGGATCGTGTAGCCATCAGGCGCTGCCTTGGCGGCCATATCCGAGCCGATGGCGCCGCCCGCGCCGGGACGGTTGTCCACCACGATCTGCTGGCCCATGTTCTGGCCAACCTTCTGCGCAATCGCGCGCGCCAGCAGGTCGGTGGCGCCGCTGGCCGGAAACGGCACGATCAGGCGGATCGGCTTGCCCGGATAGGTTTCGGCCTGCGACGGCGCGGCAGCAAGGGTCAGGCTCGTGGCAAGGCCAATGCCGGCAAGGCGTAGCCAGTTTTTCATTTTGATACGTCTCCGGAAGCGGATGGGTACAACGGTGGAACTGCGGCAGGAAAGCTCAAATTATTCCGCGCTGGCGTCCATAATGAAAGTTAATATTCCTTGCTTGATTGACAAGAAAATCTTGTGGATCACCGCGTGAGCCACTTTCCTGAAAGCTGCCTGAAAGCTTGCACCAGACATGAGCACGATTCGCTTCCTGAAAACCTTCGTCGCCGTGGCCGAACAGGGGTCATTCGCGGCGGCCGCCGGCCAGGTGGCGCTTACGCAGGCGGCCGTCAGCCTGCAAATGCGCTCGCTGGAGGAAGAACTGCGCCGCGAGTTGTTCGACCGCAGCGGCCGCGTGGCCGTGCTCAATGCCGACGGCCGGGCGCTGTTGCCGCAGGCGCGCCGTCTGCTGTCGCTTTACGACGACATGCGTGTGCCGCTGGCGGGCTCGCAGGACATGGCGGGCGCGGTCGCGGTGGGCGCGGTGGTGTCGGTAATGGGCGGGCTGTCCCATGTGGTGGCCGGCCTCAAGCGGACCTATCCGGCGCTCGATGTCCGGCTGATCGGCGCCAAGTCGTTCGAGCTGGCGGCGATGGTGGAAAGCGGCGAGCTTGATGCCGCGTTCGTGGTGGAGGGGTCGGCGCGCCTGGCCGGCACGCTGCACTGGACGCCGCTCTATGACGAGCCGCTGGTCGCCATTGCGGCGCGCGGCAGCCAGGGCGACGATGCGCGGCAGGCGCTGGCCGCCAATCCGTTCCTGCGCTTCGACCGCAGCCAGCGCACTGGCGCGCTGGTGGAGCGCGCGCTGCGCCGCGCGCACCTTCGCACCAACGAATACCTGGAACTGAACTCGATCGAGGCGCTGGTGGAGCTGGTGCGCCAGGAAGTGGGCGTGACGGTGGTGCCGCTGCTCAAGCGTGCCCGCTGGCGCGACGACAAGGCGCTACGCATCCTGCCATTGCGGGCAGGGGGCGAGCCCACCGTGCGCACCATCGGCATGCTCGAGCGGCGCGACCACGGCCGTGTGCGCGTGACCGAGGCGATTCGCGCGGCCTGCGCGGACCTGTTTGGCGGCTGAGCCCGCGCGGCAAATAAAAAAGGGCGCCACCAGGGCGCCCTTTTTTGTACTGCGTTGTATCGCGATACAGCGTTCTTATTCTTCCTGGAACGCTTCTTCGCGCTTGGACTTGATCGACGGCATCGCCACGATCGCCACCAGGATTGCCGCGGCAACCAGCAGGCCCATCGACAGCGGACGCGTCACGAACACGCTGAAGTCACCACGCGACAGCAGCAGCGAGCGGCGGAAGTTTTCTTCCATCATCGGTCCCAGCACGAAGCCCAGCAGCAGCGGCGCCGGTTCGCACTTGAGCTTGATGAACAGGTAGCCGATCACGCCGAATGCCGCGGTCTGGAACACGTCGAACGTGGTGTTCTGGACCGAGTACACGCCGATGCAGCAGAACGTCAGGATGGCCGGGTACAGGTAGCGGTAAGGCACCTTCAGCAGCTTCACCCAGATACCGATCATCGGCAGGTTCAGGATGATCAGGATCAGGTTGCCGAGCCACATCGAGGCGATCAGGCCCCAGAACAGCGCCGGATTGCTGGTCATCACCTGCGGACCCGGCTGGATGTTGTGGATCGTCATCGCGCCCACCATCAGCGCCATCACGGCGTTAGGCGGAATGCCGAGCGTCAGCAGCGGAATGAACGACGTCTGTGCCGCGGCGTTGTTGGCCGATTCCGGACCTGCCACGCCTTCGATCGCGCCCTTGCCGAACTCATGCGCATACTTCGACGTCTTCTTTTCCAGCGAGTACGCTGCAAACGAAGCCAGTGCCGCACCGCCGCCAGGCAGGATACCCAGCATCGAACCCAGCGCCGTGCCGCGCAGGATAGCCGGAATCATGCGCTTGAAGTCTTCCTTGGTCGGGAACAGGTTCGTCACGTGGTCCGTGAAGGTCTCGCGGGCCTCCTTCTGTTCCAGGTTCGCGATGATTTCCGCGAAACCGAACACACCCATGGCCACCGACACGAAGTTCAGGCCGTCGGTCAGTTCAGGCACGTCGAACGAGAAGCGCGCGGCGCCCGAGTTCACGTCGGTACCGACCAGACCCAGCAGCAGGCCCAGCACGATCATCGAGATGGCCTTGACCAGCGAACCCGATGCCAGCACCACGGCGCCGATCAGGCCCAGGATCATCAGCGAGAAGTACTCGGCGGGGCCGAACTTGAACGCCAGTTCCGACAGCGGAGCCGCGAAAGCGGCCAGGATCAGCGTGGCCACGCAGCCGGCGAAGAACGAACCGAGACCCGCCGTGGCCAGTGCCACGCCGGCACGTCCGCGCCGCGCCATCTGGTAGCCGTCGATGGTGGTCACCACCGACGACGATTCACCGGGCAGGTTCACCAGGATGGCGGTGGTGGAACCACCGTACTGGGCGCCGTAGTAGATACCGGCCAGCATGATCAGCGCGGCCACCGGGGGCAGCGTGTAGGTCACGGGCAGCAGCATTGCGATGGTGGCCAGCGGGCCCAGGCCCGGCAGCACGCCAATCAGCGTACCCAGTACGCAGCCCAGGAAGGCGTACGCGATGTTCTGGAAGGACAGGGCGGTGGAAAAGCCCAGTCCGAGGTTGGCTAACAGTTCCATGAGGCTCGTCTCCTTAGCTTGCCAGGAAGGCCGGCCACACCGGCATCTGCAGGTTGATGCCGTACACGAAGGCACCCATGCTGATCACGACCAGGATGATCGCGTTCAGGATGGCACCCTTCCAGCTGAATTCGTGACTGGCCATCGAGGAAACCAGCACCAGTACCACCACCGACAGCACCATGCCCAGGGGCTTGAGCAGCAGGCCGAACAGCACCACGGCACCCAGGATCCACAGCAGGATCTTCAGGTCCCAGCGGGCCAGATGATCTTCTTCCGCCTTGGAAGACAGCGAACCCCACAGGACCAGCGCGCCCAGAAGGGCGAGCACGATGCCGAGCCAGAACGGGAAGTATCCCGGTCCCATCTTGGCGGCCGTTCCCATGGAATAGCCACGGGCGACGAAGGAAAAGCTCAGACCGACCAGAATGAACATCAGGCCGGAGGCAAAGTCCTTTTGGCTACGTATGCGCAAAATGATTCTCCTCGATATGACTGCTTGAAATCTTCGCGACAAAGGCTCCCAGGTCGCGGCAGGGTGGAAGTTAAAAGCGCATCCTTTCAGCCAGCTTTCATATGTCTGCATAAAGTGGCAACCTCAGGGTATGTCCCTACGCAGACGTCTGAAAGGTTTCGGTAAGTCGTTGACGATGCAAGGAAAAGTGCAGGGAATACGCGGATTGAGGGCGTAGGGGAATGGCCTTGGGCAGGACGGAAACCGACAGACCGGCGGCTTGCGGGCACCTATGATCGAAAGCTGGAGTGAAAGCTTTCGCATGGCCTGACGTCCCCGAAAAAGAACGACATAGAGACGACATAGAAACGACGAGAGGAGAGCCCGCTTGGAAGCGATCGACCACGCCATTCTGATTGGCGCGCTGGTGATGACGCTGGGCATTCTGCTCGGGGTGTTCTCGGCGCGCTTCGGGGTGCCGTTCCTGCTGGTCTTCCTGGGCGTGGGCATGGCCGCCGGCGTGGACGGCCCGGGCGGCATCCGCTTTGCCAATACCTGGCTCAGTTTCCTGGTCGGCAATATCGCGCTGGCCGTGATCCTGCTCGATGGCGGGCTGCGCACGCGCTTTGCCACCTTTCGGGTGGCGCTGCGGCCGTCGCTGTCGCTGGCCACCGTGGGCGTGGCGCTGACCGCCGTGCTGGTGGGATTGTTCGCGACCTGGATGTTCGGCATCGACTGGCGGCTGGGGCTGCTGCTGGGCGCCATCGTGGGCTCCACCGATGCCGCCGCCGTGTTCTCGCTGCTCAACGGCAGCGGCATCCGGCTCAAGGAGCGCGTGGCCAGCGTGCTCGAGATCGAATCGGGCATCAACGACCCGATGGCCATCTTCCTGACGCTGACCCTGATCGAATGGATTGCGGCACCCAACAGCCTGTCGCCCGGGGCGCTGGCGCTGCGGCTGCTGGTGCAGTTCGGGGTGGGCGGTCTGCTCGGCGTAGGCCTGGGCTATTGCATGGCCAACGTCATGGAGCGCGTCAATGTGGCCGAAGGGCTGCAGGCCATCCTGATCTGCTCGGCGGGCTGCATGGTCTGGGCTATCGTCCAGTCGTTTGGCGGCAGCGGATTCCTGGCCATCTACCTGGCCGGGATGATGGTGGGCAACCGCGGCCGGGCCGTGAGCGAGGACGTGCTGCGCGCCATGGACGGCATGGCCTGGCTGGCGCAGTCGGCAATGTTCCTGCTGCTGGGCCTGCTGGTGACGCCGCACCGGATCTGGGATATCGCGCTGCCGGCCTTTGCGCTGGCGGTGTTCCTGATGTGCGTGGCGCGGCCCCTGGCGGTGTTTGTCTCGCTGCTGCCGTTCCGGTTCAGCCCGCGCGAGAAGGGATTCCTGGCCTGGATGGGCTTGCGCGGCGCGGTGCCGATCGTGCTGTCGCTGTTTCCGCTGCTGCAGGGCATGGAGGATTCCGGACTGCTGTTCCGTGTGGCCTTTGCCGTGGTGCTGGCCAGCCTGCTATGCCAGGGCACCACGGTGGCGCTGGCCGCGCGGCTGGCGCGGGTGCTGCGGCCCGCCTATGACGAGCCGTTGTCGCGCGAGCGTCTGCGCGGCGTCGAGGCGCCGGGCATGGAGCTGATGCAGTTCGCGGTGGCCGCCAATTCGCCGATGGAAGACCTGCGCGCCGACCAGGCCGAACTGCCGCCGCGCAGCCGGCTGGTGACGGTGGCGCGCGACGGGGCGCTGGTGCCGCTGGATCAGGTGGTGCTGCGCGCGGGCGATATCGTGACGATCCTGGCGCCAAGTCCGTCGATGCCGCGCCTGTCGCGACTGTTCCTGAAGCCGGCCGCGTCGCCGGCATGGGACCAGGTATCGCACGATTTCCTGCTCGATGGGCAGGCCAGGCTGGCCGAGGTGGCGGCGCTCTATGGCACGCGCCCGCTGGACCCCGAGGAACAGGACCGGACGCTGGAGCAGGCGATGCTGGCGGTGTTTCCGTCGCCGCCTGTGGAGGGCGATGCCGTCGAGATCGCCGGCCTGCGGCTGACCGTGACCCGGATGGAAGGGCCACGCATCATTCAGGTGGGATTGCTGCTGCCGCGCAACGCGGCGGAAGACGCCAGGGACGGCAAGGACCGGCTCTGGCGTCTGCGCGACAAGGCGCGTGGATCGCTCAATCGACCTTCGCGCCGGAGACCTTGACCACCTGGCCGTACTTCTTCAGCTCGCGCTGGATCAGCGCGCCGAACTGCTCGGGCGTGGTGGGAGCCGGCTGTGCGCCGATACGCGCCAGGCGGGCCTTCATGTCGTCGGTCTTCAGGATGGCCACGATGTCGTGGTTGAGTCGGTCGACGATGTCGCGCGGCGTGCCGGCCGGCGCCAGGACGCCAAACCACGTGGAGATGTCGAACCCTTCCAGGCCCAGCCCCTTGCCGGCCTCGGCAATGGTCGGCAGGTCGGGGAACGCCGCCGCGCGGGCGGGCGTGGTCACGGCAAACGCCTTGAGCTTGCCGGCCTTGATGTTGGCCGACGCCGAGGCCAGGTTGTCGAAGATCAGGTCAGTCTGGCCCGACAGCACCGACAACTGCGCCGGGCTGGCGCCGTTGTAAGGGATGTGCACCATGCTGACGTGCGCCATGCTCTTGAACAGCTCGCCCGACAGATGGCCCGCGCTGCCGTTGCCGCCCGACGCGTAGTCGAGCTTGCCCGGATGCTTGCGCGCGTACTCCACCAGGTCGCGCACGTTGTTGATGTGCAGCTCCGCGGCCTTGCCCGGGTGCATCACCAGCACGTTCGGCACATCGGCCACCAGCGTGATCGGCGCAAAGTCCTTGACCGGGTCATAGGGCATCTTCGTGAACAGCGTGGGATTGATTGCGTGCGTGGCCACCGCGCCCATCACGATGGTGTAGCCGTCGGCCGGCTGCTTGGCCACGTAGTCCGCGCCCAGGTTGCCGCCGGCACCGGGCTTGTTCTCGACCACCACGGGCTGGCCCAGGCTGTCGCGCAGTTTCTCGCCAATGGCACGCGCCACGGTGTCCAGCGGGCCGCCGGCGGGGTAGGGCACCACGAAGCGGATCGGCTTGGTCGGCCAGTTGGCGCCGGCGGCCTGGGCCGGCGCGGTCACGGACAGGGCCATGGTGGCCGCCAGGGCGGCCGTGAGCAGGGTCTTCAGCATGTCAATCGTGGAAAGGATGGGAATCTTGGCGGGCTGGCGCGTACGTTGCGCGCCGGCTCCCACGGGTGCGGCGTAGGTCAGCGGATGCCGATGCCGCGCGCCATCATCACGGCGCACAACGGCAGCAGGATCACCAGATGGGCCTCGATCATGACCCAGCGGCGGGCTTTCTTGATCTCGGCCGGCGCGGGAACGAATTCTGGCAAGCGCTTTGCCTGCTTGCGCCATTTGGAGAACATGAACGTGGGTGGCAGCGAGCACAGCGCGATGACCACGAACACGGTCATCTTGGCGTGGAACCACGGGTTGTGGATATAGAAATCCACGCCCTTGGCGCCGTAGAACAGCCGCAGCAGGCCGGTGGCCAGCGTGACCATCGCCGAAATGAAGTAGATCGCGTCGTAGATCGACAGGCGGCGTACGACGGCCGGGGTCATGTCCGGGCGCAGGACCACGGCCTCGGCGGCCATCAGCGTGATCAGGATGAAGATGGCCGTGAAGTGCAGGAACGCGAGCAAGGCGTCGGTCAGCATGCATTCTCCTAGGAATGGAAAAGCGTCATGATCACCGGCCCGGGCGCCCGCCAAAGGCAGGCGCGGTCAATATCTGGTCGGATTCCGACGTCAGACAACACCCTTGGCACGCAGGGCGGCGATGTGTTCGGCACTGTAGCCGAGTGTCTCGCCAAGCACCACATCGGTGTGCTCCCCAAGCAACGGCGGGTGCCGCAGCGCCTCGGGCGGGGTGGCGCTCATCTTCATAGGGCTGCCCACCAGCTTGACCGTGCCGCCCGTGGGGTGGGGCAGGTCCACGCGCAGGCCGCGCGCCACCACCTGTTCGTTGTCAAAGACTTCGTCCAGGGTGTTGATCGGGCCGCACGGCACGCCGGCGCGCTCCAGGTCCAGGATCCACTGCTCGCGCGTGCGCGGCGCCACCATTTCGGCCAGCAGCGGCACCAGGTCGTCGCGGTGCGCCACGCGCTGCGGATTGGTGGCAAAGCGGGGATCGTCGGCCAGCTCGGGGCGGCCGCCGGCGGTGACGAACTTGCGGAACTGGCCGTCGTTGCCAACCGCCACGATGATCCAGCCGTCGGCCGCGTGGAAGGTCTGGTAGGGCACGATGTTCGGGTGGGCATTGCCCCAGCGCCGGGGCGCCTCGCCGCTGGCCAGGTAGTTCGTGTTCATGTTGGCCAGCATCGACACCTGCACGTCCAGCAGTGCCATGTCGATGTACTGGCCTTCGCCGGTGCGGTCACGGTGGGACAGCGCGGCCATCACGGCGATGGTGGCGTACTGGCCCGTCATCAGGTCGGAGATTGCCACGCCGGCCTTTTGCGGGCCACCGCCGGGCAGGTCGTCGCGCTCGCCGGTCAGGCTCATGAAGCCGCCCATGCCCTGGATGATGAAGTCGTAGCCGGGACGCTGGGCGTAGGGGCCGGTCTGGCCGAAGCCGGTGACCGAGCAGTAGATCAGGTCCGGTTTGACGGCCTTGAGCGATTCATAATCCAGGCCATACTTCTTCAGTTGGCCAACCTTGTAGTTTTCCAGCACCACGTCGCTCTGCGCGGCCAGCTCGCGCACCAGTTGCTGGCCTTCGGGCGTGCTGATGTCGCAGGTCACCGAGCGCTTGTTGCGGTTGGCGGCCAGGTAGTAGGCGGCCTCGGCGGTGTCGCGCCCGTCGGGCGTCTTGAGCCAGGGCGGGCCCCAGATGCGGGTGTCGTCACCGGCGCCCGGGCGCTCGATCTTGATCACGTCGGCACCGAAATCGGCAAGATTCTGGGCGCACCAGGGGCCCGCGAGCACGCGGGTAAGGTCGAGAACGCGGAGATGGCTGAGGGCACCCATGGCGGACAAGGCTGGCAGGTCTGAGGAGCCAGCACTCTATCACCGGCGTCCGCGCCGTTGCCCTGGGGCCGGCGCGGGGCCCGGTGTTCCGTGGGCGATAACCGGACAGCTGGCGCCGGCGCGGCGTTGCCCCAACATGGCCGCCTCGCCCCAGTGCCCCGGGGCGGGGCTTCCCCGTATAATCAACGGTTTGCAAATCCAACCTGACTCACCGCGCCCTGCCACGACGCGGGAGGCGCCCGATACAACATGAAAGTCTCCGACATCCGCAGCAAGTTCCTGCAGTTCTACGAGTCGAAGGGCCATACCGTGGTCCGCTCGTCCAGCCTGGTGCCGGCGAACGACCCGACGCTGCTGTTCACCAATTCGGGCATGGTGCAGTTCAAGGACGTGTTCCTGGGCACCGACAAGCGTCCGTACTCGCGCGCCACGTCGTCGCAGCGCTCGGTCCGCGCCGGCGGCAAGCACAACGATCTCGAGAATGTGGGTTACACCGCACGTCACCACACGTTCTTCGAAATGCTGGGCAACTTCTCGTTCGGCGACTACTTCAAGCGCGAAGCCATCCAGTACGCCTGGGAACTGCTGACCAAGGTCTACCAGCTGCCGGCCGAAAAGCTGTGGGTGACGGTGTATGCCGAGGATGACGAGGCGTACGACATCTGGGCCAAGGAAGTGGGCGTGCCGACCGACCGCATCGTGCGCATCGGCGACAACAAGGGCGCGCGCTACGCATCGGACAACTTCTGGCAGATGGCCGACACCGGCCCGTGCGGCCCGTGCTCGGAAATCTTCTACGACCACGGTCCGGAAGTTTGGGGTGGCCCGCCGGGATCGCCGGAAGAAGATGGCGACCGCTACATCGAGATCTGGAACCTGGTGTTCATGCAGTTCAACCGCGACGAGCAGGGCAACATGACGCGCCTGCCCAAGCCGTGCGTGGATACCGGCATGGGTCTGGAGCGCATTGCCGCGGTGCTGCAGCACGTGCACAGCAACTACGAGATCGACCTGTTCCAGGCGCTGATCAAGGCCGCCGCACGTGAAACGAAGTGCGACAACCTGAACCAGAATTCGCTGAAGGTCATTGCCGACCATATCCGCGCCTGCTCGTTCCTGATCGTCGACGGCGTGATCCCGGGCAACGAAGGCCGCGGCTACGTGCTGCGCCGCATCGTGCGCCGCGCCATCCGCCATGGCTACAAGCTGGGCACGAAGACGCCGTTCTTCCACAAGCTCGTGGCTGACCTGGTGGCACAGATGGGCGAGGCCTACCCGGAACTGGCCGACGCCGAAAACCGCGTGATGGAAGTGCTCAAGGCCGAGGAAGAACGCTTCTTCGAGACCATCGAGAACGGCATGTCGATCCTGGACGGCGCCGTGGCCGATCTGAAGACCAAGGGCGGCAAGGTGCTGGATGGCGAACTGGCGTTCAAGCTGCACGACACGTTCGGCTTCCCGCTGGACCTGACGCAGGACGTGGCACGCGAGCAGGAGATCACGGTGGACGAAGCCGCGTTCGACGCCGCGATGACCCGCCAGCGCGAACAGGCCCGCGCCGCAGGCAAGTTCAAGATGGCCGCCGGCCTGGAATACACGGGCGACAAGACCGTGTTCCACGGCTATGACGCGCTGAGCATGGAAGGCGTGCGCGTGACCGCGCTGTACGTCGATGGCGCATCGGTCGACACGATGCAGCCGGGCCAGACCGGCGTGGTCGTGCTCGACAACACGCCGTTCTACGCCGAATCCGGTGGCCAGGCGGGCGACCAGGGCACGCTGGTGGCAGGCCCCGCCGTCTTCACCGTGTCCGACACCACGAAGATCCAGGCCGACGTGTTCGGCCACCAGGGCACGCTGGCCAACGGCGTGCTCAAGGTGGGCGATGCCGTAGCGGCGCAGGTCGACGCGATCCGTCGCGGTCGCACCGTGCGCAACCACTCGGCCACGCACCTGATGCACAAGGCGCTTCGCGAAGTGCTGGGCAGCCACGTGCAGCAGAAGGGTTCGCTGGTCGATGCCGACAAGACGCGCTTCGACTTCTCGCACAACGCGCCGGTGACCGACGACCAGATCCGCCAGATCGAGGAAATCGTCAACGCCGAGATCCTGGCCAACGCGCCCACCGTGGCAGCCGTCATGCCGTTCGACGATGCGGTCAAGAGCGGTGCCATGGCACTGTTCGGCGAGAAGTACGCCGACGACGTGCGCGTGCTGTCGATCGGTACCTCGAAGGAACTCTGCGGCGGCACGCACGTGACGCGCACAGGCGATATCGGCCTGTTCAAGATCGTGGTCGAGGCCGGCGTGGCCGCGGGCATCCGTCGCGTGGAAGCCATCACCGGCGACAACGCGCTGCACTACCTGCAAGCGCTCGATGCACGCCTGAACGAAGCCGCTGCCGCGCTGCGCGCCCAGCCGACCGAGCTGGTGCCGCGTATCGGCCAGGTGCAGGAGCAGGTGCGCACGCTGGAAAAGGAACTCGAAAAGCTCAAGAGCAAGCTGGCGTCGTCGCAAGGCGACGAACTCGTGTCGCAAGCTGTGGACGTCAAGGGCCTGAAGGTGCTGGCTGCCCAGCTCGAAGGCGCCGACGTCAAGACGCTGCGCGAAACGATGGACAAGCTCAAGGACAAGCTGCAGAGCGCCGCCATCGTGCTGGCCGCAGTTGCCGACGGCAAGGTCAGCCTGATCGCCGGCGTGACTGCCGACGCCACGTCGAAGGTGAAGGCCGGTGAACTGGTCAACTTCGTCGCCCAGCAAGTGGGCGGCAAGGGCGGCGGCCGTCCGGACATGGCCCAGGCCGGTGGCACCGACCCGTTGGGTCTGCCGAAGGCCCTGGCCGGCGTGACGGAGTGGGTGTCGGCGAAGGTCTGAGTTCGCTGACTCCATCCGACTGAGTAACAAAAAGCGCCTGCAACAGCAGGCGCTTTTTCTTTGGTGGCCAGGTTTGCTAGTGCCTGATCGTCATGTTGAAAATAGTCCAGATCAACAGGCAAGCCGCCGCAAAGCTGAAGACCTTCAGGATCGCGAACAGGATCCTCCAGTGGCGTGATATGTCATCGAGCGTGTATTTAACGAGTGTTGGCACGTTACCCCCTTAGGTTCTGTTCAAGGTAGTGATGAAAAACGTATTGATACGCAAAGTCATGCAAGGCTGCCGTGATGGCGATCAAGACTGTTTTCCACTTCCCCCCGTCAATGCCGACACGATGTCGATCGGCAATGGAAACACGATTGTCGAGCTCTTGTCGCCCGCGATCTGCGTCAGAGTCTGGAGATAGCGCAGTTGCATGGCCTGGGGTTGGCGGGCGAGCATCTGCGCGGCTTCGAGCAGTTTTTCCGACGCCTGCAGTTCGCCCTCGGCATGGATGATCTTGGCGCGCCGTTCGCGCTCGGCCTCGGCCTGGCGGGCGATAGCGCGGACCATCGACTCGTTGATGTCCACGTGCTTGATTTCCACATTCGACACCTTGATGCCCCAGGCATCGGTCTGTGCGTCGAGCACCTTCTGGATATCGAGATTGAGTTTTTCGCGCTCGGCCAGCATCTCGTCTAGCTCGTGCTTGCCCAGCACCGAGCGCAGCGTGGTCTGCGACAGCTGGCTGGTGGCTTCCAGGAAGTTGGCCACCTGGATGATGGCGCGTTCGGGGTCCACCACGCGGAAATAGACCACCGCATTGACCTTGACCGACACATTGTCGTGCGAGATCACGTCCTGTGGCGGCACATCGAGCACCACGGTGCGCAGGTCCACCCGCACCATCTGCTGGACAGCGGGAATGATCAGCACCAGGCCTGGCCCCTTGACGCGCCAGAAGCGGCCCAGCATGAACACCACGCCACGCTCGTACTCGCGCAGCACGCGGAACGCGGCCACCACCAGCAGTACGAGCAGGAAGATCAGTCCACCGAAGCTGAATCCGAATGCCATGTCGGGCTCCTTGTCGTGTCAGGCGTCTTGCATCGAAGTGACGTCCAGTACCAGGCCGTGACGCCCGGTCACGCGCACGGGCTGGCCGCGTGCCAGCGGGCCGTTGCTGCGGACGCGCCATTGCTCGCCATGCACCATGGCCCAGCCGTTGCCCATATCGTCGGTGTCGATGGCATCGACGGCGTCAACCACCACGCCGACGCTGCCCACCAGCGTGTCCGCGCCGCTGACCACCGGGCGCCGCCGTGCGCGCAGCAGCAGTGCCGACATGCCGAACAGGAACACCGCAGAGAGACCGCACAGCGCGCCGATCAACGATAGCGGCACACCAAAGCCCGGTACGTCGGTATCGATCAGCATCACCGCCCCGAACGCGAACGCCACGATGCCGCCAATGCCCACCGCGCCAAAGGTCGGCAGGAACAGTTCGGCGACCATGCACGCCACGCCGAATGCAATCAGGGCCAGGCCCGCATAGTTGACGGGCAGCATCTGCAACGCGAACAGGCCCAGCAGCAGGCAGATGGCGCCGACGATGCCCGGCACCACCATGCCCGGTGTGGAGAACTCGAAGATCAGGCCGTAGATGCCGATCATCATCAGGATCAGCGCCACGCTGGGGTCCGTGATGACGGCCAGCAGGCGGCTACGCCAGTCGGGTTCCATCCTGACGACGGGCGCCCCGGCCGTGTGCAGGGTGCGCGTGGCGCCAGCTGCCTCGATCTTCTTGCCGTCGAGATGTTTTAGAAGGGCAGGCAGGTCGGGCGCCACGAGGTCCGCTACCTTCTGCGCCACGGCTTCGTCGGCGGACAGGCTGACGGCCTCGCGTACCGCGCGTTCGCCCCATTCGGCATTGCGGTGCCGAAGCTGCGCCAGCCCGCGGATATAGGCAGAGGCATCGTGCATCTGCTTGCGGGTCATCGTGTCCTCGCCCGCGGGTGCGCTGGCGGGGGCCGAGGCTGGCGCAGGGCCGGCCTCAGGCTTGGAGCCACCGATGCCGATTGCCACGGGGCTTGCCGCGCCCAGGTTGGTGCCGGGCGCCATTGCCGCCACATGGCTGGCATAGAGGATGTAAGTGCCGGCGCTGGCAGCCCGGGCGCCGCTGGGATAGACGTAGGTGGCCAGGGGTACCGGCGACGCCAGGATGGCCTGGATGATATCGCGCATCGATTTGTCCAGGCCGCCGGGCGTATCTATTTCGAGCACGATCAACTGCGCCCCCTGCTTGCGCGCCCGCTCGATGCCGCGCACGGCAAAACTGGCACTGGCCGGGCCGATGGCGCCTTGCACGGGAATCACGTACACCGGGGCGGCGGCCGGCGCGGAAGCGGAAGAAGCAGGGGAGGCGGGCTGGGCGGCCGCGCCGGATATTGCCAGCCAGGCCAGGCTCAGGCAGGCCAGCGCAAGCCAGTGCACCCAATGCCTGGTGTGAGGCACGGTGCGGTGCAGCGCAAACGCGTGTGTCATGGCGGAGCGCGGCCCGCCGTGTATGCCGTGACCGCGCCACTTTCAGTGTAGGCGACCGGCCACATCCTGCATGGTGATGCGTGTGGCGTCAGGCCACCGCGCGGGTAGCCTGCACTGCTTCGGTGGCGATGCTCAGCCGGTCGGCCAGGGCGGTCAGCGCGGCGCTGTTCATCGACGGGTGCCACGTCAGAACGGTGGTGACGCGTCCGGTGTCGCCCAGCGGGTGGATGCCAATCGGCGGCAGGTTGCGATAGAGCGCCAGGACCGAGCGCGGGACGATGGCCACGCCAATGCCGGCCGCCGCGCAGGTCACGATGGCGTGATACGAGCCAAGCTGGATCACGCGCTTCATGTCCCGGCCGCGCTGGCCAAACCACTGCTCGAAGCGGGTGCGGTAGTTGCAGCCGGTTTCGAAAGCCAGCAGCGTGGCACGCTCGACATCGTCGGGGGAGCGGATTGGCCGGTGGCTCGTGCTGGAAACAATCACCAGTTCTTCCTCGAACGCCGGCTGGCTCATCAGGTCGGTGTCGCCCAGCGGTTCGGCCACGAAGGCGCAGTCCACCTCGAACCGGCGCACTGCATCCAGCGCCTGGCGCGTAATCAGCGTCACCAGCTCCAGTTCCACGTCGGGCCAGTCCTGGTGATAGGCCGCCAGGATGTTGGGCAGCCGGCTGGCGGCGGTGCTTTCCATCGACGCAATCCGCAACCGGCCTTGCGGACGCGCGGGCTGCACGGCGTGCCGCGCCTCTTCCGACAGTTGCAGGATGCGGCACGCATAGTCGAACAGGGTCTGGCCGGCCGGCGTGAGCACCATGCGCCGGCCGTCGCGCACAAACAGCTCAACGCCCAGCGACTGTTCGAGTTGCCGAATCCGCGTGGTCACGTTCGACTGCACGCGATGCAGCCGCTCGGCGGCGCGTGTGATGCCACCTGCCTCCACCACGGTGCGAAAAATCTCAAGCGCCGACAGGTCCATTGCCATACCTCCTTGAATCAAGATGGATTACATCTCAATTATTCATTTTTCGTGATGGATCATTCGCGCATAGCATAGCCAACAATGTGCGATTGCTCCAGACTTGCCGATGCCCCCCAATCCGATATCCCAAATGCCCCTGGCCGACCTTGATGTTCCAGCCGTACCGACTGCCCGCCAGACGGCCGGGCCCTTGGCCGTGGCGCTGGCCGGACTGGTTTCGCTGGCCCTGGCAATGGGCATCGGCCGCTTCGCCTTTACCCCGTTGCTGCCGATGATGCTGCACGACGGCACGGTGACGCTGGCCGAGGGCAGCGCCCTGGCCACGCTGAACTACATCGGCTACCTGGCGGGTGCCGTGCTCTGCCTGTTCATCCGGCCCGATCCCGTGCGGATGGTGCGCGGCGCGCTGGCGCTGACGGTGATCCTGACGCTGGCGATGGCGCTGCCTGGCGGCATGCCGGCCTGGCTGGCCTGGCGCACGCTGGCCGGTATCGCCAGCGCGCTGGTGATGGTCTATGGCACCGCGTGGTGCATGCAGCGGCTGGCCGAACTCGGGCACCCGACGCTTGGCGGCCTGATGTTCTGCGGCCCGGGCATCGGCATCGTCGTGACCGGTCTCTCGGCGTTTGCCATGGTCGGGGCGCACTGGCAGGCAAACTGGGGCTGGGTGACGTTCACCATCCTCGGTGCGTTGCTGTTGCTGCCGGTGTGGCGTGTCTATGGCTCGCCGGCGCCGGCCCCGCACGGCGCGGCGGCCAGCATGGCGGCGGCAGCCGGGCCGGCCCCAGAGCCCAAGCTCAATCTGGAAACCTGGGCGCTGACGCTGGCGTATGGGCTGGCTGGCTTCGGCTACATCATCACGGCCACATTCCTGCCGGTCATTGCCCGGCACGCCATGCCGGGCAGCGTCTGGGCCGATCTGTTCTGGCCGATCCTCGGTGCCGGCGTGGCAGTGGGCGCGTGGCTGGTGACGCGCGTGGGCATGCATCACGACAATCGCCGCATGATGATGGTCCTGTACACGCTGCAGGCGGTGGGCGTGGCGGTGGCGGCGGTGTGGCCCACCGTGACCGGCTTTGCGCTGAGCAGCCTGCTGGTGGGGTTGCCGTTCACGGCGCTGGTGTCGTTTGCGATGCGCGAGGCCCGGCGCCTGTGGGGCGCGCGGGCGTCCAGGCTGATCGGCCTGATGACCGCTGCGTACGCCATCGGCCAGATTGCCGGGCCGCCGTTGGCCACCGCACTGGTGGCGCGCACCGGCGGCTTTGGCGCGTCGCTGGGCGTGGCGGCGCTGGCGCTGCTTGCCGGGGCGCTGATCTATCTGTGGATGTGGCGCACGATGCCGATGGCCGGACACACGCCGCGCTAGCGACTGCGCTACAGTATCGGCTTTGCCGCTCACTCGACCTGGCCGCACCCGCGCCGGCGCTGCAGGGCGGCGCGAAAGCCAAGCCCCATGTCTTTTGCCTTGCAGCCCGGGCGCGCCGCCGGCCCGGCCCTGCCCATCAGCCCGCAGGAAGCGCGCGTGCGCGTGGATCTGGCCGCCGCCTACCGGCTGGCCGCGCTGGAGCGCTGGGACGACCTGATCTACACCCATATCTCGGCCGTCGTGCCCGGCGAGCCCGATCACTTCCTGATCAATCCCTTCGGCTTCGCGTTCGACGAAATCCGCGCCTCGGACCTGGTCAAGATCAACGGTCGCGGCGAGGTGGTCGGCGAAACCGTGCATCCGGTGAACGTCACAGGCTTTGCACTGCATGCGGCCGTGCACGCGGCGCGCCCTGATGCGCATTGCGTGATGCACCTGCACAACACGGCCGGCATTGCGGTGTCCGCGCAGGCCGACGGCCTGCTGCCGCTGTCGCAGCACGCGTTGCGCTTTCATGGCCGGATGGCCTACCACGACTACGAGGGCCTGGCTTTCACGCCAGCCGAGGGCGCGCGCCTGACGGCGTCGCTGGGCGATCATCCAGCCATGCTGCTGCGCAATCACGGCACACTAACCGTGGGGCGCACCGTGGCGGAGGCCTATGTACTGATGGCCACGCTGATCAAGGCGTGCGAGATCCAGCTTGGTGCCCAGCTTGGCAGCGGCACCGTTCAGCCGCCGCCGGCCATTGCGGACAAGACCTCGCTGCAGCTTTTCGACGATGGCGCGATCGAGGGCGTGATGGAGTGGCCCGCGCTGCTGCGCCGGCTCGACAGAATCGATCCCACCTACAAAGACTGAACAACATCAATACCAAAGACCAAAGGAGTCATGCAATGCCCACGTTTCACGTAGAGATGTTCGAAGGCCGTACTGTTGACCAGAAGCGCAAGTTCGTCGAGGAAATCACGCGCGTCACGTGCGAGACGCTGGGCTGCTCGGCCGGCGCCGTCGACATCATCATCACCGACATCAAGAAAGAGAACTGGGCCACCGGCGGTGAGCTCTGGCTCGACAAGAAGTAATCCAGGGTAAGGCTTGAACCGATGACCTCCGCAGTTTCCACCATGCAGCAGTTCGCCTCCGACAACTACGCGGGCTTTTGCCCGGAATCGCTGAAGTACTTTCTTGAGGCCAACGCCACCGGCCACGAGAAAGCCTACGGCGACGATAGTTGGACGCAAAAGGTGTGCGATCGCATTCGCGACCTGTTCCAGACCGATTGCGAGGTCTTCTTCGTCTTCAACGGCACGGCCGCCAATTCGTTGGCGCTGTCGTCGCTGTGCCAGTCGTACCACTCGGTGATCTGCCACGAGCTGGCGCATATCGAGACGGACGAATGCGGCGCGCCGCAGTTCTTCTCCAACGGCTCGAAGCTGCTGACCGCTGCCGGCGAGAACGGCAAGCTCACGCCCGATGCCGTGGAGCAACTGGTCACGCGCCGCACGGACATTCACTACCCGAAGCCGCGCGTGGTATCGCTGACGCAGGCCACCGAGGTGGGTACGGTCTACACCGTGGACGAAGTGCGCGCCATTGCCGCCATCGCCAAGCGCCGCCAATTGCGCGTGCATATGGATGGCGCGCGTTTTGCCAACGCCGTGGCGTCGCTGGGCGTGCATCCGTCCGAAATCACCTGGCGCGCCGGCGTGGACGTGCTGTGTTTCGGCGGCACCAAGAACGGCTTGCCCGTGGGCGAGGCCGTGGTGTTCTTCGATCGCCGGCTGGCCGAGGATTTTGCGTACCGGGTCAAGCAGGCCGGTCACCTGGCGTCCAAGATGCGTTTCATCTCGGCGCCGTGGCTTGGCATGCTGGAAAACGATGTGTGGCTCAAGAACGGGCGCCATGCCAATGCGATGGCGACGCTGCTGGCGCAGCGCATCGCCGATGTGCCGGGCGTTCGCATCATGTTCCCCACAGACGCCAACGCCGTGTTTGCCGAGCTGCCGCTGCCGGCTATCGAAACGCTGCGCGCCAAGGGCTGGCTGTTCTACACGTTCATTGGCGCGGGCGGCTGCCGGCTGATGTGCGCGTGGGACCTGCAGCCGGAAACGGTCGAGGCGTTCGCCGCCGATATTCGTGCCGCGTGCGGCTGATGGCTAATTTGCCAGACTGCCCACGACGATAACCAGAAAACTCAGGAGCCCCCACGATGCAACCCTATCGATTCTGCCCCCAATGCGGCGCGGAGCTTGAGCACCTGCCGATGTCCGGGCGCTTTCGTCATGCCTGCGTGCAGGACGGCTGCGGCTTCGTACATTGGGACAACCCGCTGCCGGTGCTGGCTGCCGTGGTCGAGTACGAAGGGAAACTGCTGCTGGCGCGCAACGCCGCGTGGCCAGAGAAGATGTTCGCGCTGGTTACCGGATTCATGGAGCGCGACGAAACGCCGGAACTAGGCGTGGCGCGCGAGCTGAAAGAAGAGACCAATCTCGACACGGTGTCGGCGTCGCTGATCGGCGTCTACGAGTTCATGCGCAAGAATGAACTGATCATCGCCTATCACGTACGCGCCGAAGGGGACATCAGGTTGTCGGAGGAACTGGCCGAGTACAAGCTCGTGGCACCGGAGAACATGCGGATCTGGAACGCCGGCACCGGGTTTGCCGTGGCCGACTTCCTCGAGCGCCGAGGCATGCCGGTACGCTTCTTCGACCGCGCCACCGGCGAGGACATCCCGGACCCGCGCCGGCCCACCGACTTTGGCCTGGTCAGCGCTTCGCTACAATACGGCATCAATCAGAAATAGAAGGTGAGAGGAATGGACTTCCAGAAAGAAGTGGATGCACGCGGCCTGAATTGCCCGCTGCCGATCCTGCGGACCAAGAAGGCACTGGCCGATATGGCCAGCGGCGAGGTGCTCAAGGTCCTGGCCACCGACCCCGGCGCCACGCGCGACTTCCAGGCATTCGCCAAGCAGACCGGCAACGAACTGCTTTCGCACGCCGAAGTGGACAAGGTGTTCGTGTTCTTCATGAAGCGCCGCTGAACGAGCACGCACATAAAAAAACCGCCTCACGAAGAGGCGGTTTTTTTATGGCCCGAAGCCAGCGCACTCAGACCATCAGCCGCGCTGTGCCAGGTACGAACTGAATTCGTCGCGGACTTCCGGGTGCTTGAGGGCAAACTCCACGGTGGCCTTCAGGTAGCCGAGCTTGCTGCCGCAGTCGTAGCGCACGCCCTTGTAGCGATAGGCCAGCACCTGCTCCTGGTCCAGCATGGCCTGGATGGCGTCAGTGAGCTGGAACTCGCCGCCGGCGCCCGGCTTGAGCTGGCGGATGTGTTCGAAAATGCGCGGCGTCAGGATGTAGCGGCCCACCACGCCAAGGTTCGACGGGGCATTCTCGGGCGCCGGCTTCTCGATGATGCCGGACATCTTGATCACGCGTTCGTCCCATTCGCGGCCATCGACCACGCCATAGGAACGGCTTTGTTCGGGGGAGATTTCCTCGACGCCCAGCACGGAGCAGTTGTAGTGGTTGTAGATATCCACCATCTGCTTCATCACGGGCTCGTTGCTTTCGCCGTCGAGCAGGTCATCGGCCAGCATCACCGCGAACGGTGCATCGCCAACCAGGCGGGCGGCGCACAGCACTGCATGGCCCAGGCCCAGCGCTTCGGGCTGGCGCACGTAGAAACACTCCACGTCCTTCGGCTTGATGGACCGCACGACATCGAGCAGAGCCTGCTTGTTCTTGGCTTCCAGCTCCATTTCCAGCTCGTAGGCCTTGTCGAAATGATCCTCGATGGCGCGCTTGGAGCGGCCCGTGACAAAGATCATTTCGTTGATGCCCGCGGCGATGGCTTCTTCCACGGCGTACTGGATCAGCGGCTTGTCCACCACTGGCAGCATTTCCTTGGGGCTCGCCTTGGTGGCGGGCAAGAAACGTGTGCCTAGCCCGGCAACGGGAAAGACGGCCTTGGTGACGCGGTTTTCCATTTCAGCTTCCTTTTCAATCCGGTGTAATACCGTGCCGCACGTGGGGAAGGTCGTCTGTCAGGCTCCGTCCGACTTACATCGCCGGACGGGCGAGACCGTCACTTCAGGACGGCAGACGCTGTAGTTGATCCTGCAGCTTGGCCAGCATCTGCTCGAAATCCGACAGACGCTGGGTTTCCTGTGCCACGACGGCCGGAGGAGCCTTGGCAACAAAGCTCTCGTTGGAGAGTTTGCCACGACACTTTCCGATCTCGCCCGCGATCCGCTCAACTTCCTTCGACAGGCGGGCGCGTTCTGCCACCACGTCGATCTCGATCTTGAGCAGCAGGTGATTGTTGCCGACGATGGCCACCGGGGCGCCAGCCCCCTCGCGTTGCAGCTCGGTCTCGTCTTCGAACACCTTGACCTCGGAAAGTTTCGCAAGCGCCTGCACCTGCGCCGCGGCTTCCTTCAGGAACGCGCTGTCGCCGTGCGCATAGAGCGGAATGCGCTGGGCCGGCGAGATGTTCATCTCGCCACGCAGGTTGCGGCAAGCGTCCACCAGAGCCTTCAGTTGCGCAACCCAGGCTTCGGCGGCTTCGTCGATCTTGGCCACGGCCGGCAGCGGATACGGCTGCGTGGCGATGGTTTCGCTGCCGTCGCCCTTGGCGCGGTCGGCCAGGGGAGCCACCTTCTGCCACAGTTCCTCGGTGATGAACGGAATGACCGGGTGGGCCAGGCGCAGCACGGTTTCCAGCACGCGCAGCAGCGTGCGGCGCGTGGCGCGCTGTTGCGCCGGCGTACCGGTCTGAATCTGCACCTTGGCCAGTTCCAGGTACCAGTCGCAGTATTCGTCCCAGACGAATTTGTAGATCGCGCTGGCGATATTGTCGAAGCGGTATTCGTTGAATCCCTTTTCGACTTCGGTTTCCACGCGCTGCAGCAGCGACACGATCCAGCGGTCGGCCTGCGAGAAATGCAGGTAGCCGTCCGGGCCGCAGTCGTCGTTGCACGGGCCCATGCCGCAATCTTGGCCCTCGGTGTTCATCAGCACGAAACGCGTGGCGTTCCAGAGCTTGTTGCAGAAGTTGCGGTAACCCTCGCAGCGGCCCGTATCGAAATTGATGTTGCGGCCCAGCGTGGCCAGCGACGCAAACGTGAAGCGCAGCGCGTCGGCGCCGAAGGCCGGAATGCCGTCCGGGAATTCCTTCTTCGTCTTGGCCTCGATCTTCGGCGCATCCTTCGGACGACGCAGGCCCGTGGTGCGCTTCTTGAGCAGCGGGTCCAGTTCGATCCCGTCGATCAGGTCCACCGGGTCGAGCGTGTTGCCCTCGGACTTGCTCATCTTCTTGCCTTCGGAGTCGCGCACCAGGCCGTGCACGTACACGGTGTGGAACGGCACCTGGCCGGTGAAGTGCTTGGTCATCATGACCATGCGCGCCACCCAGAAGAAGATGATGTCGTAGCCGGTCACCAGCACCGACGACGGCAGGAAGTGCTTGAGCTCCGGCGTTTCCGCGGGCCAGCCCAGCGACGAGAACGGAACCAGCGCGGACGAGAACCACGTGTCCAGCACGTCTTCCTCGCGGCGCAGCGCGCCCGTGCTGCCGGCCGCCTGGGCCTTGGCGAGGGCTTCTTCCTCGGTGCGTGCCACGAACACCTTGCCGGCTTCGTCGTACCAGGCTGGGATCTGATGGCCCCACCACAGTTGGCGGCTGATACACCAGTCCTGGATGTTGGCTAGCCACTGGTTGTAGGTGCTGTTCCAGTTCTCGGGCACGAGCTTGATCTCGCCGCTCTGCACGGCGTCCAGCGCCACGTCGGCGATCGACCGGCCCGGATAGAACGTGCCTTCCGGCGCCGGCTTGCTCATGGCGACGAACCACTGATCGGTCAGCATCGGCTCGATCACGCTGCTGGTGCGCTCGCTGCGCGGCACCATCAGCTTGTGCTTCTTGACCTCGCCCAGCAGGCCCTGCGTCTTCAGGTCGTCGACCATCTGCTTGCGGGCGTCGAAACGGTCCATGCCGGCGTAGGCGGCCGGGGCATCGGCCACGATCTTCGCGTCCAGCGTCAGGATCGACAGTTGGGGCAGGTTATGGCGCTGACCAACGGCGTAGTCGTTGAAGTCGTGGCCCGGGGTCACCTTGACCACGCCGGTGCCGAACTCGCGGTCGACGTATTCGTCGGCAATCACCGGGATCTTGCGATCGGTCAACGGCAGGTGCACGAACTTGCCGATCAGGTGCGCGTAGCGCTCGTCCTCGGGGTGCACCATCACGGCCGTATCGCCCAGCATCGTCTCGGGGCGCGTGGTGGCCACGGTCAGGTGGGTCAGGCCGCGCACGGTGTCGGGCTCGGCCAGCGGGTAGTGGATGTGCCAGAGCGAGCCTTCTTCCTCGACGCTGTCCACTTCCAGGTCGGACACGGCCGTGCCCAGCACCGGATCCCAGTTCACCAGGCGCTTGCCACGGTAGATCAGGCCCTGCTCGTACAGGCGCACGAACACCTCGGTCACGGCCTTCGACATCTCGGGCGACATCGTGAAGTACTCACGCGTCCAGTCGATCGATGCCCCCATGCGGCGCACCTGGCGCGTGATGGTGGAACCCGACTCTTCCTTCCAGGCCCAGACCTTCTCGGTGAACTTCTCGCGGCCCAGGTCATGGCGCGACACGCCCTGCGCCTCGAGCTGGCGTTCCACCACGATCTGCGTGGCGATACCGGCGTGGTCGGTGCCCGGCACCCACAGCGTGTTGGCGCCGCGCATGCGCGCATGGCGCGCCAGGCCGTCCATGATCGTCTGGTTGAACGCGTGGCCCATGTGCAGCGTGCCGGTCACATTGGGCGGCGGCAGCTGGATGGCGAAATCAGGGCGATTCGGGTCGAAAGTGGGCTGGGCGATGCCGCGGCGCTCCCATTCTGGGCCCCATTTCGCCTCGATGGCGGCGGGTTCGAAGCTCTTGGCGAGGGACTGGTCTTCTGCGGTCATGCTCGGATGTCTTGGGATGCGTGGGAGACTGGACAGGGCCCGGGGCCGGCAACGGCGCGCAGGCGCCACGGCGCACGGCCGGGAAAACGTCAAATTATAGGGGAGCCGGCGTGCCGGTGGGCATTTGGGCCCCCAGGCGCCCCCCGGCGGGGTCTCGTGACGGATTCGGGCCGGTGGCCGCCGGTATAATTGCCGGCTAATTTACCGGCCCCGATCCGATGTCCAGCCTGCTTGCCAATCTCAACGCCGAACAACTCGCCGCCGTCACTTTGCCGGATGAACCGGGCCTGATCCTGGCCGGGGCGGGCAGTGGCAAGACCCGCGTGCTGACCACCCGCATCGCCTGGCTGATCCAGAACGGGCGCGTGTCGCCGGCCGGTATCCTGGCCGTGACCTTCACGAACAAGGCCGCCAAGGAAATGCAGACGCGGCTGTCGTCGATGCTGCCCATCAATACGCGCGGCATGTGGATCGGCACGTTCCACGGGCTGTGCAACCGGATGCTGCGGGCGCACTTTCGCGATGCCGGGCTGCCCCAGACCTTTGCCATCCTGGACACCCAGGACCAGCTTTCGGCCCTCAAGCGACTGCTCAAGCAGCTGAACGTCGACGACGAGAAGTACCCGGCCAAGAGCGTGCAGTACTTCATCAACAACGCCAAGGAACAGGGGCTGCGCCCGGCGGACGTCGAGGCCAACGACGATTTCAACCGCCGCTTCGTCGATCTGTACGCGGCCTACGACGAACAGTGCCAGCGCGAAGGTGTGGTCGACTTCGCCGAACTGCTACTGCGCTGCTACGAACTGCTGCGCTACAACGACGCGATCCGCCAGCACTACCAGCACCGCTTCCGCCACGTGCTGGTCGACGAATTCCAGGACACCAACGTGCTGCAGTACCGCTGGCTCAAGCTGCTGGCCGGCTACGGCACGGGCAATACGGCTGCAGTGTTCGCCGTGGGCGACGACGACCAGAGCATCTACGCGTTTCGGGGTGCCAACGTCGGCAACATGCGCGATTTCGAGCAGGAATTCCGTGTTCGGCATCTGATCAAGCTGGAGCAGAACTATCGCTCGCACGGGCATATCCTGGACAGCGCGAACCACCTGATCGCCCACAACGCGCGCCGGCTGGGCAAGAACCTGCGCACCGATGCCGGGCACGGCGAACCGGTGCGCGTGTTCCAGGCTGGCTCCGACGGGCAGGAAGCGTCCTGGATCGTCGAGGAAATCCGCGACCAGATCGCCCAGGGCGTGACGCGCGCGGAAATCGCCATCCTGTACCGCAGCAACGCCCAGTCGCGGGTGATCGAGCACGCGCTGTTCTCGTCCGGCATTCCGTACCGCGTCTATGGCGGCCTGCGCTTCTTCGAGCGTCTGGAAGTCAAGCACGCGCTGGCCTACCTGCAACTGATCGAGAATCCGCGCAACGATGCCGCGTTTGGCCGGGTGGTGAACTTCCCGACGCGCGGCATCGGCGCCAAGACGCTGGAAAACCTGCAGGACGCAGCGCGCCAGTACAACTGCTCGCTGGCCGAGGCCGTGCCTTACGTGGCCGGCAAGGGCGGTAGCTCGCTGGCCGCTTTCGTGCGCCTGATCGAGCAGATGCGCGCCGAAACCAGCCGCATGACGCTGCCGCAGACCGTCGAGTACGTGACCAATACCAGCGGACTGATCACGCACTACCAGGCCGACAAGGAAGGCCAGGACCGCATCGAGAACTTGCAGGAACTGGTGACGGCGGCGCAGGCCTTCGTCATGGAAGACGGCTACGGCCTCGACGCGCTGGCACGCGTGCTGCCGGTGGGGCGCGACGCCGTGCCGGCGCTGGCGCAGGGCGACCAGGACCAGCAGGTGCTGGACCCGGAGCAGCTTCCGGTGGTGATGACCCCGTTGGTGGCCTTCCTGACCCACGCGTCGCTGGAAGCGGGCGACAACCAGGCGCAGGCGGGGCAGGACGCGGTGCAGATGATGACCGTCCACGCCGCCAAGGGCCTGGAATTCAATGCGGTGTTCATCACCGGGCTGGAAGAGGGCCTGTTCCCGCACGAGAACAGCGCCATGGAGGCCGATGGCCTGGAGGAAGAACGCCGGCTGATGTATGTGGCCATCACGCGTGCCCGCGAGCGGCTGTACCTGTCTTTCGCCCAGAGCCGCGTGCTGCATGGCCAGATGCGCTACCACGTGCGTTCGCGCTTCTTCGAGGAACTGCCCGAAGAAGCGCTGAAGTGGATCACGCCGCTAGGCGGCCAGTCATCGTATGGCAACCAGGGCGTGACGCGCCAGGAGCGCGACAGCGCCTGGGGCCGCGACTGGTTCAAGCGCGCCGAGGACGTGCCGTACACGGGCAGCAAGCCCACCGGCGGCATGGATACGGGAAAGAAGAGCTACGCGGAAGAAAAGCGCGCGGCGGCCACGGGCTTCCGTGTGGGGCAGAACGTGTTCCACACGAAGTTCGGCGAAGGGAAGATCAAGGCGCTGGAAGGCGAGGGTGCCGATGCGCGCGCCAATATCGATTTCAAGCGCCACGGCGTCAAGTGGCTGGCCCTGGCGGTAGCGAAGCTGGACCCGATCGACTGAAGGGCGGATGCCCAGGCGACGCCCGGCTCCCGCAACGGGAAGGCCGGGCGCGAACGACTTTACGAACGACTTCAGGCTTGCGCCGTGCCGTCGGCCGCCTCACCAGGCGGCACGATATTGAAGCAGCCACGATACGTGGCATAGAACGAGCAGTACAGCACCGCCAGCATCAGCAGCGAATACGGCGTCACCAGGAACGACAGCACGGCCTGGGCACCCAGCGCCGAGAACACCGTCTCCAGGAACAGCGGCACTGCCACCAGCAGCACGGCAAACAGCAGCGCGTACGTGAAGAACGCGCCACGGTTGCGCCAGCAGGCGGTCCAGCTGAAGAACAGCGCCTTGACCGGCGGCACCTGATGCCATGCCGCCAGCAACGGCGCGAACCAGAACAGCATCGCCACCGGGGTGTAGAGCAGGGCGCCAATCAGCAGCGCGAAGTAGAGCTGCCGGATTGCCTCGGGCGACGGATCCTCGCCTCTCAGCACGAACGGCGCCACCGCGCCGATATCGACCACGGTCGTGGCGATCAGGCTCAGCGTGAAGACCAGCGCCGCATAGATGCCGCCCAACACCAGCAGATGGCGCGACGCCTGCTTGCCATTGGCCCGGAACCCGGCCAGCAGAATGGTGGGCAGTACGCGCTTGTTCTGGATGACTTCGCGGCACGCCGTCATCACGCCCACGTTCAGTCCGGGCGTGAAGACCAGCAGCGCGATGATGCCGAACAGCGGCACGAAGATCGCCAGCTGGGCGGCGATCAGGTAGATGAACAGCAGCATCAGGAACGCAAGCGGATTCTTGCGGAACAGCCAGATGCCCTGGCGCAGCCAGACGTAGCCTTCCTTGGCGGAAACTTCCAGTAGTTGCATGGCGAATCAGATCCAGGGCAGCGCCGCGCCAGCGTCGATGCGCCGGCGCAGGATGCGTTCGAAGTGGGTCGGATCGTGCGGTTGAAGCATGTCGGCCTCGCGCGGCAGGTAGAAATCCCACAGGCGCGACACCCAGAAACGCAGGGCACCCGCACGCAGCATGTCCTGCCAGTGAGCCGCCTCCACCGAGGTCAGCGGCCGCACCGCGTGATAGGCGCGCAGCATGGCTTGCGCGCGAACGGGGTCGAGCACGCCGGTCGACAGGTCGATGCACCAGTCGTTGACCGTCACGGCCAGGTCGAACAGCCACTTGTCGTTGCCGGCGAAGTAGAAGTCGAAAAACCCGCCCAGACGGTGGTGGCCGTCGGCCGATTCGAACAGCACGTTGTCACGGAACAGGTCGCAATGGCACGGGCCACTCTGCAGCGCTGCATAGTCGGCGCTGCCGAAGAACGCGGTCTGGTGCGCAATCTCGTCGGTCAGCAGCTGTCGCTGCGCGGCGTCCAGGAACGGCGTGATCTCGGGCGCGGTCTGCTGCCACCAGGCCAGGCTGCGCAGGTTCGGCTGCTGGCGCGGATAGTCCTGCCCAGCCATGTGCATGCGGGCCAGCATCGCGCCCACTTCGGCGCAGTGCCCGGCTTCTGGCGACAGTTGCGATGCACCGGGCAGGCGCGTGACGATGGTGGCCGGCTTGCCTTTCAGCTCGCGCAGGATCTCGCCGTCGCGGGCGGGCATGGGCGCCGGCACACTGATGCCATGGCGTGCCAGGTGGTCCATCAGGTGCAGGTAGTACGGCAATTGATCGAAGCGAAGCCGCTCGAAGATCGTCAGCACGTATTCACGCGTGACGCCGTCCTGCTCCATGGTCAGAAAGAAATTGCTGTTCTCGATGCCCGAGGCAATGCCGCGCAGCGCGCGCACTTCGCCAAGGTCGTAATCAAGCAGCCAGCGGGCGATCTCGTCCTGCGAGACCGTGGTAAATACGGCCATACTGTCAAATTGGTACGGAGTCGGGGGACGGCGGGCCGGAACCGTGAGGTCGACCAGGTTCCGCCGCCGCGGCATTGCTGCCGGAGGGCCGGCGCGATTCTCGCCAGGCGGGTTGCACCCGGCGCGGATCGTGGGTCAGAAAGGCGTAAGACTAACAGGTCGGCCGCCGGGGCCGGTCAGAACTTCAGGTTTACCGACGGCACGCGGTTCACGTCATGGTCGCGAATCCGGGGCGAGCTGTCCTCGGGCTTGCTCATTTCATACTTCGTGCCAAAGCCCGACTGCACCTGGATCTCGGTGGCGCGGCCCTTGTCACGGTACTCGGTGACCTGGGTGCCGTCGCGCTCGCGCAACTGGAAGCTCGGTTCGCGCGGCTGGTTCAGTTGGCTCTTGACGGCGGGTGCAATCGGTTGGTTGTTGATTTTATTGAGTTCCTGCTGCGTCAGCGCATTGCTGGTCTCTTCTGCCAGGGCGGGACGGGCGGCCGACAGGGCCAGCACGGCGGCAGCAAGCGCGAGCAGATAGCCGGGGCGGCCGATGGCAGCATGCAGATCGGCCAGCCTGGCACCCGGTTGCGAAGGGGAAGTCATTTGAGGCTCCTGAGCGCGGGGGCAGATGGGCCCCACGACGCGGATTTGGCCTGCACGCATCCGGTGGCACCGGTCGCGGCAGGCAGACAGGCTTCCATTCTAGCAATTCCTGTCGTTTCCGGGCCGCTCTCGTGCCCTTGCGTCCACCTGCCGCACGTGCCGCGCGGCAGGCGCATACGCCACTTAATGACTTACAGGTAGAACATTTCTTCCTTGGGCGGAATCGGATTGTCGCCGCCGCGCTTCTCGTAGTATTCGTAGACGGCTTCGAGCACTTCCTGCGGCTCGTCCACGATCTTCATCAGGTCCAGGTCGTGCTCGGCGATCAGGCCCATCGGCAGCAGCGTGAAGCGGAACCAGTCGAGCAGGCCCTTCCAGAATCGGCTGCCATACATCACCACCGGTACCGAACGCGACTTGCCGGTCTGCACCAGCGTCAGCACCTCGGCCAGTTCGTCGAGCGTGCCGAAGCCGCCCGGCATGACGATGAATGCGTCCGAGTTCTTCACGAACGTGACCTTGCGCGTGAAGAAATGGCGGAAGCGCATGGCGATGTCCTGGTACGGATTGCCCTGCTGTTCGTGCGGCAGTTCGATGTTCAGGCCCACGCTGGCGGACTTGCCCGCATGCGCGCCCTTGTTGGCGGCTTCCATGATGCCGGGGCCGCCGCCGGAGATGACCGCGAAGCCGGCGTCCGAGAACAGGCGCGCGATTTCGATGGTCTTCTGGTAGTAGGGCGAGTCCTCGCGCAGGCGTGCGCTGCCGTAGATCGACACGGCCGGGCGGATCTCCGAGAGGTACTCGGTCGCCTCGATGAACTCTGCCATAATCGTGAACATTTGCCACGAGGCGCGTGCCTTCTTGGCCGTGGCGCGGTCTTCATCGGCCAGCGCACGCAGGCTCGGAATCATCTTGCGCGGATTCGCGCGAGCCGCTGCTGCACGGGCGGCGGCTTCCTGTTCGTCGGGGCTTGCGCCGGCGGCTGCGGCATCGGCCTTTGCGGCGATGGCGGCGGCGTGTGCCGAGGCCTGGCCGGGCGGGGGATTCACCGAGTTACCTGAGATGTCGGAAACATCCGTATCGGCGAGGGGCGCGGAATCTGCGCCGCCAGTGGGGGCACCAGTCAATTTAGAGTCCATGGGAATGTCGGATAGTCCAAAAACACTCTTGCTCGTCGATGGATCGAGCTATCTGTATCGCGCGTATCACGCGCTGCCGGACCTGAGGAATGGCGAAGGTCTGCCCACAGGGGCAATCTACGGCATGATCAACATGTTGCGCAAGCTACGCAACGATTACCCGGCACAGTATATCGCCTGCGTATTCGACGCCAAGGGCAAGACCTTCCGCGATACGTTATATCCCGCATACAAGGAACATCGCCCGTCGATGCCCGAGGACCTGGCCCGGCAGATCGAGCCAATCCATGAGGCCGTGCGCGCGCTGGGCTGGCCGATCGTGGTGGTGGAAGGCGTGGAAGCCGACGACGTGATCGGCACGCTGGCCTGCGAGGCGACCCGCCAGGGCGTGCGTACCGTGGTATCCACGGGCGACAAGGACCTGGCGCAACTGGTCAACGACAGCGTCACGCTGGTCAACACGATGAGCGGCGAGATCCTGGACCCGCCGGGCGTGGTAGCCAAGTTCGGCGTGCCGCCCGAGCGCATCGTCGACTACCTGTCGCTGATCGGTGACGCGGTGGACAACGTGCCCGGCGTGCCAAAGGTGGGTCCCAAGACCGCCGTGAAATGGCTGACCGAATACGGCACGCTCGACAGCATCATGACCGGTGCCAGCGGCATCAAGGGCGTGGTGGGCGAGAACCTGCGCAATACGCTGGACTGGCTGCCGCGCGCCCGCGAACTGGTGACCGTCAAGACCGACTGCGAACTCGACGCCGTGGCGGACTTCCAGTCGCTGCATGGCCTGGATGAGGACAAGGAACAGCTGATCGCGTTCTTCCAGCGCTACGGCTTCAAGACGTGGCTGCGCGAGGCCACCGGCGAGGCGCTGCCCAACGCGCGCGCCGCCGCCGCGCGCGCCACGCCCAAGGACGCGCAGGGCGGATTGTTCGATGCCGAACCTGCGCCGTCGGCAGACCAGCCCGCCGCCGACGTGCCGCCGGCCGAGATCCGCTACGAAACCGTGATCACCGAAGCCGCGCTCGACGCATGGCTGAAGAAGCTGCTCGACGCGCCGATCGTCGCGGTCGATACGGAAACGACGTCGCTCGATCCGATGATGGCGGAACTGGTGGGCATCTCGGTGTCGGTTGAGCCCGGTGAGGCGGCCTACATTCCCGTGGCGCACCGCGGCCCCGACGTGGCCGGTGCCGAAAACCACGGGCAGTTGTCGCGCGAATACGTGCTGGACACGCTGCGCGCGTGGCTGGAAGACCCGTCGCGCCCGAAGCTCGGCCAGCATCTGAAGTACGACGCCCACGTGTTCATGAACCACGGCATCACGCTGCGCGGCATTGCGCATGACACGATGCTGGAAAGCTACGTGCTGGCGTCGTACCGCAACCATGGCATGGACAGCCTGGCCGAGCGACTGCTGAACCTGAAGACGATCACCTACGAAGAGGTCTGCGGCAAGGGTGCCAGCCAGATCGGCTTCGACCAGATCGACCTGCAGCGCGCCACCGAGTATGCCGCCGAAGACGCCGACGTCACGCTGCGCCTGCATCGCAAGATGCTGCCGCAACTGGAAGCGGCCGAAGGCCTGAACTACGTGTACGGCCAGATCGAGATCCCGGTCTCGGTGGTGCTGCAGAAGATCGAGCGCAACGGCGTGCTGATCGATGCCGACAAGCTTGCCGCGCAGAGCACCGACCTGGGCCAGCGCATGATGGAAGCCGAGCGCGCCGCGCACGAGGCCGCCGGCCAGCCGTTCAACCTCGGGTCGCCAAAGCAGATCGGCGAGATCCTGTTCAACCAGATGAAGCTGCCGGTGGTAAAGAAGACGGCCAGCGGCGCGCCGTCCACCGACGAGGAAGTGCTGCAGAAACTGGCCGAGGACTATCCGCTGCCCAAGCTGCTGCTCGATTACCGGGGCCTGTCGAAGCTCAAGTCGACCTACACCGACAAGCTGCCGAAGATGGTCAACCCGAAGACCGGCCGCGTGCACACCAGCTACGGGCAGGCCACCGCGGTGACCGGCCGGCTGGCATCCACGGAGCCGAACCTGCAGAACATTCCGGTGCGCACCGAGGAAGGCCGCCGCATCCGCGAGGCGTTCATCGCGGGCCCGGGCAATGTGATCGTGTCGGCCGACTATTCGCAGATCGAACTGCGCATCATGGCGCATATCTCGGGCGACGATAACCTGCTGCGCGCCTTCGCCAATGGCGAGGACATCCACCGTGCCACGGCTGGCGAGATCTTTGGCGTGGAGCGCGAGGCCGTGACGAGCGAGCAGCGCCGCTACGCAAAAGTGATCAACTTCGGGCTGATCTACGGCATGAGCGCGTTTGGCCTGGCCAGCAACCTCGGCATCGAGCGCGAGGCGGCCAAGCACTATATCGACCGCTATTTCATGCGTTATCCGGGCGTGGCCAACTACATGGAGGAAACGCGCCAGCGCGCGCGTGACCAGGGCTATGTGGAAACCGTGTTCGGTCGCCGGCTCTGGCTGCCCGACATCCGCGGCGGCAATGGCCCGCGTCGCCAGGCCGCCGAGCGTGCCGCCATCAACGCGCCGATGCAGGGTACGGCGGCGGACCTGATCAAGCTGTCGATGATCGCCGTACAGGACTGGATCGAAGGCGACAAGCTGGGGTCGCGCCAGATCATGCAGGTGCACGATGAGCTGGTGCTCGAAGTGCCACAGGCCGAGTTCGAGCTGGTGAAGGTGAAGCTGCCTGAACTGATGTGCGGCGTTGCGACGCTCAATGTGCCGCTGGTGGCCGAAGTGGGCAGCGGCACGAACTGGGAAGAAGCGCACTGAGAACCGCCTTGCGTTGATGTCTCCCACGCAATGCCGATGTATGCAAAGAAGTACTGTCTGAATCGACCGCTGAACGCTTGCCAGTCGTGCTGCTCTGCAGCACACTGGCAGCAATCGAGTTGTGTTTGGCAGTACCAGCCCCATACAGAACATCGGCCTCGCGGTGACGAGACCACAACAGAAAGACGCCGCAGAGGCCTGCACCGGTTTTCAAATTGAAAACATCGGGTAGACCATGAGCAACGCACAAGGCAGAGAGGAAAGCGCCCCCACTCCCATCGACACCATCCCGGCCGAGACGCAGATCAGCGCGGCAACGCGGCCATCGAACCAGATCCACAGCATCATCGTGGTCGGCGGCGGCGCCGGCGGGCTTGAGCTCGTCACGAGGCTTGGCGACAAGCTGGGCAAGTCGCGCCGCGCGCAGGTCACGCTGGTCGACCGCCTGCCCACGCACATCTGGAAACCGCTGCTGCATGAAGTGGCTGCCGGCAGCATGGATCCCAACACCCACCAGCTCGAATATGCCGCGCAGGCACGCTGGCACCATTTCGACTTCCAGCAGGGCGAACTGACCGGCATCGATCGCGCACGCAAGACGATCAGCGTGGCGGCCTGCCTGGACCAGGACGGTACCGAGCTGTTGCCGGCGCGCGAGCTGCCGTACGACACGCTGGTGCTGGCCATCGGTTGCGTCACGCACTTCTTCAACGTACCGGGCGCGGCCGAGAACGCCATCGCGCTCGACACCGTCGATCAGGCCGAGCGCTTCCGCCGCAGGCTGATCGCAGCCTGCGTGCGCGCGCAGAACGGCAAGGGCCGCATTGGCGCCGACGGCCGGCCGCAGGTGGATGTGGCCATCATCGGCGCGGGCGCCACGGGTGTGGAACTGTCGGCCGAGTTGCGCAACACCGCGCATGTGCTCAATGCCTATGGGCTGCACCAGCTCGATCCGCGCCGCGACGTCCGTATCCATGTGATCGAAGCCGGCCCGCGCATCCTGCCGGCGCTGTCCGAGCGGGTATCCGCCGAAACCACCAAGCTGCTGCGCAAGCTGGATGTCGACGTGTTCACGTCGGAGCGCGTGACCGAGGTCACCGGCGATGCGGTGCTGACGGCCAGCGGCAAGCGCATCGATGCGGACCTGACCGTGTGGGCCGCCGGTATCACTGCGCCGGGCGTGCTGCGCACACTGGGGCTGCCGGTCAGCAAGATGGGGCAGCTTATGGTGGGCCCCACGCTGCAGACCGAGACCGATCCGGACATCTTCGCGTTCGGTGACTGCGCCGCCGCGCCGTGGGTGGAAAAGCAGACCACCGTACCGCCGCGCGCCCAGGCCGCGCACCAGCAGGCCACCTTCCTGTACGACGCCCTGCGGGCGCGGCTCGACGGCAAGCCGCTGCCGAAGTTTGGCTTCAAGGACTTTGGCTCGCTGGTGTCGCTGGGGCACTTCAGCGCGGTGGGCAGCCTGATGGGCGGCCTGATCGGGGGCTCGATGTTCATCGAAGGGCTGATGGCGCGCTTCATGTACACGTCGCTGTACCGCATGCACGTGCTGGCGCTGCATGGCGCCGTGGGCATGGGGCTTGATACGGTGACGCACTGGCTGCGCAGCAAGACCAGCCCGCGCGTGAAGCTGCACTGAGGCGGCCGGCAGGGCGGATGGCGGGGCAGGGGCCGGCGGCGCGTGCGTTGCCGGCCATGTTTGCTTAGAATCGACGGCGCCGCGCCGGCATCACTTGGGTGGCGGCGCCCCCACCGATGCCCAGGAGACCCTGCATGCTCAAGCCCGAAGTCGAAAGCCTCGTTCCCGGTCAGTCGTTCGACCGCCGCAGTTTCGTCAAGACCGCGCTGGGTTCCGCCTTCGCGGCCGCGGTGCTGCCCGTCACCGCCCAGACCATCAAGACCGACTTCAAGGGCCTGACCGCCGGCGAAGTCACCGTGCCGTCGAACGGCTTCAACATGCCGGTGTATCGCGCCCAGCCCGAAGGCAAGAAAGACCTGCCCGTCGTGCTGGTGATCAGCGAGATCTTCGGGGTGCACGAGCACATC
The DNA here is from genome assembly GCF_022179805.1 of Cupriavidus pauculus. GTDB lineage: Bacteria > Pseudomonadota > Gammaproteobacteria > Burkholderiales > Burkholderiaceae > Cupriavidus > Cupriavidus pauculus_E. The sequence continues at coordinate 294,381 of NZ_BPUO01000008.1, read as the reverse complement.
GCCGACGTATGTCGCCGATTCGCCAAGCTGGGTTACCTGGCCATCGCCCCCGAGCTGTTCGCGCGCCAGGGCGATCCGGCCAGCTACGGCACGATCCAGGAATTGCAGGCCAATATCATCCAGAAGGTGCCGGACGCCCAGGTCATGGGTGATCTCGACGCTTGCGTAGCCTGGGCTGCCAGCAATGGCGGCGACGTGAATCGCCTGGCGATCACCGGCTTTTGCTGGGGTGGCCGCATCACGTGGCTCTACACCGCGCACAGCAAGCGCGTGAAGGCTGCGGTCGCTTGGTACGGCCAGCTGGTGGGCCAGCCCAATGCGCTGAAGCCGAAGAATCCCGTTGATATCGTCGGCGACCTGCACGCTCCGGTACTGGGGCTGTACGGCGGCAAGGACACCGGCATCACCCAGGGACACGTGGCCCAGATGAAGGCCGCGCTGGCCGAATCGGCGAATCCGAATGCCAAGGCTTCGACGTTCGTGGTCTATCCCGAGGCCGGACACGCGTTCAACGCCGACTATCGCGCCAGCTATGTGGAAGCGGCGGCCAAGGACGGCTGGCAGCGCTGCCTGGCATGGTTCAAGGAACACAAGGTAGCGTGACCGGGCGCCGCGATTAGCCCTTGCGTCCGCGCGGGTGATTGCCAAGCGGGCGCCGACGTACGTACAATGCGGGCTTCGCGTTTTTGCAACCATGTTGCGTTAGTTCGCGGATGCAGTAGTCGGCGACGACTGCCCGGCGGTCGGGCGGGGGCCGATCCGGGAGTTCATCATCCATTCCACGCTTCTGTACATCCTGCTGGCGGCGACGATATCTGGCGTCGGCAGTATCCTCGGCGCGGCGCTGCTGTCGCTGACCGTGGCTTCGCGCGTGGTGGAGCGCATGGTGAGTTTCTCGGTGGGTGTGCTGCTGGCCACCGCCTTGCTGCATTCGCTGCCCGAGGCGTTCGAGTCCGGCGCCGATCCACGCGCACTGTTCGGCACGCTGCTGGCGGGGCTGCTGGGCTTCTTCCTGCTGGAAAAGATCTCGCTGTTGCGCCATTCCCATCACCACGAGGGGGATGGGCATCACCACCATCACGGCCACGACCGCGAGGAAGCAGGCCGCAGCGGCCTGACCATCCTGGTGGGCGACACCTTCCATAACTTCGCCGACGGCATCGTCATTGCCGCTGCGTTCCTGGCGGATCCCCATATCGGTATCGTCACCGCGCTGGCCATCGCCGCGCACGAGATTCCGCAGGAGGTGGGCGATTTCATCGTGCTGCTTAACGCGGGATTCTCGAAGGCGCGCGCCTTCGCGTTCAACCTGCTGTCGAGCCTGGCCGCCATCCTGGGCGGCATCGTGGGCTACTTCCTGCTGGACCAGCTCACGGCGTGGATTCCCTACGTGCTGGTGATCGCGTCGAGCAGCTTCGTCTACATCGCCGTCAGCGACCTGATGCCGCAGATGCAGCGCCGGCCCCGTCTGAAGGAGTCGGCGGTGCAGGTGGTACTGGTGGCGGCGGGTATCGCGGCGATCGTCTTCATCACCAATGGCGTGCACGAGCAGCACGCGCATGGCCACAAGAAGGCAAACACGGAAGCGGCGTCGAACTGACGCCGTTTTTTTTGCCTACTGGGGATAGCTTACTGGGCGCTGCCGGTGGCCACGGGCCGCTTCGGGTCCGCGCACCATTCGCTCCACGATCCCGGGTACAGCGCCGCATCGGACAGTCCGGCAACTTCCATGGCCAGCAGGTTGTGGCAGGCCGTGACACCGGAGCCGCACTGCATGACCGTGTCGGCGGCCGGCTTGCCGGCAAAGACCTGGCCAAACTCCGCGCGAAGCTGGTCGGCGGGCTTGAAGCGTCCGTCCGCGGCCAGGTTGTCCTTGAAGAAGCGATTGGCGGCGCCGGGGATGTGGCCGCCCACGGGGTCGAGCGTTTCGTTTTCGCCGCGGAAGCGGTCCGCCGCGCGTGCATCGACCACCAGCAACGCCTGGCGATCGAGGTTTTCCACCAGCGATGCCGCGTCGACGGTGCGCACCAGCGACTCCCGGCGCGTCAGGTTGCCTTCCGTTTCCGGGTCGGGCGTGGTGCCCGGCTCCAGTTGCTGTCCGGCTGCCAGCCACGCCGCCTTGCCGCCATCAAGCACGGCCACGGCACCGTGGCCGACCCAGCGTGCCAGCCACCAGAGCCGCGCGGCGTACATGCTGCCCTGCGCGTCGTAGGCCACCACCAGTGAATCTTCGTCGACGCCGAGCGCGCGCAGCCGGGCCACGAACAGGTCGGCATCGGGCAGCGGATGGCGGCCGTTGAAGCCGGTCTTCGGGCCAGACAGCTCGTTATCCAGATGCACGTAGAACGCACCGGGAATATGGGCTTGCTGGTACATCTCCCGGCCGGCGGCGGGGTTGGTCAGGTCGAACGAGCAGTCGATCACGATGACCGGCTTGCCCTGGCTGCGCAGTGCGTTGAGTTCGTTGGCGGTGATCAGCGGTGATGGCATGAAGAACCTGTCTCGCGTTGGGTTGAGCTATCGAGGCCCAATCGTACACCGCCGCCGCCTCACACTTCGGGATGCACCTCGGCCTCGGGCGACTTCACCGGCGTGGCCGGCGTGGGATGCTTGTCCGTATCGCGGGCGCGCGTGAGCGTGGTGGCGATGCCGCTGGCCACGATCAGCGCCATGCCCAGCCACGAGATCCAGTTGAGGCGGTCGTCCCAGACCATCATGCCCCACAGGCTGGAGAACACGATGCCCGCGTACTGCAGGTTGGCGGTAAGCAGCGTGTTGCCGCGCTTGTAGGCGCGCGTCATCGACGTCTGCCCCAGCGTGGCCAGGATGCCGATGGCCAGCAGCAGCCCGGCGCCGTGCCAGGTATGGGTACTGACGCCGGAGATGAGCATCCAGACCAGCCCGCAGACCAGCCCCACGGCCGAGAAATAGAACACGATGCGGCCCTCGGGCTCGCCGAGCTGGCCCAGCTGGCGCACTTCCACATAGGCCAGCGCCGTGAACACGCCCGACACCAGGCCGATCATGCCGCCGGCCAGTTGGTCCTTGCCCACCGACGGCTGCAGCAGGCAGATCACGCCCGCGAACGACAGCAGGATCGCGCCAATCAGTTTCTTGTCCGCCGCTCCGGCCGTGCCGGCCAGCGCCGCGCTGGCGCCCAGGATCAGCGCGATCCAGACCGGCGACATGTAGTTCAGCGTCATGGCCGTGGCCAGCGGCAGCAGCGTGATCGACGTGAACCAGAGCAGCAGGGCGGTCACGCCAAAGATGCTGCGCTTGATATGCGTGACCATGTGCGGCGTGCGCACCGAGATACCCTGCGACGACAGCATGATCCACATGATCGTCACGCCGATCAGGCTGCGGTAGAAGACGATTTCGCCCGTGGTGTATAGCTCCGACGCCAGTTTGACACCCACCCCCATCAGCGAAAACGAGAAGGCGGCAAACAACATCCAGAGCGATTGCATGGCGAAACCGGGAAAGAAGGTAGGAGGGGGGCGAAAAATCGTTGATTCGGCAACGATTAGGGGATTCTATCAGTGCGCCGACCGCCGCTCCAATGCAAAACGGACCGTTTTCACGGTCCGTTTCGTGTTGTCCACAGTTTGGGGGCGATCAGCGCACCCAGTTGCGTACGTTCAGCGCTTGCTGTAGTTCATGGCGCGCCGGTACCACTCGTGGAAGTGCTGCATGCCGTCTTCCATCGGCGACTGGTACGGGCCGGTTTCGCTGATGCCGCGTTTCAGCAGCGCCAGCCGGCCGGCGTCCATGCGCTCGGCAATCTCGTCGTCCTCGATGCACGTCTCCATATAGGCGGCGCGCTCGGCCTCGACGAACTCGCGCTCGAACAGCACGATTTCCTCGGGGTAGTAGAACTCCACGACATTGCGGGTCCTGCGCGGTCCCAACGGGTGCAGCGTCGAGATGCACAGCACATTCGGGTACCACTCCACCATGATGTTGGGGTAGTAGGTCAGCCAGATCGCGCCGTGCTTGGGCAGCTTGCCGTTGTTGAAGCGCAACACCTGCTCATGCCACTTCTCGTACGTCTGGCTGCCGGGGCGCTGCAGGCCCTTGTGCAGGCCGACGGTCTGCACGCTGTACTGCTCGCCGAATTCCCACTTGAGGTCATCGCACGACACGAAGCTGCCCAGGCCGGGATGGAAGGGCACGACGTGGTAGTCCTCCAGATAGACCTCGATGAAGGTCTTCCAGTTGTAGTCGCACTCGTGCACTTCCACGTGGTCGAGCATGTAGCCGTCGAAGTTCAGGTCTTCGGCCACGCCCATGCGCGACAGGTCTGCACGCACGTCGCGCTCGCCCTCGAACAGCATGCCGTTCCAGTTCTGCAGCGGCGACCGGTTCAGGCGCACGCACGGCTGCTCCGCGAAATGCGGCGCGCCCAGCAGTTCACCCTGCAGGTCGTAGGTCCAGCGGTGCAACGGGCAGACGATGTTCTTGGCGTTGCCGCGGCCGTTCATCATGATGGCCTGGCGGTGGCGGCAGACGTTGGACAGCAGTTCGATGCCGTCCGGATTGCGCACCAGCATGCGGCCTTCGTCTTCGGCGGCCAATGTCTGGAAATCGCCTGACTCCGGCACCATCAGCGAATGGCCGACGTAGCCCGGGCCCTGCCGGAACAACTGTTCGAGTTCTTGTTGATGCAGCGCCTCGTCAAAGTAGACGTCGACGGGCAACTGCGAATCAGCCGGCGCAAGCTTGAGCGCGGTGCTGAGATTGGACATTATCCCCACTCCCTATGAACAGGCGAAAGCAGTGAACAACCCAACCATCGAAATATGAATCGATTTGGGAAACCGTGTCAGACGATCAGGAACCATGCCGGTTCCCCCGACCTGGAGGCGGACCTGAAGGGTGGGGAGGTGCGTCGTGAACGCAACGGTCTGGAACTCGCTGACGAGCCGGGGATTGTACCCGAGCCGAAAAATTAAGGGCCTGATTTTTTTGGCTTTTTGGCGAAAAAGTCGACCCGGGTCGTCACGGAGGTGCCCCTTCGGGCGCATTCCGAAAGACGACCCGGGCGCACACGTCACTTCCCTGTCAAAAGCCGGTGGTAAGTGGCGCATGCGGCGGGCGCTATCCGGCAAGTGGATAACACTGTTCAGCGGCCCGGCCCTGGTTTGGCGTAAAATCGCGAATTCCCCTGAACAAGGCCTGCCATGCCAAAAACGACGACCGCCCCGGTCCAGTCCGAAGATACCTCGGCCGCCAGCGCGCCGCCGGTATCGTACGAAGCCGCAATGGCCGAGCTGGAAACACTGGTGGCGAGCATGGAAAGCGGCGAACTGCCGCTGGAAGCGTCGCTGGCCGCGTACCGTCGCGGCGCCGAACTCGTCCGCTACTGCCAGCAAAGCCTGGAACGGGTGGCACAGCAGGTCAAGGTACTAGAAGGTGACGCGCTGAAGCCCCTGGGCGGCGACACCCGTTCCGACAACAACAGCAACAGCGCAGATTTCGAATGAGCGATTTCGCTACCTGGATGCGGGCGCAAGGCGCCCGGACCGAGGCTGCCCTGGACGCGGCACTGCCGTCCACGGACACAATTCCACACACCTTGCACGAGGCCATGCGCTATGCTGTCCTCGGCGGCGGCAAGCGGGTTCGCCCGTTGCTGGTTCATGCCGCTGGAGAGGTGGCGGGTGCTGCACCCGAGGCCTGCGACGCCGCGGCCTGTGCGGTTGAAATGATTCACGCCTATTCGCTGGTCCACGACGACATGCCCTGCATGGACGACGACGACCTGCGCCGCGGCCGTCCCACGGTCCACAAGGCCTATGACGAGGCCACGGCGCTGCTGGTTGGCGATGCCCTGCAGACCCAGGCGTTCATCGTGCTGGCGGGAATGCCGGCGCTGGGCGCCGATGCGCGCCTGAAGCTGGTGGCCGAGCTGGCCATGGCATCGGGCTCGGTCGGCATGTGCGGCGGCCAGGCGATCGACCTGCAGAACGTGGGCCTGGCCATGACCCGCGATGCGCTGGAAGGCATGCACCGCATGAAGACCGGTGCGCTGCTGCGCGCCAGCGTGCGGATGGGAGCGTTGTGCGGAAACATCGACCCGGCCGGCCTGGAGGCGCTTGATCGATATGCGGCCGCCGTGGGATTGGCATTCCAGGTGGTCGACGATATTCTCGACGTTACTGCCGATACGGCAACGCTCGGCAAGACCGCCGGGAAGGATGCCGCCAACGACAAGCCGACCTATGTGTCGCTGCTTGGTCTGGATGCCGCACGCGAGCTGGCCTCCCAGCTGCGCACCGACGCCCACGAGGCGCTGGCGGGATTTGGCGCACGCGCCGGCCGGCTGGCCGAACTGGCCGACCTGATCGTGCTGCGCTCGAACTGAACTGAAAGCCGGACGCACAGAATCCGGCAGCCGAACGGACAACATGACCTACACGCTGCTCAATAACATCGACGACCCTGCGGACCTGCGCAAGCTGGACCGTCGCCAGCTCGGCACGCTTGCCGACGAACTTCGCGCCTATGTGCTGGAATCGGTCTCGCAAACCGGCGGTCACCTGTCGTCGAACCTTGGCACGGTGGAACTGACCATCGCCCTGCACTATGTGTTCGACACGCCCAATGACCGCGTGGTCTGGGACGTGGGTCACCAGAGCTACCCCCACAAGATCCTGACCGGCCGCCGCGACCGCATGTCGACGCTGCGCCAGTTCGGAGGTATCTCCGGCTTCCCGCGTCGCTCGGAGAGCGAATACGACACGTTTGGCACCGCGCACTCGTCCACCTCGATCTCGGCCGCGCTGGGCATGGCCCTGGGCGCCCGCACGATGGGCCACAAGCGCGTTGGCATTGCCGTGATCGGCGATGGCGCGATGACGGCCGGCATGGCGTTCGAAGCCATGAACAACGCCGGTGTCTACAAGGACCTGCCGATGCTGGTGGTGCTGAACGACAACGACATGTCGATCTCGCCGCCGGTGGGCATGCTGAACAAGCACCTGGCCCGCCTGATGTCCGGCCAGTTCTACGCGGCCACCAAGAAGGGCATCGAGAAGGTACTGTCGGTGGCGCCGCCGGTGCTGGAATTCGCCAAGCGCCTGGAAGAACATGCCAAGGGCATGGTCGTGCCGGCCACGCTGTTCGAGGAATTCGGCTTCGACTACATTGGCCCGATCGACGGCCATGACCTCGAGTCGCTGGTGCCGACGCTGCAGAACATCCGCCAGCGCGCGCTGGAAGGCCACGGCCCGCAGTTCCTGCACGTGGTCACCAAGAAGGGCCAGGGCTACAAGCTGGCCGAGGCCGACCCGATCCTGTACCACGGCCCGGGCAAGTTCAATCCGGCCGAAGGTATCCGCCCGTCGGCCAAGCCGGCGCGCAAGACCTACACGCAGGTGTTTGGCGAATGGCTGTGCGACATGGCCGCCGCCGACAAGCGACTGGTCGCCGTGACGCCGGCCATGCGCGAAGGCTCGGGCATGGTCGAGTTCGAGAAGCGCTTCCCGGACCGTTACTACGACGTGGGCATTGCCGAGCAGCACGCGGTGACGTTTGCCGGCGGCCTGGCCTGCGAGGGCCTGAAGCCGGTGGTCGCGATCTATTCGACGTTCCTGCAACGCGGCTATGACCAGCTGATCCACGACGTGGCGCTGCAGAACCTGCCGGTGGTGTTCGCACTGGATCGTGCCGGCCTGGTGGGCGCCGATGGTGCCACGCACGCTGGCGCGTACGACATCCCGTTCCTGCGCTGCATTCCGAACATGATGGTGATGACGCCGGCCGACGAGCAGGAATGCCGTCAGTTGCTGACCACTGCTCACCAGCAGGATTGCCCGACCGCCGTGCGCTACCCGCGCGGCGCCGGCGTGGGCGTGGCCACCGAGGCTGCGCTGACCGCGCTGCCGGTGGGCAAGGGCGAGATCCGTCGCGAAGGCCAGGCACGTGCCGGCCAGCGCGTGGCGATCCTGGCGTTTGGCTCGATGCTGCATCCGTCGCTGACGGCTGCGGAATCGCTGGACGCCACGGTGGCCAACATGCGCTTCGTGAAGCCGCTCGACGTGGAGCTGGTGAAGCAGCTCGCCGCCAACCACGACTACCTGGTGACGGTGGAAGAGGGCGCGACGATGGGTGGCGCCGGTAGCGCCGTGCTGGAAGCGCTGTCCGAAGCCGGCATCGAGATCCCGACGCTGGTACTGGGCCTGCCCGACAAGTTCATCGACCATGGCGATCCGGCGTACCTGCTGTCGCTGAGCGGCCTGGATGCGGCCGGCATCGAACGCTCGGTGCGCGAGCGCTTCAACCTGACCGGGCAACCGGTGAAGGTGGCAACGCGCGTGGCCTGATGGCCAGCGCCTGCGGGCGACACGAAAAACCGGCGCGGCAATCCCGCGCCGGTTTTGTTTTCAGCGTCCGCGATCGGCAGGAACTCGCATCGGCCGGGCAATATCCGCAGGAAATATGCGGATGTTGGTCGGGGCGCGGCAGCCCTTGCCAATATTGCGTAGAATCGCCAGTCTCATTTTTGTGTTCGCAGCTGCGGGCCGGCGCTCCATGAGCTTTTCGCCGGAACCCGTCGTTTCACACTCGTTGCGCGGCGTGGAGAAATCCTGCGAAAACGTCGCGACCGTAAGGATGGGCGTCATGCCTGGCGCCGTCCTGGAGGAAACCGTAGATGAATGACATCAATCCCGCCTTCGTCATGCCCGACGTCCAGTCGAGCGTCGATACCCGCCAGATCGTGATCCAGCGCGTGGGCGTCAAGGGCGTGCGATATCCGCTGACCCTGCGCACGCCTGCCGGCAACATTGGCACGGTCGGCACGTTCAACCTGGACGTGCGCCTGCCGGCGGACCAGAAGGGCACCCACATGTCGCGCTTCGTGGCGCTGCTGGAAGACAACCGTGAGCCGCTGGACCTGGCTGGCTTCCGCGCGCTGCTCGACGACATGCTCGTGCGGCTGGAAGCCGATGCGGGACGCATCGAAGTCAAGTTCCCGTATTTCATCAGCAAGACCGCGCCGGTGTCTGGCGTGCAGTCGCTGCTGGACTACGAGGTGACGCTGGCCGGCGAAAAGCGCGATGGCCAGACGCGTCTGTTCCTGACGGCGCTGGTGCCCGTGACCAGCCTGTGCCCGTGCTCGAAGAAGATTTCGCAGTACGGCGCCCATAACCAGCGCTCGCACATCACGATGCAGGTGGAACTGGCTGGTGACCTGGACGTGGAAGCGCTGGTCCGCATGGCCGAGGAAGAGGCGTCGTGCGAACTGTGGGGCCTGCTCAAGCGCCCCGACGAGAAGTTCGTCACCGAACGCGCCTACGAGAATCCGAAGTTCGTGGAAGACCTGGTGCGCGACATCGCAATGCGCCTCAACGCGGACGACCGCATCGTGGCCTACACGCTGGAAGCCGAGAACTTCGAGTCGATCCACAATCACAGCGCATATGCGGTGATTGAACGGGACAAGCGGGTAGCCTAAAACCCGCCTTGGGTTTGCTCCCCTCTCCCGCTTCGCGGGAGAGGGGCTGGGGGTGAGGGCAGGGGCTATCAAGACGCGATAGACGCTGATTGAACCGCTGCGCCCTCACCCCCAACCCCTCTCCCACCTTGTGGGAGAGGGAGCCACACCGCAAGAATCAAACCACCACCGTCACCGCCGGCACCCCTGCCGCTACCTCCACCACCTGCACACTCGCCGTCGCCGGTTGCGCCGGTGCCACGCCGTCCACCAGCGTCTTGAGCTTGTGGAAACTGCAGCTCAGCTTCGACGCCGTCAGCGTCACCACCGCATATCCTTGCGCGTCGGTGTTCACATACTTGAGCCACGGATTGAACGTCTTCAGCGTGCTGTTGAAGGTGTTCACCATCGCGCCGCTGCCGTCGGTCGTATAGACCAGCGCCTTCGCGTCGGCAAACGCCGGGTCGCTGTCCACCACGCTCTTGAAATAGCTCTGGAACGAATTGCTCGACAGGCCGGCGGTCACCAGATCGACCATCACCGGAACGGGCGTCGTTGCGTCGTAGTCGTCCATCACCGGGCCGGCAAAGAACGCGTGGATGTCGCCCGTCAGCGCCACCACGTTGCCGATGCTGTGTGACTTCAGGAAGGCCATCATGGCCTTGCGCTCGGCGTTGTAGCCGTCCCACTGGTCGGCGTTCAGGATGAACTGGTCGATCAGCATCTCGGGCGGCAGCGCGGCAGTCAGTGCCGCGACGAGGCCGTCGATCTGCGCGCCCGGCACCATCAGCCCGGCCAGGTAGTTGCGCAGCGACGTGAAGTCCGGAGCGCTGTAGGTGCCGCCCGCCTTCGCCACCGTCAGGTCCGAGCCAATCGCCAGGATCAGGTCGTTCCTGAACGGCGCCAGCGTGGGCGCGGCTATGATCAGGGCGTCGGCCATCAGCGATGCCACGGCTGCGGCGCCATCGATCTGCATGCGCAGCAGCGACACCTCGTTGCCCCACAGCTTCCACGTCGTCGTGGCGTTGCCCATCTGCTGCTGCCACCAGTTGCGCTGCGTGTCGCCAAGGATCGACACCGGCGTCAGCGCGCCGGCTGCGCCGGTCATCTTCAGCGCCTCGGTGCTGGCCAGCGTGGTCTTGGGCACGAAGTAGCGGCTGCCGATCTCGCTGCCGGCCGCCTGCTCGGGAATCACGTGGTCGGCACGGTACAGCCGCTCGTCAGTCATCACCAGCGTGGCCAGGTTGCCAAACGTGAACGAGCGGTAGATCTGGATGTTCTGGAACGACGTATCGGCCTGGTTGAAGCTGACGTCGGCCGGCATGAATTCGAACCACGCCTGGCTGGCCGCGCGCCGGCGTGCGGTGCGCGGCGTGGCATCGTCGGTGGCGGTGTAGGTCTGGTGGTCCTGCCAGCAGTCGTCCGAGAACTCGTGGTCGTCCCAGATGCCGATCACCGGAAAGCGTGCGTGCAATGCCTGCAGGCGCGGATCGCTACGGTACGACTTGTAGAGATAGCGATAGTCGTCGATGGTGGTTGCGTAGGTGCCATCGGCGGTGGCCGTGCCGTTGGGCAGGGTCAGGTTCGCATGGCGGCTTTCGACCTTGCCGGTCTGGAACGCCGCGCCCACGGTCTCGTAGATGTAGTCGCCCATGTGGACCACGAAGTCGAGGTCCTCGTTGACGATCTCTTCCATGCCGGCCCAGTGGTTGACGCTCCAGTCCTGGCAGGTGATGAACGCGAACTTCAGTTGCGACACCGGCGTGCCGGCAGCAGGCGCGGTCTTGGTGCGGCCCACCGGGCTGGTCTGGCTGCCGACGACAAAGCGGTAGTAGTAGGTGGTGCTGGCGGCCAGCCCGGTCACCTTGTTGCGCAGCGTGTAATCCCAGTCCGGCAGGGCGCTCAGGGTGCTGTTGACGAGCAGTGTGCCGAAGTCCGCTTGCGTCGACACCTGCAACTGTACCTTGACGGCCTTGCCGCCATTGTTGCCATTGACGCGCGTCCAGAGCATGACGCTGTCGGGTTTCGGATCGCCGGAAGCCACGCCCTGCAGGAACGTGAAGGTGGGGCCGGGGTCGGTGGCGGGCGGGGTAGTGGGGGTGGTGGACGGGTTGTCATCGCCACCGCAGCCGGCGAGGCCAGTGGTGGCCACCGTCACGGTGACGAAACTTCCCCATTGCAGAAACTGGCGGCGATCCATCTGGCGTTCCCTCTCTTGTGAGATGTGATGTAGAGAACGCAAATTGTTCGGCCGCCCTGTGACCGCCTTGTGTCGGGATGCCGCCCCGATTAGAGCTTTCCTACGAAGTTCTTACGAAGCCTGGGCAGCCGCCGCGTCGGGCAGGCGGATATCGGACAGGTCCCAGCGCGGCGTGACGCCGTAGTCGTAGCCATGGCGCGCCAGTTGCGGCGCGGCCTGCAGGCGCATGGCGCCGGCAAACGCGATCATCGCGCCGTTGTCCGTGCAGAAGGCCAGGTCGGGGTAGTACACGTCCACCTTGCGACGCCGGCCCATTTCATTCAGGCGCTCGCGCAGCTGGCGATTGGCACCGACGCCGCCGGCCACCACCAGGCGCTTGTGGCCGGTCTGCTTCAGCGCGTTGAACGACTTGGCGGCCAGCACGTCGACGATGGCATCGACGAACGATCGCGCCAGGTTGGCCCGGTCCTGCTCGCAGGCATTGCCGAGCTTGCGCGTCTGCGTCAGCACGGCGGTCTTGAGACCTGCGAACGAAAAATCGAGATTGCCGGAATGCAGCATGGGCCGGGGCAGCTCGAACGCGCCCGGATTGCCGAATTCGGCCAGCCGCGACACCTCGGGGCCACCGGGGTAGCCCAGACCCAGCAGCTTGGCGGTCTTGTCGAACGCCTCGCCGGCGGCATCGTCCAGCGTTTCGCCCAGCAGCGTGTAGTCGCCGATGCCTTTGACTTCCATGAGCTGGGTATGGCCGCCCGACACCAGCAGCGCCACAAACGGGAACGGCGGCGGGGCGTCGGTCAGCAATGGCGACAGCAGGTGGCCTTCCAGATGATGGACGCCCACCATCGGCACGTTCAGCGCAAAACCGAGTGCATTGGCCACCGAAGCCCCCACCAGCAGCGCGCCGGCCAGGCCGGGACCCTGCGTGTAGGCGATGGCGTCGATGTCCTCGCGGCGGCGGTCGGCCTCGGTCAGCACCTGCTGCAGCAACGGCAGCACGCGGCGGATATGGTCGCGCGACGCCAGTTCGGGTACTACGCCACCATATTTGCGATGCATGGCGATCTGCGAGTGCAGCGCGTGCGAAAGCAGGCCGGCCCCGGTGTCATAGAGGGCCAACCCGGTTTCGTCGCAGGAGGATTCGATACCGAGGACAAGCATGGGGAATTCTGGTGCGGCCGGCTGGGTTCGGGCTGCAACTGCAGCGATCGTGCCGGCAAAAACGGAAGGTCAGCAGGGTAGCACACCCCGCCCGCATGCGCTCGTGCGGCCGTCATTCGCTACAATCGCGGCTTCTTGAAAGGGCAACATGACACAAGGCAGGCAGGACCGGTTCGACGTGGCGGTGCTGGGCGCGGGAGCGGCCGGCATGATGTGCGCCGCCGTGGCCGGACAGCGCGGCGCGCGGGTAGTACTGATCGACCATGCCACCCGGCTGGCCGAAAAGATCCGCATCTCGGGCGGCGGCCGCTGCAATTTCACGAACCTGCAGGCCGGCCCGGCCAATTACCTGTCGAACAATCCGCATTTCTGCCGCTCTGCGCTGGCGCGCTACACGCCACGCGATTTCCTGGACCTGCTGCGTCGCTACAACGTCGGCTGGCACGAGAAGCATCGCGGCCAGCTGTTCTGCAACGAGAGCGCCGAGGACATCATCGCGCTGCTGCGGGCCGAATGCGACGCCGGCAGCGTGCACTGGCAGACCGGCTGCGGCATCGACGAGATCCGCAAGGAAGGCGACGATTACCTGCTGCTGACCACCCAGGGCCCGGTGCGCGCCGGGGCCGTGGTGGTGGCCACGGGTGGATTGTCGATCCCGAAGATTGGCGCCACGGACCTGGGCTACGGTATCGCCCGCCAGTTCGGGCTGAAGACCGTGGAAACGCGGCCGGCCTTGGTGCCGCTGACGTTCGACGGGCAGGCATGGCAGCCGTTCGTGCCGCTGGCCGGGGTGTCGATGGAGATCGATATCGCCACAGGCAGCGGCAAGACGGCTGGCGCGTTCAAGGAAGACCTGCTGTGGACCCATCGCGGACTGTCGGGCCCGGCGGTGCTGCAAATCTCCAGCTTCTGGCGGCCCGGCACGCCCATCGAGATCGACTTGTTCGACGGCGAAGATGCCGCCGCCTGGCTGATCGGGCACAAGAAGGGCAGTCGCAAGCATCTGGATAACCTGCTGGCCGAGCGCCTGCCGTCGCGGCTGGCCGACGCCTGGTGCGCGGCGGTGGGCCTGTCCGGCGGGCAGCCGGTGGCTGACATGCCGGACAAGTCGCTGCGCCAGTTGGGCGAGACGCTGAACCGCTGGCGCCTGGTGCCGTCGGGCACCGAGGGCTACAAGAAAGCCGAAGTCACGCTGGGCGGCGTGGATACCAAGGGCCTGTCGTCGGCGACGATGATGGCCCGCGAGGTGGCCGGGCTGTACTTCATCGGCGAGGTGGTGGATGTGACCGGCTGGCTGGGCGGCTACAACTTCCAGTGGGCCTGGGCATCGGCCGTGGCAGCGGGAGAGGCCGCGGCGGAGGCGGCCCGAGGCGCCTCCGCCTAGTCCACCATGTGCAGTGTGGCAGGCCTTGCGATACAATCGATGCCTACAAGACGGCTGGCGGGGCGGCGACACCGAACGCTTCGCGCCAGCACGAAACCCGCTGTGGCCAATGGCCCCCGCGGGTTTTTGCGTTATGGTCCAAGTTGCACCTTAATTCTGGAAGATTGCCATGTCCCTGAAAGCCCGCGTCAATGAAGACATGAAGGCCGCCATGCGCGCCCGCGAAACCGAGCGCCTTGGCACGATCCGGCTGCTGCTGGCCGCCATCAAGCAGCGTGAAGTGGACGAACGCGTGGAACTGGACGATGCCGCCGTGACTGCCGTGATCGACAAGATGATCAAGCAGCGCAAGGACTCCATCAGCCAGTTCGAGCAGGCTGGCCGCGATGACCTGGTCGCCAAGGAGAAGGCCGAGCTGGACGTGCTGGTGGCCTATATGCCCGCGCAGATGTCCGAGGCCGAAGTGGCCGCCGAAGTGCAGAAGGCCGTCACGGAATCCGGCGCCGCCGGTCCGCAGGACATGGGCAAGGTCATGGGCCTGGTCAAGGCCCGCCTGGCAGGCCGCGCCGACATGACTGCCGTGTCCGCTCTGGTCAAGGCTGCGCTGGCGCCGAAATAATTGACAGTTGCATCAGATATAAGCAGGATTAGTAGTCGCGAAGCGCGGAGTTGCCGCCGGGTTGACGGCACTTGGCGGACAATGTCGGCAAAGGCCGGCACTCCGTTGCCGCTGCACTACAATGGTTCGATAGCTGCCGGGAGACGTTCCGGTCACGCATTTCATAAAAATGGCTGCTGGCGTGTCTGGCAAGCCTTGGTATCAGGACGGTCAGTCGGGTGATTCCGCAATCCTTCATTCAGGACCTGCTCAACCGCGTGGACATTGTCGACGTGGTGGGTAAGTACGTGCAGTTGAAGAAGGGCGGGGCCAACTTCATGGGGCTGTGCCCGTTCCACAACGAAAAATCCCCCTCGTTCACGGTATCGCCGACCAAGCAGTTCTATCACTGCTTCGGATGCGGTGCCCATGGGTCGGCCATCGGCTTCCTGATGGAATATTCCGGGCAGTCGTACCCCGATGCCGTGCGCGAGCTGGCCCAATCGGTCGGGGTGTCCGTCCCCGAGGAGCGCAACAGCCTGCCGCCGGCCCAGCGGGCGGAGCAGCAGGCCAAGTCCATTGCGCTGAGCGACGCCATGTTGCGCGCCACCGATTTCTACAAGAAACAGCTACGCGGCGCGCCGCAGGCCATCCAGTACCTGAAGGGCCGGGGCCTGACCGGCGAGATCGCGGTGCGCTTCGGCCTGGGCTATGCGCCGGACGACTGGCAGGGGCTTGAGGCGATATTCGGCAGTTATCGCGATGACGCCATCGCCGCGCCGCTGGTGGAAAACGGACTGCTGATCGAATCGCAGGACAAGCGCGACGCCGACGGGAAGCCCCGCCGGTATGACCGGTTCCGCGACCGGATCATGTTCCCGATCCGCAATACCAAGGGCAACGTGATTGGTTTTGGCGGCCGGGTCATGGGGCAGGGTGAGCCAAAGTACCTTAACTCCCCCGAAACACCGCTGTTCAGCAAGGGAACGGAGCTCTATGGCCTGTTCGAGGCGCGCCACGCGATCCGCGAGAATGGCTACGTACTGGTGGTGGAAGGCTACATGGATGTGGTGGCGCTGGCCCAGCTCGGGTTTGCCAACGCGGTGGCCACGCTGGGCACGGCATGTACGCCGGTGCATGTGCAGAAGCTGATGCGCCAGACTGACGCCGTGGTCTTCTCGTTCGACGGTGATGCCGCCGGCCGCCGGGCAGCCCGGCGTGCGCTGGAAGCCTGCCTGCCCCATGTGGCGGACAACAAGACGATCCGCTTCCTGTTCCTGCCCGCCGAGCACGATCCGGACAGCTATGTGCGCGAAGAAGGCACCGACGCGTTCGCGCGCCAGGTGCAGAACGCCATGCCGCTGTCGCGCTTCCTGCTCCAGATCGTCACGGAAGAGCAGGATCTGCGGCAGCCGGAAGGGCGCGCCCGGGCCCAGTTCGAGGCCAAGCCCCTGCTGCAGGCCATGCCGGCTGGCGGGCTGCGGCTACAGATTGTGCGCGAACTTGCCGATGCTACCGGTACGACGCCGGCCGAGATCGAGGCGGTGTGCGGCCTGGGCAGCGATTCGTCGCGTGTCGGACGCTTCTCGCAGCCACGCCCGCGCGCCCGTCGCCAGGCGCCGACGGGGCTGGAACAACAGGTGATCCAGTTGCTGATGAGCTATCCGGCCCTGGCCGGCCGGCTGGACGATGACGCCCGGGCGTTGCTGCTGGACCCCCATCGGCCCGAAACCGAGGTGCTGGCGCACCTTGTGGCGGCCTGCGATGGCATCCAGGGCACCACGAATTTCGCGGCCTTCAATGAGCAGCTGGCCCAGACTCCGTTCGCCGATGTGTATGCGGCGGCGCGGGCAGCGGTATTGAAGGATGAAATGGAAGAAGCGCAAGCGACACTTGAATTCGACGGCGCCGTCCACAAGCTGTTGGCAGACCCGTTGCAACGCGAACTCGAGGCGTTGCTGGGTGCAATTCAGGCGGGCACGGCTAGCGACGACGACAAGGCGCGCTATCGCTGGCTAATGCCGGAAGTGCAGCGTAGGCGACAGATGGGCTGGCGGCCGGTATCGGCCGAAGACGAGTAGTCGGCACGCAAAAAAACGGGAAGAACGTAGAAGACACGATTTTTGGCTTGAGCCTTGTGCAAGTGATCCCAACTGAAAGAAAGTTCGGGGGTCTAATCGCTTAAGCCTTGATTTTTCAGGTGAAAACCCCACCTGACAGGAAGCCGGGGATTGGCGACGTGCTACAATGCCCGGTTTGGATTGCGAAATCTCTCTCCATTACTGGCGAAAGTGAGCGTGCCAATGGCAAAGGCCAAAGCAACCGAAAGGGCAGCCGAGAAGGTGCCCTCCAAAGCTCCCCAATCAGGGAGCGGCAAGGCGTCCGTGAACACAACGGCGGCGAAGACATCGACCGCGTCAGTCAGGACGACATCAGCCCGGTCTGCGCCAGCAAAGTCCGCGGGGAGCACTTCGGTGCCCGCCGGAACCACTTCCGCCAGGAATCGCACATCCGAAAATTCAAAGCCCTCGACTTCGGCACGCGAGAGCAGCAGCAGCGCCAATACAAGCGGCAGCAATGCCGCTGCAACAGTGAAAGGCAAGAGTATCACCGTGGCGAAACAGCAGAATACCGAAGTCGAGAGCAAGCGTGCGGCAACGACGGCCGGCACCCGGACCAGCAGCGCCAAGGCAGGCGCCGCTGCAACCGCGCCGAAGGCCCGTGCCGCAACTCCCGCACCCGCAGCATCCGAGCGTCCCGCAGCGCCGGCAGTCAAGCCGGAGCCGAAGAAGCGTGGCCGCAAGCCTAAGGCCGAGATGCAGCAAGACAGCACAACCGAAGACGTGACTGAAGAGCTTTACGACAACGACGCGCCCGCCACGCCCGCGGCGGCTCCCAAGACCGAGAAGCAGAAGGCCAAGGACCGCAAGGCCAAGGAAAAGGCGCTGCTCAAGGAGTTTGCTTCTTCCAATCAGGCTGGTAGTGAAGAAGAACTCGAGGTCCGCCGCCAGAAGCTCAAGGCGCTGATCAAGCTGGGCAAGTCGCGTGGCTACCTGACCTATGCGGAAATCAACGATCACCTGCCGGACGACATGGTCGATTCGGAAACGATCGACACGCTGGTCGCCACGCTGAACGACATCGGTATCGCCGTCTACGAACAGGCGCCGGACGCCGAGACGCTGCTGCTGAACGACAACGCCCCGTCGGCCACCAGCGAGGAAGAGGCCGAGGAAGAAGCCGAAGCCGCGCTGTCGACCGTCGACTCCGAATTTGGCCGTACCACCGACCCGGTCCGCATGTACATGCGTGAAATGGGTACGGTGGAGCTGCTGACGCGCGAAGGCGAAATCGAGATCGCCAAGCGTATCGAAGCCGGTCTGAAAGACATGGTCATGGCCATTTCGGCCTGCCCGGTCACGATTTCGGAAATCCTGGCCAGCGCCGAGCGCGTGGCCAACGAAGAGATCAAGATCGACGAATTCGTCGATGGCCTGATCGACCCGAACGCCGAGGAAATGCCGGACAACTCGCCGGCCGCCCAGGCCGCTGCGGCGGATGACGAGGACGAGGAGTCCGAGGAAGACGGTGAAGAGGGCGAGGAAGACGAGGACGACGACGGCGGTGCCGGCGCCGGTGCCTCGGCACGCCAGCTCGAAGAACTCAAGGTTGCCGCACTGGAGAAATTCCGTGTGATCGCCGAGCAGTTCGACAAGATGCGCCGTGCGTTCGAGAAAGAAGGCTACAAGTCCAAGCCGTACGTGAAGGCCCAGGAAGCGATCCAGGCCGAGCTGATGGGCATCCGCTTCACCGCGCGTAACGTCGAGCGCCTGTGCGACACGCTGCGTGGCCAGGTGGACGAAGTCCGCAAGCTGGAACGCGCCATCCTGAACATCGTGGTGGACAAATGCGGCATGCCGCGTTCGGATTTCGTCGCCCGCTTCCCGGGCAACGAGACGAACCTGGACTGGATCGAGACCATCGTCGCCGACAACAAGGGCTACAGCATCATCGTCGAGCGCAACGTGCCGGCCGTGCACGAGCTGCAGCAGAAGCTGATCGACCTGCAGGCCCGCGTGGTGCTGCCGCTGAAGGAGCTGAAGGACGTCAATCGCAAGATGTCCGAAGGCGAGAAGCGCGCCCGCGAGGCCAAGCGTGAAATGACCGAGGCCAACCTGCGTCTGGTGATCTCGATCGCGAAGAAGTACACCAACCGTGGCCTGCAGTTCCTGGACCTGATCCAGGAAGGCAACATCGGCCTGATGAAGGCGGTGGACAAGTTCGAATACCGCCGTGGCTACAAGTTCTCCACGTACGCCACGTGGTGGATTCGCCAGGCCATCACGCGTTCGATCGCCGACCAGGCTCGTACGATCCGTATTCCGGTTCACATGATCGAAACGATCAACAAGATGAACCGGATCTCGCGCCAGATCCTGCAGGAAACCGGCAACGAGCCGGATCCGGCAACGCTGGCCGAGAAGATGGAGATGCCCGAGGACAAGATCCGCAAGATCATGAAGATCGCGAAGGAACCGATCTCCATGGAAACGCCGATCGGTGACGACGACGATTCGCATCTGGGCGACTTCATCGAAGACACGAACACGCTGGCCCCGGCCGAAGCGGCGCTGCATGGTTCGATGCGCGACGTGGTCAAGGACGTGCTGGACAGCCTGACGCCGCGCGAAGCCAAGGTGCTGCGCATGCGTTTCGGTATCGAAATGAGCACGGACCACACGCTGGAAGAAGTCGGCAAGCAGTTCGACGTCACCCGCGAGCGTATCCGTCAGATCGAGGCCAAGGCACTGCGCAAGCTGCGCCACCCGAGCCGCTCCGACAAGCTGAAGAGCTTCCTGGAAGGCAGCTAAGTATCACGCCTTCTAAGGGCCTCTAGCTCATGCCTGGTTAGAGCAGCGGACTCATAATCCGTTGGTGCCGTGTTCGACTCACGGGAGGCCCACCAACTTGCGTTGTAGAAAAAGGGGTTACGGTTATGCCGTAACCCCTTCTTTTTTGCCGGGGCGGTACTTGGCCGCCAAGCATCGATGTTGACTCCTCAAGCTTAGGGTTTCGTTCCCGTTAAGTATTCAGTGCGTGCCGGTGCCTTGCGTGTCGTGCACGCGGCTGAATATCGAAGGAACTAAACATGTTGCAAGATCGCGCTCCGTCTGCCGGAGCCAATGCGGCGGGCAAACCGCTGACATCCAGACAGGCCGCCTTGAGCGATATTGCCCGCTGGGCCGACATGGCGATGTTGCTGACGATGCTGTGCTCGGCAGCGGCGGCTGTCGCCATCGGCCTGCACTACTACACGCTGACACTGGCGCTGACGGTTGCCGTGGGGCTGGTGGCAGCC
Organism: Cupriavidus pauculus; assembly: GCF_022179805.1. Taxonomy (GTDB): domain Bacteria; phylum Pseudomonadota; class Gammaproteobacteria; order Burkholderiales; family Burkholderiaceae; genus Cupriavidus; species Cupriavidus pauculus_E. Next base: position 274,240 of record NZ_BPUO01000008.1, on the reverse strand, counting down.
GGCGCCGGGGTATTCGCCGTGGCGCGCGGCACGCGGCTGAGTGGGGCTGTGCTGACTGCGGCAAACGTGGGCATGGTCGTACTGCATATCCAGTTGTCGCACGGCACGACGGAATTCCACTTTGGCGTTTTCGTGCTGCTGGGGCTGCTGCTCGTGTATCGCGACTGGCGTCCGCTGGTGTTTACCGCAGCGCTGTTCGCGGTTCACCATATCCTGTTCGATCGCCTGCAAGCGTGGAATTTTCCGTTCTACTGCACTTCCTCGGCCGACTTTGCGCGCGTGCTGCTGCATGCCGTGTACGTGGTCGTGCAGACCGGTATCGAAATAGTGCTGGCGTTGCAGTTGCGGCGGGCTGCCGTGGAAGGCGCGGAGTTGTCGGCGCTGGTGGCGCAGGTGGATAGCGGCGAGCGGATTTGCCTCGATGTGACGCACGTTGCGGTCAGCGTCCCGACGGCAGTGGCATTGCAGGCGGCCATCACGCGGATGGCGGGGGCGATGTCGGAAGTGCGCACGGCCGCCATGGCGGTTGAGGATGCCGCGTCGGAAATCGCCAGCGGCAGTATCGATCTGAGCGAGCGCACCGAGCGCCAGGCGTGGGACGTCCAGCAGACCGCTTTATCGATGCAGCAGATTCACGCCGCCGTGCAGAATGCCGCGCAAACGGCCGGCGAAGCGAATGCACTGGCGGGCGAAACATCGGACGCGGTGACCGAAGGTGGCGAAGCGGTCGGGCGCGTGGTACAGACGATGGACGGCATCTCGGCCTCGGCCGACCGGATCGCGGAGATCACGAGCCTGATCGACAGCATCGCGCTGCAGACCCATATTCTGTCGCTGAACGCATCGGTGGAGGCCGCCAGGTCGGGGGAAGCCGGCCGTGGGTTCTCGGTGGTGGCCACCGAAGTCCAGCAGTTGGCCCATCGCACGTCGACGGCGGCGCGCCAGATTCGCGAGCTGATCGGCGAAAGCAGCGCGTGCGTGGAGCAGGGCAGGCAGCAGGTAGCCGCCGCGCATGGCGGAATGACGCATATCGTGAGCAAGGCGCGTCGCGTCAGCGAACTGATCCGGAAGATTTCAAGCTCCACCGATCAGCAGGCGCAGGGCGTCGGGCATGTGGGCGAAGCGGTGGCCCATATCGACGATACGACCCGGCAGAACGCTGCGCTGGTGGAAGAGAGCGCGGCGGCAGCCGAAAGCCTCAAGAGCCAGGCGGTGCGACTGAACGCGGTGGTGGATCGCTTCAATCTCAGGGGTGCTGGCGCGGGGCTTACTTCCATGCGTACTTGAGCCCCACCCGCACCGCGTACTGGTAGTAGCTCTGCTGCCCCCAGGATCCCGACACGTTGGTCCAGGCCGTGAAGCCCTTGCCGAGGTCGGCGTTCAACCCGAGCTTCAGCTCCAGGCGATTGTGCGGATAGAGCGTGCCCACCGGCACCTGGTTGAACGAGATGCTGCTGTCGGTGTCGCTGTACCACCAGTTCACGGTCACGTAGGGCTGGTACTTGCGGCCGTCGGTGCGCTCGTAGGTGCGATGGGTGCGGATGCCCAGCCGGGTGATGATGCCGGAGCTGTCGGTGCCGCGCACGCGCGTGCCGTTGGGCTCGGTGATGTCGTCCTCGTTGTAGTCCACGTAGATCAGTTGCGCCTGCGGCTCCGCCACCCAGCCATCGCGCAGCGGCAGCGCGTAGCCGACCTCGCCTGACAGCCCCAGTCCCTGGGCGTTGTACTTCACGGCGGGCAGCAGGTCGCCCTCCACGCGGTTGGTGAACCAGCCGTACTGGAACCACGTATCGACGTAGGTGCCCAGCCGGTTCTCGTCATTCTGGTACCACGTGCCATAGGCGCCCACGCTCCAGCCTTCGACCTTGCCCTTCGCGTGGAACACGTTGCCGGCGGCGTCGGCGGAGGTGCTTGCGTTGCCATAGCTGGCCATCAGGCCCGCGTGCGCGCGATCCGTTTCCGAACCCACCTGCCATTTGGCGATCTCGAGGCCGCCATGCAGCAGAAAGGCGTCGGTACTGGTCTTGTTGATGCCATCCTTGCTGCGACTGCCTTGCCAGTTGCCGACCACGCGCAGCCAGCCGGCCCGTGGCTTGTCGTCGGGCTTGGTGAAGCCTTGCGTTTCCACATACTGCGGTTCGCCCAGCCGGTCGTGCAGGCTGTGCACGAACATCTGGCCGGCAAGCCTCTGGTTGGCCAGATAGGCGGCCACTTCGGGCCGGTACAGTGCCTGCGGGTTTGGGGTGGGTGCGGCCCCGCGTTCGGAGCGCAGGTACCAGACGTCGGGATTCGCGCCGTTCTGGTCGCCCCGGAACAACCCATACTCGTAGACGCCGGCCACCGCGCGGCCGTTCAGCGCGAACGCGTTGGGGTCGCTGGCGGAGGGCGATGGATTCGTGAGTGCCACCACGGCGATGCCCGAGCCCTGCGTCAGCGCGCCGTCGCCGCCCACGTTGTTCACGGCAATGCGGGTGGCGCCGCGCGCCCCGGTGGACCTGGCGTCCACGACGAGCATGTCGGCTGTTAGCGCCGCCTTCATTCAGCACGGCATTGAGCTTGAGTGGCCCTCCGTTGGAGACAAAGGTGCCGCCGCCGTTGGCGCCGGCCGTCTGTCCGCCCGTAATCAGCAGCACATTACCGACAGCGGTGCCGCCGCCAGCAACGTCGACGATGCCGTTGTTTGTGAACGTCTTCACACACAGCAATTGGCCTTGCACGGCGCCACCCTGCGTGGGGGGTGTTTGCGGCCTGGCCGAGTGGCAGGTAGGCGCCCGTGGTGTCGAAGCTGACGATGGCATCCGCCGGCGCGCGAATCGTCGCGCTGCTGCCGGGCTGCGGTGCAAGCAGCAACGTGCCGCTGTTGTCGATGATGTTGGCCTGGCTGGTGCCCGGGTTGGCGATGGCCACTTGCCAGGCGTCGCGCTGGCCCGATCCCGTGCTGTCCTGGAACCTGCGCAGGGTCCACTGGCCGCTGTTCGTCAGTTGCGTGGACGATGTCGCGGCGGTCACGATGCCGGTCATCTGGCCCGTGTTCCGTAAGATAAGGCTGCCGGCCGCGCCCGAGTCGGCCTGCACGGCGATGTCGCTCAGTGCGGAGAGGCTCCCGCTGTTCGTCACCGACTGGGCCGGGCCTCCCACAAGGATGGCGGCGCTAGTGCCCCACCCGGCGGAGATCGGCTGGCTGCTGCCCACGTCGACGTTGCTTTGCGTGGTGGCCTCGATGCCCGACGAATTGTTGCCGATGGTCTGGATGGTGCCGTTGCCGGCGACCGAAACCGTCGCGGCGCCGGTACCCTGCGCCACAATGCCTTGCGAGTTCGTACTGCCCAGCGTCTGGATCGATCCCGTGTTGACGATCTGGTGCGCATCCGTGGCCGAGTAGCTCCACAGGCCGCGCTGGTTGTTGCCGCGCGCCAGCAGCGCGCCCGCATTCGAGATGGTGACCGTGCCCGTGCCGGTACCGCCGCCGAACGCTGAGCCGGCCACGATGACGGCGCCCGATCCGTTCACGTCGATCAGTGGCCCCGTGTAGGTGATGCTGACCAGGCTGCCCAGCGTGGTGGCCTGCAGGCCGAACGATCCGCCCGCCGAACCGTCGCTGCCACCATTGTTGGCATGGGTGATGATCGTGCCGCCCGCGCTGATCGACACCGGCGCGGTGGCCGAGTTGTTGGTGGCGTAGATGCCCTTGGCATTGGCATTGAAGGTTTCGAGGCGGGTACCGCTGTAGTTGACCGACACCGCGTTCGTATTCGAATGGGCCCGGATGGCTCCCGAACCGTCGCCAGACGCCGAGATGGCGCCGCTGTAGTCCACGACCGCCGTACCGTTCTCGGCCGACATGATGATGCCGTACGCCCGGCCCGTGCTCAGCGCGCCAATCACGTTGATGTCGCCCGTGCCGATGACCTGGGCGTTGCCCGTGCCCCGGGCAATCACATAGATGCCGCGCGAGCCCTCGGCCGCGCCGGCATTGGTGGCGCTGCCCACGGTCAGCGTGCAGTTGTTGACGATCTGCACATCGCCGCCCGCCAGGCCGCCCATGGCATAGATGCCGTGTCCCTGTATGCCCGTGGTAGTCACGCCGCCGCTGTTGACGATGGTAACCGCGCCGCCAGTACTGCTGGCCCGGATGCCGCTGCCGGCCGTGCCGTTCGTGGAGATGGTGCCGGTGTTCGCGATGGAGATCGGCCCGGTCACCGCTTCGGCCAGGATGCCGAACGCGTTCTCCTCGATTGCGCGGACGTTCGCGCCGTTGGTGATCGTGACGCTGCCACTGCCCGTATTCTTCGCGCACGCCGGCGTGGTTCGCGCGGCCAGCCTCGGGGCCCGGATCACTGGGGTCTTCCACGCCATTCGTGTTGTCGACGACGATGGAGACACCTTGCGCCACCTCCACGGTGGCGGCACCTGCGCCGGTGGTCTTGGCCCACATGCCATTGCCGCCCACCACGGAAATCTCGCCGGCACCCTTGTGGAACACGTTGGCCGCGCCCCCACCTGTGGCGTTGGCGTCCAGCCCTTCATGCTCGTTGCCATTGACCCCGTTCGTGATGTTGAGCGTGGTGCCGGCCGTGACCGTGATTGTGGCGGCGCCGAGCGTGTTGTTGGTGGCCGACGCGCCATCGAGCGCATTGACGCCGCCGAGCGTGACGTTGGTCGTGCCGCCGTCGAACGTAACCGTGGAATCGCCAAGTCCACCGAGCACCTGGGTCTGCACGGCGCTGGCATTGGCGGTGGCCGAGTTGTTCGTGATCGTCGATTCGTTCACGGTCACCGATACGTTGGCCTCGCGCGCGGTCGCACGGATGCTGGACCCGGCCAGGGAGCCAAATACAGAGCCGGCCGATACACCGATGTCCGCCGGCGTGCCGGTGGCCGGGGTGCAGATCAGACCGCCTGGGAATGTGCTGGAGATGTCGGTGCCGCAGCGATTCGTCACCTGTGCGACCGCGGGCGAAGTCTGGACGCCACCGAGCCCGACCGCCGCAGCCGTTCCTAGGCAGATACCGCGCACGCGTATCCCGGGCGGTGGCGTGTGCCTGTGTGTGGGTCTCCGGTGCTCAGTCGTGCGCCAGCCAGCCATGGCGTGCCCCTTGTTCTTGTCGAATCCCGGGGTTTCATTGTTGGGTGCGGCGGCAGAGACCGTTACTGAAAGATTTCTTTCTGCGAATCAAATTAAAATGCAAAAATCGACAAATGAGCGAGTGTTCGACGAACCGCCAGGACTGTGGTGACGTTGCATGCACCCGTCGATGAGGCAAGCCTCACATGCGATGGTCGTGCATGGCGCCGCCGCTCAGGTCCACCATGTCGGCCGTCACCTCGGCAAAGCGCAGCACCTTGCCGCCATGGGCGTCGCAAAACCGGCGCGCCGCGTCTTCCTTGCGGAACCCGGCGATAGTGGGGCCCATCGACCCACGGCGCGCGTTGCCCACCACATAGAAGCCGGTCCGGGCGTCGAACCAGTGCCCGCGCGGCTGCTCCCAGTCGGCCAGTTCCATGTCCTGCGTGAACACGGCGGTGACCTTGCGAACCTGCTCGGGCCGCAACAGCGTGCTGAACATCTCCACGGTGTCGCAGTACCAGACGGGGCGCGTTTGCTCGCCGAAGAAGATCTGCGCCTTCGGGCCGGGGTAGTCGGCCAGCAGCATGCCGTCCAGGTCGCACGTGGTGGCCGCATCGAATGCAGCGGGAGAGATCGCAACCGACGCCTTGGGCGAGCACGCGGTCAGCAGACCGTGCAGTGGAAGAAGGGCCAGTCCGCCAAGCAACTGGCGACGGGCTGATCGGATCGAGGTCATGCGCGGAATCTCCAGATGGCAAGCAGCAGTGGCGCGGCGATCCACGCCAGCATGGCGCCGGCAAGTGCCCAAGGGTTGGCCAGCGCGGCCGGTACCACGCTGGACAGACCGTACAGGTCGCGTACGGCGTCCAGCGAAAACACGTTGACGATGCGGAACAGGTCGGCCGGGTTCAGCAGCAGCATCGCGGCCACGGCCGCATCGCCAAGCCCGCCACCGGTGGCCACCAGCACGCCAAGCAGCAGCAGGTCGAAGACGAGCACGAAAAACAGCCAGAGCGCGATGGCCAGCCCCGACGCGCGGGCCCGATCGCGCGCCACCACCGACAGCAAGACGGCGATGCTCAGGAACGCCAGCCCCAGCAGCACGGCGCTGCCGACAAAGCGCAGGAACTGCGCGAGCATGTCTGGGCCGAACCGCGCGAACAGCAGCCCGCCCACCGTGGCAAAGCCGGCTAGCGTCGACAGCGTCAGCGCCGCGGCCAGGCCCAGGTACTTGCCCAGCAGCAGCTCCAGGTGCGTGACCGGGTACGACAGCAGCAGGTCCAGCGACCCGCGCTCGCGCTCGCCGACGATGGCGTCGAATCCCAGCAGCAGCGCGATCATCGGAATCAGGTAGATCGCCAGGCTGACCAGGCTGGCCACCACGAATGCGGCCGAGCGCATGCCGATCTCGCCCTGTTGCGCGCCGCCGAAGTAGCCGATGACCAGCGAGAACGCCGCGAAGACCAGCGCGATGGCCAGTACCCACCGATTGCGCAGCCGGTCGCGGAATTCCTTGTGCGCCACTGTGGCGATCTGGCGCCATTCAATGCACGGCATGGCGGGCCTCCGTGCCAAACAGCGCGTCTTCCAGCGTGGGCTCGACGACGCGCAGGTCGTCGATGCAATCGGCCAGCAGGTTGATCAGCGCCATCTTGCCTTCGCGCGGACAGTCGAGTCGCAAGTCCAGCCCGGCGCCGTCGAAGCCCACCTCGGGAAGCGCCTCCAGTCTGCGCAGGATCACGGGCAGTGTGCCGGGCACCATGCGTACGTCGATGCGCAGCGGCGTGCTGTGGCTCGCGCGCAGCGCGGCAACCGTACCCAGCGCCTGCACCTTGCCGTTGACCAGCAGCGCCAGACGGTCCACGCGCTCCTGCAGTTCGCTGAGGATGTGCGAAGTGATGACGATGGTGACGCCCGCCTGCCGCTGCTCGTGCAGGATCGCGTGCACGTCGCGCAGCGCCAGCGGGTCCAGGCCGTTGCTGGGCTCATCCAGGAACAGCACGCGCGGCGCGCCCAGCAGCGCCTGCGCAAAGCCCAGCCGCTGGCGCATGCCTTTCGAGTACTCCCGCACCGGGCGCCGCGCCGCGTGCGTCAGTCCGAAGCGGTCGAGCAGGGCGGGGCAGTCGCGCGGGTCCACGCCCTTCAGCCGGGCGAAGAAGCGCAGCGTCTCCAGTCCGTCGAGGTTGTCGTAGAGCACGAGGTTTTCCGGCAGGTAGCCGATGCGGCGGCGCGCCGCACGGAAAGCGGCGGTGCCGACGGTGGCGCCGTCGATCTCGATCGTGCCGTGCGATGCGGGCACCAGGCCCAGCATCATCTTGAACAGCGTGCTCTTGCCGGCGCCGTTGTGGCCGATCAGGCCGAACATCTCGCCGGCGTGTAGTTGCAGGCTCACGCCGTCGACGGCGCGTACAGTGCCGTAGTGCCGGGCCACGTCGCGCAGCACTACCGTTGCGGCCGCATCGCGGTGGGCTTCAGGGTTTTTCATGCCACTGCCTCCATGACGAGGGCGGGTGATCGGGCGTCATGCGCGGCGCGGCATCGACCACGCCCGGTACGCGCATGACGGGAAACTGCCGGGACACCACGCGCAGTGCCTGCACAGCCGGGCTGGCGAACAGCAGCTTGACGGCAGGGTGCTGCCACGTCAGGCGGTCCACCACGTCGTTGGCCTCGTAAGGCACGTCGCCAATGCCGTCGCCATTGCGGTCCCAGCCCAGGTAATTGCTCCAGTTATTGCCGCCGGGCTGCCCGGGCGCGTCGCCCCAGCGCTCGTCGCGGGCGCCTACATAGCGCACCTGCTCGCGGTTGCCGATGAAGTCGTTGCGCTGAACCACGTTGCGCGTGGAGCCGGCCGACAGGTGCACGCCCACGCGGTTGCCCACCACCAGGTTGCCGCGCAGCGTGATGTACTCGGCGTCGTAGATGAAGAAGCCGCGCGCGTTGTCGGCGACGATGTTGTGCTCGACCACCGCGTCCTGCACCGTGCGCAGCATGATGCCGTGGTCGGCATTGCCCCACGTGCGGTTGTTGCGCACGGTCTGGTCGCGTACCTCCATCAACGCCAACCCGCCCCGGTTGCGGTAGCTGTCGTTGTCCTCCCAGAGGTTGTAGTACGAATTCATGTAGTGGCTGCCGTAGCGGCTGTGGTGCAGCCGGTTGCCACGAAACACCGCGTGGTGCGAGACATCGACGTAGAGCGCGTCGCGCACGAAGCTGATCTGGTTGTCGACGATGCGCGCGCCGCGCGTGTTGTAGAGCTGGATGCCATTGCCGCGCTGCGACGACTGGTAGTCGCGCTTGCCGGTAATCACGTTGCCCGTCACGCGCACGTCGTTGGCTTTCTCGATCCAGAGCCCGAACAGGTTGTAGGTGAGTTCGCAGCCCGAGACGATGGCGCGGTGCGCGCCCGGCATGATGTAGATGCCGGATTCCTGATGCTTCAGGCTGTCGCCCGAATCGCTGACGATTAGGCCATCGAGCGTCACGTCGGTGGCGGTCACGGTAATCGTGTTGCCACGCAGCCCGCCACTGATCGTAGGCCGCCCGATGCCGCGCAGTACCAGTGGCTTGTCGACGCGCAGGTTCTCTGCGTAGCGGCCGCGCGCAATCCGGATCTCGTCGCCTGCATGTGCCGCCGCGATGGCATGCTGGATCGATTCGCCGGGCCGCACGTCGATCACGGCCGCGCCCGCCAGGTTTGACAGCAGCGCGGCGCCGAGCAGCGAGAGCCGGAGGCGGTTGATCATGGCGATGCCTGCTTGTCGGTGGTGTCGGCAACCGGCACTATCGGGATGTAGTACCCGTCGCGGCCGATGGCCGTCACCGGCAGGCCCGCACGTTCGCGCCGCTTGCGTTCCTTGGCCAGCGGCGGGCACGCGTGGGTATCGGTATAGAGCACCATGCAGTCCAGGCACAGCAGGCATTCGCGCGGATCGATGCGGCCCTTCGCGTCGATGGCCTGTGATCCACAGCCGACGGCACAGGCCTTGCAGCGTGTGCAATCGGGTTTGCGGCGCAGCGCGAACAGCCGGAACATGCTGGGGATGGCCAGCGACGCGCCCAGCGGGCACAGGTACTTGCAGTAGGGGCGTTCCACGAACAGCGACACGCCCAGGATCGCGCAGACAAACAGCCCGAACGGCCACGCACGGTTCTGGATGCCAACCAGGAACGTGGTCTTGAACGGCTCCACCTCGGCAAGCTTCTCGGCCAGTCCCATCGACAGAAGCGACACGCCCAGCAACCCGGCGAACACCGCGTATTTGAGCCACTTGAGTGTGTGGTGCACTTTGGCCGGCAACTGGAACTGGAAGCGCCTGAGCCCGATCAGCCGGCCGACCTTGAACATCGCCTCGGACAGCGACCCGAACGGGCACAGCCATCCGCAGAACAGCCCGCGTCCCCACAGCAGCACGGTAACGGCGATAAAGATCCAGAACAGGAACAGGAACGGGTCCGACAGGAACAGCGACCAGCGCCACTGGAACAGCAGCGCGTGCACCCACGTCAGCACCTGCGTGACCGACGGCTGGGCCATCGCCCCGAAGCCGACGAATACGATGCTGACGGCCCAGGCGCTGTACTTGAACGCATTGACCGGCCACTTGTTACGCTGGGTGGCGCGGCGCGTGAGCTTGTCGCGCAGGGCGTGCACCACGGCCACGGCGATCAGGAAGACGGCGAACAGGCCGATGCCGACGGCACGGCTTTTCCAGACCCGCACCCAGGGCGGGGCGGGCGTCTCCACCTTGGGCCGTCCGCCTTCGAGCAGGCTGGCGGGTAGCCAGTACTCGGCGTCGAAGTTCGCGAACGTGCGCGCGCCGGTGGCGCGGTCGACGCGATTGCCAAGGAACACCAGCTTCCACGGCCACGCCGCCGAAAAGGCGCTCGAACGCACGATGAAGATCGCCGACTCGGTGGGCGCCGGCGCGTCGTCGGGCGCCAGGCCGTAGAGGTTCAGGTAGTCGAGATCGCGAAACGTGAAGGTGTCATCGCCCTGGCGGATCTGCACGCGATCATAGAGGCCGCCACGCACGAAGCCGGAGCCCTTGAACGATTCCCGGCCCGCCGTGCGAATCACAAAGATCGCATGGTCTCCCGCGCGCAGGCCCTGCCGCAGGTTCTGCCAGCCGCGTTCGCCCAGCACTGCGCGGCCGACATCGGGATGATTGAGGTCACCGAACCACAGCTCGATGAACGGCTCCGATGATGCCTCCAGGCCAACCTGCTTGGCCTCGATACGCAGGCGCTGCACCAGTCCCTGGGCCACCATGTCCTTCCACTTCGGCGGAACGCTGGCCGAGGCGAAACGCGCCGGCTCGCGCCGCACCGGCGCCAATATGCCGACTTGCCGGGCTACCGCCGCACCCGAAGTCGTCACCACCTGGTTCTGGGCGATGACGGTCACGGTGGCGCCCGAGATGGCATCTACGCCGAGCACGCCCTCGTCGGGGCGCGCGCTGCCGATCTCGATCTTGTCGGTCACGGACTTGCCAAGGTACTGCGCATTGAAGCGCGGCAGCGCGGTTTCCGGAATGCCAAGCAGCAGGATGGGCTCGGAATGCTTGAGCACCTGGATGCCGACGAAGCGGCCGGTGCTATCCATGCCGATCAGCGTCACCACGGGCTTGCCGGAGTACGCCGGCGTGTCGGTGATATCGGTCGACAGCATCACGTAGCCGAGCTTCGGCCGCTTGCCATCAGCGCCGGCCGGGCCGTATGCCTCTACGTAGGGCGGCTGGCCCATGCGCGTGGAGAACGAAGTTGCGCCGGGAAACACGTCGCCGCAGGCCACGCGTGCGCACAAGTCGGGTGTGGTCGACAGGTCGGCGGGCAGATGCGCTTCGTAGGCCGAATCGGCCATGGCAGGCTGCCGCGCATGGGCGGCCAGAAACAGCACGGCCACCAGGACCGCGCGAAAGACGGAAGGGAGTGACATGGCTCGGGGGCGCCGCCAGCCACGCGTGTGGGACACGCGGCCGGCAGGGCAAGGTCAGGCTTCGACGATCATGCGCGTACGCATTTCCAGGTGCAGTGCGTGGCAGAAGTGCGTGCAGTAGCACCAGAACACGCCAGGCTGGTCCGCGATGAACGTCACCGAGGCTGTTTCCTGCGGATTCACGATGAAGTTGATGTTGTACTTCGGGATCGCAAAGCCGTGCGTCAGGTCCTCGACCTTGTCCAGGTTGGTCAGGATCAGCGTCACCTCGTCGCCTTTCTTGAGCTTGAACTCGCGCAGGCTGAACACCGGCGCCTGCGACGTCATGCGCACGGTGACCTTCCGGCCGTTGCGCGTCACGCCGGACTGGTCCGGGCTGACCGCCAGCGGGAAATCGCCCATCGTGTAGACCTGCTTGGGCTGCACGAGGTCGCGCTTGAAGATGATGAAGTCATGCGGCTCGCCGCGCACCGGGTGATCAGCCAGCAGCACCATCTTGTCGCCCGAGATATCGACGATCTGCTCGTTCTCGGCATGCAGCGGCCCTACCGGCAGAAACCGGTCCTTCGAGAACTTGCAGCCCACGGCCAGGTATTTGCCGTCGGCGGCCACCGTTTCCGATTGTGACGCGTTGACGTGCCCCGGCTGGTACTGCACGTCGAGCCGGTCCACCACGTACTTGGCGCTCTTGTCGCCCTGGTGGAAGCGGATGGCTGCGTCGACGTTCCACTTCACGAGCTGGCTGTCCAGGAACAGCGTGGTGTACGCGTTGCCGCGCCCGTCGAACGCGGTGTGCAGCGGCCCGAGGCCCAGTTCCACTTCGGCCACGATGGCGTCGTCGATCTTTTCCATCTTGCCGTCGAACCAGTCCAGCACCTTCGACAGTTCGATCACGGTGCACGTGGGAGACAGCTTGCCGGCGCAGATGAAGTACTTCTGGTCCGGGCTGGCGTTCACGCCGTGCGGGTTCTTCGGCACCGAGACGTAGGCGGTCAGCGCGGTCTTGGGGTCCTTGTTGGCGGCGTGGGTGCCGTCCACCACCGGCACCTTCGAGTCGCCGTAGGTCTTGAACTTGCCGGCCTTCACGGCGGCTTCGATGCGGGCGATGTTGAAGAACAGGCAGGCATCGCGCTCGGCGGACATCATGTCCTCGAAGTGCGCGCCGTTCTCGGTGTTGTACTGGTTGGTGGCGGCCAGCTTGCCGTCGTAGGACGTGGCCACGAGGTCGCAGTTGCCGTCGATCAGCACCTGCCAGCGCACGGCCATGGTCTCGGCATCGACGCACGAAAACAGGCTGCGGTACTTCGTGCCGTCGTCGGTCGGCGTGTTGGGCAGCGGAATCGCGAACTCGGCGCCGCAGAACACGCGGGTGGTGTAGTTGATGGCCGGGTCCACCGGGTCGCGCTTGTCCGGGAAGATGCCGTGGAAGCCCTGGACGTTGGGCAGTTCGGTGATCTTGTCGCAAACGAAGTAGTCGAGCCGGATGCGCGCAATCCGCGAGTTGATCTTGTCGTTGATCCACGCGTAGCGGCCGTCGTAGTTGCCGTCCTTGTACGACGCGTGCGTGTGGTGCGTGTCGCCCACGGTGTAGCGCAGCGAGCCATCCGGCTTGGTGCCCATGACCCGCTTGGACTCGTTGGTGATGCCCCAGCCGACCAGCGCATCGGGAACGAAGCACGGAATGCGCAGCAGCTCGCGGCCCGACGGCATGCCCAGCACGCGCATGTCGCCTGTGTGGCCGCCGCTCCAGAGACCGTAGTACGTGTCGAGTTCACCGGGCTTCGGGTGCACCCCGGCGGCGCTGCCGCCATGCGCGGGCGCCGATGCGGGCTTGCCTTCGCTGCTGGCACCGGCCACGGCGGTGTTCTTGTCGGAACATGCGGCAATGCCTGCCAGACCGGCCATGGCGGCCGTGCCCAGGAACTGGCGGCGCCCAAATCCGCCGGCAGCGTTCCTGTTCTCGTTGTGATTGCTCATTGAGACCCTCGGGAGGAAAGTGGCCGGTAGCGCCGGCCTGTCATGAAATCGCACTGGAACTGGCGAGATATTCATGGCACTTCGGAGGAATGGGATTGATGGCGGTCAACGATTCAAGCGAATTGCGATTCCAAACAACACTCTCATCTGATCCACATCGCGCAGCTTGCCGCACGGGTTCGTGCGTTCCTAGAATGGCCGACGTACAAACGGAAACGGAGCGGGGTCATGCGGCAGCAGGCGACAGTGAGGTCGGCACGCGAAGCCATGCGGCGCAGGTGCGTCGCGGCGCTGCCGATGCTGGCCATCGCACCATGGCTGCCGGCGATGGCCGGCGGGCGCATCGCGCAGTCATCGCGCACGCTGATGGGCACGCGCGTCGACATCACGCTCGATGGCGTGGACGCATCGGTGGCGAATGCGGCGATGCGGGCTGCGTGGTCGGAGATGACGCGCCTGGCGGACATGATGAGCCGCTACCAATTGGGCAACGCGGTGCACGCCATGCACCTGTCGGCGGGGCTGCAGCCGGTTGTGGTGCCGGCCGAGATGATGCGCGTGTTGAGCGCGGGGCAGGCGGTAGCGGCGCGCAGCGAGGGCGCGTTCGACATGACCGTCGGCGCGTTGACGGCCTGGCGCTTTGATCAGTCGATCCCCGTGGTGCCGTCGGCCGATGAAATCGCCAGGGATCTGCCGCTCGTGGATTTTCGCGATGTTGTGCTGGACCCGCACCGGCAGACCGCGTTCCTGCGCCGCAGGGGCATGCGCGTCGACCTGGGCGGCATCGCCAAGCTGCCGATTCTGCAGGCTGGCATGGCGGTACTGAAGTCGCATGGCGTGACGTCAGCCATGATCAATGGCGGCGGCGATGTGCTGGTCATCGGCCAGCGAGGCGGCACAGGCTGGCGGATCGGCGTGCGCGATCCCGTGGCGCCGGACAGGCTGCTTGGCGTGCTCGGTGTGCAGGGCGATACCGTGGTGGCCGCATCAGGCGACTACGAGCGCGCGTTCACGGTGGCGGGCCGGCGCTATCACCATATCCTCGATCCGCGCACCGGCATGCCGGAACAACGCATGCGCGGCGTGGTGCTGCTGGCGCGCGATGTCGACGCAGTCAACGGCATGGGGCCGGCGATGATGGTGGCGGGGCAGGGGGCTGCCCGGCGCTGGCTGGCCGGCATGCCTGGGGTGGAGGCGCTGATGGTGGAAGCTTCCGGCGAACGCTGGATGTCCGCCGGCATGCGGCGCCGCCTGGCTTAGTGACTTAATGGCTCAGTCAGCCACGGCCACGGCCACCGTCACCTGCTTCAGCGCGTGGAACGGCTCTAGCTGCGATGGCGTGGCTTCGCCATCGGTCACCAGCGTCCAGGCGCGTTCGAGCGGGGTCCAGTGCTGCTGGCGCGCGCGGCCGAGCTTGGTCGAATCGACCAGCACGAAGATGTCGGCCGCCTGGCGGATGATGCATTCCTTCAGATACGCCTGTTCCGCGCTGGCCTCGCACAGGCCCACGCCGGCCACGACGCCATCGGCGCCCAGGAACGCCTTGTCGACGCTGATGCGTGACAGCGCCACCTGTGCCAGCGGGCCGAAGGTGCCCATGCTCGACGGCCGGACATCGCCGCCGATCAGCGTGACGCGGATCTTGGGTAGCCCGGCCAGGGCCGTTACGGCCAGCAGGTTGGTGGTGTAGACGTGCAGGTCTTCGCGCGCGGCCAGCAGGCGGGCCAGTGCGGCGGCCGTGGTGCCGCTGTCGAGCAGCACCGCGTCGCCGTCCTGCACGTAGCTTGCCGCCAGGCGCGCAATGGCGTCCTTCTGGTCGCGCTGCAGCGCCTTGCGTTCTTCGAGCGAGGCTTCGGGCTCGTGGCCGCCCACCTGCATCAGCGCGGCGGCGCCGCCGTAGGTGCGCACGATGCGGCCTTCGCGCGCCAGCGCGGTCAGGTCGCGGCGCACGGTGGCTTCCGACACGCCCAGGCTGGCGGTCAGGCGTTCGACGTTGGCCTCCTCGCCCGCAAGCACGAGTTGGAGGATGGCGCGGCGACGGTCGGCGGCTTTCATGACAGGGGCGGAATGAAAAGGGGGATCGAAAAATGATCCCCGATCTTACAGCAGCGCCAGCGCGATCAGGCGCGGCGCGTGGCCAGTTCGGCGCCCTGACGCAGCGCTTCGAGCAGGCTGCGTTCGTCGGCGATGCCCTTGCCGGCGATGTCGAACGCGGTGCCGTGGTCCACCGAGGTGCGGATCACCGGAAGGCCGACGGTGATGTTCACGCCTGCTTCCAGGCCCAGCACCTTCACGGGGCCGTGTCCCTGGTCGTGGTACATGGCCACCACGAGGTCGAAGTCGCCCCGGCCGGCGCGGTAGAACAGCGTGTCGGCCGGCAGTGGGCCTTCCACGTCCACGCCTTCGGCGCGCAGCGCTTCCACGGCCGGAATGATCTTCTGCTCTTCTTCGCCCTGGCCGAACAGGCCGTTCTCGCCCGCATGCGGGTTGATGCCGCAGACGCCGATGCGCGGTGCAGCGATGCCCGCGCGCTTGAGCGTGGTGTTGCCGCGCTCGATCGTACGACGCACCAGGCCCGGCTCGATCTTGCGGATCGCATCCATCAGGCCGATGTGCGTGGTCACGTGGATCACGCGCAGCTGGGGCGCCACGAGCATCATCGACACTTCCTGCGTGCCGGTCAGGTGCGCGAGCATCTCGGTGTGCCCCGGGAACTTGTGGCCACCTGCGTGCAGCGCTTCCTTGTTGAGCGGCGCGGTGCAGATGGCATCGATCTTGTCTTGCTGGGTCAGCTGCACGGCGCGCTCGATGTAGCGGAACGCGGCGTCGCCGGCCACGGCGGACAGCTTGCCAAACGGCAGGTCTTCAGGGATCAGGCCCAGGTCGATGACGTCGATGGTGCCTTGCTCGAAGCGGGCTTCGTCGGGCGACTGGATCGCGCGCATCTTGAGCGCCGAGCCGACCAGGCGGCCGGCCTGTTCCAGCCGGCGCGCATCGCCAATCACCAGCGGGCGGCATTGGGCGTAGACGCTGTCGTGCGCCAGGCTCTTGACGATGACTTCGGGGCCGATCCCCGTGGCATCACCCATCGTGATGCCGATTACCGGAATGTAGTCGCTCATTTGTCCATGTCCCGTTCGTGGGGAAAATCAATCTTGGCGCATGGCTTGCCAGGCAAGCCAAAGCGCGGCCTCGGTGCCGAACGCGCCCGCCTTGGTGGCAATGCGGCGCGTGGGGCCCGTTGTGGTTTCGGATAGCGGCACGCCGGCTTCTACCTCGCGCTTCAGCGCCAGTGCGCCGATGCCGGCGGCGGCCAGCATGGCACGCGCCGTCTCGCCGCCAGTGGCGATCAGGCCGCCAACGTGCTGGAAGCTGGGCAGGATCAACTGTGCCAGTGATGTCGACAGCTGCGGCCCTTCGGCCGGGTCGAATGCGTCGTCGCGGCCGATGCTCACCAGCATGTCGCGGCCTGCCGCCAGGCATTCGGCGATTTCCCGCGCGGCCTCGGTCCAGTCCGCGTGGCTGGCGCCTTCGCGCAGCGCTTGCGGCGGCACCACCAGCGAGTCGATGCCGGCGCGCTCGACCAAATAGCTGGCCTGCTTGCCGGACACGCCCGACATGCTGCCGACCAGCGTCAGGATCGGACCGGTGTGATAGTCGGGGGCGCTTGCCGTGCCAGTCTTGGCGACTGGTGCCGCCTGGGCCAGCGCGCGCGCCAGGCCGCCCGATCCCACCCAGAACACCGGGGTGTCGAGTTCGAGCGAAGCCTGGGCCAGCGCCAGCAGGTCCTGCTCGGCTTCGGCATCGCACACCACGGCCTGGAAGCCCTGGCCGAGCCATGCCTTCAGTTGGTCCTGCACCGCCGCCATGCCGGCGCGCAGCGTGTACAGCGAAATGCGCGCGGTGCGCACGCCTTGAGCGTCCAGCAGTGCCACCATGTCGGCGGTGCCGGTCAGGCCCTCAAGGCGCCAGATATCGGTGTCTTCGAGCGGTTGCCCGTTGACGAACATGCGGCCGTCGCGCGTGACGCGACCCGTGGCCGGAAACGCCGGCGCGACGATGGCCAGGCCGGCCACCGGCTGCAGCGCGGCGGTCTCGGCAGCCCAGTTGCCGCGCAGCGTGGAATCGATCTTCTTGTAGACCCGGCGATCGGCACCATTGCCGTGGAGCCAGGCCGACAGATTGCGAGCGGCCGCGTCGGCAGGCGCCATGCGGCGGCTGTCGACGTCGGTGGCCACCACCTGGGCACCGCCAACATCGGCGGCCGCGTCCAGCGTGACCACCGTGCGCGCGCCGTGCGCGGCAAAGCCAATCGCGCAGTCGGCGGCGCCGGACAGGTCGTCGGCGATGATCAGCCAGCTCATGCGGCGGTCCTGGCCAAGGCGGCGCCGGACTTCATCGCCACGCGGCGTGCCACGAAGGCGGTCAGCAGCGGGGTCAGCACGGCGGTTACCACCACGCAGGCTGCGACCAGGATCGTCGCGTGCTTGGCGGCTTCGGTATAGACCGGATTGGCCGCCGCCACCAGCGTTGGCACTGCTGCCGCGTTGCCGGCGGTACTGGCCGCGGCTACCCCGGCCACGCCGGTGCCGCCGCTCAGACGGTCGGCGATGTAGAGCGTGAAACCGGTCACGATCACCACGGCAACGCCCAGGCCCAGGCCGAGCATGCCGGCCTGCCACACCTTGTGCAGGTCCAGCCCGGCGCCCAGCGCCAGCGCGAAGAACGGAATCATCACCGGCACGGCCTTGCTCAGGAAGTCGCGCATCTCGCGGTCGAGATTACCCAGCAGCATGCCCAGCATCAGCGGCAGGATGCTGCCCACCAGCGTGGGCCACGGAAAGGCAGCCAGACCAGCCACGCCCAGCGTGACCATGGTCAGGAACGGACCCGACTCCAGCGACATGATCGAGTAGGCGCCCACGTCCTCGGGCTTGCCGTACTGGCCCATCAGCGCCATGTACAGGCCGCCGTTGGTGTCGTTCATCGCGGCCACCACGGCCAGCGTGGACAGGCCCGCGAACATGCCGGCGCTGACCGGCGACTCGCCCAGGAAGTGGCCCAGGATCACGCCCAGCACGATGGCGGTGCCAACCTTGGTGCCAAACAGCACGCCGCCTTTCTTGATGATGTAGGGGGTGGCCTTGATGCTGATGCTGGCACCCATGCAGACATAGAAGACCGCCAGGATCGGCAGCGCGCCCGTGAACAGGGCATTGGTGAACGAACCAAAGAACTTCGGACCCTCCGGGGCAAACGTCGCGACCAGCGAACCGATCAGCAACGGCACGATCATCATGCCGCCCGGCACGCGCTCGATGGCGCGCTTGATATGAATCTGCATCGTCGTCTCCTGCCGCGTGGGGTGCGGCAACTGTGTTGTACGCAGGCGTTTGATCGGGTTTTGATCGATCTTGATCGAATCGATCAAACGTGGGGCGAAGTGTAGGCCAATCGCCAGGATTTGACTAGTTTGATCAATAATTTGATCGAAATGATCATTTGGCCACTTGCGTCCCTGCTTGCGACCTCGCAGCACACACCTGCGCTATCGTATGGCTCTTGCTGCCCATTCACCGCTTACCCATCGAAACCAGGAGCCCACCATGAGACTGATCGGCATGCTCGATTCCCCCTACGTGCGCCGTGCGGCGATTTCGCTACGGCTGCTCGGCCTGCCCTATGAGCTGGAGCAGGTATCGGTCTTTCGTACCTTCGAGCAGTTTCGCGCGATCAATCCCGTGGTCAAGGCCCCTACGCTGGTTTGTGACAACGAGGTGGTGCTGATGGATTCGACGCTGATCATCGATTACGCCGAGGCGCTGGCCGGCCGCAGCCTGATGCCGGCGCACCTGGCCGCACGCCAGCGCGCGCTGCGCATCGTCGGCGTGGCGCTGGCCGCCTGCGAAAAAGCCGTGCAGAACGTCTACGAACACAACCTGCGGCCTTCGGAAAAGGTGCACCAGCCTTGGGTGGAGCGCGTCAATGGCCAGCGTGTCAGCGCGTTCGCTTTGCTGGAATCCGAGATGAAGTCCGTACCCGTGCCCGCCGACGAGCAGGCGCTCGACCAGGCCGGCCTGACGGCGGCCGTGGTGTGGACGTTTACGCAGGCCATGCTGCCGGGACAGGTGGATCCGGCAGAGCACCCGGCGCTGGCTGCGTTCACTGCAGCGGTGGAGGGGTTTCCGGCGTTCCAGGCACTGCCGCACGAGTGAGCCGGGAGGGTTGACGACACAACTGGTCCCACCGTGTTCGATACCCCACCAAGACCCCCACATTCGGGTGATGTGGCATCAGCCGCGATGCCTCAGCATACCGGCGGGGCAAAAGGATCCTTGCCCCGCTACCACTTCAGCCCCGCGACCTCCCCGGCCAGCGGGGCTCTTTCATTGGGGCTGCGAATATCTTCAGCGCGCCTTCAGGATCGCCTCAATCTGCGCGGCGGCTTGCCGTAGCGGCGGCAGGTAGTGTTGTTCGAGATAGGCCTGGTCGCGGCTGCCCAGCACCATGCTCAGGCCCAGGCCCGCCACGGTCTTGCCGGTCTGGTCGCGTAGCGGCACGGAGATGCCCGCGAAGCCATCGACGAGTTCGCCAACCAACGTGCAATAGCCGTCGGCGCGCACCTGGGCGAGCTTCTTGGCCAGGGCCGGGCGTGAGCTGATCGTGAACGGGGTGAGCTTGCGCAGCTCGGCGTCGGCCAGGTAGGCAGCGAGTGCCTCGTCGTCGAGCCCCGCGAGCAGCACGCGGCCCAGCGAATGGGCGTAGGCCGGCATGCGGCGGCCGATGGCCATGTCCACGCGCAGCAACTGGCGCGGTTCCTCGCGCGCCACCAGCACCACCGATTCGTGATCGAGCATGCCGATCGAGCAGCTTTCGCCGGCCTCGGCGCACAGCGCCTGCAGGTAGGGGCGCGCCAGTTGCGGCAGGTTCATCGACGCAAAGTAGGCGTAGCCCAAGTCCATCACCTTTGGCGTCAGCACGAACTGACGTCCCTGCTGCGCCACATAGCCGTTGTGTGCCAGCGTCAGCAGCAGCCGGCGCGCGGCGGCGCGCGTCACGTCTAGTTGTTCGGCCACGTCCTGCATGGTCAGGCGCTCCACGCCTGTGGCGTACAGGCGCAGCAGTGCCAGGCCCTTGGTCAGGGAATCGAGCAGTTCTTCCTTCTTGGGAATGTCGATGGCGTCTTCGGAGGTCAGGGCGTCGCTGCGCGGCATGTGGAATCGGAAATGGGGGGTATCTGCGGGTCAGACCTGACTTGCGTCCTCGTGCCCGATCCGTATGATAGGCGTTTTGCGAACATTTGTTCGCGGAACGTGGATCGGTGAAAACCACGACACCACGACAGAACAAGAACGAGGAGATGGCGATGAAGGTGATCACCACCGCGCAGGCGGCGGAAATCGTCCAGAGCGGCTGGACCGTGGCCAGCGCCGGCTTTGTCGGCGCGGGACATGCTGAGGGCGTGACCGAGGCGCTGGAGCAGCGCTTTCTGCGCGACGGCCTGCCGCGCGACCTGACGCTGGTCTATTCGGCCGGGCAGGGCGACCGTGGCGCGCGTGGAGTGAACCACTTCGGCAATGCCGGCATGACGCGTGCCATCGTGGGCGGGCACTGGCGCTCGGCCACGCGGCTGGCCACGCTGGCGATGAACGAGGAGTGCGAGGGCTTCAACCTGCCGCAGGGCGTGTTGACACATCTGTATCGCGCCATCGCGGGCGGCAAGCCGGGCATGCTGACCAAGATCGGCCTGCATACCTTCGTCGATCCGCGCACCGGCCAGGACCCGCGCTACCACGGCGGCGCCATCAACCAGCGTGCGCGTGAGTCGATTGGCGCCGGCACCGCGAACTGGGTGGAGGCCGTGGACTTCCGGGGCGACGAATACCTGTTCTATCCAAGTTTCCGCATCGACTGCGCGCTGATCCGCTGCACGGCCGCCGACCCGCGCGGCAACCTGAGCACGCATCGCGAGGCGTTTCACCACGAACTGCTGGCGATGGCGCAGGCCGCGCACAACTCGGGCGGTATCGTGATCGCGCAGGTCGAATCGCTCGTGGACTTCCACGAGAACCTGCAGGCGATTCATGTGCCCGGCATCCTGGTCGATTACGTGGTGGTCAGCGAACAGCCCGCGCATCACCAGATGACGTTTGCCGAGCCGTACAACGACGCGTACGTGCGTCCATGGCGCGGCGAAAAGGCCGAGGCTGCCGAAAAGGCGAAGGAAGCGCAAGTGCTGCCGTCGGCCAGCACGCCGCTGGACGCGCGCACGATCGTGCAGCGCCGCGCCGTGATGGAGCTGGCCGCGCGCCGGCCGCGCGTGGTGAACCTGGGTGTGGGCATGCCGGCCGCCGTGGGTGCGCTGGCCCATCAGGCCGGACTCGATGGCTTCACGCTGACCGTGGAGGCGGGCCCCATCGGCGGCACGCCGGCCGACGGGCTTAGCTTCGGCGCGTCGGCCTATCCCGAGGCGGTGGTCGACCAGCCCGCACAGTTCGATTTCTATGAAGGCGGCGGCATCGACCTGGCCATCCTGGGGCTGGCCGAGCTTGATGGCCACGGCAACGTCAACGTGAGCAAGTTTGGCGAAGGCGAGGGCGCGCTGATTGCCGGCGTGGGCGGCTTCATCAACATCACGCAGAGCGCGCGTGCCGTGGTGTTCATGGGCACGCTGACGGCCGGTGGACTCGAAGTGAATGCCGCGAATGGCAAGTTGAGGATCGTCAAGGAAGGGCGGGTCCGCAAGATCGTCCCCGCGGTATCGCACCTGAGCTTCAACGGGCCGTATGTGGCTTCGCTGGGTGTTCCCGTGCTGTACGTGACCGAGCGCGCCGTATTCGAGATGCGCACCGGCGTCGACGGCGAGGCCCGGTTGACGCTCACCGAGATCGCTCCCGGCGTGGATCTGCAGCGCGACGTGCTCGACCAGTGCGCCACGCCTGTGGCCGTGGCGGCGGACCTGCGCACGATGGACGCGCGGCTGTTCCAGCCGGGCGTGATGACGCTCTGAAATATTAGAAAGGCGGCCGGCTGTACCCGGCCCATATTGGAGGAAACACTGTGCAACACCGTCGTCAACAACGTCGTCTGGCGCTATCCGCGCTGGCCCTGGCAGCCGCGCTGCCGTTTGTTTCCGCGTCCGCGCTGGCGCAGAACTTTCCGGACAAGCCGATTCGCCTGGTGGTGCCATTCCCGGCGGGCGGCCCGACCGATACCGCCGCGCGTATCATCGGCCAGAAAATGAGCGAGACACTCAAGCAGCCGATCGTGATCGACAACCGCCCGGGCGCATCGGGCACCATCGGCACCGAAACCGTGGCCAAGTCCGCGCCCGATGGCTACACGCTGGTCATGCTGGCCACGCCCACGCTGCTGGCGCCGCACCTGCTGCCGCGCAAGGGCTACGACATCTTCAAGGATTTCACGCCGGTTGGTAACGCCTACGAACTGCCGATCGTGATGGTGGTGAACCCGACCGCGCTGCCCGATGTGACCGACCTGCAGTCATACATCGCCCGCGCCAAGGCCGCGCCCGGCAAGATGAACTACACCAGCGCCGGCAATGGCAGCTTTGGCCACCTGTCGACCGAACTGCTGAAGAACCTGGGCCATTTCGACGTGCAGCACGTGCCGTACAAGGGCAGCGCGCCGGCGATCTCGGATCTGCTGGCCGGCCAGGTGCCGATGATGTTCTCGGACATGATTGCCGCGCTGCCGCACATCAAGGCGGGCAAGCTGCGTCCGATCGCGGTGGGGTCGGCCAAGCGCGTGTCGTTCGCGCCCGACGTGAAGACCGTGGCCGAGCAGGGCTTTCCGGGCTTCGACGCGTCGTCGTGGGGCGGGCTGCTGGTGCCGGCCGGCACGCCCAAGGATGTGGTGGCCAAGCTGTCCGACGCGCTGAAGGGCGCGCTGGCCGACTCGACCGTGCAGCAGAAGATGCTCGGCGCGGGCACCGTGGCCTCGTACCAGACGTCCGAGCAACTGACCTCGCGCATGCAGAACGACTACGCGAAGTGGGGCAAGGTGATCAAGGACAACGGCATCAAGAGCGACTGATCCTTGCAGGGCGGCGCGCCGGGTCCCGCCAAAGGGTGCGTGGACCGGGCCGGCGCGGCCGCATCGTCGTGGCTCAGGCCTGCACCTGCAGCGTCTGCTGGAACTGCGACACCCCATGCAGGTCACGAAGGTCCACGGTCATCGCGCGCGACGCGGGATCGATATTGACCTCGCCAAAGAACTGGAAGCCCGCGAACGGCGACATGTTCTGCGCGGTGGGCGCCTTCTGGTAGACCACGCGCGGGCCGAACGTATTGTCGAGCGGGTTCGGGCCGAAGCTGCCCGCATTGAGCGGACCGGCCACGAATTCCCAGAACGGATCGAAATCCTTGTACACGGCGCGCTCGGGCGAGTAGTGGTGCGCGGCGCAGTAATGCACGTCCGCCGTGAGCCACACCACGTTCTTCAGCCCCGCTTGCTTGATGCGCGTCAACAGCCGTGCGGTTTCGAGTTCGCGACCCAGGGGCGGACCGTCGCCGTTGGCGATGGCTTCCCATTTCGGGCGTCCTTGCGCGTCCTTACCGTCAGGAACACCCAGGCCGATCGGCATGTCGGCGGCAATCACCTTCCAGGTGGCCTGCGACGCGCTCATCTCGGCCAGCAGCCAGTCCAGTTGCGCATTGCCCAGGAAAGGGGTGGCCGCGCTTTCGGCCGTCTCGCGGTTGTAGCCGTTCGGGCCACGGAAAGTGCGCATGTCCAGCACGAACACATCGAGCAACGGGCCGTAGGCGATCTTGCGATGCACGCGCTCGGCCAGACCCTGGCGGTGCCAGCGCATCGGGGCGTTTTCCAGAAAGGCGCGGCTGCCGCGCGCCACCAGCAGGCGCACATCCTTCTCGGTGTAGCGCGCGTCGGCCGACAGGTCCTTCGAATCGGACCAGTTGTTGGTCACCTCGTGGTCGTCCCACTGCCAGATCTGCGGCACTTCGCTGGCAAAGCGGCGGACATTGGCGTCCATCATGTTGTAACGATGGCGGCCGCGGAATTCCTTGAGCGTCTCGGCCACCTTGCTGACTTCCTCGGTGACGACATTGCGCCAGATGCGGCCATCCTCGGCTTTCTGCTCGGCCGTGATCGGGCTGTCGGCGTAGATCGTGTCGCCGCTGTGGATGAAGAAATCGGGGTTGCGCTGGCGCATGGCGTCGTAGATGCGCATGCCGCCCAGATCGGGATTGATGCCCCAGCCCTGGCCCACGGTGTCGCCCGACCACACAAAGCGTACCGGCCGGTCTGCTGTCATCGCGCGGGTGCGGAAGGTGCCGGCCATCCAGTCGCCTTGGCTACGGCGCTGCTCGAGTGCTTCAAAGGCCACGCGCACGTGGTACTGCTGGCCCGGCAGCAGGCCGGTCAGTTGGGTGCGTGCGGTGAAATCGGTCTCGGCGGCGGCCTGCGGCCCTGAAATGCGCAGGGCGTTACGGAAATTCGCGTCAGTGGCGTATTCGACCACCATGCGCGACAGCTGCCCGGCCCGCGCCCAGACCACCAGGCCGTCGTCCGATGGATCGCCTAGCTGGATGCCGTCGGGCGCCGCCGGGCGGCCGGAAGCCACCACGGCCGGTGCCGCCAAGGATGCGGGGCCGAGGATGGCAAGGCCGGCGCCCAGCCCCAGGAATCGGCTGGAAGTGCGCAGGAAGCGGCGGCGGGTGGCGTCGGAAGGCTGTTGCGTAGGCTGATTGGTCGTCATGGCGGGTCGCGTCTGATGGTGATTGGATCACGTGGCCGGGGCGCTATGCTCGCCAGCTTTTGTGACGCGTTGTTGACACGTCATTGACATGTCAAACGCCGATACTGCCCAGCGGGCCCGGTGTCCGCTGCCCGACTCTGATGGTAGAATCCAAGTCTTTGATTTTCCGGGCAATTCATCTTTTCGCGTGATTCCTCCGCGATTCGGCCCGTTGAACCGTTCCAGACGCGTGTCCGTTGCCTCGGCTCCGCGCCCTGCACAGACACTCCATTGATGACGATGACGAACACCCCAGACCAGACCCCAGCAGCAGAGCAAACGTTCGAGAGCTTCGGGCTGGATGCGCGCATTCTGCGTGCCTTGTCCGACCAGGGCTACACCAAGCCCACGCCAATCCAGGCACAAGCCATTCCCGTGGTGCTGCTGGGCAAGGACGTCATGGGCGCCGCACAGACCGGCACCGGCAAGACGGCCGGCTTTGCACTGCCGATCATCCAGCGCCTGCTGCCGATGGCCAACGCCAGCGCATCGCCGGCACGCCATCCGGTGCGCGCGCTGATGCTGACGCCCACGCGTGAACTGGCCGATCAGGTCTACGACAACGTGGCGCGCTACGCGCAGCACACGGACCTGCGCAGCACGGTGGTGTTCGGCGGCGTCGACATGAACCCGCAAACCGATGCGCTGCGCCGTGGCGTGGAAATCCTGGTGGCAACGCCGGGCCGTCTGCTCGATCACGTGCAGCAGAAGTCGGTGAACCTGTCGCAGGTGCAGATGCTGGTGCTGGACGAGGCGGACCGCATGCTCGACATGGGCTTCCTGCCGGACCTGCAGCGCATCATCAACCTGCTGCCGGCCCAGCGCCAGACGCTGCTGTTCTCGGCCACGTTCTCGCCTGAAATCAAGAAGCTCGCATCGAGCTACCTGAAGCTGCCGGTGACGATCGAAGTGGCGCGCAGCAACTCGACCAACGAGAACGTGCGCCAGCTGGTCTTCCCGGTGCAGGACGGCCACAAGCAGGCTGCCGTGGTGCATCTGCTCAAGCAGCGCGCCACCGAGCAGCAGTCCAAGCAGTGCATCGTCTTTGTGAACAGCAAGATTGGTTGCTCGCGCCTGGCGCGCCATCTGGAGCGCGAGGGCATCAACGCCGCCGCCATCCACGGTGACAAGACGCAGACCGAGCGCATGCAGACGCTGGAAGGCTTCAAGAATGGCTCGATCGACGCGCTGGTGGCCACCGATGTGGCGGCTCGTGGCCTCGACATCCCGGCCATGCCGTGCGTGATCAATTTCGACCTGCCGTTCAGCGCCGAAGACTATGTGCACCGCATCGGCCGTACCGGCCGCGCCGGTGCCAGCGGCGATGCGCTGTCGATCTACGTGCCGGGCAACGATGACCGCCTGCTGGCCGACATCGAGAAGCTGATCAAGCGCAGCGTGCCGCGCGGCAAGCTCGACGGCTTTGATCCGACCGGCGAGCGTGCGCGTCAGGAAGAATCCGACCGCCGCCGCCAGCGTACCGAAGTGCGCCGTCCGCGTGAAAACGGTGGTGAGAGCGAGGAACAGCCGACCTCGCGCCGCCGTCGTACCGAGCCCAATGGTGGTCCGGCGTTCCGTCCGTCCGACGATCCGTTCTTCTCGCGTCCGTACGAGCCGTCGGGCAACTACACGCCCGCGCCGAAGACCGAAGACCAGCTTGCCGCAGCACTCGCGCGCGGCCGTCAGGCGCCCAAGCGTCCGGTGGCAGCGCTGCTGGGTGGCGCGCCGCGCAAGTCGTAATTCTTGTAGTTCTCTACGGGCGACCAGGCATCAGCCACTGACTCGCCCACTGCTCCGTTGCCGCCTCCAGCCAGGTGGCGGCGGACGCCTCCCCATTCACGATACCCAGGTGCGCACCGGCTTGCCGCAGCGCGTGCAGGGGCTCGTTCGTGTCCAACGCCAGCGCGCCACTCTGCTTGCTTAGTTTTTCGCCAACCGCGTTGACCACGACGGGCACGTGCAGGTACGACGGCGTGGGCAGGCCCAGCAGATGCTGCAGATGGATCTGGCGCGGCGTGGAGTCGAGCAGGTCGGCGCCGCGCACGATATGCGTGATGCCTTGTTCGGCGTCATCGACTACCACGGCCAGCTGATAGGCCCATAGCCCGTCGGCGCGGCGCAGTACGAAATCACCGAGTTCGGTTTCCAGATCCTGGCACTGGCGCTGCTGCCAGCGATCTTCAAAGCAGATGGTGGCGGCCGGGCCGTCGGGCACGCGCACGCGCCAGGCGCGCGGCAGCTTGCCGTGCAGGCCGGTTCGGCAGGTGCCCGGGTAGCCCAGCGTCTGGTGCCGCTCGCGCACGTGCACCAGCGAATCGGCGATTTCCTTGCGCGAGCAGCCGCACGGGTACAGGTTGCCGGCCGCATCGAGCCGGCGCAGCGCATCGGCATATAGCGATTCACGGCGGCTTTGCCAGACCGGCGGCTCGTCGGGATGCAGGCCCAGGGCTTCCAGCGTGCGCACGATGCCGACGTCAGCGTCCTTCACGCAACGCGGATAGTCGATGTCTTCGATGCGCACGAGCCAGTCGCCGCCATGGGCGCGGGCGTCGAGCCAGCTGGCCAGCGCCGTGACCAGGGAACCGAGATGCAGGGGGCCGGTCGGGGAGGGGGCGAAACGCCCCCGGTAGCGTTGCGGCATGCGGGGCTGTTACTCGAACGACTCCAGTTGCTGGGGAGCCTGCTGCATCAACGCCTGCGCCAGACGCGGATCCTCGAGCTTGCTGGCCCACCACTGCAGCGCCTTGCCGCGCGTGTTGGTTCGCCACGCGGCCTTGAACGTGCCGGGCGCGCGCACTTCCACCGTCTCGCGTACCTGCAGGATGCCGCTTTCGATATGGGGCTGCGCCATCGGGGCCGGCAGCCAGCCGCAGCCCAGGCCGCGGATCTGCGCTTCGAGCTTGTCGCGCATGGTGGGCACCACCAGTACGTCCTGGCCGGCCAGCACGCCGTGGGTACGGGCGGGCAGGTTGCGCGACGTATCGCCGACGGCCACGATGCGGTGCTTGGCGATCTGGATCGTCGTCAGCGGACCTTCCTCGGTGGCCAGCGGATGGTGGGCAGCCACCGCGAACACGAACGGGATCGTACCCAGCGGCCGCACCTGGAAACCTTGCGTGCTGGGCAGTTCGTAGGCGCCGCCGATGATCATGTCGGCGCGGTTGCTGACCAGCGCATCCCAGGTGCCGCCCAGCACTTCCTTCGAGAAGCGCAGCCGCGTGGCGGTGTTCTCGGCATAGAAGTCCTGGATCACGGGCATCAGCGCGCGGAAGTTGATCAGGTCATCAACGGCGATGTTCAGGTTGGCTTCCCAGCCCGTGGCCAGGCGCTTGACGCGCCGCGCCAAGTCGTCGGCCGCGTGCAGCAGGTGGCGCCCCTCGTCCAGCAGGGCGCGACCGGCGGGGGTCAGCTCGGCGCGGTGGCGCCGGCGGTCGAACAGCAGCACGTCGAGGTCTTCCTCGAGCTTGCGGACGACATAGGTCAGGGCCGAGGGCACCTTGCCCATTTCGTGGGCGGCGGCGGCAAAACTTCCCTTGCGCTCGATGGCGTCAAGGACTTCGAGGGATTCGAGTGACAGGGGCATATTCAGAATTTCTGAACAACTGCTTCTAACGCGGTGCCCGCCAATATACTCCCGCTCCCCTAAACTGCCTAGCATCGAAACGCCGCCGACCCCGCAGCAAAGAGCCGCAGGGTCTGATTCCAGGCCACAAGGAGGGCCATCAAAATGATTGAAATCCGTAAGTCAGAAGAACGCGGTTTTGCGGACCATGGTTGGCTCAAGTCGTATCACAGCTTCTCGTTTGCCGATTACTACGACCCGCGCCATATCCAGTTTGGCCCGCTGCGTGTGATCAATGAGGACCGCGTGGCGCCCGGCATGGGCTTTGGTACCCATGGCCACCGCGACATGGAAATCATCAGCTATGTGCTGGAAGGCGAGCTGGCGCACAAGGACAGCATGGGCAACGGCAGCGTGATCCGCCCGGGTGACGTGCAGCGCATGAGCGCCGGCACCGGCGTGCGCCACTCCGAATACAACCACGCGGCCAATGACACGACGCACTTCCTGCAGATCTGGATCGTGCCGGACCAGCAGGGTATCGAGCCCGGCTACGAGGAAAAGCGCTTCGACGCCGCTGACAAGCGGGGCCGCCTGCGCCTGGTAGGCAGCCGGGATGGTGCCGAGGGATCGGTCGTGATTCACCAGGACGTGCGCCTGTTTGCTGGCCTGATCGACGGCGATGAGACTGCATCGCTGGCGCTGCAGCCGGGTCGCAAGGCCTATGTGTATGTGGCACGTGGCGGGGTCAGCATCAACGGCCAGGTGCTGGAAACCGGCGACGCCGCCAAGCTTGAGGACGTGGGTACCGTGGATCTGTCCAAGGGCGCCGACGCCGAAGTGCTGGTGTTCGACCTGCCGGCATGACCATCGCAGCCGCACAAATGCCTGCCACCCCCTGGCGGGCATTTGTGTTGGATCGGTCATTGGTTTACCCGTAACGAGTGCTTACAGGTACTTGGACATCTTGCCGCTATGCTATCGTCTGGCTATCCGCCATGCGACCGGCGCGGCACATCGCCGCGCGCCGATTAATCGTCACGCGATGACCTTCGTATCCATTCTCCTGGCGCTGATTGCCGAACAATTCCGTGCGCTCGGCCGGAACAACCCCATCACCGACATCGTGCGTGTGCTGGGTGACCGGGCCGAACATGCATTCGATACCGGCCGGCCGCGCGATGCCGCGCTGGCCTGGTTGACCGTTGTACTGCCACTGACGCTGGCAGCGGTGGTCGTCCACTATCTGCTGGCGTCGATCAGCGTCGCCCTGACGCTGGTCTGGAACGTCCTGCTGCTCTACCTGACGCTGGGTTTCCGGCAGTTCAGCCACTACTTCACCGATATCCACGAGGCGCTGAACCGCGACGACCTGCATACGGCGCGCACGCTGCTGCATGAATGGACGGGCCTCGACACGTTGGAGATGCCGGTCAGCGAGATCGTGCGGCATACGCTGGAAGCCGCCATCGTGGCGGTGCACCGGCATGTGTTCGGGGTGTTCTTCTGGTTCCTGGTGCCGATCGGGCCAGGCGGTGTGGTGCTGTACCGCACGGCCGAATTCCTGAATCGCCAGTGGAACCTGCCGTCCAACGAGCGCAGCCCGGCACTGGGCCGCTTCGCGGCGCGGGCCTTCTATCTGCTGGACTGGATTCCGTCGCGGCTGACGTCGATCGGGTTTGCCATCGTCGGCAATTTCGAGGACGCGGTCTATGCGTGGCGCAATCACGCGCGCAAGTGGAACGATGCGGTGAACGGTATCTTGCTGGCCAGTGGCGGCGGCGCGCTGGGCGTGCGGCTGGGCCAGCCCCTGGCGGAAGAGGATTCCAGCGTCATGCTGCGCACCAGCCTGGCCGGCGTGGACTACGCACCCGGCATGGGCGATGCCGACCCGGTGCCGCCCGAGTACGGCGCGGACCCCGGTGTCCGCACGCTGCAGTCGGCGGTGGGCCTGGTCTGGCGCGCCGTGATCCTGTGGATGCTGCTGCTGGCGATGATCTCGCTGGCGCTGTGGGTGGGCTGAGGATTTTTCGCACCCCGCTCGGTTTGCTCCCCTCTCCCATGCAATGGGAGAGGGGCGGGGGTGAGGGCCCAGCGGTTCAAATTGCGATTCGTCGTGGATTGAGCCGCTGGCCCTCACCCCCAACCCCTCTCCCGCACGCGGGAGAGGGGAGCAGGTCTTCAATCAGCGTTCTTCCCGCAGTGCCAGCACGCGGCGAACTGCGCCTCGTGCCATTCCCCGCACTGACGGCACTGCCAGCGGGGCCCCGGCGAAGGATTCGCGGCCGCTTTCAGCACGGCCCATGCCTCGGCCTCATCCCCATCGTTCACGATCCACACCTGCGGCGCGCTCTCGTTGAGCGGGATGTCGCCGGCCGCGCCTGCCAGCCACGTATTGCGGACCTCGGCGCCGATGCCCGCGGCGCGCAGCAGGTTTTCGCAGTGCGCGGCATGGACCAGCGATGGCGTCCTCAGCAGCAGTTTCATGATCGGCGCGACAAGCCAGTAGTGCGCCTAACTTACCACGGCTTTTGCTGCCGCGATTCGTGCAGCAACTGGGTGTAAAGCTGATGGCGGCGCGGCGAGATCGCGCCGGCGTCGATGGCCGACAGCACGCCGCAGCCCGGCTCGTTGATGTGATGGCAGTTGTAGAACCGGCATTCGGTCAGGCGCTGCCGGAACTCAGGAAACGCGCGCTCCAGCATGCCTTCGCTCAGGTGGTGCAGGCCGAATTCCTGGAAGCCCGGCGAATCGATCAGGTAGCCAGGCTTTCCGTCCACCACGGCCCACTGCGCCGGCAGGTGATAGAGACGCGTGAACGTGGTGGTGTGCTTGCCCGAATCCAGCTTCGCGGAAATCTCGCGCGTCTGCGCTTCCACACCTGGAATCAGCAGGTTCAGCAGCGACGATTTGCCCATGCCCGACTGCCCGATCATGATGCTGGACACGCCCGCCGTGCGCGGCTGCAGCGCGGCCAGCGCCTCGTCGGGGCGGCCGTGCACCGAAAGATCCAGCGTGTCGTAGCCAAGGTCCTGGTAGAGCTTCAGGCGGCGGCGCGCGTCTTCGAGCCGCTCGGTCAGGTCGATCTTGTTCAGGATCACCAGCGGGCGGATTTCCAGCGCCTCGGCCGACACCAGCGCGCGGCCCAGCAGGTCTTCCGAGAAGCTCGGCTCGGTGGCCAGCACGATGATGACCTGGTCGATATTGGCCGCCAGCAGCTTCGACTTGAACTGGTCGGACCGGTGGAGCAGGTTCTTGCGCGGGTCGATGCCGGTGATCACACCCTGGTCGGCCGAGGCAAGCTCGATGCAGACGCGGTCGCCCACGGCCGCGTCGCTCTTCTTGCCGCGCGGGAACGCATGCAGGTGCGAGCCATCGCTGCGTTCCACCACGTAGTGGCGGCCATGTGCGGCGACGATCAGTGCGGATTCCGAATCGGCTCCATTGCCCCGGCCAGCACCCTTGCCGGCATTGTGATGGCGTGCGCTGCGGTTCATGCGTGCGCCAGCAGGCGGTCGATCCGCTGGGCTGCGGGCGGATGCGAGTAGTAGAAGGCGCTATAGATCGGGTCGGGCGTCAAGGTGGAGGCGTTGTCTTTGTAGAGCTTGACCAGCGCGGACACCAGATGGCCCGCATTGGTCTGGTGGGCGGCAAATTCGTCCGCTTCGAATTCATGCTTGCGCGACGACTGGCTGGCCAGCGGGCCCAGAATGAACGTGAACACGGGCAGCGCCAGGAAGAACAGCACCAGGGCCAGCGCGTGGTTGCTGGCGTTGAAGTTGGGCAGCACGCCCAGGCCCGTGAAGAACCATTCGCGCGTGGCCAGCCAGCCCAGCACGGCCAGGAAGACCAGCGACAGCGCGAACGTGACCGCGATCATCTTGGCCACGTGGCGGCGCTTGAAGTGGCCCAGTTCGTGGGCCAGAACCGCTTCCACTTCCTCGCCATCCAAGCGCGCCAGCAGCGTGTCGAAGAACACGATGCGCTTGGCCGCGCCAAAGCCGGTGAAATAGGCGTTGCCGTGCGCGCTGCGCTTGCTGCCATCCATCACGAACAGGCCCTTGCTTGCAAAGCCGCACTTGCGCAGCAGCGCCTCGATGCGCTCGCGCAGGGACTCATCGGCCAGCGGCTCGAACTTGTTGAACAGCGGGGCGATGTAGGTTGGCACGATCACCTGCAGCAGCAGGCTGAAACCCACCCATAGGAGCCAGGTGTACAGCCACCAGAAGCTGCCGGCACGGTCCATCAGCCACAGCACGGCCAGCAGCAGCGGCAGGCCCAGCACGCAGGCCACCAGCGCCATCTTGGCCAGGTCGGCCAGCCACAGTCCGAGCGTCATCTTGTTGAAGCCGAAGCGTTCCTCGATCACGAACTGGCCGTAGAGCGAGAAGGGCAGGTCGAACAGCCCGCCGATCACCGCCACGCTGGCGATCAGCGCCACGCCGTAGGAGTAGCCGCCGCCGTCGAAGACATGAAGCCAGAACTGGTTCAGCGCGTGCAGGCCGCCCAGCATCGTGAAGCCGATCAGCACGGCGGCGCCGGTCATCACTTCGAGCATGGAAAGGCGGGTGCGGGCCACAGTGTAGTCGGCCGCCTTCTGGTGCGCGGCGAGCGTGATGGTGTCGGCAAACCGCTCGGGCACCGCGCCGCGATGGCGCGCCACATGGCGGATCTGGCGCGAGGCGAGCCAGAGTTTGGTCAACACCATGATGACCAGGGCGGCAAGAAAGATAAGCGTGAACATCGGCAAGCCTTGTTGGCGATGGCGCGGCGCAGCAACGGAAAAGCCGAAGGTGCGCCACATGCCATCCGGGGCAGATATGCGAGAATTATAAATTGTTCGCCCCGGCCCACCCGCCGTTTGCTGGGCGATTTCCTCCGAATTCCATATCGAGCCGTACCGCCAGATGACAAGTCCCGCCGCATCCTCCGTAAAAAGTGAAAACAACCTCGTCTGGCTGGATATGGAGATGACCGGGCTGCAGCCGGACACCGACCGCATCATCGAGGTGGCGGTGGTGGTGACCGACTCCGAACTCAATATCCTGGCCGAAGGCCCCGTGCTGGTGATCCATCAGTCCGACGCGGTGCTGGACGGCATGGACAACTGGAACAAGGGCACGCACGGCCGTTCGGGCCTGATCGACAAGGTCAAGGCGTCCACGCTGACCGAAGCCCAGGCCGAGGCCGAGCTGATCGCCTTCCTGAAGCGCTGGGTACCGGCCAGCAAGTCGCCGATGTGCGGCAATTCGATCTGCCAGGACCGCCGCTTCATGGCCCGCTACATGCCCAAGCTCGAGGCGTTCTTCCACTACCGCAACCTCGACGTCTCGACGCTGAAGGAACTGTGCAAGCGCTGGGAGCCGGCCATCCACAAGGGTTTCCATAAGCGCCAGCTGCATACGGCGCTGGCCGACATCCTGGAATCGGTCGAAGAACTGCGCTACTACCGCCAGCACTTCATCAAGACGCAGGCCGAGGCGGCCGCGTCGTTCCCGGCAGCTGCAACGGCAACTCCGGCAGCACCGGAAGCCCCCGCCGCTCCGGCCGCGTAACCCGCGAAGAGAACCATCCCGGCGGGCGGGTTCCAGCAGGGGCCGGCCGTGCCGCCCGTGTCTGTCACCCGCCGCCCCATGTTCACGCGCATCGTATCGATCATCACGCCCGTCATCCTGATCATCCTGATCGGGTGGATATACGGGCGGCGCGCCCATCCCGACATGGCGGGTATCAACAAGGCGATGCTGGAAGTGATCGCGCCGCTACTAGTGGTGTCGGCCTTCATCAGCAAGGATTTCGTGCTGGCGGACCATCTGGTGCTGCTGGCCTGCGCCATCGCCGTGGTGATCGGCTCGGGCATCCTGGCCTGGGTCGTGGCGCGCGTGAGCAACGCCAACCCCCGCACCTTCGTGCCGCCGATGATGTTTAACAACAGCGGCAACATGGGCTTGCCGCTGTCGGTCTTCGCGTTTGGCCAGGTAGGGCTGGCGCCGGCCGTGGCGCTGTTCGCGGCATCGAACCTGATGCATTTCACCATCGGGATGAAAATCGTCAACCGCCATGCGTCGATGGCGCAGATCGCGCGCAATCCGATGGTGCTGGCTACCGTGGTGGGCGTGGCGCTGTCGCTGGCGCGGCCGGTCTTTTCGCTGCCCGATCCGGTTTATGAATCGATCAAGCTGCTGGGCGATTCCACGGTGCCGCTGATGCTGTTCGCGCTGGGCGTGCGCATGAAGGACGTGAGCCTGCGCAACTGGGGCATGGGCGTGCTGGGCGCGGTGGTCTGCCCGCTGGCCGGTATCGCCGTGGCGCTGCTGCTGGCGTGGTGGGTGCCGATGACCGACCTGCAACGCGGGCTGCTGTTCGTGTTCGCGTCACTGCCGCCGGCGGTGCTGAATTTCCTCGTGGCTGATCACTACCGGCAGGAACCCGACCAGGTGGCGTCCATCGTGCTGCTGGGCAATATCGCGGCCGTGGTGTTCGTGCCGATCGGGTTGTACCTGGGGCTGAAGTAGCCCCGCAGGGCAATCAGACCGTCGGTCCCGGTTTCGGCCGGACCGCGCTTTTCGGCCGGAACGCCTTCACGATGGCCTCGTTCGTTTCGACATACGGCCCGCCGATCAGGTCGATGCAATAGGGCATCGCGGCAAACACGCCCTGGACGATCACGCGGCCTTCCACGTCGCGCAAGCCTTCCAGGGTTTCGCGGATGGCCTTGGGCTGGCCCGGCAGGTTGACGATCAGCGCGGCCCGGCTCGGCGTCTCGCGGATAACGGCCACCTGCCGCGACAGGATGGCCGTCGGCACGAAGTGCAGGCTCACCTGGCGCATCTGCTCGCCGAATCCGGGCATTTCCTTGGTGCCCACGGCCAGCGTGGCCTCGGGCGTGACATCGCGCCGTGCCGGCCCGGTGCCGCCCGTGGTCAGCACCAGATCGCAGCCCGCCACGTCGACGAGCTCGATCAGCGTGCGTGAAATCAGCGGCTGTTCGTCAGGAATCAGCCGTTCCACGGCCTGCCACGGCGAGGTCAGCGTCTTGCCGAACCAGTCGCGCAGCGCTGGAATGCCTTCATCCTGGTAAGTGCCGGATGAGGCACGGTCAGAAATGGAAACAAAGCCGACCACCAGCTCGTCGGGGTGATTGCGGGGGACGGGGGCGGTCAGCGGCGGATTCATGCTTCGGGTTCCTCGGGGGTCTCGGGCTTGTCGGCAGGCTCGTCTGGCTGGCCGGCGTCGAGCGCGGCCTTGATGGCCTGGAACAGCTCGCGGTAGTACTTCGGCGGCTTGCTCATTTCCTTTTCCTTGCGCGCGTTGCGGATGATGTTGCGTACCGACTGCACGTCCAGGCCCGGGTGTTCGCCCAGGAACTTGGTCAGGTTGGCGTCGTCGGCCAGCAGCAGCTCGCGCCAGCGCTCGATCAGGTGCATCTTGGCCGTCTCGGCCTTGCTGGTGCCCTTGAAGCCGTCCAGCGCGGCGCGGATGGCGGCCACTTCGTCGTCGTCCAGGCCACGCATGACCTTGCCGACAAACTGCATCTGGCGGCGCTTGCCTTCGTGGCTGGTGATCTTGCGGGCGGCCAGGATGGCGTCGGACAGGGCCTCGGGCATGGGTACGCGGGCCAGGCGGTCCTTGGCCAGCGCCTCGAGCTCGACGCCCAGATCCTGCAGCGCGGTCATGTCGCGCTTGCGCTGGGACTTGCTCTTGGGCAGGTCGTCGTCGTCTTCCGGGGCAAAGGCGCCCGGGAAACGGTCGTTGGAGTTGTTACGGGTATTTCGCGTCATGGACGGCATTTTATCTTGCTATGATTCCCGTTTGCACCTTTGAACTCGCCCGCCCAAACATGAGCCAGACCGCCGAACAGACCGCGCATTTCACCTATACCCAGGACCAGCTCAAGGCCATGGCGGCCGATGTGCTGCGCGTGGCACGCGAACTTGGCGCGACGGACGCCGCCACGGAGATCTCCGAAGGCAGCGGCCTGTCGGTGACGGTGCGCAAGGGGCAGGTGGAAACCATCGAGCAGAACCGCGACAAGGTGGTGGGCGTGTCGGTCCTGATCGGCCAGCGCCGCGGCAACGCCAGCACGTCCGATTTCTCGCCGGCCGCGCTGCGCGCCACGGCCGAGGCGGCCTACAACATCGCCCGCTTCACGGCGGAAGACGACTGCGCCGGGCTGGCCGAGGAAGAGTTGCTGGAGCGCGATCCGCGAGACCTAGACCTGTTCCACCCCTGGGAAATCGATGCAGCCGGGGCGATCGACATTGCAAAGCGTGCCGAGGCGGCATCGTTCGCGGTATCGCCGAAGATCAAGAACAGCGACGGCGCCAGCGTGTCGGCGCAGCATTCGCAGTTCGTGCTGGCTACGTCGCGGGGCTTCGTGGGCGGCTATCCGTATTCGCGCCATTTCGTCTCGGCGGCGCCGATCGCTGGTTCGGGCGCCGGCATGCAGCGTGACGACTGGTATTCGTCCAAGCGTTCGCCCAAGGCGCTGGCCGAGCCGGAAGCCATTGGCCGCTATGCCGCCGAGCGCGCGCTGGCGCGACTGAATGCCCGCAAGCTGTCCACGCGCAAGTGCCCGGTGCTGTTCGAGGCGCCGCTGGCCGCTGGCCTGCTCGGTGCCTTTGTCCAGGCGGTTTCGGGTGGAGCGCTGTACCGCAAGTCGACGTTCCTGTACGACACGCTGGGCAAGGCCGTATTCGCACCCCACATCCAGATCAATGAACGGCCGCATGTGCCGGGCGCCATGGGCAGCGCGCCGTTCGACGAAGAAGGCGTGCGCACCCACGCCCGCGACGTGGTGCGCGACGGCGTGGTGGAGGGCTACTTCCTGTCGACCTACTCGGCGCGCAAGCTTGGCATGAAGACCACCGGCAATGCCGGCGGCTCGCACAACCTGACGCTGAGCAGCTCGCTGACGCAGCCGGGCGATGACTTTGCCGGCATGCTGAAGAAGCTGGGCACCGGCCTGCTGGTGACCGAGCTGATGGGGCAGGGCGTGAACTACGTGACGGGCGACTATTCGCGCGGCGCGTCCGGTTACTGGGTCGAGAACGGGATCATCCAGTACCCGGTCGAGGAAATCACGATCGCCGGCAGCATGGTGGAGATGTTCAAGCAGATCGTCGCCGTGGGCGCCGATGCGCTGGTGCGCGGCACCAAGGAAACGGGCTCGATCCTGATCGAGCAGATGACGATCGCTGGGAATTAAGGGCGGTCACGCCTGCCTGGTTTTACTCCCCTCTCCCACAAGTGGGAGAGGGGAGCACCCATCCAAAAAGTCTTACTCCTCGCCCGACGGCGGCCGTTCGTACGTCACGAACGCGTAGTCGAACCCATTCGACTCCGAATGGTGGGTTTCGCGCGAGACTTCCATCCACGTCGACCTGTCCACTGCCGGGAAGAACGCATCGCCGGGCACATCGGCGTCGATTTCGGTGACGATCAGGCGGTCGGCCGAAGGCAGCGCTTCCGCGTAAAGCTGGGCGCCGCCAATCAGGAATACCTGCTCCACGCCCACGCACAGCCGCTGGGCGTCTTCGAGCGAGCCCACCACTTCGGCACCTTCCAGCTTCAGGCCGCGATTGCGGCTCACCACGATATTGCGGCGACCGGGCAGCGGACGGCCGATCGAATCCCAGGTCTTGCGGCCCATGACGATCGGCGCGCCCAGCGTGGTGCGCTTGAAATGCTGCAGGTCCTCGGGCAGCCGCCACGGCAGCGTGTTGTCGCGGCCAATCACGCCGTTGCGCGCACGCGCAACGATCAGGGTCAACAGCGTCATACGGCCACCGGTGCCTTGATGGCCGGATGCGACTCGTAGCCCACCAGTTCGAAATCGTCGTACTGGTAGTCGAAGATGCTGGCCGGCTTGCGCTTGATGCGCAGCGTCGGCAGCTTCATCGGCTCGCGGGCCAGTTGCGTCTGTACCTGCTCGAAGTGGTTGCTGTAGATGTGGCAGTCGCCGCCGGTCCAGACGAAGTCGCCCACGTCCAGGTCGCATTGCTGGGCAATCATGTGCGTCAGCAGCGCGTAGCTGGCGATATTGAACGGCACACCCAGGAAGATGTCGGCGCTGCGCTGGTACAGCTGGCAGCTCAGCTTGCCATCGGCCACGTAGAACTGGAAGAACGCATGGCACGGCGGCAGCTTCATCTGCGGGATCTCGCCCACGTTCCAGGCGGACACGATCAGGCGGCGCGAATCGGGGTTGTTGCGGATCTGCTGCATCACCTCGCTGATCTGGTCGACGTGGCGGCCGTCCGGCGTGGGCCACGCGCGCCACTGGTAGCCGTAGATCGGCCCGAGTTCGCCATTGGCGTCGGCCCATTCGTCCCAGATCGTGACGCCGTTGTCCTTCAGGTACTGGATGTTGGTCGAGCCCTGCAGGAACCACAGCAGTTCATGGATGATCGACTTCAGGTGCAGCTTCTTGGTGGTGACCACCGGGAAGCCCTCGCTCAGGTCGAAACGCATCTGGTAGCCGAACACCGAGCGCGTGCCGGTGCCGGTGCGGTCGGACTTTTCGGTGCCTTGTTCGAAAACATGGCGCATGAAGTCGAGATACTGTTTCATCGGCGCGGAATGGGATGTGGGGAATGTGATGTCGGCTTTCTGGCCGGAAGCGGGGATTTTAGCCTGAGAAC
Organism: Cupriavidus pauculus; assembly: GCF_022179805.1. Taxonomy (GTDB): domain Bacteria; phylum Pseudomonadota; class Gammaproteobacteria; order Burkholderiales; family Burkholderiaceae; genus Cupriavidus; species Cupriavidus pauculus_E. The sequence goes on along the minus strand of NZ_BPUO01000008.1, from coordinate 235,273 downwards.
GAAAATGGCCGCCCGGAGGCGGCCATTTTTACGTCAGGTCAGCCAGATCAGTGGCTTTCCACCGGCTTCTGCGTGGTTTCGCGGCTTCCGCGACGCTTCTGCGTCAGGTAGCCCCCGCCCAGCACGCCACCGATGATCACCACGTACAGGCCCCAGTAAATGACCGGCTGGCTTTCGAAGAACGCCTTCGTGACGGGCTCGTGCAGCACCATCTTCACCGCGGTGAAGGCCAGAACGCCTGCGCCGATGTAGATGACCGACGGAAAACGGGCCATCAGCTTGAGCACCAGGCTCGAACCCCAGACCACGATCGGGATACTGATCAGCAGGCCCAGCACCACCAGCAGGAAGCTGCCGTGGGCCGCGCCGGCCACGGCCAGCACGTTGTCCACGCCCATCACCGCGTCGGCGATGATGATGGTCTTCATGGCACCCACCAGCGTGCTGGCGCCAGCACCGTGCTCGTCGCCATCTTCCTCGGCGGCCAGCAGCTTGTAGGCAATCCAGACCAGCGCCAGGCCACCAACCAGCAGCAGGCCGGGGATCTTGAGCAGCCAGACCACGCCGATGGTCATGGCCGAACGGACCACGACGGCACCGATGGTGCCCCAGATAATGGCTTTCTTCTGCAGATGGGGCGGCAGGTTGCGCGCCGCAAGGGCGATCACGATGGCGTTGTCGCCGGCCAGCACCAGGTCAATGACGACGATCGACAGCAGCGCTGTCAGGAACTGCATCGTGAACAGATCGGTAAACCACTCCATGTACGCTCCTCAGGTACGGATAAAAAGCTGCTGGCCAATGGGCCGGCAAGGGTTTTTTGTTGCACCTGGGATTTACAGCGAGCGCCGGAAGTGAAATGGGGCCGCCTTTGCAAACCATAAAAACCAGGTGTGCAAAGGTCTTGCTCGACTGACTGGCGCGGAATGCGCGCCAGGGTCAGCACAACCGGAGACGTGCGGACGTCTCGGAATGACGATTGTGCTAAGGGCACGGATGCCCCCAAGCTACTCCCCTTTTACTTCCCTCTTTGGAAGGGATCGTGTCCGCCGGAAGCTCCGGTGAACACGTTGGACGCGATTATAAGGGAAGTGCGAGAAAAAATGTTGCACTGCTAGCTCGGGGTTTGTATGTATTCAGGTTGAGACATGGATGCCGTCTGACGCCGGCTTGCAGTTTGTAAAGTGATGCAACGCGTCACACGCGTATAAGCATATGCACCTATGCTATGTGGATCGGTTCGCGCAGATGTGCACCAGACTTGACAGGAGCGCATCCCAAACCGGGTCCGCATGCACCCTTGGTGTCATTGCGGAGATTTCGCGAGGGATTCACCGTAGTGCCCATCGACAACAAGGAAACGTCATGCCGGCCCCCGCTACGCTCCAGACGCCCGACACCCAGACCCGCCTCAAGTCCAGCAAGACCCCCCACCAGAACGGCCACGCCACCCCGGAAATCGCGCCCGAGCCGCGCATCATCGTCGGCAATGGCCACGCCCGCACCAACGGCACGCCGCAGCCCGAATTCGTGCAGCAGTACCGCGAAGACAGCAACGCGCTGCGCGCCGAGATCGCCCAGGGGTTGAGCGGTGCCCAGGCCAGGATCAGTCCGAAGTTTTTCTACGATGTGCTGGGCTCCAGGCTGTTCGAGGCCATCACCGACCTGCCCGAGTACTACCCCACGCGCACCGAGGCGTCGATCTTCGCCACGGCCGCGCCGGCCATTGCCGCGCGCGCGGGCAGCGGCTGCGTGCTGATCGACCTGGGCGCCGGTAATTGCCAGAAGGCCGCTCGGCTGTTTCCGAGCCTGCAGCCGGCCCAGTACGTGGCGCTCGATATTTCGGTGGAATTCCTGCGCGGCACGCTGGCCAACCTGCAGCAGCAGAACCCCCAGATTCCGATGCTTGGGCTCGGCGCCGACCTGTGCGGTCCGCTGGACCTGCCCACCAGCGTCAGGCGCGGACGGCGCCTGTTCTTCTATCCCGGTTCCAGCATCGGCAATTTCACGCCGATCGATGCGTTGGCGCTGCTGCAGCGGCTGCGCGCGGCGGCGGGCCCCGGCGACGGCGTGCTGATCGGCGTAGACTTGCACAAGGACACCGACACCCTGGTGGCCGCCTATGACGATGCGCTGGGCGTGACCGCCGCGTTCAACCGCAACGTGCTGCGCAATGTGAACCGCATCGTCGGTAGCGACTTTGCGCTGGAAGACTGGCGGCACGCGGCCACGTTCGATGTGCAGGCGTCGCGTATCCAGATGCACCTGCAGGCCGAGCGCGACGTGACCGTGCGCTGGCCTGACGGCGAGCGGCGCTTCGCGGCGGGCGAACGCATCCATACCGAGGATTCGCACAAGTACCGGCCCGACGATTTCGCGATCCTGCTCGAAGCTGCGGGATTCACGGATCCCGTTTGCTGGACCGATCCGCGCGGCTGGTTCGCGGTGTTCCACGCGCGCGGCTGAGCGCGCGCCGCCTGGCGGTAGCCGCGCCGCCAGCAGGGTGGAAAGGCACTGGCCGGAACGCGCGCGAACGTGGTGTCATAATGCGCGCAGCCGGCCCCGGCCGGCACCGATATTCACCCTCCGACACGGATTCCTCGATGAGCGGCTTCTCCATGCTTCCCGATCTCCACTTCACCGGCGGCACGGCGGGCTGGCCCGACGCGCGCCGGTTGCCGCGCGAGGGGTTGGCGCAAGCGCTGGTGGAGTCGCGCAACCGCACGCTGGCATGGCTGGGTGCATTCGGCCAGACCCGCAAGGGCTGGACCGTGCCGCGCCAGTACGACTGCAATCCGCCGCTGTGGGCGTTGGGCAATATCGCCTGGCATGCCGAGTGGTGGTGCCTGCGCGGCGTGCGGCACCTGGAGCAGGGCGGCATCCGTCTGCCAGTGGCCAGCGAGCCGTCGCTGCTGGACGGCGCCGACGAATGGTTCGACCCGGATCGCATCGGCCCCGACGAGCGCTGGGAAATCGCCTTGCCCGACGTGGCGGTGGTGAAGCACTACGCCACGCAGGTGCTCGATGGCCTGCTGCGCCGCATTGCGCTGCTGCCCGACGATAACGACGACACGCTGTACCCGTTCCGCCGCGCCCTGCACTACGAGGACGTGCAGGGCGAAACCGTGGCCGCGCTGCTGCAGGCGCTGGAACTGGCGCCGGCCGAGCCGGCATCGATTGCGCCGATGGGCGCGGTGGCCTCATCCGGCACGCTGCATTTCCCGGGCGGCAACTTCACGCAGGGCTGGCCGGAGCAGGGCGGATTCGCCTGGCCCGACGAAATTCCGGCCCAGAAGATCTATGTGCCCGCGTTCGAGATGGATGCGGCGCTGGTCACCAACGCCCAGTTCCTGGAATTTATCGAGGACCACGGCTATGAGCATCCGTCGTACTGGTCCACGGCCGGGCGGCAGTGGCTGATGACGCAGGAGCGGTCGGCGCCGCGTTATTGGGCGCGCCACGCGGTGAGCCGTAGCTGGGTGGTATCGCGCTTTGGCACCGAGCGCACGCTCAATCCCGACGAGCCGGTGCGCCACGTGACGCTGTTCGAGGCGCAGGCGTGGTGTGTGTGGGCAGGACGCCGCCTGCCACAGGAAGTGGAATGGGAGCTGGCGGCCACGCAGAATCGCGGGCTGCAATGGGGCGCGCTGCGCGAATGGACGGCCACCCCTTACGAGCCATACCTGGGGTTTGCCGCCGAGCCGACCGATGGCGAGATCATCGGCCGCTTCGGCACGCATCAGGCAGTGCGCGGCGTGTCGTTCGCGAGCCCGCAGCGGCTGCGCCATGTGCGGGCTCGCACGGCGCTGCTGCCGGAGGATGATGTGTCGTTTGTTGGGTTCCGGACCTGCGAGATCTAGTATTTGTTTTAGCGCCCCTCTCCCGCACGGCGGGAGAGGGGAGCAAGAGAACCCCCCCAAGAAAAACCGCAGCAATAAAAAAAGGCACCCGCAGGTGCCTTTTTTACTTTCCAGCTTTAGTGCTTAGCGCTCGTAGCGCGAGCGGCTGTTGCCGTTGCGCTGGCCGCCGAAGCCGCCACGATCGCCACCGCGGTCGCCGAACTTGCGGTCGCCGAAGCTGCGCTGCTCGCCGCCGAAGCCACCGCGGTTGCCGTCGCGCTGGCCGCCTTCACGGTTGCCGTACGAACGCTGTTCGCCGCCGAAGCTGCGATCGCCAAAGCTGCGCTGCTGGCCTTGACCCTGGCCTTGACCTTGGCCCTGGCCACGATAGCCGCCGCCGTTGCCACGGTCGCCGAAGCCGCGCTGCTCGCCGCGATCGCCAAAGCCACGTTGTTCGCCACGATCGCCGAAGCCACGGTTTTCGCCGCCGAAGCTGCGTTGCTCGCCACGGTCACCGAAACCACGGTTGCCGTCGTTGCCGAACTTGCGGTCGCCGAAGTTACGGTCGCCAAAGCTGCGCTCGCCGCCTTCGCGGTTGCCGCGATAGCCGCCGCCGTTGCCGTTGCTGTTGCCACGGTAACCGCCGCCGTTGCTACGGAAGCCGTCACGGCCGCCGCCCGGCTTGCCGCCGAAGTTCGAACGCGGCTTGGGCGTACGACGCGGCTCCAGGCCTTCGATCACCGAAGCGTCGATGCGGTTGTTCGTGAAGCGCTCGATACGGCGCCACTGGAACACGTCGCCGTGGTTCACCAGGTTGATGGCGATACCCGAGCGACCGGCACGGCCCGTACGGCCAATGCGGTGCACGTAGTCTTCAGCCTGCTTGGGCAGGTCGAAGTTCACCACGTGGGTGATATCGGGCACGTCGATGCCACGGGCGGCCACGTCGGTGGCCACCAGGATGCGCAGGTTGCCGCGGCGCAGGGCGGTCAGCGTGCGGTTACGCGCGCCTTGCGTCATGTCGCCGTGCAGGGCGCCAGCGGCAAAGCCGGTGTCCGACAGACGCTCGGCCAGCGAATCGGCGTCGCGCTTGGTAGCCGTGAACACGATGGCTTGCTTCAGGCCGGCGTCGCGCAGCAGGTGGTCCAGCAGGCGTTCCTTGTGCGACATGTCGTCGGTGTAGTGCAGGCGCTGCTCGATGTTGCTGTGATCGGCGCGTGCGGCGGCGATCTCGATGCGTTGCGGGTCCTTCAGCTGGCGCGAGGCCAGTTGCGCGATGCGGGCGTCCAGCGTGGCCGAGAACATCAGCGTCTGGCGCGATGCCGGCGTGGCAGCCACGATGGCGTCGATGTCATCGGCAAAGCCCATGTCCAGCATGCGGTCGGCTTCGTCGAACACCAGCATGTCCAGCGCGGACAGGTCGATACGGCCGGCTTCGATATGGTCAAGCAGGCGGCCCGGCGTGGCGACCAGGATGTCCGGCATGCGCGACAGCATGGCCAGCTGCTTCGGGTAGGGCATGCCGCCCAGGATGCTGGCGCAGACGATGCGGCGCAGATGGCGGCCATACTTGGCGGCGGCTTCCGTGACCTGCAGGGCCAGTTCGCGCGTCGGCGTCAGCACCAGCAGCGACGGCTGTGCGGCGGCCGGACGGGGGCGCTTGCCCTTCATGCGCTTGGCCGGTTCGGTCGGACGGTTCGGGGCCGGCTTCTCGCTGATGCGCTGGATGGCGGGCAGCATGAACGCGGCGGTCTTGCCCGAGCCGGTCTGGCTCGAAACGAGCAGGTCGCGGCCAGCCAGGAAGGCGGGAATGGCCTCGGCTTGAACCGGAGTGGGGTTGTTGTAGTTGGCTTCAGCCAGGGCGCGCAGGATGGCGGCGTCCAGGCCGAGGTTGGCGAAGCCACTTTCCACCGCTTGCGGCGCGTCGGCGGCGGCCGGCGCTGCATCGGCGTTGAGCATGGCGTCGAGCTTGTCGAGCGGGCTCACGGCAGCGGCGGGCGTGGCGGATGCGTCGGCGGCGGAAGCAATAGGCTGCTCCGCACGGAAATCTTCGTGCTGGGTCATGTCGTACGTGATTAAAAATGCATGGCACCCTGGGGCATTGTGATGCTCGAGGGTAGGCGCAAGTGCAAAGTCTTAAAAAAGGCTTCGGCGCCAATCGGAAGGCCGTACGACAGACTCAGCTGGCAATACGGCGGCAGGCAGGGGAGGCGACTGGTCAATCAGGCAGACCGGCCGAAAAATCCCTGGCAGGCAAACAGCGCATCAATTCGGCTGTTCATCAGGATCGGAGACGAGGCGACGTCAGGTGAGCGGTGCGTTCTGGCCAGGCACCTGTCGGAACTTCGTGTGATGACAGAGGCAGGGAGCAGATCTTGGGAGGTAGCGGATACGCCACGGCGTGTTGCCTTCGGGCGCGGTGCGGAACTCACAGTGCGAAACTCACGGCGCGGAGTATAGCAGAACGTCGAAATTTTTGTTGCACCGCGAAAAGACGCAAACGTAATCAAACGTAAGCGCATGCGGCCGGGGCATCGCTTGAATGTCGAGGCGCGCTGCCTATACTGCAAACGCGGGCATGCATGCCCGTATGGGGTGGACGGATCAGCCCCGCTGATTCTGCCTTTGGCAAGGTTCGCTTGCCGCTCGGCACCGGTATTGCGGTCATTGATGCCACTGCCAGGTTTCCTCCGACTGTCCGGGTGGTCCGGATGGGCGTCCGCGTCATGGGCGGAATCCATGGGAAACATGCTTGGCAAGGGAATGACCGGAATCAGCCGGTGACGTAGACCCAGGAGATCCGGGCCCGTCCGCAACCAAAGCCCGCCAATTACTTGGCGGGCTTTTCTTTTTTTAGACCAGCTGAGCGTCGCGCGCAGATGAAGCTGACTTACTTGCGCGTGGCTTTGGTCTCCCGTTCCTGCCCTGCAACCTGCGATGTGCCGGGGAATCCCTCCGGATACTGGATCAGTCGTGCAAGCGTGGGGCGTCGGTGCGCTTGCCAGCGATAGCTGCCGGCAAGCCGTGCGCCACCGATGATGGCCGTCATGGCCTCGCGGTCGAGGTCCATGTTCTCCGACAAATCCTTGATGACGATCACTGCCATGGCGTTCTCCAGCATACGGGCCTCGCCGCGGCCGGCCTGAATGGCACCGGTCGGGCAGCGCCGGGGCAGGCGCGGGCCCGATTCAGTATAGGCGAACGGTCCCGCCGCATGCGCAGCGCACGAGACAGGACCGCTCCTGGACGCGCGGCACTCAGGCCACTGCCAGGTTGCCGCCCCATTGCGTCGGCTTGATGTTCAGCGCGAGGTTGCCCAGGTCGACGCCGACAATCTTGTTGTTGTTGAACGCGGCAACGTTCACCTGCTGCAGCTGCTGCACGCTCTGGTTGATATTGACGTTGACGTTGGCCAGCGGGCCGGTGGCGGCTATCTTGCCGAGCCAGTCTGCGCCGCCACGGATGGCGCGCAGCGATTGTTGGTCGAGGTCCTTGCTGACGGCAAGGTCGCGGACGATGATCGATGACATGGTGGACTCCTTGAAGGCGGATGCGGCGTGTCTGATGTGGGCCGGTGCTGGCGGGCGCGAGGGCGCTGCCCGCCAGCCTGGCGAATCAGGCGTTGTTCTGGGCGTACTGGTTCGTCGTCACGTTGTTGTGCATATGTTCCTGGAACGCGGAACCGTTGCCGAAGTAGTTGCCGACCTGCTGCATCTGCTGGTTCTGCTGGTCGATCTTGACGTGCGAGTCGAACGACAGCTTCACCGGGGCGTAGACGCTGGTCCACGGGGCGATCAGGCCCAGGCCGCCGCGTACCGACTTCATGCGGGTGGCTTCGAGGGTGGTGGTGCTGGACAGGTCGAGGATGGTCAGGGTGCTCATGGCAGTCTCCTAAGGGGCGATGATGGTAAGGCGATGGGTGGCGATGGTGCCGGTGTAAAACCTGGGTGCGTCCGTGCTCAGGCGGGGTGGTACACGTTGTTCTGCGCGTACTGGTTCGTCGTCACGTTGTTGTGCATGTTTTCCTGGAAGGCCGAGCCGTTGCCGAAGTAGTTCGTGACTTCCTGCATTTGCTGGTTCGACTGCTTGACGTCGAACACCTTGTCGACCGACAGCTTGAACGGGCTGTAGACGGTGGTAACGGGCAGGAAGGCGATGCCGCCGCGTACGGCTTGCCGCTTCTTGGCGTCGAGGGTTTCGGTCGAGGACAGGTCCTTGATGGTCAGCGTGGTCATGGTGGTCTCCTAAGGTAAGGAAGGTGGTGCTTTGGGTCAGGTTTGTCGAGCATCGGGTTGGTGTCGCGCTCGGACCAGATATCGCAGCAAGCGTGCCAGCGCGGGCCATGTCCGCGAAAAAAAACGGCGAGGCGTTGTGGCACAAGGGTTTGCGGGAAAACGGGTGGTGTGGGCCTGGCCGGCGCGGCAGGGCGGTGGCCCGCGAAGTGATGGGGCCCGGCCAACAGAAAGGTGTCGGGTGTCTGCGCGGCAGCAACGGGCAAGGTGGCGCGGCGCCGCAGTGTGGGATTGCGAATGGCCGGAGTGCGCACTAGTATCCATCGAAGGCCATGCGCCGTGACGCAACGGTTCCGCCTCAAAACTACTCGTCGGGATGCACCGGATGTCCAGCCTGACCGAACTCATACGGAATTTTCAGCGGGGCAGTTTGAGCCGCGACGAATTCCTCGCATCGGTGGATTTGGCCCTCAAGGACGATCAGACCGACTCCACGCAGTTCGCCCGCGTGCTCTCCGAGGAGCACACGCGATTTCCATTGCCGCCGGCCGTCTACGCCGAAGTCATGCATCGCATCGACTCGCACATGGCCACCCAGTTCGACCCGGTGGGCGAAGTGCAGCATCCGGTTCAGCACGACACGCAGCACGATGCGCGGCACGACATGCCTGGCGAGGAAACCCGCATCGTGCCCGAGGCACCGTCGCCGCTCAGCGGCATGACGGGCGGCCACACGGGCAATACAGGCAGCAATACGGGAAGCAACACGGGCAGCAATACCGGTAGCAGTACTGGTGGCCAGAGCGGACATTTCACGGGCGGTTACGTGCCGTCGGGACCCACCAAGGGCGTGGGCGATACGCTGAACGGGCGGTTCGTGCTGGAGGAATGCCTGGGCGTGGGCGGCATGGGCACGGTCTACAAGGCGCTGGACCTGCGCAAGCTCGAAGCATCAGACCGCAAGCCGTACATCGCCATCAAGGTGCTGAACATGCAGTTCAGCGGCCATCCAAAATCACTGATCGCCCTGCAGCGCGAGGCGCGCAAGGCACAGCAACTGGCGCACCGGAACATCGTCACGGTGTACGACTTCGACCGCGACGGCCCCACGGTCTTCCTGACCATGGAATACCTGCAGGGCAAGTCGCTCAACCGGGTGCTGCGCACGCCCGAGTTCCAGGGGCTGCCATACATAAAAGCCATGCCGATCATCGTCGGCATGGGCAGCGCGCTGGCCTACGCGCACGAGCGCGGCTTCGTGCATTGCGACTTCAAGCCCGCCAACGTGTTCCTGACCGATCGCGGCGAGGTCAAGGTCATCGACTTCGGCATTGCGCGCGGCTTCCAGCAGCCTGCCGACGACGCCGATCAGACCGTGTTCGATCCGGGATCGCTGGGCGGCATGACGCCGGCCTACGCCAGCCCGGAGATGTTCGAGCATCGCGAGCCCGATCCGCGTGACGATATCTACGCGCTGGCCTGCGTCAGCTACGAGCTGCTGACCGGGCGGCATCCGTTCAACCGGATGTCGGCCGCCGAGGCACGCGTCAAGAGCCTGCGTCCCGAGCAGCCCAAGGCGCTATCGCGTGGGCAGTGGAAGGCGTTGCGCCAGGCGTTGTCGCTGGACCGCGCCACGCGTACGCCGACGGTCAAGCAGTTCCTCGCCGGCCTTGGCGGCGAGACGCAGGAAGGCGGCGTGCGCCTGCCGGTGATTGCCGGCAGCGTGATTGCCGGCGTGGCGCTGGCCACTGGCGTGCTGGTCTACTTCTGGCGCAACCACGTGTCGACGCCGGACACCACGCCGCCGACGCAGGCCGAAGCACCGGCACCGTCCACTCCTTCCGCGCCGCCGCCACCGGAGGCGGTGCCGCTGAAACCCGAAGCAGTGGCCCAGGTGATCGCGGCCACGCCGTGCTCGCTGTTGACCGCCAACATCGAAGGCAACACGCTGCTGGTTAGCGGCTACGTTGCCGAGTCGGCGGCGGACGGCCTGCGCGACAAGCTCAACAAGGTGTCGGGCGTGAAATCGCTTAAGCTCGACGCCCAGCCGCTGGCCAACGACAAGTGCGATGTGGTGCGGCTGGTCGCGCCCTACTGGTCGGGCGGCCGCAAGGCCGGAGAAAAGGCCGGGGCAGCGCTGCGCACACGCGGCGGCACGCAACTGGCCGAAGGCACGCCGCTGGTGCTCGACATCAATACGCCGCCGCACGACTCGTATGTCTATGTTGATTATTTCTCGGCCGATGGCAAGGTGGCCCACCTTGTGCCCAGCGGACGCATCCAGGGCAACCAGGCGCCGGCCAGCTACAGCGCCACGGTGGGCGACAGCGGGGATTGGGTCATCTCGAAGCCGTTCGGTACCGAACTGGTGGTGCTGCTGACCACGCCCGCGCCGCTGTTCACCACGCGGCGGCCCGAAGTGGAAACGCGCCAGGAATACCTGCGCGCGCTGGAAAAGCCGCTGGCGCAGATGGCCGGCAAGCTGGGGCGCGATCAGATCAGCGCCGACATCGTGCAGATCTCGACACGCGCCAAGTAGTCTCAGCGGCCGTGGAACGCGCTACTTTGCATCCCGCAACACGCGGAACCCGTTCTGCGACTGCCGCACGCTGGAGCTGTACTTGAAGCGCGTGGATGACACCATGTAGCTGGCGCCCTCGCGCCACGATCCGCCTCGGATCACGCGTGCCGTGCAGGCCGGCTCTTCCCAGGACCTGCCATCGGTCGGCGCGTTCTTGTACGAGCTGTGCCAGCAATCGGACACCCATTCCCAGACGCTGCCGTTCATATCGTGCAAGCCGAACGGGTTGGCCGCGAACGACCCGACGTTGGCCGGCGCGGCGTCGCTCCATGGGTCGCCGCAGTCCTTGCAGTTGGCGTTGCCCTTGCTCATCTTGTCGCCCCACCAGAACGCGGAGCTGGTGCCGCCGCGCGCCGCGTATTCCCATTCGGCTTCAGTGGGCAGGCGATAGGTCTTGCCGGTGGTCTTCGACAGCCACGCCACGTACTGCTGCGCGTCGTCCCAGCTGACGTCACGGACGGGCGCGTTCTTGGCCTCGGGCGGGTTGGTGGCGATGCGCGGGCAGGCGTTGGCGTCGGCGCACACGTTCCACTGCTCCACCGTGACCTCGTACTTGCCGATGGCGAACGCATTGCCCACGTTCACGTGATGCGGCGGCTTCTCGGCGGGATCGCTGGTATTGCTGCCCATCGTGAAGCCGCCCGGATTCACGGCGATCATCACCGGGCACTGCGGACAGTCGCGCGACTCCGCGCCACGCGCCTCGGCCGGCCTTGCCGCGCCGCCGGCTGGCGCTTCCTTGCCTTCGGCCGGATAGGTCACCGTTCCCTGCGCAATCGCGCCACCCGCGCGCGTGCGCGGCTGCCCGGCGGCGCCGGCCGTGGGCGGCGTGGGTGCCGGGGCAGGCGTGGGCTTGGCGGCGGGTGCGGGCTTGGGCGGCTCGGGCTTCGCTTCCGCCTTGGTGTCGGGCTTGGTGGCTGGGGGCTGGGCGGCCGGGGGCTGCGCGGCCTGTGCTGGCGCGGTGGCCTTGATGCGTTCGAGCCGGGACTTGGCCAGCGCCGCGAAGCGCCCATTGGGGTACTGCTTCAGATAGGCCTCGTAGTCCGCGGCGTAGGTACTGTTCTTGATCGAATCCCAGAACGTCAGTTCGTACTGCTCGTCGCTGTTCTTGGGCAGGATGCCTGCGTGGGCTGATGGCGGCAGCAGGCTGGCGCCAGGCCATGCGTTGCCCGATGGTGGCCCATGCAACGCCGCATCCATTCCCGGGCCGAGTGCCAGCAGCGCTACGAAAAATGCTTTCCGCCACATATTCATCCCCTTCAGGATCGCCGCGGCATGCGGTGTGGAGTTGCCGAGACGCGGTACCGGCCGTTTCAAGATAGCACAGCCCTTGTGGCGTGAAAGTTCGCTTTTTGGTGTCTTCCGACCTACGCTTCAGGACACATCGCCGAGCGCATCAAGAACATCCACCAAGAATCCGCTCCCCCGCGGGAATACCGTGTGAAGCGGACAGTTCTCCGGGAGGAGCCGCCATGTCCAGACGATCCCTGCTGCACGCGCTCGCGGCCGCATTCCTGGCCAGTTGGACGACATTCGCGATACCGCTCACGCCGGCCCCCAAGGGCGCGGAGACGTACATCATCTGGCCCGCCGACGGCACGGTCATCGAGGGCGGCAAGCTCTGGGTGCGCATGGGGCTCAAGGGCATGGGCGTCTGTCCCAAGGGCATCGAACGGCCAAACTGCGGACATCACCATCTGCTGATCGACGTCGACCTGCCGCCGCTGGACAAGGAAATCCCGAACGATCGCAATCACCTGCACTTTGGCGCCGGTGAAACCGACGCGCGCATCGAACTGCCTCCGGGCAAGCACACGTTGCAGCTGCTGCTGGGCGACAGCAAACATGTACCGTTCGATCCGCCGATTTACTCCAAGAAGATCACGATCACTGTGCGCTAGCGCACACAGGCGCGAACGGGGGAGCCATGACCCATTTCAGACCGATGCTTATCGCGGGCATGACGTTGCTGTCCGCCGGTGCCATGCTGTACGCGGGCCTGGCGCGCGCCGCCGATGCGTCCGCCCCCACGGCATCGTCGCCCCATGCCGGCCACGCCATGGCGCCCGCAGCCGCCAGCGCGGCCTCGGGGCCCACGCCGGCACCGAAGAATGCCTATCTCTATATTGGCTTCCCGAACAACAACCAGACGCTGCAGGCGGGCAAGCCCATCAAGGTGTGGTTCGGGCTGCGCAACATGGGCGTGGCGCCCAAGGACGTCAAGTATCCGAACACGGGCCACCACCACCTGCTGATCGATGTCGACCTGCCACCGCTGGACAAGGAAATCCCGAACGACCGCAACCACCTGCACTTTGGCGCGGGCGAAACGGAAACCACCATCGAGTTGCCGCCGGGCAAGCACACGCTGCAACTGCTGATGGGCGACGAGAAGCACATCCCGACCAATCCCCCGATCTACTCGAAGAAGATCACGATCTATGTGAAATGACCGGTCAAGGGCTCGGAGCGAAAAGGCGGGGCGGTCCGCCTGTCTCCGATACGGCGCACAGCGATGTGCGCCGCTTTTTTTGGTGAGCGGCGCAAGCCAACAGTGTGTGGACGGCTGTCGGTGACCGTCCAACACCTTGCCTGGCGCTGGCCGTCAGCGAAATCTCCGTCCGAAACCCGCAAAGCCTTGCTCTACAAGCGTTTCCAGACTTTTTTCATCGGCCTGGCCCGGGCTGGCACGCTTGCTGCGATATCTGGTCCGAGCGCGACACCAACCCGATGCTCGACAAACCTGACCCAAAGCAGCACCTTCCTTCTCTAGGAGACCATCATGACCACGCTGACCATCAAAGACCTGTCCTCGACCAAAACCCTCGACGCCAAGAAGCTGCAGGCAGTACGCGGCGGTATCGCACTGTTTGCCCCGTACACCTCGATCTACACGCCGGTGAGCCTGTCGTTCGACTCGCACAAGACGATCACGCAATCGAACCAGCAGATGCAGTCGGTGGCCAACTACTTCGGTAACGGCTCGGCCTTCCAGGACCATATGCACAACAACGTGACGACGAACCAGTACGCCCAGAACAACGCTTGATGATCCGTACGGTTCAGGCGGCACCGGCGTCGCAGGCCAGCCAATAGGCCATCGACGTACCAGCCGCACGGGGAGCTTGCGCCGGGGACACCTCCGCCCCGGCGCTTTTTTTGCCCTTTTTTTCGTCCGCTTCTCGCGGACACGCACACCGAGGTTGGCGTACGCCGGACGCCGACCCACAATACAGAACGAACGCCAGGACGCTCTGCCACGGTCCGCTGGCGCTTCAAGCAGGAAGCCATCGTGAACGCAATCGCCTTCGCTCCGCATCGCAAGTGCCTGTTGTCGGGCCTCGCCTTGTCCGTGGTGCTGCTGGCCGGCTGTGCCGATTTCCGCCCGCCCGAATACAACCGGCCCGAAACGCCGGCCAAGGCGGCGTGGAGCGGCAACGAATCGGTCAGCGTTTCGCCCACCGAGACGATCCTGCCGAACTGGTGGCAAGGCTTTGGCGATCCGTTCCTGGACCAGCTCGTGGCCAAGGCGCTGTCCGGCAACTACGACATCAAGGTGCTGGCGGCACGCATCCGCGTGGCCAATGCCCAGATTTCCGAGGCACGCGCTGGCGCGCTGCCCGTGTTTGACATCGGCGCCGGGCTGGACGTGAGCAAGACCACCGGCCAGCCGGTATCGCGCACCTACAACCTGGGCGGCACGGTGAACTGGGACATCGACGTCTGGGGCAAGGTCGAGAAGGGCGTCCAGGCGCAAACCGCCGAGTTTCGCGCCACCGAGGCCGACTGGCGTGCCGGATACCTGGCGCTGGCGTCCGATGTATCGATCACGTACTTCACCATCCTGCTGCTCGACGAACAGATTGCGCAGCAGCGCCGCACGGTGGGCCGTAACAACGACATTCTGGGCACGTACAAGGCCATGCTGGCCAACGGGCTGCTGCCGCAGATCCGGGTGATGCAGCAGCAGGCCGAAATCAACCGGCTGACCAAGGACCTGCTCGAATTTCAGCGCTCGCGCAATGTGGCCGAGAACGCGCTGGCCACGCTGGTGGGCGTGCCTGCCGGCGAGCTCAAGGTGCCGCCGGGCAAGCTGCAGGACCGTGTGAAGCTGCCCGTGGTGCCGGCCGGGCTGCCGTCGCAACTGCTGGCCCGGCGGCCCGACATCGTCGCCGCCGAGTATCGCGTGCTGGCGGCCTACAACCTGGTGGGCCAGGCCCGGCTGGCGCAACTGCCCAGCATCAGCCTGACCGCGCGTGGCGGCACGGCCAGCTTTGCGCTGTCCGACCTGATGAAGTCGTTCACGTTCGGCTTCATGCCCAGCATCAACCTGCCGATGCTCGACCCGAACGTGCGTGCCCGGGTGAAGACCACCGAGGCCAATGTCGGCGTGGTCGAGAACGAATACGGCCGCACCGTGATGACCGCGTTCGAGGAGGTGGAAAGCGCACTCGTCAACGTCGACGCCCACAAGAAGCAGCGCATCGAACTGCAGCAGCAGGTGAGCCAGCTACGCGTGGTGGGCGCGCAGATCGAGGCCCAGGCGCGCGAAGGCATCGCATCGCAGCTCGACGTGTTCGAGTCGGAACGTTCGCTGCTGTCCGCCGAGCAATCGTTGTTGGCCGTGCACCAACAAATCCTGGCCGATACCGTCACGCTGTACAAGGCACTGGGCGGCGGCTGGCCCGATGTGAACGTGCGCAATGGACGCACGGACACCACCGCCGATGCCGCACCGGCCCCCGGCGCGCCGGTGCCCAAGGCGGCGCGTTAGTCGCAGCGGCGCACAAAGCGTTGCAACCCTGAAACCCGCACCGCGCATGCGTTTGCGCAACGCTGCGCCGCAGCGCATTGACTCCCCCTGAGCGTGGCCTACTATGTTCTTACCCGTGACCTGCCGCCCCCTTGCCGACGCCTGCCGCCCCGCGTGCAGCGTTGCCTCGCGGTCGCGCGCCACGGGCCGCACTGTTGGCTCAGTTGAAACATGACGCGCGACGAAGCTCCTTTCATGGATGTGCCGGTCATGGCTCCCCGGCCGGGCCAGGCGTTCGATGTCCTGCTGATGCCGGTGTCGCGCCCCGAGCTAGGCGAAATCCGCATCGACGAAGACCTGTTCGCGATCGGGCGCGGCGAGGCGCCATTCGCCGCGTATCCAACCGAAGCCATCTCGGTGCTGTCGCGGCGCCACGCGCGTATCTTTTCCGAGGACGGCGCGGTCTATGTGGCCGACCTGGGCAGCAAGAACGGCACACGCGTGAACGGCGACACCGTTGCGCAGCAGCCGGCCCGGCTGCGCGATGGCGACGAAGTCAGTTTCGGCGCCGATCTCGCGTATCGCGTCAGGCTCTACGCGCGCCCGCCGGAAGCCGAGCCGCCCCGTGTGGCCGTCACGCTGGTGCCGATGCGCGAGGACCTGGGCCTGCAGCCCGTGATCATCGGCGGCTTTCCGTTCATGGTCAGCAAGGCCGACGACACGTTTGCCCGCTATCGCGACAACTATCCGCACCAGGTGAACTACCTGTCGCGCCGGCACGCCCATGTGTATCTGAAACAAGGCGTGCCATGGATCGAGGACCTGGGCAGCACCAACGGCACGTTCGTCAATGGCGTGCGGCTGCGCGACCAGTCGGTGCGGCTGGAACCCGACGACGTGGTGGCGTTTGGCGGCAGCCACTTCGTCTACCGCGTGGGCATCGAGCACGAGGCTGACGCCGATGCCACGGCCACTAGGACATCGCTGGCCGGCATGGCGCCGCCGGCATCACTCGAAGCATCCGCCGCGCAGCCGCCGCTCAACGGCGCGGGCGCCGCCATGCCGGTCGATGTCGACCCCGACAAGACCACGTTCGTGGGCGCAGCAGATTCCTTCCTCGACATCTTCTGCATGGATTACCCCGCCGCGCAGGAGGATGAAGTCAACCCCGAGGCCATGCCCGACGCGGCCGATGCCGCGCATGCACCGGCACCGCGCGGCCGCGTGACGATGATGGTGGTGGAGGCGCTGCGCAACTTCGGCATCCGCGACCGCCACCAGGTGGAACGGGCCGCCCGCGTGGCAATCCTGGTGATTGCCGTGCTGGTGATCGGCGGCGGCTATATCTGGTGGCGCGGCGCGCCGGACCGGTCGCTGCAGGCGCTGGTCGACGAAGGCAAGTACGCGCGGGCCGCCGAGGTGGCGGACAAGGTGCTGTCGCGCCGGCCCGACGAGACCCACTACAAGACGCTGGGTGCCGAGGCGTTGATGCGTGGCTACGTGCCGCAGTGGGCCACCCGGCTGCAGGCCGGCGACTTCACCGGCGCCGGTGCCGTGCTCGACGAGATGCGCGCGCGCAGCCAGCACAATCCCGATGGCCAGGCGCTGATCACTCAACTGGCCTGGGTGGGCGACCTCGAACAATATGTGGCGCAGCGCGGCGGTATTGAAGGCCCGATCCGCATGTATGCAGATGAAGCGCGGATTCGCGACCTGCTGCAGCGCTGGGAGGACGACACCGCGTCGCACCAGCGGCTGCTGGGGCGCATTGCCAACGATGTGCCGCCATTTCGCGATACCTACGCGCGGGCGCTGAGCGATCTGCGTCGCCTGCAGAACGACGAATCGGTGCTGCTTGCCGCCGTCGACCGGCTCGACGCGGCCATCGCGACGGAACTGGGCCGTGACCAGCCCGAGGCGCTGCAATCGATGCTGGTGGAGTACAAGGACAAGTACGCGCGGCTGTCGGGGCTCGATGCGGTGGAAAGCGACCTGCGCCAGTACACGGCCATGATCCGCTCGCTGCGCGACCGGGCCCCGGGGCCGTTGGTGGCGCAGATGCTCAAGGCGAAGTTCGCGACGCCGCCATTCCAGACCGCCTACCAGAAGCTCAAGGCCGCGCGCCTGCCCGGCGAAGACGTGCAGAAGCAATACGTGGCTGCGAGCAAGGCATGGGAGCAGGGCGACGGGGTGGCGGCCATTACCGCGCTGAAGGCCGTGACGGCAGGGCCGTGGGCGGCGGATGTGGCACGCGACGTCGCGCACAAGGAGCAGGTGCTGTCGCAATACGCGGCGGTCAAGGCCGCACGCGGCACGCCGGGCTACGAAGACCAGTTGCTGGGGTTCTATGCCTCGCTCGACCCCGAGGCCGACGCGTTCTTCGCCAAGGTCGTGGACGCCGACGTCAACACGATCCGCGACGCGGCATTGCGCCGCGCCAACATGCTGCTGAACCGCGCAGCAACGTCGTGGCGCCAGTATCGCAACAACGGCCTGATCGCCGGCGAGCAACGGCTCGAAGCAGGCATCTCGGCCAAGTTCCGCAGCCAGGCCAAGCTGCTGGCCGATGCGCAGGAAGACGCGCGGCAGGGCTTGCGCATCTATGCACAGTTGAAGATTGATGACACGGCGCAGTGGAGCAAGATCCGCGACGACATCCAGGCCGAGATCGACGCCCAGCGCCGCTCGCTGACCGACTTGCGCATGGTGCTGGACCCGGCGGTGCTCAAGGCCAAGCTGGCGCTGGTCGGCGAGGGCAGCCCGGAGGGTGCCAAAGACAGCACCAAGGATGCCGCCAAAGACAGTGCCAAGGACGGCGCCACGACTGCCGCGAAACCCGAAGCCGGAGCCACGCCATGAAGGACGAGAACCGCGACCACAAGCTGCGGCCGCTGACAGAGGCCCTGGACGACCACAGCGCTGAAGGCATCGCGCTGCTCAGTGCCGAGCCGCGCAGGCTGACGCTGCTGACGGTGGTGACCACGGCCGTGCTGGTGCTTTGCTCGGTGCTCTGGTCGTTCTTCGGGCACGCGGATGTCATCGTCACCGCGCAGGGCACGCTGGCGCCGGAGTCCGAGGTGCGGCGGTTCTACGCGCCGGTGGATGGCGAGCTGGTGGACCTCTACGTGGCCGAGGGCCAGCCCGTATCGAAGGACGACGTGGTGGCGCGGCTCAACGCGCGTGGCGCGATCGAGGCTGCGGCCAACGCGCTGCAGGCACAGCTCAAGCTGGAGGATGCCGAACGCGAGTGGAAGCAGTTTCCGGAGCGCAAGGCGCTGCTGGAACGCCGGGCGTTGGCGCTGAAGCAGCAGATCGAACTCAATACGCGCCAGCACGAGAACCGGCTGGCCGAAGGCACCACGCGGCTGGCCGAGCAGCAGCGCGCGCAACTGACCGAGGCGCGCAGCAACCTGGAGAACGCGCGCCGCGCCCGCGAGTTCGCGCGCCAGGAGCAGGACCGTTATGCACGGCTGTTTGCGTTGCCGGCAGGCGGCGGGGTGTCGCAGTCGCAGGTCGAGGCCAAGCGCGCCACCACGCAGGAAGCCGAGAACAACCTGCGCGTGGCGCAGTCGCGGCTGGCCGAACTGGATGCACGGCTGGCGCAGCAATTGACGCAGGCCAGCGCGCAACTGGAAGGCAGCGGCCAGGAGCTGGCCAGCCTGCGCGTGCAGTACGACGCCGCCGTGCGCGAGATCACGGGCACCGAGGACAAGCTGCGCCTGCAGGTGCAGACGGCCCGGCTTGTGGCCGATGCAGCGGCACGCATCAAGTTCGAGAACATCGACAAGGACAACTTCCTGCTGATCCTGGCACCGGTGTCGGGCGTGATCACCGATGTCACGTCGACGCAGCGCGGCGACAAGGTGCAGGCCAATACGCCGCTGGGCGGCATCGCGCCCAAGGACGCGCGGCCCATGCTGCGCATCGAGATTGCCGAGCGCGACCGCGCGTTCCTGCGCGAAGGGCTGCCTGTCAAGCTCAAGTTCAGCGCGTTTCCGTACCAGCGTTACGGGCTGATCGCGGGCACGCTCGAATACATCTCGCCGGCCACCAAGCCATCGGGGCCGGACAAGCAGCCGGTGTACGAGGGGCGCGTGCGGCTGGCACAGGACTACTACAGCGTGGCCGCCAGCAAGTATCCGCTGCGCTACGGCATGACCGCCACGGCCGAGATCGTGGTACGGGAGAGGCGCCTGATCGACCTGGGGCTCGATCCGTTCAGGCAGGTCGCAGGTTGAACCGTGAGGAGAGGGCGATGACAGCCATCGTACGCATCGACGACGAAGTGATCGGCGTCGACGAATTCGTGAGGGTGCTGAAGCTGACCGGCCAGTTCGAGGGGCTGGTGGAGCAGTTGGTGCGAGACAAGCTGACCGCGCACGCGGCGCGCCGGCACGGCGTGAAGCTTTCGCCGGAAGAGGTGCAGGAGCGCGCGGATCAGTTCCGGCGCGTGCACGGCCTGCACCGCGCGTCGGACATGAACCACTACCTGGACGCGCTGAACATCACGCTGGACGAGTTCGAGAACTTCATCACCGACAGCCTGTACCAGGAAAAGATGATGGAGCAGGTGGGCACGGAACAGGCCGTGGAGACGTACTTCCAGCTCAACTCGCCGAAGTTCGACAGTATCGAGGTCAGCCATATCGTGGTGGATACCGAAGGCAAGGCCAAGGAACTGGTGTCGTATCTGCAGGACGACCCCGACAGCTTTGCCGAGATGGCCCGCGAGCACTCGATTGCCGATACGCGCGAGCAGGGCGGCGATATCGGCAAGGTGCTGCGCGGCTCGCTCAAGGGCGATATCGAGGCCCGCGTGTTCAATGCCGAGGCTGGCGACCTGCTGGGGCCGTTTCCGGCGCCGGACAAATCATTCTTCGAGGTGTTCCTGGTGCGCGCCAAGCATCCCGCGCGGCTGGACCCCGACGTGGTGGTGGAGATCCGGCGGCTGTTGCGCGAGGAATGGCTGATGGCGAGGGCGCAGGAACATGTCATCGAAGCCCGCTAGCGAAGCGGCCGCCGCGCCGGCCCCGCAGTCGCCCGTCGGGCAGTCGCTGGCCGACTTCCTGGCGACCGTGGAGATCCTGTCGCCGCTGACGCGCGACGAGATCGAGCGGCTGGCCGCCAGTGCGCAAACGCTGCATTTCGGCTTTGGCGACACGGTGTGCAATGCGGGCGAGCCCGCCGACGGCATCTTTATCGTGCGTGCAGGGTCCGTGCGCGTGTTCAACGAGGAACACGGCAAGGAAATCAGCATGGGCGTGCGCAAGACCGGCGAGGTGTTCGCCGATATCGCGCTGCTGCGCGAGTATCGGCATGAGTCGTCGGTGCGGGCGTCGGGCAAGACCGAGCTGATCGTGATTCCGCGCAGCGTGTCGGAGCCGGCGGTGGGTGGTAATCCGGCTGCGCTGGCGTTTATCACGAGCTACGTGGCCATCAGTTCAGCGGGCGGCTTCGTGGCGCGGCTGTTCGATCTGCGCGGCAAGCTGGACAAGACGGAACTGGAAGACGCGGTGCGCAGCGTGGGCGTGAAGCGCGTGGCGGCGGGCAAGACCATCCTGCAGCAGGACGGCCGCGAGGACCGCCGTCTCTACGTGGTGCGCCAGGGCACGGTGCGCGTGGAGCGTGAGGAAGACGGCGATATGTTTGCGCTGGCCACGCTGGGGCAGGGCGAGATCTTTGGCGAGCGGGCCTGCGTGATGCGGCAGGAGCAGGTGGCATCGGTCGTCGCCGAGACCGACACGCGGCTGCTGGTAATTCCGGAGAAGACCGTCCAGTTGATCCTGGAGCGCAATGCGCGCCTGCGCGAGGTGCTGGAGGAACGCATCCGCACCGTGGATCGCGAACTGCACCGGCAGAAGAAACTGGCCGAGCGGCGCAAGCGGCCCGTGCTGCTGGACCTGCATTCCAAGCCCGAACTGGGCGAACGGTTGATCCGCCGCTTCGCGCTGGTGGAGCAGGCCGAGGAGATGGACTGCGGCGCCGCGTGCCTGGCGATGGTGTGCCGCCACTACGGCATTCCGATGACGTTGGGCAAGCTGCGCGAACTGGCCAATGTGACGACGGCCGGCGCCACGCTGGACAGCCTGGCGCGTGCGGGCGAATCGCTGGGCTTCACGGCGCGCGGCGTGCAGTGCACGCGCGATGCGCTGATGGGATTCGAGCTGCCGTTCATCATCCACTGGGAGGGCTATCACTACGTGGTGGTCTACGGCGTGTCGTCGCGCTATGTGTGGATAGCGGACCCGGCCATCGGCTTCCGCAAGATGAGCACCGAGGAATTCGAGCGCGGCTGGAGCGGCACCTGCCTGCTGTTCTCGCCCGGTGCCCAGATGAACGAGCTGGCGGTGTCGCGGTCGCCGTGGCTGCGGTTCATCAGTTACCTGTCACCGTACAAGCGCATCCTCGGGCATCTGTTCCTGGCTACGTTCGTGATCCAGGTGCTGGGCGTGGTGCCGCCGCTGATCATCCAGAACATCCTCGATGGCGTGGTGGTGCACCAGAACATCGGGCTGCTGCACCTGCTGATACTGGGGCTGGTGATCTCCAATGTCTTCACACAGCTCATGGTCACCATACGTGCGTATCTGGCGAACTTCATGGTCCGCAATATGGACTTCGCGATGATGTCGCACTTCTTCAAGCACACGCTGTCACTGCCGCTGGGGTTCTTCGCCAAGCGCAAGACCGGCGACATCTTCGCGCGCTTCCAGGAAAACCAGACCATCCGCGCGTTCCTGACCGAGTCCACGGTGACCACGGCCCTGAACCTGCTGATGGTGTTCATCTACTTCAGCATCATGTTCCTCTACAACGTGAAGCTGACGCTGCTGCTGATTGCGTTCGTGATACCGATCGCGGCGCTGACGGTGGTGGTGACGCCCAAGGTCAAGACCTACGCACGCGAGGTGTTCGCGGCCTCGACCGATGCCAAGGCGTATCTGATGGAAACGCTCGGCGGCGCGGAGACCGTCAAGGGCATGGGCATCGAGCGGCCCGTGCGGCTGCGCTGGGAACGCAAGTACGCCAAGGCGCTGGACAAGCAGTACCAGGCGCAGTCGTTCCACATCCTCGTGGGGCTGGTCAGCCAGGTGCTGAACGCGGCCACCACGATCACCATCCTGTGGGTGGGCGCCACGCTGGTGCTGGAGCGCGAACTGACAATTGGCCAGCTCATTGCGTTCAACGCGTTCATGGGCAGCGTGCTGGCCCCGCTGATGGGGCTGGTGGCGTTGTGGGGGCAACTGAATGACGCGGGCGTGGCCATGGAGCGGCTGGGCGACGTGCTGGACCTGGAGCCCGAGCAGAGCGCGACGGACGTGATGTCGCGCGTGTCGCTGCCAGACCTGCAGGGCGAGATCCAGTTCGATGGCGTGTACTTCCGCTACGGCGGCGAGGACACGCCCTACGTGCTGGAGAACATCAGCTTCCATATGCGGCCCGGCGAGATGGTGGCCATCGTCGGACGCAGCGGGTCGGGCAAGACCACGCTGGCCAAGCTACTGGTGGGCTTCTACAAGCCGTCGGACGGGTCGATGAAGGTGGACGGCTACGACATGAACGTGATCGACACCGAGTTCTTCCGCGCGCAGGTGGGCTATGTGATGCAGACCAACCTGCTGTTCTCGGGCACCGTGGCCGAGAACATCGCCTGCGGCGAGGACAGCCCCGACCGGCGCCGCATCGAGGAGGTGGCCAAGATGGCCGACGCCCACGCGTTCATCTCCAAGCTGCCGCTCGGCTACGAGCAGGTGGTGGGGGAGCGCGGCATCGGGTTGTCGGGCGGGCAGATCCAGCGGCTGTGCATTGCCCGCGCGCTGTATCACGATCCGCGCCTGCTGGTGTTCGACGAGGCCACGTCGGCGCTGGACACGCAGTCGGAAAGCAACATCCTGGCGAACATGCAGGAAATCCTGCGTGGCCGCACGGCCGTGATCATTGCGCACCGGCTCAGCACGATCATGCAGGCGGACAAGATCCTGGTGCTGTACGAAGGCGGCATCGTGGAGCAGGGGCGGCATGAGGAATTGCTGGAGCGCCGCGGCATGTACTACCAGTTGGTCCAGAAGCAGTTGAGCGCGGCATGAAGCTATACAACCCCACCCCTGCCACGTCCGCGGTGTCGTTCGCGGGCCTGATCGAACGGATCGAGATCCTGCGCTCCACGCTGCGCTGGTCTTCGCGGCTGGAACGCCCCGACATCGAGAAGCTGCTCAAGCAGGCCACTACGCTGCGTGACGAGGTGATGGGCCTGTCGCACAAGGAGCGCTTTGTCGCCGCCGCGTCGGCCACGGGCGAGCCCGAGGAAGAAGTGGTGGAGCCGGTGGAGATGTCCGCCCGCGAGCGGCGCCAGGCGCTGATGGAGCGCAGCTTTATCTTCGAGGGCACGTTTGGCGACAATCCGAAGCTGCTGGAATCACTGGAAATCGCCGAGAAGGCGGCGCCTACCGATCTGCCCGTGCTGATCGACGGCGAGAGCGGCACGGGCAAGGAGCTGATGGCCAAGGTGATCCACGCCAACGGCGTGCGCAACGAGAAGCCGTTCATCTCGGTGAACTGCGGCGCGATTCCCGACAGCCTGCTGGAGTCCGAACTGTTCGGACACAAGAAGGGCGCCTTCACCGGCGCGGCCAACGACCGGCGCGGCAAGTTCGAGAGCGCGCATACCGGCACGATCTTTCTCGACGAAATCGGCGAGCTGCCGCTGACCGGGCAGGTCAAGCTGCTGCGCGTGCTGGAGGCACACGAGATCCAGCGCGTGGGCTCAGACGAGGTGATCGCCGTGGATACCCGCATCGTGGCGGCCACCAACAAGGACCTGCGCAGGATGAGCCAGGACGGCACGTTCCGTGAGGACCTGTTCTACCGGCTCAGCGTGATCCACGTGACGTTGCCCGCGCTGCGCGAACGGCGCGACGAGATTCCGCTGCTGGTGGCGTACTTCGGTGACGAGGCGGCCGGCCTGCTCAAGCGCCGGCCGGTGAAGCTGACGCCCCGGCTGCGCGACTTCCTGCTGCACTACGAATACCCGGGCAACATCCGCGAACTGCGCAACCTGATGTACCGGCTGTCATGCCTGGCGGGCGACACCGCCGATTTCATCCACCTGCCGCAAGACATCCGCCCCAAGCCGGCCGGCACTCCGGTGGCGGCCGCCATTGGAGGCAAGCCAACCGTGACCGACCTGAGCACGGCTACATCGCTCAGCGAAGCCAAACGCGCCGCCAGCGACGAAGCCGAGCGCGCGTTCCTGGAGCGCGGCCTGCAGGAGGTGGGCGGCACGGTGGCCGAACTGGCGCGCCGCTTCGACATGAACCGGTCCCACATCCAGATGCTGCTCAAGAAGCACGGCATCCACTCGAAGGATTTCCGGAACAACCGGCAGGTGGATGGGAAGTAGGGGGAGTAGAGGAAGCAGAGTCGGCCCCTCAAACCTCCGGATTCAGCAACGTCATGTCCGAGCCGCCGCCGATGTCCTCGGCGCGGATCACCACCACCGACACGTTGTCGCGCCCGCCGTTGTCGAGCGCCTGCCGCAGCAGCGCGTCGGCCGCCATGGTGGGGTCGGCGGCGTTGGCCGCCAGGATGGCGCCGATCTGGTCGTCCTCGACTTCGTTGCTCAGGCCGTCGCTGCACAGCAGGAACACGTCGCCATCGCCGATTTCCAGCGTCAGGCGTTCGAGGTCGAGCGTGGCGGCCGCGCCCACGGCGCGCGTGATGGTGTTGTGGGCGGGGTGGTGGCGGGCTTCCTCGGCCGTGATCAGTCCGCGCGCCTTGAGGCGTTCCACCTGGCTGTGGTCGCGCGATAGCTGCTTCAGGTGGCCGTCGCGGAACAGGTAGAGCCGGCTGTCGCCGGCCCACAGGCAACTGCAGCGGCGCTCGCAGGCCAGCAGCACGACCACGGTGCTGCCGATCACGCGCACCTTCAGCTTCAGCGCTTCGTCGATCAGTAACTGGTTGACGGTCTGTATCGCAATGCGTGCGTTCTCGGCAGCGCCCTCCAGGCTCGCAGGCGCGGGCAGCGCCGACAACGCCTGGACCACCGCGCGACTGGCGAAATCGCCCACCGCATGGCCGCCCATGCCGTCGGCCACCACCCAGATGCCCTGTTCGGGGATGGCCAGGCAAGCGTCCTCGTTGCGCTCACGCACCCGGCCGACGTCTGTGCACGCGGCCGAGGTCCAGCGGAATTGCGATACGCAGGTCACGGCATGCTCCTGCGCGGACCGATTTCGTTCCGCGCATAAGGCGCCCCCGGGGCGCCGGGTATCTGGAAGTCACCGCGAAAGTCCTGCCGAACGGCGCTGCAGGACTCAGACCAGTCGTCCCTTGTTGCGGGCGTCCATGGCGGCGTCGACCGTAATCGTCGAATTCGGCGCCGTGTTCTGGACGTTCACGTTCTGGAACTGATTGTTCATCTGATCAGCATAGAAGCTGTAGTTGATCTCGTAAAAGTTCACGACGGGCAACGCGCTGGGGCGCGACTGCACATAAGGCTGGATCCAGCCGAAAACCCAGGGTGCGCCGCCGCCCCGCACGGACGACATGGCGCGGAAATCCAGCTCACGGTGGGCATTCAGATCGCGGATGGTGACGGTCGCCATGATGGGTCTCCTTGGGCGGGCATCGGAAAGTGGGTGCTTGTATGGAGCAAGCGGTGTGCCACGCGATAGATGTGATGTCCGCGACTTCCCAATCGCTGGAAGTGCCGCATCGGGCTTTTCAGGCGCTGGGGCGGTTGGTAGCCGACCAACACTCGCGGCGGGGCTGGTGGTTGGCGACCATCAGTCGGGCTGGCTGGCGGAACCGCCCGAACCCGCCCAACGTGAACCATGCCGCTGACGGCCATCGACCAACACAATGCGCAAGATTCTGTTGGCATGCGGCCGACGAACTGGCGTTGCCGGAAACGCCCCATATCCCGCCAGCCCATGTTTCACCGTGGTTCGGGTCCACTGGCACGCTTGATGCGGTTGGGTAGGCACCAACGCAGTCCTGACTGCCAGCCACCGACACCGAATCGAGACCCGCCATGAACGCCCAAGACCAACAAGAAATCAGCCGCCTGGACGATACCTACCTGCCCGGCTCCCATCTCGTGACGGAACGCAATGGCTACGCCCACCATGGCATCTACACCGGCCGCGGCCGCGTGATCCACTACACCGGCTTCTGCCACGCGCTGCACGCCGGCCCGGTGGAAGAAACCTCGCTGGAACAGTTCGCCGACGGCCACACGGTGGCAGTCAAGTCCGAACCCTGCGCACGCTACCTCGGCACCGAAGCCGTGATCCGCGCCCGCAGCCGCCTGGGCGAAGACCGCTACCACCTGCTGACCAACAACTGCGAGCACTTCTGCACGTGGTGCCTGCTGGGCCAGGCCCGCAGCGAACAAGTGGAAACCTGCCTGCGCAACCCCGGCACCGCGATGGTCACGGTGCTCCATATGGCCCTGGCCGTGCTGTCGAGCGTCCACCTCGTCGGCCTGCATACCGCCTGAACCCCCGCCACCTTCCAACTTTCACTGAGGGAGCCTGCCATGTCCGGACTGATCGACTGGGAAAGCTGCGACACCCGCACCGGCCGCGCCTGCCACCGCCGGTGCGGACCGGGCAGCGCCAGCACCCATACGCACCACCACCGCGCCGGCCAACCTGCCCGCCGCGATGTCCCCGCCGCCACCGAGTTTGCTATACTGCGCCCCGTCTTGCGACTCGCCCGCCGTAGCGCGGCGCGAACCCCCTGCAGACGGTCCGCTCGCCGTAGTTCAATGGATAGAACGAGCGCCTCCTAAGCGCTAGATACAGGTTCGATTCCTGTCGGCGGGACCATAAACAAGTCTTTAGCGGCTCTCCGAAGTTCTCTCCCCAGCCATAAATCAAGGCCATCTGGTCTTTCGACGTTCACCAGAGTTCGCGGTGAACCGTTGGCAATCCGTCACTTTTTGGGGCATTCTCTTATGCCCGGATTATCGGTGCCCCTACGCGATGCCCCGTACGGTAGAGCCTCTCATGCGCGACATCGATGGCTACGAGGGTGACAGGGTGACGCGCCTGGCGCTGCAGTTCATGGCGCTGACGTTCGTGCGCACCACGGAGATGATCCAGGCGCAATGGGACCCTTCGAAGCCGGCTCCAGCTTGACGTTCTTGGCTCGTTCACGGTCAAATACCGCCGCAATGTGCCCGCAGCGAGTCAATGAATCACAAACTTTGTAACATCCAGGCGCTGCGTGGTATCGCGGCGCTGATCGTTCTGCTAGCCCACGTTGGAGGGCTGGGCGGCCTCTATCCATTTCTCCCTAAGTTTCCTGCCGGGTGGGGTGTATTCGGGGTGGACGTCTTCTTTGTGATCAGCGGGTTCATCATGTTCTACGTTACGCGAAGCACGTGGGGACAAGGAGCTCGGTTCATGCTGTCACGTGCGGCGCGAATATACCCTCTATGGTGGGTCTGCTTGCTATTGGAGGCGCCATGGATGTTAGGCTACCTGTCAGGAAAGACGGATGAGTATTTCGCCTATGCGGCTAAATCGTTTTTTCTTTTTCCTGCATTGAGCCCGAGCTTCGAGTTGTATCCACCGCTGGTCCCCGGGTGGACGCTCATCTATGAGGTGTTTTTCTACTTTGTGTTTGCCGCGACGATGCTTACGCCACGGCGCTTTGTGTCTCTGAAGATCTTGGCGGTGTTCCTGTGCGCGCTCGTGGTGGGTTCAGTACTACCCGAAAAGTCAGCCCTTAAGGTGTTCTTCTCCAACCCCATTTACTTTGAGTTCCTCTTCGGAATCGCGTCCGCTGAGCTTTTCTTGGCCGGCAGACTGAGCAAGCGCATCGCTGTGGGGGCCGCACTCACCGGGGTTCTTTTGGTGCTGGCCATTTCGCTGGGGCCGAAGCTGACGCCCATGCAGTTTGAGTCGTTCCGGTTTGTATTGTTCGGCATTCCCGCTGCATGCGTTGTGCTTGTCGCACTCTGGCTAGAGGTTGAGGGCTTTCAGGCTGGGCGTTGGCTCACCCGCCTTGGCGACGCCTCTTACTCGATCTATCTCAGCCACGAGCTGCCGCTAGCTAGCATTCCGGCGACGCTGGTCGCCTATGGACTCACGGGTAATGGGACGCTGGCGATAGTCATGATCGGATGTTCCGCAGTCGCGTGCGGCTTGGCTACCCACTACGTTGTGGAGAGGCCGATCCATCGTTGGACGACGTTGCTTCTTAATTTGTGGCGGCCGCCGAGGCGCGCTGCGTCCCCTATGAGATAGCCGGCCGTCCGCTGTCGCTCTGTCCATCCCCTCCGTAGCCCAGTTGGGAGGAGACATAAAGCCTAGTTGATCGCCTTGCGGGTGGCGGGCTGCGCGGAAGGCGCTACCCTATGAGACCTGCAATAGCCCTAAAGGGGCTATTGGTCAAGGCCGCAAGGACGATGGAAGCGAGCGAGTCAGTTCAGCGTTCACGCGCGGCGCTTGCTGACGCCACTGGTAGAGGCGTGGGATTTTTGGTTCCACGAATCTATGAATCAGTATTGGAACCACGAGTCCGAGTGTGCATTCCACTAAGACGTGTGGCAGTAGTCCGGTGATGCCTTGGCTGTCCATGAAGAATTTTGCCAATGCCATCGGGGGGATGTGGAAGATGTAGATGGCCATGCTGATGCGGCCAAGGTATGTAAGGACTCGACCGACAGGCGACTCGCTGGGAATCAGTGCTGATACGACAGACGTGAAGGCGATCCCTATCGCGGCGAATCCTAGTACTTGAACGGTACGCGGGGCATCAGGAGCCAACCCGACAAAGTTCAGCACGCTGCCGAAGAGAAAGAGTGCGCCAAGGCCGGCGGCGATACCAGACGGGGAGGGGCCATCCGAGCCCGCGACGCCCATCGCACGCGACAAGTGAATGCCGGCAACGAAGTAAATAAGAGACTCAGCGATCTGCCTGACGATGGTGTGAGGCAGTAGGCCAGACAACATGAATGTCGCTGCCGCAATAGCCGAAAGAACAGCGAGTGGCTTCATCGCTTTCGGCAGTCGGTAGATGGCTGCGAAAAGAAAGAAGCAGACCGCGAGCGCATACAGAAACCAATAGTGATAGATCGGCTTGTAGTAGATGGCCGAAATCTGGCGAACGCCTTGGACGTCAGTAAACCCCGTGGTTTTGCCTAGCGCGTAGCGGTAGGCGCCCTCAAATATGGACCAGATTACGTACGGGTAGACAATCGTCCGTACCTTGTCGATGACAAACTCGGACGTTCCTCGTTTCGTCAGGCTGTGCTCTGCAAATATGCCTGACAGCATGAAGAACAACGGCATGTGGAAGCTGTAGATAAGGCCGGTAAGGGCCAGCGCCGCTTTGTCCGTGTAGAGGTACTGCGTAGAGTGACCGATCACGACGAGGAGGATGCCGATACCTTTTGCGCGGTCGATCCAGTCCGTTCTTTGCATTTTTTGTTTTGTAGCCGCGATGTTTCGTTTCTGATACAGAGCGCGGCAGTATAGCAATCCGGTCATGCCTGCCCTTGAGCGGGCTTTTTTCATTTCTGGAGGACGTATGCCATTTACCAGAGCAGACCAGCTTCCGGGCGGGCAGAACATGGCCGCGTTCCTCGACATGCTGGCGTTCAGCGAGGGTACAGACAACGGCGTGCAGCGGACAGCCAATCACGGCTATGACGTGGTGGTCGGGCGGCGCGGCAGCGTTGGGATCGGCCATCGCAGTGAAGTTCATTCCGGGGAACTGGTGGCAGCGCGGCGGTGGAGCGGTTCGGCCTGGTGCCGGGCAGCTATACCCACATGCTTGCGGTTGCCGCTTCCGCGGTGTTCGGCCTGGCGATCGTCAACAACGGGATGCAGCGGATTCCCGAGTGGATGAACGCCATCCGGCGCCGTCTCACGGGGAGCTGAGATGCAGAGCATCAACCTGGTAGCGAACGCCATTATCTTCGCCGGCTCGATCTGGGCCGTGCTCACGCACAAGGTACCAAATCGCACGGGCGGTGCGCTGGTCTTGTTGCTGGTTAACTTCGCCGCGCTCGGCAACATGGTGTCCCCCTGGGCCTGCCACAGCGACCCGGAGGTGGCACTCAACGCGGCCGTCGCGCTGGGCGTGCTGTGGGGCGTCTGGCGGTTGGAGCTGCGGCACCACTGGAGGCCCCATGAGCATTCTTGATCCGCGCGCTGCGCTGGCCGCGATTCCCTGGCGCGCGCTCGGCGCCGCGCTGCTGGCCCTGGCCATCTTCGCCGCCGGCTGGGTAGCCAACGGCTGGCGCAAGGATGCCGAGATCGACCGGATGAAGACGGCCAGCGCTCAGGCTGATCTGGCCGGCGCCAACAAGGCGCTCGACGATCTCGGCAAAGCCAGCGCGACCATCCAGACAAAGGCCAATGAGTTCAACGCCAGCCAGGCCGCGCTGACCGCCAAGGTCGACCAAGCCGTGATGGAATTCCGAAATGCGAAGAAGCCTCTGCCTGTGGATTGCCGCCCTGACGATTTCCGGGTGCGCAAGCTGTCCGACGCAGTCGACGCGGCCAAGCAAGCCGCCTCCGCTCGATAGCGCGCTGGCCGCTCCGTGTCGAATCCCCGACGCGCCGGCAGCCGCTGACTATGACGCTTGGCAGGAATGGGTGATGGGGGACGTGCTGAAGGCGCTAGGGGAGTGTGCGGCCAAGCACCGGAAGACGGTGGAGGTGTGGCCTCGGTGATTTAAGCCGTCTTACGCCCATCGCGGAACATCTCAACGGAAACCATTTTGTGAGCGAGCCTCATACACTGTTCTTTAAAGAACGGGTACTTTGGCGATACCTCATGTGCATGCGCGCAGACATAAGCCACTATGTCAGATAGCTCCAATAGTGGATGCTCATCAGCCTTAATAATTCTTGGATTAAGTTTCAGCGTACCCTCTGGTTCATCGCTAAGGGTATAGCTCAATGTTCCATCGGCACGCCGATTCGCGCCAAAATAATCAATCTTTGATTTCTCTTCTGATATAAAAAATTCGGTTTCTCGCGCCGATGGTGCCCCGGGATATTCGGTCCCAGTTGCCGCTGTCATAAGAATTGAAAAAAAACTCTTATGGTCATCACCAACTGGATTGTCGTGCCATTCTCCCTGCGCATCCATTACTGTGAGGAATTCTCCAAGTGCGGATCTTGCGTTGGGAATTGTAGTGTAGGCGTACCGAATGAAAGCGCGGCTCTCCGCCATAATTCCAATGGCGTGGGCGATAACGCTGCGGGCGTCATTCGTGTTGAGGTGTGAGATATTGTGCTTCTGGCGTTGATCAGGGCTAAGTAGTACTCTGCAATGGATGGGTTCTTAGTCTCTAGTATCAAGTGCAACACCCGTGATGAGGTAGGGTGTTGGAATGAAGAATTACAGCCATTTGAGTGCGGAAGAACGAGCGCTCATCATGATCGAACGCGGCAAAGGTAGCAGCATCAGGGCGATAGCGCGTGTGCTGGGACGAAGTGGCTCGACGGTGTCGCGCGAGTTGGCGCGCAACCTCGAAGTCGGGTCGACGCGGTACAACGCGACACAGGCTGCGTTGACTTATCAGGCCCGTCGGCGGCGTTGTGTGCGTCGGCGCAAGCTCGTTGCCGGGAGTGCTTTGTACCAGCGTGTGCATGACCAATTAATCTACTGGCGCTGGTCCCCGCAGCAGATTGCTGCGAGACTTCGGCGTATGTACCCAGATGCCCCCGATCAGCACATCAGCCACGAAACGATTTACGCGGCAATTTACGCGCACCCGCGCGGTGGACTCAAGCAGGCGATGATTGACGCCTTGCGCCAGGAGAAACCGGCTCGCGGGCGCAGGCGAACGAGCCTTGCGGGCGGGAGTTTCGTCCCGCAAGCGCTGCGTATCGTCCATCGCCCCGAGGAGATTGCGCTGAGGCAATGGCCCGGCCACTGGGAGGGCGATCTCATCAAAGGGGCATTTAATCGTTCTTGCGTCGGCACGCTGGTCGAGCGCAAGACGCGCTTTGTCGTGTTGTGTCGCATGGACGGCTGTACGGCCCAGGACGCGCTCGAGGGCTTCACGCGGCAGATGAAAAGGCTGCCGGTGTTCCTCAGAGAAAGCCTGACGTACGACCGCGGAACGGAAATGACTTGCCATGTCGAACTTGCGAAGAG
The DNA here is from genome assembly GCF_022179805.1 of Cupriavidus pauculus. Taxonomy (GTDB): domain Bacteria; phylum Pseudomonadota; class Gammaproteobacteria; order Burkholderiales; family Burkholderiaceae; genus Cupriavidus; species Cupriavidus pauculus_E. The sequence goes on along the minus strand of NZ_BPUO01000008.1, from coordinate 202,741 downwards.
CCTGAATCTCGATATCTGGTTTGCCGATCCGCATGCCCCTTGGCAACGTGGCAGCAATGAGAACACCAATGGCCTGTTGCGTCAGTTTTTGCCTAAGGGCACAGATCTTTCGCAGGTCACACAGACCCAGCTCAACGCTATTGCCAAATTGCTCAACGGACGGCCACGTCAAACACTCGGCTGGGATACGCCTGAAGAGGCAGTGGCCAAGGAACTGGAAGCCGAAAAACTAGCTAAACGTTGCACTTGACTCTTGAGACCGCCGTTTATGTATGGGGAGCTGAAATTTTTTCTTTAAGTTGATAAGTTTTCGTTCAATAAATTTCGCCCTGGTTCTAGCAACGTAAACTACTGCGTATATTAGAATTTCTCCGTATCTACATTCGTCTCCAAACGCGACAAATCTCGATGCGGTATGGTTCCCGAAATATGTAATGCGATTGTTCATGGTTGATCTAAGCGTCTGAGACTGGTCGTCAGGTCTTGTGCCTTCCACTCGCTGGCCGGCGGCTCGACGCCGAACAAGTTTCGGAGCGCCGAGCGCTGAACGGGTGCGGAACTCACGAACATTGGTCTGCCTCCGATGTGGAATGGACAATGGTACCCCGAGCCTCGGCAAATGCTGCCGCCCAGACTGTTTCGGCAAGCCCGCGCCAACCGTAGCTGCTAGCAGCCCGCTGGATGGCTTCCAACTTCCAGATGCGCTTGAACGCCTCAGGATCGAAGTCGGCGCCTGTGATCAGGCTTGTTTGCCTTGGCGTGCTCGCCCAGCCCGTTCTCCCATCCGTGAAACCCCTTCGATTCGGTGCCCGCGTGTAGTCGATCCATCGCCGCCAAGAGGGGTGTGGCGACCTGCCGGACGCGACCGCTACGGCCGACTATGATGTGATGCGTGGCAGGAATGGGGGATGAGGGACGTGCTGAAAGCGCTAGGCGCGTGCGAATCGAAGCATCGGAAGACGGTGGAGGCGTGGCCGCGCTAGGACGGGGGAGTTGCCCGGCTCACGGTACAATGGCCGCCTCTTAGCAGAGCCTAGCCGGAAAGGGGGCACTTACCATGGGCGCTATCGCAACACGCACGCTCCAAAGGGTGGACTGATTCATGGGCGGAATCGCAATGTTCGGCGCGTTTGCGTGGTTTTGGTTTACGGGCGCTAGGCGCGCCGCATTAGTTGTCGCGGGCATCATGGTGTTGGGCATCGTTGTGTTCCTCACGAACAACGACGGGCGCACATGCGGGGATCGTACGTGGTTCTGCGATGTCATGCCGGGTGCGTTGATGGCCCTCCGTGTATCGCCACGTTGCCAGGATGCTGATGATCAAGTGAAAACCCGCATTTTCACTGAGGAACGTGTCGATGCCGAAGTGCGTCGGCTTGTCAGTACAGGGGTTTGCCAGTTCGAAGCCATCGCACGCTTACACACCGGATGGGGAGCACAGTTCGCACCGGAGTATCTCGCTCGCTACGGGAACCGCAAGAAGTAGACGCCGCACCTATGGCCAGAGTTTCCATTTAGGGGCACGGGAAGGGGCATCGAAACTATTCACAATCCAGTCTGCCCTCAAGATAAAGGGCTGTAGCCGACTTTAGGGTTCCTGTCGGCGGGACCATCAAATATCCGCGGTCGTTCTCCCCAATTCTTGCTCGCTGCCCATCTCGGCGCGGGGTATCACGATTGAAGGCATCGCGCCACCAGCGCGCGAATCGCCGTCCGAGCCCCCCTTCCATCGGCAAACCTCAACAAACCGCTATCATGTAGCCCGCACGCCGCAGCCGCGGCGTGCGTGTCCTGCCTTTCACTGCCAAACCATGCCCCTTTTCCGGACGCCCTTGCGTTGGCTTCCAGCGCTAGCCATGTTTGCCGCCGCCTCTGTGCTGGCTGTGCAGCCGGCGTCCGATCCCGCGTTGAACGACACGTCGGGGTGTACGGCGCTGATCGATATCGTTCAGGAGAGCCTGCGGGGGGAGATCGACGTGGTGTGTCCCAAGGAGGGCAAGGACGCTTGCGAGGTCAAGAATGGGCAGGTGCGGGCGTTGCTGGAGATCATCGAGGAACGGCGCAAGCGCAAGGATGACGAGTGCGAGACGCTGGCGCAGGTCAACCGGCTGCTGCGCGCGTTGCCGCCCAAGAGCTGAGGCGGCGGGCCGGCGCGCGGGCTAGGACGCTGGCCGGGTCAGTGGCTCATCTTCGAGAAAAGCTGGATCACGGCCACGCCGGCGATGATCAGGGCGATGCCGACGACGGCGGCCAGATCAGGCACCTGCCGGTACAGCACCACCGCGATCATCGTTACCAGCACGATGCCGGCGCCCGACCAGATGGCGTAGGCCACCCCCACCGGCACGGTTTTCATCACCTGCATCAACAGCCAGAAGGCGGCCACGTAGCCGACTACGACCAGTACGCTGGGCCAGAGGCGCGTGAAATTCTCGGCGGCCTTGAGGCTGCTGGTGGCGATGACTTCGGCGACGATGGCCAGGGCGAGGAGCAGGTATCCGTTCATGGCGGGGCGAGAAAAGGCTGAAAATCGGAAGAAAACGGCCCAAAAGCGATGCTTAAGGCGCTCGACAAGGCCGTTATGCGGGACGCAACCTGTCAGAGTCTGCAAAACAATGCCAGAAATGCCGAAGATCCAGACGCCATGCGGGTTTCGGGCGGTTTGGATTACCCTCCCACACGGTGGTTGTGCATTAGGCGATACAGGTCTTGAATGCAGTCATAAGCTAAAGCTGCCCGGCGTTTGAAACGAGGCGGCCAGAATAAAGTCGCGGCGACACAAGCACCAGTGGCCTGACCATGCCGGCATCAAAAAAATGCGCCGGCGGCGGGTCTCGGTAGACGGGATCAAGGGGAGCTGTATGAAGAACGAACTGGGTGCGGCCACTGCGTGGCCTGCCATCCGGCGGCCGGCCGACGTCGAGGGAACGTCCGCCGACCGCACCGGCCATGGCGAAGCCGTGGAGGGCGTCTGGCAGAACACCATTGCCGCCGCCGATCATGCGCTGGAGGAAGCATCCCGCATCCAGCGGGGTGTCCAGCAAAATCTCAAGCTGATGCAGGAAGTGCGGGCTTTGCGCGAGGAACTGCGCCGCGCCCATACCGAGGTCGATCGCTATCGCGGCATGCATGGGCGGGTGGTGGTCGGCATGCGCCAGCTCGAGGAGGATCACGCTGCCGAAACGACGCGCCTGCACGCCGATAACGAGATGCTGCTGGTGCGGCATCGCGTCTACAAGCTGCTGGCGGAGCATTACGGCACGGCGGCGCTGCGTTTCGAGCCGGCCGTATTTGCCGAGCATCGTGACAGGGTGCTGGAACACGTGCTGTTCCAGCGCCGCAAGGGCGTGCCGGTGACGGAAATCACGGCCGCCGAACTGGCTTTTCTGCTGCTTTGAACCAGCACGGGCGGCCCGGCGCCGCCCGGTTGGCAGCGCCTTAAGCCGTCTTGGCCTCGCGCGGCCGGAGTACCAGCAACGCGAGCATGCCTCCGACCACGCCCCAGAACGCCGAGCCCACGCCGGCCAGCGTCATGCCCGAGGCCGTGATCATGAACGTCAGCAGCGCGGACTCGCGTTCGGCCGGCGTCTGCATGGCCACGGTCAGTCCGTTGGCAATCGATCCCAGCAGTGCAAAGGCCGCCACGGCCACCACCAGCGCCTTCGGAAACGCGGCGAACAGCGCCGCGATGCTGGCCGCCATCACGCCCATGGCGAGGTAGCCGATGCCGCAGACCACGGCGGCCATGTAGCGGCGCCGCGGGTCCGCGTCGGCTTGCGGGCCGGTGCAGATAGCCGCCGTAATGGCCGCCAGGTTGATGCCGTGCGATCCGAACGGGGCCAGGATGGCCGATGCCAGGCCCGTGACCGTGATCAGCGGGCTGGCTGGCACGTGGTAGCCGTCGGCACGCAGCACGGCCAGCCCGGGGATGTTTTGCGAGGCCAACGCCACGATGAACAGCGGCACGGCGATGCTGACGAATGCCGACAGCGAGAATGCCGGCGTGGTCCACACGGGCAGGGCCACCGCGAAATGGAACTGGTCGAAATGAAGCTGCCCGAGCGCGCCCGCCAGCGCCACGCCAAGGGCCAGCACGCCCGGCACGGCATAGCGCGGCCACCAGCGGCGGCCCGCCAAGTAGGCGGCAAACATCGCCAGCAGCAGCACCGTCTGGTACTGGGCATGGACGAACACATCCACGCTGATGCGGAACAGGATGCCGGCCAGCAGCGCCGACGCAATGCTGGCCGGCAGCGCCTTCATGAGCTTGTCGAACCAGCCGGTCATGCCGGCCGCCGTCATCAGCAGCGCGGCCATCAGGAAGGCGCCGACCGCTTCGGCGTAGGGCACGCCTGGCAGGCTGGCAATCAGCAGCGCGGCGCCGGGCGTGGACCACGCTACCACCACCGGCACGCGCATGAGCAGCGACAACCCCAGCGTGGTGACGCCCATGCCGATCGACAGCGCCCAGATCCATGACGCCACCTGGGCGTCGGTCAGGTGCGCCGCCTGGCCGGCCTGGATCATCAGCACCAGCGAACTGGCGTAGCCAGTCAGCAGGGCGATCAGCCCGGCCACAACGGTGGAGACGGATAGATCGGACAGCTTCAGGGGGGCGGCGGACATGGCGTTACGTGCGGATAGCGGCAGGGGGCGCTATCTTCGCACGATTCGTTCGCACGGCTTTCTCCCGGCACCACTGCCGGGAGGATGGGTTGCTGCTGTCAGTCCGCCACCTTGTCGCTCGGGAACTTGAACGAATCGCGCAGCAGGTAGCTCATCGGGATGTCCAGCGTGATGCCGTTGGGCGGAATCGGCTGCTGGAACCACTTGCGGTAGAGCTTCTGCGTGTCCTGGTCGTAGATCGAGGCGATCATGGCCTTGTCGACCAGCTTCTTGAACTCGGCGTCGTGCTTCGACAGCATGATCGCGTACGGCTCGATCGTGAGCAGGTCGCCGGTCACGGCCAGCGACGCCGGGTTTTTCGCATTGGCGCGCAGGCCGAACAGCAACACGTCGTCCATCACGAAGGCATCGGCCTTGCCCGATTCCACCATCGCGAACGCCTCGGCGTGGTCCTTGGCCTCCACTACCTTCCAGCCCATGGCGCCAGCCTCATCCATCTTGCGGATCATCTCCAGCGGCGTGGTCTTGGTGGTGGAAACCACGGTCTTCCCGCGCAGGTCGCTCCATTTGCGGATGCCCGAATCCGTCTTCACGAGCATGCGGCTGCCGGCAATGTAGTGCGGGATGGTGAATGCCACCTGGTCGCGGCGGTCGCGGTTGTTGGTGGTGGACCCGCACTCCAGGTCCGCCTTGCCGTCGACGATGGACGGAATGCGCGAGGCCGGCGTCACCGGCACCCATTCCACGCGCAGTTGCGGCAGCTTCAGTTGCGTGCGCAGGGCGTCGGCCACCTTCAGGCACAGGTCCACGGCATAGCCCATGGGCTTGCCGTCCACCACGAACGAGAAGGGCACCGAGCTTTCGCGGTGGGCAATGCGGATCGCGCCAGTCTGCTGGATGCGGAGCACCACGGAATTTGGCGTGGCTGCTTGCGCTGTCGGCATGGCCGGCAGGCAGAGCAGGGTGGCTAGGGAAAATACGACAGACGCCAGGCCTCGGAACGAGGCAAGGCGCGGCAGGCCCGAATTGGTCATGAAAGACACCCGTCGAAAGTTTTTAGGGAAATAACCCTGGCGGCGCGTTAGCCGTCCGCCCATGGCCGGATGCTTCCGGCTCTATGACTACTGTTTACCGCGGTGCTGCTGTCGTTGTGCTTTCGGAGAAAATCCGATGCCGGATTGTTCCACGGGCGACTGGCAAGGCACAACTGTGGACGCTAGTGGCGGCGTTCAACGTCCCCGGCGCGCAACGCTCCGGCGCGCCGCAGGTTGACGGGGAGTTTCCCTTACGGATTTGTCCGACTTCTGGCGCGCGCCGCCGCTGGCTATGCTTCAGTCGTGCCTTGCGAGCAGGGCACCGAGGAGAGACTCTTGGGGCCCGTTCAGACGAACGGGCCTTTTCTTTTTTGCGCGCCGCGCGCCGGCAACGGCCGTCTGGCCTGCGTCGTCTACAATTCGGGCCTGCCCGCGCGCCGGCTTTCGTGGCCGGCGCCGCTTATCCGTCCTCGCACATCATGGCCCTGTTTTCCATTACCGACGCCCAACTGGCCTTTGGCCACGTGGCGCTGCTCGACCATACCGATTTCTCGCTCGAAGCCGGTGAACGCGTTGGCCTGATCGGCCGCAACGGCACCGGCAAGTCGTCGCTGCTGCGGATCGTGTCTGGCGCCTCCGCGCCCGACGACGGGCTGATCGCACGCCAGAGCGGCGTGACTTCGGCCTATGTTGCGCAGGAGCCACAGTTCGCGCCCGGCATCACCGTGTTCGACGCGGTCAGCCAGGGCATGGGCGCCGCGCACGACCTGCTGCTGCGCTACGACGCCGCGCTGGCCAAGCTCGAAACCCATCACGACGAAGCCACGCTGGCCGAACTGCACCGCGTGCAGGCCGAACTCGATGCCGCCGACGCCTGGCAACTGCGGACCCGCGTGGAAACCACGCTGGCCCGGCTGCAGCTGGACCCGCACGTACGGGTCGATGCGCTGTCCGGCGGGCTGCAAAAGCGCGTGGCGCTGGCGCAGGGCCTGGTGGCCGAGCCGGACATCCTGCTGCTCGACGAACCGACCAACCACCTTGATGTGGAAGCCATCCGCTGGCTGGAAGACCTGCTGCTGGGCTTCCGGGGCAGCGTACTGCTGATCACCCACGACCGCGCGTTCCTGGACCGCGTGGCCACCCGCATCGTCGAACTCGATCGCGGCAAGCTGCTGTCGTTCCCGGGCAATTTCGCGGCCTACCAGACGCGCAAGGCCGAACTGCTGGCCAACGAGGCCGTGGAGCAGGCCAAGTTTGACAAGCTGCTGGCGCAGGAAGAAGTGTGGATCCGCAAGGGCGTGGAAGCCCGCCGCACGCGCAGTGTGGCGCGGGTGCAGCGTCTGGTGGACATGCGCAACGAACGCGCCCAGCGCCGCGAGGTGCAGGGCAATGTGAAGTTGGAAGTGTCGCAGGCCGACCGCTCGGGCAAGATCGTGTCGGAACTGACCAATGTGTCGAAGTCGTACGGCGACAAGGTGGTGGTGCGCGACTTCACGGCAACCATCATGCGTGGCGACAAGGTGGGCCTGATCGGCCCGAACGGTGCCGGCAAGACCACGCTGCTGCGGCTGATCCTGGGCGATCTCGCGCCCGATTCGGGCACCGTGCGCAACGGCAGCAACCTCCAGGTGGCGTACTTCGACCAGATGCGTACCGCGCTGGATCTGGAAAGGTCGCTGGCCGACACCATCAGCCCGGGCAGCGACTGGGTCGAGGTCAACGGCCAGCGCAAGCACGTGATGAGCTACCTGGGCGACTTCCTGTTCGCGCCGGAGCGCGCGCGGTCGCCGGTCAAGTCGCTGTCTGGCGGCGAGCGCAACCGCCTGCTGCTGGCGCGCCTGTTCGCCCGGCCGGCCAACGTGCTGGTGCTGGACGAGCCGACCAACGACCTGGACATCGACACGCTCGAACTGCTGGAAGAACTGCTGCAGGACTATCCCGGCACCGTATTCCTGGTCTCGCACGACCGCGCATTCCTGGACAACGTGGTGACGTCGACCATCGCGGCCGAAGGCGACGGCCAGTGGCGCGAATCGGTGGGCGGGTATTCCGACTGGGAAGAGCAGTCGGCCCGTGCGCAGGCGTTGCAGGCGGCCAAGGGCGAGCCGAAGCCGGCTGAGGCGCTCAAGACTGCCACGCGCGAGGCACGTGGTGCCAATCGCACGGTCAAGCTGTCGTACAAGGAACAACGCGAGCTTGACGGGTTGCCCGAGCGCATCGCGGCACTGGAAGGCGAGCAGAAGCCCATCGGCGCCCAGCTTGAGGACGGTTCGCTCTACGCCACCGACCCGGCCCGCGCCGCCGAACTGGCCTCGCGCCACGACGACATCGAGATGGAACTGCTGGAAGCGCTGGAACGCTGGGACGTGCTGGAGAAGAAGACGAAGGGCGAGGGCTGATCCATCGCTTCGGGTTTGCTCCCTTAGTTGTCTCCCCTCACCCGCAAGGCGGGAGAGGGGAGCAAAAAGCGTGGGAGAGGGGAGCAAACAAACGAGGGAGCCGGCCAGCGCCAGCTAAAACCTCACCCGCACCAAGCCAGCACCATATTCGTCAAATCCACCATGAACGCTGGGCGCAGGTAAGCCATGAACCCCAGCGTCAGTACCGCCGCCAGCGCCACATAGCCAACCCCACGCGCCCAGGTCACGTCAGACTCCCACCGGCTGCGGGCGCACCAGCGCCTGCTCGCGGATTGGCAGGTTGACCAGCGCGGCCAGCACGCCCAGCGCAATCGCCAGAATCCACACGATGTTGTAGCTGCCGGTGCGGTCAAACAGGTAGCCGCCCAGCCAGGCACCCAGGAAGCTGCCGATCTGGTGCGAGAAGAACACCACGCCCGACAGCATCGACAGGTACTTCACGCCAAACACCTGCGCGATGATGCCGTTGGTCAGCGGCACCGTGGACAACCACAGGAAGCCCATCAGCGCGGCAAAGATCCAGGTGCTCCAGGCCGTCAGCGGCAGCAGCAGGTAGCCGGCGATGACGATGGATCGGGCAATGTAGATCGACGACAGCAGGTAGCGCTTGGGCATGCGCTGCCCCATAGCGCCGGCCGTGTAGGTGCCGAATACGTTGAACAGGCCGATCAGCGCCAGCGCCACCGTGGCGATCTTCACGTCGACCAGGCCCCGGTCCTTCAGGTACGGCGCCAGGTGCACGCCGATGAACACCACCTGGAACCCGCACACGAAGTAGCCCAGCGTCAGCAACTGGAAATTACGGTTGCCGAACGCCTCGCGCGTGGCTTCGCCAATGGTCTGGTGGTGGCCGCCGGTGCTGGTCCCCATGTCGGGCTCGCGCAACGTAAAGGCCAGCGGCAGCATGAAGCACGCCAGGAAAGCCAGGATGTACAGCGCGTTCTGCCAGCCCGCGGTGGAAATCAGCGTCTGCTCGACCGGAATCATCAGGAACTGGCCGAACGATCCGGCCGCCGCGGCGATGCCCATGGCCCACACGCGCTTCTCGGCGCTGGCTACCCGGCCAATCACGCCATAGACCACGCTATAGGTAGTGCCCGACTGCGCGATGCCGATCAGCACGCCGGCGCCGGTGGCAAACGCGGTGCCGCTGGTGGCCATCGCCATCACGATCAGGCCGGCCACATAGAGCACCACCCCGACGATCATGATGCGCATTGCGCCGAACTTGTCGGCCAGCGCGCCGGTAATCGGCTGGCTGGCACCCCACATCAGGTTCTGCAGCGCCAGCGCAAACGCAAAGGTCTCGCGGTTCCAGCCGTGGGTCTGGGTGATCGGCAGGTTGAACAGGCCAAAGCCATGCCGGATGCCCATCGAAAGGGTGACGAGAAGGCCGCCGCACACGAGCACGGTGGTCAGGGAAAGTTTTCGGTCGGTCATGTCGGGCTCGGATTGTCTCTATTGTTCTCTCTGCGCTGGCCTTGTCGTTCTTGCGCGCCTGGGGGGCGATCTGGCGGCCGGCGCCTAGTGTAAGCCGGGCACCGATTTCGTGCCCGACTACGTATTCCGGCGGCTTTCCATTCGGATGACCCGGCGCGTCGATCCATTACAATGCAGCGCATCCCGGCCGCGCACGGCCGGCAAGACCAATATCCGTATCGACTCCATGGCGAGCAAAACCAGTCAGTACAGCGAATCTTCCATCCGGGTCCTGAAGGGCCTGGAGCCGGTCAAGCAGCGCCCCGGCATGTACACCCGTACCGACAACCCCCTGCACATCGTGCAGGAGGTGATCGACAACGCCTCGGACGAAGCGCTGGGCGGCTACGGCACAGAGATTCTCGTGACGCTGCACAAGGACGGCAGCATCAGCGTGGAAGACGACGGCCGCGGCATTCCGGTCGGCATGCACCCGGAAGAAGGCGTGCCCGTCGTGGAAATCGTCTTCACGCGCCTGCACGCGGGCGGCAAGTTCGACAAGGGCAAGGGCGGCGCGTACGCGTTCTCGGGCGGCCTGCACGGTGTGGGTGTGTCCGTGACCAACGCGCTGGCCACGCGGCTGGACGTGACCGTCTGGCGCGACGCCGCGCAGTCGACGCTGACCTTCGAGCACGGCGGCGAAGTGACCCGCCCGCTGGAAACGCGCAAGCTGGAGCGCGGCGAGAAGAAGAACGGTACGCGGGTGCAGGTATGGCCCGATGCCAAGTACTTCGATTCGCCCGCCATTCCGATGGCCGAGCTGCAGCGTCTGCTGCGCTCCAAGGCCGTGCTGCTGCCGGGCGTCAAGGTGACGCTGGTGCTGGAAAAGACCGGCGAGTCGACGGTCTGGCAGTACGAGCAGGGCCTGAAGGGCTACCTGGTGGAAGCGCTGGCCCAGGGCAGTGGCGCGGAGCTGGTGATCCCGATGTTCGAGGGCGAGCACTTTGCCGATCCGGACAAGAATGCCGGCGAGGAAGGGTTTGCCGAAGGCGAAGGCGCATCGTGGGTGGTGGCCTGGACCGAGGAAGGCGCCCCGGTGCGCGAATCGTATGTGAACCTGATTCCCACGCCGGCCGGCGGCACGCATGAGTCCGGCCTGCGCGAAGGGCTGTTCCTGGCCGTGAAGAGCTTCATCGAGATGCACTCGCTGCAGCCCAAGGGCGTGAAGCTGATGAGCGAAGACGTGTTCGCGCGCGCTTCGTTCGTGCTGTCGGCCAAGGTGCTGGACCCGCAGTTCCAGGGCCAGATCAAGGAACGCCTGAACAGCCGCGACGCCGTACGCCTGGTGTCCACGTTCAGCCGTCCCGCGCTGGAACTCTGGCTGAACCACCACGTGGACTTCGGCAAGAAGCTGGCCGAACTGGTGATCCGCCAGGCCCAGGCCCGCACCCGTGCCGCGCAGAAGGTGGAAAAGAAGAAGGGCTCCGGCGTGGCCGTGCTGCCCGGCAAGCTCACCGACTGCGAATCGACCGATATCACGCGCAACGAGATCTTCCTGGTGGAAGGTGACTCGGCCGGTGGTTCGGCAAAGATGGGCCGCGACAAGGAATTCCAGGCGATCCTGCCGCTGCGCGGCAAGGTGCTGAACACCTGGGAAACCGAGCGCGACCGCCTGTTCGCGAACAACGAAGTGCACGACATCGCCGTGGCCATCGGCGTCGACCCGCATAGCGCCGACGACGAGCCCGACCTGTCGAACCTGCGCTACGGCAAGATCTGCATCCTGTCCGATGCCGACGTGGACGGCGCGCACATCCAGGTGCTGCTGCTGACGTTGTTCTTCCGCCATTTCCCGAAGCTGATCGACCTGGGCCACGTCTGCGTGGCGCGCCCGCCGCTGTTCCGCGTGGATGCACCGGCGCGCGGCAAGAAGCCGGCGCAGAAGCTCTACGCGCTGGACGAAGGCGAGCTGGAAGCCATCCAGGACAAGCTGCTCAAGGACGGCGTCAAGGACGGTGCCTGGCAGATCTCGCGCTTCAAGGGCCTGGGCGAAATGAGCGCCGCGCAGCTCTGGGAAACGACGATGAATCCGGACACGCGCCGGCTGCTGCCGGTGGCGCTGGGCGAATTCGACCTGCCGCAGACCGTGACGATGATGAACATGCTGATGGGCAAGGGCGAGGCGTCGCAGCGCCGTAGCTGGCTCGAAGAGAAGGGCAACGAGGTGGTGGCCGACATCTGACGGCAGCCACACGGGCAAGGAGCGACGATGCAGGAACGAAGCGGACAACAGCGATGGAAGGGGCGGGCGAGACGCCTGGCCTGCGCGCTGGCTGTGCTCGGCTCGTTCGGCATCGCCGCGCCGACCCATGCCGCGCTCTGGGGCTATATCGACGGTGAGGGCGTGGCCCACTTTGCCGATACGAAGCTTGACGAGCGCTACAAGCTGTTCATGAAGGACGGCGGGCAGTTCGATTCCGCCGACCTGGGCCATCGCGGCGTGATCACGCTGGGCGACAAGTCGAGCCCGGACAAGGACAAGCTGTTCCGCTACCTGCTCAACCACCCGAACCTGCGCACGGTCGATCCGCTGATCCAGCAGGCAGCCCAGGCGCACGACGTGGATCCGGCCCTGGTGAAGGCGGTGATGGCGGTGGAAAGCGGCTTCAACGCGTCGGCCGTGTCGCCGAAGGGTGCCATCGGGCTGATGCAGGTGATTCCGGATACCGGCGCGCGATTCGGCGTGGCCGCCGACAAGCGCCGCACGGTGGAGCAGAAGCTGGCCGACCCGAGGCTGAACATCTCCGCCGGCGTGCGCTATCTGCGCTTTCTGATGGAGCTGTTCCCGAACAACCTGGATCTGGTGCTGGCCGCGTACAACGCCGGCGAGGGCGCGGTGCAGCGCTACAACAACCAGATTCCGCCGTTCCCCGAAACACGCCAGTACGTTACGACCGTGCTGGAGTTCTACCGGCTGTACCAGCCGTCGGCCGGCGGGGTCATCCGTACCGGCGTGGCGGCGGACCGGGTGCGCATGGTCATTGGCGGCGGGCGCCGGCCGATGCCCTGACGCGACGGTTGCAGGTTTCCGGGTGCTATTTCCGGCGGCCTCGTCACCCACTTCCATTAGAATCCCACGCTGACTGCAATAGCCGGAAGCCTGGCGCGCCCGCGCCTGGCATGCCGAACCCTTGCCAACCATGGATCAAGCAGATACTACGTTTCAGCCCGAAGAGCCGGCGGATTCGCTGACGCTCGCGCGGTACGCCGAACGCGCCTACCTCGATTACGCCGTGAGCGTGGTCAAGGGCCGTGCGCTGCCCGAAGTGGCCGACGGCCAGAAGCCCGTGCAGCGCCGCATCCTGTACGCCATGCAGGCGATGGGGCTGCGCTCCGACGCCAAGCCCGTGAAATCGGCCCGCGTGGTCGGCGAGGTGCTGGGTAAATTCCACCCGCACGGCGATCAGTCGGCGTACGACGCGCTGGTGCGTCTGGCGCAGGACTTCTCGCTGCGCTACCCGCTGATCGACGGCCAGGGCAACTTTGGCTCGCGCGACGGCGACGGCGCCGCGGCGATGCGCTACACCGAAGCCCGCCTGACCCCGATCTCGCGACTGCTGCTCGACGAGATCGACATGGGCACGGTGGAGTTCGTGGCCAACTACGACGGCTCGGAAGAAGAGCCGAAGCTGCTGCCCGCGCGCCTGCCGTTCGTGCTGCTGAACGGCGCGTCCGGTATTGCCGTGGGCATGGCCACCGAAATCCCGCCGCACAATCTGCGTGAAGTGGCGGGCGCCGCCGTGGCGATGATCCGCAACCCGAACATCTCGCTGGCCGAACTGCTGGCGATCATGCCGGGGCCGGATTACCCGGGCGGCGGCCAGATCATCTCGCCGGCGTCGGAAATTGCCCAGATCTACGAGAACGGCCGCGGCAGCCTGAAGGTGCGCGCGCGCTGGACCATCGAGGAAATGGCGCGCGGGCAGTGGCAGATGGTGGTGACCGAACTGCCGCCGAACACGTCGGCGCAGAAGGTGCTCGAGGAAATCGAGGAAATCACCAATCCGAAGATCCGCACCGGCAAGAAGGCACTGACGCCCGAGCAGACCCAGCTCAAGACCACGATGCTGGCCTTGCTGGATGCCGTGCGTGACGAATCCGGCAAGGATGCGCCGGTGCGCCTGGTGTTCGAACCCAAGAGCAAGAACGTCGGCCAGCAGGAATTCACCCAGACGCTGCTGGCGCATACCAGCCTGGAATCGGGCGCGCCGATCAACCTGGTGATGATCGGCACCGATGGCCGTCCGCGCCAGAAGGGCCTGCAGGAGATTCTGCGCGAGTGGATCGAATTCCGCTTCGAGACGGTGACCAAGCGCACGCGCTTCCAGCTGAACAAGGTGGAAGACCGCATCCATATCCTGGAAGGGCGGATGCTGGTGCTGCTGAACATCGACGAGGTGATCCGCATCATCCGCGAAAGCGACGATCCCAAGCCCGCGCTGATCGAGGCGTTCCGCCTGAGCGACCGGCAGGCCGAGGACATCCTGGAAATCCGCCTGCGCCAGCTGGCCCGCCTGGAAGCGATCAAGATCGAACAGGAACTGGCCAGGCTGCGCGACGAACAGGCCGAGCTGGACGTGCTGCTGAAGTCCGAGACCATGATGCGTCGCAAGATCATCAAGGAGATCGAGCAGGACGCCAAGCAGTACAGCCCGGAAGACAAGGACCCGCGCCGCACGTTGATCCAGGAAGCCAGCCGCGCCGCGGCCGAGGTGAAGGTGATCGACGAGCCCGTGACGGTGATTGTTTCCGGCAAGGGTTGGGTGCGCACGCGCCAGGGCCATGGCCACGATCCGTCGCAGTTCACGTTCAAGGCCGGCGACGCGCTGTATGGCACGTTCGAATGCCGCACCGTGGATACGATGCTGGCGTTCGGCAGCAACGGGCGCGTCTACTCGGTGGCCGTGTCGGGCCTGCCGGGCGGACGCGGCGACGGCGTGCCCGTCACCACGCTGATCGACCTGGCCCCCGGCTCGCAGATCGCGCATACGTTCGCGGGCGGCGCCGAGCAGCGCATGCTGATCGCCACGGCCGGCGGCAATGGCTTCGTCACGAAGGTGGGCGACATGATCGGCCGCCAGAAGGCCGGCAAGGCGTTCGTAACGCTGGACGATGGCGACACGATCATGCAACCGGCACCGGTTGGCGAGGACGCCACGCATATCGCGTGCTTCTCAGCCAACGGCCGCCTGCTGCTGGTGGGGCTGGACGAGGTCAAGGTGCTGTCGGCCGGCGGCCGTGGCGTGATCCTGATGGAGCTTGAGCCGACGGAAATGCTGGAACAGGCCGTGGCGGTAGGCGCACCGGGCCTGCTGATCTCGGGCACCGGCATGCGCGGCGGCAAGGTGCCGCCGCAGAAGCTGTCCGGCAAGACCCTGCTGCCGTACGTGGGCAAGCGTGCCCGCAAGGGCAAGGCGATTGAGCCAAGGCTCAAGGAAGTGAAGCTGGAAGCGGTGAAGGCGCCGGAGTAAGGCTTGCTTTCTGGCTGTTTGCTTCCCTCTCCCGCAAGGCGGGAGAGGGGCTGGGGGTGAGGGCATAGCGGTTCAAATTGCGACATCGTCGGCAAGCAGAGCCGCTGGCCCTCACCCCCAACCCCTTTCCTACTTCGCGGGAGAGGGGAGCCCGTCCGGCGGCACATTGATTGCAGCTGCCCCCATCTTCAAACGCGACCCCCTCTTGCCGAACCGTGATGGCTGGCTTCCCCCGTGGGTGGCCGGACTGCCGTACCATGTCGGCACCTTGCCGATTCCGCACGGCAGGCCCCCTCATCACGATCATGTCCTCCACGCCCCTCGTCGTCGAGCCAGAGCTCGCCCCGCCGCCCAACGCCCGTACGCTGTTCTTTGAATTTGCCCGCATGGGCCTGTCCGGTTTCGGCGGGGTGCTGCCGTTCGTGCGGCGCTCGGTTGTCGAGCGCAACCGCTGGCTCGGTGACCGCGATTTTGTCGAGATCCTGAGCCTGGGGCAGGTGCTCCCTGGCCCCAACGTGATCAACCTGGCGCTGATGCTTGGCCTGCGCTTCGCGGGACTGCGGGGTGCCGTGGCGGCGTTCAGCGGGCTGGTGTTCGTGCCGATGGTGGTGGTGCTTTGCGCGATGGGTTTGTACCTGCGCTACCAGGACGTCCCACAGGTGCGCCAGATGCTGGCTGGCATGACCGCCGTGGCCGCCGGGCTGGTGCTGTCCACCGGTGTGAAGCTCGCGCAGAGCCAGCCGCGCTCGGTGCGGGCGGTGGCCGTGGGGGCGGTGGCGTTCGTGGCGATCGGGTGGCTGCGCTGGCCGCTGCTGCCGGTGATGGCGGTGCTGGTGCCGGTGGCGCTGGTGCTGGAATACCGCGCGATGCGCAAGGGGGCGTGATGGCATCGCCCGAAATCCTGCGCGACCTGCTGGGCCACTTCGGCATGCTGTCGCTGCTGGCCGTGGGAGGCGGCGGCACCGTGATTCCCGACATGCACCGGTACCTCGTGGAGTCGCGCCAGTGGATGACCGACGAGCAGTTTGCGGCGCTGTACGCCATCTCGCAGGCGTCGCCGGGGCCGAACATCCTGTTCGTGGCGCTGTTCGGCTGGCAGGTGGCCGGGGCGGCCGGCGCGTTTGCGTCGATGCTGGGTATCTGCGGACCGTCGAGCGTGATCGCGCTTGGCTTCGAATACTTCGCCGGACGCTCGCCGCACGCCGTGTGGCCGTCGCTGATCAAGCGCGGGCTGTCGGCGCTGACCATCGGGCTGTTGATGTCGACGGGCTGGGTGCTGGCCACGAGCGTTGACCATAGCTGGACAGCCGTGGCGGTGACGCTGGTGACGGTGGGGTTGATGCTGAAGACGAAGGTGCACCCGCTGGTGCTGGTGGCGCTGGGCGCCGGCGCCGGGCTGCTGGGGCTGGTGTAGCCCCAGGCAGCGGGCTTACTTCAACGGCAGTACGAGGATAGTGGCCGCGGCCGGGCGCGCACGCATCGCGTCAAGCCAGCGTTCCAGGTTGGGCCTGGGCGCATGCGGCACCGGCGTACCCAACCAGCGGTGCGCGGCGCAGGCCAGCGAGATGTCGGCCATCGTGAAGCGGTCGCCGCCGATGAACTCGCGGTTGGTCAGGGCATCGTCGAGCATCTTCGCCAGCGGCTCAGTGCGCTCGCACGCCTTGTCGATGATGGCCTGGTCGCGCCGGTCTTCCGGCGTACGCACCATCTGCAGGAACGCGTGGACCATGGCCGGGCTGAACGTGGTGGTCTGCCAGTCCATCCAGCGGTCGGCCGATGCGCGCGCCTTCACGTCGGACGGCCACAGCGTGCCTTCGCCATAGCGCGCGCACAGGTAACGCACGATCGCATTCGACTCCCAGAGCACAAACGGCTCGCCGGCCACATCGGTGTCGCGGAAATCCTCGATCACCGGGATCATCCGGTTCGGATTCAGGCGCACGTACGCTTGCGCGTCGAGTTCGCCCTTCTGGTTGCCGATATCGATGCGCTCGTGGTCCAGGTGCAGCTCTCGCGCGCACCAGACCACTTTCTGCACATTGATCGACGACAGGCGGCCCCAGATGCGCAGCATGGTTTGCGGCTCTTCCCGTTCCATGTCGTCGACCTTCCTCAGGCAGCGCGCGGTTGCGGCGCGGCCTTGGCGATGGCTTCGCGGAACACTTCGCCCAGGATCTTCACACCCTGCTCGATACGGTCCTGCGGCACGGTCACAAACGCCAGACGCAGCGTGTTCATGCGCGGATTGCCGGCATAGAACGGCGCGCCCGGCACGTAGGCCACGTTGCGGCTCACGGCTTCTTCCAGGATCTTCATGCTGTCCAGTCCCTCGGGCAGCTCCACCCAAATGAACATGCCGCCTTCGGGCGCATTCCACGACACGCCTTCGGGCATATGGCGCTTCAGGGCGTCCAGCATGTAGGCGCACTGCTTGCCGTAGAGCTCGCGGATCGTCGGGATGTGCGTTTCCAGCAGGCCGTCCTTGACCGTCTCGTAGGCAATGCGCTGCGTGAAGGTGGGCGTGTGCAGGTCCGATGCCTGCTTGGCCTGGCACAGCTTGAAGTGCAGGTCGGGCGGGGCGATCACGAAGCCCAGGCGCATGCCCGGTGCAAGGATCTTCGAGAACGATCCCATGTAGATCACGCCGTCCGGGTTCATCGACAGCAGCGTGGGCAGCGTGCTGCCGGTGTAGCTCAGTTCGCCGTACGGATCGTCTTCCACCAGCAGGATGCCCAGTTCCTGCGCGCGCTTGACCAGCGCCTGGCGGCGCTCCAGCGGCAGGCGGCGGCCCGTGGGGTTCTGGAAGTTCGGCAGCGCGTACAGGAAGCGCGCGTTGGCGGTCAGCTCGGGCGTCAGCGCCTCGGGCACCAGGCCGTTTTCGTCGGTCGGGATCGACACGAACTCGGGTTCGAACAGCGAGAACGCCTGCAGCGCGCCCAGGTAGCTCGGCGTTTCCACCAGCACCGGGCTGCCCGGATCGATCATGACCTTGGCGATCAGGTCCAGCGCCTGCTGCGACCCCGTGGTGATCATGACGCGCTCGACGCCCACGTTGTAGCGCTTTGCCACGAACTCGCGCAGCGGCAGATAGCCTTCGGTGGCGGCGTACTGCAGCGCGCCTTGCGGGTTATCGGCGAATACACGGGCCACCGCCGCTTCCATGGCCGCTACCGGGAACGACGCCGGAGAGGGCAGCCCGCCGGCGAACGAAATAACTTCCGGACGCTCGGTGACTTTCAGGATTTCGCGGATGGCCGAGCTGGTCAGTTGCTGCGCCCGGCGGGAGATGGCCCATTTCATGATTGGTCTCGTGGTGGGGATTACATGTGCCGGGCCCGTGGGCCCGGCGGTGTCTCTGGTTTCTTGGTGCGGCAGGTATTGCGTTCGTCGATTAAATTTCGACGATCATTTCAATTTCCACGCAGGCGCCCAGCGGAATCTGCGCCACGCCGAACGCGCTGCGCGCGTGCTTGCCCTTCTCGCCAAACACTTCGGCCAGGAATTCCGAGCAGCCGTTGGTCACCAGGTGCTGCTCGGTGAATTCGGGGGTGGAGTTCACCAGGCTCATGACCTTGACGATGCGCTTCACCTTGTTCAGGTCGCCGATGTGGGCGTGCAGCGTGGCCAGCAGATCGATGGCGATGCTGCGCGCGGCCTGCTTGCCAGCTTCGGTGTCGATGTCCTTGCCCAGCTTGCCGGCCCACGGCTTGCCGTCGCGGCGGGCGATGTGGCCCGACAGGAATACGGTGTTGCCGGTGGTCGCGGCCATCACATAGGCGGCGGCGGGGGCGCTGACGGCGGGAAGTTCGACGCCAAGTTTGGCAAGGGTGTCGTAGACGGACATGCGGTGACTCCTGTCAGTGAATGCGTCCTGGGAGGATGGGGGGCGTTTCTCCGGCCATGGGGGCCGGTGACGTGGCGGGTGCCGTGTTGCGCACGGCGGCGCGTCGGCCAAGGGCCACCACGGCGATCACCGCCACTGCGAAAGCGACGGTGGGGGCATCGAGGGGCTCGGCCAGGATCACGGCGCCGCCCGCCAGCGTGAGGAACGGCTGCAGCAATTGTATCTGTCCTACGCGCGCCACGCCGCCTTTTGCGAGCCCGGCGTACCAGAACAGGAAACCGATGAACATCGAGAACACCGACACATAGGCCATGCCGGCCCAGGCGCGCGGCGACGCGGCGGCAATCTGGGCGCCGTGCGTCAGCGTCAGCCAGGCCACCACGGGCGCCAGCACCGGCAGCGACACCACCAGCGCCCAGCTGATGGTTTCCAGCCCGCCGAGTTCGCGCGACAGCTTGCCGCCTTCGGCATAGCCTAGCGCGCCCAGCACCACGGCCAGGAACAGGAACCAGTCGGCATGCTGCAGGCCGCCCGCGCCCTGCCACAGCGCAAAGCCCACGACGAGCGCGCTGCCAGCCAGGGCCGAGATCCAGAAGGCCAGCGATGGGCGCTCGTTGCCGAACCATGCCGCGAACACGGCTGTGGCCAGCGGCAGCAGGCCGATCACGATGGCGCCGTGCCCAGCCGGCACCTCGCGCATCGCCAGCGACGAGAACAGCGGGAATCCCACCACCACGCCCAGCGCGGTCACGGCCAGCCGCAGCCACTGGCGGCCGCGCGGCCGCGCCTGCGCCGCCAGCGCGCCGCGTGCGGCCAGCAACGCCAGCGCCAGCAAGGCGGCAATCACGGCACGGGCCAGCGCCACGAACGTGGCGTCCAGCTCGGCCACGGCCATGCGCGTGAACGGCAGCGTCTGGCTGAAGATCGCCACGCCGATGAAGCCCAGCAGCATGCCGCCGGAAGGAGGGTGGTTGTGTTTCATGATGCTCGACTCGGTGGGGCTCGGTTGGGGCTGGGGCTCAGTGAGGGAGTGCGGCAACGGCCATCCATACCGCCGTCAGGGCCAGCGCCAGGCCCATCGCGCCGTTGAACCAGCGCACGCGGTTGCCCTGCATCAGCCACTGGCGCAGCGACGCGCCCAGCACGCCATAGGCACCATTGCTGCAGAAGCCGAACGACGCGAACAGCACGCTGACCAGCAGCACGCGCTGCGCCAGCGACGGGGCGCCTTCCATATAGGACGCGGCCACGGCCAGCGCCATCATCCACGCCTTGATGTTGGCGAACTGCATGGCCACCGATTGCCAGACATTGAGCGGCTTGAGCACGTTCTTTTCGGCCAGCGACGTGCTGCGCGCAATGCGCAGCGCCAGCCAGAGCAGGTACAGCACGCCGGCCACGCGGATCAGGATGGCCAGCGTCGGGCTGGCCAGGATCAGCGCGCCCACGCCGGTGGCGCACAGCGTGATGATGCTGGCAAAGCCGACAGAGACGCCAAAGCAGTGCGGCAACGTGGCGCGCAGGCCAAAGTTGGCGCCCGTGACGGCCGCCACCGTGGTGTTCGGGCCGGGCGTGAAGGCGCCCACCGCGAGCAGCGTCACCAATGCGAGAAACTGGGCCATCGACAGGCCGGTCAGCCAGGGTTCCATGCCGCTCATCCAATCAGGCGAAGTTGACGGTCACGCGCCGATTGGTGCGGCTCTTCTTTTCGATCTTGGTCACCACCATCGTGCCGATCTCGCCGGTATTGGCCACATGCGTGCCGCCGCACGGCTGGCGGTCCACGCCGGGAATCTCGATGATGCGGATGGTCGACGTGCCGGCCGGGGGCGCTGCGCCCACCGTGCGCACCAGGTCGGGCTGGGCGGCCAGTTCCTCGGGCGTGATCCGCTCGATGGCCACCGGCGTCTTGGCGTCGATCAGGGCGTTGAGCTGCTCGGTCAGCACGGCCTTGTCGAGCGTGGATTCGGGCAGGTCGAAGTCGATGCGCGCGGAATCTGGCGAGATGCCGCAGCCCGTGACCGGCACCGGAATCAGCGATCCCAGCAGGTGCAGGCAGGTATGCATGCGCATCAGCCGGTGCCGGCGCGCCCAGTCGATCTTCACCTCGACGCGGTCGCCCACGGCCAGCGCGGGGCTGTCGGGTGCGGGCACGTGCAGGATGCGGGTGCGGTCATCGGCATAGACCGTATCGGCTAGCACCACCACACGGCCGTCGGCCGTGGTCAGCGTGCCGGTGTCGCCGGCCTGCCCGCCGCTGCGGGCGTAGCAGACGGTCTGGTCGAGCTCGATGCCCGCCTCGCTTGTCGCCACCACGGTGGCCTGACAGTGGTCGAGGTAAGCGTCGTCGTCGAAACGCTTGATGGTGGTGGCGGACATGGGCGGGGGCTCCTTGGTGTCATTCTGTGGTTTCAGCGCAGGGTCTTGAGGTCCGCTGGGGTGTCGATGTCGGCCGTCAGCAGCGGCGGCCCGTCGGTCTGTTCGATGTCGATCAGGTCCGTGGCGCCAATCCAGGCCAGGCCCTGCCGCAGCAGTTCGGCATGCGGATGCTGGCCGCGCAGCCGGCGCAACGCCAGGTCCTGGCGCGGCAGGCTCACGCCCGGATGGCCCGCCACGTCCCACTGGATCAGGGTGGGGAACAGGCCCTCGCCGGCGCTGGCCGCTTCGCCGTGCCAGGTGGGCAGGGCGCCGTCGTCGGGCACGGTCAGCCGCCAGTGCAGCGCGCCGCGATCCATCGGAATGGTCGGGGCGATGCGGTCGGGATACTGGGCCTGCCAGCGCGACAGGTCGGCGGGGCGCTCCACGCGTGCCGCCCAGTGGGCCAGGAACGGACCGTCGCGCAGGCGCTTCTGCATCAGGTCGCTGTCCAGGCCGAACCAGCGCGGACGCGCCGGGGCGGCGGCGTTGGGATCGATAGCAATCACTTCGAGATACATGCCACCAAACATGCCCAGCACGCGGTTGTGCGTGCCCATGCGCGGATGGGCGCCGCCGGTCTGCGGCGCGATACCCAGCAGGTTGGCAACATGCTCGGCACCCGATTCCAGGTCGGGCGCGGCAATCACGAGATGGTCAATGGCAAGTTTCATTGTTGGTTGATGGTAGTCAAGCTTGTCGGTACAGTACCGATACAGTTGAGCAAATCGTCTTCAGTACAGTTCCGGGAGCGCCACATGGACAGCAATCAGAAGAATCGCGGTGGCAGTGATAGTGCCTCAATCGGCACGTCCGGTGGGGCGTCCACGGGCACGCGGCCGCTGCGGCTGGTGATGCCGGCGGCCGGCCATCCGCAACTGCCCGACCCGATCCCGTCGGCCCAGATGACGCTGGTCGAGCAACTGACCGAATGGGCCCGGCTGCGCATCGACGAGCGGGTGTTCCGTGCCGGCATGCGCATGCCGTCGATCCGCCAGTTGGCCACCGAGAAAGGCATCTCGCGCTTTACCGTGGTGGAAGCCTACGAGCGGCTGGTGGCGCTGGGCTATCTGGAATCGCGGCGCGGCTCGGGATTCTATGTGCGAGACCGGCTGCCGCATGCGTCGGCGGTGGTGCCGGCCGCGTCGCCGTCCATCCGCAATGTCGATGTCACCTGGCTGCTGCGCAGCATGTTCCATTCCGCCGAGAGCCACAAGGCGCCGGGATGGGGATTCCTGCCCAACGAATGGCTCGATGGCGAACTGCTGTCCGGCGCGATGCGCAGCCTGGGACGCCAGCCGGGCGGGCACTTCCTGTCCAGCGGTACGCCGATGGGCTTCCTGCCGCTGCGGCAGCAGTTGCGCACCCGGTTGGAGGAGCTGGAAATCGGCGTCACGCCGGACCAGATCGTGATGACGTCTGGCATTACCCAGGCGTTCGACCTGATTGCGCGGCAATTCCTGCATCCGGGCGATACCGTGGTGGTGGGCGATCCGGCCTGGTTCGTGATGTTCGCGCGTTTTGCCACGCAGGGCGCCAACGTGATCGGGGTGCCCTATACCGCCGACGGCCCCGACCTGGAAGCCCTGGAGCGGATTGCGCAGGCCCACAAGCCGAAGCTGGTGGTGGTGAATTCGGTGCTGCACAACCCCACGGGTACGTCGCTGTCAGCGGCGCGGGCGTTCCGCCTGCTGCAACTGGCCGAACAGTACGGGTTCACGATCGTCGAGGACGACATCTATTGCGACCTCTGCCCGCCCACCCACGCCGCCACCCGGCTCGCCAGCCTGGACCAGCTCAAGCGGGTGATCTACCTGGGCAGTTTCTCGAAGACGCTGGCCGCCAACCTGCGCGTGGGCTTTATCGCCGCCAGCCCCGATCTGGCCGTGACCCTGACCGACAGCAAGCTGGTCACCGGCATGGCCACACCGGAAATCAACGAAAGAATGGTCTACAAGGTGCTGACCGAAGGCCACTACCGCAAGCACACCGAACGGGTGCGGGTGCGTCTGGACCGCGCCCGCGACGAGACGCGCGAGCAGATCGAGCGGCTGGGTATCCGCATCTTCCCGGGCCAGTTGGCCGGCATGTACCTGTGGGCCGATACCGGCGTGGATACCAATGTCATTGCCACGGCGGGCCACGAGGAAGGCTATCTGTTCGCCCCGGGCAGCCTGTTCTCGCCGTCGCAGATGCCATCCACCTGGACGCGGTTCAACGTGGCCAGCAGTAGCGACCCGGGCATGCTGCGCTTCCTGGCCAACCAGATGGACCGCCTGTCCGGCCTGCCGACCGCCTCGGGCGCCTGAACCCACCCCCGGGGGGCTTGAAAAAGCCGCCCGCCGACCCTATTTCCTGCGCCAACGACCCGCTCCGGACACCAGGGGCAGGGCACCTTTGCGCAACGTTTCCATTCAAGAGGAGAACCATGACCGCACCGCACGAGACGATGAGCTTCCAGGCGGAAGTGAAGCAGTTGCTGCACCTGATGATCCACTCGCTGTACAGCAATAAGGAAATCTTCCTGCGTGAGCTGGTATCGAACGCTTCGGACGCCACCGACAAGCTACGCTTCGAGGCCATCGCGAATCCGGCCCTGCTCGAAAACGATGCCGACCTGGCCATCCGCATTGAAGTGGACCCCGCCGCCCGCCTGCTGAAGATCACCGACAACGGCATCGGCATGAGCCGCGACGAGGCGATCCGCAACCTGGGCACCATCGCCCGGTCGGGTACCAAGGAATTCTTCCAGCAACTGTCCGGCGACCAGCAGAAGGACGCGGCGCTGATCGGCCAGTTCGGCGTGGGCTTCTATTCGGCCTTCATCGTGGCCGACAAGGTCAGCGTGGAAACCCGTCGCGCCGGCCTGCCTGCCAGCGAAGCGGTGCGCTGGGAAAGCGCCGGCGATGGCGAATTTACGATCGACGCAATCGACCGTGCCGAGCGTGGCACCACGATCACGTTGCACCTGCGCGAAGGCGAAGACGATTTCCTGTCGTCGTACCGCCTGCAACACATCATCCGCAAGTACTCGGACCACATCTCGCTGCCGATCCGCATGCCCAAGGAGGAATGGGATGCCGAGACGCAGCAGCAGAAGCAGACCGGCGAATGGGAGAGCGTGAACCAGGCCAGCGCGCTCTGGACGCGCAGCAAGTCCGACATTACGGACGAGCAGTACCAGGCGTTCTACCAGCACATCGCCCACGATCACGATGCGCCGCTGGCCTGGACGCACAACCGCGTGGAAGGCCGCAGCGAATACACGCAGCTGCTGTACATCCCGGCCCGCGCACCGTTCGACCTGTGGGACCGCAATCACAAGGCCGGCCTGAAGCTGTACGTGAAGCGCGTGTTCATCATGGACGACGCCGACCAACTGCTGCCGTCGTACCTGCGCTGGGTCAAGGGCGTGGTGGATTCGGCAGACCTGCCGCTGAACGTATCGCGCGAACTGCTGCAAGAAAGCCGCGACGTGAAGGCCATCCGCGAAGGCTGCACCAAGCGCGTGCTGTCGATGCTGGAATCGCTGGCCGATAGCGAGGACGAAGCCGAACGCGCCAAGTACAAGACGTTCTGGGAACAGTTCGGCCAACTGCTGAAGGAAGGCACCGGCGAGGACCACGCCAACGCCGAGCGCATTGCCAAGCTCCTGCGCTTTGCCACCACGCAAGGCGACACGGCCGAGCAGTCGGTGGGGCTGGCCGAGTACGTGGGCCGCATGAAGGAAGGCCAGGACAAGATCTACTACGTCACGGCTGACACCTGGACCGCTGCCAAGTCGAGCCCGCACCTGGAAGTCTTCCGCAAGAAGGGCATCGAGGTCGTGCTGCTGACTGACCGCGTCGACGAATGGATGCTGTCGCATCTGCGCGATTTCGACGGCAAGGAACTGGTGTCCGTGGCGCGTGGCGACCTGGACCTGGGCGCACTGGCCGACGAAACCGAAAAGGCCGAGCAGGAGAAGGCGACCACCGAATGGAAGGACGTGGTGGAACGCGCCAAGACCGTGCTGGAAGGCCAGGCCAAGGACGTGCGCGTAACGCTGCGCCTGACCGATTCGGCATCGTGCCTGGTGTCGGACGACGGCGACATGAGCGGCTACCTGCAACGCCTGCTGAAGCAGGCCGGCCAGAAAGCCCCCGACGCCCAGCCGATCCTGGAACTGAACCCCGAGCACGCGCTGGTGAAGAAGCTGCGCGACATGCCCGAAGGCGACAGCTTCAACGACCGCGTACGCGTACTGTTCGACCAGGCCCTGCTGGCCGAGGGCGGCATGCTCGAAGATCCGGCTGCCTATGTGCAGCGGGTGAACCGGCTGCTGGCCTGATGGTGTGGGTGGGGGTTTGAAGAGCCCTCACCCCTGCCTTCGGTTTGCTCCCCTCTCCCGCGAGCGGGAGAGGGGCGGGGGAGAGGGTCAGCCTCTCAACTACCCACCACATCCCAACCCGACCCGATGACCACCAAACGCTGCTTCCCCCCGGTCGTCGACCAGCACACCCGCGTGCTGGTGCTCGGCAGCCTGCCGGGCGAAGTCTCCCTCGCACAATCGCAGTATTACGCGCACAAGCAGAACCGCTTCTGGCATTTGATGAGCGACGTACTTGACGTCGACCTCGTCGGCCTCGCCTACGCGCAGCGGCTGGAGGCCCTCCGCAACCACCACGTGGGCCTGTGGGACGTCGTGGCCGAAGCGCGCCGCGACGGCAGCCTGGACAGCAACATCAAAGACCATCAAGGCAACGATCTGCTCGGCCTGATCGCCACCCTGCCGAACTTGAAGGCGATTGCCTTCAACGGCGGCACGGCGGCGAAGATCGGCGAAAGGGCGCTGGGCGAACACGGCGACAAACACGGTGCCCAACACGCCATCGTCAAGTTGCCATCAAGCAGCCCCGCCTACACGCTGGCGTATGCAGAAAAGCTGATCGCGTGGCAGGCGCTACGCGCGTGGTTAGATTAGCGTGGCGAGCAACGCCGCCGGTCAGTCGAGCTTCGGCTGTGTCGCCGCATAGCTAGGCCGCGCACGCATGACCGCATGGCCGCGTCGGATGTTCGGCCGCGTTTCCAGCAGCGCCTGGCTCTCGGGGAACATCCCCAGGTATTCGACGATCGGAGCGAGAAACAGATCCGCCATCGACAGCGCATTACCTACCAGGAAATCGCGGCCACCGTACGCCTGCTCCAGCGCGTCTAGCTGTTTGGCCATTTCAGGCACGGCCGCCTCGATGGTCTGGCGGTCGGGCTGGCCGTTCTCTCCCTTTGGAAACACGTACTGCAGCACGTAGCGGCGCACCATCGTGTCGTAGGCGTGGCAGTTGATCAGGCTGATCCACTGCTCGTTGCGTGCGCGGGCGGTGGGGCCGGTCTGCGGAATCAGGTTGGTGCCACCGAAGACGTCATTGAGATAGCTCAGGATGGCGCGCGTTTCGTAGAACTCGATCGGACCGTCGGTGAATGCTGGAATGCGTCCGAACGGATTGTGCGCGAGCAGTTCGTCGTCGCGTGGTGTCAGCGGCTTGAGCGTGTAGCGCAGCCCCTTTTCCTCCAGCGCCAGGCGAACCGTACGGACGTAGGTGCTGCGGCCATCGCCATAGACCGTCAGCGTGCCCGCGCTGCCTTCGGGGTCCAGGTAGTCGCTCAGGTTGTTGAAGACGGATTGCCAGCCACTGTCGTGCGAATCGCGGATCGCGGCGTCCGGGAATCCGCTGTGCCGCATGTGGAGATGAGTGCCGCCGTCCTTGTCGGTCAGCGTGACTTCGATCAGCGTGCGTAGTCCGGCGGGCAGTTCCGCGCCGCCTTCCCATTGCCACGTGTAGGCCAGGAAGTCGGCACGGTCGATCCGCTGGTACTCGCCGCCGACGATGTGTTGCTCGCCATCGCTCGCGCCAACCGCGATCCGGTACTTGCCGCCCACGCGTGCATCGGCACGCGCTTCCAGCACCTTCATGCCGCGCGGGCAGTGCCAGACGGCCAGCGCCGACTCGTTGGTAAAGGCATCGAAAACCCGCTCGCGCGGCGCACGAATCTGGCGGGTCAGTTCCAGCTGAAAGGTAGCCGCTTCGCTCATGACTTGTTCCCCTTGTCCGATGTGACGATGGTGTCCGGATGCGCCTGCTCGACAAAGGCCGCAAGCCTGTCGAGGTTGTCTTCCCAGTACCGCCGGTAGGTTTCCAGCCAGCCATGCGCATCGCGCAGGGCACCGGGCCGCAGATGGCAGATACGCCAACGTGCATTGACCTCGCGCTCGATCAGCCCGGCGTCGGCCAGCACCCGAAGATGCTTGGAGATGGCGGGGGCAGACATGTCGAACGGGCGAGCCAGCTCGCTGACTGGCGCTTCGCCCTCGGACAGACGCGCCAGGATGGCGCGCCGCGTGGGATCGGCCAGGGCGGCGAAAACAGTGGAAAGCGGATCGGCGGCATTGGGCATGCGCTCATTTAACTCATTGGTTAAATGAAGATCAAGGGGTGTTACAACTGGCTCGGGGGCCGCTTAGGGTGGAGGAGGTTACGGAGGTTTTCTGCAGCCCTGGCGCGAGCACCCCAAGCCGGCATGCCACCGGCCCGGGATGCGCTGGGCGTCTCAAGAGAGAAAGGAAGCGGCCGCTCAGGCCGTGGTATTGACGATGTTGCCCGTGGCGCTGCCCGTGGCTTCCTGGTACGCCTCTGTCAGCTTAGCCATGGCTTGGGACAGTGCCGCCTGCGTGGCAGTCACGCCGGCTTGCAGCGTGCCGACCGTGCTGGACTTGGTCAGTTCGTCGGTCGGGGCGGCCTGTGCGGACGCCAACTGGGCCATCTGGGCGGCCAGTTGCTTCTGCAGCGCTTCGATCTGCTGCTTCAGGGCCTTGATGACGGCCGATTCGCTGTCCTCGCTGCTTTCGGTGCTGCCGGTGTCGGCTGCCTTGCCTGCGCCGCCGGGGCCGGCGATGCGGCCGCCGCCGTTGGCGGGTGCCGACGAGGACGATGCCGCGCTGGCTGTGCCGGTGCCGGTGGCCTGGCCTTCGGCGGTGTCGGCCGTGGCGGCGTCCGCGGGCCGGGTGTAGCGATGGGTGCTTGTGATCGTGGCGTCACTGGCCAGGCTGACCTGTGGTGTCACGCTGCTGATGGATGTCATTGTTGGAGTCCGATCGAAGAGAGAGCCCACAGCTTTCAACGGACGGTTGACGCTAAAACTTTAGGGTGACGGACGGGGTCTTACCGGCTTCTGTCACAATCGCGGCTGTCCGGCTTTCGGGCGCCTCTCACAGGAAACGGATTCCATGTTGTCCTCCCTTGGTCTCGGCGGTATTGGCGGTATCGGCCTGCACGTCATCGTGGCGATCTTCTTCGCCGTGCACGCCGTGCGCACCCACCAGAACATGTACTGGCTGCTGTTGCTGTTCCTCTTCCCGGGGCTCGGCAGCATCGTCTATTTCTTTGCCATCTACCTGCCGGGCCTGCGCCAGACGCGCGGCGCGCAGGTAGCCAAGCGGGCCATCAACCAGATGGTCGATCCGCATCGCGCGGTGCGCGAGGCGCGCCAGGCATTCGACCGCGCGCCCACTGTCGATCACCGCATGCGCCTGGGCGCCGCGCTGCTGGACACTGGCAACGCGGCCGAGGCGCTGGAACACTACGAGGCCGCCGCCAATGGCCCGTTTGCCTCCGACCCGGCGTTGCTGGAAGGCATGGCACGTGCGCAACTGGCCACGGGGCGCCATGCCGAGGCCCAGGCCACGCTGGAGAAGCTGTTCGCGGGGAATCCGCGTGCGCGCGACCAGTCCGGTCCGTCGCTGCTGTACGCCCGTACCCTGGCGGCACTCGGTGCGCCGGGCACGCGCGACGCGTTCGAGCGTGCGCTGACCAATGCCAGCGATGTGGCCGCGCGCTGCCTGTTTGCCGACTGGCTGGTGAAACAGCCCGACGCCGCAGACAAGGAACGTGCGAAGTCGTTGTATTCCGAAATCGTTCATGACGCGCGCCACTGGCCGCGTCATGCCCGCGAGCACAATCGCGAATGGCTGCAGCGCGCGCAAGCGGCGCTGGGCCAATGATCCGCGCCCTGGGCGCACTTTTTTCTTCCATGACGCTTCTGAAACGCAAATCTATCGAGGCGGTGGCCTCGCGCCGCCCCGCGCGCGGCGACCGTGAGTCCTCGCGCAAGAACCTTTCCAAAGAAGCCGACGAAAAACGCATGAAGCCGCGTTTCGCGCCGGTCACGTTCTCCGAGATGGACGGCGTGCGCTACCTGCATTTCGGTACCGAGTGGGTGCAGGGCGCCATGCGCCTGCGCAAGCCCGAAGCCATCGAGCTGGAGTACGCCCAGCAGATGATGGCGTGGCTGCTGTTCCTGTCGCCGGCGGCCGCCGATTTCCACGTGGCGCAGCTCGGCCTGGGCGCGGCGGCGCTGACCAAGTTCAGCCATCGACATTTCGCGCGTGCCAAGGTCACGGCCGTGGAATTGAACCCGGCCGTGATCGTGGCGGGCCGCAGCATGTTCGGCCTGCGTGAAGACGACGCGCGCCTGACCGTGCGCGAGCAGGACGCTTGGGACTATGTGATGGATGGCGCCAACACGGCCGCGATCGACGCGCTGCAGGTAGACCTGTACGACGCCACGGCTCGCGGCCCGGTGCTGGACACCACGGCGTTCTACCGCGCTTGCCGCCGCGTGCTGAAGGCGCCCGGCGTCATGACCATCAACCTGTTCGGCGACCACGACAGCTTCCCGAAGAACATCGCGCGCATTTGCGATGCCTTCGACAATCGTGTGCTGGTGTTCCCGGAAGTGCACGACGGCAACGTCATCGCGCTGGCCTTCAATGGCCCGGCGATCGACGTGTCATGGGAAACGCTGGAGGCGCGTGCGGAAGTGATCGAAGCCACGACGAAGCTGCCGGCGAAGGACTGGGTCGGCAAGCTGCGCGCGGCGAATGCGCGGCAGGAGGAGCGGTTGGTGATTTGAGGTTTTTCCCCCCTCTCCCGCGCGCGGGAGAGGGGCTGGGGGAGAGGGCAACGAGGCTCTGCTTGCCGATATGTGGCAATTTGAACCGCTGGCCCTCTCCCCCGACCCCTCTCCCGCCTTGCGGGAGAGGGGAGCAAACCAACGGGAGAGCAAACCAAAGCGGGAGCAAACACAGGGGAGCTAACCCCCGGGCGACGCCTTATTCCTTATGGAAAAACTGCGCCAGCGACCACTCATCCGTGCGCGCCTCGTACTTGAGTCCCTTGCGCATGGCCCACATCGCAAGCTGGCTGTGCGACGGGATGATCGCGTGGTCGTCCAGCGCGGCCTTGGCGGCCGTGCGGGCGTTCTGTTCGCGGTCCTTGTCGCTTGACACCGTGGTCAGCGATGTCTCGATCAGCTGATCCAGCTTCGGATTGCTGTACTTGCCCCAGTTCCACGTGCCGTAGCCGGTCTTCGGATTCGGCGTGCCGGTGATGGAACGCAGCGCCACGTCGGCGGCCGCCGAACCCCAGCCCAGCATCTCGAACGAGAAATCGCCCTGGCGGGCGCGCGTGAAGTAGCTGGCCACCGGCAACGTTTCCACCTTGGTCTGGATGCCGATGCGGGTCAGCATGCCGGCGGTGGCCTGCGCCACCTGGGCGTCGTTCAGGTAGCGGTTGTTGGTGGCGTGCAGCGTCAGCGCGAAGCCGTCGGGATAGCCGGCGGCTGCCAGCAGCTTCTTCGCGCCTTCCACGTCATAGGCGTCGGGTTTGGTG
The DNA here is from genome assembly GCF_022179805.1 of Cupriavidus pauculus. Classification (GTDB taxonomy): domain Bacteria; phylum Pseudomonadota; class Gammaproteobacteria; order Burkholderiales; family Burkholderiaceae; genus Cupriavidus; species Cupriavidus pauculus_E. Next base: position 171,748 of record NZ_BPUO01000008.1, on the reverse strand, counting down.
CCCGGATGGCCAAAGATCTGCGGCGAGACGATCGACGACGCGGGCACGGCCAGACCTTCCATGATGCGGCTGACGATGGCGTCGCGGTTCAGCGCCTTGCTGATCGCGGCGCGCACGCGTGCATCCTTGAACGGATTCTTGCCCAGCGGCTTGCCGGCCTTGTCGGTGACGAAGGGCGGGTTGTCGCGCGACTGGTCCATTTGCCAGAAGATCGTGCGCCATGACGTGGTCTGCTCGATCTTGAACTTCGGGTTCTGCTTGAGCTTGGCCACGTCGGCGGCCGGAATGCTCTCGATCACGTCGACGTCGCCCGCCAGCAGCGCGGCGGTGCGCGCGCCGTTGTCGGTCAGGATGCGGAAGACGGCGCGGTCGAATTCAGGCTTCGGGCCCCAGTAGTCGGGATTGCGCTGCATCACGATTTCCTGGCCGCGCGCAAAGCGCACGAACTTGTACGGGCCGGTGCCGATCATTGCCTTGCCGGAGTCGAAATCGGCCTGGCTCAGGTCCGCGGCCACCTTCTTCGGCATGATCGGCACGCTGTTCAGGTCGTTGGCCAGGTTGGCGTAGTTCGGCACGTTCATCGTCAGGCGCACGGTCAGCGCGTCGGGCGTGTCGATGCGGGCGATGGGCTTGGTGTAGCTGGTGAACGATCCCGGGGCGTTGGTCAGCTTCTCGGGGCGCTCCAGCGAAGCCTTGACGTCCTCGCTGGTGAACGGCGCGCCGTCGTGCCATTTCACGTTGGGTCGCAGCTTGATTTCCCACGTAATGGCGTTGACGGGCTTCCACGACAGCGCCAGGCCGGGAATGTAGCGGGCGTTCTTGTCCATGAACACCAGCGACTCGAATACGTGCAGCGCGATGGCGTTGTTCGGGCCCGCATTGTTCCAGTGCGGGTCCATCGAGGTTACGTCGGCGGCCAGGCCGATGCGCAGGTCCTCGGCTTGCGCGGCGGCGGCGGGCAGCAGCGTAAGCGCTGCGGCACTGAATGCGATCGACAGGGAAGCTTGCAGCAGCGTGCGGCGGATCATCGTCAGGCTCCTCGTACGGTCCGGGTGAAGGGGATGGGCGCTATTGTGCCGCCAAATGTACTCCGATGTTCGATACATGCCAGGCGCCGTGCGGGTGCCCGGTACAATCGCGGCCATGTTTGCCAATTCCCGCACCATCTCGTCGGCGCAGACCGATATCCACGAACACCTGGCCGCGCGCGTGCGGCGCCATCTGGACGAGCCGTTCCGCAAGCCCGTCGGCGCTCCTAGCCAACAGGCGTTTGATGCGGCCATCGACGCCTGGCAGCGGGCCGGCGGCAAGCCCCTGATTATCGATGCGGGCTGCGGCATTGGCGAGAGCACGCTGCGGCTGGCCACGGCCTATCCGGACCACTACGTGATCGGCGTCGATCAGTCCGAAAAGCGATTAACCGCTGGCAAGGATTGGTGGGAAGGCGAGATGCCGGCGAACTTTCATTGGGCACGCGCGGATCTGGTGGATGTCTGGCGCCTGCTGCAGCAGGGCAGTGTGCCAGTGGTGCGGCACTATGTGCTGTATCCCAATCCATGGCCCAAGATTGGCCACCTGGGCCGGCGCTGGCAGGGGCACGCGGTGTTTCCGGCGCTGGCCGCGTGTGGCGACTATCTGGAATGCCGCAGCAACTGGAAGATTTATATCGACGAGTTCGCCGCCGCGCTGTCGATGGTGGGGCGGGATGTCAGGGTGGAGCAGTGGCAGCCCGAGACATTCATGACGCCGTTCGAGCGTAAATACTCGGCGTCGGGGCATGCGCTGTGGCGCTGCGTATCGGGCTCTCCCCTCCCGCAGGGCGGGTGAGGAGAGCGAACCACGGGCGGGTGTGTGCCTAGTGGAACAGCGGTTGCTGCGTCGGGGCGTCTTCGGGCAGTTCGGCGTGCACGATTTCACCCGAGCGGTCCGCGTAGAGCGGGGTGCCGCAGTCTTCGCAGTATTCTGGATCGAACAGTGCGGCGTGGCGGAAGATGTCTTCCACGCCGGCGTTGCGCAGTTCCTCGCAGATCTGCTCCACCGGATTGCCTTTTTCCTCGGCATCGATCTCGCCGGACTCGCGTCCGTACACGGGCCAGACGATGCCGTAGATCACATCCTTCTCGCCGCGCATCGTGAAGCCGACGCGGTATTCCTCCACCACTTCCTCGCCGAATCCCGCCACCACAGCGGCCAGTTGGCCAGCCGGGATGTCGAGCGTGCCGCAGAGGTAGTTCACGGCCGCGCGCACGGTCAGCGGACGGATGCTCTTGTCCGATTCGCGGCACGACAGGAAGAAGGCGTCGGGCAGCAGCAGTTCGAACTCGCAGCCCGGCAGCAGCACGGCGATGGTCGGCTGCACCTGGTTGCGCCATTGCTCCAGGCACACCGAGCGCTCGGCGTGGTGTTCCTTGGCATCCTCCTGCCAGCGGAACAGGGCGCCTTCGTGCGGTGCCACCACCACGGCCAGCAGGTAGCGCGGATCGGCCAGGATCGGTGCCGTTTCCGGCAGGTCGCGCATGTCCACCTTGGGCATGACGCCGGCCATCGCGGCCGTCGCAAGCTTGTGCGTCAGCGCAAACGTGTCGCTGTGGCTGCGCGGCAGCTGGTCGATGCTGTAGAGGTAGGGCGCCAGCGCGACCTTGGTATCGGTGGCCAGCACGTGGGCGCCGAGGTGCACCGCCAGGGTCTGGGCCAGTTCGGGCTTCAGCGCGCCCGAGGGAATCGCGTAACGGGTGTGGGCCAGGATCGGGGCCGCGATCAGCAGGGCATCATGCTTGACGCCGTCAATCTCGATCGTTGCCGATTCGGCCAGGGTTTCCGCCTGTTCGGCCAGTACGTCGGACGCATCGGCATTGTGCTTGAACAGGTGTTCGAGCGCCGCGTCGAGGGCGGTCTGGCTGCCATTCTTCAGCAGGCGGTAAAGCCGCTGAGACAGCCGCCGCTCCCAGTATCCGTCCTCCATGCGGCTGCCCGAGGCGTCCAGGGCCAGCGCATCGGCCACCAGCCGCTCGGCGTCAGGCGAGAGTCGGGGAGAAGACTTGGGGCGAAAACCTGCCATATATATAAAGCGTCCGTTTTTACGTAAAACGGTATTCTACCCGCTGCGTTGACAGGTGCAGTTCTCGCGAACCCTTGTACGGCGCTTACTTTTGGGTGGCCGGGGCGTGCGATTCGGTGGTGTGCGACTCGCCGCCCATCGACACGTCGCCGCCGCCCTTGGTGAGCAGGTACAGCGCCGCGCCGGCAATGACGACGAATGCGATCAGGATCTTGGCCATGGTTTGTCTCCAGTCTGTAGGTATAGGCAACGCTCAGGATGCGTGCTGACCAGTCTGGCAGCGGAGTCTTGCGCGGAACTTACGGGGCTGGGTGGGGATTACCCCGAACCGGGCGCCGGAATGAAAAGGGGAGAGGGGGTGGCGTTCGACACGCCTCCGGTCCTCTCCCCAGGCCCCCTCCCCGAGCGGGAGAGGGCAGCACTACGAGCGATTCTTACGCCACCAGCAGTTGACGCAGCACAAACGGCAGGATGCCGCCGTGGTTGTAGTAGTCCACCTCGATCGGCGTATCGATGCGCAGCAGCACCGGCACGCGTTGCGTGTCGCCATTGCTGCGGTGGATGACCAGCACCACGTCCTGCTGCGGCTTCAGGTCGCCTTCGATGCCTTCCACGTCGAAGGTCTCGTTGCCGATGATGCCCAGCGACTGCACGCTGTCGCTGCCCTTGAACTGCAGCGGCAGCACGCCCATGCCTACCAGGTTGGAACGGTGGATCCGCTCGAAGCTGCGTGCGATCACGGCCTTCACGCCCAGCAGCTGCGTGCCCTTGGCCGCCCAGTCGCGCGACGATCCGGTGCCGTACTCTTCGCCGCCGAACACCATGGTCGGCGTGCCTTCGGCGATGTACTTCATGGCGGCGTCGTAGATCGACATCTCGTCGCCGGTCGGCTGGTGCAGCGTGATGCCGCCTTCCACGCGCGAACCGTCCGCCTTCGGCGGAATCATCAGGTTCTTGATGCGCACGTTGGCAAACGTGCCGCGCATCATCACCTCATGGTTGCCGCGACGCGAACCGTAGCTGTTGAAGTCGGCCTTGAGCACGCCGTGCGACAGCAGGTACTTGCCTGCCGGCGACGTGTCCTTGATCGAACCGGCCGGCGAGATGTGGTCGGTCGTCACGGAATCGCCAAAAACGCCCAGCGCGCGGGCGCCACGGACGGTCACGGCCTCGTTGCTCGGCTCCAGCGTGAAGTCCTCGAAGAACGGCGGCTCGGCGATGTAGGTCGACTTGGGCCAGTCGTACACCTGGCCCTTGGTGCCCTTGATGTTCGCCCAGAGCTTGCTCGGCTTCTTCACCTGCTCGTAGTTGCCCTTGAACGTCTTGGCGTCCAGCGCGAACTTCAGCAGGGCCTGGATTTCTTCCGACGTCGGCCAGATGTCGCCCAGCCAGATGTCGCGTCCGCCCTTGCCCTTGCCCACCGGCTCGGTCATCAGGTCGCGCGTCACGTTGCCGGCGATGGCGTAGGCCACCACCAGCGGCGGCGAAGCCAGGAAGTTGGCGCGGATGTTCGGGTGGATGCGCGCCTCGAAGTTGCGGTTGCCCGACAGCACGGCGGCCGCCACGATGTCGTTGTCGACGATCGCTTCGTTGAGTGCCGGCGTCAGGTCGCCCGCGTTGCCGATACAGGTGGTGCAGCCGTAGGCCGTCACGCCGAAGCCCAGCTTTTCCAGGTAGGGCAGCAGGCCGGTGGCGGTCAGGTACTCGGTCACCACGCGGCTGCCCGGGGCCAGCGACGTCTTGATGTGCGGCGCCACGTTCAGGCCGGCTTCCACGGCCTTCTTGGCCAGCAGGCCGGCGGCCAGCAGCACGCTCGGGTTCGACGTGTTCGTGCACGACGTGATGGCTGCAATCAGCACATCGCCGCTCTTCACCTTCACGCCGTCGGCGTTGACGAATTCGCGGTTCAGGTCGGCGGCATCCTTGTTGAAGCCGTTCTCGGCCACGGGCTTCGAGAACAGCGACGCGAACGTGCTCTTGACGTTGCCGATCTCGATGCGGTCCTGCGGACGCTTGGGGCCCGCCAGCGACGGTGCCACGGTGCCCAGGTCCAGCGTCAGCGTCTTGGTGTAGTCGATGTCGCCAGCACCCGGCACGCCAAACATTTCCTGCGCGCGGAAGTAGCCCTCGAACGCGGCGATTTCCTCGTCGGTGCGGCCCGTGCCACGGAAGTAGTCGATGGTCTTCTCGTCCACCGGGAAGAAGCCCATGGTGGCGCCGTACTCGGGCGCCATGTTGCCGATGGTGGCGCGGTCCGGCGTGGTCAGGCTGGCGGTGCCTTCGCCGAAGAACTCGACGAACTTGCCCACCACCTTCTCGCGGCGCAGCATTTCAGTGATCGTCAGCACCAGGTCGGTAGCGGTCACGCCTTCGCGCAGGCGGCCCTTCAGTTCCACGCCCACCACGTCAGGGGTCAGGAAGTACACGGGCTGGCCCAGCATGCCGGCTTCAGCCTCGATGCCGCCCACGCCCCAGCCCACCACGCCGATGCCGTTGATCATCGTGGTGTGCGAATCGGTGCCGACCAGCGTGTCCGGATAGTAGACGCCGCCCTTGTTATGGACGCCGCGGGCCAGGTATTCCAGGTTCACCTGGTGCACGATGCCGAAGCCCGGTTGCACCACGCCGAACGTGTCGAACGCCTGCATGCCCCACTTCATGAACTGGTAGCGCTCGTTGTTGCGCTGGAATTCCAGTTGCATGTTCAGGTCCAGCGCCTTCTTCTCGCGGAAGTGGTCGATCTGCACGGAGTGGTCGACCACCAGGTCCACCGGCACCAGCGGCTCGATCTTCTTGGGGTTCTTGCCCATCTTCTCGGCCACGTTGCGCATGGCGGCCAGGTCGGCCAGCAGCGGAACGCCCGTGAAGTCCTGCAGCACCACGCGCGCCACCACGAACGGAATTTCGTCCACGCGGTCGGCGGTGGGCTTCCAGTTGGCGAGTTGGCGGACGTGTTCCTCGGTGACCTTCTTGCCGTCGCAATTGCGCAGCACGGATTCGAGGACGAGGCGGATGGAAATGGGCAGGCGCTCGATCTTCACGCCCAGCGCGCGGCCCAGTTGAGGCAGCGAGTAGTACTGGCCGGAGCCGCCCGTGGCGAGTTTGAATTCCTGGAGGGTTTTATTGAGATTGTGGGGCATTGCCTGACTCCAATCGAGGGATGACGCGGGACTCTGCTTCTGGATACTTGTTCTTCAGACCCCGGTGCGCGGAAGGGTTCCGCCGCCATGCTTGCGGCGCGGCCGGCAGTAGCCCGGACGCGCACCGTTACAACGATTCGGTACAGCCGATGCCCGCGCGGCCAGGACAAACACGCCGCGCGGATATGAGGCAGGTGAGACTTTACTGCTTCGGCGCCGCTTGTGCAGCAGGCTGGGCGTCAGCGGCGGGTTGGGCCGGTGCCATCAGCAGCGGCGTGGCCACCGGTGCGCGCAGGGCGCCGGCTTGCGTCGGGGCCGAACCGCCGGCCTGCATGTCGGCGCTCTGGCATTCATCGGCCAGGCGCTGGCCCAGGTTCTTGTTGAACAGCATGGCCTTGCTCGGGATCACAACCAGGTCCAGACCCGAGGCCTGGTCGAAGTAGCGGTCGGCGCCGGTGACGGTGCTCTGGCGCGGCAGGCGGTAGTTGCGGCCGTCCCAATGCACGGTAATCACTTCGTCGCGCAGCATGTTGCCGCTGATCCAGATGGCGTGGCCCAGTTCGCACTGCCACTTCTCACCAGCCGGCACGACGGCGGGGGCGGCGGCGGCAGCCTTGGTGCTCGTCTTCTTGGCGGGCGCCTTCTTGGTGGCTGCCGGCTTCTTGGCGGGCTCCTGGGCCAGCGCGGCGCCAGCGGAGGTCAGGGTCAGGGCGCCAATGCAGGCAGCCAGCACGAGTTGTTTCATGTGGGTTCCTTCCGGATTGCTTGGGTAGTCAAGGGGGCTCGTTGTGGTGAACAGTCCGGCGGCGCTTCAAGGTGTATCACGTAGCGCCTCGGCAACTTTCCGCCGCTATTCTCTACGATTTGTCTGACAGGGCGAAGCCCGTCAGACATTGGTTACACAATCGCGCGCGGATGGTTTGCCATCGGGCACTTGACGGCAAGAAAGAGCAGTTTTCGCGTGTGATCGCATGAAATTGGCTTCACTCGAAGAACAAATCGACAACGGGCGGCGGCAGCCGGGTGCCCGTGGCGTGGGCACGTTGCAACAGTGACCAGTAGTAGCGATAGCTGGCGCGGTCGTGCAACTGGCCGTCATGGCGAATCGGCGCCCAGTTGTTTTCGTGGGCTGCCAGCAGGATCTGGCTGGCAGCGCCGATCTCGCCGTCGCTAGGCCGGAACGCCGCCACGATCGGCTCGATCTGTCCCGGGTGGATGCTCCATTTGCGCAGGTAGCCAAATTCCGCGCGGGCCCGCAGCGCATCGGCGCCAGCGCGCTCGGGTTGCTGGACGTCGGTGCTGACGTTGTGCGACGGGACCTTGCCGTGACGATGGCAGGCCGCGGAAATCTCCAGCATCGCGCGGCGGATCAGCGGGTGCTCGAACTGTCCCGGCGAGCGCATGGCATCGCCCGGAATGGCGCCGTGGTGAGCCGAGACAAAGTCCATCAGCCCGAAGCTCAAGCATTCCACCTGCACCAGCGACGCAATCTCGAACACCTGTTCCAGTGCTGAATGTGTCTCTATAAGCACATGAATTGGGATGTGCCGGGCAATGCCGGCCGCGCGCGCGACTTGATTGACATGGTCGGTGACGCGGGCCACCTCGACCACGTCGGTGACCTTGGGCACCACGACGTAGGCCAGCCGGGCGCCGGCGGCGGACACGAGTACGTCCACATCTTCGCGCCAGCTCGGGTGGGCCGGATCATGGATGCGCACGCCCACGCGGTTGTGGGCGTTGTCGGCGCTGTTGATCAACTGGGCGCAGAGCAGGGCGTGCTCGCGCTCCAGGCCAACGGCGGCGCCGTCCTCGCAGTCGAACGTAATGTCGAACACGGGGCCAAGCGCTTGCTGCAGGGCAAGCGACTTGCGCATGAGCTTTTCGCTGCCCGCATAGTGATCGCAGACCGGCAACTGGACCGGAATGGCTTCGCCCTGGAACAAGACCTCGGATGGATGCACGTTGATATACGTCTGGAACGGGGGGTTATTGTGAAGACAAAACTGTCGCCCAATGCAAAACCGGGGTCCGCGCCGATTTTTCGATCGATGCGGACCCCGGTTTCATGAGCGGGAAGCTCTAAAAAAGATCAGCCCAGCAGGTGTTGCACGCCGGCACGCTCTTCTTCCAGTTCCTTGAGCGTGATGTTGATCTTTTCCTGGCTGTAGGCGTCGATTTCCAGGCCTTGCACGATTTCGTACTTGCCGTTGGCCGTGGTCACCGGGTAGCCGAACATGACGTCCTTCGGAATGCCGTATTCGCCGTTCGACGGGATGCCCATCGTGACGACCTTGCCGTTCGAACCCAGCACCCAGTCGTGCACGTGGTCGATGGCGGCGTTGGCAGCCGAAGCAGCCGACGACAGGCCACGTGCCTCGATGATGGCGGCGCCGCGCTTGCCAACGGTCGGCAGGAACACGTCGTTGTTCCACACCGGATCGTTGATCATGTCCTTGACGCTCTTGCCGTCGACGGTGGCGTAGCGGTAGTCGGCGTACATCGTCGGGCTGTGGTTGCCCCACACGAACATCTTCTCGATCGATGCCACCGGCTTGCCGGTCTTGGCGGCGATTTGCGACAGGGCACGGTTGTGGTCCAGGCGCAGCATGGCGGTGAAGTTCTCGCGCTTCAGGCTCGGCGCGCTCTTCATGGCGATGTAGGCGTTGGTGTTGGCCGGGTTGCCCACCACCAGCACCTTCACGTCGCGGCTGGCCACTTCGTCCAGGGCCTTGCCCTGCACCGTGAAGATCTGGGCGTTGGCTTCGAGCAGGTCCTTGCGCTCCATGCCCTTGCTACGCGGACGGGCACCCACCAGCAGGGCGACGTCGGCGTCCTTGAAGGCAACCTTGGGGTCGTCGGTGATGACCACGCCAGCCAGCAGCGGGAACGCGCAGTCTTCCAGTTCCATCACCACGCCCTTGACGGCGGCCTGGGCTTGCGGGAGGTCGAGCAGTTGGAGGATGACCGGCTGGTCTTTGCCGAGCATGTCGCCGTTGGCGATGCGGAACAGCAGGGAATAGCCGATCTGGCCAGCGGCGCCGGTGACTGCGACGCGCATTGGGGCTTTAGCCATGAGTAAGTCTCCAAACGAAAAGAGGGGGTAACCGGTCGGTGGAGCTGGCCGTCCAGGGGCTGGAACGGGCCGGCGCATCACCGGGTGCTGGTTCGCGTATCGCCACGGGGCAGGCGGGCATCCGCCGGGAGCCCGCGCACTTGCGTCTGGCCGGCGACAAGGAGCGCGCGGGCCGTGGGCAGGCGTCGTGGACGACAAGGCGTAAGTCTACTACTGCTGCGTGGTGCGTCGCATCCGGAAGGTTTCAAAAAAGGAGGGCAGGGTAGCCCGGGAGAGACCTGGCGGGGGCGGCGGCGCGGACCTGCGCGAGTGTAGGGTGAGCCCTCATTGATGTCAATTCATATGTCTTATATAAGACATAAGACATTTCATAGCGCGCTGGACGCGATTCTCGCTTTTGTGGTTGAATCCGGCCTATGTCATCCCTGCCTACGTCCCCGTCCGCGTCTGCCCCCAATGGCACGCCGGAGCCTGGTGCGCCCCAGAACGGCGCCGGGACGCAGCCGTCCGCGAATCCCGCCGCCGCGCCGTCGCCCACTTTCAGTCCGCTCTACCAGCAGATCAAGGCCCTCATCATGCAGAGCCTGCAGACCGGCGAGTGGAAACCGGGCGACATGATCCCGAGCGAGATGGACCTGGCTGCGCGCTACAAGGTCAGCCAGGGCACGGTCCGCAAGGCCATCGACGAGCTTGCCGCCGACAACCTGGTGGCCCGCCGGCAGGGCAAGGGCACGTTCGTGACAACCCATCACGAGGATGTGGTCAAGTTCCGCTTCCTCCGCCTGGTACCCGACGAGGGTGAACCCCATTACGGCGCCAGCCGCGTGCTCGAATGCAAGCGGCTGCGGGCGCCGGCCGAAATTGCCAGGCTGCTCGATATCCGTACCGGCGACAGTGTCGTGCAGATCCGCCGGGTACTGACGTTTTCCAATGAAGCCACGGTGCTGGACGAGATCTGGCTGCTGGGCGCCAACTTCAAGGGCCTGACGGCCGAGAAGCTTACCGAGTGGAAGGGCCCGATGTATGCGCTCTTCGAGGCCGAGTTCGGTACGCGGATGATTCGCGCCACGGAAAAGATTCGGGCCGTGGCTGCCGATAATACGGCTGCCGAGTTGTTGTCGGTGGCGCCCGGGTCGCCGTTGCTGTCGGTGGAACGTGTGTCGTTCACCTATGGCGACCGTCCCGTGGAAGTCCGGCGCGCGTTGTATGTCACGACGCGGCACTACTATCAGAATGATCTGAGCTGACGTGCCATGACCATGGAAAGTCTGTCCAGTACGCTGACTATTGTCTTGCGTAAATGGGACGTGCGCCGACCATTGTCATTCGTGAATGCAATGGCTGGATATTTCGGCGTGGAGTTGGTGCACGCGTTGTCGCGTGCGATTGTCGGGCATGCCGGGTTGGTGCGCGATAGTCGAAAATTATTGGTGCGCCGCGCAACAAAGGCGCTAAAATCACGCCGATTTGCTCCCCTGCATCCATTTGCATCCAGTGGACCCACACATTTGATGCAGTTCGGTGCATTCACGGTAACCGCTGTGAAGCGCCAATGCAATCGGGGGTAATGGCAGTGTCGTTCTTTTGCAGTTTTCTTTTCACCGCAAATGGGGTCTCGCATGGCTGAAGCCGCCAACAAAGCCAGGCCGGAGTTCCGGAACATCGGTATCGCGCAAATCTCGCGCTACCGGTTGCCCTGGGCCGGCAAGGTATCCATCCTGCATCGCGTAAGCGGTGCCATGATGTTCATCCTCCTTCCTTTCGTTCTGTACCTGTTCGAACAGAGCGTTACCTCCGAACTGAGCTTCGCGAAGTTTTCGGCCCTACTGTCCAACGGTTTTGTCAAGCTGGTGATCCTGGCCCTGATCTGGGGCTATCTGCATCACTTCTGCGCTGGCATCCGCTTCCTGCTGCTGGACGTTCACGTCGGCGTCTCGAAGCCCGCCTCGGCCACGTCGGCCAAGGCCGTGCTGGTCGTCAGCCTGCTGCTCACCCTGGCTTTCGGGCTGAAGCTTTTCGGCCTGTTCTGAGGAGAGTCACGTGGCAAATAACAATATTGGTCCCAAGCGTCTTGTCGTCGGTGCGCACTACGGTCTGAAGGACTGGCTTGCGCAACGCGTTACCGCAGTCGTCATGGTGGTGTTCACCGTGGTGCTCGCCGTGGTGTATCTCGCCTTCGGCAATCCTTCGTACGAAGGCTGGTCGGGTCTCTTCGCCAACCAATGGATGAAGCTCCTGACGTTCCTGACTATCCTGTCGCTGCTGTTTCACGCCTGGATCGGCATTCGCGACATCTGGATGGACTACGTAAAGCCGATGGCCGTGCGCCTCGTGCTGCAAGTTCTTACGATTCTGTGGCTCGTCGGTTGTGCGGGCTACGCTGCTCAGATTCTCTGGAGGGTGTAATAAATGGTCGCAGTCAAGACTGGATTGCCGCGTCGTAAATTTGACGTGGTCATCGTCGGGGCGGGCGGCGCTGGGATGCGCGCATCCCTCCAGCTCGCGGAAGCCGGCCTGAGCGTGGCCGTGCTGTCGAAGGTGTTCCCGACCCGCTCGCACACCGTGGCGGCGCAGGGCGGTATCGGTGCCTCGCTCGGCAATATGAGCGAGGACAACTGGCACTACCACTTCTACGACACCATCAAGGGCTCTGATTGGCTGGGTGACCAGGACGCCATCGAGTTCATGTGCCGTGAAGCCCCCAACGTCGTGTACGAGCTCGAACACTTCGGCATGCCGTTCGACCGTAACGCCGATGGCACGATCTACCAGCGCCCGTTCGGCGGCCACACGGCCAACTACGGTGAAAAGCCCGTGCAGCGTGCCTGCGCCGCGGCTGACCGTACCGGCCACGCGCTGCTGCACACGCTGTACCAGCGCAACGTGCGCGCCAAGACCCACTTCTTCGTGGAGTGGATGGCACTGGACCTGATTCGTGACGAAGAAGGCGACGTGCTGGGCGTGACCGCGCTGGAAATGGAAACCGGCGAAGTCTATATCCTCGAAGCCAAGACCACGCTGTTCGCGACCGGCGGTGCCGGCCGGATCTACGCGGCTTCCACCAACGCCTTCATCAACACCGGTGACGGCCTGGGCATGGCAGCGCGCGCTGGCGTGCCGCTGGAAGACATGGAATTCTGGCAGTTCCACCCGACCGGCGTGGCCGGCGCGGGCGTGCTGATCACGGAAGGCGTGCGTGGCGAAGGCGGCATCCTGCGTAACAAGGATGGCGAGCGCTTCATGGAGCGTTATGCCCCGACGCTGAAGGATCTGGCGCCGCGTGACTTCGTGTCGCGCTCGATGGACCAGGAAATCAAGGAAGGCCGTGGTTGCGGCCCGAACGGCGACTACGTGCTGCTCGACCTGACTCACGTCGGTGCCGAGACCATCATGAAGCGTCTGCCGTCGATCCGCGAAATCGGCATGAAGTTCGCCAACGTCGACGCGATCAAGGAACCGATCCCCGTCGTGCCGACCATCCACTACCAGATGGGTGGCATTCCGACGAACTTCCACGGTCAGGTCGTGGTGCCGAAGAACGGCAACCCGAACGAAGTCGTGAACGGTTTCTACGCAATCGGCGAATGCTCGTGCGTGTCGGTGCACGGCGCCAACCGCCTGGGCACGAACTCGCTGCTGGATCTGGTGGTGTTCGGCCGTGCGGCCGGCAACCACATCGTCGCCAACGCCAGCAAGCAGAAGGAACACAAGCCGCTGCCGGCCGACGCCGCTGACCGCGCCATGGCCCGTCTGGCCAAGCTGCAGGCAACGAGCTCGGGCGAGTACACGCAGGACGTGGCCAACGACATCCGCCGCAACATGCAGTCGCATGCCGGCGTGTTCCGTACGCAGAAGCTGATGGACGAAGGTGTCGAGCGCATCCTGGAAGTGGCCGAGCGTGCCGACAACATCCACCTGAAGGACAAGTCCAAGGTCTTCAACACCGCACTGGTGGAAGCCCTGGAAGTGGCCAACCTGGTCGAAGTGGCCAAGGCAACGATGATTTCGGCTGCAGCTCGCAAGGAATCGCGCGGTGCCCACGCACACAGCGATTTCCCGAACCGCGACGACGACAACTGGCTCAAGCACTCGCTGTTCTACAGCGAAGGCAACCGCCTGGACTACAAGCCGGTGAAGATGCAACCGCTGACGGTGGAATCGGTTCCGCCGAAGGCCCGTACGTTCTAAGCGGCGCCAGAAAAAACAGGACCCACAGAAATGAAGCGTATTTTTGAAGTCTACCGCTACGATCCGGACAAGGACGCAGCCCCCCGCATGCAGACGTACGAGGTTGAGCTCGACGGTCACGAGCGCATGCTGCTGGACGCACTGGTCAAGCTGAAGAAGCTGGACGAGACGATCTCGTTCCGCCGTTCGTGCCGCGAAGGCGTGTGCGGTTCGGACGCGATGAACATCAACGGCAAGAACGGCTTGGCCTGCCTGACGAACATGCGCGAGCTGCCGGACCGCATCGTGCTGCGTCCGCTGCCCGGCCTGCCGGTGGTGCGCGACCTGATCGTCGACATGACGAACTTCTTCAAGCAGTACAACTCGATCAAGCCGTTCCTGATCAACGATGAGCCGCCGCCCGAGAAGGAGCGTCTGCAGTCGCCGCAGGAACGTGACGAGCTGGACGGCCTGTACGAGTGCATTCTGTGCGCAAGCTGCTCCACGTCGTGCCCGTCGTTCTGGTGGAATCCGGACAAGTTCGTCGGCCCCGCCGGCCTGCTGCAAGCCTACCGCTTCATCGCGGACAGCCGCGACCAGGCTACGAACGAGCGTCTGGACAACCTGAACGACCCGTACCGCCTGTTCCGCTGCCACAGCATCATGAACTGCGTCGACGTGTGCCCGAAGGGCCTCAATCCGACGAAGGCGATTGGCAAGATCAAGGAACTGATGGTTCGCCGCGCTGTTTAATTGGCCGGTATAAACTGCCTTCTGCGTGGCGCGTCACACGCTGCGCAGACAGGCAGTCTGCAGAGCTTGTAGTTGTTGTAGTTGATGTAAGCGGCGCGTCAGCCCGATGCGATATCAAGTCGGGCTGGGCGCCGGTCAAAGAAGGCTGACCATGAGTCTTTCCACCACTTTCTCCCATCAGGCCGACCCGCACAAGCGTGCCCGTCTTCGCTGGCGCGCCCGCCGCGGCCTCCTGGAGAACGACATCATCGTCGAACGTTTCTTCAACCGTTACGAGGAGAGCCTGTCCGATGAGGACGTGGCATCGCTGAGCGAGCTGTTCGAGCTTAGCGACAACGAGTTGATGGACCTGCTGCTTGTACGCAAGGAGCTGGACGGTGAGCTCGACACGCCCCCGATGCAACGGGTACTCAGCCTGCTGCGTTCGGTCTGAGTTTGGTCAACACTATTATTCACAGTATTTGAAGGAACCGACATGACGCCGTCCGATGTGAAAGCCACGCTATCGTTTTCCGATGGTTCCCCCAGCGTTGAGCTGCCGATCTACCAGGGCACCGTTGGCCCGGATGTGATCGACATTCGCAAGCTGTACGGTCAAACCGGCAAGTTCACCTATGACCCGGGGTTCATGTCGACCGCTTCGTGCAACTCGAAGATCACCTACATCGACGGTGACAAGGGCGAGCTGCTGTATCGCGGCTTCCCGATCGAACAACTCGCGCAAAAGTGCGATCACCTCGAGACCTGCTACCTGCTGCTGAAGGGCGAACTGCCCAACGCCAAGCAGAAGGAAGAGTTTGTGAACTCGGTGATGAACCACACGATGGTTCACGAGCAACTGCAATTCTTCCTGCGCGGTTTCCGCCGCGACGCCCACCCGATGGCCGTGCTGACGGGCCTGGTTGGTGCGATGAGCGCGTTCTACCACGACGCAATGGACATCGACGATCCGCACCAGCGCGAGATCTCGGCCATTCGCCTGATCGCCAAGATGCCGACCCTGGTCGCCATGGCGTACAAGTACAACATCGGCCAGCCGTATGTGTACCCGCAGAACGACCTGTCGTACTCGGGCAACTTCATGCGCATGATGTTCGGCACGCCGTGCGCACCGTACACCGTGAACCCGGTGCTGGAACGCGCACTGGACCGCATCTTCATCCTGCACGCCGACCACGAGCAGAACGCGTCGACGTCGACGGTTCGCCTGGCCGGTTCGTCGGGCACGAACCCGTTCGCAGCCATCGCCGCCGGCGTGGCCTGCCTGTGGGGTCCGGCCCACGGCGGCGCGAACGAAGCCGCGCTGAAGATGCTGGAAGAAATCGGCAGCGTCGACAACATCAACGAGTTCATCAAGCAGGTCAAGGACAAGAACTCGGGCGTGCGCCTGATGGGCTTTGGCCACCGCGTGTACAAGAACTACGATCCGCGCGCCAAGCTGATGCGCGAGACCTGCCATGAAGTGCTGAACGAACTGGGCCTGCACAACGACCCGCTGTTCAAGCTGGCCATGGAACTGGAAAAGATCGCGCTGGAAGACGAGTACTTCGTGAGCCGCAAGCTGTACCCGAACGTGGACTTCTACTCGGGTATCGTGCAGCGCGCACTGGGCATCCCGACCTCGCTGTTCACCTGCATCTTCGCCCTGGCACGTACGCCGGGCTGGATCTCGCAGTGGGAAGAGATGATCACCGATCCGGAATACAAGATCGGCCGCCCGCGCCAGCTGTTCAACGGCAACGCCGCCCGCGACGTGCCGGACATGGCCAAGCGCTAAGCCGCCATACGCATCACCTTGCAGTGAAGAACGCCCCGGCATGCCGGGGCGTTTTTATTGGGTGACCGCAGGTCGGGGGCGGGAGCAACCCCTGGGGCAGGGTCGGCCATGCACAACTGTTGTGAAACCGCATTTCGGTGATGCTTCCTGCCGTTGGAAGGTTGCAACTGGTGGCATAAGTTGTCGGGTTTTCCTCAATGGGGATCAAGTTCGCTTCATCAGGGTGCAACTTTCCCCCTATAATGCGGGCTGCTTTGCCGACCGGCAGCCGGGCCACCCTTCCGGCCAGCCGTGTTGGAGAAGCGGGGCAGGCGAAGCGCTTGCGCAATAGAGAACGCATCAACGTTGTCTTTCCGAACTAAGGTGGCCGTGGCATCTTTCGATGTGCGGACGCCGACACATGCCGGGCCCCGCATTCGCTTCACTGTCTTCATCGCAGGCCCGTCTTCCGCATTGGGCCGTACCGTTCGCCACGTCAGGCGGCGCCTCTTCCTCGCGGGTGTTGTTCGATTGCGCCGGTCATGCCGACTCTGCCCGGAATGACCCAATACATAATCGAGGAGCTCCTGATGACGCTGTCCCGTCTCACGTCTACTGCCATGGCCGCCGTGCTTGCCACTGCCGGTCTCGCTGCCTTTAGCTCGGCCAACGCCGAAACCATCAAGATCGCCATTGCCGGCCCCATGAGCGGCTCGGTTGCCCAGTACGGCGACATGGTCAAGGCCGGTGCCCTGACCGCGATCGAACAGATCAATGCGGCAGGCGGCGCCAACGGCAACAAGTTCGAAGCCGTGCTGATGGACGATGCCTGCGAGCCGAAGCAGGCCGTGGCCGTGGCCAACAAGGTCGTCAGCCAGGGCATCCACTACGTGATCGGTCACGTGTGCTCGGGTTCGACCATTCCGGCATCGGATATCTACGAGAACGAAGGCGTCGTGATGGTCACGCCGTCGGCTACCGCGCCGCAACTGACCGAAACGAAGAAGCGCAACTTCATCTTCCGCACCATCGGGCGTGACGACCAGCAAGGCCCGGCCGCTGCCCAGTACATCATTGGCAAGGTCAAGCCGAAGAAGGTTGCCGTGCTGCACGACAAGCAGTCGTACGGCCAGGGCATCGCCAGCTCGGTGAAGAAGGACCTGGAAGCCGCCAAGATTCCGGTGGCAGTGTTCGAAGGCATCAACGCCGGCGATTCGGACTACTCGGCCGTGATCACCAAGCTGAAGTCGCAGGGCGTGGACTTCGTGTACTTCGGCGGCTACCACCCGGAAATGGGCCTGCTGCTGCGCCAGGCGCGCGAGCAGGGCGTGAAGGCCACGTTCATGGGCCCCGAAGGCGTGGGCAACAAGGACGTGACCGCCATTGCCGGCCCGGCTTCGGAAGGCATGCTCGTGACGCTGCCGGCCGACTTCTCGGCCGATCCGGCCAACGCTGGTCTGGTGAAGGCTTTCGCCGACAAGAAGCGTGACGCCAACGGTCCGTTCCAGATGCCCGCGTACGCCGCCGTGAAGATCATCGGCGACGCCATCGCCGGTGCCAAGAGCACGGATCCGACCAAGGTGGCTGCGTACATGCACAAGAACGCATTCACCACGCCGATCGGCAAGGTCGAATACGACGCCAAGGGCGACCTGAAGTCGTTCAAGTTCGTCGTCTACACGTGGCACAAGGACGCCACGAAGACCGCCGCCAACTAAACCCGGCGCCATCCTGGCGAAACGCCCCGCTGCCGATCCGGCTTGCGGGGCGTTTTGGTATCGGTTCGATGTCGGTTAGTCGCCACATAAGGGCGGCCGGCATCGCGCATCGGACTTCCCGATCCACAAGGTCCCCCGCATGAACGAATTCCTTCCACAGTTCACCCAGCAGCTGGTCAACGGCCTGACGCTGGGTGCGATCTATGCGCTGATCGCCATCGGCTACACGATGGTCTACGGCATCATCGGCATGATCAACTTCGCCCACGGCGAGATCTACATGATCGGCGCCTACGTGGGCTTGGTCACGTTGACCGCCATTGGCGCGCAGGCCGGCTATCCGCTGCCGCTGGTGCTGGGCGCCGCGCTGCTGGTGTCCGTGGCCGTGACCGGCTGCTATGGCTATGCCGTCGAGCGCGTGGCGTATCGCCCGCTGCGCGGCGGGCCGCGACTGGTGCCGCTGATCTCGGCCATCGGCATGTCGATCTTCCTGCAAAACTATGTCCAGATCGGGCAGGGCGCGCGTGACGTGTCCGTGCCGCTGCTGATCTCGGGTGCCATCGAATTCCAGATGGGCAGCGACTTCACGGTGACCGTGCCGTATTCGCGCCTGTTGATCGTCGGCGTGACGCTGGTGCTGATGATTGCGCTGACGCTGTTCATCGGCCATTCCCGCATGGGCCGCGCCTGCCGCGCCTGCGCGGAGGACATGCGCATGGCCAACCTGCTGGGCATCGATACGAACCGCGTGATCTCGTTCACGTTCGTGCTCGGCGCCATGCTGGCCGCCGTGGGCGGCGTGCTGATCGGGCTCACCATCGGCAAGCTCAATCCCTTCATCGGTTTCATTGCCGGCATCAAGGCGTTCACGGCCGCGGTGCTGGGCGGTATTGGCAGCATTCCGGGCGCGATGCTCGGTGGCGTGCTGCTGGGCCTGGCCGAGACGTTCGCATCGGGCTACATGCCGGCCGAATACAAGGACGTGGTGGCATTCGGCCTGCTGGTGCTGGTGCTGTTGTTCCGTCCCACCGGGCTGCTTGGGAAGCCCGATGTGGAAAAGGTGTAAGGGGAGGACGACATGACTCAAGCGACTTCGATTTCGCGGGCGTCCGTCCCGCAGGCGTCGGTATCCGACACGCTGAAGAACGCGGTGACCGCCGCCATCCTGACGGCCATCCTGACCGTGCCAGTGCTGGGCCTGCAGCTCAAGCTCGACGGCTATAAGGTGGTGCTGGAGCCGCACTGGCGGCCGGTGTGGATTGCCGTGGGCCTGGTGTTCCTGTTCCAGCTCTGCAAGCCGTTCCTGCTGCGCGCGCGTAGCGCCGTGACGCTGCCCTCGCTGCCCGCCATGGGCGCAAAGCACCAGCGCGTGGCGGTCTGGGTACTGCTGGCCGTGGGGCTGGTGTTCCCGTTCTTCGGCTCGCGCGGCGCGGTGGACGTGGCCACGCTGGCACTGATCTACGTGATCCTGGGCCTGGGCCTCAATATCGTGGTGGGCTATGCCGGCCTGCTCGACCTGGGCTACGTGGGCTTCTACGCCGTGGGTGGCTATACCTACGCGCTGCTGAACCAGTACTTCGGCCTGACGTTCTGGGAATGCCTGCCGCTGTCGGCGGGCCTGGCGGCAACGTTCGGCTTCGTCCTGGGTTTTCCGGTGCTGCGCCTGCGCGGCGACTACCTGGCCATCGTGACGCTGGGCTTTGGCGAAATCATCCGCCTGCTGCTGAACAACCTGACCAGCCTGACCGGCGGACCGGACGGCGTGTCGGGCATTCCGAAGCCGACGGTGTTCGGCATCGAGATGGCACGCAGCGCCAGCGTGGAAGGTGCGCAGACGTTCCATGACCTGATCGGCATTCCGTACACCGGCCAGCACATGGTGATGTGGCTGTACCTGCTGGCGCTGGTGCTGGTGGGCTTCACGCTGTTCGTGACCAGCCGGCTGATCCGCATGCCGATGGGCCGCGCCTGGGAGGCGCTGCGCGAAGACGAGATCGCCTGCCGCTCGCTGGGTCTGAATCCCACGCGCATCAAGCTGTCCGCGTTCACGCTGGGCGCATCGTTCGCCGGCCTGGCCGGTGCGTTCTTTGCCGCGCGCCAGGGCCTGGTCAATCCGGAGTCATTCACGTTCATCGAATCGGCGCTGATCCTGGCCGTGGTGGTGCTGGGCGGCATGGGCTCGCAACTGGGCGTGATCCTGGCCGCGATCCTGCTGACGATCCTGCCCGAGGTGGCGCGCGACTTTGCCGAATACCGCATGCTGATCTTCGGCCTGGTGATGGTGTTGATGATGATGTGGCGTCCGCAGGGCCTGCTGCCCGCTAGCCGTCCCCACGTGGAGCTGCCGCGATGAGCACTGAAATGCTGAAAGTATCGGGCCTGCAGATGCGCTTTGGCGGTCTGCTGGCCGTGGACGGCATCGAGTTCGATGTGCGTCGCGACGAGGTCTTCGCCATCATCGGCCCCAACGGCGCCGGCAAGACCACCGTGTTCAACTGCGTGGGCGGCTTCTACAAGCCCACCGCCGGCGAGGTGATGCTGGACGGCCATTCGATCGCCCGCAAGCCCAGCCACGTGGTGGCGCGGCACGGACTGGTCCGCACGTTCCAGAACATTCGCCTGTTCAAGCAACTGACCGTCGTGGAAAACCTGATGGTCGCGCAGCATCGGCAGGTCAAGGCCGGGCTGCTGCACGGCCTGCTGGCGACGCCCGCCTACCGCCGCGCCGAGCGCGAGGCGCTGGGCCGCGCGGCCGAGTGGCTGGAGCGCATGGGCCTGACCGCCGTGGCCAACCGCGAGGCTGGCACGTTGTCTTACGGCCACCAGCGCCGGCTGGAGATCGCGCGCTGCATGATCACCAAGCCGCGCCTGCTGATGCTGGACGAGCCGGCGGCGGGCCTGAACCCGCAGGAAAAGATCGAACTGCAGCAACTGATCGACCGCCTGCGCCGCGAGTTCAACATCTCGGTGCTGCTGATCGAGCACGACATGAGCCTGGTGATGGGCGTGTCGGACCGCATCCTCGTGATGGAGCATGGCAAGCCGATCATGATCGGAAAGCCCGAGGAAGTGCGCAACGACCCGCGCGTGATCAAGGCCTACCTGGGAGAGGACTGATGCTTAAGCTGGAAAACGTCCATACCCACTACGGCGCCGTCGAGGCCCTGTCGGGGGTGTCGATCGAGGTCAACAAGGGGGAGATCGTCACCCTGATCGGCAGCAACGGGGCCGGCAAGACGACGCTGATGATGACCGTGTGCGGCACGCCGCGCGCCTCCAGCGGCCGCGTGCTGTTCGAGGGCCAGGACATCACGCGCCGGAACACGCACGAGATCATGCGCCTGGGCATGGCCATTTCGCCGGAAGGACGCCGCGTGTTCCCGAGCCTGACCGTGCTCGAAAACCTCAAGATGGGTGGGTTCTTCTCCAGCCGTCATGAGATCGAGGCGGGCATCGAGCACGTGTTCAAGCTGTTCCCGCGCCTGAACCAGCGCGCCAGCCAGCGTGCCGGCACCATGAGCGGTGGCGAACAGCAGATGCTGGCCATCGGCCGGGCGCTGATGAGCAAGCCCCGCCTGCTGCTGCTGGACGAGCCCACGCTCGGCCTGGCGCCGCTGATCATCGCGCAGATCTTCGACATCATCCGCACGATCCGCGAGGAAGGCGTGACGGTGTTCCTGGTGGAGCAGAACGCCAACAAGGCGCTGCAGGTGGCCGACCGTGGCTACGTGCTGGAAACCGGCAAGGTGGTGCTGGCGGACACCGGCGCCAACCTGCTGGCCAACGACCGCATCCGCGCGGCGTACCTGGGCGGTTGATACCGACCACGTAGCGCCGATATGCGCTCCCCTCTCCCGCGCGCGGGAGAGGGGTAGGGGGAGAGGGCAAGCGGTCCAAATTGCCATTCGTCGGCAAGCAGAACCGCCGACCCTCACCCCCAACCCCTCTCCCACGGCGTGGGAGAGGGGAGCTTCCCGCCAAGGGGGCATCCAAAGCCCCTTCGCCATCCACGAAATCCCCCTTTCGCCAATGACCGCCGCCCGGGCGGTGCGGGCTGCCCATCGGCGGCGGGCCTGCGTGGCATAATCGATTGCGATGTCAAGCAATCACCGGCTCCGCCGGAAAAGCAGCAAAATAGCCTGCTTGCCCGCGACGGCATCCGGAAAACAAATTCCCCTGCAAACAACGCGCGGATTCGCGTCGTTCGTGTCCATCGGGTACGAACGGACGGTCTGCCCCCCCGCATCATGGCCAAGACGCTCTACGACAAACTCTGGGATGACCACACTGTCCACGTCGAGGAAGACGGCACCACGCTGCTCTACATCGACCGTCATCTGCTGCACGAAGTAACCAGCCCGCAGGCCTTCGAGGGCCTGAAGCTGGCGGAGCGTCCGGTATGGCGCATCAGCGCGAACCTGGCGGTGTCCGATCACAACGTGCCGACCACCGACCGCACGCAAGGCATTGCCGATCCGATCTCGAAGCTGCAGGTCGATACGCTGGACGCCAACTGCGACGCCTACGGCATCACGCAGTTCAAGATGAACGATCACCGCCAGGGCATCGTGCACGTGATCGGGCCGGAGCAGGGCGCCACGTTGCCCGGCATGACCGTGGTCTGCGGCGACTCGCACACCAGCACGCACGGCGCGTTCGGCGCGCTGGCGCACGGCATCGGCACTTCCGAAGTGGAACACGTGCTGGCCACTCAGACGCTGCTTGGCAAGAAGGCCAAGAACATGCTGATCAAGGTGGAAGGCAAGCTGCCGCGCGGCTGCACCGCCAAGGACATCGTGCTGGCCATCATCGGCAAGATCGGCACGGCCGGCGGCACGGGCTACACGATGGAATTCGCTGGTTCGGCCATCCGCGACCTGACGATGGAAGGCCGCATGACCGTCTGCAACATGGCGATCGAAGCCGGCGCGCGCGCCGGGCTGGTGGCCGTGGACGACGTGACGCTGGAATACGTGAAGAACCGTCCATTCGCGCCGCAGGGCGTGGAGCTGGAGCAGGCTGCCGCCTACTGGCGCACGCTGCATTCCGACGCTGGCGCCCACTTCGACAAGGTGGTGGAGCTGCGTGCCGAGGATATCCGCCCGCAAGTGACCTGGGGCACGTCGCCCGAGATGGTCGTCAGCATCGAAGACCGCGTGCCGGACCCCGAAAAGGAAAAGGACGCGAACAAGCGCAACGCCATGGAGCGCGCGCTGGAGTACATGAACCTGCAGCCGAACATGCCGATGGAGTCGATCAACATCGACAAGGTGTTCATCGGGTCGTGCACGAACAGCCGTATCGAAGACATGCGCGCGGCAGCCTGGGTGGTGCAGAAGCTGGGCCGCAAGGTGGCGTCCAACGTGAAGCTGGCGATGGTCGTGCCGGGTTCGGGGCTGGTCAAGGCGCAGGCCGAGCAGGAAGGGCTGGACAAGGTGTTCAAGGCGGCTGGTTTCGAATGGCGCGAGCCGGGCTGCTCGATGTGCCTGGCGATGAACGCCGACCGCCTGGAACCGGGCGAGCGCTGCGCGTCCACGTCGAACCGCAACTTCGAGGGCCGTCAGGGCGCCGGTGGCCGTACGCACCTGGTAAGCCCGGCCATGGCCGCCGCGGCCGCGATCGAAGGGCATTTCGTCGACATCCGCAAACTCGGCTGATAGCCGGGACGGGTCAACTGGTCAACCACGACTTTCGAAAAGAGAGAACATGAAAAAGATCGTGATCACGCTGCTGGCATGCCTGGGCATGCTGCAACTGGCTGGCTGCAACACGATTGCCGGCTTTGGCAAGGACACGCAGGCTGCCGGGCAGGCCCTCGAGAACGCCGCCCGGAAGTAAGGACACATCATGGACAAGTTCACAGTACACAGCGGCCTTGTGGCGCCGCTCGATCGCGAGAACGTCGATACCGACGCGATCATCCCGAAGCAGTTCCTGAAGTCGATCAAGCGCACGGGCTTTGGTCCGAACCTGTTCGACGAGTGGCGCTACAAGGACGTAGGCCAGCCGGGCCAGGACAACAGCCGCCGTCCGCTGAACCCGGACTTCGTGCTGAACCAGTCGCGCTACCAGGGCGCATCGATCCTGCTGGCGCGCAACAACTTCGGCTGCGGCAGCTCGCGCGAGCACGCACCGTGGGCGCTGACGCAATACGGCTTCCGCGCCGTGATCGCGCCGAGCTTCGCCGACATCTTCTTCAACAACTGCTACAAGAACGGCCTGCTGCCGGTGGCGCTCAGCGAACTGCAGGTGGACCACCTGTTCAACGAGACCAACGCGTTCCCGGGCTACCAGCTGACGATCGACCTCGATCGCCAGGTGGTGGTCACGCCGGGCGGCGACAGCTATTCGTTCGACATCGCCCCGTTCCGCAAGTACTGCATGCTGAACGGTTTCGACGATATCGGCCTGACGCTGCGCCACAACGACAAGATCAAGGCTTACGAGGCCGAGCGCCTGACGAAGATGCCGTGGCTTGGCAACCGCGTGGTTGGCTGAAGCGGACCGGATAACAACCTACCAGGAAGAAACATGAAGATTGCAGTCCTGCCGGGCGACGGCATCGGCCCCGAGATCATTGCCGAGGCCGTCAAGGTGCTCAACGCGCTCGACGAAAAGTTCGAGATGGAAACCGCGCCCGTGGGCGGCGCCGGCTACGAAGCCGAAGGCCACCCGCTGCCGGAGAACACGCTGAAGCTGGCCAAGGAAGCCGACGCCATCCTGTTCGGCGCCGTGGGTGACTGGAAGTACGACAGCCTGGAGCGCCCGCTGCGCCCCGAGCAGGCCATCCTGGGCCTGCGCAAGCACCTGCAGCTGTTCGCCAACTTCCGTCCGGCGATCTGCTATCCGGAACTGACCGGTGCGTCGAGCCTGAAGCCCGAACTGGTGGCCGGCCTGGACATCCTGATCGTGCGCGAACTGAACGGCGACATCTACTTCGGCCAGCCGCGCGGCGTGCGCGAGGCGCCGGACGGCCTGTTCAAGGGCGCCCGCGAAGGCTTCGACACGATGCGCTACAGCGAGCCGGAAATCCGCCGCATCGCCCACGTGGCGTTCCAGGCCGCGGCCAAGCGCGGCAAGAAGCTGTGCAGCGTGGACAAGGCCAATGTGCTGGAGACGTTCCAGTTCTGGAAGGACATCGTGATCGATGTCAGCAAGGAATATCCGGACGTCGAGCTGTCGCACATGTACGTGGACAACGCCGCGATGCAACTGGTGAAGGCGCCGAAGAGCTTCGACGTGATCGTCACCGGCAACATGTTCGGCGACATCCTGTCGGACGAGGCCGCCATGCTGACGGGCTCGATCGGCATGCTGCCGTCGGCTTCGCTGGATGCCAACAACAAGGGCCTGTACGAACCGTCGCACGGCTCGGCACCGGACATCGCCGGCAAGGGCGTGGCCAATCCGCTGGCCACCATCCTGTCGGCGGCGATGATGCTGCGCTACTCGCTGAACCGCGCCGAGCAGGCCGACCGCATCGAGACCGCCGTCAAGAAGGTGCTGGCCCAGGGCTACCGCACCGGCGACATCCTGACGCCGGGCTGCAAGCAGGTTGGCACGAAGGAAATGGGCGAAGCCGTGCTGGCCGCGCTGTAATCCGCCATCGCTGCCGGTTTGCTCCCTCTCCCGCAACGCGGGAGAGGGGCCGGGGGTGAGGGCCGGGCGCTTCAAGATGCGAAAACGCAATTTGATGCCCATTTCCCTCACCCCCAAACCCCTCTCCCGCGTGCGGGAGAGGGGAGTCAAGGTGGTGGCGAGCTACAAAACGCCGTAATTCCGCCTGCGGCGTTGCCGCAAATTCGTGTAGACTCTCCCGTCATGGCCCGTATCCACCAGTCCCTCCTGACTGCTTGCACGACTCGCACCGCTACCGGCGGCGCGATTGGCATGGGTGCGCGCGGCCTGACCGCAACGACGATTAAAACCATTACCAAAACGATCCCCTAGATCGTTCGTCGTGCCTGCCCGTCTTCCCCGCGCAGCCACGCCGGGCGAGGAAAATGGCGGGGAAGTTCACATCACATCGAGGTAAGTCATGATTGTAGGTCTCGTCGGTTGGCGAGGAATGGTCGGCAGCGTCCTGATGCAGCGCATGCAGGAAGAGCGTGATTTCGACCATATCGAGCCCGTTTTCTTCAGCACGTCCAACGCTGGCGGCAAGGCCCCGGCCATGGCCAAGAACGAAACCACGCTGAAAGATGCGAACGACATCGACGCGCTGAAGAAGTGCGACGTGGTGCTCACCGCCCAGGGCGGCGATTACACGAACGATGTGTTCCCGCGCCTGCGTGCTGCGGGCTGGAATGGCTACTGGATCGACGCGGCTTCGTCGCTGCGCATGAAGGACGACGCCATCATCGTCCTCGACCCGGTGAACCTCGGCGTGATCAAGGACGCGCTGTCCAAGGGCGTGAAGAACTTCATCGGCGGTAACTGCACGGTCAGCTGCATGATGATGGGCCTGGGTGGCCTGTTCCAGCACGACCTGATCGAGTGGATGACCTCGATGACCTACCAGGCCGCGTCGGGCGGCGGTGCACAGCATATGCGCGAGCTGCTGACGCAGTTCGGCACGCTGAACGCCGCGGTCAAGCCGTTGCTGGACAATCCCGCTTCGGCCATCTTGGAGATCGACCGCCAGATCCTGGCCACGCAGCACGGCCTGTCGGCTGACGAAACCAAGCAGTTTGGCGTGCCGCTGGCCGGCAACCTGATTCCGTGGATCGACAAGGACCTGGGCAACGGCGTTTCCAAGGAAGAATGGAAGGGCGGCGCCGAGACCAACAAGATCCTGGGCCGGGGCGAAGGCTTCGTGGGTGCCACCGGCGCCAGCCCGATCGCAGTGGACGGCCTGTGCGTGCGGATCGGCGCCATGCGCTGCCATTCGCAAGCGCTCACTATCAAGCTGCGCCGCGACGTGCCGCTCGACGAGATCGAGGGCATGCTGGCTGCCAACAACGAGTGGGCCAAGGTAGTGCCGAATACGCGTGAGGCCAGCATGAAGGACCTGACGCCGGCCGCCGTGACGGGCACGCTGACCATTCCGGTTGGCCGTCTGCGCAAGATGCAGATGGGCGGTGAGTACCTGTCGGCCTTCACGGTGGGCGACCAGCTGCTGTGGGGCGCCGCCGAACCGCTGCGGCGTATGCTGCGCATTCTGATCGAGGCTTGAGCCCCGGTTTGCCTCGCTGCTTTCGTTGCGGGGAGGCAACAGAATAGGCCGCTTTCCGAGCAACGCCGCGCATCAGCGCGGCGTTGTCGCATGTGGAGCGCTTTTTTTCACGGGCTTGCGTCACAATACGCCGGCATGCGCTTGGCCACGGGGTCATCGCCGCCGTGCATTTGAGTGGACGGCAGCGACATTGGGCGAGTACCAGGACTGGCGGCAAGCCAGACCGGTTTCGAGCCCGCCAGCCAGCCATTTGTTGGGATTCGGGTTAACTTTTGCTACTAAAACCATAAATGGAGCACGAGGTGAGTGTGAGCCTACATCGCCGGAAAGATGCGCCTAATGTCCGTCAGCGCTGGTCAACGCTGGCCTTTACGGCACTCGGTCTGCTGCTTGCGCAGCCTGCCGCGTACGCCGCGGGGTTCGGGCAATTGAGGGTTCAATCCAACCTGGGGCAGCCGCTCCAGGCTGAAATCGATATCACTGGGGTGACGCCTGAAGAAGCTGACAGCCTGGCTGTCAAGCTGGCGCCGCCCGCCGCCTATTCACGTGCAGGGCTGACCTATCTGTCGGCCATTTCCAGCGTCAGGCTCGAGGTGCAGAAGCGTGCGAACGGCAGCTACGTGGCTACCGTGCGTTCCAACCAGCCGCTCAGCGAACCGTTCGTCGACATCCTGGTCGACATGAGCTGGTCCAGCGGCAAGGTCACGCGAGCCTATACGTTCCTGCTGGATCCGGCTGGCGCCAAGCCGTCGAACCAGGCATTCTCGCCCACCACCATCGTGCAGGCCGCCACGCCCGACGCGTCGCCGGCCACGGCACCCGCGCCGGCCCCGGTTGCCGCCGCACCTGGCATCGCACCGACGCCGGCTCCAGCCCCTCGTCAGCCGCGCCGTGCCGCCGCGCCGGCCCCGGTTACCGATGGCGTGGCCGCCAATGGCGCCTACACCGTGCAGCGTGGCGATACCCTGTATTCCATCGCCGGCGATGCTGCCCAGGGCGCGGATTCGGTGTCGCTGGAGCAGATGCTGCTGGCGCTGTATCGCAACAATCCCAATGCCTTCATCGGCGGCAATATCAACCGGATCAAGTCGGGTGCCGTGCTGAAGGTGCCGAGCGCCCAGCAGGCGCAATCGGTCAGCCCGCGTGATGCGCGCCGCGAAGTCGTGGCCCATACGCAAGGCTTCGACAGCTATCGCAGTCGCCTGGCCGCTGCCGCCGCCGCGAAGTCGGTGGATGCGGGCACGGGCCGCGAGCAATCGGGCAACGTGACGGCGCGCGTGCAGGACACGACCGTGCCGAACGCCGGTCCGCGCGACGAACTGAAGCTCTCGAAGGCCGACAAGGGCGCGCAAGCCAAGGCGGAAGCCGAGGTGGCCAGCCAGCGCAAGCTGAAGGACGCCGAGTCGCGCGTATCCGATCTCGAGAAGAACATCTCCGACATGCAGCGCCTGATGGAGCTGAAGAACGCGGAGATCGCAAAGCTTAACCAGAGCAGCCAGGCGGCCAAGGCCGCCGCACCGGCTGCCGCTGCAGCCACCGCTGCTGCGGCAGCGGCTCCGGCTCCGGCGGCTGGCAAGCCGGCGGACGCCGCCGCGGCGCCTGCCCCGACCGTGGTCCCGGCCGAGCCGGCCAAGGCCGAGGCGCCGAGCACGGCCACGCCGGAACCGGCACCGGCCGCCACGGCTGCAGCCCCGGCTTCCGAGCCCGCTGCTGCAACGTCTGCCGCCGCCGCATCGGCTCCGCAAGCCGCTGCTTCGGCCCCGGCCGTCGCCAAGAAAAAGCCGCCTGTCATCCAGCCGGTGCCCCAGCCGTCGTTCATCGACGAGCTGCTTGGCAACCCGATGCTGCTGCCCGGCGCGGGTGTGCTGGTTGCGTTGCTTGGCGGATATGCGTACTATCGCCGCCGCCAGAAGCAGAAGGCGAGCGAAAGCACCGGTTTCGGTGACAGCATCCTGTCTCAGGAAAGCACGGTCATGGCGGGCGGACATTCCCTGTTCGGCACCGCTGGTGGCCAAAGCGTCGACACGTCGCAGCACAGCGTGTTCGGCGCCGACTTCCGCATCGGCAACAACTCGCACGAGGCAACGGAAGTAGACCCCATTGCCGAGGCTGAGGTGTACATCGCGTACGGACGCGACGTGCAGGCCGAGGAAATCCTGCGCGAAGCGTTGCAACAGAATCCGGAGCGTCAGGCCATTCGCCTGAAGCTGCTGGAGATTTACAACACTCGTCAGGATGTGGAAGGTTTCCGAGTGATCGCAGAAGAAATGTTCGCCCAGGTAGGCGGACAAGGCGCGGACTGGCAACAGGTCGCGGAAATGGGTCGCAAGCTGGACCCGAGCAATGCGCTGTACCTGTCGGTGGCGCCGGAAGTCGTGGCGGAAGCCGATACGACCACGCCGGTTGCTGACCAATGGCGGACGCAGGATCCCGCTCATTCGACGCAGCAGGCAGCCCCGGTATCGGCCATGCCGGACCTGGCCCTGCCGCTGGACGCCTTCCCGGCGCCAGCGCCGGGGGAGCCCATCGTGGCACCGGAGTTGGCCTCGCTGGTATTCGGTAACGACGACCTGGCAGTGCCGGTGGCACGTCTCGACGACGTTCTGGACGCGCGTCACGATGACGGCCTGGATCTGCCGTCGGATGCGTCCGATCGTCACCTGGCCGAAGTGCCGGCGCTCGACACCCCGACGCGCTCGCGTCCGCTGGAGTTCGACATGTCCAGCCTGTCGCTGGACCTGAACGCCGCGAAGCCGGAGGCAGGCGCCGTGGCCGAGCCGGCACCGGTGGCCACGTTCGATGCACCGTCGCTGACGGAATCGACCGTGCCGCTGCCCGCGCCGACGATGCTGCAGAACGGCCGCCTGGTCGAGCCGATCGACCTGACCCGCGTGACGTCGGAAGGCCTGGGCGATTCCACGCACGGTGTCTCCGCCAGCACGCTGTCGGCCACCGGCATGGACGGCAGCCGCGACATGCAGATCAAGATCGACCTGGCACGCGCCTACATCGAGATCGGTGACAAGGAAGGTGCCCGCGAACTGCTGCAGGAAGTGGTGGAGCAGTCGGACGACCCGCTGCAGACCGAGGCCCGCACGCTGCTGCGCGAGGTGGCCTGAAGCGGCATGGCCCGCGGGTTTCGACCCAAAGGCCGGTATGATGCGGGGTTTGCGGCACGCCGGTGACACGGCGTGCGGTAGCCCGAAGCGATGCGCCGGAAGCGTCCCTTCCGGCGCATTTTGTTTTTGGGCATCGCCACACTCATGAATCGCATCGCCATCGGACTTCACTACGACGGCTCGGCCTTCTCCGGCTGGCAGTCGCAGCCTCACCGCAATACCGTACAGGACTACCTGGAAGACGCCATCGAGCGCTTTGCCGGGACACGCCTGCTGACCACGGTGGCGGGGCGGACCGACACCGGCGTGCATGCGCTGGGCCAGGTGATCCATCTCGATACCGAACTCGACCGCGACAAGTTCTCGTGGGTGCGCGGCGTCAACGCGTTCCTGCCGCCGTCCATCGCGCTGCAGTGGGCCGAGCCGGTCGACCAGAATTTCCACGCACGCTTTCTGGCCTACGAGCGCATGTACTACTACGCGCTTTACACCGGGCCGCATCGTGTGCCGATGCTCCACTGCCGTGCCGGCTACCAGATGCTGCCGCCTGGGAAACGACTCGATGTCGAAGCGATGCGCGAGGCATCGGCATGCCTGCTGGGCGAGCATGATTTTTCCGCGTTCCGCGCCGCCGAGTGCCAGGCCAAGTCGCCGGTCAAGACCATGTACGACGTGACGATCCGCGAAGACGGCAACTGGGTCTTCCTGCGGTTTCGCGCCAGTGCCTTCCTGCACCACATGGTGCGCAACCTGATGGGATGCCTGGTGGCCGTGGGACGTGGCCGTTATCCGGCGCAATGGATGGCCGAAGTGCTGGAAGGCCGCAACCGCCAGAAGGCTGCGCCCACATTCATGCCCGACGGCCTGTACCTGGTCGACGTGAAGTATCCTGAGCCGTACCAGCTTCCCCGCGCGGACGCGTCCGCCAGTTTCTTCCACGGAGTGTTTGCCGATGGCCCCGAACATGGCGCCTGATACCAGCCTTGTGTCTCCGCGTACACGCATCAAGATCTGCGGCCTGACGCGCGAGGAAGACGTGCGCGCGGCCGTGGATGCCGGCGCCGACGCCATCGGCCTGGTGTTCTACGGGCCAAGCCCCCGTCATGTCGATGTGGCGCGCGCGGCCGCGCTGGCCGAGCAGGTGCCGCCGTTCGTGACCGTGACCGGGCTGTTCGTCAACGCCGACGCCGAGGAAGTGGCCCACGTGGCCGAGCGTGTGCCGTTGACGTTGCTTCAGTTCCACGGCGATGAGACGCCCCAGCAATGCACGGAGATCGCCCGGCGTTGCCGGCTGCCGTTTATGCGCGCTGCCCGTGTGCGGCAGGGGCTTGATTTGGTAGAATTCGACGATCAATACCGTGACGCCGCCGGCCTGTTGCTCGACGCCTTCGTGGAAGGCTACGGCGGTGGCGGCCACGTCTTCGACTGGACCCTGATTCCCGCTCAATGGCTTCCGCCCAATCCAACCAGCCTGTCCACCAGCGACGCACCTCGCATCGTTTTGAGTGGTGGGTTGAACGCGCAAAACGTCGCTGGTGCGATTGAGCGCGTGCGCCCCTATGCCGTCGATGTCAGCAGCGGCGTGGAGGCGTCCAAGGGTGTGAAGGACCACGCCCGCATTGCCGCGTTCGTGCGCGCCGTGCGGATGGCGGATGCGGGGCAGGCCGGCAACTGAGCCGGCGCCCGTCGTCCGCCTGACCCGCCCGAGCCGTGCCGGCCCCCGGCAACCCGATCCCGAATTTGATGCGTTGTTGCCGTGCCGCGCGCGGCCAACGCCACCTGAGAGCCTGGACATGTACGACTTGCCCGATTCCCGAGGCCATTTCGGCCCCTATGGCGGTAGCTTCGTCTCCGAAACGCTGGTTCACGCGCTGGACGAACTGCGCGATGCCTACGCGCACTACCAGCACGATGCGGACTTCAACGCCGAATTCCAGCGCGAGCTGAAACACTTCGTCGGCCGTCCGTCGCCGATCTACCACGCACAGCGCTGGAGCGAGGTGCTGGGCGGCGCGCAGATCTACCTGAAGCGCGAAGACCTGAACCACACCGGCGCGCACAAGATCAACAACGTGATCGGCCAGGCGCTGCTGGCCCGGCGCATGGGCAAGAAGCGCGTGATCGCCGAGACCGGCGCCGGCCAGCACGGCGTGGCCACGGCCACCATCGCGGCGCGCTTCGGCATGGAATGCGTGGTCTACATGGGCGCCGAGGACATCAAGCGCCAGGCCGCCAACGTCTACCGCATGAAGCTGCTGGGTGCCACGGTGGTGCCGGTGGAAAGCGGCTCGAAGACGCTCAAGGACGCGCTCAATGAAGCCATGCGCGACTGGGTGACCAACGTCGAATCCACGTTCTACATCATCGGCACTGTCGCTGGCCCGCATCCGTATCCGATGATGGTGCGCGACTTCCAGTGCGTGATCGGCGAGGAATCGAAGGTGCAGATGCCCGAGCTGACCGGCCGCCAGCCGGACGCTGTGATCGCCTGCATCGGCGGTGGATCGAACGCGATGGGCATCTTCTATCCGTATATCGAGCACAAGGACGTGCAACTGATCGGCGTGGAAGCCGCCGGCGATGGCCTGGAAACGGGCCGTCACGCGGCGTCGCTGACGGGCGGCTCGCCGGGCGTGCTGCACGGCAACCGCACCTACCTGCTGCAGGACGAGCACGGCCAGATCATCGAGACCCATTCGGTATCGGCCGGCCTGGACTACCCGGGCGTGGGCCCGGAGCATGCATGGCTCAAGGACATCGGACGCGCCCAGTACGTGTCGATCACCGATGACGAGGCACTGAAGGCGTTCCACGATTGCTGCCGTATCGAAGGCATCATCCCGGCGCTGGAGTCGAGCCACGCCATCGCCTATGCATGCAAGCTGGCCCCGACGCTGTCGCGCGACAAGCTGCTGCTGGTGAATCTGTCCGGCCGTGGCGACAAGGACATGCACACTGTGGCCGAACGTGCGGGGTTGAAGCTCTGATGCGCGTGCTGCCTCCTGAAACCGCATCGTCGAAGGTGGAAGAGGGCGGCGCCGCGGCGCCGTTCGACATCCTCGACACCGAAGCCGTCCGCCTCTTCCAGGAAGACGCGCTCGAAGGCATCAATCGGATTGCCGACGGATCGGTGGACCTGATCGTCGCCGACCCGCCCTATGGCCTGGGCAAGGACTACGGCAACGATTCGGACCTGCTGTCCGGCGACGCCTACCTGGAATGGTCCGAACGCTGGATGGACGCGATCATCCCGAAGCTGGCGCCCAAGGGCACGCTGTACCTGTTCTGCACGTGGCAATACTCGCCCGAGCTGTTCGTGATGCTCAAGAAGCGGCTGACGATGATCAACGAGATCATCTGGGACCGCCGCGTGCCGAGCATGGGCGGCACCACGCGCAAGTTCTCGTCCGTGCACGACAACATCGGCTTCTTTGCCCGCCAGCGCGACTACTACTTCGACCTGGACCCGGTGCGCATTCCGTATGACGCCGAGACCAAGAAGGCGCGCAGCCGTCCGCGTTTCGAGGGCAAGAAGTGGCTGGAAGTGGGCTACAACCCCAAGGACCTGTGGAGCGTTCCGCGCATCCATCGCCAGGACCCCGAGCGCGCCGACCATCCCACGCAGAAGCCGCTGGAGATCGTCGAGCGCATGGTGCTGTCGAGCTGCCCGCCGGGCGGCGTGGTGCTGGACCCGTTCACGGGCAGCGGCACCACGGCGGTGGCCTGCGTGCGCCACGGCCGGCGCTTTGTCGGGTTCGAGATGAATCCGCAATACGCCGCGCTGGTGCGCGAGCGCGTGACGGCCGCCCAGCCGGTGTACGCGCCGATCCAGCCCGATGTTCCCGAAGACGCTCCGGCGGCTGCCAACGACGATGCCAATGAAGAGGCATCGCCGGTGCAGCGCCTTATCTGATCCTGATGGCCAACGACATGTCCCGTATCCAGAAGACTTTCGCGGCACTGGCCGCGCAGCAGAAGAAGGGCCTGATCCCGTTCATTACCGCCGGCGATCCGGCGCCCGCGCTGACCGTGCCGCTGATGCATGCACTGGTGGCAGGTGGTGCCGATGTGATCGAGCTTGGCGTGCCGTTCTCCGACCCGATGGCCGACGGCCCGGTCATCCAGCGCGCTTCCGAGCGTGCCCTGGCGCAAGGCGTGACGCTCACGCAGGTGCTGCAGTGGGTGACTGAATTCCGCAAGACCAATGACACCACGCCCGTGGTGCTGATGGGCTATGCGAATCCGATCGAACGCATGGGCGACGAAACCTTTGCCAAGGCCGCGGCGGCCGCTGGCGTGGACGGCGTGCTCGTGGTGGACTATCCGCCCGAGGAGTGCGAAACGTTTGCGGCGCTGATGCGCGCCAACCAGATGGATCCGATCTTCCTGCTGGCGCCGACGTCGACCGACGACCGCATCGCCGCTGTGGCGAAGGTGGCCAGCGGTTACCTCTACTACGTGTCGCTCAAGGGCGTGACCGGCTCGGCCACGATTGACCTGGACAGCGTGGCTGCCCGCCTGCCGCTGATCAAGCAGCACGCCAACCTGCCCGTGGGCGTGGGCTTCGGCATCCGCGACGCGCAGACGGCACGTGCCATCGGCAGTGTGTCGGACGCCGTGGTGATCGGCAGCCGCCTTGTGCAACTGCTGGAAGACACCCCGCGCGAACAGGCCACCGAGGCGCTGCAAGCATTCATCGCCGATATCCGCCAGGCGCTGGACGCCTGACCGGCCGCATTCTGCGTGACGCTCGCGTGACGACTTGCCGATAAAAAACGCGCCGATTGTGCTTGTTTGAGTCTCAAGCATCACAATTGGCGCGTTTTGCTTAGGCGAGACGTGCCGGGCGTGGTAAATTCGCGCACCTGATCCCTGCCGTCCCTGTGTCCGACCTCTCAGAAAGGGGCGTCGACGCGCGGGCCGCAGCTATCCGAAAGGAGCTTTCATGAGCTGGTTGGATAAACTCCTGCCTCCCAAGATTCAACAGACCGACCCCTCCACCCGCAAGGGCATTCCGGAAGGGCTGTGGGTCAAGTGCCCGTCGTGCGAGTCCACCCTGTACCGCACCGACGTGGAAGCCAATCTGCACGTCTGCCCGAAGTGCGACCACCACATGCGCATCCGCTCGCGCGAGCGGCTGGACAAGCTGCTGGACGCCGAAGGCCGCTATGAAATCGGCCAGGAAATCGTGCCGGTGGACGCGCTGAAGTTCAAGGACACGAAAAAGTACCCGGATCGCATCAAGGCCGCCATGGAAGACACGGGCGAGACCGACGCGATGGTGGTGGTGGGTGGCGCGATCCACACCATCCCCGTGGTCGTGGCCTGCTTCGAATTCGAGTTCATGGGCGGTTCGATGGGCTCGGTGGTGGGCGAGCGCTTCGCGCGTGGCGCGCAAGCCGCGCTGGAGCAGAAGGTGCCGTTCATCTGCGTGACCGCCACGGGCGGCGCGCGCATGCAGGAAAGCCTGTTGTCGCTGATGCAGATGGCCAAGACCACGGCCATGCTGAACCAGCTGTCCAACGCCAAGCTGCCGTTCATCAGCGTGCTGACCGACCCGACCATGGGTGGCGTGTCGGCATCGTTCGCCTTCCTGGGCGACGTGGTGATTGCCGAGCCCAAGGCGCTGATCGGCTTTGCCGGCCCGCGCGTGATCGAGCAGACCGTGCGCGAGAAGCTGCCGGAAGGCTTCCAGCGCGCCGAATTCCTGCTGCAGAAGGGCGCCATCGACATGATCGTCGATCGTCGCCGCCTGCGCGCGGAACTGGCCCAGGTGCTGGCACTGCTGCAGAAGCAGCCGGCCGACGCGGTGGCCTGACGCGGTAGCGTGATTTGCAGGACAATGGCGCGGGTGCAACCACCCGCGCCATTTTCTTTTTAGTCGTGTCGTAGAAAAGCATGCCCATCTTCCATAACCTCCCCGACTGGCTTCAACATCTGGAAACCGCCCATCCCGTGGGCATCGACATGGGTTTGACGCGCATTACGCGCGTCAAGGAAGCGCTGGGTCTGCGCATCGACGCCGTGGTCTTCACGGTGGGCGGCACCAACGGCAAGGGGTCGACCTGCGCGATGCTCGAACGCATCCTGCTGGAAGCCGGCTACAAGGTGGGCCTGCATACGTCGCCGCACCTGATCACGTTCAACGAGCGTGCGCGCCTGAACGGCGAGCAGGCCACCGATGCGCAGCTACTACCGCACTTCGAGGCCGTGGAGCGCGCCCGGACCAGCTTTGCCGACCCGGTCAGCCTGACGTACTTCGAATTCACGACGCTGGCGATCATCCACATGTTCGCAGCCGCCGGACTGGATGCGATCGTGCTGGAAGTGGGCCTGGGCGGCCGGCTCGACGCGGTGAACGTGATCGATACGGACTGCGCGGTCATCACCAGCGTCGACATCGACCACACCCAGTACCTGGGCGATACGCGCGAGAAGATCGGCTTCGAGAAGGCCGGCATTTTCCGCCCCAACGTTCCGGCGATCTGTGGCGACCCCGTGCCGCCGCAATCGGTGATCGACCATGCCGAGGCCATCGGCGCCGACCTGTGGCTCGTGGGCCGCGATTTCCGGCATCAGGCCGCAGGGGGCCAGGAACGCCAGCAATGGGACTGGACGGGCCGCGACCGCAAACTCAACGGCCTGGGCTACCCGGCACTACGTGGCGCCAACCAGTTGCTGAACGCCTCGGCGGCCCTGGCAGCACTGCAGGCCATGCGGCCACGGCTGCCGGTCAGCGCCCAGGAAGTGCGCAACGGGCTGGCGTTCGTCGAACTGCCGGGCCGGTTCCAGGTCATGCCGGGACGCCCGGCTGTGATCCTGGATGTGGCGCATAATCCGCACGCGGCGGCCACGCTGGGCCAGAACCTCGAGAACATGGGGTTTTTCCGCTACACCTATGCGGTGTTCGGCGCGATGGCGGACAAGGATATTGCCGGGGTGCTGCAGCACGTGGCCGACAAGGTCGACCACTGGTGCCTGAGCGACCTGCCCACGGAGCGCGCCGCCACGGCCGCGCAGTTGCGCGAGGCGCTCGATACGACGGGCTTCCGGGAAGGGCCGGACAATACGGCCGCGTGCTTCTCGAGTCCGGAACTGGCGTATCGCGATGCCATCGAGAGAGCAACCGAGAATGATAGAATCCTGGTCTTCGGATCGTTCTATACCGTGGCAGGCGTGATGGCATATCGCGCCACGCAGGCCAACTGAAAAGCCGGCTGAACTCCCGGGCCGGAACGACATCACACCGAACTCCACACTTTGGGCATTTATGGGCCTGCTTTCGCTGTTCTCGTCCCGCAAGGGCACTGATCCGGCACCCGAACGCGGTCGCCGCACGCGCACAGAAACAGGCGCCGGCGCATCCCGCCGGTCCGCGGACGAGTACGCCGACCGGCTGGGCGATGACAGCCTCGATCCCGACTTTCCCCAGAAGCAGCGCGCCCGCCGCCGCCTGATCGGCGCCGTCGTGCTGCTGGCCGCCGCGGTCATCGTGCTGCCGATCGTGTTCGAGCACAAGCCGCGTCCTGTATCCGACGACGTCGCAGTGAGCGTGGCCAACGGCCAGGGCGCACAGAAGCCCAAGGTCGAGGCGCGCAAGGCCCAGGCCCTGCCGCCAGCGGCCAATGCCGGCCGCAACGACGCCGCGCTGGACGCCGGCGAGGAGATCGTCAACACGCCCGCAACGGACAAGCCGAAGGCCGACGCCAAGCCCGACACGAAAGTGGCCGAGGCCAAGCCCGTGGACGCCAAGCCCGCAGACAAGCCGGCCGACAAGCCGGCGGACAAGTCCGCGGCAAACTCCAAATACCTGATTCTGATCGGCGCATTCTCCTCGGAGGAGCGCGCCCGTAACTGGCTGGCCAAGCTCAAGGAGAGCAAGGTGCCGGCCTACGTGGAAAAGAAGACCATGGCCGA
The DNA here is from genome assembly GCF_022179805.1 of Cupriavidus pauculus. GTDB lineage: Bacteria > Pseudomonadota > Gammaproteobacteria > Burkholderiales > Burkholderiaceae > Cupriavidus > Cupriavidus pauculus_E. The sequence continues at coordinate 133,869 of NZ_BPUO01000008.1, read as the reverse complement.
TGGCGACCGGATCCTGCTGCGCGCGGGTCCGTTCGTCGGCCGCGATGCCGTCGACGCCGCCGACAAGAAAGTGCGCTCGATCGGCCTGACCTCGAAGATCGTGGAGCAGTAACGTCCCGGACGATAACGTTCCGATTGCAGGGCGGCGATTTGCCCCCATCTGACAGGAAGCGGCGTAGCACGCATGGCTTTTACTTTCTTTGACTATGGCGTGGCCTTCATCCTGGTGGCGTCGGCGCTGATTGGCGTGTTGCGTGGCCTGGTGCGCGAGGTACTGGCGTTGGTGGGCTGGGTCGTGGCGTTCGTACTGGCCTATCACTTTGGCGGCATGGCCGCGAAGTGGATGCCGGAAGCACTGCCCGGTGGCGAACTCACCCGCAGCGCGCTCGGTTTCCTGGCCGTGTTTTTCGGCACGTGGATCGTGTCGGCGCTGGCGGGAGCCATCCTGGGCCAGTTGCTGGAAACCACGGGCCTGAAGCCGGCGGATCGCGGCCTGGGCCTGGTTTTCGGGCTGGCGCGGGGTGTGCTGATCGTGATGCTGGTCGTGGTGGTAGCGGGGCTCACGAAGCTGCCGGACGAGCCATTCTGGCGGGACGCGGTGTCGCGCCCGTATGTGATGCAGGCGATGGACGAGCTGCGGCAATGGTTGCCGCCCGACCTGGCCAAGTACGTAAAGACATGAATCGAGACGCGAGCGCTTGAAGGTTGGACGCTCGCGGCGCAGTATCAACGCAGGTTCCGTCGCGTACATGACGGAACGGCGCCCCTGAATTATTTTGCCTTTCCTGGGAGTTCGGCATGTGCGGTATCGTCGGCGTGGTTTCCACCAGCCCTGTCAACCAACTGATCTATGACAGCCTGCTGCTGTTGCAACACCGCGGACAGGATGCAGCCGGCATCGCCACGGCCAACGGCAGCACCTTCCACATGCACAAGGCCAACGGCCTGGTGCGCGATGTCTTCCGCACGCGCAACATGCGCGGCCTGCCGGGCACGTCCGGCATCGGCCAGGTGCGTTACCCGACCGCCGGCTCGTCGAGCGAGGAAGAGGCCCAGCCGTTCTACGTGAACGCGCCGTACGGCATCATGCTGGCTCACAACGGCAACCTGACCAACTCGGATCAGCTGCGCGAAGAGATGTTCCGCCGCGACCGTCGCCACATCAACACGCGTTCGGACTCCGAAGTGCTGCTGAACGTGCTGGCCGACGAACTGCAACGCGCCAGTGGCGGCAACGCGCTGACGCCGGAAACGATTTTCAAGGCCGTGGCCGGCATGCACCGCCGCGTGAAGGGCGCCTACGCCATCACCGCGCAGATTTCGGGCTATGGCCTGCTGGCAGTGCGCGATCCGTTCGGCATCCGCCCGCTGTGCATCGGCAGCGTCGACACGCCGACCGGCAAGGAATACCTGATTGCGTCGGAATCGGTGGCACTGGAAGGCATGGGCTACACGATGGACCGCGACGTGGCACCCGGCGAAGCGATCTTCGTCGACCTCGACGGCCAGCTCCACAGCAAGCAGTGCGCCGACAATCCGCAACTGACGCCTTGCATCTTCGAATACGTGTACCTGGCCCGTCCGGACTCGTGCATCGACGGCGTGCCCGTCTATGACGCACGACTGCGCATGGGCGACTACCTGGCCGAGAAGATCCGCCGCGAAGTGCCGGCTGGCGAGATCGACGTGGTCATGCCGATTCCCGATTCGAGCCGTCCGGCCGCCATGCAGGTGGCCAATGCGCTGGGCGTGCCGTATCGCGAAGGCTTCTTCAAGAACCGCTACGTTGGCCGCACGTTCATCATGCCGGGCCAGGCGGTGCGCAAGAAGTCGGTGCGCCAGAAGCTCAACGCCATGGGCGTGGAGTTCAAGGGCAAGAACGTGCTGATCGTCGACGACTCGATCGTGCGCGGCACCACGTCGTTCGAGATCGTGCAGATGGCCCGTGACGCCGGCGCCAAGAAGGTGATTTTCGCGTCGGCCGCGCCGCCCGTGAAATTCCCGAACGTGTACGGCATCGACATGCCCACGCGCAGCGAACTGGTGGCCCACGGCCGTACGGACGAGGAAGTGGCGCGCATGATCGGCGCCGACCAGCTCGTCTACCAGGACGTGGAAGCGATGAAGCAGGCCGTGCGCGACATCAACCCGAACCTGCGCGATTTCGACGCGTCGTGCTTTGATGGCAAGTACATCACCGGCGACATCGACGACGCCTACCTGGATCGCCTGGAAGCATCGCGCGGCCAGGAAGACGACCGTGATGCCGGCAACGGCGCGGAAACCGAGCGTTCGCAGTTGCACCTGCAGCGTTCGAGCGGCAACGAATAACGACTACGAGCATGAGCGATCCGTTCCAACCCGAGTCCTACGGCATTGACACCCTTGGCGTGCGCGCCGGCACGCTGCGTAGCAGCGAGTTCATGGAGCACTCGGAGGCGATGTACCTGACCTCGAGCTTCTGCTTCGACAACGCCGCCGAAGCCGCCGAGCGCTTTGCGAACTCGGAAGAGGGCTACACGTATTCGCGCTTCACCAATCCGACCGTGTCGATGTTCCAGTCGCGCCTGGCCGCGCTGGAAGGCGCCGAGGCCTGCATGGCCACGGCGTCGGGCATGAGCGCCATTCTGTCGGTGGCGCTGGCGTCGCTGCAGGCTGGCGATCACCTGGTCAGCTCGCGTTCGATCTTCGGATCGACGATGACGCTGTTCAACACGATCCTGGCCAAGTTCGGCGTGGAGACGACCTACGTCGACAGCACCGACCTGGCGGCCTGGCGTGCGGCCGTGAAGCCCAATACGAAGCTGTTCTTCCTGGAAACGCCATCGAACCCGCTGACCGAAGTCTCGGACATCGCGGCGATTGGCGACATCGCGCACAACGCGGGCGCGCTGTTCGTGGTCGACAACTGCTTCTGCTCGCCCGCCCTGCAGCAGCCGATCAAGTTCGGCGCCGATGTGGTGGTGCATTCGGCCACCAAGCATATCGACGGACAGGGACGTGTGCTCGGTGGCGCCGTGCTGGGCAAGCGCGACTACATCATGGGCAAGGTGTTTCCGTTCGTGCGCACCGCGGGTCCGACGCTGTCGGCCTTCAACGCATGGGTGATGCTCAAGGGCATGGAGACGCTGGCCATCCGCATGGAGCGCCATTCGCAGAGCGCGCTGACGCTGGCCCAGTTCCTGGAGTCGCATCCGGCCGTGAATCGCGTGTTCCATCCGGCGCTGAAGTCGCACCCGCAGTACGAGGTGGCCAGCCGCCAGCAAAGCGGTGGCGGTGCGATCGTGTCGTTCGAGCTGAAGGGCGACACGCCCGAGCAGATGCGTGCCAACGCCTGGCGCGTGATCGACAGCACGAAGCTGTGCTCGATCACCGGCAACCTTGGCGACACACGTACCACGATCACGCATCCGTACACGACCACGCACGGTCGCGTGGCCCCGGAAGCGAAGGCCGCTGCCGGTATCACCGAGGGTCTGATCCGCCTGGCCGTGGGCCTGGAGTCGGTCGAAGACCTGAAGGCCGATCTGCTGCGCGGCCTCGGCCAGTAACAGTTGGCTGACGTTCTTCTCCCGCCTGGGCGGGGGAGGAACCCTTTCCCTCAGCGCAGCATCCGCCTGCGCAGCAGCACCAGCGCCACCATCAGCGCCACCGCCGCATAGGCCGCCAGCACGATCACGTGCAGCGCGGCGTTTTCCACCGGTCTCCCCAGCATCAACGGACGAATCAACGCCACGGCGTGCGCCAGGGGCAGCACCTGGGTGGCTTGCCGCGCGCCTTCGGGCAACTGTTCGAGCGGGAAGAACACGCCTGACAGCAACAGCATCGGCGTCATCACCAGCGTCTGGTAGAACATGAAGAAGTCGTAGCTGGGCGCCAGCGCGGTGACGATCATCGCCAGGCTTGCAAACGCGATGCCGGCCAGTACGATCACCGGCAGCGCGGCCAGCGCGCTGGGGAACTGCGCATAGCCGAGCAGGCCGGCCACGAGCATGATGGCCGAGCCGGACAGCACGGCCTTGCTGGTGGCCCACAGCACCTCGCCCAGCACCACGTCGCCCAGCGTCAGCGGCGCGTGCATGATCGCCTCCCACGTACGCTGCACGTGCATGCGCGAGAACGCCGAATACATCGACTCGAAGCTGGCCGACATCATCACGCTCGACGCCGTGGTACCGGCCGCCAGGAAGGCGATATACGACACGCCATTCACCTGGCCCACCAGCAGGCCAAGCCCCAGGCCCAGGCCGAACAGGTAGATCATCGGATCGGCCAGGTTGCCGATCATCGACGGTATGGCCAGCTTCTTCCAGACCATGTAGTTGCGGTACCAGACCATCATCCAGTTGCGCGCGTTGCGCGGCAGCAGCGGCTGGGGATAGTGCTGGCGCGGAATGTCCGCCGCCGGTGTTGTCGTCACGGCGGCGTCGGGATTGCGTGGATCCTGTTCGCTCATGTCGGTCTCAGTCTCTCATCTCGCGGCCGGTCAGCTTGAGGAACACGTCCTCCAGGTTGGCCGGCCGGTGCAGATAGCGCACGCCGCCCTTGCCGTGCAACGCGGCCAGCAGCGCATCGGGTTCGCGCACATAGAAGAACAGCGTCTCGCCGCGCGTTTCGCAGCGGTCGGCCAGTGGCGTCAGCGTGTCGCGCAGCGGCTCCAGTTCGTCGCCATAGACTTCCACCACGTCGCAGCCAATCTCGCGGTCGATCAGCTCGTGCGGCTTGCCCTCGGCAATCTTGCGGCCTGCGTCGATCACGCAGAGCCGGTTGCAGAGCCGCTCCGCCTCTTCCATGAAGTGCGTGGTCAGCAGGATGGTCTTGCCCACGGCCAGCAGCGACTTGAGCCGCTCCCAGATCAGGTGGCGTGCCTGAGGGTCCAGGCCCGTGGTGGGCTCGTCCATCACCAGCAGGTCGGGATCGTTGATCAGCGCACGCGCCACGGTCAGCCGGCGGCGCATGCCGCCCGACAGGTCGCGCACCTGGGCATTAGCCTTGTTTTCGAGCCGGGCGAATTCCAGCAGCTTGGGCACCCGTTCGGCGATCTGCGCCGACGACAGGCCAAAGTAACGGCCGAAGATGCGCAGGTTCTCGATGACCGAGAAGTCCGGGTCGAGGTTGTCGAACTGCGGCACCACGCCCACGCGCATACGCGCCTGCGGGGCCCGCTGCGGAATCGGTTCGCCGCACAGCATCAGCGTGCCGGAGGCTGGCGTGGTCAGGCCCAGCAGCATGCGCAGCGTGGTGGTCTTGCCGGCGCCGTTGGGGCCCAGCAGGCCGTAGCACTGGCCGGGTTCCACTTCGAGATCGAGGTTGTCCACGACGACCTGGTCGCCGTAGAGCTTGCGCACATTGCGCATCTGGAGGATGGCAGTCAAGGTAAGTGTCCTTGCAAGCGATACCCGCCATTATGCAGGCCATCGCGTGACGCATTGTTGGTGCATCGCAGGCAAGACAATTCCATTGCTGCAGGGTATCGGCGGGGTGGCGGAGTGGGGTGGACAGGCGTACCCTCGATCGTTTGAGAACGACGAAGACAAAGACAAGGAGACGACATGTCCTTCGAACACTGGATCACGTTCGTGCTGACCAGCGCGGTCCTGCTGATCATTCCCGGTCCGACCATCCTGCTGGTGATTGGCGATGCACTGGCGCATCGCGGCCGCAGTGCCTATGCCACCGTAGCCGGCGTGGCGGCGGGAGACCTGACGGCCTTCACGCTGTCGATGGCTGGCCTGGGCGCGGTCCTGGCGACCTCTGCCACGCTGTTCACGGGCCTGAAGTGGGCTGGGGCGGCTTACCTGGTGTACCTGGGGGTGCAGGCGCTGCGGACGGCCAATCGTGCCCGATCGCTCGATGTGGCGTCGCAGTCGGGCAGCGGTAGCCAGCGTTTTGCCAAGGCCTGGCTGGTCACGGCGCTGAACCCGAAAAGCATCGTGTTCTTTGTGGCGTTCGTGCCGCAGTTCATCGACGCCAAGCTGGCCTTCTGGCCCCAGGCCGTGGTGCTGATCCCGACGTTCGTGGTGCTGGCTACCGCCAACGCCATGGTCTACGCGCTGCTGGCGCGTTCGCTGGCTACGCGCCTGACCTCGCAGCGCGCCCAGGCCAATGTGCAGCGGGCCGGGGGCATCACGCTGATCGGTGCTGGCGCGTTGATCGCCACGCGCACCTGAGTCCACCAGAATCAGGACGAAAAAAAACCGCCAGATAGCTGGCGGCTTTTTGGGCAGTGCGCGAATCAGTAGAGCTTCTTCGGCAGCATTTGCATGCGCAGACGCTTGCGCAGGCGAGCCTCGGCAGCCTTCTTCTTGCGCTTGCGCTCGGTCGTCGGCTTTTCGTAGGCGGTGCGGCTCTTCAGTTCCACGATCAGGCCAGTCTGCAGAATGGCGCGACGGAAACGACGCATTGCAACTTCAACGGGCTCGCCCGGTTTCAGAACGATCTTAGTCAATTCAGTCCTTCAGGGATACCGCCAGGGGCGGTGGGTTCAAGGGAGGGAAACATGTCACGTGGGGCTCCGGAGCCTTCCGAGACGGTGGTATCGCACGCGACGGCGAATGCCGCGGTGCGCCCCCTAGAACCTGCTGTGGACCGAAATCCGTACTGCCTGTGTCAGGGGTGACGGGCCAAATTTTCCTAGCTAGGTAAAAACTTGGCGACTACCAGTTTCCGTGAATATTGCGCAAGTAATACGCCGGTAAGCTTTTACAGGTATACCTGCCAGCAGTCAAGCGATTCAGGGCAATCCAAGATGATACCTCAGAAAATGTGCTGGGGTACCTGCAATCGAGAGTTTTGCGCGAAGGCAACAGGTGAGAAGCGAGACGCTGTCGGCAGTGTGAATGCCGGGAGGGGAGTGCGGTATTCCGGCGCCACCAAAAGAAAAAGGCCGATGCTTTCGCATCGGCCTTCGCCTTGAATTTTTTGGCTCCCCGACCTGGGCTCGAACCAGGGACCTACGGATTAACAGTCCGGCGCTCTACCAACTGAGCTATCGGGGAACAGCTGAGAAGGAAATTATAACCAGCTTCTCTTCGTTTCGTCAACAACTTTTTAACGTTTTGTTTTCGTCAGAAGTTGTTGCTAAAACTCTGGTTCGCCTCGAAACCGGCCTGCAGTGGGCGTTTCCGCCTTTTGCTGCGTTGCCGTGTTCAACAGCGAGGCCGCATTATAGCCAGCTTTTTTGGGAATGCAAACAAAAAAATCGCCCGGGGGCGACTTTTTTGCATTGGGTTCGAAAGGATCAATCGAACACCGGCGATTCGACGCCCAGCACCTTGTGCAGCTTCGGCGAAGTCGTCGTGTATTGCATGTGGATCTTCTTGTCCGGGAAGATGTACGGCGCGGCGCCAAACGCTGCCAGCGCGGCTTCGTGGAAGCCGGACAGGATCAGCTTCTTCTTGCCGGGGTAGGTGTTGATGTCGCCCACGGCGAAGATGCCCGGGATGTTCGTCTCGAACTTCTCGGTATCCACCTTGATCTGCTTGCGCTCCAGGTCCAGGCCCCATTCGGCGATCGGGCCCAGCTTCGGCGACAGGCCGAAGAACACCAGCAGGTCGTCCACCGGCATGCGGCGGGTCACGCCGTCACCGCCGGTCACCTTGATCTCGGTGAGCACGCCGTCTTTCTCTTCATAGCCGCCAATCTGGCCGACCATGAATTGCATTTCCATCTGTTCGCACAGGTCGCGCATCTTGGCCACTGAGGCCGGTGCGGCGCGGAAGCCGTCGCGGCGATGGATCAGCACGATCGACTCGGCCTTGCCGTGCAGGTCCAGCGCCCAGTCCAGCGCCGAATCGCCACCACCGACGATGACCAGGTTGCGGCCGTGGAAGCGGGCCGGTTCCTTTACGCGGTAGAACAGCTGCTTGCCTTCGAACTTGTCGATGCCTTCCACCTTGACCGTGCGCGGCTGGAACGAACCCACGCCAGCGGCGATGAAGATGGTCTTGGTGATGAACTGGGTGCCGAGCGACGTCTCGACGAAGAAGCGGCCGTCTTCGCGGCGCTCCACGACGCTGACTTCCTGGCCCAGGTGGAACGTGGGCGAGAACGGCTCGATCTGCTTGAGCAGGTTGTCGGTCAGTTCCTGGCCCGTGCAGATGGGCACGGCCGGAATGTCATAGATCGGCTTGTCCGGATACAGCTCCACGCACTGACCACCCACCACCTTGAGCGAGTCGATCACGTGGGCCTTGATTTCGAGCAGGCCGAGTTCGAACACCTGGAACAGGCCAACGGGGCCCGCGCCAACGATCAGCGCGTCGATTTCAAGCGGCTGGCCGCCGGTATTGCCGCCAGCGTGCTGGGTCGCGTCGGCCACGGGATTTGGAATGCTCAAGTCCATATTCGTCCTGATACGTTGTGGGCACGGCAGGTGCCCGGTATTACGGGAAAGCGCGTGGGGACGGCTTTCTGTGACACTGGCCAGGCGACCCCGGCATGATTGGCCGTGGCTTGTTGCCGCCTGCGCGTCAAACTCTTCTTAGCGCTGCAGGTATTGCAGCTTGTCAGTGGCGTCCTTCCATTCCTCGGCCTCGGCCAGCGGGGCCTTGGTCTTGGTGATGGACGGCCAGTTGCGGGCCAGGTCCGCGTTCAGATCGATGAACTGCTGCTGGTCGCCGGGAACATCTTCCTCGGCATAAATCGCGTTCACCGGGCACTCGGCCACGCACACGGCGCAGTCGATGCATTCGTCGGGATCGATGGCCAGGAAGTTCGGGCCTTCGCGGAAACAATCGACCGGACACACATCAACGCAGTCGGTGTAACGGCAACGGATGCAGGCTTCGGTGACAACGTGAGTCATTTCGGTTCCAGAAAAACGGATCGGTCTTCGATGGGGATATTGTCCAAGGCCGGATTCTTGCCCGACGCTCTTGCGAGTTACCCGCTGCGCGTAAAACTTCGCGCGTGTCAATCGGTATAACTTGGGGCGAGCGAGGGCCGAGGCCTTTCAAAGACCGATATTGTAGCTGAGCCTTCTCGCAAGGATAGCCAGTCTATATAGCCTGGTCAGATAGTTTTCTTATTTCTTTATGTACTTCCGGTGCCATTTCAGGCCAGAAGCGGCCTGCGGCGCCATTTTTCCGGTCAATCCGTGGCCGCGAAGCGGATCAACGGACTACTATTCCCCTGTGTCATGCGTGGCTTTTCGGGGGTGCCGGGTGCTGTCGCAGCCGCTTCGCCAACCGCAGTCGGACCTGTTTCCATCCTGATCGGGGGCAATCTTGCAAGGGACATTCTCATGTCGGCCAGCCTGGGCGTTGCGTCTCGCGGGCGCCGTGGTTTGCGCAGTGCTGGCGGGGGGCGCGATGGCCCAGCCAGCGCCGGCCCGCCCGGGCGAGATGGCCGACAGCGTGGTGTCGCGCCTGGTGGCGTGGCGCGCGCGGACTGACCAGCCGGTGGCGCTGACCGCGCTGACCGCGTTCGACTGGGACAGCTTCAGCGTGGTGCGCACACCCGCCGGCATGGCCCTGGCCAACTGCAACCGCGAGGGCTTCCTGCCCTGCGACAAGGACCTGCAGCCGCCGCCCGACGCGCTGATCCAGGTCCTGCGCTTCGACCGCGCGGGACAGGCCGTCTACCAGGAACGCATCATGGTGGCATCTGGCAATTTCGCCGATCCGCTGCCGGCGGCCGTGCCGCGCACCCAGGCCACGCTGGTGACCTGCCACGACGACCATGGCCAGCGGCTGTGGTGCCTGCAGTCACAGCGGCCACTGCGCCAGGCGCCGCCGGCGCTGCGAAGTCTCGATGGCGGGTGAGGCGCCATGCCATGGCCATGGCATGGGCGGCGCGCACATCGGGCGCGTGACTTTCGGTTAGCATGATGGCCTGACTTCGCCGCGCCCCCAGCCTTGGCTTCGCTATGATCATCCGTTCCCTGCTCGACACCGACCTGTACAAGTTCACGATGATGCAGGTGGTGCTGCACCATTTTCCGCAGGCCCAAGTGGAGTACCGGTTCAAGTGCCGCAACGCCGGCGTCGACCTGACGCCGTACGTGGACGAGATTCGCGATGAAATCCGGCAACTGTGCGACCTGCGGTTTTCGGACGACGAACTCGAGTACCTGCGCAGCATGCGCTTCATCAAGAGCGATTTCGTCGACTTTCTCGCGCTGTTCCATCTGAACCAGAAGTACGTGGTGGTGCAGCCGTCGGCGCAGGGCAACGGCGAGATCGACATCACGATCCGTGGGCCGTGGCTGCATACGATCCTGTTCGAGATTCCGCTGCTGGCCATCGTCAACGAGGTCTATTTCCGCCGCACGCAGCCGCAGGCTGATCTGGACGAGGGGCGCCGGCGGCTGGAGGCCAAGCTGAAGCTGCTGAAATCGTCGCCTTACGCCGATTGCGTGATCGCGGACTACGGCACCCGCCGGCGGTTCTCGCGCGACTGGCAGGAAGAGGTGCTGCTGTCGATGCGCACGGTGCTTGGGCCCCAACTGGCCGGCACCAGCAACGTCCACTTCGCGCGGGCGCACAGCATGACGCCGCTTGGCACGATGGCGCACGAATACCTGCAGGCCTGCCAGGCGCTGGGGCCGCGCCTGCGCGACTCGCAGGTGTACGCGCTGGAGAACTGGGCGCGCGAGTATCGTGGCGACCTGGGTATCGCGCTGTCGGATACTTATGGATTCGACGCGTTCCTGCGCGACTTCGACCTGTATTTCTGCAAGCTGTTCGACGGCGTGCGGCACGACTCGGGCGACCCGTTCGAATGGGGCGAACGGATGATCGCGCACTACGCCGCCAATCGCGTGGATCCGCGCAGCAAGACGCTGATCTTCAGCGACGCGCTGGACATTCCCAAGGTGATCGAGCTGTACGAGCGCTTTCATGGCCGCTGCAAGCTGGCCTTTGGCGTAGGTACGAACCTGACGAACGACCTGGGCTACAAACCGCTGCAGATCGTGGTCAAGATGGTTCGATGCAACGGCCAGCCGGTGGCCAAGTTGTCCGATACGCCCGAGAAGACCATGTGCGACGACCCCGGCTACCTTGCTTACCTGCGGCAGGTGTTCGAAATTCAGCCCGTCGCTTAAATCGATTCACGCGCCCGACCGGCGCGGGTTTCTTATAATCGCCGTGCCCCCGCAACCCTTCAGGTCAATCACCATGGAAACGAACGCCGCCCGTGACCGCATCTTCGCCCGCATCCGTGCCGCACAGGGCAGGGGGGCGGCAGTGACGCAGGGCGAACGCGAGGCCGTGGCCGACTACCTGGCCCGCCACCCGCAGGGGCCGCAGCCGGAGGTGGGCGCGGATCTGGTCGAAGCGTTCAGCGTGCAGGCGCGCAAGTTGGCGTCCACGGTGGACCGCGTGGCTACGCTGGCGGACGTGCCGGCCGCGGTGCTGCACTACGTGGATGGGCTGAAGCTGGTGCGTCGCGCGGTGGCGTGGACTGGCTTTGATGCGCTGCCGTGGGCGGCCCAGGGCCTGGAAGTGGAATGCCGCCCGCCGGTGCGCGAGCCGCAGGCCGATCGCGAGCACGGCGATCTGGTCGGCATCACCGGTTGCTTCGTGGCCATTGCCGAGACCGGATCGCTGATGCTGCTGTCCGGCCCCGATACGTTCGCATCGGCCGCGTTGCTGCCGGAAACCCATATTGCCGTGGTGCCGGTGTCGCGCATCGTCGCCAACCTGGAAGAAGCGTTCACGCGCATGCGCGCCGAACATGGCCAGCTTCCGCGTGCCACGAACATCATCAGCGGTCCGTCGCGCACGGGCGATATCGAGCAGACGATCGTGCTTGGCGCGCATGGCCCGTACCGCGTGCATGTGATCCTGGTCGATCAGGACTGACCGCACCTCCGGGCCTTGGCGCTGCGGCCCACTGTGAGGCCGCGTCGGTGCATTTTCAGACCTTTCTCAAAAGGGTTTGCTTTACACTGAGTCCTTCGCCGCGTGCTGCCGTCCCAACGCCCTGGTAACCACACCGGACGCGTGCGCCTTTTCGTCTGTCTCGCCGCCCCGGACTGTCTTGGGGTGTGTGTTGCGATCAGGGAGATTGTTGTCCGATGCGACGTGTTGCCACGCTGCTGCCTCAGTATTTGCTTGCCACGCTGCTGCTTTCGCCCGCCTGGGCGCACGCGGCCGATTTCGATGGCGCCGCGCTGTCGCCCGTTTGGGGCGTGCCGTTTGCCGGCATCCTGTTGTCGATTGCCCTGTTCCCGCTTGTCGCGCCCAAGTTCTGGCACCACCACTACGGCAAGATCGCCGCAGCCTGGGGCCTGCTGTTCCTGGTGCCATTCGCGCTGCAGTTCGGCTGGCACGCGGCCGCCGCCAACACCGTGCATGCGCTGCTGGCCGAATACGTTCCGTTCATCGTCCTGCTGACCGCACTCTATGTGGTGGCGGGCGGCATTTGCGTGCGGGGCAACCTGCATGCGACGCCGAAGCTCAACACCGGCATCCTGGCGCTGGGCACGGTGCTGGCCAGCCTGATGGGCACCACGGGCGCCGCGATGCTGTTGATCCGTCCGCTGCTGCGCGCCAACGACAACCGGCGGCATGTGGCCCACGTGGTGGTGTTCTTCATCTTCCTGGTGGCCAATGCCGGCGGCGCGCTGACGCCGCTGGGCGATCCGCCGCTGTTCCTGGGCTTCCTGAAGGGCGTGGAATTCACGTGGACGCTGCGCAATATCCTGCCGGAGACGCTGTTCATCTGGGCGGTGCTGCTGGTCCTGTTCTACGTGGTCGACCGGTACTACTTCCTCAAGCGGGAAGAGGAGTTGCCGATGGCGCAGGACCCGACGCCTGATTCGGCGGGTATCAAGCTCGAAGGCAAGATCAACTTCCTGCTGCTGCTGGCGGTGGTCGGGCTGGTGCTGATGAGCGGGCTGTGGAAGCCGGGCATTGCGTTCGACGTGATGGGCACCGAGGTGCCGCTGCCCGCGCTGGTGCGCGATGTCCTGCTGGTCTCGGTCACGATCGTGTCGCTGCTGGCCACGCCGCATTCCGCACGCAGCGGAAACGAATTCAACTGGGAACCGATGCTCGAAGTGGGCAAGCTGTTCGCCGGCATCTTCCTGACCATCATCCCGGTCATCGCGATGCTCAAGGCCGGCACGGCGGGCGCGTTCGCGGGCGTGATCCATGCGGTCAGCGACAGCAACGGGCAGCCCATCGACAGCATGTACTTCTGGGCCACCGGCATCCTGTCGTCATTCCTGGATAACGCGCCGACGTATCTGGTGTTCTTCAACACTGCCGGCGGCGACGCCACCACGCTCATGACGCGCGATGCCTCGACCCTGGCCGCCATTTCGGCCGGTGCCGTGTTCATGGGCGCCAATACCTATATCGGCAACGCGCCCAACCTGATGGTCAAGGCGATTGCCGAAAGCCGGGGCGTGCGTATGCCGAGCTTCTTCGGCTACATGGCGTATTCGTGCGCCGTGCTGGTGCCGCTGTTCCTGGTGATGACGTTCCTTTTCTTCCACGTATGACTGCCATGAAGCCCTCCGTCCTGGTCACCCGCGCGATCTTTCCCGACGTCATCGAGCGTCTGTCGCAGTACTTCGATGTCGATGACAACCAGCCCGACCTTGTGCTGGACGCGACGGCGCTGCGCCAGCGGCTGGCGGGCAAGGCGGGCGTGCTGGCCAACGCGGCCGATCGTATCGATGCCGACGTGATCGCGGCATTGCCGGGCTTGCGGGCCGTCTGCAACATGGCGGTGGGCTATAACAACCTCGATGTCCCGGCGCTGACTGCGGCGGGCATCGTCGCCACCAACACGCCGGATGTGCTGACGGAAACCACGGCCGATTTCGGCTGGGCCTTGCTGATGGCCACCGCGCGCCGCGTGACCGAGAGCGAGCATTACCTGCGCGCCGGCAAATGGGAGCGCTGGAGCTACGACATGCTGGTGGGCATGGATCTGTACGGCAGCACGCTCGGCATCCTGGGCATGGGACGCATCGGCCAGGGCCTGGCCCGCCGTGCGGCTGGCTTCGGCATGCAGGTGCTGTATCACAACCGCAGCCAGTTGCCGGCAGATATGGAGCAGTCGCTCAATGCGCGCTACGTCAGCAAGGCGGACCTGCTGAAGCAGTCCGATCACCTGATTCTCGTGCTGCCATATAGCCCGGAAAGCCATCACGCAATCGGTGCCCCGGAGCTGGCGCTGATGAAGCCGACGGCGACGCTCATCAACCTGGCGCGTGGCGGCATCGTCGACGACGGCGCGCTGGCTGCAGCGCTGCGCGACCGCAAGATCTTCGGGGCGGGGCTCGATGTATTCGAAGGCGAGCCCAGCGTGCATCCCGACCTGCTGACCGTGGCGAACGTCGTGCTGACGCCGCACATTGCCAGCGCATCGGAGAAGACGCGCCGCGCCATGGCCAACCTGGCAGCCGACAACCTGATCGCGGCGCTCGATGCTGGCCCGCAGGCCGGCAAGCCGGCCACCGTGATCAATCCCGAAGTCATGCCGAAGCGCCGCTGAGCATTTCGAGCGGTAAATTCTCATGGACCTGGTACCTCTGCTGACCCTGGTTGCCGTCGTGGCGGCCGTGATATTGCTCGCCGTCCTGCTGTTGCGCCAGTCGCGCCACGATGGCGGCGACCTGTCGCCCATGCTCGGCGATCTGCGTGACGACGTGCGCGAGGACACCGCGCGCGGCCTGGAACGTCTGGAGCGCGAACTGCGCACCGAGCTGGCCGAGATGGCGCGCGGCAATCGCAGCGAAGCGGGGCAGCAGATGCTGCGTTTCCAGCAGCAACTGTCCACGCAACTGACCAGCATCGCCACGGTACAGCAACAGCAACTGGCGCAGATGTCCGAGGCGAACGAGCGCCGGCTGGCCGATGTGCGCGCCACGCTCGAACGCAAGCTGCAGGACATCGAAGCCAACAACGCGGCCAAGCTCGAGGAAATGCGACGCACCGTGGACGAGAAGCTGCACGCCACGCTGGAGCAGCGCCTGGGCGAATCGTTCAAGCTGGTGTCCGACCGTCTGGAGCAGGTGCACCGTGGCCTGGGCGAAATGCAGATGCTGGCGCAGGGGGTAGGGGATCTCAAGCGCGTGCTGACCAACGTGAAGACGCGCGGCACGTGGGGCGAAGTACAGCTGGCCATGCTGCTGGAGCAGATACTGACGCCAGAGCAATACGGCAAGAATGTGGAGACCGTGCGGAATTCCGGTGCACGGGTCGAATTTGCTATCCGGCTGCCGGGCCGGGAAGTCGAAGGCGGCCCGGTTTGGCTGCCCATCGATGCGAAGTTTCCCAAGGAACAGTACGAGCGGCTGATCGATTCGCAGGAGCGTGGCGACGTCGACGGCGTCAATACTGCGAGCCGGGAGCTGGAAGTGGCCGTGCGCCGCGAGGCGCAGACGATTGCGGAGAAGTACCTGGCGCCGCCGGCCACTACGGACTTCGCCATCCTGTTCCTGCCGACCGAAGGGCTCTACGCCGAAGTCTTGCGCCGCCCCGGCCTGACAGACCTGCTGCAGCGCGATTTCCGGGTCACCGTCGCTGGCCCCACGACGCTGACAGCGCTGCTGAACAGCCTGCAGATGGGATTCCGCACGCTGGCGCTGGAAAAGCGATCGAGCGAGGTGTGGGAGGTGCTGGGCGCCGTGAAGACCGAATTCGGCAAATTCGGCGAGGTCCTGGCAAAGACGCGCGACACGCTGGTGCGCGCGGCACGCAATATCGAGCAGGCGGAAGTGCGGACGCGGCAGATGGAGCGCAAGCTCCGGAACGTGGAAGCGCTGCCGGGCGAGATGGCGGAACAGCTATTGGGAACGGCTGGCCCGGTGGGCGGATCCACTGCGGATGCCGCCCCGGCCGATGAAGCTGGCGAGAGCGCCGTGACAAATGCGGGGCAGCACGAGGACAGGCTGATCTAGCACCATCCTGCGGGTTACTCAGTTGCGATCTTCTGGAGCCAGTTCGCGGACGTGAACCTCGATGCCGCCGAAGCGTTCCGCCACCCAGTTATAGGCGCGGCATCCCAGCCACAGCAGACCGAAGCCGATCAGCGCGTTGAGAATCAGGGCCGTGACGACCGCGATGCCCGGCAACTCGCCGTAGCGCACGAACGCGACGAACAGGCCCATGGCCACGATTGGTACCGAAAAGCACAGATAGACGAGCACAAGTGCACGTGCTGTCTTGACGGGATGGAGGTACGCGATCTCCTGGTGCATGACGACAGACAAGATATTGGGGGGGTTCGGATTTTCGTGCTGCAAGTGTAGCGATTGGTGCCTGCGACGCCTAGCCTGCCTGACCGACGGATGAGGCATTTCCGCCGGCAATCCGTGCTTTCGAACAAAGAGTGCAGCACAAAAACGACACCCGACTGCGGTTACTAAATGTGCCATTAAGGTACGAGACCCATTGCGCATGAATACGTTCGATTCATACGCGCCGGACGATGTTCCGCGTGGCGGGACATCGTCGGGATCGAAGCTTTTGAAGCTGACCTTCGGGAATCAGATCAAGCCGTCGAACAGCATGATCTGCACCGTGTCGCCAGCGGCCACCGACCCCTGATCGTGATCCAGGATGACGAAGCAATTGGCTTCGCTCATCGACCGCAGTACGCCGGAGCCTTGCTGACCGGTCAGGCGCACCTCCAGCTCACCGTTGGCGTCCGGCGCGACGATACCGCGCTGGAATTCGGTGCGTCCGGGCTTCTTGCGGATTGGCATCGTCGTACGCACGCGGATGCGGGTCAGTGGCGCGGCCTGGGCACCCATCAGGCGGTGCAGGGCGCCGCGCACGAAGTGGTAGAACGTGACCATCACCGCCACGGGATTGCCGGGCAGGCCAAAGAGCATCGCGTTGTGGCCGTTCGACGAAATCTGACCGAAGGCCATGGGCCGGCCGGGCCGCATGGCGATCTTCCAGAACGTGACGTCGCCAAGCTTTTCTATGATCTGCTTCGTATAGTCGGCATCGCCGACCGATACGCCACCGGACGTGATGATCGCGTCGGCATTCTCGCAGGCACTGCGGAAGGCGGCTTCCATGGCTACGGGTTCGTCGCGTACCACGCCCATGTCGATCAGGTCGACGTTGAGGCGGCTCAGCATGCCGTGCAGCGTGTAGCGGTTCGAGTCGTACACGCAGCCGGGATCGAGCGGCTCGCCAATCGAGCGCAGTTCGTCGCCCGTGGAAAAGAATGCCACCCGCAGGCGCCGCCGCACCTTCACTTCGGCCACGCCCAGCGATGCCAGCATGCCCAGGTCGGCCGGCGTCAGGATACGGCCCGCCTGCAATGCCGCTTGCCCGCGCGCCAGGTCTTCACCGCGCAGGCGGCGGTTGTCGCCGGCACGCACGGCGTCGGGCGCAAAGCGGATCAAATTGCCGCCAGCCTGGATCTCAACGAATTCCTGCGGGATCACCGTATCGCAGCCGGCCGGCATGATCGCGCCGGTCATGATGCGGACGGCCTGGCCTGCCTGCGCCTCGCCACCAAACGCATTGCCCGCGTAGGCGGTGCCGATGACCTCCAGCGCAATGTCGCCGTCGCCCTGTGCCAGTGCCTGGCCCGCGAACGCATAGCCATCCATGGCCGAGTTGTCGTGGGCGGGGACGTCGATGGAAGAGATGACGTCGAATGCCAGCACGCGGTCCAGCGCGGCGCGAATCGCCAGTTGTTCGATGCCTTGCACTGGGTCCACGACGTCCGCAATGATGGCATTGGCCTGGTCCACCGGCATGGCCGTGGGATCGTAGTCGGACTGGCAGGAGATGACGGAGGTCAGCGAAGGCATGAGTCTGGGTCGTGGCACGTGGTGCGTGCCGGCGATCAAGGAGATGGGTGAGAGTCTAGCGCCTAGCCCGGGCCGGCGTCCGCTTCATGCTGGCGAAGCTCGTCGAGCGTGTTGATGTTGGCAAAGGCCAGGGCGTCCTCGAACATGACCTGCGCCAGCCGCTGGCTCGTGATCCAGCTTTCGATCTTGCGGTTGCCGGCTTCGACATAGGCGCGCAGGCCGTCGGCGATGGTCACCGGCATCAGGCAGAACACCGGCTGCAGACGGCGGCGGCCGTCGGCGTCGACGGTCACTGGCACGGCGATGTCGGCATTCTCTGTGGCGATGGCCGCGGCCAGGCGGGCCACCAGGTCGATGGGCAGGAACGGCGTGTCGCAGGGCGCCGTCACCATCCACCGCGTCTGGCAATGGGCCAGCCCGGCCAGCATGCCGGCCAGCGGACCCGCGAAGTCAGGAATGACGTCGCCAATGACCGGGACGCCAAAGGCCGCATAGCGGTCGGGATTGCGGTTGGCGTTGATCAGCATCGGGCCGGCCTGTGGCGACAGGCGCCGCAGCGTGTGCTCAACCATCGGCGTGCCCTGGAACGGCTGCAGGCCCTTGTCGGTGCCACCCATCCGGCTGCCGCGGCCGCCGGCCAGGATCAGGCCCGTGATGTCGTCGCGTGCAATCATCAGCCGCCGATATACGACATCTCGATCTTGCTCTCGGCGCGCGCGGCGCGTACGGCTGGATCGCTTCGCTGCTCGGAATAGTTGTCGGTACGTGCCTGCCACACCTGGGCAATGGCGTTGCCGATTTCCAGGTCGCTGTGCTCGCCGCGCAGCAGCGCGCGCAGGTCGTAACCTTCGGTGGCGAACAGGCAGAGATAGAGCCGGCCTTCGGTGGACAGGCGGATGCGGCTGCAATCGCCACAGAACGCGTGCGTCACGCTGGAGATCACGCCGATCTCGCCGCCACCGTCACGATAGCGCCAGCGCTCGGCAGTTTCGCCCGAATAGTTGGCCTGCACCACTTCGAGCGGAAACGCCTCGTCGATGCGGCGCACGACGTCGGCGGACGACAAGACTTCGTCCATCTGCCAGTGATTGCTGGCCCCGACGTCCATGAACTCGATAAAGCGGACGATGATGCCGCTGTTACGGAAATGCCGCGCCATCGGCACGATTTCCTGGTCGTTCGTGCCGCGCTTGACCACCATGTTCACCTTGATGGGGGCCAGGCCCACGGCTTGCGCTTCCTCGATCCCATGCAGCACGTCGCGCACGGCGAAGTCGACGTCGTTCATCTTGCGGAACGTGGTGTCGTCTATGGCGTCCAGGCTCACGGTCACGCGCGACAGACCCGCGTCGCGCAGCGATCGTGCCTTGCGTGCCAGCAGAGAGGCATTGGTGGTCAGCGTCAGGTCGAGCGGCTTGCCCGACACGGTATCGATGCGCGCCAGCATTTCCACCAGGCGCTCGACGTTCTTGCGCAGCAACGGCTCGCCGCCCGTCAGCCGGATCTTCTCCACCCCCTGGGCCACGAACAGGCGCGCAACCCGCTCAATTTCCTCGAAGCTCAGCAGTTCGGAGTGGGGCAGGAACGTGTAGTCCTTGTCGAACACTTCCTTCGGCATGCAATAGACGCAGCGGAAGTTGCAGCGATCGGTCACGGAGATGCGCAGGTCGTGCAGCGGCCGGCCCCGTGTGTCGGCCACGAACCCGTTAGGCGCCAGCAGCCGCGACGGAATGCTCGGCACCATCGATTTGTATCGATGGTCGCGCAGGTCGAAGATCGGAATGACAGTGTCGGTCATGGCAGAGTGGGGCCGTGGCTCACCGGCGCCAAAGGCGGCGCGGGGCCGTTCTGCCTGCATTCTAGCCGAGGGCGGCTTCACGCCGCGCGCAACACTGTCGTGACAGAAGTACAGATGACGGCACCGCACGGCGGCACAGTTGGCGGGTTTGTGCCAGGTCACGTCGACGACACAACCGCGCATATGAAAAAAGGGACGGCGGATGCCGTCCCTTTTTGTTCTGGTTGCCCAGATTGCAGCTGGTTACTGCTGCTGTTGTTGCTGTTGCTGCGCCTGCTGGTTGCCCGTTTCCACGAGGACCATCGGGCCTTCAGGCAGCGGCGGCAGCGGCTTGCGCTCGCGCGGGGCGCGCGGCGCCTGCTCGATGCGGGCCGCAGCTTCCTGCGCTGCAGCATGCTTGGCGGTGTCGGTGCGGACCCATTCCAGGCCAGCCGTTGCCAGCATGGATTCCAGCGCCGGGGCGCTGGTGCTGACCGGTGCCGGAGCCGCCGGGGCTTGCGCCACGACCGGGGCCGGCGTTTCGACGGCTGCGACCGGGGCGGGCACTGCTTCCGGCATCACGATGACCGGCTCGGGAACCACCGGGGCAGTCGCGACCGGAGCCGGGGCTTCCACAGCCGGGCTTTGCGGCGCGACGGTTTCCACAGCCTGATAGGCAGGGGCGGGCGTGACAACCGGCGACGGTTGCGGCTCGGCGACGGCGGCGAAGACCGGTTCGGCTGCCGGAGCCGGCTTGGCGACCGGCTCGGGCGACACTTCCACCGCGGCGGGAGCGACCGGCTCGGTGCGCGCCACAGCCACGGTTTCGACCGGGGCGACGGCGGCGACCGGAGCGACCGGAGCGACCGGAGCGACCGGGGCGGCGACCTGAACCGGCTGGGCTACTGCCGATGCCGACTCCTCTTCCGATTCGGTCACGCCGGCGCTGACTTCCGCCAGGCTGCCTTCGTTGACTTCCAGGTTGGTACCGTCTTCGCGCTCGCGGCGATAGCGGTTGCGGCCACGGCGGTTGCGGCGGCGGCGTTCTTCGCCTTCGCCACCTTCCGTAGTGGTGTTTTCATCACCTTGCGCGCCTTCCGGAATATCGACGGCCGTGATGACTGCCGGAGCAGCCTGGGCGGCTTCGAATGCGGACTGCTGGGCCACGCCCTCGACATTCAAGGCCGATTCCTCGGTCTCGCGGGCCTCGCCACGCTCACGCTGGCGCTCGCGTTGACGCTCGCGACGTTCCTGATTGCGCTCGCGGCGGGCTTCGGTACGTTCGCCTTGGGCCACTGCCGGAACGGCCGGCTGCTGGCCTTCGCGCGGAGCGCGCGGTTGACGCTCGCCACGCGGCTCGCGGGGTTCACGCTGCTCACGTGCTTCACCGCGCGGGGCTTCCGCACGGTCGCCACGCTCGGCGCGATCACCACGTTCGGCACGATCGCCGCGCTCACCACCACGTTCACCACGTTGGCCACGGCCCTGGCGGTCGCCACGTTCGGTGCGCTCACCGCGCTCGCCGCGTTGCTCGCCACGGCCCTGACGGCCTTCGCCACGCTCGCCACGCTGGCCGCGTTCGCCACGGCCCTGGCGGCCTTCGCCGCGAGCCTGGGTTTCAGCGGCAGGCTTGGCCGGCTCGGCCACCGGAGCCGGTGCCGGCTTGGCACCGAACAGACCCTTCAGCCATGCGACGAAACCGCCGCTTGCCACCGGCTGGGTTGCCGGGGTCGGGCGCGCCGCAGGGGCTTCCTGCTTCGGAGCGCGCTCGGCGCGCGGCACCGAGACCGGAGCCGGCGCGTCGGGCGTGATGCCCTTGACGGCGGCCTCCTGGCGCGGACGTGCGTCTTCCTTCTTGCGGCTGCTGTAGCTGGTGTCGGCTTCCAGTTCCTTCGCGGCGGCCTCGGCCATGCGGTAGCTGGCGGTCGAATCTTCCAGGCGCGGATCGTCGTGGCGCAGACGCTCCAGCTTGTAGTGCGGCGTTTCCAGATGCTTGTTCGGAATCAGCAGCACATTGACCTTGAATCGCAGTTCGATCAGGTTGATGTCCTGGCGCTTCTCGTTCAGCAGGAATGCGGCCACTTCCACCGGCACCTGGCAGTGGATGGCGGCCGTGTTTTCCTTCATCGCCTCTTCCTGGATGATGCGCAGCACCTGCAGGGCGGACGATTCGGTATCGCGGATGTGACCTGTTCCATTGCAACGCGGGCAGGTGATGTGCGAGCCTTCCGACAGGGACGGACGCAGGCGCTGGCGCGACAGTTCCATCAGGCCGAAGCGGCTGATCTTGCCCATCTGCACGCGGGCGCGGTCGTGGCGCAGGGCGTCCTTCAGGCGCGTTTCCACGTCCTTCTGGGCCTTGCCGGACTCCATGTCGATGAAGTCGATCACGATCAGGCCGCCCAGGTCACGCAGGCGCAGCTGGCGGGCGATTTCGTCGGCCGCTTCCAGGTTCGTGCGCAGCGCCGTTTCCTCGATGTCCGCACCCTTGGTGGCGCGGGCCGAGTTCACGTCAACCGACACGAGGGCTTCGGTATGGTCGATCACGATGGCACCGCCCGACGGCAGCATCACCATGCGCGAGTACGCCGATTCGATCTGGTGTTCGATCTGGAACCGCGAGAAGAGGGGCACGTCGTCCCGGTACTTCTTCACGCGGTTCATGTTGTCGGGCATGACCACGCTCATGAAGGCGCGGGCCTGCTCGTAGATTTCGTCGGTATCGATCAGGATCTCGCCGATATCGGGCTGGAAGTAATCGCGGATGGCGCGGATGACCAGGCTCGATTCCAGATAGATCAGCAGCGGGGCCTTGTTGTCGCCGGCGGCGCCGTCGATGGCCTTCCACAGTTGCAGCAGGTAGTTCAGGTCCCACTGCAGCTCTTCGGCGGCACGGCCGATACCGGCGGTGCGGGCGATGATGCTCATGCCTTCCGGCACTTGCAGCTGTCCCATCGTCTCGCGCAGTTCCTGGCGGTCTTCGCCTTCGATGCGGCGCGACACGCCACCACCGCGCGGGTTGTTCGGCATCAGCACCAGGTAACGGCCGGCCAGCGAGATGAACGTGGTCAGGGCCGCGCCCTTGTTGCCGCGTTCTTCCTTTTCAACCTGGACGATCAGTTCCTGGCCTTCGTGCAGCGCGTCCTGGATGCGCGCGTTGCGCACGTCCACGCCGTCCTTGAAGAAGGCGCGCGCCACTTCCTTGAACGGCAGGAAGCCATGGCGCTCTTCGCCGTAATTGACGAAGCACGCTTCCAGCGAGGGTTCGATACGGGTAATGACACCCTTGTAGATGTTGCCCTTGCGCTGTTCGCGCCCGGCAGTTTCGATGTCGATGTCGATCAGTTTTTGTCCATCGACGATCGCGACGCGCAACTCCTCCTGTTGCGTCGCGTTAAACAGCATGCGTTTCATCGCAATACCTCACTCCAGTGTCGCGGGAGCCCAAAGGGTCATGAGT
Organism: Cupriavidus pauculus; assembly: GCF_022179805.1. GTDB lineage: Bacteria > Pseudomonadota > Gammaproteobacteria > Burkholderiales > Burkholderiaceae > Cupriavidus > Cupriavidus pauculus_E. The sequence continues at coordinate 110,895 of NZ_BPUO01000008.1, read as the reverse complement.
GGGTCATGCCCGCGACGGTCCAGGGAGCACGCGAGGAAAGAGAGCGGGGCGGGAGAATTGCCGGAGTTGCCGGAAGCGTCATGAGACGCGGCCGGCTGGGCGCGGGTGAAAGGAGAGGGTGTCGGCGTCCGGTCATCCGCAAAAGTCTGCGGGCGGTCCGCTGCTGGGTCGGGAGAGGGCAAATGGGCCTGCTCCTGAATGCAGCGATGTCTGGCGGATGCCGGCGGGCCGGGGGCGAGGGCAGCATGTCCGCCGTGCCAACGGCACGGCCACGCTGTCCGTCGCAGCCGGGCCGGGATGGCCAGGACGCGTCAAAGAGCAAGTCATCCGGACGCAGCAGTCGCATGCCTTTGCCAATCTGACCTGTCCGCTGGCGGGCGCGCCGCTGCTTCTTCGCGTTCTGCGCTCGGGCGCCGGTGCCAGATCGTCGAACTACGACGACCCTCGGCAAATCGCGGCCGATACTGCAGGTCAGATGGCAGGGTGCCTCCTGCCGGGCCGGCACCGGTTCCCGGTGCGGGCGGTCTTCTCTCACCGATGCGGATGCCCTTGGAAGAGCACCCACATTGAATTCTTTTCTACCTGAACACTCTGTTTCCACGTGTCGGCCGGCTAAAAGCCGAAGCCGCCTCTGGGCGACTTCCTGCGCGCCGGCGCGGCGCGTGCGTGCTGCTGATTGCTGCCATTTGCCTGTCTGGCGCCTGCGGGGTACGCAACATGCGGGAGACGGGCCGGGCTGGCGGCAACCCGAAGTGTAAAATGCGAGATCTCGCGCGGATACTGGTGGGACTACCCAGGGAAATCGCCTGGGCATCCTGCATATTCCGTTCCGGTTCGCCGCAAAATGGCAGGCATTCCGGTAGGGGTTCGCGCCAAACTTCGCTTACACAGGTCGCACATTCCTGGTCTTTGGCCGGGAACGGCCGGGAAATTATATTGAAAATGAATGAGTTACGCCATCAAATTGAAACGGAGCCGCGCTCCCGCCCGAGCGGACTCCAGGTGGCGTATGTCACGATCGACGAAAGCTCCGAAGGGCAGCGCATCGACAACTTTCTGCTAAAGGCGGCAAAGGGTGTGCCCAAGAGCCACATCTACCGGGTTTTGCGGTCCGGAGAGGTGCGCGTCAACAAGGGTCGTGTAGACGCCACTTACCGGCTGCAAATGGGCGATGTGGTGCGGATTCCGCCGATGCGCGTGGCCGAAAAGGCGCCCGAATCCAATTTCGTACCGGCCGGCGAGTTTCCGGTGCTGTTCGAGGACACCCATCTGCTGATTATCGACAAGCCGGCCGGCGTGGCCGTGCATGGCGGCTCGGGCGTGGCGTTCGGTGTGATCGAGCAACTGCGCCGTGCGCGTCCCGACGCCAAGTTCCTGGAACTGGTGCACCGCCTGGACCGTGAAACCTCGGGCGTCCTGATGCTGGCCAAGAAGCGCTCCGCGCTGGTAAATCTGCATGAGCAGATCCGGGGCAACGCCATGGACAAGCGGTATTTCGCCTGCGTGGCCGGCGAATTCCAGAACGCGCGCCAGCACGTGAAGCTGCCTCTATATAAGTACACCACGGCCGATGGTGAGCGCCGCGTGCGGGTGCAGGCCGATGGCCTGGCGTCGCATACGGTTTTCAATCGCGTCAAGGCATTCCAGGATTACACGCTGCTGGAAGCCGAGCTGAAGACGGGGCGTACGCACCAGATCCGGGTGCATTTGCAGTCGTCGGGCTTTCCAATCGTCGGCGATGAGAAGTACGGCGATTTTGCGCTCAACAAGGCGCTTTCTCGCGGCGGCGCGAAGCCGGGGATCAAACGGATGTTTCTTCACGCCCATCGCCTGACGTTTATCCACCCGAATACCGGTGAGCCGATCACGGTATCTGCGCCCCTGCCAGCCGAATGTGTCGATTTTTTGCAACAATTGACCCAGACCGGTACCGCTCCGTGAAGATTGGCGCACGCGCCAGCCCCCTAACTGCCACACTTTTCGCATCGACCAAGGACCGCAATGGCCAGGCAGCGCTTTGACCTGATCGTTTTCGACTGGGATGGAACCCTGATGGATTCCACGCCCACCATCGCCAAGTGCATTCAACTGGCCAGCCGCGACCTGGGCTTGCCGGTGCCCGATGACAGCGCCGCCAGCCATGTCATCGGACTGGGCCTCAAGGACGCGCTGTCCTATGCCGTACCGACGCTCGACCCCGCCGACTATCCGCGCCTGGCCGAGCGCTATCGTTTTCACTTCCTGACCCGCGACGCCGAACTGGTGTTGTTTCCCGGCGTACGGGAAATGCTCGAGGCGCTGCACGCCGAGCATTACTTCCTGGGCGTGGCCACGGGCAAGACCCGCGTCGGACTGGAGCGCGCGCTGGCCAGCACCGGCCTCGGCCAGCTGTTCGATGCCACCCGTTGTGCCGACGAGACGTTCTCGAAGCCGCACCCGGCGATGTTGCATGAGCTGACGCGCGAACTGGGCCAGGACATTGCACGCACGGTGATGATTGGCGATACCACGCATGATTTGCAGATGGCGATCAATGCGGGTGCGCAGGGGCTGGGCGTATGCTACGGCGCACACCCGGCCGATTCGCTGCGATCGATGTCGCCCGTGCATTGCGCCGAGTCGATCGCCGACCTGCAGGACTGGCTGCTTGCACATGCCTGAAAGCGGGATGGAGCCACGCCGGCTGTGCGCGGCGGACGAGCTGGTCGATGGCGGTGCCGGGGTGCGCTTTACCGTACACCTGGCGTCGCGCAACATCGCCGCATTTGTCATCCGTTATGACGGCGTTGCCCACGGCTACCTGAACCAGTGCGCCCACGTGCCCATGGAGCTCGACTGGCAGGAGGGACAGTTTTTCGATAGTGCGGGCCTATACTTGATGTGTGCGACACATGGCGCGACGTATGCGCCGGACACCGGCCTTTGCGTGGGCGGCCCTTGCCGGGGCGCCGCGCTGGCCAAACTCCGCATCGAGGAACGCGAGGGCGCTGTCTTCTGGCAGCCCGAAGCCCCTTTTTTTCCGCCCGACGCCAGCTGAGCGGAGCCGGGTCATCGTTTGACGCTTGAGTCCATCTGCATGACAGAACAGCAAAAACCGCCATCGCCATCCGATCAACTCGGTCAAACCGATCCCCGCGACGAGACACTTGAGACGGCGCCACGCGCCGACTTCCCGCTGGAAAGCGAGCTGAAGGCCGGCGATGACGCCGCGCGGCGCGAGGCCGACGAACGTCGTGCCCGCCTGGCGGGCGAGGCCGCGGGTACGCCGGTGGGCGCCAGCGCTGCCGGTGGCGGCTGGGAACGCGACGTACTGGAAAAGGTGCTGATGGCCAGCCTGCGCGAGCAGCGCGCGGCGCGGCGCTGGAAGATCTTCTTCCGCCTGGTCGGGCTCGGCATCGTGGCGCTGATCCTGTTCGCGATCATCGACTTCAAGAGTGACGGGATCACTAGTACGGCAGGCCGCCACACCGCCATGGTCACGCTGGAAGGCGAGATCGCAGCCGGTACGCCGGCCAGTGCCGAATCGATCAACGCGTCGCTGCAGGCTGCATTTGCCGATTCCACGGCGGCCGGCGTGATCCTCAAGATCAACTCGCCCGGCGGTTCCCCGGTGCAGGCTGGCATCATCAATGATGAGATCCATCGCCTGCGCAAGCTCTATCCGGACAAGCCGTTTTATGTCGTCGTGGAGGAAATCTGCGCGTCGGGCGGCTACTACGTGGCCGCCGCGGCTGACAAGATCTATGTCGACAAGGCCAGCATCGTCGGTTCGATCGGCGTGCTCATGGACGGCTTCGGATTCACCGGCCTGATGGATAAGCTGGGCGTGCAACGCCGGCTGTACACGTCCGGTGCCAACAAGGGCATGCTCGATCCGTTCTCGCCCGAAGTGCCGCGCCAGAAGGGGTTTGCCGAGTCGATGCTGAAGGAAATCCACCAGCAGTTCATCAACGTGGTCAAGGAAGGCCGTGGCGATCGGCTCAAGAACGATCCGGATCTGTTCTCCGGTCTGTTCTGGTCGGGCGAGCGCGCGGTGGAACTGGGCTTGGCGGACGGGCTGGGTAGCGCTGATTACGTGGCCCGCGACCTGTTCAAGGCCGAGGACATCGTCGACTACACGGTCAAGGAAAACATTGCCGAGCGGGTGGCCAAGCGGTTTGGCGCAGCCATGGGTTCGGCGGCGATGAAAATGATGCTGATGAACGCAACGGCGCCTTCGGTGCGCTAATAAGTAAGAGGGGCTCCGCCCGCCACGTCGTGGTCGGGCGGACGGCCTGCTGGCCTTACTGCGCCAGCAGCGAAAAGATCGCCGGCCGCTTGTGAAGTTCGAGGCGGTCCGGACGCCACGCCGAGATGGGCAGCGTGACAATTGTCTCGGTGGGCAGCGTGAGGTCCACGGCGATCGACAGCAGCGTCGTGCCCGAACAATGCTGGCGCAACGCATCGAGCAACGTGCCGTTACGGTACGGCGTTTCGATCCAGACCTGGGTTTGCTGGCCCTTTCGCGACCGCTGCTCCAGATCCCGCAGTTTCTTTGCGCGCTCGTCGGCGTCGACGGGCAGGTAGCCGTTGAACGCGAAACTCTGGCCATTCAGGCCGGATCCCATTACCGCCAGCAGGATCGAACTGGGACCGACCAGCGGACGCACGGTGATACCGCGCGTGTGAGCCAGCCGCACGAGGTCGGCGCCAGGGTCGGCCACGGCGGGCACGCCCGCCTCGGAGAGCAGGCCGCCATCGCGTCCCGCCGCGATGGGATCGAGCAGCGCAGCCAGTGCCTCGGACTTCGTGTTGACGTTCAGCTCGCGGATCTCGATCTGCTGGATCGCGTGCGCAAGCGGGGCGGTTTCGCCGAGCTTCTTGAGAAAGGCGCGCGCCGTCTTGGCGTTTTCCGCCACCAAGTAGTCGAGCCGCGCTGCAATCTGCTGCACGCCGGCTGGAATGACGTCCAAGACGGGGTCGAATTCGTCGCGCTTGCCCAGCGTGTTGGGAATCAGGAACAAGGTGCCGGCCATGGTTCAGGCTCCAAAGAACGGATAGCCGGCCTGGCGCAGCATGCCGGTCAGTGCAATCAGCGGCAAGCCGATCAGGGCGGTGGGGTCGTCCGACTCCACGCGCGACAGCAGGGCGATGCCGAGCCCTTCGGCCTTGGCGCTGCCGGCGCAGTCGTACGGTGTCTCGATACGTAAATAAGTATCGAGCTCCGTATCGGTCAACTGGCGGAAAGTGACCTGGGTCTGGACGTCGGTGAGTTGCGCCACGCCGGTGCGGCTGTCAAGCAGGCACAGCGCCGAATGAAAAGTGACGGTCTTGCCGCGCATGAGCTGAAGCTGCGCCAGCGCCTTTTCATGGTTGCCCGGCTTGCCGATCTGCATGCCGTCGAGCGTGCACACCTGATCGGACCCGATGACCAGCGCGCCCGGATGCCGCGCGGCGATGGCCTCGGCCTTCAGCCGTGACAGTCGCAGCGCGGTGGCCTCCGGCGATTCGCCGGGCAGCGGGGTTTCGTCGATGTCCGGCGTGGCCACTTCGAACGGAATATTCAGGCGGCCCAGCAGTTCGCGCCGGTACGGGGAGCTCGACCCCAGGATCAAGGTGGGGCGGGTGTCGGATGACATATGGAAGACGCCAAAAAGCGGTGGAGAAACGGTTTGCGGCTTGTATACTTTGACCGTTCCTGAAAAATCAACGTATAATCGCGCGTTTGGCTGCACAGGCACATACGTTGCCAGTACGGTGTAGCGAACAATGCATTTCTGCGATTCAGTATGAGTCAGCCGTCCCAGCCAGCGGCGTTCGCCGTGGCCTTCGACCTGCGTGAAACCGATCTCTTCGCCTTCTGCCGCAAAGCAGGCCAGGTGACGGGAGAAGTGCCGGTGCGCGATTTGCCGCGCATCTTAGCCGAGACGGCCGCCGATGCGCCAGCATCCGCCGCGGACGAGACCTTTGCGTACACGCTGAACGGTTTCGTGCGCGAGGACGCTGCCGAGCCGGGCGCCCCGGTATCGCAGCGCCTGTTCGTCGATGTGACGGTAGACGGCCAGGTCTGGCTCGACTGCCAGCGCTGCCTCGGGGTATATCCCGAGTCGATCGCGACGGAGATGCGCTTTGAAGTGGTGGCCAGTGAAGAGGCTGCCGACGACATATCGATGGATGACGACGAGCTTGACGTGATCGTGGGCTCGAAGAAGTTTTCGGTACTGGAACTGATTGAAGATGAAGTGCTGTTGGCGTTGCCTACGGCACCGAAGCATGAAGTCTGCCCAACGGTGCACGAGTCGCTCGTGACCGGTGCAGACGGCGAGGTGGAGCCCGAGGCGCCACCCGAGGAAGAAAAACGGCCATCGCCCTTTGCGGCGCTGGCCGGCCTGAAGACCAAACACTGAAGCCGCGCTGGGCGCGGCCGGTAAAGGTCTTCAAGGTAGAGGTCAAGCATCCGGCCGGGCCCCGGCTACGCCTTGCGCAGGATGCGTGTGTTAATATCGCAAAATTCTCGAAGGAGTCATCATGGCTGTTCAACAGAACAAGAAGTCGCCGTCCAAGCGCGGCATGCATCGCTCGCACGACCATCTGTCGGTTGCCCCCCTGGCCGTTGAGCCGACCACGGGCGAAACCCACCTGCGTCACCATGTGAGCCCCAACGGCTACTACCGTGGTCGCAAGGTCATCAAGACCAAGAACGACTGACCAGGTCGTCTGGCGTGACCCTGTGTCTCGCTCGCGCACGTTGTCAGGTGTAAAACAGGAAAGCGGCAAGCTCGTTGCCGCTTTTTTGTTGGGCGCTCGGCGCCCGCACCGCAGCGTATCCGCGCGTCCGGCTGGTTGCGTCCCCGCGAACCGATGCGGCGGGTGCCGGCGCGCTTTCCGTATCTGGAAACAATGACGATCAAGCTCGCTATCGACTGCATGGGCGGTGATCACGGCGTGGCCGTGACAGTGCCGGCAGCGATCAGTTTTCTTTCCCGTCACGACGACGCCGAGATGATCCTGGTCGGCTTGCCCGACGCCATCGGCGCGCAGCTGAAGAAGCTGCACGCATCGGATCATCCGCGTGTGACCATCGTGCCCGCGACCGAAGTCATCACCATGGATGACCCGGTGGAAGTGGCGCTGCGCAAGAAGAAAGATTCTTCGATGCGCGTGGCCGTGACGCAAGTCAAGCAGGGCAACGCTGGCGCCTGCATTTCAGCGGGCAATACCGGCGCATTGATGGCGGTTTCGCGATACGTCCTCAAGACACTTGAGGGTATCGAGCGTCCCGCCATCGCCACCACGATTCCCAACGAACAAGGCTGGGGCACCACGGTGCTCGACCTCGGCGCCAATGCCGACTGCGAACCCGAGCATCTACTGCAGTTCGCACGCATGGCCGAGGCCATGGTGGCCGTTGTGGATCACAAGGACCACCCGACGGTGGGCCTGCTCAATATCGGCGAGGAAGTCATCAAGGGCAACGAGGTGGTGAAAGCCGCCGGCGAGCTGCTGCGCGCTTCCGAGCTCAACTTCTACGGCAACGTGGAAGGCAACGACATCTTCAAGGGCACGACCGACATCGTCGTGTGCGACGGCTTTGTGGGCAATGTGGCGCTCAAGAGCACCGAGGGCCTGGCCAAGATGATCGGCAGCATGATCAAGGAAGAGTTCACGCGCTCGTGGTTCACCAAGCTGCTGGCCGCCGTGGCCATGCCGGTGCTGTCGCGCCTGGCGCGCCGGCTGGATCCGGCCCGCTACAACGGCGCGTCGCTGCTGGGGCTGCGCGGGCTGGTGATCAAGAGCCATGGCTCCGCTGATGCCCATTCTTTTGAGTGGGCGATCAAACGCGGGTATGATGCGGCCAGAAATGGCGTCATCGAGCGCATTGCCAAGGCCTTTGCCAACAAGTCCGGTGCCGCTGGCGCCGCGACGGGCGGCCCGGAGACAGATTCACCGGACCCACATTCCGATACCCGTGCCGCTTGAGGCCACGCCCGCTGCGGCGGGTGGTGGCTGGACGGTTTGCCCGATGGCCTGGCCACGGTGAACCGGCGAGCACTACGATCCGACATACTCATGACCAAGTACGCAAAAATCATCGGTACGGGGAGCTATCTGCCCCCGCGACGCGTCACGAATCACGACCTCGCCGCCCAGCTTGCCGAAAAGGGGATCGAGACCAGCGATGAGTGGATCGTCTCGCGCAGCGGCATCTCGGCACGCCACTGGGCCGAGTCCGATGTCACGTCGAGCGATCTGGCCGTCAAGGCCGCCGAGCAGGCAATTGCCGCGGCCGGCATCGACCGCCAGGACATCGACCTGATCATCGTCGCGACTTCCACCCCCGATTTCGTATTCCCGAGCACTGCCTGCCTGGTGCAGCAGAAGCTTGGCATCACGAACCACTGCGCGGCATTCGACCTGCAGGCCGTCTGCTCGGGCTTTGTCTATGCCATGTCGACGGCGGACAAGTTCATTCGCAGCGGCTCGCACAAGAACGTGCTCGTGATTGGTGCCGAAGTGTTCTCGCGCATCCTCGATTTCAACGACCGTACCACTTGCGTGCTGTTTGGTGACGGTGCCGGTGCAGTGGTGCTGTCGGCTTCGGACGAGCCGGGCATCCTGTCGTCGGCCATGCATTCGGACGGCAATCACGTGGATATCCTCTGCGTGCCGGGCAACGTGTCGGGCGGCGCCATTGCTGGCAACGCCTTCCTGCACATGGACGGTCAGGCGGTGTTCAAGCTGGCCGTGACGGTGCTGGACAAGGTGGCGCGCGAAGCTATCGCCGCAGCCGAGATGCAGGCCGATGAGATCGACTGGCTGATTCCGCATCAGGCCAATATCCGCATCATGCAAGGCACGGCCAAGAAGCTGGGCCTGCCGGCCGAGCGCATGGTGGCGACGGTGCATGAGCACGGCAACACCTCCGCCGCATCGATTCCGCTGGCCCTGGACGTGGCCGTGCGCGATGGCCGTATCCAGCCGGGTCAGACCGTGCTGCTGGAAGGCGTCGGCGGCGGCTTCACGTGGGGCGCGGTGCTGCTGCGCATGTAATATGCGGCCGGTGCGGGCGATCAGCGTATCCGCATCGACACGAAAACATTGAATAGCCAGGACTGGATTTCCGATGAAATTCGCATTCGTTTTCCCCGGACAGGGTTCGCAGTCGGTCGGCATGCTGAACGCGTTTGCCGACAATGCGGTGGTGCGCGCCACGCTCGAAGAAGCGTCGACGGCGCTGGGCCAGGACATTGGCAAGCTGATTGCCGAAGGTCCGGCGGAAGAACTGAACCTCACGACCAATACGCAGCCCGTGATGCTGACGGCAGCGGTTGCCGTGTACCGTGCCTGGCTCGACGCCGGCGGTCCGGCGCCGGCGCTGGTGGCTGGTCACAGCCTGGGTGAATACTCGGCGCTGGTGGCGGCGGGCGTGATCCCGTTTGCCGAAGCGGTGCCGCTGGTGCGCTTCCGCGCGCAAGCCATGCAGGAAGCCGTGCCGGTAGGCGAGGGCGGTATGGCCGCGATTCTCGGCCTGTCCGATGACGACGTGCGCGCCGCGTGCGCGGAAGCCGCGGCGGCTGGTGCCGGCGTGGTGGAAGCTGTCAATTTCAACGCGCCGGCGCAGGTCGTGATCGCGGGCAACAAGGCCGCCGTGGAAAAGGCATGTGAGATCGCCAAGGGCAAGGGCGCCAAGCGCGCGCTGCCGCTGCCGGTTTCGGCGCCGTTCCACTCGTCGCTGCTGAAGCCCGCCTCGGACCGCCTGCGCGAGCGCATGGCCGGACTGGCTTTCTCGTCGCCGGCAATTCCGCTCGTGAACAACGTCGATGTGGCAATCGTCAACGATCCGGCCCAGATCAAGGATGCGCTGGTTCGCCAGGCTGCAGCCCCGGTGCGCTGGGTCGAATGCGTGCAGAAGATGGCCGCGGAAGGCGTGACCCACGTCATCGAATGCGGTCCGGGCAAAGTACTGTCTGGTATGACCAAGCGCATCGACGGCAACCTCGTCGGTGGTGCAATCTTTGATCCGGCGTCGCTGCAGGAAACGCTGGCGCTGCTGAAATAAGACCAAGGAACGAACGCAACATGAGCAAGACTCTGGAAAATCAGGTCGCGCTGGTAACGGGCGCCTCGCGTGGCATTGGCCGCGCCATCGCGCTGGGACTCGCGCGGCAGGGCGCTACCGTGATCGGTACGGCCACCAGCGAATCGGGTGCGGCCAGCATTGGCGAATACCTGGCGGCCGAAGGGCTGAAGGGCAATGGCGTGGTGCTGAACGTCAACGACGCTGCCCGCTGCGACGCCGTGATCGACGAGATCGTGAAGGCCCATGGCGGCCTGGCGGTGCTGGTGAACAATGCCGGCATCACGCAGGACCAGCTGGCCATGCGCATGAAGGATGACGACTGGACTGCGGTCATCGAGACGAACCTGACGGCGGTGTTCCGCCTGTCGCGTGCCGTGCTGCGCCCGATGATGAAGGCCCGTGGTGGCCGTATCATCAACATCACTTCGGTGGTGGGTTCGGTGGGTAATGCCGGGCAGATGAATTACTCGGCGGCCAAGGCCGGCGTGGAAGGCATGACCCGTGCGCTTGCCGCTGAAATCGGCAGCCGCAATGTAACGGTAAACTGCGTGGCGCCGGGCTTTATCGATACCGACATGACCAAGGTCCTGTCGGAAGAACAGCACGCTGCGCTGAAAACCCGCATTCCGCTGGGCCGCCTTGGTCAACCGGAAGACATCGCCAACGCGGTGGCTTTCCTGGCCGGCCCGCAAGCCGCTTACATCACGGGCACTACGCTGCACGTGAATGGCGGCATGTATATGAACTAAGGAATTGAGCTGGCTTCGGTTTCGAGGGAGAAGCCGGAAGAAGCCGGCTGAAGTTGTAGTTTTTGAAACCAATCGGGCGCGAATCTTGCAAAGGTTGGCAGGCGGATTTTTTGTGGTCCAAACCTGCTAAAATGCGCCCACTTTTTGTCGAACTTCCCTGGAGGGTTACATGGACAATATCGAACAACGCGTCAAGAAAATCGTGGCTGAACAGCTTGGCGTGGCCGAGGCAGACATCAAGAACGAATCGTCGTTCGTGAATGATCTCGGTGCGGACTCGCTGGACACGGTTGAACTCGTGATGGCGTTGGAAGATGAATTCGGCATGGAAATTCCGGATGAGGAAGCCGAGAAGATCACGACCGTGCAACAAGCCATCGACTACGCCACCGCGCACGTCAAGGCCTAAGCCGTCGTCATCATATTCCGAGCCACAGAAGGCGCATGGGCGGGGCCGTCACGGTCCTGTCATGCTGTTTTCTGTGGCTTTCGTCTGTTCGAAGAAGCTGAATTGGAAAGGTTCCGCGCAGTGTGCCCATGCCATGAATTGTCGGCAGGCGCAGCGGGATCCTGAAGCATTCCGGTTTTACTTCACGCACTCGTAGGAAAATATAGTGAGCCGTCGTCGCGTCGTCGTCACTGGGCTTGGCCTTGTGTCTCCGGTCGGAAACACGGTTGCCGAAGGCTGGGCCAACCTGGTAGCCGGCAAGTCCGGCATCGCCACCATTACCAAATTCGATCACTCCGCCCTGGCTGTGCATTTCGCCGGCGAAGTGAAGGGCTTCAATGCCGAGGATTACATCCCCGCCAAGGAAGCCCGCAATATGGATACGTTTATCCATTTCGGCATTGCGGCCGGCACCCAGGCGCTGAAGGACAGCGGCCTGGAAATCACCGAGGCCAATGCCGATCGCGTCGGCGTGCTGGTGGGTTCGGGCATCGGCGGTCTGCCGATGATCGAAGACACGCAGATGACGCTGGCCAATCGCGGCCCGCGCCGGATTTCGCCGTTCTTCGTACCGGGTTCGATCATCAACATGATCTCCGGCCACCTGTCGATCATCCACGGCATGCGCGGTCCGAACCTGGCCGCCGTGACGGCTTGCACGACCGGCCTGCACAGCATCGGCCTGGCTGCCCGCCTGATCCAGGCTGGCGACGCCGATGCGATGGTGGCCGGCGGTGCCGAATCGACGGTGTCTCCGCTCGGTATCGGCGGCTTTGCCGCCGCTCGCGCGCTGTCCACCCGCAATGACGATCCGGCGACGGCTTCGCGTCCGTGGGACAAGGATCGCGACGGTTTCGTGCTGGGTGAAGGCGCTGGCGTGCTGGTGCTGGAAGAGTACGAAGCGGCCAAGGCACGTGGCGCACGCATCTACGCCGAGCTGGTTGGCTTCGGCATGAGCGGTGACGCGTACCACATGACCGCGCCGAGCACTGACGGCCCGCGCCGCTGCATGGCCGCGGCGCTCAAGGATGCCGGCGTGAACGCGGACGAGGTGAACTACCTCAATGCGCATGGTACGTCGACGCCACTTGGCGACAAGAACGAGTCCGACGCCATCAAGCTGGCGCTGGGCGACGCCGCCTACAAGGTTGCGGTCAACTCGACGAAGTCGATGACCGGCCACCTGCTGGGTGGCGCCGGCGGGCTGGAATCGGTCTTCACGGTGCTGGCGATCCACAACCAGGTATCGCCGCCGACCATCAACATCTTCAACCAGGATCCGGAATGCGACCTGGACTACGTGGCGAATACCGCCCGTGAAATGAAGATCGATGTGGCCGTGAAGAACAACTTCGGCTTCGGCGGCACCAACGGCACGCTGGTTTTCCGCCGTATCTAAGCGCGCGATACGTTTTTCGCGCGGTGCCGGACCCATCCGCTTGTGATGGATGGGTCCCGGCCCCATCTGTGCACCTCCCCAAGGCCGTCTCTGCCTTCGTTCCGCGGGTTGCACACACGCAACCGCCACGCGTTGACTGTGGAACCAAATAGCGTAGCCGCAGTCACAGAATGCGCTCCGAGATACCCGATGGCGCCCCGATCGTAGGTAAAATACAACGCTTGTCGTGACGACGAAACCAAGAGATACACTGCAGCAGGTGAACCATTCGTGAGCGAACGCGAAGCCGATCAGCTTCTAGTTGAACGCGTCCAGCAGGGCGACAAGAAGGCCTTTGAATTGCTGGTGGTCAAGTACCACCGCAAGATCATCCGTCTCATCTCGCGCCTTGTCCGTGACCCCGCCGAAGTGGAGGATGTGGCGCAGGATGCCTTTATTAAGGCGTACCGTGCCTTGCCCCAGTTCCGGGGGGAGTCCGCCTTCTACACCTGGCTGTATCGAATCGCCGTCAACACTGCCAAGAACTACCTGGCGACCCAGGGACGCCGCCCGGAATCGTCCAGCGATATCGATGCCGAAGAGGCTGAAACTTTTGCGGACGGTGAGCAACTAAGGGATATCAATACGCCGGAGTCCATGCTCCACACGCGCCAGGTTGCCGATACGGTGAACCGCGCGATGGAAGCATTGCCGGAAGAATTACGTACCGCCATCACGCTGCGCGAGATCGAAGGCCTCAGCTATGAGGAGATCGCGGAGGCGATGGGGTGCCCGATCGGCACGGTGCGCTCGCGGATTTTCCGGGCGCGCGAGGCGATCGCCGAGAAATTGCGACCCCTGCTGGGAACGGCAGAGGGCAAGCGGTGGTAAGTGAGAATGTCGTGCAGCCAGCGTTGCAGCCTATTCCTGCATCGATAAACGACAAGCGGTAGTGACGGGATTTATCGGTGTTCAATGGAATTTCTTGGGGTTGGAAATGGGTCAGGCTCATAAGCAGTCGGTTCATGTAATGGAAGCAGCGGAGCAGGTCTCGATCCTGATGGATGGGGAACTCGCGGCGCACGAAGTCAGTGCGGCACTCGATATCGCAAAGGACGATGTCGGGATGGCCGACTGGTCGATGTACCAACTTATCGGTGACACGCTGCGTTCGGAAGAATTGACGCACGCGGGTTCTACCGCCGATTTTCTTTCCAAATTTTCCGCGCGGCTCGAAGCCGAGCCGCACGTGCTGGTGCCCGCCGTGGCCGCGGCCGGGCGTCACCGCCTGCTGGTGCGTCCGTCGTGGGTGCGTCGCGTGGTGCCTGGCACCGCAATCGCCGCCGCCGTGGCTGCGGTCAGCTGGGTCGTCGTGCCGCAAATGCGCGGTACGGGCGATGCCGGTGCGCCGGATGCCATCGTGGCGCGTGTCGAGCAGCAACCGGGTGGCGCAATGAAGGCTGGCGTCCCGGCCGCTCCCGTACAGGGCGGTATCGTTACGGTGTCGGCGGACAACGCGCAGATGATTCGCGATCCGCGACTCGATGAATACCTGCGTGCGCATCGCACGTCTGTCGCAACGGACGCCTTTGTGCCGACCATGCGTACAGTGGCCAATGGTGCCAATTTCTCCCAGGACAATTCGCAGGAATAATGCCGGACATGCATAAAGGACCGTCGCCCGCCGATGTCGTGGGTGCACACGGAAAGAAGGGCCTGCGCAGGTCCTTTTTTCTGGCCTTGTGTCTGACCGCTGCTGCAGCGACTGCGCAGCCGTCTGATAGCACGCTGAGCCGCCGCGATGCCACCGCGTGGCTCACCAAGATCCACCGTGCGGCGCAGCGCGAGAATTACGTCGGAACGCTGATCTACCAGCGCGGCAGCGTCATGCATGCCTCGCGTATCCAGCATTACAGCGACCTCGTGAACAACGAGTACGAGCGGCTGGAAACGCTCGACGGCAAGCCGCGCGAAGTCTTGCGCCAGAACGATGTGGTGCACAGCCTGATTCCCGAGGCAAAGCTCGTCGTGATCGAGAAACAGGAAGCCAAGGATCGCTTCCCGGCGCTGCTGGCGACGAACAAGAGCGACGTGCTCGATCTGTACGACATGCGCAAGCTGCCGGCCGAGCGTGTGGCCGGCGTCGAGTGCGAAGTGTTCTCGCTGGAACCGCACGATACGGCCCGCTATGCGGTGCGTCTGTGGGCCGACAAGAATTCCGGCCTGCTGATGCGCGCGCAGACGATCGGCGAGGGCAACAAGGTGCTCGAGCAGGTGGCGTTTTCCCAGGTCGATATCGGCGTGCCCTCCGACAAGCAGCGCATCCTCAGTGCGATCAAGGGCGCGAGCTCGTGGAATCACTACGAGGTTAGCTATCAGCCGGCCAATATTGCCGATGAGGGCTGGACGATCAATGCGCCGATCAAGGGTTTCCAGAGAATTCGCGAAGTCCGCCGTCCGCTTGGCGAACTGCGTGCCCCGACACTAGGCAGCAAGCCGGCCGGCGTGTTCGAGGTATTGCAGGTGGTCTACAGCGACGGCCTGACTGGCCTGTCGGTGTTTATCGAGCCGGTTTCCGAACAGCGCGCGCGCCGCGAAGGCGTGGCTTCACTGGGTGCCACCCAGGTGGTGGTGCGACGGGTGAACGACTACTGGATTACCGTGGTCGGCGAAGTGCCTGCCGCCACTGTGAAGCAGTTCGCAGCCGGCGTGGAGTACCGTCCGCCCAAGGCGCTACACTGAACGAATCTTGGCGTGGCGGCGACGGGGCAGCGAATCCCGCGCCGGACCACCAGGCAGTGCGCTTCGCAGGTGCTCGGCCCAGCCAGCCGCGAAGCATCCGTTTCTCGCTGATTCTCCCGGGAGTTCGTCGATGATTTCCAGATCCCCCGCCCTGGCGCGGGCCATGGTCATGGTGGCCATGCTCGTGCTTGGTCCGGCCATTTCCGAACTGGGTCATGCCCAGGCCGCGGCTTCGAATTACAACCTGCCTGATTTCACGGACCTGGTGGAAAAGGCCAGTCCCGCCGTGGTCAATATCCGCACCACCGAGCGGATCCGGTCGCGCGGCAACTCGCCCGAGGACGACGAAATGGCGGAGTTTTTCCGCCGCTTCTTTGGCGTGCCGATGCCTGGCGCCCCGACGCCGCCCCGGCGCGGTCAGCCGCAGACCCCGCCGCAGGGTGAAGAGCAGAGCCGGGGCGTGGGTTCGGGCTTCATCATCAGCCAGGACGGCTATGTGATGACCAACGCCCACGTGGTGGCCGATGCCGAAACAATCTATGTCACGCTGCCCGACAAGCGCGAGTTCAAGGCCAAGTTGATTGGCTCGGACAAGCGTACCGACGTGGCGCTGCTGAAAATCGACGCAACCGGCCTGCCGCGCCTGGCCCTGGGCGATTCGGACAAGATCCGTCCCGGCGAATGGGTGCTGGCCATCGGCTCGCCGTTTGGCCTCGACAACAGCGTGACCGCGGGTATTGTGTCGGCCAAGGGTCGTGATACCGGTGATTACCTGCCGTTCATCCAGACCGACGTGGCCGTGAATCCCGGCAACTCGGGCGGCCCGCTGATCAACCTGCGCGGCGAAGTCATCGGCATCAACTCGCAGATCTACAGCCGCAGCGGCGGTTACATGGGCATCTCGTTCGCGATTCCGATCGACGAAGCGATGCGCGTGACGGAGCAGCTGAAGGTCAGCGGCAAGGTGACGCGTGGCCGGATCGCCGTGGCGATCAGCGACGTGTCCAAGGAAGCCGCCGATTCGCTGGGCCTGGGCCGTGCCCGGGGTGCCCTGGTGGGCAGTGTCGAACCGGGCGGACCGGCCGAAAAGGCGGGTATCGAGGCGGGCGACATCATCCTGAAGTTCAATGGCCGTGATATCGAGAAGGCATCCGACCTGCCGCGCATGGTGGGTGATACCAAGCCCGGAACGCGGGTGCCGCTGCAGGTATGGCGCAAAGGTCAGACGCGCGACGTGCAGATCACCGTGGCCGAGCTGGAGCCTGACAACGCCAAGACCGCGTCCCGCAAGGGCGACCGCAAGGGCAACAGCGGCGACGAGCAGTCGGCTGCCAAGCCCAACGCACTGGGCCTGATCGTCAACGACATCCCCGAGGCCCGCCTGCGCGAGCTGAAGGTCAAGTCCGGCGTGGAAGTGGAGACGGCGGACGGCCCTGCGGCGCGTGCCGGTATCCGTCCGGGCGACGTGATCCTGCGCGTGGGTGACACCGACGTGACGGGCGCCCGCCAGTTCAATGACCTGGTCAAGGGGCTCGACAAGAACCGCATGGCCGCCGTGTTCGTTCGTCGTGGCGACGCGACGCAAGTACTGACCCTGCGGCCCAGCCAGGGCCGCTGAGGCTTCGGGCGCCAGCGGGCGCCCGAAGCCGCAAAGGTCGCGCCGGATGCCCTCCGGCGCGACCTTTTTTGCGAGGTGCATGAAACGCCATCCCGCAAGTCTCCGAATCATGGTCCGCGAAGGCATTTCGCGCGACGGAAGTCCTTGAAAATCCTGTAAAATCGCGGATTGGCGCAAAACCTTGCGCCCCCACTTTTTTGCCGCGCCCGCGCCATCCTGATCTGCCGGACAGCGTTGGCGTTCTCCAGATACTAGATGGACCACATTCGTAATTTCTCGATCATTGCCCACATCGACCATGGCAAATCCACCTTGGCCGACCGGATCATTCAGCGCTGCGGTGGGCTGTCCGATCGGGAAATGGAAGCGCAGGTCCTCGATTCGATGGATATCGAGAAGGAACGCGGCATCACCATCAAGGCCCAGACCGCTGCGCTGAGCTACAAGGCACGCGACGGCAAGGTCTACAACCTGAACCTGATCGACACCCCGGGGCACGTCGACTTCAGCTACGAAGTCAGCCGCTCGCTGTCGGCCTGCGAGGGCGCGCTGCTGGTGGTGGACGCGTCGCAGGGCGTGGAAGCCCAGACCGTGGCCAACTGCTACACCGCGATCGAACTGGGCGTGGAAGTGGTGCCGGTGCTGAACAAGATCGACCTGCCGCAGGCCGATCCGGACAGCGCGAAGCAGGAAATCGAGGACGTCATCGGCATCGATGCCAGCGACGCCACTCCGTGCTCGGCCAAGACTGGCCAGGGCGTGGAAGACGTGATCGAGGCGCTGATCGCCAAGGTGCCGGCGCCCAAGGGTGACGCAGACGCGCCGCTGCAGGCGCTGATCATCGATTCGTGGTTCGACAACTACGTGGGCGTCGTGATGCTGGTGCGCGTGGTGAACGGCGTGCTGCGTCCCAAGGACAAGGTCCTGCTGATGGCCACGGGCTCCCAGCATCTGGTGGAGCAGGTTGGCGTGTTCTCGCCGAAGTCGGTCCAGCGCGACGCGCTGACGGCGGGCGAGGTGGGCTTCGTGATCGCGGGCATCAAGGAACTGAAGGCCGCCAAGGTGGGCGACACGATCACCACGATGGCCAAGCGTGCCCCCGAGCCGCTGCCGGGCTTCAAGGAAGTCAAGCCGCAGGTGTTTGCAGGCCTGTATCCGGTGGAATCGAACCAGTACGAAGCACTGCGCGAATCGCTGGAAAAGCTGCGCCTGAACGATGCATCGCTGCAGTTCGAGCCCGAAGTGTCGCAGGCACTGGGCTTTGGCTTCCGTTGCGGTTTCCTGGGCCTGCTGCACATGGAAATCGTGCAGGAGCGCCTGGAGCGCGAATTCGACATGGACCTGATCACGACCGCGCCGACCGTGGTCTATCAGGTGCAGCAGCGCGACGGCACGACGGTCACTGTGGAAAATCCGGCCAAGATGCCCGATCCGAGCCGGATCGACGCGATCCTGGAGCCGATCGTCACGGTGAACCTGTACATGCCGCAGGAATATGTCGGGTCGGTGATCACGCTGTGCACGCAGAAGCGTGGCTCGCAGATCAATATGAGCTACCACGGCAAGCAGGTGCAGCTCACGTACGAAATTCCGATGGCGGAAATCGTCATGGATTTCTTCGACCGCCTGAAGTCGGTGTCGCGCGGTTATGCGTCGATGGATTACGAGTTCAAGGAATATCGCCCGTCGGACGTGGTCAAGGTGGATATCCTGATCAACGGCGACAAGGTCGACGCGTTGTCCGTGATCGTGCACCGCTCGAACTCGCAATACCGTGGCCGCGAAGTCGCTGCCAAGATGCGCGAGATCATTCCGCGCCAGATGTACGACGTGGCCATCCAGGCGGCGATCGGCGCGAACATCATCGCGCGTGAAAACGTCAAGGCGCTGCGCAAGAACGTGCTGGCCAAGTGCTACGGCGGCGATATCTCGCGCAAGAAGAAGCTGCTGGAAAAGCAGAAGGCAGGCAAGAAGCGCATGAAGCAGGTGGGTACCGTGGAAATCCCGCAAGAGGCCTTCCTGGCGATCCTGCAGGTGGACGAAAAATAAGCGCACGCACTGGCAATAACACGCCGGCGAAAACCAACAAACATCATTTCAAGCCGTCATGAATTTCGCACTGATCCTTTTTGTGCTGGTGGTCATTACGGGCATTGCCTGGGTTGCTGACAAGCTGGTATTCGAGCGTCAACGCCGCAGCACGACGCAACTGGCGCTGGCTGAATTCGACGCCCAGCGCCAGCACATGCAGGTGGTGCAGGCGGGTCCGGAGCTGGATCGTTCGCGTGCGAAGCTGGCCGAGGAAAAAATGCGCCAGCCGTGGTGGCTCGAATATTCGGCGAGCTTCTTCCCGGTGATCCTGGCGGTTTTCGTGCTGCGCTCGTTCGTGGTGGAGCCGTTCAAGATTCCGTCTGGCTCGATGATCCCGACGCTGCTGATCGGCGATTTCATCCTGGTGAACAAGTACGACTACGGCATTCGCCTGCCGGTGGTGAACAAGAAGATCATCGATATCGGCGAACCGCAGCGCGGCGACGTGATGGTCTTCCGCTACCCGAAGGACGAGTCGCTCGACTACATCAAGCGCGTGATCGGGGTGCCGGGTGACGTGGTGCGCTACGAGAACAAGAAGCTGACCATCAACGGCAAGCCGGCGGAATACAGCGCGCTGCCGGATTATCTCGATGAAGAGCGCCTGTCCTATTCGAAGCATTTCACCGAAAAGCTGCCGGACGGCCCCGAACATGGCATTCTGAACGACTCGGACCGTCCCGCCTTCGTGGCTGGCGCCGATCCGGATTTTCCGTTCCGCGAAAACTGCACTTACAATCAGCAGGGACTGACGTGTAAAGTGCCGGAAGGTCACTATTTCGTCATGGGGGATAACCGTGACAACAGCCTGGATTCCCGATACTGGGGCTTTGTGCCGGACAAGAATATCGTCGGCAAGGCTTTCATGATCTGGATGAATCTGGGCAATTTCGGGCGCGTGGGGTCGTTCAAGTAATACGCTTGGGGATGCCGCGCAGCGCAAAACACTCAATAAAGAGGGCAGCGCAATGGGTCAGAAGTCTTTGGGTTACAGGGGGAAAGTCCGCGTTTCTGTGAAGAATAAGTCACGTGGATTTTCGATGGGTTCGATGCTGGTGGTTGTCGCGCTGGTGCTGGCGGTAGCGTTGCCGGCGGTAAAGTCGATACCCAGCATGCTGGAATATTTCTCGGTCAAGCGCGCGACGAATTACGCGCGCGACCGGTCGAATAACCGCAAGGAAGTGGCGGCGAATTTCGACAAGCAAGCCCAGATCGACAATATCAGTTCGATCCGGGGCGAGGATCTGGATGTGAACGAGGACGAGGCCGGGCGGATTCGCTCGATCGGCTTCGAGTACCGGACCGAAGTCAAGATCTATGGTCCGTTGAGTTTTTTGATTACCTATTCGGGAACGCAGTAAAGACATGACCCTCGATGCCTTGCAGCAACGTCTCGGCTACCGATTCAGCAAGCCCGAATTGCTGCAGCAGGCGCTCACGCATCGCAGTCACAGTGCAAATCACAACGAACGCCTGGAATTCCTGGGCGATTCCGTGCTGAATTGCGCGGTGGCGGACATGCTCTACGGCATGTTCGGCAAGCTGGACGAGGGCGACCTGTCCCGTGTGCGCGCCAATCTGGTCAAGCAGCAGGCGCTGTACGAAATCGCGCAGATGCTGCAGTTGTCCGATGCGCTGCGGCTGGGCGAGGGCGAGCTCAAGAGCGGCGGTTTCCGCCGCCCGTCGATCCTCGCCGACGCCCTTGAAGCCATTGTTGGCGCGGTGTTCCTGGACAGCGGGTTCGATGCCGCCCGGGCGTTGATCCGCAAGCTGTATATCCCCATTCTGGAGCAGGTGGACCCGCGCACGCTGGGCAAGGACGCCAAGACGCTGCTCCAGGAGTACCTGCAGGGTCACAAGATTGCCCTGCCGCAGTACAACGTCATCGCCACGCACGGTGCGGCGCACAGCCAGCAATTTGAAGTCGAATGCATCGTGCCTAAACTGGAGGTGCGCGTGTTCGGTACCGGGGCCTCGCGCCGCGCGGCCGAGCAGGCGGCGGCCAAGCTGGCGCTGGACGAAGTCCAGAAGCTCGTGCCCCAGTTGCTCAAGCGCAGCCGCGCCGAGCGAACGGGCAAGACACGCAAGCAGCCGGTACCACCGGATCCCCAGTTGTCTCTCAGGTTGAAGGAATGACCGATTCTCTCCCTCCGCAGCAGCCTGCGGCGGACCCCTCCGGCGCCCCGGCTTTCCGCTGCGGCACCGTGGCCATCGTTGGCCGCCCGAACGTGGGCAAGTCCACGCTGATGAATGCACTGGTTGGCCAGAAGGTCAGCATCACGTCGCGCAAGGCCCAGACTACACGGCATCGTATCGTCGGCATCCAGACCACGGATGACACGCAGTTTGTGTTCGCCGATACCCCGGGTTTCCAGACGCGTCACGCCAGTGCGCTGAACCGCTCGCTGAACCGGGCGGTCACATCGACGCTGTCGTCGGTGGATCTGGTGCTGTTTGTCGTCGAAGCCGGCTATTTCGGCCCCGATGACGAGAAAGTGCTGACGCTGCTGCCGAAGAACACGCCGGTGCTGCTGGTTTGCAACAAGCTCGACCGCCTCGGCGAGGGCCGCACCGAAGTCATGATGCCGTTCCTGGAACAGATGGGGCAGCGCTTTCCGTTTGCGGAAGTGGTGCCGATGTCGGCCAAGACGCACGATCATATCGACCGCCTGCTGGCCATCATCCGCCCGTACCTGCCCGAAGGCGAGCCGATGTACGACGTCGATGCGATGACCGATCGCAGCGAGCGGTTTCTGGCATCGGAAATCATCCGCGAGAAGGTGTTCCGCTGGACCGGCGACGAGTTGCCGTACACGAGCACGGTCGTGATCGACAAGTTCGAGACGGAAGGCCGGCTGCGTCGGATTTTCGCCACGATCCTGGTCGAGCGTGACGCCCACAAGGCAATGATCATCGGCAACAAGGGTAGCAAGCTCAAGCAGATTTCCACCGAGGCCCGCCTCGACATGGAAAAGCTGTTCGATGGCAAGGTCTACCTGGAGATGTGGATCAAGGTCAAGAGCGGCTGGGCCGACAACGAAGCGAGACTGCGCGCCTACGGCTACGAGTGAGCAAGATGCCTGACGTGCGCCGCGCCGCCGCGCCGCGTGCGCGCAGTGCCGACCCGATCGCCGAAGAAGCCGCCGAGGTGCTGGAGTCTGGCGCGATCCCCGCGCTGAACCCGGCCGTGGCGGCCGGGCGCGAGATGATGGATCGCGCGATGCGCATCGTTCCGGCCCGCTCGGAGTTGCGCGTCACCAACGAGGCGGGGTTCGTGCTGCATGCCTATCCCTACCGCGAAACCAGCCTAATTCTCGACGTCTTCACGCGCGACCACGGCCGCATGGCCATGGTGGCCAAGGGCGCCAAGCGCCCGCACTCGGCGCTGCGCCCGGTGCTGCAGCATTTCCATCCCATCTCGCTGTCGTGGACCGGGCGCGGCGAAGTCAAGACGCTGACCAAGGCCGAATACGTGGGCGGCATGCTGCCGCTGGCCGGCGACGCGTTGCTGTCGGGCTTCTACCTGAACGAACTGCTGCTGCGGTTCTGCCCGCGCGAAGATGCGCATCCCGCGCTGTTCAAGCACTACATGATCACGCTGACGCGGCTGGCCCATGGTGAATCGGCCAGCCTGGTGCTGCGCAGCTTCGAACGTGTACTGCTGCAGGAAACCGGCTTCGCCGTTGGGTTCGATCAATGCGTCAAGTCGGGCGAGCGCGTGCAGCCGGGGCTCGACTACGTCTACCAGCCAGAGCGCGGCGTGCGGCGCGCCCATGCCAGCGATCCGTCGAGCTGGCCGGTGGTGGCGGGGCAGACGCTGCTTGATATGGCGCAGGACGACTACTCGCGCGCACAAACGGTTACGCAAAGCCGCGCACTGATGCGGTTCCTGCTGCATTATTATTTGCAGGGCGAGCCGCTGAAAACGCGCCAGATCCTGATTGATCTGCAATACCTCTGATTCCCAAATTCTTTGAGCAAGCTGGCATGATCTTCCACGCGAATCCCGGGGTCATCGACCTTGGCATCAATATTGATCACGTTGCCACGCTGCGCAATGCGCGCGGCACGGTCTATCCCGATCCGATCCAGGCAGCGCTGCAGGCCGAAGAGGCCGGCGCCGACCTGATCACGCTGCACCTGCGCGAGGACCGCCGTCATATTCGCGATGCCGATGTGCGCGCGCTGCGGCCAAAGCTGACCACGCGCATGAACCTGGAGTGCGCGATCACGACGGAAATGCTCGACATCGCCTGCGAGATCAAGCCGCAGGACGTGTGCCTGGTGCCCGAGAAACGCGAGGAAGTGACCACCGAAGGCGGCCTCGACGTGGCGGGACATTTCGAGCAGGTCAGCGCCGCATGCCGGCAACTGGCCGACGCCGGCATCCGTGTGTCGCTGTTCATTGACGCGAATCCAGAGCAGATTGCCGCCGCCGCTGCGTGCAAGGCGCCGGTGATCGAGATTCACACGGGCGCCTATGCAGAGGCGCATACGCCGGCCGAGCAGGAAGCGGAATTCCAGCGCGTGGCGCAAAGCGTGAATGCCGGACTGAAGCATGGTCTGGTCGTAAACGCCGGCCATGGCCTGCACTACACGAACGTCCAGCCCATCGCCGCGCTGCCGGGCATCAAGGAGCTGAACATCGGGCATGCCGTCGTGGCGCATGCGGTGTTCGTCGGCTGGCAGAACGCGGTGCGCGAGATGAAGGCCATCATGGTTGCCGCGCGCCTGGGCACCCGCTATCCCGTGCCAGGGCAGGCAGCGTGATCTACGGCATCGGCACCGACATCATCCAGATTGATCGCGTGCAGGGCGTGATGGAACGCACGCGTGGCCGCTTTGCGGAGAAGGTGTTGGGGCCGCGCGAACTGAAGGTCTATCACGCACGCAAGGCGCGCTCCGAAAAACGTGGCCTGGCATTCTTGGCCACGCGCTTCGCGGCCAAGGAGGCTTTCTCGAAAGCCATTGGCCTGGGCATGCGCTGGCCGATGACCTGGCGCGCGATGGAATTGCTGAACCTGCCTTCCGGCGAGCCGACTCCGCAGTGCGCGGGAGAACTGGCCGACTGGGTGCGGGAACGCGGCCTGACCATTCGGGTCAGTGTCAGCGATGAACATGAGTATGCGGTCGCCTTCGCGATCGCGGAGCGGACCGGCCAGCCCGGGACGCTGCCTGAACCAGCCTCGAACTGAATCGATATGAACAATAAAGTGTCCGGCAAGCGCCCGGGTCCCGTGGTGCTCGATGTCGTGGGCAAGCAGCTCAATGCCGACGACGAACGACGCATTGCCCATCCGCTGACCGGGGGCGTGATCCTGTTCGCGCGCAACTTCGAATCGCGCGCGCAACTGGTGACGCTGACGCGTGCAATCCGCAATGTCCGCGACGATGTGCTGATCTGCATCGACCACGAAGGCGGACGTGTACAGCGCGCCAAGACCGATGGCTTCACGCACCTGCCGGCCATGGCCAAGCTGGGTCAGCTGTGGGACCGCGACGTGCTGCTGGCTACCAAGGCCGCCATTGCTTGCGGCTATGTGCTGGCAGCCGAGCTGCGCGCCTGCGATATCGACCTGAGCTTCACGCCGGTGCTGGACCTGGACTTCGGCCGCAGCGGCGTGATCGGCGACCGCGCGTTCCACGCCGATCCGCGCGTGGTCACCATGCTGGCCAACCATCTGACGCACGGCCTGCTGCTGGCGGGCATGGCCAACTGCGGCAAGCACTTCCCGGGACACGGCTACGTGGAGGCCGACTCGCATGTGGCCGTTCCGGTTGACGAGCGCCCACTCGACGAGATCCTCGCGCATGACGCGCGCCCGTACGACTGGATGGGCCCGGCCCTGGCCTCGGTCATGCCGGCCCACGTCATCTATCCGAAGGTGGACCCGAATCCGGCGGGCTTCTCCCGCCTCTGGCTGCAGGACATCCTGCGCGCCCAGATGGGTTTCGAAGGCGTAATTTTCAGCGACGACCTGAGCATGGAAGGTGCCAGCGTGGCTGGCACCGTGACGCAGGGCGCCAAGGCCGCGCTCGATGCCGGGTGCGACATGGTGTTGATCTGCAACAGCCCCGAGAAGGCCGACCAGTTGCTGGCCGAACTGGGCACGCCGGCCGGCAAGGCATCGCAGCGCCGTATCCGCAAGCTGTTTGGCCGCAGGAAGCCGCTGGACTGGAACAAGCTGGAGCAGGAAGGTGAGTACCGCGCCGCGCTGCGTCTGCTCAAGGATCTGGAACTAGTCCGCTAAGCCGCCGGCAAGACTGGCGGGCAACAAAAAAGGCAGCCGAGGCTGCCTTTTTTGTTTGCATCGCGCCGTGAAGCTTAGTTGGCGCGGCTGCGGTATTCGCCGGTACGCGTGTCGATTTCGATCTTGTCGCCAATGTTGCAGAACAGCGGCACTTGCAGTTCGAAGCCGGTATTGATCTTGGCGCCCTTGAGCACCTTGCCCGACGACGTGTCGCCCTTGACGGCCGGTTCCGTGTAGATGATTTCACGAACCAGCGTCGTCGGCATTTCCACCGAGATAGCCTTGTCGTTGTAGAACACCACTTCCACGTTCATGCCGTCTTCGAGGTAGTTCAGCGAGTCACCCATGCTGTCCTTCTCGACTTCGTACTGGTTGAATTCGGTGTCCATGAACACGTACATCGGGTCGGCGAAGTACGAGAACGTGCATTCGCGACGATCCAGCACCACCACTTCGAACTTGTCGTCGGCCTTGAAGACCGACTCGCCCGGGGCTTCCGTCAGCAGGTTCTTGTACTTCATCTTGACGACGGCGGCGTTACGGCCCGACTTGTTGTACTCGGCCTTTTGAACCACCATCGGGTCGGAACCGATCATGAACACGTTGCCGACGCGGAGTTCCTGTGCGATTTTCATCTGAACTGTCTTCCTGAAAAAAATGGTCCGGGCGTTAGGAAGCCCGGAAATCGGTATGGCGAAGGCGCGCAGCCGGCAGTTTGTTCTTGGGCCTTGAAACTTGGCTCGCCATCAAAATCAACCCGCTATTTTACCTGATTTTCGCCAAAAGCCACCAGATTCGCTGCCAGGTCGCCCAAGTGCTGCAATTGCCGCTGCCAGCGGTCCATGCCGGCCGTCAACGCCGGCAGTTGTGCGTGTAACGACGCCCAGTCGGGCGCGTTGCCATAGCCGTTCCAGGCATGCGAGAACGAGGTCAGCGCGGCGGATGCCTCCGGCGCCACGCCTGCGCGCGCGAACCGGGTCAGCCAGGCATCGAGTTTGATGTGGTGCGCATTGTCTTCCTGGGGATAGATCTGCCAGATCATCGGCCGTGCGGCCCAGTGGGCCCGCACGCAGGAATCCTCGCCGCGCACGAAATTGATGTCGCAGGCCCATAGCAGCTCGTCGTAGTGTTCCTGACGAACAAACGGAATGCCGTGGACCACGAGATTGCGGCGATAGTGCGTGGTGCCCGGCGCCAGGTCGGCGCCCAGCCATTCGGCGATCTGCGTGGCGGCCAGCCCCTGGGGGACAAAGCACTCGATGGTCGTGCTGCCGTCGCGCCATTGCTCCAATAGCGCGGGCGTGGCCGGGTTGGCGTAGGCGAAGAGACTGACCTTCAGCGCTCCACCGGTCGGCTGCACGCCAAGCCGATGCCAGAGCGTGGCCTGGGCGGCGGGGCTGGTGCGAAACGTGTCGCGCGATGCGCCAAGCATCGATTCGCGCAATAGCCCGCCTGTGCCTCGGGCAAATCCGGGGAAGAAAAAGTACTTGGTCAGAGGCAGGCGAGGGTGGGGCGATGCCATGGCGTGGTGCTCGCTGACCCAATCCTCGGCGCTCAGGTATTCCAGGTTGATCCAGACCGGCTTGCGCGGCGCGCTGGCCATCGCGGCCAGAAGCGTTTCGGGCAGGTTGCAGGCGAAGGCTTCGATCACGGCGTCATGCGGCGCTGGTGCCTCGAACGGGCTGCCGGGCCGGGGATCCCATTGCCTGACGTCGACGCCCGACAGGCGCTGGTGCGCGGCGGTCGGGTCGATTTCGGGCGCCAGCCGGGTGAAGCTGGCCAGGTCGTCCACCCAGAGCCGTACCGCATGGCCGTGTTCCTGCGCCAACTGACGCGCCAGCCTCCAGCAGACGCCGATGTCGCCGAAGTTGTCGATGACGGTGCAGAAGATGTCCCAGGATCGGATTGCCATTGGTGCGTGCAGTGACGGGTCGACCGCCAAGAAGGCGGCGGACGAATTGCTCTAAACTTGCGATTCTAGGCCAGCGCCCTGTGTGGGCGCATCAAATGGCGCACCCTATTCGTCCAATCCTCCCCCGATGCCCGAGCAGGAACCCGTCCCCCCGACCGATCCCGTATTGTCCGAATCCAGCGCTGCGCCGGTGACGACGCCCGAGCCGTCCGATGCGCCGGACTTCGACCCACGTCCCATCCTGGCACGGATGCCGGGTCTGCCCGGGGTCTATCGCTACTTCGATGCCGACGGCAACGTGCTCTACGTGGGCAAGGCGCGCGACCTGAAGAAGCGCGTATCGAGCTATTTCAACAAGACCCAGCTATCGCCACGCATTGCCATGATGGTGGGCAAGATCGTGCGGATCGAGACCACCGTGGTACGCACCGAGGCCGAGGCCTTGCTGCTGGAGAACAATCTCATCAAGGCGCTGGCGCCGCGCTACAACATCCTGTTTCGCGATGACAAGTCGTATCCGTTCCTGAAGCTGACGGGCCACAAGTTCCCGCGCATGGCGTACTACCGTGGGGCGACCGATCGCAAGCACCAGTATTTCGGGCCGTTCCCGAGCGCGCATGCCGTGCGGGAAAGCATGCAGATCCTGCAGAAGGTGTTCCAGTTGCGCACCTGTGAAGACACCGTGTTCAACAACCGCACGCGACCGTGCCTGCTGCATCAGATTCATCGCTGCACGGCGCCGTGCGTGAACGCGATTTCGCCGGAAGACTATGCGCGCGACGTGGGCAACGCCGCGCGATTCCTGCAGGGCCGCGAGACCGAGGTGCTGGAAGGTCTGCAGCAGAAGATGGAGTCGCACGCAATGCAGCTTCAGTTCGAGCAGGCCGCGGCGGTACGCGACCAGATTGGCGCGCTGTCGACGGTGCTCAAGCGCCAGGCGGTGGAAGAGGTGGGTCAGGCGCGCGACATCGACGTGCTGGCCGTGGCGGTGCAGGGCGGCCGTGCGTGCGTGAACCTGGCCATGGTGCGCGGCGGGCGGCATCTGGGCGACAAGGCCTATTTCCCGGCCCACGCTGACGAGGCGGCCATGATCGTCGAGGAAAGTGACGACGCCAGCGATGACACCGGCGAGGTGGCGGGCGAGGCGGGCAGCGAGGCTGTTGTCGTTGATGCTGGCCCGCTGTCGGTCGACCGGATCGCGGCGCGGGTGCTGTCGGCCTTCATGGTCCAGCACTACCTGGACCAGGCGCCGCCGCCGATCATCGTGGTCAGTCATCTGCCCGCCGACGGGGCCGTGGTGGAGGCGTTGTCGATGCAGGCTGGACGCAAGGTCGCGCTCGTCAAGCAGCCACAGGGGCAACGCAAGGTCTGGCTGGAGATGGCGACGCAGGGTGCGGGCCTGGCGCTGGCCCGACGGCTGGCCGAGCAGGGCAGCCAGGAGGCGCGCACCCGCGCACTGGCGGAGACCATCTGTCTGGATATGGAAGACCTGGCCATGCTGCGTATCGAATGCTTCGATATCAGCCATACGGCGGGCGAGGCCACGCAGGCGTCATGCGTGGTGTTCCATCACCACGAGATGCAGAACAGCGAGTATCGGCGCTTCAACATCACGGACATCACGCCCGGCGACGACTACGCGGCGATGCGCCAGGTGCTGACGCGTCGTTACCAGAAACTGGTGGAGCAGATTCAGGAAGACGGCGGCGACCCCAATGCAGAAGGGGCCGAAGGCGTGCCTCGCATGCCGCGCGTGGTCCTGATCGACGGTGGCAAGGGACAGGTCGAGGTGGCGCGGCAGGTGTTCGAGGAGTTGGGGCTCGATATCGGCTTGCTCGTAGGCGTGGCCAAGGGCGAGGGCCGCAAGGTGGGGCTGGAGACGCTGGTGTTTGCCGATGGCCGTCCGTCGCTGGAACTGGGGCAGGGCAGCGCGGCGCTGATGCTGGTGGCGCAGATCCGGGACGAAGCCCACCGGTTTGCGATCACGGGCATGCGCGCCAAGCGGGCCAAGGCGCGCACCACATCGCGGCTGGAGGAAATCGAGGGCGTTGGCGCGCGGCGTCGGCAAAGGTTGCTGACGCGGTTTGGCGGCCTGCGCGGCGTGATGGCGGCCAGTATCGACGAGATTGCCAGCGTGGACGGCATCTCGCGCACGCTGGCCGAGGAAATCTATCGCCAGCTTCACTGACGTCGGGCCCTGTGCGGGTGTTGGGCGCCTATCGGCCTGAAATTTACGGGTTCGGGCCGAAATCGGCGACAATCGCGCAATCCGCCTTGGCGACCACATCGCAGACCGCCAGTTTCTGGCGCCAGAACGCACCGCCCATGCCCCTGAACATTCCCATCCTGCTGACCTGGCTTCGTGTGGCCATGATCCCGCTTGTCGTCGGGGTCTATTACCTGCCAGAGGCGTGGCTGCCGATGCATACCAAGAACGTGACGGCGGCGTCCTTCTTCATCATTGCCGCAGTCACTGACTGGCTGGACGGCTTTCTGGCCCGGCGCTGGAACCAGACCTCGGCGTTCGGCGCCTTCCTGGACCCCGTGGCTGACAAGCTGATGGTCACTGCGGCGTTGCTGTCGCTGCTGGCGCTGGGTCGCGTGGCCGACCTGATCGCGCTGGTGATCATCGGCCGCGAAATCACGATCTCGGCACTGCGCGAATGGATGGCGCAGATTGGTGCCTCGAAGAGCGTGGCCGTCAACTTCCTGGGCAAGCTGAAGACCACGGTGCAGATGGTGGCCATTCCACTTCTGTTGTTCAACGATTCGCTGTTCGGCCTCGACGCATCGATGCTCGGTACGTTGATGATCTACGTGGCGGCGGTGCTCACGCTGTGGTCGATGTTCTATTACATGAAGCTCGCGTGGCCGCAGATTCGCGAGCGCAGTGATGCGCTGAGCGGGGCACGTACGCAAAAATGAAAAACCACGCAAAAAGTTGTTGACGAGCCGGTTCGTCCTTTGCAATAATCTCGTTCTCGCTGCTGACGACGCAAACGAAAGCAGCAAGAAAGGCGGTACTTAGCGTAAATTGTCAGCATAAAGCTGCGCAGTTAAAAGAAGTTGCGCGATAGTCTGCTTTTCGGTAAGATGCAGGGCCCTGCGGGAGTAGCTCAGTTGGTAGAGCGCAACCTTGCCAAGGTTGAGGTCGCGAGTTCGAGACTCGTCTCCCGCTCCAGGTTAATGGCATCCGGTGACCTGATGAAGTTGATCAGATCGGCGGAACGGCAGCGCAAGTTGCCATGGCAGTAAAAGTTGTACGCGGGAGTAGCTCAGTTGGTAGAGCGCAACCTTGCCAAGGTTGAGGTCGCGAGTTCGAGACTCGTCTCCCGCTCCAATCCCAAAGGGAAGCAGCGCTTCCCTTTTTCATTAGCGGTATCGCTGAATTAGCGGTATCCATGTTGGGATGGTGTCCGTTGCAGTGCGCGAGTACGACCAGCGCAGCGAATCCGGATACAATCCAGCATCGTCACCTGGCGGGGTGGCAGAGTGGTTATGCAGCGGCCTGCAAAGCCGTGTACGCCGGTTCGATTCCGACCTCCGCCTCCAGTTTCAAGCCGACGGCGCCCATGTGGCGCCGTTGTGTTTTCCAGCGCCGGTATTCGCCAAAATCCCCAGGT
This sequence comes from Cupriavidus pauculus, assembly GCF_022179805.1. GTDB lineage: Bacteria > Pseudomonadota > Gammaproteobacteria > Burkholderiales > Burkholderiaceae > Cupriavidus > Cupriavidus pauculus_E. The sequence goes on along the minus strand of NZ_BPUO01000008.1, from coordinate 80,023 downwards.
TTCTTAACCTTGCTCTCGTCCTGAGCGGCGTGCATCGCATGTTACATTACGTCATGCCGTACGCATCCGGGACGGCGCCTGTCGTGGCAAGCCACCTCGCGTAGTCGTATTCCGGTGCATTCCTTCCGCCGCGGCGCTCGACGATTCGTCACGCACCCGCGGCCAGCGGCTCGCTCTTCCCCGTACCACGAGCAATATTCGATCTGCTTTTCTTTTTTCCCATGGCGGCGTGCGCTTGCGCGGCGCACACGCGGGAAGGCAGGCGGGCGCGCCGTTGGTTCATCCCAGATCATCGAGACAACCGGAAAGGACCCAGCCGCATGCACCACGCCACTCCACTTATCAGCACCATCGTTGGCGGCATCGTGCTGGCGTTCGTCCTGGGCGCCATCGCCAACCGGTTCCGACTGCCGCCGCTGATCGGCTACCTGTGCGCCGGTATCGTCGTGGGGCCGCATACGCCCGGCTATACGGCGGATCAAGCATTGGCTCCGGAACTGGCGGAGCTTGGGGTGATCCTGCTGATGTTCGGCGTGGGCCTGCATTTTTCGGTCAAGGACCTGCTGGCCGTGAAGAAGATCGCGATTCCGGGGGCGATCGTGCAGATCGGTATCGCCACGGCCCTGGGCATGCTGGTGGCGTGGGGTTTCGACTGGCATTGGGGGCAGGGCCTTGTCTATGGGCTCGCCCTGTCGGTGGCCAGTACCGTCGTGCTGCTGCGCGCCCTGCAGGAGCGTGACCTGATCGAGTCGCAACAGGGGCGTATCGCCGTGGGCTGGCTGATCGTGGAAGACCTGGCGATGGTCCTGACGCTGGTGTTGCTGCCTGCGCTGGCTGGCCTGCTCGGTGGCGGGCCGCAAGGCGAGGCCGCCGGTGCATCGGCGCCCACCACGATGGACGTGCTGATCGAGATCTTCGCCACGCTGGGCAAGGTGGCGGCTTTCGTGGCGGTGATGATGGTGATTGGACGGCGGTTCATTCCGTGGATGCTCGAACGCATCGTCTGGACCGGCAGCCGCGAACTGTTCCGCCTGGGTGTGCTTGCCGTGGCGCTGGGCGTGGCATTCGGCGCGTACTCGCTGTTTGGCGTGTCCTTTGCGCTGGGTGCGTTCTTCGCCGGCATGGTGCTGGCCGAATCGGAGTTCAGTCACCGGGCCGCGGAGGAATCTTTGCCCTTGCGTGATGCGTTCGCCGTGCTGTTCTTCGTGTCGGTCGGCATGCTCTTCGACCCGATGGTGCTGGTGAACGACCCGTGGGGCGTACTGGCGACGCTGCTGATCATTGTGGTGGGCAAGTCCGTGGCCGCGCTGGGCATCGTGCGCGTGTTTGGCCACAGCAACCGCGTCGGGTTGACGATTGCCGTCAGCCTGGCGCAGATCGGCGAATTCTCGTTCATCCTGGCCAGCCTTGGCGTCTACCTGAACATCCTGCCCGAGCGCGGCCAGGCGCTGATTCTCGCGGGTGCACTGCTGTCGATCCTGCTCAACCCCGTGCTGTTCCACTTGCTCGACCGGTACTCGGCACGCGTGGATGGCAAGAAGCAGGGCGATCCTCAGCCGGCCTGATCCGGCGTCACGGCGGCGGTCACCACCGGGGCCGCGCCGCGCAGGTACTCCGTGAAGGCGAGCAGTCCCTGCGTGGGGAATTTGTCCTGATGGACCACCAGCTGCAGGGGGCGAATCACACGCGGCAGGCCGCTGCGCAGCGCCACCAGCAACCCACGCTCGATTTCGTCGCGGACCACATGTAGCGACAGGCAACTGACGCCAAATCCGCTCATCACGGCGCGCTTGATCGCCTCGGCGTTGCCCAGCTCCAACGCAAAACGTAGCGCGCCGAGTTCCGGCACCAGCCGCGCCTCGATGATCTCGCGCGTGCCCGACCCGGGTTCGCGGACGATCCAGTCGGCTTCGCGCAACATGTCGTGGAGGATGGCAGGGTCATCGCCGATCTTCGCCAGCGGGTGCGACGGACCCACGATGACGGCCATCTCGTCGTCGCACCAATGCACGCTGCGCAGGTCGCGCTCGTGGCTGGTCCCTTCGATCAGGCCGATATCGGCCTCGAATTTCATCAGTGACTGCAGCACGTCCTGCGTATTGCCGATGCGGAGATCGAGCGTGCACGGGCCGGTCTGCGCATGGCGGAACCCTGCCAGCAGCGCGGGCAGGATGTAGCTGCCAATCGTGTTGCTGGCCGCGATGCGCAACTGCACGCCGCCTTCCGAAGCAAACCGTTCCAGTTCATGTGCCTGATCCAGCAGCGACAGGGCACGCGGGAAAAACTGGCGGCCTGCTTCGTTGATGGCCAGGCGCCGCGCCACGCGGTCAAACAAGGCGCCGTTCAAGGCACGTTCGAGCTCGGATAGCGATGCGCTGACGGCCGACTGGGACATTGCCAGCGAGTCGGCGGCCGCGATGGTGCTGCCGTGCTGGGCAACGGCAACAAATACCTGAAGCTGGCGCAAAGTCAGGCGGAGCGGGCGCTGTTCCATGTTCTATCGATATAACTGATTACGCATAACGATATTACCCGTTTTACGGGTTACGAGCGGGTGCGTACTCTGCAATACATCGAACAAAAACCCAAGTCGCTGCCATGTCCACGGCTCCTGCCCCCCACTCGATCCCGGTTGCCATTGCCCCGTCCACGCTGACGTTGTGGCGCAAACGCATCCTGACGCTGGTGCCCTTGGGCGCTATCGCCTGGCTGGCGCAGGTGTTGGCCGACCATCCCGCCATTTCCCAATATGGGCTGTCGGCGCTGACGCTGGCGATGTTTGCCGGGATGATCGCCGCCAACACGATGCCCAAGCACTGGCTGACGCCGCTGGCGCCGGGCATGCAGGTGGCCCGTCACCACATGCTCAGGCTCGGCGTGGCCTTGTACGGCCTGCGTCTGACCTTCGGCGCGATTGCCGCGCTGGGTGTCGGTGGCGTGGTGGTGCCCCTGCTGATGCTGGTGGCGACGCTGCTGTTCGGCACCTGGGTCGGATCGTCGTTTTTTGGATTGAGCCGCCGCGAGGCCATTCTCGTCAGTGCCGGCAGTGCGGTCTGCGGCGCGGCGGCAGCCATCGCGGTGTCTTCCGTCGTGCGTACTGATGATCGCCAGACTGCTGTTGCCGTAGCCACGGTCGTGCTGTTCGGCACGGCTGGCATGCTGCTCTACCCGTGGATCTACGAACTGGCCACGCAACATTGGCACCTTGCAATCAGCGAGCGCGCATTCGGTATCTTCACCGGTGCGACGCTGCACGAGGTGGCGCAGGTGATCGCTTCGGGCAAGATGGTCAGCGATGCCACGGCCGATGCCGCCGTGGTGGCGAAGATGGTACGTGTTCTGGCACTTGGCCCGCTGCTGCTGATCATGGCGCTCTGGCCGCGCACGAGCTGGTCGCAAGAAGCTGGTGGCACGCGCAACCTGAAGGGACTGCTGCGTTCGGTGCCTTGGTTCGCGGTGGGGTTTGTCGCGGTGATGGCGCTGAATTCGGCCGAACTGGTGCCGATGACCTGGAAGCCCGCGCTGACGGCGCTGGACAACTGGCTGCTGGCCTGCGCGATGCTTGCCATCGGCCTGCATACGCGCATCGGCGATCTGCTGCGCGCTGGCCGCAAGCCGCTGGCGCTGGCCGGGCTGCTGTTTGTCTTCCTGATGGTGGTGGGCGCTACGCTCTGCGCGATCCTGGTCTGATCGACTGACGGGCGCTGAGGCGGGAAATCTGGAGGGGGAGAGCGTTGGTGCGGCCGACGGGGGTCGAACCCGTAAGCCCGTAAGAGCGGCAGATTTTAAGTCTGCTGAGTCTACCAATTTCTCCACGGCCGCACGGCAAGCCCGGTATTGTGGTGGCTACGACGACAGTAAGCAAGCGAATACGTCGCACGCCATATGTGATCCCGCTGTTACCGGCGGTAACAATGTCAATACCTCCGTTTCACCTCGGAATCGGTGACCTCGTACAATAACGAGTAACAGGACTGCACCTAGCACCTGTTTCTTCCTAACTCATAGAGGCACGATCATGAAACGTTGGTTGTTCGCAGCATTCGGTGTAGCCGCCGCGCTGGCGTCGGGCGCTGCAATGGCGCGTGTGAACGTCGACGTCGCGATCGGTGTTCCTGGCGTCGTGGTGGGTGGTCCTGCGTACTATCCGCCGGCACCTGTCTACTACGCACCGCCCCCGCCTGTCGTGGTGGCACCGGCTCCGGTCTACTACGGTCCGCCTCCGGTGGTGGTCCGTCCGGCTCCGGTCTATTACGGCGCGCCGCGCTACTACGGCGGTGGTCCTCGCTACTACGGTGGTGGCCCGCGCTACTACTACGGCCCGGGCTGGCGTGGACGCGGCGGCTACGGATACGGTGACGGGCACGGCCACGGTCATGGGCATCACCACTGATCGATGATCCGTCCCAGATCATTGAAAGACATTTGTTGAAAAAGCCCCTCACGGGGCTTTTACTTTTTCCGCGTCATGCGATCCGGCGTGGATGCGCATGACGCAAGTAGGTTCCCGGCAAAAATCGTCGCTCAAAGTTTTTGATGCGTCTGGTCAAGCCTTCTGGATTTTGTACTACGGGTTTCCCCCTAAACTGACCCATGTGACGTCGCTCCCACAGCAAGGCTCCCAGGTTTCGCAGGCTGATGGCGCGGCGCCCGTCGTCAAACAGAATAGGGGATTCACATGGCTTTCAAACAACGCCTGGCATCGGCTCTCGCAATCGGCGCGCTTGCCGCGCTTTCGACCTCGGCTTTCGCCGCACCGGTCAAGTACGACATATACAGCGGTGGGCAGCGTGCCACGGACACGCGCGATGTGTATCTGGATGGCGCTCGCATCAGCAACCGCGATGGTTTCACTGACGGGGCGCGCGCTACCGGGTCGCGTGACGTCTTTTCGGACGGCGCACGTGTCAATGACCGGCGCGACTCGTTCACGGACGGTGCCTGACGCCCAGGGGTATTCGCCTCATCAGATAAAGGCTCGCCACAGGCGGGCCTTTTTCATGCCCGAACGACCGTGCGGGCAGGGCAGGCGTTGAGCGTCAAGCCATCACAAGGTGAAGCACTTTCAACCTCGGCGGGTCGCCAATCGGCCATTTTCGGCGGGACTGGCGCGATATACTGCAGTCTCAACCCTGACCGATGGAGAGAGGTATGCAGCAGAAAACCGTACTGACGGCTGATGACGTGAAGAAGGTGCTGGTCGCCGCCGAGGCAGAGGCCACGGCCAACAACTGGGCTGTCACGATTGTTGTCGTCGACGACGGTGGCCATCCGCTTGGCTCGATCCGCCTTGATGGCGTCGCGCCGATCTCGGCCTACATCGCCACGGAAAAGGCGCGCACGGCGTCGCTGGGCCGTCGCGAATCGAAGATCTACGAAGACATGATCAACAACGGCCGCTACTCGTTCATGACGGCACCGGTGCTGCAAGGCATGCTCGAAGGTGGCGTGCCTATCGTCGTGAACAACCAGGTGGTGGGTGCCGTGGGCGTGTCGGGCGTGAAGTCCACCGAAGACGCGCAGATCGCTCGCGCTGGTATCGCCGCGCTGGGCATCTGATTTGGAAGCGGGGTGCCGGTGCTTGTGCGCCGGCACCATGCAAAAGCCCCGCAGGCGCAATGCCTGCGGGGCGGAATAAAAAGGTGGCATGGCTGGCATCGGCCGGTCAGGCAAGGGGTCTGAAGTTCTTGCCTGACAGGGGATTCCGATCGTCTGGCTACTGCCTAACACCCGTTGGACGGGTGGTCCCCACAAAAGTCTTTACAGAGATCCGACCGGCTTACTTGGTCAGGATCAGCTTGCCGTATCGCGTAACGCGCAGCGTATAAACGTCGCCGTTATGCAGGATAGGCAGGGTCGTGGCGCCATGCATGATTGCATCGAGCGGCACGGCGGGCGTGTCGGTGTTGCTGGCCGGGGCCTGGCGCATCAGCGCTTCCAGTCGGGCGGGCAGGGCGGCAACGGCCGACTTGACCGATTCGAGCGCCGACGAGGCACCCGAGGAAGAAGCGTTGGCCTCGCGGCTTGCCTTAGGGGCAACCTCCACGCGGCGCAGGGAAAGGCGGCGGCGCGTGACTTCACGCGGTTGCGACAGCGGCAGGCTCAGAGTGCTCATTGTTTTCTCCGTTCGAAGTATCCGTTCGTCCCTTAGGGGCGGTGGATGTCTGCTCGATCCGCGTTTGCGAATCACGATGGAAGAATCTTAAATGAGAACCGTTATCATTACAAGCAACTTCTCATGAAGTTACATCTGTGACGTATTCGTGAGTGTTCGTGGCGATGCGCGACATGAGGCGCCGCCCGGGACATGCGCCGACATGGCATCAAAAAAACAAAACGGGCACCCTGGAGAGGGTGCCCGTTTTGTCGAAACATCCGATCGAAACAGCCGATCGTAGCGATGGATCAGTGCTTGGGTTCGGTGATGAAGCCGATCTTGCCCAGGCCGCCGTGCTGCGCGGCGGCCATGACCTCGGCCACGCGCTCATAGCGAACCTCGCGGTCGGCGCGCAGGTGCAGCTCGGGCTGCGGCTCAAGTTGCGCCGCTTCCGCAATGCGCTGCTCCAGCTGCTGCGAATCCACTTCCTGCTGGTTCCAGAACACCTTGCCCTGTGCATCGACGGAAACGTTGATGTTCTGGGGCTTGGTGTCGTTGGGTTGGTTCGTCGCACGCGGCAGGTCGATCTTGACCGCGTGGTTGATGACGGGAATCGTGATGATGAAGATGATCAGCAGCACCAGCATGACGTCCACCAGCGGCGTCATGTTGATTTCGCTCATCACCTCGTCGTCGTCTGCGTCGAGAGTACCGAATGCCATGATGCTTTCCTTCGGGCGCTTGGAGAGCCAGCGCTTAGTTCTTCACGGCCAGACGCATCGACGCATCGTCGGAAGCGCGCGTGGCGGAGGTCGGACGCACGCGGGCGCCGGTCACGAAATAGGCGTGCAGGTCGTGCGCGAAGCGGTTCAGCTTGCTGATCACGCCCTTGTTGCCACGGCTCAGCGCGTTGTAACCCAGCACGGCGGGGATAGCCACGGCCAGGCCGAAGGCGGTCATGATCAGCGCCTCGCCCACGGGGCCGGCAACCTTGTCGATGGTCGGCACGCCCGAGGCGCCAATGCCGATCAGCGCGTGGTAGATGCCCCACACGGTACCGAACAGGCCGACGAACGGCGCGGTGGAACCCACCGAAGCCAGCACGGCCAGGCCGGATTGCATGCGGGCCACGGCCTCGTCGATCGAGCTCTTGAGCGAGCGGGTCAACCAGTCCGAGATGTCCAGTGCGTCATGCAGCTGCGGCTGGCTGGCGCGGTGGTGCTGGGCGGCTTCCTTGCCGGTGATTGCCAGCGTGCGGAACGGGTTGGCATCGCTGGCGCCGAGGGTGTCCAGGGCGTGGTCGAAGTCGTCCGAATGCCAGAAGCGCTTTTCCGCGCCATGGGCCATCTTCTTGAGGCGGACCAGATCCCACGCCTTGGTGAGAATCACGATCCACGACGCGAGCGACATGATCAGCAGAATGATGGCGGTCGCGCGCATGACGAAATCGCCTTGCGACCAGAGGTGGGAGAGTCCGAGGTCCTGCATGGTGGTTCCTGAAAAGTTCTGTGTTTAGGGTATCGGAAAAATTCCGGGAAATCAGTTCAGCTCGAATTTGATCGGTTGCTGCGCGGTCGCGGCCATGGCCCGGCCGTTTTCCATGTACGGCTTGCAGCGGATCGCCTTGGCCGCGGTCAGCGCCGCGTCGTCGAGACGTTCGGAGCCGCTGGTCTTGGAAACCACAGCCTTGACCACCTTGCCGTTCTCGTCGAAGTTCAGGCGAATCGTGGCGGTGCCGGTTTCACCCATGCGCTGCGACTGGCGCGGATACACGGGCTGCGGTGGCGAGCACGCCATTTCGCCGATGCCCACGGCACGCGGCGCGGCATTGGTGGCGGCCGGCGGCGGTGCGGGCGGCTCCGGTGCAGGCGGCGCGGGCGGGGCCGGCGGCGCTTCGATCGCGGTCGGCGACGGCGGCAGCGATGCCACCGGCGTCGGCGTCGGTTGCGGCTTGGGCGGCGTCGGGCGCGGCGTCACGACCTTGACCTGCTTGGGCGGCGCGGGCTGCGGCTTGGGAGGTTCGGGGGCGGGTGGTTCCGGCTTCGGCTGCTCCATCGGAATGATGCGGGCCATGATTTCCGGGGCGATCACGGCCTCGGTCAGTTTGCGAGCCAACCCGCTTTGGATCAGGTACAGCAGTCCGGCGTGAAACAACAGGACGGCAAGAGTGATCTTTAAAAATCGTTGATCGAACATGAGAGGAACGACAGGTACGACAGGTGTACACCTTGCGGCGCAATCACTTGCGGTAGAACAGGATCAGCGAGATACCACATCCGACCAGCAGGCTCAGTAGCAATTCCATGATGATAACGCTCCAAAGAAACACAGCTGTTAAGTAACCGGTTACAGAGGGGAGCGCCACTCTTGGGCAGCGTATCAGCGCGATAGTATAAACGATAATGATTCTTATTTGTTGCACATTGTGCAATGCGTGACGGTCTTCGTTACGTCTTTCATTGCGTGCGCCACACCAATTCGCCCGCCGATGTCGGGCCGGCGTTGCGTGGGCCCGCACGCGCCAAGGCGTGCCGCCGATGCCCCACTTGCGGAAAACCGCGCTACGATTAACAGGAATCCCCCAGTTAGCGGCAGACACGGCACAGGTCAGGCGCTCCCCGCGGTCCGGACGCCCAACGCCCTGTGCGAAGGGAACCAGCCATGGATTTCACCCGTTTTGCTGAAGACGACCGCACGATGGACGACCGCAGCACGATGCTGCGTACGTCGTCCGGGCCGGCGGGAACCTCGGCGCTCGACTGGATGTGCGCCCAGTTCGCGCTGCGCGTGGTCTGCGCGCTCGGGCCGCGTTTCAATCTGCGCAGCAACATCAACGACGTGCTGACCGTCAGCGCGCAGGAAATGGTGTGGCCGTACGGCGTAGTGCTGCGCGTGCAGCGCTTCCTGTCCGCGCGCTGCGCCGACATGCCGGCGTGGAAGGGCGCGTCGCGCTTGTCGCCCGAGGAATTCCTGGAGCGCCACGGCCAATGGAACAGTGCCTTCGATGAAAGCGCGCTGTTTTACTACCTGGACGAATACGTCAAGCACCACGCCAAGGACATGTTCGCGGTGTTCGCCGCATCGTCGGCGGCCATCGCGGCACGGCTCGATGGCGAACGCGTGCTGCTGGTGCGCAATATCGACATGCTGAGCCACGTGCTGAACTTGCCCGAGCACGAGCGCAAGCTGCTGCTGTACGCGGCGCTGGCCAAGTACAAGCGCGACCTGCGCGCGGTGATGGTGGACTGCAAGGTGGCGCACAGCCAGGAGGCGTTCCAGATCCTGTCCGGCCTGACGGGCGCCAATCCCGGCGATATTGCCGCATCGTTGCGTCCGGGGTCTCGGCTGGAAACACTGAATCTGATCGAGCAGCCTCTGCCGGAGAACAGCGTCACGGACCTGGGCGACCTGATGCGCCTGTCCGACCGTCTGCTGCACGTGCTGCTGGGCAACTACGCGAGCGAGGCAGAGATGATGGCGGTCTTCACGCGTCCTGCCGCGCCGCCGACGCTGGGTACCAGCGACTATCCGCATGTCGAGACCGATGCGCGTTACCTGACGGCGTTGCTCGGCAACGCTACGCGCCAGAACGCGTCTGGCGTGAATGTGCTGATCTACGGCACGCCCGGCACGGGCAAGACGGAATTCGCGCGGCTGGTGGCGCGCGAAGCGGGTTGCGAGTTGTACGAGGTGGATTGCTTCGACCGCGACGGCAACAGCCTGTCGGGCAAGGATCGCTACAGATCGTTGCAGGTGTCACAAGCCTTCCTGCGCGGACGTCCGCGCACGGCGCTGCTGTTCGATGAAGTGGAGGACGTCTTCCCGGGCAGCGCGCGCGAACTGATGAGCCTGTTCGGACAGGAAGACACACGCGGGTCGGTCAACGGCAAGGCCTGGGTGAACCAGACGCTCGAACAGAACCCAGTGCCTGTGATCTGGATTTCGAATTCGATCCGCCAGATCGATCCCGCCTATCTCCGGCGCTTCCAGTTCCACCTCGAACTAAAGATTCCGCCACCCCAGGTGCGCGAGAACATCATCCGCAAGCATCTTGGCAGCCTGTCGGTCAGCGATGCCTTCGTGGCGATGCTGGCCGCCCGCAAGACGCTGACGCCGGCCCAGGTGCAATCGGCGGCGCGCTTTGTCGAGCTGGCGCGGCCCGACGTAGATGAGCCAGTGGAGGCACTGATCCTGCGGCAGCTGGAACACGCCGACCGAGCGATGGGCCTGCGTCCCGAGGCCGAGGCGCGTCCGGTGGTGACCCACTATCGGCTCGACAACCTGAACCTGGAAACGCGCTACGCGGTGGACAAGGTGGTGCAGGCGCTGGGTGCGCGCAAGCGTGGCACGCTGTGCTTCTACGGGCCGCCGGGCACGGGCAAGACGGCGCTGGCCGAGCACATCGCGCAGGCGCTCGACCTGCCGCTGATGATTCGCCGCGCGTCGGACCTGATGAGCAAGTACGTGGGTGAAACCGAGCAACAGATCGCGGCGATGTTCGCGCGCGCCGAGGAAGATGGCGCTGTGCTGCTGCTCGACGAAGCCGACAGCTTCATGCAGAGCCGCCAGCAGGCGGTGCGCAACTACGAGGTGTCCGAGGTCAACGAGATGCTGCAGGGCATGGAGCGCTTCAATGGCATCTTCGTTTGCACCACGAACCTGTTCGACCGGATCGACGAGGCGGCGCTGCGTCGTTTTTCCTTCAAGATCCGCTTCCTGCCGCTCAAGCCCGCGCAGCGCGAGACCATGTTCGTCGACGAAGCGCTCGACGGCGACGCCGGCCGCATGACCGACGCAATGCGGCGCGATCTCGATGCGATGGACTGCCTGACACCTGGCGATTTCGCCACGGTCAAGCGCCAGTCAGTGGTATTGGGCGAAGCGTTGACGCCCGATGAATTCATGGCGCAACTGCGCCAGGAGCATGCCGTAAAGCCCGACGTGCGCAATCACAAGCCCGTGGGCTTCATTCGGTAACGGCGACCGGGGGCGCCGGTTCGATGGCCACGGTCTCGGCGTCGGCCTCCACGCGCAGCAGCGTCCATGCCATGTCGCGCAGATGCGCGGCGTCCTTGGTGGACACATAGCGGATGGTTGGCGTGGCCTCAGGGTTGGCCGCCAGGTCGAATTCGGCGAGCTTGCGCGCGAGCTGCCGCGCAATGGCCGTACCGGTATCGATCAGCGTCAGGCGGTTGCCCACCATGTCGCGGATCGTCTCCGACAGGAAAGGGTAGTGCGTGCAGCCCAGCACCAGCGTATCGGCGCCCGCATCGAGCATCGGCTGCAGATAGGCATCGAGCTTCTCGCGGATCGCCGGGCTCGATATTTCACCTTGTTCGATCAGCGAGACCAGGCCGTGCCCGGCCACGCACAGGTACTGGCTGTCCTGCGCCTGCGATGCCAGCAGCCGGTTGAATTTGGCGCTCTTGAGCGTGTTGGCGGTGGCCAGCACTCCGACGACCTTGCTTTGGCTTTGGGATGCTGCGGGCTTCAGGCCCGGTTCCACGCCGATGATCGGCACGGCCAGCCGCTCGCGCAGTGTCTGCACCGCATGCATGGTCGCGGTGTTGCACGCAATGACCAGCGCCTTGCAGCCCTGTGCCAGCAGCCATTCGCAGACCTGCAGCGTGCGGTCCTCGACAAAGCGCTCCGGCTTCTCGCCATAGGGTGCGTAGCGTGAATCGGCAACGTAGATCAGCGATTCATGCGGCAGCATGGCCCGCACTTCGCGCAGGACCGACAGGCCGCCAAGGCCAGAATCGAAAATGCCGATGGGGGAGGCGTTCACGCAGAGAGGGGAGGGATGGAGGGGGTTGCTCCCCTCTCCCGCTTGCGGGAGAGGGGCGGGGGTGAGGGCATTGCGGTTCTGCTTGCCGAAACGCGGCAATTTGGACCACCGCGCCCTCACCCCCAACCCCTCTCCCGCCGAGGCGGGAGAGGGGAGCCAGGACAGCAAGGGAAGGCTTAGGCCGCAGCGACCGGAATCTTGCCGATCTTTGCTTGCCACTCGGCGGGGCCGGTCTTGTGCACCGACGTGCCCGAGCTGTCCACGGCCACCGTCACCGGCATGTCCTTGACGTCGAACTCGTAGATCGCTTCCATGCCCAGGTCTTCGAAAGCCAGCACCTTGGCGCCACGGATTGCCTTCGACACCAGGTAGGCGGCGCCGCCCACGGCCATCAGGTAGGCCGACTTGTGCTTCTGGATCGATTCGATCGCCACGGGGCCGCGCTCGGCCTTGCCGATCATCGCGATCAGGCCGGTCTGCGACAGCATCGTCTCGGTGAACTTGTCCATGCGGGTGGCGGTGGTGGGGCCAGCCGGGCCAACCACTTCGTCGCGCACCGGATCCACGGGGCCCACGTAGTAGATCACGCGGTTCGTGAAGTCGATGGGCAGCTTCTCGCCCTTGGCCAGCATGTCGGCGATGCGCTTGTGCGCGGCATCGCGGCCGGTCAGCATCTTGCCGTTCAGCAGCAGGGTCTGGCCCGGCTTCCACGAGGCCACTTCTTCCGGCGTCAGGTTGTTCAGGTCAACGCTCTTTGACGTTTCGGTGTCCGGTGCCCATTCCACCTTCGGCCAGGCGTTCAGGTCCGGCGCTTCCAGCTTGGCCGGGCCGCTGCCGTCCAGCGTGAAGTGCACGTGACGGGTGGCTGCGCAATTCGGGATCATCGCCACCGGCTTCGACGCAGCGTGCGTCGGGGTAGCCATGATCTTGACGTCCAGCACGGTGGCCAGGCCGCCCAGGCCCTGCGCGCCAATGCCCAGCGCGTTGACCTTCTCGTACAGTTCGACGCGCATTTCCTCGACCCAGTCACGCGGGCCGCGGGCGATGATGTCCTGGATGTCGATGGATTCCATCAGCGATTCCTTGGCCATCAGCATCGCCTTCTCGGCGGTGCCGCCAATGCCGATGCCCAGCATGCCCGGCGGGCACCAGCCGGCGCCCATCGTCGGCACGGTCTTCAGCACCCAGTCGACGATCGAGTCGGACGGGTTCAGCATGACGAACTTCGACTTGTTTTCCGAGCCACCGCCCTTGGCGGCTACCTGGATGTCCACAGTGTTGCCCGGCACCACTTCATAGTGGATGACGGCCGGGGTGTTGTCCTTGGTGTTCTTACGGGCGCCTTCCGGCGGGCTGACGATCGAGGCGCGCAGCACGTTGTCGGGGTGCGTGTAACCGCGGCGCACGCCTTCGTTGATCATGTCGCTCAGGCCCATCGTGGCGCCGTCCCAGCGGACGTCCATCCCCACCTTGACGAAGATCGTGACGATGCCGGTGTCCTGGCACAGCGGACGCTTGCCTTCGGCGCACATACGGCTGTTGGTCAGGATCTGCGCAATGGCGTCCTTGGCCGCGGGACTCTGTTCCAGCTCATAGGCACGGCCCAGGCTGGTGATGTAGTCCATCGGGTGGTAATAGCTGATGTACTGCAGCGAGTCGGCGACGCTCTGGATGAGGTCTTCTTGCTTGATGACTGTCATTTTGTGGGGGAGGGCAGCGGTGAAACACAGCCCGGGATGATACACCGTGGCGACGACGGCTGTATGGCCTGCATACAGTCGTCGACACCTTTGGTCGGGTATTGCGATGGGGCGAAGACATCACCCCGGCGGGGCAGTCTGGTCAGTGTGCCTGTTGCGCCGCACCATCGGTGCCGGCGGCGCCATGTCCGGGCGCGGGGTGCGGATGCGACACCATGCGGTCCACCCAGGCCATGGCCAGCGCGGACGCCAGGAAGGCCACGTGGATGATGACCTGCCACATGATCGTATGCGTGCTGCGCTGCTCCGCATCGATGAAGGTCTTCAGCAGGTGGATCGACGAGATGCCGATCAGCGCCATCGACAGCTTCACCTTCAGCACGCCGGCGTTGACGTGGTCCAGCCACTCGGGTTCGTCGGGATGGTTGTCGATGCCCAGGCGCGAGACAAAGGTCTCGTAGCCGCCCACGATCACCATGATCAGCAGGTTCGAGATCATGACCACATCGATCAGGCCCAGCACCACCAGCATGATCTTGGTTTCGTCGTAGGTGGTGACGTGCGACACCAGGTGCCAGACCTCGACCAGGAAGTGATAGACGTACACGCCCTGCGCCACGATCAGGCCGAGGTAGAGCGGCAACTGCAGCCAGCGCGAGGCAAAGATGATGCGTGGGATGGGGCGTAGCGGGGTTTGTTGTGCCATGGGCGGAGCGAAGCGGAAGTGAATGTCGCCAGACAATTGAAGTGGGGGCTGATTGTACCGTGCGCCCCATGACACCCGGCAGCGCAAAAAGGTAACCGGCCGCTACGTTCGGGTATTCCGGCGCGGCGCAAGGTAGCTGTGCTAACTTAGTAGAGCCGACTGCACTTGTGCCCCAGTCTCCCGCGCCCCCGCTCGCCAAAAGCTGTTGCATCGCACCATCCGCCTCGCGGCGGACGCGCGCCATCGGCAGGTTTGGCTGTCGGGTCTCACCGATGCTTGACCGTCAGGTTTAAGTAAGGCGCTGAGCGTACCTTGCACCCAAAGCAGTCAAAGCCAAACAGGAGACAACCCATGTCCGCCATCGAGTCGGTGATGCAGGAGCATCGCGTTTTCAATCCCCCCGAGGCATTCGCGAAGAACGCCGCCATCCCGAGCATGGAGGCGTACAACGCCCTGTGCGCCGAGGCCGAGCGCGACTACGAGGGCTTCTGGGCGCGCCACGCCCGCGAGCTGCTGCACTGGCACAAGCCGTTCGCCAAGGTGCTCGATGAAAGCAACGCGCCGTTCTACAAGTGGTTCGAGGACGGCCAGCTCAATGCGTCGTACAACTGCCTGGACCGCAATATCGAGAAGGGCATCGGCGACAAGACCGCCATCGTCTTCGAAGCCGACGACGGCACCGTCTCGCGCGTCAGCTACCAGGAACTGCTGGCCAAGGTCAGCCGCTTCGCCAATGGCCTGAAGGCGCTGGGCATCAAGAAGGGTGACCGCGTGGTCATCTACATGCCGATGTCGGTCGAAGGCGTGGTGGCCATGCAGGCCTGCGCACGGATCGGCGCCACGCACTCGGTGGTGTTCGGCGGTTTCTCGGCCAAGTCGCTGCAGGAACGCCTGGTTGACGTGGGTGCCGTGGCACTGATCACCGCCGACGAGCAGATGCGCGGTGGCAAGGCGCTGCCGCTCAAGGCGATTGCCGACGAAGCGCTGGCGCTGGGTGGCTGCGAAGCCGTCAAGAACGTGGTGGTCTACCGCCGCACCGGTGGCAAGGTCGGCTGGACCGAGGGTCGCGACCGCTATATGGAAGACGTGGCGGCCGGCCAGCCCGACCATTGCGAAGCCGAACCGGTGGGCGCCGAGCATCCGCTGTTCGTGCTCTACACGTCGGGTTCCACGGGCAAGCCGAAGGGCGTGCAGCACAGCACCGGCGGCTACCTGCTGTGGGCGCTGATGACCATGCGCTGGACGTTTGACCTCAAGCCCGAGGACATGTTCTGGTGCACCGCCGATATCGGCTGGGTCACCGGCCACACCTATATTGCCTACGGTCCGCTGGCGGCCGGCGCCACGCAGGTGGTGTTCGAAGGCGTGCCGACGTACCCGAACGCCGGCCGCTTCTGGGAAATGATCCAGCGCCACAAGGTCAGCATCTTCTACACGGCGCCTACCGCGATCCGTTCGCTGATCAAGGCGGCCGAGGCCGACGAAAAGATCCATCCGAAGCAGTACGACCTGTCCAGCCTGCGCCTGCTGGGCACCGTGGGCGAGCCGATCAATCCGGAAGCCTGGATGTGGTACTACAAGAACATCGGCAACGAGCGCTGCCCGATCGTCGACACGTTCTGGCAGACCGAAACTGGCGGCCACGTGATCACGCCGCTGCCGGGCGCCACGCCGCTGGTGCCGGGTTCGTGCACGCTGCCGCTGCCGGGCATCATGGCGGCCATCGTCGACGAGACCGGTCAAGACGTGGCCAATGGTAGTGGCGGCATTCTGGTGATCAAGCGTCCGTGGCCGTCGATGATCCGCACCATCTGGGGCGATCCGGAACGCTTCAAGAAGAGCTACTTCCCCGAGGAACTGGGTGGCACGCTCTATCTGGCCGGCGACGGCTCGATCCGCGACAAGGACACCGGCTACTTCACGATCATGGGCCGGATCGACGACGTGCTGAACGTGTCGGGCCACCGCATGGGCACGATGGAGATCGAATCGGCATTGGTGTCGAACCCGATCGTCGCCGAAGCCGCCGTGGTGGGCCGCCCCGACGACACCACGGGCGAGGCTATCTGCGCGTTCGTGGTGCTCAAGCGCTCGCGCCCCACGGGCGACGAGGCCACCAAGATCGCGGCCGAGCTGCGCAATTGGGTCGGCAAGGAAATCGGTCCGATCGCCAAGCCCAAGGACATCCGCTTCGGCGACAACCTGCCCAAGACCCGCTCGGGCAAGATCATGCGCCGCCTGCTGAGGTCGCTGGCCAAGGGCGAGGAAATCACGCAGGACACCTCGACGCTGGAGAACCCGGCCATCCTGGACCAGTTGAAGCAGGCGCAGTAACGCAGTAACGTCCGTTCATGCACGCTGTGCGCTGGCGTGAATCCCGTTGTGCCCGCCCCGGCATTCGCCGGTGCGGGCACAATGCATTTGTCACCCGTCTTCCGACCTGATGCCAGACACCCAGTCCCGCTTTCGCCACCGGCTGATGCTGTACTACGGCCTGTTCACGCTGGGCCTGTTCGGCTTTGTCGGCATGATGGCGCTGCTCGAGCATTCGAACGCCGATGCGCTGTGGCTGGGCTACGTGTTCCTGTTCGTCACGATCGCGATCTATGCCTGCATCGGCCTGATCTGCCGCACCTCGGACCTCAACGAATACTATGTGGCCGGCCGGCGCGTGCCGGCCATGTTCAACGGCATGGCCATCGCGGCCGACTGGATGAGCGCCGCGTCGTTCATCGGCCTGGCCGGCATCATCTTCGCGTCGGGCTACGAGGGGCTGGCCTATGTGATGGGCTGGACCGGCGGCTACTGCCTGGTGGCCTTTCTATTGGCGCCGTACCTGCGCAAGTACGGCGGCTACACGATTCCCGATTTCCTGGCGGCGCGCTATGGCAACGGCAAGCCGGGCGGCAATATCCCCGTGCGCGCGATTGCCGTGCTGGCGGCGTCGCTATGCTCGTTCGTCTACCTGGTGGCGCAGATCCAGGGCGTGGGGCTGATCGTCACGCGCTTCATCGGCGTGGAATTCGCGGTGGGCGTGTTCTTCGGGCTCGCGGGCATCCTGGTGTGCTCGTTCCTGGGCGGCATGCGCGCGGTGACGTGGACGCAGGTGGCGCAGTACATCATGCTGATCGTGGCCTTCCTGCTGGCGGTGTCGCTGATCGCATGGAAGCACCACCAGCAGGTGTTGCCGCAGGTGAGCTACGGCAGTCTGCTGCAACGGATCAATGCCGAGGAGAAGCGGCTCGAACGCGATCCGGCCGAGCAACAGGTGCGGGACATGTTCCGGCAGCAGGCCATCGAACTGCAGGACCGCATTGCCCGGCTGCCGCTGTCGTTCAACGAAGAACGCCAGATCCTGGATGCGCGTCTGCTGGAACTGCGCGCCCGCAACGCGCCGCTGCGCGAGATCAAGACCGCGGAGCGCGAGCGGCAGGCATTCCCGGTGGATGCGACCGATGCGCAGCAACAATGGACGCAGATGCGAGAGGAAGCCCTGGCGCGCAGCCAGCCGGCCACTTCCTCCACCGAACCGTATCCGGCTGCATCGGAACAGGAACGCAAGACGCGCAGGCTCAACTTCGTGCTGCTGGTCTTCTGCCTGATGGTCGGCACCGCAAGCCTGCCGCACATCCTGACGCGGCTCTACACGACGCCGTCGGTCAAGGAGACCCGCAACTCCGTGGCCTGGGCCGTGTTCTGCATCGCGCTGCTGTACGTCTCGGCCCCGACATTGGCCGCGCTGGTCAAGGTCGAGTTCTTCCAACACCTGGTGGGCACGCCATACACCGAACTGCCGCAATGGGTAGTACAATGGCGCAAGGTCGATCCGCCGGTGTTCGGCATCCGGGACATCAACGGCGATGGCATCGTGCAATGGGCCGAGATCCTGATCCAGCCCGACATGATCGTGCTGGCCGCACCCGAAATCGCCGGACTGCCCTATGTGATCTCCGGCCTGGTGGCGGCAGGCGCGCTGGCCGCGGCGCTGTCCACGGCCGATGGCTTGCTGCTGACCATCGCCAACGCGCTGTCGCACGACGTCTACTATCACATGATCGACCGCCAGGCGAGCCACCAGCGCCGCGTGACCACGGCCAAGGTGGTGCTGCTGGGCGTGGCACTGTTTGCGTCATACGTGACGTCGCTGCGGCCCGGCAACATCCTGTTCCTGGTGGGCGCGGCATTCTCGCTGGCCGCCTCGAGTTTCTTCCCGGTGCTGGTGCTGGCCATCTTCTGGCGCCGCACGACAGCCGCTGGCGCCGTCGCCGGCATGGCAACCGGCCTGGGCGTGGCGGTGTACTACATCTTCGTGAACTACCCGTTCTTCACCCGCATGACAGGCATCTTCGGCAACCGCTGGTTCGGCGTGGACCCCATCGCCTCAGGCGCCTTCGGCGTGCCGGCAGGGTTTGCTGCGGCGATTCTGGTCAGTTTGATTACGCCGAGGAATGCGCCGGTGATTGATCGGTTGGTGAATTATTTGAGGAAGGGGTAGGGAAGGTCGGAAGAAACGAAAACGCCCGCTGACGCGGGCGTTGGAAATCTCTGGCGGGGAGAAGGGGATTCGCCTACACACGCGCAGGCCGCGGATTCGCTTGCAAGCGAATCCCTTCGAATCCCCTGCGCAAGCCAAACTATTGGCTTGCTTCTCTCCGGAAACGAAAACGCCCGCTTGCGCGGGCGTTCAAATTCTGGCGGAGAGAAGGGGATTCGAACCCCTGATAGGCTATTAACCTATACACGCTTTCCAGGCGTGCGACTTCAACCACTCATCCATCTCTCCGGGAAGTCGCGGATTATAGCAGAGCCGACGCGGGTGTCTAGCAGTGATGCAGTGCATCGTCATGCCGTGACGGCAAGTGGCTTCGGCGGCGTCCGCGTGGGTTGCGTCTTGCGTTAATATCTGACTGGTCAATTATTTTCGCGTGACCTGGACGCGAGCATCGAGACTTCCCTGCATGAGCGATTTGGAAATATTGGAGCGTGGCATCGAGCTGGATGGCACGCAGCGCGCCAACCCGTTGTCTGCCAGTTTTGCGTCGAGCTACGCGGGCATCATGGCGTTCGTGGCCGTGGCGAGCGAAGGAAACTTTGCCAAGGCGGCTCAGCGGCTGGGTATCGGGCGCTCGGCGGTCAGTCGCAATGTCTCGAAGCTGGAAGCCCAGTTGAATACGCGATTGTTTCTGCGCACCACGCGTACGACGACGCTCACGCGCGAAGGCCAGCGCTTCTACGACAACTGCCATCTCGGCGTGACGCATATCGTCGATGCGATGCGCGAGATGATCGATCTGCGTACGGGGCCGCCCAGTGGACTGGTGCGCATCAGCTCGTCACTGTGTTTTGGTCGACGCGTCGTGGCGCCGCTGCTCGAACGCTTTTCCAAGGTCTATCCAGGCATCGACCTGGAACTGCTGCTCGACGACCGGCCGACCGACTTTGTGTCGGACGATATCGACGTGGCGTTCCGCAATGGCCGTATCGAGGACTCGGCCATCGTCGGCAAGCTCCTGATGCCGATGCAGATGATCATGGTGGCATCGCCCGCGTATGCGCAGGAATACGGGCTGCCCGAAACCCCCGACGATCTAGTCGCGCATCAGTGCATCAACTATCGCTTCTGGCATGGCCGCCTGTTCGAGTGGGAATTCAATGTCGACGGCCAGTTGCGCAAGTACCAGCCCGCTCCCCGGCGTACTTTCAATGACTTTGAACTCGTGCTCGACGCCGTGCTGCAGGGGCAGGGCATCGCACAGACGGCGGGCTACCTGGTGCGCGAGCACATTGCCGCCGGGCAACTGGTGGTGGCAATGCCTTCGTATGCGCCGTCCGATCGCGGCCACTATCTCTGCTACCTCAGCCGCCAGCACCTGCCCGCGCGCATTCGCGTGTTCATCGACTTCATGACCGATGCGATCCGGGCGCTCGATTTCCGGTGCGACGGCGACGCAATAACCTGAGCCCCAAAAAAAGTGCCCGCTGCGCGGGGGCGAGCGGGCCGGGATAAATGTCATGGGGTCAATCATGACTGGGGTTGATTGTCTTCTAATGTATCTCCGGCGTCTTCCCTACGGTGGAGGGGAAGTTTCCGTTGCGGCGTGGTTGTCCTGTCAACCTGCGCGGCGCTTGCCGCCGCCATGTTCCTGCCCGATTCGAACGCGCTGATGATCCCCGACGTCATGGTCGCGTTGAGGCTGGCCAGCGCGACGGCGGTTGCGCTGGCGGCAATCCAGATGTTCCATTTCAGCGATCGGGTTTCCCGGCGCGTTTCCAGGAATTCCTCGCGGTTCAGCTTGAGCTGTTCCGTGAAGCGGACCTCGTGCTCCCGCTGCCGCTCATGCAACGCGGCAAACTGAACGTCCACGCGTTCGCGTTCGAGCCGGAAGCCACGGTCCATCTCGGCGCTCAGGCGATCGAACCCGCGATTCATCTCGCCGGACAACTGCTCGATTCGTTTTTCGGTTGCCGCCGCGCGCTTGTCCATGGCGGCGAAGCGCGCGTCGATGCGTTCGA
The DNA here is from genome assembly GCF_022179805.1 of Cupriavidus pauculus. Taxonomy (GTDB): domain Bacteria; phylum Pseudomonadota; class Gammaproteobacteria; order Burkholderiales; family Burkholderiaceae; genus Cupriavidus; species Cupriavidus pauculus_E. The sequence goes on along the minus strand of NZ_BPUO01000008.1, from coordinate 59,219 downwards.
GCGGCTGGTCCAGACGCTCGTCGAAGCGCCGCAGGTGCGCGTCGAATTCGCCCCAGGTCACCGTGTCCGTACGATAGTGGCGTCTGCCCGATCGATGTCTGGTCTGTCCTCGCATATTGGTAAGCCTCCTTGGCCTGAACTGTTCAGCCCTGACTCTCGCGTGTTTTCGCTCCGATTGATATGAGACGATTCGCAAAGTCGGACAGTCCCGCCTACCATGCAAGGACACCCACTTCACCGGAGCCCCGCATGTCGAAGGAAAACGGAGGATTTGCCGTGTCGACGCTGATCGCATTTGCCGTGGCCGGCATGGCGTTCACCGCATCGCTGGTTCTGGCGTACTACGCCACGCACCCCGAGAGGATCGGCAGGCAATAACGCGGGCGAAGCAGGGCGCAGGCGGCGCTGCTCAGGCCGCGAGGGCGCGCGTCACGCGATTGCGGCCGCTGCGCTTGGCTTCGTAAAGGGCTTCGTCGGCGCGGCCGTAGGCGTGCTCGAAGCTGCGGCCCTGGGCCGACCAGCTGACGCCAAAGCTGGCGGTTACCTGGCGGTTCACGGGCGGCGGAAAGCCGAGGTCGGCAATCGCGCGGCGCATCTGCTCGGCCAGTTCCAGCGCGTCGTCCATGGATATTCCAGGCAATAGTGCCGCGAATTCCTCGCCCCCCACGCGCCCGATGGCGCCTTCCGCGCGGACGGTGTCCTTCAGACAGGCTGTCACGCCGCAGATCACGGTGTCACCGGCCGGGTGCCCGAAATCGTCGTTGAGCCGCTTGAAGTAGTCGATGTCGAGCACGATCAGCGCCAGGCTGCCGCGCGCCAGCGCGGCCGTGGCGCGGTCGATCACGGCGCCGCGATTCAGGGCGCCGGTCAGCGTGTCGTGCGTGGCCCGATATTCAAGCTCCTGTGCCAGCTCCTGCAGCCGGTGGTTCAGCCGGTTCATTTCCAGCTCTTCGCGGTCGCTGCGCCGGATCAGTCGGCGCGTTTCCCGCATGAGCCGTTCGTAGTAGCTGATCAGCTGGCCGAGCGTATGGCGATAGGCTTCCTCGCCCGCGTCGACGTCGCAGAACACGGCCTTGGCGTGCGCTAGGGCGCTGTTCTCCGATTCGAACAGGTCCGGTTCCGACATGGCTGCGGCGGAGGGCATGTCGCGCGGTGCGTTCAACTGCTGGTGGTCACTTCGTCGATGAACTCGATGGCGGGAAAGTCATCGTGCAGTTCCTGGCCGAATTCCAGGATCGTGTCGTCGTCCTCGTCGTGGAACCAGTGCAGTGTGACGTGGTTGCCGCGTTCGGCCGCCTCGTTGAGCGCGTCGAACATGCTGAACAGCATCTTGGTGCTGGAGCTGTTGAAGTACGTCAGGGCCACGTTCACGGTGATGTCCGTGTCCTCGCAGTCCGTCAGGTAAGTGCGCAGGCGGCTCAGGGCTTCGCCGTAGAACACGGCGGCATTCTCGGGATACGACTCGCCCTTGAGCGAGAGCGTGTGCCGCGCGAAATCGAAGCTCACTTCCGGCGAGCTTGGCGTGGCGGCGATAAACAGGTTTTCCATGGCGTTCTGTGCGATCGGTCGGGTCAGATGGTGGCGACGAGCTGAAACATCGTCGAAACCGGGTCCGTATCGATCGGCTGAAAGTTGTACTCCAGGGGCGCGCTGGCATCTCGCGCCATCGTCAGGAAGCCGAGCCCGGCGCCCTTGCTGCCCTCGGGGGCGTCCGCGCGCAACGTTTCCTTGTAGGCGCGCTTGATCTCTTCCAGTGTCATGGTCCGCACCTTCTCCAGCGAGCCGCGCAACTGCTCCACGCGGGCCGAGGAAACCGGGTTCGAACACATCAGTCGATAGTGCTCGTCCACCATACTGATGCAGACCGACCCGTGGCGCAGCTGGCCATCGGGCTGCGACGGCGCCGTCAGCGAATCCGAGGAATAGTGCACGATGTTCTGCGCCATCTCCACGAACGACGAGAACAGCTTGCGCCGCGTGGTGCCATCCACGCCGCTCACGGTAAGCTGCAGGCGCACCGCATCGGACATGGCGGCGATGATGTTCTGCGAAAAGTAGCCGACGTAGTAGAAAATCACGTTGCGTTCCCGAGCCATCTGGAAGAAAGGCTCAAATTCCTTGTCAATCGATTGTGCGGCGGTCATGGGCAAACGGTTGGGTGCGCAAAACGTGAGTCATTGCGCACGGAAGCAAAAGAAGGTCAGGTCGTCGCGGCGGCGCTGCTCGCCTTGCCACGTGCGATGCACGTCCAGCACGGCGTCGCTGATCTGCGCGGCCGACGCGTCGCGCCGCGCGCAGATCGCCTCGCGCATGCGGCGCTTGCCAAACGCGATTTCCTTGGGCCCGCCGATCTGGTCGATCAGGCCGTCGGTGGTCACGAATACCAGCGTACCGGTCTGCGTGGGCACGGTGCCGTTCTGCCAGACGTAGTCCATGGTGGTGTCCACGTAGCCCACGCCCATGCGCGCGCCGTTGATCATCTCGCCATCGGCGTCGCCGGGCTGCAGCACGAACAGCGACGATTTCGCGCCGGCGAACGTGAGCTGGCGCGTGGCGTTGTCGAACCAGAAGAACGCGGCATCCAGGCCATCGTCCGATTCCGAGGTGTCGCGCAGCGGGCGTGCTTCGCCAACCCGTTCGCGGTCCGTCTGGCCCAGCATCTGCTTGATGCCACGGTTCACGGCCATCAGCAGTGCGCCCGGATCACGCGGGCCCAGTTGCTCCAGCGCCTGGGTCAGCAGCGACGACGCAATCAGTGTCATGAAGGCGCCCGGCACGCCGTGGCCGGTGCAGTCGGCCAGCGCGGCGAACCAGCCATCCTTGAACGCGGCAAAGTGATAGAAGTCCCCGCCCACCACGTCGCGCGGCTCCCACACCAGCGCGGCGTCGGCCAGCGTGGCAGTCAGCGTTTCGCGCGACGTACGCAGCATGGCCCGCTGGATCGTGCTCGCGTAGTCGATGCTGTGCATGATCTGGCGGTTGCGCTCGGCCTGCATGTCGGCTACCACGCGCATCAGTTGCAGGCCGTGGCCCAGGCCGATGTACTGCCCGGCGCGCGCCACGATAAAGCCGTCGGCCAGCGCCTTCTCGCCATACTCCACCGTGCGGAACGTCAGCGCGTCGATGCTCATCTCGGCGTCGACGACCAGCGGTTCCTTATCCATGAACGCGATGCAACTCTTGCGGTTGTAGAGCTCGCGGTGATACGGCTTGCTCATCTGCGACAGGAAGATCGACCGGTTGATCAGGCCGATCGGCCGGCCTTGCTCGGTGACGGGCAAGCAGGCGAGCTCACGGTGCAGCGCAAAGACTTCCAGCACGTCCTGGTTCGTGTGGTCGGTGGTGACCGATGGCGTAGGCACGGCCAGGTCCTCTGCGCATGGCTGCCGGAAGCGCGGTCGCGCAGCAGGGGAATCCACCAGGAAGCCGGACATGAGGAAGCAAGCGGGGAATTGGAAAATGGCCCCGAGTCTAGGCGGCGTTTATGTCGAATCCGTGACGAAAACTGCTGTAAATCCGGTGAGGCGGCCCTACTCGCGAGGGGTGGCGGCATTAGCGTATTGCGCGGGTTCTCCGGTCTCCGGGGCGGTAAGGTCCAACCCCATCGCCCGCGCCAGCAGCGGCCAGCGTTGCGTGGCCTCGGCGGTCTCCACTTCGCCTTGCTGGTCGAAGTAGTTGCCGTTGTCAAAGCCGTCCACCTTCTGGGCCAGCGCGTCGACATCGTTGTAGGCGATGGCCGCCTTGCGCGACGTGATCAGCCGGGTGATCGGGCGCGCGCTCATTTCTGTTCCACCCAGACGCCATCGGGCGTGTGCACCACATAGCCATCGGTGCGCTTCATCGTGACGGTGCCTTCGTTCTCGCCCACCATCTGGGTCTGCGGCAGGTCGTCCGAATAGTGGGACAGCTCCGGCGCGCCCTGGCGGAACGGACTGTCGGCGATCAGGTTGAACATCAGCTGCGACAGGCCCAGGAAGCTCATCGGCGCATCGATGGTCACGGGCTGCGGCGTTTCCGTGCCCGGCAACCCGACGAGTTTCACACCCACGGGTACGTGGATGATGTTCGGCGTCGGAATCTCGCGCAGGCCCGAGATCTGGTTCTTGTCCCCGCGCAGCGCGGCACCGTGCTCCGGCACGAAGATCACAACCGCCTTGCGACCCGATTTGGCGATGGTGTCGATGATCCGGTCCACGTCGTCCAGCAGCGCCTTGAGCCGCAGCGGGTACGACTCCAGGCTGGTCAGGCGCTTGCCTGGCAGCCGGTTGCCGTCGTGCAGCGTCACGGTGTTGTAGTAGAGCGCCACGGGCTTCTTGTCCTGCGCCAGCCGCTTGGTGTACCAGCTGTCGAACGTGTTGAAATCGCCGAGCACCGGCGAGTCGTCGAAGGCGCGCATGGCCACGGGCACGCCGTCGGTGGCCTCGGGCTGGATGCCGGGCATGCCGATTTCCTTGTCTACGAAGCCACGGAAATCGTCGAAGCGCCCGTCGTGGTTCATCAGCACATGCGGCGTGAAGCCGGCCTGCGCCAGGTCCGCGAAGATGTGGCATTCGGCCGGGGCCGGATCGTACAGGTTCTTGTGCGGTTGCTGTCCGCAGGCGCCGCGCAGCACGCGGATCGCGGCCGGGCCGCTGTAGCTGGCGGCCGAGCTGAAGTTTTTGAACAGGTAGTCGAAGCGCGACAGCAGCGGATGGTTCAGGCTGCGGGCGGCATCCAGGTCGTCCCACGACAGCGAGCAGATGTGCAGGATGATCACATCGAACTGCGCGTCGGGGCTGGCGGTCAGCGGTGCCACGGTGGCGGTGCGTTGCGCCTCCTGCTGACGGAACGCGGCCAGGATCGCGTCGTAGTTGTTGGTGGCGTTGATGTCGGCGCGTGGGCTGTCGGCGGCGCGTGCCACGGCCTGGCTCCTGCCCGGCAGCTCGATGCCCAGGCCGTACCAGAACGGCATCGCGAACAGCGCGATCAGCACGAACGTGGTGGTGCGCAGCCAGCGGTTCACCAGCAGGAAGACCGCCAGCACCAGCAGCACGGCCACCACCATCTGGATCGACACCAGCCGCTGCAGCAACTCCACCAGGTAGGCCGGCGTGAACGCCCGGATGTTCGAGAACTGCGAGATCACGCGTTCGAACGGCGGCAGCATCGATTCGCGCCACGCCAGCGCGGCGCCCACGCCTATCGCCAGGACCTGCCGGATCACGCGCAGCGGCCGCGATTCCATGGGCGCCACCAGCAGCAGCGCAAAGACGATGTTCAGGATCCATATCGGCTTCATCTGCCCGGTATGGAACAGGTAGAGCTTGGCGATGAAGTAGAGGTTCCAGAGTCCCATGTCGTGCTCGTCTGGCGGGGATCAGGGTGCGCGCGACCGGCGTCGCGCCAGCACCAGGTCCACCGCATCGATAAAGGCGTCGTAGAGCCGCAACAGGCCCTGGTAGCCCATTTCCATGACTTCCTTCAGGCTGCGCAGCGGCGCGTCGGCGCGCTCGTCGTCCAGCCAGTCGACCCAGGCGTCGGCGCGGCCGAACGTGCACTGGATCAGTTGCGTCTCGCGTTCCATCGTCAGGTCTTCCATGCGCACGCCCAGGTGCCGGTTGACGTTGCGCGTGACCACCGATGGAAAGTGATAGGTGCGCGACCCGCGCGACAGGCACACGCCCACGCGCGCCCCTTCCGGCAGCGCCACGTCGATCGGTAGCACCACGCCAAGCCCGCCCATCGAATAGTTCTCGGTCTTGCAGGCCAGCGTGCGGCCGTCGGGCAGCAGCAGCGTGGCCGGCACGCGCATGGGAATGCGGTGCGACACGCGCACCTGGCGCGCCTCGCGGGCCACGCCAATCGCCGCGCCCAGCATCATCAGGTTGAATAGCGCCCACGCCATGTTCATCAGCACCGTGGCGGGCTCCTCGGTACCCCAGAACAGCAGCCGCGTAATGCCGGCCGCAAGCCCGATCACGTTGAGCGCCAGCAGGAACAGATAGGGCTTGGAGATGGTCCAGTCCAGGTAGTCGTCGGCAATCTGGCCGCCCTTGGCCGTGACGTTGAACTTGCCTGCGCGCGGGTTGATGAACGCCACCGTGGTGGGCAGCACGATGTACCAGGCCAGCACCGACTCATAGACCTCGGCCCAGAACGAATGGCGGAAGCGGCCCTGCAGGCGCGAGTTGGTGATGTTGGCGATCAGCAGGTAGGGCACCACGTAGGCGGTGATCAGCAGCGCCGAGGTGTTGATCACGTGCAGGCCGAAGTACAGGTACGCGATCGGCATCGTCAGGAAGATCAGCCGCGGAATGCCGTAGAAGAAGTGCAGCATGGCGTTGCTGTAGCACAGCCGCTGGAAGAACTTCAGGCCACGCCCCAGCATCGGGTTGTCGAGCCGGAAGATCTGCGCCATGCCGCGCGCCCACCGGATGCGCTGGCCGATATGGCCCGACAGGCTTTCGGTGGCCAGCCCGGCGGCCTGCACCGTGCGCAGGTAGGCGCTGTTGTAGCCGCGCCGGTGGAGCTTCAGCGCCGTGTGGGCATCCTCGGTGACCGTTTCCACGGCAATGCCCCCGATTTCCTCCAGAGGCGTGCGCTTGATGACCGCGCACGATCCGCAGAAGAACGTCGCGTTCCAGAAGTCGTTGCCGTCCTGGATCAGGCCGTAGAACAGGCTGCCTTCATTGGGCACGCGCCGGAACGTGTCGAAGTTGCGCTCGAACGGATCGGGCGAGAAGAAGTGATGGGGCGTCTGCACCAGCGCGCATTGCGGGTCGGCCAGGAACTCGCCCATCGTCATCTGCAGGAACGAGCGCGTCGGGATGTGGTCGCAATCGAATATCGCGATGTAGTCGCCATCGGTCTTCGGCAGCGCGGCGTTGATGTTGCCGGCCTTGGCGTGGCGATTGTCGGTGCGCGTCAGGTAGCCCACGCCGGCGGCCTCGGCGAACTCGCGGAACTGGGGCCGGCGGCCATCGTCCAGGATGAAGACACGCAGCTTGTGCGCGGGCCAGTCCATGCTGCGCGCGGCGAACACAGTGGGCTGGATCACGCTCAGCGATTCGTTGTACGTCGGAATGAAGACGTCCACGGTGGGCCACTGTTCCGGATCGGCGGGCAGCGGCTTGGGCTTGCGGTGCAGCGGCCAGGCCGTCTGCAGGTAGCCCAGCGCCAGCACGATCCACGTATAGACTTCGGCCGCGTACAGCACGTAGCCGACGGCAGCCTCGATGGCGCTGGAGAACTGCAGCGTCTGCGTGGATCGCCACCAGATGTAGCGGCCTGCCATCAGTATGGAGATCGCGATCATGGTGATGGTGGCCAGCCGTCCCGGCACGCGACGCACCACGCTCAGCACCACCCAGACCACGGCGAACAGCACCACCTGGTCGGTCAGCGGCAGCGGCGTGGTGCTGACGGCGGCAGCCGCGATGGCGGCCAGCACCAGCGACACCGGCAGCACGAACGGAATACGGCCGATGCGTGCCGATACCGCTTCCGTGGCATACGCCACGCGATTCCAGTCGGGGCGCGGCAGGTGCGTCCGGATCTTGCGCCGCAGTCTGGCGGTGCCGTACCAGACCGGTTCCAGCACGTGATCGAGCCCCCGTCGCAACCAGTTCTTGCGGGCGGGCTCGACGTTGGCGCGCTGCTTGCGCGGATCGGCGGCCAGCCGCACGCGCGGCCGGGGCGGCCGGATGAACAATCGCCAGACCCATGTGCCGGCCGGAGGGCGCCGGCCCACGCCCATGCGCGCCACCGCGCGCCGGTAGAGCAGGGCGGCCCACTCGGCCGGTATATCGGGCTTGCCCGCGCGCGGCGGCCGGAAGAACACGCGTAGCACCCAGTCGCCCAGATGGGGCACGGTGCCGGTGGCGGTGCCCACGCCCAACTCGCGCGCAAGCCGGTCGCGTATCGCCGCCAGCCAGTGCAGGACTCCCGCCGCGTGCGCGTTATGCATCTTCATGGCTGGCTCCCGCCGACGGCGTGCGATTCGATCCACGCCGACAGCCACGATGCCAGCCCGTTCAGATCGTGCGCGGCCTGCGAATGCGGCGTGCTGCGGCTGAAGCATTCGCTGCGCGCCAGCGCTTGCGGCACGCTGCTGTCCTCGTGCACGTGGTACGGCAGCATGGCGTTGCCGAGCATGGCTTGCAGCATCGCCACGATATCGACGTCCAGTTGTCGTGCCGGCTGCAGCCGCGTGGCCAGGTAGCGAGCGGTCTTGCCGCGCGTGGCCAGGCTGTCGGTCAGGCGCCGGATCGTCAGGCAGGTCTCGGGCTGCGTCGGCATCAGCACCAGCACCAGGTCGGCCGCATCGATGGCCTGATTGGCGTAGGCCGACGGCCAGGGCGCGGTGTCGATCAGCACGGCGCCGTGGCGCGACAGGTCCACCTGCTCGATCTGGCGCGCCAGCCAGTTCGCGGGCAGGCGTTCGATGGCGCCCAGTTCCGCACTGTCGCCCCAGGGCACGAACAGCACGCCGTCATCGCTGCGCTGGCCGCTGGCCGCCCAGGCCGACGGCGACGCGTCGTGCAGGTGGGCGCCGATGCCATCGGCCGGGATGTCGCGCAGTCCGAAGTGAAAGCCCAGCACATTGCGCGGGTCGCACTCCAGTGCCAGCACGGCATGCTTGCGCCATGCCAGCAGCGACGCCAACTCGGCGGTCAGCGTGCTGCGGCCCGCGCCGCCCGTGGTGGAGACGATGGCGATGGTGGCGGCGTCGCTGCTCATCGATGGCCTCCGCCGCCAGTCCGGCGCTTGCCCCGGATCACCAGCGCGTCCAGTTGCGCGGGCAGCCGCACGGCGCGGCGTGGACGCGGCGCAGTCCAGCGCGGCAGCCAGCGCAGCAGGTCGAAGCGCCAGGTGATCCAGGCCAGCGGCGCCGCCAGGATCAATCCCCAGATGAAGTAGCCGAGAAAGATCGCCATGGTTCAGTCCTGCCTCTTGAGTGGCACCGGATGGGGATCCGGCAGCGCGCGTGGGGCGGCGTTCGCGCCGGCGCGGCGCGGTGCCAGCAGCGGCAGCGTGGTGGGCGGCGGTTCGGCGTCGTCGTGCTTGTCGTCGCGGTTGTCGTCTGGCCCCGGTTCATCGCGCCGCACAGCGGCGTCCGCCGGCGCCGGCAGCCATGTGCTGTAGTCGGGCGGCGGATGGTCGGCGATCGCGGCTTCAAGGCGCGCCAGTTCCGCCGTGATCGAATCGTTGTCGCCGCTGCGCAGGTCGCCTTCGAACAGCTCGGCCATCGGGCGCTTGAACACGCGCTGGCAGACGGCGTCCACGTCGTCCATGCGGCAGGCGAAGAAGAATGCGTAGAGGCTGTCGCCGCCGGCCGTGCACAGGTCGCCCGCGCGGCTCATCCGGCAGGCGCGCAGTGCGTCGACATGCGCCACCTCGGGCAGCAGCGGCAACTGCAGCAGCACGTGTGGCAGGCGGATCATGCGGCTGCGCGCCACAGCATCGCGTACCAGCGCGATGAACGTCGTCGCGGTGACATAGCCGCTGGTCGTGGTGGTCAGCACGGCGGAAAGCGCGGTGTGATAGTCGGCCAGGATCGGCCGCGAGAACACCTGGCCCTGCAGCCCGTCGATCATCGCCTGCATGCGTGCGAACGGCGTGCGCTGCGCAATCACAGCGTTGGCGCCAAGATTCAGCATCAGCAGTTCGTAGTGCTGGCGCATGGCCTCGCGATCTTCACGGACCACGATCTTGAGTGCGCGGCCGGCGCTGCGTCGCAGCCGGTGCACCTGGCCCGCCAGCGTTTCCAGATCGTGCGTGCCGGCATAGTGCAGGATCACCGTGGCGGCCACCGAGCGGCTGGCCGTGGCCACGGCGGCCTCGTTGCTGTCCACCACGCGCCAGTCCTCGGGGATGAAGCGTTCGCGCAGCACCGCATCGCGGCTGACGATCAAGCGCTGTTCGTCGGGCGCCAGCATGCCGGCTTCCTCGATGGTGTCGCTGTAGGTCTCCGATGCCACCATCAGCCGATGCTCGTCGGGCGCAAAGCGCAGGCGCAGCACCTCGCCGGCCACCACGGCCTGGTTGTCGCGCCAGAACGCCACCTCCCAGGTGTACTGGCCCTGCTGCTGCGACAACTGCACCGCGCCGGCGAAGCGGCCATGAAAGCCGTGCAGGTCCGGCGCGGGCCGCTCGTCGTCCGCCGTGGGTGGCGCCATGACCAGCAGCAGCGCGCAGCGCTCGCCCGCACACCATTCGCTGAGCCGCACGCCTTCTTGCGCCAGCGCGGTGGCGTCGCGCCAGTTGAAGAACGACTCCGCGCCTTCGATCAGGAACGTGGTGCCGCGCGCGCCGCATTGTTCGACCAGCGCGTCCAGCGCCTCCATCAGCGTGTCGATGCCGGACCGTCCGTCCTGCGCGCGCAGCGCGCACAGGTTGGCGCGTGCGTGCAGCGCTCGGTTCACCTCGATATCCAGGCCGTGTTCGCGCAGTGCCATGGCAATCGCGTCGGCATCGCGTGTGGACAGCACGCAGGCAGGGCCGCGCAGCGCGGTGGCGGCGGTCTGCCAGAACAGGGCATCGCGTGCCGGAGACGGCCTGGCGTACACCACATGGGCGCGGCCCGGCGCCAGCGCGGCCAGCGTCGGCGCCAGCCCCTCGATTGCCAGCAGGGTGCGCGCTTGCAGCCGGACCCTCAGCGGCGAGGCGCGTGGCGGGGCAGAGGTGGAGGCGGCGTCGTTCATCGCGGTTCCCTGGTTGTGCCGCTCAATAGGCCGAATACGGCCGGACCGGTGTGGGCGGGAAGGGCACCGGCAACTGTCGCTTGTCGAACAGGTACCGCAGCCACGCCATCGCACGATTTGGCGCATAGTCGCGTGAGCGGTCGATCGAGAAGCCGGCGCCCACCACCCAGTGCGGCGCGAACGTGTATTCGACCGTCGCGCCGATCGTGTAGCTGAATCCGCCGCCCGATCCGCCGCCGTAGGTGGCATTGCCGCTCATGGCTTGCAGGTCGGGCCGCGTGGGAAAGAACGGTGCGGCGTCTTCATAGGTCCATGACCAGCCGGCCGATCCGAGCAGGCGCCATGACCACTTGGCGTAGCGTCCGGTCCAGTCCAGTGGGATGCCCACCGATACATAGCGCTGCGGGCTGTAATAGCCGCCATGGCCGAAGGTATAGAAGCGCTGGTTTTCCGAGTAGTGCCACCAGTTGAGTACCAGACCGCTGGTCACGCGCTGGTCGCGCTGCGTGTAGACCGGTACGTCGAAACCGGTTCGCAGCGTGAGTTCACGGTTCGTCTTGACGTTCTCACCAGTGTAGAGGCCGGCACCGACGTCGGCAAACAGCCCAAGCCGGCCTACGTCGCGCGCATAGCGCAGGTGTACGCCATTGCGCACGATGCCGCCCCAGGTCTCGCCCGTGACCGGGTCGCGTGCACCCGCGTACGAGATCAGCGAGCTGGTCTGCGCGCGGCGCGACACATCCACGCTCACCGACTGCACGCCCAGGTCCGCGCGGTAGCGAAAGCCACCCACCACCGTGGACTCCAGGAAGCCTAGCGGCGTAGTGCCGATATCGGCGCGCCAGCTGTTGTAGGCGCCGTCGTACTCGTAGCCGGCGGCCAGCGCCACGCCCTTGTCGGTCTGGCCGATGTTGCCCAGCCCGGCGTTGCCGAGCGCCGGAATCTTGCCGAATTGTAGGTTGCGCACCGGGTCCCCGCCGTGCAGCGTGCCGGCATCGAGCAGCACGGTATCGGCGTGGAAGAACGCATGGCCCGTGTAGCCGTGCGGCACGCGCACGTAGAGTGGTATCTCGGTGGCGTGCAGCCGCGAGATGCCGTCGTCGCCCGACTTGTTCGATTGCATGACGGCCGTGGCCACTTCGCCATCGCGGCGTGCCTCCAGACCGGCCAGAGCGCGCTGGGCAGGTGTGCCATCGGGGCCAGGCAGCACGCTTTCGCGCTGCTCCAGCGGCAGGGCCGCACGGTAGATGTCGGCGGCTTCGTCGAAGTCGCCGCGCGACTGGGCGATGCGGCCGCGCTGCACGGTGATGTCGGCACGGTTCGGAAAGCGCGCGTCCAGCGCATCGACCACTTGCGCCGCCTCGTCCTCGCGCCGCATCGCGGTGAAGCGGCGCGCGACCGACAATCGCGTGTCGATGTCGTCCTCGGGTGTCTCCGCCAGCACGGTGCGCACGATGTCCAGCGCCTGGCTGGTCTGGCCCATCAGTTCGTACTGGCGCGCCAGCGTGAGCTGGGCGCCGGCATCATGCGGCGCGGTGGCCAGCACCTGGCGCGCCGCCTCGGCCGCGCCCCGGTAGTCGCCGCCGGCCTGGCGCAGGTCGGCCAGTTCCAGCAGCCAGCGGCGGTCGGTCTGCTGCGCGGCCGGCACGGCATACAGCACGTCGTGCGCGCGCCGCAGGTCGCCGGCTTCGATCTGGCGGTCTGTATCGCGCAGCGCCAGCCGCAGTGACTGGTCGGCAAAGTCGGCGCGCTGCTCGGCGGTGATGCCGGGCAGGGCGGTCGACTCGGCGATCCACTGGCGCAGCGCGTCGTCACGGTCGGCGGCCGCGAGCAGTTCGGCATAGCGCAGGCGGATGTCCTGGTTCGGCGCGTCGGGATGCGCCGCCAGCCAGTCGCTCACCAGCCGCAGGCCCTTGTCGGTCTCGCCCAGTGCAATCCATTCGCGGCCAATCGAGGCCAGCATGTGCGGATCGTCCTTGGCCTCCACGGCGGCCTGGTCGAGCAGTCGCCGCGCCTCGTCATCGCGGCCCTGAGCCACGAGCTGGCGCGCGTCGCGCAGCATCTGCTGGGCGGCCAGGTTGTGGGACAGGTTGCGCATGCCTTCCGAGCGCTGCGCCTCGGGCACGGCGGCCAGCGTGGTGGCGGCCGCGTCGATGTCGTCGACGCTGTTCAGGTAGAGCGCCGTGGCATAGCGCATGTCGTTGCCGGGCGCCACGCGCATGCCATCGTCCATCACGCTGCGGCCCAGCGCGGGCAGGTTCACGTCGCGATAGACGCGCGCCAGCGTGAACCGCATCCACGGGTCGTCGGGCCGCAAGCGGATGGCCTCTTCGAGATCGCGCATGGCCGGGCTACGCGCTTGCCGCGCCAGGCTCTGATCCGCGCGCACGGACAGCAGGTCGGCACGCATCGCGCGCAGTTCGGCGGCCGAGCCCTGCATGCGCGATGTCTGGCTGGCGATCAGCGGGTCTACCTCGGCGTCGCGGCCTTCCTTCTGCAGCACCTGCACCAGCAGGCGCAGTGCGTCGATGTCGGGCTTGGGGCGGGCCAGCATCTGGCGCAGCATTGCCTCGGCTTCCTGGTTGCGGTTCTGCGCGACCAGCGCTTCGGCCAGGATGTGCTGGGCGTCCGCGTTGTCGGGCTGTTGCGCCAGCGCCTGGCGAGCGAGCCGCTCGGCATCGGCCGGCTTGCCTTGCCGGTTCGCTTCGCGCGCCTTGGCCACCGTGCCCCAGAACGTGGCAGTGGCGATCAGGCTGCGCCACTTGTTGCTGGGGTCGAGCTGGTTGGCACGCGTGAACAGCTCGCGCGCCTCGTCGTGACGGCCTTCGCGCAGCCGCACCAGCCCCAGGCCGCCCACCACTTCGGCGTCGTTGCGACGCTTCTGATAGGCCTTCTGCAGCGCGATGTCGGCGTCCTTGAGTTGCCCGCGCTCGAGCTGGGCCAGCCCGCGCTGGCGCGCCTGGTACGCCGGGTCCGCCTCCAGCTTGCGCTGCGCGGTCACCTTCTTGCCGAGTGCGGCCAGCGTTTCCTGTGTGGGCTTGTCGTCGGGCACTTCCTTGAGGTAGCGCTCGAACCAGACGTAGTAGGCCGGGTCCTCGTTGACGCGGTACAGCGTGCGGCGCCAGATATCGAGCGCGGTCGTGCGGTCGCCATCTGGCCGCTGCGTGACCTCGTAGAGCAGGGCCATGCCTTCCTGGCGGGTACCCTCGCGGTCGGTCAGCAGGTCGCCCAGCGTGAGCTTGAGCTGCATGTCGTTCGGATTGGCCCGGATGCGCTGGCGTAGTTCGGCGATGGCGCGCGTGCGGCCGGCAGGCGTGCCGGACAGCACGCGGTAGTAGGTGCGCGCCAGGCTGCCGGCCGGTGCGCCGCGCGGAAACAGTTTTTCCAGCCGTTGCACGGCTTCCTCGTCGTGGCCGCTGCGCGAGAGCAACTGGATATTGGCCATTTCGCGCTTGTCGCGCGTGGCAATCCGGTACGCGTCATCGAGTTCCAGCGTGGCCGCGCTGTCGGGTGCCGCGGCGCGTAGCTTCCGCAGCAGCTTCTCGGCTTCGGCCGGCCGGTTCGAACGGATCTCGATCAAGCCCAGCAGCTTCAGTGCTTCGGGCTGGTTCGGGTCGATCAGCAACGCCTTGTCCAGGATGCCGCGAGCCATGTCCGTGCGGTTCTTGGCCTCCCACATCCTTGCGGCCGCCAGCAGTTGCGCCATCTGCGCGGAGGGCGCGGCCTGCGGGGCAGGGGTGGGGGCGGGGTCTGCGGCGAAGGCAGGCATGGCGGGCGTGGCCAGCAACAGCGCCAGCGTGGGGGCTAGCGCGTTGCGGGGCATGGGGATTCCCAGGCCGGCACCAGCGTGCCGTCCGCTTCGAAGCGGAAATGTCCGTCGAGATGGCCCAGGCCGAACAGCGCCAGGACCTGGCTGTAGTAGCCAAACGAGGGTTCCTTGGCCAGCGTGCGAGCGCGGGCCGCCTGCGCGCTGGCCGCGTCGCCAAGCCCCAGCGCGGCAAGGTACGGCGCCACCGCGGCGGAAAAGCCCGCGTTGCCCGCATTGGGCCCGAACGTGCCCGCCTGCGTGTCGACGCGCTCGGGCGGGTGGCCGTGGGCCACCACGTAGTCGGCCATCGGACGGAATGCGTGCAGCACCGATTGGCGCAGCGGGTCACGCGGGGCGGTCATGCCGGCCCACAGGTACACACGGATGGCGTTGTACGAGCCGCCGGCCTGCGTCTGCGTGTCGGGCAGGAAGCCGCGCCCCTTGCGGTACAGCACCCAGTCAGGCGAGAAACCCTTCGGTGCGGTATCCACCACCAGCCGCGCCGATGTTTCGACCAGCGTCTTCCATCCGCTGTCTTCGGCCCCGAGCAGGGCCGCGAGGCGGCGCATCAGCGGCAACGGTACATAGCTCGGATTCAGGCGCCAGGTATCGGGGTCCGGATGAAAGCCGACCGAGCCGGGCAGCACGGTGCGGCCCAGCCCCGGCAGCACGGCCGTTTCGTCGTGCAGGGCGCGCCGGGCGACCAGCGTGCCCAGTGCCGTGTAGCGCCGTTCCTTCCAGAGCCGGCCCGCCTCCAGCAGCGTGTAGGCAATCCACAGGTCGGCATCGGATGCCGGATTCGGGTCGATCACGCCCCAGGTGCCTGCGTGCTCGCCCTCGGTACGCTTGCCCCAGATCCATGCCGGCAGATGCCCAGCCAGATCGCCCTGGGCGAGGTTGTTCTCGGTCCAGGTCAGCAGCTTGTCGAAGGTGGCGCGGTCGTTGGCCACGAGCGCGAAGAACAGGGCGTAGGACTGGCCTTCGGACACCGTGATTTGCTGGTCGCTGCTGGCGTCGATCACGCGGCCGTCCTGGCTGATCGTGTTGCGCCGGAAGGCGTCCCAGTCGGGCCACGGACACGATGCGGCCATGGCTGGTGCCGCTGCGCCTGCCGCCGCGCCGACAAGCACGCAGGCGACCGCGCAGCGTATCGATATCCGACGCAGCCAGGCCCGTGCCCGCCGCATGTCAGCCTCCATTGCGGCGTGCCGCCAGCCGGCCCAGCGCCCAGAACAGTGTCAGCGCCACCAGCAGCCCGGCCAGGATGCCGGCCATGGCAAGCAGCGCGGGATGCGCCGACATATGCATCCACAGCCGCGCATACCACGGCAGATTGCCGACGTAATAGGTATCGCCCAGCCGCAGCCCTTCCAGGTCGCGCTGGCGGATCACGGTGAGATCGCCACGGATCTGGGCCACCTTGCCGGGGTCTTCCAGCACGTCCAGCACGTCGCGCACGCGGTCGTCGCTGGACGCAGTCAGTGCCACCACGCTGCGCTGTTCCGCGTAGGGCGATTCAAAGCCGATCAGCGCAGCCAGCGGGCCATCGGCAGCAAGGATCGCGCGGCCTGCCGGCGAGATATTGTCGGCCTCCACGCCGCTCAGCCAGTTCGACCAGGCGTGCGAGCGCTGGTCGCGCAATGCGATCTCGGTCCTGCCCTGCTGGATCAGCAGCGGCAGCGACTTGCCCCATTGCTGCAGCACCTGCGCGGCACTGCCGGTGCCGATCACCACGAGATCGCGATCCTTCACCGTTTCGATGGACTTGGCGGGCACCACGCTCACGCGCAGCGACGGCAGGCCGGTCCATTTGCCCATGTGCCCCAGCACGGTCAGCAGGGCCTCCTGGTCAATCGTGCCGGGCGCGTCGGGAATCACCACGGCGGTATCGGCCAGGTCGGCCATGCGGGTAAACGGGTAGCCGCTATTGGCGAAGAACGCCAGGTTGGGCAGCGCCGCGTAGTGCAGGAAGCCGCTGAAGTCGATCGACGAATCGGGGTCCACCGCGGCACGCGCCACGTTGGCGGCGGTGGACGCGCACAGCCCGGTCTTCTGCGAGTCGATATGGAAGCGGAACTGCATCTGGTTGTTGCTGCCCACGCGGAACGCCGGGATCAGGATCTCGTTGCTGACGCTGGCGCTGCCGCCCGACAGCAATGGCACGCTGACCAGGTTTTCGTCGGTCTGCACGGTCAGCGGCTTGAGCCGGTACGACCGCACAAGCTGGTCGTTCACGTCGATGCTGAGCACCGAGTCGTTGTAGGTGGACGGCGCCGTGTAGCGGTACTTCATGTTCAGCGGCACCGAGCGCTCGTTCCAGCCGAACAGGTCGGCGGGAACCTTCAGGTTCACGCGGATCGCGTCGGGGCTGGCGCCCGATACCTGGAGCTGTTGTGGGTCCGTCACCAGTTCCTTGAACATGACCGGCCGATTCACCGGCGCCCAGGCCGGCGCGTCATAGGGCTGGCGCGGCTTGCCCAGGTCCACCGTCTTCACCAGCGTGCTGGGCCCGGCCATGCCGGCCTTGCCCAGCACCACGGCGTTGGCGGCCACTTCCAGCTCCTGCGGCGTGCGGCCCGCCAGCACCAGCAGCTTGCGGCCCGGGTTGGCCGGATTGGGCATGACGCTGACGGTCGGGCCGTCGATCTTCTCCAGCCGGATGCCGTCGGGCTGGGCGTTGGGCAGGACCAGTGCGATGGCGTGGGCATCGGCCGGCGCCGTGCGTGTCACCGGAAAGCGCAGCTCGCGATAGCTGGCCAGCGCGCCCAGCCACGACGCCACCACGCCCGCCGCGCGCAGCGTGACCGGATCGGCATTGGCGGGCAGCACGAACGGCACGGTCACGCGGCGATTGTCGCGGCGGTCGAAGAACGGCGCGGGCAGCAGCGCCAGGTTATCGGGCAGCGTCACCGTGGACTTGGTCAGCGTCAGCGTGCTGGTGGGGCTGATGTCGGTCCACAGGCTGGAGTGGTAGGGGTCTTCGCAATGATCGAGCGTGTAGTGCGCGATCATCTGCACGTTGATGCGATTGAAATCGGTGAAGAAGCGCGGATCGAGATCGATCTCGCGCGAGACTTGCTGGCCTGCGTGCTCCTTGTCGAGCGGCAGCGTGGCCACGACTTCGTCGTTCAGGCGGATCTTCAGGTGCGAAAGCGGATAGATCAGCGAAGGCGAATAGGTAAAGACGAGCTTCAGCCTGGCCGCCGTCACCACCTCGTCAAGACGTACGCCGACGTTGACGGTGCGGTCGGGATCGACTCCGCGTAGCGGGATCGTGTAGTTGGCGCCCATCTGGGCAAAGGTCAGGGTCTGCGCGCGCCCGGGTGGTGTCGCGGCCGAATCCGGGGCGGGCGAAGGTGGTGTCGAAGCGGGTGCCGAAGCCGGTGCCGCAGTCTGGGCGCCAACTTCGAGCGGAAGTGCGGCCGGCAGCACGGCGGCCAACACCACAATTGTTCGCATGCAGCCACGTAGCAGGCCTGACACGAGTTCCGTCATATCGGGGTGCCCTGTGAATATCGCAGCAAGAACACTGCTTTCCGGGAATACTGCGTGGCGAATATAGCACGCAGTTTTCGGCCAGCAGCAAGGGTTTGCGGGGAGTCGGCAGTGAATTAAGAAAGATTCAATTCATACGGCTGCCGGCATACAAAAACTTTTTCTTGCATCTTTCCAATGCGTGATTCGCCACGTGTAGGACGGCATGCCGAATTTGCATAAAGGCAGTGCGCGGCATGTGGAAGAATGCCGGAACCGTCTTTCCTCCAAAGAGAAATTGCCATGTCCGAAGCCGTCGTCCTGCTGAACGGGGAGCTGCTCCCGTTGTCCGAAGCCCGCATTCCCGTGCTCGATCGGGGTTTCATCTTTGGTGACGGGATCTACGAAGTCATTCCGCTCTACAACGGCAAGCCGTTCCGCGGCGCTCAACACATGGCACGCCTGGCGCGCAGCCTGGCCGCCATCGGCATTCCCAACCCCCATACGGAAGCGGAATGGCTGGCGCAGATCGACCGCGTGGTGCAGGCCAACGGCCTGGCCGACCAGATGATCTACATGCAGGTCACGCGCGGCGTGGCCAAGCGCGCCCATGCGTTCCCCAAGGAAGTCACGCCCACCGTGCTGATCATGACCAACCCGATGGCCCTGCCGCCGGCGGCGTCGGTGACCCAGGGTGTGGCCTGCGTGACGATGGAAGACCGGCGTTGGCTGAACTGCCAGATCAAGTCCACGTCGCTGCTGGGCAACGTGCTGGCGGCCCAGGTGGCGGCCGAAGCCGGCGTGACCGAAGCCATCCAGTTCCGTGACGGCATGCTGACCGAGGCGTCGGCGTCGAACGTCTGGGTGGTGAAGCAGGGTCGCGTGTCCGCGCCGCCCAAGGACAACCTGATCCTCGAAGGCATCCGCTACGGCCTGATGGAAGAGCTGTGCGCCGCGCTGGACATCCCGTTCGAGGCCCGCCAGATCGCACGCGACGAGGTGTTCGCGGCCGATGAGGTGATGATTTCCTCGGCCAGCAAGGAGCTGCTGCCGGTGGTGAAGATCGACGACAAGACCGTGGGCAACGGACAGCCGGGCCCGGTGTTCCAGCGCCTCTACGCGGCCTACCAGGCGGCAAAATCGGCGTTGTAATCACATGCGTGCCCGGTGCCGGGCACGCGTGCTAGCATGGCCGCTGCGGTGGAACCACCGATAGGAGGCTGCTCATGGCCAAGCGCGCGCGCAGCCGGCGTGTCATCAAGGAAGAGGTGAGCCGGCGGATTCAGAACATCGACGAGATCGCGGACGACGGTACCCATGTCCGGGTGCCGGACCCTGAGCCCCACGAACGCGATGTGCGAGGGCGCAACTGGGACATGGCACGCTTTGGCAATGCGCGCGGCTTCGAGGCCGCCATCCGCGTGGTGGTGGACGAAGTGCGCGACGAATTCGATCTCGACGACGATCCGGCCAGTACGGTTCCGAACCCGTTCGGCGACTGAAGCGTCAGGACGGCACCCCGGGCCACGCGGTCTGGGGCTGCCAGCCTTCGATGCCCTTGGCCGGCAGCGGCTGGGCAAAGAAGAAACCCTGTCCCACATGGCAGCCCTGGTCGAACAGGAACTGGCGCTGGTAGGCGCTGGTCACGCCCTCGGCCACCACCGTGAGTTCGCGCGCGCGGCCGATGCGGATCACGGCCTCCACCAGCGTACGCGTGGCTTCGCTGGTTTCCAGATCCACCAGGAAGCTGCGGTCCAGCTTGATTTCTTCCACTGGCAGGCGCGTGAGCTGGCTCAGGCTCGAAAATCCCGTTCCAAAATCGTCGATGGACAGACGCACGCCCAGCTTGCGCAAGGCGCCGATGGTGGTTTCCGCCTCGGTCGTCTGCTCCAGGAACACACCTTCCGTTATTTCGATAGTCAGCGCGCCGGGCGGCAGGCCGTTGGCGTTCAGCGCGTGCGCCACGACGTCGGGCAGACCCGGGTCGCGGATGCAGATCGGCGACAGATTGACCGATACCGCCGGCACTTCGGCACCCGCGCGGCGCCATTGCGCGAGCTGGCTGCACGCTTCGCGCACGGCCCAGTAGCCCAGCGCGACGATCAATCCCGATTCCTCGGCCAGCGGCACGAAGACCGACGGCGATACGTCGCCCCGGCGCGGATGCGGCCAGCGTGCAAGCGCTTCCACGGCCCATAGCGTGCCCGTGGCCAGGTGCACCTGCGGCTGGTAGTGCATGCGCAGCCGGCCCTCGCCGATGGCTTCGCGCAACTCGGCCTCCAGCGTGCGCCGGTCGCCAAGGCGGCGGGCCAGCGCCGCGTCGTACAGGCAGATCTGGTTGGCCTGGTCCTGCGTGCGCTGGCGCTTGGCCTGGTAGACGGCCAGGTCGGCGTGGTGCAGCAGCGTTTCGCGGTCGCGCGCCTGGTCGGTCAGCAGGCTGATGCCGATGCTGGCCGATGGCGCCAGGCTCAATCCGTGCCCGATGTTGACCGGAGCGTCGAGCGCCTGCAGCAGGTCGTGCGCGGCGGCGATCGCGTCTTCGCGGGTGTGGTCAGGCAGCAGCACGGCGAATTCGTCGCCAGACAGGCGTCCCACCAGCGCATCGGCATGGCGGGTGTGCGACATCTGTTGCAGGCGCGTGGCCACCTCGACCAGGAACCGGTCGCCGGCCACATGCCCCTGGATGTCGTTGACGCGCTTGAAGTCGTTCAGGTCGATGAACACGAGCGCCAGCGGCGAGCCGTCGGCATTGGCGCGGGCCACGGCATCGTCGGCGCGTGCCAGCAGCAGCTGGCGATTGGGCAGGCCTGTCAGCGCATCGTAATAGGCCAGCCGGTGGATGCGTTCCTGCGCCTGGTCGCGCGACAACGCCAGCGCGCACAGGTCTGCCGCCACGGCCACGAGGTTTTCGTGGAAGGCGTCCGGCAGGCGCGATTCCGTGAAGCACAGCCCGAACGTGCCCAGCACGCGGCCGTCGGCGGCCCGCACCGGGGTGGACCAGCTTGCGGCCAGCCCGGCGGCCTGCGCGTCGTCGCGCAGCGTTTCCCAGCGCGGATCGCGCGAGATATCGCCCACGGCCACGGGCTTGCCCAGGAATGCCGCCGCCCCGCAGGAGCCCGATTGCAGGCCGATCGGCAGGTTGTCGAAGGCGGCCACGGAAGCCGGGTCGGCTGACGGCATCGCCACCAGCTTCAGACGGCCGTCGGCCACGCGCATCACGGACGCGGTGGCGCCGGGCGCCATGCGCTCCACGCGGCGGCACAGGTCGGCCATGATTTCGCGGGTGGGCAGGTCGCGGGCCAGCGCCTCCAGCGTGCGGTGCTGGATCGATTCGCGCACCTTGGTGGCAGTGATGTCGGTCAGCACGCTGACCGTGTTGACCATGCTGGCCGGTGGCACCGTACCCATGATCGGGCTCACGGCGATCGACAGCCAGCGCGGCTGGCCGGCCTTGTCGGCCACCAGCGATTCGTGCTGCAGCGGCCGGCCCTGCGCCAGCGGCGCCAGCAGGGCGCCGATCATGTCGGCGCGCGCGTTGAGTGGTTTCAGCAGTTCGTGCCACAGCCGGCCCACGGCCTGATGCCGGGCATAGCCGAGCAGGCGTGCAAAGCCGCCGTTGACGTGGCAGATGATGCCCCGCCCGTCGGTGATCATGACCGGGTTCTCGGCGTGGTCCAGGCACAGGGAAAGCATGCGCAGGCCGGCCGGGCTCAACGTTTCGCCGCGCCCGTCGTGATGGTCGCCCACGAACGCGGCAAATTGCACCGACGAGGCGGCATCGCCTTCGAGCGGGGCAAAGGCTGCGCGATGGATAGAAACATGGCGCACCGTGCCGTCGGACCGGTGGATGGCGATGGGGCGTGAGGTGTCGGTCCCGTCGCCGGCTGGCGCGGTGAGCGAGCCCAGCGCCAGCGTGCTGGCGCATTGCCCAAGCACGGCCGAGCGGTGGATGCCCCACAACGCCTCTGCGGCGGCGTTGAACAGGGTGACCTGGTTGCGCGCGTTGACAGCGACCACGGCATCGATCGCCTGTTCCAGCGCCTGGGTACGCATGCTTTCTGACTTTCTCGTTATTTTGGGAATTCGTTACGCGCTGGCCGGCAAGCTCCCCTTGCCCCACTTTGCGCGCCCCCGGGAGTGTACGGCTGATCCCTACCGCCGACGGGCAGGGTTTGCCCGGTTTTTTGTAGAAATTGCAACGGCGTCAACCCCACTCCCGGTGGCGGGCAGGCGCCTGCGTCTTATCCGGCACGGATCGCTGGTAAACGGAGCAGGAAATTAGAGTGTTTCTTCGGTTATGGTGGTGCGAGTTGTCACGGACGTTTGCTAGTCGACCGACACGATGATCGCCACGCGACGGTTTTCGGCGCGTCCGGCGGCGGTGCTGTTGTCCGCGATCGGGTGGGTCTTGCCCAGGCCGCGCACCTGCATGTGGTCGCGCGGAAAACCGCAGGTGGCCAGCACGCGGGCCACGGCCTCGGCGCGCCGCACGGACAGTTGCTGGTTGTATTCGAGGGTGCCGGCGTCGTCGGTATGGCCGTCGATGCGGAGGGAGTCGATACCCGCGCCGTGAAGCAGCCGGCCGATGCGCAGCAGCGCTGCCTGTCGTTCGGGCGTGATCGTGTCCTCGTCGAAGCCAAACAGCACCTTGTCCGGCAAGCCCAGTTCCCAGCCCAGGTCGGTCAGCGAGAAGCCCTGGCTTTGCAGCACGGCCACCTGCTCGGGCGTGAGCTTGCCCGGCGGAGGTGCGCTGGCGCAGCCGGTCAGGGCCAGCAGACTCGCCAGCGCCGCCCCCAGACTGGCCGCTGCGAGGTGGCGCAGATGCCGGCGGCGGGTGGCGTCGAGCGGCGGCATGGCGCGGCCTTTATGCGTGGGATTCCGGTGGAGCGGCCTCGGCACTGCGCCAGGTGGCGCCGGACTGGCGCTTGGCGCCGTACATGGCGGCGTCGGCCGCATGCAGCAGGGCCGTGCCATTGCGGGCGTGCAGCGGATACACGGCGACGCCGATACTGAGCGGCGCGACGATCGAGTCGCCATCGGGAAGCCCCACGGGCTGGTTCATGGCGTCGAGAATGTCTTCGGCGATGTGCACGGCATCCTCGGGCTGGCGCAGCGCGGCAATCAGCACGGCGAACTCGTCGCCGCCCAGGCGGGCCACGCAGTCGGTGTCGCGCAGGCAGCCACGGATGCGGTCGGCGATGCCGATCAGCACGGCGTCGCCGGCGGCGTGGCCGTGGCGGTCGTTGATACCCTTGAAATCGTCACTGTCTAGATAGAGCACGGCGGCGTACTGGTTGCGGGCCGCGGCAGCGCGCACGGCCAGGTCAAGCGCCTCGGTAAATGCGGCGCGATTGAGCAATCCTGTCAGGCTGTCGTGCGTGGCGCGGTGCGCCAGCGAACGGTTCTCGTGCTGTAGCTGCTTCTGCCACGCCTCCAGTTCGTCCAGCAGGACGTTGAAGTCCTCGGACAGCGCGTTGAGTTCCTCGATGCGGGCCGGGGGCATGCGCTGCCCGAACGCGCGTTCGGATCGCACGGCATGGGCCACGCGCATCAGGTTGCGCAACGGATCGACAATGTTGGCCAGCATCCGCGACGACATGTAGTGCGCGCCCACGGCCGTCAGTAGCAGGCAGGCCATCAGCCCCAGCGCGCCCTGCAGCAGGAAGTGGAGCAGGGCGATGGGGTCGCCCGCCACGCGCACGCTGCCCACCTGCTGCGATTCATGGATGATCGGCTGCTCCACCGGGCCGGACGTCAGCAAGTCGCCGGCCAGCGCGCGCAGCTCCGGAAAGCGGTCCTGGCCGGGGCGTTGCCACGCCGCCATCTGATGGTGCTCGCGGTCGAAAACCGTGACGGCGGCCACGTCTTCGGCGGCGGCGATGGCAGACAGGGTGTCCGCCGCGGCCGCTTCGTCGCGGAACACCACCGGTGCTTCCACCGTATAGGCGATGGAGCGCGCCACCAGCCGCAGGTTGTGGTCGGCATAGGCGCGCAGCGCGGTCAGGCCCAGGAATGTCAACGAAATGCCGGCAGTGAACACCGCGATCAGTGCCACGCCAAGATGGATGCGGCGCAGCGCACCGAACAGCGTCGGGCGCGTAGGTGCGGGTGGATGGGGGCGACGGCGGCCGGGCAGGTTCATGGCGCCGACGCCTTGCGGCGTCCCAGTTGCAGCACGCCAGGATGGACGTGGATGCCGCTGCGTGCGATGGCATCGAGATTGATCCGGAACGACACCTGATGCTCGCGGATGCTCAGGCAGAACATGCTGCCGCCCTCACACTCGAAATCCTCCTCGGTAATCACCAGCACGGGTTTGCCGACCAGGGACGCGGTCAGCGTGCGCCGGCGGGCGTCGTTGATCGCGCCCAGGTACAGGGCATCGCAGTCGGATGCCAGCGAAGCCGACCCGATGTCGGCCCGGCGGGCCTCCACAAGCCGCCCCGTGGACAATGTGCCGCCTTCCATCAGCTTGCCCGCGTAGCGCGCCGAACTGTCCACGCACAGGCGCACCGTCTCGCGCTCACTGGGCCAGCGCGCATAGCTGAGCAGGCTCATGACCACCCGGGCGACGGCGTCCGGCCGCGATACGGGCGCGGCGGCCGGCGCGGACGCCGGAGCGGACGGCGGCAGCGGCGAGGAGGCGGCCCCCGCCGAGGCGGGCGTCGATGCCTGCGCGGGTATCGAAAAAGACACGGAGAGCAGCACCGCAAGCGGCACGACCGCCAGCAACGCCAGCACCGCCGGCAGGAACCGGCGTGCACGGCGGCGCACGGCGCGGAGACGGAGTGGGCGTATCGCTGGGCGCGGCAATTGGGCGGGCGAAGTGGCTGGCGGACCGATGGATCGGGTGTGCGGAAGACTCCATCGAAGTGTCGGCAGGTTCTGGAAAAACTGTAGCGACAAACGCTTGCGCCCGCATCCGCACCGAATGTCCTAGGCCAGCCGAACGGGTGGGTTGGATGTGCTAGAGTTCCTGCCAATGCGTGCCTGCCAGCGCCTTGTCCTGTTGAGTCGAACGGAGAAACATCATGACGAGTGAAACCAGATCGCAGCTGAAGGCTTTTGTACAAACGGCGCCCCAGGCCGGGCGCTATGTCTGGGTGATTGCGCTGGTGGATTTCGGCGCGCAGCAGATCCGGCGCACCATTGTGTCGGACGATACCTTTACGACCTCTGACGCCGCCCGCGTGGCCGGCGACGCCGAACTGAAGGCGATGGCCGCCGACCACTGAGTCCGGCGGCGCTGCCCCGGTCCTCTCCTGTAGCACACCGTTACATCACACTGCCGGGGCGGTGGGTACACTGCTGTCCAGACATACCAGACACAAGAGAGGGTCAACTTGAATCGTCATACCTTGCTGCGCGCTGCCGCCGGCGCGGCGCTGCTGTGGTCCGCCACGGCCTTTGCCCAGGTCAACATCAATATCGGCATTGGCACGGCGCCACCGGCCCCGATCTACGAAGCCGTGCCGGCGCCGCGCGCGGGCTACGTTTGGGCGCCCGGCTTCTGGGTCTGGGACGACCATCGCCACAAGCACGCGTGGAAGCGGGGCCACTGGGTGACCGCGCGTCCGGGCTATGCCTACGAGGGACCGCGCTGGGTACAGGCCAGCAATGGCTGGGTCATGGCGCCCGAGCGCTGGAACCGCGGGCCGGACTACGACCGCTACCACGATCATCATGACCACCGCGACGATCATCGCGGGCCGGGTCCCAAGGGCTACCACTGCCCGCCGGGACACGCGAAGAAGGGTGAGTGCTAAGGGCGCGCCGAGGCGCGGGCTGACCGGTCTGCCGGGCGCCGCCAATCTCACGATGCGGTGACTGGACGGCGGGAGGCCATGCTAGGATTTCCGCAGCACGGCCGACTACTACCCGGAGCCCAGATATGCCCAAGCAGGTGTTCTCGCGTTCGCAGTATCTCGACATCCTCAACGAAAGCCTGCGCCAGCATCCGGGCTTCCAGCCTGGCATGGCCTTCGTGTTCCTGCCGCCGGGCGCCAGCGCTGACCAGGCGTCGGGTGTCGGTTGCACCGGCCCGCTGGACGCGATGCCGGTCTATTGCGAGATCGAACGCGTGGCGTCCGGGCTGATCGTGGTGGAAGCGTAGGGCGCGACTGCCCCGGAATTGCCCCGAAAACTGCGGGACCCATGAAAAACGCACCCCGGGGGGTGCGTTTTTCTTTATCTTCAGCCTTCGTCTTCCTCGTCGTCGAGGAATTCGCGCCGGAGCATCCAGTTGGCGATGGCTTCATCGCACACGTTCTTGAGCTTGCCCTTGTCGGGCAGCTTGTCGAACATCTGGAAGTTCACCAGCGCCATGCCCGCATCGGTGATGTAGAACAGGCGGTCCGGCTCGTCGTAGTGGACGACGCGTCCATCGATGCCCGACTCCTCGCTGTCGGCGGGCATGTCTTCGAGTTCCACCACGCGGCACGTGAAACGCGGGCTGCGCGTGTGGGTCAGGTACTCGAATTCGTCGTGCGTGATCTCACCGCCCTTGGCGGTGGTGACAGCGAAGCCCCAGATGAACCGGGGCATCGGCAGATCGGACAGGTCGTCAAGCTCGTCCATGGTGTTCTCCCTGATGCAATGCCCGCATTATCGCCGAAGTCTCGCACCGCGCCAGCCTTTCGCGTCCCTCAATCGAGCATGTACCCCTTGGCGAGCGTGCTGAAGTCGGCCAGTTCGGCCGCCTGCCATGCCGCGTCGTGGCCCAGTTCCTCGGCCAGGATCTCCGCCACACGGGGCGCGCCGGCCAGCGCGGCCCGCGCGTCCAGGAACAGGGCGCGATTGCGGCGGCCCAGCACGTCTTCCACGCGGCGGGCCAGTTCATGGCGGGCCGCGAAGCGGACATGCGCCTCGGTCAGGCCCGATGCCGGCACGATCATGGTGTCGGCGCCCGGCAGCGCCCGCACCAGCGGCAGGTCGGCGCCGTAGTAGCGGTCAGGAGACCCCGAGTTGGCGGGCGGCAGGTCGGCCTGCGCACCATTCAGGCCGTTGGCGCCGTGCAGGGGCAGGTCGGCGGTGCGGCAGGGCGCCGCGCGCAGCATCTGGCGCTGGATGGCCGTCTCGATCACGTCCTCGGCCATCTTGCGGTAGGTGGTCCACTTGCCGCCGGTCACGGTGATCAGGCCGGCCTTCGAAAC
Organism: Cupriavidus pauculus; assembly: GCF_022179805.1. Lineage (GTDB taxonomy): Bacteria > Pseudomonadota > Gammaproteobacteria > Burkholderiales > Burkholderiaceae > Cupriavidus > Cupriavidus pauculus_E. Next base: position 32,103 of record NZ_BPUO01000008.1, on the reverse strand, counting down.
CAGGATCGTGTGCTCGCGCGACAGCGACGCCGTGGACGATTCCCCGGTGGCCTTCACCAAGGGGCGCAGCCCCGCCCAGACGCTGGTCACATCGGCGCGCGTGGGATCGCGGGCCAGGTAGCGCGCGGCGGTTTCCAGGATGAAATCGACGTCGTCGCCAGTGGCGCGCGGCTCCAGCGGCAGGTCCTTGCGCGGCGTGTCGGTGGTGCCGACGATCACGTGGCCGTTCCAGGGCACCAGGAACAGCACGCGGCCGTCGTCGGTCTTCGGGATCAGAATGGCGCGGTCGCCGGGCAGGAAGCTGCGCGGAATGGTCAGGTGCACGCCCTGGCTCGGCGCCACCATGGTGCGGGCCTGGCCGTCTTCCATCTGACGTACCGCATCCACCCACACGCCCGTGGCGTTGATCACGCAGTCCGCGCACAGGCGGAAACTGGCGTCGCCGAGCGCATCTTCGGCGGTGACGCCCGTGATCACGCCGTTGCGCTGGGTCAGGCCGGTCACGCGCATGTAGTTCACGGCCGTACCGCCCACGTCGAACAGCGTGCGCATCAGCGCCATGGCCAGCCGCGCATCGTCGAACTGGCCGTCGAAGTAGAGGTTGCCGCCGCGCAGCGGGCGGCCGCCCACGTGCTCGGCCAGCGTGGGCGCGGCTTCGAGCGTTTCGCGATGGTTGAGCCAGCGGCTGCCCGACAGGTTCAGGCCGCCGGCCAGCATGTCGTAGACCTTCAGGCCGATACCGTAGAACGGCTGGTCGAACATCTGGTACGCCGGCACCACGAAGCCCAGCGGCCACACCACGTGCGGCGCGTTGCGGGCCAGCAGGCCGCGTTCGTGCAGGGCCTCGCGCACCAGGCTGATATTGCCCTGGGCCAGGTAGCGCACGCCGCCGTGCACGAGCTTGGTGGCCTTGCTCGACGTGCCCTTGGCAAAGTCGGCGGCTTCGAGCAGCAGGGTGCGGTAGCCCCGGGCGGCCGCGTCGAGCGCGGTGCCCAGGCCAGTGGCGCCGCCGCCGATGACGATGACGTCCCAGCGCGCCGTGCGCGACAGCGTATCGAGTAGTGCGGGGCGGGCCGGCGGCTGGACGGGAGGTACGGAGATTGGCATTGGGGTCTTCGGCAATCGGATTCAGTGTGCGGCAGTGGCGTCGTCACGGGCCCAGTCGCGGGCACGATCCACGGCGCGATGCCAGCGGGTAATGCGGTGGGCGCGTTCGTCGGCCGACAGCTTCGGCTCGAAACGCTGCTCGACCTGCCACTGGCCCGTGATCTCCTCGGGATCGGTCCAGTAGCCTGTGGCCAGGCCAGCCAGGTAGGCCGCGCCCAGCGCGGTGGTTTCCGTCACGCGCGGGCGCACGACCGGCGTGCCCAGCAGGTCGGCCTGCATCTGCATCAGCAGGTCGCTGCGCGATGCGCCGCCGTCCACGCGCAGTTCGGCCAGCGAGATGCCGGCGTCCTTCTGCATGGCGTCCAGCACGTCCACGCTCTGCAGCGCGATCGATTCCAGCGCCGCGCGGGCGATGTGCGGGCCGCCGGTGCCGCGCGTGATGCCCACGATCGTGCCGCGCGCAAACGGGTCCCAGTGCGGCGCGCCCAGGCCGGCAAACGCCGGCACCAGCACCACGCCGCCGGTATCGGCGCACTGGCGCGCCAGCGGGTCCACCTCGGGGGCGCTGTGGATCAGCTTGAGCCCGTCGCGCAGCCACTGGATCGTGGCGCCGCCCATGAACACGCCACCTTCCAGGCAGTATTGGGTGTTGCCGCCGATCTGCCAGCCGATGGTCGTGATCAGCCGGTTTTGCGACGTTACGGGCTTGTCGCCCGTATTCATCAGGATGAAGCAGCCGGTGCCATAGGTATTCTTGGCCATGCCGGGGCGCAGGCAGGCCTGGCCGAACGTGGCCGCCTGCTGGTCGCCGGCGATGCCTGCGATGGGCACGTCCACGCCAAACAGTCGGGTCGCGGTGCGCGCCACCTCGCCGCTGGACGGTGCCACCTCCGGCAGCAAGCTGCGCGGGATATCCAGGATGCCCAGCAGTTCGTCGTCCCAGCGGAAGTCGTGGATGTTGAACAGCAGCGTGCGCGAGGCGTTGGACACGTCGGTCACATGGCGCGCGCCATCGGTCAGTTGCCAGATCAGCCAGCTATCCACGGTGCCGAACGCCAGTTCGCCGCGCTCGGCGCGTTCGCGCGCGCCGTCGTAGTGGTCCAGCATCCAGCGCAGCTTGGTGCCCGAGAAATAGGCGTCGATGATCAGGCCGGTCTTTTGCTGGAACGTGTCGCCATGGCCGGCGGCCTGCAGGTCCTCGCACATCGGCGCGGTGCGGCGGTCCTGCCAGACCAGTGCGCGGCCCACGGGCTCACCGGTCTTGCGATCCCACAGCACCGTGGTCTCGCGCTGGTTGGTGATGCCGATGGCGCGTAGCTGCGAGCCGCTGACGTTGGCATCGCCCAGCACTTCGTGGGCCACGGCCAGCTGCGATTGCCAGATTTCATAGGGGTCGTGCTCGACGTGCCCCGGATGCGGATAATATTGCCGGAATTCGCGCTGGGCGATCCGTACCACATTGCCGGCGTGATCGAACAGGATGGCGCGCGAGCTGCTGGTACCCTGGTCCAGGGCCAGTACGTACTGCGGCGCTTGCGTGGAATGCGTGGGTGTCATGCGGTCCATCCGTAACGGTAAATTTGATTGCCCATGTCCGATATCGTCAGCGTAGTCACTGCCGGCGTTGCCGCGCGCAGCCCGTTCGATCCCGCCGCCCATTGGCGGCTAGTGGTCGATGGTGTCCAGGTGGGATGGCTGCCGCGCCGCCATGCGGAGATCCTCCAGGCCATGGGCGACGTGCTGGCGCCCGTGGACGGGCAGGGCGCCGTGGCACTGCTGCCCGGCTGCACCACGGCCGACGCGCGCAACGCGGCGCTGGCCCGGCTGGCGCGGCAACTGGCCGACGCAGGACACGTGCGTGGCTGGCGCAACGAACTGTTTGCCGTGACCCCGGCGCTGAATGCGGCGCCATTCGCGGTAATCGAGCGGGCGGCGGCGCGCTTCCTGGGGCTGCTGACGTTCGCGTCGCACATGAACGGCATCGTGGCCGGCCAGCGCGCGTTTTGGATCTCGCGGCGCAGCCCGTCCAAGGCCGTGGACCCCGGCATGTGGGACAACCTGGTCGCCGGCGGCATGCCGGCCGGCAGCGATCCGCTGGAAACGCTGGTGCGCGAATGCGACGAGGAATCGGGCATTCCGCCCGAGTTGGCCGGGCGGGCCGAGGCCCATGGCGTGATCGAAGTGCTGCGCGAAATCACCGAGGGGGTGCAGTGGGAGCACGTATATGTATACGATCTGCTGCTCCCGTCGGACTTCGTGCCGCAGAACCGCGACGGCGAGGTGGCAGAGCATCGCCACATCGATCCGGAGGCATTGCTTGCTATCATGGCGGGCCGCGCCATGACCGTCGATGCCACGCTGGTGACGCTGGATGCCCTCCGCCGACGTGGCTGGGCCACCGTCCAGCCCTGAAAGCCCGGCATCACGGCCACTGATTGCTCAACCCCGATTCGCCCGATTTGCCCAAGATGAGCTCCACCGGATTTATTCTCACGCTTTCCTGCCCCGATCAGCCGGGCATCGTGCACGCCGTGTCCGGCCTGCTGTTCCAGAACGACTGCAATATCGTCGATTCCGACCAGTACGGTGATGCGTTTACCGGCCGCTTCTTCATGCGCGTGCATTTCAGCGCTGCCCCGGGTGGCCCGGGCCTGGCCGACCTGCGCAGCGCGTTCGCGGCTGTGGGCGACCAGTTCGGCATGCAGTGGGAAATGTTCGACGCCACCGCGAAGCCGCGCGTGATGATCATGGTGTCGAAGATCGGCCATTGCCTGAACGACCTGCTGTTCCGCGCCAAGGCCGGCGGCCTGCCGGTGGAGATTGCCGCGATCGTGTCGAACCATCGCGACTTCTACCAGCTCGCCGCATCGTACGACGTGCCGTTCTTCCACCTGCCGCTGATGAATGCGTCGGCCGAGCAGAAGGCTGCGCAGGAAGCGCGCGTCTTCGAAGTGGTGCGTGACCAGAACATCGACCTCGTCGTGCTGGCCCGCTACATGCAGGTGCTGTCCGACGACCTGTGCCGCAAGCTGCAGGGCCGCGCCATCAATATCCACCACTCGTTCCTGCCCAGCTTCAAGGGCGCCAAGCCGTACTACCAGGCGCATGACCGGGGCGTGAAGCTGATCGGCGCCACCGCGCACTACGTGACGGCCGACCTGGACGAAGGCCCGATCATTGAGCAGGAAATCGAACGCGTGGATCACAGCATGGATCCCGAACAGTTGACCGCCGTGGGCCGCGACGTGGAATGCGTGGCCCTAGCGCGCGCGGTGAAATGGCACGCTGAACACCGTATTCTGGTGAACGGCCACAAGACCGTCGTTTTCAAGTAAGCGACGATGGTTTTCTCCCCTCTCCCGCGCGCGGGGGAGGGGAGAAAGACCCAGAGCGACAGGCATTCACGCCTGATCCGCGACCACACAGTTCACTCCGCTTTCCGCCAGCATCGTCTGGAAGGGCGCGCGTAGCGGCTCGTCGGTGAACAGCCGGTCGATGCTGTTCAGGGGCGCCAGCTCCACCATGGCCCGCCGGTTGAACTTGCTGGCATCGGCCGCCAGCCATACCTCGCGCGAGTGTTCCATGATCGTGCGCGCCACCTTTACTTCCCGAAAATCGTAGTCGCGCAGCGTGCCGTCGGTCTCGATGCCCGAGATGCCGATCAGGCCGATATCCACCTTGAACTGGCGGATGAATTCCACTGTGGCCTCGCCGATGATGCCGCGATCGCGCGACCGCAACACGCCGCCGGCCACGATCACCTCGCAGTCCGGGTTGTCGGCCAGGATATTGGCCACGTGCAGGTTGTTGGTAATCACGCGCAGGCCGCGATGATGGATCAGCGCGCGCGCCACCTCTTCCACCGTGGTGCCAATGTTCAGGATCAGCGAACAGCCCTCGGGCACCGCCGCCGCCACCGCCTTTGCAATACGCACCTTGCCTTCGGCATTGAGTACCTGCCGCTGCCGGTAGGCGATGTTCTCGGTGGTCGACCCCTCCATGCGCACGCCGCCGTGAAACCGGGCCAGCATGCCGTTTTCGGCCAGCAGGTTCACGTCGCGCCGCACTGTCTGCAGCGTTACGCCGAACTTGCGCGCGAGTTCGTCGATCGAGGCGAAGCCCTGGGTGCGGACTTCCTCCAGCAGGGCGGTCTGGCGGGGATTAAGCGTCATGTCCGGCATTCTAGTTCAAACACAAACGAAAACAAATGACGCACCGCAGTATTGTTTTATGTTCGCTTTTGCGCTAAAACGAGCGGTATGACTTGAAAAGTGCGCCTTGGCTGCGGTTTTCGAAGTGGCTGAGCAAGGACAGGAACATTGGAGACTGGATGCAGCTTAGCCTGGAAGGTATTGCGCAGCAGGTGGGATCGCAAGCCTATCTTTATTCGATGTCGCTGGCCCCCGTGCCGGGCGCTGTCACCATCCTGCTGGGAGCCACCCAGGCCGGCAAGACATCGCTGATGCGGGTCATGGCCGGCCTCGACAAGCCGGCGGCCGGCCGGGTGCTGGTCGATGGCGTGGACGTGACCGGCGTGCCGGTGCGCGAGCGCAACGTGTCGATGGTGTACCAGCAGTTCATCAACTACCCGTCGCTGACCGTTTTCGACAATATCGCGTCGCCGCTGCGGCTGCGGCGTGACAGCCGCGAAGACATCGCGGCTCGCGTCCGCAGCCTGGCGGTGCGGCTGCACATCGAACACCTGCTCGAACGCTACCCGTCGGAACTGTCCGGCGGCCAGCAGCAACGCGTGGCGCTGGCCCGTGCGCTGGCCAAGAACGCGCCGCTGATGCTGCTGGACGAACCACTGGTCAACCTGGATTACAAGCTGCGCGAGGAATTGCGCGAAGAGCTGACGCACCTGTTTGCCCAGGGCGATGCCACGGTGATCTACGCCACCACCGAGCCGGCCGAGGCGCTGCTGCTGGGCGGCTACACCGCCGTGCTCGATGCCGGCGAACTGCTGCAGTACGGCCCCACGCCCGAGGTGTTCCACTATCCCGCGTCGCTGCGCGTGGCGCGGGCCTTCAGCGATCCACCGATGAACCTGGTGCAGGGCATGCTGGCCGATGGCCGCGTGACGCTGCCGGGCGGCATCGTCATTCCGCTGCCGCAGGTGAACGCGCCGGGCGGACCGGTGACGGTGGGGGTGCGCGCGGCCGCGCTGCGCCTGAAGGCCATGCCCGGCGCGGTGGAGTTGCCGGGCAAGGTGGCACTGGCCGAGCTGTCCGGGTCTGACACCTTCGTGCACATCGATACGGCCGCCGGCAACATGGTGGCGCAGTTCGCCGGCGTGCTCGACCTGCAGCTCGGGGCGCCGCTGTCGCTGCATCTCGAACCCGAGCAACTCTATCTGTTCAACGACGCTGGCGACCGCATCCATGCGCCGCGCCGGCCCGGTGCGCTGGCCGACGTGGTCCGCACGCCCATTGCCGAGTCGGGAGCCTGATATGGCACGCATCGATCTCGATCTCGCCCATTCCTACGTCGCCAATCCGCAAAACGACGAAGACTACGCGCTGCTGCCGCTGAATTTCACGTTCGACGATGGCGGCGCCTATGCGCTGCTGGGGCCTTCCGGCTGCGGCAAGACCACGCTGCTGAACTGCATCTCGGGGCTGCTGCGGCCGTCGCAAGGCACGATCCGCTTCGACGGCAACGACGTGACCGACGCCTCGCCGCAGGCGCGCAATATCGCCCAGGTGTTCCAGTTCCCGGTGATCTACGACACGATGACCGTGGGCGAAAACCTGGCGTTTCCGCTGCGCAACCGCGGCGTGAGCGCCGCCCAGGTCAAGGAACGCGTGGGTAAGGTGGCCGAAATGCTGGACCTGTCGGGCGCGCTGGACCGCCGCGCCAGCGGCCTGGCCGCCGACGCCAAGCAGAAGATCTCGCTCGGGCGCGGGCTGGTGCGCCAGGACGTGTCGGCCATCCTGTTCGACGAACCGCTGACCGTGATCGACCCGCACCTGAAATGGCAATTGCGGCGCAAGCTCAAGGAAATCCATCACGAATTCCGCCTCACGCTGATCTACGTGACGCACGACCAGACCGAGGCGCTGACGTTTGCCGACCAGGTGGTGGTGATGTCGCGCGGCAAGGCGGTGCAGGTGGGGGCGGCCGATGCGCTGTTCGAACGGCCCGCGCATACCTTCGTGGGCCACTTCATCGGGTCGCCAGGCATGAACTTCCTGCCGGCCCAGTGGCGCGACGGCGCAATAGAACTGGCGGGGCGGCGCTACAAGCCCGACCTGCTGCCGGCCACGCAGTCGGCCTTGCAGGCCGCCGGCAGCTTCAAGGTTGGCGTGCGGCCCGAATACCTGCAACTGGCGCTGGCCAACGATCCGCAGGCCATGCCCGTGCGCGTGGAACGTGCGCAGGACATCGGCACCTACTGGCTGATGACGTCGACCGTGAACCATGGCGAGGCGGCCACGGTGCGCGCCCGCCTGGGCACGGAGGCCGCCGCGCTGCGGCCTGGTGATACCGCATGGCTGTCGGTGTTCAACCGGCACACCTGCTTCTACATCAACGAGGAACTGGTCTCATGAAGCCCGTCAACCAGAAAGCCTGGCTGCTGGTCCTGCCCGTGGTGATCTGCGTGGCGTTCTCGGCCATTCTTCCGCTGATGACCATCGTCAACTACTCGGTGCAGGACATCATCTCGCCCGATCGCCGCGTGTTCGTGGGTACCGAGTGGTTCGCCACGGTGCTGCGCGACGCCGAACTGCATGACGCGCTGCTGCGCCAGCTTGGCTTCTCGCTGGCCGTGCTGTGCGTGGAGATCCCGCTCGGCATCCTGCTGGCGCTGGCTATGCCGGCGCGTGGCTGGCAGGCGTCGGCTACGCTGGTCATCATCGCGCTGTCGCTGCTGATTCCGTGGAACGTGGTGGGCACCATCTGGCAGATCTTCGGCCGGACCGATATCGGCCTGCTGGGCGCGGCGCTCGACGGCATGGGTTTCGACTACAACTACACGGGCAGCGCGGTTGATGCCTGGGTCACCGTGCTGGTGATGGACGTCTGGCACTGGACGCCGCTGGTGGCGCTGCTCTGCTACGCGGGCCTGCGCGCGATTCCCGACGCCTACTATCAGGCGGCCCAGATCGATGGCGCGTCGCGCTTCGCGGTGTTCCGCTTCATCCAGTTGCCCAAGCTGCGCGGCGTGCTGATGATCGCGGTGCTGCTACGCTTCATGGACAGCTTCATGATCTATACCGAGCCGTTCGTGCTGACCGGCGGTGGCCCCGGCAACGCCACCACGTTCCTGTCGCAGTATCTGACGCAGAAGGCGGTGGGCCAGTTCGACCTGGGCCCGGCGGCGGCATTCTCGATCGTGTACTTCCTGATCATCCTGCTGACCTGTTTCGTGCTCTATAACTGGATGCAGCGCGCCGGCACGGCCAGCGCCGAGGAGGTATCCAATGGCTGATCGCAAGCTGCCCGGCCAGCGCCCGGGCTGGTGGCGCCCCGTGTTCCTGACGCTGTACCTGCTGTTCGCCATCGTGCCGATCTACTGGATGGTGAACATGTCGTTCAAGACCAACGAGGAAATCGTCTCCTCGCTGTCGCTGCTGCCGGCGTCGTTCACGTGGGAGCACTACGTGACGATCTTCACCGATGCGTCGTGGTACTCCGGCTATATCAATTCGCTGATCTACGTTCTGCTGAACACGGTGATCTCGATCTCCGTGGCGCTGCCGGCGGCCTACGCGTTCTCGCGCTACCAGTTCATTGGCGACAAGCACGTGTTCTTCTGGTTGCTGACCAACCGCATGACGCCGCCGGCCGTGTTCCTGCTGCCGTTTTTTCAGCTTTATACGACGATGGGGCTGATGGACACCCACCTCGGCGTGGCACTGGCCCACCTGGTGTTCAACGTGCCGCTGGCGGTGTGGATCCTGGAAGGTTTCATGTCCGGCGTGCCGCGCGAGATCGACGAGACCGCGTATGTGGACGGCTACTCGTTCCCGCGCTTCTTCCTGACAATCTTCCTGCCGCTGATCAAGGCCGGCGTGGGCGTGGCGGCGTTCTTCTGCTTCATGTTCAGCTGGGTGGAACTGCTGCTGGCGCGCACGCTGACGTCGGTCAATGCCAAGCCGATCGTGGCCACCATGACGCGCACGGTGTCGGCGTCGGGCATGGACTGGGGCGTGCTGGCAGCGGCCGGCGTGCTGACCATCGTGCCGGGCGCCATCGTGATCTGGTTCGTACGGCACTACATCGCGAAGGGCTTCGCGATGGGCCGCGTTTGAGGAAACGACGATGCTGAGCTGGATGGTATGGACCACCCCGGTGGCCGTCTTCTTTTCGCTGGTGGTGCTGATGCTGATCGGCATGACGATCTGGGAGGTGCGCTCGCCCACCGTGGAGCGCAAGGGCTTCCTGCCCATCGCCACCACGCGCGGCGACCGCCTGTTCATCGGCCTGATGTGTGCTGCGTGGATCAACCTGGCCTGGGTGGGCCTGGGCGAGAAGATGCAGGGCTGGTTCCAGTTGGCCGAGGCGCCGTCGATCTGGATCAGCGTGGCAATCTCGGCCGTGGTGCTGCTGTTGATCATGCGACGTGGATAGTCGATTCGCCAGGTTTTGCTGTCATGGGCTGCGAGATCTTTGTCCCTTCCCCGGGGCCGCAACCCAGTCAGAAATCCGGGGAAGGGTTGCTGAGGAGACACGAATGAAACAGCACGTGAAGTTGGGGATGTCGGCCCTGGCCTTTGCGGCCGCGGTGACATGCGGGCACGCCGCCTGGGCTGACGAGGCCGCGGCGAAGAAGTGGATCGACAACGAGTTCCAGCCGTCGTCGCTGGCCAAGGACAAGCAGCAGGCGGAAATGAAGTGGTTCATCGACGCCGCCGCCAAGCTCAAGGCCAAGGGCGTGACGCAGATCAGCGTGGTGTCTGAAACCATCACCACGCACGAGTACGAATCGAAGACGCTGGCCAAGGCGTTCGAGGAAATCACCGGCATCAAGGTCAACCACGACCTGATCCAGGAAGGCGACGTCGTGGAAAAGCTCCAGACGTCGATGCAGTCGGGCAAGTCGATCTACGACGGCTGGATCTCCGACTCGGACCTGATCGGCACGCACTATCGCTATGGCGCCATCCTGCCGCTGTCCGACTACATGAACGGCACGGGCAAGGAGTTCACGAACCCCGGTATCGACGTGAAGGACTTCATCGGCACCAAGTTCACCACGGCGCCGGACGGCAAGCTCTACCAGCTGCCCGACCAGCAGTTTGCCAACCTGTACTGGTTCCGCGCCGACTGGTTCGCGCGCAAGGACCTGCAGGACAAGTTCAAGGCCAAGTACGGCTATGACCTGGGCGTGCCCACCAACTGGTCGGCCTACGAAGACATCGCCAACTTCTTCACCAACGACGTGAAGGAACTGGACGGCAAGAAGGTCTTTGGCCACATGGACTACGGCAAGAAAGACCCGTCGCTGGGCTGGCGTTTCACCGACGCCTGGCTGTCGATGGCCGGTTCGGCCGACAAGGGCCTGCCCAACGGCATGCCGGTGGACGAGTGGGGCATCCGCGTGGCCGAAGACAAGTGCACGCCGGTGGGCGCATCGGTATCGCGCGGCGGTGCCACCAACAGCCCGGCCGCTGTCTATGCGCTGACCAAGTACATCGACTGGATGAAGAAGTTCGCGCCGCCGCAGGCCATGGGCATGACGTTCTCCGAAGCCGGCCCGGTGCCCGCACAGGGCCAGGTCGCGCAGCAGATCTTCTGGTACACGGCTTTCACGGCCGACATGACCAAGAAGGGCCTGCCGGTGGTCAACGCCGATGGCTCGCCCAAGTGGCGCATGGCGCCGTCGCCGTATGGCCCGTACTGGAAGCAGGGCATGCAGAATGGCTACCAGGACGTGGGTTCGTGGACGTTCTTCAAGAACACCGACCCGAACCGCCTGGCCGCCGCGTGGCTCTACGCGCAGTTCGTGACGTCGAAGACGGTGTCGCTGAAGAAGTCGCTGACCGGCCTGACTTTCATCCGCGACAGCGACATCAACCACGAGTACCTGACCAAGAACGCGGCCAAGTACGGTGGCCTGGTCGAGTTCTACCGCAGCCCGGCCCGCGTGGCCTGGACGCCGACCGGCAACAACGTGCCCGACTATCCGAAGCTGGCGCAGCTCTGGTGGAAGAACGTAGCCACGGCAGTCACCGGCGAGAAGACGCCGCAGGCCGCCATGGACAACCTGGCCGAGGAAATGGACCAGGTGATGGCCCGGCTGCAGCGCGCGGGCATGGCCCAGTGCGCGCCCAAGCTGAACCCGAAGAGCGATCCGTCGAAGTGGCTGTCGTCGGAACACGCACCGTGGAAGAAGCTCGACAACGAGAAGCCGAAGGGCGAGACCATCGCCTACGACAAGCTGCTGCAGGCGTGGAAGGAAGGAAAGGTCCGCTGATTTTTTCCTGACCCTTCGCTGAACGGGGTGTTCAGCTGGCAGTGCGAAGCGGCGGCGCGTAACAGCGTCGCCGCTTTTTTATTGCGCCACGCGCGGCGTGGACGTCAAACCTCGGTCGAGGCATCCTCCGCGCGCCGTGTTCCCACCGATGCATAGCAAGCCTTGCCATGCCGCTTGGCATCGTAGAGCGCCATGTCCGCGCGCATGAACAGCTCGCTGACCGAGGTGCCCTGGTCGGGACGATGCATCGCGCTGCCGACGCTGGCCGTGGAAACCAGCCGGTGGCCGTCGATCTCGAACGGCCGCATCGCGGCGTGCACCACGGTGTGGGCGATGCGCTCGACGGTATTGGGATTGGCGACGTTGTCCAGGATCACGGCGAATTCGTCGCCGCCGATACGGGCCACGGCATCGCCGCTGCGCACGCAGGCGCGCAGGCGTTCGGCGAACGCGATCAGCAACTGGTCGCCCACCGGGTGCCCGTAGGTGTCGTTGACGGCCTTGAAGTCGTCCAGGTCCACCAGCAGCAGGGCCGCGCGGTAGCTGCCGGCATCGGCCCGCGCCATGGTTTCCTGCAGGCGGCGGTCGAAGCCCTTGCGGTTGAGCAGGCCGGTCAGGTGATCGGACAGGGTCTGCGCTTCGAGGCTGCGTAGCTTCTGGCGTTCGCCGGTGATGTCGCGCGCGAACATGTGCAGGCCGGTGACGGCGTCCTTCGTGTCGTTCCAGGCGGGCTGGAAGGTCAGTTCCCAGGCCACGCCCTCGGCGTTTTCACGCGTGTACGTCACCGACTGCCCGGCGCAGGCTTGTTCGAGGTACGGCTTGCTGGCCACGTACTCGGGCGTGCCCCACAGTTCGCGCAGCGTCAGCCCCGTGATCTGGTCGGCCGGCAGGCCGAAATGGCGCGCATAGGCCCGGTTGACGAAGACGAAGCGTTCGCTTGCATCGACGAAGGCCACGAGGTCGGGTACGTGATTGGCAATCGCTTCCAGGCGCTTCTCGCTGGCGGCGGCGCTGTCTTTGGCTGCCTTCAGCGCGGCTTCGCGCTCGGTCAGCTGGGTCATGACCTCGGAGAACGCGCCGGCCAGTTCGCCAATTTCGTCGTCGCGGCGCACGGGCAGCTCGGCTACGGCCGACGGCTGCTCGCAGAGACGCCGCACGGTGCGGTGCAGGTGTTCCAACGGGGCCAGCAGATGCCGGATGACGGCCCACATGAGCGCCCCTGCCGCTAGCAGCGTCACGAAGCCCAGGATGATGGCCCGGTGGCGCACCTCCACCAGCGGCGCGTAGGCTTCGGCCGCCGGCAGGACGGAGATCACTTCCCAGCCGTTCGATTCGAGCAGGTAGCGCGCGACGACCGGTTGCTCGGGCGCGACTGTTTCCAGCGATGACTCGGGCACGTCGGCGCCGCAGGCTTCGCCGACGGCCTGGGCCGGGGCGAGGACCATCGACTGGTCGGGATGCATTGCGTAGCGCGGATTGGGCCCCGCCGAGACCAGGCAATAGAAGCCGGTCACGCCCACGCGGTGCTGGGCCAGTTCGCGCAGGAAATTGTCGGCCGACAGGTTCAACACGCCGCCCACCACGCCGCGCAGGTTGCCATGCGAATCGCGCATCGGCACCGCCAGGATCACGCCCGGCGCATTGCTGTGCTTGCCTTGCAGCAGGTCTGAGACGGCAAAGTCCGCGCCGTTGACGATGGACTTGAAGTAGTCGCGTTCGCCCACGGTCATCTTCACGCCATCGGGTACGGCGGTGCTGAAGGCGAGGGTGCCATCGGTCCAGGCCAGGAACGTGGCGTTGAAGTGCTCGGGCATGTCCACCGTGTCGATGGCCAACTGGCGCAACTGACCGGTCGGTCGGTCCAGTACGGGCGCCAGCGTACGCGCAAGCCGGCGCAGCACGACGGCGCGCGATTCGAGCTTTTCATCGAGTTGGTCCGCTACCAGCTTGACCAGTGTGTCCTGCTGGGCCTGAATGACTTCCTTCAGGCGCGTGTATGCGTAGACCTGCGAGAATCCAACCCGCACCACGAATACCAGCGTGACAACTGCCGCCGCGGCGATTGCCATTCGATACTTCAAAGAGTGCCGCATGAATCTCTTTTTGTTCTGCGCACTGACCCGTTTCTTGCGGTTGCCTGGGCTTCAATGCAACGACCCTGCCCATTTAGTGAAAAACATCCTGCGAATGCACTTCGCGGATATAGCGGCAGCCGGTTCAAAGCCTAGCAGAACCCTTACTTTTTTTGACGAAGCAACACTCGGAAACGGGTGCGCCAACACACATGGCGTGACGTATGCGGCGCGTAGTGGTAGCGACGCGACACTTGAGTGTCGGCGCCGCCGGTCACGGCCGCTCAGGGGCAAGTCGCCAGGGCTTCCGCCAGCCAGTCGATGACCGGCCGGAAGCGCGATGCGCCGCGAAACTCGGGCGGGTAGGCCAGCCAGATTTCGCGGACCACTTCGGGAATGCCGCGCACCAGGCTCAGCCCCGGTTCGTCGGCGCCCAGGTAGTGCGGCAGCAGCGCCACGCCCAGGCCGGCCCGCACCCCCTCGCGCACGGCCAGGAAGCTGTTCGACTGGAAAGAAAAGCGCCGTCCCAGCGCTTGCGGCCATTCCACCTCCGGTAGTGCGAATCCTTCGTCGAGCAGCCCGCACAGCGGCGTATCGCGCGACTCGGCCACGGCGGCAGCCATGCCGGCCGGCGCATAGACGCCGAAGTGGATCGTGCCGGCGCGCTGCGCGACCAGCGAGTCTTCCTGCGGCCGTGCCAGCCGCACCGCGATATGCGCGCGGCGCCGGGCCAGGCTGGTAACGCGGTTGTCCACTTCGAGCCGCAGTTCCACATCGGGATTCAGGGCGTAGAACGCGGGCAGCCGGGGCGTCAGGAAATGGCTGCCCAGCGATGCCGTGGCGGCCACCCGGACCACGCCCGACACCCCCGGGCTGGCGCCTTCGATTTCGCGTGCCAGCCGCTCCGCGGATAGCTCCATCTCGCGGGCGGCCGTCAGGGCGTTGCGGCCGGCGGCGGTCAACACGAACGTGCCATCGGTGCGCGTGGCCACCGGTTTGCCGAGCGCGGTCTCCAGCCGGCGGATACGCCGGATGGCCGTGGCGTGGGTGATATCAAGCTCGCGGGCGCAGGCGGAATAGCTGCCGACCCGCATCAGCGTGGACAGGGTGAGCAGGTCATCCCAAGTAATTGTGCTTTTTTGCACAGCTAGTGTGATCTCGTGGCGAATTGGCGTACAGCTTACCGGCCCCTACGATGCCTGCATAGTCACCGATACCTGCACGGAGTCCGCCATGTCGTCAGCCCAGACCTCTCAACCTTTCACGTTGCTCGATGCAGCCGGCGCCAGCCGCCAGCCGTCGGCCTGGTCCGAAGCGGTGCTGGTACTGGTGGACCACCAGCGCGAATACGTCGACGGCAAGCTGCCGCTGAGCGGCATGCCGCCGGCCGTGGCCCAGTGCGCGGCGCTGCTGGAACTGGCGCGTCGGCACGGCACCCCGGTGATCCACGTCGTGCACCACGGCAAGCCCGGCGGCGCGTTCGACCCGACCGGCCCCTACGCGGCCATCATCGAGGGCCTGACGCCGCGCGACGGCGAGCTAACCGTGGTCAAGAGCCTGCCCAACAGCTTCGCCGGCACCGACCTCGCGGCGCGGCTGACTGCCCTGGGCCGCAAGGAACTGATCGTGGCCGGCTTCCAGACCCATATGTGCATCAGCGCCACGGTGCGTTCGGCACTGGACCACGGCTACCGCGTCACGCTGGTAGCGGCCGGCTGCGCCACGCGCGACCTGCCGGACCCGCTCGGCGGTGAAGCACTGGCCGCCGCCGAATTGCACCGGGTCACGCTCGCGGCGCTGAACGACCGCTTCGCGACCGTGGTGGCCGACGCGTCGGTCTGGTCGCACTGACGCACGCCTAGCCGCTGCGCGCGGGCATCGTGTCGGCATAGCGCCAGTACTCGAAGTCCACGATCGTGGTGTTGGCGTTGGTGGTGACCAGGTCGAGGATGAACGGCAGGCGCGGGATCAGCATGCGGACCTGGTAGCGCGCGGCGCGCTTGAGTATCGACGGCGGCGCGATCCGTTCGCCATAGCGCATCGCCAGACGCAGGATATGAACCGGCACAAGGCGCTGCGGATCTTCCATGCGCGTCATGGCGGCGTTGCGGTACAGTAGCGACGATTTGGCCAGGCTCGCAAAGCGCGTGCGCAATTGCGCCAGCATGGCCGGGGCCAGTGCCGCGCCGGTTCCCGTCAGGCCCAGCGCGGTCGGGCCGCGCACGTTCTCGCGCCACAGTCCGCCCACCACCAGCAGCGGGTCCCGCTTTTCCGGCGGCGCCTGCGGCGAGCAGTCTTCCGTGATGCTGAACATCGCGCCATTGAGATCGTAGAGATGGCTGCGCTGGCCGAAGCGGCGCTGGTAGCCAATGATGCAGTCGAGGTCCTCGTCCAGGATGGGCCGCGTATCGCGCGGCAGGTAGCAGGGCCGGATCTCGAACAGGCCAGCCGATACGGCATAGCGTCCCGTCCAGGTGCGCAGTGCGTCGGCTTCCATGGCGGGGTCGATATCGGTACTCGCAGGCAGCAGTTCCAGCGACATCGTCTTCAGGGGGTAGCGTTGTAAAGGACTCCCAACGCTACGCGCCGCACTGCTCGACGTCTTTAGGACGTTTCTGCTTTTTCTGCGGAAATTTCTCTTCCTGGCTTCAACTTGATTCTGCGCAATCAGAACGATGCGTGTGCGCTCAGTGCACGAAGCCGCCCTGAACGAAGCGCACCGGCTCCGCATCCATGCGCAGCAGCAACGCGGTGAGGCCGTCGGGTGCAGCCCCGTGGTCTGCCGTATTGCCAGCCGCCCGGGTAGCCGGTTGTCCCGCCGTGCAAACCAGGCTCGCATCGCTCCAGCCACTGCCACCCGGTGCGTCGAGCGCGCGCAGCCAGCCGTCACGGTCGGCCAGCCAGGTGGTGCCCGCCAGTCGCGCGGGATCGGCCCCGGCGATGCGCGCATACACGGGCCAGACAGCCGGGGTGGACGCCACGCAGCCAGCGCGGAAGTCGGGCACCGAGGCCGGTGGCCGGCCATCGCGCGTGACCAGCAAGGTCAGAAAGCGTGGATCGTCGATGGGCAACGTGTCGGGAGATCCGTCGAAGGCCACCACGCGCACGCGCTGCCCGCCACGCCAGTCCGCCAGCGTACGCGGCGCCGTCTGGCCGCAACGCACCGCAACCTCGGGCAGCCGCAGCGGCACTGGCCACGTGCCTTGCAGCGCGGTGCCCGTGCCGGCGGCCAGCGTCTTCAGGTAGTCGATTACGGCCCATGCCTGACGGTCGTCGAGTTGCTGGCCGAATGGCGGCATCGTCTCGTGGCCCGCCGCATCGTGCATGCCGGCCACGATATGCCAGAACAGCTCGCCTTCGGCGCGTCGGCCCAGCAGTGGACTCAGGAACGTGGGCGGCCAGCGCGACAGCGTGCCGGCCAGCGGCCCTTCGCCGCGGCCGTCGTCGCCATGGCAGGCCACGCAATGGCGTGCATAGAGACGGGCGCCCTCGGCAATCGAATCAACGGCGAAGCGGGTGGGGCTCTGGTGGAAGCTGGTCGGTGCGGCGGGTGTCAGCAGCAACGCCGGCGTTGGCCACGGTGCCGCCACCAGCGCCAGCGCGCCGATGCCGAGCCACAGCGCGCGCCGGCGGCGCCAGCAAAGTGCGATGACCACGCAGGCCAGCGCCACGGCTACCGCCAGCAGGCTCAGGCCCAGCTGGCGCGCCAGCCCCAGGTCGATCAGCAGCGTTTCTCCGGCGATGCGCCGCGCCCAGGGCCACGCGGGCTGGCCGTGCACGTCGCTGGTCCAGCCCAGCGCGTACCAGAGATCGAGCAGCGCAAGCTGGCCTTCCTGCAGGACGCGCAGCAGCGCATTGAGCCACGCCTGCGGCGGCGGCCCGTTCATAGTGCTTGCCGCCCGTACGTCTCACCAGCTCGCATCGAGACCCAGGTGCCGTAGCGCCTCGTGCCGCAGCGCGGTCAGGCGCGGATCGCCACGATGGCGCGGGTAGGGCAGGTCCACCGTGATCTCGGCCGTGATGCGCGCGGGGCGCTGGCTGAACACGATCACGCGCTGCGCCAGGAACAGCGCTTCTTCCACGTCGTGCGTGACCAGCAGCGCCGAGAAGCCCGCGCGTTGCCACAGTTCGACGAGATCGCTCTGCATGGCCAGCCGTGTCAGCGAGTCGAGCTTGCCGAGCGGTTCGTCCAGCACCAGCAGGCGCGGATCGTTGACCAGCGCCCGCGCCAATGCCACGCGCTGCGCCATGCCGCCGGAGAGCTGATGCGGAAACGCGCGCGCAAACGCTTCAAGCCCCACGCGCTTGAGCGCGGCGTCGACGCGATGGCCTTCGCGGCGCAGCAGGCCGCGCGCCTGCAGGCCCAGTGCCACGTTGTCGCGCACGCGCCGCCACGGGTAGAGCGTGGGGTCCTGGAAGACCACGATGCGCGACGGGTCGGGCCGGTCGATGGGCGTGTCGTCCTGCAGGATCTGCCCTTGCGACGGGCTGTCGAGACCCGCCACCAGCCGCAGCAGCGTGGACTTGCCGCAACCACTGGGCCCCAGCAGCGCCACGAATTCGCCGGGCGCTACTTTCAGATTCACGCTGTCGAGCACTGGCAGTTGCTGGTCGCCATCGCCAAAGGCATGGCTTACTGCGCGGATGTCGATCCGTGCGCCACGGGTGGAGTCTGTTGCGGCCGTTACCATTTGACGGTTCCTTTCTGCCATGAGAGCGCGCGGTCGCGCACCGCGAACAGCAAAGTGATGACGCCCGAGAACAGCAGGGCCATGACGATCAGCGCGGCGTACATGTTCACGTACGACGCCCAGCCCTGGGCCCAGGTCAGGTACCAGCCCAACCCCGACTTCACGCCCATCATCTCGGCCGTGACCAGCACCGAGAACGACGCGCCCAGCCCCATGAACAGCCCGACAAAGACTTGCGGCAGCGCGGCCGGAATGGCCACGCGCAGCACCATGAACCATTCGGAAGCACCCATCGTGCGCGCCACGTCGTAGTAGCTCTTGTTCACGCTGGCCACGCCCGACCACGTGAGCACCGCCACCGGGAACGCCGTGGCCAGCGCGATCAGGAACACGGCGGCCGAATAGCTCGACGGAAAGAAGTAGAACGTCAGCGGCAGCAGCGCCGTGGACGGCAGCGGCCCCAGCACGCGCAGCACCGGATGCACCCAGTAGCCGATGCGGCGCGACCAGCCGATCGACACGCCGATCAGGAACCCGGCAATGCCGCCGTAGCCCACGCCAAGGCCCAGCAGCTTCAGCGTGTTCAGCACGCTGTCGCCCAGGCGGCGCCAGTCATCGACATAGACTTCGATCAGCGCCTGCGGCGGCGCGAAGAACGGCGTGGGCAGCACGGCGGTCTTGGCAGTCAGTATTTCCCAGGCGGCGAAGCCAATGGGTAGTGCCACCAGCCAGGGCCCGGCCAGCCGCAACGACGCGCGGGCACGCCGCAACGGCGCTACATATCCGCCCGCCAACGCCACAGCCAGCAGCGCGGCGGCGGCCACCAGCAACGCGATGCCGAGTTCCTCGGTGTAGGCCCAGTCGGTGAAGCCCGCCACCTTGTTCGGCCAGCGCCACGTGAGCCAGCCGAACGCGCCCCACGTCAGCGCGGCGACGATGCCGGTGGGCCAGATGCTGGCGGGCTGGCGTTGCGCGCCGGCGTGCAGCAGCGGGGCGTCGAGCGTTTGCTGCGAGATTGCCATACGGTTCTCCGGTGTGGTTCGCGTGGCCTAGCCCAGCACGTTGGCGTAGACGTGCTGCGCCAGCTTCTTGGCGTCGGTCGATTTCTTGAGCACGCCGATGCGCTGGAAATCGCCCGCATAGAACGCGATTTCCTCCTGCAGGTCGACGCCGGTCGGGTGATGGGTATAGGTCAATGTGGCGTAGAGCTTGCGCAGGTCCTCGGGGCTGATCTTGGGCGAGTACTTGGCGAAGACCTTGGCGGCTTCGTTCGGGTTCTCGTTGACGAAGTCGGTGGCCTGCACGATCGATCGCGCCAGCGCGGCAGCGGCGGGGCGGTCGTTGCGCACCAGTTCGCCGCGCGCGCCCACCACGCAGCACACCTTGCGCGCGTACTCGCCGGTCAGGTTGGTGGCCAGTTCCACGTAGGCGCCGTTGGTGCGTTTTTCCAGCAGGTAGAGATTCGGGTCGCCGTCGGCGATGGCCTGGATCTCGCCCTTGTCCACGGCCACGCCCAGCAAGTCTGCCGGGTACTGGCGCCAGGTGATGTCGCGGTCGGGGTCGATGCCGTGCTTGGCCAGCAGGATCGTGAAGAAATGCTTGCCCGGCGCGGCCAGGTCGCTCACGCCGACGGTCTTGCCCTTGAGCGCCTGCAGGTTCGTCACGCCGGCCGCCTTGGCCCCCACCAGCCGCACACAGCCGCCGTGCGAGCTGCCGATGATCTTGACGTCGAAGCCGGCTTCCAGCGGCTTGAGCCAGCGATGGATCATGCCGACGGCGGCATCGGCCTTGCCCGTGGCAATCGATTCCAGCAACTGGTCGGTGGAGCCGCTGTAGTTGATCAGGTCGATCTGCAGGCCGTTCTTCTCGAAGAAGCCTTTCTCCTGCGCCACCACGATCGGCGTCAGGCAGAACGAATTCTGGTTCCACGCAAAGGTCAGCTTGCGCGGCGCGGACCACGCCTGCCGGCCCAGGATCAGGGCCGGCGCCGCGATGGCGGCACTGCCGGCCAGCCGCAGCACGTTGCGGCGGCCGGTGTTTGGTTCTTTGTTGGGTTGGTAAATGTCTTGGCTCATGATTTCCCGCTCCCTGTTGTTGTGGATGCTTGCGGTTCAGGCGGCTCAGGCGGCGCGCCGGTGTTGCCCGGCGTCGTGCCGCGCCACCAGCTCGCGCACGCGCGGAATCAGCTCGCGGCCGTAGTCGGTGGCGTCTTCGAGCGGATCGAAGCCCCGGATCAGGAACGTGGTGACGCCCAACTCGTAGTACGCCAGCAGCGCGTCGGCCACCTGTTCCGGCGTGCCCACGAGGCCCGTGGAATTCGACCTGCCGCCGGTCTCGCGCGCGATGGCCGTCCACAGTCGCTGGTCGACGCGGTCGCCGCGCTCGGCGGCAGCAAGCAGCCGGCGCGCGCCTTCGCTCTGCTGCGGTCCGCCCCGGCTGTAGCCGGCCTGCACGCGCAGCGCGCGGGTGCGTTCGAGGATGGCGTCGGCGCGCTGCCATGCCTTTTCCTCGGTATCGGCCAGCACGGGCCGGAACGACACTGAGAAGTTGACCGTGCGCCCGTGTTTGGCCGCCTCGGCGCGCACGCGCGTGGTCAGCTCGCGCACCTGGTCGAGTGATTCGCCCCACAGCGCATAGACATCGGCATGCTTGCCGGCCACGGCGATGGCCGCCTCCGACGCGCCGCCGAAGTAGATCGGCAGATGCGGCTGCTGGGCGGGCTTCACTTCCGAGAAGCCGCGCGCGAAGCGGTAGAACTGGCCTTCATGGTCGAACGGCTGGGTTTCGGTCCAGATGCGCCGCAGGATGCCCAGGTATTCGTCAGTGCGCGCGTAGCGCTGGTCGTGGTCCAGGTAGTCGCCGTCGCGCTGCTGTTCGTCGTCGGACCCGCCCGAGATGAAATGCACGCCCAGCCGGCCGCCGCTGAACTGGTCCAGCGTGGCCATCTGGCGCGCGGCCAGCGTCGGCGAGGTGAAGCCGGGCCGGTGCGCCAGCATGAAGTGGACGCGCTCGGTCACGGCGGCGGCGTACGAGATGGTCAGCGTGGCCGACGGGCCGGTGGAGTGGTGCGGCACCAGGATGCGGTCGAAGCCGGCCTGCTCGTGGGCCTGCGCGAACGTGCGCACGTAGTCGCGGTCGACCACGGGGCCGGCAGGCGGATGGATCTCCGATTGCTTCTGGCTCTGGATCATGCCGATGAAGTTGACGCTCATGAGAAGGGCTCTCCTAGTTTGCCGCGTGGTTGTCTGGGTGTGGAGGAGAACCGTACGCCGGCGCCCGTTGCGCCCCAACGAATAAAAACGCCGCTCCATATGCGCGAAAACCGTGGCTCGATATGCGATTTGCGTCGTTCGCGCGCCGCAGGCACGGCGCTACGCTATATGCCCATCGCCCCCCATCCTGCTTCGAAGGAACTGCATGTCTTCGTCATCGCTGCATCGCCTGCCAACGCCAGCCCCCCGGCTGGACGACGTGCTGGCCGAACTGTCCGCGCGCTTTGCTGCCACCGCCGCCGATCACGATGCCCATGGCACGTTTCCGCACGACAACTTCGCGCTGCTGCACCGGTATGGGCTGATCGCGCAGGTGGTGCCGGCCGCGAGCGGCGGCGCGGGCGCGGGGCTGGCCGAGACGCGTCGCATCGTGGCCGCCGTGGCGCGCGGCGACTCGGCCACGGCACTGGTGCTGACGATGACGTACCTGCAGCATCGCGTGATTGGCCGCGCCGATTCGCGCTGGCCCGAGCCGGTGCGCCGGCAGGTGTTTCGCAGCGCGGTGGACGACGGGGCGCTGATCAACTCGCTGCGCGTGGAGCCCGAGCTTGGGTCGCCCGCGCGCGGCGGGCTGCCCGCGACGGTGGCCACGCGTGTGGGCGACCGCTGGCGGCTGAGCGGGCACAAGCTCTACACCACCGGCATCCCGGCGCTGCGCTGGCTGGCCGTGTGGGCGCGCACGCACGAACCCGTGCCGCGCGTCGGCATCTTCCTGGTACCCAAGCCGGCGGCGGGGTCGGACCAAGCGCCGGGCATCCGTGTGATCGAGAGTTGGGATCACCTGGGCCTGCGCGCGTCGGGCAGCCATGAAACCGTGTTCGATGACGTGTGGATTCCGCTGGAGAACGCCGTGGATATCCGTCCACCCGCGGACTGGGCGCCGGCCGGCGGCAGTCAGGCCGATATCGACGCCAGCGCCGACCAGCAGGCGTGGATGGTGACGCTGCTGGGCAGCCTGTACGACGCGGTGGCCCGCGCTGGCGTGGACTGGGTGCACCAGTTCGTGCGCGAACGCGTGCCGGGCAGCCTGGGCAAGCCGCTGGCCAGCCTGCCGCGCGTGCAGGAATCGATCGGCACGATGGCCGCGCTGCTGCGGACCAACCAGGTGCTGCTGGACGACATGGCCGCACGCAGCGACGCGGGCGCGCCGCCACCGCCCGCCGAGAGTGGGCTGGTCAAGTACACGGTGACGTCGAACGCGATCCGCGCCGTGGAACTGGCGCTGCAACTGGCCGGCAACCACGGCCTGAGCCGCCACAATCCGCTGGAACGCCACTATCGCGACGTGCTCTGCAGCCGCATCCATACACCGCAGGACGACGCCATCCTGACCGCCGCCGGACGCGCGGCGCTGGGCGTCTGAGGGGCCGTGCCGGCCCGACCCCATCGTGCTATGGTTGCAGGCGAATCGCCGCATACCATGGGGCACGGACCCACAGTTCCCATGGACCCAGACGGTGAACCCCACCCGGAGACACGCTCATGGCTGACACGCTTCCCGGCGCACGGCAACTGACGCCGCTGCGCGATTTCATTACTGCCTTTTCCACGTTGCTCGACGAGCAGCCCGACGAACCGCGCATTCTCGACGAGGGCGGCAAGCTGCTGGCCCGGCTGGTGGCGCGCGACGACTGGCTGCCCGACGCCTTTGCGCAGCCGCATCCCGAGTACTACCAGCAGGTGCTGCTGCACTGCGATTCGGCCGAGCGGTTTTCCATCGTCAGCTTTGTCTGGGGGCCGGGGCAGCGCACGCCCATCCACGACCATACGGTGTGGGGCCTGATCGGCATGCTGCGCGGTGCCGAGTACTCGCAGCCTTTCGCGATTGGCGCCGATGGCGTGCCCCGCCCGCACGGCGACGCGGTGCGGCTGGAGCCGGGCCACGTGGAAGCGGTGTCGCCGGCCATTGGCGATATCCACCGCGTGCACAACGCGTTCGACGACCAGGTGTCGGTCAGCATCCATGTCTATGGCGCCAACATCGGCGCCGTGAGCCGCCATGTCTATCCGGAAGCGGGCGGCAGCAAGACCTTTATCTCCGGCTACTCCAATTCCACCTTGCCCAACCCCTGGGACCGCTCGAAGGATCCCGTCGCGTCATGACTCAAGCTCACCCATCGTTTTCCGCCACGACCAGCCTGGCCGTGCGCCAGGCGCTGCTCGACCGCACCGAGATCGCCCTGATCGACGTGCGCGAGGAAGACCCGTTCGCGCAGCAGCATCCGCTGTGGGCGGCCAATTTTCCGCTGTCGAAGATCGAACTCGAAGCCTGGGCGCGCATCCCGCGCCGCGACACGCGCATCGTGGTCTACGGCGAGCACGATGGTGAAGACCTGGCGCCACGCGCGGCGACCGTGCTGCGGCAACTGGGCTATACCGACGTGTCGCTGCTCGACGGCGGGCTGGACGCCTGGATCGCCGCCGGCGGCGAGGTGTTCCGCGACGTGAACGTGCCCAGCAAGTCCTTCGGAGAGGTGGTCGAGGCGCAGCGCCATACGCCGTCGCTGGCGGCGCCGGAAGTGCAGGCGCTGATCGACAGCAAGGCTGATGTGGTGATCGTCGACGCGCGCCGCTTCGACGAATACCAGACCATGAACATCCCCACGTCCACGAGCCTGCCTGGCGCCGAACTGGTGCTGCGCATCCGCGAGCTGGCGCCCGACGCGCGCACGCAGGTGGTGGTCAACTGCGCGGGCCGCACGCGCAGCATCATCGGCACGCAATCGCTGATCAATGCCGGTATTCCGAATCCGGTGGCCGCGCTGCGCAACGGCACCATCGGCTGGACGCTGGCAGGGCAGACGCTGTCCCACGGCGCCAGCCAGCGCGCACCGGCCCAGGTGGGGCCGGCCCATCTGGCCGATGCCCGTGAAGGCGCTCGCGCTATCGCCAACCGGGCGGGCGTGCGACGTATCGCGTTCGACGCGCTGGCATCGCTGGAGGAACCGGGTCGCACGGTCTACCGCTTCGATGTGCGCACGCCGGACGAGTATGCCGACGGGCATCTGCCCGGCTTTGCCAGTGCGCCGGGCGGGCAACTGGTGCAGGAGACCGATCACAACGCGCCCGTGCGCGGCGCGCGCATCGTGCTGGCGGACGATGACGACGTGCGCGCGAACATGAGTGCGTCGTGGCTGGCCCAGATGGGTTGGGAGGTCTACGTGGTGGAACCGGTCGACGACGCGCACCGAAGTGAGCGCGGCGCGCGGGCGGCGAACCGTCCGGCCACGCCGGACGTGCGGACCGTCACGCCCGCGACGCTGGCGACGTGGCTGGAAGCGGGCGACACCGCCGTGATCGACGTGACGGCCAGCGCGAACTACGTCAAGCGCCACATTCCCGGCGGGTGGTACGCGATCCGGGCGCAACTGGCGCAGGCGCTACGCGCGATTCCGCCGGCACGACGCTATGTGCTGACCTGCGGATCGAGCCTGCTGGCGCGCTTTGCGGCCGTGGATCTGCAGGCGCTGACGCAGTCGGCTGAAGCCGAAGTATTCGTGCTGGAGGGTGGCACGGCCGCGTGGGCGGACGCCGGCCTGCCGGTGGAGCAGGGCGAGACGCGGCTGGCCGTGGCGCGCACCGACCGCTATCGGCGCCCGTACGAGGGCACCGACAACGCGGCGGCGGCGATGCAAGCGTACCTGGACTGGGAGTTCGGCCTGATCGCGCAACTGGAGCGCGACGGCACGCACTTCTTCGAGGTGGTTTGAGCGAAGGGAGGCGGCGGGCCGGTCAGAGATCGCGCGTGCGCGGGACGATCACGGCCTGGCCATGCAGCACGCCGTCAGCATCGAACATCTGCCACAGCGTGGCTTCCTCGATCATGAAGCGGCGGCCGGACTTGGTGATGCGCACGCCCTTGTAGCCGGCTTCGTAGCCAAGCCGCTGCACGCGCTCCAGAAACTTCTGGCGTTCCTCGCGGTTCGGCGCTTCGGCCGACAGCCGCGAGGGCAGGCGCGTGATCTCGTCCCAGTCGTATTCAAAGCGACGCTGTGCCGCCTTGTTACCGTAGATGAAGACCGGATCCGGCGCGGTGTTGTGCGCCAGGATGGCGAAGGGCGCTTCTTCGTACAGCCACGCCGTGGCTTGCGCCACTGGCATCGGCTGCGGCACCAGCGGCTGGCCTAGCAGCCGGGCGTAACTGCTGGCAAGCAGTTCGTAGAACGCGGGATCGCTGTAACGGGGGACCATCAGAAAAACTCCAGCAGCGGCTCAGGCGGACTTGGCAGACGACTTGCTATTCGACGCGCTGCTGAACTCGGCGAACACGCGCGCCTGCACCGCTTCCATGACCTGCAGCGCGCTCGCGTCGGCGGCGTCGCTGGCGGTCACGCCGGTGGCGTCCTTGGGCTTGGCGCCCACGGGATAGAAGACGAAGCTCGACGCGAAATCCTTGCCTGCTTCCTTCTTCAGCGACCGGTTCAACGCCTTCAGGTACTTCTTCTTCGAAATCTTCGACATGGCGACGGCTTTCCTTTCATCAATGTGAATCATAAAGCACTATCCGGAAAATCGGAGTGAAGCTATGGTAGTCGGCCGATATGGACCGAATCAACTTCTGATTACCCATGTCTCCGATGGTTCGTCGCCCCATGGTTTGCCGCTCCATGGTTCTTCACGCCGCCGGTCTCGGCCCGTCAGGCCGCCAGCTTCTTGAGACCTTCCAGCGCGGCGGCGCCCTTGAACGGCTTGACGATCCAGCCCTTCACGCCAGCGGCCTTGCCCCGATCCTTCATGGCCGGGCTGCTCTCGGTGGTCAGCATCACCACGTTGACGGTCTTGTTGGCCAGTTCCGAGCGGATCTTCTCGATCATGGTCAGGCCGTCCATATTGGGCATGTTGACGTCGCTGATCACGAGCCGGATACTGGGGTCGGCCTTCAGGCGCGCCAGGCCGTCCTTGCCGTCGACGGCGGTCTGCACGTCGAGCCCGTTGCCGCGCAGAAAGCTCGCCACCTCGTCGCGCACCGCGCTGGAATCGTCTACTACGAGAATCTTTGCCACTTCGTTACTCCTGCGGGAAATCATCCAAACATCAAAATCGCGGGGCACCTGGGCTGTCAGAACAGTTCCAGTTCGCCGTCGCTGCTCGCTTCCTCTACCGCTTCGCCGACATGGAAGTCGACGGGTACACGCGTGAACAGGCACATCGTCACGCCCAGGCGTGCCGATGTGCCGATGATCACGTCGAAATCGGCGCGATAGTCGGGTTTCAGGCTGTCCACGTGGCGCAGGCTTGGGCCGGCCAGCACATACGGCGTGGACATGCCGAGATCCGGAAAATGCCGGCCCAGGTCCTGGTTGATGGCGCCACAGCACAGGTTGCCCAGTTCCAGCAGCGCGTCGTGTAGCTGGCTGGCGTCGCCGTGCGCGAAGTAGTCCGCGGTGCCGGCGTCGGCCGGAAAGCGCAGGAACAGCATGTAGCGGAAGCCCATCGACGAGATCGTGAGCACCACGACCACGTCGTCCGGCATGCCCACGCTGGGAGCGGCGTCGACGTGCGCCAGCGTGCAGGCATCGTCGGGCTGAAGCACCAGCCGTGACTGCACCGCGCGATGCAGCACGCGTTCAAGGCTGTGCCGGGCCTGGGTGCTGATCATGCCGCCGCGCCCTGGCAAGTCGACTCGAACTGCTCGGCCAGCAGCGCCACGCTGGCCAGCGAAGCGGTAACCATCTTGCCGCCGGCCTGGATGTCCTGGAACGTGGCCGTGGTGGTCAGGTCGCTCTGGTGCAGGCTGTCGCCATAGCTCTTGGACAACGCCTCGGAACGCGCTGCCAGCGTGCGTACCTCGCTGGCGACCACGCCAAAGCCCCGGCCTGCCGCGCCGGCGCGTGCCGCTTCGATCGAGGCATTCAGGGAGACGATCACCACATGCCGGACGATGGACGCCAGCTCGGTGTTCTGCTCGTGCATGGCCCGGTTGCGCGCCATCAGCGAGATCATCTGCTCGTGCCAGCGCTCGAACGTGTGGGCCAGCCCGCGCAGCCGCAGGGTTTCCTCGGCAATGCGGCGAGCCTGGCGCAGCGCATCGGCCTGCTGTTGCCGGCCAGTTGCCAGTTCGGCGGTGTGCTGGGCCATGGCTGTTGCCTGCTCGGCCGCCGTGGCCTCCAGCTTCTGCACCTGCGCCTGCAATGCCTGTGCGTCGCGGCCCGATTCGTCGATGCGGTGCGCCAGTTCGGCATTGGCCTGCTGCATCGCCGCCAATGCGCGGTCGTGTTCCGCGCCGGCCTGCGCCAGCATCCGTTGCGTGTTGTGGCGCCACGCCAGCCAGGCTGGCACCGCGGTGATTGCCGCGCCAAGCAGGGCGCCTATCAGGTACTCACTCATCCTGCCAAATCCTTACGCTTTGCATTTGCCTCTTTTGGCAACAATCCCGGCCTGGGCGATGGCTAGTGCGCCATCGGCGCCGGCGTCTCGGCCAGCACGGCCACGCTGTCCACCGCGTAGTGTTCGGGCAGGCTCACCACCGTCTGGAACTGCCGGAACGGAGCGCCCACGTGGTTGTCGGTGAAGCGCAGCTCGATGCTACCGCCCGAGCGCGACAGGAATTCGCGCACCGCATCCATGCCCACGCCGCGCCCCGAGATGGTGGTGACGGTGGCGGCGGTCGAGAATCCCGGGTGGAAGATGAACTGCGCGATGGCGTCGTCGCTGGTGGCGGCATCGGCATGGATCCACCCGCGCTCGATGGCGGTGGCGCGAATCTTGTGCAGCGCCAGCCCGCGGCCGTCGTCGTCCACCGTGATCTGCAGCAGTTGCTGGTCGACCCCGGCTTCGATATGGATGTTGCCCGCCGCCGGCTTGCCAGCCGCCAGCCGTGCGTCGACGGGCTCGATGCCGTGGTCGATCGCATTGCGCAGCAGGTGAGTGAACACGTTTTCCAGCATGCCCGTCACCTCGGCGCGCAGCCGGTAGCCGTTGTCCTGGATGCTGACCTGCGGCGCAGCCTTGCCCAGCTCGGCAGCCAGCGAGGGCAGGGCATCGACCACTGGCGACAGGACCTCGGCGATGCTGGTGGCATCGAGCACGCGCAGGATGCGGTGCACCGCGGCTCGCATCGACAGCAGTTCAGCCAGGCTGTCCGTGCGCGCACCTTCGAGCAGGCGCAGGCTTTCGCGGATACGGCCGATCTCGGCATCGGCCAGCGGCGTGGCCGTCAGGCCCGCCGTGCGGCGC
The DNA here is from genome assembly GCF_022179805.1 of Cupriavidus pauculus. Taxonomy (GTDB): domain Bacteria; phylum Pseudomonadota; class Gammaproteobacteria; order Burkholderiales; family Burkholderiaceae; genus Cupriavidus; species Cupriavidus pauculus_E. The sequence continues at coordinate 3,365 of NZ_BPUO01000008.1, read as the reverse complement.
GCCTTGCCCTTGCGGCCCAGCTTGTCCTCGCTGATCGTGGTGTAGTGGGCCAGCGTGTCGCGCACGCGCGCCACGTCGTGCAGCAGCGCGTCGGGATTCCATTCGCTGGCTTCGCTTTCCAGCTGGCGCAGCAGTTCCAGCCGCTGCTCGGCTTCGTGCACCACGTCGGTCAGGTGCTGGAGCTTGTAGGTGCGCGCATTGCCCTTGATCGTGTGCATGTTGCGGAACAGGGCGGCAATGGCGGCGTTGTCAGCCTCGGTCGACTGGCGAATGATGTGTTCGTTCTCGTGCACGAAGCCGTGCGCCGTTTCCATGAAGTGGTGGAACTTCTCTTCGCTGACGGCCAGGATCTCGCCGATGATCTCCAGGCTGCGGCGCTGCTCGCTGGCCTCGGCGGCCAGCTCGCGAAGCTGCGTCACGTCGCGCACGCACAGCATCAGGCGGATGATCGTGTCGGTGTCGTCAGTGATGGCGGACCAGCTCAGGTCCAGCACCTTGACCTGCCCGTCGGGCAGGTGCTTCTCGATCTCGGTGGGCAGCAGGTGCTCGTTGAACACGAAGTTGATGCCGTCTTGGTTCAGGCAGGCGTCGATGGCTGCGTCCACCTGCGAGAGCGCATCGGCACCCAGCGCGGTATCGGCAAACACGAGGTCCAGGAATCGGCGGCCGGCGATATCGCGGGTCTCGAAGATCGTTTCCAGGTAGGCCGAGTATTCGGGGTGCACCACGCCGCCATCGACCACGGTCAGGATGCCCTGCTGCATGTTCTGCAGAATGGCCTGGATGTCAGTGGTCTTCTGCCGCAGCAGCGAGGCGTTTTCCTGGATGCGCTCGATCATCTGGTTGAACGCGACGATCGAATGGCCGATCTCGTCCATGCGTCCCACCTCGATGCGGCGCGTGAAATCCTGGCTCGCAGCGATCTCGCTCATGGTGGATTGCATGCGCGTGAGCGGGCGGGCAATCTGGCGATGCAGCAGCCAGCCAATCAGCGACAGCAGCACCACGGCGGCGGCGGACACCGCGCCGATGGTGCCGGCGGCGCTGGCCAGCCGGCTGTTCAGCGTGGCAATCGCATCGTCCTTCTCGCGGTTCTTCTCGATGCGCAGCGTATCGACGATCTTCTCCATCTCGTCGCGATAGCGCGCCACGTTGGCGAACAGAAACGCCTGCGCGATTTCGTCGCGGCCGGCGGCCTTCATCTCCGCCGTCTCGCGGATGGCATCGAAGTAGTTGGTCAGGCTTTCATCGGCCTGCGCCAGCAGACCCTTCTGCGCGCGCGTGGCGGCGCTGCCGGACTGTTTGGCCAGCGCGTCGCGCAGCGTGGCCTGTTTGGCCTTCAGGTCTTCCTGCGCCTGCGCCAGCAGATTGGCGTCGGGCGCGTAGACCAGGGTCATGGTGGCAAGCTGGATGTCCTTGACCAGCGACACCACGTCGGCAGACGCCAGTGCGCTGGGCACGACGCCCTCGGTCACCTGTTTCACTTCAGAAGCGCTGGATCGTGTCTGCAGTACGGCGTAGCCACCAATTGCGGCCAACGCCAGACACATCAGGACGATCAGCAGCACGATGCGCTGACGAATGGTCATGGCAAAGCTCCCCGGCATTACGAATGTCAAGCCCCTCTAGGAAGGGGATCTGCCCCGTCTTTCGCGCGGCATCGATTTTTCGCGGTGATTATGGGGATTGCACTGTGACCTCGGCATGACATGGCGTGGCTCGGGTGTCCCCCACAGAGGGAGGGGGATATCGGCCGACCCGTGACCGAAGCGGCGGAAAATCGTATGCTGCCCCGTCGAAACTGACCTGAACGAGTCTGCCTATGACCAATATGGCCCACATGTTCATTCCCAGGGAAATTGCCGAGCAATGCCTGCTCGCCTGCGCGGCCATCGCGCGACACCTCGGCGCCACGCTCGCCAGCACCCACCTCTTCGGATCGGCGCTAGACGGCGGCCTGAAGCCCGCCAGCGACATCGACCTGCTGGTCATCGCCAGCGAACGACCCGACGAACCGGCCAGGCAGGCGCTGATGCGCGACCTGCTGACGATATCGGCACCCCCAGGCAGCGACGCTCGCCTGCGCGCGCTGGAAGTCACGGTCGTCGCCCGCGACGAAATAGTGCCGTGGCGCTACCCGGCGCGCCGCGAACTGCAATTCGGCGAATGGCTGCGCACCGACCTGCTCGCCGGCATCTTCGAACCCCCGACGACCGACCACGACCTGGCCATCCTGCTGACCAAGGTTCGGCGGCATAGCGTGGCGCTGATCGGCGCATCGGCTGCAAGCATTTTGGATCCAATCCCCCCGAAAGACTTCACTGCCGCCCTGCGCGACACCGTGGCGCAGTGGAACAGCGAAGCCGATTGGGACGGCGACGAACGCAACGTCATCCTGGCGCTTGCAAGGATCTGGTACAGCGCCGCAACGGGCGAGATCGCGCCGAAGGATGTGGCGGCGGATTGGGTGTTGGAGAGGGTGCCTTTGGGATACAGGCAGGTGCTGATGGATGCGCGGGCTGGGTATTTGGGTGTTGAGCAGGCGGGGATGGTGGTGAGTGGGGAGGATGTGGCGGGGTTTGTTCGGTTTGTGCGGGGGGTGGTTGAGGGGAGGTTGGTGGGGGAGGTGGGCGACGTGTGAGCCAGGTCAGAGGGTAAGGTGTCTCGGGTCGCTTCGCGCAGCCTTCATGTGTAAGATCGTTCGACCATAAATCGGGTCGAAGAAAACAGTTCAGTCGCCTCTTGGGAGGGCGGTGCTGGTGGCGCAACCGCTTGGGCGGCTAGGGGCTACTTGCAAGCCCATTGGTCGAGCCAATTCCATATGAGCCTAGTGCCTATTCCGGCTTGGAATGCAATGCTGGTGCTTCCACCTGTCAACGATCTTGACCCTGTCAGTCCGGACAGGTCGCCATACGAAGTTTCAGTCCATTCTGTCGTGATGCGATTTGCGACATCTTGGCAGCGTTGTCAGATCTTGCGAGGCTTTCTAAATTTTCGTGCTGCTCTCCACGCGGCTGGCATCACATCGGGATTCCAGTGGTTGAACGGGAGCTTTAGTGAGAACGTTGAGATTCTCGAGGCCCGCAATCCGAGAGATGTCGACGTGGTGAGTTTTTTTGATGACCCGAATGGAGATCTCGCGCAGAATTTTCCTGCCGGTCTCGCGGATCACGATGAGGTCAAGAAGCAATTCCTGGTCGATAGCTATTGGGTGGAAACTGTGCTGCCCGGGCGTGAACGGGCCCGTCAGAAATTTTGTGTTTAGGGCATAACATGTCGCCAAGGAGCATGTCATGCCACGTAGAACCAAGACGAGCCAGGCCGCCGATCGTGAGCTGCCGACCATTCCCGAAGATCTGATCGCC
>NZ_BPUO01000007.1 GCF_022179805.1 Cupriavidus pauculus | reverse complement strand
GCGTGATGTCGATGCCGTTGAAAAGGATGGTGCCCGTGGTGGGCTCCAGGAATTTCGTGAGCAGATTGAAGCAGGTGGTCTTGCCCGCGCCGTTCGGTCCGATCAATGCATGGATCGAGCCGCGACGTACGCGCAGGTTGACGTCGCTCACTGCCGTGAACCCCTTGAATTCCTTCGTGAGGTTCCGTGTTTCCAGGATGATTTCCTGAGTCATAGTCTCCTGCCCGCCCTCTTGCTGCATGCCAGGTTTTGCCCGGCTACTGACAATGGTTCGAACTCCGGCGCTTTGTCGCCATGTTTGCCGCTGTAGGTATAGGTGGGAACGGCGCGGCTGCCGTGGATATCGATGCGCGAAGTGAAGGCTGCGGCACCGTATACCGGCGACTATTGTGTGCGCCTGCTGCGTCGCAAAACATCGGGGTTTGCACTAGGCGTAATACATTATCCGGACGACACCTGAGCGATGTGCGAAGCCGTACCGACGCCCGCGGCAACCGGCTTCGCAAAGTATCGTGGAAGACCCTTAGGCCGATACCGATGCCACAATTTGGGGCGTATTTGCTGCACCGCTCGCGCGCGCCTTGCGGTCGGCGCGAATCATGTCGCTGGCCCGCTCGGCGATCATGATCGTCGGCGAGTTGGTATTGCCCGACGTGATCAGCGGCATGACCGATGCATCCACCACGCGCAGGCCCGCGATGCCACGCACGCGCAGCCGGTTGTCCACCACCGCGTCGGCGTCGTCATCGGTGCCCATGCGGCACGTACCCACCGGATGGAAGATCGTGGTGCCGATGGCGCCCGCCGCTTCGGCAAGCTGCTCGTCGGTCTGGAACGCCGCGCCCGGCAGCCATTCGCTCGGCTGGTACGGCGCCAGCGCGGGCGATGCCACGATGCGCCGCGTGAGCCGGATCGAATCGGCGGCCACCTTGCGGTCCCCTTCGGTCGACAGGTAGTTGGGCGCGATCAGCGGCGCGCGCCGGAAGTCCGGGTCTTCGATATGCACGCTGCCGCGCGACGTGGGCCGCAGGTTGCAGACGCTGGCCGTGAACGCATTGAAGTCGTGCAGCGGATCGCCAAACTTGTCCAGCGACAGCGGCTGCACGTGGTACTCGACGTTCGGGCGGGCCTGCTGCGCGTCGCTGCGCGCGAATGCACCCAGCTGCGACGGCGCCATGCTCATCGGACCGCTCTGGTTGAATGCGTACTGCAGGCCGATGCCAAGCTTGCCCCACCACTTCGACGCCTGCGTGTTGAGCGTGCGCACGCCCTGTACCTTGACCACCGTACGCAGCTGCAGGTGGTCCTGCAGGTTCTCGCCCACACCGGGCAGCGCATGGCGCACGCGAATGCCCAGCGCCTGCAGCCGGTCGGGTTGGCCGATGCCGGAGAGTTCGAGCAACTGCGGCGAATTGACCGCACCAGCGGCCAGGATCACTTCTTCCTGCGCGCGCGCCTCGAGCTGCTGGCCACCACCAAGGTATTGCACGCCCACGCAGCGGCGGCCGTCCGGCCCATCGAACACGAGGCTGCTCACCTGCGCACCCGTGACAATGGTCAGGTTCGATCGATCCGACGCCTTGCGCAGGAACGCCTTGGCCGTGTTCCAGCGAATGCCGCGCCGCTGGTTCACCTCGAAATAACCCACGCCGAAGTTGTCGCCACGGTTGAAGTCATCGGTGCGCGGAATGCCGGCCTGCTCGGCAGCTTCGATGAAGCGTTCCAGGATGTCCCAGTGCAGGCGCTGCGATTCCACGCGCCATTCGCCGCCGGCGCCGTGGAAGTCATTGGCGCCACGATGATGGTCCTCGCTGCGCTTGAACAGCGGCAGCACGTTGTCCCAGCGCCAGCCGTCGTCGCCGCTGATGCGCGCCCAGTCGTCGTAGTCCTCGCGCTGGCCGCGCATGTAGATCATGCCGTTGATCGACGAGCTTCCGCCCAGCACGCGCCCGCGCGGATAGCCCAGCGAGCGGCCGTTCAGTCCCGCCTCGGCGACCGTGCGGTAGAGCCAGTCGGTACGCGGATTGCCGATGCAATAAAGGTAGCCGACCGGAATGTGGATCCAGTGGTAGTCGTCCTTGCCGCCTGCTTCGAGCAGCAGCACGCTGACATCGGGGTCCTGCGTCAGGCGATTGGCCAGCACGCAGCCGGCCGAGCCGGCGCCCACGATGATGTAGTCATACGTCTCCATTTCCCTTGCATCCTTTGCTTGCCCTGAGGGCATCGGTTTTTTTTCTTGTCGGAATGCCGGGCATCATCGCACGACTTGCGTGCCGCCGCCTTCAGGGCTTTGCCGGAGCCTCCAGGTGCCGGCGCAGCCAGTCGGCCAGTGCCGCCAGCACCTCGCCGCGCAGCGGTTCGGCCTCGTTGAAGATCTCGTGGTAGCCGTTGTCGAACCAGACCATTTCGCGCAGGTCCTCGGGCGCGCCGTCGAAGAACGTGCGGCTGCCCTGGGGGTCGACGATGCGGTCCGCACCGCCCACCAGCATCAGCATTGGCGCTTCCAGCCGCGCCGCGTCGGCCTGGGCGCGCGCCATGCCACGAATGAATGACTCCAGCACGCTAGCGCTGATCGTGCCCTGCACGAGCGGGTCGGTGCGATAGGCACGCGCCACTTCCGGATCGTGCGACAGCAGCCGGGCGTCGATCGGATTCGGCACGCGCATACGCGGCACCAATGCCAGCAGCACGCGATGCAGCGTGAGCATACTGTTGGACAACTTCAGCGCCAGCGCCGGCGATGACAGGATCAGCGCGCGAATGGGCCGCACGCGCGCCGTGGCAAAGCGTGCCGCCACCAGGCCGCCCATGCTGTGGCCCAGGACAATCGGCAACTCGTTCCATTGCCGCACCGCCGCATCGTAGATTTCGGCCAGATCATCGAGGTAGCTGTCGGGATTCGGCACCACCATGCGGGGTCCGCCGCTGGCGCCGTGTCCGCGATGATCGTAGGCACGCACACGGAGCCCCAGCGCGCACAGCACGGCGGCCACGTGGGGATAGCGTCCGCTGTGTTCGGCGAGTCCGTGTACCAGCAGCACGGTGCCCAGCGGATCGGGAAAGTGTTGTGGGTCGGGTAGCCAGGTGCGCAGCAGCAGTTCGGTGCCGTCACGCATGCGCTGGCGCGATTCGGTGGCGGGGCGGCTGGCTTCGGCGGTGTCAGGCATGGCGGTGGCCATCACAGGTTGATCCATCCCAATCGTCTCCTCGTGGGTGCCCTGCTTGTTGTTTTCGATTGCTGCCCGTATGTCTGGCTCCCCTCTCCCACGCCGTGGGAGAGGGGTTGGGGGTGAGGGCACGGCGGCTCTGCTTGCCAACTAGTCGCGATTTGAACCGCTTGCCCTCTCCCCCGCCCCTCTCCCAGAGGGAGAGGGAAGAAAACCCATCACATCGCTACCTATTTGTGACACCCCGCGCAGTCCGACGCCATATCCGAAAGAATCGGGCAGTCAGGCCGATCATCACCGGTGCACGCTTCGGCCAGCGATCGCAGCGTATCGCGCATCGCGGCCAGTTCGGCGATCCTTACCTCCAGGTCCGCCACGTGCTTGAGCGTCAGCGCCTTGACATCGGCACTGGCCCGGCCGCGATCATGCCAGAGCGACAGCAGGTTTCGAATCTCGTCGAGCGAGAATCCGAGCGTACGGGCGCGCCGGACGAAGCGCAAGGTGTGCACCGCGCGGTCGTCGTAGCGGCGGTAGCCGCCTTCGCTACGCGGCGGCGTGTCCACCAAGCCGATCGATTCGTAGTGCCTGATCATCTTCGCGGTCACGCCCGAGGCGGCCGCGGCTTCTCCAATATTCATTGCCCCTCCTTGGCCTGCGCGCCGGCCAGCGGATGCCAGCGGCGCAGCAGCAACGCATTGCCCACCACGCTGACACTCGAAAACGCCATCGCGGCACCCGCCACCACCGGGTTGAGCAACCCGGCCACGGCCAGCGGAATGCCGATCACGTTATAGATGAATGCCCAGAACAGGTTCTGCCGAATCTTGCGCACGGTGCGATGCGATACCGCCAGCGCGTCCGCCACCAGCGCAGGGTCGCCGCGCATCAGCGTGATACCGGCCGCATGCATCGCCACGTCGGTGCCGGTGGACATGGCGATGCCGACATCGGCTGCCGCCAGCGCCGGCGCATCGTTGATGCCGTCGCCCACCATCGCCACCACGGCCTCACCACCGCGCCTGAGCGCCGTCACGCGCGCGGCCTTGTCTTGCGGCAGCACCTCTGCCTGCACGTCGTCCAGGCCCAGCATCTGCGCGACCCTGGCTGCCGCGCCGGCATTGTCGCCGGTCAGCATGACGGTACGGATACCGGCTTCGCGCAACCGTGCGATGGCAGCGACCGCGCCCGGCTTGAGCGCATCGCCAAACGCCACCAGGCCCAGCACCGTGCGCTGCGCAGGATCGACCAGCCACGACACGGTGCGCCCTTCGCCGCGCAGCCGCTCGGCATCGGCCTGCAGCGTACCCGCATCGGCACCCAGCTCGGCACGCAGCCCCTCGCTGCCCAGTTGCAGCGCCTGACCACCCACCACGCCGGCAATGCCCCGGCCCGGCAGCGCACGCACGTCACTGGCCACGGGCGTCGCCACGCCGCGCTCGCTGGCCAGCGCCAACACTGCACGTGCCAGCGGATGCTCGCTGCCGGACTGCAGCGCGCCCAGCTTTGCCAGCAGCGCGGCGTCGTCGCCATCCACGGCATGCAGCGCCACCACCTCGGGCTTGCCGACGGTCAGCGTGCCAGTCTTGTCGAATGCCACCACCGATACGCGATGCGCGATTTCCAGCGCCTCGGCGTCCTTGATCAGGATGCCCGCGCGCGCGCCGGCACCGGTGCCAGCCATGATGGCCGTCGGCGTGGCCAGACCCAGCGCGCACGGGCATGCGATCACCAGCACGGCCACGGCGTTGAGCAGCGCCTGGCTCCAGTCGCCGGCGATCACGCCCCAGCCCAGCAGCGTGGCCAGCGCGATGCCCAGCACCACGGGCACGAACACGGCGCTGACCTGGTCGACCATGCGCTGGATCGGCGCCTTGGCGGCCTGCGCGTGCTCGACCATGCGGATGATGCGAGCCAGCACGGTTTCGGCACCCACCGCCACGGTGCGCGCCACCAGCAGCCCTTCGAAGTTGATCGCGCCGCCGGTCAGACGGTCACCCGGTTGCTTGGGCACGGGCAACGATTCACCGGTCAGCATCGATTCGTCGGCGTGGCTGATGCCTTCCACCACTTCGGCATCGACCGGAATCCGCTCGCCGGGCCGCACGACGATCTCGTCGCCCACGCGTACCTCGGCCAGCGCCACCGACTGCTCCACACCGCCGCGACGCACGCGTGCCGTATCGGGACGCAGTGCGGCCAGCGCGCGGATGGCGTCGGCGGTCTGGCGCTTGGCGCGCACCTCGAGCCATTTGCCCAGCCGCACCAGCGTGATGACCACCGCCGCGCTTTCGAAGTACAGGTGTGGCATGGCACCGGGTTCCGCGTCGAACATCTGCCAGATCGACAACGCGTAGGCGGCCGACGTACCCAGCGCCACCAGCAGGTCCATATTGCCCGCGCCCGCGCGCACGGCCTTGTAGCCGGCCTTGTAGAAGCGCCAGCCGCACACGAACTGCACGGGCGTGGCCAGCAGCCATTGCAACCACCCGGGCAGCATCACGTGCACGCCAAACCATTCCAGCACCATCGGCGCCACCAACGGCACCGACAACGCGGCCGAGATCGCCACGGGCCACGGGCCGCTCCAGAAATCCACACGCGGCTGTGCCGTACCCACTCCTGCGGCAGCCTCGTCGACCACCGGCTTCGCGCCATATCCGGCACGCGTCACGGCATCGGCCAGCGTCGCGGCATCGGCGGTACCGCGCAGCACCGCCACGGTGGCGCGCTCGGTGGCCAGGTTCACCTGGGCGTCCTGCACCCCCGGCACGGCGCGCAGGGCACGCTCCACGCGTCCCACGCACGATGCACACGTCATGTCGGCGATATCGAGCACCACCTCGTCGCGCGGCACGTCGTAGCCGGCATCGGCCACCGCCTTGGCGGCCGCGGCCAGTGCTGCACCGTTGTCCACATAAAGCGTGGCCTGTTCGGTGGCCAGGTTGACAGCCACGTCGTGTACGCCGGGCACCTTGGCCAGCGCGTTTTCCACGCGGCGCACGCACGACGCGCAGGTCATGCCCTCCACGGGCAGGCGCCATTCGGACGGATTCGCGGCGGCTGGAGCGACGGCGTTCAGGACGGGAGCAGAGGTGGACATGGGACGGATTCGGCAATGCGCACGGTGCGCGACAAGTGCACTGTGGACCTTACCATCATTGGAAGGTCAAGGTTTGCCACGCAGATCAGATCGCCCTTGCGCTTCCCATGATGGGAAGGTTCATACTTCAGGCCGAATCGATCTTCTCGCTAAACATTCACAAGGAGTGACACCATGATCCAGTTCCAGGTGGAAGGCATGTCCTGCAACCATTGTGTCGGCGCCATCACCCGCGCCGTCCAAGCCGTCGACCCCGCCGCGCAGGTGGCCGCCGATGTGCCGGCCCAGTCGGTCAAGGTCGAATCGGGCGCCAATCGCCAGGCGCTGCAACAGGCCATCGAGGCTGCCGGCTACCCGGTGAAGTCGGCCGCCTGAAGCAAGCCGCGCGGCAATAAAAAAGGGCACCCGAGGGTGCCCTTTTGCGTTTCTGGTCCGGTGAAGGATCAGAACTTGTAGCCTACGTTCAGGAACGTGACCACCGGATCGATCTTGATCTTGGTGTGCGACTCGACCTTGGCGCCGTTCGGCAGCGTGGTCGTGAAGTGCGCGGTACTCGACATCGGCACGTACGACACCGAGAAGCCAACGAACCACTTCTCGTTGATGGCGTAGTTGGCGCCGACGTTGAACACCGGGTTCCACGACGAGCTGGCGGTGGCCGTCATCGTCGAGCCCGGGGCGAATTCGCGCGCCACGAAGGTCTGGTTCGTGACGGTTTCGCTGGTGAACCACGTGTAGTTCACACCGATACCGACGTATGGGCGGAACTTGGTCTTGGCATCGAAGAAATGCCACTTGGCGACGATGGCCGGGCTCCACTGGCGCACTTCACCGAGTTTGCCATACTGGGCGTAGCCGCGCTCGCCGCTGACGTCGTGCTTCGGCGGGATACCCATCACGATCTCGGCCGAGATGTTGTCGGTGAAGAAGTGCCCGAACGTCAGGCCGGCGGTATCGGCCGTATCGATGCTGGCGCCAGTGTTCGGGCGCTGCGTACCGACCGGGCGGCCCCCGAGCGAATCGATCGTCAGGAGTTGCGAATCGCCGGTGGGCATCACGCGCATCCAGCCAAAGCTCACGATATTGCTGCCCGCGGACTGGGCCTGTGCGGCGCCAGCCAGTGCCATGGCGGCACCCGCCATCAGCATCTTCTTATAGATCTTTTTCATTGTTCCTCTTACTCCGTCCTCATTTGTTCCACATACAGCGAACTGCCGGCGCAATTATCCTGCGCGGCCTGCGCGGACTGTTTCAAACACGGCACGCGATCATAGAAGAAATGCCCTAACTGCAGGGTTAACCCAAAGGACGGACACTTATTTCGCTGTTTTTGCATCCAAAACGACGCGTCTGCACAACGGTTCGGTTTCACAAATGAAAAACCACTCGCTAGGAGTGGTTTTGTTGCTGCAAAGCCAGCACTCAAACACGTGTTCGGACGCTTTAGCGGAGCGTCGCCGGCCTCACTTGTGGCTGGCGAGAATGCAGGCAGCCAGGTCCCACAGCGCATAGCCCACGCTCTTGAACACCAGCGGGCTGCCGGTGCGGGCGCGCAGCGCATCGGCCTGCAGGATGGCGGTCTCGAACGGCTGCACCGTGTTCCAGTCGATGCCGGCCTGCAGCAGGTCTCCGGCCTCGTCCTCGATGCCGAACAGCGTGTCGGCCAGCAGGCGCCCTTGAGCCGATGCTGCCTGGCAGAGCGCCGGCGGCAGTTCGCACATGTCAGGCCGGAAAGCGCCCACGCCAGCCACGAAGTGCCGGTCGTTCCACAGCCCGCTATCGAGATCGGGCAGCACGGCTGTGCGGCTGGACGTCACGGTCACCACCATCGAGACGCGAGGCAGTACCGAGGCCACCTCGTCGACCACCTCCGCCTCCACACCCAGTGAACGGGCCTGCACCGCCAGCGCCTCGGCCTTGTCGCGCGTGCGGGACTGCAGCCATACCTTGCGGATCGGCAGGCCCGCGACGAACGCTTCGAGGTGGGTTTGCGCTTGCACGCCAGCACCGACGATCAGCAGTTCACCGTCAATCACCGGTGCGAATGATTGCGCCGCCAGCAGCGACACGGCGGCGGTGCGGCGCCCGGTCACCGTCGGGCCGTCCAGCATCGCCAGCCGTTCGCCGGTATGCGCGTCGGCCACCATCACCTCGCCCAGGATCGTGGCCAGCCCGCGCTGCGGATTGCCGGGATGCACGGTGATGTTCTTGGTCATCACGATGTCGCGATTGCACGCCGGCATCACCAGCAGCGTGCCCTGCCCGCGCTCCGCATCGCCAATCGGCAACGCGATCCGTGGCGGCGCCATGGCGGTGCCGTCGCGCAGCTCGCCCAGCATCGACGCGATGGCCTGGGCGAGTTCGGGGTAAGGCAGGCGGGCTGCCGTGGCGGCAGCATCGAGAGCGGGCAGCGAAGTCATCGGGATCGGGGCTTGGTGCGAAAGACAACGAAAGAAAGCGTCATTGTGGCCCAGACCGGCGCACACGCCTTCAACGCTCCACGCGCAATGATCAACGCTGCAGCGAAACCTTCTGCCCCTTGATCTCGCGCACGGTTGCGCCGCGTACCTCGATGCCGATCTCGTGTACGACCTTGCCAGCCGCATCCACAAGCTGCACGCGGTGGCGTCCGGGCCATGGCAGCCAGCCAACCTGCCCACCCTTGCCCAGCGGCTTGCCGTCCATGCGCCAGCTCACCGCGTTGGCGGTCTGTCCGGTCAGGCCATCGGCATGAAACCAGACACGCTGGGCCGCCGGCGGAATATCAGGATCGAGCGCGAAGATGGTGCCGTCGGCAGGGCTGGCGATGGCCGGCGTGCCCTGCGTCTTGCCCGGCTGCCCCACGCGGATGCGCGGCAGCGCGGTGCCTGCGAGGAACACCTCCTCACGTGCCGGCTCCAGGTCGTCGTCGAAGGTCAACGCCACGCGTTCGATGCCCGGCGGTATCGTCGGCGCGCGGCTTGGCGCATTGCGATGCAGGGACTCCATGACTTCGTGCCATACCGGCGCGGCCCCCGACACACCCGATACATCGTGCATGCTCGCGCCGCTGGCATTGCCCACCCACACGCCCACCGTGTAGCGCTGAGACCAGCCCACGCACCAGTTGTCGCGCATGTCCTTGCTGGTGCCGGTCTTCACGGCCGTCCAGAAACGCGTGGTCAGCGGGCTGTCGAGCCCGAACGTACGCGCGCGGGCGTGGCGGTCGGACAGCACGTCGCCGATGACATAAGTGGCTTGCGGTGACATCACCGTTTTGACGACGGGCAGCGGCGCACCCATCGTCATGCGCGACGGCGCATAGGCGCCCGCGTTGGCGAAACCACGATACGCATTGGTCAGCGACAGCAGCGACACATCGGCACTACCCAGCGCGAGGCTGTAGCCGTAGTAATCGCCCGACTGCGTCAATGGCAGCCCCAGCGATACCAGGCGCCGATGAAACCGGTGCGGTGTGACCATGACCAGCGTGCGCACCGCCGGCACGTTCAGCGACGACCCCAGCGCCGCGCGCAGGCTGACCCAGCCCGCATAGCGATGATCGTAGTTCTGTGGAATGTAGAGCCCGCCACCGGTGGGCAGGTTGACGGGACGATCGTCGAGCAGCGACGCGGCCGTCAGCCGCCGCTCCTCGATGGCCTGTGCGTACAGGAACGGCTTGAGCGTCGAACCAGCCTGTCGCAATGCAGCCGCATGGTCCACCTGCGACGCCGACGACAGCGCACCCGACGAGCCGACATAGGCCAGCACATCGCCGCTGGCGTTGTCGATCACCACCACGGCGCCGTCCTCGACATTGCGGCCAGACAGTTCACGCAGATGGCGATCGAGGCTGTCCACCGCCACGCGCTGCGTTTCGGCATCGAGCGTCGATGCGATCTGCTGCGGCAGGCGTCCCCCTGCTGGCGTCGCCGCGCGGGCCTGCGCCACCAGCAGGCGCCCGAGATGGGGTGCAAGGTTGGCATCGCGCCGCGTGTTCATCGCATCGCCAGAGCGTCCCACCGACTTGGCCAGCACCAGTGCGGCAAAGCCATCCAGGCCGTCGCACTCGCGTGGCAGTTTCATGTCGCGCAGGATGCCGCACGCGCGCTTCGACACCTGCTCCGCGCCGGCATTCGGGCTGCGCACCAGCGCCACGGCCAGCGCCGCCTCGCGCGCGTCGAGCCCGCTCGGCACCTTGCCGAACAGCGTCTGCGACATGGCCGACAAGCCTACCAGTTCGCCCCGGAACGGCACCAGGTTCAGATACGCTTCGAGGATCTGGTCCTTGCTCCAGCCGCGCTCCAGCGACGATGCACTGACGACCTGTCCCATCTTCTGGCCCAGGCTGCGGCCACGGCCCGCGCGCAGGTCTTCGTCGAGCAGGCCGGCCAACTGCATCGTCAGCGTCGATGCGCCACGCGTGCGCGTGTTCCACAGGTTGGCCCAAGCGGCGGCCGCCACGCCCTGCCAATCCACACCGCTGTGTGCGTAGAAGCGTCGGTCTTCCGACAGCACGATGGCCGTGCGCAAGGCGGGCGAGGTATCGGCCAGCGTCACCCAGTCACCACGACGTGCCTGGAAGTCGTCGCGCACACGCGCCACGGTCTGCCCATGACGATCGGTCACCACGACATCGGCGCTGCGCCAGTCGTTGCGCACATCGCGAAAGCTGGGCACGGCATGGGCCACGCCTGCCGACCACAGCAGTGCGCCCGCCAACACCGATACGCTTCGCTTCATCGCCACACCCACGTCCTCTTTACTCCGCGCGCCCGCTCACCACGCCGGCCACCAGCAGCACCTGTGCAATCGCATAGGTCCACCAGATGCCGAGCTGATACGTGTCGAACGGCGACAGAAACTTTGCCGTGCCGATCAGCGCATCCGACACCACGAAACACAACGCGCCCAGCGCCGCCAGCGGCGTGGGCAGGCGCGCCAGCAACGCCGCGCAACACATCACGGCCAGCACGCCGATGTAGACCACCACCGGCCACGTCAGCTGCCCCAGGTTGGGCCAGAAGCGCCCCAGCAGCGCACCCGCCGTACCGAGCACCAGCCCGCATCCCACCAGCCGATGCGCGCGCAGGTCGCCATGCAGTGGCACGAACAGGCGCAGGTAGGCCAGGTGTGCCATCAGGAATGCACCGAGCCCGCCCATGAACGAGATCCTGAGTCCCGGCAGCGCCAGCAGTAAATCGCCCAAGCCGGAGAAAACCAACGCAGTCACCAGCCAGCGCCTTTCGCCCTTGGGACGATGGAACCACGCGGCACGCGCCAGCAGCAGCGCCATCGCTGTCTTCCAGAGCGGTTGGTACGCAATCTGGCCCGTGAGCGGCGTGCCGGGCGGCAATTCCAGCGACGCCTGGAACAGCAGCACGCCGTAGGTCACGCCAGCCAGCACACCGGCAAACCACCATTCCCGCACGCGTGGGGGCATCCGCATGGTGATCCAGTTCACTTGGCGGCCCCCACCGTCAGCCGCGCGTTCGGCGTCTCGCCGAATACGTCGGGCGCGTACATGGCTTCCACGCGCGTCGGCGGCAACGCAAAGTCACCCGCGTTGTTGAGCCGCACCGTGTACTCCACCGACAGCGCACCCTTCGGCACGTAGCCGAAGTACTCGCGATACGCCTCCGGCGTGCGCTCCGTGAAATCGGACCATGCCGATTTCTGGTCGCGCGTGGCGATCACCGAATCACGGCCCAGGCCGCTGCCCAGGATCGTCGCGCCAGTCGGCACCGGATCGCTGACCACCACCCACGTCATGTCGGCTTGCGCATCGATGTCGAGCTTCACACGATACGTATCGCCACGCGACCACTTGCCCGCCACCGCCTGGTCCACCGGCGTCACGGTACGGCGGATGCGATACCCCGCCGCCACCGGCTCGCGCAGCGGCACGGCAGCCAGCGCGCGCACCGTGGCCCACGGGCGGCCCGTACCCTGCTGTTCCACCTGCAGGTTGACCGGTGCGTTCGCGGCAGGCCATGGCAGATCCAGCGCGCCACTGGCCACGCCGTCTTGATGCGTGGCCTTCGACCAGTCGAACGCGCGCGACTGGTCGCCCAGCGTGGCGCGCGCCGTGCCGGCCACCGGCGTCTTCTCGTAGACCTGCGCATAGCGGCGAATCGCCAGCACACCCCAGGCATTGGCGTTAGTCGTCATCCACGCACCGCGCGTCTGACGGCCCAGCAGGCCGGTCACCAGTTGCGGCACGTCTTCCTTCCACGCGGGCAGTTGCGACGCCAGCGCCAGCAGCTTCGCCGCATTGACGTCGCCGCCCGACATCAGCCACCACCAGTTGTCGGTGCGCTCGGTGGAGAACACCAGGCGCGTGCCCTGCACGGTCAGGCGGCTGCGCAGCAGTTGCGTGGCATCGGCGATGCGCTTGTCGCGCTCGGGGATGTCCTGCACACGCGACAGGATGGCCAGCCAGTCGATCAGCGCCGACGTGGGCCACTGGTCGGGCAGGATCTGGATCGATCCCAGCATGCGCGCCTGTGCCTTGCCGGTGCGCGACAACGCCTCGATGGCTGCGAGCTTGCGCACGTCCAGATCCATCGTCGCCGACGACGGCGCCCAGCGCTGCAGCGAGATGCGGCCCTCAACAAACGCCACCAGCCCGCGCTCCATCTGTTCGCGCTGTGCCTCGGGAATGCGCATCGGCAGGCCCGCACGCGCGGCTTCATCGGAGATCGCCAGCAGATAGGCCGTCAGCACCTCGCTGCCCGACTGGCTGTCGCTGCGCAGCGGGAAGTACGAGGCCAGGCCATTCGTATCGAGATACGACGGCAGTTGCGCCATCAGCGCGTCCCACGCGGCCGCATCGCCCAGGCCGAGCGATTTCGACGAACGCTGCTCCAGGCACGTGAACGGGTAGTTGCGGAACCACTCGCGCACACCCGGCATGCCACCCGCCAGCGACGACTGCAGTGCAACCTGCATGCCGCCGCGCAGCTTGCCCGACGGATCGGCCAGCGCGCCGGCCGGAGCCTGCACCGGCACCGACATGTTCGGCGTCAACTGCGCCAGCATCGCCTGCTGCACGGTCACCGGCACGGCAGGTACGATCTGCTGCGATACCTTGAGCTTGTCGCTGGCGCCACCGCTGCCCTTCTCCGTCGCGGCCAGTTCCCACAGGATCGTGCCGCTACGGCTGTACGCAAGCAGCGCCGGCGCCGTGACGTCCCACTGGATCTCGCGTGCCTCGCCCGCCGGAATCTGCACGGTCTGCGCCGGCAGCGTCTGCGCATCGACCAGCGTGGCGCGCGCGGTGGCTTCCACCGTCATCGCGCGCTGCGTGGTGTTGCGCAGCGTGAACATGGCGCGGTACTTGTCGTCCTCGCGCACCAGCAGCGGCAGCCCTGAAATCATCTGCAGGTCCTGCGTGGCGGCAATCGTCGCGCTGCCGCTGCCAAAGCGGTTCACGCCCAGGTCGGCCACGGCCACGATGCGGAAGCTCGTCAGCGAATCGTTGAGCGGCACGTCCAGCGTCGCCTTGCCTTCGCCGTCGAGCTGCACGCGCGGATTCCACAGCAGCAGCGTGTCGAACAGTTCGCGCGTGGGGCTCTTGCCCCCACCGCCGCCCGCCGGCACGGCCTTGCGGCCATAGTGGCGGCGGCCGATGATTTCCATCTGCGCCGTCGACGTCTCCACACCGTAGCTGCGCGGCTGCACCATCGCATCGAGCAGGTTCCAGCTCGTGTTCGGCATCAGCTCCAGCAGCGCCTGGTCGACAGCGGCCAGCGCCACCTCGCCATTGGCCGCGGGCTTGCCGTCGGGCAGCTTGACCTGGACGGTCACACGCGCCTTGCCGCGCACCGGGTAGCTGGCCTTGTCGGGCGTCACCGAGACATCAAGCCGGTACGCTTCATTGCCCACGCGGATCTGTGCCAGCCCCAGCCGGAATGCTGGCTTGGACAGGTCGACCAGCGGCGACGGTGCCACGTACTCCTTGCCCTCACTGCGGAACGCGTGCCACCAGTCCAGCGGCTGACGCCAGCCCCACTGGAAGAACGAGTACCACGGCACCTCGCGCAGCCGGCCGCGCAGGCTCAGCACCGATACGTAGACGTTCGGTCCCCATTCGGGCTTGACCTTGAGCTTGATGGTCGGATCGCTGCCGTTCAGTTCCACCACCTGCGTATCGAGAATGCCTTCGCGCTCCACGGCCACCAGTGCAGTGGCACGACGGAACGGCATGCGCACCTGGAACACGGCGGTGTCACCCGGCGCATAGGCGCGCTTCTCGGGCAGCACATCCATGCGGTCATGGTTCTCGCCGCCGAACCAGAGTTCACCCTGGCGCGTCACCCAGACAGTCGTGGCCGCCTGCGCGGTACGTCCATCGGCATCGCGCGCATTGGCGATCAGTTCGATTTCGCCGGCCTGTGTCAGCGCCACCTCGCAGCGGGCACGTCCCTGTGCATCGGTGCGCGCATCGCACACCACGCCCAGGTCCTTGGTCTCGCTGCGGTTGTCGTAGCGATAGAAGCCGCCGACCACGCGCTTGCGTGCCGACGTGGTGATGCGTGCGCGGGCCTTGATCTGCACCGGCGCTTCGGCCACGGGCTTGCCCTGCGTATCAAGCACCACAGTGTGCACGGCAAGCTTCTGACTGACCGATACCCAGTTGGCCGCACGGATGCCGACCACCACGGCCGACGGCCACAGCGACACCGTCTGACGCAGCGTCTGGATCTCGCCGTTCGGATCGGCAAAGCCGGCTTCCAGCACCAGGTCGCGCGGTGCATCCACCTTCGGCAGGTTCTTGACCGTGAGCTTGCCGTTGCCGTCCTTGTCCAGCGTCAGCGGCAGCTTGTCAGCCACAAGCTTCTCGGATTCGTCGCGCGAGCCCTCGCTGTCCTGGTCCTCTTCCTCGTCACCGCTGCTGCTTTGCCGCTGCACGCGCGGCGGGTCGAAGGCGTAGTCGTCGTAGTCGGCGAAATTCACCGACTTGCCGCGCATCAGTGCCGACAGCCTCACCGGCAGCCCAGCAGCACCGCCACCATTGAGGTAGTGGATCTCCATGCTGACCGGCACCTCGGCCGGGGCCACCAGCGCATTACCCTTGGCCTTGGCATCCTTGGGCACCGACAGCGTGCCGGACAGCACCGGCAGGCGGAACGCTTCGACGCGGAAGCTGCCGCTATCGAGCGTGCGGTCGTTGTCGTAGACCAGTGCCACATCGTAGACGCCGAGCTTGGCGGCTGGCGGCACCTGGAACGTGTTCTCGGCGCTACGGCCGCCGGTGGCGGTGATGCGCCACGTCAGCGGCATCTCGTACTTCTGGCCACTGCCCTGGTGCGTGATCAGCAGCTTGGCCGGCATGGCCTGCGGCAACGCAAAGCCCTGCCCCGTCTCGTTGCGGATCAGGTGCTTCATCGACACCGTTTCGCCGGCACGCAACAGCGTGCGATCGAACACGGTGTGCGCGCGCACGCTCTGCTTCGGACTCAGGTCGGTCGGCACATTGAAGCGCCAGGTCTCGATGCCGCGATTCCAGTCCGACATCACGAATGCCATGTCGGCCTTGCCACGTGCCTGCGCGTGATCGGCAGCGATGCGCGCCGACACGAAGTAGCCATTCATGCCGTTGGCGCAATCCTTGTAGCGGCGATCCGGCAGCTTGGCGAAGCGCGCCACGCCGGTGGCATCGGTGGTGCCCTGGCCCAGCAGTTCGCCGTCGCAGCTACGCACGGCAACCTTGGCATTGGCCACGGGCTTGCCGTCGTCGAGCGTGGTGACCCACGCCAGGCCGCTCATGTCGCCGTCGTTCTCGCCGCGCGCCAGCTTGAAGTGCACGCCGAGGTTGGTCACCAGCGCGGCGGTGCGCACGTACATCGGCGCCTTCTTGCCCAGCAGCGCCTCGCCCAGCATCGGCGAGGCAATCTCCACGACGTGGAAGCCGGGTTCAGGCAACGGAATGCCCACCACCTCGAACGGACGCGGCGTGGTGTCGGTGGATTTCGGAATGGCCAGCTTCTTCGCACCAGCCGCGCCGTCGAGCAATGACACCGAACGCGTTTCGATGGCCGGTGCATTGCGCGGGCTCTGCACCGAGTACGGCGCCTGACCCGCGCGAATCGCAGCGATCTGCTCGCGCGTCCAGGTGTTCTCGTGCATGCGCTTGACCATGCCGAACCAGCGCAGGATCGCGCCGTCGTCGTCCACCTTCAGGCGCGCCACGGTGCCGGCCTCGGCACGCACGGCCAGCGCTGGCAGATCGGCCTCGACGTTGCGCAACGTCACGGGCAGCAGCGGCGGATAGTCGTCAGGCGACTTGCCGCGCGGGACATCGGCAAAACGCTCCACCACGCCAAACGGCGCCGCAGCGAACTTCGCCAGCGGCGGCAGCGACGCGGTGGTCAGCTTGATCGGGAACAGGTCGGCGTTGCTGAGCGCGCGGCCGCTTTCGTCCTTGAGGTCTTTCGGCGCCTCGATCGTCACGCTGGCCTTTTCCGGGAACGGCCCCTTGAACGTGACGGTGGATACCGGTGCATCGGCGGCCTCGTCCGGATCGAACGATGGCGCCTTGGGCCCCGACGGCGTCTTCATCACGATCTTCTCGGCCACCTTGCGCGGCACTGGCGCGGTGAAGGTGACCGTCATCGGACGCAGCGGCGTGCACGGCGCCTCGGCGCGCTCACGCTCGCAGGTGAAGCCCGCCGAGAAGGGTTCGCGTACCTGGAAGTCGAAACGCCGGGGTGCCGTGGTGGCCAGCCCCGATGGCGTGGCAATGCCGGCATCGAGTACAAGCTGCATGCGTGCACCGGCCGGCAGGCGCTGCTGGCAGGCCAGCAGGTGCACAGCGTCGGCGTCGCGCTTGACCACGTCCTTCCAGTTCAGCGCTTCGATGACGCTGTCGCGTTCCTTGCCGCCCAGCACGCGCACCGGAATGCGCTCGCCAACGCCTTCGGCCTGGCACCAGGCATGCGCGCGGATGGAGCCGGCCGTGGCCGCGCCGTTGAAGCGCAGCGCAAAGACCTGGTCTTCCTCGACCTGCCCGCCCGACGGGCGCGCCGAGATGACGATCGGGCCACCCGTTTCAAAGCGGTATTCGGGCTTGCCGGTGTAGGCCTTGCCGGCCACGCTCTTGAGCCCGGCGGCCATCTGTACCGTGCAGCGCACGCCCGGCGGCAGGTCACGCTCGAAGTCGTAGACCCAGTTGGTGGCATTGACCCAGCGTCCGCTGCCGCCCACGCCGCCGATGCATGACACCGATGCCGGCGCTGCGGCCTTGAGGTCGCCCATCGGCACCATCGCTTCGTCGAAGCGGATGGCCACCTGGCGCACCTGCGGATTCACCCCTTCGGGCGAAAAGCGCGTGACCTGCGCGGCGGACGCGGCTGGCGCCCATGTCACTGCGCTCAATACCAGACCTGCTGCGGTGGCGATGGCCGCCGTGGCGATCCTCCCGATCATGCTGCCTTCTCCCGAATTGGCTCCGCGCGAGCGTGACATGTGCGGGTAGCAAGCGCAAGCCTCTGCACATTTCGGCAGAACTGCCCGGCGGTTTAGCGCAAATGCGACAGCGGCAGCGGGCCTTCGCTCTTGAGCGCAGTCAGCACGATGTTGGACCGGATGCTCTCCACGCCAGGCACGCGCATGAGCCGTTTCATCGTGAATTCGGCCAGCCGAGGCAGGTCCGGCACCACCACGCGGATCAGGTAGTCGGCCTCGCCGGCCACCGAATAGCACTCCTGCACTTCCTCCAGCAGCAGGATCTCCTCGCGGAAGCGCTCGATGTTGGTGTCGCCGTGATGGGCCAGCTTCACGCTGATGAATACCAGCACGCCCAGGCCCAGCGCCTGGGTCGACAGATTCACCCGGTAGCCGGTGATCACACCATCGGCTTCCAGCTTGGCGAGGCGGCGCCCCACCTGGCTGGGCGACAGGTGCACCCGTTCCGCCAGTTGCTGATGGGTGGACCGGCCATCGACCTGCAGGGCGGCCAGCAGGGCAAGGTCATAGGGGTCGAGATTGGCGTTGAGCATATGCGCATGTATCCCGCACTTTCGAATCAGAATATGCGGATTATATGCACTGCCACGGCAAAGAACGGCGATCTTGCGGCCTTTTCGCGTCATTGGCTGGCTAGACTATGCATGAATTCCGCATCAGTCGGATACCCGATCAAATCGAATCAACGTTGGAGACGCAACGCATGACGCCCTCGGCCGCCACCCCGGACACCGGCAACTTTGCCGGCACGCTTACCGCCAAGCTCAAGGAACAGTTCGCTGAAGGCCTGTTGTCTGGCCAGGAACTGCGCCCGGACTTCACCATCGCCCAACCGGTGCACCGCTATACGGACACCGACCATGCGATCTGGCGCAAGCTCTATGACCGCCAGGCGTCGATGCTGCAGGGCCGCGTCTGCGACGAATTCCTGCAGGGCCTGGTCACGCTGGGCATGGAACGCGACCGCGTGCCCGATTTCGACCAGCTCAACGAGATGCTGATGCGCGCCACGGGCTGGCAGGTGGTGGCCGTGCCGGGCCTGGTGCCCGACGAGGTGTTCTTCGAGCACCTGGCCAATCGCCGCTTTCCGGCAAGCTGGTGGATGCGCAAGCCGGAACAGCTCGACTACCTGCAGGAACCGGACTGCTTCCACGACGTGTTCGGCCATGTGCCGCTGCTGATCAACCCGGTGTTCGCCGACTACATGGAGGCGTACGGCAAAGGTGGCCTGAAGGCAGCCAAGCTCGGCGCGCTGGACATGCTGGCGCGGCTGTACTGGTACACGGTGGAATTCGGCCTGATCCGCACGCCGGTCGGGCTGCGCATCTTTGGCGCGGGCATCCTGTCCAGCCAGGGTGAGTCGATCTACAGCCTCGATTCGGCCAGCCCGAACCGCATCGGCTTCGACCTGCACCGCATCATGCGCACGCGCTACCGCATCGACACGTTCCAGAAGACCTACTTCGTGATCGACAGCTTCGAACAGCTGTTTGACGCCACGCGCCCGGACTTCACCGCGCTGTACCCGGAACTGCGCGCGCTGCCGACGCTGGGCGCCGGCCACATTGCCGACGGCGACCTGGTGATCCACACCGGCACCCGCGAAGGCTGGGCCGACAGCGACGACATCTGACCGCTCCGGGCGCCCTGCTGCCGCGCCCGGCCCGTTTT
This sequence comes from Cupriavidus pauculus, assembly GCF_022179805.1. GTDB lineage: Bacteria > Pseudomonadota > Gammaproteobacteria > Burkholderiales > Burkholderiaceae > Cupriavidus > Cupriavidus pauculus_E. The sequence continues at coordinate 464,560 of NZ_BPUO01000007.1, read as the reverse complement.
GCCGCTTTGTGAAACAATGCCGGCATGCCCGGGCCGCCGCCCCAACGGCGCGGTCCGGGCGGGCTGGCATTTGTCGTGTTCCCCAAGACCACTCTTCAGTTCGAGCCCATCATGACCCCTCTTTCGCAAGACGCCCGCAAGCCGCTGCTGGCGGCGCTGCCCGGCTGGACGCCCGTCCAGGACCGTGACGCCATCCAGAAATCGTTCAAGTTCGCCGATTTCAACGCCGCATTCGGCTTCATGACGCGCGTGGCGCTGCAGGCCGACAAGGTGGATCACCACCCCGAGTGGTTCAACGTGTACAACCGCGTGGACATCACGCTGTCCACGCACGATGCCAACGGCCTGACCCAGCGCGATATCGACCTGGCCACGTTCATCGAACGGGCTGCCGCCGGCCTGGCCCGCTGACTTCATCCCCGGCGGCTCCGGCCGCTGTAGGGCAACTGAAAGGCAGGCCACGGGCCTGCCCTGTACAATCGGCGACATTGTTTACGTTTCAATGTCACCTGTACCGCCATGCGTATCCTGCTGATCGAGGACGACCGTCAAATCGCCAGCGGCGTGGAGGCCGGGCTATCCCGCGCCGGCCACCAGGTACGCGTGGTGCACGACGGTGTCTATGCCACCGACCACCTGCTCAAGGAGCAGCACGACCTGGTCATCCTGGACCTGGGCCTGCCTGGCATCGATGGCATGACCCTGCTGGCGCGCTACCGTGCCCGCAACCGCACCACTCCCGTCCTGATCCTGACTGCGCGCGACGAGCTGGAAGACAAGCTCTCGGGCCTGAACGCGGGCGCCGACGACTACCTGGTCAAGCCATTCGCCCTGCCTGAGCTGGAAGCACGCGTGCGCGTGCTGCTGCGCCGCAGCCAGCATGGCGAGGCCGCCCCCGAGCGCGATGTGCGGCTGGGCCGCCTGCGGCTGTCGGGCAACGACCGGCGCATGTTCGTCGATGGCCGTCCGCTGGAACTGTCGCCGCGTGAATTCGCCGTGCTGGAACTGCTGCTGCAGCGCCAGGGCCGTGTGGTCAGCAAGGCGCAGTTGCAGGACCACCTGGCCACGTTCGCGCACCCGGCCGGCGAAGGCGGCGATACCGTGGGCGACACGGCCATCGAGGTGTACGTGCACCGCGTGCGCAAGAAGCTTGAAGACGCCGACGTGGAAATCGTCACGGTGCGCGGCTTCGGCTACCTGCTGCAGATCCGCGCCGGCCACTAGCTGCCCGCCGGACGCTGACGTCCCCACCCGCCATGTGGCCGCGTTTTCCTTCCTCTCCTGCCCAACCCGGCGACGCCAGCGCCCCGGGCAAACGGGTGCGCGGCGGCCGTAACCGGGGCAATGCCGCACAACGCGGCGCATCGAACCCGAGCCTGCGCATCCACCTGCTGCGCGCGCTGGCCACGCCGCTGTTCGCGCTGGTGCTGACCAGCGGGTCGCTGTCGTACTGGCTGGCGGCGCACTACACCACACAGGTATTCGACCGCGCGCTGTACGGGGTGGCCAACAACATCGCCCAGCAGATCCGCATTGCCGGCCCCCGGCTGGAGCAGGACATCCCGACCATCGCCCAGACCCTGGTGGAAGCCGAGGGCTCGGACCGCATCTACTGGCGCATCCACGGCCCGGACGGCCTGATCGGCGGCATGGATACCTGGCTGGGCTACGGCACGGGCCAGACCTCGCTGCACGATGCCCGGCTGTTCTATGCCTGGTTCAGCGGCCGCCAGGTGCGCGCGGTGCGCCTGCCGGTGAGCCTGCCCAGCCCGGCCACCGATGAAATGGGTACCACGCCCACCGAGGCGCAGATCCCGCGCGGACCGATCGTGGTGGAGGTGGCCGAGCTGCTGGACAGGCGCGAGACGGCGGCCAACGAGATCCTGCTGTCGGTATCGGTGCCGCTGATCCTGCTGCTGCTGGTGGGCAGCCTGATCCTGTCGCACGTGCTCAAGGAAGAACTGGTCCCGCTGCAGATCCTGACCGACAAGCTGAACCGCCAGACCGCGCGGTCGCTGGCCGCGCTGGACGAGACCCAGGTGCCGGCCGAGGTGGAACCGCTGATCCGCGCGCTCAATGCGCTGCTGTCGCGCCTGCGCGATGCGCTGGACGCCCAGCGCAAGTTCATCGCCGATGCCGCCCACCAGTTGCGGACCCCGCTCACCGCCGTGAAGCTGCATGCTGACCGCGCGGTGGAAGCCGATTCGCTGGACGTGGCGCGCCATGCGCTGCGCGAAGTCCAGACCGCCGCCGACCGCGCCGTGCGGCTGTCGAACCAGTTGCTGTCGCTGGCACGGGCCGAACCGGGCCTGTCGCTGGAACGGCTGGGCCCGGTCGAGCACTTCGACCTGGCGGAACTGGCTTTCGAGATTGGCGCGGAATGGGTGCCGCAGGCGCTGGCGCGGCGCGTGGACCTGGGCTTCGAGGTGTTGCCCGGCCCTACTTTCACGGGCGGCGCGCCGGCCGTGGTGCGCGGCAACCGCCTGCTGATGCGCGAGGCGCTGTCCAACCTGATCGACAACGCCGTGAAGTATGTGCCGCCGGGCGGACGCATCACGGTGCGTGCCGGTGGCGAGGCCATGGGCCATCGCGGCATGGCCGTGGTGATGGTGGAAGACAACGGGCCGGGCATTCCGGCCGCGCGCCGCGAGGAAGTCTTCAAGCGCTTCTTCCGCGGCGATCACACGCCTGGCGTACCCGCGCTGCAGGCGTCTCCGGGCGGGGCCGGGCTGGGCCTGGCCATCGTGCACGAGATCATCACCCTGCACCAGGGCACGATCCGCATCGAGGATGTGCCGGCGCAGGCCAGCTCCCTGGCGCCCACGGCACCGGCAGCCATGGCGGGCGGGCCCGACGACGGCGCCACGCCCGAATCATCGGAATCGTCCGCTCGCCGGCCGTCCATGCGCTTCGTGATCCGGATCCCGTGCGAGGCGCCGGGCACCGCGCCGGCCTAAGACCTACCTATTCCCTGGCCCCGCCTACTTGGGCGCGAGCATGGTGTGGCGGCACTTCGGGCTGCCACAGCGGCACTCGTACTCCTTCTTCAGCTTCTTGGTATAGCGCGCGTCAATGACCAGGCCGTAGTCATAGAACAGCTCTTCGCCTTCGGCGATGTCGCGCAGGGCGTGAATGTAGACGTGGCCCTTCTTCTCGCGCGCCTCGCAGTTCGGCTCGCAGGCGTGGTTGATCCAGCGCGCACGGTTGCCACCGAACTTGGCGTCGATGACGTTGCCGTCCTCCAGGCTGAAGTAGAACGTGTGGTTCGGGTCAGCCGGGTCGTGGGGGTGACGCTTGAGCGCTTCCTTCCACGAGATGTGTTCGCCCTTGTACTCGATGACGCGCTCGCCCTCGGCAATGGCGCCAATCGCATAGACACCCTTGCCGTGCACGCCAGACTGGCGCACTTCGATGCGATCACTGGCGGTCTTCTTCTTGCCCGCCTTCTCCTTCAGGTTGCTGGCGTCCTTGGCCTTATCCGACATGCTGATGTTCCTGTTGGGCCGGTCCAGTCCGGCGCGAACGCGATGATACCCGGGCCACCGTGTCAGGTATACGCATCAACCAGCACACAACGAGGCAGATGTTTACGGACCTGTTTACGTATACCGATGTGGATAACCGGCCCCGTTTCTGTGGATAAGCGCGCGGGTTTGGTGTGGGCTGCCTGGGGCTGGGCTGGGGACGGTATACGTACAAGTCGGCAGGTATACATCCCTCATCCCATCCGGAAGGTTGAGTCATCCACGCGAGCCAACATCTCATCCCTGCGCTTTCGGTATACGTAAACGCTTGATCCGCTTGACGTATACGGGGTTATCCACAGAAAAGGCCGTGGCTTATCTATCACTACTATTCGTATACATAAAGAAAAGAAGTAAACCCTACGCAGAAGGCCTGAGCCGAAGGGCGTATACGCAGCGTCGGGGAGAGACGCCCGTTTTTGTACGAGATGAAAAAATGTGCAACGGGCTCATGACGCAGGGGACGGGTACGACGGGCGCAATTCGCAGCGCTGTACGCGGGTATACGTTTCGATGCGGCGTAATAGCCTCTTTTAAAAGGTTTGCATGCGTATACGACCCGCTCGTGACACGTATACGGCCTGGAACCCGCGTATACGCCCTCAGAGCCCTTGGACACCCCCGCCCCTCTCCAGAGACACTGGAGGCCTTCCAGGGCGCTGAGAGGCCGTATACGCCCTGTCTGTGGCCCGTATACCTCCCCCGGTGCCGTTGCAGCCCCGTGGATCCATTCCACGAGCTCCCGCGAAAAGTGCTGCGCAAAAACCGTAAAACGCCCTGCGCGCGACGAGCCAAAACCCCGCGAACCTTGACCTGAAGCGGCTTCGCGGCGGGTGCCGGTAACAAACTGTTCCCGGTGCGGCGTGTCCGACACGGTATGATGTGGCCCGCGGCGTCTTTGCCGGGGCGGCTTGCGGGCAGGCCCCCGGGCAGGACGTCAGTGTTTTTTCAACTCGATACGGAGTGAAGCATGACGAAAACCGAACTGATCGACGCGATCGCAGCAGGCGTGGACGGTCTGACCAAAGCGAAGGCCGAACAGGCCCTGAACGTGACCCTGACCGCCATCATGGATGCCGTGGCCAAGGGCGATACCCTGAGCCTGATCGGCTTTGGTACCTTCAGCAAGGGCGAACGTGGCGAGCGCATGGCCCGCAACCCGCGCACCGGCGAAGAAATCAAGGTGGAAGCTGCGAAGACCGTGAAGTTCAAGGCAGGTCAGAAGTTCAAGGACGCCGTCAACCAGTAATGCCGACGGGCATGCAGTTCGCCCGCATCGCATGACCCCGCCGTGCCGCCGCCCAAGCCCGAAAAGCGGCGCCGGTGCGCAGCGCGCGGGGACGTTATCCACACCATTTTTCCCGCAGCTCTGCGTGGAGAATCGCACAGCCGGCAGGGCCACTTCACAGGGCTGCCGCAACCGCGCGAAAATGTCATCCACGCTTGGCTGATCAAGGCCTTGCGCGAAATCAGGATTCACGAGCCTGACATGTCGCATCCCTTGCCCCAGCGCAGATTTCCACAGCTTTATTCACAGCGCTTTCCACACAAACTTCCACAGCATTCTCCACAGGCGCGCACGCGCGGCTGGCAGATCCTGGTGGGGGCTGTGGCGCTTGCCGTCCTGTGCGGTTGCAGCACATCGCCGCCCCGTACCGCGCGTCCGCAGGCGGTGCCCTTGCCCGACTACGGGCGTGTGAACACTCCCCCTGGCGCCACGCCGCGTGAACGCATCGTCGATATTGCCCTGCAGGAATGGCGCAAGTGGGGCAGCCAGGTCGTGCACATCGGCCGCGACGATTCCGCCTGCGTGACCCAGAGCCCGCTGCCGGCCCCCGTACCGCCCGAGCAAGCCATTGGGTTTGGTGCCAACGGACAGGCCGCGCAGCCGTCGGCGGACGTCGACATGGACGACGACGGCGACGCAAGCTGCCTGCGCTTTCCCGACGGCACCGGCATGGAGGCCACGGCACAGGGCTGCCGGATGGCCCAGCGCTACTGGGGCATCGTGGGCGAAGCGCCCGACTGCCGCCAGGTCACGCAGGGTGCCTGGGCATGGTCGGCGGTGTTCATTTCCTGGGTCATGCGCCACGCCGGGCTCGATAACGCCCAGTTCCTGACCGGCCAGTCCCATTCGATGTACGTGGTGGATGCGCGCGACGGCATCCTGCAGCGCCCTGCGTTCCACGTCGAACCGGTGCCGGGCGTGCCGCGTCCTGGCGACATGATCTGTGCCGGCCGCGGGCGCGACAAATACCTGTCGGATCCTGCCGAGATCGGTTTCGGCACGACGCCGATGCATTGCGACATCGTGGTGGAAGTGGACCGTGCCGCCGGCGTGGTCAAGGCCATCGGCGGCAATGTCCAGCAATCGGTGTCGATGGATGTGATCGACCTCAACGACGCCGGCCAGCTCGACGGCTTCACGAACTCGCACATGCCGTGGCTGCTGATCATGCGTAACGACTTGCAGTAATCCGTTCGATTCGTTACCGGCGGTAGTTTCTCAACATCGCCCCGTTGCATTGACGGGGATTCCCCCGGCACGGAACACTGCGCGACACGCTTTTCATGAGTTTTCCGCATGTCTGCCGCAGCTCCCTCCCCTGCTTCATCCGCGCCGCGCACGCCGGCGAGCGCCGTTCCGACGTCCGTTCCGACGTCCGACCCCATGATGGCTGCCCCGACGCTGCCGCGCCGGCTGTTGGCCGAAGCACTGGGTACGGCCTTGCTGGTGGCGATCGTGGTGGGTTCGGGCATCCGCGCCGAGCGGCTGGCGGCCGGCGACACCGCGCTGGCCCTGCTCTGCAACGCGCTGGCCACGGGAACTGGCCTGGTGGCGCTGCTCGTGTCGCTGGGTCCGGTATCGGGCGGGCATTTCAACCCCGTGGTCAGCCTGTCGCACCTGGTGCAGGGGCGGCTGTCGGCGCGTGAGGCCTTGGGCTATGTGCTGGTGCAGTTCACGGGCGCAGTGCTGGGCGTCATGGCAGCGCATGCGATGTTCGGCCTGCCGGCACTGACGATGTCGACCCAGGCGCGCACTGGCGCCCCCATGTGGTGGAGTGAGTGCCTGGCGACGTTCGGGCTGATCGGGCTGGCCATGGCCACGGGACGCTATCGCCCGGCGCTGGTGCCGGCCGTGGTCGCCTCGTATATCACTGCCGGCTACTGGTTCACGTCGTCGACGTCATTCGCAAACCCGGCCCTGACCCTGGCCTGCGCGCTGACCGATACGTTCACGGGTATTCGTATGATCGATATTCCTGCGTTTATTCTGGCTCAGATATTTGGTGCGATGAATGCCACGCTGGTATTCCACTGGCTGTGCCGGCCTTTGGCACGGACTACGCCGGCCACCGCCGCACCCCGATGGAAAGGCCGCGCCCGGCTTACCAGCGTCGATTGAGCTGGACGCCGAAGATCGAGCCGCTGGTTTGCGATGACCACGCGTCAGCCGGCGCGGCGAACGTGATGCCGTCCACGTCGTTGGCGCGGCTGTAGGTGTAGAACGCGCGCAGATTGGCGTTGCCGGTGGACTTGCCGAGCGTCAGCGTCGGCGCCACGGTGAACGCGGTGCGCTGGCCACCGACGCCAAACCCTGACGAGATCTGGTCGTGCGCCACTTCAAAGCTCAGCTTGAACTGGTCGTTGGCCACGAAGGCCGGGCGCACGCGCGTGGCGGCCCATTGCAGCGTGCCAATGCCGGAGCGGTCCAGCTGCAGGCTCGATTCCACCGAACCCGCCAGGCCCGAGCGGCCCTTCCACTCCATCGATTCCGACACGCGCACACGTGACAGGTCGTTGCCCATGCCCGAATAACCGGTCATGGCCATGCGCGACCCCTGCCCGTACTGCACGCCCAGCCGGTTGGTGCCAAACAGCACGCCCTTCTGCTCGTGCATGGCCGATGCCCACCAGGCGCTGCCGGTGTCCTCGATTTGCGACAGCGGCTCGACGCGCGTGAAGCCAACCCGTACCGAACCCTTGTCGTTGGTGTCGATCGGGGCGGTCAGCACCGAGTGATAGCTGGGAAGCTTGGCGCCATTTACGTCGTTACGCGCGGTGTATTGATAACTCAGTCCGAAATCGCCGACTTTGGCGTTGTCGACACCGAAACGCATTGACGACGAGTTCGGCGGCAGCAGGCCCGACGACATCAGGAACGGATTGCTGTCGCGGCGCCCGGCCCAGACGCTGGCGCCATCGAGCACGGACATGCCGGACAGCCCGCTGACCGACGTATAGAAGTTCGGTACCAGTGCGTACGGATCCACTGCAGCAGCATTGCCGTTGACCGACGTGGCGTTGGTGCCCTTGGCCTGGGCCACGAGCTGGACATGCGCGCCACCGCCGATGTCGGCCACCGATTCGCGAATCTTGACCTCGCCCGAACTGGTACATGCCAGCCCCTGGCCAAACCCGGCCGACGGCGTGCCGCCCCCGGGGCAGGCCCGCTGGGTGCCCGAGCGGTCTTCCACGGCGGCGCGGCCGCTATAGCCCAGGCGCCACACCGATTCCCCGGCCAGGTCGTCGGCCGGCAACTGCGAACGCAGCACGGGCGGTGCGTCGGACGGAGTTTCCTGCGCGATATCGGCATCTTCTGTGCTGCGGGCGGTCGGTTGCGGCGCAGCCTGCATGGCTGGGAATTCGCCAAGACGATGGGGGAACAGCACCACGGGCGGGGGTGGCGGAGGCGGCGGCGCCAGCGAATCGGGCGGGCCGACGAAATCCGGGTTGGCATCGACCGGCACCTGGGCGACCGTTGTGGCGCCGTCTGCGTTGGCCGGACCGGCCTCGGGTGTCTGGGAAGCCACGGCATTGGCGGCAGGTGCGGCTGCCCTGGTTTCGGCTGCGTCGGCGGCGGAGGCCGACTGGATCAGGTCAGCCAGCGGATCAGTGGCGGCAGCGGCAGGTACGGCGGCAGGTGCAGTGGCAGGTACGGCGCCGGCGGCCACGGCCGAGGTGACATGCTGGGTCGCGCTTTCCGCGATCAGGGGCGGCGGCACTACCGAATTGCCGGCCTGCGCGCAGGCGCCCACCCCCCAGGCGGCCAGGACGGCAAAGACGAGGCGGCGACGGGCGAACGGGCGAGAGGGAGGCAGAACGGATTGCAGCATGGAAACAACAGGGCCGGCGTGGACAAACTCCGGAGGGGAGGGCTCAGTTTTTATCAGGCGAACTTTTGGACCGCAAGCCGGGTTACAAAATCCCGCCGGATCGTCACAAAGCGTTGGAAAAGCGTGTGAATTCCCACATTGCGAAACCTTCCAGGCGCCGTTTGGCACCCTTTTGGCGCGCCCGCCGGTCTCGGGCCAAAACCGTTGCGGAAGTGCCTAAAGCCTAGCGAAAACCCCCATCCCGCGGGAAAGCCGTGCGCAAAACGCCACCGCTATAATCGTCCGACCTGTCTTTCGCACGGCACATAGCGGTTGCAATGGCGGTTGCAAGGCAGTCCCGCATACATATCTATAAATAGAGGAGATTTCCATGGAACGTCGTTCCTTCCTGTTGAAGGCTTCGGCTGTAGCAGCCACCGGTGCGCTTGCAGCCTGCGGCAAGGAAGACAAGCCCGCCGCCCCCGCCGCGTCGGCCAGCGCCCCGGGCGCGCCCGCGGTGATCGGCAGCAACCCGGCCGTGGAATGGCGCCTGGCGTCGAGCTTCCCGAAGTCGCTGGACACCATCTACGGCGCGGCCGAACTGCTGAGCCAGCGTGTGAAGGAACTGACGGACGGCAAGTTCAACATCAAGGTGTTTGCCGCCGGTGAAATCGTGCCGGGGCTGCAGGTGCTGGACGCCGTGCAGAACCAGACCGTGCAGATCGGCCACACGGCCGGCTACTACTACTTTGGCAAGAACCCGACGCTGTGCTTCGACACGACGATTCCGTTCGGCCTGACCGCACGCCAGCAGAACGCCTGGATGATGCAGGGCAACGGCATGAAGCTGATGCGCGAGTTCTTCAAGGAATACAACGTCGTCAACTTCATGGGCGGCAACACCTGCGCCCAGATGGGCGGCTGGTTCCGCAAGGAAATCAAGACCGTGGCCGACCTGCAAGGCCTGAAGTACCGCGTGGCCGGGTTTGCCGGCGTGGTGCTGTCGCGCCTGGGCGTGGTGCCGCAGCAGATCGCTGGCGGCGACATCTACCCCGCGCTGGAAAAGGGCACGATCGACGCCGCTGAATGGGTGGGTCCGTACGACGACGAAAAGCTCGGCTTCTACAAGGTGGCCCCGTACTACTACTACCCGGGCTGGTGGGAAGGCAGCGCGCAGCTGTCGTTCTACGCATCGCAACCCGAGTACGACAAGCTGCCGCAGCTGTACAAGCGCGCGCTGGAAACGGCCACCATCGAGGCCCACACGAACATGATGGCCAAGTACGACACCGTGAACCCGCAGGCGCTGGCCCGTCTGCTGGAAAACGGCGTGAAGCTGCGTCCGTTCTCGAAGGAGATCATGGACGCGTGCTTCAAGGCCACGCAGGACGCGTACGCCGAGGAAAGCGCCAAGAACGCATCGTTCAAGAAGATCTTCGACGACTGGCGCGTATTCCGCAACAACGAGGCCGCCTGGTTCAACGTGGCCGAGCAGGCCTTCTCGCAGTACAGCTTCGCACGCAAGCTGTAAGCGAATCGCCGCCATCGCGGCGCGGGATCTGACTGGAACACCCTGCGGCCTTCGGGTCGCAGGGTGTTTTTGTTTGCGCAGCGTCAGGACAGGGTAGCTCGCGGACTCCTATTCTGTTGGGCGGTTGAAACTGTCCGCGCGTTGAATGGGCATCAAGCATATCCACCTGGCCGTTACCGTTCTGTTAGCGCTGACGTTGGGCGGCGCGGGCCTGGAGCGGTATCTGACTTCCGATACCCGTGTCGCCGCAGACAGCCGGCTCGTGGCCGAGTGGCGTCTGGCCGACGATCTGCATCTCTATGTGACGGAGTGGCAAGGCGGCAACGCCACCACATCGTCGGTCTATCGCTCCTACCTGACGAGCGGCACGGACGGGACTGCTGGCGCCGATCTGGTCAAGGCCCTCTCGCGGCAGGACCCTGTGCTGATGGCCGACAACCAGGAAGCTTCGGTGCGGATGGAAGGCGGCCGGGTCGTGCTGGCACTGAGCGGCCGCGTCTACCGGTTCAGGAATGTCGTCTATATGGATAACGGCCCAGGGCAGTTACCCAGGAAGCTCGAACTGACAGCCCGATTCGATACGAGGGACACCCCGAACCCCGATTAGCCGTTGCCGGTAGAATCCGCCCCACAACCGGACATCTACCCGGGAAAATTCCCAATGCAACTCGGCATTCTCTACGCGCTCCTGGCGTACATCATCTGGGGGCTGCTGCCCCTCTATATCAAATCCCTGCATGGCGTGGCGCCGCTGGAAATCCTGCTCCACCGCATGGTGTGGTCGCTGGTATTCCTGGGTGCGATCCTGCTGTGGCGGCGCCATTTTGGCTGGCTGCGCGAGGTGGCGGCCAATCCACGGCTGATCCTGAACTTCGCGGCCAGCGCGGGACTGCTGTGCTGCAACTGGTTCCTCTATATCTGGGCGGTCTCGGCCGACCGGGTGGTCGATGCCAGCCTGGGGTACTTCATCAACCCGCTGTTCAGCGTGCTGCTGGGCGTATTGCTGCTGCACGAGCGGCTGCGCCCGGTGCAGTGGGTGTCGATTGCCATCGCCGCCGCCGGGGTGCTCTGGCTGACCTGGTCGGCGGGGCAACTGCCTTGGATCGCACTGGGGCTGGCGGCGTCGTTCGGTGGCTACGGCCTGCTGCGCAAGACCGGCGCGTTGGGGGCGCTGGAAGGCCTGTCGCTGGAAACGCTGATCCTGTTCCCTGTGGCTGCAGCGGCCCTGGGGTTCCTGGTCATGACTGGCCAGGACACCACGCGCAGCGCAGCGACGGGTACGCAGATCCTGCTGCTGCTCGCCGGTCCGGTCACCGCTGTGCCGCTGCTGTTCTTCGCGGCCGGTGCCCGCCGGATTCCGCTGTCGCTGCTGGGCCTGCTCCAGTACGCCGGGCCGACCATCCAGCTGATTCTCGGCATCTGGCTCTATCACGAGCCGTTCCCGGCACAGAAGCAGATCGGCTATGCGCTGATCTGGATCTCGCTGGCGATCTATGCGGTGGAGGGTTTGCTGGTCAGCCACCTGGCGCAGAAGCGAGTCATCGATACGAAAAATGAAACTGCGGAAATTTGACGGATGATTATTTTTACAGGGAATAATCTAGACGATCCGGTGCCTGTTTCGTAATTCAGGGCGCCGCACTATACTGTACGTTTGTACAGTATCAAGACGCCCTTTCCTCTTTTATGTCTCCCACCGGCGCCCGGCGCATTGCCCATCTCGACATGGACGCGTTCTACGCGTCGGTGGAATTGCTGCGCTACCCCGATCTGCGCGGCCATGCCGTGGTGATTGGTGGCGGCCGGAACGCCGTGCCGGAAGTCCTGCCCGATGGCTCGCGGCGCTACGCCAGGCTGCGCGACTACGTGGGCCGGGGCGTGGTGACCACGTCGACCTACGAGGCTCGGGCCCTGGGCGTGTTCTCGGCCATGGGCATGATGAAGGCTGCCAAGCTGGCACCCGATGCCTTCCTGCTGCCGACCGACTTCGACGCGTACCGCCGCTACTCGGGACTGTTCAAGGCAGCCGTCAGAGAATTCACGGGACAAATAGAAGACCGTGGTATCGATGAGATATATATCGATATGACTGATATCGAGGGCGAGCCGCACGATGTGGCGGGCCGTATCAAGGCTGCGGTCCATGAGGCCACGGGGCTTACCTGCTCGATTTGCGTGGCGCCGAACAAGCTGCTGGCCAAGATCGGCTCCGAGCTCGACAAGCCGAATGGCCTGACCATCCTGACGCCGGCCGACATCCCCACGCGCATCTGGCCGCTGCCGGCCCGCAAGGTCAACGGCATCGGGCCGAAGGCGGCCGAGAAGCTGCAGGCCATCGGCATCGATACCGTGGGTGACCTGGCCGAAGCCGACCTGGCGCTGCTGCAGGCCCATTTTGGCCGCAACTATGCCGGCTGGCTGGTGGAAGTGGCGCAAGGCCGCGACGAGCGCCAGGTGGTGGTCAGCTCCGAGCCCAAGTCGATGAGCCGCGAAACCACGTTCGAGCGCGACCTGCACCCGCGCGCCGACCGGCCGGTGCTGTCCGAGCAATTCACGAAGCTTTGCATGCGCGTGGCCGACGACCTGCGGCGCAAAGGCTATGTGGGTCGCACGGTGGGCATCAAGCTGCGCTTTGACGACTTTCGCACGGTCACGCGCGATCTGACGATGACCGCCCATACCGCAGATGGCGCGGCGATTCGGCGCGGCGCCACCGAATGCCTGAAGCGCATTCCACTGGAGCGGCGTATCCGGCTGCTCGGGGTCCGGGTCAGCGCCCTGCTGCCGGCCGCCGAACAGGGTGACGATCCGGCGCCGGTGCAGGAAGAGTTTCATTTCGACGACGATCCGGAAGGCTGAGCGCCGGGCACCTGGCGCGGCAATGCCCCTGCGCCAAACGTCCCTATCTAGCTCCCGGTAGAATCGGCCGCTTCCATGGGCGTCGACCGATAAGCGCCCTGCCCCCGCTTCCGCCCCATGACCACCACCTCCTCCGCCCAACGCGCCGCCGCGCCCGCCGCCTGGATCACGCCCTTGCTGGCCGTGGCCGCCGGCATGATCGTCGCCAACCTGTACTACGCGCAGCCGCTGATCGGACCGATCGCGCACGCGTTGCAGCTGTCGCCGGAAATCGCCGGCCTGATCGTGACGCTGGTGCAGATCGGCTATTGCCTGGGGCTGCTGCTGCTGGTGCCGCTGGGTGACATCGTCGAAAACCGCCGGCTCGTGCTGGTGCTGGTAGGCGGCTGCGCGGTGGCCCTGCTGGCCGCGGCACTGGCTACGCACGCCAGCGTATTCCTGATTGCAGGCTGCGCGATCGGGCTGTGCTCGGTGGCCGTGCAGGTGCTGGTGCCGTTCGCGGCGCACCTGGCGCCCGAGCACGCGCGCGGACGCGCGGTGGGCAACGTCACCAGCGGACTGCTGATGGGCATCATGCTGGCGCGCCCGGTATCGAGCCTGGTGTCCAGCCTGTTCGGCTGGCATGCGATTTTTGCCGCATCGGCCGTGGCCATGGTGCTGCTTGGCATCGTGCTGGCCAGCAAGCTGCCGCAGCGGCATCCGGCGCCTGGTCTGCACTACGCCGAGATGCTCCGCTCGATGGGCCATCTGCTGCGTACCCAGCCAATACTGCGCCGCCGCGCGGCGTACCAGGCCGCGATGTTCGGTGTCTTCAGCCTGTTCTGGACCACCACGCCGCTGTACCTGGCCGGCCCCGCATTCCGGATGTCGCAGACCGGCATTGCCATCTTCGCGCTGGTTGGCGTGGTGGGCGCGATTGCCGCGCCCATGGCAGGCCGCTATGCCGACCGTGGGCACACCCGGCAGATGACCGCGCTGGCCCTGGCGCTGGGCGCGGGTTCGTTCCTGCTGAGCCGCCTGGGTGACGAGGGGTCGCTGCTGTCGTTGCTGTCTCTGACCGTTGCGGCCATCCTGCTGGACTTCGCGGTATCGACCAACCTCGTGATCGGCCAGCGCGCGATCCTGTCGCTGTCAGACCACCATCGCAGCCGGCTCAACGGCCTGTACATGGCCATCTTCTTCGTAGGCGGTGCGATCGGGTCGACGGCCGGCGCCTGGGCCTATGCGCGCGGCGGCTGGCCGCTGGCGAGCTGGATCGGCTTTGCGCTGCCGGCCGTGGCCCTGCTCTACTTCCGTACCGAGCGTCACTGATTAGCGATATACGGCCCGGCGCCGGTGCGCCTGACATGCGTCAGGCGGCCGGGATAGCTAGCGTCTCGTGGCTGTTCTACACTGTGCCGGCCGATACCGACGAGACGGCGAGCGAAGTCGCAGGATAGTCGTCGCACTGTCCGCCCCACGGGCGGGCCTTGCCGGGGAGACCTTCGATGTCATGGCGCAAGATGCTGCCGGGGCCGCGCTGGCTGCCGCGTGCAGCGCTCATGCACCCGCAGCGGGTAGTGGTGGTGGGATTTGCCATCGCCATGGTGCTGATGTTCATCGTCGGCGTGCGGGACCTGTACCTGCTGCGCGAACGCGTGCTGTATTCGCGCCAGCACGAACTGGCATTGCGCGCGCTGGGCGTGGAAGCGGTGTTTTCCGCCGAACGCTTCAAGCTGGTCTTCTTGCGCGACTACGCGCAGCAACTGATCACGATCCAGGAGCGCGGCGAGGCCCAGACCGATCCGGCGATCGAACAGGCGTTCCTGGCGCGCAACGAGCCCATCTGGCAGATGCCGGTACCGCTGGGCGACGCCCCGGTGGTGGGCGTGTCTCCCGATACGCTCAAGAACCTGAGCGGCTTCGAGCGCCGCGATGCCGACCTGCGCGCCGACCTGTACGCGGCCAAGCAGCTCAGCCACCTGCTGGGCCTCAGTCACCGCAGCGACGGATCGAGCGCCGAGGGCAATGTCAGCTTCATCTCGAGCAACGGCCTGTACGTGACCTACCCCACGATGGCACCCGAGAAGGCGCCCGCGCTGATTCGCCGCTTCAACGACATCGCCTACTACCGTGACATGCTGCCCGACCGCGACGTCTCGCGCGAGATTCGCTGGACGCCAGTCTATACACAGTTCGAAAGCACCCAGAAACGCACCACGCTGGCGATTCCGCTTTACGTGGCGCAGCGGTTCCGGGGCGTGGTGGCGCTCGATGTCGAACTGCCGCGCCTGCGCGAGCTGATCGGATCGCCCGACGACACGTACTCGCGATACCTGCTGGACCGGCATGGCGTCATCATCGCGTCAAACCAGCACAACGTCCGCGTGGATCTGCGCTGGCCCGACCATGTCGGGCCCAAATGGCGCAGCGTCTCGCTGCCGGACCTGTTCAAGGCCGGCGAGGGCATGCGCCACGTGGGCGGGGAGTATCTGTTCTTCCAGCGCGTGGGACAGCAGGGCAACTGGCTGCTGGTCGATACGCTCAGCGATGGCGACCTGCTGCTTGCCATTCTCCAGCGCACCAGCGCGCCGCTGCTGGCCATCTGGCTGGGGCTGCCGCTGCTGATGTTCGTCACGCTGCGCGTGGTGACGCTGCTGTTCGGCCACTACCTGGCCGCAGGCGCCAAGCTGCAGATGCTGGCCGATACCGACCCGCTCACGAAGCTGGCCAATCGCCGGCATTTTGGCGAGCAGTTCCGCAAGGAATCGGGCCGGCGCCGGCGCGATGGCGGGCCGATGTCGATGCTGATGGTCGACATCGATTTCTTCAAGCGTGTGAACGACACCTGGGGCCATGCCAGCGGCGACAACGTACTGGTGGCACTGGCCGCCGTGCTGCGTGGCAACCTGCGCGAGATCGATCTGCCCGCGCGGCTTGGCGGCGAGGAATTCGCGGTGCTGCTGCCCGGCACCTCGCTGGCCGATGCCACGACGACGGCCGAGCGGCTGCGCGTGGCTGTGCAGGCCGCGTTGGTGGAACCCGCGGCCGATGCGCCGCCGCCCGGGGCGGGCGACGGACGCATTCGCTTCACTGTATCGATTGGCGTCGCAGAAGCCGTGACCGACGATTGCCCGACACTCGACGCCATGTTGGCGACGGCCGACCGCCGTCTATATGCCGCCAAGCAAGCGGGTCGAAACCAGGTGCACGCGGCTGATGCGCCGGACGGCAATACTGCGGCGCCGCCAATCCCGGGACAAGGCAGTTCATGACCGACTCCTCGGACGCTTAACGCAACAGGAAAGCGATGTCGTCGGCCGTGATGACCGACACCGGAATGCCCTTGCGGCGCTGGAACAGGATGTGTTGCTGCACGCGGCTGCGCTGCTCGGCAAACGTGGCGGGATCGATCGCCATGCCGGCGCGCGCGTAATGCTGTACCAGCAGCTTGTAGGCCCGATGGCGAATCTGCAGCGTCTCGTTGTCGGCACGCAGGCGCTGCCATTCGGCGGGACTCAGGTCGAGCGTGTGATTGAGTTCGTCGACGGTGCGCGCATGCAGGTCGCGGTACATGTCGCGCTCGGCTTCGGCGCGATGCAGTTCGTCGCGCAACGCCATGATCTTGTGCTGCAGCTTGAGCGTCTGCCCCACTGCCGCCTGCATGCCCTTGGCCGCTTCCAGCGCCTGGTTGGCGGCGGCGACCGTGCTCTTCCACAGGCCGCGATCGGCCCCTGCCTCGAATTCCGGCGGCCAGCCGTCCGACGCCTTGATCGTTGTATCCATGATTGACCCCTGAGACATCTTATTTGTCTGCTGCACCCAAACTACCCGAAAAAACTTCCCAAAAAATTCCCGAACTGGCCGTCGCATCGTTGTGCGACGGTCCATGTCATTGCACTGCCGGCTGGCCTGTCCGCGCCGAAGTCTGTGCGGCAGGCAACCGAGGTCAATCGTAGTGAGATGTCAGACGTGCGCCAAGTCAAAGATGTGCAGATCAGATCTGGCGCCCCTGTCGATGCCAAAAAACGACAGCGTGCCCGACGTGCGCCACGGCAGACAAAGCAGACAACACCACGTAAACCCCGACGCAGAAGCTGTCGTTTTGACAGGGTTTTGACAGTTTCGCGCTTCTAGAATCCGTGCCATGGCTGGTTGCTGTACCTGCATGGTCCGGAGACCGCAGCCAGATTCGAACGCACACCCAAAACATTCCAATAAGACAGGAGACACGCGATGCCTCGCACGCTTGCCCGCTTTACCCATGTCTTCGCCGCTTCGGCCGCACTGGCCGCAGCAGTGGTGGCTGCCCCCGCCTATGCCGTCGACAGCCTCAAGGTGATGATCGGCGCCAACCCCGGCGGCGGCTACGACCAGACCGGCCGCTCGATCGGCGCGGCCATGGTGGCTGCCGGCACGGCCAAGACGGCGTCCTACGACAACAAGGGCGGCGCGGGTGGCACCATCGGCCTCACGCAGTTCGTGAACACCGACAAGGGCAACCCCAACGCGATGATCGTGACCGGTGCGGTGATGGTGGGCGCCATCGAGACCAACCATCCGCCGGTGACGCTCAAGAACGCCACGCCGATCGCACGCCTGTTCGCCGACACGATGGTCATCACGGTACCGGCCAGCTCGCCGATCAAGTCCATGAAGGACCTGACCACGCAGCTCAAGGCCAATCCGGGCAGCGTCAGCTGGGGCGGTGGCTCGAAGGGTTCGATCGACCACATCCTGGCCGGCCTGATCGCCAAGGACATCGGCGTGGATCCGAAGAAGATCAACTACGTGCCGTTCCAGGGCGGCGGCGAGGCCTCGGCGTCGATTCTCGGCGGTCATGTGACCGTGGGCATCGCCGGCGTCTCCGAATTCCTGCCGTTCATCAAGACCGGCAAGATGCGCGCGCTGGCCGTGACGTCGAAGGACCGCACCGCCGATATCCCGACGCTGAAGGAACAGGGTATCAACGTGGAGATCTACAACTGGCGCGGCGTGTACGGCGCGCCCGGCATCACCGCCGACCAGCGCAAGGCGCTGATCGACGCCGTGGTGAAGGGCACCGAGAACAAGGTCTGGAAGGACGCGCTGCAGAAGAACGACTGGACGCCGTTCCTGCTGACCGGCGACGAGTTCGGCAAGTTCGTCGATGCGGAATCCGCGCGCCTGGGCGCGACGCTGCGCGAACTGGGCGTGGCGAAGTAAGTAGCAAGTATCGGCCCGGGCAGTCGTCAGGCAAGCCCCGGGCAAATCAGTTTCAACCTGTCGTCTCCCGCCCCGCCGCCGGCCTGATCCGGTGGTGTGGAGGACGGCACGGGGCACCGGTGCCGCCACCTGCGTGACACCGAAAAACATACCTATATCGTCACCGGGCCCCGTGACCGCGCGGGTGGGCAGGATCATCCGAGAGCCCCACCATGAAGCCATCCCACGTCTCCATCGGCGTCGCCGTCCTGGCGGTGTCCGTATTCTTCTTCGCCGGCATACCGGGCATTTCGGGCGACGAGGGCTATGCCGGCCTGTCGCCACGCTTCGTGCCCACGCTGGTCGCCATCGGCCTGGCCGTGTGCGGCGCGCTGCTGCTGTGGCAAGGGCTGCGCGGCGGCTTCAGGAACATGCCCGAGGAAGATGCCGAGCTGCCAGCGGCTCCGCACAACTTCAAGGGTTTCCTGTGGGTGGCGCTCGGGCTGATTGCCAACATGGCGCTGATCGGCACGCTGGGCTTCGTGTTCTCGTCCACGCTGATGATGGTGTGCGTGGCGCGCGGCTATGGCAGCCGCCGTATCGTGCGCGATGCGCTGATCGGCCTGCTGCTGACGGTGCCGATGTGGGCACTGTTCGATTTCCTGCTTGGCATCAATTTGCCTCTGCTGCCCGTCGCGGGCTTCTGATCCCAATGCCCCACGGGAGGTACTGACATGGATACCCTGAACCAACTGATGCACGGCTTTGCCGTGGCCATCACGCCAATCAACCTGATGTGGGCCCTGGTGGGCTGCTTCCTTGGCACCGCCATCGGCGTGCTGCCAGGCATCGGGCCGGCCCTGACCGTGGCGATGCTGCTGCCGCTGACGGCCAAGGTGGAACCCACCGCTGCGCTGATCATGTTCGCCGGCATCTACTACGGTGCGATGTACGGTGGCTCGACCACATCGATCCTGATGAACACGCCCGGCGAGTCGTCGACGATGGTCACCGCGATGGAAGGCAACCTGATGGCCAAGAACGGCCGTGCAGGCCCCGCGCTGGCCACCGCCGCAATCGGCTCGTTCGTGGCCGGCACGATCGCCACGGTGCTGCTGTCGATGTTCGCACCGGTGGCGGCCGACGTGGCGCTGCAGTTCGGCCCGGGCGAGTATTTCATGATCATGCTGCTGGCCTTCACGACCGTGTCGGCCGTGCTCGGTTCGTCGCTGCTGCGTGGCATGACCGCCCTGTTCCTGGGCCTGGGCATCGGCCTGATCGGCATGGACTCGCTGTCGGGCCAGACGCGCTACTCGATGAACGTGCAGGAGCTCTACGACGGCGTGGATATCGTCGTGGTGGCCGTGGGCCTGTTCGCGGTGGGCGAGGCGCTGTTCAACGCGTTCTTCCCGCAGCCAGACGGCACGTTCAACAAGCTCAGTTCGGTGCACATGAACCGCTCGGACTGGAAGCGATCGATCCCGGCGTGGATTCGCGGCACGTTCATCGGCTTTCCGTTCGGCCTGATCCCGGCCGGCGGTGCCGAGATTCCGACGTTCCTGTCGTACGCCACCGAGAAGAAGCTGTCCAACCACAAGGAAGAATTCGGCAAGGTGGGCGCCATCGAAGGTGTGGCCGGCCCCGAGGCCGCCAACAACGCCGCGGTGACCGCGACGCTGGCCCCGCTGCTGACGCTGGGTATCCCCACCTCGAACACCACGGCCATCCTGCTGGCGGCATTCCAGAACTACAACCTGCAGCCGGGTCCGATGCTGTTCCAGACATCGGGCGACCTGGTCTGGGGTCTGCTGGCGTCGCTGTACATCGGCAACGTGATGCTGCTGGTGCTGAACCTGCCCGCGATCGGGCTGTGGGTGCGCATGCTGCGCGTGCCGACCCCGCTGCTCTATGGCGGCATCCTGATCTTCGCCGGCCTCGGTGCGTATGGCATCCGCCAGTCGTGGTTCGACCTGCTGCTGCTGTTCGTGATCGGCCTGCTGGGCATGGCGATGCGCCGCTTCGACTTTCCCACCGCGCCGGTGATCGTCGGCCTGATCCTGGGTCCGATCGCCGAGAAGCAACTGCGCAATGCGCTGTCGATTGGCCAGGGCGACTGGAGCCTGTTTGTCAAGCAGCCGATCTCGGCCACGATCCTGGCCATGACGGTGGGCGTGGTGGTGATCCCGCGCCTGCTGCGCTGGCATGCCAACCGCTCCAGCGCACGCGCCGAAGCCGACAACGCCGCATAACTCCGCCGGTTCCTCCCCTCTCCCGCCACGCGGGAGAGCGGCCGGGGGAGAGGGCCAGCGCCTCAAAACGCGACATCGGCTCCGCAATCACTCCCCCGCCCCACCCCCAGAAAATCATAACCGTCCCACCCCTGTATCATTGGCGCAAACAAATGCGCGCCGAGGAGACCGGGACGTGCCTGCCAATTCCTTCACCGTAGCCGACATCGACGCCACGCTAGAACGCGTGCTGGCCCCCTGGGTGCGTCAGCTTGGCTTGCGGGCCCACGCCGTCGATGCCGATGGCGTCACGCTTTGCCTGCCGTTCCAGGAAGCTTTCCGCCACGCCGGTGGCGTGGTGTGCGGCCAGGTGCTGATGTCGGCGGCGGACACGGCAATGATCGTTGCGATCTCGGCCGCACTCGGTGAATTCCGTCCGATGACCACGGTCACGCTGACCACCAACTTCATGCGCCCCGTGATCGACAGCGACGTGCTGGTGCGCGCCAACGTGCTGCGCCTGGGCAAGACCGTGGTGTTCGGCGAGATCGAATTGACCGGCCAGGATGGCAAGCTCGCCGTACAAGCCACCACGACCTACGCCCTGCTTTGAATGCCGTGATGCCGATGTCCGCTCCCGTACCCCAGCCCTTCGACCAGATCGTCTTCGCCGGCGGCGGAAACCGCTGCTGGTGGCAAGCCGGCTGGTGGGATACCGTGGCGCCCGAACTGCAACTGCGTCCGCGCGTGATTGCCGGCATTTCGGCCGGCGCCGCCACCGCGTGCATGGTCTACGCGCATGACTCGCGCGAGACCATGGCCTACTACCGCGAGGTGCTGGCGAATAATTCGCGCAATGTTCATTGGGGCAACCTGCTGCGCCGCGAGCGCGTGTTTCCGCACTACGGCATCTATCGCACCGCCCTGCTCTCGCTGTTCGGCAACAACCGCCTGCACCGGCTGCAGCAGGCGCCGGAGATCCGCATCGGCGTGGCCCATATTCCGCGCTGGACGGGTCCACGGCTGGCCGTGGCGGCGGGACTGCTGGCGTACAACATCGACAAGCATCTGCTCAAGACGCTGCATCCACGGCTGGGCCGCAAGCTCGGCTTCCATCCGGAATTCGTGCTCGCGCAAGATTGCCGCTCGCCCGAGGATCTGGCGGACCTGCTGCTGCAGTCGGCATCGACGCCGCCGTTCACGCCGGTGCTGCGACGCGGTGGGCGCGCGGTGCTCGATGGCGGGCTGGTCGACAACGTGCCCGTGGACGCGCTGGACGACACGCCGGGCAATGTACTGGTACTGGTGACGCGGATGTATCCACGGCCACGTCGCTTCATCATCGAGGCGGGCGGCCAGCGCCGCCTGTATCTGCAACCATCGCAACGCGTGCCGATTTCGAGCTGGGACTACACCCGTCCCGAAGCGATGACGCATGCGTATGACCTGGGCCAGCGCGACGCGGAAACGTTCTTGCGCGAATGGCCCGCGATCCAGCAGGATCTCTTGCCGGCGTCATAGCGGAAAACGCGCCACCACGGCGCCGGTCGATCGTTCGGCATGCGGCCATTGCGCCGCGCTCAGGCAAGGAGGCATGAATGACAAAGCGTCAGGCATCAACCGAAATCGCCAACCAGGCACCGGCCAGGAAACCGCGCCGCCGCGCCAGCGAGGCCAGCGCGGAACCCGTGGTCGAACGCGTGCCACGCAAGCGCGATGTGCGACCCAAGGGGCGACAGGCCGACTTCGTCGTCATCGGCGCGGGGTCGGGCGGCGTGGCCGCGGCGCGGCGGGCGGCCGCGCACGGTGCGAAGGTGATCCTGGTGGAGCGTGACGCCATTGGCGGCACCTGCGTCAATCGCGGCTGCGTGCCGAAGAAGATGCTGTCCTATGGCGCGGGATGGGCATCGATCTTGTCCACATGCCTGTCGCACACCGGCGGCAAGGAAGACTGGCGCGACGCGATCGTGCGCGTGAACGCCGAGGTGGCGCGGCTCAATGCGTCGTACAAGCAGCGGCTCAACGAAGCCGGTGTCGAGATCTGGCATGGCACGGCACAGTTCAATGAAGTCGGAGACATTGTTGTCGGCAACGAGGTGATCCGCGCCGGCAAGACGCTGATCGCCACGGGCGCGAGCCCCATCGACCTGCCGGTGCCCGGCGGCGAGCTGGTCAGTTCTTCCGATGACGTGTTCACGTGGCAAACCGTGCCGGGTTCCATCGTCGTGATCGGCGGCGGATACATCGCCGTGGAGATGGCCTCGATCCTGTCACGCTACGGCGTGAAGGTGGACCTGCTGGTGCGCGAGGACCGACTGCTGCCGAAGTTCGACCACGACATCTCCGCCGCGCTCGCCGAGGCACTCGTGGCCAAGGGCATACGCATTCATTTCCGCGCGGAAGTCACGATGGTGTCGCAGTCGAACGGCGCGTTCGACGTGTGCTACACGCAGGAAGACAATCGCGGCCGCACGCAGACCGTACGCGCCCAGGCGGCACTGGCGGCCATCGGCCGCAAGGCCAACGTCGACGGCCTGAACCTCGATGCGCTGGGCGTGGAACGCGACAAGAAGGGCGCCATCAAGGTGGATCGCCAGTTCCGCAGCAACGTCAGGTCGGTGCATGCGATTGGCGATTGCATGGCCGGCAACATACACCTGACACCGGTGGCCGTTGCCCAGGGCCGC
Source organism: Cupriavidus pauculus (assembly GCF_022179805.1). Classification (GTDB taxonomy): domain Bacteria; phylum Pseudomonadota; class Gammaproteobacteria; order Burkholderiales; family Burkholderiaceae; genus Cupriavidus; species Cupriavidus pauculus_E. Next base: position 441,472 of record NZ_BPUO01000007.1, on the reverse strand, counting down.
TGGCTCGCGGACCGCCTGTTCGGCCGACGCGGCGACCTTGCCGATTTCGATTTCATCCCTACAGCCGTATTCTGCGAACCGGCTATCGGCGTCGTCGGCCTGACGGAGCAACAGGCCATCGAAGCCGCCGACGGCAAGACTGACCGCGTACGCACCGAGATCAAGCGCTTCGTATCGCTGGAAAACCGCTTCGGCGGCATGCCGACGCAGTCAGTATTCAAGATCGTATTCAACGCCCGCAACGACCGCGTGCTGGGCGTGCACTTAATGGACGGCGCCGCCCCCGAGATCGTCCAGACGCTAGCGCTGGCCCTGCGGCTAGGCGTGAAGGCATCGCACCTGAAGACGACGATGCCGCTGCATCCGACGGTGGCGGAGGAGTTGTTTGGGTAGGGGGAGTGACCGGTGGCCGACGCCACCGAGAGGGCTAAAGGAGAGCCCAAAAACAAAAACGGACGCCAAAGCGTCCGTTTTCTTGATTCTGGTGGCCTGGGACGGAATCGAACCGCCGACACAAGGATTTTCAATCCTCTGCTCTACCGACTGAGCTACCGGGCCAAAGAAGCGAAACTATATCCGGCGGAGTGGACGTCGTCAAGCAATTTCTGCGTCACCGCCCCGCCACTTACTGCTCGGTGGGCTCTGGCTTGTTGCGGCCCAGCTCCACGCCGAGCTGCTTGAGTTTGCGGTACAGGTGGGTGCGTTCCAGGCCGGTCTTTTCGGCCACGCGCGTCATGCTGCCGTGCTCGCGCAGCAGGTGGTACTCGAAATACGCGCGTTCGAACAGGTCGCGGGCTTCGCGCAGCGGCATGTCGAACGAGAACTGCATCTCGCCTTCGGGGACACCGCGCGACGGGCTGCCGTTGGTGACGGCCTCAATGGGTGTCTCGGCCGGCGTGGCGGTAGTTGTCGTGGCTTCCGGAGCGCCCGTGGTTGCCAGCGGTGCGGCGGTGGCGGGTGCGTTGCGTGGACGCTCGATGCCGCGGGCAAGCCCTGCTTCGACGGCCGACAGCAGCTTCTGCAGCGCGATGGGCTTCTCAAGGAAATTGAGCGCGCCGATCTTGGTGGCTTCCACCGCGGTATCGATCGTGGCGTGCCCCGACATCATGATGACTGGCATCGTCAGATAGCCCTGCGCCGACCACTCCTTGAGCAGCGTTACGCCATCGGTATCCGGCATCCAGATATCGAGCAGTACCAGGTCAGGCGTGGCTTGCGCACGGAAATCTCGCGCCTTCTGGGCGTTTTCCGCAAGCTCGACCACATGTCCTTCGTCACTGAGAATTTCCGAGAGCAGTTCCCGGATTCCCATTTCGTCATCGACTACGAGGATGGTTGCCATACTTCCCCTCTTAACCCCACCGCAGCGCTAACCGGAGGCGCCGGCGCGCAAGATTGACTAAGCCAGTTTCACAAACAGGATCGAGATCTGGGCTCCCGTGATCTCAGTACCGTTCATGCGATTACGCAGTTCGATGCGTGCGCCATGTTCGTCAATGATCTTTTTCACCATCGCAAGCCCAAGACCCGTACCCTTGGCTTTCGTGGTCACATACGGTTCGAACGCTCGACTCAGGATACGTGGTGCGAATCCGGGACCATTGTCCGCAATGGACAACTTGACGGCTTGCCGGTCTTCGCCGGCAGAATCTTTGTATTCTACAGTCTCGGTGTGCAGAGTGATATGGGGCGCCGCCCTACCGGCCGCCACGTTATCTGCCGCCGCATCCTGCGCATTCTGCAGCAGGTTGTGGATCACCTGGCGCAGTTGCGTCGGATCGCCCTTTATTTCAGGCAGATCCGAGCCCAGCGCCGCATGAATCACCGGGTGTTCGTGCACGGCGTGATCATCGATACCGTACAGATGCAAGACTTCTGCCACCAGGCCATTCAACGGCAGAGACTGCATCACAGCGGGCGGGGTTCGCGCATAGTCGCGGAAGTCGTCCACCATGCGTTTCATTGCCGCCACCTGGTTAACGATCGTGGTGGCCCCACGCTTTAGCACTTCCGCATCGCCGTGCTCCAGTTTGGGCGACAGCTTCATCTGCAGGCGCTCGGCGGAAAGCTGGATCGGCGTCAGCGGATTCTTGATTTCGTGCGCGAGCCGGCGCGCCACCTCGCCCCACGCCACCGAGCGCTGGGCCGAAATCACGTCGGAAATATCATCGAACACCACCACATAGCCCGGCTCGTCGCGGCTGCCGCCCGGCAGGTGGGCACCACGCACCAGCAAGGTGAGCGGCTGTTCCTCGTCGCCTTGCGGCAGTTCGATCTGTTTCTGCCAGTGCTGGGCGCCGCCCAGCACCTCACGCGTGGTCTGCTCGGCAAACGCTTGGCGCACGATATCTGCAAAGTCGCCCATGCCCGGAATCTGCGCCACGGGCTGCCCCAGCACGCTCGCGAACGGCTGGCGGAAGATGCGCTCGGCGCCGGGGTTGGCCGTGATCAGCGTGAAGCGGAGATCGAACACCAGCACGCCGGCGGTCAGGTTCTGCAGCACGCTTTCCAGGTAGGCCTTCGATTGCTCCAGCGCCACCCGATTGTCTTCCACGGCGATGCGCGCCTCGGCAAGCTGCCGTGTCATCTGGTTGAACTGCTGGGTCAGTTGCCCCAGCTCGTCGCGGCTCTTCAGTTCGCGCTTGGGCGAGAGGTCGCCTTCGGCCACTTCCTTCGTGCCCTGCAGCAGCATCAGCAGCGGCCGGGCCAGCTGGCCGCCCAGCAGCAGCGCCAGCATCACGGCGATGAACACGGCCAGGAACAGCGTCAGCGTGAGCGTGCCGATGTACATCTTGCGCAGGCCGGTACGGCCCAGCGCTTTTTCCTGGTACTCCTGGTACGCGCGCTGAACCTCGTCGGCATTGCGCGCCAGCACCGCCGGCACGGGATGCAGCACCTGCAGATAGCGTTCTTCGCGCACCGTGTCGCCCACCAGACCGAAACCGGTGGCCGGGGCGTCTTCCGGGCGCCGTTCGACGGACAGCCCCGACCCGGCCCAGCGCCCGCCAGGCAGTGTCAGCCGCGAGCGTGACCGTGCTGCCGCGGCCGCTGCGGTGGCCGAAGCCGCCGCCGCTTCGTCGGGCGTTGAGGGCGCCGGCGCCGGGCCCAGCGGAATGATGACGCGGATGCGGTACAGGTGGCTGCTGTCGATGGTGACCGGTGCCTTATCGGCGCCCGTCGGGTCGGTGCCGCCTTCCACGGCGGCGTAGCCACCGGCCATGCGCGCCTGTTCCGCCAGCACGCCGGACGGAATGTCGGGCACCAGCGCGGCGTAGCTGCTGGACGCCGTGGCCAGCACGCGGCCGCTGCCCGTGAAGATCGCCGCTTCCTGAATGCCGTATTGCTCGCGCAAGCGGTTCAATTGCAGCGATGTGGCCATGCCCGACGCACCCATGAGCTGGTCGGCCATGAGCCGTGCCTTGCCCTGCAGATCGGCAAGCTGGCTGTCGATGGTGGACCGCCCCAGGTTCAGCCCCGCTTCAAGCGCGTTCTCCACGCGCACGTCGAACCACGATTCGATACTGCGCGACACGAACTGCAGCGACACCAGGTAGATCAGCACGCCGGGCAACACGCCCACCACGCCAAAGAACACCGCCAGCTTGCTCATCAGCCGCGTGCCGAACTTGCCGCGCCGATAGCGGACCCACAGCGTGAGCGCGAGCGCGCCAACCGTGAGGACCAGCAACACTCCGACGACGAGGTTGACCTTGAAGAGCAGCGTGAAATAGCGGTCGAAGAACTCGGTGTTGGCCGACGCACCGGCCAGCAGCCCCACCAGCACCAGCGCCAGGAACACGATGATGCCCACCACCACGCGGTAGAGCACGCGGCGGAACCTGCTGTCCCATGGATTGCCGTTCATGGCTGGCTGGCCGGCTGGACCAGTTGGCTAGGCGAGAGCACGTTCGACACGGTCTGCGCGAACGGTGCCCGCGATTCTGCTGCGGCGGCCGATGCCGCGGAAGGCGCCGACCCCGGCATGGCCGGCGGCGCCGGCGGTGCCACTGGCGGCGGTGCGGGCGGCGGCGGTGGTGCGTCCAGGTTGGTGGGCACCGTGTAGTTGAAGCGCTTCCACTCGGATGACAGGTTCCACTCGCGCGTGTTCACGGCGTTGACCTGGAATGGCTTGGGCAATTGCGACAGATCCAGGCGCATGCGCGTCTCGGCATGATAGGTCTCGCCGAGCTTCACGTCCTTGCGTTCGAAAACACGCCAGCCCCGTACCTGCTGGATGAACTGCAGCGCGCCCTTCAGGCGATTGAACGGCAGTTGCAGGCCACCAGTGGACACGCGATATTGGCGCGTCAAAGGTTGGTACGACAGCCGCACGGAACGCGTGGTGTTGACGGGCTTTTCGTCGAACCAGTACCAGCGCGCGCGCGACAACTGGAAATCGACGACGAAATACAGCGAGATACCCTTGTGCAGCGCGTCTTCCAGTGCGGGGGGCAGATCGAAGTCGAACGACGTGTTCAGCTCGAATCCGCCATCCTGGAATTCGATGCGCGCGTCGTTGGTTTCAATGAGCTGTGCGCCAGCATGGGGCACATGTATCAGCAGCGCTAGCAGCAGCAACGCAGCGGCGTACCACGCGCGCAGGATGCCCCACGTGCCGGCCAATGGTGCTGCCGGCCATCCGCGCACCGCGCGGCCGGGGGCACGTAGGACGAACAGGCGCAGCGAGCTGGGCATTGGTGGAAGTGTCAGGCGCGTTTCTGAAAGCGGGCGTAGTAGAAGCCGTCGTGGTCCGACGGCAGGCTTGCCTTGCCGGCGATGTCGCCGCCGGCTGTTTCAGGCGCCTTGCTGCCGGGCAGCAGTTGCCCCGGCGCCTGCAATCGTATCGCATCTGGAAGCTGCGCACCAAACCAGAGCGCCTGCTCCTCGCCTTCCGTTGGGAAAATAGAACAGGTCACGTAGACCAGGATGCCGCCCGGTTTCAGCAGCGTCCAAAGCTGCGAAACGATGCGGCGCTGCTCGGTCATCAGCTTCGCCACGTCAGACTCGCGGCGTAGCCAGCGGATATCGGGATGGCGCCGCACGATGCCCGAGGCGGAACACGGCACGTCGGCCAGGATGCGGTCGAACTGCTGGCCGTCCCACCAGTCCTTCGGCCGGCTGGCATCGCCCACGATCACTTCGGCACGCTGTCCCAGCCGCGCCAGGTTGTCGTGGATGCGCGCGGCGCGCTGTGCGTCGCTTTCCACGGCCGTCACATGGATGTCGGCCAGTTCCAGCAGATGGCCGGTCTTGCCACCAGGTGCCGCGCAGGCGTCCAGCACGCGCATGCCATCGGAAACTTCGCACAGCGGCGCGGCCAGTTGCGCGCCGGCGTCCTGCACCGAGACATCGCCCTCGGCAAAGCCGGGAATCTGCGTGACCGGAAATGCCCGATGCAGCCGCACGGCCTGGTCGCCCACGGCCACGCCCGCCAGGCCCGCATTGGCCAGGGCCGTCAGGTATTGCTGCACCGAGATGCGGCGCGTGTTGACACGCAAGGTCATCGGCGGCCGTGCATTGACGCTCTCGGCCAGCGCTTTCCACTGGTCCGGATAGGCACGACGCAGTTCTGCGAGCCACCACGACGGCAGGTTCCAGCGCGCTTCCTCGTCCTGCATGACCTTCGGCATCAGTGCCTTGCGTTCACGCAGGAAGCGGCGCAGCACGGCATTCACCAGCCCGCGCGCGTGCGCAGTCTTGGGTTCCGATGCCGCCGCGCTGACCGCCTGGTCGACCACCGTGAAATCCGAGTACCCGCCACGTCCCACCTTGCTGCCGTCGCCCTCCTCTCCTTCGATCAGCAGGGCCAGTGCCACGGCCAGCAGGGAATCGACGAGTGCGCCAGGCGGGCGCGTCACCAGTTGCGTGACCAGCGCGCGCGTGGTGCCGAACAGGCGCACCGAGCGATAGGCCAGGTCCTGGATGGCGCCGCGTGTGGCGGCGTCGCGGACGCGGTCCAGCCGCAGGTGCGTGGCAACGTCCTCGATGGCCTGCGGCAGGGCCGCGCCTTCGTGCACGCCGCGAACAGCCGCGGCGGCACCGAGCATCTGGAAGGCAAGGGATTCGTGAGGCAGGCGCATACGGAAAAATCAGACAGGCAATGAAAATGAAGGGGGTGACGCCGTGGCGTCGGCAAGCGGCGGGTACAAAAATGCCCGCCGGTCCCGTTTGTGGGACACAGCGGGCAGTTTACCCGTTGTCGGCGGCCGCGCCGCCAAACCGTCCGAAGCGGCGGATCCGGACAATCCAGTCATCAGGCCGGATAGCTGCCCGTCTGCGCCATGTGCATCAGGCGGGCGATGCGTTCCTCGGTGGCTGGGTGCGTCGAGAACAGGTTGGCGATGCCCCCGCCCGACAGCGGATTCATGATCATCATCTGCGCCGTGGCCGGATGCTCTTCTGCGGTCTGGAACGGGATGCCCTGCGCATAGCGATGAATCTTGTCCAGCGCGCTGGCCAGTGCCTGCGGGTCGCCGCTGATCTCGGCACCACCCCGGTCGGCTTCGAACTCGCGCGCACGCGAGATCGCCATCTGGATCAGCGAAGCGGCCAGCGGCGCCAGGATGGCCACGGCGATACCGGCGATCGGATTGCTGCGGTTGCCGTTGGCGTCGCGCCCGCCGAAGAACATCGCCATGTTGGCCAGCGCCGAGATGGCACCGGCCATGGTGGCGGCGATGGTCGACGTCAGGATGTCGCGGTGTTTCACGTGTGCCAGTTCGTGGGCCATCACGCCGCGCAGTTCGCGGTCGGACAGCACGCGCAGGATGCCCGTGGTGGCCGCCACTGCCGCATGCTCGGGATTGCGGCCCGTGGCAAAGGCGTTCGGCGCGTCCTCGTTGATCAGGTACACGCGCGGCATGGGCAGGCCGGCGCGCTGCGACAGCTCCTGCACCATGTTGTAGAACTGCGGCGCGCTGCCGGCATCCACTTCCTGCGCGTTGTACATGCGCAGGACCATCTTGTCCGAGAACCAGTAGGAGAAGAAGTTCATGCCAAGCGCGATCAGCAGCGCGAACATCATGCCGCTGCGGCCGCCGATCATGCCGCCAATGACGATGAACAGCGCCGTGATGGCTGCCATCAGCATGAAGGTCTTGACCCAGTTGAACATGGTTTGGTCTCCAGAGAGATCGTTGGGGCGCGTACCCGCCCCTGCGGGACGCGATGTTCGTTAGATAGGTCCAGGTCCGCGGAAATTCAATGCCGATGACAGGGTTTTAGCGTGATGGGTGCTGAATAAAGCGCTCAGGCAGGGGCGCCGGGTACCAGACACCGTGTGCCGGCCGGCAGCGGCACCGCCTGCAGGAATTGCTGGGCCGGTTGGCGGCGGCCGCCGGGCTTCTGCAGCTCGGTCACCTGGAGCGCGCTGCCATCGCCACAGGCAATGATCACGCCGGTCGCATCGGCCGCGAGCACGGTGCCGGGCGGATGCGGCAGGCTGGTCGTGGCGGCCAGCGGCAGGGCCTGCCAGCATTTGACGACCATGTCGCCAATCTGGATCGTGGCGCCCGGAAACGGGTTGAAGGCGCGCACCTGGTTGGCCAGCTGCGCGGCCGGACGCGTCAGGTCGAGTGGGGCTTCGTCCTTGGCGATCTTCTCGGCATAGGTCACGCCAGCCTCGGGCTGGGGCGTGGCTTCCAGCGGCTGGCCGGCGGCAAGTTGCCGCAGCGCGTCGACGATCATCCGGCCGCCCAGCGCGGCCAGCGTGTCGTGCAGGCTGCCGGTGCTGTCCTGCGGGCCGATGGGCACCGCTTCGCGCGACAGCATGGCGCCCGTGTCGAGCCCCTCGTCCATCTGCATCAGCGTGATACCCGTTTCGGCGTCGCCCGCCTCGATGGCGCGATGGATCGGCGCGGCGCCGCGCCAGCGCGGTAACAGCGAGGCATGGATGTTCAGGCACCCAAAGCGCGGCAGATCGAGTACTTCGACCGGCAGGATCAGGCCGTAGGCGGCCACCACCATCACATCGGGCGCGATCTGGGCCAGCGTGTCCACGGCGGCGCCGGCTTCCTCGGGATACTTGCCGTTGCGGCGCAGCGAGCGCGGCTGCAGCACGGGGCCCAGGCCCGCTTCCAGGGCGAACTGCTTGACCGGGCTGGCTTGCAGTTGCATGCCACGGCCGGCGGGCCGGTCGGGCTGGGTCAGGACGGCCACCACCGGAAATCCGGCGGCGTGGATGGCCTCAAGGGCAACGCGCGCAAATTCGGGGGTGCCGGCAAACGCGACGCGCAGTGGCTGGGCTTGAGTCATGGCGAAAATCCACGGGTAAAAACGACACCGGCCGCATAGCGGCCGGTACGTGACAATCTTCGGAAGCTGTAACGATAGCAGAGGCCACCCGCGTGGCACGCCACTGTTACATCCTTACATGCGAGCGCGCACGCGCTTCTGCAGCTTGCTCTTGATGCGGTTGAGCTTGAGCGGCGACAGGTATTCCACGAAGACCTTGCCGTTCAGGTGGTCGATCTCGTGCTGTATACATACAGCCAGCAGATCGTCGGCATCGAGTTCGAACGTTTCGCCCTTCTCGTTGAGGGCACGTACCTTGACGCGGTCCGGGCGCTCCACGCGGTCGTAGACTTCCGGCACCGACAGGCAGCCCTCTTCCCAGACCTTGCGGTTGTCGCTGGCCCAGACGATTTCCGGGTTGATGAACACCATCAGCTCGTCGCGCGTCTCGGACACGTCGATGGTGATCACGCGCTCGTGCACATCCACTTGCGTGGCGGCCAGGCCGATACCGGGCGCGTCGTACATGGTTTCGGCCATATCACGGACCAGTTGGCGAATGCGGTCGTCCACCACCGCCACGGGCGCGGCCACATTGTGCAGGCGAGGATCGGGGTAGGTGAGGATGTCGAGTTTGGCCATGATGCTCAGGCGCAACGCCGGTTGCTGTCCACTGCCCGACCGCGTTGCGGCGTCCGGGGTTTCCATGCAGAATCGGGGCGCTAGTACAAAAATTCAAGGCGCGCCGCAGCAGGCACGCTCTACCTAGGGTCAATCCGGTCGTTCTCCCGACCGGTTCAGGAAAATGCGCGATCTTACCAAAGAACAGGCGGCGTCGGGCCGCAGGCTGCACGCGTTCACCCTCGCCATGCTATGTGTCTCCGGCGTCACAGCCGGAGCTGCCATGGCCGTCCAGGCCGCCGATCTGAATGTCTCGGCGGCGCAGGTTGCCCAGGCCGATGCAACGGCCCAGCAGGGTATCCCCGTTTCCGAACTCGCGCCGAATGCGCCCAGCCAGTACACGGTACGCTCGGGCGACACGCTGTGGGGCATTTCGGGCCAGTATCTGCGCCAGCCGTGGCGCTGGCCAGCGCTGTGGGGCATGAACCGCCAGCAGGTTCGCAATCCGCACCTGATCTATCCGGGCCAGATCCTGTACCTGGTTCAGCGCGATGGCCGCGCCTACCTGTCGACCACGGCGCCGGGGGGCGCACGTGGCGATACCCGCCTGTCGCCGCGCGTGCGGGGCGACGGCGCCGATGGTGACGCCATCCTGAGCATTCCGGCATCCGATATCGAGCCGTTCCTGAAGCGTCCGCTGGTCGTTGAAAAGGACGCGGTCGACACGTCGGCCCGCATCGTGGCGTTGTCCGATGCGCGCGTCTACATGGGCCGCGGCGATACCGGGTTCGTGCGCGGCATCGGCCAGACCGAGGCCTCGGTCGGCAGCGACTGGCAGGCATTCAAGCCTGCCCTGCCGGTTCGCGATCCGGTCAGCAACGAAGTGATCGGTTATGAAGCCCAGTACCAGGGCAGCGTGCGCGTGACCCGTGGCCCCGAAGGCCCGGACGCCGTCACGACGGTGCAGGCAACCCAGTCGCCGCAGGAAATGGGCGCGGGTTCGCTGCTGCTGCCGCAGCCGGCGCGCGAACTGGTGCGTTACGTACCGCATGCACCGGATGGCGATATCCAGGCACACATCGCGGCCGTCTACGGCGGTGTCCAGTTTGGCGGCGCCAAGCAGGTAGTGGTGCTGAACCTGGGCGCCAACGCCGGCCTGGAGCCGGGACACGTGCTGGCGCTGTCGCGCGTGGGTGGCGTGGTGAAGGACCCGACCGACGGCAATCGCAACATCACGTTGCCCGATGACCGTTATGGCCTGGCCTACGTCTATCGCGTCTTCCCGGGCATCGCCTATGCGCTGGTCACCGATGCGAACAGCGTGATGAAGGTGGGCGACCTCGCCACCACGCCGCAGTAACCGGTGAGTGCGTGCCCACGGGCACGCGCTGCAGTGTTCCGATGACCGAATCGACTCGCGACCCAGCCGATGTGGCTGCCTGGGTACGCCTGACGGCAACGCCGGGTGTTTCCGCTCAGGCCGGCCGCCGCCTGCTTGCCGCCTTCGGGCTGCCGCAGGCGGTGCTGGCGCTCGACGTGGCGCGGCTGCGCGACGCCCCGGAGCCTGCCGCCGCACGCGCGCTGGCAGCGCCGCCCGACGCCGAGGTGGCTGCCCGCATCGCTCGTACCCTCCAGTGGCTTGAAGCGCCGAACCACCATCTGGTGACGATGGCGGACGCCGCCTATCCGGCTCGCCTGCTCGATCTGGCCGACCCGCCGCTCTTGCTCTACGTCAACGGCAATGCGGGACGTCTGGCGACGTGGTCGCTGGGCATCGTCGGCGCGCGCCATGCCACCGAGCAGGGACTTCGCAACGCGCAGGCATTCTCGTCAGCCTTTTCCGATGCGGGAATGACCGTGGTGTCGGGCCTGGCCCTTGGCATCGACGCCGCCGCGCATGCGGCCGCGCTGACGGGCCCGGGTGGCACCGTCGCGGTGGTCGGCACCGGCGTGGACATCGTCTATCCGGCGCAGCATCACAAGCTGGCGCACCAGATCGTCGATGCCGGCGGCGCCATCGTCAGCGAGTTTCCGCTTGGCACGCCGGGCCTGCCGAACCATTTTCCGCGCCGCAACCGCATCATCGCGGCGCTGGCGCGCGGCGTGCTGGTGGTCGAGGCCGCCGAGCGATCCGGGTCGCTGATCACGGCCCGGCTGGCGTCGGAAATCGGGCGCGAGGTGTTTGCCATTCCGGGTTCGATCCATGCGGAGCTGTCCCGTGGTTGCCACAAGCTCATTCGCCAGGGGGCCAAGCTGGTGGAGTCGCCGGCCGACGTGTTCGAGGAATTTTCCGATCTGGCGCCCGCCGCTGGGACGGCCGGCAAGGCGCCTGCCAGCCCCGTGCCTGTGGCCGACGATGCCCTGGCGGCCGCGCTCGCCTATGATCCTGTCACGCTCGATGCGTTGTGCGAGCGCACCGGCATGGCGGCCGAAGCGGTGTCGGCCGAGCTGTTGCAGATGGAACTGGCAGGCACGGCCGAGCGGCTGCCAGGCAACCGCTTCCGGCGTCTGGCATGATCCGCGGTATCGCCTTAGCCTCATTTTTCGAATCGAATGGCCGTTTACTTCCCCGAGCAGAACGCCGACGTGCTGCGTCAGGCGCTCCGTGTCCGTCCCAAGGGCCGGCTGGTGGCATGTCTTTGCGCCGAATGGTGCGGGACGTGCAAGGAGTACCTTCCTGGCTTTGCGGCGTTGGCGGCACGCTATCCGGACGACTGTTTCGTTTGGATCGACGTCGAAACCCACTCTGACTATCTGGGAGAGGACATCGACATCGAAAACTTTCCTACTGTATTGATTCAGCCCATTGCCGGAGGCGCGCCGCAGTTTTACGGAACCGTGCTGCCCCACCTGGATGTGCTGGAGCGGATGCTGATGCGTGGCGGGGCGGTGTCGCCGCCGGCATCGGAGACGCCAGAAGTGCTGTCCTGGCTGCTTGGTGAGGTGACCGGCAACGATTGAGCGCGGTCAGCCCGTGCGGTGGCGTTTGCTTGCACGCCCCTCGGAACCGCGCTTATTATTGGCGCCTCAAAGCCCAGGCCTGCTGTTTACATAGTTTGCTGTGAATTTCAAGAGGCGCGCACTGCCCTTCCGGGAGTGGCGCCACAAGGACCCGTTGAATGTCTAAAGCCCTCATCATCGCTGAAAAGCCTTCGGTCGCCGCCGACATTGCGCGCGCCCTCGGGGGCTTTGCCAAGCACGACGAGTACTACGAGAGCGACGACTACGTGCTGTCCTCGGCGGTTGGCCACCTGGTGGAAATCGCGGCGCCCGACGAATACGAGGTCAAGCGCGGCAAGTGGAGCTTCACCAACCTGCCCGTGATCCCGCCGCACTTCGACCTGCGCCCGATCGCCAAGACCGAATCGCGCCTGAAGGTGCTCAATCGCCTGATCAAGCGCAAGGATGTGACCGCGCTGGTCAACGCCTGTGACGCGGGGCGCGAAGGCGAACTGATTTTCCGGCTGATCGCCCAGCAGGCCAAGGCGAAGCAGCCTGTGCGCCGCCTGTGGCTGCAGTCGATGACCCCGCAAGCGATCCGCGACGGGTTTGCCGCGCTGCGCGAGGACGAGGAAATGATGCCGCTGGCCGATGCCGCCCGCTGCCGTTCCGAGGCCGACTGGCTGGTCGGTATCAACGGCACGCGCGCCATGACGGCGTTCAACAGCAAGGGCGGTGGCTTCTTCCTGACGACCGTGGGCCGGGTGCAGACCCCGACGCTGTCGATCGTGGTGGAGCGCGAGGAGAAGATCAAACACTTCGTGCCGCGCGACTACTGGGAAGTGCGCGCCGAGTTCATCGCCGCCGCGGGCCTGTACGAAGGCCGCTGGTACGACCCGAAGTTCAAGAAGAACGAGTTCGATCCCGAGGCGCGCGAATCGCGCCTGTGGAGCGAGGCCGAAGCCAAGAGCATCGTGGCCGCCTGCCGCGACAAGCCGGGTACGGTCTCCGAGGAATCCAGGCCGTCCACGCAACAGTCGCCGGCCCTGTTCGACCTGACCACGCTGCAGCGCGAGGCCAACTCGCGCTTCGGCTTCTCGGCCAAGAACACGCTGGGCCTGGCGCAGGCACTGTACGAAAAGCACAAGGTGCTGACGTACCCGCGTACCGACGCCCGCGCGCTGCCGGAGGACTACGTGGACACGGTCAAGCAGACCATGGACATGCTGGCCGACAGCTCGCCGAACTACCTGACGCATGCGAAGAAGATCCTGGCGCAGGGCTGGGTGAAGCCGAACAAGAAGATCTTCGACAACAGCAAGATCAGCGACCACTTCGCCATCATCCCGACGCTGCAGGCGCCGAAGAACCTGTCCGAACCGGAACAGAAGCTGTACGACCTGGTCGTGCGCCGCTTCCTGGCCGTGTTCTTCCCGGCCGCCGAATTCCAGGTCACCACGCGCATCACCGAGGTAGCGGGCCATCACTTCAAGACCGAAGGCAAGGTGCTGGTCAACCCGGGCTGGCTCGTGATCTACGGCCGCGAGGCGCAGGGCAAGGACGACAAGGACGCCAACCTGGTACCGGTGCAGAAGGACGAGCGCGTCAAGACCGACAAGGTGGAGTCCGTCGGGCTGACCACACGCCCGCCCGCACGCTACAACGAAGCCACGCTGCTGTCAGCCATGGAAGGCGCCGGCAAGCTCGTGGACGACGACGCGCTGCGCGAGGCGATGGCCGGCAAGGGCCTGGGTACGCCTGCTACGCGCGCGGCCATCATCGAAGGTTTGCTGACTGAAAAGTACCTGGTGCGCGAAGGCCGCGAGCTGATTCCTACCGCCAAGGCGTTCCAGCTGATGACGCTGCTGCGCGGGCTGGGGGTGCTGGAACTGACGCAGGCCGAGCTGACCGGCGAGTGGGAACACAAGCTGTCGCAGATCGAGCGCGGTCGCCTGAAGCGTGACGAATTCATGCGCGAGATTGCGCAGATGACGCAGCAGATCGTCAAGCGCGCCAAGGAATACGACAGCGACACGATCCCCGGTGACTACGCTACGCTGGACACGCCGTGTCCGCAGTGCGGCGGCCAGGTCAAGGAAAACTACCGGCGCTTTGCCTGTACGGCGTGCGAGTTCTCGATCAGCAAGATTCCGGGCGGACGCCAGTTCGAGATCGCGGAAGTCGAGGAACTGCTGCTGAAGAAGGAAATCGGTCCGTTGCAGGGCTTCCGCAGCAAGATGGGCCGCCCGTTCGCGGCCATCCTGAAGCTGGCCAAGGACGATGAAGGCCACTGGAAGATGGAGTTCGACTTCGGCCAGAACGACGAAGACGACGACGAGCCGGTGGACTTCAGCGAGCAGACGCCGGTGGGCCACTGCCCGAAATGCAATGGCTCGGTCTACGAGCACGGCATGAAGTACGTCTGCGAGAACGCCGTGGGCAGCGAGAAGACCTGCGACTTCACGACCGGCAAGATCATCCTGCAGCAGGAGATCTCGCGCGAGCAGATCGGCAAGCTGCTGACCGCCGGCAAGACCGACCTGCTGACGGGCTTCAAGTCGTCGCGCACGGGCCGTAACTTCAAGGCGTTCCTAGTGAAGCAGCCCGACGGCAAGATCGGCTTCGAGTTCGAGGCACGCGAGCCGAAGGCGGGAGCGAAGCCGGCGTCGAAGACGGCAGCGGCAAAGTCGGCCGCCAAGTCGACAGAGAAGGAAGCGGAAGCCGCGCCGGCCAAGACTGCAGCCAAGAAGGTCGCCGCCAAGAAAGCGCCAGCGAAGAAGGCCGCGACGAAGACAGCGGCAAAGACGGCAGCCAAGAAGCCGCGCGCGACTCCCAAGCAGACGGCTGAAGCGGAAGAGTAATTGCTTACAGCCCTCGGGCTCTGGAAGCAAAATGGCGAGGCATCTGCCTCGCCATTTTTATTTGCTGACGGCCTTGGCGACCGAATCGCCCGCGCGCTGCTTGCCTTCTTCCAGAAGGAAATCGATAAAGGCGCGTACCTTGGTCGGCAAGAACTTGCGGCTGGGATAGACCACGCTCACGTCGCGGCGCGGTAGCTGGTACTGCGGCAGGATGTGCATCAGCCGGCCCGCCTCGATATTGGGCCGGGCCAGGTACGACGACAGCATAGCGATGCCCATGTTGGCCAGGGCAGCCTGGTGGGCAAGCTCGGCGTTGCTGCACAGCAGGCCGGGGCGGATCGGGACGGTCACCTCCCCTTCCGGGCCAGACAGCGTCCATTCGTGCTCGGCCGTCGGCAGGCGCATGGCGATGGCACGATGTTGGGTCAGGTCGTGCGCGGTGCGCAGGGGCGGATGCTCGCGCAGATAGCCCGGCGACGCGCACAGGACGATCTCCGCCGAAATCAACGGGCGGGCCACCAGGTGCGAGCCGAGTCCCAGGTCGGAAAGCATGACGCCGACATCGCGCCCTTCCTCGACGATATCGATCATGCGGTCTGACAACTGCACGTCGAACACCACTTCGGGATAGAGCTTGTGGAAGCGCTCTAGCGTCTGGGGTAGCAGGTGCAGGCCGAACATGACAGGGGCCACCAGTCGCAAGGTGCCGGCCAGCGACTGGCTGCGCGCGGTGACGATCGATTCTGCCTCTTCGACGTCTTCCAGGATCTGGGCGCAGCGCTGCAGATAGGTCTCGCCGGCATCGGTCAGCGACAGGCTGCGCGTGGTGCGGTTCAGCAGGCGGGTGCCGAGATGGCTTTCCAGATCGGCCACATACCGCGTGACGACGGCGTTGGACATTTCAAGTTGCTGCGCCGCACGGGCGAAGCTGCCAAGCTCGACCACCTTGGCGAAGACGCGCATCGATTGCA
Organism: Cupriavidus pauculus; assembly: GCF_022179805.1. GTDB lineage: Bacteria > Pseudomonadota > Gammaproteobacteria > Burkholderiales > Burkholderiaceae > Cupriavidus > Cupriavidus pauculus_E. The sequence continues at coordinate 425,847 of NZ_BPUO01000007.1, read as the reverse complement.
GCCGATCCATGACATAGTCTCCCGCTTCCGTCGTGAACTTTTACACGATACGGGTAGTTTATTGTTGAAACCACAATCAATCATTGTGGAGGCGAATATTTATTCATATCAGGGGAATGCCTAATATCCGCTTATCCGATGCCGCGACGCAGCAAAGTTCGATTTCCCGGCATCCCAAGCAAAAAAGTGAAGGATTCGCCATGAAGCGCCAAATCGCCCTGATCGTTGCCCTGACCGCCGCCCTGTCGGCCGCTCCCGCGTTTGCCAAGATCGGCAACTTCGACCCGTATTCGGACGGCGCCAAGGCCACCCGCTTCGACCCGTACACCGACGGCGCCAAGGGCGGCAAGTTCGACACGTTCACCGATGGCGCTAAGGCTGGCAAGTACGACTCGTTCACCGACGGTGCCCGCTCGTTCGACGTCTACAGCGACGGCGCCAAGCTCTGATCGAGAAGCCAGGCAGTCCGGCAAGCTAAAACCCGTACCAAACGGTACGGGTTTTTTATTGGGTAATCCCAGCCGGACCACCAAAAGAAAACGGGCCAGAAGGCCCGTTTTGCATTGCAGGGTAAGACTTAGTCGTGATGGTGGTGACGGCGATGCTTGCTGCGCTTGTAGTAGCGGCGGTCATCGTCGTACGAATTGCTGCGCGACACGTTGCCGCCCAGGGCCGCACCTGCGGCGCCACCCAGGCCGGCGCCGACCAGGCCGCCCGTCCGGCCGCCCATGGCGTTGCCGGCTGCCGTACCGGCACCGCCGCCCAGTGCGCCACCGATGATGGCACCCGTGCGTTCGCGACGGTTCGACGTCAGGGCGCCGCCGGCGCCACCGCCCACGGCACCGCCGATCACGGCGCCCGTGCTGCCGCCCAGTGCGCCACCCACGGCGGCACCAGCCACGCCGCCCAGGCCACCGCCGAGTGCATTGTTCAAATCGCCTCCTGCAAACGCCGGCAGTGCAGCCGCCGAGAGGGCAAGAGCCAGAGTCAGGTTGCGGAGATGACGCGACATCGTATTTTCCTTATGTGGTGTGTATCTGGAACCGGAGTGTAGAGAACGAGCCCTACCCTTGCTGTAACCAGTTGTGAGGTGCTGTAACCCGCTGCAGAAACGGTATCGAAGCATTAAAAAACGACGTTTCGGCGCAACAGCGCGCAATTATCCGTCACAAATGCCCCGCCCAAACGCGCATGAAAAGCGGGCATGAAAAAAGCGGCCCCGCAGGGCCGCTTTCATAGGGCTGAGCCGGTGCTTAGCAGCACTTGCCCTGCCCGCCGCCGTAGCGCGCCTCCTGGCGTTCGCGGAAGAATTCCTCGTACGTCATGGGCGCGCGGTCCGGGTGGGTGGTTTCCATGTGGGCCACGTAGGTCTGGTAGTCGGGCAGGCCGACCATCAGCCGCAGCGACTGACCCAGGTAACGTCCCATGGTTCCGATCTGGTCCAGCATGTGTGGCTCCTTGTGGTTAGTGCGAAGCGGCCGAGGCTTGCGCCGGCATCGGTTCGAACGGCGTTTCGCTATCGGTGCGCCGGGCTTCGTTGCGCGCCGCCATGGCCGTCTTGAAACCATAGAACACGATCGACAGCACCACGAACATGAACAACGCGCACAGGCCGGCGTCCAGGTAGTCGTTGAACACGATGCGGTGCATCTGTTCCATCGACTTGGCCGGTGCCAGCACCTTGCCTTCGGCAATCGCGGCGCTGAACTTGGCGGCGTGCGTCAAGAAGCTGACCTTGGGGTCGGCGTCGAACAGCTTCTGCCAGCCGGCGGTCAGCGTGCAGATCAGCAGCCAGCAGGTGGGCAGCAGCGTTACCCAGGCGTACTGGCCGCGCTTCATCTTGACCAGCACGCACGTGCCCAGCACCAGCGCCACGGCAGCCAGCATCTGGTTGGAGATGCCGAACAGCGGCCACAGCGTGTTGATGCCGCCCAGCGGATCCACTACGCCCTGGTACAGGAAGTAGCCCCAGGCCGCCACGGTCAGCGCGGTGGCGATCAGGTTGGCCGGCAGCGAGTCGGTCTTCTTCAGGGCCGGCACGAAGCTGCCCAGCAGATCCTGCAGCATGAAGCGGCCGGCACGGGTGCCCGCGTCGACGGCGGTCAGGATGAACAGTGCCTCGAACAGGATGGCGAAGTGGTACCAGAACGCCATCATGGCCTGGCCGCCCACCACCTGATGCAGGATGTGCGCGATACCCACGGCCAGCGTCGGCGCGCCACCGGCACGCGAGATGATCGTGTTTTCGCCAACGTCCTTGGCGGTCTGGATCAGCACGTCAGGCGTGATCACGAAGCCCCAGGTCGACACGGTGGCCGCCACGGCTTCCGGCGTGGTGCCGATCACGGCTGCCGGGCTGTTCATCGCGAAGTACACGCCAGGTTCGATCACCGATGCGGCCACCAGGGCCATGATGGCGACGAACGACTCGGCCAGCATCGCGCCGTAGCCGATGAAGCGCGCGTGGCTTTCGTTTTCCAGCAGCTTGGGCGTGGTGCCCGACGAGATCAGCGCGTGGAAGCCCGATACCGCGCCGCAGGCGATGGTGATGAAGAGGAACGGGAACAGGTTGCCCGACCACACCGGGCCATTGCCCTGGGCGAACTGCGTGAACGCCGGCATCTTCAGTTCCGGTGCCACGATCAGGATGCCGATGGCCAGCGCGATGATGGTGCCGATCTTCAGGAAGGTCGACAGGTAGTCGCGCGGTGCCAGCAGCAGCCACACGGGCAGCACGGCGGCGATGAAGCCGTAGATGATCAGCATCCACGTCAGCGCCTTGCCGTCGTACGTGAACAGCGGCGCCAGCACGGCGCTTTCATGCACGTACTGGCCGCCAATGATGGCCAGCATCAGCAGCACGAAGCCGATCACCGACACCTCGCCGATACGGCCCGGGCGGATGTAGCGCGTGTAGATACCCATGAACAGCGCGATGGGGATGGTCACCGCCACGGTGAACGTGCCCCACGGCGATCCGGCCAGTGCCTTCACCACGATCAGCGCCAGCACCGCCAGGATGATGATCATGATCATGAAGCAGCCGAACAGCGCGATCAGGCCGGGCACGGTGCCCATCTCGGACTTCACCAGGTCGCCCAGCGAACGGCCGTCGCGGCGCGTGGAGATGAACAGGATCATGAAGTCCTGCACCGCGCCGGCAAACACCACGCCGGCCAGGATCCACAGCATGCCGGGCATGTAGCCCATCTGCGCGGCCAGCACGGGGCCAACCAGCGGCCCGGCGCCAGCGATGGCGGCAAAGTGGTGGCCAAACAGCACCGCCTTGTTGGTCGGCACGTAGTCCAGGCCGTCGTTGTGGCGCCACGCGGGCGTCATGCGTTTGGGGTCGAGCTGCATCACCTTGTCGGCGATGAAGCGGCTGTAGTAGCGGTAGGCGATCAGGTAGATGCAGAGCGCGGCAACCACGATCCACAGTGCGCTGACGGCTTCACCGCGCGACAGCGCGACAGTGGCGAAGGCAAACGCGCCGAGTACGGCGACGGCCAGCCACAACAGGTGTTGTCCGATGCGATTCATTTTGAAGGGTCTCCTCAGACCGGCTGATAAAACCTGCGGCGACAGGGAGCCCGGGCAGCGGGGCGGTGCCGGATGGCGCCAGCGACGTTTCGCGCGGAAAGGTGGTCTCCGGGATGTCTCGGCGTCCGGTCTGTTCTCGTCTGGAACCGGTCTTGTCGTGCAGGCGGGCAGTGCATCGCCGAGCAAGAAAAATGCCGATCGAAGATGCACCTGCTGCTTCGGAATTGCGCGGCAGGCAAGGCCCTAGCGTAATCCGGCGTGTAGTATTGACACCCGCCCATGTCGGCACAAGCGCGAAACTACGCAACACCCGTGCGTAGTAATACGTAGGCCGACGATTTCACGCGGCCTTCCCGGCATCGGTGTTTACCCCCGGTTCAGATGAAACTCCGCCAAAAGATACTTTTGCTTGCCGTGGCGCCCCTGGCTGTCGCGATGCTTGGCATCGCCCTGGCCGTGCGCTATCAGGCCACTGCGCTGGTCCGCCACGAACGCGTTCTGGTGGAGGCCGCGTACCTGCAGAGCAAGGAAACCGAGCTGCGCCACTACGTAGATCTGGCCGAAAGCGCCATCGCGCCGATGGTGCGCTCGGGCAAGACCGATGAGGCAACGCGCCAGGCCGCCATGGAGGCGCTGGCGCGGCTCGACTACGGGCCGGACGGCTACTTCTTCCTCTATGACCTGCAAGGTCGGAATCTGATGCATCCGCGCCAGCCCGAACTGGTGGGACAGGACCTGTGGCTCATGCGTGATCCGCAAGGCGCACTGACGATCCAGAAACTCGTGGCTGCGGCCAAGTCGGGCGGTGGATCGGTGCGCTACATGTGGCAGAAGCCGTCGTCGAAGCAGACGGTGCCCAAGCTGGGCTACGTGGTGGCCGTGCCGGGTTGGAACTGGATGATCGGCACCGGCATCTACCTGGACGACGTAGAGCAGACGCTACGCCAGCTCGACGCACGTGCCGAGACCGATATCCGCGAAACCATGGCCTGGATCGGCGTGATCGCGGCGGTGAGTATCCTGCTGGTGGCGGCCAGCGGGCTGGCGCTGAACATCAGCGAACACCGCGAGGCCGATGCCAAGCTGCGGCAACTGGCGCAGCGCGTGGTGCAGTCGCAGGAAGAAGAACGCGCGCGGCTGTCGCGCGAGCTGCACGACGGTATCGGGCAGTTGCTGGTGTCAGTGAAGCTGGTGATGGAAACCGCCGCCAACCGGCTGCGCCTGGCGCCTGCAGATGCTGCGGCGGTGGCGCCTGTGCTGGGCATGGCGCTGAACCGGCTCGATTCCGCTTTCAACGAAGTACGACGCGTGGCGCGCAACCTGCGCCCCGCCCTGCTCGACGACCTGGGCCTGCTTGCGGCACTGCAGCACCTGGGGCGCGAGATGCAGGCTGACAGCGCGCTGCAGGTGGAGGTCTCGCAGACCGGCCAGCCCCGCGCGCTGGCCGATGAACAGGCGACGGCGCTGTTTCGCATCGCGCAGGAGGCGCTGACCAACGTCGAGCGCCACGCGCATGCCACGCGCGTGAACGTCGAACTCGAATTTTCTCCATCGGCCACGCGCCTGACCGTGCGTGACAACGGCACCGGCTTCGACGTGGCCCGCATGCAGCTCGACCCGCAGCGCGGCATTGGCCTGCGCAATCTGCGCGAGCGCATGGCCGCGCTGGGCGGGCAGTTCGACATCGTGTCGATGCCGTCGGGCACGCGGCTCGTGGCGGAGCTGCCGATGATCAAAACCCCTTCCGAACTTCCGCTTTCATGACCGTTTCGCACGACGACGACCCCGTCATTCCTTCTCCGGGCGCCACGGCCCGTGTCCTGCTGGTGGACGACCACGCGCTGGTGCGCGACGGCATGCGCATGCACCTGTCGCTGCAGCCCGGGCTGGAAGTGGTGGGCGACGCCGACGGCGGCGAGGCCGCGCTGACGTGGCTGGCCAGGGCAGGTGCATCCAACCTGCCGGAACTGGTGATTACCGATATCGGCATGCGCGGCATGGGCGGCATCGCGCTGGCGGGCGCGCTGCACGACAAGTATCCGGAGGTGGCGGTGCTGATCGTGTCGATGCACGACAACCTCGAATATGTGCGCCAGGCAATCCGTGCCGGCGCGCGCGGCTACGTACTCAAGGACGCGCCGGCCGACGAGCTGATGGCGGCCATCCAGGCGGTGCTGGCCGGCCGCGTGTTCTACAGCGCGCGCATTGCACGCGGCATGGCCGAACAGGCCATCAGCCCGGTCGACGCGCTGACGCCGCGCGAGCGCGACATCCTGCACGGCATCGGACGCGGCCATTCCAACAAGGACATCGCGGCGCGGCTGGGCGTGTCGGTGCGCACCGTGGAGACGCATCGCCTGAATCTCAAGCGCAAGCTGGGCATCGAAGGCCGTGCCGAGCTGGTGAAGTACGCAGTGCAGCAACTGGGCATCGAGCGCGATCCAGCCTAGTCCGCCAGGCGAACCGGCGTTCAAATCGGGTTTCCCCTACATTGTTGACGTGATCCGCTCTTCCTAAGATCAAGACAACTGAGTGGCCACACGCCTGTCTGTAAATGTCCGGTACGCGCTTCTTTCGCGCCGGACACCGCGGAGCCTGGGCGCACCAAGGCCCCGCATTGCATCCTTCCTTTTTCCGTTTTTGCTTTTGCCCGTCGGCCGCACCGGCTTTGTGAAGCCCGCGCGTGCCTGTGGCAGCCGTGCAGTGGTTGTTCGTGGGTTCGTCCAACACAAGGGGAGACGGTCATGGCAGCAAGGCGCAAGGACGGCACTAACGGTGCCGAGAGCAAGGTTTCGCGACGGGGATTCATTGGCGGTGGCGCCGTGGCGGCGGCCGGTGCCGCAACGATGGGCTTCCCGGCCATCGTCAAGGCCCAGGGGCCCATCACCATGCGGTGGCAGAGCACGTGGCCAACCAAGGACATCTTTCACGAATTTGCCGGTGACTTCGTCAAGAAGGTCAACGACATGTCGGGCGGCGAGCTCAAAATCGAGCTGCTGCCGGCGGGTGCCGTGGTCAAGGCGTTCGACCTGATCGACGCGGTCAGCAAGGGCACGCTCGACGGCGGCCATGGCGTGATTGCGTACTGGTACGGCAAGAACTCGGCGCTGGCGCTGTGGGGATCGGGCCCGGCCTGGGGCATGGACCCAAACATGCTGCTGGCGTGGCACAGGTTCGGCGGCGGCAAGGAACTGCAGGAAGAGATCTACAAGAGCCTGAACCTGGACGTGGTGTCGTTCCTCTACGGCCCGATGCCCACGCAGCCGCTCGGCTGGTTCAAGAAGCCCATCACCAAGCCAGAGGACTTCAAGGGCCTGAAATTCCGCACGGTGGGTTTGTCGATCGACATCTTCACCGGGCTCGGGGCCGCCGTGAACGCACTGCCGGGCGCCGAGATCGTGCCGGCACTGGACCGTGGCCTGCTGGATGCCGCCGAGTTCAACAACGCCAGCTCCGATCGCGCGCTGGGGTTCCAGGATGTGTCGAAGGTCTGCATGCTGCGCAGCTTCCACCAGTGCTCGGAGCAGTTCGAGATCCTGTTCAATCGCAAGCGCTACAACGCCCTGCCCCCGAAGCTGCGCGCGCTGATCGGCAACGCGGTGGACGCCAGTTCCGCCGAGATGTCGACCAAGGCCATCGACCGCTATTCGAAGGACTACCAGTCGTTGCAGGAGCAGGGCGTGAAGTTCTACGCCACGCCCAATTCGGTGCTGCAGGCGCAGCTCAAGATCTGGGACGAGATCGTGGCGCGCAAGGAAAAAGAGAACCCGATGTTCAAGAAGGTCAACGACTCGATGAAGGCGTTTGCCCAGCGCAGCACACGCTGGCAGAACGACACCAACGTCGACTACCGGATGGCGTCTTCGTACTACTTCTCGACCAAGAAGGCCTAGGCACCGCTGCATTGCCCGGCTGACGCGCTGACGCATTGAAGCACTGACCTACTGACCCAAACCGGAGCACGCTCGTGCAAAGACTGCTGCTGGGCATCGACCGCATCAGCACGTTCGTGGGACAGGCGGCCGCGTGGCTGATCATCGGCCTGACGCTGATGATCAGCTACGAGGTGTTCTCGCGCTACGCGCTGGGCACGCCGCACGCCTGGGTGTTCGACGCCAGCAACATGCTCTACGGCGCGTTGTTCATGCTGGGCGGCGCCTACACGCTGGCCAAGCGCGGACACGTGCGCGGCGACATCCTCTACGGCTTCCTGTCGCCGCGCGCGCAGGCTGCCATCGACCTGGTGCTGTACCTGCTGTTCTTCTTCCCCGGCGTGATCGCGCTGGCGTGGGCGGGCATCGATTTCTTCGAGGTCTCGCTGGCGCAAAACGAGCATTCGTCGATTGCCGCCGATGGCCCGCCTATCTATCCGTTCAAGGCCGTGATTCCGGTGGCCGGCGCGCTGCTGCTGCTGCAGGGCGTGGCCGAACTGGCGCGCTGCGTGGTGTGCCTGGGCACCGGTCACTGGCCGCTGCGCGAAGGTGACGTCGAGGAAGTCGACGTCGACAAGCTCAAGCAGATGGTGGGCAAGGACGATCCGCTTCAGCCCGAGGCGGCCACGGCGCCAATGCCGAAGATCAAGGAGCCAACGCCGTGAGAAAGGAACTCTGGTTCGGCATTTCGCTGATGGTGCTGATCGTCGGCGCCGTGATCGGGTTCATGCCCGCGCCGGCCGACTGGACCAACGGCCATCTCGGGCTGCTGATGCTGGCGCTGATCGTGGTGGCGATCATGCTCGGCTTTCCCACGGCATTCACGCTGATGGGTATGGGCGTGCTGTTCGCGTGGCTGGCATACCGGCACGCGGACCCCAGCATCGCCGTGGAGCAGACGCTGGACCTGATGGTGCAGCGCGCCTATGCGGTGATGACCAACGACGTGCTGATCTCCATCCCGCTGTTCGTCTTCATGGGATACCTGGTCGAACGCGCGAACCTGATCGAGAAGCTGTTCCGCAGCCTGCACCTTGCGCTGGCGTGGTTGCCGGGCTCGCTGGCCGTGGCCACGCTGATCACGTGCGCGGTGTTTGCCACGGCCACCGGCATCGTCGGCGCAGTGGTGACGCTGATGGGACTGTTGGCGTTTCCGGCCATGCTGCGGGCGGGGTACAGCACGCAGTTGTCGGCCGGCGCGGTGACGGCCGGCGGCTGCCTGGGCATTCTGATTCCGCCGTCGGTGCTTCTGATCGTGTACGGCGCCACGGCGGGCGTGTCGGTGGTGCAGCTCTATGCGGGCGCGTTCTTTCCGGGGCTGATGCTGGCCGGTCTCTACATCCTCTACGCCATCATCATTGCCAAACTCAAGCCGTCGCTGGCACCGCCATTGCCGGCGGAAGAGCGGGTCATCCCGCTGTCGAAGTTCGCCGCCATGCTGCACGATCATGTCAGCACGCGTGCCTTGCCCGCGCTGCTGATGGGATTCAAGGGTCGACGCAATGTCGACGTGCCGGCAAGCTATCTGGTGCGCCAGCTCAGCGTGGTGTTGATGCCGGCGCTGGCGGTGGCCGTGGCGATGAGCCTGATGTACGCGGCAGTAACGGCGCCGAAGCCCGTCGACGCGGGCGGCGGACTGGTGGAGATGGGTACCACGCTCGACAGCGGCACGCCGCAGTCGTTCGACGACCTGCAGGCACCCCCGGCTGATACCGATGCGCCGGCACCGCTGGGTTCGGATACGTCGACTGTTACGCCCAAGCCGGCGACGCCGCAGGACGTGAAGCCGGCCGCCAGCGCGCCCTCTTCCACCGCCGATGCCCCCGCGCAGCCCGCACCAATCTGGTTCTGGATCACGCTCGCCGTGGTGGCCGCGGGGCTCGTGGTGTTCTACTGGTATTTCAACTTCGCGCGGCTGGAGGTGTTCAAGCTGCTGCTGTCGTCGTTCTTTCCGCTGGCGGTGATGATCCTTGCCGTACTCGGATCGATCGTGTTCGGCCTGGCCACGCCCACCGAGGCCGCAGCAGTGGGTTCGCTGGGCGGCGCGTTGCTGGCGGCGGCGTACGGCCAGCTCAACTACGGCGTGGTGCGCGATTCGGTGTTCCTGACCGTGAAGACCAGCGCGATGGTGTGCTGGCTGTTCGTCGGCTCGTCGATCTTCTCGGCGGCCTTCGCGCTGCTGGGCGGGCAGGCGCTGGTGGAGTCTTGGGTGCTGTCGCTGGACCTCACCCCGGTGCAGTTCATGATCCTGGCACAGGTCATCATCTTCCTGCTGGGCTGGCCGCTCGAATGGACCGAGATCATCATCATCTTCATGCCGATCTTCATCCCGTTGCTGGACAACTTCGGGATCGACCCGTTGTTCTTCGGCCTGCTGGTGGCGCTGAACCTGCAGACGGCCTTCCTCTCGCCCCCGGTCGCCATGGCGGCCTTCTACCTGAAGGGCGTGTCTCCGCCCCACGTCACGCTGAACCAGATCTTCGCCGGCATGCTGCCATTCATGGCCATCCAGTTGGTGGCGCTGGCGCTGCTCTACATCTTCCCGGGTATCGGGCTGTGGCTGCCGGAGGTGCTGTACCGGTAAGACGCTGGTTTCTCCCCCTCTCCCGCCGTGCGGGAGAGGGGCCGGGGGAGAGGGCCAGCGATTCCAATCGCGACACCCGTCGGCAAGCAGAACCTCGTTGCCCTCTCCCCCAACCCCTCTCCCACTTGCGTGGGAGAGGGGAGCGAAACTCTCGATCACCAGACGAAAAAAAACCGCCCGGCGTTTGCCGGGCGGTTTCGATCCTGCTTGCCTGCGAAGAGCCTTAGCCCAGTCGCTTGGCCAGTGCGGCCTTGGTTTCCACCAGAGCTTGCGGCAGGTTGTGCTTGAGCTGCGTGAACAGCTCGTCGTGCAGCGCCAGTTCCTTCTGCCAGGCGTCCTGGTCGATGGACGTGACTTGGTCGAACTGCTCGGCCGTGAACGACAGGCCGTCCCAGTTCAGGTCGGTGTAGCGCGGCGACGTGCCGAACACGTGCTCGGCGCCTTGGCCACGGCCTTCCACGCGGTCGATCATCCACGACAGCACGCGCATGTTCTCGCCAAAGCCCGGCCACACGAAGTTGCCGTCGGCATCCTTGCGGAACCAGTTGACGCAGTAGATCTTCGGCAGCTTGGCGCCCGATGCTTCCAGCTTCTGGCCCAGTGCCAGCCAGTGGCCGAAGTAGTCGCTCATGTTGTAGCCGCAGAACGGCAGCATCGCGAACGGGTCGCGGCGCACCACGCCTTGCTGGCCAGCGGCGGCGGCGGTGGTTTCCGAACCCATCGTGGCGGCCATGTACACGCCTTCGGTCCAGTTGCGGGCTTCGGTCACCAGCGGCACGGTGGTGCTGCGGCGGCCGCCGAAGATGAACGCGTCGATGGCCACGCCAGCCGGGTTGTCCCAGTTGTCGTCGATCGACGGGCACTGCGATGCCGGTGCCGTGAAGCGTGCGTTTGGGTGGGCGGCCTTGGCGCCGGTTTCCTTGGCGATGGCGGGCGTCCAGTCCTTGCCCTGCCAGTCCACCAGGTGGGCCGGAGCTTCCTTGGTCATGCCTTCCCACCACACGTCGCCGTCGTCGGTCAGGGCCACGTTGGTGAAGATGACGTTTTCCTTGAGCGTCGCCATGGCGTTGAAGTTGGTCTTCTCGCTCGTGCCCGGGGCCACGCCGAAGTAACCGGCTTCAGGGTTGATCGCGTACAGGCGGCCGTCGCTGCCCGGCTTGATCCAGGCGATGTCGTCGCCGATGGTGGTGACCTTCCAGCCGTCGAAGCCCTTGGGCGGGATCAGCATGGCGAAATTGGTCTTGCCGCAGGCCGACGGGAACGCGGCGGCCACGTGGTACTTCTTGCCTTCCGGCGAGGTCACGCCTAGGATCAGCATGTGCTCGGCCAGCCAGCCTTCGTCACGGCCCATCGTCGACGCGATACGCAGTGCGAAGCACTTCTTGCCCAGCAGCGCGTTGCCGCCGTAACCCGAACCGAACGACCAGATCTCGCGCGATTCCGGGAAGTGCACGATGTACTTGGTGGGATTGCACGGCCACGGCACGTCCTTCTCGCCGGCAGCCAACGGCTTGCCCACGGTGTGCACGCACGGCACGAACTCGCCCTCGGTGCCCAGCACGTCGTACACGGCGCGACCCATGCGGGTCATGATGCGCATGTTCACGGCCACGTAAGGCGAATCGGACAGTTCCACGCCAATGTGGGCGATCGGCGAACCCAGCGGGCCCATCGAGAACGGCACCACGTACAGCGTGCGGCCGCGCATGCAGCCATCGAACAGGCCGCTCAGCGTGGTGCGCATTTCGGCCGGGACGATCCAGTTGTTGTTGGGGCCCGCGTCTTCCTTCTTCTCGGAGCAGATGAAGGTACGGTCTTCCACGCGCGCCACGTCGGACGGGTCCGACAGGGCCAGGAACGAGTTCTTGCGCTTGGCCGGGTTCAGGCGCTGCATGGTGCCGGCGGACACCATCAGCTCGCACAGCCGGTCATATTCTTCCTGCGAGCCATCGCACCAGTAGATCTGGTCGGGCTTGGTCAGGGCGGCAACTTCCGCAACCCAGGCGACCAGTTTCTGGTTCTTTACCCAGGCCGGCACGTTCAGTGCCGGAGTACCTTGCATTGTGGGGTGGTTCATTGACTGCTCCAAAGCAAAAGGGAAACCTATCTTGTCCGATCTCGGCGCCTGCCGGGTCTTGCGGGGAAAGGCGGATCAGGCGGGTGAGCTTGCCCGCGTTGGGCATGGCGCACTCGCCGGATGACCGTCACATCCCGTTACAACTCGGCGACGACCGAATCCGCGCAAATGGTCGCGGGGGTCCCTGCGGCTGCGCTACAGTTGCGCTTCGCCCGCTTTTGGCGGGCGGCAGGGTCAGGTCGGGCATTGTCCGGCGGCGAACAGAGGGCGGGAGCATGGCTCGACCGCACTGTTGCGCCGTGGAGGCGGGCAAGAATACCACTGTACGGACACCCTGTTTTTTGCTGCGCAGCATTGTCGCCCCCGTCGGAATGCCTGAAACTCCACCCGCGAGGTTGCCGCGCGGGGGTGGCCCGACGGGACTTGGCATCTGTCAATGTTGCGTCAGGGAAGTCAACAATACTGTCGGTCGCGCGCTGATTCTGTGGCCGCGCGCACCAAGCCCCCGAGGTCAAAGAGTCACCCATGAAGATTGCCGTTCTCGACGATTACCAGGACGCCGTTCGCAAGTTGCCGTGCTTTTCGCTGCTCGAAGGGCATGACGTCAAGGTCTTCAACAACACCGTCAAGGGCGTGGGCCAGCTGGCCGCCCGGCTTTCCGACGTAGAAGCGCTGGTCCTGATCCGCGAACGCACGCGGGTGACGCGCCAACTGCTGGAAAAGCTGCCCAAGCTCAAGATCATCAGCCAGACCGGCCGTGCCGGGAGCCATGTGGACCTGGAAGCCTGTACCGACCGCGGCGTGGTGGTACTTGAAGGCGTGGGTTCGCCCGTGGCGCCGGCCGAACTGACCTGGGCGCTGATCATGGCCGCCCAGCGTCGTATTCCCCAGTATGTGGCCAGCCTCAAGCACGGCGCCTGGCAGCAGTCGGGCCTGAAATCGACCACCATGCCGCCCAACTTCGGGCTGGGCCAGGTGCTGCGCGGCCAGACGCTGGGCATCTGGGGTTACGGCAAGATTGGCCGGCTGCTGGCCGGCTTCGGGCGGGCGTTCGGCATGAACGTGCTGGTGTGGGGCCGCGAGGCGTCGCTGCAGGGCGCACGCGAGGACGGGCTGAACGTGGCGGAATCGGTCGAGCAGCTGTTCACCGACAGCGATGTGCTGTCGCTGCACTTGCGCCTGAACGACGAGACGCGCGGCATCGTCAAGCTGGCCGACCTGCAGCGCATGAAGCCCACGGCCCTGTTCGTCAATACCAGCCGTGCCGAGCTGATCGAGGAAAACGCGCTGGTGGCGGCGCTGAACCGGGGCCGCCCGGGCATGGCGGCCGTGGATGTGTTCGAGTCGGAGCCGATCCTGCAGGGCCACGCGCTGCTGCGCATGGAAAACTGCATCTGCACGCCGCACCTGGGGTACGTGGAGCGCGACAGCTACGAGCTGTACTTCCGCACGGCGTTCCAGAACATCCTCGACGTCCTGAGCGGCAAGCACGACAGCATCGCCAATCCCAAGGCCCTGACCCCGGCGCTCTCGCGCTGATCTTGCGCTGAATTTGCGCTGATATCGGGCCGGTTTCCGCCCGATCCGGGCCCGACGCACGCCACGCCGGCGTGCGTCTGTTTCCCCACATTACCCACCTTCAAACAAGCGGACGAGCCGGTACACTCGTTGCACAACGTCAGCGCGTGACACTGTGTGGCTGTGTACTCGCGCAGGCCCCGCACACGCAAGGAGGGCGTCCCGTGGCCGAATCCGATCCGCGTCCCAATTCCGCAGGCGCCGGCGGCACGGCCGTCGGCCGCGTACTGGCGGTCAATGTCGGCACGGCGCTGCCCCTGGTGGTGGCCGGCGCCGGCAGCGAGGCCGTGGTGATGTCCGCCATCCGCAAGCATCCGCTCAGCACCCTGCACCACCCGATTGCCGTGGGTGTGCACCGCCTGGGCATGGCCGGCGACGAACAGGTCGACCGCGCCATCCATGGCGGCCCGCGCCGGGCCGTCTATGCCTATCCGATCGAGCATTACACGTGGTGGAACGGCCGCCGCCGCGAGGCGTGCGTGGAAGAGGCCGAGCGTCCGCTGGCCTTTGGCGCCCTGGGCGAGAACCTGACCACGCAGGGCCTGCTCGAAGCCAGGCTGTGGGTGGGCGACCGCCTGCGCATCGGCGAAGTCGAATTTGTGGTGGAATCGCCACGCCGCCCGAACTGCAAGCTCAATGCCGTGATGGGTTACGCGCACGCCGTGCGCGACATGGCCCGCACCGGCTTTACGGGTGTGTATCTGAGCGTTGCACGGCCTGGGGTAATCCGCGCCGGCGACACCATGGTGCTGACCCCTGGCCCCCGGCAGCTGTCGCTGGAATGCCTGAACGAGCGCCCGCACGCCTGAACCGGGCCTTTTCCCGCGTTTCTCCCGAGTTGAGTCGTCATGCTTTTCTGCTAATGTTTTGTATCAGATACAAGCATTTCGACCGACCCTCATCACTGGTCCAGACATCCTCCCCCTACGATGCTGTAATGGCTTGTAATACATCGCGCTTTGCCTGAATAGGGCAATGCGGTACTAGTAGCGGTTTGCGCGGGCGAAACCGGTTCCAAGAAACCGGTGCCATTTGGGGAGCGCGCCATGGGGTATTTGAGGGTCCTCACATGAAAACTGACGGGATCGACCAGCCCAAGGGCTTCGTCGATGGCAACTGGAGCGCGGCCGCCGCCACCGGCCGTGGGCGTGCATCGCCCTGGATGGCGGTCGTTGGCGTGCTGGTACTGGCGCTGGCTGGCTGGTTTGGCTGGAAGACGTGGTTCGCGCCCAAGCCGGCCGCCAAGGGGCCGGCCGTCACCACGGTGACCACGGCGCAGGTTGCCCAGGGCGATGTGCCCGTGGAAGTCACGGCCAATGGCACGGTGACGGCCATGCAGACCGTGGACGTGCGTCCGCAGGTTTCCAGCACTGTGCGCACCGTGCATATCAAGGAAGGCCAGTCCGTGAAGCCGGGCGACCTGCTGTTCACGCTGGACACCCGCATGGACGAGGCCAACCTGGCCAAGGCGCGGGCTCAGCTCATGCGGGACCAGGCCGACCTGTCCGATGCGCGCCGCACGCTGGCGCGTAGCCAGGAACTGCTGCAGCGGAACTTCATCTCGCGCAGCGCCGTGGATACCGCCCAGGCCAAGGTCGACGGCTTCGAAGCCACGATCCGCGCCGACCAGGCCGCCATCGACGCCGGCAAGGTGGCCATCAGCTATGGCGAGATCCGCGCCACCATCGGCGGCCGTACCGGTGTGATCAACGTGTTCCCCGGCTCGCTGGTCACGCCGGCCAACACCACCACCACGCCCGCGATGGTGACGATTGCCCAGATCGCGCCGATCACGGTCATGTTCACGCTGCCCGAGCGCCAGCTCGCCGCGCTGCGCGAGGCGCTGCAGGCCGCGCCGGTCACGGTGACCGCCCAGCCCAACGACGGCAATCCGGCACCGGTGACCGGCAAGATCACGTTCATCGACAACACTGTCGATCCGCAATACGGCAGCATCCGCGTCAAGGCGATGTTCCCCAACGACGAACACCGGCTCTGGCCCGGCACCTACGCCAACGTGAACGCCACGGTGCAGGTGCTGAAGAACGCGCTGAGCGTGCCGCCGCAAGCCGTGGTGACCGGCCCTGAAGGGCGCTTTGTCTACACCGTGCAGCCCGACGCCAAGGTGGCGCGTGTGCCGGTCAAGGTGGTGGTGACCACCGCCGCCGCCGCCGTGGTGGAAGGCGTGCAGCCGGGCGCCCGTGTCGTGACGGAAGGCGCGCAGAACCTGCGCCCGGGCAGCCTGGTGCGCGAAGCCACCGCCAAGGGCGCCGCGGGTGCTTCGGCGCCGGCCGCGCCGGCCAACGGCGGACACTAAGACCATGTCGCTGTCCGAGCTCTGTATCCGCCGGCCCGTGATGACGGTGCTGCTGTGCCTGGCCGTCATCGTCACCGGCATCGTGCTGTACCCGACGATTCCTATCGCGGCGCTGCCCAGCTTCAATTCGCCCGTGATCCAGGTCACGGCCACGCTGCCCGGGGCCAGCCCCGAGACCATGGCCGCGTCGGTGGCCACCCAGCTGGAAAAGCAGTTCGCGACGATTCCGGGCGTGACCGTGATCAGTTCGTCGAACACGCTTGGCAATTCGAGCATCACGATCGAATTCAACAGCGATCGCAATATCGACGACGCGGCCGTGGACGTGCAGGCCGCGCTGTTCCGCGCGCAACGCTCGCTGCCGATCGAGATGACGGTGCCGCCGTCGTACCGCAAGGTGAATCCGGCCGATGCGCCGGTGATCCTGCTGGCCATCAACTCGCCGTCGATGAGCCTGGGCGACCTCAACGCGTTTGGCGATAACCTGATCTCGCCCACGCTGGCCACGTTGCCGGGTGTGGCGCAGGTGCAGATCTTTGGCCAGAAGCGCTTTTCGGTGCGCGTGCGCGCCCACCCTGATGCCCTGGCCGCACGCGGCATGACGCTCGACGAGCTGGCCACCGCGCTGAATCGCGCCAACGCCAACACCCCCGTGGGTACGCTTGACGGCGCGCGGCAGACGCTGACCATCCAGGCCAACCGCCAGATGACCAGCGCCGACGCGTTCCGCAACATCATCGTGGCCAGCCAGCCCAGTGGCGCCGTGGTGCGCCTGTCGGACGTGGCCGATGTGGAAGACAGCGTCGAGACCATC
The DNA here is from genome assembly GCF_022179805.1 of Cupriavidus pauculus. GTDB lineage: Bacteria > Pseudomonadota > Gammaproteobacteria > Burkholderiales > Burkholderiaceae > Cupriavidus > Cupriavidus pauculus_E. The sequence goes on along the minus strand of NZ_BPUO01000007.1, from coordinate 409,005 downwards.
AAGACCGGTAGCTGGCTCAACAACGAACGCTCGATCGTGCTGGCCGTGCTGCGCCAGCCCGATGCCAACACCGTGGCCGTGGTGGACGCCATCAAGGGCGCGCTGCCGCGCCTGGTGCAGCAGATGCCGTCGTCGGTCAACGTGAGCGTGGTGAACGACCGCTCGAACTCGATCCGCGAATCGATCCATGACGTGCAGTTCACGCTGGCGCTGACGGTGGCGCTGGTGGTGATGGTGATCTTCCTGTTCCTGCGCCGCGCCGCCGCCACGCTGATTCCCACCGTGTCGCTGCCGATCTCGCTGATCGGCACGGTGGCGCTGATGAAGGCATTCGGCTACAGCCTCGACAACGTTTCGCTGCTGGCCATCACGCTGGCCGTGGGCCTGGTGGTGGACGACGCCATCGTGATGCTGGAAAACATCGTGCGGCACATCGAGGAAGGCGTGCCGCCGTTGAAGGCCGCGCTGGTGGGCTCGCGCGAGATGGGCTTTACGATTCTGTCGATCTCGATCTCGCTGGTTGCCGTGTTCATCCCGATCTTCTTCATGCCGGGCGTGATCGGCCTGCTGTTCCACGAGTTCGCGGCGGTGGTGTCGCTGTCTATTTTGGTATCGGCGCTGGTGTCGCTGACGCTGATCCCGATGCTGTGCGCGCGCTTCCTGTCGGCCGAGAACGTGCCGGTGGACGAATCGCAGCACGCCTACGGCGACCACGCCGCCGCCGCGCCGCGCGTGGCGCAGAAGCAGACCATCGGCCTGCGTGCCACGCAATGGTTCGAAGACCTGTTCGAGTGGACGCTGCACAACTACGCGCGTGGCCTTGACTGGTGCCTGGCGCACCGGCGCGTGGTACTGGCCGTGGCGGGTTTGACGTTCGTGCTGACCGCCGTGCTGTTCGTGAAGATTCCCAAGGGTTTCTTCCCCGAGGAAGACATCGGCCAGATCCAGGTCAATGCCGAAGGTCCGCAGGATATTTCGTTCGATGCGATGTCCGAGCGCCTGCGCGACGCCGCCGAGCGCATTCGCGCCAATCCGGCCGTGAAGAGCGTGGTGGCGTCGATCGGTGGTGGCCCGTCGCCAGCCATCAACACGGGCCGCATGTTCGTGGAGCTGAAGCCGCTGGGCCAGCGCCCCAAGATGCCGCAAGTGGTGGAATCGCTGCGCAAAGACGTATCAGGCGTGCCGGGCCTGCAGGTGTATTTCTCGCCGGTGCAGAACCTGCGCCTGGGCGGCCGCCAGAGCAAGAGCCGCTACCAGTACACGCTGCAGAGCGTGAAGGCGGGCCAGTTGCAGGAGTTCAGCGACAAGCTCATGGCCAGGATGCGCGCCGAGCCGGTGTTCCGCGACGTGACCAGCGATTCGCAGCAGTCGGGCCTGGAAGCGCAACTGACCATCGACCGCGACAAGGCCAATGCGATGGGCGTGCAGATGCAGGACGTGCGCGCGGCGCTGTACACGGCATTCGGCGAGCGCCAGGTGTCGACGATCTATACGCCGATCGACAACTACTACGTGATCCTGACCGCCGCCGACATCGATCGTGTGGACGAAACCGCGTTCTCCAAGCTCTACGTGCGCAGCAAGACCGGGCAGATGGTGCCGGTGTCGGCCTTCGCCACCACCGAGCGCCGCGTGGGCCCGATTGCCGTGAACCACCAGGGCCAACTGCCATCGGTGACGGTGTCGTTCAACCTGGCACCGGGCGCGGCGCTGGGCGATGCGTCGAAGCTGATGGACCAGTACCGCAAGGAGATCGATATGCCCGCATCGATCTTCACGAGCTGGGGCGGTGACGCGGCCGTGTTCCAGTCGTCGCAGGCCACGCAGGTGGTGCTGCTGGTGGCGGCCATCGCGGTCATCTACACGCTGCTGGGAGTGCTCTACGAGAGCTACATCCACCCGCTGACGATCCTGGCCGGCCTGCCGTCGGCGGCCATCGGCGCGCTGCTGACGCTGTTCATCTTCAATGTCGAACTGTCGCTGATTGCAACGATCGGTGTGCTGATGCTGATCGGCATCGTCAAGAAGAACGCGATCATGATGATCGACTTCGCGCTGGCGGCGCAGCGTGAACAGGGCATGGCGCCAGCAAAGGCGATTCGCCAGGCGTGCCTGCTGCGGTTCCGACCGATCATGATGACCACCTTCGCCGCCGTGATGGGCGCCCTGCCGCTGGCCCTGGGCCTGGGCGCCGGCGCCGAACTGCGCCAGCCGCTGGGCCTGGCCGTGGTGGGCGGCCTGCTGTTCTCGCAGGTCATCACGCTGTTCATCACGCCGGTGATCTACCTGGCGCTGGACCGCTACTCGGGTACCGGCCCGCTGCAGATCGATGCCGAAGGCAATCCGCTGCAGGAAAAGCAGGTGGAAGCGGTGCATTGAGGCTTTCGTAGCCCCTTTGTTTTGCTCCCCTCTCCCGCCTTGCGGGAGAGGGGCCGGGGGTGAGGGCGCAGCGGTTCAAATACTGAGCAGTCGGCAAGCAGAGCCGCTAGCCTTCACCCCCAACCCCTCTCCCACTTCGCGGGAGAGGGGAGTAAGACTGAGATGGGAGCAGTAAAAACCACACTCCCCCACCGCCTTTCCCCTTCCCCACTTGCCTCTCTCGCCTCAAACGAGAATAATTCTCGTTTTCGAAGGCGCAGCAATCACGATCCCATAAAGCGCGCCTCGATCACGCAAGCCAGCCATCCGCCCCCTGTCGACCGGACCAACCCCGGTGCGGCACTCAGCCAGCCAGCGTTTCGCTCATCTGAGAGGGGAAATCATGAAACGCTGTTTTCCGGTCGCCATTTGCGCGGCGCTTTGCGCGCCGCTGTATGCGGCCGAAGTCCGGCAATTGGGGGAAGTCGTGGTCACTGCCACGCGTACCGAGGAGCGCGCCGATGCCGTGGCATCGACGATCACCGTGGAGGATGCGCGCAAGATCGAGCAGTCCATGCCGGTGGACGAAGCCGGCCTGTTCGCCGACGAGCCCGACATCGACGTGCCGCGCGACCGTCGCCGCTATGGCGCTGGCAGCATCAACATTCGCGGCATCGAGGACAACCGTGTGCTGCAGATGGTGGATGGCGTGCGCCTGCCCGATTTCTACAGCGGAGGCGGGCCGTCGAACATCTCCACGTCCACCCGCGACGCGCCCGAGTTCTCGTTCCTGAAACGCGTGGAAGTGCTGCGCGGCCCCGCATCGAGCCTGTACGGGTCTGACGCGATTGGCGGCGTGGTGTCGTATGCAACCAAGGACCCTAAGGACCTGATGCGCGGCAAGGCCGCCGGCGGCGAAGCAGGACTCGCCTGGAACGGCATCGACAACGGCTTTGGCCAGACCGCCGGCGTGGCTGGCGGCAACGACATGATCCAGGGCCTGTTCATGTACGCGCACCGCAAGGCGCACGCGATGCAGAACATGGGTGGCGACGATAGCGTGTCGGTGTCGCGTACAGCCCCCAACCCGCAGGACGTGGAAAGCAATGCCTACCTCGGCAAGATCGTGCTCGATGCCACGCCGCGCCAGCGCTTCAAGCTGACCTACGAGCACCGCGACGCCAGCAGCAGCACCGACATGCTGCGCCTGTCGCCGTCGTTGCCGCGCGTGACGTCGGCCAGCGGCACCGAAGATCTGAAGCGCGATCGCGTATCGCTGGATTACGACTGGCGGCCCGGCAATGGCGTGCTCGATCGCCTGACCGCGTCGGTCTACTACCAGAAGAGCCAGACCGCCACCGATACCAGCCAGGTGCGCAGCCGCACCAGCGCGGGGTGTTCGGGCACGAGCGCCGGCGTGAACCTGTGCAACGTCGCGCTGGGCTTCGGCTTCGAGCAGCAGCAGACCGGTTTCAACCTGCAGGCGGACAAGGCGTTCGATACGGGATCCGTGGCCCATCGCCTGATCGGTGGGGTGGACTTCATCCGTACCGAATCGCAGGAGTACCGCGACGTCACCGCGACCAATGCCACGACCGGCGTCACCACGAAGTCGCTGGCGGGCGAGAACTTCCCGCTGCATGACTTCCCCGCTGGCGAAACGCGTCAGGTGGGCGTGTTCGTGCAGGACGAACTGCGCGTCATGGATGGCCGCATCACGCTGACACCGGGGCTGCGCTTCGACCACTATTCGCTGAGCCCCGACGACGACCCGCTCTACAACAGCGTGGCTGCCCGGCCGGCCATCAGCAAGAGCGATTCGAACCTGTCGCCGAAACTGTCGGCGCTGTGGCAGGCCACCGATCGCGTCAACGTCTGGGCGCAGTATGTGTTTGGTTATCGCGCGCCGAATTACCAGCAGATCAACGGCAGCTTCCGCAATCCGGTGCAGGGCTATGGCGCGGCGCCCAATGGCGACCTGAATCCGGAGAAAAGCCGCTCGTTCGAGGTGGGCGTGCGCTACACCGACGAGAACGTGCAGACCAGCCTTGCCGTGTTCGACAACCGGTACCGCGATTTCATCGAACAGGTGCAGCTAACGTGCCCGGCCGATCCGGCGTGCCTGCCGGGGATGCGTGCCACTTACCAGTACCGCAACCAGGTCAAGGTACGTATCTACGGCGCTGAATGGCGTGGCGTGTGGCGCTTGCTGCCGCAATGGCGGATCGATGGCGCGCTGGCCTACGCGCATGGCACCAATGAGCAGACAGACCAGCCGCTGAACACCGTGTCGCCGCTGCGCGCGGCGGCGGGGCTGACCTGGGAGGCATCGGTGGGCGATGGTCCCGGAGCGGCGTTGCGGTGGCGCGGTGCCAAGGCCGTGACGCGCACCGACGATTCGTCGTTCACTTACTTCAAGCCGAGTGGTTATGGCGTGGTTGACCTGCAGGCATGGTGGCGCTTTGGCAAGCGCGCCACGCTGACGCTGGCGGTGAACAACCTGTTCGACAAGAAGTACTGGCTGTGGGGCGATGTGCGCCAGACCGGCGTATCGGCCACGGAGCCGGGCCTCGACTTCTACACGCAGCCGGGCCGCACGTTTGCCGCCGCGGTGAAACTCGCCTTCTGACGCGCCAGGAGACACGATGTCCCCACAATCGACAATGACAAGATGGCTGGCGTGGTACGGCTTGCTGATGCTGTTCTCACTGCTGATGCAGGTGGCCCATGCCGCGACTGAAGTCCCAGGCGTGCATGTGCTGACCACTTCGCCGGTGCCGGCGGGCAAGTTCGAGCCGCTGCGCGAGATGGCACGCCAGCACGGCATGACGCTGGAGGCGCGCTACATCGAGAAGCTGTCCGCGCAGGAACTCGATGCGTTCGTGACGAAGACCGACCTGCTGATCGTCGACGCGCCGCGCGACCACATCGTCACGGCGATGCTCGGCCAGCTCGGGCCCCTGTGGACGAACTCGAACACGGCGCGCGTGTTGCTGTCGACCGACCGCGCGGAGGCACATGGCATCGACGCCAAGCTGGCCACGCGTCTGCAGGCGTACTACGCCAACGGCGGCCGCGCAAACTTCGATGCGATGATGCGTACGCTGGCGGCCGATCACTTCCGCTTGCGTGACGATCGATCGATTCCGGCGCCCGTAGTCTTTCCCAAGGCGGCTTACTACCACCCGCGTCTGCCGAACGTAATCACGACGTCGGCCGCCGAGGCGTTGCAGGCGTCGGGCACCGATGGCAGGCCGGTGATCGGCGTGGCGATCCATCAGGCCTACGTGTCGGGGCTGGACAGCGCGTTCATCGACGATCTGATTGCCGGTATCGAAGCCCGCCACGCACGGGCGCTGGTGTTCTATGGCCCGGTCATGGACGCTGACGGTATCACGCGCATGGCCGCGCCGGACGGCAAGCGCGTGGTCGATGTGCTGGTCAACGGGCAGATCATGCTCAACCCGCAGGGCCGCAAGGCCGAGTTCAAGGCGCTGGGTATCCCGGTGCTGCAGGTCATGCCGTACCGCAAGGGCGACGCCGCTGAATGGGCTGCCGATCCGCACGGTATCAGCCTGACCGATACACCGTTCTATCTCGTGCAGCCGGAACTGGCCGGCGTGATCGACCCGATCATGGCCGCTGCAACATCGAAGCAGGACGGCGCCATCGTCGGCCTGCCGGCACAGGTCGATGCTGTGGCCAGCAAGGCGGTGGCGCTGACACGGCTGCAGCGCACGCCCAATGCGGACAAGCGCGTCGCGATCCTGTTCTACAACTACCCGGCGGGCGAGAAGAACCTGTCGGCGTCGTTCCTGAACCTGCCCCGCAGCCTGGCCGGTACTCTGGGTGCTTTGCATGCAGCGGGGTATCGCACCGAGACTTTGGACGAGACGGCGTTGCAACGCGACCTCGGTGCGCTGCTGGCGCCGTTCTATCGACCGGACCGCCTGCAACCGCTGCTCGATGCCGGGTTGGCCGAATGGATGCCGATGTCGCGCTACCGTGCGTGGTACGACGCGCAGCCTGCGGCGCTGCGTGCCGCCGTGACGGAGCGCTGGGGCCGGCCCGAGCAATCGTCGATGGCCACCACGCGCAATGGCGAGGCTGGCTTCGTGATCCCGCGTCTGCGGCTCGGCAACGTGACGCTGATGCCGGTGCCGCCGCGCGGCGAACGTAGCGCATCGGACGAAAAGGCGCTCTATCACTCGACCGCCACGCCGCTGAACCACTTCTACATGGCCGCCTATCTGTGGGCGCGCCAGGATCGCGATGCGTTGGTGCACTACGGCACGCACGGCACGCAGGAATGGACGCCCGGCAAGGAGCGCGCGCTCGCCGTGACTGACCCGCCGTACCTGGTGCTTGGCGACGTGCCGGTGATCTACCCGTACATCGTCGATGACGTTGGCGAGGCCATCCAGGCCAAGCGGCGCGGCCGCGCGGTGATCGTCAGCCACCAGACGCCGCCGTTCCGGCCGGCGGGGCTGCATACCAAGCTCACACATTTGCACGACCAGTTGCATGCTTACCTGGCGCAGGACGACGGCGCGGTGAAGGACACGCTGGCGGCCGACATCCTGTCGCGCAGCCGGTCGATGCACATGTTCGAAGACATGGGCTGGACCGAAGCGCGCGCGCGTGCCGGCTTCGCGGCCTACCTCGATGCGTTGCATATTCACCTGCACGAACTCGGCGGCACGCTGCAGCCGTACGGGCTGCATACGTTTGGGCAGTCGCAGGACCAGGGGTTGCGGCTCTACACGACGATGGCGATGCTGGGCCGCGACTGGCTCAAGCGCGTGTTCCCGGATGAGCCCGAGGAATTGTTCGCGGTGGACTACGCGCAACTGTCGAAGACCGCGCCCTACGCAATGATCCACCGCTACGTCGTCGACAACGCACCGCTCGAATCGTTGGCCGATCCACGCCAGCGCGAGGACATGCAGCGCGCAAGAACGCTCTACGCGAGCCTCGATGCGAGCCCGGAAACGGAAGGCCTGCTGAACGCGCTGGCCGGGCGGCACGTGATGACGGGCACTGGCGGCGATCCGGTGCGCAATCCCGATGCGCTGCCAACCGGCCGCAACCTTTATGGTTTCGATCCATCGAAAGTGCCCAGCCGCGAAGCGTGGAAGGCCGGCCAGGCCGCTGCCGAAGCTATGATTGCCGACTGGCGCAAACGTCATGGGCAGTACCCGAAGAAGCTGGCGTTTTCGCTATGGAGCGTCGAGACGATGCGACACCAGGGCATGCTCGAAGCCCAGGCGATGGCGGTGCTGGGCATCCGACCGAAATGGGATAGCGGCGGGCGCGTGGTCGGCGTGGAAGCGATACCGGCCAGCGAACTGGGCAGGCCGCGCGTGGACGTAGTGCTATCGGCCACGGGACTCTATCGCGACCATTTCCCGAACCTGATGAAATGGCTGGCCGAAGCAGTCAAGCTTGCCGCCGCGCAGTCCGAGCCCGGCAACGTGGTGGCCGCCAATACGCGCGACGTGCGCGCGCGGCTGGTGAAGCTGGGTGTGGCACCTGACCGGCTCGACGGCCTGGCCATCACGCGTATCTTTGCCAGCGAATCGGGCAACTACGGGACGGGCTTGAGCGACGCGGCGCTGGAGACGGACACGTTTGGCAGTGGCAAGGCGGCCGATGCCAAGCTGGCCAACCTGTACCTGTCGCGCATGCAGTACGCCTACGGGCCGGATGAGCAGCACTGGGGCGAGAAGCTGCCGCAGGCCAATCTCTACGCGGAAAACCTCAAGGGCGTGGATGGTGCGCTGCTGGCGCGCAGTTCGAACCTGTACGGCATGCTGACCACCGACGATCCGTTCCAGTACCTGGGCGGCATCGGGCTGGCCGTGCGGCACCTGACCGGCAAGGCGCCGGAATTGCTGATCTCGAATCTGCGCGATGCCAACCACGCGAAGACGGAAACCGCTGCGGGTTTCCTGGCCACCGAGCTGCGCACACGCTACTTTCATCCGGGCTGGATCGAAGGCATGAAGGCCGAAGGCTACAGCGGCGCGCTGAACGTGCTGGATACCGTGAACAACTTCTGGGGCTGGACCGCCGTTTCGCCCGAGATTGTGCGCGACGACCAGTGGACGGAGTTTGCCGAGGTCTATGTCAACGACAAGCACAAGCTCGGCCTGAACGAATGGTTCGAACGCCACGCGCCCCAGGCGCAAGCCCAGGTTATCGAGCGCATGCTCGAAGCGGCGCGCAAGGGCTACTGGAGTGCCGATGCGGCGCTGCTGAAGACGCTGGCGAAGCGGTACGACGATCTGGCCCAACGCCACGACGTGCGCAGCAGCAACCGGCAGTTCAACGCCTATCGCGCCAGCGTGGCGGCCGCTGGTTTTGGTACGGCGCCCCCGGCAGCGCCAGCCAGGCCAGCGCCGAAACCGGCCGCGCCGACGACGCCCGCCGCGCAGGCGCCCGGGCCGGTAACGCCGCTCCAGCCGGCGGCGCCAGCCCAACCCAAGCCCAAGCCGGTGCAGGGCATGAAGCTCGAAGCACGCCAGCCTCCGGCGGCAGCGATCGTGCCGGTGCTATCGTGGCTGGCCGGCGGCATTGCGCTGGCTGCGGCCATCGTCGGGGGTGCCATTAGCGCGCGCCGACGCCTGAGCGGATGACCTGCAATCTATTTTATGGATGAATTTAATACGCAATTTTTTGCTTCACGATATTTATCGCATCGATTTATTTAAGACGCTCGACCATGACACCCACCCTGCTTGAAACCCTGATGTATGACGTCGGCCAGTTGTTCCTGTACCCGACGCTGGCGCTGATCGGCCTGCTGTTCCTCTACGCGTTCTGGGCCCTGGGCGACTTTGCGATGCAGGCCTGGCTGCGCAGCCGCAACGCGATCAACACCGGACGCGGCTATCCGCTGGTGACCTGGGCGCGCCGCCACAAGGTCAGCAACCCCGACGCACTCGATGTAACCGCGCACCGGCTGCTGGAGCGCCCGCGCATTGCCACGCGCGTGGCGCCGATGCTGGGGCTGGTGGCCACGATGATCCCGATGGGGCCGGCGTTGAAGAGCCTGTCCGGCGGCAACCTGGCCAACGTGGGCGAGAACCTGACGATTGCATTCTCGGCGGTGATCCTGGCGCTGATCGCGGCCAGCATTACGTTCTGGGTGGTCAACGTGCGCCGGCGCTGGCTGGCTGAGGAACTGGTGTGGCTGGGTCAATCGAACCCGCAGTGGGAGTCCGAGGCATGAAGTTCCTTGAGGAAAGCGAGGCCGACGACCCGATCCTGTCGGTGGTCAACCTGATCGACGTGTTCCTGGTGGTGATTGCCACCTTGCTCGTGACCATCGCACAGAATCCGCTCAACCCGTTCACGCACAATGACGTGACGATCATCTCGAATCCGGGCAAGCCCAACATGGAAATCGTGTCGCGCCAGGGCGAGAAGATCGTGCGCTACCAGGCCAGCGGTCAGGTGGGGTCTGGCGATGGCATCAAGGCGGGTGTGGCGTATCGCATGAAGGACGGGTCGATGGTCTACGTACCGGAAACCACGCAGGCCCAAACACAAACGCAATCGCAACCGGAGACTGCCAAGCCATGATGCGCCCCCTAGTTTCGCTGACCCTGATTGCGGCGGCATCGATCGCCACCGGCTGCGCCACCGCGCCCTCGCCGCAGGCCATGAGCCAGCAGTTCGCGGGCAAGTCGTACGTGCTGCTGGGCGAGGTCCATGACAGCGCGCCGGCACAGCAGCAGCGGCTGCAGGCGCTGACGCGCGCGGTGAAGACGGGCTGGCGTCCCGCCATCGCCATGGAACAGTTCGACCGCGAACGCCAGGCCGATATCGATCGCGCCCGCCGCGAGCGGCCCAATGACGCCGACTACCTGATCGCGCAGGCCGGCGGCAAGAGCGGCTGGGACTGGACGCTGTACAAGCCTCTGGTGGCGCTGGCGCTGGAGTACGACCTGCCGTTGCGCGCCGCCAATCTGTCGCGCGCCGACGCATCGAAGATCGTGCGTGGCGGGTATGGCGACGTCTTCGCCAAGGACCAGCAGGCGGCACTGGGGCTCGATAACGCGCTGCCGGCGGATATCGTTGTGGCGCAGACTGCCGTGCTGGATGCGGGCCACTGCGGCCACTTTCCCAAGGCGATGCTGCCCGGCATGCTTAACGCCCAGGCTGCGCGCGATGCGGTGATGGCGCAGACGTTGCGGCCCTATGCCAACCGTGGCGCCGTGCTGATCGCCGGCAATGGGCATGTGCGGCGCGACATCGGCGTGCCGCGCTGGCTGCCTGATGGGGGCGTGCTGAGCATCGGGTATATCGAGGAGGATTCGTCGGCTGCAGGTTTTGACGAGGTTGTGCGCGTGCCAGGCAAGGAACGCGAGGACCCGTGCAAGGACGCGGTGATGGGCAAGCCGATGAAGTGATGGTGTATTTGCTCCCCTCTCCCGCATCGCGGGAGAGGGGCCGGGGGAGAGGGCATTGCAGTGCAAATTGCGATGCGTCGGCAAGCAGATCCGCTGGCCCTCTCCCCCAACCCCTCTCCCACTTTGTGGGAGAGGGGAGCAAGACGAGAGGTAAGCAATCATGCGGGAAGCTATCCCTCCGTCATCTCAAAATCCAGTTCCGCCCTTAACCCCCTGCCCTGCGTCGCGTCGCGCAGCGTCACCTTGCCGCCGAAGCGCGCGGCCATCTCGCGTGTGATGGCTAGCCCAAGTCCGGAACCAGGCTCTGTGTTTTCCACGCTGCGATAGAAGCGCGCGAACACCTTCTCGCGTTCGTTCTCGGGGATGCCCGGGCCATCGTCTTCCACCACGAGCAATGCATGACCATCGCGGCGCGCGGCGGACAGCGTGATGCGGCTGCCGCGTCCCGAGTACTGGATAGCGTTGTGCACCAGGTTGGCCAGTGCCTCGCGCAGTAGCGCGGCGTCGGCGCGTACCGGCAGCGTCAGTCCGGCGGGACGCTCCCAGCCGAAGTCCTGCTGCTTGCCGCGCGCGAGCGGCAGGTAGTCCAGCGCGACCTGCTCGGCCACCGTGACGGCGTCGATGACGGCCGCTTCGTCGTGCTGCGTGGTGCCATCGCGCGCGGGTTGTCTCACTCGGGCCAGCGCCAGTAGCTGGTTGGTCAGGCGCGCGGCCTGTTCGAGTTGCGTGACGATGCCGCCCACTGCTTCGGCGGCGGCTTCACGCGATGGCTCATCATGGCGCGCCTGCAACTGGCGCTGCGCGAATTCCGCCTGCGTCTTGAGAATGGCCAACGGCGTGCGCAACTGGTGCGCGGCGTCGGCGATGAACTGGGTCTGCGATTGCGCCATGGCCTCGGATCGCGACACGTGCAGGTTGACCGCATCGACAAGCGGCCGCACTTCCACCGGCACCACGTCAAAGGCCAGTGGCGCCAGGTCGTCTGGCGAACGGGCACGCACGTCGTCGCGTACCCGTTGCAGCGGCTTGAGCACGTAGGTGATGCCGCCCACCAGGATCACGGCCGACAGCACGATCAGTGCGATGTCGCGCAGCAGCGCGCTGCGCCATACGTTGCCGATCAGCGCGGCACGCGGCTCGGCGGTTTCCGCCACCTGGATGATCACGCGCATGTTGGCGTCGGGCCGATAGATCGGCCGGGCCATCGCGGCGATGCGTACCGGGTCGCCGTGATAGACGGCGTCGTAGAAGCGAGGCACGTTGTTGACGAGCGTGCCCTTGGGCAGCGGCAGATCGTCGTAGCCGGTGACGGTCTCCACGCCGCCGCCGCGCTCCATCGACACGCGATAGAACACGTGGGTCTGCGCGGCTGTCTCGAACATCTCCATCGCGGCGTCGGGCAGCGTGAGCTGCACGCTTTCGCCGGCCATGCCGATGGCGTTGTCGATGGTGCGGACCGACCCGTAGAGCGAGCGGTCATAAGCGGTGTTGGCGGCGTCGCGCAACGTGCCGTACGTGAACCACGTGTCGACCGCCATCATCAGTGCCAGCGCCGGCACCAGCAGGATCAGCAACTGGCGGCGCAGGCTGCCGCGCAGCCACAGCCGCACCGGCAGGCGCGCGCGCTGGCGCAGGTGGCGGCGCCACATGTCAGTCTCCGGCCTTGGGGGTATCCGTGGCCTCGGGCTCCAGCAGGTAGCCGAAGCCGCGCAGCGTGACGATGGTCACGCCGTGTCCGGTCAGTTTCTTGCGCAGGCGGTAGACCAGCACCTCGATGGCGTCGGGGCTCACGTCGGCGTCGAGCGAGAAGACCTTGTCCAGCAGTTGTGCCTTGGTCAGCGGCTGGCCACTGCGGGCCAGCAGGGCGCCTAGCAGCGTCGATTCGCGCGGCGTCAACGACAGCGGCGCACCGCCAAGCGTGAAGCTGCGGGTCTCGCCATCGAACACCAGCGTGCCGCATTGCAGGCGCGGATGCGCGCGGCCCCGGCTGCGGCGGATCAGCGCCAGGATGCGGGCTTCGAGTTCGGCGATGGCGAATGGCTTGGGCAGATAGTCGTCGGCGCCCAGGTTCAGGCCGCGTACGCGTTCGTCGAGCGTGTCCTGCGCGGTCAGGATCAGCACGGGGGTGCGATCGTCGCGGCCGCGCATGCTCTTGAGCACGGCCAGACCGTCCTTGCCGGGCAGGCGCAAGTCCAGCACCACGGCGTCGTATTCCTCGGCTTGCAGGCGAGCTTCCGCCTGCAGGCCATCGGCGACGTGCTCGATGACAAAGCCGCCTTGTTCCAGTGCGCGGGCCACCCAGCGGGCCAGTTCCACTTCGTCTTCCACCAGCAGGATGCGCATGCCGGACCTCCTCTGCCCGCTTTCTCGATGTCTCGCGGGCCGCACCTGCGTGCCGCGGGCGCCTATAATACCTCCGCCCTGCCCCCAGGTGTTTCCGCGGGCGGTGCGTCCACTCTATCGCGCCCTCATCCTGTTTCCCGTGCCCGCCGCTCCCGACTTGCCGACGGATTCCTGCCGCGCCACGCGCCGCCAGCTCATGCTCGCGGGCGGTGCCCTGGCCGTGGGCTCGCTGGGGCTACCCGCGCTGGCCCAGCCCACGCCGCGCGTGCCGGCCGGCTATCCGGGCGACTACGCCGACGTCATCGCCGGTGCGCGGCGCGAAGGGTCGGTGACGGTCTATGCGTCGACCGATCTCGAAGTGGTGCAGCCGCTGATCGACGGCTTCGAGGCGCGCTATCCGGGCGTGCAGGTGCGCTACCAGGACCTCAATACGCTGGAGCTGCACGAACGCTTCCTGGCGGAAACCGCGCAGATCACCGCGCCGCCGGCGCGCGATGCCGCGCTGGCCGACGTGCTCTGGAGCACGGCGATGGATCTGCAGATCAAGCTCGTCAACGATGGCTACGCGCTGCGCTACCAATCTCCCGAGCGCAGCGGGCTGCCTAGCTGGGCGGTCTGGCGCGACGAAGCCTGGGGCACCACGTTCGAGCCGGCGGTCATCGTCTACAACCGCAAGCACTTTGCCAGCACGCATATGCCGGGCAGTCGCAGCGGGCTGGCGCGGCTGCTGCAGGAACGGGCGCCACAGTGGCGCGGCAAGGTGGTGACGTACGACGTGGAGCGCTCGGGCGTGGGCTATCTGCTGGCGCAGCAGGACGCGCGCATGGGCAGCGAATTCTGGTATCTGGCGCAGGCGCTCGGGCGCGCCGGCGTGCGGCTGTCGGCGTCGACGGCCGACATGGTCGAGCGCATCGCCAGCGGCGAACTTGTGCTTGGCTACAACCTGCTGGGATCGTATGCGTTGTCGCTGATGGAGCGCGGCGCCGACATTGGCGTGATCGCGCCGCGCGACTACACGCTGGTGATGTCGCGCGTGGCCTTCATCGCGCGCCACGCGCCGCGGCCCAATGCGGCGCGGCTATGGCTGGACTACCTGCTGTCGCGCGACGGCCAGTCGTTGCTGGGCCAGTCGACCTCGCAGCTCTATACCATCCGTACCGATACCGACAGCGCGCACACCGCCAATGCGCTGGCGGAACGGCTGGGCTATGCGCTCAAGCCGATCAGTGTCGGGCCGGGCTTGCTGGCCGCGCAGGACGCGCTGCGCAAGAAGGCATTCCTGGCGCGATGGCGCCAGGCACTCAAGGGCTGAAATTCAAGGCTGAAGGGCTGGCCGTTTATTCGGCGACGGCCTGCACCGCCTGCGCGGCCTGTGCAGCCTGGGGCTGGCGCTCGCACAGCGCGGCCATCTCTTCGTCCAGCGGCGCCATTGGGCGCGGCACATATCCCATGCGCAGGGCCGGAGACAGGCGCAGCGTGTCGATGAAGGCGTCCGCCAGGCGCTCGGCCTCGCGGCTCAGTTCGAAGTCCTCGGGAGAAAACAGCCAGTGCGCCAGCACGCCGCCGATGGCTGCGTGGAAGGCGTTGACAGCCAGGTCCAGGTCCAGGTCCGCCGGCAACTGGCTGCGTTCCATGGCCATGCGCAGGTGTTCGCGCATCTTGACCGTGCCTTCCTTGTGCGACTGGCGCTGGCGCTCGAAGATGGCGCCGTTGTCTTCCACCATCTCGCACTTGTGGAAGATGATCTCGAAGACGCGGCGCCACTGCGGGTTGGTCACGGTCTGGCGGAACACGAATGCGCAGATGTCGCGGATGCCGCCCAGCGGATCTTCCTGCAGTGCCAGCCGCTCGGGCGCGCACAGCGCCTCGACGGGCAGGTTGACGCGGTCGCACATGGCGGCGAACACGTCGCTCTTGTTCTTGAAGTGCCAGTAGATCGCGCCGCGCGTGACGCCTGCCGACTCGGCAATGTCCGCCAGCGACGGGCGTGCCACGCCTCGGGCGTGGAACACGGCTTCCGCCGCATCCAGAATGCGGTTGCGCGTCTCGAGCGCTTCTTCTTTGGTACGTCTGACCATTTCCTCTTACCCCGGCGCCATGTGGGTGGCGTCCCGGTCTCATGATCCCCACGCGCGGGCGCGCCGAAGGGTTCCTTCTCTGTCCAAATTGCTCTAACGCACCGGCGGCGGCATCGTACCTTGAATGGAACAATCGTGCTCACACGGGCGGAGCATTCCAATGCGCACAACAGGTTAGCAAGTGTTGCTATCGCCCCAAATTTGCAACCGGGACTTACATACATGCGCGAATGTATCTATACTACGCGCCTGTCCGGACTTCGGCCAAGCCGTTTTTTTCGACGGTTCTGGTAACCACCCAGCCCTTCTGGCCCTGTCCGCCTGACTCACGCATCACTTTTTTGGCCGCCGCGCCCCGCCCCGGGGCGCGTCTGCTTCCAGCGCAACGTTGGGGGCGACGCGGCAGATCTCAAATTGCCATCATGGGGTTATCGATGAGGAAGTCCCAACGTATCCGTTGCGCAGCCGCTGCTGCCGCCGTCACTGCCATGGCCCTGGCGTTGTCCGCTTGTGGCCCGAAGGCTGCCGAGGGCGGCGCGATGCCGCCGCCGGAAGTGGGTGTGGTTACCGTCACGCCGTCTGCTGTCACCGTCGTCAATGAATTGCCCGGCCGTCTGGAAGGCGTGCGTACCGCTGAAGTGCGGGCCCGCGTGGAAGGCATCGTCCTGTCGCGCAATTACACCGAGGGCGGCGAGGTCAAGGCCGGCCAGGTGCTGTTCCGCATCGATCCCGCGCCGTATCAGGCCCAGCTCGCATCGGCCAAGGCACAACTGGAGCGCGCCGAGGCCAATGCCGTGTCCGCACGCCAGAAGGCCGAGCGCTACAAGCCGCTGGTAGCCGTGAACGCGGTCAGCAAGCAGGAATACGACGAGGCGTTTGCAGCCGCCGGTCAGGCCAATGCCGATATCGCCGCGGCCAAGGCTGCCGTGACCACGGCCCAGATCAACCTGGGCTACACCACGGTTACGTCGCCGATCTCCGGCCGCGTGGGCCGTGCGCTGGTGACCGAGGGCGCGCTGGTGGGCAAGGGCGAAGCCACCAAGCTGGCCACCGTCGAGCAGGTCGATCCGATCTGGGTGACCTTCACGCAGCCGGCTTCGGACGTGGCGCGCCTGCGCGCGGCGATCGAGTCTGGCAAGGTCAAGGGCGTGAACGGCGGCGCCAAGGTGCACCTGTATCCGCAAGCCGACGATAAGGAGTACGCCGCCACCGGCAAGCTGCTGTTCTCGGACATGACTGTCGACCCGACCACGGGCGCCATCACGCTGCGGGCCGAATTCCCGAACCCGAAGCGTGAGCTGCTGTCCGGCACGTTCGTGCGCGTGAAGATCGAGCAGGGTATCGACGAGAACGCGCTGACCGTGCCGCAACGCGCGCTGATCCGTAGCGCCCAGGGTGCCAGCGTGCTGGTGGTGGGTGCCGACGGCAACGTGGCAGCGGTGCCGGTCAAGGCGCCGCAGGCCATTGGCGACCGTTGGGTGGTGACCGAAGGGCTCAAGGGCGGCGAGAAGGTGATCGTCGAGGGCCTGCAGAAGGTTCGCCCCGGCGCGCCCGCCAAGGCCGTGCCGTTCCAGGCACCGAAGACGGCCGATGCGCCGGCATCGGCACCCGCCACGGCACAGGGCGACAAGCCCGCCGCCGCCGGCCAGGACGCCAAGGCCGACGCGAAGTCGGCCGCCAAGCAAGGCTGATCAGCCTTCGACCAAAGCAATAAAAGGGAGCCAGATTCATGGCGAAGTTTTTTATCGACCGGCCGGTCTTCGCGTGGGTGCTCGCGTTGATCATTGCGCTGGGTGGCCTGTTGTCGATCATGCAGTTGCCGATCGCGCAGTACCCCAATATCGCGCCGCCGATCATCACGGTATCCACCACCTACCCCGGTGCGTCCGCCAAGACCATCGAGGATTCGGTGATCACGCCGATCGAGCAGGAGCTCAACGGCGCGCCCAACCTGCTCTACTACGAATCGCAGAGTGAGTCGTCGGGGCTGGCCACGATCAACATCGCATTCGCGCCGGGCTCGAACTCCGACCTGAACTCCGTGGAAGTGCAGAACCGGCTCAAGCGCGTGGAAGCGCGCCTGCCGTCGGAAGTGCGCCAGCAGGGTGTGCGGGTCGACAAGGCCGGCAACAACTACATGATGTTCATCACGGTCTCGTCGAAGTCGGGTAAGTCCGACGCGATCGAGCTGGGCAACTTCGTGTCGGCGCAGGTGGTGGACTCGATCCGCCGCGTGCCCGGCGTGGGTGCCGCCGACCTGTTCGGTACCGAATACGCGATGCGCATCTGGCTGGATCCGGCCAAGCTGACGGGCTTCAACCTGACGCCGCTGGACGTGACTGCTGCCGTTTCCGAGCAAAACATCCAGGTGGCCGTGGGCGAACTCGGCGGCACGCCGTCGCCGCGCGGCACCGAACTCAACGCCACGGTCAACACCGAAAGCCGGCTGACCACGCCCGAGCAGTTCTCGAACATCCTGTTGCGCGTGAATCCGGACGGTTCGTCGGTGCGCATCAAGGACGTGGGCCGCGTGGAACTGGGCGGCGCCGACTACTCGACGTTGGCCCGCATCAACGGCAAGCCGGCTTCGGCCATCGCCATCAAGCTGGCGCCCACGGGCAACGCACTGGCCACGGCCACCGCCGTGCGCGCCAAGATGGAAGAGCTGCAACGCTTCTTCCCGCCCGACTACGAATTCAGCATTCCGTACGACACCTCCGCGTTCGTGAAAATCTCGATCGAGGAAGTGGTCAAGACGCTGCTGGAAGCCGTGGTGCTGGTGTTCCTGGTGATGTACCTGTTCCTGCAGAACTTCCGCGCCACGCTGATTCCGACGCTGGTGGTGCCGGTGGCGCTGCTTGGTACGTTCGGTGCCATGCTGGCGTTCGGCTTCTCGATCAACGTGCTGACAATGTTCGGCATGGTGCTGGCGATCGGTATCCTGGTGGACGATGCGATCGTGGTGGTCGAGAACGTCGAGCGGATCATGAGCGAGGAAGGACTCTCGCCACGCGAAGCGACGCGCAAGGCCATGGGCCAGATCACGGGCGCCATCGTCGGCATCACGCTGGTGCTGACCGCCGTGTTCATCCCGATGGCGTTCTTCTCGGGCTCGGTGGGCAACATCTATCGCCAGTTCTCGCTGTCGCTGATTTCGTCGATGGTGTTCTCGGCCATCCTGGCGCTGACGCTGACGCCGGCCCTGTGCGCGACGCTGCTCAAGCCAGTGGAAGCTGGCCATCATCACGAGCGCAAGGGCTTCTTCGGCTGGTTCAACCGTACCTTCGCCACGGCGTCGACGGGCTACCAGGGCATCGTGGCGCGCATTCTCAAGCGCTCGGGCCGTTACCTGATCATCTACGCGCTGATCATCGCCGGCGTGGTGGTGCTGTTCCAGCGCCTGCCGTCGTCGTTCCTGCCCGATGAAGACCAGGGCTACATGATCACCGTGGTGCAGCTGCCCACGGGTGCAACGCAAGAGCGCACGATTGGCGTGCTCAAGCAGATCGAGGACTACTACCTGCAGAAGGAATCGAAGGTGGTGGACCAGATGATCACGGTGGCGGGCTTCTCGTTCTTCGGCCGCGGCCAGAACGGCGGTATCGCGTTCGTGCGCCTGAAGGACTGGAAGGAGCGCCCCGGCGCCGACCAGACCGCGCAGGCACTGGTGGGCCGTGCGTTCGGCACGCTGTCGTTCATCAAGGACGCCATCATCTTCCCGCTGAACCCGCCGGCCATTTCGGAACTGGGTAATTCGTCGGGCTTCGACTTCCGGCTGCAGGATCGTACGGGCCAGGGTCACGCCAAGCTGATGGAAGCGCGCAACATGATGCTTGGCATGGCTGCGAAGTCGCCGGCGCTGGTGGGTGTGCGTCCGGAAGGCCAGGAAGATGCACCGCAGCTTCGTATCGACATCGATCGCGAGAAGGCGCGTGCGCTGGGCGTGACGGTGGCGGACATCAATGCCACGCTGTCGATCGCCTTTGGCTCGTCGTACGTGAATGACTTCATCTACGAAGGCCGCGTGCGTCGCGTGATCGTGCAGGCGGACGGTGCGGATCGCCAGTTGCCTGACGACCTCGGCAAGCTGCGCGTGCGCAATGCCAACGGCGACATGGTGGCGTTCTCGGCGTTCTCCACGTCGCAGTGGATCATGGGTTCGCCGCGTCTGGAGCGCTACAACGGCATGCCGGCGGTCAAGCTGGCGGGCCAGGCCGCGCCGGGCAAGTCGACCGGTGAAGCCATGCGCGTGATGGAAGAGAACTTCGCCAAGCTGCCGCCGGGCTTCGGCTTCGAGTGGTCGGGTCAGTCGTACGAAGAACGTCTGGCCGGATCGCAGGAGCCGATCCTGTACACGCTGTCGCTGATCATCGTGTTCCTGTGTCTGGCCGCACTCTACGAGAGCTGGTCGATCCCGGTGTCGGTGCTGCTGGTGGTGCCGCTGGGCGTGATTGGCGCGCTGCTGGGCGTGACGCTGCGCGGCATGCCTAACGACGTGTACTTCAAGGTGGGCCTGATCGCGACCATTGGTCTGTCGGCCAAGAACGCCATCCTGATCGTGGAATTCGCCAAGGACCTGCAGGCGCAGGGCCGCAGCCTGGTGGACGCCACGCTGGAAGCGGTGCACCTGCGGTTCCGACCGATCCTGATGACGTCGATGGCGTTCATCCTGGGCGTGCTGCCGCTGGCCATCTCCACGGGTGCGGGCTCGGGTAGCCAGCGCGCGATTGGTACTGGCGTGATGGGCGGCATGATCACGGCAACGGTGCTGGCGATCTTCCTGGTGCCGGTGTTCTTCGTGGTGGTGCGCAGCCGCTTCAAGGGCAGCGACGCCCAACGCGAGCGTGAACAGGCGCGTCTGGAAAGCCACAAGGAAATCTGACAATGACCAAGACTTTGACCACATTGCTGCTGGTGGCCGGGGTGATGAGCGGCTGCACGCTGGCGCCGCACTATGACCGCCCTGCCGCCCCTGTGGCGGGCAGCTACCCGGCCGCGCCGGACGGCTACGCCACGGCAGAGGTGAAGACCGGTGAAACGCGCCGTGCCACCGATATCGGCTGGCGCGAGTTCTTCACCGATCCGCGCCTGCAGATGCTGATCGCCACGTCGCTGGAGAACAACCGCGACCTGCGCACGGCCGCGCTGCGCATCGAGGAAGCGCGCGCGCAGTACCAGATCCAGCGCGCCGACCTGCTGCCGACACTGAACGGCAACGCGAGCTTTCAGCGCGGCCGCTTCTCGGGCACCACGTCGGGCGTGAGCCAGTCATTCACGGGCAACATCTACCAGGTGGGCCTGTCGGTGACGCAGTGGGAGCTGGATTTCTTCGGCCGCGTGCGCAGCCTGTCGAACGCCGCGCTGGCGCAGTACTTTTCCACCGAGGAGGCACATCGCGCCGCGTACATCTCGCTGGTGTCCGAAGTGGCCAAGTCGTATCTGGCCGAACGCGCCGCCGCCGAGCAGTACGACCTGGCACGCGAAACGCTGGAAACGCGCCAGAGCACGTACGAGCTGTCGAAGAAGCGCTTCGATGCGGGTGCTACGTCGGCGCTGGACCTGCGCGACAACGAATCGCTGGTAGCCCAGGCCCGTGTGTCCGCCGCCCAGCTCGCGCGTCAGCGCGCGCAGGCGCAGAACGCGCTCGAAGTGCTGGTGGGCAAGCCGATTGCCGAGATCAAGGACCTGCCGGCGCCGATGCGCCTGTCCGACGAACGCATCATCAGCGACATTCCCGAGGGCCTGCCCTCGGAGCTGCTGACGCAACGTCCGGACATTCGCCAGGCCGAACAGGCGCTGCTGTCCGCTAACGCGAACATCGGCGCGGCTCGCGCGGCGTTCTTCCCGCGCATCACGATGACGGCCAGCGCAGGCAACATCAGCACGTCGTTCACGAACCTGTTCGACAACGGTGCAGGCGTGTGGTCGTTCTCGCCGCAACTGGTGCTGCCGATCTTCGACTATGGCCGCAACCTGTCGAACCTGGACCTGGCCAACGTGCGCAAGAACATCCAGGTGGCCAACTACGAGAAGACCATCCAGACCGCGTTTGCCGAAGTGGCCGACGCCCTGGTGGCGCGCGGCACGCTCGAAGAGCAGGTGGCCGGCCAGGAGCAGCAGCGCAACGCCGAAGCCGCGCGTTACGAGCTGTCGCGCCTGCGCTTCCGCAGCGGCGTGTCGAGCTATCTCGATGAACTGGACGCTCAACGCCAGCTGTTCTCGGCGGAGCAGGCACTGGTGCAGGCACGTCAGTTGCGCCTGACCAATGCGATCGATCTGTATCGCGCGCTCGGTGGCGGGTTGAAGGAAACGGGAGCCGTGGCGCAGGCAGCGCCGCAGACGACTCCTCAGACGACGCAATAACCCCTGGTGTGCTCCCGTCTCCCGCTTCGCGGGAGACGGGTTGGGGGAGAGGGCCAGCGGCTCAAACTGCGGCCACTCACGAAAACGGCGAAGCCTTTTGAGCTTCGCCGTTTTTGTCTTTTTTGGTACTGCTGGGTGCGTGTGGTGATGGATAGGCCTGCCCTCCCCCCGCCCCTCTCCCGGAGGGAGAGGGGAGAAAACATCGGGCAAGGTTAAAACTTGTACGTCGCTGCCAAAAAGAACACGATCGGATTCGGACGCAGCGTGGTCTTTGACGTCGACAGCACCGTGCCATCCGACGCCTTGATGGTCATCGTCGACTCCGACTTCAGCGGAATGTAGGTCACCGCACCGGTCACGCCCCAATGCTCGTTGAAGTTGTACGTGCCGCCGATATTGAAGATCGGTGCCCACGACGATGACGCGTCGGCGCTGACCGAGGTCGGCCCCGGGATGCCCGCCCCGGCCGCGAGGATGGCGCCGAGGTTGTTGTTCACCGATTCCGCAAACGCCGGATTGACCTTGATGTCGGTGAAGAAGTTGTAGGACACCCCCACGCCCACGAACGGCCGAAACGATACGCCCGGCGAGCGGAAGTGGTACTGCACCATGGCGGCCGGGCTCCACTGGCGTGCGCGCGTGATGATCGGATTCAGCGACGGATCACCCAGGCTCTGGTGCCCGAGCGCGCCGGCCGGGCCGGGCGGAATCAGCTCGCCGTGGCCGTAGATCTTGAACGTTGGCGGAATGCCGCCCACGCCGGTGATCGCGATGTGATCGGTCACGAAGTGGCTGAACGTCAGGCCCAGCGTATCGGCATTCGACGTCGACAGGCCGCTGCCCGGCGCCGAGAACGATGACGGCAGGCCCAGCGGATAGTTGATCGGCACGTCGACCACGTTGGTGGTCAGCGGCCCGCTGGTGCCAAACGTCTGGATATGGAACCAGCCGGCTGACACCACGTTGTCGCCCGCCTTCTGCGCATGCGCGGGCATGGCCAGGCAGGTGGCAACAACGGCGGCCAGCGCCAGCAGCGGCTTCCAGGTACGGCGGATGTAGGAATGATGCATCGTCAATGTCTCCTGCCGTTATTCGACGAAGGCGCCGATCGTGAAGTACGGGCTGCCGTTGCGGCTTTCCAGGAATCCGAACACGCCGCCGGTGAACATCAGCTTGCCGGTGATGCCGGCGGTGCCCTCCTTGCGTGTGGTGGTGACCACGCCTGCCGTGGTCTGCGAGAAGTCGAGCTTCAGCGCAATCGCGCGCGTGGCATCCGAGGCGTGGAACGGGTCGAGCATGGCGGCGTCAGCGGCCACCAGTGCGGTGGTCTTGTAGTCGAAGTTGCTGTCTACGCCGATGTACTCGCCGTTCACGCTGCCCTGCACGGCGGAGACTGCCGGTGCCATCATGCCGATGCCGATCTCATCGTCGGCCCCCAGCGGCAGCTTGTCCGCGCTGGCATAGCCCACGCGGATCATCACCGGCACCAGTTGCCCGCGCAGCTTGCCCACGATCAGGTAGGCGCGTCCTATCACATTGCCCAGCGTCGGCGCCTGTTCGCCTTCATAGTTCGTCGACAGCAAGGTGCCGTTTGACTGCGGCGCGAACTTGTTGCCCTTCTGCTTGCATGCGCCGCCGGCCTTGTTGTCGCACACGCTGAACGAACCGTCGGCCGCCAGCGACATCCGGTAGTCCTGCGCCACTTGCGCGAAGTTCTTCGACGGGATTTCGTGGAAGCCCGAACCGTTGTAGATGCCCGCGATCTTGCCCAGGTCGGTCTCGGTCTGCGCAAAGCCGATGAACTGGAAGTACGGGAACGTGGTGTCAGGCACCGCGCCCGCGCCCAGCAGCCCGTTGAACTGGATGCGCGCGCCGGGGATGGTGCCGCCCATCACGCCTTCGCCCAGGAACAGCTTTGCGGGGCGTGCCGGGTCCAGGCTCGCGCCCTGCAGCACGAACGCGCACTGGTTCAGCTTCTGGGTCGGCAGGCCGGTTTCCTGGACCAACGCACCGGTCATCACGTTCTTGCCGTCGGTGGGATCCGAGCGCGTGGGCGATACCGTGCCCGTGGTGCGCGGCACCGATGAATCAAGGAAGGTCACGGCCCAGGTCATCTTGCTGGTATCGATCTGTACCTTGACCAGTTCGCCCGAGCCGGTGCCGCCGATGTACGGCGTCGTGTAATCGACTGACGACGGGCACAGCCGGGGCGTGACCGCTGCCGGCGTGGACGTGCCGCCGCCATCGCCACCCCCGCCGCCGCAAGCGGCCAGCAGAGTGGTGGTGACCAGGGCCAGCGCCAGGCGTGGCGCCCATGACCGTCGTTCGACGGGGGCGCCGGCGGCGTGCGAGGCAAGCGATTGCGGCAGCTGTTGCATGTGGAGTCTCCTTGGTACTTTCTTATGTGTGAGGCAGGGTTCTGTGCGCGGTGGCGTCACGCACCAGGCGTGACGCGTGACTCGTGCTAGCGGCCGGCCACCGCGCTAACGCGGAAGGTCGGGTTGGCGTCGGGGCCGAAAAGATGCGCATACACGGGGCCCGTGGTGATCAGCGATCCGGTGATGCCGCTGTTGTCGACGGTGGTCACCAGGCCCGGCTGCGTGGCCTGCGTGAGATCCATCTGGAAGCCACCGATCGGCGTGAGCGACGGGTCTTGCGGATCGAGCCACGCGCCTACGTTGTCGTGCAGCGACGACGCCACGTAGCGGAAGTCGCTGCCCGAGCCGATGTAGCCGCCCTTGAGCGACGCCGCGCTGGTGGCGGTGGTGGGCGACAGCAGCGCGATGCCCGACTCGTCATCCACGCGCAGCTTGAAGTCCAGCGGGTTCAGGTCGATCTCGGCAAAGCCCACGCGCACCAGCAGCGGCACCAGCTTGCCTTCGAGCTTGCCAACGATCAGCACGCCACGGGCCCGGCTGTAGTTGTCCTGCAGCAGCGCCGTCTTGTAGAAGTACGGATACGGCTGCATCTCGTTGTCGTTGGCGCTTTCGAACGCACCATCGGTGCCCGTGCGCAGCTTCCACGGCTGACCCGTGGTCTTGCAGGTGCCCGACGCGGCCGTGCAGGTGCCATCGGCGTTCAGCGTCTCGACGGTGCTGGCCACGGCCGGCGCGTAGTTGGTGCCGTTGATCAGCTCGCCGCTCGATGGCACCAAGTGATAACCGAGCATGTTGTAGCTGCCCGCCACCTTGGCGAAGCTGGTCTCGGTCTCGGCAAAGGCCAGCACCGGATACATCGGGAACGTGCGCGGCGGAATCACGCCCAGGCCGAACAGGTCGGGATTGTTGTACGCGATGGTTGCGCCCGGAATGCCGCCACCGGCCACGCCGTTGCCGACGAACAGGATCGGCGGATTGGCGGGATCGATGATGGCCTGCGACTTGCCATCGGATGCGGACACGGTCTTCAGCTCGTATGCGCAGTTGTTCTGCGCCTCGGTGGGCAGCGGCTTGGTCGGATGGCTCATCGTGCCGGTCAGCGTGACACCGGCGCGCGTCGGCGACACCGTGTTCACTTCCTTGGGCACGGCCGATTCCAGGATCTGGATGCGATAGGTGCCCTGCTTGCTGTCGAGCTGGATCTTCAGGAACTCGCCCGCGCCCGAGCCGCCCGTGTACGTGGTGTTGTAGTCGAGCACGGCCGGGCAAATGGCGGCCACGGGCTGGTTCACTGTGGGGCCTGACGGTGTGCACGTGCCATTGGTGCCGCACTGCTGTGCAGCCGCTTGCGGCGTGGAACCGCCGGGGTCTCCGTCGTCGCCGCCGCAGGCGGACAGCGCGAGTGTCAGGCTTACCCCAGCCAAGGCAAAAAAGGTGCGTCGAAGGTTCGACTGTTGCATGGTTGTCTCCTCGTTCTTATGACGGCGCACCGGCTAGAGCCCAAGGTGTCGCACGGTGGTCGGAATCTCGCGTTTCAAGCGTCTGCGCGCAATAGAGCGCTCGTTCCAAACATCGCTGCTGCGCCGCCTGCCGTTGTCAGCCAAGCGCCTCGCGCCCGTGTTCAAACTGCGTGCACAAGCATGTGCGCACGAATTCAAACGGGGCTCGGCGCCTGGGTCGGCCACTTCAGAATTTGTATTCGCTGTTGGTGGGATCGAATGCCGATGCATCGAACGACTTCTTCACGGCCTTCTCGAAGACGATCTTCTCGACCATGAAGCCGTCGGCGTCCCACGCTGTTTCCGCGCGCGGCCATGGCTGCTTGAGGTCGAACATCAGCTGCACCTTCTTCGCGTAGTACTTGGGCGCGCCCTCGGGCAGCTCCCATGTCAGGGCCACCATGCGCACGCCATGCTCCTGCACGACTTCCGCGCGCGTGTATTTCTCGGGCAGGCCGGCGGCGCGCAGTGTCTTCGCGTCGCGCTCCAGCATCGACAGCACGAACTGGAAGCCGAGGTCGCGCACGGTGTGATTCGATTGCGATTTGGCCAGCGTGCCGTCGATCGACGTCCAGATCGACGTGAAGCCCATGAGACCGCCCAGGTGGCCGTACATCTCCTCCTTGCGTTTGGTCTCGTCGTAGATGATTTCCTGACCGGCCTGCGCGCCGTTGGGCAACCACTTGGCATAGAGCTGTCGCGGCAGATGGCGGTAGCGGATCATCATGCGCGCGGGCTTGTCCTGCCATTGGCCGTTCAGGCGCTCTTGCCGCGTCATCCAGTATTCGTATTCGGGATAGCGGTTGATTTCCTGGCGCGCCCACGTGAGCAATGCCTCGGGTTGCAGTGCGTCGAATACGGCCAGCACCTGCGCGTCGGGCAGCGACGCGAGTTCGCCGCTGGCGGTCTGCTTGCCCAGCAACGCGATCTGCTGCGTGGTGGGCAAGCCGTCGTAGGGTGTGGGGGCGCGGGTGGCTGCGGCGGCCGGTGATGGTGCGCCCTGCGCATGCGCTTCGAGCAGGCTGCCCGGCGGCGCGGCCAGCAATCCGAGGCTGCCGCCGAACGCGGCGATGACCAACATCTGCTTCATTGCGTGTCTCCGGTGTTGTTCTTGTTCAGGCAAAACGGGGTCCTTCCGGCCGTGTGGAGCACGACAGGTCGGGGCGCACGTCAAACGCGGCGCACAGCGGGTCACACCGCGCGTGCAGGCGTGGTGATCAACAGGCTGATGGTGAAGGCGACGATTGCCGTCGCGGCTCGCAGCAGCGTGCGTCGCGGCCTCGGTGGAGACCGCGACGGCGTGCCGCTATGTCCTGGGGCGGGTGCGCATCCAGTCGTCGAGAGGGTTGCTGGGGAAGGTGGCGCAATGCTCGCGCCGGACGGCCATGCTGGCGGTGGGCGGACGCGTAGCGACTTCACTGCGCGCGGGCCGGGTGCTGCGCCGCGCGCGGTTCATCGCCGCGGCGGTGGCCGCGGCAAGTTCCTGGGCTTCGTTGTCGGCGGTGACGGCCATCGCCGCGATCTGGGCCTGTTCGTCGGCGTGCTGGGCCTCGCCAATCTCGAATACTTCCTGCAGCGCGCCAAGCTCCTGCGTCGCGGGCGATGGGGCCTTGAGCGCCGCCACCACCATCGACGTCAGTTGCGCCAGCACCTGTGCGTCGCTCATGCGCTTGCCCTGCGTGAACGCCGGCATCAGGTTGCCGAGTTCGTCGCCGGCCAGCACGCCAGCCAGCGCCTTGAGTGCGAAATGCAGGCGCCAACCCAGTTCCTGGCGTGGCACATCGGGCAGCGCGCGTGCAAAGGCATCGAAGAAGCGGCCGAACACGGGCGCGTAATGGCCCATCAGCCAGGTCTGGATGAATGGAGAGGTATCGGAATACACCCGCCCGAGCAGGCGCAGGAATGATGGGCCGCCAATTTCGGGTTCGCGGGCCATCTGCAATGCGGGCACGAACAGCGCCCCCATCACGTGTTCGCAACGGATGGCGTTGCCGGGCCAGCGAGACTCGCAGGCATCCAGCAATGCAAGCCGCCGCGTGTTCAAGGGATCCAGCCGGCGGCCCAGCACCGACTGCATCATGATTTCCTTGCTGCGGAAGTGATAGTTGACGGCAGCCAGATTGACGATCGCGCGGGACGTAACCTGCCTGAGCGACGTCGCTTCATAGCCCACCTCGATGAACAGCTTCTCGGTTGCATCGAGGATACGGGCCTTGGTATCTCCTGCCGTAGTTTTCCCGGTCTTCATGGGGCGTCTCTCGCTGAAAAACCGCTGTGGACCCCTGCAAAATAAGTACTACAAATCCACGACCGCCCGCTCCGCGTTCTAACGGCATACGGATGCTTGAAACGGTTGTAGGGAGCCTATCCAGCGCTCCGAGTGTTTCACAAGACCATTTTTCGAAGACTTACTCTAAATTGCAAGCCCTCATTCCGCCTGATTCCGCCTGGCAAACTTCGCATCACGCCATGATGGTCTTTTGCAACGCCGAGGCATTTTGCGCCGTCAACGCGAAGACTGACAACTGGGGATTGGCCCCGATGCTGGTAGGAAACACCGAGCCGTCGAGCACGGACAGGCCGGCCAGATGGTGATGGCGGCCGGTACTGTCCACCACGCCCCGCTTTGGATCATCGCTCATTGCGCAGCCGCCCATCAAATGGGCCGTGAACAGCAACGCGCGGAATTTCTTCAAGGGCAGGCTGCCGATGCCATCGCGGGCCTGCGCCCAGCTCGTGTAGTTCGTGCCATCCAGGTGGGCGGGCCGCACGCGCCGCGCACCCGCCGCGAACTGTGCCTCAGCCATGCTCAGGTAGGCGCGGCGGACCCCATCCCATACGTAGTCGCTCACTTCGTAGTCCAGGATCGGGCTGCCATCCTTTGCAATCCTTACACGGCCGCCGGGACTGTCGGCGACAAAGCCGTCGCGCAGCAAGGCCAGCATGGCGTTGGTATTGGGCAACGCTGCCATCTGGCGCCGCAGGTCTTCGCCCAAGCTGTTGAACACGCCGGCGCTGATGCCGGGGAACATCGGCGGCACTTCGAGCTTGTAGCCCATCGGGCCGGTGGCGCCGTCGCGCCACTGGAAATGATCGGAAGCCACTGATTGCGGTGCGCCATAATACGGATCAATTTGTTCCTGCATTTCGGCGATGATTAAATTCACCGGATGAATAAAGGTGCGTTGGCCGATGCGCTCGTGCGGGTCGGGCACGCGGGACCGCAGCAGCAGCGCCGGCGTATTGATCGCGCCCCCCGCGGCAATGACGTACCTGGCACGGACCGTCACGCCGATGCCGGTGGCCGTGTAGCCGTCGTGGCCCAGCGCCTCGGCGGTCAGGCCGTGCACGCGATTGCCGTCGTGGTCGATGGACCGCACGCGCAGCCGATGCACCAGCGTGGCGCCATGGGCCAGCGCGTTGGGAATCGTCGACACCAGCATCGACTGCTTGGCGTTGACCGGGCAGCCCAGCCCGCAATAGCCCGAATTCCAGCAGCCCTTCACGTTGCGCGGTATCACGTGCCATTCCCAGCCCAGCGCCTGGCATCCGCGCCGCAGCACGGCGTTGTTCGGATTGGCGTCCATGGCCCACGGCGCCATGCCCAGGCGTGCCTCGATCTGCGCGAACCACGGCGCCATGTCGGCCTGGCTGTGCCCGGTTACCGCGTGTTCGGCGGCCCAGTGCGCGAGCGTCTGCGGCGGCGTGCGAAAGCTCGACGACCAGTTGACCGTGGTGCTGCCGCCCACCGAGCGGCCTTGCAGGATCGAGATCGCGCCATCCGATGTGGCACGCGCGGCGGCCTCCTGGTACAGCTCGCGATAGGCGCGCGCCTCGTCCATGTCGCGGAAGCTGTCGGACGTATGCAGGCCGCCCTCTTCCAGCAGCAGCACGTTGAGACCGGCATGGCTCAGGATCTCGGCTGCGATGCCGCCGCCCGCACCGCTGCCCACGATGGCGACGTCGGCGTCGAGAGTGCGCGATGCGGCAAAGGTGGCGGCGTCCAGCACTTTCCATCCGGACGCGATGCCGGCGCTGTAGATATCGTCGATTGGCATGATGGCGGCGGGCTAGCTGTGCAGGGCGCGATAGATCGCGGGATTGGGACCGGGATAGCCGCTGGCGGCCCAGGCGTCAGGCAATACGAAATAGGCCACGCTGACCAGCTTCACCAGCACCACGCCACCGGCATTGAGCGTGGCGAAGCGGCTGGCGCGCCAACGCGCCAGGAAGGCGCCTACCTGTTCCGGCGTGGCTTGGTCCCACGATGAGCGCACGCCGGCCAGCGCCCAGCGCAGCGGCGTGCTGGAAAGCAGGTCCAGCAGCTTGCGCAGTTCGTCGCGGCCGTTCTGGTCCATGGCGGCAATCGTCCCGTCGATGTTCTTCACGGCCGCGTCGATGCGCTTGCCGCGCGCGGCGCCGTCCAGTTGCTGCAGGTCGATGGCCACGGCCGGCAGCAGCGCGCGAAACAGCGCCACGTCGGCGGGCCGCAGGAATGACAGGCCGGTCTGCGGCGGCGTGTCGGCGGGCGTGCAGCCGGTCAGGCCAGGCAGCAGTGCCGAGCAGGCGATGGCCGCAGAGAACCCCGCGCCGACCTTGAGAAACTGCCTGCGGGACGGGTTGGGCGTGGGTGCGGCAAGGTCAGATGTGGGCATCGTGTCTCCGAGTCTTGTGCTGTCGCGATCCGCTCTGTGGCGGCGTTGCGATTCTGCCGAAGCCTTCGAAAATATTTTGGTCCGGCACAGCGGTTTCAAACGCACGACCGACTGCCATGGCCGGCGCACTTCCGTCGGCGGACGCGCTGTTTCATGTGACGCCTACTGCGCTGGAAATGGGCCAAAAATAGAGCAATTCTTCAATCCGTCACATTGACCGGCCCAACACCGGTGCCTAGGATGACATCACTCGATGTCACAATAAACGGTGTCAACGACGACTCGCCAGCGCCTCCGAAGGGTGCCGCGATGCGTCCAGGCGCCGCACCGAAAGCGCCCTCATGAACGCACCCGAGACACTGCTTGCGCAGCGCGCAGTCGAACCTGAGCAGGCCTGCGATATCGCCATCATCGGCAGCGGCTTTGCCGGGCTTGGCATGGCTATCCGGCTCAAGCAGGCGGGCATGGATGACTTCCTGGTCTTCGAGCGCGCCGACGCCATCGGCGGCACATGGCGCGACAACCATTACCCCGGCTGCGCCTGCGACGTGCAATCGCACCTGTACTCGTTTTCGTTCGCACCGAATCCGGACTGGTCGCGCATGTTCTCCACGCAGCCCGAGATCCGCCGCTACCTCGAACACTGCACCGACCGCTTCGACCTGCGCGGGCACCTGCGCCTGGGCCACGAACTCGAACGCGCCGAATGGGATGCGCCGGCCGCGTTGTGGCGCCTGCGCATGCGCGATGGCCGCCGCGTGCGTGCTCGCGTGCTGGTGTCGGGCATGGGTGGGCTGAGCCGGCCATCGATTCCCGATATTGCAGGGCTCGATACGTTTGCCGGCACCGTGTTCCATTCGCAGCAATGGCGCCATGACTATCCGCTGGCCGGCAAGCGGGTGGCGGTTATCGGCACCGGCGCCAGTGCCATCCAGTTCGTGCCGCAGATTGCGCCGCAGGTGGCACAGCTCGATCTCTACCAGCGCACGCCGCCGTGGATCATGCCCAAGCCCGATCGCCGCGTGACGCGCGCCGAGCGCTGGCTGTTCCGCCACCTGCCATTCACGCAGACGCTGATGCGCGCGGGCCTGTACTGGATGCTCGAATCGCGCGTGCTCGGCTTTGTGGTTCACCCCAAGTTGATGAAGGCCGTCGAGAGCGTGGCGCGCCGCCATCTGAAGAAGCAGGTGCGCGACGCCGCGTTGCGCCAGACGCTGACGCCTGACTACACCATCGGCTGCAAGCGCGTGCTGATCTCCAACGACTACTACCCTGCCCTGTCACGCAGCAATGTCGACGTGGTGACCGCGGGCATCGATCACGTAGAGCCCGATGCAGTGGTACTGCGCGACGGCCAGCGCCGCCCTGCCGACGCCATCATCCTCGGCACCGGTTTTCATGCCACCGATCCGCTGCCGCGCGGCGTAATCGTCGGCCGCGACGGACGCGATCTGCTCGACGCATGGCGCGATGGCGCCGAGGCGTACCTGGGCACCACGGTGGCGGGCTTTCCAAACTTGTTCCTGATCGTCGGCCCCAACACCGGGCTGGGCCATAGCTCGATGGTCTTCATGATCGAGTCGCAGGTGAACTACGTGCTCGATGCACTGCGGCAGATGCGTCGCGAACGCGTGCAGGCCGTGGACGTGCGTCCGCCCGTGCAGGCTGCGTTCAATCGCGGCATCCAGCAAAAGCTCGGCGGTGCGATCTGGGCGGCAGGCGGCTGCGCGAGCTGGTACATCGATCCGCGCAACAACAAGAACACCACGCTGTGGCCCGGCTTCACGTTCCAGTTCCGCCGCGCCACGCAGACCTTCCGCATGTGCGACTACGAACGCTGGCCCGTGCGCCAGGCAAGCGTCGCGCCACCGGCGGAAGCCGCGTCGGCCGATACGGTCAGTGCGTGAGTCACACCGGCACCCAGAAAAACCAGAGGAGACGAGCATGAAGGATTTTCGCGACAAGGTTGCCGCCATCACGGGCGCGGGTTCGGGCATGGGCCGCTGCCTGGCGATTCAGCTCGCGCAGGCGGGCTGTCACGTGGCGCTGTCCGATTGCAACGATGTGGGTCTCGTGCAGACGCTGTCTGACGTGCAGCGCGCCGCGCCTGGCGTGCGCTCGACCGCTGCGCACGTCGACGTGTCCGACCGCGCGGCAGTGCATGCGTGGGCCGATGCGGTGGCGCGCGATCACCACCGCGTGAACCTGATCTTCAACAACGCCGGCGTGGCGTTGTCGAGCACGGTCGACGGCATGAGCTACGACGATCTGGAATGGATCATCGGCATCAACTTCTGGGGCGTGGTGCACGGTACCAAGGCGTTCTTGCCACACCTGAAGGCCAGCGGCGAAGGACACGTGGTGAACACGTCGAGCGTGTTCGGCCTGTTCGCGCAACCGGGCATGGGCGCGTACAACGCCAGCAAGTACGCGGTGCGTGGCTTCACCGAAGCACTGCGGCAGGAGCTGGACCTGATGGACTGCGGCGTGTCGGCCACCACGGTGCACCCGGGCGGCATCAAGACCAACATCGCGCGTGCCAGCCGCGTATCACCGAGCGTGAACGGGCTGTTGGTGCGTGACGCGCAGCAAGGACGAGAGGAATTCGAGAAGTTCTTCATCACGTCCGCCGACAAGGCCGCGCGCGTGATTCTGGACGGCGTGCGCGCCAACAAGCGCCGCGTGCTGGTTGGCCCCGATGCCGTTGCCGCCGATGCCATGGCGCGGCTGCTGCCGGCCGCGTACCAGTCGCTGGTGGTGCGCGAGGCGCGACGCAAGCGCAAGCAACTGGTGACCGATACCGCCACTGCACCGGCGCGCGGCGGAGAACGTGCATGAGCCGCGCCGCGCTGCCACGCGAAGCGGCACTGCAAGCGCCGCCCGGTACGTTCACGCGCTGGTTTGGCCAGGGACGCGTGGGCCTGTTCAGCCTGTCGCGCGACAGGCTGGCAATGCGCTACGCGCTGCCGGCATCGCGCTGGATCCAGGTGATGGGCGCGCTTGTCCACTACACCGAGGAAGGCGTGCCCGAAGGCGAGCCGCTGGTGCTGATTCACGGCTTCGGCGCGTCGCTGCATACGTGGGAAGGGCTGATGCCGGCGCTGCGCCAGCGCTATCGCGTGATACGGCTCGACCTCGCGCCGTTCGGTCTGACCGGCCCGCTGCGCGATGCGCGTGGCCGCATCGTGACGATGGACGTCGACGTGTATCGCCACTTCATCGACGGCTTCCTGGCCGCGCTGAACCTGTCGCGCGCCACGTTCATCGGCAATTCGCTGGGTGGACTGATTGCGTGGGACCTTGCCGCGCGCCGGCAGTCGCTGGTGAACCGGCTGGTGCTGATCGACGCGGCCGGCTTTCCGATGAAGCTGCCCATCTACATCGACCTGTTCCGTCACGCCATGGTGCGCTGGTCGGCGCCGTGGCTGCTGCCGGAATGGATCATCCGCGCGGCCACGCGCGACGTGTATGGCGATGCGACGCGCGTGCCCGAGGCCACGTTCCGCCGCTACGTCGATTTCTTCTACGCGGCAGGCAGCCGCGAAGCGGTGGGCCGCATGGTGCCCAAGCTCGATTTCGATCAGCTCGATACCGAGCGGCTGCGCGGCGTGCGCCTACCCACGCTGGTGCTGTGGGGCGACCGCGACCGCTGGATTCCGCCCGCGCATGCCGCCGAGTTCGCGGCACGGTTGCCCGACGTGACGCTGCACCGCTATGCGGGCCTGGGTCATGTGCCGATGGAGGAAGACCCGCAACGCGTGGCGGTCGACCTGCTGCGCTTTCTCGACGGCGCCCGCGCGGCGCCCGACATCCAGAAACAGGAGTTCGCATCATGATGCCTGTCCGCCGCGACGTGCACCCCCATCTTCCGCCGGAACGCATCTGCGACTGGCATGAGCGCGGGCAGCACGTAACCCACTTCATCAACGCGCTGTCGATCTTCTTTCCGGCCGGCGAGCGCTTCTTCATGGACAGCGTGCGCAACTATCGCGACCGCGTGACCGATCCCGAACTGAAACAGGCCGTGGCCGGCTTTATCGGGCAGGAAGCGATGCACACGCGCGAGCACATCCTCTACAACCGCCTGCTCGACGACGTCGGCCTGCCCGCGTCGCGGCTCGACAACGCGGTGGCCCTGCTGCTGAACCTGCTGCGCAAGGTCCTGCCGCAGTCATGGCAGCTCGCGCACACCATCGCGCTCGAACACTACACGGCAATGCTGGCGGGCGGCATGCTCTCCGATCCGCGCCACATGGGCGAGTCGGAGCCCGGCTATCGCCAGGTGTGGACGTGGCACGCGCTGGAGGAAACCGAGCACAAGGCCGTAGCCTACGACGTATGGAACACGGTGATGAAGCCGGGGCCGTACCGCTACCTGCTGCGCACGTTCACGATGCTCACGACGACGCTGACGTTCTGGGCGCTGGTGTTCGTGTTCCACGTGCGGCTGGTGATGGCCGATAAGACGTGCCGCAACAAGCTGTTCGGATTCGGACGCGTGGTGAACTTCCTGTGGGGATCGCCCGGCGTGCTGCGCAAGATGATTCCGGAATGGCTCGACTATTTCCGGCCCGGCTTCCATCCGTGGGACGAGGACAACCGGGCGGAGTTGCAGCGCATCATGCCGCTGATTGCCGAGATCGAGGAGACGGCGGTGCGGGCCGGCGCCAGCACGCGCGCGCCGTCGATCCGGGGCGCGGCGTAGCGCTCTGACTTACTGGTCGTGTGGCGCGTCGTTCAGGTGTTCGAGAATGGCGGCCACGCGGTCCCCCAGGTACTTGTTCGCGGAGATTTCCAGCGCGCGCATCATCTCGGTTTCCAGCGCCACCAGCGCCAGCGGACGAATGCGCCACAGCACATCGACGATGCGCGGCACTTCGGACGGCGGCGGCAGTTGCCCTTCGCCAAAGCGGTCCAGTTCACGCACCACCATCGCGACGATACGATCCGATACGGCCTGGAAGTGGCCGCGTGCGTGGTCGATGATGTCGAGCACGTCTTCGAGCGGAAATCCGGCGCGCGCCATTTCGGCACCGGCTGCCAGCGCGCGCGGGCTGCGCGCCACATAGCCAAAGCCATCCGGTTCCAGCAGGCCCAGCGCGATGGCCCTGGCCAGCGCCGGCCGCGAGATCGCGCGACCGAACAGCCTCGCCAGTGCCAGGTACGAATAGTGGCGTGGCGCCTCGCTGTTCCACGGGCTGCTGATCGCGGTTTCCAACCCCAGGATCGAGCGCAGGTCGTGGCCTTCGACGATGGCCTTGAGCAGCTCCATGATGTTGGCGAGCGTATAGCCGCGCGCCAGCAGATGGTGGATCAGCCGCAGCCGGCCCAGGTGCGTCTGCGTGTAAATGCCCACGCGACCGCGCCGCTCGGGCGGATCGATCAGGCCGCGATCCTGGTACGAGCGGATGTTTCGCACCGTGGTGTCGGCCGCGCGCGCCAGTTCGTCGATCGTGAATTCGGGATAGGCAGCGCGGCCCGGCGAGGTGGCATCGGGCGCGGCGGTGGCGGAGGGTGACGGGCTGGCGCCGCGCTTGGAGGATGGCATGGCGAAAATTCTAACCGAGGCGGCCGACGTTACAATGCGCCAACACTTTCCGGCGTCCCCATGCATATCCGTTGGCTCGAAGATTTCGTCTGCCTGGCGCAGGCCGGCAGTCTCGCGCGTGCCGCCGAGCTGCGCAATGTCACGCCGCCAGCGTTCGGGCGTCGCATGCAGGCGCTGGAAGTCTGGGCCGGCGCGCCGCTGATCGACCGCAGCGTGTTTCCCGTGCGGCTCACCCACGAGGGACGGCAGTTCCTGGAGGCTGCGCAGACCGCGCTGCGCACGCTGGAGGAAACGCGTGTCGCGCTGCGCGCCGCGCATCGAGCGGACGCCAGCACCATCACCATCGCCACCGGCAAGACGCTGGCGCGATCCATGGTGCCGGCGTGGCTGGCCGGCCTGCGCCACGCGTTGCGCGACGATCCGGTGGGCGCGGGATTCCGCACGCGGCTGTCCACGCACTCCACGCACGACGCGCTGGAAATGTTCACCGAGGGCGACGCCGACTTCCTGCTCTGCTACAGCCCGCACGACCTGCCCGTGATGCTCGACGACACGAACTACCAGTTCCACGCGGTGGGCGTGGAGCGGCTGGTCTGCGTGTCGGCGGCCACCGCGCGCGGCGGGCCCGAGTTCCGGCTGCAGCCGCCCAAGAGCGGCGCGCGCCCGGCACCGGTGCCGATGATTGCCTACGCCGAGACGCTGACCATGGGCCGCATGGTCAACCAGGAGATTGCGCGTCGCAAGCTGGCCAGCCAGCTCGACGTCATCGCCATCAGCGACTTCGCGGAATCGGTGCACGAGATGGTGCGCCAGAAGATGGGCCTGGCGTGGCTGCCCGCGCGGCTGATTGCCGACGACCTGCACACGGGGCGGCTGGTGCGCGCCGACCTGCAGGGCGGCGATACGGCCGACCTCGGGCTCGATATCCGGCTGTATCGGCCGCGCGCGTCGATGCGTCCGCTGGCCGAGGCGTTCTGGGGCGCGGCCTCCACCTAGCGCGGCGCACGCCAGGGTGCACTGCCGTGCACCATCTCGGCCCATTGCCGAAACGGCAACCGCCGTTGCCAAAGCCGCATGCCGTATCCGTGCGCGCTCTCTACCATCGCCGGAAAACACATTCACAGAATCTGCCCGGAGAAATCATGAAGACCCTGCTGCGCGTGCTTGCCGCCACCACCGTTGCCAGTTGTGCATTCGCCACCGCCAGTGCCTTCGCGGCCGGCGGCTATCCGACCAAGCCGATCACGCTGGTGGTGGGCTACACGGCCGGCGGCAGCGTCGACCTGGTGGCACGCACCGTGGCGCCCGAACTCGGCAAGCGCCTGGGCCAGAGCGTGGTGATCGAGAACCTGGGCGGCGCCGGCGGCACCATCGGTGCGCAGAAGGTGGTCAAGGCCGAGGCCGATGGCTACACACTGCTGATGGGTTCGGGCAGCGAGGTGTCGATTGCGCGCCTGACCAATCAGGCCGTGCGTTACGACGGCGAGAAGGACCTGGCGCCAATTACCTTCGTCGGCACCCAGCCGATGGTGCTGGTGGGCAAGCTGCAACTGCCGGCCAAGGACGCCGGCGAGCTGATCGCGCTGGCGCGCGCCAAGCCGGGCACGCTGTCGTATGCGTCGTCGGGCGTGGGTACGCCGCTGAACCTGGCCGGTGAACTGATCAAGCAGCAGGGGAAGGTCAACATCACGCACGTGCCGTACAAGGGCGCCTCGGCCATGGCCACCGACCTGCTGGGCGGCCAGATCGACCTGGCGGTGATGGTGCTGTCGTCGGCCCTGCCGCATATCCAGGCTGGCCGCGTGCGCGCTTATGGCGTGACCGAGTCCAAGCGCGCCGCCGTGGCGCCGAACGTGCCGGCCCTGGCCGAGACCCCGGCGCTGAAGGGCGTGGACATGGGAGTATGGTTCGGATTGATGGCGCCTAGTGCTACGGCTAAGCCAATTATCGATCGGCTGAATACTGAAATGCAGGCCGTACTGGCCATGCCGGACGTACGCAAGAAGCTGGCCGAGGCCGGTGTCGAGGTGCAGCCCGCCAATCCGGCGCAGTTCGGCAGCTTCGTGAAGCGCGAGACGG
This sequence comes from Cupriavidus pauculus, assembly GCF_022179805.1. Lineage (GTDB taxonomy): Bacteria > Pseudomonadota > Gammaproteobacteria > Burkholderiales > Burkholderiaceae > Cupriavidus > Cupriavidus pauculus_E. The sequence goes on along the minus strand of NZ_BPUO01000007.1, from coordinate 371,287 downwards.
CCAAGTACCGCACGATCGTGCAGGCCGCCGATATCCGCGAATAAGCCAGGAACGCACAGAGGAAGTACAGATGACGCAAAGCCCCCCGTCCTTCGACACCTACCCGGTCGAAGTCGAGTTTCCCGATATCCGCCCCTATGCCGACGGCAACACGGGCATCGCCTACGTCCACACGTTCGACAGCGGCCTGTCCGGGCCGCATGTGATGATCAATGCACTGACGCACGGCAACGAAGTTTGCGGCGCGATCACGGTGGCCGGATTGCTGGACCATGGACTGCGGCCCCGCCGTGGCCGGCTGACGCTGGCCTTTGCTAACGTCGACGCCTACGCGAGGTTCGACGCCGCAAAGCCGGATGCCTCACGCTTTGTCGACCAGGACTTCAACCGCGTCTGGACCGCCGCGGTGCTGGACGACGCGTCCCGCGATTCCTCCGAACTGCGCCGGGCGCGCGCCATGCGTCCGGTCATCGACACGGTGGACCTGCTGCTCGACCTGCACTCGATGCATGAGAAAAGCCGGCCGCTGATCGTGTCGGGGCCGCTCGACAAGGGCATCGCGCTATCCCGCGCCGTGGGAGCACCCGCCGACATCATCGTCGACGAAGGCCATCCCGAAGGCCGCCGCATGCGCGACTACGCTGGCTTTGGCGACGCCGCCAGCCCGCGCAACGCGTTGCTGATCGAATGCGGCCAGCACTGGGAGCGTTCGGCCGTGGACGTGGCGCGCGACAGCACCGCGCGCTTTTTGCTGAATGCCGGTGTGATCGTTGAGGCCGACCTGCCATCCGGCTGGCTGCTGCCCAACCCCGCACCGCAGCGCGTGGTACGCGTGACCGAGCCCGTGGTGGCCAGCAGCATGGACTTCCGCTTTGCCGGCCCGTACACGGGGCTGGAGACGTTTGCCGACGCCGGCACCGTCATCGGCTGGCGCGATGGCGAGGCCGTGCGCACGCCGTATCCGAACTGCGTGCTGGTGATGCCGTCGCTGCGCCAGTTGCGGCCCGGCGTGACCGTGGTGCGGCTGGGCCAGGTCGACGCGTAACGCACAAGTATTGAAACTGGTTGCAGAGGGGTTTTCAGCGGTATGAACTGGCAAAGCGGCTCCCCGAAGAGGCCGCGCCGGTGCCCGTTTTTCCTGTCACGCCGTGATATATGTCGTCGGCGGCTAGATTAAGCATTTCCTGAATTCAAGGGCATTGTCTCGTCATCCGATAACCCCGTTGTGACGATCTGCCGTCAGAGCAGACGTCGCCCATGCGTCATGACGGCGCATGGCGTTATCCACGGAGCGCCCCTTGTCTTCTTCTTACTCCCTTACCCTGCCCCAGCAGGCTGCGGCGGGCCGCGTGCGCGCGCTGGCCGGCGGCTGGAGCATCGGCACGCGCATCGCGCTGATCGTGCTGGCCGTCCAGCTCGTAGCCTTTGGCGCCTTTTCGCTGGCGTTGTCCGCCAGCAGCATGCACCAGCTCGAGTCGCAGGCACGCGACGCCATCGGCGCCGAAAGCCAGACCCTGCGCGAGATGGTGGCCCAGCTCGACGACACCATGCTGCAGGAAGCCGACCGCTTTCTGCTGAGCTTTGCCGCCGTGCTGCCCGGCCCGTACGCGGTAGACCCCAGCCAGATCGTCGAAGTGGCCGGCAAGGCCACGCCCACCTTCCGTAGCGGCGATCTCGTGCTGAACAACGGCTTCGAGGTGCCGGACAAGTTCTTTGCCAATACCGGCGGCGTGGTGGCCACGGTGTTCGCACGCACCGGTGACGATTACATCCGCGTGACCACGTCGCTCAAGAAGCAGGACGGACAGCGTGCGGTGGGCACGCTGCTGGACCGCGCCAGCCCGGCCTATGCGGCTGTGGCCTCGGGCAAGTCATACCGGTCGCTGGCGTGGCTGTTCGGCAAGCCCTACATGAGCAAGTACGAGCCGGTGCGCGACGCGGGTGGCAAGATCGTCGGTGCGCTGTACGTGGGCGTGAACGTCGAGGCCGAACTGGCTGCGCTGAAGAACCGCATCCGCCGCAAGACGATTGGCGACGATGGCCATTTCATGGTGATCGACGCCAAGCCGGGCGCCGACCAGGGCAAGGTCATGGTGGACCGCTCGGGTGCGGAAGGCACGGTCCAGATCGATGCCAAGGACGCCGACGGCAAGCCGTGGGTGCGCGACATGATCGCCGCCAAGGATGGTGACATGGTGCATACCGTGGCCGTCGGCAATGCCGCGCCGACGGAGCGTCTGACCGCGTACGTGACCTATTCCGAATGGCAGTGGCTGATCGCCGGCACGGTGCCGATGGCGTCGCTGCGCGATGAACTCGTGGCCAGCCGCAACCGCTTCCTGGCCGGCGGCCTGCTGGCCGCGCTGGCAGTGTCCGCGGCGTTCTGGTGGTTGCTGCGCCGTATGGTCAGCCAGCCGGTGGCGCAGGCTGCCGACGCGGCCGAGCGCCTGGCATCGGGCGACCTGACCGCGCGGCTGGATTCCGTCCGCAATGACGAGATCGGCGAACTGATGCGGGCCATCGACGGCGTGGGAGAGGGTTTGTCGGGCATCGTCGACAAGGTACGCGGCAGCGTGGGTGCCATTGCCGGTAGCACCAGCCAGATTGCCAGCGGCAATGCCGACCTGTCGTCACGCACGGCGTCGCAGGCGGGCAGCCTGGAGCGCACGGTGGCCAGCATCGAGGAACTGAGCGTCACGGTGAAGCAGAACGCCGACAACGCGCACGACGCCAATGCGGCCGTGGGCAGCGCAGCCGAAGCGGCACGCGCGGGCGGCAGCACGGTGGCACGCGTGGTGGGCACCATGTCCGACATCCATCGCAATGCGCAGCAGGTGGTGGACATCATCGGCATGATCGACGGTATCGCGTTCCAGACCAACATCCTGGCGCTCAATGCCGCCGTGGAAGCGGCGCGCGCGGGCGAGCACGGACGCGGCTTTGCCGTGGTGGCGGGCGAAGTGCGCAGCCTGGCGCAACGCAGCGCCAATGCGGCGGGCGAGATCAAGCAGCTGATCGAACGCACCGTGGCCGACCTGAAGAGCGGCAACGAGGCCGTGCAGCAGGCCGGTACCGCCATCGACGACGTGGTGCGGCGCGTGGAAGGTATTGCTGCGCTGATGGGCGATATCAGCGTGGCGTCGCGCGAGCAGTCGCAGGGGCTGGCGCAGGTCAGTGGCGCGGTGGCCGAGATGGATTCGGTCACGCAGCAGAACGCCGCGCTGGTGGAAGAGGCGGCCGCGGCCGCCGAGAGCCTGCATCACCAGGCGCAGGAGCTGCGCCAGGCGGTGGAAGTGTTCCGGCTGGCCTGACCAGCCGGTGTGGCACCGTGGCCGCTCAGGCCGCGGGTGCCGCCGCCGGTGCCTGTCCAGGCGCCGCTGCCGGAGCGGGCGATGCCTGTGCCGGGGCGGGCTGCGGCTTCAGGCCCGGGAACAGACGGTCCACCAGCTCCTCGATCTTGTTGCCAGGCGGAATCAGGTGGCTCAGGTTGATGCCGCCCGCGCTGCGGTTGGCGTTGAATACGGCCTTGCCCACGCGCTCGCCATTGCGGAACACCGTGATGTCGGCCGATACCAGGAACGGCGTGATGTAGGTCTGGCGCTGGCCCACGTAGGTGGCCGTCATCGGGCACGATGCCACCGATGCATACGGCGGCAGCAGCTTCACTTCGAAGTTGCGGGCACGCAGCGCATTGGTGAAGTCGTCGACGAAGGCATTGCCGTTGACCTGGTTCGTGATTACGCAGAACAGCGCGCCATCGGCACCCACCACGCGATTGCCATCGACGCGGAACTGGGCCGGGCCGCCGTAGGCACCGTTCTGGTAGCCGGCAATCGGGTCAACCTGGTCCGCACGGTCGACCGGCGTCACGCTCTGGTAGGTGGAACAGCCCGTGGCCAGCAAGGCCAGCGTGGCGGCAATTGTTGCTCTCTTCATCTTGGATCCTGGATGCGCGTCGGCGAGGGCGCCGGCCGTCCGGACCCGTCTCGGAGTCGAGAGGCGGTTCGGGGACGCATTGCCGGCAGCATGCCTGCGTAATGTAGGCGTGCGGGCGGCAAGTCAATGCGTGGAACAGCGGGGGATGGATGCCGTAAATCGTCGCGAATGGTCGCAAATCGGCGCAAACCACCGAAGTGATGTACGAATTACCTGTGCATCGAAGGCTTGGTTGGGAAGCCTTAGTTGGCGCCGCCACGGATCAGGCAGTCGGCCAGCATCGGCATGCCGCCGTCGCCCTGGCCCGCGCCCGTGCACTCGACGGCCACCTTCTGGCCGCGTCGGACCATGGTGGCGCGTGCCTCGGCTTCGCAGGTGCGCCCGGCCGGGCCGCAGATTTGCTGGCGCAGCAGCCCGGCACGGACCACCTCGCCGGGATTGTCGGTGCGGATTTCCAGCACAAGGGTGTCGGCGTCGCGGCGCACGCCGCTGGCCACGCCTTCCACGATGAAGTAGCGGCCGCGATACCGGTCGTCGGCCGCCGCGGCGTCGCCACGGTAGTCGTCGGCCAGCCCGTCGGCCTGGTACTGCGGCAACGGGTCTGCAGGGCGGTTCGGGTCGATGCTGATCGGATCGAGCGTGCCGTTGCGCGGGATGCCGCGCGGCACGCTGGCGGGCTCGTCGGCCACGGTCACGGGATTTGCCGGCACGGTCTCGTGCTTGTCATTGCCAACGAACCAAAGCAGGCCAAGGACAATGATGGCAACGACGGCGATAAGGGTTTGTCTGGTACGGCTCAACATCGTGGGGCGGGCTACAGGACTACGAAGTCCGCCAGTGTAGCGCGCCTGCGGCCAGGTCACCCGGCGCGTCAGCTTTCCGGCAGCAGGAAGGAGCGCGTGGCGGCCAGGATCTCGTTGGACATCGGCGTGCCCTGCGTGGCCCGCGACAGCATCAATGCGCCGGCCAGCGTGGCCATCTGCGCCAGGGCGTGGCTGCGGCGAGTCTCCGCGTCGGCATCGGGCTGCACATCGACCAGGATGTCGAGCAGTGCTTCCAGCCCGTCCTGGAACGCGCCGCGCACTGGCTTGTCATCGGTCTCGCGCGCCACGTCGGTGGCCAGCGCTGCCACCGGGCACCCGGTACCGGGATTGTTGCGGTTGCGTGCCGACAGGTAGCCATCGATCAGCGACTCCAGCGCAGCGGCGTGGTCGGGCGCATCGGCAACGCGCTTGCGCCAGCGTGCCTCGGACTCCTCGAACGCACGTGTGCAGGCGATGGCCGCCAGCGCGTCCTTCGATTCGAAGTGGCCGTAGAAGCCGCCATGCGTGAGGCCGGCGGCACCCATCAGGTCGGCCACGCTGATGCCGTGCAAGCCCTGCTCGCGAAACAGTCGCGACGATACCTGCTCGATGACTGCGCGGTTCTTTTCCGCTTCCGCTTTCGATACGCGCGGCATGATGTGCTCCGGTTTGCGTTGTGGCCGATGGTCCGCCACAACGACGTTCAAGTCAACGCGCCGGCATTGAGGATTTCCTCGCCCGGCGCGCCTTGCGCGCATCACACGATCGTGTTGCCCTGCCCGCCCAGCGCGGCAATGTAGTCGGCCGTGCCGTACGGCGTACGCTGGCCATGCGCCGCCAGGAAGAAGTCGCGCAGAATGTCGCCCTGCTGTTCGAGCTTGTAGGCCGTCAGCGGCTTGCCGGCCTGCAGCCGGTAGCGGTACTGGTTGAACCCCAGGAAGTGCCTGGCCTGCTCGGCCGCGCCGCGCAGCAGCACGTTCACACCGCGCTGGTACTGCCAGACGTGCGCCATCTCGTGGATGAACAGGCCCTGCAGGGCCAGGTTCGTCGCGGAGAAATCGGTGAGCTGGCGCAGGTTGCGGCCCAGGTAGATGTGTCCGTTCGGCGTGATGATGTAGTTCGCGCCCTGCCAGAACACGAAGTTGCGGTGGTGGATGCGGACCCGCGCGTAGTCGATGGTGTCGGCAAAGACCGAGCGGGCCAGGTGCAATTCGCCCGGCGAAAGCGGCCGGCCGCCGTGCGCATGGGACGACCGTTCCGCGCTCACCTCACTTGCCGATGCAGAACCGCGTGAAGATCGTTCCCAGCAGATCGTCGCTGGTGAACTCGCCGGTGATGCTGTTCAGGTGATCTTGGGCGAGCCGCAGTTCCTCGGCGAACAGGTCAAGCGCCTGGGCGTTCTGCTCGGCGCGTTCCACCGCGCAATCGAGGTGCGACTGCGCGCTGCGCAGTGCGGTGAGATGCCGTTCGCGGGCCAGGAACGTACCTTCGTTGCCCGATTGCCAGCCGATCAGGCGCAGCAGCTCGCGGCGCATCAGGTCGATGCCGGCGCCGGTGCGCGCGGAGATCCAGATCTCGGTCGGATTGGGGCCGTTGGCCGCCACCACGTGCGGGCGGTTGCCGCCGAAGCCCATCTCGCCGGCCGAGGGCGCGACGTCGATCTTGTTGACCACGCGCACGATCGGCGACCCCGGCGGCAACTGGCCGCTCAGGCGATCGTCGATGTGATCGTCGGCTTCAGAGATGCCGTGCTCCAGGTAGTCGGCCGCGTCGATCAGGTGCAGCACGATGTCGGCGCGGCGAATCGCGTCCCACGTGCGCTCGATGCCGATGCGCTCCACTTCGTCGGCAGCGTCGTCGCGCAGGCCGGCAGTGTCGATGATATGCAGCGGGATGCCATCGATCTGGATGGTTTCACGTACCCGGTCGCGCGTGGTGCCGGCAATCGGCGTGACGATGGCCAGTTCCGCGCCGGCCAGCGCATTGAGCAGCGACGACTTGCCGACGTTCGGCTGGCCAGCCAGCACCACCGACAGCCCCTCGCGCAGCAGCGAGCCCTGCCGCGCCTGCTTCAGCACGCCGGCCAGGTTCTCGCGGATGCGGGTCAGCTGGCCGCGCGCGTCGGAGGCTTCCAGGAAGTCGATTTCTTCCTCGGGAAAATCGAGCGTGGCTTCCACCAGCATGCGCAGGTGGATGACCTGCTCCACCAGCGCGTGGATGGCGCGCGAGAACTCGCCTTCCATCGATCGCGCGGCGGAGCGTGCGGCCGCTTCGGTGCTGGCTTCGATCAGGTCGGCGACGGCCTCGGCCTGGGCCAGGTCCAGCTTGTCGTTCAGGAAGGCGCGGCGCGTGAATTCGCCGGGCTCGGCCAGGCGCAGGCCGATGTCCTTGCCGGCCTGCAGGCAGCGCGACAGCAGCATCTGCATGACCACCGGGCCGCCATGGCCCTGCAGTTCGAGCACTTCCTCGCCGGTGTACGAATTGGGCGCCGGGAAGTACAGGGCCAGGCCGTGGTCGATGACCTTGCCGTTGGCATCGAGGAACGGCAGGTAGGTGGCGTGCCGGGGCTGCAGCGCGCGGCCGCAGACGGCGCGCATGACGCTGCCGACGTCGGGGCCCGACACACGCACGACGCCGATGCCGCCACGTCCGGGCGCGGTGGCGATGGCGGCAATGGGAAGCTGGGTTGCTGTCATGTGCGGCATTGTCGCAGATCGCTCCGTGAGGCGGGATGAACCGAATCTCAATCTGTGGGTTCTGAATTCGTGGGTTCGACCGACAGGCACTCGCACATGAGCCGGCGGGCCACGGCGCCGTCGATGATGGCGCCAAGCTCGGTCTGCCGCGCCACCAGCTTCTTGCGCAGGCGCTTGCGGTAGCGGCCCGGCAGCACGTCGGACAGCGCCTCGATCGCGTAGCGCAGCCGCTTGTTGCCGATGCGCAGCTTGTGCACGTGGTCGGTCTGCCCATCGCGCGCGATGTCCGCCAGCGCGCGGACCTTGCCGCGAGCCTTGCGGATGCGGCGCGGGGCAAAGGTCTCCAGCCTGCCCTTGGACGAATGGGCGGCAAGGTGCTGCAGGTCACGGTTCAGCGTAGGCAGTGGCGCCTGCCGGTAGCGTGACAATCTTGTCATCATCTCGGCGTGGGCACGGGTGCGCCTGGCCTGGGCGGTTTCGATCAGCGCCATCAGGACTTCCTCCTCGGGCTGTTCCGCCAGTGCAGGTGCAAGTGTTTCGGCGATGAAGACGTCCCAGTCGCGCACGGCGCCAGCGGCATCGGCCACATCGTGCAGGGCCTGTTTCCAGCGCGATTTCACGGGATTTGGCAGCACTGGCCCGAATGCCCAGGCCACCGCGCGCAGGTGCCGCACCGCCACGCGCAGTTCGTGCACGTCTTCCACCTCGTCGCGCTGCTGCAGTGCGTCCAGCCGATCGTGCACCGCGCGCAGCCCCGTCCGGCCCAGCGCGACGAACGCGGCGGCGGGGCGCATCTTCCGGTGCAGCACGGGCTGACGGCTCATTGGCGGTATCTCTGAGTGGAAAGAGAGTAACTGCGCAGCGTCCGTCTAGTGTAGGCGATGGCGCACGTGGGCGCCGTCGCCGGCCGGTCGGTTACCGGGTGGCCACGATGAACACGCGCGGGAACGGCAGCAGTACGGTGCCATCGGCCATCGCCGGAAAGACCTTGGCCAGCGCCGCTTCGTACTGCTGCAGATAGGCGGCCTTCTCGGCCTCATCAAGTGGCGCCAGGAATGGCCGCAGCCCACTGCCCTTGAACCATTCGACCACGGCGGCCGGGCCGCCCTTCAGCGGATGCTGGTAGATCGTGCGCCAGATATCGATGCGCGAGCAGTGGGGCTTCAGCAGTTCGTAGTACCAGCGCTCCGACGCCAGCGCCGTGCGGGCATCGGCGGCGGCGGTCAGCTTGGCCGACCACGGGCCATTCAGCGCGGTTTCCCGCATCAGCAGATGCGGCGGCTCGTTGAGGTTGTCCGGCATCTGCACGGCCAGGCTGCCGCCGGGCGTCAATTTCTGGATCAGCGACGGAAACAGCCGCGCATGATCGGGCACCCACTGGAACACGGCGTTGGCCAGCATCACGTCCCAGGTGCCGGCGTCGGTCGCCTGCGACCACTTTGATACGTCGGCGGTGTCGAAGCGCAGGTCCGGCAGCCGCTTGCGGGCGGCCGCAATCATGTCGGCGTCGCTGTCCAGGCCCGTGACTTCGGCGCCGGCATAGCGGGCCGCCAGCACCTCGGTGGAATTACCCGGGCCGCAGCCGATATCGACCACGCGCGTGGCCGTTGCGGTGGGGATGGCCCCGACCAGATCCCGCACCGGGCGGGTCCGTTCATCCTCGAACTGCACGTATTGGCTGGCCGACCAGGTCATGACGCTGCTCCCTTTCCTCTTGTTGGCGAATTCAAGTCTTATATAAGACTCAAGCCTCGAAGCATACGCCGCATGGCGCCAAAAACAAAAAACCCGGCACGTGGCCGGGTCTTTCGCGGATCGGGTTTGCAGCAGGCTGGTCAGCTCTTGGCCACCGCAGCCGCCTTGCCCTTGCCGAGCATGCGGTTGATCTGCCACTGCTGGGCGATCGACAGGATGTTGTTCACAACCCAGTACAGCACGAGGCCGGCCGGGAAGAAGAAGAACATGAACGAGAACACCAGCGGCATGATCATCATGACCTTGGCCTGCACGGGGTCCGGCGGGGTCGGGTTCAGCTTGGTCTGCACGAACATCGACACGGCCATCACGATCGGCAGGATGTAGAACGGATCCGGTACCGACAGGTCATGGATCCAGCCCAGCCACGGTGCACCGCGCATTTCCACCGACGACAGCAGCACCCAGTACAGCGCGATGAACACCGGGATCTGGATCACGATGGGCAGGCAGCCACCCAGCGGATTGACCTTCTCGGTGCGGTACAGCGCCATCATCTCCTGGTTCATCTTCTGCGGGTCGCCCTTGTAGCGCTCGCGCATGGCCGTCATGCGAGGCTGCAGGTCCTTCATCTTGCCCATCGACTTGTAGCTGGCAGCCGACAGCGGGAAGAACACCAGCTTGATCAGCACGGTCAGCGCGATGATCGACCAGCCCCAGTTGTTCAGGAAGCCGTGCAGCTTTTCCAGCAGCCAGAACAGCGGCTTGGCCAGGATGGTCAGCCAGCCATAGTCCTTCACCAGTTCCAGGCCCGGCGTGATCTGCTCGAGCATGCGCTCTTCCTGCGGACCGGCGAACAGGCGTGCATCGGTGCTCACCGTGGCGCCCGGGGCCAGTTGGCCCAGCGGTTGCTGGATACCCACGCGGTACAGGTTCGGATCGATCTGCTCGGCGTAGAAGCTGTGCTGCTTGCCGTTCTGCGGAATCCAGGCCGAGGCGAAGTAGTGCTGCACCATCGCCACCCAGCCGTTGTCGGTGGCAGCCGGTACCGAGGCCTTGCCCTTGGCGATGTCCTCGAAGCTGAGCTTGTGGTACTTGTCGGCGTTGGTGTAGATGGCCGGGCCGGTGAACGTGCTGTAGAACTGCGACTGCTCCACCTTGCTGCCGTCACGGGCGAGCTCCAGGTACAGCGTCGGCGACACCGGCGCGGTGCCGGCATTCGTCACGTCGAAGCGCGCGTCGACCACGTAGCTGCCCTTGCGGAACGTAAAGGTCTTCACGAACTTCACGCCGTTCTTCTCGGCGGTCAGCACGACGTCCAGCTTGTCCTGGCCAGGCGTCAGCGTACGCGCGCCCGGCGCGGCCGTGAACACCGTGGTGTGGTTCGGCAGGTCGCCGCCGATCAGGCCCGAACGCGCCAGATAGGTGCGCTGCGCATCACGTTCGAACAGCACCACCGGCTTGCCGTCCTTTTCGTGCTCGTTGAGCAGTTCCAGGCGCGACACGATGCCGCCAGCGGTATCGATCTCGGCGCGGACTTCGTCGGTCGTGACGATGACCTTCTCGCCGGCGGGCTGTGCGGCCGCCTGCGGTGCCGACGGCACGGCGCCAGGCGCCGAGGCGGTCGTCCCGTTGGCCTTGGGCACGTCACCCTGGGCCGCGGCGCCGCTTGCGCCACCGGCCGGAGTGGCCTGCTGCTGCGTGTTGGCGCTCGGGAAGAACATCGACGCGTGGCCGTTGGCGCGCTGCCAGTTGTCGTAGAGCAGCACGAGGGACATCGAGAAGATGACCCACAGGATGGTGCGTTTGATATCCATGTCTCGCTATGGTCTGGGGGAATCAGGGTCTGGGGAGCCGGACCGTGATGGACGGGCGGCCGGACGCGGTGGCTTCGGGAGGCACTGCGCTGGCAGTCCCGTTGACTACAGGCTCGGGCACGGGATCATACCCGCCCTTTGCGAAAGGATGACAGCGGCAGAGCCTGCACGCGGTCATCCACGTGCCTCGCGCCGGGCCATGACTGATGATGGCGTCGCGGGCATAGTCGGAACACGTTGGCGAGAAGCGGCACTGCGAGCCCAGGTACGGACTCAGGGCGATCTTGTAGATACGCAGCAGGGCAAGCAGGATTCGCTTCATGATCTTGGGTCAGGCTGGCGCGGCTGGCACCAGCGGCTCGCCGGATGGAGCGGGCGGGGCGGGTGGCAGTGGCTTGGTGGCCACATCCAGCAGGCTGCCGATTTCGGCATGGCAGGCGCGCCTTATCGCGGCCCGGCTGGCAAAGTCCGCACGCGGAAACTTTGCCTGCAACCGCAACAGGATATCGCGGCCCGCGAATTGGGCCTGCCGGCTTCGAAACAGTTCCCGCACCATGCGCTTCACGAGATTGCGCTCGGCCGCGCGTGGTGCGAACTTCTTGCCCACGACAATGCCCAGCCGCGCCTGCGGCTGGCCGTTGGCACGCACGTACAGCACGAAGTGCGTACTGCGACGCCGGGGCCGCAAAGCAAAAACGGATGAAAACTCATCCGTCTTTGTGAGCCTTGCGGCTTTGGGAAAGGCATGGTCGGACACGCTGGTCAAAGCTTGCGGCAAGCCGGGCTTCGGCGGCGGCGATCTTGGCCATCCTGAGTGCGAGGCGCTGGTCCGCACGGCGGTGTAGCGTCACGGCGAACCGTCACGCTGCCTGCCGCACGGGCCGGTCGCCCGGCCCTCAGATTGCCAGGCGCTTGCGGCCCTTGGCGCGACGAGCGTTGATCACGGCACGGCCGCCGCGGGTCTTCATGCGCACGCGGAAACCATGGGTACGCTTGCGGCGGGTAACGGAAGGTTGGTAGGTACGTTTCATGTTGCACTCTCTGGTTGATCCGGGCTTTCCGGGCGCCGGCCGATGCCGGGGCGCCTTGGCCGCCGCGTATGGTTCGCATGGGGCTGCCGCAACGCAGACGCTCGGTTTACGACGAGGTTGCCACGGCCATGCCGACGATTCTGGTTCTGTCTTGCTGCCGGCCGCCGCTGGCCTTGGCCGTAATGGACAAAGGCGCTGGCGGGGATCAAGGCCGCTTGACCGATGCCGCACATTCTTTACATGTAGCGGTACGGGCCAGACCCGGCGATGCGCATACGTGATCCCCTGCCGCATCGCAGAACCCGCCATTTAACCGATTTTCGTCGGCAGTGTCAAGAATCCAGACGGCCGGTACCGCAATTTCCCGCAGATGTGCGTGACAAGGCGCCGTCAACACTGGTGCACCATTGTCCACAATATTCGGTGGGTAACTCTGTGGGTATTCCCCATCACCTATCTGCAGTACCGCGGTGGATCAAGTCCTTGTTTCCGATGGATTATCAGGTCCTACGAGCCCTTGTGGCGCGCGCCTTCCGCGCGAGTTGTGCACACAAATCCACTGAATTTTCACAACTTGTCCACAGGGTTATCCTTTGTGGATAACTTGGGCCGGGGGGTACAATCCGGGTCCAAACACTACACGGGCCGCGTGGCGCACGCACAACCCGGGACTGCCTGCCTTCGGTATACCGCGATGCACGTCAGCAAAAGCTGGCGAGGGGCGCGAGGTATACCCCATTGGAAACACCGTCACGAAGCATTGCATTCGAGGACGGTGTATTGCCTTGTCGCTGCGAAGATGGCGCACAAGGCATGCAGGGGCCCGGTGACTGCAAGGCGTTACGTCACCCGTGACGTGCCATTGATGCGATGGCGCGATCACTTAGAAGAACACATGCAAGATTTCTGGCAGGCAGCAGCCGCGCAACTCGAGCGCGAACTGACGCCCCAACAATTCAAAACCTGGATCAAGCCGTTGGCGCCCGTCGCCTTCGACGAGGAAGCGCATGCGCTGCGGATTGCCGCGCCGAACCGCTTCAAGCTCGACTGGGTCAAGAGCCAGTTTTCGGGGCGGATTACCGCGCTTGCGTGCGAATACTGGGAAACGCAGGTCAGCGTTCACTTCGTCCTGGACCCTGCGGCATCGGGCCGCGCGGCCACTTATACACAGCAGGCCATGCAGCAGCAGGGCCATGACAATGGCATGGCGCCCGCAGCAATGGGTCCGGGTGGCGCGGCCTATCCTGGCGCACCGGCTGGCGTACCCGGCGGCATGCCGGGCCAGTCGTTCGATCACGCGCCCGTGCGCCCTTCGCAAGCGCCCCAGGCGGGCGGATATCACGAATACGGTGGCCAGGGGAATGCCGGCCAGGGTGGCGGTCAGCCCGGCTACGGCGCGCCCGCCGGCCAGATGCCCTACCCGTCGGCGCCCGGCGCCATGCCGCATCGCGGCGCCGCGCCCACCGGGCATCCGCTCCAGGGTGGCTCGCACGCGCAGGACATGGGCGATATCGACGTGGCCCAGATGGACGCGTCTGAAGCCAGCGCCCGCTCGTACCGTGTGCCGTCGCAGCAACCGGCCGCGGCCGGCGCGCAGCCGAACGACACGGTGCACGAGCGCTCGCGGCTGAACCCGATCCTGACGTTCGACAACTTCGTGACCGGCAAGGCCAACCAGCTGGCGCGCGCCGCTGCCATCCAGGTGGCCAACAACCCGGGCAAGTCGTACAACCCGCTGTACCTCTACGGCGGCGTGGGCCTGGGCAAGACCCACCTGATTCACGCCATCGGCAACTTCATGCTGATGGAGAACCCGCGCGCGCGCATCCGCTATATCCACGCCGAGCAGTACGTGTCCGATGTGGTGAAGGCTTACCAGCGAAAGGCGTTCGACGAATTCAAGCGCTACTACCATTCGCTGGACCTGCTGCTGATCGATGACATCCAGTTCTTCTCGGGCAAGAACCGTACGCAGGAAGAGTTCTTCTATGCGTTCGAGGCGCTGATCGCCAACCGAGCGCAGGTGATCATCACCAGCGATACGTATCCGAAGGAAATCACCGGTATCGACGACCGGCTGATCTCGCGCTTCGACTCCGGCCTGACGGTGGCGATCGAGCCGCCCGAGCTGGAAATGCGCGTGGCCATCCTGATGAAGAAGGCCGCCGCCGAAAACGTGAGCGTGCCGGAGGAAGTGGCGTTCTTCGTGGCCAAGCACCTGCGTTCGAACGTGCGCGAGCTGGAAGGCGCGCTGCGCAAGATCTTGGCGTTCTCGAACTTCCACGGCAAGGACATCACGATCGAGGTCACGCGCGAAGCGCTCAAGGACCTGCTGACCGTGCAGAACCGCCAGATCTCGGTCGAGAACATCCAGAAGACGTGTGCCGACTTCTACAACATCAAGGTCGCGGACATGTATTCGAAGAAGCGGCCCGCCAACATTGCCCGGCCGCGCCAGATCGCGATGTACCTGGCCAAGGAACTGACGCAGAAGAGCCTGCCGGAAATCGGCGAGCTGTTCGGCGGACGCGACCACACCACGGTGCTGCACGCCGTGCGCAAGATCGCCGACGAGCGTGGCAAGGATGCGCAGCTCAACCACGAGCTGCACGTGCTGGAACAGACGCTCAAGGGCTGATCGGCCGGTTTTGAAGGGCGGCCTTGCCGGGCTGGCATACTACTGGGTGCGCGTCCGGCGGCAAACGGGCGCTACAAGCAACGGTTGCATCGCGGGAAACCGGCCTCAGATAAGGCTTTGCGGTGAGTCGGGACGAATTGGCGGGAGTTGACGCGACGGGCGTGGCATTTTGTGCACAGCCGGGCGCCCCGCCGGATTCGCCCCGCTTCACCGCAGCGGCTTATCCTTGGTACAATCCGGCATTAACTCGTTGATTTCCAAAGTAAATTTGGATATCTGGGTTTTACCCGATTCCGCGGTCGCCGACGACAAACGACGAAGGATAAATTCAATGCAATTGGTCAAAACCTCGCGAGACAATCTGCTGCGTCCGCTGCAAATCGTGAGCGGCATCGTGGAGCGCCGCCACACCCTCCCGATCCTGGCCAACCTGCTGATTCGCAAGTCCGGCTCGAACGTATCCTTCCTCTCGACCGACATCGAGATCCAGATCACCACGCATGCCGAATGCGGCGTCGGCAGCGACGACGTGGCCACCACCGTGGCCGCGCGCAAGCTGCTGGACATCCTGCGTGCGATGCCCGATGGCGACGTGGCGCTGTCGCTGAACGACAAGCGCATGACCGTGCAATCGGGCAAGAGCCGCTTTGCGCTGCAGACGCTGGCCGCCGAGGAATTCCCGACGGTTGCAGAGGCCGCCGAGTTCAACGCCAGCGTGAGCCTGCCGCAGAAGACGTTCAAGCATCTGCTGGCGATGGTGCACTTCGCGATGGCGCAGCAGGACATCCGCTACTACCTGAACGGCATGCTGCTGGTGGTGGACGGAAAGAAGGTCATGGCCGTGGCCACCGACGGTCACCGCCTGGCGTATTGCGGCGTGGAGCTGGAGACCGAAGCGGCTGGCGTGGGTTCGCGTCAGGAAGTGATCATCCCGCGCAAGACCATCCTGGAACTGCAGCGCCTGCTGGAAGACACCGACGATCCCGTGCAGGTGCAGCTGGCCGCCAACCAGATCAAGTTCACGTTTGCCAACGTGGAACTGATCAGCAAGCTGGTGGAAGGCAAGTTCCCGGACTTCCAGCGCGTGATTCCCAAGGGCTACAAGAATGCGTTCGCGATCGACCGCGTGCAGCTGCAGCAGGCGCTGCAGCGTACCGCGATCCTGACCACCGACAAGTTCAAGGGTGTGCGTTGCATCCTGGACACGCACGTGCTGAAGATCAGCTCGACCAACGCCGATCAGGAAGAGGCGCAGGAAGAGCTGGAACTCGATTATTCGGGCGACGCGCTCGATATCGGATTTAACGTGACCTATCTGCTCGACGTACTCGCCAACCTGAAGAGCGAGCAGGTGCAGGTCAGTCTCGGCGACTCCAATTCGAGTGCGCTGATTACCGTGCCGGAAGACGACAACTTCAAGTACGTCGTGATGCCGATGCGCATTTGATGGCAAGCACCAAGTCGCCATCCATACACAATCGGACGCACACCGCAGCAGGGGCCGGATCCAGGCGATCCGCCCCTTTTGCCGTTTTTAAGTAACCCGCAATTGCGGATTTGCCGCACCCGCCGACCATTGGCGCGGGCCCGGCGTTCTTCGCTTTTGCCGTGAGTATCGTGAGTAGGAAAACATGACCGATCAGCAGAATCCGCAGCAGGAAAACACTTACGGCGCCTCTTCGATCCAGATCCTGGAAGGCCTGGAAGCGGTGCGAAAGCGTCCCGGCATGTATATCGGCGATACGTCCGACGGTACCGGCCTGCACCACTTGGTGTTCGAGGTGCTCGACAACTCGATCGACGAAGCGCTGGCGGGATATTGCACCGAGATCCTGGTCACGATCCATAGCGACAACTCGATCTCGATCGTCGACAACGGCCGCGGCATTCCGCCGGCGGTGAAGTTCGACGACAAGCACGAACCGAAGCGCAGCGCGGCGGAAATCGCCATGACCGAACTGCACGCCGGCGGCAAGTTCAACCAGAACAGCTACAAGGTGTCGGGCGGCCTGCACGGCGTGGGCGTGTCGTGCGTGAACGCACTGTCGAAGTGGCTGCGCCTGACCGTGCGCCGCGATGGCCAGGTCAACCTGATCGAATTCGCCAAGGGCGAAGTGCAGAACCGCATCGTCGAAACGGTGACCGGCCCGGACGGCCAACCCGTGGAAGTCTCGCCGATGAAGATCATTGGCGCCACCGACAAGCGCGGCACCGAAGTGCACTTCCTGGCCGACGAGGAAATTTTCACGAACGTCGAGTTCCACTACGAGGTGCTGTCCAAGCGCATCCGCGAACTGTCGTTCCTGAACAATGGCGTGCACATCAAGCTGGTGGACCAGCGCACGGGCAAGGAAGAAGATTTCGCGTTCGCAGGCGGCGTGAAGGGTTTTGTCGAGTACATCAACCGCTCGAAGACCACGCTGCATCCGACCATCTTCTACGCGAACGCCGAGAAGGAAGGCATCACCGTGGAAGTGGCCATGCAGTGGAACGATGGCTACAACGAGCAGGTGCTCTGCTTCACGAACAACATTCCGCAGCGCGACGGCGGTACCCACCTGACCGGCCTGCGTGCGGCGATGACGCGCGTCATCAACAAGTACATCGAAGAAAACGAGATCGCCAAGAAGGCGAAAATCGAAACCAGCGGCGACGACATGCGCGAAGGCCTGGCCTGCGTGCTGTCGGTGAAGGTGCCCGAGCCGAAGTTCAGCTCGCAGACCAAGGACAAGCTCGTCTCGTCCGAAGTGCGCCTGCCCGTGGAAGAACTGGTCGGCAAGGCGCTGACCGACTTCCTGCTGGAAACGCCGAACGACGCCAAGATCATCTGCGGCAAGATCGTCGACGCTGCCCGCGCACGCGAAGCCGCGCGCCGTGCTCGCGAAATGACGCGCCGAAAGGGTGTGATGGATGGCATGGGCCTGCCCGGCAAGCTGGCAGACTGCCAGGAGAAGGATCCCGCGCAGTCCGAACTGTTCCTGGTGGAGGGTGACTCCGCAGGCGGCTCGGCCAAGCAGGGCCGCGACCGCAAGTTCCAGGCAATCCTGCCGCTCAAGGGCAAGATCCTGAACGTGGAGCGCGCGCGCTTCGACAAGATGCTGTCGAGCCAGGAAGTGCTGACGCTGATCACCGCGCTGGGCACGGGCATCGGCAAGGACGACTACAACCTGGAAAAGCTGCGCTACCACCGCATCATCATCATGACCGATGCTGACGTGGACGGCTCGCACATCCGCACGCTGCTGCTGACGTTCTTCTACCGCCAGATGCCGGACATCATCGAGCGCGGCTACGTCTACATCGCGCAGCCGCCGCTGTACAAGATCAAGCACGGCAAGGAGGAGCGCTACATCAAGGACGACACCGAGCTGAACGCCTACATGCTGAAGCTGGCGATGGAAAAGGCCGGCCTGGTGCGTCCGGATGGCAGCGAGATCGCCGGCGACGCGCTGGGCGAACTGGCCCGCCAGTACCAGCTGACCGAAGGCGTGATCGGCCGCCTGTCGCGCATCGTCGATGCCGAGGCTCTGCGCGCCATCGCCGACGGCGTGGTGCTGGACCTGGACAGCGCAGCCGCCGCCGAAGCATCGGCTGTGGCCCTGAAGGCCAAGCTCGCCGAAATGCACACCAAGACGCTGATCGGCGCCGCGGTGAACGACGACGGTACGGCCGACGTCTACGCACAGTTCGACGAGAAGACCGACAAGCACCGCCTGATGATCGCGCGCCGCCACCACGGCAACGTGCGCCTGTCGCACCTGGACGCAGACTTTGTCCACGGCGCCGACTACGCAGCACTGGCCCGCGCGGCCACGACGTTCCAGGGCCTGATCCCGGACGGCACCAAGGTCAAGCGCGGCGAAGGCGAAAAGATGCGCGAGCAAACCGTGGCGGACTTCCACCAGGCCATGCAATGGCTGCTGACCGAAGCCGAACGCGGCGTTTCACGCCAGCGCTACAAGGGCCTGGGCGAAATGAACCCCGGCCAGCTGTTCGAAACCACGCTCGACGTGACGCAACGCCGCCTGCTGAGGGTACAGATCGAAGACGCCATCGCCGCCGACCAGATCTTCACCACGCTGATGGGCGACGAAGTGGAACCGCGTAGGCACTTCATCGAGAGCAATGCGCTGGTGGCCCGGAATATTGATGTTTGAGGGTTGCCGACCACGCTGAAAACAAAAAGCCACCTTCGGGTGGCTTTTTGTTTTCCCGGCTTCTCAGTCGAGGAGAACACTCCCCAACCAATGCGACAATCCCTCCCTCATCCGACCTAGCCACCAACCCCATGCCCACCCCCCTCATCGACCTGAAAAACCTCCAGCAAGCCGCCCTGGCCTTTGGCGAGGAGCGTGGTTGGGGCAAGTATCACAGCCCGAAGAATCTTGCGATGGCGCTCAGTGTGGAGGTGGCCGAGCTCGTGGAGATTTTTCAGTGGCAGACCGAGGAGCAGTCGCGCGGTGTGATGGCGACCGATGAGCGGGCGCATGTGGAGCAGGAACTGGCCGATATCACGATCTACCTGACGCAGTTGGTGACGGCGCTCGGGGTGGACCTTGATGCGGCGGTGCGGGCGAAGATGGAGATGAACGCGCGCAAGTATCCGGCGCCGGGTGAAGGGAAGTAAGCGGGCTCCTGGAGGGACGGCGCGGCCGGTGCTTCGCGTCTTGCAAGCATCACGCAGCGGAATCAGATATCTGAAATGCTGCAAGCCTGCTGACAGACCCGTGCATCAAATCCGGCTAGACTTCTGCCATCGTCTCTCGCGGAGATCGGAGCCATGGCAGTGCGCAAGCAGAGCAAGTCGGCGGGCAACGTCCACATTGGCATTGGCGGCTGGAATTTTGCGCCGTGGCGCGACAATTTCTACCCGGCCGGGCTGCCGCAGGCGCGCGAGCTGGAATATGCGAGCCGCCACCTGACCGCGATCGAGATCAACAGCACGTATCACGGCACGCAGAAGCGCACGTCATTTGCCAACTGGCGCGATGCCACGCCCGACGGGTTCGTGTTTTCGGTCAAGGCGTCGCGCTTTGCCACGAACCGGCGCATTCTCGCCGAGGGTGCCGATTCCATTCACCGGTTTATCGATAGCGGCATCGCGGAGCTTGGCGACAAGCTCGGGCCGCTGGTCTGGCAATTCGCGCCGACCAAGCAGTTCGTGCCTGACGATTTCGAGGCGTTTCTGGACTTGCTGCCGGATTCGGTCGAGGGCGTGAAGTTGCGCCATGTGCTCGAAGTGCGTCACGACAGTTTCATGTGCGACGAATACCTGAAGCTCGCGCGCAAGTACAAGGCGGCGACGGTATTCACCGATTCGCCCAAGTTTCCATCGTTCGCCGACCTGACCGCCGACTTTGTCTACGCGCGGCTGCTGAATGCGCAGGAAAAGGTCGCCACCGGCTATGCGGCCAAGGATCTGGACGAATGGGCCGGCCGCGTGTCGACCTGGGCGGGCGGCAAGGCGCCTGGCGATTTGCCGAAGGTGGAAGACAAGCCCGGTGCCAAGCTCGCGCCTAAAGAGGTCTATCTGTTCTTCATCAACGGCGCCAAGGAACGCGCGCCGGCCGCCGCCGGGGCGTTACTGCATCGACTGGGATGGGCGCCGACCGAAGAGGTGCCGGTGAAGAAGGCGGCTGCCAAGACCGCCGCCGCGAAGTCAGTCGCGACCAAGACAGCCACCCCAAAGCCAACCACCCCCAAGGCGCCCGCAAAGAAGTCCGCCAGGAAAACCACTACCCGTGCTGCCGCGTGATGCCATGAGCATCAGCCCCGAGCCCAGCCCGTCCCCGTCCCTATCGACGACGCCACGGCGCGAACCCTTTTCGGCGTTGCCGCTGGAGCCGATGTGGCTCGATGCGCTGGCGCAGTCGGGTCATGTGATGATGACGCCCTTGCAGGCGGCCGCCCTGCCCCTGGCCCTGGCTGGCCACGACATGATGGTGCAGGTGCGGCACGGCGGCAGTGCCACGATGCTGTCGATCGCCCTGCTCCACCGGCTCGATCCTCAACGCTTCGACGTCCAGGCGCTGGTGATGTGCCCCACGCGTGACCGTGCCGAGGTGGTGGCGCGGCGCGTACGGCGGCTGGTGCGGTTTGCTGGACAGGTCAAGGTGGCGCTGCTCTGCTCCGGCATGCCGATCCGGCCACAGATCGATAGCCTGATTCACGGCGCGCATATCGTTGTGGGCACACCGGGCCGGCTGCTCGACCATATCGAGGCGTCGAGCCTGGACCTGCGCGCAATCAACACGGTCATCTTCGAGGGCGCCGACAGGATGCTCGACATGGGATTTGCCGATGACATCGCCTTTGTCGCCAGCCGGTGTCCGAAATTGCGCCAGACCATTCTGTTTCATGCGTCGCCCGATGTGGATCCGCCTCCCGACATCGCGCGGCTCGGCCGCCGGTGGATGCGCAGGCCGCGCGCGGTCAGGCTGGCGCCGGATGCATCGCCGGGCTGAGCGGCACCGCAGGCTGCCATGCGGCCATGCAAAGATTTCACACAAGATTCGTGGAAGTCACCCTGTAAGCCGGCGCCATCCTTTGCTAATCTGAATGAACGTGGCCAGACCCCGGGGGGCGTGCGGCTCGCGCGGCATCGCACATCGAAAGCGTCTGGACTGCGACTGTTTCCAAAACAGCAACAAGGAGTCGGTGACAATGAAAACCGCACGGCAAGTTCTGGAAAGCAAGGCACGCAATGCCATCTTCAGCATCCCGCCCACGGCGACGGTGTACACCGCGCTGCAACTGATGGCGGACAAGGGCATTGGCGCGCTGCTGGTGATGGAACACGACAATATTGTCGGCATCCTCAGCGAGCGGGATTACGCGCGCAAGGTGATCCTGATGCAACGTACGTCGCGCGAGACGCTCGTCAAGGAGATCATGACCACCGCCGTGATCTACGTGCGGTCGGAGCAGACCACCGACGACTGCATGGCGCTGATGACGCGGCACCGCCTGCGCCACCTGCCGGTGCTGGACGGCGACACCCTGCTCGGCATGCTGTCGATCGGTGACCTGGTCAACGACATCATCAGCGAGCAGCGCTTCACGATCGAGCAGCTCGAACACTACATCACGGGCGGCTCTCGCTAGCCAACCCCGCGCCGCCTCAGGCATTTCCCTTCCTCCATCTGCCCCGGGCACGTCGAGCGGACGTGCCCGGGACGTCTCCCGGCGGGCAATTTCCCCCTGCACAGCGTCGTGATGCAACGCAGCGCCAAATGCTAAGCATGCATATAATTATGCGATTGCTGAATTAGGCCGCGTCCACGTCACGCGGCCGATTTCTTGTATCCCCGCCGCTACACGCCCAGTTCCGCCCGCATGTCATCGCCCTCGCCTTCCCAATCCGCTTCGCTCGACTCTGCCATACCTGTTGCTCACGACCATGCCGCGATCATGCGGGTGATCGGGGGCATCGTGCTGTGCATCCTGCTGGCCGCGCTCGACCAGACCGTGGTCATCCCGGCCGTGCCAGCCATTGCCAATGACCTGAACGGTTTTGGCCACCTGTCGTGGATCGTCACCGCCTACCTGATCGTGTCGACGGTGACCACGCCGCTGTACGGCAAGCTGTCGGACAGTTTCGGGCGGCGGCGCCTGCTGATGCTGGCCATCTCGCTGTTCATTGCCGCCTCGGTGGCGTGCGCGCTGGCGCAGTCGCTGACGCAGCTGATCCTGTTCCGCGCGTTGCAGGGGGTGGGCGGCGGCGGGCTGATGTCGCTGGCGCAGGCGGCCATCGCCGACGTGGTGGCACCGCGCCAGCGCGGGCGCTACCAGGGTTATCTGGCCACGGTATGGGCGGTGTCGTCGATTGCCGGGCCGCTGGTGGGTGGCTGGGTGTCCGACCACATGTCGTGGCGCTGGCTGTTCTGGATCAACGTGCCGCTCGGGCTGCTGGCCATGGCCATGTGTTATCGCGGTCTGGCCCACCTGCGTCCGCGCGGCGGCAAGCCGCGCGTGGACTGGCTGGGCGCCTGCCTGCTGGCGGTGGCCATCGTCGCCTTTCTGCTGGCGATGAGCTGGGCCGGCGAGGCATTCGACTGGATTTCGCTGGAAATGGGCGGCCTGCTGCTGCTGACGCTGGTGTCCGTGGCGCTGCTGGCCTGGCAGGAACGGCGCGCGGCCGATCCGATGCTGCCGCCGCGCCTGTTTGGTAATCGCACCTATGTGATGGGCGTGGGCGCGTCGGCGCTGGCCGCGCTCAATATCTTCCTGTGCATCTTCGCCCTGCCCCTGCATTTCCAGCTCGTGCGCGATGCTGATGCGTCGTTGTCTGGCCTGCTGGTGGTGCCGTTCCTGCTGTCCACGGTGGCGGGCAACTTCATCGTGGCCTGGCTGGCGCCCCGGCTTGGTCGCATGCGCGAGATCCTGACCGGCGGCTATGTGGCCGCCGCCGTGGGCCTGGTGTCGCTGGCCACGCTGACGGCCGCCGTGCCCATCGCGCTGGTGCTGGTGGCGATGACGATTGCCGGTATCGGCCTGGGCATGGCGATGGTCGGCACGCTGATCACGGTGCAGAACGCGCTGGAGCGCCGCGACATGGGCGCCGGCACCGGCGCCCTGCTGGTGATCCGTTCGCTGGGTAGCGCACTGGGCGGCGCGCTGGCCGGCACGCTGCTGGCCATGGAGTTCCGCGATGCCCTGGTCCGCTCGGGCGTGACGCAGGCGCTGGACCTCGGGTCGCTGCGCCATGGCAGCGAGGCGATGGCGCACCTGTCGCCGGCCGTGCGCCAGATCCTGGCCAGCGGCGTGGAGTCCGGTTTCCACCTGATCTTCGCGGCAGGCGCCGTGGCGGCCGTGCTGGCACTGGTCATCGTGCGCCGGATGCCGGACCTGGAGCTGCGTAGCAGCGTGACCGAACACGCGGCCAAGATCCATATGGAGTAAGTGCCCGGGGCCGCCGCGTGCGGCCCCGCGTCATGACGCCTTGCGGCGGAAAGCGTAGACTTTGTCACTAGCTTTTCAGCCAACCTTGCAGCTAACCGTCGGAATCAGGAGCCTGAACCCATGTCTCGCCAACGCACCCTGGCAACTGCAGTGAACGCGGATCGGATGCGCCGGAATTTCCTGCGAGTCGCCCTGACTAGCGCCCTGGCCGCCGCCGCGGCGGCCTCCCTGCTGCCCCAGCCGGCGCGTGCCGCCGAAAAGGCCGCCACCGTGTCGGCGCAACCGGCCGGCAATTGCCCCGCCGCGCTGAACTTCCGCTTCCCGCGCCTGCAGGACGAATCGCCGCAGAACCTCTGCCAGTACGCGGGCAAGGTGGTGCTGGTGGTCAATACGGCCAGCTATTGCGGATTCACGCCGCAGTACGAGGGCCTGGAAGCGCTATACGCCAAGTACCGTGAGCGTGGCCTGGTGGTGCTGGGCTTCCCGTCGAACGACTTCTCGCAGGAACCCGGTTCGTCGAAGGAAATTTCCGACTTCTGCTACAACACCTACGGCGTCAAGTTCCCGATGCTCGGCAAGTCCCATGTGC
Organism: Cupriavidus pauculus; assembly: GCF_022179805.1. Taxonomy (GTDB): domain Bacteria; phylum Pseudomonadota; class Gammaproteobacteria; order Burkholderiales; family Burkholderiaceae; genus Cupriavidus; species Cupriavidus pauculus_E. The sequence goes on along the minus strand of NZ_BPUO01000007.1, from coordinate 347,181 downwards.
GCGGCGGCGAAGCCAATCCGATGTACGTGATGCTGACCAAGGAAACCGGCACCGCGCCGAAGTGGAACTTCTACAAGTATCTGATCGATCGCAAGGGCCAGGTCGTGGGCAGCTACAACAGCATGGTCAAGCCCGACGACAAGCAACTGGTGTCCAGGATCGAGGAACTGCTGTCCACGCGCTGACCCGCGCGGCCTTTCGTTCCACGCGTATCCGGCAAGCGCCTTCTCCGGGCGCTTTAAAGATCTGTTGATGCATATCAACTGAAAGCCGCGCGCACCTGCGTACTTTCGCCGCTTAAAAATAACCATAAGCGCGAGAGGAGTGTCATGAGCAAGGTGCTTTACGAATCCGATGGACACGTCTGCCTGGCGTTCACGGATCTGGTGGACGATTCGCAGGGGGAGGCCGTACAGAGCAACCAGTTCCTGGTGGTCGACCACGGCCACGCGACGCTGATCGATCCGGGCGGCCAGATGACCTACAGCGAGCTGTATATGACCATCAGCCGCTATTTCCCGCCCAAGCAGCTCGACTACGTGCTGGCGTCGCACGCCGACCCAGACATCGTGGCGTCGGTCGGGCGCTGGCTGACCTCGTCGGAAAGCCGCGTGTTGATTTCCGAGGTCTGGGCCCGCTTCCTGCCGCATTTCTGCCAGGTGGGCAAGACGGCCGGGCGCATCGTGCCGATTCCCGATGCCGGGATGGTGGTGCCGCTGGGCCAGTCATCGGTACTGGCGGTGCCGGCTCACTTCCTGCACTCTGAGGGCAATTTCCAGTTCTACGACCCCGTCAGCAAGATCCTGTTCTCGGGCGACCTGGGCGCGTCGATGACGTCATCCGAAGAAGCCGGCACCGAGGTGACCGACTTCGACGCCCATACCACGCGCATGCTGGCCTTCCATCACCGCTACATGAGCGGCAACCGGGCGTGCCGCCTGTGGGCGGCCATGGCGCGGACGCTGGACATCGACTGGATCGTGCCGCAGCACGGGCCGTCGTTCCGGGGACGCCAGATGGTGGCGCGGTTCATCGACTGGGTCGAGCAGTTGCACTGCGGGCTGGACCTGCTGGACGCCAGCCACTACCGCGTGCCCACGCAGGTGTTGCGCTGACAACGCCAATCGCGCCGACGCCCGCTCCCGGTGCACGCGGGCGGCGTGCTTGCGATATGCTCGCGAAGCTGACATAACCCCCCAAGAGGAGACGAGATGAAGCTAGTGCGCGTAGGAAATCCCGGAGCCGAGCGCCCGGGCTTGGTAGACCGCGATGGCCGCGTACGCGACCTGTCCGGCGTGATCGGCAACCTCGGCCCCGAGCAACTGGCGCCGGCGGCGCTGGCAAAGCTGGCATCGATCGACCCTGCCACGTTGCCCGTGGTGGACGGGCAGCGCCATGGCGTGCCCTGGACCGGCATCGGCAAGATCATCGCCATTGGCCTGAACTACGCCGACCACGCGGCCGAAGCGGGCATGCCGCTGCCGGCCGAGCCCATCGTATTCCTGAAGGCCAATACGTCGCTGAACGGCCCCGATGACGCCGTGATGCTGCCGTTCGAGTCGCAGAAGTCTGACTGGGAAGTGGAACTGGGCGTGGTCATCGGCACCACCGCGCGCAATGTGTCGAAGGCCCAGGCGCTGGAACACGTGGCCGGTTACTGCGTGGTGAATGACGTGTCCGAGCGCGAATTCCAGCTTGAGCGTGGCGGTACGTGGGACAAGGGCAAGGGCTGCGACACGTTCTGCCCGGTGGGCCCGTGGCTGGTCACGCGCGACGAGGTGCCCGACGCCCAGAAGCTGGGCATGTGGCTGGACGTCAATGGCGACCGCATGCAGAAGGGCAGCACGGCCACCATGGTGTTCGACGTGGCCACCGTCGTCAGCTACGTGAGCCGCTTCATGACGCTGGAACCCGGCGACCTGATCGCCACGGGCACGCCGCCCGGCGTGGGCATGGGGTTCAAGCCGCCGCGCTATCTGAAGGCCGGCGATGTCATGCGCCTGGGCATCGAAGGGCTCGGCGAGCAAAGCCAGAAAGTCGTGGCCTACGGCGAACGCTAGATTCTGCGATGTGAAAAATGCGGGGCGCTCAGGTGGCGTGCCGAGGTTCCCCGCTGAAACATCGTCTTGCAAAGCGTCGCGTTTTCAAACAAAGCGTACGATTAGGGCAACGGTTTTACTGCGATATGGGGCGCTTTCGCACGAAATCGGCATTCAGGGTTTTACCTCTTGGCGGTGCATGAAATACTGTTTCTACATGATGTCTGCCAAATAAGAGCAATGCCATGTCTGAACACGCCCCCGAAATTGAGTCGATATTAAAGACCGTCTCGGTCAGTCTCGCCAAAGACGCCCCCACGCGCTCCTACTGCACGGTTCACGACACGCTCGACTCGCGTGACGAACTGCAGAACATCCGGCGCAATATCCACCAGCACCCCGAACTCGCCTTCAACGAAGTCCGCACCGCCGAACTTGTCGCCAGCAAGCTCGAAGGGTGGGGCTATGCCGTGACGCGCGGCGTGGGCGGCACCGGCGTGGTGGCCACGTTGCACTCGGGTAGCGGCAAGCGCAGTGTCGGCATTCGTGCCGACATGGACGCGCTGCCCATCCACGAGCGCTCCGGCTTGCCCTATGCCAGCGTGCACGAAGGCAAGATGCACGCTTGCGGGCACGACGGCCACACCACGATCCTGCTGGGCGCCGCACGCCAGCTGGCGCGCACGCGCCACTTCAATGGCACGGTCCACCTGATCTTCCAGCCGGCCGAGGAAATCGGCTCCGGCGGCGGCGCAGAGCGGATGCTGGCCGATGGCCTGTTCGAACGCTTTCCGTGTGATGCCATCTTCGGCCTGCACAACCATCCGGGTGTAGAGGCAGGGACGTTCATGTTCCGCGCCGGCCCGTTCATGGCCGCGTGCGACACGGTGACCATCACCATTCGCGGCAAGGGTGGCCACGCGGCACGGCCGCACCAGTCGATCGATCCGATCCTGGTGGCCGGCAGCCTGGTCATGGCGCTGCAGTCGGTGGTGGCGCGCAACGTCGATCCGAACGAGACCGCGGTGGTCACCATCGGAACGCTGCACGCGGGCCACGCGCCCAACGTGATTCCGGACAGCGCGCGCATGGAAATCAGCGTGCGGTCGTTCAGCGCCGAGGTGAGGGCGTCGATGGAGGCGCGCATCCGCCAACTGGTGACGTTGCATGCCGAAGGGTATGGCGCCAAGGCCGATATCGACTACGTGCGCGGCTATCCGGTGCTGGTGAACAGCGAGGCCGAAACGGAATTCGCCCAACAGGTGGCCGAGGAACTGGTGGGCCCGGAACGCGCGATCGGCAATTTCCACCGCATCGCGGGCAGCGAGGACTTTGCGTACTTCCTGCAGCAGCGCCCGGGCTGCTTTGTGCGGATGGGCAACGGCGCCAACCAGCCGCTGCTGCACAACGCCGGCTACGACTTCAACGACGACAACCTGACCGTGGGCGCCGCGTACTGGACGCGCCTGGTGGAACGCTACCTGGCCGACCCGGCAGGGGAATAAAAACCGTCGTCGGGGCAGGGCGGGTCACTTGAAGAAGGCGCTCGGCGGCACGCCAAACTGCCGCCGGAACATCGTCGCGAACGCGCTCGGGCTTTCGTAGCCCATGTCCAGCGCCACATCCACCACCTTGTCGCCGGCCGCCAGGCGCTCCAGCGCGGCCAGCAGCCGCGCCTGCTGGCGCCACTGGCCAAAGGTCATGCCGGTTTCCCGTGCAAAGCGGCGCTGGATCGTCTTCGGATCCACGCCCAGCCGCGACCCCCAATCCGCCAGTGTCAGGTCCGTATCCGGCATGCCGACGATCTCGTCGCAGATCTTGCGCAGGTCCGTGTCCGAAGGGCGCGGCAGGTGCAGCGGCAGGGTGGGCACCAGCTTCACCTCGTCCAGCAGCAGCCGCATCAGCCGGCCGTCGCGCGAATCGGGTTCGTAGAGCGGCGGCACATCGATGGCCGCCAGGATCAGCTCGCGCAGCAATGGCGAGATGCCCAGCACGGTACATTGCGTGGGCAGGTCGGGCGCGGCGTCGGGGCGAATGTAGGCGGTGCGCATCTGCACGCGGCCAACCATGCGGATCCAGTGCGTGGTGCCGCCCGGCATCCACATGCCGCGCGTGGGCGGCACGGTCCATTGGCCCTCGGCCGTCGACACCACCATCACGCCATGCATCGCATGGACCAGCTGCGCATGCGGGTGCTGGTGCGGCTTGGTGACATGGCCCGGCACGTAGTCGGCGGCCATGGCCGTGACCGGCATCGGGCTGCGGTCGAAGCGCAGGTAGGCGGGGTTCTCGGAGTATGTATCGGCGCGACTGTCCATGGCGGGGTCGCGCGGCGCGTCGGGGGGCAGGGGACGGCTGCCCGGTGTGTCGCGGTCGACCCATGCGATCTGCGGCTGGGGCGGTTTGCCGCGCCCGAGCGTTCGCTTTGCACCCGGCATGTCCTTTTCTCCAAAGTTGCGGCCTCATTCTCGCAGGACAGGCGGGGATTTGCCAATTAGGATGACCCACTCCTGACCGCCATGCCCAAAAAAACTGCCATCGAAGGCGGCGGCGGGAAATTCCGTAGACGAGAACCGGCCAATGCGCCCCCGACCATGAGCACAACCGCCAACACCACCGCCGCCGCGGTGCATCGCCAGGAAGGCACGCGCTTCCGCGTGTTGTACGCGATCAGTTTCGCGCACTTCCTCAACGACATGATCCAGTCGCTGATCCTTGCCATCTACCCGATGCTCAAGGGCGGCTTCAACCTGAGCTTCACGCAGATCGGCCTGCTGACGCTGACCTACCAGATCACGGCGTCGCTACTGCAGCCCATCGTCGGCCTGTACACGGACAAGCATCCGAAGCCCCATTCGCTGGCCATCGGCATGGGCTTCACGCTGTGCGGCCTGCTGCTGCTGTCGGTGGCGCCCACCTATGGCGTGCTGCTGGTGGCTGCCGCGCTGGTGGGTACCGGATCGTCGATCTTCCATCCGGAGTCGTCGCGCGTGGCGCGGCTGGCGTCGGGTGGCCAGCACGGCCTGGCGCAGTCGATCTTCCAGGTGGGCGGCAATGGCGGCAGCGCCATGGGGCCGCTGCTGGCCGCGTGGATCGTCCATTCGCAAGGCAGCGTGGCGTGGTTCTCGCTGGCTGCGGTGCTGGCCATCGCGGTGCTGTGGCAGATCGGCGGCTGGTACGGCCGTCACCTCGCGGAGCGCGCGGCCAAGAAGAAGGCTGCCGCCGGTGCGGTGGCCAAGCTGCCGACGTCGACCGTGGTGCGCGCCATGACGGTGCTGCTGCTGCTGATCTTCTCGAAGTACTTCTACATGGCCAGCCTGAACACGTATTACACGTTCTACCTGATGGAGAAGTTCGGCCTGCCGCGCCAGACGTCGCAGATCTACCTGTTCCTGTTCCTGTTCGCGGTGGCCGCGGGCACCATCCTGGGCGGCCCGATTGGTGACCGCATCGGGCGCAAGCGCGTGATCTGGGCGTCGATCCTGGGCGTGGCGCCGTTCACGCTGATGCTGCCGCACGCCAACCTGTTCTGGACGGCCGTGCTGACGGTGATCATCGGCTTTATCCTGGCATCGGCGTTCTCGGCCATCCTGGTGTTCGCCCAGGAACTGATTCCGGGCAAGGTGGGCATGGTGTCCGGCCTGTTCTTCGGGTTTGCGTTCGGCATGGGCGGTATTGGTGCGGCCGTGCTGGGCAGCCTGGCCGATTCCCATGGCATCGAGTCGGTCTACCAGTTCTGCGCCTATCTGCCGCTGCTGGGCCTGCTGGCGGTGTTCCTGCCCGATCTGCGGGCACGCGCCAAGGCGGCCTGACGCCTCCCGAGCCTCCGGCTCACGCCCTCTCGCGCGGCAGCGTGGAGAGGGCGCGACAGCGGCGGGGCCTGCCCAGCCCCCCGCACAGCGATTCGATACCCTGGCATTGGTTTTGCGGCATCATCTCGGTCATGAAGTCCGCCGTACCCCCGACCCCCGCAACGCCAGCCATGCCAGCCCGCCCCGCCTGTCCCCATTGCCTTGCCCTGGCCGACGATTCGCGCCGCCGCGAGCCGCATCCGTGCCTGGCGCTGCGCAATACCGCGCCGCTGGTCAGCCAGAGCGCGGCCGGCGTGCCGTTCAGCATGATGTCGTTCACCTGCCGCGAGTGCGGCACGACGTGGCGCCTCTATGACCGCGCCAACGAGCTGTTCGTGTCGTGGGTGCCCGAGCATCCGCTGGTGCGATAGCCGCCCGCACGGACTGGGTGCACGGATCGATCGGCTAAGATAGCGCCTCGGCCGGACGCCACCGACGCGTGCCGCCCGGTTTCCAGATATCCCACGTATTTCCCCCATCCAAAGCCCCGACCATGGCCGTTTTCCGCCTCCAGCCGCTGCATGCCGCCTGCCTTGCCGTCAGCCTGACCGTCACCGCCGCCGCGCCGGCCCTTGCCGCCGACAGCTATCCGAGCCGGCCGATCCGCATGATCGTGGCCTATCCGACCGGCGGCATCAGCGATGCCGTGGCGCGTGCGCTCGGTGAAAAGCTGTCGGTGCAGATGGGCACGTCGGTCGTGGTGGAAAACAAGGCCGGCGCCGGCGGCAGCATCGGTATCGATGCCGTGGCCAAGGCCGCGCCCGATGGCTACACGCTCGGCTTCGCGTCGACCAGCCCGCTCACGCTGAATCCGCACGTGGGCCACGTCAACTACGACCCCCAGCGCGACGTGGCGCCGGTCATGAGCGTCATGTATTCCCCGGTGCTGGTGGTGGCCACGCCGAGCTTTGCCGGGAAGACGTTCCAGGACCTGATCGCGCAGTCCAAGGCCAAGCCTGGCTCGGTGCGCTGGGCTACGTCGGGATTGGGTACGGTCGGCCACGTGATGCTGGAGCAGATCCGCTCGAAGTCGAAGGCCGATATCACGCTGATTCCCTACAAGGGTGCGGGCCAGCAAATGAACGACGCGCTGGGCGGCCAGTTCGAGGTGATGAGCACCAACGCCAGCCCCATGCTGACCCAGCACATGCAGGCCGGCCGGCTGCGCGCCATCGCGGTGGGTGCGCCGAAGCGGCTCGACAGCCTGCCCAACGTGCCGACGTTCGACGAACTCGGCTATGCCAAGGCCAACCTGACCTCGACGTTCGGCATCTTCGCGCCGGGCAAGACGCCGGCGGCCATCGTCGAAAAGCTAAACGCCGAACTGAACAAGGCGCTGGCCGAGCCTGACGTGCGCGACCGCCTGTTGCGCGGCGGTGAAGTGCCCACGGGCGGCTCGGCGGCCCAGTTCGCCAAGGCCATCCACGCCGAATCGCAGGAAAACGCCCGCATCGTCAAGGAAGCCGGCATCAAGGCCGACTGACAACCACGGGTCGACGCCGGGGCAGGGGCCGGCGTCAGGCCACGTCCAGCCGGCTGCCCAGCCGGTAGACCGTGCGCAGCATCACGCCGTTGAACGGCCACAGCGCGAGCTTGTTCCGGATGCGGGACAGGTGGCTGTCGATGGTGCGCGACTGCTCGGCCATGTCGATGCTCTCCCAGACCTTGTCGATCATCGCGCGCCGCGTGACCAGCGTGCCGAGATTGCGGAACAGCAGCAGCGCCAGCGCGTATTCCTTGGGCGACAGCGTGACATTCTTGCCCTTCACCCACACCTGACGCTCGGTCACCGAGAAACGGTATTCGCCGCAAACGAGCTGATCCGGGCCGTTGTTCAGCACCGCGGTCTGGGCACTCGCCGGCCGCATGGCCTGCGCGGCAGCCCGCCGGGCCAGCGCCTCGATGCGTGCGAGCAGTTCGCCGTCGCGCACCGGCTGCGGCACGTAGGCATCGGCGCCGGCCATCAGGCAGCGCGCTACATCTGACTCCGCGTCGCTGGCGCCAAACATCATCACGGGCAGGCCGTGTCCGAGCGTGCGTCGGACCCACTCCAGCAATTCCTCGGCATTCGTGTCGGCCACGTCACGGTCCAGCAGCAGCATGTCAAACGGCTCGCGATGGATGGCGTCGACCAGCGGCTGCCCGCCGCAAAAGCGTGCAAGGCGGTGCCCGCCCTGTTTCAGGGCGCGCTCCAGCACCATGATGCGGGCCGGATTATCTTCAAGCGCGGCGATCTTCACGTTCGGTTCCTTCCTGTCATACCCAAAGGTACGGTGTGGCCCATGGTAGGGCGCCACCTGTTGCGGACGAAGTAAACATTTGTGGCGGACACAAAAATGAGCATCGTCTTATAGGGTTTGTGCGCATCTCCGCATCTAATGGTGGTCGGACTGACTACCCGCACCCGTACCGGGCGCGACGATGCATGACGAGAACAGGACTGAAGGTGGCTTCGCTGGAAGGCGACAGCGCACAGGCGGCGATGATCCGCGCGATTGTGACCGGTGTCGGGCATGAATGCGTGACCTTTACCGATGGCCGACGCATGTTGCTGACCTTGCGCAAGGTGGCATTCGACCTGCTGCTGCTGGACTGGGAGGCGCCGCACGTAAGTGGCATCGAGGTGCTGAACTGGGTGCGCACGCACCTGGACCCGCGCCTGCCGGTGATGTTCGTGGCGCGACGCGACGCGGAGACCGACATCGCGGCAGCGCTGGCGGCCGGCGCCGACGACTACATGGCCAAGCCGATCCGGCCCGTGGAGCTGTCCGCGCGCGTCCAGGCGCTGCTGCGGCGGGTGTATCCCGACACGCGCCAGCGCGACGACAGCCAGATGGCCTGGGGGCGCTTTGCGTTCGACGTCGTCACGCACCACGCCACGCGCGACGGCGCGGTGGTGCCGCTGACGCCCAAGGAGTTCGAACTGGCCCTGCTGATGTTCCGCAACGCCAACCGAGTGGTACCCCGAGAGCACATGGTCACGGCGGTCTGGGGACGCGAGTTCTCGCCGATGTCGCGCACCATCGACACGCACATCTCGCGTGTGCGGAACAAGCTCAACCTGTGGGATGAAAACGACGTGCGCCTGGTGCCGGTCTACACGTACGGCTACCGGCTGGAGCTGCTGGACGATGCAGGAAGGAGTGTCGCGGCGGAGGGGGAGGGCAAAACAAAAAAAGGCACCCGAAGGTGCCTTTCCAAAATCAGTTGATCCGAAGCTGCGATCAGAAGATGTGGCGGATACCTGCGGCCACGCCAGTCTGGTTGTTGCGGCCCGGCAGTTCGGTCTTGGCGCCACCGGTGACCTTGTTGAAGTCAACCGTGCCATAGACCTGCGTGCGCTTCGACAGCGAGTACTCGGCCAGCAGGACGCCGGTGTAGCGCTTGCCGCTGTTGTCGTTGATGCCGTTCTTGTTGTCGATGAAGTCGCCGTAGAACACGCCGGTCAGTGCCAGTGCCGGGGTGGCCTGGTACGTCGCGCCGATGTAGCCGATCGTGTCCTTGCGCGGGTTGGCCTGTGCGTTGCCGCCAGCCGGGATGGGGTTGGCCGTGTTGCTCGGCGAGAAGAAGCCGGCGTCGATGCTGCCGGTCTTGTCCTTGCCGCCGATGTAACCCAGGAACAGCTTGGTCGCGCCAACCGTGTACTTACCGGCCACGCCCCACATTTGCTGCTTGTTCTTGGCAGCAGTGGTGTCGCGGAATTCCTGGTACACGCCGCCGATGCCGAACGGTCCGATGTCGTACGAAGCGCGCGCGCCCACGTACTGACCCTTGGTCAGGCTGCCGGCTTGCTCACCGAAGCCGTAGCTGGCGCCCACGTTCAGGCCGCTGAACGAACCCGAGTAGCTGACGACGTTGTCTGCGCGGAATTGCGTCAGGAAGAACGGCCAGGCGTTGTTGTCGTAGTTACCGATGGTCAGCGGATCGAAGTCGCCGAACAGGTTAAAGCCTTCGGTGTACTGACGACCCAGCTTGATCGCGCCGAAGTCGCCGGCCAGGCCGACGTAAGCCTGACGACCGAACAGACGGCCGCTCGGGTTCTGGCTGCTGACTTGGTTCGAACGACCCGTATCCGGATCAAAACCGTTTTCGAGCTGGAAGATAGCCTTCAGGTTGTTACCCAGGGCTTCCGAGCCCTTCAGGCCCCAACGGCTGTTGGTGATGGCGCCGTTCGTCAGCTGGGTCTGGCTGTGGTTGCCAGCGTCAGCGTTCGTCTGGAAGCGGACGCTCTGGTCAACGATACCGTACAGCGTCACCGAAGTTTGCGCGAAGGCGCTGCTGGCAAACAGCGAACCGAGAGCGAGGGTCAGTAGCGATTTCTTCATGGTGCTCCTTTTCTGTCTTGTGGCTGGATCGCCCCGGATCACGGCGCGTCCATTCTTTGTGGATAACGTTTGCACTAAACGCCGCGAAAATTTATCAAAAGGCGGATCGTTGCGACATAAAACCGAAGCCTTGGCGCATATGAAGGAGACATTTGGTGCAAATCCGTTGGTTTGCCGCTACAGAATGTCGGAGGGCTGTTGAAATGGTGCAAGGCACCACGCGCCAGAGCGGTGCATTCGAGGCGGGGAGCGGTATTGGGCGCGAAAGGCAGCGCGCAGCACAACCGCCCGGCAGGGCGGTTGCTGCGGTGCAATATCCCCAACGAACGTGGGGAAGGGTTATCCCTTGGAAGGGATCAGAGAATAGCTAGAGGAATATCCGGCGTACTCAGGCCTGCGGAATTTCGATTTTCACCTCGAGCACTTCCAGGTTGTCCTGGCGCTCCAGGCTCACGCGCAGATCCTGGTCGCTGATCTTCACGTATTTCGAAATCACCGCCACGAGTTCGCGCTGCAGGGCCGGCAGATAATCGGCCGGCGCGGAATGGCCGGAACGTTCGTGGGCCAGAATGATCTGCAGGCGCTCCTTGGCGACCGATGCGGATTTCTTCTTTTCCCCCAGCAGGAAGGACAGGATCGACATATGGATGAGCCCTCCTATTACTTGTTGCCGAAGATGCGCGAAAGCAGCCCCGGTTTCTGGTAGTCGGTGAAACGCAGCGGCTTTTCCTTGCCCAGGAAGCGGTCCACCACGTCGGCGTAGGCGTCGGCCACGTCGGTGCCTTCCAGGTGGATGGCCGGCGTGCCCTGGTTCGATGCGTGCAGCACGGCTTCCGATTCCGGCACCACCCCAATCAGCTTGATGCGCAGGATTTCCTGGATGTCGGTCAGCGACAGCATCTCGCCGCCATGCACGCGCTTCGGGTTGTAGCGCGTGATCAGCAGGTGTTCCTTGATCGGCTCGCCTTCGCTGGCGCGCTTGGTCTTCGATGCGAGGATACCGAGAATGCGGTCCGAATCGCGCACCGACGACACCTCGGGGTTGGTCACGATCAAGGCTTCGTCGGCAAAGTACATGGCCATCAGCGCGCCGGTCTCGATGCCGGCCGGCGAATCGCAGACGATGAACTCGAAGTCCATGGCCTTCAGGTCGTTGATGACCTTCTCCACGCCTTCGCGGGTCAGCGCTTCCTTGTCGCGCGTCTGCGAGGCCGGCAGGATGAACAGGTTCTCGCACTTCTTGTCCTTGATCAGCGCCTGGTGCAGGTTCGCTTCGCCCTGTACCACGTTGATCAGGTCATACACCACGCGGCGCTCGCAACCCATGATCAGGTCGAGGTTGCGCAGGCCGACGTCGAAGTCGATCACGGCAGTCTTGTGGCCACGCAGGGCCAGGCCGGCGGCGAAGCTCGCGCTGGTGGTGGTCTTGCCAACGCCTCCCTTGCCGGAGGTCACTACGATGATTTTTGCCATGGCTCTTGGTCCGGTATGAGTGGATATCGTTCGGTTGGCACCGCGGTCACTTCATCCGCAGCGGTTCGAGAATCAGTTTTTCGTCGGCCAGGCGTACCTGGGCCGACTTGCCGAGCACGTCCGCCGGCAGCGTCTGCTCGGCGGTCCGGTAGATGCCGGCGATGGAAATCAGTTCGGGCTCCAGGCACGTGCAGAAGATGCGCGCGTCCGGGTTGCCCTTGACGCCCGCCAGCGCACGGCCGCGCAGCGGGGCATAGATATGGATGTTGCCTTCGGCAATGACTTCGGCGCCGTAGCTGACCAGGTCCAGGATCACTACGTCGCCCTGCGCGTAGATCTGCTGGCCCGACCGCAGCGGCTTGTCCACCACCAGCGTGGGAATGGCGCGCGGCGTGCTGGCAGCGGCGTTGGCGGCGGCCATGATCTCGGCGATCTCCGAGGCCGAGCCGTTCACCGAGGCTTCGGCCGTGGCCGAGGCGGTGCCATTGACGCCAGCAGCGGCCTTGTCCCCGGCGTTGTCGGCCTCGGGCTTGTCCTTCGCGGCTTCGTCGCGGCCACCGCGACGGCTCTGGCTGTCCAGCAGCGGCAGCCCGAATTCACCGGCCCAGGCGCGCTGGTCGGCGCGTGCCACCACGCCGATGGCGCGGGCCTTCAGGGTGGCAAGGGTGTCGATCACGCGGTCCAGCGCCAGCGCGCCGTCGCCTTCCAGGCGGCGCAGGTCAAGCGCCACCACATCGTCTGAGAAGAAATCGGGGGTTGATTCGAAGCGGGAGAGGAGGTCGTCCCGCAGCGCGTCCATGTCGGCAGTCTGCAGAGCGAGAAGGAGGGCGTCGACATTGCCACTGCGCAGCTCGAAACGTGGCGATTTCTTCTGGGACATAGCCGGGTGACCGTGGAAATGGGACATTCTAACGTCGGATTTCTCGGGAACTGTAACAAATCTTGGTCATCCTGCCGGGGGTGGACCATGCGGACCATATGCCCCGCGCAAGGGCGCACTCATGTGGCGGGCGGGGCGATACGGGTACACCCTGATGTCAGCGCAACGCCTATCGCACCGTTACGCGGCGCACGTTACGATTGCGCATCTCGACACCGGAGCACCCATGGGCGCCATCGTCAATTGCGCGGCCTATCGAAATGGCAAGAAACTCGGCACGGTCGAGTTCGCGGACATCGCCCACGCGCTGGCCGAGCCCGGCACGTTCGTCTGGCTGGGGCTGCACGAGCCAGACCTGACGCTGCTGCGGCGTGTTCAGCAGGCCTTCGGGCTGCACGATCTCGCCGTCGAGGACGCGCTGGACGCCCACCAGCGACCCAAGCTGGAAACCTATGGCGAATCGGTGTTCGTGGTGCTCAACACCGCGCAGCTGGTTGGCGAGGATGTGGTGGTGGGCGAGACCCATCTGTTTGTCGGCCCCAACTACGTGGTGTCGGTGCGCCACGGCGCCAGCTCCACGTACGCGCCTGTGCGGGAACGCTGCGAGGAAGACCCGCAGGGGCTGGCGCGCGGCCCCGGCTACGTGCTCTACGCGCTGATGGACTTCGTGGTCGACCACTACCTGCCCATCGTCACGCGGCTGGAGGACACCTTCGAGCAACTGGAGCAGGGCATCTTCCGCGACGAATTCGACCGCGCGGCCATCCAGCGGCTGTACCACGTGAAGCATCAGGTGCTGCGGCTGCGCAATGCCGTCTATCCCGTGGAGGACATGTGCGCGCAGCTGATCCGCCTGCATGAAGACCTGGTGCCGAAGGAACTGCGGGCGTATTTCCGCGATATCGAGGACCACTGCAGCCGCATCGTCCGATCGCTCGACGTGGTGCGCGAAATGCTGACCACCGCGGTGCAGGTGAACCTGGCGCTGGTGACCGTGGCGCAGAACGAGGTAGTCAAGCGCCTGGCTGGCTGGGGCGCCATCCTGGCGGTACCGACCGTGGTGTTCTCGCTGTATGGCATGAACTTCGATTTCATGCCGGAACTGAAGTGGCACTACGCGTATCCGGTGGCAATTGGATTTACGGCTACGGCTTGCGGGTTGCTTTGGCGGAAGTTGCATAGGGCGGGGTGGCTGTAGGCGGCGACGAGCCTTCGTTTTGCTCCAGGTTTTCTCCCCTCTCCCGCCAGGCGGGAGAGGGGCCGAGGGAGAGGGCGCAGCGGTTCAAATTGCGACAAATCGGCAAGCAGAGCCTCCGGCCCTCACCCCCAACCCCTCTCCCACTTCGCGGGAGAGGGGAGCAAAAACAAGGCGGTAGCCGGAAGCCAAGCCACGAGGGGATAAACGACGCCTCTCCCCATTTTTATATTTCCTTTACACCCCCTTTCCGCCTCTCTACCCCGTTTTTACCCCCCAATCCCTAATCTCCCTTCCGTGAATCACTCGGCAGGCGCCATGCCTGCACACACATCATGGACGGGATCTATTTCCTCGTATTGCTGGGTTTCGGCGCGTTGACGGGCGCGCTGCTGGCCCTGTGCGCCGCGCTAGGCGCGAACCTGCCTGCGGGGCGGGGCAGCCTCGACGATGGCGGCGCGACCCCCAAACATTCCGCCACCGACAGGGGGCTCTGATGGACTGGACCGACCTGCTTAGCGGCGGCCTGGCCGCAGCCATCTTCATCTACCTGCTTGTCGCGCTGTTCCGGCCGGAGAAATTCTGATGTCGACGCCGAATCTTTCCCAATTCCTGGGACTTCTCGTCCTGTTCCTCGCCGTGCTCTTCGTGGCGGGGCCGTTCCTGGGGCGCTACATGCGCCGCGCCATCGAAGAGGGCAACTATGCGCTGACGGCCTGGGGCCGTCCGGTCGAACGCGCGATGTACCGGCTGGCCGGTGTGCGCGCCGATGCCGAGATGGGCTGGAAGCAGTACGCCATCGCCGTGATCGTCTTCAACGTGCTGGGCGTGATCGCCGTGTATGCGGTGCAGCGCCTGCAGGGCATGCTGCCGCTGAACCCGCAGGGGTTTGGCGCGGTGTCGCCCGATTCGTCGTTCAACACGGCCGTCAGCTTTGTTGCCAATACCAACTGGCAGGGATACGCCGGCGAATCGACGATGAGCTACCTGACGCAGATGCTGGCGCTGACGGTGCAGAACTTCTTCTCGGCGGCCACCGGCATCGCCGTGGTGTTCGCGCTGATCCGTGGCTTCGCGCGGCATAGCGCACGGACCATCGGCAACTTCTGGGTCGATCTCACGCGCTGCACGCTGTATGTGCTGCTGCCGCTGTCGATCGTCATGGCCGTGGCGCTGGTTGGCCAGGGCGTGATCCAGAACTTCGACAGCTACAAGGAAGTGAACCTGGTGTCGGCCGTGGAGTACATGCAGCCCAAGGTCGATGCGGCGGGCCAGCCCGTGCTCGACAAGGAAGGCAAGCCTGTCACCGAAGACATGAAGACCGACCGGCAGACGCTGGCGATGGGTCCGGTGGCGTCGCAGGAAGCCATCAAGATGATCGGCACCAATGGTGGCGGTTTCTTCAACGCCAACTCGGCGCACCCGTTCGAGAACCCCACGCCGCTCGCCAACTTCATCGAGATGCTGGCCATCTTCCTGATCCCGGCCGCGCTGTGCTTCACGTTCGGCGAGATGGTGCGTGACCGCCGCCAGGGCGTGGCCGTGATTGCGTCGATGACCGTGATCTTCGTGGTGATGGCGCTGGCCGCCATGGTGTCGGAGCAACAGGTCAACGCGGCGCTGTCGTCGTTGCCGATCGACCATGCGGCGTCCGCGCTGCAGGCCGGCGGCAACATGGAAGGCAAGGAAGTGCGCTTCGGCATCTCGGCGTCGGCACTGTTCGCGACGATCACCACGGCGGCATCGTGCGGCGCGGTCAATGCCATGCACGATTCGTTCACGGCGATTGGTGGCCTGGTGCCGATGCTGTTGATGCAGCTCGGCGAGGTGGTGTTCGGCGGCGTGGGTTCCGGCCTGTACGGCATGCTGGTCTACGCGGTGCTGGCGGTGTTCATCGCCGGCCTGATGATCGGCCGCACGCCCGAATACCTGGGCAAGAAGATCGAGGCGTACGAGATGAAGATGACGGCCGTGGCCATCCTGGTCACGCCGCTGTTGGTGCTGGTGGGCACTGCCATCGCGGTGATGGCCGATCCGGGCCGCGCGGGCGTGTTCAACCCGGGCACGCATGGCTTCTCTGAAATCCTGTACGCGCTGTCGTCGGCCGCCAACAACAACGGTAGCGCCTTCGCAGGCCTGTCCGCCAACACGCCGTTCTACAACGTGCTGCTGGCCGCCGCGATGTGGTTCGGCCGCTTCTGGATCATCGTGCCCGTGCTGGCGATGGCCGGTTCGCTGGCAGCCAAGCGCCGCACGCCGGCCACGTCGGGGACCATGCCCACGCACGGCCCGCTGTTCGTGGTGCTGCTGGTGGGTTCGGTCCTGCTGGTTGGCGCGCTGACCTATGTGCCCGCGCTGGCCCTGGGTCCGGCGGCGGAGCAATTGCAGCCGGCCGCGGTCGCGGCGGCTGCCCAGTAATACGCGGAGTATTCGTATGCAACAACATACCCCGGCGACGCGCAACAACAGCGCCGCGCCGTCACGCAATACCGGTGCCACCACCGTGGCCGGCGGCGTGCCGCATCACCCGCGCCCGGCGCGCGGCATGTTCGCGCCCGAGCTGGTCAAGCCGGCCATGCTCGATGCGCTGCGCAAGCTCACGCCGCGCGCACAACTGCGCAATCCGGTGATGTTCGTGGTCTACGCGGGCAGCATCCTGACGACGATCCTGTTCCTGCGTGCGTGGCTGCAACCCACGCACGGTGGCGAATCGGCCGGCTTCATCCTGGCCGTGACGATCTGGCTCTGGTTCACGGTGCTGTTCGCCAACTTTGCCGAAGCACTGGCCGAAGGCCGCAGCAAGCAGCAGGCCGCTGCACTGCGCGGTCTCAAGACCACCACCATGGCGCGTGTGGTGCGCCAGGGCCGCACCGATGCGCGTGCCGTGGGTGCCACCGAACCACGCGCCGCGACGGCGCTGCGCCGAGGCGACGTGGTGCTGGTGGAAGCAGGCGAGATGATCCCCGGCGACGGTGAGGTGATCGAAGGTGTGGCATCGGTCGACGAGAGCGCCATCACGGGCGAATCGGCGCCGGTGA
Source organism: Cupriavidus pauculus (assembly GCF_022179805.1). GTDB lineage: Bacteria > Pseudomonadota > Gammaproteobacteria > Burkholderiales > Burkholderiaceae > Cupriavidus > Cupriavidus pauculus_E. The sequence goes on along the minus strand of NZ_BPUO01000007.1, from coordinate 330,380 downwards.
TCCGCGAATCGGGCGGCGACTTCTCGTCGGTCACGGGCGGCACGCGTGTGCTGTCTGACTGGATCGTCGTACGCATTACCACCAACCCCGGCGAAAGCTTCATCGACCGCATGATCAGCATGGTCGAAGGCGCCAAGCGCCAGAAGACGCCCAACGAACTGGCGCTGACCATCCTGCTGGTGGGCCTGACGCTGGTGCTGTTGCTGGCCACCGCCACGCTGCAGCCGTTCTCGCTCTACGCGGTGCTGGTAACCAAGGCCGGCGTGCCGGTGTCGGTGACCGTGCTGGTGGCGCTGCTGGTGTGCCTGATTCCCACCACCATCGGCGGCCTGCTGTCGGCCATCGGCGTGGCGGGCATGAGCCGCATGATGGAAGCCAACGTGATCGCCACGTCGGGCCGCGCCGTGGAAGCTGCAGGTGACGTAGACGTGCTGCTGCTCGACAAGACCGGCACCATCACGCACGGCAACCGCCAGGCCGCGCGCTTCATCTGCGCACCGGGCGTGACCGAGCGCCAGCTTGCCGAGGCCGCGTGGCTGTCGTCGCTGGCCGATGAGACGCCGGAGGGCCGCAGCATCGTGGCGCTTGCCAGGCAACAATCCGGAGTGTCTGCTCCCGAAATGGGCGCACGCGGGCTGGCGGCCCCAGTGTTCGTGCCTTTCACCGCGCAGACGCGCATGAGCGGTGTCGACGTGGCTAACGGCAACATGGTGCGCAGCGTGCGTAAGGGCTCGGCCGATGCGCTGCGCCGCTACGTAACCGAGCGCGCCGGCAAGTTCCCCGAAGCCGTAATGCAGGCCGTGGACGATGTGGCGCGCGCAGGCAGCACGCCGCTGGTGGTAGCCGAGGCCGTGTCGGAAGGCACCGAGGACAGCGTGCGGGTGCTGGGCGTGGTCGAGCTGAAGGACATCGTCAAGACCGGAATCCGCGAGCGCTTTGGCGAACTGCGCAAGATGGGTATCCGTACCGTGATGATCACGGGCGACAACCGCCTGACAGCGGCGTCGATTGCGGCCGAAGCCGGCGTCGACGACTTCCTGGCTGAAGCCACCCCCGAGGCCAAGCTCGCGCTGATCCGCGAATACCAGGGGCAGGGCAGGCTGGTGGCCATGACCGGCGACGGTACCAACGACGCGCCGGCACTGGCCCAGGCCGACGTGGCCGTGGCCATGAACAGCGGCACGCAGGCGGCGCGCGAGGCCGGCAACATGGTCGACCTCGACAGCAACCCGACCAAGCTGATCGAGATCGTCGAGATCGGCAAGCAGATGCTGATGACGCGCGGGTCGCTGACCACGTTCAGCGTGGCCAACGACGTGGCCAAGTATTTCGCCATCATCCCGGCCGCGTTCGCCACCACGTATCCTCAACTGAACCTGCTGAACGTGATGCATCTGTCGACGCCGGCGTCGGCCATCATGTCAGCGGTGATCTTCAACGCGCTGATCATCGTGGCGTTGATTCCGCTGGCGCTGCGCGGCGTGGTGTACCGCCCGCTGGGTGCCTCCATCCTGCTGCGCCGCAACCTGCTGATCTACGGCTTGGGCGGCATCCTGGTGCCGTTCGTGGGCATCAAGCTGATCGACCTGCTGCTGACGATGTTCGGCTGGATCTGAGTACCCTGGGAGAACTGCAATGTCTTCGCAAGCCAATACCCTTAACCAACCCGCGCAACAGCCTGGCATGCTGCGGCCCGCGTTGATCCTGTTCGTCGCGCTGTCTGTCGTCACGGGCCTGCTGTATCCGGGCGTGGTCACCGGCATCGCCCGCGCCGTGTTTCCGCACCAGGCCGCCGGCTCGCTGATCGTGCACGACGGCAAGACCGTCGGCTCCGAACTGATCGGCCAGCCGTTCTCGGACCCCAAGTACTTCTGGGGCCGACTGTCGGCTACGGCGCCGATGCCGTACAACGGCGCGGCATCGGTGGGCTCGAACCTGGGCCCGACCAACCCGGCGCTGACTGACGCCGCGAAGGCACGCATCGATGCGTTGCGCGCGGCCGATCCCGGCAACGATGCGCCGGTGCCGGTGGACCTGGTCACCGCTTCGGCCAGCGGCCTCGATCCGCAGATCAGCCCGGCTGCGGCGAAGTATCAGGCGGCGCGTGTGGCGCGCGTGCGCGGCATTCCGCAGGACCGTGTGGAAGCGTTGATCGCCGCGAACACCGATGCACCGATGGTGGGCGTGCTCGGTGAGCCGGGGGTCAATGTGCTGAAGCTGAATCTGGCGCTGGATGGGGTGAAGTAACGGTGGTGGGTGTTGATGCGCTGGCCCTCACCCCCGCCCCTCTCCCGCAAGCGGGAGAGGGGAGCAAACCATGGCAAAGGACCGGCACAACCAATCGCCACCACCCCGTGGCAAAATCCCCGCACCATGACTGACGCCCCACGCCCGGACCCCGACGCCCTGTTGCAACGCATGCAGGCGGAGGGCATACGTGCGGCGCGCGGCAAGCTGCGGGTCTACTTTGGTGCATCGGCGGGCGTCGGCAAGACGTTCGCGATGCTGGCAGCCGCGCGGGCCTTGCGCGAGCAGGGCGCCGACGTGGTGATTGGCGTGGTCGAATCGCACGGCCGGGCCGAAACCGAGGCGCTGGTCGATGGCCTGGAGCGCCTGCCGCTGCGCGAAGTGCCGTATCGGGATCGCGTGCTGCATGAGTTCGATCTCGACGGCGCGCTGATGCGGCGCCCGGCGCTGGTGCTGGTGGACGAACTGGCCCATTCCAACGCGGCGGGCAGCCGCCATCCCAAACGCTGGCAAGACATCCAGGAACTGCAGGCGGCGGGCATCGACGTCTGGACCACCGTCAACGTGCAGCACCTGGACAGCCTGAACCAGGCAGTGGGCGGCATCACGAGCGTGCGCGTCTGGGAGACCGTGCCCGACGCCGTGTTCGATGGCGCCGACGAAGTGGTGCTGGTGGACCTGCCGGCCGACGAACTGCTGCGCCGGCTGCGCGAGGGCAAGGTCTACCTGCCTGATCAGGCGCGCCACGCGGCGCGCAATTTCTTCCGCAAGGGCAACCTGATCGCGCTGCGCGAACTGGCGCTGCGCCGCACCGCCGACCGCGTGGACGACGACGTGCGCGCATACCGCCATGCCGAGGCCATCGAGCCGGTGTGGCGTACGCGCGAGGCGGTGCTGGCCTGCATCGGTACCGGCGACGATGCCGAGCAGGTGGTGCGCAGCGCGCGCCGGCTGGCCAGCCAGCTCGATTGCGATTGGCACGTGGTGACCATCGCCACGCCACGGCTGATGCCGCTGTCCGACGCGGTGCGCGTGCGGGTGCGCGCCGCGATGCAACTGGCGGAGGAACTGGGCGCGCGCACCGAGACGCTAGCGGGGCACGACATGGTCAAGGCCGTGTCGGGCTACGTGCGCCGCCACAACCTCACCAAGGTGCTGGTGGGCCGCGCGCGCACCGACTGGCGCACCGAGGGCAAGCTGATCGACCAGGCGCGCATGTGGCTGGCCCGCGCGCTGTCGCCGGTGCTGGGCGCCGGCAATCAGTTGATCGGCCGGCAGACGTTTGCCGATGCGTTGGCCGCCGGCTGCCCCGAGATCGACGTGATCCGCGTGGCGGCCGATACCACGCGAGCCGACCTGCGGCCGCGCGCGCCGGTGGCCATCGACGCGAATCCCGACGATGCGCACGCCGACGTCGAACAGGCGCGCGTGCGCCGGCGCGACTACGCGTTCGCGATGGTGTGGTGCGCGGGCGCCGTGGCGCTGTCGATGGTGGCCCGCCCGTGGTTCGATCTGGTCAACATCGCCATGCTGTTTCTGGCGGCCGTGGTGGGCGTGGCATTGCGCCATGGCCGGGGGCCGGCGGCGCTGGCATCGGTGCTGTCGGTGGCGGCGTTCGATTTCTTCTTCGTGCCGCCGCGCATGTCGTTTGCGGTCAGTGATGTGCAGTACCTGCTGACGTTCCTGGTGATGCTGACGGTGGGGCTGGTCATCGGCCAGCTTACCGCCGGGCTGCGCGAACAGGCACAGGTCGCCGTGCGGCGCGAGACCGACGCACGCACGCTCTACGAACTGGCGCGCGAACTGTCGGCGGCGCTGACGACGGAGCAGGTGGTGGAGATCGGCAGCCGCTTCATGCGCGCCGCGTTCGACGCCCATGTCACGTTCTTCCTGGTGTCTGACCAGGGCCGGCTGATGTCGATGGCCAGCGGCGGCAGCGACGCCGCCGAGCGCGGCGCGCGCACGGACAAGGGCGAGGCCATCGACACAGTGCTGGCGCAATGGGTGTTCGATCACGGCCAGCCGGCCGGCACCGGTACGCATACGCTGCCGGGCAGCACCGTGCTGTACCTGCCGCTCAAGGCGCCGATGCAGACGCGCGGCGTGCTGGCCGTGGAGCCGCGCGCCTGGCACGCGCTGGCCGAGCCCGAACTGCGGCGCCAGGCCGATGTATTCGCCACGCTGATTGCCATTGGCATCGAACGGCTGCACTACGTGGAAGTGGCGCAGCGCGCGCTGGTGTCGATCGAATCCGAACGGTTGCGCAGCTCGCTGCTGGCGGCGGTGTCGCACGACCTGCGCACGCCGCTGACCGGGCTGATCGGCATGGCCGAGACGCTGCAGCGCGCCGAGCCGCCGCTGGCGCGCGACGTGGCCGAGACCGTCGACGCCATGAGCGGACAGGCCCAGCGCATGCGCACGATGGTGGTGAACCTGCTGGACATGGCCCGCCTGCAGCAGCGCGATGTGGTGCTGCAGCGCGGCTGGCAGTCGCTCGAGGAGCTGGCGGGCGCGGCACTGGCGTCGATGCGCGAGGCGCTGCGCGGCCACCGCTTGCAGGTGCTGGACCTGTCTGCGCTGCCGCTGGTGGAATGCGACGGCGTGCTGATGGAACGCGTGCTGTGCAACCTGCTGGAAAACGCCGCCAAGTACACGGCGCCGGGCACTGTAGTGCGCATGCGGGGCCAGTTGCTGGACGACGAGGTGCGCCTGATCGTCGAGGACGAAGGCCCTGGCGTGCCGGTGGGCCAGGAGCGCCAGATATTCGAGAAATTCACGCGCGGCCAGCGCGAATCGGCCACCGCGGGCGTGGGCCTGGGGCTGGCCGTCTGCGACGCCATCATGCAGGCCCATGGCGGCTGCATCTGGGTGGAAGCGGCGCACCCCGGCGCACGCTTCACGCTGGCGCTGCCGCGCGGCAATCCCCCCGTCATCGAGCCCGAACCGGTCGACGTCCACATACCTGATACGCACTGAGATGCCATTCGATTACTCGCCGACCGTGCTGCTGGTCGAGGACGAACCCCATATCCGCCGCTTCGTGCGCGAATCGCTGCAGTCCGAGGGCTGCACCGTGCACGAGGCCGACACGCTCAAGCGCGGCCTGATCGACGCCGGCACGCGCCAGCCCGACATCGTGATCCTTGACCTGGGGCTGCCCGACGGCGACGGCATGACGCTGATCCGCGAGATGCGCACCTGGACCGAGGTGCCCGTGCTGGTGCTGTCGGCGCGCACCGACGAGGCCGACAAGATCGCCGCGCTTGATGCCGGTGCCGACGACTACCTGACCAAGCCGTTCGGCGTGGGCGAACTGGTGGCGCGCGTACGCGTGCTGCTGCGCCGCCACGCCAAGGCCAACCCGCAGGGCACGCCGCAAATCACATTCGGCGACGTGCGCGTGGACTTGGCCAACCGTCTGGTCCTGCGCGGGGAGGCCCAGGTGCATCTGACGCCCATCGAATACCGGCTGCTGGCGGTGCTGATTGCGCACCGGGGCAAGGTCATGACCCACCGCGAACTGCTGCGCGAGGTGTGGGGGCCGTCCCACTCGGAAAGCAGCCACTACCTGCGCGTCTATATGGGGCATCTGCGGCACAAGCTCGAAGCCGACCCGGCGCAGCCGGTGCACCTGCTGACCGAGGTGGGTGTGGGCTACCGGTTCGCGGGATAAGACCGGGCGAGATAGCGACTATTCTCAGAAAGAATATATGTAGCCAATAAAGGTGAAGTAATTTTTCTGGTGTGCATGAATGAACGGTTGGCCGGCCATCACGCTGAAGCTGACGGAGGTCGACGTGGGCTATCGGTCTGCGGATTAGCGCCGGGCGAGATGCAATTTATTCTTTGGAAGAATATAAGTAAGTTATTTCGATGAAATAATCTTTCTCGCATGCATGGCGGAACCCTCGACCCGGCCACTACACTGAATGCAGTCACCGTCGCGTCACGCAGGATTCCCGGAGTCCGCCATGCCCCCCGTAGCCGCCACCATTTGCCGGGCCCTGCTTGCCGCGGCGCTTGTACTGGGTCTGCCGGCCCATGCCGCCACCGAGCCGCCGGCCCCAGCACAAGCGCAGACCCGCGATGCCGTCACTGCCTACGAGGCCGGCCATTTCGACGTGGCATTCAAGGGATTCGCCGAGGCGGCCCAGAAGGGCAACCGGCTGGCCCAGTTCAACTACGCGATGATGCTGCTGCGCGGCGAGGGCACCCCGGCCAAGCCGCAGGAGGCGCTGGTGTGGCTACGCCGCGCCGCCGACAACCAGATGACACATGCGCAGTACACATTAGGCGACTTGTACGAGCGCGGCGAGCTGGTGCCGAAATCGCTGGAAGAGGCCAACCGCTGGTATGAGCGGGCGGCGCAGGGCGGCCATACCCAGGCGCAGATGGCGCTGGGCACCAACTACTTCACCGGTAGGGGCGTGCCGCGCGACTACGGACAAGCGTTCACCTGGTATTCCAAGGCGGCCACGGCCGGCGACGGCGGCGCCCAGTACATCGTCGGCAGCTACTACGAGCGCGGCTATCCGGGCATCGTGGACAAGGACATCGAGCAGGCCAAGATCTGGTACGCCCGCGCGGCCGCGCATGGCGACCCGGGTGCGCTGGCCAAGCTGAGGTCGTTGCTGGAAGAAGGCCTGCGCGCCAAGAGCCAGATGTAGGCGCGCCGTGCCGGTGGGCGGTACAAGTCTTGCTAAGCCTGTCGCTACACACAACCCCGGGGGTCGCCAGTGGTCACGCACGTCGCGCTGAGTCATGTCACACACTACCGCTATGACCGTCCGGTGCAGTTGTCACCGCAGGTTGTGCGTCTGCGTCCGGCACCGCATTGCCGCACGCCGATCCTGTCCTATTCGCTGCGCATCGAACCGGTGCAGCATTTCGTCAACTGGCAGCAGGACCCATTCTCGAACTACCTCGCCCGGCTGGTAATTCCCGAGAAGACCACGGAATTCCGGGTCACGGTAGACCTGATCGCCGAAATGGCGGTCTACAACCCGTTCGATTTCTTCCTGGAGCCGTCAGCCGAGAAGATCCCGTTCACCTACGCGCCCGGCCTGGCGCACGACCTGGCGCCTTATCTTGCGCGCGACCCGCTGACGCCGCGCTTTGCGGCGTTCGTCGAGAGCATCGACCGCACTCCGCGCGCCACGCTCGATTTCCTGGTGGCGTTGAACCAGCGCCTGCAGGGCGACATCCGCTACCTGATCCGCATGGAGCCGGGCGTGCAGTCGCCCGAGACCACGCTGGAGAACGGGTCCGGGTCTTGCCGCGACACCGGCTGGCTGCTGGTGCAGACCCTGCGGCACCTGGGGCTGGCGGCACGCTTCGTGTCCGGCTACCTGCTGCAGCTCACGCCCGACGTGAAGGCCGTGGACGGCCCTGTGGGTGCCGAGGCCGATTTCACCGACCTGCACGCTTGGTGCGAGGTCTACCTGCCCGGCGCCGGCTGGATCGGGCTGGACCCCACTTCGGGCCTGCTGGCGGGAGAGGGCCATATCCCGCTGGCCTGCACGCCCGAGCCCAGCAGCGCCGCGCCGGTCAGCGGCGCGGTGGATGAATGCGAGGTGACGTTCGAGCACCATATGTCGATCACGCGCATCTATGAGTCGCCGCGCGTGACCAAGCCCTATACCGAGGCGCAATGGACGGCCATCGACGCCGCCGGGCTGGCCGTCGACCGCCAACTTCAGACGCAGGACGTGCGGCTGACGATGGGCGGCGAGCCCACCTTTGTGTCGGCGCGCGACCGCGACGGCGCCGAGTGGAACACCGACGCGCTAGGCCCCACCAAGCGCGGACTGGCCACCGAACTGGTGCACAAGCTCCGGGATCGCTACGGCGCGGGCGGCTTCCTGCATTTCGGCCAGGGCAAGTGGTACCCGGGCGAGCAACTGCCGCGCTGGGCGCTATCGATCTGCTGGCGCGCCGACGGGCAGCCGTGCTGGCGCGACCCGTCGCTGTTCGCCGACGAGCGCGCGCCGGACGACTACACCTCGGCAGATGCGCAGCGCTTTCTCGACACCCTGTCGCGGCGCCTGGGCCTGGACACGAGCTGCATCCAGGCCGGCTACGAGGACGTCTGGTACTACCTGTGGCGCGAGCGCAAGCTGCCGGCGAACGTCGATCCGTACGAAACCAAGCTCGACGACGAAATGGAGCGCGCGCGGCTGCGGCGCGTGTTCGATGCGGGGTTGTCGAGCGTGACCGGCTACGTGCTGCCGCTGGCGCGCGACGACCGGGACGACAACCCGGGCGGCTGGATCACCAGCCCATGGTTCCTGCGCGACGAGCGCATGTACCTGCTGCCCGGCGACTCGCCGATGGGCTACCGGCTGCCGCTCGATTCGCTGCCGTGGGCGTCGAAGGCTGACTACCCGTGGCAATTTGACCAGGACCCGTTCGCGCCGCGCGCGGCGCTGCCGGCTGCACCGCCATTGCGCGCGCAGTCGCCGAACGGCACGTACAGCCCGGCGTCGATGGCCGCGCGCCGCGCCGAGGCGCGCGGGATAGCGCGGCCCGGCGGCGCGGCGGGCACGCTGTCGGACACCACGCGGGCCACCGTGCCGGCACGCGGCGAATCGTCCAAGGACACGCTGCGCACCGCGATCTGCGTGGAGGTGCGCCACCCGAGCCGCGCGGCCGGCCCCGCCGCGGAACTGAAGGCCGCGGAAGACCGGCGCGGCATCCTCTACGTCTTCATGCCGCCGCTGCCGCTGCTGGAGGATTACCTGGCCCTGGTGGCCGAGGTGGAGGCTACCGCCGCCGACCTGGGAATGCGGATCGTGCTCGAAGGCTACCCGCCGCCGCGCGACCCCCGGCTCAAGCTGCTGCAGGTGACGCCCGACCCCGGCGTGATCGAGGTCAACATCCACCCGGCCGCCAACTGGGCCGAACTGGTCGACCACACCGAGTTCCTGTACCAGGCCGCGCACGAGACGCACCTGTCGACCGAGAAGTTCATGCTCGACGGCCGGCATACCGGCACCGGCGGCGGTAACCACTTCGTGCTGGGCGGCGCCACTCCGGCGGACAGCCCGTTCCTGCGGCGGCCCGATGTGCTGGCCAGCCTGATCGCGTACTGGCTCAACCATCCGTCGCTGTCGTACCTGTTCTCGGGGCTGTTTATCGGCCCCACCAGCCAGGCGCCGCGCGTGGACGAGGCGCGCAATGACCAGGTCTACGAACTGGAGATCGCGTTCGACGAACTGCGCCGCCAGCTCGGCATGTGCGAGGTGCTGGGCAACGGCCATGTGGCGCCGTGGCTGATTGACCGGATCCTGCGCAACCTGCTGATCGACGTGACCGGCAACACGCACCGGTCGGAATTCTGTATCGACAAGCTGTATTCGCCCGATGGCGCCACCGGCCGGCTGGGCCTGCTGGAGCTGCGCGCGTTCGAGATGCCGCCGCACGCGCGCATGAGCCTGGTGCAGCAACTGCTGCTGCGCGCGATGGTGGCACGCTTCTGGCGCACGCCGTACACGGCCAGGCTGACGCGTTGGGGCACGGCGCTGCACGACCGCTTCATGCTGGGCACCTTCGTGCGCATGGATTTCGACGATGTGCTGGCGGAAATGCGCGCGGCCGGCTTTGTGTTCGAGTCGAGCTGGTTCGCGCCGCATTTCGAGTTCCGCTTCCCGCGCGTGGGCGAGGTAGACGTGGCCGGGCTGTCGCTGACGCTGCGCACCGCGCTGGAGCCGTGGCACGTGATGGGCGAGGAGGGCGCGGCTGGCGGCACCGTGCGCTACGTCGATTCGTCGGTGGAACGGATCGAGGTGTGCGTACTGGGCATGACCGACAACCGGCACGTGGTCACGGTCAACGGCCAGACGCTGCCGATGCAGCCCACGGGTCGCGCCAGCGAGTTCGTGGCGGGCGTGCGCTATCGCGCCTGGGCGCCGCCGTCGTCGCTGCATCCCACCATTCCGTCGCACGCGCCGCTGACGTTCGACGTGGTGGATACGTGGATGGACCGCAGCCTCGGGGGCTGCCAGTATCATGTTTCGCACCCTGGCGGCCGTAATTACCAGACATTCCCGGTCAACGCGTACGAGGCCGAAAGCCGGCGTCTGGCGCGCTTCTTTTCGATCGGGCATACGCCGGGACGCGCGGTGGCGCCACCGGCACGCCGTAGCCTTGAGTTCCCATTCACGCTGGACCTGCGCGACATCGCGTAGCGTGCCTGGCCAACAGGAGACACCGCGCCGTGTCCTTGCAGTCGTCGTTGCCCTTCGATGGCCCGGATGGACCGGACGGACGGAACAAGCCGGCCGCCCTGGCGGGGCTGGCGCTGCCCGTGCCCGAGGGCCATCGCGACGAACTGCGGCTACCCGACGGCGCGTTGCGCGAAACGTGGGCGCGCTTCTTCGGCCTGCTCGACGACCTGCGGCCCGCCACGCTGAACGCGCATGCGGCCGCCGTATCGCGCCAGATCCGCGACAACGGCGTCACCTACAACGTCTACGCCGACCAAGGCGGCGCGCGCGCCTGGCAACTGGAGGTGTTTCCGTTCCTGATCTCAGAGGCCGACTGGGACGTGATCGAAGCCGGCGTGACGCAGCGCGCCACGCTGGCCAACGCGATCATGGCGGACATCTACGGCCCGCAGACGCTGCTCACGCGCGGGCTGCTGCCGCCGGGGCTGGTCTACGGTCATCCCGGTTACCTGCGGCCCCTCAAAGGCTACCAGCCGCCGGGCGGCAGCTTCCTGCAGACCATCGCGGTGGACCTGGTGCACACCGACAGCGGCTGGACGGTCATCGCGCATCGCACGGAAACGCCGTCGGGCATGGGCTACGCGCTGGAGAACCGGCTCATCATCTCGGGCCAGTACGCCGAGGCGTTCCGCGACCTGCGCGTGCGACGCCTGCCGCCGGCGTTTTCCCAACTGATCTCCACGCTTGCGCACGCGTCGCCCGAATCGGCGTCGGCGCCGGCTTCGGCGGAAGAGGGCGCCAGCGCAGGTACGGGTACGGGCACGGGGCGCCAGATCGTGCTGCTCTCGCCGGGCCCGTTCAACGAGACGTACTTCGAGCACACGTTCCTGGCGCGCTACCTGGGCATCACCCTGGTGGAGGGCAAGGACTTGACCGTGCGCAACGACGTGGTCTACCTGAAGACGTTTGGCGGGCTGGAACGCGTGGACGTGATCCTGCGCCGGCTCGACGACGTGTTCTGCGACCCGCTGGAGTTGCGCGGCGATTCGATGATCGGCGTGCCCGGGCTGCTGGAGGCGATGCGCGCGGGCAACGTGACGGTGTCGAACGTGCCGGGCTCGGGCTTTCTGGAGTCTCCCGCCATCCACGGCTTCCTGCCCGGCATCTCGCAGGCGCTGCTGGACCAGCCGCTGGCGCTGCCGTCGGTAATGAGCTGGTGGTGCGGCGAGGCCGCCGCGCAGGAAGAAGCGCTGCGCCTGCTGGATGAAGCATTCGTGATGCCCACCTATCCGCGCACGCCCGGCGATGCGCCGCTCGGCATGGAGCGGGGTTTGCAGAAGCTGGATGCGTGGCGCGCGCGCCTGGCCGCGACCCCCGACCGCTACACGCTGCAGGCACCGTTGCCGCTGTCGCATACGCCGTGCTGGGAGCCGGGCGACCAGCGTGGTGGCAGCAGCGGCCGCATCGGCTCGCGCGCGGCCATGCTGCGTGTGTTCGCGGTGGCCGACGGCAATGGCGGCTGGCAGGTCATGCCGGGCGGCTTCACGCGGCTGGCGCCGCCGGACCTGGAAGCCGTATCGATGCAACTGGGCGGCACCAGTGCGGACACCTGGGTGTTGTCGAGCCAACCCGCGCAGGGCCTGATGCCGATGCCGCGCGTGGCGCGCACGGGTGTGCCGTCACTGGCAGGGTCCGCCGTGACGCGGCCGCTGGCGGTTTCGAGCCGCGCGGCCGAGAACCTTTTCTGGGCCGGCCGCTACGCCGAACGTGCCGAGAACGTGGTGCGCGTGTGCCGGCAGATCCTGGGATCGATCGAATCGAACGACGAGACCGACGACGGCACGCTGAACATGCTGGGCCAGTTGGCGCAGTGGTTCGGGCTGGTGACGCCCCAGACGCCATCGCCACAGGCGTCGCTGCGTGTGTTCGAACGCAGCCTGGTGTCGGCGCTGGCCGATCCGGACGGCAGCATGGGGCTGATGCCGACACTGGCCAGCCATGCGCGTGCCGCCAATGAGATCCGCAACCGGTTGTCGAACGACCACTGGCGCACCATCCTGGCCGCGCGCAACGACTTCCAGGACGCGATGGCCGACGCCGCGTGCCCGGCCGGCACCGCCGGGCACGGCGAGCGTGCTTACGACCGCTCGAAGGTGCTGGCCGCGCTGGAGCATCTGGCGATGCAGCTTGGCGCCATCAGCGGCGCGCAGGGCGACCGCATGACGCGCGACGAGGCGTGGCGGCTGGTGTTCATCGGCCGCCATATCGAGCGGCTCGGCACGCTGGCGCTGTTCCTGGAAGTGGCGGAAGGCAGCGGCGCGCTGGAGTCGCGCAGCGGCTTCGACCTGCTGCTGCACCTGTTCGACAGCACGCTCACCTACCGCTCGCTGTTCCCGGGCCGAACCGATGTGGCCGCGCTGGTGGACCTGCTGGTGCTGGAGCCGACCAACCCGCGCGGCATCTACGGCGTGCTTGACCGCCTGCGCGAAAAGCTGGCGCAACTGCCGCCCGGCGGCACGGGGCAATCGCGCGTGCCGCTGGCCGAGTTGCTGCCGCCGGCCACTGCACTGCCGTCGCGCTCGCTGCTGTGCGAGCGCGAGCGCGGCCGGCACGCCAAGCTGGCGGCCCTGTGCGACCAGCTTGGCGCACGCATGGCCAGGCTGTCCGAGGAAATCGGCGGCCGCTACTTCAGCCATGCCGGCGTGGCGCCCGAGACCGATCTGCCATGACCGACGCCACAACCCCGGGACTGCCCACGACACTCGATGTGCATCACGTCACCACGTACCAGTACGCGTGGCCCGTGGAGCACGCCCAGCAGCGCGCGGTGGTGACGCCGCCGTCGTATCCGTGGCAGGCGGTGAGCGCGCACCGAACCGACGTGGAGCCCACGCCGTCGCATAACCACATGCGTACCGATGCGTTCGGCAACAACGTGCTGCACTTCATGCTCGACGTGCCGCACGAGACGATGCGCCTGACCACCTGCAGCACCGTCACGCTTACGCCGCGCTGGGCCGCGTTCGATGCCGAACAGGGCACACCGTGGGAGGACGCCGCGCAGATGCTGCGCTACCACGCCGGGCAGCCGTTCCATCCCGAGTCGGAGTTCGTCTACGCATCGCCGAACGTCGCACTGCATGCCGACCTGCGCGACTACGCGCTGCAAAGCTTTGCGCCGGGCGTGACCGTGGCGCAAGGCGCGCTCGACCTGATGCATCGCATCCACGCCGATTTCGAATACCACGGGGAGTCGACCGAGGTGCATACCCCGGCGCTGGAGGCGTTCGCGCTGCGCAGCGGTGTGTGCCAGGATTTTGCCCAGGTGATGATCGGCTGCCTGCGCTCGATCGGACTGGCCGCACGCTATGTCAGCGGCTACCTCTGCACCGACCCGCCGCCGGGCGAGCCGCGCCTGCTGGGCGCCGATGCGTCGCATGCGTGGGCCGGGGTCTGGTGTCCTGCTTCAGGGTGGATCGATCTTGATCCCACCAACGATGTGCTGGCCGATACGCGCCATGTGACGCTGGCTATTGCGCGCGACTACAGCGACGTGCCGCTGCTGCACGGGGTGATCGTCGGTGGGGGGGAGCATACGGTGGAGGTGGAAGTGAGTGTGGTGCCGGTGGTTTGAGAATGCCGTCCCGCATCCCCCTGGTTTTCTCCCCTCTCCCGCTATGCGGGAGAGGGGCGGGGGAGAGGGCCAGCGGTGCAAATTGCGACAAGTCGGCAAGCAGAGCCTCAAGCCCTCTCCCCCAGCCCCTCTCCCACTTCGTGGGAGAGGGGAGCAAAAAAAAAGGCCACGCTGCAGCGTGGCCTTTTCCATTTCAGCACGAGCAATCAGCCCAGCTTCTTCTTGAGCAGCTCATTCACCTGCGCCGGGTTGCCCTTGCCCTTCGTAGCCTTCATCGCCTGACCCACCAGTGCGTTGAACGCCTTTTCCTTGCCGGCGCGGAACTCTTCCACCGACTTGGCGTTGGCGGCCAGTACGTCGTCGATGATCTTTTCGAGCTCGCCCGTGTCGGACATCTGCTTCAGGCCCTTGTCCGCGATGATCGCGTCGGCGTCGCCGCCGGACTCGCCGGCCCACATTGCCGGGAACACGTCCTTCTTGGCCGTGTTGTTCGACACCGTGCCGTCGGCGATGCGCGCCAGCAGCTTTGCCAGTTGCGCGGGGCGCACCGGCGCTTCGTCGATCGCGATGTTGTCGCGGTTCAGTTGCGATGCCACGTCACCCATCAGCCAGTTGGCGGCGGGCTTGGCGCTGGCGGCGCCCACTTCCTTGACCACGGCTTCGTAGTAGGCGGCCTGCGACTTCGTGGCGGTGATGGTGCTGGCGTCGTAGGCCGACAGGCCGTACTGCGACACAAAGCGCTGCTGCATCGCGGCCGGCAGTTCGGGCAGCGCATCCTTCACGCGGCCGATCCAGGCGGCATCGATTTCCAGCGGCATCAGGTCCGGATCGGGGAAGTAGCGGTAGTCGTGCGCGTCTTCCTTGGTGCGCATCGCGCGCGTCTCGCCGGTGTCCGGGTCGAACAGCACGGTGGCCTGGATGATGTCGCGGCCATCCTCGATCTCGGCGATCTGCCACTGCACTTCGTAGTCGATGGCCTGCTGCAGGAAGCGGAACGAGTTCAGGTTCTTGATCTCGCGGCGCGTGCCGAACTTCTCCTGGCCCACCGGGCGCACGGACACGTTGGCGTCGCAACGGAAGCTGCCTTCCTGCATGTTGCCGTCGCAGATGCCCAGCCACACCACCAGCGAATGCAGCGTGCGGGCGTAGGCCACGGCTTCGGCCGAGCTGCGCATCTCGGGTTCGGTCACGATTTCCAGCAGCGGCGTGCCGGCACGGTTCAGGTCGATGCCGGTCATGCCCGCGAAGTCCTCGTGCAGCGACTTGCCGGCGTCTTCCTCAAGGTGGGCGCGCGTCAGGTTGACGGTCTTCTCGTAGACGCCCTGCTTGCCTTCCACCTGGATCGTCACCTGGCCGCCCTGCACCACCGGAATCTCGTACTGGCTGATCTGGTAGCCCTTCGGCAGGTCGGGGTAGAAGTAGTTCTTGCGCGCGAACACGCTGCGCGGCGCGATCTTGGCGTCGATCGACAATCCGAACTGGATGGCGCGCTCGACGGCGCCACGGTTCAGCACCGGCAGCACGCCGGGCAGGGCCAGGTCAACCGGCGACGCCTGCGTGTTGGCCTCGGCGCCGAACGCGGTGGAGGTGCCGGAGAAAATCTTGGAAGCCGTGGAGAGCTGTACGTGCGTCTCCAGGCCGATCACCACTTCCCATTGCATGGCGGTATTCCTAATTTGAGTACTGTCTGTATCTGTGTACGTTTGGCGTCGAATCCAGTCCCTGGCCTGCAAAAGGCGTCAGGGATCGGCGCTCGCGAGCCATGAATCGAGTTGCGCCAGGGCGGCCACGCGGGCCACGGCGTCGCCGCCCACGGTGACGCCGGAGCCATGCCGCGCGGCGATGTCGCGCCGCACGTGCAGTTCGCTGGTGCCGTCAAAGCCGTGATAGGCACCCGGGTAGATCTCCAGCCGGAAGCGCGCGTTGGGCTGCCGGTTCTGCACCGCATTCTGCAGCATGGCGCAGCGCGTGGCGGGCGTCCAGTCGTCGGCGCCGCCGATCAGCAGCAGCAGCGGCGTGCGCAGTTTGAAATCGTGCTGCTGCACCGCGCGCCGGCAGCCGGGGTAGAACGCCACGGCGCGGTCCACGTTCGGCGTGTCGGCCGGCCAGGCCCGGCTGGCGTCGATCGTGGCCAGCACGGCCTGCGCGCCATTGGACCAGCCCAGCAGCACGATGCGGCGCGTATCGATGCCCGGCTGCTTCGCCACCCAGCGCAGCGCGGCAATCGCGTCGGCGCGGCGGGTCTTGTCGTCGATCGAGCGCGCATCGAGCGCTTCGGTGCAGATGCCCTGCGCCTTGCCGCGCGGGCTGAAGCTGTCGGGCATCAGCACGGCGTAGCCGCGTTCGGTCAGCCAGTGCGCGTACTCGCGGTAGCGGCTCTGCAGGCCGGCCGCCGGGTCGATCACATCCTCGATCGTGCCGGCACGCCGGGCCGCCACCTTCATGTCCACGAGTCCGCCGCAGCCGTGCAGCGCCACCACCACCGGCAACTGCTGGCTGCGTGCCGCCGAGCCTTCGCGCGGCATGAACCAGTACGCGGTCAGCGCGGGCGTACCCGCTTCGGCGGGCAGGCGCACGCGTGCCGTGGCCGGCTCTGTCGCGGTGGATGGTGCGGCCATGGCGGCTGCGCTGGGTGCCACCAGCGGCGGCGGGGCCACCGGCGGCAACTGCGCCAACGTGAGCGTTGGCTGCGCCGGTGCCGTAGGCATCAGCGCCACCACTATCGCCACACCGGCCAGCGCTCCGCGCAGCCAGCGTCCCGCCGTGGTCGGAACCATCGGCGAGGGCGGGGGCGGGAGCAGCGATCGGCGCGGCATCGTGGATCGGCCAGTTTCAGCGTGTTTGCGCGCAGGCGCCGGAGTCCGGCTCGAACATCACCGGCCACGCTTCTTCATAGATGCCTGGCGTGCAGTGCGACTGGCAGCTGGCATGCGCCAGCGTGACCCGGCGCGGGTCCTGCCAGACCATGAGCTTGCAGGCGCTGCCGTCGTTGGCGCGCAGTTCGATGTGCGGCGTCTTGCGCACCTGGCGGAAATCGGCCAGGTTGAAGCTGCACGAACCGCGCTTGCCCACCCACAGTTTCCAGTTCAGCTGCTGCACGGTGTTGTCCGACACGCGCAGCTGCGCGTCCTCGCGGAAGCCGTCTTCCTCGGTGCGCTGGCAGTTGCCCGCCAGGTCGATGTCGCGTGCCGCGATGGGCGTGGAGCGGCCCATGAACGGAATCTGGCAACCCGCCAGCGTGACGGCCAGCGCCAGGGCGGCGGCCAGTCTCAGCGGGATGCGGGGCAGGGCATGCAGGCGCATGGCGGTTTCGGCGTCGGGTCGGGTGCGGTCTGTCAGGCCGGGCGGCGCAGGTGCCAGTCGGTGGCCTGCTGGAAAGCGTGGGCCACCTGCAGCAGGCGCGCTTCGTCGAAATAGTTGCCGATCATCTGCAGGCCCACGGGCATGTTGCCGTCACCAAAGCCAGCCGGCACGCTCATGCCCGGCAGGCCGGCCAGGCTGGTGGACAGCGTGAAGATGTCGGCCAGGTACATCTGCACCGGATCGGCGGTCTTCTCGCCCAGCTTCCAGGCCACGGTCGGGGCCACCGGGCCCATGATCACGTCGCACTGGGCAAACGCGCGCTGGAAGTCGTCGGCGATGATGCGGCGGATCTTCTGCGCCTGCAGATAGTACGCATCGTAATAACCGTGCGACAGCACGTACGTGCCCACCATGATGCGGCGCTTCACTTCCGTGCCGAAGCCTTCGGCGCGGCTCTTCTTGTACATGTCGAGCAGGTCGCGGTACTCGGCCGCGCGGTGGCCGTAGCGCACGCCATCAAAGCGCGACAGGTTCGACGAAGCCTCGGCCGGCGCGATGATGTAGTACACCGGGATCGACAGCTCGGTCTTGGGCAGGGTCACGTCCACCAGGGTGGCGCCCAGCTTTTCATACTCGGCCAGCGCGGCGCGCACGGTCTTTTCGACGTCGGCCGACAGGCCCTTGCCGAAGTACTCGCGCGGCAGGCCGATGCGCAGGCCGGCCAGCGGCTGCGACGCGCTGGCGCCGGCACGCGGCTGGCCCAGCAGGCGCGTGAAGTCCTCGTCCACGCCGCCCTGCTCGGGCGCGAGGCTGGTCGAGTCGCGCGGATCGAAGCCGGCCATGCCGTTGAGCAGCATCGCGCAGTCCTCGGCCGTATGGGCCATCGGGCCGCCCTGGTCCAGCGACGACGCGAACGCGATCATGCCGTAGCGCGACACGCGGCCGTACGTCGGCTTGATGCCGGTAATGCCCGAGAACGATGCCGGCTGGCGGATCGAGCCGCCGGTGTCGGTGCCGGTGGCGGCCGGCGCCAGGCCGGCAGCCACGGCCGCGGCCGAGCCGCCCGACGATCCGCCCGGCACGCGTTCGGTATCCCACGGGTTGCGCACCACGCCCTGGTACGAATTCTCGTTGGACGAACCCATCGCGAATTCGTCCATGTTGGTCTTGCCCAGCGTCACCATGCCGGCGGCGCCCAGGCGCTCCACCACGGTGGCGTCGAACGGGCTTTCATAGCCGGCCAGCATCTTCGAGCCGGCGGTGGATTTCCAGCCGCGCGTCACAAAGACGTCCTTGTGGGCAATCGGCACGCCGGTCAGCGGCGTGGCCTGGCCATTGGCGCGGCGCTCGTCGGCGGCGCGGGCCTGGGCCAGCGTCAGGTCGGCGTTGACGTCGACAAAGGCGTTCAGGTGCGCGGCGGCGTCGATGCGGGCCAGGTAGTCGCGCGCGAGTTCCTCGGCGGACACGGAGCGTGCGGCCAGCGCGTCGGCGATCTGGCGCAGCGAAGTCACGGAATCAGCGGAAAAGGTCATGTGGGGTCGGGTGGCGTCTGGATGGGCGTCAGGGCAGGGCGGGGCGGTGGCCCTTACTCGATGACCTTCGGTACCAGGTACAGGCCGTTTTCGGTGGCCGGGGCCGGGCGCTGGTAGTCGGCGCGGCGGTCGGTCTCGGTCACGGCGTCGTCGCGCAGGCGCTGGGCGATGTCGCGCACGGCCGACAGCGGATGGGCCAGCGGCTCGATGCCGGTGGTATCCACCGCCTGCATCTGTTCCACCAGGGAGAAGAAGTTGTTGAGCTGCACAAGCGTCTGCTCGGCCTCGGCATCGCTGGTTTCGATGCGGGCCAGGTGCGCGATGCGCTTGACGTCGGAAATTTCGAGAGCCATGGCGTGGTGCGGCGCTTCTCGCCGGATTCAGTCCCGGGGACTGGAGGTGTTGCGGCCGGAAGGCGGAGGGCAGACGCCGGGATGGTAGCGGCGTCCACCCAACCGTCGTCGGGTGGCCGTCGGGGTGCCTGGAAGGGCGACATGCGCCCGGCCGCTGGCGGGGTGGCCAAGGCGTGCCGGACAGGTGCGCCCCGGGGACACCCCAGGATCGTCGAAGTTACAAGTTTTTCAGGGCGCAAACGCCCCGAAACAGCCGGAATTATAAGGTATCATTACGCGCTGCAGTCTTCCCGCAGCGCCTGCTCCACTTGGGTTGCGGCGAAGCGGGCAGGCGGTGATGCCGTCAGCACAGTTGCGGCATCGGGGGCCGGTGTTCAGACCTGGCCGGTGCGCGGCGAATGTACTGGATCGTGCGGCATACCGTGCGCGGCGTCGCAAGCATGCAACAGTAATCCGGCGGCAGCAGGGGAAGGCCGCGAATTAACGGTTGTTTTCACCGTATTTTCATCAGTAGGAAACTGGTTCCTCCGATTAGGCTACTGCCATCGTCAGGTGTTTTTTTGTCCTGTCCGGCGCATCTGGCGGCGAACTTTCGCGCAGAGTCTAATCAAAGGTTCCCGTAGGTCCGGCGTGCAGGCATGCGCCGGCAAGTGGATCGCCGCTGGCGCACCGGGGCTCGACGCGTCAGTGGTACGGGGCGCGCCGGGTTTGTGCCGGCGCGGGCCGCTATCACCGGGGGAGCCGTGAACCATCACCCTTGCAAACGTATTCCTGGCCGGGCCGACTTAGGCACTGGCCGCTTCGCATACCCGCGAACCAACAACAGAAGACAGGATTCCTGATGTTCGGATTTCTCCGCAGCTATTTCTCCAACGACCTGGCCATCGACCTGGGCACCGCCAACACCCTGATCTACATGCGCGACAAGGGCATCGTCCTGGACGAGCCGTCGGTCGTGGCCATCCGTCAGGAAGGCGGCCCCAACGCCAAGAAGACCATCACGGCGGTGGGCAAGGAAGCCAAGCAGATGCTGGGCAAGGTGCCGGGCAACATCGAGGCCATCCGCCCGATGAAAGACGGCGTGATCGCCGACTTCACGGTGACCGAGCAGATGCTCAAGCAGTTCATCAAGATGGTGCACGACACCAAGCTGCTGCGTCCGAGCCCGCGCATCATCATCTGCGTGCCGTGCGGTTCCACCCAGGTGGAGCGCCGTGCCATTCGTGAATCGGCGCTGGGCGCCGGCGCCAGCCAGGTGTACCTGATCGAGGAGCCGATGTCGGCCGCGATCGGCGCGGGCCTGCCAGTGTCGGAGCCGTCGGGCTCGATGGTCGTCGATATCGGCGGCGGTACCACCGAGGTGGGCATCATCTCGCTGGGCGGCATGGTCTACAAGGGTTCGGTGCGCGTGGGCGGCGACAAGTTCGACGAAGCCATCGTCAACTACATCCGCCGCAACTACGGCATGCTGATCGGCGAACAGACCGCCGAAGCCATCAAGAAGGAAATCGGTTCGGCCTTCCCGGGCTCCGAAGTCCGCGAAATGGAAGTGAAGGGCCGCAACCTGTCCGAAGGTATCCCGCGCGCCTTCACCGTGTCGTCGAACGAAATCCTCGAGGCACTGACCGATCCGCTGAACCAGATCGTGTCGGCCGTGAAGATCGCGCTGGAACAGACGCCGCCCGAACTGGGCGCGGACATCGCCGAGCGCGGCATGATGCTGACCGGCGGCGGCGCGCTGCTGCGCGACCTGGATCGCCTGCTGGCCGAGGAAACGGGCCTGCCGGTGCTGGTGGCCGAGGATCCGCTGACCTGCGTGGTGCGCGGCTCGGGCATGGCGCTGGAGCGCATGGACAAGCTCGGCAGCATCTTCTCCTACGAGTAATACGAGGCGGACCGTGGTGACCTGCGTCGCCGTGGCTCCGCGCACTTTGATCTCTTCCCCCGCCAGCCCGCACCGCCATGCCCCACGAGGGTCGCGCGGACGCGTTGGCGGACTGGTTTCGCCTGCGCACCGGTAAATGGATTACTCTCCACCGCCGCTATTCAAGCAAGGCACATCGGCCGTCGCGCGCCTGGTCGTCTTCGTGGCGATTGCGCTGGCGCTGCTGATTGTGGACGCGCGCTTCGACGCCATGCGCATCGCGCGCCAGGTAGCCGCCACCGTGCTCATGCCCGTGGAACGCCTGGTGCTGATTCCACGCGACGCATTGCGCGGCGTCTTCGACTACACCCAATCCTCGGTCACGCTGGCCAATGAAAACCGCGAGTTGCGCCGCAACGCCGTGGAGCAGGCCAATGCCGCCGTGCGTCAGGCTCAGCTCGAGGCCGAGAACAGCCAGATGCGCAAGCTGCTGAACCTGCAGCAGCAATCGGCCACCCCGGTCACGGCCGCCGAGATCCTCTACGACGCCCGAGATCCGTACAGTCAGCGCATCGTCATCGACCGTGGCAGCTCGCAAGGGCTGCGCGCCGGTTATCCGGTGATCGACGAGCGTGGCGTGATCGGCCAGATCACGCGCGTGTCGCCGTTCCAGTCGGAGGTGACGCTGCTGACCGACAAGGACCAGGCGATTCCCGTGCAGGTGGTACGCAACGGCCTGCGCAGCGTGGCGTTTGGCGGCTCGCGCGCCGGTCTGCTGGACCTGCGGTTCATGGCTGCCTCGGCCGACTTGCAGCAGGGTGACCTGCTGGTGACGTCGGGCCTGGACGGTACCTATCCGCCCGGCCTGCCGGTGGCGAAGATTGTCCAGATCGAACGCAAGGCCGACACGGCGTTCTCGCGCGTCTATTGCGAGCCCGTGGCGGGCGTGCGCTCGCATCGGCAGCTGCTGGTAGTGCGCTACGAGTCGGGCCTGGCGCCGCGTCCGCAGGAAGAGACGGCACCGACCAAGGCCGAAAAGGGTGCGCGGTCGGCGGCCGCGCGTGCCGGCGCCGAGCAGAAGGCGGCCGACAAGCCCGCCGAGAAGCAGAAATCCCCGGAGCGTGCCCAGTGACGACGTCCCAATACCTGTTGCGCCCGGTCAATCCCGCGTTCATCGCGCTGACCTTCGTGCTGGCCTTCCTGTGGAACCTGATGCCGTGGGGCACCACGCTGTGGATTCCGGACATGGTTGCGCTGGTGCTGGTGTTCTGGAACATCCACCAGCCCCGCAAGGTGGGCATGGGCGTGGCGTTCCTGCTGGGCCTGCTGATGGACGTGCATGACGCGCGCCTGCTGGGCGAGCATGCGATGGCTTATACGCTGCTGGCTTACTTTGCCATCACGATCCACCGCCGCGTGCTCTGGTTTTCGGTCTATACGCAGGCGCTACATGTGATGCCGCTGCTGTTCATCACCCATGCGGTGCCGGTGGTGATCCGCCTGGCCATGGGTGCGCCGCTGCCAAGCTGGCCGCTGCTGCTGGCGCCGGTGATCGAAGCCGTGCTCTGGCCGATGGCCACGGCGTTGCTGCTGGCGCCACAGCGGCGCTCGGCCGACGTCGACGAAACGCGACCGATCTAGCCTCACCTTTCCCTGACACCGCCACGCCGCCCGCAGTACCACCATGACCGAAATCCGCAACGTCGAACTGGAAATCGGCCGCTTCCGCATCCGCGTGGCGGCGGCCGCCCTGTTCACGGTCATCTGCTTTGGCCTGCTGTTCACCCGCTTCCTGTGGCTGCAGTGGTACAAGCACGACCAGTACTCGGCCAAGGCCGAGGACAACCGCATCTCCGTGGCGCCGATCGAGCCCAATCGCGGCATCATCATGGACCGCAACGGTGTGATCCTGGCGCGCAACTATTCCGCGTACACGCTGGAAATCACGCCTTCGAAGCTGACCGACACGCTGGACAACACCGTCGACGAACTGGCCAAGCTTGTCGATATCCAGCCGCGTGACCGCCGCCGCTTCAAGCGCGTGCTCGAAGAGTCGCGCAGCTTCGAGAGCCTGCCGCTGCGCAGCCAGCTTACCGACGAGGAAGTGGCCAAGTTCTCGGCACAGCGCTTCCGTTTTCCGGGCGTGGATGTGCGCGCGCGGCTGTTCCGCCAGTATCCGCTGGGCGAGTCGGCCAGCCACGTGGTAGGTTACCTGGGCCGCATCTCGCAGCGCGACCAGGAACGCATCGAGGCGATGGACGAGGCCAACGACGCCGATCCGGCCAAGTACGATCCGCGCAAGGATATCGACAACTACAAGGGCACCAACTACATCGGCAAGATCGGCCTGGAGCAGAGCTACGAGACCGAACTGCACGGGCTGACCGGCTTCGAGGAAGTGGAAGTCAGCGCGGGTGGACGTCCGATCCGTACCTTGTCCACGTCGCCGGCCACGCCGGGCAACAACCTGATCCTGTCGCTCGATATCCGCCTGCAGCAATTGGCGGAACAGCTATTCGGCGACCGTCGTGGTGCGCTGGTGGCGATCGAGCCCGAAACCGGCGACATCCTGGCCTTCGTGTCGAAGCCAACCTACGACCCGAACCTGTTCGTGGAAGGCATCGACTCCAAGACCTGGGACGAACTGAACAACTCGCCCGACAAGCCGCTGCTGAACCGCCCGCTGCGCGGCACGTATCCGCCCGGGTCGACGTACAAGCCGTTCATGGCGCTGGCGGCGCTGACCACGGGCAAGCGCACGGCGGCCTGGGGCATGCACGATCCGGGCTTCTTCACGCTGGGCAACCATACGTTCCGCGACGACAAGCCGGGCGGCCACGGCTGGGTGGACATGCAGGCGTCCATCGTGCAGTCGTGCGACACCTACTACTACGCGCTGGCGCGCGACATGGGCGTCAACGCCATCCACGACTTCATGAAGCCGCTGGGCTTCGGCCAGATCACGGGCATCGACATCGAGGGCGAAAGCCGCGGCATCCTGCCGTCGACGGACTGGAAGCGCAAGGCGTACCGCAAGCCGGAGCAGCAGAAGTGGTATGACGGCGAGACCATCTCGCTGGGCATTGGGCAGGGCTACAACAGTTTCACGATCCTGCAGCTGGCCAATGCGGTGTCGATCCTGGTCAACAACGGCGTGGCGATGAAGCCTCACCTGGTGAAGGCCATCGAGGATTCGGTGAACCGCAAGCGCGCGCTGACGGTGCCCAAGGAAAGCTACCGGCTGCCGTTCAAGCAGGCCGATATCGACGTGATCAAGCGCTCGATGGTGGCCGTGACCCACAACGGCACGGCGGCCCGCGTGTTCGCGGGTGCCGCGTACGAATCGGCCGGCAAGACCGGTACGGCACAGACCTATACGCTGGGCAAGAACGAGAAGTACAACCACCACGCCATCGACGAACGCAAGCGCGACCACTCGCTGTACACGGCCTTCGCGCCGGCCGACAAGCCGAAGATCGCGCTGGCACTGATCGTTGAGAACGCCGGCTTTGGTGCGGCCGTGGCGGCGCCGATCGCGCGCAAGGTGATGGATTACTACCTGCTGCGCAAGTGGCCCGAGGAACTGCAGGCCACCGCGCCGCCGCCCGAGGAATCGGTGCGGGCCGGCGGCCGCCCGCCCGTGGATACGCCCAGCGTGTTCACCACCGGCGACACCGCCAATGCGGCGACGGCCACGGTGATGCAGACCGCACCGGCCACGGTTGCCGGAGCGTCGGCCGCTGGTGCCAGCGCGCCGGGCGCCAGCGCCGTGGCGGCGGCATCCGTACCCGTGCCTGCGGCAAGGGCGGCTGCGGCTTCGGAATCGATGGCCGCGCAGCTCGACCCGGCCGCAATCGCGCCGGCATCGGCCGTGACCACGCTGGACGAGCGCATGCTCCAGGCGCTGGGCCACAGCAGGCCGGCATCGGCGCCCAAGGTACCCGCGACGAACATCACGCCTGCCTCGGCGCCAGCGCCGACGCCGCGCACGAAGCCGGTCAAGCCCAATCCCGCCAAGGTTGCCCAGTCCGGTACGGCCGGCAACCCGGCTACAGAGTAAAAGGAGACGCGCCATGGACAAACGCCGCGTCCTTTCCGCGATCCGGACGGCCCTGACTGGCTTCGACAAGCCGCTGGCCCTGATCGTCTTCCTGCTGTTCGCCACCGGCATCGTGGCGCTGTACTCGGCCGCCATCGACATGCCCGGCCGCGTCGAGGATCAGCTGCGCAACATCCTGCTGTCGTACGTGGTGATGATTGTGATCGCTTACATGCCCACGCAGCTATTGATGCGGGTAGCGGTGCCGCTCTACACGGTAGGGGTGGCGCTGCTGGTCGCGGTGGCCATGTTCGGGCTGATCCGCAAGGGCGCGCGGCGCTGGCTCAACGTGGGCATGGTGATCCAGCCGTCCGAGATCATGAAGATCTCGATGCCGCTGATGCTGGCGTGGTACTTCCAGAAACGCGAGGGGGTGATCAGGTGGTTCGACTTTGTCGTGGCGCTGGTCATCCTGGGCATTCCGGTGGGCCTGATCGCCAAGCAGCCTGACCTGGGCACGGGCCTGCTGGTGCTGGCCGCTGGCCTGTACGTGATCTATTTCGCCGGGCTGTCGTGGAAGATCATCCTGCCGCTGCTGGCGATTGCCGTGGTGGCCGTCACGATGCTGGTCAGCTTCGAGACGCAGATCTGCGCGCCGGGCGTGAACTGGCCGATCCTGCATGACTACCAGCAGCACCGCGTCTGCACGCTGCTGGACCCCACGACCGACCCGCTGGGCAAGGGCTTCCACACGATCCAGTCGATCATCGCCATCGGCTCGGGCGGCGTGACCGGCAAGGGCTGGCTCAAGGGCACGCAGACCCACCTGGAGTTCATCCCGGAAAAGCACACCGACTTCATCTTCGCGGTGTTTTCGGAGGAGTTCGGGCTGATCGGCAATGCCGTGCTGCTGGTGCTGTATCTGCTGCTGATCTTCCGCGGGCTTTATATTGCCGCCAACGCGCCGACATTGTTCTCGCGGCTGCTGGCCGGTGCCATCACACTGATCTTCTTCACCTACGCCTTCGTGAACATGGGCATGGTGAGCGGGATCCTGCCCGTGGTGGGCGTGCCGCTGCCGCTATTGAGTTATGGCGGTACGGCATTGGTGACGCTGGGCATGGGTATCGGCATCCTGATGAGCATCTCGCGGCAGAAGCGGCTGATCCAGACCTGACGGCAGCGCGGATTCGTCACTTTGCTACACTGCCAGCCGAAAAATCATAATTGCACCATTCGTACCGGTAGAAGCTTATGAACGCCCAAGACGTCGCAGCCTATCTGCAAAGCAACCCGCAGTTCTTCGAGGACCACGCCGAGCTGTTGGCCACGGTGCAACTGACCAGCCCGCACAGCCACCGCGCGGTCTCGCTGCAGGAGCGCCAGATGGAAATCCTGCGCGAGAAGAACAAGGGCCTGGAACTGAAACTGGCCGACCTGGTGCGCCATGGCCACGAGAACGACCGCACGCAGGGCCGCATGCACGCGTGGCAGATGCGCCTGCTGGCCGAGGCCGATTCCCATGCGCTGCCGTATGCGGTGCAGGACGGCATGCAGCAGGTGTTCGACGTGCCCGCCGTGGCGCTGCGGCTGTGGAACGTGGGCGAGGCATTTGCCCACATGGAAGTGGCCCAGGGTGCCAGCGACGACCTGCGGCTGTTTGCCGAAGGGCTGCGCGCGCCGTATTGCGGCGCCAACAGCGGCTTCGAGGCAGCAAAGCTGCTGGAACGCGACGACATCGAGTCGCTGGCCATGGTGACGCTGCGTGTGCCGGCACGTTCGGCCGACGAAGGCCCTGGACCCGCGTTCGGTCTGCTGGTGCTGGGCTCGCCCGAGCCGCGCCGCTTCCACGAAGGCATGGGCACCGCCTACCTGTCGCAGATTGGCGAAGTGGCCGGCGCCGCGCTGAATCGCCTGCGCGACTAAGCCTCATATTTCCGCCATGCGCAAACGCCAGCCGGGCCAGGACGACACCGCCGAGGCGGAAAAGCCTGCGCCCGATCCGCTGGTGGTGCGCTATCTGGACTGGCTGGCCTCCAATCGCAAGCTTGCCGAACACACGCTGACTGGCTACGGGCACGATTTGTCCGTGCTGCAGGAGTCGGCTACCCGCCTGGCGGCCGGCGTGCCGCTGCTGTCGCTGGAAACCCGTCATATCCGATCATTTGCCGCGCGCCTGCATGGCGGCGGCCTGTCCGCGCGCACCATCGCGCGCACGCTGTCGGCGTGGCGCGGCTTCTACCTGTGGGCGGCCCGCCATGGGCACGGCGTGACGGCCAATCCGGTCGATGGGGTGCGCGCACCCAAGCGCGGCCAGCCGCTGCCCAAGGCGCTGTCGGTGGAGCATGCCGTGGCACTGGTGGCGCATAAGCGTGGCGATACGACCGAATCAGTGCGCGACCAGGCCGTGTTCGAGCTGTTCTATTCCAGTGGGCTGCGGCTGTCGGAACTGACCCAACTCGACGTGCGCTATACCGAGGACGGCGAATACCGCTCGGCTGGCTGGCTGGACCTGGACGGCGCCGAAGTCACGGTGATCGGCAAGGGATCGCGCCGCCGTACGGTTCCGGTGGGCAGCAAGGCGGTAGCGGCGCTGAAGGCGTGGCTGGCGGTACGCGACACGCTGCTGCGCCCGGGCGCGCTGCCCGAGGATGCCCACGCGCTGTTCCTGGGCACGCGCGGCAAGCGCCTGTCGGGCAGCACGGTACAGGCCAGGATCAAGCAGCAGGCGCTGGCGGCGGGCGTGCCGACCAGCGTGCATCCGCACATGCTGCGGCATTCGTTCGCCACGCATATGCTGCAGTCGTCGGGCGACCTGCGCGCGGTGCAGGAAATGCTGGGACACGCGAGCATTTCCACCACGCAGGTCTATACCTCGCTCGATTTCCAGCATCTGGCGAAGGTCTACGACCAGGCCCATCCCCGGGCAGGGCGCGCGCGCAAGAGCGCACCCGAATCAGCGCCGGCGCGCGATGCCGACGGCGCCGATGGGGACGAGGACGCCTAGGTCCACTGTCAGGTCCACTGTGAAAGAATATTCCGAAAGCGTTCCATCTCCGGCAGCAGCCACTGCCGGAGCGCCTGCACCTTGGGCGTGGCCAGGCTCGCGTGCGTGCACACGAAGTGCAGCAGCCACGGACACGGGATGCTGACGTCGAACAGCCGCACCACCCGGCCCGACAGCAGGTCGTTATAGGCCAGCGACGAGCGGATCAGCGCGATGCCCTGGCCCTCGGCGGCCGCCTGCAGCAGCAGCGACGAGTCCTGCATCATCAGTCCCTTGGTGGGCTCGGGCCAGTCCAGGCCGGCGGCCTCGAACCACGGTTTCCACGGATCACCCTCGCCGCGCAGCAGCGGCATGCCGGCCATGTGTGCGGGCTGCTCGGGCAGGCGTCCGCCATTGAAGTCGGGGCTGCATACGGCCAGGAACACGTCGTCGAGCAGCCGTTCCACATACAGGCCCGGATACAGGCCGCTACCCATGCGCAGCGCCACGTCCACTTCCTCGGCGCCAAAGTCGACGAGCGAGTTCGACGACAGCAGTTCCACGTCCAGTTCGGGATGCCGTTCGATGAAGCTGCCGATGCGCGGCGTGAGCCAGCGCGCCGCGAACGACGGCATGGTGCTGATGGTCAGCCGCTTCTCGCGGTTGCCGGCCTGCAGCACGCGCGTGGCGTCGGCAATCTGCAGCAGCGCGTCGCGCACGCGCTCGGCGTAGAGCCGGCCGTTCGAGGTCAGCATCACGCGCTTGCCGCGCCGCTCGAACAGCGGCTGGCCCAGTTCCTCTTCCAGCGCGCGGATCTGGTGGCTGACCGCGCCGTGCGTGACGAACAACTCGGCGGCCGCCCGAGAAAAGCTCTCGTGCCGCGCCGCGGCCTCGAAGGTGCGCAGGGCGGCCAGTGCCGGCAGGCGCGGAAATTCGCGCTTCCAGCTACGTGGATCGTCCGGATTCCAGGCCCCGCTCCAGACCATGATGGACCTCGTCTATGTGAGATTGGCTAACAAGACACAAGAATATATATCGTTTTGATAGCGCTGGGGGAATCACTAGAATTCACTTCACCGGACCCCGCCAGACAACGCCCTAAACTGTTCTGGTCCAATCACCAAGCCAGTCATGGCCAGGCCAGCAACACGGCGGCACCCGGACTCACGGAGAACTCATCATGAAAGCCCTACTCACAACGACCGTCTTCACGCTGAACCCCGGCGAAGTCGCACCGCTGTCGGTGCATGCCGCCCAGCGCCTGTTTGTGGAAGATGCCAAAGGCGTGGATGTATGGGTGACCCGCGAGAACGATTCCGAGGATTACTGGCTGCGCTGTGGCGCGAGCCTGCTTCTGCGGCGCGGTGACGAGATCGTGCTCAGCGTCGACCCGCGTGCCTCGGGCCCGGTGCGGCTGGCGCTGATCGCGGAAGCGCGGCGCCCGGCACTGACCCTGTCCGATCTGCCGCATCTGGTGTTCCGCTCGGTGCGGCGCCTGGTTCGCGGCACGGAATGGACGCCGGGGCAGGACAAGATCCACGCCTCCTGACCCCGTGCGGCGGCTAAGGCTCGTATGGCCGCCGCCCGATGACGAATGACCTGAAAGGGCCGGCCTGCGCCGCACGCAGGCCGGCCCTTTTCGTTACACTCTCGGGCATGCATCCGATCCAAGTCATCGATCAGGGCCGTCAGCCATATGAGCCCTGTTTCGACGCGATGCGGGCGTTCACTGCGGCCCGCACTCCCGACACGACCGACCAGATCTGGCTGGTCGAGCATCCGCCGGTCTACACGCTCGGCCAGGCCGGGGACCCCGCGCACCTGCTGGCTCCCGACGACGCCATTCCGGTCGTGAAGATCGATCGTGGCGGACAAATCACTTATCACGGTCCAGGCCAGGTCGTGGCCTACCTGCTGCTCGATTTGCGCCGCCGTCACCTGATGGTGCGCGAGCTGGTGCAAGACATCGAGCAAGCCGTGCTGGACACGCTCGCGTCGTATAATCTCGCAGCCGAACGCAAGGCCGGCGCCCCCGGCATCTATCTGACCGATGGACCGCACCAGGGCGCCAAGATCGCCGCGCTTGGCCTCAAGATCCGCAACGGCTGCAGCTATCACGGTGTCAGCCTGAACGTTCAGATGGATCTGGACCCGTTCCTGCGCATCAACCCCTGCGGCTATGCCGGACTGGAAACGGTCGACATGGCCACGGCGGGTGCCACCTTCGCGGCGGCGGATGATGCCGGACCGCTGCCCGTCACGGCGGCACAACAACCCGCAATCGCACAACGCCTGGCGGCGGCCCTGTGCGAGGTCCTGTCGGCGCGCGAGGCAAGCGCGCAACGGGCCCACGGGAATGCCGCCGCCGAGGCAGCCTGAACGTGGCATGCCCGGCCCCGAATCAACGCCAAACATGCACGCGGCCGCGCGTGCGGAGAACAGTATGAGCGACGCACTGATCGCCACGTCCAGCGAAGCCCCGCAAGTCCCCGAATACGACGCCACCAAGAAGCAGAAGTCGGCCGAGAAGACCGCACGGATCCCCATCAAGATCGTGCCGGCCGAAAAGCTCAAGAAGCCCGACTGGATCCGCGTGAAGGCGGCTACCGGCAATTCGCGCTTCTACGAGATCAAGGACATCCTGCGCGCCAACAACCTGGTGACCGTGTGCGAGGAAGCCAGCTGCCCGAACATCGGCGAATGCTTCGGCAAGGGCACGGCCACGTTCATGATCATGGGCGACAAGTGCACGCGCCGCTGCCCGTTCTGCGACGTGGGCCACGGCCGTCCGGACCCGCTCGATGTGAACGAGCCGGGCAACCTGGCCCGTACGATTGCCCAGCTCAAGCTGAACTACGTGGTGATCACCAGCGTGGACCGTGACGATCTGCGCGATGGCGGCGCCCAGCATTATGTGGATTGCATCTCGCAGACGCGTGAGCTGTCGCCGAACACGCGCATCGAAGTGCTGGTGCCCGACTTCCGCGGCCGTCTGGACAAGGCGCTGGACATCCTGCAGGTGGCCCCACCCGACGTGATGAACCACAACATGGAAACGGTGCCGCGCCTGTACAAGCAGGCTCGCCCGGGCGCCGACTACGCGCACTCGCTGAAGCTGCTGCAGGAGTTCAAGCGCCGCAATCCGGACGTGGCCACCAAGTCCGGCCTGATGGTAGGCCTGGGCGAGACAGACGAGGAAATCCTGGAAGTCATGCGCGACATGCGCGCGCACGACATCGACATGCTGACGATCGGCCAGTATCTGGCCCCGTCGAATCACCACCTGCCGGTGATGCGCTACGTCCATCCGGACACGTTCAAGATGTTCGAGGAAGAAGCCTACAAGATGGGCTTCACCCACGCTGCGGTTGGCGCGATGGTGCGTAGCTCGTACCACGCTGATGAGCAGGCGCATCAGGCTGGGTTTGCCTGAGCTCCAAGGCTAGTTAGCAAGCTCCCCTCTCCCGCCACGCGGGAGAGGGGTTGGGGGAGAGGGTAAAGAGGTTCTGCTTGCCGACCAGCAGCAATTTGAACCGCTGGCCCTCTCCCCCGCCCCTCTCCCAGAGGGAGAGGGGCGAAAACCCATCGGAACACCACCGCATCACCAGAAAACCGGCCGCCAGGCCGGTTTTTTTTCGCCGGAATGTCTGGTCCTCCCATTGCGTGGCCTCTGACAAAAAAGCGCCTCATAAATCTCATTACCCCATTCGTGGTGCCAATTCCCCGCTAACGGTGCATAACCGCTAAGGGTCTACCCGAAGTGCAGGGCATGGCCATGTTTCGATACCATGAATTTATCGATAAATCGTCGATGAAATCCGATTGAGTCACTTCGGACTTCATCGACGAGTTCCGATCGTGGTCCTTGTGGCGCCTACACTGCATTGGACCAACGACTTTGCCCCCAACCTCCGAGCCCGCCCATGCCCCAATGCACCGTTCATCGCCTGGCCGAACAGGCGCTGCTCTATAGCGTTGCCCCGCCGGCGTCGCTGGACGTCCAGCGACGCATCTGGGCGATGGCCGAGCGCGCCGCCGACTGGCGCGGCGTGGTGGACGTGGTGCCGGGCATGAACAACCTCACGCTGACCTTTGACGACAGCGCCGACGTGGCCGCGCTGGAGCGCAACCTCAAGGTGGCCTGGGCATCGGGCGAAACGCGCAACGCCACCGGCAAGCTGGTGGAGATTCCGGTGCGCTATGGCGGCGAGTTCGGTCCCGACATCGCCGATGTGGCCGCGCATACGGGCCTGACGCCGCAGGAAGTGGTGCGCCGCCACGCCGCCGGCGAGTACGTGGTCTATTTCCTCGGATTCCAGCCCGGTTTCGCGTACATGGGCGGTCTGGCGCCGGAACTGGCCACGCCGCGCCGCCGCGAGCCGCGCCTGGCCGTGCCGGCCGGGGCCGTGGGCATTGGCGGCGAGCAGACCGGTATCTATCCGGCCGTGCTGCCGGGCGGCTGGCAACTGATCGGCCATACCGATGCGCAGCTATTCGTGGCCGATCGCGACCCGCCATCACTGTTCGCCCCCGGCGATACCGTCAAGTTCGTGGCTACGGAGGTGCTGCTGTGATCGAGATTATTCGTCCCGGCGCGCAGGCGTCGGTGCAGGACCTGGGCCGCGTGGGATTCCGCCGTTTCGGCGTGGGCCGTTCGGGTGCCGCCGACGGGCTGGCGCTGCGCATCGGCAATCGCCTGCTGGGCAACGACCCGAATGCGGCAGCAATCGAATTCACGCTGGGCCGTGCCGCCGTGCGTTTCGACGTCGACATGCGCGTGGCGCTGACTGGCGCCGAGTGCAGCGCGAATCTGGATGGCGTGTCGGTCTGGTCGTGGCACGCGTTCGACGTACGCCGTGGCGAAACGCTGACGCTGCCCGCGCCGCGCGGCGGCACGCGCACCTACCTCTGCGCGGCTGGTGGCATCGACGTGCCGCTGGTGATGAATTCCCGCAGTACCGACCTGAAGTCGAATTTCGGCGGTTTCGAAGGCCGCGTGCTGAAGGAATCCGACCGCCTGCCGGTGGGCCGCCCCGGCATCGACACCGACCGTGACTGGGTGGGCGTGGCCGCGCCGGGCTGGGCGCTGCCGGTGAACCGCGACGGCAACGCGCTGGTGATCCGCATGCTGGCCGGTCCCGAGTATCCCGATTTCGATGACGAGTCGCAGGCCGCGCTGTGGTCGGCCGAATGGGCCATCACGCCGCAAAGCAATCGCATGGGCCTGCGCCTGCAGGGCCCCGCGCTGGCACGCCGTGCCGACCGGTCGGGCGACCTGCTGTCGCACGGCGTGATGCCGGGCGTGATGCAGGTGCCGCCGAACGGCCAGCCCATTGCGCTGATGAGCGACGCGCAGACTACCGGCGGCTATCCCAAGATCGGCACCGTGATCGGCGCAGACCTGTGGCGTCTGGCCCAGGTACCGCTGGGTGGATCGGTGCGCTTCCAGCAGGTATCGATCGACGAGGCCGCCACGGCGCAGGCCGAGGTAGACCGCTACCTGCGCCAGATCGACCAGGCGCTGCGCTGGCAGGGCGACGGCATGCAGATTGCCGCGCGCCGGCGCACCACCACCAGATTCGTCGCCTAACTTTCATCCGCCCCCACAAATCCGGAGAACGTCCCATGCAAATCGACCTGAACGCCGACCTTGGCGAAGGCTGCGGCAATGACGAAGCGCTGCTCAAGCTGATCAGTTCCGCCAACGTGGCCTGCGGCTGGCACGCAGGCGACGCGGCCACGATGCTGCAGACCGTGAAGTGGGCGCTGGACAACAACGTGGCCATTGGCGCCCATCCGAGCTTTCCGGATCGCGACAACTTCGGCCGCACCGAGATGCAACGCGACCCCGAGGCCGTCTACGCCGACGTGCTGTACCAGATTGGCGCACTCGACGCGATGGTGCGCGCGCAGGGCGGCCAGCTGGCCCACGTGAAGCCGCACGGCGCGCTGTACAACATGGCCGTGCGCGACGCTCAACTGTGCGACGCGATCATCCGCGCCGTGCGCGACTATGACTCGGACCTGGTCTTCTTCGGCTTGGCCAACAGCCAGATGATCACCATGGCGCGCGACGTAGGCCTGCGCGTGAAGGAAGAAGTGTTCGCCGACCGCGGCTATAACCCCGACGGCACGCTGGTGAAGCGCGGCACGCCGGGCGCGCTGCACGACGACGAAGACGTAGCTCTGAACCAGACGCTGTCGATGATCCGCGACAAACAGGTGCGCGCGATCGACGGCACCTGGGTACCCATTCGTGCCGAAACCGTGTGCTTGCACGGCGACGGCGCTCACGCGCTTGCCTTTGCGCGCCGCATCCGGGAACGGCTCGGCGCTGAAGGCATCGCCATCCGGGCCAACTAGTCGGGGTTCAACCCCCGGCGTTGGCTTTGCTCCACCAGAAATCAGGTAAGTCCTATGCAATCGGCTGTCAATCTTTGGCCCCTGCTGGGGGTCGGCATCATCATCCTAGGCTTTGTTCTGCGGTTCAATCCCATGATGGTGGTGGCGGCAGCCGCCATCGTCACGGGGCTGGCCGCGTCGATGCCGCTGGAACAGATCTTCACGGCAATCGGCACGGCGTTCGTCAAGGCGCGCAATCTGCCGCTCATCATCCTGCTGCCACTGGCCGTGATTGGCCTGCTGGAACGCCACGGACTGCGCGAGCATGCGCAGGCGTGGATCTCGCGCATCGCATCGGCCACGGTTGGCCGGCTGCTGATCGTCTACCTGGCCGTGCGCGAGCTGACCGCCGCCATCGGCCTGACCAGCCTGGGCGGCCATCCGCAGATGGTGCGTCCGCTGCTGGCGCCGATGGCCGAGGGCGCGGCCGAGAACAAGTTCGGGCACCTGCCCGAGCCGGTGCGCCAACGCGTGCTGGCGTTCTGCGCCGCCACCGACAACGTGGGCCTGTTCTTCGGCGAAGACATCTTCGTGGCGTTCGGTGCCATCGCGCTGATGCACACGTTCCTGCTGTCGTCGAACATCGACGTCGAGCCGTTGCACATTGCCGTGTGGGGCATCCCCACCGCGATCTGTGCGTTCCTGATCCACTCCGTGCGCCTGAAGCGCCTGGACATGTGGCTGGCACGTGAACTCGGCGGCAAGCAACCGGCCGCCGCGCCGGCCACGGCCACTGCGGCAGCAAAGGGGGAGTAAGCCATGATCGTATCGATCGAATACCTGTACTGGCTGGCCGGCTTTGTCCTGCTGATCACCGCCCTGATGACGTTCACGGACAAGACGCATCCGCGTCGGCTGTCCACGGGGCTGTTCTGGCTGCTCTACGCCATCATCTTCCTGATTGGCGACAAGATTCCGCCTGCCATCGTCGGCGTGGGCGCCGTGGTGATGGCGCTGATCGCCGGGCTGGGCGGCGTGGGCCATGGCAAGCACGGCACGCTGCCGGAAGACCAGCGCCGCGCCAGCGCCAAGCGCCTGGGCAACAAGCTGTTCATCCCCGCGCTGCTGATCCCGCTGATCACGGTGCTGGGCACGGTGCTGTTCAAGGACGTCAAGATCGCCGGTCTGCCGCTGCTCGATCCGAAGAACGTCACGTTCGTGTCGCTGGGCATCGGCTGCCTGGTGTCGCTGTTCGTGGTGTGCTGGCTGACGCGTGACACGCCGGCGCAGAGCATGCGCGAATCGCGCCGCCTGATCGAATCGCTGGGCTGGGCGCTGGTGCTGCCGCAGATGCTGGCCATGCTCGGCCTCGTGTTTGCCGATGCCGGCGTGGGCAAGGCGGTGGCGCACCTGACCACCTCGTACATCAACATGGACTTCAAGTTCGTGGCCGTGGCGGTGTACTGCGTGGGCATGGCGCTGTTCACGGTGATCATGGGCAACGGCTTTGCCGCGTTCCCGGTGATGACGGGCGGCGTGGGCGTGCCCATCCTGGTGGGCATGTTCAACGCGAACCCGGCCGTGATGGCGGCCATCGGCATGTTCTCGGGCTACTGCGGCACACTGATGACGCCCATGGCGGCCAACTTCAACATCGTGCCCGCCGCGCTGCTGGAACTCGAAGACAAGAACGCCGTGATCCGGGCGCAGGTGCCTACCGCGCTGGCTATCCTGGTTGCCAATATCTTCCTGCTGTACTTCCTGATGTAAGGAAATTGCGATGTCCACCCGTACTGTCCTGCTGACCGGCTTCGAGCCGTTCGAACAAGAACCGATCAATCCTTCATGGGAGGCGGTACGGGCGCTCGATGGCGAGCGCATTGGCGACGCAGTGGTCGTGGCGCGCCAGTTGCCGTGCGTGTTCGGCAAGGCCATCGACGCGCTGGACGCGCTGGTGGCATCGCTGAAACCCGACGTGGTGATTGCCGTGGGCCAGGCCGGCGGCCGCACCGAGATGTCGATCGAGCGCGTGGCGATCAACGTGGACGATGCGCGCGTTGCCGACAACGCCGGCGCCCAGCCCATCGACACCACGATTGCGCAAGGCGGCCCGGCCGCCTACTTCTCGACGTTGCCGATCAAGGCCATCGTGCGCGACCTGCGCGCGGCCGGCGTGCCGGCGATGGTGTCGCAAACCGCCGGCACCTTTGTCTGCAACCACGTGTTCTACGGGCTGATGCATACGCTGGCGCAACGCCAGGCAACGGCCACGCGTGGCGGCTTCGTCCACATTCCCTATCTGCCCGAGCAGGCTGCACGCCATCCGGGTGCGCCGAGCCTGGCGCTGGATACGCTGATCGCTGGCTTGCGCGTGGCCGTGGCTACGTCGCTGTCCACCGATACCGATATCCGAGAGCAGGGCGGCCAACTCCACTGAGCGCCGCCCGCTTTTTCTTCAAGGCTGTTTCGATTCCTGTCGGCCCTCGGTGGCCGCCGCCACCGCGCGTGCGGCCGCTCGCCGGAGCGCGCGCTTCTGCAGGCGTCGCCGCAGCGTGATCTGCTCGAAACGCCAGATCACGTAGGTGAAGGCCAGGAACGGCCAGAACCATCCCAGCCATTGCGCCAGGCTGTTGAAATGGATGAAGCGGCCCATGCGCCAGCCCTGCTCGGAGATCCACGCGTAGGGGTTGGGCGGCAGCACATTGGTCAGCACCACCAGCGCCGCCAGCGCCAGCATGGCCAGCACCGCGCGCAGCCAGCGCGGCAGGCGCAACAGCAGCACCAGCACCAGCGAACTGGTCAGCAGCGCAAAGCGCCCACCCTCCGATAGCCAGTTGAACGCGTTGTCATCCGGAAACTGCAACTCCGCCACGCTGGCCTTGATGATCAGCGCGGCGGTCAGCAGGCCGGCCAGGATCCGCAGCATCGGCGCGGTGCGCCGCATTGCGATCGATGCGAACAGGCCCGTGCCGATCCAGCTACATGCCGTCACCATCGTTTCCAGCAGCAACTGATTCTGCAGGTCGTCGGGCTTCAGGTTGATGCTGTCCTGCCATGCGATCAGCGCCGGGAAGTAGGCCTGCACCCAGGCCATCGGCCACGAGTCGGGGTCGGTCAGCCATTCGCGCACGATGCCGCCCATGCCGAACAGGTGCTCCTGCGGAAATACCTGCGCAAACGGCCACAGCATGATCAGCACGATGGCAAAGCTGGCGTGGGGCTCGAACCACGTCAGGCGCAGCCGGGTCAGCGTGCCGCGGTCGATCAGCGCGGCCGTGAACGGCGCCACCATGGCAGCACCCAGCAGCGCGCCCAGCGCATTGGTGATCAGGTCGATATTCGACGAGATCCGTGTGGGCAGCCAGGTCTGCAGCGCCTCCATCACCGACGAGAGCAGCGCACCGGCCACCAGCGCGATCAGCGTGGCGCGTGCGCCGGACACACGCGGATGCAGCGACAGCACCACCAGCGCGCCAAACGGGCAGTAGCCCAGCACATTGGTGAGCAGGTCGAATTCGGTGATGTAGCGCGGCTTGGGTGCGGTCACGAACGCGAACGGCGAGATGCCGTTGTTCACCCATCCAGAGAACGGATACAGG
This sequence comes from Cupriavidus pauculus, assembly GCF_022179805.1. Taxonomy (GTDB): domain Bacteria; phylum Pseudomonadota; class Gammaproteobacteria; order Burkholderiales; family Burkholderiaceae; genus Cupriavidus; species Cupriavidus pauculus_E. The sequence goes on along the minus strand of NZ_BPUO01000007.1, from coordinate 292,316 downwards.
CTCGCGTAGACCACAAGCAGCGTGAAACAGATCAGCCCCACCCGTGCCAGCGGCGAATGACGCGGCATCCAGCCCTCCAGCTCCGGCGGATGCGGGGCTTGCGGGGGCGACGGCGGCAGGGGGGTGTCCAATGCCATGACTGCGTGAAACCCTTACGGTCCGATTCGCACTATAGGCGCTCTATCGATCCGCCGCTCACTGGCGCGGCGGCGCGGCGCGCGGCGTGTCATCGGTGGGCAGCGGCACGCTGTTGCGCCCCGGCGGATTGGCGCTGGGCAGCGGCGCCGGGCCGGTGGCGGCGGCGGCTTCCAGCGGCAGCGCGGCGGCCCAGTCCAGGATGGCCGCGATCACCGCGTCGCTGCTGGCCGACAGTGCCTTGACGCCGCCAGCCCCGTCGGCGCTCGGCGCCGGCTGCTCGGCCACGAACGTCTTTTGTCCGATCAGTCCCTTGTGGAACACCGTGGCGCGCGCACGCACCACGCCGCGGCTGCTGGTGGCCGAATCGAAGACTTGCTCGAAGCCCAGCAGGTCCACCTTGATCGCGGGCACCGTGGTGTCGCCGTACCACGTCAGTTCGCCGCGTCCGGACACGGCGCTGCGCAGGCGGTCGTCGAACAGGCGTGTGGGTGCATCGACCCAGCGCTGCGTCGAATACGCCTGCAGCCGCTGGGCCTGGCTGTATTGCAGCCGGTAGTAGATACCGCGGCTGTCCATCCACGTTGGCCCATCGGTCTCGGCCACGCGCAGCTTCGGCAGGCGCGCCGGCGGTTGCGATGGCGCGGCGGCCAGCGGGCCCAGGTCGTAGGTGGTGGTGGGCTTGGACGACGACAGCACGCTGCAGCCGGACAGCGCAACCAGCATGGCCAGCGCGGCAAGGGCGGAGACGGTTCTCATGGCGGATTCCCGACGGTGGTTCTGACGCATGGCGCAAGGGGCGATGGCGCGATGGAGCATGGCGGCGCGGCTCATGGCGAGTTGAAGCCCGGCTCGCCGGGGCCCGGTGTCTGCGGCGACCCGCCAAACAGCACGCTGCTGGGCTGGTCGTTGAACTGGCCGGCCGCGCGGTCGATGCTGCGTGCCGTCTGGCGTGCGTCGCGCGCCAGGCCGTTGATCTGCGGCAGCGTTTCCTGCGTGAAGATGCCGGCAGCCCGCTGCAACGAATCGGCCGCGCCCTGCATGTTCTCGCCCACGCGATTCACGGTGCTCATGACCGTGCCGTTCGGGCTGGCCAGGTCATCGGCCAGCCGGCGCGTGGAGACCAGCGTGGCATTGAGGTTATCCACCGCCTGCGGCAGACGCGCCACGGCGGGCTGCAGGGACTTGGCCAGCTTGGAGTAATCCTCGGCGGTCTGGTGCACGGACTTGATGGCCAGCATCAGCTCGTCGCGATTGGTGGTCTGGAACATCTCGTTGAGCGACGACATTAGCGTCTCGGTCTGGGTCAGCAGCGAGTCGCCGCGCTTTTCCAGTTCCTCGAAGAAGCCGGGCCGCATCACGATGCGCGCCGGCTCGCGCGCCGACGTATGCAGCCGTGGCGAACTGGTGCCGGCGCCTTCCTCGCGCGCGGTGTCATCCAGTTGCACATAGGCAATGCCGGTCACACCCTGGAAGCCCAGCGTGGCATAGCTGGTGCGCGTGATCGGCGTGTCCTGGTTCACGGTGATGCGCACGATGATCTGGCCCGGCACCTGCGGATCGAACTTGATCGATACCACCTTGCCCACGTCCAGGCCGCGATACTTCACGTCGGCCTGCGGCCCGAGCCCGTTCACCGTCGACCGCGTGATCAGGTCGTACGGCACGCGCACGGCGTGGTCGCTGCTGAACCAGAACAGCGAGAACAGCACCAGCACCGCCAGGCCGATGGTGAAAACGCCGGCCAGGAAGGCGTTTGACTTGTTTTCCATCAGGCTTCTCCGGTTGGCGCGGCGGGGCTGCCAGGCCCCTGGAGGGCGGGCAGTGCCTGCAGCGCGCGCTGGGCGCGGTCGCCCAGGAAATATTCGCGTATGAAAGGATGATCGACCTTGATCACCTCGGGGATCGGCGCGGCCGCCAGCACCTTGTGGTCGGCCAGCACGGCCACGCGGTCGGACAGCGCCACCAGCGTGTCCAGGTCGTGCGTGATCATGACCACGGTCAGGCCCAGCTCGCGCCGCAGTTCCTGGATCAGGGCCACGTAGTCGTCGGAGGCCATCGGGTCCAGACCCGCCGTGGGTTCGTCCAGGAAGACGAGTTCCGGTTCCAGCGCCAGGGCACGTGCCAGCGCCACGCGCTTGATCATGCCGCCCGAGAGGTCGGACGGCATCTTGTCGGCATCGCGGGCAGACAGCCCCACCAGTTGCAGCTTCAGCAGCGATGCCTGGCAGATCAGGTTGTCTGGCAGCGCGCGCATCTCGCGCAGCGGCAGCGCGATGTTGTCGATCACGGACAGTGCCGAGAACAGCGCACCGCGCTGGAACTGCAGCCCCCAGCGGTTGCGCAGCGCCTGCAGTTGCGCCGCGTTCAGCGCGGCGGGGTTCTGGCCAAAGACCTTGATGGTGCCCGAGGTGGGCCTTTCCAGGCCGACGATCTGGCGCAGCAGCACGGTCTTGCCGGTGCCCGAGCCGCCCACGATCGACAGCACCTCGCCGCGATAGACGTCGAGATCCAGGCCGTCATGCACCACGTTGTCGCCATAGCGCTTCACCAGGTGGCTGACCTCGATGATCTTCTCGCGCGGCGCGTCGGGCCCGGGGTTCGGAGCGGTGGTGGCAGTCATAGGCCGACGTTCTTGAACAGGATGGCGAAGATCGCGTCGGCCAGGATCACGACGGTGATCGACGTGACCACCGACGCCGTGGTGCCTTCGCCCAGGCTCTGCGTGTTGGGCTTGATGCGCAGGCCGTAGTGGCAGGCCGTGAGCGCGATCAGCATGCCGAACGCCACGCCCTTGCCCAGCCCCAGCCACAGGTTGGCCACGGGCACCGCATCGGGCAACTGGCGCAGGAAGAATGAATAGCTGATGTCGAGCTGGTAGCGTGCCGCCACCATGCCGCCGGCCAGCGCCATCACGTCGGTCCAGGCCACCAGCAGCGGCATCGAGATGGCCAGCGCGATCACGCGCGGCATGATCAGCCGGAAGCCGTGCGAGATGCCCATCACGCTCATCGCGTCGAGTTCCTCGGTCACGCGCATCACGCCGATCTGCGCCGTGATGGCCGAGCCTGACCGGCCGGCGATCAGAATGGCGGCCAGCACCGGACCCAGCTCGCGGATCACGGCCATGCCCAGGATGTTGACGATGAAGGTGCTGGCGCCGAACGTGCGCAACTGGTTGGCGGACAGGTAGGACAGCACGATACCGATCAGGAACCCGACCAGCGCCGTGATGCCCAGTGCCTTGTACCCGACGTTGTAGATGTTGGCCGAGATCTCGCGCCACGGGCCGCGTTGCGGCGCGCGCAGGAATCGCAGCAGGTCGAACGTGAGCTGGCCCAGCATGGTCACGCCGTTGGCTAGCTGCGCGAACAGCGACAGCAGCGCGGCGCCGAGCATCGTCACCGGGTTGAAGCGGTCGACCATCGTCTTGCGCCAGCCGTCGGTGCGCAGGCCCTCGATGCGGGCGAACACGCGGCGCTGGCCTTCATTGATTTCCACGCGCTCGGGCATGCGGCCGTTCCAGGCCTGCCAGATCAGTTGCGCGCCGATATGGTCAAGGCGCGACACCCCGGCCAGCGACCACTGCGCGTGCTGGGGTGCCTCGGTCAGTTCATGCAGCTGCGCGCGCAGCCCGCGTGCCTCATGGCAGCCGGCAAGCGCGATGGCCGTCCAGTCGCCGTGCAGTTGTATGCTGCAGGCGCCGTCCTGGCGCGAGATATCGATGGCGGGCGTCGGCTGGCGGTCCAAATGAAGGCGATGTGATGGCTGAGTCTCGATTCTATGCTACCTGTCGGAGTGGCGCGACCAGACATCCGCTGACACGGCCACAGCTACAATCTCGGCAGACTTCGCCGCGCCGGATGGGTTCCCCTTCCGGTTCGAATCAACGATTCCTCTTGCCGTCCCCATGCCAGACTTGCCTGAAATTCCGCCCGCCCGCGCCATCGATGCCGCCGCCTTGCCGGCCTGGCGTATCGACACCGGCGCCCTGCGCCGCGCGCTCGACGGCGGCCCGGCGCACGCATGGCAGGTGGAGGTCGTGGAGGAAACCGGCTCGACCAACGCCGACCTGATGCAGGCTTGCCGCCAGGCGCCGTGGGACGACGAAGCCGCCCGGGTGCGCGTGGCCTACCGGCAGACAGCCGGGCGCGGCCGACAGGGGCGCCCCTGGCAGGGCCAGGCCGGGCTGACGTTCTCGGTGGCCATGCCGCTGGCGCTGGCGCCGGCCCGGCTTAGCGGCCTGAGCCTGGCGGTGGGGCTGGCAGTGGCCCAGGCGCTGGAAGACTGCGACGCGGCCTGCGGGCCGCGCGTGGGCCTGAAGTGGCCCAATGACTTGCAGATCGATGGCCGCAAGCTGGCCGGCATCCTGATCGAATCGGTGCCGGCAGGGCCGCAGCGGCTGTGGGCGGTGATCGGCATCGGACTGAACCTGGTGCGCGATGCGCGCATGGAGGCCGCGCTGGGCCGCGATCTGGCGGGCGTGGCCGAGACGATGGCCGCTTTCGATGCGCAGCGCGATCCCACGCGCATCCTGGGCGCCGTGCTGAACCGGCTGGCGGGCATGCGCGCGGTCTTCCTGGAGCAGGGCTTTGCGCCGCTGGCACCGGCGTGGTCGTCGCGCGACGCGTTCCGCAACGAGCCGGTGCGGCTGCTGCATGACGGGCAGGTGCTGGCCGAAGGGCTGGCGCGCGGCGTCGATAGCGACGGCCATCTGCTGCTGGAAACGGCCGATGGCCTGCAGCGTATTACCAGCGGCGAGGTATCGCTGCGCGGAGCCGGCGCATGAGCACGCTGCTGATCGATATCGGCAACACGCGGCTCAAGTGGGCGTGGTGCGACGACGGCCAGCCTCCGGCGACGGCCGGCACGCTGCCCACGCCGTGGCAACACGCGGGCGCGGCCACCCATGCAGCGCCGGCCGAGCGCGCAGCGCTGCTGGGCACGTGGCAGCGGCTGGCGGGCGGCCGCGCGCCGTCGGTGTGGATCGCCAACGTCGCCGGTCCCACGCTGGCCGCCGAGGTCGATGCGCTGCTGGCCGAGGCTTTTGGCACGGTCGCGCTGCAATGGGTACGCACCACGGCCGCCCACGGCAGTCTGGTGAACGGCTATCGCGAGCCCACGCAGCTTGGCGTGGACCGCTGGGTCGGCAGTATCGGCGCCCATCGCTGGCTGCCCGGGCAGACACTGCTGATCGTGACGGCCGGCACCGCCACGACGCTCGACATCGTGACCGCCACCCCCGACGGCGCCCGCTTTGAGGGCGGGCTGATCCTGCCGGGGCTGCAACTGATGCTGGGCACGCTGGCGCGTAACACGGCCCAATTGCCCGAACTCGACGTGCTGGACACCGGCGCGGGCGCCGCGCGCGCGGTCCGGGCGTTGGGCGCAGACAACACTCACGATGCCATTGCCGCCGGCTGTCTGGCCGCGCAGGCCGGTGCCATCGAGCGCACATGGCGTGTGCTGGCCGAACGCGGGCCGGTCAGCTGTTTGCTGTCCGGCGGGGCGCGCGTGGCGGTGGCCAACGCACTCGCGATGCCGTGCGAGATGCACGATAATCTTGTGCTGCTTGGGTTGCATGCGATGGCCATGCCGGCCTGAGCGAAACCGACCCCCACCTTTCCCTTTTTCATCCATGTCCCGGCGCGGCCAAACTGTCCTGTTGCTGATCCTGCTGATCGCCAATGCATTGCTGCTGGCCGCGCTGCTGGGTGTGTTCGGGCCACAGCCACTGGCCGGCATGCTGGAAAGCCCGCGCGAGCCGCAACGCGTGGACCAGCAGGTCCGGGGAGAGCGGATGGAATTGCTGCCGCGTAGCGACGGGGCGTCAGCACCGGCGCCCGCACCACGCAGCGCGGCGCCCGTTGCTGCCGACGTGACCGTAAAGCTGGCCGCCGCGCCGGCCGACAGTTGCATGGAGATGGGCGGCTTCACGGCGCAGACCGTCTTGCGCGCCCGCGACGATCTGGTCGCCATCGCGGCCGGTTCGCCGCTGCCGGTGGAGCAGTTCGAGCGCAGTGAACAAGCGCGCTGGTGGGTGCACCTGCCGGCCCAGGCCACGCGCGAGAACGCCGACCGCAAGCTGGCCGAATTACGCCGGCGCAAGGTGACCGATGTCTCGGTGGTCAACGTCGAAGACCCCGAGTCGTACACGGTATCGCTGGGCCTGTTCCGCGAACGCGAGCGGGCCGACAAATTCCTGGAAGGGCTGCGCGCGCAGGGCGTCCGCACGGCCCTGATCAGCGACGCGCCCCGGCCCGTATCACGCCAGTGGCTGCGCGTGGCGCATGCCGACGATACGGTGCGTGCGCGAATGGATGAAGTTCGGCTGCGCTACGGCGGCGAGGTGCTGCAGGCTTGCAAGGGGATGACGCAGGCGCGTGAGGGTGGGGCGGCTGCGCGGGCGGGGTGATTGCTGTCTCCCGCCTTAGTCTTTCTCCCCTCTCCCGCAAGGCGGGAGAGGGGCCGGGGGAGAGGGGAGAATAATCAGAGCGGCAAATATCGCCTCAACCGTGCGCCCGCACCTTCGTCAGCAGCTTGGTCGTCGAGCGGTCGTGCAGGAACGGAATCGCGTACGCCTGGCCGCCCCAGCTGCGCACCAGGCGCGTTTCTTCCAGCGTGTCGATGTCGTAGTCGCCGCCCTTCACATAGATGTCCGGACGCACCAGGCGGATCAGTTCCACCGGGGTTTGTTCGCGGAACATCGCCACCAGGTCCACCGAGGCCAGCGCGGCCAGCAGTGCCATGCGGTCTGCCTCGTGATTGAGCGGGCGGTCGTCGCCCTTGCCCAGCATCTTCACCGACGCGTCGCTGTTGACGCCCACCACCATGCTCGCGCCCAGTTCGCGCGCCTGCGCCAGGTACGTGGCGTGGCCGCGATGCAGGATGTCGAACACGCCGTTGGTAAAGACCAGCGGGCGCGGCAGGGCGGCCACGGCGGCGTGCAGCGCGGCGATGTCGTCGGCGGGAACCAGCTTGGATTCAAAGGCGGGTGCGGTCATGGAATGCGTCGGGAAAACGTCGGGAAGAAGGGGTGGGCACCAATGAAAAACCCCATCGTATCCGATGGGGTCTTGTCACAGCGGCGCGGAACCGGCAAGCGTCAGGCCTGGGCGGCCTGCAGGTTGGCGTTCAGTTCCTTGCGGTAGCGGTTCAGGTCCTGCACCGACTCGAACGTGCGTTCGAACAGCAGCGACATGTTGTGCAGGATCCGTTCGATGACCTTCTTTTCCCAGATCTCGTCAAAGCGGATCTGTTCGTCGAGCCAGTGTTCGAGCCAGTCCGGGTCCGGCAGGCGCGATTGCACCGTGTCGTTCGGGAACAGGGCCTTGTTCACGTGCAGGTTGGTCGGGTGCAGCGGCTTTTCCGTGCGGCGGGCCGACGCCATCAGCACGCCGATCTTGGCGAACGCGGCGCGGGCGGAGTCGCCAAACTGGGCCAGGTACTTCTTCATGTAGCGCAGGTAGGCGCCGCCATGGCGGGCTTCGTCCTGCGACAGCGTGCGGTAGATGTGCTTGATCACCGGTTCCGAGTGCCATTCGGCAGCGCGGCGGTACCAGTGGTTCAGGCGGATCTCGCCGCAGAAGTGCAGCATCAGCGTTTCCAGCGGCGGGGCCGGATCGAACTCGAAGCGCACCGCATGCAGCTCTTCCTCGGTCGGCACCAGGTCCGGACGGAAGCGGCGCAGGTACTCCATCAGCACCAGCGAATGCTTCTGTTCCTCGAAGAACCAGATGCTCATGAATGCCGAAAAGTCCGAATCGTGACGGTTGTCGCGCAGGAACATCTCGGTAGCGGGCAGGGCAGACCACTCCGTGATTGCATTCATGCGGATGGTCTTCGCCTGGTCGTCGGTGAGCAGGCTCGGGTCAAAGGTATCCCAGGGGATGTCCTTGTCCATGTGCCAGCGGACCGCTTCCAACGATTTGAACAGTTCGGGGTAGAGCATGCTAAGCCTTTGAAATTACGGGCGGATTCTACCAGACAGGAATCATTCTCGAATGATTTCTCTACTCCGTTTTAGCCCGGATGCCAAGGATTGCAACAGCCGGCGGGCCTTGGGGGGCGGAAAGTGGTGTGGCTACGACACCTCGGACATTTCCTGTGTCGCCGGCTTGGTTTCCGGCACCACGCCGTAAAGAAAGGCCGCGATCTCGTCGGCCTGGGCGGCAGCGTCGCGTTCGCCCAGGGCCAGCAGCGCCTGGGTGAACTCGGGTTCGAACAGCAGGTAGCTGGCAAATGCGGCACCGCGCGCCTCGGTGCCGCCAAGTGGCGACAACAGCGCCCGCACCGTGCGTGGCAGCCGGTGCAGGTGTTCGGCGGCAATCGCCTCGATGGGCTCGCTGGGCGAAATCGTCATCACCTGCACGGGGCGCCAGCCTTCGGCATCGTTGGCCATCTCGGGCATGCGCGACAGCAGCCGGTTGATGTGCATGAGCCGCTCGATGTCGGCCTGCAGGCCGTCGAGGAAGATGCTGGCCAGCGCCTGGCCGCCCACCTGCGCCAGCGACGGATAGCCGCCCGACGGCACCGTGTCGAACCATCCCGGACGCTTGCGCGAGGCGGCGCCGATGGCCAGGACGCGCGACGCGCCCAGGTGGATGGCGGGAGAAAGCGGCGACATCTGGCGCATCGTGCCGTCGCCAAACCATTCGTGATGGCCTTCGAGTTCCAGCGGCATGGCCGGGAACAGGAACGGGATCGACGACGAGGCCAGCAGGTGGTCCACGCCGATGGTGGCCTCCACGGCCATGCGCTGGCTGCGCTGCCACGGATGGATGCGGCGGTGCGACTGGTAGAACGTGACGTGGCGCCCGGTGCTGTAGGACAGCGCCGTGACGGCAAACGCATGCAGCGCGCCGCTGTCGAGGCTGGCCTGCACGCGCTCGGGTTCGAACAATTCGGTCAGAAAGCTGCCAAGCGGCGCGTTGTCGAACAGTGCGCGCGGCGAGCGGCGCGTGATCCAGCCGAAGGCCAGCGACGACAGCCAGCGCGCGCCCGATACGCCCATCTGGACCACATCGGTGCGGTAGACGTCGTCGGTGTGCAGGCTATGCCAGAGCGCCGCCAGGGTGTCCGCGGCCGTGCGGAAGTCGGCGGCGCCGGTGGCCAGCCCCGCGCCGTTGATGGCCCCGGCCGACGTGCCGGCGATGATGCCGAACGGCAACGGGCAATGGTCCAGCCCATGCCGCGCCGCGATCTTGGCGATGCCGGACAGCACGCCGGCCTGGTAGGCGGCCCGGGCGCCGCCGCCCATCATCACCAGCGCCGTGTTCTGCCGCTGGTTGGCGCGTGCGAATGCGCTGGCAGGGGCGGCCGTGGTCACTCGACGGTGTCTCCGGTGTCTGTGGCAGGCGGGCTGGCGGTTGGGGTGGCGGGTGGGGCTTTCGCACTGCTCTTTGCCGCAGCCTTCTTGGCCGGGGCCTTCTTCGCAGCCGGCTTCTTCGCGGGCGCCTTCTTCGCCGCCGGCTTCTTCGCAGCCGGCTTGGCAGGCTTCGCGGCAGGCGGCTCGCTCTTTACGCCAGGCTCCACGCCTTGGGCGCCAGGCGCCATCCCACCGAACCCGGCCACGCCGCCGAAAGGATTCACACCCGCCGCGCTGGCCGCTGCCGCACCGCTGGCGATCTGCGAGAACTGACGTTGCAGCATGTCCCACCAGAGCGAGGCATTGGGCGGCATGGGCGCCGGACCCGGATCCGCGCGCTCGCCCGTGTCCTCCGCGCCCTCGGCATCGGCGGCGGCCGCCTCGGGCGGTGCGTCGATGTCGTCATCGTCGGGCTCATCGTTCTCGGCGTCGGCCTGTGCCTCGGACACGGTCTGGCTGGTGCCGAACGGGTGGGGATGCTGCGGCGGATGCGCGCTGGGCGCGTTGGCGGCGCGCGCGACGTTTTCCATCGCGTTCTGCATCGCCTCGGGCGACAGGGCATTGCCGAACGTCTGCAATGCCACGAGGGTGGCGCGCTGTACCTCCAGGCCCTGGATCGTGGTGCGCAGCAAGTTGGTATTCAGCTGGAGCCAGCTTTCCACGGACTTGAGATCGTGGATGCGCTTGTCGACCTCATCGAGGTCCATTGGCGGCGTCATCACGTTCAAGCCCGGCATCAGGCCGCTGGGCATGCCGCTGCCCGTGGCCCAGAGCTTGCGCAGGAAGTCGAAGCTGTTCGAGAAATCGGGGATCTGTCCAAACATGGTCGCGGCACTCCAATTTGCAGGGGCCGCCCGATGCGGGGCGTGGCGGCCGGTTACCGGAATTCGGGCGGCCGCTTCTGGCGCAGGCTCGCCATGCCTTCGTGCACGTCGGGGCCGGCAAAGCCCATGAATTCAAGCGCCAGCGAGGTATCGAACGCGGGACCGGCCATGCGCAGCCAGTTGTTCAACGCATACTTGGTCCAGCGGATGGCGGTCTGCGACCCCGCCGCCAGCCGGTTGGCCACTTCGAACGCCTTGGCCACCAGTTCGTCTTCTTCCACCGCCAGCGATACCAGGCCGATCCGCTCGGCTTCCTCGCCGCTGACCGACTCGCACAGCATCAGATAGTACTTGGCCTTGGCCATTCCGCACAGCAGCGGCCACACGATGGCCGCATGGTCGCCGGCGGCCACGCCCAGCCGCGTATGGCCGTCGACGATGCGTGCCGACTTCGACGCGATCGAGATATCGGCCAGCAGGCCCGCCACCAGCCCCGCGCCCACGGCCGGCCCGTGCATGGCCGACACGATGGGCTTGTCGCAGTTGATCACGTTGTAGACCAGGTCGCGCGCCTCGTGCCAGACCCGCGTGCGGGTTTCGAAGTCGTTGGCCATCTCCTCGACCAGCGCCAGGTCGCCGCCTGCAGAGAAGCCCTTGCCTTCGCCACGGATGATCGCCACCCGGATATCGGGATCGGCCGAAATGTCGCGCCAGATCTCGGCGAGTTCGCGGTGCATGCTGGCGTCGGCCGTGGCCAGCTTCTGGTTGGCCGACTGGGACGCGCCCATGATCACTTCGAGCACCGCGCCGTGGCGGCGCAGCGTGAGGGCCTGGTAACGGGCCAGGCGGGGGGAGAGCGTGTTGGCGTCGGTGGTGGTCATGGGGCGGCTTCCAGGTTGATCCGGCCAGGCAAAAAAATTCCCCGACCGGTTGGTCGGGGAATTATAGGCCGATCCCGCCGGCTGCCGGCAACCCCGGGTTTGGCCCGATGCCGCCCGGCTGGTGCCACCCGCCGGTGCGGGTCAGCGCGTGGCCACCACCTGGTCGATCGCGCCGAAGATCGACTTGCCGTCGGCGTCGAACATTTCGATGCGCACGGCGTCGCCGGCCTGCATGAATTCGGTCACCGGCTTGCCCTTTTCGATGGTCTCGATCATGCGTTTTTCGGCAATGCAGGCGTACCCCTTGCTGCGGTCGACGTTCGAAATCGTGCCCGAGCCGACGATGCTGCCCGCGCGCACGTTGCGCGTCTTGCAGATATGGGCGATCAGCTGGCCGAAGTCGAACACCATGTCGGTGCCGCAGTCGGGCGAGCCCACCTTCTTGCTGTTCCAGTGAATGATCATGGGCCGGTGGACCTTGCGGTCCTTCCAGGCGTCGCCCAGTTCGTCGGGCGTGACTGCCACGGGAGAAAACGCCGTGGCCGGCTTGCTCTGGAAGAAGCCAAAGCCCTTGCCCAGCTCGGCCGGAATCAGGTTGCGCAGCGACACGTCGTTGACCAGCAGCACCAGGCGGATGTTTTCGGCGGCCTGGTCGGGCGAGGCGCCCATGCGCACGTCGCCGGTGATCACGGCCACCTCGGCCTCGAAGTCGATGCCGAATGACACGTTGGGGCAGACGATGTCGTCCTGCGGGCCGATGAAGTCGTCGGAGCCGCCCTGGTACATCAGCGGATCTTTCCAGAACTCGGGCGGCATCTCGGCGCCGCGTGCCTTGCGTACCAGCTCCACGTGGTTGACGTAGGCCGAGCCGTCGGCCCACTGGTAGGCGCGCGGCAGCGGCGCCATGCAGTCCTTGGGCTGGAACGGGAACGGGTGGCGCGCGCGGCCGGCGTTCAGTGCGTCGTAGAGGTCCTGGAGCTGCGGCGCGTAGAAGTGCCAGTCGTCCAGCGCGGTCTGCAACTTGCCGGCGATATCGGTGGCGTAGTGCGCGGTCTTCAGGTCGCGCGAGACAACGACGAGCTGGCCGTCGCGCGAGCCGTCCTTCAGGGTGGCGAGTTTCATGCGAAATCGAACATTGGCAGAAATGAATGGGCGGTAGTCTACCGGAGCGGCGCCGGGTCACGCCCGGCGTTGTATAGAATGGCCGGCATCACATTCCAGTTTCCCGACTCACGCATGACCGCAGTGGACGACGACGATTCCCGCGACGATGAACGCAACGACGACGGCCGCGACGACGCCAAACGCGCCGGCATCCAGTCCATCGAGGTCGGGTTCCGGCTGTTGCAGGCGCTGGCCGCGTCGCCGCGCGCGATGATGCTGCGCGACCTGGCCGCCGCCGCCGACATGAACCCGGCCAAGGCCCATCGCTACCTGGTCAGCTTCCAGCGCCTGGGCGCCGTGGCGCAGGATGCCGTGAGCCAGCGCTACGACCTGGGGCCGTTTGCGCTGCAGCTCGGGCTGGCGGGGCTGAACCGGCTCGATCCGGTGCGCAAGGCCCGGCCCATCCTGTCGCAGTTGCGCGACGAGATCGACCAGACCGCGGGCATTGCCGTGTGGGGCAACCACGGGCCCACCATCGTGCATTGGGAAGAGTCGAGCCATCCGGTCAGCGTGAGCCTGCGTCTGGGCGATGTGATGCCGCTGCTCAACTCGGCCACGGGGCGGCTGTATGGCGCCTACCTGTCGCGGCGGCAGACGCTGCCGCTGATCGAGCGCGAGCTGGCAGCACGTGGCGATGCGGGGCTGTCGGACATGCCGGCGTCGCTGGCCGAATACGATGCGATTTGCGCGGCCGTGCGCGAGCAGGGCGCGGCGCGTACGCGCGGTGGCGTGCTGCCCGGCATCAACGCCATCTCGGCGCCGGTGTTCGATGCCAACGGGCATTTGTCGATGGCGCTGATCGTGCTGGGCGCGCAGAGCGTATTCGATGCAGAATGGGGCGGTGCGGTGGACCGCCGTGTGCGCGATATCGCGCGGCAGATTTCGTCGGAACTTGGTTATCTTGGCGACAACCAACCGTCCGGACGGGACGGAGACCCCTCGTAGCAAACGTCCGCGGCGCCTGCGCCGCTGGATGGCGGTGATCGCCCTTGTGGCGATCGCGCATGTGCTGTTGCTGTTTGGCCTGATGCGCGTGCCGGTGCCGACCCTGCCCGCCATGCGCGACGCGCCGACCGTGGAGGCGGTGCTGCTGCCGCCGCCCAAGCCTGCCGCGCCGCCGCCTCGCGCGGCCCCGCCGCGCCCCAAACCGGCGCAGGCGCCCACGCCATCCCCCGAATCGATCCAGGAGCCGTCGGCGCCCGCGCTGGCCACGGCCGACAGTGGCGACACCACCGCCAATGTGGGCGCGGGCGGCACGGGCACCGGCAACGCCGCTGCGCCGCCTGCCGCGCCGTCTGAGTCTCCCGCGCCGCCCGCGCCGCGCTACAGCCCGCCGGGTTCGGTCACGATGCGCTATGCCAGCTTCGTCAACGGCGTGCAGAACCCGGACGGCATCATCCGCTGGGAACAGGACGGCAAGCACTACAAACTGGCCATTGAAACGCGCATCTTGTGGTTCCGCTTTGTGTTCCAGAGCAGCGGCGACATGAGCGATCGCGGCCTGGCGCCCACACGCTATGAAGAGGCTCGCCGCAGCAAGGTGGAGGTGGCGCGCTTCGACCACGCCGCGAACACGGTCGTGTTTGAAACGCGTGGCGGACAGGTGGCGATGCCGACGGCCTTCCAGGACCGCTTCAGCATCTTCCTGCAACTGGTGGGCTGGGCGCGCGGCGACCCCCAGCGCTATGTCACGCCCGGCGCGACCGAGTCGTTCAACGTGGCCGATACCCGCGAAGTGGAGCCCATGCAGATTCAGTACGTGGGCGACGAGGATGTCGATATCGGCACCGACGTGGTGCGCGCGCGACACTTCGTGCGGCTGCCACGCCACCCCAATGACAAACGCCGCGTGGAAATCTGGCTTGCACCCTCGCTGAACTGGATGCCGGCACGTCTTCGTCAGACGGAGCCCGATGGCACTCAGATCGATCTCGTCTATCGTAGTAGTGATGGGCGGTGATGCCGAGGCGGGAGACTGCAACATGGCTGACACATTGGCGCAGCGAATCAGGGCCGGCGATGTCCAGCTCCAGGTGCGCACCGATGGCCAGGACGGGCCATGGGTCGTGCTGATTCACGCGCTAGGTGCGAATCTGACTTTGTGGGATGAGACGGCGCGGCATCTGGCCAGCCGCTACCGCGTACTGCGCATGGACCTGCGCGGGCACGGCGGCAGCGACGCACCGGTGGGCGCCTACACCATGGTCAGGCTGGCCGACGATGTGGTGGCGCTGATGGACGCGCTGGATATCGGGCAGGCACATGTATGCGGTGTATCGGTCGGCGGCATGGTGGCCCAGACGCTGGGTGTGCGGCATGGCGGCCGGCTGCTGTCGCTGACGCTGGTGGACACGATTCACCACACGCCGATGGCGGCGCATCCGATGTGGGCCAACCGGATCGGGCAGGCCGAGGCGCATGGCATGGCAGGTATGGTCACGTCGACGATGGAGCGGTGGCTGACGCCGTCGTTCCGCGAGCGGCGCCCTGACGAAGTGGAACGGATCGGGCGGATGCTGCTGGGCACGCCGGTGCAGGGCTATGTGGGAGTGGCGCAGGCCATTGTCGCGTTCGACCTGGCCGATGCAATTGGCCGCATCCACTGTCCGACGCTGGTGGTGACGGGGGCGGACGACGAAGGGGCTCCGGTGTCGATGGCCCAATCCATTGCGGAAAAGATTCACGGTGCGAAGCTGGAGGTGTTACCTGACGCTGCGCACTTGTCGTTTATCGAACAACCGGAACGCTTTCTTGCGATCTTCGATGCGTTCCTGGGGCATGCCGCATGTGGCGGACAGTGTGATATTCCGTGACGCCATTGGGAAGATCGCAACACAGTGGTGCACGGCGCTCAAGAAACTTGCGGCGAGCGCCGATGCTCAAAGATACGAGGGCAGCAAAGGCACGCAAGGTTCGTCCGGGTAGTAAAACTTGAATTACGGACGACTACCCTCAGCTTGGAGAGGAAATCGCGTCATCCCGAAGGCCTTGTGCCGGCATTCGCAACAGTGCAAGGGAAGGACGCCAACCAAACGCCAGGAGGAAGTGCGATGCAAATGATCTACAACAGCGACAATTACTGCATTGTCGAGTTTGGAGCAGATGTCGAGCATGCGACCCTTGCCTCGGGCGGCTACGAAATCGTCGACAAGAACCTGAAACGCGAAATTTTCCTCGGCGGCCATATGGCCGAGACCTTCCGCGCCGACGTGACGCGTCTGATTGAAAGCGAGCCATCCGTAGAGGAAGTTGACGAGTTTCTCGGCAAGTTCGACGTTGTGATGAACAACCCGCTGGTGATGCACTGAGCCACTGAGCGTCGCCAGCCTCCCTTGAACGCAGGACGCCCGCTCTTGAGGAGCGGGCGCTTTTTATTTGGCGCGGGCGGGTGGCCAGGAACAGGTCTCAGTACTGCTCCCACGGCAGCCCTTCGTGGCGCCAGCCATTGACCGTGTTGCGATGGCGCTGCGCGTCGAGGTCGCCCTCGAAGCCGTGCAGGATGTTGTAGACGGTGGTGAAGCCGGCGCCTTCCAGCGCACGTGCCGCCGCCGACGAGCGGTTGCCACTGCGGCAGATCAGCACCACGGGCCGCGCCGAAGCATGGCCGGCCAGTTTCTTCACCGCCTGGACGAAATGCGGGTTCACCTCCCAGTCGGGACCATCGTTCCAGGGCACGTTGTGTGCGCCCTGCGGATGGCCGACAAACAGGTACTCCATCTCGCTGCGGCAGTCGATGAACAGGGCGTCGGGGTCGGTGTCGAGCAGGGCGCGGGCGTCTGCGGGGCTCAGGTGTTGCATGGAAGTGGTTGATTTCGTGGCGAATACGTCTCTCAGTGTAGGCGCGGCGCCGCGCGCCGGCAACCGTGCCAGAGCCCGTCCGGCCGCATCGGGGCGCCACCCGCAATCCCTTGATCTACCTGATAAAATCGCGGTCTTGCCCAAATTGCGCGCGGCGGGCCTTCAAGGCCCCAAAGTGCGCGCATCCAACGAAGCCCCACCATGAGCGCCGTCCAATTCGTCCCCCGCCCCTATACCCGGGCCGCCAGCCTGCCCGGGCTGCTGCAAGAACGCATCCTGATTCTCGACGGCGCAATGGGCACGATGATCCAGCGCTACAAGCTGGGCGAGGCCGATTACCGCGGTACGCGGTTCGCCGAGCATCACATCGACGTCAAGGGCAACAATGAACTGTTGCTGCTGACGCGTCCCGACGTCATCAGCGAGATCCACGAGCAATACCTGGCCGCCGGCGCCGACCTGATCGAGACGAACACGTTCGGTGCCACGCGCGTGGCGCAGGAAGACTACAAGATGGCCGACCTGGCGTACGAGATGAACGTCGAGGGCGCCCGCCTGGCGCGCGCCGCGTGCGACAAGTACAGCACGCCCGAGAAGCCGCGCTTCGTGGCCGGCGCGTTCGGCCCCACGCCCAAGACCGCCAGCATCAGCCCGGACGTCAACGACCCCGGCGCGCGCAACGTCACGTTCGAGGAACTGCGTGATTCGTACTACGAGCAGGGCAAGGCCCTGTTGGAAGGCGGCGCCGACGTGTTCCTGGTCGAGACCATCTTCGACACGCTGAACGCCAAGGCCGCGATGTTCGCGATCGACCAGCTGTTCGAGGACACCGGCGAACGCGTGCCCGTGATGATCTCGGGCACCGTCACCGACGCGTCGGGCCGCATCCTGTCGGGCCAGACCGTGGAAGCGTTTTGGAACAGCCTGCGCCACGTGCGCCCGGTGACGTTCGGCCTGAACTGCGCGCTTGGTGCCACGCTGATGCGGCCGTACATCGCCGAACTGGCGAAGGTGTGCGACGTGGCGGTGTCGTGCTATCCGAACGCGGGCCTGCCGAACCCGATGAGCGACACGGGCTTCGACGAAACGCCGGAAGTCACCTCGGCACTGGTGGAGGAGTTCGCCGCGTCGGGTCTGGTGAACCTGGTAGGCGGATGCTGCGGCACCACGCCCGACCACATCGCCGCCATCGCCAAGCGCGTGGCTGGCAAGGCGCCGCGCGCCTGGCCGGGCCAGTACCGCGAAGACACTGCTGACAGCGCCGCCTCGGCCGCCTGAACATCGACGCACGCACCGCATAGAAACGAGACATCATGAGCCAGCAAAACCTGCCCCCGCGTCCGATGCGCCTGTCCGGCCTGGAGCCGTTCACGATCGATGACGACACGCTGTTCGTCAACGTCGGCGAACGTACCAACGTCACCGGTTCCAAGGCATTCGCCCGCATGATCCTGAACGGCCAGTTCGACGAAGCGCTGGCCGTGGCACGCCAGCAGGTGGAGAACGGCGCGCAGATCATCGACATCAACATGGACGAGGCGATGCTCGATTCGAAGGCGGCGATGGTGCGCTTTCTGAACCTGATCGCGTCCGAGCCCGACATCGCGCGCGTGCCGATCATGATCGACTCGTCGAAGTGGGACGTGATCGAAGCCGGCCTGCAGTGCGTGCAGGGCAAGCCCGTGGTCAACTCGATCTCGCTCAAGGAAGGCGAGGAACAGTTCCGCCATCACGCTTCGCTGATCCGCCGCTATGGCGCCGCCAGCGTGGTGATGGCGTTCGACGAGCAGGGCCAGGCCGACACGTTCGCGCGCAAGACCGAGATCTGCAAGCGCAGCTACGACTTCCTGGTCAACGAGGTGGGTTTCCCGCCCGAAGACATCATCTTCGATCCGAACATCTTCGCGGTGGCTACCGGCATCGAGGAACACAACAACTACGCCGTGGACTTCATCGAGGCCACGCGCTGGATCAAGCAGAACCTGCCGTACGCCAAGGTGAGTGGCGGTGTGTCGAACGTGTCGTTCTCGTTCCGCGGCAACGACATGGTTCGAGAGGCCATCCACACCGTGTTCCTGTACCACGCCATCGAGGCGGGCATGGACATGGGCATCGTCAACGCCGGCCAGCTTGGCGTGTACGACCAGCTCGACCCCGAGCTGCGCGAGCGCGTGGAAGACGTGGTGCTGAACCGCCGCGCCGATGCCACCGATCGCCTGCTGGAGATTGCCGACCGCTTCAAGGGCGGTGGCCAGAAGCGGGAAGAGAACCTGGCCTGGCGCGGCACGC
Source organism: Cupriavidus pauculus (assembly GCF_022179805.1). Taxonomy (GTDB): domain Bacteria; phylum Pseudomonadota; class Gammaproteobacteria; order Burkholderiales; family Burkholderiaceae; genus Cupriavidus; species Cupriavidus pauculus_E. The sequence continues at coordinate 273,858 of NZ_BPUO01000007.1, read as the reverse complement.
CCGAGCAGCCGGTGTCGGTGGGTGACCGGCTGGCGCATGCGCTGGTGCACGGCATCACCACGTTCATCGTCGAGGACACCGAGGAAGCGCGCCAGCAGATTGCCGCGCGTGGCGGACGTCCGATCGAGGTGATCGAAGGCCCGCTGATGGACGGCATGAACGTGGTGGGCGACCTGTTCGGCGCCGGCAAGATGTTCCTGCCGCAGGTGGTGAAGAGCGCGCGCGTGATGAAGCAGGCCGTGGCTCACCTGCTGCCGTTCATCGAGGAAGAGAAGCGCCTGCTGGCCGAGGCCGGCGGCGATGTGCGCGCGCGGGGCAAGATCATCATCGCCACGGTGAAGGGCGACGTGCACGACATCGGCAAGAACATCGTGTCGGTGGTGCTACAGTGCAATAACTTCGAAGTGGTGAACATGGGCGTCATGGTGCCCTGCAACGAGATCCTGGCGCGTGCCAAGGTCGAGGGTGCGGACATCGTGGGGCTGTCGGGTCTGATCACGCCGTCGCTCGAAGAAATGGCGTACGTGGCGTCCGAGATGCAGCGCGACGACTACTTCCGCGTGAAGAAGATTCCGCTGCTGATTGGCGGCGCCACCACGTCGCGCGTGCACACGGCCGTCAAGATCGCGCCGAACTACGAAGGCCCGGTGGTCTACGTGGCCGATGCCTCGCGCTCGGTCAGCGTGGCGTCGAGCCTGCTCTCCGACGAGGGCGCCGCGAAGTACCTGGACGACCTGAAGTCCGACTACGACCGCATCCGCACGCAGCACGCCAATCGCAAGGCCACCCCGCTGGTGACGCTGGCCGAGGCGCGCGCCAACAAGACCAAGGTCGACTGGGACAACTACGTGCCGCCGAAGCCGAAGTTCATTGGCCGTCGCGTGTTCCGCAACTACGACCTGGCGGAACTGGCCAACTACATCGACTGGGGCCCGTTCTTCCAGACGTGGGACCTGGCCGGCAAATTCCCGGACATCCTCAACGACGAGATCGTCGGTGAATCGGCGCGCCGCGTGTATTCCGACGGCAAGAGCATGCTGGCCCGCCTGATCCAGGGGCGCTGGCTGACCGCCAATGGCGTGATGGCGCTGCTGCCGGCCAACACGGTCAACGACGACGACATCGAGATCTATACCGACGAGTCGCGTACCAAGGTGGCATTGACTTGGCACAACCTGCGCCAGCAGAGCGAGCGGCCGGTGGTGGATGGCGTGAAGCGGTCGAACCGCTGCCTGGCGGACTTCGTGGCGCCGAAATCGAGCGGCGTGGCCGACTACATCGGCGTGTTCGCGGTCACGGCCGGGATTGGCGTGGACAAGAAGGAGGCCCTGTTCGAGGCCGACCACGACGACTACAGCGCAATCATGCTGAAGTCGCTGGCCGACCGCCTGGCCGAAGCCTTTGCCGAATGCCTGCACCATCGCGTGCGTACGGACCTCTGGGGCTACGACGCAGCCGAGTCGCTGGACAACGACCAGCTGATCGCCGAAGCCTATCGCGGCATCCGTCCGGCGCCCGGCTATCCGGCGTGCCCCGAGCACACGGTCAAGGCGCCGATGTTCGAGTTGCTGGACGCGCCCGAGATCGGCATGGGCATTACCGAGTCGCTGGCCATGACGCCGGCGGCATCGGTCAGCGGCTTCTACCTGTCGCATCCTGACTCGAAGTACTTCAGCGTGGGCAAGATCGGCCAGGACCAGCTTGACGACATGGTGGCCCGTCGCGGTGAAGACCGCGCGACGATGGAGCGCGCGCTGGCGCCAAACCTGTAATAGCTTTACTGCAGCTGTAAGCAGTTGCAATGGCCGGGACGCCGCGCAATAGCGGCCTCCCGGCCTTTTTATTTGTGCATCTGCCGTTGATACATAAGGGAAATACGATGCGCACGTTACCTGATGGCTGGTACGGCGCGCGGTCCGGCCATGTTCGCAATGTCTTCACGACTGCTTACAGAAGCTGACAAGTGCTCACAGACCGGCATGGGCTGCGTCCATAGACTGGAACCCAGTTCACGTGACACCGCGTGAATGCCGCAGGCGAATGGTTCGCCGTGGCGCATTCAGTAAAGGAGTCTCTCCCATGAAGAAGCTGCTGATCTCCCTGTCCGCCCTGTCGATTGCTGCTGCCTCGTCGCTGGCGATGGCCCAAGGCACCGGTGCCACGGTTGGCACCCAAACGGGCGTCGGCGCCTCCGTGAACGCACCTTCCCAGAATGCCGGCGCCAACGCGGGCATCAATGCCGGTGGCGCAGCTGGCGGCGCAGTGACTCCGGCCAGCCCGAGTGCGGCCGAGGCCGGCGGCAAGGCCAGCCTGGGTGCGGGCACGACCGACAAGGACACCAAGGGCAAGCACTCAAGCCATGCCAAGTCGAAGGCGAAGAAGGGCGATACGCTCGGCGCCTCGGCCGGCACGGAAGCCAGCACCACCACGAAGTAATACGCGACGCCGGCGCGCGGCCGGAACGGGCCCTCCAGACCGTTCCCGAGCCGCCGCCGCGAATGCAGAAACGGGCGCCCCTGGGCGCCCGTTTCGCATTGGCCGGCACATCACTGCCGCGCCGCAGCATTTCCCTTCGCCCGGGCGCCGTCATCACGAAGCACGGCAACCACCTTGCCGTGTCGCCGTGGCGCGTCATGTCAGCCTGACACCGACATATTCCGCGCGGCCCGGGCACTACAATGCAGAAAATCGGCCCGGATCGTGCTTCATGCCGCCCGGGCCGCCCTCTCACCGTGGAGACACCGATGATTCGCGTCCTGATCGCCGACGATCACGAGATCGTACGCGCCGGTCTGCGCCAGTTCATTTCAGAGGAGCCCGACATCAAGGTGACGGGCGAAGCCGCCAGCGGCGACGAAGTGATGGCGCAGTTGCGCGATAGCGAGTTCGACGTCCTCGTACTCGACATATCGATGCCGGACCGCAACGGCATCGATGTACTGAAACTGATCCGGCAGCGTTTGCCCAACCTGCCCGTGCTGATCCTTTCCACCTATCCGGAAGACCAGTACGCGATCAACCTGATTCGCGCCGGGGCCTCAGGCTACCTGACCAAGGAATCCGCACCGGATGATCTGGTCAAGGCCATCCGCACCGTCGCGCAGGGCCGCCGCTATGTCAGCCCCACCGTGGCGGACCTGCTGATCGGCGGGCTCGACAAGCCGACCGAACAGCCGGTGCACCAGACGTTGTCGGAGCGCGAGTTCCAGATCTTCTGCAAACTGTCGCGAGGCCAGTCGGTCTCGGTGATTGCCGACGAGCTGTTCCTCAGCGTGAAGACCGTCAGTACCTACCGCTCCCGCATCCTGGAGAAGATGGGCATGAAGACCAATGCCGACCTGACCTACTACGCCATCAAGAATGGGCTCGTGGAATAGTCCGGCCTCAGCATTCATCGTGCCCAGAACGTTCATCGTCAACCTCTTCGCCTGACAGTTGCCAAGCATGCCGGAGCAAGCCACGGCCTCTCCCAACCGTACGCTGCGAGTCCTCCTGATCGAGGACTCGGAGGTCTTGCGGGGCATGCTGTTGGAATACCTGACCGCGTTTCCGTTCGTCGAGTCCGTGGACTGGGCCGATACGGAAAGCTCGGCGGTGCGGCTGGCCTCCCATGGCCAGTACGATGTGTCGATCGTCGACCTGCAACTGCGCCAGGGCAACGGCATCAACGTCCTGCGTGAAATGCAGAAGGCGGGCACGTCGGGCATCCGCATCGTCTACACCAACCATGCCCAGGTGTCGATGTACCGCCGCCAGTGCACTGAGGCCGGTGCCGACTACTTCTTCGACAAGTCACTGGAACTGGAACAGGTGTTCCGCGTGATCGAGGACTACGCGACGTCGGGTTCTTGAGGCGGTTCTTGGTCTTCCCGGTCGGTTTGCTCCCCTCTCCCGCGTTGCGGGAGAGGGGCAGGGGGAGAGGGCGCGGCGGTTCAAATTGCGACGTCTTTCGGCAAGCAGAACCTCGATGCCCTCTCCCCCAACCCCTCTCCCACTTCGCGGGAGAGGGGAGCCTGCTTCAGCCAATCAAACTTCCGTAGTTTCCTCTGGCGGCGCCAGCACCGACGTCGTCAGCGGCACCTCCACGCGAATCGTCACGCCCTGACCCGGCGCCGAGTCCGCGTGCATCGTACCGCCCAGCGCCAGTACCCGCTGCTCCATGCCCAGCAGGCCGTGATGGCCGGCGATGCTGCCCGCGTCGAAATCGGGCGGCAGGCCGCGGCCGTCGTCGCGGATTGTCAGGGTCAGGTGCTGGCTGGTGCAGGCCAGCGACACGGCAACATGCTGTGCTTCGGCGTGCTTGCTGGTGTTGTTCAGAGACTCCTGCACGATCCGGTACAGCGCGATGGCCGCGTTGTCGCGTAGCTGCGGCAGCGATTCGGGCAGGTCTAGCCGCGTTTCCCACTGGTTGCGGGCGCCCACGTCTTCCACCTGCTGCACGATGGCCTCGCGCAGGCCCAGGTTCAGCAACACCGTGGGCCGCAGGTCCTCGATCAGGCGGCGCTTGATCTGGATGGCCTGGTCGGCGTGCTGCATCACGCGCGTGATCTTGTCGCGCGCCTCGGGATGCGTCTGCTGCACGCGCATCTTCACCCAGTGCAGGTCGAGCTTGATGGCGGTGAGGATGGCGCCCAGTTCGTCGTGCAGCTCGCGCGCCAGGCGCGTCTTCTCGTCCTCGGTCACGCGCTGCAAGTGGGCGGCCAGCGCGGAGAGCTGCCGCGTGCGTGCGCGTACCTTGCGATCCAGCCGCGCGCTTTCCTCTTCGAGTTGTTCGCGCGCGGCCTCGGCCATCTTCATGCGGCGTTGGTGCCCCAGGCCCACCGCCACCAGCAGCAGGATGTTGATGGTGGTCAGCAGGCCGATGCCGTAGCGCGACAGCTGCAGGTCGTGCTCGGCAGCCTCCAGGTTGTGCGTGACCGTGCCCGATTCGCGCGATTGCAGCTGTTCCAGGCCGCGTCGCGCGCTTTCCATGGTCTGCTTGCCGAAATCGGTACGAATCATGTCCAGCGCCACGTCGACGTCGCGCTTGCCGTACACCAACGTCAGCGCCATCTCGTTGAGCTTGCGCGTCACGAACTGCGAGGTCTCGCCGAACTGGCGCAGGCCCTCGGGGTCGTTGGCGTAGTGCTGGCGAATGCGCGACATCAGCTCGGTGATGTGCGGCAGCGCCGCGTAGTACGGGTCCAGGTAGCTGTCCTTGCCGGTCAGCAAGAACCCACGCTGCCCGGCTTCGGCGTTGACCAGTTCGGCCGCCAGCGCACCGAGGTCGCTCTGAAGTTGCTGGGAGCGGATGGCCTCCGTATAGCCTTCGCGCAGCCGCAGGTTCCCGGTTTCCGAGGCGATCAGCACGGCCAGCGTCAGCACGATGCCGCCCGCGAGCAGCAGGGTGTTTCTCAAAAGTAAGGAATGCTTGGCCATCGGGAGTTACCGGTTGATGCACCGCCCGCGCGGCGTGCGGCCATGGAATCACATCGTCGTGTTGGGGTCAATCGTACCGGCGGCGCGCCGCGGCCACATCCGGCGGGTCGCGCTGCGCGCTGTAGGACTTGGCTGACATCTGAATCGGTCGGTGTTCGGTGTGCGGTCCTTGGGTGGAACCCTAGGATGAGGCTATGAGCTTGCGCACCGTGGCGCAAGCCGAACGCACCGGCAGCCAGGTGCGCTCGCTAACCTCGGGAGACCGGTCATGCTGTACTACGCACTCGTCTTTTTCATTGTCGCCCTGGTGGCGGCGATTTTCGGCTTCGGTGGTATTGCGGCCGGCGCGGTGGAAATCGCCAAGATCCTGTTCTTCATCTTCCTGGTCGTGGCGCTGGTGGCAGCCGTGATGGGCCTGGTGCGCCGTCGTTAAGCGTGCCGGGTCGTGCAGTTGCCCGTCCGGGGGACCGGCGGGTGACCACGCCAAGGATTGAAAAAAGGAGTATCCATGCTCACGCAGAATCCCAAGATCCGCAAGGAAATCAACCATCTGCAAGACAGCGCGGACGCGGCCGTGCGCCAGATCCGACATGCCGCCCGCGATACGCGCGACGCCGCCGTCCCCGTGACGGACGAAGTCAAGGCGCTGATCGCCCAGCTCCAGCAGACCATCGACGTGCTGGCGCGTGAAGGCTCGGCCGAAGGCATGGCCGCCGGACGCAGGCTGCGTGCCCGCGCCCACGACCTGAGCGACCGCATGCGCGAACACGGCCGCGACGGCATGCATTGGGCGCGCGACCAGGTTGACGTGGCCGTCGACCACGGACGCCAGCGCGTTGCCGAATCGCCGCTGAAGGCGGTGGGCCTGGCGGCTCTGGTGGGCGCGTGCGTTGGACTGCTGCTGGCCAGCCGGCGCAATGGCGACTAGCCGGCCATAGCCAGCATCAACACGAATTCGAGGGTCTCTCCCCTTACCCCTGCAGCAACCCCCCTTTCCGGATACATCCCTGATCCGGGATGCCCGGGCACCTCATGGTGTCCGGGCTTTTTTTTGGCCGGCGGCGAAACCTTTCAGCCGGCTTTCAATTCGGGGGAGGGGCGTGGCGGGTGGGACGGCGCGATTGGCCGCCAGAAGAGGGCGGGCGGCGGCGCCGTGCTCAGGCGGCGCCGTGCCGGTAAACGCTGAAGGAACGCGGATGGGGGTCAGACGCCCCACATCACGTTGGTGCCTTCCTTTTGCGACAGGCGCAGCATGTCCAGGAACGGATACGCGCGTTGGCCCAGGTGCAGCGGCTCTTCCTCGCGTTCGTCGTCCTGGCCGGGGTGCACGGTGGTGTCGGCGGGATGAACCTTCTTGGCGTCCTGGACGGCAGCTTCCAGCTTGCGGATGGCCGCCGGCATTTCGTCGGACGTGATCACCCCGCGTTCGCCCAGATGCTTGCCGATGATGCCAAGCAGGGTGATGGCAAGATCCTTCATCATGATCAGGTCCTGCGCCGCGTGGGATTTGAAGGTGATCAGCATGATGTTTCCTTTCACGAGTCGTGACGTCACTGGCGCCGGGCGCACAGGTCGTCGCATGATGTCAGCATAGCACCTGATAAAATTCCGCGTTTCCCGATTTCCACTGCGGGGCGCGCGGCGGGGCCTTCACATTGGCCCGCGTCCGGGTGCCCCGGAGCATTCCAGCTTTCCAAGGCCCAGACACCCATGCTGCCTGTTCAGACCTCCCAACTCGCCGCCGCGTTCACCGATGCCGTGCGCGCGCTCGCCCCGGCCGACGCCAACCTGCCTGCGGTCACGTTCGAGCGCCCGAAGGCCGCCGCCCACGGCGACCTGGCGTGCAACATCGCCATGCAGGTGGCCAAGGCCCTGAAGACCAACCCGCGCGAACTGGCGCAGAAGGTGGTGGATGCCGTCCAGGCTGATCCGCGCGCGTCCGCCCTGGTGGCCGCGCTGGAGATCGCCGGTCCCGGCTTCATCAACCTGCGCCTGACGGCCCAGGCACGCGCCGAGGTGCTGCGCGCGGTGCTGGCCGACGGCGACCGCTTCGGCGCCCGCCCGGCCGGAGAGCACGGCCAGGTGCTGGTGGAGTTTGTGTCCGCCAACCCGACCGGCCCGCTGCACGTGGGCCACGGCCGCCAGGCGGCCCTGGGCGACGCCCTGGCCAACCTGCTGGCCTGGCAAGGCTGGAAGGTGCACCGCGAGTTCTACTACAACGACGCCGGCGTGCAGATCCACACGCTGGCCGTGTCGGTCCAGGCGCGTGCGCGCGGCCTGAAGCCGGGCGACGCCGGCTGGCCGGAATCGGCCTACAACGGCGACTACATCGCCGATATCGCCACCGACTTCCTGGCCGGCAAGACCGTGGCGGCCTCCGATGGCGAGCCGGTCACGGCGTCGGGCAACGTGGAAGACCTGGAGTCGATCCGCAAGTTTGCCGTGACCTACCTGCGCAACGAGCAGGACATCGACCTGCAGGCGTTTGGCGTCAAGTTCGACCGCTATTACCTGGAGTCGTCGCTGTACAGCGACGGGCGCGTGGATGCGGCCGTGCGGTCGCTGGTGGCCAAGGGCAAGACCTACGAGAACGAAGGCGCGCTGTGGCTGCGCACCACCGACAACGGTGACGACAAGGACCGCGTCATGAAGAAGGGCGACGGCACCTACACGTACTTCGTGCCGGACGTGGCCTACCACACCACCAAGTGGGAGCGCGGCTTCGCCAACGTCATCAACGTGCAGGGCAGCGACCACCACGGCACCATCGCCCGCGTGCGCGCCGGGCTGCAGGGCCTGGACATCGGCATTCCGCAGGGCTACCCCGACTACGTGCTGCACAAGATGGTCACCGTGATGAAGAACGGCGAGGAGGTGAAGATCTCCAAGCGCGCCGGCTCGTACGTGACCGTGCGCGACCTGATCGAATGGAGCAATGGCGGCGACGAGACCATCCGTGGCTGCCTGGAAGCCAGCGTGGCCGACTGGCCCGCGCACTTCACGCGCGGCCGCGACGCCGTGCGCTTCTTCCTGCTGTCGCGCAAGGCCGATACCGAGTTCGTGTTCGACGTGGACCTGGCGCTGAAGCAGAACGACGAGAACCCGGTGTATTACGTGCAGTACGCCCACGCCCGCATCTGCTCGATCTTCGAGGCATGGGGCGGCGCCGGCTGGGAGTCGCGCCTAGCCGAGCTGGCCAGCGTGGACCTGGCCGCCGTGACGGCCGCCGACGTGAGCCCGCAGGCGATTGCGCTGGGCCGCCGCCTGGCCGAATTCCCGGACATGCTGGCCGCCGCTGCCGGCGAACTGGCGCCGCACGCCGTGGCGTTCTACCTGCGCGACCTGGCCGGCGACTTCCACGCGTTCTACAACGCCGACCGCGTGCTGGTGGACGACGAGGCCGTCAAGCGCGCCCGCCTGGCGCTGCTGGCCGCCACGCGGCAGGTGCTGAAGAACGGCCTGGCCGTGATCGGCGTATCGGCGCCGCAACGGATGGACCGCACCACCGACCAGGAATCGCCGGCCGCCTGAACTTCGCGCCATCGGACTGGCTCTATAATCCCCGGCAACACCGAAGAGGACTTCATGCAACACAAAGCCAAGCGCGCCACGCGCGCCGTTCGTCATCGCCAGATGCAGCGTGGCGGAACGTTCCTGGGCCTGGTGCTCGGACTGATCGTCGGCCTGGCCATTGCCGTGGTCATCGCCCTGTACATCACCAAGTCGCCCGCGCCGTTCAAGGGCAGCAACAACACCCCGGCGCCGCGCCCGACCGAGCCGGGCAACGTGGCCAGCGCGCTGCCGAGCCCGACCCAGCAGGCGCAGCAGAACGCCGAGCCGACCGACCCGAACAAGCCGCTGTGGAGCAAGACGCCGGCCAAGCCGGTGGGCCAGCCTGAACAGCCGGCCGCCCCGCAGCAGCCGCCCGTGGCCACGACCCGCCCGGCGGAAGTGCCGAGCGGCGCCAGCAACGGTGCGGTGGCCAGCAAGCCGGCCGAAAAGCCGGCCGCGCGCCCGGCCGAGAAGCCGGTGGCCGACCCGATCGCCGAAATCGCCCAGGCCGACGCCAACAAGGTGGGCTACCTGCTGCAGGTGGGCGCGTTCCGCTCGCAGGACGACGCCGACCGCCAGAAGGCCAACCTGGCCATGCAGGGCTTCGAGGCTCGGGTGACCGACCGCGACGTGAATGGCGTGAAGATGTACCGCGTCCGGCTGGGGCCGTTCAACCGGATCGAGGACATGAACCGCGCACGGGACAGGCTGCAGTCGGCCGGTTTCGATGCCTCGGTGATCCGTTTCACCAAGCAATAATTCCGCGAATTTCGCGCACCGGCGGCGGCCTTGCGAACCAAGTGACGCTGCCGGAGTCATAGACGCATTCCATCTGCTCGCCGAGCACGTTCAACCGTAAGGCCCTTCGAACATGAAGAAAATCGCCGCACTGATCGCCACCGCTGCCGCCGTAGGCGGCCTGCTGATGTCCGCGCCCGCCGCCATGGCCGCGCCGACCGAAGGCAAGGACTACACGGTTCTGAAAGCCCCGCAGCCGGTGCCGGCCGGCAAGGTCGAGGTGACCGAGTTCTTCTGGTACGGCTGCCCGCACTGCTACGACTTCGAGCCGGAGCTGGAAGCGTGGGTCAAGAAGCAGGGCAAGGACGTGGTCTTCAAGCGCGTGCCGGTGGCCTTCCGCGACGACCTGCTGCCGCATACCAAGATCTTCTACGCGCTGGAATCGCTGGGCAAGCTCGACGCCATGCACACCAAGGTGTTCGACGCGATCCACAAGCAGCGCAAGCGCATGGTCGACACGAACGAGATCGCCGATTTCATGGCCGCCAACGGCATCGACCGCAAGCAGTGGCTGGATACGTACAACTCGTTCTCGGTCACCACGAACGCCCAGCGTGCCAACAAGATCGCCGACGCCTACAAGATCGATGGCGTGCCGACCGTGGTGGTGCAGGGCAAGTACGAAACCTCGCCGTCGATCGCCGGCACGAAGGGCGCCGCCATCCAGGCGATGGACTTCCTGGTCACGGGCGTACGCGACAAGAAGCTCTGATCGGTATTTGAGCGTTTTGCCGACTGGCTTTGACAGCCCGGCGCACGTGGTGCGCCGGGCTGTTTTGGTTTTTGGGATCCGGTGACCTGCTCCCCTCTGCCGCGCCCCCCTTCAGCTCCCCTCTCCCGCGTGCGGGAGAGGGCAACGAGGCTCTGCTTGCCGACTTGTCGTAATTTGAACCGCCAGCTCTCACCCCCGGCCCCACTCCCAGAGGAAGAGGGGAGAAAACCTGACCGCAGGTATATTCCCACCCATGAACCCTCAAAAAATCTTCCTGACTGGCGCCTCCAGCGGCATTGGCCAGGCGCTGGCGCGGGCCTATGCCGAGCAGGGCGCCGTGCTGGGCCTGGTTGGCCGACGTGAGGACGCACTCCGTGCGTTTGCCGCCAGCCTGCCGAACCCGGACGCCATCCGCGTCTATGCTGCCGATGTGCGCGATGCCGATGCCATGAACGCCGCTGCCGCCGACTTCATCGCCCAGGTCGGGTGTCCGGACGTGGTGATTGCCAACGCCGGCATCTCGGTGGGCACCGCTGCCAGCGAGCGCGAAGACCTGGAGGTGTTTCGCGCCGTCATGGACACCAACTGGTTTGGCACGCTGACGACGTTCCAGCCGTTCCTGGAGCCGATGCGCACGCAGCCGCCCGGTCCGGATGGCTGGCGTGGCACGCTGGTGGGCATTGCCAGCGTGGCCGGCATCCGTGGTCTGCCCGGTGGCGGGGCGTACAGCGCGTCGAAATCGGCCGTGATCAAGTTGCTGGAAAGCCTGCGGCTGGAGCAGTCGCACGAGCGGATCCGCGTAGTGACGATTGCCCCGGGGTACATCCGTACGCCGATGACCGAGCACAATCCGTATCCGATGCCGTTCCTGATGGACGCCGACGTGTTCGCGCGCAAGGCCGTGCGCCGGATTGCGGCCGGTACGCGCTTTGCCGTGATTCCGTGGCAGATGGGCGTGGTGGCGTCGGTGCTGAATGTCATGCCGCGCTGGCTCTACGACGCGCTGTTCCGGCGCGCGCCGCGCAAGCCGCGCCAGTCGCGGAGCGCGTGATGTGGACCGATGCGGTGGGTCAGGAGCATGGCGCGGCCAGCGGCACGGTGCGCATCGCGTCGCTGGTACCGTCGATCACCGAGCTGCTGTTCGACCTGGACCTGGACGATCAGGTCGTGGCGCGCACTGGCTTCTGCATTCACCCGGAGCCGGCGGTGCGCGCCGTGGACAAGGTGGGCGGCACCAAGGACGTCAAGCTGGACCGCCTGCGCGCCCTGGCGCCGACCCACGTGATCGTGAACATCGACGAGAACCGTCGCGAGACCGTGGACGAGATCCGCACCTTCGTGCCGCACGTGATCGTCACGCATCCATGCCGCCCGGACGACAACTTCGCGCTCTACGCGATGCTGGGCGGCATTTTTGGGCGGCAGGCGCAGGCCGACAGGCTGGCGGCCGACCTGCAGGCCGCGCTGGACGCGCTGCGCGCCCGGCCATGGCCCGCGCGCCGCGTGCTCTACGCGATCTGGCAGGACCCGTGGATGACGGTGTCGCGCGATACCTATATCAGCCAGATGCTGGCGCTGGTGAACTGGGCGACGTGGCCGTCGGATGCCGTGCCGGAAGCGTGCGTCGACGGCGACTGCAGCCGTCCGAACGCCGAGGGCGAGCGTTATCCGACGTTTCGCTGGAGCGATGCGCTGGTGCGCGAACTGGACGCCGTGCTGCTATCCACCGAGCCCTACCGATTCACCGAGGATCATGCCGACGCGCTGGAGCGGCAGATCGGCAAGCCAGTAGTGCTGGTGGATGGCGAGATGCTGTCGTGGTACGGCAGCCGCGCCGTGGCCGGCGCGCGCTACCTTGGGACATTGGCTCAGGACTTCGAAGCCGGCCGGATTTAGGGTTTGGGGCCCGGGGCTCTAGGCCTTGGTGAAACGGATCACGCCGTCATCGTCCAGCTGACGGGCAAGCTCGCCGCGATGCCATAGCGCATGCAGGTGCGCCAGCGCCTCGCCCATGGCGAAGGTCAGCTGGTGGATGTCGAACTGACGGCGGAAGATCACGCCGACGATATCGAACGCATTGCACGGCTTTTCGGCGCAAGCCTGCAGCGTTTCGGCCAGGCGGTCGACGTGATGCTCGCGCAGTTGCAGGATGCGGGTGTGGATGTTGCGGAACGGCCGGCCGTGCGACGGCAGGATCAGCACGTCGTCGGGCAGGTCGTCGTACTTGCCCAGCGAATCCAGATATAGCTGCAGCGGATTGGCTTCGGGCTCCATGTCGAACACGCTGACATTGGTCGAGATGCGCGGCAGCACCATGTCGCCGGAAATCAGCACGTTGGTCGCCGCGTTGTAGAGCGCCACGTGCTCGGGGGCGTGGCCGTAGCCCGTGATCACGCGCCACGACGACGTAGCCGGATCGCTGCCGATCTGCACTGTGTCGCCGTCCATCAGGCGCCGGTACTGCGTGGGCAGGTCCGGCACCAGCGACGGGTAGTAGGCCTTGCGCGCGCGCAGCTTTTCCAGGTGATCGGGGTCGGTCAGGCCATGCCGGGCAAAGTGGCTGGCCGCGAAGTCGCCGCCAGCATTGGAGCCCACGCCCGAGCCGCCAGCCATCACGCGGGCCGACATGTAGTCGCCCAGGCTCATCCACAGCCGCACGTCCCAGCGCCGGCAGATCCAGTGCGCCAGGCCAACGTGGTCGGGGTGGCAGTGCGTCACCAGCACGCGCAGCACGGGCAGGCCTTCCAGCTCGTTGGCGAAAATGGTTTCCCAGTGGGCCTGGATGGTGTCGTTGGTAATGCCGCAGTCGATGATCGTCCAGCCGTCGCGGCCGTCGATACGGTCACGCACCAGCCACAGGTTGATGTGGTCGAGCGCGAAGGGCAGCGGCATGCGCAGCCAGTACACGCCCGGCGCTACCTCCTGCCGGGTGCCCGGTTCGGGCATGGTCTCGCCAAACGGATATTGAAGCTGATGTTCGAGTGCGTTCATGGGATTTGTCTCTTCGATATCGGCAGGCTGGAAGCCCGCTCTTGTTCGGATTGTCATGCGCGGCAGTTGACGCTAACGTTAACGTTAACGTCAATCATCGCGCCGTGCATGTCATCTTAGACGAAAAAGTTGATTGCGCAACGAATCAGCGAACGACCGTTCATTTTTGTGGGACGCCCCATGTCGGCTCAGCCAACCTCCGCCACTTACACCATCACCGATCTTGCGCGCGAATTCGAAGTCACGCCGCGCGCGATCCGGTTCTACGAAGACCAGGGCCTGCTTTCGCCCGACCGCGAAGGCCCCAGCGGGCGCAAACGTGTCTACAACGGCCGCGAACGCACGCGCCTGAAGCTGACGCTGCGCGGCAAAAGGTTGGGGCTCACTCTCAACGAAATCCGCGAAATCCTGGATCTCTACGAGTCGCCGCGTGATACCGCGCCGCAACTCGAACGGTTTCTGCACCTGCTGGCCCAGCATCGCGGCACGCTGGAGCGGCAAATGGACGACCTGCAGGCCCAACTTGCCGAGATCGACCAGCACGAACGCCAGTGCAAGGCGCTGCTGGCGGCACACCATGATGCGGGCAAGACGCGTACGGCCTGACCGCACCCAGTATTCGGCACCTATCGGCAGCACCAATTGACGTTTACGTAAACGTCAATAAAATATCCCGACACGTAGAGCAACGCACAGGAGACAACCACCATGACCGAACTCCCTGGCCTGAGATTCGACCTCGGCGAAGACATCGAAATGCTGCGCGAATCGGTGCGCAACTGGGCGCAGGCCGAGCTGGCGCCGCGCGCCGGCGAAATCGACCGCACCGACCAGTTCCCGATGGATGCCTGGAAGAAGATGGGCGACCTGGGCGTGCTGGGCATTACCGTGGCCGAGGAGTACGGCGGCGCCAACATGGGCTACCTGGCCCACATGATCGCGATGGAGGAAATCAGCCGCGCGTCGGCGTCGGTGGGCCTGTCGTACGGCGCCCATTCGAACCTGTGCGTGAACCAGATCCACCGCAACGGCACGGCCGCCCAGAAGGCCAGGTACCTGCCGAAGCTGGTGTCGGGCGAATGGATCGGCGCGCTGGCCATGAGCGAGCCGAACGCCGGGTCGGATGTGGTCAGCATGAAGCTGCGCGCGGACTTCAAGGGCGACCGCTACGTGCTGAACGGCACCAAGATGTGGATCACCAACGGCCCCGACTGCGACGTGCTGGTGGTCTACGCCAAGACCGAGCCGGACCTGGGCGCGCGCGGCATGACCGCCTTCATCGTCGAAAAGGGCATGAAGGGGTTCTCGGTGGCGCAGAAGCTGGACAAGCTGGGCATGCGCGGGTCGCACACGGGCGAGCTGGTATTCCAGGACGTGGAAGTGCCCGTGGAAAACATCCTCGGTGCCGAAAACAGCGGCGCCAAGGTGCTGATGAGCGGGCTCGACTACGAGCGCGCGGTGCTGTCGGGCGGTCCGGTCGGCATCATGCAGGCGTGCATGGACGTGGTGACGCCGTACATCCACGACCGCAAGCAGTTCGGCCAGAGCATCGGCGAATTCCAGTTGATCCAGGGCAAGGTGGCGGACATGTACACCACGCTGCAGGCCGCACGCAGCTACGTGTACACGGTGGGCAAGAACCTCGACGCGCTGGGCACCGACCACGTGCGCCAGGTGCGCAAGGACTGTGCCGCCGTGATCCTGTACACGGCGGAAAAGGCCACGTGGATGGCCGGCGAGTCGGTGCAGATCCTGGGCGGCAATGGCTACATCAACGAATACCCGGTGGGCCGGCTGTGGCGCGACGCCAAGCTGTACGAAATCGGCGCCGGTACCTCGGAAATCCGCCGCATGCTGATTGGCCGCGAATTGTTTGCCGAGACAATGTAAGGACAGAAGTGACTCCGGAGGCGTTCGGTAATACCCGGAGGTAAGTGCCGAACGCCGTTACAATTTCGACTCCAGCCGCCTACCGAACGTCCGGAAATTTTCCAGTCATGTCGCACTTCCCCAAGCTGCTCTCCTCGCAGATTGCCTACGATGTGGCGCGGACCATCCTGGACGGGTTCGACAAGCATTACCGGCTGTTCCGCGAAGCCAGCATCGACGCCAAGGCGCGCTTCGAGGCGGGGGACTGGCATGGCCTGCAGACGCTGCAGCGCGACCGTATCGCGTTCTACAACGAACGCGTGCACGAGGCGGTGATGATCCTGCAGGACGAATACGATGCCGAAGACATCGACGACGACATCTGGCAGCAGATCAAGCTGCACTACATCGGGCTGCTGACCAACCATCACCAGCCCGAACTGGCCGAGACGTTCTTCAATTCGGTCTGCACGCGCATCCTGCATCGCTCGTACTTCAAGAACGATTTCATCTTCGTGCGCCCGGCGGTTTCCACCGAGTACATCGAGAACGAGGAATCGCCGACCAAGCCCACCTACCGCGCCTACTATCCGGGCAACCGCGAGGGCATGGCCGCCTGCTTCGAGCGGATCGTGCACAACTTCCAGCTTGATACGCCGTTCGAAGACCTGAAGCGCGACGTGGACTATGTGCTGCGCGCCATCGCCGAGCATGCCGGCGAGTTTCCGATCGCGCCCAATTTCCAGGTTCATACGCTGTCGTCGCTGTTCTTCCGCCACAAGTCGGCCTTCATCATCGGCCGCGTGATGAACGGCGACCAGACCTATCCGATGGCGATTTCCGTGATCCACGGGCCGTCGGGCAAGCTCGTGCTGGACACGGTGCTGCTGCACCCCGAGCAGCTACTGGTACTGTTCTCGTTCACGCATGCCTACTTCATGGTGGACATGGAGATTCCGTCGGCCTACGTGACGTTCCTGCGCGACCTGCTGCCGCGCAAGTCGCGCGCCGAGATCTATACGTCGCTGGGCCTGCAGAAGCAGGGCAAGAACCTGTTCTACCGCGACTTCCTGCACCACCTGCAGCATTCGTCCGACCGGTTCGTCATCGCCCCAGGCATCGAGGGGCTGGTGATGCTGGTGTTCACGCTGCCGTCGTTCCCCTATGTGTTCAAGGTGATCCGCGACGCGTTTCCGGCCCCCAAGGAAACCACGCGCGAAATCGTGGAATCGAAGTACCAGCTCGTGAAGCAGCACGACCGCGTGGGCCGCATGGCCGATACGCTCGAATATTCGGACGTGGCGTTCCCGCTGTCCCGCTTCGACGACGCGCTGATGCGCGAGCTGGTGCGGCACGTGCCGTCGATGCTCGAATACCAGCGCGGCAGCGATGGCGCCGACGAGATCGTGGTGCGCCACCTGTACATCGAACGGCGCATGACCCCGCTGAACATCTGGCTGCAGGACGGCACCGACGAGCAGGTGGACCACGGCATCCTGGAATATGGCAACGCCATCAAGGAACTGATGGCCGCCAACATCTTCCCGGGCGACATGCTCTACAAGAATTTCGGCGTGACGCGGCATGGCCGCGTGGTGTTCTACGACTACGACGAGATCGAGTACCTGACCGATTGCAATATCCGGCGCGTGCCCGAGCCGCGCAACGAGGAAGAGGAAATGTCGGGCGAGGTGTGGTACACCGTACGTGCGCACGACATCTTTCCGGAGACTTACCGCACGTTCCTGCTCGGCAATCCGCGCGTGCGCGCCGCGTTCCTGCGGCACCATCCCGATTTCTTCGACGCTGCCCTGTGGCAGCAACACAAGGACCGGCTTCTGGCCGGTCATGTTCATGACTTCTTCGCCTATCCACAACAAGAACGCTTCATCCATCGCTACGGCGCTGCTTCAACCGACGACGCAAGGAGGGCAGCATGACTGACGCCATCGCCCAACTGTTCCGCAACAACCGTGAGTGGGTAGACCGCGTCAACGCGGAAGACCCCTCGTTCTTCACGCGCCTGGCCAACCAGCAGGCGCCCGAATACCTGTGGATCGGCTGCTCCGATTCGCGCGTGCCGGCCAACCAGATCCTGGGCCTGGCGCCGGGCGAGGTATTCGTCCATCGCAACATCGCCAACGTGATCTCGC
Organism: Cupriavidus pauculus; assembly: GCF_022179805.1. Lineage (GTDB taxonomy): Bacteria > Pseudomonadota > Gammaproteobacteria > Burkholderiales > Burkholderiaceae > Cupriavidus > Cupriavidus pauculus_E. Next base: position 256,365 of record NZ_BPUO01000007.1, on the reverse strand, counting down.
ACAGCGACCTGAACGCGCTGTCGGTGATCCAGTTCGCCGTGGAAGTGCTGAAGGTGCGCCACATCACCGTGGTGGGCCACTACGGCTGCGGCGGCGTGAAGGTAGCGCTCAAGCGCGAGCGCGTGGGCCTGGCCGACAACTGGCTGCGGCACGTGCAGGACGTGGCCGACAAGCATTCGTCGTACCTGGGCACCGTGCTGCGCGAGGACGATGCCCACACGCGCCTGTGCGAGCTGAACGTGATCGAGCAGGTCAACAACGTCTGCCAGACCACCGTGCTGCAGGACGCCTGGGACCGTGGGCAGGAAGTGACCGTCCATGGCTGGATCTACGGCGTGTCCGACGGCCTGCTGCGCGACCTGGGCATGGCCGCCAGCAACAACGACGAACTCCAGGCCCAGATTGCAGCGGCGCTGCAGCAGTACGGCGACCCGCCCCAGGCATCGATCCGCTGATCGGCTGAATCGCTGATCCGCTGCCCCCACTACACGCACGAAGCCCCAACCCTGCTTCGGAGGAGACACAGACATGCAACAAGACCCGATCGTCATCGTATCCGCGGTACGCACCCCGATGGGCGCGTTCCAGAGTGAACTGAGCAGTCTGACGGCGCCGCAGCTTGGCGCCGCGGCCATCCGCGCGGCGGTCGAGCGCGCGGGCATCAAGCCGGAGCAGGTGCAGGAAGTGGTGTTCGGCTGCGTGCTGCCGGCCGGGCAGGGTCAGGCGCCGGCACGGCAGGCTGCGCTGGGCGCCGGGCTGCCGCTGGACGTGGCCTGTACCACGGTCAACAAGATGTGCGGTTCGGGCATGCGCGCGGCCATGTCGGTCTACGACGGCCTGCTGGCCGGGTCGTTCGACATCGGCGTGGCCGGCGGCATGGAAAGCATGACCAACGCGCCGTACCTGGTGCCGAAGGCGCGCGGCGGCTACCGCATCGGCCACGGCATGATCTACGACCACATGATGCTCGATGGCCTGGAAGACGCCTACGACAAGGGCCGCGCCATGGGCACGTTCGGCGAGGACTGCGCCGCCAAGTACGAATTCACGCGCGAGCAGCAGGACGCGTTTGCCATGGAGTCGGTGCGCCGCGCGCAGCGCGCCACCGAGGCCGGCGACTTCCGCTGGGAGATCACGCCGGTGACGGTATCGGGCAAGGGCGGCGACACGGTCGTCGATACCGATGAAGGCCCGCGCCGTATCAAGGTGGACAAGATTCCGTCGCTGAAGCCCGCGTTTGCCAAGGACGGCACGATCACCGCCGCCTCGTCGTCGTCGATCAACGACGGCGCCGCTGCGCTGGTGATGATGCGCGAGTCCACCGCGAAGTCGCTGGGCCTGCAGCCCATTGCGCGCATGCTGGGCCATGCGTCGCACGCCCAGGCGCCGGGCTGGTTCACGACCGCGCCGGTGGAAGCCATCGCCAAGCTGTACCGCAAGCTCGACTGGACCACCGACAGCGTGGACCTGTTCGAGATCAACGAAGCGTTCGCCGTCGTACCGATGGCCGCGATGCGCGACCACAAGATTCCGCATGAGAAGGTCAACATCCATGGCGGCGCGTGTGCGCTGGGCCATCCGATTGGCGCCTCGGGCGCGCGCATCATGACCACGCTGATCGGCGCGCTGCGCAAGACTGGCGGCAAGCGCGGTGTGGCAACGCTGTGCATCGGCGGCGGCGAAGCCACGGCCGTGGGCATCGAAATCGTCTGACCGCCATCCGCTAACCATAACAAGGAGTCTCGCCATGCCTACCGCTCTCGTCCTGGGTGCTTCCCGGGGTCTCGGTCTTGAATTCGTCCGCCAGTACCGCGCCGATGGCTGGCGCGTGGTGGCCGCCGCGCGCAGTGCCGAAGGCGTCGAGGCGCTCAAGGCGCTGGGCGCCGAAGCGCACCAGGTGGACCTGACCGACGCCGGCGCGGTGGCGGGCCTGGGCTGGAAGCTCGACGGCGAGACCTTCGACGTGGCGATCTACAACGCTGGCGTGATCGGCCCGCGCACCGAGGGCGCGCAACCGATCTCGCAGCAGGACTTCGACACCGTGATGCATACCAACGTGCTGGCACCGATGATGGCGCTGCCGATGCTGCTGCCGTTCGTCGAGACCGGCAATCACGGCCGGGGCGGCGTGCTCGCAGTACTGTCATCGAAGATGGGCAGCATTGGTGGCATGGAAGGCAACAGCGCGTGGATGTACCGCGTGAGCAAGGCCGCTGTCAACGCGGTGCTCAAGAGCGTGTCGATGGACGCGCGCCATGCGATCTGCGTGGCGCTGCATCCGGGCTGGGTGCAGACCGACATGGGCGGCCCGAATGCCGACCTGACGCCGCCGCAGAGCGTGGCCGGCATGCGCCGCACGCTGGCCGGGCTGACGCACAACGACAACGGCAGCTTCCACAACTACGATGGCACGGCCATCCCCTGGTAAGGATCCAAGCCTATGCTGCTGACCCCCGAGCAGGAGATGATCCGCGACGCCGTGCGCCAGTTTGCGCAGGACGTCATCGCGCCGCAGGCTGCGCAGTGGGATCGCGACAAGACATTTCCGAAGGACGTGCACAAGGAGCTCGCGCGGCTGGGCGCCTATGGCGTGGCGGTGCCCGAGGAACTGGGCGGCGCCGGGCTTGACTACCTGTCGCTGGCGCTGATCCTGGAAGAGATCGCGGCCGGTGACGGCGGCACGTCCACGGTCATCAGCGTCAACAACTGCCCGGTGTGCAGCATGCTGATGACCTTTGCCAACGATGCGCAGAAGCAGCGCTGGCTGGTGCCGCTGGCACGCGGCGAGATGCTGGGCGCGTTCTGCCTGACCGAGCCGCATGTGGGCTCCGACGCCTCCGCGCTGCGCACCACGGCCCGGCGCGATGGCGACCACTACGTGCTGGACGGTGTGAAGCAGTTCATCACCAGCGGCAAGCACGCCGACGTGGCCATCGTGATGGCCGTCACCGACAAGGTGGCGGGCAAGCGCGGCATCAGCGCGTTCCTGGTGCCGACGTCCACGCCCGGCTACATCGTCGCCCGGCTCGAAGACAAGCTCGGCCAGCATTCGTCGGATACCGCGCAGATCGTGTTCGAAAATTGCCGCATTCCGGCCGACTGCCTGCTGGGCGAGGAGGGCGCCGGCTACAAGATGGCGTTGTCGGGCCTGGAAGGCGGGCGCATCGGTATCGCCTCGCAGAGCATCGGCATGGCACGCGCCGCGTTCGACGCGGCCCTGGCCTATGCCAAGGAACGCGAGAGCTTTGGCCAGCCGCTGTTCCAGCACCAGGCCGTGCAGTTCCGCCTGGCCGACATGGCGACAAAGATCGACGTGGCGCGCCAGATGGTCTGGCATGCCGCCGCGCTCAAGGACGCCGGCCGGCCGTGCCTGAAGGAGGCCGCCATGGCAAAGCTGTTCGCCAGCGAGATGGCCGAGCAGGTGTGCTCGGACGCGATCCAGGTGTTCGGCGGATACGGTTATGTGAACGATTTCCCGGTCGAACGGATCTATCGTGATGTGCGCGTGTGCCAGATCTACGAAGGCACCAGCGACATCCAGAAGATCCTGATCGCCCGCGCGCTTGGATGAAGTGCAGTCAACCCATCGAACCATCAAACCGTCGCACCTGAACCGGAGCCTCTCGCGATGACCGCCCCCATCGATTTCTACTTCGATTTTTCCTCGCCGTACGGCTACTTTGCCAGCACGCGCATCGACGAACTCGCGCAGAAGTACGGACGCGGCGTGATGTGGCACCCGGTACTGCTGGGTGTGGTGTTCAAGACCACCGGCTCGTCGCCGCTGCCGTCCATCCCGCTCAAGGGCGAGTACTGCTGGCGCGATTTCGAGCGCACCGCGCAGTTCCACGGCATCGACTACCAGCGCCCCACCCACTTCCCGCTGCCCACGCAGCACGCCGCACGCGCCATGCTGTGGCTGCAGAACCACCACGGCGCCGACCTGGCCGCCGCGTTTGCCAAGGCCGTGTACCGCGCGCTGTTCGTCGATGACCTGAACATCGCCGAACCCGCCGAGCTGGGCAAGCTGGCCGAGGCGCTGGGTATAGACCCCAATGCGATGAACGAGGGCGCCACGAGCTACCAGATCAAGGACCAGCTCAAGGCCGAGATCGACGTGGCGATGGCCAAGGGCGTATTTGGATCGCCGTTCGTGATCATTGACGGCGAACCGTTCTGGGGCTTCGACCGCTTCGAGCAGATCGAGGCCCACCTCAAGAGCCGGCGGCAGACCGAACTGCGCGCCGTCGGCGGCAATGAACTGAACAAGCAGACGCAACAAGGATAGGAACCCGCATGACCGCAGCAAACCAGGCCGCACGCTTCGATTGCGTGATCTTCGACTGTGACGGTGTGCTCGTCGACAGCGAGCCCATCGTCCATCGCGTGCTGAATCGCGTGCTCAACGAGCTGGGCATCGAGATCACGCTGGAGGAATCGATGAAGTGGTTCCTCGGCCGCGCGGTGCGCGACGAGCTTGGCAATATCGAGGCGCGGCTTGGCAAGCCGCTGCCGCGCAACTTCCTGTCCGAATGGTTCGTGCGGCGTGACGCCGCGCTGATCGAGGAACTGGAAGCGATTCCGCACATCCGCCAGACCATCGAGGCCATCAAGGCGAGTGGGCTGCCCGTGTGCGTGGCGTCGGGCGCGGATCGCATCAAGGTCAAGCTGCAACTGAAGCACACCGACCTGATCGGCCTGTTCCAGGACGACGACCGCGAGCACATCTTCTCGGCCACCGAGGTCGAGCACAGCAAGCCCGCGCCCGACGTCTACCTGCTGGCCGCACGCACGATGGGCGTGGAGCCGTCGCGCTGCGCCGTGGTGGAAGACAGCCCCACGGGTGCCACCGCCGGCGTGGCCGCGGGCATGACCGTGTTCGGCTACGCCGCGAGTACCGATGCCGATGCACTGCGCGCGGTGGGCGTGAAGACGGTGTTCACCGACATGCGCGACCTGCCGGAGCTGATCGCATGACGAAAAAGCGCCAGTCCGCAGCGCGCAATGCAGGCGCCGAGCCTTGCCCGTGTGGCAACGGCGCCTATGCCTCGTGCTGCGGACGCTTTCACCGCGGCGAGGCCACGCCGTCCACGGCCGAAGCATTGATGCGCTCGCGGTACAGCGCCTACGTGCTGGGCGATGAAGGATGGCTGCGCCAGACCTGGCACACGTCGACCTGCCCAGAAGACCTGTCGGCCGATGCTGGCACGCGCTGGCTGGGCCTGACGGTGAAGTCGCACGCGCAGCAGGACGACACGCACGCCACGGTGGCCTTCGTGGCGCGCTACAAGGTGGGCGGGCGCGCGCACCGACTGGAGGAATTGAGCCGCTTCGTTTTCGAGCCGCGCGAGCCGGGCACCCCGGCCCGCTGGCTCTACGTCGACGGCGACCTGAAGGAACAGGAAGGGCAGGACTGATACAGCACTGACGGCTGAACCGGCACGAAAAGCAAGAGACCACAGGAAGAGACATGCCCACGCTGGAAACCAAACTGAACGCACGGTCGGAATCGTTCAAGGCCAACGCCGACGCCATGCAGGCGCTGGTGGCCGATCTCAGGCAGAAAATCGCGAAGCTGTCCGAAGGCGGCGGCGAGGATGCGCGGGCCAAGCACCTGTCGCGCGGCAAGCTGCTGCCGCGCGACCGCGTGCAGCAATTGCTGGATCCGGGCACGCCGTTCCTGGAGCTGTCGCAGCTGGCCGCGTACGACATGTACGACAATGCCGCCCCCGGCGCGGGCGTCATCACCGGCATCGGCCGCGTGGCCGGGCAGGAATGCGTGATCGTCTGCAACGACGCCACGGTCAAGGGCGGCACGTACTACCCGATGACGGTCAAGAAGCACGTGCGCGCGCAGGAGATCGCCGAGCAGAACAACCTGCCGTGCATTTACCTGGTGGATTCCGGCGGCGCGAACCTGCCGAACCAGGACGACGTGTTTCCGGATCGCGACCACTTCGGCCGCATCTTCTACAACCAGGCGAACCTGTCGGCTAAGGGCATTCCGCAGATCGCCGTGGTGATGGGCTCGTGCACGGCCGGCGGCGCGTATGTGCCGGCCATGAGCGACGAGTCGATCATCGTCAAAGGCCAGGGCACGATCTTCCTGGGCGGCCCGCCGCTGGTGAAGGCCGCCACTGGCGAGGAAGTGAGCGCCGAAGACCTGGGCGGCGCCGACGTGCATACGCGCCTGTCCGGCGTGGCCGACTACTTCGCGCAGAACGATCATCACGCGCTGTCGCTGGCGCGCAATATCGTCCAGCACCTGAACCGCCGCAAGCCGGACCAGATCCGCCTGCACGAACCGCAAGACCCGCTGTATCCGGTGGAAGAGCTGTATGGCGTGATCCCCACCGATACGCGCAAGCCATATGACGTGCGCGAGGTGATTGCCCGCATCGTCGACGGCTCCGAGTTCGACGAGTTCAAGGCGCGCTACGGCACCACGCTGGTCTGCGGCTTTGCGCGGATCTGGGGCTACCCGGTGGGCATCATCGCCAACAACGGCATCCTGTTCTCGGAGTCGGCGCTGAAGGGTGCGCACTTTATCGAGCTGTGCTGCCAGCGCAAGATTCCGCTGGTGTTCCTGCAGAACATCACGGGCTTCATGGTCGGCCGCAAGTACGAGAACGAAGGCATCGCGCGCAACGGCGCCAAGATGGTGACGGCCGTGGCCACCGCGCAGGTGCCCAAGTTCACGGTGATCATCGGCGGCTCGTTCGGCGCCGGCAACTACGGCATGTGCGGCCGTGCGTATTCGCCGCGCTTCCTGTGGATGTGGCCGAACGCGCGGATCTCGGTGATGGGCGGCGAGCAGGCCGCCAGCGTGCTGGCTACCGTGCGCCGCGACGGCATCGAGGCCAAGGGCGGCCAGTGGAGCGCCGACGAGGAAGAGGCGTTCAAGGCGCCGATCCGCGACCAGTATGAAGCCCAGGGGCATCCGTACTACGCCAGCGCGCGACTGTGGGATGACGGTGTCATCGACCCGGCGCAAACGCGTACCGTGCTGGGCCTCGGGCTTTCCGCCAGCCTCAATGCACCGATCGGTGACATGAAGTTCGGCGTTTTCCGCATGTAATTTTTTGATTCGAAGGGTTGGTTGTCGTCATGTCCCGAGTTGTTCCCACCGTCCAAGGCGCCAGGATGATGCTGGCCGCGCTGGCCTGCATCGCATGGTGCGGGCAGGCCATCGCCCAGGCGGCATTTCCGGCGCAGACCGTCGAGCAGGTGGTGATGGTGCCGAAGGTGGGGCTGCAAGCCACCGTGGACCTGGAGACAACGATCTTCCGGCCGGCCGGCGAGGGGCCGTTCCCGCTGGTGGTGATCAACCACGGCAAGTCGCCGGGCAAGCCCGCCTTCCAGGGCCGCGCGCGCTTTGCGGCGCAGACCGCCGAATTCGTGCGGCGTGGCTATGTGGTGGCGCTGCCGATGCGGCAGGGGTTTTCCAAGTCGGGCGGCCAGTACGTGGGCGGTAGCTGCGACGTGCGCGGCAACGGCATGATGCAGGCCGAGGACGTGGTTGCCGCGCTGGACTACCTGTCGCAGCAGCCGTACGTCGATCCGACGCGTATCGTCGTTATCGGCCAGTCGCATGGCGGCTTGTCGACGATGGCGCTATCCGCCATCGGGTATCCGGGCGTGGTCGGCGTGGTCAATTTCGCGGGCGGCCTGCGCAACGACAACTGCGTGGGCTGGGAGAACAACCTGATCGACGCGTTTGGCGACTACGGACGCGGCGCGCGCTATCCGTCGCTATGGATCTATGGCGACAACGACAGCTACTGGCCGTGGCCGCTGCCCGAGCGCATGTTCAACAGCTACAAGGCGCAGGTGAGCGGGGCGGCCAAGGAAGCGCGCTTTTTCGACGTAGGCGAGTTCGACGGCGATTCGCACCGGCTGTTCAGCAACCGCGCTGGCGTGGCGGTGTGGCTGCCGGCCGTGGACGAATTCTTCCGCCGCCTGGGATTGCCGTTTGACGAAGTACCGGAGCGCAGCCAGCCCGCACGTACCCGCACCGCCGGCCAGACATCCTGATAACCACACCGATTCCGGAGGAGACATGCAATTCACGACGCTAGACGTTACGGCCGAGCGCCACATCGCCACCGTCACGCTGAACCGGCCCGATGTGCGCAACGCGTTCAATGAAACCGTCATCGCCGAACTGACCGGCGCCTTCCGCGCGCTGGGCGACACGCCCGATGTGCGCGCCATCGTCCTGACCGGCACGGGCCCGGCGTTCTGCGCCGGCGCCGACCTGAACTGGATGAAGAAGATGGCCGGCTACTCGGACGACGAGAACCGCGCCGACGCGCTGACGCTGGCGCAGATGCTGCACACGGTATGGGTCTGCCCCAAGCCGGTCATCGCCCGCGTGCAGGGCGACACCTATGCCGGTGGCATGGGCCTGGTGGCGGCCTGCGACATTGCGGTGGCATCGGCGAACGCCAACTTCTGCCTGTCGGAGGCCAAGCTGGGCCTGCTGCCGGCCACTATCAGCCCGTATGTGATCCGCGCGATGGGCGAGCAGGCCGCGCGCCGCTACTTCATCACCGCCGAGCGCTTCGACGCGGCCGAGGCGCTGCGGCTGGGCTTCCTGCACGCCGTGGTGCCGCCGCAGGAGCTGGACGAAAAGGTGGCCGAGATCGCCGCCACCCTGGTGAACAACAGCCCGAACGCGGTACGCGAAAGCAAGCGGCTGGTGCAGGAAGTGGCCGGCCGCGAGATCGACAGCGACCTGCTGGCCGATACCGCCAACCGCATCGCCGCCATCCGCGCATCAGCCGAAGGCCGCGACGGCGTGCGCTCGTTCCTGGAGAAACGCGCGCCAATGTGGAAGGTGCAGTAAAGGAGCTTGCTCCACGGAAGGTTTGCTCCCCTCTCCCGCAAGCGGGAGAGGGGCGGGGGTGAGGGGCCAGCGCATCAAGCCCTAACAAAGCACATTCAAAACAAAGTTTTCCCCGACGTTAGCCCCCGAACCACCACCCACAAGTGCAGCACCAAGCCCGATAACGCCAAACATCGCCCAACTCCGCCCAACTAGCGCCTAACACGCCAACCGTGCCCGGTTTGCCAAGACATTAAAGACCTTCCTAACATGAGCCTTCCCAATCCGTCCGCATCTGCAGCACGCCCCGGCCCCGCCGTGGCGGTGGCTGCCATGGACGGCGATGGCAATCTGAGGAGGGTCCCCTTGACACATCCTGTCTCCCAATTACCGGCAGGCGATGACACGACGCTCGCGGTGCGCAGCCAGCGCGCCGTGTGGCATCCGTGCACCCGCCTGCGTCCCGACGCGGCCGCCAACGAGCCGCCGCTGGCCATTGCCAGCGGCCAGGGCCCGTGGCTGATCGATACGGACGGCAAGCGCTATTTCGACGCCATCAGCTCGTGGTGGGTCAACCTGTTCGGCCACGCCAACCCGGCGATCAACGCCGCGCTGGTGGCGCAACTGAATTCGCTGGAACACGTGATGCTGGCCGGCTGCACGCACGCGCCGGCCGTGGAACTGGCCGAGCGGCTCGAAGCGCTGACCGGCGGCGTGCTCGGCAATGCGTTCTACGCGTCCGACGGCGCGTCGGCCGTGGAGATCGCGCTCAAGATGAGCTTCCACTACTGGCGCAATACCGGCCTGTCGGCCAAGCGCGAGTTCGTGTGCCTGCGCCATGGCTACCACGGCGAGACCGTGGGCGCGCTGGCCGTGACCGATGTGGAAATCTTCCGCGACGCCTACGACCCGCTCACGCGCCGCGCGCACGTGGTGATGTCGCCCGACGCGCGCCAGGCTGGTCGTGGTGAATCCGCCGCCAGCGTGGCCAAGCGCGCGCTGGCTGATCTGGAAGCGCTGCTGCGCGAGCGCGCCGGCCAGATCGCCGCGCTGATCGTCGAGCCGCTGGTGCAGGGCGCCGCGGGCATGGCGATGTACGACCAGTCCTATCTGGAAGGCGCACGCGCGCTGTGCGACCGCTATCGCGTGCACCTGATCGCCGACGAGATCGCCGTGGGCTGCGGCCGCACCGGCACGTTCTTCGCGTGGGAACAGGCACGCGGCGGCGAACCCGTACCTGCGCATGCATGGCCCGATTTCCTGTGCCTGTCCAAGGGCATCACGGGCGGATACCTGCCGTTGTCGCTGGTGCTGTCGCGCCCGGAAATCCAGCGTGCCTTCGTGGCCGACGACATCGCGCGCAGCTTCCTGCATTCGCACTCGTACACCGGCAACCCGCTGGCATGCCGCGCGGCGCTGGCCACGCTGGACCTGTTTGCGTCCGACGACGTGCTGGCCGCCAACCGCGAGCGCTCGCAATGGCTGGCCGATGCCATGGCCGGCATCGCTGCTGACCCACGCGTGAGCCATGTGCGTCAGCACGGCATGATCTGGGCCGCCGATATCGATGCCGAAGCAGCCGGCCCGGACTTTGCTGCCCGCTTCCACCTGGCCGCGCGCGAACGCGGCGTACTGGCGCGGCCCATTGGCACCACGCTGTACGTGATGCCGCCGTATGTATTCGATGCCGCGCTGGCCAACTGGCTCGGCGAACAATTGCTGGCCACGCTGCAGGCAGTGCTGGGACCCAACGAGGAGGCGCGCCATGCTGCTTGACCACCTGAACCGCGCCGCCGCCGAGCGCGAGGCGCAATCGCTGACGCGCCGCCGCCGCATCGCTCATACCGCGTGCGCGCCGCACCAGTCGGTCGGCGCCATCGATGCCACACCTGCACCGCTGCTGACGTTCTGCAGCAACGACTACCTGGGCCTGGCCAACCACGCGTCGATCTCCCACGCGCTGGCCGAGGGCGCGCATCGCTACGGCGCCGGCAGCGGCGCCTCGCACCTGGTCAGCGGCCATTCGCTGGCGCATGCGCAGCTTGAACACGAACTGGCCCGCTGGCTGGCGCCGTACATCCCGCAGGCGCAGGCGTTGTACTTCTGCACCGGCTACATGGCCAACCTGGCGGTGCTGACTTCGCTGGGTACGGCGGGCGCGACGCTGTTCTGCGAAACGCTGAACCATGCGTCGCTGATCGATGGCGCACGTCTGGCCAAGGCCGACGTGCAACGCTATCCGCACGGCGACACGCAGACGCTCGACGCGCTGCTGCAGGCGAGTCAGAGCGAACTGAAGCTGATCGTGACCGACAGCGTGTTCAGCATGGATGGCGACATCGCGCCGCTGGCCGAACTGCTGGCGCTGGCCGAACGTCACGATGCGTGGATCGTCGTCGACGATGCGCACGGGTTCGGCGTGCTGGGCGAACACGGCCACGGCGTGCTGGAACACCTGGGCCTGCGTTCCGAGCGGCTGGTCTACATCGGCACGCTGGGCAAGGCTGCTGGTGTGGCGGGCGCCTTCGTGGCCGCGCACGAGACGATCATCGAACATCTGGTGAACACCGCGCGGCCGTATATCTATACGACGGCAGCGCCGCCCGCCGTGGCGCACGCGCTGCTGACGAGCCTGGAGATCATCGCGGGCGAGGAAGGACACTGCCGCCGCGCGCATCTGGTCGACCTGATCGCGCAACTGCGCCAGGGGCTGGCTGTGCTGGCCGCGCAGGCAGGCTGGACGCTTGGTGAGAGCGACACGGCCATCCAGCCGCTGATCGTCGGCGACAACGCGGCGTCGCTGGCGCTGTCGGCGGCGCTGGAAGCCGACGGCATCCGCGTTGGCGCGATCCGGCCGCCCACGGTGCCGGCCGGCACGGCGCGGCTGCGCATCACACTGTCGGCGTCGCATACGGCCGAAGACGTGGCGCGTTTGCTCGACGCCATCACGCGAGCTATGCCGCGTCTGCACAAGGAGGCCGCATGATCGCCAACAAGCCTGAACGATTCGCGTGCTTCGTGACCGGCACCGACACCGGTGTGGGCAAGACGCACGCCACGGCCACGCTGCTGCATGCGCTGCACGCGGCCGGCTACAGCACGCTGGGCATGAAGCCCGTGGCGGCCGGTGGAGAGTGGCTCGACGACCAGTGGCAGAACGATGACGTTGACCAGCTGCGCGCGGCCGGGTCCGTGATCGTGCCGCAGGAAGAGATGTGCCCGTTCTTCTTCCGCACGCCGGCATCGCCGCATCTAGCCGCCGCGCTGGAGGGCGAACGCATTACGCGCGGACCGATCCGTGACGCGTTCGACTCGCTGCGCACCAAGGCCGATGCCGTGGTGGTGGAAGGTGTGGGCGGCTTTGTCGTGCCGCTGGACGTAGGTGCGGTGCGGTGGAATACGGCTGACCTGGCCGTGATGCTGGACGTGCCCGTGATCATGGTGGTGGGCGTACGCCTGGGCTGCCTGAGCCACGCGATGCTGACCGCCGAAGCGGTGCGCGCGCGCGGCCTGAAGCTGGCCGGCTGGATCGCCAACCGCATCGATCCGGACATGCTGCTGCCCACCGAGAACATCGTCACGCTGCAAGACGCGCTGGACGCGCCGCTGCTGGGGGAATTGCCCTGGCAGGTGGCGCCGGCCGCCGCCGCGCAGCACCTGGACCTCGCGCCGCTGCTCGGCAGCATGGTGCAGGTACCTTCCACGAATATCGCCGCGCCGCGTCACGCCTGACGCGCCGGCCAAACAGAATACGCAGAACCAAAATGACCCAGATCGCTGAAAACCAAACCGTCGCCACCATCTCCGCCGAAGCGCTGCGCCAGTCCGCGCGCAACCTTGCCGCCGCCGCGCCCAAGGACGGTGACGCCTGGCGCGTCGACGACGTGGCCGCACTGTTCGCCCTGCCGTTCAACGACCTGCTGTTCCGTGCGCAGCAGGTGCATCGCGAGAATTTCGACGCCAACACCGTGCAACTGTCGACGCTGCTGTCGATCAAGACCGGAGGTTGCGAGGAGGACTGCGGCTACTGCCCGCAGAGCGCGCACCACGAAGCCGGTGTGAAGGCCGAGAAGCTGATGGAACTGGACGCCGTGCTCGACGCCGCCCGTGCCGCCAAGGCCAACGGCGCCACGCGCTTCTGCATGGGCGCTGCCTGGCGCAGCCCGAAGGAGCGCCACCTGGAGCCGGTGATCGACATGGTGCGCGAGGTGAAGGCGATGGGCCTGGAAACCTGCGTGACGCTGGGCATGCTCAAGGCCGAGCAGGCGCAACGCCTGAAGGACGCGGGCCTGGACTACTACAACCACAACCTCGATACCTCGCCCGAGTTCTACGGCAAGATCATCACCACGCGTACGTACCAGGACCGCCTGGACACCATCGGCCACGTGCGTGAGGCTGGCATCAACGTGTGCTGTGGCGGCATCGTGGGCATGGGCGAGGCGCGCGAGGCGCGTGCCGGCCTGATCGCGCAACTGGCCAACATGGACCCGTACCCCGAGTCGGTGCCCATCAACAACCTGGTGCAGGTAGAGGGCACGCCGCTGGCGGGCACCGAAGCGCTGGACCCGTTCGAGTTCGTTCGCACGATTGCCGTGGCACGCATCACGATGCCGCGCGCGATGGTGCGCCTGTCCGCTGGCCGCGAGGCCATGGACGAAGCATTGCAGGCGCTGTGCTTCATGGCCGGCGCCAATTCCATTTTCTATGGCGAAAAGCTGCTGACGACTGGCAACCCGCAAGCGGAGCGCGACCGCGCCCTGCTGGCACGTCTGGATATCCGCGCCGAAGGTTACGCGGGATAAGGACGACCCTGCCGGTCTGACGAAGCGGCTCGCCTTCCCGGAGACAAAGGAGGAGCCATGTTCAACAAGATCCTGATCGCCAACCGTGGCGAGATTGCCTGCCGTGTGGCCGCCACGTGCCGCCGGCTGGGCATCCGCACGGTCGCTGTCTATTCCGACGCCGATGCGAATGCACGGCACGTCGCGTTCTGCGACGAGGCCGTGCATATCGGCGGCCCGGCCGCGCGCGACAGCTACCTGCGCGCGGACCACATCATCGAGATGGCGAAGGAAACCGGCGCCCAGGCCATTCACCCGGGCTACGGCTTCCTGTCCGAGAACGAGGACTTCGCACGCGCCTGCGCGGACGCGGGCCTGGTCTTCATCGGGCCGCCCGCGTCGGCCATCCACGCGATGGGCAGCAAGAGCGCGGCCAAGCAGTTGATGGAGAAAGCCGCGGTGCCGCTGGTGCCCGGCTATCACGGTGAAGATCAGGACGCCGCGCTGCTGCGCCGCGAGGCCGACCGCATCGGCTATCCGGTGCTGCTGAAGGCCAGCGCCGGTGGCGGCGGCAAGGGCATGCGCGTGGTGGATGCGGGCGACGGCTTCGAGGCCGCGCTGGCATCGGTCAAGCGCGAGGCATCGGCCAGCTTTGGCGACGACAAGGTGCTGGTGGAAAAGTACCTGACGCGTCCCCGTCACATCGAGATCCAGGTCTTTGCCGACACGCACGGCAACTGCGTCTACCTGTTTGAGCGCGACTGCTCGGTGCAGCGCCGCCATCAGAAAGTATTGGAAGAGGCACCGGCCCCCGGCATGACCGAGGAGCGCCGCCGCGCCATGGGCGAAGCCGCCGTGGCCGCCGCGCGCGCGGTGGGCTACGTGGGTGCCGGCACCGTGGAGTTCATCGCCAACCAGGACGGTTCGTTCTACTTCATGGAGATGAACACGCGCCTGCAGGTGGAACACCCGGTCACCGAGATGATCACGGGCCAGGACCTGGTGGAGTGGCAACTGCGCGTGGCAGCCGGCGAACCGCTGCCGCTGACGCAGGAACAACTGAAGATTGACGGTCACGCGCTGGAGGCGCGCATCTACGCAGAGAATCCGGACAAGGGCTTTCTGCCGTCGACGGGCACGCTGCGCTTCCTGCGGACGCCGCCCGCCGTGCAGTTCATGCGTGGCGGTGACGCACACGGCCCGGCCGGTGTGCGGATCGACGCGGGCGTCCGCGAAGGCGATGCGATCAGCCCGTTCTATGACCCGATGATCGCCAAGCTGATCGTCTGGGGCCGTGACCGTGACGAGGCGCTGTCGCGCATGGCGCAGGCGCTGGCCCACTATCACGTGGTGGGCCTGTCCACCAACGTGGCCTTCCTGCAGCGGCTGGTGAAGTCCGAAGCGTTCCGCACGGCAGATCTCGACACCGGCCTGATCGAACGCAACCAGACCGTACTGTTCCCGCCGCAGAAGTCGGTGGGCATCGAAGCCATCGCACTGGCTGTGGCCGCGCTGCTGGAACGCGAAGCCCGCGAGCGCCGCATCGACGAGGCCGACCGTCATTCGCCGTGGACGCACGCCGGCGGCTGGCGCCTCAACGGCCGCGATGCGCGCACGCTGAATTTCCATGGTGCCGGGCACAAGCTCGAAGTGGTGCTCAAGGGCGATGCCCGCGACACGCGCAAGAGCACGCTGATCTACGCGGACCAGGCCGCGCCGTTCGCCTACACGTTCAACGCCGACGACATCCGTGTGGACCTGGGCACGCGCCGCACCCATGGGCAAGTCCATCTGGAGGCCGACACCTTCCACGTATTCCACGCGGGCCGCCATACGGTGCTGGAATGGATCGACCCGCTGTCCCACGCAGGCGAATCGGAAAGCGAGGGCGGCAAGCTGACCGCGCCGATGCCAGGCAAGGTCATCGCCGTAATGGTGCAGCCCGGCAGCAAGGTCACGCGCGGCACGCCGCTGCTGGTGATGGAAGCGATGAAGATGGAACACACCATCACCGCGCCCGCCGACGGTTTGGTCAGCGAGGTGCTGTACGGCGTGGGCGAGCAGGTCACGGAAGGCGCGCAGCTGCTGGCGTTCGCGGTGGAAGAGGCGGCGGAAGCCTGAGTTTCCCGCTTGCCTGTTTTGCGCCCCTCTCCCGCATCGCGGGAGAGGGGCTGGGGGTGAGGGCGCAGCGGTCCAAATTGCGATCTGTCGGCAAGCAGACCCGCCGGCCCTCACCACCCTACCCCTCTCCCATTCATGGGAGAGGGGAGCAGACAGAGAGCAATCGGCGGTAATCGCACACCCGCGCATCCGTGCCTTGGAAAGCGCGCATAATCCTTGCCCAATACCCCCGCATAACAATGGAGTCGAGATGAAGTTGCAGTTGTATGTGCCGGATGGCCGTTACGCGCCGTGGATCGAGGGCTTTGCCGAGGTGTTGCCGGAAGCGCAATGCCTGACCTGGGAAGAAAGCCAGGGGCAGCAAGTTGACTACGCCGTGGTGTGGCGGCCGCCGCTGGAAATGCTGCGTGGCCGCACGGACCTGAAGGCGGTCTTCAATCTCGGCGCTGGCGTCGACGGCATCCTGCGCCTGCGCGACACGGACCCTGCCGCGCTGCCGGCTGGCGTACCCATCGTGCGCCTGGACGATGCGGGCATGGCGGCCCAGATGGCCGAGTACGTGACCGCCGCTGCGCTGCGCTACTTCCGCAAGCTCGACGCCTATGACGTGCAGGAACGCGCCGGCACGTGGAAATTCCTGAAGCCGCATCGCCGTGCCGATTTCACGATCGGCGTGATGGGCATTGGCACGCTGGGCTCCCATATCGCACGCACGCTGGCCGGCTTCGGTTTTCCGGTGCGCGGCTGGAGCCGCTCGGCCAAGACCGTCGAAGGCGTGCAGTCGTTCCATGGCGACGACGGTCAGGTGGCCTTTCTCGATGGGCTCAAGGTGCTGGTCAACGTGCTGCCGCTGACGCCCGAGACCGAGGACATCATCAATACGGATCTGCTCTACAAGCTGGCCAAGGGCGCCTACGTGATCAACGTGGCGCGCGGCCAGCATCTGGTGGAAGCCGATCTGCTGGCGGCGGTGCAGGACGGCCAGATCGCCGGTGCCACGCTGGACGTGTTCCGCATGGAGCCGTTGCCCGCCGAGCACCCGTACTGGCAGGAACCGCGCATCACGATCACGCCGCATATCTCGGCGCTGACGCTGCGCGAGGACAGCATTGCGCAGATCGCCGGCAAGATCCGGCTGCTGGCCCAGGGCAAGCCCATCGCCGGCGTGGTGGACCTGCAGCGCGGCTACTAGGCCCGCGCACGGTCGGCATCGCAAGAACAGAGGAGACAACCATGACAATTCCCCAGTACGTGAAGATCGTGGAAGTGGGCCCCCGTGATGGCCTGCAGAACGAGAAGGCAATGGTGCCGGCCGACGTCAAGGTCGCGCTGATCAACAAGCTGACCGATGCCGGCTTCGTCAATATCGAGGCCGCGTCGTTCGTGTCGCCGAAGTGGGTGCCGCAGATGGCCGACGGCGCCGAGGTCATGGCGCGCATCGAGCGCCGGCCCGGCACGCTGTACTCGGTGCTGACGCCCAACATGAAAGGGTTCGAAGGCGCCGTGGCGGCCAGTGCCGACGAAGTGGTGATCTTCGGCGCGGCTAGCGAGGCGTTCTCGCAGAAGAACATCAACTGCTCGATTGCCGAATCGATCGCGCGCTTTGCGCCGGTGGCGGCTGCCGCCAAGGAAGCCGGCATCCGCCTGCGCGGCAGCATCTCGTGCGCGCTGGGCTGCCCGTATCAGGGCGACGTGCCGGTGAGCGCGGTGGTCGATGTGGTGCGCCGCATGCGCGAGCTGGGCTGCGACGAGATCGACATCGCGGACACCATCGGCGTGGGCACGCCGGTCAAGGTGCAGGAAGTCATGCGCGCGGCGTCGGCCGAGTTTGCCATCGACCGGCTGTCGGGCCATTTCCACGACACCTATGGCCAGGCACTGTCGAACATCCTGGCCAGCCTGGAAGTGGGCATCGCGATCTTCCACGCGTCGGTGGCCGGCCTGGGCGGCTGCCCATACGCCAAGGGCGCCACCGGCAACGTGGCCACCGAAGACGTGCTGTACATGCTGCACGGCATGGGCCTGCACACCGGCATCGACCAGGAAGCCGTGGTCCGCGCCGGCGATTTCATTTCGCAGGCCATCGGCCGCACCAACAGTTCGCGCGTGGGCAAGGCGCTGCTGACCAAGTGGGCTGCAGCGGCCGATGCCACGGTCTGCGTCTGACCATCTGAACCCGGAGACATGACAAGCATGAGCGAAGACATCGCGCTCCCCGAATCGGCGCAACGCGTGGCCGAGTTGCTGGCCGGCATCGGCCACGATCGCCCGGTGGTGATGCTGCCGGCCACCGGCAAGACGTCGGCGGAAGCGGCTGCCGGCCTGGGCTGCACCGTGGCGGAAATCGCCAAGTCGATCATCTTCCGTCGCGTGAAGGACGACGTGCCGGTGCTGGTGATCGCCAGTGGCAGCAATCGCGTGGATGAGGCCAAGGTGGCCGCGCGCGTCGGCGCGCTGGGCAAGGCCGATGCGAAGTTCGTGCGCGAGAAGACCGGCTATGCGATTGGCGGCGTCTGCCCGATTGGCCATGCAGTCAAGCCGGTGATGCTGCTGGACGCGGACCTTTTCCAATACGACAGCGTCTGGGCGGCCGCCGGCCATCCGCACGCGGTGTTCAACCTGACGCCGCAGCAGCTGCAGGCCATGACCGGCGCGGAAGTGGTCGACGTGGCGCAGATCCAGCCGCCGCAGGTCCAGACATGACGCCCGCCCGGCGTCGGTTGTTGGCTGACCTGGTGCGTGGCGCGGCGGCCGCGCAGATCGTGTCGCCGGTGCCGTCGCCTTGCCGCAGCGTCTGCAAGATGGACCGCGACAGCGGCTACTGCGAAGGCTGCCTGCGCACCATCGAGGAAATCGCGGGCTGGTCGCAGGCCGACGACGAAGCGCGCCGCAGTGTGTGGGCGCTACTGCCGGCACGTGTCGCACGGCTTTGCGAAGGCAGCGCGGCATGAGCGCCGCCCATCTTCCGGACACGCTGCGCGTGCTCGAACGCGGCTGGCTGTCGGCCAACAATGTGCTGTTCGTCGACGATGCCACGCAGGACACCACGCTGGTCGACACCGGCTACGCCACGCACGCGGCCCAGACCGTGGCGCTGGTGGAAGCGGCGCTGGACGGCCGTCCGCTGCGCCGCGTGATCAACACCCATCTGCATTCCGACCATTGCGGCGGCAACGCGGCGCTGCAGCGGCGCTGGCGGCCGCGCACGTCGATTCCCGCTGCCGAGGCCGCCGCCGTATCGGCCTGGGACAACGATGCCCTGAGCTTTGACGCCACCGGCCAGCAATGCCCGCGCTTCACGTTCGACGATGTGCTGCACGATGGCGACACGCTGCGCCTGGGCGGCATCGCATGGCAGGTTATCGCCGCGCCAGGGCATGATCCGCACGCGGTCATGCTGTTCGCGCCGACGCACGGCATCCTGATATCGGGCGATGCGCTGTGGGAAAACGGCTTCGGCGTGATCTTTCCCGAGCTCGATGGCGAGAGCGGATTCGCCGAGCAGGCTGCGATCCTGGCGCGCATCGAGGCGCTCGATGCTCGGGTGGTGATCCCAGGCCACGGACGCGTGTTCGACGATGTGCCCGGTGCGGTGACGCGTGCGCGCAGCCGGCTCGACTATCTGCGCAGCGATCCGCTGCGCAATGCCACGCAGGCGATGCGCGTGCTCGTGAAGTTCAAGCTGCTGGAGGCCCAGGCGTTGCCGCGCGATGCGCTGTTCGCATGGTTCAGCGCCACGCCGCTGATGCAGCGCATGCATGCGCGCTTCATGCCCGAGCAATCGGTCGGCGACGTGTTCGATCAGACGCTGCTGGCGCTGGAGAAGGTCAGCGCACTGACGCGCAATGGCGACCGGGTCATGAATCGGAACTGACCATGCAGCCGTTGCGCACCAAGGAATTTCAGTTGCGGCCCTTTCGCGCCAGCGACGAGGCGCAGTTCGTGATGGCGGTGCGCGAATCGATGTCGACGGTGGGACTGTGGATGCCCTGGGCGCGCGCCGACTATGGTGTCTACGATGCCCGCGAGTGGTTCGACCGATGCACGGCCATGATGGACGAAGGCGCCGCGTACGACATCGGCGTGTTCTCGCCCGACGGCCGCGAGCTGTACGGCGGCGTGGCCATCAACCAGATCCGCCGCGAAGACAACCTTGGCAACCTCGGCTACTGGATCCGCCAGAGCCGCCAGCACCAGGGGCTTGCATCGGGCGCCGCCGCGCTGATGGCGTGCCACGGCTTCCACATGCTGGGACTCACGCGGCTGGAGATCGTGGCAGTCGAGACCAACCTCGCAAGCCGCGCCGTCGCCGAGAAGATCGGTGCCGAGTTCGAATGCATTGCCCGCAATCGCCTGATCCTGCGCGGCCGGCCCGTACCGGCCGCCGTGTATTCGCTGGTGCCCGAGTCATTTCAGAGGGGGATATAGGCTGGCTCCCACCGGCTTTTCGCTCCCCTCTCCCGCAAGGCGGGAGAGGGGTGGGGGGTGCGGGCAAGCGGTTCAAACGAGACAGGCCGCAATTTGACGCGCCGCGCCCTCACCCCCGCCCCTCTCCCATTCATGGGAGAGGGGAGCAAACCGGCAGGGGAGAAAACCTGCAGCAGCATACAAGCGCTTAAAACTGCGTCCGCATCCCCACCCGCACACTACGCCCCGGCAGCGGTGCAATATCCCTCAGGATCGACGTCGCGCTGCGAGCCTCGGTATTGGTCAGGTTGTCGCCTCGCACATAGAACAGCGTCTGCGTGCCGGACAGCTTCATCTTGTAGGTCAGCGCCACGCCAAGCATGGTGTACGCGTCCGTCGGCGTATCGCCCGTCGGCACACGGCTCTGGCGCGCGTTCCAGTCCACGTTGATGCGCGCGCCCCACGGGCCTGACGCGTAGACCAGCGATCCGCCCAGGCGCAGCGGCGACAGGCGCGGCAGCGGCTGGCCGTTGCTGCGGTTCTCGCCGTGCACATAGTCGGCGCGCGCTTCGAAGTCGAGCGTGTCGCTGGTGGTCAGCATCTTCTGCAGCAGGCGGGTCTTGCCCTCGGCTTCGAAGCCGTACAGCGTGGCGGGCACGCCCAGGTATTGCAGTTCGGGCAGCGCGCCGTCGCTGCCGGCGGTCACGACATTGCCTTCGGCATCGCGGTACGTGCCGGTGTTGAGCAACGCCAGGTAGTTCTGGAATCGGCTGTAGTAGCCCGACACGCTGCCGCTGTGGTCGCCCTGCTTGAAGCGCATGCCCAGGTCGATCGACGTTGCGCGTTCCTTGCTGGCGTTCGGGTCGCCCACTTCGAACGATCCGGTGGCCAGGTGGGGGCCGTTGGCGTAGAGCTCATAGAACGTGGGCGCGCGCTCGGTGTACGACAGGTTCGAGGTCATCGTCCACACCGGGTTGAGCTTGTACAGCACGCCCGCCGATGCACTGGCGGCGTTGAAGCTGCGCTCGGCATCGCTGAAGCGGTCGTTGCCGTCGGCGCTGGCCTTGACCTTGCTGTGGTCCAGGCGGCCGCCAAAGTTCAGCTTCAGGTCGCCCGACGAGATCAGCGGCAGTTCCTCGAACACGAACAGCGCGGCGTTGTCGGTGGCGGTGCTCGGTACGAAGGCCTCCTCACCCAGCGCCGAGAAATCGGTATGGCCGAACTGGGTGCCGATCACGCCGGTCATGTTGCCGATCTTGGCGTGCGTGGCCTCCAGGCGCGCATCCCAGCCGTGGTTCTTGAACGTGGTGCCGGTCACGCCGTCCTCGATCTCGCGGTGCTCGTAGTCGGTGTAGCTGAACTTGCCCTTGACCGACTCGAAGAAGCCGCCTGTGGTGCTCGACAGGTTGCGCGCCTCGCCTTCCAGCGCAAAGCGGTCCTGACGCATCTTGATGCGCGCGTCTTCCTCGGCGGGCGTGCCGTAGTCGTTGCGATAGGTCGACCAGTTGGCGCCCACGAAACCGTCGGCCCACGTGTACGAGCCGCCCATCGAGCCGCCTTCCTGGTGGGCGTTGGTGTTCGGGATCTTGCCGTACGCTTCGCTCTCGCCTTCGGGCAGGGGCTGCGTGGCGCGCAGGTTGCCGCTGCGGGCATAGCCGGGAATGCGCAGGTCGCTGGTCTGGCGCACGAAGGCATCGGCGTGCACGGCGAACTTGCCGTTGCCGGCTTCCAGCAGGCCGCTGGCGTTGCGGCCCTTGTCGCCGCCAATCGTGCCGCTGACATCGGCCGCGCCAGTCACCCCGGTGATCGGGTCGCGCGGAATGCGGTTATCGATCACGTTGACCACGCCGCCCACGGCATTGCCGCCGTACATCAGCGCGGCCGGGCCGCGTACTACCTCAAGCTTTTCGGCCACAAGCGGGTCGATGGGCACCGCATGGTCATACGACAGCGTGGACGCGTCGAGCGTCGAGCCGCCGTTCTGCAGCACCTTGATACGGTCGCCGTCCAGGCCGCGGATGATCGGCCGGCTGGCGTTGGGGCCGAAGTAGCTCGACGTCACGCCGGGCAGGCTGTTCAGCGTCTCGCCGAGCGTGCTGGCCTGGCGCACGGTCAGGGCATCGCCGCCCAGCGTCGAGACCGGCGCGACCATGTCGTTGAGATCGCTGCCGAGCGGGTTGGCGGTGACCACCACCTCCTTGAGGGTTTGGGGCGACGGCGGCGGGGCGGCCGGCGTGGCGTCCTGCGCCAGCGCGTGGGAAGAGAGGCCGGCGGCGATCAATGCGGCAAGCGCCGCCAGCGGGGTGCGACGCACCACCAGAATACGGTTGGGGTTCGAGTACATGGCTCGCGATTCGAATTCGTCAGGGCGAACGGGCGCAACATGGCGCGGCGCGTTCAGGCGTGCACGCGCGCGGATATCGCGTCAGGTGCACGGCATGCGGGCGGTCAGGCCCTCAGGCTTTCAGGCGAAGACGAATGCGGCCGGTGGCGCGCGGGAATGGAAGGGGCGCTGGGCCGGCAGGTCGGGCCAGCGGTACGCCAGGCTGGCCGGCTTGACCGGCTTGCCGAAGGCGAGCGACGGCAGCGTGAAGCTGCCGCTGTGGGTGTCGGCCAGCGTGGCGCTATCGAACAGCACGCACGAGTGAAGTCCGAGCTTCAGGGAAAATGGTTCGGCGTGGCCGGTATCGACGGCGTCCGATGTGTCGGCGGCCGCGACGTTGACGGCCGCGGCAGGCGGCACGCTGCCCAGCCCGCCGTGCAGCACGCGGTGCACCAGGCCCACATGCTGGGTCAGCAGCAGGCAGGCCACGAGCCACAGCGCCGGCCACAGGCCGATGCCGCGCACGCGCCAGCGAGAGAGCAGGGGGATGTCAGTGCGCATGCCCGCAGTCGCACGGACCATCGCCATGGTCGTGATCGTGATCGTGGGGATGGTCGTGGTCGTGATCGTGTTCTTCGTCGAACACGTCACCCCAGTCCGGGAACGGGTCGGGATACGCGGCCCAGGCCTCGGGGCCAGCCGACATTTCCGCGTCGGTCAGCAGGCAGGCGTCGAGCCGTGCTTCCAGTTCGGGTACGTTCAGGTCGGCGCCGATCAGAACCATTTCCTGGCGGCGGTCGCCGTAGGCGGCCGGCAGGCCGTCTTCGAGCAGGTCGGCATCGATGGCGGCGCGGGCCAGGCCTTCGGCGGGCCATTCCGTGGCATCAATCGCTGCCCACCAGGCACCGGCGGCACCGGGGCGGCATACGCCGCCAGCCTGGCTCCAGTCACCGGCGATGTCCATGCGGGTGGCCAGCCAGAACAGGCCCTTCGAGCGCAGCACGTCGCCATGCTCGCGCATCCATTCGGTATGGATCAGGTCGGCAAAGCGCTGTGGATGAAACGGGCGCCGCCTGCGATACACCAGCGTGGCGATGCCGGCGGCGTCGGGTGCGGCGTCGCCCTGCAGCGCCGCCTGCCATCCCGCCGCGTTGGGCGTGGCTTCCATGTCGAAGCGGCCCGTGCCCACGATCTGGGCGGCCGGCACATTGCCGTGGCTGGCATCGACGATGACGGCGCGCGGATTGAGCGCACGCAGCACCACATGCAGGTGGCCAAGCTGGCCGGCATCCGCCAGGTCGATCTTGTTGATGACGATGACGTCGCAGATTTCGATCTGCTCGATCAGCACATCCACCACGGTGCGGTCGTCTTCATCGTGTGCGGCCAGGCCGCGCGCCGACAGGAAGTCGGCGTCGTGAAAGTCTTTCAGGAAGCGGCCGGCGTCGACCACGGTCACCAGGGTGTCCAGGTGCGCCACGCCAGGTGCCTGCTCGCCATGCGCGTCCTCGAACGCGAACGCTTCGGCAATGCCCAGCGGCTCGTCGGTCGGATCGGCCTCGATCACGGCGCAGTCGTACTGGCCCGTCTGGGCCAGCCGGTCCACTTCGGCCAGCAGGTCGGTATGGCTGTCGACCACGGCCACACGCACCCCGGGCTGGGACATCAGCTGATGCAGCACGGTGGTCTTGCCGGCGCCGGTGAATCCGGACAACACGGTGACGGGCAGGCGAGCGGCCATGATAACGGGTGTTATTGCAACAAAGTTGCGACTGTAACAGAAAGCCGCCTGGGGTAACAGGCCGGCCGTATTCCGCAATGGTAGTGCCGTAGCCGTGACGCCACAAAGGCAAATGCGGGCGGACGCGGGCCATTGTGGCTGCCGAAATGCAAAGCGGCCCGGAAGTCCGGGCCGCCTGGGGCGTCGGGCGGGTCAGCCGCGCGCGGCCGAACGGTGACGATCAGTCGCCGAACAGCTTCTGGCGCAGTTCGCGGCGCTGCTGGGCTTCCAGCGACAGCGTGGCGGTCGGACGGGCCAGCAGGCGCGGCACGCCGATCGGCTCGCCGGTTTCCTCGCACCAGCCGTAGTCACCAGACTCGATGCGCTGCAGCGACTGCTCAACCTTCTTCAGCAGCTTGCGCTCGCGGTCGCGCGTGCGCAGTTCGAGTGCATGTTCTTCCTCGATCGTGGCACGGTCCGCCGGGTCCGGCACGATGACAGTCTCGCGCAGGTGTTCCGTGGTCTGGTCCGCATTCTTGAGGATCTCGTCGCGAAGCTGCTCAAGGCGATTCTTGAAGAAGCCAAGCTGCGCTTCGTTCATGTAATCCTTGTCGCTCATCTTCAGGATTTCAGCTTCAGTCAGAAGTTTGTTGCTGCTCATGGTTCCTGCTGATTCTCTTGTTGATGCGACCGGCGGCGTCTTCGTCCGCTCGGGTGCAGTGGCCGTCCGCTTGCGCGGTGCGGCTGTTTCACTCTGGCTGGCTGCAGTCTTGCTGCTTCGCGTGCCTCCCTTGGCCTCGCCCGCATCGGCGTGCGCCGTACTGCCGCGGGGAGCTGGCGTCGCCTTTTCAAGCGGCGCCTTGAGCGTCTCCGCCGCAGCGGTACCTGTCTTGCTGCGGCTTTCCTTGGTCTTTGTTGCGGCTGTCATGGGGACACCTCTCTCAACGCGTCGACGAGTGACGGCGCATTGATCATTGGTCCCCACGCGGAGGGCGGTCTCCGCACGAAGCCAACGACCGCGCCTGCTGGCGGCTGTTGCCTCATGCTGACGACGACCGCCGCCCTGCGAATACCGGCCGCGCCCAGAGGTGCGCCGCCCGTATCAAATCCGGCCTATTGTACTTGAACAAATTTTTAGGAGATATGGGAGAAAGACCGACAAGAGACAGGAGTTTTCCCGATATTGCCACCCAAGGGGAGGGTAGCGGGCGCTGGCGGGGGTAGGTTGGCGCCCGGCCGCGCAAGCGGCGGCGGGCGCACCTGGAGCCAAATCAGGCCAGGCAGGCGGCCAGGCCCTTCAGAATTGCGTCGCGCGGCAGGTCCACGCCGATGAAGACCATCTTGGTGCCCGGAGTCTCGTCTTCCCACTTGGCGCCGATGTCGCTGCCCATGAGTTGGTGCACGCCCTGGAACACCACCTTGCGGTCCACGCCTTCCATATAGAGCACGCCCTTGTAGCGCAGCAGCTTCTCGCCGTACACCGACAGGATGCCCGACAGAAATTCCTCCAGCTTGCCGTAGTGGAACGGCTTGTCGCTGCGGAAGACGAACGACGCGATGCGGTCGGTATGGTGGTGGTGATGGTGGTGATCGTGCGCGTGGCCATGGCCGTGGTCGTGCGCATGGTCGTGATCGTGGCCATGGTCGTGGCCACAGTCGTCGGCGCAGTGCTCGCCGTGCTCGTGCGCGTGGTCGTGTTCGTCCGCGCGCAGGAAGTCCGGATCGATCTCCAGCTTTTCATTGAGGTTGAAGCCGCGCAGGTCGAAGATCGTATCGATCGGCGTTTCGCCAAAGTTGGCCGTACGGATCGGCGCGCGTGCATTCATATGCTGGAGGCGGTGGCGCAGGTCGTCCACGTTGGCCGCGTCCACCAGATCCGACTTGGTGATGAAGATCGCGTCGGCAAAGCCCACCTGGCGCTGCGCTTCCTCTTGCTTGTCGAGCTGCATGTTGCCGTGCTTGGCATCGACCAGCGTGATCACGGCGTCCAGCAGGTAGCGCGACGCGATTTCCTCGTCCATGAAGAACGTCTGCGCCACGGGGCCCGGATTGGCCACGCCCGTGGTCTCGATCACCACGCGGTCGAAGTCGAACTTGCCTTCGTCGCGCTGGGTGATCAGGTCCGACAGGGCCTGCACCAGGTCGCCACGGATCGTGCAGCAGATGCAGCCGTTGCTCATCTGCACGATCTGCTCGCGCCCGTCCTGCACCAGGATCTCGTTGTCGATGTTCTCCTCGCCGAACTCGTTCTCGATCACGGCGATCTTCATGCCGTGCTGTTCGTGGAGGATGCGCTTGAGCAGCGTGGTCTTGCCGCTGCCGAGGAAGCCGGTCAGGATCGTGACCGGAATCAGTTTGGACATATTGTTCTGCTCCGAATGAATCGCAGGAAAGAGCCGGAAAAAATCGGGATCGCCGTTTGGGTTCAGTGGTCGCCGGTGGGGCCGCCGACCCTGCCGCATTCCGCGCAGACGCCGTTGACGGTCAGTTCGACGTGCTCGACCGCGAATCCGCTCGGCACCTTGGGCGCCACGGATTTCCCGGCCGTCTCCAGGCAGAACGTGCGGTCGCAGCGCGTGCAATGAAAGTGGCTGTGCTGGCGATGGACTTCGGCCCGCGCCGCCTCGTGCTCCACCAGCGTGAAGCGGAACACGCGGTCGTTGCCGGCGCGCTTCTGCGCCAGGCCCTGTTCCACCAGCCAGTCCAGCACCCGGTACACGGTCACGCGATCCACGTCCCCATCGGCAGGCAGGCGGTCGATCACGGCCTGGTGCGTCAGCGGCGCCTCGGCGTCGATCAGGCACGCCAGGATGGTCACGCGCGGCTGCGTCACGCGCGCGCCAAGCTGGCGCAGGCGCGACTGTGCCTCGTCCAGGCTGGCGATGGCTGCGTCGCCAGACGCCGGCGCGGCATCCGGATGGAGAGTGGGGCGGGTCATGCCGGGGATTTAACCATAGGCCCCAGCGAGTTGCAATTCAGTTGCACAAGCAGGGTTTTTCCATGCGGCAACCCGGCCTTGCAGGAGCCTTTGCCGAACGCTCTGGAGGAAACGCTCAGTTTCGTTGCAATCTCGTAATAAACGCCACTTTCTCACGGGTTAGCCCCTATACCTGCCGCTTGTTTTGCGTTGCTAACATCCACCTCCGGCTCCGCCTGTCGGCGGGGTTTGGCGCTGCATACCACCTATACATCGTGCCGATGGTCACCGCGTTTTCCATATATGGATCCACGCGATCGGCGTGCGCAAAAATGCGCGACTCCGGCGGCATGCGCGGCGTTGGAACGGGAATCCCAGAGGGAACAGGAGAGACGTAATGAAACGAGTTGCAATGCATATCGCAGCTGCGCTGGCAGTGGCCGGCGTGGGTGCCTTCACGGGAGCGCAGGCGCAGGAATACCCGGGCGGCAAGCCGGTGCAGGCGGTGGTGCCGTTTGCGGCGGGTGGCCCCACCGACAAGGTGGCGCGCGAACTGACCATGATCATGTCCAAGCACCTGGGCACGACGATCGTGATCGAGAACCTGGGCGGTGCCGGCGGCACCATCGGCGCCAAGAAAGTGGCGCAGTCTAAGGGCGATGGCTACACGATTCTGATCCACCACATCGGCATGTCCACGGCCCCGGCGCTGTATCGCAACCTGGGCTTCGATCCGCTGAAGGACTTCGAGATGGTGGGCGAAGTGGCTGACGTGCCGATGGTGATGGTCGGCAACAAGCAACTGCCGCCGGCCACGTTCAAGGATCTGATTCCGTACATCAAGGCCAACGCCGCCAAGCTGTCGCTGGCCAACGCCGGTATCGGCTCGGCCTCGCACCTGTGCGGCCTGCTGTTCCAGAGCGCCATCCAGACCGAACTGACCACCGTGCCGTACAAGGGCACCGCCCCGGCGCTGACCGACATCCTCGGCGGCCAGGTCAACCTGATGTGCGACCAGACCACCAACATCGCCGGCCAGCTGAAGGCAGGCGCGCTGAAGCCGTACGCGGCCATGCAGTCGCGCCGCGTGGAAGCGTTCAAGGACATCCCGACCGCGGCCGAGCAGGGTCTGCCGGGCGTGGAAGTGAAGATCTGGCACGCCATGTACGCGCCCAAGGGCACGCCGAAGCCGATCATCGACAAGCTGTCGGCCGCGCTGCAGAAGTCGGTGCAGGACCCGACCTTCCGCGCCAAGATGGCCGAGCTGGGCGCCGAAGCGGTGCCGGCACAGCGCGCCACGCCTGATTCGCTGCGCACGTTCCTGACGTCCGAAATCAACAAGTGGACGCCGGTGATCAAGAAGGCAGGTGTGTACGCCGACTGAGCGTATTAAACAGATGTGCCGGGGGCAGACCCGGTGCCGAGAAGGCCACGCATTGCGCGTGGCCTTTTTCTTTTGCGGCGCCGCCAGCGGGCGGGGTGGGGCGGGGCCGGAACCGTGGCGAGGTGCGCCGGTCCGAATCGTCGGCTCGGCAATTTCCTATATTGGAAGACCGTTGCCGGCAATGGCCGGCTCTTGAAAGCCGCTCATGTGGCGCCACCTACCCGGCTGACACCTCTCACGCAAAGGCACCATGGAACAGTATCACGGCACCACCATCGTCAGCGTCCGCCGCGGCAATCAGGTCGCGCTGGGCGGTGACGGCCAGGTCACGCTCGGAAATATCGTGATGAAGGGGACGGCCCGCAAGGTCCGGCGCATCTACAACGGCAAGGTGCTGGTGGGGTTTGCCGGCAGCACGGCCGACGCGTTTTCGCTGCTCGACCGCTTCGAGGCCAAGCTCGAGAAATACCAGGGCAACCTGACCCGTGCCGCCGTGGACTTGGCCAAGGACTGGCGCTCGGACCGCGCGCTGCGCCGCCTGGAAGCCATGCTGATCACGGCTGACAAAGACACCACGCTGGTAATCACCGGCAACGGCGACGTGCTGGACCCCGAGGGCGGCATCGCGGCCATCGGCTCGGGCGGCGCGTACGCGCAATCGGCGGCCAAGGCGCTGATCGAGAACACTGAACTGGCACCGCGCGACGTGGTCGAGAAGGCCCTGACCATTGCCGGCGAGCTCTGCATCTATACGAACACCAACTTCGTCATCGAAACCCTCGACTGACGCGCCAACGGATTCCCATGTCGCAAACCATGACCCCGTCGGAAATCGTTTCCGAACTCGACAAGCACATCATCGGCCAGAACAAGGCCAAGAAAGCCGTTGCCGTGGCGCTGCGCAACCGCTGGCGCCGCCAGCAGGTGGCCGAGCCCCTGCGCCAGGAAATCACGCCGAAGAACATCCTGATGATCGGACCCACGGGCGTGGGCAAGACCGAGATCGCGCGCCGCCTGGCCAAGCTGGCCGATGCGCCGTTCATCAAGATCGAGGCCACCAAGTTCACGGAAGTGGGCTACGTGGGCCGCGACGTGGACACGATCGTGCGCGACCTGGCCGAGATGGCCGTCAAGCAGACGCGCGAATCGGAAATGAAGAAGGTGCGCACCAAGGCAGAGGACGCCGCCGAGGATCGCCTGCTCGACGTACTGCTGCCGCCGCCGCGCGACATCGGGTTCCAGCAGCAGGAAGACAAGGACTCGAACACGCGCCAGGTATTCCGCAAGAAGCTGCGCGAGGGTTCGCTCGATGACAAGGACATCGAACTCGAAGTGGCCGCCGGCATGCCGAGCATGGACATCATGGGCCCGCCGGGCATGGAAGACATGACCGAGCAGATCCGCACCATGTTCGCGGGTCTGGGCCAGGGCAAGAAGGCGCGCCGCAAGATGAAGGTGAAGGAAGCCTTCAAGCTGCTGATCGACGAAGAGGCCGCCAAGCTGCTGAACGAGGAAGAGCTCAAGCACAAGGCGATTGCCAACGTGGAGCAGAACGGCATCGTGTTCCTGGACGAGATCGACAAGATCGCTAGCCGCAGCGACGTGGGCGGTGGCGAGGTGTCGCGCCAGGGCGTGCAGCGCGACCTGCTGCCGTTGGTGGAAGGCACTACCGTCAATACGAAGTACGGGATGATCAAGACCGACCACATCCTGTTCATCGCATCGGGCGCGTTCCACCTGTCCAAGCCGAGCGACCTGATTCCCGAGCTGCAGGGCCGGTTCCCGATCCGTGTTGAGCTGGAGTCGCTGTCGGTGCAGGACTTCGAGGCCATCCTCACGCAGACGGACGCCAGCCTGACCAAGCAGTACCAGGCGCTGCTGAAGACCGAGGAAGTGGAGCTGCAGTTCGCGCCGGACGGCATCCGCCGCCTGGCCGAGATCGCGTTCTCGGTGAACGAGAAGGTCGAGAACATCGGTGCCCGTCGCCTGTACACGGTGATGGAGCGGCTGCTCGAAGACCTGTCGTTCCATGCCACCAAGTCGTCGGGCGAAACCGTGACGATCGATGCCGCCTACGTCGACCAGCGCCTGGCAGACCTGGCTGGCAACGAGGACCTGTCGCGCTACGTGCTGTAAGACTGCGGAAGTCGCGATAAAAAAAGGCCGGACGATCGTCCGGCCTTTTTTCGTTCTGGCTGCCTGCTCAGTGGACGTGACCCGCGTGGGCATCGCCGGCAGGCGCGATGACGTCGATGGCTGGCGCCGGCGACTTCAGTTCGCGCGGGTTCTGGCCTTCGGCCGGAATCTGTGTCCAT
Organism: Cupriavidus pauculus; assembly: GCF_022179805.1. Lineage (GTDB taxonomy): Bacteria > Pseudomonadota > Gammaproteobacteria > Burkholderiales > Burkholderiaceae > Cupriavidus > Cupriavidus pauculus_E. The sequence goes on along the minus strand of NZ_BPUO01000007.1, from coordinate 225,567 downwards.
TCCGACTTGCCGTCCTCGCACTCCTGCACCACAGGGAAGTACAGCTTGCCGCCCTGCTCGGGCAGCTTCATCAGCAGGCGGAATTCATCGAAATGTTGGTCGGCCAGCGTATTGCCGTACCAGCGGATCGTGCGCACATCGTCCTCCACGGTCTTGCCGTGCGAGGTGTACGGCTTTGCCAGCTTCGCGCGCTGCACGTCGAGCTTCCAGCCGGGCTTGGGCTGCGGATGGGCACCCTGCACGGCGTCGGGAATCGTCACAGTGACCGATTTGGTGGCGCTGCCGTTGCAGCCATGGCCCACCATCAGCACGCCCTTGAAGTAGCTGCCGGCAGGCGCCTGTTTCTGTTCGAAGACGATATGGGCAGAGGCCAGGGAGGTGGTGGCGGCCAGCAAGGCGGCGACGAGGAAGCGCGAGATCATGACGCGGATGGGCAGATTGGCGGGTAGGGAAGTGCGCCAGTCTAACTTTGCGCCCCCGGCGTCGAGGTGCGACGTGGTGCCGCAGCGGCGCGCGTCCGGCGCCAGTGCGTCATGGGTGTTTCAAATGCCAGGCCTCCGATGTCACACCCGTAAGCCTGGTAAGCATTGGTAAGCACACTGGCGCCGCCCCCGGGGGAAATGAGACCCTTGCGCACCTTGTTGGTCGAATGGACCGATGCGGGAGCCACCGCATCCTGCACAAACACCTACCGGGAGTCTCAGCCGTGCGTACAACCTTCTTCAAGAGCAACCGGGTGCGCAAGCGCCGGGTGGCCATGGCCACCGCCGCCGTGGTGGGCGCCATTACCGCCGCCACCGTATTTCTCTGCATCCGTCCCGACGTGGTGACGAATGCCCATGCCGCCGCAGTGCCTGCTGTCGCCAAGGCGGACCAGACCGAGCGCCGTGCCGTCGTGGCCGCTACCGCGATGGCGTCGGGCGCGCTGGTGACGCTGGCCGATCGCCACGCCACCGACGCCGTGCGCATGGCCGATGCCTCGGGCGTAGCGGACGTTGGCGACGACGACCTCGGCTGGGACTACGTCCAGCTTCGCCTCTGAGCCTTCCCTGCCAGTCAGCGCGACACCGGGCGCTTGCCCAGCTTGCGCTGCAACGTGCGCCGATGCATGTTCAGCGCGCGCGCCGTGGCCGAAATATTGCCACCGTGTTCCGTAAGCACCCGCTGGATGTGCTCCCACTCGAGCCGGGCCACCGATAGCGGCATCGGCTCCTCCAGCGCGGCTTCGGCAGCCTCTTCCGAAACCCCCGCCATCAGCGCGGTCAGGATCGAATCGACGTTGGCCGGCTTGGCCAGGTATTCGTCCGCACCCTGCTTCACCGCCGCCACTGCCGTGGCGATACTCGCGTAGCCGGTCAGCACCAGGATCCGCGCATCGGGCAATGCCTGACGCAGCGGCGCCACCAGATGCAGCCCCGATTCGGCCGCGGCGGTGCCGCTGGTCTCGGGTGGCGGGCCCAGATGCAGGTCCAGCGTGACATAGGCAAACGGCGTCTTGGCCGCCAGCGACAGCGCACTGGCGCCGTTGTGGGCCACCTGCACGGCATAGCCCCGGCGCGTCAGCGCGCGGGCCAGCGTGCCGGAAAACACCTCGTCGTCATCGATCACCAGAAAGGGCGTGGCATCGGCCGCGGCCACGCGCGGATCGGCGGAAAGGTCGGTCATTACGGTTGAAATCCGGAGGGAGCGATATTGAGGTAGCCGGCCGTTCCGGCCAGGGGCAGGCGCAGTTCGGTCACCGTGCCGCCGGCGGGGTTGTCGAGCCATGCCAGCCCGCCCCCCAGTTGGCGCGCCGCGCTTTGCGCCAGATACAGCCCGATGCCCTGGCCGCCGTGGCTGCTGGCGACAGGCGCTTCGCCCAACTGCGCGCGCAGGGCGGGCGCGATGCCGCCGCCGTGATCGGTCACACGCCAGACCAGTGCCTCGCCTTCACGCGACACCGTCAGGGACAGCGGCGGGGCCAGGTCGGGGTTGCCGGCGTCGGTCTGCTGGCTGCGCGCGGCGTTGTCCAGCACGATGGTCAGGATCTGGCTCACGCGTGCCGTATCCACGGGCTGCGCGCCCGCATCGGGCGACACCTGCGCCTGCAGGCTGGCCTGCGGATGGCGCAACTGCCAGCGTTCGACGAACGGTGCGATCCAGGCGTCGATGCGCTGCGGGGCCAACGTCTGGTGGTCCTCGCGCAGACGCGCCAGGATCGAGCGGCAAAGTTCGAGCTGCTGTTCCATCGTGCGCAGGTCGGGCAGGTAGCCGGCCACGGTGGTATTGCCGCGCCGCGCGTCCTCGGCATCGGCGCGCAGTTCGCCGGCGATCACGGCCAACGTGGCCAGCGGCGTGCCGATTTCGTGCGCCACCGCGGCGGCCTGGTCGTTGAGCGCTTCGGCGCGGGCCTCGCGCAGCAGCAGTTCGCGGGCCTGGTTGAGCTGGGCATCGCGCTGGCGCAGCACATTGGACAGCCGCGCCACGAAGAACGCGATCATCACCGCGCTGGCCACGAAATTGAGCCACATCCCGGCCAGGTGATAGTTCACCGCGTTGTCGGGGTTGTGCAGGTGCAGCGGCACGTATTCGAGCAGCAGCAGCGAATAGCAGGACAGCGCGTACACGGCCAGCACCCCAACCAGCCGCCACGGCAGGATGGCCGCGGCAATCGCCAGGCCCGGCAGGTAGAACGACACGAACGGATTGGTGGCCCCGCCTGTGTAGAACAGGATGGCCGACAGCGCGGTGAGGTCCACCATCATCTGCACCATCAGCTCGCCGTCGCCGGGCATCGTCGCGCGCAGGGCATGCCAGCGCAGCCGCGCCACCGTGTACAGGTTGAATGCGGCCTGGATCGAGAACAGCAGCAGCAGCGGTTTGTACGGCAGCATGATGCCGGCGGCCGATTCGCATGACACCAGCAGCATGGCCTGGCCGGCCAGCAGTGCCCAGCGCAGCCAGCAAAGGCGGCGCAGGCTGACCAGGCTGTGGCGTTGCGCCGGCATGCCGAAGATGGCCGGCAGCGGGCTGGGAGTCAGGTCTAGGGATGCATGCATGGCGGCAGTGTAGCAATGCTTGGGCGGGGTGCCCGGCGTGCGACACCGTGCCGCATTCTGGGCCGTGCAGGGCCCTGCCAGACTATCGGCCCACATGGCGGCCGGGCAGCGTCGCGCGCCATGGTCCGCGCCATGGTTTAATTGGCGCCCTGCTATTTGCTATAGCCCCTGTCGGGCCCACTCGTGAGCCAATTCGTGGAGATGTTCCCAATGCAAGCCAAAGTCCGTGCGGCACGCGCCGCTTCCATCGTCACCCTTGGCCTGGCCGGGCTGCTGGCCAGCGCCAACGCCATGGCGCAGGTCGACGTCAGTGACGCCTGGGTGCGCGGCACGGTGCCGGCGCAGACCGCTTCCGGCGCGTTCATGACGATCCATGCGCACGAGGCCGCCAAGCTGGTCGGCGTGTCGTCGCCGGTGGCCACGGCCGAGATTCACGAGATGAAGATGGACAACGACGTGATGCGCATGCGCCAGATTCCGTCGCTGGACCTGCCGAAGATGCAGGACGTGCAACTGAAGCCGGGCGGCTACCACGTGATGCTGATGGGCCTGAAGCAGCAGCTCAAGGCTGGCGATACCGTGCCGCTGACGCTGAAGTTCGAGCAGAACGGCAAGGTGACGGAGCAGACCGTCAAGGCCCAGGTGCGCGATGTGACGGCGTCCGCCGCCGCGTCCGGCGGGCACGCCGGGCACAACATGGACCACAAGCACTAAGACTAAGGACTCGCGCAGCCCCGCTCAGCCGCGCAGGCTGATGGCGGCCGCATCGGCGTCTGCGTCGGCTGTGGTCGTGGCTTCGCGCACACGGTCGCGCAGCCAGGTATGGCCCGGGTCGGCGTCGGCCTTCTCGGGCCAGATCATGCTGTAGGTGAAGCCTGGAATCGTGAACGGTGCCTCGAAGATGGCCAGGCGGGTGTCGGCCAGCGCCTCCAGGCTGCGCCGGGCCGTGGTCAGCACCATGTTCGTGCCGACGATCAGCGCCGGGGCCACGCTCCAGTGCGGCACCGAGCAGGCGATCTTGCGCCGGCCGCCCAGCCGGGTCACGGCGGCGTCGATGGCCTCGCTACGCTCCGTGGCCGCCGTGACCAGCACGTGCGATCGGGCCAGGTAGGCCACGTGATCGAGCCGGCCGGTGTCGCGCACCGTGGCCGCATCCACCGCGCAGGCGAAATCGTCGTCGAACAGCACCGCCGTGCGCACCCCCTCGGGTTCGAAGGCAAAGGCACCCAACGCCACATCCAACTGGCCATCGGCAATCAGCGCGGTCATCGTCTCGCGGCTGGCCTGCGTGACGACCAGGTCGATACTGGGCGCCGCGCGGCGCAAGGCACGCAACAGCCGGGGCAGCACCACGAGCGCGCCGTAGTCGGACATCGCCAGGCGGAACGTGCGACGTGCCGTGGCCGGCTGGAAGCCGCCCGGGCCCAGCAGGATCCGCACCTGCGCCAGCGCCTCGGCCAGCGGGCCGGTCAGCTCGTGGGCGCGTGGCGTCAACACCAGCCCGCCCTGACCGCGCACCAGCAACGGGTCGTCCAGCAACTGCCGCAGCCGCGCCAGCGAATGGCTCACGGCCGGCTGACTCAGCTGCAGCCGCAGCGCGGCGCGCGAGATATGGCGTTCGGCCAGCAGCGCTTCCAGCACCACCAGCAGGTTGAGGTCGATTCCGCGTAGGCTATTCATGTCGCGAATGTTAAACCGGACTGCGTCCGTTTTGTCATTCGCGGAACGCAGGCGCGAAAATTTTCACGGCAAATTGAGAGGTGTCTCAGCCTGACGACGTTTCAGACATGCCGGGCAGAGGCAATGCTGGCCCGGGACGATCTGGCGCGCCGGCAGCAGCGGCAGGCTGGCGCACCAGCATTCGGGCAGTCCGGCCGCGTATCCGCAGACGAACGCGGCGCCGCACGCGCTGCAATGGTCCACGGGGCGCAGCCGGCCGGCCTGGATCGTCGACGGATCAGTCATGGCGTGTATCCTTGTTGCGTTGCCGCGATTGCAATACCGCCGCCGGTTTCTTGTAGAATCGGCGCCTGCCCGCAATGGCGGCTCGCCCCGTATCGCCTTATCCGGCGTACGGTTCGTCATGATACCTGCTCCAGATCACACGGAATGTCCGAAGCCATGAACGCTGACAATCCTGGGCCTGCCACCACCACGGTAGCGGCCATCGCCCCCTCCCTCAAGGCTGAAATCCTTGCCGAGGCGCTCCCTTACATCCGCAAGTTCCACGGCAAGACCATTGTGGTCAAGTACGGCGGCAATGCGATGACCGAGGAAAAGCTCAAGCACGGCTTTGCGCGCGACGTGATCCTTTTGAAACTTGTCGGCATGAACCCCGTGGTGGTCCACGGCGGCGGCCCGCAGATCGACGAGGCACTGAAGAAGGTCGGCAAGGTCGGCACTTTCATCCAGGGCATGCGCGTCACCGACGAGGAAACCATGGAAGTGGTGGAATGGGTGCTCGGCGGCGAAGTCCAGCAGGACATCGTCATGCTGATCAACCAATACGGTGGCCAGGCCGTGGGCCTGACCGGCAAGGACGGCGGCCTGATCCGCGCCAAGCGCCTGCAGATGCCCGACCGCGAGAACCCCGGCACCTTCATCGATATCGGCTACGTGGGCGATATCGAGGCGATCAACCCGGCCGTGGTGAAGGCGCTGCAGGATGACGCGTTCATCCCGGTGATCTCGCCGATCGGCTTCTCCGACGACGGTCAGGCGTACAACATCAACGCCGACGTCGTGGCCGGCAAGATGGCCGAGATCCTCAAGGCCGAGAAGCTCGTCATGATGACGAACATCCCGGGCGTGATGGACAAGAAGGGCAATCTGCTGACCGACCTGTCCGCGCGCGAGATCGAGGAACTGTTCGCCGACGGCACGATTTCGGGCGGCATGCTGCCCAAGATCTCGTCCGCGCTCGACGCCGCCAAGAGCGGCGTGCATTCGGTTCACATCATCGACGGCCGCATCGAGCACTCGCTGCTGCTGGAAATCCTGACCGAGCAGGCCTTCGGCACGATGATCCGCTCGCACTGAGCGCGCCATCCAGGGAACCCGCCCGTTTTCGCGGGTTCCCGGTCTTCTTCCCCATTCAGGTTCACAATCCACGCGTGTTTATCAGACAGCCCACCCAGCGTCGCGGCAGGGATCGCGCACGCCGCCTTTCGTCCGCGCCCGGTGCCATCCACCGTCCGCGCCGGCACCTGCTGCGCGGCGCGGTGGGCGATGCCTCGGGCCAGACGCTGTGGCTGTTCGATCTGGACAACACGCTGCACGACGCCTCGCACGCGATCTTTCCGGCCATCAACCGGTCGATGACCGCCTATGTGGCGCGCGTGCTGGGCTGCGACGAGGCCACGGCCAGCCGGGTGCGCGTGGACTACTGGCAACGCTATGGCGCCACGCTGCTGGGCATGATCCGGCATCACGGCGTGGACGCGGCAGACTTCCTGCGCGCGGCGCACGATTTTCCCGAACTGGCCGACATGGTGCGCGTGCGCCGTGGCCTGGCGGCGGCGCTGCGCCGGCTGCCCGGCCGCAAGATCCTGGTCACCAACGCGCCGCGCGACTACGCGCACGCGGTGATGGCGGTGGCCGGCATCGACCGGTGCTTCGAGCGCGTGGTGGCCATCGAGGACATGTGGGTGCACGGCCATTTGCGCCCGAAGCCCGATCGGCGCATGCTGCGCCGCCTGCTGGCGCAGACTGGCGTGGCGGCGCACCGCGTGGTGCTGGTGGAGGATACGGTTTCGCACCTCAAGCACTATGCGGGCACGGGCATCCGCACCGCGTGGGTGACCGGTTTCCTGCGGACGCTGGCGCCGTCGCGCCCGCACGTGGTACCGGCCCCGGACGGGGCGGCGCGCGATGCCGCCACTCGGTCCACGCTGGCCGCCGAAGACCGGCAGCACGCCAGCCACGCCACCCAGGAACGGTCGGTGACGATGGTGGCCGCGGAGAACCAGGATCCCTCGGTTGATAGGACAACTGCGGCAACGGCGCCACAGATGCAGCCCGATCAGGGGCGCAGAATGCGTGCGCGCGTGGTGAATCGACCGGGATATGTGGACATAAAAGTACAATTGATGCATCAACTCCTAAGACAAAAGCGGAGAATCGGGTCATGACGCAAACCATCGCTCGCGAGGCAGAGGCATTCATGCCAGCCCAATCGGCCATCGAGCCTGAGACCCCGGCACGCAAGCGCCCGCGTCCGGGCGAACGCCGCATCCAGATCCTGCAGACGCTGGCCGGCATGCTCGAGCATCCGCGCGGGGAAAAGATCACCACGGCCGCGCTGGCCGCGAAGCTGTCGGTGTCCGAGGCGGCGCTGTACCGCCATTTCGCCAGCAAGGCGCAGATGTTCGAGGGGCTGATCGGCTTTATCGAGCAGACGGTATTCGGCCTGATCAACCAGATCACCACGCAGGAAGAACACGGCCTGCGCCAGTTGCAGGCCATCGTGCGCATGCTGCTGACATTTGCCGAGAAGAACCCCGGCATGACGCGCGTGCTGACCGGCGAGGCGCTGGTGGGCGAGCACGAGCGGCTGCAGGAACGCATCAACCAGATGATGGACCGCATCGAGGCGTCGATGCGCCAATGCCTGAAGATGGCCGTCACGCAGGCCGCGTTTCCGGCCGACGCCGATATCCCGGCCCGCGTGGCGCTGATCACGGCCACCGTGCAGGGTCACTGGCATCGCTACGCGCGGAGCGGTTTCCGCAAGCTGCCGAGCGACAATATCGACGCGCAACTGCGCGTGCTGCTGGGGTAAGGAACCCGCGCCGGCGTGCCGCACGAGCACGACCGGCGCTTTGCACTATAATGTGCGGGTCGCGCCGATTTGATGACTGGCTTGCGGGCGCGCGGCAATGGGAGAAAGCTCTCCGGTTGCCAATATAAATGCGGCTAAAGAGGTTGGGTCGGTGCCTCGCGGATGGATCATCCACATTTCGGCATCGACACGCGGGACTCCCGCGCAAAGCCCGACTTGGCTGCTGAACGCATTGGCCGGTCGGGTTTTTTTTCGCCTGCTGATTTGACGCGGGCCTGCTCCATGACCGATGTCGCTCCTCCCGCTGGCGTGCTCGACGTGCCGACCGATTCCGTCGGCGTCGTCACCCCCCAGTGCCTGCATTTCGCCGAACCGCTGAAGCTGCGCAATGGCAGCCAGCTCGCCGGCTACGACCTGATGGTCGAAACCTACGGCACGCTCAACGCCGCGCGCAGCAACGCCGTGCTGGTCTGCCACGCCCTTAACGCCTCGCACCACGTGGCTGGTATCGCCGCCGACAATCCGCGCGATATTGGCTGGTGGGACAACATGGTGGGCCCCGGCAAGCCGCTCGATACCAACCGCTTCTTCGTCATCGGCGTGAACAACCTGGGGTCGTGCTTCGGGTCCACCGGGCCGATGAGCAACAACCCGGCCACCGGCACGCCCTACGGCGCGCTGTTTCCGGTGGTGACGGTGGAAGACTGGGTCAACGCGCAGGCGCGCGTGGCCGACCATTTCGGCATCGAGCAGTTCGCTGCGGTGATGGGTGGCAGCCTGGGCGGCATGCAGGCGCTGGCCTGGAGCCTGATGTACCCGGACCGCCTGCGCCACTGCATCGTGGTGGCGTCCACGCCCAAGCTGTCCGCGCAGAACATCGCGTTCAACGAGGTGGCGCGCAGCGCGATCCTGTCTGACCCCGACTTCCACGGCGGCAATTACTACGCGCACAACGTCAAGCCCAAGCGCGGGCTGCGGGTGGCGCGCATGATCGGCCATATCACGTACCTGTCCGACGAGGACATGGCCGAGAAATTTGGCCGCACGCTGAAGGCCGAGGACATCCGCTTTTCGTTCGACGTCGAGTTCCAGGTGGAAAGCTACCTGCGCTACCAGGGCGACAAGTTCGCCGAGTACTTCGACGCCAATACCTACCTGCTGATCACGCGTGCGCTCGACTACTTCGACCCGGCGCTGGCCTTCCAGGGCGACCTGACCCGGGCCATGGCGCAGACGCACTCGAAATTCCTGGTGGTCAGCTTCAGCACGGACTGGCGCTTTGCGCCGAACCGCAGCCGCGAGATCGTCAAGGCGCTGCTCGACAACAAGCGGCAGGTGTCGTACGCCGAGATCGACGCGCCGCACGGCCACGACGCCTTCCTGCTGGAAGACCCGCGCTATCACAACCTGATGCGCGCCTATTACGAACGCATTGCCGAGGAGATCGGTGCATGAACGCCGCCGCCAATCCCAATATCCTCGCGCTGCGCCCCGACTTTCGCGCCATCGCCCGCTGGATCGAGCCGAATTCCACGGTGCTCGATGCCGGCTGCGGCGACGGCAGCCTGCTGCGCGTGCTGCAGGACGAGCTGGACGTCAAAGCGTATGGCATCGAGATCCGCGACGAGGAAGTACTGGCCTGCGCGCAGAAGGGCGTCGATGTCATCCAGCAGAACCTGGAAGGCGGCCTGGCGCTGTTCGAAGACCAGAGCTTCGACACGGTGATCCTGTCCCAGACGCTGCAGACCATCCACAACACCGCCCAGGTGCTGCGCGACACACTACGCGTGGGCCGCGAGTGCATCGTCTCGTTCCCGAACTTTGGCTACTGGCCGCACCGGCTGTCGGTGTTCCAGGGCCGCATGCCGGTGTCCGAGTCGTTGCCCTACCAGTGGTACAACACGCCGAACGTGCGTGTGCTGACGATCAGCGATTTCGAGGAACTGGCGCCGAAGGTTGGCCTGCGGGTACTCGACCGCGTGGTCATGCACGAAGGCGTCACCGTGAACTGGGGCGTCAACTGGCGCGGCAGCCTGGCGGTGTACCGCGTGACGTCAAGCTGAGATCCGCAGGGCGGAACTGGAGTGTCCCTAGCTTGACGCAAGCCTCTGGCGGGCATACCGTACGTGAATTACCGAACGATCGTGCGATTTTCCGCCTGAACTCCCGCCATGACGCAAGCGCCCCTGCATCCACTCGACCACGCCCTGCAACTGGAACCCGCCGGCGAACACCGCTTCCGGGGACACACCAGCCAGGCCTACTGGAACATGATCGGGCCGTTTGGCGGCGCCACGGCGGCAGCGATGTTGCAGGCGGCGCTGATCCATCCGGAACGGCTGGGCGACCCTAGCGCGCTGACCGTGAACTTTGCGGGGCCGATTGCCGAGGGCGCGTTCGAGATTGTCGCGCGCCCGTCGCGCACCAATCGCTCGACCCAGCACTGGCATCTGGAACTGCTGCAGAACGGTGAAGTCACCACCACGGGTAGCGCCGTGTTCGCCGTACGCCGCGAAACATGGAATTGCGCGGAAGCCGGCATGCCCGATGTGCCCGCCGCCGGCGCGCTGCCGAAGATGAGCGGCTTCGCGCCCGTGAAATGGATCGGCAGCTACGACATGCGGGCCGTGCAGGGCGCCAAGCCCAATGCCGCGCCGGGCACCGAAAACCCGGACAGCCTGACGCGGTTCTGGATTCGTGACGAACCGGCGCGCACGCCCGACTATGCCGCCATCGCTGCGTGGTGCGACGCGTTCTACCCGCGCATCTTCCTCAAGCGCGCGGGCTTCGTGCCGGCTGGCACGGTGTCATTGACCACCTATTTCCATGCCGATGTGGCCACGCTGGCCGCGCTGGGCGACCGCCACGTGCTGGGCAGCGCCCAGGCGCGTGTGTTCCGCCAGGGATTCTTCGACCAGACCGCCGAGATCTGGAGCCCGGACGGCGCGCTGCTGGCCACGTCGCACCAGATCGTCTACTACAAGGAATGACTTACGCCGGGCGCCCCACGGCCGCTTCGGCCGGTTCGCGCGCTTGGGCTTCGTAGCGGTGCACGGTATTGCGCATCGCCCAGAGCAGCGCCACGCCGGGCACGGCGGCAATGACGGTGCCCAGGTAGAAGGGCGCCCAGCCCCAGGCTTCGACCATGTAGCCCGAGGTCGGGCCCACGTAGACCCGGCCGATCGACGCCAGCGCGGACAGCAGCGCGTACTGCGTGGCCGAGAACGAGCGGTTGCACAGGGTCATCAGCAGCGCCACGAAGGCGGCGGTGCCCATGCCGCCGCAGATGTTCTCCACGGCGATGGTGGCGGCCATGGTCCACAGGTGCGGCGGCGTGACCGAGAGAATCCAGTAGCCCAGGTTCGACACGCCTTGCAGGATGCCGAACAGCATCAGTGACCGGTACAGCCCCAGCCGGACCATCAGCGAACCACCGAACAGCGCGCCCAGGATGGTGGCCGCCAGGCCCAGCGTCTTGTTGACGATGCCGACCTCGCCCGGATCGAAACCCAGGCCACGGATCAGGAAGGTGGTGGACAGGCTGCCGGCAAAGGCATCGCCGAGCTTGTACAGCACGATCAGAAGCAGCAGCCACCAGGCGCCTTGGCGTCCGAAGAAGTCGCGCAGCGGCCCGAGCACTGCTTCTTCCAGCGAGCGCGGCGCGCGTGTCGGCGCATCGGGCTCGGGCGCCCAGAACAGCGTCAGCAGCCCCACGGCCATCAGCCCCGCCATGAGCAGGTACATGTTCGACCAGCCCAGCACGCGATCGGCCAGATACAGCGCCAATCCGCCGGACACCAGCATGGCCAGCCGGTAGCCCAGAACCTTGACCGCCGCGCCGGCGCCGCGTTCGGCCGGGCGCAGCACATCGGTACTGTAGGCATCGAACACGATGTCCTGCGACGCGGACAGGAATGCGACCAGCGTGGCCAGCGCCGCTAGCGTCCAGAGCGCCTGCTGCGGCGGGCAGAACGCCATGGCCGCGATGCTGGCCACCAGCCCCAACTGCGTCACCAGCAACCAGCCGCGCCGCCGGCCCAGCAGCGGCGGCGTGTAGCGGTCCATCAGCGGCGCCCACAGGAACTTGAAGATGTAGGCCTGGCCGACCAGCGAGAAGAAGCCGATGGTCTTGATGTCGAGGCCTTCGACGGTCATCCAGGCCTGCAGCGTGCCGGACGTCAGCGCCAGCGGCAGGCCCGAGGCAAATCCGAGCGTCAGCATGGCGCCGATGCGGCGGTTGCGGAAGATGTCGAGATAGGTATGGAAATTCATGATGGGGTGGCGCCAAGGCTGGCGTGTATTATTGCATCACCGTTCGCGCTGCCCCCGAACCTGTCACGACTTCTTTCGCATCGAGCTCCTTTCGTGAATCCCATCGTGCCCGAGACCAAGCGCAAGTCCTTCCGGCGCGTCACGCTGGCCGCCGTGGCCATCTTGCTGGCGCTGCCCGCGCTGGCGCAGGAAGTGGCGCTGGTGGCCGCCCCCGAAGACGGCGTGCGCGTGGATCGACGCTATTCAAAGGTGCGCGAGATCGTGCCGATGGATGTCATCGATCAGCAGGCCGCGCGCGAGTACGAACAGGTCAAGCAGGAAGCCATCGCCCGGCATACGTTGCTGGACGACGACGATCCGCAGGTGCAGCGCCTGCGCGAGATCGGTATCCGGCTGCTGCCCCAGACGGTGCTCTGGAACCCCCGCGCCGGACGCTGGCCGTGGGAAATCAACTTGATCCGCGCCAAGCAGATCAATGCGTTCTGCATGCCCGGCGGCAAGATGGCCGTCTACACCGGCCTGCTCGACGAACTCAAGCTGACAGACGACGAAGTGGCCGTGGTCATGGGCCACGAGATCGCCCACGCGCTGGAAGAGCATGCGCGCCAGCGCGCGGCGCAGGCCGAGATCTCGAACCTGGGCGCCAACGTGGTGTCCCAGCTGACCGGATTCGGCAACCTCGGCAATACGGAAATCGGCACGAACGCCAAGATGCTGTCGCTGCGGTTTTCCCGACTGGAAGAGACCGAGGCCGACCTGATCGGCATGGATATCGCCGCCCGCGCCGGCTATGACCCGCGTGCCGCCGTGACCCTCTGGCAGAAAATGGGCAAGTTCCTGCAGGCCGGCGACGAGTTCACGTCGACCCACCCGTCGGGCCGCAGCCGCATTGCCGTGCTGGAGGCGCACATGAAAGAGGTGCTGCCGCTGTACGCCAAGTCCATGAACATGCCGATGGACAAGCTCGCCCCCCACCAGGCCAACATGGCCGGCCTGGGCGGAGCGCCGGTGGATGCTGGGGACGAAGACATGAGGCGCCCGCTGAAGTAGCCCCGCGACCACCGCACACCCGCGGACGTAAAAAAACCGGCTCCATGGAGCCGGTTTTTTGTTGCGGGCCGGATGCTTCCGGCCTGTCGCCGGAAGACTTATGCCTTCAGGCCGGTAGCCTCGTCGGCACCGATGCGCACGTTCATGCACTGTACTGCCGCGCCGGCCGCACCCTTGCCCAGGTTGTCCAGGCGCGCCACCAGGTTCAGGCGTTCTTCGTTGCCGAACACGAACAGGTCCACGCGGTTGGTGTCGTTGCTCGCCTGCACGTCGAAGAAGCCGTGGTCGAGGTTGGCATCGCTGTTGAACGGATGCACGCGCACGAACTGCTCGCCTTCGTAGTGCTTGCGGTAGATGTCGAGGATGGCCTCGGCATCGGCCTTGCGCGACAGCAGCGACGGATATACCGGCACCGTCACGGACAGGCCCTTCAGGAAGTTGCCGACGATCGGATTGAAGATCGGCGCCTGCGACAGGCCGGCCTGCACGCGCATTTCCGGCAGGTGCTTGTGCGCCAGGGTCAGCGCGTACGGACGCGGGCTGTTGAGCTTGGGGTTACCGCCGGCTTCGAACTCGGCAATCATCGACTTGCCGCCGCCGCTGTAGCCCGTCAGCGAGAACGCCGAGATCGGGTAGTTGGCTGGCATCAGGCCCGCTTCCACCAGCGGGCGCACGGCCAGCACGAAGGCGCTGGCGTGGCAGCCCGGAACCGCGATGCGGTTGCTGGCGCGAATCTTCTCGCGCTGGCCGCGAGCAAGCTCGGGCAAGCCGTAGGCCCAGTCGTCAGCGGTGCGGAACGCCGTGCTGGCGTCGATTACGCAGGTGTCGGGGTTGGTGACCAGCGACACGGCCTCGCGCGAGGCCACGTCCGGCAGGCACAGGAAAGAGACGTCCGAGGCGTTCAGGAAGCGTGCTCGCTCCTGCGGGTCCTTGCGCTTGTCATCGGCAATGCGCAGCAGCTCAACATCGGAGCGACCCGACAGATAGTCCAGCAGCCGGAGACCGGTGGTGCCTTCCTGACCATCGACGAACACTTTGAAAACCATGGCGGACTCACTTTTTAAGAATGCGAAAAGTCTCCTGTCCTGGGGGGGCACGAGAACCTGCATTGTAGCGAGGTTGGGGGCCGGACGCAGGGTTTACGCGAAAAGAAGCCTGAGGCGGTCTGGCGGGGTTAGCCGTTGAAAACAGGAGGTGTCGAAAATGAAATGTCCAGAGTGCGGCGGTGTCGAGATGACACGGGGTGTCCGTGATCTAAAGCGCACGTATGGGGCCGCAACCATGATCATCGAGAACGTCGCCGGGGACTGGTGCCCACTGTGCGGCGGCGGCGTGATCGACTAAGACGAAGAAGAGCGGCTGGACGACCGCTGTCTATCGTTCAACAGGCTGGTGAGCGCAGCGCTGGCGGAACCCGGGCAGAGCTCCGCCAACGCCACCCCGCCTCACAACGGAAAGTCGTAGTCGATCGACAGCGGTGCGTGGTCGCTGAACTTCTCGTCCTTGTAGATCGAGCAGGCGCGGGCGGTGGCGGCCATCTTGGCGGTGGTCAGGTGGTAATCGATGCGCCACCCCACGTTCTTGGCATAGGCCTGGCCGCGGTTGCTCCACCACGTGTACTGCTCGGGGCGCGGGTCGAGCTGGCGGAAGACGTCGACGTAGCCGTGCGTGTCGAACAGGTCGCCGATCCAGGCGCGTTCCTCGGGCAGGAAACCGGAGTTCTTGAGGTTGCCCTTCCAGTTCTTGATGTCGATTTCCTTGTGCGCGATGTTGACGTCGCCGCACAGCACGATTTCGCGTCCGGTGGCCTTCAGTTGCAGCAGGTGGGGCAGGAAGGCTTCCATGAAGCGGAACTTGGCGGCCTGGCGTTCCTCGCCGCTGGACCCCGACGGCACGTACACCGAAATCACCGCAAGGTGCGGATACTGCACCTCGACATACCGGCCTTCGGCATCGAACTCGGCGCAGCCGAAGCCCGTGACCACGCGTTCCGGCTTGTGCCGGGTGTACAGGCCGACACCGCTGTAGCCCTTTTTCTCGGCATAGTGGAAGAAGCCGTGGTAGCCGTGAGGCGCCAGGAACGCTTCGGTCATGTCGGCTTCCTGGGCCTTGAGTTCCTGGACGCAGACCATGTCGGCGTCCTGCTTGCCCATCCATTCGAAGAAGCCCTTCTTGTGGGCCGAGCGGATGCCGTTGAGGTTGGCGCTGATAATCCGTAACATCTCGGGAAATTTTTGAATTCAGAGAGAAAAGATGACGCAGCAGACGACGCCGGGCGACCTCAGCCAGACCTTTATCCGCTTTGCACTGGACGCAGGCGTGCTGTCGTTCGGTGAATTCGTGACCAAGGCGGGCCGCAAGTCGCCGTACTTCTTCAACGCGGGCCTGTTCAACCAGGGCGCGATGCTGGGCCAGGTGGCGCAATTCTACGCGAAGACCCTGATCAACTCGGGGCTGCAGTTCGATGTGCTGTTCGGACCGGCCTACAAGGGCATCACGCTGGCATCCGCCACGGCCGTGGCGCTGGCCGGCATGGGCCGCGATGTCGGGTTTGCCTACAATCGCAAGGAAGCCAAGGACCACGGCGAAGGCGGCACGCTGGTTGGCGCCAAGCTGCAGGGCAAGGTGGTGATCGTCGACGATGTGATCTCGGCCGGCACCTCGGTGCGCGAGTCCATGCAGATGATCCGCGCGGCGGGCGCCGAGCCGGCGGCCGTGCTGATCGCGCTGGACCGCATGGAAAAGAGCGGCACCGCCGACAACATCGGCACGCATTCGGCCGTGCAGGACGTGCAACGCGAATATGGCGTGCCGGTCATCGCCATCGCCTCGCTGAAGGACCTGCTGGCGTATCTGGATGCGTCGCAGGACCCGGCGTTGGGGAACTCGCGCGACGCTGTCGCTGCCTATCGTCAGAAGTACGGCGTCTGACAGTAGCAACGGCCCCGCTCAGGGGCCGTTTTCATTTCCAGGGAGCAACGGCGTGGCGGAAAAGCGGCGGCAGGACCAGGCAGCGATCAAGCGTGAGATTGGCGAGCAGGGCGCGCCACCACAGGGCTCGGCGCCCGAGGCGGCCACGCCCGCCCGCGCGAAGCGATCCACCACGACCAGGCAAAAGGCGCTACCGGCCGAGCACTGCGCTCCCGATGCGCCGCCACACAAGGGGCCTGCCCACGAAGCCTATGCCGTGCGCGCGCTGGTCCTGCAGGGCGGAGGGGCGCTGGGGTCGTACCAAGCCGGCGTCTACCAGGGGCTGGCCGAGGGCGGCATCCATCCGAACTGGGTGGCGGGGATATCGATTGGCGCGCTGAACGCGGCGGTTATCGCGGGCAATCCGCCCGAGACGCGCGTGGCGCAACTGCGGGCGTTCTGGGAATACATCTGCGCGCAGCCCTGGCTGCCGGGCCTGCCGCTGGACTTGCTGACGGAGGCGGCGCCGATGTGGCCGGAACCAATGCGCATCTGGTTCGACGGCGTCAACGCCACGCGCGCGCTGCTGGAAGGGCAGCGCGGCTTCTTCTCGCCGCGCAATATCACTGACCTATGGGCGCGCTTTGACGACCCGGGCAGCGCCAGCTACTACGACACCGCGCCGCTCAAGGCGACGCTGGAACGCTTTGTCGATTTCGACCGGGTCAACCGGTCCAAGGAGATGCGGGTGTCGGTGGGGGCGGTCAACGTGCGCACCGGCAATTTCGCGTACTTCGACAATACGCGCATGACGCTGCGCGCTGAACACTTCATGGCGTCGGGCGCGCTGCCCCCGGGATTTCCGGCCGTCGAGATCGATGGCGAGTACTACTGGGATGGCGGCCTGGTGTCGAACACGCCGTTGCAGGAAGTGCTGGCGGCCCAGCCCCGGCGCGACGCGCTGATCTTCCAGGTGGACCTGTGGAGCGCGCGCGGCAAGCTGCCGCACAACCTGCTGGACGTGGCCGAGCGCCAGAAGGACATCCAGTATTCCAGCCGCACGCGCGCCATTACCGACTACATGCGCGAACAGCAGAACTACCGCCGCATGCTGAGCGAGCTGATGGCGCTGGTGCCGCCGTCCAAACGCGACGAGCCCTGGTACAAGCGCGCGGCCGACCATGCCTGCGACGCACGGCGCAACGTGATCCAGTTGATCTACCGCGACAAGAGCTTCGAGGGCAGCGCCAAGGACTACCAGTTTGGCGTTTTGACGATGCACGAGCATTGGTCCACCGGACTCGACGATATCCGTGACACGCTCAAGCATCCGCACTGGCTGGCCATGCCGTCAGCCGAACATCCGTTCGTCACGCACGACGTGCATCGCGGCAACGGCGAAGAGTGAAGGCTGAGCGGCCACCAGGGCCGCGCCATCAATCGACGACGACCTTGGCCAGTTCCGGCTTGGCGGGCGGGTAGTCCGGCTTGAGCTTGTCGAACGTCGCCTTGAGGATCTCCGCCACCATCAGGTTGCGATGGCTCTTCGAGTCGGCCGGCACGATGAACCACGGGCATTCTGGCGTGGCCGTGGCCGCGATGGCGTCCTCGTAGGCTTCCTGGTACTGCTTCCAGAATTTCCGCTCGGCCAGGTCCTGCATGTCGAACTTCCAGTGCTTCTGCGGATCGGCGATCCGTTCCTCCAGCCGCTGCTTCTGTTCGCCCTTCGAGATGTGAAGGAAACACTTGACGACGGTGGTGCCGGTTTCCACCAGCATCTGCTCGAACTCGCGGATCTGGCGGAAACGCCGTTTGCACTCCGCGTCGTCGATCCAGTCGTGCACGCGCGTGATCAACACGTCTTCGTAGTGGCTGCGATTGAAGATCACGATCTCGCCGTTGCGGGGCACCTGCGCGTGTACGCGCCAGAGATAGTCGCGCGCGAGCTCTTCGGCTGTGGGGGCCTTGAAACTGGCCACGCGCACGCCCAGCGGATCGAAACTGCGGAAGACCGAGCGCACCGTGCCGTCCTTGCCGCTGGTATCCATGCCCTGCAGCACGATCAGCAGCCTGTGCTGGTGCTCGGCGTAGAAGATGTCTTGCACGGCATCGAGCTGGGTGGTCAGCTCGGCCAGGTGGGCATTGTCCGAGGCCTTGCTGCCCGTGGACAGCGGCTTGCTGTCGGCGTCGAAGCTGGCAAGCTTGAACTGCTTGCCCGAAGTGATACGGAAATCGTCCAGCGTCATGCGTGCTCCCCGTTGACCGTGGCATCCAGCCAGCATGGTCGGCCATGCGCCACGCGCCGTCAATGCGCGGTCGTCTGACAGTTACCGGGGCATGCTTGTCACGCGCTCGGCGCGCTCAGGCGTGTGCCTTCAGCAGATCGAGGTCAATCGACCCTTCGAACACGGTCGTGGCCGGGCCGGTCATCTGGACTGACTGGCCCACGCCCTGCCAAGCGATGCTGAGATCGCCGCCATGCGTATGCACCTTGACCGGCGAATCCAGCAGGCCGCGGTGGATGCCGGCCACCACGGCGGCGCAGGCGCCCGTGCCGCAGGCCAGCGTTTCGCCGGCGCCGCGCTCGAATACGCGCAGGTTGATGGTGTGACGATCGACGATGGCCATGAAGCCGGCGTTGACGCGGTTCGGGAACGACTTGTGGTGCTCGATCACCGGGCCATCCTGCAGCACCGGGAATTGCTCCACGTCATCAACAATCTGCACTGCGTGCGGGTTGCCCATCGACACGGCGGAAATCCACTCGGTGCGGCCGTTCACTTCCAGGCCGTATAGCGTGCCGTTGCCCTCGGTGCGCGTGGGCAGGCCATCGGCGACGAACGGTACGCGTGCCGGGGTCAACTCGGGGGCGCCCATGTCCACGGTGACCTGGCCGTCGTCCTGCAGCGTCAGCGTGATCACGCCGTTCATGACTTCCACGCGCACCGAGCGCTTGTCGGTCATGCCCTTGTCCGTGACAAAGCGGACGAAGCAGCGGGCGCCGTTGCCGCAATGTTCCACCTCGCCGCCATCCGAATTGAAGATGCGGTAGCGGAAGTCCACGTCGTCGCGGTCGGATTTCTCGACGATCAGGATCTGGTCGGCGCCGATGCCGAAATGACGGCTGGCCAGCGCGCGCCATTGGGCGTCGGTCAGGTCGAGCTTCTGGTGAATGCCGTCCAGCACGATGAAATCGTTGCCGGCGCCGTGCATCTTGGTGAACTGGAGTTTCATGGTGCCGATTGTAATCAGTAGATGTCCGGTTCGCCGGGCGGCCGGTGCTTGAAGCGCTTGTGTACCCAGTAATAGTCCGCGATGCGCGGGCGGATGGCTTCCTCGAAGAAGGCGTTCATGCGGCGCGTGTCGTCCGTGACGCTTTCGCCGGGGTAGTTGTCCCAGGGTGGCAGCAAGTGCAGCACATACCCCTTGTAGTCGGGCAATTGCTCCGTGTAGATCGGCACCACCTTGGCATTGGCCAGCCGCGCCAGGCGCGACACCGCCGTCAGCGTCAGCGCCTGCACGCCGAAGAATGGCACGAACTCGGAATCGCGCTCGCCGAAGTCCATGTCGGAGATCAACTGCAGCGCCTCGCCCTTCTTGAGCGTGCGCAGGATGTTACGCACGCTGTCATTGCGCGAGATCATGTTTGCGCCAAAGCGGCCGCGCGCCACCTTCAGGAAGTCGTCGAACAGCTTGTTCTTCTGCACGGTGTAGAGCGACGCGCCGGAGCGGCCCACGTTGTCGCGCAGGTGCATGGTCAGGCGGATGGCGCCGGCTTCCAGGCCGGAAAGGTGCAGCGTCACCAGGATATGGGGCGTGCCGTCCAGCGCCAGCAGGTTGCCGTGGTCCTTGATCTGCACCAGGCGACGCATCTTGTCTTCGCCACAGGTCCAGAAGATGCCGCCCTCGGCAAAGCTTCGGAACACCTTGCGGTAGCTTTCGCGCGACAGGGCGTCGATCTCGGCATCGGTGCGATCCGGAAAGCACAGGCGCAGATTGGCGCGCACCACTTCGCGGCGCGGATTCGGAATCTGGTACAGCAGGCTGCCCAGCGCCTCGCCAAAGCGGGCTACGAATGCGTAGGGGAGTTTGCCCAGCACCGTAAGAAGCCCGATGCCAAGCCAGGTAAAGATGCGGCTCATTGAGTCTCGTCGTTGGTGACCGCCCGGCCGGTCGTGGCCGGTTCGGTTGGCGTTCCGGCCCCGGCCGGATTTTTGTAGCGGTTATAGCCCCACAGATACTGGGTTGGGTCGATCTCGATCAACTTCTCGATGGCTGCGTTGATGACCGCCGAGCCTTCCGCCGGGTCGGCGGGCAGCATGCCGCCTTCGGACAGCACGTGCAGGTGACCGCGATAGCCAGCACCGCGCGGCAGGCGTTCGGCGAAAACCATTACGATCGGCGCGCGGGTCAGCTGCTGCAACCGGTGCACGAGCGTCATCGAATAGGCGGGCTTGCCAAAGAATGGCGCCCAGGTGCCTTCTCCACCGCTTGGCACCTGATCGGGCAGGATGCCGACGGCTCCGCCGCGCTTGAGCGCCTTGACCAGCATGCGCACCCCGCGTGGCGTGGCCGGTGCCATGGCCACGTTGGGGCGCGTGCGCATCCGTTCCACGAATTCGCGCAGCCATGGCTGGTGAGGGGGCTTGAACAGCGCGGTCAGGTGACGTTGTTGGCCAATGCTCGGGGGCAGCACCTCGAAGCAGCCAAGGTGCGGGGTCAGGATGATCACGCCGTTGCCCGCTGCGGCCACCTCGTCAGCTTTGCCCCACATCTTGTCGAAACCCTCGGTGTGCACCGAAAATGTCTTGCGGCTCCAGAAATACGGCATCTCGATGATCATGCGGCCGGTGTGGCGTGCCGCTTCGGCCAACATGGCATCGGTGGCCTGCGGATAGGCATGGCGGAAGTTCTCGGCCAGCCGGCGGCCGTAGCGGCCGGGCAGGCGCGCCACGAGCAATCCCAATGCGCCGCCGATGGCGTGCAGGACGCGCAGGGGCAGGCGAGATATGAGCCAGAACAGAAAGGTCATGTCGGTGCTGGTAAGGCGAATCCGGAAATACCGGGAAAAACCGCGGCGCACGCGCGGGAATTCTGCACAGTGCGCGTCTGACGCCGTTATTCGGAAATCGGCGGGCTGCAGCGAAAGCGATAGGCCGCTATAATACCGTCCATCGCCGAGTTAACTGACAACTTGCGGGGCGATGCTGCTCTACCCGAGCGGCCCTAAATACCGCTAAAGCGTCGCCGCACTATTTCGAAGGGTGGCGCGCAATAGCCAACCTGGAGAAATTAGATCGTGTCGAACGATTTCCTCTTTACTTCGGAATCTGTCTCCGAAGGCCATCCCGATAAAGTCGCAGACCAGATTTCGGACGCTGTCCTGGACGCCATCCTGTCCCAGGACAAGTACGCCCGTGTGGCGGCCGAGACGCTGTGCAATACCGGTCTGGTGGTTCTGGCGGGCGAAATCACCACGACGGCAAACGTTGACTACATCCAGGTCGCACGCGACACCATCAAGCGCATCGGTTACGACAACACCGACTACGGCATCGACTACAAGGGTTGCGCCGTGCTGGTGGCGTACGACAAGCAGTCGCCCGATATCGCCCAGGGCGTGGACCGCGCCTCGGACGACTACCTGAACCAGGGTGCTGGCGACCAGGGCCTGATGTTCGGCTACGCCTGCGACGAGACCCCGGAACTGATGCCGTTCCCGATATACTACTCGCACCGCCTGGTGGAGCGTCAGTCGCAACTGCGCCGTGACGGCCGCCTGCCCTGGCTGCGTCCGGACGCCAAGTCGCAGGTGACCGTGCGCTACGTGGACGGCCGTCCGCACAGCGTGGACACCGTGGTGCTGTCGACCCAGCATTCGCCCGATATCTCGCAAGCGCAGATCCGCGAGGCGGTGATCGAGGAGATCATCAAGCCCGTGCTGCCGGCCGACATGCTCAAGGACACCAAGTACCTGGTCAACCCGACCGGCCGGTTCGTGATTGGTGGCCCGCAAGGCGACTGCGGCCTGACCGGCCGCAAGATCATCGTCGACACCTACGGCGGTGCTTCGCCGCACGGTGGTGGCGCGTTCTCGGGCAAGGACCCGTCGAAGGTGGACCGCTCGGCCGCCTACGCTGCCCGCTACGTGGCCAAGAACGTGGTGGCCGCCGGCCTGGCGCGCCAATGCCAGGTGCAGGTGAGCTACGCCATTGGCGTGGCACGCCCGATCAACGTGACCGTGTACACGGAAGGCACCGGCAAGATCTCGGACGAGAAGATTGCCGAACTGGTGCTGGAACACTTCGACCTGCGCCCGAAGGGCATCGTGCAGATGCTGGACCTGCTGCGCCCGATCTACGAAAAGACTGCCGCCTACGGCCACTTTGGCCGCGAGGAGCCGGAATTCTCGTGGGAAGCCACCGACAAGGCCGCCGCGCTGCGCGCCGCCGCTGGCCTGTAAGCGCTCAGGCGTTTCCGGCTGCATGCCCCGCCGGTCCCTCGGGACCCGCGGGGTTTTTTGTTGTCCCGGCGCCACCGGGCATGCCCGCCCGCGCGGAGTAGAATCCGGTCAACCCGAAATCAATGGAATCGCCATGGCTCTGGACCTGATCCGTACCCAGCCCTATACCGACTGGTCACCCGAGGTATCGCCCGAGACGCGCGCCGCATTGCGCCGCGAACTGGAGCAGGGCGCTGTGCTGTACTTCCCGAACCTGCGGTTCGAATTCAAGCCGGGCGAGGAGCGCTTCCTTGACCCGCGCTATTCGGACGGCAAGTCGAAGAACATCAACCTGCGCGCCACTGACAACGCCGTGCGCGGCGCGGCCGGTACCGAGCAGGACCTGACCGACCTGTACAACCTGATCCGCCGCTACGCCGAATCGGGCGAGTCGCTGATCCAGGCGCTGTTTCCGGAATACATGGGGCATATGACGCGTGCGGGCACGTCGCTACGGCCCAGCGAGATCGCGGGCCGGCCGGTGAGCTGGCGCAAGGACGACACGCGGCTGCACGTGGACTCGTTCCCGTCGAACCCGATGCTGGGCAAGCGGCTGCTGCGCGTCTTCCACAACATCGATCCCGAGGCACCGCGGGTGTGGCGCGTGGGCGAGCCGTTTGGCGACTTTGCCCAGCGCTTCGTGCCGAAGACGCACGGCATGTGGCCCGGTCAGGCGTGGCTGATGAAGACGTTGCACATCACCAAGCGCGAACGCAGCGAATACGATCACCGCATGCTGCAATTGCACGACCTAGCCAAGGCCGACCTGGACTACCAGAAGTCCGTGCCGCAGCAGGAATTCCTGTTCCCGCCGGGCGCTACGTGGATCGTGTTCAGCGACCAGCTGCTGCACGCCGCCATGCGCGGCAAGGCGATGATGGAACAGACCATTTACCTGGACCCGGCTGCTATTGGCGACCGCACGCATTCGCCCGAGGCGGTGCTGTCGCGCATGCTGGGGAAGCCGATGGTGGCGGCTTGAGCTGAGTTCTCCCCGTTGCGGCTGTGTTTTCTCCCCTCTCCCGCGCAGCGGGAGAGGGGAGCGAGTAAGACGCGGGAGAGTAGGTAGTAGGTAAAGGGCAGGAGAGCCCGCCAAACAGCCCTACCGCAACAACATCCTCAGCATCGATTCAAACCGCTTCCCATACGGCGCCTTGAGCAACCCCGCGCCGTTGAGCCGCGACTGGTAGAACACGGGCTTGAGCTTCGAGAACGTCTCGAAGCCAGCCTCGCCGTGATAGTCGCCCATCCCGCTTGGCCCCACGCCCCCGAACGGCAGCCCATCCTGCGCGATGTGGAACAGCGTGTCGTTGACGGTCACGCCGCCTGCCACGGTTTGCCGCATGACGTGGTCCACGACGTCGCTGCCGCGATCGAATACATAGAGCGCCAGCGGACGCGGCCGGGCATTCACGAAGCCGATCGCATCGTCGATATCGCGATAGGCCACCACGGGCAGCACCGGCCCGAAGATTTCCTCCTGCATCGCGCGCACGTCGTCCGGCGCGCCCGTCAGCAGCACGGGCGGCAAGCGGCGGGCAGCGGCATCGGGCGAAGCGTCGGTCAGCGGCACCACGGTCGCGCCGGCTGCCTCTGCGGCATCGACCATCGATACCAGGCGGTCGAAGTGTCGCGGACTGATGATGCTCGTGTAGTCCGCGTTGCGCGCGATATCGGGATACAGCCTGGCCGCCACGCGGCGTGCCGCGTCGACGAAGCGGTCCTGCTGGCCGGCGGGCACCAGCACGTAGTCGGGTGCGATGCAGGTCTGGCCCGCGTTGAGCAGCTTGCCCACCAGGATACGTTCCACGGCGCGGTCGAAATCGGCGCCGGGGCCGACGATGGCCGGCGACTTGCCGCCCAGCTCCAGCGTAACCGGCGTCAAGTTGGCCGCAGCCGCCTTCATCACGTGATGGCCGACGCTGGTCGATCCCGTGAACAGCAGATGGTCGAACGGCAGCGCGCTGAAGGTGGCGGCCACCTCGGCATCGCCATTGATCACGGCCACCTCGTCTGGGGCAAACGTCCCCTGCACCAGCCGCGCGAACAACTCTGAAAACCGAGGCGTGTACTCGGACAGCTTGACCATGGCGCGATTGCCTGCCGCCAGGGCGCCGGTGAGCGGCCCGATGGTCAGGTAGAGCGGATAGTTCCACGGCACCACGATGCCGACCACACCAAGCGGCTGCGGTATCAGGCGCGACTTGCCCGGCTTGAACCAGAGCCCCGTCGCCACGCGTCGCGTGCGCATCCAGCGCTTGCCATGCCGCAATGCATCATCGATGCCCGACAGGCTTGGAAACACTTCCAGCAAGGCGGTTTCCTGGCGCGGACGATTGGTGAAATCGGCGCTGATGGCTGCCGCGATGGCGTCGTGGTTGTCGCGCACCAGCGCCTTGAGGCGCCGCAGCCGGTCGGCCCGGACATCCCAGGCCGGGCTCTGGTCATGACGCGACGCGGCGTGCATGGCGTTGAACACCGTGGACATGGCGGGCACTTCTCTCATGGCGATCTCCTTGGGCCGGTTCTTGTTTTCCATGGACCATCGCGCACCATATGCCAGCCCGCTGGTTATATCAATGGAGGACACCTCCCAAACGCAGGGCGGCGAGCCGGTGTGCGGCGCCGCGCCCGGGCTGCCCGATTTAGGTGTCGCCCCGCTTCACCACCCCGGCGGCAGCGGCTACACTGGATTTTCGCGGCAGGCGTCCGCCGGGGACTGGACCGGCACCGGACACGCGAGGAGACAGATGGAAACAACCTTTGACTATCTCGTCGTGGGCGCGGGCTCGGCCGGCTGCGCGCTGGCGGGGCGACTTGCCGACAGTGGCAACGACACCATCGCGCTGCTGGAAACCGGTGCGCACGACCATCATGTGCTGGTGCGCACACCTGTGGGTTGCGCGGCCCTGCTGCCGCGCGCCGGCGCGCGCAACTACGGCTACCAGACCATGCCGCAGGCCGGGCTTGGCGGGCGATGCGGCTATCAGCCGCGCGGGCGCGGGCTGGGCGGATCTTCGTCGATCAACGCCATGATCTACACGCGCGGCCGGCCCGCCGACTACGACGACTGGGCCGCCGCCGGCTGCGACGGCTGGTCGTGGGACGACGTGCTGCCGTACTTCCGGCGCGCCGAGTGCAACGAACGCGTTGCCGGCCACGACGACGATCCGCTGCATGGCGGTACCGGGCCGCTGCACGTGAGCGACCTGCGCTCGCCGAATCCGTTTGGACAGCATTTCATCGAAGCCGCGCAGCACGCGGGCATCGTGCGCAACGACGATTTCAACGGCGAGGAACAGGAAGGTGTGGGCTGGTACCAGGTCACGCAGCACAACGGCGAGCGCTGGAACGCTGCGCGCGCCTACCTGCACGGCGGCAACGCGCGCGACCGGAATTGCAACGGCGGCCGCAGCCACCTGCACGTGATGACCGGCACGCAGGTGCTGCGCATCCTGTTCGACAAGCGTCGTGCCGTGGGCGTACTGGCCTGGCGCGATGGCCAGGAGGTTGTGCTGCACGCACGGCGCGAGGTCATCGTATCGGCGGGCGCTTTCGGATCACCGCAATTATTGATGGCGTCAGGCGTAGGCCCCGCCGCCCATCTGCACGAGCATGGCATCGCCGTGGTGCATGACCTGCCCGGCGTGGGCGGCAACCTGCAGGACCACCTCGACATCATCCTGCACAAGCGCGTGTCGGCGGCCGATCTGTTTGGCGTGTCGCTGGGTGGCGCGCGCCGGTTGGTGGCCGAATACCTGCGCTATCGCCGCGACCGCACCGGCATGATGAGTTCGAATTTTGCCGAAGCCGGCGCATTCGTCCGCAGCCAGCCGGGGCTGGCCGAGCCGGATCTGCAACTGCACTTCGTGGTGGGGATGGCCGACGATCATATGCGCCGCATCAACCTGGGCCATGGTTATTCCTGCCATGTCTGTGTGCTGCGCCCGCGCAGTCGTGGCGAGGTCAGGCTGGCATCGGCGGACATGCGGGCGGCGCCGCGCATCGACCCGCGCTACATGTCCGATCCGCAAGACATGGAAACCATGCTCGATGGCCTGCGCATCGTCCGGCGCATCTTCCAACAGGCGCCGCTGGCGGTGTTTGGCGGTCGCGAACTGTACTCCGAGGCATTGCAGCTCGATGGCAGTGACGACGAGGCCGCCCGCGCGCTGATTCGCCAGCACGCGGATACGATCTATCACCCGGTGGGCACTTGCCGCATGGGGATGGATGCGCTGGCGGTGGTGGACCCGCAACTGCGGGTACGCGGCGTGGAGGGGCTGCGCGTGGTGGACGCGTCAATCATGCCGACGCTGGTGGGGGGCAATACCAACGCGCCCGCCATCATGATTGGCGAGCGCGCCCACGACCTGATCCGCTACGCGCCGCATGTGACGCTGCGGATCCGGGAACCCGCCGTTGCGGATTGACCCGGGAGACGCGGTCGACGTCTTATCCGCGCATCTGGAACTGGCCGACCATGTCGCGCAGGCGACCGGCCTGTTCGTCCAGCGACTGCGCGGCGGCCGCTGCCTCTTCCACCAGCGCGGCGTTCTGCTGCGTGACCTGATCCATCTGGCCCACCGCGTGGCCCACCTGCTCGATGCCGGCGCTCTGTTCCTGCGAGGCCGCCGAGATCTCGGCAATGATGTCGGACACGCGCTTCACGGCCTGGCGGATGTCGGTCATGGTCTTGCCCACTTCCTCGGCCTGGGTGGAACCGGTGCGCACCGTGTCCACCGATGCCTCGATCAGCTCCTTGATTTCCTTGGCGGCGCTCGACGAACGCTGCGCCAGGCTGCGCACTTCACCGGCCACCACCGCGAAGCCGCGGCCCTGTTCACCGGCGCGCGCCGCTTCCACGGCCGCGTTCAGCGCCAGAATGTTGGTCTGGAAGGCAATGCCCTCGATCAGGTTCGTGATTTCGGCAATGCGTTCCGAGCTGGTGCTGATGGCGCCCATCGTGCCCACCATCTGCTGCACCGACTGATTGCCTTCGTCGGCCACCACGGCGGCGTTCGATGCCAGCGACGACGCCTGGCGGGCGTTCTCGGCGTTCTGGCGCACCGTGGCGGTGAGCTGTTCCATGCTCGACGCGGTTTCTTCCAGCGACGCGGCCTGTTCCTCGGTACGCGACGACAGGTCGACGTTGCCGGCGGCGATCTGCGCGGCGGCCACGCTGACCGAATCGGTCGAGCGGCGCACCTCGCGCAGCGTGCCCGCCACGCGTTCGATCAGCGCGTTGAACGATTGCGCGGTCAGGCCGATTTCGTCCAGGCGATCCACCGGGGCGCGATGGTCCAGGTCGAGCGTCTTGCTCACGTGCTCCAGCGTGCCCTGGATCTCGTCGAGGCTGACGCGGATGCGGCGGTACAGGCCGAAGGCCAGGAAAGCAGTCATGGCCACGGCGATCACGATCGCGATCGTGAAGACGCGCACGGACGTGTGGTACTCGCCCTTGTTGAAGGCCACGGCCTGTTCGCCGAGCTTCGTGTTGTATTCGAGGTGCTCGTCCAGGGCCTTGCGCACCGCGCTGGAAGCCTTGTTGAGATCGCCCGACGACAGCATCTGCTGCGTGGTCGCCCGGTCGTCGGCGCGCGAGCGCTCCAGGAAGGCGGGCACCAGTTCGCGGAAGCGCTGGGCCGTCGCGCGATCGGCTTCGAGCAGCTTGCGGTCGGTATCGTCGGAGATGTCTTCACGCTCGTACTTGGCCATCAGGTCGTCAAAGCGCTTGATCGACTTTTCCAGCGCCGCATCGGCCTCGGCCTGGGCGGCCTTGTCTTCGGCCAGGGCGTGGCGATACAGCGCCACGCGCGTCATGGCGAACGCGTTGCTGGCGGTGTTGAGGTCGCGCACGCTGGCCAGCGTGTTGTCATTGAAGTATTCGAACCGGTCTTCCGCCTTGGACAGTTGCCAGATACCGCCCAGGCCAACGAAGAGAAGAGCGATCAATGCGAGGGACAGAGTAAGAAGCAGACGTTTGCTGATATTCATGGGTGGCTTGGCGGCCACGTTACTTGGCGTGGACCGTCCGTTGTGACGACTTGGATGGCTTTCGCTGGCGGGCCATACAGCCCGTCGCCACAACGTTTACGGCGCACCACCTATCCCCTGAAGGTGGGGATGCCGCGGCGCAGCACGCAGTGTGCGATGTCCGCACACTATGCGTATCAGGCCGGCCAGGATCGCGCGGCTATTCGGCCAAGAGTGACGCTATCGGCATCCAGCGTGCCGAAGACACGTCCGTGCTGACGGCCCAGCCGGCTCGCGACAAAATGCTCCGCCGACTCGGGGTTGGCATGGGCAATCATCAGCGCCGCCTGGGCGGTCAGGACCAGACCCTGTGCAAAGCGTCGCGCGCTGGCTTCTAGCGCATCGGCCGGGCCGTGCAGCATGGCCTGCAGGGAGGCCAGTTCGGCACGCACGGCAGCATGGCCATTGGACAGCCGCGCCAGGTCCTGCAGGATGCGCGCGCCATCGTCCGGATTGCGTTGTAATGCACGCAGCACATCCAGGCACATGATGTTGCCGGACCCTTCCCAGATGGAATTGACCGGCGCCTCGCGATACAGCCGCGCCATCGGGCCTTCCTCGACGTAGCCATTGCCACCCCACACTTCCATCGCCTCGCCAGTGGTTTCCAGCGCACGTTTGCAGATCCAGAACTTGGCGGCCGGCGTCATCACGCGCTTCCAGGCGGCGGCCTGCGGATCGTCGTCGGCGTGTTCGAACGCGTGGGCCAACGCCATCATCATCTGCGTGGCCGCTTCGGATTCCAGCGCCAGGTCGGCCAGCACGTTGCGCATGAGCGGCTGGTCGGCCAGCAGGCGGCCGAATGCCATGCGATGGCGCGCGTGATGCAGCGCCTGCACCAGTCCGGCGCGCAGCAGCGCCGCGCTGCCGATCACGCAGTCGAGCCGCGTGTTGGTGGCCATCTCGATGATGGTGGGAATGCCGCGGCCTTCCTCGCCGATCAGGATGCCGGTGGCGCCCCGGAATTCCACTTCGCTACTGGAATTGGAGCGGTTGCCGAGCTTGTCCTTGAGTCGCTGGATCAGGATCGGGTTCTTGCTGCCGTCGTCGCGGAAGCGCGGCACGAAGAAGCACGACAGCGGGCCGTCCACGGCGCCCATGCGCGCCACCACCAGGTGCGCGTCGCACATCGGCGCCGAGAAAAACCACTTGTGGCCGGTCAGCAGGTATTCGGCGCCGCGCCCCTCGCCGCGAGCCGGAACGGCCACCGTGGTGTTGGCGCGCACGTCCGACCCGCCCTGTTTCTCGGTCATGCCCATGCCGATCATCACGGCGGTCTTGTCGCGCCACGGCAGGTCGCGTGCATCGTGCCCGGTCGAGAACAGGCGCGGCTCCAGATCGCGGAACAGCGCCGGTTCCTTGGAAAGCACCGGAATGCTGGCGAACGTCATCGTCGTGGGGCACAGCGACCCCGATTCCACCTGGGCCTGCAGGAAATAGCCGGCCGTGCGCGCGGCCCACGCGCCGGTGCGCGGTTGCGCGAAGGGCAGGGCCTGCAACTGCTGGCTGCGCAGCAGCGCCAGCAACTGGTGCCAGGCGGGATGGAACCGCACCTCGTCGATGCGCTCGCCCGTGCGGCTGTACGCGTGCAGCTCCGGGGTCAGCCGGTTGGCGTCGGCGGCCCAGCCCTGCACCTCGGGGTCGCCCAGCCGCGCGCCATAGGCGGTGAGCGCTTCTGCATGCCAGCCGCTGCCCGCCCGGTCCAGTGCGGCGCGCAGGGTGGGGTCCGACGCGAACAGGTTGTAGTGGGCCAGGTCGGGCACCTGGTTGAAGACCTGATGGGTTTGCGCGCTGTCGACGTCGGCGGCGGATGTGGCGGTCATGGCATCTCCTGAGGCGGCAATGCGTGTCGGCACTTCGGTGGGTTGAGGGCATGGTACGGCAACTTTTCCGTTCGCAATACCCGCGCAAACATCCCCGCAAAGACCGGCGCAGATCGCCTGCAAACTGGCTGCGGAGGCCGGTCGCATCGTCGATCGTCAGTGCGAGTCGTGCTGCATGGCACCATGATTCCGCTACCGTGACGCACGACAGACGCAACAGAATTTCGGGTGGCGCGGGGCCGGCGCTTGTGCTTAAATTCACCCCGTTGGATGAAACAGGGGTGCCGTCCGGATGGGCCGGGCGAGCTGAGAGAGTCCCTTCGAACCCGATCCGGCTAGTACCGGCGTGGGAAGTTTCAACAGAACCGATTTGCCTCTTGTCCCGCGGAAACTCCGTTTTTTCCGCAACGGGACGCCGCCTCCGGCCATGCCGCTGGCCGGCTCACAGGGCTCCTGGTTTCGTCCATCCCCGCAAGAGAGAGGACGACACCCATGGCCCGTACTGCCCCCGCCGCATCGTTTGAGTCGCTGGAAAGCGATCTCGACCAGAAATTCGCCTACCCGGCTTCCAGCAAGACCTACCTGACCGGCAGCCGCCCGGACATCCGCGTGCCGCTGCGCACGATCCTGCAGACCGCCACCCGCACCGACAAGGGCGAGATGGCGAATCCGCCGATCCCGGTCTACGACACCTCGGGCCCGTACAGCGACCCCGACGTGCATATCGACCTGAAGGCCGGTCTGCCGGCCGTGCGCGCCAAGTGGATCGAGGAGCGCAACGACACCGAGGTGCTGTCCGGCCTGTCGTCGGAATACGGCCTGGCCCGTGCCAATGACCCGGCCACGGCACACTTGCGTTTCGCGCAACTGACGAACCCGCGCCGCGCCAAGGCCGGCGCGAATGTGTCGCAGATGCACTACGCACGCAAGGGCATCATCACGCCCGAGATGGAATACGTGGCGCTGCGCGAATCGCTGAACCTGCAGGCGCTGTACGACAAGCCCGAGTACAAGGCGCTGCTGCGCCAGCATCCGGGCAACGCCCTGGGCGCCGCGCTGCCGCTGCGTCCGGAAGACATGACGCCCGAGTTCGTGCGCCGCGAAATCGCCGCTGGCCGCGCGATCATCCCCGCCAACATCAACCACACGGAACTGGAACCGATGGCCATCGGCCGCAACTTCCGCGTGAAGATCAACGGCAACCTGGGCAATTCGGCGGTGACGTCGTCGCTGGCCGAGGAAGTGGAAAAGATGGTGTGGTCGATCCGCTGGGGCGCCGACACCATCATGGACCTGTCCACCGGCAAGCACATCCACGAAACGCGTGAATGGATCCTGCGCAATTCGCCGGTGCCCATCGGCACCGTGCCGATCTACCAGGCCCTGGACAAGACCGGCGGCATCGCCGAGGACCTGACGTGGGAAATGTTCCGCGACACGCTGATTGAGCAGGCCGAGCAGGGCGTGGACTACTTCACGATCCACGCCGGCGTGCTGCTGCGCTACGTGCCGATGACGGCCGACCGCGTGACCGGCATCGTGTCGCGCGGCGGCTCGATCATGGCCAAGTGGTGCCTGGCGCATCACAAGGAAAACTTCCTGTACACGCATTTCGACGAGATCTGCGAAATCATGAAGGCGTACGACGTGTCGTTCAGCTTGGGTGATGGTCTGCGTCCGGGTTGCATCGCCGATTCGAACGACGACGCACAGTTCGGCGAACTGCGCACGCTGGGCGAGCTGACCGCCAAGGCGTGGGAGCACGACGTGCAGGTGATGATCGAAGGCCCGGGCCACGTGCCGCTGCAGCGCATCCAGGCCAACATGGACGAAGAGCTGAAGCACTGCTACGAAGCGCCGTTCTACACGCTGGGACCGCTGGTGACCGACATTGCGCCGGGCTACGACCACATCACCAGCGGCATCGGTGCGGCTAACATCGGCTGGATGGGCACGGCCATGCTGTGCTACGTCACGCCGAAGGAGCACCTGGGGCTGCCGGACAAGGAAGACGTGCGCGAAGGCATCATCACGTACAAGATCGCCGCCCATGCGGCCGACCTTGCCAAGGGCTGGCCGGGTGCGCAGCTGCGCGATAATGCGCTGTCCAAGGCACGCTTCGAGTTCCGCTGGGAAGACCAGTTCAACCTGGGCCTGGACCCGGAACGCGCACGCTCGTTCCACGACGCGACGCTGCCGGCCGAAGGCGCGAAGATCGCCCACTTCTGCTCGATGTGCGGGCCGAAGTTCTGCTCGATGAAGATCACGCAGGAAGTGCGCGACTACGCGGCGTCGCTGCCGGCAGCGCAACGCGGCATGGAAGAGAAGTCGATCGAGTTCGTGAAGTCGGGCGCCAAGATCTATTCCTGACGCGTAGTCTTGCAGGACGGGCGCGCGCCCTGGCGGCGCCGCCCGGCATTACCGTAGTACCCAGAGTCCCGCGCGCGGCGCCCCCACGCGGCGCGGCGGAATTCACCCAACCGGAGGCCGGTCGGCGCAACGCAACAGCCAGCGCCGCCGGCATACAAGCTCATGACAGCAGTACAGTCCTTCGATGTCGCCATCCTCGGCGCCGGCCTGGCCGGGCGTTTATCTGCCTGGCAACTCGTGCGCGCAGGCGCCCGCGTGGCGCTGGTGGAGCGTGGCGGCCCCGACGGCAGTGGCTCGGCCGCCCATGTGGCGGCGGCCATGCTGGCGCCGCTGGCCGAATCGGCGATTGCCGAACGGCGCATCGTCGACCTTGGCATTGCCAGCGTCGACCTGTGGCGCACGTGGATCCAGGAATTGCCTCAACCCGTGTTCTTCCAGGAAGACGGCACGCTGGTGGTTTGGCACGCGCGCGATCGCAGCGAGGTATCGCTGTTCACCGGCCGCATGCGCGCGGTGGCGCCGCCCGAACTGGTGCAGCAGCGCCTGCGCGCGCTCGACGGCAACGGCGTGGGGCAGATCGAGCCCGCGCTGGCCGGCCGCTTCCCGCAGGGCCTGCTGCTGCAGGGCGAAGGGCAGCTCGACAACCGTGGCGCCATGCGCGCGCTGCTGGCGTGTGCCGTCGAGGAAGGGCTGCATTGCGTGTGGGAAGCCGGCGAGATCGATGCCGACGCCTTGCCCGCGCTGGGCATCCGTGCCGGCGTGGTGCTCGATTGCCGCGGCCTGGGCGCCCGTGCGGCATGGACCAACCCCGCCGGGGCACAGGGCCAGGCGCTGCCGGGACTGCGCGGCCTGCGCGGCGAGGTGGTGCGCGTGCATGCGCCCGACGTGAAGCTGCACCGGCCGGTGCGCCTGCTGCATCCGCGCTACCCCATTTACATCGCGCCGAAGCCGAACGACCTGTACGTGATCGGCGCTACCGAAATCGAAAGCGAGGACGATTCGCCGATGAGCGTGCGTTCGGCGCTGGAACTGCTGTCGGCCGCGCACTCGCTGCACCCGGCATTTGGCGAGGCGCGCGTGCTGGAATTGAACGTGCAGCGCCGCCCGACGCGCCCCGATCACCTGCCCGCCATCCGCGTGGACCAGCCGTCGCGCGTGGTGCGCGTGAACGGGCTGTACCGGCACGGCTGGCTGATTGCCCCGGCCGTGACCGAGGCCGCATGCCACGTGGTGCGCGCGATGCTCGACGGCGACCCGGCCGCGCATGCGGTGCCTGCCGCGCTGCGCTGGCCCGGCATGATCGAGTCCGTGTGCGAGCCCGCCCAGATGTCGAGCAACGTGTTGTCCGATGCCGGCGGCACGCTGCATTAACCAGTCAACCAACATGCAAATCCTGCTCAATGGCCAACCGCTGGAGCTGCCCGACGCCGCCACGCTGGCGGACGCCGTGACAGCCGCGGACATCGCCCCGCCCTTTGCGGCGGCGGTGAACGGCCAGTTCGTGCCGCGTGCCGCGCATGCGGCCCGGTCGCTCAACGCGGGCGACCAGATCGACCTCGTGCAACCCGTGACGGGAGGCTAAGCCACCATGACCTTCGAACCTACTGAAACGCTGCGCGATCCGTTCGTCCTGTACGGGGAGTCGTTCGACTCGCGCCTGCTGCTGGGCACGGCGCGCTATCCGTCGCCGGCCACGCTGCAGGCCGCCGTGGAGGCTTCGCGCCCCGCCATGATCACCGTGGCGCTGCGCCGCCAGACCGCCGTTGGCCAGGGCGATGGCCAGACGCTGGGCGGCGATACGTTCTGGCAGATGCTGCGCACGCTGGGCGTGCCGGTGCTGCCCAACACCGCCGGCTGCTTCACGGCGCAGGAAGTCATCACCACGGCGATGATGGCGCGCGAAGTCTTCGAGACCGACTGGATCAAGCTTGAACTGATCGGCGACGACTACACGCTGCAGCCCGACACGCTGAACCTGCCCGCCGTGGCCGAAACGCTGATCAAGGAAGGGTTCAAGGTGCTGCCGTATTGCACCGAGGACCTGGTGCTGTGTCGCCGCCTGCTCGACGTGGGCTGCCAGGCGCTGATGCCGTGGGCCGCGCCGATCGGCACGGGCCGTGGCGCGGTGAATCCGCATGCCATGCGCACGCTGCGCGACCGCCTGCCCGATACGCCGCTGATCGTCGACGCCGGCCTGGGCCTGCCGTCGCACGCGGCGCAGGTGCTGGAGTGGGGCTACGACGGCGTGCTGCTTAATACCGCCGTGGCGCAGGCCGCGTATCCGGTGAACATGGCCCGCGCATTCGCGCTGGCCGTGGACGCGGGCCGCACCGCCTACCTGGCCGGGCCGATGCCCGAGCGCGAGGTGGCGCAGGCCAGCACGCCGGTGGTGGGCATGCCGTTCTGGCACGCCGAAGGCGCGGAGAGCCGCGCATGACGCGCCCCGGCGTAGCTGCGGCCATGGACGCCGCAATGTTCGAAGACCTGATGAAGCGCTTTGCCGCCATGTTCGGCCACGTCGAAGCCCCGTGGCACGTGTGGCCGCTGGCCAATGCGCCGGTCACGCTGGGTGCGCACGACGTGGTGCTGTGCGATGGCGAGCCGGCCGACGCCATCGCCAATGACATCGTCGCCCGGGTGGCGGCGGGCAAGGCGGTGCTGATCGGATCGGAGCGCGAAGGCGGCCGCTGGATCGACACCGTGCACTCGCCGATGGGCACCTGGGTGCTCGATTCGCAGGCCGATGGCGATACCGCGCATGGGCCGGCGTTCGTGGCGGTGCTGACGGCCGCGTTGTCGCTGCACTTTCCGGCGCACGACGCGCTGTGCATCGCCCGCGCCTGGGCGCCGGGCAGCACCGCGTGGCCAACCGACTTCGCACGCTTTCCGCGCGTGCGCCACGCCGCACT
This sequence comes from Cupriavidus pauculus, assembly GCF_022179805.1. Classification (GTDB taxonomy): domain Bacteria; phylum Pseudomonadota; class Gammaproteobacteria; order Burkholderiales; family Burkholderiaceae; genus Cupriavidus; species Cupriavidus pauculus_E. The sequence goes on along the minus strand of NZ_BPUO01000007.1, from coordinate 189,877 downwards.
GGTGTCGCCCGAGCAGCCCGCGCCGGCCTTTGCGCCGTGCCCGCCCGACCTGGGCCTGTACGCGGTGATGCCCAGCGCCGACTGGATCGAAACGCTTGTGCCGCTGCAGGTGCCCACCGTGCAACTACGCTTCAAGTCCGACGACGCCGCCGCAGTGAAGGCCGAGGTGGCCAGGGCAGCAGCGGCGGCCAAGGGCTCGAAGTCGCGCCTGTTCATCAACGACCACTGGCGCGTGGCCATCGACCACCACGCAGCCTGCGGTGGCGACAGCGGCATCTACGGCATCCACCTGGGCCAGGAAGACCTGGACGAAGCCGACCTCGACGCCATCCGTGCATCGGGTCTGCGCCTGGGCGTGTCGACGCACGGCTACGCGGAAATGCTGCGCGTGGCGGCGATCCGCCCCAGCTACCTGGCGCTGGGCGCGATCTTCCCGACCACGACCAAGGTCATGCCGACCCAGCCGCAGGGCATGGGCCGCTTCCAGTCGTACGTAAAGCTGATGAAACCGGTGATTCCGTCGCTGGTGGGCATTGGCGGCGTCAACGCCGGCAACATGCAGGAAGTGCTGGGCATTGGCGTAGGCAGCGCGGCCGTGGTGCGGGCGATTACCGAAGCCGACGACGTGCCGGCGGCGGTGGCTGGGCTGAATGCGCTGTTTGGCTGAAATTTTTTTGCTCCCCTCTCCCGCACGGCGGGAGAGGGGCTGGGGGTGAGGGCATTGCGGCTCAAATTGCGACCCGTCATCGATTGAACCGCTGACCCCCAACCCCTCTCCCACGACGTGGGAGAGGGGAGCCAAGACAACGCAGAACAGACCCCCCCGATCCTTTGGGCGCTGACCGGCCACCCTTCTGGCAGCCTTCAACCATTTGCGCATATCCTCTCGATTCCAACGGAAAAAGGATCGAGGTTCCGCCATACGGAACCCGCACGAGAGGAAACAGCAGTGAACGAGATCATCCCCGCCGCCCCAGGCACCCCTGACAAGCCCTATTTCGGTATCGAGATTCCGCTGATGCGCCTGCTGGGCCTGCAGCCGGTGTATATGGAAGAGGGCCTGTGCCGCACGCGCCTGCCGGCCAGCCCGAATGTGGTGAACAGCCGGGGCGATGTGCACGGCGGCACGCTGATGGCGGTACTCGATTTCACGCTGAGCGGCGCGGCGCGGTCGCATGCGCCGCTGGACGTGGGCGTGATCACGATCGACATGTCCACGCATTTCCTGGCCGCCGCCCGTGGCGAGCTGACGTTCGAGGCGCGCATCCTGCGCCGGGGCGCCAAGATTGCCTTCTGCGAGGGCGAGGCCCGCGACGCATCGGGCACCGTCTGCTGCGTGGCCCGCGCGTCGTTCAAGCTGGTGCAGCTGGCCGGCGGCAACTAAGCCGCGGCTTACTCCGCCGGGCGGTAGACCGCCATAAACCTTGCGCGCTCGGTGATGCCATAGTCGCCGGGCGCGTATTGCATCAGCCAGTCTCCGGGCTTGCCGGTCAGCACGTCGCCGCCGGCCGAACGCTCGATGGCGAACGCCTGGGCCATTTCCTTGACCAGCACCGGCACGGGCTGGTTGCGATAGGCGCCGGACTGGCCATGCGCGTGGGGTCCCGCTGCCACGTAGCGCGAATCGAACCGCTCGCGCGACACCACCCAGCGGTCGCCGGTGGCGCCGGTCACGATGGCGTCGTCGCGCCGGTACCGGTTCGGCCCTTCGCGGCTGATCAGCTCGCCCGCCTCGGCGGCGAATTCGACCTGCACGGTTTCGTCCTTCACATACCAGCGCGCAGCGTCGTCGTGGCGCAGGTCGATGTTCTTCAGCATTTCCATCTTGATTCAGCCCAGTTGGCGTGGCGCGAAGCCGTGGTTGAGCGGGCCGTTGCCGGTGCCCAGGCGCAAGTGCGCGCCGGATGCGATGGCCTGCGCCACGAAGTCCAGCGCGGCGCTGACGGCGTCGGGCAGCGCGTCGCCGCGCGCCAGTCCGGACGCGATGGCGGCGGCCAGCGTGCAGCCCGTGCCGTGCAGGTTGGGCGTGTCGATGCGCGGATGCGTGTAGACGCGCACCGTGCCGTCGGCCAGCATCAGCAGGTCGTCCAGGCCGGTGGCGTCGGGGCCGTCGTCCTCCAGGTGGCCGCCCTTGAGCAGCACGGCTTGGCAACCCATGGCCAGCAGGTCGCTGGCGGCGGCCTCCATCTCCGCGCGGCGCGTGATGCGGCGGCCCAGCAGGTACGAGGCTTCGGGCAGGTTAGGCGTGACCAGCACGGCGCGCGGAAACAGCAGCCTGACCATGGCCTGGCTCGTGGCGTCGTCGGACAGCGTGGCGCCGGACGTGGAAATCATGACCGGGTCCACCACCAGTTGGCGGATACCGTGGCGGTCCACCGCGCCGGCCACGGCCTCGACGATGGCGGCCGTGCCGAGCATGCCGGTCTTGGCCGCATCCACGCCAATGTCGCTGGCCACCGCGTCGATCTGGGCTTCCACCATGTCGGCCGGAATGGCGTGCACGCCGGTCACGCCCAGCGTGTTCTGGGCCGTGATGGCCGTGATCGCGCTCATGCCAAAGCAGCCGAGCGCGGCAAAAGTCTTGAGATCCGCCTGGATGCCGGCGCCGCCGCCGGAGTCGGAGCCGGCGATGGTCAGGGTGCGGGGTGGCGTGAGGAGCATGTGCAGGTGGTGCGGTCGGGTCGGAAAAACTGGAGAAAATATGGAGATTCTGTCCGCTGGTGACGGACAGGCACGCTACAATACCGCCACTCGTGCGACACGGCACGCTCCGTGTAGAGGGACAGGCCCTCTTAAAATAACCTGAACCCCCAGACCTTGGATAGCCTGAATCCTTGGACATAGTTGGGAAAGGCGCCTAAGCATGGCCTCTTGGGGCAGCCCTTAGGAAACCGCTGCTCGGCACATGAAACGGCGGTGGACCGATTCGCAGTAGGGAATGGGTCTTGTGTCAAGTAAAGTCCCAAACGGGCATCGACCTTAGTCGGAATACGATGAGAGCCTCTGGCGACCGTTGTATCAAACCGACACATATGTGATTTGACGAAGTAGGCTCCGGCCGAAATGTCCATTGTCATCAGGGACCAGCTTCACCGGTCTCACAGATGGCCTGCTTATCTGCTGAATGTTCATTCAGCCACTGCCCAAAGGCGGGGAAACCGCCTTTGGCGGATTCCCTTTGCGCGTCCCATTTATGGCGGCGCTCAATCACTATGCCGACGGGACGGATGGCTTGCCATTCGTCAGGCGCTCGCTTGCACAGGAGCACATGCAAATCCAAAGAGGTCCAGGAGCGTAAAGCTCTATGCGTTATGGTTCGACCCGAGTAATGCCGTGAGGCACCTCGGACAGTGAACCTGCTATGCGACTAGCAGTAGCCTAGGGAGACGTGTGTCACCGGTAACGGTGGGGTGCGAAGCTCTCCTGACAACGTAGCCCCCGAAATTTGGGTGTTCCACCAGCCGCGAGGCAAGTGGGCAGAGACTCCGAGCAGCAATGGGGTTGAGGAGCTAGGCTGGCCGGTATGGGCAACATATGTGAACTGCTGATAAACACCGTGAGTATTACGATGCCTAAGCTGCTGAGCGGCATCAACCAAAAGGTGCGTGGTCGGTTATCCCACTGAGTGGTTGGGATACGTCGTCATCAGACCACCGGTGAAGAGGCAGGCCCTAACCCGGTCGTGTAACGCGTAGGGAACGTGGTAAGCCCGTATGGCTGCCGGAGTGCGTGTGGCTCTGGCAGGCGAACCGTAAGGAACGCTGTTGGCTGTGCGGGTATGGGAGGTTGGAAAAAGCGAATGCTGGGCTGTAATGGTCCGGATAGGGGCTCGTTCCCCACGCGAAAGCGGGCAGACTTCCAACTGGTCCACTCGTCGCAAGACGGCTGTTTGACCTCTATACAACCTGCCGTGAAAGATGACGCAAGTCGTCGGACACGGAATGAATGATCCCCTGCGGGAGCGCAGTTTTTCTCCCGCAAGGGAGAAAACCGTGCTCTCGCATCTGGGGACCGTTCGATCTTTCAGATAGGAGAGCAGCATGGAAGAACCCGACCGCGAGGTCAGGTCTGCGCTTTCCGGCAATCCGCAGAAATGGGGCGATATTGATTGGCGCCGCGTGGAACGGAACGTCAGGGGAATGCAGATTCGAATTGCGAAGGCAACACAGGAAGGCAACTGGCGCAGGGTGAAGGCCCTGCAACGGACGCTGACCCGCTCGTTTTCGGCCAAAGCATCGGCGGTAAGACGGGTGACGGAGAACCAAGGTAAGCGGACAGCAGGTGTGGACCGCGAACGCTGGGACTCGCCTGAAGTCCGGTGGCTTGCCATCGGACGGTTGAAGCGCCGGAGATATCGTCCGCTGCCGTTAAGGCGGGTGTACATCCCCAAGGCCAACGGAAAGGAACGCCCTCTGGGTATCCCGACCATGTTGGACAGAGCCATGCAGGCGCTGTATCTGCTGGCGCTGGAACCGGTGTCCGAAGGGACGAGCGATCCGAACTCTTACGGGTTCCGGATTAATCGCTCCACGGCGGACGCCATGTCCCAGCTATTTGTCTCCCTATCCCAGAAGGCTTCGGCTCAATGGGTGATGGAGGCAGATATCAAAGGGTGCTTTGACCATATCAGCCATGACTGGCTGGAAAGCAACGTCCCGATGGACAAAGCGATCCTGCGAAAATGGTTGAAAGCTGGCGTGGTATTTCAGGGCCAGTTTCAGGCGACCAACGCCGGGACACCACAGGGGGGCATCATTTCCCCGACCCTGGCAAACGTGGCGCTGAACGGGTTGGAACGGCAACTGGTGGAGTTCTTGCGAACGAAACTTGGGGTCAACAACACGAAAAGGCTGAAGGTCAATGTCATACGGTATGCGGACGACTTCGTAATCACCGGAAATACGCCGGAAGTACTCGAGCGCGAAGTGAAGCCGTGGGTGGAACAGTTCCTAGCAGTCCGGGGACTATCGCTATCCACGGAGAAAACGCGAATCGTGAACATGGCCGACGGCTTTGACTTCCTCGGGTGGAATTTCCGGAAATACTCGGGAACGCTGCTCATCAAGCCGAGCAAGAAGAATGCGCAAGCGTTCTATCGCAAGGTAAAAGAGGTCATCAGTGCTAACAAGACGGTAAAGCAGGAGGTGTTGATTCATCTGCTGAACCCGATGCTGAGGGGCTGGGCGCAGTATCACAGCCCAGTGGTGGCCAAGGAAATGTTCAACAAGATGGAGCGCCAGATTTTCCGCGCCCTGTTTTGGTGGGCCACGCGGCGACATCGCGGGAAGAATGCCGAGTGGGTGCGAAAGAAGTACTTCGCTTCGTTCGGTGATCGAAACTGGGTGTTTGGGACCGAGGTCGTGGAGGGGGATGGGGAGTCGCGTTGGCAGGAGCTGTACTCGCTTGTCAGCACGCCCATTCGGCGACACAAGAAAGTTCGGGGGGACTACAATCCCTTCGATCCTGCGCAGGAACTGTACGGCGAAAATCTACGCAAGGAACGTCTGTTGGAAAACATGGCGCACCGAAAGCAGTGGATCAAGTTGTATATGGCCCAGCGAGGCTTGTGTGCGGTGTGTCAGTGCAAAATAACCAAAGAGACCGGATGGGATGACCATCACATCACCTATCGTGTTCACGGTGGGTCCGATGCTCTAGGGAATCGCGTACTGTTGCACCCGAACTGCCACATCCAAGTTCACCATCACGGAAAAACCGTTGTGAAACCGGTGTTTGATCTTTTCGACACTTAGTAGGGGCTTGAGCCGTATGCGGGGAAACTCGCACGTACGGTTCTTAGGGGGGAGCGTGCCAGTGATGGTATGCTCCTACCCTCCCGAGGAGCGTTGCAACGGATGCACTGCCATCCGCCAGGCTCGGAATGTTTCAACGGCGCTCGCTGTTCCGTGGTTTGCACGGGGCGCGAGTCGACCTGTCTGCCCGTCATGGCCTCACTGGAGGCGGCATGGCGCGGTCCACATATCCTCCCGTCCCCACGCGTACCACTCTTACACCCGGAGTGACCTATGAACGCCGTGACTGACCTCAAGCAAGACTACCTGATCGCCGACATCGGCCTGGCCGGCTGGGGCCGCAAGGAAATCGCCATCGCCGAGACCGAAATGCCGGGCCTGATGGCAATCCGCGACGAATTCGCCGCTGCCCAGCCGCTCAAGGGCGCGCGCATCGCCGGTTCGCTGCACATGACGATTCAGACCGCCGTGCTGATCGAAACGCTGAAGGCACTGGGCGCCGACGTGCGCTGGGCCTCGTGCAACATCTACTCGACCCAAGACCACGCCGCCGCCGCCATCGCCGCATCGGCCACGCCGGTGTTCGCGTTCAAGGGCGAGTCGCTGCAGGAATACTGGGACTTCACGCACCGCATCTTCGACTGGGCCGACGGCGGCACGCCGAACATGATCCTGGACGACGGCGGCGACGCCACGCTGCTGCTGCACCTGGGCGCCCGCGCCGAGAAGGACGCCTCGATCATCGCCAAGCCGACCAGCGAGGAAGAAACCTTCCTGTTCGCGGCCATCAAGGAAAAGCTGGCCAAGGATTCGACGTGGTACAGCCGTAACCTGGCGGCCATCCGCGGCGTGACCGAGGAAACCACCACGGGCGTGCACCGCCTGTACCAGATGGCGCAAAAGGGCGACCTCAAGTTCCCGGCCATCAACGTGAACGACTCGGTGACCAAGAGCAAGTTCGACAACCTGTACGGCTGCCGCGAATCGCTGGTGGACGGCATCAAGCGTGCCACCGACGTGATGATCGCCGGCAAGGTTGCCGTGGTGGCTGGCTACGGCGACGTGGGCAAGGGCAGCGCCCAGGCACTGCGCGCACTGTCGGCCCAGGTGTGGGTGACCGAAATCGATCCGATCTGCGCGCTGCAGGCCGCCATGGAAGGCTACCGCGTGGTGACGATGGACTACGCCGCCGAGCACGGCGACATCTTCGTGACCTGCACGGGCAACTACCACGTGATCACGCATGACCACATGGCCAAGATGAAGGACCAGGCCATCGTCTGCAACATCGGCCACTTCGACAACGAGATCGACATCGCGTCGATCGAGAAGTACGAATGGGACGAGATCAAGCCGCAGGTCGACCACGTCAAGTTCCCCGACGGCAAGAAGATCATCATCCTGGCCAAGGGCCGCCTGGTGAACCTGGGCTGCGCCACGGGCCACCCGTCGTACGTGATGAGCAGCTCGTTCGCCAACCAGACGATCGCCCAGATCGAACTGTGGCAAGAGCGCGATAGCGGCAAGTACCCGGTGGGCGTGTACACGCTGCCGAAGCACCTGGACGAGAAGGTTGCCCGCCTGCAGTTGAAGAAGCTCAACGCGCAACTGACCGAACTGACTGAGCAGCAGGCCGCCTACATCGGCGTGCAGAAGGAAGGCCCGTACAAGGCCGACCACTACCGCTACTGATCGGCCAGCACCCCCTTTCCCGCCCGGCGGGAGAGGGGCCGGGGAGACGGCGGGCCGCCGCTCCCCGATTGATGTTATCCAACCGAGAACAAGGGAGTCCCAATGAGACTGTTGGCCGTCTGGATCATCAACGCTGCTTCGCTGTTTCTGGTGAGCTACCTGCTCAGCGGCATCGAATTGCGCGGTTTCGGGTCGGCGATGATCGCCGCGCTGGTGCTGGGCCTGGTCAATACGCTAATCCGGCCGATCCTGGTGATCCTGACCCTGCCGGTCACGCTGCTGACGCTGGGCCTGTTCATCTTCATCATCAACGCGCTGTTGTTCCTGTTTGTCGGCAACCTGCTGTCAGGGTTTGTCGTGCAGGGATTTGGCGCCGCGCTGCTGGGTTCGATTCTCTATAGCGTCATCTCGACGATCCTTGCCAGCGTGCTGCTGGGCGAGCGCGACTAAAGGCGCGACTGACCACATTCCGGGCGCCGCCCTCGCGGCGTGCCAATCATGACTGATCGCTACTACAGCTTTGAATTCTTCCCGCCCAAGACGGCGGAGGGCGCGGAAAAGCTGCGCAATACCCGCGCGCAGCTGGCGCCGCTGCAGCCCAAGTACATCTCGGTGACGTTTGGCGCCGGTGGCACCACGCAGCAGGGCACGCTGGACGCCGTGCTGGAGATCCAGCGCGAGGGCATCGAGGCCGCGCCGCACCTGTCGTGCGTGGGCTCGTCGCGCGAGAGCATCCGCGACATCCTGACGACCTATCGCGACAACGGCATCCGCCATATCGTGGCGCTGCGCGGCGACATGCCGTCGGGCATGGGCGAGATCGGCGAGTTCCGCTATGCGAACGAGCTGGTCGAGTTCATCCGCGCGGAGACCGGTGACTGGTTCAACATCGAAGTGGCGGCCTATCCCGAGTACCACCCGCAGGCCCGCTCGCCGCGCCATGACCTGGACAACTTCGTCCGCAAGGTGAAGGCCGGCGCCAACTCGGCGATCACGCAGTACTTCTTCAACGCCGACTCGTACTTCCGCTTTGTGGACGACGTGCGCGCGCAGGGCGTGGACGTGCCGATCGTGCCGGGCATCATGCCGATCACCAACTACTCGCAACTGATGCGCTTCTCGGAGATGTGTGGCTCGGAAGTGCCGCGCTGGGTGGCAAAGCGGCTCGAATCATTCGGCGACGACAAGGAATCGATCCGCGCGTTCGGCCTGGACGTGGTGACGGGCCTCTGTGAACGTCTGCTGGATGCGGGTGTGCCGGGGCTGCATTTCTACACGTTGAACACGGCGGCAGCCACCAAGGCGATCTGGCAGCGGTTGAAGCTGTAAGTCTTCTTGCTCCCCTCGGTTTTTCTCCCCTCTCCCGCAACGCGGGAGAGGGGCGGGGGGGTGAGGGCAACTAGGTTCTGCTTGCCGAAAGCGGTCGCAATTTGAACCGCCTTGCCCTCTCCCCCAACCCCTCTCCCGCCATGCGGGAGAGGGGAGCGAAACAAGTGGAGAGGGGAGCAAACAGTAGGGCAGCATTAGCCAGCGGCGCCCCCCCCCCCGCCCCAACGGTGGCATACTCGCCGCCATGGTCACCGCCACTTTCCGTTTCTACGAGGAACTGAACGACTTTCTGGCGCCATCGCAGCGCCGCCGGGACCTGTCGTGCCCTTGCGCACGCGCGGCCACGGTCAAGCACATGATCGAGTCGCTGGGCGTGCCGCACACCGAGGTGGATCTGATCCTCGTGAATGGCGAATCGTCGCCGTTCGAGCGCGTGGTCCGGGACGGTGACCGCGTGGCCGTCTATCCCAAGTTCGAAGCGCTCGACGTCACGCCACTGCTGCGTGTGCGCGAGCACCCGCTGCGCACCATGCGGTTTGTCGCCGATGCCCATCTGGGCGGCCTGGCGCACCTGCTGCGCATGACCGGTTTCGACACGCTCTACGACAACCATTTCGAGGACAGCGAGATTGCCCGCATTGCTGCCGCCGAGCAGCGCGTGGTGCTGACGCGCGACCGCGAACTGCTGAAGCGGCGCGAGATCACCCACGGCTGCTACGTGCGGGCGATCAAGTCGTCGTTGCAGGCGCGCGAGATATTCGCGCGGCTTGACCTGGCGCGCAGCGCGCGGCCATTCGCGCTATGCCTGACCTGCAACGTGCCGCTGCACCGGATCGACAAGGCCGACGCCGAAGGCCATGTGCCCGACGGCGTGTTCGAGCGCCACGAGCGCTTTGTCACGTGCCCGCGCTGCCACCGCGTGTTCTGGGAAGGCTCGCACTGGAAGCGCATGCGCGAGCTGATCGACGAACTGTTGGGGCAGCCGGACGAACCTGCGGACTAGTCGAAGCGATGTTCGACCAGCGTCATGCTTTCGTCCAGCCGGTCGTACTTGTGGATGAACGTGGCATCGAACTTCACCACGCGCTGCAGGTCCGGCACGTACCAGACGACGATCTTGTACGGCACGGCAACAAGGCTCCCCAGGGCGCTGGCCGCGTAGAAAGACCGCAACTGCATGCCTTCATAGCTGATACGCAATGCCTGGAACTCGCCCATCGGCAGGCGGATCGGGCTCTGCCCTGTCACGCGGCCTTCGAGTTCCGTCGCGGCGCCGCTGCCGGGCGCCTTGTACGAATACTTCCAGACCATGCCGGGTTTGACGTTCTCCGGTACCCAGCCGCCTGGCGGGCTGAGCACGTCGAACTCACCGCCCACGGACGTATTCAGTTTCTGCACGCGGCCGTCGCGCGATTCCACGCGGGCGCCCTGATTGAAGGTGACCTTGTCGCCATCGATGCGATCGATCCGATAAACCACGTCGCGCTTGACGCCGGTGAGCCTGTCGGTCAGTTCGTAGCGCCACGTCTCGCCGACGCGGGGCGACTCGTTGGGCGCCGTTGCCTGGGCGGCGGCCGATGCAGGCGCGGTTGCGGCAACGGGTGCGGGTCCCGGCGTATAGCTGGCTAGCGCTCGCGTACTGCGTGTGGATGCCGAGGCGATCCATGCGGCAGGCAAGGCGCTGGTCAGCGTGTCGCCGGCACTGGCGCGTGTCAGCACGCCAACCAGCCGGCCGCTATCGTCGAACAGGCCGCCGCCTTCGATCTGGGCGGCGGGCGCGATCGATGCCTGGATGCGATCCAGACCGCCGTCGGCGCCGGCGCGCATGCCGGCCACGGCGCCCTGGTTCATCGACACGCGGCCGTCCTCGGTGGCGACACCGGTGAAGACGCGCTGGGCGAAGGCCGGCGCGCTGGCGGCAACGGTGGCGGCGGGCGCATTGAAGTTGGCCACCTTGAGCAGGCAGATGTCGCGTTCCACGTCGGGCGCTTCCAGCGTGGCGCCGTAGCTGATGTTGTCGCGCTGGATCGTCACCGAACGCGCGCCTGCCAGCACGTGGCAGGTGGTGACGAGCTGGCCCGGGCCGATGACGACCGCCGAGCCCGTGGACAGGGGCGCGCGCTGCGGCCCATAGGTGGCCACGGTATAGACGCTTGGCGAGACTTTCGCGAGCATCTGGGCGGTGTCGAGGGCGAAGGCGGGGGACGCAAGCAGGACGTTCAGGGCGATCAGGCCCACGCTGGCGCTAAGGTAAGGGTTACGCATGGTTCGGGCTGGCACGAAGCATCGGTGAACGTGGGGCGTCAGCGCGCCGGCCCGTGCGGGCAAGGCGCGGGGCGGCAGGTATCAACGGGTGGGGAGCAGGTAGCGCAGGTCGTCGAGCGTGACGGCCTTGCCGGCATCGGTCGGGCGTGCTGCCACGGTCGCCGCAGCCGGCTTCGCGGGTGCCGGTGCCGGCGCCAGTGCGGCGATGGCGGGCGCCGAAGTCGACGTAGGCGTGGACGTTGCGACGGTGGCTGCCGGCGACGTGGAAACGCGCGCGCGGCCGGTGCCGGACGTGGACGCCGACTGGATATCGCCAGTGGTCGTAGGCGCATCCCCCGTGTAGGACAGCTTGGCCACCATCGCGTTGCCATTGGCGGCGGGCTCTTCCTGGAAGTTCAGGCGCCCGGCCAGGATGCCCATGCTGATCGACGTACGGATATACCGGGTCTCGCCGGCCTTCAGGTCGAACGTGTATTCCGAGTCCACCTCGGTCGTGCCGGACGCCACGTAGGTGCCTGCCTTGCGGTCGATATAGAAGAAGCCGCCGGGGCGACTGCGGCCCACCACTTCATCGTTCACGCGCAACTCCGGCTGGATGGCCATGCCGATCGGCGTGAAATCGCGCACGAAATAGACCCGGCCGGCGTCACCGCCCAGCGTCGGAATCGACGATGCCATTTCCTGGAAGCTTGGTCCGGTGGCTGCGCAGCCGGACAACAGCACGGCGGCCGCAAAGACCCACGTGACCCTACCCGTCATTCTCATTTGTTCCCCTGCTTTTCTTGTTGTTTGTTCTTGTCCCGCCACTCCGGACGGTTCCGGGAGATTACATCACCCCGTTCTCCGTCACCAGCCAATCCATGGGCAGGTCGTGCATCTGTGCAACAAGCGGGATCTGGCAGGCCGCGAAGCCGATGCCGATGGCCACCGGCGTGGCGCCGGCCTGGGCCAGGGCGGCCAGCGTGCGGTCATAGAAGCCGCCGCCGTAGCCCAGACGGAACTTGTTGGCGCTGAAACCGACACAGGGAATGAGCAGCGCGTCGGGTGTCACGGCCTCGGTGCCATCCGGCACCGGGATGCCGTAATGTCCGGCGCGCATCGTCGTGTCGGGGGTCCAGAGATGGAAATCGAGTGGCGTGCCCGGCGCGGCGACCACGGGCAGGGCGGCCACGCGGCCGGGCATGCCGTGCAGCCAGCGCGCCACGGTGTCGCGAGCGTCGAATTCCTGCTGGATCGGCCAGTAGAAGCCCAGTTTTCTCACGCCGAGCCGGTCGAGAAGCGGCGCCAGCGCGGCATGGATGCGGGCATCGGCAGCGGCGCGGCCGGGCAGCGCGGCACGCAAGGCGAGCAGTTCGCGGCGCAGTGCGCGCCGGTCGGCGTTGGCGGGGAATTGGCGGGCGTCCGGGCCGTTGTCCGGCGCTTGGGAAGGTGGCATGGCGTGCAATAATGGCCAGCGATCAGACATTCAAAGACAAACGAATATTGGCGTGCCTGTTTTTCATGGGCACGCGCGACCACATAAGGGATAAGCAAAGCATGCCGAAGGGAGTATATCTGCGCAGCGCAGGCCGCATCGCATGGCTGGCATTCGCAGGCGCACTGCTGGCCACGCCGGCTTTTGCCCAGAAGAAACCGGCGCCCGTGCGCCCGGCGCCGCAGCAACCGGCCGCGCAGACCGTGATCCCGTCCAATCCGGACGATGCCTTCGTGGCGCTGCGCGAAGCGGCCCGCAAGAACGACCCTGACCGCGCCGCCGCTATCTCGGCCACGCTGGTCGACTATCCGATTCCGTCGTACGTCGAGTACTTCCGCATCAAGCCGCAGATGTTCGACACCGGCGGCCAGGCACGCATCGACGCGCCCGATGCCGAGGTGGCGGCCTTCCTGCAACGCTACCAGGGCGAGGCCATTGCCGACCGCATGCGCAACGACTGGCTGCTGGTGCTGGGCAAGAAGCGCGACTGGGCCAATTTCGACATCCAGTACCCGCAGTTCGTGCTGAAGGACGACACGCAGGTGGAGTGCTACGCGCTGCTGTCGAAGGCACTCAAGGGCCAGAACGTGGCGGCCGAGGCGCGCGCCGTGCTGGTGGACCCGCGCTATTACGGCGACGCCTGCGTGGACCTGGTCGGCTACCTGGCGCAGAGCCAGCAGATCCAGCGCAGCGACGTGGCCTTCCAGGCACGCCAGGCGCTGGAACAGAACTACACGACGCTGGCCGCCAAGATCGCGGCGACCGTGCCCGACGCACGCGCGGACAGCGATGCGCTGGCTACCGTCGTCAAGATGGCGCGCAATGATCCCTCGCAGGCATCGGCCTACCTGTCGACCGTCGTGGGCAACCTGTCGCGCGACGAGCAGGGCTCGGCATGGGGTGTGATCGGCCAGTTCGCCGCCAAGAAGCTGCTGCCCGAGGCCGCCGGCTACTACCGGCGCCAGATGGATCTCGGCGGCAACCAGTGGCTGTCCGACGAATCGCAGGAATGGCGCGTACGCGCGGCCCTGCGGCAGGGTGACTGGAAGCAGGTGCGCCAGTCGGTGGAACTGATGCGCGCCGAGCTGCGCGCCAAGGATCCGGCCTGGACGTACTGGTATGCCCGGGCACTCAAGGCCGATGGCCGCACCGCCGATGCGCAGGCGCAGTTCCAGTCGATTGCCGGCCAGTTCAATTTCTACGGCCAGCTGGCCAGCGAGGAACTGGGCAACCGCATCTCTCTGCCGGCACGTACCACGGTCAGCGATGCCGAGGCCATGGCCATGCGTACGCGGCCGGGCTTCGTGCGCGCGCAGAAGTTCTATGACCTGAACCTGCGCTTCGAAGGCAACCGCGAGTGGAACTGGGAACTGCGCGGCATGAGCGACCGCGAGCTGCTGGCCGCGGCCGAGTATGCGCGCAAGATCGAGCTGCTGGATCGCACCGTGAACACGTCGGACCGTACGAAGGCCGAACACGATTTCGCCCAGCGCTTCCCGATGCCGTATCGCGACATCATGCAGCGCGCCACTGACGACGTGGGCCTGGACATGGCCTGGGCGTATGGGCTGATCCGCCAGGAATCGCGGTTCATCATGAATGCGCGGTCATCGGCGGGCGCGCATGGCCTGATGCAGGTGATGCCGGCAACGGCCAAGTACGTGGCCAAGAAAATCGGCATGACCGACTTCTCGCCGACGATGATGGGCGACCCGAACATCAATATCCTGCTCGGTACAAATTACATGAGCATGGTACTGACGGACCTCGACAGTTCATGGACGCTGGCGTCGGCCGGGTACAACGCTGGCCCGGGACGCCCGAAATCGTGGCGTTCGAGCCTGTCGCGGCCCGTGGAAGGCGCGATCTTTGCAGAGACGATCCCGTTCACGGAAACGCGCGTCTATGTCAAGAATGTGCTTTCCAACGCTACGTACTATGCTGCATTGATGAGTGGCCGTCCCCAGTCGCTGAAAGACCGGCTGGGTGTGGTCGCTCCGTCCTCGGTCACGACGACCAGCCTGCCCTGACCCGGGCGGTGGCTCCGTGGCTGGCGTGACGTGCGCATCGGTGCAGCGTCACGCAAAACGTCACGGAGCCCACCATGCAGTCCAGCAATGTCCTAGTCATCGGGGGCGCCGGCTTTATCGGCAGCCACCTCGTGTCCCGCCTGGCCGGCGCGGCGTCCGCCTCCGGCGCGCCGCTTGAGCCGGCCTCCAATCCCGATAGTCCCATCGCGCCCGAGCGCATCGTCGTGGCCACGCGCCACGTCGAGCACGCCCAGCACCTGTTGCTGCTGCCGCGTGTGGAGACGGTCGAACTTGGCCTGGCCGATGCGGCCGTGCTGGACGACGCCATCGGCTCGCTGGGCGTCGACGGCATCGTCGTCAACCTGGTGGGTATCCTGCACGGCGACCGCGCCGACCCGTATGGCCCGCAGTTCGCGGCGGCGCACGTCGACCTGCCCCGGCAGCTCGTCGAGGCGTGCAACCGCACCGGCGTTCGCCGCCTGATTCACATGAGCGCGCTGGGCGCGGACCCGCACGGGCCGTCGATGTACCTGCGCAGCAAGGGCGAAGGCGAGCGCCTTGTGCGTGAAAGCGGGCTGGACTGGACCATCTTCCGGCCATCGGTGGTGTTCGGCCCCGACGATCATTTTCTGAACCTGTTCGCCCAGTTGCAGCAGATGGCGCCCGTGGTGCCGCTGGCCTGCGCCCATGCGCGCTTCCAGCCCGTGTTCGTGATGGATGTGGTGCAGGCGTTCGTCAATGCGATGGCCAATGCGTCGACCATCGGCCAGGCGTACGAGCTGGGCGGCCCGCAGGTGTACACGCTGGAGGAACTGGTCAAGTTTGCCGGCATCGCATCGGGCCATCCACGGCCGATCATCGCGCTGCCCGACGCGCTGGCGCGCATGCAGGCGGCCGTGCTCGAACACATGCCGGGAGGCACGGTGCTGTCGCGCGACAACCTCGATTCCATGCGGCTCGACAACGTGCTGGGCCAGCCGATGGCCGCCGAACTGGGCGTGCGCCCGGTGAGCCTGGAAGCGGTGATGACCGATGTGCTGGCCGGCCGCAACCGCGATACCGTGTTCCAGACGATGCGCGGCAGCGTGCACCGCTGACGCGGAGATCACAGCCGTGGCGATGTGACTGGCGCTCACAGGCACGCGAGCGCATTTCATTTGGAGGCCGTGCGCTGGATCGATAGAATGTCTGGTTCGGGGCGCTTGATCCTGCGTCGGCGCCCGCATCCCCCGTTTCCGCCCCCAAGGAATTCACGATGAAGCTCGTCATCGGCAACAAGAACTACTCGTCCTGGTCGCTGCGTCCGTGGCTGCTGCTGCGCCATGCCGGCATCGACTTCGAGGAAATCCCGCTGCGCCTGTTCACCAAGGACTTCGGCGCCGAGATTGCCCAGTATTCGCCGGCCGGCAAAGTGCCTGCGCTCGTCGATGGCGACGTCACCGTGTGGGATTCGCTGTCGATCTCGGAATATGTGGCCGAGCGCTTTCCGCAGAAGCAACTCTGGCCGGCCGATGTGGCCGCGCGTGCCATCGCGCGTTCGGTCTGCGCCGAAATGCACTCGGGCTTTGGCAACCTGCGCAACCAGATGCCGATGAATGCCACGGCGGTACTGCCGGGCCTGGGCTGGAACGTGGCCGTGCAACAGGACGTCGACCGCATTGCCGCGATCTGGACCGACCTGCGCGCGCGGTTCGGTGCCAAGGGTCCGTTCCTGTTTGGCGAATTCACGATTGCCGATGCGTTCTACGCGCCGGTCGTCAGCCGCTTTGCCACGTATGGCGTGCACCTGCCCGAAGTGGCCAAGGAATACGCCGACTTCATGCTGGCGTTGCCGGCGATGCAGGAATGGGTGGCGGGCGCACGCGAGGAACGCGATTTCGTGCCGGCAGACGAACCGTACCGGACCCAGCCGGACCGGGCCGACGCCATCATCGTCACGGGCTGATTGACTATGCAGGTGTACGCCGTCGGCGGGGCCATCCGGGACCAGTTGCTGGGCAAGCCCAGCCAGGACCGCGACTACGTGGTGGTGGGCGCCACGCCCGAGCAGATGGAGGCCGCCGGCTACAAGCCGGTGGGCAAGGACTTTCCGGTTTTCCTGCATCCGCACACCAAGGCTGAGTACGCGCTGGCGCGTACCGAGCGCAAGACGGCGGTGGGCTACAAGGGGTTTGCGTTCTACACCGGCCCCGATGTCACGCTGGAAGATGACCTGGTGCGGCGCGACCTGACCATCAACGCGATGGCCCAGGCCGTGGACGAGCACGACAACCTTGTAGGCGAGATCGTCGATCCGTACGGCGGGCAGCGTGACCTGCAGGCGCGGCTGTTCCGCCATGTGTCGGACGCGTTTGCCGAAGACCCGGTGCGCATCCTGCGCGCGGCCCGCTTTGCGGCGCGTTTCGATGATTTTTCGGTGGCGCCCGAGACCGTCGCGCTGATGCGCAAGATGGTGGACATGGGCGAGGTCGATGCACTGGTGCCCGAGCGCGTCTGGCAGGAAATCGCACGGGGGCTGATGGAAGCCACGCCGTCGCGCATGTTCGACGTGCTGCGCGAGTGCGGCGCGCTGGCCAGGCTGCTGCCGGAACTGGACCGCCTGTGGGGCGTGCCGCAACGGGCCGACTACCATCCCGAGGTGGATACCGGCGTGCACGTGATGATGGTGCTCGACTATGCCGCGGCGCAGGGCTTTGCGCTGCCGGTGCGCTTTGCCGCGCTGACCCATGACCTGGGCAAGGGCACCACGCCCGAAGACGTGCTGCCGCGCCATATCGGCCACGAGCAGCGCAGCGTCGACCTGCTGGAAGATGTCTGCAAGCGGCTGCGTGTACCCAACGATTGCCGGGAGCTGGCGTTGGTGGTGGCGCGCGAGCACGGCAATATCCATCGCTCGTCGGAATTCGGGGCGGCGGCGTTGACGCGGCTGGTGGAGCGCAGCGACGCGCTGCGCAAGCCCGACCGGTTCGTCCAGGCCCTGCAGGCGTGCGAGGCCGATGCGCGCGGCCGCCTGGGTTTCGAGGATCGCGACTATCCGCAGGCGGCACGACTGCTGGCGGCGCGCGAGGCGGCGGCATCGATAGACGCTGGCGCCATCGCCAAAGCCTGCGCGGATCGAGTGGACCTGATCAAGGATCGCGTGCACAAGGCACGCGTGGCAGCGGTGGCTGCGCGGCTCGGGCTGGCGGAGTAGTTCCCCGCCGACGCGAGCCTACAGAAACTTGCCGATCAGGAGCGCCACCAACGACAGCAGGATCGTCGACGCAAACGGCAGCACGTATTCGCGCCCGAACAACCGGAATCGCACGTCCCCGGGCAAGCGCCCAAGGCCAATGCGCTGCAGCCACGGCAACGCCGCCGAGAGCACGATCACGCAGAGGAAGATGGTAAAGGTCCAGCGCAGCATGATGGTGGCTCAGAGTGCGTAGCTGCGGTCGCCACGGGCGAAGCCGTCCAGCGGCAAGGCATCGTCGAGATCGCGCGTCAGCGCGATGACCTTGAACACTTCGCCCATTTCCGCTTCGCTGAGCAGCTTCTGCACGGCGTTGGCCTGCGGAAGGAAGTTGCGCGCATCGGACGGGTCCAGCGACATCATCAGTTCAGTGATGCCGGCATTCATCAGGAAGCGCGCCTGCGAGGCAAAGCCCGCGACGGTGAGCCCCGCATCGACGGCCGCCTCGGCGATGCCGGTGAAGTTCACGTGGGCGGTGATGTCCTGCAGGCCCGGATACAGGAACGGGTCGGGGTGCGCATGATGGCGGTAGTGGCACATCAGCGTGCCGCCGACGCGCTGCGCGTGGTAGTACTCCGCCGCCGGGAAGCCGTAATCGATGAAGAAGGCCGCGCCGCGCTTCAGCAGGGCGCCGACGGCGCGCGTAAATCCCTCGGCCTCGGCATGGGTTTCGGTCACCACGTCGTGATCGCCCGGAACCTCCAGCAATGGCGCGGGGATCGCCGCCGCATCGAGCGGACGGTCTTCGAACGCGAAGGCTTCGCCATCGCGCGCCACGCCGCGTTCATGCCACTGGCCGCCGATGCGTGCGAACAGCCGCACCGGCATGGCATCCAGCACCTCGTTGCCGACCACGATGCCTTCGAAGGCATCGGGCAGTGCGTCGAGCCATTGCACGCGGCTGGCCAGATGCGGCGCGCGCTGCGCCAGCGTGTCCTGCTGGCGTGCGCGCAGTTCGCCGGACAGTTCGACGATGCTGTAGGTATCGGGCAGCGCGCCTTCGGTTTCCAGCGCGAGCAGCAGGTCGGCCGCCAGCCGGCCGGTGCCGGCGCCGAATTCCATTACGCGCGGCAGGGACATGCCGATCAGCGGGGCGAACTGGCGAGCCAGCGTCCGCGCAAAGAACGGCGTCAGTTCCGGGGCGGTGATGAAGTCGCTGCCGTCGTTGGCGTCACGCCCGAACTTGGCGGCGCCGCCGCTGTAGTAGCCCAGGCGCGGGGCGTAGAGCGCGAGCGACATGAAGCGGTCGAAGCCGATCCATCCGCCGGCGGCCGCAATGGCGTCGGCAATGGCGGTGGACAGGGCCTTGGAGGCGCCGAGCGCATCCGGGGAGGGAAGGGGTAGACTAGCGACTTTCTGCATACCGCGAATTGTAGCAATGCCAGATTCGAATACTCAGGGCGCCGTGGGCGTCCAATCGCGCGGCGTGGCGCTGGTGACCGGTGGCGCGCGCCGCCTGGGCCGTGCCATCGCGCTGGAGCTCGCCACGCAGGGCTGGGACGTTGCCATCCACTGCAACCGCTCGCGCGACGAAGCCGAGGCGCTGGCCACGCAGATCCGCGGCCTGGGCCGCCGTGCCGCCGTGCTGCAGGCCGACCTGGCCGACGAAGCCGCCGCCAGCAAGCTGGTTGCCGCATGCGTGGCCGCGCTTGGTGCGCCGGCCTGCCTGGTCAACAACGCGTCGCTGTTCCAGTACGACGTGGCCACGAGCTTCTCGTACGCGTCGCTCGACACGCATATGCGCACCAACGTGGCGGCGCCGCTGCTGCTGGCGCGTGAGATGCACAAGGCGCTTGGGGCCGATGGCAACGAGACCGAGCAGCGTGGCGTGGTGATCAACCTGCTGGACCAGAAGCTCAACAACCTGAACCCCGATTTCCTGTCGTACACGCTGTCCAAGGCGGCGCTGCAGACGGCCACCGTGCAACTGGCCCAGGCGCTGGCGCCGCGCCTGCGCGTGGTCGGCGTGGCGCCCGGCATCACGCTGGTGTCCGGCGACCAGTCGGACCCCGGCTTCGTGCGGGCCCACGGCATGACGCCGCTGGGCAAGTCGAGCACGCCCGACGATATCGCCAAGGCGGTGGCCTACCTTGCGGTGGCGCACGCCGTGACCGGCACCACGCTGTACGTCGACGGAGGCCAGCACCTGATGCCGCTGGCCCGCGACGTGATGTTCCTGACTGAATAAAGCCGTAACTTGATTGACTCCGCCATGACCTTTGCCGCCCTTTCCCATCCCAGCCTGCTTGACTGCCGTCGCATGTTCCTGCGCAACTACGAGGTGCAGATCAACATCGGCGTGCACGAATTCGAGAAAAAGGGCGAACAGCGCGTGCTCGTGAACATCGACCTGTTCGTGTCGCTGGCCGAGACCACGCCGCAGGCCGACAAGCTCGACGAAGTGGTCGACTACGACTTCATGCGCAACACGGTGGCCGCGCGCATGGCGCAGGGACATATCCACCTGCAGGAAACGCTGTGCGACGACGTGGCGCGCTCCATGCTCCAGCATCCCAAGGTGCGCGCCGTGCGGGTGTCGACCGAGAAGCCCGATGTGTACCCGGACTGCGACTCGGTCGGCGTCGAGGTATTCCATATCAAGCAGGGCTGAGACGGTCGGGCGGCGGGCGCGCACGCCGGTCAGACCGGTCCAGTAGAATATTGCCCCGTCAATTCCGGCATTTCTTTCGGGCGGCAGGCCATTTTTCAGCGCCGCGTCCGTTACAGGTACGTCTTATGAGTCACTCCGCGAACTTCTATCGCCTGGAAACCCGCCTGCAGTCGCAGACGGGCAAGGCCATCCACGACTTCGGCATGATCGAGGACGGCGACACCGTGCTCGTGTGCATGAGTGGCGGCAAGGATTCGTACACGATGCTGTCGGTGCTGATGGCGCTGCAGAAGCGAGCGCCGGTGCAGTTCAAGCTCATCGCGATGAACCTGGACCAGAAGCAGCCGGGGTTCCCAGAGCACATCCTGCCCGAGTACCTGAAGTCGCTGGGCGTGGAATACGTGATCGTCGAGGCCGACACCTACTCGATCGTCAAGGAGAAGGTGCCCGAGGGCAAGACCACGTGTTCGCTGTGCTCGCGGCTGCGCCGGGGGGTGATCTACCGCACGGCCAAGGAACTGGGCGCGAACAAGATCGCGCTGGGCCACCACCGCGACGACATCGTGAACACGTTCTTCCTGAACATGTTCTTTGGCGGCAAGATGAAGGCCATGCCGCCGAAGCTGGCGACCGACGACGGCCAGCACATCGTGATCCGCCCGCTGGCCTACTGCGCGGAAAAGGACATCGCGTCGTACGCACGCGCGATGGAATTCCCGATCATTCCGTGCAATCTCTGCGGCTCGCAGGAAAACCTGCAGCGCAAGAAGGTCAGCGAGATGATCCAGCAGTGGGAACGCGAGAACCCGGGCCGCACCGACAATATCTTCGCGGCGCTGCGCAACGTGGTGCCGTCGCACCTGGCGGACACCGAGCTGTTCCCGTTCACTGGGCTGGCCACCGGCCTGGCAAAGGTTGACGAGGCGTCGCTGTTCGGTGAGACCACCTACAGCCAGCAGGCGCTGCAGTTCACGGGCAATGTCGATGCGAACCGGATGGAATTCGTCAGGTTCGACAAGCTGCAGAAGCCGTCGGAACAGACCGAGCTGCCAGGGCAGTCGGCCTGACGATCGGGCCTTATTTCGTCGCCTGAGACGACTCCCCGCCGCCGCGCATCAGCGAGCGCGTATCGTCGATCCATCCGTCAAAGCGCTTGACCGCATGGGCTTTCTGGTCGGGCGTGGTCAGGTTGGCGATCTTGACGGTCAGGTCCACGCCAGCCGAGGTGCTGCGTTGCTCGCCGGCTGACGGCCGCTGCCAGTGATCGGCGTACTTGCGCAGCATGTCTTCTACCTGGGGCTTGGGCGGATGGCTGGTCGACACCTCGCGGGCAATGGTCACCCATTCCTGCTGCCGCTTGACGCGTTCCGCGTAGCGCGCGTCGGCGCCCTGCATGTACGGCCCCATGGCTGACCGGATGTCCTTCTGCTGCGCGTCCGAAAAGCCTCCGTATACCAGCTTGGCGTAGCCCATGATCTTGTCGAAACGCGCGTCGGTGCGGGCCTCGGGGTCGGACTTCAGGAATTCCTTGCGGTACTTGGCGTTGCTTTCCGCAAACTTGGCCTCCATACGCTTGATCTGGTCTGGCGTCAGTGTCAGCATCAGGTCGGCCATGTCGGGAACGGCGTTGTCGAAGGCCTGGCGCCCCAACCGGTTCGTGTCCTGCTGCACCTGGCGGATCATTGCGGCGTCGACCGGGCCGGCGACTTCGCCCTTCACGCGGGTCAGGACCTTTTCGATCTCGGGTAGCTGGGCCCGGCGGTGCCAGCTGAAAAAGCGGGCAATCGCTTCCTTGGTGGGCGGCTCCTGGTCGTCGGAAACGTCGACATAACGGTCTACCCACCAGTAGGCCAGTTTGTCGCCCTGCTGGTAGCCCAGTTTCATGGCGTTGCATCCGCCCAACGCCAAAATGATGGTAAATGCTGCAAACCATGCAAAAACGCGGCGTGTCCAAATGTGAACAACGGTAACGCCAAGTGATCGACCCGGTCCTGGCAAAGGGCGCGTGCTAGAATCGGCGCGCATGTTTCCGGGGCCCGCAGATCGCCCGCCAGCCCAGTCCTGGCAACGGTTCAGCCGCATCAGCCCCATTGTTCCCAGGCTCGGATTTTTCAGCTTTTTCTCAGACACACTCACTTAGGAACCTCCTTGTGAATATCGTCATTCTTGCCGCGGGGATGGGCAAGCGCATGAACTCCGCGCTGCCCAAGGTACTGCACCCGGTTGCCGGTCGGCCCATGCTGTCTCATGTGCTCGACACCGCCCGTACGCTGTCGCCTTCGCGGCTGGTGGTCGTGGTAGGCCACGGTGCCGAACACGTGCGCGACGCCGTGGCGGCTGACGATGTCGCGTTTGCCGAGCAGGCGCAGCAACTGGGCACCGGCCATGCCGTCATGCAGGCGCTGCCGCTGCTCGATGACGCCCAGCCCACGCTGGTACTTTACGGCGATGTGCCGCTAACGTCTGCGGCCACCCTCCAGCACCTGGTGCAGGCCGCCGGCGGCGAACGCATGGGCGTGCTGACCGTCGAAATGCCCGATCCCACCGGCTACGGTCGTATTGTGCGCGACGCCGCCGGCAATATCGTGCGCATCGTCGAGCAGAAGGACTCCACCGACGAGGAACGCGCGATCCGCGAGATCAACACCGGCATCATCGTCTGCCCGACCGGCCATCTGCGCCGCTGGCTGTCCACGCTGCGCAACGACAACGCGCAAGGCGAGTACTACCTGACCGACACCATCGAACGCGCCGCCGCTGACGGCGTGGAGATCGTTTCGGCCCAGCCCGTGGACCTGTGGGAGACGCTTGGCGTCAACAGCAAGGTCCAACTGGCCGAGATCGAACGCATCCACCAGCGCAACGTCGCCCAACGACTGCTGGAAGCGGGCGTTACGCTGCTCGATCCCGCGCGCATCGACGTGCGTGGCCAACTCACCTGCGGGCGCGACGTGACCATCGATGTAGGCTGCGTGTTCGAAGGCCACGTGCACCTGGAAGATGGCGTGCACATTGGTGCGCACTGCGTGATCCGCAACACCACTGTCGGCGCTGGCGCACGCGTGCAACCGTTCTGCCATTTCGAGGAAGCAAAGATCGGGCCGGACGGCCGCATCGGGCCCTATGCGCGACTGCGCCCCGGCACGGAGCTGGGCCAGGACGTGCACATCGGCAACTTCGTCGAGGTCAAGAACAGCCAGATCGCCAACCACAGCAAGGCCAATCACCTGGCCTATGTGGGCGACACTACCGTTGGCCAGCGCGTGAACATCGGTGCAGGTACGATTACCTGCAACTATGACGGCGTGAACAAGCATCGCACGGTCATCGAGGACGATGTCTTCATCGGATCGGATACGCAATTGGTGGCGCCGGTAACCGTGCGCCGCGGCGCGACGATCGGCGCGGGCACCACGCTGACGAAGGAAGCACCGGCCGACAAGCTCACGCTGTCGCGCGCGAAACAGATGACGATCGACGCCTGGCAGCGTCCGGTCAAGCAACCGAAATAATAAAGGGGTTCAGCTATGTGTGGCATCGTCGGCGCGGTTTCGCACCGCAATATCGTTCCCGTCCTGGTCGAAGGGCTGCGTCGCCTGGAATACCGCGGCTATGACTCCTGCGGCGTGGCCGTCGTGCGCGACGCGATCCTGGAACGCGCGCGCACCGTCTCGCGCGTGGCGGACCTGGACACGCAGACGCAATCGTCCGGCCTGGGCGGACACATCGGCATCGCCCATACGCGTTGGGCCACGCACGGCAAGCCCGACACGGTCAACGCCCACCCGCACTTCTCGGACGAGACCATCGCGCTGGTGCACAACGGCATCATCGAGAACTACGAGCCGCTGCGCGACGAACTGCGCGCCGTGGGCTACGGTTTCGAATCGCAGACTGACACCGAGGTGGTGGCCCACCTGATTCACCAGGCCTACACGTACCCCAGCAGCGCCACGCGCGGCGACCTGTTCGGCTCGGTACGCGTCGTGACCAAGCGCCTGCATGGCGCCTACGCGATTGCCGTGGTGGCCAAGGACCAGCCGAACGTGGTGGTCGGCGCGCGCGCTGGATCGCCGCTGGTGGTGGCGCTGGGCAATGACGAATCGTTCCTGGCATCGGACGCGCTGGCCGTGGCCGGCACCGCCAACCGCATCGTCTACCTGGAAGAGGGCGACGTCGTGGAAATCACGCGCGCCGGCGCCACGATCCGCGATGTCAACGACATCGAGGTGCAACGCGAAGAGCGCGTGGTGGAAGCCCACGCCGCGGCCGTGGAACTGGGGCCGTTCCGCCACTTCATGCAGAAGGAAATCTTCGAGCAGCCGCGCGCGCTGGGCGACACGCTGGAAGGCATTTCCGCCATCACGCCGGACCTGTTCGGCGACAATGCCGCACGGGTGTTTGCCGAGATCGACAGCGTGCTGATCCTGGCGTGCGGCACCAGCTACTACTCGGGCTGCACGGCCAAGTACTGGCTGGAGTCCGTGGCCAAGATCCCGACGCAGGTGGAAGTGGCCAGCGAGTATCGCTACCGCGAGACCGTGCCCAACCCGCGTGCGCTGGTAGTGGTGATCTCGCAATCGGGCGAGACCGCCGATACGATGGCCGCGCTGCGCCACGCGCGTTCGCTGGGCCATACGCACACGCTGGCGGTCTGCAACGTCGCCACCAGCGCGATGGTGCGCGAGACCGAACTGCGCTTCCTGACGCGCGCCGGTACGGAAATCGGCGTGGCATCGACCAAGGCGTTCACCACGCAGCTGGCCGCGCTGTATATGCTGACGCTGGCACTGGCCAAGGTACGCGGCCACGTGAACGATGAGCAGGAAGCCGAAGCGCTGACCAACCTGCGCCACCTGCCCGCAGCGCTGCATGGCGTGCTGGCGCTGGAGCCGCAGATCATCGCCTGGTCGGAAGACTTTGCCCGCCGCGAGAACGCGCTGTTCCTGGGACGTGGCCTGCACTACCCGATCGCCCTGGAAGGTGCGCTGAAGCTCAAGGAAATCTCCTACATCCACGCCGAGGCATACCCGGCTGGCGAGCTCAAGCACGGCCCGCTGG
Source organism: Cupriavidus pauculus (assembly GCF_022179805.1). Lineage (GTDB taxonomy): Bacteria > Pseudomonadota > Gammaproteobacteria > Burkholderiales > Burkholderiaceae > Cupriavidus > Cupriavidus pauculus_E. The sequence goes on along the minus strand of NZ_BPUO01000007.1, from coordinate 164,430 downwards.
CGCTGGTGACGGAAGCCATGCCGGTGGTCACGGTGGCTCCGAACGATGCGCTGCTGGAGAAGCTGAAGTCGAACATCCAAGAAGTACGCGCACGCGGCGGCCGCCTGTACGTGTTTGCCGATGCCGACACGCATATCCAGTCGTCGGACGGCATCCAGGTGATCCGCATGCCCGAGCACTACGGCCCGCTCTCGCCGATTCTGCACGTGGTGCCGCTGCAGCTGCTGGCCTATCACACGGCCTGCGCACGTGGCACGGACGTGGACAAGCCGCGCAACCTGGCAAAGTCGGTAACGGTGGAGTAAGCGCTTCGACTTGCTGGTGAGTGTGTGTATGAAAAGGCCACGCGAGAGCGTGGCCTTTTCACATGAAACTGACTCGTCCTGAATAAGGTTGACACTTTTCTTGCAGTGATGAGGAGCGTGCCTTGGAGGCGGATCGGAAGCGAACCCAACGTGACTACACGCTGGCTTTTAAGCTGGCGGTGGTGGAGGCAATAGAAAAAGGCGAACTGACAGCCTCACCCCCCAAGAATTCCGCCACCGCTTCCCCCTGCTCGGCCGCGCCAACCAGCCCATCAAGGTGCGCCGCGCGGGTACCAGCGGCGTCTTTGTGCCGGATTGAGCAGCTGCCGCCGGATGCCGGCGCCTACCGTCCGGTAACCCCTCGGTGAATGGCGGAATGCATTTCGCGGTATCCTTGCCGGCATGCCGCGTCCGCGCCCCCTCCCAATCAGCGCCGCGTGGCGCGCCTGTCCCGTGCCCGCATCATGCTGCGCGGGCCCCATGGCGCCTCCAGTGAACATCATATGAAAGACCTAGAAAGTGAGCTGATCGGCTCCGCCCGGTTGCCGACCCGCTATGGCCAATTCACCGCCCATGCCTTCCAGGGCGTGGATACCGGTACCGAACATCTGGCGCTCTCGATGGGCGACATCTCGGGCGAAAGCGTGCTGCTGCGCCTGCATTCCGAATGCCTGACCGGCGACGTGTTCGGTTCCTGCCGCTGCGATTGTGGCGAGCAGCTGGACCTGGCCATGAAGAAGATTGCCGAGGAAGGCCGCGGCGTGCTGCTGTACCTGCGCGGCCACGAGGGCCGCGGTATCGGGCTGTCGAACAAGATCCGCGCCTATGCCCTGCAGGATGGCGGGTTGGACACTGTCGATGCGAATCTGGCCCTGGGCCAGGCCATCGACGCCCGCACCTATGCCTTTGCGGCCGATTTCCTGCGCCAGTGGGGCGTTCAGTCGGTCCGGCTGATGAGCAACAATCCCGTCAAGATCAAGGCGCTGGAAGAGGCCGGTATCCGTGTGACGGAGCAGATGCGTCACATCGTGCCCCCCAATGCCGAGAACGAAAAATACCTGGCGACCAAGCGGTCGCGCATGGGACATCTGCTGGACTGACGACGCAAGTCATGTAGGCAAAGGCCGACAACGGCTTGCGAGGCCCCCCGACATCCCCGGCGGGGCCACTCTTCTATCTTGGAACTGAGGCCGCGCGCCACGCTTTTTGGCGTGCGGGATATTCCATGGGCGTCGCGCCCGCACGGCGCGCCGTTGAGATGAGAGGAGTCCGTTATGGCTGACAACAATGTGTCCGTACTCAATGACCTGATCGAAGTCTCGCGCGACGGCGAAGAGGGCTTTCGCAAGGCTGCCGAGGATGCAAAGAACCCGGAGCTGAAGACGCTGTTTTCCAGCCGGTCCACCGAGTGTGGGGCAGCGGTTCGTGAGCTGCAGGGGCAGGTGGCGGCGTTGGGTGGCAAGGCCGAGGATCATGGCAGCATGGCCGGCGCGCTGCATCGTGGCTGGATCAGTCTGCGCACGGCGGTATCGGATCGTACCGACCTGTCCATTCTGGAAGAAACAGAGAAGGGCGAGGATGTGGCCAAGAAGAAGTACGCCGATGCCCTGCAGGAAACCGATCTCAGTTTCGATATCCGCGCGCTGATCGAGCGCCAGTACCAGGGCGTGCTGCGCAATCATGATCTGATCCGCGATTTGCGTAACCGCTATCGCGCAAGCGGCGAATAAGTACGCTACTCAAAATGACGCAAGGCCAAAATGACGCAAGGCGCCTTCTCCCGAGGCGCCTTTTTTGTCCTCATGAATCGGAATCAGTATCACTCGCATAATCGGTGCGGCGATTTATTAGGTGAGAAACCGCCCGGAAAGCCGCGCCGGGCTTGAACTTCCGGAACAGGGAATTACCATGAAAATCGTCGCCGGAGATTTTTGGGGATCGCTGTCATGAAAACGGACAAGAAGGTCATTCAATTGCTCAACGGCCAGCTCAAGCACGAGCTGACTGCAATCAACCAGTATTTTCTGCACGCCCGCATGTATCGCCATTGGGGGCTGCTGGCGCTGGGCAAGCATGAATATGAGGAATCGATCGAGGAAATGAAGCATGCCGATCGACTGATCGAACGCATTCTGATGCTCGACGGCCTGCCGAACCTGCAGGACCTTGACAAGCTGATGATCGGCGAGAACACCGAGGAAATGCTCGGCTGCGACCTGAAGCTCGAACAGGTCTCGCAGGTCAGTCTCAAGGAGGCGATCAAGTACTTCGAATCGGTGGGCGACTACGTGTCGCGTGACATCGTCACCGACATCCTCGACGACACCGAAAACCACATTGACTGGCTGCAGACGCAGATCGAGCTGGTGGGCAAGGTTGGCGTGCAGAACTATCTGCAGTCGGCCATGGGCAGCCCCGAGGAATAGCCTGGCGCCGCCACCTGGCACTGCCGGCAGTGCGCGGCCACGCCCTGCAGGTTTTTTCCACTTGGGCTACACTGCGCCCCGCACCACAACACGGCCCGTTCGGCGCCGTCATCCCCGGGCGGGGTGGCAGAGTGGTTATGCGACGGCCTGCAAAGCCGTTTACGACGGTTCGATTCCGTATCCCCGCCTCCATCCCTCCTGCGGTTTCTCCCGCCTTGATTTCTCGGCTTCGCCAATGGCTTTTGCGGTGCGTGAGGCATTCCTGATTTTTTCACGAACGCTGCCGATACTCATGGGCATGGCTGGCGCATTTCATGCTGCTTTTTTGGCCATGCATGGCAAGCGTCGCATCCGGTGAACTCCCCTCTGGAAACTCGGTCGCGATTGCGATACTGTGAGGCGCACACGCACCAATCGTCAGCATTTCACCGCTCTCTTTGGTGCTCGTTGTCGTACGACTGCCGGTAAATATCGCCGGCGGTATGCGCACCAGTTTCACCATGCAGGGCTTCCATGGCGTATCCGTCGCAACGTGATGAGAGAAACAGAGGCTCCAAATGATTAAAGATATGCGAATCCGTATGGCTCAGCCGACGGATGCGCCCGCCATCGGGGCCGTTCTTGAGCGGTGCGGCTTGCCGGTGGACGATTTGCCGCGGCTCGTTGGCGAATTCCATGTGGCCGTGCTCGAATCGCAACTGGTGGGCTGCGCCTGTGCCGAACTGTTCGGCGATACCGCGATCATCCGATCGGTGGCCGTGCTGCGCGAATGGCGCGACCAGGGGGTGGCGAGCCATCTCGTCAGCGCGGTGATGATGCGGGCGCGGGCCAACGGCAGCCGCCGCGCGGTATTGCTGACTTCCACCTGTCCCAGTTATTTCGCGCGTTACGGCTTCTCGCTGATCCACGCGTCGAAATTGCCGGTCGAGGTGCTGGAGAGCCAGGAGTTCCGACGGCTGCGCGATACCAGCGCCTTGTGCATGAGCGCGGAACTGGCGTGAGCGCCGGCAGGAATTCGCAAAAGCGTCAATAATCGGGTCTTCATTTTCTGACAGCGAATCGAGGAGACCCCATGCCCAGCACCGTCCGCGCCATCCGCCTTCACGAATTTGGAGCGCCGCAGGTCATGCGGCTCGAATCGGTCGAGCTGCCGGCACCGGCGCCCGGCGAGGTGCGCGTGCGGCATACCGCGATCGGCTTCAATTTCATCGATATCTACCAGCGTCGCGGCACGTATCCGCTGCCGGCCGGTACCGGCCTGGGTTTCGAGGCGGCTGGCGTGGTCGAGGCGGTGGGCGAGGGCGTGACCGATGTGGCCGTGGGCGACCGCGTGGCGTACATGAACGCCGGGCTCGGTGCCTATGCGGAAGGCCGCAACGTGGCCACCGACAAGCTTGTCAAACTGCCCGACAACGTCAGCGACGAACAGGCCGCGGCCACGATCTTCAAGGGGATGACCGCGCAATACCTGGTGCGCCATACCCATGCGGTCAAGCCCGGCGATACGGTGCTGGTGCATGCGGCCGCCGGTGGTGTGGGCCAGATTCTCAGTGGATGGGCGCATGCGCTGGGCGCGCGCGTGATCGGCACGGCCGGCTCGGCGGCCAAGTGCGAGCGCGCGAAGGCCGCCGGGTGCGATATCGCCATCGACTACAGCCACGGCGACTGGGTCAAGCAGGTGCGCGATGCCACGGACGGCCGTGGCGTGACGGTGGTCTACGACGCCGTGGGCAAGGACACCTTCCTCGGGTCGCTCGACTGCGCCCAGACGTTCGGCATGGTCGTGCTGTATGGCGCGGCATCGGGGCCGGCGCCGGCCATCGAGCCGGAACTGCTCAACAAAAAGGGCTGCCTGTTCCTGACCCGGCCCTCGGTGTTCCCGCATAACGCGGACGCTGCGCGCTTCCGTGCCAATGCCAAAGACCTGTTCGACGCCATCGCCGCCGGTCACGTGAAGGTCGACATCGGCGCCCGGTTCCCGCTGGCCGATGTGGCGCACGCCCACGAGGCGGCGGAGCGCCGCGAGACCACCGGCGCCATCCTGCTGGTGCCCTGAGCGGCACCGGGTTTGCAACCTAGCGGCGATGCGTGGCCCGGGAGTGCGCCGGGCCATCGTCGCACTGGTTGATCTCCACGCTCACATGCACCAGTTCCTCATGCACCGATAGGGCCTGCCGCACGCGTTGCGGCGTCAGGGTGGGGTCGTGCGTGACCAGGCTGGCGATGCAGGCAAACTGCTCGCGGCCCACGCGCCAGACATGCAGGTCGGCAATGCGGGTGTGGCTGTCGCCGTGCGCGAATTCGTCCAGCACCTCGCGCACCTCGTCCACCACGGGGTGATCCATTTCCCGGTCCAGCAGCACTGTGCCGCTCTGGCGCATCAGCCCGATGGCCCAGCGCCCCACCAGCACGGCGCCAACCAGTCCCATGACCGGGTCCAGCCAGTTCCAGCCCAGCCACCAGCCACCGGCCAGCGCCACGATGGCCAGCACCGACGTGGCCGCGTCGGCAATCACGTGGATGTAGGCCGCGCGCAGGTTGATGTCGTGGTGGTGATGGTGGTGGTCATGGCCATGGTGGTGCCCGTGATCATGGTCATGATGATGATGCGCACCGCCCAGGATCAGCGCGCAGCCCAGGTTGACCAGCAGGCCGACGGCGGTCACGGCCATCGCTTCCTGATAGTGGATCGGGGCCGGGCTCAGCAGGCGTTCCACTGAACCAAATATCATCAGCGCCGCCACGCCCAGCAGGAACACCGAGCTGGCAAACGCGGCCAGCACCTCGATCTTCCAGGTGCCGAACGTGAAGCGCGCATCGTGCGCCAGGCGCCGGGCAGCGGCATAGGCAGCCGCCGACAGGCCGATGGCCACCGCGTGCGAACTCATGTGCCAGCCGTCGGCCAGCAGTGCCATGGAGTTGAAGCCCAGCCCGGCCGCGATTTCGATGGCCATCATCGCGAGCGTGATCCACATCACCAGGCGCGTGCCGCGTTCGGCCGCCTGATTGCCGGTGTCGAAGACGTGGGAATGGGTCCACGCGGAAAAGTTTTGCGTGTGCATGGGGGATATCCGTATGACGAGGAAGAAGGCAGGCTCAAGGGTAGCAGCCGCGAACTATCGGACGTCGGACGACCCTGACACGATCAGGGCGGTTGCTGCCTGGCATCAACTTGCCAGAGTTGAACTACCAGCCGTGATAGTCGGCCGAGGTGTCGTAGCTGCCGAACCGTTCGGCCATGAAGTCGACGAATGCGCGAACCCGTGCCGAGAGCTTGTCGCGCGACAGATAGACGGCATAGATGTCCGCCGGTGGGGCCGACCATTCGGGCAGCACCTGCCGGAGCCTGCCCGACCGCAGCAGCGGCGCCACTTCCCACTCTGACCGCAGCACGATGCCGTGGCCCTGCAAGGCCCAGTTGACGGCCACCTCGCCATCGTTGGTGGCGGCGGTGCCGCGCACCTTGACGGTTTCCTGCCGCCCGGCCGCATTCAGATGCCACGTGCCATAGGCGGTTTCGCTTTCGCGGATCACAATGCATCGATGCTGTTGCAATGCGCGCGGCGATGCCGGTTCGCCATGGCGCGCCAGGTAGCCCGGTGCCGCGCACAGCAGCCGGCTGTTCGGCGCGAGTTTGCGCGCGTTGAGCCGCGCATCGGGCAGGTCGCCTACCAGAATGCCGATGTCGAACCCTTCCTCGGCCAGGTTCAGTGCGCGGTCGGTCAGTTGCAATTGGACTTCCACATCGGGATACGCCTGCAGGAAGTCGCCCACGGCCGGGGCGATGTGGCGGCGCCCGAATCCGAGCGTCGCATTGACGCGCAGCAGCCCGCGCGGCGCCACGCGGCTGCCGCCCAGTCCCTGTTCCAGTTCCTCCAGTTCGGCCAGGATGCGTCCGCCCTGCGCCAGATAGGCCTCGCCTTCGGGCGTGACGGAGAGCCGCCGCGTGGTGCGATTCAGCAGACGCACGCCCAGACGGGCTTCTAGCGCGGCCAGCCGCTTGCTGGCCGCCGATGGCGTCAGGCCAAGCTGTTGCGCGGCGCCGGCCAGGCTACCGCGCTTGATCAGCAGGATGAAGAAGGCGAGATCGGAGAAGGCGTCCATGGTGGGGATCGTGCCAAAAGCGGGTTCCAGCTATTCATGAATCGCTGGCACGAATGAAATGCAATTCGCGAAATTATAGCCATGGATTCCGCGATTAGACTGCCTTCATTCCAACACCCCCACAGGCAGCAACATGGCCGGACGCACGCTGTACCGCAAGCTCGTGGAGTCGCACACCGTGGTCACGCTCGATGCGGACAACGTGCTGCTCTATGCCGATCTGCACATCATGAACGAGTACACCAGCCCGCAGGCCTTTGCCGGGCTGGCCGAGCACGGGCGCAAGGTGCCCACGCCGGGGCAGCAACTTGCGGTGGTGGACCACATCATTCCCACCCATGCCGAATCGCCGCGCGTGATCCAGGACCCGGCGTCCGCGCTGCAGGCCCGCAACCTGAAGCGCAATTGCGACATCCACGGCATTCCGCTGTTCGATACCAACGACCCGCTGCAGGGCATCGAGCACGTGATTACCCCCGAGCACGGCATGATCCGGCCCGGCATGGTTGTCCTGTGCGGCGATAGCCACACGACCACCTACGGCGCATTCGGCGCGCTGGGGTTTGGCATCGGTACGTCCGAGGTGGAGCACGTGCTGGCTACGCAGACGCTGGTCTACCGGCTGGCGCGGGACATGCGCATTCGCGTGGATGGCGTGCTGCCGTCGGGCACCACGTCGAAGGATCTGATCCTGCACATCATCTCGCGCATCAGCGCCCAGGGCGCGCGCGGGTACGTGGTGGAGTTCACGGGCAGCGCCATCCGCGCACTGTCGATGGAAGCGCGCATGACCCTGTGCAACATGACCGTCGAGGCCGGGGCACGCGGCGCGCTGATCGCGCCCGATGCCACGTCGGTGGACTATGTGCTCGAACGCGCGGCCGATATCGATGCGGCGATGGCAACCCGCGCGCGGGCCGCCTGGGCGCAACTGGTGTCCGACGCCGACGCGGCTTTCGATGCCGAACTGGACTTCGACGCCTCGGCGGTCGAGCCCTACGTTACCTGGGGCACCAGCCCCGACCAGGCGATCCCGGTCAGCGCCGCCGTGCCGAACCCCCTGGATGCGGCCGATGCCATCACCCGCGCTTCCGCCGAGCGCGCGCTCGACTACATCGGCCTGGCGCCGGGCAGCCGCCTGCAGGGGCTGCCGGTCCAACGCGTGTTCATCGGATCGTGTACCAACGGCCGGATCGAGGACCTGCGCGCCGTGGCCGACGTGGTGCGCGGGCACAAGGTGGCCGACGGCGTGCGGGCCATGGTGGTGCCGGGCTCGGGAGCGGTGCGCGAACAGGCCGAGGCCGAGGGCATCGCCGCGCTGTTGCTGGAAGCCGGATTCGAATGGCGCAAGCCCGGCTGCTCGATGTGCCTGGCGATGAACGACGACGTGCTGGAGCCCGGCGAGCGCTGCGCGTCCACAACCAACCGCAATTTCGAAGGCCGCCAGGGCCGCGCGGGCCGCACGCACCTGATGAGCCCGGCCATGGCCGCCGCCGCAGCCATCACGGGCTGCATCACCGATGTGCGCCAGCTTGGCCAATCCCGCTGACCGGAGACCGACATGTCCGAATTCACCTTGATCGAAGGCGTCGGTGCGCCGCTGCCTCTGCCCAACCTCGACACCGACCAGATCATGCCCAAGCAGTTTCTGCGCGGCATCGACAAGGCCGGGCTGGACCGGGGCCTGCTCTATGACATGCGGTTCGACGAACACGGCGCGGTGCGGACCGATTTCGTGCTGAACCAGCCCGCGTGGCGCGATACCCGGGTGCTGGTGGCCGGGCCGAACTTCGGCTGCGGGTCCAGCCGTGAACACGCGGTGTGGGGTCTGCAGCAATACGGCATCCGCGCGGTCATCGCGCCCAGCTTTGGCGAGATCTTTTATTCGAACGCGATGAACAACCGCCTGCTGCTGGCGATGCTGCCGCAGGCCGACGTGGATGTGCTGATGCGCGCGGTCAGCGACCCCGTGGCGCCGGCGTCGATCCGGATCGACCTCGACACCATGACGGTCGCCGCCGGCAGCTTCAGCGCGCCGTTCTCGATGTCTGCGCGGCACCTGGACATGTTCCGGCGCGGCCTGGACATCATCGGCATGTCGCTGACCCACGCCGACGCCATCGCGGCATTCGCCGGCCGCCATCATGCGGCCAACCCCTGGCTGCGCGACGTGGCCGCGACTACCATGGCACGGCTGGCAGGTTAAGGAGACAACGATGTTCGAAGGTTTCAAGACGCACCGTATCGATCATGACGGCGTACCGATCCACGCCGTGGTGGGCGGAGACGGACCGCCGCTGCTGCTCTTGCACGGCCATCCGCAAACGCACGTGATCTGGCACAAGGTGGCCGGCGAGCTGGCGCGCCACTTCACGGTGGTGGCCACCGACCTGCGCGGCTACGGCGACAGCGGCAAGCCCGCCGGCCTGCCGGACCACGCCAACTACAGCAAGCGGGTCATGGCGGCAGACCAGATGGCCGTCATGCGCCAGCTCGGCTTCGAGCGGTTTCGCGTGCTGGCGCACGACCGTGGCGGGCGCGTGGCGCACCGGCTGACCCTGGATCACCCGCAAGCCGTGGAAAAGCTGGTCACGCTGGATATCGCGCCCACGCTGGCCATGTACGCCCAGACCAACGAAGCGTTTGCGCGTGCCTACTACCACTGGTTCTTCCTGATCCGTCCGGCGCCGTTCCCCGAAACGCTGATCGAGGCCGATCCGGAGCTTTACCTGCGGCAGACCATGGGCAGCCGCAGCGCCGGGCTGTCGCCGTTCACGGACGAGGCGCTGGCCGAGTACCTGCGCTGCCTCAAGCTGCCCGGCGCCGCGCACGGGTTGTGCGAGGACTACCGCGCCAGCGCGGGCATCGACCTCGACCACGATCGGGCCGATATCGAGGCCGGCCGGATGGTCGAATGCGAGATGCTGGCGTTGTGGGGAGCCAACGGTGTGGTCGGAAAGTGTTTCCAGCCGCTGGAGGAATGGCGTAAGGTTGCGCGCCGCGTAAATGGCCACGCGCTGCCCAGCGGCCACTACATCGCCGAGGAAATTCCCGAGCAGTTGCTGGAAGTGGTGCTGCCGTTCCTGCGCGGCTGAGGCGCCAAGTATCTGATCCAGCAGTAAATTCTGCCGCCGGCACCGTACCGTGGCGGCGTACGCATCCGGTGCCTTGGCGCCGGTGTGCCTGGCGGGGCGCCTCCGGCCCGGCCGGCACGCATCACATCTCCCGCCCCGGCGTCTTCAGTTTCTTTGAAGCGTCCGTTTAACCCTCTGTCTGCAGGGTTGTCCGTGTGCTGGCATCATCGCCATCTGGAGGAATTCTGATAAATGAGATTGCCGCCAAAGGCGCCAGTCCGTCACGTTCGATTACATTCATCCATGAATGTATGTATAATGCGACGCAAAAATTCCATCAGAAATCCCCCTCCGTAGTTAATTTCCACAATGACGTACCGATTTATTGCAAGCTGCCTCGCTATCTGGCTCGGGATCTGTGTTGCCACGGGCTGGGTCGTGGAGCGGCTCTGGGCCTGACCTGTCCGTAGCGCGAAGGTGCTTCGGCGGGCCGGCAGTCGATCGCCGTCTAGTTGCCGAGCCATCTCCCGATGCCTTCTTTCATGAAGACACAACAACAAGAAAGCCGCATGCACCTCGCCAAGTCCTCCCGAACCCTGTTTGTCGTGCGTACCCTTGCTGCCGCCGCGCTGGTGGCCGGCGCCAGTTCGGCCGCCAGTGCCGAAGAGTTGGTGGGCTGGAGCCATCCGGCCGTGCACGTGGCCTATGGCCGCGATACCAGCCACGACGTGAACAAGTACGAAGTTGGCGTGAACTTCAACACGCCGATCCAGTTCGGCAATCCGCAAGGCTGGCTGTTCCGCCTGCAGGCAGAATTCAACGTGGCGGGCTGGGATGCCCGTGGCGGCACCAACCAGCAGAACCTGTTCGAATTCGGCATCTCGCCGATCCTGCGCGTGGAAAAGCGCGGCGGCTATTTCGTGCCGTTCGCCGAGGCTTCCGTGGGGCTGCGCGTGCTGTCCCACGCCGGCACGTCCGACCAGCACCGCATGGGCAGCGCGTTCCAGTTCTCGGACATGCTCGGCGTGGGCGTGGGCTTCGGCAAGAACGCCAACACCGAAGTGGGCTTCCGGTTCCAGCACATCTCCAATGCCGGCATCAAGGAACCGAACCCGGGCAGCAACTTCTACACCGGCTACGTACGCTATCGCTTCTAAGCGGGCATCAGGCGGCGCGGGCGCTTCGGGCCCGGCCGCTGCGCACGGCGTCGAAGAACGCCCACAACTGGGGCGCGTCGCCGGTGGCCACGTTGAAGCGGATCCATGGCGAATCGGTTTCGTCGGGTTCGAAATACGACCCCGGCGCCAGCCAGATGCCATGCTCCAGCGCCAGCGTGGCCAGTTGATTGCCAGTCAGCGGCGCGTCGCCGCCATCCTTCGCCAGCCGCGCCCAGGCAAACATGCCGCCTTCCGGGCGCAGCATGATCTCCAGCCCATGGGCTTCCATCTTTTCCGCCACGCGATCCTGCTGCGCGCGTAGACGTTCGGCCAACCCGGCCACGTGCCGCCCGTAGTGCCCGCTGGTCAGCACCGAGTACACAAGCCGCTCCGTGACTTCTGACGACGTCAGCCCCACCGCCATCTTGGTCTGCGCGAACGCCTTGGCCAGGTCCGGGCTGGCGGCAAGGTAGCCCACGCGCAGCGACGGCGTGATCGTCTTCGAGAAGCCGTTCACGTAGACCACCTGCGACAGGCCGTCCATGGCCGCCAGCATCGGCGATCCGGCCGGCGCGAGTTCGCGGTAGATATCGTCCTCCACCACGAGCATCCGGTGCTGTTCGGCCAACTGCAGCACCCGGAATGCGTTCATGCTGGTCAGGCTGGCGCCGGTGGGGTTCTGCAGCACGGTGTTGACGAACAGCGCGCGCGGCGCGTGCTGGCGAATGGCATCCTCCAGCGCGTCGGTGTCCAGGCCCGCTTCCGTGCGGGGTACGCCAATGGCGCGCAGCCCCGCCAGGCGCAGGATCTGCAGCAGGTTGCAGTAGCACGGCGATTCCACCAGCACCGTGTCGCCAGGACGCAGCAGCGTGCGCACCACCAGGTCCAGCGCCTGCGTGGCACCCTGCGTCAGCACCACCTGCTGCGCCTGCACGGGCATGCCGTACTGGCTCAGGTGCGCGGCGATGTGTTCGCGTAGCGCGCCGAATCCAAAGGGATGGCCATAGCCCGATACCTGTGCGGCCGGAACGCGCGCCGCGCTGCGCATGGCCTGGTGCAGCCCTTCTTCGTTGAGCCAGTCACCGGGCAGCCAGCCGGCGCCGGCCTTGATCGGCACCGAGTGATCGGCAAAGACATCGGAAAGCAGCCATGCGGCGTTGAGGACGGGCGCCTCCCATTGCGACGCGCGCGCCTGGCCGGCGGGCGTGTGCCGGTGGGCCACGGTGTAACCCGATCCGGGCCGCGCCATCAGGTAGCCCAGCGCGGTGAGCCGTCCATACGCCTCGGCGACGGTAAACGTGCTGACGTCGTGCTGCTGCGCAAAGCGGCGCACCGACGGCAGCAGGGCGCCCGCGCGCAGGGCGCGCTGGTCCACCAGCGTGGCGATACCGGCCACGATCTGCTCGGTCAGGGTTTCTCCGCCACGGCGGCTGCGGACGAGGTTCAGGTTCAGCATGAAGCAGGATGCCAGATACGAGACCTGTACAGTGTACTGGCTTGGCGCCCGGGCAGTCGGATTGATGCACCGCAGCGTGGACGGGGGCTTGGCGCCTGGCCACGCTTCTGGTAATGACTCCGACCTGCACGGTTGCCAGTGACTAAACTGTACGGTAAGGCACCGATCTCGGGACCGTATATTCTTTACGCTCGACCCCGCCGGTAGAGTTGCCGGAATCCGTCTGGCACGGCTGGGCGCAGCCGTGCCAGACCGCACATCGCGCGCCGCTTTTCGCCACCAGGAGAACGTATGGACGCCGCCAAGACCGTGATTCCCGACCTCGAAGCCCTGTGGATGCCCTTCACCGCCAATCGCCAGTACAAGGCCGCTCCGCGCCTGCTGGCATCGGCCAGTGGCATGCACTACACGACCCACGACGGCCGCAAGATCCTGGACGGCTGCGCCGGCCTGTGGTGCGTGGCCGCCGGCCACTCGCGCCGCGAGATCGTCGACGCGATTGCGCAGCAGGCCGCCACGCTGGACTATGCGCCGCCGTTCCAGATGGGCCACCCGCTGGAATTCGAAGCCGCCACCAAGGTGGCCGCGCTGATGCCGAAGGGGCTGGACCGCATCTTTTTCACGAATTCGGGCTCGGAGTCGGTGGACACGGCACTCAAGATCGCGCTGGCCTACCATCGGGCGCGCGGCGAGGGCCAGCGCACCCGCATCATCGGCCGCGAGCGCGGCTACCACGGCGTGGGCTTTGGCGGGCTGGGCGTGGGCGGCATCGGGCCGAACCGCAAGATGTGGTCGGCCAACGTGATGCCGGGCACCGACCACCTGCCGGCCACGCTGAACATCGCCGAGGCCGCGTTCTCGAAAGGGCAGCCGCAATGGGGCGCCCATCTGGCCGACGACCTGGAACGGCTGGTGGCGCTGCACGATGCCTCGAATATCGCCGCCGTGATCGTCGAGCCGATGGCTGGCTCCGCCGGCGTGCTGATCCCGCCGGTGGGCTATCTGGAAAAGCTGCGCGAGATCACCAGCAAGCACGGCATCCTGCTGATTTTCGATGAAGTGATCACCGCCTTTGGCCGCCTCGGCGCCGCCACGGCCGCCGAGCGCCTGAAAGTCACGCCGGACCTGATCACGATGGCCAAGGCCATCAACAACGCCGCCGTGCCGATGGGTGCCGTGGCGGTGCGCCGCGAGGTGCACGACGCGGTGATCAACGCCGCGCCGCAGGGCGGTATCGAACTGCCGCACGGCTATACGTACTCGGGCCATCCGCTGGCGATGGCGGCGTGTATCGCCACGCTCGACCTGTACAAGCGCGACAAGCTGTTCGAGCGCGCCGCCGAGATGTCGCCGAAGTTCGAGGCCGCCGTGCACGGGCTGCGTAGCGCGCCGTATGTGAAGGACATCCGCAACCTCGGCATGGTGGCGGGCGTGGAACTGGAATCGCGGCCGGGCGCACCGGGCGCGCGTGCCTACGAAGCGTTCCTGAAATGCCTGGAGCTGGGCGTGCTGGTGCGCTACACCGGCGATATCCTGGCGTTCTCGCCGCCACTGATCATTTCCGAGGCCGAGATCGACCAGTTGTTCGATACCGTGAAGCAGGCCCTGCAGGCCGTGAACTAAGACCTGCCCTGAGACATAGAGGAAGACCGCAGTGAACATCGCAGAAAACCGGCAGATCGCCGAAATCCATCACTACATCGGCGGCACAATGCAGCGCGCGGGCACCGACCGCTTTGCCGATGTGTTCAACCCGGCCACGGGCGAAGTTGCCGCCCGTGTGGCCATGGGTACCACCGACGACGTGGCGGCCGCGGTGGCCGCCGCCAAGGCCGCGTGGCCCGCCTGGGCGGAAATGCCGCCGCTGCGCCGCGCGCGCATCCTGTTCAAGTTCAAGGAACTGCTGGACCGTCACCACGACGACCTGGCCGCGCTGATCACGCGTGAACACGGCAAGGTGTTTTCCGATGCCAAGGGCGAAGTCACGCGCGGTATCGAGGTGGTGGAGTTTGCCTGCGGCATTCCTAACCTGCTCAAGACCGACTTCACCGACAACATCGGCGGCGGCATCGACAACTGGAACCTGCGCCAGCCGCTGGGCGTGGTGGCCGGCATCACGCCGTTCAACTTCCCGGTAATGGTGCCGATGTGGATGTTCCCGGTGGCGCTGGCCTGCGGCAACACGTTCGTGCTCAAGCCGTCGGAGCGCGATCCGTCGCCAAGTCTGCTGATCGCCGACCTGCTCAAGCAGGCCGGCCTGCCCGATGGCGTGTTCAACGTGGTGCAGGGCGACAAGGTGGCCGTGGATGCGCTGCTGGCGCATCCGGACGTGCAGGCGCTGTCGTTCGTCGGCTCCACGCCGATCGCCGAATACATCTACACGGAAGGCACGAAGCACGGCAAGCGCGTGCAGGCGCTGGGCGGTGCCAAGAACCACCTCGTGGTGATGCCCGATGCCGACCTCGACCAGGCCGTGGACGCACTGGTGGGCGCTGCCTACGGCTCGGCCGGCGAACGCTGCATGGCGATCTCGGTGGCGGTGGCGGTGGGCGACGTGGCCGACAAGCTGGTGCCGCGCCTGGCCGAACGCGCCGCGACGCTCAAGATCCGCAACGGCATGGAAGGCGACGCCGAAATGGGCCCGCTGGTGACCGCCGCGCACAAGGCCAAGGTGGAAGGCTATATCGCCAAGGGCGTGGCCGAGGGCGCGAAGCTGGTGACCGATGGCCGAGGCCACAAGGTGGACGGACACGAGAACGGTTTCTTCGTCGGCGGCACGCTGTTCGACAATGTCAAGCCGGACATGACGATCTACAAGGAAGAGATCTTCGGCCCGGTGCTGTCGGTGGTGCGCGTGCATGACTTTGCAGAGGCTGTCGACCTGATCAATCGCCACGAATTTGGCAACGGTGTGTCGTGCTACACCAGCGACGGCGGCATCGCCCGCGCGTTCGCTCGCCAGATCCAGGTGGGCATGGTCGGCATCAACGTGCCGATTCCGGTGCCGATGGCCTGGCATTCGTTCGGCGGCTGGAAGCGCTCGCTGTTCGGCGATCACCACGCCTACGGTGAAGAAGGCGTGCGCTTCTACACGCGCTACAAGAGCGTGATGCAACGCTGGCCCGACAGCATCGCCAAGGGCGCGGAATTCACGATGCCGGTGGCGAAGTAATTTGCGGTCTGCTGAAGCCTTGATTCCCTGATGCCCGATGGCTGTATGTCAGACGGCATCGTCGTCTTGAAAGCGCTCCGAAAGGGGCGCTTTTTTTCGTCTGACACTGGTGCGGAATTGTTGCGCTTGTACCAGTTTGCGACATCCAAACGCCGGTTGATTCGTCTCAATTCCGCAAGGCACTGCCATCTATACGCTTGCGCGACCCGTCACGGCCCAGACCGTGCCGGCAAGGGGATCTCATTTCCCGTTTGCGTGGCGATGGCCGTAATCGCAGGTCCCTCGGACACATCAGGGCCGTCGCACGGCACGCAAGGGGCGTTGCTTTGGGAACAATCGGATGAAGATGGATCAAGCAAAGCTGCTGCGCATGCGCGCCGTGGCCATGTGCGCGTTCGCGCTGGCAGCCTGCGGCGGTGGCGACGATGACAAAGGTGGCGGCGGCGCATCGGGCGGCACGACCACAGGCGGCACGAGCGGCACGAGCGGCACGAGCGGCACGACCCCGCCGGCCTCGATCGTCGCCGGCAAGGTGGATGCGCAGTTCGTACCCGGTACCGATGCGCGGTATGCGTCGATGGGCCTCGGCACGCTGCAGGGCAAACTCGATAGCGCAAAGCAGGAAGCGGACGGTGCCTATCTCACGCTCGGCGCGTATCGGACGACCGATGCCGCGCGGGTTGGCGCCAAGTCGGGTAACGCCGCATTTGCTATGGGAAGCTGGGCCGGCAAGATCGTCAACGACACCACCGGCATCGAGGTGACGGCCCCGAATGGGCTGGCCTATGTGGTCTACAACCGGCCGCAGGCCGCGGCCTCGGACGGCACGCTCAAGTGCACGCCGCATCTGACGTCGCCGCGCATTGCAACCGGCAGCGGCGAGACCCTGACCGGTACCGCGACGATGACGATCACCAACGGCGTCGTTGCCGTCAGCACGGACCTGAAGCTCAAGCAGGCCAACGGCAACGAGACGCCGATGAAGATCGAAACGGATTTTGCCATCAGCGTTGAGGCCACCAAATACGTCGGCCTGATCAACACGACGCCTCGCGACCTGGAATACAGCATCAGCCTGGGTGCCGGCAGCAACGACAACCACATCGTGGTCGTGCCGTGGAAGCTGAATGCCGCAAGCGGGGCGCAGTGCGGCACCGCCGTGCTGGACTGCAAGCGTCCAGCCTAAAGCGTCAGATGGCGCCGCCTCGCGCGGCGCCATGACAACCTTTGCGCCGGGGCGGCCTGTACCTATAGTCAATGCACCCGTGCAATGACCGGAGCCGCCCCATGAGTCTTTTTCGCACCAAGAACATCGAGTCCATGCTCAACGTCAGCGAGCATGATGGATTGCGCAAGGTGCTGGGGGCCGTGGATCTGGTGCTGATGGGGATTGGTGCCATCATCGGCACGGGCATTTTCGTGCTGACCGGCACGGGCGCACTGACTGCCGGGCCGGCGCTGACCGTATCGTTTGCCATTGCCGCGATGGCATGTGGTTTTGCAGCGTTGTGCTACGCAGAGTTTGCGTCGGCGATTCCTGTTTCCGGCTCCATCTACACCTACAGCTATGCCACGCTTGGCGAGATCGTCGCGTGGATGATCGGGTGGGACCTGCTGCTCGAATATGGCCTGGCCACTTCGGCGGTGTCGGTGGGATGGTCGGGATATTTCCAGTCATTGATCGCCGGCTTCGGCGTGCATCTGCCGGCCGCCATCACGGCGGCGCCGGGCTCCGTGCCGGGCGTCGAGACGTTCGTCAACCTGCCGGCGGTGCTGATCATGCTGGCGATTACCTGGGTGGTGTCTTACGGCGTGCGGGAATCGGCGCGGCTCAACAACGTCATGGTGGCCATCAAGATCAGCGTGGTGCTGCTGTTCATCGTGGTGGGCGTGTGGCATGTGCAGCCGGCCAACTGGCAGCCTTTCGCGCCGTTCGGCTTCACGGGCATCTTCAACGCGGCGGCGCTGGTGTTCTTTGCCTTCATCGGCTTCGACGCGGTGACGTCGGCCGCCGAGGAAGTGCGCAACCCGGGCCGCGACCTGCCGATCGGCATCATCGGGTCACTGATGGTCTGCACCATCCTGTACATGGCCGTGGCGGCCATCATGACCGGCATCGTGCCGTTCCCGAAGTTCGAAGGCGTCGATCATCCGGTATCGCTGGCGCTGCAGTACGCGGGGCAGAACTGGGTGGCCGGGTTTGTCGATCTCGGCGCCATCCTGGGCATGACCACCGTGATCCTGGTGATGACGTACGGCCAGACGCGCATCATCTTTGCGATGTCGCGCGACGGGCTGCTGCCCGAGGCGCTCTCGGCCGTGCACCCGGTGCATGCCACGCCGTTCACGGCCACGTGGGTGGTTGGCATCGTGTTCGGGACCATCGCGGGCTTCGTGCCGCTGAACGTGCTGGCCGAACTGATCAATATCGGCACGCTGTCGGCATTCACGCTGATCTCGATTGCCATCCTGGTGCTGCGCCGAACCCAGCCAAACCTGCACCGCACGTTCCGCTGCCCGGGCGTGCCGGTGGTGCCGCTGCTGGCCGTGGCGTTCTGCCTGTTCCTGATGGCCCATCTGCAGGCACTGACGTGGATCGCCTTCCTGTGCTGGCTGGCGCTGGGCCTGGTGATTTACTTCGCATACTCGCGCCGCAACGCCGTGCTGCACAACCACGGCGGCGACGCACAGGGCTGATCAGCGACTGCCCGCCTGATCGAAGAACGCGCGGGAGCGCGCTTCGCCCGCGTAGGCGGAATTGATGCGCACCCACGCCGAAGTTTCGCCACCGGGGCGGAAGAAGTGTCCCGGCGCCAGCGAGATGCCATGGGCTTCCGCCATCGTCACCAGTTCGCGGGAGTCTTCAATGCCGGGCGCCCGGGCCCACAGGAAGTTGCCGCCGGCCGGCTCGCAGAACGTTTCCCAGCCGTACTGGCCAAGAATCTTCACGGCATCGGCCGTCACCTCGCGCGTGCGCACGCGCAGCCGTTCCACATATTTGCGATAGCCGCCGCGCTCCAGCATCGTTGCCGTCACGGCCTCGGCAAAGTGTGAGCCCGCCACGCTGGTCAGCACCTTCACATCGATCAGGTCCTTGATCAGCAACTTGTCGGCGACGATGTAGCCCACACGCAGTGCCGCCGACACGGTCTTCGAGAATCCGCCGATGTAGATCACGTGCTCCAGCTGGTCCAGCGTGGCCAGGCGGTCGGTGAAATTGAGCTGGAAGTCCGAGAAGATGTCGTCTTCGACAAAGCGGAAGTTGTGGCGCCGCGCCAGTTCGAGCAGGCGGAACGCCACGGGCGGCGCCAGCGTGGACCCGGTGGGGTTCTGCAGCACGCTGTTGGTGAAGAACAGCTTGGGCTTGTGATCGCGCAGCAGCCGCTCGCAGGCCTCGGGGTCGGGGCCATTCGGCGTGTGGGGCACGCCAACCAATTGCACGCCATGCATGCGCAGCAGGCCGAACAGGTTGTAGTAGCCGGGGTCCTCGACAAAGACCGTGTCGCCCGGCTTCAGCAGATGGCGCACGACCAGGTCCAGCGCCTGGCTGGCGCCCGATGTGATCAGCACCTGCGACAGTTCCGCCTCGATGCCAACCTGCCGCACGCGCGTCAGCACGTGCTTGCGCAGCGCCGGATGCCCCAGCGGCGTGGCGTAGTGGATCACGCTGTCGATGTCGTGCCGCGTGATATGGCGGATGGCCTGTGTCAGCCCTTCCACGTCGCGCCATTCCTCGGGCACGAAGCCGCCGGCCAGCTTCAGTGTGCCGCTTGGATGGTGGAACTGGTCGATGATATGCAGCGACAGGTCTTCGGCCAGGCTCGGGTCTGACCATCCCCGGCCACGACGCCCGGTGAGCGCGCTCTCCGCGACATAGAACCCCGACCCCTGCCGTGAATCGACCAGGCCCTGCGATACCAGGCGGTCGTACGCCTCGATCACCGGGAAGCGGCTGATATGGTGCTCGGCGGCCAGGGCCCGGATCGACGGCAGGCGGGCACCGGGCGTGGCTTCGCGGGACGTGATCCAGGTCTTCACGCCGAGCACGATCTGTTCGGTCAGCGGCACGCCGGTGGAGGGGTCGAGCAGGAGTTTCATGGGTGACGGGGGCGGCAACTGTCAGTCAAAACTACTGAACAGTTCAACGAAAACTGTTCGGAACTGTGCATGGGATTGTAGTTCGCGCCATGAATAATGGAAGCGTGGCGCAGCGCCCCCTTTTTCCGCTTTTCCCGCCCCGATCCGATGATCCGAAGCGGCTGCGCCGGGCAAGGAGACACCCATGCGTGAACTCAGAACTTTCGAACTCGACGAACCTGGCCAGCCCGTGAGCTGGCGTGCCCGGCACGGGCAGACCGTGACCGCGCTGGAAGGCAGCCTGTGGCTGACCGTGGAAGGCCATCATCGCGACATCTGGCTGGGCGCCGGCGACACCCACGCGCTGACCGAAGGCGAGCGCGTCTGGCTGTCGGCCGAATCCGGCACCGCGCGCTTCCTGCTGACCGAGACGCCGGCGGCGTGGACGCTGCGCCGCGCGGTATTCGTCGCCCGCCAGCTCAAGCGGCGCTGGGACGCCCGCAAGACCGACGCATTCGGCGATTGCCCGCGCATCCACGCCTGATCCGCCTTATCGAACACTTCTCCTGGGATCCGGAACCGCCGTTTCACCCCCAGCCGACCTCCCGCGGCCTGGGGGTCGGTTTCCGGGCCCTTCTTCATCTCCCGCCGCTGTGAGACGATGCCGCCAGAGACGATCGGTGCTTACCCGCGTCCCTGGACTTACGTTAACGTAAACGTCATATAATCGTCCGGCCCCTGTGAGTACGGTCGTCAGAACCGTCGGCCCACCAGCCAGCCACATGGGCAGCCAGCCACATAACAGAGCGGTGGAGACAATGACTGATCTTTCGGATGTGAGCAGGACGGCGGCCGCCCGCCGCCAGGCGACGCAGGGCCAGGGGCCCGCCAACAAGGTGCGCTTTGTCACCGCCGCGTCGCTGTTCGACGGCCATGACGCGTCGATCAACATCATGCGGCGCATCCTGCAATCGCACGGCTGCGAGGTGATCCATCTGGGCCACAACCGGTCGGTCCACGAGGTGGTGACCGCCGCGCTGCAGGAAGACGTCCAGGGCATTGCCATCTCCAGCTACCAGGGCGGCCACGTCGAATACTTCAAGTACATGATCGACCTGCTGCGCGAGCACGGCGGCGAGCACATCCAGGTGTTCGGCGGCGGCGGCGGCGTGATCGTGGCCGACGAAATCCGCGAACTGCAGGCCTATGGCGTGGCACGCATCTACAGCCCCGAGGACGGCCAGCGCATGGGCCTGGCCGGCATGATCGCCGACATGGTGCAGCGTTGCGATATCGACCTCACGCGCTACGCGCCGTCCACGCTCGACGCCGTGGCGGGCGGCAACCGCCGCGCGCTGTCGCAACTGATCACCGCGCTGGAAAGCGGCAGCGCCGCGCCGGCTCTGGTCGAGGCGCTGCATGACAAGGCACGCGCAGCGACCACGCCGGTACTCGGCATCACCGGCACCGGTGGCGCCGGCAAGTCGTCGCTGACCGACGAACTGATCCGCCGCTTGCGGCTGGACCAGCAGGACGGGCTGTCGATTGCCGTGATCTCGATCGATCCGTCGCGCCGCAAGTCGGGCGGCGCGCTGCTGGGCGACCGCATCCGCATGAACGCGATCAACCATCCGAACATCTTCATGCGATCGCTGGCCACGCGCGATGCCGGCTCGGAAATCTCGCAAGCATTGCCGGATGTGATTGCCGCCTGCAAGGCGGCGGCGTTCGATCTGGTGATCGTGGAGACGTCGGGCATCGGGCAGGGCGACGCGGCCATCGTGCCGCATGTGGATCTGTCGCTGTACGTGATGACGCCCGAGTTTGGCGCCGCGAGCCAGCTCGAGAAGATCGACATGCTCGACTTTGCCGATTTCGTCGCCATCAACAAGTTCGACCGCAAGGGCGCGCAGGACGCATGGCGCGATGTGGCCAAGCAGGTGCAGCGCAACCGCGAGCAATGGCACGGCAAGCCCGAAGAGATGCCGGTCTATGGCACGCAGGCGTCGCGCTTCAATGACGATGGCGTGACCATGCTCTACCAGGGCCTGGTCGAAGCGCTGACCGCGCGCGGCATGTCGTTCCAGCCCGGGGTGCTGCCCAAGTTCGCGGGACGGATCTCCACGGGCCAGAACGTGATCGTGCCGCCGGCGCGCAACCGCTATCTGGCCGAACTGGCCGACACCGTACGCGCCTATCACCGCCGTGTTGCCGCCCAGAGCCGCGCCGCGCGCGAGCGCCAGCAACTGCGTGCGGCAGGTGCCATGCTGCAGTCGGCGAACGCAGCCGCCGATACCCAGTCGCTGGAGGCACTGGCCACGGAGCGCGACGCATCGCTGGGCAGCGTGGAACGCAAGCTCCTGGCGATGTGGCCGCAGATGCAGGCCGCGTATGGCGGCGACGAGTACGTGGTGAAGATCCGCGACAAGGAAATCCGCACCGGCCTGATCACCACCACGCTCTCGGGCACCAAGGTGCGCAAGGTGGTGCTGCCGCGCTTCGAGGACGAAGGCGAGATCCTGAAATGGCTGATGCGCGAGAACGTGCCGGGCAGCTTTCCGTACACGGCTGGCGTGTTCGCGTTCAAGCGCGAGGGCGAAGACCCCACGCGCATGTTCGCGGGCGAGGGCGATGCCTTCCGCACCAATCGCCGCTTCAAGCTCGTGTCCGAGGGCATGGACGCCAAGCGCCTGTCCACCGCGTTCGACTCGGTCACGCTCTATGGCGAAGACCCGCACGAGCGTCCCGACATCTACGGCAAGGTGGGTAACTCGGGCGTGTCGATCGCCACGCTCGACGACATGAAGGTGCTCTACGACGGCTTTGACCTGACCAGCCCCGCCACGTCGGTGTCGATGACGATCAACGGCCCCGCGCCGACCATCCTGGCCATGTTCATGAACACGGCCATCGACCAGAACCTGGACCGCTTCCGCGCCGACAACCAGCGCGAGCCCACCGCCGACGAGGAAGCCAAGATTCGCGCCTGGGTGCTGCAGAACGTGCGCGGCACGGTGCAGGCCGATATCCTCAAGGAGGACCAGGGCCAGAACACGTGCATCTTCAGCACCGAGTTTTCGCTGAAGGTGATGGGCGATATCCAGGAGTACTTTGTGTACCACCAGGTGCGCAACTTCTACTCGGTGTCGATCTCGGGTTACCACATCGCCGAGGCCGGCGCGAATCCGATCTCGCAACTGGCGTTCACGCTGGCCAACGGCTTCACGTATGTCGAAGCCTACCTGGCGCGCGGCATGCACATCGACGACTTCGCGCCGAACCTGTCGTTCTTCTTCTCGAACGGCATGGACCCCGAGTACAGCGTGCTGGGCCGCGTGGCGCGCCGCATCTGGGCCGTGACGATGCGCGACAAGTACGGCGCCAATGAGCGCAGCCAGAAACTCAAGTACCACATCCAGACGTCGGGCCGGTCACTGCATGCGCAGGAAATTGACTTCAACGATATACGTACCACGCTGCAGGCGCTGATCGCCATCTACGACAACTGCAACTCGCTGCACACCAACGCCTATGACGAGGCCATCACTACGCCGACGGCCGAATCGGTGCGCCGCGCGCTGGCGATCCAGCTGATCATCAATCGCGAGTGGGGCGTGGCCAAGTGCGAAAACCCGAACCAGGGCAGCTTCCTGACCGAGGAATTGACCGACCTCGTGGAAGAGGCCGTGCTGCAGGAGTTCGAGCGCATCGCCGAGCGCGGCGGCGTGCTGGGCGCGATGGAAACGGGCTACCAGCGCGGCAAGATCCAGGAGGAGTCGCTGCACTACGAGCAGCTCAAGCACGATGGCACGCTGCCGATCATCGGCGTGAACACGTTCCGCAATCCGAATGGCGACCCGACGCCACAAACGCTGGAACTGGCGCGTTCGAGCGAGGACGAGAAGCAGAGCCAGCTGACCCGCCTGGCGGAATTCCAGGGCAGCCACCAGGCGCACGCGCAGGCGATGCTGGAGCGGCTGCGGCAGGCGGTGATCGACAACGGCAATGTGTTCGCGGTGCTGATGGACGCGGTGCGCGTGTGCTCGCTGGGGCAGATCACGCATGCGCTGTTCGAGGTAGGCGGGCAGTACCGTCGCAACATGTGAAAAAGCCTCGGGTTTGATGGGTGGGTTGGTTCACGGCACGGAGCACTGGGGCTACACTCTTTGCTCCGTCGCCGTCAGGCCGATTTTTCCCGAGACAGTCATGCAAGCCGAGTACGACAGCAACAACATCTTTGCCCGCATCCTGCGCGGCGAGCTCCCGTGCTTCAAGATCTACGAGGACGCCCACGCCATCGCGTTCATGGACATCATGCCGCAGTCCGACGGCCACGCACTGGTGGTGCCCAAGGAAGCTGCGGTAGATCTGTTCGGGCTGTCCGAGCAGGGCGCTGCCGCCGCGATCCGCGCCACGCAGATCGTGGCGCGCGGAGTGCGTGAGGCATTCCAGCCCGACGGCATCGTGATCAGCCAGTTCAATGGCGCAGCGGCCGGCCAGACCGTGCCCCACGTGCATTTCCACATCGTGCCGCGCTACACCGACCAGTCGCTGCGCGGCCACGCCCGCCAGCAGCAGGACATGGAAGTGCTGAAGACCCACGCCGAGCGCGTGGCGGCGGCACTGGCCAAGCTGCAGGGCTGAGCCCACGGCATCAACCGAATTTCTGACAACACAAGGAAGCGAGACATGGCAATCAAGACAGTGGGCATCGTGGGTGCCGGCACGATGGGCAACGGCATTGCGCAGGCATGCGCGGTGGCAGGCCTGGACGTGGTGATGGTGGACATCAGCGACGCGGCGGTGCAGAAGGGCATCGCCACGGTAGCCGGCAGCATGGACCGCCTGATCAAGAAGGAAAAGGCCACCGAGGCCGACAAGGCCACCGCGCTGTCGCGCATCCACGGCAGCACGTCATATGAAGATCTCAAGCGCACCGACATCGTCATCGAGGCCGCCACCGAGAACTACGATCTCAAGGTGAAGATCCTGAAGCAGATCGATGGCATCGTCGGCCCGGACGTGATCATCGCGTCGAACACCTCGTCGATCTCGATCACGAAGCTGGCCGCCGTGACGTCGCGCGCCGACCGCTTCATCGGCATGCACTTCTTCAACCCAGTGCCGATGATGGCGCTGGTGGAACTGATCCGCGGCCTGCAGACCAGCGACGCGGCCCACGCCGATGTGGAAGCGCTGGCCAAGCAACTGGGCAAGTACCCGATCACGGTCAAGAACAGCCCGGGCTTTGTGGTCAACCGCATCCTCTGCCCGATGATCAACGAGGCGTTCTGCGTGCTCGGCGAAGGTCTGGCATCGCCGGAGGAAATCGACGAAGGCATGAAGCTCGGCTGCAACCACCCGATCGGCCCGCTGGCGCTGGCGGACATGATCGGCCTGGACACGATGCTGGCCGTGATGGAAGTGCTGTACACCGAGTTCGCCGATCCGAAGTACCGCCCGGCCATGCTGATGCGCGAGATGGTGGCCGCAGGCTACCTGGGCCGCAAGACGGGCCGTGGGGTGTACGTGTATTCGAAGTAAGTTTGGTGTCGAGGGTGCGTCGAAGGCTGGCTGGCTTTCCCTCGACCAATGGTTTGCGCCCCTCTCCCGCGTGCGGGAGAGGGGCCGGGGGTGAGGGCGCAGCGTTTCAAACTGCGACTTGTCGGCAAGCAGAGCTGCATGCCCTCACCCCCAACCCCTCTCCCGCCGTGCGGGAGAGGGGAGCCAGGACGATGCATCAGTCGCTCACTCCCCGTACTGCCTCAACCCCTCCAGATCGAGCACGTCGATCACGCCGTAATCCACGCGTACCAGCCCCTGCTGTTCCAGCACCTTGAGCGCCTGGTTGGCACGCTGCCGCGAAATACCCGCCAGCAACCCGATCTCTTCCTGCGAGATCTCCAGCGTCGACCCAATGCTGGGATACAAGTGTTCGTTGAACAGTGACGACACCGCGCGGGCCACGCGCGAATCGATGTCGAGCAGGCGTTCGTATTCCACCGCGGCGATGAACTGGCCGAGCCGTTCGTTGAACTGCATCAGCAGGAAGCGGGTGAACGGCAGGCTGGTATCCAGCAACCACTGAAAAGTTTCGCGTGGCACGAAGGCGATGCGCGAGCCGCGCAGCGCCATTACGTCGTACTTGCGGATTTCCTGCTTGAGCACGGCGCCTTCGCCAAACCAGCCGCCCTCTGGCACGCCGGTGAAGGTGACGGACTTGCCCGATGGCGACACGGTGGTGATCTTGACGATGCCTTCCACCACGCCCAGCCAGTGCTCGGCCATTTCACCTTTGTGACAGACGTAGTCGCCTTGTGCGTACTCGCGCACCGACACCACGCGTTTGACGCGGTCGCGCTGCTCGGGGCTCAGGCCGGCGGCCCAGGCGCAGCCGTCGATGAACGAGTATATGTCAGCGGTAGGCATCGCGCTCCCGTAGGGATTAACCCGGAATTGTCGCCGGCGTGACAACCCGGCGGAATGGCATCGGCTATCTTACGATCACCCGGAACCGCCCCTGCCAGCAAATCCTCATCCAGCAAGGCAAGGCGGGCGTGATGCGGTGCGGCACAAGCGCCGCCTGCGATAAAGCGCCCAGTATAGCGACCGGTCTGGCAGCTTGATACCCGGCATGGCCCCTACGCCATCCGCAGGGGGACAGGAGACAGCGATGCAGGAATCGTCGGCAACGACCTTCCCGCGATGGCTGCTGGCACACGCCACGCAGCGGCCCGACCATCCGGCCTATCGCGAGAAGGATCTCGGTATCTGGCAGACCTATAGCTGGTCGAAGGCGGCCAGCGAAGTGCGCGCGCTGGCATGCGGCCTGGCCGCGCTGGGCTATCGCCGTGGCATGAACCTGGCCGTGGTGGGTGACAACCGTCCGCGCCTGTACTGGGCCATGACCGCCGCGCAGGCGCTGGGCGGCGTGCCCGTGCCGCTCTACCAGGACGCCATCGCCAACGAGATGGTCTATGTACTTGACGACGCCGAGATCGAGTTCGCGATCGTCGAGGATCAGGAGCAGGTGGACAAGCTGCTTGAAGTGGAGTCGCAGCTCGCCACGCGCGGTCGCGCCGTGCGCCACGTAATATATGAAGACCCGCGCGGGCTGCGCGACTACGATCATCCGTCGTTGCTGTCGTACGAACGCGTGCAGGAAATCGGCCGCGAGTTCGACAAGGCCAACCCCGGCTTCTTCGATGCACAGGTGGAAGCTGGCAAGCCCGACGACACTGCGATCATCCTCTATACGTCGGGCACCACGGGCAAGCCGAAGGGCGTGTGCCATGCGCACGCGGGCCTGATTGGCGCGGCCACCAACGGTTGCCGGTTCGACGGCCTGGGTCCGGACGATGACGTGCTGTCCTATCTGCCGATGGCGTGGGTGGGCGACAACCTGTTCTCGTATGCCCAGGCGATGGTGGCCGGCTTCACGGTCAATTGCCCGGAGTCGCGCGAAACCGTGATGACGGACCTGCGCGAGATCGGCCCGACGTACTACTTTGCTCCACCGCGTATCTACGAAGGGCTTCTTACGCAAGTCATGATCCGCATGGAAGACGCGGGGTGGCTCAAGCGCAAGATGTTCCACTGGGCGATGAACGTGGCGCGCCGCTGCGGCGCCGACATCCTGGACCGCCGGCCCGTGGCTGCGCTGGACCGCCTGCGCTACCGCATCGGCGAATTGCTGATCTATGGTCCGCTGCGCAACGTGCTCGGCATGAGCCGCATCCGCGTGGGCTACACGGCCGGTGAGGCGATTGGCCCGGACCTGTTCCGCTTCTATCGCTCGATCGGCATCAACCTCAAGCAGTTCTACGGCCAGACCGAAACCTGCGCCTACGTTTGCCTGCAGCCCGACGGCCAGGTCAAGTTCGACTCCGTGGGACCGGCCGCGCCTGGCATGGAAATCCGTATCGCCGACAACGGCGAGGTGCTGGTACGTGGCGTGGGGTTGCTCAAGGCGTACTACAAGCGTGACGACGCCACGCGTGAGGCGATCAACGACGAGGGCTACTTCATGACCGGCGACGCCGGCGTGATCGATGCCGACGGACACCTGAAGATCATCGACCGCGCCAAGGATGTGGGCAAGCTGGCCGATGGGTCGATGTTCGCGCCCAAGTACATCGAGAACAAGCTCAAGTTCTTCCCGTATATCAAGGAAGCGGTGGCGTTCGGCACAGACCGCGATAGCGTCTGCGCTTTCATCAACATCGACTTCGACGCGGTGGGCAACTGGGCCGAGCGCCGGCACCTGCCATACGCCGGCTATGTCGACCTGGCGGGCCAGCCCGACGTGATCACGATGATCGCAGAATGCGTGGAGCAGGTGAACGCCGACCTGGCCGCCGACGCAATGCTGGCCGGTTCGCAGGTGGCGCGCTTCCTGATCCTGCACAAGGAGTTGGACCCCGACGACGACGAACTGACGCGCACCCGCAAGGTGCGGCGCGGGTTCATCGCCGAGAAGTACGCGGTGCTGGTGGACGCGCTCTACGCAGGCCGCGCTGAGCAGTTCATCGATACACGCGTGAAGTTCGAGGATGGCCGGGAGGGCAGTGTGTCGGCCACGCTGAAGCTGGTGGACGTCAAGCGCTTTCCGCCCGCGGGCGCGGCGCAGGCGGCGTGAGATACGGAGGCAGCATGACGGCAACCCAGACAGCCTGGCAGGGCGGCATTGCACGCGTTGACGCCACGGGCACGATCGCGTCACCGGGCACCATCGCGCCGGGCCATGCGGACACCACGCATGGCGACGGCCCGCGCACCGGCGATGCGCATCGGCCGGAGTCCACGGCACGTACCGGCGTTCGTGGCGACGTGATCCTCGATCTCCAGAACATCTCGCTGGCGTTCGGCGGCGTGAAGGCGCTGACCGATATCTCGTTCGATGTCTGCGAGCACGAGATCCGCGCCATCATCGGCCCGAACGGCGCGGGAAAAAGTTCGATGCTGAACGTGATCAACGGCGTGTACCACCCGCAGCAGGGCCGCATCATTTTCCGTGGCCAAGAGCGCCGGCAGATGCATCCCACCGCCGCCGCGCGGCAGGGCATTGCGCGCACGTTCCAGAACATCGCGCTGTTCAAGGGCATGACCGTGCTCGACAACATCATGACGGGCCGCAACACGCAGTTCCGCACCGGCGTGTTCGCGCATGCGCTGTGGTGGGGCCCGGCACGCGCCGAGGAAATGCGCCATCGCCGCAAGGTCGAGGAAGTGATCGACTTCCTGGAGATCCAGGCCATCCGCAAGACGCCGGTGGGACGCCTGCCGTACGGCCTGCAGAAGCGCGTGGAGCTGGCGCGTGCGCTGGCGGCAGAGCCGTCGATGCTGCTGCTGGACGAGCCGATGGCCGGTATGAACGTCGAGGAAAAGCAGGACATGTGCCGCTTCATTCTGGACGTCAACCAACAGTTCGGCACGACCATCGTGCTGATCGAACACGACATGGGCGTGGTGATGGATATCTCCGACCGCGTGGTGGTGCTGGACTACGGCAAGAAGATCGGCGACGGCACGCCGGAAGAGGTCAAGTCGAATCCCGACGTGATCAAGGCCTATCTGGGCACCTCGCACTGAAAGGCGGGCAACGATGACGTTCTTCTTCGAAATCCTGATCGGCGGGCTGCTCTCGGGCCTGATGTATTCGCTGGTGGCGCTGGGCTTCGTGCTGATCTACAAGGCGTCCGGCGTGTTCAACTTCGCGCAGGGCGCGATGGTCTACTTTGCCGCGCTGGCCGTGGTGGGGCTGATGGACAAGGGGTTGCCGATGTGGGCCGCCGTGATCGGCGCGTTCATCGTCATGATCATCGTCGGCATGAGCACCGAGCGCTTTGTGCTGCGCAAGCTCGTGAACCAGCCGCCGATCACGCTGTTCATGGCCACCATCGGGCTGTCGTTCTTCCTGGAGGGGCTGGGGCCACTGCTGTTCGGTAACGAAGTGCGGCCGATCCAGCTGGGCATCGTCGACGAGCCGATCGAATCGATCCTGACCAGGTTCGATATCGTCGTGTCGAAGTTCGACCTGGCGGCCGCGCTGATTGCCGCCGTGCTGGTGGCGGTGCTGGCGCTGTTCTTCCAGTACACGAAGGTGGGCCGTGCATTGCGCGCGGTGGCCGACGATCACCAGGCGGCGCTGTCGCTGGGCATTCCGCTGCAAAACATCTGGGCCATCGTCTGGGGCGTGGCGGGTTTTGTGGCGCTGGTGGCGGGCATGCTGTGGGGGTCGCGCAATGGCGTGCAGTTCGCGCTGACGCTGACCGCGCTCAAGGCGCTGCCGGTGCTGATCCTGGGTGGCTTCACGTCGGTGCCAGGTGCCATCGTCGGCGGGCTGATCATCGGCGCGTCGGAGAAGCTGGCCGAGATCTACATTCCGCCGGTGTTCCAGTCGATGTTCGGCGGCAACTTCGGCGGCATCGAAGGCTGGTTCCCGTACGTGTTTGCACTGCTGTTCCTGCTCGTCAGACCGGAAGGCCTGTTTGGCGAGAAACATATCGACCGCGTTTGACGGAGGCTCGCCATGCTCTATCGTGAATCGGGCCAGTTCAAGACCAGTTACGTCGCCGACAGCCAGATCTTTCCGATCCGCCAGGACCGCATCTTCTTTGCGTTGCTGATGGCGGTGGCGTTCGTGGTGATTCCGTTCGCCGGTAGCGAATACTGGCTCAACGCCATCCTCACGCCGTTCCTGATCCTTTCGCTGGCCGCGCTGGGGCTGAACATCCTGACGGGCTACGCCGGGCAGCTCTCGCTGGGAACCGCCGCGTTCATGGCGGTGGGCGCTTATGCCGCCTACAACTTCCAGCTACGCATCGAAGGTATCCCGGTACTGCTGACGTTCATCCTGGCCGGCCTGTCGGCAGCGCTGGTGGGCGTGGCGTTCGGGTTGCCGTCACTGCGCATCAAGGGGTTCTACCTGGCCGTGGCCACGCTGGCCGCGCAGTTCTTCGTGGTGTGGGCGCTGACCAAGTTTCCCTGGCTGTCGAACAACAGCTCGTCGGGCGTGATCACGGCGCAGCGGCTTGACCTGTTCGGCGTGGCGATCGACTCGCCGGTCAAGAAGTACCTGTTCGTGCTGGGCATCGTCACGGTGCTGGCGCTGCTGGCCAAGAACCTGGTGCGGTCGGCCACGGGGCGCGCATGGATGGCCGTGCGCGACATGGACGTGGCCGCCGAGGTCATCGGCATTCCGCTGATGCGCACCAAGCTGCTGGCGTTCGCGGTGAGCTCGTTCTATTGCGGCGTGGCTGGCGCGCTGTATGCGTTCTGCTACCTGGGATCGGTGGAGCCCGACGGCTTCTCGCTGGACCTGTCGTTCCGCATCCTGTTCATGATCATCATCGGCGGCGTGGGCAGCATCCTGGGTTCGTTCCTGGGCGCGGCGTTCATCCTGCTGCTGCCGATCTTCCTGGACAACGTGCTGCCCGGCCTGGCCGGACTGCTGCACCTGCCGTTCACCAACGCCACCGTGTCGCACATCCAGCTCATGGTGTTTGGTGGGCTGATCATTTTCTTCCTGATCGTCGAGCCGCATGGCCTGGCCCGGCTGTGGCAGATCGCCAAGGAAAAGCTGCGCCTCTGGCCATTCCCGCACTAGCTTTCTTGAGTCGTTCCATAACAACGCCCGTTCGAGGTGAAGGAGACTGTGATGACAACGATGTTTCGCAACGTGCAGCGCGCCGCCCTGGTGGTCAGCGTCGCGGCTGCCCTGCTGGCGCCGGCCTTGCCGGCACTGGCGCAGGCCAATGAACAGTTCGTCGCGCTGCCGAGCTATCGCGTCGGCCCGTATGGCGCCAACGGGCAATCGTTCTATGGCGGCTTTGTCGACTACCTGAACTACGTCAACCTGAAGGACGGCGGCATCAACGGCGTGAAGCTGTCGTGGGAAGAATGCGAGACCGAGTACAACAACGCCAAGGGCGTGGAGTGCTACGAGCGGCTGAAGGCCAAGAACGCGCAGAGCAAGGGCACGGCGTACCACACGATGTCCACCGGCATCTCGTACGCGCTGGTCGACAAGACCGCCGCCGACAAGGTGCCGCTGGTGATGATGGGCTACGGCCGCACCGACGCCGTGGACGGTTCGGTGTTCCCGTACGCGTTCCCGCTGGTCACCACGTACCAGATGCAGGTGTCGGCCATCGTCAAGTACCTGGCCTCGAAGAACGGCGGATCGCTGGCGGGCAAGAAGATCGTCTACCTGTATCACGACTCGGCCTATGGCAAGGAGCCGATCGTCGCGCTGCAGGCCGAAGCCAAGCTGGGCAAGTTCAACCTGGTGGAAATTCCGGTGGCGCATCCGGGTAACGAGCAGGGCGCGCAGTGGCTGAAGATCCGCCAGGAGAATCCGGACTACGTGATCTTCTGGGGCTGGGGCGTGATGAACCAGACCGCGCTGAAGGCGGCGCAGAAGGTGGGCTTCTCGCGCGACAAGATGATCGGGTCCTGGTGGGCCGGGTCCGAGGAAGACACCGTGCCGGCCGGCGACGCCGCCAAGGGCTACATGAGCGCGACGTGGAACGTGGCCGGCAAGGGCGTGCCGCTGATCGCCGACATCGAGAAGGTGGTCTATGGCGCCAACAAGGGCAACATGCAGGACCGCAACAAGGTGGGTTCGGTGCTCTACAACCGGGGCGTGTCGGCGGCCGTGGTGACGGTGGAAGCGATCCGCGTGGCGCAGGCCAAGTTCGGCAAGGGCAAGGTGATGACCGGCGAAGAAATGCGCTGGGCGTTCGAGAACCTGAACCTGACCAGCGCACGCCTGCAGCAGCTTGGCGCCACCGGCCTGCTGCCCGAGATCAAGACGAGCTGCGAGAACCACGAGGGATCGGGCAAGGTGAAAATCCAGCAGTGGGATGGCAGCAAGTGGGTCACGGTGTCGGACTGGATCGAAGGCAACAAGAACCTGATCCACCCGCTGTTCAAGGCCACCGCCGCGCAGTACGCGAAGGAAAAGGGCATCACGCCGGGCTGCATGAAGTCGCAAGGTTGAGGAACGCTTCGCGATTGTTGTCGCCCCTCTCCCTCCGGGAGAGGGGAGCGAAACACACAGGGAACACGGACATGACCCTTCTCTCCGTCAACAACATCGAAGTCATCTACGACCACGTGATCCTGGTGCTCAAGGGGGTGTCGCTCGATGTGCCTGAGGGCCGCATCGTGGCGCTGCTGGGCGCCAACGGCGCGGGCAAGACCACCACGCTCAAGGCGATCTCGAACCTGCTGCACGCCGAGCGTGGCGATGTCACCAAGGGGTCGATCGAATACCGCGAGCAGCGCGTGGACCAGCTCACGCCCAATGACCTGGTCAAGCGCGGCGTGATCCAGGTGATGGAAGGCCGCCACTGCTTTGCCCACCTGACCATCGAGGAAAACCTGCTGACCGGCGCCTACACGCGCGGCCTGTCGCGCGGCGAGACGCGTGACGCGCTGGAGAAGATCTACGACTACTTTCCGCGCCTGAAGACGCGCCGCAAGTCGCAGGCCGGCTACACGTCGGGCGGCGAGCAGCAGATGTGCGCGATTGGCCGGGCCATGATGGCCAAGCCGTCGATGATCCTGCTCGACGAGCCGTCGATGGGCCTGGCGCCGCAGATCGTGGAAGAGATCTTCGAGATCGTGCGCGACCTGAACACGCGCGAGCGTGTGAGTTTTCTGCTGGCCGAGCAGAACACCATGGTGGCGCTGCGCTATGCCGACTATGGCTACATCCTGGAAAACGGCCGCGTGGTCATGGATGGCGAGGCCGAATCGCTGCGCACCAACGAGGACGTCAAGGAGTTTTACCTGGGCGTGGCCGCCAACGATGCGCAAGGCGGCGCGCGCAAGTCGTTCCGCGACGTGAAGAGCTATCGCCGCCGCAAACGCTGGCTGGCCTGAATCCCCCGGACACCGCTATGGCTGAGTATTTCGATTCGCTGGAGACGCGCGCGCCCGCCGAACGCGAGGCCGCGCTGATTGCCGCCGTGGCACGCCAAGTGGCGCACGCCCAGGCGCATGCACCGTATTTCGCAGAAATCCTGTGCGACTTCGACGCACGGGAGATCACCTCGCGCGACGCGCTGGCGCTCTTGCCCGTGACGCGCAAGTCCGAACTGACCGCGCGCCAG
This sequence comes from Cupriavidus pauculus, assembly GCF_022179805.1. Classification (GTDB taxonomy): domain Bacteria; phylum Pseudomonadota; class Gammaproteobacteria; order Burkholderiales; family Burkholderiaceae; genus Cupriavidus; species Cupriavidus pauculus_E. The sequence continues at coordinate 130,539 of NZ_BPUO01000007.1, read as the reverse complement.
CGTCTGGCGCCGCCGCTGGGCGGGCTCAATGCCACGGCCATCGGCGGCCTGCGTCATGTGTTCCAGTCACCGGGGCCAATCCATGAACCGGACGGGTTCGGGCCGGACTGGTGGCGCACGGCACGCGCGATGTTTGCCGCCGGGTTCCGTGCCGGCGAATTGGTCTACAACACGTTCTCGTATCACTTCACGCCGGCCGGCATGATGATGGAATCGGGCGCGCATCGGCTGGGCTGCTGTGTGTTCCCGGCCGGTGTGGGCCAGACCGAATCGCAGGTCCAGGCGCTGGCCAGCCTGCAGCCGTCGGCCTACGCGGGCACGCCATCGTTCCTGAAGCTGCTGATCGAGAAGGGCGGTGAGATGGGGCTGCCATGCCAGAGCCTGTCCAAGGCGCTGGTGTCGGGCGAAGCCTGCCCGCCGACCTTGCGTGGCTGGCTCAAAGACCACGGCGTTACGGCACGCCAGATGTATGGCACGGCCGATGTCGGGCTGATCGCCTACGAGACCGAAGGCGGCGACGGCTGGGTGGTCGATGAAGGCGTGCTGGTCGAGATCGTCGAACCGGGCGGCTCCCGGCCAATGCCGGAAGGCGAGGTTGGCGAGGTGGTGATCACCGTGCTGGGCAACGGCGACTATCCGCTGATCCGCTTCGGAACGGGCGACCTGTCGGCCATCGTGGCCGAGTCGTCGCGGCGGGCCAGCCCGTGCGGGCGTACCAATATCCGGCTCAAGGGCTGGCTGGGACGCGCCGACCAGACCACCAAGGTCAAGGGCATGTTCGTGCATCCGGGGCAGGTGGCCGACGTGCTGCGGCGCCATCCCGAAATCCGCGCGGCGCGGCTGGTGGTGACCGGCACGGTAGGCGCCGATGTGATGACACTCCATTGCGATGCCACGCGCGACGACGAAGGGCTGGCGCGTGCGGTAGCGGAGTCGATGCGTGAGGTGTTGCGGCTGCGCGGGGAAGTGCGTTTCGTTGCCACCGGATCGCTGCCGCAGGACGGCAAGTCGATCGAGGACGCGCGCAGCTACGACTGAATCAGGCTCTGAATTACGACGAGGACTGGTCGGTGGCTTCAGGATAGCCGCCGGGCGGCCGCGTCGGCAGCCGCACCATCCACACGGTGACGGCAATGCCGATGCCGATCAGCGTCAGCGACGACACGGGCCGCGCGCGCAGCAGCCAGGCCGTGATGCTCATCGACGTCCACATCATCGACAGCGCCAGGCACTTCGCGCGGAACGGAATGCTGCGGTGAGCCTGCCAGTCGCGCACGAGCGGCCCGAAGCGCTCGTGCGTGATCAGCCAGTGGTGGAATTTCTCGGACCCGCGTGCAAAGCAGGCTGCCGCCAGCAGCACGAACGGCGTGGTCGGCAGCAGCGGCAGGAAGATGCCGATAAAGCCCAGCACCAGGCTGATGACGCCAAGCGTGACCCAAAATGCGCGGATCACGCGCTCGCGATGCGAGAGCGTGCGCGGCAGGTCGGCTGGGTCAACGGGCGTTTCGGGATCGGTCGGTAACAACGGTTCAGGGCAAGGGGCGAGAAAACGCCCTTATGCTACCAGCCCCAGCCGGGCACGCGCCGCGTCGTACTCGGCCTTCATGCGCGCCACGATCTCGCCGGCGGTGGGAATGTCGTGGATCTGGCCCACGCCCTGGCCTGCGCCCCAGATGTCCTTCCATGCCTTGGCCTTGGAAGCGCCGCTCGAGAAATCCATCTTGCTCTTGTCGGCCACGGGCAGGTTCTCGGGGTCCAGACCCGAATTCACGATGCTCTCGCGGATGTAGTTGCCGTGCACGCCCGTGAACAGGTTCGTGTAGATGATGTCGGACGCCGCCGATCCCGTGATCGACTGCTTGTACTCCTCGCTGGCATGGCCTTCCTGCGACGCGATGAAGCGCGTGCCCACGTAGGCGAAGTCGGCGCCCATGGCCTGTGCGGCTAGTACCGCGTCGCCGGTGGCGATCGACCCCGACAGCGCGATCGGGCCGTCGAAGATCTTGCGCACTTCACCAACCAGCGCGAACGGCGACAGCATGCCGGCGTGGCCGCCAGCGCCGGCCGCCACCAGGATCAGGCCGTCGACACCGGCCTCGATCGCCTTCTCGGCGTGGCGGATGCTGATGACATCGTGCAGCACGATGCCGCCGTAGCTGTGCACGGCGTCGATCATTTCCTTGACCGGCGCGCGCAGCGACGTGATGAAGATGGGCACCTTGTGTTCCACGCAGACCTTCACGTCGTGCTCCAGGCGCGCATTCGACGCGTGCACGATCTGGTTCACGGCCACGGGCCCCACGGGCTTGCCCGGATTGGCTGCCGTGAATGCCGCCAGTTCTTCCTCGATCTTCGACAGCCATTCGTCCAGCACCTCGGCCGGACGCGCATTGAGCGCCGGGAATGATCCGACGATGCCGGCCTTGCACTGCGCCAGCACCAGTTCCGGATAGCTGACGATGAACATCGGCGACGCGATGACAGGCAAGGCCAGGTTCTGCAGGGCTGGTGGGATATGTTTGGCGGCAGGCATGGCGTCTCCTCTAATCCTTCTAAATGAACGGTCGTTCGATTATAGGGAGTTTCGCTGGATATGGACGATGGTAGAGGGGGGTGTCTACGAGGACGTCTTGTCCCCGATGTTTTGCTCCCCTCTCCCACGTTGTGGGAGAGGGGAGCAAAAACAGCAGGGGGAGCAAAGCTGCAAGACAGCAGCAAAACCCCAAAAAAAAACCCCGCTGCAAGAGCGGGGTGATTACCACGAAGACTGATAAGAAGAGACGGTCCGGCACCTGCCAATGCCTTACCGTGAGACGAATCTTAGGTGGTGAATATGACCACCAGAAGACAGTCCCAAGGCAATTCCGGAATACCCGGAGTGCCGACCTGTCTGCGTTCGGTCAGACCTTTTCCAGCAGCAGGCCCTTCAGGTATTCGCCTTCCGGGAAGGCCGCCGACATCGGATGGTCGGTGCCTGCCGACAGGCGGCGCAGGATCCGTGCGTCGGCGCGGGCGTCGGTGACGGCGCCGGCCACGATCTTGTGGAACAGCTCCATGCTGATGGCACCCGAGCACGAGTACGTGAACAGCAGGCCGCCCGGACGCAGCAGCTGCATGCCCACGAGGTTGATTTCCTTGTAGGCGCGCGCGGCGCGGTCGATATGCTGGGCCGACGGTGCGAACTTGGGCGGGTCCAGCACGATCAGGTCGAACTGGCGGCCTTCGGCGCGGAATTCGCGCAGCATCTTGAACACGTCCGCATCGAGCCACGTGGCGCGCTCGGGGTCGAAGCCATTCAGCGTGACATTGGCGGCCGCGATCTTGAGTGCGTCGCCCGACGAATCGATCGACGTCACCGACTTGGCGCCGCCGCGCAGCGCAGCCAGCGAGAAGCCGCCCGTGTAGCAGAAGCAGTTCAGCACCTCGCGCCCGTCAGCCAGATCGCCCACGAGCTTGCGGTTGTCGCGCTGGTCGACGTAGAAGCCGGTCTTGTGGCCGTTGCGCACGTCCACGTGGTAGCGCACGCCGTGCTCGGTCACCGACAGCTCCGGATCGGGTTCGGCCCCGGCCAGCACGCCGGTTACCAGCTCCAGGCCCTCGCGCTGGCGTACGGCCGCGTCGGAGCGCTCGTACACGTTCGGGCAGCCCGTTTCCTTGATCAGCGCCTGCACCAGCGCGTCCTTCCATTGCTCCACGCCCGCGGCGTTGAACTGGCAGACGAGCTGGCCGGTCTCGCCCTGGCCGTAGTAATCCACGACCAGGCCGGGCAGGCGATCCGCCTCGCCAAAGATCAGGCGCACGGCGCTGGTGTCGCTCACCCAGCGCTTGCGATGCGCCAGGGCGGCGCTCACGCGGCGCTTGAACATGGCGTGGTCGACCGGTTCGTTCTCGTCGAACGTCCAGACGCGCGCACGGATCTGCGACTCGGGGCTGTACGCGCCGCGTGCCAGGAAGCGGCCGTCGGCGGCGCGGATGACCACGGTCGAGCCGGCTTCGAGGCGGCCTTCGGTGGAGGCGATGCCCGTGGCGTAGACCCACGGATGGCGCCGCAGCAGGGACTTTTCCTTGCCGGGCTTCAGGGTGATGACGTTCATGTGGTTACAGCACCACCTTGACCATCGGGTGCGACGTCAGCGCCCGGTACACACTGTCCAGGTGCTCGCGGCTGGTGACCCACACGGTCACGGTCAGGCCGAGGTAGTTGCCGTTGCGCGACGGACGCATCTCCATCTTGCCGGCATGGAAGTTCGGGTCGAATTCCTGGATCAGCGTCACGATGGCTTCGGCAAAGCCGTCCTGCATCGCGCCCATGACCTTGATCGGGAAATCGCTCGGGTATTCGATCAGCGATTGCTCGGGCGGGATATCGCCCGGGATCAGCGGACCATTGCTGGAATCTGTCGTCATTGCAAACCTTCGCTTTTACTTGGCGCTTTACTTGCGCTTGAACCAGAGGCGGATCGTATCCCACAGGCGGCCGAAGAAACCGGCCTCGGGCACTTCCTCCAGCGCCACCACCGGGAATTCGCCCACCTTGTTGGTGCCGTCCATCAGCTTGACCGTGCCCACCTGCTGGCCTGCCGCGATCGGGGCGATCAGCAGTTCCTGGCGCTCTAGCACCGGCTTCAGGCGGCCGCCCGTGCCCTTGGGCACCGTCACGAACGTCTCGTTGGCCACGCCGATCTTGATCGTGCTGGCGCGGCCCTTGTAGATGTCGGGCGTGGCCAGGACTTGGCCCTTGTCATACAGGCGCAGCGTGTCGAAGAACTGGAAGCCGTAGTTCAGGATCTTCAGGCTTTCCTGCGTGCGGATCTGCTCGGTGGCCGTGCCGATCACGATCGACACCAGGCGGCGCGACCCGTTCGGCACGTTGGCCAGCGGACGCTGGGCCGACGAGATCAGGCAGTAGCCGGCCGACTTGGTGTGGCCGGTCTTCACGCCGTCCACGGTCGGGTCGATGTACAGCAGGCGGTTGCGGTTGGGCTGCCTGATTTTGTTATAGGTGAACTCCTTCTGCGAGTACATCGCGTAGTACTCGGGGAAGTCCTTGATTAGGCGCGTGGTCAGCGTGGCCAGGTCCACCGCCGTGGTGTAGTGGTTCGGATCGGGCACACCGTCGGTGTTCGTGAAGTGCGTGCCCTTCATGTTCATGCGCTGCGCTTCGCGGTTCATCATCGCCACGAAACCGTCTTCCGAACCGCCCACGGCCTCGGCCAGCGCCAGCGCGGCGTCGTTGCCCGACTGCACGATCAGGCCCAGCAGCAGGTCGTTGACGGTGACCGGCTTGCCGGCCTCGATGAACATGCGCGACTCATCGCTTTTGACCTTGCGCACGATCTCGGTCGGCGTGATGGTCTGGTCCAGCGTCAGGCGCTTTTCCTTGAGCGCCTCGAACGCCAGGTAGGCGGTCATCAGCTTGGTCAGCGACGCCGGCTCGATGCGCATGTCGGCGTTCTGCGACGCCAGGGCTTGGCCGCTGGTCACGTCGTACAGCATCCAGGACTTGGCGGCCACCTGCGGCATCGGCACGCCCTGCGCCAGGACGGCGGCAGGGGCGGCGGCAAGCGTCGCGGCGATGACGACGGGAGCAATGGCGGATGCGAAATACGGCGTGGCTCTGTTCAGCATGAGTAGTTTTCCAACGGTGAAGGGATGGCGCGGGCGGGACGGTTCACCGGTCCCACGCGTTGACGACAAGCTGCTTGATCAGGTGCAGCTTGCGGTGAAAAAAATGGTCGGCGCCAGGAATGACGATGACCGGCAGTTCCTGCGGGCGGGCCCAGTCCAGCACGCTGGTCAGCGGTACGGTGTCGTCCTGCTCGCCATGGATCACGATGGTGTCGGCCGGCACGGTGGCTACCTCCCAGCGGCTTGCGGCCGTGCCCACCAGCACCAGACGCTGCGCGGGCGTGCCCGCTTCGGCCAGGCGCCGCGCCACGTGCGTCTGCACGAAGCTGCCGAACGAGAAGCCGCCCAGCGCCAGCGGCAGCGTGGCTGCCTCGGGCGACCAGGTGGTCTGCGTGCGCATCCAGCTGACCACGGCCAGCAGGTCGTCCTGCTCGCCGATGCCCTTGTCGTGCTCGCCGGCCGTACCGCCCACGCCGCGGAAGTTCGGCCGCACCGTGGCATAGCCCAGGGCGACGAACGTGCGCGCCAGCGTCTGGGCCACCTTGTTGTCCTTGGTGCCGGCGAACAGCGGGTGCGGGTGCGCCACCAGCGCCAGGCCGCGCACGGGTTCGTTCTGCGGCAGATCGATCGAGATGTCGATGGCGCCGACGGGGCCGGCGATGGTGGTGACCTGGGTATGCGCGTTCATGGCGAGGAAGCAGGAAAAGACGGCGGTAGAAGCGGCACAACAAAAAACCGGGCATCGACCCGGCGCGGCCCGGCGGGTACTGCTATCAGCGGTCCACCATCAGGCGCTCGACGGGCTTGCCGTGCACCAGATGGCTGTCGATGATCTCGTCGATGTCCTGCTGGTCGACGAATGTGTACCAGACGGCCTCGGGGTAGACCACCAGCACCGGTCCGAGTTCACACCGGTTCAGGCAGCCGGCCTTGTTGATGCGCACGCGGCCTTCGGCGCCGGCGATGCCCAGTTCCTTGCAGCGCTTCTTGGCGTATTCCTGCATGCCCTTGGCATTGTGGTCGGCACAGCAGGCTTTGCCGTCGTCGCGCTCGTTCAGGCAGAAGAAGACGTGGTGTTTGTAGTAGCTGCTCATGGCGGCGGTGCGGACTGCACGGCACCGGTGGGTCCGCCCAAGCGGATACCGGGCGCGGCTGGTATCGAGGAAGGTCGCAATTATACGTGGTCACGCACGCCATTCCGCGTGGCGGCGCTGCCCGGAAATCCGGAAACGGCTACGTATGGCCGCGCCGGACCGGGCTGTCCGGGGGCACCAAGACCCCTCTGGATGGCGTTGGCGACACTTTTTGGGTGCCATTCCGCGTGGCAAGCGTCCGGGTTCCCGGAGTCGCGCATTCCGGATTTCCGGAAACCCGGAGCTTCCTGGCGGCCCGCGCATCTCCCTTTCCTTGCAAATCAATGACTTGGCGCCGCCGACGCAGGTGGCACGGCCGTTGCAATTAGTTACGTCCAGACGCGCCGCCATTGCCTTGGGCCAGGCGTGCAACGTGGGCGCCCTCCGAGCGCCCGGCACCGGTCACAAAACACCGAGGAAGACATCATGAGGAAACCCTTCTACAAGATCCTGTACGTGCAGGTCCTGTTCGCGATTGCCGTCGGCATCCTGCTGGGCCATTTCGCGCCGGCCGCCGGCGTGGAAATGAAGCCGTTGGGCGATGCGTTCATCAAGCTGATCAAGATGATCATCGGCCCGATCATCTTCTGTACCGTGGTGTCCGGCATCGCCGGCATGCGCGACATGAAGAAGGTGGGCCGCGTGGGCGGCAAGGCACTGCTGTACTTCGAGATCGTGTCGACGTTCGCGCTGCTGATCGGCCTGATCGCGTCGCACGTGCTGAAACCGGGTGTGGGCTTCAACATCGACCCGGCCACGCTGGACACCAAGTCGATCTCGCAATACGTGTCGAAGGCGCACGGCCAGAGCACGGTCGAGTTCTTCATGCACATCATCCCGGACACGATCTTCAGCGCGTTCGCCAATGGCGACATCCTGCAGATCCTGCTGGTGTCGCTGTTCTTCGGTTCGGCACTGGCTATCGTGGGTGATCGCGCGCGCATCATCCACGAGATGGTGGACCAGGTGTCAAAGGTGTTCTTCCACATCGTGCACGTGATCACCAAGGTGGCCCCGATCGGCGCGTTCGGCGCCATGGCGTTCACCATCGGCAAGTACGGCCTGGGCTCGCTGATTCCGCTGCTGAAGCTGATCGGCACGTTCTACTTCACCGCCATCGTGTTCGTGCTGGTGGTGCTGGGTACCGTGGCCCGCTTCACCGGCTTCTCGATCATCCGCTTCGTGGCGTACATCAAGGAAGAACTGCTGATCGTGCTGGGCACCAGTTCGTCGGAAGCCGCGCTGCCGCACCTGATGGAGAAGATGGAAAAGCTGGGCTGCTCGAAGTCGGTGGTGGGCCTGGTGGTGCCTACCGGTTACTCGTTCAACCTGGACGGTACCAACATCTACATGACGATGGCCGTGATATTCATCGCACAGGCCACCGGCATCGAACTGACGCTGCTGCAGCAGCTGACCATCCTGGCCGTGGCCATGGTGACGTCCAAGGGCGCCAGCGGCGTGACCGGATCGGGCTTCATCACGCTTGCCGCCACGCTAGCCGTGGTGCCGACCATTCCGGTGGCTGGCATGGTGCTGATCCTCGGTATCGACCGCTTCATGAGCGAATGCCGCGCGCTGACCAACATCATCGGCAACGGCGTGGCCACCGTGGTGGTATCGGCCTGGGAGCGCGAGCTTGACCGCGCCCGCCTGAACCGCGTGCTGCGTGGCGGCAATGACGACGTCGAACTCGCCGACGCCAGCGTCAGCTGACATGACCGGCAAGGTGTCCGGCGACCCGGAAGAAGGCGTCGCGGGCACCGCATCCGATACACCCGCTGGCATTGCTGCAGGCCAGGACAGTCAGCGGGTATCATCGGCGCGAGACCTCCCCCGCGCGCCGATGCCCCATTCCGACGACTTCCTTGCCGTGCATGACCCCGCAGCGCCTGGCGCCGTGCATGCGCCGGAGAACAGCTCGCGCTGGTGGGGCTTTGCCATCGCACTGCTGGCCGGCCTGCTGGCGCTGTGCGCGCTGACCTGGCTGCTGTCGGTGCAGCGCGGCATCGTTGCGTTGCAGCAGTCCACGGCCATGCGGGCAGACCGCTACGGTTCCACGCTCGAATCCACGCTCGACCGCTACGAATTCCTGCCCGCGCTGGTGTCGCTGCATCCGTCGGTGCGCGCACTGCTGGCGTCGCCGCAAGACCCGGCGCGCATTGCCGCCGTGAACGACTACCTGGTGGAGGTCAACCGCCGCGCGCGGGCCTCGGCCACCTACGTGATCGCCGCCAACGGCCTGGCGCTGGCCGCCAGCAACCACGGCGAGCCCGGCAGCTTCGTCGGCACCGACTACCGCTTCCGCCCGTATTTCCAGACCGCCTCGCGCGGCGAGGTGGGGCGCTTCTATGCCATTGGCGTCACCAGCGACGAGCCGGGCTACTACATCGCCCAGCCGATCGTGGCCGACCACAAGGTCATTGGCGTGACCGTGGTGAAGCTGAACCTGGAATGGTTCCAGCGCGCCGGGTCGGGGCAGGCCGAGCCGCTGATGGTGTCTGACGACCACGGCGTGATCTTCCTGTCGTCGGTGCCGGGCTGGCAGTACCGCACGCTGCGGCCGCTGCCGCCCGAACTGCAGGCTGAGATGCATCGCACGCGCCAGTACCACGACGTCGACGTCACCCCGTTGCCGATGCATGCGCTGACATCGCCGGTCATGCGCTGGCTGGCCCGCAACACCTTGGCCGACAACCAGCGGCTGGTGCGCGTGGGGCGCACCGATCGTCGCGAACCGGACGGCGCGCCTGATGGTGTGGATGGGTCCGGACTGCGTTTCGCCATGGCCGACGCCAGCGGCGACCGCTACCTGGAGATCAGCCGCGCCGTGGGCCCCGCCGGCTGGAACATGCAGGTCATGGCGCCGCTCGATCCGGTGCTGGCCAACGCGCGCAGCGCCACCATTGGCGCGGCGCTGGCCTATGCGTGCATCTGCCTGCTGCTGGTGAACCTGCGCCAGCGCCGGCAGCGTGCGCGCGACATGGTGTACAGCCGCCGCCTGCTGGAAGCCGCCTACGACGAACTGGAGCGCCGCGTGGAAGCGCGCACGGCCGACCTGATGGCCATCAACGAGCAACTCGAAGCGGAGGTCGTCGAGCGCACGCGCGCCGAGAGCGAGCTGCGCGCGACGCAGGACGAACTGGTACAGGCCAGCAAGCTGGCGGCGCTGGGCCAGATGGCGGCGGGCATCACGCACGAACTGAACCAGCCGCTGGCCGCGCTACGCACGTTCTCCGACAATACGCGCGTGCTGCTGGAGCGTGGACAGCTCGATGCGGCCACCGGCAACCTGTCAGCCATCGCCGATCTGACCGAACGCATGGGCAAGATCACGGGGCAACTAAAGCTGTTTGCCGGCAAGGCGCGCCAGCGCCGCAACGCCGTACGCGTGCGCGCCGCGCTGGACCACGTGCTGCAACTGATCGCGCCGCGCCTGGGCACCGTGATGCTGCGCGTGCGCGGGCTCGATGCAGAGGATGGCGACCTGTCCGTGTGGGCCGACGAACTGAAGCTGGAGCAGGTGCTGCTGAACCTGGTGGGCAATGCGCTGGACGCCATCGCGGCCGAGGGCAAGGCCGATGGCCGGGTGGAGGTTGGTGTCAGCGCCACCGCCGACCAGGTGCGCATCGCCGTGCGCGACAATGGCACCGGCATTGCCGCCGATGCGCTGCCGCGCCTGTTCGAGCCGTTCTATACGACCAAGGAAATCGGCCAGGGCCTGGGTTTGGGGCTGGCCATCTCGACGTCGATCGTGCGCGAATTCGGCGGCCAACTGGTGGCGGGCAATGCCGACGGCGGCGGCGCGGAATTCGTGGTGACGCTGCGGCGGGCGCGGCAGCCCGTGGCGACGTGAAAAGGATAGGGAAATGATTGCGATGCAAGACGGGCTGCGCGTACTGTTTGTCGAGGACGAACCGCTGGTGCGCCAGGCCACGGCGCAGAGCCTGGAGCTGGCCGGCTTTGCCGTGCTGGCGCTGCCGTCGGCCGAGGCCGCCATGCCGCACCTGATCGCCGAATTTCCGGGCGTGCTGGTGACCGACGTGCGGCTGGGCGGTGCGTCGGGGCTGGACCTGCTGCATCACTGCCGCAACGTGGCACCGGGCGTGCCCGTGATCCTGGTCACCGGCCATGGCGATATCACGATGGCCGTGCAGGCGATGCGCGAAGGCGCCTACGATTTCATCGAGAAGCCGTTCGGTGCCGACCGGCTGACCGATACCGTGCGCCGGGCGCTGGAGCGGCGCGCGCTGGAACTGGAAAACGTGGCGCTGCGCCGCGAACTGGCCGGCCCCGCCGCCGGCACGCGCATCATCGGCAGGTCGCCAGCCATCGCGCGCGTGCGCGACCTGATCGCCAACGTGGCCGCCACCGATGTGCCCGTGATGATCAACGGCGAGACCGGCACGGGCAAGGAACTGGTGGCGCGCAGCCTGCACGCGCTGTCCACGCGGCGCGATGCGCCGTTTATCGCGCTGAACTGCGGCGCGGTGCCCGAGGCAATCTTCGAATCCGAAATGTTCGGCCACGAAGCCGGCGCGTTCACCGGTGCCGGAAAGCGGCGCGTGGGCAAGCTGGAGCACGCCTCCGGCGGCACGCTGTTCCTCGACGAAATCGAAAGCATGCCGCTGGCACTGCAGGTCAAGTTGCTGCGCGTGCTGCAGGAAGGCACGCTGGAGCGGCTGGGGTCGAATGCGTCGGTGCCGATCGACGTGCGCATCGTGGCCGCCGCCAAGGGCGATATGGAGGGCCTGGTGGCGCAGGGCGCATTCCGGCAAGACCTGTTGTACCGGCTCAACGTGGTGACGATTCCGCTGCCGCCGCTGCGCGAGCGCCGCGAAGACATCGTGCCGCTGTTCGAGCACTTCATGCTGGTGGCCGCCGTGCGCTACCAGCGTCCCGCGCCGATCCTGGCCGAAGTGCAGCGCCAGCAACTGATGCAGCGCCCGTGGCCCGGCAATGTGCGCGAACTGCGCAACGCGGCGGACCGGCTGGTGCTGGGCGTGCCCGAGGGCGGGCAGCCCGGCCGTCCCGAAGGTGGCGACGAGACAACCCCGCTGCGCGAACGGATGGAGCGCTACGAGCGCGCCGTGATTGCCGATGCGCTGGCTCGCACCGGCGGCGCCGTCAGCCAGACTGCCGACCTGCTGCAAGTGGGCAAGGCCACGCTCTACGACAAGATCAAACGCTACGGACTGTAACGGCCGTATCCGCAGGGCAGGGCGGCCGATACACTCGGCGAACCGAACAGCGCACCCTCTCTCACCCCCCGGCCCCACTCCCTCCGGGAGAGGGGCCGGGGGAGAGGGCAGCGCATCCAACGCCCACGCCCTACGCAATGTCCACTACCGCCAACATCGACGGCCACCACCTGACCCCCGCCGCCGTCGCCGCCATCGCACGCGGCCAACACCACGCACAAGTCCCTGCTGCCGTCCTCGACAAGGTGCGCGACGCGCGCGCCCGCTTCGAACAGGTGGCCGCCGCCAACGTGCCGATCTACGGCGTTTCCACGGGCTTCGGCGAACTCGTCCATAACTGGGTCGATATCGAACACGGCCGCGCGCTTCAGGAAAACCTGCTGCGCAGCCACTGTGCCGGCGTGGGGCCGCTGTTCCCGCGCGACGACGTGCGCGCGATGATGGTGGCGCGTGCCAATGCGCTGTCGCGCGGCTATTCGGCGGTGCGTCCGGTGGTAATCGAGCAACTGCTGGCCTACCTGGCGGCAGGCATCACGCCGGCCGTGCCGCAGATCGGGTCGCTTGGCGCCAGTGGCGATCTGGCGCCGCTGTCACACGTGGCCATCACCCTGATTGGCGAAGGCAAGGTGCTGACCGCCGATGGCGGCACGGCGCCCACGGCCGATGTGCTGCGCGCGCACGGCATCGCCCCAATTGCGCTGGCATACAAGGAAGGGCTCGCGCTGATCAACGGCACATCGGCCATGACCGGCGTGTCGTGCCTGCTGCTCGACGCGATGCGCGCGCAGGTGCAGCAGGCCGAGGCGATTGCGGCGCTGGCGCTCGAAGGGCTGTCGGCATCGGCCGATGCGTTCATGGCGCATGGCCACGACATCGCCAAGCCGCACCCGGGCCAGGTCCAGTCCGCCGCCAACCTGCGCGCGCTGCTGGCGGGGTCGACGCGGATGGCCGGGCACGACGCACTGTCCGCCGAGATGAAGCAACGCGCCGGCGACGAGAAAAACACCGGCACCGGCGTGTTCATCCAGAAGGCGTACACGCTGCGGTGCATCCCGCAGGTGCTGGGCGCCGTGCGCGACACGCTGGACCACTGCGCTACCGTGGTGGCGCGCGAACTCAATTCATCGAACGACAACCCGCTGTTCTTTGATGACGGAGCGCTGTTCCACGGCGGCAATTTCCACGGCCAGCAGGTGGCGTTTGCGATGGACTTCCTGGCCATCGCCGCCACGCAACTTGGCGTGATGGCCGAGCGCCGACTGAACCGGCTGCTGAGTCCGCACCTGAACAACCGGCTGCCGGCGTTCCTGGCGGCCGCCAACGAAGGGCTGTCGTGCGGGTTTGCCGGCGCGCAGTATCCGGCCACGGCGCTGGTGGCCGAGAACCGTACCATTTGCAGCCCGGCCAGCATCCAGAGCGTACCGTCGAATGGAGACAACCAGGACGTGGTCAGCATGGGACTGATCTCGGCCCGCAACGCGCGCCGCATCATCGACAACAACCAGTACATCCTGGCGCTGGAACTGCTGGCGGCATGCCAGGCCGCCGAACTGGCAGGCGCCGTGGAGAACCTCTCGCCCGCCGGGCGCGCCGTGTTCGCGTTCGTGCGCGAACACGTGCCGTTCCTGGACATGGATCGCTACATGACCGACGAAATCGAATGTGTGGCGGCGCTGCTGCGCGACGGGGCGCTGGTGGACGTGGTGCGCCAGGCTGGGGTGGAGCTGGGCTGACTCACATCCACATCATTTACTTCCACATATTGCGCATGCGCGCGGCCAGGTCCACCTGTGGCAGCGCGGGCTTGGCCTGGCCTTCGCCCGGCATTGGCGCGGGCGGCCACGACCGGCTGTAGAAATTCGGCATTACGCGGTTGGGCAGGAAGCGCGTGCGTGACGCGTAGACGTGGCGGTCGCCGAAGCCCACCTGGTTATGCACGTAGAAGCGCTGCGGCACGATCACGTCCAGGTGGTCGCGCGCGCGGGTCATTGCCACGTAGAGCAGCCGGCGTTCTTCCTCGATTTCCTCGGTGGTGCCGGTGGCCAGGTCCGACGGCATGCAGCCGTCCACGGCGTTGAGCACGTAGACGGCCTTCCATTCCTGGCCCTTGGCCGAATGGATCGTCGACAGGATCAGGTAGTCCTCGTCGCGCGACGGCACGCCGGATTCATCGCTCGACGCGCTGGGCGGATCGAGCGTCAGTTCGGTGAGGAAACGCTCGCGCGAGGCATAGGTGGCGGCGATGCGCTCGATCTGCTGCAGGTCCGCCTGGCGCGCGGCGGCATCGTCGTGCATGCGTTCCAGGTGCGGCAGGTACCAGGCCACCACCTGTTCGAATTCCGATGGCCACGGCGACGTGGGCGCCATCAGTGCGCGCGCCAGTGCCAGCAGGTCGTCCCAGGCGGGCGCGGCGGCGGGCGGCGCCTCGAAGGCTTCCAGAGCCAGCAGCGGCTCCCTGGCTGCTTCCAGCCCTTCCAGCACGCGCGCGGCGGTCTTGGGCCCCACGCCAGGCAGCATCTGCAGCGTACGGAAACCGGCCATGCGGTCGCGCGGGTTTTCGAGCCAGCGCACCACGGCCATCACATCCTTCACATGCGTCGATTCCAGAAATTTCAGCCCGCCGAACTTCACGAACGGGATGTTGCGCCGGGCCAGCTCGATTTCCACCTGCGCGCTGTGGTCGGCGGCGCGGAACAGCACGGCCTGCTGCATCAGCGCCAGGCCCGCCTCGCGGCGCGCCAGCACCTGCTCCACCACGAATCGCGCCTGGTCGGCTTCATCGTTGACCACCACCACGCCCGGCTTCTCGGCCGACTCGCGCAGCGACCAGAGGTCCTTGGTAAAGCGCTCGGCCGCCAGGCCGATCACCGCGTTGGCGGCGTGCAGGATCGGCTGCGTGGAGCGGTAGTTCTGCGACAGCGTGACCTGCTGCGCGGACGGCGCGAACTGCGTGGGGAAGTCGAGGATGTTGCGCACCGTGGCGCCACGGAACGCGTAGATCGACTGGGCGTCGTCGCCCACCGCGGTCAGGCCGCGTCCCTGCGGCTTGAGCGCCAGCAGGATCGACGCCTGCAGCGCGTTGGTGTCCTGGTATTCGTCCACCAGCACGTGGTCGAACCGTGCGCCCATGTCCTGCGCCAGCGCGGGCTCGGTCATGGCCTGCGCCCAGTAGAGCAGCAGGTCGTCATAGTCCAGCACCTGCTGCTTCTGCTTGGCTTCCACGTAGGCGGCGAACAGCGTCTTGAGCGCGTCGGCCCACATCGCGTAGCGCGGGAACTGGGTCTTGAGTACCACCTCGACCGGCAACTGCGTGTTGACCACGCGCGAATAGATAGCCAGGCAGGTTTCCTTGCGCGGAAAGCGTGACGTCTGCTCGGAAAGACCCAGGTCGTGGCGCACCACGTGCATCAGGTCGGCGGCGTCGCCACGGTCGCTGATCGTGAAGCTCGGCGCCAGCCCCAGCGTCTCTGCGTATTCGCGTAGCAGCCGCGCGCCGATGGCGTGGAAGGTGCCCGACCACTGCAGCGCCGCCCGCCCGGCGCCGAACTGGATTCCCAGCGCCTGGTCGACAATGCGCTCCACGCGGCGGCCCATCTCGGCGGCGGCGCGGCGCGAGAACGTCAGCAGCAGGATGCGGCGCGGATCGGCGCCACCCACAACAAGGTGAGCCACCCGGTGCGCCAGCGTATTGGTCTTGCCCGAGCCCGCCCCGGCGATGATCAGCAGCGGCGCCTCGCCCGCGTATTCCACGGCGGCGCGTTGCTCCGGATTCAGCTTCGACAGGTAGGCGGGGTCCGCGTCGGGTTCAGCCGGAAGGGCGGCGGCGGGCAGCAGTTCGGCGTCGGGGGCGAGATCCGGTGACACAGTGGGGTATGGGCAGGAATGAGAAAAATCTGGCGACCACTGTATATCCATACAGCTTGGGCTGGCAAGCCGGACGAGCCGCGTTGGCGCCCGGACAACAAAAAAGGTGCCGCAAGGGCACCTTTTCGTGGGGATCGGGGAACGCTCAGGCCGCGCTGGCCAGCGCACCGTCCAGCAGCTTGTGCAGCGCATCCCACTCGGGTTCGCCGACATAGCGCTTGAGGATCTTGCCGTTCTTGTCGACGACGAACGTGGTGGGGGTGAGCTGCACGTCACCAAACGCCTTGGCCGCCGTGCCGTCCGAGTCCATGGCCACCTTGAACGGCAGTTCGCGCGTCTTGGCGTAGTTGGCCACGTACATCGGCGGGTCGTAGTTCATGGCCACGGCCACGAAATCGAGCCCCTTGTCCTTGAACTGCTTGTAGGTGTCGATCATCTGCGGCATTTCCTTGACGCAGGTGACGCAGCTCGTTGCCCAGAAATTGACCAGGTACACCTTGCCCTTGAGATCGGCCGTGCTGACCTTCTGGCCCGACAGCAGCGTGAACGTGGCGTCGGGGACGCTGTTGCCCGGCGTCAGCGCGCGGTAGCCGAAGAATCCGAGCAGCGCGACGATCACGACCGCAACGGCGAGGGGCCAGCGCTTGCGCGGGGAGGTGGTGGGGATGGCAGTGTTTGACATGTGGGGTAACGGTACCGAGGCAGCGTTTCGGACAGCGGCTATTCTACTGCCGCGCGGCCGGGCCTGCGGCGCTGCCCGCCGACGGCCCCTGACCTGCGGCAATTCGCCGCAAAGCCACGTAACTGGTTACTGCGGGGTTACTGCGGCGTGCCGGTGCGCGCGGCAACCTTGGCGCGGGCCTCGTCGATGGCCTGTTCCAGGTAGGCGCCGTAGAAATCGGGCTGCATGCCGCGCAGCGGCTTGGCCAGGTTGCGGCCATGCCGGTCCAGGAACAGCACGGTCGGCGCCACGGAAATATTGTGGGCCTGAGCCCAGCGCTTGGCGGTGGTCATCGTGCCGTCCACGTCACGGACCGGCGTATCGGCCGTCATGTCGATTTCGCGTGCGGCGATTTCCCCGGCCGCCACCTGCGGCCCCAGGTAATTGCGGCGCACGGCCTCGCAGTAGGTGCAGTCGGGCAGGCTGACCAGCACCACCAGCGGTTCGCCCTTGCTGGCCGCCGCCGCCGATTGCGCGCCGAAGTCGGTCACCGGCTGCAGGTGCGCCGGGGTGGCGGGAGCCGCCATGGCGCCGGTGCTGGCGAGCCCGGCCAGCAGGGCGCAGGCGGACATTGCCAGGCGGGCAGATCTGGCGGATCGGACGAAGGCGGGCAGGGGGCGGACAGCCATGGGGGACCTCACGGGGAATACGGGCCGGCGCGAAGCACCACGAGCAAGATGCGCGGGCGGGCGGCTTCCCGGATAATACCGGCTCGCGCACGATTGCGCCGACTGTTCCGATGCCCCCGACCACCGCCCGCCCCCGCCGTCTCCCGTCGCTGCTGCTGCCGCTCCTGGCCTTGCTCTGGCTCGCGCTGGCGGGCTGCTCGCCGCGCTACGACTGGCGCACCATTGTCTCCAGCGACGGCAAGTACGCCGCGCTCTATCCCGCCAAGCCGACCTCCGCCGCGCGCGATGTGTCGATTGCGGGACGCAAGCTGCCCATGACCATGGAGGCCGCCAACATCGACGGCACCCTGTTCGCGGTTGGCGTGGTCACACTGCCCAGCGACGATGCCGCGCTGCGGCGCGAGGCGCTGGCCGCGATGCAGGCCGGGCTGACGGCCAATCTGGGCGCCCACCCCGAGGCACCGCCGCAGGCTCGCCAGATCACGGTGACGTCCGCCGCCCAGCCACCCGTGTCGCTCGACGCCGTGGAGGTGTCGGTGACGGGCGTGTCGCCGCAGGACAAGGCGCCGCGCCGGCTGACCGCTCGGCTGGTGGCTTCGGGTGCGCGGGTCTACCAGGCCGTGGTGCTGGAAGCCGGCGACGCCGCGCGCGATTCGCGGCAGGCCGAGCAGGTCGAGCAGTTCCTGACCGGTTTCCACCCGTTTTGAGTTCGATTTTTCATCAAGGAGTGCAGTGATGCGTTGGGAAGTGTGGTTGGCCTATTTCGCCGCGTGCTGGGTGATCGCCGTGTCGCCGGGTTCGGGCGCGGTGCTGTCGATGAGCCACGGCCTGTCGTATGGCCTGAAAAGGACGTCGACGACGATTCTCGGGCTGCAGACCGGCCTGGTCATCATCCTGCTGGTGGCCGGTGGCGGCCTGGGCGCGCTGCTGCTGGCGTCCGAGGAAGCGTTCCTGGTGGTCAAGACCATCGGCGCCATGTACCTGATCTACCTGGGCATCCAGCAATGGCGCGCCAAGGTGGACAGCGGCCCCCAGGAACAGGCCGATGCCGGGGCGGTGCGCGTGGCTGTGATGAGCCCGCGCCGGCGCTTTGCCACGGGCCTGCTCACCAATGTCACCAACCCCAAGGGCATCATCTTCATGGTGGCGGTGCTGCCGCAGTTCATCGACCCGGGCCATCCGCTGGGCGTGCAACTGGCCATCCTGGCCGCCACGATGTGCTTCGTGGACCTGATCGTCATGCACGGCTACGCGCTGCTGGCGTCGCGCATGCAGGGCCTGTTCCGCAACGCGCGGGCCGTGCGCTGGCAAAACCGGTTCTTCGGCGGCGTGCTGATGGCCGTGGGTACCGCATTGTTCTTCGTGCGCCGGCATCACAACTGATTCCTTGCGCGGCAAAATGCCGGCTGGCATTGTGCGGCAGCGTTTGCTTCAATGGGGATTGACCCGGCACAGATGGAGACCCCGATGCGCGACGTCCGCTTGACTGCCCACCGCGAACCTCCACCGGAGGAACCGCCCCCGCCGGGCTTCCCGGCGGACCAGCCGCCCATCGAGGAACCCCCGCCGCCGCCGCTGGAACCACCGGTGTGACATGAAAAGGCCCGCTTCGCAGCGGGCCTTCGCGTTTCAGTGGATCGGGCGGACGTCTTTCATTGGTGGCTCCTTTCGAGGTTCATCGGCAGTGAAGCTGCCACTTCCACCGCCGACATGGCTTGATCTCGCTGAAGGTTGAGGCCTTAAAGCCAACGCATCCCTCTCACCCCGTCCGTAACACCCGCCGATACTGAATGGCCTCGGCCACATGCCCGGCGGTCAGCACCGCGGCGCCCTCCAGGTCGGCGATGGTGAGAGCCACCTTGAGCACGCGGAAGTACGCGCGTGCCGACCAGCCCAGTTTTCCATGGCGCCACGCAGCAGGGCCTGGGCGGCAGTGTCGAGCGGGCAGTGCTGGTCGATGGCGCGGCCGGACAGGTCGCTGTTGGGCATGCCCTGCCGCGCAAGGTGGCGGTCGCGTGCGGCCACCGCGCGGTCGCGCCCGGCGACGCTGGGTTCGCCGGGCGGGCCGTCCAGCATCTCGTGCTGGCTTTGGGCGGGCACTTCGATCTGCAGGTCCCACGCGGTCGAGCAGCGGCCCGGAGATGCGTGACTGGTAGCGCTGGATCTGGTCCGGCGTGCAGCGGCACATGCGCGTGGGATGGCCCAGGTAGCCGCACGGGCACGGGTTCATCGCCGCCACGAACTGGACGCGGGCCGGAAAGTCGACCTGCGCACTCTGGTCGCACCGGACAGACAGCCTGGCAACTCCTAACTTCGAGCTCGTCCAGGAACAGTACGCCGTGGTGCGCCAGCGATATCTCGCCCGGGCGCGGATTGCCGCCGCCGCCCACCATGGCCGGCCCGCTGGCTGTGTGATGTGGGCTGCGGAACGGCCGCCGGCCCCAGTGCGATGGCTGGAAGCCACCGGGCGTGAGGCTCAGCACGGCGGCGGCTTCCAGCGCCTGGGCTTCGGTCATCGGCGGCAACAGGCCGGGAAAGCGCTGGGCGAGCATCGACTTGCCGGTGCCGGGTGGCCCCACCAGCAGGACCGAATGCTGGCCAGCCGCCGCCACCTCCATGGCGTGCCGCGCCTGCAACTGGCCGCGTACGTCGCGCAGGTCCGGGCCGTCGGCCGCGTCGGCGCCGCGCTCGGGCGGCAGCGCGCGCCGCAGCGCCTGCTCGGGCAGCAGGCCGACGTGATGGCAGACATCGTGCAGCGTGGCGCCGGCGTGCACCTTCAGGTCCTGCACCAGCGCGGCTTCCGGGCCGTTGTCGATGGCCACGACGAAGGCGCGCGGCGGGTGCCCGTCGGCCAGCCGCGCGCGATTGTCGCGCGCCAGGCCCATGGCCGGCGCGCCGCGCACCGGCCGCAGGTCGCCGGCCAGCGACAGCTCGCCCGCAAATTCGAACGCATCGAGCCCGTCGCCGGGCAACTGGCCGCTGGCCGCCAGGATGCCCAGCGCGATGGCCAGGTCGAACATTACGAATCGCCCCGATTCCTTGGGCATGTCGGCGGGCGTCAGGTTGACCGTGATGCGCCGGTTCGGGAAGTCGAAGTCGCTGTTGAGCAGCGCGGCGCGCACGCGCTCGCGGCTCTCGCGCACTTCGGTATCGGCCAGCCCGACGATATTGAACGCCGGCAGGCCGTTGGCAAGGTGAATCTCGACCGACACGGGCGGCGCGTCGATGCCGTTCAGCGCACGGCTGCGCAGGACTGCAAGGCACATGAGGTGGCGAAAGCGTTAACGAAAAAGGCCACCGGGTGACGGTGGCCTTTTTGGTGGTGAGGAGGAGGCGGTTGGCGCCTGCGGGTCATACCCCGGTGGAAGGCGGCGGGGTCACGCCGGCACGGGCTTCCAGGGCAGCCACGCGGGCCTCCAACTCCTCGAGCCGGGCGCGAGTGCGCGCCAGCACCTGCGACTGCACGTCGAATTCCTCGCGCGTGACCAGATCCAGGCGCGCAAAGCCCTGGGTCATCATGCTGCGCACGTTTTTCTCGATGTCCTTGGCCGGCGAGTTGCGCAGCGCTTCGCTGACCTTTTGCTGGAGGTCGTTGAACAGATCGGTCGGTTTCATGGTGAGGCTCCTTTGGTGACCAATTTGGATCGTCCGGGGTCAGGCTGCGCGCTTCGGACAGCCCGCGATGGCCAGGCAACCGTGCCTGCACCGCATTGGGGCAGCTTGCGGAGGCGCTTCGCACACTCCGCCGGCCCGACCATGCACCTGTCTGGGGCGCGGCGCCTCGGGCATTCCACAAGGCCCGCTGGTTCCCCGCGCATACGCCAAGCACGCAGCACTTGACCCTTCATGACGCGGATTATGGCGCTTCGGCGCCCGCCATGAAAGCTCCGGCAAGGGCTGGTCACATCTTTTAACGCTTTCGAGGGGGCTACGGGGAGCCGGCGGACGGCTGGGTCGAGTGGCGCAACCACCTCTCGCAGCTCCGGTTCCGGCGTGCGCCGCCGCAGGGCGGGATAGCTGGCACGGCTGTTGCAGTACCGGTAGCCAGGAGCGTCAAGACCACAAAGCAAAAAGCAGGACCCTCAAAAACCGAGCCCACGAAGATTTCAAGGAAAAGGAGAGAACCAGATGAAGACGTCGAGCCTCGCAGCCAGCGCCGCTGCGGTCCTGTTCAGCCTGGCAGCCCCGGTGGCGTTCGCGCAGACCGCCCCGGACGCCGCCGCGCCTGCAGCCGCACCCGCCGCCGAGCCGGCCTCGCCCCACACGTTCAGTGCCAACGTGTCGCTGGTGTCTGACTACCGCTATCGCGGTATCAGCCAGACCAACCTGCGTCCGGCCATCCAGGGTGGGTTCGACTATTCGCACGAGAGCGGCTTCTACATCGGCAACTGGAACTCGAGCATCAGCTGGCTCGAGGATTCCGACAGCACGGTTTCCGCGCCCGTGGAAATGGACTTCTACGGCGGCTACAAGAACAAGTTCGCGCTAGGCGGCGAAGAATTCAACTACGACGTGGGCGTGCTGGAGTACTACTACCCGGGCGGCTACACGTCCACGCGTCCGTACACGACCGAACTCTACGCCGGCATCGGCTGGGGCCCGGTGTTCCTGAAGTACTCGCACGCGGTGACGAACCTGTTCGGCATCAACGACAGCAAGAACAGCTACTACGTCGACCTGAGCGCCAACGTGCCGCTGAACTTCTGGGACCTGACGCTGAACGCGCACGTGGGCTACCAGGGTGTGTCGCACCACAGCGACGCCTCGTACACGGACTGGAAGATCGGCCTGACCAAGGACCTGGGCAAGGGCTTTGCGGTGTCGGTGGCGTACGTCGACACCAACGCGAAGGAGTCGTTCTACACCAGCGCCAACCGTGGCCGCTACCTGGGCAAGGCCGCAGCCTGGGCATCGATCACCAAGACATTCTGATTCCAAACAGCACACATCCACGCCGGGCGGTCTGAACCCATCGGGCTGCCCCAAGGAGAACCCCAATGAAACTCATCATTGCAGTCATCAAGCCTTTCAAGCTCGACGAGGTGCGCGAAGCGCTCTCGGACGTGGGCGTGTCCGGCATCACCGTGACCGAAGTCAAGGGCTTTGGCCGCCAGAAGGGCCACACGGAGCTGTATCGCGGCGCCGAATACATCGTCGACTTCCTGCCCAAGGTGAAGATCGAGGTGGCGGTGCCGGACGATGTGGTGGAGCGCGCCATCGAAGCCATCGAAAAGTCGGCCCGCACCGGCAAGATCGGCGACGGCAAGATCTTCATCGCGCCGGTTGAGCAGGTCATCCGTATCCGCACCGGCGAGACCGGCGGCGATGCGCTGTGACCCCAGAACTACGAGAGACAGAGGTTAGACAATGAAAACCTGGTTCAAGCGATTCCTGACGGCTGGCGCGATGACGCTGGCGATCGGCACGGCCGGTCTTGGCCTGTCCACCCACGCCGTGGCGCAGGACAAGCCCGCCGCCGAGGCTTCGGCCCCGGCAGCGGCCACGGCTCCCGCGGCTGCTCCGGCCGCAGCTGCTGCGGCACCTGCCGCGGCAGCGCCCGCCGAAGCTGCACCGGCTGCCGCACCGGCACCGGTCCCCAACAAGGGCGATACCGCGTGGCTGCTGGTGGCCACCGCATTCGTGATTCTGATGACGTTGCCGGGGCTGGCGCTGTTCTACGGCGGCCTGGTACGTTCGAAGAACATGTTGTCGGTACTGATGCAGTGCCTGGTGATCTTCTCGCTGGTGGCCATCCTGTGGGCGATCTACGGCTACAGCTTTGCGTTCACTGAGGGCAATGCGTTCTTCGGCGGCACTGACCGGCTGTTCATGAAGGGCTTGAACGCCGATGCGGTGACGGCTACCTTCAGCAAGGGCGTGGTCATTCCGGAACTGGTGTTCTTCGCGTTCCAGTGCGCG
The DNA here is from genome assembly GCF_022179805.1 of Cupriavidus pauculus. Taxonomy (GTDB): domain Bacteria; phylum Pseudomonadota; class Gammaproteobacteria; order Burkholderiales; family Burkholderiaceae; genus Cupriavidus; species Cupriavidus pauculus_E. Next base: position 107,444 of record NZ_BPUO01000007.1, on the reverse strand, counting down.
TTTGCCTGCATCACCTGCGGCCTGATCATCGGCGCCTTCGCCGAGCGCGCCAAGTTCTCGGCCGTGCTGGTGTTCGTGGTGATCTGGTTCACGTTCGCCTACATCCCGATGGCCCACATGGTCTGGTTCTGGCCGGGTCCGGACGCCTACACCGACGCCGCAGCCGCAACCGCTGCCACGGCCAAGTCGGGCTGGCTGTTCCAGAAGGGCGCGCTTGACTACGCCGGCGGCACCGTCGTGCACATCAACGCCGCCGTGGCTGGCCTGGTTGGCGCGTTCATGTTCGGCAAGCGCATCGGCTTCGGCCGCGAGGCGATCCGCCCGCACAGCCTGACGTTCACGATGGTGGGTGCTTCGCTGCTGTGGTTCGGCTGGTTCGGCTTCAACGCCGGTTCGGGCCTGGAAGCCAACGGTGGTGCCGCGCTGGCCTTCGTCAACACGCTGTTGGCCACCTGCGCCGCCGTGCTGTCGTGGACCTTCGGTGAGTGGATTGGCAAGGGCAAGCCGTCGATGCTGGGCGGTGCCTCGGGTGCAGTGGCCGGTCTGGTGGCCATTACCCCGGCGGCTGGTTTCGTCGGCCCGATGGGCTCGATCGTGATGGGCCTGGTGGCTGGCCTGCTGTGCCTGTGGGGTGTGAGCGGCCTGAAGCGCATGCTGGGTGCGGACGACTCGCTCGACGTGTTCGGCGTGCACGGCGTGGGCGGTATCGTCGGCGCGCTGCTGACGGCCGTGTTCGCGGCTCCGAGCCTGGGCGGCGTGGGCATCTACGACTACGTGGCCAACAAGGTGGCCGACGACTACTCGATCGCCGGTCAACTGTGGATCCAGTTCGAAGGCGTGCTGACCACGGTGGTGTGGTCGGGCGTGGTGGCCCTGGTGGCCTACAAGCTGGTGGACATGCTGATTGGCCTGCGCGTGCCGGAAGAGGAAGAACGCGAAGGTCTGGATATCACGTCGCATGGCGAAACGGCCTATGAAGCCTGATATCCACAACAGTGTTGTGCTGGAGAGCTGATTGGGAATCTTCTCTCAGGAGTTTCGCCCCGGCCTTGTGCCGGGGCTTTTTTATTGGCGCGCGGTTTTTTTGCAGGAAATGCCGCAGCGAGGTGCGTCTCGACGCGTGCCACCACCATGCTGCCGTGGGGCCGATGGCCGGCATCATCAGCCCGTCGATGCCGGTCTGGATCGTCACGAACACGGCCGACGGCAACGTGGCCTATTGCAACATGAACGAGGGCCTGGGCAAGGTGCTGCGATTCGGCGCCAACCATGAAGAGGTGATCGAGCGGCTGCGCTGGATGGCCCGGACGATGGGGCCGACGCTGGCGTCCATCGTCGAGGACCTGGGCGGCGTCGAATTGAAGCCGCTGATGGCCCAGGCGCTGCATATGGGCGACGAGGTACACAACCGCAACGCGGCGGCCAGCGGGCTGCTGCTGTTCCGCAAGCTGACCGTGGCGGGCCTGGCATCCCGGCGGCTCGACGCCGGGGCGGTGGCCGAGACGCTGACGTTCATCGCCGGCAACGATCACTTCTTCCTGAATCTGTCGATGGCGGCCTGCAAGGCCATGCTCGACGCCGCGCATGGCGTGCCCCATTCCAGCCTGATAACGGTGATGGCGCGCGATGGCGTGCCCCATTCCAGCCTGATAACGGTGATGGCGCGCGATGGCGTGGACTTCGGCATCCGGCTGTCGGGGCTCGACCAGTGGTTCACGGCTCCCGCCGCGGTCATTGACGGTCTGTTCTTCCCCGGCTACGGGCCCGAAGACGCAGCGCGCGACCTGGGCGGCAGCGCGATTACCGAAACGGCGGGGCTTGGCGGCTTTGCCATGGCGGCGTCGCCGGCCATCGTGCAGTTCGTCGGCGGCACCCGCGCGATGCCGCAGCCAACACCCGGCGCATGTTGCACATCACGCTGGGGCAGAACAGCGCCTTCACGTTGCCCGCGCTGGACTTCAAGGGCACCCCGGCCGGCATCGACGCCCGGCGCGTGCTCGACACCGGCATCCTGCCGGTCATCAACACCGGCGTTGCACACCGCGACGCAGGCGTGGGACAGATTGGCGCCGGGATTACCCATGCGCCGCTGGCCTGTTTCACCGAAGCCATTCTTGCCCTGGTGGCCAAGCTGCCAGCGCAGCCGTAAAGGATCCCGACATGGCTATCGACGCTCAAACGCAACGGCCGATCGCGGTGGGTGGCAACGCGCTGGCGCCCGAGGGTGCCGGCACCAGCCTGCATGACCAGGCACGGGCGGCGGCCGAGGCGGCTCGCCATATCGTGGATGTGGCCGCGCAGGGCTGGCGCATCGTGCTGACGCACGGCAACGGGCCGCATGTGGGTTACATCCTGCGGCGTTCGGAACTGGCGCTGAAGGAAGTGCCGCCGGTGCCGATGGACTACGCCACGGCGGATACTCAAGGCGCCATCGGCGACATGTTCCAGCGCAGCCTCTATAACGAGTTGCGCCGCCGTGGGCTCGGCGCCAGCGTGGCCACGGTGATCACGCAGGTGGTGGTCGACGAGAAGGACCCGGCCTTCCAGAATCCAAGTAAGCCGATCGGCTCGGTCATGGACGAGGCCACCGCGCGCCAGCTGGCCCAGGCCACAAGGACCTGGCGTCGGCACTGTTGGCCCAGCAGTTGCGCGCTCAACGACTACTGATTGCGACGGCCGTGCCGAAGGTGGCGATTCACTTCGGCAAGCCCGAACAGCGCTAGCTGGACCACCTGACCATGAAGGAGGCCGAGCAGTTCATGCAGGAGGGCCATTTCGGCAAGGGGTCGATGGGAGCCAAGATCGAAGCCATCCTTGAGTATGTTGCTAATAATTCACGCGGTGAAGGTGTGGTTACCGATATCGCCAACATGGGATTGGCCTTGGCGGGCAAGGCCGGCACGTGGGTCAGCGGCTGAAACGGAGCGCTGGCGGTGCTCAGCGGTGCCTGGTGGCACAGGGCGCGCGCGCAGACGAAATCCCCGGTGTCCTATTCGCAGGGTGCTTAAATCGGATCTTAAAAAGTCTCAATTGTCTTTAATGGGGAGCACGCATAGAGTGCCATTGAGGCAGTTTCCTCCACCTGCAGAACGCTCCCCGTATCTGTCAGGCCATTTGAAAGCGCGGCGCCATGCCGCGCTTTTTTTTTTCTTTTTTGGCCCTTTCCGTGTCCCAGAGTGCCAACCTGGCCGCCGGGCTTTGAAAACCGGCGAACGTCCCCATATCCCCATCCCACTGCAGGCTGCGCATATGGTTATGCAAGGCTACCCTGCACGCCGATAGCCGTTCCCTTACAATCGGGGCGGACAATAAAGCTGATTCCTTAGGATGGATATGGTCCCGCATCTCATCACCGCGCTGAACGGTCCGCTGCTCGAACTGGAAAAGAAGATCCTGGACGCCACCCCGTCCATCGAGCGCTGGTTCAGGCTGGAATGGCAGGAACATACCCCGCCGTTCTATTGTTCCGTCGACCTGCGCAATGCCGGCTTCAAGCTGGCCCCGGTGGACACGAATCTGTTTCCGGGCGGCTTCAACAACCTCGCGCCGGAGATGCTGCCGCTGGCCGTGCAGGCCGCCATGGCCGCGATCGAGAAGATCTGCCCGGATGCCAAGAACCTGCTGCTGATTCCCGAGCGGCACACGCGCAACATGTTCTACCTGCAGAACGTGGCGCGCCTGTCGCTGATCATGCGCCAGGCTGGCTTGAACGTGCGGCTGGGGTCCCTGTCCGAGGAAATCACCGAACCTACCCCGATCGAACTGCCCGACGGCCAGACGCTGGTGGTGGAGCCGCTGGCGCGCCTGGGCTCCAAGGGCCGCCGCCTGGGCCTGAAGGACTTCGATCCCTGCTCGATCCTGTTGAACAACGACCTCTCGGCCGGTATTCCGCCGGTGCTGGAGAACATCCACGAGCAGTACCTGCTGCCGCCGCTGCACGCTGGCTGGTCCACGCGCCGAAAGAGCAGCCACTTTGCCGCCTATGACGAGGTGGCCAAGAAGTTTGCCAAGCTGATCGATATCGATCCGTGGATGGTGAATCCGTATTTCGCGAAGCAATCGGGCGTGAACTTCCATGAGCGTATCGGCGAGGAAGAACTGGCCGATTCCGTGGAAGGCGTGCTCAAGAAGATCGCCAAGAAGTACCGCGAGTACGGCATCAAGGAAACGCCTTACGTGGTGGTGAAGGCCGATGCCGGCACCTACGGCATGGGCATCATGACCGTGCGCGATCCGTCCGAGGTCAAGGGGCTGAACCGCAAGGAACGCAATAAGATGAGCGTGGTGAAGGAAGGCCTGGAGGTCTCCGACGTCATCATCCAGGAAGGCGTTCACACGTTCGAGAAGGTCAACGAGGCGGTGGCGGAACCCGTGGTCTACATGATCGATCGCTACGTGGTGGGCGGCTTCTACCGCGTGCACACGGGTCGCGGCAACGACGAGAACCTGAACGCGCCCGGCATGCACTTCGTGCCGCTGGCGTTTGCCCCGAACGGCATTCCGGACAGCCACGCCAAGCCCGGCGCGGCGGTGCCCAACCGCTTCTATATGTATGGCGTGGTGGCCCGCCTGGCGCTGCTGGCGGCGTCCGTGGAACTCGAGAAGACCGACCCGAATCCGATTCTCTGATCCAGCGCGGCGGTAGCCTGCCGTCTACGCCCCAAGTCCGGCCCGGCAGGGTCGGATGTTTTTCCCTTGATGCCAACGCGACGACCCATCATGCGCATTCTCTTCATCACCGACCCGCTGGAAACCTTCAAGACGTACAAGGATTCCACCTACGCCATGATGGCCGAGGCGGCGGCGCGCGGGCACGAGCTGTTCTTCTGCCTGCAATCGCAAGTGTCGCTGTCGGCCGGCGTGGTCGAGGCGGTGGCGCGGTCGCTGGAACTGCGCGATGACGCGCACGACTGGTTCCGCCTAGGCGAGGCGGCGGTGCTGCCGCTGGGCAAGTTCGATGCGGTGCTGATGCGCAAGGATCCGCCGTTCGACATGGAATACGTGACCAGCACGTGGTTGCTGGAGCTGGCCGAAAAGCAGGGCGCCCGCGTGTTCAACAAGCCGCAGGCTATCCGCGACCATTCTGAAAAGTTGGCGATTGCCCAATTTCCGCAGTTCGTCACGCCGACGCTGGTCACGCGCGACGCGGGCCGCATCCGCGCGTTCCACGCCGAGCACAAGGACGTCATCGTCAAGCCGCTCGATGGCATGGGCGGCATGGGCATTTTCCGGGTGGGCCCGGATGCCATGAACCTCGGGGCCATCGTCGAGACACTGGGCGACAACGGCGCCCGCTCGCTGATGGTCCAGCGCTACATCCCGGCGATCAAGGAAGGCGACAAGCGCATCCTGCTGATCGGCGGCAAGCCGGTGCCGTACTCGCTGGCGCGCATTCCGCAAGGCAGCGAGATCCGCGGCAACCTGGCGGCCGGTGGCATTGGCCGGGCGCAGGAACTGAGCGCGCGTGATCGTGAAATCGCCGAGACGCTGGCGCCGGGACTGTGGAAGCAGGGCCTGCTGCTGGTGGGCCTGGATGTGATCGGCGACTACCTGACCGAGGTGAATGTGACGAGCCCGACGTGTTTCCAGGAGATCACGCAGCAAACCGGTTTCAATGTCGGCGCGATGTTCATCGACGCGCTGGAGGAAGCCGTGGCAAGCGACCGGCGCTGAGCAGGGCAGAGGGGCAAAAATCGGGCGCCAGGGTTGATGCGAAGGCACCATAATCTGGCCACCGGGCGGAATCGCAGAAAGAAGCCGTAAGGCTGCCTGCTACAATTCCAGGCAATCCAACGGATTCACCATCATGGCAGGAATTCTGATCATCGCGCACGCACCGCTGGCTTCGGCGCTGCGCGATTGCGCCGCCCACGTCTATTGTGGGCAGCCACCCCGGCTGGAGGCCATCGATGTCGTCGCCGACGCCGATCCCGCCGCCGTGCTGGCCGAGGCGCAGCGCAAGCTGGCAACGGTCTGCGAAGAGAACGGCGCCCTGGTGCTGACCGATATCTTTGGCGCCACGCCTGCCAATATCGCCGCCAAGCTGGCCGAATCGGGCCGGGTCAAGGTGCTTGCCGGCGTGAATTTGCCAATGCTCGTGCGCGCGATCTGCTATCGCGCCGAAAAACTAGACCAACTGGCCACCAAGGCATTGGCCGGTGGCGCCCAGGGCGTGCTGCAGGTGGGCACGACCGCAGTCCAGAACCAAACCGCAAACCATCCCGACAAATATGCTGCAGAGGGACACCACCATAATCAATAAGCTCGGGCTCCATGCCCGCGCATCCGCCAAGCTCACCCAGTTGGCGGGCAGTTTCAACAGCCAGGTCAAGATGTCCCGAAACGGGCGCCAGGTCGATGCCAAAAGCATCATGGGCGTGATGATGCTGGCCGCCGGTATCGGCTCGACGATCACCATCGAGACAGAAGGCCCCGACGAGCAGGAAGCGATGGATGCGCTGCTGGCGCTGATCGCGAACCGGTTCGGCGAGGGCGAGTGAGCCCCGGCGCCACACCCAGAATTCCTTAACGTTCCTGACGGAGCGGGTCATGCCCTTTGCCTTGCACGGCATTCCGGTTTCTCGTGGGGTCGCCATCGGGCGGGCCCATATTCTTGCGCCGGCGGCGCTGGATGTGTCGCACTACCTGGTCGACGAAGACCGGTTGGACGCCGAGGTGGAGCGATTGCGCTCGGCGCGCGCGGCCGTGCGGGCCGAGCTGGTCACCCTGAAGCGCGACCTGCCGCGCGACGCGCCCGAGGAAATGGGCGCGTTTCTCGATGTGCACGCGATGATCCTCGACGACGAGGCGTTGTCGCGCGAGCCCGAGGCACTGATTCTCCAGCGCCGCTATAACGCGGAGTGGGCACTGACCACGCGGCTCGAGGAACTGATGCGCCAGTTCGACGAGATCGAGGACGAGTACCTGCGCGAGCGCAAGGCCGACATCCAGCAGGTGGTGGAGCGCATCCTGAAGGTGCTGGCCGGCGCCCCGGTACTGGCACCGGCACCGGTGCCCCCGCTGGCACCCGATGGCGAGGCGGCGCCTGGCGTGATCGTGGTAGCCCACGACATCGGCCCGGCCGACATGCTGCAGTTCAAGCACACGGTCTTCCACGGTTTCGTGACCGACCTGGGCGGCCGCACGTCGCACACGGCCATCGTGGCGCGCAGTCTGGACATTCCCGCCGCCGTGGGCGTCAAGAGCGCCAGCGAGCTGATTCGCCAGGACGACTGGATCATCATCGACGGCGATGCCGGGCTGGTGATCGTCGACCCGTCGGCCATCATTCTCGAGGAATACCGTCACCGGCAGAGCGAGCGGGCGCTGGAGAAAAAGCGCCTGCAGCGGTTGCGCCACATGCCGGCCGTGACGCTGGACGGGCTAGAGATCGAGTTGCTGGCCAATATCGAGCTGGCCGAGGATGCCGGCGCCGCGTTGTCGGCCGGTGCGGTCGGGGTGGGCCTGTTCCGCTCGGAATTTCTGTTCATGAACCGTCGCGAGGAAATGCCCGACGAGGAGGAACAGTTCCAGGCGTACCGCAATGCCGTGGAGGCGATGCACGGGCTGCCCGTGACGATCCGCACCATTGACGTGGGCGCCGACAAGCCGCTGGACGGCCTGGGCGACGACTTCGAGACCGCGCTGAACCCGGCGCTGGGCCTGCGCGCCATCCGCTGGTCGCTGTCCGAGCCGGCGATGTTCCTGACGCAGTTGCGCGCGCTGCTGCGCGCGTCCGCCTTCGGGCCGGTGCGGCTGCTGATCCCGATGCTGGCGCACGCCAGCGAGATCGACCAGACGCTGGACCTGATCTCACAGGCCAAGCGCCAACTCGACGAACGCGGCCAGCCCTACGACCCGGGCATCAAGATCGGGGCGATGATCGAGATTCCGGCGGCCGTTCTGCTGCTACCGCTGTTCCTCAAGCGCATGGACTTCCTGTCCATCGGCACCAACGACCTGATCCAGTACACGCTGGCAATCGACCGTGCCGACAACGCCGTGGCGCACCTGTACGACCCGCTGCACCCGGCCGTCCTGCAACTGATCGCGCGCACGATCCGCGATGCCAACCATGCCGGCGTGCCGGTTGCGGTCTGTGGCGAAATGGCCGGAGACCCGGCGATGACCCGCCTGCTGCTGGGCATGGGCCTGCGCGAATTCTCGATGCACCCGGCGCAGCTGCTGCGCGTGAAACAGGAAGTCATCCACGCCGATTGCGAGCGGCTCTGCAAGGCGGTGGACCAGATCCTGACCTGCTACGAGCCCGAGGAACAGGCGGCCGCCTTCAAGCTGCTTTCCGCATAGCACAACCCTTAAGTCGCAAGGGTCTTTGTCTGGAATGTTGGCGGTCTATGCGTCACTTTTGCGCAAGCGAAGTGGCGCGTCGGATCCTTTCAGCATGGTATTTCGTCGAGGTGTGTATACGGCTTCCCATAACTATTAATGGGAATTGTTATCATTTTTGATCTCTGTTATTCTGCTTCTCATCGCGTTCGGCATGCCGGTGCCGACGCCGCCCCCAGGAGGACAGTTGTGTACGTGTGCATCTGCAATCAGGTTACCGACCATGAAATTCATGGTGCCGCTCATCTTGGCGTGACCACGATGGACGAGCTAGCCGAAACGCTAGGCGTGGGTACCTGCTGTGGCCGCTGCCGCGATTGCGCAAAGCAGGTGCTGTGCGAAGGCGTTGCCGCCGTGCAGACCATCAAGGCCTCCACCATCTCGACCATCCAGGTCGTCGAAATTTCAGCCTGTTCGTCGGCTGCGTCACATGCCATAATGGACGCTCGTGACCCGGCAGTCGCGAACGACCAGCGTACCGCGCTGGTTGCCTGATACAGAAAAGCGTTTTCACCGAACAACGCGTGGATTGAAAAGCGCGCCCACGGATTTGTCCGCGGCGCGTTTTGTCGTTTTCCACTGACGTCTGTTTTCGTGTCGTCGCCTTTGCGTCGCTGGCCGGGTCCGTTCGTTTTCTCATCGGTAACCGGAGCCCCCCAATGAAAGGTGACAAGAAGGTCATCCAGCATCTGAACGCCCAGCTCAAGAACGAGCTGACCGCGATCAACCAGTATTTCCTCCACGCACGCATGTACCGCCACTGGGGCCTGAAGAAGCTCGGTGATGTCGAGTACAAGGAATCGATCGGCGAAATGAAGCATGCCGATCGCCTGATCGACCGCATCCTGATGCTCGACGGGCTGCCCAACCTGCAGGACCTGCACAAGCTGCTGCTCGGCGAAGACACGCCCGAAATGCTCAAGTGCGACCTGAAGCTGGAGCAAACCGCCCACGCGACGGTCAAGGAAGGCATCACCTACTGCGAATCCGTTGGCGACTACGTCAGCCGCGAGATCCTGGTCGATATCCTCACGGACACCGAGGAGCACATCGAATACCTGGAGACGCAGCTGGACCTGATCGACAAGGTCGGCCTGCAGAACTACCTGCAGTCCCAGATGGAGCCGGGCGAGCAGTAAGCGCGCCGGTCATGGACCCCGCCGCAGCCTGACCCGCATCACGGTGGCAGGCGCGGCAAGGTCCGGTGCGTGGCGCGGGATGGCGCCACGCCGGATGCGAAAGTTGTCGGTAACCTTTCTCATTCGGATTCTTGACTCCATCCAGTCACATCGCCACACGCCACAGCGCGTGGCGCGGCAACAAAAAAGCGACCTTGCGGGGAGGGGGCTCCACCGCAAGGTCGCCTGATACGCCAATACCCCGATACCCGGGGCAAGGCGCCGCGCTTCAGTGATCCTTTCCGCAGACCTCGCAGCCCGGCGTGCGCGCCAGCCGCATCGTGGTCCATTCCATCGTCATCGCATTGACCATCAGTAGCCGGCCGGCCAGGGTTTCGCCCACGCCGGTCAGCAGCTTCAGCGCCTCCGCCGCCTGTACGGTGCCCACCATGCCGACCAGTGGCGCGAACACGCCCATCGTGGCGCAGGCCGCCTCGGGGGCGGGCTCCGACGGCGGGAACAGGCAGCCGTAGCAGGGCGCGTCGGGGTTGCGGAGGTCGAACACGCTCACCTGGCCGTCGAAGCGGAGGGCGGCGCCGGACACCAGCGGCTTGCGATGCGACAGGCAGGCCCGGTTCACGGCCTGACGTGTGGCGAAATTGTCACAGCAGTCGAGCACCACGTCGGCATCGGCCACCAGCGCCTCGAGTTCGGGGACGCCCACGCGCCGAGGCACCAGCCGGATATCGATGTCCGGATTGATGCGCAGCAGGCCCTCTCGGGCCGACTCCACCTTGGGCCGTCCCACGTTGGCCGTGGTGTGCAGGATCTGCCGCTGCAGGTTGGTCAGGTCCACGTCGTCGTCGTCGACGATGGTGATGCGCCCCACGCCGGCCGACGCCAGGTAGGGCAGCGCGGCCGCGCCCAGCCCGCCCGCGCCAATGACCAGCGCGTGGCCGGCAAGCAGCCGTTCCTGGCCCTCTATGCCCAGTTCATCCAGCAGGATATGGCGCGAATAGCGTAAGAGCTGATCGTCGTTCATGGTGCGGCGGCAAATAAAAACGGCCCGTCGGTGGCATTCCGCGGGCCGTGGCATCGGGTGAAAAAGCGCTGCACGCACAGGCGCGCAGCGCTGAGCCGTTACTTCTGGCCGGTCGGCGTACCCAGCGGCTGGCCGATCGGTGCGCTGGCGGGCGGCTGGCTGGCCGGGCCGGACTTGGCCGGTGCCGGCTTGGCGGCAGGCTTGGCCGCCGGCGACTTGCCCGACTTATCGTCCTTCGTGTCGGGCTTACCAGCCGTGCCGGTGGCTTCCAGGCGCGACTTCGAACGCTGTACCGGCTTGCCGTCGAGCTGGGCGATGGCCTGCTGCAGCATGAAGTCCTCGGCCGAACCGAATTCCACCGGCTTCTTCTTGCGGTCCTTCTCGCGTTCTTCCGGCGTCTTCTTGGAGTTTTCTTCCTCCAGTCGGCGCAGTTCGTCCACGCGGCGCTGCTCGCGCTCGTTCATTTCCGGCTCTTCCGACTCCTGCTTGTTATGCAGGTGGCGCTCGGTGTCGATTTCACGCGTGATCAGCGCGTCGTCCGGATCGCCTTCCGGGTTCTGGTCGACCGGGATGTCCGGGCGGATGCCCTTGGCCTGGATCGACTTGCCCGACGGCGTGTAGTAGTAAGCGATGGTCAGCTTGATGCCGGTGTCGTTGGTCAGCGGACGCACGGTCTGCACCGAGCCCTTGCCGAACGTGGTCTTGCCCATGATCAGCGCGCGCTTGTGGTCCTGCAGCGCGCCAGCCACGATTTCCGACGCCGATGCCGAGTAGGCGTTGGTCAGCACGATCATCGGCAGCTTCTTGAACTGCGGCGGCAGGTCCTTGAGCGGATCGTCCTCGAGCGACGACAGGCGGTAGTTGTTAAACGTGGCCTTGTAGACGCGCTTGGCATCGGGCACCTGGCCATTGGTCGACACCACGGCCACATCGTCCGGCAGGAAGGCCGCTGCCACGCCCACGGCGCCTTGCAGCACGCCGCCGCCGTTGTTGCGCAGGTCGAGGATGATGCCCTTCAGGTTCGGATTCTTCTCAGCCATCTCCTTGAGACGGCGGCCCAGGTCGGCAACGGTGCGTTCCTGGAAGCTGGTCAGGCGCACCCAGCCGATGGTGTTGTTGTCCAGCATCTTGGTCTTGACCGACTGCACGCGGATCTCGGCGCGCGTGATCGAGACCGGGAACGTGCGTTCCTCGCTCTTGCGGTAGATGGTCAGCGTGACCTTGGTGCCCGGTTCGCCGCGCATGCGCTTGACCGCCTGCTCCAGCGGCAGTCCGCGCACGGGCTTGTCGTCGATACGGGTGATCAGGTCGCCCGGCTGGATGCCGGCGCGGAAGGCGGGCGTGTCCTCGATCGGGTTAATGACCTTGACCAGGCCTTCTTCCTGCGAGATTTCGATACCCAGGCCCGCAAAGCGGCCGCGGGTGCCTTCCTGCAGTTCCTTGAAGTCCTTCTCGTCCAGGTAGGCCGAGTGGGGGTCCAGGCTGGCGACCATGCCCTTGATGGCTTCGGTCAGCAGCTTCTTGTCGTCCACGGGCTCCACATACTCGCGTTTGATTTGCCCGAAGATGTCGGACATCAGCCGCAGCTGGTCGAGCGGGAGCGGTCCCGAGCTGTTCTGTGCGGTGGCCGAGATTTGCAGCGTGGCCAACACGCCGGCAACGACGCCGACTGAGACGAGGCTAATGTTCTTGAGCGTCTTACGCATGAGGGCAGCCTGAACTTTTGTGGATGATGCGAAAGGAAAATTCCGGGCCGGGATAAGCCGTCTCCGGCCCGGATTGACCGACAGTATAAGAGGGTGCGCAGAAAAAGACCTGCGGGCCGCCGCGCCAGGGTGGGGGCGGCCACACAAGGCGGGCCGCGCCTACCCGGATGCCGGGCCGGCCGGCACGCCGGCGCACCGGCTGTCAGCGGGCCTTGCCCTGGTTGGCCACGGCGGCCAGCGATGCGGCGATGGCCGCCTGGTCGCCCAGGTAGTAGTGGCGCAGGGGGCGCAGGTCGGCGTCCAGCTCGTAGACGAGCGGGGTGCCGTTGGGAATGTTGAGGCCGACGATGTCGTCATCCGAGATCTGGTCCAGATACTTCACGAGCGCGCGGATGCTGTTGCCATGGGCGGCGATCACCACACGCTTGCCGGATTTGATGTCGGGAGCAATGGATTCGTTCCACAGCGGCATCACGCGGGCCACCGTGTCCTTCAGGCATTCGGTCAGCGGCACCTGCTCGCGCGGCACATTGACGTAGCGCGGGTCGTCGAACGAGGCACGCTCGTCGGTCGGCTCCAGCGCCGGCGGCGGGGTGTCGTAGCTGCGGCGCCACACCAGCACCTGGTCGTCGCCGTACTTCTTGGCCGTTTCCGCCTTGTTCAGGCCCGACAGCGCGCCGTAGTGGCGCTCGTTGAGGCGCCACTCGTTGCGGACGGGAATCCACATCAGGTCCATTTCGTCCTGCACGTGCCACAGGGTACGGATGGCGCGCTTGAGTACCGACGTGTACGCCACATCGAACGTGAATCCGGCCTCTTTCAGCAACTGGCCGCCCTGGCGGGCCTGCTTGACGCCCGTGTCGGTCAGGTCGACGTCGACCCAGCCGGTGAAGCGGTTTTCGAGATTCCACGTGGATTCGCCGTGGCGGATGAGAACGAGCTTGTACATGCTGCTTCCAGGGTAGTAGGTAACCTGCGGCGCGCGGCGCCCGCGTCACGCCCGGGCGTGGCGGGCCCCGCCCGAAATAAACGGCGGTGGCGCGAAACCGCGTATTTTATAATGCCGCCGACCCAACCCAACGGAAATGCCAACGTGAATTTCTTCGCCGATTACAACAACCTGGCCCTGATCGCGATCGCCGTGGTCTCGGGCGGCCTGCTGGCCTGGCCGCAAATCAAGGCCGGTACGGGCGGCAAGCGCGTCAATACGGCTGCCGCCACGCAGCTCATCAACAAGCGCAACGCCGTGGTGGTGGATATCCGCGACGCCACCGAATTTGCCAAGGGCCACCTGCCCCAGGCCAAGAGCGCGCCACTTGCCGACATCGGCACCCGCGCGGCCGGCCTTGCAAAGGACAAGGCGATCCCCATCATCGTGGTGTGCCAGAACGGCCAGCGCTCGGGCAAGGCTCAAGCAGCGCTGAAGGAAGCCGGTTACAGTGAGGTCTACGCGCTGGAAGGCGGCATGACCGCCTGGCAGCAGGCCGGCCTGCCGGTCATCAAGTAAATAGCCCCATTCATTACGCAGCACGCGGCGCGGTACTGCCCTGGGCGGTCCGCGCCGTTGTTATTTCAGACAAGGAGAATTCGCATCATGGCCCGCGTCGTCATGTACAGCACGGTTGTGTGCCCCTATTGCCAGATGGCCGAGCGCCTGCTCAAGCAGCGTGGCGTGGAGTCGATCGAGAAGATCCTGATCGACCGCGAGCCCGGAAGGCGTGAGGAAATGATGACCCGCACGGGTCGTCGCACCGTGCCGCAGATCTATATCGACGAGACGCATGTGGGCGGATTCGACGACCTGTCGGCGCTGGACCGCCAGGGTGGCCTGGTGCCGCTGCTGGCCGCCTGAGTCGCCCGCGCGGCGCCACGCTGCGCCGCAGCAGATCAAGCGACGATTCTGATAATGCCGCCGCACGGTGAATTCGCCATCGGCGTCATGTACCATATGCGCTTTCTAAACAGCCGCCGGGGCCTCGGCACCCGGCAGCGCATGGCGCAGCGCGCCCAAACCGATACATCCGGAAGCCTTTCATGAGCGACCAGCAACAAGCCACCCAGCAGGACGACCAGCCCTTCTTCAACATCCAGCGCGTGTACCTGAAGGACATGTCGCTCGAGCAGCCCAATTCGCCGGGCATTTTCCTCGAGTCGGAAGCCCCGTCGGTGGAAGTGCAGGTCAATGTTGGCGCCGCACAGCTTCAGGAAGGCATTTTCGAAGTCGTGGTGACCGGCACCGTGACGACCAAGGTGCAAGACAAGGTGGCGTTCCTGGTGGAAGCGCACCAGGCCGGTATCTTCGATATCCGCAACGTGCCGGCCGAGCAGCTCGACCCGCTGCTGGGCATTGCCTGCCCGACCATCCTGTACCCGTACCTGCGCGGCAACATCGCCGACGTGATCACGCGTGCGGGCTTCCAGGCCATCCACCTGTCGGAAATCAACTTCCAGGCCCTGTACGAACAACGCCTGCAGGCCGCCATGGAAGAAGCTGGCGCCCAGGGCAGCGATTCGGGCATCGTGCTGCCGGACGGCAGCCAGGCTCGCCACTGATTCGCGCTTCGGCCGGATCAGACCAGAAAAACGGGGCTTCGGCCCCGTTTGCATTTTCCGATGCGCCGTCTGCCTGGCGTCCATACTGTCCGCATGACCGCGCATCCGCCCGGCCCGATTCTCGAACTGCCATGAAACTGACCATCCTTGGCGCTGGCGCGTGGGGTACCGCGCTGGCCAGCCACGCCGCTTCCGACACCCGCCACGATGTGGTGCTCTGGGGCCGCGACGCGGGCCAGCTTGCGACCATCGCGGCGACGGGCATCAATGCCACCTATCTGCCGGGCGTGCCGCTGTCGCCCCGGTTGGTGTGCGAGCCCGACTTCGACCGTGCCGTCGACCATGTCGTGGCCGATGCGGATGGCCTGCTGATCGTCGCCACGCCGGTGGCGGGGCTGCGCGAGATGACGCGCCGCCTGGCCGCACGGCGCCGTGGGCCGTTGTCGATGCTGTGGCTGTGCAAGGGGTTTGAAGCCGATACGCACGCGCTGCCGCACCAGATGGTGCGCGACGAACTCGACGCGCTGGGCGTGGCGCCCGGCGAGATCGAGTACGGCGTGCTGACCGGCCCGAGCTTTGCCAAGGAGGTGGCGCAGGGGCTGCCCTGTGCGCTGACGGTGGCCGGCACCACGCACGCGCTGGCCGACCGCGCGCAGGCGGCGTTCCACCACCATGGGGTGCGCATCTACGGCAGCGATGACCTGATCGGTGTCGAGGTGGGTGGGGCGGTCAAGAACGTGCTGGCGATTGCCACCGGTGCCAGCGACAGCCTGGGCCTGGGCCTAAACGCCCGCGCCGCGCTGGTGACGCGCGGGCTGGCCGAAATGACGCGCCTGGGTCTGGCGCTGGGTGGCCGCGCGGAAACGTTCATGGGCCTGGCCGGCATGGGCGATTTGATCCTGACCGCCACGGGCGACCTGTCGCGCAATCGCAAGGTGGGCCAGCAACTGGCCAGCGGCAAGACGCTCGACCAGATCCTGCACGACCTGGGCCACGTGGCCGAAGGCGTGCGCTGCGCGCAGGCGGTGGCGGCGCTGGCCGCACGCCACGGCGTGGAAATGCCGATCACGCGCGCCGTATGCGCGGTGCTGTTTGAGGGGCTGCCGGTGGCTGATGCTGTCGCGCGGCTTCTGCAGCGTGATGCGCGCGACGAGTAGTCGCTCTAGATAGCTTTTCAGTGCTTTAGGCGCTGGCCCTCACCCCCAGCCCCTCTCCCGCCATGCGGGAGAGGGGAGACAACCACGAGCCTTTGACGCAATCACACCGATGCCCACCCGCCGCCAGGCCCTGCACGCCCTGATCGCCTCCACTGGTGCCGTCGCCTTGCCCGCGCTCGGTGACAACTGGCCGTCGAAGCCGATCCGCATGATCGTGCCGTTTCCGCCGGGATCGTCGCCGGACCTGATCGCGCGCATCGTCACGGAAAAACTGGCTGCGGTGCTGGGCCAGCCGATCGTGATCGAGAACCGGCCCGGTGCGGGCGGCAATATCGGCACCGGCCAGGTGGCCAAGGCCGCGCCCGATGGCTACACGTTGCTGTTCACGATCAATGGCCCGCTGGTGACGGCACCGTCGCTATACCGGCACTTGAGCTACGACCCGCAAAAGCAGTTGGCACCGGTGACACTGGTGGCCACTTCGCCGAACGTGCTGGTCATCGACGCGCGGTTGCCCGCGCACAACCTGCGCGAGTTCGTGGCGCTGGCCAAGGCCAAGCCGGGCGTGCTGAATTACGGCTCGGTGGGCAACGGCAGTGCCGCGCATCTGGCGATGGAGCAGCTCAAGGCCATGGCCGGTATCGATCTGCAGCACGTGCCGTATGCCGGCTTTCCGCAGATCACCACCGCGATGGTCGGCGGCCAGGTGCAGGCGGGGTTCATGGTGCCCGCCATCGCCATGCCGATGGTCACGGCCGGCAAGCTGCGCCTGCTGGCCGTGACGTCGTCGGGTCGCACCGGGCTGCTGCCTTCGGTGCCGACCGTGGCGGAATCGGGCTATCCGGGATTCGAGGCGATTTCGTGGCAGGCCATCCTGGCGCCGGCTGGCACGCCCGCGCCAATCGTGGACCGGCTTTACCGCGAACTGGTGAAGATCATTGGCAGCGATGACGTGCGCGACAAGATGCGCGCGCAGTATTTCGTGCCGGCCGGCACGGCGCCGGCATCGCTGAAGCAGACGATGGCCACCGAGAAGGTGCGCTGGGACAAGGTGATCCGCGCGGCCAACGTGCAGCCTGAAGACTGAAACTTCAGGCGCCGCCCACGAAACCGTTCTGGCGCCAGGCTTCGAAGACCACCACGGCCACCGTGTTCGACAGGTTCAGGCTGCGGTTGTTGGGCCGCATCGGCAGCCGGATGCGTTGCGCTGCCGGAAACCACTCGCGCCGCTCGGGCGCCAGGCCACGGGTTTCCGATCCGAACACGAACCAGTCCCCGGGCTGGAAGGTCACCTGGCCGAACGGCGTGGACCCATGGGTGGTCAGCGCGAACATGCGGGTCGGATCGGGCTGTTCGGCGGCCATCAGCGCGTCCCAGCTTTCGTGGACACGCATCGTCGCGTATTCGTGATAGTCCAGCCCCGCGCGCCGCATGCGCGCGTCTTCCAGCGGAAATCCCAGCGGTTTGACCAGATGCAGCTGCGCGCCTGTATTGGCGCACAGGCGGATCACATTGCCGGTATTCGGCGGGATTTCGGGTTCGACAAGGACGACGTTGAACATGGGACTGGGCAGCAAAAAACCGGAGCGCAGCTTACCGCGACCGGTCTCCGGTGTCACGGTGTACGCAACGCGGCCAGCGCCGTGACGCGCGCCGCGCCGTGCGCCTTCAGCACCCGGGCCGCTTCGCGCAGCGTGGCGCCGGTGGTCATCACATCATCCACCAGGCCAATATGAAGGCCGTCTAGCACCGTGCCCGGGGCCACCGCGAACGCCTGCCGCAGGTTGGCCAGGCGCGCGGCCAAGTCCAGCGTGCGCTGGCTGGCGGTGTCGCGAAGGCGCGCCAGCAACGTGGCCGACGCCGGTATGCCCAGGTGCCGGGCAAGCGGGCGGGCAATCTCCCACGCCTGGTTGAAGCCGCGTTCTGCCAGGCGCGACGGCGAGAGCGGAACCGGCACCAGCAGGTCGGGCAGATCGTGCTGGCTGGCGCGTACCGTGGCGGCCAGGCGTGCGGCAATCCACGCGGCGGCGGGTAGCTGGCCGCCGAACTTGAGCCGCAGGACCAGCGTGTCGAAAGGGGTGGCGTAGTCGCCGAGGGTAAGCGCGGCGTCGAGCGGATCGTCATCGGCACATGTGCCGCAGTGCCCGTGTGCACCCGGAATGGCGCACCGAGGGCAGCGCGGCACCGGCCGCGCGAGCTGGCTGGCGCAGGTGTCGCAGACCACATCGCGCTGGACCGTGGCGCAGATCAGACAGGCGGACGGCAGCAAAGTACGCCAGAGATTGCCTGCATGGCCGGCAAAGGCCCTTCGGGCACGTAGTGGCCCCCACGCGTATACTTCGGGCGGCCCGCCCAGTGCGGCCCGATTTTTCAAGGGTGCGACTTTTTGCCGCACCAACCGATCCGATTCCTCTTGCCTCGCCCGTCCGTGTCCCTGCATGCCACCGATTCCCCCGATGCCTGGTTGCCGCCCTCGCGGTTGACCCGGCTTGCGTTCGACCGCCGTAGCCCGCGCTTCGGCCAGCTCGACTTCCTGCTTGGCGAAATTGGCCAGCGCATGCAGGAGCGGATGGAGGTGGTCAAGCTGTCGCCGCGCCGCGCGCTCGACATCGGCTGCGGCCATGGCCAGGGCCTGGCGGGTTTGCGCGCGCGGTTTCCCGACGCGCAGATTGCCGGCCTGGATATCTCCGGCGCGATGCTGCAGCAGGCCGGCCAGCGCGACCCGCAGCGCCGCCCCGGCTGGGTCGGGCGCTTGCTGGGCAAGCGGCCGGTGTTCGACCTGGTGCAGGGCGATCTTGCCACACTGCCGTTTGCCGCCGCCAGCTTCGACCTGCTGTGGTCCAACCTGGCGCTGCACTGGCATCCGGAGCCGCACCACGTGTTTCCGGAATGGCACCGCGTGGCGGCCGACGACGGGCTGGCCATGTTCTCGCTGTTCGGCCCCGATACGCTCAAGGAACTGCGCGCCGCCTTTGGCGAGGTCGATCTGGACGCGCATACGTTGCGCTTTGTCGACATGCACGACATCGGCGACATGCTCGTGCACAGCGGCTGGTCCACGCCGGTCATGGACATGGAAACGCTGACCATCACCTACGAATCGCCCGAAACGCTGTTGCGCGAGGTGCAAACTTTCGGCGGCATGCGCCGTCCCGGCGCCCCTGGGTTGCGCGGCCGCTCATGGCACCGCGCGGTGCTGGCGGCGCTCGATCGTCTGCGCAATGCCGATGGTGTTATCCCGCTGACGTTTGAAATTGTCTACGGTCACGCCTGGAAAATTCCGGCCCGTGGCAAGCAGGCCACCGACGATCAGGGCCGCGCGATCATCCCCATCGACAAGATCGGCCGCGCGCAAAACCGGCGCTGAGCCGCGCCAGCATTACGGTTGGCCAACAATCGGGGCTTGTCGTTTGTGTTGCCTATCGGGGTTTAAATCCCCATGCACAAATATTTGGAGATGGCAAGCACTTCGGTCAAATCCTATGTTGTTCAGGTATGCGAAGCGCCATATAATGGGCCGGTTTGTCGCAGTGGTCCCCTGGCACAAGAACGCTACTGGAATGCACTTCGCACGTGCTTGCCTCTGGCGCCTTTCGTCCCGGGTGTGCATCCGATGCAGAGTGGTTGGCGATGCAAGACTTGGGTATCGCATTCCAGACGGCAGTAGGTGACTCCGGCGGAAATCACGACGGACGGCCTCCCTTGCCGAGCAACGACTGGCTGATGAAGCGGAATTGCTCGCTCTCTCCCCGCCAGGTTGGCTGGTTCTACTTCTCCATCGCATGTTTCTCGATTGCCATTGCGGCGCTGATGACCGCCTGGCATGGGGCCTGGCTCGTGCTGCCGTTTGCCGGGCTGGAACTGGCGGGGCTGGGGATTGCCCTGCTGGCGTATGCGCGCCATGCGACGGATTATGAACGCGTGAGTGTGACCGACGGCATGCTGGTCGTGGAGACAGCCAGCGCCAGTCGGGTCACGCGGGAAGTATTCAATCCACAGTGGGTGCGGATTGAACTGGGTGAATCGTTCCGGGCGCTCGTGGTTCTGCGGTCGGGCAAGCGCATCGTGCGGGTGGGGTCGTATCTGGTCCCGTATCGGCGGCGCAAGTTCGCGCAGGAGCTCGCAGCAGCCTTGCATGGCATCCCTCCGGGGGGCGATGCGGGGCAGGGCGGGGACAGATTTGAATCTGTAAATTGGGTAGATAAACAATGAAAATGTGGAAGAAGGCATCCGCAGCATGTCTGGCGGGCGCGTCCCTGCTTGTCAGCCAGGCGGCCTCTGCGGTCAGCGACATGCCGGGTGGCCCGGCCGTCCGACAGCTGAACCTGACCGAACCCGTTACAAAGATCGCCGAACAGATTCACTGGCTGAACTGGATGATGCTGATCATCTGCACGGTGATCTTCGTCGCCGTGTTCGGTGTGATGTTCTATTCCATCTTCAAGCACCGGAAGAGCAAGGGCGCGAAGTCGGCCTCGTTCCACGAGAGCATCACCGTGGAAGTGGTCTGGACCATCGTGCCGTTCCTGATCGTGATTGCGATGGCGCTGCCGGCCACCAAGACCGTGGTGGCGATGAAGGACACCACCAACTCCGACATCACGATCAAGGCCACGGGCTATCAGTGGAAATGGGGTTATGACTACCTCAAGGGCCAGGGCGAGGGCATCTCGTTCGTGTCCACGCTGACCACG
Source organism: Cupriavidus pauculus (assembly GCF_022179805.1). Taxonomy (GTDB): domain Bacteria; phylum Pseudomonadota; class Gammaproteobacteria; order Burkholderiales; family Burkholderiaceae; genus Cupriavidus; species Cupriavidus pauculus_E. The sequence continues at coordinate 86,828 of NZ_BPUO01000007.1, read as the reverse complement.
CCGCGCGAGCAGATCAACAACCAGCAGGAAAAGTCGAACACCTACCTGATGGAGGTGGACAACGAGCTGGTGGTGCCCGTCAACAAGAAGATCCGCATCGTTACCACTGCCAATGACGTGATCCACGCCTGGATGATTCCGGCGTTCGGCGTCAAGCAGGACGCGATCCCGGGCTTCGTGCGCGACACGTGGTTCCGCGCCGAGAAGACCGGCGTGTACCGTGGCCAGTGCGCCGAGCTCTGCGGCAAGGAACACGCGTTCATGCCGATCGTGGTGCGCGTGGTGTCCGACGTCGAGTACACCAAGTGGGTCGACGACCGCAAGAAGCTGATGGCAGCGGCCGCTGACGATCCCAACAAGACCTGGACGATGGACGAGATCAAGGTGCGCGGCGAGAAGATCTACGCCTCGAACTGCGCGGTCTGCCACCAGCCGAACGGCAAGGGCGCGGGTGCGTTCCCGGCGCTCGATGGCTCCAAGGTCGTCAACGGCCCGAAGGCCGGCCAGATGCACATCCTGCTGGAAGGCAAGGGCGGCATGCCGTCGTGGAAACAGCTCTCGGATACCGAGCTGGCCGCGGTCATGACGTACACGCGCAACAGCTGGAGCAACAAGACCGGTGAAGTGATCCAGCCGGCGGACTTCGTGAACGCCCGTGCGGGCAAGTTCCCCGAAGGCGGCGGCGCGCAAGCCGGCGCCGGCGACGCAGCCCCCAAGGCCGCCAAGCCGACCACGTCCAACGACAAGCAGGCCAGCCTCGCGGGCAACCGCGTCGCAGGCTGACCCGCGGCAGCCCCGCATTCAGGAATTGATGGAGTCATTGCGATGAGTACCGCTACCCCGGAGACACTGGGCCATCCGCACGACCACGCGCACGATCATGGCCACGGCCATGACGACCACGCGCACGATCATCCGCATGGCTGGCGCCGGTGGCTGTTCGCGACCAACCACAAGGACATTGGCACGCTGTACCTGCTGTTTTCGTTCACCATGCTGCTGTCCGGCGGCATGCTGGCGCTGCTGATCCGCCTGGAGCTGTTCGAGCCGGGCCTGCAGTTCTTCCGCCCCGAACTGTTCAACCAGTTCACCACGATGCACGGTCTGATCATGGTGTTCGGCGCGATCATGCCCGCGTTCGTGGGCTTCGCGAACTGGATGATCCCGCTGCAGATCGGCGCATCGGACATGGCGTTCGCGCGCATGAACAACTTCAGCTTCTGGCTGATGCCGCCGGCCGCGCTGCTGCTGGTGGGCTCGTTCTTCGCACCGGGCGGCGCCACCGCCGCGGGCTGGACGCTCTACGCGCCGCTGTCGGTGCAGATGGGCCCGGGCATGGACATGGCCATCTTCGCCATGCACATCATGGGCGCGTCGTCGATCATGGGCTCGATCAACATCATCGTGACCATCCTCAACATGCGTGCCCCCGGCATGACGCTGATGAAGATGCCGATGTTCTGCTGGACGTGGCTGATCACCGCCTACCTGCTGATCGCCGTGATGCCGGTGCTGGCTGGCGCCATCACGATGGTGCTGACCGACCGCCACTTCGGCACGAGCTTCTTCTCGGCCGCCGGTGGTGGTGACCCGGTGATGTACCAGCACATCTTCTGGTTCTTCGGGCACCCCGAGGTCTACATCATGATCTTGCCGGCGTTCGGCATCATCTCGCACGTGGTACCGGCCTTCGCGCGCAAGCGCCTGTTCGGCTACAGCTCGATGGTGTACGCCACGGCGTCGATCGCCATCCTGTCGTTCATCGTGTGGGCACACCACATGTTCACGACGGGCATGCCGGTGACGGGCCAGCTGTTCTTCATGTACGCGACGATGCTGATCGCGGTGCCCACGGCCGTGAAGATCTTCAACTGGATCGCCACGATGTGGCGCGGCTCGATGACGTTCGAGACCCCGATGCTGTTCGCGATCGGCTTCATCTTCGTGTTCACGATCGGCGGCTTCACCGGCCTGATGCCGGCCGTGGCCCCGATCGACATCCAGCTGCAGGACACGTACTTCATCGTGGCGCACTTCCACTACGTGCTGGTGGCGGGCTCGCTGTTCGCGCTGTTCGCGGGCTTCTACTACTGGGGTCCGAAGTGGAGCGGGTTCATGTATGACGAGATGCGCGGCAAGATCCATTTCTGGGGCTCGCTGATCTTCTTCAACGTGACCTTCTTCCCGATGCACTTCCTGGGTCTGGCCGGCATGCCGCGTCGCTACGCCGACTACCCGACCCAGTTCACGGACTTCAACGCCGTGGCATCGCTGGGCGCGCTGGGCTTTGGCCTGATGCAGGTGTACTTCTTCTTCGCCGTGGTGCTGCCGTCGTACCGCGGTGGCCAGGCCGCTGGCGACAAGCCGTGGGATGGCGCCGAGGGCCTGGAGTGGACCGTACCGTCGCCGGCCCCGTTCCACACCTTCGAAGAACCGCCGGTCGTTAAGTAATCGTAGTTCTACGAGTTTGAGCAAGGGCCGGATGCCGCGAGGCGTCCGGCCGTAGGAATCGGATCATGCAGCCCTCAGCAAAAAGCCCGTCGCAACCGACGCAGCAGGAACGCAAGGCCAGCCAGAAAGCCGCCAACCGGCGCCTTGGCTGGATCCTGCTCTCCATCGTGGTGGCCTTTTTCCTGGGATTCGTGGCCAAGATGAAGTTCCTTGGCGGCTGAACCTCGAATACAAGAAAGCATTAGCAGGAGACCGGGCGTGGACGCGCAGGAAAAGGCTCTCGAGAAGCGTTTCAACCGCGGCATGATGATGCGGCTGCTGGTGGTGGTGACGCTGATGTTCGCCTTTGGCTACGCGCTGGTGCCGCTGTACAAGGCGATCTGCGACATCACCGGCCTGAACGTGGTGACCACGCGCGACCTGTACGGCGCGGGCGCGGCCATGAAGAACACGCAGGTCGACCGTAGCCGCACGATCACCGTGGAGTTCGATTCGAATGCGCGCGGCCCGTTTGGGTTCCGGCCCGTGAAGCACTCGATGGAAGTGCACCCGGGCGAGCTGACGACGATCGTGTACGAGGTGGCCAACGGCCAGTCGCGCGATATCTCGGCGCAGGCGATTCCGAGCTATGCGCCCAAGCAGGCCACGGAGTACTTCAAGAAGGTGGAGTGCTTCTGCTTCAAGCAGCAGACGCTGAAGGCCAGCGAGGCGCGCGAGATGCCGGTGGTATTCGTGATCGACCCGAAGTTGCCGAAGGACGTGAAGAACATCACGCTGTCGTACACGTTCTTCGAGATCGGCGCGCCGGTGGCGCAGGCCCCGGCGGCCGAGGCCACGCCGGCGAGTACGGGCGGCTGAGGAGAGACGGACATGGCGAACGATCCGGTTGATCGGGGACATGGCAAGGCGTCGTTCGCGCAGACGGTGCGGGCGGTGCTGTGGTCGTTCGTGGGGCTGCGCAAGGGGTCGGAGCATGAGTCCGACATGGCGCGGCTGAACCCGGTGCATGTGATCATCGCCGGGCTGATTGCGGCAGCAGTGTTCGTGGCGGTGCTGATCGCCATCGTGCGCGTCGTGGTCAGCCAGGCATAGCAGGGCAGCAGATACAAAGCGAGCACGCCGCCGGCCAGCCGTTGGGGCCGGATGGGCGAAAAACATGAATCGAGACTTTGAGCTGGAGATAGAAGAATGAGTGCGAATCGCGCAAACGCCCCGTACTACTTCGTGCCGGGCCCGTCGCGCCATCCGATCACGGCGGCGTTCGGCCTGCTGATGACCGGTGCGGGAGCCGCCGGTTGGGTCAACGGGCAGCCTTGGGCGCCGTACCTGTGCGGCTTCGGGCTGATCTGGTTCCTGTTCGTGCTCAAGAGCTGGTTTGGCGATGCCATCGGCGAGTCCGAGGGCGGGCTGTACGGCAAGAACATCGACGTGTCGTTCCGCTGGTCGATGGGCTGGTTCATCTTCTCCGAAGTGATGTTCTTCGCGGCGTTCTTCGGCGCGCTGTTCTACGCACGCACCATCGCCATGCCGTGGCTGGGCGACCTGAACAACAAGATCATCTGGCCGGACTTCGCGGCCGTGTGGCCGAACACCGGCCCGGCGGGCACCGTGGAAAGCTTCCAGACCATGGGTCCGTGGCCGATCCCGACCATCAACACCGCGCTGCTGCTGACCTCGGGCGTGACGCTGACCTGGGCGCACCACGCGCTGCTGGCCGGCAAGCGCAACCAGCTGATCCAGGGCCTGGTGCTGACCATCCTGCTGGGCGCGCTCTTCATGTGCCTGCAGGTCTATGAATACATGCACGCCTACCATGAGCTGAACCTGAAGCTCACGTCGGGTGTCTATGGTTCGACGTTCTTCCTGCTCACGGGCTTCCACGGCTTCCACGTGACGATGGGCGCGATCATGCTGGCGGTGGTGCTGGGCCGCGTGCTCAAGGGCCATTTCACGCCGGATCACCACTTCGCGTTCGAAGGCGCCGCCTGGTACTGGCACTTCGTGGACGTGGTCTGGCTGGGCCTGTACGTGGTGGTGTACTGGTTGTAATGCATTGGCCGCCGCCATCGGCGGCATTGCGGTACAAACGAGAAGCGCCGCGGGAGCAATCCTCAGCGGCGCTTTTTTTGCCTGGCGGCCCGGCGTAATGGCCAGTCAGGGCGACATGTGGATGCCGGTGCTCTGGATCCAGCCCATCCAGTGCGAGAACAGGATGAACAGGAACAGCGCCACCGAGAAGCCGACGCGCAGCATCAGCGAGCGCATCATGTTGGGCGTGCGGCCACGGTCGCGCATCATGAAGAACAGTGCGGAGGCCAGGCTGCCGATGATCAGGATGAAGGCGACGATGATGACAAAGCGCATGTGGGGGCTCTTTTCGGCAAGCGCTCATTATCGCACCGCCGCCGCGCGAGGAAACCCGTGACGACCCGCACGCGCTGGCGCGCGCCGGGTGCCGTGCCGCTCCTGGCCGCCGTGGTGGTGATCGCCGTCACCTGCATGCTGGGCAACTGGCAACTGGGCCGCGCGCACGAGAAGACCGCACGCGCCGCGCGGCTGGCGGCGCTGGCCGCGCAGGCCCCGGTGAATCTGGCGAGCCAGGCCGATGCCGCGCCGCTGGTGGATCGCCGGGTGCGCGCACGGGGCAGCTTTGACGACGCGCGTACCGTGTTGCTGGATAACCGGCCCCACGGCAACGGTACCGACAGCCGCGCCGGCTTTCTGGTGCTGACGCCGCTGCGGCTGGCCGACGGCGGTGGCCAGGTGCTGGTGCTGCGTGGCTGGCTGCCGCGCGATGCGCAGGACCGCACACGCATCGCCCCGGTGCCCACGCCCGCCGGCGAGATCACCGTCGAGGGCACCGCGCTGGCTGCCGTGCCGCGTGTGTATAGCCTGGGCCAGGACCCCGCCGCGGAGGCTGGCCACAAGATACGTCAGAATGTCGACCTGGCAGCGTATGCGCGCGAGATCGGCGCGCCACTGCTGCCGGTGGTGCTGGAACAGGCCAGCGACACCGGCGACGGCCTGGCACGGGATTGGGCGCCGGCCGATATCGGCGCCGACCGCCACTATGGCTATGCCGCCCAGTGGTTCGGCCTGGCCGCGCTGACGGTGGTGCTGGTGGCCGTGCTGGGCTGGCGCCGCGCCCGGCGCGAGGCGCCGGCAAATCAATGATCGAACGATGAACGTACAGACCTCTTCCATGCCGCAGCAAGACCCCTCGGCCACGCCCGACCCCCGCATCGACGCGCGCACGCGCCGTGGCCGCCTGCAAATGCTGCTGCTGCTGCTGGTGTGCGCCTCGCCGGTGCTGTTCTCCTATTTCACGTACTACGTGATCAAGCCCACGGGCGGCAGCACCAACTACGGCGCGCTGGTCGATCCGCAGCGGCCCATGCCAGCCGTGCAACTGGTGAATGAACGCGGCGAATCCGTGCCGCTGGCGTCGATGCGCGGCAAGTGGCTGATGGTGATGACGGACCCGTCGGCCTGCGACGAGACCTGCGCGCGCAAGCTCTTCACGATGCGCCAGATCCGGGCCGGGCAGGGCGAGAGCCGTGAGCGCATCGTGCCGGTCTGGCTGATCCAGGACGACGGCAAGGTGGACGGCCGGCTCGTGGACGCCTACAACGAACCCTATGCCGGAGTGCGTTTCCTGCGCATGGACCGCGCCGCCATCGCACAATGGCTGCCGGCACCGCAGGCCGGGCGCATCGAGGACACGATTTTCCTGGTCGATCCGCTGGGCAACCTGATGATGCGCTGGCCCACGGACCCGGACCCGAAGCAGGTGAGCGGCGACCTGAAGAAGCTGCTCAAGTACTCGCGCATCGGCTGACCCGATCGAAATCCAACACCCTTGAATTACCGGCTGTACCGAAATGCTGCTCCAGCTCGCCATCATTGGCATCCTGATCGCCCTGCTGCCCCTGTCCTACGTGATGGTGCGCGGCAGCCGTGACAAATACCGCAAGCTCGTGTGGATCACGGCGTTCCTGACGCTGGACCTGATCATGTTCGGCAGCTTCACGCGGTTGACCGACTCCGGCCTGGGTTGCCCCGACTGGCCCGGCTGCTATGGCCATTCGAACCCGCACGCCGCCATGGAGCCGATCCGCGCCGCCGAGACCGCGCTGCCGAGCGGCCCGGTCACGCTGGTAAAAGCCTGGATCGAGATGATCCATCGCTATTTCGCCATGGCGGTGGGCGTGCTGATCATTTCGCTGATGGTGCTGGCGTGGGTCAGGCGCCGCGAGCTGAAGGCGTCGCCATGGTTTGCCACGGCCGTGTTCGTGCTGGTCTGCGTACAGGGGCTGTTTGGCGCGCTGACAGTGACGATGAAGCTGCAGCCGATCATCGTCGTCACGCACCTGATGCTGGCCATGCTGCTGCTGGCGTCGCTGATCTGGCTCGGATCGCGCAACGACCCGCCGCATCCCGTGGCGCCGCAGGCGGCGTCGCTGCGCTGGGCCGGCGTGCTGGCCGTGGCGCTGCTGGTCATCCAGATCTTCCTGGGCGGCTGGGTCAGCACCAACTACGCGGTGCTGGCGTGCACCGATTTCCCGCTCTGCAACGGCCAGATCGTGCCCGAGATGGACTTTCGCCATGGCTTCACGCTGTGGCGCCAGCTTGGCATGACGGCTGATGGCGACTACATTCCGCATGCCGCGCTGGTGGCCATCCACTGGGTCCATCGCGGCTTTGCGTTCGTGGTGCTGGGCTACCTGCTGTGGTTCGGCCTGCGCGCCCGCAAGCTGGAGGGGCTGGCGCGCCATGGCAAGTGGCTGCTGGCCGTGCTGGCGCTGCAACTGGCCACGGGCATGTCCAACATCGTATTCGACTGGCCGCTGGTGGCGGCTGTGGCACATAACGGCGGAGCAGCCCTATTGCTGATGCTGTTGCTCCGTCTCAACTACAATATTGGCCTCGCGACCCGCTTCGCAGGTGCCGCCGCCCAATCCGCCGTTGCGGCGCGCGCCACATGAAGGACAAGATGCCCCCCGTGGTTACCGCTACCCATCCTCACTCTTCCGTAGGCCGATTACGACATCTGGCCCGCCAATATGCCGCGCTGACCAAGCCGCGCGTCACGCAGTTGGCCGTTTTCTGCTCTGTCATCGGCATGTTCCTGGCCACGCCGGGCATGGTGCCGTGGTCCGTGCTGATCGGCGGCGCCGCCGGTATCTGGCTGCTGGCCGGCGCGGCGTTCGCCATCAACTGCCTGGTGGAACAGAAGATCGACGCGCTGATGCGCCGCACGGCCTGGCGCCCGTCCGCCACCGGCGAGATCACCACCACGCAGACGCTGATCTTCTCCGCCATCCTCGGCGGCGCCGGCATGTGGCTGCTGCACGTGTTCGCCAACGACCTGACGATGTGGCTGACTTTTGCCACGTTCCTGGGCTACGCGGTGGTGTACACCATCCTGCTGAAGCCGGCGACGCCGCAGAACATCGTCATCGGCGGCCTGTCCGGCGCCATGCCGCCCGCGCTGGGCTGGGCCGCCGTGGCGGGCACCGTGCCGGCCGAGGCGTGGTTCCTGGTCCTGATCATCTTCACATGGACGCCACCGCACTTCTGGGCGCTGGCCCTGTATCGCCGTGCCGACTACGCCAAGTCGGGGCTGCCGATGCTGCCGATCACCCACGGCGAGCGCTACACGCTGCTGCATATCCTGCTGTACACGCTGGTGATGATCGCCGCCACGCTGCTGCCGTTCGTCTATGGCATGAGCGGCTACATCTACCTGGCCGCCGCGCTGGGCCTGGGCCTGGTGTTCCTGGGCTATGCTTGGAAGCTGTTCCGCAACTACTCGGACCAGCTGGCGCAGAAGACCTTCCGTTATTCGATCCTGTACCTGTCGCTGCTGTTCGCGGCGCTGCTGGTGGATCACTACTTCAAGTTCGTGCCGCAGATCTGATCTGCCTGCGGCATCTTGCCGCGCCCGGAGGCCATGGCCGGCTTGATCGGCGATACTTTCGGGCGTCTCTTCCTTCGCTTCGAATCCACCGCATGCCGAATCCCGCCCAAGGTCTCATGGCCACCCGCCTGGCCACATTCCGCCGCTTCTGCCTGCTCGCGCTCTGCGCCGCCTTCCTGACGGCCTGCGGCCAGCCCAAGCCGTCGTTCAAGAATGTCGATATCTCGGGCGCCAGCGACTTCGGCAAGGACTTTGCGCTGCAGGACCCCACCGGCAAGACCCGCACGCTGGGCGACTTCAAGGGCAAGGTGGTGCTGATGTTCTTCGGCTACACGCACTGCCCGGACGTCTGCCCGACGACCATGGTCGAACTCAAGCAGGTGATGGAGCAAATGGGCCCCGATGCTGACAAGGTGCAGGTGCTGTTCGTCACGGTGGACCCCGAGCGCGACACGGCGGCGCTGATGGCCCAGTACGTGCCCGCATTCGATGCGCGCTTCCTGGGCCTGCGCCCGGCCGACGAAGCCGCGCTCAAGCAGGTGACCAAGGACTTCAAGGTGTATTACGCCAAGGTGCCGGGATCGTCGCCGAACAACTACACGATGGATCACTCGGCCGGCAGCTACGTGTTTGACCAGAACGGGCAACTGCGGCTGTTCATCCGCCACGGCCAGGGGCCGGAGCCGATCGCGCACGACCTGAAGGCGCTGATGTCCTGAGGCGTCACAGCACACAAGGCACAAACCAGGAACAAACAAAAAGGCCGGTCGATTGACCGGCCTTTTGCTTTGCTGCGGGGTACGGATCAGGCGAAAGCCGCCAGCGCACCCTTCATCTTCTTCATCGCGGCCGACTCGATCTGGCGGATCCGCTCGGCGGAGACGCCGAATTCGGCAGCCAGCTCATGCAGCGTTGAGCCACCCGAGCCATCGTCGTTCACGTCCAGCCAGCGTGCCTCGATGATGCGGCGGCTGCGCGGGTCGAGCTTGCCCAGTGCTTCTTCCAGGCCTTCCACCTGCAGGCGGTCGCGGCTCTTGGCCTCGATCACCTTGGTGGGCTCGTTGTGGTTGTCCGCCAGATAGGCGATCGGCGCGAATTCTTCCTCGCCATCGTCAACCTGGCCTTCGAGCGCCGTGTCACCGCCAGACATGCGGATTTCCATCTCCATCACTTCCTCGGGCTTCACGTTGAGCTCGCGCGCAACGGCTTCCACCTGTTCCGGAGTGAAGGTATGCAGGCCCTGCTTCTGGCTGCGCAGATTGAAGAACAGCTTGCGCTGGGCCTTGGTCGTGGCGACCTTGACCATGCGCCAGTTCTTCAGCACATATTCGTGGATCTCGGCCTTGATCCAGTGCATCGCGTACGACACCAGGCGCACACCCTGTTCCGGATCGAAGCGCTTCACGGCCTTCATCAGGCCGATATTGCCTTCCTGGATCAGGTCGGCGTGCGGCAGCCCATAGCCCAGGTACTGGCGGGCAATCGACACGACCAGGCGCAGGTGGGACAACACCAGGCGCCGGGCGGCATCGACGGATTCGCTGTCGCGCAGGTCACGCGCCAGGCGCAGCTCTTCCTCGGGGGTGAGCAGCGGAATACGGTGGACAGCCTGGATGTAGCTGTCCAGATTTCCCAGCGTGCCCGGAAACGTCAGCGCAAGGCTGTTCGCGGCGGCACTCTGGGGCGCCGTCGGCAGACGGCGGGAAACTTGGGTTTGATCGGCAGACAGAACTGCGTTCACTATGACTCCTTTCGCATCCGGCGGTGGGTTGCCGGTGTGTCCTGGAAGGACACCGCATTGCAACGCATATTAGCACTCGAACCGGACGAGTGCTAAGTTGGAGAGTCTATGGGGTTGATAGTTCCACCCGATTGGGGGTGAATTATCGATAGCCTTTCAAGCCACCCCTGTCTGGCGCCCATCGCAAGCCTGACAAGGGCTGGCGGCCGGTGGCGCTTCAACAAGAAGATTAGAGGGGGCGCAAGCCAATCGGTTTCCGACTAATTCGGTGCAATTTCGAGATGGTGAATTGCTGGATTCGCTACACTGAAGTCGTTTTCCAGCCGCATTGCACCATTACTTGGAGAGGCCCCCATGTCTGCAATCGAACACTTGCTGAAGCCGCATGTGCGGGACATCGGCGAGTTCACCGTTCGCCGCCTGCTGCCGGCCGCCACGACCCAGACGGTCGGCCCGTTCATCTTCTTCGATCACATGGGGCCCGTGGAAATGGCGCCCGGCCAGGGCATGGATGTGCGCCCGCATCCGCATATCGGTCTGGCGACGGTCACGTACCTGTTCGAAGGCGAGATCATGCACCGGGACAGCCTGGGCAGCGAACAGGTGATCCGCCCCGGCGACGTGAACTGGATGACGGCCGGTACGGGCATCGTGCACTCGGAGCGCTCGCCGCAGGCGATGCGCGACGCCGGCCCCCGCCTGCACGGCATTCAGACCTGGGTGGCGCTGCCGAAACCCCACGAGAACGATCCGCCGTCCTTCCATCACCATCCCGGCGCCACGCTGCCCAAGCTGGAACTGCCCGGCGTGCGCATGACGGTGATTGCCGGCGACGCGTTCGGCGCCGAATCGCCGGTTCGTGTGTATAGCCGCACACTCTACGTGGCCATCGAAATGGATGCCGGCTCCAGCCTGGTGATTCCGGCCGATCACGTGCAGCGAGGCATCTATCCGGTGGACGGCAATCTGGAGATGGATGGCGAGACCCTGCCGGCCGAGCACCTGGTGGTGCTGACGCCGGGCCAGCCGGTGACGATCAGCGCGACCGAGCCGTCGCGGGTGATGCTGCTGGGCGGCGACCCGACTGATGGCCGCCGCTTCATCTTCTGGAATTTCGTGGCCAGCACCAAGGAAGCCATCGAGGAAGCCAGCCAGCGCTGGCAGGACGACAGGTTCCCGCACGTGCCCGGCGAAACCGAGCGGATTCCGTTGCCGGTGCGTCGCTAGAACCCGCCGGCGCCTCAGCCCGGCTCAGACCGGGCTGGCCCAGGCCACGCGCGTGGCCTGCTTCAGGCAATCCTTGATCGTGGCGACCTGCGTGGCGATTGGTGCGGGCACCGGTTCCGCGCCGTCGAGCACCTTGCGGATCCACGCGGCCGTCTCGGCCACGTCGGTGCCGGCCGGCAGCGCCGGTACTTCGGCAATCGACCCGCCCACCGGGTCCACCATGGTCTGCTGATGGCCGTCGTGCAGCCAGTCGATGCGTGTGCTGCGGCGCGCGTCGGCAACCACCTCGCCTTCGGTACCGCGCCCCAGCAACACGTTGGCGGGCTCGTGCGAGAAGTAATCGGTCAGTGTCTCGCGGTATTCCGGGTGCGTGTAGCTGTACAGGCGCAGGGCCTCGGCCGGGGTGTGCTCGCCCACCGGCTGCAGCATTTTGACGATCGTGTGCGACGAATTGCGCAGGCCGATGATCGATCGCTTGTCGAGCAGCGCCGACAGCGCCGGTGACAGGACATCGATCGGCAGCACGGCCAGCGGGTTCGACGCCGCCCGCAACTGGTCCTGGGCGGCTTGCGTGGTCGCGCACAGCGGCACGCCCAATGACTCGAACAGCGCCAGGCTGGTGACCCGGCCCTGGAAGCCGCGCACGCCATGCACCAGCGTGGGCACACCGTCGCGCGCCAGCAGCATCGCCAGCAAGGGCACCAGGTTGGGTTGCTTGCGCGCGCCGTTGTAGCTGGGAATCACCACCACGGGCCGGTCGGGCGGCGCGGCCAGCGGCTGGCAATGCTGGTGCGCGGCTTCGAGCATGCCGGCCAGTTCGTGCGGGGCTTCACCCTTGATGCGGTACGCCATCAGCACGGCGCCCAGTTCGATATCGGAAACGCGGCCGGCCAGCATGGCATCGAAGAGCGCCTGGGCGTCCTCGCGCGGCAGTGCGCGGGCGCCGTTGACGCCGCGACCGATTTCCTTGATGTATTTTGCCGCCGAAAACGGCGTGGAATTAGCAGTCGTCATGGTCCTGCGGGGAATCGTGGGGTTGGGGTTCATGATAGCCCACGATTCCCCCTGCAAACGCCCGATGTCCGCTTCAGGCCGCTTCAGGCCGCTTCCTGCAGCGCCGGGTTGCGCTGCTTGCGGTACAGGAAGTCGAGCACGGCCGTGCGGCAGGCGTGATAGGTCTTGTCGTCGGCCAGCGCCACGCGGTCGCGCGGCCGCGCAATGTCGACGTTCAGGACCTCGCCAATCGTGGCGGCCGGGCCGTTGGTCATCATCACGATGCGGTCGGCCAGCAGCACGGCCTCGTCGACGTCGTGGGTGACCATGACCACGGTGCTGTGGGTGCGGGCCACGATCTTGATCAGCTCGTCCTGCAGATGCGCGCGCGTCAGGGCATCCAGCGCACCGAACGGCTCGTCCATCAGCAGCACCTTGGGCTGCATCGCCAGCGCCCGCGCAATGCCCACGCGCTGCTTCATGCCGCCCGAGATCTCGTGCGGATACTTGGCCTCGGCATGCGTCAGGCCCACCAGCGCCAGCGTGTCGTGCGTGCGGGCCTTGAGCTGCGCGCGCGTCTCGGTGCCGGCGAACACGCGCTCCACGCCCAGGTAGACGTTCTCGAAGCACGTCAGCCAGGGCAGCAGCGAATGGTTCTGGAACACCACGGCGCGCTCGGGGCCGGGGCCGGAGATCTCGCGGCCGGCGCAGATCAACGCGCCGGTCGTGGGCATGGTCAGGCCCGCGATCAGGTTCAGCAGCGTGGACTTGCCGCAGCCCGAGTGCCCGATCAGCGTGATGAACTCGCCTTCGGCAATCGACAGGTTGATATCGCGCAGCGCCACGAACGGCCCCTTGCGCGTCTTGAACGTCTGGCCGACGTCTTCGATGGTGACGAACTTGTCCATGATGGCGGCTCCGATCACGTGTTGCCGTAGCTGAAGCGGCGCGCCAGGGCCAGCAGCAGGTGCTCCAGCACCAGGCCCACCACGCCAATGATGAAGATGGCGATGACGATGTGCTCAACCTTGAGGTTGTTCCACTCGTCCCACAGCCAGAAGCCGATGCCGGTGCCCCCAGTCAGCATCTCGGCGGCCACGATCACCAGCCACGCGGTGCCGATCGACAGCCGCACGCCGGTCAGCATGTACGGCAGCACGGCCGGAAACAGCACGCGGCGGAACACCTTCCATTCGGACAGGTCGAGCACGCGCGCCACGTTCAGGTAGTCCTGCGGCACACGCGTCACGCCGACGGCGGTGTTGATGATCATCGGCCAGATTGAGCAGATGAAGATGGCCCAGATGGCCGCCGGGTTGGCCGCCTTGAACAGCAGCAGGCCAATCGGCAGCCACGCCAGCGGCGACACCGGCCGCAGCAGGCTGATCACCGGTGCGGCCATCGCGTTCAGGAACGCGAAGCGACCCAGCAGGAAGCCGGCCGGAATGCCGATCACCGCCGCCAGGCCAAAGCCGGCGGCCACGCGCGCCAGAGATGCCAGCACGTTCCAGCCGATGCCCTGGTCGTTCGGCCCGTTGCGATAGAACGGGTCGGAGAACAACGGCACCGCGGCATTCCACGTGGCGGCAGGCGTGGGCAGCGCCGGGATCAGCGTGGCGATGCCGTGCCAGACCAGCAGGAAGAGCACGAAACCGGCCAGCGGCGGCACGCATTTGAGAACGACGCCGCTCAGGGCATCGCGACGCGCGGCCTGCCGTGCTTGCGCGGCAAGCTCGGCCGCACGGCGGCGCGTGTGTTCCTTGGCTTCCGAATCCAGGGCATCTGCATCCATGGCAACACCTTTCGGAGAAACTGGGGCAATGGCATTCACGGCAAGCTCCTTTCTGAAGGGCTATCGGCTTTTCGGGGCGCGGTGCGATCAGAGCGCGGCGGCCTTGATCTTGAAGCCGTCGGCGTAGGCCTTGGGGTCCCTGGTGGCGTCCCACGTCACGCCATCGATCAGCTTGGCCGTGCGGAAATCGCTCTTGGGCAGCGGCACCTGCGCGGCGGCGGCGCCTTGCTTGTAGATGTCGATGCGGTTCACCTGTTTTGCCACGGCCAGGTAGTCCGGGTGGTCCTTGAGCAGCCCCCAGCGCTTGTGCTGCGTCAGGAACCACATGCCATCGGACAGGAACGGGTAGTTGGCCAGGCCGTCCTGGTAGAACTTCATGGAATCGGGGTCGTCCCAGGTCTTGCCCAGGCCGTTGCTGTAGCGGCCCAGCATGCGGTCCAGGATGATGTCCATGTCGGTGTTCACGTACGACTTGGCGGCGATGGTCTCGGCCGTCTTGCGGCGGTTCGAGGCCGACGCGTCGATGTACTTCGATGCCTCCAGGACGGCCGCCACCATCGCGCGGGCGGTGTTGGGGTTCTTCTGCACGAACTCGGCCGTGGTGCCCAGCGTCTTCTCGGGGTGGTCCTTCCAGATCGACTGGGTGGTCTCGGCCGTGAAGCCGATCTTGTCGGCAATGGCGCGTGCGCCCCACGGTTCGCCCACGCAGAAGCCGTCCATGTTGCCCACGCGCATGTTGGCCACCATCTGCGGCGGCGGCACCGTGATGGCCTTGGCGTCCTGCATCGGGTTGATGCCGTTGGCCGCCAGCCAGTAGTAGAGCCACATCGCGTGCGTGCCGGTGGGGAAGGTCTGCGCGAACACGTATTCGCGCTTTTCCTTGGTCATCAGCGCGCGCAGGCTGGCGCCGTCCTTGACGCCCTTGTCGGCAAGCTTTTGCGACAGCGTGATGGCCTGGCCGTTGTGGTTCAGGTTCATCAGCACGGCCATGTCCTTCTTGGGACCGCCGATGCCAAGCTGCACGCCATAGATCAGGCCGTAGAGCACGTGTGCAGCATCGAGTTCGCCATTCACCAGCTTGTCGCGCACGGCGGCCCACGACGCTTCCTTGGTGGGCGTGATCTTGATGCCGTACTTCTTGTCCAGGCCCAGCGTGGATGCCATCACCACCGATGCGCAGTCGGTCAGCGGAATGAACCCGATGCGCACCTCGGGCTTCTCGGGGGCGTCGGAACCGGCTGCCCATGCGCCGCTGCGCACCAGCGGATCGACCAGCGTCATCACGCTGGCGCCGGCGATGGTGGCCAGCGCGCGGCGACGACCGTGGCTGGCGGGTGCGGTGTCGGCGACGGCGTTGTCAGCGACGCTGGGCTTGGCGACTATGAGGCGAGAGGGCATTGCGATGGGCTCCGAAAGAAAAAAGGCGTCCTGACCGCAGCCCAGGCTTCTTGGGAAAGCCGGAGGTGCGGTGCAGGACGCCGTTGTCCTATGCCGCGCGCGTCGTCGTTGATGCGCGTGCACACATGTTGTGGATGCTGCCTTGGTGTTGCCTGGGTATTACGGGGGTACCGCCGGCCGTCGTTGGCCTTGCCATCGATAACGCAAGCGCCATGCCATGCTCGTTGCGGTGCACAAATCCGTGCGCTGGACGGCGGTTTTCACCAAGCGGAGGCGCCGCGCCTGTGGACGGTGCATGCGAAGGCGTCCGGCACTGCGCAAGGCAGCCGGGCGGGACTTCGAATTCGTGCGGAGGGAGGGAAGTGGTGCGGCGCCAGTCTAGTGCATGCACCGGGCTGGCGTGGAGGGGAGGGCTTTTAGCTCATCACGTCGATCACGCGCTGGGCGGCCTCGACGAGCTTGATACCGCGCTCCATCGCCATCGAGCGCAGGCGCTTGTAGGCTTCATCCTCGGTGATGCCGCGCGCTTCCATCAGAAGCCCCTTGGCGCGTTCCACGGTCTTGCGCTCGGCCAGCTTGAGCTTGGTGGCGTCCAGTTCGGCGCGCAGTTGCTGGTCCAGTTCGAAGCGGGCGTAGGCCACGTCGAGCACGGTCTTGACGCGCTCGGCGCGTAGGCCGTCGACGATATAGGCGGTAATGCCGGCCGACAGGGCGCCCTTGATGCGCTCGGCGTCGTCGTTGTCGGTGAACAGTACGATAGGCCGCGGGGCGTGCTGGGTGGACACGCAGACGTGCTCGATGGTGTCGCGTGCCGCCGACTCGGAGGCAATGATGACCAGGTCGGGCAGCGTGGCGGCAATCACGTCGGGCAGCCTCAGGTCGGCGTCGACGGTCTGCACCTCGGTGAAGCCGGCCTGCGCCAATCCGGCGCGGATCGTCTCCACGTTGAGCGGGTCGGCGTCGTGCGGATCCCGGACCAGCAGGATGCGCAAGGGGCGCGCGGCTGCGGGTGCTGGGGCGCTGGCGATTGGGGGCTGGGTGCGGCGGTTCATGGCGGTCGCTTGGTTGCGGTGCAATATGCAAGATTCGCGCCGGCTATGCACCCACTGTATGCCACCGTACGCAGGGTGTATGCTTGCCCCCTGCCGCGCCCGTCGTCACCGAACCGAACCCGAATGCATGTGGCGTGGCGTCCCATCAAAAAAGAGAAAGCAGGAGAGTCTGGATGACCGAGTTCGTATTCGCCCCGCAGGCCCCCGTCGGGGTGCCGGTCCGTGGCAGCAGCGCAAGCTTCCCCGTGCGCCGGGTGTATTGCGTGGGCCGCAATTATGCCGCGCATGCACGTGAAATGGGCTCGGATCCCGATCGCGAACCGCCGTTTTTCTTCTGCAAGCCGTCGGACGCCGTGAGCTACGTGGCCGACAACACCGAAGGCACGTTCCCGTATCCGCCGGGCACCAGCAACTGCCACTACGAAGTGGAACTGGTCGTGGCCATCGGCAAGGGCGGCCGTGACATCACCGTCGAACAGGCCGCCAGCCACGTCTATGGCTATGCCATCGGCCTAGACATGACGCGCCGCGACCTGCAGAACGAATCGAAGAAGACTGGCCGCCCCTGGGAAACCGGCAAGGCGTTCGACAAGTCGGCCCCGATTGGCCCGATCGTGCCGGTTTCGGCCATCGGTCATCCCGAAAAGGGTGCCGTCACGCTGGCCGTGAATGGCGTGGAAAAGCAGCGCGGCGACCTGTCGGACCTGATCTGGTCGGTGCCCGAGATGGTGTCGTACCTGTCGAAGCTGTTCGAGCTGCAGCCGGGCGACTTGATCTACAGCGGCACGCCCGAGGGCGTGGGTCCGGTAGTCAAGGGCGACGTCATGCAATGCCACATCGAAGGCGTGGGCGACCTGACCATCAAGGTGGCGTAACGGCATGCTGGAGCTTTACAGCTACTTCCGCAGCTCGGCCTCGTTCCGCGTACGCATCGCCCTGAACCTGAAGGGCCTGCCCTACGACTACAAGGGCGTGCACCTGCTCAAGGAAGGCGGCATGCAGCTCAAGCCCGAGTACCGCGCGCTGAACGCCGACGGCGTGGTGCCGACGCTGGTGGTGGACGGCACCCCGCTGATCCAGTCGATGGCGATCATCGAGTATCTCGACGAAACCCATCCGACGCCAGCGCTGCTGCCCGCCAACCCGCTCGACCGCGCGGTGGTGCGCGGCCTGGCGCAGGAAATCGCCTGCGAGATCCACCCGCTGAACAACCTACGCGTGCTCAAGTACCTGAAACACGAGCTCAAGGTCCCGGACGAGGCCAAGGACGCGTGGTACCGGCACTGGATCGAGCAGGGGTTTGCATCGCTGGAAAAGAACCTGGCGCAACTGGGCCGCGTGGGCCGCTACGCGTTCGGCGACACGCCGACGCTGGTGGACCTGTGCCTGGTGCCGCAGGTCTTCAACGCGCAGCGCTTCAACGTGGACTTGACTCCGTTCCCGACGATCTCGCAGATCCACGCGAACTGCATGGAACTGGAGGCGTTTCAGAAGGCGGCACCGGGGGTGCAGCCGGATAGCGAGTGAGGGTTTGTCTTGCCTCCCTCTCCCATATGTGGGAGAGGGAGGCAACCTAAAAGAAAGGCCCGGCATTTGCCGGGCCTTTCTTGTTTGGGTCCAATCCAACTGCATCAGATTGCGACAAGAGCGATTTTCTCCCCTCTCCCGCGGTGCGGGAGAGGGGAGTAGGTCTGCAAGCTTTACCCCAGCAATGCCTCGGCAAATTCCTCGGCCTTGAACGGTTGCAGGTCTTCGACCTTTTCGCCCACGCCGATGAAGTACACCGGCACCGGGCGCTGGCGGGCGATGGCGGCCAGGATGCCGCCCTTGGCCGTGCCGTCGAGCTTGGTCACGATCAGGCCGGTCAGGCCCAGGGCGTCGTCGAAGGCGCGCGTCTGGGCCAGGGCGTTCTGGCCCGTGTTGGCGTCGATCACGAGCAGGCATTCGTGCGGGGCGGTGGGCATGGCCTTGCCAATCACGCGCTTGACCTTCTTCAGTTCTTCCATCAGGTGAAGCTGCGTGGGCAGCCGGCCGGCGGTGTCGGCCATCACGATGTCGATCTTGCGGGCGCGCGCGGCGTTCACGGCGTCGAAGATCACGGCGGCGGGGTCACCGCTTTCCTGGGCCACCACGGTCACGTTGTTGCGTTCGCCCCAGATGGTCAGCTGTTCGCGTGCGGCGGCGCGGAACGTGTCGCCGGCGGCCAGCAGCACGGACTGGTGGTAACTCTGGAAATGCTTGCAGAGCTTGCCGATGCTGGTGGTCTTGCCCGCGCCATTGACGCCGGCAATCATCATCACCAGCGGCTGGTCGCGACCCAGTTCCATGGTCTTCTCCAGCGGCTTGAGCAGCTGCACCAGCAGGTCCTTCAGCGCCGCCTTGACGCCTTCGGCCGTTTCGATGCGATCGCTCTTCACGCGGCGGCGCAGTTCGTTCAGCAGGTATTCGGTGGCTTCCACGCCCGCATCGGACATCAGCAGCGCGGTCTCCAGTTCCTCGAACAGGGCCTCGTCGACCTTCACGCCGACGAACAGCACGCCAATATTGCGGCTGGTCTTCGACAGGCCGGCCTTCAGGCGCGACATCCAGCCGCGCTTGGCTTCGGCCGTCTGCACGGGCGGCGGCACCAGTTCCATTTCCTCGACCACGGGCGGCTCGTAGGCGACCGGGGCGGGCGGGGGCAGCGGAACCTGGGCCGGCACGGGCACGGGCACGGGAACGGGCACCGGCACCGGCACCGGAACAGGGGCGGGCGCCGGGATGGGCGCCGGGACGGGAACCGGCACAGGCACCGGCGTCGGCACCGGAACCGGAACCGGAACCGGAACCGGAACCGGAACCGGAACCGGTGCGGGAGCCGGGGCCGGCGTGGGCACCGGTGCGGGCGTGGGCGCGGCAACCGGCGGCTCAACGGGCGCGGGAGCCGGCTCGGCCTTGCGCTTCTTCCAGAAACTAAACATTGGGAAAGGGGTCAATACCCCGGTAGAATCAATCGCCAAAATTCTAGCAGACGGGGTCGCATGAACCATTGCGCTGACTTGTCCGGAGCGGGCACCGCCCGTATCGCATCGCCGTCCACCGGCGCCGCCAGATTCTCGCGGCGTTTTCTTTCCACCCTGATCGCTGCCGCGCTTGCCGGTCCGCTGGCGGGCACCGCCCTGGCGCAGACCAAGGGCGAGGCCACCCGCGCGACCACGCCGCAGGGGCCGCCATCGGGCATGGCCACGGGCGGGCAGGTTGGCCAGACGGAGGCCGGCACCACGGAATTCCGGCTGTCCAACGGCATGCGCGTGATCGTCAAGGAAGACCATCGCGCGCCCACGGTGGCGCACCAGATCTACTACCGGGCCGGCGGCACGGACGAGGTCAGCGGCACCACGGGCGTGGCCCACATGCTTGAACACATGATGTTCAAGGGCACGCCCAAGGTGCCGGTGGGCGAATTCTCGCGCCAGATCGCCTTGCTGGGCGGACGCGAGAACGCGCTGACCAACCGCGATTTCACGCTCTACTACCAGCAGATTGCCAAGCAGTACCTGCCGAAGATGATGGAGCTGGAGGCCGACCGCATGGCCAACCTCATCATCAAGAAGGACGAGTTCGACCGCGAGATGAAGGTGGTGATGGAAGAGCGCCGCCTGCGTACCGACGACTCTCCGCGCGGTAAGGTCTACGAGCAGCTTCTGGCGACGGTCTACACGGCCATGCCTTACCGGCATCCGGTGATCGGCTGGATGGACGACCTGGTCAACATGCACGTCGAGGACGTGCAGGACTGGTACAAGACCTGGTACGTGCCCAACAACGCGATGCTGGTGGTGACGGGCGACGTCAAGGCCGACGAGGTCCGCCGGCTGGCGGAGCGCTACTACGGCAAGCTCAAGCCGCGCCCGCTGCCGGCGCGCAAGACGCAGCTGGAGGCGCCGCAGCAGGGCATCAAGCGCGTCTGGGTCAAGGCGCCCGCCGAGAACCCCTACATCGTGCTGGCCTACAAGGTGCCGCGCCTGCATGACGTCGAGAAGGACGTCGATCCGTACGCGCTGGAGGTCTTGTCGGCCGTGCTGAACGGCTACGACAACGCCCGCCTGACGCGCGAACTGGTGCGCCAGCAGCGCCTGGCCGACGACGTGAACGTGGGCTACGACAGCATCAACCGTAACGAGTCGCTGTTCGTGCTCGACGGCACGCCGGCCAGCGGCCACACCACCGAGGAAATCGAGAAGGCGCTGCGCGAGGAGCTGCAGCGCATCGCCAAGAACGGGGTGTCCGAGGAAGAGCTGAAGCGCGTGAAGGCGCAGGTGGTGGCCGGCCAGATCTACAAGCGCGACTCGGTGTTCGGGCAGGGCATGGAGATTGGCGTGGCCGAGATTTCCAATATCTCGTGGCGCCAGATCGACCGCATGCTCGACAAGATCAAGGAAGTCACGCCCGCGCAGGTGCAAGCCGTGGCGGGCAAGTATTTCAGCGACGACAACCTGACCGTGGCCACGCTGCTGCCGCAGCCCATCGACCCGAACAAGCCCAAGACCGCAGCGCCCGAAGGCCTGCGTCACTGAGGAGAGAAGCAGCGATGTCCCTGTCCGTCATGACAATTGCATCCCCGCGCCTGTTGCGCCGCCTGGCCGGCGCCGCCTGCGGGGCGGCCGCGCTGCTGGCCGGTACCGTCGCCAACGCCGCCATTCCGATCGAGAGCTGGACGGCATCCACCGGCGCCAAGGTGTTCTTTGTGCCGAGCCCGTCGATTCCGATGCTCGACGTCAATATCGACTTCGACGCCGGCAGCCGCTATGACCCGCCCGGCAAGGCCGGCCTGGCGACGCTGGCCGCGGCACTGCTCGACAAGGGCGCGAACGCCCAGGACGGCCAGCCCGCGCGCAACGAGGCGCAGGTTGCCGACGCCTTTGCCGATACGGGCGCCGATTTTGGCGGCGCGGCCGGTGGCGATCGTGGCGGCATTGGCCTGCGTACGCTGACCGCATCGCCGGAACGTGAGCAGTCACTGCGCCTGGCTGGGCAGCTGATCAAGGCCCCGGCCTACCCCGATGCCGTGGTGGCACGCGAGAAGCAGCGCCTGATCACGGCGATTCGCGAAGGCGATACCCGTCCTGGCGTGATTGCCGACAAGACGCTGTCGAAGGCCATCTACCCGACCCATCCGTATGGCGTGGCAGCCACACCGGAATCGGTGGGCTCCATTACACGGGAAGACCTGCTGAAGTTCTGGCGCGACAACTACACGGCCAAGCGCGCGGTGGTGACGCTGATCGGCGCCGTCGACCGCAAGCAGGCCGAGCAGATCGCCGAGGACATGACGCGCGGCCTGCCCGAGGGCAGCGCGGCGCCCAAGCTGCCCGACGTGCAACTGACGATCCCGGCCAGCGAGAAGCGAATTCCGCACCCGGCGCAGCAGGCCAGCGTGGCCATCGGCGCGCCGGCCATCGCACGCGGCGACCCGGACTACTTCCCGCTGCTGGTGGGCAACTACGTGCTGGGCGGTGGCGGATTCAGCTCGCGGCTGACCGACCAGGTGCGCGAGAAGCGCGGCCTGACCTATGGTGTGGACAGCTACTTCGCGCCGTCCAAGCAGCCGGGGCCGTTCGGCATCACGCTGCAGACCAAGAAGGAAAACACCAACGAGGCGCTGGGGCTGGTGCGGCAGATCGTGGCCCAGTACGTGGCCCAGGGACCGACCGATGCGGAACTGAAGGCGGCCAAGGACAACCTCGTCAATGGCTTCCCGCTGCGCATCGACAGCAATCGCAAGCTGCTGACCAACGTGGCCAATATCGGCTGGTATGGTCTGCCGCTGGATTACCTGGACACGTGGACCGCGCAGATCAACAAGGTCACGCGCGACCAGGTGCGTGCGGCCTTCCAGCGCCACGTGCATCCTGATGCGATGGCCACCGTCATCGTCGGCGGCCCGGAAAAGTGATGTAACGGCTGATTTGTCGCCTGTTCCGCACGCGGGGCAGGCGAGTTGTCAGGGCGCAGCCAGGCTGTACGGGCGACCGCCAGGCTCTACAATCACGGCATGAATTCGCAATCCCGACCTTCGCCCGCACCGCGCGGGCGAACTTCTCTGTCCCGCCAGCCGCGCCAGGCGCCTGCCCAGGTGCGCATCATCGGCGGCCGCTGGAAACGTTCGCTACTGCCGGTGCTCGAAGCCGAAGGGCTGCGCCCGACGCCCGATCGCGTCAGGGAAACGCTGTTCAACTGGCTGGGCCAGGACCTGGCCGGCATGACCTGCCTGGACCTGTTTGCCGGCTCCGGCGCACTGGGCTTCGAAGCCGCCTCGCGCGGCGCTGCCGCCGTGACGATGGTGGAAGCCAATCCCCGCGTAGCGAAGCAATTGCGTGACAACCAGTACAAGCTCGATGCGGCGCAGGTGCGCGTGATTCAGGCCGACGCATTCGTCGCCGCGGCGCAGATGCAGGCCGGCGGCTTCGACGTGGTGTTCCTGGACCCGCCGTTCGCCGAAGACTGGATCGGGCCGGCGCTGGAGCATGCGGCGCGCCTGACGCGGCCGGGTGGCGTGGTCTACGTTGAATCGGACAAGGCGCTGCTGGTGGGTGCCGATGCGCCGGTGCCGGCGTCGCTGGAGATCATCCGGCAGGCGCGCGCCGGGGCCGTGCATTTCCACCTGCTGCAGCACCGGGCCAGTAACGGCGCGGGCTGAGCGGTCATATGGCGACCGCCTGGCGGTTTGCCGCGCCGGGCAAGCGTTTGCGGGCTGCTGCAATGCCGCAAAAAGGGCGGCCGGGCAGACTTCCAAAAGCCGCGTTTGGGGTTACACTACGCCGCTGTTGATTGTCCAACCGCTCGTCACGCAGCCAGAATCCATACGCGGCCCCAGCCAAGCGGGCCGGCAACGGGCAGCCCCAAAGGAGGAAACATGGTCGTCGCCGTCTATCCCGGTACTTTTGATCCCATGACCCGGGGACACGAGGATCTCGTCCGTCGTGCGTCGAATATCTTCGACGAACTCGTGGTCGGCGTGGCGCACAGCCCCAACAAGCGCCCGTTCTTCTCGCTCGAAGAGCGTATCGGCATTGCCCGTGAAGTGCTGGGCCACTACCCGAACGTCCGGGTGGAAGGGTTTTCGGGCCTGCTCAAGGATTTCGTGCGCAAGAACAGCGCGCGCGTGATCGTAAGGGGCCTGCGCGCGGTGTCGGACTTCGAATACGAATTCCAGATGGCCGGCATGAACCGCTATCTGCTGCCCGACGTCGAGACCATGTTCCTGACCCCGTCGGACCAATACCAGTTCATCTCTGGCACGTTCGTGCGTGAAATCGCCGTGCTCGGCGGCGACGTCAGCAAGTTTGTCTTCCCCTCCGTGGAGCGTTGGCTTCAGGAGAAGATTGGCAAACCGGAATAAAATACGGGCTTCGATCCGCCGACGTGGCCAGTCCGGGTGCGGGCGGATCGGATGTAAGGAAACATCATGGCGCTACTGATCACCGACGACTGCATCAATTGCGACGTTTGTGAACCCGAGTGCCCGAACGAAGCCATCTTCATGGGGCCCGAGATCTATGAGATCGACCCCAACAAGTGCACAGAATGCGTTGGTCACTTCGACGAACCGCAATGCCAGCAGGTATGCCCTGTGGCTTGCATTCCGAAGGACCCGAACCGCGTCGAAACGCACGAGGTGCTGATGCAACGCTACCGGCTGCTCACCGCGGCCAAGCACGTGAGCTGAGCCGGAGGCACATCCGGCCACTTCGTTCCGGCCCCCACAAGCAGAAACAGGCAGGAAAAGAAAAACCCCGCGCGACCGCAAGGTCGGCGGGGTTTTTTCATGGCGGGACCGATGTCCCGCGCCCGATGCCGCGTGGCTTAGCGGCCCGTGTGCAGTTCCATCATCGCGCGTTCGCTTTCGCCGCGCGCCAGGATGCCGAGCGGGCCGATGCTGCGGTCGATGGCTTCATCGATGGCCTGCTGTTCTTCCTTGCGCGGGGGCTTGAGCACGAAGTTGACCACATCCTCGCGCCCGCCCGTTGCGGCGCCCGGCGTGTTGCGCGGATGGCCCACGCCAATGCGCAGGCGCCAGTAGTCCTGGGTGGTCAGATGGGCCGAGATGTCCTTCAGGCCGTTGTGTCCGCCCGAGCCACCGCCGCGCTTGAGCTTGACCGAGCCGGCGGGCAGGTCCATCTCGTCGTGCGCGACCAGCACCTCGTCGGGCAGGATCTTGTAGAAGCGCGCCAGCGACACCACCGACAGGCCGGAGCGGTTCATGAACGTGGATGGCTTGAGCAGCCAGACGTCCTGGTCCCAGAGCCGCGCGCGGCCGGCCAGGCCGTGGAAGCGGCCTTCCACGCGCAGCGTGGTGCCGCCCATGCGGGCGAGTTGGTCGACCAGCCAGAATCCGGCGTTGTGGCGCGTGGCCTCGTATTCTGCCCCGGGATTGCCGAGGCCGACGATGAGCTTGATCATGCGTTGAAGAAAGCGGAAAGCAGGCGTGAAAGGATACGCGAAAACCGCGCGCGAAAAAAAACCGCCGGCGAACCGGCGGTTTTTTCGTGAAGCGCGGGCAGCTTAGGCAGCCGGCGTTTCGCCTTCGCCTTCGGAGGCTTCGGCCGACTGGGCACCAGCCGGCAGCGAGATGCTGGCCACGGCGGGGTTGTCATCACCGTGGGTGATGGCGGTCACGCCCTTCGGCAGCTTCAGGTCCGACAGGTGGATGGTCTGGTTCAGCTCGGCTGCGGCCAGATCCACTTCGATGAACTCGGGCAGGTCGGCCGGCAGGCACGACACTTCCAGGTCGTTCAGGATGTGGTTGACGATACCGTGGCCCAGCTTCACGCCAGGAGCGGATTCCTGGTTCATGAAGTGCAGCGGCACCTTCACGTGGATCTTTTCCGTGGCCGACACGCGTTGGAAGTCAACGTGCAGAACCATCGGCTTGAACGGGTGCATCTGGAATGCGCGCAGCAGGGCCTTTTCAGCCTTGCCAGCCACTTCCAGGTCCAGGATCGACGAGTGGAACGCTTCCTTCTTCAGGGCGTGCCACAGGGCGTTGTGATCCAGTTCGATCATCTTCGGCTCGGCGGCGCCGCCGTAGATGATGCCGGGGGTCTTGCCCGAATTGCGCAGGCGGCGGCTCGCACCCGTTCCCTGTACGCTACGCTCGAAAGCTACTACTTTCATGTTCAACTCCAGATGTGAAGAAGGCTGTCCGCGACCAGACAGCCTCGACTGACGATATGGCGTAAAAAAACCATACCGCATGAATCACATTGGCCATCCCAGGGGATGGCCAATGCGGTAAAGCCCAAAATTCTAGCAGGCTTTGGCCTGCCTTGCGAATGCCAACCGCTTAGTGGTCGGCAAACAGCGACATGATCGAGTCGCCCTTGACGATCCGGGTGAAGGTCTCGGCCAGCAGCGGGGCGGTGGAAACCTGACGGATCTTGCCGGACTGGCGGGCTTCGTCGGACAGCGGAATCGTGTCGCAGACCACCACTTCGTCCAGCGACGAGGCGGCGATACGGGCGGCGGCGCCACCCGACAGCACCGGGTGCGTGCAGTACGCGAACACCTTCAGCGCGCCACGTTCCTTCAGCACCTGGGCAGCCTTGCACAGCGTGCCGCCGGTGTCGATCATGTCGTCCATGATCACGCAGTTGCGGCCAGCCACTTCACCGATGATGTTCATCACCTCGGACACGTTGGCCTTCGGACGACGCTTGTCGATGATGGCCAGGTCGCAGTCGAGCTGCTTGGCGAGTGCACGAGCGCGCACCACACCGCCGACGTCCGGCGACACAACCAGCAGGTCGCCGTAGTTCTTCTCGCGCAGATCGCCCAGCAGAACCGGCGAAGCGTAGATGTTGTCGACGGGGATATCGAAGAAGCCCTGGATCTGGTCGGCGTGCAGGTCCATCGTCAGGACCCGCTCCACACCAGCAACTTCCAGCATGTTGGCCACGATCTTGGCCGAGATCGCCACGCGCGCCGAACGCGGACGGCGGTCCTGGCGGGCATAGCCGAAGTAAGGCATGGCGGCGGTGATGCTGCGTGCCGAGGCGCGCTTGAGCGCATCGACCATCACCATCAGTTCCATCAGGTTGTCGTTGGTCGGCGCACAGGTCGACTGCAGCACGATGACGTGCTTGCCGCGAACGTTTTCCTGGATTTCGACCTGAACTTCACCGTCGGAGAAACGGCCCACCAGGGCTTTGCCCAGTGGAATGCCGAGGTGCTGTACGACAGCCTCCGCGAGTTTAGGGTTGGCGTTGCCGGTAAATACCATCAAGCCTTCGACGCTCATTCGGGGCACCTGTCTTGCTACTGGGGGGCTTTGGCTACCGGCTGGTGCCGGTAGCAATCTTTGCATGTCCGTAACGGACACTATAGGAAGTAATGGCAGGGGAAGAAGGATTCGAACCTTCGAATGCCGGAATCAAAATCCGGTGCCTTGACCAACTTGGCGACTCCCCTACACAACCTTTATCGTCTGTCGCCGAACCGAACTTTACTTCAGTACTTCGCCAAACGAAAACCTCTAGGCATACGTTGCGAGCGGGTGATGCGACAAACTTCTCACACACCTGCCATCCCATTCGGACGGCAACCTTTCCATCACACTCTGCGCTTCCTGCTCGTCTTCAAAACGGGCGAAAACACAGGCTCCGGAACCGGTCATCCTTGCATGCGGACTGTATTCTGTCAGCCATTCAAGGGCTCGGGCAACTTCGCCGAATTTCGCTGTTGCTATCGCTTGCAAGTCGTTGCGACCGAAAGCGAATTTGTTTGTGCAAGCAGCGAAGTCCGCAACTATAGAGATCGGTGAATTCCTTGTCAAGCGCTCGTCGGAAAAAATTGCTGCAGTCGGTACATGCTGACGCGGATGGATGACGACGAACCAGCTCTCCGGCAGCGCCACCGGCGTCAGTTCCTCGCCCACGCCCTCGGCAAACGCGTTCTGGCCGAACACGAACACGGGTACGTCGGCGCCCAGCGCCAGCCCGATGCGCATCAGTTCCTCGCGCGGCAGGCCGGTACCCCAGAGGTGGTTCAGCGCCAGCAGCGTGGTGGCCGCGTCGGACGATCCGCCGCCGATGCCGCCGCCCATCGGCAGGATCTTGTCGATGGCGATGTCGGCGCCGAAGCGCGTGCCACTGGCTTGCTGCAACGCGCGTGCCGCACGCACCACGAGGTCGGTGTCGGCGGGCACGCCGGGGATGTCGGTCACGCGGGCGATCACGCCGTCGTCGCGGCGCCGGAAGTGCAGCGTGTCCGACCAGTCGATCAGCTGGAATACCGTTTGCAGCGTGTGGTAGCCGTCAGGGCGACGGCCCGTTACATGCAGGAACAGGTTGAGCTTGGCCGGCGCGGGGCAGTCGCGCAGTTCAGCGGGCGGCAGGGCAGTGCCGGTGGTCATTGTTTCGTCTCCGGATCAATCACGAGGCGCACGGACAGCGGCGCGTCGTTGCCATCGCGCGCCATGTCGATGCGGCGCGGCTGGGTGGTGGCGGCCGGAATGCCTTCGGCGGCTTCCTGCCAGGCTACGTAGCGCACGGTCCAGCCGTTCTGTTTCAGGGTGTCGGGGCGTCCGCTGGTGTCGCGCGTGACGCTGGCGGGCATGCCCGGCGCGGGGCGGCCGTGCAGCCAGTCGCGCATGCCGGACACGGGCAGCGAGAAGCCCAGCGCCTGTTCCATCAGGCTGTCCACCTCGGGGGCATTGCGCGGCTTTTCATTGGGCAGGTCCAGCGTGGCGCCCGACGGCGTGCTGGTGACCACGGCCAGCGTCTGGCCCAGCGGCGATACCAGGTCGAGCCTGACGTTGCGGCCCTGTTCCAGCCAGCGGAAGCTGCCTTGCACGCCTTCGCTGCGCCCGTAGCGCGTGTAGTTGGCGGCAAAGCGTCCCGTGTACTGCTGGCTGCGTGCGGACTCGTCGGCGTCGAAATTGCGCGAGGGCGTGATGGTGCTGCACGCGGCCAGCCAGAGCGGGGCGGCAACGCAGAGCAGGGCCAGGCGTCGGGATCGGAACATGAGACGAAGTTGGCGGAAGTTGAATGGAGTTTTGCGTGTGGCCGCGACATGATGGCGACCAAGCGATGGCGCCGAAACGACCGGCCGGGGCGAATGGAACGCATCGCCAGAATGCAGCGCCCGGGCACGGGGCCCGGGCGGCAGGCATTTCTGGCAACGCCGATTACTTGGACAGCAACAGGTTCTGGTTGTAGCGGCGCAGCGTGTCGATCAGCGTCTGGTTTTCCGGCTCTACCTTGGCCGCCTCGTTCCACGTCTTGCGGGCATCCTCGTGCTGGCCCAGTTGCCAGAGCACTTCACCCAGATGCGCGCCGATCTCGGCTTCAGGCGCCTTGCTGTAGGCGTTCTTCAGCAATTCGGCGGCGGGCTGCAGTTCGCCCTGACGGAATTTCACCCAGCCCAGGCTATCCATGATGTACGGATCGTCCGGACCCAGTTCCGACGCGCGCTCCAGCAGTTTGCGCGCTTCGGGCAGGCGTTCGTTGCGATCTGCCAACGAATAGCCCAGCGCGTTGTAGCCCTGCTTCAGCTCCGGCTGCAGCGCGATGACCTTGCGCAGGCCACGCTCCATGCTGTCGTAGCGCTTCTCGCGTTCGTCGAGCATGGCCAGCTCATAGAGCCAGTCGGCATTCTCGGGCTCGGCCTTCACGCGCTCGTCCAGCACCTTGCGCGCGCGGTCGTAGGCCTTGCCTTCCAGCAGGGCGCCCACTTCGGCCTGGCGGATGGCCGTCATGCGCTGGCTGCGCTGCACAGGATCTGGGATGTCCTCGGCGTCGGACAGCAGGTCGCCGAATACGGATTGCGCGTCGTCGAGCTTGCCCATGCGCGCCAGCAATTGCCCGCGCTTGGCCTGCGCCGCAACGGCAAGGCGACCGTCCTCGATCTTGTCGAGCCAGCCGATGGCGGCCGGGTAGTCCTTCTTTTCCTCGGCGATCTGCGCCAGGTACTGGTACGCGACGTCGGGGTTGGCGGCCGGCGACTTCTCGGCCATCTGCAGGTATTCCTTCAGATAGCGCTCGGCCTCGTCATAGCCGCGCGCCTGCAGGCTGGTGAGGCCCAGCGCCAGCGGTACGCGCGGGTCGTTCGGGGCCACCTTGCGCAGCACTTCGAATTCGGTGCGAGCGGCCTGCATGTCGTTCTTCTGCAGGTACAGGCGCGCGAGCGTGATGTGGCCGTTGACTGACGACGGCGACTTGGCCAGGAAGCGCTTGAGTACCTCGATCGACTTGTCGGTGGCCGACTCGGCCTGCAGCTCGGCTGACATCAGCGCGGCGGGCTCCAGGTCGGGCTTGATGCGCAGCGCCTGGTCCAGTTCGGCCAGCGCGCCGGCGTTGTCGCCGGCGGACTCGCGGGCTCGCGCCATGGCCAGGTGCGTTTCGGCCAGCTTCGAATCGTTGGCCGTCAGACGCTGGAGCACGCCGACCGCGCCGGCGGGATCGCTCGTGCGCGACATCTGTTGCTGCAGCAGCAGGATGGCCTCGCCGCGGTGCGCGGCCGGTGCGGCAGCCAGTTGCTGAACCAGAAGCGGCTCGGCATCTTCCCAGCGGCCGTTCAGGACCAGCAGCGTCGACAGGACCTGGCGCGCGGCGGGAGACTTCGGCGCCAGTTCGCTCCAGAGCCGTGCGCCATCGAGCGCCTGCTGCGCGACGCGCGCATTGAAGGCGATCTCGGTGGCGCGTTGCGCCAGGCGCGGATCGCGCGTCTCGCGCGCGAGGTCGATATAGGTGCGGTAAGCCGGTCCTACCAGCCCGCGCTGCAGCGAAATCTCGGCCGCCATCACGCGATACAGGATGTCCGGCGTCAGCGGGACGTTGGGCAGCGGCGTGCGCGCGGCCTTGGCCGCGCCCGACGGTGCGGGCACCTCGATGGCTTCGTCATCGTTCTGCGCCACCTTGGCTGCCGGTGCGGCATGCGCCAGCGATGCGAATGCCAGGCACGCGGCCACGCCCAGGGCGCGCGCATGGCGACGGAAACGGAATGCGGTCATCGGGATGGATTCCGGGCGCATGGCCTTAAGGGGCAAGATTTGGTCCGGCATGAATCAAAGCTCCGGCGCACGGGGCGTGGGAATGGATGGGGGCATTGTAGCCTGCCGCTACAATGCGCTGCTTGCCTCGCGGGGCGCTTACGTATGGGAACCCGCACAATGGTGCGTGGCGGCAGGGAATTCCCTGCGTCATTGGAGCGCAAAAGCGGGCGATAGGTTCTGCAGGCTGTGGAAGCTGGGCCGGATTCCGGTCGGGAGATGCAAGGCGCGATGCCAGAATTGCCAGAAGTCGAAGTCACGCGGCGCGGATTGCTGCCGCATGTGGTGGGTCGCCGTATCGTCCAGGTGACCGTGCGTCATCGTGGGCTGCGCTGGCCTGTCGAGCCCGAACTCGAAGCGCGGCTGACGGGGCGCGTGATCGGCCGCATCGAGCGGCGTGGCAAGTATCTGCTGCTTGAATGCCTGCCGGCCGCGAATGCCGACCACGCCACGGCGGATGACAGCGCTCCCGGCTGGCTACTCGTCCACCTGGGCATGACCGGCACGCTGCGCGTCCATGTCGACGCGCCGCCCGCTGGCTCGCACGATCACCTCGATATCGAACTTGCACCCGCCGATGGCCCGGGCGACGGCGCCAACATGGTGCTGCGCTTCCGCGATCCACGCCGCTTCGGCGCCATCATCTGGACGCCGCTGGCCGAGGCGGCGCTGTCCGAGCATCCGTTGCTGCGCCGGCTTGGCCTGGAGCCGTTCGACCCGCGCTTCGACGGGGCCTGGTTCCACAGGCTCACGCGCGGCCGCTCGATGGCGATCAAGCAGGCGCTGCTGGCCGGCGAGATCGTGGTCGGCGTTGGCAATATCTACTGCTCCGAGAGCCTGTTCCGGGCCGGTATCCGTCCCACCACCCCCGCCGGCAAGATCAGCCTCGCGCGCTACGACAAGCTTGCCGTAGCGGTGCGCGAAACGCTGACCGAAGCCATTGCCCGGGGCGGCACCACGCTGCGTGACTTCGTGGGCAGCGACGGCAGCAGCGGTTACTTCCAGCTCGATTGCCTGGTCTACGACCGGGCCGGCGAGCCATGTCGTGTTTGCGGCACTTCCATCCGGCAGATCGTCCAGGGCCAGCGGTCCACCTTCTACTGTCCGCACTGCCAGCACTAAGACGCACGCTCGGACACGGTTGAGCGGACAACTGCCGCCCCCGCGCGGCGGCGAAACATTGTCGCCAACCATTGCCGATGGATCGGCGCAACACTCGTGGTACAGAAGCCTCAGAAGGGGCGTGAATTCCACAAAATGTGTCCGGAAACCTGTATCGTGTGCGCAGTCATAAAAAGTTACAAAAACTGCCGGAGTCGCCCGTTCCGACTGGGTATCCGGCAGATCGGCTGGTATCGGGTCCGCGGGTCAACGGACAAGCCCGGCGCCAGTCGTGCGGTACGCGCCCAAAACCATAAAACCGAGCCGACACAGCGAATCACTCATGACGAGCCTCGCCCATCAATTCGAACAATATGGCGCCTGGAGAACCGGGGTCCTTCAGTCACTCGCCGAATTCCAGTCCTGGCTGCAACAGTACGACCTGCATGACGCCACCGCGGACGACCGCGCGCAGCGCATCCAGAACGTGCTCAAGAGCGACCGGCTCAAGGTTGCGTTCATTGCCGAATTTTCGCGCGGCAAGAGCGAACTGATCAACGCCATCTTCTTTGCCGACTACGGTCGCCGCATCCTGCCGTCGTCCGCCGGACGCACGACGATGTGTCCGACCGAGCTGCGCTACGACGAAAACGAGCCCCCGAGCATCCGGCTGTTGCCGATCGAGACGCGTCTGCAAGACGCCTCGACCGCCGACTTCATGGAACCGGGCTCGTCCAATTCGCACTGGACCACGGTGCCGCTGGACCCGTCGTCGCCCGAAGGCATGCTGGCCGCGTTCCAGCACGTGGTGGAAACCACGCGCGTGACGCCGGCCATGGCCGAATCGCTGGGCCTGTACAACGAAAACGACCCGGACGCTGCGTATTCCGTCGATGCCGACGGCATGGTGGAAATCTCGCGCTGGCGCCATGCGGTGATCAACTTCCCGCATCCGCTGCTGCGCCAGGGTCTGGTCATTCTGGACACGCCGGGCCTGAACGCCATCGGTACCGAACCCGAACTGACGCTGCGCCTGATTCCCGATGCGCACGTGGTGGTGTTCGTGCTGGCCGCCGATGCCGGCGTGACCAAGAGCGACCTCGCGCTGTGGCGCAGCCACGTGGGCGCCGGGCATCGCCGCGGCTGCCTGGCCGTGCTGAACAAGATCGACGGGTTGTGGGACCCGCTCAAGACGTCGCCCGAGATCGCCAGCGAGATTTCGCGTCAGGTGCGAACCACGGCGCAGACGCTGGGCATCGAGGAACGCCGCGTGTATCCGGTGTCCGCGCAGAAGGGCCTGGTGGCCAAGGTCACGCACGACCAGCCCATGCTGGTGCGCAGCAACCTGATGCAGTTCGAGCACGTGCTGTCGGATCAGCTGATTCCGCAGCGGCGCGAGATCGTGTCCGACCAGGTGCAGCGCCTGGTGCAGGACATGTCGCGCGGCGCGCAGCAGTTGCTGCAGAGCCGCCGCCGCGACATCGTCGAGCAGTTGTTCGAGCTGCGCGGCCTGCGCGGCAAGAACCACGCGATGGTCAAGCACATGCTGTTGCGCGTGCAGAGCGAGAAGGACGAATTCGAGCAGAGCATCGCCAAGTTCCAAGCGCTGCGCTTGGTGTTTGGCCGTCATAGCGCCGACATCATCAAGAGCCTGCAACTGCGCGACGTACGGCGCACGATGCGCGACAAGCGCGAGCAGATGAAGGAACGCTTCTTCTCGCGCGGCCTGCGCGAGGACATGGAGGCGCTGTTCGGCCAGTTGACCGGACTGATCCAGGAGTCCGACCGCAAGATCGGCGAGCTGCACCAGCTGGTGGACAGCATGTACCGGCGCTTCAACGCCGAGCACGGCTTCACGCTGCCTTCGCCGATGCAGTTCGTGACGTCGCGCTACACGAACGAGCTGCAGGAAACGCTGGCGCTGGTCAACGCGCACTTCGGTACCGTGAACATGCTGACGCGGTCGCGTCCGCAACTGGTGCAGAACGCGTTTGCGACGATGGCCAGCCGCGTGCTGGAGAACTTCCGCGACCTGAACCGCGACATCGAAATCTGGCTCAAGTCGGTGATGACGCCGCTGGAGGCGCAGGTGCGCGAGCACCAGAAGCAACTGCGCCGCCGCGTGGATTCGATCGAGCGCATCCACGAGGCCACCGACACGCTGGAGAGCCGCATCGCCGAGCTGGAAAGCGTGCTCAACGGGCTGGACGAGCGCAGCACGAAGATCGAATCGTTCACGCGCAAGCTGCTGGACGTGCCGGTGGAGGCTTCGGCCCAAGCCGCCTGACCGGGCTCCTTCCCCTGACGCTGTATCATGTGGCGCCGCCTTCAGAGCGGCGCTTTTCTTTTCCAGATCCCGCAATGCCCCGCAAGCCTGCCGCCGTTCCCGCGCCTCTCGACTCCACCGCCGTGCCCGCCGATTTCGGCATGCGCGTGGTCACATGGCAGCGCCAGCACGGCCGGCACGACCTGCCCTGGCAAAACACGCGCGACCCGTATCGCATCTGGCTCTCGGAGATCATGCTCCAGCAGACGCAGGTGGCGGCCGTGATCGAATACTTCCAGCGCTTTGTGACAGCCCTGCCCACCGTGGCGGCGCTGGCCGCGGCGCCCGCCGACGAGGTGATGGCGCTCTGGGCGGGCCTGGGCTACTACTCGCGGGCGCGCAACCTGCATCGCTGCGCGAAGATGGTCGTCGACGATCACGGCGGCGTCTTTCCGACAGATCCGGCCGTGCTGGTCACGCTGCCCGGCATCGGGCGCTCGACGGCGGCCGCCATCGCGGCCTTCAGCGCTGGCGTGCGCTCGCCGATCCTGGACGGCAACGTCAAGCGCGTCTTTGCACGCGTGTTCGGCATCCACGGCTATCCGGGCGAGCGCGCCATCGAGACGCGCATGTGGGCGCTGGCGGAACAGGCACTGCCACCGGCCGGGTCGGACCAGGCCGAGAACATGGTGGCCTATACGCAGGGATTGATGGACCTGGGCGCCACGATCTGTTCGCGCGGCAAACCGGCTTGCCTGGTTGATGCCGATGCCTGTCCGCTGGCCGTGGATTGCGTGGCGCGCCGCGACGGACTGACCGCCGCGTTGCCCACGCCCAAGCCGCGTGCCGCGATTCCCGAGCGCAGCACCGTGATGCTAATCGTCCGTCATGGGCGCGACGTGCTGGTCAAGCTGCGGTCCGACAGCGGCATCTGGGGCGGACTCTGGAGCCTGCCGGAAATCGCCGTGGAGTCGCTGCCCTTCGACTCAGAGGCGGCCGAGGATGCCGCACTGGAAGCGGCCCGGCCCTACGGCCAGCCCGCGCGAGCGTATCTCGCCGGCGAGCTGACGCATGTCTTCACCCACTTCCGGCTGCTGATCCGGGCCATTCGTGTGGATCTGGATGCCGCAACGGCGCAGGTGAAGGGGGGCGCTACGGAAAATGGCGCGGTACGCTGGCTGTCGCTCGACGATCTCGATGCGCTGGGCACGCCGGCGCCGGTGCGGCGGCTGCTGGAAGATCAGGCCCGCATCGGGCTGTTCTGACTTCAGGGCGCGATATCAGACGATATGGTGCTGCCGCATGTAGCGGTGCACGATCTCGATGCGCATGCCGGCGTCGGGCAACGCCATCAGCATCTGCTTGGCCTTGAGCGGTACGGGCAGCAGTTCGCACAGTCGATTGGCCACCCAGGTCGGGTTGTCCCAGAGGTAGGGTTCGGCAAACGGCAACCTGGACTTGTCGGGCTGTTCGGTGTGGACCGAGGCGACGATACGCCGCAAGGCATCCAGGCATTCGCTCAGCAATTCGAGCTTGCAGTCGATGACATCGTCGGGCAGCAGTTCCGCCTGGGCCACCAGCAGGCCGTCGTCCCGTGTGGTGTGGGACAGCACGCGAAAACGCTGCCGGCCGCGCGTCTCGATCAGGAGCACGCCAAGCTGCTCCATGTTGCAGTCGACGATATGGGCCAGGCAGCCAATTTCCTCGGGTACCGCTTCATGCCCCGCACGCGCAACTTCCTCGCCGCTGGAGAGCAGGCAGACGCCAAACGGCTCGCCGTCGCGCATGCAGTTGCGCACCATGTCGACATAGCGTTTTTCGAACACGCGCAGCGGCAGGCGGCCGTCGGGAAAGAGGACCGTATTGAGAGGAAATAGCGGCAGCGCATCGAGCGTGGCGCTGGCGGATGCGGTGTCGGGTGGAATTGTCGACATGCGAGGCCGCTCCAGTGGCGGTACGGCGACCAGGCGCCGCTCCTTCAGGACCGCGCTTCAGCCGGCTGCGGCCAATTCGCGGTGTCTGACCAGCACATTACCATGGGCCCGGAAATAGTTGGCGAGTCGTTCGGCGATGAATACCGACCGATGCTGGCCACCCGTGCAGCCGATGGCGACGGTCAGGTAGCTGCGATTGTCGGCAATGAAACTCGGCAGCCACTTCTCCACGTAGGCGCGGATATCCTCGGCCATCGCCAGCACCATCGGCTGGCTCTGCAGGAAGTCCGCCACCGGGGCGTCGCGGCCGGTCAGCGGACGCAGGGCCAGGTCGTAATAGGGGTTGGGCAGCGAGCGCACGTCGAACACGATGTCGGCATCGCTGGGCACGCCATGCTTGAAGCCGAACGATTCGAACAGCAGCGTCAGCGACTGGCCGGTGGCGCTGTCGTCGTGGATCAGCTCCTTGACCCAGCTGCGCAGCGTGTTGGTGCGCACGTCGCTGGTATCGATGCGATGCGCGGATTCGGCCAGCGGACTGAGCAGTTCGCGCTCCATCTCGATGGCTTCGATCAGTGACTTGCTGCCCGTCGCATCGGCGCCGCTTTCCAGTTGCGGCGACAGCGGATGCCGGCGGCGCGTCTCGGAATAGCGCTGCACCAGCGCATCGGTGTTCGCTGTCAGGAACAGCACCTGCACCTGATGGTTGGCGGAGAGTTCACGTACCGTGCCCGGCAGCCGCGCCAGCGATTCGCGGCTGCGGATATCGGTGGCGACGCCAAGATGTGTGTAACCCTGGTCAGCCAGATAGGCGGTGAGATCGGGGATGAACTGGGCAGGCAGGTTGTCGACGCAGTAATAGCCTGCATCTTCCAGGACGTTCAGGGCGACAGACTTGCCGGAGCCGGAAATTCCGGTGATGAGAATGATCCGCATAGCGACGCAAGGATAGCACCGCAAGATAACCGCGTCATGACAGCTTGAACCAAACAAAAATGGCGAATCGCCTGCGATTCGCCATTTTCGTGCCGGAAATCAACCGGTTCGGTGGTCGTCGGCTGATTACGCCGACGGCTTGCCCGACGACAGGCAGTCGCTCATGGCCTTCTTGTAGTCGTCGCCCTTCTTGCCCTTGTTCTGCTTGCTGCAGGCCGACATCTTTTCCTGCTGGGTCTTGGGTTCGGCGGCCGCGGCCGGGGCGCTGCCCGACAGGCACTCGCTCTGGGCCTTCTTGTATTCGTCGCCCTTCTTGCCTTTGTTCTGCTTCGAGCAGGCGGCCATCTTTTCCTGCTGGGCGGTCTTGCCCGATGCGGCCGGAGCCGAGGCGCCCTGGGCAAACGCGCCCGTGGCGAACAGGGGGGTAACCAGCACACACATTGCGATCAGCTTCTTCATGCTTCTCTCCAGGCTGTGGAAACACATCGTGGCCGCGCGCCGTGTCTCGGCTGGCGGAACATGGGCTCGGCGCCCATTACAGCACAAAACGGCGGCCGCCTACAGTCCGTTGACGCATGCCGCGCCAGCCTTGTAAGCAAATGAAAAACGCCCGCTGCAATGGCGGGCGTTTGCCTGGTGTCGGGCCGCTTTCAAGCCGCCGTTCGGCGGCGGGCAGTCAGAGCAGCCGGCCCTGTCCGCGCGACACCACATCGGCCTGCATGGCAGCACGCTGGCGGTCCATGAAGTCGCGCAGCGTATCGATGCCGCGCAGGCGCAGGATCGTGTTGCGCACGGCGGCTTCGACCAGAACGGCCAAGTTGCGGCCGGCCGCCACCTGGATCTTCACCATGTGGATCGGCAGGCCAAGCACGTCGAGGTATTGCGAATCGAGCGGGAGCCGTTCGAATTCGCCGTCGTTGCGGCGTACCAGCTGCACCACGAGCTTGAGCTTCATCTTCCGGCGAACGGCCGTTTCACCGAAGATCGTCTTGATGTCGAGCAGGCCCAGGCCGCGCACTTCCAGCAGGTTCTGCAGCAGCGGCGGGCAGCGGCCTTCGATGAAGTCAGGGCCCAGCCGGACAAAGTCCACGGCGTCGTCGGCCACCAGGCCGTGGCCGCGCGAGATCAGTTCCAGGCCCAGTTCGCTCTTGCCCAGGCCCGATTCGCCCATGATCAGCACGCCCATCCCCAGGATGTCGAGGAAGACGCCGTGCATCGTCACGCGCGGCGCGGAAATGCGCGACAGGTACAGACGCAGGTGGTCGATCACGGCCGCCGACGACACCGGCGTGGTGAACAGCGGCGTGGACGAGCGCGTGCAGCGCAGTTCCAGGTCGGGCGGCGGCTCCATGCCGTCGGCCACCACCAGGAAGGGCGGCTCCAGCAGGATCAGTTCGCCCATCTGCCGCTTGCGCGGTTCGTCGTCCAGGCGCTGGTAGTACTGGATCTCGGGTTTGCCCAGCACCTGGATCCGGTTCGGGTGGATCAGGTTCAAGTGGCCAACCAGATCGGCGGCGGAAGTGGCTTCGCGTGCGAATTCGACGTCGAAGGCACGATCGGCCCCTTCCAGACCGGCTACCCACGACAATTTGATGTCGGCTGCGTTGTCGTCGAAGATCGACTGCGAGGTGACGCCGGTGAGTTCCATGCGGGATAACTTTCTACGAGGGGGCGATATGGCGTCAGGCGGGCCGCGTGGCCAGCCTACGGATCGTCACGGGTGCCATTCGGTCAGCAACTGATGAACGGCTTCGGGCGTAGGCAGCGTGGCCAGGCCCTCGCGCATCTCGCGATCCGACAGCAATTGCGCGATTTCCGAGAGAATTTCAAGATGCTGCTGCGTGGCCTGTTCGGGCACCAGCAGGAAGATCAGCAGCGAGACGGGCTTGCCATCGGGCGATTCGAACGGAATCGGCTCGGCCAGGCGCATGAAGCCCGCCAGCGGCTGCTTCAGGCCCTTGATGCGGCCATGCGGAATCGCTACACCGGCGCCCAGGCCCGTGGACCCTAGCGATTCGCGCGCGAAAAGGTTGTCGGTGACGGTAGCCCGGGCAACCCCATGGTTGTTCTCGAACAGGAGCCCGGCTTGCTCGAAGACCCGCTTCTTGCTGGTGACGGTGACGTCGAGATGGATGTTGCCGGGTGGCAGCAATTTGGCCAAACGATTCATGGGCGATGCACGAGAAGTCAGGGTGGCGATACGGCGCACAAATGCCGTCCCGCCAGGGTGGGGCAATTCAGGATATCGAGTGCTTATTGGACGCCCGCATTGGAGCGTCCGGCCATTATAGAGCAGGGCTGCAGCGCGCTTGTGCGATGCAGCGCCGGTGCCGTGGGTGGTGCCACAGTCTGCCGGCCGGTATGCCCACCCGGTGCTGCCACCAACCCCGCATGATCTTTGTCATGCGGCATGCCGTGTGGTTCACCGGGACCGTTCTGCCTGTCGTTCTTGTATGGCGCAGCATACACCGAGCCGCGCCGGATGCGAACACCTCTTGCGTATCAAGGGGCCTTCGGCGTGGCGTCCAGGTAACGCGGCGTCGCGGGGCAGGGATCGGCCGCCACCATCAAAAAAGCCGCGCTGATGCGCGGCTTTGCTCTCTTCCTATCGGTCCTCTCAGGGGACGGTACGTCCTCTTTCAGGGGCAGTTAAGGATTTGCCAGCCTATTGTTGCTGTAGCTGGGCTTCGGCCATCTGGTACTTGACCGCTTCCCGGTCATGCCCTTGCACGCGATCCTTGTAGCGGATCACCTGCCGGTCGAGTTTGTCGACCAGACAGTCGATCGCAGCGTACAGGTCTTCATGGTGCGCTTCGACGAAGATGTCCTTGCCCTTCAGGTGCAGATTGATTTCCGCATATTGCCGCTTGTCCTTTTCCTTGTGGTTGTCGACAGATAGCAGCACGCTCACGCCAATGACCTGATCGAAATGCCTGACAATTCGCTCCAGTTTCGTTTCCACATACTCACGCAGCGGGGGCGTGATGTCGAGGTGGTGTCCACTGATCTTGAAGTTCATAGCGCTTCTCCTTCTGAAAGAGCCGCACCAGGCAGGCGGTTGCGGCTCGGCTACAAAGACTTGCGGAGATTCACTGCGGGGATCTTCAGCGCTTCGCGGTATTTGGCCACCGTGCGGCGTGCGACCACAAAGCCCTGTTCGCCCAGCAATTCGGCGATGCGGCTGTCGGAAAGAGGATTCCTGGGGTCTTCGGCTCCTATCAGTTGCTTGATCAGCGCGCGGATCGCCGTGGATGAGGCCGCGCCGCCCGTCTCGGTGGAGACGTGGCTACCAAAGAAGTACTTCAACTCGAAAGTACCCATTGGCGTGGCCATGTATTTGTTCGTGGTCACCCGGGAAATGGTCGACTCATGTAAACCGAGTGTATCGGCTATTTCCCGCAAAACCAAGGGGCGCATTGCTATTTCGCCGTGCGAAAAAAAGTTCTTCTGACGCTCCACAATTGCCTGCGCAACACGCAGGATCGTATCGAATCTCTGCTGGATGTTCTTGATGAGCCACCGCGCTTCCTGCAGCTTCTGCTGCAGCCCCGCGGCACCCGCTTCACCTTTTGCACCGCGCAAAATCTGCGCGTACATGTCGTTGATGCGCAGGCGTGGCATCACGTCCGGATTCAGCTGTGCAATCCATCCGCTGCCGCTCTTGCGCACGAACACATCCGGCACCACGAAATCCGCTTCCGGGCGGCTATACGCATGCCCTGGGTACGGTGCCAGCGAGCGGATCAAGTCGTGCGCGGCCTTTAATGCAATTTCGTCAACCTGCAGCGCTTTCTTTAGGCGCGTGTAATCCCTGACGGCAAGCAGTTCGAGATGGCGATTCACGATGGACAGCGCCAGCTCGCGCTGCGGATGCTGCAGGCGTTTCAGTTGCAGGCTCAGGCATTCCGCGGCATTGCGTGCGCCCACGCCGGGCGGATCAAAGCTCTGCAGCAGCGTGAGCATCGACTGCACTTCCTCCACTTCGAATTCGAGTTCCTCGGGGAGTTCCGAGAAAATTTCCTCCAGTGATGCGCTCAGGTAGCCGTCGTCATCGAGCGATTCGATCAGGAAGATGGCCAGGCCCTTGTCGCGCGCAGAAATCTTGAGCGGCGTCAGTTGCTCCATCAGGTATTCGCGCAGCGTGGGATCGGCATCGCGCAACTGCATCGGCGTCTTTTCGTCTTCGTCGCCCTGGGGACGACGTGCGAAGTCGTCGAGGCTCCAGTCGTTGCCGTAGTCTTCGCCGCCGCTGTCGCTGAAACCTTCTTCATCGCCACCTGCTGCATTCTCCTGGCGGTCGTCGCCATTGCCCTGCGGCTCGGCCGGTGCCGGCGCCGGGGCGCTCTGCAGGTTGACCGAACCGTCGGCCGCCACGCGCAGGGGGCTTTCGATCCAGTCGTTCTCGCGTTCAAGCAGCGGGTTTTCCGTCAGCGCCTGTTCCACTTCCTGTTGCAGTTCGAGCGTGGAAAGCTGCAGGAGCCGGATCGACTGCTGCAGTTGCGGCGTCAGGGCCAGATGCTGGGAGAGACGGAGCTGAAGCGAAGGTTTCATGCGACCTATTCTATGCGCATCTTTCCGTTGTTGGAACGGAATTTGCTACAACCTATCGCTTCTGCTTCCTGATCGGAAACGGCTTTGGAAAAGCCGACGGCAAGTGCGGTAAAAATGACCTGCCTGGAGGGGAGGGCCGCCGATGCGGCCCGGCATCACATGCGGAAGTTTTCGCCCAGGTAGACGCGTCGCACGGACTCGTTGGCGATGATTTCCTCGGGCTGTCCGGCTGCAAGCACGGTGCCTTCGCTGATGATGTACGCGTGGTCGCAGATGCCCAGCGTTTCACGCACGTTGTGGTCGGTGATCAGCACGCCGATGTTGCGCGCCTTCAGGAAGCTGACGATGCGCTGGATTTCGCCCACGGCGATCGGGTCCACGCCGGCAAACGGCTCGTCCAGCAGGATGAAGCGCGGCGACGACGCCAGCGCGCGTGCGATTTCCACACGGCGGCGCTCGCCACCCGACAGCGACAGCGCGGGGTTGTTGCGCAGGTGGGCAATCTGCAGGTCGTCGAGCAGCGAATCCAGGCGGCGGTCGATCTCGGCCTTGCTCAGCGACTTGCCGTTTTCCACCTGCAGTTCCAGCACGGCGCGGATGTTCTCTTCCACGTTGAGCTTGCGGAACACCGAGGCTTCCTGCGGCAAGTAGGACAGGCCCATGCGCGCGCGCTCGTGGATGGCCAGCCCGCTGATGTGCTGGTCGTCCAGCACGATGTCGCCTTCGTCCAGCGCTACCAGGCCCACGATCATGTAGAAGGACGTGGTCTTGCCGGCGCCGTTCGGGCCCAGCAGGCCCACCACTTCGCCGCTCTTCACGTCGAGCGATACGTCCTTGACCACCGTGCGGGTGCCGTAGCGCTTCTTCAGGTGACGCACGACCAGCGTGCTGCTGTCGGTGCGGACGGCGGAGGCGGGTGACGAGGCAGAGGCGGCGAGCGTGGCGGTATCGTTCATCAGGACTGGCGTATTCGGATCGTTAAGGCTTGGGCGGCGTGGACGGCTTCAGGTCCAGCGGTGCGCCGGACGCGGCCGGGGCGCTGGCGTCGGCACGCGGCGACAGCACGGCGCGCACGCGGCCCGACGGGTTGCCGGTCGTGGTGTTGTTGTCGCCGCCGGCGGCCGTGTAGTACTCGTTGCGGCTGTCGTAGGTAATCACGGCGCCGCGAATCTCGTCGATGACCTTCGCGCCGGCGCCCGACACGCGTGCTGCACGGGCATGGCCGATCAGCTTGTTGATCTCGGACTTGCCGTCGTATTCGATGCGGTCGCCCCAGCCATCGATGTACTCGTCCACGCCGTCGCGCTTCTGGCGGATATAGGCCTGGCGCCCGGGCTTGGACGTGGCGATGGCGTACTGGTAGCCCTCGGGGTCGGTGCGCAGCTCCGCCGCATCGGACTTCAGCACCATCGTGCCCTTGGTCAGCACGACGTTGCCGGTGAGCGTGTAGATCTGCTTGACGTCATCGTAGCTGGCGTTGTCGGCCTCCAGCACCAGCGGCTTGCCCTGGTCCGCGCGTTCGGCGAAGGCCGGCGAGGCCAGCGTCAGGCCGAGGGCGGCAATGGCCGCCAGCAGGGCGGGCGCGAGGCGGCGACAGGACGATGTCGTCAGGGATGCGGTCATGTTTGGCGAATGGTGAGATATGGACGGCGGCCAGGATGCCCCGGGGCTTGTTACGCCCCCCGGGGTCACTGGGTCCTGGCTTGCCCCTGCGGCGAATTCATGATGATGGTGCCGCGCACGTTGCCCAGCAATTGTACTTCGCGGGTGACGTTATTGAAGATCATGCCGTTGGCGGTCATGACCGACGGGCCGCGCGTGAGCTGCACCGACTTGTCGGTCTTGACGATGTCGTCGTTGACCAGCAACTGGAAGTATTGCGACGCCGCGGTCATGCGCGGGTCCTTCGACGGGTCCGGTCCGGCCTGCCGGATCACGAACGCATTGCCATACAGGTCGATCACCGAACCTTCGGAATTCATCACGCCCCGGTCGGAGTTGGCCGTCACGGGCGGCCGGTCCGGCTCGTACGAACGCATGGCCGGCGTGGTGACCTCGTAGGTCAGGTCATCCTCGAAGTGCACCATCTTCACGCCGGTGAAGCGCAGCTTGGTGGTGCCGTCCTCGGCCAGTTCGGTGGCCGAGAAGCGCTCCATCCAGTAGTCGGGCTCGTGGCGCTTGGCGCGCGACTGGTCGCTGCTCTCGTGCGGCGAGTTCAGCTGCACCAGCCAGAACGTGCTGCCGGCGACGATGGCCATCAGCAGCAGCGGCAGCAGCCGCATGACCATGCCGGTGAGTCTGGACAGGAATTCCGGCATCGTTCAGATGACCTTGGCGCGCGTCAGGTCATGGATATGGAGCGCGCCCACCAGGCGGCCGTCGCTATCGACGACCAGCAGCTGGTTGATGCGGTTCGTTTCCATGATCTGTACGGCTTCCACGGCAAGCTGGTCCTGATGCACCGTCTGCGGCTTGCGGTGCATGACGTCGCCGATGGGCACGGTCTTCCAGTCGCGCGGGGTTTCCAGCAGGCGGCGCAGGTCGCCGTCGGTGAACACGCCCACGGCATGGCCGTCGGGGTCTACCACGGCGGTCATGGCCATGCCCTTGCGGGTGATTTCCATCAGGGCCTGGGCCAGCGGCGTGCTTTCGCGCACCTCCGGCACGGCATTGCCCGTGCGCATGACGTCGCGCACGTGGGTCAGCAGCTTGCGGCCCAGCGCGCCGCCCGGGTGCGAGCGGGCGAAGTCTTCCTCGCCAAAGCCGCGTGCGTCGAGCACGGCCACGGCCAGGGCGTCGCCCAGGGCCAGCGCGGCCGTGGTGCTGGCCGTGGGGGCCAGGTTCAGCGGGCAGGCTTCCTGCGCGACGGCGCCGTCCAGGTGCGCGTCAGACAGCTTGGCGAGGTTCGATTCGGGATTGCCGGTGATCGAGATCAGTCCGGCGCCGATGCGCTTGACGATCGGCACGATCGACAGCAGCTCGGCGGTCTCGCCGGAGTTGGAGAAGGCGATCAGGACGTCGTCGCGGGTGATCATGCCCAGGTCGCCATGGCTGGCCTCGGCCGGATGCACGAAGAACGACGGCGTACCCGTGGAGGCCAGCGTGGCGGCCACCTTGCGGCCGATATGGCCGGACTTGCCGATGCCCGAGACGACCACGCGCCCGGTGCAGCCGAGAATCATCTCGACGGCCTTGGTAAAGGCGGGCGTCAGGCGGCCGGCCAGCGCCGCAACGGCGTCGGCCTCGATCTGGAGAGTGTGGCGGGCGAGCGCGAGTGCTCGATTCGCATCGAAATTGGCTATCATGGCGCTGGAGTATACCAACGAATGCGATGGCGTCTGGCCCGGCTACCCGCTCGGCTGCCGTGACGACTGCCGCGCTTGCCGTCTTTTGCCGGCGGGGTGCAGATGCCGGCTCGGCGCGCGTGCCCGGCTGGCGTTTTTGAAGCCTGCCGAATGCATTCTCCGCTGGAACTGACCCTTGTGCTGCTGGCCGCCGCCGTCTTTGGTGTGGTGGCCTTCCGCATGCTGCAACTGCCGCCCATGCTCGGGTACCTGGCGGTTGGCATC
Source organism: Cupriavidus pauculus (assembly GCF_022179805.1). Classification (GTDB taxonomy): domain Bacteria; phylum Pseudomonadota; class Gammaproteobacteria; order Burkholderiales; family Burkholderiaceae; genus Cupriavidus; species Cupriavidus pauculus_E. The sequence continues at coordinate 41,868 of NZ_BPUO01000007.1, read as the reverse complement.
CTGATCGGCCCCCACGCGCTGGGCCTGGCCAGCGATACCGGGCAGACCAAGTACCTGGCGGAATTCGGCGTGGTCTTCCTGATGTTCTCGATCGGCCTGGAATTCAGCCTGACCAAGCTGCGCGCCATGAAGCGGCTGGTATTCGGCCTGGGCGGCTCGCAGGTGGCGCTGTCGATGCTGGCCGTGATACCGGCCAGCTGGCTGTTCAGCTGGGCGTTCCCGCTGTCCTGGCAAGCCTCGGTGGCGCTGGGCGGCGCGCTGGCCATGTCGTCGACCGCCATCGTGGTCAAGATGCTTTCGGAGCGCATGGAGCTGGAAAGCGAGCACGGCCGCAACATCATCAGCGTGCTGCTGTTCCAGGATCTGGCCGTGGTGCCGCTGCTGATCATCATCCCGGCGCTGTCGCGAGACCCCGGCGACCTGGCCGTGGCGCTGGGCCTGGCCACGGTCAAGATCGTGGTGGCCCTGGGCCTGATCTTCTTCGTCGGCCAGCAACTGATGAGCCGCTGGTTCCACATCGTGGCGGCGCGCCGGTCGCAGGAACTGTTCATGCTGAACCTGTTGCTGGTGACGCTGGGCATGGCCGCGCTGACCGAGCGGCTGGGCCTGTCGATGGCGCTGGGCGCCTTCATGGCCGGCATGCTGATCTCCGAGACGCCGTACCGCCACCAGGTGGAAGAAGACATCAAGCCGTTCCGCGACGTGCTGCTGGGCCTGTTCTTCGTCACCATCGGCATGCTGCTCAACGTGCGCGTGGTGATCGACCATATCTGGCTGGTGCTGGGCCTGCTGGTGGTGCCGATCCTCTTCAAGCTGGTGCTGATCACCGGACTGGCGCGCCTGTTCGGCTCCCGCCAGGGGGTGGCCATCCGGACCGGGCTGGGGCTGGCCCAGGCCGGCGAGTTCGGCTTCGTGCTGCTGAACCAGATCGACGGCATGGGTCTGGTAGACCCGGTGCTGATCCAGGTGATCCTGGCGTCGATGCTGCTGTCGATGCTGGCCGCGCCGTTCCTGATCCAGTACAGCGACGCCATCGTGCTGCGATTTGCCGCCAACGAATGGCTGATGCAGTCGCTGAACATGACCCGCATCGCGGCGCAGAGCCTGCAGACCGAAAAGCACGCCATCATCTGCGGCTATGGCCGCAGCGGCCAGAACCTGGCGCACATGCTGGAGCGCGAGGGCATCACTTATGTGGCGCTGGACCTGGACCCCGACCGCGTGCGCGAGGCCGCGGCGGCGGGCGACACCGTGGTCTATGGCGACGCGGGGCGCCGGGAATCGCTGATTGCCGCCGGTATCCACCGCGCGGCGCTGGTGGTGGTGACCTACGCCAATACGCCATCGGCCGTGAAGGTGCTGCATCACGTGCAGGAGCTGGCGCCGGCCATGCCCGTGATCGTGCGGACCGTGGACGACTCGGAGCTGGACACGCTGCAGAAGGCGGGCGCCACCGAGGTGGTGCCAGAGATCATCGAAGGCAGCCTGATGCTGGCCTCGCACGCGCTGGTGCTGCTGGGCGTGCCGATGCGCCGCGTGGTGCGCGGCGTGCAGCAGGCGCGCGATGCGCGCTACAGCCTGCTGCGGGGCTACTTTCACGGTCGCGACGACGAGGAAGACATGGTCGAGCGCGATACGGTGCGCCTGCACTCGATATCGCTCGGACCGGAACATACGGCCGTCGGGCGCCGCCTGGGCACGCTGGGACTGGAGCGGATCGGCGTGGAAGTAACCGCCGTGCGCCGTCGCGGCATCCGCGCCTTCGACCCGCAGCCCGAAACCGTGCTGGAACCGGGCGACATCATCGTGCTACGCGGGACGCCGGAGGCGCTGGAGTCGGCGGAGGAACGGCTGGTGCGGCAGTAGTGCCGCGCCCCGGTTGGTTTGCTCCCCTCTCCCGCAACGCGGGAGAGGGGCTGGGGGAGAGGGCCAGCGGCTCAAATTTCGACTTGTCTCGAATTGAAGCGCTATGCCCTCACCCCCGACCCCTCTCCCGCAAGCGGGAGAGGGGAGTTTCCTCCTTGGCGGGGGCTGGTCTGCCGATCCACCCACGAAGCAGGCAAATCATTCAGCACGGCCCGTGCGTCGAGCGATCCAATCGCCACATTCGTATCGGCCGGAATCCGCCCCTCGTTCTGCAGCAACAAGTAACGCATGCAGCACACGCGCAGGAATGACGCGAAGTTGGCCGTCAGCGAAGCCTCGCCGCGGTGTTCGGCCAGTTCGTCGTGCAGCCGCGTCAGCAACTGGTTAACGGTCAGCGCGTCGCGCTGCGCCAGTTCCTCCAGCACTTCCCAGAACAGGGTTTCCAGCCGGATGCTGGTCGCCACACCGTGCAGGCGCAGCGACCGCGACTGGGTCTGGTAGGAGTCCGGATTGGCCCGGATAAAGATTTCACACATGCAGGCTCCCGTGCGGCGCGGCCGGGCTGGCCGCGTTCGGAAGCCTCTACTCTACGATCCGGGTTCCCAGCACGGCAAGAAACTGCGCCATCCAGGCGGGATGTGCCGGCCACGCCGGTGCCGTCACGAGGTTGCCATCGGTGTGTGCCTGGTCCACGGGGATATCGGCGTACTTGCCGCCGGCCAGCCGCACTTCCGGGGCGCAGGCCGGGTAGGCCGAGCAGGTGCGGCCTTCCAGCACATCGGCCGCCGCCAGCAGCTGGGCGCCGTGGCAGACCGCCGCGATCGGCTTGTTGGCCTGGGCGAAGTGCCGCACGATCTCGATCACGCGGTCATTCAGGCGCAGGTATTCGGGGGCCCGGCCGCCCGGAATCACCAGCGCGTCATAGCTGGCGGGGTTCACGTCGGCAAACGTGGCGTTGAGCGTGAAGTTGTGGCCGCGCTTCTCGGTATAGGTCTGGTCGCCCTCGAAATCGTGGATGGCCGTGGCGCAGGTGTCGCCGGCCTTCTTGTCGGGGCAGACCGCGTGGACCGTATGGCCCACCATCTGCAGTGCCTGAAACGGCACCATGGTCTCGTAATCCTCGGCAAAATCGCCGACCAGCATCAGAATCTTCTTTGCCATCGCTGTCTCCTGTATGGTTACGGGTTGCATCAGTGCCCGGGGTAGCCGGGTCATTGTGCGGCGGCCCCGGGCGGCGTGGGTGGTAACCCGTTACCGCATGACGCGTGGGCCGCACGATCTATATCCAACCTGATTCCCCCATGGCAGATTCCATCATCCAGTCTCCCGATCTCGGCGATGTCACCGGTTACCTGCGTGACCGCATCCGTACCGTGCCGGACTGGCCCCAGCCCGGCGTGCAGTTCCGCGACATCACCCCGCTGCTGCAAGACCCCAAGACCCTGCGCGTGCTGATCGACGTCTTCGTGCATCGCTACATGGACCAGCAGCTCGACCTGGTGGCCGGCATCGACGCGCGCGGCTTCATCCTGGGTTCGATCATCGCGTACGAGCTGAACCTGGGCTTCGTGCCGATCCGCAAGAAAGGCAAGCTCCCGTTCCAGACCGTGGCCGAGGAATACGAGCTCGAATACGGCAGCGCCACCGTGGAAATCCATGCCGATGCCTGCAAGGCCGGCGACCGCGTGCTGCTGATCGACGACCTGATCGCCACCGGCGGCACCATGATGGCCGGCCGCAAGCTGCTGGAACGCCTGGGCGCCACCGTGGTGGAAGGCGCGGCCATCGTCGACCTGCCCGAACTGGGCGGTTCCAAGGTGCTGCACGCCAGCGGCCTGCCGCTCTTCACGGTCTGCAAGTTCGAGGGGCATTGACCCCGGCGCAACGATTCCGATGCCGCCCTGCCACAGGCGGGCGGCGTCAGACCCCGTCCAATTGCCCCGTGTGACAGCGCGGCGCATAATGCCCCATTGATAACAACGCGATGACCGGGCGGCACGCCTCCGCTTGCAGCTGGCACCGGTCACAGAGGGGCGCACAATGGGCGTACTGCTTCATCTTCTTTCTGGCGTGGCGCTCCTGGTCTGGGGCACCAATATCGTCAAGGTCGGCATCCTGCGCGTGTATGGCGCCAATCTGCGCCACGTGCTGTCCGTCAGCGTGTCCAACCGCTTCAAGGCATTTGCCGCCGGCCTCGGCGTGACCGGGCTCGTGCAGAGCAGCAATGCCACCGCCGTCATCGTCAGTTCGTTCGTGGGCCAGGGGCTGATTGCCGTGGCGCCCGCGCTGGCCATCATGCTGGGCGCCAACGTGGGCACCGCCGTGATGGTGCAGGTGTTCTCGATGGACCTGTCGTGGCTGTCGCCGCTGCTGATCTTCGTCGGCGTGATCCTTCACCTCAAATGGAAGGGCAACAAGCCGGGCCACGTCGGCCGCGTGCTGATCGGGCTGGGCCTGATCACGCTGGCGCTGGAGCTGATTTCGATCGCCACGCGTCCCGTGGTGCAGGCCGCCGGCGTCAAGGTGCTGTTCGGCACGCTGACCGGCGATGCGGCGCTGGACATGCTGATCGGCGCCTTCCTGACCATCCTCTGCTATTCGAGCCTGGCCGTGGTGCTGTTCTGCGGCGCGCTGGCGTCGGCCGGCGTGGTGTCGATCCATGTGGCGCTGGCGCTGGTGCTGGGCGCCAACCTGGGCTCGGGCATCTCGGCCTTGCTGACCACGTCGGGCAACAACCAGCCCGGCAAACGCGTGACGCTGGGCAACCTGCTGTCGCGCCTGCTCGGCTGCGTGATCGCGCTGCCGCTACTGACCCAGGCCGAGGAACTGCTGGCCCATGTGGATGCTGACCCGCAACGGCTGATCGTCAATTTCCACCTGCTGTTCAACGTGGCGCTGGCCGTGCTGCTGATTGGGGCCACGGGCCCGTTGGCGCGGCTGTGCGAAACCATCCTGCCGGGCCGCAACACCGGCGACAGCCAGGTGACGCCGCGCCACCTGGACGCGGCGGCGCTGTCCACGCCCACGCTGGCGCTGTCCAATGCCGCGCGCGAGGTGCTGCGCATCGGTGACCGCGTGGAACAGATGCTGGACAACCTGCTGCGCGTGCTGCGTACCAATGACCTGAAGCTGGCCAACGCCACGTGCCGCATCGACAACGAGGTGGACGACCTGTACACCGCGATCAAACTCTACCTCACGCAGATCAGCACCGAGGCGCTGGACGAGCACGACGGCCAGCGCTGGACCGAAATCATCTCGCTGACCATCAACCTGGAGCATGCGGGGGACCTGATCGAGCGTGTCATCGTCGACGCCCGCGAGAAGAAGATCGCGCACAACCTGTCGTTCTCCGAAGCCGGCATGCAGGAAATCGCCGAGATGCACGCCCGGGTGGTCAGCAACCTGCGGCTGGGTTTGTCGGTGTTCCTGACTGGCGATATCCGCAGCGCGCAGCAGCTGATGGCCGAGAAGGCCAATTTCCGCGACCTGGAACGCAAGTACGCGCGCTCGCACCTGCAGCGCGTGGCCGTGCAGACGGCCGAGAGCATCGAAACCAGCTCGCTGCACCTGGACGTGATCAGCGAGCTGAAGCGGCTTAATTCGCTGTTCTGCGCTACCGCTTATCCTGTGCTGGAGCAGGCCGGCCTGATGAACCGGAGCCGGATGAAGGAAGACACGCCGGAGAAGATCGGGGATGTAGCGGAGGCGCGCTGAGGGTTGGTTTTTTGTTTTTTGTTTTTGGTTTTTCGGATTTGCTCTCATCTCCCGCCGTGCGGGAGAGGGGAGCTCATAGCAAGGGTCCTAACTCCGAGTTACTTCCGCTTCAACAACGGCTTCAGATACTTCCCCGTAAAACTCGCCTTGCTCGCCGCCACGGCCTCCGGCGTGCCCTTGGCGATCACCTGCCCGCCGCCCGCACCGCCTTCCGGTCCCATGTCGATCAGCCAGTCGGCGGTCTTGATGACGTCGAGGTTGTGCTCGATGATCACGACCGTATTGCCGTGGTCGCGCAGTTTCTGAATCACCTTGAGCAGCAGTTCGATATCGTGGAAGTGCAGGCCGGTGGTCGGCTCGTCCAGGATGTACAGCGTGCGGCCGGTGTCCCGCTTGGACAGCTCCAGCGACAGCTTCACGCGCTGCGCCTCGCCGCCTGACAGCGTGGTGGCGGACTGCCCAAGACGTATATAGCCCAGGCCAACGTCCAGCAGCGTCTGCAGCTTGCGGCGCACCACGGGCACCGCGCTGAAGAACTCGTGTGCCTGCTCGACGGTCAGGTCCAGCACCTCCGAGATGTTCCGGCCCTTGTACAGCACCTCAAGCGTTTCGCGGTTGTAGCGCTGGCCGTGGCAGACGTCGCACGGCACGTACACGTCGGGCAGGAAGTGCATTTCCACCTTGATCACGCCGTCGCCCTGGCACGACTCGCAGCGGCCGCCCTTGACGTTGAACGAGAACCGGCCCGGATCGTAGCCACGCTCCTTGGCCGCCGGCACTCCGGCGAACAGCTCGCGAATCGGCGTGAACAGGCCCGTGTAGGTGGCGGGGTTGGAACGCGGCGTGCGACCGATGGGGCTCTGGTCGACGTTGATGACCTTGTCGAAGTGCTCCAGCCCCTCGATATGGTCGTGCGGCGCCGGCTCGGCCGTGGACCCGTACAGGTGGCGTGCCACGGCGTTGTAGAGCGTGTCGTTGATCAGCGTGGACTTGCCCGATCCCGACACCCCGGTCACGCAGGTCAGCAGGCCCACCGGGATTTCCGCCGATACGTTGCGCAGGTTGTTGCCGGTGGCGTTGGCAATGCGCAGCAGGCGTTCCTCGTCGGGCGCGGCACGCTCCTTCGGCACCTCGATGCTGCGCTGCCCGGACAGGTACTGGCCCGTCAGCGACGCCGGCGACTGCTCGATCTGCTCGGGCGTGCCTTCGGCCACGATCATCCCGCCGTGCACGCCGGCACCCGGCCCGATGTCCACCACGTAGTCGCAGGCGCGGATCATGTCCTCGTCGTGCTCCACCACGAGTACCGAGTTGCCGATGTCGCGCAGGTGCTTGAGCGTGCCGATCAGGCGGTCGTTGTCGCGCTGATGCAGGCCGATCGACGGCTCGTCGAGCACGTACATCACGCCGGTCAGGCCCGAACCGATCTGCGACGCCAGCCGGATGCGCTGCGCCTCGCCGCCGGAGAGCGTGTCGGCACTGCGCTCCAGCGACAGGTAGTCGAGCCCCACGTTGTTCAGGAAGTTCAGCCGCGCGGAGATTTCCTTGACGATCTTGTCGGCGATCTCGCGCTTGGCGCCATGCAGGTTCAGCGTCTGGAACCATGTCAGCGCGTCGCGCAGCGGCAGCCCGTTGATCTCGTAGATCGCGCGCGCCTGTTCGTCCTCGCCAATCTTCACATGGCGGGCCTCGGTGCGCAGGCGCGTACCGTGGCAGACCGGGCAGGCCTGGTTGTTCTGGTACTTGGCCAGTTCTTCGCGCACGGCCACCGAATCGGTTTCGCGGTAGCGGCGTTCCAGGTTCGGGATGATCCCTTCGAACACATGCGAGCGCACCGTGGTGCGGCCGCGCTCGTTGATATAGGTGAACGGGATTTCGGTTTCGCCAGAGCCGTGCAGCACCACCTGCTGCACTTCGGCGGACAGTTCCTCGAACGCAGTCTCGGTATCGAAATCGTAGAACGCCGCCAGGCTCTGCAGCATCTGGAAGTAGAACTGGTTGCGGCGGTCCCAGCCCTTGATCGCGCCCGAGGCCAGCGACAGGTTCGGAAAGGCCACCACGCGCTTCGGGTCGAAGAACGTGATCTGGCCCAGGCCGTCGCAGCTGGGGCAGGCACCCATCGGGTTGTTGAACGAGAACAGGCGCGGTTCCAGTTCCTGCAGCGAGTAGGAGCAGATCGGGCAGGCAAAGCGCGAGCTGAACAGGTGCTCGTGGCCGGTATCCATTTCCAGCGCGATGGCACGGCCGTCGGCCAGGCGCAGCGCGGTCTCGAACGATTCGGCCAGGCGCTGCTTGAGGTCGGCGCGCACCTTCACGCGGTCTACCACCACCTCGATCGAATGCTTTTCGGTCTTCTTGAGCTTGGGCAGGCTTTCCACTTCGTAGACCTTGGCCTCGGCCTCGTGCGCGGTGCCGCCGCCCGAGCGGATGCGAAAGCGCACGAAACCCTGCGCCTGCATCGAATCGAACAGGTCCGAATGCTCGCCCTTGCGGTCAGACACCACGGGCGCCAGGATCATCAGCTTGGTGTCCTCGGGCAGTGCCAGCGCGGCGTCCACCATCTGCGACACGCTTTGTGCCTGCAGCGCGATGTGGTGGTCAGGGCAGTAGGGCGTGCCCGCGCGGGCGTAGAGCAGGCGCAGGTAGTCGTGGATCTCGGTGACCGTGCCCACCGTGGAGCGCGGGTTGTGGCTGGTGGCCTTCTGCTCGATCGAGATCGCCGGGGACAGCCCTTCGATCAGGTCGACGTCGGGCTTTTCCATCAGTTGCAGGAACTGGCGGGCGTAGGCGGACAGCGATTCCACATAGCGGCGCTGGCCCTCGGCGTAGAGCGTGTCGAACGCCAGCGAGGACTTGCCGGAGCCGGACAGGCCCGTGATCACCACGAGCTTGTTGCGCGGCAGGTCCAGGTTGATGTTCTTCAGGTTGTGGGTGCGCGCCCCACGAATCTTGATTTCTTCCATATCCCGTTCGTTCGCCCGGTGGGCCTTGGCCTGCCGAATGCAGACCGGTCCCGCGGAGACTTCAAAGTGCCTTGCCCAACGCATGGTGCCGCCGGTAGACCGACGCCGCGCCTGCCATCCCGCACATGGTTCCGGCCCCGGTGGTGGGACACGTGATGGAACAAGCGCGAGAAGCAAACCTGCTAATATACCGAACTTCGGTTTCCGGGGTTGCCCCGGCGCCAGACGGGCCGGAGACAATGTTGTGTCCGCTGCGGCGCGGACGTCACGGCAAAGCTTGCCGCGTGGATGTCCGGGGCGTGAGACAAAGCCCTTGATCACCGCGCCAGCGACCGAGCCTGACTTCCACCAACGACCGCAATGCCGTCGATCCCGCCTTCCTCCCAGCCTGCGACACTTGCCGAACCCGCCCGCACCGAATCCGGGCGCGACCGCATGACACGAGGCGAATTGCGTGCCAGCCTGTCGCTGGCCAGCATCTTTGCCCTGCGCATGCTGGGCCTGTTCCTGATCCTGCCTGTCTTTGCCGAATTCGCGCGCACGCTGCCCGATGGGCATGACGCCCAGCGCGTGGGCCTGGCCATGGGCATCTATGGCCTGATGCAGGCGTTCCTGCATATCCCGCTGGGCTGGCTGTCCGACCGCGTCGGCCGCAAGCCGGTGATGGTGGCCGGGCTGCTGCTGTTCGTGGCAGGCGCGCTGGTTGCCGCCTTTGCCGATACGCTGATGGGCATCACCATCGGCCGCGCGCTGCAGGGCATGGGCGCGATCTCGGCGGCCATCACCGCGTGCATCGCCGACCTGACGCGCGAACGGCATCGTACGAAAGCCATGGCGATGGTGGGCGGCAGTATCGGGCTGACCTTCGCGCTGTCGCTGGTCATCGCGTCGCCGCTGCTGCAGGCCATCGGCATGTCCGGCATCTTCGGGCTGATGGCGGTGCTGGGCGTGCTGGCCATCGGCGTGACGATCTTCCTGGTACCCACCCCGCCGCCGCCGCATCCGGTGCAACTGCCGTTCCGCAGCGTGCTGCTCAATGCCGACCTGATCCGCCTGAACGTGGGCGTGCTGGCGCTGCACGCCAGCCAGGTGGCGATGTTCATGGTGGTGCCGGCCATGCTCGCCGACGCCGGCATGCCGCTGGACCAGCACTGGAAGGTATATCTGCCCGTGGTGCTGGTGTCGTTCCTGCTGATGCTGGCGCCGATGATGGCAGCGGAGCGCTACGGCAAGGTGCGCCCGGTGCTGCTGGCATCGGTAGCGCTGATGACCGCCGTGCAACTGCTGTTTGCCGCTGTTCACGGGCTGTGGGCCATTACCGGCGTGCTGCTGCTGTTCTTCGTGGCGTTCAACGTGCTGGAGGCGATGCAGCCGTCGCTGGTGTCGCGCTACGCCGCCGCCAGCCGTGGCGCCGCGCTGGGCATCTACAACACCACGCAGGCCATGGGCCTGTTCCTGGGCGGCGTGGCCGGCGGTTGGCTGCTCAAGCACGAGGGACGCCCGGCCGTGTTCGTCGGCTGCGCGGCCGTGCTGCTGCTCTGGCTTATAATCGCCTGGAGCATGAAGGCGCCACCGGCCCGCAACAAGGAAGGTGGCCCCGCAGTGGCGGCTTAGACACACTTTTTGACGTATCCGCAAAAGCCCGACACGCTTTTTCCCCGTATCAGCGGTAGCATTCGACACGCGCCCGACGGAGTCTCCGAACGGCGCGTGATGTCGTTTACGGTGGGCAATTCGGGCCGCCGCTTCTGGCTTCTATTTTTTACGCGAATCTCGCACTACGTTTAACGCCGCGCTGAAAGGGCGCGGTCCTTGGAGAACTTCTACATGGCATCGGTCAACAAAGTCATCCTCGTCGGCAACCTGGGCGCCGACCCCGAAACCCGCTACATGCCCAGCGGCGACGCCGTCACCAACATCCGGCTCGCGACGACCGACCGGTACAAGGACAAGCAGAGCGGCGAGTTCAAGGAAGCCACCGAATGGCACCGCATCGCGTTCTTCGGCAAGCTGGCCGAGATCGCCGGTCAATACCTGCGCAAGGGCTCGTCGGTCTATATCGAAGGCCGCATCCGCACCCGCAAGTGGCAAGACCAGGCGGGCCAGGACAAGTACAGCACCGAAATCGTTGCTGACCAGATGCAAATGCTGGGCGCCCGCCAGGGCGGCGGCGGCGGTGAAGAGGGCGGTTACGGCGGTGGTGCCGGTGCCGGCGGTGGCGGTGGTTACAGCCGCGAATCGCAAGGCGGCGGCGGTGGTGGCTACGGCGGCGGTCGCGGCCAGGGCGGCGGCGGCCAAGGCGGTCAGGGCGGCCAGCAAGGCGGCCAGCGTCGCCAGCAGCAAGCCCCGTCGAACGGCTTCGAGGACATGGACGACGATATTCCGTTCTGATCCCGCACCAGGAAACGTTCCACAATAAAAAACCCCGCTCAATGCGGGGTTTTTTATTGGCCGTGGGACACGTCACACAGCATCACCGGAAATCCGCAGAACAAGCCGCCCGCGTGTACCGCGCGACAGCATGCGGTCCATCGCGCCCGGCAATGCTTCGAAGTCGATCAGATTCACCGCCGTCTCCAGCTTGCGCGGGCGATACGCATCGGCCAGCTTTGCCCAGATGACCTCGCGCAGCGGCATGGGGCTATTGGCGTTGATGCCGAGCAGCCGTACGCCGCGAAGGATGAACGGCAGCACGGTCGTATCCAGCTTTGCGCCACCTGCATTGCCGAAGCTGGCCACTACGCCGTCAGGCTGCATGGTGCGCAGCATCCCGCTGAGCACCGTGCCGCCTACAGCATCGATCGCGCCGGCCCAGCGCGCCGCTTCAAGCGGCTTCTGCGATGACGACAGGGCGTCCGGCGAGATGACTTCATTTGCGCCCAGCGCGTGCAGATAGGAGTGCTCGCTTTCCTTTCCGGTCATGGCGGTCACCTTGTAGCCGCGCGAAGACAGGATGTCGATGGCAATACTGCCGACGCCACCGGTCGCCCCGCTGACGAGCACCGGTCCTTTTTCAGGGCTGAGACCATTGTGTTCCATCGAGTGCAGCGCCAGTGCTGCCGTATAGCCGGCCACCCCGATCGCGCTTGCCTCGAAGGGCGAAATCCCCTGTGGCAGCCGCATGACCCAGTCGCCGCGTACACGTGCGTATTGGGCGTGGCCGCCGTCGTGGTCTACGCCGATGCCAAAGCCATGAACGACGACCGCATCGCCGGGCGAAAAGCGCGGATCGGCGGATTCCGCGACGTGTCCGCTCAGGTCGATGCCGCCGGTCCGGGGATATTCGCGAACGATGCCGTTGCGCCCTGCGGCAGCCAACGCGTCCTTGTAGTTGATGCTGGAGAAAGCGACGCGGATGAGGACCTCGCCAGGCGGCAGGTCTTCCAGTCCAATTTCGGTGAACTCGCCGGATACGGTTCCTGTATCGCGTTCCTGGTGCAGACGGTAGGCAACAAATCGGGACATGGCGCGAGTGCTCCTTGAAGGGATACAGGGAGGCTATTCACGACGTCGTCGTTTTGCGATCCTTGTTTCGCTATCTTGGAGCCGCTGGATGCTTGCGATAGGCCACTCGCGCCGACTTTGCCGCGGTCTACCGGCTCACGGCGCTGCGCCTACGTCCCCGCCAGCTCGAAGTCCGGCATCGTGAACGTCTTGTTGTTCATGGCGTCGGTGGCGCCATAAAAGCGCATGGTCGGCATGGGTCGCTTGCCTTCGGTCGGGATCCAGTTGGACTCCAGGCCCGCCGGGGCCTTGGGTCCGACGTAGATCGTCACGCCGCCATCCGCGTTCTTCTTCATCTTGTCCAGGTCGTACGAGGACAGGGTGGTGCGGTTGGAGTCGCTGTAGATGAACGAGAACGTGGCGTGGTCGTAGACGGTGAGCGCCCAGAACTGCTTGACCGGCATGTCGCGCGGTACGTCCACCTTGTACAGCTTGCCGGGCTCTAGCCGCTTGCCGTCCTTGTCGGCCAGGGCGACGCATGTAGTGCGTGGCAGGCGCCGCGCTCAGCTCCTTGGGCATGTAGGTACACCAGAAATACTCGGCGGCGCGCTCGATCAGGTCGATCCGGTCGTCGTAGGTGAAGGTGAAGCGACGGTTGGCATCGGTCTGCAGCAACGACACTTAGTGCCGATCCGGCCAGTAGACGCGCTTCACCATCTCGGTGTCGAACCACTGCTGCAGGAAGAACCAGGCGTCGATCGCCGCCTGGCGCATGGCCCGCTTCGCCGTTTCATCGGGCGTGAACGGCTTGCCCTTCTCGATGCCGAGCGATTTCAGCATCCCCATCATCACCTTGTCCTGCTCCTTCACCGGCTCCACGCTCATGATCTCGTGCATGTCGGCGAAGTGCCGTTCGTCATAGAACGGCAGCGTGGGGTAGCGCTGGTTGGCCGGGTCGACAAAGCGCTGGCGCGGCGGGCTGGCTGCCTCGGACAGGTAGTACATGCGCAGCCGTTGTGCATAGTGGTAGGCGTCTTCCACCGTTTTTCCCGGTGCGCGCACCGAGCGGAAGGCGAGCGCGATCCGGTAGTTGGGCGACGCCACATGCAGATACCCCTTCGGAATCTGGCCTTTGTAGCCCGGCGGCGTGAACACGTACTTGCCACCTTTCCCTTTGTCCATGCCCGAAGGTCCCACGTCGGCAATCGTGTACTGCCACGCGTCCACCACCTGGCCGTAGAGGCTGCCATCCGGCCCGGCCTTCGGCACCTCCAGCACCATCGGTCCCTTGCTCAGGTCGGTGTAGGCGGCGATGTAGGGCGTCGAGCTATTGGCGGTGATGGCCTCGAGCCGTGGCGTCGCCGGCGCGGAGTACGCAATGATGTCGTTGTCCTTCAGCCCGAGGTCCACGAACGCCGCGCGGCGGAACGAATAGATCGCAATCGCTGGCATGTTCCAGAGCACGGCCTCGAAGGCGCGGTGATATTTGATCTGGTAGTCGAAGTCCTTGACGGAGGGCGTGGCGCCCTGCGGCGGTTGTCCGCCCAATGGGCCGCGACTTCCCGGGTCGGCGGCCGTGCCAGCCGGCTGGGCGTCCGCGGCCGTGCCAGCCGTACCGGCCGTACCGGCCAGCGCACCGCCAGCCGTGGAAACCAGAAACTGGCGTCGATCCATTGCAGGGCTCCCGTCTTCGGATGGCAGCCCTGCCGCGATGGTCGGCTTGCCGCCAGAGGTCATGTCTTGCGTTACTTGCCGGCCCGCTCGAACTGCGGAAGCTTCCAGGCGCCCGAGATCACGGCGTCCTTCGGCTGGTAGATGCGCAGGATCGCGTAGAACCCGCCGGCCGGCGATGGCAGCCAGTTGACGCCCTCGGCCGGCCGTCGCGGCGACACCGTTACCGAGAAGCTGCCATCGGCGTTCTTGCGGATGCCGGCGGTGTCGCTGCCAAGCTTGTACCGGTTGATGGGGTTGTCGATCAGCATCTTGGTCTTGGCGTCGTAGATCGTCAGCGACCAGAAGGCGTTGGTGGGCGGCTCGCTGGAGAACCGCACCACGTAGTCGTTCGCCCCGTCCAGCGGCTGGCCCGCCTGGTTGGTATAGCGAATCGGATACACCGCTTCCTTCTCGCCCTGTCCGCCAAGGTAGGGGCCGGCCACCACCGCGCGCAGTGGATAGTCGTAGCCAAAGCTGTCCATGCCCAGGACGTAGTTCCAGCCCTCGCGCGCTTCCGACGATTGGGATACGGCCGCTACCGGGATCAGCGGGGCGTCGTTGATGGCCCGCAGCAGGCCCTTGCGCTGGCTGTCGTTGAGCTTGCTCGGGTCGAAGCCCTTCTCGGTCAGACCGATCCGCGCGAACTGCTCGGCAAGCCCCTTGTCGTCGGTGCGAATCGGGTTGTCCTTCAGCGCCACGCCCAGGTGCTTGTAGAACCCAAGCGGATCGTTACCGATATCCGGCAGCGGCGCGAGCGAGGCGGCAGGTGCCTTCCAGTCCTTCTTGCCCACCGCCGACAGCGGACGCAGGTCAAACGCATCCTGCAGGGCGTGAAGCTTCTTCATGTCCTCGCCCGGAGAGACCCGCATGCGGCCCCAGAGCCACACCTTGCTGGTCTTGATGTCCAGCCGCTTGACGCCGGCGGGCAGGGTGCCGCGCCATCCTGGCGGAACCAGCGCAAAGCGGCCAGCCTTGGTACCCGTCACGCGGCGGCCAACGTAGTGCTCCAGCTCCTGCCACATGTTGAAGGTGTCCACCACGTAGTAGCGGCCGCCAGTGTCCGGAACGAGAGGATGTAAGGTTCGCGGGACAGGTCCACCATCGCGCTCAGGTACGTGGTGTCATTGTTGGCGGTGGGCATGTCCAGCGCCGATGGCGTGGCCAGGTCGCGCGCCCAGCCGATCTGGTTCAGCGGGGCCCGATAGCTGGTGGACGGCTTTGGATTGGGCACATCGGTGTATTCGCGGGCCACGCGCTCCATCCGGACCAGCGGATAGCCCCAGACATACGCCGCCAGGCCAAGCTGGTAGGCATCGTACTCATTCCCCTTGGCGACGTTTTCCGGGGTCCCGGCCGTTTCCAGCAGGGGATCGGGCCAGTCCTTGGCCTGACTTGCCGGGATCACCCCGCAAAGTACGGCTGCTGCCAGACACACGCTGAGATGCTTCGAGAGCCTTGTCATCGGGATGCTCCTTTAGCCTGGCCAGGGACGGTATCGGCCTATGTTCAATCTGACCGAGTATGCCGAGCCGGCCTCCCCAAATGCTACCGCCTGCCCATTTTTCGCAAAGTTTCAGATCGCTTCCGAAATCATTCATTTCGCAAATTGCCGAGCCTTATGCACCATGGACATCATTTGGCAAAAGCGGGTCAGTCAGATACGGCTTGCCATACCACGGAGTCCGCAATGAACGCAGCGTTCGACTGGTTCCGGCAGGTTCTTCAGCATCATCCAGAAGTCACCTTCTTCCTGGTGTTAGGCCTGGGTTATGCGCTCGGCAAGCTCAAGATTGGCAGCTTCACGCTGGGCGCCGTCACCGGAACGCTGCTCGCGGGCGTACTGGTCGGCCAGTTGGGACTCAAGATCTCCGGTGAAGTGAAGCAATGCTTCTTCTTGCTCTTCCTGTTTTCCATCGGATTTCGCACCGGGCCCCAGTTCTTTCGCGGCCTGCGCAGCGATGGCCTGCAACAGGCCTTGCTTGCGGCCATCGTTGCGACGTCTGGCCTTGTCGTGGCGTTCGTCGTCAGCAAATTATTCGGCTACCAGGCGGGCACCGCAGCGGGCGTGGTGGCCGGATCGCTGACCGAGTCGGCCACCATTGGTACGGCGAGTGATGCCATTTCCCGGCTGGCGCTTTCTGAAGCCGAGCGGCAGTTGCTGACCAACCAGATTCCTGTCGCCTTTGCCGTCACCTATCTGGTGGGTGTGATCGGCGCGGCGTGGATTCTCAGCCAACTCGCGCCCCGGTTGCTGGGTGTGGATCTTCCAGCGGCGTGCCGCGAGCTGGAAAGCAAAATGGATGGCAACGCGTCGCAATCCATGCCGAGCAGGCGGGAGTTCGAGATTCGCGCCTACCGGATTGACGAGGGTTCGTCGCTGGTGGGGGTGGTCATTGAAGCGCTGGAATCTGCCACGGGACGCCCGCGCATTTGCGTGGAGCGCCTGCGGCGCGCAGGCGCGGTGACGCGCGTGACGCCAGAAATTGTCCTGCGCGAGGGCGATGCCTTCAGCGTATCTGGCCGACGCAGCTTTCTGGTCGAACGCATGGACGGCACGGATTCCGGCTTGAGCGAGATCGATGATCGGGAATTACTGGACGTGGAAGTGGAATCACTGGACGTGGTCATCACCTCCAAAGAGGTCGACGGCCGGAGACTCGGCGACCTGGCTCACGAGGAAGGGGCGCGCGGCGTATTTGTGGTGCGCGTGTTGCGCTCGGGCACGCCGGTAATGCTCTCGCCGGAAACCATCCTCAATCGCGGCGATGTCGTGTCGCTGGTGGGTGGCGTGAGAAGTGTGGAAGGCGCGGTAGGAAAACTTGGTGTCGCCGATCGGGCGACCAATGCGACCGATATGGTGCTGGTATCGCTGGGCATCGTGGCGGGCGCACTGATAGGCGTGCCGGCATTGGTGCTTGGCGGCATCGAGATCGGCTTGTCCCTTAGCGTGGGGGTGCTGCTCGGCGGGCTGGTTTGCGGCTGGTTACGGTCCGTGCAGCCGCGCCTGTTCGGACGTATTCCGGGGCCGACGCTTTGGGTATTCGAATCCATCGGGTTGACTGGCTTCGTGGCCATCGTCGGCCTGAATGCAGGCCCCGACTTCGTCAAAGGGCTGCAGTCCAGTGGCCTGTCGCTGCTGATTGCCGGTGCGCTGACCGTCAGCATCCCCATGCTGATCGGTGTTTTCGTCGGGCACAAACTCATGAAGATGCATCCGGGCGTGATGCTGGGCGTATGCGCGGGCGCATCGACGGCGACGCCCGCGCTGGCCGCCGTACAGGAGGCGGCCAAGAGCGCGGTGCCTACGCTGGGTTACGGCGTCGCGTATGCGGTGGGCAACGTTTTGCTGGCGCTGTGGGGAACGGTGATCGTGGCGCTGGTGTCATGACGGCGCGTCGGCTGAGCGACGCGCATACGTTGCTGCCGAAGGTCAGAAGTTCCAGAGCATGCCCACGCGGAACGTCCTGGGCTCGGCCGGGTGGATGTGGTGGTCGTTGATGCCCGTGGCCACGCCGTTCGCGTCGACCGGCGACGTTTCCCCCTTGAGCAGCGACGCGTAGTAGTAGTCGATGTCGTTCACGCGCTTGCCCAGCACGTTCAGCACTTCAGCAAACACGCGCACGTTTTTCATGACGCGATAGCCCACCTTCATGTTGACCAGGAACGAGGACGCCGAGCGCACGCTGTTGTCTTCGACCAGCGGACGCGGGCCGAAGTAGCGGGCGCGCGCGCCGAACGACCAGCGGCCGCGATTGAGCGAGGCGCCCATCGATGCCGTGGTCTGGATCGACTCGGGAATGTACTGGCCAGCCTCGTTGAAGTCGCGGTAACGCGCACGCGAGTACGCCCCGTCCGCGTCAAGGATCAGTCCGGCGAGCGGGCCATCCTGCGGCGCATAGTAGGCGGCCAGTTCCACGCCGGTACGGCGGCTTGCCGGCCCGGGCTCCGTGGTGCCGCTGTCGCCTGAGTAGACCAGTTCCGAACCGATGTCGAGGCGCCACAGCGATGCCGAAACTTGCAGCCCTGGCGCCAGGCGCGTGGTGCGGACACCCAGCTCGTAGCCCGTTGCAGGCACCAGCACGCTGACGCGCTGGGCCGGATCGCCACTGACGGGATCGACGGTCGTGGTGGCGCCGCGGACGTCGTTGCTGTGATAGCCACGCCCCCAGTTCAGGAATACCTCGGTTTGCGCTGCCGGTGAGACTATGACGCTCAGCTTCGGGCTGACGATATGGTCGGTGCCGTTGCCCGAGTTCAGCGGATTGCTGCTGGAAACGCCGTACCAGAACTGGTCTGCGCGCACGCCCGCGACGGTGCGCAGCCAGGGCAGCCACTCCGTCGTGTTGCGCAGGTACAGCGCCGCGCTGGTCTCGTTGACGGTGTCCGTGCGTACGTTCTCGTAGACCTGGCGTGCCTCGGAGTTGGATAGCAGGATGGGATCGAGCCGGTCATAGCGAACCTGTGCGCCGACCTCGGTTTCGGTATCGCGCTGGCCCAGCTTGCCGAACCAGAGCCGCGAGGCGTTGACGCCCGTGGTGACGCGGTTCTCGAACTGCTCGAACTGGTCGCCGCGCTCGGGGTTATTCAGTGCATAGGTGAAGTTCGAAAATAGCTGCAGCCGGCTCTTGATGACGTAGGCGTTGGCCTTGAACAGGCCGTCGTCCAGCGGCCTGAGCCAGTCGGTGGACAGGCTGTACCGCGACGAGTAGCCTCCGTCGGTGGGATCGATATTGCCCCAGCGCGAGATCAGCCCTTCGCTGATGGCCCGCGAGGGGACCTGGTCGGTCGAGTCCCAGCTATTGCGGTAGGCCATGGCGGTCACGCCGATCCGTTCGCCGCCGCCCAGCGGCACCGTGTAGCGCATCACACCGTTGAGCTTGCGCACGCCCTCGGGCAGGTCCCATGGGCCGTTCTGGTTGAGCAGCTCGAAGCCATAAAGCAGCGTGCCGGCACCCACCTGATTGGAATTGGCAACGACGGCGCGCCGGTACTGATGCTGGCCAAACTCCAGTTGGGCAATCCCCTGGGGCAAGCTGGACACATAGTCCATGGACACCGCACCAGCGGTGGCGAAGTCGCCTTGCTCGGCAAAGTAGGGGCCCTTGCTGTAGGCGATGCCGTTGACCAGCTCCGGGATCACGAAGTTGAGGTCGGTGTAGCCCTGGCCGTGCGCGTGCGTACGCATGTTGACCGGCATGCCGGCCACGGTGGTGGCCAGGTCGGTGCCGTGGTCCAGATTGAAGCCGTGCAGGAAGTACTGGTTCGCCTTGCCGTCGCCGCTGTGCTGCGTGACGATCAGGCCGGGCACGGTTTCAAGCAGTTCGGCGGGGCGCAGCAGCGGGCGATTCTCCAACTGTTCACGCGTGACGAAGCCCTGGTTGGCGGCAACGCTCGTGTCCGCCGTTGCAGGCGGTGCGATGCTTGCGTGGACAGTGACGGCGGGAAGGTCCGAGGCCGGCCGCTGCAATCCGCCAGCCAGGCTATGCAACGGGATGGTCAGCAGGCTGGCTGCAATGGCTGGTGGAACAAGCTTGCCCGGGCGCATTTCCAGCCTGCGGCCCGGGAAGGTGAATCGGCTCATGTTTTTATTCTGTGAAAGTGTATGAAGATTTATGCAAACTTCATACCATGAGCCGCGCACCGAGATGGTGCGTCTTCGGGCAAGGTCAGTCAGGGGTGGTGATGTCTATGCGGGTGCGGGTGGGTGTGCGACTCGTGTCGCATGGCATCGGGCTCGGTCATGACCAGGTTCAGATGCGCCTGGCGTACGCCGCGCTCGCTGCTGATGGCGTTGGCGAGCTTGCGTACGGCGCTGGCCGGCCCCCTCAGGATCACGGTCTCGAAACAGGCGTCCTGGTCGAGATGGGCGTGCATGGTCGATACGGTGAGATCGTGGTGATCGTGCTGGATGCCATTGAGCCGCTCCGCGAGGTCGCGCTCGTGATGGTTGTAGACGTAGGACAGGTTGGCGACGCACGGGCCGTCTGCATCGACCGACTCGCGCCAGTGATCCAGGTGGCCGCGCAGGATGTCGCGCACCGCCTCGGAGCGGTTGCCGTAGCCCCGCTCGGTAATCAGCCGGTCGAACTCGTTGGCAAGGGCGTCGTCGAGGGAGATGGTGAACCGTTCCATGACAGGGGATGGCAATTGCGGATCGGTGACGTTACCACGCGCGGCGGGCGGCCACATCAGTGGCCGCCATGACCGGGGGAGAATTACAGCACCACAAACACAAACCAGAGCACCACCGGCGCGACAATCGTCACGAGCATCCCGTACACCATCAGCTTCCTGAAGAACGCATGCCGGTCCACCCCCTGCGCGTTGGCCAGTACCAGCGCGCCGTTGGTGGAGAACGGGCTGACGTCGACAATCGTCGATGAGACGGCCATGGCGGCGATGAAGCCGATGGCGCTGACGTCGGAACCCTGCTGCAGGAATGGCACGGCCAGCGGGATCAGGGACCCCAGCACGGCCGTCGACGACGCAAAGGCTGACACGACGGCGCCGACGACGCACAGCAGCAAGGCGGCCATCATCGGCGAGGCCAGGCCCGCCACGCTGTTGCCGACGAAGGCGATGGTCCCCATCTTTTCCATGACGCCCACGTAGGTGCTGACGCCGACGATCAGCATGATCTCGGGCCACGATACCTGGGTCAGCGCCGCCTTCTGCATGTTTGGCGACACCAGCGTTAGCAGCACCGCGATCGACAGCGAGACAAAACCAATATCGAGCTTGAAGTAGAGCGTCAGCACCGACAGCGCCAGCAGGCCGAGCACCGTCAGGTACTGGTAGGGCGTACCGGGCTGCCGTGCCTCCGCTTCCATGCTGCCGCCTACCGGCGAGGCGCCGCCGCCGATGACCGCCGCGGCGCGGGCCTGGAACGGCAGGTCCATGGCGCCAACGCCGCCGGCTGCCGGCACGGCTTGCCGTTGCGACGATGTGCGCATCAGGCGCATGCCGCCCAGCGCGACGAACAGGCCCAGCGCCACCAGCAGGTTCACGCCCAGGCTGGCGAACGCCGTGGCCATTTCATTGAGCGGCAGGCCGGCTTTCTCGACGATCTTGTTCGTGATGCCGCCATAGATGCTGATCGGTGAGAAGCCGCCGCCCTGGGCGCCATGCACCACCATCAGCCCCATCATCAGCGGATTGATGTTGTAGCGCGCGGCAAAGCCGAGTGCGATGGGCGCGATGATGGCCACCGCGGCCGGGCTGACGGCGCCCACGGACGTCAGCAGCGCGGCGATGCCGAACATGATCCACGGAATCGCCGCGATGCGGCCGCCCACGGCGCGCACGGCAAGCCTGACGAGCCAGTCGATGGTGCCGTTGTTTTGCGCCACCGCAAACAGGTACGTAATGCCGACCAGCGTCAGGAACAGATCGGCGGGAAAGCCCATGAGGATGGTCTTGGCCGGCATGGCGCCCAGCGCGGTGCCGACCAGGAAGGCGCCCACGAATGCCAGCGCCCCCATGTTCACGGGTAGGACGGTGGCGATCACGAACATTAGTCCGAGGACCGAAATCGAAACAATGTGCTGCAACATAGCCTGCTCCCTGGCCAGGCAGCTTTGCGGGAAAGCTGCCGCCATTGCTAAACATTCGAAAGAGGTGATGCGTGGCCGGTGGGAGCGCTAGGGCGCGCGGCGGCTAGGTGCGGGGTTCAGCATGAGTGTCTCCGGAACGTTGTATTGGCCGCCGCTGTGGTAACCAGGGCGTGCGCGTCTTGTCCGTAACAAGATAGGGAAGCGCGCCGCCCGCATCAATAACGCCGGTCTGGCGAACATTACGGTCAGCGAAAGCTTTGGCGTGGCACCCGGTGCCGTCAGGGTTTGCGGCGCCGGACGCGCTGTAGAATGTCGGCCTGTTGACCACCTTGGATCGCATTGTTGGCGATCCGCTACCCGAAGACCCGGCCCGCCAAGTGGACGATTGCTCACGCATTCGGCTCCCTTCGCGACCCTCCCGCCGGATTCGCGCCTACTCGAAGCCATGAAAAAAATAGCTGCCGTTCTCCTGATCTCCGGTCTCTCGTTGCTTGCCGCCTGCGGCAAGAGTGATCCCAAGCCCGCCGCCGCGCCGGCCGCCGCCGCCACCAGCATCGTCGTGGGCCTGGACGACAACTTCCCGCCCATGGGCTTCCGCGACGCCAACAACCAGCTGGTCGGTTTTGACATCGACATGGCCAAGGAAGCGGCCCAGCGCCTGGGCATGACGGTGGAATTCAAGCCCATCGACTGGAGCGCCAAGGAAGCGGAACTGAACGGCAAGCGCGTCGACGTGCTGTGGAATGGCCTGACCATCACCGAAGACCGCAAGAAGAACATCAGCTTCACCGACCCGTACATGACGAACCACCAGATCGTGATCGTCACCGAGAAGTCGCCGATCCAGGCCAAGGCCGACCTGGCCGGCCGCATCGTTGGCGCGCAGGACGGCAGCAGCGCCGTGGACGCCATCAAGAAGGAAGCCAGCCTGGCCGCGAGCATGAAGGAACTGAAGACCTTCGGCGACAACGTGACCGCGCTGATGGACTTGTCCGCCGGGCGCCTGGACGCCGTGGTGGTGGACGAAGTGGTGGGCCGCTACCTGGCCAGCAAGCGCGCCGGCGAATACCGCGTGCTGACCGAGAACTTCGGCACCGAGGACTATGGCGTGGGCGTGCGCAAGGACGATGCCGCGCTGCTGGAAAAGCTGAACAAGACGCTGGCGTCGATGAAGCAGGACGGCACCGCAGGGCGCATCGCCACCCAGTGGTTCGGCGCGGATATCACCAAGTAAGCACGGCCCGGTCGCGGGCGGCGCGGGGGCGCGTCCCCTGCCTCGCCCGCGCCTGACGTTTCAGCATGGACTACGTTCTTTCTCTCCTGCCTCCGATGTTGGACGGTGCCAAGGTCACCCTGACCCTGTTCGCCATCACGCTCGGGCTGTCGGTGCCGCTGGGCTTGGCGCTGGCGCTGCTGCGCATTTCCGCGTGGAAGCCGGTCAGCACCCTGGTCAACGGCTATATCTGGCTGATGCGCGGCACGCCGCTGATGCTGCAGATGCTGTTCATCTACTTCGCGCTGCCTTTCGTGCCGTACGTCGGTATCCGGCTGCCGGACTTTCCGGCGGCGGTGGTGGCGTTTGCGCTGAACTACGCGGCGTACTTTGCCGAGATCTTCCGGGCTGGCATCCAGTCCGTGGAGCGCGGCCAGTACGAAGCCAGCAAGACGCTGGGGCTCAGCTACTTCCAGACCATGCGGCGCATCGTGCTGCCGCAGATGATTGGCCGTGTGCTGCCTCCGGTCAGCAACGAGACCATCACGCTGGTCAAGGACACGTCCCTGATTTACGTGCTTGCGCTCAACGACATCCTGCGCACCGCGCGCAGCATTGTGCAGCGCGACTTCACGACCACCCCGTTCCTGGTGGCCGCACTCTTCTACCTGGTCATGACGCTGGTCCTGACCTGGCTGTTCCAGAGCCTCGAAAAACGCTATGCCAAATACGATCAATGAGAACGGCGGCATGAACGCGCTCCCGTTGATGGTGGCGGCGCGCGACATCCACAAGTCCTTCGGGGCGCTGGAGGTGCTCAAGGGCGTCTCGTTCTCGCTGCGCAAGGGTGACGTGACGGCGGTGATCGGGCCTTCCGGCTCGGGCAAGAGCACGTTGCTGCGCTGCCTGAACCACCTGGAGATCATCGACCGGGGCACGCTGGAGATCGAAGGCGAGGTGCTGGCATCGACCGACGGCAATGGCGTGAGCTATGCCAAGGGTGCCGACCTGCGCCGCATCTGCGCCAAGATGGGCATGGTGTTCCAGTCGTTCAACCTGTTCCCGCACCTGACCGTGCTGCAGAACCTGATCGAAGCGCCGATGACGGTCAAGGGCATGCCGCGCGACCGCATCATTCCGTTTGCCGAGGAACTGCTGCGCAAGGTGGGCCTGTTCGACAAGCGCGACAGCTATCCGTCGCGCCTGTCCGGCGGCCAGAAGCAGCGCGTGGCCATTGCGCGCGCGCTGGCGATGGAGCCGGACATCATGCTGTTCGACGAACCCACGTCGGCGCTGGACCCCGAGCTGACCGGCGAAGTGCTGCGCACCATGCGCCAGCTTGCCGAAGAGCACATGACGATGATCGTGGTCACGCACGAAATGGGCTTTGCCCGCGAAGTGGCCAACCACGTGGTCTTCATGGACGGCGGCAAGGTGGTGGAGGAAGGGGCGCCGGAGCAGGTGTTCGGCGCGCCGGTCCACGCGCGTACCCGGGAATTCCTGACGCGCGTGTTCTGAAGCGCGGAAACTGCCGGTCGGCGTCGCCCCCGCTTCTACCCCTGAAGCAGGGGGTTGCCCGGCGTCACGGAAGTGACACATTGCACGCTTACATTTCGTTCGAACATGAAAATTGAGCGAACGAGCGTCGATGAGTCTGACCCCGCGGCAACGTGAAATCTTCGGCTGGCTGAACGATGCCGGCTACCTCAGTACCGAGCAGCTGGCCAGCCGCTTTGGCGTCAGCAGCCAGACCATCCGGCGCGACATCAATGAACTGAGCATGCAGGGCCTGGCGCGCCGCATGCACGGCGGCTTGAGCCTGCCCGCCAGCCAGCACAACATCAGCTACCTGCAGCGCAGCACCGCGCACGTCGAGCGCAAGCGCCGCATTGCGGCCGGCGCGCTGGCCATGCTCGAAGCGGATGCCACCGTATTCCTCGGATATGGCACCACCGTGACGGACTTTGCGCGGGCGCTGCCCGCCGACCTGCCGCTGCGCGTGATCACCAACAACCTCGGCGCCGTGCACGCGCTGGCCGACAAGCCCCGGATCGAAACCTGGGTCACCGGCGGGCGGCTGCGCGCCGGCGATCTCGACGTAATGGGCAGCGCCACGCTCGATTTTGTGCGGCGGTTCCGCGCGCACCTGGCGATCTGCGGTGCCGCCGGCATCGACGAGGACGGCACGTTCTACGAATTCCAGCCTGAAGAAGCCGAGCTGAGCCAGGTGCTGCTGTCGCACAGCCATCTGCGCGTGCTGCTGGCGGACAGCAGCAAGTGCCTGCGCAACGCGCCGTGCCGCGTAGCGGGCCTGGACCAGATCGACCACCTGTTCACCGATACCGAAGCCACCGACGCACTGCCGACGTTGCCCGCGCTGTGCGAGCGTGCGGGCGTCACGCTGCATCTGTGCTGACCCGCCATGGCCTACCTGCGACTCGAACGGCTGCAGCAGCGCTTTGGTGACCAGACGGTGCTGCGCGGTATCGATCTCGATATCGAACGCGGCGAATTCATCGCGCTGCTGGGCGCGTCCGGATGTGGCAAGACCACGCTGCTGCGGCTGATCGCCGGGCTGGACCGGCCCAGCGACGGCCGCATCCACCTGGACGGCCGCGACGTGACCGCACTGGAACCCGCGCAGCGCATGCTGAGCATGGTGTTCCAGTCGTATGCGCTGTTCCCGCACCTGAGCGTGGCGGACAACATCGTGTTCGGCCTGCGCGCGCGCAAGGTGCCGCGCGACGAGCAGGCGCGCCGGCTGCAACACACCGCCGACCTGCTGGGCCTGGGCGCGCTGCTGGCGCGCAAGCCGGCCGCATTGTCGGGCGGACAGAAGCAGCGCGTGGCGCTGGCGCGGGCCATCGTGTCGCAGCATCCGGTGTGCCTGATGGACGAACCGCTGTCGAACCTCGACGCGCAGTTGCGTGCCGAGATGCGCGCCGAACTGCGCAAGCTGCAGCAGCAACTGGGCCTGACCGTGGTCTATGTCACGCACGACCAGGTGGAAGCCATGAGCATGGCCGACCGCATCGTGCTGATGCACCAGGGCCGCATTGCGCAGACTGGTACCCCGACGCAACTGTACGAGCAGCCGGCCATGCCGGTGGTGGCGCGCTTTATCGGCCAGCCGCCGATGAACCTGATCCGCATGCCGGGCGAGGCGGGGTGGCTGGGCGTGCGTCCCGAACATATCGAACTCGATGGCGAGCATCGCGCGGAGGTGGTGCGCACCGAATACCACGGCGCCGACACGCTGATCGAAGTGCGCCTGCACGGGCAGCCGATGCTGGTGCGGCACCCGGGGCGCGTCGCGCCGGCGCCGGGCGCCACGCTGATGCTGCGCTGGCCGGCCGAGCGCGAGCACCGTTTCGCCATCGCGGACACAGACGTAGCAGTACCCGCATCCGTATCCGATTCCCCTGTCGTATTGCCCTGACTATACCTTAAGGAGCGTTCATGTCGTTCAAGACCCGATGCCTGGCCGTCGCGCTCGGCACCCTCGGTTGCTTCACGTCTCTGGCGGCCATGGCCGCACAGACGCAGGTCACGATGTACTACCCGGTGTCGGTGGGCGGTCCGCTGACGCAGGTGGTGGACAAGCTGGTCGGTGAGTTCGAGCAGGCCAACCCCGACGTCAAGGTCAATGCGATCTACGCGGGCAACTACGACGACGCGCGCACCAAGGCGCTGGCCGCACTCAAGGCCGGCACGCCGGTGCAGACGTCGGTGCTGTTCTCGATCGACCTGCACGAACTGAAGGACCTGGGCGTGATCCGCCCGTTCGATGACTTTGCCACCACGCCCGAGGACAAGGCGTGGCTGCAGAGCTTCTATCCGGGCCTGATGGACAACGGCCGCGCCGATGGCAAGACCTGGGGTATCCCGTTCCAGCGCTCGACCATCGTGATGTTCTACAACAAGGACGCGTTCCGCCAGGCCGGCCTGAACGCCGACAAGCCGCCGCGCACGTGGACCGAGATGCGCGAGGCCGCCGAGAAGCTGGTCAAGCGCGACGGCGCCAACACCAGCCGCTGGGGCGTGATGATCCCGTCCACGGGCTACGCCTACTGGATGTTCGGCGCGCTGACCAAGCAGAATGGCCAGACGCTGATGAACGCGGCCGGCACGCGTACTACGTTCGACAGCCCCAAGGCCGTGCAGGCACTGGAGTACTGGACGTCGCTGTCGAAGGACGGCGTGAGCCCGAAGGGCCTGATCGAGTGGGGCACGCTGCGCCAGAACTTCGTCGAGGGCAAGACCGCGATGATGTGGCATTCCACGGGCAACCTGACGGCCGTGCTCAAGGACGCGAAGTTTGACGTCGGCGTGGCACCGCTGCCCGGCAACACCGAACCGGGCTCGCCCACCGGCGGCGGCAACTTCTACCTGTTCAAGAGCGGCAGCGATGCCGAGCAGCGCGCGTCGTTCCGCCTGGTCAAGTTCCTGACCGCCCCCGAGCGTTCGGCGCAGTGGAGCGTGGCCACCGGCTACATGGGCGTGAGCCCGGCTAGCTACGAAACCCCGACGCTGAAGGACTACGCCGCCAAGGTGCCGCAGTCGCTGGTGGCGCGCGATCAACTGTCGGTGGCCACCGCCGAGCTGTCGACGCACCAGGCTGGCCGCGTGCGCAAGCTGCTGGAAGATGCGCTGCAGTCGGCCATCGCCGGCCAGCAGGAGCCGAAGGCTGCGCTCACCGGCGCGCAGGCGCAGGCCGAGCGCGTGCTGAAGCCGTACCAGCGTTGATGACGATGAAGCCGACCGCGCAAGCCTGGCTGATGTTGCTGCCGGCGCTGGTGCTGCTGGCCGGCTTCACGTACTGGCCGATCGTCGGCAGCCTGTGGCACAGCGTGCAGATGCAGGCGCCCGGCGTTCCACCGGCGTTCGCGGGCTTCGACAACTTCGTGGCGCTGCTCGACGATCCGGTCTTCCGCCAGGCCCTGCGCAACAACCTCTGGTATGCGCTGGTGACCGTGCCGGTGTCGGTGGTGCTGGCGCTGGCCATGGCGCTGTGGGTCAACCGGCGCTTTGCCGGGCGCGGCCTGCTGCGCCTGGCGTTCTTTACGCCGACGATGCTGCCGATGGTGGCCGCGGCCAACGTCTGGCTGTTCTTCTATGCGCCCGACATCGGCCTGCTGAACCGGGGGCTGGCCTGGGCGGGCATCGCCGGGCGCAACTGGCTGGGCGATACCGATACCGTGCTGCCCGCGCTGATGGTGGTCACCATCTGGAAGGAAGCCGGCTTCTTCATGATCTTCTACCTGGCCGCGCTGCAGTCCATCTCCACCGAGCAGCTCGACGCGGCGCGGCTGGAGTCGCCGTCGGCCTGGTACCGCCTGCGTCATGTGGTGCTGCCGCTGCTGGCGCCGACCACGCTGTTCGTGGTGGTCAACGCGCTGATCAATGCGTTCAAGCTGATCGATCACCTGTTCGTGCTCACGCGCGGCGGGCCTAACAACGCCAGCACGCTGCTGCTTTACTACCTGTACGAAATCGCGTTCAAGTTCCAGGATGCGAACTATGCCGGCACGCTGACCGTGGTGCTGCTGGCGCTGCTGGGCCTGTGCTCGGCCATCCAGTTCTGGCTGTCGCGCAATCGCGTCCACTACCGATGACCATGCTTCGCACCGCCTTGCTTCCCGTTGCCGGCATCGTGGCCGGGCTGCTGTGGATCTCGCCATTGCTGCTGCTGTGCTGGGGCGCGTTTCACCCCGGCGGCGAAGCCATGCGGCTGAGCCTGCAGACGCCGTGGGGCCTCGACAACTTCCCGCAGGCGTGGCGCGTGGCGCCGTTCGCGCGCTACCTCGTCAACACGGTCTGCATCGTCACGCTGCTGCTGGTGCTGCAACTGACGGTATGCACGCTGGCCGGGTTTGCGCTGGCGCGCATGCGCTTCTCCGGGCGCAACGTGGTCTTCGGGCTGGTGCTGCTGCAGCTGATGGTGATGCCGGAGGTGCTGATCACCGAGAACTACCTGACCATCGCGCAACTAGGGCAGGTCGATACCTGGCTGGGCGTGGCGCTGCCCTATGTGGCTAGCGCGTTTGGCATCTTCCTGCTGCGACAGACCTTCATGACCGTGCCGCAGGAGCTGGAGGACGCCGCGCGCATCGAAGGGGTGGGGCGGCTGGGCATCCTGCTCAAGGTGTACGTGCCGCTGGCGCGGCCGACTTACCTGGCCTATGCGCTGGTGTCCATCAGCTACCACTGGAACAACTTCCTGTGGCCGCTGGTGGCCACGCAGACCGAGGCCAGCCGGCCGGTGACGGTGGGCATGGCGCTGTTCGCGGCGCCGGAGACCGGCGTCGACTGGGGCGTGCTGTCGGCCGGCACGCTGCTGTGCGTGGGGCCGCTGGTGCTGGCCTTCCTGCTGTTCCAGCGCCAGTTCATGCAGTCGTTCATGCAGGCCGGCGTCAAGTAGCGCGCTGGCTTACTGGCCGATGCCGCCGGTGTCCACCGTGGCGAAGCGGTTGAACACGTAGTCGCGGTTCTTCACCACGGTGTGGCACGCGAAACACGCTTGCGGGTTGCCGGCCGGCTTGCCGCTGTCGAACTCGGCATAGCCCCAGCCGCCCGTGGAGGCGTACTTCACAGAATCCTTGACCATGAACTGCACGCCGTTCTTCTCGTGCCCGGCCACATGCGACTGGGCCTTGCCGAACGCGGCGGCGCTTTCCTCCAGCGGGGAATAGCTCCACGCCAACCGGGCCAGCACCGTGCCGTCGGGCAGTGGGTACTTGCCCAGCTGCATCGCGCGGATGGCCACGTCGTTACCCAGGATGGCGCGGATGTCGTCGTTCTTGCCTTCCTCGCGCGCCACGGTGACGAGCTTCCAGTCGCGGAAGCCGGGCGGAATCGTGACGCCATTCGGTGCCACGCCTTCGGCGGGGGCAGGCGCGGCGGGGGCAGGGGGCGCGGCGTACGCCATCGGCGCGCTCGTTCCGGCCATTGCGGCCAGCACGGCCATCGCCGCTATCCACTTCGTCATGACTCGCGTCATCGCTTTCTCCTGGCGCTTCGCGGCGCATGTTGTGATGCATGAAGCATGGCGCCAGCCGGGCGTGGGCGATTTTGTACAGCGACAAGGATTTCGCGTTCGCCGCATCGGGAGGCTTGAATCCATGCTGCCGGGACCTATGCTGAATCACACCGAATGCCGGCGTTACCTCCAGTAAAAGACCCATAGACGAAGCGTCCGATGGCATCCACCACGCCTACTCCTGCCCGACCATCCCCCCCGCATTGGCTGCGCTGGCTGCCCGGGCTGGCCGTACTCAAGTCGTACCAGGCCGCGTGGCTGCCGCGCGACCTGGCGGCCGGGCTGGTGCTGACCACGATGCTGGTGCCGGTTGGCATTGCCTATGCCGAGGCATCCGGCGTGCCCGGCGTGTACGGGCTCTACGCCACGATCATCCCGCTGCTGGCCTACGCGCTGTTCGGGCCCAGCCGCATCCTGGTGCTGGGGCCCGATTCCGCGCTGGCGGCACCGATCCTGGCGGTGGTACTGACGATGTCCGCCGGTGACCCCATGCGCGCCGTGGCCACGGCCAGCCTGATGGCCATCGTCGCGGGCCTGTTCTGCATCGTGCTGGGTCTGCTGCGGCTGGGCTTCATCACCGAACTGCTGTCGAAGCCGATCCGCTACGGCTACATGAACGGCATCGCGCTCACGGTGCTGGTGAGCCAGCTCCCCAAGCTGTTCGCGATTTCCATCGACGACGCCGGGCCGCTGCGCGAGCTATGGCAACTGGCGCAGAAGATCGCGGCGGGCCAGACCAACTGGTACAGCTTCGGGGTCGGGCTGGCCAGCCTGGTTGTGATCCTGGCGCTCAAGCGCTTCGAGCGCGTGCCGGGCATCCTGATCGCGGTGATCCTGGCCACGCTGGCGGTCAGCGTGTTCCGGCTCGACGCCCAGGGCGTGAAGGTGCTGGGCGAGATTCCGCAGGGGCTGCCCGCGTTCGCGATACCGTGGCTTAGCGGCGCGGATCTGGTCAGGATCGTGCTCGGCGGTTGCGCCGTGGCGCTGATCGCCTTTGCCGATACCAGCGTGCTGTCGCGCACGTACGCCGCGCGCACGCATACGCGCGTGGACCCGAACCAGGAGATGGTGGGGCTGGGCGTGGCCAACCTGGCGGCGGGGTTCTTCCAGGGCTTTCCGATCAGCAGCAGCGCGTCGCGTACGCCGGTGGCCGAGGCAGCCGGCGCACGTACGCAGTTGACCGGCGTGGTCGGCGCCCTTGCCGTGGCGGCGTTGCTGCTGGTGGCACCCAACCTGCTGCGCTACCTGCCCAACAGCGCGCTGGCCGCCGTGGTCATCGCCGCGGCCATCGGCCTGTTCGAGTTCAAGGACCTGCATCGCATCTACCGCATCCAGCAATGGGAGTTCTGGCTGTCGATGCTGTGCTTCGTGGCCGTGGCGGTGTTCGGGACGATTCCCGGTATCTGCCTGGCCGTGGTTATCGCCGTGATCGAGTTCCTGTGGGACGGCTGGCGCCCGCATTTCGCGGTGCTGGGCCGGGTGCCGGGCCTGCGCGGCTACCACGACCTGAAGCGCTACCCGCATGCGGCGCAGCACGACGGGCTGGTGCTGTTCCGCTGGGACGCGCCGCTGTTCTTTGCCAATGCCGAACTGTTCCAGCAGCGGCTGACCGAGGCCGTGGAGGCGGCGCCCACGCCGGTGCGGCGCGTGGTGGTGGCGGCCGAGCCGGTGACCAGCGTCGATGTGACGTCCGCCGACATGCTGCGCGAGCTGAGCCAGAACCTGGCCGCGCAGGGCATCGCCCTGCATTTCGCCGAGATGAAGGACCCGGTGCGCGACAAGCTGCGGCGCTTCGAGCTGACCGAGGTGTTCAGCAACGATCGCTTCCATCCGACGGTGGGCAGTGCCGTGGACGCTTACCTGGAAAGCACGGGGCGCAAGCCGGACGAGTAAGTGGCGCGCCAGGTTGATGCAGCCAATGCATCAATCGCAAGCAACTTTGCAATTCACAGCGGCGACGGTTCCCGCGATGATGCTGCTCCTGGCGAGATAACCGGAGACAGACATGGCAGCCCGCCCCCGCATCACGGTCCTTGGCGACTACGAACGCGCCCTGGCGCGCCTGGCGGACTGGTCCGCCATCCAAGCGCGGGCCGATGTCGACTTCCATCACGAACCGCTGCGCGGCCACGCACTGGCGGCCGTGCTGCAAGGCACCGATGTGCTGGTGCTCGTGCGCGACCGCACGCCGCTCGATGCCGCCACGCTGGCCCTCGCCACCCGGCTGCGGCTGGTGGTCTATACCGGCACACGCAACAACACGCTCGATACCGACACGCTCAAGGCGCGCGGCATTCCGGTGGCCAATACCCACTGGGGTCCGTCGAAGGAAAGCACCTGCGAGATGACGTGGGCGCTGATCCTGGCGGCCACGCGCCAGCTCGAAGCCCAGATGGCGACGATGCGGGCCGGCGGCTGGCGATCCACCCAGAGCATCGCGCTGCCCGGCGTGCTGCACGGTCAGCGGCTTGGACTGGTGGGGCTGGGCGAGATCGGCAAGCGCGTGGCGCGCGTGGGCAAGGCGTTCGGCATGGAAGTGGTGACCTGGAGCCCGCATATGACGCCCGAGCGTGCGGCGACGGAGGGGGCCGAGTCCGTTAGCCTGGACGAACTGCTGCAGACGTCACGCGTGGTCAGCCTGCACCTCGTGCCGACCGACGAAACGCGCCGGCTCATCGATGCCCGGCGCATGGCGCTGATGCGGCCCGACGCGATCCTGGTCAATACGTCGCGCTCGGCGCTGATCGACATGGCGGCGCTGCCCAGCGCACTGGACCAGGGCCGTCCCGCGCTGGCCGCGCTCGACGTGTTCGATACGGAACCGGTGCCGGCCGATCACGTGCTGCGCCATCGGCGCGACGTCGTGGTCACGCCGCACATGGGTTTTGTTTGCGAACCAGTATTCGCCACGTTCGCGCAGGGCGTGACCGAAGCGCTGGGGGCGTGGCTGGCTGAACAGGATTAAGTAGAGACTGGCTGCGCGCCGAAGCGCCACGACAGGCGCCGCGCGGCCTGCTTCACCCGTTGCGCGACATCGCTGTCCAGCGCGCTGTCGAAACTGCCGCTGCTGCCCATCACGGCGATCACCAGCGCCAGCGCGCCGGTGTGGTCGAACACCGGCGCGGCCAGCGTGTCGATGCCGGGCACTGGCCGGCTCACGGCGTGATCGATACCGGCCTCGCGGATCTGGCGCCAGCGCGGCAGGTGTTTGTTCAGTGATGCGGCGTTCACCGGCTCGCCGGCCATGCGGATCGCATCCTGCGCCAGCGCCTGCGTCAGTACATCGTCGGACAGGTGGGCGGCAAACGTCCGGCCGATCGCAGTGTTGACCATCGACAGCACTGTGCCCACGCGCAAGCTGACGTGCTGGGGCCGCGACGCTTCTTCCAGCCGGATCACCGTGGGGCCCAGCGGCCCCAGTACCGCCATGCCCACCGACAACCCGGTGGCATGCGCCAGCGCCACCACCTCGGGCTCTGCCTCGCGTGTGGGCGACAGCCGCTGCAGCGCCATCAGTCCCATTTCCAGCGCCAGCACGCCGGCTTCGAAATCGCCATCGGCATTGCGCGCCAGCAGGCCGATCTTCTGCAGGCTGACCAGATGCGGAAACGCCTTGGCCGGCACCATGCCGGCGGCACGCGCCAGATCGCCCAGCGAGAGCGGACGGCCGGCATCGGCCAGCGCGGCGAGCAACTGGCCGGTGTTGTCGAGCGACTGGATACCGCGCTGGGGTTTGCTGTCTTCGGATTCGCTCATGCCGGCTCCATGTCGCGCGCGATGTCGTCGAGCGCCGCGCGCATGGCGTTTGCCACCGGACCCTGCCAGTCTACGTCGATCGCGCCAGTGGAGCCGATGGCGGTCAGCACCAGCCGCAGCGCGCCGGTGGCATCCATCAGCGGCATCGCCAGGCTGCTGACGGCCGGGCTGGGCGTATCGATGCTGCGCGCCATGCCGCGTTGGCGTGCGTCTTCAAGCTGAGTCCGGAACGCCGGCAGGGCATCCGTCGGCGCACCGGCCTGCTGCTGGCGCCAGATCGGCAGCCAGTACGCCTCCGGCTGGAACGCGCAGCAGGCGCGCCCCGTGGCCGTGGTGGCCAGCGCCATCACGGTGCCCACGTGCAAGTTCACATGCAGCGGCGAGCCCGCCGACGCGTAGTGGACGATGGTCGGCCCCTGCGGCGTAGGCAGGCTGATGGCCACGTTGCAGCCGATGGCGGCGGCCAGCGCCTGCACCCGGGGCACGGCCGCGCGATAAGCCGGCTCGTGGTCGAGGTGCAGCATGCCGAGCCGCAGCGCCAGCGGGCCGGGCTCGTAGCCGCCATCGAAATGGTCACGCTTGATCAATCCGAGCCGCGTCAGGCTGACCAGATAGGTGTGGGCCTGGGCCGGCGCCAGTTGTGCGGCGGCGGCCAGTTCGGCCAGGGCCAGCGGCCGGCGCGCATCGGCCAGAGCCCGCAACAGGCGCCCGCCCACCTCCACGCTCTGGATGCCGCGCTGTGCCTTGCCGGCCGGTTCGCCTGGGGGTCGTGCCATGCCTGCCTGATGTCCTGGATTTGAAAAGAGCCCAATGGTACGCGACGGTGCGACCTGTCAGGCGCCTGGCTGGAATTTAGCTAATAACAATTATATTTGTCATTGACTAAAAATGGCCGAATTCCTAAGATGCTTTCACGCCGGTCCTCATCCGGTCCCCATACCTATAGAAAACAACGAGGCAGACATGGCAAAGGCATTCGCGTCCCAGGCCGACCTGGAAACCAAGCAGATCACCTTTACCCAGCTTTCCGAGAGCGCCTGGGCCTACACGGCCGAGGGCGACCCGAACTCGGGCGTGATCATTGGCGACGACGGCGTGATGATCATCGACACCACCGCCACGCCCGCCATGGCGCAGGACCTGATCGCCCGGATCCGCACGATCACCGACAAGCCGATCAAGTACGTGGTGCTGTCGCACTACCACGCGGTGCGCGTGCTGGGCGCGTCGGCCTACTTTGCCGAGGGCGCGCAGCAGGTCATCGCCAGCCGGGGCACCTACGAGATGATCGTGGAGCGCGGCGAGGCCGACATGAAGTCCGAGATCGAACGCTTTCCGCGCCTGTTCGCCGGCGTGGAGACCGTACCCGGCCTGACGTGGCCGACGCTGGTCTTCGAGCGCGAGATGACGCTGTTCATGGGCAAGCTCGAAGTGCGCATCGCCCACCTGGGCGCCGGCCATACCAAGGGCGACACCGTGGTCTGGCTGCCGCAGCAGAAGGTGCTGTTCTCGGGCGACCTCGTGGAGTACGACGCTGCTTGCTACTGCGGCGACGCCCAGCTCGAACAATGGCCCGCCACGCTCGACGCGCTGGCCGCGCTGCAACCGGAGAAGCTGGTCCCCGGCCGCGGCCCCGCGCTGACCACGCGCGAAGACGTGGCCAAGGGGTTGGCTTACACCAAGGACTTCGTGTCGACGCTGCTGCAGGCCGGCCGCGAGGCCGTGGCCGACAAGCTCGACCTGAAGGCCGCCA
Source organism: Cupriavidus pauculus (assembly GCF_022179805.1). GTDB lineage: Bacteria > Pseudomonadota > Gammaproteobacteria > Burkholderiales > Burkholderiaceae > Cupriavidus > Cupriavidus pauculus_E. The sequence continues at coordinate 6,851 of NZ_BPUO01000007.1, read as the reverse complement.
TGGCGCACACGCGCAAGTCGATGGACCCGAAGTTCGGCCACGTTTTTATCTATGAGCACTGTCTGCCGTTCGATGTGTCGCGGGCGTTTGACGAGGCTTCGGGGATTTCGCATCCGCGTATCTGGACGGCGCAGCGAGATCAGGAGATGTGGGCGGCGCTGCAGCAGTAAATCGGCTGAAATTTGGCTCCCCTCTCCCACGCAGTGGGAGAGGGGGTGGGGGTGAGGGCAAGGAGCTTCTGCTTGCCGATCCGTCGCAATTTGAACCGCCGGCCCTCACCCCCCGCCCCTCTCCCGCCGTGCGGGAGAGGGGAGCAACACCAAGACAAAACAAAAAAAACAGCACGCCGGAGACACCATGACCGCCGACCCCGACTACCAGCGGCAGACCTACGATTACACCCCCTGCGCCGATCCCGAAGGCACGCGCCACCCGGTGATCGTCGTCGGCGCAGGCCCGGTGGGGCTGGCCACTGCCATCGACCTGGCCCGCCACAACGTACCGGTGGTGCTGGTCGACGACGACTGCACGCTGTCCACTGGGTCGCGGGCGATCTGCTTTGCCAAGCGCACGCTCGACATCTTCGACCGTCTGGGCTGCGGTGGCCGCATGGTCGACAAGGGCGTGCGCTGGCACGTCGGCAAGGTTTTCGTGAAGGATCGCCAGATCTACGCGTTCGACTTGCTACCCGAGACCGGCCACCAGCGCCCGGCGTTCATCAACCTGCAGCAGTATTACGTCGAAGGCTATCTGCTCGATTGCGCGCAGGCGATGCCGAACATCGACATCCGTTGGAAGAGCCGCGCCGTGGCAGTCGAGCAGCATGCCGACCACGTAGCACTGACCATCGAGACCCCCGACGGCCCCCACACACTGTGCGGCCAGTACGTGGTGGCCGCCGATGGCTCGCGCAGCGCGCTGCGCAGGATGCTGGGACAGGAAAGCCACGGTCATACGTTCCGCGACCGCTTCCTGATTGCCGATGTGAAGATGGAGGCGCCGTTTCCGGCCGAGCGCTGGTTCTGGTTCGATCCGCCGTTCCATCCGAACCAGTCGGTGCTGCTGCATCGCCAGCCCGACAACGTCTGGCGCATCGACTTCCAGCTTGGCTGGGACGCCGACCCGGTGGCCGAGAAGGCCCAGGAGCGCGTGATCCCGCGTGTGCAGGCGCTGCTGGGCCCCGATGCCAAGTTCGAACTGGAATGGGTCAGCGTCTACACGTTCTCATGCGTACGCATGGACAGCTTCCGCCACGGCCGCGTGCTGTTTGCCGGCGATGCCGCGCATGGCGTGTCGCCGTTTGGCGCGCGCGGCGCCAACAGCGGCGTGCAGGATGCCGAGAACCTGGCGTGGAAACTCGCCTACGTGCTGCAGGGCAAGGCGCCGGATAGCCTGCTCGATACTTACGCCAGCGAGCGCGAATACGCGGCGGACGAGAATATCCGCAACTCCACGCGTTCCACTGACTTCATCACGCCGAAGAGCCCGGTCAGCCGACTCTTTCGCGACGCCGTGCTGACGCTCGCGCGCGACCACGCGTTTGCGCGGCAGCTTGTGAACAGCGGTCGGCTATCGGTGCCGGCGGTGTTGCACCAGTCGGCATTGAACACGGCCGATGCCGACACGTTCGGCGGCGCGATGGTGCCGGGTGCGGCATGCGTCGATGCACCGGTCGTGGCGGAAGCGGGCAAGCCGTGGCTGCTGCAACACCTGGGCGACGATTTCGTGGTGCTCGTGTTCGGCGCCCCGGCCGGACTCGATAGCGCACAGCGCGACGCCCTGCGCACTCTGCAGCAGGGCGGCATTCCGCTGCGCGTGGTGTTCGTGACCGACGCAGCCATTTCGGCGTCGGCACCGGCATGGCCCGGCGCCACGGTGTTGCGCGATGGGGAGGGCCTGGCCGCGCGGCGCTACGACGCACGCGCCGGCACGTGCTACCTGATCCGGCCGGACCAGCATGTCTGCGCACGCTGGCGCGCCGTCGACGCCGCGCATATCGGGGCCGCCCTGGCACGCGCCACCGGCAACGCGCTGGCATCCACGAATCCCGAGCCGTCCGCCGCGCACGCGGCGGCCCTGGCCTGACAACCGGCACGCCAAGGAGACCGGCCCATGCCGCTCAACACCGCCCCCAACCTCACGCGTCCCGACGACTTCTACGAGGCGTTGATCGACATGCACCGCGACCTCGACGACGCGGCCAGCCAGGCCGTCAACGCCCGGCTGATCCTGCTGCTGGCCAACCACATCGGCGACCCCGACACGCTGGCCGAAGCCATGCTGCTGGCCCGCGCGGCCGCCGACGAAGGCACGGCCGCGTAACCGTTCCCACACCCCGACGGCGCACGGCGCCGCCCCCATATTCCCCACGGCCGGGCATGGCATGCCCACGCGTGGGGAAAAACCATTTGTTTCATGGTTATCCATGATGGAACACTTGTTGCTCAATGACTAGCATTGCAACAGCTGACGCTTTTCATTCAACAGGAGTGTTTCCCATGACCGATTCCTTCCCGATCCGTGCCGCCCTGATCCTGGCGGCATTGGCCGGTGCCGGCTCCGCGCTGGCCGCCGACGTGGCCGGCAGCCCGACCCTCAGCAAGATCAAGTCGTCCGGAGCCATCGGGATCGGGCACCGCACGTCGTCGATCCCGTTCTCGTATTACGACGCGAACCAGAAGGTGATCGGGTTTGCCCAGGACATCTGCGACCGTGTGATCGATGCGGTCAAGAAGGAAACGGGTACGCCCAATCTGCAGGTGCGCATGGTGCCGGTGACGTCGCAGAACCGGATATCGCTGGTGCAGAACGGCACGGTCGACCTGGAATGCGGCGTCACGACCAACCTGAAGGCGCGCCAGCAGCAGGTGGCGTTCTCGACCACGTACTTCGTGGCCGGTACGCGGCTGCTGGTCAAGAAGGGCAGTGCGGTGCACGACTTCCCGGACCTGGCCGGCAAGACCGTGGTGACCAACGCGGGCACCACGTCAGAGCGCATCCTGCGCAAGCTCAACGACGAGCGCGGCGCCAACATGACGATCCAGAGCGCCAAGGACTACGGCGAATCGTTCCTGATCCTGCAGTCGGGCCGCGTGGCGGCCTTCATGATGGACGACGTGCTGCTGTCCGGCGTGCGCACGCTGTCGCCCAAGCCCGACGACTGGGCCGTGGTGGGCACGCCCCAATCGTTCGAAGCCTATGGCTTCATGATGCGCAAGGACGATCCGGGCTTCAAGCAGGTGGTGGATAACGCGATGAGCGGCCTGATGCGCAGCGGCGAGATCAACACGCTGTACGCCAAGTGGTTCCAGAAGCCGGTGCCGCCGAAGAACATCTCGTTCGACCTGCAGCAGAGCGAGCAGATCCGCAAGGCCTACGCGAGCCCCAGCGACGAGGCGTTCGAGTAAGCCGCAGCTCGCGACGGCAGGGGGCTTCAGCGCCCCTTGTCGGGCAGGTAGGCGCCCGTGCGGTGGAGCTGGCCCTCGGTCTGCTCCAGCGCCCGGATCGCACCCTTGCCCTTGCGGGCCAGCAGTTGCTCCACCAGCACCTCGACCATCGTCACGCCGGACGTGATCGACGGGAAGAACGACGGGCTGTCGATCGCGAACAGCAGCGTGCAGTCGGCTTCCAGCGCGATGGGGGACACGGTGCTGTCGGTCAGCGCAATGACCTTGCAGCCGGCCTCGCGCGCGGCGCGGGCCACGCGCAGGCTTTCCTGCGAGTAGGGCGCAAAGCCGGCCACCAGCACGGCATCCTTGGCGCCCAGCGCGCGCAGTTCCATCTCCAGCGTGCCGGCATCGCCACGAATCAGGCGCACCGAGCTGCGGAACAGGCCGTAGATGTAATGGAACGTGAACGCGATCGGAAAGCACGAGCGAAAGCCGGCCACGTGCACGATGGGCGCGGCGGCCAGCAGGTCGGCCGCGCGCGGCAGCGTGTCGGCGTTGTTGGCCAGCAGGGCGTCCAGGTTGTGATGCTGCACCTCGACCATCTCCGCCAGCATGCGGCTGGCCCCGCTGGGTTTGTCCGATGCCTTGACCACCTTGCGCGCACGCCGCGCATAGGGCTGGTTGCCGCCTTCGCGCACGGCGTTCACGAACAGCTCGCGCAACCCCTGCCAGCCCTCGAATCCCAGCGATTGCGACAGCCGCACCAGCGTGGCCGGTTGCACGCCGGCATCGGCGGCTACCTTGCGCATGGACTGCACCGCGATGTCCTGGGGATGGTCCAGCAAGTAGCGTGCGCCACTCTGGAACTGGACACTGAGGTTGGGAAACGCGTCGCGGAGCTGCGTGAGCAGCGCATCGAGCGTTTCGGGCGGCGTGGGCTGGACTGGGGACATCGGGCAAGGGGGGAAACAAAAAGTGCAACGATTGTTGCATAGGTTGCGGTCCGCTGGCGTGTCCGCGTCTTTGATCTGAATGTTTCTCGAAAAATATCAATGATACAGTTGTTGCGTTGGCGGTGACTTGTTCCTATACTGGCTCCCATCCTTTCGCGCCCCATGCGCCAGCCGCATTGCCAACATGACCCACGTATTCCATCGCAATCCCAAGCAAACCTTGCCCGTTGCCGTCGGCGGCAAGGGGATCGAGCTGTTCGACAGCAACGGTCGCGCCTATCTGGACGCATCCGGCGGCGCGGCGGTGTCGTGCCTGGGGCATGGCCATCCGCGCGTGATCGAGGCCATCAAGGCGCAGGTCGATACGCTGGCCTACGCCCATACGTCATTCTTCACGACCGAGGTCTCCGAAACGCTGGCGCGCACGCTGGCCGATGCGGCGCCGGGCGATGTGAATCATGTGTACTTTGTCTCGGGCGGGTCCGAGGCCGTGGAGGCCGCGCTGAAGCTGGCGCGCCAGTACTTCGTGGAAACCGGCCAGCCGCAGCGCCGCCACTTCATCGCGCGCCGCCAGAGCTACCACGGCAACACGCTGGGCGCGCTGGCCATTGGAGGCAACGCCTGGCGCCGCGAGCCGTTCCTGCCGCTGCTGGTGCCTGCTCACCACGTGTCGCCGTGCTACGCCTATCGCGACCAGGCCGCCGGTGAGACCGATGTGCAATACGCGCAGCGCCTGGCCGACGAACTGGAAGCCAAGATCGTGGAACTGGGGGCCGATTCGGTGGCCGGCTTTGTCGCCGAAACCGTGGTGGGCGCCACCGCCGGTGCGGTGCCGCCCGTGGCCGACTACCTGAAGCGCATCCGGGCCGTGTGCGACAAGTACGGCGTGCTGCTGATCCTGGACGAAGTGATGTCCGGCATGGGCCGCACCGGCTACCTGTTCGCCTGCGAGGAAGATGGCGTGGTGCCCGATATCGTCACCATCGCCAAGGGTCTCGGTGCCGGCTACCAGCCAATTGGCGCCATGATGTCGACGGCGCGCATCTATGACGCCATCGTCGGCGGCAGCGGTTTCTTCCAGCATGGCCATACCTACATCGGACACGCCACCGCGTGCGCCGCCGCGCTGGCCGTGCAGCAGACCATTGCCGAGGACCGCCTGCTCGACAACGTGCTGGCCCGTGGCGAACAGCTACGTGCGCGGCTGCGCGAGGCGCTGGGCAACCATCCCAATCTTGGCGATGTACGCGGCCGTGGCCTGTTCGTCGGCGTGGAGTTCGTGGCCGACCGCGCTACGAAGGCCACGCTCGACCCGGCCCGCAAGACGCATGCGGTGCTCAAGCGCACCTGCATGGAAAACGGCCTGCTGGTCTATCCGATGGGCGGAACTGTCGACGGCGTCCATGGCGACCACGTGCTGTTTGCGCCGCCGTTCATCTGCACGCCGGCCGATATCGACAATATCGTCGACCGCTTCACGCAGTCGGTGAACCAGGTCCTGCCTGCCTGAGGAACGACGATGCCGAATGAAACGTTGCGCCGGCCGTTCGCGCTGGCCGTGGCGCCCAATGGCGCGCGCAAGACCCACGCCGATCACGCACGCCTGCCGATCACGCCCGACGAACTGGCCCAGTGCGCCCGCGAATGCGTGGACGCGGGCGCGGCCATGATCCACCTGCACGTGCGCAAGGCCGATGCCACGCACAGCCTGGAAGTGGCCGACTACGAGCCCGCCATCGCGGCGGTGCGCAAGGCCGTGGGCCAACAACTGGTGCTGCAGCTCACCACCGAGGCGGTAGGCATCTACCAGCCCGCGCAGCAGATCGCCATGGTGCGTGCGTTGCGTCCCGAGGCGGCATCGGTGGCCGTGCGCGAGCTGGTGCCGGACGACGCCGCGCTGCCGGCTGCCGCCGATTTCTTCCAGTGGATGCATCGCGAGCACGTGGTAGCGCAGTACATCCTCTACGACGCCAACGACGTGCGCCGCTACGCCGCGCTGCGCGGCAGCGGCGCGATTCCCGAAGGGCGCCACTGGGTGCTGTTCGTGCTGGGCCGGTACTCGGCGGGGCAGAAGTCGTCACCGGCCGATCTGCTGCCGTTTCTTGCCGCGTGGCATGAGATGGGGCTCGATCAGGCCGGCATCGAATGGGCGGTTTGTGCGTTTGGCAAGCAGGAGGCTGACTGCGCGGCGACGGCAGTAATGCTCGGCGGCCATGCGCGGATTGGGTTCGAGAACAATATGGCGCTGCCGGATGGTGGCGTGGCCAGTGACAACGGGGCGTTGTTGCGCGCGGTGGGTGAGCCGCTTGGTGGGTTGGGGCATGTGGGGATGTCGGCGGATTCTTTGCGGGAATTGGTTGGGTGAGTGGGGGTGAGGGCCAGGGGCCCGTCAGAAATTTTGTGTTTAGGGCATAACATGTCGCCAAGGAGCATGTCATGCCACGTAGAACCAAGACGAGCCAGGCCGCCGATCGTGAGCTGCCGACCATTCCCGAAGATCTGATCGCCC
>NZ_BPUO01000006.1 GCF_022179805.1 Cupriavidus pauculus | reverse complement strand
TGAACCAGTTTGCTATTCTCTATGAGGAACGCTTCACCCACCCCGCTTCGCTGAGATAATGCTGGCTCACCGGCTAAGTTGACGGTGAGCCTTTAACTGCCCTGAACACAAAAACGCTGACAGGCCCGCGTGAACTGGTAACCGTTTCGGCCTACTGGTACAGTATGTGGGCACACCGGCGAAACAGCCCGTGGAAGGGATTTCTTCAGATCGATCTGAACCCGGCGGAAGATGCTGTCGCACTGGCAGAGCTTGCGCAGATCGAAGCCGGCTTCGTACTACCCGCTCCGCCGGCCGGCGCTGCACAGCGAGTGCAACCATGAATCAACAGGAACAGACAAATCTTCGGGCAGAGGAACGCTTCCTCGCGAACCAGCTCAATCGACTTCCTGCCGGAGCTGGCATCACCAGGCTTAGCCTTGAGACTCGCCTGAAGAGTGTGCGAGCAGCTTTGGCTAGTCAGCCCTTGGAAGTGAACCCACCTGCTAAATCTCGACTGACTTTTCGCGGGCGCCCTGTGCGAGGTACGCACGGAATTGCGGCAGAGTTTGGCGTGGCGGCGACCAAGGCATTTACGGACGCGGTCACGGCTGTTGCGGCATCATTTTCGGGCCCGCTCGCGCCAATGGGGCCGATCCCCAATCGCGACCAGAATCAGTTGCTTATTACTGGTACGGCTGTAGGGTCTTTTGGCTTTGAACTTGAGGAAGCGAGGAGTCAAGACTCGCTGCTCGATAGCGAAACGCCTCTCAGCAAAGCGATGAAGCAAACAGTGCGGCTGATCGAGAGTACAACGCGTACCGATGATGAGCTGGCTGACTCTCTGTCAGAAATCGACCACCGGGCTTTTGAAAAGGTGAAGGCGTTTCTGGTCGTCCTTGCGGATGGCCAGGCGGCATGCGCAATCGAGACAGGCGGCGAGACCTTCCGCTTTCAGGACTTCGAACAGGTTGCGCGTAGCGTTGAGCGGTTGAGCAATGAGAACGTTCGGGAAGAAGAAGTGAGCTTGTCCGGACGATTTGTTGGTGTGCTCCCTCACCATAGAAGCTTTGAGTTTGAGCAGGAGGGGGTGGCGGGTGTCATCTACGGCAAGATTGCGCCGAGGCTTGAGGAGCCCGCTGAACTGGCTGCTAATCTTGGGGCAATCTATGTGGCGACCTTTGCAAGAGCGCAGGTCGGCGGCGGACGGCCGCGCTATGTTCTTCTGACTGCCGTGCGCACGGAGTCACCGCCATCATCAGGCTGAGCGAAGCAAGTTCAATCGGCACTGGTCCGCTTCGGCGGACTTTTTTTATTTTCTGGGGATGTGCAAGTGGAGGTCCCCCTCAGGGCCTTCTGTCGTCCGATTGCCCCAAAACAAAAAGCCCAGCATCGCTGCTGGGCTTTTTGATGAAACTGGTGGTGGTACAGCGACCGAATCGACGCATAATGATCTATATAAATCAATGACTTGGAAGTTTATTAGATCGTGCATACCCCATTGCATACCCTAAAAAGGCAGAAGGGCGCTTGGTAAGCCGCGGAGCGTCACGGTTTGTCGGGGCGGCGGCGCAGCAGTCAGGTCTCGGCGTTGTGCGTGCTCTCTGTGTGCCGTCGCCGCACGTTGTCGACCGCACCAACACAATGCGCGTTTCACATGTGAGGGCCTATCGTTGCGCCAAGCTACACGACGTCGTAATCGAACACGCATGCGGCAAGCACATCCGTTGCTGCGTACGGGCCCCGCCCCCCACCCCTCAAGCGCTGACGCTCCGATATCAGATGTAGATGTTTGCGCGCGCGAGAGCCCACGACGTAGAGCAACTTTCGGGCGCTGCTGATCCCTTCGTCTGCGTCCGCTTCTTCGCTGAAATGGGGGACCATTCCCTGCAGCAGCCCGAAGGCTATTACCACGTCGAACTCGGCACCCTTGACACCATGGATTGTGTTGACAGTGATACCACTCCGGTGCTGGAAGACTTTGCGGAAGAAGTCGATGCCTCCGATGTACGCGGCACCCTCCCTCCGTAGTCGCGCGATCTTCGCGGCAGAACTGTCGAAGAATGCCTGGTGATGCTCTGAGAGCAACCTGTGAGACTGCCAATCGACCCCGAGACGATCCATCAATGAGGTGAAGTACTCTCTAAGATATTGCAGGCCGTCAAGCTGATTCAGATGGATGGAGTTGCTTTCCCGAAGAAGCAGCTTGGCAGTTAGCATACGAGTGTCGATCCCTTCATTGCCAAGGTCTTTAATTACCTCTGTCGCCCACCGCATGCGCCGCACATGTTGCGAGGGAGTTGCATCCGTGAGTGCGATCCGCGACAACCGATACCAGAAGTTCTCCTGATCGCGGCTGAATGGGATCATGCCTGGGCCGTCGAATTGATACTCAGGTAAAGCACCTGCCAGTCGGCGTGTCACTCCGGCCAGCAAAATCCACCATGGCGCAAGAACACAGATCTGTTCCGCAGCAAAGCCCTGAGCGGTGCTTAGCCTGATCAGTCTCACAAGCTCAGCTTCGAGCTGGTCCCTCTCCAAATTGGTGTTGTAGCTGATACGGCTTGGGAACGCTCGGTCGAATGAGGCCCCTCGAATTCCGGTTGGATACACAGTGAAATTCGAGAAATATCGGATTAGCCGGTCCGTAGATCGATAGTTTTCAGACAGCACACGCTCGTCCATTCGGACACCGCACAGCTGCCGTAACTCGGCAACTGGCATCGCGAAACCACCTAACGAGCCAAAGATTGCTTGATTAGGGTCGCCCACAACAAACAGCTTTGATCGCTCAGCTCCAGCCCTCGCGATGGCGGCAACGATGGAGTATTGAATCCTTTTCGTGTCCTGATACTCGTCGATCAGTATCCACGGGAAGATGTTTGCCAAAACCTTAGAAATCTGTGGTTGGCTTTGAATCAGGCGCGACGCATAGAAGAGGATCTGTTCAAAGTCAATCTGCCTGTTATCTGACAGGTGGCGGAAGTACAGAGAGAAAATCGCATGAAGACGTTCGTGTTTGCTTTGGTCTCTGCACCCTAAGACATACCCTTCATCGGTGAAATAGTAATCACAGTCCCAATAAGTAATTCCTCGCTGCGTGCGGCATAGATCTTCCAGTAGCCGCTCTTGCTCATGGCCGTCAATGATCCGGAAGCCACGTGCTAAGGCTGGCTCGTAAATACCGTAGGGCTTCAGAATCCATTCCAAGCAGAAGGAGTGGATTGTCCCAATCCATAGCTGCGATGTGTCCACGCCAAGCCCTTCGATCCGTTCATGAATCTCGTCGGCCGCTCGGTGCGTATAAGTGAGGGCCACGATAAACTGCCGCTTGCTTTGCAGGCGTGAGAGCTCATAGGCAATCTTATAGGTAAGTGTTCTGGTCTTTCCGCTGCCCGGGCATGCGATCAGGAACACGCTGTTCTCCTCGCGTACAGCCTGCGACTGCTCATCGTTCAGCTCGGTCTGAGTCCATACGAAGGTCATGGCAGATCGCCCAAAAATGCTAGGATCTGATCGCCCGGGAGCCCTATCGCAGCCTCCGCTCTGATGGTGTTGAAGTCAACGCGGCCTGCACGATACTCAAGCAGACGTTCCCAATAGCGCTGCAGCTCTGGAGGTGTGGCGGCTCCGCCAGGGTTGTTCAGTGTCACTCTGTGCTTGAGTATGCTGAAGATAAGTTCGGTGGAGAACGTGCCATGCGCGAAGATGATCGCTTGCCGGATGTAGGGCGGGATCACGGTTTTGTGATCTACTCGCTTGCCGAGAAGAATCGCGAACCACCCCTTACCTTCATAGTTAGCCATGGTGAGCACGCGCCTTCCAAATTGGGCTGGATCTCCTGAGCTCAGCTCGGCTATGGATTGCGCGCGAGTTGCTGCCTGCGTATAGACATCATTGACCGTTGCAACCACTTGTCCCGTATTTCCGCATGCCACGAAATCAACCTCGAACGTATTGGCAGCATAAAACGCCTTAAGCCATGCATTGTCGGCGGTATGCGCGTCGAGTGCGACCTTGCGAGCTGCACCGGAGGTCTGGGCTCCTAAGAGTTTGCTTTTGAACTTTAATGTCTCGGGATCGTCGCCTGGCGATGGATGCGGGTTCATAAATGCCGCGTCGAGGTCAGTGATGATCGAACAACGTCGACGTATTCTAGTCTGATGGAACAGCGCGGATACGTTTGAAAATCCGGTACTGCCGATGTTGACTAGACTCACTCCAAGCTCGTCTAGGCTGACTCCAAGAACCTTCTTCACCATCAACGGGATAAGGATTTCTTCGGCGTCTCCCTCTACTAGAAGGACGCTCTTTGCAAAGAGCAGGTTGCTGCGAACAGCATCGAGGTAACGTTGAACATTGCCCACCTGATCGGCAGCGAGCCCTGCGGCCGGCTGGAACGCTTCGCAAGCAGTTCCGGTGCGCCCTAGGATGTTGACGCTTTGGATGTTGCTCACCTCGGAGATGTGCGTTGAATGCGTCGAGTAGATGATCTGCGCACCGGCATATCCAATGCGATCGAACAGCGTCTTTTGCACATGAGTGTGCAGATGCGCCTCTGGCTCCTCGATGAGCAGGAAGTTCGCAAGCGCTTGGCGCTCGTGCTGGTATTTGAACTCGAGAAGCTTCAGCGTGAGGAAAATGAGATTGGCTCCGCCAAGGCTGAGCTCGTTAATGCTTCCCTCATGACTCGCATCGAACTCACCGACGAAGAGTTTTAGCGACTGAAATAGCAAGTCCGCTTCATCCGGTAGGTCAGACTTGATCGCTAGCAAGGAGGGTGAATACGTCTGGCCAGAAGCGCCATGGATCGTCTCCATGATGTCGGAGCGGACGGTCAGCACATCCCTCAGATTTTCAATCTCTGCGTTTAGCTGTCGTGCGCGGTCTACGACTGGCTGAAATTGCACGGGATCGAGTTGTCCACTTTTGCTTTTCAGCAGTGTAAGGAGCGGATTCGTCCGGTTGTTGTGGAACTCGGATACCACATCGCGTAGAGCCTGAATGAAAGTGAATGACACTTCCTTGGTGACCGACAGCGTGCCCGGAATGCGTGTCCCTAGCTCCGGAAACTCGATCTCGCGGCTGAACACAGCGCTGCCAAAGTCTCCCACAATGCGTCGGTAGACAGCGGGATCCGAGAAATCGGCAACGCTCTTTCCCGTAAATAGCGTTTCGTAGTCGTCGACTGTAACCCGATCAAGGATCGCGTTCATGCCGGGAACGTCAAAATCCGCCAGAGCGGCAAGATTCATTCTGATCTGCTTATTCGGGCGAAATATCAAATTGTAAGTTGCTCGCTCAACCACGCCGCCAGGCTGACCGACTCCCGTGCCATGTAAAAAGAGAGCTTGAATGGCTTCATCCGCGCTGATCTCCTCGAACTCGACGCTGATTATGATCCAATGGCCTCGCCAGGATCCAAGTCCTCGGTAGAAGTCAGATTCATTGAGCCTGTAGGAAGCTCGGACCATGCTGTCATCAAGCATGAGCCTGATCGCTCTTAGGACGTTTGTCTTCCCTGCGCCGTTCTCGCCGATGATCGTATTGACGCCTTTGGTGAATCGCAGGGAGGCGTTACCAAAATTTCGATAATTGACGAGCGTTAGTTTGGAAATGTGCAAGCGTGCCTCCGCATTCTTATGTTGTGTCACACGAGAGCACAAATTATCACAGACTGCTGTGGTAACTGTCACAGACTGCTGTGGTAACTGTCGCTGAATATGACAACAGCCGTCGGCGCTGGCGCACGGGCGGGCGGACGTAGAGTATGCGTCCGACTCTCGATTTATGAAGGCATGGAGATCCCGTGTCGAGTGACGCCGGGCTGTCAAGAATCAGCAGCGCCTACTGAAGAGGCCCACCCAGCCCAGCCGCCGAGGAGCTGCAACCGCCGATCCTTGAATTGCTTTGGCAGGGGCTTATGGCGCAGATTGGCGGGCGCCGGGGAAGTTGTTGGCCCCATGGCGAGACTGAGGACACCGGCTGAGAAGTGACTGGCGAAAAATGCAGTGGCACCGTGGCAACGCGCTCGCATCGCCCGCGAAGCCATATAAATCAACGGACTAACCCGCCACGGAATGCCACGAAATTCTGTGTGGCTTCCTTCCGAATCCGTGGCTTAAAAAATAGGCAGTGCCTCGAAACTGTGGCACGTCGCTGTCCGTCCGTTTTCAACGATTCTTTCTCTTTCTCTTTGATTTTAAAAGAGAAAGAAAAGAAAATGGGGGAGGGTAGCTTGAACATTCGGTGTGGCAAATGGCGGCAAAAACGTGGCAAAAGCGGGCGAAGCTGTGGGGCTTGTTTCCTTGGAAATCAAAGGGTTACGGAGCGAGTTACACGCCGCCACGAGTTTTTTCACATTGTGCGGCTTCCAACGGATTAGAGGGAACTCGATGTTGGCCTAGCCAGCGAGGCCGACATCTGTCCGAGAGCGCTGGCGCAGCCAAAAAACAAAAGCCCGCGCATGGCGGGCTTGGAAGAGGGCGCTGCGGGCACTACGGCGGACTTCGAGCGTCTTCGATTTCAGGTATGGCCTCCAGGCCGAGCCGTTCCAGATTCGGCACGCTGATGGCCGTCATATGGGCATGGCGCCGCCCGTGGATGCGCTTTTCAACATCGTCCAGCAGCTTGCCGGCATGCTTTGGGACGACGCCGGATTGCAGCAACTGCTGTTTGAAGATCCGTGCCGTCTTGATGGGCAGCGAATCAAACTTCTGCCGCAAGTGCGGTGCCGTCGAGATATGGTCCATGACGTGGCTCGGCCGCACGAAAAGAGCCATGACCTTGCCTTCATCGGTCTGCACAGTGTCCCAGCAGCGGGGGAACTCAAAGCGGCGTGCCGCAAGCTCGGAAAGCAAGACATCCATTACCCAGAACCACGGCAGGCGTGCACCATCGGTTTCTGCGATGTGTGCGGTCATTTCCGCCAGGACATCTTCCACAAATCCGCCCTGGTCGACATCGATGTCGGCGAACTCGGCCAACAACGCCCACGCTGTCATGACCGCCGCGTAGTTCTCCATCATGCGCCGCGCGGTGGCGTCAGGCGATGCGACACCGCTGCGTTTCACACACTCAGCGATGAAGGCTTCGTGAAGGTCTCTAATGCGTGCCGGCTCAATGGCGGCAAGAAACTGAAGCCATTCCCATACCGGAAACTGCGGCGTGCTGTGCGGGACGATTGCACCCTGCTTGGCCACCGATAGCGACGTGCGGCAGATTTTCGACTGCAGGCTGGCCACGTCCACTTCTTCACCGGCCAACAAGACGGGGGCGCACATCAGGTATGGCGTGAGAGACGACCCCACACGCGTGAACTCGAAGCGATACGTGGACTGCAGCAGTCCGTCGATGTCCGATAGAACGGCTTTGGGCAGCTTGGAAAACTCATCCCATCCCACGGGCTGCGTAGTCCATGAGACGGAGGCGCGGCGGCGGTGGTCCGTCTTCAGCATCTGGCCAGACAGAACCTGAAAGGCGAGTGTGCTTTGTAGGCTTTCCAGCAGCTTGGATTTTCCCGAGCCCTTTTCGGCTTGCATCTGCAGATGTGGGTAGAAGCCGAGAACCGTCTTCAGATGCGTCCCAAGCGCCCACACAAGCCCTATGGCGGCGGCATTGTTCCGGAAGGTAGCCTGGTACGCCTTGATGACTGCGCGCGCGTTTTGGCGCGTTCCGCGCGGAAACGTCATGTTGTAGTACAGGCATTGCTTCTGCGGCTCAATGAAATAGCAGTCGCTGCCCTCTAGCGCAGCGAGCTCGCCGCCGCGCCACGCGAGACCGACAAAGTTGACTACGTCACGCGCGCCGAGCTCGGCAGCCCGCTCCAAGATGTTGACCATCCGCGCGAAGTTGGCGGGCATCCAGATATGCCCAAACTTCCCGCGCCACCATTCGAGATTGTAGAGCTTGTCATCGCCGACAACCTCGCGCTGTAGGACTGCACCATGACGCGGCACCTGCGCGCTGATGCCGAAGACCGTCTCTGGCTGGTTGTCTGGTGTGCCGTTGATAGTCGCAAGATGGCTTTGAATGCGCAGCCGGGAGAATCCGGCGACGCGAAACGAACAAAGATCGCCCACTTCTTCGGATCGGCGTGGCGGGTCATCGTCACCGTCCCCTTCTTTATACTTCTGCACGTATTGCGTGAAGTCTTCCTTGACGCGAAAACGCCAGTAGACCGCGAAGTCATGGCTTGGGAGAAAAACACGGCGTGTCCCTTCGAGGCGCTCACCACCTCCCGGCATGCCTGGTATCAGCCACGGCTCAAGACGCTTTAGCCGCTTGGTCAGCTCATCGGCTCCATGTTGCTGCAGGACATCGTTGATGTCCTGTCCTTCCTCCCAATCTTGCATGTCAACGAACATCGCACCGATGTCCGCAGCTGTTAGGGCTTCTGACAACTTCCACGCGGCGGATAGGCCGGCACGCTGTCCGGTTCGCTCATTGACGGCATCAGTGTGATCGAGCGCAATCAAGACGCGCTTGCCGCGCAGAAAAGTCCAATCGATCTTGTCCACGTTGGTGGTGCCACGGATGGCAAACGCAGCGGTGCCATCGGCAAGATGACACGACTCGACGGACAGTGCATTGATGGCGCTTTCGACAATAAACACCGTGTGTGCACGCCGCAGTCGCATGGCGTCGCTCGTCCATCCGTGTCCGAGCTTTTCACCTTGGCATTGCGTCTTGACGTTGCCATTCAACGTTGGATCTGCGTACCGAAGGTCCACGGCCACAACGCGACCTGTACCCGGCTCGCACACGACGAACGCGGCTGCGGGCCCGCCGTGGCCAACTTCGCCGGCTGGAACCTTGTGGCTTTGCCATGTGTTCCATCCAAGGGTGCCTGCCTTAATGGCGCGGCGCGCGACCGTTTCATCGATGCCCCGGCTCGACAGATATGAAATCGCAGGGCTTGCATCAGCGCGAGCCTTATCCGCGATGTATTCCTCAGTGCTTTTCTTCGCTGGAAGCCCGCGCGGTTCGGTGCTTGGCATGGGCTTCCCGTACCAGTCCCCCAGCAACTTGGCAGCGTCCATCGGACCGCCGATGTCGGGTAGGCAATGGATTACAAGATCGATGCAGGATCCGCCCGTCTCGGTAGACCAGTCTTTCCAAGAACGTCCATTGTCATAGATCGACAGGGAGGGGCTCTTGTCGGTGTGGTGAGGGCTGTGATAGTTGCCCTTGGCGCCGCTGCGCCTCAGGTCTAATCGCTCGGCTACGTCGTGCAAATCGATGCTGCGCTTGAGTTCATCAAACCAAGCGCGGAGGGCGGGATTGTGCTGTGTATGCATGGGCGGCCTCACAGCATGTCATGGACATGGCTCAGTGCTTCGTCCAGGCGGTGTTTGAGAGGGCTCAGCAAGCAATGCAGGCTGTGATGAGCGGGGGATCGATCGCTCTCAAGGTCGAGAAAGCGCAGGATGCCTTCAAGGCCGGCGCTTACCCTCAACAACTCATAGCAGCTGTCTTGTGCGGTTTCCCGAATGCTCTCGCTCAATGCATTGATTTGGGCAACGGCACTGGACAGCTCCGCTTTGGATCGACGGTTTGTAGGCCGGATCTGCGACACGAGCTGCGACAGCATATCGCGTTGGCGGAAGAAGGCGAGCTCGTTGCCCGTCAGACGCTGAGCCTTATGCATGGCGCACCTCCGCTTGTGCGATGGTAGCGACGGCGACCAGGGCGTCGCCAACGATGTCGAGTGATGCGCGCTCTGTGGGGGCGTCAACTGCATCGCGCAGGGCGACACGAACAATGGCAATGATTTCGGGGAATACAGTCTGCTCAGGGCGAGCGAGGGCATTAGCACGCATTGCGGCCTCCTTGGGTATGTTGGAGGCCCGCCGCTCATTTCCACGTGAGGGGTGGCGGGCCCGACAGCGGGGGTGGAAAACCGGTACCCAAGGTGACCGGCCAGCCCGAAGGCTGCCCCGCCCGGCCCGCCATAGAAGTCTAGGCGCGCGCGTACGCTACGGACGAAAAAAATGCCGCATGGGCGGCTATCCGCCTTGGGTTGTTCCGGGTTTCCACGCCCGGTCACCGTTGTTTCGGTGACGTTCGAATTCTTGATCATCTGGTTCAGGCTGTCAAGGTTGCTATCTCCCCGGCCTCACCTGGGCGGAAAGTGGTTGGATCGCGGCTTGTTCGGGCGCCGGCACTGCGTTGGACGAGCGCCCTGCGAGCTGTCGGGCGATATCCGGGTCTGGGATGCTGCTTGGAGACAGGGTCCGGACCACTTCGACCAGGCTGACAAACGTGTGCCCGCAGTCGAGGTTTGTGCACTGGCAGTAAAGCTCCCGCGTCATGCGGGAAGCCGGGCGGCTGGAGCGAATATTCGATTTCGAGCCGCAGTGAGGGCAGTCCATTCTCATAGAAAGCAAATGCTCCTTCGCAAGGGCGGCGAGCCACGCCGCCGCCCGTGTGCAGTGATGTCAGCAGTCGGTTGTGATGGTGTCGTCAGGTTGCGACGAGTACCGCTCGGTGTTTTCGCTGAGGCGGGTACTGTCGGAGCGGGAGAACATGTGTTCGCAGCGCAAGTTCTTGCAGCGATACAGCGCCTCACGATTTCCACTGCCGCATTCGACGTAGCCTTCGGCGGGGGTAAGGGATCGGCACTTCGGACATTTTTTTGCTTGCATGTTTGACCTCAATTGGAAGTGCTGACGGCTGCCTCGCGGAGCCGTGCTTTGCGTTGAGAGAGTTCGGCACGCAGCTTTTGTGCTGCCGCGTGGTAGGCGGGTTCAAAGTTGCTGCGTCCGGATGGCCGCTCAATGGTGGCAAGAACATCGTCTTGCTCTGTCTCCGCTTGATATTCGCTGACACCATGATGGACGACCGCATAAGCGTCAGCCAGGGCGGCGTCAATTGCCGTCTTGTAGCCCAACTGCTCCCACTGCGCGCCTCCGGGCCGTCGTGCCTGGCATGCATACGCATCTGCGAGCACATGAATTGCATGGATGAAAGGTAGGAGCATTTGGCCCGACGAACTGAGCAGCTCTTTGGCGCGTTGATTCAGAACGGCGCTGTAGGAATCGGCTTCTTCGCGGTGTGCGATACGCGCGTCGAGAATCGCCTCATCAAGAGCGAGCTGGATCTCGGCAATGATGGAGCGGTAGTCCTCTGCAAGCGTGTATGCGGCCCGCTCCTTGCCCTTGAGATCCCGGAGATGCTTCATCGACGCGCCGGCGTCTCGCATCAGTGCCGCCGCTTCATTGCGTGCAGCAAGTGCTTCAGCGTCGGCGGCATCAGCGGCCTTCGTGTTCTTCTCCAGATCCGCTTTGATTCGGCTCACGTTATCGCGCGCGGAAGTGAAAGCGGCCGCCACGTCGTTGTATCGGGTCAGGGCGACCTGCAAGTTCTCAATAAGTAGTGTTTCGGTCATGGTGATTTAGGTTACGTCCGACGTGACGCAATGCGTGACTGCATCCATTGCCTGATCTCGCTGGAGAGCCAGGCCACGCTTTTGCCAGCCAATGGCACGGGCTTCGGAAAGTCGCCGCGCCGCATCCTGTCGTAGATGGACGATGCAGGCAGGCCACAAACAGCCACGACTTCAGGCAGTCGCATGAAGCGTTCTGCTTCCGCAGTCCCCGTGTCGCGCAGGACGAGACCGGGAACGGTGCATGCCGTGGAGATGCCGGCTTGCGGACTCATCATCTGTCTTCCTCATCTAGGTTCAAAGGTACGAGCAACACGGTTCCGTATTGCTCGGCGTTACTCAATGCTGCACAGAGCGAACACAGTGTCCCGATAGCGCGCCGGTCATCGCAACGGCATCGTGTTGTGCCGTTGTCGTTAACAACAAGGTGGCGGGCGTAGTGGGGCGCGCAGCATGCTGCTGCATTTGCGAGAGCATCGATGTGGATGTGCTACGAACGTTTAGGACGCGCTCAGGACGCGTGCATCGTCACGACGGGATAGGGAGGGGCTGTGTACCCTCAGCGCGCGGTTGAGACCCCGCCTCACCCGCGCGCTTCATCGAGTGGTTTTTATGCACCCGTTTTAGAGGCATGGCGCCGCGCCGGAGTTACCTTGCAAGGCAGACTGCACCCTGCAAGAAATTACGCAGAATTACGCACCTCCAGCACTGTTTGTCGGAGTGGAGGGCGCTGGGGTGGGGTCCCACGGCGGCATGTATGTCGGACGAAATGGGGTGCCGTCGACAATGACGTCATGTGTCGCCTGTAGCCAAAGGCCTGAGTTCGCGAGATGTGGCGCCTCACGTGGATGACTCGTGAGGACGTCGATAACGGCGTCGCTAAGAGCATCGACAAGGGAGCGGTTGGACGTTCCGGAGTACCACTCATCGATGTGCCTTCGCACGATGCTGCCAATGGTCCCGGGCAGCGCCACTCCTGCATTTCGGGCGGGGCCGCAGTGCATCAACTGCAGTTGGTCCTGCAGGTGTTGCAGGAAGCCAATGGATTCCTCGCGATGAAGGCCGCCCAAGGCCACGAGCTGTCTGTGAAGCTCCGAATAGGGCATGCAGGCGCCATGGGTTGCGCAAGTCTCCAGGCGGGTCAGATACCGCGCAGCGGTCTGAGTGCCGGCGAGGTGCGCGCGAGTGCTAGGAGTGGCTGTCATTGGGCTTCCTTGGCATTGAAATTTGCGGGGTCGGCAATCCAGGCATGGACCGCCGAGAAGTCGTAGAGGGTGCAGCGGGTGGTGAGCCGAAGGGGAGGGGGCGCCTTGCCTTCGTTCACGAGCTGGCGCCACTTTTCGCGGCTGATGCCGACGAACGGGGCAATGTCTTGCCAGCGACCCCGACCGAGGTGCGGAAGGTGTTCAAGGCGAGGTGGAGGGGGAGTCCGATCTTTGGTGGGCCGAGCCTTGCTGGCTCTCACGGATCGTTGGGCTTTGGTTGCCATCGGTAGCCTCATCTAGCCATTTGTTGCAGATGCGTTGCGATGGCATGAGGTTACTCAGGAGGCTGGTGTTTGCTAATAGCTGGAGCTAGGCTGAGGGGCGAAGTGCTACGTCCCTCGGGGTTTTGCTTAGCACGACGAATGTCGAACTAAGTGGCTCTCCGATTTAGATGATTTCGAGATTCGCTGAATGGGGTTGCCTTCAGCTCTGGTCGTTTAAGGAATTGGGTAGGATTTCCGCGCCTGGGTCGTACGCCCAACGGTCCATGGCTTCGCTGAGCTCGTGCCAATGCTCTTGTAGCTTGGGCAGATTTTCGGCGGTGACCCATGGCTGGTCTAAGGCTTCCAATACGTCGAATTGAGGGGTGGGAACGACCGAGCCGAATGCCGCGTCGTAGAAGAATCTCGACGACAGAAAGTTCGTGACCTGCACAATGATGCGTAGCGCATCATCAATTTCGAGATAGGTCGTTGTCGGGGCACTTTTCCCGTTCTCTGCGAAGCGCTCGGCGTGCGCGACCACTTTGTCTGCCATGGTGCAGACCTTTCTGATCGATGGATGGCCCAGTTGCTCTTTCAGATTCGCAATTACGGCGGGCTGGATAGTATCCGTACGCCTACGCTTTTTCGACGGTCCTGACAATTCGTCGAACGCCTTGTGGAGCATTTGTGATGTGCCCCAAGCCTGAGGGCCGGAGGTGGGAAGCCAGCTCGAACTGGCCCCCGTGCTGTTGTTCAGTGACTGGACGTATTGCTGATACGCTTCTTGGTAATCAAAGCGAATCCCGTCATGGCAGACGAAGTTCTCGCGCGTCAGAAGTTCGGGGCGTTTTTCCACCTGTGCAATTAGGTTCCAAACGGAGTCAGTCTGCGGGTTTTTGTCGACCAGCCTGCGTATGCCCATTGTCATGATCGTGGCATATCCAGCAGTAATCAGTTCCCACATCGCGCCGTTAATGGCTCGTTCGGGCTCAATCCTGCGAGCTTCATTGAGCGTGCGGAATACCACTGTGTGCCAGGCGAGGTCGTGAATCTGTGTCGTTACCGCAGTGTCCGCAGGGCCGCGTAGGTAGTCGAGACATTTCCGGCGGAAAACCCGATATTCGCCCAGGACCTTTCGCCGGACTTCAGGAACGTCGCATTGCTCGACTGAATACTCGTACTCGGGGATTGCCATAGTTGTTGCTCTCGGTAGTAGTCCGAAGGAACATCACGCGCTATGGTTGCTCAGGCTGCTGCGCCGCCGCGCGGTACTCTCGTATGAGCTCTGCAAGCTTGCCGTGGGAAAAGGGGAAAACGTCAGCTTTTAGCATGCGTGATGCCCCTTCTTGGGCCGACATGGAAGGCGGGATGTACTCGGCGATGTACTTGAAGGCTGCCTCACGATGAGGGCGGAAATTGTCGTCCCGCTTCCTTCCACCTTTCGATGCGATCTGTCGTCCCGCTTCCCGGCGTTGGAGTAGGCCGTGGCTAGCGCCTAGATAGAACTTTGCTTCCATAACGAAGTGCAATGCCTCCGGCAGCTGATTGCACTCAATCTGTCCTTGCGCTGCACTGAGGTTGAAGACGGCCGCGGCGATGTCTTCGAGGATCGCTTCGTTATAGACGCTGCTAGGCGTAAGCTTTCGTAGAAACGCCGCCGTTGCAGCTGCACATGCCTCCGCCATGACACGTGCTTCTGGGGAAATGTTCGGTGGGTCGTCCGAGTTGTCCGCGAGCATCTCGCGGTCTTGAACTCCAAACAACACCATCAGATTTCCATTTGGACGAACGCCGAATCGCTTCTCATAGTCGTCTTCCACTTCGGGAAATCCGTCGCCTATCGAAACGCCGAAGGCTTCTGCAAACATTTCCTCCAGTTGTTGGTTCGTCTTGTTGAGCTGGTCTTGCAGTAGCGATACTGCGTCCATTGAATCTGCAGTCATGGTGTCGTTGTGCATTACGCCGCCTTTGCTTCCGCAGGATTGGACGCGGCATGTTCATCGATGAAGTCGGCCCACCACTGCATTACGCGACGCCGCTCGGGCATGTATTTGGCGTGGTTGTATGCCGCGATCGTTTGGTTGGACTCTTTGTGGGAAAGCTGCGCTTCTATAACCCGGGGGTCGAAAAGACCGGACTCATTCAGGAGCGTCGACGCAAGGCCACGGAGCCCGTGGACCGTCTGTTGGCCCTTGAAGCCTATCGAATGAAACACCTTGTTCATCGCCTCGCCAGTGACAGGCTTAAGCACGCTGACGGCACCGGGGAACAATAGGGCGAAGTGTCCCGTGTATTGCTTCAGGTCTTCGAGGAGGGCGATAGCTTGGCGCGACAGCGGGACGACGTGCGGCGTTCCGGAAAGCTTGTGCCACAGGCGACCTTTCATGCGGCCGGATGGCACACGCCACTCCGCATTCTCGAAATCGAACTCCGACCATTCTGCGTACCGCAGCTCTCCACCGCGAATAAAGGTCAAGACGGCCAGCTTCACGGCGGCGACGGTCTCAGGCCTTCCGGTGTATCGATCAATGCGCTGGAGGAGGTCGGGCAGCTGCACGTCCGTCACGTGCGGATAGTGCTGAACCGGTGGCCGGGGCTTCAATTGAGCGACCATGCCGGCAGAAGCGTCGACCGTGGCGCGCCCGGTACCTATGGCGTACTGGAAAATTTGGCCGGCGGTGACCAGGGCGCGGCGCGGCATTTCATAGGCGCCGCGCTTTTCGATCTTGCGTGCAACTGTGAGCAGGAATGCCGGTGTGATCGATGCAATGGGATGCTGGCCGAGGTCGGGGTAGAGATCGCGCTCCAGCAGCTGTTTGGTCTTCTGAGCGTAGCCGGCGCTCCACGTATCGTTCCTGTGCTTCAGCCACTCTTCTGCAACGGCACGGAAGGTGTTGCGTGCGGCTTCGGAGACTGTGGCTCGGGCCACGTCGCGGGCAAGAGCTGGGTCGGTGCCATCGGTCAGCTGTGCGCGTGCCGCTTCGCGCCGCTCGCGAGCCGCGCTGAGGCCAACCGCTGGATAGTCGCCGAATGTGAGCAGGTTCTCGGATTTCGACCCGGGCTTCTGATACTTCATGCGCCATTTCTTGGCGCCGCTCGGGAGCAATTCCAGATAGAGGCCACCGCCGTCGCGGAGGCGGTTGCCTCCGTCAGGACTGTACTTGGCCTGGCGGCACTGGATGTCAGAGAGGGGAAGGATTCGCTTGGGCATGGTGTGAAAACTCCGTACCCTGAAAACTATACCCCCATACCCGCATACGTACCCCAAAAAGTGATGGTTGGTACTGGTCAACCATGGGCAACGACAGGCAACAAAAAACCCCGGAAGCCGCTTGGCGCCGGGGTTTTCAGGCAACGTAAGGTGTTGCTAACCATTGTACTGGTGGGTGGTACAGGGATTGAACCTGTGACCCCTGCCGTGTGAAGGCAGTGCTCTACCGCTGAGCTAACCACCCCTTACTGCTTCGTCACCGTTGTTGCTGGTGTCGTGCAGCGGAGAAACGAGATTATGCCGATGGGTCAGTATCTTGTAAAGCCATTTTTTCGGGTTTTTGCGAAAAAGTTGTGAGGGCTTCGGCACAGGGATACTGGAGGTTACTGGACCGTGGCGTCGGCGGGGACTTCGGTCGGGACTTCGATCTTCCAGACGGTCTTGCCGCCGCTGGCCTTGTCCAGTTCCTTGAGCACGCCCTCGTGGGCCGAGACTTCGGTCTCGGTGGCCAGCAGCACGGGCAGGGTCAGGGCGGACAGGTCGGCGGTGGCGCGGGCTTCGCCGCCGGTGGTGCCGGTGTCCAGCATGTCGATGACCAGCGAGTTCTGGCCGCGCGTCATGGCCAGGTAGACCTCGGCCAGCAGTTCGGCATCGAGCAATGCGCCGTGCAGCGTGCGGTGGGCGTTGCTCACGCCCAGGCGGTCGCACAGCGCGTCGAGCGAATTGCGCTTGCCGGGGAACATCTGGCGTGCTTCGCGCAGGGTGTCGATCACGTTGGCCACGTGGCCGCGGAACGGGGGCAGGTCATGGCGCTTGAACTCCATCTCCAGAAAGCCCATGTCGAACGCAGCGTTGTGGATGATGAGTTCGGCGTCGCGCACGAAATCCTGGATGTCGTGCATGACCTCGGCAAACTTCGGCTTGTCGGCCAGAAAGTCGGCAGTAAGCCCGTGGATGGCCACGGCGTCCTCGGGGACGTCGCGTTCCGGGTTGATGTAGAAGTGCAGGTTGCGGCCGGTCAGGCGGCGGTTCACCAGTTCCACGCAGCCAATTTCGATCAGGCGATCGCCGGTGGCGTGGTTCAGGCCGGTGGTTTCGGTGTCGAGAACGATCTGTCGCATGGGGCAGGATTGTAATCGCTGGGGCGGGCGGGACGCCGGTCAGGTGTTGATCGATTCCACGCCGCGATTGGCCAGGCGGTCGGCGCGTTCGTTGCCCGGGTGGCCGTTATGGCCGCGCACCCAGTGCCATTCCACCGTGTGGGGCTGGCGCAATTCGTCAAGAATCTGCCAGAGGTCGGCGTTCTTGACCGGCTTCTTGTCGGCTGTCTGCCAGCCGCGCTTCTTCCAGCCGTGGATCCATTCGCTGATGCCTTTCTGCACATACTGCGAATCGGTATAAATATTGATGACGCAGGGCCGCTTGAGCGCACGCAGCGCCTCGATCACGGCCATCAGCTCCATGCGGTTGTTGGTGGTGGGGTTTTCGCCACCGAACAGCTCTTTCTCGTGGCCGGCGGATACCAGCACGGCGCCCCAGCCGCCAGGGCCGGGATTGCCCTTGCAGGCCCCATCGGAGTAAATCGTGACTTCTTGCATGGATGGATCTGGCATCTTGAATCTGGATTCGGGGGTGCCCCGGGCTGGTTAGTCGCCGGGTGTGGTGATCTTGTGGTGCTTGCCGTGCTTGCCGTGCGTGCCGGTGGGCGTGGCCACCGGGGCCGACACGGGCGTCAGCGTGGGCTTGGCATTCTTCCAGGACGGGCCCACCAGGCGGATGTTCTTCACGCGGCGGATGGCCGAGATCATGTAGACCGAGCCGAAGATCGGCCACCAGCGGTCGCCGGCCTTTTCCATGAAGGCGGCGCGCTGCAGCCAGCGGTCGGTGCGGTACGGCGGGCAATAGCAGCCAAACCGGCCGCGGATGATATCGAAGCCCAGCAGTTTGAGCCAGTCCTTGATGCGCACGAAGCCGATGGTCTGGGCGTCGCTGGGCAGGAACGGCGTGGCGCCCAGCCGGTTCAGGCCCTGGCGCGCGCCCCACAGGCTCATCGGGTTGAAACATGTCACCACCACGCGCCCTTCGGGCATCAGCACGCGCGATACCTCGCGCAGCACTTCGTGCGGGTCTTCCGAGAATTCCAGGATGTGGGGCAGGGTGAGCAGGTCGATGCTCTGCGTGTCGAAGGGCAGTTCGTCGAAGCGGCACAGCAGCTGGCGGGCGTCGGGATGGGTCTCGCGGGGCCCGTGCGGGCCGGCGCGGCCATCGAGCGCCAGCGCCGAGAACGGCATGCGGTTCTCGCGCAGCGTGTCGATATGGGGCAGCCCGAGCTGCACCGCGTGATAGCCGAAGATGTCCGCTACCGTCCGGTCATATTGCTGGGCCTCCCATTCGAGCATGTACTGCCCGGGTGGCGATGCCAGCCATTCTTCCCAATCTATAATCGGTCGGTTGGACATAAGGAGCACACATGTTGAAAGTGGAGCCGATCCCCGCCTTTCAGGACAACTATATCTGGGCCATCCACGACGGCCAATGCGCCGCCGTGGTGGATCCAGGCGAGGCCGAGCCCGTGGAGCGCTTTCTGGCGCAACGCGGGCTGGCACTGGGCGCTATTGTAATCACCCATCACCATGGCGATCACCAGGGTGGCGTATCCGATCTGCTGGAGGCGCATCCGGCCGGCCCCGACGGCACCCCGATGCCGGTCATCGGCCCCGCCGGCGAGCGCATCGGGCACCGCACCCAGGCCGTGCGCGAGGGCGACATCGTGACGCTGGCGCACCCGGCCACCAGCTTCCGGGTAATCGATGTGCCGGGCCACACCGCCGGGCACGTCGCCTATGCCGGCGACCTGCCCGGGGCCGGCCACGTGGTGTTCTGCGGCGATACCCTGTTTGCCAGCGGCTGCGGGCGCCTGTTCGAGGGCTCGCCCGCCCAGATGCTGGCGTCGCTGGACAAGCTGGCAGCCCTGCCGGGCGACACCCGGGTCTACTGCGCCCATGAATATACGCGCAGCAATGTCCGCTTTGCCCAGGCCGTGGAGCCCGGCAATGCCGACCTGTCGGCCTGGTCCGATCGGGTAGATGCGCTGCGCCAGGCCGATACCCCGACCGTGCCCACCACCGTGGCCCATGAGCGCGCAGTCAATCCGTTCCTGCGCTCGCGCGAGCCGGCGGTGCGCCACGCGGTGCAGGCCCAGGGTGGCGACGTCAGCAGCGATGCCGCGGCTTTCGGCGCCTTGCGCGGCTGGAAGGACAACTTCCGCTGATACATTTCAGACGTTTCGAGCCAGGCGGGAGCCGTGGAGCGCCCGCCAGGTAGCGCATGATGTCCAAATTGCATCTTGGGGAAAATCTCATTGACGCCAACCCACCTTTTCCATAGGATCAGGCGAAATTTTTGGCGTCACTTTCAGAGAAATTAATGAGATTTGGTCGATTTCTGGCGGTAGTTGCGTGTGCCGCGCTGCTTGCAGCCTGCGCCAGCACACCCACACCGCCCGCCGGCGAGATGTCCGGCACGCCGACCGCCCTGGAAGCCGGTTCTCCCAAGGACCCGCTCAACACCCTGAACAGCACCGGCAAGCCCGGCATGCGCTCCAGCAGCACCGTCGTCAACGTCGACCAGACCAGCGTGGACTGGCTGCGCGGCCCGTCCAGCGATATCTGGGGACGCATCCGCAAGGGTTTTGCGATGCCGGACCTGGAGGGCACGCTGGTCGATGACCGCACGCAGTGGTACGCGGCGCGGCCTGACTATATGGAGCGGATGGTGGGGCGGTCGAGCCGCTACCTCTACCACATCGTGGAGGAGCTGGAGCGCCGCAACATGCCGACCGAGCTGGCCCTGCTGCCGTTCGTGGAGAGCGCGTTCAACCCCCAGGCGGAGTCCACGGCCAAGGCGGCCGGGATGTGGCAGTTCATCCCCAGCACGGGCAAGTCCTACAACCTCAAGCAGAACATGTTCCGCGACGAGCGGCGCGATGTGCTGGCGTCCACCGACGCCGCGCTCGACTACCTGTCGCGGCTCTATGACATGTTTGGCGACTGGCACCTGGCGCTGGCCGCGTACAACTGGGGCGAGGGCGCCGTGTCGCGCGCCATCGCGCGCAACCAGGCGCGCGGGCTGCCCACGGACTACGCCAGCCTGACCATGCCGAACGAGACGCGCTATTACGTGCCGAAGCTGCAGGCGGTGAAGAACATCATCGCCAACCCGGCCGCGTATGGCGTACGGCTGCCCGAGATTCCGGACCACCCGTATTTCGTGACGGTCACCACGTCGCGCGATATCGATGTGGCGCTGGCGGCCAAGCTGGCCAACATGCCGCTGGACGAATTCAAGGCGCTGAACCCGTCGTTCAACCGGCCCGTGATCCTGGGTGCGGCGAATCCGCAGATCCTGCTGCCGTTCGATAACGCCGAGCGCTTCCAGTACAACCTCAATACGTACCGGGGCGGGCTTTCCACGTGGACGGCCATGACCGTGGACAGCCGCGAGCGCGTGGAAGCACTGGCCGCACGGCTCAATGTCGATGCCGACACGCTGCGCGAGATCAATCGCATTCCCAAGGGCATGCGGCTGAAGGCCGGATCGACGGTGATGATTCCGCGCACGGAACGCCACGACCAGGACATCAGCGCGTCGCTGGTGGACACCGCGATGCTGGCCGTCGAGCCCGATGTACCCGACGCCCGGCGCGTGGTGGTCAAGGCGGGCCGCAAGGACACCGTGTCGTCGGTGGCGCGCCGTTATGGGGTGTCGACGCACCAGGTGCAGTCGTGGAACAAGCTGTCGGGCAGCAAGCTCGTGGCCGGGCAAAGCCTGGTGCTGATGCTGCGGCCCAATTCGGCTGCCGCAGCGCGCGCCGAGCGTGGCGACGACGGCGACGATACACCCGTGCGTGGCGCCGCCCATGGCAAGTCGCGCGGCAAGACCGTTGCCGCCAAGTCTGACAAGGCGCCGGTCTCCAAGGCGTCGAAAGCCGACAAGGCCGAGCCGCGCAAGCGTGTGGTGGTGGAAGCCGCGCCGCACAAGGGCGCCGCCAAGCCCTCCGGCAAGCCGGCGCCAGCCAAGTCGACCACTTCCGCCAAGGCTGGCAAGAGCCAGTCTCGCTGATCTACGATGTTCCGCCCCGCGCCTGGCGCCGGGGCGGCGACTGATCTCCCGCCTCCTCTTTTGCCTTTCCGTTTGCGTTGACAGCCGTCAACGACTGCAGTGGCATGGCCCGGTCAAAGTGGCACCTTCCCGTCTGGTGCCTCCTTTGCCGATGTCCCTTCTCAGAACGCTCTGCGGATTGCCGCTCGTCGCGGCATGCATGGGCGCCGCGTGCGATACCGTGCGCAGCGACGCCGATGCCGCCGCCAATGCCTCATTCCCCGTCCCGAAACTGATCGCCCATCGCGGCGGCACCGCCGATCGTCCAGAAAACACACTGGTCGCCATCGAAGCCGCGCTGGCGCGGCAGGTGGACATGATGTGGCTGTCGGTCCAGCTCAGTGCTGACGGCGAGCCGGTGCTGTACCGGCCCGCGTCGCTGGGCGCGCTGACCAACGGCAGCGGCAGGGTGGCCGACTGGTCAGCCGCTGCGCTGGCCCAGCTCAATGCCGGATGGAATTTCGCCGAGACCGGTCCGGGCGGCATCAAGCACTATCCCTATCGAAGCCGGCCAGTCGGGATTCCCACGCTGCGCGATGCCTTGCGGGCGATTCCGGTTGATATACCCGTCGTGCTCGACATGAAGTCGACGCCGGCGGAGCCGCTGACCGTGGCCGTGGCCCAGTTGCTGACCGCCGAGAACGCCTGGGGGCGCGTACTGATCTATTCGACCGACGCGGAATTCCAGCGCACGTTCGCGGCGTGGCCCCGGGCGCGCCTGTTCGAGTCGCGCGATGCCACGCGCAACCGGCTGGTGGGCGCCACGCTGGGCCAGACCTGCGGCGCACTGCCCGCCTCGGGCGCGTGGGCCGGATTCGAATTGCGACGCAACGTGGAGGTGGTGGAGCAGTTCACCCTGGGGGAGGGGCGCTCGGCGGTGCGCGCGGTGTTCTGGACCAAGGATTCCGTGCGCTGCTATCGCGAAAAGACGCGCGCCAACCTTGTGGCGTTTGGCGTCAACGACATTGCCGCCTATTGCGAGGCCAAACGGCTGGGTCTCGATGCGGTCATGGTAGATTCTCCAAAAGAGATGGCCGGCATTCGTGCCCAGGTGATGCAGGACCCCGCGCGATGCAATAACTAGTCCCAATAGCTAGTTGCAATCGCCCGACGCGGGACGCAGTACATCGCCACCGGCAGGCCGTCGCCATCCGCACCGCATTCACGATTCAAACGACAAAGCGGAGGAGACACATCATGACGGCAAGCCGTGCCCTGCACGCGCGTTCCCTGTCTGACAAGGCCGGATTCTGGGCCGAACAGGCCGCGCGGATCCACTGGGAAACCCCGTTCGAGCGCGTGCTCGACGACAGCCATCCACCGTTTGCCCGCTGGTTCGTCGGCGGGCACACCAATATCTGCCACAACGCCATCGACCGGCACTTGCCCGAACGGGCCGACCAGCGCGCGCTGGTCTACGTGTCGACCGAAACCGATAGCGAGCGCATCTACACGTACCGTGAATTGCATGACGAAGTGAGCCGCATGGCGGCCACGCTGCAGGCGCTGGGCGTGCAGCGCGGCGACCGCGTGCTGGTCTACATGCCGATGATTCCCGAGGCGATGTTCGCGATGCTGGCGTGCACCCGCATCGGGGCCGTGCATTCGGTGGTGTTTGGCGGGTTTGCATCGGTCAGCCTGGCCGCGCGCATCGACGATGCCCGGCCGAAGGTGATCGTCAGCGCCGACGCGGGATCGCGTGCGGGCAAGGTGGTGCCCTACAAGCCGCTGCTGGACGAAGCGATCCGGCTTGCCGGCCATCATCCCGACAAGGTGCTGCTGGTGGACCGTCAACTGGCCGACATGCCGCGCACGGCGGGCCGCGACGAAGACTACGCCGCCTGGCGCGACAAGGTGGCCGGGCAGCAGGTGCCGTGCGTCTGGCTGGAATCGAGTGAGCCGTCGTATGTGCTCTACACCTCGGGTACCACCGGCAAGCCCAAGGGCGTGCAGCGCGATACCGGCGGCTATGCGGTGGCGCTGGCCACGTCGATGGAGTACATCTTCTGCGGCAAGCCTGGCGACACCATGTTCACGGCATCGGATGTGGGCTGGGTGGTGGGGCACAGCTATATCGTCTACGCGCCCTTGCTGGCCGGCATGACGACGGTGATGTACGAGGGCACGCCGATCCGCCCGGACGGCGGCATTCTCTGGCGCATCGTGGAGCGGCATGGCGTGAACATCATGTTCAGCGCGCCTACGGCCATCCGCGTGCTCAAGAAGCAGGACCCGGCGCTGCTGCGGCGCCACGACCTGTCCAGCCTGCGGCTGCTGTTCCTGGCCGGCGAGCCGCTGGACGAGCCGACCGCGCGCTGGATCCAGGACGGCATCGGCAAGCCCGTGGTCGACAACTACTGGCAGACCGAATCGGGCTGGCCGATCATCGCCATCCAGCGCGGCGTGGAAGCGCTGCCCGCCAAGCTGGGATCGCCCGGCGTGCCGGCCTATGGCTACGACCTGCGCATCGTCGACGAGGTGACTGGCGAAGAGTGCCAGCCGAACCAGAAGGGCGTGGTGGCCATCGACTATCCGCTGCCGCCCGGCTGCATGACCACGGTCTGGGGCGACGACGACCGCTTTGTACGCACGTACTGGTCGGCGGTGCCGAATCGCCAGTGCTATTCGACGTTCGACTGGGGCGTACGCGATGCCGATGGCTATATCTTTATCCTTGGGCGCACCGACGACGTGATCAACGTGGCGGGCCACCGGCTGGGCACGCGCGAGATCGAGGAAAGCCTGTCGTCGCATCCGGGCGTGGCCGAAGTGGCCGTGGTGGGCGTGCAGGACGCGCTGAAAGGGCAGGTGGCGCTGGGCTTCTGCATCGCCCGCGACGCCAGCCGTACCGGCACCGACGCCGACCGCATGGCCTTCGAGGGCGAGCTGATGAAGACCGTGGAGCAGCAACTGGGCGCGGTGGCGCGGCCGGCCCGCGTGTTCTTTGTCAATGCGCTGCCCAAGACCCGCTCGGGCAAGTTGCTGCGACGCGCCATCCAGGCCGTGGCCGAAGGACGTGATCCAGGCGACCTGACGACCATCGAGGATCCGACGGCGCTGGATCAGGTCAAAACCGCGCTGGGATGACCTCATGTGACGATATCTTCCCTTCTCGGCTAATTTTCGAGTATTGCCGGGGAGGGAAGCGCATCGGCCCGGACCTAAAATTCCTCTTGCCAGCGCCCGTCCAGCGCTCTAATATTTTAAGCATAAAATATTTAACCCTGATGTAGAGCGACATGGGCTGCGTGCCGGTGTCGTGCAGGAGACTGTCAGATGCGCGTGCTCTGTATTGGTGGCGGCCCGTCCGGGCTGTACTTTGGCCTGCTGATGAAGCTGCAGGACCCGTCCAACGATGTGGTGGTGGTGGAGCGTAACCGTCCCTACGACACATTTGGCTGGGGCGTGGTGTTCTCGGACGCCACGCTTGAAAACCTGAAGCAGGCCGACCCGGTCAGCGCGGCCGAGATCAACGCCGCGTTCAATCACTGGGACGATATCGACATCCATATTGGCGGACGCACGATCCGCTCGGGTGGCCACGGGTTTATCGGCATCGGCCGCAAGAGGCTGCTCAACATCCTGCAGGCTCGCTGCGAGGCGCTGGGCGTACGGCTGGTGTTCGAGACCGACGTGTCCGACGATCAGGCGCTGGCGCAGCAGTACAACGCCGACCTGGTCATTGCGTCCGACGGCATCAACAGCCGCGTCCGCACGCGCTACGCCGAGACCTTCGCGCCCGATATCGACACCCGCCAGTGCCGCTTTGTCTGGCTGGGCACGCACAAGCTGTTTGACGCGTTCACGTTCGCGTTCGAAAAGACCGAGCACGGTTGGTTCCAGGCGCATGCCTACCGATTTGACGACAGCACGTCGACGTTCATCGTCGAAGCCCCCGAGCCGGTCTGGCGCGCCGCCGGCATCGAGCAGATGAGCCAGGAAGACGGCATCGCGTTCTGCGAAAAGCTGTTCGCGCGGCATCTGGATGGCCACAAGCTCATCACCAACGCCACGCACCTGCGCGGTTCGGCAAGCTGGATCCGCTTTCCGCGCGTGATCTGCCATTGCTGGGTGCACTGGAACACGCTGGCGGACGGTCGCCGGGTGCCCGTGGTGCTGATGGGCGACGCCGCCCACACCGCGCACTTCTCGATCGGTTCCGGCACCAAGCTGGCGCTGGAGGACGCGATCGACCTGGCCAACGAGATCGGCGCGCAGCGCGCGGCTGGCGTGGACGGCCTGCCCGATGCGCTGACGCGCTACGAGGCCACGCGCAGCGTGGAGGTGCTGAAGATCCAGAACGCCGCGCGCAATTCCACGGAATGGTTCGAGAACGTCGAGCGCTACACCGGCATGGCGCCCGAGCAGTTCGCCTATTCGCTGCTGACGCGCTCGCAGCGCATCTCGCACGAGAACCTGCGGGTGCGCGACGCTGGCTACGTCGATGGCTTCGAGCAATGGCTGGCCACGCAGGCCGGCGTGCCGCCGGAGACGCTGAAGCTGCGTGCGACATCCGGCGACGCGGCGCTCCCTCCCATGTTCACGCCCTACACCGTACGCGGCGTGACGCTGAAGAACCGCGTGATCGTGAGCCCGATGGCGATGTATTCGGCGGTCGACGGCGTGCCCGGCGACTTCCACCTGGTGCACCTGGGCTCGCGGGCCATGGGCGGCGCCGGCATGGTGGTGGCCGAGATGACCTGCGTGTCGCCCGATGCGCGCATCACGCCGGGATGCCCGGGGCTCTGGAACGACACCCAGCGCGACGCCTGGAAGCACATTGTCGACTTCGTGCACGCCAACGGCGACGCAAAGATCGCCATGCAGCTTGGCCACGCCGGGCGCAAGGGCTCCACGCAGCTTGGCTGGCAGAAGATGGACCATCCGCTGGAAGACGGCAACTGGCCGCTCGAATCGGCGTCGGCGCTGCCGTACATGCCCGGCATCTCGCAGGTGCCGCGTGAAATGACCCGCGCCGACATGGACCGCGTGCGCGACGACTTCGTGGCCAACGCGCAGCGCGCGGCGCAGGCCGACTTTGACTGGCTGGAACTGCACTGCGCGCACGGCTACCTGCTCTCCAGCTTTATCTCGCCGCTGACCAACCAGCGCACCGACGACTACGGTGGCACGCTGGCCAACCGGCTGCGGTTCCCGCTGGAAGTCTTTGCAGCAGTGCGTGCCGTGTGGCCGCAGGACAAGCCGATGTCGGTGCGGATCTCGGCCCACGACTGGGTGGAGGGCGGCATCACGGCTGACGACGCCGTGGAGATTGCTCGCGCGTTCAAGGCCGCCGGCGCGGACATGATCGACTGCTCGTCGGGCCAGGTGAGCCCCGACCAGGCGCCGGTCTATGGCCGGATGTACCAGACGCCGTTCGCCGACCGCATCCGCAACGAGGCTGGCATCCCGACCATCGCGGTGGGCGCCATTTTCGAGGCCGATCACGTCGACAGCATCGTCGCGGCGGGCCGGGCCGACCTGTGCGCGATTGCCCGGCCGCATCTGGCCGATCCGGCATGGACGCTGCACGAGGCGGCGAGACTCGGCTTCCGCGACGTCACGTGGCCGAAGCAGTACGTGGCCGGCAAGCGGCAGCTCGAAACCAATCTTGCGCGTGCGACATCGTACGCGCAGCAACCGGGGAAGTAGCCATGGCGATGACGCTGCAGGGACGCCATGCGCTGGTCACCGGCGGTGGACGTGGCATCGGCGCCGCCGTGGCGCGCCGGTTGCTGGAGGAGGGCGCCAGCGTGACGCTGCTGGGCCGCGACTGCACGGTGCTCGACGCCGCGATGCAGGCGCTGGAGCCGCTGGCCGCAGACGGCGCGGCGCTGGGCGCGGTGACCGCCGACATCACCGATGCCGACCAGGTGTCGGCGGCCGTGGCGCGTGCCAACGGCGAGCGCGGGCCGGTCACGCTGCTGGTGAACAACGCCGGGCAGGCGCACAGCGCACCGTTCGGCAAGACCGACCTGGCGCTGTGGCAGCGCATGCTCGACGTGAACCTGACCGGCACGTTCCTGTGCACGCAGGCGGTGTTGCCGGCGATGCTGGAGCAGGGCTGGGGCCGCATCGTCAACGTGGCGAGCACGGCCGGGCTGATCGGCTATGGCTACGTCAGCGCCTACTGCGCGGCCAAGCACGGCGTGATCGGCCTGACCCGCGCGCTGGCACTGGAGGTGGCCGCCAAGGGCATCACGGTCAACGCGGTATGCCCCGGCTACACCGAAACCGACATCGTGCGCGACGCGGTGGCCAATATCGTCGGCAAGACCGGCCGCACCGAGGATCAGGCACGCGCGGAACTGGCGGCACGCAACCCGCAGAAGCGGCTGGTGCAGCCGGAAGAAGTGGCTGATGCCGTGGCGTGGCTGTGCCGGCCGTCGTCATCGGCGATTACCGGGCAGGCAATTCCGGTGGCGGGGGGCGAGGTAATGGCGGGGTAAGTCGTTATCCAGTTCGGTTAGCTCCCCGCGCCGGTTTGCTCCCCTCTCCCGCGTTGCGGGAGAGGGGCTGGGGGAGAGGGCCAGCGGTGCAACCTGCGACGTGTTCGGCAAGCAGAACCTCAAGCCCTCACCCCCAACCCCTCTCCCGCCATGCGGGAGAGGGGAGTAGAGACAGAAGTGGAAGTAGACGCAGCGGTGATTCCACCACCCAGTTTTTGCTCCCCTCTCCCGCCATGCGGGAGAGGGGAGTCACCAACAAAGACAAGCACCAACGAGACAATCAATGACCGACATCGCCCTGGACATGCGCCACCACAAGCGCGCGTTTGCCGACTACCAGCCGAAGCACTTCCTGTGGTCCGTGTCGGCCGACGGCAAAGTGGCCACGATTACGCTGAACCGGCCCGAGCGCAAGAATCCGCTGACGTTCGATTCCTATGCCGAACTGCGCGACCTGTTCCGCGCGCTGTGCTACGCCACGGACATCAAGACCGTGGTGATTACCGGAGCGGGCGGCAACTACTGCTCGGGTGGCGACGTGCACGAGATCATCGGGCCGCTGACGCGCATGTCCATGCCCGAACTGCTCGACTTCACGCGCATGACAGGCGATCTGGTCAAGGCGATGCGTGCATGCCCGCAGCCAGTGATCAGCGCAGTGGGCGGTATCTGCGCCGGCGCGGGCGCGATGATGGCGCTGGCTTCCGACATGCGGTTGGGTACGGCCCAGGCCAAGACCGCCTTCCTGTTCGTGCGCGTGGGCCTGGCCGGTGCCGATATGGGCGCCTGCACGCTGCTGCCGCGCATGATCGGGCAGGGCCGTGCCAGCGAACTGCTCTACACGGGCCGCTCGATGAGCGGGGAAGAAGGGCTGCAATGGGGCTTCTTCAACGCACTGCACCCGTCCGACGCGGTGCTGGCCGAAGCGCAGGCGCTGGCGGCGCAGATCGCGGCCGGCCCGACATTCGCGCATGGCGTGACCAAGAAGCTGCTGCATCAGGAATGGAACATGGGCGTGGACGAAGCCATCGAGGCCGAAGCCGAGGCGCAGGCCATCTGCATGCAGACCCGCGATTTCCGGCGCGCCTACGACGCGTTCGTCGCCAAACAGAAACCCGTGTTCGAAGGCGACTGAGGAGCCCGCATGAGCGACAAGACCTATCTCGACCTGCCGTTCTTCGACGACACCCACCGTGAGCTGGAATCGAAACTCGACGCCTGGTGCGGTGAAGCGCTGCGCGATATCGATCACCACGATGCCGACGCCGCATGCCGCGCGTTGGTACGCCAATTAGGCCAGGTCGGCTGGCTGCGCTACTGCGTGCCGGCGGCCTACGGCGGCGCGCTGCCTGCACTGGATTCACGTGCGCTGTGCGTGTTGCGCGAAACGCTGGCCCGCCACGATGGCCTGGCCGACTTTGCATTCGCGATGCAGGGGCTGGGTTCGGGCGCCATCACGCTGGCCGGCAGCGACGCCGTACGCGAGCGCTACCTGCCGCGCGTGGCCCGGGGCGAGGCCATCGCCGCATTCGCATTGTCCGAGCCCGAGGCTGGTTCGGACGTGGCGGCGATGCAGTGCAGCGCGCGGCTCTCTGACGACGGCAGCCACTACGTGCTGGACGGCGCCAAGACCTGGATCTCGAACGGCGGCATCGCAGATTTCTACTGCGTGTTCGCACGCACCGGCGAGGCGCCCGGCGCACGCGGCATCACCGCGTTCGTGGTGGACGCCGATACGCCCGGACTGACCATCGCCGAACGCATCGACGTGATCGCGCCCCATCCGCTGGCCACGCTGCGGTTCGACGGCTGCCGCGTGCCGGTGGGCAACCGGCTCGGCGACGCAGGGCAGGGCTTCAAGGTGGCGATGATGACGCTGGACATCTTCCGCGCCTCGGTAGCTGCGGCAGCGTTGGGCTTTGGCCGTGCTGCGCTGGACGACGCGCTGGCCCGCGCCACGTCGCGCCCGATGTTCGGCGGCGTACTGGCCGACCTGCAACTGACCCAGGCGGCCATCGGCGACATGGCGACGGCCATCGACGCGGCCGCGTTGCTGACCTACCGCGCCGCCTGGCTGCGCGACGTGCGGCAGCAGCGCACCACGCGCGAGGCGGCAATGGCCAAGATGGTGGCCACCGAGAACGCGCAGCAGGTG
Organism: Cupriavidus pauculus; assembly: GCF_022179805.1. Classification (GTDB taxonomy): domain Bacteria; phylum Pseudomonadota; class Gammaproteobacteria; order Burkholderiales; family Burkholderiaceae; genus Cupriavidus; species Cupriavidus pauculus_E. Next base: position 459,728 of record NZ_BPUO01000006.1, on the reverse strand, counting down.
ATCGACCGTGCCGTGCAGATCTTTGGCGGCCTGGGCGTCAAGGTGGGCACGCGTGTGGAATGCCTGTACCGCGAGATCCGGTCGCTGCGTATCTACGAAGGCGCCACCGAGGTACAGAAGCTGATCATCGCGCGCGAGACGCTAGCCGGTCGCCAGGTCTGACGGACCCGATTCCAAACAGGAGACAAACATGGTCGCCCCGAATGTCGCCCCTAGTGTCGCCACCGCGCACGTCGACACCTTCGCGCAGGACAGGCTGCCGCCGCCCGAGGCGTGGCCGCGATTCCAGTTCAACGACGACACGCGCTACCCCGCGCGGCTGAATGCGGCCGTCGAACTGGTGGACCGGCACGTGCGCGAAGGCAAGGGCGAGCGCGTAGCCGTGCGGCACGAACGCGATGGCCGCATTGCCACGGTGACCTACGCGGCGCTGGCCGCGCTGGTCAATCGTATCGCCCATGTGCTGGTGGAGGACATGAAGCTGGTGCCGGGCAACCGTGTGCTGCTGCGCGGGCCGAACAACCTGATGATGGCGGCAAGCTGGCTGGCGACGGTCAAGGCGGGGCTGATCGCCGTGCCAACGATGCCGCTGCTGCGCGCCAAGGAGCTGCGCCAGATCATCGACAAGGCGCAGGTCACGGCGGCGCTGTGCGATACGCGGCTGCGCCAGGAGCTTGAGGCGAACATGAACGCCGGCAGCGAGCACCACTGCCCGACGCTGTCCACGGTGCGGTACTTCAACGGCACCGGCGCCGATGCGCTGGAGACGGCGATGGTAGGCAAGCCCGATACCTTCACGGCCTGCGACACCGCCGCCGACGATATCTGCCTGATCGCGTTCACCAGCGGCACCACGGGCCAGCCCAAGGGCACTGTGCATTTTCACCGCGATGTGCTGGCGATGTGCGACCTGTTCCCGCGCCACGTGTTGAAGCCCACGCCGGACGACGTTTTTTGCGGCACGCCGCCGATCGCGTTCACGTTCGGGCTGGGCGGCATGCTCTGCTTTCCGCTGCGCATCGGCGCCAGCACGGCGCTGGCCGAAAAGCTCACGCCGGAAACGCTACTCAAGCTGATCCAGGATCACCGCGCCACCGTGGTGTTCACGGCGCCGACGTTCTACCGGCAGATGGCCACGCTGGCCGGCAATTTCGATATCGGCAGCCTGAAGAAGAGCGTGTCCGCTGGCGAGGCGCTGCCGGATGCCACGCGGCAGGCATGGAAGGCCGCCACCGGCATCGAGATGACCGACGGGCTGGGCGGCACCGAGATGATGCACATCTTCGTGTCCAGCGCCGGCGCCGAGGTACGCCCGGGTGCCGTGGGCCGCGTGGTGCCGGGCTACGAGGCACGCATCGTCGACGACAACATGCAGCCGGTGCCGCCGGGCACGGTGGGCAAGCTCGCGGTGCGCGGCCCCACTGGCTGCCGCTACCTCGACGACCCGCGCCAGGCGTCGTACGTGCGGGACGGCTGGAACCTGCCCGGAGACACGTTCATGGCCGATGAGGACGGCTATTACTTCTACCAGGCGCGCTCCGACGACATGATCATCTCGGCCGGCTACAACATCGCCGGCCCCGAGGTGGAGGGCACGCTGATGAAGCACCCGTCCGTGGCCGAGTGCGGTGTGGTGGGCGCTGCCGACGTCGAGCGCGGCCAGGTGGTCACGGCCTACGTGGTGCTGCGCCCCGGCGTGGTGGCCGACGAGGCCACGCGCACCGCGCTGCAGGACTACTGCAAGCGCGAAATCGCGCCGTACAAGTACCCGCGCCGCATCGAGTTCGTGACCGTGCTGCCGCGTACCGAGACGGGCAAGCTGCAGCGCTTCCGGCTGCGCCAGATGGCCAACGAGGTTGGCGCCGAAGCTCCGGGCGAGGCGGAGGCCGTGCGGCGATGAGCGAGGTATTCCGCAATCACGTGCGCATCCGTTTCAAGCATTGCGACGCCGCCGGCATCGTCTTTTATCCGCGCTACTTCGAAATGCTGAACGACTTCATCGAGGACTGGTTTGCTGAGGGACTCGACTGGCCGTTCGACGCGATGCACGGCACGGGGCACGCGGGCATTCCCACGGCCGAGCTGCAATGCCTCTTCGAGGCGCCGAGCCGGCTGGGCGAGCAACTGACGCGCGAACTGCGCGTCACGCATGTGGGCCGCAGCAGCTTTGCCGTGGCGATCCGCTTTGCGGGCCCGGACGGCGACATCCGCATGGCGATCACCCAGCGGCTGGTGTGCGTGGATACGCGCTCGATGACCTCGCAGCCGCTGCCGGACGCCGTGCGCACCGCGATGGGGCGCTACCTGGCACCGGCCGCCTGAACCGCACACCGACAAGACAGAACAGACAGAACACGCAGAACAGACTAAGGAACCGACATCATGCTGAAGACACTGCAACCGCCCGACTGGGCGCCGCCCAAGGGCTACGCCAACGGCATCATGGCCGAGATGCAGGTGGGCAGCCGCCTGATCTTCGTGGGTGGCCAGATCGGCTGGAACGGCCAATGCGAATTCGAGACCGACGACTTCGCGCTGCAGGTGGCGCAGACGCTGCGCAATATCGTGGCCGTGCTGGCGCAGGGCGGGGCGGGTCCGGAGCACATCGCGCGCATGACCTGGTATGTGAAGGACAAGGCCGAATACGTGGGCGCCTACAAGGCCATCGGCCAGCACTATCGCGACATCGTTGGCCGGCATTTCCCGGCCATGACCGCCGTGGAGGTGGCCGACCTCGTGGAGCCGCGCGCCAAGGTGGAGATCGAGGTCACGGCGGTGGTGCCGGCCGCCACCTGAATTGTTGTGCGAATGTAAATGGACGGAAGGTGATGGAAGGCAGAGGGCCGGGCGCCGGGCGGCATGACAAATAAGTCTCCCGGCCTCCTGTCCATCGTAAGTTCTTGAATACTTGAGAAATTGGGTGCGGCGGGATATAATTCGAAAGTTTCGCTTTCAGAACCCTTCACCCTAGCGCCTACCGTATTCCACCTTCCGCCGCCCTGTTTGCGCGGGTTTTTCATGCACTGCACAAAAGTGATGAAACAGCCACGCGTTGAGCCGGTCCTTCAATGGGCCGCGCACGGGCACGAGGCGTTGAGCAGGTCGGTCACGGGGTGAGTCCAGCAGGAGCCTACCCGTGTTACCGTCTTTTCCGTCCGCCATCCTCGCGCTTGCAGACGGCACGGTCTTTCGTGGCTATTCCATCGGCGCTTCCGGCCATACGATCGGCGAAGTGGTGTTCAACACCGCTATCACCGGTTATCAGGAAATCCTCACCGACCCCAGCTATTCCCGGCAGATCGTCACGCTGACGTATCCGCATATCGGCAATTACGGCGTCAATCCTGAGGATGTAGAAGCCACGAAAGTCCATGCCGCCGGCCTGATCATCAAGGATCTGCCGCTTCTGGCATCGAATTTCCGCAAGGAACACACGCTAGCCCACTACCTGAAGCAGGAAAAGGTCGTGGCGATCGCGGGCATCGATACCCGCAAGCTGACCCGTATCCTCCGCGAGAAGGGCGCCCAGAACGGCTGCATTCTCGCCGGCGAGGACAACGTCCAGAAGGCCATCGACCTGGCACGCTCGTTCCCGGGCCTGGCCGGCATGGACCTGGCCAAGGTCGTGTCCGTCAAGGAACCGTACGAGTGGACCCAGACCGAGTGGAAGCTCGGCGAGGGCTACGGCCGTCAGGACAAGCCCCAGTTCCACGTGGTGGCTTTTGACTACGGCGTCAAGTTCAACATCCTGCGCATGCTGGCCGAGCGCGGCTGCAAGGTGACCGTGCTGCCGGCGCAAGCCAGCGCGGCCGACGCCCTGGCGCTGAATCCGGACGGCATCTTCCTGTCGAACGGCCCCGGCGACCCCGAGCCTTGCGACTACGCGATTGCGGCCACGCGCGAGTTCATCGCCCGCGGCATCCCCACGTTCGGCATCTGCCTAGGTCACCAGATCATGGCGCTGGCTGTTGGCGCGAAGACGCTCAAGATGAGCACGGGCCACCATGGCGCCAACCATCCGGTCAAGGATCATGACGATGGCCGCGTGGTGATCACGTCGCAGAACCACGGTTTCGCCGTGGACGCCTCGACGCTGCCGGCCAACGCGCGTGTGACGCATACGTCGCTGTTCGACGGCACGCTGCAAGGCTTCGCGCTGACCGACAAACCTGCCTTCTGCTTCCAGGGTCACCCCGAGGCATCGCCGGGTCCGCATGACATCGCGTACCTGTTCGACCGCTTCACGAAGCTGATGCAGGACGCCCGCGCCAAGCAGGCTGCCTGAAGCGGCCGGCGAGAACGAGAAACATTGAACGGGATCCGTCCATGACCGAATTCATGCATGCCAGCTTCGGTATCACCGATTTCTGGACCTATGTGCTCGGCACGATCTTCATCGTGCTGCTGCCGGGGCCGAACTCGATGTATGTGCTGTCGGTGGCGGCCCAGCGCGGCGTGCGTGCCGGGTACAAGGGCGCCTGCGGCGTGTTCGTGGGCGATGCGATCCTGATGGTGCTGTCGGCCGCGGGCGTGGCTTCGCTGCTCAAGGCCAGCCCGGCGCTGTTCCACGTGGTCAAGTACGTGGGTGCTGCCTACCTGGCGTGGATCGGCTTTCAGATGCTGCGCGGTGCCGTGCGCAACTGGTCGAAGCCCGCCGTGGCTGCGGCCAGCCAGGCGGATGCGCCAGTGGCGGTGGACCGGTCCGCGAACCCGTTCACCAAGGCACTGGTCATCAGCCTGCTGAACCCGAAGGCCATCCTGTTCTTCATCTCGTTCTTCATCCAGTTCGTCGACCCGCAGTTCGCGTATCCGGCGCTGTCGTTCGTGGCGCTGGGCCTGGTCTGCCAGATCTGCAGCTTCGCGTACCTGACCACGATCATTTTCGTGGGCGCGAAGCTGGCCGATGCGTTCCGCCGCCGCCGTCGCCTGTCCGCAGGCATGTCGAGCGGGGTCGGGGCCATGTTCATCGGCTTCGGCGCCAAGCTGGCCACGGCCACCCTGGGCTGACGGTCAAAACCTGATTCCGGTACGGCCGCGCGGAACCTGCGCGGCCGGCCAATAAAGAGAGCGTGCAATGCCAAAGCGCACAGACATCAAGAGCATCCTTATCATCGGCGCCGGCCCGATCATCATCGGCCAGGCGTGTGAATTCGACTACTCCGGCGCACAGGCCTGCAAGGCGCTGCGCGAGGAAGGCTTCAAGGTCATCCTGGTCAACTCGAACCCGGCGACCATCATGACGGACCCGAACACGGCCGACGTGACCTACATCGAGCCCATCACCTGGGAAGTGGTCGAGCGCATCATCGAGAAGGAGCGCCCCGATGCCATCCTGCCGACCATGGGCGGCCAGACCGCGCTGAACTGCGCGCTGGACCTGCATCGCCATGGCGTGCTGGACAAGTACAAGGTGGAACTGATTGGCGCGTCGCCCGAGGCGATCGACAAGGCCGAGGACCGCCAGAAGTTCAAGGACGCGATGACCAAGATCGGTCTCGGTTCGGCCAAGTCCGGCATCGCCCACTCGATGGACGAAGCCGTGGCCGTGCAATCGCGCATCGCCCAGGAAACCGGCTCCGCCGGCTACCCGATCGTGATCCGCCCGTCGTTCACGCTCGGCGGCACCGGCGGCGGCATCGCGTACAACCGCGAAGAGTTCGAAGAGATCTGCAAGCGCGGCCTGGACCTGTCGCCCACGCGCGAGCTGCTGATCGAAGAATCGCTGCTCGGCTGGAAGGAATACGAGATGGAAGTGGTTCGCGACCGCGCGGACAACTGCATCATCATCTGCTCGATCGAAAACCTGGACCCGATGGGTATCCACACCGGCGACTCGATCACGGTGGCCCCGGCCCAAACGCTGACCGACAAGGAATACCAGATCCTGCGTAACGCCTCGCTGGCGGTGCTGCGCGAGATCGGCGTGGACACCGGCGGCTCGAACGTGCAGTTCTCGATCAATCCTGTCGATGGCCGGATGATCGTGATCGAAATGAACCCGCGTGTGTCGCGTTCGTCGGCGCTGGCCTCGAAGGCCACGGGTTTCCCGATCGCCAAGGTCGCGGCCAAGCTGGCCGTGGGCTACACGCTGGACGAGCTCAAGAACGAAATCACCGGCGGCCAGACCCCGGCGTCGTTCGAGCCGTCGATCGACTACGTGGTCACCAAGGTGCCGCGTTTCGCGTTCGAGAAGTTCCCGCAGGCCGACAGCCACCTGACCACCCAGATGAAGTCGGTGGGCGAGGTGATGGCCATGGGCCGTACGTTCCAGGAATCGTTCCAGAAGGCGCTGCGCGGCCTGGAAGTGGGCGTGGACGGCCTGGACGAGAAGTCGACCGACCGCGACGAAGTGATCGAGGAAATCGGCGAAGCCGGCCCGGACCGCATCTGGTACGTGGGCGATGCATTCCGCCTGGGCATGTCGCTGGAAGAAGTGCATGCCGAAACCGCCATCGATCCGTGGTTCCTGGCCCAGATCGAAGACATCGTCAAGACCGAAGGCCTGGCGCGCAACCGCACGCTGGAAAGCCTGTCGGCCGCCGAACTGCGCTTCCTGAAGCAGAAGGGCTTCTCGGACCGCCGCCTGGCGCGCCTGCTGAAGACCGACGCCAAGGCCGTGCGCGAAGCGCGCAAGGCGCAGAACGTGCGCCCGGTCTACAAGCGCGTGGACACCTGCGCCGCCGAGTTCGCCACGAACACCGCATACATGTACGGCACGTATGAAGCCGAACACGGCGAGTGCGAAGCCGAACCGACCGGCAACAAGAAGATCATGGTGCTGGGCGGTGGCCCGAACCGGATTGGCCAGGGCATCGAGTTCGACTACTGCTGCGTGCACGCCGCGCTGGCACTGCGCGAAGACGGGTACGAGACCATCATGGTCAACTGCAACCCGGAAACCGTGTCGACCGACTATGACACGTCGGACCGCCTGTACTTCGAGCCGCTGACGCTGGAAGACGTGCTGGAAATCGTCGACAAGGAAAAGCCGGTTGGCGTGATCGTCCAGTACGGCGGCCAGACCCCGCTGAAGCTGGCGCTGGACCTGGAAGCCAACGGCGTGCCCATCATCGGCACCAGCCCCGACATGATCGACGCCGCGGAAGACCGCGAGCGCTTCCAGAAGCTGCTGCAGGAACTGGGTCTGCGCCAGCCGCCGAACCGCACGGCCCGTGCCGAAGACGAAGCACTGCGCCTGGCCGAGGAAATCGGCTATCCGCTGGTAGTGCGTCCGTCGTACGTGCTGGGTGGCCGCGCGATGGAAATCGTGCACGAGCCGCGCGACCTGGAGCGCTACATGCGCGAGGCCGTGAAGGTGTCGAACGATTCGCCGGTGCTGCTGGACCGCTTCCTGAACGACGCGATCGAGTGCGACGTGGATGCGCTGTGCGATGGCCAGCGCGTGTTCATCGGCGGCGTGATGGAGCACATCGAGCAGGCTGGCGTGCACTCGGGCGATTCGGCCTGCTCGCTGCCGCCGTACTCGCTGTCGCAAGCCACCGTTGACGAACTGAAGCGCCAAACCGCCGCGATGGCCAAGGCGCTGAACGTGATCGGCCTGATGAACGTGCAGTTCGCGATCCAGCAGAAGGGCGGCGAAGACGTCGTCTACGTGCTGGAAGTGAACCCGCGTGCGTCGCGTACCGTGCCGTACGTGTCGAAGGCTACCGGCCTGTCGCTGGCCAAGATCGCCGCGCGCTGCATGGCCGGCCAGTCGCTGGATTCGCAGGGTATCGGCGCGGAAGTCGTGCCGCCGTACTTCAGCGTCAAGGAAGCCGTGTTCCCGTTCAACAAGTTCCCGGGCGTGGATCCGGTCCTCGGACCTGAAATGCGCTCCACCGGTGAAGTGATGGGCGTGGGCAAGGTGTTCGGCGAAGCGCTGTTCAAGAGCCAGCTGGCTGCCGGTTCGCGTCTGCCCGAAAAGGGCACCGTGCTGATCACGGTCAAGGATAGCGACAAGCCGCGCGCCGTGACAGTGGCCCGCATGCTGCACGACCTGGGCTACCCGATCGTCGCCACGCGCGGCACGGCGTCGGCCATCGAGGCAGCCGGTATCCCGGTGCGCGTGGTCAACAAGGTCAAGGACGGCCGTCCGCACATCGTGGACATGATCAAGAACGGCGAACTGGCCCTGGTCTTCACGACCGTGGATGAGACGCGTACGGCGATTGCCGATTCGCGCTCGATCCGTATCGCCGCGCTGGCCGGCCGTGTGCCGTACTACACCACCATCGCCGGCGCCAATGCCGCGGTGGAGGGCCTGAAGCACATGCAAAGCCTGGAGGTCTACGACCTGCAGGGCCTGCACAAGCAACTGGCCTGATCGACCGGCCGATGCTGCGCCGCGGAAGATGCTTCCGGGGCGCAGCCCGCCCACCGGGTTGAAACCGGCGGCGGTTCTGGCCTACACTACGTCGAATTCACCGATTGTTCTGGCGCCTTGCCGGACGATCCCAACTGAAAGCCGCGGTCGAGCGGAAGTGTCCTGGCAGGATTGCCGGGACATGGTTCCAGCTCCGCTGCGGCTCATTTTTTTGTTGAACAAGATATGAGCACCATTCCGATTACAAAGCGTGGCGCCGAACTGCTGAAGGAAGAGCTGCAGCGCCTGAAGGCCGTCGAGCGTCCTGCCGTGATCAACGCCATCTCCGAGGCGCGTGCCCAGGGCGACCTGTCGGAAAACGCCGAATATGATGCCGCCAAGGAAAAGCAGGCCTTCATCGAAGGCCGAATCCTGGAAGTGGAATCCAAGCTGTCGGCCGCCCAGGTTATCGATCCGACCCAGCTGGACACTGACGGACGCATCGTTTTTGGCGCCACCGTGGACCTGGAAGACCTAGAGTCCGGCAAGCCCGTGAGCTACCAGATCGTTGGCGACGACGAGGCCGACCTGGATACCGGCAAGATTTCCGTCAGCTCGCCGATCGCGCGTGCCCTGATCGGCAAGTTCGAGGGCGATGTCGCCACCGTGCTGGCCCCGGGCGGCGAACGCGAATACGAAGTCATCACCGTCCGATACATCTGACGCGGCGAGACAGGCGTGTTCTCGTCTTCCTACTCGAATCTGCCGCCGCTGCCGCACCGCGTCTTCCTGCTGCTGACCGTAGTCTGGGCCGGCAGCCTGTGGACGGTCGGCTACATGGTGGCGCCGACGCTGTTCTCGGTGCTGCCCAGCCGCGAGACGGCGGGCATGATCGCGGGGCATCTGTTCCGCTACCAGGCCATCCTTGGCGTAACCGTCGGGGTGCTGCAACTGGTGCTGTGCAATGTGCTGATCCGCAGGGGTGCCGCCCGCTACCGGGCGCTGCGCTGGATCGTGCTGGCCATGCTGGTGTGCGTGCTGGCCGGATATTTTGGCGTGCAACCCTTCATGGAAGGGCTCAAGGTCAAGGCGCAGGCGCTGAACCTGGGCGTGTCCGAGTCGCCATACCGTAGCCAGTTCGGCATGCTGCACGGCGTGTCGAGCGTGTTCTACCTGGTGCAAAGCCTGCTGGCCCTGGTGCTGGTGTGGCGCGCCAGCGCCCCTCGCGCGGCCGGGGAATGAAAAAAGGCGGCCATGGCCGCCTTTCTTTCGGGTTTCGGGGAACCGACCGGCATCAGACCGATCTGATCTTCCCGGTCAGCCCAGCGATTTCTTCTTCTGGCTGGTCGGACGTACGCGAGCGCGCTTGACGTTGCCGGCCTGCGTGAGGCGTTCGTTGCCCAGCACCTTGACGGCCGTGCGCGGCGCGCGGGGCTTGCCGGCACCGGTGACCTTGCGGACCATGACGGTACGCGGGGCGGCGCCAGTGCCCAGACGACGGCGCGCGGCAGCGCCCAGGTCCTCGGGCAGGTTTTCCTTCAGGCGGGCTTCACCCGGACGCCAGATGACGAGCAGCTTGCCGATATGCTGGATCGGCGCGGCATTGAGTTCGTCACAAATGGATTCGTAAATGGCGATGCGCGTTTCGCGCTCGTCCCCGAACACCCGGATCTTGATCAGATCGTGTGCCGCGAGGCTGCGGTCGATTTCGGCCAGGACCGAGCGGGTCAGGCCTTCGGCGCCGATCATGACCACGGGATTCAGGCCATGGGCGCGCGAGCGCAGTTCGGAACGTTGTGCGGGGATCAGTTGTAGAGCGGGCATCAGGGCAGCAAATTTCGGATTGGTGCGTATTATCCGCCAAAAATACGCCAGAATGTCGCCGCAAGTCGGTAAACATCATCAAATCGGGAGAAAAAAGCGCTCCCGCAATCAGGCAAGTCTCAGGAATGGCCAAGGGCAAGAACAAGTTCAACCAGTCGTGGCTGCACGACCACATCAACGATCCCTACGTGAAGATGGCCCAGCGCGAGGGTTATCGCGCACGTGCGGCCTACAAACTCAAGGAAATCGACGACCAGGACAAGCTGATCCAGCCTGGCCAGGTCATTGTCGACCTGGGCGCCGCGCCGGGAAGCTGGAGCCAGTACGCCCGCAACAAGCTGGCGGCCTCGCCGCGTGCCGTGGACGGCAAGATCGACGGCGCGGTGGTGGCCATTGACCTGCTGCCCATGGAGCCGGTGGCGGATGTCACCTTCATCCAGGGCGATTTTCGGGAGGAAGAGGTGTTCCGGGAGCTGGAAAGGGTGGTGCTGGAGGCCTCGGGTGGCTCCAGGATCGACCTTGTTATCTCGGACATGGCCCCCAATTTGTCGGGTGTGGCGTCGGCCGATTCGGCGCGGATCGAGTATTTGTGCGATCTGGCGCTGGAATTTGCCCAGGCCCATTTGAAGCCTGAAGGGTCGTTGCTGGTCAAGTGCTTCCACGGTTCCGGGTACAGCCAGATCGTGGAAAAATTCAAACGCCACTTCAAGGTTGTCGCCAAACGCAAGCCCAAGGCGTCGCGCGACAAGTCTTCAGAAACCTTTATTCTTGGGCGTTACCTGAAATCGGTGGACTGAAGGGAAGCATGAAGGTGCACGGCAACCCCCACGGCAGGCGGCAATATCCGGGTTTGTGCCGGGCACTGCCCGGCTTGCCCGGAATGGGCGGCTCGGGCACTATCAGGCTCATAGAATCAGATTTCCCTGTGGGAACGGACGCTGCATTACAATGCAATGCAGCTATCCGTTGGCAAGGCAATTGCAAAGGAGTTCGGCCTTGAATAACAACCTGTTTCAAAAGGCGGCAATCTGGCTCGTGATCGCGCTGGTATTGTTCACCGTCTTCAAGCAGTTCGACAAACCGCGTGCCCAGGACGGGGTCACCTATTCGCAGTTCATGGATGACGCCAAGAACGGCAAGGTGTCGCGCGTCGACGTGCAGGGCCGCAATCTTGTGGTGTCGCCCAAGGAAGGGTCGAAGTACACCATCATCTCGCCGGGCGACATCTGGATGGTCGGCGACCTGATGAAGTACGGCGTCCAGGTGACCGGCAAGGCCGACGACGAACCTAACGTCCTGGTCCAGGCGCTGTATTACCTGGGACCGACGCTGCTGATCATCGTCTTCTGGTTCTACATGATGCGGCAGATGCAGGGCGGTGGGAAAGGCGGTGCCTTCTCCTTCGGCAAGTCCCGTGCACGTCTTATCGATGAAAACCAGAACGCCGTGACCTTCACCGATGTGGCGGGTTGCGACGAGGCCAAGGAAGAAGTGGTCGAACTGGTCGACTTCCTCAAGGATCCTCAGAAATTTCAGAAGCTGGGCGGCCGTATTCCGCGCGGCGTGCTGCTGGTTGGCCCTCCGGGTACCGGTAAGACGCTGCTGGCGCGTGCCATCGCCGGCGAAGCCAAGGTGCCGTTCTTCAGCATCTCGGGCTCGGACTTCGTTGAAATGTTTGTCGGCGTGGGTGCTGCCCGTGTCCGCGACATGTTCGAGAACGCCAAGAAGCAGGCTCCCTGCATCGTGTTCATCGACGAAATCGACGCGGTTGGCCGCCATCGTGGCGCCGGCATGGGCGGCGGTAACGACGAGCGCGAGCAGACCCTGAACCAGATGCTGGTCGAGATGGACGGTTTCGAGGCCAACTCGGGCGTGATCGTGATTGCCGCGACCAACCGGTCCGACGTACTCGACAAGGCGCTGCTGCGTCCGGGTCGTTTCGACCGCCAGGTCTACGTGGGCCTGCCGGACATCCGTGGCCGCGAGCAGATCCTGAAGGTGCATATGCGCAAGGTGCCGATCGGCAACGACGTGGATGCATCGGTGATCGCACGTGGTACGCCGGGCTTCTCGGGTGCCGACCTGGCCAACCTGGTCAACGAGGCCGCGCTGTTTGCCGCCCGCCGCAACAAGCGTGTGGTGGACATGCAGGACTTCGAGGACGCCAAGGACAAGATCTACATGGGTCCGGAGCGCAAGTCGACGGTCATGCGCGAAGAAGAGCGCAAGGCCACGGCTTACCACGAGTCCGGTCACGCGGTGGTGGCCAAGCTGCTGCCGAAGGCCGACCCGGTCCACAAGGTTACGATCATGCCGCGTGGCTGGGCACTGGGCGTGACCTGGCAGTTGCCGGAGCATGACAAGTACTCGAAGTACAAGGACAACATGCTTGAGGAAATCGCGATCCTGTTCGGCGGCCGTGCCGCGGAAGAGGTCTTCCTCAATGCCATGAGTACCGGTGCCTCGAACGACTTCGAACGTGCCACCAAGATCGCCCGCGACATGGTGACCCGTTTCGGCATGAGCGATTCGCTGGGTGCCATGGTCTACGTGGATACCGAGCAGGACGGCATGTTCGGCAAGCTGTCGTCGAAGACCGTGTCCGAAGCCACGCAGCAGAAGGTTGACGGCGAAATCCGCCAGATCATCGACGAGCAATATGCGCTGGCCAAGCGCCTGCTCGAAGAGAATCGGGACAAGGTCGAAGCCATGACCAATGCGCTGATGGAGTGGGAAACGATCGACGCCGATCAGGTCAACGACATCATGGCCGGCAAGCCGCCGCGCCCGCCGCGTGGCCTGCAGGGCCCGAACGGTGGCGGTAACACGCCTCCCCAGGGCGGTTCGCCGGTAGCCCCGACCAACGCACCCGCCACGGCGCGCGTCGACGACACGGTGTAATTCAGGCCAGACGGCCGCGTAACAGACCGTTCTAAACGGTTTCAAACGCGGCCGGTTCTGATAGCCTCCAAAGCCGGTGCCCAGTGCACCGGCTTTTTGTTTTTCAGGATGCACATCTTGCCGATCGAGTACTTCCAGTGCGGGCGCTATCGTTTCGCCCGCCAACGTCGCCCACTGGTCATGGGCATCCTCAACGTGACACCCGATTCGTTCTCGGACGGCGGTCAGCACGCCTCGCGCGATGCGGCCCTGCGCCATGCCGAGCAGATGATCGCCGAGGGCGTCGACATCATCGACATCGGCGGGGAATCGAGCCGGCCGGGATCGGCGGCGCTGCCGCTGGACCAGGAACTGGACCGGGTGCTGCCCATCGTCGAGGCGCTGCGCGATTGCGGCAAACCGTTGTCAATCGACACCTACAAGCCTGAGGTGATGCGCGCAGCGCTGGCGGGCGGAGCCGATTTGATCAACGATATCTGGGGTTTTCGCATGCCCGGCGCCGTCGAGGCGGTGGTGGAGGGGCAAGCCGGCCTGTGCGTCATGCACATGCAGCGCGACCCCCAGACCATGCAGGAAGACCCGCAGTACGCCGACGTGGTGGCGGAGGTCGAGACGTTCCTGCGCGAAAGGGTGTCAACCCTGCGTGCGGCGGGCGTGGTCGATACGCGCATCTCGCTCGATCCGGGGTTTGGATTTGGCAAGACGCCGGATCATAATCTGCGCTTGCTTGGCCAGATGCCGCGCCTGGCCGTGGATGGCCTGCCCATCCTGGCGGGACTGTCGCGCAAATCCACGCTCGGGGCCATTGTTGGCGGCAAACCGCCGCAGGCCCGCGTGGCGGCCAGTATCGCTGCAGCGGTTTGCGCCGCCGAAAAGGGCGCATTCATCGTGCGGGTGCACGACGTAGAACAAACCGTGGACGCCCTCAAGGTCTGGTGGGCGATCCGCCATGAGTCAGTTGCCCCGCAGGGGCAGCAAGGAGAATGATCAGATGACACGCAAGTATTTCGGGACGGATGGTGTACGGGGCAGGGTTGGCGAAACGCCGATCACGCCCGATTTCGTGATGCGGCTGGGCTATGCCGCAGGCAAGGTGCTGGCGCTGGGGCAGAAGACGTCGCAGGGACGGCCGACCGTGCTGATCGGCAAGGACACGCGGGTTTCCGGCTATATGCTGGAAGCCGCGCTCGAAGCTGGCTTCACGGCGGCGGGCGTGAACGTGCAGCTGACCGGTCCGCTGCCGACCCCGGCCATCGCCTACCTGACACGCGCACTGCGCCTGGCGGCCGGTGTGGTGATTTCCGCCAGCCATAACCCGTACTACGACAACGGCATCAAGTTCTTCTCGGCCTCGGGCGACAAGCTGCCCGACGAAGTCGAGGCAAAGATCGAGTCGCTGCTGGACGAGCCGATGACCTGCGTGCGCTCGGAAGACCTGGGCCGCGCCAAGCGCATCGACGATGCCGCGGGCCGCTACATCGAGTTCTGCAAGAGTACGTTCCCGTATGAGCAGGACCTGCACGGGCTGCGCGTGGTGGTGGACTGCGCGCACGGCGCGGCTTACCACATCGCGCCGCACGTGTTCCATGAACTCGGCGCGGAAGTGATTCCGATTGGCAACCAGCCCGATGGCCGCAATATCAACGCCGGCTACGGTGCCACCGCGCCGGAAAAGCTGGTGGAAGCCGTGCGTGCGCATCGCGCTGACCTGGGTCTGGCGTTCGACGGCGACGCCGACCGCCTGCAGGTGGTTGACGCGCAAGGCCGGCTCTACAACGGTGACGAACTGCTGTACCTGATCGTGCGCGACCGCCAGGCGTCGGGCCAGCAGGTGGAGGGTGCCGTCGGCACGCTGATGACGAACATGGCCGTGGAACTGGCCCTGCAGCGCCTGGGCGTGGAATTCGTGCGGGCCAAGGTGGGCGACCGCTACGTGCTGGAAGAGCTGAACAAGCGTGGCTGGCAGCTGGGCGGCGAGGGCTCCGGCCACTTGCTTTGCCTGGACCGCCATACCACCGGCGACGGCATCGTGTCGGCGCTGCAGGTGCTGGCGGCGCTGCGCCGCAGCGGCAAGACGCTGGCGCAACTGCTGGAAGGCGTGAGTCTGTTCCCGCAGACGCTGATCAACGTGCGCGTGGAAAAGGGCTTCGACTGGCAGGGCCATGCCGGTCTGAAGGCTGCGCTGGAGAAGGTGGAGCCGGAACTCGAAGGCCGCGGCCGCGTGCTGATCCGTGCCTCGGGCACCGAGCCGGTGGTGCGCGTGATGGTGGAAGCCGAGCAGGTGGAAACCGCCGAACGCTCGGCCCAGACGCTG
Organism: Cupriavidus pauculus; assembly: GCF_022179805.1. GTDB lineage: Bacteria > Pseudomonadota > Gammaproteobacteria > Burkholderiales > Burkholderiaceae > Cupriavidus > Cupriavidus pauculus_E. Next base: position 444,387 of record NZ_BPUO01000006.1, on the reverse strand, counting down.
GCCAACGCGCTGCGCGCCTGATCGATGGCTTGAGGGCGCCGTCAGGCGCTCTTGGGTACCCGCCCGAAACGCCGTGGTCAACCGCCACGGCGTTTTTTCATTCATAAATTGCAATTAACTGACATGCACGACGCGTCCGCGTGACGAAAGCATGGCTGGCACAGGAGTGGCGATTAAAGCACGGCGATAAGACGATTTTGTGACGCGAGGGGGAATATCGGCCATTTGGCTGGTTGTTTGAAGAAGATTTCGCGATGTCATGGAACTGTCATACAAGCGGCATAAAGTTCGCCTTGTCAAAAATTTGTCATTCCCAACCAATGTTCTCTGGAGGACATATGAAGCTGGTCAAGACTGCCGTAGCAGGCATCGTGTCGATGGTGGTAGCGGGCACTGCGTTCGCGGCGGAAATTACCGGTGCAGGCGCTTCTTTCCCGGCGCCCGTGTATTCCAAATGGGCGGACGCCTACCAAAAAGCAACGGGTAACAAGGTCAACTATCAATCCATCGGTTCGTCGGGCGGCATCAAGCAGATCAACGCCAAGACGGTCGATTTCGGCGCTTCGGATGCTCCCCTGAAGGACGACGAACTGGCCAAGGGCAACCTGATCCAGTTCCCGACGGTGATCGGCGGCGTGGTGCCGGTGATCAACCTGCAAGGCGTGAAGCCGGGCGAGCTGACCATCACGGGCGACGTGCTGGCCAACATCTACCTGGGCAAGATCAAGAAGTGGGACGATCCCGCGATCAAGGCCCTGAACCCGAAGGCCCATCTGCCGAGCCAGGACATCCTGCCGGTGCGCCGCGCCGACGGCTCGGGCACGACGTTCATCTTCACGAACTACCTGTCGAAGGTGTCGGCTGACTGGAAGGGCTCGGTTGGCGAAGGCACGACCGTGAACTGGCCGGGTGGCGGCACGGGCGGCAAGGGCAACGAAGGCGTGGCCGCTTTCGTGCAACGCCTGAATGGCGCTATCGGCTACGTCGAGTACGCCTACGCCAAGCAGAACAAGATGACGTACCTGACGATGAAGAACTCGGCGGGCGAAGTGGTGCAGCCTAGCGACGACGCCTTCAAGGCCGCCGCCGCCGGCGCCGACTGGACCAAGTCGTTCTACCAGATCCTGACGAACCAGGCTGGCAAGGGCGCATGGCCGATCGCTGGCGCAACCTTCATCCTGCTGCACAAGACGCAAGAGAAGGCTGCACAGGGCCAGGAAGTGCTGAAGTTCTTCGACTGGGCGTACAAGAGCGGTGGCGCAATGGCCACGGACCTCGACTACGTGCCGCTGCCGGAACCGGTCGTGAACCAGATCCGCGCCACGTGGAAGCAAAGCGTCAAGGATGGTTCGGGCAAGTCCCTGTTCTAAGCTGAAAGCAGTACCGAAGTACGGCCTGTCGCGCCCGCCCCTAGGGGGCCCGCGTGACGGGGCTGCGGTGGCCCTTGCGCCACCGCAGCACATGTTCCACCTACGGATTCCATCATGGCGACTACGTCCGATCTTCCCGCCGTCCGGCCCCCCAGCCGCCTTGGCGACATCCTGTTCGGCGGCCTGACCCGCGGCGCCGCCATCATTACGCTGATGCTGCTGGGCGGCATCATCGTGTCGCTCGCCATCAGCGCGTGGCCCTCGATCAAGCAATTCGGCCTGTCCTTCCTGTGGACCGCCGAGTGGGATCCGCCCGCCGACGTGTACGGCGCGCTCGTGCCGATCTACGGCACGCTGGTCACCTCGCTGATCGCCCTCATCATCGCCGTGCCGGTCAGCTTCGGCATCGCACTGTTCCTGACCGAGCTGTCGCCCGCCTGGCTGCGCCGTCCGCTCGGCACCGCCATCGAACTGCTTGCCGCCGTGCCGTCCATCGTCTACGGCATGTGGGGCCTGCTCGTGTTCGCGCCGATCTTCGGCGAGTATTTCCAGAAGCCGCTGTCGAACACCGTGGGCCAACTGCCCGTGATCGGCAAGCTGTTCCAGGGCGCGCCGCTGGGCATCGGCCTGCTGTGCGCGGGTGTGATCCTGGCGATCATGATCATCCCGTACATCGCTTCGGTCATGCGCGACGTGTTCGAAGTCACGCCCGTGCTGCTCAAGGAATCGGCCTACGGCATCGGCTGCACGACCTGGGAAGTGATGTGGCGCGTGGTGCTGCCCTATACGCGTGCCGGTGTGATCGGCGGCGTCATGCTCGGCCTGGGCCGCGCACTGGGCGAAACCATGGCCGTCACGTTCGTGATCGGCAACACCAACCTGCTGGACAACGTGTCGCTGTTCTCGCCGGGCAACAGCATCACCTCGGCGCTCGCCAACGAGTTCGCCGAAGCTGGTGCCGGCCTGCACACCGCCGCGCTGATGGAACTGGGCCTGATCCTGTTCTTCATCACGTTCGTGGTGCTGGCCCTGTCCAAGATCCTGCTGCTGCGCCTTGCAAAGAATGAGGGTGGCAAATGAACCAAGCCAGTCAAGCCGTGTCAACTTCGTCCATTCCCGCCGTCCGCCCCGACTCCGAGGCCGTCCGCACCCGGCTCCAGGGCTCGCGCCGACGCACCAACGCGTTTGCCCTGACTGCCTCGCTGGGCGCCATGGTGTTTGGCCTGTTCTGGCTCGCGTGGATTCTCTGGACCACCATCTCGCTGGGCGTGGGTGGCCTGTCGATCGACCTGTTCACGCAGATGACCCCGGCGCCGAACACCGCCGGTGGCGGTCTGGCCAACGCGATCTTCGGCAGCTTCGTGCTGGTGGGCATGGCCACGCTGCTGGGTACGCCGCTGGGCATCCTGGCCGGCATCTACCTGGCCGAGTACGGGCAGAAGTCGCCGCTGGCCAGCCTCATCCGCTTCATCAACGACATCCTGCTGTCGGCACCGTCCATCGTGATCGGCCTGTTCGTCTACGCGCTGGTGGTGACCCGCATGGGCCATTTCTCGGGCTGGGCGGGCGTGTGCGCGCTGGCGCTTCTGCAGATTCCGATCGTCGTGCGTACCACCGAGAACATGCTGAACCTGGTGCCCAACGCACTGCGTGAGGCAGCGGTTGCACTGGGCACGCCGAAGTGGAAGATGGTGATGTCGATCACGGTCAAGTCGTCGTACGCGGGCATCGTGACCGGCGTGCTGCTGGCCGTGGCCCGTATCGCCGGCGAAACCGCGCCGCTGCTGTTCACCGCGCTGTCCAACCAGTTCTGGAGCGCTGACCTGAACAAGCCGATGGCCAACCTGCCCGTGACGATTTTCCGGTTCGCCATGAGCCCGTTCACGGAATGGCAGCAACTGGCCTGGGCCGGTGTGTTCCTGATTACCGTCGGTGTGCTTGCGCTGAATATCGTCGCACGCATGCTGTTCAAGAAATAAGCGGCGCCACGCATCACGCCTGACCTGACTACCGAATTCAAGCGAGACATCAGCATGACCTCTACCGTCATCGATATTCCCGATACCGTGCGCGCCAAGATCGACGTCCGGAACCTGAACTTTTACTACAATCAGTTCCACGCGCTGAAGAACATCAACATGTCGATCCCGGACCGCAAGGTCACGGCGTTCATCGGCCCGTCCGGCTGTGGCAAGTCCACGCTGCTGCGCACGTTCAACAAGATGTTCGCGCTGTACCCGGAGCAACGCGCCGAGGGCGAGATCAACATGGACGGCGAGAACCTGCTCGCCAGCAAGCAGGACATTTCCCTGCTGCGCGCCAAGGTGGGCATGGTGTTCCAGAAGCCGACCCCGTTCCCGATGTCGATCTATGACAATATCGCGTTCGGCGTGCGTCTGTTCGAAAAGCTGTCGCGCTCGGAAATGGACGACCGCGTGGAGTGGGCCCTGTCGAAGGCCGCGCTCTGGAACGAGGCCAAGGACAAGCTGCACCAGTCGGGCTACGGCCTGTCGGGCGGCCAGCAACAGCGCCTGTGCATCGCGCGTGGCATTGCCATCCGCCCTGAAGTGCTGCTGCTGGACGAACCGTGCTCGGCGCTGGACCCGATTTCCACGGGCCGCATCGAGGAGCTGATCGCCGAGCTCAAGGATGAATACACGGTCGTGATCGTCACGCACAACATGCAGCAGGCTGCCCGCTGCTCGGACTACACGGCCTACATGTACCTTGGCGAGCTGATCGAATTCGGCGAGACCGAGAAGATCTTCATCAAGCCGCACCGCAAGGAAACCGAAGACTACATTACCGGCCGCTTCGGCTAAGCCGCGGTGGCACTGCAGGACATATCCAGCATTCGGAAAGCGGCCAGGAGAACATCATGACTGACAAGCACCTGTCGACCCAGTTCGACGCCGACCTCAACGCGATCAACACCAAGCTGCTGCAGATGGGCGGCCTGGTGGAATCGCAGATCGAACTGGCCATGCGCGCGCTGGCCGACTTCGATGGCGACATGGCCGACCAGGTCATGGTCCGCGAGCAGCAACTGAACGCGCTCGAAGTGGAGATCGATGCCGACTGCGGCAACATCATCGCGCGCCGCCAGCCCACCGCCCGCGACCTGCGCCTGGTGATGGCGATCTCGAAGACGATCACCAACCTCGAGCGTGCCGGTGACGAGGCCGAGAAGATCGCCAAGCGGACCAAGCACATCATGGAAGATGCGGCCGCGCACAACATCAACTACGCCGAGGTGAAGCTGTCCGGCGAGATGGCGATCAACCTGCTGCGCCAGGCCCTGGACGCGTTCGCGCGCCTGGACACGGTGGCGGCAGCCCGCATCGTCAAGGACGACAAGGCCATCGACGAGGAATTCCGTGCCTTCGTGCGCAAGCTGATCACGTACATGATGGAAGACCCGCGCACGATCTCGGTGGCGCTGGACTTCCTGTTCATCGCCAAGGCCGTCGAGCGCATCGGCGACCACGCGAAGAACATTGCCGAATTCATCATCTACATCGTGAAGGGCACGGATGTACGCCATGCCTCACGCGAAGACATGGAGCGCGAAGCGTTAAGCTGAACAACGCGCCAGCACTGATATAGCGGAGAAAAAACTACATGCCGAGCAGTATTCTCGTTGTCGAGGACGAACCGGCGATCGCTGAGCTGATCGCCGTCAATCTCCAGCACGCGGGGCACTATCCAATTCGCGCGTACAACGCCGAGCAGGCGTTGTCGCTGATGAGCGACGTCCTGCCAGACCTCGTTCTGCTGGACTGGATGCTCCCGGGCAAGTCGGGTGCCACCTTCGCCAAGGAACTGCGTACCAACGACCGCACCAAGCAGATCCCGATCATCATGCTCACCGCGCGCAGCGAAGAGCAGGACAAGGTCATGGGTCTGGAAGCCGGTGCGGACGACTACGTGACCAAGCCGTTCTCGCCCAAGGAACTGCTGGCCCGCATCAAGGCCGTGCTGCGCCGTCGTGCGCCGCAGCTGACCGACGACGTGGTGGCCATCAACGGCCTGCGGCTGGATCCCGCCACGCATCGCGTAACGGGCCAGGACGACAGCGGTCCGATCAAGCTGGACCTGGGACCGACTGAGTTCCGCTTGCTGCACTTCCTGATGACGCATCCGGAGCGCGTGCACAGCCGGTCCCAGTTGCTGGACCAGGTCTGGGGCGATCACGTGTTCGTGGAAGAGCGTACCGTGGACGTGCACATCAAGCGTCTGCGTGCCGCGCTGACCCCTGGCGGATATAGCAACATGATCGAAACCGTGCGTGGCAGCGGCTATCGCCTGGCGCGATCGCCCAACCATTGACGGCACCGGGCCGGCGGCGGAGCAGCGGGGCCGTGCCGGCCAATGACGGATAATGCTGGATGCGCGCTGCGGCGCGCGTTGTGGCAGACTCTGTCGCAACAAGGCGCCCCAGTCTGAATTTCTTCTACACCTCGCATGAATGTCATCTGGGCCCGCTCCGCGGCCATCCTCGCTGGTCTTGCGATCGTCGCCTCGGGCCTGTACGCCGTGGCCGGCGCCGTTCCCGGCCTGCTGTTCCTTTCCATCTCGCTGCTCCTGCTGCTGGGCTACTACCTGTTCCAGATCAACCGTCTCTGGCGGGTGCTCGACGCGCCGGCGTATGGTGAGATCCCAAGCGCACTTGGTCTGTGGGGCGAGGTCTATTACCGGCTGCACCGGCTGGTCAAGCGCTGGCGCACCCAGGTGCTGCAGGTCGAGCAGCAGCACACGCGCTTCATCCAGGCCATCCAGGCGTCGCCGTACGGGGTGCTGATGCTCGACGATGCCGACCAGATCGAGTGGTGCAATGGGGTGGCCGAGCAGCATTTCGGGCTGAACGCGCGGCGCGATGTGCGCCAGCGCATTACCCATCTGATCCGCCGGCCGGAGTTCATCCACTACCTGACGCGCGAGCGCTATGACGAGCCGCTGGTGATGCGGGACATGGGCGAGCACAAGCGCAGCATCACGTCGGTGCAGATCCTGCCGTACGGCGAAAGCCGCAAGCTGGTGCTGACGCAGGACATCACCAAGGTGGAGAACACCGAGTCGATGCGGCGCGATTTCGTGGCTAACGTCTCGCACGAGCTGAAGACGCCGCTGACGGTGCTGACCGGCTTCCTGGAGACGGTGCGGGACCTGCCCGTGTCCGAGGAAGACCGTAAGCGCTACGTCGACCTGATGCTGGTGCAATCGATGCGCATGCAGCATATCGTCGAGGACCTGCTGGCGCTGGCCAAGCTGGAATCCGACGCGCAGCCGCCTTCGCACGATCACGTCGATGTGGCGGGTCTGGCGGCGCATCTGGTGCACGATGCCGAGGCGCTGTCGCAGGGCCGGCACGACATCGAGACCGAGATCGATACCGCGGTGGTGCTGCGCGGGGCGGAGGGCGAGTTGCTGTCGGCGCTGGGCAACCTAGTGTCGAACGCGGTGCGCTACACGCCGGACGGCGGACGCATCGCCATTCGCATGACCTTCACCGACGGCCATTCGGTGTTCTCGGTCAGCGATACCGGCCTGGGGGTTGCCCCTGAACACATTCCGCGCCTGACCGAGCGTTTCTACCGCGTGGACCGCAGCCGTTCACGCGATACCGGCGGCACCGGCCTGGGCTTGGCCATCGTCAAGCACGTGCTGTCGCGCCATCACGCCGACCTGCGCGTGACCAGCGAGGTGGGCCGTGGCAGCACGTTCCGCATCGTATTCCCGGTGGACCGCAGCGGCTACGATGCCGATGCGTCGCGCCACGCGGCGTAACCCGGCATAACTCGGCATAACTCCATATAACGCGTAACGCATCCCCATTCCCGTGAACACGGGAGAGGGGGATGCATTCACCGCGCTTTCACGTCCCGAATTTCAGCAGCAGTTCCTGCTGGCTGACGCGCTGCAGCTTGGCGCGCGAGGGTTTGCGCGTGTAGCTGCCGTCCGGCTCCATGATCCATGCCGATGCGTTGTCGTGCAGGTGCACCTGCAAACCTTCCTTGATCACGCGGGCCTTCAGCGAGCGGTCCAGTATCGGGAAGGCGACCTCCACCCGACGGAACAGGTTGCGGTCCATCCAGTCGGCACTGGACAGGTAGAGCACGTCCTCGCCCGCCGCGTGAAAGTAGTACACGCGATGGTGTTCCAGGAACCGGCCGACGATGGAGCGCACCGAGATGTTGTCCGACAGTCCCGGCACGCCGGCCCGCAAGGCACAGACGCCGCGCACGATCAGGTCGATCTTCACCCCCGCACGCGATGCCTTGTACAGCTCGTCGATGATGGTCGGCTCCAGCAGCGCGTTCATCTTGGCGATGATGCGTGCCCGCTTGCCGTTGCGCGCGTTGCGGGCTTCGGCGCGGATATGCTCCACCAGGTTGCTGTGCATCGTGAACGGTGACTGCCACAGGTGGTTCAGCCGGATCGTGCCGGCCGTGCCCGTCAGCAGCTGGAACACGTGGTGTACGTCCTCGCAGACCTGCTCGTTGGCGGTGAGCAGGCCAAAGTCCGTGTACAGCCGTGCCGTGCGCGGATGATAGTTGCCGGTGCCCAGATGGACGTAGCGGCGCAGGACCGCGTTCTTGACCTTGAGGCTGGCGGGCTCGCGCCGCACGATCAGCAGCATCTTGGCGTGGCACTTGTGACCCACCACGCCGTAGACCACATGGGCGCCGGCGGACTCCAGCCGCTCGGCCCAGTTGATGTTGGTTTCCTCGTCGAAGCGCGCCAGCAGCTCCACCACCACGGTCACTTCCTTGCCGTTGCGGGCGGCCGTCATCAGCGCTTCCATCACGGCAGATTCGTTGCCGGTGCGATAGACGGTCTGCTTGACTGCCACGACGTTCGGATCAGTCGCGGCGGCCTGCAGCAGGTCCAGCACCGAGGCAAAGCTCTCGTACGGATGGTGCAGCAGCACGTCGCGCTGACGGATCACGTCGAACATGTTCGCGCCGGACGCCAGCGCCTTGACCGGCGCGGGCACGTGCGGCGGGTACTTGAGGGCAGGGCGGTCCACCAGGTCGGGAATCTGCATCAGTCGCACCAGGTTCACCGGGCCGCTGACGCGGTACAGGTCCTGTTCAGTCAGGCCCGATTCCAGCAGCAGGCGGCGCGATAGCGCCGGCGGCGTATCCGACGAGATTTCCAGGCGCACCATGTCGCCAAAGTGACGTGTAGGCAATTCGCCCTGCAGCGCTTCGCGCAGGTCGGTGATTTCGTCCTCGGAAACGAACAGGTCGGAGTTGCGTGTGACGCGGAACTGGTAGCAGCCCTGCACCTCGATGGCGGGGAACAGTTCATGCACAAACGCCTGCATGAACGACGACAGCATCACGAACCCGAACGGATACCCCGACAGCTTTTCGGGCATGCGCACCACGCGCGGTAGCGCGCGCGGGGCCTGCACGATAGCCAGGTCGGCGTCGCGGCCAAAGGCGTCCTTGCCCGACAGCTCGATCACGAAGTTCAGGCTCTTGTTGAGCACGCGCGGGAACGGGTGTGCGGGATCCAGCGCGATCGGCGTCAGTACCGGGCCCAGTTCACGCACGAAGAAATCGCGCGCCCAGTCGCGCTGCGCATCGGTCCAGGTGCTGGTCAGGTGAAAAAACACGCCTTCTTTTTCGAGGGCGGGGAAAATCACGTTCTGCAGCATGTCATACTGCGATGCCACGAGCCGCTGCGTGCGCTCGGTGACAAGCTGGTAGGTCTGCTGGAACGAGAGACCGTCGGGCGTCAAGCCCGATGCGTTGTCTCGCATCTGCTCCTTCAGGCCAGCCATCCGGATTTCGAAGAACTCGTCCAGGTTGCTGGAAACGATGCAGATGAACTTCAGCCGTTCCAGCAACGGGACATTGGGGTCGGCGGCCTGCGCAAGAACGCGCGCGTTGAATTCCAGAATGCCCAGCTCACGGTTCCAGAGCGAGCCAGGCGGCGTCGTCGACATGTCTATGACCTTATTTTGGCGATGATGCGACTTTTTCATAGATCCGTGTCATTTTGATGACACTTTGATTTTGTCATGATGCCGACATGACTGGGACATAATCTTTCGGGTTTGGCCCGTCCCGGGGCCGATCCCGCGTAACACTGACGCAATGACACAAAATCCCCGCTTGCTGGCCGCCGTCGACATGGGCTCCAACAGCTTCCGCCTGATGATCGGGCGGGTGGATGAAACGCCCACGGCCTCCGGCCCCGCCAGCCAGATCTTCCAGGTCGACGCCTTGCGCGAACCGGTCAGGCTGGCCGCCGGCCTGACGCCGGACAAATACCTGGACCAGCCCGCGCGCCGTCGCGGCGTCGATGCACTGCGCCGCTTTGGCGACCGCCTGCGCGACTTCGCGCCAGAACAGGTGCGCGCGGTAGCCACCAACACGCTGCGCGTGGCCAAGAATGCTTCGGACTTCCTGATCGAGGCCGAAGCCGCGCTCGGGTTCCCGATCGAAGTGATCGCCGGCCGCGAAGAAGCGCGCCTGATCTATCTGGGGGCCTCGCATGACGCGCCGGCCTGCCAGGGCAACCGACTGGTCGTCGATATCGGTGGCGGCTCTACCGAGTTCATCATTGGCAGCGGCTATCAGTCGAAGCTGATGGAAAGCCTTTACATCGGTTGCGTATCGCATAGCCGCCAGTTCTTTCCGAGCGGCAATGTCGACGAATATGCGATGAAGCAGGCCGAGCTGGCGGCGCGTCGGGAAATCCAGGTGCTGGTGCGCCAGTACAAGGCCGCTGGCTGGCAGCAGGCCGTGGGTTCGTCGGGCACGGCGCGCGCGCTGGCCGAGTTGATCGAACTCAACGGCATGAACGACAGTACGTCCGAGCACGGCATTACGCGGGAAGGGCTGGAGCGCCTGAAGCGGGCGCTGGTCAAGGCCGAGAACACGAACCGGGTGAAGCTGACCGGCCTCAAGGCCGACCGGATTCCCGTGCTGCCCGGCGGCCTGTCGATCATGCTGGGCGTGTTTGCCGAACTCGATATCGACCGGATGGACGTTACCGATGGCGCGTTGCGGCTGGGGGTCTTGTATGACCTGCTCGGACGCAGCCACCACGAGGACATGCGTACCGTCACCGTCGACCAGTTCATGCGCCGCTACAGCGTGGACCGCGCGCAGGCGACGCGGGTGGGGCAGGCCGCGCGCAATCTACTGGCGCAGTTCCCCGAACCGCCGCGCAACGAGCGTCGCGACGACAATCTCGCGCTGCTGGGTTGGGCTGCCAGCCTGCATGAAATCGGCATGACGATTTCGCACAGCGGCTATCACAAGCACTCCGCCTATATCGCCACGCACGCCGACATGCCGGGGTTCTCGAAGACCGACCAGGCGCGGCTGGCCACGCTGTTGCTGGGGCATGCGGGCAAGCTCGGCAAGCTGTCCGGCAGCGGCAAGTTCGTGGACTGGCGCATGCTGTTCAGCCTGCGGCTGGCCTTTGTACTATGCCGCCGGCGCGGCGACATGAAGCTGCCCGAGATTCGGATCCGGCAGCGTTCGGATGAACTCGACGAAGGTTTCGAGGTACGCGTGCCCAAGGCATGGATCGACGAGAATCCGCTCGTGGAATACAGCCTCGCGCAGGAAGCCGACGAATGGGAGCGGGTGGGCAAGCGTTACAAGGTGGTGTACGTCTGATATCGGCTGGCCAATGACGGCCGGCCAATGAAAAAGGCGACTCTGTGGAGTCGCCTTTTTTTCGTTTGCAGTTACCGGATCAAAGGGCCGTTTCGTCCGGTGTCAGGGAGCTGTCGCTGGGTCCTTCAGGCCGATTGCAGGCCGAGGAAGTGCCGGGCGTAGCGCGGGTTCATGTCACGCACGCGCAGCAGCGTCAGGAAGTCGGCAACGTTGAAGTCGGGGTCCCAGGCGGGCAGGCCGCAAATCTTGGCGCCCAGTCGCAGGTAACCCTTGATCAGCGCGGGCGGTTCCACGTCGAGCGTCTGGTTCAGGTCGTCGACGGGCAGCGGCACGCGCGGGAAGGCGTGGTATTCGATCGGAGCCAGCGACTTTTCCGCGAACTGGCGGTAGAGGCTGGCCGCATAGTGGCCACCGTCGCTCATCGGCACGCTGGCGCAGCCCAGCATCGACTCCAGGTTGTAGCGCTGCAGGTATTCACCCAGGCCACCCCACAGGGCCATGATCACGCTGCCCGAGCGGTAGTCGCGGTGCACGCACGAGCGGCCCAGTTCCAGCATCTTCGGGCGCAGGTGAGCCAGGCGAACGAGGTCGAATTCGGATTCGGCGTACAGGCAGCCAATGCGCTTGGCCTGGTGCGGGGGCAGAACCCGGTAGGTGCCCACGACCTTGAGGGTTTCCTGATCGCGCACGATCAGGTGGTCGCAATAGGCATCGAACATGTCGACGTCGGTCTCCGTGGCCGACGATTGCAGTCGTGCGCCCATTTCCTCGGCGAAGACCTTGTAGCGCAGACGCTGCGCCTCGGCTACTTCGTCCTGGTGACGTGCCCACGCCACGCTGAAAGCAGGTGCCGGAGCTTGAACTTGGGTTTGGTGTTGTGCTGGCTGACGAGGAAGACGCCTCCGCGCCGACTGGCCAGTCAGGCCAGTGGGCAAGGAGTCGAAAAGCGGCTGTGTAGGCGTCGGTAGATCTCGCATCAGTGTGTCCTTTCGGTGACGAAACGGCTTCGAAACAATGTAGAGAGGCCGGGTGACAGCGCCGTGAACCGATGATGACGGTTCGGTGACTGACACAACATCGTCGCGGGCGCAAGCCTTAACCTTAGGGCAGGCTTACGTTGGAGCACATCGCTGATCGCCGAAAAGTGACGAATCAATGGCGTATTTGTGACAAGCGCAGCGCGGTTGCCACGCCATCCGCCGCAAAAACGTCTCAGAGAAAATCGGACTGGATGACTGCGCGCAATACGACTTGCGCTTCGTTCTCGCGGGTGCGGCCGGCCAGCCACCAGATGCCGCTTTTCTTCACGCTCCAGGGCATTTCCTGGCCCGCCATCAGAAGGCTGACCAGTTGTCCTATCCAGGGCTGATGGCCAACCACCACGGTGTGGTCGTGACCCTGCGGCCAGTCGATGGCGGCAAGCACGGCGCCAACGTCGGCACCAGGCGCGAGGTCATCGAGGATTTCGGCGTTTCCAGACAAGGCGGACGCAGTTTCCCGGGTGCGCAGGGCAGGGCTGCAGACCACGCGATAGTCGGCCGGCAGGTGGGCGCGCAGCCAGGCAGCGGATGTTTCGGCTTGCTTGCGGCCGCGTCGCGTCAATGGGCGCTGCAGATCCGCGCTGCGCGAGATGCTCAGCGCCGCTGGCAGGTCTTCTGCTTCGGCGTGGCGCCACAGGATCAGATTCATGATTGGCAGGGGCTTCGTCGAGCCTTGAGTATGGTGACGCACGGCGCAAGCCGCAAGCGAGCCGCCGCCGGGCGCCAAAAAACAAAACGGGCTATCCAGTGGGCAAGGCCCACGGATAGCCCGTCAGTGTCGGCAGTGCCAATGTCACCCGCGTGACAGCGGGGCATCGGCCACGTGCGGCGAACTCAGGACTTGTGGCGGAAGTTGATACGGCCCTTGGTCAGGTCGTACGGCGACATTTCCAGGGTGACGCGGTCGCCGGCCAAAATGCGGATGCGGTGCTTCTGCATCTTGCCCGAAGCGTATGCCCAGATTTCCACGCCGTTTTCCAGCGTCACGCGATAACGGTTGTCGGGCAGGGCTTCCGACACCACGCCGCCAAATTCAATGAGTTCTTCCTTAGCCAATCTGTTTTCCTTTTTGGCAGCCTGCAAAGGCTGCGTTGAGTTACTGAGTATCCTGTGAACGCCCGGTCGCGCGCATCCACGCTTTGCCGCCCATGCGGCAACCGCGCGATACGCATTTCCGGAAGCAAGCTGACGGGCTTGGCGGAACGGCAAGCCAGGCGGGTCAGAGAATCGAGTAGGGGCGCGGATGACCCTGACGATTGCCTTGCCACATTGCGGTTGCGCGGGCGTCTGGCGCAGCCATGTACATCACGGGGACAGCGGGCAAGGTGTTTCCGGGGCCGGCAACGCTGCCGCCATGCCACATACAGGATCATGTGGGGCGGGCCGGCGGATAATCCAGTGCGCCAGGCGGCGCTTTCCCGGTTAACAGGGCATGCTCAGACACCCCGAACTGACGCGCGATTGTAGCACGATCACTATGTGTTCGCAGTCGCAGCATCGGCATTCAACCAGTTGCGCAATCGCCATCTGCATGGGGCTGTCGCCGTTGTGCGATGCCACAAAAAGTGCGGCCAGATCGCGGTGGAGACGGCCAAGCAGATTGCAAAGAAAAAGGGCTCACGTCTTTCAACGTAAGCCCTTCATCTGACTACCTTTTACAACTTGCAAATATGGTCGGAGCGATAGGATTCGAACCTACGACCCTCTGATCCCAAATCAGATGCGCTACCAGGCTGCGCTACGCTCCGAAGCCGGCGATTCTATCCTGAGCGGTGCCGCGAGGTCAAATGCGGCGAGCAAGTGGTTGTTCTGGCGCCATGTGGCGGACGCGTACCCCGCTTCAGGTGGGATCGCATTTGGCTTGACTTGGGGCGGCGCGCTGACATAATCCGCACACCGTATCGGTCCGACCCGGCGCTTCACGCCTGGCTTTGCTGTGCCCACCCGGACCTGGTCCCGAATATCACAACTATGGCATGCCAGCCCCGCTAGCGACGCGGGCTGCCTGGACAATGCCTGAGAGCCATGCCCCGCCCGCGAAGCCCGAGCTTCGATGTGCCGCGGGGCTGCCGGACCCACGGAAACAATACACGACGGCTGTTCGCAGGCCGCAAACAGAAGGCGGGCCGGTGCCATGCGGAGCACCGGCAATGCCTTTGTGAACGGGAATGAAGATGTTTCAGTCGCAGGTGGTAGTGCTGATCGCGGCCTTGTTTGCGCTGCAGATGGCAATCGTCTGTGCCGTGTTGCGCCGCTCTGCTGGCATGGAGCGTAGCGGGCTCACCTCATGGGCACTCGGCGATATGGTGGTGACGTTGGCGGCGGTGATGCTGGCTGCTCAGGGATATCGTCCCGAATGGCCCCTGGCCGCCGCGCCGGAACTGGCGCTGACGGCCGGCTTGTCGATGATGGTCCATGGCACGCGCCACTTCGTTGGCAAGCCGGGACGGGCGGCGGTGCTGGTGGTGCTGAACCTGCCGGGGCTGGTTGCGCTGATCTTGCATGCCATCGTCGGACTGACCGGGTCGATGCCCGCCGCGCTATCGCCGGCTGCTGCCTTGCTGGTGTCGCCGTCGGCGGTGCCGGGGCTGCTGTTTGGCGCTTCCGTGGTCCAGATGCTGTTGCTGATGGAAATGATCCGGGTTGCCCTGCCGCGTCTGCCCGGCAAGCGCGGTACCGGGCGCTTGGCGCTGCTGTCTTTGACGCTCGTGGCGCTGGCCTGCACGGTGTTCGCCGGTGCGCAGGCCTGGATCTCCCTCTCTACTCTGGTCGATGGTCACTCGCTGGTGAGCGGGGAGGTTGGCGACAGCATCACCGTTTGCTTCGTGTTCGGCGTGGTGGGTTTGTCCGTCAGTTTCGCGCTGGTGGCGCACGACCGGTTGCGCGGCATCGTCGAACGCCGGGCACGGCACGACGACCTGACTGACGTGCTGTCGCGCGGCGCGTTCTGGGAAGAGCTTGAGATCGCGTGCAAGCTGGCGGAGCGGCAGCGCTCGCCGTTCACCGTGGCCTTCATTGACCTGGATCACTTCAAGGCGATCAACGACCTTTACGGCCATCTGGCTGGCGACAGCGTGCTGCGCCATTTTGCGGGGCTGCTGCGCAAGGCCGCGCCGGCGCGCGCGGTGCTGGGCCGGCTGGGCGGCGAGGAATTCGCGATCGTGATGCCCGACACCACGCTGGAAACCGGCCGGGCCATCAGCCTGCGCCTGAGTGCGATGGTGCGATCCACCCCATGTCCGTCCGAACCCGACGCAATTGCCTACACGGTCAGTATCGGCATGGCCGAACGTCAGCCGGGCGAACTGACCGACTCGGTGATGCGCCGCGCGGATCGCGCGCTTTACGATGCCAAGCAGATGGGCCGCAATTGCGTGTCGTCGCACGACACTGCCGAAGGCGTTGGCATGCCACGTCGTGCGCGCGTGCGGGAACGCGAATCTTCCTGAAACGTCCGACTCTGCGCGCTAATTTCGCTGAATTACGATTCAAGGAGCGGCGCCGCGCTACTATAGATGTCTGTTGTCACGGGAAACCACGGACTCAGACAACGCTATGGACTTCATCAAACCAGAACACGCCGCGCAGCAGGAAAGGCAGGTTCACCAGAGCATTCCCGGCGCAACGTCGATCTCGATCTTGCTGCGCGTGCATGACTCCCGCTATGCCACGCGCTATTTCGTTGGCGACGGCCTCGACGTAGGCGGCGGCATCGACTCGATCGCGCTGTTTGGCGACATGTTCCCAGCCATGCGGAACGTCTTCGTGTTCGACCGGCCACACGGCGATGCGCAATATCTTGAACGGATCGAGGACGAAACATTCGACTTCGTCTATTCGTCCCACTGCCTCGAACACATGGTGGACCCCGCCGTGGCCATGCGGAACTGGATCCGGGTGGTCAAGCCGGGTGGTCATCTCGTAATCCAGGTACCCGACGAAGACCTGTACGAGCAGGGGCACTGGCCGTCGCGGTTCAACGACGACCACAAGCACACGTTCACGATGTACAAGACGCAGTCGTGGTCGCCGGTATCGATCAATGTCGTCGATTTCGTCAAGGCGGTTTGCGACCAGGTATCGCCGCTCTCCATGTTCCGTGTGGATATTGGCGTGCGTCCCAGTCTGCTGTATCGCCAGTTCGATCAGACGCGCACGCCGACGGCGGAATGCGCGATCGAATTCATCCTGCAGAAGCTGCCAAAATAAGCTTCCAGCACCCGCATACAACCCGCAAGCAGCGCATTCCGCTGGGGCAACCGGTGGGGTAGAATGCACGCCTTGCCGCACGGCAAGGCCTTCCAGCCCCCCCGCGGGCATGGCGATCCGCCCTTAGCTCAGTTGGATAGAGCACTCGCCTTCTAAGCGAGCGGTCAGAGGTTCGAATCCTCTAGGGCGGGCCAGCTTGCTGTCACGGCGTGACCAGCACAATCCAGTCGCAGACATGCTGCAAATCCGCTTCTCGAACCAGCCGGACTTCGAGATCGCGCGGAAATCCCTGTAACGATTGCCATAGCGCGGGCCAGCCCTGTCGCTGACGGACGTCGTGCGGAAGCACCGACGCCAGGACCACGCGATGGGCCGCGGCGTTGCGCAGCGCGGTACCCATATCCCGGATGCGATGGTCCGGTGTCGACGCCTTCACGACCACGCCATATGTGATGTCATCCGCCGGGAAATTCCAGTCGAAGCATCGTCCGGGCTCCACCTCGCCTAGCAATACCGCGAGCGGGCGGTCGTCGTGCCGGATTTGCACATGCTTTTTGGGGGATGGGATGGGCCGACGCTCGGATTCCGGCGCACAAGCCTGCCTGGCAAGCAAGAGGGCGCGCCGGAAGCGCCCGACCCGGATGCATTGGATGCCCTGATACAGCAGTTGTCTCTCATAGGCGTCCGCATCCCTGTTGGCATCGGCCAACTGGGTGAGCAAGCGTGCGTATAGCCGAACGGCCACCGCGTGTCTCTCCACCGATTCCAGCGCTTCGAACGCCGCACCGAGCGGCAGCCCGGCAGCAGCGCAATGGATGTTCAGTGCCATCAGTGTTTCCCGGGTCCGGATAAACCTGCGCGTTTTATCGGGTCGGATTATTTGAATAGGGTCGACGATATGGCAAGGTGATTTCAATGCCAAAAATGTTTCCTGTCAGTATTCAAGGGTTATCAATGGTAAAATCCCGGGCAAACAGGATTCCGTGACATTTACTGTCGTATAAATGCCGCAGCGCGAATTATATTGACGGGAATGTCTGCGTATGTCTGTATGAAAAATTGCTTTGTTAATCGACGCCGGGCTGCGGAATGCCGTCCGTTACCGATTTTCTGGTGGAATCATGCGCAAGCCGTCGCCGTTCCAGTTTCGTGAAAAGTACAACCTGTCCACGCTGGTGATGTCGTCAGCCGAGCGCGGCTGGGGCGGTTTGCTGGCGGAAGTCCGTGACCACAGTGGCGGCATCATCACGCGCAATGCAGGGTTGCCGATCAACGAGCTGGTGATCGATCCGCTTGGCGGTACGTCGGCCGTCGTGACGCGGACCGGTTATGGGTTGGTCGACCGCACGGTGGCCAGGCGTGGCACGGTATGGCTTTGCCCTGAAGGGATACAGGAAGACGAGGTCTCGATTTCGGCATGGCTGCCGGGGATGCTGCATCTCTACCTTGATCCCGCGCTGTTCCAGCCGGAGGCGCTGGGCGAGAGCTTTGCGGGCAACGAGGCAGGCTCGTTCTATTTCGACCGTGGCTTCGAGGACCCGCTGATCGCCCAGATCGGCCTCACGATCCTTGCCGAGTTGCGCGAGCAGACGCCCACCGGCAATCTGCTGATCGAAAGCCTGGCCGGCAGCCTGGCGGTGCGCATGCTGCATCGTCGCGCCAATGTTGCTACGCTGCGCATGAAGGCGTTGAACGGCTGTGCCGATATGGATCAGCATCGCATGCGGCGCGTCGTCGACTATATTCATACGAATCTGGAGGGCGATATCCGGCTCGATGAATTGGCAGGCATTGCGTGTCTGAGCCGTTTTCATTTTGTCCGCGCCTTCAAGACGGCCACCGGAAAATCTCCGTACCGGTATGTCACCGATTTGCGCATCGAGCGCGCCAAGACGCTGCTGCGGCTGGGCCAGCTTTCGTTGCTAGAAATCGCGATCGAACTGAATTTCTCCTCGCAGGCGACATTTACGCGCGCCTTCCGCAAGGCCACGGGCTACACCCCTGGTCAATTCGCCGGCCGCGGCGAACGCAAGTAAGGCGGCCGCGGCTCATCCCCGGGCTGCCGAATTCCCATCGCAGCAAGATCGGCATACGGATGCGCAAGGATGGCAAATCCGCCAAAGCTCCATCGTGAAAGAATCTGACGCGTGCTGGGATTCGATGGAAAGACGATGGGAGCGGCGATGGAACAATCGGTCATGTTGGTGCAAGACAATCTTGCGCACCAGTTGCATCGCCCCGACGCGCTATCGGCGAGCTTTGGCGCCAGCTACTCCGGCATCATGGCGTTCATGGCCGTGGCAACCGAAGGCAGCTTCGTCCGGGCCGGAGAGCGGCTGGGCATCAGCCGGTCGGCCATCAGCCGCAGCGTGCAAAAGCTGGAAATGCAGCTCAGCACGCGGTTGCTGGTGCGCACCACGCGCAACACCCATCTGACGCACGAAGGGCGTCGTTTCTTCGACAACTGCCATCAGGGCATTGCGCAAATGGCGGAGGCAATGAACGAGATGCTCGATCTACGCCAGGGGCCGCCGAGCGGCCTGCTCAGGATCGGTGCGCCGGTCAGCTTTGGCCGCAAGGCACTGGCGTCGCTGCTCGAACGCTTCGCGACGATCCATCCCGACGTGTCCATCGACCTTTTGCTGGACGATGGGCCGATCGATTTCGCGATGGAGGAGGTCGACGTGGCGCTGCGCAGCGGGCGCATCCAGGATTCCAGCATCATCGCCCGCCGGCTCGGGCCCATGCGCAGGGCCATTTGCGCGGCGCCGGACTACGTCGCCCGGCACGGGCTGCCCCGCACGCTGGATGCGCTGAGCCGGCATGAATGCATCAACCATCGTGCCACGAACGGCCGGCCGCCCGAATGGGAATTCCATCTCGAAGGCCGCGTGCTCAAGCACCAGCCGAAGTCGCGCTTCACGGTCAACAACTCGGATCTGGTGCTGCACGCGGTGCTGCAGGGGTGGGGCGTCGCGCAAATGACCGATTTCCAGATCGCCGACCATCTTGCGGCCGGCGAACTGGTGGTGACCCTGGTCGATCAGTTACCGAACGACCTGGGTCACTACATCTGCTACCAGAGCCGACGGCACCTGCCGGTGCGCACGCGTGCTTTCATCGACTTCATGCTCGACGAGTTTCCCGACTTCAGCCTCGACCACGCTTGACGCTGCGTGGTGTCAGTGCGGCGCCCTCAGCAGGTCGGCGGCCCGCTCGGCAATCATGATCGTTGGCGCATTGGTGTTGCCGCCGATCAGGGTGGGCATGACCGAGGCGTCCACCACACGCAAGCCTTCCACGCCATGCACGCGCAACTGCGGGTCGACCACCGCCATGGCGTCGACGCCCATCTTGCAGGTGCCCACCGGGTGATAGATGGTGTCCGCATGGGCGCGTACGAAGTCGCGGATCGCGGCGTCGTCGCCTTCGCCGGAGCCGAGCACGGCCGTGAGCTTGTCGATGCCGCCCGCATCGGCCAATGCCGACTGGGCGAAGATCCTGCGCATCAGCTTCACGCCGGCCACCATGCCGTCCAGGTCGGACGGTGCTGACAGGAATCGCGGGTCGATCAGCGGGGCCTCGCGCATGTCCGCCGACTTCAGTTGCACCGTGCCGCGGCTCTCAGGCCGCAGCACGCAGGCGTGGCAGGAATAGCCGTGGCCGGGTTTGCCGTTGCGCAGCACGTTGGAGTTGCCCAGCAGCGCGGGCGCGAAATGCAGTTGCAGGTCGGGCGCGGCCAGTCCGGGACGGGTCTTGACGAACGCGCCGGCCTCGGCCACCGGCGAGGCCAGCATGCCCGTGCGGTGCCAGCGGTAGCGCATCACTTCACCGGCCATGCGCGCCACGCCGCGCAGCGAATAGCCATAAAGATCCCACGACGGCACGGCCTTGCCGATGATGACGTCCAGGTGGTCCTGCAGGTTCTGGCCGACACCAGGCAGATCGTGCACGACATCGACACCCACGTCACGCAGGTGGCTGGCGGGGCCGATGCCCGACGCCATCAGCAATTGCGGCGAGTGGAACGCGCCACCGCTGACGATCACTTCGCGCCGCGCGCGCAGGGTCTGCCGGTTGCCGTCGCGCAGGATTTCCACGCCCACGGCGCGCTTGCCCTCGAAGACGATGCGCAGCGCCTGCGTGCCAGTCATCACGCTGAGGTTCTGGCGGCCGCCATTGAAGCCGGCATCGGTGCGGTTGCCGCGATGCAGGTAGGCGCGCGCGGCGTTCCAGCGCTCGCCGTTGAACTGGGTGGCCTGGTACAGCCCCACGCCTTCCTGTTCGGCGCCGTTGAAGTCGTCGTTGGTCGGCACGCCGGCCTGCGCGGCCGCCTGCACGAAGCGCCGCGAGAACGGATTCGGCGTGCGCAGGTTGCTGACATGCAGCGGGCCGCTGCCGCCGTGCCACGCATCGTCGCGCCCGGCGTTGCGCTCGTTGCATTCGCTGCGGCGGAAGTAGGGCAGTACCGCGTCGTAGCCCCAGCCTTCGCACCCCAGTTCTGCCCAGCGGTCGTAGTCGCTACGATGGCCGCGCACGTAGAGCATGGCGTTGATCGACGAGCTGCCACCCAGGCCCCGGCCGCGTGGCTGGTACGACTGCCGGCCATTGAGGCCAGGCTGCGGCAGGGTCAGGAACCCGTAGTTGCGCGGGCCGGCCTTGGGCACGGTCTGCGCAATGGCCAGCGGCGTCCAGACGCTGGGATGGTGGTCATCGGGCCCTGTTTCAAGCAGGGCCAGCGTCACGCCCGGCTCGTCCGCCAGCCGTCCGGCCAGCGCGCAACCGGCCGAGCCGGCGCCCACGATGATGTAGTCGAAGCTGGTATCGCCCATCAATGCTGTCTCCCCCGACGGTTCTTATTTCTGGTAGCCGTGTGGTGTCACGAGGTTGAAGTTCGGATCAAACGTGTCGAGCATGCCGAACAAGCCTGCCACGGCCTGCGGGTTGCCGTCTATCCGGATGGCTCCCGACTGCATGGCCTGCGGCAGCGTCAGCTGTTTCAGGCTGATCTGGTCCAGCGTGGCCTTGGTCAGCGTGACCGTGGCGGTGGGCTGGGCGTGCTGGGCTTCGGACACATACGTCAGCGCGCTGTTGCGCAGCGTCATCGCATAGCGCTGCTTCAGGTCCGTGAACTGCCAGTTCAGCGTCAGGGTCTTGCCGGCGGCCTTGTCGGCGTTCAGGCGTACGGCCAGGTAGTCGAAAAAGTTGGGCACGGTTAGTGCGCGCACCAGGTCGGACGAGTTGGTGCCGCCGCCATCGGGCTTGGCCACGCCGTCGCGCAATTCCTGCGCACCGGTCAGGTAGATGTTGCGCCAGGTGGCGTTTTCGCTCTGGTAGCCAAGCTGTTCCAGTGCATCGGCCTGCAGCGCCCGCGCGGCCGCGTTCGACGGGTCGGCGAATACGAGTTCATTGCCGATCTGGCTCACCCAGCGGTACTCGCCGCGCGCGTAGGCTTCGCGCAGCTTTGCCAGCACGGCGTCGGCGCCGCCCATCCATTCGATGGTCTTCTTGGACGTCTGCTCAGGCGGCAGCGGATTCAGGTGCGCGGGATTGCCGTCGTAGAAGCCAAGGTAGCGCTGGTACACGGCCCGCACGTTATGGCTCACCGATCCGTAGTAGTCACGCGCATACCACTTGCTGGCCAGCGGTTGCGGCAGCGTCTTGAGCTGGTCGGCAATCTCCAGCGGCGAGTAGCCGTGGTTCATCAGGCGCAGCGTCTGGTCGTTCAGGTACGCGTACATGTCGCGCTGGTCAGACAGCATCTCGACGATCTTCGCGCGGCCCCAGGTGGGCCAGTGGTGCTGGCCGATCAGCACGTCGGTACGGTCGCCGTAGCGCAGCAGCGACTGCGCCAGGAAGTACGACCAGCCCTTGGCATCGCGCACCTGCGCGCCGCGCAGCGTCAGCAGGTTGTGCTGGGTGCGCACGGCGTTCTCGGCGATGCACAGCGTACGGAACTGCGGCAGGTAGACGTTCATCTCCGCCGGCGCTTCGGTGCCGGGCGTGAGCTGGAATTCGAAGTCGACGCCGTCGATGCGGCGCGTCTCGATCGGTTTCGTGATCGACGACGTGGGCGCCAGCATCGTCATGGTGCCGCGTGCGGTGGCCTTGCCCAGGCCGGTGTCGACCTGGCCGGTGGCGCTCTTGGGCAACTGGGTGCCGTACATGTACTGCGCGCGGCGGCTCATTGCGCTGCCGGCCAGCACGTTCTCGCTGACGGCCTCGTCCATGAACCCGTGCGGGGCGATGATGTCGATCTTGCCGCTACGCACATCGGCCTCGTCGACGATGCCGCGCACGCCGCCAAAGTGGTCGACGTGGCTGTGGGTGTAGATCACCGCCACTACGGGCTTGCGCGGGCGGTGCGCGTAGTAGAGATCGAGCGATGCCTTTGCCGTTTCGGCGGTCAGCAGCGTGTCGATGATGATCAGGCCGGTGTCGCCCTCGATGATGTTCATGTTGGCCAGGTCCGCGCCACGCACCTGGTACACGCGGTCGGTCACCTTGAACAGGCCCGCTTCGTTGTTCAACTGCGCCAGGCGCCAGAGACTGGGGTTGACGGTCTTCGGCGCGTCAGCCGCCGCTTCGAACGCATAGGCGTTGAAATCCCAGGCGACCTTGCCGTCCGCTGACTGGATGGTCGATGCCGGAAAGCGCGCGACCAGCCCTCGCTTTGCATCCTCGAAGTCGGCGCGGTCGGAAAACGGCAGGCGGCGCAGCCATTCGGCATTCGATTGTTCGGTCTGCGGCGTGGCGGCATTAGTGCCAGCCATTGCGGCGGGCATTGTGAACACGGCAGCAGCCAGCATGGCAGTGCGGACAAGGCGCATGGAAATCGACTCCTCGATTGGACAAGGCGTCTATTGAAAACGGCTGCGACCTATAATTCAATTGCAAAGTTTATATCGCAGCAATGCGTAGGACGCATACATGAACCTGAAACGGCTCGAACATCTGGTGGCGGTGGCGGAAGAGGGCTCGCTGGCGGCAGCGGCGCGGCGCGTGCATTTGAGCCAGCCGGCGCTGACCCGCAGCATTCAGGCGCTGGAGTACGAAGCCGGCGCGGTGCTGTTCGACCGGGGCGCGCGCGGAGTCACGCTGACCACGGTGGGGCGCATGGTGACCGAGCGCGCGCGGCGCATTTTGTTCGAATCGGGCTGCCTGGCGCGCGACCTGGCGCTGGTGCGGCAGCACGAGATTGGCAGCGTACAGATTGGGCTGGGGGCCTTTCCGGCCGCCATCCTGTTGCCCGAACTGCTGTGCCAACTGCACCAGCAGTGGCCGAAGCTGCGGATCGCCACCGAGGTCAGCCACCCCGGCGCATTGCTGGATGCCTTGCGCGCCGAGCAGGTGGACTTCGTGGTGATCGAGCAAAGTACCGTGCCGACGGCCGCCGAGCTGGAAGTCGTGCGCCTGCCCGCCGGCCCGGGCGGCGTATTCGTTAGGGCAGGGCACCCGATGCTGGCGGGGCCGGTGAGCCTGGGGACGCTGCGCGAGGCGGCGCTGGTGTCGGTGGTATTTCCGCCAGAAACGCATGAGCGGCTGCGCAAGCTGCTGCGTTGCAAGCCGGGCGAGGAGCTGCCGTTTCAGGTGGAAAGCAACGACTTCCGGGCGCTGACCCACCTGGTGCGGCAGGCTGACGCGCTGCTGCTGGCGCCGGCACGGGCCGTGCGCGACGAGGTCGAGAGCGGGCAGCTGGTCAGCTTGGATGTGCCAGAACTACCTGCGGTGCCGATGCAGTTTGCGGTTGTGCGACTGGCGCAGCGGACGCTGTCGCCGGCGGCGGAGCGGGCGGTGGCCGTGATCGAGGCGGTGGCGCGGATGTGACGGGTGGAAAAGGGGCGAAAAAAAAGCGCCCCGGCGGGGCGCTCGATATGCCGGGGCAGGCTTACTCGTCGACGGCGGTGCCGACGATGTTGTAGCCGCCATCGACGTAGGTGATCTCACCGGTCACGCCGCTGGCCAGGTCCGACAGCAGGAACGCGGCCACATTGCCGACTTCCTCGATCGTCACGTTGCGGCGCATCGGTGCCACGTCCTCGAAATGCTTGAGCAGGCGGCCGAAGTCCTTGATGCCCGAGGCGGCCAGGGTCTTGATCGGGCCAGCCGAAATGCCGTTGGCGCGCATGCCCTTGGGGCCCACGGCCGATGCCAGGTAGCGCACGCTGGCTTCCAGCGACGCCTTGGCCAGGCCCATCGTGTTGTAGTTCGGTACCACGCGTTCGGCGCCCAGGTACGTCAGCGTCAGCAGCGATGCCTTGTCATTGAGCAGCGGCATGGCAGCCTTGGCCAGGGCCGGGAAGCTGTAGGCCGAGATGTCGTGGGCAATACGGAAGCCCTCGCGCGACAGGCCGTCCAGGAAATCGCCGGCGATGGCTTCGCGCGGTGCAAAACCGATCGAATGCACCAGACCGTCGAATTTTTCCCAGCGCTGCCCCAATGCGGCGAATGTCGCGGCGATCTGCTCGTCGCTGCTCACGTCGCATTCGTAGATCATGTCGGAGCCGAATTCCTTGGCGAAGTCCGTGATGCGGTCCTTGAAACGTTCGCCCACATATGTGAACGCCAGTTCGGCGCCTTCGCGCTTGCAAGCCGAGGCAATGCCATAGGCGATGGAACGATTCGAGAGCAAGCCCGTAATCAGGATCCGCTTACCTGCCAGAAATCCCATTAATTTCTCCAAGATGTTTGTGGGGACGGGCATGCTTCGTGCACTGGCCCGTGTCCGCTGCACGGCGGGGAGATAATCCCCGCTCTTTGTTGCGCCGCGTAGAGGGAATGTCCGGATGGCTGGGCGCCACCCGAACGCATGTAAAATTGTCGCACAACTTCGCCCGGCCACAAGCCGCCGGGCTGTCTCGGGCATTGTGGAGGTCTGCAACCGGATGCTGATTCATGCACGTTGGCCGCTTCTGGCGGCAGGGCAGTGCTTCCGTCGCCGCGCGGTGGTGCATTGGGCGCTGGCACTGTTGAGCGTGCTGGCTTCGGGTTTTCCCGTAGCGGGACATGCCGCGCACGGTTTCGCGCTTCATGGCGATCTCAAGTACCCGCCCAACTTCCCGCAATTCGAGTACGTCAACGCCAATGCCCCGCAAGGAGGCACGCTGACGCTGGCCAATCCTGACCGCCGCACCAGTTTCGACAAGTTCAACCCGTTCACGCTCAAGGGCACCTCGGCGCCGGGCCTGACGTCGCTGATGTTCGAAACGCTGCTGATCAGCAGCGCCGACGAGACCGCCAGCGCCTATGGCTTGCTGGCCGACGACGTGACGGTGGCGCCGGACCAGTTGTCCGTGACCTTCCATATCCGCCCCGAGGCGCGCTTCGTCAATGGCGATCCGGTACTGGCCGCGGACGTGAAGTATTCCTACGACATGCTGATGAGCAAGGCCGCCAGCCCGGGCTATCGCAGCATGTGCACCGACGTGAAAGCGGTGGTGGTGACCGGCGAACGGTCAATTCGGTTTGACTTCAAGCAACGCAACGCCGAATTGCCGCTGATCGTTGGCCAGTTGCCCGTGTTCTCGAAAAAGTGGACCACCAAGGTGCCATTCGAGAAGCTGACATTCGAGGAACCGATCACCAGCGGGCCGTACAAGATCGAGCGCTACGACGCCGGGCGCGGCATCGTGTTTCAGCGCGATCCGAACTACTGGGGCAAGAACCTGAACGTGCGGCGCGGTACGTTCAACTTCGGACGCGTGGTCTACCGGCTGTACAAGGACGAGACCGCCAAGCTGGAGGCCTTCAAGGCGGGCGAGTTCGACGCGATCGTGGAATACCGGTCGAAGAACTGGGCAAAAAGCTATGTCGGCACCAAGTTCCGCGACGGCGACCTGATCAAGACCGAATTCCCGCACCGCAACGGCGCCGGCATGCAGGGCTTTGTCATGAACATGCGCAAGCCGATGTTCCAGGACGTGCGCGTACGCCGCGCGCTGATTCTGGCGCTGGACTTCGAATGGCTGAATCGCCAGTTGTTCTATGGCGCCTACAAGCGGCTCGATAGCTGGTTCTCGAACAGCGAACTGGCCGCCAGCGCCACGTTCGACGGCAAGCCCGGCGCGGGCGAGATGAAGCTGCTGGACCCGTTGCGCGCGCAGTTGCCGGCGGAGGTGTTCGGCGCCGACGTGGTGCAGCCGAGCACGAATGCACCGCGATCCCTGCGCGACAACCTGCGCGATGCGCGTCGCCTGCTGGCACAGGCCGGCTGGACCTATGACGACGGCGCGCTGCGCAACGCCAAGGGCGAGCCGATGGTCTTCGAGTTCCTGGACGATGGCGGGGCGATGAGCCGCGTCATCACGGCCTACGTGCGCAACCTCGAGAAGCTCGGCATCGAGGTGCACCAGCGCACCACCGACTTTGCCCTGTACCAGAAGCGTCTGGAAGATTTCGACTTCGACATGGTGTCGATACGCTTCCCGGATTCGCAGAGCCCGGGCAACGAGCTGCGCGACCGATTTTCCAGCGAGGCGGCCGCGATGCCGGGATCGGACAACCTGTTCGGCCTGAAATCGCAAGCCGTGGACAAGCTGGTGGACGCCGTGCTGCACGCCGAGACGCGCGACGAGCTGGTCACCGCCGGCCGTGCGCTGGACCGCGTGCTGATGCACGGCTACTACATCGTGCCAAACTGGTACAGTGCCTTTCATCGTGTGTCGTACCGCAAGGAGCTGTCGTACCCGACGCGCCTGCCGTACTTCTACACCGCGGAGGGCTGGATCCTGTCTAGCTGGTGGCGCCGCGACCTGGCGCCGAAGACCCAGTAATCCAGTCACCCCTCAAACGGACGGCCAATGCTTGCCTATCTGCTGAAGCGCATCCTGCTGATGATCCCGACGCTGGTCGGGGTGGTGACGCTGACCTTTGTTGTGATCCAGTTCGTGCCGGGCGGCCCGGTCGAGCAGATGATGCTCGAAATGAAGGGCCGTGGCGCTGGCGGCGAAGCCAGCGGCGGCGGCGCGGAATACCGCGGCCGGCGTGGCGTGGACCCGGACAAGATCAAGGAAATCCAGGCGCTCTACGGTTTCGACAAACCGCCGCTGGAGCGCTATTTCATGATGCTCAAGCGGTTTGCCCAATTCGACTTGGGGCAGAGCTACTTCCAGCACCGCAGCGTGTGGGAGCTGGTGAAGTCCAAGCTGCCGGTGTCGATCAGCCTGGGGCTATGGACATTCTTCCTGACCTACCTGATATCGGTGCCGCTCGGCATCTCCAAGGCGATCCGGGCGGGCAGTCGTTTCGACGTGATCAGCAGCATGATCGTGCTGGTGGGCTATGCCATTCCCGGATTCGTGCTGGGCGTGCTGCTGCTGGTGCTGTTCGGCGGCGGTACGTTCGTGCAGTGGTTTCCGCTGCGCGGTCTGACTTCCGACGACTGGGCCCAGATGTCGATGATGGGCAAGGTCATGGATTACCTGTGGCACCTGGTGCTGCCGATCACCGCGTCGGTGGTGGGCAGTTTCGCCGTGGTGACGATGCTGACCAAGAACGCGTTCCTCGAGGAAATCCGCAAGCAGTATGTGCTGACCGCCCGCGCCAAGGGTTTGTCGGAGCGACGCGTGCTGTGGAAGCATGTGTTCCGCAATGCACTGATTCCGCTGGTCACGGGCTTTCCGGCTGCGTTCATCGGCGCGTTCTTCACCGGTTCGCTGCTGATCGAGACGCTGTTCTCGCTCGACGGCCTGGGCCTGCTTTCCTATGAAGCCGTGCTGCGCCGCGACTATCCGGTGGTGCTGGGCACGCTTTACCTGTTCACGCTGATCGGGCTCGTGACGCGCCTGATTTCGGACGTCTGCTACGTCATGGTGGATCCGCGCATTCATTTCGAGGGGATGCACCGATGAGATTCGGCCCCAAACGGGCGGTGGCCGGCAACGGCTTGCCGCATTCGCTGTCGCCGCGCCAGCGCGCCTGGCAGCGCTTTCGCCGCAACCGGCTTGGCCACTGGAGCCTGATCCTGTTCGTGATCCTGTTCGTGCTGAGCATGGGCGCCGAACTGTTGTCGAGCGATCGGCCGCTGGTGGTGCGATACAAGGGCGAGTACTACTTCCCGATCGTCAAGACCTACCCGGAAACCGCGTTCGACGGCGACTTTCCGACGCGAGCCGACTATCTGGACCCGTTCATCCGTGACCGGATCACGTCGAATGGTAATTTCGCCATTTATCCGCCGAATCCCTATTCCTACGATTCGATCAACTACTTCGCCAAGGAGCCGAACCCTGCGCCGCCGTCGGCCGACAACTGGCTGGGCACTGACGACCGGGGGCGCGACGTGCTGGCGCGGCTGTTGTACGGCTTTCGCGTGTCGGTGCTGTTCGGGCTGGCGCTGACCGTCATCGGGGTGCTGATCGGTACGCTGACGGGCGCCCTGATGGGCTTTTTCGGCGGGCGTTTCGACCTGTTTTCGCAGCGGGCCATCGAGATCTGGAGTTCGATGCCCGAGCTGTACCTGCTGATCATCTTCGCGTCGATCTTCGAGCCGAGCCTGGCGCTGCTGATCATCCTGCTGTCGCTGTTCGGCTGGATGGGGCTGTCCGACTACGTGCGTGCCGAGTTCTACCGCAACCGTTCGCTCGACTACGTGAAGGCGGCGCGCGCGCTGGGGCTGTCGAACGTGCAGATCATGTGGCGGCATATCCTGCCCAACAGCCTGACGCCGGTGATCACGTTCCTGCCGTTCCGCATGAGCGCGGCCATCCTGGCGCTGACCAGCCTGGACTTCCTGGGCCTGGGCGTTCCGCCCACCACGCCCAGCCTGGGCGAACTGCTGGCGCAGGGCAAGGGCAACCTCGACGCATGGTGGATCTCGCTGTCGACGTTCGCGGTGCTGGTGGTGACACTGCTGCTGCTCACGTTCATGGGCGATGCGCTGCGCGACGCCTTCGACACGCGCCTGGGCCTGGCCCAGCTGCGCGGCCGCGTGGAGCCCAAGGTGCCGGCTGGCGGCACGGCAGCGGAGGCCGCGCCATGAATTCGGTGACGCCTGCAACCGCTGCTACCGCTGCAACCGCGTTGAGCGACGTATTCCCGGACCCGGTGGACCTGCCCGAGCCTGGCACCAAGCTGATGTGCGTGGAACGCCTGTCGGTAACGTTTGGCGATGGTGAGCACGCCACGCGTGCCGTGCGCGATGTCAGCTTCGATCTGCGCGCGGGCGAGCGCTATGCGCTGGTCGGCGAATCGGGATCGGGCAAGACCGTGACCGCGCTGGCCATGCTGCGGCTGGTGGAAGACGCGCACTATCACGGGGCCATCCGCTTCGAGGGCAAGGATCTGCTGGAGGTCTCCGATCGCGAGATGCGCGGCATTCGCGGATCGGAGATCGCCATGATCTTCCAGGAGCCGATGACCGCGCTGAACCCGCTCTACACGATCGGCAACCAGATCGTGGAGACGCTGGCGCTGCACGAGGGCCTGGACCGGCGCGCGGCGCGCGACCGGGCCATCGCGCTGCTGGAGCGCACGGGCATCAGCGACGCGGCCAACCGCTTCAACAGCTTTCCGCATCAGTTGTCGGGCGGCCAGCGCCAGCGCGCGATGATCGCCATGGCGCTGGCCTGCCGGCCGAAACTGCTGTTGGCCGACGAACCCACCACGGCGCTGGACGTCACCATCCGCGCGCAGATCCTGGACTTGCTGCGCAGCCTGCAAGTGGAATTCGGCATGGCCGTGATGCTGATCACGCACGACCTGAACATGGTGCGAGCATTCGCGCAGCGGGTGGGCGTGATGGAAAAGGGCGTGCTGGTGGAAACCGGCGAGACGGCCGAAGTCTTTGCCAATCCGCGCCATCCCTATACGAAAAAGCTGATCGACAGCCGGCCCCGGCGCGAGGTGTTGCCGCTGGTGCCGCTGGCGCCGGTGCTGCTGGAAACCGACGCGCTGTGCGTGAACTACCAGAAGAAGCGGCCCGGCATTGCCGGCTGGTTCGGCAAGGAAGCGTTTGCCGCCGTCAAGGACGTCACGCTGCAGTTGCGCGAGGGCGAGACGGTCGGCATCGTCGGCGAGTCTGGCTCCGGCAAGACCACGCTGGCGCATGCCGTGCTGGCGCTGCAACGCAAGAGCAGCGGGGCGATCCAGTTCCTGGGCCGCAGCTTTGACGCCTGCACGCAAAAGGAACGCAGCTCGCTGCGCAAGCGCATGCAGGTGGTGTTCCAGGACCCGTTCGGCTCGCTGTCGCCGCGCATGACGATCGAGCAGATCGTCGGGGAAGGGCTGGCGCTGCATCAGCCGGGCCTGTCGGCGGAGGCCATGCGCGAGCGTGTGATCGAGGCGCTGCGCGAGGTGGGCCTGGATCGCACGGCGCTGGGCCGCTATCCGCACGAGTTCTCGGGTGGCCAGCGCCAGCGTATTGCCATTGCGCGGGTGCTGATCCTGAAACCGCAGGTGCTGGTGCTGGATGAGCCGACTTCGGCGCTTGACGTATCGATCCAGCAGCAGGTGCTTGCGCTGCTTTCGCAACTCCAGCACAAGTACAACCTCAGCTACCTGTTCATCAGCCACGATCTTGCAGTGATTCGTGCGATGGCGCACCGAGTCATCGTGATGAAAAACGGTGAAGTGGTGGAATCGGGCGAGACAGAAACCGTACTTGGCGCACCGCAGCATCCGTATACAAAAAAGCTTATGGCGGCTGCCCAGTTGGGCGCGGCTTGAATGATGTGCATTGCAACGCGCTTTGACACGTCGCGGTAACACGGTTTCTTTATAAAGTTTCCGAGAAACAGAATGCGTTTTTAACGCTAGCTCGTTGATTTGCTAGCTCTTTGCGGGAAAGTTGTAACCATCTTTGACACGTCAAGGGTGGTCCTTTACTATCCCGCAACGAGTTTTATCGGGGGTGGTTCGTCCGCCGCATGCAGACCTTGGGGAAGGTCGAAGTTGCACGCGGCTGGTGCAGTCGGTCTGGCGTACTTCTTGCGTACGTACCGCCCTGATGTTTTCACGCTGTCCGTCAATGTCTGATTTGGCGGTCAGATTTGTCCGATCATCAGGAGAGCCAATGCAAACGGTACTTCATTCCCTGGCGCGCGCCGCTATCGGAATTGCCATTGCCTGCGGTGCGACTGTGTCGAATGGAGTGCTGGCGGATACGGTGTTCAAGGACCCGGACGCCCGGATTGAAGCCCGCGTTGATGCGGACGCCCATCCGGAAGGCAAGCGCGGCTTGCTGTCGTCGGTGATGAACTCCACCAGCAACGTTGCCAGCAAGGCTGGCGACCTGGTCATGAACGCGCTGGGCCTGATTGGCGTGCGTTATCGCTTCGGCGGTAACAGCCCCGAATCGGGTCTGGACTGCAGCGGTTTCGTCCGCTACGTGTTCAACGACACCTTCGGCTTCATGTTGCCGCGCCGTTCCGTCGAAATGAGCCAGGTGGGCACCACCGTGGCTGCCAACGAGCTGCGTCCGGGCGACCTCGTGTTCTTCAACACGATGCGCCACACGTTCTCGCACGTCGGTATCTATATTGGCGACAACAAGTTCGTGCACGCGCCGTCCACCGGCAGCAAGATCCGCGTGGACGATATGCGTGCGTCGTACTGGGTCACGCGCTATAACGGCGCGCGCCGCATCGACGATTCCGCACGCGGTTCGGTAGAGAACACGGGCAGCATGATCGAGACGCTCAAGCGCTTCGACCCGAATGCCCAGGGCCGTACGATGTTTGGTGGTTGACGCATCGTCAGGTCGAAAAAAGGACTGCCTCGGCAGTCCTTTTTTATTGTCCACAGATGTCTTGTCTTAAGACAATTACCCCACTAAAGGGTGACATCCTCTGTCATCGTGGTGACGATTCCTGTCAGTCGATGCGGTCGATGTGACAAGACATGTGACAGCGGTTGCCTGCCAGGCGGTCGGCTTATTGCGTGGCAACCGTCCCGGCCGGTGCCGGACGCAGCCGTGCCGCTGCCAGTTTCTCGCGCAGCGTGCTCAGCGCGGCGGAGGTGGCCTGCTCACCGGCCAGAATGGCGCGGTTGCGCGAGGCAAAGTCGCTGCCGCCCATGTCGGGCAGGTCAGGGCGAATCACCACGTCGGCGCGGGCCAGGGCCATCCGGTTGATCGACTGGCCCATGATCGCCGTGGTCTGCAGCAGCACGCCGCTTTGCCCGCCGTTCTTCTGGCTCGATGGGTCGGCCGAGATATTGACGGCAATCACGAACTCCGCGCCCATCTCGCGCGCCGCATCCACCGGTACCGGCTCCACCAGGCCACCATCTACATAGTCATGGCCCGCAATAGACACGGGTTGGAAAACACCGGGCACGCTGCTCGATGCGCGCACGGCCTGGCCCGTGTTGCCGCGCCGGAACACGATACGTTCGCCGGTCTTGAGATCCGTGGCGACAATGCCGAGCGGCAGCTTCATGGCCTCGATCGGCCGGTTCTTGACCAGCCGGTTCACGTAGTTCTGCAGCGCCTCGCCCTTGACCCAGCCGCCGAACTTGGTGCCAAACGGCAACGCCCAGTCGGCGATGGCGGCTTCGTCCATCGTCAGCGCCAGCTTGTTGAGCTGGAAGCCGTCCAGGCCGGTGGCATAGAGCGCGGCCACCACGGAGCCCGCGCTAGTGCCGGTCACGATGTCCGGATGGATGCCCTGCGCCTCGAGTGCCTTAATCACGCCGATATGGGCAAAACCACGCGCGGCGCCGCCACCCAGGGCGAGCCCGATACGGATCGGTCGTGGGGTAGGGGCGACGGGCGGCACGGTCGCGACCGTGGGCGGAACGGTTGGCGCCGGCTTGGGCCCGAACGAGCAGGCCGTCAGCAGCATGGCGGCCGAGGCGCCAAGAAAATGTCTACGTTGCATCGAGGAAGGAAAGCTATCGCGAAAGTGATGTGTCGGGCATCGAAAGGCCGGACATCGCATGACGCGGGGTGACTGGCCCGGATTCAGACCGGTGCCAAGCATAAATGATTCCGTGGCCGGACTGGAATCGGGCAGGGCGTATAATGCAACGTTCAACGAAATCCGGCCTGCGCGCACCCGTGCGTGGGCTTTTTTGTTTCTCCCCGACCATGACACAACGCGTCCGCACCCGCTTCGCGCCGAGCCCGACCGGCTTCATCCACCTTGGCAACATTCGCTCCGCACTTTATCCGTGGGCCTTTGCCCGCCGCATGAAGGGCGACTTCATCCTGCGCATCGAGGACACCGATGTCGAGCGTTCTTCCGAGGAAGCGGTCGACGTGATCCTGGAAGGCATGGCCTGGCTCGATCTTGATATCGACGAAGGTCCGTTCTACCAGATGCAGCGCATGGACCGGTATCGCGCCGTGGTGCAGCAGATGATGGAAAGCGGCCTGGCTTACCACTGCTACATGAGCACCGAGGAACTGGATGCCCTGCGCGAAGCGCAGCGCGCGGCCGGCGAAAAGCCGCGCTACAACGGCTTCTGGCGCCCGGAGCCGGGCAAGGTCCTGCCCGAGCCGCCCGCCGGCGTGCAGCCCGTGGTGCGCTTCAAGAACCCGATCGGCGGCAGCGTGGTGTGGGACGACGCCGTGAAGGGCCGCATCGAGATCTCGAACGACGAGCTTGATGACCTGGTGATCGCTCGCCCGGACGGTACGCCGACGTACAACTTCTGCGTGGTGATCGACGATCTCGACATGAAGATCACCCACGTGATCCGTGGCGACGACCACGTCAACAACACGCCGCGCCAGATCAACATCATTCGCGCGCTGGGCGGTGAGGTACCCGTCTACGCCCACCTGCCGACCGTGCTGAACGAGCAGGGCGAGAAGATGAGCAAGCGCCATGGCGCCATGCCGGTGACCGGCTACCGTGACGAGGGCTATCTGCCCGAAGCGGTGCTCAACTATCTGGCGCGCCTGGGCTGGTCGCACGGCGACGCCGAGATCTTCACTCGCGAGCAGTTTGTTGAATGGTTCGACCTGGATCACCTGGGCAAGTCGCCGGCGCAGTACAACCCGGAAAAGCTCGCCTGGCTGAACAACCACTACATCAAGACCGGTGACAACGCACGCCTGGCCGAGCTGACCCGCCCGTTCATCGAGGCGCTGGATGGCAAGGTGGAGGGCGCTGATCTGGCGGGCGTGGTGGCGCTGGTCAAGGATCGGGCGAACACGCTCAAGGAAGTGGCCCAGGCCGCGCTGCTGTTCTACCGTGGCGAGCCGCAGGCCGATGCCGCCTTGCGCGCCGAACACCTGACCGACGAGATCCGCCCGGCGCTGCAGGCGCTGGCGACGCAACTGGCCGCGCTGCCGGAGTGGAAGCGCGAGGCGATTGGCGCCACGTTCAAGGCGGTGCTGGCCGAATTCGGCCTGAAGATGCCCAAGCTGGCCATGCCGGTGCGCCTGCTGGTGGTGGGGCAACTGCAGACGCCGGCCATCGACGCGGTGCTGGAACTGATTGGCCGCGACACGGTGCTGCGCCGCCTGGCTGCTGCATAAAAATGTGCAGAAATGTCTCGGCTGGGGCTTGCGCTCTGGTCGAGACTTCAGCATAATCTCGTTCTCCCTGCTGCACGACGCGAGTCAAGCAGAACGGTTGAAAAAACCAAAAGGGACTTGCAAAACGCAGTGATTGATTTATAATCGCCGCTTCGCCGGAAAGCAGTAAATCTGGTGGCGAGTTAGTAGTAAATGGCAGTAACTATGGGGCTATAGCTCAGCTGGGAGAGCGCTTGCATGGCATGCAAGAGGTCAGCGGTTCGATCCCGCTTAGCTCCACCAAAGTTTCTGTCCCCTTCGTCTAGAGGCCTAGGACATCACCCTTTCACGGTGAGTACAGGGGTTCGAATCCCCTAGGGGACGCCAGATGTTGGACGTAACCAAACGTCCAGTTGGCTGTCCGAAGCGAAGCTTCGGGTGGCAACCAACAATGGAGCGGTAGTTCAGTTGGTTAGAATACCGGCCTGTCACGCCGGGGGTCGCGGGTTCGAGCCCCGTCCGCTCCGCCAGACTGAGCCCGCTTGGGTGAAACCAAGCGGGTTTTTATTTGGGTGAGAGGTGATTATCTGATAATCATCTTTCGATTTACCCGAGGCCAGTTTTTCAGGCTTCGAAAAATCAAAAGATAATCGTCGCTTCGCGGGAAGATGCGATTATCAGGTGGTAGAAGTGCAAGGGGCTATAGCTCAGCTGGGAGAGCGCTTGCATGGCATGCAAGAGGTCAGCGGTTCGATCCCGCTTAGCTCCACCAAGGTTTTGGAAGCAACTTCAGCAGTAAAAAAAGTTGCTTCAAGTTGCGAAAGTTCTGGTAGAATGCCGGACTTCGCAGCAATCGACGGAAAGCGTTGCTTGCAACAGATTTCTGTCCCCTTCGTCTAGAGGCCTAGGACATCACCCTTTCACGGTGAGTACAGGGGTTCGAATCCCCTAGGGGACGCCAAAACAGCCGGGCGTAATCAAACGCCCAGCAGTTATCCGGAATTTCCGGGTAACAGCCGAAAACGGAGCGGTAGTTCAGTTGGTTAGAATACCGGCCTGTCACGCCGGGGGTCGCGGGTTCGAGCCCCGTCCGCTCCGCCAACCTTTAAAAAGCCTGCGCAAGCAGGCTTTTTTTCGTCTGTACTTTGCACACTCCCGTTTTTCCTCCCCTCTCCCTCTGGGAGAGGGGCTGGGGGTGAGGGCTAGCGGTTCCAATTGCGACATGTCAGCAAGCAGACCCGCAATGCCCTCACCCCCAACCCCTCTCCCGCAAGACGGGAGAGGGGAGTAAAGACAAGGCGAAACAGCCGCTCAGATCTTCGCCCGGCTCACGTGCATGAAGTACCGCACCAGCAGCGTCCCGGCAATCGCCAGGCTGACGCTGTTAGCCATCCAGAATCCCGCAGCACCGCGCGTGAACGCTGGCATGGCGTCGATCAGCCCGAATCCCAGTACATAGCCGCCACCAAGCCCCACGCCCCATAGCGACCCGGCGTAGATCAGCGTCGGTATCAACGCGATCTTGTACGCACGGAGAATGAAGGCGCTCATGACCTGGACGGCGTCGAAGGCCTGGTAGAACGCTACGAACAACATCAGCGGCAGGGCTTTGGCGACCACGCCAGGGTCTTTCGCGTAGGCCTGCAGCAGCGGTTCGCGCAGGGTCCATAGCGTGGCGCCGATCAGCACGGCCAGGCCGGCACCAAAGCGGATGCCGCGCCAGCCAATGCGGCGGGCGGCAGCCATGTCCCGGGCGCCGATTGCCTGGGCTACCAGTGTGGAGGTGGCGATCGACAACGACAGCGGCACCATGTACGCGACCGCGCTCAGGTTGGCGATGATCTGATGGC
Organism: Cupriavidus pauculus; assembly: GCF_022179805.1. Classification (GTDB taxonomy): domain Bacteria; phylum Pseudomonadota; class Gammaproteobacteria; order Burkholderiales; family Burkholderiaceae; genus Cupriavidus; species Cupriavidus pauculus_E. Next base: position 407,871 of record NZ_BPUO01000006.1, on the reverse strand, counting down.
CCGCCAGCGTTTCAGTGCCGAGTCGGGTGATGAAGATCGACATCAGCGTGAATGACGTGATTTCGATCAGATAGGTCAGGCCCATCGGCACCCCAAGCCGCACCAGCGGCCGGATGCGATCCCAGCGCGGCCACTCCCAGCGGGCAAAGATACCCAGCGGCTGGTAGGCGGAGCCGTAACGCAGGATGGTCAGGCCCGATACGCACCAGACCCAGCTGATGATGGTCGACGCCAGCGCGCAGCCCGGGCCCCCCATCGCGGCCACGCCGAAGCCGCCGTGAATGAACCACGCATTGAGCGGTACCTTGAGCGCCAGTCCCGCGATCTGCAGCACCGTGACCATGATCGGGCGCGACAGCGCGTTGTTGAGCGCCATGTAGATGCGGAAAGCGAGTGCCGCCGGCAGGCCGAGCGCCACGATATGGAGGTAGCGCGAGGCCTTTTCCACCAGTTCGGGCGGCGCCTTGGCAAATGCCAGCACGGGGCCAGGGAACAGCAGCAGCAACATGCCGGGGATGGCCAGCGCCACGCCCAGCCAGGCTGCCTGTCGCACTTCCACGCCGATTTCCGCGGTGCGTCCTGCGCCGTAGAGTTGGCCGGCGGTCGGAGCCAGCGCTTGCAGCACGCCCATCAGGCTGATGTAGACCGTCACATAGATCGATCCACCCAGCCCTACGGCTGCGAGATCGGTGGCCGAGGCGCGGCCGGCCATGATGGTGTCGATCACGCCGAAGGCGATAACGGCCAGTTGCCCCACCAGAACGGGGGCGGCGAGGTGAACGATGCGACGGATGTCCTGCAGCGCGCTGCTCATCTTGGTTTTGTGTTGGGATTGCGCCGGCCGCCAAGGCCGGAGAAGCTCGCGCGGACGGCTGAGGCGTCCGCGCGTTGGAAGGGGATTACTGCTGCGGCAGGCGGCGCCGCATGGAAGGCTGCGCGGGCTTGAGTTGCGAGGTGTCGACCAGGCGATACATGCGGAACCGCTCGTCGCGGTCGGCCGGACGACGGCCTTCCCAGATCAGGCGCCATTCGAAGTGCGAGATGTTGCCCGGCGCACCGTAGTCCACGGCGTCGTGCCGCAGCAGCACGTCGCAACCGTCCTCCGGCCCGCCAAAGCGGATATGGCCGAAGTACGCAAACGACGCGAGCTGGGCATCGCCCATGCGAATCGGCTGCACGCACTGATACGTCGACGGCAGCGCCATGGCGGCAGCCTGGGCCACGTCGCGATAGGTCTTGCCGTAGTTGATCGACGGCAGCCACAGCGTCATGGCCATCACCCACATCAGTGTGGTGCCTGCGGCCGAGATCACCACGGGGCGCCAGATCTGCTTGGGCGCGCGGGACAGACGCCAGCGCACCACCAGCACCCATGCCACCGTCGCGGCCAGCGCGATGATCACGGCGCTGATCGTGAACGTGTGTTCGAAGCCGGGAATCTGCCGGAAGACGTTGTTCGCCACCTTGGGCGGCCAGCCCGTGGTCTTGGCGATCCACATGAACCAGACCGTGCCGCCGAAGATGGTGAAGAAGAGCAGGGCGAACCAGTCCACCGCGTTGATGGCGGCGCGTGGCAGCGTAGGCAACGCGAAAGCTGCCAGGATGGCCATCGGCGGCAGCAGCAGGATGAATTGCACGTCGCCGGGATTGCGCTGCAGCAACAGCAGCAGGAACAGCATGGCCAGGATGGCCAGCGGTAGCGTCACATGGGGCGCGCGACGCATGCCGCGCCACGACAGCCATGCAAAGGCGGCAATTGGCCAGACCGGCCACGAGAACAGCAGGAAGTTGCGGCCGATGAAGCCGGCCGTGGGCAGGCTCGGGCCGCCGTACATGCGACGGTCGTAGCGGGCCCATTCGCGGATGTACGTCACGCCATCCTCGGTCGACGTCGCACCGAAATAGACCGCGAGCATCCAGGCCGCAACGATGGCCAGCGCAACGGGCACCCCCACCATCAACAGCCGCTTCAATGGCACCGGCCCCGACACCGCCCCGGCAATCAGTGCTGCGCCCAGCAATGCCGCAGCCAGGATCGGGCCGCTGGCCAGGCACAGCGCGGCCAGCCCCACGCCAAACCACAGGCTGCCCTGCACGGGCTTGTCCAGGCTGCGCACCATGCCGTACAGCATGAACGCGATGAAGCAGACCTGGCCCACCTGTGCCGTGGTTTCGTGCCCGCGCATGGCCAGGCCCACGCAGGCCAGGAAGATCAGCAGGGCGCCGTCGGCCAGCGCGCGGCCGTAGGATCGCGCGTCCGGCTGTCCGCCGAAGGCGAAGGCAAACGGCTGTACCTCGTCACGGCGGCCCAGCAGGTAAGTCGAGTACCAGATGAAGGCACAGGTGGCGAAGTAGAACAGGGCCGTGGCCAGGCGCGACGCATCGGGGGCGCCCAGCCAGCCGCCGAACAGGCGGATCATCAGGCCGCCCACCCAGAACACCAGCGGGCCATCCGCGCTGAACGGGCGGCCCACGATGTTTGGCATCAACCAGTCCTGCGCGTTGCCGATGCCAAGCTGCCACATCACGCCGAACCCCGCGGCATCCTCGTTCTTCCACGGATCGCGGCCGAACAGGCCGGTCAGTCCGTAGATGATGCAGATGGCCAGCAGCAGATAGCGCGGCAGCGCGCCAGTGGCGGCGGCCGTCAGGTGAACAGGGGAGGTCTTGGTGGCTTGGGACATCGGCAGTGAATCCGGGTAGCCCTTGGATAAGCGTGCACAAACGCCATTGTGGGCCACAAATGCAAAGAGGCAGCCGATGCTGCCTCTTTGTCAGGTTGCGCGTGACAGGAGCATCTGTCCTGTTTCGCGCCGCAGTCGCTTGGTAGCGCTGGCCAATTACTTCTTGGCGGCCAGCTTGCTGCCGAACTTCTGGCGGAACTTCTCGACGCGGCCAGCCGTGTCCATGATCTTTTGTTGGCCGGTGTAGAACGGATGCGACTCCGACGACACTTCGATCTTGGCCAGCGGGTAGGTCTTGCCTTCGTGTTCGATCGTGTCCTTGGTCTGGATCGTCGAGCGGGTCACGAACTTGAAGTCGTTCGACACGTCGTGGAACAGGACTTCGCGATAATTCGGGTGAATGCCTTCTTTCATGGTGCTTCCTTTCAGGTTGGGTAGCCAGTCCGCTCTACTGTCAGCCGCTTGCTTGCGACGAGCGAACCACTTGCCGGTAACGGGCAAACTGGGATTATGGCAGAAAAACAAGAGCTTGGGCAATATCCGGTGGCAGTTTTCCCGGAAGGCGCGAAGGGTGTGAAAACCGTATTAATCGCCACTTTTAGCGGGGTCCTGACGGTAGAACTGGCCAAGCACCGCATAAAGCGTGGGCCAATGCTGGCGCAGGCCGCCAGGATCGACGAAAAATGACTCGGACGCCACGGCAAAGAACTCGCTCGGCGCTTCGCATCCGTAGGGATCGATGATGCGCAGCCGGGGTGGCAGGCGTTCGGGGTGGTCCCATGCCGAATCCGGCAGCGCCTCGTAGGCATCGGCGAACGCATCGTACTCGGTGAGCAGCGTCTCGGCCCATTGTTCGGCGTCGATGCCCGGGTGCAGCACGCGCGAGAACGGCGGCACGCCATCGGGCTCGCCGTCGAGCATGTCGAGCTTGTGGGCAAACTCGTGGATGACCACGTTGTATGAATCCGATCCGTTGTCGAGGCCGGACCCCGACATGTTCACGTCCTGCCAGGACAGGATGACCGGGCCATGTTCCCAGGCCTCGCCGCTGGCTTCCTCTTCCACACCGTGCACCAGCCCGATATCGTCTTCCACGGTCTTGCGGATCAGGAACTCGCCGGGATAGAGCACGATGCCGTGCCAGCCCCGGTACCACTCGATGCCCAGCTTCAGGATGGGCACGCACGCCTGCACGGCCACGCCCACCACCATCTCGTCGGTCAGCTCCAGTTCGTGCGCGGTCGAGTATTCCTTGCTGGCGATAAATAGCGTGGCCAGTTCGCGCAGCGTCGCCTGGTCTGCGGCGTCGTAGCGCTGCACGAAGGGCAGGGTGGCCACGATGCGCGTCCACAGTTCGTCGGGAATCGCGTAGTGCACGAGCTTGCGTTCGCGGGAACGGGCGCGCAGGTAGCTGGACAGTTTGCCGAACATGGTTTCGGAAGGGGCTCGCAAAAGAAAAAAGGCGCACCCGAAGGGTACGCCTTTTCACGTGCCTGACAACTGCGGGCGGTCAGCCGCCGCGGCGCATCATGTCGAAGAACTCTGCGTTGTTCTTCGTCGGCTTCATCTTGTCCAGAATGAATTCCATGGCCTGCACTTCGTCCATGTCCGAGATGAACTTGCGCAGGATCCAGATTTTCTGGAGGATTTCCGGCTTGATCAGCAGTTCTTCGCGGCGCGTGCCGGACTTGTTCAGGTTGATGGCCGGGTAGACGCGCTTTTCTGCGAGGCGGCGTTCCAGGTGCACTTCCATGTTGCCGGTGCCCTTGAACTCTTCGTAGATCACGTCATCCATGCGGCTGCCCGTTTCGATCAGCGCCGTGGCGATGATGGTCAGCGAACCGCCTTCTTCCAGGTTACGCGCGGCACCGAAGAAACGCTTCGGACGCTGCAGCGCGTTGGCGTCGACACCACCGGTCAGCACCTTGCCCGAGGCCGGCACCACCGTGTTGTAGGCGCGGGCCAGACGCGTGATCGAGTCAAGCAGGATCACCACGTCGCGCTTCAGTTCCACCAGGCGCTTGGCCTTCTCGATGACCATTTCGGCCACCTGTACGTGGCGGATGGCCGGTTCGTCGAACGTCGACGCCACCACCTCGCCGCGCACCGAGCGCTGCATTTCGGTCACTTCTTCCGGGCGTTCGTCGATCAGCAGCACGAACAGGTCCGCTTCCGGATGGTTGTTCGCGATCGCGTGGGCGATGTGCTGCAGCATCACGGTCTTGCCGGACTTCGGCGATGCCACCAGCAGCGCGCGCTGACCGCGGCCGATCGGGGCAATCATGTCGACGATACGGCCGGTGATGTTTTCCTCGGCGCGGATGTCGCGTTCGAGCGTGAGCGGCCGGTTCGGATGCAGCGGCGTCAGGTTCTCGAACATGATGCGGTTCTTCACCGCTTCGGGCGGCTGCCCGTTGACCTTGTCCACCTTCACCAGTGCAAAGTAGCGCTCGCCGTCCTTCGGCGTGCGGACTTCACCTTCGATCGAATCACCGGTGTGGAGGTTGAAACGGCGGATCTGCGACGGGCTGATGTAGATGTCGTCCGTGCTGGCCAGGTACGACGTTTCCGGCGAGCGCAGGAAACCAAAGCCATCGGGCAGAACTTCCAGCGTGCCGTCTCCGTAGATGGTTTCGCCCATCTTGGCGCGCTTCTTGAGGATCGCAAACATCAGTTCCTGTTTGCGCATCCGTTGTGCGTTGTCGATCTCGAGCGTAGCCGCCATTTCGAGAAGCGCAGACACGTGAAGCGATTTGAGTTCTGTCAGGTGCATAGACAAGGGGTACAGAAGGGCCCGGACGGGCAAGACCTAGGAGAAGGGGGAAGAATGAGCGAACGCTCGGGGAAGTTGTTGGGACGCATCTTAGCACAATCCGGCCGGCGCGCCAGAACTGGCGCACGCGAGGCCGGATCGTGCCAGGCCGGAGCGCAACGGCTCCGGCAGGGCAGGCAGGCTTAGACCTGACCGTCCAGGAACGAGGTCAGCTGCGACTTCGACAGCGCGCCAACCTTCTGGGCCACGACTTCGCCGTTCTTGAACAGGATCAGCGTCGGGATGCCGCGGATGCCGAACTTGGCCGGAACCTGCTGGTTCTCGTCGACGTTGATCTTGGCGATCTGCACGCGGTCGCCGTAGTCCTTGGCAACTTCGTCCAGGATCGGGGCAATCATCTTGCAGGGGCCGCACCATTCAGCCCAGAAGTCCAGCAGGACGGGCTTGTCGGACTTGAGCACGTCGGTGTCGAACGATGCGTCGCTCACATACTTGATTTGGTCGCTCATGGCGGGGAACCTCTGGTTTCGCTCAGTTTATGTTGAAGGCGGGCAACTGCCGTGGGGCTGAATCGCTACCTTACACGAGATCGTGCAGGGTCGCCGGGCCGGCAATGCGTGGCGACACGCGCCGCCATTGACGCCGATATGTTACCAGCTTGCCGGATTTCAAGCCCTCCGGTGCCCGTACCGCGCCGCGCTCCACAGAGCAGACGCGGCGGTCACGGTCATCATTGTGCCGCGCCCTTGCTTCTGTTGCCGATGATAGTTTCAATCGGGGCAAGAGGTTGGCTCAATCGGCATCCCTCATTGGAGGTAATTGTGGGCGGCTGGCGGCCTCCGGGTGGGGATTTCCCGTAGGAATCGGCGCGAAGCATGATCTAGAATGCACTTGGATGGATCGCTGCCGTGACCGCGTAGAATGGCAGGCCGGATGCGTCCACCTTGCATCTTCCGATATAGGCCATCGATCATGACGCCCGATCCTCGCAAGCCCGATACCGAAACGCCCGATGCCCCGGATACCGGTGTGCAGCAGGCACCCGATGCGGACCAGCTGAGCGACGCGCTGGCGCACCTGAACAGCGCGGTGGAGTCCGACAGCATCGCCATTGGCGCTGCCAAGGGGCTTGTGTACAGCGTGATGGAAACGCTCGGCACGCTGATTGGCGATCCCGACCTGCCCGAGCACGCGCGCTCCGGCTACGAAGGATTGCTGGAAACCGCGCGCGAGCTGCGTGCCCGCCTGGAGCGGGGCGGCGGCGCCGGCGACTGACGCCACCACACGTATCGGGGGCGCCCGGGTAGCCCCCGGATACCGGATACCTATCGGTTCCTACCATTGATGACCCGGCTTTCGTTTCCTCCCGGCCCGTCGTTTCTCGAACAGGCCGCCACGGCGACGTGGTATTTCCTTGACCATTGCGGCCCCGTCGCATCGGCCGCGCACGTGGTCGTGCCGACGGCTGCCCAGATTCCCGGCGTGCGCCAGGCGCTGGACGCCGCTGCACGCGCCACGGGCCGGCCGCGCCTGCTGCCGCGCGTGCTGACGCTGGGCCATTGGCTGCTGGATCTGCCGCCCGATCTCGATGCCGAACCGGTGCCCGCGCGCGGCCATGCCGCGCGGCTGCTGGCCGTGCAGCAGGCCATCCGCGCGCAGGACTGGCTGCGCCGCGCGTTCGGCGCCCAGACCGAAGGCGCGGCATGGGGCCTGGCACAAACGCTGCTGTCCATCAGCGACGAGCTGAGCGCGCGCTGGCTCGAAGACGCCGCCATCCGCGAAGACGACGACATCGACGGCGACGACCGCGCCGCGCTGCTGCAGGGTGCGCTGCAGCGTACCTATGCCCACCTGTCCGACCGCTTCCTCGGGCAGGAGGCGCAGATCGTGCTGGCGTTCTGGCAGATGCTGTCTGGCCCTGACGATCCGTTGCCGGTGCGCCGACGTGCGTTGCAACGGCTGGCGCAGCAGGTGGCGGGCCCGGTGGTCTGGATTGGTCCGACCTCGCCCGAGCCAATCGAGGCCAGCTTCCTGCAACAGGCCGGCGAACTGGTGCCGACCATGGAAGTCGGCTACGACTGGAGCGGCGGGCAGGTGCAGGACAGCGCGGACTGGTATGGCACGCTGCTGGCGCTGTGGCCCGAAGCGCGGAGGATCGAAAAGCCAGCCGACGAAGCCGACGGAGAAGCTGACGAAGAAGCCGACTCCGGCAAGCACACCAATGCCGCGCCGTTCTCCCATTTGCCACAAGATCTGCCCACCGAACGCCCGCGCGTACGCGTGGTCGGCAGCGCCCGGTTCGAGGACGAAGCCGCGGCCGCGGCCAGCCAGCTTGTGCAATGGCTCAACGAAGGGCGCCGGCACGTAGCGTTGGTCGCCCACGACCGCGTGGTGGCACGCCGCACGCGCGCGTTGCTGACGCGGGCTGGCGCGCCGGTGCGCGACGAGACGGGCTGGAAGCTGTCGACCACGCGTGCGGCGGCCGCGCTGATGCGCTGGTTCGACGTGCTCGTGCGCGATGGCGACACCGCCGCCTTGCTCGACCTGCTCAAGTCGCCGTTCTGCCTGCCCGATGCCGAACACCGTGGCGCGGCCATCGCGCTGCTGGAGCGTCAGATCCGGCGCGAGGCGATTACCGGCGGCTGGGCCCGCCTGCGCCGCCTTTTTGTCGAACGCGAGGGCAACACGGTGGTCGATGCCGAGACCATGGAAGCCACCGACTCGGCGCTGCAGATGCGCGCCGCCGCCCGCGAACTGATCGCCAGGCTGGCCGACGAGGCCGGCCTATGGCCGCGTGGCCACACCCAGCAGCCGCTGGCGGTCTGGCTGGCGCGGCTCGATGCCACGCTCGACACGCTGGGCATGCGCGCCGCGCTGGCTACCGACGACGCCGGCCAGCAATTGCTCGATGCGCTGGCGCGGCTGGCCGAGCTGCCCGATGACCTGAAGGGCGACGGAGAGGAGGCCGCCGGCAGCCATGCCACGCTGAACCAGCAGGAATTCCGCGCGATGCTGGCGGCGCTGCTGGAAACCGTGGCCTACAAGGAGCCGTCGGCGTCCGGGCAGTCGCGCATCACGATCCTGCCGCTCAATGGAGCGCGGATGCGCCGTTTCGATGGCGTGGTCGTGGTGGGCTGCGACGATGCGCAGTTGCCGTCGAGCGCGGCCGAGCTGATGTTCTTCTCGAACCAGATGCGGCGCGAACTCGGTCTGGAAGATCGCGAGGCGCGCTTTGCGCAGCAGGCGCGCGATCTGGCCGAGGTACTGCTCAACAACGACGATGTGGTGCTGACCTGGCAGCGTTTTGGCAGCCGTGGCGAGCCGCACCATGTCTCGGGCTGGATCGAACGGCTGTCGGCATGCTGTGCGCGCGCTGGGGCACCCATCGAGGCCGGCGCCGCGCCGCAGTGGCTCGACACCTTCGCGCAGCCCGGCTACATGCCCGCGCCAGTGGCGCCGGAGCGCGTGCCCGCGCGCTGGAGCGCGGCCGCCTACAACATGCTGCGCCGCTGCCCGTACCAGTTCTTCGCAGGCCGCATGCTGGGGCTGGCGGGGCTTGAAGCGCTCAGCGACGACCTGGAAAAGCGCGACATCGGCAACCTGCTGCACCGCGTGCTGCTGCAATACCACCAGGAAGTGCACGACGCCGGCGAGCGCGACGACGCGCGCCGGCTGGCGCGCCTGCAGCAGATCTCCGACACCGTGTTCGGCAAGCAGATGGCCGAGGACGGCAACGCGATCAGCTACTACCGCCGCTGGTGCGAGGTGCTGCCGTCCTACGTGGCGTGGCAGGCCGCGCGCGAGGAAATGGGCTGGTACTGGCGCGGCGGCGAGATGGATGCCGGCGTCGACGTAGCGATGCCCGATGGCGTGCCGCTGCGGCTTTCCGGCAGAATCGACCGACTCGACAAGGGCCCGGATGGGGCGCATGCGGTGCTCGACTACAAGACGCAGCCGGCCAGCCGCCTGCGGCGCAAGGTTGGCGATGCCGAGGAAGATTGCCAGCTTGCGTTCTACGGTCTGCTGCGTGCCGACGCCGTGGCCGGAAGCTGGGTGGCGCTCGAAGGCGTGAAGCAGGGCGGCCGCGACAGCACGCCCGGCGCGCAGCGTGAAGTCGACCTGCCCGAATTCCAGGCCGCCGTGACGTGGCTGGAGCGCCAGTTGCGGCAGGACGTCGGCCGCCTGCGGCAGGGCGCGAAGCTGCCCGCGTTTGGCGATGCCGCCGCCTGTACCTATTGCGAAGCGCGCGGCTTGTGCCGCAAGGGCTTCTGGGAATCCACCGCCTTGCCCGACCTGCAATCATGAGCGCCAGCCACGACATCCACGCCTATCTGCGCGATGGCCACCCCGTTGGCGAGGCCGATTTCACGCGCGCCGCCTGTGATCCGGTCCGTTCCGTGGTGGTGGAGGCTTGCGCTGGCAGCGGCAAGACCTGGCTGCTGGTGGCGCGCCTGGTGCGCCTGCTGCTGGCCGGCGCCGCGCCGCACGAGATCCTGGCGATCACCTTCACCCGCAAGGCGGCCGAGGAAATGCGCGAGCGCCTGCTGGAAGTGCTGTCGCAACTGGCCAGCGGGTCTGACGAATCGGTGTTGGCCCAACTCGAAATGCGCGGCCTGGCCCCGGCCGATGCGCGGGCCGCGCTGCCGCGTGCGCGCGGGCTGCACGCCCAGGTGCTGGCGTCGCCGGGCCGCATGGCCATCGACACGTTCCATGGCTGGTTTGGCACGCTGCTGCGCGGCGCACCGCTGTCGTCGGGCATCGTGCCCGGCGCATCGTTGCGCGAGGATGCACTGCGCATGAAGCGCGAGGCGTGGGCGCCGTTCTGGCGCGCGCTGGCCCATCCACAGCACGCGGAACTGCGCCAGACCTACGAGCAACTGGTCGATGCGATCGGTGATTTCCAGGCACGCAGCCTGCTCGACCGCATGTTCCACGCACGCAACGAGTGGTGGGCGTTCCGCGAGGGCGGCGATCCGGCACAGCGGCTGACCGACGACCTTGGCGAGGACGCCACCGCCGATGTGCTGGTGGAAGCGCTGGCCGACGACGACTGGCTCGAAGCGTGCGCGCAGCATGCGCTGGTGCTGGGCCGCGGCGGCAAGACCGAGCAGACGCACGCGTCGCGCCTGATGGACGGCCTGCGCGCGATTCGCGCCTGGCGCGATGCCGGGGCCGAGGCGGGCGATGCCGCCACGCAGGCATTCCACGCATTGCGCACGGCGTTCTTCACCGAGGCCGGCAAGCCGCGCTCGATGAAAGCCACCACGGCACTGGTCAAGGTTTGCGGCGGCGAAGGGGCTGCGGCAGACCTGATCGCACACATGGCCGATCATTGCGAGCGCCTCGACCAGATTGCCGCGCGTCGCTGCGAGGCCGCCGTGCTGGCCATCAACCTGGCGCTGTACCGGCTGGGCGATGCGCTGCTGGAGCGCTACCAGCGCTACAAGGGCGAGCAGCGCGCGATGGACTTCGCCGACCTCGAATGGCTGGCTGCCCGGCTGATGGCCGATGAGGAAACCGCCACCTACCTGCAGGTGCGGCTCGACGCGCGCTATCGCCACCTGCTGCTCGACGAATTCCAGGACACCAACCCGCTGCAATGGCGCATCTTGCAGGGCTGGCTGGCCGGCTACCAGGGGCTCGGCGACAGGCCGACCGTGTTCCTGGTGGGCGATCCCAAGCAGTCGATCTACCGCTTCCGCCGTGCCGACGCGCGCCTGTTCGAAGCCGCGCGCGACATGCTGCAGGCCGAATTCCGCGCCACCGTGCTGCGTACCAACCGCACGCGCCGCAACCGGCCCGAGGTGCTGGACTGGGTCAACGCCGTGTTCGACCACGCCCGCTCGGAGGGCCGCTATCCGCTCTATGAAACGCAGACCACGGCGCTCGGCGAGCCTGGTGGACCGGTCTGGCTGCTGCCGCTGGTGGAGGCCGATGACGCTGACGACGCTGTTGACGAAGGCGGAGAAGAGGCGGCAGCGGGTGATGGCCATCGCGACACGCTGACGCAGCCACGCACGCAGCAGGGCGACTCGCTGCGCTTCGAGGAAGGCCGTCGGGTGGCGGCATGGCTGCACTACGTGCGTGCGCAGGTGCCCGTGCGCGAAGGCGATGCCTCGCGCCCGGCCACCTGGCGCGACATGCATCTGCTGGTCCGTCGCAAGACCTATCTGCCCGACTACGAACGCGCTCTGCGCGAGGCCGGGATTCCGTGCCTGAGCCCACGCCGGGGCGGGCTGCTGACCACGCTCGAAGCGCTGGACATCTCGGCGTTGCTGGCGTTTCTGATGACGCCGGAATCGGACCTCGATCTGGCCCACGTACTCAAGAGCCCCATCGTGGGCGCTACTGACGACGACCTGATCCTGCTCGCGTCGATGGAAGGCGAGGGCGGCTGGTGGGCGCGCATCGCGGCCCAAGGCCTGCCGGCACACGTTGGCGACGCGCTGCGCGATGGCGTGGCGCGGCTGCAGGCATGGCTGGCGCTGGCCCCGCACAAGCCGGTGCACGACCTGATCGACCAGATCTATCACCAGGGCGAAGTGCGCCGCCGCTACGCCGAGGCGGCACCGTCCGCCATCCGCGAGCAGGTGCTGGCCAACCTGGACGCCTTCCTGAAGCTGTCGCTCGATCTCGACGGCGGCCGCTATCCGAGCTTGCCAAAGTTCATCGACGAGTTGCAGGAGATTCGGCGCGGTAACGAGGACGAAAGTCCTGACGAAGGCGGCATGGGCGAGGGCGTGGAAGACAGCGAAGGCGAACCCGACGATGCCGGCGACAGCCAGCTCGACGCGGTGCACATCCTGACCGTGCATGCGGCCAAGGGGCTGGAGGCGCCGTTCGTGGTGCTGCTCGATGCCAACCACAGCGAGCCGGCGGGCGACCGTGGCGGCATCCTGGTCGACTGGCCGCCGGCGTCCATCGAACCCCGGCATTTTTCCGCCTATGGCAAGCGCAGTGAGCGCGGCCTGGCGCGTGCGCCGATGTTCGAGGCCGAGGCGGCACTGGCCGACCGCGAGAACTGGAACCTGCTCTACGTCGCCATGACGCGCGCGCAGCAGGGGCTGCTGGTCAGTGGCGTGAAGGGCCGCGCCAGAAAAGCGGCGAAGGAAGATGACAATGCCGCCGAGATTGCCGGTAGCTGGTATGTGCGGCTGGCTGCGGCGGGCGTGGGCGACGAGGTGACTGCCTATCCCGAAGCTGATCTTGCCGTCGGCGACCGCTTTGCGGCGGCCAGCGAGCGGGTGCGCTATACCGATTTCCGGCTGCGCTACCGCGACGCCGGGGAGCTGGCGGTGCCTGGCGTCATCGACGATGTTTTCGAGAATGGATTCGAGGATGAGCCGGAATCCACGGTCTTCGACGCCGAGGCCGCCGCCCATGGCGAACTTGTGCACGCGTTGCTGGAGCGCCTGACGCGCTATCCCGAGGCATTCGCCGGCGTGCCCGACGCGGCCACGGTGATGCGCTGGTTCCCGTCGACCGACGCCGGCGCGGAGGCTGCCGTGGCGGACCTGGACGCGATGCTGGCGGCCCCGGCGCTGCGGCCGTTGCTGTTTCCACGCGATGCCGTATCGGCCCGAAACGAAGTGGAGCTCTACGATGGCCGCGGCCGCTTGTTGCGGATCGACCGGCTGGTGGAGTTTGAAGACCGCGTGGTGATCATCGACTACAAGCAGCGGCTGCTGCCGCAGGAGCACGCGGCCTACGGTGCGCAGCTCGCGCGCTACGTGGCCGCCGTGCAGCCGATCTTTCCGGACAAGCGCGTGGAAGCCGGCGTGGCCACGGCCGCCGGCGAGTGGATCGATGCCTCGGTCATGCGCACCACGCCACCGCGCCCGGCGCCGATTTCCACGGCGCAACAAGGGTCGTTGTTCTGATCGGCAAAACGGGCGCAGAATAGGGCAGACACGCGACGAGAGCAGCGGCAGGAAGCCGTTGGAAATACGTCGATATCTCGGAAATTCTGGGGGTCATACCGCGTAGAACTACGCGGATGAAAGAAGAAGGGGGACGAGCCTGACCCTCGGCACTGGCGGAAAACGGCTGTGGCTGCTTCGTTCCCGACCTGACCAGGTTGACCGCGCCGCCATGCGAGGAGGCCCGTCCGACCGGCATTGTAACCCAACCTGACGCGGCAGTCTCTATATCGTAGTTTTACGAAGGTTGTTCGACGGGGATTTGATCTGACACCGGGGTGCGGCACGGCCATGCTGGCAGCATGGCGGACGGCATTTTTCGGCCGCTTTTTCAGCTGATACGGTATCTATCCAGACAACAGGTTGGGCATGAACGCAAACGACCAGATTCTCCGCGGCGCACTCGTACCGCAAGACATTTCCATCGAAGTACTGCAGGAAAAATACGCCAAGGGCGAAGAGCGCACGCCCGACGATGTGCGGCGCCGTGTGGCGCGCGCACTGGCCGAGGTCGAGCCGGCCGAGCATCGCGATAGCTGGGCCGCGCGCTTCCTCTGGGCGCTGGAGAATGGCTTCGTGCCGGCCGGGCGCATCAATTCGGCAGCGGGCACGGGCATCCAGGCCACGCTGATCAACTGCTTCGTGCAGCCCGTGGGCGACTCGGTGTCCGAGGCCAAGGACGGCAAGCCCAGCATCTACGCAGCGGTGGCGCAGGCGGCCGAGACCATGCGGCGGGGCGGTGGCGTGGGCTACGACTTTTCGTCGATCCGTCCGGGCGGCGCGCTGGTGCGGGCTACGCATTCGCGGGCGTCGGGGCCGGTATCGTTCATGAAGGTGTTCGATGCGTCGTGCGCCACGGTGGAATCGGCCGGGGCCAGGCGGGGCGCGCAGATGGGCGTGCTGCGCTGCGACCATCCCGATATCGAGAGCTTTATCCACGCCAAGGATCGCGGCGAGCTGACCAACTTCAATATCTCGATTGGCGTGACCGACGCATTCATGCGCGCGGTGGAGGCCGATGAGGAAGTGGAGCTGGTACACGAGGCCGAGCCGGGCATGGATGCCATCGAAGCGGGCGCGTATCGCCGCGACGATGGCCAATGGGTGTATCGCCGCATGCCGGCACGCCGCCTGTGGGATCAGGTCATGCAGGCCACCTACGATCACGCGGAGCCCGGCATCCTGTTCCTGTCGCGCATCAATGCCGACAACAACCTCTACTACTGCGAGACCATCGAGGCCACCAACCCGTGCGCGGAGCAGCCGTTGCCGTCGTATGGCTGCTGCTGCCTGGGGTCGATCAACCTGACGCATTTCGTGCGCCGGCCGTTTACGGAGCAGGCAGCCTTCGACTTCGATGCGTTTGCCGAAGTGGTGCGGGTGTCCACGCGCATGCTCGACAACGTGCTCGACGTCACGTTCTGGCCGCTGCCCGAGCAGCAGGCCGAAGCCCAGGCCAAGCGCCGCATCGGGCTGGGCTTCCTGGGCCTGGGTAGCGCGCTGGTGATGCTGGGCCTGCGCTACGACTCCGACGCGGCACGGGCGCTGGCCGGCCGGATTTCCGAGGCGATGCGCGACCATGCCTACCTGGCATCGGTGGAACTGGCACAAGAGAAGGGCGCGTTCCCGCTGTTCGACCGAGACGCCTACCTGCGCGGCGGCTTCGTCAGCCGCCTGCCCGAGGCGGTGCGCAACGAGATTGGCGCCCACGGCCTGCGCAATTCGCACCTGTTGTCGATCGCGCCGACGGGCACCATCACGCTGGCATTTGCCGACAACGCGTCGAATGGCATCGAGCCGGCGTTCTCGTGGACGTACAACCGTCGCAAGCGCATGCCGGACAACGGCTATCGCACGTTCGAGGTGGCAGACCACGCCTGGCGGCTCTACCGGCATATGGGTGGCGATATGGAGCGCCTGCCCGACGGCTTTGTCACGGCGCTGCAGATGTCGGCGCTGGACCATATGCGCATGCTCGAAGCGGTGCAGCCGTATATCGACACCAGCATCAGCAAGACCGTGAACGTGCCCGAGGACTATCCGTACGAGGCATTCCGCAACCTGTACCTGGAAGCGTGGAAGGCCGGGTTGAAGGGGCTGGCCACGTATCGGCCGAACCAGGTGCTGGGTGCGGTGCTGTCGGTCACGCCGGCGCCGGAAGCAGCGGCCACGCCAGCCGCGCCGGCGGGCGACGATCCGCTGACGCGGCCGTTTGGCAGCCGTCCGCTGGGCGATCTCGAAGGCGTGACGTCGAAGGTGGAGTACCTGACGTACGAAGGGCACAAGACCGTCTACCTGACCGTGAACTTCATGCGGGTAGCGGGTACGGTCGACGGGCAGGCGGTCACCATCGAGCGGCCGCTGGAGTTCTTCATGCCGGCTGGCCAGCGCACCGAGGGTCAACAGTGGATTACCTCGACCATGCGCCTGCTGTCACTGGTGGCGCGTTCGGGTGGCCCGATTGCCAAGGCGCTGAGCGACATGCGCAACGTGGTGTGGGACAAGGGCACGGTCCGGTACGGATCGCTGGTGCGGCAGGACGGTACCGAGGTGCCGCGCTTCCATGATTCCGAGGTGGCGGCGCTCAGCTACGCGTTGCAGCGCATCCTGATCAAGCGCGGGTTCCTCGACGACGAAGGCGGTCAGGTGCCCGTGGCGGCGCTGGCGGCCCGGCTGGCGCGGCGCGATGGCGGCGAGACGGCGGTGACGCTGGCCCGGCCCACGCAATCCGCCGTGGCGGCCACGTCGGTGAGCGGCATCGGCACCGGCAAACCGTGTCCCGAATGTGGCGCACATGCGCTGCACAAGGTCGACGGCTGCGCCAAGTGCGCGAACTGCGGCTACGTGGGGGAATGCGGCTGACGGCCGCCGCTGCCTGTGCCGCGCTGTCTGTAGAACACTTCCCAAGTGACTCTCCCGCCGCCCTGGCGGGAGAGGAAAACCCCACATCGCTCCTTTCGAACGATCGTTTTAAGGAGTACGCTGCGCGTGGATGTGACGTGCGCCAGCCTGCCCCCGCACAAACCCTGATCCCTGAATCCGGTTCATCACGACGGTGACCGAATTTTGGGCGGAGGCCGGGAACCCGTCCTTACAATCCCCTTTCTGTCGCGCGAGCGGCCTTTGCGCCGCTTGTTCGTGGCATGCCGTCCGGATGTCCAGGCCCGTCAGAGGCAGGCACCGTAAATACACCAGAGGAGGATTCAATCGTGTGGAGTCAAGTCTATGACCCGCTAGGCAGCATGGCGCTTTCGACCATCGCTGCCGGGGTTCCGGTCGCCGTGCTGCTAGCCGCGCTGGCGTTCTTTCATATGCAGGCCCACCTGGCGGCCGGTCTGGCGCTGGTGGTGGGCGTCGTGGTCGCGTCGTTCGTGTTCGGCATGCCGGCGGCCATGGCCGGCAAGGCGGCGGGGCTCGGCATCGTGTCCGGCCTGTTCCCGATTGGCTGGATCGTCCTCAATATCATCTTCCTGCACCGGCTGACCACATTGAACGGGTCATTCAAGGTGCTGCAGAACTCGATCTCGGGCGTGACCGAGGATCGCCGCCTGCAACTGCTGCTGGTGGCCTTCAGCTTCGGCGCGTTCTTCGAAGGCGCGGCTGGCTTCGGTACGCCGGTAGCCGTGACGGGTGCCATCCTGATCGGTCTGGGCTTCTCGCCGCTGGCTGCTTCGGGCCTGGCGCTGATCGCCAACACCGCGCCGGTGGCCTTCGGCGCGCTGGGCGCCCCGATCATCGGCCTGTCGTCGGTGACCGGCATCGACCAGGTGCAACTGTCGGCGATGATCGGCCGCCAGCTGCCGTTCTTCTCGGTGCTGGTGCCGTTCTGGCTGATCTGGGCGTTCGCGGGCTTCCGCGGCATGCTGGCGATCTGGCCGGCCATCCTGGTGGCGGGCGTCACGTTCGCGGTGCCGCAGTTCCTGGTGTCGAACTTCCACGGCCCGTGGCTGGTGGACGTGATCTCGGCCCTGATCTCGATGGGCTGCCTGACCCTGTTCCTGAAGGTCTGGCATCCGAAGGAGATCTGGACGTCGACGCGCATCCTGGGCCGCAAGGACGACTCGAAGGTGGACCACCCCGAGGCGCTGGAAGCCGACGCCAAGGCATCGGCCGCGTCGGTCGGTATCTCGGTGGCCAAGGCGTGGATGCCGTGGGTGATCCTGACCGTGTTCGTGTTCGTCTGGGGCATTCCCGAGTTCAAGAAGCTCATGGACGGCATCTGGGCCTGGAAATATCCGATTCCGGGCCTGGACAAGGCCATCATCAAGGGCCCGCCCGTGGTGCCGAAGGAAATCGCCGAAGGTGCCGTGTTCAACTTCAACGTGCTGTCGATGGCTGGCACCGGCATCCTGGTCTCGGCCATCGTGGGTGGCATGCTGATGGGCTACTCGATCTCGCGGCTGTTCAAGGAATACTGGGAAACCATCAAGCTGGTGCGCTTCTCACTGCTGACGATCTGCGCGATGTTCGGCATCGGCTACCTGACCCGCTACTCGGGCCTGGACGCCACGCTGGGCCTGGCGTTCGCCCAGACCGGCGTGTTCTACCCGCTGTTCGGCACCATGCTGGGCTGGCTCGGGGTAGCGCTGACCGGGTCCGACACGGCATCGAACGTGCTGTTCGGCGGCCTGCAGAAGACCACGGCCGAGCAGTTGGGCCTGTCGCCAACGCTGATGGCCGCCGCCAACAGCTCGGGCGGCGTGATGGGCAAGATGATCGACGCCCAGTCGATCGTGGTGGCGTCCACCGCCACCAAGTGGTACGGGCATGAGGGCGAGATCCTGCGCTACGTGTTTTTCCACTCGATCGTGCTGGCGATTCTCGTTGGCCTGTTCGTGACGTTGCAGGCGTATGTGCATCCGTTCACGCTGATGGTGATTCACTAAGCCACGCGACGGTTGTCTCCTGACGGTTGTCGCCCCTCTCCCGCGTGCGGGAGAGGGGCGGGAGAGAGGGGCGGCGGTTCAAGCTGGGACAAGTCGCAAATTGAACCGCAATGCCCTCTCCCCCAACCCCTCTCCCGCTGGGCGGGAGAGGGGAGCAGGCTCGTGGTGAGCACGCCTCAGGTTCCGCTTGCCCATGGCCGCCTTTTGCTACAATCGCCGCCATGAGTTATCAAGTTCTAGCGCGCAAATGGCGCCCACGGGATTTCACCACGCTGGTCGGCCAGGAGCACGTGGTGCGCGCGCTCACGCATGCGCTGGAACAGCAACGGCTGCATCACGCCTATCTGTTCACCGGAACGCGCGGCGTCGGCAAGACCACGCTGTCCCGGATTCTGGCCAAGGCCCTCAATTGCACCGGCACTGACGGCAACGGCGGCATCACCGCCCAGCCCTGCGGCCAGTGCAAGGCGTGCACGGAAATCGACAGCGGGCGCTTTGTCGACTACATCGAGATGGACGCCGCGTCCAACCGTGGCGTCGACGAGATGGCGCAACTGCTGGACAAGGCGGTGTATGCGCCGACGGTCGGCCGCTTCAAGGTCTACATGATCGACGAAGTGCACATGCTGACCAACCACGCCTTCAACGCGATGCTGAAGACGCTGGAAGAGCCGCCTGGCCACGTCAAGTTCATCCTGGCCACGACCGATCCGCAGAAGATTCCTGTCACTGTCCTGTCACGCTGCCTGCAGTTCAACCTGAAGCAGATGCCGCCGGGGCATATCGTCTCGCATCTTGACAATATTCTGGGCCAGGAAGGCATCAGCCACGACGGCAGCGCGCTGCGTCTGCTGGCGCAGGCTGCCCATGGGTCGATGCGCGACGCGCTGTCGCTGACCGACCAGGCCATTGCCTATAGCGCCGGCCAGGTGTCCGAGGAAGCCGTGCGCGGCATGCTGGGCGCGATCGACCAGAGCTACCTCGTGCAGTTGCTGGACGCGCTGGCCGCCGAAGATGGCGCCGCCATGCTGGGCATTGCCGATTCGATGGCCGACCGCAGCCTGTCGTTTGCCGGCGCGCTGCAGGACCTGGGTTCGCTGCTGCACAAGGTGGCGCTGGCGCAAGCCGTGCCCGCGTCGGTGCAGGACGAATGGCCCGAGGCCGGGGATGTGCGCCGACTGGCAGACCAGTTCGATGCGCAGGAAATCCAGTTGTTCTATCAGATCGCCAATCTTGGGCGTAGCGAGCTTGCGCTGGCACCGGACGAATATGCCGGTTTCACGATGACGCTGCTGCGCATGCTGGCGTTCCGGCCGTCCGCCACGCCTGCCGCGCCTTCGGGCGGGCAGGGCGGTGGCGGCCAGTCGACGGCACGTCCGCGCCCGGTCAGCCCGCCGGCAGCCGCTCCGCGTGCCATGTCGGCCGCCCCCGCCGCGCAGGCTACGCCGCCGGTAACGGCAGCCGTGCCGAAGGTCGAGACGGCCCCGGCTGCTCCGGCCGCTCCGCCTGCTGCAGTTGCCAGGCCGGTCAGCCCGCCTGTGCCGGCGCCGGTGTCGCCGCCCGCCTCGGCCATGCAGGCTGAAGTGGAGGCGCCCGCCGCATCGATGGCACCTGCCGAATCCGCAGAACCGGTCGAACCCGCCGCGCCAGTAGCGCCTGCGCCGGCCGCAAGCGGCCGCGCGGCGATGTCGCCGGCCCGTGCCGCGCTGGAAGCCGCGCGCCAGGCGTCGGCCGGCAAGAGTGGCGGACGTCCGGCTGGTGCCGGTGCGCCGCCGATGGCCGGTGCCGCCGCGGCTGCCGCGGCCAGCCAGCGCCCGGCGGCACAGCCGCTGCGTCCGCCTTCCGCTTCGCGTCCGGCCACCGCTGCCGCGCCCGCGCCGGCGGTGCAGCCAGCCCCCGTCGTCCAGAAGGCCTCGACCGCGCCGGAACCGGTGCGCGAGCGTCCGGCGCCGGCTGCCAAGCCCGCACAGGCCAAGCCGGCCGAAGTGCCGCCGTGGGAAGCCGCGGGCGGCAGCGATGTGCCGCCCTGGGAGGCGATGCCCGCCGACCTGCCGGTCATCGGCCCGTATGACAACGATCCGGGCTTCGACCCCGGGTTTGGTGGCTACGACAACGGCTTCGAGTCGCAGGAATTCGAGCGTGCGCCGCGTGGCGCCGGCCGCGCCGCACCGGCGAATGCCCCGGTGCAGGCCCGCAAGCCAGAGCCCGAACCCGAGCCGGCAGTGCCGCTGGCACCCGCCGTGCCGCCGGTGGCCCCAAGCGCGTCCGACGACGGCACGCCGCCGGTGTTCACCGGCGACTGGCCCGCGCTGGCAGCCAGCCTGCCGCTGAAGGGCCTGGCGCAGCAACTGGCACATCAGAGCGAGCTGCATCGCGTGGTAGGCCGCACGTTGCAACTGCGCGTGCCGGTGGCGGCCATTGGCGAAGCCAATGTGGCCGAGCGCCTGCAAGCCGCGCTCAATGAACACTTTGGCGTCGACGTTCGCGTGCAATGCGAGATCGGTGCCGTGACCCATACCGCGGCGGCGGTCGATGCCGCGGCCCGTGCCGAACGTCAGCGCGAGGCCGAAGCCGAGATCGACCGCGACCCGTTCGTACAGGGCCTGCTGCGTGAATTCGGCGGGCAGATCGTGCCCGGTTCGGTGCAGCCGCGCGCCGCGTGACATTCGAGAGGCGGCCGCGCGGCATGGAGCCCGCGCAGCGCCGTCCGACCCAACACACACATATTGAAGGAGTGATCCCATGATGAAAGGTCAACTGGCCGGGCTGATGAAGCAAGCCCAGCAGATGCAGGAAAACATGAAGAAGATGCAGGAGCAACTGGCCCTGATCGAGGTCGAGGGCCAGTCCGGCGCCGGTCTCGTGAAGGTCCTCATGACCTGCAAGAACGACGTGAAGCGCGTGACGATCGATCCGAGCCTGCTGGCCGACGACAAGGACCTGCTCGAAGACCTGGTGGCTGCAGCGTTCAACGACGCCGTGCGCAAGGCCGAGGCCACGTCGCAGGAGAAGATGGGTTCGATGACCTCGGGCCTGCCGCTGCCCCCGGGCTTCAAGCTGCCGTTCTGATCGTCGCCACGATGCATCGACAGACCGTGGCGGTGCTGCCATGAGGGCGGCGCCGCCCACCTCGCTGCAGGCGCTGATTGACGCGCTCAAGGTGCTGCCCGGCGTGGGGCCGAAATCGGCCCAGCGCATGGCGTATCACCTGCTGCAGCACGACCGCGACGGCGCCCGCAAGCTGGGCGACGCGCTGCGCGGCGCCGCCGATGGCATCCGCCATTGCGTGCGCTGCAATACGTTCACCGAGCAGGAAATCTGCGAGACGTGCCGCGACCCCGAGCGCGACGCCGCGCTGCTTTGCGTGGTGGAAACGCCGGCCGACCAGGTCATGATCGAGCAGACGCTGACCTATCGGGGCCAGTATTTCGTGCTGATGGGGCGGTTGTCGCCGCTCGATGGCATCGGCCCGAAGGAAATTCACCTCGATCGCCTGCTGGCGCGTGCCACCGACCCCGAGTACGGCGGCCCGGCCACGGAGGTGATCGTTGCCACCAACTTCACCAGCGAAGGCGAGGCCACCGCGCACTACATCGGCGAAATGCTGAAGGCGCGCGGACTCAAGGTGTCGCGCCTGGCGCGCGGGGTGCCGGTTGGTGGCGAACTCGAATACGTGGACGCGGGCACCATCGCCCGCGCCGTGATGGACCGGCGCACGATCTGACCATGAACCTGGCGCGCTTCGACCTCGTCACGCTTGGCCTGTTCGTGGCCGTGGCCCGCCAGGGCAGTATCTCGGCCGGGGCGCGCCAGTCGCACCTGGCCGTGGCGGCCGCCAGCAAGCGCATTTCCGACCTGGAAACCGCCGTGGGCGCGCCGCTGTTCTTCCGCCATGCCGCGGGCGTACAGCTGACCGAGGCGGGGCAGGCGTGCTTTCACCATGCGCTGACGATCCTGCAGGACGTGGAGCGCATGGCGGGCGTGATGTCCGACTATGCGTCGGGCGTGCGCGGCCAGGTGCGTGTTTGCGCCAATACCTCGGCCATCACCCAGTTCCTGCCCGACGATCTGGCGCAATTCATGCGCCAGCATCCGACCATCCGCATCGAGCTGGAAGAACACAACAGTAGCGACATCGTTGCCGCGTTGATGGAAAACCGCACCGACGTCGGCATCTTCGCCGACCGTACGCCGTGCGCGGGCCTGGTGACCGTGGAGTACCGGCAGGACGAGCTGGTCATCATCACGCCGCCCGGTCACCCGCTGGCGCAGGACGGGCCGGTGCACTATGCCGATGCGCTTGAATACGACTTTGTCAGCCTGCCGCAGGTGACGTCGCTGGCGGCGCGGTTGCTGGAGGAAAGCAGCCGGCTGGAGCGGCAGTTCCGGCTGCGCATCCAGGTACGCAGCTTCGACGCCATGTGCCGCATGGTCATGGCAGGGCTAGGCGTCGGGGTGCTGCCGCGCATCGCGGCGGAGCCGCACGTCAAGTCGATGGGCTTGTCTCTGGTCGGCCTGCGCGACGCGTGGGCACGCCGCTCGCTGCTGATCGGCATGCGGGATCCGGCGGGGCTGACGGTGTCGGCGCGGTTGCTGATTACCCATCTTTGTGGGGATCGGGCGCCGTTTTAAGAACCCCCGGTTTTGGCTCCCCTCTCCCACGCAGTGGGAGAGGGGAGTAAACCATCAGCGGGTTCAAGACATCACGACGCCGTCACCCCCTCATCCGCATACTCCACCCGATCCCTGCCACTGTTCTTCCCGCGATACAGCGCCTGGTCGGCGCGCGAGATCATGCCGTGGATGGTGTCGCCCGGCTGCACGCTTGCCACGCCCAGGCTGGCCGTCATGGCGCCCGTGACCGGGAAATGCCGTTCCGATACTGTGCGGCGCAGCCGTTCGGCTAGCTGCACGGCGGCCTCGGGCCCCGTATCGGGGCAGATGATCAGGAATTCCTCGCCGCCCCAGCGGCCCACGGTGTCGGCGTCGCGCGTGGCTTCCAGGATGCGATCGGCCAGTTCCACCAGCACCCGGTCTCCAACCTGATGACCATGGTTGTCGTTGATGGCCTTGAAGCGGTCCACGTCGATCAGGATGATCGAGAACGGGCTGCCATCGGTGCGGTGGCGCTCCAGTTCGCTGATCAGCACGGCGTCGAGGTGGCGGCGGTTGAAGACGCCGGTCAGCTGGTCGGTCTTGGAAAGCGCTTCGAGCTGCAGGTTCTTTTCGACCAGTTCCGCCTGCGTGGCCTGGATCTGCGCGAAGGCTTCGTGGCTGCGCTGGATGGCGGCCCGCACGGTCAGTTCGGCCTCGGTCCGCTCGGCGATGATCAGCTTGAGCTTGCGTAGCACCTGGTTGAAGCCATCGATCACGCTGTCGAACTCGGTGCGGCCCAGCCGCGACAGTTCATCGAGCTCGTCGCCGTGGCTGGACGCGAGCTGGAACAGCGCGCGCTGCAGGTGTTGCAGCGGGCGGAACACCATGCGCAGGCCAAACGTCAGCAGCAGCACCAGCACCACGTCGATGGCGGCCACCTCGGTGATCCCCTGGATCATCGCGCGGCGCAACGCGCGCCGCATGGGGTCGTGCGAAAACCGGATCACGGCCGTGCCGATCGACTGCTCGCGGCGCGCGGCTTCGATATTTGCCGGCGGGTAGATCTGCACTTCGCTCAGTACATCGTGCGGGCCGGCGGCCGTGCAGGCGGCGCCGCCCGTCGAGGCGGGATGGCCAGCCGTGGCGTACGCCTCGTTGCCGTCGGGGGAAAACACGCAGGCTTCCGAGACCTCGGGATGTACCAGCGAGGCTTCGAGCCGGGATCGCAGGATGCCGACGTTGAGCGCCCAGGCCGGTTCGGCCAGGCTGGCGCCCAGGTTTTCCATGATCTCCAGGCGCGTCCGCTCGAAGCGATGTTCGAGTTCCTGTTGCAACTGCCATTGGCGATGCGCGGCAAAGGCCCCAAGCGTTGTCGTGGTGACAACGATGAACAGCACGATCATCCGGTTCCGGATCGACTGAGCCGGCGGGGGCAGTGGCATGAAGGGCTCGAACCTGAAGGATTCAGGAGGGGATTCTATTCATCCGCCGCCTTGTTGAACAGCGCGCGGAACCGGGCGACCTCGGGATGCGATTCCTCGTACTTCTTGCTGAACCCGATATGGACCGTCTCGGTCCGGATATTCAGCACGCGCCTGGACTTGTAGCGCATGCGCTCGGGCAGGCCGCGCGCTTCCAGCGCGACCAGCGCCTCGTTGATGACGGCGCTCGGGTTGACCACGCAGTCGATCTCGCCGACCAGCATCTTCTTGACCAGGTCGTGAAACTCGTGGCCCTCGACGATCTCGATCTTGCCCTCCTGCGCAAACTGGAAGAAACGCGGCCCTGGCGCCAGGTAGCTGCGCTGGTTGCCGAACTTCAGGCCGACGAAATCGTCGGGATAGTTCTGGAAGGTGCGCCCCGCAATGGCGTCGCGGTTGCAGTGCACCGCTACCTCCTCGGTGTAGAACGCCTTGGAATGGGACAGGTACGGCCGTTCCTTGGGCCGATAGTAGACGCCCAGGATGCCGGCACTGTGACCATTGCGCGCTTCCTCGACGGTACGCGCCCATGACGCGAAGCGGATCTCGACCTTGAATTCGGGCGGCATGCGCCTGAGCACGCGCTGCAGGCTGTCGATGTACGCGCCCTTCGGCACGCCGTTTTCCTCGTACGACTGTGGCCGCTGGCCGGCCTCGGAGTACAGCACGATGGTGCTGGTCTGGGCCAGCGCGACGGTCGACGTCACGCAGGCAAAGGCGGCGCAGAGGATCCGGCAAAGGCGGAGGAATCGCATATCGTCGGTTGCCGCTGAGGCGGGGTGGGGCGCGAAGCCTGCCCGGAAAGAGGAATGTCCCCGGGATAACGGCAACGCGGCGCCAGAAGTTGACCCGTCCCCGCGTCAGGGTTAGCCCCAATCTTTCGCATTCCGAGATAGCCCGCTTTCCGGAATGCCGATTCCGCGTCACCCGACGCTGCGGCACACTCCGTCGAAACAAAGCCAATTCCCCGATTTGGGTCAGTTTCACGGAGACATTCCAACATGGCGCAACAGATTCTCAACGGCATCAAGGTCCTGGAACTGGGGCAACTGATTGCCGGCCCCTTTGCCGCCAAGACCCTTGCCGACTTTGGCGCGCACGTGGTCAAGGTGGAGCCGCCCGGCCAGGGCGACCCGCTGCGCAAGTGGCGCATGATGCACGAAGATACTTCGGTCTGGTGGGAAGCCCAGTCGCGCAACAAGCAGTCGATCGCCATCGACCTGCGCCAGCCCGCCGGGCAGGAGCTGGTGCGCCAGCTGGCCGCCGAGGCCGATGTGCTGATCGAGAACTTCCGTCCCGGCACCATGGAAAAGTGGGGCATGGGCTGGGATGTCCTGCATGCGGCCAACCCGAAGCTGATCATGCTGCGCGTGTCGGGCTACGGCCAGACCGGCCCCAAGCGCGACGAACCGGGCTTTGCCGCGGTGGCCGAGGCCATGAGCGGCCTGCGCTACCTGACCGGCGAGCCGGGCCGTCCGCCGGTACGCGCCGGCCTGTCGCTGGGCGACACCATCGCCGGCCTGCACGGTGCACTGGGCGTGCTGCTGGCGCTGTACGAGCGCGATGCGCGCGGCGGCAAGGGCCAGGTCATCGACGTGGCGCTCTATGAATCGCTGTTCAACCTCAGCGAAAGCCTGCTGCCCGAGTATTCGGTGTTCGGCGCGGTGCGCCAGCCGGCGGGCGGCGCGTTGCCGGGTATCGCGCCGTCCAACGCGTATCCGTGCGGATGCGGCGAATACGTGCTGATCGCCGCCAATGGCGATGCGATCTTCAAGCGGCTGATGGCGGCCATGGGCCGCGAGGACCTGGGCGAAGACCCGGATCTGGCCCGCAACGACGGCCGCGTGAAGCGCGTGGACGAGATCGATGCGGCCATCGCGGCGTGGACGCGCACGCAGACCGTGGAATCGGCGCTGGAAGTACTGCGCGGCGCCGATGTGCCGTCGGGCCGTATCTATACGGTCAAGGACATTGCCGAGGATCCGCACTACAGGGCTCGCGAAGTCATCGAGACGGTGACGTCCGCCAAGGGTCTCTCCGTGGACATTCCCGGCATCATCCCGAAGCTGTCCGGCAACCCTGGTGCCATCCATGACCGCGCGCCCACGCTGGGCGAGCATACCGACAACGTGCTGGCGCAGGCCGGCTTCGACGGGGCGGCCATCGCCGACCTGCGTGCCCGTGGAGTGATTGCATGAGTGCCCAAAACTACCGCCTTGCCGGCCCGGCAAGCATCGAGATCAATGAAGTGGCGCCGCGCGACGGGTTGCAGATCGAAGCGCACGTGGTGCCTACCGAGGGCAAGGTCGCGTTTGTGAATGCGCTGGCCCATTGCGGGTTTGCGCGGATCGAAGCTACGTCGTTCACGTCGGCCCGGGCCATTCCCGCGCTGGCCGATGCCGAGGCCGTGATGCACCAGGTCGAGCGTGTGCCCGGCGTGCGCTACACGGTGCTGGTGCCGAACCTGCGCGGGCTGGAGCGTGCGCTGTCGTGCCATCCGGACGAGGTGAACCTGGTGATGTCGTCCAGCGAGACGCACAACCGCGCCAACCTGCGCATGACGCGCGACCAGTCGAAGGCCCAGCTTCTGGCGATGATCGCCGAGGCAGGCAAGGCGGGCGTGCCGGTGAATATTTCGCTGTCGACCGTGTTCGGCTGCCCGTTCGAGGGCGAGGTCAGCGAAGCCGACGTGATGGCGCTGGCGCGCACGTTCGCCGATGCCGGCGCGGCGGGTATCACGCTGTGCGACACGACGGGCATGGCGTATCCGAACCAGGTGGCGGCGCTGTGCGAGACGTTCCAGCGCGCGCTGCCGGACACCGGTTTGACCATTCACCTGCACAACACGCGTGGCATGGGCCTGGCCAATGCCATCGCGGCCTGGCAGACCGGCGTCACGCGCTTTGACGCGGCGGCCGGCGGCCTGGGCGGCTGCCCGTACGCACCGGGCGCCAGCGGCAATGTCAGCACCGAGGAACTGGTGCACATGTTCGCGGCGATGGGCGTGGATACGGGCGTGGACCTGGATGCGCTGCTGAATGTGGTGGGCGGCGTTGCCGAACTGGTGCAGCGCGATGTGCCCAGCCAGCTGCTGCGCGCCGGCCCGCGTTTGCGTACCCATCAGCCGCCGGCGTGGATGGCGGAGTTTTTCGCGGCGGCGTAACTAGGTTCTTCAGTTTTGGTTTGCTCCCCTCTCCCGCGTGGCGGGTGGGGGCCGGGGGGTGCGGGCCCAGCGCTGCACATCGCGACAAGTCGGCAAGCAGATCCGCCGGCCCTCACCCCCAACCCCTCTCCCACTTTGTGGGAGAGGGGAGCTGGTCAACAGGATTTGCAGGATCAAACGGATTTTCGAGTCCCCCAATAAGACATACGGAGACAAAACATGAAACGCAATCTGTACGGCGCCGCGGCGCTGCTGGCCGTTGCCGGCCTGTCGATGACCACCGTGGCGCAAGCCCAGGATGGCAGCTATCCCAATCGTCCGGTGATGCTCGTGGTGTCGGCCGCGGCGGGCGGCACGACCGACCTGGCCGCACGCCTGATCTCGGAGCCGCTGTCGAAGGCGCTGGGCCAGTCGGTGGTGGTGGACAACAAGCCCGGCGGTAACGGCACCATCGCCGCGCAGGCCGTGCAGCGCGCCAAGCCTGACGGCTACACGCTGCTGGTGCAGTACTCGGGCTATCACGTGATCACGCCGCTGCTGACCAAGACGTCGTGGGATCCGGTCAAGGACTTCATGCCCGTGGCCAACCTGCTGTCGGCGCCGCAGGTGCTGGTGGTGCGTCCGACCCTGCCGGTGAAGTCGCTCAAGGAACTGGTGGCCTATGCCAAGGCCAATCCGAACAAGCTGAACTATGCGTCGTCGGGCAATGGGTCGCTGCAGCACGTGTCCACCGAACTGCTGAACCAGATGGCCGGCATCCAGATCACCCACGTGCCGTACAAGGGCACCGGCCCGGCCATGACCGACCTGCTGGGTGGCAACGTCGACATGACGATCACCACGCCGCCGCCGCTGATGGGCCATATCGCCGCCGGCAAGCTGCGTCCGCTGGTGGTAACCAGCAAGTCGCGCCTGGAAAGCCTCAAGGACGTGCCGTCGGCGCCGGAGGCTGGCTACCCCGACCTGGACGTCTCGTCGTGGTTCGCCATGTACGCACCGGCCGGCACGCCCAAGGCCGTGGTGGACAAGCTCACCACCGAGATCGAGAAGATCATGAAGACCGACGCCTTCCGCAAGAAGGCAGAGGAACTGGGCGCCGAAGCCAAGTACATGAACCCGCAGCAGCTTGACCAGTACCAGAAGGCCGAACTGCAGCGCTGGGCCAAGGTGATCAAGTCTGCGAACATCCACGCCGAATAAGGGCAAGCCGATTGAAAGGGCGGGCCGCTAGCATGGCGGCCACGCGGACCTTATCTTATTGTGCCGACATTAGGTGTTGATCCCGATGCGCACGCCAACGGCGTCGGGTAGCATCGCCGGGAGCCGCTTTGCGGCGTCCCGGCTTTCTTGCGTCGGCACGTCGCGTCCCATGTTCAAACGGAAGTAGAAGGCAGGAGACCTCTATGTACAACAAACCTTTCTGGAAGCAGTTGCTGATCGCTCTGGCGCTGTTCCTGGCCGGCTGGTTCACGTTCGGCAGCGCATTCGCGCAGGGCAAGCCCGAGAAGACCAAGGTGACCATCGCCGTGGGCGGCAAGAACCTGTTCTATTACCTGCCGCTGACGATTGCCGAGCGCCTGGGCTACTTCAAGGAAGAAGGTCTCGATGTGGAGATCGTCGACTTCGCCGGTGGCGCCAAGGCGCTGCAGGCTGTGGTGGGCGGTAGCGCCGACGTGGTGTCCGGCGCCTACGAACACACGATCAACCTGCAGTCCAAGGGCCAGCACTACCAGGAATTCGTGCTGCAGGGCCGGGCGCCGCAGATCGTGCTGGTGACGTCGAACAAGACCATGCCCAACTTCCAGTCGATTACCGACCTGAAGGGCAAGAAGATTGGCGTGACCGCGCCGGGTTCTTCCACCAACATGATGGCCAACTTCGTGCTGGCCAAGGCCGGCCTGAAGCCGTCGGACGTGTCGTTCATCGGCGTGGGCGCCAGCGCCGGCGCCGTGGCGGCCATGCGTTCGGGCCAGATCGATGCCATGGCCAACCTGGATCCGGTGATCTCGATGCTGACGCAGAAGAACGAGGTCAAGATCGCGTCGGACACCCGCACGATCAAGGAAACTCAGTCGGTGTTCGGCGGCAACATGCCGTCGGGCTGCCTGTACGCGTCGACCAAGTTCATCGAGCAGAACCCCAACACCACGCAGGCGCTGACCAACGCCATGGTGCGCGCGCTGAAGTGGCTGCAGAAGGCCGGCCCGTCGGACATCGTCAAGACCGTGCCGGAAAGCTACCTGCTGGGTGACCGCGCGCTGTACCTGTCGGCGTGGGACAAGGTGAAGGAAGCCATCTCGCCGGACGGCACGATGCCGGCCGACGGCCCGAAGACGGCGCTGAACACGCTGCAGCAGTTCGATCCGGACCTGAAGGGCAAGACGATCAAGCTGGAGAACACCTTCACGAACACGTTCGTGCAGAAGGCTAACGCCAAGTACAAGTAAGTGTTGCGTCCCCCGGGACGTTTTCCCGTCGCCCGCCGCGCTTGACTGCCCGGCGGGCGAAACGTTTCTCAGAGTCATGCCGTCATGAGCACGCCTGCACTATCCCTTGAAAACGTGACCTGCACCTTCGTCTCGCGCGAAGACCGCGCGCAGCGATACACCGCCGTGCGCGATGTCACGATGTCCATCCAGCCCGGCGAATTCCTGTCGGTGGTGGGTCCTACCGGTTGCGGCAAGTCGACGCTGCTGAACGTAGCGGCCGGCCTGCTCGAACCGTCCACCGGCGATGTGCGCGTCTTTGGCGAACCGCTCAAGGGCATCAACGCGCGCGCCGGCTACATGTTCCAGGCCGAGGCGCTGATGCCGTGGCGCAGCGCGCTGGACAACGTGATCGCCGGCCTGGAATTCCGTGGCGTGCCGCGCGCCGATGCCGTGGCGCAGGGCGAGGAATGGCTGCGCCGCGTGGGCCTGGGCGGGTTTGGCGACCGCTATCCGCACCAGTTGTCGGGCGGCATGCGCAAGCGCGTGAGCCTGGCGCAGACGCTGGTGATGGACCCGGACATCATCCTGATGGACGAGCCGTTCTCGGCGCTGGACATCCAGACGCGCCAGCTGATGGAAAACGAGGTGCTGGACCTGTGGGCCGCCAAGCGCAAGGCCGTGCTGTTCATCACGCACGACCTGGACGAGGCGATTGCCATGAGCGACCGGGTGATGGTGCTGTCGGCCGGCCCGGGCACCCATCCCATCGGCGAATTTGCGATCGACCTGCCGCGCCCGCGCGACGTGGCCGAAATCCGCAACCATCCCCGCTTTGTCGAGCTGCACGCGGCCATCTGGGACGTGCTGCGCGAGGAAGTGCTGAAGGGCTATGCGCAGCAGCGCAAGGTCGCCTGAGTTACTGGAACGGACAACAACAAGATCATGGCTTTTCGTGCTGATTCCCGCGGCATGCTGCGCGTCTGGCAGCTGCTGCTCCTGGTGGTGATTCTGGTGACGTGGCACCTGGCCACGCGCTCCGAGCAGGTGGCGTTCTTCTTCGGTGAGCCGCTGATGGTGGCCCAGCGCATCTGGAACTGGTTCGTCGTCGAGCGCGACATCTACATCCACCTGGGCGTGACCCTGCTGGAAACCGTGCTGGCCTTCGGCATCGGTACCGTGGCCGGGCTGGGCGTGGGGCTGTGGCTGGCCCTGAGCCCGTTCACGTCGGCCGTGCTCGACCCCTACGTCAAGGCCGCCAACTCGATGCCGCGCGTGATCCTGGCCCCGATCTTCGCGGTCTGGTTCGGCCTGGGTATCTGGTCGAAGGTGGCGCTGGCCGTGACGCTGGTGTTCTTCATCGTGTTCTTCAACGTCTACCAGGGCGTGAAGGAAGTGAGCCCGGTGGTGCTGGCCAACGCGCGCATGCTGGGCGCCAACCGTCAGCAGTTGCTGCGCCACGTGTACCTGCCCAGCGCCACGAGCTGGGTGTTCTCGTCGTTGCATACGTCGGTGGGCCTGGCGTTCGTGGGCGCGGTGGTGGGTGAATACCTGGGCTCGGCGCGCGGTGTCGGCTACCTGATCCTGCAGGCCGAGGGCACGTTCGACATCAACACCGTGTTCGCCGGCATCGTCGTGCTGACGGCCTTTGCGCTGGTGCTCGACTGGATGGTGACGGTGGGAGAAAAGCGGCTGATGAAGTGGCAGCCGAAGCTGGGGGAAACGGAGAAGCTGTAAGCCTCCCGCCTCCACGCTGTTTTTGCTCCCCTCTCCCACGCAGTGGGAGAGGGGTTGGGGGTGAGGGCCTGGCGGTTCAAACTACGATCAGTCTAGATTTGAACCGCTGACCCTCACCCCCGCCCCTCTCCCGCCGTGCGGGAGAGGGGAGAAAACCAAAAACAAAAACCAAAAAAACCCCCCGCCTTACGGCGTGATCACGATCTTCCCCGTGACCTTGCGGGCTTCCATATCCTTGAGCGCCTGCGCTGCCTGCTCCAGCGGGTAGCGTTCCGAGATATGCGGGCGGATCTTGCCTTCCTTCATCCAGCCGAGCATCTGCGCCATGTTGGCCTGATTGGCCTTGGGCTCGCGGCGTGCGAAATCGCCCCAGAACACGCCCACCAGCGACGCACCCTTGAGCAGCGCCAGATTCAGCGGGATCTTCGGAATTTCGCCATTGGCGAAACCCACCACCAGATAACGGCCGCGCCAGGCGATCGAGCGGAAAGCCGGTTCGGCATAGACGCCGCCCACGGGGTCATAGATGACGTCCGGGCCCTTGCCGTCGGTCAGCGCCTTGATGCGCTCGCGCAGGTCTTCGGTGGTGTAGTTGATGACCGCGTCGGCGCCGTGTTCCTTGCACACCGCGAGCTTTTCGTCGGTCGAAGCGGCGGCGATCACGCGCGCGCCAATCGCCTTGCCGATCTCGATGGCCGCCAGGCCCACGCCACCGGCGGCGCCCAGCACCAGCATGGTCTGGCCGGCCTTGAGCTCGCCCCGGTCCACCACGGCGTGGTGCGAGGTGCCATACGTCAGCGTGAATGCGGCGGCCACGTCGAAGTCGATGTCCGGCGGCATCGGCACCACCGACTTGGCCGGTGCCTTGGCCTGCGTGGCGAACGCGCCGTTGCCCAGATAGGCGATGACCTTGTCACCCGGTTTCACGTGTGTAACACCGGCGCCCACGGCATTGACCACGCCGGCCAGTTCGGAACCCGGCGAAAACGGCAGCTCGGGCTTGGCCTGGTATTTGTTCTGGATGATGAGCACGTCGGGAAAGTTCACGCCGGCGGCCTTGACGTCGATGACGACTTCGCCTTCGCCCGGCACCAGGTCGGGCAGCGTTTCCAGCGACAGGGAATCGGGCGGGCCCCAGGCTTTGCACAGTACGGCTTTCATCTTGTCTCCCATATGTAATGTGGTGTTTCGGATGTCATGCGCGGCGGATTGGCAGGGCGGCCGCGGACATTGCCGGGCAAGTGTAGCGCAAGAAAAGCACGATCGTTCTGCGGGAGCAAATCGTTGCATGTCACCTATTCGGGCGACGCATGTCCGTGCGGATTCGTCCCGTTTCCGGTGCATGCGCGGTGGCTCCGACGGCCCCTCGCTCAGGTACAATCGCGGCCATGCATATCCTTCTCGCCAACGATGACGGCTATCTTGCGCCGGGGCTCGCCGTCCTGCACGCCGCGCTCGCGCCTTTGGCGCGCGTGACCGTGATCGCCCCGGAACAGAACCACAGCGGCGCCTCGAATTCGCTGACGCTGCAGCGTCCGCTGTCGGTCTACGAGGCAAGGGAAGGGGTGCAGAAGGGTTTCCGCTACATCAATGGCACGCCGACCGACTGCGTGCACGTGGCGCTGACCGGCCTGCTTGAGGATCGTCCGGACCTGGTGGTGTCGGGCATCAACCAGGGCCAGAACATGGGCGAGGACGTGCTGTATTCCGGCACGGTCGCCGCCGCCATCGAAGGCTACCTGTTCGGGATTCCGTCGATTGCGTTCTCGCAGGTACACCACGGCTGGGAACACCTGGACGCGGCCGCGCGCGTGGCGCGTGAAGTCGTCGAGCGCGTGATCGCGCAACCGCCGCGCGAGCCGTTCCTGCTGAACGTGAATATCCCGAACCTGCCGTACGAACACATCCGCGGACACCGCGCCACGCGGCTGGGCAAGCGTCATCCGTCGCAGCCCGTGATCCAGCAGTCGAATCCGCGCGGCGATCCGATTTACTGGATCGGTCCGGCCGGCGATGCGCGCGATGCCAGCGAAGGCACCGATTTCCACGCCACGGCCAATGGCTACGTCTCGCTGACCCCGCTGCAGCTGGACCTGACCCATCGCGGCCAGCTCGAACAGATCGAACAGTGGCTGGGGTAAGCGTGTCATCGCAGCGCGCGCCTCAATCGTTTCATCGCGGTTGCCCCGCCAGTGCCGTGCGCGGCCACGCGATCGTCCTGCCTTTCGTTCCTGCATTGTTTTTGCAATGAGTTCCACGCCGCGCCGCCCCCGCTTTCCGCTACCGCTCGATGCGGTAGTCGAGCGCAAGCCCGCGCCCGCCCGCACCGCCGGCATGGCCGCGGTGGGCAAGCGCGCGGCCGCGCCGGCACCTGCCACCGTGAAGCCCCGCAAGCCCGCCACGCCGCCCGCCGCGCCCCCGGCGCCGGGCAGCGCAGTCGAGGCGCGTGCATTCGCGGCCACGGCGGGCGGTGGCGGCATGGCATCGGACCGGGCGCGCACGGCACTGGCCGCGCGCCTGCGGGCCGGCGGCATTCGCGACGAGCGGGTGCTGGGCGCCATCGCCACGGTGCCCCGGCACCTGTTCATGGAGCCCGGGCTCGCGTCGCAGGCCTATGAGGATGCCGCGCTGCCGATCGGGCATCAGCAGACCATTTCCAAGCCGTCGGTGGTGTCGCGCATGATCGAATTGCTGCGCGTGGGCCTGACGCCCGACCAGCCGCTGGAGCGCGTGCTGGAAATCGGCACCGGCTGCGGATACCAGGCCGCCGTGCTGAGCCTGTGCGCGCAGGAAGTGTTCTCTATCGAGCGGATCCGTCCGCTACACGAACAAGCCAAGGCCAACCTGCGCCCGCTGCGCGTGCCGAATATCCGCCTGCATTACGGCGATGGCATGCTTGGCCTGCCGCAGGCGGCGCCTTTCTCGTCGATCATCCTCGCGGCGGCGGGCATGGAAGTGCCGCAAGCCCTGCTGGAGCAACTGGCGATTGGCGGCCGTCTGATTGCGCCGGTGGTGACACCTGGCAACGGAGCCCCTGGTCAGACGGTTACACAGCAACTGCTGCTGATCGAGCGCCTCAATCGGCATCGATTTCACCGAACCGCGCTTGAAGCCGTTTTCTTTGTGCCCTTAAAATCGGGCACCATCTGAGTCGAACTATGCACAACATCGTGAATCAGAAGAATTTCACACGAGTCGGACAACACCTGAGTATCCTGGCCTGCGCGGCCGTCCTGGCCGCCTGCGCCAATTCGCCGATGCCCGCCCCCGTGGTGGACCGCACTTCCGGCGGCACGGCCCAGGCGCCGGCATCTGTCGAGCCGGCACCTCCCGGATACTATCGGGTCAAGCGCGGCGATACCCTTTACCGTATCGCACTGGAAAATGGCCAGTCGTATCGTGACGTGGCCACCTGGAACAACATGGCCAACGCGAACCAGATCGAGGTTGGCCAGCTGCTGCGCGTGGTGCCCCCCAGCGCCGACGTGAATGCCGCGCCGGGCGTGGCCACCGTGCCGGTGGCGCCGGGTACCGTGCAGTCGCAGCCGATCGATGCGGCGCGCCCCGTGGGTACGCCGATGAGCGCATCCTCGCCCCCTGCGGCGGCCTCTGCACCGGTTGCCACGACCCCCGCGGCGGCAGCCCCGTCGGCCGGTGCGTCGGCCCCGGCGGGCGACATTCGCCTGGCCTGGCCGGCAAGTGGACAACTGATCGGTAAATTTGACGACAAGGCCAACAAGGGCATCGATATCGCCGGCAAGAAAGGCGACCCCGTGCTGGCCGCGGACGAGGGTAGGGTGATTCACGTAGGCCCCTTGCGCGGCTACGGGAATCTTGTCATCATCAAACACAACGACACGTATCTCACCGCCTACGGTCATAACGACAAGGTGCTGGTGGCAGAGCAGTCAACGGTTCGCAAGGGCCAGAAGATTGCCGAAATGGGTAACAGTGATACTGACAGGGTCAAGCTGCACTTCGAGGTTCGAAAGAACGGAAAACCGGTCGATCCGATGCGGTATCTACCGCCACAGTGAGGTTTCATGCCACGCCAGAAAACTGTCTCATCCGGAAATGTCAGCAGGACCCGCCGTCCCAAGCAGCCGGAAATAAAGGCTGGAGTGGCATCGCAAACCGATGACGGCGCCGACACCGCGCTTGTGGATGTCGACCCCGCTGCCGACATGGTGCCGGTGGCTGACGAACCGATCGCACCCGTGTCGCGTGCCGGCCGCCGCAGCACCAATACCGAGGCGGCCGCCGACGACGCCGATCACGACGACGAAGACGAAGATTCCGAGGACGAAGAGGAAGAGGCTGCCAGTGAAGCCGCTCCGGAGCCCGATGACTTTCGTACTGTGCTGCACACGGAACTGGCTGCCGACACGGTTCAGCATTACCTGAACCGCATCAGCATCAAGCCGCTGCTGTCGGCGCCGGAGGAACTGCATTTCTCCACGCTGGCCAAGGGCGGCGACTTCCCGGCACGGCAGGTCATGATCGAGCGCAATCTGCGTCTCGTGGTCAGCATCGCCAAGGGCTACCTGAACCGTGGCGTGCCGCTGCTGGATCTGATCGAGGAAGGTAACCTCGGCCTGATGCATGCGATCGAAAAATTCGATCCGACGCGCGGCTTCCGTTTCTCGACGTACGCCACATGGTGGATCCGCCAGAGCATCGAGCGCGCGATCATGAACCAGGCGCGCACCGTGCGCTTGCCGGTCCACGTGATTCGCGAACTCAACCAGGTCCTGCGCGCCAAGCGTCATCTCGAAAAAGGTGGCACCGATGGCCGCGACGCCAGCCTCGAGGACATCGCTCATCTCCTCGGCAAGACCGCCGACGAGGTGCAGGACGTGCTGGCACTCAATGAACACACCACCTCGCTCGATACGCCGTTCGACCTGGACCCGGGTTCGAGCCTGCTCGACTTCCTGTCCGACGAACACAACGCCGCCCCCGACCAGGAAGTGGCACATCGCGAACTGGAAAACCTGATGAAGCTCTGGCTGGCACGCCTGTCGGAGAAGCATCGCTATGTGGTGGAGCGCCGCTTCGGGCTCAACCACATCGAGCCGGCCACGCTTGAAGAGCTGGCCGAGGAAATGGGCCTGACGCGCGAACGCGTGCGCCAGATCCAGCAGGAAGCGCTGGTCAAGCTCAAACGGCATTTCGCTTCGCAAGGTGTACGCAAGGACGCCGTTTTATGACACCTGTGCTGGTATTCGACATCGAGACGATTCCCGATGTCGACGGCCTGCGCCGTTTGCATGACCATCCCGCATCGATGAGCGACGCCGAAGTCGCCGAGCATGCGTTTGCGGCCCGCCGCGAAAAGAATGGTTCTGACTTCCTGCCGCACTACCTGCAGCGCGTGGCCGCCATTTCGTGCGTGCTGCGCCGTACGCAGCGCGACGGTTCGGCGGTCTTCCACGTCGGATCGCTGGGTACGCCCGAGGATGGTGAAGCCACGCTGATCCAGAAGTTCTACGAGCTGATTGCGCGCTACAGCCCGCAACTGGTGTCGTGGAACGGTGGCGGTTTCGACTTGCCCGTGCTGCACTACCGTGGCCTGGTCCACGGCGTGGCCGCGCCGCGCTACTGGGAAATGGGCGAGGGCCGCGACGATGACAGCCGCGACTTCAAGTGGAACAACTACATCAGCCGCTACCACATGCGGCATCTGGACCTGATGGACCTGCTGGCCATGTATCAGCCGCGCGCCAGCGCGCCGCTCGATGACCTGGCCAAGCTGTGCGGATTCCCGGGCAAGATGGGCATGGACGGAAGCATGGTCTGGCAGGCGTTCCAGGACGGCAAGCTGAACGAGATCCGCGACTACTGCGAGACCGACGTCGTCAATACGTACCTGATGTACTGCCGGTTCCAACTGATGCGCGGCGGGCTGTCGCCGCGCGAGTTCGACATGGAAGTGTCGCTCGTGCAGGAAACGCTGGCCGAGCTGCCCGGCGCGCAATGGATGGAGTATCTGCGCGCCTTCAAGCTGCAGCCCATGGCACCCGAGGCCGAGTTCGAAGAAGACTGATGGCCGTCTACCGCTGCACGGTCAGGCGAATCGGCTGGTGGTCTGACGCGTCGGTCTTGCCGTTGACGTCGCAGCGCGTCACGTCGGCCAGCAGGTCTTCCGTGACAAAGATGAAATCGCAGGCGAACGGTGGCTCAGACCACTGTTCCTTGTCATAGAGCGCGCAGGTGGGTGCGTGCGCCTGGCCTGGGTGCGTGTGGCACCAGGCATCCTTCCAGTTCACGGTGCTATCGGCATAGGGCTCGACGACGCGCTTGTAGGCAACGTCATCGGGTTTGCTGTTGAAATCGCCGCACAGAATGGCTTGGCTCGGGCGCGGCTCGGGCGTGAACGGGCCCGTCCGTTTTTCTGACTTGCCGGGTCGCCGTGCATGCTCGCACGCCTGCGCATGCCATTGGCGGAGCGCATCGGCCTGGGCGGCGCGCTGCAATGCCGAGTAATACTCAAGATGCGTGCAGATGACGCGCAGCGGCTTTCCGCCGGCTTCCACCGTAACCTCCAGCGCGACGCGCGGCATCGATGCGACGTCGGGATCAGCGGGCCAGGGCAGGGCGTGGCGAAAGATCTCGCGCACGGGTAGCCGCGTGGCCACGGCGTTGCCGAACTGGCGCGGCGTACCGTCGCCATGGGTGCGATCCACGCCCGGGGCGAAGATCACGCGATAGCCGGGCAGAAGCGCAGTCAGCTCCGCCACCTGGTCGCGCTGCGGTTGTCCGGCCATGTCGGAGAACCCGCGCGTTACCTCCTGCAGGCAGATGACATCGGGATCCGTCATGCCGCAGATGGTGTCGACGATGCGGGCCAGGTCGACCTTGCCGTCGGCACCGCGTCCCCACTGGATGTTCCACGAAACCAGTTCCATTACGCTCTCTTTCGTGACTTCGATTCTCGTGACGGCGCGATGACTGGACTACAATCGCGCTTTCGCAAAACAATACGTCAGGTCCCTCCGGTGTCTCAAGCCGTCGATTCTCCCAAGCCCGAACAGACGGGCAAGCCGGGTGCCGCACCCGTCGCACCCGCCGATCCCGTGGTCACCATCCACAGCCTCGACATGGAGGCGCGTGGCGTCGGCCGTCTGGACAACGAGGACGGCACCCCCGGCAAGGTCATTTTCGTCGAGGGCGCGTTGCCCGGCGAAATCGTGTCGTACAAGAGCTACCGGCGCAAGCAGAGCTACGAGCAGGCCCATCTCGTCGAGGTGAAGCAGCCGTCCGTGATGCGCGTGAAGCCGGGCTGCCAGCACTTTGGCGTATGCGGCGGCTGCTCGATGCAGCACCTGGACGCGCGGGCGCAGTTGGCCATCAAGCAGCGTGTGCTCGAAGACAATCTCTGGCATCTGTCGAAAGTGAAGCCCGACGTGGTCTTCCGCCCGATCGCCGGGCCGGACTGGGGCTATCGCTACCGGGCGCGCCTGACGGTACGGTACGTCGCCAAGAAGGGTGGCGTGCTGGTGGGGTTCCATGAGCGCAAGAGCAGCTATGTCGCCGACATGACGCGTTGCGAGATCCTGCCGCCGAACGTGTCGGCGATGCTCGTGCCGCTGCGCGAACTGGTTACGGGACTGTCGATCCGCGACCGCATGCCGCAGATCGAGCTGGCCGTCGGTGCCGAAGTCACGGCGCTGGTGCTGCGCATTCTCGAACCGTTGAACGACGCCGACAAGGATCTGCTGCGCGCCTTCGCCGACGAGCACAAGGTGCAATTCTGGCTGCAGCCGAAGGGCCCGGATACGGTGTACGCGTTCTATCCGGCCGAGCAGGAACTGGCCTACACGCTGCCCGAATTCGGCATTCGCATGCCGTTCAAGCCCACCGACTTCACGCAGGTCAATCACCAGATCAATCGCGTGCTGATTGGCCGTGCGCTGCGTCTGCTCGATGCCCAGCCGACCGATCGTCTGCTGGACCTGTTCTGCGGCATCGGCAACTTCACGCTGCCGCTGGCGACGCAGGGTGCGTCCGTGATGGGCATCGAAGGTAGCGAGGCGCTGACGACGCGCGCGCTGGCCAATGCCGAATATAACGGGCTGGCCGGCAAGACATCGTTTGGTTGCCGCAACCTGTTTGAGGTGACGGCCGAGGACATCGCCGCGCTGGGCCGATTCGACCGCTGGCTGGTGGACCCGCCGCGCGAGGGCGCGCTGGCCGTATGCAAGGCGCTGGGCGAGCTGAACCAGGCGGGCAGCGATGTGCTGCCGAAGCGGATCGTCTATGTGTCGTGCAGCCCGGCCACGCTGGCGCGTGACGCGGGCCTGCTGGTGCACGAGGCAGGCTATCGGCTGGCGGGCGCGGGCGTGGTGAACATGTTCCCGCATACGTCGCACGTGGAGTCGATCGCCGTATTTGAGCGGGACTGAGCGACCGATCAAGCGATCCACGCATAAAAAAATAGCCGTCCGAGGGCGGCTATTTTCATGGGCGAAAGGCGCTTAGTCGCGGCTGCCGCCGAAGATGCCCAGCAGTGCCAGCAGGTTCACGAAGACGTTGTAGACGTCCAGGTAGATCGCCAGCGTGGCGGTTACGTAGTTGGTCTCGCCGCCATTCACCACGCGCTGCACGTCAATCAGGATGAAGATCGAGAAGATCGCGATGGCGATGACCGACAGCGTGATCATCAGTGCCGGCATCTGCAGCCAGATATTGGCGACGCTGGCCAGGATCAGCAGGATCACGCCGACGAACAGGAACTTGGCCAGGCCCGAGAAATCGCGCTTGCTGACCGTGGCGATGGTGGCCATCGCGCCAAATACCGCCGCGGTGCCGCCAAACGCGTACATGATCAGCGCCGGGCCGTTCGAGTACGACAGCGTCAGGCTCAGGATGCGCGACAGCATCAGGCCCATGAAGAACGTGAAGGCCAGCAGCAGGACCACGCCCATGCTGCTGTTCTTGGTCTTCTCGATCGCGAACATGAAGCCGAACGCCACCGCCAGGAACAGGATCACGGACAGGCCGGGGCTACCGGCGACCAAGCCGGCGAATCCCGCCGCCACGCCGACCCATGCGCCCAGCACGGTCGGGATCATCGAGATGGCGAGCAGCCAGTAGGTATTGCGTAGGACCCGGTTGCGGACGGCAACATCGGTGACGCCCGCGCTATTGCCGAATCCGTAGGTATTCAGCTTGTTGTTCATCATGACTCCTGTCATCAGAGATACGTGAGGCGCCGGGCTAACCCGGCGGCACAGCGCCAATGTGGCATCGCCCCAGCGGATTTGCAAGGGGGCTTGTCTTGACAATTACCCTTGTCGCTAGTTGTTTTTCTAAAACGCAAACATTTTGACGCAAGTTCAAGGTAACTGTTCCCGCATTTCACGATTGTAATGTGATTAAAGAGGCATTTAAAGTGGGTTGCACCTGGTTGCGGCATGCGTCTTGCACGTCATGCCTGGGGAAGTTCGAATCCGCCATGCGGTCGTGCTAGAATTGCACGTTTAATCCATTTGTAACCCCTTCATTTTTCGGAGTTTTTCATGGCGATCGAACGCACCCTGTCGATTATCAAGCCGGATGCTGTGGCCAAGAACGTTATCGGCCAGATCTATGCCCGTTTCGAGGCCGCTGGCCTGAAGATCGTTGCTGCCAAGCTGGTTCAGCTGTCGCGCGGCGAAGCCGAGCAGTTCTACGCTGTGCACGCTGCCCGCCCGTTCTTCAAGGACCTGGTTGACTTCATGGTTTCGGGCCCGGTCATGATCCAGGCGCTGGAAGGCGAGAACGCCATTGCCAAGAACCGCGACCTGATGGGCGCCACGGACCCGAAGAAGGCCGAAAAGGGCACGATCCGCGCCGATTTCGCCGACAGCATCGACGCTAACGCCGTGCACGGTTCGGACGCCGCGGAAACGGCCGCTGTCGAAGTGGCTTTCTTCTTCCCGGGCATGAACGTTTACAGCCGTTGATTGTCTTCTGACATCACGACTGAAACTGCAAGCAAGCTGGAAACTGCCGTCATGAACAATCTCGTCAACCTGCTCGATCTCGACGCGGACGCGCTCACCGCCTATTGCGGAGAGCTCGGCGAGAAGCCGTTCCGTGCGCGGCAGTTGCAACGCTGGATCCACCAGTTCGGTGCCAGCCAATTCGACAGCATGTCGGATCTCGCCAAGTCGCTGCGCGAAAAGCTGGCGACGCGGGCCGAGATCCGGTCGCCTGCCGTCATCACCGACAACCTGTCGACCGATGGCACGCGCAAATGGCTGATCGACGTTGGCGCCGGCAACGCGGTGGAGACGGTGTACATCCCCGAGGACACGCGCGGTACGCTGTGTGTGTCGTCGCAGGCCGGATGCGCCGTCAATTGCCGGTTCTGTTCCACCGGCAAGCAGGGCTTTTCGCGCAATCTGTCGACTGGCGAGATCATCGGCCAGTTGTGGATGGCCGAATTCGCGATGCGCGCCCAGCTGGGCCGCGGTCCCAAGGATGATCGCGTCATCTCCAACGTGGTGATGATGGGCATGGGCGAGCCGCTGCTGAACTACGATGCCGTCGTGCCGGCCATGCGGCTGATGCTCGACGACAACGCGTATGGCCTGTCGCGCCGCCGCGTGACGCTGTCCACGTCCGGCGTGGTGCCGATGATGGACCGTCTGTCGAAAGATTTGCCCGTGGCGCTGGCCGTGTCGCTGCATGCGTCGAACGACGCGCTGCGCGACGTGCTCGTGCCGCTGAACCGCAAGTATCCGCTGGCCGATCTGATGGCGGCATGCCGCCGCTACCTGGAATTCGCGCCGCGCGATTTCATTACCTTCGAATATTGCATGCTCGACGGCGTCAACGACACCGTCGAACACGCGCGGGAACTGTTGAAGCTTGTGGCCGACGTGCCCTGCAAGTTCAACCTGATCCCGTTTAACCCGTTCCCGGAATCGGGG
Source organism: Cupriavidus pauculus (assembly GCF_022179805.1). Taxonomy (GTDB): domain Bacteria; phylum Pseudomonadota; class Gammaproteobacteria; order Burkholderiales; family Burkholderiaceae; genus Cupriavidus; species Cupriavidus pauculus_E. Next base: position 365,287 of record NZ_BPUO01000006.1, on the reverse strand, counting down.
CTGAAGCGCTCGAACAACGAGCAGATTCGCCGCTTCGCCCAGGTGCTGATGGATGCGGGCCTTGTCACGACGATTCGCAAGACCCGGGGCGACGACATCGACGCCGCCTGCGGCCAGCTGGCCGGCGAGGTCATGGATCGCACCCGTCTGGCCGAGCGCGGCAAGTTCGGCAAGATCACGCCACTGGTTCCGGTGGTTGCCGGCACCGCTCGGGAGGCCCGTCCTGCATGATCCGTCTGCTTGTCGCTGCCCTGTCAGGGCTGTTGATGCTGTCTGCCTGCACGCTGCCCCCGGGGCCCACGCAGGACATCAAGACGGCTTCCGACCAGACTGCCACGGACAAGCGCGCCGGACTGCGGCTGCGCCTTGCCACGCAGTACCTGGAGGCGCGGCAATATACGACCGCGCTTGACGAGGTCAAGCGGGCCATTGCCGCCGATCCATCGAACGTCGACGCCTATCACGTACGCGCCCTGATTTATATGGGCATGAACGAGAACGCGCTGGCGGACGACAGCTTCCGCACGACGCTTAACATGCGTCCGGGCGACCCCGATGTGCTGAGTAACTATGGCTGGTTCCTGTGCCAGACCGGCCGTTATGCCGATGGCAAGGCCACGCTGCAGCGCGCCGTGCAATCGCCGTCGGCCAGCGGGCCGATCAAGCCGCTGATCAATCTCGGCGTCTGCGAGATGCGCAACGGCAATCTGGCCGAGGCGGAAAAAAATCTGCAGACGGCCTACGGATATGACCGTAACGATCCGTCAGTGCTCATGAATCTCGCGCAAGTGTATTTCCAGCGCGGGGACATGGGACAAGCCCGCCAGTTCGCGGGCCGCGTCAATGGCACCCGTTTTGCCAACGCGCAATCCCTCTGGCTGGGTGCGCGCATTGCCCACCGCCAGGGCGACACCCAGACGCAGGGCGCGATGATCGCGGAACTGCGTAACCGTTTCCCCGATTCGCGCGAGCTGACCGCATACGAGAGAGGAGCTTGGGATGAATGAAGAAGAGCGCGCCGGTAGCCAGGCAGCAACGCACGTTGCCGGCGGCGCGACAGACTCCGACCGCGAGGCAGTGGCGCGCGAAATCGGGGCACAACTGAAAGAGGGTCGCGAGGCGCAGCGCCTGTCGCTCGAGGATGTCGGTGCACGATTGAAGGTGGCACCGAACAAGCTCGTGGCGATCGAGGCGGGCGATGTGTCCAGTCTGATGGACGTGACGTTTGCCAAGGGCGTGATGCGCGCCTATGCACGCACGCTGCAGATCGATATCGACGGGCTGCTGGGCCAGTACCACGCGCGGGCACAAGCCACGCCGGTCACGGGCATCACGCGCCGTCACGAAGGCGCGCTCAACCAGACGTTCGACGACCGCAAGCGTTTCGGTTCCAAGGGTACCGGTGGCGGCGGACGCTGGCTCTGGCTGGTCTGCGTGGTGGCGTTGGTAGCTGCCGGCGTGTATTTCGGCTACGACCACGCCAAGGCGTGGTTCGATGCGCACAGCAAGGCCGCGGCGGAAGCCCCGGCAGAGGAAAAGCCGGCCGAGAAGGTTGCTGAGGTGGGCATCGCGCAGAGCAACGGCGATGGCACCGTGACGGCGGCTTTGCCGATGGTGATGGCGGGCAACGATTCGCCTGCGCCGTCCGAAGCAACGCCGGCCGAAGCCGCTGGCAAGGCGGCACCGGTCGAGGCCGCGGGCAAGGCAGCACCGGCACCGACGGCGGCAGGCCTGCCGTTGGCGACGGGTGGTGCGGTGAATCTGGCACCCGAGGCGCCGGCGAAGCAGGCGGCTCCTGCTCCGGCTCCAACTCCGACGGTAACCGCGACCCCGACGGCCGCTGCGCCTGCAGCACCCGGTGAAGGCGCGGTGCAAATCCGCTTTGCCTCCGACACGTGGTACGAAGTACGCGACCGAAGCGGCAAGGCCATCCTGGGTGGCACGGGCAAGGCTGGCGACGTGGTGGCTGGCAGTGGCTCGGGCGGACCCTACAAGGTAATTCTCGGCAACGTGAAGGGTGTTGAGTCGGTAGCGCACAATGGCGCGCCGGTGAACTTCAAGTCTGCCGACCGGAACAATGTGGCGCGCCTGACCCTGCAGTAATGCGGCCGGGCAGCGCAATCAATGCCATATCAAGGTGGTAAAGCAATGCACCAGAAAGCTTCCCAACCGGTGATGCCGGGTCCGCTGCCGCGTCGTGTGTCGCGCCAGGCCAGCGTCGTGTGGGGTGACAACATCGTAACGATCGGCGGCGGCGCACCGGTGCGCGTGCAGTCGATGACCAACACGGATACCGTCGACGCGATCGGCACGGCCATCCAGATCAAGGAACTGGCGCGCGCCGGCTCCGAGATCGTCCGCATTACCGTGAACACGCCCGAGGCTGCGGCCGCCGTACCGGCGATCCGCGAACAGCTCGACCGCATGGGCGTGAACGTGCCGCTGGTGGGCGATTTCCACTACAACGGCCACACGCTGCTGCACGATTATCCCGAGTGCGCGCAGGCACTGTCCAAGTACCGTATCAATCCGGGCAACGTGGGCAAGGGCGCCAAGCGCGACAAGCAGTTCGCCGAGATGATCGAGATGGCGTGCCGCTACAACAAGCCGGTGCGTATCGGCGTGAATTGGGGCAGCCTGGACCAGGACCTGCTGGCGCGCATCATGGACGAGAACGCCCGCCGTGCCGAGCCGTGGCCCGCGCAGAGCGTGATGGTGGAAGCGCTGATCACGTCGGCGATCGAATCGGCGCAGAAGGCCGAGGAAATCGGCCTGCCGGGCAACCAGATCATTCTGTCGTGCAAGGTGTCGCAGGTGCAGGAACTGGTCGCGGTGTACCGCGAGCTGTCGCAGCGCTGCGAATATGCGCTGCACTTGGGCCTGACCGAAGCCGGCATGGGCAGCAAGGGCATCGTCGCCTCGACGGCCGCGCTGTCGGTGCTGCTGCAGGAAGGTATCGGCGACACGATCCGCATCTCGCTGACGCCGGAACCCGGCGCGGCGCGTGAGAAAGAAGTCTACGTCGGCCAGGAAATCCTGCAGACGATGGGCCTGCGCAACTTCACGCCGATGGTGATCGCGTGCCCGGGTTGCGGCCGCACCACGAGCACGACGTTCCAGGAACTGGCTGCCAGCATCCAGTCGTACCTGCGCGAGCAGATGCCGGTCTGGAAGAACGAGTTCCCGGGCGTGGAAGAGATGGACGTGGCCGTGATGGGCTGCATCGTCAACGGTCCCGGCGAAAGCAAGCATGCCAACATCGGCATCTCGCTGCCGGGCTCGGGCGAATCGCCGGCGGCGCCGGTGTTTGTCGATGGCGTCAAGGTGAAGACGCTGCGCGGCGAGAACATTGCCCAGGAATTCCAGTCGATCGTGGACGAGTACGTCCGTTCGCACTACGGCCCGGGCGCACAGCAGGCAAAACAGGAAGCGGTGGCCTGAGCGCAGGGCGCCAGGCGAGAATCCGCGGCATCGGTATCACGAAGAGAACATGAGCGAAAACAAGACGAAGGCTGACAAGGCACTGCAGGGCGTGAAGGGCATGAATGACATGCTGCCCGCCGACGCCCCGCTGTGGGAACTGTTTGAAAACGCCGCGCGCAGCATGCTGCGTGCCTATGGCTACCAGCAGATCCGCACGCCGATCGTCGAGCATACGCAACTGTTCGTGCGCGGCATCGGCGAGGTGACCGACATCGTCGAGAAGGAGATGTATTCCTTCACCGACGCCCTGAATGGCGAAAACCTGACGCTGCGTCCGGAAGGCACGGCAGCGGCCGTGCGCTCGACGATCGAGCACAACCTGCTGTACGACGGCCCGAAGCGCCTGTGGTACACGGGCCCGATGTTCCGTCACGAGCGCCCGCAGCGCGGCCGCTACCGCCAGTTCCACCAACTGGGTGCCGAGGCGCTGGGTTTTGCCGGCCCTGACGTGGACGCCGAGATCATCCTGATGTGCCAGCGCCTGTGGGACGACCTGGGCCTGGTGGGCGTACGCCTGGAGCTGAATTCGCTGGGCCAGGCGCACGAGCGCGCCGCGCACCGCGAAGAACTGATCAAGTACCTGGAAGGCTTCCGGGACATCCTCGACGAGGACAGCAAGCGCCGGCTCTACACCAATCCGCTGCGCGTGCTGGACACCAAGAACCCTGCGCTGCAGGAGATGGCGTCCAACGCGCCCAAGCTGATCGACTTCCTGGGCGAAGAATCGTTGGCGCACTTCGAAGGCGTGCAGCGCATCCTGAAGGCGAACAACATCCCGTTCAAGATCAACCCGCGCCTGGTGCGCGGGCTGGACTACTACAACCTGACCGTGTTCGAGTGGATCACCGACAAGCTCGGTGCCCAGGGCACGATCGCCGGCGGTGGCCGCTACGATCCTCTGATCCAGCAGATGGGCGGCAAGCCGGCGCCGGCTTGCGGCTGGGCCATGGGTATCGAGCGCATCATCGAGTTGCTGCGCGAGGAAAAGCTCGTGCCGGACGCGCAAGGTTGCGACGTGTACATGGTTCACCAGGGCCAGATGGCCAGCGAGCAGGCGATGATTGCCGCCGAGCGCCTGCGCGACGCGGGCTTGGACGTGGTCCTGCATGCCACGCCCGACGGCAAGAGTGGTAGCTTCAAGTCACAGATGAAGCGGGCCGACGCGAGTGGCGCTTCCTTTGCCGTTATCATTGGCGACGATGAAATTGCCGCTGGCACGGTGCAGGTCAAGCAACTGCGCAGCGGCAATGCGGCCGAAGGCGGTCCCCAGACCAGCGTGCCGGCCGAAAACGTCGTCGACTTCATCATCGACCGGATGGTCGACGAAATCGAATCGGACGACGAAGAGGAAGACGGCGAGCAATAAGCGGACCGTCAGAATTCGTGCCGCACGGCCGCTGTCCGGGCAGGAAGCGGCCGTGTCAATTTCAACCAACGCGGGTACGTCCCAGACATGGCTTACGATCTAGAAGAACAGGAACAGCTTGAGACGCTCAAGGCGTGGTGGCAGCAGTACGGCAATGCCGTGACCTGGGCGCTGATTGTCGCCTTGCTGGCGTTCGCTGGCTGGTCCGGCTGGAACTACTGGCAGCGCAAGCAGGCTGGCGATGCCGCAGTGCTGTACGAGCAGGTGACCAAGGCCGCCGAGGCGCGCGACGCCGAGCGCGTCAAGCGCGCCGCCACCGACCTGGAAGACAAGTTTGGCCGCACCGCCTATGGCCCGATGAGCGCGCTGACGGCCGCCAAGGTGCTGTACGACGCGGGCGACCTGGCCGGTGCCAAGACGCAACTGCAATGGGCCATCGACCATGGCGGCGACGACTACGCACCGCTGGCGCGCGTGCGCCTGGCTGGCGTGCTGCTGGATGAAAAGGCCTATGACCAGGGCCTGGCGCTGCTGAAGGATGCCCCTGCGCAGTACGAGGCACTGTTCGCCGATCGACGCGGTGACCTGCTGGCGGCTCAGGACAAGCGCGACGATGCGCGCACCGCCTACCGCCGTGCGCTGGACAAGCTGGGCGCGGGCGAAGCCGGCATGCGCCAGATCATCCAGTTCAAGCTGGACGCGCTGGGCACCGCTTGAGCGGACGGCCGACCCTTTCAAAAATACAGGATCGCATCGTATGACGTCATTGCTTCGCACAGCCGCAACCCGCACGCTCGTGGCCGGTACCTGCCTGGGCCTTCTGGCGGGCTGCTCGCTGTTCAGCAAGGAAAACAAGCACCCGCCCACCGAACTGAAGCCGATTTCGGCCACGCTGTCGGTCAAGCAGGCCTGGAAGGCTGACGTGGGCAAGAGTGGCCCGTATGTCATGGCGCCCGTGGCGGCTGGCGATGCGGTGTTCGTGTCGGGCAAGAGCGGTGCCGTGATGGCCATCAACGCCACCAACGGCCAGACGCTGTGGAAGGCCAAGACCGATCTGGACCTGACCTCCGGTCCGGGCTCGGACGGCGAGACGACGGCCGTGGCTGGCGAGAAGGGCGCGATTTACGCGTTCGACAAGAGCGGCAAGCAGCTCTGGAAGAAGCAGGTCAATGGCGAGGTCCTGTCGGCACCGCTGGTCGGCAACGGCCTGGTGGTGGTGCGTACCACCGACACGCGTATCATCGGCCTGGACGCCGGCACCGGCGACCGCCGCTGGATCTACCAGCGCTCGCAGGCCGCACTGAACCTGCGTGCCGCGATGGGCATGGTCTATGCCGGCGACGGCATCGTCACCGGTTTCCCGGGTGGCAAGCTGGGCGTGCTGGCACCGGGCAACGGCGTGCTGCGCTGGGAAAGCACCGTGTCGTATCCGAAGGGTGTGTCGGAAATCGAGCGCCTGAACGACGTCACAGGCGTTCCCGTGGTGCTGGGCCGCCAGGTTTGCGCAACCACGTTCCAGGGCCGTGTTGCCTGCCTGGAGCTGGCCAACGGCCAGCCGCAGTGGGGCAAGGATTTCTCGTCGCCGATGGGGCTCGCGCAGGACGACAGCTCGCTGTTCGCCGGCGACGAAACCTCGACGGTATTTTCGTTCGATCGCCAGAACGGCAACGAGCGCTGGAAGAATACGGACCTGCGCTACCGCGCCCTGGGTGCCCCGGCATCCATCGGCCGCTCGGTGGTCGTGGGTGACTTTGAAGGTTTCGTACACTTCCTGTCGCGCGAGGATGGCACCATTCTGGCGCGCATGAAGACCGACGGCAGTGCCATCAGCGCGGCACCGGTCATCGCCGGCCAGACGCTGGTGGTTCAGACCCGCGACGGCGACGTCTACGGTTTCGTGCCGAACTGATCGCCGGGAAGGCGCCCGATGCGGCGCCGACCGAGAGCGTGCAAGCGCACGCAGCGCGCCCATGCCCCTGTCGCATGGGCGTCGCCAATCCGGTAGCATGATCCCTGGTCGTGCCAACAACAGGGAATGGGAAACGGGAAATCGGTTCCGTTTCCGCCCGACAGGAAAAGCGGCCAGCCGTGGATGAACACGGTGGTTGTCGGATCAACATGACTCCGGAATTGCGGGGGGACTTCATAGTCCGCCCGCTGTTTCCATTTATTGCATGAAACCAGTTATCGCAATCGTCGGCCGCCCCAATGTGGGCAAGTCGACGCTATTCAATCGCATGACCCGCTCGCGCGACGCTCTTGTCGCCGACCTGCCGGGCCTGACACGGGACCGCCACTATGGTGAGGGCCGTATCGGCGAACGCCCGTTTATCGCGATCGACACGGGCGGCTTCGAGCCGGTGGCCAAGGACGGCATCGTTGCCGAGATGGCCAAGCAGACGCGCCAGGCCGTGGTCGAGGCAGACGTCGTGATCTTCCTGGTGGATGGCCGCCTGGGGCTGGCGCCGCAGGACCGCGTGATCGCCGACTACCTGCGCAAGACCGGCCGCCGCATCATGCTGGCGGTCAACAAGGCCGAGGGCATGAAGTACACGTCCGTGGCCGCCGACTTCTACGAGCTGGGCATGGGCGATCCGTACGCGATTTCGTCCTCGCACGGCGACGGTGTCGCCGAACTCGTCGACGAGGCGCTGGAGCTGGCAGTACAGGAGCGTCCGGAACTGGCCGAGGAAGTGGCCGGTGGCCAGCGCGGCACCAAGATTGCCATCGTGGGGCGCCCGAACGTGGGCAAGTCCACGCTGGTCAATACACTGATCGGCGAAGAGCGCGTGATCGCTTTCGACATGCCGGGTACCACGCGCGATGCGATCTACGTGGAGTTCGAGCGTGGCGGCAAGCCTTATACGCTGATCGACACCGCAGGCCTGCGCAAACGCGGCAAGGTGTTCGAGGCCATCGAGAAATTCTCGGTGGTCAAGACGCTGCAGTCGATTGCCGACGCCAACGTCGTGGTGCTGCTGCTCGACGCCCAGCAGGACATCTCCGAGCAGGACGCGCACATTGCCGGCTTCATCGTGGAGTCGGGCCGTGCGCTGGTGGTGGGCGTGAACAAGTGGGATGGCCTCGATGGCCATCAGCGCGACCGCGTGAAACACGACCTGGAGCGCAAGCTGCAGTTTCTGAGCTTTGCGAACGTCCACTACGTGTCGGCCCGGGAACGTAGCGGTATCGGCGCGCTGCTGCGCTCGGTGGACGATGCGTACGCCGCCGCGATGGTCAAGCTGCCGACGCCGCAGCTGACGCGGGTGCTCCAGGAAGCCGTGGAGTTCCAGCAGCCGAAGCGTGCCGGCGTGTCGCGCCCCAAGATGCGCTACGCGCACCAGGGTGGTTCCAATCCGCCGATCGTTGTTATCCATGGCAACGGCCTGCAGAACGTGACCGACGCGTACAAGCGCTACCTGGAAAACCGGTTCCGCACCGCCTTCAAGTTGAAGGGCACGCCATTGCGCATCGAATTCCGTACGAACAAAAACCCGTACGCCGAATCGAAGGATTGAGCCCAAAAGGTGCCGTTCCTCGTCCGAAGTTTCGTTTGCGTTCGTTTGGAACTGCGGCTAAATTCACGGTAGCAGGGGGAGCCCTGCGCGTTGATGCCAGCTTGGTACCGTTTTGATCTTTTTTCTGGCGCGTTTTTGCGCCAACTGACTTGAACCGGGGGCTGTCGTCCCCATGATCCATCACTAAATCTATAATTTTGGAGTGTGCCATGAGCAACAAAGGGCAATTGCTACAAGACCCGTTCCTGAACGCGCTGCGCAAAGAGCACGTGCCGGTTTCCATCTACCTCGTCAATGGCATCAAGCTGCAAGGCAATATCGAGTCGTTTGACCAGTACGTCGTTCTGCTGCGCAACACCGTGACGCAAATGGTGTACAAGCATGCGATTTCCACCGTTGTGCCGGCGCGTGCCGTCAACTTCCGTGTGGATGATTCTACCGAGGGCTGATTTTTCCTCGTTGATGGACGGCCGCATCCGCATGCGGCCGTCACGCTGCACGTTCCCGTCCCAGATTCAATCCCAGCTGTTTTTCGGCCTGACCCGCCAGCGCCGCGCTGAACGGGCCACACCCTCCGCACCCGGTTGCCGATCGAGCCTGCGTCCGCCCACGAGTTTTCCGGTGGTGTGCGACAGGTTGCCGCAGTCCGGCCCGCCATTGTCTCGACATTAGGCCGTCGCGTTTCCACCCCATCAACCCATTTTCCGGCGCATCGCGTCCACCTCGCTTGCAATCCAGAGCTACCTCCCAGACCGATCCTTCACGCGCGATTCTCGTCGGCGTGGATTTCGGCAAGCATGATTTCCAGGAAAGCCTTTCCGAACTGGCGCTGCTGACCAGCACGGCCGGCTCTGTGCCCGTGCACACGCTGACGGGCAAGCGCTCGCGGCCCGATCCGGCGCTGTTCATCGGTTCGGGCAAGGCGGAGGAGCTCAAGGAAGCGGCGGACGCGCTGGATGCCGACGTGGTCGTGTTCAACCATGCGTTGAGCCCGGCCCAGCAACGTAATCTCGAACGCTTTTTGAGCCGCCACGTGATCGACCGTACCGGCCTGATCCTCGATATCTTCGGCCAGCGGGCGCAAAGCCACGTGGGCAAGGTTCAGGTGGAGCTGGCGCAGGTGCAATACCAGGCGTCGCGCCTGGTGCGGGCGTGGAGCCACCTGGAGCGCCAGAAGGGCGGTATCGGCATGCGCGGCGGCCCCGGCGAGCGCCAACTCGAACTGGACCGCCGGATGCTCGATGATCGTGCCAAGCGGCTCAAGTCCGATCTGGCGCGGTTGCAGCGCCAGCACCACACCCAGCGCCGCGCCCGCGCGCGCAATGACACACTGAGCATTTCGCTGGTCGGCTATACCAACGCCGGCAAATCGACGCTGTTCAACGCGCTGACCAAGGCACGTGCGTACGCGGCGGACCAGTTGTTCGCCACGCTCGATACCACCTCGCGCCGCCTGTTCCTGGACGGTCTGGGCAACGTGGTACTGTCCGACACGGTCGGCTTCATCCGTGACCTGCCGACGCAACTGGTGGCGGCGTTCCGTGCCACGCTGGACGAAACCGTGCACGCCGATCTGCTGCTGCACGTGGTGGATGCGTCGAGCACCGTGCGTCACGAGCAGATCGAGCAGGTGAACCGCGTGCTGGCCGAAATCAACGCGTCGGACATTCCGCAGATCGTGGTCATGAACAAGATCGACGCGGCACCCGAACTGCTGGAGCAGGGGCCGCGCATCGAGCGCAACGAGGACGGCGTGCCCACGAAGGTTTTCCTGTCGGCGCGCGACGGCCTGGGCCTCGACGGCCTGCGAGAGGCCCTGGTCGAAGTCGCCCAGTGGCTGGCATCGCGGCCCGCCGAGCCGGATCCGTACGATCCGCGGCTGGACGGAATTCCGCCGTCGGCGACCGATGACGACCTCGATGGCGACGACCTCGCCGCCGCCGGCCTCGATGCAGGCGAGGAGGGCGTCGAAGGCGGCGAAAGCGACCCGGATCGGCCCGCAAACGGCCCGAACTGATCGTCGTTCGCTGTGAATGGCGCCCCGATTGGGGATTTTGAGCAAAAGTGATCAAGATGGCTGCTAGAATCCCCCTGTTCCAACTTTCCCGGACCCGTGCCCTACATGCCCCTGTTCCCTCGGAATCCTGACTCGCACTTCGTGCCAGGCAGCCGCGCTGCGCGGCTTGCACGCTGGCCGCGCCTGCGCGCCATCTTCTCGTTGAACGACCCGCGTTGGGGTCGTAACGGACAGGACGATGAAGACAAGGACAAGAGCCGCCAGCAGAACCAGCGGCCGCAGCAGGACGGTCCGCCCGACCTGGACGAGCTCTGGCGCGATTTCAACCGCCGGTTGAGCGGCCTGCTGGGTCGCAAGGACAATGGCGGTGGCGGCCAGGGCAATGGCTTTGGCTCGCGCCCGTCGGGCAAGGGCTCGAACGTCGGCATCGGCGTGATCGTGGCGGCCGTGGTCGGCATCTGGCTGGCCAGTGGCTTCTTCATGGTGCAGGAAGGGCAGACCGCCGTGATCCTGCAGTTCGGCAAGTTCAAGTACTCGACGGGCCCCGGCATCAACTGGCGCGCGCCGTGGCCGATCCAGTCGGCCGAGGTGGTGAACCTGTCGGCCGTGCGTTCGGTGGAAGTCGGGCGTTCCACGTCGATCAAGGACAGCAACCTGAAGGACTCGTCGATGCTCACGCAGGACGAGAACATCATCGACGTCCGGTTCACGGTCCAGTACGACATCCAGGACGCCAGCGAATTCCTGTTCTACAACAAGACCGATCGTGGCGGCGACGAAGAACTCGTGACGCAGGCCGCCGAGACGTCCGTGCGTGAGATCGTCGGCCGCAACAAGATGGACGCCGTGCTCTACGAGAACCGCGAGCAGATCGCGCAGGGACTGGCCAAGTCGATCCAGTCGATCCTGACGGCATACAAGACCGGTATCCGCGTGATCTCGGTCAACGTCCAGAGCGTGCAGCCGCCCGAGCAGGTGCAGGCCGCGTTCGACGACGTGAACAAGGCCAGCCAGGATCGCGAGCGTGCGATCAGCGAAGGTCAGGCCTATGCCAACGACATCCTGCCGCGCGCCCGGGGTACCGCCGCGCGCCTGAAGGAAGAATCCGAAGCCTACCGCGCGAAGGTGGTGGCGCAAGCCGAGGGTGATTCGGCACGCTTCCGCTCGGTGCAGACCGAATATGCCAAGGCGCCGCAGGTCACGCGCGATCGTATCTATCTGGAGACCATGCAGCAGATTTACAGCAACACGAACAAGATCCTGGTCGATGCCAAGGCGGGCAATAACCTGCTGTACCTGCCGCTGGACAAGCTGATGACCCAGGTCCAGTCGCCGTCCGCGCCGCCGGCAGCCGCTGGCGCGAACGTGCCGGCCACACCGGACACGCCCACGCAAGACATCCGTTCGCGTGAGTCGATGCGTAACCGCGACCGCGACGTTCGCTAAGGAGACCCGTCATGAACCGACTGATTTCCTTTGCCATTGGCCTGTTTATCCTGCTGGCCGTTGTGTCGTCGATGCTGTTCGTGGTGGACCAGCGCCAGTACGCGGTGGTCTTCGCGTTCGGCGAGATCAAGCAGGTGGTTCGCGAACCGGGCCTGCATTTCAAGCTGCCGCCGCCGCTGCAGAACGTGGTGTTCATGGATCGTCGCCTGCAGACGATCGACGTGGCCGCCAGCGAGCGATTCCTGACCGCCGAGAAGAAGTCGATGGTGGTGGACTGGTTCGTCAAATGGCGCATTACCGATCCGCGCAAGTTCTTCGTGGCATTCGCCGGCAACGTGCGAGGCGCGCAGGACCGCATGACGCAGCGTATCGACGCCGTGGCGCGCGAGGAATTCGGCAAGCGCACGGTGGCCGACGTTGTGGCTGGCGAGCGCGACAAGGTCATGCAGAACATTCGCGTCGGCATGACCGAGTACGCGCAATCCGTGGGCGTCGAAATCCTGGATGTGCGCCTGAAGCGCGTGGACCTGCTGCCCGCGATCAGCGAGTCGGTCTATCGCCGCATGGAGGCCGAGCGCAAGCGCGTGGCCAACGAACTGCGTTCGACGGGCGCCGCCGAAGGTGAGAAAATCCGTGCCGATGCCGATCGTCAGCGCGAAGTGGTGCTGGCCGAAGCCTACCGTGACGCGCAGATCGTGAAGGGTGAGGGCGATGCCAAGGCGTCGCAGCTCTATGCCGACGCGTTTGGCAAGGATCCGAACTTCGCCCAGTTCTGGCGCAGCATGGAAGCCTACCGGAATACGTTCCGCGACAAGGGCAACGTGATGGTGCTGGAGCCGAACTCCGACTTCTTCCGCTACATGCGGTCGGCTGGCGGCAATACCGCGCCGGCTGCGGCGAGCGGCAAGAAGTAGCGCCCACGGCGCGCACCGGGCGCCCCAGCCAGGCCGGGGCCCCCGAAACGCAACATTCGACAGAACCCCGGTCCGCCGGGGTTTTGTCCGGCTGGGGGGGGAACGCATCCGTCCAGCCAGGAAATTGATAGAAGAGACCCCATGTCCAACCGCTGGCTCCTGCCCGAAAACATTGCCGACGTCCTGCCGTCGGAAGCGCGCAAGATCGAAGAACTGCGCCGCCGCATGCTGGACCTGTTCCGCACCTATGGCTACGAGCTGGTCATGCCCCCGATGCTCGAGTACCTGGAGTCGTTGCTGACCGGTACTGGCCATGACCTGGACCTGCGCACGCTGAAGCTGGTGGACCAGCTTTCCGGCCGCACGATGGGCCTGCGCGCCGATATCACGCCGCAAGTGGCGCGTATCGATGCGCACTTGCTGAATCGTCCTGGCGTGACGCGCCTGTGCTATGCCGGCAACGTGCTGCACGCGCGGCCGGCTGGCTTCCACGCCACGCGTGAACCCATCCAGATCGGCGCCGAGATCTACGGCCATGCCGGCCTGGAGGCGGATGTCGAGATCCAGGAGCTGATGCTGGCCGCGCTGCAGGCCGCTGGTTTGTCGGAGATCCGGCTGGACCTGTGCCATGCAGGCATTCTCGAAGCGCTGCTGTCGGCCTTGCCGTCGGTGCGCCAGATTGAGGACGCCATGTTCGCCGCGCTGGAAACCAAGGATGTGCCGGCGCTGCGCGAACTGACGCACGGACTGCCCGATACCGAACGCAATGCGCTGCTGGCGCTGCCGACGCTGTATGGCGGCATCGAAGTGATTGATCGTGCGCGTGCGACGTTGCCAGCAAGCCCTGCGATTGGCCGTGCGCTCGACGAGCTGGCTGCACTGGCGGGTCAGGTGCGTGGCGCCAGCGTGAATATCGATCTGTCCGACTTGCGCGGTTACCACTATCACAGTGGCGTGATGTTCACTGCCTACGTTTCGGGTTTGCCGAACTACGTGGCACGTGGCGGCCGCTATGACAAGGTGGGCGAGGCATTCGGCCGCGCGCGTCCGGCCACGGGGTTCTCGCTGGACCTGCGCGAGGTGGCGGCACTGTCGCCCGTGGAAGTGCGTGCCCAGGCGATCTTCGCCCCGTGGGACGCTGATCCCGCCTTGCGTACGACGATTGCTTCGCTGCGTGCCGGTGGCGAGATCGTGATCCAGTCGCTGCCGGGCCATACGCATGAACTGGACGAGTTCAAGTGCGACCGGCAGTTGCAGCGCCAGGGCGATGCGTGGGTGGTACTGCCGCGCTGAACCCCTGATTTCCCGCGCCGGCCGTTCCGTGCCGGCGTATTCCGCTTGCTCTCGAATGACGCTTGCTGCCCGTGGTGGCCTATGATCGCCCGGAATGGATTGCAATCGTCTGTGACATGGACTCGTGAAAACCCGGATCCGTCGAACAACGAGAGTAGAATACGTTTTTAACCTTCTGACCAATTCAACATGTCCGGATCCGCAGTAAGCCAGGGACGCAATGTCGTCGTGATCGGAACCCAGTGGGGTGACGAAGGCAAAGGGAAAATCGTCGATTGGCTTACCGACCATGCAAAAGGCGTGGTGCGGTTCCAGGGCGGCCACAACGCTGGCCATACGCTCATCATCGGCGGCAAGAAAACCATTCTTCGACTGATCCCGTCGGGGATCATGCGCGAAAGCACCGTCTGCTATATCGGCAACGGTGTGGTGCTCTCTCCCGAGGCACTGTTCCGCGAGATCGAGGAACTGGAGACCGCCGGCCTGCAGGTGCAGAACCGCCTGCGCATCTCGGAAGCCGCCACGCTGATCCTGCCGTACCACGTCGCTATCGACAAGGCACGCGAGGCACGCCGTGGCGCCGCCAAGATCGGCACCACCGGTCGCGGCATCGGCCCGGCCTACGAAGACAAGGTGGCTCGCCGCGCGCTGCGCGTGCAGGATCTGTTCGATCCCCAGCACTTCGCCGAGCGCCTGCGCGAGAACGTGGAATTCCACAACTTCATGCTGACCCAGTACCTGGGCGCCGAAGCCGTGGACTATCAGCAGATCCTGGACGAGATGCTGGCCTACGCGCCGCGCCTGAAGCCGATGGTCGCTGACGTGTCGGCCGAGCTGTACGCGGTGAACGCCAACGGCGGCAACCTGATGTTCGAAGGTGCGCAAGGCACGCTGCTGGACGTGGACCACGGCACGTACCCGTACGTGACGTCGAGCAACTGCGTGGCCGGTGCGGCCGCTGCTGGTGCTGGCGTGGGTCCGGGCCGTCTGAACTACATCCTCGGTATCACCAAGGCCTACTGCACGCGCGTGGGTTCGGGTCCGTTCCCGAGCGAACTCTACGACAACGACAATCCTGCCCGTCAGGACGCCGTGGGCGTGCGCCTGGCCAACGTTGGCAAGGAATTCGGTTCGGTGACCGGTCGTCCGCGTCGCACGGGCTGGCTCGATGCCGCCGCGCTGAAGCGTTCGGTGCAGATCAACGGCGTGTCGGGCCTGTGCATGACCAAGCTCGACGTGCTTGACGGCCTGGAAACGATCAACCTGTGCGTGGGCTACGAGCTCGACGGCAAGCAGGTAGACATCCTGCCGCGCGGCTCCGATGCCGTGGCGAACTGCAAGCCGATCTACGAAGAGTACCCGGGCTGGAACGAATCGACGTTCGGCGTGAAGAGCTGGGACGCGCTGCCGGAGCAGGCACGTGTGTACCTGAAGCGGATCGAGGAAGTGGTTGGTATTCCGATCGACATGATCTCGACCGGTCCGGACCGCGACGAGACGATCCTGCTGCGCCACCCGTACCAGGTCGCCTGAAGCGACGGAAATATCCCGTGAGCATGACCGTGGCGCCATGAGTGCCGCGGCCTCACAAAAGCCATTCGGCCCGCGATCTGCGGGCCGATGCTTTATCCACTGGCCAATGATGTGGCCATTTGAAGAAAAGACGCCATGAACCTGCCTACCAATGACGAGGAGAACCTGTGGGTCTCCTGGGATGACTACCACCGCCTGGTCGCACGCCTGGCGCTGAACGTGCACGAGTCGGGCTGGAAGTTCGACAAGATCCTGTGCCTGGCCCGTGGTGGCCTGCGCGTGGGTGACCAGATGTCGCGCATTTTTGATGTGCCGCTGGCCATCCTGGCCACCAGCTCGTACCGTGAAGCCGCCGGCACGCAGCAGGGCGATCTCGACATCGCCCAGTACATCACGATGACGCGCGGCGACCTGTCGGGCAAGATCCTGCTGGTCGATGACCTGGTCGACTCCGGTATCACGCTGGAACGCGTGGGCCGTCACCTGCAAGAGCGCTATCCGGCCGTGACCGAAGTCCGTTCGGCCGTGCTCTGGTACAAGGCCTGCTCGAAGGTGGAGCCCGACTATCACGTGACGTTCCTGCCGTCGAATCCGTGGATTCACCAGCCGTTCGAGGAGTACGACACGCTCCGCCCGCATAACCTGGCCGCCTGGCTCAAGCGCGGCAAGCGCGCCAGCCTGCTGGACGACGACAGCGCTGCTTAAGCATTGCCGCTGGTTTTCTCCCCTCTCCCCATGGGAGAGGGACTGGGGGTGAGGGCAGAGCGGTTCTGCTTGCCGACAATTGGCAATTTGAACCACTGAACCCTCACCCCCAACCCCTCTCCCGCCGTGCGGGAGAGGGGAGCCTGTCTGGTGGTCGTTCAGGCCATCAATACCCCACCGTGAACCTCTCCCGCACATGCTTCGCCTGCTCGATTTCGTCGAGCATCGCAATCGCATAGTCTTCCATCGAGATCCAGCTCTTGCCGTCGGCGGCAGTGAGCAGCTCATCGCGCCCAAGACGGAATTTGCCCGTACGCTCGCCAGGCGTGAACAGCGCGGACGGCGAGAGGAACGTCCAGTCCAGTTGCGTTTCGCCGCGCAATGCATCGAGAAAATCCCGGCCAGCCGAGGCTTCCGCCTTGTAGGCATCGGGGAAGGTCGGCGTATCCACCAACTGCAAGCCTGGCGCCACGTAGAGGCTGCCCGCGCCACCCACCACCAGCAGGCGGCGGATGCCGGCTGCCTTGACGGCCGCGACGATCTGTCCGGCGGTGGTCTGCAGGAAGCGCACGGTGCTGATGGCGACGTCGTTGCCGCGCAAGGCTGCAGCCAGGGCCTGGTTATCGGCGACGTCGACGTCGTGGGCCGTCACGCCGTCGCGTGCAGGCAGTGCCGACGCGTGGCGGGCCAGTGCGGCCACGGTATGGCCACGGCGCAGGGCTTCGTCGGTCAGGCGGCTGCCAACATTACCTGTGGCGCCAATAATCGCGATTTTCATGGTGATTCCTTCCGGCAAGTTTTTATGTGAAACCAAGGTGGTTACACATTGGGGTAAAAAATCAGCGCTTGCGGCGCCGGGCGGCATGCTCGACTTCGCCGAGCATGCTGGCAATCGTGATTTCCGCGAGCGATGCGTCCATGGCTGCCTGCGCACGGTCGGCCACGACCTGCAGTGCGCCCGTGATCTCACGGCCGACCATGCAGGCCGGATTTGGCGCGCTCTGGTGCAGCGTGATCAGTGCCGTGGTCTCGGTGGCACGGAACACCTCAAGCAGCGTGATGTCCGATGCCGGCCGCGCCAGCGTTGCGCCGCCGGTGCTGCCCATCGTCGTGGCCACGAACCCGGCCTCGGTCAGCGCACCGATCATGCGGCGGATCAGCGCGGGGTTGGTCCCCACGCTTCCGGCGATCATCGACGACGGTACCGGACCTTCAGTCTGCGCAAGCAGGGTGAGAATATGGACGGCGACGGCAAACCGGCTGCTGGTGCTCATGCGGAAATCTCAATGTGAAACTATGGTAGTTACAGATCAACCATAAGTCAATGGTCGGGTTTGAGCAGCCATGACGCTGCATTTTTTGTAATTGATGTGGCGAAGATAGCGAGATAATGCCGGAATCGACACTGAAACTGATACACTCGTTCACGGCTCAATGTCAGAAAAGAGCCATTGGACAAGGCAAGAGAGGAGAGGGTTTGAACGATTCAGCGATGCAAAAACAAAAAACCCGCAACGTGCGTTGCGGGTTTCTCGCTAAATCTTGGTGCCCAGGAGAGGACTCGAACCTCCACAGTGTTGCCACCGCTAGGACCTGAACCTAGTGCGTCTACCAATTCCGCCACCTGGGCAGGTGTCGAAACAACCGAAGCGGCCATTATAGCGACCGTCAAACGTTTGTCAAATAGTTTCGAGAAAAATTGAATCAGAACAACTATCCGATCCCAAGCCGGGAAGAAATCCTTGGCGTACTGAGAACCTCGGGGTCGCCCCTGTCGGCTGGCGATATCGCCAAGTCCCTGGCTGTCACGCGCAAGGAGCATGACGGTTTTCAGAAACGGCTCGCCGCGATGGAACGCGACGGCCAGATCGAACTGAACCGCAAGGGCCGCTACGAGCTGGCCCATCAACCGAATTTCGTCGTGGGCCGTGTACAGGGCCACCGCGACGGCTTTGGCTTCCTGATTCGCGACGATGGCGAGGACGATATCTTCCTGCCCGAGCGCGAACTCCAGAAGGCGATGCATAACGACCGCGCCCAGGTGCGCGTGGTGGGCTACGACCGTCGCGGCCGTCCGGAAGGGCAGATCGTCGAGATCGTGGAGCGCGCCAACCGCTACGTCATCGGCCGCCTGCTGTCCGAGAACGGCGTGCTGGTGGTGGCGCCCGAAGACAAGCGCATTGGCCAGGACATCCTGATTCCGCCAAAGTCGCAGGGCAAGGCACGCGTGGGCCAGGTGGTCAGCGTCGAACTCGTGGAATGGCCGGATCGCTACGTGCAGCCGGTGGGCCGCGTGGTGGAAGTGCTGGGCGACATCGACGACCCCGGCATGGAAATCGAGATCGCCGTGCGCAAGTACGGCGTGCCACACGAGTTCTCGGCGGCAGCCGCCAAGGAAGCACAGGCGCTGCCCGACGAAGTTCGCGAGGCCGACCTCGATCACCGGATCGACCTGCGCGACATCTCGCTGGTGACGATCGATGGCGAAGACGCGCGCGACTTCGACGATGCCGTGTACTGCGAGCCGGTCAAGATCGGCCGTGCCAAGGGCTGGCGCCTGATCGTGGCCATTGCCGACGTGTCGCACTACGTGCGGCCCGGTACGCCGCTGGACGGCGATGCGCTGGACCGTGCCACGTCGGTCTATTTCCCGCGCCGCGTGATTCCGATGCTGCCGGAAAAGCTGTCGAACGGCCTGTGCTCGCTGAACCCGCAGGTCGATCGCCTGTGCATGGTCTGCGACGCCGTGATCACCGCCAAGGGCGAGCTCAAGGGCTACCAGTTCTATCCGGCCGTGATGCACTCGAAGGCGCGCCTGACCTATAACGAGGTCTGGGCCGTCCTGTCGAACACCAAGGGTCCGGAGGCGCACAAGCGCGCCGATCTGGTGCCGCACCTGCAGAACCTGTACGAGCTGTTTCAGGTCCTGCTCAAGGCACGCCGCGCTCGCGGTGCGATCGACTTCGACACCACCGAGACCTACATCGTCTGCAATGCGCAGGGCAAGATCGAGCAGATCCTGCCGCGCACCCGCAACGACGCGCACCGGCTGATCGAAGAGTGCATGCTGACGGCCAACGTCTGCGCGGCCGACTTCCTGGAGCGCTTCAAGCATCCGGCGCTGTACCGCATCCACGCGGGTCCGAGCGAGGAAAAGCTGAAGAACCTGCGCGAGTTCTTGCGCACGTCCGGCCTGTCGCTGGGCGGCGGGGACAAGCCCCAGGCGTCGGACTACGCCGAGGTGATGGACAAGATCAAGTCGCGTCCCGATGCGCCGATGCTGCAGACGATGCTGCTGCGCTCGATGCAGCAGGCCGTCTACAGCCCCGACAACATCGGCCACTTCGGTCTGGCGTACGAGGCTTACGCGCACTTCACGAGCCCGATTCGCCGCTACCCCGACTTGCTGGTGCACCGTTCGATCAAGGCGATCCTGGCGCACACCAAGTACCGGCCAGCCTTTATCACGGGGACGGAACTCAACACGCAGATCTCGCCGAAGGCGCGCCGCATGCAGGCCGCCGATGCCGAGAAGCGTGCCCAGAACGCCGCTGCACGCGCCAAGCGCGACGAAGGCATCTGGGACGAGCTTGGCCTGCACTGCTCGGCCAACGAGCGCCGGGCCGACGAGGCATCGCGCGATGTCGAAGCCTGGCTAAAGTGCTACTTCATGCGCGACAAGCTCGGCAGCGATTTCGCGGGCACGATCAGCGCGGTCACGTCGTTCGGCATCTTTGTCCAGCTCGACGAGCTCTATGTCGAAGGTCTGGTCCACGTGACCGAACTGGGCAGCGACTACTTCCAGTACGACGAGGCACGCAACGAACTGCGTGGCGAGCGTACGGGCATTCGCTACCGGCTGACCGATCGCGTGCGCGTGCAGGTGTCGCGCGTCGACCTCGATGCGCGCAAGATCGACTTCCGCCTGGTGCAGGAGCCGTCCGCCAAGACGCTGCGCGGTCGCGCTGGCGCCCCCGAGCAACCGCGTGTTCCGGCCGCCCACGCGGTGCCGGCGCGCAAGAAGGGGCGGCAGCTTGCCGCACTGCTTGGCGGTACGTCGAAGCCCGAGGAGTCGTTCGACGAAACGCTTGATCGTGTGATCGAAGAGCAACCGGTGTTTGAAGCCGTGATCACGCCGGTCAAGCCGCGCCAGGCGAATGTGGGGCATGCGGCGCATCCGTCGCGTAAAACGCCGCCGGCCGGCAAGCCGGCCAAGCGCGCGGCCAAGCCGAAGCCGTCGCATCTGAAGACGGCCAAGAAGCCCGCTGCCAAGCCGGCCGGCAAATCGAGCCGGACGGCGCGCAAGCGGTAAGCAAATCGGCGTTGTCGTGAGGCCATGGCGGGTACAATGCGCGCCATGGCCAAACACAAACTCCTGATCGGCTTTCACGCCGTCAATGCACGCCTGCGCCAGAACGCGCAGAGCGTGTCCGATATCTACATCGAAGCGAACCGCAAGGATCGGCGCATGATTGACTTCGTCCGCCTGGCGGAAAGTCATGGCGTGACGCTGCATCCCGTGGATGCCGACCGCCTGCGCGGCATGGCCGGCACCGACCGTCACCAGGGCGTGGTGGCGCGTGCCGAAGACGTGTCGCTTGCGCTGAACCTCGACGAACTGCTCGACGGCATCGAAGGCACGCCGCTGCTGCTGGTGCTGGACGGTGTCACCGACCCGCATAACCTCGGCGCCTGCCTGCGCGTGGCCGATGGTGCCGGCGCCCACGCCGTGATCGCGCCGAAGGACCGCAGCGTCGGCCTGAACACGACCGTGGCGAAGGTTGCCAGCGGTGCGGCCGAAACCGTGCCCTACATCACCGTGACCAACCTGGCCCGCACGCTGCGCGAACTGCAGGAACGCGGCATCTGGGTGGTGGGTACCGCCGACGGCACCGAAAAATCGCTCTACGACATCGACCTGAAGGGCCCGACCGCAATCGTGATGGGCGCGGAAGGCGAGGGCATGCGCCGCCTGACGCGCGAAACCTGCGACGAACTGGTAGCGCTGCCGATGGCTGGTGGCGTGGAAAGCCTCAATGTTTCCGTGGCCAGCGGCGTGTGCCTGTACGAGGCGGTGCGACAGCGCCGGAAGTAACCATGGTCGTGGACGCCGCCGCGCTGGAACAGGCACGCAACTGGATCGACGCCGCACAGAACATCTTCGTGCTGACTGGCGCGGGGATCTCGGCGGAGTCTGGCGTGCCGACGTTCCGCGATGCGTTGACCGGCCTCTGGGCGCGTTTCGATCCGGAGGAACTGGCAACCGAGGAAGCGTACCGCCGCCACCCGACGCTGGTGTGGCAGTGGTACGAGCATCGGCGCGAACTGGTGGCGGCCGCGAAGCCGAATCCCGCGCACTACGCGCTGACGGCACTGGCCAGACAGAAATCGCTGACGCTGGTCACCCAGAACATTGACGGCCTGCATCAGCAGGCCGGCAGTGAACACGTGGTGGAACTGCACGGCAATCTGTTTGCCAACAAATGGCTCGACGGCTGCGGCCGTTGCGACACCGCGCCCGCGGTGCCCGGCGAGCCTCCGCATTGCTCGCTGTGCGGCGCGATGATGCGTCCCGGCGTGGTGTGGTTCGGCGAGGATTTGCCCCGCGTGGCGCGATTTCGTGCCGATCACGCGGCGCAATCGTGCGACCTGTGCCTGGTCGTGGGAACGTCGGGGCTGGTGTATCCGGCGGCGGCCTTGCCGGGCTTGGCCAAGGAGCATGGCGCCCGCGTCATCGTGGTCAATCCGCAGCCTTCGGCGCTCGACGCAACAGCGGATCTGATGGTGCCAGCCGCGGCAGGAGAATGCCTGCCGATGCTGTGGCCGCAGGACGCGACCTGAGGTTACCTTACCGGTTGGTTTCCCCCCTCCAGGACGGAGAGGGGTGCGTTGCCTGCAATCAGCCAGCCAGTTCCGCCACCAGCTTTTCCAGCTTGACCGCGTCCGCCGCGAACAGGCGAATCCCTTCCGACAGCTTCTCGGTGGCCATTGCATCCTCGTTCAACTGCCAGCGGAACGCCGCTTCATCGGCGGCGATGCGCGCGATGTTGGCGGCCTGCGCCTGCTCCACCGACAGCTTGCGTTCCACCGTGGCCGTGCTGGCCGCCAGTTGTTCCAGCAGCTCGGGGCTGATGGTCAGCAGGTCGGAGCCCGCGAGCGACAGGACCTGTCCGGTGCCACGGAAGCTGGCGCCCATGACCTCGGTGGCATAGCCGAACTTCTTGTAGTAGTCGTAGATCTGGCGCACCGAGCGCACGCCGGGATCGTTGTCGCCGGCGTTGGCGTCGGCGTCCCACTTGTCGCCGGCCTGCTTCTTGTACCAGTCGAGAATACGGCCGACGAACGGCGAGATCAGTTGCGCACCGGCTTCCGCACAGGCTACGGCCTGGGCCAGCGAGAACAGCAGCGTCATGTTGCAGCGAATGCCGTCACGCTGCAGGATCTCGGCGGCCTTGATGCCTTCCCACGTCGAAGCGATCTTGATCAGCACGCGTTCACGCGCCACGCCGCGCTGTTCGTACAGGCCGATCAGGTGACGGGCCTTGTCCACCGTCGCCTGCGTGTCGAACGACAGGCGCGCGTCGACTTCGGTCGACACGCGGCCCGGCACGATGGCCAGGATCTCGCAGCCGAAGGCGATCAGCAACTGATCCATCACGGCGTCCATGCCGGCGGACCCGTGATGGTCGCGCGTGGCCTGTTCCAGCAGCGGCCGGTATTCGGGCTTCTGCACGGCCTTGAGGATCAGCGACGGATTGGTGGTCGCGTCCTGCGGCGTGTACTGCTTCATCAGCTGGAAGTCGCCGGTATCGGCAACCACCGTGGTGAACTGCTTCAGTTGTTCGAGCGCGTTCATGATCTGTGTTCCGTCTGGAAGAGGGAAGAAGGCGGTGCGTGAGGCAGCCGGGGATGGATCATTGTAACGGCGTGGCGTGAGGCGGCAACCGATACCGTGACGCCGGGCGGTAATCGCCGACGATACTTGGCGATTGCCCGTGATCCGCTACACTACGCGTTTTCGTGCGACACGTCGCATCGACCTTTGTTGGGGATGAGCCCCAACCATTTTCTTGCTAAGACCAACCCGGCCGGTAAAGCCGTGGGGCGTCTCATGGAGTTTGCTTTTCAGGCCAGGACATCGGCCAGTAGCTTGCTTTTGCTGGCTCACTACCAGCCATTGCCCAAAAGGCGGGGACGCTCGCCTTTGGGCGACTGTTCGTTCATTCCCCTTTCGCAAGGAAGGGGTTCGTTGTGCCAACAGCCTATCGTTGGCGCAACGCAATAGTAATGTGCCGGCCCAGAAGTGGGGCCGCCGTAATCTTGTGGGATGGTGTATGCAGTCTAGGCACTGCCGCCATCGGGTGCCCGCAGTACGGGGCCATGAAGCAAGGAAGCGAGGACCGGAGCGGAAGCTCCGCGCGTTATTGTTTGGATCGGGCTCGTCCGCGAGGACGCCCTGATAGCAAACCTGCTATACGACTAGTAGTAGCCTAGGGAGACATGCGTCACTGGTAACGGTGGGGTGTGAAGCTCTCCCGACAATGTAGCCCCCGTAAGGGTGCGTTGGGTCCGTGAGGTCCTGCCGCAGAGATCCCAAGCAGCGATGGGGTCAAGGAGCTAGGCTGGCTGGTATGGGTAATGTAAGTAAACTGCTGTTAAACGCCGTGAGTAGTGCGGTGCCAAAGCTGCTGTTAGGCACTAACCAAAAGGTACGTGGTCGGATGTCCCGCTGGAAACTCGGGACACGTCGTCAGCTGACCACCGGTGAAGAGGCAGACCCTAACCCAGTCGTGTAACGCGTGGGGAACGTGGTAAGCCCGTATAGCCGCCCGAGCGCAGTTTGGCTTTGGCAGGCGAACCGTAAGGGACGCTGTTGGTTGTGCGGGTATGGGAGGTTGGAGAAAGCGAACGTCGGACTGTAATGGTCCGGATAGGGGTTGAAACATCATCCCACGCGAAAGCGGGCAGACTTCCAACTGGTCTTTCGTCGCAAGACGGCTGACTGAACTCGCTTGTTTAATTTTTCTTCCCTTGAGGGGCAATATGTCCCCTCAAGGGGCATGTTGTCTCTGCTGTTTGGGGAAGTCCTCAAGATAGGAGAGCAGCATGGAATCATTGATCCGCAAGGATGAATCTGCGCCCTCCGGCATTCCGCAGCGATGGGGCGACATCAATTGGCGCCGCGTCGAACGGAATGTTCGAGCAATGCAGATTCGAATTGCGAAGGCAACACAGGACAGAGATTGGCGCAGGGTGAAAGCCTTGCAACGGTCACTGACCCGCTCGTTCTCCGCCAAGGCATCGGCGGTACGACGAGTGACGGCGAACCAAGGTGCGCGAACGGCAGGTGTAGATCGCGTGAAGTGGGACTCGCCTGAAACCCGGTGGGAAGCCATTGGGCGGTTGAAGCGTCGGGGGTATCGGCCCATGCCATTACGGAGGGTCTTTATTCCTAAAGCCAATGGAAAGGAACGCCCGCTGGGTATCCCGACCATGCGGGACCGCGCCATGCAAGCGCTGTATTTGCTGGCGCTGGAACCGGTGTCCGAAGGGACGAGCGATCCGAACTCCTACGGGTTTCGGGCCAATCGTTGCACGGCGGATGCGATGTCGCAGTTATTTATCTCCCTATCCCAAAAGGCCTCGGCTCAATGGGTGCTGGAAGCTGACATCAAAGGCTGCTTTGACCATATCAGTCACGACTGGCTGGAGCGCAATGTCCTGATGGACAAGGCAATCCTTCGGAAGTGGTTGAAAGCTGGCGTGGTATTTCAGGGCCAGTTTCAGGCGACCGAAGCCGGAACACCACAGGGAGGCATCATCTCCCCGACCCTGGCAAACGTGGCGCTGAACGGGCTGGAACGACAACTGGCGAAGTCTCTAGAGATCAAGCTAGGTGTCGCCGGCACGAAGAGGCTGAAGGTGAACGTGGTGCGGTACGCGGACGACTTCGTGATCACCGGCAGTACGCCGGAGGTGTTAGAGAACGAAGTGAAACCGTGGGTGGAACAGTTCTTAGCAGTACGGGGACTGACGCTGTCCACGGAGAAAACGCAGATCGTCAACATCGCTGACGGCTTTGACTTTCTTGGGTGGAATTTCCGGAAGTACTCGGGAACGCTGCTTATTAAGCCGAGCAAGAAGAACGTGCAAACGTTCTATCGCAAGGTGAAGGAGGTCATCAGTACCCACAAGACGGTGAA
This sequence comes from Cupriavidus pauculus, assembly GCF_022179805.1. GTDB lineage: Bacteria > Pseudomonadota > Gammaproteobacteria > Burkholderiales > Burkholderiaceae > Cupriavidus > Cupriavidus pauculus_E. The sequence continues at coordinate 339,809 of NZ_BPUO01000006.1, read as the reverse complement.
GCAGGAGGATTTGATTCGACTGCTGAACCCGATGCTAAGGGGCTGGGCGCAGTATCACCGCCCAGTGGTAGCGAAGGTGACGTACACCAAAATGGAGCACCGGATCTTCCGGGCGCTATGGCGGTGGGCGAAGCGGCGGCATCGAGGAAAGAACACCGAATGGGTGCGCAAAAAGTATTTTGCATCCGTTGGTGAACGGAACTGGGTGTTTGGAACCACAGCAGTAGATAAGGATGGCAATCGCCAATGGATCGAGTTGTATTCCCTTGCGGGGACACCGATTCAGCGGCATAAGAAGATTCGCGGGGACTTCAATCCCTTCGATCCAGCGCAGGAGATGTACGGCGAGAAACTGCGGCAGGATCGCCTGTTGGAAAACATGGCGTACCGGAAGCAGTGGATCAAGTTGTATGTCGACCAGCGAGGCTTATGTGCGGTGTGTCAGTGCAAGATAACCAAAGAGACGGGGTGGCATGACCACCATATTATTCTCCGTACCTACAAGGGGTCGGATGCTCTAGGAAATCGCGTGCTGTTGCATCCCGATTGTCATGTCCAAGTACACCATCACGGTCGAGCTGTTGTGAAGCCGATGTTTGATTGACATTTAGTAAAGGCTTGAGCCGTATGCGGGGAAACTCGCACGTACGGTTCTTAGGGGGGAGGAGACCAGTAATGGTCTCCTCCTACCCTCCCCCAACGCAATTCACCCCGTTGTCATGACTCAGGATGAACTCAAGGCGCTGGTCGCGCAAGCCGCCGCGGACTATGTGAAGCAGGAAGTGCCCGAAGGTGCCGTTCTTGGTGTCGGCACGGGCTCCACCGCCAATCTCTTCATCGACGCCGTCGCGGCGTTCAAGGAGCGGTTCAGTGGCGCCGTGTCCAGTTCCGAGGCATCCACGCGCCGCCTGCAGCAGCACGGCTTCAAGGTGCTGGACCTCAACGAGGTGGACACCATTCCGGTCTATGTCGACGGTGCCGACGAGATCGATGCCTCGGGCGCGATGATCAAGGGTGGCGGCGGTGCGCTGACGCGCGAGAAGATCGTGGCTGCCGTGGCCGAACGCTTCGTCTGTATCGCCGATGGCAGCAAGCTGGTGCCGGTCATGGGCACGTTCCCGCTGCCGGTCGAGGTGATTCCCATGGCACGTGCTGCCGTGGCTCGCCAGCTCGCCGCGCTGGGCGGCCAGCCGCGCCTGCGCATGACCAAGGAAGGCGGTATCTACAAGACCGACAACGGCAACGTGATTCTCGACGTGACCGGCCTGAAGATCGACGATCCCAAGGGCCTGGAGCAGCGCGTCAACCAGTTGCCGGGCGTGGTGACGGTGGGCCTGTTCGCGCTGCGCGGCGCCAATGTGCTGCTGCTGGGCACCGAGAACGGCGTCCAGCGCACCGACTACTAAGCCAACGGGGCTGGCGCGGTTATCCGGCCAGCCCGTGCTCGACGGCGTAGACCGCCACCTGCACGCGGCTGGCCAGGTGGAGCTTCTTGAGGATGTTCTGCACGTGAATCTTCACGGTGCACTCCGCCACGCCCAGCTCGCGCGCGATTTCCTTGTTGCTTTCCCCCCGTACCAGTCCCTGCACGATGTCGCGCTCACGCGTGGTCAGCGGCGCGCCGTCCTGGCCGCGAGTTGCCGCGGTGGCCGGCACACTGGGCGCACGAAACTGCTGCACCAGCTTCGCGGTCATGCCCTCCGAGATCACCGGCTCGCCGGCCGCCGCGCGCCGGATGGCGCTGGTCAGTGCTTCGGTCTCGATATTCTTGAGCAGGTAGCCGCGCGCGCCGCTGCGCAATGCAGTGGCCAGTTCCTCGGCTTCCTCCGACACCGTCAGCACGATCACGGCGCTGTCAGGCAAATCCTCCACCAGTAATTGCAGTGCCTCCAGGCCGGACAGGCCGGGCATGTTCAGGTCCAGCAGGATCACGTCAGGCCGGTGCTGCTTGGCGCGCTTGATGCCCTCCACGCCGTCGGCGGCTTCGTCGACGATCTCGAAATCGGGCTGCCGTTGCAGCAGGGCGCGAATGCCTGACCGGAACAGCGTATGGTCGTCGATCAACAGGATGCGGATGGTCATGATGCGGGTTCCTCGGCCGTTGCGGTCGGCGATGCGGCCGTGCGCTCGCCGCGCGGCAGGGTCAGTTCGATGCGTACGCCAAGGCCGGCGCGTGGTTCGATAGCCAGGTGTGCACCCAGGCGCGCGGCGCGCTCGCGCATGATGTGCAGGCCGATGTGGCCGGTGTCGTGCTCGTCGAGCCGGCTGGCGTCAAAGCCGTCGCCGTCGTCTTGCACCACCAGCCGGAACACGCGGTCGTGCCGGATCGAGATCGTCACGTGCTCGGCCATGGCGTGCTTGCGGACATTCGACAGGGCTTCCTGCAGGATGAACAGCACCTGCAGCTGATGTTCGGGCTGTAGCGGCAAGCCCTTGTCGTCGATCGACAGCGTGGCCTCGGTACGGCATTGGCGCCGGAAGCGCGCCACGGTTTCCTCCACGGCCGGGCGCAGGTCGCCAGTGGTCAGCCGTGAGCGGAAGTTGTTCAGCAGCTCGCGCACATCCTGATAGCTTTCTTCCACGCCGTGGCGCAGTAGCGGAATGATCTCCTGCACTTCGTCGTCCGCACGGCGCTCCGCGGCATCTTCCAGTAGCTGGACCTGCAGATTCAGGAAGTTCAGGCCCTGCGCGATGCTGTCGTGCAGGCCCTGCGCCACGAGGTTGCGTTCCTCCACCACGGCAAGCTGGCGGGCGCTGGCCGACAGGCGCACGTGCTCCAGCGCGGTGGCCAGGTGCTGGGCCATCGTTTCCAGCAACTGCCGGTGCGATGGCGGCAAGTCGTGTGCCGCACGGAAATGCAGCGTCAGGGTGCCGACGGGGCCGCGCAGCGTGTCGAGCCGGAAGGCGGCCATCGACAAAAAGCCTTCGCGCCGGCACGGCGAAGGAGAGGACGGTGATGATGGCATGACCGGGGCGGCCATCGGCAGGATCGCGCGGCGCAGGTCGGCCACGGTCACGATGCCGGCCTGCGTGGCTTGTCCGCAGTGGCACGCGCCGATATCGGCACAGTGATCGTCGTCGGCCAGGTCCATCGACAATCCCACCGATGCCAACCTGTTGAGCCGGCCCTGGCGGACGTCGAACATCCGCACCGATCCGCCGTCGGCGCCGAACTGCTGCATGACGCGCTCCAGAAAGCCGCGCGCCAGGCTTTCGGCATCGGCAGCCTGGTTCAGGAAGGCGGCCATGTCGTAGAGCGCTTCCAGATCGCGATTCTGGTTCGCCAGCTCGGCGGTCTTGCGGGTCACGCGGGCGGCCAGGTCGTGATAGAGCTCCTGCAGTTCGGCGGCCATGCGATTGAAGCCGGCATTCAGCGTGCCGAATTCGTCGCGTGTTTCCACGGGCAGGCGCAGCGAGAACTCGCGGGCGGCCATGCGCCGCAAGCCATCCTGCAGGCGCAGCACGGGCAGGATGATCCAGAGATAGAGCAGGTAGATGACCGCCACGGTACCCACGCAAGCCATCGCCGCCAGGCCAACCTGGGACAGGCGCAGCATGTCGGTCTTGCGCGCGCTGTTGCGCTCGATCAGGCGGACGAGCCGGTCGGCCTGATCGACGAAGCCAGGCAGCGCCCGCACATACTCGCCGGCGTTGCCAGCCAGGGCCATCGGCTTGAGATGCTGCGACCAATCGGCCAGCACTGCGTCCAGCTGGGCATGGATGGTCGGGTCGTCAGGCAGGACCAGCGGCCGGGCCGGGTTGCCCTTGCGCAGTTGCGCCAGCGTGTTGTCCAGGGTCGTGATCTGTTCGGCAAGCGTGCTGGGATTGCCCGATGCCGACAGCGAAAGCTCGATGGCCACGCGGTTGGCGCGCATCCGCAGGCTGCCGGCGTCATTGATGGCGGCCCCGGCGCCTTCGAGCTTCCAGGAAAGAAAGAGTGTGCCCGTGATCATGGCCAGCACCGCCGTCAGCGACGCCAGGGACAGCAGGATGATGCGCGTGGATAGCCGGTAGCGCGGCGGCGTCAGTCGAACGGTGTCGGGGACGTGGTCGGTGTCGGGCAGCGAATGCGGCGGCCGGGTAGCTGCGGTAAAGGCTTCGGCGGTCGGGCGATATGTGGGGTCTGGCATGGAATCGAGTTGGCGCAAGGGGGCGGGCACAACCTCGGCGCTGATTTTCGACCTGTTGGGGCTTGTGACTTCTGCGCCAGATCAATCTTTGTGCAATCCGTGGTCTACCGTTGTGACCGCGCCGCTGTGCTTGAGCCGTCCGCACGTCCAGGTGGACAATGTGGCGTTTTCCATCCAGCCAAGGTGCCAACCGCAAGTGAAAGCGGCAAATCTCGACTATGCCCAGGCGCCAAGGCCCGCCGTGGTGTTCGGCTGCCTGATGCCGGCGCCGTGGCTCGGTGTCGCTGCCGGGCTGCTATTGGCTTGCGGCCCCGCCGATGGCTTGCCGCATCGTTTCGCGCCGCTGGCCCTGGCATCGGTCCATGCGCTGGCCCTTGCCATGCTGCTGCCCGTGATGCTGGGTGCCCTGTTCCAGATGATGCCGGTGGTGGCCCGGGTGCCAGTGCCCGGAGTGCGATGGCTGGCGCCATTCGTCGCGCTGTCTGGCGCGGCCATGGCGACCGCGCTCGGCGTGGGCTTTATCGGCGGCGAGGGTGAGGCTTTTCGCTGGGCGGCCGGTATCGGCCTGTTTCCCTTGCTCGTGGCGGGTGTGTTATTCGTGACTGGCCGGCGCGTGGTGCGTGTCGATGCCACCACGCGTACGCTGGCCTCGATTGGCGCGCCGTTGTTGCTGACTGTTGCGGCAGGGATTGCGTTGGCGGGTGTACTGGGCGGCTGGTGGGCATTGCCGCTGCCAACGCTGCTGTCGTTGCACGTCGCGTGGGGTCTCGGGGGCTGGCTTGGCGCGCTGGTCACCGGCGTGGCGATGACGGTGCTGCCGATGTTCTGGCAGGTTCCGCAGTTGCCCGGGCGCTTGCAGCGATGCCTGCCCGTTGCGCACTGGCTGCTCCTGCTGATCTTCAGTGTGGTCATTGTCATCGCCCCGGACGGGGACATCGGGCGGTGGGCCTTGTTGCCCTGGCTGGCCTTTGCCGGACTGCTCGGCGGCTCGATGCTGATCGCCGTGCTGCGGGCGCGCCGTCGTCACGATCCGCACTGGCCGCTCTGGGCCGTGGCCTCGGCCAGCATGACGATGGCCACGTTCCTGACCACCGCCAATCTGTGGCTGCCGGGGTCGACAGTGTTGCCGTGGTGGATAGGGGTACTGGTGCTGGTGGGAAGTGGCGTGCTGCCTGTCACGGCCATGCTGGGAAAGATCGTGCCATTCCTGGTGTGGCTGCACCTGCGCCGCATGCTGCCGCCACGCGCGCGGGTGCCAGTCATGCAGGCCATCATCTCACCGGCTCGACAGCGGCAGCAAGGTTTGCTGTTGCTGGCGGCCTTTGCCGCGCTGCTGGCGTTGCCATGGGCGCCCGCGTGGTGCGCGCGCATTGGTGGCCTGCTGTTTGCCGCGGCCAATGCGTGGCTCGGATTCCAACTGCTGACGGCGCTGCGCTGCATGGCCCGCATGCGCCGGCAGGGCGGTCTGCCGCCCCGTGAACCGCGCGACGGGGATTAGCCTCGTCAGGCGCTGGCGGTCGTTGCGAGCGCCGGCGTCAGTGCGGCCGGCTTCTCGCCGGTCAGCAGGTAGTGCATCAGTTCGGCCACCGGCCGGATCGCCTCGCCGAATGGCAGCTTGCCCTTGCCACGGAAGAACAGGCCGCGTTCCACGTCACCGCGTACAGCCTGGGCAAGCTTGAGGTCGATACAGAACTGGCCGATCTTGGCCACGCCATCGCGTAGCCCGCAGGCCTGCAGGCAATCAAAGCCTTCCAGGCAATCGCGCGGCCTGGCCCGCTGCTGCAGGCGGCTTTCGCTGGACAGGTAGCGCGACAGCCAGGGCGTCAGTACAGCACGCGCCGGCAAGCCCGCCACGCTGGTGAACTCGCGCAGGGTGTCTGGCGTGGCCGTCGCCAGCACCTGCTTGAAGGCCGGATGGGCGTCGCATTCCTCGGTGACGGCGAATGCGGTGCCCAGTTGCACGGCCGATGCGCCTTCGCCCAGCCAGTGCCGGACTTTCTCGTGGGTATTGATGCCGCCGGCCAGGATCAGCGGGATGCTCTCCCATGCCAGGCCCAGGGTCTGGAACAGCTCGCGGCATTCGCTTAGTACGCGGGCGAACGAAAAGCGGTCGTTGCCCAGATCTTCGATGGTGGCGGCACCCAGGTGTCCGCCGGCGTGCGCGGGATGCTCGATCACGATGGCATCCGGCAGCCGGCCCTTCTTCATCCAGCGGCGCAGCACCAGCCCGATGCCGCGCGTTTCCGACAGGATCGGGATCAGCGCCACCTTGGGGTGATCGGCCGCCATCTCTGGCAGGTCCAGCGGCAGCCCGGCACCCATGACGATGGCATCGGCGCCGCTCTCGCAGGCCTGGCGCACCATCTGGGCATGGGAGCCGATGGCCTTCATGACGTTCACGGCGATCATGCCGCGTCCCCCGGACAATTGGCGGGCGGCAACGATCTCGCGATCGAGTGCCACGCGGTTGGCGGCCTCGATGGCTTCCTTGTCCCGCTTGCCGCGCACTTGTTCCATCAGGTCGGGGTGGTGGTGGCGCAGGTCGATGCTGGCAATCGTGCCAACGCCATTGTTGGCGGCCACGGTGCCGGCCAGGCGGTGGGCGGAGATGCCAACGCCCATGCCGCCCTGGACGACCGGTAACAGGTGCCGTCCGGCGAGTTTCAGCCAGTGCTTGTTCATGAGTACATTCCGGATAGTGTTTGCTCTACGACGGCCCAGGTTGCCGCCTCTTCATCGTCGGTGCAGGCGCCGTGCTGGCGCTTGGTCGCACCGAGGCGGTTCAGGACCAGGTGGGCCGTCGGTGTGACGCCCGCCGATGCCAGGCATGCCTTGACGCATGCCAGCGGACAGCCGTCCAGCGCAAGGATCGGCCGGCCGGACCGTGCCACGCGCGTCAGCGCGGGCACGCCGCCGCCAACCCCGCTGATGCACGACATTTCCGCCCGGCCGCCGCGGTCGAGCCGCACGGCGAACTGGTTGGCTAGCTGAGCGACACTGGAACACCCGGAGCAGGCGTAGACGAGTGGCAGGGCAGATGGGGGCGGCGGTGTCATGGCTTCAGGCGTCAGGCTTCAGGCATCAAAGGGCGAGGCGGTTGCACGTACCGTACGTGCGCCGGCGTCGGGGAGCGGGCAAACCAGTGGCAGAAAGCCGTCGGCGCGCTCCGAGTAAGCCAGGAGCGCGCCAGCGGCGATATCGAAATACCAGCCATGCAATGTCAGTTCGCCACGCTCGCACGCCTCTCGCACGAACGGGAATGACTCGAGGTTGCGCAGCGACACCAGGATGGATGCCTGCTCGCAGGCATATTGACGCTGCTCGGCGCTGGCGCCGGGCATGGTCTGCTCCACCAGACGCCGCGCGGGGGCGGCGATGCGCACCCATGGACCAATGAAATCCTGGCGGGGCTGGCGGGGCGGATGCCCCTGCGCCGTGTCGTCGTCGACCTCGGGCCGCGCCAACAATGCTCGAATTCCTCCGCACCCGCTATGACCCATGACAATAATTCTGGCCACGCGGAGTTGTTCTACCGCAAATTGGATGGCCGCCGACACGCCATGTAGCCTTCCGGTCTCCATCTCGGTGCACGGCGGCACAAGGTTTGCGACGTTTCTGACAGTGAAGAGATCGCCCGGATCGCTGCCCAGCAGCAGCCCGGGGTCCACGCGGGAGTCGCTGCATCCAATCAGCAGGGTTTGCGGATGCTGGCCGACGCGCAGTGCATCGAACAACGCCGGCGCATCCTCGAAATAGTGCTGCTGGAAGCGCTCGAACCCTTTCAGCAGGCGCTCGATCACATGCATGGCGCCACCTTACCGGCTGCGCACCAGTTGCCAGGCGCGTCCCAGGTAGGTGACCGAGGCGAAGCCGCTCCAGACGTGCACGAGGCGCGTGAACGGGAAGATCGCGAACAGCGAGATGCCCATGAACAGATGCGCCTTGAAGATCAGCGGGGCGTCGGCAACGTAGCTTGCGGCGTCGGCGCGCAACGTGACGATGTGCTGGGCCCAGGTCATCAGCTGCACCATCATGTGGCCGTCCATATGGCTGGCTGAGGCGAAGATAGTAGAAAGGCCAAGCAGCAGCGTAACCAGCAGCCACAGCAGCAGGATCTTGTCGCCGGTACGGGTCACCGCCGACACGCGGGCGTTGGTCAGGCGGCGATGCAGCAGGATCAGCAGGCCGGCCAGGCACATCGTGCCCATCACGCCGCCGGCGGCCATCGCCACGCCTTGCTTGAAGCTGTGCGACACGCCCAGCGCGTCCCAGACCGCCACCGGCGTCAACAGGCCAACCATGTGGCCGAAGAACAGGCCGAGGATACCCACGTGGAACAGGATGTTGCCCATGCGCAGGTTGCCGCGGTACAGCACCTGCGAGCTGTCCGATTTCCACGTGTACTGCTCGCGCTCGAACCGCGCCAGGCTGCCGAACAGGAAGATGGCGGCGGCGATGTATGGGTAGATCCCGAACAGGAATTGATGGACCAGGTTCATGATGTCTTCTGGTTGATTGGGTTCACGGCGGGGTTCACAGCGCCGCGTTCGCGGCTGCCGCCTCTTTGGCTTTCGGGACGAACCTGACAGGTGCCACGCCGCCTGCGTTGCCGCAGGAGGCGCTACCGGCGCCGATCAGCGGCTCCACGCCGTCGGCGCCCGGGCCGAACAGTTCCAGCGCCTCGTCCATGTCGCGCACCGGCGGGTCTTCCTGGGGCAGCGGCTGGACGTCGGTCAGCGTGCGCAGCACCTGGAACGCCGCTGCGTACGGGCTTTCGCTGCGGGCCAGGCGGTTGCCGATGGCGGTCAGCACGTGGATGGCGTCGCCCAGCAGCTGCTCGGCGCGCTCTTCCTTGCCGTCCATCACCAGTGCGCCCAGGTATTCCAGGAACAACGGCACGTAGTCCGGCAGCTCGGCGGTGACCATGTCGAAGCCGTCGCGCCGGTATTCGTCCAGCAGGTCGACCATGGCCTGGCCGCGGTCGCGGCTTTCGCCGTGCACGTGTTCGAACAGGTGCAGCGAATGGGCCGGATTGCGGTCGAACGTGGCCACGTAGTTTTCCTGCAGCCGGATCAGCGGTTCACTGCGCAGCATGTCGGTCAGCGGGGCCAGCATGTCGCGCGCCTGCGGCCATTCGGCCAGCGTCCAGTCGATGTCGGCCAGGGCTTCCAGCAGCGGGGGTTCCGGATAGCTGAGCACGGCGCTCAGCACTCTATGGATAGTCATTGCGTTCTCCTGTGCGGTCAGGTGGCCAGCGCCTTGCGCCGCGAGCGGGGCAGGTCGGCATAGGCGATCTCGTTCTGCGGCTTCTTGCGGCCAAACAGCGTGCCGTCCGATGTGCCGCCCGAGCAGCCGTTGCCGAAGCTGAAGCCGCAACTGCCTTTCTCGTCGAAGCTGTCCTCGGACATTTCCTTGTGCGAGGACGGCACCACGAAGCGATCCTCGTAGTTGGCGATGGCCATGGTCTGGTACATGTCCTCGACCTGCGCGGGCGTCAGCCCCACCTGTTCCAGTACGGCCAGGTCCTCGATGCCGTCCACCGACTGCCCGCGCTTGTACGCGCGCATGGCCAGCATCCGTTCCAGCGCGCCCAGCACGGGCATGACATCGCCGGCGGTGAGCAGGTTGGCCAGGTACTTCACAGGGATGCGCAGGCTCTTGACGTCCGGAATCACGCCGTTCATGCCCATGAAGCCGGCCTCGGCGGCGGACTGGATCGGCGAGAGCGGCGGGATGTACCACACCATCGGCAGCGTGCGGTATTCCGGATGCAGCGGGAAGGCCACCTTCCACTCGACGGCCATCTTGTAGACCGGCGACTTGCGCGCGGCATCGATCCAGCTCTGGGCGATGCCCTGGCGCAGCGCCTCGGCCTGCACGGCCGGATCGTTGGGGTCCAGGAAGATGTCGAGTTGCGACTGGTACAGGTCGCGCTCGTCGGCCACCGAGGCGGCCTGGTCGATGCGGTCGGCGTCGTAGAGCATGACGCCGAGGTAGCGGATGCGCCCGACGCAGGTTTCCGAGCACACGGTCGGCTGGCCGGCCTCGATGCGCGGATAGCAGAACACGCACTTCTCGGCCTTGCCGCTTTGCCAGTTGAAGTAGATCTTCTTGTACGGGCAGCCCGAGATGCACATGCGCCAGCCGCGGCACTTGTCCTGGTCCACCAGCACGATGCCGTCTTCCTCGCGCTTGTAGACCGACCCCGACGGGCACGACGCCACGCAGGTCGGGTTCAGGCAGTGCTCGCACAGGCGGGGCAGGTACATCATGAACGTGTTCTCGAACGTCGAGTACATGTCCTTCTGGATCTCGTCGAACAGCTTGTCACGGCTGCGCGAATCGAATTCCCCGCCCAGGTCGTCTTCCCAGTTCGGGCCCCATTCGATCTTCTCCATCTTCTTGCCAGTGATGGCCGAAACCGGACGCGCCGTCGGCGGCGTTTCCACCAGTGGGGCCTTTTGCAGATGTTCGTAGTCGTAGGTGAACGGCTCGTAGTACTCGTCGATCTGCGGCAGGTTCGGGTTGGCGAACATGTTCGACAGGATCTTGGCCTTGCCGCCCTGGCGCGGGGTCAGGCTGCCGTCGGCATTGCGCTTCCAGCCGCCATTCCACTTGTCCTGGTTTTCCCATTCCTTCGGAAAGCCCACGCCGGGCTTGGTCTCGACGTTGTTGAACCAGGCGTACTCGACGCCCTCGCGGCTGGTCCAGACGTTCTTGCAGGTGACGGAGCAGGTATGGCAGCCGATGCATTTGTCGAGGTTGAGCACCATGGCCACTTGCGCGCGGATCTTCATTGCCATGCTCCTTCAGTCTTTGCCTTGTTTTGCGGGGAGGGTTCTTCTTTTCGCGGACCTTCCAGCCAGTCCACCTTGTTCATCTTGCGAAGAATCACGAATTCGTCGCGATTGCTGCCAACCGTGCCGTAGTAGTTGAAGCCGTAGGCCAGCTGCGCATAGCCGCCGATCATGTGCGTGGGCTTGGTCACGGCGCGCGTGACCGAGTTGTGGATACCGCCGCGCATGCCGCTGGTTTCCGCACCTGGCACATTGACGATTTTTTCCTGTGCGTGATACATCAGGCACATGCCTTGCGGCACGCGCTGCGATACCACTACCCGGGCCGTGAGGGTGCCGTTGACGTTGAACACCTCCACCCAGTCGTTGTCGCGGATGCCATTGGCCTTGGCTTCGGTCTCCGAGATCCAGACGTGCGGGCCGCCGCGCGACAGCGTGAGCATGCGCAGGTTGTCCGAGTACGTGGAGTGGATGCCCCACTTCTGGTGCGGCGTGATCCAGTTCAGCACCAGTTCCGGGTTGCCGTTGGGCTTGCGGCCCAGCATCGGGCTGACCGTCTTGGTGTCGATGGCCGGCTTGTAGACGCACGCACCTTCGCCAAAGTCCAGCATCCAGCGGTGGTCCTGGTAGAACTGCTGGCGGCCAGTCAGCGTGCGCCATGGAATCAGCTCGTGCACGTTGGTGTAGCCGGCGTTGTAGCTGACTTCCTCCGATTCGAGGCCCGACCACGTCGGCGCGGAGATGATCTTGCGCGGTTGCGCCTGCACGTCGCGGAAGCGGATCTTGTCGTGCTCGCGGCCCACGGCCAGGTGGGTGTGGTCGCGGCCCGTGATCTTCGAGAGCGACTCCCATGCCTTCACCGCGACGTGGCCGTTGGTTTCCGGCGCGAACGTCAGGATCATCTCGGCGGCGTCGATGGCCGTTTCCAGGCGTGGCCGGCCGTAGCTGACGCCCGGCTCGGTCACGGTCTTGCTCAGGTGACCGATCTCGTGCACCTCGTGCTTCGTATCCCAGTTGATGCCCTTGCCGCCGTTGCCCATCTTGTCCAGCAGGGGTCCGATCGACGTGAACTTCTTGTAGATGTCGGCGTAGTTGCGCTCCACCACGACCATCGACGGCGCGGTCTTGCCTGGGATCAGGTCGCACTCGCCGTGCTTCCAGTCCTTCGGCTCGAACGGTTGGCCCAGCTCGCCCGGGGTGTCGTGCAGCAGCGGCGTGCAGACCAGGTCTTCACGGGTGCCCAGGTACGGGCCGGCCAGCTCGGTGAACTTCTTCGCGATGACCTTGTAGATTTCCCAGTCGGTCTTGCTTTCCCACAGCGGCTGCACGGCTTCGGACAGCGGGTGGATGAACGGGTGCATGTCGGACGTGTTCAGGTCGTCCTTTTCGTACCAGGTGGCCGTGGGCAGCACGATGTCGCCGTACAGGCAGGTGGTGCTCATGCGGAAGTCCAGCACGGTCAGCAGGTCGAGCTTGCCCTCGGCGGCGGGGCGCACGGTCACCTCGGTGGGCTTGATCGCATCGTTCTCGTCGCCGAAAACGGCGTTCTGCGTGCCCAGCAGGTACTTGAGGAAGTACTCGTGGCCCTTGCCCGAGCTGCCCAGGATGTTCGAGCGCCAGACGAACATGTTGCGCGGGAAGTTGGCCGGGTTGTCGGGGTCATCGCAGGCAAACTGCAGCGCGCCGGACTTCAGTTGCTCGACGGTGTGGGCCACCGGGTCCTTGCCGGCCGCGCGGGCGTCGGCCACCACGTCCAGCGGGTTGCGGCCCAGTTGCGGTGCCGATGGCAGCCAGCCCATGCGCTCGGACTTGGCATTCAGGTCGAGCAGCGACATCTTGTCGTAGCGCCGCATGTCGGCGGTAGGCGAGAGGATCTCGTCGACGCCCAGCTTCTCGTGGCGCCACTGGCTCGTGTGGCTGTAGAAGAACGACGTGCCGTTCATATGGCGCGGCGGGCGCGACCAGTCGGACGCAAACGCCAGCGGTGCCCAGCCGAACTGCGGACGCAGCTTTTCCTGGCCCACGTAATGGGCCCAGCCGCCGCCGCTCTTGCCCACGCAGCCGCACATCATCAGCAGGTTGATGATGCCGCGGTAGATCATGTCGTTGTGGTACCAGTGGTTCAGCGCCGCGCCCACGATGACCATGCTCTTGCCCTGCGTACGGTCGGCGTTGTCAGCAAACTCGCGAGCCACCTGGATCACCAGATGACGCGGCACCGATGTGTGCTTTTCCTGCCAGGCGGGGGTGTAGGGCACGTCGTCGTCGAGCGATGTGGCCACGTTCGGGCCGCCCAGGCCCTGGTCCACGCCGTAGTTGGCCATCTGCAGGTCGTAGACCGTGGCCACTTGTACCACGGTGCCGTCGGCCAGCGTCAGGCTGCGCACCGGCACGCGGCGCTTGAGCAGCGCGTCGTGTTCGCCGCCGAAGTACGGGAAGCCCACCTCGGCTACTTCCGCCTCATCGCCGATCAGCGACAGGCGCGGATCGATGGCGCGTCCGCTGCCGCCGTCCTTCATCTCCAGGTTCCAGCGGCCAACCTTGGCGCCGTTATCGTGCGCGGCCTCGCCCCAGCGGAAGCCGATGGAGCCGTTGGGCGCCACGATCTCGCCAGTGGCGTGGTCGATGACCAGCGTCTTCCATTCCGGATGGTTGGCCTGGTCCAGGTTGCCGTCCAGGTGCGAGGCGCGCAGGAAGTGGTCGGGCACCAGCGTGCCGTCCTGGTCGCGCAGCAGCACCAGCATCGGCATGTCGGTGTACTGCTTGATGTAGTCGCGGAAGTAGGACGAGCGCGCCGTGGTGTGGAATTCCTTGAGCACCACGTGGCCCATGGCCATGGCCAGCGCGGCATCGGTGCCTTGCTTCGGTGCCAGCCAGATATCACCGAACTTGACCATTTCGCCGAAGTCCGACGACACGGCCACGGTCTTGGTGCCCTTGTAGCGCACCTCGGTGTAGAAGTGCGCGTCAGGCGTACGCGTCTGCGGCACGTTCGAGCCCCAGACCATCAGGTAGGTGCTGTTGTACCAGTCGGCCGACTCTGGCACGTCGGTCTGTTCGCCCCAGATCTGCGGGCTGGCGGGCGGCAGGTCGCAGTACCAGTCATAGAACGACAGGCAGGCGCCGCCGATCAGGCTCAGATAGCGCGCGCCAGCCGCGTACGACACCATCGACATGGCCGGAATTGGCGAAAATCCGATCACGCGGTCGGGGCCATATTGCTTGACCGTGTAGGCGTTGGCGGCGGCAATGATCTCGGTGGCGGTGTTCCAGTCGGCGCGCACGAAGCCGCCCTGGCCGCGCACGCTCTTGTAGCGCTGGGCCTTTTCAGGGTCTTCGCTGATCGATTTCCACGCGGCGATGGGGTCCATGGTCTGGCGCGCCTCGCGCCACATCTCCATCAGCCGGCCCCGGATCATCGGGTACTTCACGCGCTGGGCCGAATAGACGTACCAGCTATAGGAAGCGCCACGCGGGCAGCCGCGCGGTTCGTGGTTGGGCAGGTCGGGGCGGGTGCGCGGGTAGTCGGTCTGCTGGGTTTCCCAGGTGATCAGGCCGTTCTTGACGTACACCTTCCAGGAGCACGAGCCCGTGCAGTTCACGCCGTGCGTGGAGCGCACGATCTTGTCGTGCTGCCAGCGGGCGCGGTAGCTGTTTTCCCACTGGCGGTCTTCGTTGACTACCGCACCGTGGCCATCCGCATACGTGGACTTCACGCGCGAAAGGAACTTCAGTCGATCCAGAAAATGAGACATTTCTTATGTTCTCCGCTTGCTTTTGTGGGGTGCCGCCAAAGTCAGCACGGCATGGGGGCGTTACGGCGCGCGTAGTACCACCAGGTCACGAGTACACAACTGAGATAGAAGGCGATGAAGCAGTAGAGCGCGGCGTCGGGCGAGCCGGTCATCTCCAGCGACGTGCCAAAGCTCTTGGGAATGAAGAAGCCGCCGTAGGCACCGATGGCACCCGAGAAGCCCAGCACGGCGGCCGATTCCTTGCCGGCGTCCTGCAGCGCCTGCTTCTGCGCGGCATCGCCACGGCCGGCGGCGGCGCGCTGGCGCTCGGTCAGGAAGATCACGGGGATCATCCGGAACGTCGATCCATTGCCGATGCCGGTCAGCGCGAACAGCACGATGAACGCGCCCAGGAATGCCTGGAAGTTGCCCGGCTGTCCGTCATGGGGCAGGGCGGCCAGCACGGCGCAGACGGCGGCGATCATGCCGATGAAGGTCCACAGCGTGACGCGCGCACCGCCGACCTTGTCTGAGATCCAGCCGCCGACCGGGCGGGTCAGGGCGCCCACCAGCGGCCCCAGGAACGCGTAGGCGGTGGGGTTGATGCCGGGGAACTGGCCCTTGGTCAGCAGCGCCAGGCCGGCCGAGAATCCGATGAACGAGCCGAACGTGCCGATGTAGAGCAAGCACATCAGCCAGTTGTGCTTGCGCTGGAAGATCACGGCCTGCTCGGCAAACGACGCGCGCGCATCGGCGATATCGTTCATGCCGAACCAGGCGGCCAGCGCCGACACCACGATGAACGGCACCCAGACGAATCCGGCGTTCTGCAGCCACAGGTTCTGCGTGGCGCCGGCGGCCTGGTAGGTCTGCGACTCGCCGGCGAGCGTGCCGAACACGGCCAGCGATACCACCAGCGGGGTGACGAACTGCACCACCGAAACGCCAAGATTGCCGATGCCGGCGTTCAGGCCCGTGGCCAGGCCCTTCTTGGCCTTCGGGAAGAAGAAGCTGATATTGGCCATCGACGAGCTGAAGTTGGCACCGCCCAGCCCGCAGAGCAGGGCCAGCACCAGCAGCGTCGGGTAGCTCGTGGACGGGTCGCGCAGCGCCACGCCCATGCCGATCGCCGGAATCAGCAGCAACGCCGTGGAAATGGCCGTGAAGCGCCGGCCGCCGAACACCGGCACCAGGAACGAATAGAAGATGCGCAGCGTGGCGCCGGACAGTGCCGGCAGGGCGGTCAGCCAGAAGAGCTGGTTCTTGGTGAACTGGAAGCCGGCGCGGTCCAGGTTGACGGCCACCACGCTCCAGAGCATCCAGATCACGAATGCCAGCATCAGCGCGGGAATCGAAATCCAGAGGTTGCGGTAGGCGATACGTTCGCCGTGAGAACGCCAGAAAGCCGCGTTCTCGGGCTCCCAGCGGGTCAGTACGGTACTGGTCATGATGTGCGAGAGATGGAAATCAGTGGGAATGCGACGTCAGGCGGGCTGCGCGGCCTCGGGTCTGGCGATGGCCTCCGGCGCGGCGTGTGTGCGCCGTTGCTCCGCGCGGTGGCTGTAGTGCATCCAGACCAGGCTCACGCAGACGGTGCCGTACATCAACATGAAGCAGCTGCTGCGGATGCCGGTCAGGTCGGCCAGCGCGCCGAACATGATCGGCAGCACAAAGCCGCCCAGGCCGCCGGCCAGGCCCACCACGCCGGACACCGCGCCGATGTTGTGCGAGAAATCGTTCGAGATGAACTTGAAGACCGATGCCTTGCCGATGGCGAAGGCAATGCCCACCACGAACATCAGGATCGTGAACAGCGTCGGGGTCAGTGCGATATGAAAGCTCTGCGGGCCGTTGACGGTGTGGATCACGAAGTCGGTCTTCGGGTAGCTGAGCAGGAAGAAAGCCACCCAGCTGATCCACATCACCCACCACGTGGTGCGATGGGCGCCGTAGCGGTCCGAGATCCAGCCGCCGATGGCGCGCAGCACGCCGCCGGGCAATGAGAAGCAGGCGGCCAGGAACGCGGCGATCTTGATGTCGAAGCCGTACTCGCCGATGTAGTACTTGGTCATCCACAGCGCCAGCGCCACGTAGCCGCCAAACACCACCGAGTAGTACTGCGAGTAGCGCCACACGCGCGGGTCGCGCATCACGGCAAGCTGGGCGCGGAAGCTCGTGCCCGAACCGACGCGGTGCGCCGGATTGCTGCGCGAGAACACCCAGAACACGACGGCGGTGACCAGCATCGCCACCGAATACACCTTGGGCACGATTTCCCAGGTGCCGAAGGCCAGGATCAGCACCGGCGCCACGAACTTGGTCAGCGCCGCGCCCGAGTTGCCGGCGCCGAAGATGCCCATCGCCAACCCCTGGCGCGACTTCGGGAACCAGCGTGCCACGTAGGGCGTGCCCACCGAGAACGACCCACCCGCCAGGCCGACGAACAGCCCCAGCACCAGCAGTTGCCAGAACGTGTGCACGTAGGAAATCAGCCAGATGGGGATGACCGTCAGCAGCATCAGCACGAAGAACACCACGCGGCCGCCGTAGCGGTCGGTCCAGATGCCCAGCGGCACGCGGATCAGCGACCCGCTGAGCACCGGCGTGGCGGCCAGCAGGCCGAATTCGGTGTCATTGAGGCCAAGCTCGTTCTTGAGCGGAATGCCGAGCACGGCAAACATCATCCAGACGGCAAAGCAGATGGTGAAGGCGAACGTGCTGGACCAGAGGGTGGTCCAGGCCCCGGGAGGTACCGCGTCCGGGGTGTGGGAGGGGTGGGTTGCAGTGGCCATGGCCGGGTTCCGGAGTCACTTTGGAGAGTGATGCCAGAGTAGGCCTGTGGCGTCGCGCCGACTATTCGCCGGCGGGAGAAGCCGGGTGGGGCTGACCTATGCCGACCGAACTAGTTCGATCGGCATAGGCCCGGGTGGCGGGCGTCGTGGGGCAACGGATCCAGGCGCCTTGCCTGCGGAAATGATCTACATCAAATTGCGGCTACTTGCATTGGCACTTCCGCACGTGCCGGGCGCGGCGTTGATCGGCGCACGGTTCCTGGGCCGGACGCTGGCGGCGTGGCCGGCGCAGCGCTTGCGGCTCGCATGCCGTGACCGCGTCGTCGCCGAACGACAGCGGGTGATCCATGTAGGCGTTGAGCTTGTCGCGCACGAACGATGTGTCGTCGCCCACGGTGGAGATGATGCCGGTCGTGGCGCCGCCACCCAGCAGCATCGTAAAAATGCCACGGAACGGGAAGTCGCCGTAGGCCGGCACGTTGACGTCGAATGGCTCCGACCGCTTGAACATGCCCTCGGCCGTCTCGCCCATGGCCCAGTGGAAGGCCGTGGGAAAGCGCAGCGCGATGATGTTCGGGTGGATGTTGTGATAGTTCGTGCCGATGGCCGGATCGCCAAAGATGTACGTGCCGCCGGTACCCCAGTTCTGGGTGTCGAAGTTGGCGTTGACCGGGTCCGACGCCAGCGGCGCGTGGCTGGCCGGGATCTGCCACGGCATGATCGGGAATTTCAGGTCGCGGCTCAGTTCGGCGCAGAAATCGTAGAAGCGCTCCCACTCGTGCGTCCAGTAGCAGTAGCCGTTGGCATAGCTGCGGATCGTGAAGTCGTCGGCCTCGTAGCGGTCCACGGCCAGGAAATCAGGCACGTCGGGACCTTCGTGGACGCGCATGGCCCGGATGTAGGCGGCGGTTTCCCGCGCGTTGCGCGTGGGTTCGTCGCCCGAGGCGTAGATCCACTCCGACGCTCCCACGCCCCACAGGTTGACCTGCCAGCCGAACGTGCCGGTCGGCGCCACGGTGCGGATCAGCCAGTTCACGGCTGCCACGTACCCGCGAATGTTTTCCTCGATATGGTCGGGGATGGTGGCGGTCACGCCCCAGTGGTCCAGCGCCATGCGCAGCGGCTCGCGTACCGGCATCGCATAGGTGGGGCGAAACCACCCTGCTGGCAGGCGCCCAGGAAGTCGGGGTTGACCACGAAGCCGGCCGGCACCGGGTGTTGGGCGTCGATATGCTGGTTGGCCAGGTTCAGCGACAGGATCAGGTTGGCGATGCTGTGCGCCAGCCCCTGCTTGTTGGCAAGCTGGGTCGGGGTGTCGCCCAGCGACAGGTTGCAGGTGTACGACACCATCACCGGCAGTACCTGGTGGCCGCCGCCAATCTGCTGCTCGACGTCGCGCGCCAGCAGGATGGTTGCCGTGGTCTGGTTGTCCGAGGTCAGGTAGGTGTTGGCATCGCCCGCGCCGTCAAAGCCCGCGTACTTGAACACCGACGACGCGCGCGCCGCCACGAAGTCGGCCGCGTTGCCCGGCGTCAGGTCGGCGCAGCCGCCAAAGCTCAGGAAGTCAGGGAAGCCGCGCACATTCAGGTTGGCACCCTGCGCGATCTCGATGCTCAGCTTGGTGGCGCCGCTTGGTGCCACGGTCAGTTGGTCAGGTGCGTTCACGTTGTAGACCACGCCGCTGAGGATGAAGTCCGGGGCGTCCACCGTGTAGGTCTGCGGCTCCACCGGCACGTACAGCCGGTGCGTGAAGCTACCTTTCTCGGCGTGCAGCGTCTGGTGATAGCTCATGTCCGGGCCGATCAGGCGCAGGTCGAGCGTGGTGGCCACGTCGGACGTGATGGCAATCGGCAGCGGGACAAAGCCGGAGGTGTCCACGGGCGCGTATTGCACGTCGGCGAACGTGAACGGCACGTCCTGGAGCGTCGTGGTCAGCGTGACGGACTTCGAGGCAAACGTGTAGCGCATGTTGTTCAGCGCTATTGACGCGATGCTGACGTCCACCACGCCGGCCAGCGGCAGGCCGCGCAGCCGCGTGGTGTGTCCGGGCGGCGAGCTGAACGCGGCCAGCAGTTCGCCGGTGTTGCGGGCCGTGACGCTGACATCGAGCGCCTCGCTGGCCAGCATCGGCATGGCGGCCAGCGTCACGTCGAGCGACGCGTAGTACTGCGCGGCCGAGTAGCTCACGATGACCGCGCTGGTGCTGCCGGGGCCGACGACGATGGTGGTGGGATACACCTGCGCATTGGCCACGATCGTGCCGGCGTGATTCGACAACTGCGACACCGACACCGCATAGGTGCCGGCCGGCAGCTTCAGGGGCGTGGTGGTGCCCGGGGACACCGTATCCACATGGGTCTGGGCGCCCTGCGTGAACGTGATGGTCTGGGCCACCGAGTACAGCGCGGGGTCGGGCGCGGATGCCGTCTGCACGCGCACGGTGCCATCGGTGTCGGGCAGCGCGTCGGCGGCCAGTGCGAACGACGACAGGTAGGCGCTGGCGCCGGCACCGGTCAGGTCGCCGTTGATGCCGATGGTGATGCGGTCCTGCGCGACGAAGGTAACGGCCGACTCGAAATGGATCTTGGCCTCGACGTCCCAGATCTGGGCATCGATCTGGCTGTTCTCGGTCTCGGCCGTGGTGGCTACCCGGCGCTGGAGCTGGACGTTGAAGTCGGTGGGCTGGACGGCTGCCGGCGAATGGAACTTCAGGCCCAGGAACGAACTGATCTTGACTGGGGTGCCGTTGCTGTGACGGATGTTGGTGATCGACACCACGCCGTACCACTGCGATGCCCCGCTTTCCACATTGATATCAAAGACGATTGACATGTTTTTCCCTGCCTCCGCTGGTCGTGAACGCGGCGCACGGTGCGCCGGCGTCAGCGCAGAGTAGGGGGCGGGGAGGGTAGCTGAGAATGGATTGTCGCGGGCCAGACCGGGCGCGACATGGATTACCGGCCGCGGACGGGACGGTATCCCCCGGCCAGGCGAGTGCGGCCGGGGGCGATGCGGGCAGGCGTCAGGCGGACGGCGGCGGCACGTAGCCGACGGCCTGGTCGGCGCCTTCGCCGAAGAAGTACTTCTCGGTCTGCTTGAGCAGGTACTGGCGCGCGCGGACGTCGGCCATGTTCAGGCGGTTCTCGTTGATCAGCATGGTCTGGTGCTTGAGCCAGCCGGCCCAGGCTTCCTTCGACACGCTTTGCCAGATCTTCTTGCCGAGGTCGCCCGGCAGCGGCGGGAAGTCGAGGCCTTCGGCTTCCTTGTTCAGTTTGACGCAATGGACCATGCGGGCCATGAGGGACTCCTTTTTCGTGTGGGCGCTATTGTAGCCAAGCTGGCCGGGCCGGGCGGCACTGCCCGCCCATGCCCCTGCGGCGCCTGTTGTCTTTGCGGGCGGTTACAGCTTCTTCATCAGCACCATCGACTTGCGCTGCCAGTTGTACAGCTTGCGCTTGTCTTCGGGCAGGTCATCCACGGTGGCGTGCACGAAACCGCGCTTCAGGAACCAGTGTTCGGTGCGCGTGGTGAGCACGAACAGGCGCTCCAGGCCCAGCGCGCGGGCGCGGCGCTCGATGCGCTTGAGCAGGCGCTCGCCGTCGCCGGTGCCCTGGGCCTCGGCGGACACGGTCAGGCAGGCCATCTCGCCCATGTTGTCGCGCGGGAATTCGTACAGCGCGGCGCAGCCGAACAGCACGTTGTCGTGCTCGATCACCGAGAACTTGTCGATATCGCGCTCGATCAGGTGACGGCCACGCGGCACCAGCGTGCCATCGGCCTCCAGCGGCGCGATCAGCTGCAGGATGCCGCCCACGTCGTCGAGCGTGGCCTCGCGCAGGCTTTCCAGGTCGGTGTCGGACACCATGGTGCCCACGCCGTCGTGCAGGAACAGTTCCAGCAGCACCGAGCCGTCCATGTCGAACGGAATCAGGTGCACACGCGGCACGCCGCCCTTGAGCGCCTTGACCAGATGGAACAGGTAGTCGGCCACGTCGGGCGGCAGATGGTTGTTCTGCAGCCGCTCGACGGCGGTGCGCAGCGACATTTCCTTCATCAGCTTGCCAACGGCGTCAGGCACGCCCGGCACCTCGGTGATGAAGATCAGCTTGTCGGCCTTCAACGCGCTGGCCGTGGCGCTGGCCACGTCTTCCATCGACAGGTTGAACGCCTGCCCCGTGGGCGAGAAGCCCAGCGGCGACAGCAGCACGATCTTGCCGTGCGACAGCGACATGCGCATCGATTCGTCGTCGATCTTGCGCACCAGCCCCGTGTGTTGGTAATCCACGCCGTTCACGATGCCCACCGGCCGCGCGGTGATGAAGTTGCCCGACACCACCGACAATTGCGCACCGGCCATCGGCGTGTTGGGCAGCCCCTGGCTGAACGCGGCCTCGATATCGAGCCGCAGTTCGCCGGCGGCCTCCTTGGCGCATTCCAGCGCGGCGTTGTCGGTGATGCGGATGCCATCGGCAAACTGCGACTGCACATTGCGCAGCCCGAGTTGCTCCTCCACCTGGGGGCGCGACCCGAACACCAGCACCACGTGCATGCCCATGGCATGCAGCAGCGCCACGTCGTTGACCAGCGCGTTCAGCACGCCGGCCTTGACCAGCTCGCCGCTGAAGGCGATCACGAAGGTCTTGCCGCGGAACGTGTGGATGTACGGGGCGACGGCACGCAGCCAGTCGACAAACTGCTGCTGGTCCGGGCCGCCGCTCTCGACCGATTCGGTGTCGGCCACGGACGAAGGGATCGGCGTGGCGGGGGCGGCAGCGGGCATGGCGGCAGGGGTCTGGGCAGGCGCCTGGTCGGGCGCAGGGGGCAGGGCGGCAGGATCGGGGTCCTGCGGCGGGGAGTCGGTTCTGGCGTTCATAGCGGCGGATTATAATCCCGGCCAATGTCAGCACAACGCCCCGCCAAATCCGCCCCGGCCCAGCCTGCCGAGGCGACCAGTTCCAAGGCCAGCCAGCATGCCGCCCCGCGCCAGGCGGGCGACGGCGCACGGCCGCAGAAACCAGCCCGTCCGCCACGTCCGCCGCGTCAGGAAGGCGCCCCGCGCCCGGCCCAGCCCGAAGGCGGTGCGCGTCCGCCCCGTCCGTCGCGCGCCCCGCGTCCGGAGGGCGAGCAGCGCCAGGCCCGCCCAGAAGGCGCCCCGCGCCAGCCCCGGCCTGAAGGCGGCCAGCGTCCGCCGCGCCCGGAGGGTGGCCAGCGCCCGCCGCGTCCGCCGCAGCCCGCGCGGCTGGCCAATCCGCTGCCGGAGATCACGTTCCCCGAAGCCTTGCCGGTTTCCGCGCGCCGCGACGAGATCGCGCAGGCGCTGCTGGCCAACCAGGTGGTGATCGTCTCCGGCGAGACCGGCTCGGGCAAGACCACGCAGCTGCCCAAGATCGCGCTGTCGATCGGGCGCGGTCCGGCCCGCGAGGGCAAGCCCGGCGGCGGCCTGATCGGCCATACGCAGCCGCGCCGGATTGCCGCCACGTCCACGGCCAAGCGCATCGCGCAGGAACTGGGCACCCCGGTGGGCGAGCACGTGGGCTACCAGGTGCGGTTCAACGACGCGATGTCGGCTGGTGCCTCGGTCAAGCTGATGACCGACGGTATCCTGCTGGCCGAGACGCAGAACGATCCGCTGCTGCGCGCCTATGACACGATCATCATCGACGAGGCGCACGAACGCAGCCTCAACATCGACTTCCTGATCGGCTACCTGCGCGAGATCCTGCCGAAACGGCCGGACCTGAAGGTCATCATCACGTCGGCCACCATCGACGCCAAGCGCTTTGCCGAGCATTTCGCACGCGACGGCAAGCCCGCGCCGGTGATCGAGGTGAGCGGCCGGCTGTATCCGGTGGAAATCCGCTACCGGCCGATCCAGCAGGACCAGCCGGCCCCGGGGCAGGGCGCCGCGCCGCGTCCCGAGAAGGCCCGCGAACGCGACCTGTACGACGGCATCGTCGAGGCCGTGGACGAACTGTGCCGCCTGGGTCCTGGCGATGTGCTGGTGTTCCTGCCCGGCGAGCGCGAGATCCGCGAGGCCGCCGAGGCGCTGCGCAAGCATCATCCGCCGCACACCGAGATCCTGCCGCTGTTTGCCCGGCTGTCCGTGCAGGAGCAGGAGCGCGTGTTCCGGCCGTCGAACGCCCGGCGCATCGTGCTGGCCACCAACGTGGCGGAGACGTCGCTGACGGTGCCCGGCATCCGCTACGTGGTGGATACCGGCCTGGCGCGCGTGAAGCGCTATTCGTACCGCAACAAGGTGGAGCAGCTTCAGATCGAGTCGATCTCGCAGGCGGCCGCCAACCAGCGCGCCGGCCGCTGCGGCCGGGTGGCCGACGGCGTCTGCATCCGGCTGTTCGAGGAAAGCGATTTCCTGGGCCGCCCGCGCTTTACTGACCCGGAAATCCTGCGTTCGTCGCTGGCCGCGGTCATCCTGCGCATGAAGGCGCTGCGCCTGACCGATATCGAGGCGTTCCCGTTCATCGAGCCGCCGCTGGGCCGGGCCGTGGCCGATGGCTACCAGTTGCTGCAGGAACTGGGAGCGCTGAACGAGGACAACCAGCTGACCGGCACCGGCCGCCAACTGGCCAAGCTGCCGCTGGACCCGCGCGTGGCCCGCATGATCCTGGCCGCGCGCGACCAGGACTGCCTGCGCGAGGTGCTGATCATCGCCAGCGCGCTGTCGGTGCAGGACCCGCGCGAGCGTCCACAGGAGGCCCAGGAGGCCGCCGACCAGGCCCATCGCAAGTTCATGGACGAGAAGTCCGAGTTCCTGGGCTGGGTGAAGCTGTGGAAGTGGTTCGAGGAAGCCATCGCGCACAAGAAGACCAACCGCCAGTTGCAGGACCAGTGCCGGGCCAACTTCCTGTCCCATGTGCGGTTGCGCGAATGGCGCGACGTGCATTCGCAGCTTCACACCACGGTCAGCGAGCAGGGCTGGCGCCTGAACGAGACCGAGCCGACCTTCGAGCAGCTTCACAAGGCGCTGCTGACCGGCCTGCTGGGCAACGTGGGCCTGAAGCTGGAAGATGCCGACGGCAAGGGGCGCGAGTACCTGGGCGCGCGTGGCATCAAGTTCCACCTGTGGCCGGGCTCGCTGATCGCCCGCAAGGTGGGGCGATGGATCATCGCCGCCGAACTGGTGGAAACCAGCCGGCTCTACGCGCGCACGCTGGCCCGTGTGGAACCCGAATGGGTGGAACAGGTGGGGCGCCACCTGCTGAACGTGAGCTGGAGCGAGCCGCACTGGGAAAAGAAGGCCGGGCATGTGGTGGCGCTGGAGCGCGGCACGCTGTACGGGCTGCCCGTGTACCAGCATCGGCGCGTCAACTTCGGGCCGATGAACCCCAAGGAAGCGCGCGAGATCTTCATTCGCAACGCGCTGGTGGAAGGCGAATTCGACACCCGGCTGCCGTTCTTTGCCCATAACCAGCGGCTGGTGCGCGAGATCGAGAACCTGGAGCACAAGTCGCGCCGGCAGGACGTGCTGGTGGACGACGTGCTGATCTTTGCGTTCTACGACCAGATCGTGCCGGCCGACATCCACAACCAGGTGGCGTTCGAGCAGTGGTACCAGGCGGAATCGGCCAGGGACCGCAAGCTGCTGTACCTGAACCGCGACGAACTGATGCGGCACGAGGCGGCCGGCATCACGACCGACCTGTTTCCGAAGATCCTGCCGATTGCCGGCATCGACATGGGGCTGTCGTACCACTTCGAGCCCGGCAGCCACCGCGACGGCGTGACGCTGACCGTGCCGCTGTACGCGCTGAACCAGGTCAGGCCCGAGCGCGCCGAATGGCTGGTGCCGGGCATGATCAAGGAAAAGGTGCATCTGCTGCTGAAGTCGCTGCCGCAGAAGCTGCGCCGCCACTGCGTGCCGCTGCCCGACTTCGCGGCCGGGTTTGTCGAGCGCCAGCCGTTTGGCGAAGGCGACCTGCTCGATGTGCTGATTGCTGACGTGCGGGTCGAGACCGGCACCATGATCCGGCGCGCCGACTTCAAGCTGGAAACGCTGCCCGCGCACCACACCATGAATTTCAAGGTGATCGACGAGCACGGGCGCCAGCTGGACATGGGCCGCAACCTGGCCCAGCTACGCGCCGAACTGGGCGGGCAGGCCCAGCAGTCGTTCCAGAACATTGCCGCGCGCGACGTACCGGCCGCCGAAGCGGGCCAGTACGAGAACCTGACGTCGTGGTCGTTCGGCGAGCTGCCCGAGCTGCTGGAGATCCGCAAGGGCAACCAGACGCTGTTTGGCTACCCGGCGCTGGTGGACCGCGCCGACCACTGCGACGTGGAGGTGTTCGACGACCCGCAGGAGGCCGCTCGCATCCACCACGCGGGGCTGCGCCGGCTGTTCGCGCTGCAGTTGCGCGAGCAGGTCAAGTTCATCGAGAAGAACATCCCGAACCTGCAGCAGATGGCCATGCAGTTCATGGCTCTGGGCACGCAGGAGGAACTGCGCAACCAGATCGTGCTGATGGCGCTGGAGCGGGCGTGCCTGCAGGCGCCGCTGCCGCGCAACGAGGCCGAGTTCAACGTGCGCAAGGACGAGGGGCGGGCACGGTTGTCGCTGCTGGCCCAGGAAATCGCACGGCTGGTGGGTACCGTGCTGGCGGAATTCGCGCCGCTGCCGCGCAAGCTGCTGCAGGCCAAGCCGTTCGGATCGGCCTACCAGGACCTGGAAGGGCAGTTGGGCCGGCTGATGACCAAGTCGTTCGTGGCGGACACGCCGTACGCCCAGCTGGTGCACTTTCCGCGCTACCTGAAGGGCATGGCGCTGCGCGTGGACAAGCTCAAGGGCGATCCGGGCCGAGACAGCCAGCGGATCCTGGAAATGTCGCCGCTGGTGCAGCAGTGGCAGCGCGCGGAAAAGCAGTTGCGCAGCCAGGGCCGAGGTGCCGCCGATGCCCGGCTGGACGAGTTCCGCTGGATGCTGGAAGAACTGCGCGTGGCGTTGTTTGCCCAGGAGCTTCGTACGCCACAACCGGTGTCGGTCAAGCGGCTGCAGAAAGTGTGGGAATCGATGCAGCGCTGACGCCGGGCAGGGCGGGCTGAAAGGCAGACTGAAAGGAAACTGCCGCTCACATGTTTCCAATTGTAAGTTGCGCTTTAGTTTCCGCCTTCCTCGTCAGCGCAACCGTCAGGCGAAACGTTAGAATGCGCGATTCGTAAAGAAATGGCGGTCTTATGCTTGCATTGCGTCGTGTAGTGGCTGGGGTGGTTTCGGCCGGCGCCCTGGCTTTGGCAATGGCTTCGGTCCCGGTTCGGGCGGAAGTCGTCACCATCCTTAATTCTGGTGACGCAAGCGTCACTTTGATCGACAAGGACACCCAGAAAGTTCTGGAGACCTTTCCGATCGGCAAGGAGCCGCACCACCTGATCGCCACGCCCGACGAAAAGTCGCTGATCGTGGCCAACGCCGTGGGCAACGACCTGGTCTTCCTGGACCCGGTGACCGGCAAGGTGCAGCAGCGCGTTCCGAACATCGACGACCCGTACCAGGTGGGTTTCTCGCCGGACCAGAAATGGTTTATCGCCACCGGCAACCGGCTTGACCGCGTGGACGTCTACCGCTGGGACGGCCATCAGCTCAAGATCGCCAAGCAGTTCCCGCTGGCCAAGACACCGAGCCATATCGCGTTCACGGCCGACAGCAAGATCGCGTTCATCACGCTGCAGGATTCCAACCAGATTGCCGCCATCGACCTCACCACGCTGACCGTGATGTGGGTGATGGAAGCCGGCTCGGCGCCGGCCGGCGTCTGGGTCACGCCGGACCAGAAGTACCTGCTGGTGGGCATGACCGGTGCCGATTACGTGGCCGTGATCGACTGGCGCACGCGCACCGTGGTCAAGCAGATCCAGACCGGCAAGGGCGCGCACAACTTCCGCGCCGTGGGCGACAAGCGCCACCTGTTCCTGACCAACCGCGTGTCGGGATCGATCAGTATCATCGACCAGCAGACGCTGTCGAAGGTGGGCGATATCACCGGCCTGCTGCCCGGCCCGGACGACATGGAGCTGACCGCCGACGGCAAGACGCTGTGGGTGACGTTCCGCTGGGCACGTTCGGTGGGCCTGATCGACGTGGCCAGCCGCAAGATGGTGAAGACGATTCGCGTGGGCAAGTCGCCGCACGGCATCTACTTCAAGACCCGCGCACCGCTCTACTGATTTCCTGAGACGACATGCGTCCGATGATTTCGCGCCTCGCGGCCCGGTTGGTGGTGTCGCTGGCGTCGCTGGCGGCCGTAACCGGCGCGGCGCTGGCCGCCGATGCGCCGCCCAAGCCGGGCGCCTGCCGCGCCGGCACGCTGTATCTGACCTTCGATACGGGCAGCATGAGCCAGGCTGAGCTGATCGCCCGCACGCTGCGCCGCCACCACATCCGCGCCACGTTCTTCCTGGCCAGCGAGCCGACCATCAACAAGGACAACTCGCTGGACCCCACCTGGTCGCCGTACTGGAAGGCGCTGGCCGCCGACGGGCACGCGTTCGGCACGCATACCTTCGACCACGTCTACCTGCGCTCCGTGAAGGGTGGCAAGGTCACCATGCGCCCGCAGTTTGGCGCGCAAGGGGGACGTGACGTGGTGATGGACGAGGCGTCGTTCTGCACGGAGCTGCGCCGCAGCGCCGAGGCGTTCCAGCAGATGACGGGCCAGCCGATGGTGCCGCTGTGGCGCGCGCCGGGTGGCCGTACCGCGCCGCAGACGCTGGCGTGGGCCGAGCAATGCGGCTTCCGGCACGTGGGCTGGGCGCCGGCGGGCTTCCTGGGCGATGAGCTGTCGTCCGAGAAATTCCCGAACCAGGCGCTGCTGGACCGCGCGCTGCGCGACCTGCGCGATGGCGATATCACGATGGCCCACCTGGGCATCTGGTCGCGCAAGGACCCCTGGGCGCCGGGCGTGCTGGAACCGCTGCTGGCCGGCCTGGAACAGAAGGGTTTTTGTTTCGCCACGCTGCGCGACCATCCACAATACAAGGGCTGGATCACCCAGCACGGGCCGGTACAAACCGGCGCGCAACATGGTGCGAGGCCGTGATGTGGGACGCATTCGCCAACTGGGTCAACCTGTGGGTCGGGCAGATCGAAGCCACGATCTTCCAGGACGCGATCCTGCCGGTCGTCTACAACCTGGGTTTCGGCGGGTACGCTGAAGACGCGTTCACCGGCACGGAATGGCTGCTGGCGGGCGTGGTGCAGATCGCGGTGATGATCCTGATCCTGGGGCCGCTGGAAAAGCTGCGTCCCGTGGAGGCCGTGACCGACCGGCGCGGCATCCGCACCGACATGCTCTACACGGTGATCCACCGGCTTGGCCTGTTCCGGCTGGCGATGTTCTTCATGCTGACGCCGCTGATGGACGGCATCGAAGGGCACCTGCGCTTGCTGGGCTGGCAGCGGATCAACGTCGAGGACTGGTGGCCGGGCGTGACCTCGGTGCCGCTGGTCAGCTTTTTCGTCTACCTGCTGCTGTTCGACCTGCTCGACTACTGGTATCACCGGCTGTCGCACACCTACCGCTGGTGGTGGAGCCTGCATGCCGTGCACCACAGCCAGCGCCAGATGACGCTGTGGAGCGATAATCGCAACCACCTGCTGGACGACATGCTGCGCGACGCGGTCTTTGCCGCCGTGGCGCTGGCCGTGGGCGTGGAGCCGTCGCAGTACGTGCTGCTGGTGGCGCTGTCGCAATTGCTGCAGAGCCTGCAGCACGCCAACCTGAAGCTGCACTTCGGCCGGATCGGCGAACGGCTGCTGGTCTCGCCGCGCTTTCATCGCACGCACCACGCGGTGGGGCTGGGGCACGAGCAGGGCGGCAAGGAAGGCAAGCCGGTGCGGCTGGGCGGCTGCAACTACGGGGTGATCTTCCCGTGGTGGGACATGCTGTTCCGCACGGCCGTCTTTACCGACGTCTACTATCCCACTGGCATCCGCGACCAGATGCCGCCGCCCACGGGTCGGGGCCGCAACTATGGGGGCGGCTTCCTGTCCCAACAGTGGCTGGGCATCAAGCGGCTGTTGCGCCTGGGGTGACGGAAGCGCCCCAGGGCTGTGCTAGGCTCTAGTCGTTTCCTGAATCTCCTTTTCGCAATCTATCGCTGCATGAACGATATCCTTCGCTCGTTTGGGCGCGCCGTGGCCAGCCAGATGCACCCGCGCATGCTGATGCTGACCGTCGTCCCGTTCGTCCTGGCCACCGTGCTGTGGGGCGGCCTGATCTGGTGGGGCTGGGACCCCATCATGGGCGGCGCCCGCACGCTGCTGGAAGGGTCGGTGTTCACGAGCTGGATCTATTCGATGCTCGACTGGCTGGGCCTGCAGGCGCTGCGCACCGTGGTGGCGCCGCTGTTCGTGCTGACGCTGGCCATTCCGCTGGTGATCGCATCGATGCTGATCTTCATCAGCCTGTTCTCGGTGCCGGCGGTGGTCAAGCACCTGGAACGCAGCTACCCGAACCTGCGCAAGGACCACGGTGGCAGCATCGCCGGCAGCGTGTTCCAGGCGCTGGGCAATACGGTGGTGTTCCTGCTGCTGGTGCTGATCACGTTGCCGCTGTGGCTGATTCCGCCGTTCTTCGCGCTGATTCCGCCGGTGCTGTGGGGCTGGCTGACCTACCGCGTGATGACGTACGACGCGCTGTCCGAGCATGCCACGGCCGAGGAACGCAAGACGCTGATGAAGCGGCATCGCGTGCCGTTGCTGGTGATTGGCGTGGTGGTGGGGCTGCTGGGTTCGGCGCCGACCTTGCTGTGGGTTTGGTCGGCTGTCATCATCTTCCTGTTTCCGGTCGTGCTGGCCGGCACGCTGTGGCTATACGTGCTGATCTTCATCTTCTCGGCGCTGTGGTTCGGCCACTTCTGCCTGCGTGCGCTGGCGGACCTGCGGGCCGAGCGCGCCGCGGCCGCGCCGCCCGTCGACGTGATCGAACTGGCGCCGTCGGATGTGCGCCAGATCGGGCCATCCTGAGTCTTCAACAAAGAGGGGCATCATGGGTTTCGGTTTGATTGTCATCGGCGACGAGATCCTGTCCGGACGGCGCGAAGACAAACACATGCGCCGCGCCATCGAGCTGCTGGGCGCGCGCGGGCTGGCGCTGGACTGGGCCGAGTACGTCGGCGACGAACGCGAGCGCATCACCGCCACGCTGCGCCGCACGCTGGCGGGTCCGGATATCGTGTTCTGCACGGGAGGCATCGGTGCCACGCCGGACGACCATACGCGTCAGTGCGCTGCGGCCGCGCTGGGCGTGGAACTGGCGCTGCACCCCGAGGCACGCGAGCAGATCGCGCTGCGCATCGCGGAGACCGCCAACGGCGACCCGGTCAAGGCCGACCTGGAGACCCCCGAGAACCGTCACCGGTTCAAGATGGGCGAATTCCCGGTGGGCGCGCGCATCATTCCAAACAGCTACAACCGCATTCCGGGGTTCTCGCTGGCCGATCACCATTTCATGCCGGGCTTCCCGGTGATGGCGTGGCCGATGATGGAGTGGGTGCTGGACCACTACTACACGGATCTGTTCCACCTGGATGCGGAGCAGTCACGCGCGTTCTACGTGTTCGAGGCGCCGGAGTCGACGCTGACCCCGCTGATGGAGCAGGTGGAAGCCACGTTCCCGGGCATCCGGGTGTTCAGCCTGCCGTCGGTGGGCGATGTCAGCCGGGGAGACCGCCTGGGCCGCCGCCATATCGACCTGGGCGTGAAGGGTGCCGCCGACCTGGTGCCGCCGGCCTACGCCATGCTGCTGGAAGGTGTCCGGCAGATGGGCTTCGAAATCGTCGAGCAGTAAAGACAGTAACGATATTCCCGCCCTCGGTTTTCTCCCCTCTCCCGCGAGCGGGAGAGGGGCCGGGGGAGAGGGGCAGCGCTTCAATCCGCGCCCAGTCCCCTCAAGTCAACCAACCATCAAGCCCCATGCCACGGCAAGCCACGGAAGCACCAGCCTTCCACGTTCTTGCGGTGATGGTCGTCATCGCGGGCGCCCTCGAATCCTTCCAGTACATCCATCGCCAGCGTGTAGCCGGCTTCAGTGGCCACGCGCGCCGCGTGCTTGGAGCGGGCAGCGCTGCGGCACAGGAACAGCACCGGGGCGTCCTGCGGCACGCGGGCCTTGAGCTCGGTCACGAAATTGGGATTCTGCGTGCCACCCGGGTAGGTCGACCATTCCACGTGCAGGAACTGCTCGTCGGGCAGGGCCACGCCGCCCACCCAGTCGAGTTCGGCCTGGGTACGCACGTCGACCAGCACCGCCTTCGGATCGGCCTGCAGCAACGCGTAGGCTTCCTCGGGGCTCAGCGCGCCGTAGTAGGCGAACTGTCCTTGCTGCTGGCGGGCGTGGGCGGTCTGAAGGAGCGTGTCTCGGGTAGTCATTCTGGTGGGTGGAGTCAATGAGATAAGCGGACAAATCGGCACGTGCCTGACGCGAGGGCAACAAAGCTGAATCTTCGCTGGGAAGTGGCCGGATTCGGCGCTATTCTAGCGCCCGGCCGTTGCGAGCGGCCCGAAAAATGGCTGCGAACCCGATGCATCGTTTTGGTGCCAATTCGCTCCGTCGGCACCTGAATGGTGCCTTTGCTTGAATCGCGCACCATATTGGTGTTTCATGGACGATGGGCAAGACGGGGCAGGCATTCCATCGCGGTAGCATCAGGGCGGGACGCCGGATTGCATGCAATCCATATCCCCCGTCACGGTGCGGTATTACGGGCAGATGCACGTTTTTCGGGAGTCTGTGCGATTGGCGCACCCTGTGGGGCTGGCGTTGGCATGCTTTCTGCTAACATCCATCGTCCCTTTTGGGGTGGCCAGATCGGCAGGTCCGGAGGCCGCATCCCAACAATGGCTTTCTCAGACACAGCCTCGAATTTCCAGGAGATAGGCATGGCGCAGAGCGTTGCAGATGTGATGAAGCTCGTGAAGGAAAACGACGTCAAGTTCGTCGACTTCCGTTTCACGGATACCAAGGGCAAGGAACAGCACGTATCGGTTCCGACGTCGCACTTCGACGAAGACAAGTTCGAAAGCGGTCACGCCTTTGACGGTTCGTCCATCGCCGGCTGGAAGGGTATCGAAGCATCGGACATGCTGCTGATGCCGGACTCGGGTACCGCCTACATCGACCCGTTCTATGAAGAACCGACCCTGGTCCTGACCTGCGACGTGATCGAACCGTCGGACGGCAAGGGCTATGACCGCGACCCGCGCTCGATCGCCAAGCGCGCCGAAGCCTACCTGAAGAGCACCGGCCTGGGCGACACCGCCTTCTTCGGTCCGGAACCCGAGTTCTTCATTTTCGACGGCGTGACCTGGAACATCGACATGCAGGGCTGCTCGGTGAAGATCCAGTCGGAAGAAGCACCGTGGTCGTCGGCCAAGGAATTCGAGCACGGCAACAGCGGTCACCGCCCGGGCAAGAAGGGCGGCTACTTCCCGGTTGCCCCGATCGACACGTTCCAGGACATGCGTTCGGAAATGTGCCTGATTCTGGAATCGCTGGGCATTCCGGTTGAAGTGCACCACCACGAAGTGGCTGGCCAGGGCCAGAACGAAATCGGCACGCGTTTCAGCACGCTGGTGCAGCGCGCCGACTGGACGCAACTGCAGAAGTACGTGATCCAGAACGTTGCGCACACCTACGGCAAGACCGCCACGTTCATGCCGAAGCCGATCGTTGGCGACAACGGTTCGGGCATGCACGTTCACCAGTCGGTGTGGAAGGACGGCCAGAACCTGTTCGCAGGCAACGGCTACGCCGGCCTGTCGGAATTCGCGCTGTACTACATCGGCGGCATCATCAAGCACGCTCGCGCGCTGAACGCCATCACCAACCCGGGCACGAACTCGTACAAGCGTCTGGTGCCGGGCTTCGAAGCGCCGGTGAAGCTGGCCTACTCGGCCCGCAACCGTTCGGCATCGATCCGTATTCCGTACGTCGCGAACCCGAAGGGCCGCCGTATCGAAACGCGCTTCCCGGATCCGCTGATGAACCCGTACCTGGGCTTCTCGGCGCTGCTGATGGCCGGCCTTGACGGCGTGATGAACAAGATCCACCCGGGCGAAGCTGCAGACAAGAACCTGTACGACCTGCCGCCGGAAGAAGACGCAAAGATCCCGACCGTCTGCTCGAGCCTCGACCAGTCGCTGGAGTACCTGGACAACGACCGTGAGTTCCTGACGCGCGGTGGTGTGTTCTCGAACTCGATGCTCGACGCCTACATCGAACTGAAGATGGAAGAAGTCACGCGTTTCCGCATGACCACTCACCCGATCGAGTTCGACATGTACTACTCGCTGTAAAGCGATTCGTGTGTTGCCAGGTTGCGACCGGGCAACAGTTGCACCAGGAAGGGGCGGCTTCGGCTGTCCCTTTTTGTTTTAAGACGACGTTGCTCGCTAGAATGGGGCTCCTTTCCCAACCTTCATGTCGATGTTCATGAACGCCATTTCGAACAAGGTTTTCCGCATGGCCGCCGGCGCTCTGCCGCACCAAATGCGTGTGGGTTTCCCCATTCTGGTGACGATG
The DNA here is from genome assembly GCF_022179805.1 of Cupriavidus pauculus. Classification (GTDB taxonomy): domain Bacteria; phylum Pseudomonadota; class Gammaproteobacteria; order Burkholderiales; family Burkholderiaceae; genus Cupriavidus; species Cupriavidus pauculus_E. Next base: position 305,824 of record NZ_BPUO01000006.1, on the reverse strand, counting down.
GCGGCGGTGGTCGTGGGGGCTTGGGGCCTGCCCGCCGCCGCGCAATCGTCGGACGTGTACATGTGCAAGGGCGCCAACGGCGTGCCCGAGTACCGCAACGGCAATCCCGGCAACAGCAAGGACTGCAAGAAGCTGAGCCTGCCCGACGTGGTGACTGTGCCGGGCACGCGCACGGGCGGGGCGGCATCTTCGGGCGGCAAGCCGGTGGCGGCATCGCCGACGGCGTTCCCGCGCGTGGACAGCGCCACGCAAAAGAACCGCGACGGCGAGCGCCGGTCGGTGCTGGAGCAGGAATTGCAGTCCGAGGAAGCCAAGCTGGCCGGCCTGCGCGCCGAGTACAACAACGGCGAACCCGAGCGCCAGGGCAACGAGCGCAACTATCAAAAGTATCTGGATCGCACGGCCCGGCTGCGCGATGACGTTGCTCGCAGTGAAGCCAATGTGGCATCGCTTCGGCGCGAACTGTCGAATTTGAAGGACTGAAACCGATGCGTCGCCTGATTCGCGGAGTTTCGCGCAAGGTTACCGGGGCAGACCGCAAGCCGGACACGCCCGAACTGGACGCCGACATCCTGCCTCTGGGCGACGTGGCATTCCATCCGGGCCTGGATGTCGTGGCTAACCCGGTATTGCTGGTGCGCCAGCCCGGGCTGCAGGTGGTCTATGCCAATCCCGCCGCCGAGGCCAGCTTTGCCATGTCGCGCAAGGTCATGGTGGAGCTGACGCTGCCGGACCTCTTTGGCGCGTCCGAAGAGCTGGACACGATGATCGAGACGGTCATCGCCCGCCAGGTGGACGTGCGCCGGCAGGACCTGGTGCTGCGCCCGCCGCTGCAGGAGCCGATCCATGCGCACGTGGTGGTGGGCGGCATCGAGGGGTTTTCGAGCACCGTGCTGGTCGAGATCCTGCTCAACGAGCAAAAGGTGCGCAGCGACCGCGAGGAACGCCTGATCGACCTGACCTCGGCCAACAAGGAACTGATCCGCAATCTGGCGCACGAGATCAAGAACCCGCTGGGCGGTATCCGGGGGGCGGCGCAGCTGCTGGAGTTCGAGCTGCCCGAACGTGCGCTGCGCGAGTACACGCAGGTGATCATCAAGGAATCCGACCGCCTGCAGACGCTGGTGGACCGGCTGCTGGAGCCGCACCGGCACCCGCATATCGTCTCGGAACTCAATATCCACGAGGTGCTGGAGCGCGTGCGCTCGGTGGTACTGGCCGAATTCCCGAACGGGCTGGATATCGTGCGTGACTACGACGCCAGCCTGCCCGAGCTGCGGGGCGACATGGAGCAACTGATCCAGGCGGTGCTGAACATCGTCCACAACGCCGCGCAGGCGCTGCATGAGCGCATCGCGCAGGGCGACGCGCAGATCGTGCTGCGTACGCGCGTGGCCCGCCAGGTCACGATTGCCAAGCGTTTGTACAAGCTGGCATTGGACTTGCATGTGATAGATAACGGCCCGGGCATCCCCGAGGACATTCGCGAACGCATCTTCTATCCGCTGGTGTCGGGGAGGGATGGCGGTAGCGGTCTCGGTCTCACACTCGCTCAAACCTTCGTGCAGCAGCACGAGGGCTTGATCGAATGCGAGAGCCGGCCGGGCTGTACCGACTTCCGTATCCTGCTGCCGCTGCACTGACCGTCGATCGATGCATTGACGATCGGCCAACGCGGACCGGCGGGTCACACGGGAGACCACATGACACCGAGCAGACAAGCGACGCACATGAAGCCGATCTGGATAGTCGACGACGATCAATCAATCCGCTGGGTCCTGGAAAAGGCCCTTGCCCGTGAAAGCCTGCTCTCCCGCAGTTTTACCAACGTGCGCGACGTGCTCGCCGCATTGGAAGAGGACGAGCCGCAAGTCCTGATTTCCGATATCCGCATGCCTGGCGGGTCGGGGCTGGACCTGCTGCAGGCCATCAAGGCACGCCATCCGGGGCTGCCGGTCATCGTGATGACCGCCTACTCGGACCTGGACAGCGCCGTGGCGGCCTTCCAGGGCGGCGCGTTCGAATACCTGGCCAAGCCGTTCGATGTCGACAAGGCCGTTGAACTGATCCGCCGCGCGCTGGAAGAAAGCCTGCGCGAGGAGGAAATGGACGACCGCCTGGTGGATGCGCCCGAGATCCTGGGCCAGGCACCCGCCATGCAGGACGTATTCCGCGCAATCGGACGTCTGTCGCAATCGAATGTGACCGTGATGATTACCGGCGAGTCCGGTACCGGTAAGGAGCTGGTGGCGCGTGCGCTGCACAAGCACAGCCCGCGCGCCAACGGCCCGTTCATCGCGTTGAATACGGCGGCAATTCCGAAGGACCTGCTGGAGTCCGAACTGTTCGGCCACGAGCGCGGCGCGTTCACCGGCGCGCAGACCATGCGCCGGGGCCGCTTCGAACAGGCCGAGGGCGGCACGCTGTTCCTCGACGAAATCGGCGACATGCCGTTTGACCTGCAGACGCGCCTGCTGCGCGTGCTGTCGGATGGCAACTTCTATCGCGTGGGCGGACATAACCCGTTGCGCGCCAACGTCCGCGTCATCGCCGCAACCCACCAGAACCTGGAAACGCGCGTCAAGGAGGGGCTGTTCCGCGAGGACTTGTTCCACCGCCTGAACGTGATCCGGCTGCGACTGCCGCCGCTGCGCGAGCGGCCCGAGGACATCACGCTGCTGGCTCGCCATTTCCTGCAGAAGAGCGCCAAGGAACTGGGCGTGGAACCCAAGCGCATGTCGGACGATGCGCTGACCTACGTCAGCACGCTGCCGTTCCCGGGCAACGTGCGCCAGCTCGAGAACCTCTGCAACTGGCTGACCGTGATGGCGCCGGCCCAGACCATCGAGGTCAAGGACCTGCCGCGCGAGATGATCGACACGGGGCACGGCGAATCGCAGTCGGTGGGACGCCCGCTGACCGAGACGCGTGCCACCAGCGGCGATTACGACGCGATGGAGTCATCGGACTACGGCATGGGCACGCCCGGCGGCGATGGCGACACAATGGTCGCCACGCGTCCGCCGATGGTGGCAACTTCGGCGACCGTGGCATCGGCCTATGCAGCAGCGGCCGTCACGCAGAGCTGGGAAAGCCTGTTGGCCGGCGAAGCGAAATCGATGCTGGAGGCCGGGCAGCCGGAAGTCATGGATGCGTTGACGCGCCGCTTCGAAAAGGCGGTTCTCGAAGCCGCGCTGGGCGTGACACGCGGCCGTCGCGTGGAAGCCGCCACGCGTCTCGGCATCGGTCGCAACACCATCACGCGCAAGTTGCAGGAACTGGGCTTCGACTGACCTGCCGAACGTTTGATCGTCTGAAAACAAAAGCCCGGATTTTCCGGGCTTTTGTTTTTGGCGTGACTCGTCCTGAATAAGGTTGACACTTTTCTCGCAGTGATGAGGAGAGTGCCTTGGAGGCGGATCGGAAGCGAACCCAACGTGACTACACGCTGGCTTTTAAGCTGGCGGTGGTGGAGGCAGTAGAAAAAGGCGAACTGACGTACAAGCAGGCGCAACACAAGTACGGAATCCAGGGGCGGTCCACAGTGCTGGTATGGTTGCGCAAGCACGGATTACAGGACTGGAGCGGCTCGTTGCCACAGGGCGCCCGGTACGCCACGATGAAAAATCAAGACAAGACCAAACCGGGCACGCCGGAGCAGCGTATCAAGGAACTGGAGGTCCAGTTGCGCGAGGCGCAGGAGAAAGCGCGGTTGTTCGAAGCGGTGATCGACGTGATCCAGAAGGAGCACGGGGTTCGCATGGTAAAAAAGCCATCGGGCAAGTCCTCGCGCAAGAGCTCGTCCAAGGGCTAAGCGTTAGCAGGGCTTGCCGTTACATTGGCATCAGCCGGCAGGCGAACAAGGCGGTATCCGACGGCGTGAGGGTGACCGGCGACGGGCAAATGGTGATCGAGGATCGTAGCCCCAGCGGGCTGTTCGACGGGCGTGGTGCGATGGCGGCCTGGGCCTCTGGCGAGGCAAGCGCGATCAGCGATGATGAGGAAGCGTGGCAACTGACGCCGGACATGGCACCGGAAACGGCACCGGTCGTCGCCCTGGAATCGAGCGAGCCCGCACCGTTGACCGTCGAGGCAGGCAATGCCGAAAACTGGGACCACGCGGTGTTGGCGGGGGTCTCGGTCGATATGTTGAGCAACACTGCCGATGTGCAACTGACATCGGATCTGGAAGCGCAGGGTCGCGTACTCGAACACCGGGGCACGACCGACGCGTGGCGCACTTCGCGTTCACCGATCCGGAGACTGGCACGGAAGCCCAACTGGACATCGACACGCAGACGCGCGAGTTCGTCTATACCGAAAGCGGCGTCAAGGCCGGCGAAGGCTATCGCGTCAGCTCGCAAGGCAACCTGCATGCGGCCCGTGCCTTGGCGCCGGCTGCAGAACCGGAAGCCCCGGCGGCCGACATGGACGTCGATCCGATCCAGCCGGTAGCCTGATCGCGGCGGCACCCCGGTGCCAACCGTCTTGAGAGCCCGCCTTTCCGCAGCAACGCGGCAAGGCGGGCTTTTTCATGGCTGCCGGATAGCCAGCAGCCGCTCGGCCATCTCGGCGAAACCTTCTCCGCCCGCGGCCTCGGTGATGTACGCCGGCTTCATCGGCAGCTTGTCGAGGATGTCGCGCACGTTGGCCACGCCCACCGACAGTGGGAAGTGGCCGAACATCGCCACGTCATTGGCCGAATCGCCAATGAACAGCCATTCGTCGCGCTGGGCGTCGATGTCGGCCCCGAGCAATTCCTCTACACAAAGCCGGCTCATCGACAGCTTGTCGTGATGGCCGAACCAGCCGTTGACATGGATCGAACTGACGGTGGCCGTCATGCCCGCGCCACGCATCAGTGCCACGATGCGGTCCACGGCGGCCTGCCGCAGCGGCGCCACGTCCTCGGCATGGTCGATCGCCAGGTCCGCCGCATGCCACGCCTGGTCCGAGGCCAGCGCGCAGCCGGGCACTTCACGCAGGATTTCCTGGCCCAGCGCGTGAATGCGGAACAGATTTGCTTCGCGCGTGGCGGCGTCGTCCAGAAAGCGGGTGACCAGCTTGTTGTCAACCAGATGTGAGTAGAACGCGCCGTTTTCCCCGATGATCGCGTCCACGGGCCACAGCCGGGTAAGGATTTCAGCCCAGGCGATGCAGCGGCCGGTCACGGGAATCACGTGCAAGCCGGCGCGTTTCAGGCGATCCAGCGCCATGTAGGTGGCGGCGGGCAGCTGGCCGTCGGTGGTCAGGGTGCCGTCGATATCGGTCAGGATGCCGCGCACCCGGCGCAGCGCGCTGTCGGGCAGGGCGGAGAAGGAAGTCGGTACTGTCATGGCGGGGCATTGTAGTCCCGGGCCTTGCTACCGGGGGAGCCAATTGCCTGTCGTCAATATGCTGCAACATTCTCATGCGCAAGGCCGGGTTTGCCCGCTGTTCGGTGACAAAAGAGCGGCGTAACATGCCTGTCACAAAAAATGCATACAGTCGGTCGCTTTTTCAAAAAAATGGTCTGACCGAACAGCCTAAGGAGAATTGCCCATGTCCTTCCCGCGTTTTGCTTTGAAACTGGCCGCAGCGGCCAGCCTGGCCTTTGCCGGCACGGCCCATGCGGCCGTCGAGATCCAGTGGTGGCACGCCATGGCGGGCGCGCTGAACGACAAGGTCAACGAGATCGCCAACAAGTTCAACGCCAGCCAGTCCGAATACAAGATCGTGCCGGTGAACAAGGGTAACTACGACGAGACCATGGCCGCCGGCATCGCGGCCTTCCGCGCGGGCGGCGCCCCGGCCATCCTGCAGGTGTTCGAAGTGGGCACCGCCACGATGATGAGCGCCAAGGGCGCCATCAAGCCGGTATCGGTCGTGATGAAGGAAGCCGGCGAGAAGTTCGACCAGAAGGCCTACATCCCGGCCGTGGCGGGTTACTACACGTCGTCGAAGGGCGAGATGCTGTCGTTCCCGTTCAACAGCTCGACGACGGTCATGTACTACAACAAGGACGCCTTCAAGAAGGCCGGCCTGTCGGCGCCGCCGAAGACGTGGCCCGAGGTGATGCAGTACTCGGCCAAGCTCAAGGCGTCGGGCATGAGCTGCGCCTACACCACCGACTGGCAGAGCTGGGTGCACCTGGAAAGCTTCTCGGCCTGGCACAACACGCTGTTCGCCAGCAAGAACAACGGCTTTGGCGGCACCGATGCGCGCCTGGTGTTCAACAGCCCGCTGCACGTGAAGCACATCACGAACCTGCAGGACATGGTCAAGAAGGGCTATTTCAGCTACGGCGGCCGCAAGGCAGAGTCGCAGGCCAAGTTCTATAACGGCGAATGCGCGATGTTCACGGGTTCGTCGGCGTCGCTGGCCAACGTTCGCAAGAACGCCAAGTTCCAGTTTGGTGTTTCGCAACTGCCGTACTACCCGGACGTGCAGGGCGCGCCGCAGAACACCATCATCGGCGGCGCATCGCTGTGGGTGATGAGCGGCAAGAAGGCCGAGGAGTACAAGGGCGTGGCCAAGTTCTTCACGTTCCTGTCGCAGCCCGAGATCCAGTCGGACTGGCACCAGGCCACCGGCTACCTGCCGGTCACCATGGCCGCGTATGAGCTGACCAAGAAGTCGGGCTACTACGACAAGAACCCCGGCGCCGAGGTGTCGGTCGAGCAGATGGTCGTGAAGACCACCGACAAGTCGCGCGGTGTGCGCCTGGGCAACCTGGTGCAGATCCGTACCATCATCGACGAGGAACTCGAATCGGTGTGGGCCGGCAAGAAGGAACCGAAGGCAGCGCTGGACGCGGCCATCGCGCGCGGCAACGAACAGCTCGAGCGCTTCCAGAAGACCGTGAAGGAATAAGTTTCCTGCATTGCAGGACTGCAGCGGGCGGCGGCACAACCGTCGCCCGTTTGCGTTAGTCAGAATTGTCCAGTGATGGAGCGGGATCCCGACCATGGAAAAGCGCGTCGTATTCCGGTCACCGTGGTTGCCATATCTGCTGGTGTTTCCGCAGATTGTCATTACGTTGATCTTTTTCTTCCTGCCCGCCGGGCAGGCGTTGTGGCAGTCGTTGCTGCAGCAGGATGCCTTCGGCATCAACCTTGATTTCGTGGGCCTCGATAACTTCGTGGCCCTGTGGAAAGATGCCAGCTATATCGAATCGTTCCAGGTCACCGCGATCTTCGCTGTCGGCGTGACCGTGGTTGGCTTGTCGGTGGCGTTGCTGCTGGCGTACTTTGCCGATCGTGTGGTCCGTGCGGCCACCGGCTACAAGACATTGCTGATCTGGCCGTATGCCGTGGCGCCCGCCGTGGCCGGCGTGCTGTGGATGTTCATGTTCAACCCGACGCTGGGCGTGGTGTCGTACGCGCTGCGCAAGATGGGCGTGGACTGGAACTTCCTGCTCAACGGCAACCAGGCGCTGGCGCTGGTGGTGCTGGCCGCGGCGTGGAAGCAGGTGAGCTACAACTTCCTGTTCTTCCTGGCCGGCCTGCAGAGCATTCCGAAATCGCTGATCGAAGCCGCCGCCATCGACGGCGCCGGCCCGTGGAAGCGGTTCTGGTCCATCGTATTCCCGCTGCTGTCGCCCACCACGTTCTTCCTGCTGGTGATCAACGTGGTGTACGCATTCTTCGATACCTTCGCGATCATCGACGCGGTGACGCACGGCGGCCCGTTCAATTCGACCAATACGCTCGTGTACAAGGTGTTCCATGACGGCTTCCGTGGCATGGATATCGGCGGCTCGGCGGCACAGTCGGTGGTGCTGATGGTGATTGTGATCGCGCTGACCGTGGTGCAGTTCCGCTTCGTGGAACGCAAGGTCCAGTATTGAGAGGAGACAGGCAATGGTAGAACGTCGTCCCGTATTGGACTTCATTACCCATCTGGTGCTGATCGTCGGCATCGCAATCGTGGCATTTCCGGTGTATCTGACCTTCGTGGCGTCGACGCTGACGGCCGAGCAGGTCCTGGACGCGCCGATGACACTGATCCCGGGCGGACACCTGATCGAGAACTATCGCACGGTGCTGTTCCACGGCGTGGGGGAGGCTGCATCGCCGGTTTCCACCATGATGAAGAACAGCCTGATCATGGCGCTGGGCATCGCGCTGGGCAAGATCGCGATCTCGATCATATCGGCCTTCGCGATCGTCTATTTCCGCTTTCCGCTGCGCAAGTTCTTCTTCTGGATGATCTTCATCACGCTGATGCTGCCGGTGGAAGTGCGCATTCTGCCCACCTACAAGGTGGTGTCGGACCTGGGCCTGCTGGACAGCTACTTCGGCCTGACCATCCCGATCATCGCGTCGGCCACCGCCACGTTCCTGTTCCGGCAGTTCTTCCTGACCATTCCGGACGAACTGGCCGAGGCGGCGCGCATCGACGGGGCCGGCCCGCTGCGGTTCTTCTGGGACGTGGTGCTGCCGCTGTCGCGCACCAGCATCGCCGCGCTGTTCGTGATCCAGTTCATCTACGGCTGGAACCAGTACCTGTGGCCGCTGCTGATCACCACGCAGAAGTCGATGACGCCCGTGGTGGTGGGCGTGACGCAAATGATCTCCCGGTCTGGCGACGCCGCCACCGACTGGAACCTGGTAATGGCCACGGTCATGCTGGCGATGATTCCGCCGGCCGTGGTGGTCGTGCTCATGCAACGCTGGTTCGTCAAGGGCCTGGTGGAAACGGAAAAATAAGACCATGGCAAAGCTATCCCTTCGCAACGTACAGAAGACCTATGCTGGCGGCACCCAGGTGGTGCACGGCATCGACATGGAAATCACCGACGGCGAGTTCATCGTGATCGTCGGCCCGTCCGGCTGCGGCAAGTCCACACTGCTGCGCATGGTGGCGGGGCTGGAAACCATTACCGGCGGTGAGGTGCACATCGGCGAGAAGGTCGTCAACGACCTGGAGCCGGCCGAGCGCGACATCGCGATGGTGTTCCAGAACTACGCGCTGTATCCGCACATGAGCGTCTACGACAACATGGCGTACGGGCTCAAGATCCGCGGCATGTCCAAGGCCGAGATCGACCAGCGCGTGAAGCACGCGGCCGGCATCCTGGAGCTGGCGCCGCTGCTGGAGCGCAAGCCGCGCGCGTTGTCCGGAGGCCAGCGCCAGCGCGTGGCCATGGGCCGCGCCATCGTGCGCGAGCCTGCCGTATTCCTGTTCGACGAACCACTGTCGAACCTCGACGCCAAGCTGCGCGTGCAGATGCGCCTGGAACTGAAGGACCTGCATCGCCGGCTGAACACCACGAGCCTGTACGTGACCCACGACCAGGTGGAGGCGATGACGCTGGCAGACCGCATGATGGTGCTCAACGGCGGACGCGTCGAACAGATCGGCACGCCGCTGGAAGTCTATTCGCGCCCGGCCAGCACGTTCGTGGCCGGCTTCATCGGCTCGCCGCCGATGAACCTAGTGCCGGTGACGCGCAACGGCGCGGGGCAGGGCGCCAACGGCGGAGACGCGCAGATGCGCGTGGTGGCCAAGGACGGGCAGGCCACTGCTACGCTGGGCCATCTGCCGATGGGGCTGCATCTGCCGGAACAGGCGCTGATGGGCCTGCGACCCGAGCATATCGAACCGTGCGCCGCGCACGAGGCCATTGCAGAGATCGATGTGCGCGTGGTGGAAGCGCTGGGCGCCGACTCGTTCGCGTACGGCACGCTGGGCGGCCAGCCGATCGTGGTTCGCCTGGACAGCCACATGCCGGTGCGCGCCGGCGACCGTCTGCCGATCACGACATCGGCCGAACACCTGCATTTCTTCGACATGCAGCACGGCAAGCGGATCGAGGCGCTGGCATGAAGCCGACCGACTGGCGGTATCCGCGCCATATCGCGCACCGTGGCGCCGGCAAGCTGGCGCCCGAGAACACCCTGGCGGCGTTCCGGCACGGGGCGTCGTTCGGCTACCGGATGTTCGAGTTCGACGTGAAGCTGTCCGGCGACGGCAAGTCGGTGCTGATGCACGACGCCACGCTGGACCGCACGACGTCGGGCCACGGACGCGTCGATGCGCTGACGCTGGGCGAACTGGCGGCCCTGGATGCTGGGAGCTGGCACGGCCCGGCGTTCGCGGGCGAACCCATTCCCACCCTGGCGACCATCGCCCGCTACACGCAGGCGAACGATTTCCACGTCAACATCGAGATCAAGCCGGTGCCGGGTGCCGAATACCGTACCGGTGCCGCTGTGGCGCTTGATGCACTTGTCCTCTGGAGGGGCGCGGCAGTGCCGCCGCTGCTGTCGTCGTTCTCGGAAGTGGCGCTCGAAGCCGCCCGGCTGGCCGCGCCGGACCTGCCGCGCGCGCTGCTGCTGGACAAGCTGCCGGCAGACTGGCTGGACCGGCTCCGGCGCCTGGACTGCGTGGCGCTCGATGCCAACCACCGGGAGCTCGACGCCAAGGTTATCGCCGACGCGCACGCGGCCGGGTTCAAGGTGCTGTGCTACACGGTCAACGATCCGGCCCGGGCAAGTGAGCTGCTGGCATGGGGCCTCGACGGGCTGATCACCGATGCGGTCGACCTGATTCCCCCGGGAAAATAACGTAATCGATCCTGGACAAACTGTCTCGATTTTGCATCACGAAAAGTCCCCACTGTTTTAGGGATTACGTGCTATGCTCCGCGAGTGAAGACTTAGGTCCTTCCCGCACAACTTGCCCTTTTGGGTCTGGCGGCGAGACCGAAGACAAACGGCACCCCCGGGTGCCGTTCGTTCAAGGTGGTAACCGCAGGACCCCCAAGAGTTGTTTGCAATCCGCTAACCGGTCAGGCCGTGTCGCGGAAGGTTGATGAACCCGCTTAACTCCGGCATACCCGGAGAATAGTGAGCGCCCCATGATGCAGCAGTATCAAAGCAATTCGTACCTCTTCGGCGGCAACGCCCCCTATGTGGAAGAGCTGTACGAGGCCTATCTCCAGAATCCCAGCTCGGTTCCCGACAACTGGCGCGCGTATTTCGACGCGATGCAGAATGTCCCGGCTGTGGATGGTTCCAACGCCCGCGATATCCCCCACGCACCGATCGTCGCCTCGTTTGCCGAGCGCGCCAAGCAGGGCCCCATCAAGACCATTGTTGCCTCGGCCGATTCCGATATGGGCCGCAAGCGCGTCGCTGCCACGCAGCTGATCGCCGCTTACCGCAACATTGGCACGCACTGGGCTGACCTCGATCCGCTGAAGCGCCAGGAGCGTCCGCCCCTGCCTGACCTGGATCCGGCGTTCTACGGTTTCTCCGAGGCCGATCTCGACATCGTCTTCAATGCCAGCAACACGTATTTCGGCAAGGAGTCGATGAGCCTGCGCGAGCTGCTCAATAACCTGCGCGAGACCTACTGCGGCACCATCGGCGCCGAGTTCATGTACGTGAGCGACCAGGCGCAGAAGCGCTGGTGGCAGGAACGCCTGGAAACCACGCGTTCCAAGCCCGTGTTCACGCTGGAGAAGAAGAAGCACATCCTCGACCGCCTGACCGCGGCCGAAGGCCTGGAGCGCTTCCTCCATACGAAGTACGTTGGCCAGAAGCGCTTCTCGCTGGAAGGCGGCGAAAGCTTCATCGCCGCGATGGACGAACTGATCCAGCACAGCGGCGCCAAGGGCGTGCAGGAAATCGTGATCGGCATGGCCCACCGCGGCCGTCTGAACGTGCTGGTCAACACGCTGGGCAAGATGCCGGCTGACCTGTTCGCCGAATTCGAAGGCAAGCACGTTGACGACCTGCCGGCCGGTGACGTGAAGTACCACAAGGGCTTCTCGAGCGATGTCTCGACCGAAGGCGGCCCGGTTCACCTGTCGCTCGCGTTCAACCCGTCGCACCTGGAAATCGTCAACCCGGTGGTGGAAGGCTCGTCGAAGGCGCGCCAGGAACGCCGCGGCGACGCTGGCCACAAGGAAGTGCTGCCGGTGCAAGTGCACGGCGACGCGGCATTTGCCGGCCAGGGCGTTGTGATGGAAACGCTGAACCTCGCGCAGACCCGTGGCTACGGCACGGGCGGCACGATGCACATCGTCATCAACAACCAGATCGGCTTCACCACCTCGGACCCGCGCGACGCCCGTTCGACGCTGTATTGCACCGACGTGGTCAAGATGATCGAAGCGCCGGTCCTGCACGTGAACGGCGACGATCCCGAAGCCGTGGTGTACGCCATGCAGCTGGCCGTTGACTTCCGCATGGAATTCAACAAGGACGTCGTGGTCGACATCATCTGCTTCCGCAAGCTGGGCCACAACGAGCAGGACACCCCGGCTGTGACGCAGCCGCTGATGTACAAGAAGATTGGCCAGCACCCGGGTACGCGCAAGCTGTACGCCGACAAGCTGGCGGCGCAAAACCTGGTTGGCGCGGAATTCGGCGACGAGAAGGTCAAGGAATACCGTGCAGCCATGGACGCCGGCAAGCACACGGCCGACCCGGTCCTGTCGAACTTCAAGAACAAGTTCGCCGTCGACTGGATGCCGTTCCTGAACCGCAAGTGGACCGACGCCGCCGACACGGCCGTTCCCGTCACGGAACTGAAGCGCCTGGCCGAGCGGATCACCACGATCCCCGAGCACGTCAAGCTGCACCCGCTGGTGGAAAAGGTCATCAAGGACCGCGCCAACATGGGCCGTGGCGAGCAGATGCTGGATTGGGGCATGGGTGAACACCTGGCCTTCGCCTCGCTGGTTGCTTCGGGCTACCCGGTGCGTATCACCGGCCAGGATGCTGGCCGCGGTACCTTCACCCACCGTCACTCGGTGCTGCATGACCAGGCGCGCGAGCGCTGGGATGCCGGCTCGTACGTGCCGCTGCAGAACGTGTCTGACAACCAGGCGCCGTTCATGGTGATCGACTCGGTGCTGTCCGAAGAAGCCGTGCTCGGCTTCGAATACGGCTACTCGACCGCCGAACCGAACGCGCTGGTGATCTGGGAAGCCCAGTTCGGCGACTTCGTCAACGGCGCCCAGGTGGTGATCGACCAGTTCATCTCGTCGGGTGAAGTGAAGTGGGGCCGCGCCTCGGGCCTGACGATGATGCTGCCGCACGGCTACGAAGGCCAGGGTCCGGAACACAGCTCGGCCCGTATCGAGCGTTTCCTGCAGCTTTGCGCCGACCACAACATGCAAGTGGTTCAGCCGACCACGCCGGCACAGATCTTCCACCTGCTGCGTCGCCAGATGATCCGTCTGTTCCGCAAGCCGCTGGTGATCATGACGCCGAAGTCGCTGCTGCGTAACAAGGACGCCGTGTCGCCGCTGTCCGATCTGGCCAAGGGCCATTTCGAGACCGTGATCCCCGATCACGAGGAACTGAACGCCAGCAAGGTCAAGCGCGTGATCATGTGCTCGGGCAAGGTCTACTATGACCTGGTCAACACGCGCAAGGAACGCGAGGCGGGCGATACCGCGATCATCCGTCTGGAACAGCTGTACCCGTTCCCGCACAAGGCTGTTGCCGCGGAACTCAAGAAGTACCCCGGCGCGACCGAAATCGTGTGGTGCCAGGACGAACCGCAGAACCAGGGTGCCTGGTTCTTCGTGCAGCACTACATCATGGAAAACATGACGGAAGGCCAGAAGCTCGGTTATGCCGGTCGCCCCGCCTCGGCTTCGCCGGCGGTGGGCTACTACGCAAAGCACAACGAGCAACAGAAGGCGCTGCTGGAAGCCGCGTTCTCCAAGCTCAAGGGCTTTGTTCTGACCAAGTAATTCGTTGGTACCCCACGGCAGCGCACAGGGATGCGCGTCGTGGGGCTACCTGCCTGAAAACGAAACACGCATACATCGAGGAATTACCAAACCATGGCTATTGTTGACGTCAAGGTTCCGCAACTGTCTGAATCGGTCGCCGAAGCGACCATGCTGAACTGGAAGAAGAAGCCGGGCGAAGCCGTTGCTCAGGACGAAATCCTGATCGAAATCGAAACGGACAAGGTTGTGCTGGAAGTGCCGGCCCCGTCGGCTGGCGTGCTGTCGCAGATCATCAAGAACGACGGTGACACCGTAGTGGCCGATGAAATCATCGCCAAGATCGACACCGAAGCCACCGCTGGCGCCGCCGCTCCGGCCGCAGCCGCACCGGCTCCTGCAGCCGCCGCACCGGCCGCTGCCCCGGCTGCCGCTCCCGCCGCTGCTGGCGCCGTGGCCATGCCGTCGGCTGCCAAGCTGATGGCCGAAGGTGGTCTGTCGGCCTCGCAAGTGGCTGGCACCGGCAAGGATGGCCGCATCACCAAGGGCGACGTGCTGGCCGCTGGTTCGGCTCCGGCACCGGCCGCCAAGGCTGCGCCGGCTCCCGCCGCCGCCAAGCCGGCTCTGCAGCAAGTGTCGGCCCAGGTTGACTTTGCCGCGCTGGGCGACCGCCCGGAAGAGCGCGTGCCGATGAGCCGCCTGCGTGCCCGTATCGCCGAGCGCCTGATCCAGTCGCAATCGACCAACGCCATCCTGACCACGTTCAACGAAGTGAACATGAAGCCGGTCATGGATCTGCGTAACAAGTACAAGGATCGCTTCGAGAAGGAACATGGCGTGAAGCTGGGCTTCATGTCGTTCTTCGTGAAGGCCGCCGTGCACGCGCTGAAGAAGTACCCGATCATCAACGCTTCGGTCGACGGCAACGACATCCTGTACCACGGCTACTTCGACATCGGTATCGCCGTTGGCTCGCCGCGTGGCCTGGTGGTGCCGATCCTGCGCAACGCCGACCAGATGAGCCTGGCCGACATCGAGAAGAAGATCGCTGAATTCGGCGCCAAGGCCCGCGACGGCAAGCTGTCGCTGGAAGAGCTGACCGGCGGTACGTTCTCGATCTCGAACGGCGGTACGTTCGGTTCGATGCTGTCGACCCCGATCATCAACCCGCCGCAATCGGCCATCCTGGGCGTGCACGCCACGAAGGACCGCGCCGTGGTGGAAGACGGTCAGATCGTGATCCGTCCGATGAACTACCTGGCCATGTCCTATGACCACCGTATCATCGACGGCCGCGAAGCCGTCCTGGGCCTGGTGGCCATGAAGGAAGCGCTGGAAGATCCGGCCCGCCTGCTGCTGGACCTGTAATACGGTCCTGTCCCCAGACAGACAATCCGTCTTCCGTTTGTCGTCGTCCCCGCGCTCCGGCGCGGGGACCCGGCGAGCGCATCGTACGCACGATGCCGCCGGATGTCCGCCAGTGCGCGGGCATGACGTGCCAAAGAGAAATTTCCCATGAGCAAACAATTCGACGTGCTGGTGATCGGCGCCGGCCCCGGCGGCTACATCGCCGCCATTCGTGCTGCCCAGCTGGGCCTGAACGTGGCCTGCCTGGAAGGCAACGCCTATGACGACCCGAAGGGCGAGGCACGCCTGGGTGGTACCTGCCTGAACGTGGGCTGCATCCCGTCCAAGGCACTGCTGGCTTCCTCGGAAGAATTCGAGAACGCCTCGCACCACCTGGCTGACCACGGCATCACCGTGGGCGACGTCAAGGTCGACGTGGCCAAGATGCTCAAGCGCAAGGACGATATCGTCGGCAAGATGACGAAGGGTATCGAATTCCTGTTCCGCAAGAACAAGGTGACCCTGTTCAAGGGCTACGGCAAGTTCGCCGGCAAGGCAGCCGAAGGCTTCCAGGTCGAAGTGAACGGCGAAACGCTGACCGCCAAGCAGGTCATCATCGCCACCGGTTCGAAGGCTCGCCATCTGCCGGGTATCGCCGTCGACAACAAGCTGATCAGCGACAACGAAGGCGCCCTGAAGTACGACTCGGTGCCCAAGAAGCTGGGCGTGATCGGCGCCGGCGTGATCGGCCTGGAGCTGGGTTCGGTGTGGCGCCGTCTGGGTGCCGACGTGACCGTGCTGGAAGCGCTGCCCGCATTCCTGGGCGCCGCCGATGATGGCGTGGCCAAGGAAGCGCAGAAGCTGCTGACCAAGCAGGGCCTGAAGTTCAACCTGGGCGTGAAGGTCAACGAAGTCAAGACCGGCAAGGACAACGTCACCGTTGCCTACACCGACAAGGACGGCAAGGACCAGACGCTGGAAGTCGATCGCCTGATCGTGTCGGTGGGCCGCGTGCCGAACACCGACAACCTGGGCCTGGAAGCAGTTGGCCTGGGCGTGGACCAGCGCGGCTTCATCGAGGTGGATGACCACTGCCAGACCAAGGTGCCGGGCATCTGGGCAATTGGCGACGTGGTGCGTGGCCCGATGCTGGCGCACAAGGCCGAGGACGAAGGCGTGGCCGTGGCCGAGCGTATCGTTGGCCAGAAGCCGCACATCGATTTCAACACGGTACCGTGGGTCATCTACACGTTCCCGGAAATCGCCTGGGTGGGCAAGACCGAGCAGCAGCTCAAGGCCGAAGGCCGCGAGTACAAGTCGGGCCAGTTCCCGTTCATGGCCAACGGCCGTGCACTGGGCATGGGCGCGTCGGACGGCTTCGTGAAGATGCTGGCCGATGCCAAGACCGACGAGATCCTGGGCGTGCACATCGTGGCGGCCAATGCTTCGGACCTGATCGCCGAAGCCGTGGTGGCGATGGAGTTCAAGGCGGCAAGCGAAGACGTCGCTCGCGTTTGCCACCCGCACCCGTCGATGTCGGAAGTCATGCGCGAAGCCGCGCTGGCCGTCGACAAGCGTCAGCTGAACATGTAATACCCCAGTTCACCGCTTGGTGAACACCGGCGCGCCGCGTGATTTTCGCGGCGCGCCGTTTTCGCTTGCAGCACCCCGTATTTCCGCCAGGCCCCCGACATGAACGTCACCGAGTTTTACGACCACGAGCTCAAGCAGCGCGGCTATCAGTCCGACGAGGCGCAACTGCGCGCCGTGGCGCGGCTGCAGCAATGCTATGACGAGTGGGTGGCGTACAAGAGCCGCCGCAACAACGCGCTGAAGAAGTTTCTGGTGCATCCCGACGTGCCCAAGGGCGTCTACATGTGGGGTGGGGTGGGGCGCGGCAAGTCGTTCCTGATGGACAGCTTCTATTCCTGCGTGCCCGTGGTACGCAAGACACGGCTCCATTTCCATGAATTCATGCGCGAGGTGCACCGCGAACTCGAAGAGCTGCGGGGCCGCCCCGATCCGCTCGACGAGCTGGCCAAACGCATCGCGCGCCGTTTCCGCCTGATCTGCTTCGACGAGTTCCACGTCAGCGACGTGGCGGATGCCATGATCCTGCACCGGCTGCTGCAGCAGTTGTTCGACAACGGCGTGCAGTTCGTGATGACGTCGAACTATCGCCCGGACCTGCTGTATCCGGACGGCCTGCACCGTGACCGCGTGCTGCCGGCCATCGAGCTGCTGCAGACCAAGCTCGACGTACTGAACGTGGACGCCGGCATCGACTACCGCAAGCGCGCCCTGGAGCAGGTGCAGGCTTACCATACCCCGTTGGGCCGCGAGGCCAGCGCCGCACTGCGCGACGCGTTCGTGGGGATTGCGGGCACCGCTGACGAATCGCCGATCCTCCATATCGAGCATCGCGAGATCAAGGCGCTGCGCAAGGCCAACGGGGTGGTCTGGTTCGATTTCGCCACGCTGTGTGGCGGCCCGCGCTCGCAGAACGACTACCTTGAGATTGCCTCGCAGTTCCATACGGTGATTCTCTCCGACGTCCCGAAGATGACGCCCCGGATGTCGTCGGAGGCCCGCCGCTTCACGTGGCTGATCGACGTGTTCTACGACCACAAGGTCAAGCTGCTGATTTCGGCCGAAGTGCCGGCCGACGAGCTCTATAACGAAGGGCAAATGGCCAACGAGTTCCACCGGACCGTGTCGCGCATCATCGAGATGCAGTCGCGCGAGTATCTGGAATCGGAACGCCGGGTGATGGACACCTCGCTGACCTGATTGGCCCGGATGTCAGTCGTATCCGGCAATCTTCTGTTGCGTGCCGGATACCTGGCGGGACGATTCTGACGTCCTTCCTTCAAGTTTGACCTGAGTCAAGGCGGCGCGCGCCTGAGTTACCTAGTATCCACTGGGTAAAAAAAGCGCGCCATGCCGTCTCTGACTTCCGCCCCCCTAGCGCCGCCCCTGGCACCAGCCAGACCCGCCGCCTCCGCTGCATCCGCCGCCCCGTCTGTCGGGCAGCCGCCGGCGTCTCCATCAGATTCTTCCACCGATTGTTTTCATTGCGGTCAGCCATTCAAGGGCGCCGCGCCGTTCGTCGCGCGGATCGACGGGCAATCGCGCGCATTCTGCTGCGGCGGTTGCCAGACCCTGGCGCAGACCCTCCACGCCGCAGGCTTCGGTCATCTGTATGGCGATGTCACGCGCTTTGCGCGCCCGATCGATGCCGAGGCACGGCGCGAAGCCGCCCCAGTCTGGACGGCCTACGACACCCCTGAATTGCGCAGCCAGTTCGTGCGCGTGCTGGACGATCGCCGCGCCGAGGTGACGCTGGCGCCCGAGAATATCCGCTGCGCGGCGTGTGCCTGGCTGATCGAGCAGCATCTGGCCCGGCTGGAAGGCGTGGAGTCGGTGGTGGCCAATGTGGCCACGCGCCGCGTGGTCGTGCGCTGGCAGGTCGCTTCGCAGGGCGTCGCCGATCTGCTGGCCAGCCTGGCCGATATCGGCTACGAGGCATGGCCGTTCGAGGTATCGCGCTCCGACCAGCAGGACCGACGGGAGCGGCGCAGCCTGCTGATGCGCATGGCCGTGGCCATGCTGGGCATGATGCAGGTCATGATGTACGCGTGGCCGCTCTACACCCATGAAGCCACGATTGATCCTGGCCAGTTGCAATTGATGCGCTGGGCCAGCTTCGCGCTGACCATTCCGGTCGTTCTTTATTCCGCCTGGCCGATCTTCGCGGGCGCGTGGCGGTCGTTGCGCCAGCGCCATATGGGTATGGATGTGCCGGTCGCCATCGGCATCGTGGCGGGCTTCCTGGCCAGCGCTGTCGCCACCGTGCGCGGCGTCGGCGAGGTCTATTTCGACTCTGTGACGATGTTCGTGGCGTTCCTGCTGCTGGCGCGCTACCTGGAACTGTACGTTCGCCAGGCATCGCGCAGCGGGGCAGAGATGCTGGCGCGGCAGTTGCCCGCGACCTGCGAGCGCCTGGCGCAGGCCGGCGGGGCAGGCGAGCGGGTGCCGGTGGCGCGCCTGCAGCCCGGTGACCGTATCCGGGTCAAGGCGGGCGAAATCGTGCCGGCCGACGGCGTGGTACTGGCTGGCGCCAGCGAACTCGACGAATCGATGCTGACGGGCGAGGCGCGTCCGGTGAAGCGCGCGGCAGGCGACAGCGTGCTGGCGGGCTGCTTCAACGCAGCCAGTCCGCTGGAAGTGCGTATCGACCGGATTGGCGCGCAGACCCGGCTGGCGGAAATCGTGGCCGTACTCGATCGCGCACTGGCGGACAAGCCCAGGCTCGCCCAACTGGCGGATCGCGTGGCCGGCTGGTTCGTCGGCACGCTGCTCTTGATGGCCGTGGTCACTGGCATCGTCTGGGCGCTATGGCTCGATCCGTCGCGCGCGCTGCTGGTCACGGTGGCGGTGCTGGTGGTGAGTTGCCCTTGCGCATTGTCGCTGGCCACACCCGCCGCGCTGGCGGCCGCTGGCGCCGCGCTGTCGCGCCGGGGCGTGTTGCTGACGCGTGCGCATGCGCTGGAGGCGCTGTCCCGCGTGACAGACGTCGTTCTAGACAAAACCGGCACGCTGACCGAAGGACGCTTCGCGCTGGCATCGACCCAGACATTCGGCGCGCTCGATGCGTGGGACTGCCGGCGCGTGGCCGCTGCCATGGAGCGAGGTGGCGAGCATCCGATCGCCCGAGCCCTCGGCGATCTCGGCGACCTTGGCGGCGCTGACGAAGCGCCCACGGCAACCGACCTGCGCAACGTGCCCGGGCAAGGCCTCGAGGCGGAAGTCGAAGGCCGCCGGTTTCGACTGGGGCGCCGCGAGTTCGTGGCCGCGCTGGCGGCGCACCCGGGTCCGGTGGCGCATGGCCACGAAACTCATCCCGGCGCCACCCAGGTATGGCTGGGCGACGCCGCCGGCTTCCTTGCTTGTTTCCAACTGGCCGATATCGAACGCGCCCAGACCCCTGTACTGCTGCGCCAGCTTGCCTCGCTCGGCGTTCGCTGCCATCTGGTTTCAGGCGATGGCGAGGCGGCAGTGCGCTGGTGGGCGGACCGCTTCGGCATGACGACTGCCGTCGGCGCCGTGACGCCGGAGGGCAAGCGCGACTACGTGGCGGCTCTGCAACGCGATGGGGCGGTCGTGCTGGCCGTGGGCGACGGTATCAACGATGCCCCGGTGCTGGCGCAAGCGCAGGTGTCGATCGCCATCGGCAGCGGTGCGCCGCTCGCGCAGGCCGGGGCCGATGCCGTGCTGACGCACGGCGGCATAGCCGAGATTGCCACTGCCGTTGCCACCGCGCGGCGCGCGCGCCGGGTGGTGCGGCAGAACCTGGGCTGGGCGTTTGCCTACAACGTCGTGGCCATTCCGCTGGCCGCCACGGGCCATGTGACGGCGTGGATGGCGGGCATTGGCATGTCGGTGTCCTCATTGCTGGTGGTGGCCAACGCATGGCGGCTGCTGCGCGTCAAGGGGGCGGCGCGGCAACAGCCGTCTCGGGAGCGGTAAATGGAAACGCTCTATCTGCTGGTGCCGATGAGCCTGGTCCTGGTGGCGTTGATCGCAGGGGTGCTGTGGTGGGCGTTGCAGGCAGGGCAGTACGACGACTTGGACCGGCCTGGCGAAGCCATTCTGCTCGATAACGACAAGCCGCAAGGTCCGGAACCTACGTAGCGAGTGCATAGCGGACGTCGCGTGTGGGCGCTACTGACATTGCCTCGGAAAAACAGTTCGTGCTTGGTGCGCAAGGATTGATTCAAGTCAACGCGGCAGCCCGGTTGTTTTTCTAAAGTCACACAGTCAATAGGTTTATTCTTACTTAGCTTGGGGGTCTGAATGGCTGTCACCACCGCGTCTCCACGCGTCGACACCTTCAACTACGGCGTCGTGCGGCAATTTGCCGTCATGACTGTGGTCTGGGGTATCGTCGGCATGGCCGTAGGCGTTCTGCTTGCGGCGCAACTGATCTGGCCGGATCTGAATTTCAACACGCCGTGGCTGTCGTTCGGCCGACTGCGCCCGCTGCACACCAACGCGGTGATCTTCGCGTTTGGCGGCAGCGCGCTGTTCGCCACGTCGTACTACGTGGTGCAGCGTACCTGCCAGGCACGCCTGTTTTGCGGCCCGCTCGCGGCCTTCACGTTCTGGGGCTGGCAGATCGTCATCGTGGCAGCGGCCATCACGCTGCCGATGGGCATCACGAGTTCCAAGGAGTATGCCGAGCTCGAATGGCCGATCGACATCCTGATCACGCTGGTCTGGGTGGCCTACGCCATTGTCTTCTTCGGCACGATCGTCAAGCGCAAGACGCGCCATATCTACGTGGCCAACTGGTTCTTCGGCGCGTACATCCTGACCATCGCGATTCTGCACATCGTCAACAACATCGAGATGCCGGCGTCGATGTGGAAGTCGTACTCGGCGTATGCGGGCGTGCAGGACGCCATGATCCAGTGGTGGTACGGCCATAACGCCGTGGGCTTCTTCCTGACCACGAGCTTCCTGGGCATGATGTACTACTTCATCCCCAAGCAGGCCGAACGCCCGATCTACTCCTATCGCCTGTCGATCGTTCACTTCTGGGCGCTCAATTTCACCTACATGTGGGCGGGCCCGCACCACCTGCAGTACACGGCACTGCCGGACTGGGCGCAGTCGCTGGGCATGGTGTTCTCGCTGATCCTGCTCGCGCCGTCGTGGGGCGGGATGATCAACGGCATCATGACCATGTCCGGTGCCTGGCACAAGCTGCGTACCGATCCGATCCTCAAGTTCCTGGTGGTGGCGCTGTCGTTCTACGGCATGGCCACGTTCGAAGGCTCGATGATGTCGATCAAGACTGTGAACGCGCTGTCGCACTACACGGACTGGACGATCGGCCACGTGCACTCGGGCGCGCTGGGCTGGGTCGCCATGATCTCCATCGGCTCGCTGTACTACCTGATTCCGCGCCTGTTCGGCGAAAAGCAGATGTACAGCACGCGCCTGATCGAACTGCACTTCTGGGTCGCCACGATTGGCGTGGTGCTCTACATCGCCTCGATGTGGATCGCCGGTGTGATGGAAGGCCTGATGTGGCGTGCCACGCAGCCCGACGGCACGCTGACCTACACGTTCGTGGAAGCGGTCAAGGCCAAGTATCCGTTCTACCTGATCCGTCTGCTGGGCGGCCTGTGTTTCCTGGGTGGCATGTTCATCATGGCCTACAACGTGTTCCGCACGATCGCCGGCAAGCCAGCGGTGGACGCGCCGATTCCGGCCACGCTGCCGGCTTCCGCCCACTGACCCGCCGAGGACGCAAACAATGTCTCAGAATCAAGGTTTCTTCAAGCACGAGACGCTGGAAAAGAACGTCGGCTGGCTGATCATCGCCACGATCATCGTGGTGAGCATTGCCGGTCTGGTGCAGATCGTGCCGCTGTTCTTCCAGCATTCGACCACCCAGCCCGACCCGGGCGTCACGCCATATTCGCCGCTGCGGCTGATGGGGCGCGACATCTATATCCGCGAAGGTTGCGTGGGCTGCCACTCGCAGCAGGTACGTACGCTGCAGGCCGAAACGGAACGCTATGGCCATTTCTCCACGGCCGGCGAATCGGTGTTCGACCACCCGTTCCTGTGGGGCTCCAAGCGCACCGGTCCTGATCTGGCTCGCGTCGGCGGCCGTTATTCCGACGACTGGCAGCGCATCCACCTGCGCAACCCGCGCGACGTGGTGCCGGAATCGGTGATGCCGTCGTATCCGTGGCTTGAAAAGACGCAACTGGCCACCGATTCGGTGCAGGCGCGCATGCGGGCGCTGCAGCGCCTGGGTGTGCCATACACCGACGACGAAATCTCGCGCGCACCGGAAGAACTCGTGGGCAAGACCGAGGAGGACGCGATGGTGGCGTACCTGCAGGGGCTCGGCCTGAACCGCCGCAACGTGCGGCTGGAACCTGCCGCCGAGCCTGCTGCGGCCGCGCCGGCAGAGCAATCCGCCGCGCCCGCGAAGGAGTGATGCCATGGTGATCGTGACCTCCGTCGCTACCGTCCTGTCGATGCTGACGTTCCTCGCCATCTGCTGGTGGGCGTGGTCGGTTGGCCGCAAGGCGGCCAACGAGGAATCGGCGCTGCTGCCGTTTGCCTTGCCGGACGAACATAACAATCCAAGCCGGAATTAGTAACCATGAGCGATTTCATTTCCGATTTCTGGAGCTACTACATTGCTGCCATCGCGCTCATCGGTATCGCCTGGTGCGTGTGGCTGCTGTTCTCTCAACGCAAGATGCCCAAGGGCGTCAGCACCACCGACGATACCGGGCACGTATGGGACGATGACCTGCGCGAGCTGAACAATCCGCTGCCGCGCTGGTGGATGTGGATGTTCCTGCTGGCGTGCATTTTCAGCGTGGGCTACCTGGCGCTGTACCCGGGGCTGGGCTCCTACGCGGGTGCGTTGAAATTCTCGTCGCAGGACGAACTTGCCGCGCATCGGCAGGCCGCCGAGAAGATGCAGCAGGAGATCTACGCCAAGTACCTGAAGATGGACGTCAAGCAGGTGGCGGCGGACCCCGATGCGCGAGAGATCGGCCAGCGGCTGTTCCTGAACTACTGCGCGCAATGTCATGGATCCGATGCGCGCGGCAGCCGGGGCTTTCCGAACCTGACCGATGACGATTGGCTCTATGGTGGCGACCCCGATACGATCCGCCAGTCGATCACGAAAGGCCGCAACGGCATGATGCCGCCGTTTGCCGGCGCCGTCGACGGGAAGCAGGCTGGCGACACCGCTCAATACGTGCGTTCGCTGTCGGGACTGACTTACGACCCGATCCGGGCATCGCGTGGCGAGAGCACGTTCAAGTCGACCTGCGTGGCATGCCATGGCGGGAACGGCAAGGGCAACCAGGCACTGGGTGCGCCGAACCTGACCGACAAGGTGTGGCTGTATGGCAGTTCGGAAGGCTCGATCGTCGACGCCATCCTGAAGGGCCACAACGGCCATATGCCGGCGCACGAGGAAATCCTCACGCCCGAGCGTATCCGCATGCTGACAGCCTATATCTGGGGCCTGTCGAATTCGGGCGCACCCGCAGCACCGGCAGGGCAATGACAAACCGTCCCCCGGCGCAAGGACGGCGCGCGCCGTCCGCCCGGGGGCATGAGGGCTGAATAATGAACGCGCCCCTGGAATCTCCCCCCACGATCCGCGAACCCCGCGAGGCCGAATGGCGGCCCGCGCCTCCGCCCAAAGCAGCGTCGGAGGCTACCGAAGAAGCGCTGTACGAAGTCCGGCGCAAGATCTATCCCCGTTCAGTCACGGGTGCCTTTTCGAGCTGGCGTGTCTGGCTCGTCATCCTGACGCAACTGGTGTTCTACGGCACGCCCTGGCTGCAATGGAATGGTCGCCAGGCCGTGCTGTTCGACCTCGGCGCCCGCAAGTTCTACATCTTCGGCCTCGTGCTATGGCCGCAGGACGTGATCTACCTTGCGGTTCTGCTGGTGATTTCGGCACTGGCCTTGTTTCTGTTCACAGCCATTGCGGGGCGGCTGTTCTGCGGCTACGCGTGTCCGCAGACGGTCTACACCGAGATATTCATGTGGATCGAGCGTCGGGTCGAAGGCGACCGCATCGCACGCATCCGGCTCGATGGCGACCCGTGGAGCCTGCGCAAGATTCGGCTCAAGGCCACCAAGCACACGTTGTGGGTAGCCATCGCGCTGTGGACTGGCTTCACGTTCATCGGCTACTTTGCGCCGATCCGCGAACTGGGCGGCGAGGTCCTGCACTGGACGCTCGGCCCGTGGCAAGCGTTCTGGATGCTGTTCTACGCGTTTGCGACGTGGGGCAACGCCGGGTTCATGCGCGAGCAGGTTTGCAAGTACATGTGCCCCTACGCGCGTTTCCAAAGCGTGATGGTGGACCGCGACACCTATGTCGTGACCTACGACGTCGGGCGTGGCGATCCGCGTGGCAGCCGTTCACGCAAGACCGACCACCATGCGGTAGGGCTGGGCGACTGCGTGGACTGCAGCATCTGCGTGCAGGTGTGTCCGACTGGCATCGACATCCGTGATGGACTGCAATACGAGTGCATCGGCTGCGGTGCATGTATCGATGCATGCAACCAGGTCATGGACAAGATGGAGTATCCGCGTGGGCTGATTCGATACACATCGGAGAACGCCATGCGCAAGAAGCTGTCGGTGGCCGATGCCCGCAAGCGGCTGCTGCGGCCGCGCACCATCGTCTACACGCTGATCTGGCTTGCGCTGACGGCAGGATTCGTGGCGTCGTTGGCCATGCGTACGCCGCTCAAGGTCGACATCATTCGCGATCGCGGTGCACTCGGGCGCGAGGTGGAAGGGCGCTGGATCGAGAACGTGTACCGGCTGCAGTTGATCAACGCGACCGAGGCGCCGATGAAGATCCATGTGCAGGCGCAAAGCAGCGAATTGAAGGGGCTGACGGTCGAGTACGACCACGCTGCCGAAGCGCTGTTGCCCACGTCGAACCGGTTGCTGCCGATCCGGATTCGTGTGCCGATCGACGATGCCACGCAAGGCACGCACAAGATCGAGATATCGGTCACTGCCGAGACGGATTCGCAGCGCAAGGTGGATATCCGGCAAAGCACGAGTTTTATCGTTCCTCGCGATCTGTGACGCTGTCGTGAACGGCGTCGAGGAATGCAGGCAAACAGGAGAGCGCAATGACCCAACACCCCGCAAAGCCCTGGTACAGGGAGCCATGGCCCTGGATTCTGATGAGCGGCCCGTTGCTGGCAATCATCGGCTGTGGCGTCACGATCTGGCTGGCTAGCAGCCATGCCGACATGCCGGTCGGCGATGCAACCCGGCACGGCCTGGTTGTGGAGAGGATAGGCGCGGGCCAGGCAGATCCGACGGCGAGGCGCCCATGAGGTTACGCTGGCTGATGTGGGTGCTATGGCCGGCGTTCCTGATGGGTGGCGCGGCCACGGCGGTGGTGTTCTCGGTGGTGGATCCTGGCGACCTCAGTTTCTTCGGGCACCCGGTGGAGGCGTCGCGCCAGGCGGTGTACACCGTGGGATTCCTTGTGGCGTGGCTGTTCTGCGCGTTGTCCAGCGGGCTCACGCTCTACACGATGCCTGTGAAGCTGAGCGATACCGATGAGCTGGAATAATCGGAACAATGAAAAAGGCCGCACCGGAAAATTTCCGGCGCGGCCTTTGTCGCGTATCGAGTGGCTGCGCTTGCGTCAGCAGGAACGGCTGTACACCTGCTTGATACCCGCCATATCCACGAGCTTGACATGACGCTGACGAATCTGGATCAGGCCGGCCTCGGCAAAGCGCGAGAACAGGCGGCTGACGGTTTCGAGTTTCAGGCCAAGGTAGCTGCCGATTTCCTCGCGGCTCATGCGCAGCACGAACTCGGTGGACGAGTAACCGCGTGCGGACAGACGCTCGGACATGTTGATCAGGAACGCAGCCAGGCGCTCTTCCGCACGCATCGAACCAAGCGTGATGAGCATGACCTGATCTTGCGAAATTTCCTTGCTCATCAGCCGCAGGAACTGGCCTTGCAGCGAGGGCAGATGGCTCGACAGCGATTGCAGGTCGTCGTAGCGCACGACGCAGACTTCGGCGTCTTCCAGCGCGGTGGCATCGGATGCGTGCTGCATCTCGCTGAGACCGTCGAGGCCGATGACTTCACCAGGCAGGTGGAAGCCGGTGATCTGCGTGCGCCCGTCTTCCATGGTGACGTGCGTCTTCAGTGTGCCGAAGCGAATGGCATAGACGGCGGTAAGCGGCTCGCCCATGCGGTAAAGCGTTTCGCCCTTGTGGACACGCACGCGTTCTTGCACGAGCGTGTCCATCTTCGTCAGGTCCTGTTGCGACATGCCCACCGGCAGGCAAAGTTGACCCATGGCACACGTGGAGCAACGGGGCGACATCTCGGTGACGGGAATGGAAGTCAACAATTGAAGTGCTCGTTTTGAATGCGCTTGCAGTGAGGGCGCGATGCGTGCATTTTACAGCGTCAAGTGACGCAGAAGCGAGGAACAGTTGCCATTTGGTGTGCTTTTAAGCGTTTTTCTGGTAGCTCTGCTTGGTGGCATGCATTGCGCTGCCATGTGTGGAGGAATTGCTATTGCTGCGGAGCAGAAACAGACCCGCGCAGTGGCTGTTGTCATCCATCGATCGACGCGTCGCTGGTGGCTGGAGCTTTGCGTCATGCATGCGGGTCGCGTGACGACGTATATGTTGCTCGGTGCTGTGATGGGTGCGGTGGGTGCGACGGTATGGCGACAGGAGTATCTGCCGTTGCAGCGATGGCTCTTTGCATTCGGCAGTGGGATGCTCGTGTTCGCGGGCATATGGTTGCTGCGTGGTCGCGTCATGAAAGCCGACTGGATCGAGCGGCTCGCATCGCTCGCGGCCGCGCACGTCGTGCAACGTGCGCGCGCGGTGAGTCGATACATGCCCGCGCGTCTGCGAAGCCGCCCATCCGTCATGCCGATGGCGCGCCGCTATGGTATGGGTCTGGCCTGGGGACTCGTCCCGTGCGGCATGGTCTATGGTGCACTCGCCATGGCGCTCCTGGCGGGGAATGCCGTATCAGGCGCACTGGTGATGGGCGCCTTCGGTCTGGGCACGTTGCCCAACCTGCTGGTGATTTCCGGGCTGTCGGGATATTTGCGCCAACTGTCGCGCAAACCGGCGGTGCGGGTGGCGTCAGGGCTGATCGTCATTGGATTTGGCGCCCTCGGGGTGGCCCGGGCAATATGGCTGCCGGACACGCTCGCGCAGCATGGGTTTTGCCTGGTGTTCTGAATCGGCCACAGCGCCGGGTTGCAGGCGGGGCCGGGAATGCCATACAATCGCCAGAACCACGGTATCGCGCCGCACCAAGTTCGGCGTCGCCAGGCCGCAACCCCGATCTGGGGTGCGTGTCCAGGTTTCGGGCCACTCCGGTGCGTCGGGAACGTCTCCACAAGTCATCCGGTTCAAAAGATCTGGTTAAAAGACCGGCGGCAGTTGGGTAGTGATGCCGCGCAGGTGATGTTTCCTGCGCCGGTACCGGTTTGTTTCTTGCCGTCTTGGCCATCCGGTGGCCCAGGCGAATGTCCGCCCCGAAGGGAGAAGGCGCGACGCAAGAGGTCCGTCGACTGGTGATTCTTGCCAGCCCTGGACGATCTCCTGCCGGATCGACCCGGCAATTCGATGCAAAGAACGATGTGCACGGCTGCGCTGCAAAGGCATGCGAGTTGGCTGCGCGATGAAATGGCGGTGGCTTCGGCCTCGCTGTATCTGCAATCTCCAGTGCTCCGGGATTCGTCCGGGAGCAGGTGCAAAGACAGGCTGCACGCAATCACATGAATACCCAAGAGGCGAAGATCGTCCTCGAGACCGCGCTGATCTGTGCGCAGGAGCCACTGCGCGTTGGCGATCTGCGGCGGTTGTTTGCCGACGATGTCGGCGCCGACACCATCCGGGTGTTGCTCGAAGAGCTGCGGCAGGACTGGCAGCAGCGCGGGGTCGAACTCGTGGCGCTGGCCAGTGGCTGGCGCTTTCAGAGCCGTCCCGAGATGCGCGAATTCCTGGATCGTTTGAACCCGGAAAAGCCGCCGAAGTACTCGCGCGCC
This sequence comes from Cupriavidus pauculus, assembly GCF_022179805.1. Classification (GTDB taxonomy): domain Bacteria; phylum Pseudomonadota; class Gammaproteobacteria; order Burkholderiales; family Burkholderiaceae; genus Cupriavidus; species Cupriavidus pauculus_E. The sequence goes on along the minus strand of NZ_BPUO01000006.1, from coordinate 277,169 downwards.
GTCATGGAGACGCTGGCGATCATCTCGTATCGCCAGCCTGTCACACGGGGCGATATCGAGGAAATCCGCGGCGTGACCGTCAGTACGGACGTGGTCAAGAAGCTCGAGGATCGAGGGTGGATCGAGGTCATCGGCCATCGCGACGTGCCCGGACGCCCCGCGTTGTACGCTACAACGAAGGCGTTCCTGGACGACCTGGGGCTGCGTTCGCTAGACGAACTGCCGCCGCTGGAAGATGCCCAGGCGCAGGCGCAAGCCGCGTTGCTCGATCAACAGGCAATAGATTTTGAGGAAATCGCCACGGCCAACCCGCCGGTCGGCGATGGCGACGAAGAGGCATTCGCGGCCGCGGCGGTGGTGACCGATGCGGTGGCAGCCCCTGGCGCCCCGGTCGAAGCCGCCACGACGAGCGCGCCAGAACCCGCCGAAATGACCCAGGCCGACGCAGAGCGCGACGACACCGAGTCTTTCGCGCCTGCCGATATCGCCGAAATTTCCGCCGAACCTGCCGGGCAGGAAGCGCCGGCTGGTGAGGGCGAGAGCGAAGAATTGCCGGAAAGCACTACCAGCGTCGCCCCGGCGCCCGCGGAGGATGGGCAGGACGATGCGCCGGTGGCACATGCCAACGGCTTCCACATGGACGCACAGGCTCCCGACGCGGAGGCCGCCGAACGTACCGATGATCAGGATGGCGACACGCTGTTCCCGACCGAGGACGACGACGAGCGCGTGTCCAACTGAACAACATGCAACATCGATAGTGAATACTTTGTCTGATTCCGCTGAGCAAGACGTCCGCCAGCCGGACGTGCCGGGCGATACCGGCGCAGCCCCTGATACGGGAAATGATGCCGACGGCGCGCCGCGCCGCAAGGGGCTTCGCCGCGGTCTGCGCAACCTGGTGGCGTCACGCCGCCAGTCCGCGCAGGATCGCGATGCGCCTCGCACGGATGCCGACGCCGCCGCGCCGGCCGAGGCTGGGGCAGGTTCCCAGCCGGCGGCACCGCGCGGTCGGGGCCGTCGCAAGCCGGCACCTGCCGCCGAGGTTGGCGCCCCGGAAGCGTTGCAGGCCGACGCCGGCGACGCCCAGCCGGCGCAGCCCGGCCAGGGCCAGCGCAAGCGCCGTCAGCAGCCGCAACGCAAGGCTGCCCTGGTCGATGGTGATAACAAGCCGGCGGCCGAGCAGGCTGGCAAGCGCAACCGTAATAACGGTAATAACGGCCAGCGCAAGAATCAGGCTGGCGCCGGCAGGCCCGGTGCCCGGGGTGAACAGCGCCAGGGCGACAAGGCGGGCAACAAGCAGCCCGGCAAGGCAGCCGCTCCCAAGGCGGCCGGTGCCGAAGATCTGTTCCGCTTCGTGATTTCCGAGCAGTTCGACCAGGAAGACATGGTCGTGCCGCGTACCAAGGCCAAGCCGGTGCGCGAGCTGACGTCGGACGACGACGCGCCCAAGCTGCACAAGGTGCTGGCCGAAGGCGGTCTCGGTTCGCGTCGCGAGATGGAAGAACTGATCCTGCAGGGCCGCGTGTCCGTCAATGGCTTGCCCGCCCATATCGGCCAGCGCATTCTGCCGACGGACCAGGTTCGCGTGAACGGCAAGCTGATCCACCGCAAGGTGTCGACCAAGCCGCCGCGCGTGCTGCTGTATCACAAGCCGTCGGGCGAAATCGTCAGCCAGTCGGATCCGGAAGGCCGTCCGACCGTGTTCGACAGCCTGCCGCGCATCAAGAGCGGCAAGTGGGTGGCCGTGGGGCGGCTGGACTTCAATACCGAAGGCCTGCTGATCTTCACCACCTCCGGTGACATCGCCAACCGCTTCATGCACCCGCGCTATGGCGTGGAACGTGAATATGCGGTGCGTACGCTGGGCGAACTGTCCGAGTCCGATCGGCAGCGGTTGCTGCACGGTATCGAGCTCGACGATGGCGAAGCCAACTTCCTGCGTATCGCGGACGGTGGTGGCGAAGGCGTGAACCAGTGGTACCACGTGGCGCTGACCGAAGGTCGTAACCGCGAAGTGCGTCGCATGTTCGAGGCCGTGGGCCTGACCGTGTCGCGCCTGATTCGTACCCGCTATGGTCAATTCCTGCTGCCGCGCGGCCTCAAGCGCGGTCGTTGGCAGGAGCTGGAAGCCACTGAAGTTCGTACCCTGATGGCCAACATCGGCCTGAAAGCGCCGGCCAAGAGCGAGCAGACCGGCGGCAAGGGTGGTGCAACCAAGGTGGGCGGCCGCAAGGCACGCACCGAGGCTGCCATTGCCGGCATGCCGATGCACACGGGCATGGATGGCCTGCCGCGCTTCGAGAAGGCCGGTGGCAATCGCGGTGCCGGTGGCGGCGGCCGTGGCGGCCAGCCCGATCCGATGCAGACCTCGATGGGTTACATCCCGTCGGGTCCGGCACCACTGACGTCGCACACGACCAAGATGGGCGGCGGCATGGGTGGCGGCGCACGTGGCATGGGCGGTATGGGTGGCATGGGTGGTATGGGCGGCGGGAAGGGTGCCGGCGGCGGTCGCGGTGGCCGTGGCGGAAACCCCGGGAACGCAGGCAACGCCGGTGGTGGCAATCGCCAGCGCCGTGGTGGTGGCGATGCCAACGGCAATGTGATGCCCAAGGCCGGCAAGGCCGGTGGTGGCAATCGCCGTCCGCGTGGCGGCGGTGGTAGCGGCGGCGGCGGCGGGCGCGGCGGTCATCGCTGACGTACGCAAGCGGGGTGGGTCGATGCCGGATGCGTCCGGCCATCGCCCCCTTCGGCGCGGATCCAAGGTGGCTTTTGCCTTTTAGGCATAATCCGCGTATAATCAAAGTCTATTCAAAAGTATCATCCTCGGCGAGGATGGGCGAATGATGGGCATTGCGCCCATTTTTTTTTGGTTCGCCCGTTTGTGTTTGCGGCTGGATTGCGTCACATGGCGCGTCTGCCCGGAGCGGGGATGATGGGGCAGGCAGGGCTTACAGGTCGTTTCGGAACCTCGATTTCAGAACGTTGTGTTGTCCGGTGACTGCCAAGGTATTGAAAGCCACTACTCGGGATTACAGTGCATCTGGCAGATTTGATCGAAACCACCCTTATCGGCATGGGCTACGAGTTGGTTGAGCTTGAGCGTGCCCCGGCCGGACTTCTGCGTGTCTACATCGATCAGCCTGAAACCGGCATCGTCATTGAGGATTGCGAAAAAGTCAGCCGCCAGCTCACGCACGTGCTGACGGTCGAGAACGTCGACTACGAGCGCCTCGAAGTATCGTCGCCCGGCCTGGACCGTCCGCTCAAGAAGCTGGCTGATTTTGTGCGTTTCGCCGGTGAAGAAGCCCGCGTCACGCTGCGCCTGCCGGTCAATGGCCAGAAGAATTTCGTCGGCATCCTGCGCGAACCCGCGGGCGATGCCGGAACCGAGAAAATCGGTCTGGAATTCGAGGGCAAGGACGGCCCGGCACTGCTGGAATTCGCCATATCCGATGTCGACAAGGCACGTCTCGTGCCTGTGATCGACTTCAAGGGAAATCAAAGAAAAGGGAACAAGCAATGAGCCGCGAAGTTCTGTTGCTCGTCGATGCGCTAGCGCGCGAGAAGAACGTCGACAAGGATGTGGTCTTTGGCGCGCTGGAGGCCGCATTGGCATCCGCCACCAAGAAGCGCTTCGAGGAAGACGTGGATATCCGCGTCCATATCGACCGTGAATCCGGTGAGCACGAAACGTTCCGTCGCTGGCTTGTCGTCCCCGACGAACAGGGCCTGCAGGAACCGGACAAGCAGATCCTGCTGTTCGAAGCCCGTGATCAGAGCGCCGATATCGAGCTCGACGATTTCATCGAAGAGCAGATCGAGTCGGTGGAGTTTGGCCGCATTGGCGCCCAGGCTGCCAAGCAGGTGATCCTGCAGCGTATCCGTGATGCGGAGCGCGAGCAGATCCTGAACGACTACCTGGATCGCGGCGAGAAGATCATGACCGGCACGGTCAAGCGCGCCGACAAGAAGGGCCTGATCGTCGAATCCGGCCGCGTGGAAGCGCTGCTGGCCCGCGATCAGATCATTCCGAAGGAAAACCTGCGCACCGGTGACCGTGTGCGTGCGTACATCCTGAATGTCGACCGCGCCGCTCGCGGACCGCAGATCGAACTGTCGCGCACCGCGCCGGAGTTCCTGATCAAGCTGTTCGAGAACGAAGTGCCCGAGATGGAACAGGGCCTGCTGGAAATCAAGGCGGCTGCCCGCGACCCCGGCGTGCGCGCCAAGATCGCCGTGGTGGCCCATGACAAGCGTATCGACCCGATCGGTACCTGTGTGGGCGTGCGTGGCACGCGTGTCACGGCGGTGCGTAACGAGATTGGCGGCGAAGCCGTGGACATCGTGCTGTGGTCGGAAGATCCGGCACAGTTCGTGATCGGCGCGCTGGCACCGGCACAGGTGCAGTCGATCGTGGTCGACGAAGAGAAGCACAGCATGGATGTGGTGGTCGACGAGGAAAACCTCGCCGTCGCCATTGGTCGCAGCGGTCAGAACGTACGCCTGGCGTCGGAGCTGACCGGCTGGCAGATCAACATCATGACGCAGGAAGAATCGGCGCAGAAACAGGCCGAGGAAAGCGAAGTGGTACGCAAGTTGTTCATGGCCAAGCTGGACGTGGACGAGGAAGTGGCGGACATCCTGATCGAGGAAGGCTTCTCCACGCTGGAAGAAGTGGCCTATGTACCCATCAGCGAAATGATGGAGATCGAGGCCTTCGATGAAGATACCGTCAACGAGCTGCGCAATCGCGCCCGCGATGCGCTGCTGACGATGGAACTGGCCCGGGAAGAAAAGGTGGAAGAGGTGTCGCAGGATCTGCGATCGCTCGACGGCCTGACCCCCGAGCTGATCGGCAAGCTGGCTGAAGGCAATATCCACACGCGTGACGACCTGGCCGAACTGGCCGTGGACGAACTGGTCGAGATGGCCAGCGTCAGCGAGGACGACGCCAAGGCGCTGATCATGAAAGCACGGGAACATTGGTTTAACTGAGGGACACGTCCGGGCCTTGCGCCCGGACGCGCTTTCCACACACGAATTGTCCCGACGTAGAAACCGAGCATTGAAAGGGTTTGAATGGCAAGCACAACAGTTGCCCAACTGGCCGCAGAACTGAGCCGCAGCCCTGCTGCACTGCTGGAACAATTGCAGGCAGCTGGGGTGGGCAAGGCAAAGCCTGAAGACATCATTACCGAATCGGACAAGACCCGACTGCTGGATTACCTGAAGCGGTCGCACGGTCAGGCCGATGACAGCGCACGCAAGAAGATCACGTTGACCAAGCGCGAGACGTCCGAGATCCGTCAATCGGATTCCACGGGCAAGACGCGCACGGTACAGGTCGAAGTGCGCAAGAAGCGCGTGCTGGTCAAGCGTGACGACGTCGAGTCGCATGGCGACGAAGGCGACGACCAGGCTGCGGTGGACGCTGCCGCCGAGCAGGCGCGCCGCGACGAGGAACAACGCCGCGAGCAGACCGAGGCCCTGGCCCGCCAGGAAGCCGAAGCCCAGGCAGCCCGCGAGGCCGCCGAGCGCGAGGAATCCGAGCGTCGCGCCAAGCAGGAAGCCCTGGAGGCCGAACAGCGCCGCCAGGCTGAACTGCTGGCCCAGAAGGCCGCGGAAGAAGCCGCTGCCACGCAGGCTGCCGCCGACGCCGCCGAGGAAACCGCTCGCACCAAGGCCGAAGAGGACAAGGCGCGTCTGGCTGCCGAACGCGTGCAGGCCCAGAAGAACGTCGACGACGCCAAGGCTGCCGCCGACAAGGCGCGCGCCGAGCAGGACAGCGCCAAGGCCGCCGCCGACAAGGCGCGTGCGGAGCAGGATGCTGCCGCCCGCCGTCGCCGCGAGGCTGCCGAGGCCGAGGCCCGCGCCATCCAGCAGATGCTGAATGCGCCGCCCCGCGTGCTGAAGGCACCGTCCGAGCGCAAGGCCGAGGAAAAGAAGGCCGAGCAGACCGGTACGCTGCACAAGCCGGTGAAGCCGGCCGGTGCCACGACCGAGGCAAAGAAGGACGAAAAGAAGACCACCACCACGACGACTACCACGACCACCACGGCTACGGCCGACAAGAAGGGTGCGAAGGGTACGAAGAGTGGCTGGCAGGACGACAGCCGTGGCAAGAAGGGCGGTGGCCTGAAGACGCGCGGCGATTCGTCGGGCGGTACCGGTGGCTGGCGCAGTGGTGGCCGTGGCCGTGGCGGCAAGCAACACGCCGACGACGCCCGCAGCAACTTCCAGGCCCCGACCGAGCCGGTGGTGCGTGAAGTGCACGTGCCCGAGACCGTCTCGGTGGCCGATCTGGCCCACAAGATGGCCGTGAAGGCATCCGAGGTCATCAAGCAGATGATGAAGCTCGGCCAGATGGTGACGATCAACCAGGTGCTGGACCAGGAAACCGCCATGATCGTGGTGGAAGAAATGGGCCACAAGGCGTTTGCCGCCAAGCTGGACGATCCGGAAGCGCTGCTGGTGGTGGATGGCGAGGATCACACCGACGCCGAACTGCTGCCGCGTCCGCCGGTGGTGACCGTGATGGGTCACGTCGACCACGGCAAGACGTCACTGCTGGATTACATCCGTCGCACCAAGGTGGCGGCGGGAGAAGCCGGTGGTATTACGCAGCACATCGGCGCGTACCACGTGGAAACCGACCGTGGCGTGATCACGTTCCTGGATACCCCGGGTCACGAGGCCTTCACGGCCATGCGTGCCCGTGGTGCCAAGGCCACCGACATCGTCATCCTGGTGGTGGCGGCTGACGACGGCGTGATGCCGCAGACCAAGGAAGCGATTGCGCACGCCAAGGCTGCAGGCGTGCCCATCGTGGTGGCGATCAACAAGATCGACAAGCCCGAAGGCAACCCGGACCGCGTCAAGCAGGAACTGGTGGCCGAGCAGGTGTTGCCGGAAGAGTACGGCGGCGATTCGCCGTTCGTGCCGGTTTCGGCCAAGACCGGTTTCGGTATCGACGATCTGCTGGAGCAGGTTTCGCTGCAGGCCGAAGTGCTGGAGCTGAAGGCTCCGGTCGACGCACCGGCCAAGGGCCTGGTGGTGGAAGCCCAGCTCGACAAGGGCAAGGGCCCGATCGCCACGATCCTGGTCAGCAGCGGTACGCTGAAGCGCGGCGACGTGGTGCTGGCTGGTAGCGCCTACGGCCGTGTCCGCGCGATGCTGGACGAAAACGGCAAGCCGGCCAAGGAAGCTGGTCCGTCGATCCCGGTGGAAATCCAGGGTCTGTCGGAAGTGCCCGCCGCCGGCGAAGAAGTGCTGGTGCTGCCGGACGAGCGCAAGGCGCGCGAAATCGCGCTGTTCCGTCAGGGCAAGTTCCGCGACGTGAAGCTGGCCAAGCAGCAGGCGGCCAAGCTGGAAACGATGCTGGAGCAGATGGCCGAAGGCGAAGTCCAGACGCTGCCGCTGATCGTGAAGGCCGACGTGCAGGGTTCGCAGGAAGCACTGGTGCAGTCGCTGCAGAAGCTGTCGACCGCCGAAGTGCGCGTGCAGATCGTGCACGGTGGCGTGGGTGGCATCTCGGAATCGGACGTCAACCTGGCGACCGCTTCGAAGGCTGTCATCATCGGCTTCAACGTGCGCGCCGACTCTGGTGCGCGCAAGCTGGCCGAGCACAACGGCATCGACATCCGCTACTACAACATCATTTACGATGCTGTGGACGAGATCAAGGCGGCGATGTCGGGCATGCTCGCGCCGGAAAAGCGCGAGACGACGATTGGCCAGGTGGAAGTTCGCCAGGTCTTCCGCGTGCCGAAGATTGGCGCCGTGGCCGGCTGTATGGTCACCGACGGCCTGGTCAAGCGGAACTCGATGGTCCGCGTGCTGCGCAACAACGTGGTGATCCACGACGGCGAACTGGACTCGCTCAAGCGATTCAAGGACGACGTCAAGGAAGTCAAGCAGGGCTTCGAGTGCGGTTTGTCGATCAAGAACTTCAACGACGTTCAGGAAGGCGACCAACTCGAGGTGTACGAAATCACCGAGGTGGCGCGTACGCTGTAAGGCGATACGCAAAAACGGCAGGCTCCGGCCTGCCGTTTTTCCATCTGGTAACGCATAAAGTTTTGAATGGCCAAGAAAGGCAATATCTCCTCCCGTAACCTGCGCTTGTCCGACCAGATCCAGAAGGAACTGGCCGAGATGATCCAGCGCGAGCTTCGTGATCCGCGCCTGGGGCTGGTGACGCTGCAGTCGGTGGCGCTGACGCCGGACTACGCGCACGCAAAGGTGTACTTCACGGTGCTCGGTGCCGAGCCTGAAGTGGCCGCCGGCATCCTCAGGGAAAAGGCGGGCTACCTGCATTCCCTGTTGTTCAAGCGCCTGCACATCCATACCGTGCCGACGCTGCATTTCCATCATGATACGTCGGTGGAACATGCGATCGAAATGTCGAAGCTGATCAACGAAGCGAATTCGACGCGCTCCAAGGACGACGAGTAAGTCGTCGGCGTAACTCGGCGCGCCGGCCATGGTGCCGGCGCCGCCATCTTCTTTCCCCGCAATGACCGATTCCCAAGCCACCCGTCCGCCCCGGCTGCCGCGTCGCGACGTGCATGGCGTGCTGCTGCTCGACAAGCCGCTGGGCCTGTCGTCCAACGATGCGCTGGTGCGCGCCAAGCGACTGCTGCGCGCGAACAAGGCAGGGCACACCGGCACGCTCGATCCGCTGGCCACCGGCCTGTTGCCGCTGTGCTTTGGCGAAGCCACCAAGTTCTCGCAGGATCTGCTCGACGCCGACAAGACCTACGAGGCGGCGGTGCGCCTGGGCGCCACGACCACCACGGGTGATGCCGAGGGCGATATCGTGAGCGAGCGCCCGGTGACGTGCGATCGCGCGGCCCTGGATGCGGCCATCGTGCGGTTCACCGGCGAGATCGAGCAGGTGCCGCCGATGTATTCGGCACTGAAGAAGGACGGCAAGCCGCTCTACGAATATGCCCGTGCCGGGCAGACGGTGGAACGCGCGGCACGTCGCGTGACGATTCACGCCATCACGCTGCTCGACGTCGATCTGGAAAACGCCCGGTTCACGATGCGCGTGACCTGCAGCAAGGGGACGTACATCCGCACGCTGGCCGAGGACATCGGCGAGGCGCTGGGTTGTGGCGCACACCTGACCGGTCTGCGCCGTACCGCGGTTGGCGATCTGACGCTCGATGGCGCGGTGACGCTGGAACAGATCGACGCGCAGGCCGATGAAGTCCGGCCCACGTTGCTGGCGCCGGTCGACGCGCTGCTGCAACGTTGCCCGTCGGTGCACCTGGACGCGGCCGCCACGGCGCGCTTCCTGCAAGGCCAGCGGATTGCGCGACGCGATCTGCCGGAAGGCGAAGTACCGGAGGAAGAGACGCTGGCGCGCGTTTATGCGGAAGGAAAGCTGCTGGGCGTCGCCCGGATGAAGGAAGGGGCCTTGCGGCCCGAGCGTCTCGTCAAGCTTTGAGGCGCTAGCCCTACGCCCCTCTCCCGCGCACGGAAGAGGGGAGCACCAAATCAATGCGCTCCCGCCGCATCGGCACCACCGCCACCCTGGGCGCGCTTGGTCAGCCACACAAACACAATCAGCACGAAGAACAGCACGCCCGAGATCCAGAAGATGTCGTTGGCGCCCAGCATTGACGCCTGCAGCGAGATGTTTCGCTCGATCAGGCCGTTGGCCTGCATCTTCGTCATGCCTAGCTGCATCAGGTGATCGAGCTGTGCCTGGTAGGCCGGGTTGTAGGGATTGATCTGCTCGACCAGCTGCGCGTGATGCAGCGCCGAGCGGTTTTCCCAGATCGTTGTCGAGATCGATGCGCCGATCGCGCCAAACGTGATCCGCACGAAGTTTGACAGCCCCGACGCGGCTGGAATCTTCTCGGGCGGCTGGCCCGACAGGATGATCGACGTCAGCGGGATGAAGAACATCGCCATCGCCGCGCCCTGAATCAGCGTGGGAATGACCAGCGCACGCGTATCCACGCCGGTTGTGAATCCCGCCCGCATGAAGCTAACCACACCGAATGTGATGAAGGCGGTGGTGGCCACCCAGCGCGCATCTACCTTGGGCAGCGCGCGCCCGATGATTGGCGACAGGATGATGGCGAAGATGCCCACCGGCGCCGTCACCAGGCCGGCATCGGTCGCGGTGTAGCCAACGATTGTCTGCAGCCACAGCGGCAGGATCACGAGGTTGCCGAAGAACAGGCCGTACGCCACCGATATCGCCACCACGCCGGCCGCGAAGTTGCGGCCCTTGAACAGGTGGATGTCGACGATCGGGTGCTTCTCATAGAGCTCCCATGCGAGGAAGAACAGGAAGCCCACCACGGCAGTCACGGCCAGAGCCACGATCACTGCGGAATGGAACCAGTCGAGTTCTTTCCCCTTGTCGAGCATCAGCTGCATCGAACCTACCCAGATCACCAGCAGCGCCAGGCCGATGCGGTCGATCGGCAGCACCTTCGTGGGCGTTTCGCGCTCGCGGTAGATGGCCCACGTGACGTAGGCGGTCAGGATGCCGATGGGCACGTTGATGTAGAAGATCCACGGCCACGTCATGTTGTCCGAGATCCAGCCGCCGAGCAGCGGCCCCATGATCGGCGCCACGAGCGTCGTCATGCCCCATAGCGCCAGCGCCATCGAACTCTTGGCCGGTGGATAGCTGGCCAGCAGCAGCGCCTGAGACAGCGGGATCATCGGGCCGGCCACGGCGCCTTGCAGCACGCGCGCGGCCAGCAGCGTTTCCAGATTGGGCGCCACGCCGCACAGCCACGACGACACCACGAACAGCAGGATCGACAGCACGAACAGCCGCACCGCCCCAAAGCGCGTGGTCAGCCAGCCCGTGAGCGGCACCGAGATGGCATTGGCCACCGCGAACGACGTGATGACCCAGGTGCCCTGGTTTGGCGAAACGCCGAGGTCGCCCGAGATGGCCGGGATCGACACATTGGCAATCGACGAATCGAGCACGTTCATGAACGTGGCCAGCGATAGCGCGATGGTGCCCAGGATCAGCTTGCCGCCCGTGAGCGGCGGAGGCGCGCCGGGGCGGGCGGCGGCCGGCTTCGGTGCCGGCGGCGCGCCGGAGTCCGGCGTAGCAGTGGTGGAATTTGCCATGGGCAGTCAGCCAGTCAAGCGGTCGTGTCAGGTGCGGGCGGGCTTGGCGGCTGCCGCACGCGCCGCGCTGGCTGCGCTCGCAGCACTGGCCGCGCCGGCCGGGGCGGCGGGCGCGGTCCGGCCACCATTATTGAGGGCGATGATGCGGGCGATCAGTGCGTCGGCGTCCTGTGCCACCTTGTCATAGACATCGGTCTGCAGCGGCTTGGCCGACTTGGCCGATACCAGCGAGGCGCCTTCTTCCTTGCGCACGTCGACGGTGACGTTCATCGACAAGCCCACGCGCAGCGGATGATCCTTCAGTTGCTGCGGATCCAGCGCGATACGCACGGGCAGGCGCTGCACCACCTTGATCCAGTTGCCAGTGGCGTTCTGCGCGGGCAGCAGCGAGAACGCGGCGCCGGTGCCGGCCGAGAAGCCTTCCACATGGCCCGTGTACTTCACCTTCGAGCCATAGACATCGGCCTCCAGCTCCACCGGCTGGCCGATCCGCATATGCGTGATCTGCACTTCCTTGAAGTTGGCATCGACCCAGACCTGGTCCAGCGGCACCACGGCCATCAGTGGCGTGCCGGGCGCCACACGCTGGCCCACCTGCACCGAGCGCTTGGCCACGTAGCCGGTAACCGGCGCCGGCATGGTCGAGCGCGCAAACGCCAGATAGGCCGAGCGCAGGTTGGCCGCCGCGCGCTGCACGTTGGGATGCTTCTCCACCGTGGTCTGATCGGTCAGCACCTGGTTCGATGCCAGTTGTTCCCTGGCCGCGACCAGCGCCGACTCGGCGGCCTTGAGCGCGGTCTGGGCGTGGGAGATTTCTTCGCTCGATACCGCGCCGGAACTGGCGATGGCCTGGCGGCGGCGCAGGTCGTCGCGCGCCTTGGCCACGTCGGCATCGCGCAGCGCCACCTGGGCGGCCAGCGAACCGTTGTTGACGTACAGCGTACGCACCTCGCGCACGGCCTGGGCGAGCTGGGCTTCGGCCTGTTCCATCGCCACCTGGGTATCGGCGCGGTCAAGCTGGATCAGCGCCTGACCGGCCGTTACCAGTTGTGTGTCGTCGGCGGCAATCGACACCACGGTGCCACCCACCAGGGGCGTCACCTGGACCACGTTGCCGGCCACGTAGGCGTCGTCGGTGTTTTCGAAGTGGCGCGCGTACAGGCCCCAGTACAGGCCATAGCCGATGCCGGCCACCACGACGGCGGCGGTCAGCGAGACGAGCAGGCGGCGGCGCTTGCCGTTGTTGTCAGCCGCGGGGGCTGCTTGCTGGTTGTTGCTCATGGTCGAATCTCTCGAATCTCTGACGATTTCTCTTGTTATCGGTATTTGCCCGGCGCGTGTCAGCCCTGGGCGCCCTGGGCCGTGCCCGTGTTCGGATTTGCGCTGCCCTGTGCGGCAGGTGCGTCGGTTTCCTGATACCCGCCGCCCAGCGCCTTCATCAGGCCCATCTGCAGGTCCAGCCGGCGCGCCTGCAGGTCAGTGGCCAGGCGGCGCTGCTGCAGTACGTTGCTTTCGGCATTGAGCACCGTCAGTTGCGTGCCCAGGCCCGCCTTGTAGCGCGTGGTGGCCAGCGCGTAGGCGTGCTCGGCCAGGTCCAGCGCCTCGCGCTGCGTCTGGATCTGCCGATCCACGCTGCGGATGCTGGTCACGGTGTCGGCGGTCTCGCGCAGCGCGTCGACCAGCGTCTGGTTGTAGCTGGCCGCGGCAATGTCGTACTGGGCGTACTTGCCCTTGAGGTTCGCGCGCAGCCGGCCGCCCGCGAAGATCGGCAGCTTCAGCGTGGGGCCCACGCCAAACGTGCGGCTGATACCCATCAGCAGGTTCGACGGATCGAGCGACGCGTAGCCCGCGAACGCCGTCAGCGTGATATCGGGCAGGAATTCTTTCTTGGCCACCGTGACGTCTTGCGATGCCGCTTCCACGCGCCAGCGCGCGGCAACGATGTCCGGGCGGCGGGCCAGCAGGCCGATGGTCAGGTTGTCGGGCAACTGCGGCGTGGCATTGGCCAGCAGCGTCGGCTTGGCGATCTGCAGGCCGCGATCCGGACCCTTGCCCAGCAGTGCGGCAAGCTGGTTGCGCGCCAGTGCGATTTCCTCGTCCACGCGCTGCAGGTCGGTCTGGGCGGCGGCCACCGTACCGCGTGCCTGGGTGGTTTCCACCTGGGTGTCCAGGCCGGCCGCCAGTCGCTGGCGCGACAGGTCGGTCAGGTCGCGGCGCTGGGCGATAGCGCGCTCGGCCACATCGCGCTGGGCGTAGAGCGCGGCCAGGCGGTTGTAGCCACGCGCGATCGATGTGGTAAGCATCAGGCGGGCGGCCTGCGTTTCGGCCTCCATCGAGCGGTCTTCGGACAGCGCGGCTTCCAGCGCGTCGCGATTCTTGCCCCAGAAGTCCAGGTCCCAGGACAGGCCCAGTTGCAGGCGCGACTGGTTCTGCCAGGAGCCGGCCAGCGGCGTGCCCTCGAACAGGTCGGTTTCGGAGAAGCGCTGGCGTACCAGGCTGCCTTCGAAATCGATGCCCGGATACAGCGCGGCGCGCGTGGCGTCGGCCATGGCGCGCGATGCCTGCAGGCGCGCGATGGCTACCTGCAGGTTGGGATTGTCCTTGACGGCTTCATCCACCAGCGTGCGCAGTTGCGGATCGTGGAACTGGTCGACCCAGTCCTGCGACGGCCACTGGCCTTGCTCGTTGGTGAACGTTTGCGGCGACGCCAGCGTGCCGGCATCGGCCATGGTCTGTGTGCTGTGCGAATTGCCCATCACGGCGCATCCGGCCAGCACGGCGGCAGCCAGCACCGTCAGGGCCAGCGTGCCCGTACGGCGCAGGGCGTCCGCGCGCACGCGGCGGGGCGGAAAGGAGAGGTCGGTAGTCATGGGTGTGAACTGTGACGCGGTCTGGCGTTTTCAGGAACAACGCATCTGACGATTTGGAATTCTTCTTCGGTGTCTGGTACGCCGTGCCTATCCGGTATTCCGATCGAACGGGCAGCCGTCCTGCCCACCCCCCTGGTTGTTGGCGATCACGCGCAGCAGCATGCCGCGCAGCGTGTCGATCTCGGCCTGGGTGAAGCCTTCGAAATGGCGCCGCATCACGTTGCAGAAGGCGGCGGGCAGCTTGTCGAGCATGGTGTTGCCTTCCGGCGTGATCGACAGTTCCACCACGCGGCGATCGTCGTCGCGGCGCGTGCGGGCGATCAGGCCACGCTTTTCCATGCGGTTGAGCAGGCGGGTGACGGAGCCGGCATCGGTGTTCAGGTTGCGGGCGAGGTCGGTGACCGTCGTGGCCTCGCCCTTGGCCAGCATCATCAGGCAACTGGCCTGCGCGTGCGTCATGTCCAGCGCACCCACTTCCTGCTCCACGCCTTGCGACAGGGTGTTCTTGGCGCGCGCCAGCAGGTAGCCGATGCTTTCGCCAATCTGGTAGTCGGCCGGGTCGAACAGGTCAGCGGACGCCGCGTTGGGTGTCGTGGACTTCATCTCTTGTCATTGCAATCTTTGCCTGGGCAAATATAAGCATGTGACAAGTGATCGGCAAGTACCGCAATTCGCCATTGCGCAAACCGCAATGAGTTTCCTGGTCTATGCTGAACAGCGACAGAGTGTTCTGCGCTGCAACATGCTAGAATGTCGGGTTAATTTTTCCGATAGCTCCGCCTTCAGGGGACGCCGAATGACCCGCGCCATCCGTAATATCGCCATCATCGCTCACGTCGATCATGGCAAGACCACTCTGGTCGACCAACTCCTGCGCCAGGCAGGCACCTTCCGTGACAATCAGCAGATTGCTGAACGCGTGATGGATTCGAATGACCTGGAAAAGGAACGCGGGATCACCATCCTCGCGAAGAACTGTGCCGTCGAGTACAACGGCACGCACATCAACATCGTCGATACCCCGGGCCACGCCGACTTTGGCGGTGAAGTGGAACGCGTGCTGTCGATGGTCGACGGCGTGCTGCTGCTGGTGGACGCCGTGGAAGGCCCGATGCCGCAAACGCGTTTCGTGACGCGCAAGGCACTGGCCCTGGGCCTGAAGCCGATCGTCGTGATCAACAAGGTCGACCGCCCGGGTGCACGTCCGGACTGGGTGATCAACCAGACGTTCGACCTGTTCGACAAGCTGGGCGCCAACGACGAGCAGCTCGACTTCTCCGTGATCTACGCCTCGGGCCTGAACGGCTACGCCGGCCTGACCGAAGACGTGCGCGAAGGCGACATGAAGCCGCTGTTCGAAACCGTGCTGAACAAGGTGCCGGTGCGTAACGACGATCCGGATGGTCCCCTGCAGATGCAGATCATCTCGCTGGACTACTCGAGCTACGTCGGCAAGATCGGCGTGGGCCGCATCTCGCGTGGCCGCGCCAAGCCGCTGCAGGACGTGGTGGTCAAGTTCGGTCCGGAAGGCAACCCGATCAAGGGCCGTATCAACCAGGTGCTGAAGTTCAGCGGCCTGGAGCGCGAGATCGTGGCCGAAGCCGAAGCCGGCGACATCGTGCTGATCAACGGTATCGAAGAACTGGGCATCGGCTGCACCGTGTGCGCCCCGGACGCCCCGGACGCGCTGCCGATGCTGAAGGTGGACGAGCCCACGCTGACGATGAACTTCTGCGTCAACACGTCGCCGCTGGCCGGCCGTGAAGGCAAGTTCGTGACGAGCCGCCAGCTGCGCGAGCGTCTGGACCGTGAGCTGAAGTCGAACGTGGCGCTGCGCGTGGCCGATACCGGCGACGACACCATTTTCGAAGTCTCGGGCCGTGGCGAACTGCACCTGACGATTCTGCTGGAAAACATGCGCCGTGAAGGCTACGAGCTGGCCGTGTCGCGTCCGCGCGTGGTGTTCAAGGAAATCGACGGCGTGAAGCACGAGCCGTTCGAACTGCTGACCGTCGACGTTGAAGACGGTCACCAGGGCGCGGTCATGGAAGAACTGGGCCGCCGCAAGGGCGAACTGCTGGACATGGCATCGGACGGCAAGGGCCGTACCCGCCTGGAGTACCGCATTCCGGCACGTGGCCTGATCGGCTTCCAGGGTGAATTCCTGACGCTGACGCGCGGCACCGGCCTGATCAGCCACATCTTCGACGACTACGCGCCGCTGCGCGAAGGCGGCCTGGGTGAGCGCCACAACGGCGTGCTGATCTCGCAGGACGACGGCGACGCCGTGGCCTACGCACTGTGGAAGCTGCAGGATCGCGGCCGCATGTTCGTGAAGCCGGGCGATGCGCTGTACGAAGGCATGATCATCGGTATCCACAGCCGCGACAACGACCTGGTCGTGAACCCGATCAAGGGCAAGCAGCTGACCAACGTGCGCGCGTCGGGTACCGACGAAGCGGTGCGCCTGGTGCCGCCGATCCAGATGTCGCTGGAATACGCGGTGGAATTCATCGCCGACGACGAGCTGGTGGAAATCACGCCGAAGAGCATCCGTCTGCGCAAGCGTCACCTGAAGGAGCACGAGCGCAAGCGTGCTTCGCGCGACGCGAACTGATCCGGCTTCGGTCGGACAAAAAAACCGCGCCCATGTGGCGCGGTTTTTTTATGCCCCTTCGGTTTGCTGCTCCGCTCTTCCGGCAGCGGGGCCGGGGGAGAGGGCCGACACAGCCCGCGGACTCCGCCACTCCGGCGGCTTCCACAAATACCGCAAATCCCGGTCGCGCCAGGCATCGGCAAACATGTCGCGCCATTCGTGAAACGTCAGCGTGAGCGGATTGTGCGTGCGGATCTGGCGCGTGATGCCGTACTGCGGCGCCTCCGCCTCCGGCACGAACGTCCCGAGCATCCGGTCCCAGATGGTCAGCACACCGGCGTAGTTGCGATCGATGTACTGCGGATTCTTCGCGTGGTGCACGCGATGCACGCTCGGCGTGTTGACTAGCAATTCGACCACAGGCCAGCGCCGGCCCAGCCGCGTGTGGACGAAGAACTGGAACGCCAGGTTCAGCCCCACGGCCAGGATCACCCAGTCTGGCGTAAATCCGATCCACGCCAGCGGTATCCAGAAGATCCACATGCCGGAGATCGGATAGGTCAGGCTCTGGCGGAACGCGGTGGAGAAGTTCATGCCTTCCGACGAGTGGTGCGCCACGTGCGACGCCCACATCCAGCGCACGCGATGGCTGGCCCGATGAAACCAGTAGTAGAGAAAGTCCTGCAGCAGCAGTAGCAGCGCGAACGACCACCAGGTCTCGGGCACCGCGCGCAGGCCATGCATGTAACCCCACGTGTAGACCGTGCGGATCATCAGCCAGAGGAAGAAGGCGTCCGACGCCTGGTGCATCAGCGCCAGCGTGGCGTTCGATAGTGTGTCGCGCCAGCTGTAGATCGACGGGGCGCGCCTGCGCCAGTACCAGGCCTCCCAGCCGATCGTCAGCAGGAAGACGGGCGCAAAGGCCATCAGGATCAAGCCGGGGTCGAAACCTGCGGAGGCGGGGGCGGTTGGTGTCATCCCGCAAGTGTGCACATTTATGCGGAAATCACACTGAGGATTTCCTCCATACGCGCGCCAGGTCGACCAAGTGAAGCATGCTGCGCGCCGGGCGTTTCATCACAAAAACGAAGGACTGACTATCACCGCAAGGCAATCAAGTCCGTGTTCAGGCATGCCGTCAAATGAGATTGACGGCCATGGAGGAGTGGCCGTTTTTCACGTTACGGAGAGACTGCCCCCATGTTTCGCAACACTACGATTGGAGCCCGTTTGTGGCTCCTCACGATTGTCACAAACTTGTTGCTGTTGATTGTCGGTGTCGTCGGCTGGATCGGCATGTCGCGCAGCAACGATGCCACGCGCCAGATCTATCAGCAGCAATTGTCGGCGGCTACCCATCTGGCCGAAGCCCGCTCGAACCAGTTGCTCGTGCGCGTGCTGCTGGACCAGGCCGCCTTTGCCACCGACGCGGCCGATGCCAAGGCCCGCGCCGCCACGGCGCAGGACTTCGCGCGCCAGTCCGATGCCGCGTGGCAATCGTACCTGGCCATCCCGCGCACGGAGGAACAGACGCGCGCCACCGAGAACGTGTCGGACAAGCGCAAGGCGTTGTTCCGGGACGGCGTGGCGCCGATGATCGCCGCGCTCCACGCCGGTAACCGCGACGCCATGATGACGGCCGTCATGGAGACCATCCCCAAGCTCGATATCCAGTTCACGGCCGTCAACACCGAACTGGGACGCCTGCAGGTGGAAAGCGCCAAGGCCGTCTACGAAAGCTCGCAAGACCGCTACGACCGCCTGCTGACGGTGTCCATCGGCGTGCTGGTGCTCGGGCTGGTGTTCAGCACCGTGGTGGCGTGGCGCCTGCGCGCATCGATCGTCAAGCCGCTCGATGTGGCGATTGCCCGCTTTGCGCGCATGGCCGACGGCGACCTGAGTATTTCCGTCATTCGCGACGCGGACGTGGCGGCCGACGAGCACGCGCGCAGCGAAACCAGCCGCATGCTCGGCATGCTGGGCCGTATGCAGGCGCGGCTGGCCGATATGGTGGGCGAGGTGCGCAGCGGTGCCGATTCCATCGCGGCGGCCAGCCAGCAGATCGCCAGCGGCAATGCCAACCTGTCGCAACGTACCGAGCAGCAGGCCGCTTCGCTGGAAGAGACCGCGTCGAGCATGGAGGAACTGACCAGTACGGTGCGCCACAACGCGGACAGCGCGCGCGAGGCCAGTACGCTTGCCGTGGATGCCCGCCGGCTGGCCGAGACCGGCAGCGAGGCCGTGTCGCGCGTGCAGAGCACGATGCAGCAGATCGACACCGGCGCGAACAAGGTGGTCGACATCATCGAGGTGATCGAGAAGATCGCGTTCCAGACCAATATCCTGGCGCTGAATGCCGCCGTGGAAGCTGCGCGGGCCGGCGAGCACGGACGCGGTTTCGCGGTAGTGGCGGGCGACGTGCGCGACCTGTCGCAACGGTGCGCCGCGGCTTCGAAGGAGATCCGCGCGCTGATCGGCAAATCAGTATCGAACGTGCGCGATGGGACGTCGCTGGTGGACGATGCCGAGCGGGCCATGCAGGACATCGTCAACGCGGTGCGCCGGGTCAGCGACATCGTGGGCGGCATCAGCTCGGCATCGGACGAGCAGTCGCGCGGCATCGAGCAGGTGAACGTGGCGGTCTCGCACATGGACGGCATGACCCAGCAGAACGCGGCACTGGTGGAGGAAGCTGCAGCAGCAGCCGGGTCGCTCGAAGACCAGGCGCAGCGTCTGACCGGCCTGATGTCGGCGTTCCGCCTGGCGTGACATGAGCGCGTGAGGGTACGCGGCGCGGGCTTGAGCCGATTCTGAAAAGACGCCGTCATCGAATCCGGGCAAGGTAGCTGGCGTAAAATTGCCGGCTACAAGAATGGAGACGGAAATGACGGAGTTTGTATCGACCTCGGTGCAGGGCGGTGTGGCATATCTGACGCTGACCCGGCCGCAGGCCCTGAACGCGCTGTCGCTCGACATGATTCGCGCGATGACCGATGCGTTGCACCGCTGGGAATCCGATCCGGCGGTGCACGCCGTGGTGGTGGCCGGCGCCGGCGGCAAGGCGTTCTGCGCGGGTGGTGACATCCGCTGGTTCCACCAGGCGTTTCATGCCAACGATCCGCTGCTCGACCAGTTCTTTGTCGAGGAATACGCGCTCAACCACCTGATTCACCGTTACGCCAAGCCCTACATCGCCCTGATGGACGGTGTGGTCATGGGTGGCGGCATGGGTATCTCGCAGGGCGCCCGGCTGCGCATCGTCACGGACCGCACGAAGATGGCCATGCCGGAAACCAATATCGGCCTGTTTCCCGATGTGGGCGGCGGCTGGTTCCTGGCGCGCACGCAGGGCCGCATCGGCGAGTACCTGGGTTTGACCGGTGCCGTGATCCACGCGGCCGATGCGCTGTTCGCAAAGCTGGCCGATGCCTACCTGCCGTCGAATGCCGTCGCCGAACTGGTGGCCTCGCTGCAAGCCAACGCCTTCCAGGGCAGCGACGCCGTGCTGGCGCACATCGCCACCTTCACGCGCCAGCATGCGGACGCCTGCGTGCCGCAGGAAAGCAATCTGGCGCGCCAGGCGTCGCTGATCGACGAGATGTTCGCAAAGGCCACGGCGCAGGACATCCTGCACGCCATCAGCGACACCGCCGGCGACTGGGCCGCGCAGACCGCCGCTACGCTGCGCAGCCGTTCGCCGCTGATGCTGTGCGTGACACTCGAACAGATCCGCCGTGCCCGCACGATGTCGCTGGAAGACGAGCTGCGCATGGAGCTGGACATGATGCACGACGTGTTCCGCCATGGCGACGGCATCGAAGGCATCCGCGCGCTGGTCATCGACAAGGATCACCAACCGAAGTGGAACCCGGCCCGGCTGGACGAAGTGACCCTGGCTCGTGTGCGCGCGTTCTTCGACGGCAAGTGGCGGCACGAGGCGCATCCGCTGGCGGGCCTGGGCAGCTAGCTTGCGGGGCAGGCGCGGGCCAAGTCGAGTAGAGTGTCAGCTGGACTGGCCCCACGCCGGGCCGGCCTTCGCTTCACTTCCAACACGTGAACAGTGAAAGGAACCGTAATGAGCAATCCTCGTGATGTCGCCGTACTGGTGGGAAGCCTGCGCAAGGAATCCGTGAACCTGAAACTGGCCAAGGCCCTGGCCGCGCTGGCGCCGCCGCAACTGAAGCTCGACATCGTCGAGATTCGCCAGTTGTCGCACTACAACCAGGACGACGACGAAAACCCGCCGGCCGAGTGGAAGGCATTCCGCGACCGCATCCGTCGTGCCGACGCCGTGCTCTTCATCACGCCCGAATACAACCGTTCGGTGCCCGGCGTGCTGAAGAACGCCATCGACATCGGTTCGCGCCCCTACGGCCAGAGCGCCTGGGACGGCAAGCCGGGCGGGGTGATCAGTGCCTCGCCGGGCAATATCGGCGGTTTCGGTGCCAATCACCATTTGCGCCAGTCGCTGGTATTCCTGAACATCCCGGTTCTGCAGCAGCCCGAGGCGTATCTCAGCGGGGCCGACAAGCTCTTCGACGAGCAGGGCGCCATTGCCAATGATTCCACCCGTGGCTTCCTGAGCAAGTACCTGACGACGTTTGCCGCCTGGGTCGACCGCAACGCCGCCAGCCGGTAAAGCACCCCGGCGCGCAAGCCGGATCAAACGCTGGTAAGCCCTGTCCTACAAGGCGAAGCGGAAGCGACCCGACACCGGCCGAGACCCCTCCTTTCTATAGTGGATGCATGGTCGTCACATCTCAGAAAGGAGGAACACCATGCCGTATATCGTCGCCTGGCTGCTCGGAGTACCGGCCTTCGTCCTGGTCCTGATCTGGCTGTTCATGCACTAAGGTGTGTGCAGTCAACGCAAGAGAAAAACGGCGCCTGCGGGCGCCGTTTCCATTGTTGGCGCTCCCGCTGGAAAAGCCCGCGAATGGTAAACTCCGCGAGCTTCCTGGCTGGCGTCGCGCATGGCGTGTTGATGCCTCAGGTGCAGCTTTGGAAATTCGAGGTAGGAATCGGCATGGCCGATTCGGCAGAACATGACTGACTTGCACGCTAAACCCGCACCCATCAACGCCCGGCGCATCTCCGTGGCCCCCATGATGGACTGGACTGACCGAAATTGTCGCGCGTTTCACCGCTCGCTGAGCCGGCACACCTGGCTTTATACCGAGATGGTGACGACGGGCGCGCTGCTGCATGGCGATGTGGCGCGGCATCTGGATTTCGCTGCGGCGGAGCAGCCCGTGGCACTACAGTTGGGCGGTAGCGAGCCGGCCGATCTGGCGCAGGCCGCGAAGCTGGGCGAGCAGTGGGGCTACAAGGAAATCAATCTGAATTGCGGCTGCCCATCCGAGCGGGTGCAGCGCGGTGCATTTGGCGCGTGCCTGATGGCCGAACCGCAACTGGTAGCCGATTGCGTGAAGGCGATGCGCGACGTGGTTTCCGTGCCGGTGACCGTCAAGCATCGGATCGGCATCGATACCATCGAGCATTACGACTTCGTGCGCGATTTCGTCGGCACGATCGCCGAGGCCGGGTGCGAAACATTTATCGTGCATGCGCGAAACGCGATTCTCAAGGGTTTGAGCCCGAAAGAAAATCGCGAGATTCCGCCGCTCCGTTATGAAGTTGCCTATCAGTTGAAAAAGGAATTCCCCTCACTGGAAATCCTGATTAACGGCGGGATCGTTTCGTACGACGAAATGGAAGAGCATTTGCGCCACGTCGATGGCGTGATGATCGGGCGTCAGGCTTATCACGACCCCTATATCCTGGCGGAAATGGATACCCGTTTTTACGGTGCCGAAACGGCAATCCCGTCACGAGAAGACGCGGAGCTTGCCATGCAGGCGTATATCGGGGAAATGGTGGAGCGGGGGGGATATATGGGCGCGGCCACGCGCCATATGCTCGGTTTGCACCGTGGCGTCTACGGCGGCCGTGGCTGGCGCCGCGTGCTGTCCGACGCGCGCCGGATGAACGCCGCGCGCACCCGCGCGGATGTCGACGCACTTTTCGTCGAGGCGCGTTCGCACCTGCGCCCGGACCTCCTCGAGGCCGCCTGAGTGACAATCATGCGTATTCGTTCTGGAAGAAAAACTCTAATTCCGAACGATCGTTCTATGCAGGATGCCGCAAATGTATGCTCCAGCGGCGTTTGCGGCAGTCGGGGTAGCTGGAAACCCGCACCTGCAAAGGGATTCCCCTAATTCGCCAGGGCCGGGCCATGTTCTTACACTGTGCCTGCCCTCGAATACAGGGCTTTCTTCAACTGATTTTTGAGCCCGCCGTGTGCGGGCTTTTTTTCTGCGTCGTCGCTCGGTTGCGACAGCACCCGTGGGTTTGCCCCGATGGTGTGGTCCGATTTTGCCGACTACATTGAATGGGCCTTCAGGGCATTGAGATCGCTAATTTAAGAGTCCGCTCGTGAGCGGGCTCTTTTTTTATGTGCGTTTGTCCCCGTTGCAGGGCAAATGCGGCCATCGAATCCGGCGCTCAAAAAAAAGCAGGCGATGCTCGTCGGGAGTGATCGCCTGTCGGGAATGTCGAGGGGGTCAATGTCCCTCGGGGAAGAGTATCCAACAGCACCATTTGCGGAAAAACCCTGCGTTGGTGGGGCAAAGCCTCCGCTTTTTGGCTAATAGACCGATACTGGATTGTGGCGTCCAACAATCCGCGCGGCTGTCGAGCGACGTGAAGGTCATGTTAGGATGCGCCACATAAAGCCGCGTAAGTCGGCGCGTGGAAGAGCCCTATGCAGTCAGGCAGGGCTTGAAGAGGGGGGGATGCAGGTGGGGGCTGGCTGACTCGCATGCCGAGCGGAAGCAAGCCCTGAAGGAAATCAAATGGAAGCGGAAGAAGCATTCGGTGAAGTCTTCGAAGACTACCGGGTGATCTGGGTGGCCGAGCAACTGCAGGACGGCAAGTGGACTGCGCGCTATTGCTGGCACCCAGGCACATCAATCGACGCGGGCAAGGCGCTCCAGCGCGATGTCCTCAACGGCAAGTCGAAGCGCTTGCTTGGACTGTTCCCCAGCGAGGCGGATACGATCGCCGCGATCAAGGAGGCTGTGCTGCTCGAGGCGAAGTGGGTCGGGCGATGAGGAAGCCGCACAAGAAATCGTATCGAAGTCCGTCAGGTGCTCTGAGATTTTTTTGTGCGGAATACTAGCCATCTACCCAGATACCTTGTATAGTCTTGTTCTTCGCTGAACGGCACACCGGGCAGCGAAGAAATCTCTACGGTGGCTGTAGCTCAGTTGGTAGAGTCCAGGATTGTGATTCCTGTTGTCGCGGGTTCGAGTCCCGTCAGCCACCCCAAGAATTCAGCAGAAGGCCGCTCATTCGAGCGGCCTTTTTGCTTTGTGCGTTCGTTGGGTTCAACGTGTTCTCGCGCGCATCTTCGCACGCACGAAAAAAACCGGACCTTGGCGGGGTCGACAAGGTCCGGTCATGCGCATGGCGTCAACTGCGCCAGTGTTGCGATGCGCGCCAGTGAGTTTAATCAGGCTTCAGGCAGTTTTAAATGAAGCCTTAATTACACGTTGTGAGCACGCAACTGCACTTTTTACAATGCCAGGCTTGGCCGTATGAAATTGGCGTTGCGGCTTGCGATCAGGACGCTCTGGCGAAGAGCTCCTAAGTCGATCACTTGGGGCTCGGCTCGGCGAGTTCGAGCATGCGGCAGATGGCGGCCATGTTGCCGACCATCGTGCGGCGTTGCGCGCCCTGGTAGACACGCACACCCTTGATTTGGCGGAAGGGGACAGGCTTGACCGGGCGACGGGAAGCGACTGAATTCGTTTGCAGCATGGCAACACCTCGTAATTTGCGTTCAGCAGTGGTCCGCACCCGTCGTCCAGCAAATGGACGGGGCGGCATGGGCAAAGCAAAGCGGGTGACCAGGGCAGACGGCCGTGCTGCCGAAGTCTCGGGACACGGAGGCGCTGGGCGCCTCCGCTCGCTGTCAGAAGCCTGACGATCGAATCAGGCCAACAGCAATACCTTCCAGGGAGAACTCGTCGCGCCCCGAGTGGAGCACGATGTTTTGGAAATCGGGATTCTCGGCAATCAGCTCGATGGTGTCGCCGCGTTTCTTCAGTCGCTTGACGGTGACATCCTCGCCAATGCGCGCCACCACGACCTTGCCGTTGGCGGCTTCGCTGGCTTTCTTCACGGCGAGCAGGTCGCCGTCGAGAATGCCGGCATCACGCATGCTCAGGCCGCGTACGCGCAGCAGGTAATCAGGGCGCTCGTCGAAGACCGATGCGTCGACCTGATACTGGCGGTCGATGTGCTCGGCGGCCAGGATCGGGCTGCCTGCCGCGACCCGGCCAACCAGTGGCAGCGTCAACTGCAACACACCGGCCATCGGCAGCGAGAACTGGTCAGCCTGTTCGGAATCGCTGCGCGACACCTTGAGTCGAATGCCGCGCGACGCGCCGGGCGTCAACTCGATCACACCCTTGCGTGCCAGCGCTCGCAAGTGTTCCTCGGCGGAATTGGGCGAGGAAAAGCCGAACTCGGCGGCGATCTCGGCGCGCGTCGGCGGAAAACCGGTGTGCCGGATCGTATTGCGGATCAGGTCGAAAATCTGCTGCTGCCGGGGTGTCAGGGTCGCCATGGTTCGCCGGTCTCGTGCCGAAGCACTGTATGTTTAAACAGTATGCTGTGATTTTATACAGTATCGTGTGAAGTGCAAGCACAATTTGCGCAGCGCGCTCTACATGACGGATCGCGCCACCCCGAGCCAGCGGGTTGCCACGGGGTGCGCCCACGCAACAGCGGCAGTTACAATCGGCGCCGCGAACTCCCTTCGGCCCGCACTACATATCAGCGCCCTATATATGTCAGCGTCCTCGTCTTCCGAATCGTCCCAGTCGTCCCAGGCATTGCCCCGTGTTGTCGTGCTCGCCACGGGCGGCACCATTGCCGGGTCATCCGGCAGTGCAGCCAGCAGTGCGCAGTACCAGGCGGCCACCGTCCCGGTGTCGCACCTGGTGCAGGCCGTTCCGGTACTGGCGGATGTGGCGCGCGTGGAAACTGAGCAGGTGGCGCAGGTGGATAGCAAGGACATGATGTTCAGCCTGTGGCAGCAACTTGCAGCGCGCGTGACGCACTGGTCGTTGCAGCCCGACGTGGCTGGCATCGTGATCACGCACGGCACCGATACGCTTGAAGAAACAGCCATGTTCTTGCATCTGACGCAGGCATGCCCCGTGCCGGTGGTGCTGACCGCCGCAATGCGTCCGTCGACGTCGCTATCCGCCGACGGTCCGCTGAATCTGCTCGATGCCGTGCGCGTGGCTGTCAGTCCAGAGGCGCGGGGCAGGGGGGTGCTGGTTGTGCTGAACCAGCAGATCCATGCTGCACGCGATGTCACGAAGTCGCACACATCGGCCGTCGACGCCTTTGTGTCGCCGATGACTGGCCCGCTCGGCTTCATGCAGGACGCCTATATCCGGTTCGCACGCGCACCGGCGATGTCCGGGGCGGCACGGCTTCCCGTGCCCACGACATGGCCGATGGTGGAGATCGTGGCCAGTTATGCCCAGCCGGGCAGGGCCATGGTGGATGCGCTGGTTGCTGCGCGGGTGAAGGGGGTGGTGGTGGCGGCCACGGGTAACGGGTCCGTGCATGAAACCTTGTCTGGCGCGTTGGCCGATGCCGCCGATGCCGGTGTGGCGGTCGTGCGCAGTTCACGTACCGGTGCAGGGCACGTGGCGATTCCGGCACGAATGTCGCCGCGGGCTGGCGCTTTCCTATCGGCGGCCGACCTGAACCCGTACAAGGCCAGGGTGTTGCTGATGCTCGCGCTGGCCGCCGATCCCGCGCTGGGAACCGACGCGGCGCGGCTGCAAGCGCTGTTTGCCGCGCATTGAGTGCGGGCGAGTGACGGGTTCTTGCGGAGTGGCAGGGGTTCGGGCTATACTCACGGGCTATTCAACCTTGCCGCACCGGACTTGACGCCCGGGTGGCTCATCCAGAAGGAGCGTCAATGCGTCATTACGAAATCGTATTTATCGTCCACCCGGACCAAAGCGAACAAGTTCCGGCGATGATCGAGCGCTACAAGCAGCTCGTGACGTCGCAGAACGGCCAGATCCACCGCGTGGAAGACTGGGGCCGCCGTCAGATGGCCTACATGATCCAGAAGCTGGCCAAGGCCCACTACGTTTGCCTGAACATCGAATGCGGCAAGGAAACGCTGGCTGAACTGGAACACGCGTTCAAGTTCAACGACGCGGTGCTGCGCCACCTGATCGTCCAGACCAAGAAGGCCGAAACCGCTCCTTCGCCGATGATGAAGGAAGTCCAGCGCGAAGAAGCCCGCAAGGCCGCGCAAACGACCACGGAAGGTCAGGCCGCCTGAGTGCGGACTGCTGTGTCGCGGTGAACCAGCTTCGGCTGACCGCCACTCTCGCCGAGCGGGACACGCTGCGCTATACGCCAGCCGGTGTCCCCGTCGTCAACTGCATCCTGCAGCACGGCGGCGAGGTGACCGAGGCGGAAACGCCCCGGCAGGTGGAATTCGCAATCGTTGCCATGGGCATTGGCCCCATTGGCCAGCGGCTGGAGCGGACCCCGCTCGGTACGCTGCTCGATTGCGAGGGCTTTCTGGCCCGCAAGCACCGGAACAGCAAGACACTGGTCTTTCACATCACTCGATGTAAAGCATTCGAAAAGGATTGAATCATGGCATTCGTCAAACGTGACAACAAGAACAAGAAGCGCTTCCAGCAACAGAACCCGCTGTTCAAGCGCAAGCGCTTCTGCCGCTTCACCGTGGCTGGCGTCGAACAGATCGACTACAAGGATCTGGACACGCTGAAGGATTTCGTCGGCGACAACGGCAAGATCACGCCGGCTCGTCTGACCGGTACCAAGGCTCACTATCAGCGTCAGCTGGATACGGCCATCAAGCGCGCCCGCTTCCTGGCGCTGCTGCCGTACACCGACCTGCACAAGAACTGATAGTCCCAGGACCGCAAGGAGAAATACACGATGCAAGTCATTCTGCTGGAAAAAGTCATCAACCTGGGCAACCTGGGTGACATCGTTCGCGTGAAGGACGGTTACGCACGTAACTTCCTGATCCCGACCAAGCGCGCTCGCCGTGCTACCCAAACCGCCATCGCCGAATTCGAAGTGAAGCGCGCCGAGCTGGAAAAGGCCGCCGCCGAGAAGCTGGCTGCCTCGCAAACCGAAGGCGAAAAGCTGAACGGCCTGACCGTCCAGATCACCCAGAAGTCGGGTGTGGACGGCCGTCTGTTCGGTTCGGTGACCAACGCCGACATCGCCCAAGCCCTGGAAGGTCAAGGCTTCAAGGTTGAAAAGTCGCAAGTGCGTCTGCCGAACGGCCCGCTGAAGATGGTTGGCGACTACACCGTTGGCGTGTCGCTGCACACCGACGTGCTGGTCGACATCACCGTCTCGGTGCTGGGCGAACACGTCTAAGCTGTATCCGCCGACGATGTGCCGGTCCGGACCGGCACATCCGATGCATGAAAAAGGCAGGGGCCAAGCTCCTGCCTTTTTTGTTTTTTGCGTGGCGCCCGGCGCCGTTATAATTGCCCCCCATGAACGCGCCCGCCGCAGATCCCCAACTCGACAGTCTCAAGGTTCCCCCACACTCGATCGAGGCCGAACAATCGGTGCTCGGCGGGTTGCTGCTGGATAACGCCGCCTGGGACCGTATCGCCGACTTCCTGTCCGAAGCCGATTTCTATCGCTTTGACCACCGCATGATCTTCCAGAGCATCGCGCGGCTGATCTCCGCCACGAAGCCGGCGGACGTGATCACGGTCTTCGAAATGCTCCAGGTGTCCGGCAAGGCCGAGGAGGTGGGTGGCCTGGCCTATCTGAACTCCCTCGCGCAAAACACGCCAAGTGCGGCCAACATCCGCCGTTACGCCGAAATCGTGCGGGAGCGGTCGGTGCTGCGCAAGCTGGTGACGGTGGCCGATGACATCGCCTCGGCGGCTTTCGCGCCGAAGGGGCGTGAAGTGCGCGAACTGCTGGACGAGGCAGAATCCAAGGTTTTTGCTATCGCCGAGGAGGGCTCGCGCGGCCAGAAGGGCTTCCAGGAAATCCAGCCGCTGCTGACGCAGGTGGTGGAACGGATCGACGAGCTCTACCATCGCGACAGCTCTACCGATGTGACGGGTGTGCCGACCGGGTTTATCGACCTCGATCGCATGACCAGCGGCATGCAGCCGGGCGACCTGATCATCGTGGCTGGCCGGCCATCGATGGGTAAGACCGCTTTCTCGCTGAACATTGGCGAGCATGTTGCCGTGGAGCAGGGCCTGCCCGTGGCGGTGTTCTCGATGGAAATGGCGGGCGTGCAACTGGCCATGCGTATGCTGGGCTCGGTGGGGCGCCTCGACCAGCACCGTCTGCGTACCGGCCGGCTGCTCGACGAGGACTGGCCGCGTCTGACGCACTCGATCCAGCGCATGAACGATGCGCAGTTGTTCATCGACGAGACGCCGGCGCTGAATCCGATGGAGTTGCGCGCGCGCTCGCGTCGTCTGGCGCGCCAGTGCGGCCAGCTTGGCCTGATCATCATCGACTACCTGCAGCTGATGTCGGGTTCGGGTAGTGGTGAGAACCGCGCGACCGAGATCTCGGAGATCTCGCGATCACTGAAGGGCCTAGCCAAGGAACTCAACTGCCCGGTCATCGCACTGTCGCAGCTGAACCGAAGCCTGGAACAGCGGCCGAACAAGCGCCCGGTGATGTCCGACCTGCGTGAATCCGGCGCCATCGAGCAGGATGCCGACGTGATTCTGTTTATTTATCGCGACGAAGTGTACAACCCCGATTCGCAGGACAAGGGTACGTCCGAGATCATCATCGGTAAGCAGCGTAACGGCCCGATCGGCACCGTTAGGCTCACGTTCCTGGGTCAATTTACGAAGTTCGATAACTTCAGTGGCGGCCCGGCGTTCTTCGACAACGACAACTGATCGGTTGCAGTTACACCGCTGCGCGGTGCAACCCTGTAAAATATTGCGCTTTGATGACAGCCGCCCATGAGGCGGCTGTCGCGTACTTGCGCTGTCTCCCCTTTGCCATAAACCGAGCGCTGCCGTGAGGCTGCGCCACAAGGACATTTCATGTTCGGTCGCTTCATGCCCACCGAGGGCAAGTTCTTTGAGTACTTCAACCAGCACGCTGATTGCGCCGTGACCGCCGCGCACGAGCTGGAAGCGCTGGTGAACGATCTGCCCAACGCCGAAGCCCACGCCCGCCGCGTGCAGGCCACGGAAAAGAAGGCCGATCGCATCACGCACGATACGATCGACCTGCTGCACAAGACGTTCATCACGCCGCTGGACCGCGACGAGATCCACAAGCTCATCACGACCATGGACGACATCCTGGACCTGATGGAAGACGTGGCCGAGACCATCTCGCTGTACGACGTGACGCACCTGACCGACGAGGCGCGCCGCCTGGCCACGATCTGCGTGCAGTGCTGCGACGCCGTCAAGATCGCGGTGGCGCTGCTCGAAGACATGGGCAATGCCAGCACCATCCTGAAGACCGCCCAGCAGATCGACCAGCTCGAATCCGAGGCGGACCGTGTGATGCGTGCCGCGATGTCGAAGCTGTTCCGCGAGGAAACCGACGTCAAGCGCCTGATCAAGCTGAAGGCGATCTACGAGCAGCTGGAGTCCATCACCGACAAGTGCGAGGACGTAGCGAACATCATCGAAGGTATCGTCCTGGAAAACGCCTGAGGCTCGCACTGGCATGCAAACTGTTCAAATGAGCTTGTGGGTCATCGGGCTGCTGGTGGCGCTGGCGTTGCTGTTCGACTTCATGAACGGCTTCCACGACGCGGCCAACTCGATTGCCACGGTGGTTTCCACGGGCGTGCTCAAGCCGCACCATGCGGTAGCCATGGCGGCGATGTGCAACGTGGTGGCGATCTTTATCTTCCACCTGAAGGTGGCGGCCACGGTGGGGACCGGAACCATCGACGTCAATATCGTCGACCATTACGTGATTTTCGGGGCGCTGGTCGGGGCCATCGCCTGGAACGTGATCACGTGGCTGTATGGCATTCCGTCGTCGTCGTCGCACGCGCTGATTGGCGGGCTGGTGGGTGCCGCGGTGGCCAAGTCGGGTACCGGCGCACTGGTGGGTAACGGCCTGCTGAAGACCGTGGCGTTCATCCTGATCTCGCCGCTGCTGGGCTTCATCCTGGGTTCGATCATGATGGTGATCGTGGGCTGGACGTTCTTCCGTACGCCGCCGTCGCGCGTGGACCGTTGGTTCCGCCGGCTGCAGCTGGTGTCGGCGTCGCTCTATAGCCTGGGGCACGGCGGCAACGATGCGCAGAAGACCATCGGCATCATCTGGATGCTGCTGATCGCCAGCGGCCATGTGGCCGTGGGCGGGGCAGAGCCGCCGATGTGGGTGATCGTGAGCTGCTATGTGGCGATCGGCATGGGCACGCTGTTCGGCGGCTGGCGGATCGTGCGTACCATGGGCCAGAAGATTACCAAGCTGAAACCGGTGGGCGGCTTCTGTGCCGAGACCGGCGGCGCGATCACGCTGTTCATCGCCTCGGCGCTGGGCGTGCCTGTGTCGACCACGCACACGATTACGGGTGCCATCGTCGGCGTGGGTTCCGCGCAGAAGATGTCGGCCGTGCGCTGGGGCGTGGCGGGCAATATCGTGTGGGCGTGGGTGCTGACGATTCCGGCATCGGCGTTCATGTCGGCGATTGCCTGGTGGATCGGCAAGCAGATCCTGTAAGCCAGCGTACCTCCGCAATGAAAAAGCCAGGCATTTGCCTGGCTTTTTTTATGGCTCAAGGCCCGGTGCTATTGGTTGGCGAATGCGGCGATCGGATCATCGTCGACAGGTGCGGGAACGGCCGGCGCTGGCGTGGGGGCTGGTGTGGGCTGCACCGGCGCTGGCGTCATCGGCAGGTTGCTGGCCGCCACCACGCGCCGCGCGCCGTTGTAGCGCGATGCCCAGTAGGACTTGCCCATGTCTTCCAGCCGTACGGTGCCGCCGGTGGCCGGCGCATGGACAAAGCGGTTCTGGCCCACGTAGATGCCGACGTGGGAGTTGGCGCGGCCTGTGGTATTGAAGAATACGAGGTCGCCCGATGCCACTTCGCTGCGGTCGAGCGATACGCCGCGCTGACCCATCTGGTCGGTGGTGCGCGGCAGGTTCACGTTGGCTGCGCGCGACACCACGTAGCGGACCAATCCGCTGCAGTCGAATCCGGAATCCGGTGTGTTACCGCCGTAGCGGTAGGGCGTGCCAACCAGCGACATGGCCTGGATCGAGATTTCCTCCAGTCCAGCGCTTGGGTCGATCATGGGCTTGCCCGGCGTGCGGGGCAGCGAGGACGTATTGCGAGCAGGCGGCCCGCCTGCGCAGGCGGCAAGCAGCAGGGCGCTCGCGCACAGCGCGGTGAGGGCGAGGCGGGACGAATTCCGCGCGGAGCCCAGGCTGGCTGGCGGAGAGGGCGGCGAAAAAAGCGGGCGCTGCGGCATCCTTCTTGTCGTTAGGTTGCCGGGTCAGCGCCCGCCCGCTTCATGCATTGGGTGGACTTGCCAGGGAAAACTACCAGCGTAGTTGCGCGTTGCGTGTGCCGGTGCTGATCTTGATGGACTTCGGCTGACCCTTGTAACTGGCCTCGATATTGTAGCTGCCTTCTGGCGCACGTATGAGGCAGCGCGGGCCGCCAGCGCGGAAATCAGCCACATTCTGGCCGTCGCGTGTCAGTTTTACATCAACGTCGGCCAGGTACTCGCCATCGGTACCCCGCGTGAACAGGATGCCCATGTTGAAGTTCTTCTCCTGTGCCGCCAGCCGGGCGCGTTCATCCTCGGCGATGCCGCCGCAGACGTAGCTGACCGGGCCCATGGTGCGGATCACCATTTCGTTGCCCACGGTTGCCGCGCTGGCCGATTGCGCCTTGGCCGGTTGCAGTGCAGCCGCGACAAGCACCGTCGCGCCGATCACGGCGGCCACGGCAATGCGCTTGCGCCGCGTGCTGCGGGCGCTGTGTGAAAACAAGGTCCTGCTGGTAGACAGGTATCGGTTGAATGATTGCTGCCTGTTCATCGACGCCTCCGTATCGACATGAACACCCGGACATCATAGCCGGGCCGCGCGACGCTGGCTGTCGGGCAAATGCCGACGCCGTCTGTAGCCGCACAGTACGCGAGACGGCCCCGGGCCGGCCATGGAACAGGCCGCCCGGGGTGCTGCAGGTCTCAGACGGGGTCCCGGTTACAGGACGTCCGCCGCGTGGTCGGCCAGGCGCGAGCGCTCGCCGCGGGCGAGCGTCACGTGGCCGCTGTGGCTCCAGCCCTTGAAACGGTCCACCACGTAGGTCAAGCCCGACGAGCCTTCGGTCAGGTACGGCGTATCGATCTGCGCGATATTGCCCAGGCAGACAATCTTGGTGCCGGGGCCGGCACGCGTGACCAGCGTCTTCATCTGCTTGGGCGTCAGGTTCTGCGCTTCGTCGATGATCACGAACTTGTTTACGAAGGTCCGGCCGCGCATGAAATTCATGCTCTTGACCTTGATGCGCGAGCGGATCAGTTCCTGCGTGGCCGCGCGTCCCCATTCGCCGGCGCTGTCGTCGCTCTTCTGCAGGACTTCGAGGTTGTCGTCGAATGCACCCATCCACGGCTGCATCTTCTCTTCCTCGGTACCCGGCAGGAAGCCGATGTCCTCGCCCACGGGCACGGTGGCGCGCGTGACGATGATCTCGTTGTAGAGCTTCTGGTCCAGCACCTGCTCCAGGCCGGACGCCAGTGCCAGCAGCGTCTTGCCGGTACCGGCCTGGCCCAGCAGCGTCACGAAGTCGACGTCCGGGCTCATCAGCAGGTTCAGCGCGAAGTTCTGCTCGCGGTTGCGCGCCACTACGCTCCACACGTTGTTCTTGTTGTGGGTGTAGTCCTTCAGCGTCTGCAGCAGGGCGGTCTTGCCGTTGATCTCCTTGACCTGCGCGTAGAGCGGCAGGCTGCCGTCCATCGGCTCCAGGTAGACGAACTGGTTCACCAGGAACGACGGCACCAGCGGGCCAGTCAGGCGGTAGAACATCGCGCCGGACTTCGGGTCCTGCCAGCTTTCCACGCCCTTGCCGTGCTTGGCCCAGAAGTCGTTGGGCAACTGCATCACGCCCGAGTAGAGCAGGTCCTTGTCTTCCAGGACCTGGTCGTTGAAGTAGTCCTCGGCGGGCAGGCCCAGCGCGCGGGCCTTGATGCGCATGTTGATGTCTTTCGACACCAGCACGACCTGGCGCTCCGGATACTGCTGCTGCAACGCGCTGACCACGCCCAGGATCTGGTTGTCGGCCTTGCCCTGCGGCAGGCCCTCGGGCAGCTTGATGTCGTTCAGCCGGGTCTGGAAGAACAGCTTGCCGGCTGCGTCGCGATTGCCCAGCTTGGCAAGCGGCAGGCCCTCGTCGAGCACGCCGTCGGTGCCGCCCACGAGCTGGTCCAGCGTACGGCTGACCATGCGCGCGTTGCGGGCCACTTCGCTCATGCCCTTCTTGTGGTTGTCCAGCTCCTCGAGCGTCATCATCGGCAGATAGACGTCGTGCTCTTCGAAGCGGAACAGCGAGCTCGGGTCGTGCATCAGCACGTTGGTATCGAGCACGAACAGCTTGCTCGGACCAGTCGACTTGCGCGGGCGGCGCGCGGGGCCGGCGGCCGGCTTGACCAGGCTGACGGCCGGCGACGCGGGCGTGACGGTGGCCGGTGCCGGGGCATCGGCGGTCTTGGCGCGGGTCGTGCTGCCGGCGCGCGCGCGGGTGGCCGGGGCCTGGGTGTCGCCGGTCTCGAGCAAAGCCACGCGCTCCAGGACCGGCACAGGTTTCTTACCCTGCGCGGCTTGGGCCTTGGAGCTTGCAACCGGCGCGAATTCGCTCGGGTCCAGCAGTTGGGCAGGCTTGGCGGGCATGGTAGGCAGCGGCATGCTTGGCTTTCCTTTCAGGGAAACTAACGGGGGCGAGAATGCGCGCGTACGGGCTGGCGTACAGGCGCGGGACGGCAAAAAACCGGAAAACCGAAGGGGTAGGGCGCGAGGCGGTTGGACAATCGTTGCGCGGGAAACAAAAAAGCCGCCAGGCCTGGTGAACAGGTGTGGCGGCTTGCTTGCGAACCCACGACGCGGCAGGTCCGCTACCAGCCCTGGGACTGTGCCTGTTGGGCCGGGACGTTACTGCAGCGTGGCAACTGGGATCTGAACGCATTGAGGCCCAATCTACCCGATCGTTTTCCGTTTTGCAATCGGTCAAATTCTCGTCGCGATTGCGCAACTGTCGACAGGGCGCACGGTGCCGGTGCGGCTGTGCCGAGGATGTTGCGGTTCACATCCCCTTGACGATCTCGAGCACTTCATCCACGTGGTTCGGCACCTTGATACCGCGCATTTCATGGCGCAGCACGCCTTTGGCGTCCAGGATGAAGGTGCTGCGCTCGATGCCGCGCACTTCCTTGCCATACATCTTTTTCATCTTGATGACGTCGAAGATATTGCAGATGGCTTCGTCCGCATCGGAGATCAGTTCGAAGGGCAGTTCCAGCTTGGCCTTGAAGTTCTCGTGCGACTTCATGCTGTCGCGCGAAAGACCGAAGACCGCCACGCCGGCTGCCTCGAATGCATCGTACTGGTCGCGGAAGTTCATGGCCTCGGTGGTGCAACCCGGCGTGTTGTCCTTCGGGTAGAAGTACAGCACCAGGGTCTTGCCGCGATGGTCGGCAAGACGGAAATCCCCGCCGGTAGCGGGTGCCTGGAAGTCGGGAACGGCCTTGTTGAGACTGACGGTCATGCTGGTGGCTCTCCTGGATGGCGGTGCATCATCGGTGATGGCGGCGGCCCATTCTTGGTATATGCGCCCGGACCTGCGCCATGGCGGGTGCAGATTGGGGCGGTCAGCCGGACTTCAAGCGTGGCGTCGGCTCAACCTGGCGGAAAAATGTTCCCGGCCGGACGGCTCAACCCTGTGCGGCGGGCTCCACCATCAGAATTGCCGCCACCCGGCGGCCTTCGGCCATCAGGATATTGTAGGTGCGGCATGCGGCCTGCAGGTCCATGGCGTCGACGCCGATATGCCGGCTGGCCAGGGCCGCGGTCAGGCGCGGATGCGGAAAGCGCAGCCGGTTGCCGGTGCCCAGCAGCACGACTTCTGGCTTCCTGTCCAGCAAGGCCTCGAAATGCGCGGGTTCCAGGTCTTCGAAGCGGCCGGCTGGCCAGGGCGTGACCTCGCCCTCGGGCATGACCAGGACGGCCTGGTCATGGCGCACTGCGTTGATTTCGATATAGCCGGGGCCGTAGCCGGTCACGGTGTTCAGGTTCTGGGGTTGGTCGGCGTGGAGTTTCAAGACGGGGGCCTCTTGCCGCCCGGGCCGTCGGAGGGGGCGGGCGGCGGGTTGGTGGCAGGATCGTGCGCGCTGGGGGCCAAAAGGCTCGCTGCAATGCAAGAATCCATGCCGAAGTCTGTCATAATCCGATATCTTATAGCTTTTGCCTCCCGCTCTGCCACGCTCGACTGCTGCCCAGCGACGCGCGCCGCCAGACGTCCAGGACAATCCAGAACACTCCCAAGACCGCTGCCGCCGAGACCGGCAGCTTGCCCTGACATAAGCCAACACCGTCGTGAAACCCATCCAGAAATCGAACAAGCTCCAGAACGTTTGCTATGACATCCGCGGCCCGGTGCTGGAAAAGGCCAAGCAGATGGAGGAGGAAGGGCACAAGATCATCAAGCTGAACATCGGCAACCTGGCCGTGTTCGGGTTCGATGCGCCGGAGGAAATCCAGCAGGACATGATGCGCAACCTGCCGAATTCGGCCGGTTACTCGGATTCCAAGGGCATCTTCGCCGCGCGCAAGGCGATCATGCACTACACCCAGGAAAAGAACATCCAGGGCGTGGGGCTGGACGACATCTACGTGGGCAACGGCGCGTCCGAGCTGATCGTGATGTCGATGAACGCGCTGCTCAACAGCGGCGACGAAGTGCTGGTGCCGGCGCCCGACTACCCGCTCTGGACGGCCGCCGTGAGCCTGTCTGGCGGTACGCCCGTGCACTATGTGTGCGACGAGGCCAACGACTGGATGCCGGACCTGGACGACATCCGCCGCAAGATCACGCCGCACACGCGTGCCATCGTGGTCATCAACCCCAACAACCCGACCGGCGCGCTGTATTCCGACGAACTGCTGCAGGAAATCGTCGTCATCGCGCGGGAACACGGCCTGATCATCTTTGCCGACGAGATCTACGACAAGGTCCTGTACGACGGCAACGAGCACACCTCGATCGGATCGCTGTCCACCGACGTGCTGACCGTGACCTTCAACGGCCTGTCCAAGAACTACCGCTCGTGCGGCTACCGTGCCGGCTGGATGGTGGTGTCGGGCGACAAGCGCCCGGCGCAGGACTACATCGAAGGCCTGAACATGCTGTCGTCGATGCGCCTGTGCGCCAACGTGCCGGGCCAGTGGGCGATCCAGACCGCCCTGGGCGGCTACCAGAGCATCAACGACCTCGTGGGCGAAGGCGGCCGCCTGCGTCGCCAGCGCGACCTGGCCTACGAACTGATCACGCAGATTCCCGGCGTGACCTGCGTGAAGCCCAAGGCGGCGCTGTACCTGTTCCCGAAGCTGGACCCGGCGATGTACCCGATCCAGGACGACCAGGAATTCATCTACGAGCTGCTGCAGGAGTCGAAGGTGCTGCTGGTGCAGGGCACGGGCTTCAACTGGGACGCACCGGACCATTTCCGGATCGTGTTCCTGCCGCACGAGGAAGACCTGCGCGAGGCTATTACCCGCGTGGCGCGCTTCCTGGAAAACTATCGCAAACGTCACGGCACGGCCTGAAGCCGCCGGGGCGCCCCCATTTCCGTATCAAGCAACCCAGAGTCAGACGTCCATGAATCCCATCAAAGTCGGCCTTCTCGGCATCGGTACCGTCGGTAGCGGCACGTTCAACGTGCTCAAGCGCAATCAGGAGGAAATTCGCCGCCGTGCAGGTCGCGGCATCGAGATTGCGGTGGTGGCCGACCTCAACACCGAGCGCGCCCGCGAACTGACCGGTGGCACCGTGGATGTGGTCAGCGACGCCAATGACGTGGTGACGCGCCCGGACATCGACATCGTCGTCGAGCTGATCGGCGGCTACGGCATCGCGCGCGAGCTGGTGCTCAAGGCCATCGAGAACGGCAAGCACGTGGTCACCGCCAACAAGGCGCTGCTGGCCGTGCACGGCAACGAAATCTTCGAAGCCGCGCGCAAGAAAGGCGTGATCGTGGCGTTCGAGGCCGCGGTGGCCGGCGGCATCCCCATCATCAAGGCGCTGCGCGAGGGCCTGACGGCCAACCGCATCCAGTGGATCGCCGGCATCATCAACGGAACCACGAACTTCATCCTGTCCGAGATGCGCGACAAGGGCCTGGACTTCGATACGGTGCTCAAGGAAGCGCAGCAGCTGGGCTATGCCGAAGCCGACCCGACGTTCGACATCGAAGGTATCGACGCCGCGCACAAGGTGACGCTGATGAGCGCCATCGCGTTCGGCATGCCGGTGCAGTTCGATCGCGCGCACGTGGAAGGCATCACGCGCCTGGCCGCCATCGACATCAAGTACGCCGAGGAACTGGGCTACCGCATCAAGCTGCTGGGCATCACGCGCCGCCGTGAAGAGGGCGTGGAACTGCGCGTGCACCCGACGCTGGTGCCGGCTTCGCGCCTGATCGCCAACGTGGAAGGCGCGATGAATGCCGTGCTGGTGCAGGGCGACGCCGTGGGCGCTACGCTGTACTACGGCAAGGGCGCCGGCGCCGAGCCGACCGCCTCGGCCGTGATTGCGGACCTGGTGGACGTGAC
The DNA here is from genome assembly GCF_022179805.1 of Cupriavidus pauculus. Lineage (GTDB taxonomy): Bacteria > Pseudomonadota > Gammaproteobacteria > Burkholderiales > Burkholderiaceae > Cupriavidus > Cupriavidus pauculus_E. The sequence goes on along the minus strand of NZ_BPUO01000006.1, from coordinate 238,694 downwards.
GCGCCTGCACACGGCCGATCCGAACCATCGCGTGCCGCACCTAGCGTTCCAGCCGGACGAACTGTCCACCGTGCCGGTGCTGCCGATCGACGAAGTCACCAGCTCGTACTACCTGCGCATGCGCGTGGCCGACCAGACTGGCGTGCTGGCCGAGATCACCCGCATCCTGGCCGAAGGCGGCATCAGCATCGACGCGATGCTGCAGAAGGAATCGCGCGAGGGCGAGCCGCAGACCGACATCATCATCCTGACGCACCTGACGCGCGAAAAGCAGATCAACGTCGCCATCGCCAGCATCGAGGCGCTGCAGACCGTGCTGTCGCCGGTCACGCGCCTGCGCATGGAAGAGCTGAACTAAGACGCCGAAACTGGACGAATTGCTATGAAATACCAGTCGACGCGCGGCCATGACATGCCGCAATCGTTTTCCGAGATCCTGCTCGGCGGCCTGGCCCCGGACGGTGGCCTTTACCTGCCGAAGCAGTATCCGCAAGTCACGGCCGACGAACTCGAAGCCTGGCGCCGCCTGCCGTACGCGGACCTGGCGTTCGAAGTGCTGTCGCGCTTCTGCGACGACATCCCGGCCGAAGACCTGCGCGCGCTGACGCGCAAGACCTACACGCCCGAGGTGTACTGCAACGCCCGCCCCGGCGACAACACGGCCGATATCACGCCGCTGCGCACGCTGGGCGAGGAAGGTGGCACGAAGCTGCAGTTGCTGGGCCTGTCGAATGGCCCGACGCTGGCCTTCAAGGACATGGCCATGCAGTTGCTGGGCAACCTGTTCGAGTACGCGCTCAAGCGTGCCGGGCTGAATCTCAACATCCTGGGTGCCACGTCGGGAGACACCGGCAGCGCGGCCGAATATGCGATGCGCGGCAAGGAAGGTATCCGCGTGTTCATGCTGAGCCCGCACCGCAAGATGAGCGCGTTCCAGACCGCGCAGATGTTCAGCCTGCAGGACCCGAACATCTTCAATATCGCGGTGGAAGGCGTGTTCGATGACGCGCAGGACATCGTCAAGGCCGTGTCGAACGACCACGCGTTCAAGGCTCGCCAGCGAATCGGCACCGTGAACTCGATCAACTGGGCGCGCGTGGTGGCCCAGGTGGTGTACTACTTCAAGGGCTGGCTGCTGGCGACCGATGGCCCGGGCCAGAAGGTCTCGTTCTGCGTGCCGTCGGGCAACTTCGGCAACGTCTGCGCCGGCCATATCGCGCGCATGATGGGCCTGCCCATCGACAAGCTGGTGGTGGCTACCAACGAAAACGACGTGCTCGACGAGTTCTTCCGCACCGGTACCTACCGCGTGCGCACGTCGGCGCAGACGTACCATACGTCGAGCCCGAGCATGGACATCTCCAAGGCGTCGAACTTCGAGCGTTTCGTGTTCGACCTGCTGGGCCAGGACGCCGGCAAGCTGGCGGCGCTGTTCCGCGATGTCGATACCAAGGGCGGCTTCGACTTTGCCGGCAAGCCCGAATTTGACCGCATCCGCGAGTTCGGCTTCGTGTCGGGCCGCAGCACGCATGAAGACCGCCTGGCGACGATCCGCGACGTGAACCAGCGCTATGGCGTGACGATCGACACCCATACCGCCGACGGCGTGAAGGTGGCGCGCGAATACCTGTCGACCGGCGTGCCGATGGTGGTGCTGGAAACCGCGCTGCCGGCCAAGTTTGCCGACACGATCCGCGAGGCACTGGGCCACGAGCCCGAGCGCCCGGCCGCGTTCGACGGCATCGAGCGCCTGCCACAGCGCTTCGAGGTCATGCCGGCCGATGCCGACAAGGTCAAGGCGTACATCGCGCAGCACACCGGGCTCTGACCGGGCATCTGCCCCAGACCCCCACGGTCCCGGCGCCAACTCGCTACAATCGGGTTTGCCGGGTCCCGCCGCCACGGCCCCCAGGCTTTTCTGCCGGGGGCCTTTTGCTTGGGGCCAACCTAGTTTCCGAAGACTCACATGACCCAATCCGCAGCGCGTCCCCCCATGCTGACGATGGCCCAGGCCCTGGAGGCGCTGATGGCCGGCGTTCGCCCGATCACCGACACTGAAACCGTCGCCACGCTGGATGCCAACGGCCGCGTGCTGTCCGCCCCGGTCACCAGCGCGCTGCGCGTGCCGCCGGCCGACAATACGTCGATGGACGGCTACGCGATGCGCGCGGCCGACGTGCCGGCGGCGGGCACGCGCCTGCCGGTGTCGCAGCGCATTCCTGCCGGCCATGTCGGCAGTGAACTGGCGCCGGGCACCGCCGCACGCATTTTCACGGGTGGCCTGATTCCGCCCGGTGCCGATGCCGTGGTCATGCAGGAGCAATGCCAGGCCGATGGCGACGCCGTGATCGTCAACCATGTGCCGGCGTCGGGCGAGTGGATTCGCCGGGCCGGCGAGGATATCGAGGCCGGCAGCCAGATCCTGCCCGTGGGCGCACGGCTGTCGCCGCAGGCGCTGGGTTTGGCGGCATCGGTGGGACAGGCGTCGCTCGACGTGATCCGCCGCGTGCGCGTGGCCGTGTTCTTTACCGGCGACGAACTGACGATGCCGGGCGAACCGCTCAAGCCGGGCGCCATCTACAACTCCAACCGTTTCACGTTGCGCGGCCTGCTTGAAAACCTGGGCTGCGAGGTGAGCGACTTCGGCATCGTGCCCGATACGCTGGCAGCCACGCGCGACACGCTGCGGCGGGCCGCCGAGGGCAACGACCTGATCATCACGTCGGGCGGTGTGTCGGTGGGCGAAGAGGACCATATCCGCCCGGCAGTCACCGCCGAAGGGCGCCTGGACCTGTGGCAGATCGCCATCAAGCCGGGCAAGCCTCTGGCGTTTGGCCAGGTGGCCAACGGCACGGACAAGCCGACGTTTTTCATCGGGCTGCCGGGCAACCCGGTGTCCAGCTTTGTCACGTTCCTGCTGTTCGTGCGGCCGTTCCTGCTGCGCCTGCAAGGCGTGGCGGACGTGACGCCGCGCCGCATCGCCATGCGTGCCGATTTCGATCTGCCGCGCGGCGACCGCCGCAACGAATTCCTGCGTGCGCGCCTGAACGACGAGGGCGGGCTCGACCTGTTCCCGAACCAGAGCTCGGGCGTACTGACATCCACGGTTTGGGGCGACGGCCTGATCGACAATCCGCCAAACCAGGCCATTGCGCGCGGCGATACCGTGCGGTTCATCCCGTTTGCCAGCCTGCTGGCCTAGGTCTTATTCCGATGCAACTCGAACTTCGATACTTCGCCAGCGTGCGCGAGCAGTTGGGGCAGGGCGCCGAGCGCGCCGAGGTGCCTGCCGACGTGCGCACCGTCGGCGACCTGCGCGGCTGGCTGCGTGCGCGCGGCGGTGTGTGGGCCGAGACGCTGGCCGATGGCCGCGCGCTGCGCATGGCCGTGGACCACGCCGTGGCACGTGCCGACACGCCGCTGGCCGATGGCTGCGAGGTGGCGTTCTTCCCGCCCGTGACTGGAGGCTGAGATGAGCGTCCGCGTGCAACTGGAGGATTTCGATCTCGGCGCCGAAGTGGCCGCGCTGCGTGCCGACAATCCTGGCGTGGGCGCCGTGGCCAGCTTCATCGGCACCGTGCGCGACGTCAGCGACGGCACGCGCGTCAGCACGATGGAACTGGAACACTATCCGGGCATGACCGAAAAGGCGCTGGAGAAGATCGAGGCAGCCGCGCGCCAGCGCTGGGACCTGCTGGGCGTGACGATCGTGCACCGGGTGGGGCTGTTGCAACCGTTGGACCAGATCGTGCTGGTGGCAGTGTCGTCCGCCCATCGCGGCAACGCGTTTGCCGCGTGCGAGTTCATCATGGACTACCTGAAGTCCGAAGCCCCGTTCTGGAAGAAGGAAGCCACGCCGGAAGGCGCACGCTGGGTGGATGCGCGGGTGTCGGACGATGCGGCGCTGCGCCGCTGGGGCATCGAGTCGTTCAACGCGGAAGCGTCCCCCGAGTCCGATTCCTCCCAATAAGAAAAAGGTCGAAGGCTTCTTTATGGCTCCTTTGGGGTTTGTCGCGGTAGGCGTGGGCGCCGCCGTGGGCGCATGGCTGCGCTGGTTTTTTTCGGTGACGTGGAATGCCGCCAATCCGGCGCTGCCGTACGGCACGCTGGCGTCCAATCTGGTGGGCGGCTACCTGATCGGGCTGGCCGTGGCGTTCTTCGAGACCCATCCGTCGCTACCGCCCGAATGGCGCCTGCTGGCGGTGACTGGCTTCCTCGGGGGGCTGACCACGTTTTCGACGTTCTCCAGCGAGGCGGTAGGCAACCTGCTGGCCGGCGACTACCGCTGGGCGCTGGCGCACGTGGTGCTGCACCTGGGTGGCTCGCTGATGCTGACCGCATTCGGCATCTGGACCTACCGCGCGCTCTCCTGATCACATTTCTGCGCGATTAACCGGGCATAGGTAACAGTACCGATACTTTTGGCACTGTCGGACTGCCCGGGACCGTCTACTATTCCCCGCATGGGCATTGAGGTGTGCAACGCACCTTGCTTCGTTCGCCTGTCTGATTTCAAGAACATTCAAGTGCAGTCACGGTCGCTTGCCGGCCCGCCGTGGCTTCCAAGAATCCGGCGCGCTCCGTTCGGCATCCAGCAGTCCTTGTGTTCTCACGGCCTTAACGTTTCTTCACGGCGTTCACGATCGTTCATAACAAGGAGACATCCCCATGCAGCCCATCCACGCCTCGCGTTTCGCGGCCCCACGCCTGCGCCGACGCCTTCGGCAGACCGCCTTCGCGGCGGCAGCCGTCACCCTGCTCACGTCGGCCTGTGGTGGCGGCGACTCGTCGAGCACCCCTGGTGGGGGTGGCAGCAGCACGCAGAATCCGAACAACCGCCCCGACTTCATCGTCGGCACGATCGCGATCCAATCGTACGACGGCAACTCGGACGACCTGCTCACGGCGGGTCTGGGCAAGGATGGGCTGGCCGGCACGGCGCCGGTCTTCGCCAATCCGAACGTGCCCACGGCTGCCGAACTGCGCCGCAACGCGATCTATAACAATTACCGCGCCATCGTCGATGTCCAGGCGGCGGGCGGCTATGGCTCGCTGTACGGGCCGAATGTCGACGCGCAGGGCAATGTCACGGGCAGCCAGGGCAAGGTGCCGGGGGTGGAATACATCGCCTATGCCGATGACGGTACCGGCACGAAAAACGTGACGATGATGGCCCAGGTGCCGGACTCGTTCGACCGGAACAACCCCTGCATCATCTCGGCCACATCGTCGGGGTCGCGCGGGGTCTACGGCGGCATCGCGGTGGGCGAGTGGGGCCTGAAGCGCGGCTGTGCGGTGGCCTATACGGACAAGGGCACGGGCGCCGCGCCGCATGACCTGGACACCGACACCGTGCCGCTGATCGACGGCACCCGCGCCGACCGGCGCGGCGCGGGCAAGCTGGCCCAGTTCGCTGCCCAGCCGGGCGCCCAGTCGCTGGCCGATTTCACTACGGCCAATCCGCACCGGCTGGCCTTCAAGCACGCGCATTCGCAGCAGAATCCCGAGGCCGACTGGGGCAAGAACACGCTGCAGGCCATCCAGTTCGCGCTGTTCGCGATCAACGACAAGTTCGGCACGGTGGGCTCCGACGGCGTACGCCAGAACACGTTCACCCAGGACAAGGTGCTGATCATCGCGTCGGCCATCTCCAATGGCGGCGGGGCGGCCATCGCGGCGGCCGAGCAGGACACCACCGGGCTGATCGATGGCGTGGCGGTGGGCGAGCCGAATGTGGAAATGCCGCCGACGCCGGCCATCACCGTGCGCCGGGGCGGCGTGCAGGTGGCGGCATCCGGCAAGCACCTGTATGACTACACGACGACGGCGAACTTGCTGCAACTGTGTGCCAGCCAGGACACCTCACTCGTCAATGCACCGTTCGCGGCGCTGCCCGGGCAGACCGGCCTGAACCGGTGCGCTTCGCTGGTCGACAAGGGCAAGATTGCGGGCGCCTCGACCAGTGACCAGACGCTGGCGGCGCTGAACGCGCTGCATGCGGCGGGATGGGAAACCGAATCGGACGAGCTGCACGCCTCGCTGTCGTTCCTGGAAGTGGCCAGCTCGATCTCCGTCACCTACGCCAACTCGTATTCGCGCGCCAGCGTTACCGACCGGCTGTGCAGCTACAGCTTTGCGGCGCCAGCGCCGACTACGACGGTGCCCACCACCGTACCGGCAGCATTCCTGGCAGGGCTGTTCTCGTCCGGCAACGGCATCCCCCCAACCGGTACGGCGCCGAACCAGGTCACCCTGATGAACGATGCCAACGTGGCCGGCGCGATGCGTGACTATGCGTCGACCTCGCCATCCACCAACCGGACCGACGCCAATATCGACGGCGCGCTGTGCCTGCGCAACCTGCTCGATACCAGCAACGCGGCGCTGATGGCCGGCATCGGCCAGACGTACCGCAATGGCAACCTGCGCGGCAAGCCGGCGATGATCGTCCACGGCCGCAGCGACGCGCTGCTGCCGGTGAACCACACCTCGCGGCCGTACCTTGGGCTGAACAAGTCGGTGGAGGGCGGCGTCAGCAAGCTGTCATATATCGAGGTGACCAACGGGCAGCACTTCGATGGCTTCATCGACGTAATCGGCGGGTATGCGGCGCGATACATCCCGATGCACGTCTACCTGAACCGGGCGCTCGACTCGGTCTATGCCAACCTCAAGAACGGCACTGCGCTGCCGCCGTCGCAGGTGGTACGGACCACGCCGCGGGGCGGCACGGGCAATCCGGCGATCGGCCCGCAGATCCTGCCGTCCAACGTGCCCCCGATCGCGGCCACTCCGGCGGCCGGTGACGCCATCACGGTCACCGGCACCACCGTCAACGTGCCGAACTAGCCGCTTTCGCTCCGTCAGCATCGGGTATCCCGCCATGCACTTGCAGTCTGTACAAGTTGTGTGGCGGGTGTCTTGAAATGTCACCGCAAAACCCTATCTTTCGGGAGTACCGTGTCCGGCAGGGCCCATGCGAAAAGACAGCCGCAGTGCTGCAACGTCGCCGCCCCGCAGCAGGACACACTCATCGTTCAAGAGAGAGGGCGCCTGATGCGAATTGACAAACTCACCACCCGGTTCCAGGAAGCGTTGGCCGAGGCGCAAAGCCTGGCCCTGGGCCACGACAACCAGTACATCGAACCCCAGCACCTGCTGCGCGCGCTGCTGGCGCAGGACGACGGCTCGGCCCGCACGCTGCTGTCGCGCGCCGGCGTCAACGTGGGCGGCCTGCAGACCGCGCTGGACGCGGCCATCAGCCGTCTGCCGCAGGTGCAGGGCACCAACGAGGTCCAGGTAGGACGCGACCTCAACAACCTGCTCAACGCCACCGAGAAGGAAGCGATCAAGCGCGGTGACCAGTTCATCGCCAGTGAACTGTTCCTGCTCGCCGTGTCCGACGACAAGGGCGATATCGGGCGCATTGCCCGCGAGAATGGGCTGTCGCGCAAGTCGCTGGAAGCGGCCATCACGGCCGTGCGCGGCGGCGACAGCGTGAACAGTGCCGATGCCGAATCGCAACGCGAAGCGCTGAAGAAGTACACCGTGGACCTGACCGAGCGGGCCCGCGCGGGCAAGCTCGACCCGGTGATCGGCCGTGACGACGAAATCCGCCGCGCGATCCAGATCCTGCAGCGCCGGACCAAGAACAATCCGGTGCTGATCGGCGAGCCGGGCGTGGGCAAGACCGCCATCGTCGAAGGGCTGGCGCAGCGCATCGTCAACGGCGAAGTGCCCGAGACGCTCAAGAACAAGCGCGTGCTGGTGCTGGACATGGCCGGTCTGCTGGCCGGCGCCAAGTATCGCGGCGAGTTCGAGGAACGCCTGAAGGCGGTGCTCAGCGACGTGGCCAAGGACGAAGGCCAGACCATCGTCTTCATCGACGAGATCCACACGATGGTGGGCGCGGGCAAGGCCGAAGGCGCGATCGACGCGGGCAACATGCTCAAGCCGGCGCTGGCGCGCGGCGAGCTGCACTGCATCGGCGCCACCACGCTGAACGAGTACCGCAAGTATATCGAGAAGGACGCCGCGCTGGAGCGCCGCTTCCAGAAGGTGCTGGTCGAAGAGCCGAGCGTGGAGTCGACCATCGCCATCCTGCGCGGCTTGCAGGAAAAGTACGAACTGCACCACGGCGTGGAGATCACCGATCCGGCCATCGTGGCGGCGGCGGAGCTGTCGCACCGGTACATCACCGACCGCTTCCTGCCGGACAAGGCCATCGACCTGATCGACGAGGCGGGGGCGCGCATCAAGATGGAAATCGACTCGAAGCCCGAGGCGATGGACAAGCTGGAGCGCCGCACGATCCAGCTCAAGATCGAGCGCGAGGCGGTGAAGAAGGAAACCGACGAGGCATCGCGCAAGCGCCTGGAGCTGATCGAGCAGGAAATCACGCGGCTGGAGAAGGAGTACGCGGACCTGGACGAGATCTGGCGTGCCGAGAAGGGCGCCGCGCAGGGCGCTGCCGCGCTGAAGGAAGAGATCGAGAAGATCAAGCTCGACATCTCGCGCCTGCAGCGTGAAGGCAAGCTCGACAAGGTGGCTGAGCTGCAATACGGCAAGCTGCCGGCGCTGGAAGGAAAGCTGCAGGCCGCCAACAAGGCCGAGGCGGACGAGCAGAAGCAGCCCAACAAGCTGCTGCGCACCCAGGTGGGCGCCGAGGAAATTGCCGAGGTGGTGAGCCGTGCCACGGGTATTCCGGTCGCCAAGATGATGCAGGGCGAGCGCGAGAAGCTGCTGCAGATGGAAGACCGCCTGCACAAGCGCGTGGTGGGGCAGGACGAGGCCGTGCGGCTGGTGTCCGACGCCATCCGCCGCTCGCGTGCCGGGCTGTCGGACGAGAACAAGCCGTACGGGTCGTTCCTGTTCCTGGGGCCGACGGGTGTGGGCAAGACCGAGCTGTGCAAGGCGCTGTCGGAGTTCCTGTTCGATTCCGAGGAGCATCTGATCCGCATCGATATGAGCGAATTCATGGAGAAGCACAGCGTGAGCCGGCTGATCGGCGCGCCGCCGGGATACGTGGGCTATGACGAAGGCGGCTACCTGACCGAGGCCGTGCGCCGCAAGCCGTACGCGGTGATCCTGCTCGACGAAGTCGAAAAGGCCCACCCGGACGTGTTCAACGTGCTGCTGCAGGTGCTGGACGACGGCCGGCTGACCGATGGCCAGGGCCGTACCGTGGACTTCAAGAACACGGTGATCGTGATGACGTCGAACCTGGGTTCGCACATCATCCAGTCGATGTCCGGCGAGCCGCAGGAAGCGGTGAAGGGCGCGGTCTGGCAGGAGGTGCGCACGCATTTCCGGCCCGAGTTCCTGAACCGGATCGACGAGGTGGTGGTGTTCCATTCGCTGGACCAGAAGAACATCGAGTCCATCGCCCGGATCCAGCTGCAGCGCCTGCAGTCGCGTCTGGCCCGCATGGACATGGTGCTGGAAATCAGCGAACGGGCGCTGGAGAAGATCGCCAGCGCGGGCTACGACCCGGTGTTCGGGGCACGTCCGCTCAAGCGCGCGATCCAGCAGCAGATCGAGAACCCGGTGGCGCGGGCCATCCTCGAAGGCAAGTTCGCCGCCAAGGATGTGGTGCCGGTGGACTACGAGGACGGGGAATTCACGTTCGGCCGTAACATCGACTAAGGGCTCACCAAGCGCCCATCAAGCCGGGCGTGCCGGCCGGCGCGCTACAGGAAAAGGATCTCCGGGGGTTCCACCCGGAGGTCCTTTTTTTTCGTCACAATGTCGGCTCCGTCAGGTTTTTCCCACCCTGGAGCGATCCCATGGCTCATGGCGAGCACAAGTACCACGTCACCGTGGAATGGACCGGCAACCGCGGCACCGGCACCTCCGGCTACCGCGCCTACGGACGCGACCACGCGATCCGCGCCGGCGACAAGCCCGAGATCCCCGGCTCTTCCGATCCCGCGTTCCTGGGCGACCCCAAGCGCTGGAATCCCGAAGACCTGCTGGTGGCGTCGGTATCGGCCTGCCACAAGCTCTGGTACCTGCACCTGTGCTCGGACGCCGGTATCGCCGTGCTGGCCTATGTCGACGAGGCCGAAGGCACGATGACCGACGGGCCGTCGGGCGGCCAGTTCTCGGAAATCGTGCTGCGCCCGCATGTGACGATCCGCGCGGGGGACGACGCCGAACAGGCCGCGCACCTGCACCACGTGGCCCACGAGAAGTGCTATATCGCCAACTCGGTCAAATTCCCGATCCGCTGCGAACCGGTGATCGAAGCGGCCACCGCCTGACCCGCAGGTGAAGGCGGCGATGCCAAAAGACATCAGTTTGCCCGTCATTGCTCGCAGGTTGACCTGTGTCAACCTGCGAATGAGAGCGGCTCGCTAATATTTGACTCGTCATGGAGATGCGGGGGCGCTCTTCATGACTTGTCTACCCGTTTCCGGAATGGAAACTTAACCCGCAGCGCAACTCCGGCGCTGCGGGTTTTTTCTTTTGGGCGTCGTTTTCGGCATGCCCATATTCCCGTCCGATCTTATGCAGAAAACGTGCTTGGATCGGCGAAACCATTCGTTCCGTTCAGATAGCCCGGCCGGTAGCCTTTCTCCCTGACAGAAACCCCGTCGACCAAGGCGGGGACATTTCACGACATCTCTGACGGGAGCAATCACGATGATTCGCAAGCTGGCCCTGGGCCTCGCAGTACTGTCCGCAATTGGCGCCGCACCGGCCGCCCTGGCCAATACCAACCTGCTGAACGTTTCCTACGATCCCACGCGCGAACTGTATGTGGACGTGAACGCAGCGTTTGCCAAGGCCTACAAGGCTCAGGGTGGCGACACCGTGCAGATCCGCCAGTCGCATGGCGGTTCGGGCAAGCAGGCGCGTTCGGTGATCGATGGCCTGGACGCCGACGTGGTCACGCTGGCGCTGGGCTACGACATCGACGCCATCGCCGAGAAGGGCCTGATCAAGCCGGATTGGCAGAAACGCCTGCCGCACAACGCGTCGCCGTACACGTCGACGATCGTGTTCCTGGTGCGCAAGGGCAATCCGAAACATATCAAGGACTGGAACGACCTGGTGAAGCCGGGCGTGCAGGTGATTACGCCCAACCCGAAGACGTCGGGCGGTGCGCGCTGGAACTACCTGGCCGCGTGGGGCTATGCGCTGCGCCAGCCGGGCGGCAATGACGCCAAGGCACGCGAGTTCGTCGGTCAACTGCTCAAGAACGTGCCGGTACTCGATTCGGGCGCGCGCGGTGCCACCACGACGTTTGTGGAACGTGGCCTGGGCGATGTGCTGATCGCCTGGGAAAACGAGGCGATCCTGGCCATCAAGGAGCTGGGTCCGGAGAAGTTCGACATCGTCGCACCGTCGGTGTCGATCCTGGCCGAGCCGCCGGTAGCCGTGGTGGACAAGGTGGTGGACAAGAAGGGCACGCGCAAGGCCGCCGAGGCCTACCTGCAGTTCCTGTACACCGACGAAGGCCAGGAGATCGCGGCCAAGAACTATTACCGTCCGATCTCGGAAAAGGTGGCCGCCAAGTACGCCGCCAACTTCCCGAAGGTAAAGCTGTTCACGATCGACGAAGTGTTCGGCGGCTGGGCCAAGGCCCAGAAGACCCACTTCGCCGATGGCGGTTCGTTTGACCAGGTGTACCAGCCCGGCAAGCGGTAAACACAGTGCCGGGCGGCGTGCAAACCTGCATGCCGCCCGGCGCGCCTGAGGAAGGAGCCCGAGATGTCCGCGCTTCGCGCTGTTCTGCCCGCCGTCCTGCCGTCCCGCATCGCCATGGCGCGATGTCCCGTCTGACCTGAAGTTTTCCCAACCGCATGACGCTTGCACATGCCGCTCGTGGAGCCGGCAGGGCGTCGTGCCGCCCTCGATTTCGAATTCTCATTCTTCAGGACCCCGATATGACGTCGTTCAAACCTCTTTCCTTGCGTCGACGCCTGCTGCTGGGCGCGCTGGTCGTGGCCACTGGCCTCACGTATGGCCTGCTGGCACAGCCCGCCCGTGCCCAGTCGCAGACCGTGAACCCGAAGCTGTTGCGCATCGGCTATCAGAAGTACGGCACGCTGACGCTGCTCAAGGCGCGCGGCACGCTGGAAAAGCGCCTGGCCCCGCAGGGCATTACCGTCAAGTGGACCGAGTTTCCGGCCGGGCCGCAGTTGCTGGAAGGGCTCAACGTGGGGGCCATCGATTTCGGCACCGTGGGCGAGGCCCCGCCGATCTTCGCGCAGGCCGCCGGCGCGCAACTGGCGTACATCGGCAATGAACCGCCCGCGCCGACGTCCGAGGCCATCGTCGTGCCGAAAACGTCGACGCTGAAATCGGTGACCGACCTGCGCGGCAAGCGCGTGGCGCTGAACAAGGGTTCGAACGTGCATTACCTGCTGGTGCGGCAGCTTGAGAAGGCCGGCATCGCGTGGAACGAGATCCAGCCGGTCTACCTGCCGCCCGCCGATGCCCGTGCGGCCTTCGAGCGGGGTGCCGTGGATGCCTGGGTGATCTGGGACCCGTTCCTGGCCGCCGCCGAAAAGCAGCTCGGCGCCCGCGTGCTGGCCGATGGCCGTACCGCCGACGGCAAGAACGTGGTCAGCAATCACCAGTTCTACCTGGCGTCGCGCCCCTATGCGAACGCGCGGCCCGACGTGGTGAACGCGGTGCTCGACGAACTCGTGCAACTTGGCCAGTGGGCCGAGAAGCATCCGAAGGACGCCACGCAGTTCCTGGCCAAGGAAACCGGGCTCGATACGCAGGTGCTGGACCTGGCCGTCTCGCGGTTTGCCTATGGCGCCAAGCCGGTGACGCCCGAAGTGCTGGCCGAGCAGCAGCGCATTGCCGACGCGTTTGTGACGCTGAAGCTGATTCCCAAGCCGATCAAGGTCGCTGACGCCGCCTGGCAGGCCCCGGCGGCCGCAGCCACCACGCCGCCCGCCACGCCCACCACGGCGCAACGCTGACCCCTACGAAACCCCGACACAAGAGGCCCGACATGCAGGTTTTCTGGTTCATCCCCACCCACGGCGACAGCCGTTACCTTGGCACCTCCGAAGGCGCGCGCGAAGTCAGTTTCGACTACCTGAAGCAGATCGCCGTGGCCGCCGACACGCTTGGCTATGAAGGCGTGCTGATTCCCACTGGCCGCTCGTGCGAAGACCCCTGGGTGGCCGCGTCGGCGCTGGCCGCCGTGACGCAGCGGCTCAAGTTCCTGGTGGCCGTGCGACCCGGACTGATGACGCCCACGCTGGCCGCACGCATGGCCGCGACGTTCGACCGCGTGTCGGGCGGCCGCCTGCTGGTGAACCTGGTGACGGGCGGCGACGTGGCCGAACTCGAAGGCGACGGGCTGTTCCTCGATCATGCCGAGCGCTACGAGGCATCGTCTGAATTCATCCGCGTCTGGCGCGACGTGCTGGCCGCCAGCCACCAAAGCGGCGAGATCAGCTTCGAGGGCAAGCACATCACCGTGAAGGGTGCGCGCGTGCTGTACCCGCCGATCCAGGATCCGCATCCGCCGGTCTACTTTGGCGGATCGTCGGCGGCGGCGCACGACCTGGCTGCCGAACAGGTGGAGAAATACCTGACATGGGGCGAACCGCCGGCCGAGGTAGCGAAGAAGGTTGCCGACGTGCGCGCTCGTGCCGCAAAGCATGGCCGCCAGGTCAGCTTCGGCATCCGCCTGCATGTGATCGTTCGCGAAACCGAAGACGAGGCATGGGCCGCCGCCGAACAACTGATCAGCCGGCTCGATGACGAGACCGTGGCGCGCGCCCAGGCCGTGTTCGCCAAGATGGATTCGGAAGGGCAGCGCCGCATGGCTGCGTTGCACGCGGGCGGCGCGCGCCGTACGCGCGAGGCGCTGGAAATCAGCCCGAACCTGTGGGCGGGTGTGGGCCTGGTGCGCGGCGGTGCCGGCACCGCGCTGGTGGGCGACCCACGCACCGTGGCCGCGCGCATCGAGGAATACGCGGCGCTGGGCATCGACACCTTCATCTTCTCGGGCTACCCGCATCTGGAAGAGGCGTACCGGTTTGCCGAACTGGTGTTTCCGCTGCTGCCGCGCACCGTGCGTGACAAGCTGCCGGGGCAGGTGCTGTCCGGGCCGTTCGGCGAAGTCATGGCCACGGGCATCGTGCCGCGCGCCTCGCAGAGCTGAAGGAGGAACGTTTCATGACTGCATCCTCATCCGCGCGTGCCAACAAGACGGTGGCGCAGGCCATTGCGCCCTGGATCGTGCCGGTGCTGCTGATCGTGGGCTGGCAGGCCGCTTCGCAACTGGGCTGGCTGTCGAACCGCGTGCTGCCCGCGCCGCTGGCCGTGGTGGAGGCCGCATGGTCGCTCGCGGTGTCGGGCGAGCTGTGGCGCCACGTCTGGGTCAGCACCTGGCGCGCGCTGATCGGCCTGGCCGTGGGCGGCGGGCTGGGGCTGGTGCTGGGGCTGCTGACCGGCACGTTCCGCACGGCGGCCACGCTGCTCGACAGCACGCTGCAGATGGTGCGCAACATTCCCACGCTGGCGCTGATTCCGCTGGTGATCCTGTGGTTTGGCATCGACGAGACGGCCAAGCTGTTCCTGGTGGCGCTGGGCGTGTTCTTTCCGGTCTACCTGAACACGTACCACGGCATTCGCGCCGTGGACCCGGGCCTGGTGGAGATGGCGCGCAGCTACGGCCTGTCGGGCTGGCGCCTGTATCGCGAGGTGATCCTGCCCGGCGCGCTGCCGAACATCCTGGTGGGCGTGCGGTTCTCGCTGGGGCTGATGTGGGTGATCCTGATCGTGGCCGAGACCATCTCGGCGCAGTCGGGCATTGGCTACATGACGATGAACGCGCGCGAATTCCTGCAGACCGACGTGGTGCTGGTGGGCATCCTGCTCTATGCGCTGCTGGGCAAGCTGGCCGATGTGCTATCGCGCGCGCTGGAGCGGTTCTGGCTGCGTTGGCATCCGGGCTACCAGGCCCACTGATCGATCACCGATCCCCCTCAATGATCCCGGAGATTCTCATGCAAACACTATTTCCCGTGGAACAGGCGGCCCTGGCCTGGGCGGAGCGTGACCTTGCCCGGCGCGAGGCGGCCCGTGCCGAAGAACGGTCGGCCCCGGTGGCCGGTGGCGGCATCGCGCTGCGCGTGCAGCAGGTCATCAAGCGCTACGACGGCCGCGAGGTACTGCACGGCATCGACCTCGACGTGACGCCGGGCGAGTTCGTGGCCATCGTGGGCCGCAGCGGCTGCGGCAAGAGCACGCTGTTGCGGCTGGTGGCGGGGCTGGAGCCGGTGGACGAGGGCGCCGTGCTGCTCGACCGCCGCGACGAGCGTCAACTGGACCGCGCCCAGCGAGACAGCATCCGCGTGATGTTCCAGGATGCGCGATTGTTGCCTTGGAAGCGTGTACTCGACAATGTCGCGCTGGGCTTGCCGCGTGACCGCCGCGCCGATGCCGCCGCCGTGCTGGCCCAGGTGGGCCTGGCCGAGCGTGCCGACGAATGGCCGGCGCGCCTGTCGGGTGGCCAGCGCCAGCGCGTGGCGCTGGCGCGGGCGCTGGTCCACCATCCGCGCCTGCTGCTGCTGGACGAGCCGCTGGGCGCGCTCGATGCGCTGACGCGCATCGACATGCAGGCGCTGATCGAATCGCTGTGGCACCGACTCGGTTTCACGGCGCTACTCGTCACACACGATGTGTCCGAGGCCATTGCGCTGGCCGACCGCGTGGTGCTGATCGAGGACGGCCGCATTGCGCTGGACCAGCGGGTGCCGTTGGCGCGACCGCGCCAGCGTGGCTCGGCGGCGTTCGCGCAACTCGAGGACACGGTGCTGCGCCGGGTGATGCGGCAGCCCCCGTCAGTCTCGGAACCATCAACGAATCTTCATGCCCGGCCCGCCGAGGAGCTTCTATCATGAGCAATCAGGCGAACCGCGCGTACCGACATGGACTCTCACCATGAACC
Organism: Cupriavidus pauculus; assembly: GCF_022179805.1. Lineage (GTDB taxonomy): Bacteria > Pseudomonadota > Gammaproteobacteria > Burkholderiales > Burkholderiaceae > Cupriavidus > Cupriavidus pauculus_E. Next base: position 222,766 of record NZ_BPUO01000006.1, on the reverse strand, counting down.
ACGCTTCCGCACTCGAACGCTATCTTGAAACGCTGCCGCGCGAGCCCGTGGCCGGCCGCGAACTGTGGCGCGACGCACGCGGCCAGGTGCAGGGCCAGTATTTCAACTGCTCGCTGACCAGTGCGTTCGATCCGCTTGTGACGCTGGCCGACCGCGAGGTGGTGGCGCACGAAGGCTCGATCCGCACCTATGCCGACGACGGCGTGGGGCTGGCCGCGTGGAAACTGTTTGCGATGGCGGCCGACGATGCGTCACTGGTGTCGCTGGACCGCCTGTCGCGGCTGGTGCACGCGATGAACTACTTCGCGGCGCAAGGCGAACACAAGCTGGTGCTCAACGTGCACAACCGCCTGCTGGCCGCCGTGGCCGACGACCATGGCGCAGCGTTCCGGCGCGCGCTGGAATCGCTGGGCCTGCCGGTCAATCGTTTCGTCATCCAGGTGCCTGCCAGCGCCAATGACGACCTGCCGTTGCTGCTGCACGTGGTGGGCAACTATCGCCGCAACGGTTTTGCCGTAAGCCTGCAGGCGTCGGACCCGGCCGAGGCCGGTGCGCTGATGGCCCATGCGCTGCCCGACTGGCTCAAGCTCGACATGCGCCGTATCTGGACCGATCGCCAACTGGCCGGTCTGCGCGCCAGCGCCGACGGCGCCGGGGTCACGCTGATCGGCCGGCGGCTGCAGGACGACACCGCCGTGGAGCGGCTGCAGAACGCCGGTATCGCGCTGGGGCAGGGCCAGGCGGTGGCGGGCGGGCCGGTGTCGGCACGACAGTTGCATGAGCCGGTGGCTGTTGGTGGTACCTGAAATAAATACGTAGTGAACAACGCCGTACGGCGAAACGATTGGCCAAGGGATTGGAGAAGAGAGGAGAGCGTATGGTGGCATCGACACTATCGGGCGGCATCGCGCGGCTGGAAGTGCCGCGTGGCCTGCAGATCCTGACCGTACCGGGTTTGCATGGCAGCGGACCAGCGCATTGGCAGAGCCGTTGGGAAGGGTTGTATCCGGATTGGCAGCGCATCGAACAGCACGACTGGGGCCGGCCGAGCCTGCCGCTCTGGGCCGAGCGTGTGTCCGAAGGCGTATCGCGGGCACTGCGCGTGGCATCGTGCGGCGCGGTGCTGGTGGCGCACAGTTTTGGCTGCCTGGCCACGTTGCGCCAGGCAGCACTCGATCCGGTAGGCATTGCCGGCGTGCTGCTGGTGGCCCCGGCCGACCCCGACAAGTTCGGCGTGGGTGCCTTGCTGCCCACCTGGCGGCTGCCGTTTCCGACGGTGCTCGTGGCCAGCACCAATGACCCGTGGATGTCGCAGCGCACGGCGTTCAGTTGGGGCACGTTGTGGGGCAGCGAACTGGTCGATGCCGGCGCGCTCGGCCATATCAATGCCGATTCCCGCCTGGATGAATGGCAGCAAGGCCAGGCACTTCTGGCCACATTGCTCCAGCGGATCGAGTCTGAGGGACGTATTCACCACCTTGGCGATGGTTCAGACACTTGGGAAGCATCCGCCGAGGTCGCGCAGTCCACGCCTTATATCTAAAACGTCTAAGAAAATTCGGAAAGATTCGTTCTGTTTATAAGGGCGCATCTGCAAAATTTGTCTCGTACACCGGCGCCTTATGCGCCGGTTTCATAAGACGAGACACGCATGCCACCCTCGATTTCCCTGGCGGACGCGCCGCCGCCCACGGCGCCCGTCGTGCAGCAGCCAGCCACTGCCAGCCAGCGCTTTACCGTGCTGCCGGGCTTCGGGCTGTCGCTGGGCTTCACGATCTTCTACCTGACGCTGATCGTCCTGATTCCGCTGTCGTCGGTGTTCCTGAAGACGTTCACGATGACGTGGGACGGTTTCTGGACCACCGTTACCAATCCGCGCGTGGTGGCATCGCTGGAACTGAGCTTCGGCGCATCGCTGGTGGCCGCCATCGTCAACACCGCGTTTGGCCTGGTCGTGGCCTGGGTGCTGGTGCGCTACCGGTTCTTCGGCAAGCGGTTCATCGATGCGCTGGTGGACCTGCCGTTCGCGCTGCCCACCGCCGTGGCCGGTATCGCGCTGACCGCGCTGTTCGCCGGCAACGGCTGGATTGGCCGCTGGTTGGAGCCGCTCGGCGTCAAGGTGGCATTCACCCCGCTGGGCGTGGTGGTGGCGCTGACGTTCATCGGCCTGCCGTTCGTGGTGCGCACGGTGCAGCCGGTGCTGGAAGACGTGGAGCGCGAACTGGAGGAAGCGGCGGCCAGCCTGGGTGCCACGCGGCTGCAGACGTTCGGCCGCGTGATCCTGCCGGCCATCCTGCCGGCGCTGCTGACCGGGTTTGCGCTGTCGTTCGCGCGTGCCACCGGCGAGTACGGATCGGTGGTCTTCATCTCCGGCAACATGCCGATGGTGTCGGAAATCGCGCCGCTGATGATCTATTCGAAGCTGGAGCAGTACGACTATGCCGGCGCCACGGCAGTGGCAGTGGTGATGCTGGTGATCTCGTTCGTGCTGCTGCTGTTGATCAACCTGCTGCAGGCCTGGACGCGCCGCCACCAGTCCGGTGCCCGCGCAGCGGCACTGCCCGACGGCAACCCGGAGGCAAACTGATATGGCCGGAGCCGTTTCTCGACTGGGCGCCAGCGCCGCGCACCATCCGCACGACGCCACCGGCGAATCGCCCTGGGTGCGCTACACGCTGATTACCGTGGCGGTGTTGTTCCTGGCGCTGTTCCTGTTTGTGCCGCTGGCATCTGTCTTCTACGAGGCCTTGCGCAAGGGCGTCGATACCTACCTGGCCGCGCTGATCGAGCCCGACGCCGTCGAGGCCATCAAGCTGACGCTGACCGTGGCGGCCATTGCCGTGCCGCTGAACGTGGTGTTCGGCGTGGCGGCGGCCTGGGCCATCGCCAAGTTCGATTTCCGTGGCAAGAACCTGCTGATCACGCTGATCGACCTGCCGTTCTCGGTGTCGCCGGTGATCTCGGGCCTGATCTATGTGCTGATGTTCGGCGCGCAGGGCTGGTTCGGCCCCTGGCTGGAAGCCCACGACATCAAGATCATGTTCGCCGTGCCGGGCATCGTGCTGGCCACCATCTTCGTGACGTTCCCGTTCGTGGCGCGCGAGCTGATTCCGCTGATGCAGGCGCAGGGCAGCGAAGAGGAAGAGGCGGCCATCGTGCTGGGTGCGTCGGGCTGGCAGACGTTCTGGCACGTGACGCTGCCCAACATCCGCTGGGGCCTGCTGTACGGCGTGATCCTGTGCAACGCGCGGGCCATGGGCGAATTCGGCGCCGTGTCGGTGGTATCGGGCCATATCCGCGGCCTGACCAACACCATGCCGCTGCACGTGGAAATTCTCTACAACGAATACAACTTCGCGGCCGCGTTTGCCGTGGCGTCGCTGCTGACGCTGCTGGCGCTGGTCACGCTTGGCATCAAGACGCTGGTGGAAATTCGCGCCAGCCGGGAACACGCATCGGAAGGACAGCCATCATGAGCATTCAGGTCAGGAACGTGCAGAAGCGCTTTGGCGATTTCGTGGCACTCAACGACGTCTCGCTGGACTTTGCCGAAGGGGAACTGACGGCGCTGCTGGGGCCGTCCGGCTGCGGCAAGACCACGCTGCTGCGCATCATCGCCGGGCTGGAGCGCGCCGACGCGGGCCGCGTGGTGCTGGCCGGGCAGGACGCCTCCACGCAGCACGTGCGCCAGCGCAACGTTGGCTTCGTGTTCCAGCACTATGCGCTGTTCAAGCACATGACCGTGTTCGAGAACGTGGCGTTCGGCCTGCGCGTGAAGCCGCGCAGCGAGCGGCCGTCCGAGGCGAAGATCCGCGAGAAGGTGAAGTCGCTGCTGGAACTGGTGCAGCTTGACTGGCTGGGCGACCGCTATCCGGCGCAGTTGTCGGGCGGGCAGCGCCAGCGCATTGCACTGGCCCGCGCGCTGGCAGTGGAGCCGCGCGTGCTGCTGCTGGACGAGCCGTTCGGCGCGCTCGACGCCAAGGTGCGCAAGGAACTGCGCCGCTGGCTGCGTCGCCTGCACGACGAACTGCACGTGACCAGCGTGTTCGTGACCCACGACCAGGAAGAGGCGCTGGAAGTGGCCGACCAGATCGTGCTGATGAACCGTGGCAACGTGGAGCAGTTCGGCACACCCGAGGCGGTCTACAACCATCCGGCCACGCCGTTCGTGTTTGGCTTCCTGGGCAACGTTAACCTGTTCCACGGCCGGCTGGAAGTGGGCGACAGCGGCGGCCTGCTGCATACGGGCGAGGCGGTGCTGCCCGTGGTGGGCAGCGGCCATGAGACGGCCGGCGATGCGGTGGCTTATGTGCGTCCGCACGACCTGGAGCTGGAACGCTACGCGCCGGGCACAGACGGCATCGCCGTGACGCTGCGCCGCGCGCTGGCGCTGGGTCCGGTGGCCCAGCTCGAACTCGAACGCGAGGACAACCAGGACGTGATCGAGGTGGCGCTGCCGCTGGAGCGCTTCCGGCATCAGGGCTTCCGCGAGGGCGAGCTGCTGGCGGTGCGGCCGCGCCAGTTGCGCGTGTTCAACCGCAACCAGACAACAACACAGGACAAAGGGGCGGCACGATGAACTTCCAGCAACTGCGATCGATTCGCGAGGCGGTGCGCCGCCAGTTCAACCTGACCGAAGTGGCCAACGCGCTGTACACGTCGCAACCGGGCGTGTCGCGCCAGATCCGCGAACTCGAGGAAGAGCTCGGCGTGGAAATCTTCGAGCGCTACGGCAAGCGGCTGACCGGCCTGACCGAGCCGGGCCGCGAGATCGTGCGCATCGTCGAACGGCTGCTGCTTGAAGCCGAGAACCTGCGCCAGGCCGGCGACGAGTTTGCCGGGCGCCATACGGGCCGCCTGACCGTGGCCACCACCCACACGCAGGCACGCTATGCGCTGCCCAAGGTGGTGCAGAGCTTCCGGCGCGAGTATCCGCACGTCACGCTGGCGCTGCAGGAAGCGTCGCCGTCGCACATCGTGGAGCTGCTGCTGACGGGGCAGGCCGATATCGGCATCGCCACCGAGGCCGTGGCCAGCGAGGCCGGGCTGACGTCGTTCGAGGCGTATAGCTGGCGGCACGTGATCGTGGTGTCGCAGGACCACCCGCTGACGCGCCTGCCCGAGCCCACGCTCGAAGACCTGAGCAATTTCCCGATCATCACGTACGACGCCGGCTTCACGGGGCGCCGCAAGATCGACGGTGCGTTTGCCGCGGCGGGCCTGCAGCCGGAGATCGTGCTGACCGCCATGGACGCGGACGTGATCAAGACCTATGCCGAGCTGGACCTGGGCGTGGGCATCATCGCGTCGATGGCGTACGACCCCCGCAAGGACGCCACCCTGACGTGCATCGCGGCCGATCATCTGTTCGAGCCGAATACGACCAGCGTGGCCGTGCGGCGCGGGGCCTACCTGCGCGGCTACGCCCATGCGTTCATCAACATGTTCGCGCCGCACCTGTCGCGCGACACCGTATCCACGGCGCTGGCCGAGGCAACCAGCCGGCTGGCGGTAGCCGCCTGAAGCCCCGGTCGCACCGCCTGGCAGGCCGTGTGAGTTCAAACACGCGTACGACCTGCCAGTCGGAATCCTGAACCTCTGGCGCCGTCTGCCGCCAGTTCGTCGCACGGCGCTTCTCTCTCGTCCCGCTCCGGCGTAAAGTGCCCTTCATCGCGGTGCCCCGAAAACACCGAATGCCCGGGGCGCTGCCTATGCTGCAGTGCATCACAGATTTGCACGCGGTTTGCGAAGCAGAAGGAGGGAGAGAGATATGCGCATGTCATGCGCGGTGCCGTCGCGGCTCAATATTCTTGCGCGAGACCTGCTGTTCGTGCTCTGCATGAACACCGTCATCGCGGTCAGCCTCAATTATGGCTTCCAGACTGGTGGCACGCTGGCGCAGAACTTTGTCTACAGCCAGCTGATCGGATTGTCGATCTGGGTGTTGATCGACGTGCCACGCGTGCTGATCTGGTGGAACGACCGGCCACGCCGCTGGCCATTCATGTGCCTGGCCGTGGTAGCCGTGCCGATGGGCGTGGTGCTGGGTAGCTGGGCCACGCGCGAACTGCTGAACCTGCCCGAGAAATCCTCGGCCGCCACCGGCGACATGCTGCGTATGTGTCTGATCGTCGGCATGCTCGCGTCCGCCAGCATGATCTATTTCTACTGGTCGCGTGAAAAGCTCGCCTACCTGGAGCGTCAGGCAGCGCTGGACGCGTTGCAGCGCGAGGAAGCCGAGAAGCAACTCGTGCGCGCCCAGCTGATGGCACTGCAGGCGCAGATCGAACCGCACTTCCTGTTCAACTCGCTGGCCAACCTCGACGGGCTGATCGCCACCGATCCGCGCGCGGCGCGCCAACTGCTGCAGCGGCTGATCGGCTTCCTGCGCATGTCGCTGTCGCACACGCGCGCCGAGCATTGCACGCTGGCACAGGAATTCGAGCTGCTGCGCAGCTATCTCGATATCCAGGCCATGCGCTTCGGGTCGCGGCTCGATCATGAGGTGGACCTGCCGCCGGCGTTGGCCGACGCCGAGATTCCGCCCATGCTGATCCAGCCCATCGTCGAGAACGCCGTGACGCACGGCATCGAGCCGTGCATGCGCGGCGGCAAGATCGTGCTGTCGGCCCGCGAGGCCGAAGGCGGCAACCTGCAGGTGATCATCGCCGATACCGGCGTGGGCTTTTGCCAGAGCAGCAAGGGCGGCTCGGGCCTGGGCCTGACCCATGTGCGGGAGCGGCTGGCGCGTATTTTCGGCGCGGCGGCGACCATGCAGATGGAGGAGAATGCGCCGCGCGGCGTGGTGGTGCGGCTGACCTTGCCGCTGACGCGCAGCACCGAGCCGACGATTGCCCCGATGCGCACCGCGCAGGAGCCCCGTGCGGCTGCGCACGCGTCCGTAGCCCCGGCGATTTCACGCACCTGAAGCCCCCATGTCCCCGACCCTGCTGATCGCCGACGACGAGGCGCTGCTTGCGCGCGTGCTCGAATCCGAACTGAAAGTCCTGTGGCCGGAAGCCACCATTGTCTCCGTCGTGCACGACGGCATGGCCGCGCTCGATGCCGGCCGCCAGTACCAGCCGGACGTGGCGTTTCTCGATATCCGCATGCCCGGCATGAGCGGCATGGACGTGGCGCGAGAGATGATCGAATTCGACCGGCCGCCGTTAGTGGTGTTCGTCACCGCCTACGACCAGTTCGCGCTGGAGGCGTTTGAACGCGCTGCCGTCGACTACGTGCTCAAGCCCGTGCAGCACGAGCGGCTGGAAGCCACGGTCGGGCGCCTGAAGGCGCGCCTGAGCACCAAGGCGGCCGAGGCCGCCGAAAGTGGGGAGCTCGGCGAGGAAGGGGAGCAGGGTGACGACGGCGTGTCCGACATCGGCACGATGGTCGACGCTGACCGGCTGGCGCAATTGCTGCAGCGGCTGGAATCGCTCGACCGCCCAGTGGCCGCGCAGCGCGGGCAGTACCTGCGCTTCATCAAGGCGCTGGTGGGGCAGGAGGTGCGCATCATCCCGGTGGACGAAGTGGTCTACCTCGAAGCCACGGACAAGTATGTGAACGTGGTGTCCACCAGCGGCGAAGCGCTGATCCGCACCAGCCTGCGCGAACTGACGCAGCAACTGGACCCCGACCGCTTCTGGCAGATTCATCGGGGCACGGTGGTCAACATCGACTGCGTGGCGAGTGCCGTGAATCAGTCGCTGGGCCGCCTGTCGCTGAAGCTGCGCGACCGCCCGGAATCGCTGCCCGTCGCCAGGCAGTACGCGCACCTGTTCAAGCAGATGTAGCCGGTTTGCGCCGCGGATTGCACCACCGTGGGGAAACCCGACGCGCCAGTTTCACCGCCGTTTTTCTTCCTCTAACATGGTCGCTTTCAGTCAGTGAAGGATTGCGTCATGCCCCGTGTATTCGTCTACGGCACGCTCCGTGCCGGCGAGGTCAATGATCTGAACCGTGCGGCCGAGCGCCACGGCATCGCCGCCGCCACGCTGCTGGGCACGGCAAGTATTGCCGGACGCCTGTATGACTTCGGCACCTACCCGGGACTCGTGCTCGACAGCACGGCCGGCCCGGTGCTGGGCGATATCTACGACATCCCCGATGCGTTGCTGCCCGTACTGGACGAGATCGAAGAGGTCTATCCGGGGCAGGCCACGCTATTCATTCGCAAATCGCAAGTGGTGTCGCTCGATGGCACGGCGGTGGACTGCCTGCTCTATCCCGTGGCCGATGGCGCGGTGGCCGGCTTGGCCCTGATCGACAGCGGTGACTGGGTGGCCTACCGACAGGCGCGCGATACTGCCGCAGCCGCGTGAAACTGGCCGGGTAGCCCCTAAGGCTGCCAAAATTTCACGATGCGGAATGATGTTTTGTGGCGCAAAAATACATGCCACCCCGAGAGGGGTGGCATTTCTCATCATGAAAGATTCCGTGCCGTATCGTGAAATAAATTCACAAGCCATTGATTTTAAATAAATAAAAAACTGTCGGCTGGCGACAATTGTGGCTTGTTGCAATGCGGGAAGCTTCTCTACACTCTTATATAAGACACATGACTTGAGGCGCCGGAGACACAGCGGCTCGGGGGTGTCACTCAATTTCAAAGTCATCTCGAAATTGCGATAGGAGAGTGGACATGACGACGCGCCAACAACAGATCGAAGCCCTGCAACAGGATTGGGACACCAACCCGCGCTGGAAGGGCGTGCAACGGCACTTCTCCGCCGAGGACGTGGTCAAGCTGCGCGGTTCGGTCCAGATCGAGCACACGCTGGCCCGCCGTGGTGCGGAAAAGCTCTGGCACCTGCTGAACACCGAGCCGTTCGTCAACACGCTGGGCGCGCTGACCGGCAACCAGGCCATGCAGCAGGTGAAGGCCGGCCTGAAGGCCATCTACCTGTCGGGCTGGCAAGTGGCTGGCGACGCCAACCTGGCCGGCGAAATGTACCCCGACCAGTCGCTGTACCCGGCCAACTCGGTGCCGATGGTGGTCAAGCGCATCAACAACACGTTCCAGCGTGCCGACCAGATCCAGTGGAGCGAAGGCAAGGGCGAAACCGATTTCTTTGCACCGATCGTGGCCGACGCCGAGGCCGGCTTTGGTGGCGTGCTGAACGCGTTCGAACTGATGAAGTCGATGATCGAAGCGGGCGCCGCTGGCGTGCACTTCGAAGACCAGTTGGCATCGGTGAAGAAGTGCGGCCACATGGGTGGCAAGGTGCTGGTGCCCACCCGCGAGGCGGTGGCCAAGCTGACCGCCGCGCGCCTGGCCGCCGACGTCTCGGGCGTGCCGACCCTGGTGATCGCCCGTACCGATGCCGAAGCCGCTGACCTGCTGACGTCGGACGTCGATGAGCGTGACCAGCCGTTCCTGACCGGCGAGCGCACCGTGGAAGGTTTCTACCGCACCAAGGCAGGCATCGACCAGTCGATCGCCCGTGCGCTGGCCTACGCCGAAGTGGCCGACCTGGTGTGGTGCGAGACCGGCAAGCCGGACCTGGAGTTTGCGAAGAAGTTTGCCGAAGCCGTGCGCGCCAAGTTCCCGGGCAAGATGCTGGCCTACAACTGCTCGCCGTCGTTCAACTGGAAGAAGAACCTCGACGACGCCACCATCGCCAAGTTCCAGCGCGAATTGGGCGCCATGGGCTACAAGTTCCAGTTCATCACGCTGGCCGGCTTCCACTCGCTGAACTACTCGATGTTCAACCTGGCCTACGGCTACGCCCGCAACCAGATGTCGGCATTCGTGGAACTGCAGGAAGCCGAGTTTGCGGCCGCAGAGAAGGGCTTCACCGCCGTCAAGCACCAGCGCGAGGTGGGCACCGGTTACTTCGACGCCGTGACGCAGACCATCGAAGGCGGCCAGTCGTCGACGACCGCGCTGAAGGGCTCGACCGAAGACGAACAGTTCTTCGACAAGAAGGTGGCCTGAAGGATTGAGATCGAACCGATAAGGGGATTCGGGGACGGCGCGCGACCATCGTGCCGTCAGTTTGGCTCCGCGCCGTGCAACCCACGGCGCGGATTTTTTCTCCGGTTATCGATAGACGATGACGGGAATATCCGTATGCGTGAGCACTTTCTGCGTCTCACTGCCGAGCAGAAGGCCCGATAGCCCGCGCCGGCCGTGCGAGGCCATGAAAATCACGTCGCAGCCATGGCGCTCCGCCGCGTCGATGATGCCCAGGTAGGGCACCGCGAAGGTGGTCATGTCGGCGTCGAACGGCAGGCCGGCATTGACGGCCGCGCTCTCGATTTCCTTCAGGTAGAGCCGGGCTTGGTTCTCGATGCGTTCCTTGAACGCCTGCGGGGCCTCGACCACGATCTCGCTGAAGGGCGTGTACGGATATTCCTCAAGACAGACATAGGCCGTAACCCGTGCGCCGATGACCTTGGCCAGTTCCAGGCCACCGTCGATGGCCTTCTTGGACAGCTCCGAGCCGTCGGTGGGTAGCAGGATGTGCTTGAACATGCCGGACCTCCTTAACTTTTACTATGGGAAAGGGGGCAGGCCAGATGGCGCCTGTCTGATTTGATTGTAGTCAGTGTGGAGTGTGCGCCATTGCGAAATATCAAGATTGTGCGATGCCGAACCGATCGCGCGCGGTAGCAACGGGTGTTCAGGCCACCACGGCGTGGACTTCGGCGGCGGCGCTGCTGGGCGCCTGCTCGGCGCGGCGCCAGTAGGCCGGGTTGCCGTAGGTGTTCTTGAGATGGTCGATGAACAGACGCACGCGCAGCGGCAGGTGCTTGCGTTGGGGAAAGACGGCGTGGATGCCGATGGGCGGCGCCTGGAATTCGTCGAGCACGGTCACCAGACGGCCGCTGACGATTTCCTGGCCCACTTCCCACCAGGACCGCCAGGCCAGCCCGTGCCCCTGCAGGCACCACGCATGGAGCACGGCGCCGTCGGTGCATTCCATGGTGCCGCCGACCTTGACGGTGACGGCGCGGCCGTCCTGCTGGAACACCCAGCCGCGCTGCACGTTGGCGCTGGCGCCGAAGGCCAGGCAGTTGTGGCGCGACAGGTCTTCGGGAAGTTGCGGCGTGCCGGCACGCGCCAGGTATTCGGGCGAGGCCACCACGACGCGGCGGTTTTCGGCCAGGCGGATCGATACCAGGCTGGAGTCGGGCAGGTCGCCCAGCCGGATGGCGCAGTCGAAGCCTTCGTTGACCAGATCGACCACGCGGTCGGACAGGTCAAGGGTCAGCGTGACGTCGGGGTGCGATTCGATGAACAGCGGCACCAGCGGCGCCACATGCTTGCGGCCAAAGCCGGCCGGCGCGGTGACGCGCAGGTGGCCGCTGGCCTTGACCCCGCCGGCGGAGACGCTGGCTTCGGCATTGTGCAGGTCGTTGAGGATGCGCTGGCAGTCTTCCAGGAACGCGGAGCCTTCGAACGTGAGCGTGATCTTGCGTGTGGTGCGTACCAGCAGTTTCACGCCGAGCCGCTCTTCCAGGGCATCGATGCGGCGCCCGATGATGGCCGGCGCCACGCCTTCGGCGGCTGCGGCGGCGGAGAGGCTGCCACGTGACGCGACAGACACAAAAGTCTCAAGTTGCTTGAAGTGGTCCACGAAAGTCCGCTTGCTGTAACACAAGTCTTGATAAGGATGGCCAAGATTAGTAGTGCAAAAGTAAAAGATCAAGTGACAGCGGCCCTATTTGCCGCACTGCAGCGCATCACTAGAATTCCATGCATTCAATCGTGTACAGGTCCATTCAGTCCTTGGCGTTTTGACAGATGAACAAAATCCGCGCAGTTGTATTCGATGCTTACGGCACGCTGTTCGACGTGTATTCGGTCACGGCGCGCGCGGAGCAGCTGTTTCCGGGCAAGGGCGAGGCGCTTGCGCTGCTCTGGCGCGAGCGGCAGATCGACTACACGCGCCTGCGTTCGCTGGCGGCCCCCGACGGCGCACGCTACAAGCCTTTCTGGGACATCACGATTGACGCGCTGCGCTATGCGGCCGACCGCCTGGGGTTGCATCTCGATGATGCGACGCAGGCGCAGCTGCTCAAGGAATACGCCTGCCTGTCGGCCTTTCCGGAGAACCTGGCAGCGCTCAAGCGGTTGCGGCGCGCCAATCTGCCGCTGGGCATCTTGTCCAACGGCAACCCGGAGATGCTGGATATCGCGGTCAAGAGCGCCGGTATGCATGGTCTGTTCGACCACGTGCTGTCGGTGGACGCCGTGCGGCAGTACAAGACCGCGCCGGCCGCCTACGCCATGGGCCCCAAGGCTTTCGACCTGCCTGCGAGCGAGATTCTGTTCGTCTCGTCGAATTGCTGGGACGCATGCGGGGCCACGTGGTTTGGCTACACGACTTTCTGGATCAACCGTGCCGGCCATCCGGTGGAGCGCCTGGACGTGGCGCCCACTGGCACCGGGCACGACATGAACGACCTGCTTGCTTTCGTCGCCCCGTCGGTAGCCGCCCTGGCTGCCGCACCGGGCGCGGCGTCCTGACGAGCAGGCCCCCTTAATACACCATCGCACCTACAGGAGAAGACTGATGGCTATCACGCTGCCCGCGGGCATGAAGATTACCGGCGAGATCCTGCCGGCTTACGAAGACATCCTCACGCCGGAAGCCCTGGCCCTGGTCGACAAGCTGCACCGCGCCTTCGAGGCGAGCCGCCAGGAACTGCTGGCCGCGCGCGTAGAGCGCACCAAGCGCCTGGACGCCGGCGAACTGCCCGACTTCCTGGCTGAAACGAAGAACATCCGCGAAGGCGACTGGAAAGTGGCCCCGGTACCCCCGGCGCTGCAATGCCGCCGCGTGGAAATCACCGGCCCGGTCGAAGCCAAGATGGTGATCAACGCCTTCAACTCGGGCGCTGACAGCTACATGACCGACTTCGAGGATTCGAACACCCCGAACTGGCACAACCAGATGCAGGGTCAGGTCAACCTGAAGGCCGCCGTGCGCCGCACGCTGACGCTGGACAGCAACGGCAAGCACTACAAGCTCAACGACAAGATCGCCACGCTGCAGGTGCGTCCGCGCGGCTGGCACCTGGACGAAAAGCACGTCACGATCGACGGCAAGCGCGTGTCGGGCGGCATCTTCGACTTCGCACTGTTCCTGTTCCATAACGGCAAAGAGCAGATCGCACGCGGCGCCGGCCCGTTCTTCTATCTGCCGAAGATGGAAAGCCATCAGGAAGCACGCCTGTGGAACGACATCTTCGTGATGGCCCAGAACGAAGTTGGCCTGCCGCAAGGCACCATCAAGGCCACGGTGCTGATCGAAACGATCCTGGCCGCGTTCGAGATGGAAGAAATCCTGTATGAACTGCGCGACCACAGCGCTGGCCTGAACGCCGGCCGCTGGGACTACATCTTCTCGTGCATCAAGAAGTTCAAGGTGGACAAGGACTTCTGCCTGGCCGACCGCGCCAAGGTGACGATGACCGCGCCGTTCATGCGTTCGTACGCGCTGCTGCTGCTGAAGACCTGCCACAAGCGTGGCGCACCGGCCATCGGCGGCATGAGCGCACTGATTCCGATCAAAAACGATCCGGAAAAGAACGCCATCGCCATGGAAGGCATCATCAGCGACAAGCGTCGCGATGCCACCGACGGCTACGACGGCGGCTGGGTGGCTCACCCGGGCCTGGTCGAACCGGCAATGAAGGAATTCGTGGCCGTGCTGGGCGACAAGCCCAACCAGTTCGAGAAGCAACGCATGGATGTGGAAGTGAAGGGCGCCGACCTGCTGGACTTCAAGCCGGAAACGCCGATCACGGAACACGGCCTGCGCATGAACATCAACGTCGGCATCCACTACCTGGGCGCCTGGCTGGCCGGTAACGGCTGCGTGCCGATCCACAACCTGATGGAAGACGCCGCCACCGCCGAGATCTCGCGCTCGCAGGTCTGGCAGTGGATCCGCTCGCCGAAGGGCAAGCTTGAAGACGGCCGCAAGGTCACCGCCGAGATGGTCCGCGCGCTGATCCCGGAAGAACTGGCCAAGGTGAAGGAAATCGCAGGCAACGGCCCGACGTACGACCGCGCCGCGCAGATCTTCGAACAGATGTCGACGTCCGAAGACTTCGCTGAATTCCTGACGCTGCCGCTGTACGAGGAAGTCTGAGCGTAGCTACGGTTCGTTGAGGTTCAGGATGAAGAAAACCCCCAGGGTGTGAGCCCTGGGGGTTTTTTGTTGGGGCGGGCGACTCCCTCACACCCCCTCGCGCACCCCATACCCCTCACCCTTCCACTCAATAAAACAGATCCCATGCCCGAACGGGTCTGACAGCATGGCCTGGCGGCCCCAGTCGAATTCCCGGGGCCAGTCTTCCAGTTCGGCGCCGGCGGCCAGCGCCTGTTCGATGGCGGGCTCCAGGGCTTCGACCACGAAGTCAAGGTGCACCGGCGTCCAGTGCCGTGCGTAGTCGCGCCGGGTGTCGGCGCGGGTGGTGGCCACCGAGCCGGCGGCCTTGGCCAGCAGGTAGACCGGCGCGCAGGCGCCGTGCAACTCGGCTACCGTGCCGTCGAACAGTTTGCGGTTGAGCCGCAATCCCAGTCCTGCTTCATAGAAACCGATGCCGCGTTCCAGGTCATCGACGTCGATGTTGATCAGCAACTCCATGCGTGCCTCCTGAGCGTTCTCCCGATGCCGGCGGTCGGCAGCCGCTCCTGACGGCTCCTGACGCCTGACATACATCGGGCGAGCATTGTGCGCCCGGGCTCCTGACACGTGCTGTCAGCAGTGATGTGCGCGACCCGCCCGAAACCGGGGGGACAGTTGCACGTGGGAGGGCTCATAATACGGAAATCTACGATCTGGAGAGTCAAGTTGCGCTTCGAACACCTGGTGGAAATCAATGACCCAGCCGACCCCACGCTGGTGCCGCTGACGGCCGACCAGCTCTGGCAGGGTTTGGTCTTGCGGGCGGAGTCGCCGGAATTGTTCATCCTGGGTCTGGACCGTGCCGAGATCGTGGCGCGGGGCGACGGCTGGATCGAGCGCGTCCTGCATTTTGGCAAGGCCAAGATCAGTGACCGGGTGGTGTACGAACCGCGCAGCGCCGTGCGTTACGAATCGGCCGCAACAGCCGAACACGCGGGCGGGTCGTTGACGATGATCATCGAAACACCCGTGCCGGGCGCCTTGCTGGCGCGCTTCATCTACGAGACCACGCAGCCGAACGTGGATGAGAGTGGCGACGACCGCTATGCGGAAATCGTCAAGTCGGCCTACCACGAGGCCGACCTCGACACCGTGCGCAAGATCCGCGAGATTGCCGAGACAGGGCGGCTCGGGTGAGCCGCGATTCCACTGCGCCGGCACGTACCGGCAGCGGGGAAGATCCCGAGGGAGGAGACAAGCCGAAGGGCAGCGGCCCCACGCGGGCCGAACTGCGCGCGCGATACGGTGACCGCCTGCGCTGGCTGATCCTGATCACGCTGATGCTGGGCGCGATGTCGTCCATCGTGTCGTCAACCATCGTCAATGTCGCCATTCCGGACCTGAGCCGGCATTTCGTGCTGGGGCAGGAGCGCGCCCAATGGGTGGCGGCCAGCTTCATGATCGCCATGACGATGTCGATGCTGCTGACGCCGTGGCTGCTGAACCGCTACGGGCTGCGGCGCACGTTCATGGGCACGCTGGTGCTGCTGGGCTGCGGCGGGTTCATTGGCGGCTTCTCCCCCACATTTGGCGTGATGCTGGCCATGCGCGTGGCCGAAGGCATCGCCGCCGGCATCATGCAGCCGCTGCCGAACATCTTCATCCTGCGCGCCTTCGAGGAACGCGAGCAGGGCAAGGCGCTGTCGCTATTCGGTTTTGGCGTGGTGCTGGCACCTGCCATCGGCCCCAGCCTGGGCGGGTTTCTGGTCGAGCTGTTCGGCTGGCGCTCGATCTTCTTCGTGGTGGTGCCGCTGACGCTGGCCGGCTGGTGGATGGCGCGCCGGTACATGGCCGTGGATTCGGCGATGATCGGCGAGCGCAAGCCGCTGGACTGGCGCGGCCTGGTGCTGGTGGGCGTGGCGACGGTGAGCCTGCTCAACGGGCTGGTGGCCATGCGCAACAGCACGGGCGAAGGGGTGGGGCTGGCGCTGTTCGGCGTGTTCATGCTGGCCGTGTTCGTGGCGTGGCAATTGCGCGCACCCGATCCGCTGATGAACATGCGGCTCTACAGCTATCGCCAGTTCTCGGCTGGCGCCGTGGTGGCGTTCATCTACGGCGCGGGTCTGTTCGGGTCCACCTACCTGCTGCCGGTCTACATGCAGACCGCGCTGGCCTACACGCCTTCGGCCGCGGGCCTGGTGCTGATGCCGGCCGGCATCGCGCTGGCCGTGACGATTGCCGTGGCCGGGCGCCTGACCGGCCGCATCCTGCCGCACAAGCAGGTGTCATTCGGGCTGGCGCTGCTGGCCGGATCGTTCCTGCTGATGGCTACCGGTTCGATGGCTACGCCCTACCTGCTCATCGTGCTGTACGCGGTGATCGGGCGCATTGGCCTGGGGTGCATCCTGCCTTCATTGACGATGGGTTCGATGCGCGGCGTGGATTTCTCGCTGATCGCACAAGGATCGAGCTGCATCAACTTCCTGCGCCAGCTGGGCGGCGCCATCGGCGTGAGCCTGGCGGGCGTCGGGCTGGAATGGCGGCTGGCCGAGCACGGCGTGATGCTGGGCGCGGGCGGCCAGGTCGCCGGGCAGGCTGTACAGGCGGCGCGCATCCGCGCCTTCGACGAGACGTTCCTGGCCGTGGGCGTGGTGATTGCCACGGCCATGCTGGCCGCGTGGCGCATCCGCCACCGGCCAGCGGCGGTGGCCTAGGGCCTGGCCAGCAGGCGGTCGCGGTGTTGCTTCAGGAATGATTCGACACCGCGGGCCTGGCGGCCGGTCAGTTGTCGGAAGTCCTGGCTGACGGACTGCATCGCCCCCTGCGCCATGCCGCGCTCCAGATAGACCATCAGTTTGGCCATGGGCTCGCCCACGCCATCGGCCAGCAGGCTTGCCAGCAACTTGTCTGGCGATAGCTCCACGACCTTGACCTCGACCCCCAGGCACGCCTGAACCATGCGAGCGAGCGGGGTGGGCGTTATTGCCTCCGGTCCCGTGACATCGAACACCCCGTTGCCGTGGCAGGTCCGCAGCGCGTGGCTGCCTGCCAGCGCACAGTCATCCCGGGCGACATAGGCCACGCCTGCCTCGGCATCGAGCGTCCTGATCACGCCGGACGCCAGCGCCTGACGCACCGCGGGCAGCAGCATTTCCATATAGAACGCGTGCCGCAGGACCGTATGGCGCATGCCGGATGCATGCAGCGCCTGCTCCGTGGCGACATGATCGCCAGCCATGGCAGCCAGCGGCGAGTCAGAGCCGGCGAGGAATGATGTGTAGACGATGTGCGCCACGCCGGCAGCGCGGGCGGCATCGATAGCGTGCCGATGCTGGCGTACGCGGCGCGGGCCGGCATGTTCCGCCCCGGTACTGGTCAGCAGCAGGCGCTGCGCGCCCTGGAACGCGTTGACAAGTCCGTCCGGCTCGTCGAAATCGGCGTGCCGCACGTCCAGGCCTTGCTCGGCCAGGTCCTGGACGTGCGAGGGTGTGCGTGTGGTGCCGGTCAGGTGAAGGGCGGGTGCCCCGAGTAGATGATTGGCCGCTGCGCGGCCGTAGTGCCCGGATACACCGGTCACTACCAGGCGAGACTGGGTCTGCATGAGGTTTTCCTTGCCAAACATGGCGCGGCGCCTGGGGCCTGCTTCAGCCGGCCGGCGCGCGCGGTTCCGGCACGCGTGTCAGGGCAGGCGTGCCATGCGGGAATGCTTGAAATCCCTAGCGGGAGGCAAGGAAGACCGATGTCATGGGTGCGGATGGTAGCGCGTTTTGCGGCGCTTCGGCGCTGCGGCGCGCTGGGGCATGCACCACGCCGGCATCACGTTTACTGGAGTGTGGGCAGGTCGTGGCGGTGGTAGCAGACTCCGGCCAGGAAGCCGCTCAGCGTGGAGGCCGCGTCGCGGCCGGTGGTGGAGCGCGCCTGGATGGCGGAAGCCGCGAATTCGGTCAGCGCCACCATGGGCGGGGAGGGCGGGTTGCCACCTTCGAACAGGGCGCGCTTGGCGCTGTAGCCGTTGGTGCGCATCTCCACGGCGGCCGACAGCGCCGTCGCGGCATAGACCGTGCACGACTTGTAGCGCACCGGATCATAGGCGGGGACGGCCGGTTCGGCGGACCTGGCTGGCGCGCGTGGCGCGGCCATGACGGCCGTCGACAGCATCAGCGCACATGCACTGATCAGCACTCGGGATGTCTTCATGTCTTCCTGGGGATACGACACCATTGCGGATAGCCTGGTTATCGGCAGGAAATGTCCGAGTGCTGAGTCGGAGTGTCAGATCGGCTGGCGCCGGCACGCCCCAGGGAGGCAAGCCGGACGCCAGATGGCGTTAGCTGGCGCGGCCGGCCACCAGGTCTTCCACCAGTTCCACGTACTTCAGCTTGGCGTCGTCCTGGCTGGTGCCCTTGATGGCTTCCCAGGCTTCGAACTTGTAGCGGCCGACGAAATCGGTCATGCCCGGCTTGTCGCCGTGGGCGTCGCCCTCGGCACCTTGCTTGTACAGCGCGTACAGGCGCAGCAGCGTCATGTTGTTGGGACGCTCGGACAGGGTCTTGACGTCGATTTGGGCCTGGTCGAAACGGGCCTGCAGGTCGCTCATGGTGTCTCCGGAGTGGCAGTGCGATTAGAGGGGCATTGAGAGGGCCGATGATAAGCGCCCCGGCCGTCCGTTTCAGCCCAAAAAAATCGAGGAAGCCTTCGGTTGCGGCCGGCGGGCCCGGTGCGCCAGCGTGCCCTGGCCAATACAGCTTTGCCCCGGCAACGGATACAATCGCTGCCATGTCCTGGATTCTTGCTGTTGAGACCTCCACAGAGTGGTGTTCCGTCGCACTCGGCCGCGCCACGCAAGGTGGCGCCATCGAGTGTTTCTCCCGTCATGAGCACACGGGCGCGCGTTCGTCGTCGCGCGTGCTGCCCGCCGCTGGCGAGGTGCTGGCCGAAGCCGGCATCCGCCTGGCGGACTGTGCCGCCATTGCCTTTGGCGCCGGCCCGGGGTCGTTTACCGGCCTGCGCACCGCTTGCGGCGTGACGCAGGGCCTGGCGTTCGGCGCCGACCTGCCCGTGATTCCGGTGAACGTGCTGATGGCGTGCGCCGAGAGCGTCCGCACCGGCACGCCCGCGCTGCCCCAGGGCGCGTCGGTCCTGGTGGCCATCGACGCCCGCATGGATGAAGCCTACGCCGCCACGTTCCGCTGGGACGCGGCTGCCGGCGAATGGCAAATGGACGGTGCCATGCAGGTAGGCGCGCCGGAATCGATCGTGGCGCCCAACGGCGAATTCTGGCTGGCCGGCAACGCCATCACTGTCTTTGGTGACCGGCTGACCGCCGCCGCCCGAGCCGCGCGCACGGTGCCGGAAGCGCTGCCCGACGCCCGCACGATGGTGTCGATTGCCGGGCGCGCGCTGGCCCGTGGCGAGACGATTGCCGCCGCCGATGCCATGCCGATCTACGTCCGCGACAAGGTTGCGCAGACCATCGTCGAGCGCGAAGCCGTGGCAGCGGCCAAGGCGGCCGCGCTGGCCGCCGCAGGGGCGTCCAAATGAGCGCCGCGCTGTTGCCGGCCGAGCGCCCGGACTGGCCAGACGTGCCGGTCATGCCCACGCTGGCACGCGGCTGGATGCTCGATCACATGACCGCACGCGATCTGGCGGAAGTGGCCGAGATCGAACAGCGCGCCTACAGCCACCCGTGGACCCGTGGCAATTTCGAGAATTCGCTGAAGGCCGGGCATTTCGGCCTGACGCTGCGCGACCCGTCCACTGCGTTGATTGGCTACGCGATGCTGATGCCGGTGGTCGACGAGATGCACCTGCTCAATATCACGATCGACCCCACCCACCAGCGGCAGGGCTATGGACGGCTGATGCTGGCCATCGCCCTGGCAACGTCGCATGCGCACCGGCTGCACACCATGCTGCTGGAGGTACGGCCTTCGAACCTTGGCGCGCTGGCACTGTACGTTGAGGCCGGGTTTGCCGAGATTGGCCGCCGCAAGGGCTATTACCCGGCCACCGCGCTCGGACGCGAGGACGCGTTGGTGCTGCGTCGCGCCTGGCCCGCCACGGGCGACGGAGAATCCACATGAATCGCCGCGCGATGTTCCTGGAGGTGCTGGGCATTTCGGCTGAATGGGTGCCGCGGCAGGCTGATCAAGCCGAGTCGGTCGAGCCGGCCGAGCAGGCCCATCAAGTCCTTGCCGAGCCCGCACAGGTAGCCGAGGTGCCGGAGGCGCGCGCAGCCGTCGCACCGGTGGTCGCCCGTGAGGCGGCCGTCGAGCCGGCGCGGGCCATGCCCGCCACGCCGGCCGAGGCGGACGCCGCTGAACTTGCCGACCTGGCAGAACTGGCCGAGACCGTCGACGCGTTCGATGCACCCAATCCTGCCCGGCCCGCCGAGCGTCCGGTGGCACGGCTGCCGGCCCAGGCCGACCGCGAGGCGGCCATCGCCGCGATGCCCTGGCAGGAACTGGCCGATAGCGTGGCCGGCTGCACGGCATGCGGCCTCTGCGAAACGCGCACCAACACCGTATTCGGCGTGGGCGACCAGCAGGCCGAATGGATGCTGGTGGGCGAGGCGCCTGGCGAAAACGAGGACCTCGAAGGCGAGCCGTTCGTCGGTCAGGCCGGCAAGCTGCTCGACAACATGCTGGCGGCCGTGGGTATGGCGCGCGGCCGCAACGTCTACATCGCCAACGTGCTCAAGTGCCGGCCGCCGGGCAATCGCAATCCCGAGCCGGACGAAGTGGCGCAGTGCGAACCGTACCTGAAGCGCCAGATCGCGCTGATCAGGCCGAAGGTCATCGTGGTGCTGGGCCGCTTTGCGGCGCAGTCGTTGCTGCGCTCCACCACGCCGATTGGCAAGTTGCGCGGCACGGTGCACACGTACGAAGGCATTCCCGTGGTGGTGACCTATCACCCGGCGTACCTGCTGCGTACCCTGACCGACAAGGCACGGGCCTGGGAAGACCTGTGCCTGGCACGCGAGGTCCATGATCGTGCGGGAGCTCAAGCCTGATCTCGGGGATGTGAACCTTCCGGGCGGCTGCGTGCCGGCCGGAACCGATGCGCCGTTGCCGCTCTGGTGCAGCGCGGCGTCGCAGCGCACGCGCGATCTTGCCTGGTGTTCGCTAGCACCGGCGCTGCTCTCCCATCTACCCGATATCTACCCGGCCGGTCCGGCCCGCCTGGCCCAATGGCCGCCGGGGGCGCGGGCCGCATGGCAGGCGTGGCTGTCAAACGCCGATCCCGCCGCCTTGCCCGAGACCATTGCCGAACTGAGCCGGCTGCCCGATCCGTCCGGCAGCCGCAGTCTGCGCCTGGGGCGCCATGCCGAACGGCTGCTGCACTTTGCACTGCAACACACGCGGGGAGTGGACCTGCTGGCGGCAAATGTGCCGATCCGGCGAGCAAACGGTCATGGCATCCAGACCCTGGGCGAACTCGATGTGATCTGGCGCGACCCGGCCACGCTGGCCACCGTCCACTGGGAAATGGCGGCCAAGTTCTACCTGATGGTGGACGGCGTCGTGGAACAGCGGGCGTTCGTCGGGCCGAATCTCGTCGACCGGCTGGGCGACAAGCTCGACCACATCGTGCGGCGCCAGTTGCCGCTGGGCCGCACCGCCGAGGCGCAGGCCATGCTCGGGCATCCCGTCCACCGCAGCGAGGTCTACCTGCTGGGATGGCTGTTCTATCGCGATGGCAACAAGCCGGCCGGACTCGATGCGCTGGGCATCGCCCCCGATCACCTGCACGGGTGGTGGCGCACGCTCGACAACTGGTATGCCCGGGCGTCAGCCCCTGCGCGGCAGCCGGTGCGCTGGTGCCGGCTTTCCAGGACGGACTGGCTCTCAGGCGCCCGCGTGCCCACCAGCGGTACCGAGTCCGCCGAGCAGTTGCGCGAGGCGCTGGCCGAGCGGTTTTCGGATCAGGAGCACGCATGGCGGCGCGAGTCGCCGATCATGGTGTGTGAACTGGTGCAGGTGGAGGATGCGCAGGATGTCTGGCGCGAATGCTCGCGGGGCTTCGTGGTGCCGGACGACTGGGAGTCGCGCGCGGCGCGGCGGGCCGGGGCACCCTGAGACAGGGTAGGCGCCCGGCAGGCACCCGGATGGCTAGTGGTGCTTGTCCTCGCCGATCATCGCCAGCGAGTTGTAGACCTTGACGTTGTGCTTGTGCAGGCGCATGACCAGCGCCATGGTGGCCACGATGAACAGGCCCAGCGCCACGATCACAAAGCCGATCGGCACGTTCAGCTTGATCAGCAGTGCGTACAGGCACAGCATCAGCAGCACCGACACGTTCTCGTTGAAGTTCTGCACGGCGATGGAGTGCCCAGCCGACAGCAGCACGTGGCCCCGGTGCTGGAGCAGGGCGTTCATCGGCACCACGAAGTAGCCCGACATGGCGCCCACGATCATCAGGAACACATAGGCGATGGCCATGTACAGCGGCATGGCCATGCCCAGTACATCCAGCGTCACGGCCGGCATGGTGTCCTTGGTGTAGAACGCCATCAGGATCACGGTGGCGCCCATGGCCACGCCGAACGGCAGCACCGACAGCGAGCGGCGCAGCGGAATGCGCGCGGCGGCGGCAATGGCACCGACGGCCACGCCCACGGCCACCACGGCCTGCAGCAGTGCGCCTTGCGACAGATTCAGCCCCAGCGACTTTTCCGCCCACTTGAGCACGATGAATTGCAGCGTGGCGCCCACGCCCCAGAACAGCGTGGTCACCGCCAGCGAGATCTGGCCCAGCTTGTCACGCCACAGCGCGATGAAGCAGTCGCCAAACTCGGCAATCAGCTTGATGGGGTTCTTTTCCTGCTGGGGGTAGCGCGCGCCGGTGTCCGGGATGAACACGTTGAAGATGGCCGCGATGAAGTAGAAGAACATGATCACCACCATCGCCGCTTCGGCGGGGGTGTTGATGCCGGTGTCGATGTAGGGCAGGTCCAGGCGCAGCAAAATCGTCGATAGGTGCACCGAGATCAACGCGCCGCCCACTACCGTACCCAGAATGATCGAGCCGACGGTCAGGCCCTCGATCCAGCCATTGGCCATGACCAGTTTTTCAGGGGGCAGCAGCTCGGTCAGGATGCCGTACTTGGCGGGGGAGTAGGCCGCCGCGCCAAATCCGACCACGCCGTAGGCCAGCAGCGGGTGCAAGCCGAACATCATGATGGCGCAGCCCACGATCTTGATGGCATTGGTGATCAACATCACCTTGCCCTTGGGCATCGAATCGGCGAAGGCGCCCACGAAGGCCGCGAGCACCACATAGGACAGTACGAAGAACAGCTTGAGCAGCGGCGTCATCCACTGCGGGGAGTGCAACTCGGTCAGAAGGGCAATGGCCGCGATAAGCAGGGCATTGTCGGCCAGCGACGAAAAAAACTGCGCGGCCATGATCGTGTAGAAACCCTTCTTCATACCTTGGACTTTGTCTCCATCGCGGGCGTCCATCTGGACGGGCAAAAACGCACCGGCCGGCAGCGCGGCTGCTTGCAGGGAACCTGTCGCGCCGGCCTTGTCAAAGTGGGGCGGCGACGTTACTTTCACGCGCCGCGCGGCTTGCCTGACCGTCATTGACATATTGCTTCTCTTTTAAAACATGGCCGTAGCGTCCGGCTTTATATCACGAATCCGCGACATTTCAGCACACCGGCGGACGCGCATTGGACAGTACATGCCCGGATGGATTCCCGGAACAAACGCACGGATGTGGTCAAATACCGCCTGCGTGAGGTGGTCCGGTGCCGGCCGCGTGGGCCTGTCTGTCGCAGATGCCTGCCAGAGCACAGTGTGTGCCACCTAAACGCCCGAATCCAGCGGGGTGCCGACCGGGTCTTCCCGAATTCGGTGCAGAACCTTAGTTCGGCACCACACGCAAGACATTGCCATTGCCATGCCTAGACCTATTCACGCAGTCATCCACCAGCCCGCACTTGCCAACAATCTCGATGTGGTCCGCCGCCGCGCCCCCAACGCCAAGGTCTGGGCGGTGGTCAAGGCCAATGCCTATGGCCACGGAATCCGCCGCGCGTTCCCGGGCCTGAAGGGCACCGACGGCTTCGGCCTGCTTGACCTCAACGAGGCTGTGCTGTTGCGCGAACTTGGCTGGCAGGGACCGATCCTGCTCCTGGAGGGATTCTTCCAGCCGCAGGATGTTCCCCTGATCGAGCAATATCGCCTGACCACCGCCATCCACTGCGAAGAACAACTGCGCATGCTGGAACAGGCCCGGCCCAAGGGCCCACTGGCCATCCAGCTCAAGCTGAACACCGGCATGAACCGCCTGGGGTTCCGCCCGGCGCAGTACCGTGCAGCCTGGGAGCGCGCCCGCACGATGTCGTGCGTGGGCAGCATTGTTCACATGACGCATTTTTCCGATGCCGACAGCGAGCGCGGCATTGCGCACCAGATCGAGGCATTCGAGACGGCCACGACCAACCTGCCGGGTGAGGCCAGCCTGTCGAATTCGGCGGCCGTGCTCTGGCACCCGTCGGCACACCGCAATTGGGTGCGCCCGGGCGTGATCCTGTACGGCGCCTCGCCCACGGGCCTGTCGGCGGATATCTCGGACACCGGCCTGCAGCCGGCCATGTCGCTGCACAGTGAACTGATCGGCGTGCAGGACCTGCAGCCGGGCGACACCGTGGGCTATGGCTCGATGTTCACCGCTGACCGCGCCATGCGGATTGGCGTGGTGGCTTGTGGCTATGCCGACGGCTACCCGCGCCACGCCGCTGGCTGGGGCGAGCGGCGCGCGCCGGTGCTGGTGGATGGCGTGCGCACCGAACTGGTGGGCCGTGTGTCGATGGACATGATCTGCGTGGACCTGACGCCGTGCCCGAAGGCCAAGGTCGGGTCGCCGGTCACGCTCTGGGGCCATGGGCTGCCGATCGACGACGTGGCCGCCGCCAGCGGCACGGTTGGCTATGAACTGATGTGCGCGCTGGCGCCGCGCGTGCCGACTACGGTGGCCACGCTGACCACCGACGATTCGGTCGCCTGATCCCAGGCACACCGCCGCCTTTTTCGTTCGCGCCTTTCTGCCCAACTATCCCGATGGCCAAGACCAAGACCGTCTATACCTGTACCGAATGCGGCGGCACCACGCCGCGCTGGGCGGGGCAGTGCCCCCAATGCAATGCCTGGAACACGCTCGTGGAGACCGTGGCCGATTCCGGCTCGTCGGCCGCGCGGCGCTTCCAGCCGCTGGCCAATTCGGCCGTGGTGCGCAAGCTGAGCGAGATCGAGGCGTCCGATGTGCCGCGCTTTTCCACCGGCATCGACGAATTCGACCGCGTGCTGGGCGGCGGGCTGGTGTCCGGCGGGGTGGTGCTGATTGGCGGCGACCCTGGCATCGGCAAGTCCACGCTGCTGTTGCAGACGCTGGCGAACCTGTCGGCCGGCCGGCGCGTGCTGTATGTAAGCGGCGAGGAATCGGGCGCGCAAATTGCGCTGCGCGCGCAGCGCCTGGGGGTGGAGGCCGCCACGCTGGGCCTGCTGCCCGAGATCCAGCTCGAAAAGATCCAGGCCACGCTGGAAGCCGACAAGCCTGAAGTGGCCGTGATCGATTCGATCCAGACGCTGTATTCCGAGGCGCTGACGTCCGCGCCGGGCTCGGTGGCCCAGGTGCGGGAATGCGCGGCCCAGTTGACGCGCATCGCCAAGAGCAGCGGCATCACGATCATCCTGGTTGGCCACGTGACCAAGGAAGGCAGCCTGGCCGGCCCGCGCGTGCTCGAACATATCGTCGACACCGTGCTGTACTTCGAAGGCGATACCCATTCGTCGCATCGTCTGATTCGCGCTTTCAAGAATCGCTTCGGCGCGGTCAACGAACTTGGCGTTTTTGCGATGACCGAGCGCGGGCTGCGCGGCATCAGCAATCCGTCGGCGCTGTTCCTGTCGCAGCATGAGGAGCCGGTGGCCGGGTCATGCGTGCTGGTGACCCAGGAGGGCACGCGCCCACTGCTTGTGGAAGTGCAGGCGCTGGTCGATACGGCCAACGTGCCGAACCCGCGCCGGCTGGCCGTGGGTCTGGAGCAGAACCGGCTGGCGATGCTGCTGGCCGTGCTGCACCGGCATGCGGGCATTGCCTGCTTCGACCAGGACGTGTTCCTGAATGCGGTGGGCGGGGTCAAGATCACGGAACCGGCCGCCGACCTGGCCGTGCTGCTGTCGATCCATTCGTCGATGCGCAACAAGCCGCTGCCACGTGGGTTGGTGGTGTTCGGGGAAGTGGGCCTGGCCGGCGAGATCCGCCCCAGCCCGCGTGGCCAGGAGCGGCTCAAGGAAGCCGCCAAGCTAGGTTTCACGATGGCCGTGATTCCCAAGGCGAACGCGCCCAAGCAGAAGATCGACGGACTGGAAGTGATAGCGGTGGACCGCCTGGAGCAGGCCATCGACCGCGCGCGGAATCTGGACTAACGCTGACCGACGCCGCCCCGGACTTTGGTTGCGCAGGGTGCGGCGTTTCGTCACGATGGCCGCGCCGAAAATCGGTAATAATCGCGTCGAAACAAATCCTGCCCTGGACACTCATGCAAGCCAATTCTCGCGCTTACTTTCTGCTGATCGCCATCGTCTCGTTCGCGATGCTCGGCGCCGCGCTGTACATGCAGTACGTGGAGGGCTACCAGCCGTGCCCGCTCTGCATCATGCAGCGTTTTGCCTTCGTGGGCATCGGCGTGTTTTCGCTGCTGGCCGCCATTGCGCAGAACACGCGCACGCTGTGGCAAGGGCTGGGCATGCTGTCCGGCGTAGCCGGCATCGCGGTGGCGGGCTACCACGTGTCGCTGCTGCTGAGCCCCAAGGCGTCGTGCGGTATCGATCCGCTGGAGAACTGGGTCAACGCGCTGCCCACGGCCAAGCTGCTGCCCCAAGTGTTCTATTCGGATGGCCTGTGCACGGCACCGCTGCCGCCGCTGTTCGGCCTGTCGATCCCGGCGTGGTCGCTGATCTGGCTGGTGATTCTGACGTTCACGCTGGCGGTGGGGCTGATTCGGCGGGAGAAGAATTTCCGGTAAGGGCTCTGTTCTTGCCTTGATTTTCTCCCCTCTCCCGCATGGCGGGAGAGGGGAGCAACATCCCCTCAGGCGGGATTCACTGCCCCAAGATCAAGCAATCTGCTCGATCTGTTCCTGCAGTTCGAGCCAGCGCTCTTCCAGCTGATCCAACTCGCCGGTGACTTCGCCCTGGCGCTTCAGCATTTCCATCAGCTTCGTCTTGTTGGCTTCCTCATAGCTTGAGGATTCGGCCATGAAGGCGTCGATCACGGTCTTGTCGGCCTGCAGCGTCGACATCCGCTTTTCCACCTTTTCCAGTTCCTTGGTCAGCGGCTTGCGCAGTACCGACAGCCGTTGCCGTTCGTCGGCTTCAGCGCGGCGCTGGTCGCGGCGGTTGACCGCCGGCGTGGCCTCGTCCGCGTGGGCGGCCGTGGCGGCGTTGCGCTTGGCGGCGGCCTGTTGCAGCAGCCAGTCGCGGTAGTCGTCGAGGTCGCCGTCGAACGGCTGGATCGTGCCATTGGCCACCAGCATGAACTGGTCGGACGTGGCGCGCAGCAGGTGGCGGTCGTGCGATACCAGGATCAGCGTGCCCTCGAACTGAGCCAGCGCCATGGTCAGCGCCTCGCGGGTGTCCAGGTCCAGGTGGTTGGTCGGCTCGTCCAGCAGCAGCAGGTTTGGCTTCTGCCAGACGATCAGCGACAGCGCCAGCCGGGCCTTTTCGCCGCCCGAGAACGGTTCGATCGGTGACGTGGCCATGTCGCCACGGAAGTTGAAGCTGCCCAGGAAGTCGCGCAATTCCTGCTCGCGGACGTCGGGCGCCAGCCGGGCCAGATGCTGCAGCGGCGAATCGTGGTCGCGCAGCGTTTCCAGCTGGTGCTGCGCAAAGTAGCCGATCACCAGCCCCTTGCCCAGGCGCACCGTGCCATTCATCGGCGGCTGCGTGCCGGCCAGCGTCTTCACCAGCGTGGACTTGCCCTGGCCGTTGGCACCCAGCAGGCCGATGCGCTGGCCGTTCTGGATCGACAGGGCCAGCTTGTGCAGGATGGTGACGGGCGGATCGGCCTCGGCATAGCCGCAGTCCACGCTGTCCAGCACCATCATCGGGTTGGGCGCGGAGTCGGGCTCGCGGAATTCGAACGCGAAGCCGGCCGCCACGTGCACTGGCGCCAGCCGCTCCATCTTTTCCAGGGCCTTGACCCGGCTCTGCGCCTGGCGCGCCTTGGTGGCCTTGGCCTTGAAGCGCGTGATGAACGATTCCAGATGCGCGATTTCCTTCTGCTGGCGCGAATAGGCTGCCGCCTGCTGGGCCATCTGCTGCAGCCGCATGGTTTCGAACAGCGTGTAGTTGCCGCCGTAACGCTTGAGCTGCTGGTTCTCGATATGGACCGTGACGGTGCAGATCGCGTCCAGGAATTCGCGGTCGTGCGAAATCATCACCAGCGTGCCCGGGTAGCGCGCCAGCCAGTCTTCGAGCCAGACGATGGCGTCTAGGTCCAGGTGGTTGGTCGGTTCGTCGAGCAGCAGCAGGTCGGACGGGCACATCAGCGCCTGCGCCAGGTTCAGGCGCATGCGCCAGCCGCCCGAGAACGACGAGACCGGCTGCGTCACCTGCGGCAGCGTGAAGCCCAGGCCCAGCAGCAGCGCTTCGGCGCGGGCCGCGGCCGTGTAGCCATCGGCATCGGCATAGGCGGCATGGGCCTCGGCTTCGGCCGAGCCGTCGCCGCTGGCCTGCGCGCGGGTCATGGCGGCCTCGATGTCGCGTAGCCGCGTGTCGCCGTCGATCACGTACTCGACCGCAGTGCGGCTGACCGCCGGTGTCTCCTGCGCCACATGGGCGATGCGCCACTGGGCGGGCACCGCTACGTCGCCACCGTCGGCGTGCAGCTCGCCACGCAGCATGGCGAACAGTGTGGACTTGCCGCTGCCGTTGGCGCCGACAAGGCCTACGCGTTCGCCCGGGTTGAGCGTCACGCTGGTGTGGTCGAACAGCACCTTGGTGCCGCGCTGGAGGACAAGCTGGTCGATTCGTATCACGGGGAAGCTTCGAGGCAGGACAACCGTATCTTCGGCAGGCCGGCATTGTAGCGCGCCGCAGGCGGCTGGCCGGCGCGCGGGCTTGCCGGCTTTCAGTCGGCTTGCATGTCCGCATCCATGTATTGAGGGATTTCCCGCATTCGATCACTTTGTGTATTGCGGGCATGGCATTTGCGTGTAAATTTATTTACATTGATTGCTGCACTGCGTAAGTGCCTTTTCATCGCCGATGCTCCAAGGCGGTGCCATCCAGCTACCCCCGACGTCCTGACATGACGATTTCCGAACGCATCGCTCGCGCCTTGCCCACACTGACGCCCGCGCACCAGCGCATGGCGAACTACGTGCTGGACAACCTGTTTCGCGCGGCGACGATGCGTATCGACGAATTCGCCACGGCCGTCGACGTGTCGGTGGCCACGGCCAACCGCTTTGCCAAGGCGCTCGGTTTCGAGGGTTATCCGCAGTTTCGTGCCGAACTGGTGCGCGGCTTCGAGGCCACGCTGGCGCCGGTGGAGCGCCTGCGCGACGAACTGGCGCGCCCGACCACGGTGGCCGAGGTCTTTGCCGCGTCGCTGGAAGAGGGTGCCCGCAACCTGGAATCCACGCGCCGCAACCTCGATGCCGAATCGATCGAGCGTGCCGTCGAGGCCATCCTGGGCGCCGAGCGCGTCTATGTGATGGGCTTTGGCGCCAGCGGCTATCTGGCTGGTCTGATGCAGCACGGGCTGGAAATGCATTGCCGCATGGTCACGTCGGTGTCGACGGTGGGCGGCGCCTCGCATGCGGCGCGTCAACTGTTCAAGCTGACCCCGCAGGATCTGGTGGTGTGCATCGCCTTTCCGCGCTACGTTACTGATTCGATGAAGCTGGCCCAGCGCGTCAAGGCACACGGCGGCCGGCTGCTGGCGCTGACCGATGGCCCCACGTCGCCGCTGGCGCCGCTGGCGGACATCTCGCTGTATGCCAACGCCGGCAACCGGCTGTCGGCCAATTCCGAAGCCACGGTGCTGGCGCTGATCGAAGCGCTGTGCGGGGCCGTGGCCTATCGCTCGGTGCGTGCCGTGAAGGCCGCCGCCGAAATGACCGAATTCCTGCTGCCGTGGCTCTACGGCGCGCCTGCGCGCGACGACCGCACCGCGCAGAAATCCTCAGACTGAAGTCAAGAAGGGAAGTAGAAGGACCTATGCCTCAAGCTGTTATCGCCATCCACGGTGGCGCCGGCACGATTACCCGTGCGGCCATGGACGCCAACCGCGAGCGTGAATACACCGCCGCGCTGGAACAGGTGCTGCAGGCCGGCCAGCGCGTGCTGGCCGACGGCGGCAGCGCGCTCGACGCCGTGACCGAAGCGGTGCGCCTGCTCGAAGAATGCCCGCTGTTCAATGCCGGCAAGGGCGCGGTGCTCACGCACGCGGGCACGTACGAACTCGATGCATCGGTCATGGATGGCGCCACGCTGAACGCCGGCGCCGTGGCCTGCGTCAAGCGCCTGCGCAACCCGGTGCTGGCCGCGCGCGCCGTGCTGGAAAAGAGCGAACATGTGCTGTTCGCGGGCGAGGGCGCCGAAGCCTTTGCCGAGGCGCAGGGCCTGGAGCTGGTAGCACCTGACTACTTCTTCACGCAGGCACGCCACGACCAGTGGCTGCGCGCGCAGGGCACCGCCGGCATGGCGCTGCTGGACCACGACGCCGCCACGCTGGCCGCCCAGGCTGCCAAGGCTGCCCAGCCCGATCCGCTCGATGCCGACAAGAAGTTCGGCACGGTCGGCGCCGTGGCCTGCGACGCCAATGGCAACCTGGCCGCCGCCACGTCGACGGGCGGGGTCACCAACAAGCAGGTGGGCCGCGTGGGCGATACGCCAGTGCTGGGCGCCGGCTGCTATGCCGACGACGTGGCCGCGGTGTCTGCCACGGGCACCGGCGAGATGTTCATCCGTACCGCGGCCGCGTTCGACGTGTCGGCCCAGATGCGCTACGCGGGTTTGTCGCTGGAGGAATCGGCGCGCCGCGTGGTCATGGAGAAGCTGACGGCCATCCACGGCCGCGGCGGCCTGATCGCGGTGGATCGTGCTGGCAACGTGACGTTGCCGTTCAACACCGAGGGCATGTATCGCGGCGTGGCCCGCGTCGGCGAACCGGTCAACGTCTGGATCTATGGCTGATATGGCAAGTACTGTTTCCAACCAGGGCATCGTGCTGCCACCCGAGCGCGTGGTGGCCGTGAACAACCTGACCGTGCGCTTTTCCACGTCGGAACGTACCGTCGAGGCGGTGCGCAACCTGTCGTTCCACGTCGACCGCGGCGAAACGCTGGCCGTGGTGGGCGAATCGGGCTCGGGCAAGTCGGTCACGTCGCTGGCGCTGATGCGCCTGGTGGAGCATGGCGGCGGCAAGATCGCCAACGGCGGCATGCTGCTGCGCCGCCGCTCGGGCGAGGTGATGGACCTGGTGAAGTCGTCGGAGTCGACGCTGCGCACCGTGCGCGGCGCGGACGTGGCGATGATCTTCCAGGAGCCGATGACGTCGCTGAACCCGGTCTTCCCGGTGGGCGAGCAGATCGCCGAGTCGATCCGCCTGCACCAGGGCAAGAACAAGGCTGCCGCGCGCGCCGAGGCGCTGCGCATGCTGGAACTGGTGCGCATTCCCGAAGCGCGCCGCGTGCTGGACCGCTTTCCGCACCAGCTCTCGGGCGGCATGCGCCAGCGCGTGATGATCGCCATGGCGCTGTCGTGCAAGCCGGCGCTGCTGATCGCCGACGAGCCGACCACCGCGCTGGACGTGACGATCCAGGCCGAAATCCTGCAGCTGATCCGTAACCTGCAGGCCGAGATGGACATGGGCGTGGTCTTCATCACGCACGACATGGGTGTGGTGGCTGAAGTGGCCGACCGCGTGCTGGTGATGTATCGCGGCGAGAAGGTGGAAGAGGGCACGTCGGACGATGTGTTCCACGCCCCCGCTCATCCGTACACGCGTGCGCTGCTGTCGGCGGTGCCCAAGCTGGGTGCGATGTCGGGCACGGACCTGCCCGCGCGTTTCCCGCTGGTGCAGACCAACGATGCTGGCGCGCCGGTGGCCGAAGTGCCGCAGGACACCGTGCCGGACGGCGCGGCGCCGATCCTGCGCGTGCGCGACCTGGTCACGCGTTTCGACGTGCCGGGCGGGCTGTTCGGCAAGGTCACGCGCCGCGTGCACGCGGTGGAGCAGGTCAGCTTCGACCTGTATCCGGGCGAAACGCTGGCGCTGGTGGGTGAGTCGGGCTGCGGCAAGTCCACCACGGGGCGCTCGCTGCTGCGCCTGGTGGACGCGCAGAGCGGCACCATCGAATTCGCCGGCCAGAACATCAGCAAGATGCAGGGCCCGGCGCTGCAGGCGCTGCGCCGCAATATCCAGTTCATCTTCCAGGACCCGTTTGCGTCGCTGGACCCGCGCGTGCCCGTGGGCTACTCGATCATGGAACCGCTGATGGTGCACAAGGTGGCCAGCGGCAAGGAAGCCGAGGCCCGCGTGGCCTGGTTGCTGGAAAAGGTGGGCCTGACGGCGGCGCATGCGTCGCGCTATCCGCACGAGTTCTCGGGCGGCCAGCGCCAGCGCATCTGCATCGCGCGCGCCCTGGCGCTGAACCCCAAGGTGGTGGTGGCCGATGAGTCGGTATCGGCGCTGGACGTGTCGATCCAGGCGCAGATCGTCAACCTGATGCTCGACCTGCAGCGCGAACTGGGCGTGGCGTTCCTGTTCATCTCGCACGACATGGCCGTGGTGGAGCGCGTGAGCCATCGCGTGGCGGTGATGTACCTGGGCCAGATCGTCGAGATCGGCCCGCGCCGCGCCATTTTCGAGAATCCGCAGCACCCGTACACGAAGAAGCTGATGTCGGCGGTGCCTATTGCCGACCCGGCGCGCCGCCACATGAAGCGCGAGCCGCTGTCCGATGAAATTCCGAGCCCGATCCGCGCGGTCGGCGACGAACCCGTGGTGCAGCCGCTGGTGGCCGTTTCCGGCATTGGCGCGCATGGCCACTTTGTTGCGCGGCACGCCGTTGGCGGCGCCTATTGATGGATCTTGCAGTACCGAAGTTTGCGTATTTCTGTGTATTCCTGCTTTCCCGATAGAGGAGAAGAGATGTCCAAGGTTTCTTTCCGGCTGATGGCCGGTGCTGCTGCCGTCGGCGCCATGGGTATGCTGGCTGCCGCCCCGGCGTTTGCCGCCAAGGATGCGGTGATGGCCGTGTACTCGACGTTCACCACGCTCGATCCGTACGACGCCAACGACACGCTGTCGCAGGCCGCCACCAAGTCGTTCTACCAGGGCCTGTTCGGCTTCGACAAGGACATGAAGCTGGTCAACGTGCTGGCCGAAAGCTACGACGTCAGCAAGGACGGCCTGGTCTACACGTTCAAGCTCAAGAAGAACGTCAAGTTCCACGACGGCACCACGTTCGACGCCACGGCCGTCAAGGCCAACCTGGACCGCGTGACCGATCCGGCCAACAAGCTCAAGCGCTACACGCTGTTCAACCGCGTGGCCAAGACCGAGGTGGTTGACCCGTACACCGCCCGCGTGACGCTCAAGGAGCCGTTCTCGCCGTTCATCAACGTGCTGGCTCACCCGTCGGCCGTGATGATCAGCCCCACCGCGCTGAAGAAGTACGGCAAGGAAATCGCCTTCCACCCGGTGGGCACCGGCCCGTTCGAGTTCGTGGAATGGAAGCAGACCGACTACCTGAAGGGCAAGAAGTTTGCCGGCTACTGGAAGACCGGCTATCCGAAGATCGACACGATCACCTGGAAGCCCGTGGTCGACAACAACACGCGTTCGGCCGTGATGCAGACCGGCGAAGCTGACTTTGCGTTCAGCATTCCGTTCGAACAGGCCGCCGTGCTGAAGGCCAACGCGAAGGTGGACATGATCGACGGCCCGTCGATCATCCAGCGCTACCTGTCGCTGAACACCACGGTCAAGCCGTTCAACGACCCGAAGGTGCGCCAGGCCATCAACTACGCGATCAACAAGGATGCGCTGGTCAAGGTGGCGTTTGCCGGCCATGCCGTGCCGGCCGACGGCGTGGTGCCGCATGGCGTGGACTATGCCGAGAAGCTGGGCCCGTGGCCGTACAACCCGGCCAAGGCGCGTGAGCTGCTGAAGGAAGCCGGCTACCCGAACGGCTTCGAGACCACGCTGTGGTCGGCCTACAACCACACCACCGCGCAGAAGGTGATCCAGTTCGTGCAGCAGCAGCTGCAGCAGGTGGGCATCAAGGCCCAGGTGCTGGCACTGGAAGCCGGCCAGCGCGTGGAGCGCGTGGAATCGGTGCAGAAGCCGGAAGAAGCCGGCGTGCGCATGTACTACGTGGGCTGGTCGTCGTCGACCGGTGAATCGGACTGGGCGCTGCGTCCGCTGCTGGCATCGGAATCGATGCCGCCGAAGCTGCTGAACACCGCGTACTACAAGAACGACCAGGTGGATGCCGACATCGCCGGCGCCCTGCGCACGACCGACCGCGCCGAGAAGGCCAAGCTGTACAAGGACGCGCAGCAACGCATCTGGAACGACGCACCGTGGGCCTTCCTGGTGACCGAGAAGGTGCTGTACGCCCGCTCGAAGCGCCTGTCCGGCGCCTTCGTGATGCCCGACGGCTCGTTCAACTTCGACGAAATCGACATCAAGCAGTAAGCGGGTAAGCGTTATCCCCTTCGCTTGGTTTTCTCCCCTCTATCTCCGGGAGAGGGGCCGGGGGAGAGGGCAGACAGCTCAAATTGCGACTAGTTGGCAAGCAGAACCGCCTGGCCCTCACCCCCAACCCCTCTCCCGCACGCGGGAGAGGGGAGCAGCAAAGCAGTAGCAGTTGGCAGTACCGCAGTAGCAGTGCTTTGAAGTGGTAGCAGTCGCGGTAAGCAGTTCCCATAACAAGCTGTTCATAAAGCGGTAAGCCGAGAGGCCGCCTGTCCGTGTATGCGGGGTGAAAGGGCGGGCGGCCACCGGTCTCATATCTCTGGTTTTCTGGTGTCAGGATGCTGAATTACTTCCTCAAACGATTTCTGGGCGTCATACCGACAATGCTGCTGGTGGCAGTGCTGGTATTCCTGTTCGTCCACATGCTGCCCGGCGATCCGGCGCGGCTGGCCGCAGGCCCGGAAGCCGATCAGGCCACCGTCGAGCTGGTGCGCAAGGACCTCGGGCTCGACCGCCCGATGCACGAGCAGTTCGTGCGCTTCTTCACGAATGCCCTGCAGGGAGAGTTCGGCACGTCGCTGCGCACCAAGCGCCCGGTTTCCGAGGAAATCGGCGAGCGCTTCCTGCCCACGCTCTACCTGACCATCTCGTCGATGATCTGGGCCGTGATCTTCGGCATGACCATCGGCATCAGCTCGGCCGTGTGGCGCAACAAATGGCCCGACCGCCTGGGCATGACGCTGGCCGTGTCGGGCATCTCGTTCCCGGCGTTCGCGCTGGGCATGCTGCTGATGGAAGTTTTCTCGGTGCAACTGGGCTGGCTGCCGTCGATTGGCGCCGATAGCTGGAAGCACTACATCCTGCCGTCGCTGACGCTGGGTGCCGCCGTGGCCGCCGTGATGGCGCGCTTCACGCGGGCGTCGTTCATCGAGGTGCTGCAGGAAGACTTCGTGCGCACCGCGCGCGCCAAGGGCGTGCGCGAGACCGTGGTGGTGATCAAGCACACGCTGCGCAACGCCATGATTCCCGTGGTGACGATGATGGGTCTGCAGTTCGGCTTCCTGCTGGGCGGCTCGATCCTGGTCGAGAAGGTGTTCAACTGGCCGGGCCTGGGCCGACTGCTGGTCGACGCCGTCGAGATGCGCGACTACCCGGTGATCCAGGCCGAAGTGCTGCTGTTCTCGCTCGAATTCATCCTGATCAACCTGGTGGTGGACATGCTCTACACCGTGATCAACCCCACCATCCGCTACAAGTAAGGAGGCTGACATGACCGAGCTTTCCACGTCCGCCACTCCCACACCCGCCGCCGCTCCCGAGGCTGTCCGCACGCCCTGGACCGAGTTCTGGCGCAAATTCCGCAAGCAGCACCTGGCGCTGGCCGCCGGTGCCTTCGTGCTGCTGCTGGTGGTGATCGCCGTGCTGGCGCCGCACATCGCGCCGTACGATCCCGAAAACTTCTTCGACTACGACGCGCTGAACGCCGGCCCGTCGATGGCCCACTGGATGGGGGTCGACTCGCTGGGCCGCGACATCTTCAGCCGCATCCTGGCTGGTACGCGCATCTCGCTGGCCGCCGGCTTCTTCTCGGTGATCCTCGGCGCCATCATCGGCACCGTGCTGGGCCTGATGGCCGGTTACTACGAAGGCTGGTGGGACCGCATCGTCACGCGCCTGTGCGACGTGCTGTTCGCCTTCCCGGGCATCCTGCTGGCGATTGCCATCGTGGCCATCCTCGGCAACGGCATGGTCAACGTGATCATGGCCGTGGCCGTGTTCAGCGTGCCCGCGTTCGCGCGGCTGGTGCGCGGCAATACGCTGATGCTCAAGGGGCTGACCTATGTGGAAGCCGCGCGCAGCATCGGGGCATCGGACTGGACCATCCTGATGCGCCATATCCTGCCGGGCACCGTGTCGTCCATCGTCGTGTATTTCTCGATGCGGATCGGTACGTCGATCATCACGGCCGCCGGCCTGTCGTTCCTGGGCCTGGGCGCCCAGCCGCCGACGCCGGAATGGGGCGCGATGCTCAACGAGGCGCGCGCCGACATGGTGACCGCGCCGCACGTGGCCATCTTCCCGAGCCTGGCGATCTTCCTGACCGTGCTGGCGTTCAACCTGCTGGGCGACGGCCTGCGTGACGCGCTGGACCCGAAGATCGACCGCCGCTGATTCCATGTCGAACGCTCCCATCGTCGGTACGTTTCCGGCCGGCCCGCGCAACGCCATCACCGACGTGCCCGGGGTGACGGTCGGGCACTGCACGCTGGCCGATGGCGCCTGCCAGACCGGCGTGACGGTGATCCGGCCGCATGCCGGCAACGTTTACGTCGACAAGGTGCCGGCCGCGGCCACGGTGTTCAACGGCTTCGGCAAGAGCATCGGCCTGGTGCAGGTGGATGAACTTGGCGTGCTGGAAACGCCCATCGCGCTGACCAATACGTTCAGCGTCGGCGCGCTGGCCCAGGCGCAGATCGGCGTGGCGATTGCCGAGAACCCCGAGATCGGCCGCAAGTGGCCCACCGTCAATCCGCTCGTGTTCGAGTGCAACGACGGCTTCCTCAACGACATCCAGGCCATGGCCGTGCAGTCGCGCCACTACGACGCGGCGCTTGCGGCGGCCGGTGCCGAAGTGGCGCAGGGCGCGGTTGGGGCAGGGCGTGGCATGTCGTCGTTTGGCGCCAAGGGCGGCATTGGCACGGCCTCGCGTGTGGCCGGCGGTTATAGCGTCGGGGCGTTGGTGCTGTCCAACTTCGGCACCCCGGAGTCACTGGTGTTTGCCGGTCGGCAGCTTGGCGCTGCGCTCGACGCGCGGCTCAAGCAGCCCGCCGAGCCAGAAAAAGGCTCGATCATCATGATCGTGGCCACCGATGCGCCGCTCGATGCGCGGCAGTTGCGCCGCCTGTCGATGCGTGCCGGCACCGGGCTGGCGCGCACCGGATCGATCTACGGCCATGGCTCGGGCGATATCGCGCTGGCGTTCACCACTGCCTATACCGTCCCGCACCTGACCGATGCGCCGATGCCGGCCGTGTCGATGGTTCACGAATCAAAGCTCGATCCGCTGTTCCGCGCTGCCGCCGACTGCGTCGAGCAGGCCATCGTGCATGCGCTGTGGCATGCCGAAACCGTTCACGGCCGCGATGGCCATACCCGCCGCGCGTTGCGCGATCTGTTGCCTGACCTGACTGCATGAAGATCCTGATTTCCGCTGATATCGAGGGCGTGGCCGGTGTATTCCACGCCGAGCAGACGCGCGCCGGCAATGGTGAGTACGAACGCGCCCGCGCCTGGATGACCGCCGAGGCCAACGCGGCCGTGCAGGGCGCTTTCGCCGGCGGGGCTACCGCGGTGCTGGTCAACGACTCGCACGGCGGTTTCCGTAACCTGCTGCCCGACCAGATCGACCCGCGCGCGCAACTGGTGCTGGGCAAGCCCCGCTACCTGAGCATGATGGCCGGCGTCGAGCAGGACTGCGACGGCGTGTTCATGATCGGCTACCACGGCCGCGCGCAGAGCCGTGGCGTGCTGGCCCATACGATCAACAGCGGCGCGTTCGCACGTGTCTGGTTCAACGGACTGGAACTGGGCGAGGCCGGCATCTACGCGGCACTGGCCGGCGAGTTCGACGTGCCGGTGCTGATGGCGAGCGGCGACGACGTCTTCATCGCCGAAACCCAACCGCTGATGCCGTGGGTGCGCTACGTGCAGACCAAGACGGCGGGCGGGCAGGGCAGCGGCACGACGCTGTCGCCAGCCGCCGCGCGCGAAGCCATCGCCCAGGCCGCCGAGGCCGTCACGCGCCAGGCCATCGCGCATCCTGAGGCCCGCTGCCTGGAACTGTCCGGCCCGGTTACCTGCCGCCTGCAAACGCAGACGACCGCGCATGCCGACCTGTTCTGCCAATGGCCGACGTTTGAACGTGTGGATGGGGTGACGCTGTCGTTCACGGCCCCGACCGTGCAGGCGGCTGTGCGGATGTTGAACTGCTGCTCGGCGATGTCGTTTATGTTGAAGTAAGCGTTTCATCCACCTGTTTGGTTTTCTCCCCTCTCCCTCTGGGAGACCCTCTGGGAGAGGGGCGGGGGAGAGGGCCGGCGGTGCAAACTGCGACTTGTCGGCAAGCAGAACCGCATTGCCCTCACCCCCAACCCCTCTCCCGCAAAGCGGGAGAGGGGAGAAAGACATCAGGCGGCCATGCGGTGTGGGCAGTCAAATCAGTGGGACAATACCCCCCGTTTTTCCCACCATCACCCTCCAATGACCGCACCCCTGCCCGGGAGCTGGATTCCCGTTCGCAAGGACTTCGTCGATCCGTCCGCCACGCGGTGCCATGCCCGCAGCGCCAAGGGCGGTCGCCATCACGGCTTTCCTGACGGCCACGGCTGGATCCTGCGTGGACCGGATGGCCACGAATACCCGTTCGGCCTGGAATGCGCGCGCGCCACGCTGGCTGTACCGGGTATGCTCGACCAGGTGCCCGACTACACCGAGCGCGATGCGATCAAGCGCGTCGATGCGGCGTTTGCCGATATGCCGCGCCGCAAGCCCACAGCGGCCGAGCTTGAGCTGCAGCGCCGCAATGCTGCCACGCGCTATGTCGTGCTGCGCATGGAAAAGGTGGCCGGCGTGCCCCGGGTGCAGCCGACCGTGCGGTTTCCGGCACTCGAAGAGCTTTACCAGCAGATCCTGGCCGCACGGCCGCTGTCGCATGCGCAGGTGCAGCGCGTGCTGGCCATCGAGCGCAGCGCCGCCACGCCGCCCAAGCTAAAGGCGCTGAACCTGCTCGATGTCTATACCGCGCACGTCAAGCTGGAATGGCTGATCGCCAGCGCCAATCGCGATGACCGCATACGTTTTCTGCGCAGCCTGCATGACTGGCTGGCCAGACATCTGGTGCTGTCCGCCGCGCAGATCGAGGCGGCGGGCATCGTCATGCATCCGCACGCGTTCCGGTCGGCCTGGCCCAGCGACGGCGAGCCGGGCGGACCCGCCGAACGGTTCTGAGCGGGCGGCGCCGGCTGGCATTCGGTGGCCGATTGGCGTTACATTGGAAGCACCCCCACTCGGCCCAGGCCAACTTCCCGCCATGCCTGCCAGCTCCACGTCGCACGTTTCGCCCGTTGCACGGTACTTTGCGCGCAGTTATGCCGAGGCCAGGCAGAAGTTCCTGGATGCCGCACGTGGATGCGGCGCCGCACTGACCGAGTTTCCGCATCCGACCGAGGTGGGCCGCGACGGCGAGACGCTGGCGATGGACGTGGCGTGGCTGGGCGCGCAAGATGCGCCGCGTGTACTGCTGGTGACGTCGGGTACGCACGGCGCCGAGGGCTTCTGCGGGTCGGGTGCGCAGGTGGCGATGCTGGCCGATACCACGCTGCACGCCGACTGCCGCCGCGCGGGCTGGGCGCTGATGTTCGTGCACGCGGTGAATCCGTACGGGTTCTCACACCTGCGCCGCGTGAACGAGGACAACGTCGACCTGAACCGCAACTTCATGGACTTCGACCGTCCGCTGCCGCTCAATCCGGCCTATGCCGAGGTGGCGCCGCTGCTGCTACCCGCACAATGGCCGCCGTCCTGCGACGAGCACACGGCGCTGATGGCCACCGTGGCGCAAAAGGGCATGGCCTGGTACCAGGCGGCGGTTAGCGCCGGGCAATATCAGGATGCCGCCGGCATGTTCTTCGGCGGCCAGAAAGCCACGTGGAGCAACTACACGCTGCGCCGCATCTTGGCGCGCTTCGGCGCCGGCCGCACCACGCTGCGCTGGATCGACGTGCATACCGGCCTGGGCCCATGGGGTTATGGCGAGCCGATCTACATGGGCCCCCAGGCGCCCGCGCAACTTGAGAAGACCCGGGCGATCTGGGGCGGCAGCGTCACGTCGATCTACGATGGCTCGTCAACCTCGGCCAACCTGAGCGGGCTGGCCTGGCATGCGGTGCCGCAGACGCTGCCGTCGGTCGACTACGCGGGCATCGCGCTCGAATTCGGCACGCTGCCGCTACCGGAAGTCCTCGATGCCTTGCGCGGCGACCACTGGCTGCATGTGCATCCGGAAGCCGACGAGAATCAGCGCTCGCTGATCGGGCAGGCCATGTGGCGTGCGTTCTATGGCGATGCCGACGACTGGCGCGACGGCGTGGTGACGCAGGTGACCGACGCCGTGCGCAAGGCCATGGCCGGCTGACCGGCTATGGAGTCACGCGGTCACGCGTCGGCGCCGCTTTCCTCGATCAGCCATTGGCGGAACGCGCGCGCCGCCGCCGGCTCGGCCCGGTCGCGCGGCCACACTACATAGTAGCCGCCGCCCAGCGACGCGCTGGCGTCGCAGGCGCGCGCCAGCAGGCCCGCCGCCAGGCAGCGGTCGATCATGTGGCGCCACGCCAGCACGATGCCCTGGCCTTCGATGGCCATCTGGACCAGCACGGGGTAGGTATTGGCCACGAGTTCGCGCTCGAAGCGGGTTTCGCGCAAGCCATTGCGGGCAAACCACGACGGCCACGACATCCAGATGCGCTGCGCGTCTTCCAGCACCAGCAACGATTCGCGGGGCAGGTCGGATACCTTCAGTTGCCGGCCGTTCAGGTACGACGGCGCGCAAACCGGAAAGACTTCCTCGTCATAGAGCCGTTGTGCGGCGATGCCGCTCGGGGCGCCTTCGCGCAGGTAGTACAGCCCGACATCGAAGTCGGTGCCCGACAGCGACGCCAGGCCGTCGTTGACCACGAGCCGCACACGAAAGTCGGGATGCCGCGCGCGAAACGCGGCCAGGCGCGGCGTGAGCCAGAGCACGGCCACGCCGGACGAGCAGGCCACGGTCAGTTCGACCTGGCCCTTGCGCTTCATCACGTCCTCGGTGGCTTCGGCGCAGCGCACCAGCAGGCGTTGCACCTGCTCGGCATATTGCTGACCGCTCACGGTCAGGCGCAGCGCGCGCGGTTCGCGGATAAAGAGTTTCTTGCCCAGGAAGCGTTCAAGCTGGGCTACCTGGCGGCTGATGGCGCTCTGCGTCAGATGCAGTTCGGCCGCAGCCTTGGTGAAGCTGCCGTGCCGCATGGCCGATTCAAAGGCGACCAGACAGGGCAACGGCGGGAGCGGGGTGATGCGCATTGGCGTGAATCATTGGCGGGAACTTGGAGCCAATGATAGACGCAAGCGGCGTGCCAAAGGTGGGACGTTGGTGGTGATTGGCGGGCTGGCCCTCACCCCCGGCCCCTCTCCCGCGTTGCGGGAGAGGGGAGCACACCCACGGCGGGGGAGAGGGCCAGCCTTTCGTACCCTTACGCGTTATGAATCCGTCCAGCCTGCATCACCATGCCGATACGCGCATTGGGCCCAGCCAGCACGCCAATATCGGTCAGCGGATCGCCATCCACCACCAGCACATCGGCAATCGCGCCAGCCGCAATCACGCCCAGCTCACCCTCACGCTGCAAAATCTCGGCTGCAATCGACGTAGCCGAGCGCACGGCTTCCGCATTGCCCAGCAATTCCGCGCGGATCAAGAATTCCTCGGACTGGTACTGGTGCATCTCGCCCAGCAGGTCGGAACCGAAGCCCATCGGCACGCCGGCTTCGGCATAGATGGCCAGCGAGTTGCGGCCAGCCTGGCGCACGGTTTCGATCTTGGCCACGGAATCGGCCGGCAGGCCCAGGCGCTCGCCGTCGCGGGCCAGCGCGTCGTAGGTGATCAGCGTTGGCACCACGTAGGCGCCATGCTCGCGCATCACGCGGGCGGCTTCGGCATCGACGAGGTTGCCGTGCTCGATGGTGCGCGCGCCGCATCGCACGGCACGCATGATCGCGCGTGGCGTGTAGGCGTGGGCCATGACGTAGGTCTGCGCGGCTTCCGCCTCGGCCACGATGGCGCGGATCTCGTCTTCGCTGTACTGGGTGTTGCCGATGGGATCGGTCGGCGATGCCACGCCGCCCGAGGCCATGATCTTGATCTGCGTGGCGCCTTTCTGGATTTCTTCGCGCACGGCCAGACGCACCGCGTCCACGCCATCGACCACGCGGGCGATGGCACCGGCACGGAACGCGCAGGAGCAGGGCTCCAGCGTGTCGGAGCGCGGGCGGAAGTCGCCGTGGCCGCCGGTCTGCGACAGCGCCTTGCCCGACGGGAAGATGCGCGGGCCGGGAATCAGGCCCGTGGCCACCGCCTGGGACAGGCCCCAGTCAGCACCGCCGGCATCGCGCACGGTGGTGAAGCCGCGCTCCAGCATGCCACGCATGATCGGCATGGCGCGGAACGCCACCAGCACGTTGGGCTGCACCGCGTTCAGGCCCAGGTTGGCCAGCGACGCCAGCACGTGCACGTGCAGGTCGATCAGGCCCGGCATCACGGTCTTGCCGGCCACGTCCACCACCTTGGCCTGCGGGGCGTGGATCGGGGTGGGGCTGACGTCGACGATGCGCTCGCCGTCGATCAGCACATCGTGGCGCGGCAGCAGCGCACCGCGCACGGGGTCGAGGACGTTGCCGCCCTGGAGCAGAATCTGGGTCATTGTGGGTTACGTCTTTACTTCTGTTGCAGGTAGGCGGGCTCGCGCACCAGGCGCGTGCCGGCAAAGCTGATGGCGGCTGCGATCATCACGTAGATGGCCGGCGCCATGGTGCTGCCCGTGGTGGCGATCAGCCACGTGATGAAGAACGAGGCGAAGCCGCCGAAGATGGTCACCGCCAGGTTGTAGGCCACCGACAGGCCCGTGGACAGCACCTTGGCCGGGAACAGCTCGGCGAAGGCGGCCAGGATCGGGCCGGTGTAGGCGGCGATCAGCACGCCGAACACGATCTGGAACACCAGCAGCGAGCCCAGGCCCGGCGCGTGGTTGATGTAGGCGAACATCGGCCACGCCAGCACGAAGATCAGCGCGGCAGCGCCCGACAGCAGGCCGCGACGGCCCACGCGGTCGGCCAGCATGCCGACGATGGGTGCGAACACCATGATCGCCATGCCACCGGCCATGCCCGCGATGAAGCCGGTCGATTGCGGCACCTTGAGCACCTTCACGGCGTAGGTCGGCATGTAGAACAGCAGCACGTAGGTGCAGACCGTCCACAGGATCACCATCGAGAAGCTGGCGGCGGTCTGGCGCGGATAGTCGCGCAGCACCTCGGTCAGCGGCGAATCGGTCTTGTCGGTGGTGGCCTGGAACGTGGGGGTTTCTTCCAGGTTGTGCCGGATGTAGAAGCCGACCGGGCCGATGATCATGCCGATCAGGAACGGCAGGCGCCAGCCCCAGCTATTCAGCGCTTCGGTGCTGAGCGTGGACGTGACGAACGTGCCCACGGCTGCGCCCAGCAGCACGGCCACGCCGATGCTGGCCTGGATCCAGCTCGAATAGTAGGCGCGCTGTTTCTCGGGTGCGTATTCGGTCAGGAATGCGGTGGCCCCGCCCATTTCGCCGCCGGCCGAGAAGCCCTGCATCAGCCGCGCGATCACGATCAGCATCGGCGCGAACACGCCGATCTGG
Source organism: Cupriavidus pauculus (assembly GCF_022179805.1). Taxonomy (GTDB): domain Bacteria; phylum Pseudomonadota; class Gammaproteobacteria; order Burkholderiales; family Burkholderiaceae; genus Cupriavidus; species Cupriavidus pauculus_E. The sequence goes on along the minus strand of NZ_BPUO01000006.1, from coordinate 178,476 downwards.
TCATAGGTGGGGGCGATGCCGATCAGCGTGGTGCCGGCCGCCATCAGCAGGATGGTCAGCGACAACGCGGCCTTGCGGCCCACGCGGTCGGCGTAGACGCCGAGGATGATGCCGCCCACTGGTCGCATGAAGAAGCCCACGCCGAACGTGGCCACGGCCAGCAGTAGCGACGAGAGGTCGTTCCCGGTGGGGAAGAAAAGTTTGGCGATGATCACGGCGAAGAAGCTGTACACCGTGAAGTCGAACCATTCGAGTCCGTTGCCGATCACCGTGGCGATGATGGCGCGGCGGCGTTGACTGGCCCCGATGGTGGGCGCGGTCTCCGCAAAGGCGGGGGCGCTGGCTTGCATGTCTCTCTCTCCCTGTTTGGCAGAACGCTGGGAAGCCTTTTTATGTCAGGCTCTGGCCGATGTTAGGGGCGTCTGGTGTGACGCGAGAAACGATATCTGCGCATGTACGCATGACGCCAGCGCATGCGTGGGGTGCGGCTGGCGTCTGCTTGTATCGCGCTAGGCCGCCTCGTTCACGCGGGACAGGGCGCCAGTCACGCCATGCGCGCACAGCAGTTCAAGCTGCGCGGCCACGTTGTCGACGAACACCGCCGACTGGCCCAGATCGCCAAAGACCGGCGCGAACCCGGTGATGGTTTGCACGCGCATGCGCTCGCGTGTGCGGGCATCGAACAGTTTTTCGGACTGGCGCGCGGCGTCGGCCATCACGGCGGCCAGCGGCTGCGCCAACGGGTCTTCCACCTGAAACGCGTTGCCTGCCTCGTCGTAGCCGCGCAGGAAGTGCAGCCACGCGGCCACGCCCAGCGCCAGGCGCGTGAAGGGTTGCCCCGCCGCGATGCGGTCGCGGATCGGCGCCAGCAGCCGTTGCGGAATCTTCTGCGAGCCGTCCATGGCGATCTGGCGCGTGCGATGGCCCAGCGCCGGGTTGCTGAAGCGTGCCAGCAGGCTGGCGCGGTAGGCGTCCACGTCGAGCCCCGGCAACGGCGGCAGCGTGGGCTGCGTCTCGCGTGCCATGGCCTCCGAGATAAATGCCTGCACGGCCGGCTGCGCGATCACGCGATCGGTGGTCTGCCAGCCGGCCAGCACGCCCATATACGCCATCATCGACTGGCTGCCATTGACCAGCCGATGCTTGAGCACTTCGAACGGCTTGGCGTCCGTCACGAACTGCGCGCCGCCGGCTTCCCAGCGCGGGCGCCCGGCGGCAAAGCGGTCCTCGATCACCCACTGGAAGAACGGCTCGCCGATCACGGGCCAGGCATCGTAGAGCCCCAGCGCGCGGGACACGTGTGCCACGTCGTCGATGGTGGTCTTGGGCACGATCCGGTCGACCATCGTGTTCGGGAACGTGCAGCGTGCCACCCAGTCGTGCAGGGCCGGGTCGACGTCGGCGCAGAACGCCAGCAGCACGCGGCGCAGCGTGTCGCCATTGCTGGCCAGGTTGTCGCAGGACAGCAGCGTGACCGGGCCGAGCCCGCGTTCCATGCGCCGCCGCAGGCCGAATGCCAGGTAGCCGATGGCGGTGACCGGATGCGACACCCCGGAAATGTCCTCGACGATGCCGCGATCGGTGCGGTTCAGCTCGCCGGTGGCGGGGTCGTGGCAGTAGCCCTTTTCGGTGACGGTCAGGCTGACGATGTGGGTGTCGCGGTGCGCAATGCGGTCCAGCACGATCTCGGGATCTTCCTCGGCTACGAGCACGTCCAGCACGGCGCCGATGACCTGCAGCGTCTCGGCGCTGGCGCTGCGCAGTGCCAGCGTGTACAGGCCATCCTGGGGCTTGAGCGCGTCGCGCGTGTCGGGGCGGCGCAGCGACACGCCGATGATGCCCCAGTGCAGGCCATCGTTGTCGCCCACCTTGCCCGCCGCCTCGATGGCGGCCTCGGTGATCTCCGCCTGATGGCCCCGATGGAAGGCGCCCACGCCCAGGTGCACGATGCCGGCGCGCAGGTTGTCACGCGCGTAGGTGGGGCGCCGCACGTCGGCGGGCAGCGCACCGAGCCGGCCGGGATGCAGGCGGGGCAACTGTTCGATATCGCTCATCGTGGTCTCCTCGTGGATTGCCTGCCTGCGCGGCGTTTTTCGGACTGTCCCGCTATCCGTGCGCTATCAGTCCGCTACCAGTGCCACAACGTGCCGTCGTGGGCCAGCCGGTTCACCGGCAGGTATGCCCGCTGATACGGATACTTTGCGGCCAGCTTCTCGTCGATGTCCACGCCATGGCCCGGCGCGTCGCCCGGGTACATCATGCCGTCCTGGAACGTGTACGCGTGCGGGAACACGGCGTCGGTCTCCTCGGTGTGGCGCATATATTCCTGGATGCCGAAGTTCGGCACCCAGATATCGAAATGCAGCGCCGCGCCCATGCAGGCCGGCGACAGGTCCGTAGCACCGTGGCAGCCCGTGCGCACCTGGTGCATCGCCGCAAAGTCGGCAATGCGGCGCAAATGGGTCACGCCGCCCGCGTGGACCACCGTGGCACGAATATAGTCGATCAACTGTTCCTCGATCAGCGTCTTGCAGTCCCAGATGCTGTTGAAGATCTCGCCCACCGCCAGCGGCGTCACCGTGTGCTGGCGGATCAGGCGGAACGCGCGCTGGTCCTCGGCGGGCGTGGCGTCTTCCATCCAGAACAGCCGGAACGGCTCCAGCGACTTGCCCAGCCGGCCGGCCTCGACGGGCGTCAGGCGATGGTGTACGTCGTGCAGCAGGTGGATGTCCGGGCCTACGGCGTCGCGTACCTTGTCGAACAGCTTCGGCGTATGGTCCAGGTAGCGCTCGGTGCTCCAGTCGTGTTCGGACGGCAGGTTGGCGTCGGCCGGCTCGTAGAACAACCGGTCGCGCGACACGCCGTAGACCTTGTTCAGCCCCGGCACGCCCGACTGCGCGCGAATGGCCTTGTAGCCCATTTCCTTGTAGCGCAGCACCTCTTCCACGGTGTGGGCGATGTCGCTGCCGTTGGCGTGGCCGTAGACCATCACGCCGGTGCGGCTCTTGCCGCCCAGCAACTGGTACAGCGGCAGGTTGGCGGCCTTGGCCTTGATGTCCCACAGCGCGGTGTCGACGGCCGCGATGGCGCTCATCGTCACCGGGCCGCGCCGCCAGTAGGCGCCACGATACAGGTATTGCCAGATGTCCTCGATCTGGTGCGCGTCGCGCCCGATCAGGCACGGAATCACGTGGTCTTCGAGGTAGCTGACCACGGACAGCTCGCGGCCGTTCAGCGTGGCGTCGCCGATGCCGGTCAGGCCTTCGTCGGTTTCGATCTTGAGCGTGACGAAATTGCGTCCCGGGCAGCAGACGATGACGCGCGCGTTGGTGATCTTCATGCGGGGTCTCCGGAGATCCAGCGGGGGTTCACGGTTTCACGGGTTCACGGCTTTACATCACGGCGCCGAGCGCCCAGGGTACGAATTCGTTCTGGCCGTAGCCGTGCTGCTCGCTGCGCGTGCGGCGGCCCGACGCCGTTTCCAGCATCAGCCGGAAGATCTCCGCGCCCTTGCTGGCGATGGTGGCATCGCCGTCCAGGATGTCGCCGCAGTTGATGTCGATGTCCTCGGACTGGCGCTGCCACAGCGCGTTGTTGGTGGACAGCTTCAGCGATGGCGATGGCGCGCATCCATAGGCCGAACCCCGGCCCGTGGTGAAGCAGATCAGGTTGGCGCCGCCCGCCACCTGGCCCGTGGCGGAAACCGGGTCATAGCCCGGGGTATCCATGAAGACCAGGCCGTGCGCGCGCACGGCTTCGGCAAATTCGACCACGTCGACCAGGTTGGTCGTGCCGCTCTTGGCCACGGCGCCCAGCGATTTCTCCAGGATCGTGGTCAGCCCGCCGGCCTTGTTGCCGGCCGACGGGTTGTTGTCCATGCTGCCGGCATTGCGCGCGGTGTACGACTCCCACCAGTGGATGCGCGCGACCAGTCGGTCTGCCACGGCGGCCGACACCGCGCGGCGCGTGAGCAGGTGCTCGGCGCCATAGATCTCGGGCGTCTCGGACAGGATGGCCGTGCCGCCCTGGGCCACCAGCAGGTCGACGGCCGCGCCCAGCGCCGGATTGGCCGTGATGCCCGAATAGCCGTCGGAGCCGCCGCACTGCAGCCCCACCATCAGGTGCCGGGCCGGTACCGGCGTGCGCGTGACGCGGTTGGCATCCTCCAGCAACGCCTGCACCACGCCGATGCCGCGCGCCACGGTCTTGGCCGTGCCGCCGGTGTCCTGGATGTTGAAGCTGTGCAGGCACGGACCATCGGCCAGCGTGGACAGGCCCGGCTCGGCCAGCAGACCGTCGATCTGGTTGGTCTCGCATCCCAGTCCGACCACCAGCACCGCTGCGAAATTGGGGTGCCGCGCATAGCCGGCCAGCGTGCGGCGCAGCACGCGCAGGTTTTCGCCGTCGCTGTCGGTGGCGCACCCGGCGCCATGCGTCAGCGCCACCACGCCGTCCACGTTGGGGTAGGGCGCCAGCGCCTCGGGGTGGATCTCGCGCCGGAAGTGATCGGCAATCGCGCGCGCCACGGTGGCGGAGCAGTTCACCGACGTCAGGATGCCGATGTAGTTGCGCGTGGCAATGCGGCCATCGGCGCGCACGATGCCGTCGAACGTGGCCACGTCGGTTGCCATGGCGGTGGCGTGCGCGTCGCTGCCCGACGCATAGTCGCGCGCGAAGTCGCCCATCGCCAGGTTATGGGTATGCACGTGCTGGCCCGGCGCGATGGCCTGGCGGGCAAAGCCGATGATCTGGTTGTAGCGCCGCACGGGCGCGCCCTCGGCAATGGCGCGCACCGCGACCTTGTGGCCGGGCGGCACCATGCTGGCCACGGTCACGCCTTCCTGGTGCAGGACGGTGCCAGGCAAGAGCTGACGGCAGGCGATGACGATATCGTCGGCGGGATGGATGCGGATCACTGCCGGTGCTGACATGCGTGGGCTCCCGGATGGGTGATGAGATTCAGTTGGACCAGCCGCCGTCGATGACCTGCGCGGTGCCGGTGGTGAAAGCCGCGTCGTCCGACGCCAGGTACACGGCCAGTGCGGCGATCTCGCTGGCGGTGCCGATGCGGCCCATCGGCTGACGCGCGATGAAATCGGCTTCCACCTGCGCCAGCGTGCGGCCGCTGGCCGAAGCCTGGTTGCCAATGCGCTGGCGCAGCGACGGCGACTCCACGGTGCCCGGGCAGATGGCATTGCAGCGGATGCCGCGCGTGATGAAATCGGCCGCCACGGCCTTGGTCATGCCAATCACGGCCGCCTTGCTGGCGCCGTAGACGAAGCGGTTCGGCGCGCCCTTGATGCTGCCGGCCACCGACGCCATGTTGATGATCGACCCGCCGCCGGCGTCGAGCATGGCCGGCAGGAACGCGCGCATCATGCGGTACATCGCGCGCACGTTGAGGTTCATCGAAAAGTCGAAGGCGTCATCGTCGCAGTCCAGGATCGTGCCGTGATGCACGAAGCCCGCGCCGTTGAACAGCACGTCGATACGCCCGATCTGGCGCGCGGCGTCCGCCACGGCCGCGCCGTCGGTCACGTCGAGCCGCAGCGTCCGGCAGTGGGGCAGTGCGGCCAGCTCGGCCAGCGCCTCGGCATTGATATCGGCGGCAAACACGTGTGCGCCTTCGCGCAGGAACGCTTCGGCCGTGGCGCGGCCGATACCCTGGCCCGCTGCCGTTACCAGTGCGATCTTGCCGGCGAGTCGTTGCGACATGTATGGCTCCTTGGGGGGTGGATTTGCGGGGATCAGGAAATGGTGAAGCGCGCGCTGGCGCTGCGTCCGATGGCCTGCCAGTCCCAGTCGATGCCGAGGCCGGGCGTGGCCGGCGGGCGGGCACGACCACGCTCGATCTCGACGCGGCTGTGCGTGATGGCGTCGAGCTGCGGGATGTATTCGAGCCATGACGCATTGGGCACCGCCGCGCACAGCGACACGTGCAGTTCCATCAGGAAATGCGGGCAGATCGACACGTTGCAGGCTTCGGCCATGTGAGCGACCTTGAGCCACGGGGTAATGCCGCCCACGCGTGCCACGTCGGCCTGCACCACCGCGCACGCGCCCTGGCGCAGGTAGTCGGCGAACTGGGTGGTCGAGTACAGCGATTCGCCCACGGCAATCGGTACATTGCCGCTGGCGGCCAGCCGGGCGTGGCCAGTCAGGTCGTCGGCGGGCAACGGTTCCTCGAACCAGTCGACGTGCAGCGCGCTGTAGTACGGCGCCCGGCGGATGGCTTCGGCCGTGGTTAAGCACTGGTTGGCATCGATCATGATCGAGAAATCGTTGCCGACGACGTCGCGCACGGCCGTCAGCCGTTCGATGTCTTCCTGCAGGCGCTTGCCGACCTTGATCTTGGCGCCCAGCAAGCCCGCGTCGAGCGCGGCGGCTGTGGCGCCGACCAGCTCGTCGGTGGACAGGTGCAGCCAGCCGCCCTCGGTGGTGTACACGGGCACCTCGTGCTGGGCGCCGCCTGCGGCGATCCACAGCGGCTGGCCGTCGCGGCGGCAGCGCCAGTCCCACAATGCCGTGTCGATGGCGGCCATGGCGAGACTGGTGATGGCGCCGACGGCCGTGGCATGCGTGCTGAAGTACAGCGTGCGCCAGAGATATTCGATGCGCTGCGGGTCCGCGCCGATCAACTGCGGCAGCAGGTGGTCGCGCAGCAGCGCGATGACCGACGAGCCGCCGGTGCCGATGGTGTAGCTGTAGCCGGTGCCTTCGCTGCCATCGTCGCAATGAATGCGCACGATCGGCGTTTCCTGGACGACGAACGCCTGGATCGCATCGGTGCGCACCTTCTCTGGCGCCAGGTCTACCTGGATCAGTTCGATGTGGGTGATCCGGGTCATTTGCTGCCTACCAGGCCAGGTAGCCAGAGCACGATCTGGGGCACGTACGTGATGGCGATCAGGGTCAGGAATAGCGGAATCAGCCACGGCAGGATGGCCACCGTGGTGCGCTCCACCGACAGCTTGGCCACGCGCGCCAGCACGAACAGCACCATGCCCAGCGGTGGGTGCAGCAGGCCGATCATCAGGTTGAGCGTCATGATCAGCCCGAAGTGGATCGGATCGATGCCGAGCTTGAGCACGATGGGCAGCAGAATGGGCACCAGGATCGTGATGGCCGCCGTGGTATCGATGAAGCAGCCCACGATCAGGATCAGCACGTTGGCCAGCAGCAGGAACACCCATTTGCTCTGCGTGAAGCCCAGGATCGCGTCGGTCAGCGCCTGCGCGGCCTGGCTGGTGGTCAGCAGCCACGCAAAGATCGACGCCGCCGTGACGATGAACAGCACCGACGCGGTAGTCTCGATGGTGTCGAGCGTGGCCTTGGCCAGCGCGCGCATCGTCATCGAGCGGTAGCGCACCAGGCCCAGGAACAGCGCCCAGATCACGGCGGCCACGGCGGCCTCGGTGGGCGTGAACCAGCCCAGCGTCATGCCGCCGATCAGGATCACCGGCGCCATCAGCGCCATCACGGCCGAGAAGTCGAAGTACCAGTCCAGCGCCAGCAGCACGATCAGCGCGATCATGGCAGCCATGTTGGTCGACACGCCGGCGTGCACGGCCAGCCAGATCGCCATCGGAAAGGCCAGCACGACGACGATCTCGATGGTGGCCGCGCCAAGCAGCTTCCACGAGAACGCCGTGTCGCCGCCCCAGCCGCGCCGGTGGGCAATCCACGCCACGGTGGCCATCATGAACAGCGTCAGCACCAGGCCCGGCACGATGCCGGCCAGGAACAGCGAGCCGATCGACACGTTGGCCATCATGCCGTAGATCACGAACGGCAGCGACGGCGGGATGATCGGCCCCAGTGTGGCCGATGCCGCCGTCACGCCCACCGCGAACTCGGTTTCATAGCCATGGTCCTTCATGGCCTTGATCTCGATGGTGCCCAGGCCCGCCGCGTCGGCAATGGCGGTGCCGCTCATGCCCGAGAAGATCACCGAGCCGATGATGTTGACGTGGCCCAGACCGCCGCGCATCCAGCCCACCAGTGCCACCGCGAAGTTGTAGATGCGGCCGGTGATGCCGGCTACATTCATCAGGTTGCCGGCCAGGATGAAGAACGGCACGGCCAGCAGCGGAAAGCTCTCCACGCCGGAAATCATGCGCTGGGCCAGAATCACGTCGGGCACGGTGCCGCTGGCCCAGATATAGAACAGCGACGCCAGCGCCATCGATATGGCCACCGGCATGCCAATCAGCATCAGCAGCAGGAACGATGCAATCAGGATCCACATGCCTGTTGCTCCTTAGTCGTCAGACGATTCGAAGGCTTCTGGGCGTTCCAGGATCGAGAAGCCGTTGCGCCAGTTCTGCCAGGTCACCTGGATGGACCGGCCCAGCATCAGCACGAAGCCCGCCAGCGTGATCCAGTAGACGTGGCCCTTGTTCCAGTCGATGGTGGTCATTGGTTCGTCGCCCACGATGCCGATGTACTTCCAGACCAGGTAGGCGGCGTACGCCAGGAAGGCAGTGCGCAGCAGGTCGACCAGCGTGGACAGCGCGCGGGCCGGGCCGTGCGGCAGATAGCGGTAAATCAGGTCTACCTGGATATGGCGGCTCTTGCGCACGCACATCGACGCGCCGATGAACACCACGCCGATCAGGCAGTAAGTAGCCAGTTCCTCGGTCCAGGCGAGCGAGTCGTTCATCACGTAGCGAGTGAAGAACTGCATGAAGACCAGCAGCGTCATGACCCAGAACAGCCCCACGGTGAACCAGTCCTCGGCGGCATAGCCGGTCAGGTCCACCGGCTGCGCGTCGGCTTCCTCGAAGCTGTGGACGATCTCCTCGACCGAGGTCATGTGCGGTGCGCCTTCAGGCTCGGGCGCATCGCCACGGATGGCTTGGGAACGCATTTCCATCGGGTTCTCCGATTTGCTTTTGCTCCCCTCTCCCGTGATAGCGGGAGAGGGAGCCAAACGTCAGTCGGTCAGTTCACATCACTTCACCGCCTGGATCTTTTCCCAGTCGGCCTTGCGATAGCCCTGTGACTCCACGCTGACGTTCTTCAGCACGGCTTCGCGGTATTCCGGAATGCTGACCTCGGTCACCGTGATGCCTTTCTGCTTGAACACCGCCACCAGTTCCTTCTCGCGCGCCACCACGTCGGCCGTGGCCTTGGCGGCGGCTTCCTGCATTACCTCGCCGAACATCTTCTGTTCCGGCGCGGACAGCTTCTTCCACAGCGCGCCGGACACGATGGTGTTCAGGTGGTCGACGATATGGCCGGTCAGCACGATGTACTTCTGCACCTCATAGAACTTCTTCGCCTCGATCGTGGTGAGCGGGTTTTCCTGCGCTTCCACGGTGCCGTTCTGCAAGGCCAGGTAGACCTCGGCGAACGCGATGGGCGACGTGTTGACGCCGCAGGCGCGCGGCATGGCCAGGTAGGCCGGCACGTCGGGCACGCGCATCTTGAGGCCCTTCATCTCGGTGCAGTGCGAGAACGCCTTGTTCGACGTGGACTGCCGCGTGCCGTAGTAGGTGGTGGCAAGGATGTGGTTGCCGGTCTTCTGCTCGTAGCCGGCGGTCAGTTCCTTGTAGATGTCGCTCTTCGTATAGGCCAGCAGATGGTCGGGGCCGCGGAAGATATACGGGTAGTAGGTCACGCCGATGCGCGGAAACGACTTGGCGGCAAAGCTGGAGCCCGAGATGATGATGTCCACGGTGCCCATGGCCAGGCCCTGGTTGATGTCGTTTTCCTTGCCCAGTTGCGACGCCGGGAAGACATCGATCTGGTACTTGCCGTTGCTGCGCTTCTTGATCTCGTCCGCTGCCCAGACCGACCACTTGTGGAACGGTTCGGACGTTTCATAGACGTGGGCCCATTTGAGCTTGATCGGGGCCGCCTGCTGGGCAAGGGCGGGGGTGGTCAGCGTGGCGGCAAGCAGCAGGGCCGCACCGAGCATGGACTGGAACTGCCGGCGACGAAGCATCATGCGTGTCTCCTGTTTCGGTGGAAATGCCGCCGGCCTTATTGTGGTGGCCGGTCGGTGTGCGAAGGCAAAACCTCACCCGGTCAACTGCACCTTGGTACTGCGGGTCTTGTCGGCGGCCAGCCGGAAGGCGTCCACGGCCTGCGCCAGCGGCAACTGGGCCGACAGCAGCGGACGCACATCGAGCCGACGGCTGGTCAGGTACTGCACCGACCAGTCGAATTCGCGGCCAAAGCGGAAGGCGCCCACGTAGTCGAGTTCGCGCGCCATGATGCTGTTAGCAGGAAAGTGCAGGCCTTCGGCCGGCAGCGTGCCGACCTGGACAATGCGGCCGCCGCGCCGCGTGGCCGCCAGGCACGTGGCCAGCGCCGCCGCGCTGCCGGCCGCTTCCAGGCTGATGTCGGCGATGTCCTGCAATTCGCTGGCCGGTACTTCGGTGGAGAGGATCGTGTGGTCCGCGCCGACTGACGCGGCCACATCCAGCGGCCGCTGCGCGATGTCGCACACGATGATGCGCGCCGCGCCGGCCAGCCGCGCGGCCATCACGGTCAGGCTGCCGATGGTGCCGCCGCCGGTGACCAGCACCGTCTTGCCCATCAGGTCGCCGGCGCGATGCACGCCGTGCAGCGCCACCGAAAGCGGCTCGGCAAACGCGAGTTCGCCCAGCGAGATATCGGAGTCCACGGGCGTAAGTTGCTGCTCGTGCATCGGGAAGTGCTGACGGAACATGCCCTGCACGTGCGGATACACGCTGGCGCTGCCCAGGAAACGCATGTTGCGGCACAGGTTGTCACGCCCCGCGCGGCAGTAGTCGCACTGGCCGCAGGCATGCGACGGGTTGATCGCCACCTTCATGCCCGGCGCCACGCGCGTCACCGCGCTGCCCACGGCTTCGACGATGCCCGATGCCTCGTGCCCCGGTGTCAGCGGTTCCTTGATCACGAACGCGCCAACCTTGCCGTGGAAGTAGTAGTGCAGGTCGGAGCCGCAGATGCCGGCGGCGCCCAGCCGAACCAGTACGTCGTGCGGACCGGGCACGGCCGGTTCCACCTCGGTGAAGCGCAGGTCTTCACTGGCATGGATATGACAGGTCAGGGACATCAGGACTCCTCGCTGAGCGCTTTCGCGTCCTTGGCGTGGCCGGGCCATGCCGCATAGAAACGGTTGTGCGACAGTTCCAGGTGATCGCACATGGCGGCACGCGCCGCGTCAGGTGCGCCCGAGGCGACGGCCGCTACCACGGCACGGTGCTCGGCAATGGCCGCGGTCCAGCTATCGGCATTCTCGAAGTGGTTGCCGAACTGGGCGAATAGCGGGTTATGGCGTTCGTCGAACAACTCCGCCACCAGGCGCAGCAGCACGGCGTTTTCAGAGACTTCGGCAATGCGCAGGTGAAACATGCGGTCGCCGCGTACGGGGATGTTCCCGCCGCCGGCTTCTTCTTCCATCAGGGCGATGGACTCGCCCAGTGCCTCCAGCAACGCGGCCGTGCAATGGCGGGCGGCACCGGCGGCCATCTCGCCTTCGATGACCTGGCGCGCGCGAATCACGTCCAGCGGAGGCGCGGCGATGATGCTGCCGGCGGTGGCCGGCGGGGTGGCACTGGCCGCGCAGGCATAGATGCCCGATCCCATGCGAACCTCGACCAGTCCTTCCACTTCCAGCGCAATCAGTGCCTCGCGCACCGAGGGGCGCGAGACGCCCAACTGCACGGCCAGGTCGCGCTCCGGCGGCAGGCGCGACCCGACGGGAAACTCGCCGCCTTCGATAAGCCGGCGCAACTGGTCGGCGATCTGGCGGTACAGGCGACGCGGTTCGATCTGCTGAAGCGGCATGGGCAACCCCGGGCAAACAGCGGACAAATGGTCAAGCGGTCAGACCAATTTTTAGGAGACATTGCGCAGCCCTTCAAGGAAAAGTTGTGGCGCGCCGCAACATACCCACCGCTGCAATTCGCGGCGCGACTGCATGCCAAAACTACCCGCGCCGGAACGAAACTGGTAAATATTCCATTCCGGGCGATGGTTTGATGTCGGCCGGCAAGTCTTTGAATTCACTGGAGAAATCGGATCTGGAAGGGCGCTGCGCCGGGCAATGTCTTCATGCGGGCCCCGCATTTGCTACTAAGCTGTGTTGGGACTGTCCGGTTCGCGGGCAGTCTGACGTGTTCCATCTGTGAGGAGATCACGATGAAGACGAAGACGTTAATACCCGCCGTCCTGGTCGCCGCCGGCATGCTGGCCATGCCATTCGCACAAGCCCAGCAACAGAAACCCATGCCCCAGGGCAGCCGGTCGTCGTCCGGCGCCATGGCGCCCAGTCAGTCGGCCGGATCACAACCGATGGGTGCGCAGTCGCCATACGCACCGCAGAAATGGAGCAAGGGTGACAAGCTGCCGACCGAATTCCGCGACCGGCAGTATGTGATCGACAAGTACAAGGACTACAATCTGCCCGCGCCCAAGAAGGGCTATCACTGGGTGGGCGTTGGCGCCGACTACTACCAGGTGTCGTCCAACGGCACGATCTATTCGGTGGGGGCCGGAGGCAGCTGATTCGAGCCGCCGCTGAAAAGAAAAACGCGCCCGGTCAGGGCGCGTTTTTTTGTTGGGGCTGAGGAGTATCGGCAAAAAAGACATCCTGAACCGCTGCCTCGATGGCGTCGAACGCCTCGGCTTGAACGCGAACACCAAGCTGCTTGCGCCAGCGCTTCGATATCCGGCCTTTCTCGCGGAAACAGCTCGATACCAGCGTTACCAGGTCATGATTGCGAATATCGAAATCGGCCTCTACCCGGCTGACGACTTCGTCATAGCCTTGCAGGAACTGGGTTTCGGCCTGCAGGTCGTGCTCCAACGCTTCCTTGACCATGCGCGCGCCAAATTCCACGCACTGCGTCGCATTCCAGTAACGGTACGGAATGCTGCCCGCCGTGGTCTGGCAATCGAATTCGTGATCGCCGATGGCCCACACGCGCCAGAGCGCGCGCACTGGTTTCGAAAAGCTTTCCAGCGCCGCCAGATAGTCGGCTTCGTGGCGCTTGATCGCCACCGACACCGGCAGCAGGAAGCCCTTGGCCATCTTGCCCGAGCGGCACAGCGCGTGATGGATCAGGAAGCGCGAGAGCCGCCCGTTGCCGTCCATGAACGGGTGGATGAACACAAACCAGAATGAGACGACGCTGGCCACGATCAGCGGATCGACGTCGCGCGGCGGCGCGTTGGCAAACGCTTCCAGGCCCTGCATCAGTGATGGAACGTCGTCGGGGTGGGGCGGCACGTAGGTGACCGAGGCTGCGCCGTGGCCACCACGCCGCAGCCAGTTCTGGTCCGTCCGGTACCGCATGGCCTGGTCGTACGGATTCGTGATGATGTCGTTCTGCAGCTCGGTCAGATACGTTTCATCGAGCGGGCGCTGTTCATGCGCATGGTGCAGCAGCCGGACGAAACGCTCTGCCTTGTCCATCGTGGGCCGCTCGCGCTCGATTTCGAACGACTTTTCGGTCTCGCTCAGATAGGCCCAGTTCAGCGCGCGATCCAGGACGTCCTTGCCCACCGTGGCAATGAAGGCGTCCATGCGCCCGAACACGTCCATGTCCAGAATGGCCTGGATGGTTTCTGTGCGCTCGACGTTGACGCACTGGTCAAGCGAGCCCAGACCATTGAAGCGGACGCGCCAGCGTGGAAATAGTTGACCTGGCTCGGACGTGTAGTAGCGCGCCGGGTCGAAAAGGCTGACGTACGGCACCTTGTCCGACTGTCGGGGCGTCAGCAGCTTGCCGGTGAAGTGTTCCCAGAGCAGCGCGGCCATGCGGATATAGCGGCTGGTGGGTTGCGCATCGATTTCGGCTTGGAGCTGGGTGGCTTCGATCCGTGGCAGCGCGCCGGCCAGGACGGAAAGGTCGACGCCCTCGTGCTTCAGCGCGAACAGGGTGTGGGCAAGGGGGGAGGCGTCTTCGGCCGGCGCTACCTTGCGCGGAAACAGGACCGCGTCGGCCGTTTCAAGGATGCGCGTGGTGGCACCCGCGCGCGCCGGGCGAATGATGGGAACAGCGGGAAGCGCCAGTTGATCGCGCAGCCAGGCATAGCCAACGAGACGCATATGGTGCATGTCTACCCATAAAGTGATTCAAGGGGCGCAACTTTTTATTAGGCGAGCGAAGAATTTTTATATTTTTCGCCTCTCTCGTCTACTTTTTATTAGGAGGTGCAGCTTGCTTCACTGGAAAAGGCTGCCGCACCGCCAATCTGCACACCAAATTCGCGCTGCGCGAACTTTTTTTATATTTCGGCCCCTTGAGACTCACCAAATCTTAGGCGAAGCCCGACCAAGCCGCGGGCTTCATCCCGGCAATGCGTCATGCGTCACCAGGAACACCTGGTCATCCCCAGCGCTTACCGACAGCCAGACGATGTCGAGATCGGGGAATGCTGCCTCGACGTACTTGCGCTCGTTGCCGATTTCCACCACCAGCACGCCGCCCGGGTTCAGGCGCTTTTTGGCGCCGGCGATGATGCCGCGCACCACGTCCATGCCGTCGTCGCCGCCGGCCAGTGCCAGGCGCGGTTCGGCCAGGTATTCGGCCGGCAGTTCGCGCATCGACTGCTCGTTGACGTAGGGCGGGTTGGTCAGGATCACGTCATACGTGGTGCCCGAGGGCAGCGGCGTGTACAGGTCGCCTTCGTACAGCGAGATGCGGCCTTCCATCTTGTAGTCGGCCACGTTGCGGCGCGCCACGGCCAGTGCGTCGGACGAGATGTCGACCGCGTCGATGTTGGCGTTCGGCCAGACGTGGGCGGCGATGATCGGCAGGCAGCCCGAGCCCGTGCACAGTTCCAGCACCGGGCCGATTTGTTCGATGTCGCCGATCCACGGTTCCAGGCCGTCCTGCAGCAGTTCGCCGATGAAGCTGCGCGGCACGATCACGCGCGAATCCACGTAGAAGCGCAGGCCATGCATGAACGCTTCGTGCGTGATGTACGCAGCCGGTACGCGCTCGGTGACACGGCGGTCGATGACCTTCAGCACCGCGTCGACTTCCTCGGGCAGCAGGCGTGCATCGAGGAACGGATCGAGCGTGTCGAGCGGCAGGTTCAGCGTATGCAGCACCAGGTAGGCCGCTTCGTCATAGGCGTTGGCGCTGCCGTGGCCGAATGACAGCCGGGCGGCCGTGAAGCGCGACACAGCCAGGCGCAGCAGGTCGCGGACGGTCTGGAGGGGAGAATTCGTTGCCATGGGTATGTCCCTGTATGCGGGCGATTAGGCGATCAGGCGTTCGAGCACGCCGCGATACACGTTCTTGAGCGGCTCGATGAAGCGCACTTCCACGTGTTCGTCGATCTTGTGGATGCTGGCGTTCGGCGGGCCGAACTCGATGACCTGCGGGCAGATCTTGGCGATGAAGCGGCCGTCCGACGTGCCGCCCGTGGTCGACAGTTCGGTGGTCACGCCCATTTCAGCGGCGATGGCGGCCGACAGTGCATCGGACAGGTCGCCGCGCGGCGTCAGGAACGGTTCGCCGCCGAGCGTCCAGTCCAGCGTGTATTCCAGGCCATGCTGGTCCAGGATGGCATGCACACGCTGCTTCAGCCCGTCCGGCGTGCTGGCCGTCGAGAAGCGGAAGTTGAAGTCGATGGTCGCGTGGCCCGGAATCACGTTGGTGGCGCCGGTGCCCGCGTGGATATTCGACATCTGCCACGTGGTGGGCGGAAAGTACTCGTTGCCCTGGTCCCACGTTTCGCCGACCAGCGCGGCCAGCGCCGGGGCAGCCAGGTGGATCGGGTTGCGCGCCAGGTGCGGGTAGGCGATATGGCCCTGCACGCCCTTGACCGTGAGCTTGCCCGACAGCGACCCGCGCCGGCCGTTCTTGACCATGTCGCCGAGCGTGTCCACCGAGGTCGGCTCGCCGATCACGCAGTAGTCCAGGCGCTCGCCGCGTGCCTTCAGCGCTTCCACCACCTTCACGGTGCCGTCGTGCGCGGGGCCTTCCTCGTCGCTGGTGATCAGGAATGCGATGGAACCGGCGTGGTCGGGATGCTGGGCGATGAATTCCTCGCAGGCCACCACGAATCCGGCAATCGACGTCTTCATGTCGGCGGCGCCACGGCCATAGAGCTTGCCGTCGCGTTGCGTCGGTACGAACGGATCGGACGACCATTGCTCCAGCGGGCCCGTGGGCACCACATCGGTATGGCCGGCAAAGGCCAGCAGCTTGCCCGCGGTACCCTGCGTGCCGCGCTTGACCGCCCACAGGTTGGTCACGCGGAACGTGTCAGGGCCGCTGACGAGGTTCTCGCAGGTAAAGCCGAGCGCGGTCAGACGCGCTTCCAGCACGGCCTGGCAGCCTTCGTCAGCGGGGGTGACCGAGCGGCGGCGCATCAGGTCTTCGGTCAGGGCAAGGGTCGGATTCATGGGGCAGGGTGGTGCGAAATTCGGTTCTTCAGAACAGCGAGGCGTACGTGTCGGCGGAAAACCCCACGCTGACCTTGCCGTCGCGGTCCATCACGGGCCGCTTGATCAGCGACGGGCTGGCCTGCATCAGCGCCACGGCGCCCGCTTCGCTTTCGGCATTGGCCTTGTCGGCGTCGGACAGCGCGCGGTAGGTGGTGCCCTTCTTGTTCAGCAGCGTGGTCAGCGGCACGTGCTTGAGCCAGGCACGCAGCAGCTTTTCGTCAACGCCTTGCTTCTTGAAGTCGTGGAACGTGTAGTCGACGCCGTTCGATTCCAGCCACGTGCGGGCTTTCTTGACGGTGTCGCAGTTGGGAATCCCGTAGAGCAGGACAGTCATGATGGGCAAGGTCGCGAGAATCGGGGAAATCGGAAAATCGGGGGCTAGCGGAACAGCAGGTTGAGCGCGATGACCAGCCCGCCCAGTCCCAGCGCCACGCCGCCCATGGCGACGGCCGTCATCAGGCGCAGCCGGCGGTCCAGGCGCGCGGCTTCGCGGCGCAGGGCCTCGATCGTGATGGCGTGCTGTTCTGCCAGCAGCTTGACCGCTTCGGCCTGCTGCATGGCGGCCGCTTCCAGCTCCGCGATGCGCGCGGCGGGGTCACGACCATCCACGGCGTCGGCTGGCGCGGCATCGTCCTTGCGCTTGCCTTTCTTGAGCTTCTCGATGGTCTTGTTGGCCTGGTCGAGGATGGTGGGCAGCAGGGATAGCACGGTACTGACGGTGGCGGGGTCGAGGGCCATGAGTCGCTTGCGGAGGGATGGCATCGGCGGGAATTCGGGCTGCCGGGGCAGGCCCCGGCAGCGGTGCGCTGCTGGCGATCAGTCGCCGCGCAGCAGGTCGTTCAGGCTGGTCTTGGCGCGGGTTTGCGCGTCCACCTTCTTCACGATCACGGCGCAGTACAGGCTGTACTTGCCATCCTTGGACGGCAGGTTGCCCGCCACCACGACCGAACCGGCCGGCACGCGGCCGTAGTGGATCTCGCCCGTTTCACGGTCATAGATCTTGGTCGACTGACCCAGGTACACACCCATCGAGATCACCGAGTTCTCTTCGACGATCACGCCTTCCACCACTTCCGAGCGGGCGCCGATGAAGCAGTTGTCTTCGATGATGACCGGGTTGGCCTGCAGCGGCTCCAGCACGCCACCAATGCCCACGCCACCCGACAGGTGAACGTTCTTGCCGATCTGGGCGCACGAACCGACGGTGGCCCAGGTGTCGACCATCGTGCCTTCGTCCACATAGGCGCCGATGTTCACGTACGACGGCATCAGCACGGCGTTCTTGGCGATGAACGAACCGCGGCGGGCCACGGCCGGCGGCACCACGCGGAAGCCTGCCTTGGCAAAGTCTTCCTGGCTCCAGTTGGCGAACTTGGTCGGCACCTTGTCGTAGAACTGGGCAAAGCCACCGGCGCTCATCGGCGCGTTGTCTTCCAGGCGGAACGACAGCAGCACGGCCTTCTTGACCCACTGGTTGACGATCCACTCGCTGCCTTGCTTCTCGGCCACGCGCAGCGTGCCCGAGTCGAGTTGCGAGATCACGTTGGCCACGGCTTCGCGGATATCGTTCGGCGCGGACTTCGGCGACAGGCTGGTGCGGTCTTCCCAGGCCTGGTCGATCAGGGCTTGCAGAGCTTGCGTCATGATGGTGTTCTCGGTGTTGAAGTGTGTGAGAGAGGTGGCGCCGGTGGCAGGGGCCCCGGCGCCAGGGCATTCGATCGGTGAAGCAGGGTCAAGCGGATGCGCCGGTCAGCCCAGCGACTTGCAGAATTCCACAATCCGGCGCGCACCTTCCACGCATTCGTCGGGCGTGGCCACCAGCGCCATGCGCACGCGGTCCTTGCCGGGATTCGTGCCGGCGGCGTCGCGGGCCAGGTAGCTGCCGGGCAGCACGGTCACGTTCTGCTCGGCCAGCAGGCGTACGGCAAATTCGGTATCGCTCAGCCCGGTGCGCGAAACGTCCGCCCACAGGTAGAACGCCGCATCGGGCAGCGCCACGTCCAGCACTTCGGCCAGTATCGGCGTGACTTCGGCAAACTTGCGCACATAAGCGGCACGGTTGTCGCGCACGTGGGCCTCGTCGCCCCATGCGGCCACGCTGGCGGCCTGCACGGCCGGATTCAGTGCGGCGCCGTGGTAGGTACGGTATAGCAGGAATTTCTTGAGAATCGCGGCGTCGCCGGCCACGAAGCCCGAACGCAGGCCCGGCACGTTCGAGCGCTTGGACAGGCTCGAGAACATCACCAGGCGCTCGAAGCCGCGGCCCAGCTTGTGGGCGGCTTCCAGGGCGCCCAGCGGCGGATTGGCTTCGTCGAAATAGATCTCGGAATAGCACTCGTCCGAGGCGATCACGAAGCCGTAGCGGTCCGACAGCTCGAACAGCTGCTTCCAGTCGTCCAGCGACAGCACCGCGCCCGTGGGGTTGCCCGGCGAGCAGACGTAGAGCAGTTGCACATGCGGCCACACGTCGGCATCGATCTGGTCGAAGGCCGGGGCGAAGTTGCGCGCCGGATCGCTGTTGGCGAACACCGGACGCGCACCGGCCAGCAGCGCGGCGCCTTCGTAGATCTGATAGAACGGGTTCGGGCACAGTACCAGCGGATTAGGCTGGCTGGCGTCGATCACGGTCTGGGCAAACGCGAACAGCGCCTCGCGGGACCCGCTGACCGGCAGCACCTCGGTGGCGGCATCGACCTTCGGCAGCTGGTAGCGGCGTTCCAGCCAGCCGGCAATGGTCTGGCGCAGCGCGTCGGTGCCGGCCGTGGCGGGATAGACGGCCAGGCCGGACAGCGACGCGGTCATCGCGTCCTTGATGAATTGCGGGGTCGGATGCTTGGGTTCGCCAATGCCGAAGCTGATCGCCGGCTTGTCGGCGGGTTTCACGTCGGCCACCAGCACGCGCAGTTTCTCGAAGGGATAGGTCTGGAGCAGGTCGAGGCGCGGATTCACGGTGGCGGATCGGTGGGGCGGTTGAAACCAGGCATTATAAAGGAATGCCGCGCCCCGCCGTGCCGCCCTGTGGTGTGCCGTGCGTCAATACAGCATCACCCGCGAGACCATGGCCACGATGGGCCGGCGCACCAGGTCTTCCAGCCGGGCATGCAGGTGCAGCGGCCGCAGCAGCATCTTGACCGTCATCTCGATCGGCAGGTGGCGCCGCACCACGGCGCTGCAGCGCGAATTGAGCGCGCGGACCTCGCGATCCGGTACATCCTCGCGGTTCTGCTCGATGCGCAGCACGTTGCGCAGCGCAATCTCGGCATCCTCGTTCTTGATTTCCAGCAGCCGGCGGGCCAGCGCGGCCAGCACCCGGCCCCGGCCAAGCCGCTCGCGGTCACACAAGTCATTGAAATAACGGAAGAAATGCTTGTAGTGGCGCACTTCGTCGTTGGCGATGCGGCGCGTCAGGTCGCGCAGCACCGGCTCGTCGCTGGCTTGCTCCAGCGCCCGGTAATAAGTGGCGGTGCCGGTTTCCACCACGCAGCGCGCGGCCATTTCCAGCGCCGGGGTGCGCTCGAAGTTGTCGATGGAGCAGGTCTTGCTGTATTCGTCGAAGAACCGCTGGTAGCCGCGCTCCCATTCGAATTCGGGCCAGACATGCTCGACATAGCGGCGCAGGGCCAGGCCGTGCTGCAATTCCTCGTATTCCCAGTGCGCGGACAGCCATTCGGCCGCATCGGGCACATCGGCGTAGTAACTGGCGAGATTTCCCGCGTAGGTGTCAGATCCGCTTTCGATGAAAGAGGCCCCAACCAGCAGGTAAAAGAGCGTGCGATCGTCGCGCACGCGGGCGATGTCGATGGCCGGGTAGTCGATCTCGGCCACGGACCATGGCAGGTCAGCCGGCACGTCGGCCGTTTGCGTTGGGGTCATGCTCGGTCCTCCAAACGTCTGCAGTTCGTGCAATGAGACTTCAAACGGCCGAGCCACACCATGGAACGCATCGGGTGGGGCAGAGCGGCGTGCACGGCGCTTCGGTGGTGGGGCCTGGGGATCACGCCGGGTCTTCCAGAGACTAGCACTAACCCTAAGAAGTTTCCGGTGGGTTTGCCGGCGTGACGTTTTCATGAAACAACATCGGTGCCTCGAAAATGCTTGCAGCAAAGCATGCAAGCCACGGAAATACAACGATTTTCCGGGGCGGGCAGGGGGTGCTTCATGACCGGCGCAACGGTGGAGAAAGCGGCCGATGCATGGATTGGCGATGGTATGATTAGCGCCAATCTATCGGGCACCGGGGGCAGTTTGCGGCGCAGGCGTCACGTCTTGCCGTGTGCTCCGGCATGGGCCCGGCATTTCCAATTGCGTATTGCCCAAACCACACGACAACCGTGCGACTGTCCTCGATCAAGCTGGCGGGCTTCAAGTCCTTCGTCGATCCCACCAATTTTCAAGTGCCTGGCCAACTGGTCGGCATCGTAGGTCCCAACGGCTGCGGTAAATCCAACATCATCGACGCGGTGCGCTGGGTGCTTGGCGAATCACGCGCGTCGGAGTTGCGTGGCGAATCCATGCAGGACGTGATCTTCAACGGCTCCACCGCGCGCAAGCAGGCGGGCCGGGCCAGCGTGGAGCTGGTGTTCGACAACGCCGAAGGGCGTGCCGCCGGCCAGTGGAGCCAGTACGCCGAAGTGGCGGTCAAGCGCGTGCTGACGCGCGACGGCACCTCGTCCTACTACATCAACAACCAGGCAGTGCGCCGCAAGGACATCCAGGACATCTTCCTGGGCACCGGCCTGGGTCCGCGCGCATACGCCATCATCGGGCAGGGCATGATCTCGCGGATCATCGAGGCCAAGCCCGATGACATGCGCATCTTCCTGGAAGAAGCCGCTGGCGTCTCCAAGTACAAGGAACGCCGCCGCGAAACCGAAAACCGCCTGGGCGACACGCGCGAAAACCTGACCCGCGTGGAAGACATCCTGCGCGAACTGGGCAACAACCTCGACAAGCTGGAAGGCCAGGCCGAGGTGGCCCAACGCTACCGCCAGTTGCAGTCCGAAGGCGAGGAAAAGCAGCACCTGCTGTGGCTGCTACGCAAGCGCGAAGCCCAGGCCGAGCAGGAGCGCCATGCGCGCGCCATCGACCAGGCACAGATCGATCTCGAAGCCCAGACCGCGCAGTTGCGCCATGTAGAGGCCGAGCTCGAAACCATGCGCGCCGCCCACTACGCGGCGTCCGACGGCATGCACGTGGCGCAGGGCGCGCTGTACGAGGCCAATGCCGAGGTCAGCAAGCTCGAGGCCGAAATCCGCTATGTGGTGGAGTCGCGCAACCGCTTGCAGGCCCAGATCGCGGCGCTGACGGCGCAGCGCGAGCAGTGGCAGGGCAAGGCCGACCAGGCCAACGACGATATCGCGCAGGCCGAGGAAGACCTGGCGCTGTCCGAGGCCCGCACGATCGAGGCCCAGGACACCGTGGCGCAGAAGAGCGACGAGCTGCCAACGGTGGAAGCGCAATGGCGCGACGCGCAGCAGAAGCTCAACGACCAGCGCAGCGGGATCATGCAGGCCGAGCAGGCGCTGAAGCTGGAGGCGGCGCACCAGCGCAATGCCAACCAGATGCTGCAGCAGCTTGAGCAGCGCAAGGAACGCCTGAAGGGCGAGGAACAGGGTCTGGATCGTCCGGACGAAGTGCGCCTGGAAGAACTGCGCATGGACCTGACCGAGCAGGAAGCGATGCTGGAAGAATCCCAGGCGTCGCTGATGGACGCCGAGGAATCGGTGCCGCGCCTGGACACCGAGCGCCGTGCCGCGCAGGAGCGTGTGCAGGCCGAGGCCGCCGCCATCGCCTCGCTGGACGCCCGCCTGGTGGCGCTGCGCCAGTTGCAGGAAAGCGTCCAGACCGACGGCAAGGTGCAGCCGTGGCTGGAGCGCCATGGGCTGGCCGATCTGCCGCGCCTGTGGAAGAAGATCCATATCGAGCCGGGCTGGGAAAACGCCCTGGAATCGGTGCTGCGCGAAAAGCTGGCCGCGCTCGAAGTGTCGAACCTGGACTGGGTCAAGGGATTCCTGTTCGATGCACCGCCGGCCAAGCTCGCGTTCTACACGCCGCCGGCTGCCGCGCGTCCCGTGGAGGCGCCGGCTGGCCTGCGTCCGCTGATGGCGCTGGTGCAGATCACCGAACCGGGCATCCGGGCCGTGATGCAGGACTGGCTGGCCGATATCTACACGGCCGCCGACATGTCGCAGGCGCTGGCCGCCCGCAACACGCTGCCCGAAGGCGCCCAGTTCGTGGTGGCCGATGGCCATCTGGTGGGGCGCAACGGCATCCAGATCTACGCCGCCGATTCCGAGCAGGCCGGCATGCTGGCCCGCGAGCAGGAAATCGAGAACCTGCAGAAGCAGTCGCGTGCGCAGATGCTGCTGTCCGACGAAGCCAGGTCGGCTGCGGTGCGTGCCGAGACGTCCTACACGCATGCCAGCACGACGCTGATCGAGGCCCGGGCGCGCGCCGAGCAGGCCACGCGCCGCGTGCACGCGCTGCAGATGGACGTGCTGAAGCTGTCGCAGGCCATGGAGCGCTTCTCGGCGCGTAGCTCGCAGATCCGCGAGGAACTGGCCGAAATCGACGCGCAGATCGACGAACAGCGCGCGATCCGTGCCGAATCCGAAGCCAGCTTCGAGCAGCACGACACGCAACTGGCCGAACTGCAGGCGTCGCACGAAGACCAGCAGATGGCCTTCGACGCGCTGGACACTAAGCTCACCAACGCCCGCCAGCAACTGCGCGACTTCGAACGCGCGGCCCAGGAAGCCGTGTTTGCCGAGCGCAACCTGGCTGGCCGTATCGACGAGTTGCGCCGCAATATCCAGATGGCCGCCGACCAGAGCGAGCGCGTGGCCGAATCGCTGGAAAACGCACGCGCCGAGCTGGAAACGATCAACGAGCAGACCGCTAACACCGGGCTGCACGAGGCGCTGGAAATCCGCGCCGAGAAGGAGCAGAAGCTGTCCGCCGCGCGCATCGAGCTGGACGCGTTGTCGGCCCAGCTGCGCCAGTTCGACGAACAGCGCCTGGCCGCCGAGCGCAGCCTGCAGCCGCTGCGCGACCGCATCACCGAATGCCAGCTCAAGGAGCAGGCCGCGCGCCTGAACCAGGAGCAGTTCACCGAGCAGCTGACCACGGCCGAGGTCGACGAGGCCGCGCTGGCCGAAAAGCTGACCGGCGACCTGAAGCCGTCGTACCTGCAGGGCGAAGTCACGCGCCTGAACAACGCGATCAACGCGCTGGGCCCGGTCAACATGGCGGCGCTGGACGAACTCTCAGCCGCGCGCGAACGCAAGACCTTCCTCGATGCGCAGACGGCCGACCTGACCGATGCCATCAACACGCTGGAAGACGCGATCAACAAGATCGACCAGGAAACGCGCGCGCTGCTGCAAGGCACGTTCGACCAGGTCAATTATCACTTCGGCGAACTGTTCCCGGCGCTGTTCGGGGGTGGCCAGGCCAGGCTGATCATGACCGGCGAGGAAATCCTCGATGCCGGCGTGCAGGTGATGGCCCAGCCGCCAGGCAAGAAGAACTCGACGATTCACCTGCTGTCCGGCGGCGAAAAGGCGCTGACCGCGATTGCGCTGGTGTTTGCGATGTTCCAGCTCAATCCGGCACCATTCTGCTTGCTGGACGAGGTGGACGCGCCGCTGGACGACGCCAATACCGAGCGCTACGCCAACATGGTGGCGCGCATGTCCGACAAGACGCAGTTCGTATTTATTTCTCACAACAAGATTGCGATGGAGATGGCCCACCAGTTGATTGGCGTGACGATGCAGGAGCAGGGTGTCTCGCGGATCGTGGCGGTGGACATGGATGCAGCCGTATCGATGGCGGAGGCCGCTTAAGATGGAACTGCAGAACGCATTGATCATCGCGGGTGTCGTATTGCTCCTGTTGCTGGTGGCCTATAACCGCTGGCAGATCCACAAGGCCCGCCGCGTGCGGCCGCTGATGCCCGACGACGACCTGCCGCCGATGCGCGAGCCGGTGGTGGGCAAGACCACGCAGCCGGAAACGCAGGCCAAGCTCAAGGAAGCCACGCCCGAGCATGTCAGCCGCCGGGAACCGACCCTGGGTGGTGAGGTGGCCAAGGGCCTGGCGCACGAGGCCGATGCCGACGCGCCGTCCGATGTGGCTACCGCCACGGCCGCCGCGCACGCAGCCGCCAGTACGGCCGATGCGGACGAGATCGTCGCCGACGAGGTTGCCGTGGCAGCCGCGCCCGCTGGCGCGCACGCCGAGGCCGAAGCCTATGCCGAGGCCGAAGCGCACGCGGCGGATCAGCCGAAGGCGGAAGCCGCCGCCAAGGCTGCCCCGGCCGCCGTGCCCAATCCGCTCGATGGCCAGCCCGCGCCGGCCGTGATCGATCCGCTGATCGACTGCATCGTGCCGATGCACCTGGAACGCAAGGCGTCGGGAGACCGCATCCTGCCGCTGACGGGCCGCCTGCGCCGCGCCGGCACCAAGCAAGTCCATATCGAAGGGCTGCGCGCCGAAGTCAACGCGTGGGAGCCCGTGACGGCCGGCCATCAGTACGAAGACCTGCAGGTGGCCGTGCAGCTGGCCAACCGCAGCGGCCCGCTCAACGCGCTGGAGTTCTCCGAATTCGTCAATGCCGTGGAGGCGCTGGCCGAGGCGCTGGATGCGTCGGCCGACCTGCCGGACATGACGGAAACGGTGGCCAACGCCCGCGAGCTCGACGGCTTTGCGGCCGGGGCCGACGTGCAGCTTGGCGTCAACGTGATTTCCGATGGCGCGCCGTGGTCGGCCGCCTATGTGCAGACCGTGGCCACGCAGGACGGCCTGGTGCTGTCGCGTGACGGCACGCGTTTCATCCGCTACGAACCGGGCGCGGACGGCGTGCAGAAGCCGCTGTTCACGCTGCAGTTTGGCGATACGAACTTCCTGCGCGACGACCTGACGCTGAACGCCGGCCGCCAGATCACGCTGCTGCTGGACGTGCCGCAGGCAGCGCAGGCCATCAAGCCGTTCAAGATGGTCTGCGAGTATGGCTACAGCCTGGCGCAGCGCATGGGCGCGCAACTGGTGGACGACAACATGCGTCCGCTGAGCGAAGCGTCGTTCGTCGCCATCTTCAACCAGCTCGAAAAGCTCTACGAAAAGCTGGAAGCGCGCGGTATGTCGGCCGGATCACCGGTGGCGCAGCGCCTGTTCAGCGTATAAGCGACGGAGCCCCCATGATCGCCAAGACCGAAGGCGCGCGGGCTCCGGCCCCCGCGCCCGCTGCCCCTTTGCCGGCCGATGCATCGCCGGCCGACCGCGTGCAATGGCTGCGCGCCGAACTGGAGCGCCATAGCTACCAGTATTACGTGCTCGACACGCCGACGATTCCCGATGCGGACTACGACGCGTTGTTCAGCGAACTCCAGGCGCTGGAAACCGAACACCCCGACCTGTTGACCGACGATTCGCCCACGCAGCGCGTGGGCGGGGCGCCGCTGGCCGCGTTCGACACGGTGCGGCACCGCGTGCCGATGCTGTCGCTGAACAATGGTTTCGAGGACGAAGACGTCGCCGGCTTTGATCGCCGCTGCGCGCAGGGGCTGGGCAAGACCGCCGTGGCGGCGCCTGCCGCCGATTTGTTCAGCGAGCCCGAGGCAAGCCCGGCTGATTCGTCCAGCAGTACGGTGGAATACTCGTGCGAGCTGAAGTTCGACGGTCTGGCGATGTCGCTGCGCTACGAGGACGGCAAGCTGGTACAAGCCGCCACGCGCGGCGACGGCGAGACCGGCGAGGACGTGACTGCCAACGTGCGGACCATCAAGGCCATTCCGCTGAAGCTGCGCGGCAAGGCGCCGGCCGTGCTGGAAGTGCGCGGCGAGGTGTTCATGTACCGCGCGGACTTCGACAAGCTCAATGCCCGCCAGGCCGAGGCCGGCGAGAAGACGTTCGTCAATCCGCGCAACGCTGCCGCCGGCAGCCTGCGTCAGCTAGACCCGCGCATCACGGCCAAGCGGCCGCTGTCGTTCTTTGCCTATGGCATGGGCGAGCTGCAGGGCGCAGACCGTCCGCCCACGCACAGCGTGATGCTGGACGGGTTTGCCACGCTGGGCCTGCCGGTCTGCGACGAGCGCCGCGTGGTCAAGGGCGCGCAGGGGCTGCTGTCGTTCTATCGCGATATCGGCGAGCGCCGCGACCAGTTGCCGTACGACATCGACGGCGTGGTCTACAAGGTCAACGCGATTCCCGAGCAGGAACAACTGGGTTTTGTCTCGCGTGCGCCGCGCTTTGCGCTGGCCCACAAGTTCCCGGCGCAGGAAATGACCACCACCGTCGAGGACATCGAGGTGCAGGTTGGCCGCACCGGGGCAATCACGCCGGTGGCGCGGCTGGCGCCGGTGTTCGTGGGCGGGGTGACCGTGACCAACGCCACGCTGCACAACGAGGACGAGATCCGGCGCAAGGATGTACATGTTGGCGATACGGTGATCGTGCGCCGTGCTGGCGACGTGATTCCGGAAGTGGTGGCCGTGGTGCTGGAGCGCCGGCCGGCGGACGCGCGGGCGTTTGTCATGCCCACCGCGTGCCCGGTGTGCGGATCGCACATCGAAAAGCTCGAAGGCGAGGCCATCGCGCGTTGCACGGGCGGCCTGATCTGCGCGGCCCAGCGCAAGCAGGCGCTGATCCATTTTGCGCAACGCCGCGCCATGGACGTGGATGGACTGGGCGACAAGATCGTCGAACAACTGGTGGACCTGGGCATCGTGCGCACGCCGGCCGACCTGTACAAGCTTGGTGTGGCCAAGCTGGCCGCGCTGGACCGCATGGCGGACAAGTCGGCGACGAACCTGGTCGAAGCCATCGAGAAGTCGCGCGAGACCACGCTGAACCGCTTTATCTTTGCGCTGGGCATCCGCCACGTGGGCGAAGCCACGGCCAAGGATCTGGCCAAGCACTTTGGCAAGCTCGACAACCTGCTGGCCGCCGACGAGGCCGCGCTGCTGGAAGTCAACGACGTGGGCCCCGTGGTGGCCCAGTCGATTGCCAACTTCCTGGCCGAATCGCACAACGTCGAGGTGATCGAGCAGCTGCGTGCGGCAGGCGTACACTGGGCTGAATCGGAGCCCACCGCACGCGCGCCGTTGCCGCTGGCCGGCAAGACCATCGTGCTGACCGGCACGCTGCCGACGTTGTCGCGCGAGGATGCCAAGGAACGGCTGGAAGCCGCCGGCGCCAAGGTGGCCGGTTCCGTATCGAAGAAGACCGACTATGTAGTGGCCGGCGCCGAAGCGGGCAGCAAGCTGGAAAAAGCCCAGACGCTGGGCGTGCCGGTGCTGGACGAGGACGGCATGCTGAAGCTGCTGGCCGATGCCGGCGCGGGCGCTGGCGAAGACACGCAGGAAGGATGACGCAATGATCCGAGACATCTTGAAGATGGGCGATCCGCGCCTGCTGCAGCAGGCACGGCCCGTGACGCAGTTCAACACGCCCGAGCTGCGCATGCTGATCGACGACATGTTCGACACGATGGAACATGCCAATGGCGCCGGCCTGGCCGCGCCGCAGATCGGCGTAGACCTGCAGGTGGTGATCTTTGGCTTCGATCGCAACCCGCGCTATCCCGATGCGCCCACCGTGCCGAAGACCGTGCTGATCAATCCGGTGCTGGAGCCGCTGTCCACGGAGATGGAAGACGGCTGGGAAGGCTGCCTGTCAGTGCCGGGCCTGCGCGGCGTGGTGCCGCGCCATATCAGCCTGAAGTATTCAGGCTTTGACCTGCTGGGCAATCCGATCGAGCGCGTGGCAGACGGCTTCCACGCGCGCGTGGTGCAGCACGAGTGCGATCACCTGATCGGCGTGCTGTATCCGATGCGGGTCAAGGACTTCACGCGCTTTGGCTTCACGGAAGTCCTGTTCCCGGAACTGCCGCCCAACTACGACGACTGAGCCGGCGCGGCGGCGCACGCAGGCAGCACCGGCCGTCCGTGGCGGGTGTGATAGACCACCGCCGCCACCACCAGTGCCGTCATCAGGCACAGCTCGAAGCCCAGGCTGGCCAGCGTGGCGTCGAGGTAGCTGCCGCCGTGATGCAGCCGCTGCGCGAACACCGTGCCGAGCAGCGCCGAACCGAGTCCCAGCGAAGCCTGCTGGACGGTTGCCAACGCCGCGCTGCCTGCCCCGGCATGATCGGGCGGAATGTCGGCCAGGCCGATCCGGTAGAAACAACCCACCACCAGTGCATTGCCGATGCCGATCAGCATGGTTGGCGCCGCCAGCGTCATCAGGTCGGGATGCGGCCAGACATGGTGCAGCGTCCACGCCAGCGCGGTCATGCCGGCCAGATGCACCAGGCAGCCGACCAGCAGCACGCGCGTGCGGCCCCAGTGGTTCACGATGCGCGGACTCATCAGCGATGCCACCGAGAACGCCACCCCCAGCGGAATGAACGTATTGCCGGCCATGGTTGGCGTCATGCCGGCACCGCCTTGCACGGCCAGCGCCAGCACGAACATGAAGCCGCTCCAGCACGCGTAGAACAGGATCGCCACCACGAAGCCAAAGCGCACGCTGGGCAGCCGCACCAGCGAAGGCGGCAGCAGCGGTTGCGCGCCACGCCGTTCCTGGTGCTTTTCCACCTGCCAGAGCCACAGCGTCAGCGGCGCGGCGGCCGCTAGCACGGCCAGCACCGGCCATGACCACTGGAACATCGGTCCCAGCGCCACCGGCAGCAGCACGGCCAGGATCACCATCGCCAGCAGCGTAGTGCCCGGTACATCCACCCCGGCGGGATTGTCGCGGCGCGTTTCGGGAATCACGCGTGGCGACAGCCACAGGATGGCCGCGCACACTGGGAGGTTGATCAGGAACGCATTACGCCAGCCCAGGCCGCCGATATCGGCATCCACCAGGAACCCGCCCAGCACCTGCCCGATGATGAAGGCCATGCCGCCGATCGATGCAAACAGGGCCAGCGCCCGCGAATGGGCATGGCCACGCAGCGCCACGTGGATGGTGGCCAGGATCTGCGGCACCAGCAGCGCGGCGGCCGCGCCCTGCAACAGCCGCGCGCCCAGCAATACCAGCATGGACCCGGCCACGCCGCACAGCAGCGAGGCAATGCCGAACAGCAGCACGCCCGCGTTGAAGACGCGCCGGCGCCCGAAGTTGTCGCCCAGCCGGCCACCCATGGCCAGGCAAACGGCGAAGGCGACGCCGTAGACGGCCACCATCAGTTCCAGTTCGGCGGGGGTGGCGTGCAGCGAATGCTCGATGGGATGCAGTGCGACGTTGACGATCGAGAAATCGATCTGCGGCAGCAACTGGCCGGCCAGCAGCACGGCCAGGCCGGTGCGGCTTAGAGACGGCGCGGATGTTGTGGAAGTTGGGGCGGGAGCTTGCATGAAATCTGACCTCGACAAGGCTTGAGGCACGGAGTATGGTCATGCATCCAGACTGGTACAAGAGTCCAGTTAGACTGGTATAAACAGTGTCAGGCTAGACAGGAGTGCCGCATCGTGAACGCCCGGCAGGATTTGAATTCGCTAATGGACGCGGGGGCCTCGGCTTTGGACGGCGAGATCGCGGTTGCCACCGGCCGGGAAGCCGAACTTGGCGCGTTCCTGCGGGCCCGGCGCGAAAGCCTGGACCCGGCGCGGATCGGATTGGCTCGCGCGGCGGGACGGCGCCGCACACCCGGCTTGCGGCGCGAGGAAGTGGCCGCGATGGCCGACATCGGCATCACGTGGTACACGAAGCTGGAGCAGGGCAGGCCGATCCGCGTATCGCCGAAGGTGCTCAATGCCGTGGCGGCCGCGCTGCAGTGCTCGGCCACCGAAACCGAGCATCTGTTCACGCTGGCCGGCCTGCAGCGGCCGGCGCCGCTGTCCGGGACGTCGGCCTGCGAAACGGTATCGGGCACCACGCAGCGGCTGCTCGACCAGCTCGACCCGATTCCGGCGCTGGTGCAGAACGCGCGGTTCGACATCGTGGCGCACAACGCGGCGTATTGCCGGCTGCTTCACGTCGATATTCCTGCGCTGCCGCCCGAGGATCGCAATTGCATCTACCTGGCGCTCACGCACCCGGGCTGGCGCCGTGCCGTGCCGGACTGGGAGGCGATGGTCTGCAACATGGTGGCGATGTACCGCGCGGCCATGGCTGAGCACGTACAGGACCCGCTGTGGGAAGCGCAACTGGCGCGCTACATGGCCGTGTCCGAGAAATTCCAGCAGCTCTGGCAGCGTTACCAGGTGCGTGGCATCCAGAATCACGTCAAGCGGTTCACGCATCCGGCAACCGGCGATTTTCAGCTGACACAGACCAATTTCTGGACCGCCCCACGCAATGGCGCGCGGTTGCTGGTCTATGTGCCGGCGGATGAAGAGGCGGAGGCCGCGCTGCGGAAGTTGCCGAGGGTAGACGGCTGAGGGTAAAAAGACCGCGCCCCGCGTGCCACAACCGCAAGGCGGTTGCAGCGCGCGGGGCGCGGTGATGGTGCAGTGACGGGCGCGGGCGCGTTCAGAACTTCTCGAACTGGCCCAGGAAGCGCCACTGGCCAGGAGGCAGGTCGCCCAGCGCGATGCGGCCCATGCGCACGCGCTTCAGGCCCACGACCTGCAGCCCGACCTGTTCGCACATCCGGCGGATCTGGCGCTTGCGGCCTTCACGCAGCACGAATCGCAGTTGCTCCTCGTTCTGCCAGCTCACCTTGGCCGGCTTCAGCGCCACGCCGTCGAGCGACAGGCCAAAGCGCAGGCGTTCGAGCTGGTCTTCCGGGAACACGGCGCTGATATTGCGATCCACCGCGCCTTGCGGCGATTCCCACACCACGCGAACCAGGTATTCCTTTTCGACGGTCGAATCGTCGCCGATCAGGGCGCGCGCAACACGGCCGTCCTGCGTCAACACCAGCAGACCCGTGGAGTCGATGTCGAGCCGGCCCGCCGGCGCCAGGTTCTTGTGCTGCCACGGCGCAAAGCGCTTGCGCGTGGGGTCTTCTTCCCACTGGTTCTCTGCCGCGAACAGCACGGCAGCCGGCTCGTAGCCGTCCTCGGCCTGGCCGGACACATAGCCGACCGGCTTGTTCAGCAGCACGGTCACTCGCTCGCCTTGCTCCGAACGGGCTTCCTGGCGGATTTCGATCTCGGCATCGGGCCGGATACGCGAGCCCAGTTCGGTCACGGGCTCGCCGTCCACCAGCACCCAGCCGCGCGGAATCCATTCGTCGGCCTCGCGGCGCGAGCACAGACCCAGTTCCGACATACGCTTGGACAGACGCACCAGACCGTCTTCACGCGGCTCGGCGGCCGGCTGCGGCGCCGGACGTTCCGCACGCACCGGGCGGGCGCGATCCGACGTGTCGCTGAAGCGGCGTGCCGGTGCATTGCCACGGCGCGGCGCATCGTCGTCGCGACGCGGACGCTGCGGACGGTTTTCGTCGCCGAACCGGCGCGGACGATCGGCGCCTTCACCTTCGAAGCGGCGCGGACGGTCGGTGCCTTGGCCTTCAAAGCGACGAGGGCGGTCGGTGCCTTGGCCTTCGAAACGACGGGGGCGGTCGCTGCCTTCGCCTTCGAAACGACGCGGACGATCGGGGCCTTGGCCTTCGAAGTGGCGCGGGCGGTCAGTGCCTTGGCCTTCAAAGCGGCGAGGGCGGTCACTGCCTTCGCCTTCGAAACGACGCGGACGATCACCGCCTTGGCCTTCGAAGCGGCGCGGACGGTCAGTGCCTTGGCCTTCAAAGCGGCGAGGGCGGTCACTGCCTTCGCCTTCGAAACGACGCGGACGATCACCGCCTTGGCCTTCGAAGCGGCGAGGGCGGTCAGTGCCTTGGCCTTCAAAGCGGCGAGGATGGTCGCTGCCTTCACCTTCAAAGCGACGCGGGCGCTCGGTGCGCTCGCCTTCAAAGCGACGAGGGCGGTCGGTGCCTTGGCCTTCAAAGCGGCGAGGGCGGTCACCGCCTTCGCCTTCAAAACGGCGCGGACGCTCGGTGCGCTCGCCTTCGAAACGGCGGGGACGCTCGGCGCCTTGGCCTTCGAAGCGACGCGGACGGTCGCTACCTTCGCCTTCGAAACGACGC
Organism: Cupriavidus pauculus; assembly: GCF_022179805.1. GTDB lineage: Bacteria > Pseudomonadota > Gammaproteobacteria > Burkholderiales > Burkholderiaceae > Cupriavidus > Cupriavidus pauculus_E. Next base: position 146,032 of record NZ_BPUO01000006.1, on the reverse strand, counting down.
GGGCGTTCGGTGCGCTCACCCTCGAAGCGGCGAGGGCGGTCGCCGCCTTCCCCTTCGAAACGGCGCGGACGCTCGGTACGCTCGCCTTCAAAGCGACGCGGACGGTCGCTGCCTTCGCCTTCAAACCGGCGCGGACGCTCGCTGCGCTCGCCTTCGAAGCGGCGTGGTGCGCGGTCGCCTTCCGGGCGCGGGCGGGCAGGGCGTGCCTGACGGTCCTGGCGCGGGGCGCCTTCGGCCGGCGCGGACTTGCGCTTGTCCTTGTCGGATGCGCGCTCCTTGGCCTGCTTGATGCCCGTGACCACTTCCTGAACGCGCTTGCGGTTCAGGTCGGAAACGCGCACCGGGCGGGTGGCCTTGCGCGGCGCATCCGTTGTAGGAGTCTTGATGCCCAGCGTCTTGCGGCCGGGCGGGTTGCTGTCTGTCATATCTTTCCAAGCGCTCGCGCGCCGGTCATCCCGGGATCAGATGGCCAGCGCGTCGAGCAAATCCTGTTCTACTTGAATCTGCAATCGGTTGTCGGCGGTCAGGCGCGAGCCATCGACCAGGAACACGTCTTCCACGCGTTCGCCGAGCGTATTGATGCGTGCCGAATGCACGGACACGCGGTATTTGGCCAGTACGCGGGCAATCGCGTACAACAGGCCCGTGCGGTCGTTGGCCGAGACCGACAACAGGTAATACTGGCCGCGTTCGTCGGGACGCAGGTCCACGCGCGGCTTGATCGGAAAACTGCGCGACTGGCGCGACAGCCGGCCTTGCGTTGGGTCCGGCAGCGGGCACTCCAGGCGCACGCGCTCGGTCAGTTCGTGCTCCACCAGCGCCAGGATGTCGCGGTAATCGCCATCCAGGCCCGGGTCGGTGATCTGGAAGGTGTCCAGCGCGTAGCCATCGCGCGTGGTCTCGATCTTGGCGTCCTGGATCGAAAACGCCTTGCGCTCGAAATAGCCGCAAATGCGCGCGAACAGGTCCGGCTGGTCCTTGACGTACACCACCACCTGCAGGCCCTCGCCGGCCGGCGACACGCGCGCCTTGACCACGGGGTCGGCGCTGTTGACCTTGTTGAACAGGTGCCGCGTCACCCAGGCAATGTCGCGCGCATCGTGCCGCATGAAGAACGACATGTCGAGCTTGTCCCACAGCGGCTTGGCCAGTTCGGGATCGAACGCCTTGAGTCGGAGCTGCGAGATGGTGTCGTCGCGCTTCTGCGCCCACAGCGAATGCTGATCGATCCGTGCGCCGCCCAGCACGCGCAGGGTAATGCGATACAGGTCTTCCAGCAGCTTGCCCTTCCAGGCATTCCAGACCTTGGGGCTCGTGCCGCGAATATCGGCCACGGTCAGCAGGTACAGCGCCGTCAGGTAGCGCTCGTTGCCCACCACCTGCGCGAATGCCTTGACCACGTCCGGATCGGTCAGGTCCTGCTTCTGCGCCACGTGGCTCAGGGTCAGGTGATGCTCGACCAGCCAGGCGATCAGGTCGGTGTCCTCGCGCGAGATGCCGTGCTGCTTGCAGAAGCGGCGCGCATCGACGGTGCCCAGCTTCGAATGGTCGCCGCCACGGCCCTTGGCGATGTCGTGGAACAGCGCGGCCACCCACAGCACCCACGGGCGGTCGAAACCGGCCATGAGCTGGCTGCAGAACGGAAACTCGTGCGTGTGCTCGACGATGGCGAAGCGCCGCATGTTGCGCACGACCATCAGGATGTGCTGGTCCACCGTGTAGACGTGGAACAGGTCGTGCTGCATCTGGCCCACGATGCGCCGGAAATTGATCAGGTAGCGGCCCAGCACGCTGGTCTGGTTCATCAGCCGCAGCGCGTGCGTGATGCCCTGCGGCTCCTGCACGATCGCCAGGAACAGCTTGCGGTTCACGGGGTCGTTGCGCCAGCTGGCGTCCATCACCGTGCGCGCGTTGTACAGCCCGCGCAGCGTGCGCGGCGACAGGCCCTTCACGCCCGGCGTGCGCTCGTACAGCAGGAACGTTTCCAGGATCGCGTGCGGATTCTGCTCGTACAGGTCATCGCTGGTGATTTCCAGCATGCCCTGGCGTTCCACAAAGCGCTCGTTGATCGCGCGCGTGACCTGCGATTCGCTGGGGAACAGCATGGCCTCGATGTTCAGCAGCAGTACGCTGTTGAGCTGCGTGACGGCCTTGGCTGCCCAGTAGTAGCGGCGCATCAGCTGCTCGCTGGCGCGCTTGTGCGTGGTCTGGCGGTAGCCGAACGACTCGGCCAGCGCGGTCTGCATGTCGAAGACCAGCACGTCCTGCCGGCGGCCGGCCAGCAGGTGCAGGCGCGCGCGGATCGTGCGCAGCAGCCGCTCGTTGCGGGCCAGTTCCTGCGATTCGCGCTCGGTCAGCAGGCCGCGCTCGAACAGTTCCTTCCAGCTATCGCCAAGCCCCGCCGCCTTCGTCATCCACAGGATTACCTGCAGGTCGCGCAGGCCGCCCGGGCTTTCCTTGCAGTTCGGTTCCAGCGCGTAGGGCGTGTCCTGGTACTTGGCATGGCGCTGGCGCAGTTCCAGCAGCTTGGCCTGGAAGAAGTCGGCCGGGTCCATGTCGGCCAGGTAGCGCGTCTGCATCGACTGGAACAGCTTCTTGCTGCCGGTCAGCAGGCGCGCTTCAAGCAGCGACGTGCGGATCGTGATGTCGGCTTCCGACTCGCGGATGCAGTCGTCGACGGTGCGTACCGACGATCCGATCTCCAGCCCCAGGTCCCAGCACAGGCCGATGAACCGTTCGAGCCGCGCGGTGGTGTCGGCGTCCGGCTCGCCCGGCAGCAACAGCAGCACGTCGACATCCGAATGCGGGAACAGCTCGCCACGGCCATAGCCGCCCACCGCCACCAGTGCGGCGGACGCAGGCAGCTCCAGGCCGGTCCATGCTTCGACCAGCGCGGCGTCGACGGCGCGGCGCAGCTTGGTCACCAGCGGCATGACCTGGTTGTTGGCGTCGAAGTCGGCAAACAGGGCCTGCTTGTCGGCCTTGAGCCTGTCGCGAATGCGCTGGCAGAGCAGCAGTTCCGGCGTGGTGTCCATGGACGGGTCGAGGAGGAGCGTGGGCACGGCTGGAAGAAGAAAGGGCGCCTTGGTGGGCGCCCTGGCGTTGGTTGCGGATCAGGCCGCCACGGTATCGGTAATGAACGCCGGCGGCACGGGCGAACCCGCCGAAAGCGTCAGCACTTCGTAGCCGGTGTCGGTCACCACGATCGTGTGCTCCCACTGTGCCGACAGGCTGCGGTCGCGCGTCTTGACCGTCCAGTGGTCGGGCATGGTGCGGATATCGCGCTTGCCGGCGTTGATCATCGGCTCGACCGTGAAGATCATGCCGGTCTTGATTTCCATGCCGGTGTTCGGGCGGCCGTAGTGCAGGATCTGCGGGTCCGAGTGGAACACCTTGCCGATGCCGTGGCCGCAGTACTCGCGCACCACGCTGTAGCCAGCGGCTTCGGCGTGCGTCTGGATGGCGTGGCCGATATCGCCCAGGCGCGCACCGTTGCGCACCTGCTGGATACCCTTCCACATGCATTCGTAGGTGATCTGCGCGAGGCGCTTGGCTAGGATCGACGCCTCGCCCACCACGAACATGCGGCTGGTGTCGCCGTAATAGCCTTCCTTGGTGATGACGGTGATGTCCAGGTTCACCGCGTCGCCGCTCTTCAGCACGCGCTCGCCCGGGATGCCGTGGCAGATCACGTCGTTGACCGACGTGCAGATGGCACCGGGGAAGGGCGGGTAGCCCGGGGGCGCATAGTTCAGCGGCGCCGGCACAGTGCCTTGCACGTCACGCATGTAGGCGTGGCACAGGCGGTCCAGTTCGCCGGTGGTCACGCCGGGCTTGATGAATGGGGTGATGTAGTCGAGGACTTCGGAGGCAAGGCGGCAAGCCACGCGCATTTGGGCGATGTCTTCGGCGGTGTTGATATGGATGCTCATGCTGCTTCGCCTGAAATGTGACGGCCCAGCCACACGCTGTGCCTTTACTGTTCGCAAAGCGGGATTATCTCACCTTCGTGCCGAGAAAGCAGGGAAATACGGGTGGGAGACGGGTGGGGGCCGCATTGGGGGTGCTCCCGGGCTCTCGCGGCAGGGTTGCGAAGGGGGGTTGAGCAGTTGGCGGCTTTGTTGCTACAATCGCGGGCTGACTTGCAGAGGGTCCGAAAACGGATGCTGCAGGTTGGAAAGCTACTTTTTGTAAATCGCTGGTCCGCCCATCCGGGGTGTTCCTTTTCAGGAATGTCGGGGCGGACTTCAGAACCAACCCTCTTGGAGTAACTCACATGTCCGTGACCATGCGCGAAATGCTGGAAGCCGGTTGCCACTTTGGCCACCAAACCCGCTTCTGGAACCCGAAGATGGCCCCCTTCATCTTCGGTCATCGCAACAAGATCCACATTATCAACCTCGAAAAGACCCTGCCGATGTTCCAGGACGCGCTGAAGTATGTGCGTCAGCTGGCAGCAAACCGCGGCACCGTGCTTTTCGTGGGTACCAAGCGTCAATCGCGCGAGATCCTGGCTGAGGAAGCCGGCCGCGCAGGCATGCCCTACGTCGACGCCCGCTGGCTCGGCGGCATGCTGACGAACTTCAAGACCGTCAAGATCTCGATCAAGCGCCTGAAGGACATGGAAGCCGCCAAGGAAGCTGGCGCGCTGGAAACCATGAGCAAGAAGGAAGCGCTGATGTTCGAGCGCGAGATGGAAAAGCTGGAAAAGTCCATCGGCGGCATCAAGGACATGGGCGGCGTTCCGGACGCCATCTTCGTGGTGGACGTCGGCTACCACAAGATTGCCGTGACCGAAGCCAACAAGCTGGGCATCCCCGTGATCGGCGTGGTTGACACGAACCACACGCCGGAAGGCATCGACTACGTGATCCCGGGTAACGACGACTCGAGCAAGGCTGTTGCACTGTACGTGCGCGGCGTGGCCGACGCCATCCTGGAAGGCCGCGCAAACGCGGTGCAGGAAGTGGTTGAAGCCGCCCGTGGCGACGACGAATTCGTCGAAGTCCAGGAAGGCTGATTGCCCGCTCGCGCCTGAGGCCGGGACACACCGGCCGCTGGCGCCTGCCTTGCGGCAAACAAGAAAGGGGGCACTTCTGGCGCCCCCTTTTTGCAAACAGATTCAGTTGTCATCCGCCGCAGATATGATTCGCCGCGGATGAGGCCAACCAATCAAGGAGTGACAAATGGCGGCAATTACCGCAAGCATGGTTGCAGAACTGCGCGCGAAGACCGACGCGCCGATGATGGAATGCAAGAAGGCCCTGACGGAAGCCGGCGGCGACCTGGACAAGGCTGAAGAGCTGCTGCGCGTCAAGTTGGGCAACAAGGCCAGCAAGGCTGCCTCGCGCGTGACCGCCGAAGGCATCGTGACCACGTACATCGACGGCACGACCGGCGCGCTGGTCGAACTGAACTGCGAAACCGACTTCGTGTCGAAGAACGACGACTTCCTGGGCTTCGGCGCCAAGATCGCCGAGCTGGTGGCCAAGCAGGCTCCGGCCGACGTGGCAGCCCTGTCGGCCCTAGAACTGGACGGCTCGACGGTTGACGCCGTGCGCTCGGCCCTGATCGGCAAGATCGGCGAGAACCTGACGATCCGCCGCTTCGTGCGCTACACCAACGGTGGCAAGCTGGCTTCGTACCTGCACGGCACCCGCATCGGCGTGATGGTCGAGTTCGACGGCGACGAAGTGTCCGCCAAGGACGTGGCCATGCACGTGGCCGCCATGAAGCCGGTGTCGCTGTCGTCGGAGCAGGTGCCCGCCGAGCTGATCGCCAAGGAGCGCAGCATCGCCGAGCAGAAGGCTGCCGAATCGGGCAAGCCGGCTGAAATCGCCGCCAAGATGGTGGAAGGTTCGGTCCAGAAGTACCTGAAGGAAGTGTCGCTGCTGAACCAGCCGTTCGTGAAGAACGACAAGCAGACCGTCGAGCAGATGCTGAAGGCTGCCAACACGACCGTGAAGGGCTTCACGCTGTTCGTGGTAGGCGAAGGCATCGAGAAGAAGCAGGACGACTTTGCTGCTGAAGTGGCTGCCCAGGTGGCCGCTGCCCAGAAGGGCTGATGTCCGGGTGGCCGGACGGGTTTCCCTGGCGGGAGGCCCAGCCTGCCACCGTATAATGCAGAGGGGCGCCGCGAGGTGCCCCTCTGCACAAGTACGGCATGCCACGTGCGCCGTGCCAGTCAGTTTTCGCAGTCACCTGCCATTAGCGCCCATTTTGAAGGGGTGATGCCGGCAGATGACGGCGAAAACCGGCTTTCCAGCTGTCAAGCAATCCAAATTCATGCGCGGCCGGTGCGCAGTTGTGTCGTGCCGCCCGCGCCCATCCATCCGTTCAAACGAGCGATCTAGAACCTGCCCGAGGGTGAACATGCCAGCCTACAAGCGCGTCCTTCTGAAACTGTCCGGTGAAGCCCTCATGGGCGACGATGCCTTTGGCATCAACCGGTCCACCATCGAAGGCATGGTCAATGACATTGCCGAAATCGTGAAGCTGGGTATCCAGGTCGCGGTTGTCATCGGCGGCGGCAACATCTTCCGCGGCGTGGCCGGCGGGGCTGCCGGCATGGACCGTGCCACGGCCGACTACATGGGCATGCTGGCCACCATGATGAATGCCCTGGCGCTGCAGGACGCCATGCGCCACGCCAACATCGAAGGCCGTGTGCAGTCCGCGCTGCGCATGGACCAGGTTGTCGAGCCCTATATTCGCCCGCGTGCCATCCGTCAACTCGAGGAAGGCAAGGTGGTGATCTTCGCCGCCGGTACCGGCAATCCGTTCTTCACGACCGATACCGCCGCCGCGCTGCGTGGCTCGGAAATCGGCGCTGAGATCGTGCTCAAGGCCACCAAGGTGGACGGCGTCTATACGGCCGATCCGAAGAAGGATCCCAGCGCCACCCGCTACACGACGATTACGTTCGACGAAGCCATTTCCCGCAACCTGCAGGTCATGGATGCCACGGCCTTTGCGCTGTGCCGTGACCAGAAGCTCCCGATCAAGGTGTTTTCGATCGTGAAGCCCGGCGCGCTGAAGCGCGTCATCCTGGGTGAGGACGAAGGTACGCTGGTTCACGTTTGAGTGTCCTGGGCCACATCGGAATGCTGATGTGGCCCGGCCTCAGAGTAGAATGTCCCATTTTCGATCCCGCCAGGCGGGATCCTGTCTGGCTGTTTTCCGGAGGTAAACATGACCGTCGCCGACACAAAGAAGAGCGCCGAGCAAAAGATGCAGAAGTCGATCGAAGCCTTCAGGGCCGATCTGGCCAAGATCCGTACCGGCCGTGCGCATACCGGCCTGCTCGACCACGTCCAGGTGGACTACTACGGTTCGCCGGTGCCGATCAGCCAGGTCGCCAATGTTGGCCTGGGCGATGCCCGCACGATCACGGTGCAACCGTGGGAAAAGAAGATGGTGCAGGCCGTCGAAAAGGCAATTCGCGACGCCGACCTGGGCCTGAATCCCGCCACGATGGGTGACGTCATCCGCGTGCCGATGCCCGCACTGACCGAAGAGCGCCGCAAGGAGCTGATCAAGGTGGTGAAGAGCGAGGCCGAAGGCGCCAAGGTGGCGGTGCGCAACCTGCGCCGTGACGCCAACGAGCAATTCAAGAAGCTCGTCAAGGACAAGACCATCTCGGAAGACGACGAGCGCCGTGGCGCTGATGACGTCCAGAAGCTGACGGACAAGTACGTCAGCGAGATCGACAAGCTCGTCGCCGAGAAAGAGAAGGAGATCATGACGGTGTAAGGCCGCCCCGGCGGGCAACCGCCGGCGTAGTCGCATACCGTCCGCGAATCCATGCAGCATATCAGTTCGACGCTTGGCGTTCCCGATACCACCTATGTGCCACGGCACGTTGCCATCATCATGGATGGCAACGGACGTTGGGCAACGCAGCGTCATCTGCCCCGAGTGGCCGGCCACACGCGTGGCCTGGATACCGTGCGCGAGATCGTGCAGGCTTGCGCCGCGCGCGGCGTGCAGTACCTGACGCTGTTCGCATTCAGTTCCGAGAACTGGCGGCGCCCGGCGGACGAAGTGTCGTTCCTGATGCGCCTGTTCATGACCGCCCTGCGCCGCGAGGTGGTCAAGATGCACGCCAACAACATCCGTCTGCGCGTGGTGGGCGATCTTGGGCGCTTCAGCCCGCGGATCCAGCAGTTGATCAAGGATGCCGAGGCCCGCACGGCCAGCAATACCGGCCTGACGGTCACCATCGCCGCCAACTATGGCGGCCGGTGGGACTTGCTGCAGGCCATGCGCAAGATGCTTGCGCGTTCGCCGATGCTCGACACCGAGTCGATCGACGAATCGCTGCTGGCGCCACACCTGGCGATGGCATACGCCCCCGAGCCGGACCTTTTCATCCGTACCGGCGGCGAGCAGCGCATCAGCAATTTCCTGCTTTGGCAGCTTGCCTATAGCGAGCTGTATTTCACCGATACGTACTGGCCCGACTTCGACGCCGCCGAGCTCGACAAGGCCTTCGCGTCGTACCGCCAGCGCGAACGACGCTTCGGCCGGACCAGTGCCCAGCTGGTGGCGCCTGGCCTCTCGGGAACGGCCTGAGCCAGGCCGCACCTTCACACCTCCACGGGAACCGCAGCCGCATGCTTCTTACCCGCGTTATCACCGCTGTATGCCTGTTGCTGTTGATCCTGCCGATCCTGTTCCTGGCGCCGCCGACGGCGCTGGCGGTACTGGTGGCGGTCATCGTGCTGCTGGGCGGCTGGGAATTCGGCCGCCTGATCGGCCTGCCGCGTCCGTGGCCCTATATTTATGCCGTGGTGTGCCTGCTGGCGCTGCTGGCCTGGCATCTGGCGCCGTCCGGATTCGCGATCGACTGGCTGCTTGAGGCTTCGCTGGTGGCGTGGGGCGTGGCGCTGCTGTTGCTGGCACGTGGCGTGCGCAAGGCGACGCCGGGTTTCACTGCGCTGGGCGCCGTGCTCGGGCTGATCATGCTGCCGGCTTTCGGCCATGCGGTGATGGTGCTGCGTGCCGCCGGCGTTGGCGTGCTGCTGACCGCCGCCGTGCTGGTATGGGCCGCGGACATCGGCGCCTACTTTGTCGGCAAGGCCATCGGCAAGCGCAAGCTGGCACCGTCCATCAGCCCGGGCAAGTCCTGGGAGGGCGCGATCGGTGGCTGGCTGCTGGCGATGATCGTCGCGCTGGGCCTGGCGGCAACGCACGCCTTTGCCCCGACCTGGTATTCGCTGGTGGCCGACAAGGGTGGGCTTGGCCTGCTGGCCGTGCTCACGACGTTGCTGGTGGCTGCCAGCGTGGTGGGCGATCTCTTTGAATCGCTGCTCAAGCGCCAGGTTGGCATCAAGGACAGCAGCCGGCTGCTGCCTGGCCACGGTGGCGTCCTGGACCGCATCGACGCGCTGATTCCGGTGTTTCCGCTGGCGGCGCTGCTGCTGGCCTGGGTCTGATCACAACTGAATTCTTCTGGTTATATGCAACGGATTACGATTCTGGGCGCCACGGGCTCCATCGGCGAAAGCACGCTGGACGTGGTACGGCGCCATCCGGACCGCTACACGGTACATGCGCTCAGCGCCCATCGTCAGGTGGACAAGCTGGCTGCCGCCTGCGCCGAGTTCCGCCCGGCCCGGGCCGTGGTGGGTTCGGCCGACGCGGCACGCGAACTGGAAGGCAAGCTGCGCGCCGCGGGTGTCGCTACCGAGGTCAGCTACGGACCGGAAGCGCTGGAGTCGATTGCCTCCGGCGCCGGCACCGATGCCGTGATGGCGGCCATCGTCGGGGCGGCGGGCCTGCGCTCGTCGCTGGCGGCGGCGCGCGCGGGCAAGCGCGTGCTACTGGCAAACAAGGAATCGCTGGTGATGTCGGGCGACATCTTCATGGATGCGGTGCACCAGCATGGCGCCACGCTCCTGCCCATCGACAGCGAACACAACGCCATTTTCCAATGCCTGCCGACCAGCGATCCGCGCTATGGCGCGGGGGTGTCGAAAGTGCTGCTGACGGCGTCGGGCGGACCCTTCCGCACCCGCGATCCGTCGACGCTGCATGACATCACGCCCGACCAGGCCTGCGCACATCCGAAGTGGGTGATGGGGCGCAAGATATCGGTCGATTCGGCCACGATGATGAACAAGGGACTCGAGGTTATCGAGGCGCACTGGCTGTTTGGCGCCCCGGCGGACCGTATCGAGGTACTGATTCATCCGCAAAGCATCGTGCATTCGATGGTGGCCTATGCCGACGGGTCGGTGCTGGCGCAGCTTGGCAACCCCGACATGCGCACGCCGATCGCCTACGGCATGGCCTATCCCGAGCGTATCGACTCGGGTGTCACGCCGCTTGATCTGACGCTGGCCGGCGGACTGCATTTTGAGACGCCGGACCTTGGGCGCTTTCCCTGCCTGGGGTTAGCCTTTGATGCATTGCGTGCGGGCGGTGTTGCGCCTGCCGTGCTGAATGCCGCAAACGAGGTAGCCGTGGAAGCCTTCCTGGCCGGTAGTATCCGGTTTACGGATATCGCCCGTGTGGTGGCTGCGGTGCTGGAGCAGCCGGCCGAAGGCGAAGCCGGATCGCTCGAGGGTGTGCTGGCGGCCGACGGCGCGGCGCGTGACGCCGCCCAGGCGCTGCTGAAACAATTGGCCCGCCACTGACTGGCATCATGATCGTGGCCGGGGCCGGATCTGGAAAGGGGTGATTTGCCATGCAAACCGTAATTGCGTTCATTGTCGCCCTCTGCATCCTGATCTTCGTGCATGAGATGGGGCACTACCTGGCGGCGCGCGCATGCGGCGTCAAGGTCCTGCGGTTCTCGATCGGCTTTGGCCGGCCGCTGGCCCGCTGGGTCAGCCGTGGCCGCGACCGCACCGAATGGACCCTGGCCGCCATTCCGCTGGGCGGTTACGTCAAGATGCTCGACGAGCGGGAGCGCGATCCCGAGACGGATCCGCCCATCGACGCGGCCGAACTGCCGCGTGCGTTCAATCGCCAGCCGGTCGGCAAGCGTTTCATCATTGTGGCTGCCGGCCCGCTGGCCAACTTCGCGCTGGCCATCGCCCTGTACCTCGTCCTGTTCGCGGGCGGCATGCGGGAGCCGGTGCCGGTTCTGGCCACGCCCGTCGCCAATACCGTGGCGGCGCAGGCAGGGGTGCGCGACGGCGACCGCGTGCTGTCGCTGACCGCCAACGATCAGACCGAGCCTGTCCGCTCCTGGAATGACTTGCGCATGGCCGTTTTCGCGCAAGGTTTCGGCGACGCGCGGGCGGTGCTGCGAGTGCGGGGCACGGATGGCGCCGAACGCGATATCGCGCTGGGCCGCCTGCCCGATACCGGAGGAAATCCGGAACTGGACCCCCTGGCCACCCTGGGCCTGGCCCTGAAGGGCGGGCCTGTGACCATCACCGAGATCGTCCCGGATTCGGCTGCCCAGCGGGCTGACCTGCGGGCGGGCGACAAGGTCGTGGCCTGGCAGGGACAGCCATTGACCCAGGCCGGTGAACTGATTCGCGGTGTGCGGGCAAAGCCCGGCCAGGACGTCACGCTCGGCATCGAACGGGCCGGCCAGCGTCTGGACGTGACAGTGAAGCTCGATGCCGCGCCCGGCGGCAAGGCTGGCGCGGACGGCGAACCGGCGCCGATGGTGGGCAAGCTGGGCGCCGCGCTGAACCAGGCCGTGCAGACCGACGTCGTGCGCTACCCGTTTACGCAGGCGCTGGCACGCGCGGCCGACCAGGTCTGGAGCACCAGCACGCTGTCGCTGAAGCTGCTCGGGAAAATGCTCGTCGGCCAGGCATCGCTCCAGAATCTGAGCGGGCCGCTGACGGTTGCCGATTATGCCGGCCGTGCCGCGAATATGGGTTGGCAGCCATTCGTGAGCTTCCTGGCGCTGGTCAGCGTCAGCCTCGGTGTACTGAATTTGTTACCTATTCCGGTGCTGGATGGGGGGCATTTGCTGTATTATTGCGTGGAATTTTTGACTGGCAGGCCTGTACCAGACCACTGGCAAGCGATGCTGCAGAAGGTCGGCATCGCGTGCATCTTGCTCCTGACCTCACTCGCTTTGTTCAATGACGTCAGCCGACTGTTTCTTGCGCGCGGCTAGGTTCGCGCAGCCGGAAATGCCAGTCGGACGGGGGCGGTCGTATCCCGGGGGGAGTTTCCCCGTCGGGAGGGATCAGTCGTGCCGGTATTGTCAGGCGTAGCTGCAATCGGCGCTGGAGCCAACACCCTGCATGAAATCGATGAGGAAGAGGGGATCGACTTTGATCAGAAATAAGCGCATCTCGCTAGGCTTGCTGACGAGTGCCATTATTGCGGCCTGGAGCCCGGCGGGCTGGGCCGCAGATCCGTTTGTGGTCAAGGATATTCGCGTTGAAGGCCTGCAGCGCGTGGAACCGGGTACCGTCTTTGGCTACCTTCCCGTGCGTGTCGGCGAGACCTTCACCGACGACAAGGGCGCCGATGCCATCCGTGCGCTCTACAATACCGGCTTTTTCAAGGACGTGCAGATCCGCGCCGAGGACGGCGTGCTGGTCGTGCAGGTTGAAGAACGCCCGGCGATTTCCCAGCTCGAGTTCGTCGGCATCAAGGAATTCGACAAGGACACCCTGCGCCGCTCGCTGCGTGCCGTGGGCGTGGCCGAGGCGCGCTACTACGACAAGGCGCTGATCGACAAGGCCGAGCAGGAACTCAAGCGCCAGTACGTGGCGCGCGGCTACTACGCCGCCGAGGTCCAGACCACGGTGACCCCCGTGGACCGCAATCGCGTGTCCGTGGTGTTCAACGTCGAGGAAGGCCCGGTCGCCAAGATCCGCCAGATCAATATCGTCGGCAACAAGGCTTTCAAGGAAAGCACGCTGCGCGACGAAATGCAGCTTTCCACGCCGAACTGGCTGTCCTGGTACACCAAGAACGACCTGTATTCCAAGCAGAAGCTGACGGCTGACCTGGAAGCGCTGCGTTCGTACTACCTGAACCGTGGCTATCTGGAATTCCAGATCGAATCCACCCAGGTATCGATCACGCCGGACAAGAAGGACATCTACCTGACGCTGAACATCAGCGAAGGCGAGCAGTTCAAGGTGTCCGACATCCGCCTGGCCGGCGAGTTGCTGGGCAAGCAGGACGAGATGCAGAAGCTGCTGCAGCTGAAGAAGGGCGATATTTTCTCGTCCGAGAAGCTGACGGCCAGCACCAAGGCGATCACCGACCTGCTGGGCACCTACGGCTACGCCTTCACCACGATCAACCCGCAACCGCAGATCGACAAGGAAAAGCGCGAAGTCGCGCTGACGCTGATGGTCGATCCGGGCCGCCGTGTCTACGTGCGCCGCGTGAACGTGGTGGGCAACAGCAAGACGCGCGACGAAGTGGTGCGCCGCGAAATGCGCCAGATGGAAAGCTCGTGGTTCGACAGCGAGAAGCTCACGCAGTCGCAGGCACGTATCAACCGTACCGGTTACTTCACCGACACCAACATCACGACCGAAGACGTGGCGGGTGCGCCCGACCAGGTTGACGTGAACGTGAACGTGACGGAGAAGCCGACCGGCCAGATCAGCCTGGGTCTCGGCTTCTCGTCGACCGACAAGCTCGTGCTGCAGGCCGGTCTCCGCCAGGACAACGTGTTCGGTTCCGGTACCAGCCTGGGCCTCGATGTGAACACGGCCAAGTCGTTCCGGACGATTGCCCTGACGCAGTACGACCCGTATTTCACGGTGGACGGCATCAGCCGGTCGACCGATATCTACTACCGTACGTCCCGCCCGCTGTACTACACGGGTGACCAGGACTACAAGATCGTCTCGACCGGCGGCGGCTTCAAGTTCGGCGTGCCGTTCTCCGAGAACGATACGGTGTTCTTCGGTATCGGATACGAACGTACCCAGGTCTATACCTCGGTCAATACGCCGAGCCAGTACACGGCGTGGCTGCAGAAGATTGGCAAGGCCAGCGGCGACCCGATCAACAACTTCCCGTTCACGATCGGCTGGGCGCGCGACCGTCGCGACAGTGCGCTGATTCCGACCAAGGGCCCCTACACCCAGGCCAACCTTGAAGTCGGCGTGCCGGGCGGCGATACGCAGTACTATCGCGCCAGCTTCCAGCAACAGTATTTCTACCCGCTGTCGAAGGCCTTCACGCTGGCGTTCAACGGTGAGGTGGCCTATGGTCACGGTTACGGCGACACGCCGTTCCCGGTGTTCAAGTACTTCTACGCGGGCGGTATCGGCTCGGTCCGTGGCTACCAGACCAGCACGCTGGGTCCGAAGGACCAGAACGGCAACCCGGTGGGTGGTGCCTCGAAGCTGATCGGTAACGTGGAATTCGTGTTCCCGCTGCCGGGTTCGGGCGTTGACCGTACGCTGCGTCTGTTCACGTTCTTCGACTTTGGTAACGTGTACCAGGAAGGCGCGCCGATCACGGTGAGCGACCTGAAGTACTCGACCGGTTTCGGTATGTCGTGGCTGTCGCCGATCGGCCCGCTGAAGGTCAGCATGGGCTTCCCGCTGAAGAAGGACGACAACGATCGCGTTCAGCGCTTCCAGTTCCAGATTGGTACTGCATTCTGATCCCCACAAAGGATTCTGTTTGATGAAACTCCACACTCCACTGATCAAATCCCTGAGCGCGGCCGCGCTGGCCGCGGCGGCCCTTTGCGCGGCGGCCCCGGCGATGGCTCAGGAGGCGCGTATTGCCGCGGTAAACTCGGAGCGTATCCTGCGTGACTCGCAGCCCGCCAAGGCGGCGCAGGTCAAGCTCGAGCAGGAGTTCTCCAAGCGCGACCGTGAATTGCAGGACATGGCCCAGAAGATCAAGGCCATGGCTGACAAGCTCGACAAGGATACGGCCGTGCTGGCCGATGCCGACCGCCAGCGCCGCCAGCGCGAAGTGGCCGACCTCGACCGGGAATTCCAGCGCAAGCAGCGCGAGTTCCGCGAAGACCTGAACCAGCGCCGTAACGAGGAGCTGGCCCAGGTTCTGGAGCGCGCCAATCGCGTGATCCGCTCGATCGCCGAGCAGCGCAAGTACGACCTGATCGTGCAGGAAGCGGTCTACGTCAATCCGCGCATCGACATCACGGACGACGTGATGAAGGCGCTGAACGCCGGCTCGGGCAAGTAAGCAGCGGGCGCTCGCGCTCCGCTACGATTTTTTCAAGGAAGTACCGCCATGCAGACACCCACACTGGGTCAGCTCGCCACCGAGAACGGCGCGCAGGTTGTGGGTGATCCCGACCTGGCCGTCAGCGGCCTGGCGCCGCTCGACCAGGCCGGCCCCGGCGACCTGTCGTTTCTGTCCAATCCGCTTTACCTGACTCAGGCGCTGGCGTCGAAGGCCGGCGCCATCATCGTGTCGCCGGCGGATCTGGAGCGCGTCCGCGCGGATGGCCAGGCCGATGGCCGCAACTGGCTGGTGGCGCGCAATCCGTACGTCTGCTTTGCCCGCGTGGCACAACGGTTCGACCGTGTAGCCAATGCCGATCCGCGAAACGGCATCGATGCGCGGGCTACCGTGGCGCCGGACGCCGTGGTGCCGGCATCCTGCTTTATCGGTCCGAACGTCGTGATCGAAGCCGGGGCACGGCTGGGCGAGCGCGTGCGCATCCTGGCAAATGCCTTTATCGGCGCAGGCGCGCAGATCGGTGAAGATACGCTCATCTACGCCAATGTTTCTGTCTATCATCGTTGCGTGGTGGGTGCGCGCAATATCCTGCACAGCGGGGCGGTGATCGGGGCGGACGGTTTTGGCTTCGCGCCCGATATCGGGCCGGCCGGGGTCGAGTACGTCAAGATTCCACAGGTGGGGCGTGCGGTGCTGGGCAACGACGTGGAAATCGGCGCCAATACCTGCGTGGATCGCGGTGCGATGGCCGATACCGTGATCGAGGACGGCTGCAAGATCGACAACCAGGTGCAGATCGCCCACAACGTGCACGTGGGCGCCCATACCGTGATTGCCGGGACGGCGGCGGTGTCGGGCAGTACCAAGATCGGCAAATTCTGCGTGATCGGCGGTGCGGCGAATTTTTCCGGCCATTTGAATATCGCCGACCGGACCACAGTGTCCGGCGGTACGTCGATTACCAAATCGATTACAAAACCCGGTGGGCATTTCACCAGCGTGTTCCCGTTCACGTCGCATGGCGAATGGGAACGCAATGCGGCCATCGTGCGCGGCCTGTCGAAGCTGCGTGAACGCGTGGTGCAACTGGAACGCCGGCTGCGCGGCGAGTCCGCCGGGGCCAATAGCAAACAAGACGAAGAGAAATAATCATGACAGCCTCCGATATCGACATCCGCAAGATCCTGAAGCTGCTGCCGCATCGGTACCCGATCCTGCTGGTCGACCGCGTGCTCGAGTTCGAACCGCAGAAGCGCATCAAGACCCTGAAGAACGTGACGATCAACGAGCCGTACTTCATGGGTCACTTTCCGGAACAACCGGTGATGCCGGGTGTCATGATTCTCGAAGCGCTGGCGCAGTCTGCCGGCCTGCTGACCTTTGGCGCCGACATGGAGCGCAAGGAAGGCGCGCTGTACTACTTCGTCGGCATCGACGGCGCCCGCTTCAAGCGCGTGGTGTATCCCGGCGACCAGCTGCATCTGAACGTCACCGTGGAACGCTACATCCGCGGCATCTGGAAGTTCAAGGCCAGCGCCACCGTCGATGGCGAGGTTGCCTGCGAGGCCGAGCTGATGTGCACGGTCAAGCAGGCCGAGGCCTGATCTTCCGATACCGAGCAGAACTGAAAGCACAGGACAGTACGTATGACGCAAATCCATCCCACCGCACTTGTCGACCCGAAGGCTGAACTCGCCGCCGATGTGGAAGTCGGCCCGTTCTCGATCGTGGGTCCGAACGTGCGGATTGGCAGCGGCACACGGGTCGGTGCCCACACGACGGTAGAGGGGCATACCACGATCGGCGAAGGCAATCGCATCGGGCCGTACGCCTCGGTGGGCGGGGTGCCGCAGGACATGAAATATGCCAATGAGCCCACCCGGCTCGAAATTGGCGACCGCAATACGATTCGTGAATTCACCACGATCCACACCGGTACCGTGCAGGACAAGGGCCTGACGAGCATCGGCAGTGATAACTGGATCATGGCGTACGTGCATATCGCGCACGATTGCCACGTGGGGAACCACACGGTGTTTTCGAGCAATGCGCAGATCGCCGGCCACGTGGAAGTGGGTGACTGGGCGATTCTTGGCGGCATGAGCGGCGTGCACCAGTTCGTGCGCATTGGCGCCCACGCAATGCTGGGCGGCGCGTCGGCGCTGGTCCAGGACGTGCCGCCGTTCGTGATCGCTGCCAGCGACAAGAACGGCAACAAGGCCACGCCGCATGGCATCAACGTCGAGGGTCTGCGTCGCCGTGGTTTCGATGCGGCACAAATCGCCGTGCTGCGTCAGGCGTACAAGCTGCTGTACAAATCTGACCTGAGCTTCGACGACGCACGTAGCGAGATGGCGGCCTTGCTTGGCCAATCGGATGCTGGCACTGCCGTGCCGTTGCAGGCTTTTGTCGATTTCCTCGCCGCAACCCAGCGCGGCATCGTGCGCTAGCAGCTTGCCGGACATGGTCGAGGCAGCCATGCAGGCCGCGCGTCCCGCAGAAGCGGACGCCCATGTGAACAAGCGTGGCACGATCGCCATGGTGGCCGGAGAGGCCTCTGGCGATCTGCTCGCATCGCTGTTGCTGGAAGGACTACACGCGCGGCTCGGCGAGTCGGTGGACTATGCCGGCATTGGCGGGCGCCGCATGATGGCCCAGGGCTTCGTCTCGCACTGGCCGATGGAAACCCTGTCGGTCAACGGCTACGTGGAAGTTCTGGGATCCCTGCGCGAGATCCTGGCCACGCGCCGGGCGATCCGCGAAAAGCTGCTGGCGCATCCGCCCCTGTGTTTCATCGGCGTGGATGCACCGGATTTCAATTTCGGTCTCGAAGTGCCGCTGCGCCGCGCCGGCATCCCTGTCGTGCACTTTGTCAGCCCGTCGATCTGGGCGTGGCGCGGGGGGCGGATTCGTACCATCGCGCGCGCGGTGGACCACATTCTTTGCCTCTTCCCGTTCGAGCCGGAAATCTACGCCAAGGCCGGGATTCCCGCGACCTACGTTGGACATCCGCTGGCTGACGTGATTCCGATGGTGCCCGATGTGGCGGGAGCCCGCGCGAAGCTGGGATTGCCCGAGGGCAAGCGCATCGTGGCGGTCTTGCCCGGAAGCCGGCAGTCCGAAGTGCGCAACCTGGGCGCTACGTTCTTCGAGGCCATGGCGCGCATGCATCGCATGGACGGCAACCTGGCATTCGTGCTGCCTGCCGCCAACGCGTCGTTGCACGCGATTGTCGAGGAACTGCACGCGCAACACCCGGAAATCGATCTCACGATTGTGGACGGTCAGTCGCATCTGGCCATGGAATCGGCGGACGTGGTGCTGCTGGCCAGCGGAACGGCCACGCTGGAAGCCGCCCTGTACAAGAAGCCGATGGTGATCTCGTACAAGGTGCCCTGGCTGACCGCGCAGATCATGAAGCGGCAGGGGTATCTGCCGTACGTGGGGCTGCCTAATATTCTGTCAGGGCGCTTCGTGGTGCCCGAACTGCTGCAGGACGATGCCACGCCCGAGGCGTTGGCGCGCGAAACGCTGCTGCAGCTCAACGACGAAGGCAATATTGCGTTCCTGCGCGAACATTTCACGACCATGCACGAAACCCTGAAGCGCGATACCGCGAGGCTGGCATCGGGCGTGGTTGCGGACCTGATGCATAGCCGGGGAGTCGCTTGATGGCTTCCGACAGGAAAACGTCGCCACAGCTCGGGCTGGACCTGACGCAGACCGTCGCCGTGGTCCAGCGCTTGTGCGGTGTGGACGAGGCCGGGCGTGGACCTCTGGCCGGCCCCGTTTACGCCGCGGCTGTCGTGCTGAATCCCGACCGCCAGATCCGTGGTCTTGCGGATTCGAAGATCCTGAAGGCCGAAAAGCGCGAGGTATTGTTCGATCGCATCTGTGAACGGGCGCTTGGCTGGCACATCGCATTCGCGACCGTGGAGGAAATCGACTCGATCAATATCCTCCATGCGTCGATGCTTGCCATGCAGCGTGCTGTCCAGGGGCTGGCTGCCAGCGGCGTGATCCCGGACCTCGTGCAGGTCGACGGCAACCGTTGCCCTCAGGTGGCGTTTCCGGTGGAAGCGATCGTCAAGGGCGATGCCAAGGTGCGAGCCATCTCGGCGGCATCGATCCTGGCGAAGGTGGCGCGCGACCGCAATCTGCTGGAACTACACGAGCAATATCCCGAGTACGGCTTCGACTCGCATTTTGGCTATCCGACGCCTCAGCATTTCGCGGCACTGAATCAACATGGTCCCACGCCGCATCATCGCAGGTCGTTCGCGCCGGTTCGTATCGCGCTGGAACGCATGAGCGGCCTGGCCAAGGAAACGCCGCCTTTCTAAGACACTTCCTTGAAGCACGTCACTTCGCGCGACAACGCGCTTTTCAAGCATCTGAAGGCCCTGGTCGGGTCCACGCACCAACGGCGCAAGGCCGGACAATCCGTGCTGGACGGCGTGCACCTGGCACAGGCCTACATCGCGGCCCTGGGGCAGCCAGTTTCCTGCGTGATCGGCGAACGTCACTACGACCACACGGAAATCCGGCCGTTGCTGGACCAGGTCGAGCCCGAGCGTGTGGTGGTGCTGGCTGATTCACTGTTCAGCCAGATCAGCAACGTCGCGAACGGGATCGATCTGCTGTTCGTCATCGATACGCCGGCTGGCCATCTTCCTTCCCGGATCGAGACCGATTGCGTCATCCTGGATGGCGTACAGGATGCCGGCAACGTTGGCTCCATCCTCCGCAGCGCAGCTGCCGCAGGCATTCCGCATGCCTTCCTGATAACGGGCTGTGCCTTCGCGTGGTCGGTCAAGACGTTGCGTGCCGGCATGGGCGCGAATTTCCATCTGAACATCGTCGAACATTGCACGCTGGAGATGCTCGAATCCCGGTTGGCCGTGCCGCTGCTGGCGACGTCCTCTCATGCCGACGCCGCTGTGTTCGACACCGATCTGCGGCAGCCGATTGGCTGGGTGGTTGGCAACGAAGGGGCGGGGGTCAGCCCGGACTGGATGGCGCGGGTGTCGCGTACGGTCGGCATTCCTCAACCCGGTGGTTTGGAATCGCTCAACGTAGCGGCAGCCACTGCCGTGTGCCTGTTCGAGGCGGTACGGCAGCGACGCGCATCCTGAGGCTGGTATCCGCTCGATCCCGCTAGCGGGATCGACCTCCCCTGGCATTGCTGGCAGCGGAATCGGTGGTCGCCTTCTGCTCGATCAGCGTGAGCAGAAGATCGGACAATTTGTCGAATTTTGTATCGATCTTCGCGTCCAGCTTGTCCAGCCGCTGGGTCACGGCTTCAAATTTCCTGTCCACTGCCTCGAACTTCCTGTCGATGGCATCGAACCGTTGATCCACCATCTTGAATCGCTGGTCCACGAGGTCCAAGCGCTGATCCACGAGATCGAAGCGATAGTCGAAGTTATCGTGTGTCCGGTCGGACTGGCTCGCCGAATAGTCAACAACAGCGAAAACGCCGGTCAGCGAGATAAATACCGCACCGAAGATGGTGGCGGCATTTCGCCAGTCATATCGCCTGGAAGTGTCGAGGGCGCGCCGGATGCCTGCTGGCCGCCGGGGCTCAGGCGGCTGGGGGAAATTGTCTGCGGTCATGGCGATGGTCATGGGTCCCGGAAGGAAACGTCGATGACGTCATCTTTCACCGCCAGCCATCGCCTGCAAAGAGGACGATTCTCAAAATCGTCCGCGCGTTAGTAGTTGTCGCGGTCCATCTTGATTTCCTGGAGGATCGTGGTGGCGATCTCCTCGATGGACTTGTGGGTGGACGACAGCCACTTGATGCCTTCGCGGCGCATCATCGCTTCCGCCTCGTTGACCTCATAGCGGCAGTTTTCCAGCGCTGCGTACTTGCTGCCCGGGCGGCGTTCATTGCGGATTTCGGTCAGGCGCTGCGGATCGATCGACAGGCCGAAAATCTTGGGCTTGAAGGCATACAGCGCCGAAGGCAGGCGGCCGCGCTCGAAGTCGTCGGGAATCAGCGGATAGTTGGCGGCCTTGAGGCCGTACTGCATGGCCAGGTAGAGGCTGGTTGGCGTCTTGCCGCTGCGCGACACACCGACCAGGATCACATCGGCTTCCTGCAGGTTCTTATGTGACTGGCCGTCATCATGTGCCAACGAAAAATTGATGGCCTCGATGCGATTCTTGTAGGCTTCCGTATCCGCATTCTGGTGGAAGCGGCCGATCGCATGGGTGGACTTCAGCCCCAGTTCCTTTTCCAGTGGCTCGATGAATGTCTGGAACATGTCCAGAATCATTGCCTTGGCCCGGCGTATCGCCTTGTTCGATTCCTGGTTGACCAGCGTGGTGAAGACGATGGGCGGCACGCCCTCGTTGTAGAACGCCTCGTTGATCTTGCTGACGGCGACATGTGCCTTTTCCGGCGTATCCACGAACGGCATGCGCACCTTGCGAAAGCGCATTTCGAACTGGGCCAGGATCGAGTGGCTGAAGGTCTCGGCCGTGATACCCGTACCATCGGACACAATGAAGACCGTGCGCACGGCAGGACGATCGGCTGCGTTCGAGGCCGCGGGCTGGCTGCTGGCCGGGGAAGAGGGGGTCTGGGAGGTCTGGACCAGCGCGGATTGCGATGCGTCAGGCGCTTCGGGCAGGGACATGTCTGAACAATTTATTTGGGGCAGCCGCTTAGCGAAAGTGCGGTGCGGCACGGTAGAATAGCGGCGATCTTTTGGCTAAGCAATTCCGCCAATCACGCTCAGACAACGATCTGCAGCCGGATTGTCGACAATGTGCGGCGCAACATCGGAAGCATCCGATGACAAGTGGAATTGCTCAGCCAAGCGATCCGCCGGGGACAGAACATCTACAACATACCGGTCGGTGCAAAAGATTTCTTACTTTGTTTTGAGGCTTTTATGACCAACCAGGTAGATAACGGCGCCTACGTGCTGCCGTTTGAAGAGCTGCGCATGCAGGACGTGGAAACCGTCGGCGGCAAGAACTCCTCGCTTGGCGAGATGATCTCGCAACTGGCAGGCGCCGGCGTCCGCGTTCCCGGCGGTTTCGCCACCACCGCGCTGGCATTCCGTGATTTCCTCGAGCACAACAACCTGACGGCACGCATTTCGGCGCGCCTGAAGACGCTGAACGTCGACGACGTGAAGGCACTGGCCGAAGCCGGCGCCGAAATCCGTAGCTGGGTGGCCACCGCGCCGTTCCAGCCGCGTCTCGAAGCCGAGATCCGCGAGCACTACGCCCGCGTTTCCGCGCGCGAAGGCGCCGAGGCATCGTTTGCCGTGCGCTCGTCGGCTACCGCCGAGGATCTGCCCGACGCTTCGTTCGCCGGCCAGCAGGAGTCGTACCTCAACGTCAGCGGCATCGACGACATCCTCGACAAGATCAAGCAGGTTTTCGCGTCGCTCTACAACGACCGCGCCATTTCCTATCGAGTGCACAAGGGCTTCGCGCACGACGTCGTGGCCCTGTCGGCTGGCGTGCAGCGCATGGTGCGTTCGGACCTGGCCTCGTCGGGCGTGATGTTCACGATCGATACGGAATCGGGCTTCCCGGACGTGGTGTTCATCACGTCGAGCTACGGCCTGGGCGAGACGGTGGTGCAGGGCGCCGTGAACCCGGACGAGTTCTACGTGTTCAAGCCGACACTGCAAGCTGGCAAGTACCCGATCATCCGCCGTTCGATTGGCTCGAAGCTGATCAAGATGGAATTCACGAAGCCCGGTGAAGCCGGCCGCGTGAAGACTGTGGACGTGCCGCCCGAACTGCGCAACCGCTATTCGATCAGCGACGAGGACGTGAGCGAACTGTCCCGCTACGCGATGATCATCGAGAAGCACTACGGCCGCCCGATGGACATCGAGTGGGGCAAGGATGGCAAGGACGGCAAGATCTATATCCTGCAGGCCCGTCCGGAAACCGTGAAGAGCCAGGCTGCCGGCAAGGCCGAGCAGCGCTTCAAGCTGAAGGGTACGTCGGCCGTGCTGACCAGCGGTCGTGCGATTGGCCAGAAGATCGGTACCGGTCCGGTGCGCGTGATCAACGACCCGTCGGAGATGGAACGCGTGCAGCCTGGCGACGTGCTGGTGGCCGACATGACAGACCCGAACTGGGAGCCGGTGATGAAGCGCGCCGCGGCGATCGTCACGAACCGTGGTGGCCGTACCTGCCACGCCGCGATCATCGCGCGTGAACTGGGCGTCCCGGCAGTGGTTGGCTGCGGTGACGCAACCGACCTGCTCAAGGACGGCACGCTGGTGACGGTGTCGTGCGCCGAAGGCGACGAAGGCCGCATCTATGATGGTTTGCTCGAAACCGAAGTGACCGAGGTCCAGCGCGGCGAAATGCCCAAGATCGAGACCAAGATCATGATGAACGTGGGCAATCCGCAACTGGCTTTCGACTTTGCGCAGATCCCGAATCACGGCGTCGGCCTGGCCCGCCTGGAATTCATCATCAACAACAATATCGGCGTTCACCCGAAGGCGATCCTCGACTATCCGCAGGTCGATGCCGACCTGAAGAAGGCCGTGGAATCGGTGGCCCGTGGCCACGCCAGCCCGCGTGCGTTCTACGTGGACAAGCTTGCCGAAGGTATTGCCACGATCGGTGCGGCGTTCTATCCGAAGCCCGTGATCGTGCGTCTGTCGGACTTCAAGTCGAACGAGTACAAGAAGCTGATCGGCGGTTCGCGCTATGAGCCGGACGAGGAAAACCCGATGCTGGGTTTCCGTGGCGCATCGCGCTATATCGCCGACGACTTCGCCGAGGCGTTCGAGATGGAATGCAAGGCCATGAAGCGCGTGCGCGATGAAATGGGCCTGACCAACGTCGAGATCATGGTGCCGTTCGTGCGCACGCTGGGCCAGGCCGAGCGCGTGATCGAACTGCTGGCCAAGCATGGCCTGAAGCGCGGCGAAAACGGCCTGCGCGTCATCATGATGTGCGAAGTGCCGTCGAACGCGATCCTGGCCGAGGAATTCCTGCAATTCTTCGACGGCTTCTCGATCGGCTCGAACGACCTGACGCAGCTGACGCTGGGCCTGGACCGCGATTCGGGCATGGAACTGCTGGCAAAGGATTTCGACGAACGCGATCCGGCCGTGCGTTTCATGCTGCAACGCGCCATTTCCACGGCGCTGCGCCTGGACAAGTACATCGGCATTTGCGGTCAAGGTCCTTCGGACCATCCGGATTTCGCCGCATGGCTGGTGCAGGAAGGGATCAAGTCGATCTCGCTGAATCCTGATTCCGTCGTGGAAACGTGGCAACAGCTGGCTTCCTAAGGCATTCCGCGTCACAATAGCGATACCCGAATTAGCGGCATCCGGTCTGTCAGGCCGGCATGCCGCGTGGGACCCGGCCCTGCGGTCAGGTGTTCCAACTGCCCCCGCAGACGCCGTAGGTGTTTGGCGGGGGTTTTTGTTTTTCGGGCCGGTTTGACGCGAAAAGGAATGCGATGACGCAGTATTACGTTTGGTTCGCAGCAGCAGTGGTCCTGGTCATTGCGGAGATGGCAACTGGCACTTTCTACCTGCTGATGATTGCGGTCGGGGTCGCAGCCGGTGGGATTGCCGCGATGCTGGGTGTCGACGTGCCAATGCAGACGGTGACGGCTGCGCTCGTGGCGCTGGTGGCCATCATCGTATTGCGCCGCTCGCGTTTCGGCCGTCTGCGCCGGCGCGATGCCGCGACGGATCCCGATGTGAATCCCGATATCGGGCAGGAACTGGAGGTGTCGGCCTGGGATACCTTCCGACGTGCCCGTGTGCCGTATCGCGGCGCCGACTGGACGGTGGAACTGGCGCCCGGTACCGATCCAGCGCCCGGTCGCTACCGGATTGTCGAGGTGCGTGGCGCCACGCTGATTGTGTCCCCGCGCTAGCCTGCCGCTTTTTTCCGCTGTGCTGTTGTTGTTCTACCTTTTTGACGGGAGTTGTACATGCTTGCCTATCAGCTTGGTCTGTTTCCGCTGATTCTGCTCATTGCCGCGATCGTTTTGATCGCCAAGGCCATCAAAATCGTGCCCCAGCAGCACGCGTGGGTGCTGGAGCGTCTGGGGCGCTACCACGCGACGCTGACGCCGGGTCTTTCGATCGTGGTGCCGTTTGTCGATCGCGTGGCGTACAAGCACATCCTCAAGGAAATTCCGCTCGATGTGCCAAGCCAGGTGTGCATCACCAGGGACAACACGCAACTTCAGGTTGATGGCGTGCTGTATTTCCAGGTGACCGATCCGATGAAGGCGTCCTATGGATCGAGCAACTTCGTCGTGGCGATCACGCAGCTGTCGCAAACCACGTTGCGGTCGGTGATCGGCAAGCTCGAACTGGACAAGACCTTCGAGGAACGGGAGTTCATCAATCACAGCATCGTTAACGCCCTGGACGAAGCCGCGGGCAACTGGGGTGTCAAGGTGTTGCGCTACGAGATCAAGGATCTGACGCCGCCCAAGGAAATCCTGCATGCGATGCAGGCCCAGATCACCGCTGAGCGCGAAAAGCGCGCGCTGATCGCGGCGTCCGAGGGCAAGCGGCAGGAACAGATCAATCTGGCATCGGGCGCCCGCGAGGCGGCCATCCAGAAGTCCGAGGGCGAGAAGCAGGCCGCGATCAACCGGGCCCAGGGTGAGGCGACCGCGATTCTGGCTGTGGCCGAGGCCAATGCGCAGGCGATCGAGAAGATCGGCCATGCGATTCGCACCGACGGCGGTTCGGAGGCGGTGAACCTGAAGGTGGCCGAGGAATATGTGGCGGCGTTCGGCAACCTGGCCAAGCAGGGCAATACGCTGATCGTTCCGGGCAACCTCGGCGAAATGAGCTCGATGATCGCGTCTGCGCTGCAAATCGTGAAAGGGCAGAAGGCAGAAAAGGCGCTCTGATTCCGGAGCGACCGATCCAACGATACGATCCAATAAAAACGGAGGCCGTGGCCTCCGTTTTGTATTTGCGTCACTCTTTCGAGTCGCCCTTCATCAAGCGGGCTTTTTCCCGCTGCCAGTCGCGATTCTTCTCGGTTTCCCGTTTGTCGAACTGCTTCTTGCCCTTGCCGAGGCCAATTTCGCATTTGACGCGGCCGCGCGTGTAATGCAGGTTCAGCGGCACCAGCGTATAGCCGCGTTGTTCCACCTTGCCAATCAGTTTCTTGATTTCGTCGGCGTTGAGCAGCAGCTTGCGCGTGCGTACCGGATCGGGATTGACGTGCGTGGAAGCGCTCTGTAGCGGACTGATATGCGCGCCGATCAGGAACATTTCGGCGTTGCGGATGACCACATAGCCTTCCTTGATCTGCACGCGGTTGGCGCGGATCGCCTTGACTTCCCAGCCCTCCAGCACGATTCCGGCTTCATAGCGTTCTTCTATGAAGTAGTCGAAAAAGGCCTTCTTGTTGTCAGCAATCGTCATGCGGGAGGTGAGTTCCTAAATGTGGTCCGACTTGGCCGCACAGGCGGTGCGGTGGCCGTGTGCATGGCAACATGGCGGCGCCCCTGCGTACCCGGGCGTGCCGTGTTCGCGGCTGTCGGCTAAAATTCGGATTTTAGCAAACCGCCCCGGCCCGGCCCAGCCCCGGGGGCACCGGCAATCCCTATACATGGCAGAC
Source organism: Cupriavidus pauculus (assembly GCF_022179805.1). Lineage (GTDB taxonomy): Bacteria > Pseudomonadota > Gammaproteobacteria > Burkholderiales > Burkholderiaceae > Cupriavidus > Cupriavidus pauculus_E. The sequence continues at coordinate 119,320 of NZ_BPUO01000006.1, read as the reverse complement.
GTCCATAAATCCGTCCTGCTCGGTTTCTCGGCCGAACAGATGTATGACCTGGTTACCCGCGTGGAGGACTATCCCAAGTTCCTGCCATGGTGTGGTGGCGTGGAAGTCTTCGAGCAGACCGATACGCTGCTCGATGCCAAGATCCATATCCACTTCAGCGGCATCAAGCAGTACTTTCACACGCGCAATACCCAGGAGCGGCCGACTCGTATCGATATGACGTTCGCCGACGGTCCTTTCAAGACCTTCAATGGATCCTGGCGGTTCACGCCGCTGCGCGCCGATGCGTGCAAGATCGAATTCCACCTGCATTACGAGTTTTCGAGCATCCTCCTCGAAAAGATCATCGGCCCGGCCTTCAGCGTCATTGCCAATACGTTTGTCGATGCGTTCGTCAAACGCGCAGAGGTGGTTTATGCCAAGCAAGGCTGAAACGCTGCCAACGGTGCGTGTTTCCGTTTGCTATGCGCGCCCGGATGCGGCGTTCCTGAAGTCCGTCGATGTTCCGGCCGGCACGACCATTGTCGCGGCGATCCAGTCGAGCGGATTGACCGACGAGTACCGCGAAGTGGATCCCACCACGATGCGCGTGGGCATCTACGGCAAGCTCAAGACGCTCGATACCGTGGTGCGCGAAGGTGATCGGGTGGAGGTCTACCGGATCCTGACCGCAGATCCCAAGACGGCGCGCCGCAAGCGGGTGCAGAAGACCCGTGCGACCGGTGTGCGCGAGGGCTTGAAGTGGCGGGGTGGAGGCGGGCAGGGCGCCTGAACTGGATTATCCGGGGCTCGGGCCGTCCGGTTCCAGGCGCCTCAGGCCATCAGCTGGTGCAATGCTGGTTGATGGAATCGTTCGTGCGAGCCAGTTCGGCGGCGCGCTGATCATCGTTCAGGCGCTCCGGAGTGCCGTCGGCGCCCGATCTTGACGCGCGAACTCCGGCGCTTAGCCCGGTGGCGTAGTTGCGCATCTGCTGGCACCGTTCGTCGCGCGCCAGTTGTTCACGTTCCTTGGTAGCGGCGTCCAGATCGGCCTTGATGCGGGCATCGCGGCGCTCGCGGAACGCCTCGTCAGAATCGGTCGGCTTGTCGGACTTGCCCTTGGCGCTGACCGCCTGCATGCGCGGTGCACCCGCGGGCGCGCGGCCATCGCCCTTCATCTCACCCTTGATGTCGCCCTTTGCCGTCTCGTTCTCGATCGGCCGGTAGGTGCCTGCCATGCGGCCCGGGGCGGACAGGATCGCGCGTTCGGGGATGGATGGCGGCGGCGGAACGTCGCTGTAGACCGTGCGGCCATTGGCGTCCTTCCATTGCCACTGGGAGAAGGCGGTGCCGGGAATGGCAAGGCTGGCGGCAATCAGCAGGTACAGCGCGGACGATCGTTTCATGGCGAAGGCGTGAACAGGTCGAGCGGGTTGCGTGGGCATTAGACGCCAGTGGGGTTGACAACGGTGTGACCCCTGCGGCATTGAACGCTAGTCTACTGAGACTTGTCCGTCGCATGCAAGCGTACGGACCAGGCCACGCCGACCATCAGCAACACGATGGCCGCCATTTCCAGTGGCCTTGGCCAGCGGTGATCGAACACAAACCCGTATGCCAGCGCGAACAGCGTCTCGAATACGATCATCTGGCCCGACAGCGTCAGTGGCAGCCGGCGGCTGGAAATGTTCCAGAGATTGTTGCCAATTAGCGACGCTCCCAGCGCCACGGCCGCATTGACTGTCCAGAACCACTGCCAGTCGCGGCCATTGCCGGGTGCCGTCAGGGTGTCGCCGAACGCCGCCCAGCCGATTGCCGCCAGCACCAGCGACACCAGTCCGGTGGACAGGCCATACAGAGCGGACCACTCGTTGCCACTGAAATGCGGATGGCGCTGCAGGTAACGCGCGTTGTCCACGGCGTACAGCGTCCAGCAGATCAGCGCACCCACCGCGCAGACCACCCCGGCGATCTTCTGCCACACCGGCCGGATCGTGGCGTCCGCCGCCGCGGCCCCGTGCGCGGCGCCACCGCCGCCAAACAGGTCGATATTGATGCAGGCGATGCCGGCAGCTACTACCAGCAGCGGCAGCACGAGCCGGCGCAGCGGCACGGCACCGTGGTCACGCCTGCCCATCAGTGTGACCGAGATGGGCAGGATGCCGATGATCAGCGAGGTGGGGCCCACGCCGGCAAGCTGCACGCCGAACGCCAGCAGCACGTAATAGAGCAGGTTGCCGGTAAAGGCCTGCCGCAGCAGCGCCACGCAGTTGGCGCGGGTCAGCTTGCGCGCGATGCGCCGCATCAGCGGCAGCGCCGCCACGCATGCCACCAGGCCATAGGCCAGGTATCTGCCGATCGCCAGTTCCCATGGCGAAAATACCGGCAGCAGCTTGGGGGCGATAAACACCATCCCCCAGAATGCGCCGGCTAGCAGGCCGCACAACACGCCGATTCCCATGGTCCACAGATGCCTGGTTGAAAAAGGTGGCCGAGAATAGCAAACCACTTGCAACAACGCATCAGCAAATCCTGCATTCCTGTATAATCTGCTTTTGCGCCTAGAGGATTCGCTATGCGTCTTGTCCAGAAAGCACTCACATTCGATGACGTGCTGCTCGTCCCGGCCTATTCGGCCGTCCTGCCCCGGGATGTTTCCCTCCGCACCCGCCTGACCCGTTCGATCGAACTCAACATTCCGCTGCTGTCCGCTGCCATGGATACGGTGACGGAAGCCCGCCTTGCCATTGCCATGGCGCAGGCCGGCGGTATCGGTATCGTTCACAAGAACCTGAAGCCCGCCGACCAGGCCCGTGAAGTGGCGCGCGTTAAGCGCTACGAATCGGGCGTGCTGCGTGATCCGATCACCATTTCGCCGGACATGAAGATCCGCGATGTGATCGCGCTGTCGCAACAACACGGCATTTCGGGTTTCCCGGTGCTGGAAGGCAAGATCGTAGTCGGCATCATTACCAACCGTGACCTGCGTTTCGAGGAAGAACTCGACGCGCCGGTGCGCGCCAAGATGACCCCGCGCGAAAAGCTCGTGACCGTGGCCGAAGGCGCGCCGCTGGACGAAGCCAAGCGCCTGATGAACCGTCACCGCCTGGAGCGCGTGCTGGTGGTCAACAGCGCGTTCGAACTGCGCGGCCTGATCACGGTGAAGGACATCCAGAAGGCCGTGGACAACCCGCTGGCCAGCAAGGACGCACACGGCCAACTGCGCGTAGGCGCCGCAGTGGGCGTGGGCCCGGATAACGACGAGCGCGTGGAACTGCTGGTCAAGGCCGGCGTGGACGTGATCGTGGTGGATACCGCGCACGGCCACAGCCAGGGCGTGCTGGATCGCGTTCGCTGGGTCAAGCAGAATTTCCCGCAGGTGGAAGTGGTGGGCGGCAACATCGCCACCGGCGCCGCCGCGCTGGCGCTGGTCGAGCATGGCGCCGACGGCGTCAAGGTCGGTATCGGCCCCGGTTCGATCTGCACCACGCGTATCGTCGCCGGTGTGGGCGTGCCGCAGATCACTGCCGTATCCAACGTGGCGGAAGCCCTGAAGGGCACTGGCGTACCGCTGATCGCCGACGGTGGCGTTCGTTATTCCGGTGACGTCGCCAAGGCCCTGGCGGCTGGCGCGCACACGGTGATGATGGGCGGCATGTTCTCGGGCACCGAGGAAGCACCTGGCGAAGTGTTCCTGTTCCAGGGCCGTTCGTTCAAGAGCTACCGTGGCATGGGTTCGGTTGGCGCGATGAAGGACGGCGCGGCTGATCGCTACTTCCAGGAAGACAACACGGCCAACGTCGACAAGCTCGTGCCGGAAGGCATCGAAGGCCGCGTCGCGTACAAGGGTCCGGTGCAGGCGATCATCCACCAGCTGACTGGCGGTATTCGCGCGTCGATGGGTTACTGCGGTGCCAGCTCGATTCCGCAATGGCACGAAACGGCCGAGTTCGTGCAGATCACGGCCGCCGGCATGCGCGAATCGCACGTCCACGATGTGCAGATCACCAAGGAAGCGCCGAACTACCATATCGATTGATGTCGATCTGGCCTGCCCGGATATCGGGCACCACGGCCGCGCCGGTTCTGTCGAGGTTGACGGGGCCTGCGCGGCCGCGCCGCAATAAGGAGCGCACATGAAGGTATTGCTGCGAGCCGTGTTGTTCTTCGATGCGCTGCTCGACTTGCTGCTTGGCCTGCTGCTGCTGATGTCGCCGTTCACCACGCTGTACGCCGCGCTGCAACTGCCGGTGCCGGAGCCGGCCCTGTTCGGGCAACTGCTGGGCGTGGCAACACTTGGCATGTCCTGGTTGCTGTTCACGGCCACGTTCAACGGCCATATGACCGTGGCGGTGGCGCGTGTTGCCGGCCTGGTCAACCTGGCCAGCGCGATACTGATCGCTGCCTGGACGCTGTTCCTGGACATGCCCGTACAGCCGGCCGGCAAGATCTGGCTGCTGACGCTGGCGGCCATGCTGCTGATCTTTGCCATCGTGCAGATCCCGTCGGCCAAGAAGGTGCGGCTGCGCGAACGGGCACTTGCTGAGCAGGCAAAGGCTGACCGCGAAGCGCGCGCGGCCGGTGTCTACTATCCGAATGACGTTACTGACGTAAGCGACGTGACCGACGTTGCCGAAAGCGGCGTGGGCCGCCCGGCGCGCCCGGCCACGTCCCCCGCATCCCCCGAATACCGGCGCGAGCCGGTCATCACGCCGCCGCCCGGCTATGGCCCGGGCACGGAGGTGATGCCCGAACCCGATCCGGACGCACTGCCCACTGCCAATCATGCACGACAAAATCCTCATTCTTGATTTCGGTTCGCAAGTCACGCAGCTGATCGCCCGCCGTGTCCGCGAAGCGCACGTCTACTGCGAAATCCATCCGAACGACGTCACCGACGAATTCGTCCGCGAGTTCGCGCCGAAGGGCGTCATCCTGTCCGGCAGCCACGCCAGCACCTACGAAGACCACCAGCTGCGCGCGCCGCAGGCCGTGTGGGATCTGGGCGTGCCGGTGCTGGGCATCTGCTATGGCATGCAGACCATGGCTGTGCAACTGGGCGGCAAGGTGGAATGGAGCGATTCGCGCGAGTTCGGCTACGCCGAGGTCCGCGCCCATGGCCACACGAACCTGCTCAAGGGTGTGGAGGATTTCAGCACACCCGAAGGCCACGGCATGCTGAAGGTCTGGATGAGCCACGGCGACAAGGTCACGGCACTGCCGGACGGCTTCAAGCTGATGGCGTCGACGCCGAGCTGCCCAATCGCCGGCATGGCCGACGAGGCGCGCGGCTACTACGGCGTGCAGTTCCATCCGGAAGTCACGCACACGGCCAAGGGCCGCGAGATGATCGAACGCTTCGTGCTGCAGATCTGCGGCACGAAGGCCGACTGGGTGATGCGCGACCATATCGCCGAAGCCGTGGCGAATATCCGCGAGCAGGTGGGTGACGAAGAGGTGATCCTGGGCCTGTCCGGTGGCGTCGATTCGTCGGTGGCTGCCGCGCTGATCCATCGCGCCATTGGCGACCAGCTGACCTGCGTGTTCGTCGACCATGGGCTGCTGCGCCTGGACGAAGGCAAGATGGTGATGGACATGTTCGCGGGCCGCCTGCACGCCAAGGTCGTCCATATCGATGCCGCGGGGCAGTTCCTGGGCCATCTGGCCGGCGTAACCGACCCCGAGCAGAAGCGCAAGATCATCGGCCGCGAATTCGTTGAGGTGTTCCAGGCCGAAGCGAAGAAGCTGAGCAACGCCAAGTGGCTGGCGCAGGGCACGATCTACCCGGACGTGGTGGAATCGGGCGGCACCAAGACCAAGAAAGCGACCACGATCAAGAGCCACCACAACGTGGGTGGCCTGCCCGAGACGCTGGGCCTGAAGCTGCTGGAACCGCTGCGCGACCTGTTCAAGGATGAAGTCCGCGAACTGGGCGTGGCGCTGGGCCTGCCGCCGGAGATGGTCTACCGCCATCCGTTCCCGGGTCCCGGCCTGGGCGTGCGTATCCTTGGCGAAGTGAAGCTCGAATACGCTGACCTGCTGCGCCGCGCCGATGCGATCTTCATCGAGGAACTGCGCAAGACCATCGCCACGGAGCAGGACGCCGCAGCGGGGCTGTGCGAGTCGAATCAAGTCGGCAAGAGCTGGTACGACCTGACCAGCCAGGCTTTTGCGGTGTTCCTGCCGGTGAAGTCGGTGGGCGTGATGGGCGATGGCCGCACGTACGACTACGTCGTGGCGCTGCGCGCCGTGCAGACCACGGACTTCATGACCGCACACTGGGCGCACCTGCCGTACGCGCTGCTGGGCCGCTGCTCGAACCGCATCATCAACGAAGTACGCGGGCTGAACCGGGTGGTCTACGACGTGTCGGGCAAGCCGCCGGCAACGATCGAGTGGGAATGATCGACAGCCTGTGATTCGCAGGCTCAAGAAAAAAGCGCCGTTCGGCGCTTTTTTTTGTCTCGCAGCGGCGTGGATGGCTCCGGTTGCCGATCAATTCACCGTCGACAGCTCTGATGTCGCAATTTCCAGCCGGTTTCCGCCTAGTGCCTTGGCGCGGTACAACGCACGGTCGGCGGCGGCGAGTGCATCGCCGAGCGCCGGTGCATCGTTTTCGAACTGGGCCAGGCCAATACTGACGGTCGCGGGAATGCCGACGCTGCCCATCCGGTTCGAGATCTTCTCGGCAAATTGCGCCGCGACCGCTTCACCAAGCGATCTGGCGCGGCGGGCATCCTCGCCGTGCAGCAGCGCTGCAAATTCCTCCCCGCCGATGCGCGCCAGCAGGGCAGCCGGCCCCACTACGCTGGCAGCGATGGCCGCAAAGGACTTCAGCACCTCGTCGCCGGCCTGGTGGCCATATCGGTCATTGATGGCCTTGAACTGGTCGAGGTCGAACGCGAGCACGGCAACGGGACCGTGGCGGCCCGCGCCGTCGAGAATGCGTGCGCCTTGCTCGAAGAACCACCGGCGATTGCCGAGGCGGGTCAGGTAATCGGTCTGGGATTCCTTCAGCAACTGGCCGTGGGCGTCTTCCCGGATCAGCTTCAGGATGGTCATCGGCAGGATCACCGAGTACAGCACCCCTTCGTACATCGTGAACTTGCTGGCCGCCGACTGCATAGTCGGCCCGTAGGCGTCGACGAGCCAGGGCAGGATGAAGGCCCGGCCAGCGTAGAGCAGGGCGTGGATGCCGGTCACGGCGACGATGATGTGCCGGGCAAAGAACGACTTCATGGCGTCGCAACGCAGCATCTCCCGCGTGGTCATGGCACTGATGACCGCAATTGGGAACGCGCTAACGTAATTCCACACGACATCCATCCAGCGAGTGCCGGATACTGCCCAAACCAGTGCCATGCCCACCAGCACGACAGCGGCGCTGGTCCGATAGCGCCGGCCGCTCAACGCCGCAATGCCGTTGAGAATCAGCAGGTAGCCGCAGACCATGACCAGGTTGCACAGTGCCGAGCCGATGACGCCAGGCACGGCCCGGCGAAACAGGACGCCAGTGCAACCAATTGCAAGCGTGGCAAAACCCGCCGCGACGATCCGCAACGCCTTGCTGTGCTTCGGGTTGGCGCGATGCTCCCAGAACGTCATGCCGGCACTGGCCAGCAGCGTTCCAATCGCGAGAAGATAAAGGGTAAGGAGATCGACGTACATCCAGATGTAAAGACATTGCGCCGATGCTGGGCGCCGGCTGTCGAATTCTACGTTGGAATTACGGCAGCCCGTGGGTGGTTCCGAAGATCTCCGTGCAGCGATTTATGCGTGCGGCCGGTTCGTGGCGGCGCGTGGGATGGTCATCATGATCGAGATGGCCGCCACCACAACCATGGTCAGGTTGAACATCAGTGCCAGGATGGCGGCCGACCGCACGGCCACCTCGTCCTGCAAGCCCTGGAACTGGATCAGGCCGTCCAGCAGCGATGCGCCTTCCGGATGGCTACGTACGGCCGTGAAAATGGTCGCGGAAATCGCCACGCCAAAGGCGCCGCCCAGCGACGAGGCCATCTTGTAGATACCGGCCCCGGCACCAGCCTGGGCTTCGGGCAGGGACGACAGCGCTGCGTCGGTGGACGGCGTGGCATAGAACGCCAGCCCGATGCCCTGCAGCGCAAAGCCGATCATCGCGGCGATCTTGTAGTCGACCAGCGTCAGGTGCGTCAGCGACAGGCAGATTACCGACGCCGCGGTCAGCACGCAGCCCCACAGCATCGGCTTGCGGGCCCCAAAGCGCTGCAGCAGCTTTTCACCGACGCGGATGAAGCCGATGATCGTGACCGCGAACCCGATCGTCAGCACGCCGGCCTGTTGCGCGGTCAGCTTGCCGCCGATCTGCACAAGCTGCATGACCACGATCAGCGTGCCGGCCACGCCATTGAGCATGCAGTTCGAGATCGTCGCGCCGGTGTAGGTGCGATTGCGGAACAGCCGGAAATCGATGAACGGGTCGGTCGCGCGCGACTCATGGCGCAGGAAGATCGCGCCGAAGATCACTACCAGCGCGGCCAGAAGCAGGGTATTGATGCTGGTCCAGCCAAAGCGGGCGCCCTGGGTGACCACCACCTGCAGCGAGATCATCGCGACCATGAACGTCAGGATGCCCTTGCGGTCGATCTTCGCGTCGCGCCTGCCTTCGGCGCGGCTGTCGGGTGTGCCACGGATCATCAGCAAGCCGGCCACGGCGGCCACCACCGACGTGAAGAAGATCGCGCGCCAGCCAAAATTGGCCGTTACCATGCCGCCGAAGATCGCGCAAACGCCCGAGCCGCCCCACGAGCCGATCGACCAGATGCTGATGGCGCGCTGGCGTGCCGCGCCTTCCCAGTACGTCTTGAGCAGTGCCAGGCTCGACGGCATGATGCACGCCGCCGACAGGCCCTGCAACGCACGCCCGAGGATCAGGCACGGCGCGGCCAGCGTACCGGAAGGCGCCAGGGCGACGAACAGCGAGCCGACGATGCTCAGGCCAAAGCCGAGTGCAGCGGTAGCGGCCAATGCGGTCCGCGATGCCGCCCATGAAGACGATGAAGATGCCGGAGAACAGCGCCGTGATCGCGACGGCGATGTTCATGGTGGTGGGTGGCAGGCCGAGATCCCGGCCCATGTCGGGGGCGATGTTCAGCGTGGTCTGCGCGAAGAGCCAGAACGTGATCACGCCAAGAACGATGCCGAACAGGAGCCGGTCATTGCGGACGAAATTCGGGGGTTGTGCGTGCGCCGTCGTTGGCGCTATTGCAGGACCGCCTGCAGCGGTAACCGTGGCTTTTTCCATGCGTCACGGGTGTGGACGCGGCATCGCACTCCTCTGGAATTCGCGCGGCCGACGTGCTGCGTTGATGCAGGCCAATGCAGGCAACATGGCTTGCCCGGGACGATGGCCGCCTTCCAACTGCCACCGGTTCCATGACCCACTACGCGTTCATCGAAGGGATAGAGGGCACGGCTGCCCGCGCCCGTACCATCGACGGCCTGGCGCGCCTGCGGCATGCGCTGGCGCAAGACATTCCTGCGCGCACGGCCACCAACACGCTGCTGCTGGCGACGTGGAATATCCGCGAGTTCGATTCCGGCAAGTACGGTTACCGGTCCGACGAGGCGTACCTCTACATTGCCGAGATCCTGAGCCGCTTCGACATGATCGCGATCCAGGAGGTGAGGGATGGCCTGTACCCGCTGCAACGGCTGCAGGCCATGCTTGGCAGCTGGTGGGGCTATCTGGTGACCGATGTCACGCTGGGCGTGTCGGGCAATGCCGAACGAATGGCGTATCTCTATGACCGGCGCAAGGTGCGCTTCACCGGGCTGGCCGCCGAACTGGTGCTGCCCACGCCGGGCGGCGCTGCGCCGGCTCCGGTGCAGCTTGCGCGCTCGCCATACCTTGCCGGGTTTCAGGCGGGCTGGGCGTACCTGACGCTTGCCACCGTCCATATCTACTACGGCACCGGCAAGCCCGACGACCGGCGCCGGCTTGCCGAGATCACGGCCTTCAGCCAGACCATCGCCCGGGCGGCGGCCAAGCTGACCGCCGCGCCGCAACCGGCGCCGGGCGTCAAGGCGGATCCAGGCAACCTGATCCTGCTCGGCGATTTCAATATCTTCAATCGCGGCGACGTCACGATGCAGGCCATTACCCAGGCCGGGTTTGTCGTGCCGGAGCCGCTGCAGTCGGTGCCGGGCTCCAACGTCAACAAGAACCGGCACTACGACCAGATCGCGTACCTGCGCCGCCTGTCGCGGATGGCGCCCACGGGGCGCGCCGGCGTGTTCGATATGTACGAGCACATCTACCGGCTGGCCGATGCAGATGCCTACCAGTCCGAGCGGCAGGCACGGCCCGGACGTAGCTTCAAGGACTGGCGCACCTACCGCATGAGCGACCATTTGCCGATGTGGGTCGAGTTCGGCATCGACGATGCGGACGCCTGGCTGGCGGCGTTAAAACCCTAGCCGAGCAAGCCCTTCGGTTACCGTCTATGCTCTCGGCTGCGGCGCCGGCAGGCGGCCAGTTGCCGTCGGACGACGCAGTGCCACGACATTCCACGACCCATCCAAGGAGCCCAAATGGCCCTCTCGATGTATGACGTTTCGATCCCGGTGTTCATCCGGGCCCTGACCAACCTGTCTGCGATTCTCGACAAAGGCGCCGCCCATGCCCAGGCGCAGGGCATGGATGCCAGCGAGCTGATTCAGACGCGTCTGATTGCCGACATGGATCCGCTGCCCGCCCAGGTACAACGGGCCAGCGATGCGGCCAAGGGCTGCGCGGCACGCCTGGCCGGCATCGACATTCCGTCGTACCCCGATGACGAAGTGACCTTTCCCGAGCTGCAGGAACGCATTGCCAAGACGGTGGGCTTCCTGAAGTCGATCCGACCCGAGCAACTGGAAGGTAGCGAAACGCGCGTGGTCGAACTGAAGCTCCGTAGCGGGGCTGTGACGTTCGACGGCAAGAGCTACATGCTGGGGTTTGCGCTGCCGAACTTTTTCTTCCACGTGACCACGGCCTACGACCTCCTGCGCCACAAGGGGGTGCAGATCGGCAAGATGGACTACCTGGGCGCACCGCGCTAAGCGCAAATGTGCAGAAAGCGGGCCGCGAGGCCCGTTTTTCATTGGAAGGCGCGCCTCGGGCGGTGGCGAATTCCAGTGTTCTTAGCAGAAACCCTAGGTTCTTGATACAATCGCCGGTTGCTCGCGCCCCGGCTTTTGCCTAATTTTTAAGCAGGAACTCCACGCGCACCACCATTACCATCACGCTCGTCGCCACGCATGACATACGCCGTCAAGGAAATCTTCTATACGCTGCAAGGGGAAGGCGCCAACGCCGGCCGCGCAGCGGTGTTCTGCCGATTCTCGGGTTGCAACCTGTGGACCGGCCGTGAGGAAGATCGCGCCCGCGCCGTATGCCAGTTCTGCGATACCGATTTCGTCGGTACCGACGGCACGCGCGGCGGCAAGTACAAGACCGCCGAGGAACTGGCGGCCGTGGTGGCGTCGGAATGGCCGCAGGGTGCCGGGGGCACGCCGCTGGTCGTCTGCACGGGCGGCGAACCGCTGCTGCAGCTCGACTCCCCGCTGATCGACGCGCTGCATGCACAAGGGTTCGAGATCGCGATCGAAACCAACGGCACGATCGAAGTGCCGCCGGGCATCGACTGGGTTTGCGTCAGCCCGAAAATGGGCTCGGAACTCGTGGTCAGGAAGGGCGACGAACTCAAGGTCGTGATGCCGCAGGAAGGGCAGGACTTCGCGGCATACGAGCAACTGGATTTCCGCTATTTCCTGGTGCAAGCCATGGATGGCCCGCTGGCCCGGCAAAATACGGCCGCCGCGGTTGACTTCTGCCAGCGCCATCCGCGCTGGCGCCTGTCGCTGCAGACCCACAAGCTGCTGGGCATTCGCTGACACATGAGCAAACAAGTTTCCATTACACGCCGGCTCGAATTCGACGCTGGCCACCGTATCCCGAGCCACGGCGGCCAATGCCGCAACATCCACGGCCATCGCTATCGGCTGGACCTGACCCTGTCCGGCGAGGTACTGCGCCAGGAAGGTGCGTCCGACGACGGCATGATCCTGGACTTTGGCGATATCAAGGCGCTGGCCAACGAGCACCTGGTGTCGAAGTGGGACCACGCCTTCCTGATCTATCGGGGCGACACCGCGCTGCTGAACTTCCTGCAGTCGATGGATGACCACAAGACCGTGGTGATCGACAGCATCCCGACCGTCGAAAACCTGGCGCAGGAAGCCTTCGACATTCTGTCGCCCGTGTTCAAGGACTGCTTCGGCCATCATCTGCAACTGACCCGCCTGGTGCTGTTCGAAACGCCGAACTGCTGGGCCGAGGTCAGCGCGCCGCTGTCGCTGCCGGCGCAGGACTGACCATGTCCGTCGCGCCGACGTTCGCCGACGAAGCCGCGCGCGACCGCTTCTTCATGGCGGCGGCGCTGGAAGAGGCGCGCCTGGCCGAGGCGGCCGGCGAGGTGCCGGTGGGCGCCGTGGTGGTCTGGAACGACGAGATCATCGCGCGTGGCCATAACCTGCCGATCCGCTCGGTGGACCCCTCGGCGCACGCAGAAATGCAGGCGTTGCGTGCCGCAGCCAAGGTGCTGGGTAACTACCGCATGCCCGAGTGCGAACTCTATGTGACGCTGGAGCCGTGCGCCATGTGCAGCGGCGCCATCCTGCATGCGCGGCTCAAGCACGTGGTGTTTGGCGCCACCGACCCCAAGACCGGCGCGGCAGGCAGCGTCGTCGACTTGTTCGCGCAGGCCACGTTGAATCATCAGACCACGCTCGCGCGGGGCGTGATGGCGGAAGAGTGCGGTCAGATGCTGCGCGATTTCTTTGGCGCCCGGCGCCGCGCGCAGAAAGCCGCGCAGAAGGCTGCGCAACTGGCTACACAACCGGCGGCCAGCCAGGCCGACGGCGAAGCAAAGGCCGAAGGGCAGGCGGCGCCACCCTCGCCATCGTCGCCCGATTAGGCGAGAATCCATGCTTCCGACTGCCGTACCGTCAACATCCGAAGCATGAGCCAACCCACCGAAGTCAGACTGATCGCATCCTCGGGATACCCGCACGACGTGGCGATTGCCGCGCGCGGCTGCGCCTGGCTGAAACACCACGGGTACCACGTCAGCAATCCCGATATCCTCGCGCGCCGTTACCAGCGCTTTGGCGGCACCGACGACGAGCGTCTGGCCGACCTGCATGCCATCGGCACCGGCAAGGGCAAGGAGCTGACGCTGGCGGTACGCGGCGGCTACGGTCTGGCACGCCTGCTGGCCCGGATCGATTTCGCGCGCATTGCCGAACAGGCTCGCGCCAGCGGCACGCCCATCGTCGGTCATAGCGATTTCACCGCGTTCCAGCTGGCGTACCTGGCCGCCACTGGCGGTGTCACGTTCGCCGGCCCGATGCTGCTGGCCGATTTCGGCGAGGAACACGTCGATCCGTTCATGTGGAGCCACTTCGAGGCCATCCTGCGCGATCCGGCTCACCGGATCGAAGTGTCCGCGCCGCAGGTGGCGGCGCCGGCCACGGTGGAGGGCACGCTCTGGGGCGGCAACCTGGCCATGCTGTGCAGTTTGCTGGGCACGCCGTACATGCCAAAGGTGGCGGGCGGCATCGTGTTTCTGGAAGACATCAACGAGCCACCGTATCGGGTGGAGCGCATGCTGCTGCAGTTGCTGCAGGCCGGCGTGCTGGACTCGCAACAGGCCATCGTGCTGGGCGATTTCTCCAATTACCGCACCACCGACTACGACAACGGCTACGACATGGCCGCCGTATTCGGCTACCTGCGCGAGCATCTGCGTATTCCGGTGCTGACCGACCTGCCGTTCGGACATTGCCCGCGCAAGCTGACGCTGCCGGTGGGCGCGCAGGCCCGGCTCGAAGCCAGTGCCGATGGCTTCACCCTGGCGTTGTCGGGATATCCGACGCTCTAGGCCACGGCTGACGGATACGCCCCGTGAGTGGTAAAATCACGGGTTATCTCCTCAATTTCGCTGCGCCGGGCACGCCAATCGGGTGCGTGCCGCCAGAAACCGGCCGCCAGCGGGCGATGCCCACGGGGCATTGCCACACTCCAGACAAGGTTCAGACGTGCTTTCTACCGCAAACATCACCATGCAGTTCGGCCCCAAGCCGTTGTTCGAGAATATCTCGGTCAAGTTCGGCGAGGGCAACCGCTACGGCCTGATTGGCGCGAACGGCTGCGGCAAGTCCACGTTCATGAAGATCCTGGGCGCCGACCTGGAACAGTCGGCCGGCACGGTGATGCTGGAGCCGGGCATCCGCCTGGGCAAGCTGCGCCAGGACCAGTTTGCGTATGAAGACAACCGCGTGCTCGACGTGGTGATGATGGGCCATACCGAGATGTGGGCCGCCGCCAGCGAGCGCGACGCCATCTACGCCAACCCCGAGGCCACCGACGAAGACTACATGAAGGCCGCCGAGCTGGAAGCCAAGTACGCCGAGTACGACGGCTACACGGCCGAGGCACGTGCCGGCGAGCTGCTGCTGGGCGTGGGTATCCCCACCGACCAGCACCAGGGCCCGATGAGCGACATCGCCCCGGGCTGGAAGCTGCGGGTGCTGCTGGCGCAGGCGCTGTTCTCGAATCCGGACGTGCTGCTGCTGGACGAACCGACCAACAACCTGGACATCAACACGATCCGCTGGCTGGAAGACGTGCTCAACGAGCGCAACTCCACCATGATCATCATCTCGCACGATCGCCACTTCCTGAACTCCGTGTGCACGCACATGGCCGACATGGACTACGGCACGCTGAAGGTCTACCCGGGCAACTACGACGACTACATGCAGGCGTCGATGCAGGCCCGCGAGCGCCAGATGGCCGCCAACGCGCGTGCCAAGGAGCGCATCACCGAACTGCAGGACTTTGTGCGCCGCTTCTCGGCCAACAAGTCCAAGGCGCGCCAGGCCACGTCGCGTGCCAAGCAGATCGACAAGATCAAGGTCGAGGACATCAAGCCGTCGTCGCGCCAGAACCCGTTCGTGCGCTTCGAATTCGAGAAGAAGCTGCACAACCTGGCCGTGGAAGTCGAGGAAATCACCAAGACCTACGACCGCAAGATCATCAACCATCTGTCGATGGCGGTGCAGGCCGGCGAGCGCGTGGCCATCATCGGCGAGAACGGCGCGGGCAAGACCACGCTGCTGCGCAGCCTGCTGAACAACATCGTGCAGGACGGCGTGCAGCGCGGGGTGGAAGTGGACCGCGGCCTGGTCAAGTGGGCCGAGAACGCCAACGTGGGCTACATGCCCCAGGACACGTACGAGGAATTCCCGAACGACGTGAACGTGATGGACTGGATGAGCCAGTGGACGCAGGCCGGCGACGACGACCAGTCGCTGCGCGGCACGCTGGGCCGCCTGCTGTTCTCGGCCGACGACATCAAGAAGAACGTCAAGGTGCTGTCCGGTGGCGAGAAGGGCCGCATGATCTGGGGCAAGCTGATGCTGGGCCGCCACAACGTGCTGGCCATGGACGAGCCGACAAACCACATGGACATGGAGTCGATCGAATCGCTGCAGATCGCGCTGGACAAGTTCACGGGCACGCTGATCTTCGTGTCGCATGACCGCGAACTGATCAACGGCCTGGCCACGCGCGTGATCGAAGTGCGCCCCGACGGCACGATCACCGACTACCTGGGCACGTACGACGAGTATCTGCAGTCGCAGGGTATCGAGGCTTAAGCAACCTCCGCCCGCTTTGGTTTTCTCCCCTCTCCCTCCGGGAGAGGGGCGGGGGTGAGGGCGTTGAGGTTCTGCTGGCCGAAAAGTGGCAATTTGAACCACCGACCCTCACCCCCAACCCCTCTCCCGCCATGCGGGAGAGGGGAGCAACAAAGCAGCGGTGCAACACCCCCACCGCTTCACCCCCACCACACAATCCCTTCACTCCCCCCGCCGACACTGGGCCTCCCGTTCATCCCCCGGAGATCCAGCCATGCACCGTCGCCGTCCGCTCGACCTCGACGCCTTCCTCCGCCGCCTCAGGCAATTGCTCGATGTGCCCGAACCGGCGCGCAATGGTCGCGATGGCGGATAATACGCAGCGCCACTCCAGCCGCGCAGCGTCCATGAATCCACCCGCCATCCTTGTCGTCGAAGACGAATCCGCCATTGCCGATACCATCCTGTACGCGCTGCGCACGGACGGCATGCTGGCCGAGCACTGCACGCTGGGTGGCGATGCCTTGACGCGGCTGCGAACCAAGCAGCCAGACCTGGTGATCCTCGACGTTGGCCTGCCTGACATCAACGGCTTCGAGGTCTGCCGCACCCTGCGTACGTTTTCCAATGTGCCCGTGATCTTCCTGACGGCGCGCCATGAGGAAATCGACCGCATCGTGGGCCTGGAAATCGGTGCCGACGACTACGTGGTCAAGCCGTTCTCGCCCCGGGAACTGGCGGCAAGGGTGCGCGTAATCCTGCGGCGGGTGCGGTCGCAGCCCGAGGCCGCGCCAGCGAATCCAGTCACGGAGCAGTCGGAAGGCTTCCATCACGACGCCGACCGGGCACGCGTGAGCTACCGTGGCCAATGGCTGGACCTGACGCGCTATGAATACCGGCTGCTGGCGTTGCTGGTGCAGCATCCCGGCCGCATCTACGCCCGTACCCAGCTGATGGACCTGGTCTGGCACGACGCGCTAGACACGGTCGACCGCACCGTCGATACCCATGTGAAGACGCTGCGCGCGAAGCTACGCGAAGTGGACCCCGACGGCGACCCGATCCGCACCCATCGCGGCATGGGCTACTCGCTCGAAGCCTGAGCGCCGACTGCCCCGGATTGCACCATGCACATTGGACTGCGGATTTTCTTCGGTTTCTTCCTCGTCGTCGGCCTGGCGGCGTTCCTGACGCTGCGCGTGTTCGTGCAGGAGGTGAAGCCGGGCGTGCGGCAGGCCATGGAAGACACGCTGGTGGATACCGCCCACGTGCTGGCCGTGCTGGCTGCCGATGACCTCAAGAGCGGAAACATCGCCCAGGGTGCGTTTGCCCAGCGGATGGCCCGGCTGCGCGAGCAGCCCGTGGATGCCAGCGTGTGGGGCCTGCACAAGGACGCCGTCGGCTACCGCATCTACATCACTGACAATCACGGCATCGTGCGCTTCGATACGGCGGGCACGGCGGTGGGCGCCGATTATTCGCGCTGGAACGACGTGCATCTGACCCTTCAGGGAAAATATGGCGCACGCAGCACCCGGTCTGACCCCAATGACGAGAGCAGTTCGGTGATGTACGTGGCGGCGCCGATCCGCGACGGCGGGCACATCATCGGCGTCCTGACCGTGGCCAAGCCCAATCGCACCATGGCGCCGTTCATTGCGCGCAGCCAGGGCGTGATCCTGACCTACGGATTGCTGCTGATCGGCGGGGCGGCGGCGATTGGCGTGCTGTGCACGTTGTGGCTGGTGTTTGGCCTGCGCAAGCTCCAGCGCTATGCGCGCGCCGTGGCCGCTGGCGATCGCGCGGAAATGCCGTTGCGAGGCGCCAGCGAGTTGGCCGAGCTGGGCCGCGCGGTGGAAACCATGCGGCTAAGGCTCGAAGACAAGCAGTACGTGGAGCACTACATCCACACGCTGACGCACGAGATGAAAAGCCCGCTCGCGGCCATTCACGGCGCGGCCGAGTTGCTGCAGGAGGACATGCCTGCCGCCGACCGGCAGCGCTTTGTGGGCAATATCCGCGGCCAGGCGCAGCGGCTGGACTTGCTAATCCGCAAGCTGCTGACGCTGGCCGAGGTGGAGCAACGCCAGCACCTGGAAAAGCGCGAGCCCGTGCGGCTGGTGACGGAAATCGATCAGATCGTGCAGTCGCTGGAACCCCGGGCGCGCCAGCGCGGCGTGCGGCTGGCATGGACGCCGCCGGCCTCGATTCCCCCGGTGACTGGCGACGTGTTCCTGCTGCGGCAGGCCATCGTCAACCTGCTCGACAACGCGCTCGATTTCGCGCCGGCGGGTTCGACGATCGACGTGACGCTGGAGCGCGCGCCCCGGCACGACCAGGTGGTATTGCGCATCGACGATCGGGGCCCGGGCATTCCGGACTTCGCGATGTCGCGGCTGTTCGAACGGTTCTACTCGCTGCCGCGTCCCGATGGTGCGGACCGTGGCACGGGGCTGGGCCTGTGCCTGGTGCGGGAAGTGGCGCTGCTGCACCAGGGCGAGGTGACCGTCGGCAATCGCGATGGCGGCGGGGCGCGCGCGGAGCTGGTGCTGCCCGTGGCGGCCTGACGCCAAGCCGGCTTCACCGTCGCTTCACGCGGGGCCACGGGGCTCCACATTCACTCCACACCGCGCTCATATCGCCCGCACATCCGCTGGCTAGTCTTGCCGCATCTTCACTCGCAAGACTTTCCATGAACAAGGCCCTGTTTTACCGAATCGTGATCATTGCCGGCGTGATCCTGCTGTTGTGGACCGCGCTGCAGATGGTGCTTGGCATCGTGCGCGAGCGCAGCCAGTACCGCGACGCCGCCGAGCGCGGCATCTGGCAGAGCTACGCCGGGCCGCAGACCCTGTCGGGCCCGATCATCGTGGTGCCCTACAAGGAAGTACTGACCGTCCCGGGTACGGTGCCGCCGCAGCAGCGCGAGGAAACCCGGCGCCTGCTGGTGTTTCCGAAGACCCTGCAGGTCCGCGCGGAAATGACGCCGGGCGAGCGTTATCGCGGCATCCACAAGACCATCGTCTATGAAACCGCGAGCCAGTGGTCGGGCACCATCGCGCTGCCCGACCTGAATTCGGACGAGGACATGCCGAAGTCAGCCGGCCACGTTCGCTTCGTCATGGGGCAGCCCTATGTGGTGGTGGGCGTGGGCGATATGCGCGGGCTGCTGGCGCAGCCGGTGCTGCAGCTCGACGGCAAGCCGATTGCCCTGCAGCAAGGCACGCGGCTCGAAAGCCTGTCGCAGGGTCTGCACGCGCGCATCGATGCCAGCAGCGCGGCCGGCAAGCCGGTGGAGTCGCGCACGGTGCCGTTCAAGCTGACGTTGTCGGTACTTGGTGCGCGGTCGATCGCGATGGCGCCGGTGGCTGACCACAACCAGTTCACGCTGAAATCGGCCTGGCCGCATCCCAGCTTCGACGGCGACTTCCTGCCGCGCCAGCGCACCGTGACCGACGATGGCTTTATCGCGGAATGGTCGGTGACGTCGTTCAATACCCGCGTACGCGATCAACTGGCCGGCAACCCCGGCGCAGGTGACGTCATGTCGCTGCAGGCGGCATCGGTCACGCTGATGGAGCCGGTCAACATCTACGTGAAGGCGGAACGCGCGGTGAAGTACGGCCTGCTGTTTGTGTTGCTGACTTTCGCCGGGCTGTACATGTTCGAGCTGGTCAAGCGTCTGCGCATCCATCCGATCCAGTACCTGCTGGCCGGCATGGCGCTGGCGATGTTCTTCCTGCTGCTGGTCAGCTTGTCGGAGCACGTGCCGTTCCTGGTGGCCTACCTGGCCGCCAGCGCCGCATGTATCGGCCTGCTGGGCTTTTACCTGACTTTCGTGCTGCATAGCTGGCAGCGCGGCGCGGGCTTCGCGGGTTTGCTCACGGCACTCTACGGCGCGCTCTATGGGCTGCTGGTGTCCGAGGACAACGCGCTGGTGCTGGGATCCCTGCTGCTGTTCGTGATGCTGGCCTGCATCATGGCGGTGACGAGGAAGGTGGATTGGTATACGGTGGGGACGCCGGCGGAGTCGGCGGAGTAGTGCCACCAGCCGTCGCCTACCTGCTGTCTTTCTCCCCTCTCCCGCAAGGCGGGAGAGGGGAGCAAAAGCAGACGGGAGAGCCGGAAGCGCGAGCACGCTACCGTGCCGGCGCCACCCCCATCTCCGCCAGCAGATCGTCAAGCTGGTCGATGATCGCGTGGGCCGTGATGTCGCCCTTGGCTTTTTGCAGGGCGGTGCCCAGCGTGTCGCGCAGAGCGGCCAGTTCCACCACGGTGGACGCCTTTTCCACCTTCACCTGCAGCACGTAGCCGCGCAGCCCCAGGTGGTTGCCGATCACGTCGGTATAGAAGTGGTACAGCCGCTTGTAGCCGTCGGCGCCGGACGGGGCGGTGGCGGCCACTGGGGTCATGGCCGGGGCGATGGTGGTGTCGGCCAGCACGTCGCGGTCGTCGACGCGGTCGTCGATGCCTTTGCCGCCGGCTGAATTGAAGCCCGAATAGGCGGCGAACAGGTTGGTGTCGGTGGGTTTGCCGGTGGCCGGCTGCCTGGCCGGTCGGGCGGCGGGGGGTGCCGACGCCTGGCTCTGGGTGTCGGGCAGCGGTTCGACCAGGCCCAGGGCCAGCAGCGTGTCGAACGACTCCTCGCCCACGCCCATGCCACTGACTTGCGCCAGCAGTTCAGACTTGGCGCGCTCTCCGTTCACGATCAGCAGCAACGCGCGCAGCTTGTGGTCCAGCTTGCGGGCGCGCGTGCGGATTTCCTCCTGACCAGCGTCCGTCTTGTGATAGATCGGGTCGACCATGTCTCGCTCCTTTGTTATGGATCGGCCGCCCGCGGCGAGGCCCTCGGGGTGAATCTTGTGCGGCCGATTATCGCCATCTTGTTGTCTGGACCTGCTTGCGATCACAAAAAAGTGAACTCGCAAACCAGCCTACAATGTGGTGCACCATAAAAGTAACAAAAACTTTGCACTCCGCCGATCCACCTGACGAGGGCTGTGGCCATGCAACAACGAGACAAACTGTTTATCAACGGCAAGTGGGTGACCCCCCACGGCACGGGAAATATTGAAGTCATCCATTCCGCCACCGAGGCGGTCATGGGCAAGATCCCCGAGGGACATGCGCGTGACGCCGAGGATGCCATTGCAGCCGCCCGTGCGGCATTCGATGGCTGGGCCGCTACGCCCGCCGCCGAGCGCGCCCGCTATATCCGCAAGATCGCCGAAGGGCTGAAGGACCGCACCGAGGAACTGGCGCAACTGATTGCCGGGGAAGTGGGCATGCCGATCAAGCTGGCGCGCGCCATCCAGGTGGGCGGGCCGGTATACAACTGGGGCCAGGCCGCCGCACTGCTCGAAGCGTTCCCGTTCGAGGAGCAGGTCGGCAATTCGCTGGTCGTGCGTGAACCGGTGGGCGTGGTGGCAGCCATCACCCCGTGGAACTACCCATTGAACCAGATCACGCTGAAGGTGGCGCCGGCGCTGGCCGCGGGCTGCACCGTGGTGCTCAAGCCGTCGGAAGTGGCGCCGCTCAATGCGTTTGTGCTGGCCGAGGTGATCGAAGCCGCCGGCCTGCCGCCGGGCGTGTTCAACCTGGTCACGGGCTATGGCCCGGTGGTGGGCGAGGTACTGGCCAGCCATCCGGAAGTGGATATGGTGTCGTTCACGGGTTCCACCCGTGCCGGCAAGCGCGTGTCCGAGCTGGCCGCGCAATCGGTGAAGCGCGTGGCGCTGGAGCTGGGCGGCAAGTCGGCGTCGGTGATCCTGGACGATGCGGACCTGGCGGCGGCCGTCAAGGGCACCATCTCGGCCTGCTTCCTGAACTCGGGGCAGACCTGCTCGGCGCACACCCGCATGCTGGTGCCGCGCAGCCGCTACGACGAGGTGAAGGCCGTGGCGGCCAAGGTCGTGGAAGGTTTTGCACTGGGCGATCCGCTGGCGGATACCACGCGCATGGGACCGCTGATCTCGGCAACGCAGAAGGAACGCGTGACGGCGTATATCCGTCGCGGGCTGGAAGAGGGTGCCGAACTGGTGGCCGGCGGCCCCGATACCCCGGCTGGCTTCGAGCGCGGGTTCTTCGTCAAGCCGACCGTGCTGGGCAATGTCGATCCCAAGGCGACCGTGGCGCAGGAGGAAATCTTCGGGCCGGTGCTGTCGGTGATCTGCTACGACACCGAGGACGACGCGATCCGCATCGCCAATGACAGTGTCTACGGCCTGGGCGGCGGCGTCTGGTCCGGCGACGAGGCGCGCGCCATCCGGGTAGCACGCCGTATCCGTACCGGCCAGGTCGATATCAACGGCGGCCCGTTCAACATGAACGCGCCGTTCGGCGGCTTCAAGCAGTCGGGCAATGGCCGGGAAGGCGGCAAGTTCGGGTTGGAGGAATTCCTCGAATACAAGTCGCTGCAACTGAAGAAGTCCGGCTGACCGGCCTTCGGCACCACGTATCAGGAATGCCCGGCTAAGTCCGGGCATTCTTGTCTGGGCGGAAATCTGCGATGCTTGCGTCTTTCCAAAGGGGGAACGTTGCGATGCGCTGGTTCAAACGGCTGGGCTGGTTGTTGCTGTGCGTGGTGGTGCTGGGGCTGACGGGCGCCATCGGCGGCTACGTCTGGTATCGGCAGGCATCGCAGCCGGACACGGCCGGTACCCTGCACCTGCCCGGGCTGCGCGACCGCGTGGTGGTGGTGCGCGACCGCAACGCCGTGCCCCATATCCAGGCTGCCAATGCGCTCGATGCCTATTACGGGTTGGGCTACGTCCATGCGCAGGACCGGCTCTGGCAGATGCAGATGAACAAGCGCATCGTGGCCGGCCGGCTGGCCGAGATCCTGGGCCCGAGCGCGCTCGATACCGACCGCTTCCTGCGCACGATGGGCGTACGGCGCAACGCCGAGGCCGTGCTGGCCAAAATGCCGGCCGATACCCGCGCTGTGCTGCAGGCATACGCGGACGGGGTCAACGCCTATATCGATACGCGCCGCGCGGCGCTGCCGCCGGAATTTCTGCTGGTGGGCACCCGGCCAGAACACTGGGAGCCCGCCGATACGCTGGGCTGGCAGACCATGATGGCCTGGGACCTGGGCGGCAACTGGCGGCAGGAAGTGCTGCGCATGGGCCTGGCCCAGCAGTTGCCCACCGCGCGCATCGCCGAGATCCTGGCGCCGTATCCCGGCGACAAGCCGTTGCGGACCATGGACTACGCCAGTTTCTATCGCCAGCTGGCCCCGGTGGCCACGGCCATGGCGCAATTGTCCGAGCATGCGCCGGCCGGTTATGTCGACGGCATGGGATCGAACAACTGGGTGGTATCGGGCGCCCACACGCGCAGCGGCAAGCCGTTGCTGGCCAACGATCCGCACCTGGGGCTGCAGGCGCCGGCGCTCTGGTATTTCGCGCATCTGCAGGCACCGGGGCTGGACCTGACCGGCGCCACGCTGCCTGGCGCGCCGCTGGTGGTGCTGGGCCATAACAAGCGCATCGCTTGGGGCTTCACCAATACGGCGCCCGATGTGCAGGATCTGTATATCGAACGCATCGACCCGGCCAATCCGGGCCGCTACCAGACGCCCGACGGCTGGGCCGATTTCGAGACGCGTACCGAAGTCATCAAGATCAAGGGCCAGCCCGACCTGACGCTCAATGTCCGGACAACGCGACATGGGCCGGTGATGTCGGATGTGGCCGAGCCGATTGGCACGGCGATCAAGCCGCTGGGCGCGCAATATGTGGTGGCATTCCAGTGGACTGCGCTGCGCCCCGACGACCGGACCTTCCAGGCCAGCCTGAAAATCGGCACGGCCACTGACTGGAAGAGCTTTGTTGCCGCGCTGCGCGATTTTCATTCGCCGCAGCAGAACATGGTCTACGCCGACGTGGACGGCAATATCGGCTATATCGCGCCGGGACTGGTGCCGATCCGCCGGGCCGACAACGACCTGATGGGCCTGGCGCCGGCCCCCGGCTGGGACGCCAAGTACGACTGGCAGGGCTTTATCCCGTTCGACCAGTTGCCGCACCGGTTCAATCCGCCATCGGGCAGCATCGTCACGGCCAACCAGAAGATCGTGGATGACAACTACCCGTTCTACATCACCAGTGAATGGAGCGTGCCGTACCGGGCCCAGCGTATCCAGACGCTGCTCGATGCCGAGAAGCGCCATACGCCGGACACCTTCGGCGTGATCCAGAAGGACGTGGTGTCGCTGGCGGTGCGCGACGCGCTGCCGCTGCTGCTGGCCGCGCCGGTGGCCAGCGATGCCTCCCGCCCCGAGCGCGAGCGGCGGCTGTTCGATGCGCTGCGCAAGTGGGACGGCACGATGGCCGCCGATCGCGCCGAGCCGCTGGTGGTGACCGCATGGCTGCGCGAGCTGTCGCGCGTGCTGTTCGAGGACAAGGTCGGCGATCCGCTGTTCAATAGCCTGTGGGACCAGCGCAACGTGCAGTTGCCAATGCTGAATGCGATGCGCGACCCGCAGGGGCTGGGCGCGTTCTGGTGCGACAACGCGCGCACGACCACGCGCGAAACCTGCGCCGATGCGATCGGCCAGGCGTGGCGCCGTGCCGTGGCCGACCTGGACCAGCGCTATGGCGACGATCCGGCCAAATGGCGGTGGGGCAAGGCCCACACGGCCCGTTCCGAGCACAAGCCGTTCGGCAAGGTGCCGTACCTGTCCAGCCTGTTCAATGTCCGCGTGCGCACCGGCGGCGACACCTATACGGTGGACGTGGGCCGCCACAACCTGCGCGACGAACAGGCGCCGTTCGAAAGCGTGCACGCGGCAAGCCTGCGCGCGATCTACGACCTTTCTGATCTGTCCGATTCGCGCTTCATGACGTCGACCGGGCAGTCGGGCAATGCGCTGTCCCCGCATTACCGTGACTGGACCGACAAATGGGCGGCGGTGCAGTACATCACGATCGGCTCGCACCGGCGCAACCCGGGCGGCGACAGCTTCGATACATTGGTTTTGCAGCCGGCCGTGGGCAAGCAATGATGCAGTGCGGTATCGTATGGAGCTTCGCGCCGCCGGCGCCGAACCACGAACGAATTTACTGACAGGAGTGCCCATCGATGAGCGAACCCAAACGCCAGTTACGAACCGACGTGATCCAGCACGTCGCTTTCGAGCATGCGGGCGTGATTGCCGATGTGGCACGCGATCGCGGCCATGACATCCGCATCTACCAGGCCGGCGTGGACGACCTGACGTTGGTGCAGACCGACCCGGCCGACCTGCTCGTCGTGCTGGGCGGGCCCATCGGCGTCTACGAGACCGAGGCGTATCCGTGGCTGGAGGCGGAAGTCAACGTCATCCGGCACCGGCTGGAAGAGGAACTGCCCATTCTTGGCGCCTGCCTTGGCGCGCAGTTGATCGCCGCCGCGTCCGGTGCGCGCGTCTACCCGGGCACGCGCGAGATTGGCTGGGGGCAGATCCAGCCCACCGACGCGGGACGCGCCTCGCCGCTGGCCGTGCTGGCCAATGCCGACTGGGAAGTGCTGCACTGGCATGGCGATACCTTCGACCTGCCCGAGGGCGCCGAGCGTCTGGCGTCGACGGCAGCCACGCCGAACCAGGCCTATGCCGTCGGCAAGCACGTGCTGGCGCTGCAATTCCACCCCGAGGTGAAGCCAGGCGATATCGAAACCTGGCTGATCGGCCATACCGTCGAGCTGGCCAAGGCTGGCGTCGATCCGCGCACGATCCGGCGCCGCACGGCCGAGATCGGCGCCACGGTGGCCAGCGCGGGCGAACTGATGTTTGCGCGATGGATGGAGGAGGCAGGGCTGTGAGCGTGGCTGGAATCGACATCCGCATCGACGCGCTGCTGGCGGGCAAGGTACGCTCGTTCGGACCCAAGGGCGTGCCGAGCGGCATCGACAAGACGGCGGTGCAGGGCCTGGCACGCGTGACCACGGTCGGGCTCGACATCGACGAACAGGGCGACCCGAAGCATCACGGCGGCCCCGAAAAGGCGCTGCACCACTATCCGCGTGACCACTATGCAGGCTGGCGCGGCGATCTGGCGGAGCAGGGCGCGCATCTGGCCATGCTCGATCATGCGGGCGCCTTTGGCGAAAACCTGAGCACCACGGGTTTGACGGAAGCCGATGTCTGCATTGGCGACCGCTACCGGCTGGGCACGGCGCTGGTGGAGGTGTCACAGGCCCGCCAGCCGTGCTGGAAACTCAATCATCGCTTCGGGTTTGCCGGCATGTCGCGGGCGGTGCAGGGCAGTGGCCGCACGGGCTGGTATTACCGCGTGATCGAGGAAGGCGAGGTTGCCGCTGGCGACCACCTGGTGCTGGTGGCGCGGCCGTATCCGCAATGGAGCCTGCAGCGCCTGCTGCACGTGCTGTATGTGGACCGGCTCAATCTGGATGCGCTGTCGGAGATGGCCGAGCTGCCGCCGCTGGCGGAAAGCTGGCGCAAGCTGGCACGCCAGCGCGTGGCGAACCAGATCGTCGAGGATATGGAAAAACGTCTCGCGGGCGGCTGATTATTCCTGGCGGAAGCGCCACGCGGTGCCTTCGCGGGTGATCCGTTCCCAGATGACCTGCTTTTCCGCTTCCTCGTAGAACACCCAGTTGCTGACTTCGAACGCGGTGCGGCCGCAGCCCTGGCACACCTCGTCGAACAGGGTCGAGCAGATGCCGATGCACGGGCTGTCCGGACGGTCGCTCAGGCGGGCCTGGGCCTCGTCCTGGGCGGAAGCGGCCTGCTGGATCGGCAAATCGGGAGCTTGGTCGGACATCGAAACTGGGGCTACGGTAATGGGCCGCACATTATAAACGTCCGGCCCTGGCGCTTCCGCCACTTCTGCGCTGCGCCCTTATTACTCCCAAGGTCATTGTGCGGCGCCCGGTCGACACCTAGGATGGACAGGTCATGATTCCAGTCCAGCTGATGCCAGGGAGCCCCCTTATGTCCCACACGTCTTCAAAGCCAGTCGACGCTCGCAATGCCGCCATGCTCGAATCGGTGCTGATCGGATCGCCGGTCGCACGCGCGCTGGGCATCCGCTTCGATCTGGTCGAGGTCGATCACGTGGAATTGCTGCTGCCGTTCAGCATGCAGAACATCACCGTCGGCGACATGGTGCACGGCGGGGTCATTGCGACACTGATCGACGTGGCCGGCGCGGCGGCGGCTTTTACAGCCGTGGACCTGGAAGTGGTGAAGGGCGGGGCGACCGGATCGCTGTCGATCCAGTACCTGGCGCCGGCAAAGTCGGCGGACCTGCGCGCCGTGGCCGACGTGGTGCGGCGGGGCAAGCGGCAGGTGGTGACCGAGGTGTCGGTCTTCGCGGAACGCGATGATGAGGCCGTGCTCGCCGCCAAGGCGCTGATGAGCACGGCACTCCTTTGATCTCGTGGAGTTACGAGATCGGTCGTTTCAACACATCAATACTTCCAAAAGATCTGCTGCAGCGCCTTCGGGTCGTTGGTCTTGGTCAGCGCCAGGGCCATCAGGATGCGAGCCTTCTGCGGCAACTGGTCGTCGGTGACGATCCAGTTGTACTTGTCGTCCGGCTGTTCTGCGTTGCGCACCACGATGCCGCTGCCGGTACGCGACGCACGCACCACCTGCACGCCCTTGGCCTGCGCGGCCTTGAGCGGCTCGACCATGTAGTCGCCCACGCTGCCGTTGCCGGTGGCGGCGTAGACGATGGCCTTGGCGCCGTTCTTCACGGCGGCATCGATGCTGGCCGGGTTCACGTTGCCGTAGGCGTAGACCACGGCCACTTCGGGCAGGCGGTCGATCTTGTCGATATCGAACTCGGTCTGCAGCGTGTGCGGGCGGGCCAGCGTGCGGTAGTACAGCGTGCGGCCTTCCACCACGTAGCCCAGCGGGCCGAACGGCGAGCGGAACGTCTCGGTCTTGAACGTGTTGGTCTTGGTCACGTCGCGGCCGGTGTGGATCTCGTCGTTGAGCACCACCAGCGCGCCCTTGCCCTTGGAGGCCGGGCTCGACGCCACCAGCACCGCGTCATACAGGTTCAGCGCGCCGTCGGCGCCCAGCGCCGTGCCCGGACGCATCGATCCCACCACCACCACGGGCTTGTCGCTCTTTAGCGTCAGGTTCAGGAAGTACGAGGTTTCCTCGATGGTGTCGGTACCGTGCGTGATCACGATGCCGTCCACGTCGGGCTGCTTGAGCAGTTCGGACACGCGCTTGGCCAGCTTGAGCAGGCGTTCGTTGTTGAAGCTTTCCGACCCGATCTGGAAGATCTGCTCGCCCTTGACGTTGGCGACCTTCGAGATTTCCGGCACGGAAGCAATGATCTTGTCGACCGGCACCACGGCGGACTGGTAAGCCGCGGTGTTGGTAGCCGATGCACCGGCGCCGGCGATGGTGCCGCCGGTACCAATGATCACGATGTTGGCCTTGCGTGCCTCGGCGGTGGTGCCGGCCGGCGCGGTGGCGCTGGTGGACGGGGCCAGCTGTGCATGCGCGACGCCGGTAAACAGCGTGGCGGAAAGCAGCAGGGCGGACAGGGGGGTGAGCTTGGCAAAACGTTGCATGATTTCTCCTCATCTCGGCGCGATGCGTGCTTCTTTTGGAAACCGCGGCGCCGCTTCTGGTTGGTTCATGAGACCGTTGGCATGTGCCACGGAGCGTGCACTATAACCATGCATCGGTGTTGCGTCGACAACCACAACAGCATCCGCACACATGAGGCTGATCTCCCGCAAACGTATGCTGGATAAGACAAAGCGGCATCTTCCCTCTCGGAAAGATGCCGCCTCGTGACGACAAACCGCTTGGTTGCGGATGCGTTAGAACGCGTCGCCCGGCACGCGCACCCAGCCCTCCATCAGCACGCGCGCGCTGCGGCTCATGATGGCCTTCTTCACGGTCCACTGGCCGTCCGCTTGCTCGGCCTGGGCGCCCACGCGCAGGGTGCCGGACGGATGGCCGAAGCGCACTGCCTCACGTTCACCGCCGCCGGCCGCCAGGTTGACCAGCGTGCCCGGCACCGCCGCCGCCGTGCCAATGGCCACGGCAGCCGTGCCCATCATCGCGTGGTGCAGCTTGCCCATCGACAGCGCGCGCACCAGCAGGTCCACCGCGCCGGCTTCCACCGTCTTGCCGCTCGACGCCGTATAGGTGGTCGGCTTTGCCACGAACGCCACCTTGGGGGTGTGCTGGCGCTTCTGCGCCTCGGCGATGTCCTGGATCAGGCCCATGCGCTTGGCGCCGTAGGCACGGATCGTCTCGAACATGGCCAGCGCCTTCGGGTCGCCGTTGATGGCGTCCTGGAGTTCGGCGCCGGTGTAGCCGATGGCCTCGGCATTGACGAAGATCGTCGGAATGCCCGCGTTGATCATCGTGGCCTTCAGCGTGCCCACGCCCGGCACTTCCAGGTCGTCGACCAGGTTGCCGGTCGGGAACATCGCGCCGCCGCCGTCGTCGCCTTCCTCGGCGGCCGGGTCCATGAATTCGAGCTGCACTTCAGCCGCTGGAAACGTGACGCCGTCGAGTTCGAAGTCGCCGGTTTCCTGCACCGCGCCATTCGTGATGGGCACGTGCGAGATGATCGTCTTGCCGATGTTGGCCTGCCAGATCTTCACGGTCACGGTGCCGTTTTCAGGAATCCGCGATGCGTCGATAAAGCCGTTGCTGATCGCGAACGGCCCCACGGCGGCCGACAGGTTGCCGCAGTTGCCGCTCCAGTCCACGAACGGCTGGTCGATCGATACCTGGCCGAACAGGTAGTCGACGTCGTGGTCAGGGCGCGTGCTTTTCGAGATGATCACCGTCTTGCTGGTGCTCGATGTGGCTGCGCCCATGCCGTCGATCTGCTTGCCATACGGGTCGGGGCTGCCGATCACGCGCAGCAGCAGGCGGTCGCGCGCCTCGCCCGGCTTGCGTGCCGCCTCGGGCAGGTCCTGCAGGCGGAAAAACACACCCTTGCTGGTGCCGCCGCGCATGTACGTGGCGGGAATCTTGATTTGGGGTACGTGAGCCATCGTTGTTTTCCTAATCAAGAGGTCAGGCTGCCGCCCGCGACGATTCCAGGAAGTCCTGCGCAAAGCGTTGCAGCACACCACCGGCTTCGTAGATCGACACTTCCTCGTCGCTGTCCAGGCGGCACAGCACCGGCACTTCCACCTTCTCGCCGTTGCGGCGATGGATCACCAGCGTCAGCTCGGCGCGCGGGCGGCGCTCGCCCACCACGTCGAACGTCTCGGTGCCGTCGATGCCCAGCGTCAGCCGGTTCGTGCCCGGGAAGAATTCCACGGGCAGCACGCCCATGCCGATCAGGTTGGTGCGGTGGATGCGCTCGAAGCCCTCGGCGACGATGGCTTCCACGCCGGCCAGCCGCACGCCCTTGGCGGCCCAGTCGCGCGATGAGCCCTGGCCATAGTCGGCCCCGGCCACCACGATCAGCGGCTGCTTGCGATCCATGTAGGTTTCGATGGCTTCCCACATGCGCACGACCTTGCCTTCGGGTTCGATACGCGCCAGCGAACCCTTCTTGACGGCGCCATCCACCACGGCCATCTCGTTGAGCAGCGTCGGGTTGGCAAACGTGGCGCGCTGGGCGGTCAGGTGGTCGCCGCGATGGGTAGCGTACGAGTTGAAGTCTTCCTCGGGCAGGCCCATCTTCGTCAGGTACTCGCCGGCCGCGCTGTTGGCCAGGATGGCGTTCGACGGCGACAGGTGGTCGGTGGTGATGTTGTCGCCCAGCACCGCCAGCGCACGCATGCCGCTCAGCGTGCGCTCGCCGGCCAGCGCGCCTTCCCAGTACGGCGGGCGGCGGATGTACGTGCTTTGCGGGCGCCAGTCGTACAGCGGGTCGATCGACGTGTCGTTTTCGGCTTGCAGCGCGAACATCGGCTCGTAGACCTTGCGGAACTGCTCCGGCTTCACGCTCTGGCGCACGATCGCGTCGATTTCATCGTCGTTCGGCCAGATGTCCTTGAGGTAGACCGGCTGGCCGTCGGTGCCCGTGCCCAGCGCGTCGCGCTCGATGTCGAAGCGGATGGTGCCGGCGATGGCGTAGGCCACCACCAGCGGCGGCGACGCCAGGAACGCCTGCTTGGCATACGGGTGGATGCGGCCGTCGAAGTTGCGGTTGCCGGACAGCACGGCGGTGGCGTACAGGTCGCGGTCGACGATTTCCTGCTGGATCTTCTGGTCCAGCGCGCCCGACATGCCGTTGCAGGTCGTGCAGGCAAAGGCCACGATGCCGAAGCCGAGCTTTTCCAGGTCGGGCAGCAGCTTGGCTTCTTCCAGGTACAGCTCCACGGCCTTCGACCCCGGCGCCAGCGACGACTTGACCCACGGCTTGCGCGTCAGGCCGCGGGCATTGGCGTTGCGGGCCAGCAGCGCGGCGGCAATCACGTTGCGCGGGTTGCTGGTGTTCGTGCAGCTGGTGATGGCGGCAATGATCACGGCGCCGTCAGGCATCTGGCCCGGCGTTTCTTCCCACTTGCCGGCGATGCCGCGAGCGGCCAGCTCGGACGTCGGCAGCCGCTTGTGCGGGTTCGACGGGCCGGCCATGTTGCGCACCACGGTGGACAGGTCGAACGTCAGCACGCGTTCGTACTCGGCGTCCTTGAGCGCGTCGGCCCACAGGCCGACCGTCCTGGCGTAGGTTTCGACGAGTTGCACCTGGGCCTCGTCGCGGCCGGTCAGGCGCAGGTATTCGGTGGTCTGGCCGTCGATGAAGAACATCGCGGCCGTGGCGCCGTACTCGGGCGCCATGTTCGAGATCGTGGCGCGGTCGCCCAGCGTCAGGCTGGACGCGCCTTCGCCGCGGAATTCCAGGTAGGCGCCGACGACCTTTTCCTTGCGCAGGAATTCGGTCAGTGCCAGCACGATGTCGGTGGCGGTGATGCCGGGCTGGCGGCGCCCGGTCAGTTCCACGCCGACGATGTCGGGCAGGCGCATCCACGACGCGCGGCCCAGCATCACGTTCTCGGCTTCCAGGCCGCCCACGCCGATGGCGATCACGCCCAGCGCGTCCACGTGCGGTGTGTGGCTGTCAGTGCCGACGCAGGTGTCGGGGTAGGCCACGCCATGGTCGGCATGGATCACGGGCGACATCTTTTCCAGATTGATCTGGTGCATGATGCCGTTGCCCGGCGGGATCACGTCGACGTTGCGGAACGCCTTCTTGGTCCAGTTGATGAAATCGAAACGGTCTTCGTTGCGGCGATCCTCGATGGCGCGGTTCTTGGCGAACGCATCGGGATCAAAGCCGCCGCATTCCACGGCCAGCGAGTGGTCGACGATCAGTTGCACCGGCACCACCGGGTTGACCTTGGCGGGGTCGCCGCCCTGATCGGCAATGGCGTCGCGCAGGCCGGCCAGGTCCACCAGCGCGGTCTGGCCCAGGATGTCGTGGCACACCACGCGTGCCGGGAACCACGGAAAGTCGAGGTCGCGCTTGCGTTCGATGAGCTGCTTGAGCGAATCGGTCAGCGTGGCGGGGTCGCAGCGGCGCACGAGGTTTTCGGCCAGCACGCGCGACGTGTACGGCAGTTTGTCCCAGGCGCCCGGGGAAATGTCATTGACGGCTGCGCGGGCATCGAAGTATTCGAGCTGGGTGCCGGGCAGCGGCTTGCGGTAGGCAGTGTTCATGGCGACGTGAGGACATTGCGTGCCTGCCACCACCGGCGCGGGGCCGGCAGGGTGGCGGCACTGTTGTTGTTGCAGTAAATCAGGCGCGCTTTTCGATCGGCAGGAACTTCAGGTTCTCCGGGCCGGTGTAGTTGGCCGTCGGACGGATGATCTTGTTGTCGATCCGTTGCTCGATCACGTGCGCGGCCCAGCCCGACGTGCGGGCAATCACAAACAGCGGCGTGAACATTGCCGTGGGCACGCCCATCATGTGGTAGCTCACGGCGCTGAACCAGTCCAGGTTCGGGAACATCTTCTTGGCGTCGGCCATCACCGTTTCCAGGCGCTCGGCGATGTTGAACATCTTCAGCGAACCGGCGTCCTTCGACAGCTTGCGCGCCACTTCCTTGATCACCACGTTGCGCGGGTCGGAAATCGTGTACACCGGGTGGCCAAAGCCGATCACCACTTCCTTGTTCTCCACGCGGCGGCGGATGTCGGCCTCGGCCTCGTCCGGCGTGTCGTAGCGCTTCTGGATCTCGAACGCCACTTCGTTGGCGCCGCCATGCTTGGGGCCGCGCAGCGCGCCAATGCCGCCGCAGATGGCCGAGTACATGTCGGAACCGGTGCCGGCCACCACGCGGCAGGCAAACGTCGACGCATTGAACTCGTGCTCCGCGTACAGGATCAGCGACGTCTGCATCGCGCGTTCCCACAGCTTGGACGGCGCTTCGCCGTGCAGCAGGTGCAGGAAGTGGGCGGCAATCGACTCGTCGTCGGTTTCCACCTCGATGCGACGGCCGTTGTGGCTGTAGTGATACCAGTACAGCAGCATCGAACCCAGGCTGGCCATCAGGCGGTCGGCGATGTCGCGCGCGCCCGGCGTGTTGTGATCGTCCTTTTCAGGCAGTACGGTGCCCAGCACCGACACGCCCGTGCGCATCACGTCCATCGGGTGGGCGCTGGCGGGCACCCATTCCAGCGCGGCCTTGACGTTGGCGGGCAGGCCGCGCAGCGCCTTGAGCTTGGTCTTGTACGCGGCCAGCTCGGACTTGTTCGGCAGCTTGCCGTGCACCAGCAGGTGGGCGATTTCCTCGAATTCGCAGGTGTCGGCGATGTCAAGGATGTCGTAGCCGCGATAGTGGAGATCGTTGCCGCTGCGGCCAACGGTGCACAGCGCGGTGTTGCCGGCGGCAACGCCCGACAGGGCAACGGACTTCTTGGGCTTGGGGGTGGCCAGCGGTTGGGCTTCGGACATCTGGGTCTCCTTGGTTTTTGGTGTGTTTGGTTTGCGTGCAGCCATGGTGGGTATCTGTCCTGATTGCAGCGCGGAGTTTGTGCGAAATCTGCGCGATCGTGGGTTACCGAGCCTTGCCCTGGGCGAACAGGGCGTCGAGCTTCTGCTCGTAGGCATGGTAGTCGATCCGCTCGTAGAGTTCGGCACGCGTCTGCATGGTATCCACGACGTTCTTCTGCGTGCCGTCACGGCGGATGGCCGCAAATACGTTCTCGGCGGCCTTGTTGGCGGCGCGGAACGCCGACAGCGGGTACAGCGCCATGGCCACGCCCACGCCGCGCAGGTCGTCCAGCGTGAAATACGGCGTGGCGCCGAATTCGGTCAGGTTGGCCAGCACGGGCACCTTCACCGCGTCGACGAACTTCGCGTACATGTCCAGATCGGTCATGGCTTCCGGGAAGATGGCGTCAGCGCCGGCTTCCGCGCAGGCCACGGCACGCTCGATGGCGGCGTCCAGGCCTTCCACGGCCAGCGCGTCGGTGCGGGCCATGATCACGAAGTTCTCATCGGTACGGGCATCGACGGCGGCCTTGATGCGGTCGACCATCTCGTCCTTGCCCACGATTTCCTTGTTCGGGCGATGGCCGCAGCGCTTGGCGCCCACCTGGTCTTCGATATGCATGGCGGCCGCGCCAAACTTGATCAGCGAGCGCGTGGTGCGCGCCACATTGAACGCCGACGAGCCGAAGCCGGTGTCGACATCGACCAGCAGTGGCGTGTCGCAGACATCGGTGATGCGGCGGATGTCGGTCAGTACATCGTCCAGGTTCGAGATGCCCAGGTCCGGCAGGCCCAGCGAGCCGGCGGCCACGCCGCCGCCCGACAGGTAGATCGCGCGATACCCGGCACGCTTGGCCAGCAGCGCGTGATTGGCGTTGATCGTGCCCGGAATCTGCAGCGGGGTTTCGTCGATCAGGGCCTGGCGGAAGCGGGCTCCCGCGGAGCGGGCGAGTTCGTTGGCGGAGAAAGTCATTGGCGTGGGTCTCTTGTTGGTTCAAGCCTGCGTGCAATACAGGGCCGGCTATAGGCGCAAGGGGTGTGCCAGGATGGTGCGACGGCCTTTCGGGGTGAGGCCGCGTGCATGTGCTTGAGCGAAAACCCTTAAGTTTCAGTGGTTTGAGTGATCCTTTCGCGGCGGGGCCCAGCGCTCCGGGAGAGGCTTGCTGCGCAATTGCCTTGCAATGGTGAAAGACTTGCATTTCAAAATTGAAATGCAACCCGTAAGAGCGCAGAATGCAGGCATCGCGAAATCCACCTGCTGGCCGTCATGTCGTCGCTACCTTCCCCGATCCCGCTCAATCCCGCTGCACCGCTTGCCGTCGGCGCGCGTCCGCGCATCTGGGCCATGGGCATCAGCCGCCTGTCCCGCGCGTTCGCCGACCTGATTCCAGCTTATGCCGCGCGCGCCGAGTTCCGCATCGTCGGACGGGCGTTCGAGGCCGCGGCCAGTGCCATCAACCGCGAGGCCCGCGAGAATCGCGTCGATGTGGTGGTGGCTGGCGGCTCCAATGGCGCCTACCTGCGCCAGCACGTGGACGTGCCGGTGGTGCTGGTCAAGGTCACCGGCTTCGACGTGATGAACGCGCTGGCCACGGCGCGGCGCATTTCACCTCGGGTGGCGCTGGTGACCCATGCGTCCACCTATGCCGAAGTCGACGAATTCGTGGGCGCCTTCGGGCTCGACATCCCGCGCTACACCTACCTGACCGAGGACGATGCCACCGCGCTGGTCCGTGCGCTCAAGGAGGAAGGCATCCGCGTGGTGGTGGGGCCCGGTATGGTGACCGATCTGGCCGACAAGTACGGCCTGATGGGCGTGTTCCTGTACTCGGGCAACGCGGTGCGGCTGGCGCTGGAGGATGCCATCGAGGCTGCACGGCTGCGCCGCATCGAATCCACGCGACGCGACTACGTCAATGCGATCCTGGCCCACCTGAACGAGGGCGTGGCGGCTGTGGACGCGGAAGGGCGCGTGCAGGCGTTCAATCCGGCAATGGAGCGCTTTCTTGGCACGCCCGCCGGCGTGGCCGTGGGACGCAGGCTGTCGACGCTGGCGCCGGGGCTGTCACTCGATGGCGTGATGCAAAGCGGCGCAAGCGAGCTGGAAGCGATCCATCGCCTGGGTGACCGGATGGTGGTGGTGAACCGCATCCCGATTGTTGGCGAAGCGGGCACGTCGGGCGCGGTGCTGACCATCCAGGATGCCAATGCGATTCATCGCGCCGACCGTAACCTGCGCTCGCGCACGCGGGCCCGTGCGGCGGGCGTGCGCTACAGCCTGGAGGACCTGGCCGGCGATTCTCCGGCGATGAGTGATCTGCGTGCTCTGGCCCGTCGCTATGCGGCGGTCGACTCCACGGTACTGGTCAGCGGCGAGAGCGGCACCGGCAAGGAGGTGCTGGCCCAAGGCATGCACGACGCCAGCCCGCGCCGCGCCTTTCCGTTCGTGGCGGTCAACTGCGCGGCGTTCCCGGAAACGCTGCTCGAATCGGAGCTGTTCGGCTACGAGGAGGGCGCCTTCACTGGGGCCCGGCGTGGCGGCAAGGCCGGCCTGTTCGAATCGGCGCACAACGGCACGTTGTTCCTGGACGAGGTGGGCGACATGCCGCCGGCCTTGCAGACCCGGCTGCTGCGCGTGCTGCAGGAAAAGCAGGTGCTGCCGATTGGCGGCATCGAGGCCGTGCCGGTCAACGTGCGCGTGATTGCCGCCACGCACCGCGACCTGGCCACGCTGGTGCGCGAGGGCACGTTCCGCCAGGATCTCTACTACCGCCTCAATATCCTGCGGATCGAAATGCCGCCGCTGCGCGAGCGCGCCGCCGACCTGCCCGCGCTGGCGACGCTGTTGTATCGGCGTGCCCATGAGCGTCTTGGCATCGACGCCCCCCATGCGCTGCCCGATCTCGTTGGCGCGCGTCTGGCGCGCTACGCATGGCCGGGCAATATCCGCGAGCTGGAGAACGTGACCGAGCGCATCGCCGTACTGATGGCCGGGGCCGATCTGCCGCCTGCAGTCTTGCAGCGCGAACTGCAGGCAGCGGTGCCCGAGCTGTTTTCGGGGCAGGAGGGGGCGGTCTTTCTGCCCACGGCGGCGAAACATGGTGAGGAAGGTGCGGCGGAAGAGCAGTCGCTGGCGGGTGTGGCAAAGGCCCGGCAGGCCGAACATATCCGCCAGGTGCTGGCCGACTGCGGAGGAAATCGCACTGCGGCCTGCGCGAAGCTGGGAATCAGTGCGACGACCCTGTGGAGACGCTTGCGGGAGAACTGATCTGGGTGGGTTGGGGCCGCTTCCCCATGTTTTCCGTTCCTAATAAAGCAATTAACTGCCGAGATTTTTACCCAACCACGAAGGTAAGGACAAGGCTTTCAAGATGGGAGGGTTGGGTAGCAGGTGTTGGTTTTATGTATTCAATACGGCACTTGCGGTGAATAACGCCATTATTCACCGCAAAACATGCGGCGAATAATTTGGCCTTGCGGTGAATAGCGAGCATAATCACCGCATGAATCGCGGTGAATACTCTCCCACCTATATCTGGCAGGCCCCGGACTGGCCCGTCTGGCGCTACGACCTTGGCGCGCTGGCGGCGCCGATGGCCGAGGTCAGTCGTGCCCAGGGCATGCTGCTGGGACGTCTGGCGGACCTCGGCATGGGATTGCGCGACCAGGCTTGCCTGGCCGCGTTGACGGACGACGTGGTCAAGACCAGCGAAATCGAGGGCGAGCGTCTGAGCGTGAACTCGGTTCGCTCGTCGATCGCACGACGGCTCGGTGTCGACATCGGCGCGATGGCGCCGGCCGATCGCAATGTCGAGGGCGTGGTCGAGCTGGTGCTGGACGCCACCCTCAGCAGCGAGGAGCCGGTTTCCCGCGAGCGTCTGTTTGCCTGGCACGCAGCGCTGTTCCCCACGGGCTACTCCGGCTTGTCCAGGATCGACGTGGCGCGATGGCGCGATGACTCGGCAGGCCCGATGCAAGTGGTGTCCGGGCCGATCACGCGGCAGCGCGTCCATTTCGAGGCGCCGCCCGCCGAACGCCTGGCCATGGAAACCGCGCGCTTCGTGGAGTGGGTCAACGGCGCTGCCACCGAGCCCCCGCTGATCCGTGCGGGCCTGGCGCACCTGTGGTTCGTCACACTGCACCCGTTCGACGACGGCAACGGCCGTATCGCACGCGCCATCGGCGACCTGATGCTGGCGCGGGCCGATGGCAGTCCGCAACGCTTCTACAGCCTGTCGGCGCAGATCCAGCGCGAGCGCGTGGCCTACTACGACATCCTCGAACGCACGCAGAAGGATTCAATGGACGTCACGCCGTGGCTGTCGTGGTTTCTTGAAACGTTGCACCGCGCCGTGGATCAGGCGCAGGTCACGCTCGACGACGTGCTGGCCAAGGCCCGCTTCTGGCAGCACTGGGCCATGCAGCCGCTCAACGCACGGCAGGTCAAGGTGCTGAACCGGTTGCTGGACGGCTTCGACGGCAAGCTCACAAGCAGCAAGTACGCGGCCATCGCCAAATGCTCCGGCGATACGGCACTGCGCGATCTTACCGATCTGGTCGAGCAGGGTGTGCTGGGCCGCGCGGCCGGAGGTGGCCGCAGCACCAGCTACGAATTGGCCGCCGTGCCGTCGGGCGCCGACGGGCGCAAGTGACAGGGGTGGGGTTCAGAC
The DNA here is from genome assembly GCF_022179805.1 of Cupriavidus pauculus. Classification (GTDB taxonomy): domain Bacteria; phylum Pseudomonadota; class Gammaproteobacteria; order Burkholderiales; family Burkholderiaceae; genus Cupriavidus; species Cupriavidus pauculus_E. The sequence continues at coordinate 81,066 of NZ_BPUO01000006.1, read as the reverse complement.
ATCGTCCGCCAGGCGCACGCCCGTGAACTGCCAGCGCTGGTGGGGATAGAAGAAGTTGCGATAGGTGGCACGGATATGCGATTCCGGTGTCACGCAGGACCCGCCGCGCAGCACCATCTGGCTGCTCATGAACTTGCCGTTGTATTCGCCCACGGCGCCAGTGCTGGGCCGGAAGCCGGGGTAGGGCAGGAAGGCGCTGGCCGTCCATTCCCAGACATCGCCGAACATCTGGCGCAGTACGCCCGAGGTGTTCTGGCGATCCGGCAGCGGTCGCAGTGACCGCCCTTCGATGAAATTGCCGGTGGCGGGCAGGTTGCGCGCCGCGTGCTCCCATTCCGCTTCGGTGGGCAGGCGCCGCTCGGCCCAGCGCGCGAACGCGTCGGCTTCAAAAAAACTCACGTGGGTGACCGGGCTTTCCGGATCGACAGGCTGCATGCCGCGCAGCGTCATGTGCCACCACGTGCCGTCGCGGTCTTCCCAGTACAGCGGTGCCTCGATGCGGTTGTCGCAGACCCAGCGCCAGCCATCGGACAGCCACAGGCCGGCCGTCTGGTAGCCGCCGTCCTCGATGAACTCGAACCACTGCCGGTTGCTGACCGGGTGTGAACACAGTGTGTACGGTTGCAGCAGCACCTGATGGCGCGGGGCTTCGCAATCGAAGGCAAAGCTGTCGCCGCCATGGCCGATGGTGACGATGCCGCCGGGCATGGCGATCCAGTCCGGCGCGGGCCGGGGATCGGCGATGACGGGCACGCTCAGGGCCGGCGCAAAGGCGGGCCGCAGCGGATTCTGCGCAAACAGGTGCAGGATGTCCGTCAGCAGCAGTTCCTGGTGCTGTTGTTCGTGGTTGAGTCCCAGCGTGATCAGCGCGGCTTCGTCGTCGGTCTGCGCGGACATCAGCAGCGACATCATGGTGTCGTCCACCGCCTCGCGGTAGGCCAGCACCTCGTCGAGCGACGGCCGCGTGAGCAGGCCGCGCCGTGGGCGCGGATGGCGCGCACCAACTGCTTCGTAATAGGAGTTGAACAGGTACCGGTACTGCGGATCCACGGGCTCGTAGTCCGGGATGCGTGCGCCGAGCACGAACTCCTCGAAAAACCACGTGGTATGCGCCAGGTGCCATTTGGCGGGGCTGGCGTCGTCCATCGACTGCACTGTCGCGTCGGCATCGGACAGGTCCGCCACCAGGGCCTCGCTGGCGGCGCGCACATGGCGGTACTGGCTCAGCAGCGCTGGTTCGTGCGGCGGATGACTGGCGTTGGCAGGCAGCAGAGCTGAGGCGGCGGTCATGCAGGCTCCCGGATGGCGAACGAGGATTGACTGGCGAATGGTCGAATCATCATAGACCCATCTGCGCCGGGGGGCGAGCAGGGTGGGGTCCGCCATCGATGTAGGTCATTGCCTACGCGGGCTCGCGATCTGACGACCCAAAAAAAGACAGGTATCCGCAACGGGATACCTGTCTGAAGTAGCGGCCGGCGCCTACGGGATGGCGCCGGTTGCTCCACGGAGGAGGAGGTTGCCTGCTTCAGGCGGCGGCGCGCACGGCATCGTTCAGGGCCGCGATTTCGGTGCGGGCCGTGGTCAGGCCGGCTTCGCGCGCTTCCGGGCCCATGGCCAGGCCGTGGGCGCGGACGAAGGTGATATCGGTGATGCCCAGGAAGCGCAGCACCACGTCGACGGTCACTTCATGCAGGTCCAGGGCGGCGCCGTCCTGGCGCACGCCGCCGCGCGACGACACCACGATGGCCTTCTTGCCCTTGGCCAGGCCTTCCGGACCGTTCTCGGTGTAGCGGAACGTGCGGCCGGCTTGTGCGATGCGGTCGATCCAGGACTTCAGCTGGCTCGGGATGCCGAAGTTGTACTGCGGGGCACCAATCACCAGCACGTCGGCGGCCAGGAATTCGGCCAGATAGGCTTCGGTGATGTCCAGCTCGGCTTGCTGGGCGGCGTTCAGGCCGTCCTTCGGGCCGCCCAGCACGGGCAGCAGGTGGTTGCCCAGGTGGGCCGGGGCTTCGCGGTCGAGGTCGCGCACGGTGACGTTTGCACCGGCATTCTTTGCCACGAGGTCGGCCACGATGCCGGCGGTCAGGTTGCGCGAGACGGAGTTGTCGCCCAGTACGCTCGAATCGATCTGCAGGATGTTCATTGTCTGGCTCCACTAAGTTCGGTTGGGATGGCTGAAAGATATAGACTGGCCATTGATGCCGGTAGTGAGGCAAAATGCAAATGATTGTTCTATACGTGCAACGGAACTCTGATCATGCAGGATCTCAACGATTTGTCGCTGTTCGCTCAGGTGGTGCAGCACGGCAGCTTTTCGGCTGCCAGCCGCGCGACCGGGGTGCCGAAGTCGCGCCTGTCGCGGCGTATTGCCCAGCTTGAGCGCGACCTGGGGGTGCTGCTGCTGCGCCGAACCACGCGACAGGTGCGCGTAACGCCACTCGGCGAGTCGTACTACGCGCATTGCCGGGACATGCTGCAGGCAGCCGAAGCGGCCCGCGAAGTGATCGAGCAGTCGCGCGAGCAGCCCGGTGGATGCCTGAAGATCAGTTGCCCGGTGGCTATCGTGCAGATCCTGCTGGCGCCGAATATCGGCCATTTCATGCGCGCCAACCCCGGCATCCAGCTTGAGATCGACGCCACGAACCGCCGCGTGGACGTGATTGCCGAGGGCTACGACCTGGCCCTGCGCGTGCGCAACGTCCTGGACGATTCCAGCCTGGCGGTGCGCACGTTCGGCAAGAGCGACCTGAAACTGGTGGCGAGCCCGACCTTGCTCGACAGCATCGGCCGGCCGCGCACACCCCAGGCACTGGAAGGCATGCCGGGGGTAGGGCAGAAGCCGCACGAGGGCCGCCACGTCTGGACGCTGTTCGACCAGGCTGGCGAGCCCGTCAATATCGGCTACGACCCGCGCCTGGTTTCCGACGAGTTCGCCATCCTGCGCGAGGCTGCGATTGCCGGCGTGGGCCTGGCCATGCTGCCGCGCATGTACTGCCGCGACGATATCGACCGGGGCGACCTGGAAGTGGTGCTGCCCCAGTGGGACCTGCCGATGGGCGTGCTGCACGCGGTCTTTCCGTCCCGGCAGGGCGTAACACCGCCATTGCGCCGGTTCCTCGATTTCCTCGCTGAGGTCTTGCCCGAGCATGGCCGCAAGGTCGGGATGATGTCGATGGCCACCGTGCCGTTGAATGCTGCGCCGCCCCTTGAGCCGCCATCGGCACGCATCCGTCCCCAGCCGCCGGACACCGAGTGAGTCCGGGCGGGCGTCAAGCCCCCCATGCTGCGCCTTTACCTTCACGCCGGCACGATCTAAGGTAGTTGTGCAGGTCACATGCGCCTGCGCCAACACCGCAAGGAGCCAACGCGATGAGTCGCACGCAAGGAACGCAGGACCTGGGCAAAGCCATTCTCCGTATCGTGCTGGGCGCGCTGATTCTGGTGCACGGAATCTCCAAGCTGATGTCCGGCCCCGGTTTCGTCATGCAGGTGGTGGCACAGGCCGGCCTGCCATCATTCGTGGCATACGGCGTCTACATTGGCGAGATTGTGGCGCCTATCCTTTTGATCATCGGGCTCTGGACCCGCGCGGCCGCTCTGGTGGTAGCCATCAACATGCTGTTCGCGTTTGCGCTGGTGCATGCGAAACAGCTTGGAGAGATGGCGCCTACGGGCGGCTGGGCGCTGGAATTGCAGGGGATGTACCTGGCCGCCGCGCTGGCCGTGGCGTTGTTCGGCGCCGGACGGATGAGCGTGGGCGGCGTCGACGGCAAATGGAACTAGGGAGACTGCGATGGCTGGCCTGACGACTTCGCGTATCCGGGCGCCGCTGGCGGGCGCCTTGCTGGCTGGGCTGGGACTGGCGGGTTGTGCCACCAGCCCGGACATTCGCACTGACTACAACCGCACCACCGACTTCTCGCAGTACCGCACCTTTGCCTTCGTGCCGCGCCCCGGCACCGATCGGCAGGGCTACGAAAGCCTGACCACGCAGTACCTGAAGAACGCCGTGCAGAAGGAGATGGCCGCGCGCGGCTACGAGTACGCGCCGCGCCAGCCCGACCTGCTGGTCAACTTCAACATGCAGTTCCAGCAGAAGATCGCCAGCAGCCCGGCACCGATGCCGCCGCCGGGCTACATGGGCTACTACGCCTACCGGGGCGGCCTGTACGCGCCGTGGCCCGGCTATGGCTTCTACAGTGATACCTACACCTATACCGAGGGCACGCTGAACATCGACCTGGTCGATGCCAAACGCAACCAGCTCGTCTGGGAAGGCGTGGCGCAGGGCGATGCCAACGAGCCGGAACGGCAAAGCAGCCAGCTCGTCATCGAGAAGGTGGTGGGGATGATCTTCGCCAAGTACCCGTTCCGTGCCGGCATGGGTGCGCCCAGTCAATAGCGCCCGCCGAAAGCGTAAGTTTTTCCGCGCCGGGCCCGTCCCGCACAGCCAGACCCGCTACAATCGCTGCCCGTGGTTTTGACGTGTCATATCTAAAATGGGTCTGGGCTGGTTCGGATTGTCGACCTTCTGGCTGTTGCCGCTTGTCTGGCGAACGGTGGGCCGTGTGCTTGCCGGCGATCGCCGACTGTTCGGCCGCGGCTCGCTGCGTGTATGGATGGGTACGGTACTGGTGCTGGGCGCCAGTGCCACGCTGGAGGCGCTGACCGGCGGTGAGGGTGCCACGGCTGGTGGCGCCGCAGGGCACGCATTGGCCGGCACGGTGACCGGCATGCTGGGCTGGACCGGCGCGCTGCTGATGATGCTGGCCGTGCTGGGCCTGGCCGCGCCGATGGTGTTTGGCGAAACCTGGCGCAGCCTGTTCCTGCTGCGCCGTCCACGCATGGAAGCCGACGAGGCACCCGCACCGGCGCCGGCGCGACAAGAGTCGCGTGCCGATTTCCGCGCTGACTCCCGTACCGATTTCCGCTCCGACTATCGCACTGACAGCGCGCCGCCGCAGCCTGCGCCGCGCGACAACGCCGAGCGTTGGGAAACCACGTCGATGCCGGGCCAGAGCCGTCCGGCGCCGCGTAACAAGGGTATCGAGGCGGTGTCCGCACGCCGTCAGCCGGCCTGGCAACCGCCGCCGCGCACACGGGAATCGCCGCCGCAACCGGGTGAGATCTGGCTGCATCAGGCCGGCGCGCCGGGCCCTGTGAAGAGCGAGCCGGTTTCGGCTCCCGTGGTGGCTCGTCCGGCCGCACCGCTGCAATCGAATCCACAGGCGACTCCACAAGCGAACCAGCACCCGACCTCGCAACCGAAGCCCCAGCCGCGGCCACAGGCCCAGCCCGCGCGTACCGCGCCGCAGGCGACGGTAGTCAGCAGCCCGTTCCGCAATCCGCAACTGGGACTGCGGTCGGCCATCACGACGCTACCGGAATCGATGTCGAAGGCCGCGGCCGCCACGACGGCGGCAGTCGCTACGGCAGAGGCGGACGTGGCGGTGTTGGAAGCGCCAGCCATGGCGCGTGCCACCGAGATCGCGGCCGACATCGCCATGATCGCGGCGGCGGGTGATGCGGTGGAAGACACCGTCGTCGAGAAGTCGGCAGCAGACAACGTAGTGGACACGGCCGACACGGCCGACGAGCAGGTCACGCTGGAGTCGATTCGCGACGAAGCGCTGGCGTTGCTGGCCGAACTGCGGGTGCTTGCCGGCAAGCCGGAGCAGCCGCTCGTCGTGGAGGCAGAGGCGGCGGAACAGCCGGCCGCAGTCGCGACGGAAGCGCTGGCCGAAGTACCGTCCGAAGCTGCGATCGACGTGCTGGCCCAAGCCCCGACCGAAGTCGAACCCGCTCCATCCCCGGACGTACCGGCCGAAATGGTTCTGGCCGACGCCCCCGTAGCTACGGACACCGATATCAACGCGCCGGAGGTTGACGCCCCGGTGCCGTCCACGTCGGAAGCTATTGATGCCGCCGTGGCCGCGTCGATTTCGCAGGCCGAATCGGAAGAATCGGAAGAAGAGGCTGCGACCGATACGGCAGGGGAGGGCACGACCGATTTCGCCCCCGATTTCACGACCGATTCCGCGCCCGAAGCCATCACCCCGGAAGATCCGTCGCCGGTCGAGGACGCCAACGTGTTCGTGCAGCCCACGCCGAAGCCGCGCATCGTGCTGCAGGCGGTGGTGGGCAACACGGTGCCGCTGGCGCCCGCGCAGCCGGTGGCACCGGTCGCGCCCGTGGTCGTGGCGCCGCCCGCGCCTCGTCCAGTGGTCGACTATCGGCTGCCTGGCGTCGATCTGCTCGAAGCCACCAGCGAGAACGCCGAACATATTTCCGAAGAGCACCTGCAGCAGACCAGCGAACTGATCGCGCAGCGGCTGGCCGAGTTCAAGGTGCCGGTGTCGGTGGTGGGCGCCAGCGCTGGCCCGGTGATTACCCGTTTCGAGGTGGACCCGGCGGTGGGCGTGCGCGGCGCGCAGGTGGTGGGCCTGATGAAGGACCTGGCCCGTGCGCTGGGCGTGACGTCGATCCGGGTGGTCGAGACCATCCCGGGCAAGACCTGCATGGGGCTGGAACTGCCCAATGCCCGGCGTCAGATGATCCGGCTGTCCGAGATCGTCGCTGGCAGCGCGTTCGATGCGCATGCGTCGAAGCTGGTGCTGGCCATGGGCAAGGACATCATCGGCAATCCGGTGGTGACCGATCTGGCACGCGCGCCGCACCTGCTGGTGGCCGGCACCACAGGTTCGGGCAAGTCCGTGGCGGTGAACGCCATGATCCTGTCGATGCTGTACAAGGCCACGCCGGAAGATGTGCGCCTGATCATGATCGACCCGAAGATGCTGGAGCTGTCGGTCTACGAGGGCATTCCGCACCTGCTGGCGCCGGTGGTGACCGACATGAAGCAGGCCGCGCACGCGCTGAACTGGTGCGTGGGCGAGATGGAAAAGCGCTACCGGCTGATGTCGGCGCTCGGCGTGCGCAACCTGGCCGGGTACAACCAGAAGATCCGCGCGGGCGAGGCGTCCGGGCAGAAGGTGCGGAATCCGTTCTCGCTGACGCCCGATGCGCCCGAGCCGCTGTCGACGCTGCCGCTGATCGTCGTCGTCATCGACGAGCTGGCCGACCTGATGATGGTGGCGGGCAAGAAGATCGAAGAACTGATTGCCCGGCTGGCGCAGAAGGCGCGGGCGGCCGGTATCCACCTGATCCTGGCCACGCAGCGGCCATCCGTCGACGTGATCACGGGGCTGATCAAGGCCAATATCCCGACGCGCGTGGCGTTCCAGGTGTCGTCGAAGATCGATTCGCGCACGATTCTGGACCAGATGGGTGCCGAAAGCCTGCTTGGCCAGGGCGACATGCTGTTCCTGCCGCCGGGCACCGGCTATCCGCAACGTGTGCACGGTGCGTTCGTGGCCGACGACGAAGTGCATCGCGTGGTGGAACACTGGAAGCAGTTTGGCGAACCGGACTACGAAGAAGCCATCCTGGCCGGCGATGTCCCGGAGGGCGCCGCCGACCTGTTTGGCGAAGCCGGGCCGGACGGCGAGGCGGATCCGCTTTACGACGACGCGGCACAGTTCGTGCTGACGTCGCGCCGTGCGTCGATCTCCGCCGTGCAGCGGCAACTGCGCATCGGCTACAACCGCGCCGCGCGCCTGATCGAGCAGATGGAGGCCGCGGGGCTGGTGTCGCTGATGGGGCGCAACGGCACCCGCGAGGTGATCGCGCCGGGCGGCCCGGCCGACTGATTCCGCCAACTTCACCCGGACATCGCCATGACAGTGACGCAAGGCAACCTGCTGCACAACGTGCCGGTTCATGCGGATGGCGAGGTCTTCACCGACCTGGTGACCTGGCCGGCCTCCGGCCGGGCGCGCGTGGAGCGCATCGTGTCGAACGGGCAGGCCAGCCCGCCCGGCTTCTGGTACGACAGCGCCGACGACGAGTGGGTGCTGGTGATCACCGGCAGCGCGGCCGTGGAAACCGACGATGGCACCAGCTACACGCTCGGTGCCGGCGACTGGCTGCACCTGCCGGCCCATTGCCGCCATCGCGTGGCATGGACCGACGCGGCGCAGGCCACCGTCTGGCTGGCGGTGCACGCAACGCCGGCCGCATAGCTGCGCCTTGTATGGGCCTCGTATGGCCGTATGATGTCGGGATAACTGATCCGGAGACTCCGGTTTGCCCCACATCCGCCGGCTGCTCGTCGCGTGGTTCTCGCTTGCCTGGTTGCCCGGGCTGCTGGCATTGGCGCCGACGGCCCATGCCGACACGCTGCGCATCGGTTCCAAGCGTTTCACGGAATCGTTCATCCTTGGCGAGATCCTGACGCAGACCGCCGCCGCGCACGGCGACGCCCGGCACCTGCCGGGCCTGGGCAATACCGCCATCGTCTTCGAAGCCCTCAAGGCCGGCAGCGTCGACGCCTACCCCGACTACACCGGTACGCTGGCCAGTGAAATCCTGAAACTGCAGGGCGATGCTTCGCTGGAACGCATCAACGCCGCGCTGGCCCCGATGGGGCTGGGCGCGGCCATTCCACTCGGTTTCGACAATACCTACGCCATCGCGGTGTCAGACGCGCGCGCCGGCAACTTGCGCACGCTGGCCGACCTGGCGCGCCAGCCGGCGCTGCGGCTGGGCCTGTCGCACGAGTTCCTGGGCCGTGCCGATGGCTGGCCGGCGCTGGTACAGCGCTACGGCCTGCCGCAACGGCCGGTCGGAATCGACCACGGCATTGCCTACGAGGCATTGGCCGACGGCCAGATCGATGCCACCGACATCTACGCGACCGACGCCAAGATCCGCAAATTCCACCTGCGCGTGCTGGAAGACAACCTGCACGTGTTTCCACGCTACGACGCCGTGATCGTCTACCGGCTGGACGTGCCGCAACGCTTTCCGGCCGCCTGGCAGGCGTTGCGAGAACTGGCCGGGCGAATCACGGTGACGGACATGATCGACATGAACGCGGCGGCGGAAATCGACGGCGAGTCGTTTTCGGTCATCGCGCGACGCTTCCTGTCGGGCCTGCCTGTGGCGGCGCCCGGTGGTGAAGGGAACAAGCAGGCGAACGGCCTGCTTGCCGTGCTGTCGGGGCCCGATACCTGGCGCCTGACCGTGCGCCATCTGGCGCTGGTGGGCGGCGCGGTGGGCGCGGCGACGCTGCTGGGCGTGCCGCTGGGCATCGTGGCGGCACGGCGCCGCCGGCTGGGACAGGTGCTGCTGGCGCTGGTGGGCATGCTCCAGACGGTGCCGTCGCTGGCGCTGCTGGCGATGCTGATTCCGCTGCTGGGGCGCATCGGCGTGTGGCCGGCGATGATCGCGCTGTTCCTGTACGCGTTGCTGCCGATCGTGCGTAACGCCTGCACGGGCCTGCAGGAAATCCCGCCGGGCATGTGCGATGCGGCGCGGGCGCTGGGATTCCGGCCGGCGCAGGTACTACGCTATGTGGAAGTACCGCTGGCCATGCCCGTGGTGCTGGCCGGCGTGAAGACCGCGGCGATCATCAGCGTGGGTACGGCGACGATCGCCGCGTTCGTGGGTGCGGGCGGCTATGGCGAACGCATCGTCACCGGGCTCGCGCTCAATGATTCGACGTTGCTGCTGGGCGGCGCCATCCCGTCCGCGCTGCTGGCGCTGCTGGTGCAGGGCGCATTTGGTGGCGTGGAATGGTGGACGCGCCGGCGGCGCGTGTCCTGATGCCAATCGGATTGCCTGACTTGAAGAAACCGCGATGCGTGGACTAAGCCGATTCAGAAACGGGTTGCTGGCGCTGGCGTTCCTGCCAATGGCCGGCGCGGTGCTTGGCGCGCCGCCAGCCCCAGCCGACCAGGTGGCACGCGGACGCTATCTAGCGCGCATTGCCAACTGCGTGGCCTGCCACACGGTCCCGGGCGGTGCGCCCATGGCCGGCGGCCTGCCGCTGGAAACCGATGTCGGCACGGTCTATTCGACCAACATCACGCCCGACGCCGATACGGGCCTGGGTCGCTACTCGCTCGACGATTTCGATCGCGCCGTGCGTCACGGGCAGGCGCGCGACGGCCGGCGCCTGTATCCAGCCATGCCGTACACGTCGTACGCCAAGATGACGCGCGACGATGTGGCGGCGATCCATGCCTGGCTGCGCAGCGAAGTGAAACCGGTGCGGCAGGCCAATCGCGAAACGGCGCTGCGCTGGCCCTACAGCATGCGCTGGCTGCTGGTGCCCTGGAACTGGCTGAACCTGCGCAGTGATCCGGTGCGTGCCGACGCGAAGCAGGGCGAGGCATGGCGGCGCGGTGCCTATCTGGTCCAGGCCGTGGCGCACTGCGGCGCCTGCCACACGCCGCGCGGCGCGCTGTACGGCGAGAAGGGGATCGACGAACGCAGCCGCCATTTCCTGTCCGGTGCCACCGTCGAGGGCTGGTCAGCCACCAATCTCACTGGCGACACGCTGACCGGTCTTGGGTCGTGGTCGAAGGCCGATCTCGTCGAGTACCTGCATACGGGGCGCAATGCGCACGCCACCTCGTTCGGGCCCATGTCGACGGTGATCGCCACGTCCACGCAATACATGAGCGCCACCGATCTCGATGCGGTGGCCACCTACCTGAAGTCGATAGCCGGTGCGCGCGGCGAGACCCAGCCGTTCCGCCCTGAGCCGGCGGCGGCCACGCGACTCGAACAGGGGCGCTTCGATGCGGCGGGCGCGCGCCAGTACGCCACCTTCTGCATGCCTTGCCACCAGAGCAGCGGCAAGGGCTTTGCGCGGGTCTTTCCGCCGCTGGCCGGCAATCCCACGGTGGTCGATCCGAACCCGGCCTCGCTGATCAACCTGCTGCTGGACGGCGCCGTGACGGCCAGGGTGAATACGGCGCCCACCGATTACCACATGCCTGGCTATGGCTGGACCATGGAAGACCAGGAGCTGGCCAATCTGCTGACATTCATCCGGGGTAGCTGGGGTAACCGCGCCTCGCCGGTAACAACGGAAGCGGTTGCGGATCGCCGCCGCGCGATGGGCCTGAGTGCCCCCGAGACACCATGACCATCACGCGTCGAGACTTTCTCAACGGGGCCGCGCTGTCGGTCGCGGCCGGCCTGGCGCCCGCCCAGTTGCTGGCGGCCGGCGCGCCGGCCGCTGCCTATCCGCCCGCGCTGACCGGCTTGCGCGGCAATCATGCCGGCACCTTCACGCTGGCCCACAGCCTGGCGCGCGAAGGCGCGGTCTACCCCGGCGTGCTGGCCAAGGAGGCCTACGACCTGGTGGTGGTGGGCGGCGGCATCGGCGGGCTGGCGGCGGCGTGGTTCTATCAGCGCCGCTTTGGTGCCGGGCGCCGCATCCTGATCCTCGACAATCACGACGATTTTGGCGGTCACGCCAAGCGCAACGAATTCACGGTGCGCGGCCGGACCCTGGTCACCTATGGCGGCAGCGCCGACATGCCGCCGTCGGCCAACGACAACGCCGCCGTGCGGAGCCTGCTGGCGGGCCTGGCCATCGAACCGACAGCGCAGGCGCGCATGGCGCCCGGCGAGGACTACGAGCGGCGTGGTCTGGGCCGCGCGGTCTTTTTCGACAGCGAACATTTCGGGCGCGATCAATGGCTGGCGGGCGATCCGTATGCGGCAGCCATCGACGCCCGCGTGCGCGGTGCCACGGTAGCACCCGATGCGCTGCGCGATTTTCTGGCGAAAGCGCCACTACCAGCGGCCGATCGCGAGGCGCTGCTAAGGCTGGCACTGGGTGCGACCGATTTCCTGGCGGGCATGCCCGGGGATGCCCGGCGCCAGTATCTGCAGACCACACGCTACGCGGCATTCCTGCGCGACAAGGCCGGCGTCGGTCTGGCGGGCCTGCGCTTTCTGCGCAGCCGCAGCCAGGACGCCTATGCGCTGGATGCGGACGGTATTTCGGTGGCGCAGGCCATTGCGATCGGCCTGCCGGCTGGCGCCGGGATGCCCGCGCCAGCCGGAGACGCGCGGCTCGGCAAGTCGCCGCTGTCGCGGCAATGGTTCCCGGATGGCAACGCCACGCTGGCCCGCGCGCTGGTGGGGCAACTGGTGCCCGCCGCGCTGCCCGCAGGGCGCGCGGCCACGGCGCGGGACGCCCGCATCGATTACGGCAAGCTGGACCAGGATGGCCAGCCCGTGCGCATCCGGCTGAACAGCACTGCCATTGCAATCGAACCCGATGTGCGCATCACGCGCGTCACCTATGGCTGGCAGGGCAATCTGCAGCGGGTGGAAGCGCAGCATGTGATTGTGGCGGGCTACGGGATGATGGTGCCGTTCATCCTGCCCACCTTGCCGGCGGCGGCCAAGCAGGCGCTGAGATCGGACGTCAAGGCGCCGGTGGTCTATTCGAAGGTAGCGCTGGATAACTGGCGGGCGTTCGATGCCCTGAAGGCGTGGCGCATCCACGCGCCGACGATGCCGTATTCGGATATCTGGCTGGAGCCGGTGTCGGGCGGCCGGGACGATCCGGTGGTGCTGCACATGCTCTATGTGCCCACGGTGCCGGACAGCGGCATGCAGGCTCGCGAGCGTTTTCGTGCCGGGCGGGCGTTCCTGCTGGGCACACCATTCGACGTGCTGGAGCAGGACATCCGGACGCAGCTCGACCGCATGCTGGCTCCCGGCGGTTTCCAGGGCGCGCGCGATATCCGTGGCATTACGGTCAATCGGTGGGCGCATGGCTACAGCTATATGCCATCGACGCTGACGCCCGACGATGCCGGGCTGCAGGCCGCGCTGGAGCAGGCAGGGCGCGGTATCGGCAATATCCGCATCGCTGGTGCCGACGTGGCCGCAAGCCCTTCGGTGACGGCCGCCATCGAGCAATCGCAACGCGCAGTATCTTCGTTACGGTCAGATAATTGAAGATAATACGGTGCTATTTGCTCGTCCGAACATCATGAACATCGACATTGCGGTAATTGCCTCAGACTACCTCTGATATTCGTCTCAACCGCCGGTAACGAATTTCTGCAGAAGCCGGCGGAATTCCTCGAATTCCTCAACGGTAAATCCCTGCAACCGGTGATTCAGCACCTCCGGTGCAATAGTGGGAATCTGCTGCGCAATGTTTCTGCCCTTGGTGGTCAGGGTCAAATTCACCACACGGCGATCGTCGATGCTACGGCTGTGTTCGATTAGCCCTTTTTCCTCTAGCTTGTCCAGCATGCGGGTCATCAATCCGCTATCTACGCCGAGCAGTTTGCTGATTTCGAACGGGGTACTGGCCATCCCCCGAGTGAGTGAAAGCAGGATACCCATTTGCTGGCCGTTGATGTCCAGCGGGCGGAGCGCGGAGTCCATTTCCATCAGCAGGCTGTTGCGCGCCCGGTTAAGGTGAAAGCCAATGCTTTGCGTCAGTTGGAAATTGTCTGGTGTGTAGTGCTTCACGACGGTTTTCCTTTGCGTTGCACTGATGTTGCACTGATAGAAAGTTGATCGGTCAGCAACCGATCCACGCCTCGAGCGAATCCTTGTGTTTCAAGCATTCGTCGGACGGTAGTCTGGCAAAACCATTGCGGAATGGGAATTCAATTTTATTGTGTCTCGAATTAGATGAAATGGAATGCATGAAACTGTGACGTAGGGATTTACCAATTGGTCAATTGGCGGCGTCAGAGATAATCCCCCGTACGGGTTATGTAATGACTCGACATTATGTCAATGCGTGATACAAGGATGCGTGCAGGGGAGGGCGCCGGAAAAGCTGGCGAAAGTACTTAAGGCGTAGTGCAAGAAAGTTCATCACGTTGCGGCGGGCACCGGGGCCTGCACTCCAGTACATTCGGCGGACGGGGCTTGACGTGCCAGGCAAGCCAGCGCCAGTCACCGCCACCGGAGTTCACGGCATGCCAGTGCAATCCGCCCGGAAGTACGTCGGCAGTTTTTTCGCAACGATGGCACTGACGTGTCTGGCCAGCGCGGCAGCGCCGGCCGCCGCCGAACCCGAGACATCGGACCCCGCCCCCAAGCCCATGACGCCGGCGGACCCCGCAGCCAAGCCCAAGCTGTCCTTTTTCGATCCGGAAGACGGGATGCTCGACATGAGCGACTTCCTGCTTCATCACAAGGGCGCGTTGCCGGTGCCGATGGTCATCACCGAACCGGCAGTCGGATATGGATTCGGGCTGGGACTGGCGTTTTTCTCGGAGTCGATGGCGGAGGCCGCGCAGGCGGCCCGCGAATCGGGCAAGGGGCCGGCCCCGCCCAATATCACGGCAGTGGGTGGCGCCTATACGGAAAACGGTACCTGGGCCGCCGGCGCCCTGCATTTCCATACCTGGGGCGGTGACCGCATCCGCTACCTCGGCGGCATCGGCAAGGTCAACGCAAACCTCGAATATTTCGGCCAGCAGAACCAGCCGCGCTCGTACACGCTCGATGGCTTTGCGCTGGTCCAGCAGCTGCTGTTCCGTCTGGCGGATTCCCACTGGTATGTCGGTCCGCGCTACGTCTATGCGGATACCTCGGCCACGTTCAAGTTCGGCGCGGCGTCGGACGAGCTGGGGCCGATCCAGAAGGATCAGCGCATCGGCAAGGGCGGCATCGTGATTGACTACGATTCGCGCGACAACATTTTCTATCCGAACAAGGGCAGCTACGCGGAAATCGAGGCCCAGTTCGCGCGCGGCGGATTTGGCAGCACGCAGAGCTTCAACATGTTCAACGCACGGGGCTTTACGTGGCTGCCGCTGGCGCGCACCTGGATCCTGGGCCTGCGGGCCGATACGCAGTTTTCCACGGGCGATGTCCCGTTCTATGCGCAGCCGTATGTTGACCTGCGTGGCGTGCAGAAAGGCCGCTACCAGGACCGCAACGCGCTGGCTGCCGAGGTGGAGTTGCGCTGGGACGTGACGCCGCGCTGGTCGTTGCTGGCGTTCACGGGCACCGGCAAGGCGTACGGCCGCTGGAATGATTTCTCGGACGCCGCCACCGTGTTCAGTGTCGGTGGCGGTTTCCGCTACATGATCGCCCGCAAGCTGGGGCTGTCGATGGGGATCGACGTGGCCCACAGCAAGGACCAGAACGCGTTCTACATCCAGGTCGGCAGCGCCTGGAAGTAGCCTCGCCTCAGACCACGGCGGGGAAGTCGAGCGTCGTGTCGTTGACGCGGTTGATCATGTTGGTGAACAGGATCGCGCTGATCGCGGCAATCGCTTCAACGATCTGCGCGTCGTTGTAGCCGGCGGCGCGCACTGCTTCCACGCTGGCGGCGGGCACGGTGCCGCTGGTGCTCACCAGTTCCAAGGCGAAGTGCGTCAGAGCTTCGATCTTTGCATCTTCCGGGTAGCTGCCACGGCGCAATTGCTGAGTCTGCTCCACGGTCAGGCCCGCCAGCTTGGTGGCCATCAGGGTATGGGCGGCCACACAATAATCACAACCGCTTTTTTCGCTGACGGCCAGGTTGATGGCCTCCAGTTCCTTGCCGGACAGGCTGCCTTGCTTCAGTACGGCGTTGGTCTGCAGTGCCTGGGCCAGTACGGCCGGGGCGTTGCTGCCGATGGTTGCGTAGGCGTTTGGCACCTTGCCGACGGCCTTGCGAATGGCGCCGAACAGTTCGGCGGTCTGGCCGGTGGCTTCGTGGACGGCGATGGTGTGCAGGCGGGTGGTCATGATGAAAGCTCCTTCGGATTGACTGGTATGGCGAGTTGTCGAGTAACTTCGGGTGGTTTCGGGCGCTGAACCGGTTGGTGTGCGGCGCTTCCTTGGACTCAATAGTAGGTGCGGCTAAGATCCGAATGGATTAGAATCCGCTCAACTTTTTGCTCGATCGTCTCACTCCAAAAATGGACAGTCTCAGCGAACTGATACGCCTGCTGGCGCCATCGGGCACCGTCGACCTGCATTGCCGCGTGGCGGGCGCCTGGTCCGCCCACAATGCGCAGGCCGCGCCCGGGCACGTGCCTTACCACGCGATCCTCGATGGCGAGGCCGATGTGTCGATGGGTGCCGATTTGCAGCGCGTGGCGGCCGGCGATGTGCTGCTGTTTCCGCACGGCGCGGCGCATACGTTGTCCGGCGTGCATGGCGGCAAGACGCGCCCGGCCGAATCGCGGCACTTCAATGGCGTGGTGACGGAAGTGACCGTGCCGGGGGCCGCCGAACCGCTCGATATCTTGTGCGGCACCTTTGTGCTCGGCAGTTCGGCCGACGTGCTGCTGCGCGCGTTTCCCGAGATGCTGTGCGTCAAGACCGCTCAGGCCCAGGGCAATGGCGAGGCCAGCCTGGGCTGGCTGCGCGGCCTGATTGGCATGATGCATGTGGAAGCGGGCGCACCGGGGCCCGGCAGCGTGGCCATCATCGGCGATCTGTCGACCGCGCTGTTCACGGTGCTGCTGCGCACGCTGATCGCCCAGGGCGCGATATCGCACGGGGTGCTGGCGCTGATGGCCGACGGGCGCATGGCGCGGGCCGTCGATGCCGTGGTGCGCAACCCGGAGAAGCCGTGGACCGTCGACAGCCTGGCGGACATCTGCAACGTGTCGCGTGCCACGCTGGCGCGCCGGTTTGCCCAGCTTGGCATCACCCCGCTGGAACTGGTCACCACGCTGCGCATGGAGCGCGCCGCACGGCTGCTGCGCCGCGACGGACAGTCCGCGGCAGCGGTGGCCGATCAATGTGGCTATGCCTCGCAGGCCGCTTTTGGCCGGGTCTTCACGCAACACTTCGGCGTTGGCCCGGGCGCCTATCGCCGTCAGCACCGCCAGCTTCGCGCGGGCCATGCTGACGATGCATCCCCGGACGCCGCCGATCCAGCTCAGGACGCGTAGGACGCGTCTGACGCCGCACATGGCGGCCTGCCACTGGCAGGGTCCGCGTCTCGCGCACTAGACTTGCTGGAACGATGACCTGCGTCTTGCGGGAGGATGTCGCCATGGCCGCACGTTCCATTGCTTCGCTATCGATCAGCTTCGGGCTGGTGTCCATCCCCGTGAAGGTCTATTCGGCCACGGAGAGCAAGTCCGCCATCAGCTTCAACATGCTGCACAAGGGCTGCGGCTCCAGGTTGCGCCAGCAGTACATCTGCCTGAAGGAAGATGTGGTCGTCGAGCGCGCCGACATGGTCAAGGGCTACGAATTCGAGAAGGACCGCTATGTGACCTTCACGCCCGAAGAACTCAAGGCGCTGGAGGATGCGGCGGAGCAGACCATCGATATCGTGTCGTTCATGCCCGTGGGCGCCGTCGATCCCATCTATTTCGACAAGGCGTATTACCTGGGCCCCGACAAGCGCGGCGCCAAGCCCTACAACCTGCTGGCCGAGGCCATGCGCGAAACCGGCACCTGCGCGCTGGCCAAGTGGGCCTGGAAGGGCAAGCAGTACATGGTGCAGATCCGGGTGGGCGACGATGGCCTGATCCTGCAGCAACTGCTGTACGCGGACGAGGTGCGCGACATGGCCGACCTGCATGTGGAGCGTGCCGACGTGGCGCCGGCCGAACTCAAGCTGGCCCAGCAACTGATCGAGCAGAACGCGGTGGAAGGGTACGACCCCACCGCCTACGCCGACGAGGAAAAGCAGCGCATCCTGGATCAGATCGACAAGAAGATCGCCGGCAAGAAGATCACGGTGGCCGCCGAGACCCCGGCGCCGGCCGGCGGCGAGGTGATCGACCTGATGGAAGCGCTGCGCAAGAGCATCGGCAGCAACAAGCGGCAACCCGCGGCCAAGAGCGCGGGCAAGGCGGCGGCCAAGGCCGCGCCGGAGGCCCCGGCGCGCAAGACAGCCCGGCGTGCTGCCGCCGCGCCCGTTGAAGTGCCGCGCCGCGCGGCTCGCAAGTAGGGGGCGCCGCCGGCAATGCAAGCCTATTCCACGCGCGATGTCCAGGCGCTGCTGGGCATTTCGCGTACCGTCATCACCGCACTGATTGCGTCCGGCGTGATTGCGCCCCGGCGCGGCACGCGCCGCGAATACCGTTTCAGCTTCCAGGATGTGGTGCTGCTGCGCACGGCCCAGTCGCTGCGCGAGGCGGGCATCCCAACCCGGCATGTCACGCGGTCACTGCGGCGCCTGCAGGGGCTGGGAGAAGGGCGGCCGCCCACCGGCATGCGCGTGACCGCCGTGGGTGGCGATGTCGCGGTGCAGGACCGGCGCGGCCGCTGGCATGTCGATTCCGGCCAGTTCGTGCTCGATCTCGATGATGCGGGCAGCCCGCCCGCTTCCGCTGAGGTTGTCGAGATGCGCCGCGATGCCACGCTACCGGCAGCCCGTGCTGAGCCGCCTGAAACCGACCCGGCGGCATGGTTCGAGCGAGGCGTGGCGCTGGAGCGCACGGCGCCGGGTGACGCCGAATTTGCATACCGCCAGGCCGTGGCGCAGGCGCCCGACTACCTCGATGCCTGGCTCAATCTGGGCTGCCTGCTGAGCGACCACCACCGGGTGGCCGAAGCCATCGCCGAATACCGCACGGCGCTCAGTTATCTGCCCAGCCAACCGTTAATCCATTTCAATCTCGGCGTTGCACTGGAGGATGCCGGTGCGCAGCGGGAGGCACTGGAGAGCTACCACGCGTGCATTGCACTGGCGCCCGACTTTGCCGATGCCCACTACAACGCCGCGCGTTTGCATGAGGCGCTGGGCGACCCGCATCGCGCCATCCGGCATTACAACCAGTATCGCAAGCTCGAACCTGTGATGTAGCCGGCACGATGCCCGGATCCCCGGTCGTTTTTGTAGGCGTGCAACCGACAGCATTCATACACGCGGTCAGCCCACAATCGGCAAGAACCGACGCACGACGACAACGAGGGGACTTTGGTCTTGAATTTCTGGCAGGATCGCTTTGGCGGCTGGCACGTGTCGCCCCTGACACTGCTGGGGTGGGCGTTTACGTGCCTGTGTTTTGCCGCGATGGCCATCTGGATCGGGAGGCGCCACGTCGACGACCTCGTCACCCGGCGCGAAGCCAGCATCGGTAGCGAGATCGTGGCCACGCTCGAACGCATGGTCGATGCGGTCAAGGCCCAGGGCCTGCACCATGTGGTGCCGCTGGCCGGCCGGCCGTGCGCGGAGGTCAGCCAGACACTGAGCACGTCGCAAAGCCTGATCCCGTACGTCCGCACGGCGGCCACGGTGGATCACGGCGTGATCTATTGCTCGGGCACGCGCGGCGCCGTGCATGTGCCCTTGTCCTACTACTTCACCGACCCGCAGCCAGCCGTGCCGGAGCGGTTCGTGCTCGTGCAAGGCACGCCGTTTCGCGCGTACGCACCGGCGCTGGCGATATTCCTGGCCCGGCCGGGCAAGCCGGACGCGGGCAGCTTCCTGCTGATCGAGGGACGGTATATCACCGATGCGCTGTCGCAAGGCATCGGCTTTGGCGCGTCGGACGTCATCCTCACGGTGGGCAAGGCTTCGATCCATCACGACGGGACATTCCTGCCGTCGCCGGACACGCCGCGCAGCGGGGTGACCACGGGCTCGAACACATGGCCCATGCAAGTGCACGTGCTGGCATCGTTCGAATACGTGACCGGACTGCATCGCAAGTACGACCTGTTGTACTGCGCCATCGGCCTGCTGGCGGGCTTGCTGGCGCTGGCCGCCTATCTACTGGTGGCCGCGCCCCGGCGCCTGCTGCTGCAGGCCGTGCGCCAGGCGTTGAAGCGCGACGAATTCCATCTGGCGTACCAGCCCATCGTGGAAGTCCGTTCGCGCCGCTGGATGGGCACCGAGGCATTGCTGCGATGGCAGCACCCGCGCTGGGGCAGCATTGCGCCCGGGGCGTACATCGAGACGGTGGAGTCGACGCCGCTGATCGACGACATCACCCACTTCGTGCTGCGTCGCGTGGTGGAAGACGTCAACCGCTACGGGCCGCCGGCACCGTTGCATATCGCCGTCAACGCCGCACCGCTGAGCCTGCGGCGGCGCACCTTCCTAGGCGACCTGGCGGCCTTGCAGCGCGCCATGCCCGACGGTTCGGGGCTGGTGCTGGAAATCACCGAGCGCCACCTGCTGGCGGACACCGGCGCAACACGCGAGGCGTTCGACCGCTTGCACCAGGCCGGCATCCGGCTGGCCGTGGACGATTTCGGCACGCGCAACAGCAATCTCGACCTGATCAAGAGTTTCCCGTTCGACTATCTGAAGATCGATCGCCAGTTCACGCAGGACGTGGATGCCAACGCCCGCGCGCTGTTGCGCGGCATTGTCGGCATGGCGCATCACTTCCACCTGACGGTGATTGCCGAGGGCATCGAAACCGAAGCCCAGCACGCGCTGATTGCGGAGGCGGGCGTGGACCTGGCCCAGGGCTACCTGTACCAGCGGCCCGCGCCGCCGGCCAGTATCCTGGGGCGACGCGGCATCTGGGTCAACGAGCGCGAAGACGTGCGGCAGGAGCCGGAAGAAGCGATCTAGCCGAGGGGTTCAGGACAGCACGGTCTGCCACAGGAGCGCGCCATTGAGCAGGATGATCAGCGCAGCCGAGGCGCCCGCGAGCATCAGCGGCAGGCCGCGCACGCGCCAGACGCCCATCAGGCTGCGGTCGGCGCCGAACAGGATCAGCGGCACCACCGCGAGCGGCAGGGTCAGGCTGAGCACGACCTGGCTGGCCACCAGCAGGCTGGCCGAACCGTGCTCGCCGAACAGCCAGACGGCCCCCAGCGCCGGCACGATGGCCACGGCCCGCGTCAGCAGCGCACGCCGCATGCGCGACATGCGCAGATCAAGGAATCCTTCCATGACAGCCTGGCCGGCCAGCGTGCCGGTCAGCGTGGAATTGAGCCCGCACGCCAGCAGTGCCACGGCAAACAGCAGGCTGGCCAGGTCCGAGTGCAGCAGCGGCGCCAGCAACCGGTGGGCATCGGCCAGATCCTCGATATCTGTCAGCCCGTTGGCATGGAACACCGACGCGGCCAGGATCAGCAGCGCCGCATTGATCAGGAATGCGAACCCGAGCGAACCGAAGGTGTCCAGGTTCATGCCGCGCAGCACTTCCACAAACGTGCGGCGGCGCGCGACGCGGGTGCCCGGCGGCGGCGTGAAGCGGCGCACCAGCGAAGAATGCAGGTAGAGGTTGTGCGGCATGACGGTGGCGCCGACGATACCGGCCGCCAGCCACAGCATGCCGGCATCGCGCACCAGGTCGGAGGTCGGTGCCATGCCGCCCAGCACGGCCGCCCACTCGGGCTGCGCCATCGCAAGCTGCGCCACGAAGCACAGCGCCACCAGCAGGATCAGCCCGGCGACCATGGCTTCCATGGTGCGCTGGCCATAACGCTGCACGGCGAGCATGACGATGGTCACCACGGCGGCAATCAGCACGCCCACCCAGAGCTTGACGTGGAACAACAGTTGCAGCGCCACCGCGCTACCGACCACCTCGGCCACATCGCAGGCGATGATCGCGATCTCGCTGGCCACCCAAAGGCCCAAAGTCACGCGCCGCGGAAAGCGCTCGCGGCAAAGCTGGGCCAGATCCCGCCCGGTCACCACGCCCACGCGGGCTGCAATCCATTGAAGCAGCATCGCCACAAGGCTGGCCAGCGCGATGACGCTCAGCAGGCTGTAGCCATACTTGGCACCCCCCGCGATGGCCGTGGCCCAGTTGCCCGGGTCCATGTAGCCCACGGCCACCAGCGCGCCAGCGCCCAGAAAAGCAAGGCGCGACCGCGGCGGCGGTTGCACGGCGGGCAGGGCGGCAGATTCGACTGGAGGCGGCGGCATGGATCGTCCGTGAGTGACGCTGGGTCGAGTGACCCACATGCAGCCATTCTATGCCGTTGTTGAGAATTATTCCCAATTGGCTTTGCCTAAAAGGGACATTGCTTTCGTGCGCGCACGCCGACACAACGTTTAACGTTCTCGTCACATCCGGACACGTTTTAGGAGGTTTTGCGTGTCTACACTGCGGCTTGGTGCTGCTGGTGCCACAGACGGCGAAATTCAAGGAGATGACGTGCGATGACGTTCGATGTATTCGGTGACCTGGTCGAAGGCTTCGATGCCCTGGCCGATGCGCGCGTAGGAAAAATCATGCTGCGCGCTCACGAGGTGCCCATGGCGGAACTGGTGGAAGTAGCGCAGGAACTGGAGGCCGGGCAAAGCCAGTCTAGCGGCTCCAGCCGCCGCCGCTGGCGCGGCCCGCCAGCTTGACTGGTCCGCAGCAGGCGCACGATCCGCCGTGGGAGGCGCCGCCGCTGTCGGTGCTGCCGCCGGCCAGGCCCGGCGCGGCGACTAGCGCGCGGGCGGAAGGCTGGCCGCAGCCCGGGCAGGTTGCGGGCTCATCGCGGCGCGCCATCGGGCGCAGCTCGGAGAAATCGCCGCAGGTTGAACATCGGTAATCGTACGTCGGCATCGCCGCTCCAGGGGACAGGCCAGATTGGCGACCAGCTTAGCTCAATCCATGGCGGCGTGTGCAAGGTTGTCGTCGTCGGCGCGCTTGCCGCTGGGGCGGATCAGCAGGATCAGTGGTATCACCACCAGCGTGGCGATGAACATGGCCTTGAAGTCGTTCAGGTACGCGATCATCGCGGCCTGCTGGTTGATGGTCTGGTTCAGCAGCGCAAGGTCCACGCGCGAGCCGTGTGCCAGCAGGGACTGCACGGCCGGGTTGTACGGATTGATGTGCGTCACCAGGTCGCTGTGGGCCACCTGCGCGTTGCGCGTCATCAGGGTCTGGATCAGCGAGATGCCGATGCTGCTGCCGATGTTGCGCATCAGGCTGTAGGTAGCGGTGCCATCGGCACGCAGGTGCGGGGCCAGCGTCGAGAACGTGAGCGCCGAGAGCGGCACGAAGACCAGCCCCAGGCCAAAGCCCTGGATCACGCCGGGCCAGACGATGTCGGATACCGACAGGACGATCGTGTATCCCATCATCTGCCAGAGCGCGAACGCCGAGATCAGGAAGCCGGACAGCAACAGCAGGCGGGCGTCCACGCGCCGCAGCAGGCGCCCGGCCAGCATCATCGCCGCCATGGTGCCGATGCCCGACGGCGCGGTGACGAGCCCCGTGGTGGCCACGGGATAGCCCATCAGGTTCTGCAACATCGGCGGCAGCAGCGCGCGGGTGGCGTACATCACGGCGCCAATCACGAAGATGAAGCACGCGCCGGTAACGAAATTGCGGTCCTTGAGCAGGGTCGACCGAAAGAACGAGCGTTCGCCGGCGGTGGCCGTATGGAGAACGAAGTAGGCAAAGGCGAGCACGCAGATCAGCGCCTCCAGCCGGATTTCCAGCGAGCTGAACCAGTCGAGCTGCTCGCCACGGTCGAGCATGGCTTGCAGGGCGCCGATGGCCAGGCTCAGCGTGGCAAATCCGAAGGCGTCGAAGCGCATGCTGCGCGCTGGGGCGCGGTCTGGCAGCGTGGCGAGCACGCCGAACAGTGCAAACGCGCCGATCGGCACATTGATGAAGAACACCCAGCGCCAGTTGTAGCTGTCGGTCAGCCAGCCACCCAGCGTCGGGCCAAGGATCGGCCCGACCATCACACCCATGCCCCAGACCGCCATGGCCTGCCCCTGGCGCGACGGCGGGTTGATGTCGAGCAGGATCGATTGGGAGAGCGGCACCAGCGCCGCGCCAAAGATGCCCTGCAACAGCCGGGCCGCCACGATCTGCGTCAGGGAATCGGCCATGCCGCAGAGCGCCGATGCCACCGTGAAGCCGGCAATCGAAATGGCCAGCAGGCGCTTCACGCCGAGCTGGTCTGACAACCAGCCGGTCAGCGGCGTGGCGATGGCGGCCGCCACGATGTATGACGTGAGCACCCAGGTGATCTCGTCCTGCGACGCCGACAGCGTGCCTTGCATGTGGGGCAGGGCCACGTTGGCGATGGTGCTGTCGAGTGTCTGGATCAGCGTGGCCAGCATGATCGACAGCGTGATCATCGGACGATTGATCGGCTGACCGTCGGCTGCGGCAGGCGCGGATACCACTGAGGACATAGGGGGCGGGCTTGTCTCTATTAATAAGCGTGCTTATTATATGGCGATTGCGGCGTGCCGGGGTGGCGCGGCACGCCAGTGCAACAGATGCGTCACGCTGTATGTGGCTCAGGGTTTTTCACACGGAACCGAACGCCCGGACTCCCTATAATCGCGCGCATGGAAAAGAATCTTGAAAAGCGCTTCGGCTTTCTGGTGGCGGACGTGGGCCGGTTGTCCGGCAAGCGGTTCGACGACCTGTCGCGCTCCACGCTGGACCTCACGCGCGCGCAGTACCGGGCGCTGGCTTATCTGTCGTTTCACGGCGAGATGAACCAGGCTGCCCTGGCCGACCTGATGGAGGTGGCGCCGATCTCGGCCGGCCGCCTGCTGGACCGCATGGAAGACGGTGGCTGGATCGCGCGGCGCCCCAACCCGGAAGACCGGCGCGAGCGCATGGTGTGCATCACCGAGAAGGCCGACCAGGCACTCGATGCTGCCCAGCATGTGGGTGACGTGGTGACCGCGCAAGCGCTTGATGGCTTCAGCGATGCGGAGATCGACCAGTTCCTGGTCTACCTGCAGCGCGCACGCGGCAATCTCTCCAAGCCGCAAGGCTGAAGCACGGATTCCCGCCGGACTCCCGAAAAACCGGCTATCCCGGAAATCCGACCGTTACCGTCAGGCCGCCGCCCGGCGTCTCGCTTAGCGTGACCGTGGCGCCGTGGATGCGCGCGATCTCGCGGACGATGGACAGACCCAGTCCGCTGCCTTCGCCCTTGGTGCTGGCCTGCCCGCGATAAAACCGCTTGAACACTGATTCGCGTTCGAAGGGCGCCACGCCGGGGCCGTTGTCTTCCACCACCAGCCGTCGTCCCGCCACGCGCACCGTCACCATGGCGCCCGGACCCGCGTAGCGCACGGCGTTGTCGATCAGGTTGCCGAGCAGTTCCTGCAATAGCTCGGGTTGTCCGTCGATGGAATCCCCGCCTTCGTCAGCCCCATCGAAGCCAAGATCGACGCCATGCCGCCGTGCCTGCGGCGCCCAGTCCAGCGCCACCTGCTGCGCCACCTGCGTCAGCGAGACCGGCCGGAGCGTGGGCGCGTAGCCGCTGTCGGGTTCGAGCCGCGACAGCGACAGCAGTTGCGCCACCTCCTTGGCGGCCTGGGTGACCGATCCATTGAGTCTTTGCAGGTGCGCGCGCACCCGGTCCAGGTCTGTCTCGCGCAGCGCCAGTTCGGACTCGGCCTGGATGACCGCGAGCGGTGTCTTCAACTGGTGTGCGGCATCGGCGAAGAACCGCTTGCGGCCCTGGACCATGCGATGCAGCCGAGCCACGTACTGGTTTACGGCGGATACCAGCGGGCGAATCTCCACCGGCAGCGTGGTATCGCCAATCGGCTCCAGGTCGTCGGGGCCGCGTGCCGCCATCGCGTCGGACAGGCGATGCAGCGGCCGCAGGCCACGCCTGACGCCAAACCAGACGATGACCAGCGCCAGGCTGACCAGCATCAATTCCTGCAATAGCGATCCGATCAGGATTTCGCGGGCCAGGTGTTCGCGCGGCTCGGTGGATTCAGCCACCAGCACCCACACCATCTGGGTGCGCGCGGAGCGCACGTCGTGCAGCGGCAAGGCCATCGCCGCCATGCGCACCGGCTGGCCGCGATATTCGGCGTCGTAGTACTGGGTGCGATAGAGCGTGCGCACCGGGCCGGGCGGCATGGGCAGGTCGTCGTAGCCGGTGATCGTGGCGCCGTGGTCGTCACGAATCCGGTAGTAGACGCGCGAACCCGCTTCGGCATCGAAGACTTCCAGCGCCAGATAGGGCACTTCCACCTCGACGCGGCCATCGCGCAGCACGATGCCCTCGCGCATGGCCTTCAGCGACGCCGCCAGCGTGCGGTCGAAAGCCTGGTGCGCGGCGGACATGGCGCGGCGATCGGTCAGCCAGGTGTCCAGCGCCAGCAGCACCATGAGCGGCAACAACAACCACAGCGTCAGTTGCAGCCGCAGGCTGCCGGTCTTCATGCGCGCGCGCCCGGGTCGGTTGCTTCCAGCAGATAACCAAGCCCGCGCAGCGTGACGATGCCAACGCCGGAGCCTTCCAGCTTCTTGCGCAGGCGATAGACGTAGATCTCGATGGCGTCGGCATTGACCGATTCGTCGATGCCGAAGATTTTCTCGGACAGCGCGGCCTTGTTGACCGCCCGACCGTCACGCAGCATCAGCACTTCCAGCACGGCCCGCTCGCGGCCCGTCAATTGCAGCAGTTCGCCGTCGAGCGTGAAGGCATGGCTCACGCTGTCGTAGCGCAAGGGGCCGCAGGCCAGTTCCGTGCGGTCGTGGCCGTGGCTGCGTCGGATCAGGGCGCGCGCCCGCGCTTCCAGTTCGGTCAGCGCGAACGGCTTGGCCAGGTAGTCGTCGGCGCCCAGGTCCAGCCCGCGCACGCGGTCTTCCACCGAACCATGGGCGGTCAGGATCAGTACCGGCAGCGGATTGCGGCGCGCGCGCAGGCGGCGCAGCACTTCCAGGCCATCGAGGCGCGGCATGCCGATATCGAGGATGGCCAACGCATAGTCTTGCGTGGTCAACAGGTGGTCGGCGCTGGCGCCATCGTGCATGCAGTCGACGGTAAAGCCGCTCTGGCTCAGCGACGCCACCAGGGAATCGGCCAGTCTGAGGTTGTCTTCGGCAAGCAGGATACGCATCGGGGGTTACAGCCAGGCAGGGTCTTGTGAGTCGCGGTGGAGTGATACCTGCAACGGACTGGCCTGCCTAGATGGGGAAACTCCCAATCGTGGTGCATGCCCCACGACAAAAATCGTGGGTGCTTCGAAAGCGAACTGAAAGTGAGGCCCCCATACCATCCGCTCCGTTCACGACACATCAGAAAGACAAAAAGGAGACCGAGGTATGAAACGGAAGGCATTGGCCATGGCCGCGTTGGGTTGCGTGGTATCGGGCGGCGCGGCGGCGCAATCGAGCGTGACGCTGTACGGCCTGGTGGATTCGGGCGTCGAGTACGTGAGCCACGCCGGCGCCAACGGCAGCTCGGTGGTCAAGATGACCTCGGGCGGCAAGAACACCTCGCGCTGGGGCCTGCGCGGCGCCGAAGACCTGGGCGGCGGCATGAAGGCGATCTTCACGCTGGAATCGGGCATCGCGGTGGACACCGGCAAGCTGGACACCGACAACACGCTGTTCGACCGCCGCGCCTGGGTGGGCCTGCAGGACAAGAAGCTGGGCAGCATCCGCATGGGTCGCGACTTCACCACGACCTATGACTTCATGCTGCCGTTCGACCCGATGGGCTACGCGCCCAACTACTCGTGGGCCACGTCGTCCACAGCCACCGGCGGCCGCAAGGACGGCATGTTCTCGCGCTCGGCCAACATCGTGCGCTATGACGGCCAGTTCGGCCCGGTGAAGGTGGGCGGCACGATGTCGTTCGGCGAAGTGCCGGGCAGCTTCAAGAGTTCGTCGAAATATGACCTGGGTCTGGGCTACGACGCCGGCAAGTTCTCCGCCGCCGTGACGTGGGATCGTCAGATGGGGGCGGGCACCAGCACCACGCCGGCCGACAGCACCGACTACATCCAGGGCGTGCATGCCGGCGCCAGCTACGACTTCGGCGCGCTGCAGATTTATGCCGGCTATCGCAACTACCGCAAGACGTTCACCACGTCGGCCGCCAAGCAGTTGAGCGACATGTACTGGGTGGGCGCCGCGTACGACTTCACGCCGGCTTTCTCGCTGTACGGCGCGGTCTACAAGCAGAACATCAAGGGCGACAACAACGGGGACCCGATCATGGTCTCGCTGCGTGCCCAATACAATCTTTCCAAACGCACCATGGCCTACCTGTCCGCAGCGTATGCCAAGGCGCGCGACGGTCAGAACGTGAGTGTGTCGCGTGATTTCGTTGGCTATGCCAACAATCAGGTCGGCGTGACGGCCGGCCTGCAGCACCGCTTCTGATCGTTGTTTCAGGCTGCCGTGGTGGGCGGCCTTCCGGCGGTGCGAGGGGCTCGCACCGCCGGTTTTTCATTTCTGGCGTGACGTTTTCTAGTGGGCGCCGCTCACGCGCCATACCCGGTTGCCGACGTCGTCGGCCACCAGCAGTCCGCCGCGCTGGTCCACGGCCACGCCGACCGGGCGGCCCTGCGCGTTACCCTCGCCGTCAAGAAATCCGGTCAGCACCTCCAGCGGCGCGCCGCTGGGCTTGCCCTGGTCGAACGGCACGAAGATGACCCGGTAGCCCGCACGCGGCTTGCGGTTCCATGAGCCGTGCTGGCTCACGAACATGCCGTTCTGGAACTGCGAGGGCAGGCTGTTGCCAGCGGCGCCGGTCAGCCCCAGCGCGGCCGTGTGCGCGCCCACGGCGTAGTCCGGGACGACGGCCTTGGCCACCTTGTCCGGTGCCGGCGGTTTCACGCGCTCGTCCACATGCTGGCCGTAATAGCTGAATGGCCAGCCATAGAAGCCGCCATCGCGCACCGACGTGATGTAGTCCGGCACCAGGTCGCTGCCGATTTCATCGCGCTCGTTGACGGACGTCCACAGCGCCTTGGTCGCGGGTTCCCACGCCATGCCGTTCGGATTGCGCAGCCCGCTGGCGAAAACGCGATGCTGGCCGCTCTGGCGATCCACTTCCCAGATGGCCGCGCGGCCGGCTTCCTTGTCGATGCCGTTCTCGCCCACGTTACTGTTCGACCCCACGGTGACATACAGCTTGCTGCCGTCGGGGCTGGCGATGATGTTCTTGGTCCAGTGGTGGTTGATCGGGCCGGCGGGCAGGTCCACCAGTTTCTGGCCCGGCTCGGCGATGCTGGTCTGGCCGGGCGTATAGCGGAACCGCACGACGGCGTCGGTGTTGGCCACGTAGAAGTCGTTGCCCACCAGCGCCATGCCGAACGGCGAATTGAGGTTCTGCAGAAAGACCGACCGCTGGTCGGCCACGCCGTCGCCATCGGTGTCGCGCAGCAGCGTGATGCGGTTGGCGCTGGGCGTGCCCGAGCCGGCCTTCTTCATCAGCGTCTTCATGATCCAGCCCCGGATGCCGTTGCCATCGTCGGGCTTGGGCGGGGCGTCGGTCTCGGCCACCAGCACGTCGCCGTTGGGCAGCACGTACACCCAGCGTGGATGTTCGAGCTGGTCGCCAAAGGCCACCACGCGCATGCCGTCCCCGGCCACGGGCGTCTTGCCGTTTTCCCAGCCCTTGGCTGGCGCGACGTGAATGGTCGGGATAGCCGTCTTGTCGGGCGCGGGCAGTTTGGGGGCAGGACCGTATCCGGCCGCCTCGGGCAGTCTGGCCGATTCACCGCACCCGACCAGCAGCGTCACCGCCACGATCGCGAACAGCGAGGCCATCGGATAGATCAGATATTGGCGCATCGTGGAGCTCCCGTGCCTGTGTTTTTCCTTGATTGCTTCGAGCATAGGAGGGCACTGGCGCGAAGTCTGTCAGCGCCGGTGCAAGGCCATGTCGGAGGCCGTCCGATTAGCGCAGCAGGCCGCGCCGGGCATGCCATTCGTGCAGCGATTCTTCCGGCCAGGTGCCCACGCGGCGATGACCCTTGCCGCTCGGCACCTCCACCCACGGCGCCACGTAGTCCATGCCGGCTTCCACCACCTCCGGCGGCCGGGGCAGCGGCGTGTCGATGGCACCCGCATACGGATGCACGAGGTCTGGCCAGCGCGGGTCCCACATCCAGAGCGGGCTGCCGCAGAGCTTGCAGAAGTGCCGGTATCCCTTCGATCGCACAGGCTTCCTGCCCGGTTCGCGCATCACCGCATGAAAGTGTGCCACGTGCTGCTGGCCGGCTACGCGCAGCGTGTGGGCATCGCCACCGAGGTTGATGCCGTAGCCACCGCTGCCACCGGTCTTGCGGCAGATCGAACAGTGGCAACGCATGTACGGGTAGGGCGAATCGGACTCCAGGCTGAACTGCACGGCGCCGCATTGGCACGAGCCTTCGAGATGCATGGCAACCCCCTCGAATCGTTGGTCGATGGGGTTCAGTGTGGGCGACGCATGGGCATCGATCAAGCGTCGGGAAACGCCAGAATCGTCAAAAACTGTGGTGTTGTCAGTCGCTGTCTGTCAGCGTCCGCGAGTTTTTGTAAGGAGATGTGTGAATGCGGCACGCAGGCCACCATGTGAACCCTAAACTGGGCACGCGGTGGGAAACAACGCACCCGTTTTTCTCTTTATGACAACCACCTGAGAGGTCTCATATGTCCAAGCAAAAAATCATTCGTACCACTTCGCTGATTGGCGCACTGGCAGCCGGCATGATCTCTGTCACCGCCTTTGCCCAGACCACGACCGCGCCGGCCCCGGCCCCGATGGCGACCGCACCGGCCCCGACATCGACTGCTGTGCCGCCGGGCACGGTCCAGATCCAGCCGCCGAAGGACCCGCTCGTGGAACGCCGCGAGGCCCGCAAGGCCGCCAACGACCAGTACAAGGCCGAGAAGGCCGCGGCCAAGGGCACGTACAAGCAGGACGTGAACGCCGCCAAGACGGAACGTACGGACGCCAAGAAGGCGGCTGACGCAACGGCCAAGGCGGAAATGCAGGGCGGGACGACGAAGTAAGCGGTTCTGATTCGTCTTGTTTTTTGCTCCCCTCTCCCACGTTGTGGGAGAGGGGAGCACCCCCCAAAAAACTCAAACCAACCGCGCCCCCGGCCAGGCCCCCGACATCACGATATTCCTCACTGACTGCCTTACCGTCTGCATGATGTCCCACAACTCGGGCACCACCGGACGATTGCGCGCCGTGGTCATCGCCACCTGACGCGTCACTACCGGATCCACCAGCCGGGCCGAATGCAGCCGGCCCTGCGCCACGCGCTCGGCCACTGCCGCAAACGGCAGCAGCGTCGCACCGCAGCCGTCTTCCACCAGCCGCATTGCCACCGTGTTCGACGCATCGCATTCCATCGCCATGTTCAGCGTGGTACCCACGCGCGTGGCCAGCGATTCGGCCAGCAGGCGCAGCCCGTGCGAGGTACTGGGCAGGATCAGCGGTACTTCGCCCAGGCGCCGCACCTGGAACGTGGGGCCGAGATGGCTCCATGACGTGGGCGTAACCAGCGTCAGATCTTCTTCCAGCAGCACATCCACCTTGAGCGCGCCTTGCTGTTCCGGCAGGTAGAGCAGGGCGACGTCGATGTCGCCGGCTGCCAGCCATGCCAGCACCGGGTTGGCCAGCCCTTCGACGAAGCGGATCTTCGTAGCCGGAAAGCGTGCCTTGAGTGCGGTGCCGATGGCCGCGAACGCCGTGTTGGCGATGGTGGGCTGCGCGGCGATCACCAGTTGCGCCGGGCCCTGCGCGGCCGATGCCCGCACCGCGGCGCGCGCCTCAACCATCGTGGCGGCCACCTGGCGCGCGTAGCCCAGCAGCGTGGTGCCGGCTTCGGTCAGCACTACGCCGCGTCCGCTGCGATGGAACAGCCGGGTGTCCAGCGCTGCTTCCAGCCGCGCGATCTGGCGGCTGACCGTCGACTGGTCCGCGCCCAGTTCCAGCGCGGCGCGCGAGATGCTCTGCGTGTTGGCCACGCAGACAAAGCACGCCAGATCGTCGGAATTCAGCGCAGCTGTCATCCCAGCATCATGCCGATTTCGGCGTGTCGCCAATGGCGAACGACGACAGGTGCTCGATCGCCTTGACCAGGCCCGAATGGTCCCAGCCCGCGCCGCCCTGGGCCACACAGACGTTGAACAGTTGCTGCGTCGACGCCGTGTTGGGCATCCCGAGGCCGAGTTGCTTGGCCGTGGACAGCGCCAGGTTCAGGTCCTTCTGGTGCAGTTCGATGCGGAAGCCCGGGTTGAACGTGCGCTTGATCATGCGTTCGCCGTGCACCTCCAGGATCTTCGAGCTGGCAAAGCCGCCCATCAGCGCCTGGCGCACGCGCGCCGGGTCGGCGCCGGCCTTGGCGGCCAGCACCAGCGCCTCGCTCACGGCCTCGATGGTCAGCGCCACGATCACCTGGTTGGCCACCTTGGCCACCTGACCGTCGCCGGCGTTGCCCACCAGCGTGATGTTCTTGCCCATCAGTTGCAGCAGCGGCAGCACCTTGTCAAAGACGTCCTGCTTGCCGCCGGCCATGATCGACAGCGTGGCGGCCTTGGCGCCGACTTCGCCGCCAGACACCGGTGCGTCCACGTAGTCGCAGCCGAGCTTTTCGATCTTCGCGGCGAATTCGCGCGTCTCGATCGGCGAGATCGAGCTCATGTCCACCACGATCTTGCCGCTGCTCAGCCCTTCGGCCACGCCGTTCTCGCCGAACAGTACGCGCGCCACGTCGGGCGTGTCGGGCAGCATCAGGAAGACGATATCGGCCTGCTTTGCCACTTCGGTGGCGCTGGCGCACGACTGCATGCCCTTGGCCTGCAGGTCCTGCGGCACGCCGCTGCGCGTGTGCGCATGCACGGTGTGGCCGCCGGCCAGCAGGTGTTCCGCCATGGGCTTGCCCATGACGCCGAGTCCGATGAATCCGATCTTGCTCATTGTTTTCTCACTGTCGAAATGGGTTGGCTTCAGGATGCAAAGCGCTCGCGCAGCGCGCGGGCCGCGTCGCGCAACAATACGTGATCCAGGCCCACGGCCACGAAATGCGCGCCCATGTCCAGGTAACGCCGCGCATCGGCTTCCACCGGCGTCAGCGTGCCGATGGCCTTGCCGGCGCGATTGGCCGCGTCGTAGATCTGCTTCACGGCGGCCTGTACGTCCGGATGGTTCGGGTTGCCCAGGTGGCCGTACGCGGCAGCCAGGTCGTTCGGGCCGATGAAGATGCCGTCCACGCCGGGTTCGGCGCAGATCGCGTCGATGGCTTCCACGCCCTTGCGGCTTTCAATCTGCACCAGCACGCAGACGTTGTCGTTGATGGTCTTGAAGAAGTCGGGCACCGTGCCATAGCGGTTCTGCCGCTGCACGCCCGATACGCCACGGATGCCATCGGGCGGATAGCGCGTGGCCCGCACCGCGCGGCGCGCTTCCTCGGCCGATTCCACGAACGGAATCAGGAAGTTGTAGAAGCCGATGTCGAGCAGCCGCTTGAGCATCACCGGATCATTCCAGGGCGGGCGCACCACGGCCGCGCTGGTGCTGTCCTTGAGCGCCATCAGTTGCGGCGCGAAGGTCAGCACGTCGTTGGGCGAATGCTCGCCGTCGAGCAGCAGCCAGTCGAAGCCGGCCAGGCCGACGATCTCGCTGGTCACCGGCTGGCCCAGTGAACTCCACAGCCCGATCAGCCGCTTGCGTGCGAGCACGTCGGCGCGGAACTTGTTGGGCAGCGAACTGATCTGCGGCAGGTGAGGGGTGGTGGTCATCGTCAATGCTCCTTGTCTGCCGGGTCAGTCGAGTGCCAGCGCGGAAAGCGGGCCCGGGGATTTGCCGCTGGCCTGCAGCACGCGCGCGGCGGCGTCGTCCAGTTGGGCCAGCGTGCCGGTATCCACGGGAATGAATTCGGCGCGGGCACGGCGCCATGCGCGTTCCGGATCGCCGGGCAGGCGGATCTGGTCGTTGCCCGGCTGCAGGCGCGATGCCTTCATCCATTCGACGAACGATTCCACCTCGTGGCCAAACGTGGTGCTGCTGCCCAGCCGCGCCGGATCGAACACGATGGCCAGCATGTTGTTCCACACCGCGTGCTCGTGCGTGAGCGTCTCGGGGCGGATGGTATGGCCGCCGGTCACGGCGGCGCCCAGCAGTTCGCACATCACCGCCAGCACGTAGCCCTTGTGCTCGCCGAACGTGCGCAGCGCGCCCTGCGGCGTGCCGGGCGGCGGGAACATGACGGCGGGGTCTTCGGTGGGCAGGCCGTGCGGGTCCATCAGGCAGCCCGGCGGCACCGGCACGCCCTTGTTGTTGGCCACGCGCACCTTGCCCAGCGCGATGGCGCTGGTGGCAAAGTCCAGCACCAGCGGCGGCTGGCCGGCCACCGGCACGCCAATCGTGAACGGATTGGTGCCAAAGCGCGGATCGTAGCCGCCATGCGGCGCCACGATGGGCTTGGACAGCACGTTGACGAAGTGGATCGAGATCATGCCGGCCGCCGTGGCCTGCTCGGCCCAGTGGCCGACGCGGCCCAGATGGTGTGACCGGCGCAAACCCAGCACGCAGACGCCATGTTCGCGGGCGCGTTCGATGGCCATACCCATGGCCTGCTCGGTCACGGCCTGACCCATGCCGCGGTTGCCGTCAAGGCTCAGGATGCCGCCCGACTCATGCACCACGCTGACCTGCTGGTTCAACTGGAGCTGGTCGGCCTGCCACGACATCACGTACTTAGGAATCATGCCCACGCCATGCGAATCGTGGCCGGACAGGTTGGCACCCACCAGGTGATCGGCGGTCAGCCTGGCCTCGCGGGCATCGGAGCCCGCCGCCAGCCAGAGGTCCACCACCCATCGATGCAGGCCGGCGGTGGGAATGCGATGGTCGCTCATGCTTACTCCAGGTGAATATTGGCCACTTTGATCAGGTTCGCCCATTTGGCGACTTCGCTTTTCTGGAACGCGGCCAGTTCGGCCGGGCCGGCGCCCGACGGCTCCACGCCCATCGATGCCAGCTTGGCGCGCACTTCGGGCTGGCGGATGATCTTGCCGATCTCGGTCGACAGCTTGTCGACGATGGGCTTGGGCGTGCCGGCCGGCGCGAAGATGGCCTGCCACGACACGATCTCGTAGCCGTTCAGGCCCGATTCCGCCATGGTCGGCACATCGGGCAGTTCGGCGGCGCGTTTGGCGCCCGTGGTGGCCAGCGCGCGGAACTTGCCGGACTGGATCATCGGCATGGCCGCCACGCTGTTTTCGAACACCAGGTCCACCTGGCTGCCCAGCAGCGCCTGCACGGCCTGGCTGCTGCCCTTGTACGGCACGTGGGTCATGCGCAGGCCGGCCATGTTGGCGAACAGCTCGGCCGCCAGGTGCTGCGACGTGCCATTGCCCGACGACCCGAAGTTGACGGTGCCCGGCTTGGCCTTGGCCGCCGCGATCACGTCCTGCACGCTCTTCCACGGGCTGCTGGCGTTGACCACCAGCACATTGGGCAGCGTGCCGATCAGCGTGATGGGCTGGAAGTTCTTGATCGGGTCATACGGCATCTTCGGGTACAGGCTCACGTTGATCGAGTGCGAGCTGATGGTGCCGCCCAGCAGCGTGTAGCCGTCGGCCGGGGCCTTGGCCACGTAGTCGGAGCCGATGTTGCCGCCGGCCCCCGCGCGGTTTTCCACCACCACCGACTGGCCCAGCGTCTGCGACAGCTTCTGGCCGATCAGCCGGCCCAGCAGGTCGGTCGTACCCCCGGCGGCAAACGGCACCACGTAGGTGATGGGCTTGGACGGGTAGTGATCGGTCTGGGCGCTGGCCGGCAAGGCCAGGGCCATGCATCCGGTACAAAGGACGGCCAGCATCGGCCGGACCAGGCGATGGGAAAAATTCATGTCATGTCTCCTGTTGCGCGAACGCTCTTGTGTGACGTTCCTGGTGCTACGCTCGGGTTCTGCCTGACGGATTTGGCCAGAAGCCTCGTCAGGCGGGCGTCTTGTACTGCGCCCGTTCGCCAATCTACACGCACCCGATGCATGGCGACTTGCGGAATTTGCATAACAGAAATGCACGATAAGCCGCGCAGCCGCGCACGTCAAACGGAACAATCGCAGACATTCCGATCACCGCCCAACTTCTCGACATGACCTCCAACACGACTCAAGCGGCCCGCACCGGCGGCCGCGTACTGGTGGACCAGCTGCGCATCCATGGCACCGACCGCATCTTCTGCGTGCCCGGCGAGAGCTTTCTTGACGTGCTGGACGCCTTGCATGACGAGCCGGCCATCGACCTGGTGGTCTGCAAGCACGAAGGCGCGGCCGCCAACATGGCCGAGGCCGACGGCAAGCTGACCGGCCGCCCCGGCATCTGCTTTGTGACGCGCGGCCCCGGTGCCACGCACGGCAGCATCGGCGTGCATATCGCCCAGCAGGACTCCACGCCGATGATCCTGTTCGTGGGCCAGATCGCACGCGAGCACAAGGGCCGGGAAGCGTTCCAGGAAGTGGACTACGCAGCGGTGTTCGGCACGATGACCAAGTGGGCGGCCGAGATTGACGACCCTGCCCGGATTCCGGAAATGGTGGCGCGCGCGTTCCAGGTGGCCACGTCGGGCCGGCCGGGTCCGGTGGTGCTGGCACTGCCCGAGGACGTGCTCGATGGCCTGGTGGAATGCACCGATGCAGCACCGTACCGCGCCGTGGCCGCCGCGCCGCGCGCCGAGGACGCTCAGGCGCTGGCCGCCGCGCTGCAGGCTGCGCAACGCCCGCTGGTGATTGCCGGCGGCGCCAACTGGACCGACCAGGCGGTCAAGGATTTCGCCGCGTTCGTCAAGGCGTGGGATCTGCCGGTGGCCTGCGCCTTCCGCCGCCAGGACGTGATCGACAACCGCGATCCGCACTACGTGGGGCACCTGAGTCTTGGCGTCAGCCCCAAGCTGGCCGAACGCGTGAAGACCGCCGACCTGATCGTGGCCGTTGGCACGCGTCTTGGCGATATCGCCACCGATGGCTACACGATGCTGAAGGTGCCGACGCCCACGCAGAAGCTCGTGCATATCCATGCCGACAGCTTCGAGCTGGGCCGGGTCTACCAGGCCACGCTGCCGATCCATGCGGGCGTGGCACCCAGTGCCGCGATGCTGGCGTCGCTGCCTGCGCCGGCCGCGCTGCCGTGGAAGGACTGGACCGCCGGCGCACGCGCCGATCACGAAGCGTTTGTCACGCCGCCGAAGCCGCACGCGGAACTGACCGGCGTGGATATGGCCGCCGCCATGGCACACCTGAACCAGGTGCTGCCCGAGGACGCCATGCTGTCGAACGGCGCGGGCAACTACACGGTGTGGCTGCACCGGTTCTACGCGTACAAGCGTCCGCGCACGGAACTGGCGCCCACCTGCGGCGCGATGGGCTACGGCCTGCCGGCCGGCATCGCCGCCAAGCTGCGCCACCCCGAAAAGACCGTGGTCTGTTTTGCCGGTGACGGCTGCTTCCTGATGTATCCGCAGGAAATCGCTACGGCCGCCGCGCACGGCGTAAACCTGATCACGATCGTCGTGAACAACCGGATGTACGGCACGATCCGTATGCACCAGGAGAAGCGCTACCCGGGCCGCCAGAGCGGCACGACCATCGTCAATCCGGACTTCATCGAGATGGCCAAGGCGTGCGGCGCCTGGGCGGAACGCGTGGAACGGACCGAGGACTTTGCCGCGGCCTTCGAGCGGGCGCAGAAGGCGGGCAAGCCGGCCGTGCTAGAACTGGTGACCGACCCGCTGCAGATCACGCCGGCCATGCGGGTGAGCGAACTGCCGAAGTAAGTCGAGTAGGGTGTGGAGTGGGGTGGCTAATAAAGCATCCTAAGCTGTTTTAGGCCAAATTATTGGATTTCAATAATTTGGCCTAAAGTCGAAAGTCATCGGGTGCCCTTAGAACAGGTTGCCCTGCGGCCGGGGCTCGTGCCCGGCCGTTTCATGTGCGCTGGCGGGCTTGGCCAGGATCTGGCGGATCTGGGCCAGATAGCGTTCGCCGACGGCACGATGCGTCTTGCGTGCCTCGTCGGCAAAGCTGCGGCGCGACGGCGGGCGGATCTTGAGCAGGCGGCAAATCGTTGACAGATAAGGCTTTTTGCCATCCGCCGTGACCCGGCGGGCGGCCGATACCAGCGCTGCATCACCAATGCGTCCGCGCAGCCAGACCAGGATCTGGCGGTCATATTCGTTCTGTACACGGATCAGGTGTTCCATATATGGGCTCCGAAGGTTCCGATACTGTATATCCATACAGGTTACTGTAAATATATACAGTGATTCGGAAATTTCAAGGCCCAGGATGAGACATGCACGGGGTGCCGATGCCACAATGGCGGCCCATCGCGCCCCCGAGACTGCCCCGACCATGCGCCTGCCCAGCCTGATGGCACTCCAGATGCTTGAGTGCGCTGCCCGACTGGGCAGTTTCACGCGCGCCGCCGCCGAACTGAACGTCACCGAAAGCGCGATTTCGCGCCAGATCCAGGCGCTGGAAGACCGCCTTGGCGTCCGCTTCTTCGAACGCGTGCGGCAGCGCGTGGTGCTGACCCCCGATGGCGATCGCTACGTTCGCGAGATCCGCGCCGAACTCAAGGCCATCGAGCGCGCCACCAAGGACCTGGCGTCGCGCGCGGGCGGCATGGAAGTACTGGAACTGGCCGTGGTGCCCACCTTTGCCACGCAATGGCTGATTCCGCGCCTGGCCGGTTTCCGCGCCGAACATCCGCGTATCGTCGTCAATATCCACGCCCGGCCCGAGCCGTTTCACTTCGCCGATTCGCTGTTCGACGCCGCCATCTACTTTGGCGATGCCGCGTGGGAAGGGCACCCATCCGCCATGCTGACCGAGGAGGGGCTGTCGATTCCGGTCTGCAGCCGGCAACTGCTGCAGGGCAAGCCGCCACGCAAACGCGAAGACCTGCTGAAGCTGCCGCTGCTGCACCTGGCCAGCCGCCCCGATGCCTGGCCCGATTGGTTCGGCGGCGACGACGAGGCCGTCCGCCGCAAAGCCCGCCTGGGCCCGCGCTATGACCTGTTCACGATGGTGACCGGCGCGGCCATCTGCGGGCTTGGGGTCGCCGTGCTGCCCGAGATGATGGTGCGTTCGGAACTGGAAAGCGGGCGACTCGTGGCCTTGCCATTCGCCGAGCCCGTGGAATCGGCGCGGCAGGGCGCCTACTTCCTGACCTATCGACAGAAGAACGATCAGACCGACAAGGCGGCACTCTTCGCCGACTGGCTGCTGCGCCAATGCGCGGCCGCGCAAGGTTGAGCATCAAGTTGATGCGGAAATCGCATTAACCGGGGCAGAAAAGTCGCTTGCCGGGCTGCGTGCGCCGATCCAGACTTGGCGCTCTTTTCGTCGTCGTCCCCAGAACAACCATGTCCGCTGCCTTCATGTCCCCCAGCCAGATCCGCGCCCGGTTCTCGCGCGCCATGTCCGATATGTACCGAACCGAGGTGCCGCAGTACGGCACGCTGATGTCGCTGGTGGCCGACGTCAACACCGAGGTGCTGGCCAGCGTCGGCGCC
The DNA here is from genome assembly GCF_022179805.1 of Cupriavidus pauculus. Taxonomy (GTDB): domain Bacteria; phylum Pseudomonadota; class Gammaproteobacteria; order Burkholderiales; family Burkholderiaceae; genus Cupriavidus; species Cupriavidus pauculus_E. The sequence goes on along the minus strand of NZ_BPUO01000006.1, from coordinate 42,099 downwards.
GCAGCGGCTGGTGCGGCGGGACAGGAATCGCGTATCGAAGTGGAACGCCACGGCGCGATCCGCGTGGGCACGCCGGCCGAGCTGGCAACCATCCGCCGTCTGTTCGCGGTGATGGGCATGGTGCCGGTGGGCTATTACGATCTGTCGGTGGCCGGCGTGCCGGTCCACTCGACGGCCTTCCGTCCAAAGGACGTGGCCGGGCTGGCCGAGAATCCGTTCCGCGTGTTCACGTCGCTGCTGCGGCTGGACCTGATCCAGGACGCCGACTTGCGCGACGCCGCCGCGTCGGTGCTGGCCACGCGCTCGATTTTCACGGCCGGCTGCCTGGCACTGATCGAACGCGCCGAGTATCAGGGCGGACTCAGTGACGACGAGGCGGAGCAGTTCGTGGCCGAGGCGCTGGAGACCTTCCGCTGGCACGGCAAGGCCACGGTCGAGGCCGAGCTTTACTGGAAACTACGCAAGACCCATCCGCTGATCGCCGACATCGTTTGCTTCCCCGGGCCGCATATCAACCACCTGACCCCGCGCACGCTGGACATCGACATCGTGCAGACGCGCATGCCGGCACGCGGCATCCAGCCCAAGGCCGTGGTGGAAGGCCCGCCCACGCGCCGCTGCCCGATCCTGCTGCGCCAGACCAGCTTCCTGGCACTTAGTGAACCGGTGACCTTCCGCGATGGCGGCGAGGCCGGCACGCATACCGCGCGCTTTGGCGAAATCGAGCAACGCGGCGTGGCGCTGACCCCCAAGGGTCGCAAGCTCTATGACGAACTGCTGGGCGAAGTGCGCAAGGTCATCACGCCGGCTGGCGACGGATCGAATGCCGAGGCATATCGGAAGACGCTGGACGAGGTGTTCCGCGCGTTTCCGGACGACCACGCGCAACTGCGCCAACAGGGGCTGGCGTACTACCGGTATTCCGTGGGCAACAAGGCGGCGGACGGCGGCGATGTCGAGGCGCTGATCGCATCGGGCGCGCTGGTGGCCGAACCGATTACGTATGAAGACTTTCTGCCCGTCAGTGCAGCGGGGATCTTCCAGTCGAACCTCGGTGATGAGAACCGCGACGACCTGCAGGCATCGCCCAACCGGGCCGCGTTTGAGCAGGCACTTGGGGCGACGGTCAGCGATGAACTGGCGCTGTATGCGGCGGAACAGCAGGCATCGCTGGAGACGGCGTTGAAGGGGTTGGGGCTGTAGTCAGTCCCGAGCGCTGGTTGTTTAGCGCCCCTCTCCCGCATGGCGGGAGAGGGGCTGGGGGTGAGGGCACAGCGGTTCAAATTGCCGGTATCGCATCTTGATGCGCTGGCCCTCACCCCCAACCCCTCTCCCACGTCGTGGGAGAGGGGAGCAAAAACACCAAGGGCGCGCAGATCAGAACCGGTGGCGCACGCCAACGATCGCGCCAAACTGGCTCTGTCCGGCACGCACCTGCTCGCTGGTGGCAGTCAGCGTCGTAGCGCTGCCGTTCAGCGACGGACCAAAACCCGACAGGCCCATGGCCGATCCGTTCTGGTTCTGCGCGTAGGCCGTAATGACATACAGATCCGTGCGCTTCGAGAACGCATACGTACCCGACAGCACGAAGCTGTACGGATCGCCGTTGCTGTTGCGCACGTCGGTGTAGTACGCGGCGCCGGTCACTGCAATGGCCGGGGTCACCTGGTACGACGCACCCAGCCAGTACAGGTTGGTGCGCAGCGAGCTGCTGGCGAAGTCGCCGTAGTACCAGCGATAGCCGGCAAACGCGCGGCCGCGGCCGAAGTTGTAGCTGGCGCCGATGGTGGCGCGGCGTTCGCGGTTGTCGTCGGTGGCGATGGTGCTGCCGCGCACTTCGTCATAGACCACGCGTGCCGACACCGGGCCGGCATCGTAGCCGCCCGACACCGACCAGTTGCGGCCCGCCTTGTAGTCGCCCGGCACTTCGCCGCCGGCGCTGCTGTCGTAGCCGGTGCTGTAGAACAAGCCGTAGTAGAACGCGCCTGTCTGACCGGTGAATTTCAGCGAGTTGTCGGCACGGCCCGACATCCACTTGTCGTGCATCAGCACCGAATAGCGCGTGGCGATGGCCATCGGGTCATAGGCCAGCGAGAAGTCGTACAGCACGGTCTGGTGACGGCCCAGCGACAGCGTGCCGTACTGGTTCTGCAGGCCCACGAATGCCTGGCGGCCGAACAGGCGGCCACCCTGGTTCAGGCTGCCGGTATCCAGGTCGAAACCGCTTTCCAGTGTGAACACGGCCTTCAGGCCGCCGCCCAGGTCTTCGGCGCCGCGCAGGCCCCAGCGCGACGTCGACATGTTGCCCGCCGACATGCGCACGACGTTGTTGCTGCCGCCGGTGGCGGTATTCGGGGCGTGGGTCAGGAACTCCACGCCGGCGTCGACCACGCCATACAGCGTGATGCTCGATTGGGCTTGGGCCTGCGCCGCGACGGGCAGGGCAGGCAGGACGGCCATGGCGGCCAGGCAGGCAATTCGGGTCTTCATGCTTCGTTATCCTTGTGGTGAGACGCGCGCACGCACGCCTCCATAAGGGCTCGGGCGCGATGCGGCGCCTGAAATGTAACGAGCGGAGTCGAAGCAAAGAAGAGCGGATCGGCTGACAGTTTGTCTTAGATTGCGAACAATACCCTGGCCGAGCACAGATGGCTGGCCGTCAGGGGCTTGTCACCTCCATCAACCCGTCCACCACCACGGCGCCGTCGGCGCCCAGCATCACCGGATTCAGGTCGACCGATCGGATGGCGCCGCGTGCGTCGTGCACGAGCTGGCCGACGCGGGCCGCCACGCGCACCAGTGCCGCCACGTCGAGCGGCGGTTCGCCACGCACGCCGTCGAGCAGCGGGGCCATGCGCAGGCCGCGCAGCGCGCGTTCGATGGCGGCCGGGCTGGCCAGGGCCAGCAGCACGGCGGTGTCGCGCACGGTTTCCACGTACTTGCCGCCATCGCCCACCAGCAGCACGGCACCGAAGACCGGGTCCCAATGCGCGCCGACCATGCACTCGCGCTGGCCGCGCGTCATGCGGGCCACTAGCACGCCTTCGACCGGCGCCTGCATCTCGGCGAGCGTGCGGGTCTGGCGCGTGAATGCCTCGGCCACGGCTTCGCGTGAATTGCAGTTCAGCGCCACAAGGCCGTGCTCGCTCTTGTGCGGCACGGCTGGCGAACTGGCCTTCACCGCCACCGGGGCGCCGATGCGCTGCCATGCCGCCACGGCTTCGTCGGCGGTCTGGCAGAGATAGTGCTCGACCACCGGTACGCCGGCCTCGGCCAGCCGGGCCAGGCTGGCGGCTTCGCTCAGTGTGCGGGTGGGGGCGTCGGCGGGCGCTGCCGCGATCGGTGGCGGCGCGGGGTCGGCAGCCACATCGCGCATCAGTTGCCCGTGCGCGGTGAACTGGTGGAAGGCCGCCAGCGCGTCGGCCGCATGGAGGAACGTCGGCACATTGGCTGCGCGGAATTCGCTGACCACTGCGTCCTGCCAGGCCGCCACGGCAATCGGCTTGCCGGCCTCGTCGGCAAAGCGGGCCGCGTCGCGCGCAAAGCGCGGCACGTCGTAGCCCATGCCGGCCACGGGAATGTCCAGCAGGAACAGGTCCGCCGCCGGGTCCGCGCCCACCACCGGCAGCACATCGCCAAACAACCCGCTGTTGGTCAGCAGCGCGGCCGTGACATCGACGGGATTGGCCGTGGCCGCGAAGCCCGGCAGCCGCTCGCCCAGCGCGGCCTGGGTAGCGGTCGACAGCGGCGCCATGCCGATGCCCAACGTATCGGCCGTATCGGTGGCCATCACGCAACTGGCGCCCGAATTGCTGACCACCACCAGACGCCGCCCGGCGGGCTGCCAGCCGCGCAGGTACAGCGGCGCGCAGCGCGCCAGCGCGTGGGCGTCGTCGACGCGCCAGATGCCGTGGCGGGCCAGGAACGCGTCGACGGCGCGATCTTCGTTGGCCATGGCCCCGGTGTGCGACGCGGCAGCGCGCGCACCGGCCTGCGAGCGGCCCGACTTGACCGCCACCACCGGCACCCCGCGCGCGCGGGCCAACGCGGCCGCTTCCGCCAGCACCTGTGGGTCGGACAGCGTTTCCAGGTAGAGCAGCAGCAGGCGCACGTCGGGGTCCTGCGCCACGGCCAGTGCCAGCTCGCTGACGGTGACGTCGGCCTGGTTGCCGGTGGCATGCACGTGCCGCACGCCAATACCTTGCTGGCGCAGCAGGCCATAGACCAGCGCCGCCGTGCCGCCGCTCTGGCTGACCACGGCAACCGGGCCGTCCTGCGGCGGGATTTCGATGAACATCGTCGAGAAGCTGGCAATCGCACCATTGCCGAAATTGGCCAACCCCTGGCTGTTCGGCCCGACGATGCGCAGGCCGCCTGCACGCGCGACGCGCACCATCTCGTCCTGCTGGCGCTTGCCGGCTTCTCCGGCTTCGCCAAAGCCCGAGGCAATCACGATGGCAGCACCCACGCCCAGCCGCGCGCAGTCGGCCACCGCCTGCACGGCGGCGTCGCCGGCCACCACGATCACGGCCAGCTCGGGCGTCTCGGGCAGCGCGTCCAGCGACGGGTACGACCGCAGCCCCTGCAGCGTGTCGCGCTGCGGGTTGACCGGATAGATCGTGCCGGCATACCCCATGGTCTGCATGTAGTGGATCGGACGTCCGCCAATCTTGTGGATGTTGTCGGAGGCGCCGACGATGGCGACGGAACGGGGTTGGAGCAGGGCGGAGAGCGTCGAGGGCATGTTGTTATGGAAGCTGGTTGGGGCGAGGAAATTCGAACGAGATTCAGGCGCGGATAAAGCGCAGCAGCGGCTGGCCCTCGACCTCGAACACGGTGGCGCGCACGCGGTCGCCGATGGCGATGCCGGGCTCGGCGTGGCCCATCACGCGGGGGCCTTCGTCCAGCGTGGCCAGGACCAGCGTGTAGGGAACTAGCGCCTGGAATGCTTCCGTCGGCGCGCGGAAAACTTCGGTGACCGCGTGGACGGTGGCGTTGCCGCTGCCATCGCGCCAGGCCAGGTGCAGGCCGCCGCATGCGCGGCAGGCGTGACGCTGCAATGGCTGCCACGCGGCGCAGGTTTCGCACACCTGGTAGCGCACCACGCCGGCGGCGAGGCCTGCGGTATAGGGCGCGAGGGGCGGGCGGATCGATTCGGGTGTCGGCGTGCTCATGCTGTCTCCAGGATCAGGCTCACATGCGACGACAGCACGCCGCCATCGGCATGAAACAGTGCGCGGCGGCGCGGCGCCAGTTGCCGGTCACCGGCACGGCCTGCCAACTGGCGCGCCGCTTCGGCCAGGTGCATCAGGCCACCGGCCACGCCCGAATGGCCGAAGGCCAGCAGGCCGCCGTGCGTGTTGAGCGGCTGTACGCCGCCACTGTCGAAATCGCCAGCGCGCAGCCGGGTTACGGCTTGCCCGCGCGGGGCCATGCCCAGTTCTTCGAGCAGCATCATCAGCGTGATCGTGAACGAGTCGTAGATCGCCAGATAGTCGATATCGGCCGGCGTGCGGCCCGCCTCGGCAAAGGCCCGGCCGGCGGCGTCGGATGCGCCGCTGCGCATCACGTCTTCGAGCGCACCCAGGTGCTGATGACGGTGGGCCTGTCCGGCGCCCGCGATGCGTACCGGGATGCCGTCGCCGGGTTCGGAAGACACCACGATGGCCACGGCGCCATCGGAAATCGGGCAGCAGTCGGACAGCCGCAACGGCGACGCAATCGGCCTGGCCTGGCGCGCGGCTTCTGCGGTCAGCGGTTCGGGCAGGTGCGCGTCGGGATGGCTGGCCGCATGGCGCCGCATCAGCACCGCGAAATCGGACAGCGCGTCGGCATCGAGCCCTACCTCATGCAGATAGCGCGAGGCCAGCAGCGCGTAGTACGCCGGCACCGAGGCGCCGTTCGGCACCTCGATCTCAGGTTCGCCCACCTGTGCCAGCGTCTGCATCGACTGGTCGCGGCTCTGGCCACTGAGCCGGTTTTCACCGGCCACGACCAGCACGTTGCGGCAGCGGCCGGCGCGCACCAGGTCGTGGGCCAGCATCGCCATCAGTCCGCCCGTGGCGCCACCGCCGGCCATGCCGTGTGCATAGGCGGGCTGCAGCGATGCAAACTCGCAGAAACGGTCGGCCAGCATCAGGTGCGGCAGCGTGGTGGCATAGCCGCACAGCACGCCGTCCACCTGATGGCGGGCCAGCCCGGCGCTGGCAAGCGCCGTATCGGCGGCCTGGGCCATCAGCGTCAGCGGCGTGCTGCCGGGCAACCGCCCGAAGCGGGTGTTGCCCGTACCGCGCACAAAGCTGTGTATCACGTCGCTCGCAGTCATTTCTTGAGCAGCGGGCACTGCGACTTGGCCACCGGCATGAACGCCTGGTCGCCCGGCACCGTGGCCAGCAGCTTGTAGTAGTCCCACGGGTACTTCGATTCCTCGGGCTTCTTGACCTCGAACAGGTACATGTCGTGGATCATGCGGCCGTCCTCGCGGATACGTCCGTTCTTGGCGAAGAAGTCGTTGATCGGCAGCGTCTTCATCTGCTTCATCACGGCGCCGGTCTCGTCGGTGCCGGCCGTCTGCACGGACTTCAGATAATGCGTGACCGACGAATAGACGCCAGCCTGGCTCATGTTCGGCATCTTCTTGACCTTGTCGAAGTACTTGCGCGACCAGGCCCGCGTGGCGTCGTTCATGTCCCAGTAGAACGCCTCGGTCAGCACCAGCCCCTGCGCCGTCTTCAGGCCGATGGCGTGGATATCGTTGATGTAGAGCAGCAGCCCGGCCATCTTCTGCGTGCCGTTCTTGGTCAGCCCGAACTCGGAGGCCGCCTTGATGGCATTGACGGTGTCACCCCCGGCGTTGGCCAGCCCCACCACCTGCGCCTTGCTGGCCTGGGCCTGCAGCAGGTACGAGGCAAAGTCGCTGGTGTTGATCGGATGCCGTGCCGCGCCCAGCACCTGCCCGCCGGCTTCGTTCACCACGGCCGTGGCCGATTGCTGGAGCGTGTGGCCAAACGCGTAGTCGGCCGTCAGGAAGAACCAGGTCTTGCCGCCGCGCTGCACCATGGCTTTTGCCGTGGTATTGGCCAGCGCGTAGGTGTCATAGGCGTAGTGCACCGACACCGGCGTGCAGAGGTCGTTGGTGATGCGTTCGCTGCCGGGGCCCGAGAACACCACCACCTTGTTCTTCTGCTTGGCCACGTCCAGCACGGCCAGCGCCGGGGCGGAGGCGGCCACGTCCAGGATGGCGTCCACCTTGTCCTGGTCGAACCATTCGCGCGCCTTGTTGGCGGCGATGTCGGCCTTGTTCTGGTGATCCACTACCACCAGTTCCACCTTCTTGCCCAGCACCTTGCCGCCGAAATCGTCGATAGCCATCTGGGCGGCCGTGGCGCTGCCCCGACCCGTCACGTCCGCGTACAGCCCGCTCATGTCAAGCAGCAGTCCGACCTTGACCACATCGTCGGAAATGCCGGGCTTGGGCTGCGCGTGCGCGGCCAGCGATGCCAGGGCCAGCGCGGCGGCCAGCGTGTGAATACCCAGCGTGTGGATTTTTTTCATCGGGTCTCCTCCATGTGGTTGTTATTCGATTCGCAAAGCGTTGCTCGGTCCCGTGCCGCTATACCGTGGCCACCGGCGTGGCGGGTGACCCCACGGCGCCGGGCAGCCTGAGCGGCGGGGCGGTCAGCAGGAAGCGCGTGCGCTGGTGCGCGCGCAGCCAGTCGGCCAGTTCGCGCAGGTACCAGAGTTCGCCCAGCGGCAGCCCCAGCTTGAACAGGCAGTGGTGGTGCAGCGGCAGCAGCGGGTGGGTCTTGGCATCGTCGGGCGGCGGCAGGGCCGGATACCGTTCGACGGCGTAGTTGTCGGCAATCAGCGCGGCGATGCCGGAGTCGGTGATCCAGTTCAGCAGCCGGTCGTCGCGGCCGTTCAGCGCGCAGCAGCTGTGGTGCAGTACGTTCTCGTCGGGGTTGCGCTGCATCGACAGCACCACCTCGGCGAACCCGGTGCGCAACAGCAGCATGTCGCCGGATTCCACTTCCACGCGATGGGTTTCCATGGCGCGCATCAGGTCGTCGTAGCCGACGTTGCGGAAGTCGGTGCCGAACACATCGGCCAGGTCCACCAGCACACCCCGGCCCTGCATGCCCTTCACGGCAAAGTTCTCGATGCCCAGCGCATCGGCATGGCTGCCGTGGCCATGGCCGCAGTCATGCGCCTCGAAGTGGTCGTCCTCGGCGTAGTCCACCGGGCCGACGATGTCGGCATTGGCGCGATAGCCGTTGTAGTAGACGCGCTCGGGGCGACCGTCGCCATCGGCATCGAACAGCGCGCCCACGTGGGCCAGCGAATCCCACTGCGTCGAATACTGCAGGCACAGCAGCACCTGGTCGTCGCTGATCACATCGGTGGCGGCCGGATTGACCTTGGCCAGCGGAAAGTTCAGGTACGGGATGTCGTCGCGGAAGGTCGGGCGAAGTTGCGGCGGATGGCGGCGCGGGTTGAGCTTGTTGCCGCCCGGGTAATCGAGCGGCATCGACAGGCAGAAACTGATGCCGGCCTGGATCTCGCGCGCGCCCTTGACCACCTGCTCGGGGCCGATCAGGTTGACGCGCCCGAGTTGGTCGTCGGGCCCGAAATCGCCCCAGTTGGAACCTTCTGGACGGTGTTTCCAGCGCATGCGTCATGCCTCCTTGGATTGTGGTTGGGGCTGGCGGGTGGGGTGGCGCCAGGCGGCGGTGATGGCGTCGGCTTCCCGGCGCAGCGCGCGCGCCAGGGCCGCTTCGCGTTCGGTGATGCGTTCATTGAGGGCGGCGATGCTGAGCGCGCCCAGCGGGTAGCCGTCGGGGCCGGGCAGCGCGATACCGATGCCGCCCATGCGTTCCACCACCACATCGAGCAGCACGGCATAGCCGCGCGCCCGCGTGGTTTCCACGTGGCGGCGCAGCAGGTCGGCGTCGATCAGCGGATAGCGTTTCAGCGAGGGGCCGATGCAGTCGAGCACGGCCTCGATTTCGTCGTCGGGCAGCGCGGCCAGCAGCGCCAGGCTGCCGGCGCCCACACCCAGCGGGCGGCGGCTGCCGATATCGAGATAGTTGGCGCGGATCGGAAACGTGCCGAGGCGCAGTTCCAGGCAAACCGATTCCCATCCGCTGGGTACGGAGAGAATCGCCGAATCTTCAAATGTATTGGCCAGGCGGATCAGCGCGGGTCGTGCCAGCGGACGCATGTCGAGACGACGCTGCGAGGCGGACTGCAGGGTCAGCCATTCGCGTCCGGGCGAGAACGCCTTGGTGGTGGGGTCGCGCTCGACCATGCCCTCGGCCATCAGCGTTTCCAGCAATCGCAGGGCAGATGCCTTGTCGACGCCGGCGGCGGCTGCCAGGTCGGTCAGCCGGGCATTGCGGGTATCCGACAAGGCGCGCAGCAGCCGGCAGGCCTTCTGCAGCGAGGTGCTCGGGACGGTCACGTATGCGTCTCCTCCGGATCGGGTTTTGTGTAATGAAACCTCGGTACGCGCGCCAACCGTTGGTTTATAGGAGATTCACGGGGGTGCGTCATTTTGCGGCGCATCAAAGTTTTGCCGGATGAAACCCGATTTTGAGGCGCAAGCAGACAGGGCTGGCATCAGCGCAGCCCTGGGGGAAGGCGGAAAAAGGGAGAGGAAAGGAAGGGAAACGGGGAAGGCGGGGGCTGGCCTACAACGGCATCCGACGCATTAATTCGCAAGGACGTCTATTCGCCAAGAAACTCGGCCAGAACCTCAAGCCCATCGACATGGTCGGCTACCACCTTGGCGATGACCGCCAGCGGAATCGCCAGCAGCATGCCCCACGTGCCCCACAGCCATGTGAACAGCAGCAGCGAGACAAAGACCGCCACGGCATTCATGCGCGCCAGCCGGCCGGTCATCCACGTGGTCATGCCATTGCCGATCAGCGTGGCGATCACCATCGATCCGCCGGCCGCCGCACCGGCCACGGCGAGTGTGCCGTACTGCATGAAGCCCGCCACGCCCAGGCATACCGCCACCACCAGCGATCCGAAGTAGGGCACCAGGTGAAGGACGGCCGCCACCACGGCCCACGTGCCGGCATTGTCGATCGACAGATACTTCAGCATCAGATAAACGCAGAAGCCCAGCGACGCATTGGTGACCAGCAGCATCAGCATGTAGCGCTGCACCTGCCGGTTGATCTCGTCGAGCATATGCACGTTGATCTTCTTCTGGCTGATGGTCTTGCCGGTCATCTTGATGAACTTGCGCTTGAACATGTCGCCGGCCAGCAGCAGGAACCACGTCAGGAACATCACCACCACTGCCTGCGCCATCAGCGCGAACGCACTGACCCAGCCGGCCCAGATCATGTTGCTGAAGGTGTCGGCGGTACGCTCGACCACGATCGGCCCGCCCCTCGGGGCGGGTAGCTGGCCGGTGCCGCCGAGGATGGTGGCGGCACGGCGCACCTTCTGCACCACGGAATCGTCGCCGCTCAGCAGCGCGCCGAGAGAGCGCGACAGCTTGCTAGCTATCTCGGGCAGCCGGTCGATGATCGACGCCACCTGGCCCTGCAGCAGATAGGCGGCGCTGAGTACAAGCGCCAGAACGCCAAGCAGCACCAGGGTCGCGCCCACCGCGCGCGGCACCCGGCGACGCTGCAGTGCCGCAACCAGAGGATCGAGCAGATAGGCAATGACGATGGCCAGCACCACGGGCACGATGAAAGCACGCGCCACATGCAGCGCGTACAGCGAGAACATCGTGGCCAGCAGGATCAGTGCCGCACTGGCGCGGCGCAGCGACTGCGTCCAGGCGGGCGGGGTGTAGTCGGGGACGGTAACGGGCGCTGCGGCAATATGGGCAGCCGGGGCAGCCGGGGTGGGCTCGCCGGCCTCGGCGGCGGGCACCGTGGCAGCAGCATCCCCAGGCATCAGGCCGGGTTCGGGCGGCCGCGCGGACCGCATGGCGGGAGAGGGCGGAACGGTCGACATGGCTCGCAGTGGGGGTGTTGTTCTACGAGCATAGTGTGGGGCGGGCGGGTCAGATGTCGGCGCGTAGCGGCTCGCCTTGTAGGACGGATGTACGTGTCGGACACGGCACCAAGCCGGCAAAACAAAACGCCGGTCTTGTGGACCGGCGTTTCAGGTGAGGCAATGATTCTGTGGAATTACTTGCGTCGGCGCGGCGCATCATCGCGCGGGGCTATAGAGGTATCCAGAAACTGTTGCTGCTTGAGCAGGGGGTCGTTCTTGATCATCCAGCGGACACCGAAAGCCAGTGCAACGATGCAGGCCAGCATATACGCAACGATCACAGTGAAAGTCAGCATATTTCTATCACAGGAGTGGGTTGCGACCGCGTTTGCCACGTTGGATCCGGGACGGTGCGGGACACTGCGTGGCGGGCCGGATGGGAAGGGATTGTATGTGACTGCAGACGTGATTCCGACCCTATATCGCCTGAAATTTTCTGTATGGCGATCTAAGCGCAACTAATATCGGCAGCTTTTACGATGTCGAATTACGGGCCACGGGAACGTGGCCCGATGGCGCTCAGAAGTAGCAGCCCATGGTGTACTGTTCCGCACGCAGGAAGTGCACGGCCTCGCGGTACCGGTCGGCGCGGCTCCAGTATTCGGTGTGCTGCATCGCGCGTTCTGCCGCGCGGGCCTGGTACTCAAGCGCCCGGCACTGGTTCCAGAACGAGTTCTGCGCGCGCCATTCCATCTCGTCGTCGCGGGCGTCCCAGTTGCGCAACTGGGTGGCCATCTTGTCGCGATTCTCCAGGTACGCCTGCTCGTCCTTGCGGACCTTGGCGGACTTGGTGACGGTGGTCACGTTGCCGCGCATCGAACTGGTGACGTTGCGATAGCCGGCCGGGCAGGCGCCCGACGTGTAGAGCGTGTCGCTGGCGCTTTCGCATTTGGTCACCGCCTGCGCGGCGCCCGAGGCGGCCATCGATGCGACCAGTGACACCAGTAATGGAGCAAGAAGTCTGGACATGGCGCGGCTCGCGACGAGTTTCGATGCGAATCACTGTAGGCAGTGCACGCGCCGCCACCAAGCCCGTCAAGGTATCCAGATATTTCACAACCTTTCGAATGGCTTACGAAGCGACCCGCGCCGGACGTGCACTCTTGCGGCGCTTTGCCTGACTGACGGGCGCCAGGGCGGCGTTGGCGGACAGCAGCATGTCGTAGAGCTGCTGCGCCGCCGGTGTCAGCGACCGCCCGCGCTTGCGGATCAGGCCGACCGTGCGCTCCACCACCGGGTCCACCAGCGGCACGCTGGTCAGCGCGGGATGCTTGCCGGGCGGCATCGCCAAGCGCGGCACTGCAGCAATGCCCAGGCCGGCTTCCACCAGCCCCACCAGCGTGGTCACGTGGCGCACCTCGCAATACCACTGCGGGCGGGTAGGGACGTTGCCCAGCGCCAAGTCCAGCAGCATGCGGTTGCCGCTGGCCTTGCCCACGGTCATGTAGTCGTATTCGCCCAGCTCGGCCCACGTGACCTTGCGCTTGCGCGCCAGCGGGTGGTCGGGCGGGCAGGCCACCACGAACGGCTCCTTGAGCACGGGTTCGAAATCGACGTCGGGCTCCTGCGTGCCGATGTAGTTGAGCCCGAAGTCGGCCTCGTTGCGGACCACGAGGTTCAGCACGTCGTTTGCGCCTTCGTCGATCAGCCGCACCACGATGCGCGGATAGCGCGCGTGGTATTCGCGCAGCACCGCCGGCAGGAAGTAGCGCACCGCCGACGGCACGCAGGCCACGGTGACCTCGCCCGTGACCCGCATGGCGACGTCGCGGATGCCCAGCAGCGATTCTTCCAGCCCGTTCAGCAGTTCTCGGGCCTTGCGCGAGAACTCGCGGCCTACGGCGGTCATCTCCACCGACCGCGTGGTGCGGTCGAACAGCCTTACGCCAAGCGCGTCTTCGAGCTTTTCGATGCGACGCGACAACGCCGGTTGCGACAGGTGCAGTTCGCCCGCCGCCGCCCGGAAACTGCTCAGTTCCGCCACGGCCACGAACGCCCGCAGGTCAGCCAGATTGAAATTCATGCAAGCCTTGCATCAATGGTGAGGAAATTTGCAATTCACAGTCTACACCGGGCAGTGGATGATGCAATGCATCCACGAGCAAGACGCCATTCCATCGAGAGGCGCACCCTGGAGGAGACATGAATCCCAAACGCCGTACCCTGATCAAGGCCAGCGCCATGCTGCTGACCGTGCCTGGCTTTGCAGAAGCGCAGGGCACCTTTCCGAGCAAGCCCATCCGCTATGTCGTGCCGGTGTCGGCCGGTGGCGGTTCAGACCTGGTGGGACGCACCGTGGCCGAGCGCTGGGGCAAGGTGCTGGGCCAGTCCATCGTCGTGGAAAACCAGGCCGGTGGCGGTGGGGTGATTGCCTGCCAGATGACCAGCAAGGCCTCGCCGGACGGCTACTCGCTGATGCAGGGCTACGTGGCTACGCATGGCACCAATCCGGCCACGCGGCGCGTGCCTTACGACCCGGTCAAGGATTTCACGCCGATTGGCATGATCGGCGGCACGCCCAACGTGCTGGTGGTCAACGCCAGCGTGCCGGTGGCCAACCTGGCGGCGTTTATCGACTATGCGAAGAAGAACCCCGTGGCCTATGGCTCGGCCGGGCCGGGATCGCTCACGCACCTGACCATGGAGCTGTTTGCCCAACAGGCCGGCGTGAAGCTGACGCACGCTGCCTATCGCGGCATCGCCCCGGCGTTCACCGACCTGATCGGCGGCCAGACGCAGGCAATGTTCCCGGGCCTGGCGGCAGCACTGCCCAATCTCCGCTCGGGCCGGGTCAAGGCGCTGGCCGTGACCGGCAGCAAGCGCCATCCGTTGCTGCCCGACGTGCCTACGCTGGAAGAAGCCGGTATGAAGGGCTTCGACGCCATGCAGTGGTATGGCGTGGTCGGCCCCGCCGGCATTCCGCCCGATGTGGTGGCGCGACTCAACGGCACGCTGACCACGGTGCTCAAGATGCCCGATTTCAAGGAAAAGTTGGCCGCCGAGGCGCTGGACCCAACCCCGATGACGCCCGACCAGTTCCGCCAGTACATCGCCAGCGAAGTCCGTCGCTGGAGCGAACTGGCCAAGGCGCGCGGCATCCATCTCGATACCTGAGCCGGATCTAGCGGCTCCCGACCGATCCTGGTCATTCCCGTATTGCTGTCTTTCCGTATTTTTCGATTTCGAACGAGGAGTTTTCACGCATGGCCCGTAACACGCACGTCGTCGCCGACCACAACGCCCCGCCCGTGACCCGCATCCTGGGCAAGTTCGTCGCCACACATCCGTCCCGTGGATGGAGCGATGCGGTAGACCACGAAGCCCATCGCACCTTCATGAACTGGCTGGGCTGCGCCGTGGGCGCCGCTGGTCACGCGTCGGCCGATGCCGCACTGGCCGCCGTGGCCGAACTGCAGCCGGCCGCGCAGGCTACCGTGCTCGGCCGCCGTACCCAGGTGGACATGGCCAGCGCCGCGCTGGTCAACGGCATCACCTCGCACACGTTTGACTTCGACGACACGCACCTGAAGACGATCATCCATCCGGCTGGCCCGGTGGCGTCGGCCGTGCTGGCGCTGGCCGAGCATACGGGCGCCAGCGGCCGCGCCGTGATCGACGCGCTGGTGCTGGGCATCGACGTGGCCTGCCGCGTCGGCAATGCGATGTACCCCGACCACTATGACCGTGGCTGGCATATCACCGGCTCCACCGGCATGCTGGGCGCCGCCGCCGCGTGCTCGCGGCTGCTGGGCCTGGACGAAGAGCGCACGACGATGGCGCTGGGCATTGCCGCGTCGCAGCCGGTGGGCCTGCGCGAGCAGTTCGGCACGATGACCAAGCCGTTCCATCCGGGCGGTGCCGCGCGTGCCGGCCTGATGTCGGCATTGATGGCACGGCACGGCTACACGTCGAGCGCCCGCGCACTGGAGGCGCCGCGTGGCTTCATGCAGGTGATTTCCGCCAAGTCCGACTGGAACGAGATTACCGACGAACTGGGCCAGCGCTTCGAGATCTCGTTCAACACGTACAAGCCGTTTGCCTGCGGCATCGTGATCCATCCGAGCATCGACGCCTGCGTGCAACTGCGCGAGCAGGGTGTACGGCCCGAGGACGTGGAGCGGATCGACCTGCGCGTGCACCCGCTGGTGCTGGAACTGACCGGCAAGAAGGAACCGAGCGACGGCCTGCTGGCCAAGTTCAGCGTCTACCACGGCTGCGCGGCGGGCTTGATCTTCGGCCGGGCCGCCGAGGAAGAGTTCTCTGATCACATCGTCACCCGCGACGAGGTGGTGGCGCTGCGCCGCAAGGTGGTGGCCACGGCCGACGCCAACGTCGACGAGGCGACGGCATTCGTCAAGGCCACGCTCAAGGACGGCCGCCAGGTGGATGTGCACGTGGAACACGCGATTGGATCGCTGCAGCGCCCGATGACCGATCAGAACCTGGACGCCAAGTTCCACGCGCTGGCCGATCCGGTGCTGGGCGCGGGGCAGGTGAACGAGCTGATTGCCGCGTGCTGGAAGCTGGGTGGTGCGGCGGATGTGAAGGCAGTGACGGGGCTGGCTCGGCCGCGTTGATGGCTTAGCTCATCGCTCCCCTCTCCCGCGTCGCGGGAGAGGGGAGCTAAACCGTGGGGGAGCGAAAACCTACACCAACCCCCACACCCCCGCATCCTCCTTCGCCACCCCATCCGCCTCCAGCTTCTTCAAGTGCGCCATCAATGACCGCAGCGCAATCGGATGCTTGCTCTCCGGCACGTCGTCATAAACGCTGGCCACGAGCGTAGCCGTATCGGCCGGCGCCAGCGCCCGCAAGGCGTTCAACACCTTCGCCTCACGTTGCATGCGATGCCGGATCAGCAAACGGATCGCATCATGCGGACGCGGCATCAGGAAGCCGTGCCCCGGCGCAATCCATTGCAGATCCTCGTCCAGCAGTGCCTGTAGCGACGCCAGGTAGGCGCGCATATCGCCATCGGGCGGATTGATGACCACCGTGGAGCCCTGCATCACATGGTCGCCCGTGAACAGCGTCTTTTCCTCTTCCAGCAGGAAGCACAGATGGTTCGACGCATGGCCCGGCGTGTGGATCACGCGCAGCGTGGTCTGCGGACCCAGCGCGATGCGGTCGCCATGTTCGGGCACGTGGTCGGGCCGGAAAGTCTGGTCCTGGCGGTCGACGACCGCCGTGGTGCGTCCCCAGACCGGCGCGCCGGTGGCCTCGCGCATGCGCACGGAACCCGGTGAGTGGTCCAGGTGGGTGTGCGTGGCCAGGATCCATTTCACGGGGCCCGGTGCGGCGGCCATGACCGCGTCGAAGTGCGCCGCATCGTCAGGGCCCGGATCGATCACGGCCCAGTGGTTGTCGGCGCCGGCTACGAAATAGGTGTTGGTGCCCGGACCGGTCATCACGTTGCCGTTGTTGGCCGTCACGCGCCAGACGCGTTCGGACAGCCGTACCGCCAGGCCCGGCTCCAGCGTGTAGCGGGCATGGCCGGCGCCGTCCGGATCGATGCGGGCGATTTCCGCGTAGCTCGGTTCTTCCGGCATCACGGGCCGCTGGCCCTTGGGGCCATGGGCCAGGCGCGGCATCACCAGGGCGATATTGCGCTGTTGCTGCGCAAAATCGAAGCACGCCTGCGCGGTGGCGAAATGGGCAATCGACTGCAGTATCTTGCGCGTGGCGTTGACCAGCGTGAGGTTGTTGGCCGGGTCGATCACGTCGGCCGGGCGCATCCAGCGATGCTCCACGGCTTCCACGCCATCGTGGATCGCGGTCTGCCCGGCGGGCAGCAGGGTCATGAAGAAACGCGTGTCGAAGCGTTTGGCCAGCCCCGGCGGGGTCAGCCAGTAGGCGCAATAGGCCAACTTGTCGACGGCCAGCTTGAGCCCGAGCATTTCGCAGACGTGCGCCAGACCCTTGCCGCCGTAGCTGGCCGCCTCGCGCAGTTGCTGGTGGACATCGGGACCCAGGTCGTCCAGCCGCACCACCTGCCCGCTGGCGTCGTAGGCAAAGAGCAGGTTGGCTTCCTCGAATGCCTCGCGCACCGCGCACAGGTAATAGTCCAGCCCGCTCGCCTCCACCTGCAGCCGCGCGCTGGCGGCCGCATCGTCCAGCCCCGCGCACAGCGGATGGAGCGCGGCATCCTGCGCATCGAGCACGCCGCCGGGAAACACGAACGCGCCCGCGCTGCGGTCGTCGTCGCGCTGCGGGCGGCGCATCATCAGGATTTCCATGCCTTGGGGGCCGTCGCGCAGCACGAGCATGCTGGCGGCAAAGCGCATGGCCTTGGAACGGGTGGGATCAGCGGGATTGGTGGAAACAGGGGCGGTGGACATGGCAGGCGAATTCTCTGCGGATTCTTCTTTGGAGATGGCAGAGGATACCGCAAGGGCCGCCCCTGGAGCCCGCGAGCGGGGAGAAACCCTAGTCCGGAAACAGCGTCATCTGGCCGCTCAGCAGCGTCTCGAAGTCGTCGTCCAGGAACGGCAGGATCGCATCGGCCACGGGCTGTAGCTGCCGCGTGATGTAGTGGTCATAGTCGATGGGCGCGGCGCGCGTTTCCAGCGGCTCGGGCCCGGCCATGGTCATCAGGTAGCTGATCCAGCCGCCGTTCTGGTATTGCCGGGGACGCCCGTGCCGCTCGTTGTAGTCGTCGGCGATGCGGGCGGCACGCACGTGCGGTGGCACGTTGCGCTGGTATTCGTCGAGCTGGCGCCGCAGGCGCTTGCGGTAGACGAGTTGCTCGTCCAGCTCGCCGGCCAGCGTGCGCTGGACGATATCGCGCACATAGTCCTGGTACGGCTCGCGGTTGAAGACCTTCGCGTAGAGCGTCTGCTGGAACTGCTGCGCCAGCGGCGACCAGTCGGTGCGCACGGTTTCCAGCCCCTTGAACACCATCTCGGCGCGTCCGTCGGCCCGCACCACCTGGCCTGCATAGCGCTTCTTGCTGCCCAGGTCGGTGCCGCGGATGGTCGGCATCAGGAAGCGCCGGAAATGCGTCTCGAACTGCAGCTCCAGCGCGCTTTCCAGGCCGTAGGTCTGCCACAGGTGGTCGCGCCACCAGTCGTTGACGTAGGCCACCAGGCTGCGGCCGATCTGCGCGGCGTCGTCCTCGGTGCGGGCGCGGCGCAGCCACACGAACGTGGAGTCGGTATCGCCATAGATCACGTCGTAGCCGCGCGCCTCGATCAGCTCGCGCGTCTGGCGCATGATCTCGTGCCCGCGCATCGTGATCGACGACGCCAGCCGGGGGTCGAAGAAGCGGCAGCCGCTGGACCCGAGCACGCCGTAGAACGCATTCATGATGATCTTCAGCGCCTGGGACAGCGGCTTGTTCTGCTCGCGCTTGGCCGCCTCGCGGCCTTGCCAGACCCGCGCCACGATGGCGGGCAGGCAGTGTTTCGTGCGAGAGAACCGCGCGCCCCGGAACCCCGGCACCGAATCGGCATCGTCGGGATGCGCCAAGCCTTCCACCAGCCCGATCGGGTCGATCAGGAACGTGCGGATGATCGACGGATACAGGCTCTTGTAATCGAGCACCAGCACCGATTCGTAGAGCCCCGGGCGCGAATCCATGACAAAGCCGCCGGGGCTGGCCTCGGGCGCCTTGTCGCCCAGGTTCGGCGCGACATAGCCCTGCCGGTGCATCAGCGGCATATACAGGTGCGTGAATGCCGCCACCGATCCGCCGCTGCGGTCGGCCGGCAGGCCGGTCACGGTGGCGCGCTCCAGCAGAAAGCGCAACAGTTCGGTTTTCTCGAAGATGCGCGTCACCAGTTCGCAGTCGCGCAGGTTGTAGCGGGCCAGCGCCGGCTTGTCGTCGGCGAACATCCGGTCGATCTCGTCCATGCGGTGGTACGGATCGTCAATGGCCTTGCCTTCGCCCAGCAGCGTGCGCGCCACCGACTCCAGGCTGAACGACGGAAAGCTCCACGTGGCCGAGCGCAGCGCCTCGATGCCGTCGATCACCAGCCGGCCGGCCGCGCCCGCGAAGTAGTGCTGCTGGCGGTTGTGCTCGCGCCATTCCATCTCGGCGCCACCTCGGCCCAGCCGCAGCGGCACCTGGAACTGTCGGGCGTGTTCGCGCAGCACGCGCAGGTCGAACTGGACGAGGTTCCAGCCGATGATGGCGTCGGGATCGTGCCGGGCCAGCCAGTCGTTGAGCCGTTCGATCAATTGCTGGCGCGTGTCGCAGTACTCCAGCGCGAAGTCGATCTCGGGGCAATCGTTCTGCGGGGCAGCGCCGAGCATGTAGACCTGCCGCTGGCCGCAGCCTTCCAGCGCGATCGAATACAGGTCGCCGAAGGCATTGGTTTCGATATCGAGCGACACCAGGCGCAGGGCGGGGCGGTAGTCGGCGGCGGGCTTCATCTGCGCTTGGCGCATCACGCCATCGGCGCCGGCTTCGCCATCGAACCAGACCGGCGCGGTGATGAAGCGCTCCATCAGGTAGCGCTCGGGCGGCCGCACATCGGCTTCGTAGACGTCGACGCCCGCGTCGCGCAGCGATTTTTCGAGCTGGATGAGCTGGCGGTGCTGGTTGCAGTACAGGCCCAACACGGGACGATGCTGGAAATCCTGCAGGCCCAGCTCGCGCAGCGTGACGTCGCGCTGGCCCTGCAGCATGGCCTCGGCGGCGGCGCGTTGCGCCACCGGAATGAACGCAGTGGAAGGTTGGGGCGGCAGGCGCAGCCGGCGCGGGCCGTCGTCCGTGGCGAGCCAGAACTCGACCTCGGTGCCGGACGGCGTATCGCGCCAATGTCGGGTCAGGATAAAGCCCTGCTGGAGTGCCACGCTGCTTGCCCCCGGGGACCGGGGGTATCGGTTGATTCTGGCGTGGATTCTAGCGGAGAGCGGGCCTGGGCGGCGTTCTACGATGCCGGGGGCGCAGGTGGGGTCGTGACGGTCTGCTGCGACCAGCCGCCGCCCAGCGCCTTGTACAACTGCGCGCGGCTGGTCAGGCGGGCCAGCTCGATCGTTACCAGCTTCTTCTGGGCCTCGTACTGCTGGCGCTGGGCATCGAACACCGCAAAGTAGTCGTCCACGCCGTTCTTGAAGCGCATTTCGGCCAGCCGGCGCGTCTCGCCCACTTCCTTCTGCAGTGCCTGCTGCGCGGCGGTCTGGCGGTCGTAGGTGCCGCGCGCGGCCAGGCCGTCGGCCACTTCGCGGAATGCGCCCTGGATGGTGCGCTCGTACAGCGCAACGTTGATGTCCTTGCGCACCTTCGAAGAGTCGAGCTGCGCCTGGTTGGCGCCGGCGTTGAAGATCGGCAGCGTCATCTGAGGCGCAAACGCCCATGCCGCGCCCCCCGTAAACAGCCCGGCCAGCGTGGTGCTGGCCAGGCCGACCCCCGCGGTCAGCGAAATCCGTGGAAAGAACGCCGCGCGCGCTGCGCCGATATTGGCATTGGCGGCTTTCAGGCGGTGTTCGGCCGCCATGATGTCCGGGCGTTGTTCCAGCAATTGCGAAGGCAGGCCCGCCGGCAGTTCCGCCACGAACGACTTGCCGTCGAACGGCTGAGCGGGCGGCAGGTCGGCCGGCAGCGGGCCGCCGATCAGCAACTGCAACGCGTTCTCGTCCTGCGCCACCTGGCGTGTGAACTGTTCCACGTCCACGCGCGCGGTCTCCACCTGGGTCTGCGTGCGGTGCTGGTCGATCTCGGCCATGCCGCCGGCCACCTTGCTCTTGCGCACCATCTCGGCGGCATCTTCCTGCACCTTGAGCGTGTCCTGCGACAGCTTCAGCAACTGCTGGTCGGCCTGCCACGTCAGGTAGGCGCTGGCGATCTCGCCCACCAGGCTGATCTGGGTGCTGCGGCGCACTTCCACGATGGCCAGGTACTGTTCCAGCGCATCGTGCTTGAGGCTGCGGATGCGGCCGAACACGTCGAGCTCGAATGCGGTGAAGCCCACGCCGGCGTTCCAGGCATTGATCACCGAATCCTGGCCCGGCGCGCGCAGGTCGCCGGTGAGGCGCGTGCTGCTGAAGCCGGCATTGCCGTCGATGGCCGGGAACTGTGCCGCGCGCTGGATGCGGTAGCGCGCACGGGCATCTTCGATCGACAGCGTGGCCACGCGCAGGTCGCGGTTGTTGGCCAGCCCCAGCTCGATCAGCCGCCGCAGCCGCGCATCGGTAAAGAAGTCCTGCCAGCCGAGACTGGCGGCGGGCACCTGGGCCGTCTGGCCTGCCTGGCCGCCGCTTGTTCCCCCGCCGGTACGGTAGGCCGCGCCGTCGGGATACGCGTTGGGCACCGGCGAATCGGGGCGTTGATAGGTTGGTTCCAGCGTGCAGGCCGCCAGTGCCAGCGGCAGCAGCACGGCGGCGCTCCAGCGCGCGGACGGCAGCCGTGCGGGCAGGCTTTTGAGCAGGCGTTTGGGAGGGAGGCGCATGGTTTTTGTCTTCATCTGTGAATCAACCTGAGAACGCGCGCCGCAGCAACTGCACGATGGCCGTGCCTGGCAGGCCGCGATGCGCGATGTTGTGCGGCGGCTCGCTGAACAGCAGCCGGATCAGCCGGTGCCGCGCGGCCATGTCGGGCAGTAGCGAGATGCCGATCAACTGGCCGTCGGTGCGTGCCACGCGGCATGGCACCCAGCCCAGCGGCGCCAGCCAGAACGCACCCACGGCGCCGGGCTCGGCGGGCGTGCCGCTATGCGATTCCAGCGCGACGCCATTGCAGGACAGGTCGCGGGTCACGCCATCGACTTCGCGCGAAATGCCGTCCGCGCCATAGAACTGCAGCCGGGCGGCGGCCCGAAACGGAAAGCGCTCCTCCTTGCGCGGCCGGGGCAGCTCGAAGCAGACCAGCAGCGACGCTAGGTACAGCACCATCGACACCACGGTCCACGCCACGTTGAACACGGTGCCCGGCGCATTGCCGTCGGCAGCCACGGCCCGCGCCAGACCCATGGCCGACAGGAAGAACAGCGCGCCGTACAGCGCCGCGAACTTGCCGTGGACGGTCAGCTTCGAGCGGTCCAGCCCCTTGTTGGTGACCTTGAACGGCCGGCCGAACGGCTTGAACATCGCGCTGACCAGCGTGGCCGTGACCGCCATTGCCGCCACGATCTGCGTGACTTCGGTGAACACCGGCATGGCGCGCGATCCGGTGATCCAGATGCTGTAGGCCCAGTAGAGCAGCAGCGCCGGCACGCCATAGGCCAGGAACTGCAGCGGATCGCCATACAGCGTGGGGATGTTGAAGAACCAGTACAGCAGCGGCCCGGCCAGCAGCATCAGCGTGAACGGCCGGCTGAGCCAGTGCAGCAGGCCGTGCACATAGTGCAGGCGCTGGCGCAGCGTGTAGCCGCGGCCGCGCAGCGGGCCATCGGCGGTCAGGGCCACCTGGATCGTGCCCAGCCCCCAGCGGCTTCGCTGGCTGATGTATTCGGGCAGCCCCTCGGCCGATAGCCCCACGCTGAGCCGCTCGTTGAGCCAGCGCGTGACGTAGCCGAACGGCATCAGCTTGTAGGTCAGGTGGATGTCCTCGGTCACCGTGCCGATGGGGAAGCCACCGATATGGCCCAGCGCCTCGCGCCGCACCACGAACGACGTGCCGATGCAGAACGCGGTGTCCCAGGCGTCCTTGGCCGGCTGCATCACGTCGAAGAACGCGCGCTGCTCATCCACCCAGCAATCGGTGGAGCGCAGGTTGTACTGGATCGGGTCGGCGTTGTAGTAGAACTGGGGTGTCTGCACCACGCCCACGCGCGGATCGTCGAACAGGCCGACGATGCGCAGCAGGATGTTGCGGTGGGGCGCGAAGTCGGCATCGAGCACCATGATGTACGGCGCGCCGCCGTCGCCCTGCGCGCTGTGATACAGGCCGTTGTTCAGGTTGCCGGCCTTGGCATGGGCGTTGTCGGGCCGGGTCACGTAGTTGACGCCGGCCGTCCTGCAGAAGTCCTTGAGCCAATCGCGGCGCGTATCGTCGAGCACCCAGACGCGGAAGTTCGGGTAGTCAATGGCCTTGGCGGCCACGATGGTCTTCTCCAGCACGTCGAGCCCTTCGTTGTACGTGGCGATGAAGATGTCCACGCCGGGCGCATCGCGATTGCCGCGCAGGCGTTCCTGGCCGGCGTCGGCCTGGGCGCTGTGGTCGGTGGTGCGGGTTAGCGTGACGATCGAGATCAGCGTGTAGAGGATGGTCAGCGTCTCGAAGCCCAGGAACGCGTGGGCCCACAGGCTCGGGAATTCCAGGCGCCATTCGGGCAGCGTCTCGGTGACGCGCCAGATGTAGTAGACGGTGAGCAGAACGCCAGCGGCCAGGCCGAACAGCCAGCGGTCGGCGGCGCGGTGCCGGTTGCCGCGCAGGCACAGTATCGCCACCAGCAGCGCGCCCGCGTTGATCTGGACGAGCATGCCGCCATCGAGAAAGCTTGCGAAGTTACCGGCAAACATCGTTACTCCTTGGGGGGTGTAGCGGGCGGCGCCGTCGCGCTGGCGCCGCAGCTTGTGCCCCGGCAACCGCCCGGCTGGAACGGATTCCAGCCCGTGGCGGCCAGCACGGCCCAGGCCGTGGCGCCCAGGTGGGGCAGGTGGAAGTAATAGAAATCGTCGGTCTTGGAGTCGGGACCGATTTGCAGGCCCGTGCGGACGCGCGCATCGGGCGTGGCGAACAGCAGGCCCGACGGCGCGCGCTGCGCCATCAGCAACGGCCACAGCGGCGCGGCTTCGCCGTCGCGACCGGCGGCGCGCAGCACCAACGCGGCCTGGCCGGTCCCTTCGGTCCAGATGCCGTCGGGGTTGGCATTGAAGCCATAGCCGCCCTTGACCCCGTGCTTGTCGCGCGCCCAGGTCAGCGCGCACTGCCAGGTGCCGGCCATGTCCGGAATCGCGATCAGCGGCCAGAGCGAGGCATCGAGCGCCGACGGGCCGCCGTTGAGCGTGCGGCCGTCGTCGCGCGTGCCGATGGCGAAGCGGCCTTCGCCCGGCTGCCACATGGTCTCGACGAACTTGCGCGAGCGGTCTGCGCCGGTACGCCAGCGCGGATCGGCGTCGTAGCGCGACAGCCAGCGGAACACCGCGTAGGTGTCTACGTTGTGCTCGGTCGACTTCCATCCCTGGCGCTGTGGCGTGGGCTCGTGGCCGAAGAAGCCGCCAATGAACGCGGCCGGCGCATCGGCGTTGTAGGTTTCCTTGTCGACCCAGCCCATCATGGTGCGGGCCGTGTCCAGGTAGCGGGGTGCGCGCGTGGTGTCGTAGGCGGCCAGCAACAGCAGCGCGGCCCACGCCACGTTGCCGGTGGCGGTGCCCACCTGGTAACGGTCCTCGAACCAGCGGTTGGCCTTGGCGTCCCACCAACCGGGCATCGGCACCGCGCCGGCCGCCGGCATGGCACCGGCGCGATAGGCGTTGCGGATGCGGCCGTCGTGGAAATGGCGGTCACGCGTGACGCCGGCCACTACACCGTCGGCAATGCGTCGCGCGGCATCGTTCTGGCCGCACGCGATCAGCGCGATGCCGGCCAGTGCGTTGTCGTAGACGAAGGCCGACTCCTTGAGCGGGCCGGGCAGCGGCTCGCCGCCCGGCGCGCCCTCGTAGCTGGCCAGCATCACCGGGCCGGTGCCGGGGATGGCCGCCACGCGCTGCGCCAGCGTCTGGCAGCCGGCGTCGCGCAGCTTGTCGCGCGTGGTATCCCCCGATGCGGGAGGCGCAGCGGACAGCGCCAGCGGCATGGCCAGCATGGTCGACATCAGCAACTGCGTCAGCCGCTTGCGCGCGGCCGGGTATCGCTTTCCTGCGGTAGTACGCTGCACGGTAGTCTCCTTCCTGCGGGCGTTGGGTACATGACTGGGTGATCGGCGTCGATCAGATCAGCCGGCGAAACCACGGGCGGTCCAGGCTGACCTTGGCCCAGTGGCCGAGCGCGCAGCGGTCTGTCTTGCCTGCGCCGGGCAGGTCAGGCAACGGCTTGTTCAGCTTCGCGATCAGGTACAGCTCGTTTTTCTCGATGGGAGGGAAGGGCACGAAATAGCGCGCCTGGTCGCCATCGGGTGCACGCGGCAGGATCTCGGCGACCTTGCCGGGCTGTGGCGTGCCCACGCCATCGACCAGCACCGTCACGGGCGCGCCCGGCAACAGGTCCTTGCTCAGGCTGCGCGGAAACACGGCGACCACGCTCGGCGAGGTGCAGTTGGTGGCGCGCATCAGCGTGGCACCGGCCGCGACATGCGTGCCTGGCGGCGCCAGTACGTCTTCGACAATGCCGGCCGCATAGGCCTTGATGTCAAGGTTCGACACACGGTCGAGGCGCTGTTGCTCGGCATCGACCAGCTTGTCGACCTCGGTGCCGTAGTCGTCCAGTTGCTTGATCTCGGCCTGTAGCTGGGTGATTTCGCCCTTGAGCTCGTCGGAGCGCTGGGTCAGCGCACCCACCGCGCCGTCGTTGTTCGACGCGTAGACCCGGTTGCGCGTGGCGGCGCTGCTGCTGCGCGCGCTGCTCAGTTCGGCCTCCACGGCGTCACGTTGGCCGGCTAGCACCGCGAGTTGGTTGCGCGATGCATCGGTGAAGGCCTGGCTGACGGCGCCGGCACGCTGCATGGCCTCATTGCGTGTGACCACGGCCACCTGCGCGTCGATTTGCTGCTGGGCTGCGCTGACGCGTGCCTCGATGCCGCGCACCCGTGAATCGTTCTGCTGTTGCGCCACTGAGGCATAGCGCTTGACGTCGCCACTGGTGGCCGCCAGCCGGTCCTGGTTGACTTCGAGCTTGGATTTGGCCGCTTCGAGCCGCTTCTGGTTGTCGAGCTTCTTGTCGGTCAGTTCCAGCAGCAGCGCGCGATCCATGTTCGGATTCTGCAGGCTCATCAACGACTCGCCGGCCTTGAAAGCAGTGCCCGGCGGCACCAGCTGCTTCGTGACGACGCCTTCCACCGGTGTCGTGATCAGGCTGACGGGACTGTTCACGATGGCGCGTTCCGACGATCGCACGAAGATGTACGGGAACATCACGGACAGGATGATCCAGAGGATGAAGCCAACCATGCCGTAGCTGGCCAGGCGCGGAATGACCTGCCAGACGGGCCGCAGGCTCAGCGACTTGCTGCGCGGCTCCAGCGCATCGCGCGGTGGGGGTTGCATGGGCCGCTGTGGCCCTGGTGGCAGCCGCGTTGGCACGTTCGGCTTGCGGTCGGAATTGTTGTCCATGCGAACTCCCGGATAAAAGGTGGCCCGCCGCGTTCGCCAACGTCGAAGCGCGGTTGTGCTCGATTCAGTTTTCGCAGGCAAGCACAGGGCCTCCGCTCGGGCGCAGCGCGCTCGTTCGGTGGTCAGGTACTTGCAATCCCCTGACACTTTGTTATGCGCCGTATGTCCCGGGCACTTGCTGCGTCGCCGGAACAGGCGTGTGGATCGTGTAGACCGATCCATTGATCTGCCTGCGCGCCCCCGGTGGAGACATGCGGGCAGGTGCTACGAAGACGCAACGCGTCATGGAAGCCCACGAGCGCGACATCGCCGCTTTGATGCGATGCAACGCTGGAGCGATTCAAAGTTAGACAGTTTGCTCTTCGGTTGCTGTAAGAATGTGTAAGGGCTGTATATCGATCCACTTATATCTCTGGATCGTTGGCATGCGGCAACGGCAAGTTGTAGTCAGCGGTTGATGCAGAAAAGCACGCGTTAACACGGCGTTAATTCACTGTGCCGTGGGGTCGCATCGCTTGCCTGCATTGGCATCGCGCTCTGCACGAAGCGCGTTTCGGCAGCCAGAATCCGCGCACGACGAGCGATCTGCATGGTGTTGCGGCACCGCAGTATTTTCATGCCAGGGACGACTGTGTATCAGAGTGTGACCGGCCCACCTACCGCGCGGTCTGTCGATGCTCCAGCACCACGCGCAGGCCCGTCGGTAGCATCGTGAACGCAAATGCCTCGCCGACTGGCCCCGTCGATGGGGCCTGTCGTACATGGAACTGCTGGCATACCATCGACAGCGCCGCCTTGGCTTCGAGCAGCGCCAGGCTGCGGCCGGGACACAGGCGGGGGCCGGACCCGAACGGCACGAAGCCGCCGCGCAGATGCGACGCCGCCGAGGTGTCGAGCCAGCGTTCGGGCCGGAACTCGCTGGCCTGCGCAAACGCGCTGTCGCGCAGCACGTTGGGCCGCGTGACCAGAATCACCAGCGTGCCCTTGGGCACGTGGTAGCCGCCGATATCGGCATCCTGGTTCGGCTCCATATAGAACAGCGGGGCCACCGGCTTGAGCCGCAGCGATTCGTGGATCACCGCGTCGAGGTAGCGCAGCCGCGCGGCATCGGCCGGGTCGGTCAGCACATCTTCGACGCCCAGTACCTCGGCCACTTCGTGCTGCATCGACTGCTGGACGTCCGCGTGCAGGCACATGAAATACAGCACCCATGCCACCGTGTTCGCCGTGGTGTCTTCGCCCGCCAGCAACAGCGTGAAGACGTTGGCGAACAGTTCGTCGTCGGTGAGCGGCGTGTCGCCGGCCGCCTGCGCGGCCACCATGGCTTCGAGGAAATTGCGCGGATGGGTGGCCAGCCCCGGGCACTCCTCCAGTTGACGGCGCGTGGCATCGATCATGCCGCCGATGGCCGCGCGCACGGCGGCCACGGAGCGGTCGAAGGCCCGATCCGACGGTAGCCGTACGTAGTGCCAGTAAGGGAAGGGCGCGTTCAACCGCCGGCTGATCATCGGCAGGATGCACTCCAGGTGCCGCTGGAATTCGCCGCCTTTGCCCTCCAGCGTATTCATGTCCTGCCCGAAGGCCAGGCTCGTGGTGATATCGACGGCGTACTGCATCAGGTCGTGCTGCACGTCAACGGCCCGGCCCTCCGAGGCGGCAACGTCCCAGCGGCGGCGCAGGCGCCGCGTGACATTGACCAGCGTCGGAAAGAAGTCGCGCAGATGGTGCGCGTCGAGCGCCTGCACCACCGGACGCCGGAACCTGCGCCAGGTCTCGCCTTCGGCCGAGAACGCGCCAACCGTGCCGATCTCGTCTGAAATCGTCTCGATGGCGCTGGCACGCCGGAAGCGGTCGGGCCGGTCATGCAGGATGCGGTCGATACAGCCCGGATCGGCAATCACCACGACATCGCGCCCGGCGAAATTCAGCCGGTAGATCGGGCCGAACGACGCCGCCCACTGCTCCAGGTCGTCATGGATGCGCGTCTTGTGGATCTGCAGGAAGTTGCCCAGCACCGGCACGCCATGCGGTCCGGGCAGGTCGCTGAGCGGACGGCCGGGACGCGCGGGCGCTGCCACGGCGGAAGTATCCATATCGCGCTTCCACGCCAGGATGTCCTGACGGTCGACCAGCACATCGTCGCCCGACACGACGCTGCGAAAGCGCCGCAGGCAGGCCGACTGCGCATCCACGGCGGCGCCCGTGCCGCAATCGAACCGCCAGCCGTGCCCCGGACACGTCAGCACGCCGCGGTCCACCGTGCCATCGGCCAGCAAGGTGCCCTGATGCGGACAGCGCCCCTGGAACACGCTGATGGCGTCGCCGTGGCGCAGCATCACCAGTTCCACGCCATCGGCCTGCACCCCGACCAGATGCGCGGCGGGAATGGCCGCGCCGGACCCGATGCGGATCAGATTCTCCGCGGACGCTGTTTCCTGTCGCTCGGCCATGGTCGCCTCCCACGCTGTGCCGGCACGCCGTGAAGCGTGCCGCTGGAACCAGCGTAGGTGAGGGGGCCGGATTTGGGTATGGGTTGGTCGAAGGGTATGGGCATGAATTCCACGCCGGAAGTTTGTGCGCAGGATGAATGCATTGCGATAAGAAAAGTTATCGCAACTGCATCGACAAATGCACGTTTGATCGCCCAACCAGCCGAAAGGGCAGGTTGCGATCCAGCCGCTCCCGCTCCGCCCAACTTCTGCCCTGCAGGCCCTCATCAGTATTCCCCACCATACAAATCCCTTGACGATTCAACGAAAATGCCAGGGCGGCTACTTCATGCCGTGCCAATAACAAGAGCTCCAGCATGTCTCGTCTATCCTCGCTGCGTCCGGTGTTGCCCATCCTTGTCGGCGCGTCGGTCATGCTGTCGCTCGCCATGGGCTTGCGTCAGAGCCTGGGCATCTTCGTGCCGCCGTTGACGCGCGATATCGGGATCTCGGTTGGCGATTTCACGATTGCGGTGGCGGTGCAGAACCTGACCTGGGGCCTGCTGCAACCATTTGCCGGTGCGCTGGCGGTGCGCAGCGGTTTCCGGCCGTTGATGGTGGGCGGATCGTTCTTGTATATCGTCGGCCTGGTGCTGCTGGCCACGTCCCAGGGGCTCTGGGCCATTGTGCTGGGCGGGGGCGTGCTGATCGGGATGGCAATGGCCAGCACCGGCACGGCCATGGCGATGGCGGCGGCGTCCAGCGCCGTCAATGCCCAGGTGCGCAGCCTGGTGCTGGGCTGCGTGTCGGCGTCCGGGTCGCTTGGGGCGATGATCGCGGCGCCGCTGGGGCAGAGTATTGCGAGCGAGTGGGGCTGGCGCATGGGGCTGGCGTCGTTCGTGATCCTGGCGCTGGTGATGTTGCCCGCCGCGTGGTTCGGCGGGCGGGTCGACAAGGTGCGGGAGTTGCCCTCGCGCGCCCAGGCCGAGCAGAGCGGCCGGCAGGCGCTGATGACGGCGCTACGGCATCCGCCATTCGTGGTCATGGCGCTGGCGTACACCATCTGTGGCATGCAACTGGTATTCCTGACCACGCATTTGCCGGCCTATCTCGATATCTGCGGCATGGACCCGATGCTTTCGGCCAAGGCGCTCGGGCTGATTGGCGGATTCAATGTGCTGGGCAGCCTGTTTTTTGGCTGGGCGGGCGGGCGCGTCAATAAATTGCTGTTGCTGGGCGGTATTTATGTATGCCGCTCTATTGGTTTCATCTGGTTTTTCCATACGCTGCCCACGCCGGAAAGCACGATGGTGTTTTCCGCCATTATGGGTTTTCTATGGCTTGGGGTGTCGCCGCTGGTACAGGGCTGGATTGCCCAGACGTTCGGCCTGCGGTGGCAGGCGATGATTGCCGGCGTGGCGTTTTTCAGTCACCAGATCGGCAGTTTCATCGGCGCGTTTGGCGGCGGCTGGCTCTATGACCTGATGCACAACTACTCGCTGGCCTGGAAAGTCGGGGCCACGCTGGGCCTGGCGGTGGGCACCATCCAGATCGCCTTCGCGTTTCTCGGCAAGACCGGGACCCCGCAGCTTGTACCGCAGCCTAAATAGGCTTTGCGTTGCATAACCCACTTGTGGGATACCCAAATGAGTGGGGTGCTGCATAATCGGGCGGCTCGAACCCTGGGTTCTCACGTCGACATCCGCCCCTGCAATGAAAGATTCGGTTGACCCGCTGTGGGTGGAGTTTGCAGATCCCCAACTGGAGCGCGATTTCCTGCGGCATCACCTGCCGCATACCCGCGCTTCGCTACGCACGACGCTCACTTTCTGCGCGCTGTTCTTTCTGGCGTTTTCGCTGACCGATCTGGCCGCGCTGGGGTCGGGGCGGCCGTTCTGGGTCCTGTTGGCGGGCCGTATCGTGGTGGCGGTCACGGCGTTTGGCGGGCTGTACTACGTTAGCCGCAAGGTCGATTCGGTCCGTACCCAATGGCTGGCCGCCAATACCGCCGAAATTGTCGCGATGACGATTTTCATGGCCGTGGTGTGGTTTCGGCCGGGGGAATTGCCGTGGCACGCGATGTCGGTGGCGATCATGGTGATCGTCATCTATGTGTTTATCCCGAATCGGCTCGTTTATGTGATCGGTGTCGCGCTGACAGCCACGCTGGCATTTATCGTCCTGGCCACGATCAAGGGTGGCATGCGGTTTTCAGATGATCTCACCATGGCGATGCTGCTGTTGCTGACCAACAGTTTCGGCATCGTTGCCGCGCGCCGCTATCACCGGCTCTGGCGCGACGAGTATCGGGCGCTGAGCACGCTGAAAACCCTGTCGATCCGCGACCATCTGACCGGCTGCTTCAATCGGCGCCATCTCCACGCCACGCTGCTGCCCGATGCGCTGAAAGCGGCCAGGACCAACGACCAGTGGCTGACGCTGATGGTTTGCGATATCGATTTCTTCAAGCAGATCAACGACTTGCACGGTCACCAGAGTGGCGACGCGGTGCTGTCCCATGTGGCCGAGCTGCTGCAGCAATGCGTGCCGCTGGATCGCGACAGCGTGGTGCGGTATGGCGGCGAGGAGTTTCTCATCGTGCTGCCGCAGACCAATTTGGACATGGCGACAAAGCTTGCCGAGGCCATGCGTGCCGGCGTGGCCGAGTCCGCGTTGGCCCGGCCCGATGGCCGCCATATTTCCACCACCGTCAGTATTGGCGTGCTCGCCACCGATTTTTCGATTGTGGAAGCCGACGTTACCGAAAGCGCGCTGATCGTGGCCGCCGATACGCTGCTCTACGAAGCCAAGCGGGCGGGCAGAAATACCATCTGCAGCGGATTATGGTCCGAGCTGTCGTATGGCGCGTCGGCGTCCGGCAACGCACTCAAGCATCTCCCGGCCGAATACAGCGCGCCCTGATCGGCCCCGGATTACCCGCCGCCGCGCTCCAGAATCTTGTAGAGATGCGAGCGCGATATTTTCAGTTGCTCGGCCGCGCGTTTCTTGTTGCCGCCATGCCGGGCGATGGCATCGAGTACCGCCGCGTATGCCAGTTCGCTCATGCCGCCGGCCGCATCATTTGCGTCCGCCGCCGGAAATGAAGCCGGCGAAGCCGGAAGACTGACGGGTTCGATATCGTCCGATAACGGCTGCGACGGCAAAATCCCGCGTGCCGCGTCGCCGCGCGCAAAATCGGCCACGCGCAGCAGCCGGCCGTCGCAAAACACCAGCGCTTCTTCCACGCGCTGGCGCAGTTGCCGCACATTGCCGGGCCACGGCTGGCCGGCCAGGTAACGCTGCACGTCGTGCTCGATCCTCGGTGCCGGCATGCCATTACGGGTGCAGAATGCCTCGACAAAATGCTGCAGCAACGCCGGAATATCCTCACGCCGTTGCCGTAGCGCGGGAATGCGCAGCACCACGCCGCTGAGCCGGTAGTACAGGTCGAGCCGGAAGCGCGCCGCATCGATCAGCGCTGGAATATCGCGATTGGTGGCCGATACCAGCCGAAAATCTACGCGCCGGGCGCGTCCGCTGCCCAGGCGCTCGACCATATGGTCTTCCAGCACGCGCAGCAGTTTCACCTGCATTTCCATCGGAATATCGGCCACCTCGTCCAGGAACACCGTGCCGCCAGCGGCCAGTTCGAGTTTGCCCGCCTGTCCCTGGCGCTTGCTGCCGGTAAAGGCGCCCGCCGAATGCCCGAACAGTTCCGATTCGATCAGCGTGGCGGGCAGGGCGGCGAGGTTCAGGCTGACCAATGGCCGGGGTTCGGCCGATTCCTGGCCGGCTTCGTGGATGGCGCGCGCCACCAGTTCCTTGCCCGTGCCGCTTTCTCCCAGGATCAGCACTGGCACATCGAGCCGCGCCACGGTCTGGATTTCGCGGCGCAGGCGCTGCATCGGTGCGCTTTCGCCGATCAGGCCGTAAGTCGTCTGGCGCTCGCGCAGACCCTCGAATTCGCGCTGGTAGCGCGCCACCTTGGAGCGCAGTTCCGATACCTCCTTGTGCAGCCGCACCAGTTCCTCAGGCCCCTTGAACATGACCTGCCCGATGGCGCCCACCACCTCGCCATGCGCGCGGATCGGAATGCGGTTGACCACGCGCGTGGCGCCGTTCAGTTGCTGTAGCTGGCCGATCTCGGCCTTGCCGTTCGCTGCTACCTGCGGTAGCCGCGAATTGGGGATGACCTCGGCGGCCGGGCGTCCGGTGCCGGCGCCGCGTTCGATGCCCAGGAATTTCTCGTGGACCGGACTGATAAAGCGCAGCAGGCCGGCATCGTCCACGACCGTGATGGCCTGGTAGGGATCGTTCAGGAAGTGGTCGAGGATGGCCCCGGCAAAGGACACCGTGCCGAGAAAGTCGAACAGCGTGGCATGCGCGTCGGCGCCGTGGATCAGGATCACGCGATGCTCGCCGTCTTCGAGCGCCAGGCCGATGTAGCGATGGCCGCCAGCTTCGACGGGAAACAGGCGCCGGCCGCTTGCGGTGTTCTCCGCCGTGGCCGCGAGCGCCAGCGCGGCTTGCGCGGCGTCGGCCATGGCGGGCTCGGCGCACACGCCGATGGCGGCCAGCCGCTCGCCGTGAATGGTACAGACCAGCGCACCAAGCGCGCGTGCGTTCTCCGGCGGTGTTGTCTGCAAGGACACCGTTGTCTCCTGTTGTGTCCGTCGTGCGGACACTTATATGTCGTCGTGGCGGACATTTTAACGGCGCTGGTGCAATTCCTCAATGAAATCAACGGCTGCTGGCGTGATCGAAAGCTGGCACGCGTCCTGCAAAGTGTCAGCAGGACACAAACATCCGGAGACACCGTGAGCTGGCAACCTGAAGTCGATGAACTGGCGTATCGCCGCAAGCTGGCGGCCCGTATGGGCGGCACGGAAAAGGTGGATCGCCACCGGCGGTCCGGCAAGCTGACCGTGCGCGAGCGCGTGGATGCCATTGCCGACCCGGGATCGTTCCGCGAGGTGGGCGGCCTGAGCGGCAGCGGGCGCTATGACAGCAACGGACGGCTGGTGGACCTGGTGCCGTCGAACTTGGTCATGGGCCGGGCGCGTGTCGATGGCCGGCCGGTGGTGGTGGTCGGCGACGACTTTACGGTACGCGGCGGCGCCAACGACGGCGCGGTGGGCGACAAGCTCGTGCACGCCGAGAAGATGGCGCACGACCTGCGGCTGCCGATGATCCGCCTGGTCGACGGCACGGGCGGCGGCGGATCGGTGCGCAATATCGAGATCAAGGGCCATACGCTGATCCCGACCATGAAGGTGTGGCAGCACGTGGTGGACAACATGGCCACGGTGCCGGTGGTGTCGCTGGCGCTGGGCTCGGTGGCCGGCATGGGGGCCGCGCGCGTGGCGTCCAGCCACTATTCGGTGATGGTCAAGGAGACCTCGCAACTGTTCAACGAGGGGCCGCCGTCGGTGGTGGCGCGCGTGGGGCAGACGCTGACCAAGAACGAACTGGGCGGCAGCCAGATCCATACCCGCAATGGCGTGGTCGACGACGAAGTGCCCACCGAGCAGGAAGCGTTTGCACGGGCGCGCCGCTTCCTGTCCTACCTGCCGGCTTCGGTCCATGAACTGCCGCCGCGCGCGGAACCCTATGACGACCCTGAACGGCGCGACGACTGGCTGCTGTCGGCCATTCCGCGCGGCAACGGTACCGACTACCCGATTCGCCCGATCGTGCAGGCGTTGGTCGATAGCGACTCGTTCTTCGAAATGGGCCGGCAGTGGGGCGGCGCCGTGGTGACCGGCCTGGCGCGGCTCGATGGCTGGCCGGTGGCCGTGATTGCCAGCGATCCCGCCTGCGACGGCGGAAGCTGGGACCGCGACGCCGCCGACAAATTCACGCGCTTCGTCGATCTGGCCCAGACGTTTCACCTGCCCGTGGTGCATCTCGTCGATACGGTCGGGTTGCAGGTCGGCATCGAGGCCGAGCAGGCCGGCATCATGCGCTACGGCGTGCGGGCGCTGGCCGCCGTCTACCAGGCCACCGTGCCGTGGTGCTCGGTGATCGTGCGCCGCGCCTATGGCGTGTCGGCGGCGGGGCACCAGCACATGGGCCGCTTCAATTTCCGCTACGCGTGGCCGTCGGCCAACTGGGGCGCCTTGCCCATCGAAGGCGGGCTGGAGGTGGCTTACAAGGCCGAGATCGAGGGCGCCGACGACCCCGTGCAGAAGCGCGCCGAGATCGAGCAGCGCGTGCGCAGCCTGACATCGCCATTCCGCAGCGCCGAGGCATTCGTCATCGAAGACATCATCGATCCGCGCGATACCCGCCCGCTGCTGTGCGAGTTCGCCAACCTGGCCGCGCCGCTGCGCGAGCCCGGGCCCAGCCGCTTCGGTATCCGGCCCTGAGCCGGCGGATCGGCACACACCCAGACACCCACACATAAAAACGTCCTACAGGACAGGAGACACACCTTGAAGAAGCTGCTGATCGCCAATCGGGGCGAGATTGCGTTGCGCGTACTGCGGGCCGCGCGCGATCTGGACCTCGGCACCGTCGCCGTGTACGCGCAGGACGACGCCAGCGCGCTGCATCGCATTCTTGCCGATGAAGCGGTGGCGCTGGAGGGCAGCGGCCCGGCCGCCTATATCGACATCGCCGGCATCGTCGCCGCCGCCAAGGCCACCGGCTGCGATGCGGTGCACCCAGGCTACGGCTTCCTGAGCGAGCGCGCCGACTTTGCGCAGGCCTGCGCCGACGCCGGTATCCGCTTTATCGGCCCGACTGTGGAACACCTCGCGCTGTTTGGCGACAAGGGCCGCGCGCTGGAACTGGCCGTGCAGAGCGATGTGCCGGTCATGCCGTCGACGCCCGGTGGCGCGTCGCTGGACGCCATCACGGCCTTCTTCGACGCCCAGGCAGGCGCCGGCGTGGTGATCAAGGCCGTG
Organism: Cupriavidus pauculus; assembly: GCF_022179805.1. Taxonomy (GTDB): domain Bacteria; phylum Pseudomonadota; class Gammaproteobacteria; order Burkholderiales; family Burkholderiaceae; genus Cupriavidus; species Cupriavidus pauculus_E. Next base: position 6,587 of record NZ_BPUO01000006.1, on the reverse strand, counting down.
GGCGGCGGTGGTGGCCGGGGCATGCGCGTGGTACGCCGCCGCGAGGACCTGGCCGAAGCCTATGCGCGTTGCCGCTCCGAGGCCGCGTCGGCGTTCGGTATCGATGCGCTGTACGCCGAACGGCTGGTGGTGCGCGCGCGCCATATCGAGGTGCAGATTGCCGGCGATGGGACCGATGTGGTGGCACTGGGCGAGCGCGACTGCACGCTGCAGCGCCGCTTCCAGAAGCTGGTGGAGATTGCGCCGAGCCCGGTGCTGAAGCCCCAGTTGCGCGACCAGATCATCAAGTGCGCGCTGCGGCTGGCGCGCCGCGTGCACTACCGCAGCCTGGGCACGTTCGAATTCCTGGTGGAAGAATCCGACACGGGCGAGCAGAAGGGCTTTGTCTTCATTGAAGCCAATCCGCGCCTGCAGGTGGAGCACACGATCACCGAGCAGGTCACGGGCGTCGACCTGGTGGCGCTGCAGATCGGCCTGGCCGCAGGGCGCACGCTGGCCGACCTGGGCCTGGACCCCGCCGCGCCGCCCCAGCCGCGCGGCTTTGCGGTGCAGGTGCGCGTCAACGCCGAGATGACCGATGCCCAGGGACTGGCGCGGCCGGCGCACGGGCGGCTGGAGCGCTTTGATGCGCCGACCGGCCCCGATGTCCGCGTGGACAGCCACGCCTACGCGGGCTACGAGCCGTCGCCGAACTTCGACACATTGCTGGCCAAACTGATCGTCAGCAGTGCCGCGCCCACGTTTGCGGCTGCGGTTCGGCGCGTGCAACGCAGCCTGTCCGAATTCCGCATTGCCGGCGTGCCGACCAACCTGAACCTGCTGCGGGCACTGGTCCAGCGCGAGGATTTTCTAAAGCAGGACGTCCACACGCGCCATTTCGAGGCCATCCTGCCGGAATTGGTCGCGGCGGCCGAGACGCTAGCCGAAGCGGGCCGGGCACAGGACGCACTGCTGGGTGGCACGGCGCGCCCGGCCGCGCATGCGCCCCGCGCGGTGGAGCCCGAGGAAGAAGTCGAGCAAGGTCTGGTCGCCGTGCGCGCGCCGCTGACGGGCCGGGTGGTGGAAATCTCGGTCCAGCTCAACGACATGGTGAAGCCGGGCCAGACCGTGGCCGTGCTCGATGCGATGAAGATGGAGCACACGATCCTGGCCGAATGCGGTGGCCGGGTGGTGGACCTGCGCGTTGAGAAAAACGTGCTGGCGTCCGAAAACCAGATCCTGATCGTGCTGGAGGCGGCCGAATCCACTGGTGAGGCGCTCGATGCCGCGCACGCCCACGATCCACACGCGATTCGCGCCGACCTGCAGCGCGTGATCGATCGCCACGCATTCCTGCATGACGAGACTCGTCCCGATGCCGTGGCGCGCCGCCGCTCGCGCGGCCAGCGTACGGCGCGCGAGAACATCGCCGATCTGTGCGACGCGGACACCTTCGTCGAATACGGCGGACTGGCGCTGGCAGCGCAGGCATCGCGCCGGACCAAGGACGACCTGATCGCCAACGCGCCGGCCGATGGCCTGATCACGGGCATCGGCAACGTCAATACCGACCTCGTTGGCAAGGACCGCGCGCGCAGCGCCGTGATGGCCTATGACGCCACGGTCATGGCCGGCACGCAGGGCAAGCGCAACCATATCAAGACCGACCGCATCGTTGAGGTGGCCTTGCGCGACGAACTGCCGCTGGTACTGTTTGGCGAGGGCGGCGGCGGGCGGCCTGGCGACGTGGACTATCCGTCGGTATCGGGCCTGTACCAGCCGTCGTTTGCCGCGTTCGCGGAACTGAGCGGGCAGGTGCCGGTGGTGGGCATCGTGTCCGGCCGTTGCTTTGCCGGCAATGCGGCCTTCATCGGCTGCTGCGACGTGATCATCGCCGACAAGTCCGTGAACATCGGCATGGCCGGCCCGGCCATGATCGAAGGCGGCGGGTTGGGCGTGTACCGGCCCGAGGACGTGGGTCCGGCGCCGGTGCAGTTTGCCAATGGCGTGATCGACATCCTGGTCGAGAACGAGGCCGAGGCCACGCGCGCCGCCAAGCACTACCTGTCGATGTTCCAGGGACGCGTGGCGCACTGGAGCGCGCCCGATCCGCTGGCGCTGCGCCATGTGGTCCCCGAAAACCGGCTGCGGGTCTATGACACGCGCAAGGCCATCGAGGGCATTGCCGACGTGGACAGCGTGCTGATGCTGCGTGGCGGCTTCGGGTCGGGCATCCACACCGCGCTGGCCCGGGTGGAAGGCCAGCCCGTGGGCATCATGGCCAATAACCCCTATCACCTGGGCGGTGCCATCGACGCCGACGCGGCCGACAAGGCGTCGCGCTTCATGCAGCTTTGCGACGCACATGGGCTGCCGATCATCTCGCTGATCGATACGCCGGGATTCATGGTCGGCCCTGAAGTGGAAGCCCACGCGCAGGTACGCCATGTGTCGCGCATGTTCCTGACCGCCGCCAAGCTGCGCGTGGCGCTGCTGGCCGTGACGCTGCGCAAGGGCTATGGCCTGGGCGCGATGGCCATGGCGGGCGGCGGCTTCCGTTCGGCCAGCTTCACGGTTTCTTGGCCCACCGGCGAATTCGGGCCAATGGGCCTGGAAGGCGCCGTGCGGCTGGGCTTCAAGAAGGAACTCGAAGCGGTGGCCGACGGCCCCGAGCGCAATGCGCTGTTCGACAAGCTCGTGGCCCAGTCGTACGAACGCGGCCACGCGATCAACACGGCAGCGGCCGTCGAGATCGATGCCGTGATCGATCCGGCCGAGACCCGCAAGTGGATCGCTCAGGGCATTGCTTCGGCCGATGTGCGCCGAGGCCGGGCGCGTCGCGGCTTTGTCGATGCTTGGTGATCCGGGGGACGACATGACGATTCGATCGCAACAGGATCCACTGGCATTGGGCGGCCTGCGCGTGCTGGAGATCGGCACCGGTCCGGCCGTGGCCTATGCCGGCAAGCTGTTCGCGGATTTTGGGGCCGAGGTGATCAAGGTGGAGGATCCGGCGGGCGATGCCTGGCGGCACATGCCACCGCTGGTGGCACTGCCGGGCCATTCGCAGCCCGAGAGCGCGTTGTTCGCCTGGCTCAACACGAACAAGCGCAGCGTCACCGTGCAGTCGGGCGATGCCGGTGACCAGGCATGGCTGGCTCAGTTGGCGCTGACCTGCGACGTTGTGCTCGACGCGCGGGCGCTGGATGATGGCCCCGCCGTGCTCGCGCGTCCCGTCTGGCAGACGGCAGAGGCCACGGGGCAGGGCGAACACGCACCCATCGACATCGCGCTGACCTGGTTTGGCGAGACCGGCCCGTACAGCGACTACGCGGGCTCGGAGGCCATATGCCGCGCGCTGGCGGGCGCGGTACACGGCAGCGGGCCGGTCGAAGGGCCGCCGCATATGCCGCACGACGTGCAGACCGCCATCGCGGTGGGGCTCGACGTGTTCTCGGCGGCGGTGGCGGCCGTGATCGGCAGCGGGCAGGGCAGCCGGCGCTATGTGCTGAGCGCGCACGAATGCGTGTTCGGCGTGGTGGAGATGGAGGCCGGCATGGTGCAGGACGGCCGGCATCCGCGCCGCCGCATGGGCGTGAACCGCTTCTGCGGCACGCATCCGGGCGGCATCTATGAAACCGCTGACGGCTGGATCGGCATCTTCACGCATACGCTGCCGCAATGGCAGGCGCTGTGCCAGGCTATCGGGCGCACCGATCTGGCTGACGACCCTGGCTACGCGAGTGGCCCCGAGCGGATGCTGCGCGCCGATGCCATCGACGCGATCCTCAAGCCCGCTTTCATGACGCGCACGGCCGAGCAGTGGTTCGAGACGCTGGGCGATCTGAAGCATCCGGCCGTGGTGGTGCCCACCATGGAAACGCTGCTGGGCCAGGCGGTGCATCGCGAGCGCGGTGCGTTCGTGCCGGTGCGGATCGGCGACGTGGCGTTCGAAGGCCCGGTGGTGCCGCTGCGGCTCGACGATGCGGGGCCGCTGCCGGGCGGCACGGCGCCGCTGCTGGGCGCGCACGATGCGCTGTATCGGCAGGCCGGGCTCGATCACATGCCGCAACGCCGGATGGCGCGGGCCGGCGATGACGCGCTGCCGCTGCAAGGGCTGCGCATCGTCGATCTGACGATGGGCTGGGCGGGGCCGCTGGCGTCGCGCACGCTGGCCGACTTTGGCGCGGAAGTCATCAAGGTGGAGAGCACCGGCTATCCGGACTGGTGGCGCGGCGCCATCTTCAACGAGGCGTTCTATCGGGACCGCGTCTACGAGAAGAACTCGAACTTCAACCTCATGAACCGCAACAAGTCCGGCATCACGCTGGACCTGACGCGGCCCGAGGGCAAGGCGTTGCTACTGGACCTGGTGGCGCAGGCCGACGCCGTGATCGAAAACTACTCGGCCGAGGTGCTGCCCAAGCTCGGCCTCGACTACGCCGCGCTGCGCCAGCGCAACGAGCGGCTGGTCATGTTGTCGATGCCGGCATTCGGCCTGGGCAACGCGTGGAGCAACACGCGCGCCTACGGCGGCACGCTGGAACAGGCCAGCGGCCTGCCTCTTTACACAGGCCATCCCGACGGGCCGCCGGCGATGACGTCGTACGCCTATGGCGATCCGGTTGGCGGCCTGAACGGCGGCGCGGCCATCCTGGTGGCGCTGCGCGCGCAGCGGGCCACGGGGCGGGGGCGGCATATCAACCTGTCGCAGGTCGAGGCCATGCTGCCGATGACCGCGCCGTACATGATCGAGCAGTCGGTGTCAGGCAGAGTGTCGCCGCGCCAGGGCAATCGCCATCCGGTCAATGCGCCGCACGGCTGCTACCGCTGCGCCGGCGACGATGCGTGGATCGCGCTGACCGTGACCGATGTGCAGTGGCCGGCGCTGTGCCAGGTCATCGGCCGTAACGATCTGGCCGCCGATCCCGGGCTGGCGCAGGCAGCGGGACGCCACACCCGGCACGCGCGCATCGACGACGCAATCCAGGCCTGGTCGGCGCCGCTGGACCCCGACGCCGCCATGCGCCATCTGCAGCAGGCCGGGGTACCGGCCGGGGTGGTCAAGGCGATGTGGCAGGTGCTGGAGGACGCGCATCTGCTGTCGCGAGGCTTCTGGCAGCAGGTGAAGCGGGCGCACGTCGGCACCTACGTGGCCAATTCGGCGTGGTTCCGCACCAGCCCGGACGCCGTGGCCACCCGCAACGTATCGCCCACGCTGGGACAACACACGGACGAAGTGCTGGGGCGCGTGCTCGGGCTAGACGCGGCGCGGCTTGCGGCGCTGGAGGCAAGCGGCATCACCGGGCAGGACGCCAGGCCCAAGGGCTCGCGGTAGGCATTCACGATTCGAAAACGACCAGAACGATCAGAACGATAAACAGGAGACACAATGAACAAGCGAGTACTGAACGTTGGCGTGGCGGTGGCAATGGGCCTGGCGTGCGTCGCCGGTCCGGCATCGGCCCAGAACAGCAACTGGCCGAACAAGCCGGTGCGGCTGATCGTGCCGTTCCCGGCCGGGTCCTTCACCGACACGGTGGCGCGGGTCATCTCCGAGCGGCTGACCCGATCGCTGGGCCAGCCCGTGGTGGTGGAAAACAAGGCGGGTGCCAACGGCCTGATCGGCGTGGGCGAGGTGGCGCGGTCCGCGCCGGACGGCTACACGGTGATGGTGACCAACTCCAGCAGCGTCACGATCAATCCGCATCTCTACAAGAAGGGCACCTACAAGGTGAAGGATTTCGCGCCAGTCACGCTGGTGCTGGAAGCACCGTTCATCCTGGTGACCAATCCCGACTGGTCGAAGAAGAACACCGTGGCCACGGTGCCCGACCTGGTCCGCTATGCGTCGCAACATCCGGGCAAGATCAGCTACGGGTCGGCCGGGCCCGGCAATATCGCGCACCTGAGCTTTGCCATGCTGAACAACCGCGCGAAGATCAACACGACCCACGTGCCGTACAAGTCGTCTGCGCAGGCGCAGATGGCCGTCATCAGCGGCGAACTGGACACGACGTTCGACACCTGGAGCGCACTGCCGCAGATCAAGGCCGGCAAGCTCAAGCCCATCGCCGTCAGCGCCAGCCAACGCATGACGCAGTTGCCAGATGTGCCGACGGTGGAGGAGGCGGGTATCAAGCCGTTCCAGGCTACGTTCTGGATTGGTTTGCTGGCGCCGGCTGGTACGCCGTCGGCCATTGTTCAGAAGCTGGATGCTGCTACGCGCGGTGTGCTGGAGGAAGAGAAGGCCAAGGCGGCTTTGGGGCAGCAGGGGGATGTGGTGATGATCGGCCCGGATGATTTTGCCAAGCGGATCGAGAAGGAAGAGGCGAGCTGGAATGCGGTGATTCAGCGGGAGAATTTGACGTTGGATTGAGGGTCGACCTAGCTGTTTTAGCTCCCCTCTCCCGCGCGCGGGAGAGGGGAGCAAACCGGCGGGAAACTGGGGGCAAACTGGCGGGAGAGGGGATCTGAAGCAGGGCCTGTCAGCGTTTTTGTGTTCAGGGCAGTTAAAGGCTCACCGTCAACTTAGCCGGTGAGCCAGCATTATCTCAGCGATGCGGGGTGGGTGAAGCGTTCCTCATAGAGAATAGCAAACTGGTTCA
>NZ_BPUO01000005.1 GCF_022179805.1 Cupriavidus pauculus | reverse complement strand
AGCTGGTGGATGGCGGCGCGCAGAAGCGTGCCTTCGCCGATATCTCGGACGGCATCTCGGCGCTGATGCACATCATCGAGAACAAGGATGGCGTGGCCAGCGGCAAGATCTTCAACATCGGCAACCCAGCCAACATCCACTCGGTACGCGAGCTGGCCGAGATGATGCTGACGATGGCGGCCGACTACCCCGAGTACGCCGAGGAAGCCCGCAAGACGCAGATCGTGGAAACGTCGTCGGGCGAGTTCTACGGCAAGGGCTACCAGGACGTGCAGCACCGCGTGCCGAAGATCGACAACACCATGGACGAGCTGGGCTGGAAGCCCGAGGTGACGATGGAGCAGGCGCTACGTCGCATCTTCGAGGCGTACCGCGACAAGGTGGTGGACGCCCGCACGCTGGTCGACGGCAACAACTGACCGGCATGGCCCGCATTGCCCTGAAAGTCGACGTCGACACGCTGCGCGGCACACGCGAAGGCGTGCCGGCGCTGCTGTCGATGCTGTCCGCACATCAGGCGGAAGCCACGTTCCTGTTCAGCCTAGGTCCCGACCATACGGGCTGGGCGCTGCGCCGCGTCTTCCGGCCCGGCTTCCTGAAGAAGGTGTCGCGCACGTCGGTGGTGTCCAACTACGGCCTGCGCACGCTGATGTACGGCGTGCTGCTGCCCGGCCCCGACATCGGCCGCAAGGGCGCCGCCGAAATGCGCGCGGCCGCGGCTGCCGGGCACGAATGCGGCATCCACACCTGGGACCACGTCTACTGGCAGGACAACGTGCGCGGCCGCGATGCCGCGTGGACGCGCCGCCAGATGCAGCAATCGTTCGACCGTTTCGTCGCCATCTTCGGCGCTCCACCGCCCACCCATGGCGCGGCCGGCTGGCAGATGAACGACGAAGCTTTCCTCCAGATCGACGACTGGGGCATGGTCTACGCGTCCGACGGCCGAGGCACGGGACCGTACATTCCCACGGTGGACGGCAAGCCGTGCCGCCACGTGCAGATGCCCACCACGCTGCCGACGCTGGACGAACTGATCGGCGTGGACGACCTGACCGAGGACAACGTCCACCAGGCCGTGCTGAAGCTGACCGAAGGCGACGCCGACCACATCTTCACGCTCCACACCGAACTGGAAGGCGGCAAACTGGCACCGGTATTCAAACGGCTGCTGGCCGGCTGGCGCGCGCAAGGGCATGAACTGGTGTCGATGGCCACGTACTACCGGCATATCGACCGGACCAACCTGCCGCTATTGCCGGTGACGTGGGGGGAGATTCCGGGACGCAGTGGAGAGCTGATTATTCAGCCTTGAGTTTCATGTGCCCCCTGTGTGTTTTCTCCCCTCTCCCTTTGGGAGAGGGGTTGGGGGTGAGGGCCGGCGACTCAAAATCTGACCTGTCTCAAATTGAACCGCTGACCCTCACCCCCTGCCCCTCTCCCGCCTTGCGGGAGAGGGGAGCAAAACAAACCACCGCTCAGCCATTCTCCCGCGTCAACCGCAACCCATTAAACACCACCAGCAAACTCGCGCCCATATCGGCGAACACGGCCATCCACATCGTGCTCATGCCCATGACGGTCAGGGCCAGGAAGACGACCTTGATGCCCAGCGCGAGCGCGATGTTCTGCTTGAGGATCGCTGACGTCCGGCGCGAGAGCCGCACGAACGCGGGAATCTTGCGCAAGTCGTCGTCCATCAGCGCCACATCGGCCGTCTCGATAGCGGTATCGGTGCCCGCCGCGCCCATCGCAATGCCGATATCGGCACGCGCCAGCGCCGGCGCGTCGTTGATGCCGTCGCCCACCATCCCAACCTTGCCGGCATGCGTATGCGCCTGGGCCGTGAGCGCGGCGATGGCGTCCGCCTTGTCCTGCGGCAACTGATTGCCGCGCGCCTCGTCGATACCCACTGCTTGCCCGATCGCCGACGCGGTATGCGGATTGTCGCCGGACAGCATCAGCGTCCTGATGCCCAATTCATGCAACTGCTCGATGGCCTGCCGGCTGGTGTCGCGCACGGTGTCGGCCACACCGAACAGGGCCAGCGCCTGGGCCGGCACCGCATCATGCGGCATCGCCGCCAGCATCACGATGGTCTTGCCCTGCCGCTCGATGGCTTCCAGGCGCGCCTCCAGCGCCGGCGAGCACGCGCCCAGGTCGTGGATCAGACGGTGATTGCCAAGGCAGTACGCCACACCATCCACGGTACCCCGCACGCCCTGCCCCGCCAGCGCCTCGAAGTCGCTCACTTCCAGGCGTGCGATGCCTTCCGCATCGGCTGCCGTAGCCACCGCGCGTGACACCGGATGATCGGAACGGCCCGCCAGGCTGGCGGCGATGGCACGGATGTCGCGGCTGCCCGGAACTTCATCCACCAGCAGCGCGATATCGGTCTGCGCGGGCTTGCCGTGCGTCAGGGTGCCGGTCTTGTCGAGCGCCAGCCAGGACAGATGGCGCCCCTGCTCCAGGTACACGCCACCCTTGATCAGGATGCCGCGTCGCGCAGCCGCCGCCAGCCCGCTGACGATCGTCACGGGGGTCGAGATCACCAGCGCGCACGGGCAGGCAATGACCAGCAACACCAGCGCCTTGTAGATCCACGCCATCCATGCCCCGTCCAGCAACAGCGGAGGCAGCACCGCCACGCCCAGCGCGATGACGAAGACGACCGGCGTGTAGATGCGCGCGAACTGGTCGACAAAGCGCTGCGTCGGCGCGCGGCTGCCCTGCGCGGCTTCCACCGCGAGAATGATGCGCGAGAGCGTGGAATCATTGGCCGGCGCAGTCACCGTGTATTCCAGCTCGCCCGACTGGTTGATCGACCCCGCGTAGAGCGGATCGCCGGCCGATTTGTCGACGGGCACGCTTTCGCCCGTAATTGGCGCCTGGTCCAGCGCGGACTGGCCACGCACCACGCGGCCATCAAGCGCTACCCGTTCACCGGGGCGCAGCCGCACGGTGGCGCCCACCGCCACGTCGCGGGCGGCGATGGCCTGCCAGTTGCCGTCGGGCTGCAGCACCGTGGCCTGCTCGGGCGCCATGGCCATCAGGCCTCGCACGGCGTTGCGCGCACGATCCAGCGAAGCGGCTTCGATTCGCTCGGCCACCGCGAACAGCACCATCACCATGGCTGCTTCCGGCCACTGGCCGATCACCATCGCGCCCGTCACCGCGATACTCATGAGCGCGTTGATGTTCAGGTTGCCGTTGCGCACCGCGATCCAGCCCTTGCGATACACGCCCAGCCCGGCAATCAGCACGGTGGCCAGCGCCAGCGCAGCCGGCAGATAAGGGGCCGCCACCTGGAACCATTCGGCCGCTTCGGCGCCGATGGCTGCCGCGCCCGCCAGCGCCAGCGGCCACCAGGACTTGCCCGGCTCGGCCACCGCCGCCTCGGCGCTGGCATCCGACAGCGGTTCGGCCTTCATGCCCAGCGACGCGATGGCCTTGACCACCGGATCGAGCGAATCGAGCGTGTGGTGCACGGTCAGCACACGTTGCATCAGGTTGAAATCGAGCGCCGCCACACCGGCCATGGCGCCAATCTTGTTGCGGATCAGCGTTTCCTCGGTCGGGCAGTCCATTGCCTCGATACGGTAAGCGGCCGACCGTGTACCCGCCGGCGCCGCTACTGGCGTGCTGACGGTGATGCTGGCGCCACACGACGAACCGCAGCAGCTGTCTGCCGCCTCATGCGCGTGGCCGTGGCTGTGGGCGTGGCGGTGGTCGTGCCCGTGATCGTGGGCATGGTCGTGCCCGTGGGAATGATCGTGATCGTGGTCGTGGTCGTGGTCGTGCCCATGACCACGCGCCGCCGAAGACGGCGGCAGCAGGTTTTCAGGCGTGGAACGAGCCATGGAGGTATCCAGTTTTGCGTTGTTGCCTGCCATTCAAGACCCTGTAGCCGCTTTAAGGTCAAGTGGGCCCTACAAAGACCCTTTCGATGACAGCAACGTAATGCCCGGCCCCAACGCCCGCGCCTATAATCGCTGCCCATGCGCCGCCTGCTGCTCGTCTTCCTGTCGATCCTGCTGCCGCTCCAGTTTGCCTGGGCCGGCGCCGCGGCCTATTGCGCACATGAAAGCGCGGACCAGCCTGCTGCGGTCACCAGCCACTTCGGCCATCACACGCATCAGCACCAGGCCGACGCACATTCGTCCGACAAGGGCATTGGCAAGAGCGCAGGCAAGTCCCTGGCGCTGCCCGATGCCGATTGCACCGCGTGCCACTTCCCAGGCTCGCACGGCGTCTTCGCCGAATTCCACGTGCCCGGTGACTATCGCTATGTCACCTTGCGCTACACGCCGCGCCAGTACGCGTTCGGCTCCATCCCCTCTCCCGTCCCCGATCGCCCTCAGTGGCCGCGTTCCGCCTAGCCGGCGGGACGCTTCAGTGACCCTGTCATCGCGGTACTGCTACGACGGTACCGGCAACGCGTCTCGCCGATTTTCTCCTGTGTGTTCTGGTGAGATCGATGAGAAGCCTTTTATTGCCGCTGGGGCTGGCGGCCACGTTGTGCAGTCCATTCTTCAGCCCATGGGCGTCCGCGCAGGACGCCACCGCTACCGTCCTTGAGCCCCCGGGCCAATTGACGCTGGACACCGCGCTGGCGCTGGCGGGCGCGCAGAACCCAACGCTGTCGGCCGCGCGAATCGAAGTCGATGCCAGCGAAGGCGGCATCACGCAGGCTCGCGTCATTCCGAATCCCGAAATCTCGGTGCAGATGGAAGACACGCGCCAGGCCACGCGCACCACCACAGCCCAGATGAACCTGCCCGTGGAACTTGGCGGCAAACGCAGCGCGCGCATTGGCGCCGCCCAGCGCGCCCGCGACGTGGCGCAGGCGCAATTGGGCACGGTGCAGGCGGACCTGCGCGCCACCGTGATTGGCGCGTTCTTCAATGTACTGATCGCCCAGGAACGTATCCGGCTGGCGGCCGGCTCGGTCGATATCGCCCGCCGTGGCGCCGACGCAGCGGCGCGGCGCGTGGCTGCCGGCAAGATTTCGCCAGTCGAGGAAACCAAGGCCCAGGTGGAACTGGCCAACGCCCAGCTTGAACGTGCCGAGGCCGATGCCGGGCTGGTGGCCGCCCGCCAGACGCTGAGCACGCTCTGGGGAAACCCGGCGCCGCGCTTTTCCGAGGCCGACGGCAAGCTCGACAACCTGCCCGCACGCCCCGAAGCGGCCTTGCTGCGCCAGTCGCTGGACAACGCCCCCGCGTTGCTGGCCAGCGAGCGCGAACTGGACCGCCGCCAGGCCGACATCAACGTGCAGCGCAGCCGCCAGTATCCGGACGTCACGGTGAGCGTCGGCGCCAAGCGCGACAACGGCGCGCCCGAGCGCGGCACGTTCCCGGTGCTGGGCATCGCCCTGCCTCTGCCCCTGTTCGACCGCAACCAGGGCAACCTCTACACGGCGATCCGGCAGGCCGACAAGGCCGCCGACGAACTGCGCGCCACGCGCCTGCGGCTGGACCACGACCTGCAGCAGGCAGCCAACCAGCTCGGCGTGTCGCGCACCTCGGCGCTGACCCTACGTGAAACCGTGCTGCCCGCCGCCGAACGCGCCTTCCAGGCGGCCACGCAGGGGTTCGAGGCCGGCAAGTTCAACTATCTCGAAGTGCTGGACGCCCAGCGCACGCTGTTCCAGGCCCGCATCCGCTATCTCGGCGTGGTGGCCAACAGCTGGCAGGCCGCCACCACGATCGATCGAATCCTGGGCCGCTGAGGCGCCCACCGAAGGAATACCGTCATGACATTGACTCGCAAACAGGGCGTGGCCATCGCCACCATCGTGATTGCCGGCCTGATTGCCGCGCTGGCCCTGCTACTGGTGGGACGTGGCGACGGCCACGACCACGACGACCATGGCAGCCACGAGGCAGGTGAGGAAGCCGCGCACGGCAAGCCCGCCGCAGCCGCAGCCGACCACGCCAACGAACCGCCCGGGCTGATCGCGATGACACCCGAGCAGATCCGCAACGCCCACCTGGTGATCGCCAAGGCTGGGCCGGGGCGCATCCGCAGCGCCGTGGAGTTTCCCGGCGAAATCAAGTTCAACGAGGACCGCACCGCGCACGTGGTGCCGCGCGTAGCCGGCGTGGCCGAATCCGTGGTGGCGAACCTGGGCCAGCGCGTGAAGAAAGGCGACCTGCTGGCCGTGTTCGCCAGCACCCAGCTATCGGACCAGCGCAGCGAACTGCTGGCCGCGCAACGTCGGCTGGAGCTGGCACGCACCACCTATGCGCGCGAGAAGAAGCTCTGGGAAGACAAGGTATCGGCCGAACAGGACTTCCTGAGCGCGCGCACCGCCCTGCAGGAAGCCGAGATCGCCGAACGCAATGCCCGGCAGAAACTCACCGCGATTGGCGCCACGACGTCGGCGCGCGCCATCAACCAGTTCGAGTTGCGGGCGCCATTCGACGGCATCGTCGTGGAGAAGCACCTGGCGCTGGGCGAGGCGGTGGCCGCGGAAACCGCGGTCTTCACGATCTCGGACCTCAATTCGGTATGGGCAGAGTTCGTGATCGCCGCCAAGGACCTGAACCACGTCCGGCTCGGCGAGCCCGTGCGCGTGACATCGGCGGCATTCGACGGCAAGGCCGAGGGCACGATCTCGTACGTAGGCGCCCTGCTGGGTCCCCAGACCCGCACGGCCACGGCCCGCGTGACGCTGGCCAACCCGCAGATGGCGTGGCGGCCGGGCCTGTTCGTGACGGTCAGCGTGGCCACCGGCGAGGCCGATGCCGCCGTGGTCATCGACAACGAAGCGCTGCAGACCGACGGCGACCGCCAGCAGGTCTACGTCGAGGTGCCCGGCGGCTTTGCGGCGCGGCCGGTCAAGACGGGACGCACCGACGGCAAGCGCATCGAGATCGTCGAGGGCCTGCAAACCGGACAGGGCTACGTGGCCGCAAACAGCTTCGTGCTGAAGGCGGAACAGGGCAAGGCCAGCGCCGAGCACGCGCACTGACCGGAGCCCACCATGTTCGAACGAATTCTCAGATTTTCCATCGCGCAGCGCTGGCTGGTCATGCTGGCCGTGCTCGGCATGGCCGGGCTTGGCATCTACAACTACAGCCGCCTGCCCATCGACGCCGTACCAGACATCACCAACGTCCAGGTACAAATCAACACCGAGGCGCCTGGCTACTCGCCGTTAGAAGCCGAGCAGCGCGTGACGTATCCGCTGGAAGCCGCCATGTCCGGGCTGCCGGGGCTGGAACAGACCCGCTCGCTGTCGCGCTATGGCCTGTCGCAGATCACGGTCATCTTCAAGGACGGCACCGACATCTACTTTGCGCGGCAATTGGTCAACCAGCGCATGCAGGAAGCACGCGCACATCTGCCATCGGGCATCGCGCCGCAGATGGGGCCGATCTCCACCGGCCTGGGCGAGATCTACCTGTGGACTGTGGAAGCCGAGCCCGAGGCGCGCAAGCCCGATGGCACGCCTTACACGCCAACCGACCTGCGCGAGATCCAGGACTGGATCATCAAGCCGCAACTACGCACCGTGGCCGGCGTCACCGAGATCAACTCGATTGGCGGCTTCGCCCGCGAGTACCTGGTGGCCCCGAATTCGGAAAAGATGGCGTCGTATGGCCTGTCGCTGCAGGACGTGGTGCAGGCGCTGGAGCGTAACAACAGCAACGTGGGCGCCGGCTACATCGAGCGGCGCGGCGAGCAGTACCTGGTGCGTGCGCCGGGCCAGGTCAAGTCGATCGACGACATCGGCGAGGTCATCGTCGGCACGGCGCAGGGCCAGCCGATCCGCGTACGCGACCTGGCCGAAGTGGGCCTGGGTCGTGAACTACGCACCGGCGCGGCCACCGACAACGGCCGCGAGGTGGTGCTGGGCACCGTGTTCATGCTGATTGGCGAGAACAGCCGCGCCGTATCGCGGGCGGTGGATGCCCGCATGGCCACCATCAACAAGTCGCTGCCCGAAGGGGTCAAGGCCGTTACCGTCTACGACCGCACGAACCTGGTCGACAAGGCCATCGCCACGGTCAAGAAGAACCTGCTCGAAGGCGCGGTGCTGGTGATCGCGGTGCTGTTCCTGTTCCTGGGCAACCTGCGCGCGGCGCTGATCACGGCGATGATCATTCCGCTGTCGATGCTGTTCACGTTCACGGGCATGGTCACGTACCGCATCAGCGCCAACCTGATGAGCCTGGGCGCACTGGACTTCGGCATCATCGTGGACGGCGCGGTGGTGATCGTCGAGAACTGCGTGCGCCGGCTGGCGCATGCGCGCGAACGGCTGGGCCGGCCGCTCACGCGCGAGGAACGATTCGAGGAAGTGTTTGCCGCCGCGCGCGAGGCCCGCCGCCCGCTGGTGTACGGGCAGCTGATCATCATGATCGTCTACGTGCCGATCTTTGCGCTGACCGGCGTGGAAGGAAAGATGTTCCATCCGATGGCGATGACGGTGGTGGTGGCGCTGCTGGGCGCGCTGATCCTGTCGGTGACTTTCGTGCCGGCCGCCGTGGCGCTGTTTATCGGCGACCGCGTCGACGAAAAGGAAAACCGCGTCATGCGCTGGGCGCGCCGCTGGTACGAGCCCGCGCTGCGCCGCGCGCTGGCCAATACGCCGGTGGTGCTGACCGCCGCCGTGGTGGCCGTGCTGCTGGGCGGCCTGATGACCACGCGGCTCGGCAGCGAGTTCATTCCCAACCTGAACGAGGGGGATTTCTCGGTGCAGGCGCTGCGGATTCCGGGCACCAGCCTGACGCAGTCGGTGGCGATGCAGCAGCAGGTCGAGGCCCGGCTCAAGGAGAAGTTTCCGGAGATCGAGCGGGTCTTTTCGCGCACCGGCACGGCCGAGATTGCGTCCGACCCGATGCCGCCCAACGCATCAGATGCCTACATCATGCTGAAGCCGCGCGACCAGTGGCCCGATCCGGGCCGCTCGCGCGAATCGCTGCGCGCCGCGATGGAAGCCGAGCTGGAAGCCATCCCGGGCAACCGCTACGAGTTCTCGCAGCCGATCCAGCTACGCTTCAACGAGCTGATTTCCGGCGTGCGCAGCGATGTGGCGGTAAAGCTGTTCGGCGATGACAACGCCGTGCTCGACACCACCGCGCAGAAGATCGCGCAAGTGCTGCAGGCGGTGCCGGGCGCCACCGACGTCAAGGTGGAGCAGACCACCGGCCTGCCCGTTCTGACTGTCGACGTCGACCGCGCCCGCGCCGCGCGCTACGGCCTGAACATGGTCGACGTGCAGGACACCGTGGCCATCGCCATCGGCGGCCGCGATGCCGGTGTGTTCTACCAGGGCGACCGGCGCTTCAGCATCGGCGTGCGGCTGCCGGAGGGCGTCCGTTCGGATGTGGACGCGCTGCGGCGCCTGCCGATTCCGCTGCCGCGCGGCGGCAGTTCCGGCACAAGCGCCGGCACCAGTTATATCCCGCTGGGCGAAGTGGCGACGCTTGCCGTGGCACCGGGTCCCAACCAGGTCTCGCGCGAGGACGGCAAGCGCCGCATCGTGATCAGCGCCAACGTGCGCGGGCGCGACGTTGGCGGCTTCGTACCCGAGGCCGCTGCGGCCATCGAGAGCAAGGTCAGGATTCCCGCCGGTTACTGGATCGCCTGGGGCGGCACGTTCGAGCAGTTGCAGTCCGCCACGGCACGGCTGCGCATCGTTGTGCCGGTGGCGCTTGCGCTGGTGTTCGTGCTGCTGTTCGTGATGTTCGGCAATGTGCGTGACGGCCTGCTGGTGTTCACCGGCATCCCGTTCGCGCTGACCGGTGGCGTGCTGGCGTTATGGCTGCGCGGCATCCCGCTGTCGATCTCGGCTGCGGTGGGCTTTATCGCGCTGTCCGGGGTGGCGGTGCTGAACGGGCTGGTGATGCTGTCCTTTATCCGTGGTCTGCGCGAGGAAGGACGCACGCTGGACGAAGCGGTTTTCGACGGCGCGCTGACGCGCTTGCGCCCGGTGCTGATGACGGCGCTGGTGGCTTCGCTGGGCTTCGTGCCGATGGCGATTGCCACGGGCACGGGCGCCGAGGTGCAGCGGCCGCTGGCAACGGTGGTGATCGGCGGCATCCTGTCATCCACGGCGCTGACGCTGCTGGTGCTGCCGGTGCTGTATCGGTGGGCGCACGGGCGGCGCGCCCCTGAAGCCGCCGCCCTGGTTGACGCCTAGTGCTCGCAGTTCACCATCCAGGTCATCTTGAACTTGTCGACCACCATGCCGAAGCCTTCAGCCCAGAAGGTCTTCTGGTACGGCATGATGACCTGGCCGCCTTCGGACAGCGCCTCGAAGATGCGCTTGCCTTCGGCGTTGGGCACATAGCCCACGGACAGCATGAAGCCCGAGAACGCCGGGGTCTGCCCCTCGCGGCCGTCCGACGCCATGATCTGGCTGTCGCCGATCTGGATATTGGCGTGCATGACCTTCTCGGCCCATGTCGGCGACGGCGCTTCGCCGTTGCCGGGCGGGGTGTCCTTGTAGCGCATCAGGAATGTCACCTTCGCGCCCAGCACCTGGCCATAGAAAGCCATGGCCTCGTCGAATCGTCCGCCAAAGTCTAGATACGGTTGCACCTGCATGTCGGTCTCCTGTTCAGGCGCGGACCCAAGGTCCGCGTGGCGGCATTATGCGCCTGCCCTACTGACAGATTTGTCAGGAAACTCGAGTTCGAAACAGGTTTGCTCGTCGAGGCTTGTCACCGTCACGCTGCCGCCATGCAGCCGCATGATCGTGTCGACGATGGCCAGCCCCAGGCCGGTGGAGCCGGACGAATTGCGCCGCGACGGGTCGGCCCGGTAGAAGCGTCCGAACAGATGCGGAAGTGCTTCGGCCTCGATGGCCGGGCCACCATTGGTGACGCTGATGGCGGTCATGTCCGCGCCGTTGCGGCTCACGGCCATGTGCACGCCGCTACCGACCGGCGCGTGGCGCAAGGCGTTGTCCAGCAGGTTGATGATGGCGCGCCGCAGCAAGGTCTGGTCCGCCACCACCGACGCGTTGCCCGACACGGTTACCGTCAGGTTGCGGTCCGCCGCAACCGCCTCGAAATACTCGGCCACCTTGTCGAGTTCCGCGCGCGCGTCGAGCGGCCGCGCACCCAGCGCCACCTGCGCGTTGTCCGCGCGCGCCAGGAACAGCATGTTCTCGATCATGCGCGACAGGCGCTCGTATTCCTCCAGGTTCGATTCCAGCACCGTCTCGTACTCGGCCGGCGTGCGGCGCTGGGCCAGCGTCACCTGCGTCTGGCCAACAAGGTTGCTGATCGGCGTACGGAAATCGTGCGCAAGGTCGGCCGAAAACTGGGACAGCCGCGTGAAACTGTCCTGCAGCCGCGCCAGCATGCCATTGAGCGCGCCCGCCAGTTCGCGCAGTTCCTCGGGGGCGCCACCCACGTCGAGCCGCGTGGCCAGCCGGCTGGTGGTCACTGCGGCGGCATCGTTGGCCATCCGGCGCAGGCTGCGCAGTCCGCGCCTGGCCAGCAGGTAGCCCAGCGCAGCCGCCACGATGGCGCCGCACAGCACGGCGCCCAGCAACTCGCCCCGGTACTCGCGCATCAGCGCCACGCGGTAGCCCGCATCGCTGAGCACGATGATCTCCACGGTCTTGCCGGTATCGCCAATCTGCCCCAGCGCTGCCATGCCGCGAGACGGCACCCCGTTGCGCGGATGCCAGGTCTGCAGCAGCGCTTTTTCCGGGGTAGTGGCCAGCGGCAGCACGCGCAGTGGCGGCAGCGGTTCGTTGTGGGGATTGAGCGAGATCAGCGGGTCTCCCGACGCGGAACGCACGACCAGGATCAGCCCTTCGTGCCCCATCGCGATATCGGCAAAACGGTGCGTATCCGTGCGGATCTCGGTCTCGTCGGCCACCTCGCGCAACAGGTGGCGCACCAGCAGGATCTCGCCCACCAGTTCGCTTTCATCGTGCGACTGCAACTGGCTGCCCAGCGCGCTGGACAGGTACGTGGCCACGCCCACCAGGATCGCGGCTGTAGTCAGGCCGTAGGCCAGCGCCAGCCGCGTGGTCAGCGACGCCGGCATCCATGCCTCCACCGCGCGCCGCATGCGCACGAGCCGCCTCATGCCGCGGCGCTCATGCTTCTTCGGACTCATCGAGCACGTAGCCCATGCCACGGCGCGTATGGATCAGCTTCTTCGGGAACGGATCGTCCACCTTGGCGCGCAGGCGGCGAATCGACACATCCACCACGTTGGTGTTGCTGTCGAAGTTCATGTCCCACACCTGCGACGCGATCAGCGAGCGCGACAGCACCTCGCCCCGGCGCCGCGCCAGCAGTTGCAGCAGCGCGAATTCCTTCGACGTCAGGTCGATCTTCTGGCCCGCGCGCGTCACGCGGCGGCGGATGGTGTCGATCTGCAGGTCCGCCACCTCCATGAACTCGCTCTCGCGCAGCGGCCCGCGCCGCAGGATGGTGCGGATGCGCGCCACCAGTTCGGCGAACGCGAACGGCTTGACCATGTAGTCGTCGGCGCCCAGTTCCAGGCCCTTCAGGCGATCGGACAGTTCGTCGCGCGCGGTCAGGCACAGCACGGGGGTGTCCTTGTCGCGGCGCAGTTCGCGCAGCACCTGCCAGCCGTCGATGCCGGGCAGCATCACGTCCAGCACGATCAGGTCGTAGTGCTGCTCGCGGGCATGGGACAGGCCGTCCACGCCGTCGCGGGCCAGATCGGCCACGAAGCCGGACTCCGTCAGCCCCTTGAGCAGGTAATCGCCCGCCTTGGGTTCGTCTTCGACAATCAGGATACGCATGGTGATTCACTTCTGGACCCGGCCGCACACGCCAGTTCCGCCTTATGGTTTATTGCAGAACCTCGACACTATCCGAGGTTAGACGCATTTTGTGGAACATTGCAGGAATGTCATGGTGTATCGACGATTTTTCTCCGTCAAACACAGTACAATGCCGGCTGCCCCGATTGTGGCAGCTCCGTCGCCCCCGGGCATGGCCTCCAGCGCCCTGCCAAGTTGATTTCTTGATGAAACGCCTGTTTGCCAGCTTCCTGTTGTGCTTTGCCATGTTCGCGCTGCCCGTTCAGGGTGCCGTCGCGGCAGCCATGATGGTGTGCAGCGTTTCGGAAGCGGCGGGCCTGTCGATGCCGGAGCGCCACGCGGCCATCAAGGCCGTGGCAGAAGCGGAAGCCACGATGGACCACGCAGGCAACATGGACCACGCGCACTGTCAGGAGGCCACCGCCAGCGACAGCGCCGACGTGCCGGTCTGGCACGATGCCCAGCCTAACGGCGCCACCCACGATTCCTCGACCGACCGCTCGCAGCATGCACACCACGCTGCCGGCCATTGCAGCGCCTGTGGCGCCTGCGCGGCTGGCGCCATGCTGCTGCCTGAAATTCCCCTCGTGGCACTGCAACACCATCGCCACAGCCTGCCGCTGGCCAGCCCGGTCAGCTTTGCCAGCCAAGCCTCCCTGCCCGCCGACCGGCCGCCTGCCCGTCACTGCTGACGCCCGAGGTGCGTCCATCGCACCCTCGCCCACGCACTGAGCAGGCCCCGCTGACGCATTTCGCGCACCAACGGCCGCACCGCTCGCCCCACATATCCCATCGCCGCACAGGCTGAAGCGCCGTGCGGGCGACCCGATTTCAAGAGGTTGTCATGCCAGCCGTGCGCACTGTCGCCATGGCGTGGCTGCTGATGCTGGCCCCGGCCCTTGCCGTGGCCCAGGCATCCGCGCCTGCCGCCGATTTGTCTGACCCTACCAACCCCGCCGCACCGGTACCGGCCCTGCCCGATACCGCCGCGATGGCGGGTTACGTCCCCTACCAGAGCCCGAAGGTCTCGTCCTGGCGCCAGTCGAATGCCGACGTGGCACCGGGCGCCCAGCCGGCCGCTGACCCGCATGCCGGGCACCACATGATGATGCACGGCGCCGCATCGGCACCGGCATCCGCGCCCGAACCAGCGCCCGCCCCCGCGCCGGCACCGGCGACCGGCCACGAAGGCCATGAAGGCCACGCCGGCCATCACGCCCACTGACGAGAGACCATTCATGATGCTTGCTCTCCTCAAGCGCGCCGGCCTGCCGCTGGCCGCCGCGCTGCTGCTGGCCGGATGCGCGGGCTTTGCGCCCGACGGCGGCTTTGGCCCGGTTGCCGATACCGCCCGCGAACGACTGGGCCAGGACGCCCTGTGGGTGCGCAGCGATGCCGACCGCCAGGCCGTGCGCGACCGCACCCGCGAACTGCTGGCTCAGCCGCTCGACGCCGAGCGCGCGGTCCAGGTGGCGCTGCTCAACAACGCCGGCCTGCAGGCGCAATTCGCCGACCTGGGCATTGCCGAGGCCGACTACGTGCAGGCCACGCGCCTGCCGAACCCGGGCTTTTCCTTCAGCCGCAAGAGCTCGGGCGACGATCTGAAGATCGACCGCGCGGTCACCATCGGTTTCATGAACCTGCTGGCGCTGCCGTTTGCCGCGCGCATCGAGCAAGGCCGATTCGCGCAGACGCGCCTGGCCGTGGCGGACGCCACGCTGCGTCGGGCCGAATCGGCGCGGCGCGCGTGGGTGCGCGCAGTGGCCGCCGAGCAAGCAGCCCGCTATGCCGAGCAGGTGCGGCGTGCCGCCGAAACCGGCGCCCTGTTCGCACGCGACCTGGCACGCGCGGGCAATGTCAGCGCCCTCGATCACGCACGCGAACAGGCGTTCTACGCCGACGCCGCCGCGCAACTGGCCCGCGCACGCGAACGGGCCCTGTCCGCGCGCGAGCAACTGACGCGCGAGATGGGCTTGTGGGGTAACGACATCGGCTACACGCTGCCAGAACGGCTGCCCGACCTGCCCCGCGCGCGGCCGGCCATACAGGACCTGGAAAGCGTGGCGATCTCGAACCGGCTCGACCTGCAGGCCGGTCGCCAGCAACTCGACAGCCTGTCGCGTTCGCTCGGCCTGACACGTGCCACGCGCTTCATCAGCGTGCTCGACGTCAGCTACCTGCATAACTCCGAGACCAACCGGGCCCGCGAAACCGGCTATGGCATCGACATCGAGGTGCCGCTGTTCGATTGGGGCGGCGCCCGCGTGGCGCGCGCCGAGGCGGTGTACATGCAGGCCGCTGCACGGCTGGCCGAGCAGGCCATCAACGCGCGCTCGGTGGTGCGCGAAACCTATGCCGGCTACCAGGCGCGCTACGACATCGCGCTGCACTACCGCGACGAGGTGGTGCCACTGCGCAAGCGCATCGGCGACGAGAACCTGCTGCGCTACAACGGCATGCTGGTCAGCGTGTTCGAACTGCTGACCGACGCACGCGAGCAGGTCAACGCGGTCAACGGCTATCTCGATGCACAGCGCGATTTCTGGCTGGCCGAATCGGACCTGCGCAGCGCGCTGGGCGGACGCCTGCCCGCCGACGCCCCCACGGCCCCCGCCAAACAAGGACAATGACAATGGTTTCCCGACGCAATTTCCTGGGGCAATCGGCGGCCGCCATGCTGGGCACCGCCATAGTGTCGCGCGCTGGCGCGGCCGTGTTGCCAGAAGCTCCGCTGCAGTCCAGCGCCGCCACGCAGGCACCGCTGCCGCCCGGCAACGGCCGGCCCTACCAGCCCGTGGTCACGCTCAACGGCTGGACGCTACCCTGGCGCATGCGCAACGGCTGGAAGGAATTCCACCTCGTGGCCGAACCCGTGGAACGCGAGATGGCTCCCGGCATGACAGCCCACCTGTGGGGCTACAACGGCCAGAGCCCCGGCCCCACGATCGAATGCGTGGAAGGCGACCGCGTGCGGATCTTCGTCACCAACAAGCTGCCCGAGCACACCACGGTCCACTGGCACGGCATGATCCTGCCGGCCGGCATGGATGGCGTGGGCGGTCTGTCGCAACCGCATATCCCGCCCGGCAAGACCTTCGTCTACGAATTCGAGATGCGCCATGCGGGCACGTTCATGTATCACCCGCATTCCGACGAGATGGTGCAGATGGCGATGGGCATGATGGGCTTTATCGTCGTGCACCCGCGCAATCCGGCCGCCATGCGCGTGGACCGCGACTTCGTGTTCCTGATTGCCGCGTACGACATCGACCCCGGATCCTACACGCCGCGCGTGGCCGAGATGACCGACTTCAACATGTGGACCTGGAACAGCCGCGTGTTCCCAGGCATCGACGTACTGCCGGTAAGGCTGGGCGACCGCGTGCGCATCCGCATGGGCAACCTCACGATGACCAACCACCCGATCCACCTGCACGGCCACCGCTTCGAGGTCACCGGCACCGACGGCGGCTGGGTGCCCCCATCGGCACGCTGGCCCGAGGTCACCACCGATGTGGCCGTGGGCCAGATGCGTGCCATCGAGTTCGTGGCCGACAACCCCGGGGACTGGGCGTTTCACTGCCACAAATCGCATCACACGATGAACGCGATGGGCCACAACATGCCAACGATGATCGGGGTCAAGCAGAAGGACCTGGCCAGCCGCATGAACGCGCTGGTGCCCGACTACATGGCAATGGGAGAAGCCGGCATGGCCGACATGGGCAGCATGAAAATGCCGCTGCCGGAGAACACGCTACCGATGATGAGCGGCCAGGGGCCGTTCGGCCCCATCGAGATGGGCGGGATGTTTACAACGCTGAAGGTGCGCGCGGGCCTGGCCCCGAACGATTACCGCGACCCGGGCTGGTATCGGCATCCCAAGGGGACGGTCGCGTTTGAGTACACGGAGCCTGAGGCGCCTCAGTCCACGCGATAGAAATCAATCGATTGTCCGGCGTTGACGGCGCGCTGCAGCCAGTCCGGATATTCGCCAGTGCCGTCCCAGGTCTGTCCCATCGCGTTGCGATACAGGACGCGCGGGGCGGTGCTGGCGGGTGCGGCCGGGCTTGCCTCGGGTGCTGCGGCTTCGGCTTCGGCGCCGTCCTCGGTATCGACATCGGCAAAGCAGCCCGCTTCGACAAGGTGGTCGAACGTCAGGCCGTGATGATCCATCTGCTCGCGGATCCACGCCACTGCGGCTTGTTTGGCTGCTTCAGACTGGGACATGACTTATCGTGCGCGCCCGCCGCTGTTCAGGCGGGCTGGGGAAATCGTTTGGGGGAACGGCCTGCGCAGGAAATCCGGCGGGCCAGACCTGGATTCTACAGGGTGTTGGGGTCGGCATCGCCGCAACCGCCCAAATGGACGCGGAATGTTCGCCGAACAGTGTGTTCGCAATCGGTGCAAATGCCGCAGATAAGCGGCAAGCGTGATGGCTCGCGTACGCCATGCGCATCACGTTCCGAGCGTATGACATACATGTCATGCGTGGGTCATGTTGGCGTGGCTGCGCCGTTTCTAGACTGCATGCCAAGGTCGCATGACGACTGGTACGAACTACGAAGCTGCTTCGATCCTCGATTCCCGCATCTCGAACTTAAGGAGTTCCACATGCTCAAGAAAGCCCTGCTCTACACCGCCCTGGCCACCACGCTCGCAGGCGCGGCCACCATGGCCAACGCCGCGCCGCGCAGTGTCGATCCGTTCACCGATGGCTCGCGCGTCACCAACCGCGACGGACTGGTGGAGCGCCTCGGCACGCGTGACGTGTTCACCGACGGTGCCCGTGACGTGCGCGATGCACGCAACCCGTTTTTCGATGGCGCGCATGACGTGCGCGACGCGCGCAGCTCGTTCACCGACGGCGCCTGATTTCAGGCATGGCCACGCGTGGCCTGACCTGGGCTGATACGGCCCAACCCGCCAGCGGCGGCGCTTACTGCGCCGCCGCCTGGCTCATGAATTGCGCCGCCGGCACCGGCCTGCCAAGCAGGTAACCCTGCAGCGCATCGCATCCCAGCCCTGCCAGAAACGCTTGCTGCGCAGCGGTTTCCACACCTTCCGCCACCACCTGCAGTTTCAATGTACGGCCCAGCGCCACGATGGCCGAGACAATGGCCGCATCCTCCGAATCTTCCGCCAGGTCACGCACAAAACCGCGATCGATCTTGAGTTCGCTGGCCGGAATACGCTTCAGGTGCAGCAGGCTCGAATAGCCGGTACCAAAGTCGTCGATGGCAATGCGCACACCCATGCGGTCGAGCTCGGTCATGATCACCAGCGTTTCTTCCACGTCGCGCATCGCGGTGCTTTCCGTGATTTCCAGCGTCAAGCACGGGGCCGGAATACCGTGCAGCGCCAACGTCTCGGACACCGTCTGCACCATCGTCGCATGGCAGAACTGCAGCGCCGACAGGTTCACCGCCATCGACCAGTCGTCGTGCCCCATGGCGTGCCATGCTGCCAGTTGGCGACAGGCTTCGTCCAGCACCCACTTGCCGATGGGTACGATGGCGCCGGTCTTCTCGGCCAGGCCGATGAACTGGTCCGGCATCAGCAGCCCTTGCGTCGGATGGTTCCAGCGCACCAGCGCCTCGGCCCCCACCATGCGATTGTCGGCAGCCGAAAATTTCGGCTGGTAGTGCAATTCGAGCTGGCCCTTGCGCACCACGCCGCGCAGGTCCTGGATCAGCGTCTGCTGCACGCGCGCCTGATGATTCATCGAGCTTTCGAAGAAGCAGTACGCGTTGCGGCCCGATGCCTTGGCGTGATACATCGCGGCATCGGCATTGGTCATCAGCGTGTCCTGGTCGGTGCCGTCGGCCGGAAACAGGGCGATCCCGATACTGCCCGACACGTGCAGCGTGTGTCCCTCGACGATCACCGGCTGGCGCAGCGCCTCGATCAGCTTCTCGGCCACCACGCCGGCATCGGCGGGCTCCTCCACGCGCACCAGCAGGACGAATTCGTCGCCACCCACGCGCGAGATCGTGTCTTCGGACCGTATCGACGTGCGCAGCCTGTTGGCAATCTCCACCAGCAGGCCGTCGCCCACCTGGTGGCCATAGGTATCGTTGACGCCCTTGAAGCCATCGAGATCGACGAACAGCGCGCCAAACGTGCTGGTATGGCGCATGGCCGACTGGATCGCCTGTTCGAAGCGGTCTTCCAGCAGCACGCGGTTGGGCAGGTGCGTGAGCTTGTCGTGCAGCGCCAGGAACTCCAGTTCCTTGTTGGCCGCGCCCAACGCATCGGCCAGCACGGCGGTCCGCATCTCCAGCCGCATGTCGAGGATCGACGTAATCAGCGCCACGGCCAGCACGCACACCGTGATCACGATGATGGGCAACGCCAGCGCGCCGCTGTCCACGCCAGAGCGCACCGCGCCGCAGACGCTGCCCAGCGGAAAGCGTGCCGCCGCCATGCCCGTGTAGTGCATCGAGGCGATGGCCCCGCCCATCACCACGGCCGCGCCAAACCGCAGCTGGTGAACGCGCGGCATGCTGCGACGCAGGCGGAACGCGATCCATAGCGCAGCCCCCGACGCCGCCACGGCAATTGCAATCGACAGCAGGAACAGCCACGGATCGTAGTCGATGCCGGGTTGCATGCGCAGCGCCGCCATGCCGGTGTAGTGCATGCTCGATATCGCGGCCCCAAGCGCCAGCGCGCCCAGCGCCAGTCGCTGGCGCGGCAGGTATTCCTGGCTGGCCTGATGCAGCGCGAACGCCGACGCCAGCATCGCGATCAGCAACGACACGGCCGTGATGACGGGGTCGTAGCCCAGCGGAATCGGCAGGCGGAAGGCCAGCATGCCGATGAAATGCATCGACCAGATGCCCACACCCATGGCCGCAGCCCCGCCGGCCAGCCACATCCTCGCGTAGCGCCCCCGCGCCGCCGTGGAAATGCGACCAGCCATGTCCAGCGCCGTATACGAGGCAAGCACGGCAACAAGCACGGAAATCAGGACAAGGGATGGGTCGTAACTGGGGGACATCATGGCGGCAGGTGACGGGGCAGTGGCTTCGCAGGCCCGCCATTCTGAGGGGGACGGGCAAGTCAGGCGTGAAATTTCCGCGCTTCCGCTAAGGTTATCGGCCGTTGCAGCCCAGACTGAAGCGGGATTGTGCATCGATTCATTTGCTGCCGCACCTGCTCGGTTGACACCCCGGCCGTGTCATGTTGCAGCCGTCCGACAAACGCTGACATCGCAATCAGCGCCCGCCGGAGATGCCAGCCACGCCCTCGCACCTATGCTTGAGGCGTGATGAACGACAGACGTCGCCACGCAACGCAAGGAGTATCGGGGGCGACGCTACTGCAGGAGAACACCATGTGGAAACGACTCACAGGCGTGATCGCCATCGGCGCATGTTGCTGGGCCCTGTCGGGCTGTACTGCAACCGGTGCGGTGGCAGGCGGCGTGGTGGGCCATGAGGCCACGGGCGGCAGCACCGCCGGCACGATTGGCGGTGCGGTGGTGGGCGGCGTGATCGGCCACGAGCTTGGGAAGTAATTGACGGAATTATCGATTTCCGCGGCCGGGACGGCGGGCAGGGTCGTCCAGGTTTGCGCGGCATGGTTTCTTTGATGGGAAGACCATGCCGCCGCGCGCCGCGCCATGAGCGTCGGCTGCTGTGTCCTTCAACGATGACCGGACGTTTTCATCGCTGAAAGGCATCGCGGCATTCAACGGCGACAGATCTTAGGATCGTCATGGCGCGGCAGCGGGAAACCTGCAAAGTGGAAAGCCCCGGATTTTTGGTCCGGGGCTTTTTGCGTTTGGGGGCTCTGGGTGTTGCTC
Source organism: Cupriavidus pauculus (assembly GCF_022179805.1). Lineage (GTDB taxonomy): Bacteria > Pseudomonadota > Gammaproteobacteria > Burkholderiales > Burkholderiaceae > Cupriavidus > Cupriavidus pauculus_E. The sequence continues at coordinate 477,990 of NZ_BPUO01000005.1, read as the reverse complement.
GGTTGAGCGTGGGTTGCTCCCCTCTCCCGCGCCCTACTACTCCCCTCTCCCGCTTGCGGGAGAGGGGCTGGGGGTGAGGGCCTGAGGCTCTGCTTGCCGACAAATCGCAATTTGAACCGCTGCGCCCTCACCCCCGACCCCTCTCCCGCGTTGCGGGAGAGGGGAGCTCAAATTGAGAGGGGAGCACCCAATCAGCATGCGGGAAGCGTCAATACGACTTCGGCAACCCCAGCACCCTCTCCGCAATATGGCACATGATCAGTTGCGCGCTGACCGGCGCAATACGCGGAATATAAGACTCCCGCAGATACCGCTCCACGTGATATTCCCGCGCATACCCCATCCCGCCTAGCGTCAGTACCGCCGTCTGGCAAGCCTGGTGCGCGGCTTCGGCCGCCAGGTACTTGGCCGCGTTGGCCTCGGCGCCGCAGGGCTTGCCGTTGTCGTAGAGCCAGGCCGCCTTCCACACCATCATGTCGGCCGCCTCCAGCGCCATCCACGCCTGCGCCAGCGGGTGCTGGATGCCCTGGTTCTGGCCAATCGGCCGGCCGAACACGGTGCGCTCGCGTGCGTAGCGCGTGGCGGCGTCCAGCGCGGCGCGGCCCAGGCCCACCGCTTCCGCCGCAATCAGGATGCGCTCCGGGTTCAGCCCGTGAAGGATGTACTCGAACCCCCTGCCCTCCTCGCCAATGCGATCCTCGGCAGGCACCATCAGCCCGTCGATGAACAGCATGTTCGAGTCCACCGCGCCGCGCCCCATCTTGTCGATCTCGCGCACTTCGATGTGGTCGCGGTCGAGCCGGGTGTAGAACAGGCTCAGCCCCTGCGTGGGCTTGCTCACGGCGTCGAGCGGCGTGGTGCGCGCCAGCAGCAGCATGCGCGTGGCCACCTGCGCCGTCGAAATCCAGATCTTGCGGCCATCCACGCGATAGGCGCTGCCATCGGCGGTGCGCACCGCCTGCGTCTTCAGGTGCGTGGTGTCCAGCCCGGCGTCGGGCTCGGTCACGGCAAAGCACGCCTTGTCGCGACCCTCGATCAGCGGCGGCAGCGCGGCGGCCTGCTGGGCGTCGGTGCCAAACACCACCACCGGGTTCAGGCCGAACACGTTCATGTGGATGGACGACGCCCCCGAGAATCCCGCGCCGGACGCCGACACCGTCTGCATGATCAGCGCCGCCTCGGTGATGCCCAGCCCCGCCCCGCCAAACTTCTCCGGCATCGCGATGCCCAGCCAGCCAGCCCCCGCCATGGCCTGGTGGAATGCCTCCGGAAACCGGTGCTCGCGGTCCAGTTCGGCCCAGTATTCGGGGCCGAAGTCGCTGCAGAGCTGCGTAACGGCGTCGACAATCGCGTTCTGCTCTGGGGTGCGTTCAAAATTCATCCGGTGCTCCTTATTCCGGCTGGATGCCCGCGTCCTTGACGAGCTTGTTCCACTTCACCAGCTCGCTGCCGACAAACCCCGCAAACTGCTGCGGTGTCTGGCCGAACGCCTCGAAGCCCAGCGCCTCGAACTTCGGCGCCACGTCCTTGCTCGACGCGATCTTCGACAGCTCGCGGTTCAGCCGCTCCACAATCGGCTGCGGCGTCTTGGCCGGCGCGAATACCCCGTTCCACGACGTGATGTCGAACCCCTTCAGCTCCGGCGTATCGGCAATCGGCGGCAGGTCGGGCAGCAGGCGGCTGCGCTGCGCCGTGGTCACGGCCAGCGCGCGCATCTTGCCCGCCTTGACGTTGGCGATGCCGGCCGCCACGTCGACGAACATCATCGGCACCTGCCCGGCGATCACGTCAGTCATGGCCGGCGGCGTGCTCTTGTACGGCACGTGCAGCAGGTCGATATTGGCCATGCGGCCCAGCGTGGCGCCCGACACGATGCCGGTGCTGTTGCCGCTGGCGTACGACATGCCCGGATGCGCCTTGGCGTAGGCAATCAGCTCACCCACGGTCTTGACCGGCAGCTTCGGGTTGATCACCAGCATGAACGGCAGGTTGCCCATGCGCGCCACCGGCGTGAAGTCCTTGATCGGGTCATACGGCAGCTTCTTCATCAACGACGGATTGGCCGAATGCGTGGTGTTCGTCGTCATGAACAGCGTGTAGCCGTCGGGCGCGGCCTGCGCCACCAGTTCGGCGGCAATCGCGCCATTGGCGCCGGGCCGGTTGTCGACCACCACGTTCTGCCCCAGCGCGTCGCCCAGTTCCTTGGCCGTGATGCGCGCCACCGCATCGGTGCCGCTGCCTGCCGCGAACGGCACGACCAGCCGGATCGGCCGGCTCGGATAGCTGTCGGCGGCGTGCACCGCCAGCGGCAGGGCCACGGCGGGCAACGCCAGGATAGCGGCGGCAAGCGTGCGCCGCACGCGGAAGTTCGGCATGGTGGTCTCCTCCAGATGGTTGGGCGGCTGCAGCGCCCTTTATGGGAATGGCGTGCTCAGGCCGGACGGATCACGCGGTCCGGCGATTCCTCGTACGGCGGGGCGTAGATCACCAGCAGCTTCACGGGTTCGTCGCTGATCACCGTGAACACATGCATGGCATCGGCCGGAAAGAAGCAGCAGTCGCCCGGGCCCAGGTCGCGCGCCTGGCCGTTGACCTCGGCGCGCGCCCGGCCTTCCAGCACGTAGCAGACCTGCTCGATGCCCGGGTGCGCATGCGGCAGCGCGCCCTTGCCGCGCTCGATGGTGCCGTGGATCACTTCGAGCTGCGTCGCGCCCACGTTCTCGCGGCCGATGATGCGGCGATTGAGCGTGCCGACGTGATTGGCCGGGTGATAACCGGCCACGTCTTCGGTACGGACGAAATAGGTGGGCGCCGCCTGCTTGGCGGCCGAGGATGCTGTCATGGGTGGGCTGTCTCCAACATCGGGCACCGTGCCGGCTGGCCGGCGCCCTGTTTTCATGTTTGTGAAACAGATTTTATGCCCATGAAAAATGGAGTCAACTAGGGGTTGCTACCGATGCCGGTGCCACGGTCCAGTCTGGCACGAAGCTGCGCGCCAATGCCAGCGCAGTCTTGAAGCCATGCCACGGATTGCGCAGGCAGCGGCCCACCTGTTCGCTGCGCGCCACGCCGGACACGCACCAGGTGCAGAAATGCTCGCAGTTGTTGGTCAGCAGCCGATAGCGGTCTTCGCCCAGCCGCGACTTGGCGCGTGCCACCACGTCGTGGGCGCCGTAGGTAGCATCCGGCTCGGGATGGACGCTGACGCCCACGCCCGCCGCAAAGCGGTGCAGCGACACGTACTCCACGGGACGCCGCGTCGCGGCGCGGTCGAAGCCGCCGTAGTGAATGACCTGGCCATCGCCCACATAGATGCCATGGTGCGCGTAGCCGTCGCGCGCGCTGACCAGATGGGCACCCACGCCAAGGGTGCGCGCCAGGTCGTCCAGTGCCGGACCAACCGCAAGCAGACCGAGATGTAGTGTGTCCATGGTGAACCGCCTGTCACGATGTCTTCCACCAAGCCCCCCGACCGGCATCCCCTCGGAAAGCAGGCGAAAAGCCTCTCTCCGCAGGGCATTTCTGCCCTGGCGACGATAGGAACAGCGTCGGGATTCGTTGCGCCGCCACGCCAGGTTGGGCGGCGGCGCTGGCCATTGCCTTGTGCCGGAACTAACGGCACGTTGTGCAGCGGCCTTGATGAAATAGTAGGAACGGTGGCACCGCGAAACCATTCTACGGATGGCTCGCGCAGGTTCTACGTTGGATTCGGCGGGTTATACGGGGGTATAGCGCCAGGCAGGCCACCGAGCAGCCCGCACCGCCCGAAGTCTCCGTTCCGTCACGCCGGCCCGGCACAAAACCGGCGCAGCTTCTGCACGGCTGGACTCTGATCAACATCGCCCGCGATCCGTGGCAATAGACTGGTTGGCGTAGCCGCCACGCGGCCTCTCCCCCTTCCGAAGTCACCAGGAGCCGAACCATGCCCACCATGCGCGCCGCAGTCTTCCAAGGTCCAGGAAAGATCGTTCTTCAGGAGAAGCCCATCCCCGACGTGGGGCCCGGCGACGCCCTGATCCGGATCACCACCACCACGATCTGCGGCACCGACGTTCACATCCTCAAAGGCGAATACCCGGTGCAGCCGGGCCTGACCATCGGCCACGAGCCCGTTGGCGTGATCGAGAAGCTGGGCAGCAACGTCACCGGCTATCGCGAGGGCCAGCGTGTGATCGCGGGCGCCATCTGCCCGAGCTTCCATTCCTATGCCTGCCAGGACGGCTGCGCGTCGCAGGACGGCCAGGCGCACGGCCATGGCTACAAGCCCATGGGCGGCTGGCGCTTTGGCAACACCATCGACGGCACGCAGGCCGAGTACGTGCTGGTACCCGATGCCCAGGCCAACCTGGCGCCGATTCCCGATGGCCTGACCGACGAGCAGGTGCTGATGTGCCCGGACATCATGTCCACGGGCTTTGCCGGCGCCGAGCAGGCCAATATCAAGATCGGCGATATCGTCGCCGTGTTCGCGCAGGGCCCCATCGGGCTGTGCGCCACGGCCGGGGCGCGGCTGCGCGGCGCCGCACGGATCATCGTCGTCGACGGCATCGACGAGCGGCTGGCCATCGCCCGCCATATGGGCGCCGATGCCACCGTGAACTTCCGCAAGGTCGATGTCGTCGACGAAATCCTGCGCCTTACCGACGGGCGCGGCGTCGACGCATCGATCGAAGCGCTGGGCACCCAGGCCACGTTCGAGGCCGCGCTGCGGGTGCTGAAGCCGGGCGGCACGCTGTCGAGCCTGGGCGTGTACTCCACCGACCTGCGCATTCCGCTGGGGCCATTCGCGGCCGGACTGGGCGACCATCGCATCGTCACGTCGCTGTGCCCGGGCGGAAAAGAACGCATGCGCCGGCTGATGAACGTGATCGAAACGCATCGTGTGGACCTGGCACCGCTGGTCACCCATCAATACAAGCTGGCCGACATCGAAGCCGCCTACGACCTCTTTGCCAACCAGCGCGACGGCGTGCTGAAGGTGGCCATCACGCCGTGACGCCACGCGGCAACCCGCCATAAGAATCAGGCACTTACCCACCCCTCCGGCGGCGCTCGCCGCCGGCCTCGCCGCCCCCTCCACTAAATAATCCCCGGCCCCTTTCGTCGAACAGGGTGATGCACCACCAAGTTTTCGTGGCGCCACAGACACCACCCGTACCGAAAGGGAGCCTTTCATGAGTTTCGACCGCGACGACGCCACGTTCCTGGTTCTCGTCAACCACGAAGAGCAGTACTCGATCTGGCCCGACTACAAGCCCGTGCCCGGCGGCTGGCGGCTCGACGGCTTCAGCGGCAACAAGCAGGCTTGCCTGGACCATATCGAACGCGTCTGGACCGACATGCGCCCGCTGAGCCTGCGCCGCTTCATGGAGGAGCCAACGCGGGCGGATGCCTGACCATGCCGGCGCTGCAACTGTTCTGCCTGCCCCATGCCGGGTCCAGTGCCACGGCGTACCTGCGCTGGCGCCGGCTGCTGCCGGCCGCCATCGAGCTGATCGCGCTGGAGCCCCCGGGTCGCGGCGCGCGGCTCGACGAACCCCTCCTGCGCGAGTTCGAGCCGCTGGCCGCCGAGATGACCGACATGCTGGCCCACCGGCTCGGCCAGCAAGCGCACGCCGCCACGCCGTACGCGATCTTTGGCCACAGCATGGGCGGCCTGCTCGGCTGGCGCGTCTGCCACATGCTGCGCGAGCGCGGCCTGCCGTTGCCGCAGCGGCTGATCGTATCGGGCAGCGCGGCGCCCAGCCGGCGCGATCCGCAACGGCTGGCCGCACTGCGCGGCGACGCGGCGCTGGTGGCCGACCTGCGCCGGCACGGCGGTACGCCCGAGGTCGTGTTCGCCGATGCGGAACTGCTGCGCCTGACGCTGGATGTGCTCGACGCCGACTATCGCGTCTGCGAAAGCTTCCGTCGCACCAACGTGGCGCCGCTGCCCATGCCGCTGCACGTGTTTGCCGGCCATGACGATCCGATCGCCCCGCCCGACCTGCACGCCTGGGCCGCCGAAACGCTCGCCGGCTATACGCTCGAATGGTTCGCCGGCGGGCATTTCTTCGTGCACGACAGCCAGGCCGATGTGGTGCGCAGCCTGGTCGCCTGCCTGACCCTGCCTCGCCTGCCCTCGCCGTCCACCGCCCCCGTGCCCGCGCCGGCCTGACCCGCGCGCCACATCGCCTCCACCGCCAACCGTCTTCCTGGAAAGCCGATTCCAATGCAGTCCGATCCGAACGTCCCGGCCACGCTGGTGGCTCACCTCGGCCGTCTGGCCGCGCAGCGTGCCGGCGACACGGCGCTGATCACCATCGACGCCACTGGCGAAACCCGCTACGACTACGCCGCCCTGCACGCCCGCGTGCGCAACCTGGCGGCCGAACTCGCCCGCGCCGCCGCGCCGGCAGAGCGCGCGCTGCTGCTGATGGACAGCGGCATCGACTATGTCACCGCGTTCTTTGCCTGCCTGTACGCGGGACTGACCGCCGTGCCGGCCTTCGAGCCCGGCGCCGTGCGCTCCGCGCAAGTGGCACGCCTGCGCGCCATCGCCGCCGACGCCGAGCCCGCACTGATCATCACCACGGCCGCGCAGGCAACGCTGCACGCCGAGGCGCTGGGCGCCATCGCCCCCGATGCCCGCATCGTGCTGGCCGATGGCCCCCACGCACCGGCCCCCGACGGCTGGCGGCCGTATGCCGCCACGCCCGACACGCTGGCCTTCCTGCAATACACGTCGGGCTCCACCGCCGCGCCCAAGGGCGTGATGGTCAGCCATGGCAACGTGATGGCGAACGAGGTGGCCATCGCGGACGGCATGGGCATCGGCCCTGACGACGTGATTGCCACGTGGCTGCCGCTCTACCACGACATGGGCCTGATCGGCGGCCTGCTGCAGCCGGTGTACACCGGCGTGCCCGTGGTGATGATGTCGCCGCAGTTCTTCCTGGAGCGTCCGGCCCGCTGGCTGCAGGCCATCAGCCGCCATCGCGCCACGGTCTCGGGCGGCCCCGACTTTGCGTACCGGCTCTGCGTGGAACGCGTACGCGACAGCCATCTGGAAGGGCTCGACCTGTCCTGCTGGAAGGTTGCCTATTCGGGCGCCGAGCCCGTACGCGCCGATACGCTGCGCGCGTTCCGCGATCGCTTTGCGCCGGCAGGCTTCAGCGAGCAGGCGCTGTATCCGTGCTACGGCCTGGCCGAGGCCACGCTGTTCGTCACCGGCGGCAAGCGTGGCAGCGGCATGCTGTGCACGACGTTCGATGCCAGCGCGCTCGCGCAGGGTCACGGCGAGGCGGCGCAAGACGGCCTGGAACTGGTCGCCTGCGGATTCCCGCGCAGTGCGCACACCGTCCGCATCGCCACGGCCGACGGCCGCACCCTGCCCGACGGCCAGGTCGGTGAAATCGAGGTGGCCGGCGCCAGCGTCACGCATGGCTACTGGCGCAATGCCGACGCCACGGCCGCCACCTTCAACGGCGGCAACGGCGATGGCTGGCTGCGCACCGGCGACCTTGGCCTGCTGCGCGACGGCCAGCTCTATATCGCCGGCCGCCGCAAGGACCTGATCATCGTGCGCGGCCAGAATCTCTATCCGCAGGACATCGAGCGCGCCGTCGAACATCACGTCCCCGCCGCCCGCCGTGGCCGCGTGGCTGCGTTCCCGGTGCAGACGCCTGACGGCGAAGCGATCGGCGTCGCCGCCGAGATCTCGCGCCCGGACCAGAAGCGCGTGGGCCACGTGGCGCTGGTGCAGGCGCTGGCCGAAGCGGTTGGCAATGCCTGCGGCGCACCGCTGGCCGTGGCGCTGCTGCTGAACCCGGGCGGCCTGCCCAAGACAACCAGCGGCAAGCTGCAGCGCAGCGCGTGCCGCCAGGGCTGGCTCGACCACAGCCTAGACGCCTGCGCGATCTGGGCGCATGGCACGTTCACGGTGGGCGGCACCACGGCTGGCGGCGTGGCCGCACAGGCCGCCGAGCCGCCGCAGGGCGATACCGAAATCGCGCTTGCTGCGCTGTGGCAGGAACTACTCGGCACGGCGCCCGTCGACCGGCACGCACACTTCTTCGCCAGCGGCGGCAACTCGCTGACCGCCGCGCGACTCGTGGCGCGGCTGCGCGAGCAATTCGGCGCCGCCGTGCCGATGCGGCTGCCGTTCGACCATCCGACGCTGACCGCCTGCGCCGCCGCGCTTGAACAACTGCCGGCTGGCACTACGACGTCGATGCCCCAGACCATCGCCACGGCCCCACGCACCGCCCGGATGCCGCTGGCGCCAGCCCAGCACCGGCTCTGGCTGGCCGACCGCATCGCCGCGCCAGCCGACCGCTGGACCTACAACATGGCCGGCGGCCTGCGCCTGCACGGCACGCTCGACATCGCGGCGCTGCACGCCAGTCTGGCCGTGCTGGTGGCTCGCCACGAGATCCTGCGCACCGGCTATCCGGCCGATGCCCACGGCGCGCCGTATGCCAGCATCGCCGACAGCATCACCATCGACGTGCCGCACAGCGACCTGTCCACGCTGAACGCCACCTCACGTGACGCCGCGCTGCGCGAACTGGCCGATGTGCAGGCACGCGAGCCATTCGACCTGGCCCGTGCGCCGCTGCTGCGCGCCCGGCTGGTGCGGATGGCCGAGGATGATCACGCGCTGCTGGTCACGCTGCACCATATCGTCGGCGACGGCTGGTCCATCGGCATCCTGCTCGACACGCTGGCCGCCGGCTACAACGCCGCCCGCGCCGGCCAGTCCATCGACCTGCCCGCGCTGACGGTGCAGTACGCCGACTACGCGCAGCACCAGCAGGCCGAAGACCACGGCCCGCAGAGCGTGGCCGATACCGCCTACTGGCGCGCCGCCCTCGAAGGGGCGCCGCGCCTGCCTACGCTGCCCACGCCGAACCGCCGCCCGCCCGTGGCCTCGGCCGCCGGCGATGCCTGCTACAGCGATCTGCCCGCCGCGTTGCTGGCGCAGGCAGACGCCGTGGCGCGCCGCCACGGTGCCACGCGCTACATGGTGCTGCTGGCCGCGTTCCACGCGCTGCTGCACCGCCTGGGCGGCGCCGAGGACCAGCTGGTCGGGATCGACGTGGCCGGCCGCACGCGCCGCGAGCTCGAAGACCTGATCGGCTTCTTCGTCAACGTACTGCCGTTGCGCACGCAGCCCCGTGCCGCGATGTCGTTCGTCGACCTGCTCGATCAGGTACGCGCGCAGACGCTGGCCGCCTTCGACCACCAGGCACTGCCGTTCGAGCGCATCGTCGAGGCCGCCGGCGTGCCGCGCGAACGCGCGTGGCACCCGCTGGTGCAGATGCTGTTCGTGCTGCAGAACACCCCCGCCGATGCCCGCCCGTTCCACGGCCTGCAGGCCCAGCGCCTGCCCACGCCCGTCCACGCGGCCAAGTTCGATCTCGCCGTGTTCCTTGACCCCCAGCCCGACGGCCTGCGCGCCGAATGGGTGTACGCCACCGCGCTGTTCCCGCGCGCCACGGTGCAGCGCATGGCCGACGCCTATGGCGCCGTGCTGGCGCAGGCCGTGGCCGATCCCGCCTGCCTGCTGTCCGGCCTCGATGTGCCGGCCGGCCTTTGCGAACCCGCCACCGACAAGCCCGCCATGACTTCCAGCCAAGTTTCCAGCCCCAGCAAACTCGACAAGCTCGCAAAACTGGGCAAGCTCGCCCGGCAGCCCGCTCAAGCTGCACAACCGGCGGCGCCGGCATCGCTGGTACGCACATCGTTCCTGGCGCCGGACCGCACCTTCCCCATCGTGATCGAGCCCGCCTCGCCGGACCTGGACCCCGTGGCCTGGGCGCTCGCGCATCGCCACGACATCGAGGCCACGCTGTGCCGCCACGGCGGCATCCTGCTGCGCGGCTTCGGGCTGCGCACGCCGCAGGAATTCGAAGCGTTCGCGGAATCTATCGAACCGGGTCTTTACGGCGCCTACGGCGACCTGCCGAAGAAGGAAGGCGGCCGCAACACCTACCGCTCCACGCCGTACCCCGAGCGCGAAATGATCCTGTTCCACAACGAAAGCGCGCACCTGTCGCGCTGGCCGCGCAAGCAGTGGTTCTTCTGCGAGCTGCCGTCGCCGGTGGGCGGCGCCACGCCCATCGTCGACTGCCGCGAGATGTACCGCTGCCTGCCGCGCGAACTGGCCGCGCAATTCGAAAGCAAGGGCCTGCGCTACGTGCGCACGTTCAACGACAAGCTCGACGTGAGCTGGCGCGATTTCTTCAAGACTGATTCCCGTGATGACGTGGAAGCGCGCCTGCGCGCATCGGGCACCGATTTCACGTGGTTTGACGCCGACACGCTGCAGACCCGCGAACTGTGCCCGGCCGTGATCGCCCACCCCGTCACCGGCGAGCGCAGCTTCTTCAACCAGGTGCAGTTGCACCACACGGCCTGCCTGGACGCCGAAGTCCGGCGCGACCTGCTGGAAATCGTCGGCCCGGAGCGCATGCCGCGCCAGGTGACGTTTGGCGACGGCAGCCCCATCGACGATGCCACCATGGCGCTGATCGGCGACCTGTATGAAGCCTGCGCGGTCCGGTTCGACTGGCGCCAGGGCGACGTGGTGATGCTCGACAACATGCTGGCAGCCCACGCCCGCGACCCCTACCAGGGCCCGCGCAAGATCGTGGTGGCCATGGGCGACATGTTCGAGCGCAGCGACCTGCCCGCACTCGACGCCGGCCCGGCCACGCCGCAGAACGCCGGCAACGTGCTGGCCGCAACGGTGGAGGGCTGATCGATGAACGCCATCGTTACCGATCTGGCCGGCCACGCCCAGGCGCTGGGCCGCGAGCAACGCGCCATCGAAGCCCATACCAGTCAGCCGGTCACGCTGACCGCCAATATCGACGGCCCGCTCGACACCGCACGCCTCGAACGTGCGCTGTCCCGAGTGGCCGAGCGCCACCCCGCCACCGGCCTCGCCTTTGGCCGCGTCGATGGCCTGCGCGGCCTGCGGCAGCAGTTCGCGGGCACGGCGCCGGTCTGGGGCGAGGCAAGCGATTTGTCGACCCTGCAGGCCAGCGTACGCACGCTCGATCCGCAACGCACACAACTGACGCTGGCCGCCCATCCGCTGGCCGTCGACGGCGCCAGCCTGACCACGCTGATGCGCGAACTGGCCCAGGCCTACGCCGACGACGCCGCGCCAGCCTGCGAAGCGCCGCTTTCGTATGTGGACTATCTCGACTGGACGGCCGGTCTGGCGCAGGACAACAGCGACGCTGGCCGCGACTACTGGCAAGCCCAGCGCGACCGCCTCTCCGCGCTCGACGCGCCACGGCTACCGTGGCGTCAAACGGAAGCCGCGCCCGGCGCCATGCAAACGCTGACCGTTGATCTCGACGATGCCGAAGCGGCCAGCGTGGCCGCCTGGGCCGCCCAGTTGATTTGCCCGCCGGCCCACGTGCTGCAAGCCGCCTGGTGGCTGTTGCTGGCCCGCCTCGACGGCACGGGCGCGTTCCGTGGCGACTGGCACAACGACTGCCGCGACGACTTCGAGGCGCTGGCCGGTGCGGTCGGCCGCTACGCGTCGCTACTGCCCGTGGTGGTTCAATTCGATCCGGCAACGTCGTTCGGCGATTGGCTGGCCAGCTTTGCCGCGCAACTCCAGCAACACCTGGACTGGCGTGAACACGCCCCGGCCGACATCGCCACCAACGCACCGGGCCGCATTGCGTTCGGCGTGTCTGGCCCCGCCACGGCAACCGTCACCCATAACGGACAGTCATGGCACATCGGCGCACCGGTAGCCCCGGTGCCCGGCATCGAGATCGCGCTGCACGTGAGCCTCGACGACGCCGGCCAGCCGCGCACGCTGGTGCTGCATCACGACCGCCACCATGCCGCCGATGCGATGGCGTGCCTGCTCGACCAGTACCGCACGCTGCTGCAGACGCTGCGCGCGCAGCCCGACACCGGCATCGGCGCGCTGCCGCTGGCCACCGCCGCCGACCTGGCGCGCGCCGATGCCATGCACGCGCCCGCCGTCGACTTCGGTGCCGAACTGCTGCCGCAACGGCTGGCCCGCTGGGCCAGCGAGCGCCCGAATGACATCGCCCTGTCGGCCGCCGGCCAGCGCTGGACCTACGCCGAGCTGTCGCGGCGCGTGGACGCCGTGGCGAGCCGCCTGCCTGCGTTGGGGCTCCAGCCCGGCCAGCCGGTGGGCCTGCTGCTGCCGCGTTCCGCCGACCTGGTCATCGCGCTGCTGGCCGTCATGCGCGCCGGTGCCGCCTACCTGCCGTTGGACCCGGCTTGGCCGGAACAACGCCGCGCACAGATCCTGGCCGATGCGGGCGCCACGCTGGTGCTGTCCGATATGGCACAACTTGCCGGCGAAGACAGCGTGGCCCAAACGCCGCTGCCTTTCCCGCAAGCCAGCCAGCCCGCCTACGTGCTCTACACCTCGGGCTCGACCGGCACGCCCAAGGGCGTGGCCATCACGCACGGCCAGTTGCTGAACTACGTGGCGGCGTCCGGACAGGCGCTGGGCTTGGAGCGCTGCGAGCGCTTCGCGCTGACGTCCACGGTGGCGGCCGACCTTGGCAACACCACGCTGTTCGGCGCGCTGTGGCACGGCGCCTGCCTATGCGTGGCCGATGACGCCGACATGCAGCACGCCGCAGGCTTTGCCGCGTTCCTGGCGCGCGAGCACGTGGACTGCCTCAAGATCGTGCCGTCGCACCTCGATGCACTGATCGAAGGCGATGGCGCGCCCCTGCCGCTGCCGCCGCACGCGGTGATCGTGGTGGGCGGCGAATCGGCTTCGCCCGCGTTCCTGGCCCGCCTGCGCGACCGTGCGCCGGCCGCCCAGCTGTTCAACCACTACGGCCCGACCGAAACCACGGTCGGCATCCTGGTCCACGACGCCGGGCTGGCCTCCGGCCTGTCCGGTGCGGCGCTGCCGCTGACGCGCGTGCTGGCCAACTGCGAGGTGCGCGTGCGCACGGCGGCCGGCCATCCGGCCACGGTGGGCGAAACGGGCGAGCTGTACCTCGGCGGCGCCCAGCTCTGCGCCGGCTATATCAATCGGGACGCCAATACCGACACGTTTGTCGCGCACCCCGACCATGCCGGCCAGCGGCTCTATCGCAGCGGCGACCTGGCTCGATACCTGCCACACGGCGGTATCGAACTGATCGGCCGTGCCGACAGCCAGGTCAAGGTGCGCGGCTTCCGCATCGAATGCGGCGAGGTGGAGCACGCGCTGTCGACGCTGCCCGGCGTGCGCCATGCCGTGGTGCTGCCGCTCACGCACGACGGCGGCGCCACGCAACTGGCCGCGTGGCTGGTGCCGGCCGATGCCAACGCGAACGGCGGGCCGCTTTCCGCCGCCCAGCGTCAGGCGCTGCGCCAGGCGCTGGCCGAGCGCCTGCCCGAGCCGATGATCCCGACCCAGTGGTTCGCCATCGCCGATCTGCCGCGCCTGCCCAACGGCAAGATCGACCGCCGCGCGCTGATCGCAAACGCGGCGGCCGCACCGGACACCGCCAACGTGCCGCACCGCGAGCCGGCCACGGCACTCGAAGCGCTGCTGCTCGACCAGATGCGTGACCTGCTCGGCGCGCCGCAGCTTGGCGTCACCGAAGACCTGTTCGAGGCGGGCGGCCATTCGCTGCTGGTCATCAAGCTGGTGGCACGCGTGCGCAAGCTGCTCAAGCTCGACATCGCTCCCGCCGTGGTCTTCGACGCCCCCAGCGCTGCCGCCCTGGCCACCGCGCTGCGTGCCGCCAGCCCCGAGCCCGAGGGCCTGGAGACGCTGGCCGGCCTGCAGCGCCAGCTCGCGGCCATGTCGCCCGAGGCGCTTGCCGCCCTGCGCGCCAGCGCCGCCGCCACGGCATAACTTCGCTTTCAGGACCCGATTCATGACGCCCCATTCGACCTCCGATCAGGCAGCGCTGCTGGCGCTGCTGCTGGAACAGGACGCCGACGCGGTGCCCGTTGCCGACACCGCAGCCAACCCGGACGACGCACCGCTGTCGTTCTCGCAGCAACGGCTGTGGTTCCTGCTGCAGTACGAACCGGGCAGCACCGCCTATAACCAGACCCGCGCGTTCGTGCTGCGCGGCGCGCTGGACCATGCCGCGCTGGAAGCCGCGCTGCGGGCCGTGATCGCGCGCCACCCTGCGCTGCGCACGCGCTTCGTTGCCGACGCCGCCACGCCCGGCGCGCTGCCCCGGCAAGTCGTGGAGCACGCGCCGCCGTTCGCGCTGCGGCAGGCCCCGCTCGCCGCCGGTGGCGACGCGCTGCAGGCATGCATCGACGCCGAAGCCGCGCGCCCGTTCGATCTCGGCCAGGCGCCGCTGCTGCGCGCCACGCTGCTGCCCCGTGCCGCCGACGATCACGTGCTGCTGCTGTCGCTGCACCATATCGTGTCCGACGCCGTATCCAACGCGATTATCGCGCGTGACCTGGCCTCGGCCTACGCACAGGCACTGGCCGACGACGACGCCAACCTGCCCGCCCCGGCCGCCAGCTTTGCCGCCCACGCGCGGCGCCAGCGCGAGCGGCTGGACAGCGGTGCGCTCGACACGCAGCGCGACTGGTGGCAGCACATGCTGGGCAGCCACGTTCCCACGCTGCAACTGCCCACCGACCGTCCGCATGGCGGCGATGCGGCGCGCCTTGCACGGCGCGTCGAGACCACGCTGCCCGCGTCGCTGGCCAGCGCGCTGCAAGGCTTCTGCGTGGCCCAGCGCAGCACGCCGTTCGTGGCGCTGCTGGCGGCGTGGCAGGCGTTGCTGGCCCGCTATGCCGGCCAGGACGATTTCGCGGTAGGCGTGCCGCACGCGGGCCGCGGCGACGACGGCCACGACGATGTGGTGGGCTTCTTCGCCAACACCCATGTCTACCGCTCGCGCACCGTGCCCGGCATCACAGGCCGCGCGCTGTGCGACGCGGTGCGCGCTGATGCGCTGGGCGCCCTGCAACACGCCGACCTGCCATTCGAAGTGCTGCTCGACACCATGCAGGTGCCGCGCGATGCCGGCCGCAGCCCGCTGTTCCAGGTCATGTTCAACCTCCGCACCACCACCGGCCCGGCCGCACTGGCGCTGCCCGGCCTGCAAACCGTGCCCGTCGAAGCACGCGCCACCGGCGCCAAATTCGACCTGATCCTCGACGTCGAGATCGATACCCGGCCCGGCGTCGGCGCCATCACGCTCCAGCTCGAATACGACAGCACGCTGTTCGACGCCGCCACGGCCCAGCGCATGCTGCGCCACTACGTCACGCAGTTGTCCGGCCTGCTGGCCCAGCCCGATCTGCCGCTGACCGCCCATTGCCTGCCCGATGGCGGCGACGACGCGTTCCTCGCCAACCAGCTCGCCGCCGGCCGTCCGTTGCAGCGCGTGCCGTCGCCCGAGCCGGCCCATCGCCAGATCCAGCGCCAGGCCGAATCGCGGCCCGACGCCATCGCGCTGCGCCACGGCGACACCAGCGTCAGCTATGGCGAGCTGGAACGCCGTGCCAACCGGCTCGCGCACCGCCTGATCGCGCTGGGCGTGGGCCCCGAAGTGCGCGTCGGCATCGCCGTCGAACGCTCCCCCGCGATGATCGTGGGCCTGCTAGCCATCCTCAAGGCTGGCGGCGCCTACGTGCCGTTCGACCCCGCCTACCCGGCCGAGCGCCTGGCCTACCTGTTCGACGACAGCGGCATCTCCGCGCTGCTGACGCAAGCCAGTCTGCGCGGGCTGCTGCCGCAGCGCGACGGCCTGCCGGCGCTGGAACTCGATGCCGACGACGGCGGAAACTGGCCCGAGACCGCGCCGGACGTGCTGGTTCGCCCCGACCACCTGGCCTACGTGATCTACACCTCCGGCTCCACGGGACGCCCCAAGGGTGCGCAACTGCAGCACGGCAACCTGTCGCGGCTGCTGGCGTCCACGCAGCACTGGTTCGGCTTCTGTGCCGACGACGTCTGGACGCTGTTCCACTCCTACGCATTCGATTTCTCGGTCTGGGAGATCTTCGGCGCGCTGTGCCATGGCGGCGAGCTTGTGATCGTGCCGTTCGACGTGAGCCGCTCGCCGCAGGACTTCGTGGCGCTGCTGCAGCGCGAGCGCGTGACGGTGCTGAACCAGACCCCGTCGGCCTTCCGCGCGCTGCTGGCGCAGCCCGATCTGTATGGCGCGCCGCTGGCGTTGCGTCACGTGATCTTTGGCGGCGAAGCGCTCGACCCGCAGGCGCTACAGCCGTGGATCGACCATTTTGGTGACGCCACGCCGCAACTGATCAATATGTACGGCATCACCGAAACCACGGTGCATGTCACGTATCGCCCGATCACGCGTGCCGATCTGGACCCTGCCAGCCGCGCGCGCAGCCCGATTGGCGACCGCATTCCGGACCTTGGCATGCGCGTGCTCGATCCGGGCCTGAACCCGGTGGCGCCCGGCGTGGCCGGAGAACTCCATATCGCCGGCGACGGCCTGGCGCGTGGCTACCTGAACCGGGCCGGGCTGACCGCCGAACGCTTCATTCCCGACCCGTTCGCCGATGATGGCGCGCGGCTCTACCGCACCGGCGACCTGGCACGCTGGCTGCCCGACGGCCAGCTCGAATACCTGGGCCGGATCGACCAGCAGGTCAAGATTCGCGGCTTCCGTATCGAGCCGGGCGAGATCGAGGCGCGCATCCTGGCGCATGGCGCGGTTGGCAATGTCGCGGTACTGGCCGTCGATGGCCCGGCTGGCGCACGGCTGGTGGCCTACGTGGTGCCGGCGGCCGGCAGCGCGCCGGACATCGCCGCGCTGCGGAACGCCCTGGCCGCCGAACTGCCGGACTACATGGTGCCAGCCGCATTCGTCCTGGTGCCCGCGCTGCCGCTCACGCCCAATGGCAAGCTGAACCGCCACGCGCTGCCGCAGCCGTCATTCGATGGCGGCCAGGCGTTCGTGCCGCCCGAAGGCGCCGCCGAAATCGCGCTGGCCGGGATCTGGGCCGAGGTGCTGGGCGTGCCGCGCATCGGCCGCGCCGACAATTTCTTCGAACTCGGCGGCGACTCGATCCTGAGCCTGCAAATCGTGGCGCGCGCCCGCGCCGCAGGCTGGGTGGTCACGCCGCGCCAGTTGTTCGAGCGCCAGACGCTGGGCGAGCTGGCAGCCGTTGCGACCCCGGTCGCGCACGATGTTGCCGCCGCCCAGGCCATCCCAACCGGCGACGTGCCGTTGCTGCCGATCCAGGACGCCTTCCTCTCCATGCCTGTGGGCAATCGCAACCACTGGAACCAGGCCATACTGCTCGATTGCAGCGAAGCGCCCGACATCGCGGCACTGGGCCTGGCCCTGGCCGATGTCGTCGCCCATCACGACGCGCTGCGCCTGCGCTTTGCCGAGACACCTGACGGCTGGCAGCAATCCTATGCCGACGCCGAACCGTCCACGGACCTGCTGTGGGTCCGCCAGGCCGCATCCGAAGCCGAACGCGTGGCCCATTGCGACGCCGTTCAGCGCAGCCTCGATATCGCGCAAGGCCCGCTGCTGCGCGCCGTGGCGCTGGACACCGCCGGCCACTGGCAACTGCTGGTCGCAATCCACCACCTGGCCGTTGACGGTGTGTCGTGGCGCGTGCTGATCGAAGACCTGCTGACCGCCTATCGCCAGCGCCAGCAAGGCACGGCGCCGACGCTGCCCGCGCGCACCGCTTCGTACCAGCAGTGGTCCCACGCACTGCGCGCCGATGCCGCGTCACGTGACGCAGAACTGGCGCACTGGCAATCGCTGCGCGGCATCGACGGCTCGCTGCCGGCCGACAACCCTGGCGCCGCGCTGCGCGTAGCCGACCGCGCCGAGATCACGCTGTCGCTGCCGGCCGCGCTGACCCAGGCGCTGCTGCAACAAGCGCCCGTGGCCTACCGCACGCGCGTCAACGATCTGCTGCTGACCGCGCTGGCCCGCGCCCTGGCCGACTGGACCGGACGCGCCCAAGTGCTGGTCGACCTGGAAAGCCACGGCCGTGTGACCGGCGTCGACGACGCGCTGGACCTGAGCCGCACGGTCGGCTGGTTCACCACGCTGTACCCGGTGGCGCTTGATGCCACGGCCGACATCGGCCCGGCCATCCAGGCGGTGAAGGAACAACTGCGTGCGGTACCTGGCGAAGGCATCGGCTTCGGGCTGATGCAACGCCTGGGCACGCCCGCTCAACGTAATGCGCTGGCCGCCGTGCCAACGCCCGAGGTGGTCTTCAACTACCTGGGCCAGTTCGATGCCACGCTGGCCGACAACGCGCCGTGGCAGCTTTCCACCGCCGCCACGGGCGCCACGCAGGACCCCACCGCGCCGCTGTCGCACCCGTTATCGGTGGGTGGCCAGGTCATCGACGGGCAGTTGCGCCTGACGCTGGCCTGCAGCTGCGCCCGGCACCAGGCCAGCACCATCGAACGGCTGGCGCAAGCGCTGCGCCGCGAGCTGGAAGCCGTAATCGGCCATTGCGGCGCCCAGGCACGCGGCTTCACGCCGTCCGACTTCCCGCTGGCGCGGCTGTCGCAGGCCCGGCTCGATGCGCTCGGACTCGACCCGGCGCGTGTTCAGGACGTGTACCCGCTGTCGGCGATGCAGTCTGGCATGCTGTTCCACTGCGTCTATGCGCCCGAAGGCAGTGCGTATACGAACCAGTTGCGTGTCGACGTCGACGGCCTGGACCCGGATCGCTTTATTGCCGCGTGGCAGGCGGCGCTGGCCCGCCATGACAGCCTGCGCTGCGGCTTTATCCATCGCGGAGATCAACCGCTGCAATGGGTGGCCAGGGATGTGACGCTGCCCGTGATCGCCGAGGACTGGACCGGACGCGATGCCGTCGACCTGGACCGATTCGCGGCCGATCAACTGGCCCAGCGCTTCGACCTGAACGCGCCGCCGTTGATGCGTCTGGCGCTGCTGCGCACGGGCGCCACGCGCCACCATCTGGTCTGGACCGTGCACCACCTGCTGCTGGACGGCTGGAGCACCGCGCAGTTGCTGGGCGAGGTGCTGCGCCACTATGCGGGCGAGCCCATGGCAGCGAGCGGCAGCCGCTTTGCCGACTACATCGGCTGGCTGCAGGCGCGCGATGGCGCGGCGAGCGAATCGTTCTGGACCGGCCAGTTGCAGGCGCTCGACCAACCGACCCGGCTGCTGGCCGCGCTGCCGTCGCCCGACGCGGGCCACGGGCACACCGAGCAGCACCTGATGCTCGATGCCGCCAATACCACCGCGCTGGCCAACTTCGCACGCGCGCAGAAGGTGACGCTGAACACGCTGGTGCAAGCCGCGTGGCTGCTGGTGCTGCAGCGTTGCACCGGGCAGCCGTGCGTGGCATTTGGCGCCACGGTCGCTGGCCGCCCTGCCGACCTGCCCGCCGCCGAGCGCATGCTCGGCCTGTTCATCAACACGCTGCCCGTGGTGGCCGCACCGCAGCCGCGTCAGGCCGTGGGCGACTGGCTGCGCGACGTGCAGGCGTTGAACCTGGCCCTGCGCGAGCACGAGCACACGCCGCTGTATGACATACAACGCTGGGCCGGCCACGCGGGCCAGGCGCTGTTCGACTCGATCGTCGTGTTCGAGAACTACCCGGTCGACGCGGCGCTGCGCACCGCGCCCGGCGGCCTGCAGTTCAGCAACGTCGGCAATCGCGCCGAAACCAACTACCCGCTTACGCTGGTGCTGGCCCACACCGATACGCTGCGCCTGACCTGCCGCTTCGACCGCGCCGTGCTGGGCGAAGCGCAGGCACGCATGCTGGCGCAAAGCCTGCTGGCTGTAATGCAGCAGATGGCGGCCGATGCAGCCCGGGCGCTGGGGCAGATCGGCATAACCAACCCGACACCCTTGGTTTGCTCCCCTCTCCCGCAAGGCGGGAGAGGGGCTGGGGGTGAGGGCTTGGCGGTGCAAATTGAGACGGATCGGCAAGCAGAGCCTCGACACCCTCACCCCCAACCCCTCTCCCGCAGCGCGGGAGAGGGGAGCCACATATGGAGCGACTGGGAGCAAGGCCAAACTCCCGCGTCCATCCCCCCGTTCGCGCACTACCGCTTCGAGGCCCACGCCGCCACCACGCCCGACGCCGTGGCGCTGGTGGCCGATGGCCAGACCCTGACCTACCGCGAACTGAACCGTCGCGCCAACCTGCTGGCCCGCGACCTGATGGCGCGCGGCATAGGCGCCGACGTGCCCGTGGCGGTCCTGGCCGAACGCTCGGCCGAGATGGTCGTGGCGTTGCTGGCAATCCTGAAGGCGGGTGGCGCCTACGTGCCGCTCGACCCCGAGTACCCGGCCGACCGCCTGGCCTACATGATCGGCAACAGCGGCGCGACCCTGCTGCTGGCCCAGCACGCGGAGCGGCTGCCTGCGCTGCCGGCCTCGCTCGATGTCATCGACCTGTCCCGTCAGTCTCAGGACGCGGGCGATGCCACCAATCCAGCCGTCAACCTGCACGCGAGCCACCTGGCCTACGTGATCTACACCTCGGGCTCCACGGGGCAGCCCAAGGGCGTGGGCGTGTCCCACGGCGCGCTCGCGCACTACCTACAAGGCGTGCTCGGGGAACTGGCGCTGCCGCCTGGGCTGCGTATGGCGATGGTGTCCACGCCAGCCGCCGACCTGGGCCATACGGTGCTGTTCGGCGCGCTGGCCAGCGGCGCCGCGCTGCACCTGCCCGAGCGCCGTTGCGTGTTCGACGCTGCCGCGTTCGCGCGCTATATGGCCGCGCACCGCATCGACGTGCTCAAGATCGTGCCCAGCCATCTGCGTGCGCTGCTCGATGGCGCGGCGGCTGCCGGTGCGGCCCCGCACGACGTGCTGCCGGCCCACACGCTGGTGCTCGGCGGCGAAGCCTGCGACGCGGCACTGCGTGCGCGCATCCATGCCGACCGCCCCGGCTGCCGGCTGGTCAACCACTATGGCCCGACCGAAACCACGGTTGGCGTGCTGGTGCACGTGGCCGGTACCACGCCGCAACCGGGCGCGGGCCTGCCACTGGGCCAGCCGCTGCCCGATACCGTCGCATACGTACTCGACGCCGCACTGGCGCCGCTGCCTGACGGCGTGGCCGGCGAGCTGTACCTGGGCGGCCCCGGCCTGGCGCGCGGCTACCTGGGCCGTGCCGCGCTGACGGCAGACCGCTTCGTGCCCGATCCGTTCTCGCAACGCGGCGCGCGGCTCTATCGCACCGGCGACCGCGTGCGGCGCCGCGCCGATGGCCTGTTCGAATACCTGGGCCGTATCGACGACCAGGTCAAGATTCGCGGCTTCCGTGTGGAACCGGGCGAAATCGGTGCGCAACTGGCCGCGCTGCCTGGCATTCGGCAGGCGGCCGTCGTGGCGGAATCCACCGACAGCGGCCTGCAACTGGTCGGTTACGCGGTGCCCGATGCCGGTACGCAGGCCGATGCCGCAGAACTACGCCGCGCACTGGCCGCCGTACTGCCGGGCCATATGGTGCCGGCCGCGATCGTCGTGCTCGACGCCTTGCCGCTGACCGCCAACGGCAAGCTCGACCGCCGCGCGCTGCCCCGCGCCGATGCGCCGGCCCCGGTTGCCGGCGAGCCGCCGCAGGGCGATCTGGAAACGCGGCTGGCCGCCATCTGGCAAGACCTGCTGCACGTGCCGGCTGTGAGCCGCCACGACAACTTCTTTGCATTGGGCGGCCATTCCCTGCTGGCCGTCCAGCTTCTGTCCCGCATCCAGGGCGAACTCGGTATCGACGCGCCGCTGGCGCTGCTGTTCGGCGCCGCGTCGCTGGCCGAACTGGCCGCTGCGCTGCCCGCGCAGCATCGCCATGCCGATGAAGCCGCCCTGCTGGAACTCGAAGCGTTCGCCAATTCCCTGGAGTCAGTCTGAATGATCGAAGCCAACACCGCGGCCCGTCTGGCCGCGCGTTTTGCCACGCTGGCGCCGGCGCAGCGCCGCGCCTTTCTCGACAAGATGGCCGAGCAAGGCATCGCGTTCTCGCAACTGCCCATTCCCGCACTGCCGCGCGCGCAGGCGTCGTCTCCGTTTGATGCGCCGCTGTCGTACGCCCAGCAGCGCCAGTGGTTCCTGCACCGCTTCGAGCCCGATAGCGCTGCGTACCACATCAGCAGCAGCGTGGACCTGCGCGGCACGCTCGACGTCACCGCCCTGCACGCGGCATTTGCCACGCTGGCCGCGCGCCATGAAGCGCTGCGCAGCGCGTTCGTGGCCGATGCCGACGGCAATGTGCGCCAGGTGGTCCACCCGGCCGCCACCATCGCCCTGCCGCTGACGGACCTGTCGGCCGACCCTGCCGCCGCCGACGACCAGGCCGCCGCGCTGGCCGAAGCCCCGTTCGACCTGGCACGCGCCCCGCTGCTGCGCGTGCACCTGCTGAAGCTCGGCCCCCAGACGCACCGCCTGGTGCTGGTGATGCACCACATCGTGTCCGACGGCTGGTCGATGCAGTTGCTGATCGACGAACTGGCCGCCGCGTACCGTGCGCAGTCTGCGGGACAGGCGTTGTCGCTGCCGGTCGCGCCGATTGGCTATGCCGACTATGCGGCCTGGCAACGGAACTGGCTCGAAGCCGGCGAACAGGCGCGCCAACTGTCCTGGTGGTGCGATACGCTGGCCGGCGCGCCCGATGTGCTGGCGCTGCCCGCCGACCGGCCGCGCCCCGCCACCGCGACCTATGTGGCGCAGCGGTGCGAGATCGACATCCCCGACGCGCTCGCCACCGCCTTGCGCGAACGCGCCCAGGCCAAGGGCGGCACGCTGTCCATGGCCTTGCTGGCGGGCTTTCATGCGCTGCTCTATCGCTATACGGGCAGCGCCGATATCTGCGTGGGCATGCCGGTGGCGGGCCGCAACCGCATTGAAACCGAGCGCGTAGTGGGCCTGTTCGTCAACACGCAGATCGTGCGCGCCCGCATCGACGGCCGCCAGCCGTTGTCGGCGCTGCTCGACGGCGTGCGGCAGGCCGTGCTGGGCGCGCAGGCGCATCAGGACCTGCCGTTCGAGCAATTGGTGGATGCGCTGCAGCCCGAGCGCAGCATGAGCTACCACCCGCTGTTCCAGGTGGTGCACAACCACCGCCGGGGCGACCGTGCGGCGCGTGTGTCGCTGCCGGGCCTGGAACTTGAAAGCGCGCCGGTGGGCGAACGCACCACGGCGCTGGAGTTGACGCTCGACACGCGCGAGGACTCCGCCGGACGCGTGCACGCGTGCTTCCACTATGCGCAGGAGCTGTTCGACGCCGCCACCGCCCACCGGCTGGCGCGCCACTACCTGCGGCTGCTGCGCCAACTGGCCGACGATCCCGCACTGGCCCTTGATGCCGTCGACCTGCTCGACCCCGCCGAGCGCGACAGCCTGCTGGCGCTAGGCCACGGCGAGGTGCCGGCCGACGACTGCATGCCCGTGCACGCCCACATCGCCCGCCACGCCGCCGCGCACCCCGATGCCGTGGCCGTGATCTGTGGGGAGCAAACGCTGCGGTATGGTGACCTGCTGGACCGCGCCGACCGCCTGGCCGCCGTGCTGCATGCACGTGGCATCGGCCCGGACGACCGCGTCGGCATTGCGCTATCCCGCTCGCCCGACATCATCGTCGCGTTGCTGGCTGTGATGCGGGCCGGGGCGGCCTACGTACCGTTCGACCCGGCCTATCCCAAGGACCGTCTGGCCTACCTGTTCGACGACAGTGCGATCCGCCTGCTGGTCACCGAGCCGGCGCTGCTCGACACGTTGCCCGCTCCCGCTGCGTTACCCGTGCTCACGCTCGACATGGTCTCAGCCGACACGGCGCCGCTGGCCGAGATCGCCGTGCATCCAGATCAGCTCGCTTACGTGATCTACACCTCGGGCTCTACGGGCCGACCCAAGGGCGTCTGCGTGGCCCATGGCCCGCTGGCGATGCATATCGCCGCGACAATCGACGCCTACGAGATGGGCACCCACTCGCGCGAACTGCACTTCCTGTCGTTCGCGTTCGATGGCGCCCATGAGCGTTGGCTCAGCGCGCTGGCTTGCGGCGGTTCGCTGGTGCTGCGCGACGACACACTGTGGACGTCCGAGCAGACCGCTTCGGCCATGGCTCGGCACGGCGTCACCAATGCAGGCTTTCCGCCCGCGTACCTGCGCCAGTTGGCCGAGTACTGCGAGCACACGGGCCAGCATCCGCCGGTATCGCTCTACTCGTTCGGTGGCGAGGCGATGTCGCGTGCCGGCTTCGCCCAGGCCCGTCGGGCGTTGGGGGCACAGACCTATATCAACGGCTACGGCCCGACCGAAACCGTGGTCACGCCGATGGTCTGGAAGGTGCGCGCCGATGCGCCGGGTGCCGATTTTGCCGGCACGTACGCGCCCATCGGCCGCCCCGTGGGTGATCGCCGCTGCTATCTGCTCGATGCCGAACTCAACCTCGTGCCGTCCGGCGTGGCTGGCGAGTTGTACATCGGCGGCGAAGGGCTGGCACGTGGCTACCTGAACCGCCCCGGCATGACCGCCGAGCGCTTTATTCCGGACCCGTTCGCCGATAACGGCGCCCGGTTGTACCGCACTGGCGACCTCGCACGCTGGCTGCCCGATGGCCAGCTTGAATACCTGGGCCGTATCGACCAGCAGCTCAAGATTCGCGGCTTCCGCATCGAGCCCGGCGAAATCGAGGCCCGTATCGCCGCCCAGCCAGACGTGGCCGAAGCGGCCGTGCTGGCCGTTGAAGGGCCTTCCGGTGCGCGACTGGCTGCCTATGTCGTACCCGCCAACGGTGCCACTGTCGATGTCCAAAAAATCCGCACCGCACTGGCCGCCGAACTGCCCGACTACATGGTGCCGGCCGCCTTCGTGGTGCTAGACGCCCTGCCGCTCACGCCCAACGGCAAGCTCGACCGCCGCGCGCTGCCCGCGCCCGTGTTCGACAGCGCGCAAGAGTTTGTCGCGCCCGAGACCGGCGCCGAAACCGCGCTGGCCGCGATCTGGGCCGAGATACTGGGCCTGCCGCGCGTGGGCCGTGCCGACAATTTCTTCGAACTCGGCGGCGACTCGATCCTGAGCCTGCAAATCGTGGCGCGCGCCCGGTCGGCCGGCTGGGTGATCACGCCACGCCAGATGTTCGAACGCCAGACGCTGGCGGAACTGGCCGCCGTGGCCGCGCCCGTGGCCGACCAGGTCAATGTCGATGACGCGACGCCCACCGGCGACGTGCCGCTGCTGCCCATCCAGTCCGACTACTTCGTGACGCCGATGCCCCGGCGTAACCACTGGAACCAGTCGGTGCTGCTCGATTGCCGCGACGCCCTCGATACCGACGCGCTGCGGCTGGCACTGGCCGATGTCGTGGCCCGTCACGACGCGCTGCGCCTGCGTTTCACGCAGGTAGCGGGTGCCTGGCGGCAGTCCTATGCCGATGCCGAGTCGTGCGCGGACCTGCTCTGGGTGCGCGCGGCCACATCGGAAGCCGAACGCCTGGCCCACTGCGAGGCCGCCCAGCGCAGCCTCGATATCACGCAGGGGCCGCTGCTGCGCGCGGTGGCAGTACAAACCGCCGATCAGTGGCAACTGCTGCTCGTGGTGCACCACCTGGTGGTCGATAGCGTGTCGTGGCGCGTGCTGGTCGATGACCTGTTCGCCGCTTACCGTCAGCGGCTGCAGGGCACGCCGCCCACGTTGGCCCGTACCGCGTCGTACCAGCGCTGGTCGCTGGCGCTGCGCGACCACGCCGCCCGCATCACGGACGAACTGGAACATTGGCAGGCGCTGGCCGCCATCGACGGCACGCTGCCCTCCGATCACAGCGATACCTCGCCAACCATTTCAGACCGCGCAAGCGTCGCCGTGACCCTGCCCGCCGAGGTCACGCAGGCGCTGCTGCAGCGCGCGCCCGGCGCCTATCGCACACGCGTCAACGACCTGCTGCTGACGGCGCTCGCCCGCGCCCTGTCGGGCTGGTCCGCGCGGCCGCAGGTACTGATCGACCTGGAGAGCCACGGCCGCGCCGCCGGCGTGGACGACGCCATCGACCTGAGCCGCACGGTCGGCTGGTTCACGACGATGTTTCCGGTGGCGCTCGATGCCACCGGGAACATCGGCCCGGCCATCCAGGCAGTGAAGGAACAACTGCGCGCCGTGCCCGGCGAGGGCATTGGCTTTGGCCTGCTGCGCCGCCTTGGCTCGCCCGCCCAGCAACAGGCGCTGGCGGCAGTACCCAAGCCCGAGGTGGTATTCAACTACCTGGGTCAGGTCGATTCCAGCCTGGCCGACGACGCGCCCTGGCAGCTTTCCGCTGCCGGTACCGGCGCCAACCAGGACCCGGCCACGCCGCTCTCGCATCCGTTGTCGGTCAGCGGGCAGGTGCGCAACGGCCAGTTGACGCTGTCGCTGGCCTACGCCGGCACCCGCTATCAGGCGTCGACGATCGAAGCGCTGGCCGCCGCATTCCGCGACGAACTGCAGGCCGTGGTGGATCACTGCACGTCCGGTGCCGCCGGGCTGACGCCATCGGACTTTCCGCTGGCACGCGTGTCGCAGGCCGAACTCGACGCGCTGGCGCTCGATCCAGCCACCACGCAAGACGTCTATCCGCTGTCGCCAATGCAGGCCGGCATGCTGTTCCACAGCGTGTTTTCCGATCACGGCAGCGCCTACACCAACCAGTTGCGCGTCGACATCGATGGCGTCGACCCGCAGCGCTTCACTGCTGCCTGGCAGGCCGCGCTGGCGCGGCACGACAGCCTGCGCTGCGGCTTCCTGCATCGCGCCGGCCAGCCGCTGCAGTGGGTGGCAAAGCACGTGACGCTGCCGGTGACCGTCGAGGACTGGACCGGCCGCGACGCCGCCGAAATCGACGCGTTCGCCGCCAGCCAGCGCGCCCAGGGCTTCGACCTGGAACAGCCGCCGCTGATGCGCGTGGCGCTGCTGCGCACGGGCACCACGCGACATCACCTGGTCTGGACCGTCCACCACCTGCTGCTGGATGGCTGGAGCACTGCGCAACTGCTGGGCGAAGTGCTGCGCCACTATGCGGGCGACGCGCTGGCGCCCACGGCGGGCCGCTTCGCCGACTACATCGGCTGGCTGCAGTCGCGCGATACCGACGCGAGCCGCGCGTTCTGGCAGGGGCAACTGCTGCCGCTGGACGAACCCACGCGCCTGCTGACCGCACTGCCGGCACCCGTGACCGGCGAGACGGGCCAGGGCGAGCAGCAGCATGAACTCGATGCCGGCGAGACCGCCGCGCTGGCCGCGTTTGCGCGCACGCAGAAGGTGACGCTGAACACGCTGGTGCAGGCCGCGTGGCTGCTGGTGCTCCAGCGCTGCACCAGCCAGCCCTGCGTGGCGTTTGGCGCCACCGTGGCCGGACGTCCGGCCGAACTGCCGGCATCGCAGCAGATGCTGGGGCTGTTCATCAACACGCTGCCCGTGGTGGCGGCGCCGCAGCCGCAGCAACCCGTGGGCGACTGGCTGCGCCACGTGCAGGCGCTGAACCTGGCCCTGCGCGAGCACGAGCACACGCCGCTCTACGAGGTGCAGCGCTGGGCCGGCCAGAGCGGCCAGGCGCTGTTCGACTCGATCGTCGTCTTCGAAAACTACCCGGTGGACGCCGCACTGCGCCGCACGCCGGACGGCGTCGCGTTCTCGGGCGTGCGCAACGTGGCGGAAACCAATTACCCGCTGACGCTGCTGTTCGCCCACACCGATACGCTGCACCTGACCTGCCGCTTCGACCGCGCGCTGCTGGGCGGCGTCGAAGCGCGGCAACTGGCGGACAGCCTGTTCGCCATGCTGCGTCAGATGGCGGCCGATGCCACGCGCCCGCTCGCGGCCATCGGCCTGCTGGCGCCCGCCGACGCACAAGCCGCGCTGGCGCTGGGCACCGCCACGGAGCCCTATCCCGCAGCCACCCCCGTGCACCGGCTGTTCGAGGTGCGTGCCGCCGAACAGCCCGATGCCATCGCGCTGTGCTTCGGCGACCAGTTGCTGACCTACGCCGCGCTGAATCGCCGCGCCAACGCGCTCGCACACCGGCTCGTCGCGCGTGGTGTGGGGCCTGACGTGGCCGTCGGCGTGCTGGCCGAGCGTTCGGTGGAAATGGTGGTGGCGCTGCTCGCCATCATGAAGGCCGGCGGCGCCTATGTGCCGTTCGACCCCGACTACCCGGCCGACCGGCTGGCGTACATGATCGAGGACAGCGGCGTGGCGCTGGTGCTGGTGCAGCGGCCTGATGCCATGCCCGCGCTGTCCCGCCCCGTCGAAACACTCGACCTGACCGCCCCGGCCTTGTACGCCGACGGCGGCGACACCAATCCCGCCCCGGCCCTGTCGCCGGAACATCTGGCCTACGTGATCTATACGTCCGGGTCCACCGGGCGGCCGAAAGGTGCCGGCAACCGGCACGGCGCGCTGTTCAACCGGCTCTGGTGGATGCAGCGGCAATACCGGCTCGATTCCGCCGACACGGTGCTGCAGAAGACACCGTTCAGCTTCGACGTGTCGGTCTGGGAGTTCTTCTGGCCGCTGATGACCGGTGCGCAGCTGGCGCTGGCGGCGCCCGGAGACCATCGCGATCCGCAGCGGATTGCCGCGCTGATCGCGCACCATCGCATCACGACACTGCACTTCGTGCCGTCGATGCTGCAGGCGTTCGTCGCCGACGACAGCATCGCGGCATCGTGCAGCAGCCTGCGCCATATCGTCTGCAGCGGCGAGGCGCTGCCCGCCGACCTGGCACGCCGCGCGATGACGCTGCTGCCGCACGCCGGTCTGCATAACCTCTACGGACCGACCGAAGCGGCCATCGACGTCACGCACTGGACCTGCCGCGACGACGCCGGCCATTCGGTGCCGATCGGGCGCCCCATCGCCAACGTCAGCGCGTACGTGCTGGACGCAGCGCTGCATCCGGTGCCCACCGGCGTGGCGGGCGAGCTGTACCTGGGCGGCGCCGGACTGGGACGTGGCTACCTGGGCCGCGCGGCGTTGACGTCCGAGCGCTTTGTCGCCGATCCTCACAGCCAGCACGGCGAGCGCCTGTACCGCACCGGCGACCTGGCGCGGCGTCGCGACGATGGCCAGATCGAATATCTGGGCCGGCTCGACCACCAGGTCAAGATTCGCGGCCTGCGCATCGAACTGGGTGAGATCGAGGCCCGGCTGCTGGCGCACGAGAGCGTGCGCGAAGCGATTGTCATCGCGCGCACCGAGGAAGGTCCGGCGCGGCTGGTGGCCTACCTGGTGGCCGCCGCCGATGCCGTGATCGACACCGACACGCTGCGCGACTGGCTGGCCGAGGCGCTGCCCGACTACATGGTGCCGGGCGCGCTGATCGTGCTGGATCGCATGCCGGTCACGCCCAACGGCAAGCTCGACCGCCGCGCGCTGCCGGCGCCCGAGTTCACGGGCACTGCCGTGTACGAGGCGCCGGCCGAAGGCATCGAAGCCACGCTGGCCGACGTCTGGAGCGCCGTGCTCAAGCTGGCGCGCGTGGGCCGCGCCGACAACTTCTTCGAACTGGGCGGCGATTCGATCCTGAGCCTGCAAATTGTCGCGCGCATGCGTGCGGCGGGCTGGCATCTGACGCCCAAGCAACTGTTCGAACGCCAGACGCTGGCCGAGGTGGCCGCTGCAGTGACGCCGCTGGCCGAGCGCGCGCCGGCTGTGCCGGCCGCTTCCACCCTGCGCCGCGACGTCCGGGACACCCTGCGCAGCGAGGACTTCCCGCTGGCGAGGCTGGCGCAGCCGCAACTCGACGGTCTGGGCCTGGAAGCCGCGCAGGTGCAGGACATCTATCCGCTGTCGCCGATGCAGGCCGGCATGCTGTACCACAGCGTGGCGCGTGCCGATGCCGGCAATGCCTATATCAACCAGTTGCGCGTCGACATCGACGGGCTCGAACCCGAGCGCTTCGTGCAGGCGTGGCGCGACACGCTGGCCAGCCACGACACGCTGCGCACGGGCTTCATTCCGCGCGGCGACCAGCCGTTGCAATGGGTGGCGCACGACGTGCCGCTACCGTTCGATGCGCACGACTGGACCGGGCACGATGCCGAATCAGTGCCGGCAGCGCTCGACGCGCTGGCCGCCGCCGAACTGGCGCGTGGCTTCGATCTCGAACGGCCGCCGCTGATGCGACTGGCGCTGGTCCGCACCGGTGCTGCGCGCCATCACCTCGTGTGGACCGTGCACCATCTGCTGGTGGACGGCTGGAGCACGTCGCAACTGCTGGGCGAAGTGCTCCAGCGCTATGCCGGCCAGCACGTGGCCGCGCCGGAAGGCCGCTTTGCCGACTATATCGGCTGGCTGCAGACGCGCGACGCCGATGCCGCCCAATCGTTCTGGTCTGGTGCGCTAGCGGGCTTCGACACCCCGACGCGCCTGGCCGAGACACTGCCGACGCCGGCCAGCGGTGACGGCTACGGCCTGCTGCAGCATGCCTGCAGCGCCGAGATGACCGAGCGCCTGGCGGCCTACGCCCGCGCGCAGAAGGTCACGATCAATACCGTGGTGCAAGCTGCGTGGCTGCTGCTGTTGCAGCGATATACGGGCCAGCAGCGCGTGGCATTTGGCGCCACGGTGGCCGGCCGCCCGGCCGAGGTGCCGGGCGCCCAGCAGATGCTGGGGCTGTTCATCAACACGCTGCCGGTACTGGCTACGCCGAGCGCGGGGCAGGACGTGGGCGACTGGCTGCGCGAACTGCAGTCGTTCAACCTGTCGGCGCGCGAGCACGGCCACACGCCGCTCTCGGACATCCAGCGCTGGGGCGGCCAGGCCGGCCAGCGCCTGTTCGACAGCATCCTCGTGTTCGAGAACTTCCCGCTCGAAGACGCGCTGGACTCGGCCACGCGCAGCGGCCTGCGCCTGGAAACGCAAGGCAGCACGGGCCTGACCGAATACGAGATGGACGTCGAGGTCAGCCTGCGGCAGACGCTGCGGCTCAGCTTCACCTATATGCGGCGCGCATTCGACGCCACGCAGGTGGAGCGGATTTGCGCGCAGATGATGGCGCTGCTGGCGTCGGTCGGCACGGCGCAAACCGTCGGCGAACTCGGCCTGCTGAGCCCCGACGAGCGCCGCGCGCTGCTGGCGCTGGGTCAGGGCGAGATTCCCGCCGCCGACGGCCTGCCGGTGCACGCCCATATCGCCCGCCATGCTGCCGCGCAGCCCGATGCCGTGGCCGTGATCTGCGGCGAGCAAACGCTGCGGTACGGCGACCTGCTGAACCGCGCCGACCGCCTGGCCGCCGTGCTGCACGCACGTGGCATCGGCCCGGACGACCGCGTCGGCATCGCGCTGTCCCGCTCGCCCGACATCGTCGTCGCATTGCTGGCTGTGATGCGGGCCGGGGCGGCCTACGTACCGTTCGACCCGGCCTATCCCAAGGACCGTCTGGCCTATCTGTTCGACGACAGCGCAATCCGTCTGCTGGTGACCGAGCCGGCCTTGCTCGACAGCCTGCCCGCCCCGGCCGCCCTGCCCGTGCTCACGCTCGACATGGTCCCGGCCGACGTGGCGCCATTGGCCGAGGTCGCCGTGCATCCGGACCAGTTGGCCTACGTGATCTACACCTCGGGCTCCACCGGACGCCCCAAGGGCGTCTGCGTGGCCCATGGACCGCTGGCGATGCATATTGCGGCCACTATCGATGCCTACGAGATGGGCACCCATTCGCGCGAACTGCATTTCCTGTCGTTCGCGTTCGATGGCGCCCACGAGCGCTGGCTCAGCGCGCTGGCTTGCGGCGGTTCGCTGGTATTGCGCGACGATGCACTGTGGACGCCCGAGCAGGCCGCTTCGGCCATGGCCCGGCACGGCGTCACCAACGCCGGGTTCCCGCCCGCGTACCTGCGCCAGTTGGCCGAGTACTGCGAGCAGACCGGCCAGCATCCGCCGGTATCGCTGTACTCGTTCGGTGGCGAGGCGATGTCGCGTGCCGGCTTCGCCCAGGCCCGTCGGGCGTTGGGGGCACAGACCTATATCAACGGCTACGGCCCGACCGAAACCGTGGTCACGCCGATGGTCTGGAAGGTGCGCGCCGATGCGCCGGGTGCCGATTTTGCCGGCACGTACGCGCCGATCGGCCGCCCGGTGGGCGATCGCCGCTGCTATCTGCTCGACGCCGAACTCAACCTCGTGCCGCCCGGCGTGGCTGGCGAGTTGTACATCGGTGGCGAAGGGTTGGCACGTGGCTACCTGAACCGCCCCGGCATGACTGCCGAGCGTTTCATCCCTGACCCGTTTGCCGACAACGGCGCCCGGTTGTACCGCACCGGCGACCTCGCACGCTGGCTGCCCGATGGCCAGCTTGAATACCTGGGCCGCATCGACCAGCAGCTCAAGATCCGGGGTTTCCGGATCGAACCCGGTGAAATCGAAGCCCGTATCGCCGCCCAGCCAAACGTGGCCGAAGCGGCCGTGCTGGCCGTCGAAGGGCCTTCCGGTGCGCGGTTGGCCGCCTACGTGGTGCCGACCAACGGCGCCACGGTCGATGTCCGGGCCGTCCGCACCGCCCTGGCCGCCGAACTGCCCGACTACATGGTGCCGGCTGCCTTCGTGGTGCTCGACGCCCTGCCGCTCACGCCCAACGGCAAGCTCGACCGCCGTGTGCTGCCCGCGCCGGAGGCCGATCACGCCGACCGCTATGTTGCGCCGCGCAGCGAGGCGCAGCGTTGGCTGGCCGGGGTGTGGCAGGACGTACTGGGCGTGGAGCGCGTGGGTCTGGACGACAACTTCTTCACGCTTGGCGGCGATTCGCTGCTGAGCCTGAAGGTGATTTCGCGCGTGCGGGCCAACAAGGCGCTGGGAATCGACCTCAAATTGCGTGACCTGATGCGCACGCCGACTATCGGCCAGTTGCTGCCCGATGACGCGGCCGATGGCACGCCAGCCGCCGCCCCGCCGGCCGCGCTGCGCGTGCTGGCGCAAGGCCCGGCCGGTGGCACGCTACCGCCCGTGGCCTGCGTGCACGCGGCGCTGGGCACGCTGTTCGACTACGACGCCATCGTCGCGCAGCTAGGCAGCCAGCGCACCGTGTATGGCTTCCAGTCCCGTGCACTGGTCGATCCGGCCTGGCAGGACGGCTCGCTGGCCGCCATTGCCGCCGACTACGTGCGCGAATGGCGCGCGGCGCAGCCGCAGGGCCCGTACCTGCTGCTGGGCTGGTCGCTGGGCGCCACGCTGGCGACGTGGATGGCCCGCGAACTCGAAGCGCAGGGGCAGACCGTGCAGTGGCTCGGTCTGGTCGATCCATTCGTCCCGGAGAGCGTCGCTGACGCCAACCGGGCGGGCTGGCCAGCTGCCCTGGCCGAGTTTGCCGCGCAGCTGCTGCCGGGCGCGGGTCCGCTGACGGTGCCTGATAGCACCGCCCAGGCCCCCGATACCGCCAGCGTCAGCGCATTGCTGGCGCCGCTTGTGGGGTCAACACGCGCGCCTTCGGCGGGCCTTGGCGCCGACGAACTGGCGCAGATGTTCGTCGCCGCGCATCGGCTCGGGGCGCTTGTGGCACGCGAATCCGCCATACCTGTCGTGCAGGCGCCACGCTCTGTGTGGTGGCGTACGGGTCGGGATGACGCCATCGCGCGACTCGCCGGCTGGCAGGGAGCGCCGTGGCGCGAGGCCGCGCTCGATGGCGTCGACCACCATGCAATCGTCCGCGATGCCCGGCTGCTGGCCGATATTGGCCAACAGCTCGCCACTGACACGGGGAATTCACGCGACCGCCAATCCCCTGCGGCCGCCGTGGACACTCGGCCCGCAACCCTCCCGACGTAGGTAAAGTGCAACACCCTTGTCATGGAAATGCGAATTATTTGTATTTAGAATGTCGGGCGCCATCAGAAAAACTGCAGAAAACAGGAGAAATATGAAAAGGGGTAAAAACGGCGGGTCTGCCCAGACCCAGGGGAGCCGTCAAGCGTTCGCGCTGACCGCGCTGGCATTGGCCGTATCGATGCAGGCTGCATATGCGCAGACCACCACGCAGACCGCCACGCCGGCAGCCACCGGCGAGGCCACGCTGCCGACCGTCAGCGTGCGCGCCGACACCGTGGCCGAGAACTACGGCCCGGTTGGCAAGAAATCGACGTCGGGCACCAAGTCCGACGTACCGATCGAGGACACGCCGCAGTCGATCAGCGTGATCACCGCTGACCAGATCCGCAGCCAGGGCTCGACCAGCATCGAGGAATCGCTGCGCTACAGCGCCGGCGTGCGTACCCAGCCGATCGTCGACACCCGGCGCGGCACGTTCTACATCCGCGGCTTCAACGCGGCGCAGAACGGCCAGTACCTGGACGGCCTGAAGCTGCCATGGTCGGGTGGCTACGGCTACTGGGACATCGATCCGTACAGCCTGGAGCGCGTGGACATCGTGCGCGGGCCGTCGTCGGTGCTGTATGGCCAGACGTCGCCGGGCGGCCTGGTGAACCAGGTCAGCAAGCGTCCGCAGGCCGAATCGTCGAACGAGATCAACCTGAGCTTCGGCAACTACGACCGCAAGGAAGTATCGGGTGACTTCACCGGCGCCCTGGACCAGGACGGCAAGGTGCTGTACCGCCTGACCGCGCTGGCACGCGACAGCGGCACGCAGACCGACAAGGCCGGCGACGACCGCCTGTTCATCGCGCCGCAGATCACGTGGCGCCCGAGCGCGGACACCAATTTCACGCTCTACACGCAGATCTATCACGACAACGCCGGCAACAGCGCCAACTTCCTGCCGGCGCTGGGCACCATCACGCCGCTGGCCAACGGTTCCAAGATCCCGACCAGCCTGTTCACGGGCGAACCGGGCTTTGACCGCTTCAAGCGCGAGCAGTACATCGCCGGCTACGAGTTCTCGCACCGCGTGAACGAGACGCTGACGCTGCGCCAGAACCTGCGCTACGCGCACCAGTACGTGAGCTACGAGAACATCGGCAGCAACAGCGGCCTGGTGGCCAACCCGCCGAATGGCCCGTACCTGCTGCGCCGCCTGGGCCTGCGCTCGACCGAATCGTTCGATGTGTTCACGGTGGACAACCAGGCACAGGTCAAGGTCAAGCATGGCATGTTTGACCACACGATCCTGGCCGGCGTTGACTACACGTACTCGCATTTCGACCGCCTGCTGGGCCAGACCGCGGTAACGCCGGCCAACGGCATCAGCACGGCGACCACCGAGCCGGCGCTGAACGTCTTCAATCCGGTCTACGGCAATTTCGTGCGGACGGCCTACCAGACCGACAGCGACGTGCGCCGCAGCCAGATCGGCTTCTACCTGCAGGACATGCTGCGCGTGGCAGACCGCCTGGTGTTCCAGGCAGCCGGCCGCTACGACAAGGCGCGCGTCGATACCGATACGCGTACCATCGCCACCAACGCCGTGGCCAACACCGGCACCAACGACGGCAAGTTCACCGGCCGTGCCGGCGTGCTGTGGGAAGGCCCGTACGGACTGTCGCCGTACTTCGCGTACTCGACGTCGTTCGAGCCGACCGGCGCCACCACGCTGTATGGCGGCGGTTCGCCCAAGCCCACCACCGGCAAGCAGTACGAAGCCGGCCTGAAGTTCCAGCCGGTGGGCAGCCGCAGCTTTGCGCAGTTGTCGCTGTTCAACCTGACGCAGCAGAACGTGCTGACCACGTCGCCGGTTCTGGGCCAGTTCTCGCAGATCGGTGAAGTGCGGTCGCGTGGCGTGGAACTGGAAGGCACGTGGGCTGTGACGCCGAACTTCAACGTCCTGGCGTCGTACACCTACACCGATGCCGAAGTGACCGAAGCCGGCCCGGCCGCGCCGAACGCAGGCAAGACGCCGCAGTACATTCCGAAGCACATGGCTTCGCTGTGGGCGGACTACCGCCTGGGCAGCGACTTCGGCTTCCTGCAAGGGGTGTGGCTGGGCGGTGGCGTGCGCTACGTGAGCAAGACCTACGACCAGACCAACGTGACGACGGTGCCGTCGTTCACGCTGTTCGACCTGGCCGCGAGCTATACGTTTGCCAAGCACTACACGCTGCGCCTGAACATCAACAACCTGCTGGACAAGACCTACGTGGCGGCGTGCGACAGCGCGACCAACTGCTACTACGGCCGCCGCCGCACCATCATCGGCACGGCCAGCTACCGCTGGTAAGCAGCACCTGACGGCCCGCCCGCAATCCGGGGCGGGCCGTTTTGCTTTGCAGGAGTACAAGAACATGAAAGCCCCCACGCTACGCATCTGGTACGCGATCCACCGATGGACCAGCCTGCTCTGCACGCTGAACCTGCTGGTGCTGTGCGTGACCGGCCTGCTGCTGATCTTCCACGAGGACATCGACGCGCTGCTGGGCCAGGAACACCACGGCCAGGTAGCCGCCGAGCGCACCGTGGCCTTGCCGGCCGAGCGTCCGTCGCTGCAGTCGCTGGTCGATACCGCGCAGGCTGCCCATCCGGGCCAGGTCACCAAATCGATCTCGTTCGCCGATGACGATGCCGACGCCGTGGGCGTGCGCGTGGGGCCGGCGGGCGAGCCCAAGCTGCGCAATGGCACCACCACGCAGTTCGATGCCGCCACGGGCGCCACGCGCAAGCCGGGGCCGCCGGGCGAGACCTTCAGCGGCTTTATCCTCAAGCTGCACCTGAACCTGTTCCTGGGGCTACCGGGCCAGTTCTTCATCGGCTTAATCGGCGTGCTGTTCACGCTGAGCCTGATCAGCGGCCTGGTGGTGTATGGCCCGTTCATGCGCAAGCTGGCCTTCGGGCTGGTGCGTTTTGGCAAGCCGGTGCGCATCGTGCAGGCCGACCTGCACAACCTGTTCGGCATCGTCGTGATGGTGTGGGCGCTGGTGGTGGGCCTGACCGGCACCTTCCTGTCGTTTTCGCCGCTGATCATCGGCGTCTGGCAGAAGACCGAGCTGCAGCACCTGATTGCCACGCTGCCCGGGCCGACGCCGCCGTCGCTGGTGCCGGTGGACCGCGCGCTGGCGGCCGCCAACCAGGCCGTGCCGGGCAAGGACGCGGCCTTTGTGTTCTATCCGAATACCGAGTTTTCCACGGGCCGCCACTATGGTGTGGTGCTGCGTGGCCATACCGAACTGCAGAAGCGCGTCTACGCGATCGTGCTGGTGGATGCCGGTGACGGCAGCGTGGCCGCCGTGCGCGGCATGCCATGGTATCTGCAGGTGCTGCTGCTGTCGGCACCATTCCACTTTGGCGACTACGCGGGCCGTCCGCTGCAGATCCTGTGGGCGCTGCTGACCCTTATCACGGCCGGTGCCACGGTGACGGGCTTCATCTTCTGGCTCAAGCGCCCGCGCCGCAGCCGCGAGGACGCGCGCTCGACGCTGCCGCCGCAACTGTCCGGAGACCAGGCATGAAGCTGATCGACGATACCTGGCCGATGCCCGCGCTGCTGGGCGTGCTGTCGCTGGGCGGCCTGGCCGCCGGCATTTTTGGCGATGGCGCCTGGGACGCACTGTGCTGGGTCGGCCTGGGCGTGCCCGTGGGCGTTACGGCGTGGTGGCTGTGGCGTCAGTGGCGCGCTCGCGGCGCGCAGCGATAGCCGCCACGCGCGGACACGTGCCGCAATGCCCTTCGCCGGGCAGGCGATAGCTAAGGCAGCAGACGCGCCGTACCGGCGCCACGCCGGGCGTCTCCGGTTCCGTGCCGGGTCGGAACGCACCGTGCAGCGGATTCTGGTAGCCATCGGCCGATACGCCGTTGCGGATCCACGCCAGCAATTCCGCACGGCGTTCGGCGCCAAGCGCCGGATGCGCGGCGAGCTGGCGGGCAATGCCGTGCGCGGAGACGCCGCCCGTACACCACAGCAGCCGCTGCGATGCGCGGCTCGCCACCAACAGCGCCTCCACCAACTGCGGCAGGTGCACATCCATCAGCGGTGACAGCAGCGCCGGCAGGCTCTCTTCCGTACTCTTTCCCACATCGACCAGACGTAGCGCGGCGAGCAGGCCGTCGTCGCCGATCTCGATGCCGGCCGTGTCGAACGGCAGCCGGCGCCGGAATACCGTGGCGGCGACCAGCGCACCTGGCAACACCGCCTTCGTGTAATCCCGAAACCAGGCCGCCGCCAGCGCGCGGGGGTCGTCGCAAGCCATCGTCCGCGCGCAGCGGGCCAGTGCCTCGGCCGACCATGCTGCGTGCGTGGTCGGCACGCCGCCGGCGTGCAGGCGGTCGCCGAAGGGTCGCAGCGGGCCAGTGAAGAAAGGGGCAAGAAAGTCGAGCATGCGGGTGGATGGCCGGGCGAAATCGGGGATCGGGGCCAGTGGCGCGCCCGGGTTTCCGGCGGCACGACTGGCCCATTACGCATGACGAGCCAGGGCCGCAGGAAATTAACTTTCCGCCGGGGCCACGCGTCTTTCAGGACAGGATCCGCCCTTACCCCTCGTCCGCATGTCGCTAATCGCCTCCCTGCCGCGCAAACTGCGCATGACCATCGTGCTGGCCGCTGCTGCCAGCCTTGCCGCCGGCCTTTGTGCCGTGAGCATGGTCGCCCTGATCAACCGCGTGCTGGCCACGCAAGGCGCCGACGCGCCCCGGCTCGCCTTGCCGTTCGCGGCGCTGGCAATCGCCGTGCTGGCGTGCCGTACGCTGGCGTCCACGCTGTTCGTACGCGTGAGCCAGAGTGCACTGGCCCGCATTCGCGCACAGATCTGCGAGCGCTTTATCGGCGCCCCCTATCCGCATATCGAACAGACCGGCAATGCACGCGTGCAGGCCGCGCTGGCCGATGACAGCCAGCACGTGGCCAATGGCCTGTCCGTGATTCCGGTGGTGCTGACCAACGCCATGGTCGTGCTGGGCTGCCTGGGCTACCTGGCCTGGCTGTCGCTGCCGACGTTCGGCATCGCGTGCGCCATCCTTGGCATCGGCTCGTGGGTCTACCACCTGAACCACCGGCGCGCGCTGGTGCACCTGAAGAAGGCGGGCGCCGCGCAGGACGCGCTGCACGGGCAGTTCAAGGCGCTGGTGTCCGGTGCGCGCGAACTGAAGCTGAACCACGGCAAGCAGCAGAGTTTTCTGCGTGACAGCCTGGGCGCCACGCTCGAAGCGGTACGCAGCGCGCGCACGCGCGGCCTGTCGATCTTCTTCGTCGCGCTGGGCTTTGGCAGCTTCCTGTTCTTCGCGGTGATCGGCG
The DNA here is from genome assembly GCF_022179805.1 of Cupriavidus pauculus. Taxonomy (GTDB): domain Bacteria; phylum Pseudomonadota; class Gammaproteobacteria; order Burkholderiales; family Burkholderiaceae; genus Cupriavidus; species Cupriavidus pauculus_E. The sequence goes on along the minus strand of NZ_BPUO01000005.1, from coordinate 438,945 downwards.
GCGTGCTGTTCTTTCCGCGCGCCACGCCGCTGGACCCGGCCGTGATGACCGGCTTCACGATCATGTTCCTGTACATCATGTCGCCGCTGGAGTCGCTGCTCAACGCGCTGCCGGCGCTGAGCATGGGGCGCGTGGCCTATGCCCGCATCGAGGCGCTGGGCGCCGATGCCGACCCCGAGGCGCCGCCGCGCGCCACGGCCAGCACGCCGTTTGCTTCGGTGGCGCTGGACGGTGCCAGCCATCGCTACTTCCACGAGGCCGAGAACAGCTTCTTCGCGCTGGGTCCGGTCGATCTGACGCTGCACGCCGGCGAAATCGTGTTCCTGGTGGGTGGCAACGGCAGCGGCAAGACCACGCTGGCCAAGCTGATCGCCGGGCTGTATCCGCCGCTGGCCGGTCACCTGCTGCACAACGGCAAGGCCGCCGATGCGGCGCACCTGGCCGACTACCGCGCGCTGTTCTCGGCGGTGTTCTCGGACTTTCACCTGTTCGACACGCTGCTGGCCCACGACCCGCAGGACGAGGCGCTGGCCAATCACCTGATCCAGCGCTTCCAGCTCGGCCACAAGGTGGCCGTGCGCGACGGACGCTTCACCACGCAGGCGCTGTCGCAAGGCCAGCGCAAGCGGCTGGCGCTGATCGTGGCCTGCCTGGAGCGGCGCCCGGTGCTGATCCTGGACGAATGGGCCGCCGATCAGGACCCGCTGTTCAAGGACATCTTCTATCGCGAAGTGCTGCCGGAACTGCGCGCGCAGGGCAAGGCCGTGCTGGTGATCTCGCACGACGACCGCTACTTCGACCTGGCCGACCGCATGATCAAGATCGAGAACGGGCAGATCGTGGCCGATTCGGCATCGCACGCTGCGCATGCCACGCCCACCACGCCATCGCCGCTGGCAGTGGCCTCCGCCGCCTGACCTACCTACACCGGAGACGCGCCAATGCCGCTGCATCCCGACCTCGAAGCCCTGCTGGACATGGTGGAGATTGCCACCGCCACGGGCAAACGCCCGGTCATCCATGAACTGACGCCCGCGCAGGCGCGGCGCGAATTCGACGAGGCGTCCACCGCGCTCGATCTGCCGCCCGAACCGCTGGCGCGCGTGGAAGCGCTGCAAATCGCCACGCGCGACGGCTCGCACATCGATGCGCGCCTGTATGCGCCGCGCGCACGTGGCGACGGCCCTGCCCTGCCGGTGCTGCTGCATTTTCACAGCGGCGGCTTCACGGTGGGCAGCCTCGACTCCCACACCTCGCTATGCAGCGCGCTGTCCGCACGAACGCCCTGCGCGGTGATATCGGTGGCCTACCGTCTGGCGCCGGAGCACAAATTCCCGACTGCCGCGCACGACGCCATCGATGCACTCGCCTGGCTTGGCACGCACGCCGCCGCGCTGGGGCTCGACCCTACACGGATCGCCGTGGGCGGCGACAGCGCGGGCGGCACGCTCAGCGCCATGCTGGCGCTGGCCGCACGCGACGATCCAAGCCTGCCGCAGCCGTGCCTGCAGGTGCTCTGCTACGCGGGGCTGGGCGGCGACACGGATAGCCCATCTCATCGGCAATACGGGCAAGGCCATCTGCTCGATACCGAGACCATCGACTGGTTCTACAACCAGTACCTGCGCGATGCGCAAGACCGTCAGGACTGGCGCTTCGCGCCGCTGCGCGCGTCCGATCATCGGGGCGTGGCACCGGCCTGGATCGTGCTGGCCGAGTGTGATCCGCTGTGCGACGAAGGCCACGCCTATGCGCGCAAGCTGGCCGATGCCGGCGTGCCCGTGACGGTGCGGGAGTACGCGGGCATGGTCCACGAGTTCCTGCGCATGGGCAACATCGTGGCCGAGGCAGCGCAGGCGCACGAAGACATCGCGCGGGCGCTGGCCGGTGCGATGTACGCCCGCAAAGCCCACGAGCAACTGGCAGCCGCCATCTAAATTCGGCGCGCCCTGCATCGTCACGACAACAACAACGCATCGTCAGGAACACACCCATATGCCGACTCAGCTCACGCCTTTCTCACGCCACCTGTCCTTCGCCGCCCAGCCCGCGCTGCGCTGCGAAAGCCGCCTCGACGGCAATGTGCTGACCGTCACGCGCGACGGCCACCAGCCGGCCCGTTTTTCGTACGACGGCGCCACGCTGCGCCTGCTGGACGGCGATGCCGACAGCCAGGCACTGGCGCACGCCACGATGGCCGCGCTGGACGCCGCGTTCGCGCACGGCGCGCCATACACGCTGCGCGTTGAGGTGGAATCGCGCGCCGCCACGCGCCGGCTGCAGGACGCTGGCGTGCTGACGCGCGCCAACGTGGCGCAGGCCAGCCAGTTGTGGCAGCGTGCCGAGCTGTACATGGCAGCGTCGGCCGGCGCCTATCCGCTGCAGTACACGATGACCGGTGCCAGCCGCCATCCGCTGCGCCCGCCCAAGCCGGCCGGCGTGGTGTACGCGCGCCATATCCCCTGGCTTGGCAAGACGCTGACGCTGCGCGCGGCCGAGCTGGAGCGCGACCTGCCGCTGCTGCACCGCTGGATGAACGACCCCGACGTGGCCTACTTCTGGAACGAGGAAGGCGACGAGGCCAAGCATCGCGCGTACCTGCAGGGGTTGATCGACGATCCGCACATGCTGCCGCTGATTGCGGCGTTCGACGACGAGCCGTTCGGCTACTTCGAGGTGTACTGGGCCAAGGAAAACCGCATCGCCCCGTTCTACGACGCGCAGGACCACGACCGTGGCTGGCACGTGCTGATCGGTGAGCCGGCGTTCCGGGGCAAGGCGTTCCTGACCGCGTGGTTTCCGGCTATCCAGCACTTCCAGTTCCTGGACGATTCGCGCACGCAGCGCATCGTGGGAGAGCCGCGCGCCGACCACGTGCGCCAGATCGCCAACCTGGACAAGGCAGGCTTCTCGAAGATCAAGGAATTCGACTTCCCGCACAAGCGCGCCATGCTGGTGATGCTGCTGCGCGAGCGGTTCTTCGGCGAACACCTGCTCTTGCCGGCCCCGGCGGCACCCTCGACGCCCGACGCACCGCGCGCCTGACCTATCCGTACCGAAGGGGCGTGCCCCTTCCCTCCTTCCGACTTCAGCTTAGGACCGAACCCATGACGCTTCGCGACATCTCTCCCGCCGTCCACGACCTGATCGGCATCGGCTTCGGGCCGTCCAACCTGGCCCTGGCCATCGCGCTGCAGGAACAGGCTGGCGCCGGCCGCCCGCTGGACGCCCACTTCCTGGAAAAGCAGCAGCACTACCAGTGGCACGGCAACACGCTGGTGTCCCAGAGCGAGATGCAGATCTCGTTCCTCAAAGACCTGGTGTCGATGCGCAATCCGACCAGCCCGTACAGCTTTGTGAACTACCTGCATCGCCACGGGCGCCTGGTGGACTTCATCAACCTGCGCACGTTCTACCCCAGCCGCATGGAGTACAACGACTACCTGCGCTGGACGGCCAGCCACTTCGCCAGCCAGTGCAGCAACGGCGAGAGCGTGCAGCGCATCGAGCCCGATGGCAAGGCCGATGGCGGCCGCATCGACCGCGTGCGCGTGGTGTCGGTGGACGCCCAGGGCCGCGAGCGCGTGCGCGTGGCGCGGTCGGTGGTGCTGTCCACGGGTGGCACGCCGCGCATTCCGGAAGCGTTTGCCGGCGTGCGCGACGATGCGCGCATCAGCCATCACAGCGGCTACCTGAACTGGATCCTCAAGCAGCCGTGCGCAGAGGGCAAGCCGATGCGCATCGCCGTGATCGGCGCCGGGCAAAGCGCGGCCGAGGCGTTTATCGACCTGCACGACAACTATCCGTCGGCCAAGGTGGACTGGCTGGTGCGCGGCGCGGCGCTGAAGCCGGCTGACGACAGCCCGTTCGTCAACGAGATCTTCGCGCCGGCCTACACCGACGTGGTGTTCGAGCAGACCCAGGCCGGCCGCGACCACCTGATCGACGAATACCTGAACACCAACTACTCGGTGATCGACGCCGACCTGATCGAGCGCATCTACGCGATGCTGTACCGCCAGAAGGTCAGCGGCCAGTTCCGCGTGAACCTGTTGACGTGCAAGGCCGTGCAGGCCGCCCATGGAGGCGCCCACGGCGTGGAGCTGACGATTGCCAGCACTGCGCCCAGCACGGCGGCCACCGCCGATTGCGAGACCCGCCGCTACGATGCCGTGGTGCTGGCCACCGGATACGAGCGCGAAAGCCATCGCCGCCTGCTGGCGCCGCTGGCTGGCTATCTGGGCGACTTCTCGGTGGATCGCAACTATCGCGTGCAAACCGCGCCGGAACTGGCCGTGCCGGTGTACCTGCAGGGCTTCTGCCAGAGCAGCCATGGCCTCAGCGATACGCTGCTGTCGGTGCTGCCGACGCGCGCCGAGGAAATCGCGGGCGCCATTCACGACGCACTGCACCCGGGACGCGGCTGGACCGCGCAACCGGTTCAGGCCGGCGGCAGCCAGGCCATTGCGGCCGCGTAGCCGGCGGGCGCCTGCAGCCCATAGAGCTGGATCCGCGCCAGCGCGGCCGCATGCGCGGCCATCGGCGCGGCGCCCTGCCCCGGCTCGGGCAGCACGGCGTGGCGGCGCACAGCGCCGTCGGCGCCAGGCACCACCGACACATGCTGAAGGTGATCGGCAATGCCAACGCCCAGCGCCTTCAGCAAGGCTTCCTTGGCAGTCCAGAGTGTGAAGAACCCGTGCCGCCACGCCTGTGGCGGCAGCGATTCCAGCCAGGCACGCTCGCGCGGCGTCAGGCAGTGCTCGGCCATGCCGCGCAGCGTGTCGCGGTCCAGCGCCGGGTCCATCCATTCGATATCAACGCCCACCTGTTCACCACCGCCCGGATGGGCCTGCGTCAGCGCAATCCAGGCGTGATCGCCCGCGTGCGACACGTTGAAGGCCGGCGCCCCCGGCATCGACAGCACCGGCTTGCCGTGCGGCCCGGCTTCCAGCATCAGCGCTTCCGGCGCGCAACCAAGCGCCTGCCCCAGCAACCGGCGCAATGCGGTGCGCGTGGCGGCAAAGCGCTGCCGGTCGGCCGGCCGGCGTAGCGCGGCGACGTGCGCGCGCTCGGCGGCGCTTAGGCAGTCCGTCGCCATCTCCCCACTGCTGGGGGCTTCCAGATCGAGTTGCCAAAGCGCCACCTGAGGCACCGGGCTGGGCAGTTGCCTTGGGATCCACATCGCGGCGAAGGTCAAGTTTCGAACGTCCATCTAAGCCAAGACGAATGGGCCTTCTGGATATTTAGTCCGCCGGCCGCGTCTTAATCCGCGCTTAAGACGAGCGACGTGCCGTGAAATTTAATAGCTCCCACATCCTGAAACTGTGACAAAAATTGCACCTATAGTAACAACAGGGTTACTTTTTAGTTAATTGACACTCATTCTCATTCTTATTAACGTACGTGCTCCGCATTACATCAACGTAATGCTCAATGGAGCCGCCCCCGTGATTCCCGCTACAGAAATTGGCAACCGCCCGGCGCCGCCCATGGGCGGAGAGACGCTGCTTGGGCTGTTCATGGAGAACCGTCGCGCGCTGGTGGGCGCCGCCGCGCGCATCGTCGGTTCGCGTGACATGGCCGAGGACGTGGTGCAGGACGCCTTCCTGCGACTGCGCGACGCCACCGACGACGGCGCTATCCGCTGCCGGCTCAGCTACCTGTTCCAGGTAGTGCGCAACCTGGCCATCGACACCTACCGCCGCCAGGCGCTGGAACAGAAATGGATGGCCCCCGAGGACGAGGGCATGGATGCCGCGTCGCTGGCTACGTCGCCAGACCTGATCGTCATTGGCAGGCAGGCGCTGTGCGCGCTGGCCGGGGCGCTGGCCGAATTGCCCGAGCGCACGCAGCGCGCGTTCGAGATGTGCCGCGTGCAGGGCATGGCGCAGAAGGACATCGCGTCGCAGCTTGGCGTATCGCCCACGCTGGTGAACTTCATGGTGCGCGATGCGTGCATCCATTGCCGTGCGCGGCTGACGCGGCAGCAGGCAATCTGACTGCTGGGGCTAGAATGGCGGCCCTTCTTCCGCGAAACACCGCAATACACCGCCCCATGCAAGATTCCGACATCACCGCCATTACCGAAGCGTTTGCGCTGGTCAGCGCGTTTGGCGAGGGCAAGACCCCGCGCTACAAGGTAGCCAGCGAGGCCGAGGCACTGAAGCTGGCCACCCATCGCCACTACAAGGGCGGCCTGTACCGGCGCATCTTTGAAGCCAAGCACAGCGAGCACGACGAAGTGCTGACCGTGTACGTCCATATCTGGCCGCACGACACGTCGCCGTGGGTGCGCCCGGCGGAGATGTTCCACGGGCGGCTTGACGACGAGCGGCTGCGTTTCGTGCCGCTCGCCTGAGGCAACGGCCGTCAGGCCGCCGCCGGCACCTGGAACGACGACACCGACGCGCGCAGCACATCGGCCTGTTCTTCCAGCGCCTGGGCGGCCGCGGCAGCCTCTTCCACCAGCGCGGCGTTCTGCTGCGTCATCTGGTCCATCTGCGTCACGGCCTTGCCCACCTGCTCGATGCCGGCGCTCTGCTCGCGCGACGCCGTGCTGATCTCGCCCATGATCGACGTGACTCGGCCCACGGCCTGCACGAGGTCCTGCATCGTGGTGCCGGCCTTGTCCACCTGCTGCGTGCCAGCTTCCACCTGGCTCACGGTGTCATTGATCAGTTGCACGATTTCCTTGGCTGCCGATGCCGAGCGTTGTGCCAGTTCGCGCACCTCGCCCGCCACCACCGCGAAACCACGGCCCTGCTCGCCAGCGCGCGCCGCTTCCACGGCCGCGTTCAGCGCGAGGATGTTGGTCTGGAACGCAATGCCTTCAATGACCGCCGTAATCTCCCCAATCTTGCGCGATGCATGCTGGATGCCGCTCATGGTGGACACCACGTTGCGCATGTCTTCGCCGCCGCGCGATGCGGTGGCCGACGCCGCGGTGGCCAGTTCGTTGGCCTGATGCGCGTTCTCGGCGTTCTGCCGCACGATGGCAGTCAGTTCCTCCATGCTGGCGGCGGTTTCCTGTAGCGCGCTGGCCTGCTGCTCGGTGCGTTGCGACAGGTCCAGGTTGCCCGCCGCGATCTGGCGCGTGGCCGTGGCGATGGCATCGCTGCCGCCGCGCATGGTCTGGATCGCCTCGATCAGGCCCGCCTGCATTTTCCCCAGGCCCTGCGTCAGGTCACCCATCTCGTCCTGGCTGGTCGTGCGGATCCGCTCTGTCAGGTCGCCCTGCGAAATCCGGCCGAAGCTTTCGAGCATGCGCACGAGCGGCTCGGAAATCGCGCGGCGCAAGCCGATGGCGCACAGCAGCGCGCCGACGATACCGATGCCGATGGCACCCACCACCATCCACAGGAAGCGCTGCGAGCGCTCGGTGGCGTGTTCGTACATGGCCTGCGCCTGATCGCTCTGGTTGCGCTCCAGCGCGTTCACCGCCGCCGTCAGCTCCACGAAGATCGGCGGGATCTTCGCCATCACCTGCGCGTCGATGGCGGCGGCGTCCTGGGCGCGCAGCGCAGCCACCAGCGGCTCCACGCCTTCCTTGAAGAACCTGCCGCGCAGCGCTTCCACCTTGTCGGACAGCGCCTTTTCCTCGGCGGACTTGGCCAGCGCCTGGTAGGCGCTCCAGGCTTTCTCGGATTTCTCGCGATAGGCGGCCGCCTTGTCGATAGTGGCCGGCACGTCGCCGGAATCGGGATGGAATACCGCGCGGTCCAGCGTAGTGCGCACTACCGCAGCGTTAAGTTGAGAAGCCGCCACAAATCGTGTGGAAGCGAGCTGGTTGGTGTAGATCTCGCGAATATCGGCAATCGAGGCACGCATGCCGAATACGCCGATGATGCCGATCAGGGTCAGCAGGGCGGCCAGGATGGCCAGGGCCGCGTTGAGGCGGAATCGAATCGAAAGTTTGCTTGGCATGGATGACAGGGCCGAGGGTCGATGCTGCAGCGCACTAACGGCTGGGATCGTTGATGGTTGTAGGCTCCAGACGTCATGTAGACATATGTAGACAATAAGACCATGGGATAAGTGGCCGATGCATTACATTGCAAACATGGCGGGTGGATGGTATCGTCCGCCGCCATGCAACAAGGCATGACACCCCATCAAATTCCGGCGTCCGATCTGGATGCCGTTCTCGCCCGCGCACGCGACGCATTGCTGGACAAGCAGGCCAGCGACGGCCACTGGTGCTTCGAGCTCGAATCCGACGCCACGATTACCGCGGAATACATCTTGATGATGCATTTCGTCGACGAGATCGACACGGCGCTGCAAACCCGCATGGCCCGCTACCTGCGCGCGCTCCAGCGACTGGACCGTCACGGCGCCTGGGACCTGTACTACGGCGGCGACGTGGACATCTCGTGCAGTGTCAAGGCGTACTTCGCGCTGAAGGCGGCCGGCGATTCGCCCGACGCCCCGCACATGGTGCGTGCCCGCGAAGCCATCCTGCAGCGCGGCGGTGCCGCGAAGTCGAACGTTTTCACGCGCATCCTGCTGGCCACGTTTGGCGAGGTGCCCTGGCGCGCCACGCCGTTCATGCCGGTGGAATTCGTGCTGTTTCCGCGTTGGGCACCGATCCATATGGATAAAGTGGCCTACTGGGCCCGCACGACCATGGTGCCGCTGCTGGTGCTGTGCTCGATGCGCGCACGGGCCAAAAACCCGCTCGGCGTGCACGTGCAGGAACTGTTTGTCACGCCGCCCGAACTGGAGACGGAATACTTTCCGCGCAAGACCGGACTGCAGGGGCTGTTCCTGAAGCTGGACCGCGTGGTACGCCACGTTGAGCCGCTGATCCCGCGCGCGCTGCGCCGCCGTGCCATCGAGCGCGCGGTACGGTGGAGCGAAGAGCGGATGAACGGCGAGGACGGCTTTGGCGGCATCTTCCCGCCCATGGTCTACGCCTACGAGATGATGGTGCTCAGAGGCTATGCCAAGGACCATCCGATGCGGCGCGACTGCATGGACGCGCTGAAGAAGCTGATCGTGCATCGCGACGACGGCATCTCGTATTGCCAGCCCTGCCTGTCGCCCGTGTGGGATACCGCATGGGCTTTGATGGCGCTGGAGCAGGCACCGGCCAGCGAGCGTTCGACGGCCGCCATCGCAAGTGGCTACGACTGGCTGGCGGCACGCCAGGAATTCGACCTGGTGGGCGACTGGCAACACAACGCGGCGCCCGGGACAAAGCCTGGCGGCTGGGCGTTCCAGTACGAGAACCCGTACTACCCCGATATCGACGATACGGCCGTGGTGCTGGCGATGCTGCACGCACACGGCAAGCGCACGGGACAGACCGCGCGGTTCCAGCCGCACGTCGACCGCGCGCTGGACTGGTCGATCGGGCTGCAGTCGAAGAATGGCGGCTTTGGCGCATTCGACGCCGATTGCGACCGCAACTACCTGAACGCGATTCCGTTCGCCGATCACGGCGCCCTGCTCGATCCGCCCACCGAGGACGTGTCGGGCCGCATGCTGCTGGCGATGGGCGTCACCAACCGCCCGCAGGACGCCACGTCGCGCGCACGCTGCGTCGACTACCTGCGCGACACGCAGCAAGCCGACGGTAGCTGGTGGGGCCGCTGGGGCACCAACTATATCTATGGCACGTGGAGCGTGCTGGCCGGCCTGGCGCTGGCCGGCGTGGACCGCAAGCTGCCGCTGGTGCGCCGCGCGGTGGACTGGCTGCGCGGCAAGCAGAACGCCGACGGCGGCTGGGGCGAGACGAACGACAGCTACCAGCACCCCGAACTGGCCGGCACGCACGACGCGGGTAGCACCGCCGAGCACACGGCCTGGGCGCTGCTGGGCCAGCTGGCGCTGGGTGAACACGAATCCGGATCGGTGAAGCGCGGCGTGGACTATCTGGTGCGCACGCAGGGCGAGGACGGTTTCTGGACCCATCCGTTCCACAACGCGCCGGGCTTTCCGCGCATCTTCCACCTCAAGTACCACGGCTACACGGCGTACTTTCCGCTGTGGGCGCTGGGCAGGTACCGGCGGCTGACGATGGGGAACAAGAAGACGGACGTGAAGCGCGCGGAAGAAGCTGTAGGCGTGTGAGGGGTCTTGCTCCCCTCTCCCGCCTGCGGGAGAGGGGGTGGGGGTGGGGGTGAGGGCCAGCGGCTCTGCTTGCCAACAGATTGCAATTTGAACCGCTGTGCCCTCACCCCCTGCCCCTCTCCCACTTCGCGGGAGAGGGGAGCCAAACAAACCACTCAAGCGGTGAGCTAGAAACCTACGCCGGCACCTGCGTAGCACCCGCCTGCTCGTCGGCGTATCGTCGTTTCGATACCGCCACGTGGTTCGCGAACACTGGCCGCAGTACTGTGAACGCCAGGAACGCCGCCAGCAAGTCCATCGTCGCCACCGTGTAGAGCACGGTCGACCACGTGCCCGTGGCTTCCATCATCAGGTTGCCGATCGGCACGAACAGCGCCCCGATACCCTTGGCCGTGTACAGCACGCCATAGATCTTGCCGATGTGCTTGGTACCGAAGGCATCGCCGGACAGCGCAGAGAACAGCGAGTAGACCTCACCCCACGCCAGGAACACCACACCGGAAAGAATCAGGAACGCGTACGGATTGCTACCGAAGTAGCCCAGCGCGATGATCCCGATGCCTTCCAGCGTGAACGCGATCACCATGGTCTTCTCTCGCCCGATGTTGTCCGAGATCCAGCCGAACAACGGTCGCGAGATGCCGTTCATGACCCGGTCGAGCATCAGCGCCAGCGGCAGCGCAGCCATCGTGAAGAAGTACAGGTCGACCTTGAACTCCTTGACGCCCAGGTCCTTGGCGATAACGCCGAGCTGCGCCACGGCCATCATGCCGCCCGTCACCACCAGCACGAACATCACCAGCATCAGCCAGAACAGCTTGGTGCGCAGCGCCTCGCCCAGCGTGTAGTCGCGCGTCGACTGGTAGATCTTGCTGGACGCCTTCACTTCGTTCTGCTTCGGCGCGCGCAGGAACCAGGCCGCCAGGAACGCCAGCGACCCTTGCAGGATGCCGAAGAACATGAACGTGTGCTGGAAGCCCTGCGACTCGATCATCGCGGCGATCGGCAGGATGGTGGCGGCCGAGCCGGCACCGTAGCCGCCCGCCGTCAGGCCCACTGCCAGGCCGCGCCGGTCCGGGAACCACTTGATCGCGTTGTTGATACAGGTGGCGTAGATCGAACCCACGCCCAGGCCGCCTACTGCGGCACCGACGTAGAAACCCATCAGCGTGGTGGCCTGCGAATTGATCATCCAGGCGAAGCCGATAAAAAGTGCGCCGAACGCCACCATAAGGCGAGGGCCGAATTTATCGATGAAATACCCTTCGATCGGTGCGAGCCAGGTCTGGACCAGCACGAAGATCGTAAAGGCGATCTGGATATTCGCCCGTGACCAGCCGAAGGTGTCCTGGATTTCCGGAACGAAAAGCGTCCAGGCGTACTGGATATTCGCCGTGGCAATCATGCAAACCACGCCTACCAGCAACTGGAACCAGCGTCTGCTATCGGAAACCTGAGGATTGGGGTGCAAGGCACCTGTCTGTGCATGAGTCATTGCGCGCTCCCTGATGTCGAATGGTCGGTATGTCGTGGGGATGCGGCTCGAAGCACTGGCACCGTGCATTCGAACCTGAAGGTAGTCGCAAGCATTTGCGTGTCTCCTGTGTCATCTTTCTTGTAGTTGTTTTGGTCTTTCCGGTTTCGCTTCTGAAACCCTTGCGCCAGGACCGCCATTGCTCAAACCACGAGTAGGTACCGAATGCGCGCCGAAACCCTTTGCCAGCCTTGGTTTCCAGGCAGTTGCCAATTTGGCTATTCGCGTTTCATCTGAAATCTCCTCCATATTTAAAATCCCGGAATGATTACAGGTTTGTAATCTTCGGCGTAATGTTCGCGTAATCGAGCGACGCGATGGTTACAAGGTATGTGATATGCCAGCATAGTCAAGATAAAGCGCTGGCAGGGTTTTCACCATGTCACCCGAGACAATTCATTACTGGGAAAAATCAACCGAAATGCATTAACAACTAGCGGTAATGCATGATTATGCGGACAAAAAAAAGCCCGCAGGCTAGCACAAGCGGGCGGAGGCGTGGTGCGTGACACCAGTTCGCAACACGTAGGCTCTAGTTATAGGTGAAGTTTTTAACGCCCATTACCGTTTTCAGGGTTTTCTCTTAATCAAAAATCATTACATTTTTGTCAGAAAACAATTTTTCCCATTGGCGAAAAGAAAATCGGCCAAATCCATTGCCGTGTTTGGCGGGCCTCCGTGCGATGCCGAACGCATCACTTGCGAAGTGTCGGCAAATGTCTGTCTTGTGCGAACAACGCAACAAAGGCGATGCATCGGCAAGGTTGTTTGACAGTCACCCGGCTTTTCTGTTACTAATAATGATTATCATTTGAGTGTCTTGATACCGCTGCATGACTAGCCGGAGGCTGCGTGTAGTCGACCGACGACAGCTAGATCATGAGTACGGCAGGCGCCTTTTACCCTTCGACCATCGAGTCGCTCTACTGCGACCACCATTCATGGCTCAAGGGCTGGCTGCACAGGCGTCTGGGCAGTGCCGAACAGGCGGCTGACCTGGCACAAGACACCTTCGTCCGGCTGCTCAACAGCGAGCGCATGCCCGCGACGCTGGACGAGCCCCGTGCCTATCTGACCACGGTGGCCAGGAACCTGATGTCGAATCACTGGCGCCGCGAGCAACTGGAGCGCGCCTATCTGGATGCCCTGGCACAGGCGCCGCGCGAAGTGGAGATTTCTCCCGAAGACCGCGCCATCCTGCTGGAAACGCTGCTGGAACTGGACCAACTGCTCGACGGCCTGCCGCCGTTGGTCAGGCAGGCGTTCCTGCTGTCGCAGCTCGACGGACAAACGCACGCACAGGTGGCCGAAGCCCTCGGCATCTCGATTCCCACGGTCAAGCGCTACATCGTCATGGGATTGCAGCAATGCTACTTTGCCGATCTCTCGTTCGCGGGCTGACGCGTGCCGACATCTTCCTGGTACCAGGCCACTGCCGAGGCCGCGACCATTCCCCCCAGCGTGGCCGAGCGCGCGCTCGAATGGCTGGTGGAATTGCAGGCCGACGATGCGACGCCGCAAGTGCGGCAGGCATGCGCCAACTGGCGCGCCGAGCATCCCGATCACGAACGCGCCTGGCAACGCATTGAATCCGTCCGCAACCGGCTGGACCCGCTGGCCCTGCCCGGTACGTCTAACCTGGCGCGCGCCGCGCTGTCCGCACCGGCCACCGGGTCGCGCCGCCACGCCATCAAGGCACTGGCGACGCTGGCCTTTGCCAGCGGGCTGGCGTGGACCGCACGCGAATACACGCCCTGGCGCCAATGGGTGGCGGACTACCGCACCGCCGTGGGGGAACGGCGCACGGTGATGCTGTCCGACGGCACGCAACTGATGCTGAACACCGACAGCGCCGTGGACATCCGTTTTGATGCCGTCGAGCGGCGCGTCATGCTGCTGTCCGGGGAGATCCTGGTCACCACGGCCAAGGACCCCCATCCGGCGCCGCGTCCCTTCCTGGTCGACACCACGCACGGCACGGCCCACGCGCTGGGCACGCGCTACATGGTGCGCCAGGCCGCCGCCGATACCGAAGTCTGCGTGTTCCAGGGTGCCGTGGAAATCCGCCCGCGCGACGCCGCAGGGCAGCCGCGTGTGCTGCAGGCCGGTACCTGCGCACGCTACACGGACATGGCTGTCTCGCCCGCCACTCCGGCCGAGGCGGCCCGCATCGCCTGGGCGGAAGGCTTCATCGTCGCCCGCAGCATGCGCCTGGACGCGTTCATCGCCGAACTGCGCCGCTACAGCCGCGCATCACTGTCGTGCGACCCCGCGATTGCCGGCCTCAGGGTTTCCGGGTCGTTCCCGCTCGACGACCCGGGCAAGGTCCTGCAGACCCTGGGCTCCACGTTGAACCTGCAGAAGGAGACCATGACCCGCCTCTGGGGCCAGGACGAAATCCGCCTGATACCGGCACCCCGCACCTGAGCGGAAAAAAAAGTCTGGCGGATCTGATCCGTTTTTGTTTTTCGCGGGTCAAGGAGGGCAAGAACGTCATCTCTCCTCCATTCCTCCATTCGAAAGGGTTGTACATGGGTCCGGTCCAGGCGCGCCAGCGTCAGTCAAATCGTGTTTTCCGCCGCAAGCTGCTGACGTCGCTGGTCGGCCGCATCGTCCTGGGCACCGCCGTCGCAGCGCCCGCCCTGATGGCGCCGGTTGTGGCGCACGCCCAGGCCGCCGCGCGCGCCTACAGCATTCCGGCGGGTTCGCTCGAAGACGCGCTGAGCCGCTTCGGGCGCGACGCCGGCATCATGCTGTCGTTCAAGCCCGAGATCACGGCGGGCAAGCAGAGCAAGGGCCTGAACGGCAACTACACGCCGCGTGCCGGCCTGGATACCCTGCTGGCCAACACAGGGCTGGAAGTGGCCCAGCAAGCCAACGGCAGCTACCTGATCAATGGTCCGGTGGCCGCCGGCACGGCGCCAGGCACCACCACCCTGCCCGTGGTCACGGTGTCCGCCACGGCCGCCCACGACCTGCCCGCCCCCTATGCCGGCGGCCAGGTGGCGCGCGGCGGCGGCCTGGGCGTGCTGGGCACGACCGACGTGATGGACCAGCCGTTCAGCACCACGAACTACACGAGCGAGATGATCGACAACACGCAGGCCAAGACGCTGGCCGACGTGGTGATCAACGATTCCTCGGTGCGTACGCTGACCTCGCGCGGCGGCTTCGGCGAGGACTTCCAGATTCGCGGCTACACGGTGTCGAGCAGCGACGTGGGCCTGAACGGGCTGTACGGCATGGCGTCGTCCAGCCGCATGCCCGCCGCCATCATGGAGCGCGTGGAAGTACTCAAGGGCCCCGGCACGCTGATGTACGGTATCGGCCCGAGCGGCAGCATCGGCGGCGCCATCAACGTAGTCACCAAGCGTGCTGGCGACGAACCGCTGACCCGCCTGACCACGACCTACGAGAGCAAGTCGCAGTTCGGCGTGCAGGCCGACGTGGGCCGCCGCTTCGGCGAGAACAAGGAATGGGGCGTACGCGTCAATGGTGTGTTCCGCGGGGGCGACACCACCATCGACGACGGACGCCAGAAGCTGGGCGTCGGCGCGCTGGCGCTGGACTATCGCGGCAAGAAGCTGCGCTGGTCGCTGGACACCTACACGCAGCACGAAGGCACCGACAACTTCCGCCCGCAGATCGGCTTCCAGGCCGGCGTGACGAAGATTCCCGACGCGCCGTCCGGCCATCGCAACTTCTACCCCGGTACCGAACTGGCGTTGCATGACACGGCTGTCATGTCGCGACTCGAATACGACATCCTGCCGAACCTGACCGTGTACGCAGCCGGCGGCTATCGTGACGGCACGGCCTACCAGACCTTCCCGCTGGGTCCGGCCAATGCGCAGGGCAACTTCAACGTCACGAACTCGTTCTACGATTCGTACAGCAAGACGTGGACAGCCGACGTGGGCGTGCGCTCGTCGTTCAGCACGTTCGGCATCGGCCATACGGTCACGGCCAGCTTCACGCGCCTGGATCAGGAACTCGGCAACGCCTACATTCCGTCGTTGGCCGCCGCGCAGGCATCGAACATCTACAACCCGGTACCGTTGACCCCAGTGGTGGGCAACCGCATCGACGCCACCAAGGCATCGGACACGGCGCTCACCAGCTTCACGCTGACCGACACGCTGGCCATGTTCGATGACCGCCTGCTGCTGACGGGTGGCTTCCGCCACCAGCGCGTGGCGCTGGACAACTTCAGCACCACCACGGGCGCCAAGCTGTCGAACTACGACGAAAGCGCCGTGTCGCCGGTGGCCGGCATCGTGGTCAAGCCGGTGAAGAACGTGTCGCTGTACGGTAACTTCACGTCTGGCCTGTCGCGCGGCGGCGTGGCGCCCACCACGGCCGCCAATGCGGGCCAGGTGTTCCCGCCGTACAAGTCGAACCAGTACGAAGGCGGCGTGAAGGTGGACTGGGGCACGATCTCGACGATCGTGTCGGCCTTCCAGATCGAACGCCCGAGCGCGGTGACGGACCCCGCCACCAACCTCTACAGCTTCGACGGCGAACAGCGCAACCGTGGTATCGAACTGTCCGCGTTTGGCGAAGTGGTGCGCGGCCTGCGCCTGATGGCCAGCGCCACGTTCTACGACGCCAAGCTGACCCAGACCGCCGGCGGCGTGAACGACGGCAACAAGGCCAATGGCGTGCCGAACAACACGTTCAACCTGGGCGCCGACTGGGATGTGCCCTGGGTGCCGGGCCTGAGCCTGAACGGCCGGGTCATCCACACGTCGTCGCTGTACTTCAACGCCACGAACACGCTCAGCATGCCGAGCTGGACGCGCTATGACATCGGCGCCCGCTACCGTACCAAGGTCATGGGCAAGTCGGTGGTATTCCGCGCCAACGTCGAGAACCTTTTCAACTCGAACTACTGGCTCGTCAGCGGCACTTACGCTACTGTTGCGGCACCGCGCACAGTATTCCTTTCCGCGCAGTTCGATTTCTGACGCCAACAAGAAGAGGCATGTTCCAGATGAACAAGACCATTTCCCTTGCCGCCGCCCTGCTTGCCCTGTCCGGCGCGGCCCACGCCCATCAGATCTGGATCGAGCAGCCGGCCGGGCAGCCGGCATCGATCCGCTTCGGCGAATTTGGTGAAAACCTGCGCGAGGTCTCGCCGGGCCTGCTCGACCGCTTCGGCACGCCCACGGCGACGCTGCTTGCGGCCAGCGGCGACAAGACCGCCAGTGGCGTGAAGACGGCCAACGGCTTCACGCTACCGTTCACGCTTGGCGAGCGCGACTCGCTGGTGGCCGAGGACCCACGGTATCCGCTGCGCACGTTCAAGCGCGGCGACACCGAAGTCACCAGCCGCTACTATCCGGCCGCGCGCTGGGTGTCCGATTTCACGGCCCAGCAGCCCAAGCTGACGCTCGACCTGGTACCCGCCGGCCAGCCTGGCGCATTCAAGGCGTTCTACCAGGGCAAGCCGCTGCCCAAGGCCAAGGTCCAACTGGTCACGCAGTCGGGCTGGGCCAAGGAAGGCCACACCGACGAACACGGCGTGGTGACGTTCGACATGCCGTGGAAAGGCATGTACGTGGCCGAGATCGCGCATAACGATCCGGCACCGGGCGAGCGCCAGGGCGCGAACGGCGCGGAAAAGTACACCACCACCGCTCACGTGACGTCGGTCACGTACATCAAGCGCGACGGCATCGAGCCGCTGCCTGCTGGCCCGGCGGCCACGCCCAACAAGTAAGCCAGGCCGGGCCGCCGGGTGGCCCGTGATGCTTACTTCTGCGCCTGCACCGCCTGTACCGCGTCGAGAATCACCTTGGCCACGTCGGCCGGACGTGATTGCTGCGGGACGTGGCTGGTGGGCAGCGTGGTCACTGTCGCGTTGATCCGCTTGGCCATGGCACGTTCCAGGTCGGGCGGGATCATGCGGTCGTTGGCGCTGACGATGTACCACGACGGCCGGCTGGCCCAGGCGGCAACCGTGGTCTTGTCGCCAAACGCCTTCGCCTGGATCGGGCCCTGGGTGGCAGCCATCACGCGCGCCCGGGCGGCGGGCACGTCCTGCGCGAAGTCGCTGGCCACGGCGGCCGGCGGCAGCGACAGGTAGCCGTCCTTGTCCGCCACCAGCTTGCCGATGCCCGGAGCGGGCGGGAACGCCTTGCCGGCTTCCTCGGTGGACTGGCCGGCTTCTGGCGCGAAGGCCGCCACGTAGACCAGCGCGGACACCTTGTCATTGGCGCCAGCCTCGGTAATCACGGTGCCACCCCACGAATGCCCCACCAGCACGACCTTGCCCGGCTGGCTGTCGATGGCGCGCCGCGTGGCCGCCACGTCGCCGGCCAGCGATTCCAGCCCGCTCTGCACCGCCTGCACCTTCACCCCCTTGGCCTGCAGCAGCGGGATGACGCGGGCCCAGTCCGAGCCATCGGCAAACGCGCCGTGCACGATCACCACCGACGGCTGCTGCGAGTCGGCGGCAAAGGCTGCCGTGGCGGCGCCCAGCCCCATGGCGGCCACGGCCACCGATGCAATCGTTCGTTTCCACATTGTTCAATTTCTCCCAGCTTGGTTGTTGAAGGCCGGAACGGGCCGCGCCTGCCGTGCAACGGCCAGGGCCATGCAGCAAGTGGCCACGGCCATGACTGCCGCGGCAAGCGTGAGCCCCTGGAGCGCGCCAGGCGGCAGCGACGAGAACGTGCCTCTCGCCAGCTGCAACACGATGTTGAATTTCGACATGGGCGGCTCCTGCCGGACCGGTTATTGGCGGCGCACCGCGCGCTTTTGCCATGGAGCCTATTGGAACGGTTGGACGTATCGCGTCCGTGTGGCGGAGACGGCCCTTACGTGTGGCGACGTATCGGATCTGCCCGTCGATACAGAACGGTACAAATCCCGGCGTGCCGTGGTGGCGGAGGGTTCAGATGCGTTTGGCCTGGGCGCGGAGCCCGGTGAAGACGCGTTCGACCACGTCCTGCGGAAAATCGCTTGGTAGCTGAGCGGCGGTGGCAGCAATCGCCGGCTCGACCGCGTCTTTCAGTTCGGCAAGGATTTGCTCGACCTCGTTGGCGGGCAGGCCCACCTGGCGCCCCTGCTCCAGCCATTGCCGGCGCATGATCTGCGCGATACGGTAGTGGTTCTGCGCGCCGCGCACGGCCATGGCCATGAGCGCCTTCTGCGGTGCCAGTTGATTTGCGCCAGTCCCCATGATCGGGAATGCGGAAAGCACGTCGTAGAGTGGCGTGGACCAGTAACGGCCGCCCGGCCCGATCGACAGGCTGAAGTTCTTGGCATGACCATCGGTGGCGGCCAGCATCCAGAACAGGATCTGCGTGCCGAAGAAGTTGCGCCGGTCTGGCTGCGGGGCTTCGGAGCCGGCCAGCACCGACATGATGTCGGCAATGCCCAGCCCGCCGTCGGCCTGGTACTTCGACAACGGCGAGAGCCCCAGCGCCTGGCAGAAGTCCTCCTGCGGCAGGCGGATGATCCAGCTATCGTCGGGCGCCAGGCGGCGGTCGAACCGTTCCACCACCAGCACCTTCTGGTCCTCGAACGTGCCGATGTCGCAGTCGGCGATCGGCAACCCGAAATTGCGCACAAGCTGCGCGCACAGCCATTCGTTCTCGACCGACGTGCGCATGTCGGCGCGCATGTTGCCCACCAGCCCCAGCGGCAGCTTGAGGATATGCGTGGTGGGCGTGCTGCCATGCGGCAGCAGCCACTGGCCGCCGTGATGCAGCAGCGCCGTCTTTTCCTGCGCGCCGGCGATCGACAAGCGCAGATCGGCCTCGTCGTCGTGCTGCCCCAGCGGCGCGTTGCGCGTAGCTCGCGCAGCAGCCGCGCGATGGCGGCTTCATCCATCGGCGTGCCCTGGATGGTGCGCAGGTCTTCGGGCTCGTCCCCCTCGGGCAGCAACTGCAATGCGCCAACGCAGTCGCGCCCCAGCGCGGCCAGCAGATCGAACGGACCCGTGCCCTGCGTGCGATGGCGTTGCGCCAGGCGCCGGCGGATGGCATCGCTGTCCGGCAGCAGATTGTCGAAGTAGTCGGTGACCACCCTGCCCCGGTATGGCGCGGCATCGGCGCGGAACGGCAGCGAGAGCGACAACGGCCGCCCCTGGGTGCTGTCCATCCAGCCTGCATCGTAGGTGAGCGACTCGCCGTCGGTACCGCGCTCCCAGGTACCGGTCAGCCAGCCATTCATCCAGACGCCAAGCCTGCGCCTGAGCGCGCGCCTGCCCATTACCAGTCCTCGCCTGGGCCAGGGTCCGGCTTGCGCCGTGAGGCCGGCTTGACCGCGGCCTTGACCGCCGACTTGACTGCCTTGACCGCCTTGGGTGTCCGGGCCACCGCCCCAGCCTTGGCTGCCGCGCCACGTTTGGCATTCGGCGCGGCACGCGGCGTCAGCGCGAGGTCCACTTCCAGCACCTGCAGCGCCGCCAGCACGCGCGCCATGCTGGCGCGGGCCGGATTTGCCTCGAGCCGCGCGTAGCTCTGCTGGGTGACGCCCAGGCGCGCCGCAACGTCCGCCTGGGTCAGGCCGCGCGACTTGCGCAAGCCCTGCAGTACGGGGCTCAACTGGGTCTGGATGCGAATGGGATAGGTGGTGGCCATGGAAGCAGCGCGGGGGCGGAATACAGCGGATGGGTTGTAAAACGCATTTACAACGGATAGGTTGTAAAACACCGGCCGGCTCGCACCACGTCCGGGGCCGTGCTACAGTCCGGCCCGATGGCGTCCGGCCATCCGAACCCCGACCCACCGCCCATGTCAGAGCAGCCAGAGCGCCCAGCCGAGCCTTCCGTCGCCAAGTCCCCGGCGATGAACGTCAAGACCGCCTTGCGCGTCATCGAGATCATCGAGACCTTCGCACGCGAACGGCGCGCCCTGTCGCTTTCGGAACTGGCCCGCCTGCTGGCAGTGCCGGCGTCCAGTTGCCTGGCGCTGATCCGCACGCTGACTTCACTGGGTTATCTGTACGAAACGGCGCGCCGCCAGGGCTACTATCCCACCGGCCGGCTGCTGGCGATGGCGCAGCAGATTGCCCGTCACGACCCCGTGCTGGACCGGGTGCACGGCACGATGAGCGAACTGCGCGACGCCACCGGCGAGACGGTGGTCATCGGCAAGCTGCACGAAGGCACGGCCGTGGTCTACCTGGATGTTCTCGAATCCCCGCACGCGATCCGCTATATCGCAACGGCCGGCGAACGGCGCGAGCTGCACGCCAATTCCATCGGCAAGGCCCTGCTGGCCGCGATGGACGATGCCGAGCGTGCCGCGCTGCTGCCACGGCTGCCGTTCCAGGGCTTTACGCCGCGCACGCTGACCACACCGGATACGCTCGAGGAAAACCTGCGCCAGTCGCGCGAGCGCGGCGCCTACGTGAATCTGAGCGAGTCGATGCCCGACGTGGGCGCGCTGGCCTGGCCGGTGCGGCTGTCGGGCGAGTGCTATGCAATTTCTATTGCGGGGCCCGTGTACCGGATCGAGCCGCATCTGGAGCGTTACGCCGCCATCCTGCGCGCGGCCTGTGCCTCGCTGGAAAAGACCTGAGCAAACGCCCGATCGACGCTCAGTCGACCGTTTCGCGCGCGTGCAGCCGCCAGCCGGTGGCCTGGGGCAGGTCGAGGTCGTCGACCAGGGTCGTGGCGGCCAGCGCCAGCACGGCATTCTTGCGGCGCCACGTCAGACCGTTGGCCTGCTCCCGCGCCGATGGCACGGCTTCCACCACATGCCCCATCATCGTCTGGAACAGGTTGCCGCCATGGCACTTGATCCACGCTTCCTTGAGCGTCCATAGCTGGAAAAACGCCAGCATGCGGGCATCGTCATCGTCATTGGCCAGCAACTGCGGCAGCGCGGTGCGCTCGGCCTCGGTGGTGGTGGCCTCGATCAGCGTGCCCAGGTGCTTGCGCGGCTGCATCTCCTCGATGTCGACGCCCACTGGCAGGTCCGATACCGCGCAGGCCAGATGGTCGCCCGAGTGGGCAAGCGACACGAAAACCGGCGTGCCCACCGCGCCGGCCGTATGCGTGGCCAGCGGCGGCGCGTCCTCGGCAGCGGACAGCGCCCATTCCGATGCGTCGCCACCGAACGTCACGGCCAGCAGGCGGCGCGCCAGCCAGCGCCCTGCCGCGAACTGCTCCGCACGCTGCTGCGCGCGCATGTCCGCCAGCCGTGCCAGTTCCTCCGCCGACATCCAGCGGCTGACAGGTGGCGCCATGGCGGCAAAGGCCATGACCGATCCGGTACGCAAGGCAAGCGGCATGGTCAGTGGGGCTCTGAGTCGGTCCAGCGGCGAAAGATCAGCGACGTATTGATGCCCCCGAACGCGAAATTGTTGCTCATGACATGGTCGACATCGAGCCGGCGCCCTTCCCCGACGATATGGTCCAGCGGCGCGCAACGCGGGTCGGGCCGGTCGAGGTTGAGGGTGGGCGCGAACCACCCGTCGCGCATCATCTCGATGGTCATCCACGCTTCCAGCGCCCCGCAGGCGCCCAGCGTGTGGCCAAGATAACTCTTCAGCGAACTGATCGGCACGCCTGCGCCGAACACGGCATGCGTGGCCTCTGCCTCGGCCAGGTCGCCCTGCTCCGTGGCGGTGCCGTGGGCGTTGACGTAGCCGATGCGGTCCGGCGTCAGCCCCGCATCGTCCAGCGCCATGCGCATTGCCCGCGCCATGGTTTCGGGTTGCGCCTGCGTGACGTGGTTGCCGTCGCTGTTGGTGCCATACCCGACAACCTCGGCCAGAATGCGCGCGCCACGCGCCCGCGCATGGTCCAACTCTTCCAGCACCAGCGTGCCCGCGCCTTCGCCCAGCACCAGCCCATCACGCGCGGCATCAAACGGGCGCGGCGTGGACTCGGGCGCATCGTTGCGCGTGCTGGCTGCGAACAGGGTGTCGAAGACGGCCGCCTCGGTGGCGTCGAGTTCTTCCGCGCCACCGGCCAGCATGGCCACCTGGCGGCCCATGGCGATGGTCTCGAAGGCGTAGCCAATGCCATGGCTGCCCGACGTGCACGCGCTGGACGTGGTCAGGATGCGCCCCGTCACGCCGAAGAACAGTCCGATATTGACGGCGGTGGTGTGGGCCATCATCCGGATATAGGTGGTGGCATTGATGCCTTCGGTCGTGCGGTCGCTCATCATGCGCGCGAAGTCCTGCGCGGCCGATGGCGTACCCGTCGACGAGCCGTAGGCGATGCCCATGCGCCCATCCGTAACCAGCGGATGACCCGCCAGCCCGGCATCGGCCAGCGCGGCCTCGCTGGCCAGCACGGCCATCTGCGACACGCGGCCCATCGTGCGCATCAGCTTGCGCGTGTAGTGCGACGGTAGCGTGAACGGCGGCACCGGTGCGCCAAGCTGGGTGTTGAGCCCGCGAATGCCGACCCACTCGTCCATGCGCACGACCGCATTCCGGCCGGTGGCCAACTTGCCGCTCACCGTTGTCCAGTCATTGCCCAACGCACTGACGGCACCCGCGCCCGTCACCACCACCCGCTTCATCCGAACATGCCTCCGTTGACCGATATCACTTGCCGCGTAATGTAACCGGCATCGGCCGAAAGCAGAAAGGCGACCGTTGCAGCTACCTCATCCGGGGTACCCAAACGCCGCGCGGGGATGATTTTCAGCGCCTCGTCGCGCACGTGGGCATCGACCATGTCGGTATCGATCAACCCAGGTGCCACGCAGTTCACCGTGATCTGCCGCTTGGCCAGTTCGATCGCCAGCGCCTTGCTCGCGCCGATGATGCCGGCCTTGGCCGCGCTGTAGTTGGTCTGCCCCCGGTTGCCGACCAGCCCCGACACCGACGACAGCGTCACGATGCGGCCCGGACGGCGCCGCTGCACCATCGGCATCACCAGCGGATTGAGCACGTTGTAGAACGCGTCCAGGTTGGTATGCACTACCTCGTCCCATTCCTCGCCGGTCATGGCCGGAAACGCGGCATCGCGGGCCAGCCCGGCATTGCACACCACGCCGTAGTAGCAGCCATGCTGTTCGATATCGGCCAGCAGCACCTGGGCCGCGGCCTCGCGCTGACTGACGTCGAACGCCAGCACGCGCGCGTTGCGGCCGAATGCGCGCACCGCATCGGCCACGGACTCGGCCTCGTCGCGGCTGGCGCGGCAATGCACCACCACGTCGTAGCCGTCGCGCGCCAGGCGCAAGGCAATGGCGCGGCCGATACCGCGCGACGCGCCTGTCACGAGCACCGTCTGGTTCGTCATGTCTGCTGTCCTTCGAGGAATGCCTGCGCATCGGCAGGCGCATATACGGAAACCGTGGCACGGGCAACTTCGTTGCCATCCTGCGCCAGCGTGCAGGCGAACATCGACATGCCATCGTCGCCAGCCATCTCCAGCTGCACGTGGATGGTCAACACACTGCCGGCCGCGAACGCCGCCGTGTTGCAGGCATAGCGCCGCGTGCCCAGCAGGAAACCCGGCACGGGCTTGTTGCCCGTCTCGCGCGCCCGCATGCCGGCCCAGGCCGCGATGGTCTGGGCCATGTACTCGATGCCGATCCACGCCGGCATGCCGGCTTCATCTACAAATAGCTGCGTCGGACGCACCGTGGCCCGCGCCACGGCGTGTGTGGCATCGGCCTCCAGCAGTTCGTCGACCAGGCGCATGGCACCCGCATGGGGCACCAGCTCGCCGATGGGCGGCAACGGCCTCCGTGCAGTCGATAACGGATCGGCGCCAGCCATCTTTAGCTCCCGCTCATCACCAGCACGCAGTTGCTGCCGCCGAACGCGAACGAATTGCTCATTGCGTGCCGCACCGGCCGCCCCAGCATTTCGTCGGCACCCACCACATGCAGCGACGCGATGACCGGGTCCAGCACGCCGTCCCACCAGTGCGCGGGCAGCCGGCCCTGCGGGTTGCCATCCAGCGTCAGGTACAGCAGCGCGGCCTCCACGGCACCGGCGGCGCCCAGCGTATGACCAGTCTGCGGCTTGGTGGAACTGACCGCGATATCGGCGCCGAACAGCTCGGTCACGGCGCGTGCTTCCATGGCGTCGTTCTGCTCGGTGGCCGTGCCATGCAGGTTCAGGTAGTCGATATCGCCAGGCTGCAGTCCCGCGCGCGCCAGCGCCTGCTGCATGGCCACGCGCGCGCCGGTGCCCGTGGGATCGGGTGCGGAAATGTGATGGGCGTCCCCGGTTTCGCCCCAGCCGGCCAGCCTCACCGGCCCCGGCTCGCGCGACATCAGGAACAGCGCCGCGCCCTCGCCCAGGTTGATGCCCTGGCGATGCGCCGACAGCGGATTGCAGCGCGTGGCGCTGACCGCATCGAGCGAGCGAAAACCCGCAATGGTGAAACTGCACAGCGTATCGACGCCGCCCGCGATGGCCACATCAGCCAGGCCGTGCTCCAGCAGCCGCGCGGCGGCACTGAGCGCCTTGGCGCTCGACGAGCAGGCGGTGGAAATCGTGTAGGCGGGTCCAGCAGTACCGAGCCGGCGCGCCAGGTAGCGTGCCGGTGAATCTAGCTCCTGCTGGCTGTAGTGGAAGCCAAACGGCCATGCGCCCGTGGCGGTGCGCATGCGCACGGCAAGCTCCCCTTCGTGGATACCCGACGTACTGGTACCCAGCACAATGGCCACGCGCGTGGGCCCGACGCGGGCCATCGCCGCTTCGACGGCAGCATGCAGCGGCGCCAGCGCGCGTTCAAGCACGGCATTGTTGCGGCTGGCCTGCGACGGCGGCGTATCGGGCGGCAGTTGCGACACGTCGATGGACTCGGCTATGGCGCCCAGGTGCAATGGCTCGCCCGGCGTGTACAGGTCGGTGACCGTGCCGCCGGATGGGCCATCGCTACGCCACAGCGCGGCGCGAACGGCGTCGGTGCCGCTGCCCAGCGCGCACACCACGTTCATGTCGTGCAGGTACACCGTCATCGCCCACTCCCGTTGTCGCGCAAGGTACGGATGGTCAGCCGGTAGCCGTCGCGCCGCTGCGTGAACAGCGTGGTGGCGGCATCGGGATAGCGGACCTCCGCCACCACTTCCGAGCCGGCCCATAACTGACGTCCACCATCCGTGGCTTCGACGCGCCAGCCGGACGGCAGCGCGGCCTGGATGGCCGGCACCGGCCAGAGCGACAGTTGCATGTCGCTGAGGATGCGCTCCGGCTTCAGCTCCGGCGGGGCCCACGGCGATCGCGTCACGCGCAGGTCGTGCCCATCCCAGTCGATCCGCGCCAGCACCTGGTTGCCCGCCATCGCGGCCAGCCGCGTGTGGTCGGCATCGGCTTCCAGCAGCGCCAGCATCTCGCGCGTCTGTTCGCCCTGTGGCGACGGATACTGCACGGTGATCTGCTGTTGCAGGTTCAACGTGCGACCCAGCGACGCCGGCGACAGCCGCAACAGCGGCGCCTCGGCAGGCTTCGGTGCCACGGTGGCACAGCCCGCCAAGCCCGCTACAAGCGCACACGCCGCCACCAGGGAGGGCCAGTTCATGCGTTGCAAAGCTGCTCCACTACGCCAAGACGGCGGCGCGCATCGGCGACGAATGGATTCGACGTATCCCACGCGTAACCAGCCAGAATGGACGAGATCATGGCGCGAATCTCGGGCGGCGCATCCTCGTGGAAGATCACGCGCTGGAAACGCCCCTCGTACCAGGCCTCGACGAACACGCGGAAGCAGTCGACGCCGGCCTTCAGTGGCCGGGCGAATTCGGCTTCCCAGTCCACCGGCTCGCCGGCAAGCAGGCGCGCCAGACAGGCCGTGGCCAGGCTGGCCGACTTGAACGCAATCGTCACGCCCGACGAGAACACGGGGTCCAGGAATTCGCCGGCATTGCCGAGCAGTGCGTATCCATTGCCCCAGAGCGAGCGCACATTGGCTGCATAGCCCGCGATCTGGCGCGCCGGCGTGTCCCACTGCACGTCCTTGAGCAACGTGGCCAGGTTGGGATCCTCATCGACCAGCGCGCGCAGCCTGGTCATTTCGTCGCCCTCGTACCGGTCGAGGAACGCCTTCTCGGCCACCACGCCCAGCGAGCATCGGCCGTTCGAGAACGGAATGGTCCAGTACCAGACGTCGTCATGCTCCGGATGCACGCCCACGCGGATCTTGTTGCGGTCGAACGTGCCCGGCGGAATGCCATCGGCCACGTGCGTGAAGATGGCGGCGCGCACCGGGAAGTTCGACGGCGTTTCCAGGTCCAGCAGGCGCGGCAGGATGCGGCCGAAGCCGGATGCATCGAGCAGGAATTTCGCTTCGACCTGATAGCGCGTGCCGTCGTCGGCGCGTACCGTGACCACCGGCGCGGAACCGTCGACGTCCACGGCCTCCACTACATGGCGGAAACGCACTTCGGCGCCCTGCTTCTGCGCCTCGCGGATCAGCACGTCATCGAAATGGGCGCGTTGCACCTGGTAGGTCGTGCCCCATCCGGCCGAGAATTTCTCGCGGAAATCGAAATCGGTGTACTTGTCGCCACGCGCAAACGCGGCGCCGTTCTTGTACTGGAAGCCGGCCTCGACCACGGCCTGCAGCATGCCCGCTTCTTCGATGTACGCCATGCTTTGCGGCAGCAGGCTTTCGCCAATCGAAAAACGCGGGAACGTCTCTTTCTCAAGCACCAGCACGCCGATGCCCTGCTTGCGCAGCAGCCCGGCGGCCACAGAACCGGCGGGGCCGGCTCCCACGATGACTACTTCGGCTCGTTCGGTTCTCATCAATGTTTCTCCTGTTGCGCCACGTTCGCCGCTGCGGGCCTGAACCATGGCGACAATACCCATACCGCCCCGACGCCCGACAGCATCGTCATGCCAAACGCATGCAATGCCGGCGTCGAGGACAAAGCCAGCAATCCGAAGGCCAGCAGCGTGCTGGCCGCGCCCAGCACAATGGCTGTCCACGACACGCCATCGCCCGGATGCTCCAGCAAGAAGATCCCGTAATCGACGCCAACGCCCAGCAGCAAAGCGAGCGCGAGGATCGAAAACAGCTGTAGCGGCACCTGCAGCCACCCGAGCATGGCCACGCTGAACGCGGCGGCCAGCAGCGTCGGTGCCAGCGCGCGCCAGCCGGACCGGCCATAGCGCCACGCCAGCAGCAGCGCCACCATGGCCGCACCAGCCAGCAGCAGCCAGCTCATCAGCACGCGATAGTGATGCAGCAGTGACGAATAGTCGGCCACGCGGTCTACCCACTCCGCGCCGGGCACCTGCCTGACCGTGGTGGCGATGTCGCGCATGGCTTGCGCGTTCTCCAGGCCGCGCAGCAGCATCACGCTGGCGTAGCCATTGCCATCCAGCCCCAGCCAGAGATTGCGCAGCGTGTCGGATACCGGATGATCCAGCCACGCCTGCAACGTCAGGACGTCGGCGCCGGGGCTGGCCGCGGGCGCGGCGACCGTGCCGCCCAGTGCCTTGGACACACGCTCGCGCACGGCCGCTTCCTGCCGGTCGGCCAGCGCCGCGTCGGCGCGCTGGCGGGCGGCTGATGGCACCCAATCGGAAATCGCCACGAAGCCCGCGAGTTCTTGATGCTGCAAGGCACCGGCCAGACTCGACTTGACGGCCTCCTCGCGCGCCAGCACCTCGTCTGGCGTGGCGCCGCGCACGAGCACGAATTGCGCGGGACTGGGCGAACCCAGCAAGCGGCCAACTGTGCGCTGCGCCTCGATCAGCGCCGGCGGCGAGCTTTGCAGTTGCCGCACGTCGTCGACCACACGTACCTGCCACACCCCGGTCCCGATGAATGCCATCAGCAGACCCAGTGCTACCCAGGTGCGCCGGTCGTTGCGGACGCGTGGCCAGCGGGCCAGGCTGTCGGAAAGCCACGTCGACAGGCGTGTGGCACGTGGCGTGCCGCGATCGAGCAACGGAAACCAGAACACCACGGTCAGGAACGCCCCGGTCAGCCCCACGGCCGAGAACAGCGCCATCTGGCGCAGCCCGGGGAACGGCGCGATGCCCAGCGCCAGATAGGCCATGACGCTGGTCAGCAATGCCAGCGACAAGCCCGGCAGCAGGAAGCGCATCACCGATGGCGGTGTGGCGCGCGGCATGGCCTGGCGCGTGACGAAATAGTGGATGCCGAAATCCTCGGCCACGCCCATCAGGCTCGCGCCAAACACCAGCGCGATCAGGTGCACGCGATCGAACACGATGGCGGTGGCGGATATCGCCATGCCGGTACCGATCAGTAGTGAAAGTCCCACCAGCACGATGGGCCGCAGCGAGCGAAACGCCAACCAGACCAGCAACAGCACCGCCGCCAGCGAGCCCAGGCCAATCACGTTCATTTCCCAGTTGGCCTGCGAGGCCGCCGCCTCGGCATGCAGCGGAATGCCGGCCAGGATCACGCGCACCGCACCGTCGCCGCTGCGTGCGGCCGATTCGGCCCGGCCCAAAAGATCGCCGTAGTCGGTGTTGCCGTTGGCCGAGAATCCCGACTTGCTGGTGCGGAAGGTCAGCACGGCCCAATCCTTGCCGTCGCCGGTCACGGTTGCCATGCCGTCACGTTCGCGCACGCGCGTGGCCGCCGCGCGGTCCAGCCACCACTGCTGCCACAGGCCGAGTGGATCGGCGGCCCAGTCGGTCAGCCGGGGACCCATCGACAGCTGGTAAAGCCGCGCCAGCGACTGCTGCGCGAGCGCATCAGGGCTTGCCGTGGCCAGTTGCTGGCGCTGGGCATCGGTCAGCAGGCGGTCGCGCCAGGGACGATAGAACGCCAGCGCGGCATCGAAATCGAAGGCGCCGATCTTGTCCTGCGGTTGCAGCAGCGCATTGTCGCGCCCGATCGCCTGCCTGAAGCGCTGGGCCGCATCTCGTGTGCGCGTCCAGTCGTTGCTGCCGACCAGCACCACCACCTCGCGCGACACGCCCTCGCCAAGCTGGCGCAGCACACGGTCTGCCGTGGCCGTGCGCTCGCTGCCGGGCAGCAGCGCCATCACATCGGTATCCAGGCGGGATGCGCGCCAGAACTGTAGCTGGTGCACTGCCACGGCCAGCACCAGCAGCAGCCATGCGATGGCCAGCACGCGATCGCGTCGCGTGAGCGTGCCTTGCATCGCGAGCCCGCCTGCCACATTACTCAAAACGCTGCTCCTCGGTGGCATCGAGCCGGCTTGCCGCCGCGGGATCGAGCATCTTCACGACCGTGCTGTCGCCGTTGGGCTCGGACAGCTTCACGTCGCGCACGAACTGGTCGCCGGACAGGTCGATGCGCGAGAACGCGCGGCGCATGCCGGCATCGGTCGGTACCAGCGTGAGCGTCCAGCCCTTGCCGGCGCCCAGCTTGCCGGTCACGTCAAAGCGCGCGGACAGGCTGCGGAAATCGCCCCGCAGCATGGCGATGATCGACTCGCCCACCACGCGCATGGCGGGCTGGGTGTCGGCCTGCAGTTGCTGCTGCACCTTGCCGTCGGCGCCGCGCATGACGAGCTTTTGCGGCGTGACGAGCAGGCTCGACGAGACCGGGTCACGCGTATTCCACAGCACACCACGGCCACGAACGACGATGAATTCGCCGTGCGACACCAACGGATTGCTGAAGCCGGCCAGCCGCCGCGTCTGCTCGAACTTGCCCCGGATGACCGGCGCATCGGTGAGCCGTGCGGCCACGGCCGCGGTCAGGTCCTCGGCATGCAGCGGCAGCGCCGCCAGGCAGCCCAGGGCCGCCAGCATGCGCAATGCGTCGCGGCGCATCATGATTGCACTCCCAGTCGTTGCAGCAGCACAGGCGGGCTGGCGTACAACATCTCCTGCGTCGCCAGGTCCACGGCCACCTGGATCGAGAAGCCGCGCGTCAGGCGCTTGCCGGTGGCTGCGTCGCGCGCCTCGTAGTGGATCTTGAGCCGGTGCTCCCATTCGGCAAACGTGGCGCGCACGATGACCGGCTGGCCGTAGCGCAGCGGACGCACATACTTGACCCGGATATCGATGATGGGCCACGCATAGCCCGATTCGCGCATCTGCGGGTAGTCGTAGTCGATCTGCTGCAGCAACGCGCAACGCGCCAGTTCGAAGTAGCGCAAGTAGTTGCCATGCCACACCACGTCCATCGGATCGAGGTCGTGAAAGGCGGGCGTCAGCTCGATTTCATGGCTCAGGACGTTCGGCATCATGGTCGCGCGCTGCCTGCAAGGGATCTAGCCGTCCGACGCTGATCGGATCATCGGCCCAGAATTCGTAGAAATTGAACCAGTCGAACGGCGAGCGCACGACCAGCAGTTCCAGCCAGGCCGCATAACGCTGCGCCAGCTCCACGAGCCGCGCCTCGCGGTGGGCGCGCGGCAGCGTCACGTCGCGGGCCAGCTCCGCGAAGCGGATCACGTGGCCGTTGCCCGCACGCACGCAGCCCATCGCGAACAACGGGCACTTGAGCAATGCGGCCAGCACGTATGGCCCGACCGGAAAGCGCGCCGGTGCGCCCAGGAACGGCACGCGTACAGCGCGGCCACCATGCGCGGGCGCGCGGTCGCCGGCAATCGCCACGAACTCGCCCGCCTGCACGCGCGCCGACAGTTCGATGGCCGTGGCCGGCGAGATATCGTCGATCTGGTAGAGCTGCAGCGTCGAATCGGGGTCGAGCCGCGCGAGGATGCGATTGAACTGCTCGGCGTGCGCCGAATGCACCAGCACGGTCAGGCGCAGCCCGTCGATGCGGTTGGCCATGGCACGGCACAGCTCCAGGCAGCCCACGTGGGCCGTCATGATGATGCCGCCCTGGCGGCTGGCAATCTGCTTGAGCAGGACGTCGGCACCTTCCTTGGTCACGTGCTCGAAGCGATAGCGGCCGCCGATGGCCAGCAGCTTGTCCAGGATCGTGTCGCCGAACGAGAACAGGTGGAACAGCGAGTGGCGCCACGTAGGCCGCGTGCCGATGGCACCGGTGGCGGCTTCCAGGCGCCGCAAGTAGTCGCCCGACGACCGGCGCGCCAGCGGATAGGCCAGCCAGAAGTACGCCACCACGGGCACCATCACCGCACGGAACAGCACGCGCCCGAACACGCGGTACAGCGCATAGAGCAGCCAGATGCCCCATACGCACGTGGCCTCGCCAAGCGCGCTCCAGTGGCGCGATGACGACGATTCCCGTGTGTGCTCCGACCGGTCGGGATGGACGATACTCATGCCGCCCTCCCCTTGCGCCACAGCAGCGACGGCATGCGCCAGATCATGCCGACGAACAGCTTCGACAGCATGCCGGCCATCAGCACGTTGTCGTGCAGCATGCGGAAGTGCGATACCCCATCGGACGGATACGTGACCCGCGTGGGCACGTTGATGACGGTCGCGCCGCGCCAGTACAGCCTGACGATGACCTCGGTGTCGAACTCCATGTGGTGGCCCAGGCGCGTATCGGCCATCAGCGCCGTCACCGCGTGCAGCGGGTACACGCGCAGCCCGCACATGGAGTCGCGGATGTCGAACGACAGCGTAATCAGCCAGACCAGGATGTGCGTCAGGTAGCGGAAGTAGAAACGATGCATCGGCACGGTCTTGTCGTAGACCGGATACCCGGCGACCACCGCGTCCGGATGCGACTGTGCCAGCGCCAGAAAGCGCGGGATGTCATTGGCGTCGTGCTGGCCGTCGGCGTCGATCTGCAGCGCATGCGTGTAGCCCAGGCGCGCCGCCGTCTGGAATCCGGCCATCATCGCCGCGCCCTTGCCCTGGTTGTGGGGCAGGCGCTCCAGCAGCACGCGGCCCGGGTTCGCATCGGCGATCTGGCGCAGCACGGTCTCGCACGCGGGGCCGCTGCCATCGTCGACCAGCAGGCACGGCCACGGATGGCGCAGGATGGCCTCGACCATGGCGCCAATGGCATGCTCGTGGTCGTAGACCGGAACCAGCACGATGGGACGAAACGCTGCGCTCATGAAGCTATGGGGTGAAAAATGATCTTGCCGCTCGCATGCGCGCCGGCATCGGAGGTGAATCGGAAACCCAGTACGCATTCGGCCGGCTGCCACTCCAGCGACAACCTGACGCGGGCGCCGGGGCGAATCACGGCATGGAACTTGAGCATGTCGAGCCGCGCAAAGCGGTCGCGCGGCGGAATGGCCAGCCGCTCGGGCGCCAGCGCCATGACCCAGTCCACCTGCGCCACGCCCGGCACGATGGGCATGCCGGGAAAGTGGCCGTCGAATACAGCCAGATCCTCGGCGATATCAAGCTCGGCCTGCGCCGATGTGGCGTCGGCATCGAGCCAGTGCGCCGCCGGCACCACGTGCCGG
Source organism: Cupriavidus pauculus (assembly GCF_022179805.1). GTDB lineage: Bacteria > Pseudomonadota > Gammaproteobacteria > Burkholderiales > Burkholderiaceae > Cupriavidus > Cupriavidus pauculus_E. The sequence continues at coordinate 406,143 of NZ_BPUO01000005.1, read as the reverse complement.
AACAGTTCGCGCAGCATGGCCTCGGTGGTCTTGCCTTGTGCATTGGCGGGCAATTCGCGCGTATAGAGCCAGCGGCGCGGCAGTGCCACGGGATCGACGGAGCCGCCCAGCCACGTACGCAAGGCGCGGTTCATCGCGGGGCGGCCTTCCGTATCGATCAGCGCCCGCCCTGCATCGGCCAGCACCACCACAGCGCCGACGCGTTCGCCCACGGCCGTGGCAATCATCGCCACGCGGGCTTCGCGCACCAGCGGCGACGCGGCAAGACGCTGCTCGATGGCGCTGAGCGAAATGCGCTTTTCCTCGATCTTGACGATGCGGTCGGCCCGGCCGGCCAGCACGAAGCCGCCTTCCTGGGTGGGCAGCGCGCGATCCGCGCAGACATGCCAGTTGTCGTCGGGCAGATGCGCGGAACGTACCGCGAGCTGTCCGTCCTGGAGTCGCCACGCCACACCGGGCAGCGGCGTCCAGGCATCGTCGTGCAGCGCACGCTGGCGCCACGCCACGCCGCCGGTCTCGGAGCTGCCGAACACCTCGATGGGCGACTGCCCCAGGCAACGCAGCACTTCGGTCGAGGCATCGGCAGGCAGCGGGCCGCCCGACGAGAATACGGCGCGCAACACCGTTTGCGTTGCGGACCAGTCGGCCAGCGGCAGGCGCTTCAGATGCGCCGGGCTGCTGACCAGTATTACCGGCGTGGAATCATCGGCGCATTCGCTCGACAGTTCCTCCAGGAACGCCAGCCGCGCCTGCGGCATGGCACGCCCTGTCGCCAGCGGCCACAGGACCGTGAACAGCAATCCATAGATGTGCTGGTGCGATACCGTGGTGAAGACGCGCGCCTCGGCCGGAAATTTCGCGCCGAACGCCTGCTGCAATGCCGCGATCTCGGCGTCGAGCTGAGCCAGTCGCTTGGGCAACGCCACGGGTGCGCCGGTCGATCCCGATGTGAACAGCGTGAGCCAGGTATCGCGGGGCGCCAGCGGCTGCCAGTCGAATGCCGGGACATCGGGCGCGGCCTGCAGCGCGTGCGGCAGATCGCCCGCCAGGCCGTCCACGGTGTCGCCCAGCGCCGCGATGGTTTGCGGGCGCGCATCGCCCGGCAGCACCACATGCTTGCCGGCGTGCCATGCGCCAAACAAGGCCGCCGCGAATTCATCGGGACGTTCGAAGTAAAGAACCCAGCGCTGCCCCGGCCGCGACGCGAACGCGTGGCGCCATGCGGCTGCGCGCGCCACGAAACCACTCGGGTCGTCGGCCTGCATGGCCAGTCGGTGCATCACGCCCCGCACGTCGATCGGGTACTCAGCCATGATGCCGCTCCGCGTGCCGCGCCCGGACGCGCTGGCGCACCAGCCATTCGCCGGCAAACATGGCACCGATCAGGCCATAGGCAATGGCGCCGTTATAGAGCGCCCAAACCCGGTCGCTGGCGGCAAACGTCGTGATGGCAGCAATCGCGCCATTGCAGACGAAGAACACACACCAGGCCTGCGTCACCCGACGCGTATAGGCCACGCCGTGCGCCGGCAGATCAGGCTCGCGCAGACGGGCCAGCCGCTCCACCAGCGTCGGCGGATGGGCCAGGCTCCAGCCGAAGACGGCCAGCAGCCCCACGTTCACCAGCACCGGATAGACCTTCAGTGGCAGCGCATGGTCGGAAACCAGCACCGCCATGGCCAGCAGCCCGGCCAGCAACGCCAGCACGCGCCACCCCGCCTGGCGGCTGGTGGTGGCGCGCAGCAGCGCGAGCGCGAGCAGCGCCAGCGCCATCACACGCGGCGAATAGTGCTGTAAGCCAAAATAGATTACGAGCGGGTATGCCATCGTCAGCAGTCCCAGCCCCCATTTGCGCCATCTCATGCCGGTCTGGGTTCAGGCGGTGGCCGCCGGGGAATCGATCAACTGGGCGAGCGTATTCACCACATCGCCCACCGTCCTCACCGACTTGAATTGTTCCGGTTTCAGGGGCCGGTCCAACATCGGTTTCAGTCTGACAAGCAGGTCAACCGCGTCGATGCTGTCGATATCGAGATCGTCGTAGAGGCGGGCTTCGAGCGTGATCCGCTCGGGCGCGATCTCGAACATCTGTTCGAGCACCGCCACCACGCGTGCAAGGATGTCGTCGTGCGTCATGGTTTGCTCCGCATTCCCCCGTCGAAAATGTTGATATAAATACACTTGCAGGTGCCCGATCGGCCGTTCAACTGCCCGACTTGTCCCGTTGCGCCTGCACAAACGCCGCCAGCGTGGCCACGTTGGCAAACCTGGCGCGCATCTCTTCCTTGTCGCCCTTCATCGTGATGCCGTACTTCTTCTGGAGCGCCAGCCCCAGTTCGAGCGCATCGATGGAATCGAGCCCCAGGCCTTCGACAAACAACGGCGCCTCGGCATCGATGTCGTCCGGCTTGATGTCTTCGAGAGACAGCGACGCGATGATGAGTTCCTTGATTTCCTGTTCAAGCGCCTTCACGGCGGATCTCCCTCGTAAAAAATTCGGATAGCGACCGCGTCAGGCGCCTGACTGCCTGCACGACCTCGGTATCGCCCGGCATCCACGGCGCCACGCTGAAATCGGGATGGACATCGATCTCGTAGCGCGGCCGCCGCGATGGTACGCGATACCACTTCTCTCCTTTTGTCAGCGTAGGCGGTTCGCAGCGAATCACCACCGGCGTCAGGTCAAAGCCACCCCGCACCGCCACGTTGGCCGCGCCGCGCTGCAGCAGCAGCGGCTCGCCCGGGCGCGTACGCGTGCCCTCCGGAAAAATGATCAGGTTGCTGCCCGCCTTCAGTGACGCGATGCAGTCTTCCACCAGCGACATGCCGCCGGCATCGTTTCGAATCCATCCGGCTGCCGCTACCGTGCCGCGCGTGAACGGGTTGCGGGCCAGTGCTGCCTTGACCACGCAATCGGCCCCGCGCGTGAGCGCCATCAGGAACACGATATCGATCAGCGAAGGGTGATTGGCAACGATCAGCAGCCCGCCGCGGCGCAGCCGTTCGCCGTTGCGCACCTGGTACTGGATCACGCCGAGCGCCCGCATCAGCCAGAGAAAAAAGCGCAGTGCATGGTGGATGACGTCGCGGCAAACCCGGCGATGGGTGGCGGGCGACCACGGCATCAGCGCCAGCAGCGGAAACACCACCAGTCGCACCAGCAAGCCGCCGATGCCGAAGACGCCAAAGCAAAGTGCCGTGGCCAGCACCCGCCAGCCACGCTCGATGTGGTCAGCCATGTCGCTGCCACCTCCATGCGGCGTGCTCGCCACGATGCGTGAGCGTCTGGTCGTCGGACAGCACGAAGCGAAGCACGTCGAGGCCATGGGGCAGCAGCGCGTCGCCCGGGGGCGTCGATGACAGGCTGCCTGGATCGACGATTTCGAGGCTGAAGGCCGCATGGCCCCCTTCCGGCTTGCCGACGCGCCAGGCCCAGCCAAACAGGCACTGCGGCTCGTCGGCGAAGTCGAGGTACGGTTGGGGAAGCGGCGCGTCGTAGCAGACCACCAGCACCTCGGGAGCGCCGTCGGCCAGCATGCCGCACGCCTCGACCAGCGCGTTCTCCACGGTGTCGCGGCCAGCCGCGATGGCCTGCATGTTGGACGGATCGTGACGGTCGATGGAAAACAGCGCGCCGATGGCGTTGTGAACGGAAAGCCCGAACGCTGTTGGCGACAGGGGCTGCGTGGCCGCCAGTTCGTTCAGCATTTCGAAGGCACGGTGGGAATCGCCATGGCGCGATGCAAATACGGCCGGCAAGGCATCAGGCGCGCCCTCGCCTGCGGCGAGGCCATAGGCGGGAAGCAATGCGGCGCGGCCGGTCAGGTTGACGCGACGGCGCAGCATCGGCGCCATCGCCGCAAGAGGTGGCAGATCGGTCCCTTCCGGCAGCCACGGCGCACGGCTCCACGCTCGCCAGTCCGAGGCGGCCTGCAATGCCGGCGCACAGGCAGCCCATGCGCGAATGTCGAATTGAAGTGCCATGCCGTGCGCGTGGGGAGAAAGTGATCTGGTCTGCTGTCAGCCTGGGATATCTGGTCGGCGACGCATTCTCCCACGCCGCTCCCAGGGCTGGCTGTGCCAGAACGTAACTGGAGCGCAAAATTGTAACAGGGCAGATGCGGCACTCTGCCGGATCTGCCCTGTCGTATGCGCCGCCAGTGGGCGCATGGCATTGGAGGGGGTCAGCGAGGCGCTGGCAGGATCGTTCCGCTCACTTCGCCAAAGCCCACGCGGTAGCCATCGCCCTGGCACCAGCCCGTCATCACCACGGTGTCGCCGTCTTCCAGGAAGCCGCGCGTGGAGCCGCCGGCCAGCGTCACGCGCTCGGCGCCGTTACGCGTGGTTTCCAGCAGGCTGCCGAACGAATCGAGCGTGGTGCCGCTGATCGTGCCCGAGCCCATCAGGTCGCCCACACGTACGTTGCAGCCGGACACCGTGTGGTGGGCCAGTTGCTGTGCCATGGTCCAGTACATCGCCTTGAAGTTGGTGCGGCACACTGTGGTGGCCGTCGCCGCGCCCTGCGGCTGGATGGCGACCTCCAGGCCGATGTCGTAGGCATTGCGCGCCGGTTGGCGCAGGTACTCCAGCGGCTCGGGCGACTGTTCGGGATTGTCGCTACGGAACGGATCGAGGGCGTCCATCGTCACCACCCAGGGCGAGATCGACGTACCGAAGCCCTTGCTGTTGAACGGACCCAGCGGCACGTATTCCCATTGCTGGATGTCGCGCGCGCTCCAGTCGTTCAGGATCACCATGCCGAACATGTGCGCGGGTGCGTCGGCGGTGCTGACCGGCTCGCCCAGGTTCGACGGCTGGCCGACGATGAAGGCCATTTCCAGTTCGTAATCGAGCTTGCGGCACGGGCTGAACACCGGGCGCGCTTCGTCCGGCAGCTTGATCTGGCCGTTGGGGCGGCGCAGCGGCGTGCCGCTGACCACCACCGAGCTGGCCCGGCCGTTGTAGCCGATCGGAATTTCCAGCCAGTTCGGCAGCAACGCGTTGGCCGGGTCGCGGAACATGCGGCCGACATTGGTGGCGTGCTCGCGCGACGAATAGAAATCCGTGTAACCGGGGATATTTACCGGCAGGTGCAGCGTAGCCGACGACATCGGCACCAGCGCCTTGTCGCGCAGCGCGGCGTTGCCGGCCAGCGTCTTGTCATCGGCGGACAGCAGCTGCGTCAGGCGGGCGCGGGTCTCCGTCCACACCGGTTTGCCCAGCGCAATGAAGCCGTTCAGCGTGGCGGCGGCAAACGTGCCCTTGGCCGCGGCGGGCAGCAGGCCGGCATCGTCCAGCACGGACAGGTCCAGCACCTGGTCGCCAATCGCCACGCCCACGCGCGGCGCGCCGTTGCCAGTTGAAAAGATGCCGTACGGCAGGTTCTGCAGCGGGAAATGGGTCTGGCCGTCGTTGGCCGAGTCGACCCAGCTGGTCTTAGGGGCGGTCATTGTCGTGAAACTCCGGAAATCAGCGCACGTTCGGATTGAAATGCTTCTTCAGGCCCTGCCAGCACGTGTAGTAGTCGTGCTGCAGCAGCGCTGATTCGGCGGCGTGTCGGGTGGGTCGGATCACGCCCGGCGTTTCGAACATGAAGGCCATGGTGTCCGTGATGTGGTGCGGCGTGCCGGTGTCGGACGCCGAGGCACGTTCGAAGGTCTCGGCGTCTGGGCCATGCCCGCTCATGCAATTGTGCAGGCTGGCGCCGCCCGGCGCGAATCCTTCGGCCTTGGCGTCGTAGACGCCGGCAATCAGGCCCATGAACTCGCTGGCGATATTGCGATGGAACCAGGGCGGGCGGAACGTATCTTGCGCCGCCAGCCAGCGCGGGCCAAAGATCACGAAATCGATGGTATCCACGCCCGGCGTGTCGGACGGCGACTGCAGCACCAGGAAGATCGATGGATCGGGATGATCGAAGCTGATCGAACCAATCGTGTTGAAGTGTCGCAGGTCGTACTTGTACGGCGCGTAGTTGCCATGCCACGCCACCACGTCCAGCGGCGAGTGGTCGATCTCGGCCCGCCAGAGGTTGCCCTGGAAACGTGCCACCAGTTCGAATTTGCCTTCGCGATCTTCGTAGCTGGCCACCGGCGTCAAGAAGTCTCGCGGATTGGCCAGACCGTTGGAACCGATCACGCCCAGGTCCGGCAGCTTGAACAGCGCGCCGAAGTTCTCGCAGATATAGCCGCGCGCCTCGCCATCCGGCAGTTCCACACGGAAGCGAACGCCTCGCGGAATGACCACGATTTCCTGCGGCTCGACGGCCAGGCGGCCCATTTCGGTGCTGATCAGCAATCGGCCCTGCTGCGGCACGATCAGCATCTCGCCGTCGGCGTTATAGAAGAAGCGATCCTGCATCGACTGGTTGGCCAGATACAGGTGGATGCCGCAGCCGGTCTGCGCATCGGGGCCGCCATTGCCCGCCATGGTGACAATGCCGTCCACGAAATCGGTGGGCACCGTCGGCATGGGCGGCGGGCTCCAGCGCAACTGGTTTGGCGACGGCGGCACTTCGTCGAACCGGCTCATCCAGCGGTCCTGCTCGATCCGCGTGAACGGCTTGTGCATGGCCGCCGGGCGAATCCGGTACAGCCAGGAACGACGGTTGTGCGCACGCGGCGCGGTGAACGCCGTGCCGGAAAGCTGTTCGGCATACAGGCCATAGGGCGCGCGCTGCGGCGAATTGCGGCCAACTGGCAATGCGCCGGGCAGCGCCTCGGTGGCGAACTCGTTGGCGAAGCCGGACATGTACTCGGCCGTCACCGTGTCCTGCTCGGGCAATTGTGTTTGCGTCATGAAGTCTTCCTCTCACACCTTCGCCAGCTCGGACGCCGGCATGTTCTCGTGGTGTTGTCATGGATATGGCGCGAAGGCCGCATCCTTCCATCAACAAGCTAAAATTACGTTTAGTAAAATTGATTTACCAGATCGTAATCTCAGCAGGAAACGATGTCAAACCACAATTACGATAGGCGACGGCCGGCGAACACGGTCGCGCCAAGGCGAGCAGCCGGGCAGCGAATGAGACGCGCGAACGAAAGCAGGAGAAAAAACGGGAAAGAAGTGAAGTGCACGCGCGAACGCGCGCGCTGCAGGGCGTGCAGCAGACAGTCACGGCGCGCGGGGGGACGGCCGTGATGAAACGGCAGCGCACAGGCGTCAGCCTGCAGACACTGTGATCGAATTCGTGACAGGACTGGACGATTGTCCTGTCCTGTCACGAATCCAGTGGGATCAGACGGGCTTGTGGCCCTCTCCCGATGCAGGCCCCGAACCGAATCCGCCGGTCGACGGCGCGGATGCGGGCTGGGCTGCGGGTGCGGCGGGCTGGCCAGCCATCGAGGCGGCCGTCACGCCGCCGTTGCGGCTGGCAATGAACGCGTTTACATCGGCGGCAAGATGTTGCGGTGCCAGCACCACTTCAAGCCCCAGCGCCTCGCAGGCCGCCAGGAAAGTGGACATACGCGGATCGGCCTGACCCGATTCGGCACGCAAATATGCCTCACGGGAAATCCCGGCCTTACGGGCGACGTCCTCCTGCTTGAGCTTGCGCGCTCGACGCAACGCCCGCAGTTGCCGGAACGGTTCGCTAGCGCCTCTTGGCACGGCTGTACTGTTCATGTCGGTCTCCAGTCACCAGTGAAAAAAAAGTGCGCGGACGTGCATTCGAGTATAGAGCACGTAAAGCATTCCGTAAGGTCTGTTGTGGAACACTTTTACAGATTTCTTATGATGGCTTGATCTCTGCCGCAAGACTCTCATCCAAACGGCGGATAAAGCACAGCATCCTGCTGCCGCCAACACATAACGGTAGTGCACGCTTTGCGTTGACGTCACATCAGTATCGTCCATGTGTGGCACAAGGCAAGTTGACAAACCGACCGGTCGTGCTATTCTCAAGCCCATGCAAAAAGGACAGCTCACGCGCACTGCGATCATCGAACAAGCCCTGGAGTCGGCGACACAGGTCGGCTTCGAGCAGTTGTCGCTCGCCACGCTGGCCGCCGACACCAATATGTCGAAAAGCGGGCTCTACGCTCACTTCAAGTCAAAGGAAGCGTTGCAGGAGGCGGTGCTCGCACGTGCGATGGAGCGTTTCTCCGAAATCGTCGTGCAGCCGGCCATGCGCGAGAAGCGCGGCATCACCAGGCTGGAAAAGCTGTTCGACGGATATCTGACGTGGATTGCCGGCGCCGTGATCGAAGGCGGTTGCGTGTTCATGGCACTGTCGCAGGAGTACCGCAATCGTCCTGGCGTCATCCGTGACGGGCTGGTGCAGGCGTTCAAGGACTGGCACAGCACCATCGTGCGTGTCATCACCGACGCCGCCGATGAAGGCGACCTGCGCGCCGATACCAATCCACGCCAGTTCGCGTTCGAAATGGTGGGCATCGGGATGTCGTTTCAATCGTCGTCCCGGCTGATGGCACGCGGCGATGCGGAAGTCATGGCACGACGCGCGTTTGCCCGGCTCGTCAATGACGTGAAGGAGAATCGCGCCAGCGAGGCTACCGGTACAGACTGATCGGGCCGGGTTGCCGCAGCGTTGCACCCACCGATCGCCAGGCAGCGTCGCGTGATACAGACGGCATTCTTGCCGTATTTTCTTGCACAGAAAATAGCACGACTGGTCGGTCGTAAAGCATAAAAAAGATAAGGCCAATGGGGTCTTGTCATCGGCCAGGTCGGTATTTGATCCGTTGGAGGAGTTCGTCGTGCCGCAAGTGCTGTCATCCACATCGCAAACCGCCGCCGCTACGGAATCGCGCGGCACCCTCCCCCACGGCCCGCGTGGCGTGTCCGATGCACTTGCGGCCGGCGTGATGGCATGGCGCAGGCTGCGCTGGCAGGCGGGCAGCCTGCTGTTTCCGGCAGCAACGGCCACGGCGCTGGAGCGGCTGTGGTTCAGCCCGCCGCGCGGCAAGACCAGTCCAGAGGGCCGTCGGCTTCTGGATACCGCGCGCACCGAGTGGGCACTCGTGACCGGCCAGGGCGCCAGCCGCCGCGTGCGAGTGTATCGCTGGGGTAGCAAGGGACCCGTCGTGCTGCTGGCCCACGGCTGGGGTGGCAATGCCGGCCAGTGGCATACGGTGGTCACCGGCCTGCTGTCCGCCGGCATGCGCGTGGTGGCATTCGACGCGCTGTCGCACGGGGCATCCGATGCCGGCGCCCGTGGCCAGCAGCAGACCTCGATCCTGGAGATGGCCCGCTCGCTGCTTGCCGTGGCATGGCACGTGGGACCGGTGCATGCCGTAGTGGCGCATTCGCTGGGTGGCGCAGCGGCAGCCCAGGCTATTCGCGAAGGATTGCCCGCACGCGGCGTGGCCATGATCGGCGCGCCGGCAGACATGTACGACGCCTGCTCGTCACTGGCATGGCAACTGGGTATCGCGCCGCATGTGCTGGACCGCATGCAGCAACGCAGCGAGCAATGGCTGGGCGCGAGCTGGGCCACGTTCAATGTGCCCGATGTTGGCCGCACGCGACCCGTGCCGCCGCTGCTGGTGATCCATGACCGCAACGACCGCGAGGTTCGCTGGGAAGATGGCGCGGCCATCGCAGGCGCCTGGCCCGATTCGCGCCTGGTGACCACCGAGGGCCTGGGTCATCGGCGCATCCTGCGCGATCCCGATGTGGCTGCGCACGTGACGCGCTTTGTCTGCGGATTGGCGGCCGCCCCCGCCGCGCCACGAATCGTGTCCAGAACGCCCGCGCCGCAATAAGGCGGCAGGAAAACAAAAAGCCCGCTTACAGCGGGCTTTTTGTCGAGCGGGTCAGACTCAGGTCAGGTCGTCCGGTACTGCCCGATATCCCATCGGCGCCGTAGTGTTGTCCTGGACGTATTTTCTGGCATGGGCCTCGCGCATCGGCTTGAGCACGAAGATGGCCAGCAGCGCGGACACCGCAGCCATGCCGGAGGCCAGCATGAACACCGCATACCAGTCGCCCGTAGCCGCCGTGATCACGCTGGAGAACGGCACCAGCAACGCGGCCGTACCCTTGGCCGTGTAGAGCATGCCGGCGTTGGTCGCTGCGAACTTCGGCCCGAAGGTATCGCCGCAGGTTGCCGGGAACAGGCTGTAGATTTCGCCCCAGGCAAAGAACACGATACCGGTCAGCACCACGAACGCGACCGGGTTATGGCCGTATCGTGCCAGCAGCAGAATACCGACGGCTTCCACGGCGAACGCCAGGAACATGGTGTTCTCGCGACCGATGTTATCGGACACCCAGCCGAAGAACGGGCGCGTCAGGCCGTTGAGCACGCGGTCGATGGTCAGCGCGAACGTCAGTGCCGGAAGGGTCAGGCCCCAGATCGACACAGGCGAATCGTGCAGGCCAAAGTCCTTGGCGATCGGACCCAGCTGCGCGGTGGCCATCAGGCCACCCGCCGCCATCATCACGAACATCGCGTACATGACCCAGAAGATCGGCGACGACAGCACCTGGCGCGGCGACGCGTTATAGGTGGCGGTAGCCTTGAGCGCGGACTTCACGTCCGCCAGGATCTTGGCCGACGGCGGCAGCAGCAGCACGCCCAGGATCATGACGATGATGCCCTGCCCCAGACCGAAGTACAGGAACGTTGCCTCATAGCCGCTGGACTTGATCATGTTGGCGATCGGCACCACGGTGGCTGCCGAGCCTGCGCCAAACCCCGCGGCGGTCAACCCGGCCGCCAGGCCCCGGCGATTCGGGAACCACTTGAGCGCATTACCCACGCAGGTGCCGTACACCGCGCCGGCACCTACGCCACCAATTGCCGCGGCCACGTAGAGCATCGGCAGCGTCGAGGCCACCGAATTCAGCGCCCAGGCCACCGCGCACAGCAGGCCGCCACCCACCACTACCGGGCGCGGGCCGTACTTGTCGACGAGATAACCTTCGATCGGCACCAGCCAAGTTTCAGTAACCACGAAGATGGTGAATGCCACCTGGATGGCCGTGCGGCCCCAGTTGTACTTCTCGTCGATGGGATTGACGAAGAGGGTCCAGCCGTACTGCATGTTGGCGATCATTGCCATACAGATCACGCCAAACACAAGTTGCATCCACGGCGATGCATACCAGGACGCCTGCGCGCGTGCGCTTTGCTGAATTTCCATGGTGTCTCCTTCTGACGGGTGGGCCCGCCGTTGTGGAATGGGCATCTGCATTGGATGCCAGTGGTGTGTGTTGCCTTGTTATTCCGACTTTTTGCTTTTGTACTTTTCTGCTTTTTTGCTTTTATGTGTCGAACGGCTTAGCCGTCCTAGTGCTATACAGTATGTGGTATATCAACCAAGTCAAGTCGATTCGGCGCGCTGCCTGACTTATCAGGCAGACATTCGAAAGCATGCAGTCGAGTGAAGCGTGCGACTGGTGCAGTGGGGGCATGAAAACCCTCCTTTCACACGGCCTTCATTCCTTTCAAATCAAGAGCTTGGCCATGGATCGCGCATCAATGGAAATTGCTGCGGCGCATGTCGCGGATAAACCCGCCGTAGGGAAAATACCGACCCGCTTTCGATGCCTGAATCAGAAATGAAGCGACTGAATTCGCAAGCATTCAGTCACAGAGCGAATGAAAGAAACCAGCGCAACGGATAGGACAAAAAGGGAAAAAGGCAGAAAGACAGGGAATCAGATCGTCCCGGGAGGCCTCGGGAGACGCATGCCAGACTGCGTCGCGGGACCTTAGGTCGACGGGCGCAGAGGCACGGGAGAACTGCTGGGGAAAGCAGAAGAAAACGGCCGCTGAGGACTGCGGGCAATACGTACTGCGGGAGTTGCCGGCCGCTACAACATCCCATTCACTTCAGTACAACCAAACTTCAACCAAACTGCGGGTACTACGGGTACTGCGGGCACTACGAAAAACCGTTGCCTCTATCAGGCGTGCATGAAGCGCGGTTGCAGGATCATGTCCGATGCCGAGCTGCCGATGCCGGTGGACTCGTCCGACGAACCCAGGCCAGCGAAACGGCCGTGTTCCTGGGCGGTGGTCAGCAGACCCATCGGCAGGAAGGTGGCCAGCACATAAGTCACGGTGACGCCAAGCGAAACAACACCGAGGGCGAGGATGGTAAGCAGGGTAGCGTTCATGAAAACTCCTAAGTCGTAAGGATCAAGGTGGATTCATTATATGCTGCACTGCGAGGTCTGTAAATATTTGGTATGTGGTATATCAGTGGAGGCTTGGCTCTAAAAACAACAACGCACCCCATGGGGTGCGTTGTTAGTCTCAAAATCCGACGAATCGCCGTCGAAAGTGGGCTTTCCGGGCTAAAAGATGCACGATGCGCCGCAAAAAATATTTTTGCAGCGCGGTACGTGAATCCCGTTCATCGCCCTACCCTACTTTCTTCAACAGGGCCTGGTCGTATTCCTGCGCGCGCAGGTTGTCCCACACGGCAGCGGCGTTCGGCTTGAGCGAGCGTGACTTGCGTCGAACCAGCATGACATTGGATGTCACCTGCGGCCGCAACGGTCGCAGGACAGCGGCGGGAGCCATGCCGCTGGCCTGCGCACGCGACGGCACCACGCCGATGCCCAGCCCCATCGCCACCATCCCGAAGATGGCGGCGAAATGCCCGAGCAACTGCAAGGAGCCGGGCCGCACGTGATACGTCGAGAGCGCCCGTTCGACTGCGGGCTGGACGCCGGAGTTCTGATCCAGGGCCAGCACCGAGGCGTCGGCCAGCTCTCCCCATCCCAGCGAATCCCGCGCCGCCAGCGGATGGTCCGCGGGCAGCACCGCCTGCAGCGGGTCCGCGCAAAGCGGCTCGCAATACAGGTCGTCGCAAGGCCCCGGATTGCTGGCGATGCCGAAGTCCACCTCGCCGCTACGCACGCTCTGCAAGACACTCTCGTGCGAACGGTCGCGCAGCGTGATGCCGATGCCGGGCCACGCCTTGCGGCAACCCGCCACCCACATCGGCAACGACATCGAGGACAGCACCGGGTCGGTCGCGATCTGCACCGTTCCCTGCGACGGCTTGCCGGTGCCATGGCTTTCCCGCAGCGTCTGCTCGACTTCCTCGATCAGATGGCAGATGCGTTGCGACAGCGTTTCACCGGCATCGGTCAGCTCCACCTGTCGCGTGGTGCGATCGAACAGGCGCTGGTCAATTTCTTCTTCTAGCTCTCGCACACTACGGCTGATCGCCGATTGCGTGAGGCCCAGTTCCGCCGCGGCGCGCGTAAAGCTTTTCTGGCGCGCCACTGCGGCAAAGGCCTTCAACTGAGGAAGCGAAACATTCATGGTGCCGCTCCTTCCTTGCTGGGACTGCTGTTGTCGTGGGCAAGGGGCCCTGCTATTCACCCTTGCCGGTTGAGAAACCCGCCATGTACGTAGCGGTGTCACTGACGGGCACTGCCGAGGCATGGCCCGTGATAAAGCGCCTGCGCATCGGCTGCAGCACGAACTTCGCCGATATCCCTGCCGCCACTGTCATCACGGCGGCCACTGCGAACACCAGGTTCCATCCGCCCGAGTGCGACAGGATCGACGCCACCGGCACCAGCAGCGCAGCCGTGCCCTTGGCGGTGTAGAGCGTGCCGGCATTGGCTGCGGCAAACTTGCTACCGAAGGTATCGGCACACAGCGCCGGGAAGATCGAGAAGATCTCGCCCCAGAACAGGAACGTGAGTGCGGCGAAGAACATGAACCAGTACGGGTTGTGTCCCATCTCCAGCAGGCCGATCAACGACAGACCTTCGCCGATGAAGATCAGGAACATGGTGTTCTCGCGGCCGATACGGTCCGAGACAAACCCGCACAGCGGCCGGGTCAGCCCGTTGCAGAGGTTGTCGATGGACAGCGTCATCGTCAGCAGCGGCAGCGTGAAGCCAAGCATCGTCACCGGCATCGAGGCAAAGCCGAAGTCCTTGGCGATCGGGCCCAGTTGCGCGGTGGCCATGATGCCGCCCGCTGCCACGGCAACGAACGATACGTAGATCACCCAGAACACCGGCGTGCGCACCATCTGCCCCGGCGTGAATTCCACCGGGTTGGTCAGGATTTTCTTGTTGGCGATGGCGCCCTTCGGCGGCTGCGGCTTCACCAGCAGCAAGGCCATGGCCAGGATCAGCACGCCCTGCAGGATGCCGAACGTGAAGAACGCATGCTCATAACCCGAGGTCTGGATCATGTTGGCGATCGGAATCACCGTCAGTGCGGAGCCAGCGCCAAAGCCCGCGGCCGTCAGGCCGGCGGCCAGGCCGCGCTTGTCCGGGAACCACTTGAGCGCATTGCCCACGCAGGTGCCATACACGCCACCCGCGCCGATGCCGGCGATCACGGCTGCTGTATAGAGCATCGGCAGCGACGTGGCATAGGAATTCAGGACCCACGCCAGCCCGGCGCAGATCGCACCGCCGGCCACCACGGGGCGCGGCCCGAACTTGTCGACGAGCCAGCCTTCCAGCGGCACGAGCCAGGTTTCAGTGACGATAAAAATAGAAAAGGCGACCTGGATTGCAGAGTCGCCCCAATGATGCTTCGCGTTCATGGGTCCTACGAACAACGTCCAGCCATACTGGAGGTTGGCCACAAGTCCCATACAGATCACGCCGATAAACAGCTGAAACCAGCGGTTGCGGAGCAACCCGCCGTTGGAATTGCCCATGGCGGGGCCTGCCGCATCGAATTGCGCCATGTCGTGTCTCCTTGCATTAGTGTCGTGCGCGCTCTGCGGCGCGCGTGGTGGGCTGGCCTGTGGGGGACGCCCGTTTTGCACTACTGAATGAGCGCGCCTGACATTGCGGCACGTAATTCGTGGATTGATGCTACTTCAAACTTAGATCAGCACAGCATAAAGTTTTTTATTATGATCATTGACGATCCTTTATAGATTGCAGGATACGGTGCAATGAAAAATGCCACGCTGCGTCAGTTGAAAGTGTTCGAAACGGTGGCCCGCCACCTGAGTTTTTCGCGTGCTGCGGAAGAGCTCCACCTCACGCAACCCGCTGTTTCTACACAGGTTCGGCAGCTCGAACTGCATGTGGGACTGCCGCTTTTCGAGCAGCTCGGCAAGCGCATCTACCTGACGCCAGCGGGCACCGAGATGCTTCACTATAGCCGCAGCATCATTCAGCAATTCCGCGAAGCGGAAGACGCAATGGCGCAGCTTAAGGGTATCTCCGGGGGTCGCCTCAACGTGGCCGTGATCAGCGCGGGCGACTACTTCTTCCCCCGCCTGCTGGCCGAATTCATGAATCGGCATGATTCGGTCACGCTGAACCTTGCAGTGCACAATCGCGAGGAACTGCTGCACCAGCTGGCCGGCAACCTGACCGACCTCGCCGTCATGGTCCGCCCGCCCGAGGCCATGGACACCATTGCCGAGTCGTTCGCGCCCCACCCCTACGTCATCGTTGCCGCACCCAACCATCCGATGGTGGGCCAGCGCCAGATTCCGCTGGCCGGCCTGGCAGAGGAAGCGTTCGTGTCGCGCGAAAAAGGCTCGGACACGTGGAACTCGATGCAGGAAGGTTTCGCGGGACGGCTCTCCAACCTGCGCATCGCGATGGAGATCAAGAGCACCGAAACCATCAAGCAGGCGGTGATCGCCAACATGGGCATCGCCTTCCTGTCCGCGCACACCGTCGGCCTGGAACTGCAGACCGGCAAGCTCGCGGTGCTCGATATCGAAGGCTTTCCGGTGATGCTGAACTGGTACGTGGTCCACCGCAAGAACAAGCGCCTGCCACCCGTGGCATTGGCGTTCAAGCAGTTCCTGATGGAAGAAGGTCATACCTTGATCGAACAGATCACCGGCGTGGAAGGACTGATCCGGCCCCAGCAGGCCCAGTCATTCCATGCATAAGCGATGACTTATGATTTTGCCTTGAAACTTTAATTATCGTAAATCGTTCGCGCTGTCTAAGCTCCTGACATCACACGCCGAGACGTGTGCAACCCTCAGGAGACGATCATGAACCACCTCCAGTCAGACGCGCCCGCCACCGCCGCAATGTCGGCGGCCGTCAGCGAGATGCGCCACCCTGATCGTGAGATCCATCTGGCCGCCTACAATGCCGCCTTCACCGAACTTGGCCTGCGTTTCCGCTGGGACGCGCCGATGTTCGAGTGGCTCTGCGGCATCGAGTGCGAGAAAACGCGCGTCACGCGCTATATCGAGCAGTACCACGCCCACCTGCTGAACGCGTACGACGCGCCGTTCCTCAGCCAACTGATCTTCGACAAGAAGAACGAGTACCTGCGCGGCGTGGCAGGGGCCGGAGCGAACTGAGTTTCCGGCGTCCGCCTGGCGACAAGGGCCCCGTCACGGGGCCCTTTGTCTTTTCTGGCGCTACACTGCCCCGGCCGCCTTCAGCGCAGCGATCTGCGCCGGCGTGCGGCCCAGCCATTCCAGAACCTCATCGGTGTGCTCACCCAGCAGCGGCGAGCGCTCGATCTCCACGGGCGATGCCGAAAGCGTGATCGGACTGCCCAGCTGCACGTACTTGCCGCGCTGCGGATGGTCCAGCTCCACCAGGTAGCCGCGCTCGTACAGCGACGCATCCTCGATCAGGTCCTTCATCGACAGGATCGGGCCGCATGGCACGTCCACGTCGTTCAGCGCCGCCATGACCTCGAACTTGCTCTTGCTCCTGGTCCATTTCTCGATCACGCCGAAGCATTCGCCCAGGATCTTCAGGCGCGCTTCCGGCGTGGAGAAATCGGGATGCGTGATCAGGTCCTCGCGGCCGCACAGGCGCATCAGCGGTTCCCAGCCCTGGGGCTGGATGATGACGTAGACGTAGTCGTTGGCCCCGCCCGGCGAGCATCGCAGCGCGGCGCCAGGCTGGCCCCCGCCAGACGCATTGCCGGCACGCGGCACGAAGTCGCCGAACTCGGGATTCGGATACTCCTTGAGCGCGCCAGCCGCCAGGCGCTGCTGGTCGCGCAGCTTCACGCGGCACAGGTTCAGCACGGCATCCTGCATGGCCACTTCCACGCGCTGGCCACGTCCGCTGGTCTGACGCTGGATCAGCGCGGCCAGGATGCCCACCACGCAATGCACGCCGGTACCCGAATCGCCAATCTGCGCGCCGGTCACGGTCGGTTCCCCATCGTCGGTGCCCGTGGTGCTGGCGGAGCCGCCCATGCACTGGGCCACGTTCTCGTACGCCTTGCAGTCCACGTACGGGCCGGGACCAAAGCCTTTGATCGACGCATAGATCATGCGTGGGTTCAGTTCCTGCACGCGGGGCCAATCGAACCCGGCCCGATCCAGCACGCCGGGGCCGAAGTTCTCGACCAGCACGTCGCATTGCCGGATCAGGTCTTCCAGCACGGCCTTGCCATCGGGCGACTTCATATTGACCGTCACGCTGCGTTTGTTCGAGTTCAGCATCGTGAAGTAGAGGCTGTCCGCGTTGGGTACATCGCGCAGCTGGCCGCGCGTGATGTCACCCCGGCCCGGCATTTCCACCTTGATCACATCGGCGCCCAGCCAGGCCATCAGTTGCGTGGCCGACGGACCGGCCTGCACGTGGGTCATGTCCAGGATGCGCACCCCTTCCAGAGCCTTGGTTTCCATGCCGTTATCGTCTCCTTGTTTCACAGGAATCACTGTCGGGCGCCGCTGGCGATGCGCCGACCTTGTTTAACACGGTATGTGATATATCAAGTCACAACAAGAAGAAAATCAACTGAATGCCGACTTTCCATCCTGCGTCGCAACAAGGCTTTCGTGCCAACCTGGCGTTATCCCACAAGAAACCGGGCTAAGAAGCCATTGCGATCAATCGCGCCGCATTGATGCGGGAACCTCATCGACGACCTCGTGCCCATCTCTCGCGTAGGCATTTCCACGCATTTTTGGCTAAATTCTGTTGATATATTACATACCATATTTTAGTCTTCGTAAAACAAGACAGGCAACTGCCCTGCGCTACCCGACGCTTTCAAGCGAGGAGACACGTGAACATTCACGAATATCAGGCCAAGGAGTTGCTCAGGCGCTATGACGTGCCCGTGCCGCAAGGCTGCGTGGCCTTTACGCCGGACGAGGCTGCCCATGCCGCCCGCAAGCTGGGCGGCGCGGTCTGGGTGGTGAAATCGCAGATCCACGCAGGCGGCCGTGGTGCCGGCGTGCGCGTGGTGAAGTCAATCGATGACGTGCACGCCAGCGCGGCGCAGATGCTGGGCACGACCCTGGTCACCCGGCAGACCGGCGCGGCTGGCCGCGTGGTGCGGCGCCTCTATATCGAGAAAGGTTGCGATATCGCCCGCGAACTGTACCTGGGCATCGCGATCGATCCCGCTACGTCGCGCGTCACGATCATGGCGTCCGCCGAGGGCGGCATGGCCATCGAGGAGGCCGCCGCACGTGCGCCCGAAACAATCCTGAAGATGGCAATCGATCCGGTCAGCGGCATCCAGCCGTTTCATGCGCGCCGGCTGGCATTTGGCATGGGGCTGTCGGGCAAGCAGGTGGGCGCGGCCACGCGTTTCATCCTGTCGGCCTACCGCGCATTTACCGAGCTAGACGCGTCGATCGTTGAGATCAATCCGCTGGTGGTCACCGGCTGCGGCAACCTGATGGCGCTCGACGCCAGGCTCAGCTTCGACGACAACGCCCTCTTCCGCCACCCTGAAATCGAGGCCCTGCGCGACGAGGGCGAGGAAGACCCCACCGAGACCGAGGCCGCTCGGCACGCCCTGCACTGCTTGCGCCTGGGCGGCAACATCGGCTGCATGGTGAATGGCGCGGGCCTGGCGATGGCCACCATGGACATCCTCAGGCTGCATGGCGGCGAGCCGGCCAACATCCTCGGCCTGGCGGGCGACGGCGCCACCAACGACGTTTCAGCCGCTTTCCGGCTGATGCTGGCCGACCCCAAGGTCGAAGGCATCCTGGTGAACGTCTTCGGCGGCCTCACACGCTGCGACGAGATCGCCGAAGGCGTGGTCGCAGCCGCGCATGCAACCGGCCTGACCGTCCCGCTGGTGGTGCGGCTCGCCGGCACGAATGCGGACCTGGGCCGGCAGATCCTGCGCGATTCGGGCCTGCCGATCCTGTCCGCCAGCCATCTGGCCGATGCGGCCGAGAAAGTGGTGGGCGCCGTGCGTGCCACGCAGAAGAACGGAGGCAAGTGACATGGCCGTGCTGATCGACCAGAACACCCGCGTGGTCTGCCAGGGCTTCACCGGCGCACAAGGCACGTTCCATTCGGAACAGGCACTGGCCTATGGCACGAAGCTGGTGGGCGGTGTCACGCCCGGCAAAGGCGGGGCGTCGCACCTGGGGCTGCCTGTCTTCGATACGGTGGCCGAAGCGGTCGATGCCACCGGTGCCGAGGCATCGGTCATCTATGTGCCGGCGCCATTTGCCGCCGACGCCATCATGGAAGCCGCCGATGCCGGCATTGCGCTGATCGTCTGCATCACCGAAGGCATTCCCGTCATGGACATGGTGCGGGTCAAGCGGGCGCTGTCGGGCTCCGGCACGCGCCTGGTCGGCCCGAATTGCTCCGGGGTCATCGCGCCGGGGCGGTGCAAGATCGGCATCATGCCGGACCACATCCATAGCCCGGGCAAGATCGGCGTGGTGTCGCGCTCGGGTACGTTGGCCTATGAGGCCGTGGCGCAGACCACGGCGGCCGGACTGGGGCAATCAACCTGCATCGGCATTGGTGGCGACGCGCTGAGCGGCACCAGCTTCATCGACTGCCTGGAGATGTTCCTGGCCGACGACCAGACCGAAGGCATCATCATGATCGGCGAGACTGGCGGATCGGCGGAGGAAG
The DNA here is from genome assembly GCF_022179805.1 of Cupriavidus pauculus. Classification (GTDB taxonomy): domain Bacteria; phylum Pseudomonadota; class Gammaproteobacteria; order Burkholderiales; family Burkholderiaceae; genus Cupriavidus; species Cupriavidus pauculus_E. Next base: position 386,397 of record NZ_BPUO01000005.1, on the reverse strand, counting down.
ATGCGGCCCGCTTCCTGCGCGATGCGCGCACGCGCAAACCCAAACCAGTAGTGGGCTTGATCGCGGGCACCACGGCCCCGCAGGGGTGTCACAGGGGCCATGCTGGCGCGATCCTCCTGGGTGCCGCAGGCACGGCGGACGCGAAGATCGATGCCATGCGCGAAGCCGGCATCCATATGGCTGCCTCGCCGGCGGCGCTCGGCAAGACCATGGCCGCCGCGATGCGGTAGCCCGCGCACCCGAAACCAGCGCGCGGGTGCGAAGCTTCAGGCGGCGCCGGCCGCAGCGCCCGCTTTCGCTTCCAGCTCCGTGATGCGCTTGCGCAGCGCCCGCTCTTCCTGAAAGCGCACGGTCTCGTCGCGGATCACCGCCACGATGCCGGTGATCTCGCCGCCGTCGCCATGCAGCAGCGCCACGGTGAAAGCAATCGACATCGGATCGCCCTTCTTGTTGATCGCCGGCACCTTGAGCAGGTCATGGCCATAGCGGGTCTGGCCCGTCGCCATGGTCTTGTCGTAGCCCTCCCAGTGCCGCGCGCGCAGCCGCTCGGGAATGATCAGGTCCAGCGACTTGCCAAGGGCTTCTTCCTGGGTGTAGCCGAACATGTACTCCGCAGCCGGGTTCCACAACGTGATCGCACCGTCGGGGCCGGAGATGATGACGGCGTCGCCGATGGCTGACACCAGTTGTTCAAAGTCGATCGCTGCCTGCATGGTCTTTTTCCTTTGTGGGGAATAGGGGGTGGCTTTCTTCGTCGCCCGGTGTCCGGGGTGTCATTGTGGCACTGTCCGCCCTGCCCGTCCGTCAGGTTGACGTCCAAGCAAAAAAGCGCCGGGGCGCGTGGTACATCCAGTCCACGCATTCCCCGGCGCTCCAGTCTGGCCCATTGTCACCATGGTGGGCACTGGCAGTGTTGTTGTTGTCCCGCTCAGATCACGTTGGCGTCACGCAGGCTCGCGATTTCCTCGGCACCGTAGCCCAGGCCGGCCAGCACTTCGTCGCTGTGCTCGCCCAGCAGCGGCGAACCGGTGATTTCGGGCTTCATGTCCGAGAACTTGATCGGGCTGCCCACGGTCAGGTACGTGCCACGTTCCTTGTGCGGGACTTCCACGATCGAGCCGCTCTTGCGCAGCGATTCATCAGCCGCGATTTCCTTCATCGACAGCACCGGCGAGCAAGGAATATCGAACTTGCGCAGGATATCCACTGCTTCGTACTTGGTCTTGTCGGCGAGCCACTCTTCGATCGTCTTGAAGATCTCGAAGATGTGCGGCTGACGGGCCTTGGCCGTGTTGTAGTTGGGATCGTCGATCCACTCTTCGCGGCCCAGTGCCTTGCAGATCGGCTCCCAGGCATGGCCCTGCACCGTGAAGTAGATGTAGGCGTTCGGATCGGTCTCCCAGCCCTTGCACTTCAGCACCCAGCCCGGCTGGCCGCCACCGCCGGCGTTGCCGCCACGGGGCACCACGTCGCTGAACGTGCCATGCGGGTACTGCGGATACTCTTCCAGGTAGCCCTGGCGGTCCAGGCGCTGCTGGTCGCGCAGCTTCACGCGGCACAGGTTCAGCACGGCGTCCTGCATCGACACGGCCACCTTCTGGCCCTGGCCGGTCTGCTGGCGACCGATGATCGCGGTCAGGATGCCGATGGCCAGGTGCATGCCGGTGTTCGTGTCGCCCAGGGCAGCGGCGGACACGGTCGGCGGGCCGTCCCAGAAACCGGTGGTCGACGCGGCGCCGCCGGCGCACTGTGCCACGTTCTCGTACACCTTCAGGTCTTCATAGTGGTGGCCATCGCTGAAGCCCTTGACCGATGCCACGATCATCTTCGGGTTCAGTTCCTTGATGCGGGCCCACGAGAAGCCCATGCGGTCCAGCGCACCCGGGCCAAAGTTTTCCACCAGCACGTCCGATTCACGGATCAGCTGCTCCAGGATCTTCTTGCCTTCCGGCTTCTTGGTATCCAGCGTCAGCGAGCGCTTGTTGCTGTTCAGCATGGTGAAGTACAGCGCATCGGCGTCGGGAATGTCACGCAGCTGCGTGCGGGTGACGTCGCCGGAGCCCGGACGTTCCACCTTGATGACGTCCGCGCCAAACCACGCGAGAAGCTGGGTGCAGGCGGGGCCGGCCTGTACGTGCGTGAAGTCGATGATCTTGATGCCATTGAGTGGGAGGTTCACTTTCGCTCTCCTATTGGAATAGAGGGTGAAACTTGGGTGGAATACGAATACTTGCTAGCGGTTACTTGCTGGCCGAGCTTTGCGGATTCAGGTTGGTCAGGCGGCCGCTTTCGGTACCGGCTGCCGGGTCGATGACGGCGTTGACCAGCGTCGGCTTGCCAGAGCGCAGCGCCTCGTTCACGGCGGCTTCGAGTTCCTCCGGCGTAGTGACGTTGTGACCAACGCCGCCGAATGCTTCCATCATCTTGTCGTAGCGAGCGCCCTTGACGAACATCGTCACCGCCGGGTCGTTGCCGCCGGTCGGGTTCACGTCGATGCCCTTGTAGACGCCGTTGTTGTTGAAGATGACCACGCAGATCGGCAGGTTGTAGCGGCAGATCGTTTCCACCTCCATGCCCGAGAAACCGAACGCACTGTCACCGCACAGCGCCAGCACCGGCTTGTTGGTTTCCACCGCCGCGGCCACCGCGTAGCCCATGCCCACGCCCATCACGCCCCAGGTGCCCACGTCCAGGCGCTTGCGTGGCTCGTACATGTCGATCACGGCACGGGCGTAGTCCAGCGTGTTGGCGCCTTCGTTGACGAACGAGATGTCCGGATTGGCCTTGACCACGTCCTTCAGCGCGCGCAGTGCGCTGTGGAAGTTCATCGGCGATACGTCCTTGGCCAGCGTCTCGGCCATCTTCGCCAGGTTCTTTTCCTTTTTCTCTTCCACCGCGCCCAGCCAGTCAGCGCCCGGCTTGGTGAAGTCGTTGCCGACCTTGTCGAGCAGTGCCGCTACGCACGAGCCGATGTCGCCTACTACCGGCGCGGCGATGGCCACGTTGCTGTCCATTTCGGTCGGCGAGATGTCGATCTGGATGAACTGCTTCGGCTTGCCCCAGGTCTTGCCCTTGCCGTGCGACAGCAGCCAGTTCAGGCGCGCGCCCACCAGCATCACCACGTCGGCTTCCGCCAGCACGTACGACCGCGCGGCCGAGGCCGATTGCGGATGCGTATCGGGAATCAGGCCCTTGGCCATCGACATCGGCAGGTACGGAATGCCGGTCTTCTCGACCAGCGCGCGGATATCGGCATCGGCACGTGCGTATGCGGCGCCCTTGCCCAGCAGGATCAGCGGACGCTTGGCGCCCTTCAGCAGTGCCACGGCGCGGTCGATCGAGTCCGGTGCCGGCAGTTGGCGCGGAGCCGGATCCACTACCTTGATCAGCGACTTGCGGCCCTTCTCGGCTTCCATCGACTGGGCCAGCAGCTTGGCCGGCAGGTCCAGGTACACACCGCCCGGACGGCCCGACACGGCGGCGCGGATGGCACGTGCCACTGCCACACCGATGTCTTCGGCGTGCAGCACGCGGAAGGCAGCCTTGGCGTGCGGACGGGCGATGGCCAGTTGGTCCATCTCTTCGTAGTCACCCTGCTGCAGGTCGACGATCTCGCGCTCGCTGGAGCCGCTGATCAGGATCATCGGGAAGCAGTTGGTGGTGGCATTGGCCAGCGCCGTCAGCCCGTTCAGGAAGCCGGGAGCGGAAACGGTCAGGCAAACGCCCGGCTTCTGCGTCAGGAAGCCGGCAATCGCCGCGGCGTTACCTGCATTCTGCTCATGGCGAAAACTGATGACGCGCATGCCGTTGGCCTGTGCCAGTCGGGCCAGGTCCGTGACCGGAATGCCGGGCAGGCCGTAGATGTTTTCGATGCCGTTCAGCTTCAGTGCGTCGATGACCAGATGAAAACCATCGGTTTGTGCCTGTTGTTCTTCGGCGGCGTGACGCTGCACCTCATTTCCGACTTCTGCCATGGTTGCTTCCTTCTATACAAATTGACGGGAATGGAAAAACTTCTGCTTCAGGATGTCTTCAGCGGTTGCTCGCGTCCCGCCTGGCTACTTCGGCCTTCACGATGTCTCCTCCTTGACGATTCGCTGCAGGTAGCGATCTTTTGTGTGGATACGGTATGTGATATATCAACGATGAGCAAGGACTTCGGCAAACTTTCGTCGATGCATCGCAGCATTTTCTTGTAACTTAGCGAAAGATAAGGGAAATCACTGATTTCCAATCGCTTCGCGATATATCACATACCAAACTTCTGAACGAAAACTGCGGGCAAATGCTGTCCCGGACGTCAGCCGCTCATATGGTTGACCAGCGATCCGATGCCCGCGATCGACACTTCCACGACCGAGCCGGCCTTCATCGACCCGACCCCGATCGAGGTGCCGACGGCAATCACGTCACCCGGCATCAGCGTCATGTCCTGCGACAGCCGGCTGACCTGCTCTTCTGGCGAGAAAACGATGTCGGATAGCGGATAGTTCTGGCGTTCGACGCCATCCAGGCGCGTCACCACGCTGGCGCCGCGCCAGTCGAAACCGGTGACGATGGCGGGACCGATACAGCCGAAGGTGTCCGAACCCTTGGCGCGGGTCCACTGCGGGAAATTGGGATCGGCATTGAGCAGCTCGCCCGCCGTGACGTCATTGACGACGGTGTAGCCGAAGATGTGCGACGCCGCCTCGGCAAGCGGCACGTTCCGACATTTGCGGCCGATGACGATGCCGAGTTCGCCTTCATAGGCGATCTTGCCGGTGTAGCCGCTGGGCCGCTCGATGGCGTCGCCAGGACCGGCCAGCGAACTGGCCGGCTTGAGCAGGAACAGCGGATGCACCGGCACCGATTTCTCCAGCCGGGCCGCGAGCGCGTGGAAGTTGTTCCACAGCGCCACGATCTTGCCGGGCTCGCACGGCGCCAGCAGTTCCAGCGCGGCGTAACTGTAGGTGTTGCCCGTGGGACGCGGATCGGTATAGCCAGGGCCCTCGCATTCGATGACGCGGTCGGCATCACGCTCATCGAGCCGGCCGTATGCGGTGTCACCGTCAGGACGACGGAAGCGGATCCAGGTTTGCACGACAGAGCTCCTCTGGCAGGCGCGCACCCGGCGCGCCTGCTCTCAGCAATTCAGCAGGAATGGGGCCCCTGTCAGGTGCAGGGGCCGTGGAGACAGGCAGGCGCCCTGGGTCAGACCGCGCCTGCCACGCGCAGCGCCGCGATCTGTGCCGGCGAGCGTCCCAGCCATTCGAGGATCTCGTCGGTGTGCTCGCCCAGCAGCGGCGAGCGCTCCACCTCCACGGGCGAGTCGGACAACGTGATCGGCGAGCCCAGCTGCACGTACTTGCCGCGCGCCGGATGGTCCAGCTCCACCAGGTAGCCGCGCTCGTACATCGACTGGTCCTGGATCAGGTCCTTCATCGACAGGATCGGGCCGCACGGCACGTCCACCTCGTTGAGCGCGTTCATCACCTCGAACTTGGTGCGGCCCAGCGTCCATTGCTCGATGATGCCGAAGCAGGCGGCCAGCTTTTTCAGGCGCACTTCCGGCGTGGCGAATTCCGGATCGGTGATCAGGTCTTCGCGGCGGCACAGGCGCATCAGCGGCTCCCAGCCCTGCGGCTGGATGATGACGTACACGTAGTCGTTCGGGCCGCCCGGTGCGCAGCGCAGCGCCGCGCCAGGCTGGCCGCCGCCCGACGCATTGCCGGCGCGCGGCACGTGGTCGTCGAACTGGTCGTTGGGGTATTCGCGCAGCGGACCGGCGTCCAGGCGTTGCTGGTCGCGCAGCTTCACGCGGCACAGGTTCAGTACGGCGTCCTGCATGGCCACTTCCACGCGCTGGCCGCGGCCCGAATGCTCGCGGTGCAGCAGCGCGGCCAGGATACCCACCACGCAATGCACACCGGTGCCCGAATCGCCGATCTGCGCGCCCGTCACCGTCGGCATGCCGGTGGCGTCACCGGTCGTCGATGCCGAACCGCCCATGCACTGCGCCACGTTTTCGTACGCCTTGCAGTCCTGGTACGGGCCCGGGCCGAAGCCCTTGATCGACGCATAGATCATGCGCGGATTCAGGTCCTGGATATGGTCCCAGTCAAAGCCGGCGCGGGCCAGCACGCCCGGGCCGAAGTTCTCGATCAGCACGTCGCTCTGCTGGATCAGGTCTTCCAGCAGCGCCTTGCCTTCCGGGGTCTTCATGTTGAGCGTCAGGCTGCGCTTGTTGCTGTTCAGCATGGTGAAGTACAGGCTGTCGGCATTCGGCACATCACGCAGCTGGCTACGCGTGATGTCGCCGCGTCCCGGCATTTCGACCTTGATCACGTCGGCCCCCATCCAGGCCATCAGCTGCGTCGCCGATGGGCCGGCCTGCACGTGGGTCATGTCCAGGATGCGAATGCCGTCCAGGGCTTTGCGTTGCTCGGGGCTGCTGGTCTGGCTGTGGTTCTGGGGCTGGGCCATGCTGCGTCTCCTGATGTTGTATCTCGTTCTGTTGACATACAGTATGTGGTATATCACGAAGATGCAAGGGGGTTTAAACCCGAATTCAGGGAGTTTCGATGACGCGCCGCAGCAATCCGCCTGAAGCGTTGCCACACCTGCCCTAGCGGCCCGCCTCCTCGGCGGGATTCATGCAGGATTTCTATCGATTCATGCCGTTCAAACGGCAACGAAAGGCAAAGAAAAACCCCAACGCCCGGAAGGCGTTGGGGTTGCAGGATGTGGCGAACAGCACGCCCTACATCGGCGGCGGGTCAGTCCAGGAAGTCGCAGTTCTTTTCCACGTACTCGGCCAGGTCCAGCGAATGCTGGCGCACCAGCCGTTCTGCCAGTTCCGTGTCGCGTCTTTCCAGCGCCTCGATGATCCGCAGGTGGTCCACGATGGAACGGGCCGCACGGTCGCTCTGCGAGATCGTCATCTTCCGGATCGCGCGCACATGGACAAAGATGTTCTTGATCTGGTCCATGATGATCTGCGACTTCGAGAGCTGCACGATCGCCTGGTGGAACACGATGTTGGCGTCGGAGTATTCCTCGATATGCTCGGCCGGCGTGGAATCGCGGAAGCTGTCGAACATGCTGCGCAGCTTGCCGATTTCCTCGTCGGTGGCATTTTGCGTGGCCAGGCGCGCGGCCATGCTTTCCAGCGCGGCCCACACCTGGATCATCTCGACGATTTCACGCTTGGTCTTGCGCGTGATGTAGATACCGCGACGTGGCACCGTGCGCAGGAACCCTTCCTGCTCCAGCAGCGTCATGGCTTCGCGGATCGGCGTGCGGCTCACGCCCAGCGCTTCGGACAGCACGCGTTCGTCGAGTCGAACCTCTTCGCGCGACTGGTAGATGTCGGCGTCGGCAATGGCCTGGCGCAGCATCGCATACGCCTGGTCTCGCAGGCTGGCGCCCGCATTGATCGGTTGCAGCGACAGGGACAGCCCTTGGGGCTGCACCTGCTGCTGGACTTCAGGTTGGCTTTGGGCAGACATGAATGCACTCGTCAGTGGCCGGTGCCCCGAACGCCGGTCTGGCGTCCGGTAGCACCCGTCCCGTGAACGTCATGAGATCAGTTTGGCATGCCGTCATGCGCTCTGCTCATCAATCTGGCGCCTTGCGGCGCCAAGACGCCCTGGATGGGACGGGTCCGGCCTATCGTATATGGTATATCACAATGACGGCACTTCCGGCACTACCGAGGGGCATTGCCCTGCGTCCTTCAGGCGGCCTTGGCCACCTTGACCGGAGCGGCGCTGGCAACGGCAGCCTGCGCCATTCGGTCGCGCTGCTTGATCAGACCCAGCACGGCGTCGATCATCGGCGTGGCTCGGCCGGTCATCCTGCCCATTTCCTGGACCACGGTCAGCAGCGGATCGATCTCCATGGCCCTGCCCGCCTCCAGGTCCTGCAGCATCGATGTCTTGTGCGCGCCCACCGCCCCGGCGCCGTCGATGCGGCGCTCCACATCTACGCGGAAATGCACGCCGAAACTCTCGGCGATGTCCTTGGCTTCCAGCATCATCTGCTTGGACAACGCACGCGTGGCGGGGTCGGACGTGATGATGTCCAGCGTGCCATGCGTCAGCGCGCTGATCGGGTTGAAGCAGAGATTGCCCCACAACTTCAGCCAGATTTCGTCCCGGATGTTGTCGCGCACCGGCGCATCCAGGTCGGCCTTGGCCATCATCTCGGCCAGGCGCGTCACCCGTTCCGAACGGGTGCCATCAGGTTCTCCAATCGGAAATTTCTTGCCATAGACGTGCTTGATGACGCCCGGCGCGATGATTTCGGCCGCGGGGTACAGCACGCAGCCGATGGCGCGCTCGGGCCCCAGGCCCCGCCACTGCGTGGCACCGGGGTCCACGCTTTCCAGCGTGCGCCCGGCAAATTCGCCGCCGTGCTTGTGGAAATACCAGTAGGGAATGCCGTTGACGCCCGTCACCACGGCCGTCTCGGGCCCCAGCAGCGCCTGCATCTGATCGACCACGCCCGGCACCTGGTGCGCCTTGAGCGTAATGAACACGTAGTCCTGGGGCCCAAGTTCGCGCGGATCGCTGGTACAGCGTACCTTGGCCACCCGCTCCTCGCCCTCGATCTGCAGCCGCACCCCGTTGGCCTGCATGGCCGCCAGGTGCGGCCCCCGGGCGATAAAGCTGACGTCGGCGCCCGCCAATGCCAGCTGGGCGCCCATGTAGCCACCAATGGCCCCGGCACCGTAGATACAGATCTTCATGGGTTGTCTCCTCGATTTGTCGTGATAGTCGTGCGATTGGAATCTTTGGTATATCACATACTATATTTCACAATCGCAATTCGACAACCCTCTTCTTCACCGAGGCCGATGGCGGGGCATTCCGTACACGCTGTACCGGTTCCGCCCGGCCCAAGGTGTGCGCTACCATGTCGGCAGTTGTCCGCTTGCGGGCCGCCTCCCCGGCCTGTCCCCCTACAGACACGGAGAAATGTCCGCATGGAAACGCTGCTCGAACTGGTTCGCGACCCGTCCGCCTGGGCCGCCCTGGCCACGCTGGTCGCCATGGAGATCGTGCTCGGTATCGACAACCTGATTTTCATCTCCATCCTGACCAACAAGCTGCCCGAGGAGAACCGGGAAAAGGCGCGCCGCATCGGTATCAGCCTGGCGCTGTTCCTGCGACTGGGGCTGCTGGCCACCATCGCGATCATCGTGGCGCTGACCGAACCGGTCTTCACCATCTTCGGCAAGGGCATTTCCTGGCGCGACATCATCCTGATCGCCGGTGGCGCCTTCCTGGTCTGGAAGGCCACCCGCGAGATTCACCAGCACGTGGCGCCCGAACCGGAACACGAGGATGAATCGGTGGTGGCACGCGCGGTGCCAGGCTTTGCGGCGGCCATCGGGCAGATCCTGGTGTTGGACATCGTGTTCTCGATCGACAGCATCATCACCGCCGTCGGCATGACCGACCACATCCCCATCATGTTCGTCGCCGTGATCGCGGCCGTGACCGTAATGCTGGTGGCCGCCACCCCGCTGGCCAACTTCATCAACAACAATCCGACCATCGTCATGCTGGCGCTGGCCTTCCTGATCATGATCGGCATGACGCTGATCGCGGACGGGCTGGGCCATCACGTGCCGAAGGGCTATATCTATACGGCCATGGCGTTCTCCACGGCCGTCGAGGGCCTGAACATGGTGGCGCGGCGCCGTCGCGAACGCGCGCGCGGCAAGGCGGCCACGGGCGAATAGCGCGCAGCGGGGCTTGGCAGTCCGCTTCACACAGTTAGAATGTCCGCGAACGTGCCGACTGGCCCGCCCGGCCGGCACCCCGCCCCTTTCCACTTGCCGAACCCACGACTGCCAGCATGACGACCTCGCTGATGAACTTTGAAGAGGCCATCCGGACCGCCGGTGTTGGCAAGTTCCAGTACCGGCTGTTCGTCATCTTCGGACTGGTGTGGATGGCCGATGCGATGCAGGTGCTGTCCATCGGCTTCAGCGCGCCCTCGATCGCCAGCACGTTCGGCGTCACCGTACCCCAGGCACTGCAGACCGGCACCACGTTCTTCGTCGGCATGCTGCTGGGTGCCTTCTGCTTCGGCCGCATCGCCGACCGCATCGGCCGGCGCCCGGCCCTGATGCTGGCCGTCGTCATCGATGCGGCCTGCGGCGTGGCGTCGGCGTTTGCGCCGAGCCTGTCCTGGTTGATGGTGCTGCGGTTTCTCACCGGCATCGGCGTGGGCGGGACGCTGCCGGTCGACTACACGATGCTGGCCGAATTCCTGCCGCGCGACCGCCGCGGCCGCTGGCTCGTGCTGCTGGAATCGTTCTGGGCGCTCGGCACGATCTGCCTGGCCCTGCTGGCCCTGGCGGCCGCCAGCCACGGCGACGATGCCTGGCGCATCATCTTCTTCGTCACTGGCCTGCCCGCGCTGGTTGGCGTGATCCCGCGCATGTACGTGCCGGAGTCGCCGCTGTTCCTGAACCGGAACGGCAAGTCCGAGCAGGCCCGCCAGGTGCTGGAGCGCGTGGCCATGACCAACGGCAGGAACGTGACCATCCCCAAGCTGCAGTCCGAACAGCCCGAGCGGCAATCGGTCTTCGCGCTGTTTGCCGGCAAGTTCCGCCGCCGCACGCTTGCCCTCTTTGCCGCCTGGCTACTGATCTCGGTGGCCTATTACGCCGTGTTCGTCTATCTGCCGATCCGCCTGAGCAGCGCCGGATTCGGGTTCATGCGCGGGCAGGCGTTCCTGGTCATCCTGGCCCTCGTGCAACTGCCCGGCTATGTGCTGGCCGCGTATGGCGTGGAGCGATGGGGACGCAAGCCGACCCTGATCGGCTTCCTGCTGCTCAGCGCGGTGGGCTGCATGCTGTACAGCCTGGGCACCGCACCGGTCGTGGTGGTCGGTTCCACCCTGCTGATGAGCTTTGCGCTGCTGGGCACCTGGGGCGCGCTGTACGCGTTCACGCCTGAGGTCTACCCCACCAATCTGCGGGCCACGGGCATGGGCACCGCCGGCGCGGTAGCGCGCTTTGGCGGGTTGTTCGCCCCGGCGATCATTGCCCCGGTCATGGCGACGCACTTCACGCTCGCGCTGGCCATGATCTCGACCATGCTGGCCGTGGCCGCGGTGGCAGTGAGCGCGGTCAACGTCGAATCGCGGAATCGCGCGCTGGATTGAGCCCCGCCGCGCCCAGCGCGTTGGACTATCCTTAGGTCCTGCATCCCTACCCATACCAGACCGGCGTCCCGGCACCCCACACCGCTCCCATGTCCAACCAAGACCAGCATCCCAAAGGCGCCCCGGCGCGCCATGACATCGCACCCGCCGATTCGGCCACGGGCATTTCCAAGGGCCTGACCAATTACGGGGATCGCGGCTTTTCGCTGTTCCTGCGCAAGGCGTTCATCAAGGGCGCGGGCTACACCGATGCCGCGCTGGAACGTCCGGTCATCGGCATCGTCAATACGGGCAGCGCCTACAACCCGTGCCACGGCAATGCGCCGCAGCTCGTCGAAGCCGTGAAGCGCGGCATCATGCTGGCCGGCGGCCTGCCGATGGACTTCCCGACGATCTCGATCCACGAGAGTTTCTCGGCGCCCACCAGCATGTACCTGCGCAACCTCATGTCGATGGACACCGAGGAAATGATTCGCGCGCAGCCCATGGACGCCGTCGTGCTGATTGGCGGCTGCGACAAGACCGTGCCGGCGCAACTGATGGGTGCGGCATCGGCCGGCATTCCGGCCATCCAGCTCATCACCGGTTCGATGCTGACCGGCTCGCATCGCGGCGAACGCGTGGGCGCCTGCACTGACTGCCGCCGGTACTGGGCCAAATTCCGGGCCGAGGAAGTCGACGCCGAGGAGATCGACGACGTCAACAACCAGCTCGTGGCCAGCGTGGGCACCTGCTCGGTCATGGGTACGGCCAGCACCATGGCCTGCATTGCGGAGGCACTTGGCATGACGGTGCCCGGTGGCGCGTCGCCGCCCGCCGTCACGGCGGACCGCATCCGCGTGGCCGAGCAGACCGGCACCGAAGCCGTGCGCATTGCGCACGAACGCCTGACAATCGATCGGATCCTGACGCCCACCGCGTTCGAGAACGCCATGCGCGTGCTGCTGGCGATTGGCGGATCCACCAACGGCATCGTCCACCTGGCTGCCATCGCGGGCCGGCTTGGCTACGACATCGACCTGGCCGAACTGGACCGCATGGGCCGCGATACGCCTGTGCTGCTGGACCTGAAGCCGTCGGGCGATCACTACATGGAAGACTTCCACCATGCCGGCGGCATGGCCACGCTGCTGCGCGAACTGAAGCCGTTGCTGAACCTCGATGCGATGACCGTCACCGGGCGCACGCTGGGCGAGGAAATCGAGCGCGCCGGCCCCGGCTTCCAGCAAGACGTGGTGCGCTCGCGCGACAACCCGATCTATCCGCAGGGTGGCATTGCCGTGCTGCGCGGCAACCTGGCGCCGGGCGGCGCCATCATCAAGCAGTCGGCGGCACACCCGAAACTGATGGAGCACGAAGGACGCGCGGTGGTGTTCGAGAACGCCGAGGACCTGGCCAACCGCATCGACAGCGACGACCTGGACGTGACCGCCGACGACATCCTGGTGCTGAAGAACATCGGCCCCAAGGGCGCACCCGGCATGCCCGAAGCCGGCTACATCCCGATTCCGCGCAAGCTCGCCCGTGCCGGGGTGAAGGACATCGTGCGTATCTCGGACGGCCGCATGAGCGGCACCGCGTTCGGCACCATCGTGCTGCACGTGACGCCCGAATCGGCCATCGGCGGCCCGCTGGCACACGTGCGCAACGGCGACCGCATCAGCCTTTCGGTATCGCGCCGCGAACTGACGCTGCAGGTCACCGACGAGGAACTGGCCCGCCGCGCGCAGGAAAAGCCCGTGGTGGTGCCGACGGCCGACCGTGGCTACCGCAAGCTCTTTCTCACCACCGTCAACCAGGCGGACCAGGGCGTGGACTTCGACTTCCTGCGCGCGGCCGAAACGGTGGGCAGGATTCCCGGCAAGCGCGGCACACCCGAGTAAGGCGTCGGGCAGTACCGGGGCCTGCCTCGCTCAGCCGTTGCGGAACAGGAAGCTGTACGCGCTCAATGCGGGCGCACCGCCCAGGTGTGCGTACAGCACGCGCGAGCCGGCCGGAAATTCGCCCTGCCGCACCATGTCGATCATCCCGTGCATCGACTTGCCCTCGTACACGGGATCGGTCATCACGCCTTCATAGCGCGCGCAGGTGCGGATGGCCTCCATCGTGCCCTCCGACGGCAGGCCGTATTCAGGGCCACCATAGCGGGTGTCGAGCACCACATCGGCATCGACGATGTCGCGCTCCAGCTCCACCAGTCCAGCCGTATTTTTGGCGATGCGCAGGATCTGCGCGCGCGTCTGCTCCGGCTTGGCCGACGCGTCGATGCCGATGACGCGATCTGCACGGCCATCGGCGGCAAAGCCCACCACCATGCCCGCCTGCGTGCTGCCCGTGACCGAGCACACGACGATGTAGTCGAACTTGAACCCCAGTTCGGCTTCCTGCGCCCTCACCTCCTCGGCAAAGCCGACAAACCCGAGGCCGCCGTACGGATGCTCCGAGCAACCGGCCGGGATCGGATACGGCTTGCCACCGGCACTGCGCACGCTCTCCATCGCCTCTTCCCAGCTACGGCGGATGCCGATGTCAAAACCATCGGCCACCAGCCGCACGTCGGCGCCCATCATGCGCGACATCTGGATATTGCCAACGCGGTCATAGACGGCATCGGCGTAGTTGACCCAGTTTTCCTGCACCAGCACGCATTTGAGACCCAGGTGCGCAGCCACGGCCGCCACCTGCCGGGTCTGGTTCGACTGGATGCCGCCGATCGATACCAGCGTGTCGCAGCCCTGCGCCAGCGCCTCGGGAATCAGGTATTCGAGCTTGCGGGTCTTGTTTCCGCCAAAGGCCAGACCGCTATTGCAATCCTCGCGCTTGGCATACAGCTCCACCTTGCCACCCAGATGGGCAGACAGGCGCTTCAGCGGCTGGATCGGGGTGGGGCCGAACGTCAGGTGGTAGCGGGCGAATTGCTTCAGGTTCATGGAGAACTCCAGGATGGATGGGGGGCGGCGCCGCACTGCCCGCGGCTTGCCTCACAGGCGTGGCGGCAGGCTCAATCCTAGAAAAAAACCCGCGAAACGTGCTTGCAAATAATTAGCTTCCCGCAGACTATTTCACGATCAAATCCATATTCTTCTTTCATAAATTCCGCCAGAGCACCAATGAAAGAAACAAAATTTCGCACCAAAAAGCCCACCCCGAATGCACCGACCGAGGCACCCCCGGCAGCCTCGCCCCACGTCGATGCACTGGACCGCGCCGACAAGGCCATCCTGCGCGCGCTGCAGCAGGATGCGTCGATCTCCAACGTAGCGCTGGCCGCCAAGGTCAACCTGAGCCCGCCCGCGTGCCTGCGGCGTGTAGAGCGCCTGAAGGAGATGGGCCTGATCCGGGGCATCGTGGCACTGCTGGACCCCAAGGCGCTCGACGCGGGCATGCTCGTGATGATCGGCGTGGTGCTGGACCGTTCCACGCCCGAATCCTTCGCGCAATTCGAGACCGCGGCCCAGAAGGTGTCCGGCTGCATGGAATGCCACGTGGTCACCGGCGAATTCGACTACTTCATGCTGGTCCGTACGCGGGACAGCGAGAGCTTCAACCGTCTTCACGCGGAGCAGTTGCTCTACCTGCCGGGCGTGCGCCAGATCCGCTCGTTCATGGTGCTCAAACAGGTGATGTCGACGACGCAATTCCCCATCTGAACAAAAGTCGAGGGGGCGATCTCGGGTAGACTCTCAATCTCTTGGTTACCCACATACGTTTTCATGCTTCCTACGGACCTGGCTGGCGCCGACGGCGACCAGAGTGCTTCGTTGCCGCGTTCCGAGCGGGCCTATCAACAATTGCGCGCCGCCATTCAGGCAGGCCAACTGCTACCGGGCACCCGTCTGCGTGAAGTGGAACTGGCGGAAACGCTCGGCCTGTCCCGCACGCCGGTTCGCGAAGCATTGTCACGACTGGAATCCGAAGGGCTGGTGGTCAACGAGCCGAACCGCGGCATGATGGTCACGCGGCTGGACGCCAGCATGGTCAGCGAGCTCTACGTGATGCGCGAAGTGCTGGAGTCGACGGCAGCCGCGCTCGCGGCGCGCCACGCCACAGACGTGGAAATCTCGCTGCTGCGCGATATCGTCGAGCGCGACCTGTCGTTTGCCGAAGACCCGGACAAGCTGGCGATGAACAATCGCCTGTTCCACGAGACGCTGCACCGCTGCGCGCACAACCGCTACCTGCTCAAGACGCTGCGGTCGCTGCACGAGTCGATGGCGCTGCTGGGTCGCTCCACGCTGGCGGTGCCGGGCCGTGCGCGCGGATCCTATGAAGAGCACATGGCACTGGTCGAGGCGCTGGAAGCGCGCAACCCCGAGCAGGCCGAGAAAATCACCCGCCGGCATATCCAGCAGGCCTACAAGGTGCGGCTGTCGCTGTGGATCGAGGAACAGTCGGGTAGCTGACCGCTGTAGCCTCCCCTGGCCTCCTTGAATGCCCTCTGGCCCCGCCCTGGCGGGGCCATTGTTTTACCGGGCTGAAAGGTGTGTTCCGCCGTTGCGCTTTTTCACAACGATAGGGGGCGCTATCGTATTGCCTGAGGCCGCAGGCTTTCTCTCCCTTCCGGCCTCACGTCACCTCCGTGGCGGTTTTTTCATGATTGGCGCGGGCACGTACGTCTCTCAGGCGTATGGCATGGCCGGCGCGGGCGCGGCAACTCTTGCCGCGCCTCATCTTTTTTCCGCCGTTCCAGCCCCAGGAGTCGTCATGGCAGGCAAGTCCGTCAAAATCCCCGGCCCCGATCACCCCATCACCGTTACCGCCCAGCCCGCACGCGTCGTCGTCAAGGCCGGCGGCCACGTCATTGCCGACACCACGCGCGCCCTGAACCTGCAGGAGGCGTCGTATCCCGCCGTGCAGTACATCCCGCGCGATGACGTCGACATGGCGCAACTGACACCCACATCGCACACCAGCCACTGCCCTTACAAGGGCGACGCCACCTACTTCAGCATCGCCGCCAGCCCGCGCGGCACGAACGCGGTGTGGACCTACGAGCACCCCCACGACGCCGTGGCAGAGATCGCGGGATACGTGGCGTTCTACCCGGACCGGGTCGATAGCATCGACATCCAGCGCTAAACCCGCGCTACAGCAGCCACTGGGCAATCATTCGCAGGATTTCGGCTTTCACCGCTGCAGGGTCCATGGAAGCCTTGTTCAGGCGATGGACCGAGATCCCGCGCAGCAAACTCATGATGATGAAGGCCGCGGATTTTGCGTCCACGTCCTGCCTGATCTGCCCCAGGGCTTTCGCCTCGTTGAGTTTGAATTCCACGTAGGCCATGTTCTTCTCGTTGTAGTCATGGACAAAGCCATACAACGGCGAGTCGGCGACCGACGAGTCGAGAACGATGAAGAACATTGCGCGGATACGGTTGACCGCGTCTTCCGGCCGCTGTGTATAGGCATCGACCAGCGAATGAATGCCATGAATGCCGCGCGTGTCGCTGCCATCCTTCTTGCGCTCGGCATTGAATTCACGTGAAAGCTGCTCCAGACACTCCTCCAGGAGTTTCTCCTTGGTGCCGAAGTGATTGTGCGCCAGACCGCGGCTATAGCCCGCCTTGATGCCGACTTCATTCATCGTCAGCCCCGCGAGGCCTTTGTCGGAAATCAGTTCGATAGCGGCCTGCACCATACGGCTGACGGACTCCTCGCGCCGTTGCTCCTGAGTGCGACTGGATGGCTGTTTCATTGAGAGTTGTATCGCCAAAGCTGGCAATGTGCCGTCAAGGCAGCCGTTCGTACGGCGTCGCCGGATGGGTTGTCTAACAGTCGTCATGACCGATGGCGCGGATTGTACCGAATGGGACCGGCTGGCTTCCAGTTGGCGACGAACCGGACCAGAAATGCCGACCCCTGTATTGGCAGGAATCGGCGCGGCACGGCATGTTCGCGGTTCAACTCGGCTGGATGTTGGCCTTTTCTGCCACTCGCTTGAAGCGCTGGTACTCCGAACGCTGGAATTCTCCCAGCTCCCCGAGCGACTTGGTCAGGAAGGTGCCTGCTCGCCGGGTCTGGTAGGCCTTTGCCGCGTCCGTAGCCTGCGCGGCGGAAATGGCCGCGGCGAGCTCCTTCATCTTGTCCGCCGGGGTACCCGCTTTCATCGAGAAGGATGACCACACATAGGACTCGAAGCCCGCGTATCCCAGCTCCTTCATCGTGGGGGTATCGGGCAGCAGCCTGTCCCGCGTGCCGCCAGTGATGGCGAGCACGCGCAACTTGTTTGCCTTCGCCATTTGCGCGATGCCGGTAATATCGTTGAGCGCAATGTCCAGGCGGTTCCCGACCAGATCCGTCACCATCGGCGCGCCGCCCTTGTAGGGCACGGGCGTGGTCTTGATGTCCGTTTCCTGCGCCAGCCATTCGCCAACCAGGCGGTAGCCTTCCGAATAATTGCCGATCGAAATCGGCTTTCCGGATGCCTTGTAGCGCGCCACGACGTCGGCAATGCTGTGGAAAGGCGACTCGTTGCTGGTCACGAAGGCCGCGGCCGAGATCGCCAGGCCATGCAACGGCACAAGCTCCTTGAACGGGTCGTAGCCCAGGTTCTTCACCATCACGGGGTTCACCGCGATCAGCGAGTTGCTGCCCAGCAGGATGGTATTGCCGTCCGCCGGTTCCGCCAGCACGGTCCGCACGGCAATGAGGCCGCTTGCCCCCGGTTTGTTCTCCACCACGATCGAGCGCCCCAGCGACTTGGAAATCAGTTCGGCGTAAAAGCGCGCGCCCTCATCCGATCCACTGCCGGCCGTGAACGGCACGATGACGCGAATCACCTTGCCCTGCGCCCGGGCGAGATAGGGGAAGCCCAGCGCCGCCGCGCCGGCCAACACCGTGGCACCAAATTGTCTCCGTTGCATGAACTTGTCTCCGTTTTATGTATGGTCTGTGCCTGGCGTGCAGCCTCAGTCTTCAAAGGCCGGCAAGCGCCGTTCGGCCATGGCTTTCACCCCTTCCGCCAGATCGGGGCCCGCGAACTGAATCGCCTGCTCCGCGCTCTCGCGCGAGATGGCGTCGCGGATGCGACTGAGCGAATCGCCCTTCAACGTCTGGCGCGTGGACTGCAGCGCGCGTGGCGACGAGACGGCCATATCCCTGGCCAGCGCCATCGCCGCGTCGCGGACTTCCGCCTTGGGCACGATGAAGTCCACCAGCCCCAGCTCCCTGGCACGCAGCCCATCGATCCGGGTGCCCGTGTACAGCATCCACGCGCCCATCTGCTTGCCGATCAGCGCCGGCAAGGTGTACGAGAGGGCAAATCCCGGATGAAATCCCAGCCGGTTGAAGTTCGCGGAAAAGCGCGCCTCGCCGCAAGACACGCGGAAGTCCGCCGCCAACGCCAGCCCCAGGCCGCCACCCACGGCAGGCCCTTCGATGGCGGCCACGATCGGTTTGCCAAAGCTGAAGATGCGCAATGCCTCCAGGTAGATCGGGTTGATGCGCGACGCGCTGCGTGGCGCGGCGGCACCGTTGCGCCGGGAAAAATCCGCCCCCGCGCAGAACGCGCTGCCGTCCGCCTGCAGCACCACCGCGCGGCAGGTCTTGTCGGCCTGCAGCCGGTCCAGCTCGTCCGCGATCTGGGCAATCATGTCCACATCGAAGTAGTTATGCGGCGGGCGGCTCAGTTCGATGATGGCGACGTGGCCATCGCGACGCGTCACGATCGCTTGATCCGGTGTCTCAGACATGATTCGGGGTTCCTTCGGCATTGTTTTGACGGCGCGGGACATTGGCATTGGGCAGCGTACGTGCGGTCAGGTGCGGCCAGAACTGCTGCGAGCCGGCCTGGATAAAGGCCTGACCAAGGCGCTCCGCCCATTCCGTACTGCTGCCCGCCTCGGCACGCCACGCCCAAAGCCGGCGCGTGGCAAAGTTCAGCGGGTATTCGTAGGTAAAGCCGATGGCGCCATGTACCTGGTGCGCGATGGAGGCCCCGGTACGTACGGCGTCGCTCGCCGTCACCTTGGCAACCGCCGCGCTGAATTCCGCCTGGGCCGCACTGTCCTGCGGCATGGCCGGCAGATCGCGCAACGCGGTGGTTGCGGCGGCATAGGAACAGGCCACCTCGCCCGCCAGTACGGCGAGCTGCTGCTGGATTGCCTGATTCTTGCCGATGGGCTTGCCAAACTGCACGCGATCCTTGACGTACTGCACCGCCAGGTCGAGCGTGTATTCCAGCGCGCCGGCCAGCTGGGCGGCCGTGGCAACCGCGTAGAACACTTCCAGCGGACGCGGCAGGTCCGCGATGCCGGCGGTCAGCACGTGCACAACGTGGGCATGGTCCAGCACCACCGTATCGGACGGCAACGATGCGGCATCGGCCTTGGGTTCTACCCGCACGCCAGCGCCGCGGGCATCCACCAGACAGATCTGATTGCCCACCTCGATGACGAGCCAATGCGCGTGACGCGCCCATTTCACCGCCTTCATCGTGCCAGCCACGCTGGTTGGTGCCCCCGCATCGTCGCAGTGCAACGTCAACGGCCGTGACTGGGCGCCGGCGGCCAGCGCAAACACGCCGTCGGCCGCCAGGTCCAATCCGCATCGCGATGCCAGGTACTGTCCCACCACCGCCTGGGCGAGCGGCACCGGCGCCTGCGTATAGCCCGTCTGGTAGAAGAGCGGCTGAGCGTCCAGCCACGCGGCCTCGATGCCGCCATGCGCCTCACGGCAGAGGATCTTCGTCATGCCGGCCTCGGCCATGGTTTGCCACAGCGCGTGCGCAAAGTCTCCAGCCTCGACGGCGGTCAGCAGTTCGCGGCTCACCTCGTTGCCAAGCAGCCGCTTGACGGTTTCTTCGATCATGTTGTCGCTCATCGCAGCCCCAGTCCTTTCGCAATGATCCCGCGCAGAATTTCCCGCGTGCCGCCGCGCAGCGAGAACGATGGCGCCGCCAGTGTCACCAGGTTCAGCACCTGGTCGAATTCGCTGCCATCGCTCAGCCTGTCGGGAAACACCTCGTAGGCGATATCGGGCAACGACTGCTCCAGCAGTGCGCCCTGGTCCTTGACGATGGATGCAGCCAGCGACGGGTCTTGCCCCTGGGCCATCATCAGCGCGATACCCTGCGACATTTGCCGCAAGGTGGCATAACGGGCGATCACCTTGCCAATCGCCACCGCCTGCTGGCGGTTGTTGCCGTCCGCCGCGTCCAGCATTTCCAGCAGCAATTGGGTGCTGCTCAGAAAGCGCTCCGCGCCCGACCGCTCATACTTCAGTTCGTTGATGACCTGATCCCAGCCCTTGCCTTCTTCGCCCACCAGGTGGTCGTCGGGCACGAACACGTCGTCGAGGATGACCTCGTTGAAGATACGGGTGCCCAGTTGCGAGACGATGGGCCGCACCTCCACGCCCGGCCGGTCCATTTCGATGAAGATCTGGCTCATGCCGGCGTGGCGGTTCTCTCCACGCTCGCTGGTACGCACCAGGGCCACCATGTAGTGCGCGTGATGCGCACCGGATGTCCACACCTTCCGTCCGTTGATCTTCCAGCCGCCATCCACCTTGGTGCCCCGGGTACGGATCGAGGCAAGGTCCGACCCCGAGTCCGGTTCGCTCATGCCGATGCAGATGAATGCCTCGCCCCGGCGGATCTGGGGGATGATGGCGGGAGCGAGCTTGTCCCGGCTGTAGCGGATGAGCAGTGGTCCCATTTGCCGGTCGGCAGCCCAGTGAGCGCCCATCGGCGCCCCCACGGCCAGCAGTTCTTCAAGCATCACGTACCGCTCCAGCATGCTTTTGCCACCGCCACCGGCCTCGGTCGGCCAGGTCATGCCCAGCCACCCCTTTTCGCCCATCTTTTTCGAGAAGGCGGGATCACGGCCCGACCAGTTGTGCGCCCGGTCCACACGCGAATATTTCGTCATGTGTGTCTTGGCAAACTCCCTGACCTCTCCCCGGAGCGCCTCGCATTCAGGCGGCAAGTCACCCACCTCGATGTGTAACGTATCCATGTTTATCCTTACTTGCTTGCGAACAAGCAAAACTTTATAGTCCAACCATCGAATCCGCTCTAGGTAATTACGATGAGAAGCCAGACCACCCCGCCCCCTAACGATGCGACCACCGGCAGGACGCAGGACGTACCGGCCCGCACGGGGCCGCTTGCGGGCATCCGCGTACTGGATCTGACGGCGGTGGTACTTGGCCCCGTCGCGACGCAGGTGCTGGCGGACTATGGGGCCGAGGTCATCAAGGTGGAGCCGCCCGATGGCGACCTGATGCGGGCGAATGGCGTGAGTCGCACACCCGGCATGAGCTCGACGTTCATGAACATCAACCGCAACAAGAGTTCGGTGTGTATCGACCTCAAGACCGAATCGGGCAAGGCGGCGCTGCGGCAGCTTATCGCCGACAGCGACGTGCTGGTGCACAACATTCGTGTCAAGGCGATCGAGCGGCTGGGCTTTGGCTACGAGGCCGTGGCGCAGATGAATCCGGGCATCATTTACTGTGCCGCCACGGGCTTTGGCGAGGGCGGCACCTTTGCCGGCCAGCCAGCGTTCGACGACATCATCCAGGGGGCCTGCGGCCTGGCCCATCTGGTGGGTCATGAAACCGGCGTGCCGGACTACCCGCCCACGTTGCTCGCGGACAAGATTGCGGGCCTCGCCACCGCCAATGCCATCCTGGGCGCCCTGGTACACAAGGCACGCACCGGCGAAGGCCAGTACGTCGAGGTACCGATGTTCGAGACGATGGTCGCTTTCACGATGACGGAGCATCTGGGCGGCCACGGCTTTCATCCGGCCATCGGCGATGCCGGCTATGCACGCCTGCTCAAGGGCGGGCGCAAGCCATCACCCACCCGGGACGGCTACATCGCCGTGCTGCCCTATACGGAACAGCACTGGAAATCGTTCTTCCACCGATTCGGGCGCGGCGAGTTTATCGACCAGTTCAATATCAGCAGTCGCGTCGAGCGCAACAAGAACATCCAGGCGATCTATGCGGAGCTGCGCAAGATCACCGCGCAGTACACGACCCAGGAGATGATGGACGTGTGCCGGGAGATGGATATCCCGGTCGCCGAGATGTACTCGATCCACACCATTCAATCGCATCCCCACGTGCAGAGTACCGGGCTGTTCCAGACCATGACGCACCCCACCGAGGGCGACATCGTCACCACCCGCCCGACCGCCCTGTTCTCGAAGACGCCCACCTCGATCTACAAACCCGCACCCCGCTTGGGCGAGGATACGGAACGGATCCTGCAATCCGAGGATCGGCCGCAACGTTGACGGCCGCGCCCCGCGCAAACAAAAAAACCGGCCCGCCGCATACCTTCTGGGTATGCGGCGGGCCGGTTTTCAATGCTTGCGGCGCCAGATGCGCCGCCCTTCTAACTTCTTGCTACCAGCGAGTGCCGATCAGCCGTTCGCGTAGACCACCTTGGCCTTGCGCGCTTCCGCTTGCAGGCGGGTGAAAACGTTCTGCACGGTGGCGATCACGCGCTTCACGTCGTTGGCAAAGCCCAGGCTCTGGGTGCCCAGTTCGCGGTCGATCAGGTCACGTTCGAGTTGGTCGGTCAGCTTGATATCGGATTGGGTGTTCATGGCGTCGCTCCTTACAGGGATTACCCTTATGGGGTTTTCCCGAATTGTAGCAGAACGATTGCCGCATCGCAGCATTAGGTAATAGTGCGTATCTCTCGGGTTGGCTTTGCCATCGCATAGGGTAAATACCTAGAGCCCGATGACGCACTTCCGCCAACCCAATACCGCGCTTGAATCACTTTTCTCCAGATTTTCGCCGTATTTCCTCGTAAGTCGCCGTGGGATCCGCGCAACAGCGGGTTCAGGCGGCGATCAGCGCACGCGGCGCCACGGTCCGGGACGGCCCGGTGACCCTGAAGTACATCACGTCGTCCTTCATGCCTTCGGCCTGCTCGCGCAGGGCCTGGGCGGCCGCGGCGGACTCCTCCACCAGCGAGGCGTTCTGCTGGGTCACCTGGTCGATCTGGGCGATGGCGTGGCTTACCTGCTCCAGGTTCTTGCTCTGCTCGTCGGACGCGGCGGAGATTTCCCCGATGATGTCCGACACGCGCTCGATGGCCACGCTGACCCGTTCCATCGCGGCGCTGACGCCCTCGGCCTGCTGGGCGCCCATCTGGACCTTCACCGTCGACGTCTCGATCAGTTCCTTGATTTCCTTGGCTGCCCCCGACGCACGCTGCGCCAGCGACCGCACCTCGCCAGCCACCACCGCGAAGCCACGGCCCTGCTCGCCCGCACGCGCTGCCTCGACGGCAGCGTTGAGCGCCAGGATATTGGTCTGGAACGCGATGCCCTCGATCATGCCGGTGATTTCCGCGATCTTCCTGGACTCGGCGCTGACCTCGTTGACGGTCTGCACCATCGCGGCAACATCGACGCGGCCCGATTCCGTCATGGCCTTGGCACTGCCGGCCAGCGACGTCGCCTGACGCGCGTTGTCGGCATTCTGGCCCACGGTCTCGGTCAGCCCGGCCATGCTGGCGGCCGTTTGCTCGATGGAGGCAGCCTGTTCCTCGGTGCGCGAAGACAGGTCCATGTTGCCGGCGGCGATCTGCCCTGCCGCGCTGGCTACCGCCTCGCTGGCGGTGCGGATATTGCCCACCGTACCGCCAAGCTTGTCGTTCATGTCCTTCAGCGCCTGCAGCAGCTCGCCGGTCTCGTCGGTGGACTTGACCTCGATCTCGCTGGACAGGTCGCCGTCAGCCACGCGACGGGAGATGCCAACGGCCTGCTTCAGCGGCGCGGTAATGCTCACCGTCAGGAAGTAGGCGCAGATGATGCCCAGCACCAGGATCAGCCCTTCCAGGATCAGCAGCAGCGTGCGGCTCTTGGCGGCAATCGCGTCGATGTCGCGCGCGGTGCTGTCAATCGTGCGGCGCTGCATTTCCACCAACTGGCGCATCGTGTCCTGGTACGCATTGGCGGCCGGCGTGAACACCTTCTCCAGCAGACGAGCGGCTTCCTCGACGTTGCCGGAGGCCTTGACCTTGTTGATCTCGTCGCGCGAGCTCAGGTAGACCTTGCGCTGCTCGCCGATCTTGGCGAACAGGGCCTTTTCCTCGTCGGTCGAAAGCAGCCCTTCCACCTTCTTCTGCAGTTCGCTCGAGCTCTTCGACGACTGCGCCGCGTCTTCCGCAAAGTACGGGCCGAGCGACGGATCGGTACTCTTGGCGATGGCCATCGTGCGACGGATGCCCGAGGCAAGATTGGCGTACCAGTCGCCCATCAACCGCTCCTTGAGCAGCGGCACGTTCATCATTTCCCGCGTCGCGGTGGACACGTTGTCGAGCCGCCAGATGCCAATGGCGGTGATCACGATCGAGAACGCAAGAATCAGTGCGAAACCAATAGCCAACCGCCTGCCAATCTTCATACTGCCGATGAAAGCCATACTTGCTCCGATACGCCTACGCCATGGGGCAGTAGGCTGGACGTCATTTCCCTGGATGTACTGCCGCGTAGTCGACGAACATTGGCGCCAACTGTCGCTTCGGGAAACGGCCTTGCGGGCAATATCCTGAACCCAACTTTAGTGGGGTATAGGCTGGGAGACATCGGCCGGGGCTGGCCTGGCGGGCGCGGTCACTCCACCCTCACTCCATCCTCACTCCACTTTCACGTTGGCTTTCTTCACCAGGCTGGCGTAGCGATCTGCTTCGGACCGGAAGAACTGCACGGCGGCTTCCGGCGTGCCGGGCTTGATGACGGTTGCCTGCTTCTTCAGGGCCTCTACCACCTCGGGGCTCGTGAACGCCGCGGCAAACGCATCGTGCACGCGCTTCACGTCGGCGGGCTTCATGTGGGCGGGACCGATGACGGCGAACCAGCCCTCGACGTGGTAGCCGGGCAAACCCTGTTCGGCGATGGTCGGCACATCGGGCGCCACCGGAGACCGCGCATCGCCACACAGGCCGATAGCGCGCAAGGTGCCGGCCTTCAGGTACGGCAACGCGGCATTAAGCGCCACCACGCCCATGTCCACCTGTCCGCCCAGTAGATCCGTCACCATCGGGCCGGTGCCCTTGTACGGGATGTGATTGGCCTTGACGCCGGCTTCGCTCAGGAACATCTCGCCAGCCAGGTGGATGATGGTGCCGTTGCCGGAAGACGCGTAGTTGTAGGCGTCGGGCTTCGCCTTGAGCAGCGCCACCAGTTCCTTCACGTTCTTCGCCGGCACTTTCGGATTGACCACCAGCACGAGCTGCGTCGCGCCCAGCACGCTGATCGGCGTCACGTCCTTGACCGGATCGAACGGCATCGACTTGAACACGCTTGGATTGATCACGTGGTTGTTCGACACCAGCCCCAGTGTCAGCCCGTCAGGCTGGGCCTTGACCACGGCGGCGGCACCCGTGATGCCGCCCGCGCCAGGCAGGTTCTCGATCACCACGGGCTGACCCATCGCCTTGCCAAGCGCCGGCCCGGCAGTGCGCACGATGGCGTCGACACCCGAACCCGCGCTGATCGGCAGGATCAGCCGCACGGGCTTGCCGCCCTGGGCCTGCGCGGGCAGCGCGGCGCAGAACGAGAAGGCGGCGATGGTGGCCGCGACGCGTAAAAAATGGCGCAGATACGGGTGGGTCGCCGGACGGCGCGAGGGGGATCGGGAATGCATGGTTGTCTCCGTCATGTTCTGTGATCTTCTGTTCTGGGCACTACGGTACTGCGGTATTGCAGGGCGGCGTCAGCCGGGCATGCCGATGCGTCCGAGCACTTCGTCGTTATGCTCGCCGGGCTTCGGCAACGGATGCCTGACGCCGGGGCGCCTGCCGCCCATGAGCAGCGGCAACAGCACGGTTGGGGTGATGGAACCATCGTCCGCCAGCATCGGCACCAGGCCACCGCTTTCCTTCAGGTGCGGATCGTCCAGCAACTGGTCTGGCCGCACGATCGGTGCGTAGGGAATACCGGCTGCCTCAAGCTGCGGCATCAAGACGTCGGCGCGATGGCGCTGGAGGATGGCGCCCAGCTCTTCCAGCAGACCCGGACGCACGGCCACGCGTGAGGCGTTGTCGCGATATTCCGGCCGCTCCGTCAGTTGCGGATGGCCCAGCACCTGGCAGAGCGTCACAAACTGCTTGTCGCTGACCGCGCCGATGAAAAGCTGCTCGCCTTCGGCCAGCGTGAACACGTCGTAGACGCTCCATGCCGACACGCGCGAAGGCATCGGCGGCGGCGCCTCGCCGGTCATCGCAAACTGCTGCATGTGCTGCGATGCCAGGAACACACAGTTCTCGAACAGCGCGCTCTGGATTTCCTGTCCACGCCCAGTGCGGTCGCGCTCGCGCAGCGCCGCCAGCACGCCAATCGCCCCGAACATGCCGCCCATGATGTCGTTGACCGACGTCCCCGCGCGCAGCGGTCGGCCTTTCGGCCCGGTCATGTACGAGAGCCCGCCCATCATCTGCACCACCTCGTCCAGCGCCAGCCGCTTCTCGTACGGTCCGGGCAGAAAGCCCTTGTGCGACACATAGATCAGGTGCGGATACCTTTCGGCCAGCGTCGCGTAGTCGAGCCCGAGTTTTTCCATCAGCCCGGGGCGGAAGTTCTCCAGCAGCACGTCGCTCTGCCCCGCCAGTTCGGCCGCCGCCGCACGCCCTTCCTCGGTGGTGATATCCAGCACCACGCTCTTCTTGTTGCGGTTGAAGGCCCGGAAGAAGCCAATGCCCAGGCCCGGCAGGTTGCGCGTCTTGTCGCCGCCGGGCGGCTCCACCTTGATCACCTCGGCGCCCAGGTCGGCCAGGATCATGCCGCAGGTGGGGCCCATCACCATATGGGTGAATTCGACGACGCGGATGCCGGCCAGCGGCAGCGATGAGTTCTCTTGTTCCATGGTTCCGTTTGTTGGATGTCGAATTGGATGTCGATCAGGCCGCCACGCGGCGCGTGCCGGTAGCCAGGGTTCGCGGAATCCCGGCGCGCCACAGCGTGCCGTGCAGTGTTTCGCCAGCCAGCCAGTCCGCCACCTGCTCGCGCAGCGCCAGCAGCGCGCCGATGTCGACGCCGGTGTCGATCTCCATGCTGGACAGCATGTAGGCCAGGTCCTCGGTGGCCACGTTGCCGCTGGCGCCCGGTGCATGAGGGCAGCCGCCAATGCCCGCCAGACAGGCATCGAAGCGCGTGACGCCGGCCTGCAACGCCGCCAGCACGTTGGCCAGGCCCAGGCCGCGCGTATCGTGGAAGTGGCCGCACCAGAAGCGGTCGCCGGCAATGGCCATGGCGCGCTCGAACAGCTCGCGCACCGCGCGCGGATCGGCATAGCCGACCGTATCGGCCAGGCTCACGCGATCGGCGCCCGCATCGAGCAGCGCCTGCATCAGGCGCAGCACTTCCTCAGGCTGCACATGGCCCTGCAGCGTGCAGCCGAAGGCCGTGCCCACGCCGCCTTCGATCAGCGTCCTGGACCCGGCCGCGTCGCGCGCCGCGCGGATGCGGGCCACCTCGGCCACCACGTCGTCCGGCGTCTTGCGCAGGTTGGCAAGGCTGTGCGCGTGGCTGGCGGAGAGCGGCACGATCATCAGGTCGGCGCCGCTGTCGATGGCGGCCTCCGCGCCGCGCAGGTTCGGCACCAGCACCGAGGCGAACAGCCCCGGCAGCGAACGGGCAAATGCCACCAGTTCGCCGGTATCGGCCAGTTGCGGCAACAGCCGTGCCGGCACAAACGAGCCAACCTCGATCTCGCGCTGTCCCGCCGCGTGGGCGGCGCGAATCCAGGCTTTCTTCTGCTCGGTGGGGACGATGGTTCGGATGCTCTGCAGGCCGTCGCGCAGGCCAACTTCGCGGATGACGGCGCGCGCTGGCCAGGTGGCAGGCGGGGATTGGAGGATCACAGCGGGGATCACAGCGGTCATGGCTTGCGGGGCCGTCAGGCGCCCGGTGTCGGGGGATACGGACAACTTTATGCCGTTCCGTAAATGACCTGAAGCGATCATTCGACATCGCAAGCGTTCCCAACCGGAATGTCTCGACCTACAATCCCGGCATGAGAGACCTCGACCTCACAACCCTGCGGCTGTTCGTCGCCGTGTGCGAGACCCAGAACATCGCGCGCGCGGGCGAGCAGCACCACATCGTGGCGTCCGCCATCAGCAAGCGGCTGGCCCAACTGGAAGAAACCGTGGGCGCCCCGCTGCTGGACCGGCGCCGGCGCGGCGTGGTGCCCACGGCCGCCGGAGAAATCGTGCTCACACACGCACGCGCCATGCTGGCGGCCGCAGACCGTGTGGCGCGCGACATGGTCGACTACGGCACCGGCATTCGCGGCCAAGTGCGTCTGCTGGCCACGGTGTCGTCGATGGCCGAATCGCTTCCCGACGATATCGCCGCATTCCTGCAGATTCCCGGTCACCAGGATATCGGCATCACGATTGAAGAAAGCCTGAGTATCGACGTGGTCCGGTCGCTGCGCGAAGGCTCGGCGCCGCTGGCCATCTGCTGGGATGCCGCCGACCTGGAAGGCTTCCAGACGCGGCCGTACCGGACCGATCGCCTGGCGGCCATCGTGCATGCCTCGCATGCATTGGCGCGCGCCGACCTGTGCGACTTTGCGCAAACGCTGGAATACCGGCATATCGGCATGCCGGCGCAAACCGCCGTGCAGACGATGCTGAATCGCCATGCCGCCATTCTTGGCCGCCGCATCGACTACCGCGCCGTCGTTTCCACGTTCGACGCCGCGTTGCGTTGCGTGCGGGCCGACCTGGGACTGGCCATCATTCCGCTTGAGATTGCAGAACCGGTGGCGCAGGCGCTTGGCATCCGCGCCGTCCCGCTGCGCGACGAATGGGCGCGCCGCCGGTTTGCCATCTGTTCGCGCGACTTCGACACGCTGTCGCCGGCCGGCAAGCTGCTGGTCGACTTCCTGCAGGACCGCGCCCGTGCCGGCGACGACACGGACGCGGTGCTACCCGACAATCTCAGGATTTGATGAACGCCAGCAGGTCGGCGTTGATCGTGTCGGCGTGCGTGGTGGGCATGCCGTGCGGAAAGCCCTTGTAGGTCTTCAGCGTGCCGTTGCGCAGCAGCTTGGCCGACAGCGGGCCCGAATCGGCATAGGGCACGATCTGGTCGTCGTCACCGTGCATCACCAGCGTCGGCACCGCGATCTTCTTCAGGTCTTCGGTGAAGTCGGTCTGCGAGAACGCGACGATGCCGTCGTAGTGCGCCTTGGCGCCGCCTTGCATGCCCTGGCGCCACCAGTTCGCGATCACGCCTTCGTCGGCCTTCGTGCCCGGGCGGTTGTAGCCATAGAACGGGCCGGCCGGCACGTCGCGGTAGAACTGCGCCCGGTTGTTGGCCACCTGTGCCTGGAAGCCATCGAATACCTCCTTGGGCAAGCCGCCCGGGTTGGCTTCGGTCTTGACCATCAGCGGCGGCACGGCGGCAATCAGCACCGCCTTGGCCACGCGGCTCTCGCCATGGCGCGCCAGGTAGCGCACCACCTCGCCGCCACCGGTTGAATGGCCGACGTGAATCGCGTTCTTGAGGTCCAGATGGGCGGTCACCGCAGCCAGGTCATCGGCGTAGTGATCCATGTCGTGCCCTTCGCCGGTCTGCGTGGACCGGCCGTGGCCGCGCCGGTCATGGGCGATCACGCGAAAGCCGTGATTGAGGAAGAACATCATCTGGGTGTCCCAGTCGTCGGCGCTCAGCGGCCAGCCATGGGAAAACACGATGGGCTGCCCGCTCCCCCAATCCTTGTAGAAGATGTCGATACCGTCCTTGGTTTTGACCGTGTGCATCGTACTGCCCTCCCCATGAGTTGCCCCGAAGCGCCGGAGCAAAAGCGTTCGTGGCAGCCCGCCCCGAGACGGGCATCGTCCCATCGGGTCTTGAGACCCGGAAGTGAAAGTTTTCTGCGCAGTGATTAGCGTCGTCGTATCGGTCAGATACCCCCGGCCACGCGAACCGGCGCCCTGGCGTAAGATGCGCCAACCCACGCTTACATGGAGTCACCCGGTGTCCATTCCGTCCAGCATTTTTAAGGTGTCAGGTGATCTGATCGAGTCCACGGTGCTGTCTCGCGGGCCGTGGAATCCGGGCGCCCAGCATGGCGGCGCACCCGGAGGATTGCTAGTGACACTGGCAGATCGCGCGATGGCGCAGGAACCCGGCTGGGCGATGGTGCGGCTGACGCTGGAGTTCGTGCGTCCCGTGCCGGTGGCCAATCTGCGCGCGGTGATCGAACCGCAGCCTGGCGGCGCGGTACGGCGCGTGCGGCTGGAACTGCTGCATGACGATGTGCCCGTCTTGCAGGGCACGGCGGTCTACATGCGCGAGCGCGACCTGGACCTGCAGCCCAGCGCACTCGCGCCCACCCTGCCGCCGCCCGATGCCTGCCACACCCCGATCCTGATTCCGGGCATGCAACCGCAGACGTCGTTCCACTACACGGCGATGGAAAGCCGCGTGGCCACCGGCACCGTCACCGAAGCCGGCCCTGCCGCCGTCTGGTTCCGCGTGGCCATCCCGTTCCTGGAGGACTCGCCCGTCACCCCCGCCGCCCGCGCCATTGCGGCGGCCGACTTCGGCAACGGCATCAGCTGGGCCGTGCCGTTGAACCGCTTTGCGTTCGCCAATGCCGACCTGACCGTGTATCTGCATCGGCTGCCGCAGGGCGAATGGGTGGCGGCCGAATCGGAAACCATCGTCCAGCAGAACGGCATTGGCCTGGCCCGGACCACGCTCCACGATGCGCTGGGGCCGGTCGGCGTGGCCCAGCAGGGGCTGATCTTCAAGCCTGTGAAAGCCTGACGCGAGCATCGGCTTAGAAGAAACCGGCTCAGAAGAAGTGCCGGATCCCCAGGCGCACCATCGTCTGGCTGGTTCCCGACGCCACGTTGGCCGCGCCCACCACATAGGCCGCATCGAGCACGCTGCCGGTCTTGTCGCCGGCCACGTGCTGATACACGGCCTGCACGTAGACGTCAGTACGCTTCGAGAACGCGTAGTCCGCCATCAGGCCGACCGAGTGGTAGACCGGATGCTGCTTGCCTGACGTGGTGTCGAAGGTGGCCCGGGTATAGGCATACATCGCGCCGAACCAGTACGTCGGGCTGGCCTGGTACTTGATGTTGGCCTCGATGTTCTGGAAGCGCAGCGCGGTCAGCGTGCCCGACGGCGGCACGATATCCCCGACATAGGCCGAACTGCGCGGGTCGGTCACCTCGGTATGGGCGTACGAGATGCCCAGCGAAGTCTTGCCCCACTCATAGGTGCCGCCCGCTCCCCAGATCCGCAGCCGGCTGCCGGGCAGGTTCTGGTCGCCGCCGTTGTTGAGGGCGCCGTATGACGTGGCCGATGGATTGTCGGCCTGCAGGTACGCGGCCGACAGCACGAGTCCACCCTTGGCATATTGCCCGCCTGCGCTCATCACGCGGTTTTTCGAGAACTTGGTGTCGTCGCTGAAGCCGTACAGCCCGCCGAACTTGATCCCGCCCAGGTCCGGGCTCGCGTACTTGACCGCGTTGTTCACACGGAACGTGTTGATCAGGTTGTCGTTGTCGTAGGGGTGCGCAAACATGTAGCCGCCCCAGGTGCCGCCCGCCGACGTCTGCGCCAGGTAGTCGACCACCGAGTCGTACTGGCGCCCCAGCGTGACCGTGCCCCAGCGCGTATTGCTCAACCCGACGTACGCCTGGCGCCCGAACAGCGCGCCGCCCTGGAACGCGCGGCCGTTGTCGACATCGAAACCGTTCTCCAGCTGGAAAATCGCCGTGGTGCCGCCGCCCAGGTTCTCGTTGCCCTTCAGGCCCCAGCGGCTACCGTGCGGGAAGCCGCTGGCCATGGCCACCTGGCTGTGGCCGCCCACGTTGTTGGTGTAGTTGATGCCCTCGTCGAGCACGCCATACAACGTGACATTGCCTTGCGCCGATGCCGATGTCGAAGCCGACGCGAAAATCGCGCACAGCGTGGCCCCGCACAGCCACGCGGCGTGCTTGTCTCTCTCCGTTTTCATAGGAATTCCTTGGGGGTACATCGCCCCCGGGGATGACCGGCTAGGTCGTCTGGCTGGAGCCCGACGACTTGGCTGCCGGTGCGCTGCGCCCGCGCGTGGCGAGCCAGCAAAGGATGGAACCCGCGCAGACCATCGCCGCGCCCTTCCAGAACGCGAGCGATAGCGGCGTACGCAGCAGTGCAGCGGCCAGCGTGGCCGACAGTACCGGAATGAAGTACGACGCGCCGGCCAGCACCGTCACGTTGCCGTGCAGGATGCCCACGTTCCACGCGGCATAGCCAAAGCCCATCGCGCAGGCCGCCAGCGCCAGGTAGATCACGCCGCCGACGCTGAAGCCCATCGCCTCGCCGCCCGTGAACGCGAACTTCACCCACAGTGCCAGCGCGGTCAGGATGAAGAACAGCGTGACGCCGTTCTTGCCCTGGGCGATACGCGCGGTCACCGTGCAGTAGCCCGCCCAGATCACCGCGCCGGCAAACGCCAGCCCGTAGCTCAGCGGGTTGTCGCGCACGTTGGCGGCCATGCTCGGCAGGTCCAGCCCCTGGTCACCGCCCAGTACCGAGGCGATACCGAGGATGGCCACCAGAAAGCCGGGCACGATCAGCCAGTTGGCGCGCTGCCCGTTGAACAGGATCGCCGCCAGCATCGTGAACGTGGGCCACAGGTAGTTGACCATGCCCACCTCGATGGCCTGCCTGCCGGTATTGGCGTAGCCGATCGACAGCGACAGGCAGAGCTCGTACGTGACGAACAGCAGGCTGCCCCACAGCAGGTACGACCTGGGCAGCGTGCGGATCCGCACCGGCCCCACCGAGATCCAGAGCAGCACCGACGCAACCGTGTACATCAGCGCCGCCCCGCCCGTCGCGCCAAAGCTTTCGCTGACGCCACGGATCAAGCCGACAATCGAACTCCAGAGGAGCACCGCGACGAGCCCGATCAGCGTTGCCTGTTTTGCTTTCATGACTGCCATGTGGGTAAACCATCGAAACGTACGGGAGGGCCCGCACTTTACCTGTCCTGCGCCGGCACGTCGATCCAGATGGTCTTGATCTCCGTGTACTGATCGTGCGCCCAGACCGACTTGTCGCGCCCGCCGAAACCCGACTCCTTGTAGCCGCCGAACGGCGTGGTGATGTCGCCTTCACCAAAGCAGTTCACGGTCACCACGCCCGCGCGGATCTCGCGCGACAGCCGGATCGCATGGTTCAGGTTGCTGGTGTAGACCGATGCCGCCAGGCCGTAGACCGAGTCGTTGGCCAGCGCGATGGCCTGCTCGGGACTGTCGAACGGGGTCACCGACAGGATCGGCCCGAAGATCTCCTCGCGGAACAGCCGGCTGTCCGTGGGCACGTCATCGACCACCGTGGGCTCGACAAACGAGTCGCCCCGGGTGCCGCCGCCAAACGCCACGCGCAGGTTCTCGGCGCCGGCCTGCTCGATGTACGACCGCACCTTGCGGAAGTGCGCTTCGCTGACCAGCGAGCCGATGCGGTGGGCGGGGTCCAGCGGATCGCCCATCTTCCAGTCGCGCATATGCACGCCGATGCGGGCCAGCAGCGCGTCCTTGACGTCGGCATGAACGATCAGCCGCGACGATGCCGAGCAGTTTTCCCCCATGTTCCAGAACGCACCGTTCACGATGTGCTGGGCCACGGCATCGATATCGTCGACGTCCTTCATCACCACGGCCGGGTTCTTGCCGCCGCATTCCAGCACGATACGCTTCAGGTTCGAATCGGCCGCGTACTTCAGGAACAGCCGGCCCGTGGCGGTAGACCCGGTGAAGCTGACCATCGACACGTCCATGTGCAGCCCCAGCGGCTCGCCCACTTCCTTGCCGCCGCCCGGCAGCACGTTGAACACGCCGGCCGGCACCCCGGCCTGATGCGCCAGCTCGGCCACGCGCAACGCGGTCAGCGTGGTTTCCTTGGCCGGCTTGACGACGATGGAGCAACCGGCCGCCAGCGACGGGCCAATCTTCCACGCCAGCATCAGCAGCGGAAAATTCCACGGCAGCACCAGGCCCACCACGCCAATCGGCTCGCGCACTACCAGCGACAGCGCCGCCGGCCCCACGGGCGCGGTGCTGTCGTAGATCTTGTCGATCAGCTCGGCATGCCAGCGGATGGTGTGGATGGTCTCCGGCAGGTCGGTGTTCTGGCATTCGCGGATCGGCTTGCCGCTGTCCAGGCTTTCCATCACGGCCAGCTCGTGGGCGTGCTGCTCCAGCAGGTCGGCAAACTTCAGCAGCACGGCCTTGCGCTGGCTCGGCGACTGGCGATGCCAGCGGCCATCCTCGAACGCGGCCTTGGCACGCGCCACGGCGATATCGACGTCACGGGAGTCGCACGCGGCGATCTCGGCCAGCAACTGGCCCGTGGCCGGGTTGGTGGTCTGGAACGTGTTGCCCGATACGGCGGGCACGAAGGCGCCGTCGATGAAAGCCTGGGTCGGCAGCGTGATCTTGTCCGCGATGGCGGCGTATTCGGCGGCGGTCAGAAGCTGTGCCATTACGCGCGCTCCCCGACGATGCCCGCCACGGTGCGCTTCAGTTCGTCGACCACGGCCTGCAGGCGGCGCTTCTCCGCATCGTCGAGTTCCCCCAGCGGCGCACGTACGCCGCCCGGCTTCATGCCGGCCAGCGCGCAGCCGTGCTTGATCGACTGCACGAACTTGCCACCTTCCAGGAAGTCCATCAGCGGCATCATGGCCGACATGATGCGGCGGCCCTTGTCGAAGTCCTTGTCGACCACGCATGCCTGATACAGCGCGATGTGCTCGCGCGGGATGAAGTTGGACCCCGCGCACACCCAGCTACGCGCGCCCCATGCGAAGAACTCCAGCGCCTGGTCGTCCCAGCCGCACGAAACGTCGATGTCGTGGAACTCAGTGGCCAGCATGTGCAGTTGCGACGTCTGGCCCGAGCTTTCCTTGATGGCGACGAAGTTCTTCGACGCCGACGTGACCGTGCGGAAGAACTCGCGGCCCATCGACACGCCCATCCGGCCCGGATAGTTGTAGAGCATGACCGGCAGACCTGCGGCGCGGTCCACGGCCAGTGCGTGGGCGGCGTTCTCGGCTTCGGTCGGCAGCGCGTACGGCGGCGAGCCCACCAGGATGGCGTCGGCCATGATGGCCTTGGCGCCCTTGGCAAACTCGACCGAGTCCTCGGTGCGCACGGCGCCGGTGCCGATGATCAGCGGCACACGAGTACCAATCACTTCGCGGGCATAGGCCGCCAGGGCCAGCCGCTCTTCGGTGGTGTGCGCATAGTATTCGCCAGTGGACCCGCCGATGATGATGCCGTGCACGCCGGCATCGATCAGGAACTCCAGCACTTCGCCAAATGCGGCGTGGTCGATCTTGCCGTCGGCGGCGAGCGGCGTGATGGCCGGGGTGTAGATACCTTCAAACTTCATGATGACTCCGTGAATTCGATGTGCAGATAAAGCGGTGTGAGAGTGATTAGCGGCTTAGCGATGCCGCTTCCTGGAGACTGAGCGATCGCGTTTCGGGCGCCAGCAGCAGCGACACCAGCAGGCCCACCAGCGTGACGCCGGCCGCCGCGTACATCGTGTGGCCGATGCCGATGGTCTGCAGCGATATCGGCACGAGCCACGTACCCACCGCCGCGCCGATGCGAGACAGCGACGCGCCCATGCCCACCGCCGCCGAGCGGATTTCGGTGGGGAACAGTTCGTTGGGGTACACCAGTTGCAGCACCTGGGCGCCGCCGATGAACAGCGCGTAGGCCCCGAACAGCGCCAGCACCAGCATCTGGTTGCCATCGGAACAGGCGCCCAGCCCCAGCAGGGCCAGCCCCGACCACAGGAAGCTGTGGATCAGCATGCTGCGGCGGCCGATGATGTTGATCAGGCGTGTGGCGATGATGCAGCCCACCACGAACAGCATGGTGATGGCCACCGATCCGAACGATGCCCAGTCGCCCTTCAGGTTCAGCGCCTGCAGCACGGTGGGGGCGAATGCGTAGACGGCGAAGACCGGAATCACCGAGCAGCTCCAGAACACCGCCACGAACAGCATGCGCTTGCCGTAGCCCGAGTGCAGCAGCGCCAGCAGCGACACCTTCTTCTCGGCCGTCTGCTCGGGCAGGTTGCGCAGCGAGAACGTCGGGCCGTAGACCTTGCGGATGATGCGTTCGGCCTCGGACGCCCTGCCCTTGCTCAGCAGCCAGCGCGGCGACTCCGGCGTACCCATGCGGATCACCAGCAGTACCAGGCCGATGATGGCCGGGCTGGCCAGCACCAGGCGCCACGCATCGTCGCGGCCGGCGCCCAGCACCGCATTGCCGACGATGTAGGCCAGCGCCGCGCCAGCGAACCAGAGGATGGTCAGCATCGCCAGGCGCGGGCCGCGATACTTCTTCGGCAGGAATTCCACCAGCAGCGCGCCGGCCACCGGGTATTCAAACCCGACGCCGATGCCGATCAGAAAGCGCATGAAGAACAGTTCGGCGCCCGAGTTTGCCCAGTACTGCAGCAGCGAGCAGATCACGAAGATCGTTGGCCCCACGAAGTACAGCTTCTTGCGCCCCAGCCGACAGGTCAGCAGGCCGCCCAGGAAGCCGCCGCAGAAGATGCCGATCAGCGCCGACGCTGCCACCATCCCTTGCCAGAAGCTGGAGAGCCCCAGCGCCGCCGCCAGCGGCACCATGGCCACGCCGATGATGCTCAGCACATAGCCGTCCAGCAGCCAGCCGCCGCCCGACCGCACGCATAGCAGTTGATGAAACCCATTGAGAGGAACGTCCTCGATTGACACATTGTTTGCCACCGTTTGTCTCCTTGATGACCGGATATCGCTCGGACCTGCTTCGGGTCCGGCTGGATTTGGTTTTCGATGCGGTGCCGTATGGCGGGTCAGACTTCCCTGCCCGCGCGGCGCTGGCCCAGCCACAGGTTGGCGTTGACGCCCACCGACAGGAACGGCTCCGGCGGATTGCGGTTCGGTCCCGGCGATGCCAGCAGAAAGTCGATCAGGTCGTTGCGCTCGCCGGCCAGATGTTCCGCCAGCAGATGGCCCGTCACCGTGCCGCGCGTGATGCCCAGCCCGTTGCAGCACAGCGCGCCGTAGACGTTGGGGGCAAGCTGGCCAAAGTGGCCCATGTGGTTGCGCGACAGCGCCAGCGACCCGCCCCAGGTGTAATCGAATGCCACGCCCGGCAGCATCGGAAAGCGGCGCTCGAACGATTCGCGATGCGTCCTGGCAAAGCGTTCGAGATAGCGGGGATTGGCGCGGCCGTCGCGGTTGAAGCTGAAGCTGTTGCGCACCAGGATGCGGTTGTCGTGCGTGCGGCGCAGCGTCGTGCCGTACGGATCGGCCGGAATCAGGCCCCAGAACTCCTTGCCGCCCAGCCGCGCCTGTTCGTCCAGCGTCAGCGGCCGCGTCAGGCTGGCATACGTGAACACCGGCAGCATCGTGCCGCGCAGGAAACCGAAGCGCTGGCCAAACGCGTTGTTGGTCAGCACCAGCGTGTCGGCGGCGATGCTGCCGCCGCGATGCGTGAGCACGATCTTGTCGCCATATTCCACGTCGGTAATCGCCGTGTTTTCGTACAGCTCCACGTTGGCCGGCAGGCTGTCCGCCAGCCCCTTCACCAGTGCCGCCGGCTGGATCAGCGCCGTGCCGGGCGTGAACAGCGCACGCCGGTAGAACGACGTGCCGATGTGATCGGGCAGATCCGCGCCCTCGATCATGTCGTACGGCTGCCCCAGCTTGTCCAGACCGCGCCGGTAGGCATCCAGCACCGCGATGCCGCGATCCTCGATGGCCGCCTGGTACTTGCCCGACGCGCGGAACTGGCAGTCGATCCGGTGCTGGTCGACCAGTGCCTTCAGGATGCGCTGGCCGGTCAGGTTCAGGTTCATGCAGTGCCGCGCGGTGGCGATGTCTCCAATGTAGTCATCGGCGCCGATGTCGTGCGGCAGATCGATGGCAAACCCGGCATTGCGGCCCGACGAGCCAAAACCAACCTGCTGGGCTTCGACCAGCGCCACGGTGTCGTGCGGAAACCGCTGCGCCAGTTGGCGGGCTGCCGCCAGCCCGGTAAAGCCGGCGCCGACCACAGCCCAGCGCACGGACGTCTTGCCCGAATGCGCCGGCATTGGCTGGCGCGGGCGGCTCAGGTGGAACCACCCGCAGGTGGAATCGTCGGCCGGTATCGCAGTTACTTTCGTCATGTTGCCTCGCTCCAGGACCCCGCCCGCCATGCGGCATCGGCTGCGTCCTGTCTGATCTGTCCGTTCGTTTTTTATGTCTATCATTTGTAGACAGAGAATATTTCACGGATAGACAAACAACTATGAGGGTTTACGCGCGGACCTTGCGGGTCGTAAAAATGGCGAAAGATATACTTTTTGAAATTGGCGCATGCGCCATGCGCGAGTCGATGCCATAGAATGTCTACGATTGATAGACAGGGGTCTGAGATGGCAAGAACCAAGGCTGGCGCGGAAGACGCGTCGAATGCCGACGCTTCGGTGGATCGCAAGGCGCTGCTGGCCGAGGCGCTGCGGCGCCGTATCGTCAGCATGGAGATGGCGCCCGGCGCCGTGGTGGATGAACTGGCGCTGAGCGAGGAATTTGGCCTGTCGCGCCCGCCGGTGCGCGAACTGATGCGCCAGATGGCGGCCGAGGGATATATCGAGCTGGAGGCGAATCGCGCGGCGCGCGTGTCGTCAATGAACCACCAGTCGCTGCGCAACTTCTTCCTGGCTGCGCCGATGATCTACATCGCCACGACCCAGCTGGCGGCCACCAACGCCACCGCGCACGAGATCGACGAACTGAAGCAGATCCAGGAACGATTCCGCGATGCCATCGAGCGTAACGACGTCGAGAACCGCGTGCTGAACAACGACCAGTTCCATCTGCAGATCGGCAAGATGGCGCACAACCCGTATCTGATGCCGAGCCTGCGCCGCATCCTGATCGACCATGCGCGGCTGGGCAAGATCTTCTACCGCCATCCGACCACTACCGACATGGAGCTGGACCTGGGCAAGGCGGCCGACCAGCACGACCAGATCATCGATGCGATCGCGCGCCGCGATGTCGAAGAGGCCGGCAATATCGTGCGTGCCCACATGGATCTGTCGCGCCGGCGCATGACGGAATACGTCGCACCAGCGGCGGTGGACGTCCCGCTGGTGCTCTGAGCACGGCCCTGCTTACTTCACCGGTTCGAAGTCACCAGGCTTCCAGCTCTTGTCGAACGCAGCGGCCTCGGGGCCATAGATGCGGATGTAGGCAAACCAGCCCTTGCCCGGCGTGGTCTTGATCCAGCGCCCTTCCTTGTCGGCCGGCGGTGTCGGCCCGACGTAGAGGTCCAGCGGCGCGTCCTTCGGTGCATCCTTGAGCTCGAACAGCGACCGCAGCGCGGCCTTATCCTGGTCCGTCTGCACCTGCGAGCGCGTGGCGCTGTCGTAGATCGTGACCGACCAGAACAGCTTGCCGGGCACCGGCTGCGGAATGGTCAGCTTGTAGTTCTTGCCGCCATCGAGATACGCGCCGCTGTTGTCGCGCACCGCCATCCAGTACAGCGAACCGGCGCCAGCGCTGCGGCGGAACATGGCCGGCGAGGTCACGATGGCCTGCGCGAACCAGCGGTCGCGCGCCTCCAGGTCCATGCCGCCCGGCGTTTCGAACTGGGCGCTGCCCGGCGTCAGACCCACCCACTCCCACTTGCGGTCAGGCCAGTGCACGCGGTCGGCGCGCGCGCTGTCAAACGCGGACACCAGCATCTGGTCGCGCGCGGCCTTGGCCGCGCGTTCCAGGATGTCCTTCATGCGGGCATCCGGGTTGAACGGCTTGCCCTTCTCGATGCCCAGCTCGGCCAGCAGCCCGTACATCGGCAGGAACTGCGGCACTATCTTTTCGTCGTTGATGATCTTTTGCAGCACCTGCCAGAACTGGAGGTTGTCTTCCCAGCGCAGCGACGAGCTGTCCATGCGCTGCTCGCTGGTGTCGGTGACTCTCAGCACGCTCGGCTTGGCGGCCGACGACAGCGTGTAGATCTTGACCGCGCGCAGTGCGTTGAGCGCGCGCGGCACATCGCCGCCCACCGGCAACGCACGCACCGCGAACAGGTTCTTGATCGATGGCGACGTGCCGACGTGGTACCCCTTCGGAATCTGCCCCTTCCAGCCGCTGGGCACCACCAGGTGCTTGCCGCCCTTGGCCGCGTCGGGCCCAGGCAGGCCCAGGTCCTGCACCCATCCCTGGTTATGGTCGTTCACCAGGCCGATGTACGGCCCTGGCGGTAGCTCGATGACCACCGGCCCCTGGCTCAGGTCGATCACGGCCGAACCATACGGCGTGTCCGAGTTGAGCGTGAAGCCAACCTGCCGGGGTCCGGCGGCGGCCATGCCCCAAGCCTCGCCGTCCTTGATGCCCAGTTCGCGGTTGCCGTTGAAGATGCCTTCCACCGAGACCGTCGGATACCAGAACCGGTAGGCCGTCATGGCCCGCTGGAAGTCGGCATCGTTGCGCGCGGCCTTCGAAGTCTGCGACGTGGGATAGCCGCGCTCGAAGATGTAGGCCGTGCCTTGCGCAAGGCTGGAGGTGGATGCTGCCAGCAGCAGCGCGGACAGCAGCAGCTTGGACCGTGCCATTTGGGTTCTCCGTCAGGGTTCAGCGTCGGAATGCAGGCGTGAAAAATCGCCGCCCCAGAATATCGCAACGCGTGACGGCATCGGCACCCTGCCGTGCTGAATGTTCTGATCGCGGGAATTAAGCGAAATTGACGCCGAATCCGACGGAGAACCTGACTGAAAAGCGCCTGCTCAGTGCGCCGCCGCAGCCGCGCCGGACATCGGCCCCTTTGCCGGTTTGGTCAACCAGATCAGCGGAATGATGCCGATGAAGATCACGGCCGAGATCCAGAAGATGTCGTTGAGCCCCAGCATGATCGCCTCGGCGTTCAGCAGCTTTTCGAAGACCGCCGTCGCCTGGGCCGGCGACAGGCCCGCAGCCGACTGGATCGCCCCGGCCGCCGCTGCATGCAGCGGGCTGTCCGGGTTGGCATGCTCCACCAGCCGGACGTGATGCATGACCGCGCGGTCGTTCCAGACCGTGGTGGCCAGTGACGTACCGGCGGCGCCAAAGAAGATCCGCACGAAGTTCGACAGCCCCGCCGCAGCCGGAATCTTTTCCGGCGGCTGCCCAGACAGGATGATCGCAGTCAGCGGTACGAAGAACAGCGCCATCGGTATGCCCTGCAGCAGCGTGGGCAGCACCAGCGTGAAGGTATCCACCCCGGTCGTGTAGCCCGAGCGCATGTAGAACACACCGGCAAACCCCAGGAAGGCCACCGTGGCCAGCACGCGCAGTTCGGCCTTCGGCAACACCTTGCCCACCACCGGCGCCAGCAGCACGGCAAAGATGCCCAGCGGCGCGGTGACCAGTCCGGCGTTCACGGCCGGATAGGCCAGGTACTGCTGCATCCATTGCGGCAGCACCACGAGGTTTGCAAAGAACAACGCAAAGCCTACCGAGATGGCTGCCGTGCCGAACAGGAAGTTGCGGCCCTTGAACAGGCGCAAATCGATGATCGGATTGGGGTCGGTCAGTTCCCAGATCACGAAGAACACGAAGCTCACCAACGCGACGATGGCCAGCGCGATGATCACCGGCGACGCAAACCAGTCGAGGTCCTTGCCCTTGTCGAGCATGATCTGCAGCGCGCCGACCCAGACGATCAGCGAAGCCAGGCCCACGGTATCGATGGGCAGCTTGCGCACCAGCGATTCGCGGTCGCGATAGACGGCCCAGGTGACCGCCGCGGCAAACAGGCCCACCGGGATGTTGATATAGAAGATCCAGGACCAGGAATAGGAGTCGGTCATCCAGCCGCCCAGCGCCGGGCCGGCAATCGGGCCCACCGTGGCTGTCATGGCCCACAGCGCCAGAGCGTGAGAGCTCTTCTCCTTCGGGAACGACCCGAGCAGGATGGCCTGCGACAGCGGAATCAGCGGCCCGGCCACCGCGCCCTGCAGGATCCGCGCGGCCAGCAGCACCTCCAGGTTGGGCGCGATGCCGCACAGCCATGACGCCAGCACGAACAGCAGCAGCGCGCCGACGAACAGCCGCACCTGGCCGATGCGCTGGGTCAGCCAGCCCGTCAGCGGAATTGCCACGGCATTGGACGCCGCGAACAGCGTGATGACCCACGTGCCTTCGTGGATCGACACGCCGAGGTTGCCGGAGATGGTCGGAATCGCCACGTTAGCAATCGACGAATCCAGCACGTTCATGAACGTGGCCAGCGCCACGGCAAAGCTGCCCAGCACCAGCTTGCCGCCGGTCAGGGGTGGAGGTGGAAGCATGGCGGTCGGGTTGGACATGGCGCGTCTCGCTGCAAATTACGAAGGCTTGCGCAGAGCGTTGCGCGCGATGATGCGGGCGATCTCGCCTTCGGCCTCGACGCCGTACCGCTTGAACACATCGGTGCCGTACTTGTTGCGCGTGGCCGCCTGGGCCGTGCCATCCAGGCCCGCGCCGCCGCGCTGCCGGGTCTCCACGTCCACCTGCATCGACAGGCCGATCTTCAGCGGATGCGCGCGCAGTTCGTCGGGATCCAGCGCGATGCGCACCGGCAGGCGCTGCACCACCTTGATCCAGTTGCCGGTGGCGTTCTGCGCCGGCAGCGACGAGAACGCGCTGCCCGTTCCGGCCGAGAAGCCCACCACCTTGCCCCGATACGTGACCTTGCTGCCGTACAGGTCGGCGCTCAGCGTGACCGGCTGGCCGATGCGGATGTGGCTCAGCTGCACTTCCTTGAAATTGGCATCGACCCAGACGCCGTCGAGCGGCACGATGGCCATCAGCGGATTGCCGGGCGCCACGCGCTGGCCCACCTGCACCGAGCGCCGCGCCACATAGCCGGTCACGGGTGCCGGCAGCGTGTTGCGCGCGCTGGCCAGGTACGCGTCGCGCACACGGGCAGCGGCGGCCTGCACACTGGGATGGTCTTCCACGGTGGCCTGGTCGGTCAGCGCATGGTTCGACGCCAGTTGCTGGCGCGCGGTTTCGAGCGCGGCCTCGGCGGTCTTCACCGCATCACGCGCGTGGGCGATGTCTTCAGCGGCTACCGCGCCGGCTTCAGCCACCTGCGTGCGACGGCGCAGGTCGTCGCGCGCCTTGGCCAGATCGGCCTCGCGCTGCTTCAGCACCGACGCCAGCACGTTGTTGTTGACGTAGAGCGCGCTCACCTGCCGCACGGTCTGGCCCAGCGCGGCCTCGGCATTGGCCAGCGCAATGCGCGCGTCGGCCGGGTCGAGCGTCACCACGGGGTCGCCGGCCTTGACGATCTCGGTGTCGTCGGCGTTGACCGATACCACCGTGCCGCTCACCTGGGGCGTCAGTTGCACCAGGTGGCCGTTGACGTAGGCGTCGTCGGTGTGTTCGTGGAAGCGGGCCACGCTGTAGTAGTAGGCGCCATAGCCGGCGCCGCACGCCAGCGTGGTCAGGCCGAGCAGCGCCAGCAGGCGCTTGCGGGTGCGGTTGGGAGTCGAGGTGGAAGATGTCGGGGACGATGCAGGCGAATTCATGATGTCACTGGCAATTAAGGGATAGCGATCAGCGAGAAGCCGCCGGCTGGTTCGGTTCGGCGCTGTCGGTGTATCCGCCGCCGAGCGCTGCGGCCAACGCGATCTGGCGGTCGCGGCGTTGCAAGCGCAGGTTGGTCACGCCCTGGCGGCTGGCCAGCGCGGTGGTCTGGGCGTTGAGCACGGTCAGTTGCGTGGTGAGCCCGCCCTGGTATTGCGCCAGCGCCAGCTTCAGCGCACGCTGTGCCGCCGCATCGCTGCGCACGGCGTCGACGAGTTGCGCATCGACGGCGCGGATATCGGATAGCTGCGTGGCCACGTCGGTCAGCGCATTGATCACGGTGTCGTTGTAGTTGGACACCGCGAAGTCGAAGGCCGCATAGCGGCCCTTGAGCTGCGCGCGCAACGCACCGCCATCGAAGATCGGCAGATGGATGGCCGAGCCTGCCGATGCCGTGCGGCTGGCGGCACGCAGGAAGCGGCCCCAGCCAAATGCATCGAGCCCGATTGCGGCGCTCAGGTTGATGTCGGGATAGAACTCGGCCTTGGCCACCTTGATGTCGTGCGTGGTGGCGTCCACACGCCAGCGCGCCGCGACGATGTCGGGGCGGCGTGCCACGAGGTCGGCCGGCAGATTCGCCGGCAGGCTCACGTCATCGCCATTGCCCAGCGCGGGCCACGCGATGGCCAGGCCCCGGTCGGGACCCTGTCCCAGCA
Source organism: Cupriavidus pauculus (assembly GCF_022179805.1). Classification (GTDB taxonomy): domain Bacteria; phylum Pseudomonadota; class Gammaproteobacteria; order Burkholderiales; family Burkholderiaceae; genus Cupriavidus; species Cupriavidus pauculus_E. The sequence continues at coordinate 341,989 of NZ_BPUO01000005.1, read as the reverse complement.
GCGCACCAAGCTGGTAGCGCGTGCGCAGGATGTTGCCCTCCAGCGCCGACACGGACACGCTCGCCGCCGCCAGATTGGCTTCGGCGGTCTGCTGCTCGACTTCGGTTTCCAGCCCCATCCGCACCCGGCCGCGCGTGATGCGCAGCACTTCGGCACGCTGGGCCACTTCGTCCTTCGCGATGTCCAGCAATGCATGCAGCCGGCCCAGTTCGTTGTAGCTGCGGGCGATGCTGCTGCTCAGCGTCAGGCGCACCTGTTCGGCCTCCGCCACGGTGGCCTTGTGCTCGGACACGGCCGAGCGCAGCGCTTCGCGGTTCTTGCCCCACAGGTCCAGCTCGTAGCTGGCGCTGATGATGGCCTTGTTCTCGGACTGCCACGACCCGGCAAACGCGGGCGGAATGAACGTGCTCTCGGTCAGGCGCTGGCGCGTCCAGCTATAGCCCGCCCCCACCTGCGGCAGCGTGTTGGCATTGGCCGTTTCGGTGAAGGCCGCCGCTGCCGCCACCCGGGCACGGGCGCGCTCGATCGTCGGGCTGTCCTTCAGCGCTTCGGCGATCAAGGCGTCGAGCTGGACGTCGCCGAACTGGCTGGCCCATGCGGCCGGGGGCCAATGGCCGCCACCGGACGGCAGGCTCTGGGCCGACTCGTACTTGTCGGGCGGCGCCATCGTGCTGTCGCTGCCGATGCCCGCATAGTTGGCGCAGCCGGCCTGCAAGACCGCCATTGCCGCCACGACGGTGCCAATCCGCCACGAAATCCGCTGAGGTGATTGCCTAACCATTATCTGATGCGTCAGTTAAATCCATAAACAAAAGGCCTCGCAAAATCGAGCCGCGAGGCGCCCTGCCGGAAAGATAGCTGACTTGTCAGCTAAATGCAAGGTGGGATTTGGTATGACTACCGAATCACCTTCTGCACCAGGCTGACGCCGACCGCCAGCACGGCAATCAGCGCCAGCGCGCGAAAGTGGTCGAGGTTGGCCAGTAGTGCGGACTGCTGGCCCAGCGCCTGCGCAATCTGTGCCAGCGCCATTTCCGCCGCGCGGTTCGGATCGACCGACGCCGACAATGCCGCCGCGTGCTGCGCCAGCGTTTCCTGGAACTGCAGGCTGTTCGGATGGATCCGGTCGTGGAGCGTGCTGTAGTGCATCGTGGTCAGCCACTGCTGGCCCACCGTGGCGACGGTCACCCCCAGCGCCGTCCCCATCTGCCCGAGCATGTTCTTGCTCTGCTGCGCATGCGAGAACACCGATTCGTCGTACGCCACGCCGCTAAAGGTCTGCATGGCCGTGACCGGAATCATCGTCATGATGAACACCCCGTAGAGCGCCAGCGCGGGCAGCACGTGCACCCACAGGTCCGGCGCCGGCGGCATCCGGCTCATCAGCCAGGCCGACCCGGCCAGCGCCAGGAACCCGGCCACGAAGTACTTGCGCGGGCTGGGCCAGCGCGGCAGCAGGCGCGTCATCGTCATCCACGTCACCACGCCGGCGGCCAGGCCCATCGCGTAGAACTGCCCGGCGGTGGCCCACGAATGCCCCAGCGACCGCTGCAGCATCACGGGCAGCAGGTAGCCGTTGGCGCCCAGCGTGACGTAGCAGAACGTGAAGAGCGTCAGGCCCGCCAGGTAGCGGGGTTCCACCAGGCTGCGCAGCGCCAGCAGCGGCCGATCGCTGCCCGATTCCAGCAGCACGAACGCCACCAGTGCGCCCACGCCCACCACCGTGCCCAGCAGCAGCCACAGGCGGTCCGCGTAGAAGTCGTAGTAGGAGCGCTGCAGCACGTACAGCACCAGGAAGCTGCCCACCGCCAGCGCCACCAAGCGCAGCGGCCGCGCGCCGGAGCGCTGCGCGGGGGCCACCGTGCCCTCGGGCAGCACGCTGATGGCCGGCAGCGCCGCCAGCGCGGCGGCCGCGGCCAGCCAGAAGATCAATGGCCAGCGGTCGGCCGTGACAATCAGCGACGCCAGCCACGGCGCGACGGCCATGCCCACGCACACGCCCGACACCAGCGCCGTGATGCCCGTAAAGCGCGCGGGACCCGGCGGAATCAGGTTCACCATCAGCCGCGACGACGTGACCATGCCGGCGCACCCCAGCGCCGTCACCATGCGCCCGACCAGGAATTCCTGATAGCTGCCGGCATGGGCGCACAGGATGGCGCCGGCCGCCGTTGCACAGAGCGCACCCTGCACATAGCGCCGCCAGCCCACGCGCTCCACGACCCAGCGCTGCAGTGCGATGGCCACCACCGCCACGCTGGCGTAGGCCGCCGCCACCGTGCTGTATTCCTCGGGGCTCGCGCCGATCTCGCCCATGATGGGCGTGGCGGCAAAGGCCACCATGCCGCCCTGCAGGAAGTCGATCAGCGTCAGCGCGCCAATGGCCAGCAGCAACAGGTGCCGGGGGATAGCTGTCTGCATCGCGTTTGTCTCCTGGCGGCTCTCTTCGACCTAGCTGTTCTCTGCCACGATCCGGCGCACCAGTTCGTCGGCCTGCGCCATTTCGTCGGCGAACACCGTGGTGCGGTAGTTCTGGCGTCCGGTGTCCACGGCCACCAGCCGCTTGCCGCCGCGCTCGTGCGTATCGATCGACACGTTCATCGAGAGCCCGATCTGCAGCGGATTCGCCGCCACCTCCGCCGGCGTCAGCGCGATGCGCACCGGCACGCGCTGCACCACCTTGATCCAGTTGCCGGTGGCGTTCTGCGCGGGCAGCAGCGCAAACGCGCTGCCGGTGCCGGCGTCCTGCCCGACGATGCGGCCGTGGTACACCACGCCGTCGCCGTACAGGTCCGTGGTCAGCGTGACGGGCTGGCCCAGCCGCACGTCGCGCAGTTGCGACTCCTTCAGGTTGGCCGTCACCCACAGTTCGTTCAGCGGCACCACCGACATCATCGGCACCCCGGCGCTGACGCGCTGCCCCACCTGGACCGAACGCTTGGTCACCACGCCGCCCGCCGGCGCCGGAATGCGCGTGCGCGCCAGCGCGATGCTGGCATTGCGCACCTGCGACGCAGCCGCCAGCACATCGGGATGCGACGCCACCGACGTGCGCTCCACCAGCGCCTGGTTGCGCTTGAGCTGTTCCATGGCCACGGCCAGCGCCGCCTTTGCGGCGCGTACCTCCTGCGTGGCGTGGATCAGTTCCTCGCCCGAGATCGCGCCCGAGGCCACCAGCGCCGAGCGGCGCGAGAGATTGTCCTGCGCGCGCGCCAGGTCCACCGAGCGCAGTTCCACGTTGGCGCGATCCTGGCCAGCGGCGGCAAACTGGCCGCGTACCTGCCGCACCGCGCGCGCCAGTTGCGCCTGCGCGGCGGTCAGCGCAAGCTGCGCGTCCACGCCATTGAGTTCGACCAGCGTCTTGCCCGATGCCACCAGGTCCGTGTTGTCGGCCAGGATGGCCGTGACCACGCCGCCCACCTGCGAGGTCACCTGCACGACGTTGCCTTCGACATAGGCGTTCTCGGTGGATACCTGCTGGCGTCCGAACTGCAGGTGATAGCCGATGGCCCCGATCACGGCGATGGCGGTAACGGACAGCGCCACCATGCGCCACGGCTTGCGCGGGGGAATCGGGGCCGGTGCTACGGGTTCTGTTGCCGGCGGCGTGTTTGCGGCGTTCTGCTGGCTGGCCGGATTCATGATGCATTCCTTGTTGACGGGGTGGCTGCGGATGCGTATCCGCCACCGAGTGCGCGGATCAGTTCCAGGTGCAACGACTGCTGCTGCGTCTCCAGGTCGATCAGAAGCTGCTTCTGGTTCAGCACCTGGCCTTCCGCCGACAACACCTGCAGGTAATTGCCCACGCCGCTGCGGTAGCGGGCCACGGACATGTCATACGCCTCCTGCGTCAGCCGCAGCGCCTCGCGCTGCTCGCCGGCGCGCTCGGCCAGCCAGTGCAGCGACACCAGTTGATTGACCACATCGTGCAGCGCCGTGATCAGCGTGGCGTTGTATTGCTCGACCGCCGCGTCGTATTCGGCGTGCCGCACGCCCAGATTCGCGCGCAGGCGGCCGCCATCGAAGATCGGCAATGACAGCGCCGGGCCAATGCCCATGGTGCGGCTGCCCGCCGTGAAGAAATCGGACAGGCTCAGGCTCTGCAGCCCGGCAAAGGCAGTCAGGCTGATGTTCGGATAGAACTGCGCCTTGGCCGCCTTGATCTCCTGCCCGGCCGCTTCCACGCGCCAGCGCTGCGCCACCACGTCCGGGCGCCGGCCCACCAGTTCGGCCGGCAACGATGCCGGCACGGCCTCGTCGAACACCGTGCGCAGTTGCGGGCGGCCGATCCTGGCACCGGCATCGGGCCCCTGCCCTGCCAGCGCGGCAAGCTGGTTGCGGGTCAGCGCGATGACTTCATTGATGGCCGCCAGCCGTTCGCGCGTGGCCGGCAGCGCGGCTTCGGCCTGCTTCATGTCGAGCCGCGAATCAAGCTGCGCGGCCACGCGCTGCTGCGTCAGCGCCAGCGTGTTCTGCCGCTGGCGGTAGGTGTCCTCGGCCAGTTGGCGCAGCGCGTGCGCGGCGTCGAGCCGCAGGTAGGCGTGCACCACCGATGTGGTCAGCATCAGTTCGGCGGCGTGATAGTCCACCTCGGCGGCCCGCGCACGGTCCAGCGCCGCGTCGAACGTTGCCTGGTTCTTGCCCCAGAAATCGAGTTCGTAGCTGAGTCCAAGCTGCAGGTCGCTGGCCCATTTCCAGCTACCCGCCAGGGGCTTGGGTGCCAGGCCGTTTTCGCTGAAGCGCTGGCGCGTGGTGCGTCCGAACAGATTGGCCTGCGGCGACAGCGCGGCTTCAGCGCCGCCCGCCAGCGCCTCGGCCTGGCGCACTCGCGCCGCCGCCACGCGCAGCGATGGCTGCCCCGCCAGCGCCGCTTCCACCAGCGCATCAAGCTGCGGGTCGCCAAAGGTCCGCCACCAGGCACGCTCGGGCCATGCGGCCGGCGACACACGCGCCGCCGCCAGCGACTCGCTGGCCTCCAGCCGGTTGGCATCGTCGACCCTGGCCTGGGTTTTGAGCCCGTTCATGCTGGCGCAACCGACCAGCGACAGGACCACGGCCATGCAGCCAAGCTGCCGCAGGGCCGGAACGGCACGCTGTGCCACTGCCATTACCACCGCCGTCGTCCTTGCCGTTCGTGTCATCGCCCACCCTCATCCGTTCGCCAACGCGTATGACAAGCGTACAAACGCGGGACCGGCCGCACCAGCCTACGGACAGGTGACGCCAACTCCTACATAGGCATCGCGTACTCATACTGGGGTATGACGGCGGGTCCCTCGCAATTGCCGGCAACTGGCGCTAGCATTGAACAAGCATCGGCGACGCCACGCCGACAGCCCGCGCCGGTGGCGCCCGCGTCTCGTGCAAGGCGCGTGGACCATCGGTCATCCAGCGAAGTCGAACGCATTCCACGCATCCGCAAAAGGCCGCCGCGACCATGCCACATGCCATCGATGTCCCGCCGCAAACCGTTGGCAAGTGGCAGGAAATTGTCAATCTGGTCGCGGACATGATGGGCGTGCCGTCCGCGCTGATCATGCGCACGCGCCCGCCAGCCATCGAGGTGCTGGTAGCCAGCGAGAGCCAGGGCAACCCCTACGAAGCCGCCGAAACCGCGCCGCTGAATTCGGGGCTGTACTGCGAGACGGTCATGAGCGAGCAGCGGCTGCTGGTGGTGCCCGACGCCTTGCAGGACGACGCCTGGAAGTCGAATCCCGACATCGGGCTGGGCATGATCTCGTACATGGGCCTGCCGATCCGCTGGCCCGACGGCGACGTCTTCGGCACCATCTGCGTGCTCGACAGCAAGAAGAACGCGTACAGCGACCTGTTCATGCGACTGCTCGGCCTGTGCCGCGACATCCTCGAAGCCGACCTGAACCTGCTGATGTCGCTGGACCGGCGGCTGCACGAGCACGAGGCCAAGATCCAGCGGCTGGTCGATGCGGACATCATCGGCATCTTCATCTGGGAGATCGACAGCCAGACCATCGTCGAGGCCAACGACGCCTTCCTGCGCATCGTCGGCTACGACCGAGACGACGTGGCGGCGCGGCGCCTGCGCTGGACGGCACTCACGCCGCCCGAGTGGCTGGAGCGCGACCTGAGCACGCGGCTGCCCGAGCTCAAGCGGGCCGGCCGGCTGCAGCCGTTCGAGAAGGAATACGTGCACAAGGACGGGCACCGGATACCGGTGCTGATGGGCGTGGCGCGCTATGGCGAGGAAGGCAACCAGGCCGTGGCGTTCATGCTCGACCAGACCGAGCGCAAGGCCGCCGAGGCCGAAGCGCGCGAGAGCGACCGCCGCCATCGCGAGATCCAGGTAGCGCTGGCGCACGCCAACCGCGTCACCACCATGGGGCAGCTCACGGCGTCGATCAGCCACCAGCTCAAGCAGCCGATCAGCGCCTGCGCGATCAATGCCGATGCGGGGCTGCGCTGGCTGGGCCGCGCCGCGCCCGACCTGGAAGAGGCACGCCAGGCATTCCGGCGCATCGGCAAGAATGCCCGCACGGCCGGCGAGATCATGACCCACATCCGCGAGCTGTTCAAACACGCGCCGCTGGAAAAGCAGCCGGTGCAGATCAACGACGCGATCCGCGACGTCATGGTGCTGACGCACGCCGAGGCCATCAGGCACGAGGTGACCATGCAGGCCGACCTGGCAACGGACCTGGCGCCGGTGCAGGGCGACCGCATACAGCTTCAGCAGGCCATCCTGAACCTGATCGTCAATGCCATGGAAGCCATGAGCACGCAGAAGGTCGGCCCGCGCAAGCTCACGGTGCGTACCGCCACGCACGCGCCCGATGCCGTGACGGTGACCGTGACCGACACCGGTCCCGGCGTCTCGCTGACATGCGCCGAGGAAGTCTTCGAACCGTTCCACACGACCAAGGAACACGGCATGGGCATGGGGCTGGCCATCTGCAGGTCCATCGTGGAAGCCCACGGCGGAAGCCTGCGGCTGTGCGACGCCGGCACGCCCGGCGCCACTTTCGAATTCACGCTACGCACCTGGCCCGGCTGACGCACCGGCCGCCGCCCACGCCGGCACGGTGAACTGCACCACGGCGCCCCGGGGGTCGTTGGCACTGACCCATAGCTCGCCCCCGTGCGCGTCGATGATCGAGCGGCAGATCGACAACCCCATGCCAAGCCCCGTGGCCTTGGTGGTGTAGAACGGGGCGAAGATCCGTTGCGCCGTATCGGGCGCGAACCCCGGCCCCGAATCGCGTACCGCCACCACAACCCGGCCGGCATCCGACGCGCCAGTGCTCAGGTGCAGTTGCCGCTCGCCATCGCCGATCTCGTTCATCGCTTCGAGCGCGTTCAGGATCAGGTTCAGCAGCACCTGCTGCAGCTCCACGCGGTCGCCTTCGATCCACGGCAGGCCATCGCTCAACGCGGTCTCGACGATGGCGCCGCACTTGCTGGCCTCGCCGCGCGTGAGCCCGATGACTTCCAGGATGGCCGCGTTGATATCCACCGGCTCCTTGCGCGGCGGGGCGTTGCGGATCATCGCGCGGATCCTGCCCAGCACATCGCCGGCGCGGTTGGCGTCCTTGACGATGCGACCGATGGCCTGCCCGGCTTCGTCCAGGTTGGGCGTCTGCGCGCCCAGCCAGCGCAGCGCGGCCTGCGCGTTGGTCACGGTGGCCGCGATCGGCTGGTTGATCTCGTGGGCGATCGACGCGGCCAGTTGCCCCATCGTGGCGATGCGGTTGGCGCGCGCCAGTTCGGTCTGCACCTCGCGATAGCGCCGTTCGCTGTCGCGGATGCGGTCCTCGGCCTGCTTGCGCTCTGTCAGGTCGAGCACGAACGCCACGCCCTTCTTGCCGCCCGTCTCGAACGCGGCAAGCCCCACGATCACAGGCACCCGACTGCCGTCCTTGCGGATGTACTCCTTCTCGTAGGGCTGGGCGCGGCCCGTGCGGCGGGCCTCCATCAGCGCATGCGCACTGCCCTGCCGGTATTCCTGCGGCGTCAGGTCCACCCAGCGCACACGGCCGGACACCAGGTCGTCGCGCTCGTAGCCCACCATGCGCAGGAACGCGTCGTTGGCTTCATGGATGTCGCCGCTGGCATTCCAGCCGATGATGCCGATGATGTTGGCATCCACCAGGCGCTGGATCTTGGCCTCGCGCTCCGCCACATCGCGATAGAGCCGCGCGTTCTCCAGCGAGATGGCCGCCTGCGACGCCAGCAGCTTGAGCACGGCGATGCGGCCCGGGCTGAAGGCGCCGGCCGTGAGGTTGTTCTCTAGGTAAAGCGCCCCGACGAGCTTGGCCTGGTTCACCAGCGGCAGGCACAAGATCGATCGCGTACGGTGCTGGCGCAGGTAGGCGTCGGCGCCGAAGGCAGGGTCGGCCGCCGCGTCGTCCAGCAGCACCGGCTCGCGGCTGCGCAGCACGTGGTACAGGATCGACTCCGGCAACACCTCGGCGCTGGCCGGCATGTCGTTCTGCGCGAGCCGGATCGTGTTGCCCACCGTGGTGGCCTCGGCTACCACATGCGGGTCGCCGCACTCCGACACGATCAGCAGCCCACGCGCGGCGCCAGCCTGTTCGATGGCCGTGCGCATGACCATGCCGATCAGCTTGTCCAGCACGATGTCGCCGGACGCGGCCTGCGACACCCTGATCACGGTAGCCAGATCGAGCTGCTCGACCGGTGCCGCGATGGTATCGGTGGCGCCGTGCACGGGCTCTGTGGTGCGCAGGTACGGATGGCTGGCTTCCAGATGCCGCACCTTGCCGTCGGCGCCCCAGCGCATGTAGCCGTAGCGCGCGTCCTGCAGATAGACCCGTGCAACCTTGGCCAGCCCGCGCGCCGCGTAGAACCGCGACGCCAGTTCATTGGCCAGCGCCTCGATATGCACGAACCCGTTGTCCTGCGCCAGCCGGATCGACTGCTCGTAAAGCTGCTCCGCTTCCGCCGGGCGTCCGTCCAGCCGTGCGATCTCGGCATCGACCAGCGCCGCCCGGCTGCCAAAGTTCTCGGGACAGCAATCGTCCGCCCACACGCGTAGCTGGCGCTGGTGGGCAGCCAGCGCGTCGCGATGGACCGGGTCGTCGGGCTTGTCCGCGCAACAGGCCGCCCGGGTCAGGGCCGCATAGAAGTGATACTCGGCCTCCTCGTAGAACAAGCTCGACGTCCAGAGCAGCCGCTCCGCATTGGTCGCGGCCAGCAGCGCGCTGGCGCAATCGCCGGCCAGATAGCGCGCCTGCAGCTTGCGCACCCAGTACCAGCATTCGGCCAGTGCCAGGTCGCTGCTGCCGCCCAGGTGATCTTCCATGGCGGCCTCCGACACATGGCCGTCGTCGAAGCAACCGAAGTTCGGCGTCAAGCCACGCAGCATGCGGATCGACGCCAGTTGCGTGCCGATGAAATCGACCACCAGGCCAAAGCGCACGCGCTCCGCGTAGGCAAGGCCGCGCTCGGCCTCCACCTGCACGTCGGCCAGCGGCTCGCCGGCAAACAGCAAGTCCGAGTTGAGGCTGTTGCCCGCGTAGGCGCCGTACGGCAGATCGCCAATGCGATTGGCTGCCGCGAACGCGCGGCGCAGCAGTTCGCGGCACAGCCGCACCGGCTTGAGCCAGCGCACCACGAAGATCGAGAAGCACAGATAGGTCTTGGCCTCGAAGCGCCGCAAGCCGCGCCGGTCCACGAGGTCGCAGCCCAGTTGGCCGAAGCGCAGGCCGGCCTGGTAGTCGCCAAAGCGGCGGCCGGCAACGCGCCCGACATTGGCATAAAGCACGCACGACGCATCGCAGTTACCGTGCAGCAGGCTCAGGTTGACCGCCTTGCAGATCGTCAGGCATGCCAGGTTGGCATCGGTCTGCAGCGCCGGCGCGAACAGCTTGCTGAGCGCCTCGACCGTGCCCAGCCAGGCCGGGTCGTCCATCAGCGGCAGGTCGATCAACGACTCGATGGGGCGCTCGCCCAGTTGTTGCCAGATCACGTCGTATTCGCCGCGCACCGCGTCGTCGTCCGGATGCGGCGACCAATCGATGCCGACATGGCGCAGGTAGTCGAGGCACACCTGCACGGCGCGGTCACTGCGGTCCAGCACCAGATAGACATCGAGCTGCAGGCAGGCTACCAGCGCTCGTTCCACGGTGGTGCGGGCGCGCCCGGACAGCGCGATCAGGCGCGCGTCGGCAGCATGCAGTTGCCCGGTCAGGAACTCGCATTCGGCGCGGTTCAGCGCCAGGCCGAAAGTCAGATCGTGCGGCGCTGTTCCTCCATCGTCGCCATCCTCGCCCAGCAAGTCAGCACCCGCCACCAAGTAGGCCAGCGCCGAGGCATAGGCCGTGGATGCCTTGGCGCGCCGACCCGCCACCAGGTTGAAGCCGGCCAGTTGTTGGCGCTCCTCGGGCGCCGTGATCTGCGCGGCGCCCCGGTTGAGCTGGCCGACGATCTCAAAAATTGCTTCCTCCAGCCTGTCCTGCGGCGTCTGCGCGGCCAGCAGCCGGCCAATCCGCAAATGCGCGTCCACGCGCGACGCAGCCGGAATCAGCGAGTACGCCGCCTCGTGCACACGGTCGTGGACAAACGCGTAGCAGCCCTCGCGCCGCTCCACCAGCTCCTGGCGCACCGCCTCCCACATGTCGGCGTGCAGCGCGCGCTCCGGACAACCCAGCACGCTGCGCAATGTGGCCACCGTGGCCACGTTGCCCAGGCAGGCCAGTTTCTGCAATGCCTGCTGCGTCGGTTCGGGCAGGCGCGCCAGCTTGCCGACCATCAGGTCCACCACGTTGTCGGTGTAGCCCTTGGCGTGGATGCGCTCGGGGTTCCAGCGCCACTGGCGGGTGCCGTGATCGAACACAAGCAGCCCTTCCTCCACCAGCGCGTGCAGGAACTGGATCACGAAGAACGGATTGCCGGCCGTCTTGTCCTGCACCAGCCGCGCCAGCGACGCCACGTGCGCCGGACTGGCGTGCAGCGCCTCGGCGATCAGTTGCTCGATATGCCCGGCCGCCAGCGGCGCCAGCGTGATCTCGTCGATGCGGGCGCCCGAACGGCAAATCGCCTGCAGCTTCACCGCCAGCGGGTGCGTGGCGTCCACCTCGTTGTCGCGGTAGGCGCCGATCAGCATCAGGTGGTGCATGTCGGCGCCGGTCAGCAGGTCTTCCATCAGGTCGAGCGTTGCCGCGTCGAGCCACTGCAGATCGTCCAGGAACAGCGCGAGCGGATGCTCGGGCCGCGCGAACACGCCGATGAAGCGCCGGAACACCAGCAGGAAGCGGCGCTGCGCCTGCTGCGGCTCCAGGTCGGGCACCGGCGGCGGCTCGCCGATGATGTGCTTCAACTCGGGAATCAGGTCGGTCATCAGCCGCGCGTTGGGGTCGAGTGCCTCCAGCAGCGCGGCGCGCCAGCTTGCCAGTTCGGCGTCGCGCTTGCCCAGCAGCGTGCGCACCAGGCCCTGGAATGCCTGCACCAGCGTGGAATACGGGATGTTGCGCTTGTACTGGTCGAACTTGCCCGCCGCGAAGATGCCCCGTGGCGGCACCAGTACCTTGTGCAGCTCGTTGACCACCGACGATTTGCCGATGCCCGAGTAGCCGGACACCAGCACCAGTTCCGGCGTGCTGCTGCGCACAATGCGCGCGAACGCCTCCACCAGCGTGCCGACTTCGCGCTCGCGGCCATAGAGCTTTTCGGGAATCAGCAGCCGGTCCGGCGTGCCGTGCTCGTCCAGCGGGAAATCGTCGATACGGCCCTGGCGCCGCCAGTCTTCCAGGCAGCGCAACAGGTCGCGCTCCACGCCGGACGCGGTCTGGTAGCGGTCCTCGGCGGTCTTGGCCAGCAGCCGCATGACGATGCGGGACACCATGCCGGGGATGCCCTCGACGCGCTCGTCGGGTGGCATGGGCACCCGCGCGATATGGCAGTGCACCCATTCCATCGGGTCGCTGGCCGTAAATGGCAGCGCGCCGGCCAGCATCTCGTAGAGCGTGACGCCCAAGGCATAGAGATCGCTGCGCGAGTCGATCGAACGGTTCATGCGCCCGGTCTGCTCGGGGGCCATGTAGGCCAGCGTGCCGGCAATGGTCTCGGGCGGCTCCGGCGCCTGGCGCTCGCGCGGCAGCCGCGAGGCCAGCCCAAAGCCGGTCAGGCGCGGCTGCCCGTCATCACAGTCGACCACCACGTGGGTGGGCTTCAGGTCCTTGTGGACGATATCGCGCTGATGCAGGCGGCCCAGCGCGGCGGCAATGCCGCAGCCAAGCCGCAGCGCATCCTCCACGCGCATCGGCTGGCCCAGCAGTTTCGACAGCGGCTGGCCGCCGGGGTCGCGCAGCACCAGCGCGGTCTGGCCGCCCCGGCGCACCAGCGACAGCGGTTGCACCGCCCATGCGGCGTCCAGTTCGTCACGGAGATCGAATTCGTGCGCCAGCCGCTCCAGCGTGGCGGGCGACGGATGCTCGACAGCAGGCCGCGCCACCAGGACATGCCGTGTGTCGCCGTCATCGAGGCGCTCGCGGCAGAACACGCGCTCGCCATCGTCCCAAAGGATCTGGAGTGTGTCACCCATCGGCACCGAAACCCTGGCCGTTCCAATGCCGACATCGCATTGCATGCCTGCGGAATCAGGCACCTACCCAGCATATACCACCGCCCTGCCGGCACCAGATGTTCCCGGCGGGCGGCGCGCGCTCAGGCCGCCATTTTTTCCGGCATGGCTTCGGCGGCATGGGTGCCGATGCCGACCGTCGGATTCAGGTCGAGCGCGCGGATCTGCGCGGTCATGAAATCGACGAAGACGCGGATGCGGCTGGGCAGGTGCTGGCGGCACAGGTAGCAGATGTAGTGGCCGCGATCGTCGGGCGCCTGCATGCCCAGCGCCATGACCAGGTCGCCGCGCGCCAGGTGCGGCCGGATCTGGTAGCCGGCCAGTTGCGCAATGCCGCGCCCGTCGAGCACGGCGTCCAGCACCAGGTCGGGATCGTTGAACGTGAGCCTGGCCGACGGCAGGTAGCGCCGGGTCTGCCCGTCGACCTGGAATTCCCATTCGGCCATGCAGCCGGTGGAGCGCCGCAGGTTGATGCAGTCGTGCGCGTCCAGTTCGTCCACGCTGGACGGCAGCTTGTGCTTTCTTGCATAGGCCGGCGACGCGCACAGCACGAGCTGCATCGGCACGAGCTGCCGGGCGATGATGCTGGAGTCCTCGATACGTCCGTGCCGGAACGCCACGTCGATCTGCCCGCCGACAAAATCGGCCGGACGGTCGTCCAGCACCAGATCCACCGCGATGTCGGGATACGCCTCGGCAAACCGGCACAGCAGCGGCGCCACCACGCGGCGCCCGAAGTCGGCCGGCGCGCTGATCCGCACCAGCCCGCGCGGCGGGCCTTCGCGCAGGTCCATCAGGTCGCTCACGGCTTCGACGATATGGCCCACGCCCCGGCTGCAGCTTTCGAAGAAGCGCTCGCCCTCGCGCGTCAGTTGCGTGGCACGTGTGGTGCGCGAGAACAGGCGCGTGCTCAGGTGCGCCTCCAGCTTCTGCACGCTGCGGCAGATCGACGAGCGCCCCACGCCCAGCCGTTCCGCGCCCTTGGCAAAGCTGCCTTCGCTGGCCACGGCCATGAACGCGATGATGCCGGCGTAGCTGGTGGCAAAGCACGCATGGAAGGCGTCGGCGGAACTGGCCGTACCGTAGCCAGCGCGGCGCGGGGAAATTTGCGATGGATTCATGGTGGATGCCCTTCTTCCCTGGTTGGCGCCGGTGCACCGTTTGCGATTTCACCGGCCATGGCACAAGGGTAGTCGCGCATGCCTGCAACGCCATACTACGCATCGGTCACGATGGTCCTACATAGGCTTCGGGCACTCATACACAGGTATGCCCCGGCCCGCGCGGCGGCGCCGCACGTGCGGCATGCGTGGCTCGCGCACCGGGCGGCACGCTTACCAATGGCTCCTATACGTATGTATTATTCTCGGCCGCCACCGCGCCCATTACGCTGAAACAACAGCGCCCGGTGCAGGCGGCGACAACGCCGGCAAGCCAGGCGCCCCCCATGACCCGCAGCCGAGGCAACGTCTTGCGCACCGATCAAGTGGTTTCAATAGTCGATGACGACGAGGAAGTCCGCCTTGCGACGGAAAGCCTTGTGCGGTCCTACGGCTGGCCCACCCGCATGTTCGCGTCCGCCGAGGAATTCCTGCAGTCTGGCCAGATCGCCGACACCTCGTGCCTGATCTCCGACGTGATGATGCCCGGCATGTCGGGCGTGACCATGCACGACCGCATCCGGGCCCTGGGCTATACCCCGCCCACCATCTTCATCACGGCATTCCCGACGGCCGACCTCAAGGCCAAGGCCATGGCCAATGGCGCGCTGGCCGTGCTGGACAAGCCCGTGGACGCCAACGCCATCGGCTACTGGCTCAGCGTGGCGCTGCCCCAGCCCTAGTGCTGGCAAGCTGGCAACGGCTACCCCGCATTGGCGTCGAGCAGCGCCGATTTCCTGACCAGGTCGGGCACCGAGCGCGAGCCCATTTTTTTCATGACCTGCCCACGGTGGATCTTGACGGTGATTTCGCTGAGATTCAGCTCGGCCGCAATCTGCTTGTTCATCAGGCCACTGACCACGAACGCCATGACTTCGCGCTCGCGCGGCGTGAGCGAACTGTAGGCGGCCCGCAGCTGCACGGTGGATTGTTCGGCGGCCAGGCGGTCGCCGTCGCGCGTCAGTGCGTTGGTCACGGCGTCGAGCATGTCCTGGTCGCGGAACGGCTTGGAGAAGAAATCGACGGCGCCGGCCTTCATCGCCTTCACCGTCATGGCGATATCGCCGTGCCCGGTAATGAAGACGATCGGCATGCGCACGCCGCACCGGGCCACCTGCTCCTGGAACGCCAGCCCGCTCTCGCCGCGCAGGCGCACATCGAGAATCAGGCAGCTTGGCACCTCGTCCTTGGGAAACGCCAGGAATTCCTGCGTGGATTCGAAGGTCTCCACACGCAGCCCGATCGACCGCAACAGCCCGCCAAGCGCCAGCCGGATCGACTCGTCATCGTCCACGACATAGGCAATGCGCTGCCCGGCGGCATTCGGCTGCGACTGCGACAGCGAACTCATTTCGCCTCCTTGACCTCACCATCCGAGGTGATGGAGGAATTGTAGGAAATCCAGCGCCTCACGGATTTCACCGAAACCCGTGCAATCGCGACACGTACAAGGAAGGCGCCCGCCCGGGTGCCGCATGCGGTACAGCGTGGATGCAGGACTACGACGCGGCGTCGCCCCGCACGGCCGCCTCGATCTTCGCCACGTCGATTTTCTTCATGGTCATCATGGCCGCGAACGCGCGTTTGGCCACGGCGCGGTCGGGGTTGGTGTACGCGGACGTCAGCACGCGCGGCGTGATCTGCCACGACACGCCCCAGCGGTCCTTGCACCAGCCGCATTCGCTTTCCTTGCCGCCGTTGCCCACGATGGCATTCCACAGCCGGTCGGTTTCCGCTTGGTCGTCGGTCGCGATCTGAAACGAGAACGCCTCGCTGTGCTTGAAAATCGGGCCGCCGTTGAGGCCGATGCACGGAATGCCGGCGACGGTGAACTCCACAGTCAGGACTTCGCCCTCCTTCCCGTCGGGATAGTCGCCGGGTGCGCGATGCACCGCACCGACCTTGCTATCGGGAAATGTCTCGGCGTAGAAATTGGCGGCGTCCAGTGCGTCGTGTTCGTACCACAGGCAAACGGTGTTCTTGGCGATCATCCTGTCACTCCTTGGGGGTCGTGCGGCGATAGAGTTACCGCCACCAGCATAGTCACCCCACCAAGGTTACGCCCCCACCGTTACGAAAAGACGCAGGGTGTCCACATTGGGCGCCGCCACCCGATCACGACCATCCGCCCCCGAGTGCGCGGAACGCCGACACGGCTGCGCGGGCGTTGTCGGCGCGCACGCGGGCCTGCTGGTCTCGCGACGCCAGCAGTTGCCGGTCTTCGTCCAGCACCTCGAACAGGCTGACCGCCCCGCCCTTGTATGCGAGCTCCGACGCATTGCGGGCGCGTTCGTGCGCGCCGACTTCCTTGTCGAGTTCGTGGCTTTGCGCGTCGAGCTGGGTCAGCGTGATCAGTGCGTCTTCCACATCGGCCGTGGCTTGCAGCATCGCGCGGCGATAGTTGGCCAGTGCCTCGGCATGCGCGCCCTTGGCCCCGGCCACCTCGGCGTCGACGCGCCCGAAATCGAACAGCCTCCAGCGCAGACCCGCCGTGGCGGCTGGCTGGAATGCCTGCGCGGTGAACAGCTTGCTGGCCGACAGGCTTTCGAAACCCAACAGCGCCGACAGCGAAACCTTGGGGTAGTACTCGGCCGTGGCCACGCCGATGCGCGCATTCGATGCGGCCAGCCGGCGCTCGGCCGCGATCACGTCGGGGCGGCGCTGCAGCAGGTTGGCGGGCCCCTGCGCCAGCGCCACCTGTGGCACGCGCAACGCGGCGGGCTGCGCACGCAGTTCGGCCGCATAGGTGCCCGGTTGCGCGCCCATCAGCACGTCCAGCCGGTTTAGCTGGGTTTCCAGTTCGATGCGCAGCGGCGGAATCGTGACGCGCGTCTGCGCCACTTGCGCTTCGGCCTGCGCCTGCTCGCGCTCCGCGCCGATGCCGTCGGCCAGTCGCAGCCGCACCAGGTCCAGCAAGCGCTGGTTCGTATCGACCTGCTGTTCGGCAATGGCGATGCGGCTTTGTGCGGCACGCACGCGGAAGTAGGCGTCGGCCGCCTCGGCCGCCACCAGGATGCGCACGCCCAGGTGGTTGGCTTCGGCCGCCTGCAGTTCCGCATTGGCAGCCTCGGCGCCCCGGCGCAGCCCGCCAGCAATGTCGATTTCCCAGGTCGCTGCCGCACCCACCGCGTAGAGCGTCTGCCCGCGCTTGTAGCCGGGCAGCGTGCTGCCGATCTTGCCCAGCGGGCTTTCCAGCGACTGCCGTTGCTTGGCTACATCGCCATAGGCGCCGCCCTGCGGCAGCAGCTCGGCGCCCGCGAAATTGGCCGCCGCGCGCGCCTGCTCCACACGCGCTATGGACGCCGCCATGTCCAGGTTCTGGTCCAGCGCTCGCTGCACGATGCCCGTCAGCACCGGATCGTCAAAGCCTTCCCACCACGTGTCCAGCGAGACCGGCTGCCGGGCGTCGTTGACGGGCGCCACCTCGCCCGCATGCCGGTATGCCTGGGGCATGTCCGCCTGCGGCGCGCGGTAGTCCGGCCCCACGGCGCAGGCGGCCAGCCCGAACATCGCCGCCACCGATAGCGCCAGGGTTGCCCGGCTCGTCCATCCCGTTTGTCCGGCTGCTGACTGCTCTGTCATCTCAAAACTCACTTGCATGTTGATAGTTACTAGCCTAGACTAACTTTCATATTGATAGCAACATGTTTTTTGCGGAATCCTTGTTATGCGGAAAACATCACATAAGCATTCGGCCTGCCCCACGGCGCGCGCCATCGAGCGGGTGGGCGACACGTGGTCCGTACTGATCCTGCGCGAGGCGTTCTATGGCGCCACGCGCTTCGACGACTTCCAGAAACGGCTGGGCATTGCGCCCAACATGCTCACGCGGCGCCTGACCAAGCTGGTCGACGAAGGGCTGCTGGAGCGCCGCGCGTATAGCGCCCATCCGCCACGTGACGACTACGTGCTGACTGCCCGGGGCCGCGATTTCCGCCCGGTGCTGCTGATGCTGATGGACTGGGGCACGCGCCATTTCGCCGACCAGGCCGACACCGTGCAACTGGTGGAGCGTCAGAGCGGCCGTGCCGTGCGCGTCGCGCTGGTCGACGCCGATACGGGCCAGCGCATCACCGAAGCCGATCACTACATCGCGGCCGGCCCCGCCGCCAGCCCGGCACTGCGCGCCCGCCTGGATCGCTCGATCGAGGCCCAGCCCCCCGCCCATGGCACCCCTGCCCAAATCACCCTGCCCGCGCCTGCCGCGAGCGATCTCAAGTAAAACGGAGCGATTTTCATGACAAGCAGCACCACGACCGCCGACCGCGCCCCCGCCGAGGCCGCACCCACGAAGGCCGGCATCGGCAGGAAGGCCCTGGCGATCCGCGCCGGCTGCGCGCTGGTTGCCCTGGTCGCCGCCGGCTATGGCTACCACTGGTGGGCTGACGGCCGGTTCATGCAGGAAACCGACGACGCCTACGTGGGTGGCGACGTGACGCTGATTGCCGCCAAGGTGCCCGGCTACCTGATCGAGGTGCTGGTAACCGACAACCAGGAAGTGCATGCCGGCGACCTGCTGGCACGCATCGACGACCGCGACTACCGCGCCGCGCTGGCCAAGGCCGATGGCGCCGTGGCGTCGCAACAGGCGCTGATCGTCAACCTGGACGCCCGCGCCAGGCTGCAGGACGCCGTGATTGCCGAGGCGCGCGCCAACGTGGCGGCCACCGATGCCGAAACGGTACGTGCCCGCGACGACCAGACGCGCTATGCCAGCCTGGTGGCCAAGTCCGCCGTGTCGATCCAGAGTTCGCAGAAGGCCGATGCCGATTTCAAGCAGTCGGTAGCCAACGGCCAGAAGGCCAAGGCCAGCGTCGAAGCCGCGCGCCGCCAGCTCGACGTGATCGCCAGCCAGAAGCAGCAGGCCGAGGCATCGCTGGCCCAGGCTAGGGCCGAACGCGATATCGCGCAGCTCAATGTGGGATACACCGAGCTGCGCGCGCCCGTGGACGGTACGGTGGGCAACCGTCGTGCACGCGTGGGCGCCTACGCGCAAAGCGGCGGGCAACTGCTGTCGATCGTGCCGGCCCGCGGCCTGTGGGTCGACGCCAATTTCAAGGAAGGCCAGCTTGCCCATATGAAGCCCGGCATGCGCGCCACCATCGTGGCCGACGTCATGCCAGGGAAAGTGTTCCATGGCCGTGTACAGAGCCTGGCGCCGGCCACCGGTGCCCAGTTCAGCGTGCTGCCGCCGGAAAACGCCACCGGCAACTTCACCAAGATCGTGCAGCGCGTGCCGGTGCGCATCGTGCTGGACGAGGCCGACGCGCGGCTTGGCGTGCTGCGCCCCGGCCTGTCGGTGGTGGCGGAGATCGATACCCGTGCCGATACCCGTGCAGCAGCGGTGCCGAGCAAGTCATGAGCAGCGCAGTCTCCACAGCCGCAGCCGCACCGGCGGCTCCCGTAAAGCTCGCTCCGCCGCCCATACTGCCGCCGTCCGCGCTGCCCATCGGCACCAAGGTGCTGGCGTTCGGCACGATGTGCGTGGGCATGTTCATTGCCCTGCTCGACATCCAGATCGTTTCCGCGTCGCTGCGCGACATCGGCGGCGGGCTGTCCGCCGGCACCGATGAAACCGTCTGGGTGCAGACCGCCTACCTGATCGCCGAGATCATCGTCATTCCGTTGTCGGGCTGGCTGTCGCGCGTGATGTCCACGCGCTGGCTGTTCGCTGCCTCGGCCGCCGGGTTCACGTTCACCAGCCTGCTGTGCGGCCTGGCCTGGAACATCCAGAGCATGATCGCGTTCCGCGCTGCACAGGGCTTTCTGGGCGGGTCGATGATTCCGATGGTCTTCACCACCGCGTTCGCGTTCTTCGAAGGACGCCAGCGCGTGGCCGCCGCCGCCATCATCGGCGGGCTGGCGTCGCTGGCGCCCACGCTGGGCCCCACCATCGGCGGCTGGATCACCGACAACTTCTCGTGGCACTGGCTGTTCTTCATCAATCTGGTACCGGGCATCTTCGTGATGGTGGTGGTGCCGATGCTGGTGAAGATCGACCACGCGGACTGGTCGCTGCTCAAGGGCGCGGACTATCCCGGCATCGTGCTGCTGGCGCTGTTCCTAGGCTGCCTGGAATACACGCTGGAAGAAGGCGCGCGCTGGGACTGGTTTGGCGACCCGACCATCGTGGCCACGGCATGGATCTCGGGCATCGCGGGCATCGGCTTTCTGTGGCGGTCGCTGACGTTCGCCAATCCCGTGGTGGATCTGCGCGCGCTGAAAGACCCCAACTTCGCGCTTGGCTGCTTCTTCTCGTTCGTCACCGGCATCGGCATCTTTGCCACGATCTACCTGACGCCGCTGTTCCTGGGACAGGTGCGCGGCTACAGCGCGCTGCAGACCGGGCTAGCCATCTTCTCCACGGGCCTGTTCCAGGTGATGTCGATTCCGATCTACTCATTCCTGGCCAACCGCGTGGACTTGCGGTGGCTGCTGATGTTCGGGCTAGCGCTGTTCGCGCTGTCGATGTGGAGCTTCGCGCCGATCACGCACGACTGGGGCAGCACGGAACTGCTGCTGCCGCAGGCGCTGCGCGGCATGGGCCAGCAGTTTGCCGTGGCACCCACGGTCACGCTGACGCTGGGCGCGTTGCCGCCGGCCCGGCTGCGGCTGGCGTCCGGGCTGTTCAACCTGATGCGCAACCTGGGCGGCGCCATTGGCATTGCCGCGTGCGCGACCATCCTCAACGACCGCACCAACCTGCACTTCCTGCGGCTGGCCGAGCAGTTGAACATCCGCAATGAATCGATGGCGGCGTTCCTGAACCAGTCGGCATCGCACTTTTCGGCGCTGAGCAACGAGGTGGGCGACGGCAACGCGGCAGCCATCCGCCAGCTCTGGGCGCTGACCATGCGCGAGGCCCACACGCTGACCTATGCCGATGCGTTCCTGGTCATCCTGGTCTGCTTTGTCGTGGCGATTCCGCTGGTGCCGCTGATGCGCAAGATCGCCCCGCCCAAGGCGCCATCGGCCGATGCCCACTGACCGAATGCCGCCGCGCCACTACACTAGCCACTGGCCACAAAAACAGGAGACTGCATGACAACCGCACAAACCCAACCGAAGGTTGCGCTGGTCATCGGCGCGGGAGACGCCACCGGCGGCGCCATCGCCCGGCGCTTTGCCCGCGAGGGCTACATCGCCTGCGTCACGCGCCGCACCGCCGACAAGCTGCAGCCGCTGGTCGACAGCATCCGCGCCGAAGGCGGCCAGGCGTTCGGGTACAGCAGCGACGCGCGCCAGGAAGAAGCCGTGGCGCAGTTGTTCGAGCAGATCGAGGCCGAGCACGGGCCCATCGAGGTGCTGGTCTTCAACATCGGCGCCAACGTGCCATGCAGCATCCTGGAGGAAACGCCGCGCAAGTACTTCAAGATCTGGGAGATGGCCTGCTTCAGCGGATTCCTGAACGCGCAGGCCGCCGCGCGCCGCATGGTGGCGCGCGGGCGCGGCACCATCCTGTTCACCGGTGCCACGGCCGCGCTGCGCGGCTCGGCCAACTTTGCCGCGTTCGCGGGCGCCAAGCATGCGCTGCGCGCGCTGGCGCAGAGCATGGCGCGCGAGCTGGGGCCGCGCAACGTCCACGTGGCCCACGTGATCGTGGACGGCGCCATTGACACCGCCTTTATCCGCGACACGTTTCCGGAGCGCTATGCGCTGAAGGACCAGGACGGGATCCTGAATCCAGACCATATCGCCGAGAACTACTGGTACCTGCATACCCAGCCGCGCGATGCCTGGACGTTCGAACTCGACCTGCGCCCGTACATGGAACGCTGGTAAGCCAACAGCAGGGTCTCAGATGCGCAGGTCGGCCAGCATCTGCGCCGCCAGGAAGTCGCACGGCGGGCGGTCGGACCCGGCGCTGCGCGCCAGCACCACGTCCAGCGCGGGAAGCGGCGGCAGCCCGTCGGACTCTCCCAGCACCGCCAGGTGGGACGGGATGCTGCAGCGCGCCAGCGGCGCCACCGCCAACCCGGCCTCGACCATGCTGACCAGGCCCAGCAGGCTCGGGCTTTCATACGACATCCGGTAGCGAATGCCGGCCTGCTGCAACGCGGCAACGGCATGCGCGCGCGCCGCGCTACCGGGCGCGAATACGGCAATCGGCAGCGGGCGTTCCTTCCACACGGGCCGGCCACCGCGCGCCGCCACCCAGGCCATGGGCTCCTGCCGGATCGTTTCGCCGGTCACGCCCCGGGTCTTGGTCAGGCAGGCCAGGTCCAGCGTGTTGTCCTTGAGCAAGGGAATCAGGCCATTGCTGGGCATGCCGATCACGCGGATTTCCACACGCGGATGCGCGGCCGCGAACTTGCGCAGCACCGTGGGCAGCAGTGACGACGCGTAGTCGTCAGGCACGCCGATCGTGACCCGCCCCCGGATCTCGGGCCTGGCCACGGCCGCCCAGGCTTCCTCACGCATGGCCAACATGCGCCTGCCATAGTCGACCAGTGTGCGGCCGTCCTCGGTTAGCGCCACATTGCGGGTGGTGCGCACGAACAGCGGCTTGCCAAGCACGTCCTCGATCGTCTTGATCTGCATGCTCACGGCCGACGGCGAGCGGTGCAGCGACTCCGCCGCGCGGGCAAACGACCCGGCTTCGGCCACGGTCACCACCATTTCCAGTACATCGAGATCGAGCTTTTTCATCGCATCGGGTAGATCAGAAAACCTGAACAATGCGCTCAATATATCCCGTTTTACTTATTGATCGGCGGCTTCGATACTGGCGGCCATAGGCGAACGGACTGAACGAGTGGACGCGATGCGGACGATGTACGAATTCCTGGCGGTGGGCGGGCTGCTGGCGGTGACGCCCGGCCCCAACATGGTCTATGTGATGGCGCGCTCGGTCTCGCAGGGCACCCGGGCCGGGCTGATTTCCCTGGCCGGCGTGATGCTGGGCTACCTGACCTATATGCTCGGCGCCGCGTTCGGCATCAGCGCACTGTTCCTGGCCATCCCCAGCGCCGGGCGCGTGCTGGGCCTCTGCGGCGCCTGCTACCTGCTGTATATGGCCTGGCAGATGCTGCGGCCGGGCGGGCGGTCGCCGCTGGAGGTGCGGGCCGTGGCCAGCGAGCCGCCGCGTCGCCTGTTCGCGCTGGGCGCCATGACCAGCCTGCTCAATCCCAAGCTGGCGCTGGTCTTCCTGTCGATCCTGCCGCAGTTCATCGACCACCGGGCCGGCAGCGTGCTGGGCCAGACGTTGACACTCGGGCTGGCGCTGACCGTGGCGTTTGCCGGCGTCAATGCGCTGGTGGCGATGTCTTCGGGCCGTGCTGCCGCGCTAATGACCGGACGCCCGCGCTGGCTGCTGGCGCAGCGCCTGGTGGTCGGCGCCTTCCTGGCGGTATTGGGGTCTAAGCTGGCGCTCGATGTCTGGCACTGGCCAGGCTAGACCGGCCAGGTCCGGGCGCGCGCCCGCCAACAGATAACGACGGCTGGTTTCCAGGAACAGCGAACAGACGGCCACGGGAAGCGTCATGCGAATACCTTGAGACGAAGGAAATCGATATCGCGTCCGTCGGACGCGGCGTCCGGTGCCGCCCGAACGGGCTGGCACCGATGACATCGATCCTATCGGCCAAGGCGCTTCCTGGCTGCTGTACATCAGGCTCACCCGTTTCAGCCCGATGCTTATCCGTCTCATCCGTTCGGATAGGGTAATACCGACCCTGGCTGGGCCGCCGCTATCCGAACAGTCGGCTTCGTCGTCGATGCGGCGCGGCTTACCGCGCGGGCTTGACCTGGGCGATCACCACCAGGATGACCGCCGCATTGGCCGGTTGCTGGCTTTGCGCGTACACGGCGCGGGCGTGGCCGGCACGCTCGCCCAGCACATCGGCGAACAGGTCCGACGCGCCATCGATCACGGCCGGCTGGCTGACCATGCCCGGGGCGCTCGTCACGTATCCCTCTACCCGCACGATGTGGTCGAGCCGCTCGAAGCCGCCCAGGTGCGCGTTGATCTGCGCCAGCACATTGAGCGCGGCCAGTTCGGCTGCCTGCTTGCCCTGCTCCACGGTCAGGTCTTGCCCGACCTGGCCTTGCCAGACCACCTTGCCATCGCGCAGCGGCAACTGGCCCGAGATGAACAGCAGGTCGCCGGCCTGGCTTACGGCGGTGTAGCTGCCCAGCGGCTGGGGGGGCGAAGGCAGCGTCAGGCCGCGCGCGGCCAGTTTCGATTCGACGGACATGGTGGCTCCTGGATGGGGTGGATACTTGCTGTCGGCGCGGTCGGCCGCGGCGTGGAACCCACTATAGGCGGCGGCCACATGCCGATAAACAGACCCCGCAGAACATGATTTGATACATGGCGGAACAGGCGATTGCCGGCGGCTTGCCCTATCATTCTTTTAAAGAGATAATTTAGTAAATATTTATCTCATTTAGAGAACGCAGGAAAGCGAGCGCGATCATGGCCAATTCCCGTTTCACCGCACCCACATCGATCACGGCACAGTCTGGCGCCAGCGCCGGGCACCCGTTGCGTGAAGCCATCGCCGCCGCGCTGGTTTTGGCCGTGGCCATGGGTTTTGGGCGCTTTGCCTTCACGGGCATGTATCCGCTGATGGTGCGCGACGGCGCGATGAGCGTGGCCACGGGTTCGCTGGCCGCATCGGCCAACTACGCGGGCTACCTGCTCGGTGCCCTGCTGGCCGCGCGTATCGCCCATGCGCGGGCGGGCCTGTGGTCGCGCATCGCGCTGGCCGGCACGGTGGCATCGCTTGTGGCGCTGGCCCTGCCGCTGCCCGATACCGTGTTGATTGCCGTGCGCTTCGCGGCTGGCGTGCTCAGCGCGTTGGCGCTGGTCTGCGCGGCATCGTGGCTGCTGCACGTGCGGGCCCGGCACGATGGCGCACCGCTGATGTTCTCGGGTGTCGGCATCGGCATCATGATTTCCGCCGAACTGATCGCCATGGGCAACCTGGCGCAGTGGCACAGCCTGGTCCTGTGGTTTGGGCTGGGTGTGGGTGCGCTGGTGCTGAGCGGGCTGGCCTGGCAGGCGCTGGGCCTGCACGCCCGCCAGGGCAACGCCGGCACCACCAGCACGCCCGCGGCCACGCTCGGCGCGGCGCCGCTGATCGCCAGCTACGGACTGGCAGGCTTTGGCTACATCATCACCGCCACCTATCTGCCGCTGTTCGTGCGCGACGCGCTGGGACAGGTAGACCCCATCCATGTGTGGGCGGTATTCGGGCTGGCCGCCGCGCCGTCCTGTTTCCTGTGGCATACCGTGCACGACAAGCTGGGCACGCGCCGCGCCATGCAATGGAATCTTGGCGTGCAGGCGCTGGGCGTGGTGCTGCCCGCACTCAGCCACTCGGCGCCGGCCTACCTGGCCAGTGCCGCGCTGGTGGGCGGCACGTTCATGGGCACGGTCACCATCGCCGCGCCCGCCGCGCGCCGGCTGGCGCACCAGGTCAAGTTCAACCTGTTTGCCGTGATGACCGCGGCCTACGGCGTGGGACAGATCGTCGGCCCGCTGGTGTCCACCGCGCTGATGCACGGCGGCAGCAATTTCAGCGAACCGCTCGGTGTAGCCGCGACGGCGCTGGTGATCGCCGCCACGCTTTGCGCGTTATGAGGCGCTATGTTGCTCTTTTTGCTCCCCTCTCCCACCACGTGGGAGAGGGGTTGGGGGTGAGGGCAATGAGCTTCTGCTTGCCGACATGTCGCAACTTGAACCGCCGACCCTCCCCCCCAGCCCCTCTCCCGCAAGGCGGGAGAGGGGAGCAAGACAAGGAGGGTCAGCCGTGGAAGTGCGGCAACACCGATGCCGCCAGCTCTTCCAGCACGTCGATGGGAGGCCGCGCCGAGTCGGTGATGTTGAGCGCCACATGATGCGTGCCGGCATCGCGCATCTGCCCCAGCAGGTCCACCAGCGCGCGTGCGCCGGTGCGATAGCCGAGGTTCAACTGCGAGGGCGGCTCATCGGGCTGCTCGTCCAGTTCCACGCGCATGGCCACCCCGAAGGCCCGGAACTGCTCGGGCGCGCCCCGCTCCACGGCCGTACGCCATAGCCGGTGGCGCTCGCGTTGCGTCTCGGGATCGCGGTGGTAGGTCATCCAGCCAATCGCATGGCGGGCGATCCAGTCGACGCTTTGGCCGCCGGAGCCCACCGCCAGCAGCGGCATGGCGCGCGGCTGGCGGGGCAGCAGGTAGAAGTCCGGCGCGCCATCGGGCCGCATGTCCGGCATCACGCGCGACGGCAGGCCCACCGAGGCGCCCACCGACTCCCAATGATCGCGAAACAGGTCGCGCCGTGCCTCGGTGTCCTGGCCGAATGCCGCATATTCGGGCGGACGGTCGCCCGAGCCAAGCCCCAGGATGAAACGCTGGCCCGACAGCTCGTTGACCGAGATCGCCGCCTTGGCGATGTGCAGCGGGTGGCGCAGCGTCAGCACGATGGCGCCACTGGCCAGCGCAATGCGGCGCGTGCGCGTGGCCAGCGCGCCAAGCAGCACCCACGGGTCGAGATGGCCCACCGGGTCGGGATACTCGGCGCTGTTCAGCGGCACGTCCCGCACCCACAGCGCGCGAAAGCCCAGCGCATCGGCACGTGCCGCAAGATCGAGCTGCGCGTGGAAATCGGGCGTCACCTCGCCCTTCCTCAGCAACGGCAACACCAATCCGACCGACAGCGCATCGTGGCGAAACACCGCCGTCTCGATGGGCCGCCTGTCCGGTGCGTCATCTCCCAGCCTTGGCATCGCGGCCTCCGTGGCGTGTGTTCGATCGCCGCATCATGCCACGCCAGCGCACTTGTTACCGCCACGCATAAGTGTTTGTGCCCCGGTGCCGTTCAAAGGCGGGCTTGCCTCACCTACATTTCCACCCATCGACCACGTCGGTTCGATTGGCGGAAGCGCCAAGGTCAACCAGATAGAAAGAGGCAAACATCATGAGCAACACGCAAAACACCCAGGCAACGAACAAGGTCGCCATCATTACTGGCGCATCGCAAGGCATCGGCGCAGAGCTGGTCAAGGCATATCGCCAACGCGGCTACCGCGTCGTGGCCACGGCTCGCAGCATCCAGCAACCCGACGACGCCAACATCCTGGCCGTGCCGGGCGACATCGCCGATCCGGAAACGGCTCGCCGCGTGGTGTCGCAGGCTGTTGCCAAGTTCGGCCGGGTGGATGCGCTGGTCAACAACGCCGGCATCTTCATCGCCAAGCCGTTCACGAGCTACACCGCCGAGGACTACGTCACCAAGACCGGCGTGAACCTGGCCGGCTTCTTCTACATCACCCAACTGGCCATCGCTGAAATGGAAAAGCAAGGCAACGGCGGCCACGTGGTGAGCATCACCACCAGCCTGGTCGACCATGCCATCCAGGGCGTGCCGTCGGTGCTGGCATCGCTGACCAAGGGTGGCATCAATTCGGCCACCAAGTCGCTGGCCATCGAGTACGCCCGCCGTGGCATCCGCGTGAACGCCGTGTCGCCCGGCATCATCAAGTCGCCGATGCACGCCCCGGAAACCCATGAGGCACTGGGCTCGCTGCACCCGATGGGCCATATGGGCGAGATGAGCGATATTGCCGAAGCCGTGCTGTTCCTGGAATCGGCACCGTTCGTGACCGGCGAGATCCTGCACGTCGACGGCGGCCAGAGCGCCGGCCACTAAGCGGCACGCGGGGTTTTCCACCCACCATCACGGCCCGCCTGCCCAGGCGGGCCGTTTTTCATTGGATCAAGGGTAAACCCTTAGTCAGCCATCGCATGGTCGCAGGCGTGCTCTCCTAGACTGGAAGCTTTCGCCACACGGAAACCCCAAGACCATGGCCAAGATTGAAGTGAAGGTGCCCCAGCTTTCCGAATCGGTTTCGGAAGCGACGTTGCTCCAGTGGAAGAAGAAGCCCGGCGAGGCCGTCCAGCGCGACGAGATCCTCGTGGAACTGGAAACGGACAAGGTCACCCTGGAAGTGCCCTGCCCGGACAACGGCGTGCTGGCGCAGGTCGTCAAGCCGGACGGCGCCACGGTGCATGCCGACGAGGTGATCGCGGTGGTGGATACCGAGGGCAAGGCCAGCGCCGCCGCGCCGGCTGCCGCACCCGCCGCGGCGCCCGCTCCTGCCGCTGCCGCGCCGGCACCGGCCCCCGCAGCCGCATCGGCCGCGCCTGTGGGCGGTGGCGCGAGCGCCTCCGCGCAGGCTGACTACGACATCATCGTGATCGGGTCCGGCCCCGGCGGCTACATCGCCGCCATCCGCGCCGCGCAACTGGGCAAGACCGTGGCATGCATCGAGGAATGGAAGGACGAAGCAGGCAAGCCGCGCCTGGGCGGCACCTGCCTGAACGTGGGCTGCATTCCCAGCAAGGCGCTGCTGGCGTCGTCCGAGCATTTCGAGCACGCCCAGCACGGCATGGCCGAGCATGGGGTGCAGGTCAAGGGCGTCAGCCTGGACCTGGCGCAGATGATCAAGCGCAAGGCGGCCATCGTCGACAAGTTCACGGGCGGCGTGGAATTCCTGTTCCGCAAGAACAAGGTCACGTGGATCAAGGGCCATGGCAAGTTCAAGGGCCGGGCCGCCGATGGCGTGGTCACCGTGGAAGCCATTGACGGCGCCGACAGCAAGGCCTACACCGCACGCAACGTGATCATCGCCACGGGTTCCAAGGCGCGGCACCTGCCCGACGTGCCAGTCGACAACAAGATCGTGTCCGACAACGAAGGCGCCCTGTCTTTCGATTCCGTGCCGAAGAAGCTCGCCGTGATTGGCGCGGGCGTAATCGGGCTTGAACTGGGGTCGGTGTGGCGTCGGCTGGGCGCCGAGGTCACGATACTGGAAGCGCTGCCCGCGTTCCTGGGCGCCGTTGACGACGCCATCGCGCGCGAGGCCGCCAAGCTATTCAAGAAGCAGGGGCTGGCCATTCACCTTGGCGTCAACATCGGCGAGGTGAAGGTCAAGGGCAAGGGCGTGACGATTGCCTACAAGGACAAGGACGGCGCCGAGCAGAAGCTCGAAGCAGACCGCCTGATCGTGTCGATCGGCCGCGTGCCCAATACCGACAACCTGGGCCTGGACGCCGTGGGGCTGGCCGTCGATGCGCGCGGCTTCGTCCCGGTGGACGACCATTGCCGCACGTCGGTGCCCGGCATCTACGCCATTGGCGACGTGGTGCGTGGGCCGATGCTGGCGCACAAGGCCGAGGACGAAGGCGTTCTGGTGGCCGAGGTGATCGACGGCCAGAAGCCGCACATCGACTACAACTGCATTCCTTGGGTCATCTACACCGAACCCGAGATCGCCTGGGTGGGCAAGACCGAGGCGCAGTTGAAGGCCGAGGGCCGCGAGTACCGCACCGGCCAGTTCCCGATGCAGGCCAACGGCCGCGCCATGGGCATGGGCCGCCCCGACGGTTTCATCAAGATGATTGCCGATGCGAAGACCGACGAGCTGCTGGGGGTGCACATCATCTCGGCCAACGCGTCGGACCTGATTGCCGAAGGCGTGGCCGCGCTGGAGTTCAAGGCCGCGTCCGAGGACATCGGCATGATCTGCCATCCGCATCCGTCGCTGTCGGAAGTGATGCGCGAGGCCGCGCTGGCAGTGCAGAAGCGGGCGCTGAACATGTAGCGCCCGCGCAGGCGTCCTGTCAGTCGAGTACCGTCACGAAGCGCTTGCGGTACTCGGCCGGCGTGACGCCCAGCACGCGCAGGAACGCGCGCCGCAACGTATCGACACTGGCAAAGCCGCACTCGCCCGCCACCTGCTTGGGGGCGAGGTTGCCCTCTTCCAGCAACTGCCGCGCCGCCGCCACGCGCGCGGCCTCCACCCAGTTGGCCGGCGTCACGCCCACCTCGTCCTGAAACAACCGTGACAGATGCCTGGCACTGACGCCGATGCGCGCCGCCAGGCTCGGCACGTCGTGCGCGGCCGCCGGGTGTGCGGCCACCCACCGCTGCAGCTCCTGCAGCGCCGCGCGGTTGGCGGCGGCGGGCGCCTCACGGCGGCTGAACTGTCCCTGCCCGCCCGGGCGCTTGAAGAACATCACCAGTTGGCTGGCCACCTTCAGCGCAATCTCGCGGCCCACGTCTTCCTCGACCAGCGCCAGCGCTAGGTCCATGCCCGCCGTAACCCCGGCTGCCGTGCGCAACTTGCCGTCGCGCACGTGAATGGCATCGGCGTCGATGGTGACGTTCGGAAACCGCGCCGCCAGCGCATCGGCGGCCGCCCAGTGCGTGGTGACGCGCCGGCCATCGAGCAGGCCCGCTTCGGCCAGCAGGAACGCCCCGCTGCACACCGAGCCATAGCGCCGTGCGCCCGGCACCGCATGGCGAATCCAGTCGAGGACCAGCGGATCGGCCGGCGCGTCGCCGGCATGCGGCGCACCGGCCACCAGCAGCGTATGGAAGCGCGGCAGCCGGGCGCCGCCCGGATCGTCCTCGATCACGATGTCCGGCAGCAGGCGGGCACCGGACGACGCCGTGATGGGCCCGCGCCGCAGTGCCACCACTTTCATCTCGTACACCTTGGCGCCGCCCTGGACATTGGCTTCGGCAAAGACGTCGAGCGGACCGGATACGTCCAGTAGCTGGACGCCGTCGATGGCCAGAAGGCCGATGGTTCGGGTTGCGGGCATGGCTGGGCGGTGCGCGTTACGAGGCAAATGTTGCTGGATCGTCCGGATTGCCGGGCGATGTCTCAATTCGTCGTATTCGTACGATTGAAGACATGGTACTGCCACCCCTAGACTCGTTGCAAGCCCTCACCGAACTGGAGTCGACCATGCCTTTCACCGTACGCGACATCACCATCCCCGACAGTCACCTGGCCCGCGAGATCACCGAACTCGTGCGCGACACCGAATCGCCGCTGCTGTTTCACCATTCGAGCCGCGTGTACTACTGGGCCGCGCTGGCTGGCAAGCAGCGCGGCCTCGACTACGATCCCGAACTGCTCTATGCGGGCGCGATGTTCCACGACATGGGCCTGACCATCGCCCACAGCAGCCCGGCCAAGCGCTTCGAGGTTGACGGCGCCAACGTGGCCGCCGACTTCCTGCGCAGCCGTGGCATTGGCGAGCGTGAAGTGGAAAAGGTCTGGACCGCCATCGCGCTGCACACCACGCCCGGCATTCCCGAATTCATGGCGCCCGAGATTGCGCTGGTAACGGCTGGCGTGGAGATGGACGTGCTGGGCATCCGCTACGAGACCTTCGCCGATGCCGACCGCGAAGCCGTGGTGCATGCGCATCCGCGCACGCCACACTTCAAGGAAGACATCCTGGCGGCGTTCTACGACGGCATCCGGCACAAGCCCGACACCACGTTCGGCAACGTCAAGGCCGATGTGCTGGCGGACAAGGACCCGCACTTCCATCGCGGCAATTTCTGCAGCGTGATCCGCGCGTCGGCCTGGAAGGGTTGATGGCGTGCGCCGCCGGTCAGGCCGGCGGTGCCCCGTAGCGCTTCACCAGGTACTGGAGCATGTCCAGGCTGACCGGCTTGGCCAGCACCAGGTTGAAGCCCGCGGCCCGGCACTCGCGCCGGGCCTTGCGGTCGGCCGTGGCAGTGATGGCGACGATGGGCAACGCGGGCGCGCCGTCGCGCCGCTCCGCAT
The DNA here is from genome assembly GCF_022179805.1 of Cupriavidus pauculus. Classification (GTDB taxonomy): domain Bacteria; phylum Pseudomonadota; class Gammaproteobacteria; order Burkholderiales; family Burkholderiaceae; genus Cupriavidus; species Cupriavidus pauculus_E. The sequence continues at coordinate 310,676 of NZ_BPUO01000005.1, read as the reverse complement.
CGCGCACGGCACGCGCCAGCGCCAGGCCATCCATGCCGGGCAAGCTCACGTCGGTCTGCAGCAGGCTCACGCCGCCGTGCCGCACGGCGGCCCAGGCGTCGTCGCCATTCTCACAGGCAACCACCTCGCAGCCGCCCACGGTGCGCAACTGCTCGACGAGCACGAACAGACAAACGGGATGGTCTTCGGCAACGACGATGCGAGGCAACGTCGGCGGCAAATCGGGAGTAGAAAAATCAGTCTTGGACACGGTCATGATGGGTCGTGAAATGCGTCCCACCATTGTCCGCGCGACCACGTTGTGCAGGCAATTACATGCAGACGCGTCTGAAATTGCTCATTCCACCCGGTTTTTGAGGGGTTGATGCGCTGTCCAGCGTCGTAGATTGTCCAAGAATATGTCGACCACGCGCGCCGCGTTGCCATCGGAGAAGCCGGCGCTATGGGGTGTCGCGATGACGTTGGGGAGCGACCAGAGCGGCGACGTGGCGGCCAGCGGTTCGTGGGCAAACACATCGAGGTACGCGCCGCCAAGTTGGCCCGCGCGCAGCGCGTCGATCAATGCCGGTTCGTCGACGATCTCGCCACGCGCCACATTCACCAGCCGTGCGCCGGCCGGCATGCGTGCCAGCGCCGCGCGGCTGACCATGCCGCGCGTGCGGTCGGTCAGCGGGCAGGCCAGGATCAGCCAGTCGGTGCGCGGCAGCACCGCGTCGAACTGGTCGAACGTGACGGTCTCGAACCCCTCCTCCGTTGCCGCGCGCTGCCTGACCACCGTGACCGCCAGGCCCAGCACGCGCAGCACCGCGCCGATCTGCTGGCCAATGGGGCCCCAGCCGACGATCGTGGCGCGCTGGCCTTGCAGGTCGCGCGGCAAGCCGCTGCCGATCAGCGGCGCCCAGCGGCTTTCGCGCTGCGCCTCGATCAGTTGCGGCAGGTGCCGTGCCAGCGCCAGCAACCCGGCCAGCGCGGTCTGGGCTACCACACCCGCGTTGGCACCAGAAGACGTGGTCACCGTCACGCCGCGCTGGCGCAACTGCCCGAAGATCGGGCGGTCGGCGCCGGCCGAATGCACATGCGTCCAGCGCAGCGACGGTGCTGCCAGCATGGCCGTATAGAACCGCCGCGTGGCCGGCAGGATCTCGTGCTTGGTCGACAGGCCGGTGACGTCGCGCGATACAAACGCGACGTCGGCATCCACCTCGCGCGGATCGTCAACCGCCGGCACCACCACCGGCGTCCATGCGCGTTGCTGGCCCGACGCCCCGACGGCGGCGTCGATGGCCGCACCGTTCGCCTGGAGCGCGGCGTCTGACATCAGGATGCGCAGAGGTTCAGTTGGCATGGCGTGACTCAATCGACGGTGGCGCCGGACGCCTTGACCACGGCCTTCCATTTCACGTATTCCTTGCGCGTGAAATCGCCAAACTGCTTCGGCGAGCCGCCCACCGGGTCGGCGCCTTCGCGAATCATCTGCGCCTGCAGCGACGGCAGGATCTCGTTGACGGCCTGGTTCACCTTGGTCACCACGTCCTGCGGCGTGCCCTTGGGCGCGAAGAAGCCAAACCACGACCCAGCCTCGAAGCCCGGAAAGCCCTTTTCCGCCACGGTGGGCAGATCGGGCAGCGAGCGCGAGCGCTTTGCGCTGGACACCGCCAGCGCGCGCAGCTTGCCGGCCTGGATATGCGACATCACCGACGGGATCGTCGCGAACATGAACTGGATGCGTCCCGACAGCAGGTCGTTCAGCGCATCTGCACCCTTGTACGGAATGTGCGTGGCCTGCGTGCCCATGCGTTCGGTCAGCATGAAGCCCGACAGGTGCGACGACGTGCCGACGCCCGTGGAGCTGTAGTTGAGCTTGCCCGGGTTGGCCTTGGCATACGCCACGAATTCATCGAACGTCTTCACCGGCAGCGACGGGTGCACCACCAGCACGTTCGGCACATCGGCAATCTGGATGACCGGCACCAGATCGGTCAGCGGATCGTAGTTGAGCTTCTTGTACAGCGTCTGGTTGATCGAGATCGGCCCCACCGAGTTGACCAGCAGCGTGTAGCCATCGGCCGGCGCGCGCACCACGAACTCGGTACCGATATTGCCGCCAGCACCCGGCCGGTTATCCACCACGAACGACTGCTTGAACCGCTGCGCCAGTTGCTGGCTCACGCTGCGTGCCAGCATGTCGGTGGTGCCGCCCGCCGTGAAGGCCACCACCACGCGCACCGGCTTGGTCGGGTAGTCCTCGGCGCGGGCGGGCGATGCCTGCAGCAGGCCGGCGGTCAGCGCGCAGGCCAGCAGCCACGGCGTGGCGCGGCCAATCTTGCGGGGGGCGATGGGGGTCATGGTTTGTCTCCGTTCCTTCGTTGTAGTTGTGTTGGGTGCCCGGCTGGCTGCGTGCTACCCGAAGTCGTACAGCCGCGCGGGGTTGGTCACCAGCACGCGGTGGCGGTCTGCCTCGTTGGGCAGCCAGCGCGCCAGCAGGTTGAACAGCACGCCGTCGTCCGGCATCTGCGCCGGATCGAAATAGTTGATGTGGGGCCAGTCGGTGCCCCAGACCACCTGCTCCGGGTTGGCCGACATCAGCGCCGCCACGAACGGGTCCACCTCGCGGTACGGCGCGCCGGCCGGTTGCAGGCGGTCGGCGCCCGAGATCTTGGTCCAGGCGGCGCCCTCGGCCAGCAGCGCGCACAGCGCCTGGAATCCGGCATCGCCCACGCCGCGCGACGTGGCCATGCGGCCCATGTGGTCGATCACCAGCGGCAGGCCCAGCGCCTTCAGGCGCGGCCCCAGTTCCACCAGGTCGGGGGCGTGGATCCAGATCTGCGCATGCCAGCCGCGCGCCTTGAGCTGTGGCGCCAGCGCTTCCAGCACGTCGATGCCCACGCCATTGCGATACACCGCGTGGCCATCCACCTGGTACAGGTTGAAACGCACGCCACGCACGCCGGCGTCGTGCCAGGCATCGAGCTGCGCATCGGAGATGTCGGGCGCGGGCACCGCGATGCCGCGCAGCCGCGTAGGGTACTGGCGCAGCGCATCGATCACCACGCTGTTATCGGTGCCGCTGGCGCTGGCGGTCACCAGCACGCCGCGCGTCAGGCCAAGCTGGTCCAGGTGCGCGATGAACGCAGAGGCCGGATGCTCGGCCGGCGTGTAGCTGCGGTCGTCGGCCAGTGGATAGCGGGCATAGGGCCCGAAGACATGTGCATGGCTGTCGCAGGCGCCGGCGGGCGCGCGGAACGACGGCGGCGTGACGGCTTCGAGCGGCGGCAGGCAGGGTCGTGTCATGGCATCGGCCCCTTATTCCGCGGCCTTGAGGCGGCCGGCCGCGGCCAGCGACTGGGCGCGTGCGTCTTCCTTCTGCAGCGACGCCAGCAGTTCCTGCGGCGACGATGCCTGGGCCACGCTGCCCACGCTCTGCAGCCGGCTGCGCACGCTGCCTTCGGCCAGCGCACGGCGCAGTGCCGCGTTGATCGAATCGACCACAGCGGCCGGCGTACCGGCGGGCGCCAGCAAGCCGGTGGCCGTGGTGGCCTCGAAGTTGGCCAGGCCGGCCTCGCGCAGCGTGGGCACCTTGGGCAGCGTGGTATCACGCTCGCGCGACATCACGGCCAGCACGCGCAACGCGCCAGACTGGATATGCGGCGCGGAGCTGGTCAACTGGTCCACCACCATGTCGATCTGGCCGCCCATCAGGTCGATCAGCGCCGGGGCCGAGCCCTTGTACGGCACCTGGTTGAGCCGGATCTTCGCGGCATCTTCCAGTTGCAGCAGCGCCATGTGGTTGGTGGTACCCGGCCCGGCGTGGCCGGCGGCCAGCTTGCCGACGTTGGCGCGCGCATAAGCCAGCAGCGCCTCGACGTCCTTGAACCGCGTATCGCCGCCCTTCACGACGATCACCAGCGACGTGGTCGACACCAGTCCCACGGGGCTGAAGCTTGCCAGCTTGAAGTTGGTGCGCGCCATCTTGGGCAGTACCACTACCGCGTTCGGCGTGGTCACCAGCAGCGTGCTGCCGTCCGGCTCGGCACGGGCCACGGCCGAGGCACCGATCACACCGCCCGCGCCGGGGCGGTTGTCGACGATCACGTTACGGCCGAGGTTCTGCTCCAGGGCTGGCGCGATGGCACGCGCCACCACGTCGAGGTTGCCGCCGGGCGCGAACGGCACGATCAGCGTGACCGTCTTGTTCGGCAACGACTGGGCACGGGCGCCCATCACGTACGGGGCGGCGCCAAGCGCAAGCATCTGCGCCAGCAAGGTTCTGCGGTTCATCTGTCTTCTCCACCTGCGGGGGCTTTCTTCAATCTTGATCTTGTGTGGGGACTTGCCTGTCCCTTCTGTGGCTTCCGTGCCGTCAGTCGCGATAGCTCGGGTCCAGGCGATCGAGCTTGCGCAGCAGTGCCGGCCATTCCATCAGGCCGTAAGGGCGCCGCGTGCCGGGCTGGTAGTTGTTCCAGGTTTCCTGCAGCACGTCGGCCGGCACCTGCTGCAGCGGCGTGTTGCACGACATGGCCGCGACCTGCGAGCGGCAGGCCAGTTCCAGCCGGTGCATCCAGTTGAATGCCTCGCCAACGGAGTTACCCACGGTCATGGCGCCGTGGTTGCGCAGGATCAGTGCTTCACCCTTACCCAGGTCGGCAATCAGCGATTCCTGCTCGGCGGTGTCCAGCACCACGCCCTGGTAGTCGTGATAGCCGATCTTCAGGAAGCGCATGGCGGTCTGCGTGATAGGCAGCAGCCCGCATTCCAGCGACGACACGGCCATCGACGCCCAGCTATGGGTGTGGATCACGCAGGCCACTTCCGGGCGGGCGTGGTGCACCGCGCTGTGGATCACGTAGCCGGCCTTGTTAATGCCGTAGTTCAGCGCGCCGAAGTCCGGCTTGGACAGGATCTTGCCGTCATGGTCCACCTTGATCAGGCACGACGCCGTGATTTCCTCGTACATCATCCCGTACGGGTTGATCAGGAAGGCGTCGTCCTCGTCGGGCACGCGCACCGAGATATGGTTGGCCATCATGTCGGCCATGCCAAACAGCTCGACCAGCCGGTAGCACGCGGCCAGGTCCACACGCGCCTGCCATTCCGCCTCGCTGCACTGGCCGCGCATCGACGGGATATTCAGCACACCGGGTTTCGTCATGATGTGTCTCCTTGGGATTCCGTTATTTGGTTCGATTCGGTTCAGTCCGACCCCAGCGCGAGATCGCTCGGCCGGCGTTTTTCGATATGGAACTTGAGCAGCGCCGCACTGCGGAAGATACCGTGCGCGAACTTGCCGTAGGGCAGCGTCAGGAACAGCGCCATCACGATACCCAGGTGCACGGCCAGCAGCGATGCCATGGCGCCGGTATCGCGCAGGGCCAGCAGCGCCAGGCCGCTTGCGCTGGTCAGGAACAGCAGCGCGATAAAGCCACGGTCCATCGGCTTCTGCTTCGTGTCCATCGTGCGCTCGTCGCGCCGCAGGTTCAGCCACAGCAGCCCCGCCGGCCCGACCAGCAGGCCGATGCCGCCCGCGATGCCCAGCAGCACCGGCACGCTCGTCACCGGATACGGTGCATGCAGGTCCAGCAGGTAGTGGTACAGCGTGGCCACGGCGGTTGCCGCAAAGCACAGCATGAAGCCGTAGAACGTGAAATGGTGGAAGCGGCGGCGCAGCAGCGTGAACGCGTCGTCGTCATTGTTGCAGCCCTGCCCGTGGCCGCCGTCCAGGTACTTGAGCTTCAGCGCGTCATGCACCGCGCCACCCGTGGCGGCGCCGCGTTCGTCGTCGATGCGCGTACCGGGCGTGACCTTGCGCCAGAAGCGCGTGACGCCGATGCCCAGCGCGCCACAGGCGAACAGGAACACCACGCCGAACATCGCCGCCAGCAGGTTGTGCGGGAAGATCGCGTAGAAGTTGCCGGCCAGCGGCTCATGCCACAGCGTGCCGCGCATGGCCAGCACCATCAGCAGGAACAGCGCGAGGCCGCCGGCCAGCGCCAGCGCCATCGTCATGCCCGCGCGGCGGTACAGGCCGCCCAGCGCGGCCGGGAAGGCATAGTCGCCGTAGGTCTGCACGCGCACCTTGGCCATCGCCTGCGGGATGTTCACCGCGAACTCGTGCGGCGGCGCGTATTGGCAGGCGTGGTAGCAGGCGCCGCAGTTGTGGCACAGGTTGGCCAGGTAGTGGATATCCGCCTTCGGAAACTCCAGGCGGCGCGTCATGGCCGGAAACACCGCGCAGAAGCCCTCGCAATAGCGGCAGGCATTGCAGATCTGCAGGGTGCGGGCGACTTCGGCCTCGTCCGTGGTCAGCGGCAGCGCGCCGTTGGCCAGCGCCGCCGCCTCGCGCGTCAGCGCTTCAAGATGTTGCATATTCCGATTCCCGTGTTGCATGCGATACCGCCGTGTTCGAAGCAGCAGCCTTGGCCGCCTGGGTGCCCGCGATGCGGCCGAACGCCGTACCGATTGCCATGCCCACGCCGGCCGTATAGCCCTTGCCCAGCACGTTGCCGGCCATCATCTCGCCAGCCACGAACAGGTTCTGGCTGGGCTTGCCGCCAAAGTGCACCGCCGATTCCTGGTTCACCTTGAGACCCAGATAGGTAAAGGTGATGCCGGGACGCAGCGCGTAGCCGAAGAACGGCGCGGTGTCGATGGGCCGTGCCCAGTGGGTCTTGGCCGGCGTCACGCCCTCGGTGTGGCAGTCGTCCAGCGAAGTATGGTCGAACTTGCCCACACGGCACGCGGCGTTGTAGTCGTCGATGGTGCGCATGAACGTGCCTTCGTCCAGGCCCAGCTTGCGCGCCAGTTCCGGCAACGTGTCGGCCTTGACGCCCGGAAACACCGGCGGCATGAAGCGCCCCACGGCCTTGGCGTCGATGATCGAATAGCCGATCTGCTGCGGCTGCTGCGCCACCAGGCGGCCCCAGATCGCGTAGCGCTTGGGCCAGAAGTCCTCGCCCTCGTCGTAGAAGCGCTCAGCATTGGCGTTAAGCACCACGCCCAGCGACACGCAGTCGATGCGCGTGCAGATGCCACCGTCGTAGAGCGGCGCGCGCGCGTCGATGGCCACGCAGTGCGACTGCGACGGATCGCCGATGGTGTCCGCACCCGCGTCGATCATGTACTTGAGCAGCACGCCCATGTTGAAGCGCGTGCCACGGATCAGGAAGTTATCGGCCGGCCATTCGCCGCGCTCGTTCTGGCCCCAGGCGTCGCGCAGCCATTCGCGGTTCGATTCGAAGCCGCCGGCGGCCAGCACGCAAGCCTTGGCCTCGATGCGTTCGCCGCCGATGCGCGCGGCCACGAAGCGGCCGTTGTCGAGCTCGATCGCATCGACCGGCGCGTTGTAGCGGATCTGCACGCCCAGGCGCTCGGCGCTGCGGTAGTACGCGTTGACCAGCGCCTTGCCGCCGCCCATGAAGAACGCATTGGTACGCGCCACATGCAGCGCGCCCGACAGCGGCGGCTGGAAGTGCACGCCATGGCTGCGCATCCAGTCGCGGCACGTCGACGACGCGCGAATGGCCAGCCGCGCCAGCGTCTCGTCGGTCTGGCCGCCGGTTACCTTGAGCAGGTCCTGCCAGTACTCTTCTTCGGGATAGGCTTCGACCAGCACGTCCTGCGGCGCGTCATGCATGCAGCGCAGGTTGCGGGTATGGGACGAATTGCCGCCGCGCCATTCGCGCGGGGCCGATTCCAGCAGCATCACGCTGGCGCCGGCTTCGCGGGCCATCAGTGCGGCGCAGAGGGCGGCATTGCCGCCGCCAATTACCAGGACGTCGATCATGCGCGGGCGCCCTGTGTGCAGGGATTGTGAGTGGGGATGGACACGACTTTCTATACCTTCGTGAGTCTGTGCGGGACTCTATCCGCAGGGCGGAACCCTGCTAAGCCCTTGAGCCGCATGGGGGTATCACGATTTGTGATGGGCTCGGGCACCGCCTCATTGCCTACAATCCAGGCACCGTGCCGTTCATACAGGAGAGACCGATGGGCATCTTGGAGTGGATGCGGCGCGACAAGCCGCACGGCGACGGGCACGGCAAGCGGGAGATGGCTGAACTGGCCGAGCGCGTCACCCGGCTCAATCCCCGGCTGCGCCTGGTGCCGCACTATCGGCGCCGGCTGCGGCCCGCGCTGGAGCAGGCGCTGACCCATGTGCGCGGCCTGGTCGACGGCCTGCCCGCGCCGCGCGAGGCCACGGCCCACGCCTGGGGCACGGACCCGTACATCCACGCGTTCTTCGCCACGCCACACGACGTGGAACTGACGTTCAGCCGGTCTCCGGACCTGCGCGAGTTCTTCGACAAGTCGCCCGGAACACCCACCGCGTTCACCGTCCTGGGGATGACCATGACCGAGCGGCGCACGCTGGGCGTGGCGCTGGAGGGCGACGTCATGCGATCTGAAGTGCCCCAGACCAATATCAGCTTCGGCGAGCACCGGGTCACGATCATGGCCGCCTCGGAGGCGGCCCTGCGCGACGAGATCGTGTGGCGGTTGTTCGATCAGCTAGCCCTGGAAGCGCTGGCGCGCTTCACGGCGGGCAAGTCGCGCCAGGACGAACTCGACCACGAACATACGCTGCTGGTGGCCCGTCTACGCTTGCTGGAGCGGCAAGGCACGGGCGTGCGGTCGGTATTCGGCGCCGACACCGCGGTCAGCGCCACCGAGGCTGCCACGCTGCGCGACGAGATTGCCGCCAACGAGCGCGAGCTGGCGCAACTGACCCCGTCCCACGATGTACTGGACCACCGGCTCGCATGCCTGGCCGAGACCATCGCCGATGCGCCGACGTCGTTTTCGATCGAACATATGGCGCTACGGCTCAGCGCCACCAACGTGCTGCTGACCCTGGACAATCCGGCGCCGGCACAGGACATCGACCTGCTGATCGCCCGCATTCCCGGGGATCCGCCGATGGTGCGGTCCTTCACGCTGGCCAGCTTTGCGCATCGCGACATGGTGTCGCCACGCGCGCTGCTGGATGAAGCGGAGCGCTGGCTCTGACGCGTGCCTACGGCGTTACCGGATGGGCGCCCGCGCCGTTGGTGCCATGGGCGCCATTGGCGTTGCCGGGCACGAAGCGGCCCAGCACATGGCCGGACATGCCCTTGGCAAGCTCTTCCTCGCCGTAGAACACCGTGCCCAGCCCTTCCTTGCGGAACAGCTTCGATTCATCCTCGCTATGGGTGCGCAGGACGATCTCGACTTCGGGATTCAGCGTACGGGCCGTTTCCACCATTTGCCGCACGAACAGCGGTTCCGGCACCGCCACCACCAGCATGGACGCGTGGGCGATATGCGCTTGGATCAGGACAGCCGGGTCCGCGGCATTGCCCGAGACCGCCGCAAAGCCTTCCTTGCGCAGGGTTTCCACCAGTTCGCGGTTCTCGTCGGCAATCACGAACGGGATGCTGCGCTCCTGCATCGCGGCAGCGATACGGCGCCCCACCCGGCCGTAGCCGACCAGCACCACCTGGCCCTGCAGGTACTTGCGCTCGGTGGTCATCGGCAGCTCGGCATACGGGTCGCCGCGCTGCTCCAGCCTGCGGGCCGTGGCCGAACGCGCCAGGATCCAGCGCCTGACCGGCTCCAGCGCCGCGAACAGCAGCGGATTCAAGGCAATGGAAATCAGCGCGCCGGCCAGCACCAGGCTCATGCCCTCTTCCGGCAGCAAGCCCAGCGTCAGGCCCAGGCCCGCCAGGATGAACGAGAACTCACCGATCTGCGCCAGGCTGGCCGACACCGTCAGCGCCGTGTTGAGCGGGTAGCGGAACGCCAGCACCAGCACGAACGCCGCCAGCGACTTGCCCAGGATGATCACGGCCACCACGGCCAGCACGTGCAGCGGCTGTTCCACCAGGATTTCCGGCTTGAACAGCATGCCGACCGACACGAAGAACAGCACGGAGAAGGCGTCGCGCAACGGCAGCGACTCTTCCGCCGCGCGATGACTGAACTGCGACTCGCGCATCACCATGCCGGCAAAGAATGCCCCCAGCGCGAACGACACACTGAAGATTTCCGCCGCGCCAAACGCGATGCCGATCGCCACGGCCACCACCGCCAGCGTGAACAGCTCGCGCGAGCCGGTCTTGGCCACTTGCCACAGCAGCCACGGCAGCACGCGGCGCCCCGCCACCAGCATCAGCGCGATAAAGGCCACCACCTGCAGCAGCGTCTGGAAGATCGTCATGCCGATCGACCCCGAGTCTTGCGCCGCCTGCCCCGTCGACCCGCCCAGCAGGCCCGCCAGCGGCGGCAGCAACACCAGCACCAGCACCGTGGCCAGGTCTTCCACCACCAGCCAGCCCACGGCGATGCGGCCGTTCATCGTCTCCAGCACGCCCCGGCTTTCCAGCGCCTTCAGCAGCACCACGGTGCTGGCGCACGACAGCGACAGTCCGAAGATCAGCCCCGTGCCCCAATGCCAGCCCCAGGCCCAGCCGAGCGCCATGCCCAGCAGCGTGGCGAGACCCATCTGCACCACGGCACCCGGTATTGCAATGCGTTTCACAGCCAGCAGGTCGCTCAGCGAGAAATGCAGGCCCACGCCGAACATCAGCAGCATGATGCCGATCTCGGACAACTGGGCGGCCAGGTGCACGTCGGCCACAAAGCCGGGCGTGCCCGGCCCGATGATGATGCCGGACACCAGATAGCCAACCAGGGCCGGTATCTTCATGCGCTCGGCCAGGAATCCAAGGACGAGCGCGATGCCAAAGCCCGCGGCGAGCGTGGTGATGAGGGTCAGGTTGTGATCCATGTCGACGGGGGCGGAAGCGCGCGGCTGCAGGGAGGAAGTCACCGATTGTAACCGTCGTACCCGCCAGCGCGCGCCGCGCGTCGCGCTACTTCTGGCCGGAGTCGCCGTTTTCGATGATCGGGCGCAGCAGCGTGAAATCGTTGGGATAGAACGGCGGCACCGTCGAGGGGCTCTTCCTGCGCGCCACCTCGACGAACCTGCGGTCTTCCTCGAACGCCAGCATCAGGTCGAAGCGCTTCACGCCGGCCGCCTTGGCCCGCGCCACATCGCGCTCGCTCTTGGCCCGGTAGGCAATCGTCCGCATCAGCAGGTCATAGAGCAGCCGGGGACGGCGCTCCAGCGCCGCTTCCGCATCGTGTTGCCTGCGGGCCAGCACGGCCTGCCACAAGTCCGACGCCTCGAGCCCGGGCGTGAGTTCGACCAGGGCGACCAGTTGGGCCTTGGTGGCACGGGGCGGATACTCGACGCGTTGCGCGTCGAGGAACGAGCGGATATCCCCCTGGCGCTGCCCCAGCAGTTCCTCCGTACGGGTCTTGGGCTTCTGCGGCAGCTCGATATCGATCCAGTGCGACGGAAACGCGCCCATTTCGCCGAATACCGCCACCCAGTTGTCGTACTCGGTCCAGGTCCAGTCGCGGCCCCTGAAATAACCGGCGAACACCGGTTCGAAATACCCCGCCATGTTCAGGCCGTCGGAGCCGCTAAGCCTGACCAACTCCAGGATCTCGGCCGATTCCGCTTCGGAGATACCCACCACGTCGGCCATCACACGATTGAACACGCGCTCGTACGAGCTGGTGGTGTCCTGGACGTACAGCGCGGGCGGCGCAACGACAGGAGCCGGCTTCTTGACAGCCGGCTTCGCCTTGGCCTTGCGGAAAAATTTGAAAACGCCCACTTCTTTCAGTTTTCGTGTGAACGGTGGCATTTTTGCACATTTACGCAGTCGGTCACCCGTCCGATGTTTTACCCCCTCTCCCGCAGGGCGGGAGAGGGGAGTAAATCCAACATCCATCAAGCCCGCCGCGCCAGCACCTCGTCGCGCGGGCCGGCGTCCACCACGCGGCCCGCCTCCACCACGACGATGGTGTCGAACCTTGCCAGCAGGCTTGGCCGGTGTACCGAGGCCACAATACACGCCGACGGAAACGCCGCGAACATGCGGTCGAACACGCGGCCCTCGGCCTGCGGGTCGAGCGCGCTGGTCGGTTCATCGAGCAGCAACAACGAACTGCCCTGCGCCGCCAGCGCACCGCGCGCCAGCGCCAGCCGCTGGCGCTGGCCGCCCGACAGGTTGGCGCCACGTTCGCTCAGCGGGCTGGCCAGGCCATCGGGCATGCGCTCCAGCACCTCGTCGAACACGCCCGCATGCACGGCGGCATGCAATGCGCCCGGATTGGCCGGCTCGCCGAACGTCAGGTTCTCCTGCACGCTGGCTTCGAATACATCGGCTTCCTGTGGAATCAGCGTGGCCAGCGTGCGCAGCGCGTTCCAGTCCTGCGTGGCGCCGTCGCGCCTGAGTTCGCCTTGCTGCGGGCGATACAGGCCGGCCAGCGTACGCAGCAGCGTGCTCTTGCCGCCGCCGCTCGGGCCAATCAGCGCGATACGCGCGCCGCGCTGCAGCCGCAGGTCGATGCCATGCAGGCCGCCACGCGCATCGTTGGCGTATCGCCACGTCGCGCCGCGCAACTCCAGCGTCTGCCAGCGCGCGTTGGGCTCCACGTCCGGCACGGCGGCGTCGGGGTCTCCCGGCGCCTGCCAGATCGGCTCCGCGCTGCCGTAGTCGGTATGCATGCGTGCGAAGCTCTGGAAGTTCGACGCCATCGCGCCCACCACCGTCGCGGCCTGCTGCGCATATTGATAGATCATGAAGACGGTGCCCAGCGCCACCGCCTGCCCCGGCTGGCGCGCCTGCAGCACGTACACCACTACCAGGATCCAGGTCAGCCCCATGCCCAGCAGGTCCACGGCGAACCACTTGCCCTCGTTGACCATCACCGCGCGGCGCAATGGCGCCATCACCGCCGCCATGCGGTGGCCCAGCAGCTTGCGCGACGCGGCCTGCAGCCGCAGCCCTATCACCGTGCCGGCATTGCCGACGAAGTCGAGCAGCGCGGCGGCATAGCGGCGCTCGGCGTCGTTTTCGGCGCGGGCGAGCTGCATCAGGATGCGGTCGAAACGCAGGATGATCAGAGCGATCACCACGTAGCCCGTCACCGCGATGGCACCACTGGTACGCGATAGCAGCGCCAGCGCCACGATCGGCCCGACGAAATTGAAGGCGCTTTGCAGATAGCCGAACTGGTTCTGTGCGAAATCGGATAGTGCGCGGCTCGACTGCACCACGCGATGCTGCAGCTCGCCCGAATGCCGGCCATCGCGCCACGCCAGCGGCGCTGCCGCGATGCGCGCATAGAGTTGGTCGGCCAGACGTTCTCGCACGCGCACACCCACATTGCGCTCCAGCACGCGGCCCGGGCCATGCACCAGCCATGACAGTAGGTAGATGCCGATCAGGTAGACGATCCAGCGGCCGGCTACTTCCATATTGCCCTGCTGCAGCGCGTTGATGGCCTGCGCGGCCAGCCACGGCATGGTCAGCCGCAGCAACTGCGCGGCCGACAACAGCCCGGCGGCGCCGAGCAGATGCTTGCGGACGCCCGCGGCATGAAGCCACAACGCGCGATACAGCTCGCGCGCCGCGCTGCCAAGGCCGATGGCGGGGGTACCTGGGATGGGATCGGGTTCCGTCATGCGGTCATCGCTCCTGGGTTGGCGGGACGAAGGAGGTATTGTGCCAAGAGTCGGCGGCGAACTTTAACCGCTGTCTTGCTCCCCTCTCCCGCGCGCGGGAGAGGGGAGAAAAAAGGTCAGCGGTCAAGCCTGGTGCCGCCCGCCATCACCTGCCAGCGCCCCGGCGCCAGCACGAACGCCGCCAGCAGCAACGCGGCAATGCCCCACGCCACGGCGGGCAGCCACGGCAGCCAGCCCGCCAGCGGCGCGGCCTTGCTGGCGCCCGACGCCACCGTGGCGATACGGGCGAACGCGGCCACCGCCGCAACAGCGAACAGCAGCCCCGTGAAGACGCCTTCGCGGCCGACGTGGCCCGCTTCCAGCGTGACATTGAGTGCGGTGCCCAGCAGGATGCCCCAGAACGCGCCGGCCAGGCATTGCGTCACCAGCACGGCCCGCAGCGATCCCGCCGCGCCGAATCCAAACAACGCGAGCGCGCCCAGGGCGGCCGCACACAGCAGCAGTAGCCGCGCGGGATAGCGCCGCAGCAAGGCGCTTTCGGGCAACAGCACGCACAGCGCGAAGCCGATCCAGAATGCCGGGGTCACCTGCACGAGCTGCGCGGGCGAAACAAAGCGCAGGTAGGCGGGCGCGGAGTTGACGGCAGTATGAAGCTGAAAGCCCAGTGCCAGCAGCCAGAAAGCGATAAACAGCAGCCAGGCGCGCCCCGGCGGCGGCTTGCGATCTGCTGCGGGCGCGGCGGCAACCCGGGCGACGGCGCCCGGCTCCACCACGCGCAGCGCGACCACGGCAATCACCAGCGCCACGCTGGCCGCAATGAACGGCAGCAGCGGCGACGCATCGCGCAGCCGTGCCGTGAGCATGGGTGCCACCGCCCCGGCCAGGCCGATGCCGAGCAGAGAACACGCCACGAGGAACGATGGCGCACTACACTGCATGCGGCGGGCGATCATGACCATCGGCGGCGCCCGCAACGCCGACGACGTGGCGGCCCACAGCGCGGTCAGCGCCACCAGCCACGCCGGGGACGCGACGCCGGACAACAGTACGAATGCCAGCGCCGACACCACCGACAGGGCCAGCACCCAGCCGCCCAGGCGGCGCATCGCGTTGGCCACACGGTCGGCGGCCACGCCCATGACCAGATCCATGACGACGAAGATCACCTGATCCATCATCAGGATCCACGCCACCTGTGCGCGCGGGATGCCCGCCTGCGCCGCCAGTTGCGGCAGGAAGGCGACGTAGAGCGTCCACGTCACCGCCAGCAGAAACTGCACCGAACAGAGGATCAATGCGCGCATGACGTCCACCCTGTCCCAGGTCACTCTTCAGCAAGGATAGGAAGCGGGCCGGCATTGCACCAGCCCGGCGCCGGATTAGCTCTCCAGCAGCCGCGCGCCGCGCCAGTCGCCGGACCGCACCAGTCCGCGTGCCGTGTCGGCCAGCACCACCCGCAGCGCCAGGGCGGCCGGCGACAGCTCGTCGTCAGACAGGCTGCAGAGCAGGTTCTTGCGCCCCACCTGCGGATCGTCGATCTGCGCCAGGTGGAAGCGGGTTTCCGCATCGGGATAGCGGCCCACGGCCGCCCACGGCTGCAGCGTGGCGCCAAAGCCCATGTCCACCGCGTCCATCAGCATGGCCAGCGAATCGACTTCCTGCACGATGCGCGGCGTCACCTTGGCGCGTGCGAACGCGGCGTCCAGCGTGCTGCGCAGCCCGTGAACGCCAGTCGGCATGATCAGCGGCACGTCGGACAGGTCCGTCATCGCGCGCATTGTGGGGGGATCGGCCTTGCCCTGGGGCAGCGTCTGGCGGGACTGGATCAGGAACAACGTCTCTTCCAGCAACGGCATCACCGTCCAGCGACGTGCCGCGTGGGTGCCGAACAGCACCGCCAAGTCGAGCTGCCGTGCATTGAGCATCGCGGTCAGGTGTCCCGACAGGCTTTCCACGATATGCAGGCGCACGTCGGGATAGCGCTCGCGCATGGCGCGAATCAGCGGTACGCCGATGACCGACGCGGTGGTGGGCGCCAGGCCCACGCTGACCGCGCCCGACAGCCGCGCCTGATGTGCGGCGCGGCGCGCCTGCTCGGCGTGGCGCAACGTGAGCTGTGCTTCGTGGAAGAAGGCCAGGCCGGCCTCCGTGGGCGTCACGCCCTGGGGTGTGCGGCGCAGCAGCCGTGTGGCGAGTTCGCTTTCCAGCCGGCTGATCTGCTGGCTGACCGCCGATTGCACCATGTCGAGTTCGAGCGCGGCACGGCTCATGCTGCCGAGCTCGACCACCCGCACGAAGTACTGAAGCTGGCGCAATTCCATCTGGCTCCCCCGGCTGGGCCGACTGGCCCGCGCCAGCGGGAATCGGCTTCGATGTTCTTGGGGGGTCTTATACCAGATACGCCGGCGGCGCGCGCCGGCTTGGGGGCTATGGGATCAAGGCGTGAAGCGTCAGGCTTCGTCGGCGCCGCTGTACCAGTCCACGGTCTGGTCCAGGTAGACCAGCCCCTTGTCGGCCAGCCCGGGGCGCATGTTGTACATGTCGACGCCCAGCACGCCCGAAGCCAGTTTGTCGCGCTTGCCGGCTTCCAGCGCCTCGCGTTCGGCTGCCTTGCGGGCGATCTCGGCGACTTGCGGACGCGCCACCACCACCACGCCGTCGTCGTCGGCCACGATCACGTCGCCGGGACGCACCTGGGCGCCGGCGCACACCACGGGCACGTTGACCGCGCCCACCGTTTCCTTGACGGCGCCCTGCGCCGACACCGCGCGCGACCAGACCGGAAAGCCCATCGCGTTGAGCGTGGAAACGTCGCGGCAGCCCGAGTCCAGGATCAGGCCACGTGCCCCGCGCGCCTTCAGCGACGTGGCCAGCAGGTCGCCGAACACGCCGTCGGTGCAGTCACTGGTCAGCGCCACCACCAGTACGTCGCCGGGCTGGATCATCTCCACGGCCACGTGGATCATCCAGTTATCGCCGGGATGCATCAGCGCCGTCACGGCACTGCCGGAGATGGCCGTGCCCGACTGGATCGGACGCAGGTACGGCTTCATCAGGCCGGTGCGGCGCTGGGCCTCGTGCACCGTGGCCACGCCATATTTGCCCAGCGATTCGATGTCGCGCGACTCGGCGCGCAGGATATTGCGATAGGCAACCGTTCTCATGCCAGAACCTCCGTCACTTGCGGGAAGACGCGGGCATAACCCTCGCCATGCAGAACCTTGCGATCCGAATTGCGCGTGGCCTGCGCGCCCCGTTGCAGCGCCACGCGGGTGTAGTACTCCCACAGGTGTTCCTGCGCGGCCATGGTCGTGAACGCGCGTTGCTTCTTTTCCCACACCGACGAGATGTCGAGCAGCACGTCGGGCTTCCAGTTGCATTGCTCGGGCTGGTGCGGCTCGAACAGGAATACCGGCGGCGCGCCGATCACCGGCACGTCGGGCTGGTAGCCGTGCGCCTGTGCGATGACCCGCGCTTCCTGTGCCACGTGCGTGGCCAGCGGATGATCGAAGTTGTAGATGTCTTCGCGCGAATGGCTCAGCACCAGCTCGGGGCGGATCTCGCGGTAGATATCGGCCAGGCGCAGCAGGGCCGCGTCGGGCACGCGCAGCGGGTAATCGCCCAGGTCGAAGCATTCAAGCGTGCCGCCCAGGATGTCGGCGGCGTGCTGGGCTTCTTCCAGGCGGGCGGCCTTGACGCGTTCGATCGTCATGCCCGGCTGGCGCCACATCTTGGCCGACTCGCCGCGCTCGCCAAACGACAGGCACACGATGCGCACGTGATAGCCGCGCTCGGCGTACAGCGCGATGGCACCGCCCGCGCGCCACACGAAATCGGCCGCGTGGGCGCTGACCACCAGGATCGACGGCTGGGTTGCTGGTTGCTGGGACATCTGGACTTCCTTGAATCTGTATCGGTGGAGGCGGTCAGTCGGCGGTAATGCCGGCCTTGCGAATCACGTTGTTCCACGTGGTGGTTTCGGTCCGCACGAACTGGCCGAACTGCTCGGGCGTGCCCGACACGATGGTCACGCCAAGCTGGCCCAGCTGCTTCTTCACTTCGGGATCGGCCAGTGCCGTGTTGGCGGCGGTGTTCAGTTGCTTGATGATCGGCGCGGGCGTCTTGGCCGGCGCGACCAGGCCCCACCACACCGATGCGGTGAAGTTCGGCAGGCCCTCTTCCTTCGACGTCGGCACGTTCGGCAATTGCGCCGAATGCTGGGCGCTGGCCACTGCCAGCGGCCGCAGCGTGCCGGCCTTGATATGCGACACCACTTCCAGCGGGTTGATCGGCATGAACGTGATGCGCTCGCCGATCAGGTCGGTGATGGCGGGCGAGCCACCCTTGTAGGGCACGTGCAGCACGTCGATGCCGGCGGTGTCCTTGAGCATTTCACCGGCCAGATGGCCCGAGCTGCCGTTGCCTGCAGACGCATAGCTGAGCTTGCCCGGCTGGGCCTTGGCCTGCGCGACCAGGTCCTTCAGCGACTTGATCGGCGACTTTGCCGGCACCACCACCACCAGCGATGCTTCGCCGATGCGCGCCACGGGTGCGAAGTCGGTGGCCGGGTTGAAGGTCAGCTTGCTGAACAGCGCCGCGTTGGTGGCCAGGCTGTTCGAGGCCATCATGATCGTGTAGCCGTCGGCCGGGGCCTTGGCCACGAAATCGAGGCCGATGTTGGTGCTGGCACCCGGGCGGTTGTCGACGATGATCGGCTGCTTGAGCAACTGGCTCATGCGCTGGCCCACCGAGCGCGCCACGATGTCCACCGCGCCGCCGGCGGCGTACGGCACCACCAGGCGGATCGGCTTGTCCGGATAGCTGTCGGCATGCGCCACCGGGGCGCCCAATGACAGGGCCGCCAGCGCGGCTGCCAGCAACGTTGCCATGATCGGGCGGCTCCCGCCCTGCGAATTACAAATACCAGCGAGCCCGCGCAGCATGTCGTCTCCAGTGTTGTTGTGAGGATGTGCTCGCATTCTGGGCGGGGGTCGTGATACTGTCCAATACGTTTTCAGATAGCTCGTTATTTCGATTCCCTATCAATGGACTTTCGCCAACTGCGTTATTTCGTGGCCGTGGCCGAGGCGCTGAGCTTCAGCGAGGCCGCCCGCCGGCTGCATGTGAGTCAGCCGCCGCTCAGCGTGCAGATCAAGGCGCTGGAAGATGAACTGGGCAGCGCACTGCTGGAGCGCTCGCGCCACCACGTGGCCCTGACACCGGCCGGTGAGCTGTTCCTGGACAAGGCGCGCGCGGCGCTGACCAACCTGGAACAGGCACGCGAGGTGGTCAAGCAGGTGGCGTCGGGCGAGGCTGGGGAAATCCGCGTCGGCTTCACTGCATCGGTGCCGATGCAGGACATGTTTCCGCGCGCCGTGCATTCGTTCCGCGAAGCCCATCGCAACGCCAAGCTGGAGCTGGTGCATATGTCCACGGGGCAGCAGTTGCAGCAGCTCGAGAACGGCGAGATCGACATAGCCTTCCTGCGGCCGTCTCCGCAGTTCCGGCCGCCAGCGACCATCACGGTGCGCGACGTGCTGGCCGACCGGCTCGTGGCGGTGTTGCCGGTAGCCCATCGTCTGGCGGGTGCCAGCGAGGACATCGATATCAGCGCGCTGTCACCGGAGCGGTTCCTGCTGTTCCCGCGCGGGCTCGGATGCGGGCTGTTCGATCATGTGACCACGCTGTGCAACCGTTCGGGCTTTGCACCCAACGTCGCGCAGGAAGCGCGTGAAGCCACCACGATCATTGGGCTGGTGGCTAGCGGCGCGGGGGTTTCGGTGTTGCCAGAGATTTATGCGCGGACGGGTATTCCGGGGGTGGCGTATCAATCGATCGCCGGACCTGATGCGGCGAGCCGTATCTTGATGGCGCATCGGGCCGAGGCGCTGTCACCGATCATGAAGCGGTTTGTGGGGTATTTCTGATGAGCTCAATCCGCGTTGACGGGCTCCCCTCTCCCGCCGTGCGGGAGAGGGGCTGGGGGTGAGGGCTGGCGGCGCAAATTGCGACACCTGTCGGCAAGCAGAACCTCGTTGCCCTCACCCCCAACCCCTCTCTCACTCCGTGGGAGAGGGGAGCAAAAAACAAGAGGGAGAGGGTGACGGAAAGCGAGAGCCCTACCCCTCCACCGGCTTCACCAGCCCGTCTGCGCGGAACATGGCCTTGATGCCGCGCACGGCCTGGCGGATGCGTGATTCGTTTTCGATCAGCGCGAAGCGCACGAACTCGTCGCCATAGTCGCCAAAGCCGATGCCGGGCGATACCGACACCTTGGCCTTGGCCAGCAGCTGCTTCGAGAACTCCAGCGACCCCAGCGCGCGGTACGGCTCGGGGATGCGTGCCCAGATGTACATCGACGCCTTCGGGATATCGACCGGCCAGCCCGCTTCGATCAGGCCGCGTGCCAGTACGTCGCGGCGCGCCTGGTATTGGGCGGCGATCTCCTTCACGCACTGCTGGTCACCTTCCAGCGCAGCGATGGCCGCCACCTGCAGCGGCGTGAACGTGCCGTAGTCATGATAGCTCTTGATGCGCGTCAGTGCCGCCACGAGGTCCGGATTACCCACCATGAAGCCGATGCGCCAGCCAGCCATGTTGTAGCTCTTGGACAGCGTGAAGAATTCCACGGCAATGTCCTTGGCGCCCGGCACCTGCATGATCGACGGCGCCTTCCAGCCATCGAACACGATGTCGGCGTAGGCCAGGTCGTGCACCACGAAGATGTCGTGCTTGCGCGCCAGCGCGATCACGCGCTCGAAGAAATCCAGCTCCACGCAGGCCGCCGTCGGATTCGACGGAAACCCCAGCACGATCATCTTGGGCTTGGGATAGCTGCCGCGAATCGCGCGCTCCAGCTCGGCAAAGAAATCGATGCCCGGCGTGAGCGGCACCGACCGGATATCGGCGCCGGCAATCACCGCGCCGTAGATATGGATCGGGTAGCTCGGATCGGGCACCAGCACCGTGTCGCCCCGGTCCAGCGTAGCCAGCATCAGGTGCGCCAGCCCTTCCTTCGAGCCGATCGTGACAATCGCTTCCTTGTCCGGATCGATGTCCACCGCGTAGCGGTCGCGGTACCAGTGCGAGATGGCGCGACGCAGGCGCGGAATGCCCTTCGACGCCGAATAGCCATGGGTATCGGGCCGCTGCGCGGCATCCACGAGCTTGGCCACAATATGGGGCGGCGTGGCACCGTCGGGGTTGCCCATGCTCATGTCGATGATGTCCTCGCCACGGTGGCGGGCGGCCATCTTGAGCTCGGCGGTGATATTGAAGACGTACGGGGGGAGACGATCGATGCGCGCAAAGCGGCGCTTGCCGGATTCGGCGGTCATGAGGGTAGTCCTTTACGTAAGCGCCCGGAACCGTCCGAGCGACGTCGTGGCCGTTGTCTCGGCCACTGCGGACTGATAGTAGCCAGCCGTTTGCCTTTGCGCAACAGGCCGGCGAGAAAAATCAGAACATGCCGCCTGGCGGGCTGGTAGGACGGTCCGCCGGCAGGTTGCGTACGATGCAGTCCAGCGCGTCGGCGTTGGACTGGGCGCCGCCGAACGTGCCCGCGATGGAATCGCGATACTGGGGCACGCTGATGCGGTTGTAGTACAGCCGTGAAGTCTGGTCGAGCCAGTAGACGTAGTTGCTGTCGCTGTCGTCAGACCCGCTGCGCAGCCATTCGCCCAGCGGCTGGCTGCCCAGCCGCGTGTTGGCGCAGACGTCCTGAACGCGGTCCAGATAGCTGTTGAGGCCGCGCGCCTCGTAGTTGCGGAACGAATCGGGCGCGCAGGCCGCCAGTCCGATCGAAGCAGTCAGTACGGCAATCAGAGACAGCGGCAGCGGGCGATGGCTCGGCATGGCAAGGTCCGTGGATGGGCGTGTTCGCAGTGTAGCTGCGCCGCCGCCCCACGCAAACCATACTTTGGGTTCAGTCGTCGATCGTTTCGTGAACGGCGGCATTGCCGCGCTTCCAGTAGGCCGATGCGCGGATGCGCGTCTTGTGGACGCCGCGCTCGTTCACCAGGTACTGGCGCACCTCGCGCATGGCCGCCGCCTCGCCGGCCGCCCACACATAGCCCTCGCCTTCCGGCAGGCTCAGCCAGCGCAGCGTGGGCGTGAGCTGGCTGCCTTCCGGAGCGTCTTCGCCGTGCTCGTTCCGATGTTCGTCGCGATGGATCCAGTGCACCTCGGCCAGCGGGCCGGTAGCCAGCGCGATGCGCGCCGATTCGTCCGCCACCTCGGCCACCACGATCACGCGCGCATCCGGGCCCAGTTCCTCGACGCGGCGCGCGATGGCTGGCAACGCCGTGTCGTCGCCAATCAGCAGGTGCCAGTCGAACCCATGCGGAATCACGAACGACCCGCGCGGGCCGCCCACGCCCAGGTACTGGCCGGGCTGCGCCTGCGCGGCCCAGGTTGACGCGGGGCCATCGCCATGCAGCACGAATTCGATATCGAGTTCACGCGCGGCGTTGTCGTAGCGTCGCGGCGTGTAGTCGCGCGCCTGCGGACGGGGCTGGCCTTCCGGAAACGAGATGCCTTCCGGGCCCACTTGCGGCAGCACCGGCTGGCCGGTGGCAGCCTCGGGGAAGAACACCTTGACGTGGTCATCGAACGATCCGGAAATGAAATCGGCCAGATCGTCGCCGGTCAGCGTCACGCGCAGCAATTGCGGCGACATCTTGCGCGTGCGCAGCACCTTGAGCAGGCGCATCTTCAGCGGATGGCGCACGCGTTGTACGGTCAGGTCGCGGGTTTCGCTCATACTCAGGTCTCCGGTTGGTCGTTGTCGCTGCGTTCGATCTCGTCGACAGCGCGTTCCAGGATGGCGGCGATACGGCGCTGCTCGTCGGCCGTCGCACCGCTGCGCATCATCAGCATCTGCTTCAGGCGTCCACGCGCACGTATCAGCTCGGGTGTCCAGCCGCCCTCGTCCACGTCGCGCTGCGGCTGTCCGCTCATGGCACGGCGCATGACGTCCATCTTGCGGGCCACATGCTGCAGGCGCGCCACCATCTGCTCCAGCCGAGCGCGGTTCTGGTCCAGGTGCGCGCGGCCGGCTTCCGACAACTGGTAGCGCTTCTTGTTGCCTTCCAGGTCCACCGTGGCGTAGCCCACGTCTTCCAGGAAGGTCAGCGCGGGATACACCACGCCCGGGCTCGGTTTGTAGAAGCCGCCAGTGCGTGTTTCCAGCGCCTTGATCAGTTCGTAGCCGTGCGACGGCTTTTCGTCGAGCAACGACAGCAGCAGCAGTTGCAGATCTTCCGCGCTGAACTTGCGGCCGCGGCGCAGGTTGTCGCCATCAAAGCCGTCACCGCCGTCGAAATCACCACCGCCGCCTTGCGACCAGAAGCCGCCGCCGCGTCCCATCATGCCCATCAGCTTCATCGCCATCATGGCGCGGGCGCCGCCATGGTGTTTGCCGTGCTGGCCGCAATGGCCACCGTGTTCCCTGTGACCGAATTGGTGTCGCATTCTTCACTCCGCTATGTCGTAAGACGTATCGTAAGATATATATCGTACGATATAAAGTCAAGCCGGAATTTAGCCTTGGTGTCGAACGGGCAGTTGCTGTCACAATGCAAGTCACTCGGCGACGGCCACTAGAGACAACCCCGACGGAGACATGCAAATGCAGAAACAGGTGGAATTCTTCTTCGACTTTGGCAGCCCCTATTCGTATCTGGCCTACAAGGAACTGCCGCGCGTGGCGGCGCGCACCGCCGCGGCCATCGTCTGGCGGCCGATGCTGCTGGGGGGCGTGTTCAAGGGCACGGGCAACCATAGCCCGATGGAGATTCCGGCCAAGAGCGATTGGTCGCAGCACGACCTGCAGTGCTGGGCCGCCCGCTATGGCGTGCCGTTCCGGCACAACCCGCATTTCCCGGTCAACACGCTGGCGCTGATGCGCGGCGCGATCGGCTACCAACGCAAGGGCGATGCCGAGTTCCACCGCTATGTGGACGCGATCTACAGCGCGATGTGGGAAACGGGCAGGAACCTCAACGACCCGATGGAGATCGGCAAGGTGCTGGTGGAGGCGGGACTGGACCCGCGCGAGGCGCTGGCGATGCTGGACGACCCCGAGGTCAAGGCCGAACTGAAACGCGTGACCGAGGAAGCCGTGGCGCGCGGCATCTTTGGCGCGCCCAGCTTCTTCGTGGAAGGCAAGCTTTACTGGGGCAACGACCGGCTGCTGTTCGTCGAGGAACAACTGGCCGGCTGATGCCCTGTTGCTACGTCAGGCCAGCCGGAACGTAGCCACGGCGGCTGCCAGATGGTTGGCCTGCGATTCGAGCGAATCGGCGGCGGCCGCCGCCTGCTCCACCAGCGCGGCGTTCTGCTGGTTCACCTGCTCCATCTGCGACACGGCCTCGCTGACCTGCGTGATACCGCTGGACTGCTCGATCGACGCGGCCGAGATCTCGCTCACGGTATCGGCCAGGCGCTTCACGGCGGCCACGATTTCCTCGATGGTGCTGCCGGCCTGCTCCACCTGCTGGGTGCCGGCGTCCACCTTGCCTACCGACGAATCGATCAGGCCCTTGATTTCCTTGGCGGCATTGGCGCTGCGTTGCGCCAGGCTGCGCACCTCGCCCGCCACCACCGCAAAGCCACGGCCTTGCTCACCGGCCCGCGCGGCTTCCACTGCGGCGTTCAGCGCCAGGATATTGGTCTGGAACGCGATACCGTCGATCACGCCGATGATGTCGACGATCTTCTGCGAGCTCGTGTTGATCTCGCTCATCGTATGCACCACGCCGCGCACCACCTCGCCGCCACGCGCGGCCAGGTCCGCCGCGTTGCGCGCCAGGCCGCTGGCATGGGTGGCGCTTTCCGCGTTGTTGCCAACGGTCGACGTCAGCTGCTCCATGCTGGCCGCCGTTTGTTCCAGTGCCGACGATTGTTCCTCCGTGCGCGACGACAGGTCGGTGTTGCCGGCGGCAATCTCGCGCGCGCCGACCGTCACCGCATCCGAGCCCAGGCGCACCTTGGACACGGTCTGCGTCAGGCCGGCCTGCATGCGCGACAACGCGTCGAGCAACTGGCCGATTTCATTGCGGCCCGCCTGCGGCACCTTGATCGTCAGGTCGCCATCGGCCACGCGCATGATCAGGTCGCGCGCCTGGTTCAGCGGCGTCACCACCAGGCGGCGCAGTGCCAGGTGCACCGCGACGATCATCGCGACCGACATGGCCAGCCCCACGCAAACCAGCAGGATCACGCGATTCAGCCGCGTCCGGCCTTCGGCCATTGCATCGTCGTTGAGCTTGGAGGCGAACTGCTGGAAGCGTTCCACGCCGGCCGAGTACTTGGCACCCGACGACGTGATGTCCTTGTCGTTGATGGCAGCGTAGCCATCGGGGTCGCCGCCGCGCAGCGCGTCGAGGCCACGCTGCACCACGTCCATGTGGGCGCGGCCCGCGGCCACGATGTCGTCGCGCGTGGAAGCGTCCTGCTCGCGGATGGCCGGCGCTTTGTCAAACGCGTCGAGTTCATCCTTCGACTTGCTGATCGACTTCTGCGCGCTGGCCAGCGCGTCGGCGTTGACCTGTCCGCTGGCCTTGGCCGAACTGTAAGCACGCGTGAGCGCCGAGCGGGCGCGCGTCATGTCCTTGTAGGCGTCGTTGATCAGCAAGGCGCGCGACGCAATCACGTGGATGCGTTCCGCGGAATCGCTGCTGGCGCTTAGCTGGCTGACGCCAAGCACGGCGCCAAAAATGATCATCAGGCCAAAAATCACAAGCGTCGCCAGCAGTCCGTGGCGAATACTCAGGTTGTTCATCGGGGGGCTCTAAACGTATGGGTTCAGCCCAGCTTTACGTCTTGCGCCCTGAAACCTTGAGACCTCCGATGCACACTCTTTGCGTTACATCAAATTGCAGGCTAGACATGCGATGTAAACGCCACTTTGAGCCCACTTTCACGGCTAGACGTACGCAATCAGGCGACCGGCACAGATGACCAGCGCCCAGGTCACCAGCGACAGCACGGCGCACACACGGGCCAGTGGCGGCGGCGCGCGCAGCGTTTCCCAGCCGCCCTGCCCGGCGTGCAGCGACCGGTACGGGCCGGCGTGAAACCACGCGGCATTGGCCAGGCCGAACACGATCAGGCCCAGCTTGATCAGGAACGCGCGATTGGCGATCAGTTCGTCGGCATGCGCCACGAACAGCAGCACCCCGCTGGCCACGATCACCACGAAGCCGACCAGCGACGCCGGCAGGGCATGGCGCAACAGCAGCGTCACCGGCAACTGACGGCCAAACCCGGCCAGGCGCAGATCCACGACCACGATCGATCCGAACAACAGGGCCATGCCGGCCAGGTGCAGGATTTCACAGACGGGATAGGCCCAGGCCGACGCCCGCAGCCATACCGCGAATGGCGCCGCCGAAAGCTGACCGGCCCAGGCATCGAGCGATGCCATCGGTCAGCGCAGTTCCACGGTCTGGCCGCCGTCGAACGTGATGCGCTCCACGCGCATCTCGTCGGCCTTTTCCTTGCTGGCGTAGCCAACCATCGTGACCTGCTTGCCCACGGCCACCTTCTCCGCCGTGGCGCCGCGCGATTCCATGCGCGACACCGGGGCCAGCACGGCCAGCCAGCGCTTGCCCTGCACGTCGACGCGGATGCTCGCGTGCGGGTTCTCGTAGTGCGTCTCCACGATCTTGCCGGTCACGGTAAGCGGCTTCGTTTCGTCATAGGTCGACCAGCCGTGATGGGCGATGGCGGGCAGGCTGGCCAGCGCCGTCGCGGCGGCCGCGCTGGCGGCAAGTCGGGACACCTTGATACGCAGGAACGTCATGGCAGCACTCCTTTGCTTGGGAATCGGGAGGATCGGGGACACCCAACCCATCGTAGATGACCGAGGCCGGAGCGCAAGGAGGAGCATCCCGCACGCCGTGTTACGCTGTGGGCGGCTCTGTCCCGCCTGACATCCGGGCGCTTTCCCGCGACTTCACGCAATCACCACGCACTTCCACGCGTTCCAGAACATGTCCTTCGCCTTTGATCTGCCGCCAGCCGCGCGCCCGGGCCAGCCGGCCGACACCATCGACACCCCCTCGCTGGTCCTGGACCTCGATCTCTTCGCCACCAATCTTGACCGCATGCAGGCCGCGGCCGACCGGCGCGGCATCAAGCTCCGCCCGCATGCCAAGGCCCACAAGTGCCCCGACATCTCGCTGGCGCAGATTGCGCGCGGCGCGGTGGGCATCTGCTGCCAGAAGGTCACCGAAGCCATTCCCTTCATGCAGGCAGGCGTGCGCGACATCCATATCAGCAATGAAGTGGTCGGGCCGACCAAGGCAGCGCTGCTGGCGGAACTGGCGCGCCATGCACGGCTGAGCGTGTGCGTGGACGACTTGACGCAGGTCGACACGCTGGCCGCCGCCACCGCCGCGGCCGGCACGCGGCTCGATGTCTTCGTCGAGGTCAACGTGGGCCAGGGGCGCTGCGGCGTCACCGATCCGGCCGCGATGCTGAAATTGGTGGAGCGCATCGCCGCGCATGGCCAGTTGACGATGCGCGGGCTGCAGGCCTATCACGGCGGTATCCAGCATCTGCGTGGCTGGGCCGAACGAAGCGACGGCGCCGCGCGCGCCGCCGATCGCGCCGGCAGCTTCATCGCACGGCTGGAGGCAGCCGGTGTGCCATGCGAAGTGGTGACGGGTGGCGGCAGCGGCAGCGTCGAGTTCGACATGGGCAGCGGCGTGTACACCGAGATCCAACCGGGCTCGTACGTGTTCATGGACGCCGACTATGGCGCCAACACCTATGGGGGAGCGCTGCGCTTCGAGCACAGCCTGTTCGTCGCGACGGCAGTGATGAGCGTGGCGGCGGGAGATCGCGTCGTGGTGGATGCGGGGCTGAAGTCGCTGGCTGTGGATTCGGGGCTGCCCTGGATCTGGGCCAATGGCAAGCAATCGGGCACGCTCGACTATGTGGCCGCCAACGACGAACACGGCATCGTGATGCCGAAGCATGAAGACATGGTCGGAAAGTTGCCCGCGCTGGGTAGCCGCATGATGCTGGTGCCGGGGCATTGCGATCCCACGCTGAACCTCCATGACGAGATCGTGGGCATCCGGGCGGGCGTGGTGGAAAGTGTCTGGCCGATTTCGGCGCGCGGCCTGAGCCGCTAGTCGGGCAACGCGCGAGTCGGGCTCAGGCTCGTCCTCGCGCTTATCCTCGGGCTCAGGCGAACTGGGCCACCAATTCGTCCAGGTCGGCCGGCACCCAGGCGGCGCCGGACCATCGTTCGAAGCGCAGTTCCGGCAGCGGGATCGCACTCAGCGTGCCGATCCAGTCGGTGGGCGCCGCGCCGCAGCGCAGGCCGCTGGCGACCATCGTCATTGCCTCGGGGACATCGATGTCGGCCACGCGCGTGACCGTGGGCCACGGCAACAGCCGGATATCGCGCTCGGGCAAGCCAAACCGGTAGAGCCCGAAGCGCGCATGCAGCGCGGCACGCGACAGCGTTTGCCTGGCGTGGCTCAACCCGTCGTCGCGTGTGGCGGACGGGTCCCATTGCTGATTGCGCGAGAACCAGAGGATCTCGTCGCCCGAACGCGGGGCCGCCGCATGGGATACGGCCGGCATGAGCCGCCCCGAGCGCGCAATGGCGACCAGCGGGGTACCTACCGTGTAATGCCAGACGTAATCCGTTTCTTGTTCCATGTGCAGCTCCTGCGAACGCCCTTCCGCCTACCACTTTGGTGGCGGGCTGCCCCGTTTACAAGCAAGGTCACGGCTTGTTGCGACCGCAACAAAAATGGCGCAAGAGGTTCTCGGTTTCGCGTCACTACCCTGCAGGCGAGAACTGGCGCGGCTTCCCCGGAAATCATCAACGCTCGCTGCTTTGGCGAAGCTATCTGTGTTTTGAGGGAAACGTCTAAAACCTTAGCACACCGCGTGGTGCATCGCAGCAGAAATTACGGCCTTGCGCGATGGAACAAGCGTTCGGATATGCACATTTCTTGATCGTGTCCATGTATGCAATGTGTGTACATGGAGTACCAAAAACGCGAATGCCGGTATCGGAAATCTTGTGATCCGTGTCACCGGGGTGACCTGTCCGCTGCTTACGCTGCGGCTTCGCATCGCACGCCATGTGGTGCAGCTTGCCCCTCCCCGCACGAGACAAAGACCATGACCGAAGCCATCCGAACCGTTGCCTGGCGGCGCCCGCTGGGCGCGCTGGCCGCCCTGCTGCTCTGCACGGCCCTGACCGCCTGCGGCGGCGACAGCGACAACAACACGCCGCCGAACAACCCGGGCACGCCGAGCACCGGCACGCCCGAGGTGAAGCCGCAAATGAAGTGCGCGCCCTGATTGCCGCGTCACGCTCCATCGCCAATCCATAGATCCGCGCATCCGAACTTCAGGCAACCCGACATGACTTCCAGCAGCCGACGCAATTTCCTCAAAATGGCCGGTGGCAGCGCCGCCGCCACCGCCGCCCTCTCCGCCTTTCCGCCGGCCATCCGCCGCGCGCTGGCCATTCCGGCCAATAACGCGACCAAGTCCATCCGCGACGTGGAATACGTGGTGATCCTGATGCAGGAGAACCGCTCGTTCGACAACTACTTCGGCACCATGAACGGCGTGCGCGGCTTTGGCGACCGTTTTCCGATTCCGGTGGCCGGCGGCCGCAACGTCTTCGAGCAGACCTACGCCAACGGCAACAACAAGCGCATCGTGCTGCCGTACCACCTGGACCAGACCGCCGGCAACGCGCAGCGCGTCAACGGCACCCCGCACAGCCAGCCCGACGCGCAGGCCGCGTGGGACCTGGGCCGCATGAGCGCGTGGCCGACGTCGAAGCAGCTGCAGTCGATGGGCTACTACACCAAGCAGGAACTGACGTTCCAGTACGCGCTGGCCGATGCCTTCACGTTGTGCGATGCCTACCACTGCAGCTTCCATGGCGGCACCAACACCAACCGCCTGTTCCACTGGACCGGCACCAACGATCCGTTCGGCACCCACGGCGGCCCGGTCATCGACAACCGCGGCGATTCGCTGGACGCCACGGCCATCAACTACACCTGGACGACCTATCCGGAACGCCTGCAGACCGCCGGCGTGACCTGGAAGGTCTACCAGAACATGCCGGACAACTTCACCGACAACCCGCTGGCCGGCTTCCAGCAATACCGCGCCGCCAACACCGCGCGTGGCAACGCCGCCAACGGTTCGCCGTACCCGGCCTACACGCCGGCCGACGACACGACCAATCCGCTGTTCAAGGGCATCGGCAACACCATGCCCGATGGCGGCTTCCTGCAGTCGCTGCGCGACGATATCGCGGCCGGCACGCTGCCCCAGGTCTCCTGGATCGTCGCACCGGCCACGTATTCGGAGCACCCCGGACCGTCGAGCCCGGTGCAAGGCGCCTGGTACACCCAGCAGGTGCTCGACGCGCTGACGGCCAATCCCGACATCTGGAGCCGCACTGTCCTGCTGATCAATTTCGACGAGAACGACGGCTTCTACGACCACGTGCCGCCCCCGTGCGCACCGGCGCTTGACGCGTCGGGCAAGCCCGTCGGCTACACGTCGATGGATGCGTCCACCGAGTACTACAGCGTCGACAAGACCCCGTTCGGCCCCGGCCCGCGCGTGCCGATGTACGTGGTGTCGCCGTGGAGCCGAGGCGGCTGGGTCAACTCGCAGGTGTTCGACCACACGTCGGTGCTGCGCTTCCTGGAACAGCGCTTTGGCGTGGCCGAGACCAACATCAGCGAGTACCGCCGCGCCGTCATGGGCGACCTGATGTCGGCATTCGACTTCATCAATCCCAATGGCAACGCCGCGCTGGGCATCACGCCGCTGACCAAGACCGGCGCCGACGCCGACCGCACCGCGCAGGAAGCCAAGGCGCAGGTCCCCACGCCCACCGTGACCGCCCAGACCATGCCCAAGCAACTGGGCGGCACGCGGCCGTCGCGCGCCCTGCCCTATTCGCTGCACACCAGCGGACTGGAAGAGCCGGCCACCAACACCTTCTGGCTGCGTTTCAAGAACGATGGCCAGCAGGCCGCCGTGTTCCATGTCTATGACCGCCTGCACCTGGGCGATGTGCCGCGTCGCTACGCGATCGAAGCCGGCAAGTCCTACGACGCCAAGATCGATGTGAGCGGCAACGGCGGACGCTACAACTTCTGGGTGCTGGGTCCGAACGGCTACCACCGCGCGTTCGTGGGCGACATCACGGCGCAGAAGTCCGCCGGCGGCGGCGCCGCACCCGAAATCCGCGTCTGCTATGACGAAGCCGGGGCCCAGGTCTGGCTCACGCTGATCAATCGCGGCAGCACGTCGTGCACGTTCACGGTCAAGCCCAATGCCTACCGCAAGGACGGCCCGTGGACGTTCGAAGTGCCCGCCGGCAAGGAACTGGACCAGCACTACCCCGTGGGCATCCAGGCCAACTGGTACGACTTTTCGGTGACCACGCCACAGGGCGGGTTCAGCCGCCGCTTTGCCGGCCGGCTCGAGAACGGTACCCACACCACGTCCGATCCGGAAATGGGTGGCTGATCTGGGTGGCTGATGCCCCTGCCGCAAACGCTCTCCGGCGCCAGCCGGAGAGCGTGCAAGAACCGCTTACCTGCCCTGCGCCAGATCCATGATCATGCGCGTCTCCAGGTACAAGCGGCGCGGAATGGCATCGACCAGCACGTATTCGTCAGCGTTCGTGTGGTAGTTGAAGCCGGGCAGGCCCATCCCCTCCAGCACGGGCTTGCCCGTCAGCGCCGCATAGGCCGCGTCGCTGCCGCCGCCGGTGCGCGTGCTGGCGATGGAGATCTTGCCGCCCACCTCCTCGTAGATGGCCCGGCCCTTGGCTGCCAGCGCCTGGCCCTTGGTGCTCGCGTTGAACGCCGGACGCCCGCGCTTCATGTCGATGTCGATCTGGGACCCTTGAAGCCGCTTGCGCTGTGCACGCTCGGCGAGCATGGCGACGATGGCGTCGTAGTCGTCATTGCGGCCGTAGCGCATGTCGGCCGTCAGCTTGGCCACGTCCGGAATCGCGTTCGATGCCGACCCCGCCGATGCCAGCGTCCAGTTGAAGCGGATCTCGCGGCCCTTGTCGTCGATATCCTGCGTGCGCAGGATCAGGTCGGCCGCCTCGGTCAGCGCATTAACGCCCAGTTCGGGCGCCACCCCCGCGTGCGATGCCACGCCCTTGACCGTGACTTCCGCATGGGCAATGCCGGAAGTCGCCATGCCAAAGCTTTCCGAACCGTCGACGGCGGGCTCATGGGACAACACGTAGTCATGCGACGCCGACAACTGCTGGATCAGGTCGCGCGAGCCGAACGACCCGATCTCCTCGTCCGTGTTGAACATCACGGTGATCGTGGCCGTACTGCCGGAAGCCCCGCGCGTTCAGCATGGCCAGCGCATGCAGGATGACGGCGATGCCAGCCTTGTCGTCGGCAATACCCGCCCCGTAGGCGCGGTTGCCGTCGATCTGGAATGGCGCCCGGGCCAGCGATCCGCGCGGATACACGGTATCCATATGCGCCATCAGCAGGATCTTCGCGCCGCCGGTGCCCTGGAACGTGCCGACGATGTTCTCGCCCACGCCGCCTGCGGCGGCGGCGTGGCGCGTCACGGTGGCACCGAGATCTCCGAGGCGCCCCGGAACCAGGTAATCGCCCATCTCCTTCATGCCGACGGCGTCGTTGGGCCCCGTTTCGATATTGACCAGCGCCTCAAGCGTTTGCAGCGTGGCGGCCTGTTCGGCCCGGGACGCGGTATCGAGCGCGCTGTCGTAGGTGGGTGGCGATGCGGCGCTGTCCGAACAGCCGTAAGACACCGCCATGGCGGCGGCGATAGCCACCGCACCGAGTAACCTCTTGTGCATCGTGTTGTACTCCTGAATGAATGAATCCCCCTCGGCGTCGGTGCTGTTCTTGAAGTCTTCCGCACCGTGAGGCGGCATTATTGCCAGCCGCTCTCCGGCACGGATTGACGGTGCGCATGGATTCGTCACGCTGTCACAATTCCGCCTTATAGTCCGCCGCTATTGCATGAGTCCCGGAACCCCAATGCTTGGCGATCTGCTGATGACCTTCTACGAGGTGGCACGACAGGGCAGCATCACCACGGCCGCGCGCCAGCTACGCGTGAGCCAGCCCACGGTGACCGGCCGCATCCGCCAGCTGGAGGAGCTGTACGGCGTGGAACTGTTCCACCGCCGCGCCAGCCGGGTGGACCTGAGCGACGTGGGCGTGGCGTTGATGCCGCTGGCCGAGCAAATCATGCAGCAGGAGAGCAATGCCGATTTCCTGCTGCGCAACGCGGGCAACCTGCGCTTTGGCAACCTGCGGATCGGCGCCACTGGCCCCTACTACATCCTGCGCAGCGTGGCGGCGTTCCGGCAGCGCTATCCGGCCATCGAGATCAGCATCGAGATTGGCAATTCCAAGCAGATGATCGACGCGCTGTACGAGTACCGCATCGACGCAGCGGTGTCGTCGCATGCGCTGGACGACGACCGCCTGCACCGCGTGACGCTGGCCGCCGACCCGATGGTGCTGGTGGTGCATCCCGTGCATCCGCTGGCGCGCCGGCCGCGGGTGGAGGTGGCCGAGCTGTCGGCCTGCCACCTGCTGGTGCGCGAACAGGGGTCGATGACGCGCGAGGCCACCGAGGCGTCGTTGCGGGCGGCCGGCGCGGACATGCCGTCGCATACCGTGATCGGCAGCCGCGAGGCCATCTGCGAGGCGATTCGCCACAACCTCGGCGCCAGCGTGATGCCCGAGGGCGAGGTGCCGCGCGATCCGGCGCTGGTGGTGGTGCCGTTTGCCAGCCAGGCACCGGTCATCCACGAATACCTGTACTGCCTGGCCGGGCGCCGCCACACGCGGCTGGTGGGCGCGCTGCTGGAATGTCTGGTGCCGCCCGTTGGCATCGGCGCCCAGCGTTGCGAGGCGCCGCCGCCAGCGCCTATATTGAACTGACCCGCCCCCACGCCCCCGCCAATGACCGTTCCGGTCTCCTCTAGCTTTCCAGAGTACGACCAGCTGCTGACGCTGCTGGAACTGGGAGCCCCGTGGTTCGAGACCCGCACCGCATGCCACGTTGATGCGCTGGGCCACACGTTCGACGTGCACGTGGCCAGCCTGGGTACGCGTTCTCCCGACGCGCCGGCCATCGGCATCTTCGGCGGCATCCACGGCCTGGAGCGCATCGGCACGCAGCTTGTGCTGGATTACATGCGGTCGCTGCTGTGCCGGCTGAGCTGGGACGAATTGCTGCATCGGCAACTGGAAACGGTGCGGCTGGTGTTCATGCCGATCGTCAACCCGGGCGGCATGTACGTGGCCACGCGTGCCAATCCGAACGGGGTGGACCTGATGCGCAATGCGCCGCAGAATGCCGATGCCAGGGTGCCGTTTCTGGCCGGCGGCCAGCGTATTGGCGCTTGGCTGCCCTGGTACCGGGGCCGGGCGGACGCGCCGATGGAGGCGGAAAGCATGGCGTTGCTGCGCGTGGTGGAGTCCGAGCTGCTGCCGCGCCCGCTGAGCTTTGCCGTGGATTGCCATTCGGGCTACGGCTGGCGCGACAGCATCTGGTTTCCGTATGCGCGCACGCACACGCCGATGCCGCACCTGCCGGAGATGTATCTGCTCAAGACCATGTTCGAACAGGCCCATCCGCACCACGGCTACGCATTCGAGCCGCAAAGCCACCAGTACCTGCTGCATGGCGACCTGTGGGACTACGCCTACGACCGCACGCCGCCGGCCTGCCTGTTCCTGCCGATGACGCTGGAACTGGGCTCGTGGCTCTGGATCAAGAAGAATCCGCGCCAGCTTTTCTCGCGCGCAGGCATCTTCAATCCGATCAAGGCCCATCGCACCGCGCGCGTGCTGCGCCGGCATGTGAGCCTGTTCGACTTCCTGGGCCGCGTGGCAGTGGCGCCGGAGCGCTGGCTGCCGCAAGGCGCGCACCGCCAGCATCTGCTGGAGCAGGCCAGCGCGCACTGGCGCAATGGCAAGCCCGTGCCATGAGCGGCTGGATCTTCCTGCGCGGCCTGACGCGCGAGTCGCGCCACTGGGGCGACCTGCCGAGCCGCTGGACGGCCCATGGCCTGCCCCCGCCGCTGATGATCGACCTGCCGGGCAACGGCAATGCACGCCACCAGCCAATTCCCGGCACCATCCGGGGCATGACCGAAGCCGTGCGCGCCGCCGCCCACGCATCGAACCGCAACGGCCCCTGGCGCATCCTGGCGATGTCGCTGGGCGCGATGGTAGCCACCGACTGGGCCGAGGCCTGGCCCGCCGAAGTGGGCGGCCTGGTGCTGGTCAATACGAGCATGCGGCCGTTCAGCCGCGCCACGGAGCGGCTGCGGCCGCGCAACTGGGCCGCGCTGCTGGGTATGGCGCAACACTGGCACGACCGCGCACGCTGCGAGCGCACCATTCACCGGTTGACCTGCGAGCGGCTGGACACGCGCGACGCCGACCTGGCGCGCTGGGTCGAGATCGGCCAGAGCGCACCGGTGTCGCGCTACGCGGCCTGGCAGCAACTGCTAGCGGCGGCGCGCTTCTCCGCGGGGTCAGCGGCGCCGGCCTGCCCCACCTTGATCGTGTCGTCCGACGCCGACCGGCTGGTCAACCCATCGTGCTCGATCCGGCTGGCCACCGCGTGGAGCGCCGAACATGCACGCCACCCCTGGGCCGGCCACGACCTGCCGCACGACGACCCGCAATGGCTCTGCGAAACGGTGGGTGCGTCGGCGCCCGGCCAATAAAAAACCGCCCGGTGGCAGGGCCATCGGGCGGTTTGTCGTGCGTTGCGGGCTGGTGTTACAGCGATCCGCAGGTAACTTGCGAGTCCATCAGCGCCTTGGCGCGCTGGTTGCACAGTGCGCCAAGCAGTGTCTCGGCCGCTGCGTCCAGCCGTTCATGGGTGCCGAACAGCCGCGCCGCGATCAGGCCGCTTTGCAGCGATCCGTAGATCACCTGCGCCAGCATCGCCGGTGGCACCGGGTACGGCGTTTCACGCTCGCGCTGGCCACGTTCCAGCAGCTTGGTCAGCCACGCCTCGTTGATCCGGTAGAAATCCTTGAGCACATGGTGCACCGACTCCGGCAGGCTCAGGATCTCGGTGGACAACATGCCGGCCAGGCAGATCTGCCCCGAGCCGCAGGTCTGGCGCAGCGGGTCCAGGTACAGCTTGGCCTGTTCCAGCACCGGCAGGCTGTCGTCGATGCCAGCCAGCCGCGCGGAAATGCGCCGGCTGTACTCCTGCACCGCTTCCAGGACCAGATCGTCCTTGGCCGGGAAGTAATAGTGGATGCTTGACGTCTTGACCCCCACCAGCTCGGCCAGGTCGCGATAGCTGAACCCATTGGCGCCACGGCTGCGGATCAAGACCAGCGTATGTTCGAGCAGTTGCTCGCGGACGGGTTGCGTTTTCATGGCTGCACTTTATCTACACGAAGATAGATACTCAACCGGGATTTTCCCGGAGTCAATCTTCCGGCGGATCAGGCCAGTACCTGCACCACCACTGTGATGGCTGCACCACTGGCGGCACATAGCGCCAGCCATCCGCCCAGGACCAGGGCATCGTGTCCCACTGCTTTCATGGTAGTTCGCCTGCAAAAAGCAGACGGGCACCCTTGTGGGGTGCCGTCTGCATTACTTCATCACCAGGTCATGGTGAAACTTCTTCGATCGGCCGATCAGGCCAGGGCGCCGTCGGTGTAGACGTCGGTCGAGCGGGCACCGTCAAAGTACGGGTTGCGCGGACCGTTGCCACGGGCGCCGTCCAGGTACGGATCGACAGTGCGGCCCGGGCTTGCCGAAACACCCTTGGTGTCCAGGCCGGCTACGAAGCGGGCGCCATCAAGGTACGGGTCGGCGGTGCGGGCACCGTCGCTAAAGCCGTCGCGGTTGGTGATGCGGGCACCGTCGGTGTAGACGTCACGCGAACCGATGCTGGCAACCAGGCCGTCGCGGTTGGTGACGCGGGCACCGTCGGTGTAGACATCACGCGAACCGATGCCGGCAACCAGGCCATCACGGTTCGTTACGCGGGCACCGTCGGTGAAGGCATCGCGGTTGCCGATGCGGGCGCCGTCGGTAAAGGGGTCACGGTTGCCGATGCGGGCGCCGTCAGTGAAGGTGCTGCGTTGGTCGTTCACACGATACGAATAACCGTAGGCTTCACCGGTCGGCTGCGAGGCTTGGGCTGCGCCCGTTACGAAAGCGGCTGCGAGGGCGGCGGCGGTCAGGATGGTCTTGGCGTTCATGATGCTCTCCTTGCGATGCCGGGCGATCTGGTTCGTTGTCGATCGCGTGGCAATGGGTTCGTGCTGCAATTTCAGCGGTCTGTCCCGGCCTGCCTTGCAAGCTGCTATCTACTGATAGATAGATAACCGGGATTTAAAAAAGACCGCTTCCGGTACTGAAACTGCCTGGTGTTGCTTGGACCGTCTCGCCTCTTCCGTTCCGTTTTTTCTTCCGGTTCGTCAGCTGCGTCGCTGTCCATGGCTCGAATACTATCTACCCGTAGATAGATAAGCAAGGAGAAATTCATGACTGGGCTCAAAAAGATTTCTATCAGAGCCATAGAGCGCGTTTATTTCGTAGATATCCGATTGATTTGTATCGGTTTTTTTCAGCGCAAGCCAAAGCACAGCAGACAAACCTGCTTCCCATTGGCCCCGCAAGTGCTACGGTTATCACACCTGCCCTCGCTGTTTGCCGAATTCCCATGCCATCGACGCCGAACGACCGCCGCCCTGCCCACTTCAAATACCGGCGCTGGTTCGCGGGGGCGCTGGGCCTGGCCGGGCTGGCGGTGATGGCGGGCGTCGGCAGGCTGCTGTTGTACCGGGCCATCGAACGCGAGGCATTCGTCCCGGGCCAGGTCGGCACCCTGCGCCCGGACGACCTGGGCGTGACGTCGCGCCAATTCACGTTCGAGAGCGGCGACCGCGCGTTGCACGCATCGTGGGTGGCGGCGGCCAATCCGGCGGCGCCAGCGCTGGCCGTCTTCCATGGCGACGAGGAATGCCTGGCGGACTGGGCGCCCGTGCAGGCGCTGCTGCATGCCGCCGGCATCAGTTCCTTCGTGTTCGACTACAGCGGCTATGGCACCAGCACCGGCACGCCGAGCGTGGCCCATCTGCGCGAGGACGCGCTGGCCGCGTTTGCGCAGTTCCGCGCGGCTACACCGCAGGCGGCGCGGCACTATGTCATGGGCTATTCGCTGGGCAGCGGCGTGCTGCTCGATGTGCTGGATGGCCTGCGGCCGTTGCCGGACGGGCTGGTGATCGGAGCGGGATTCTGTTCGGCGCGCGCGGCGGCGGTGGCCACCGGCCTGGTACCGCGCTGGCTGGCGTGGGCGCTGCCTAATCCGTGGGACAACGTGGCGCGGCTACGCATGTCGAAGCTGCCGCTGATGCTGATTCACAGCCGGCGCGACGAAACCATCCCGTTCCGCCAGGCCGAGCACCTGGTCCGCGCGGCACGGGGGCCGAGCCGGCTGGTGGTATTCGAGAACCTGCCGCACAACGCGGCCATCGAGACGCCCTTCATGAAGGCCTTCTGGGCGCCCGTGATCGCATGGCTGCAGGGCGGCCGGCTGTAAGCGGCCGGCCCGGGCTCAGAGCCTGAACTCGCCCACCACCTTCTGCAGTTCCTGCGCCTGATCGGCCAGCGCCGACGATGCCGCCGCCGCTTGTTCCACCAGTGCGGCGTTCTGCTGCGTCACGTCGTCCATCTGCGTGACCGCCACGTTCACCTGCTCGATGCCTTCGCTCTGGTGTTCCGATGCCACGGCGATCTCGCCCAGGATCTGCGTTACGCGACGCACCGCCTGCACGATTTCCTCCATGGTCTGGCCGGCCTGGCCCACCAGCGCCGAGCCGCTTTCCACCTGGCGCGCGGAATCGTTGATCAGGACGTTGATTTCCTTGGCCGCCGCCGCGCTGCGCTGGGCCAGCGTGCGCACCTCGCCCGCCACCACGGCAAAGCCGCGACCCTGCTCGCCCGCGCGCGCTGCTTCCACGGCGGCATTCAGGGCCAGGATGTTGGTCTGGAACGCGATGCCCTCGATCACGGCGATGATGTCGGTCACCTTGCGCGAGCTGACGCTGATGGCGTCCATGGTCTGCACCACGTTGCTGACGATCGTGCCGCCGCGCTCGGCGATGCCCGATGCCGACGCCGCCAGCCCGTTGGCGGTGCGGGCGCGCTCGGTGTTCTGCTTCACCATGGCGGTCAGTTCGCCCATGCTCGACGCGGTTTCCTCCAGCGTGGCAGCCTGCTCCTCGGTGCGCTGCGACAGGTCGGTGTTGCCCACGGCAATCTGCTGCGAGGCCGACGAGATCGAATCGCTGGCGCCCTTGATCCGCGTCACCAGGTCGGTGAGCATGTCTTCCATCTCGCCCAGCCCGCCCAGCAGACGGCCAAAGTCGCCGCCGCGCTCGGTCTCGAAATCCTTGCTCAGGTCGCCCGCCGCCACGGTCTCGGCGATGAATTCCGCCTCCTTGAGCGGGGCCTCGATCGCGTGCGCCAGCCGGAACCAGCAAATCACGCTGAATACCACCACGACGATGGCCAGCGTCCAGAGCCAGCTACGCGTGCCGCCGTCCGCCACCTGGCCCAGCGCCAGCACCAGCATGGCCGCCATCAGCAGCAGGTTGACGCCAAATGCAGCACCCAGGCGGGTGCGCATACTCAAGTTGTCCCAGGCCATGATTCGTTTCCGCTCCTCGTTTCCGCCCCGAGTGGTCCGGGGCTATCGATGGGCTAACGGAAGTACGGGCGAAAAACTTTAGGCCTCGATCGCAAGCGAATCAGCGGTGCGGTAGTCGGCGTCCCATTCGCTCGCCAGCCGCAGGCAGAGGCCCAGCGGCAGCGCATGGCGTTCGACGTCCACCACCACGAGGTGATCGGCACAGTCCGGGCGCGCCGGCGCCTCGGCGCTACGGCCATCGGTCAGCAGCCACAGCCAGCGCTGCTGCGCGGGCTGGCGGCGGGCCTGGCGGGCCAGTAACTGGTCGGCACGCGCCACACCCAGCCGCAGCGGCGTGCCACCACCGCCGGCAATCGGCCGGATCCAGTCGTCATTCCACGGACGTGCACGCGATGGCGCCAGCCGCACTTCGGCGTGTTGCCCGGCAAAGCAGACCAGCGCCACGTCCGCACGCGACTGGTACGCGCGTTCGATCAGCCGCACCAGCACGCCCTTGGCCAGCGCCAGTTGTTCGCCATGGGCCATCGAGCCCGAGCAGTCCAGGACGAAGCAATGCAGTACGCCGGCTCGCGCGTCGGCGCGCCGGAAGCGCAGGTGGCCGGAATCAAGCGGCGCCTGCCGTTTGGCACCGAGCGTGCGCGGCCAGTGGATGCGGCTGCCGGGCTGCCCGCCCTGCACGGCATGCCGGAGTGCGATGGGTCGAGGTGTCCGCCACCGATGGCCGCCCTGCCGGTCCGTTGCCGACGGCCGCCGGTGGCTCAGGCTTTTTTTGGCGGCAGCTTCCTGAACGGCTTCAGCGGCTTGACGTTGGCAATGCCGGCCGGCTGGGGCGGCGGCATCGCGCCCCAGGGATTGGCTTCGGCATCGCCGGTGTTCGTGCCATCGGCACCTTCGGCATCATCGGCATGACTGCCGGCGGACGATGGCGCCGGCTGGGCAGGCTGCTGCGGCGCTGTCGTATGGCGGCGGTGATGCAGCACCAGTTCGGCCACGGCATCGACGTGACTGGCGTCGATGGCCGCCGCGCCCTGCCATGCAGCCAGTGCCCGCGCGGCACGCAGCATTACCAGATCCGCGCGCACGCCGTCCACGGCGGCCTCCAGGCACAAGGCGCTGACGCGGTCGTGCACGGCATCGCCAAAATCCAGCGCACCCAGCGCCGCGCGGGCGCGCACCACCTGGCGCGCCAGTTCGTCCTGGCGCTGCGCCACAGCAGCACGAAACGCGGCGGGGTCGGACTCGAACGCCAGCCGTGCGCGCACGATCGCCTGCCGTTCGGCCGGATCGTCGTAGTTCGACAGGGCCAGCGCCAGCCCGAAGCGGTCCAGCAATTGCGGCCGCAGCTCGCCCTCTT
This sequence comes from Cupriavidus pauculus, assembly GCF_022179805.1. Classification (GTDB taxonomy): domain Bacteria; phylum Pseudomonadota; class Gammaproteobacteria; order Burkholderiales; family Burkholderiaceae; genus Cupriavidus; species Cupriavidus pauculus_E. The sequence goes on along the minus strand of NZ_BPUO01000005.1, from coordinate 270,078 downwards.
CCGGATTCATCGTGCCGACCAGCACGAACCGCGCTGGATGCTGGTGCGATACGCCGTCGCGCTCCACCACGTTGACGCCACTGGCCGCCACGTCGAGCAACTGGTCCACCAGCGGATCGGGCAACAGGTTGACTTCGTCGACGTACAGCACGCCGTCGTGCGCGCGCGCCAGCAGGCCGGGTTGGAACCGCACCTCGCCCTGCCGCAGCACATGGCCCAGGTCGAGCGTGCCGGTCAATTGCTCTTCGCTGGCGCCCAGCGGCAGCGTCACGAACTGCCCATGCGGCAGCAGCTCAGCCAGCGCACGCGCCGCCGTGGACTTGGCCGTGCCGCGCGGGCCCGTGACCAGCACGCCGCCGATGCCGGGGTCCACGGCCGCCAGCAGCAGCGCCTGCTGCAGCGCCGACTGCCCCACCAGGGCACTGAACGGAAAGATCGGGCGCATTGCCGCGCCTTGGGCCGAATGAGCCGAGTGAGCCGAGTGGGTCATTGCATCCCTTCCAGACGCTGTTCGTTGTCAAGCAGATGGTGTTCGATCCGCGCCTTCTGGTCGCCCGGCTCCTGCCAGAGCCCGCGCTCCATGGCTTCCAGCAGCCGCTCGCAGATGGACTGCAGCGCGCGCGGATTGTGTTGCGCCAGGAAATCGCGCGTGGCGGCGTCGTGCACGTAGGCGTCGGCCACCAGCGCGTACTGGTGATCGCCCACCACGCGCGCGGTGGCGTCATAGCCGAACAGGTAGTCCACGGTCGCGGCCATTTCGAATGCGCCCTTGTAGCCGTGGCGGCGCACACCGTCGATCCACTTCGGATTGACCACGCGCGTACGGATCACGCGCGCAATTTCCTCGTTGAGCGTGCGCACGCGCGGCGCCGCCGGGTTGGCGTGGTCGCCGTGATAGATCGCCGGTTGCACGCCGCCCAGATGGCGCACCGCCGCCACCATGCCGCCCTGGAACTGGTAGTAGTCGTTGGCATCGAGAATGTCGTGCTCGCGGTTGTCCTGGTTCTGTACCACTGCATCGATCCCGGCCAGCCTGGCCGCAAACGTGTCGCGTGCCTCGATGCCATCGGCACGCTGGCCGTAGGCGTAGCCCCCCGCCTGCAGGTAGGCGTGCGCCAGGTCGCCATCGGTCTGCCAGCTCCGTCCATCGATCAGGTTCTGCAGCCCGGTGCCGTAGTCGCCGGGACGCGCGCCGAACACGCGCCAGCTCGCACGTTCGCGTGCGGCGTCGGCCGGCAGGCCCTGCGCCTCCAGCTCGGCCTGTTCGGCCAGCACGCGGGCGCGCACGGGATTCACGTCGGCCGGCTCGTCGAGCGCAGCCACGGCCCGCACGGCGGCATCGAACAGCGACACCAGGTTGGCAAACGCATCGCGGAAAAAGCCCGACACCCGCAGCGTCACGTCCACGCGCGGCCGGTCGAACACCGTCATCGGCAGTATCTCGAAATCGACCACGCGATGGCTGCCGTGCGCCCATTTAGGCCGCACGCCAAGCAGCGCCATCGCCTGCGCGATATCGTCGCCCCCGGTGCGCATGGTCGCCGTGCCCCACACCGACAGCCCCACCGCGCGCGGGTATTCGCCGTGCTCCTGCAGATGTCGCTCGATCAACTGGCTGGCCGAGCGCAGCCCCAGCGTCCATGCGGTGCGCGTGGGCACCGCGCGCGTATCGACCGAATAGAAATTGCGCCCGGTGGGCAATACGTCGGGACGCCCGCGCGACGGCGCGCCGCTCGGGCCCGCCGGCACGAAACGGCCCGCCAGCCCACGTTCGAGTTGCAGCAGTTCCTGTCCGCCGCAGGCATCGAGGCGCGGCGCCACCTGTTCGCGCAGGCGTGCCAGCACGGCCGCCGAGCGCGGTCCGGGCGCGGCGTCGTTGTCGAGCAGGCGCAGCACCAGTGCTTCCAGCCGCTCGCGCGTATCGCCGTGGTGGCGCCACGGCGATTCGTCGATGGCTGCCAGTACGTCGGGACGCGGCCCGGTCCACGGCGCGGCCCAGTCGGCATCGAGCGGATCAAAGCCATCACCCAGCGACAGGTCCGCCGCCAGCGCGGTCAGCAGCCCGGACCGGCCGTCGGCGCCATCGCCCACCGGGAATCGCCCCAGCGCGGCCAGCGTATCGCGACGCTGCCGGCCCTGCGGCGACATGCCGAACACATGCAGCCCATCCCGGATCTGCGACTCCTTGAGTTCGCACAGCCAGGCATCGGTGCGGTTCAACAGCGCGTCTTCCTCGGCGCCATTGGCCGGCGCGTCGATGCCGAGTTCGCGATGCAGTTGCTGGCCGACGATCGATTTCAGGATCTCACGCCGCAGCAGCCTGGCGCGGCGCGGATCGATACTCAGCGCCTCGTAGTATTCGTCGACCTGGCGCTCCAGGTCCTGCAGCGGCCCGTAGTTCTCCGCGCGCGTGAGCGGCGGCATCAGGTGGTCGATGATCACGGCCTGGGTGCGCCGCTTGGCCTGCGCGCCTTCGCCCGGGTCATTGACGATGAACGGATAGAGATGCGGCAGCGGCCCCAGGATCGCGTCGGGCCAGCAGTCGGCGGACAGCGCCACGCTCTTGCCCGGCAGCCATTCCAGGTTGCCATGCTTGCCCACGTGCACCACCGCGTCGATGGCAAACACGTGTCGCAGCCAGAAGTAGAACGCCAGGTAGCCGTGCGGCGGCACCAGCTCGGCATCGTGGTAACTCGCGTAGCCATCCACGCCGTAGGCGCGCGCCGGCTGGATACCGACGAACACGTTGCCCGTGCGTACGCCAGCCACCATGAAGCGTCCGTCGCGCACCATCGGATCGGCCTCCGGCGCACCCCAGCGCGCCGCGATGGCATCCTGCCCGGCCTGCGGCAACTGCGCCAGCCACGCCTTGTAGTCGGCCATCGCCACGCTCTGGAACGCGGGCCGCCATGCGTGCTGGTCCAGATCGTTGGTGACGCCTTGCGTCAGGCCGCGCATCAGCGCATCGCCATCGGCAGGCAGCGGACCCACTGCATATCCGGCATCGCGCAGCATCGCCAGGATGCCCACGACCGACGCGGGCGTGTCCAGCCCGACGCCATTGCCGATACGCCCTTCGCTGGCCGGATAGTTGGCCAGCACCAGTGCCACACGCTTTTCAGCGGCCGGCAGTGTGCGCAGGCGGCACCAGCGGCGCGCCAGTTCGGCGACAAAGCGCACGCGCTCGGCGTCGGGCTGGTAGCGCACCACGTCGACCTCGGTATGGGGGCAGCGATACGCCAGGCCCTTGAAGCTGACCGCGCGCGTGATGATGCGGCCGTCGACCTCGGGCATGGCCACGTGCATGGCCACGTCGCGCGTGCCCAGGCCCTGGCTGTCGGCCAGCCAATCCTCGCGGTTGCCGCCGCTCAGGATCACCTGCAGCACCGGGGCGTCGTTGGCCAGCGGTGCGTCGGCGTCAGCCGCAGCATCGAGCGATGCTACCGAGAACGCCGTGGTATTGAGCACCAGCGCCACGCCGTGCGCGTCGCACAGCCGCTGCAGCACCTCGCGGCACAGTGGCTCCTTGAGCGAACTCACAGCCAGTGGCAACGGGCATATGCCGGCATCGAGCAGCGCATCGGCCAGCGCATCGAAGACATCGGTGTTGCCGGCCTGCAGGTGCGACCGGTAGAACGGTAGCGCCACCACCGGGCCGCCCGCGCAGCCGCGCAATGCCCATTCGCGCCGCCAGTCCTGCACCGTCGCCACGCCATGCGCACGGTGGTACAGCGTGGCCTGCGGCAATACCTGCACGGGCAGCACGGGAGCCTGATGGCCGAAGGCGTGCTGCCCCAGGCAGCGGAAGAATTGCTCGGCGTTGCCCGCCCCGCCCTCGCGCAGATAGCCCCAGAGCTGATGCGACAAGCCGGGCGGCGCGTTGCCCAGGCGGGCCAGGTTGTCGTCCTCGGTCAGATCGCCCGAGAACATCACCAGCAACTGGCCGCGCGCACGGGCCAGTTCGGGCAGGCGTTCCAGCCCGTAGGCCCAGTCGCTGGCGCCGCCAAGATGGTCCACCACCACCACGCGCGCGTGCTGCAGCACTTCGTCGATATACAAATCGAGCGACGCCGGCTGGCGCAGGTACATCTGGTTGGCCAGCCGCACGGCCGGATAGTCGGCACCCAGCCTGGGTACCGCGCCGGCCAGCAGCGACAGCGTGGTATCGGCCGCGCTCAGGACGACGATGTCTCCCGGCGTCTGCTCGATGCGCAGCACGACGGCGTTGTCATCGACAAAGCCGCCGGGCCGGGTGGACAGCAGGTGCATTACGTTTGGCGGTTACGCCGCCAGCGCGGCATCCAGCGACGCCTGCAGCACGGCGCCGTCCAGGTCCTGCCCGATCAGCACCACACGCGTGCCTTGCGGCTCGCCGGCACGCCAGGCGCGGTCGAAATAGCTGTCGAAGCGCTGGCCCACGCCATGCAGCACCAGGCGCATGGCCTTGCCCGGCAGCGTGGCGAAGCCCTTCACGCGATAGATCGTGTGGTCGGCCACCAGCTTCTGCAGCGCCGCCACCAGCGCATCGCGCTCCACCGTGCCGGCCTGCACCACCACCGAGTCGAATTCGTCGTGATGATGGTCGGCGTGATCAGGATCGTCGGCGCTGCCGTGATGGTCGGGACGCAGGTGGATCGTGTCTTCCGACGCGCGATTCAGCCCCAGCAGGCTGTTCACATCCAGCGAACCGGCCTGTGCCGGCACGATCTTGACCTCGGCCGGGATCTCGGGACGCACCAGCGCTTCCACGGCGGCGATCTGCGCCGCGTCCATCAGGTCGGTCTTGTTCAGGATGACCAGGTCCGCGCTGGCAAGCTGGTCCTCGAACAGTTCGTGCAGCGGCGATTCGTGGTCGAGGTTCGGATCGGCGCGGCGCTGCTCGTCCACGGCGGCCGGATTGGCCGCGAACTGGCCCGAAGCGGCGGCGGGGCCGTCGACCACGGTCACCACCGAGTCCACGGTGAACGCGTTGCGGATGCTGGGCCAGTGGAAGGCCTGCACCAGCGGCTTGGGCAGTGCCAGCCCCGACGTCTCGATCAGCACGTGGTCGATCTGGTCGCGGCGCTCCAGCAGCTGTTCCATGACCGGGAAGAACTCTTCCTGCACCGTGCAGCACAGGCAGCCATTGGCCAGTTCATAGAGCTGGCCCGTGGGCTCGCCAGCGTCGTCGCAACCGATGCCGCAACCCTTGAGGATCTCGCCATCGATGCCCAGTTCGCCGAACTCGTTGACGATCACCGCGATGCGGCGGCCGTTGGCGTTGTCGAGGATATGGCGCAGCAAGGTGGTCTTGCCGCTGCCCAGGAAGCCCGTGACGATGGTGGCCGGAATCTTGGAAGTCTGCATGCTGTAATCGGGCTGGATTTGCAAAGGCGATCAGGATACGGACATACGCGGAGGCTGTCCATTTGGGCGTGGCGGGTAGCCGCCCGCCGGTGCCGCTACGCGCGCCGTGCCCTGCGCCAGCCGGCATACGCGCCCGCGCCAAGGGTCAGCGCGGCCAGCAGGATAGCCAGCAACGGATGCGCGGCATGTTCGACGGCCCTACTGGGCGCCGGCGCCACGCGCGGTGCCAGCCGCTGGCCGCTGACGTGTTCGGTGGGCGCCTGCGCGTTGGCAGGCGCGGCAGGGGCTGCGGCGGCCGACGGTGTGGGCGACAAGGACTTCGGTGCCGGCGCGGTGCGCGGCGCGACCTGCGCACGTGCTGCGGCAGGTCCCACCACTGCCTGCGCCAGTTCGCGACCCACCGGCTTCATGTCGATACCCGCCTGCCGGCCGGCGCGCGCGATATGCGCCATCAGGACCGGATTGCCGCAGGTATTGGCCGTGCACGACAGGCCATCGCGCCGCACGCTCTCCGCGTACTTGCGCAGCAGGTCGCGGCGTTCGGCATCGGCAAAGCGATAGCTGCCCTGCCGGTCCACCTCCAGCAAGCGCGCCAGAATGCCCTGCCGTGCGTGCGGATTGGCTTCGCGGAAGAAGGCGTCCATGCCCAGGTTCGACTTGTCGGCCACATATACGTCGTACGTGCGTTGCCAGAACTCGCCCGCCATTTGCTCCGGCACGGTGGCCTGGAACCCGTACAGGTGCTCCACTTCCTTGTACATCTCGCGCGCGCCGGCGTAGCCAGAGCGCTGCATCGCGGTGATCCATTTCGGGTTCCACTGCCGTGCGTTGAGCTCGGTGGCCAGCCAAGTGCGGGCATCCACGGTCTGCGTTTCGCCCGCTCGGCGCAGGTTGTGCAGCCACAGCGGCGGCGCGGTGCCGCTGACCGCGCGCGTGGCGGCAGTCAGCCCGCCCGCGTACTGGTAGGTATCGTCGTTGTCCAGCGCGCCGTACAGCGTGCTGGCGCGCGAGAACAGCACCGCCTGGTTGGACTTCAGGTGGCTCGACAACGCGCCCGGCGCCGATTCGCCCCAGCCGTCGGCCGAGTAGGCGAAGTTCATGTAGCGCAGGTATTGGCGCGCCAGCGCGTCTGGCGGCCCCTGCGCGTCACGGCTCTGCTCGACCATCTGCTGCACGCCGATGGAATAGTTGCCCGGCTTGGCCGCGAATACGCGCGCCCTGGCCAGTCTGCTGGCCTGTTCCGGGTCCACGCCCTGCCGGCCCAACTCTGCGGCGACGTCCCGATCATGGCGGCTAATTGCATTTTCTCCGGCAGCGGCGGCCAGCCGCGCGGCCTTGTCGAGCAAGGCGATCTTGTCGCCAAACCCGTCGCGGTAGATGCCGGAAGTCGTCAGCAGCACATTGATGCGCGGCCGGCCCAGTTCGGCATCGGGAATAAGCCGCACGTCTTCCACCGTGCCGCGCGCGTTCCAGACCGGCTCCACGCCCATCAGGTACAGCGCCTCGGCTTCCATGGCGCCCTGGTGCCGCTCCGTTTCGCCGTACCAGAGCACCATCGATACCGTATCCGGCCATTTGCCGTGCTCGCGCCGGAAGCGGTCCAGCGTCTGCCCCGCCATCTGCTTGCCCAGCGCCCACGCCGCGCGCGTGGGAATCCGGGCACCGTCGAACGCGTGCAGATTGCGGCCCGTGGGCAGGCCGTCGGGCACGCGCACCGGGTCACCCAGCGGGCCGCTTGGCAGGTAGCGGCCCGACAGCACCGTGACCAGCCCGTCCAGCTCCGCCTGCGGCGACGCGCGCAGATCCGCCAGCCATTGGCGGCCGGCGGCCAGTGCGCGCCGTTCAGCGTCACTGGCGGTGGTGGGTTCGCGTCCGGCCAGCAGGTCGGCGGCCCAGCCATGCAGCCGTGCCGCGTCGGTCTTGACCTGGGCGCCCAGCATCATGGCCAGCGCATCGAGCTGGTCAGCGTCCCGAGGCATCTGGCCCAGCGCGTGGATACCCAGCGGCATCGGCTCGGCTTCCACCTTGTGCAGGAACGCGTGGATGGCTGGCTCGATGGTGTCCCACGGCGCATTGGCGTCCAGGCCCAGTTGCTGGTCCAGCTTCAGCGTGCGGATCTGCTCCAGCGCCTGTCGCCGGTATTGCGCGGACAACTCGGGCGCACTTTCGCGTGTGGCGTCGGCCTGTTCGATGGCTTCATCCAGCGATGCCAGTACCGGGGGTTGCCCGGCCGCGGCCAGCAGCGGGGCCAGATGGCTGACCAGCACCGCGGCGCCGCGACGCTTGGCCTGGATGGCCTCGCCGCCACCGTCCTGAATATAGAGATAGGCATTGGGCAAATCGCCCAGAAGAACCTCCGATGCATCGTCGCCGGACTGCCCCACCTGCTTGCCCGGCAGCCATTCCAGCGTGCCATGGCGCCCCACGTGTACCACCGCGTCGGCGCCAAACCCATGGCGGTACCAGAGGTAGGCGGCTACGTAGGAATGCGGCGGTGGCGTGATCGTGTCGTGCGACGCATCCATCGCCCGGGCAAAGGTCGAGCGCAGCGGCTGCGGGCCGACGAAGACCTTGCCGAAGAACAGGCCCGGCACGACGAAAGCGGGCTGGCCATCGGCATCGCGCGCCAGCATCAGCGGGTTGCGTTCGGGCGGCCCCCAGGCACGCAGCACCGCCTGCCGGAACGGCGCCGGCAGCGCATCGAACCAGCGCCGGTACTGCGCCAGCGGCAGCAGCTTGACGTGTCCCGCGCGCACCATGCGGTCGAGCTCGCCGGGCGACCAGGTCTCGATATTGCGGCCGTTGGCCTCCAGCAGCGCAGTCAGCGTGGCGGTATCGGGCAATGCCTGGCCGGTGTCGTAGCCGGCCGCGCGCAGCCGCTGCAGAATCGCCGTGAGCGATGGCAGCGTGGCCAGATAGCTCGCGCCGATATTGCCGCGCCCGGGCGGGTTGTTGTAGTAGAGCACCGCCACGTGCTTGCTGGCGGCCGGCTTGTCCTGCAACGCGATCCACCGACGCACGCGCGCGACAATCGCGTCGACACGCTCCGGCACGGCGGCACTGGCCTTGGCGCCATCGCTGTCTTCCTGCGTGGCGAACAGGATCGGTTCGGTGGCGCCGCTGCGCTCGGGCGCGGTCAGCAGCAACGGCAGGCGATCACCACCAATGCCACGCACATCGGCACGCCATGCCGCCGCGCTGTCGCGCGTGGCGATCAGGTTCAGCGTGTGCAGGCCATGGCGGGCCAGCCAGTCCTTGTCTTCGGCACGTGGAATCGTCAGGTTCAGCGCCAGCAGCGCGCGCAAAGGCGTGGCGCCATCCTGCGTCAGCAACGCATCGAGGCTGGAGATGGGCCATCCGAACACCGGCACGGCGCCGATGCCCTGCCGTTCCAGCGCATCCACCAGCGCGTCCACGTGGGCCAGGTCGCGCTGGCGGTAGTTTGTGGCGTAGAACGATATGCCGACCAATGGCGCATCGGCGCCAACACGTCCGTCGCGTCCGTCGCGCCGATACCAGCGCAGGTAGTCGGCCAGCGACGCAAACGGTTGCGATGCGCGCGGATGATAGATGCCGGCAGCCGGTGCCGGCCTGGCCGGTGGCACGGCGATGGGTGGCACGCCGGCCGCCTGCTGCCGCGCGGCGACCACATAGGCCAGGAAGCCCGCGAGATTGTCGACACCGCCGGCATCCCAGTAAGCCTGGGCGGCGGTGTTGCGCGTGGCATCGACGCGAACCCGCCAGTTCGCCTCGGCTGTCTCGGCAGGCGTGGCCAGGATCAACGCGCCCCGAGCCTGCGCTCGCTGCACGCCCGGGGCCATCTGGCGCAGCACCGCGCCGGGCACGAACCACGCTTCGATCACGTCGGCCCGGGACAGCACCTCGGCATCGGGCGCGGTTGTCGGGAAGGTGAATTCCGCCACGCCGCTACCGTGCGCGGCGCGAAACGCTTCGGCCGCCGCCGGCAGCAGATGGGTCTGCGACGCCACCACCACCACGCGCACCGGCGCCGCACCGGCCAGCGCGGGCAGCAACAGGCACAGGCCGATCAGGAACGGCAGCAGACGCCGGTACACGGCGGAAAGTACGAACACGTCGGGGGGCAGGCTGGATGGGTCGGAGGCGCGAAAGGGACGCCGGCGCAGCATTCTAACCGCGTGGTCGTGCCGCTCGTCATCGCGCTGTCATCGACGCCTGGCGCATGGCGCGGCCGGCTGTTGCACGATGTTGACGCCTTGTGGTTTTTTTACCGACGGCAGAATTTTGTAGCGGCGGCCGGTGATAACAGTTTCAAACGGCAGCTTTCGCCACAATCGGCAAGTCCGAAAAATGGGGGCAGGTAAAAAGGACAATGAGCGTCCGGCCAAAGACAAAGCCGGGGCTTGCCTTGCGGCAATTCCCGGCTCATGGGCGGTCAATCTACTCCACCGTTCGGGTGACGGCAATCGTTCTTGTGGGGGACCCCACATCGGCCATGGTGACCCATCGTGTACCTTGCGCCGAATCGTCTATATTTGACGGCATGGCGCGCACAAACCGAATGACTCATCAGCCGTACGACAGCCCCGGGAGGTAACTGCCATGCGTTCGCTTGCAAACTTGTTCAGTCCGCCGACGCCAGAGAAGATCGCCGAGAAGGAACTGCAAGACATGAGGCTGACGCTTTTCCAGGCAGAACGTCGCCTGCTTGAAGCGCAGATGCAAGTTGATTATTACCGCAACATGATCGCCTTCCTCGAGGAAGTACACGCCACCGGCGTGGAAGGCGTGGCCGACCGGCGCTTTGCGCAGTCGCCGCCAGCCGACACGCCCCAATTCCAGACGGCACCCGCCCGCATTGCGCCGGGACTGTCCACGATCCCGATCGTGCCCTCGGCCGCCTGAACCTACCCCGACTCCGCCATCGATGGCTGATGCCAGGTCGTCGCACGGACGCGCAAGCGCCCGTGCGATACTGGCCGCTTTCCCGCATCCACAGGAACGGCCATGAGCTTGCTGCCCGCCATCGACATCGAAACTGCACCCAATCCGACCCATGCCGTGATCTGGATGCATGGCCTGGGCGCCGACGGCAGCGACTTCGTTCCCGTGGTGCCCGAGCTGGGCCTGCCCGATACCGTGGCGGTACGGTTCATCTTTCCGCATGCACCAGCCATTCCGGTCACCTGCAATGGCGGCCACGTGATGCCCGCGTGGTACGACATCTACTCGCTCGACGAAGCAGGCCGCAAGGCCGACGTTGCCGGCATCGAGCAGTCGCGCGACGCCATCCGCGCGCTGATCGAGCGGGAGAACGCCCGAGGCATCTCCACCGGCAACATCGTCCTGGCGGGCTTCTCGCAAGGCGGCGCCATCGCGTACACCACTGCGCTCACGCATCCCGAAACGCTGGCCGGTGTGATCGCACTGTCCACCTATATTCCGTCCACCGAACTGATCGCCGCCGGCACCACGCCGGCCAATGCGGACACGCCGGTCTTTGCCGCACACGGCACGGCCGACGAAGTGGTGCCGATGGCGCTGGGCACCCGCGCCCGCGATTTTCTTGTCCAGCGCGACCAGCCGGTGACGTGGCACGCGTACACCAACATGCCGCACTCGGTTTGCCTGGAAGAAATTGCCGACATCGGCGACTGGCTGCAAGCCCGATTCGCCTGACGAGATGACCGGGTGCGCTACCATGGCGCGCCCTGTCCATCAGATCCTTCTCACATGATTCCCGCTTCGCCGCCGCCCCGCATCGATTTCAACACCCGCAAGGCGCTGATGTTCGCGTTGATGGCCGAGCGGCTGTCGGCGTTCTACGAGCACGGCCAGTGGATGACCGATGGCCAGGGCGCCACGCTGGCAGGAAACTGGCTGTCGCGCTCGAAGCTGCAGCTTGCGCTGTCCGAGCGCCGCCTGCTGTCGGAGCTCAGCGACCAACTGGCCCGCCAACTGGCCGCCACGCTGTCTCGCGAAGCCGGCCTCTACGCATCGCACGAGATGATGGAAGCGTTGGACCCCAACTACCAGTCCGCCTTCGCCCACGACATGCTCGACGAGTGCGACCGGATGCTGCGGGAAAACGGCGTCGAAGACTAACCAGAAAAGCGCCTAATACATCATTTATTGGCGATCTCCGCGACCCAATTATTGACTTTTATCCCGATTTCCATAAATTATCCGAATCGAAATAATTCCGGATAAATGATGCGCTTCTTCAGCCGCCCCACCCTGGCCACCGAACTGGCAACGCAACTGCTGGGGCAGGCGATCTTCGGCGACGCCCAGAACGGCCTGTTCCTGGCGGCACCCCGGCGCACCGGGAAGTCGATGTTCCTGCAGCACGACCTGCGCCCCGCGCTGGAGTCGCGGCAGGTGCTGGTGATCTACGTCGATCTCTGGTCCGACCAGCGGCGCGACCCCGGCGAGCTGATTGCCGACGGCATTTCGGCGGCGTTGAACGAACATCAGGGCGTGGTGGCGCGCACCGCCCGCAATGCGGGCGTGGAAAGCGTGACGATTGCCGGCACGCTCAAGATCGACACCTCGAAAATCGGCAGGATCGATGGCGCCACGCTGCCGCAGGCGTTGCAGGCGCTGCATCGCGCATCAGGCAAACCCGTCGCGCTGCTGATCGACGAGGCCCAGCACGCGCTGACCAGCGAGGCGGGCGAAGCCGTGATGGCGGCACTAAAAGCGGCGCGCGACCAGATGAATACGCCCGAGACCGTCGCGCTGATGCTCGTGATGTCCGGCTCCGACCGGGACAAGCTGCTGCGCCTGGTCAACTCCACGGCAGCACCGTTCTACGGATCGTCGATCCACCAGATGCCCACGCTGGGCAAAAGCTACGTCGACCACGTCACCGCCCTGATCGAACAGCAGCGCCCCGAGCTGAAACCGGTGGACCATCTGGCCCTGCTCGACGCCTTCCAGCGCTTCGGCTACCGGCCGCAGTTCTTTCACGCCGCGATTGGCGAAACCCTCAATCCGCTGGAAGCCGACAACGGCCAACGGTTCGAGCTGCGTGTGCTGGCAGCGGCGCGCAAGCGCCAGGCGCAGGACACCACGCAGATGCAATCGGATTACCTTGGACTGCGGCCACTGGAACAGGCCGTGATGTGGCGCATGCTGGCCGTGGGGCGCGACTTCCGGCCCTACGACAGCGAAGCGCTCGCGTTCTACCGTGAGCGCTGCCCGGGTATGACGGTGTCGCCGCAGAAAGTACAGGCCGCGCTGGATAGCCTGCGCGACCGAACGCCCGCGCTGGTGTGGAAGTCGGCCCGGGGCGAATACTCGGTACAGGACTCCGCCATGCACGAGTGGTTCATGGACCTGGTCGGCCGGGACGGCTGGCCGCCGTCGGCGTCCTGAGCCACCCTCAGCGCGCCTGCATCGCCGCCCGCTTCACGCTTTTGGGGTTCAGGATTTCCGCGTCGAGCCGGCGGAAGACCAGTGACGACAGCAGCGTGATGATGCCCACGGACAGGAAGGCCAGCCGGTAGGCCGGTGCCGCGACGCCGAACTGGGCCGAGAACAGGCTCACCAGGCCGCCGCCGATGGTCACGCCCAGGCCGATGGCCAGCATCTGCACCATCGAGAACAGGCTGTTGCCGCTGCCGGCGTCCTCGCGGGTCAGGCCCTTGAGCGTGACGCTGTTCATCGCGGCGAACTGCATCGAATTGGCGGCGCCGAAAATGGCCAGCTGGATGATCGATACGGCCAGCGGCCATCCCGGGGACATCGCCGAGAACGACGCAATCGACGCGCCCACGATCACCGTGTTGACCAGCAGGAACGTGTCGTAGCCGAAGCGGTTCACCAGCGGCACGATCCACCGTTTGGAAATCGTGCCGGCGATGGCCACCGGCAGCAGCATCATCCCCGAGTGCAGCGGCGAATAGCCAAGCTGCAGCTGGAACAGCAGCGGCAGCAGGAACGGCACCGCGCCCGAACCGATACGGCACACCAGGTTGCCGATCAGGCCCACGCTGAAGTTGGGCTCGCGAAACAGCGCCAGCCGGAACAGCGGCGTGGCATGACGCCGGGCGTGTGGAATATAGAGCAGCGCGCTGGCGATGCTGACGGCGGCCAGCAGCGCACTCCACGGGCTGTGCGCGCCGTTTTCCAGCGCCAGCGAAAACGTGACCATGCACAGCGAAAGCAGCCCGCAGCCGATCCAGTCGAACGGCGGCGCCACGCCGGCCTCGCCCGCCGGCAGATAACGGCGCACCGCGAACAGGCCCACCATCCCCACCGGCACGTTGATCAGGAAGATCCAGTGCCACGACGCGCTCTGCACCAGCCAGCCGCCCAGCACCGGGCCGAAGATCGGCCCGACCTGCCCGGCGATGGACACGAACGCCAGCGCCGCGATGTACTGTTCGCCCGGAATATTGCGCAGCACGGCCAGCCGGCCGATCGGCAGCAGCATCGACCCGCCCACGCCCTGCAGCACCCGCGCGATCACCAGTTGCGGCAGCGTATGGGCAGTGGCGCAGAAGACCGATCCCAGCACGAAGATCAGGATCGCGGTGAAGTACACGCGCCGCGTGCCGAACTTGTCGGCCAGCCAGCCCGACGCCGGCGTCAGCATCGCCATGGTCAGCGTATAGGCCACCACCACCGGTTTCAGGTCGAGCGGCTTCTCGCCCAGGCTGTGCGCCATCGACGGCAGCGCGGTGTTGACGATCGTGGTGTCCAGCGTCTGCATGAAAAAGCCGGCGAAGACGATCCACAACATGGCTTTCTGGGAAAAAGCCTTATCGGGGGCGGCGGAGGGTGTTGCGGTATTCATTCGGGGATCTGGGGGGCGCTGCGATCCGGGGAAACCCGGATACATGGCTGAATGGTACGCACCATGGGCCCCATCGGGAACCCCTCTGCCTATATTGACTGTTATCGGATAGTCCGATGACAATGCCCCGATGCTCAATCCTGTCTGGATCCGAACCTTCGCCACCGTGGCCACGGCGCACAGCTTTACCGATGCCGGCCGCCAGCTCGGGTTATCGCAATCGTCGGTCAGCGACCATATTCGCCGGCTGGAAGAAAGCGTGAACCGCCGGCTGTTCGTGCGCGACACCCATTCGCTGGCCCTGACGCCCGACGGCGAGGCCCTGCTGGTTCACGCGCGGCTGATCCTGGAGTCGCTGGCCCGCGCCGAGCAGCAGTTCAGCGCGCCGAGGCTGCAGGGCAGCGTGCGCCTGGGCACGTCCGAAGACCTGGCGCAGGGCCCGCTGCCCAACGTGCTGGCCGCCTTTCGCGCCACCCATCCGGACGTGGAACTCGAAATCACGATCGGCATGACCAGCAAGCTCTACGAATGGATCGAAGCGGGCACGCTCGACCTGATCGTCGGCAAGCGGCGTGAAGGCGAGCGGCGTGGCGTGCCACTGTTTCGGGGCCAGCTCGAATGGCTGGCGCGTCCTGGCACCGTGGTCGATGTGGGCCAACCGCTGCCGCTGATCCTCGTCAACGAGCCCAGCGTCACGCGCTCGGTCGTGCTGGATACGCTGGCCACGGCCGGCTGGCGCTGGCGCGTGGTCTGCACCAGCAGCAGTCACTCGGGCTGCATCGCCGCCGCGCGCGGCGGGCTGGGCATCACGGTGCGAGCGAAGAACCTGACCGGTGGCGGCCTGGTGCCGCCCGTCAATGTCGATGCCCTGCCGGCGCTGCCCGATGTGGAATTCATCACACTGGCCGCGCGGCGGCTGTCCCGCCCGGCCGACACGCTGCTGCAGTTGATCCGCAAGAGCGACCTGCGCTCGCGTATCGACTAATAGCGACGGATATCGCGCCGGTCAGCCTGCCGGCAGCAGCTTGCGCAGCGCCTGCCAGGACGTCAGCAGGTGATAAGGCGTGGTCGACGGCATTTCGGCGCGCACCACGGCGCCGTCTGGCGCCAGGCACTCGTACCATCCCCCGGCATGCAGGAAGCGCGCTTGAAAGCGGTCGATCCACGTTTCGAGTTCGGCCAGCAGCGCCGCGTCGTTATCGGCGACGGCCTTGGTCATCAGCGCGCGCGCAAATTCGGTCTGGGCCCAGATGCGCTCGGTGGCATCCTGCATCGCGCCCTGCCCGTCCAGCGCGGCGCACACGCCAAGCGTGCCGTCGGCCACGCCATGGCGGCGCGCGAACGCGTACGCACGCGGCAACGCCTGGGCCAGCGGACCATCGGCAAACAGCGCCGGCGCCGACATGACCAGCGAATACCATTCGAACTGATGCCCCGGCTCGATCCGGTTGCCCGGCGTGCCCTGCGGCAACTCCGCCACGCAGCCGTTGGCGGGGTCCACGAAGTTGCCGTGCACGGCGTCGGCCAGCGTCTTCAGGCGCTGCGCCAGCCAGGGTTCGCCCGCGACGTCCAGGGCTGCCAGATACGCCTCAGTCAGGTGCATGATCGGGTTCTGCAGCACGCCACTGTCGTTGGTGCCGAAGTTGCTGGCCAATGCCGCGTGATACAGGCCGTTGCCGTCGGCAAATCGCTGCTCGATCACGGTGATGGTCCGGCGCATGGTCTCCAGCGCCGCGGCATCCTGGCTGGCGCGGTAGTAGTGCGCGCAGGCAAACACCACGAAGGCATGGGTATAGAGGTCGCGCGTGGCGTCGAGCGGCGCGCCCTGGGCGTCGATGCTGTAGATCCACCCGCCCGCGCCATCGCCAAAATGCCGCACCAGCGAATCGAACAGCGTGGCGGCATGTGGCAGGTTGCCCATCGTCGCAAACACGTAGAGCTGGCGCGCGCAGGCCATGGTGCGATAGCGCTTGTCCGGCAGCGGCTGGCCGCTGGCAGCCTCCAGCGCCTCGTGGGCCAGCGCCGTCGACGCATTCCAGCCCGGGCCAGTCCATGCCGGCAGCACGGCGGTGTCGAAGTGCGCCAGCAAGGCGGCAATGCGGTCGGCAAGGGGGGTGGAAGCGATCATTTTGGCACCTGGAAACCCAAGGGCACACACAATATCAGCCCGGATGCACCGCGCAAAGGCCGGGCACGCCGCACCGCATCAATTCCTGCTGGAATTGCCGTGCGCCGGTGCTATGTTGAAAGTCCACCGGGCCCCTGCCCCACGGGAGAAGTTTCATGGCCACCCATCCGATGTCCCTGTCCGACCACCGCCGCACCCTGGTCATGCACGTGCTGGAAGATCCGCCAGGGCGCTACACCTGGCGCATCGTCGTCGAAGAGAAATGCGGCGGCGCCGACTGCGACAGCACCATTGAAGCCTATACCGACTACCCCTCCCACGCCGAAGCCGAAGCCGCCTGCTGGGCCGCCGGCAACGGCATGCTCGACGGACGCCGCATCACAAGCGACGCCGGCACCTCCCGAATGCATCACTGATCTTTGCGATACGTGAATATGCGTGACATTCGGTGACGATGAGACCCAATGAGCGCTTGAAGCACCATCAGGCCGCTTGAACATGGCCGGTCCCCACCATAGGCTGGAAATCCCTAAGGGAGAAAAGCGATGGACAAGCCGACCGTCAGCCCCAGCCGCTTTGTCGAAATCCTGAACGAGCGGCTGACCCAGCATCCCCTCTATCGCGAGGGCATGCATGTGTACGCCATCCCGGCCCATTCGGACCATCCGCGCAGCCTCGTCTGCGTGGGGCCACGTGGTACCGAAGGGATTTGCGCCACGATCGAGAACATCGTCCGTGGCGAAATCGATGTCTTTCCGGACATCGCGCAGGAATGGCACCGTCAACCCCCCGGCCCGGCGGAGCGCGCGCATCACGTGCGCTGAACCAGCCCGGAAACCCTTTGCGATGACCGGCGTGCGCGCCGGTCATCCGCCCACAACCCTCCCCTGACTGCCCGGCCTGTGCCGGACTGCCCCTTGCTGCACCAATCGCCCCGGCTGGCTACAATGGCTGCCGCTACCCCTGCCCGGAGCGCCAATGAAAAAAGCATTCGAAATCGATGGCGAAGTGGACAGCCTGCCCGCTGCCCGCGCCGCGTGGAACCCGCAATCCAGTGAGGCACGCGCGGCGGCGGTAGCTGCCACGGTGGCCCGCGTTGCGATCGAACAGGCCGACCACGCCATGCGCAACTGGACCGATCCGCTCGACGGGCCGGTACGCATCGGCTCTCCCGAGCACCTACGCATGTTCTGCAACATGCTGCTGCAAACCCACAACCCCTACAAACCGTCGGTCATCGACTGGCCCAGGCTGCCGCCCGATGCGCTCAAGCGCGTGACCTCGCTGCCGATCTGGGACATTGCCGTGCAGACCGAAGGCCGCGCGTCGGTGCGCGTGCAGAGCTTTGCCAGCCGCCAGGACAACGCGTTGCTGCGCAGCGCGCTGGAAATGGATGGCGACGAGGAAGCCCGCCACAAGGTGGTGCTGTCGAAGCTGGTGGAGGCGTACGGTATCGCGCTGGCGCCCGAGCCCGAATACCTGCCGCCGGCCGACGCGGAATGGGGCTGGCTGGTGACCGGCTACAGCGAATGCATCGACAGCTTTGCCGCGTTCGGGCTGTTTGCGGCAGCCAAGGAATCGGGCTTCTTTCCGGCCGAACTGGTGGAAACGTTCGAGCCGGTGATCCAGGAAGAAGGCCGCCATATCCTGTTTTTTGCCAACTGGGTAGCCTGGTATCGCGCCAGCCTGCCGTGGTGGCGCCGCCCGGCGTTTGCGCTCAAGGTGGCGCGCGTCTGGCTGTTCCTGATCCGCGAGCGCATTGGGCTGGCCAAGGGCATCGACGTCAAGGCCGAGGGCGCCGCGCAGGACGCCAATTTTCCGATGAACGCGGCGCAATCGCTGGGGCAGACGCTGTCGGCCGGCGCCATGATCGACCTGTGCCTGGTGGAGAACGAACGGCGCATGGCGGGGTATGATGCGCGGCTTGTGCGGCCGGTGACAGTCCCGAAGCTGGCTCGCCTGGCGCGACGTTTCATCAAATAAAGAATGATGCTGCTGTTTGGATTGTCCCTGCTGACCCTGGTGGTCTGGTGCGTGCTGGTGTTCGCGCGCGCCGGATTCTGGCGCGTGCAAAAGCCCGCCCCCTCCCCCTCGCCTGCCGTCTGGCCGCCCGTGATCGGCGTGATTCCGGCGCGCAACGAGGCCGATGTGATCGCCCGGGCCGTGACCGGCGTGCTGACCCAGCAATATGCCGGCCCGCTGCAACTGGTTGTCGTGGACGACCACAGCACCGACGGCACCGCCGACATCGCGCGTGCGGCAGCCGTATCGATCGGCAAGGGCGATGCGCTGACCGTGATCGGCGCCCGCGACCTGCCGGCGGGCTGGAGCGGCAAGGTCTGGGCCCAGTCCGAAGGGCTGGCCGCCGCCGACCAGCGCATGCCCGATGCCCGCTTCGTATTCCTGACCGATGCCGACATCTGGCACGGCCCCAAGACCATTGCCGAACTGGTGGCCCGTGCCGAGCACGAGCAGCGCGATCTAACGTCGTTGATGGTCCGCCTGCGCTGCGAATCGTGGTGGGAACGCCTGATCGTGCCGGCATTTGTGTTCTATTTCGCCAAACTCTATCCGTTCCGCAGCGTCGCCGACCCGCGCAGCAAGGTGGCCGGCGCGGCCGGCGGCTGCATGCTGGCACGCCGCTCGGCGCTGGCGCGCATCGGCGGGTTCGAGGCCATTCGTGGTGAGTTGATCGACGATTGCAGCCTGGCGGCGAAGATCAAGGCGGGCGGGTCGATCCGACTGGATCTGGCGGACGACAGCGTGTCGCTGCGCCCCTATGACGACTGGCAAAGCCTCTGGAACATGATCGCGCGCAGCGCCTACACCCAGTTGCACTACTCGCCGCTGATGCTGACCGGCGCCACGCTGGGCATGATCCTGACGTACCTGGCGCCCCCGCTGCTGGCGCTGGCCGGCGGCGCGGCGCTGTGGCCGGCCTGGCTGGCGTGGATCCTGATGGCCGCCAGCTACCGGCCGATGCTGCGCGAATACCGCCAGCCGGCCTGGCTGGCGCCGCTGCTGCCGGTAACGGCCTTGTTCTACCTGGGTGCCACGCTCGATTCGGCGCGCCGCTTCTATCTGCGCCGGGGCGGCCAGTGGAAAGGCCGCACCCAGGCGCCGGTGCGCTCCTGAAGGTGCACGGTCCGGCAGGACGCGGCTACTTCAGGTAGCCGTTGTCGCGGAACCAGCCCAGCGCGTCGCGCAGCGCCTCCTGGTACGGACGGGCCGTGTATCCCAGCTCGCGCTCGGCCTTGGCCGACGTGAAGAACATCCGGTATTGCGACATCTTCAAGCCGTCCACGGTCACGAACGGCTCTTTCTTCGTGAACTGGGCGATGGTTTCCGCGATCCGGGCGATTGGATACAGCGGCCAGCGCGGCAATTCGATGGTCGGCGCCTTGCGTCCGGCCATGCCGGCGATGTCCGCCAGCATCTGGCGCAGCAGCACGTCCTGGCCACCCAGGATATAGCGCTCGCCGATGCGGCCTTTGTCCAGCGCCAGGAAATGACCGTTCGCCACGTCGTCCACATGGGCCAGGTTCAGGCCCGTATCGACGAACGCCGGAATCTTGCCGGTAGCCGCCTCGACGATGATCCGGCCGGTCGGTGTCGGGCGTACGTCACGCGGCCCGATGGGCGTGGACGGATTCACGATGACGGCCGGCAGGCCCTCGGCCACCAGCCGCTCCACCTCGCGTTCGGCCAGTACCTTGCTGCGCTTGTAGGCGCCGATGGCTTCATGGCCAGCCATGGCCGCTGTCTCGTCCACCGGCCCCGTGGCGCCCGCCACGCGCAGCGTGGCAACGCTGCTGGTGTAGACGATGCGCTCGACGCCGGCGTCGCGCGCGGCGTTCATCGTCGTGACCGTGCCGTCCACGTTGGAACGGACGATTTCCTCGGGATCGGGCGCCCACAGCCGGTAGTCGGCCGCCACGTGGAACAGGTACCGCACCCCGGCCATGGCACACGCCATCGACGCCGGATCGCGCATGTCGCCCTCGACCACTTCCACCGGCAGGCCGGCCAGGTTGGCACGCGGGCTGGTGGCACGCACCAGCACCCGCACCTGGAAGCCGCGCTCCAGCGCCTGGCGCATGACCGAAGAACCCAGAAAGCCCGAGGCTCCTGTCACGAGAATGCAATTGTGAATTTCAAATCCCCTGTTGGCGTTGCGTGCACGTTGAACGTTAATCCGTGGTTATACCAGTGCCCGGCAGCGCATTTTCACCGGACTGACCTTGTTGGCGACAGCCAACGGGCCGTCAACGCAAAAATCCGAGCCGGTATATAGTAACCACCGTCCACCGGCAAAGTGATGCCGGAATACCAAAAAAATGATGTCTTCGAATCTTCACAAGAGGGTCGGGGGGCCGTCTCGATGCAGGTGATACTTGCCCAGCCAAGGGGCTTTTGTGCCGGCGTGGTGCGAGCCATCGACATTGTCGACCGCGCCCTGATCAAGCACGGCGCCCCCGTGTATGTCCGGCACGAAATCGTGCACAACAAGCATGTCGTGGAAGGATTGCGGCAAAAAGGCGCACGGTTCGTCGAGGAACTCGACCAGGTGCCCGCCGATGCCGTCACGATCTTCAGCGCCCACGGGGTCTCCCGCGATGTGATCGCAGAAGCACAGCGTCGCGAGCTTCACGCCATCGACGCCACGTGCCCGCTCGTTATCAAAGTCCATAACCAGGGCCGCCAGTACGCCGCCGCCGGGCGCCATGTGGTGCTGATCGGCCATGCCGGCCACCCCGAGGTGGAAGGCACGATGGGGCAGATTCCGGGTAAGGTGCTGCTGGTGCAGAACGAGGCCGAAGTGGCCCAACTTGACCTGCCCGACGACGCACCCGTCGCATATATCACGCAGACCACGTTGTCCGTGGACGACACCCGTAATATCATTGCGGCGCTCAACCGGCGATTTTCCAACCTGGTGGGGCCGAGTACGCGCGATATCTGCTATGCCACGCAAAACCGGCAGAGCGCGGTTCGGGAATTATCGGCGCATGTCGATGTCATTCTCGTGATCGGCGCCACCAACAGTTCGAATTCGAACCGGCTGCGCGAAATCGGGACGGAAAGCGGCGTACCGAGCTACCTGATCGCCGACGGCAGCGAGCTGGACCCGGAATGGGTCCGCGATGCCGGAGTCGTTGGTATTACCGCGGGTGCTTCGGCACCCGAGGACATGGTGGAAGATGTCATTGCCGCCCTGCGACGCCTTGGACCGGTCGATGTATCGGTCATGGAAGGCATCGAGGAACATGCCCAATTCCGCCTGCCGGCCGAACTGGCCGATGCAACGCTGGCCCCAGGGGCCAGAAGAACAACTGAAATCAGTGACGCCCAGCTTGTTGACCATACGGCGGCCGGCTGAACCGATCCACTGAAACTGACAGGAAGCACCCCCTTGGCCATTCCGTTTCTCCAGGTCGCCCGCGTAGGCGCCTACATCGCACGCAAGCATCTGTCCGGGCAAAAGCGCTACCCGCTGGCCCTGATGCTTGAACCCCTGTTCCGCTGCAACCTCGCCTGCTCGGGCTGCGGCAAGATCGACTATCCGGATCCCATCCTGAACCAGCGTCTGTCCGTGGCCGAGTGCCTGGAAGCCGTGGACGAATGCGGCGCGCCGGTGGTGTCGATTGCCGGCGGCGAGCCGCTGCTGCACAAGGACATGCCCGAGATCGTGCGCGGCATCATCGCCCGCAAGCGCTTCGTGTACCTGTGCACCAAC
Organism: Cupriavidus pauculus; assembly: GCF_022179805.1. GTDB lineage: Bacteria > Pseudomonadota > Gammaproteobacteria > Burkholderiales > Burkholderiaceae > Cupriavidus > Cupriavidus pauculus_E. The sequence goes on along the minus strand of NZ_BPUO01000005.1, from coordinate 248,085 downwards.
GCGCTGCTGATGGAAAAGAAGATCGACCAGTACGAGCCGAGCCCGTACTTCGTGTGGTCGATCCACCTCGACGGCGACCGCGAGATGCATGACCACTCGGTCAACCAGGAAGGCGTGTACGACCGCTGCGTCGAAGCCATCCGCATGGCCAAGGAACGTGGTTTCCGCGTCAACATCAACTGCACGCTGTTCAACGACGCCAAGCCGGACCGCGTGGCGCAGTTCTTCGACTCGGTCAAGGCCATGGGTGTCGACGGCATCACCGTCTCGCCGGGCTATGCCTACGAGCGCGCGCCGGACCAGCAGCACTTCCTGCATCGCGGCAAGACCAAGCAGCTGTTCCGCGACATCCTGAAGCGCGGCAACGCCGGCAAGAAGTGGGCGTTCAGCCAGTCCACGATGTTCCTGGACTTCCTGGCCGGCAACCAGACCTACAAGTGCACTCCGTGGGGCAACCCGGCACGTACCGTGTTCGGCTGGCAGCGTCCGTGCTACCTGGTGGGCGAAGGCTACGTGAAGACCTTCAAGGAATTGATGGAAGGCACCGACTGGGACGCCTACGGGGTTGGCAACTACGAAAAGTGCGCCAACTGCATGGTCCACAGCGGTTTCGAAGCCACTGCAGTGGCCGACACGTTCTCGCACCCGCTCAAGGCACTGGCCGTGACCCTGCGCGGCGTGAAGACCGAGGGCGACATGGCACCGGACATTCCGCTGGACAAGCAGCGTCCCGCCGAATACGTGTTCTCGCGCCACGTTGAGATCAAGCTGAACGAGATCGGCAACCTGAAGAAGGCACAGGGCAGCCGTGCCGAGGCCGTGCAGGCCGCACAGGTGCACTAAAGCCAGCGTCAGTCACGCAATGGCGCAATAAAAAACCGGGGCTTCATGCCCCGGTTTTTGTTTTGGGAACGCGACGCCGGCCGGCGTTAGGCCCGGGCGTTGTGATTGTTGAGGTACTTGATCAGGCCGTCGATACCGTCGCGCGCGACGATATCGGCAAACTGCTTGCGGTACACCTCAATCAGCCACGCGCCCATCATGTTGATGTCATAGATCTTCCAGCCGTCAGCGCCCTTCTGCAGACGGTAGTCGATCAGCATCTCGTCGCCGTTGTTCAGCACGCGCGTGGCCACTACCGAGTCGTTGGCGCTGCTGCCGGTCTTGGCGGGCTTGTAGGTGAATTTGGGGCTTTGCTCGCGCAGTTGCGACAGCGACACGGCGTAGCTGCGCACCAGCAGGGCCGTGAACTGGTCCTGGAGCGTTTTTTGCTGCTCAGGGGTAGCCTGCTTCCAGGCATTGCCCACCGCCAGCCGCGTGGTACGGCCGAAATCGGTATAGGGCAGGAATTCGCGCTGGACGACGGCGGTAATTTTTGCAAGATCGCCGGCGCGGGTTTCGGGATCGGTCTTGATCTTGGCGATCACGCCCTCGACGGCGGACTGCACGAGCTTGTCCGGCGATGCGCTGGTGTTGGCCTGCGCATGTGCGGTGGAGACAAAGACCACCGCGGCAATGGGCGCGATGAGGGCGGCGGGGAGAATTCCGTAACGGTTCATGACTGATCGAGGCAACACGGCCGGGCTGGCCAGTCGGGCCAGTATATAGCGGATCGGGTTGTTGGCCCGGCCCGCCGGCCATGCGGAATGTGCACGTTTCAACCGCTATACTCCGGGTGCCGCCCGCGCGCCCCCGCCGCGCCGGGTGTTGAAAATTCAGGACTCATGATCAGACCGCTGCTGGTTCGCACCGTCAAATTCTCCACCGTCCACGCCTGGCTCGTGATCGGTATCGTCATGCTGCTCACGATTGGCAGCGGCGTCTATGTGGCGCGCAACTTCGCCATCAATACCGATATCAGCAAGCTGCTCGAATCGGACGAACCGTGGGCCAGGAACGACGCAGCCATCAGCGACGCCTTTCCGCAGCGCGACAAGATGATCCTGGCCGTGGTGCAGGCGCCCGCCAAGGAACTGGCCGACGCCGCCGCCACTGAACTGGCCAACGCTCTGCGGCAGGAGCCCAACCGCTTTCGCGCCGTGGGCCAGCCCGGCTCCGGCCCGTTCTTCGAGCGCAACGGCCTGCTGTTCGCCGATACTGCCAGCGTCCACGACATGGCCGACAAGCTCGGCCAGGCGCGGCCGCTGCTGAACAACCTGGCGCACGATCCCACGCTGCGCGGCCTGTCCGACCTGCTTACCACCACGCTGAACCTGCCGCTGCAACTGGGGCAGATCAAGCTGTCGGAGATGGACCGGCTGCTGGGCGCCAGCGCCAGGACCATCGACGGTGTGCTGGCCAACAAGCCGGCGGCGCTGTCGTGGATGGGTCTGGTCGACGACAGCCTGAAGCCCAATGCCGACGGCAGCGCGTTCAGTTTCGTCACCCTGTCTCCGGTGCTGGACTTCAGCGACCTGAAAGCCGGCGCCGGCGCCAGCGACGCCATCCGCGCCGCCGCCACGGAACTGAAGCTGGCCGAGCGCTATGGCGCCGTGGTGCGGCTGACCGGCCCGCAGCCGCTGGCCGACGACGAATTCGCATCGGTCAGCGAAGGGGCGGCGCTGAACGGCGTGCTGACGCTGGTGGTGGTGATCGGCATCCTGTGGATGGCGCTGCGGTCCGCACGGTTGATTACAGCGGTACTGGTCAGCCTGATCGCGGGCCTGATCATCACGGCGGCGCTGGGGCTGGTGATGGTGGGCGCGCTGAACATGATTTCGGTGGCGTTCGCCGTGCTGTTCGTGGGCCTGGGCGTGGACTTCGGCATCCAGTTCGGCGTGCGCTATCGCGCCGAGCGTTGCGACCATGACGACCTGCAACAGGCGCTGACACTGGCCGCGCGCGACGTGGCCGGGCCGCTGACGCTGGCCGCTGCCGCCACCGCCGCCGCATTCTTCTGCTTCCTGCCCACCGACTACCGTGGCGTGGCCGAACTGGGCAAGATCGCCGGCGTGGGCATGATGATCGCGTTCTCCACCACGTTCACGATGCTGCCGGCCATGATCCGCGTGCTGGCGCCCCCGGGCGAGAAGGAAATGCCGGGCTTCGGGTGGCTCGCGCCGGCCGACTCGTTCTTCGAACGCCATCGCAAGGGCACGCTGGTGGGGGTGCTGGGCGTACTGATTGCCGGCGCCCCGCTGCTGCCGCACCTGCGCTTCGACTTCGACCCGCTGCACCTGAAGGACCCGCATTCCGAATCGATGGCCACGCTGCTGGCGCTCAAGGACGCGCCGCAGGCCGGCACCGACGACATCAAGGTACTGGCCCCGACGCTGAAGGATGCCGAGGCGACTGCCAAAAAGCTCAAGGCGCTGCCCGAGGTGGAGCGCGTGGTCACGCTGAAGACGTTCATCCCCGACAACCAGGCGCCCAAGCTGGCCATCATCGCCGGCATGGCAAAGAGCCTGATGCCGGTGCTGACGCAGCAGACGTCGTCGCCGGCCACCGACGCGCTGCGCGTGGCATCGCTGCGCAACACGTCGCGCCAGTTGTCGCTGGCCGCGCTGGATCACCCCGGCCCCGGCGCCGAATCGGCCGAACACCTGTCGCGCGCGCTCAAGGCCCTGGCCGACGCGCCGCCCGCCATGCGCGACCGCGCCGAACTGGCCGTGGCGCTGCCGCTGCGCCTGGCGCTGGCCACGCTGCAGCGTGCGCTGCAGCCCGAACCCGTTACCCAGCAGACGCTGCCGCCCGAGCTGGCGCGCGACTGGCTGGCGCCCAATGGCCAGGCACTGGTCAACATCAGCCCCAAGCTGCCGCCGCCGGGCGCGAAGAACCAGGCCGCGCGCGAAGCCGCGCTCGACCATTTCATCGCCGTGATGGCCCGCGTGCAGCCTGACGCCACGGGCGGCCCGATCGCGATCAAGGGGTCGGCCGATACCATCATGACCGCGTTCATCCACGCCGGCATCTGGGCGGTGATTTCGATCACGGTGCTGCTGTGGATCACGCTGCGCCGCGTGAGCGACGTGCTGCGTACGCTGATCCCGCTGCTGGTCTCGGGGCTGGTCACGCTGGAACTGTGCGTGGTGTTCGGCATCTCGCTGAACTTTGCCAACATCATCGCGCTGCCGCTGCTGCTGGGCATTGGCGTGGCGTTCAAGATCTACTACGTGATTGCGTGGCGGCATGGCAAGACCAAGCTGCTGCAGTCCAGCCTCACGCACGCGGTGCTGTACAGCGCCGCCACCACCGCCACGGCGTTTGGCAGCCTCTGGCTGTCGCACCACCCGGGCACGGCCAGCATGGGCAAGCTGCTGGCGCTGGCCCTGGTCTGCACGCTGGCTGGCGCCGTGTTCTTCCAGCCGATCCTGATGGGCCGGCCGCGCCGCGAGTTGGCGGGCCGGGGCGACCCGCTCGGGCCGTCGCTCCCCCCACTCACGGTGGCTACGACCATGGCACAATCTGCCGATAAATCTACAGGGTCAGATTCTGGCAAGTCCCGGCGATAGGCCGAAGACCGGACAGCCGGACGCCGGCCAGCGCAGTTCGGGCAGTTACGCCCCGGCAACCCCGGGGCACGCCGCCCTCCTCGACAAGACACCGAACAATAACGATCGTCTCGACATGCTCTCCCGCCTTTTGCTCCCGCGCGCCGTGGCGCCTTTCCCGTCCCGGTTTCCCACCGCGCTGGCCGCGGCATCGCTGACCCTGCTGGCCACCGGTTGCGCCACGGGCCCCAATGCCAACCCGGCGGACCCGCTGGAGCCGATGAACCGGGTGGTCTTCACGGTCAACGACAAGGCCGATACCTATGTGGCCCAGCCGCTGGCCAAGGGCTACAAGTTCGTCACGCCGGAGCCCGCGCGCATGGCCGTGACCAACTTCTTCAACAACTTCTCGGACGTTGGCAACTTTGCCAACAACGTGCTGCAAGGCAAACCCGTGGAGGCCGTGGAAACGATGATGCGCGTGGCGGTCAACACGGTGCTGGGGCTTGGCGGCCTGATCGACGTGGCCACTGCGGCCGGCATGCCGCGCCATAACACGGACTTTGGCCTGACGCTGGGCACCTGGGGCGTGCCCTCGGGCCCGTACCTGGTACTGCCGCTGTTCGGCCCGAGCTCGTTCCGTGACGGCGTGGGCGTGTTGGGCGGCATCTACATGGACCCGGCGCACTACTTCGATGTGGCGTGGCGCAATTCGATGTTCGGCATCAACGTGATCAACACGCGGACCAACTTGCTGGGTGCCACGGACCTGCTGTCGCAGGCGGCGCTGGACAAGTACGCGTTCGTGCGCGACGCCTACTCGCAACGCCGGCAGTACCTGCTGAGCGGCGGCGGCGACGCCCTGCCGTCGTACGAAGAGGATGACGAATCGCCTGCGGCCGCGCCGGGTGCGGGTGCGGGTGCGGCACCGGCCAGCAAGGCGGCGCCGGATGCAGGCAGCGCGCCCAAGGCGGCGCCCGATGCCACGGCCAAGCCCGAGACGCCAGCCACGCCAGTACCTGCACCGGGCACGGCGAAGTAACGGCTAGTAACTGCTGCGGGGACCAAAAAAGCGCGTCCGCATCGGGGCACGACGCGGACGCCAAGACCATCGGATGCGGTGTCCGTGGCCCGACAGATCGTAGGCAATTTTTTCAAAACCGATTGCCAACAATTGTGTCGGGCGAGGTACGAATCACCTGACCTGAGTTACCAGACTCGCATCACCCGGCCCGCGAACGCAGCGGCAGCCAGATCGAGAACGTGGCGCCCTCGCCTGCCGCGCTGCGCAGCATCACTCGCCCCCCGTGGCGTTCAGCCACGGTTTTCACGAAGACCAGACCCAGCCCGCTACCCGCCGGCGCATCGCTGCCGGCCGCATGCACGCGGCTGAACGGCCGGAACAGGCGCGCCTGGGCCTCGGCTGCGATGCCAGGCCCCTGGTCGGCCACCTCGATGGCCATGTACGGCCCCAGGCGCCGCAGGCCCACCGTCACCGGCGCTCCGTCCGGACTGAACTTGATGGCGTTGCTGACCAGGTTGGCGATGGCCCGCACCAGCAAGGCCGGCGCGGCGCGCAGCGTCACACCATCGCCGTCCAGGTCAAGCTGCAGGTCGATGCCGCGCGCCTTGGCCAGCGCCCAGAGTTCGTCGGTGGCATCGAGCACCAGCGTCGTCAGGTCCACCTCGGCAAACGCCAGGCTTTGCGATTCAGCCTGCGCCAGGCGGATGAAGTCGTCGGCCAGCGCCAGCGTGCGGTGCGCATGGTCGCCAATGCGATGCAGCAACTCGTTCTGCGGCAAGGCCCGCTCGGGCCGCGACTGCAGGTCGATGAGCGCCAGGATCGACGCCTGCGGCGACCGCATGTCGTGCGACAGGAAGTGCAGCGTCTGCTCGCGCTGGCGTTCCGCGCGCCGTACGGTCGTGATGTCGATCAGGCTGACGATCACGCCCGCCGGGCGGCCCGTCTCGCCGTGCAGCGGCGCCCCGTGCAACAGGTAGCGGCGGTCGTCCTCGGTGGCCAGCTCCACGCCATGGGAGTCCGATGACGACATGACCGGCGCGTCAGCGTCCAGCGCGTCACACAGCGCGTCCCAGTAGGCCAGCCCGGGGCCGGGCACCGGGAACAGCGTCTCGATGATGTCGGGCAGCCCGGGCCGGTCGAGCCCGCCGTAAGCATCGTCGTAAGCGCCGGCATCGAGGTGCCCGTTCGGCAGGCCGCCCAGGCCGGCCGGTTGCGGCAGGTCGTTGATGCCGTGCAGCACGGCCGGCACCAGGGCCACCGCGCGGCGATTGGCCACCAGGATGCCGCCGTCCAGATTGCTGATCACGGTGGCCTCGGGCAGGCTTTCGAGCCCGTCGGACAGGAAGCGCCGCATGTCGCGCAGCCGCGACGTCATGTCGTAGACCGCCTGCATGCGGCCATCGAGCGAATGATCGACCCGTGCCGGCGCGCCCAGCAGGCCCGGCTCCCGCACCAGCCGCGCCAGTTCCTCCGAGAGGAAGCGCAGCGCGGCTTCCTGGCGCCGCCAGCTCCACAGCGGATACACCAGCAGGCAGCCGAACACCGCGGCCGACGGGGCGAACCAGAGCTGCATGCTGCCCACCAGCATGATGCTGCCGCCGATCAGTGCCGCCACCAGCACGGCCACGGCAATCAGCGCGTCGCGCGGGGTCAGCACCCAGGCGGCCAGCGCGGCCAGCATCACCGGCAGCAGCGTGGCGAACCAGCCCGCCAGTTCGGGCACGCGCACGATGGCAGTGCCGTCGCGCAGCGTCTGCAACGCATTGGCCAGCACTTCCACGCCGCTCATGCCGCGTCCGTTATGCGAGACCGGCGTGGCGAACGTGTCGCCGGTGCTGGAGGCCATCGCGCCCACGATCACGTACTTGCCCCGGAAGAAGCCGGGGCCGGGCTGGCCCGACAGCACGTCCAGCGCCGACACGCGCGAGAACGTGCCCGGCGGCCCCGCGAAGGGAATCCGCAGGCGGTCCTGCCCCACCCACCCGCTGCTGTCGACGTGTCGCGCGGCCTCGTGGCGGAACGATTCCGGCGACGGCGGCGACGCCTGGCCCTGGGCCGCCATCGCGGCGGCAAAGTGCCAGACCGGCGGCACATCGTCATCGCCCTGGCCTTCGCGCAGGTAGACCGAGCGGGCCACGCCGTCGGTGTCGAGACTCATGTTGATATGGCCGCGCGTGGCCGGAAACGTCTCCAGCGACTGCCGCATCGCCGGCCCGACCGGGCCTGCTTCGGCCAGCACGGGCAGCACCACGTTGCCCGCGCGGACAATCGCCTGCGCCAGGTCGACATCGTCGGCCGGGTAGCGGATGTCGGGCTCGGACAGCATCACGTCCAGGCCGATCACACGCGGGCGGTCGGCCGCGATGCGGTCGACCAGCGACGCCAGCACCGAGCGCCGCCAGGGCCAGCGCCCGAGCGCCCCGATGCTGGCGTCGTCGATCGTCACCAGCACGATGTCATTGCGCGGCGCGTGCGGCTGGCTGGAAATCGAGAAATCCAGCAGCGCCAGGTCGGTGCGCTCGAACCAGTCCAGGCGCGCCACCAGCGCCGTGACCAGCACCACGGCGGCAAGCAGCAGCGCCCACTCGACGCGGGTGCGGCGATGGAAAAAGGTAGCGGCGCGGCTAACGGATACCCGTTTCGGCAAGGTCCGTGCCTCCGGCGGCCTCGAAGCGATAGCCGTGCGAATAGACCGAGGTCAGCCGCACGCCATGTTCGGGGCGCAGCGCCAGCTTGATGCGCAGGCGCGAGATATGGGTATCGAGGGTGCGTGAGCCGGCATCCATGGCGCGGCCCCAGACGGCCTGCTCGATCACCTCGCGCGACAGCAGGCGGCCGATACTGCGGAACAGGAACAGCGCCAGGTCGAATTCGCGCGGCGACAGGTCGGCCAGTTGCCCGGCCAGCGCGATGGTGCGCCGGCGCGCGTCCACCACGTAGTCGCCCTGGCGGATCAGTTCGTCGTCATGCACGGTGTCGGGATAGGCGCGCCGCAGCAGCGCGCGCACGCGCGCCACGAACTCGGCCGGGCGCAGCGGCTTGGCCAGGTAGTCGTCGGCACCCACGCTCAGGCCCGCGACGATGTCGGCTTCGTCGATGCGGCTGGTCAGGAACAGGATCGGCGGCAGTCGGCCAGAGTGCTGGCGCACCCAGCTCACCAGCTCGTAGCCGCTGGTGTCCGGAAGTTGCCAGTCCATGAGGATCAGGTCGAACGCCTGATCGCGCAGCGCGCGCAGGAACGCCGCACCGGTTGCAAAACTTGCACAGCTATACCCAGCCTCCTCCAGCAGTTGCCGGATCTGCCCGGCCTGGGCGGCATCGTCCTCTACTGAGGCAATTCTCATTACATCCCTCTGATGACAAGCGGCCTGTCTCTGGCGCGGCGGCGTCATGTTACCGAAACGCGCCATGGCTAGTCGAGGCTACATTAGAGGGGAGTGGCCGCCCCCGGTGTTGCAGGCACGCCGCAGACGCCCGGCAGGCGGCCGTCTGCCTTGCGGGCGTAACGAAACCATGGGCGGCGGACCATCCACATCACTGCAGCATGTACGTCTCGTACTCCAGCCGGTCGAGCTTGCGGTCCAGCAGGTACAGCGACAGCGCCACCACGATCAGCAGCGACACCGCGAACCCGTAGCCGTACCAGGCCGGGCCCAGTTCCAGCGTCAGGCGGGTCAGCACGAAGTTGAGCACCACGAACGTACCGGTCAGCAGCAGCACCTCGCGGCGGCGGTCCAGGTAGAAGTAGATGTTCAGCACGCCCAGCAGCACCACCTGCAGGCTGGCGCCGATCACGTCCACGTACAGCAGCGGCAGGTAAAGCTCGGAGATGCCCAGCAGGCGCAGCAGCCAGCCCCCCACCACGAACAGCAGCAGCGACGCGATGGCCTGCACCTTGACGATCTCGTACAGGCCCAGGCGGATGGTCTGCACCATCGTGTTGCGCATGTCCTCGATGTGTTCCAGCGAACTGCCGCCGCGCACGGCGTTGTAGAACGCGTCGTAGTACTCCACGAAGTCGGTCTCGATCCGCACCAGGAACACGGCCATGCCCGGAATGATGGCCAGGTAGGCCAGGAACACCGGAATGTCGTAGATGATCGACGCATGCAGCGGGCCGATCACGGGCTGGCCCGTGGACGGCGCGTACCAGAACATGAACTTGTCGATCCAGATGCCCAGGTTGTAGAACAGGCCGATGGCGATCAGGCTCGGATAGGCAAAGCGCCGCTGGAACACCTCGAACGACATGAACCGGTGGCTCGTGTAGTTGCGGTAGATCAGCGTGATCATGCCCACCAGCAGGCAGAGCTGGCCGAACACGAAGCCGCCCAGCAGCCCTTCCAGCCCGTGCGAGCGCAGCGCCAGCGCGGCCAGCACCGTGATCGTGTAGCCGACGAAGAACGTCCACACGATGGCCTTGTACTGCTTCATGCCCGACAGGAAGATGGCCGCGATCCAGATGTTGCTCATGATCACGAAGCCCGCCATCATCAGCAGCCGGTACAGCACAGACTGCTCGTCGAAGGCCCAGAACGCGCACGCCAGCCCGATGGCGCCGGCCAGCACCGTGCACAGCAGCGCCACGGCGTGGTAGTTCGACAGCACCAGGTCCGCGCGCTTTTCGAACAGGCGGTCCGACGTGAAGCGCGTGAACGACAACTGCATCGGCCCGGTCAATATCAGGCTGCACGCTATCAGGTACGTCACCGACACCTGGAACTGCGTGATCAGCGCACCCGGGATGACCCAGCCGATCGACAGCAGGCCGATCAGCAGGATTCCCAGGATCGACAGCACCCAGGGGCCCGAGCTGATCACGCCGGCATAGGCGTAGGCGCTGAGCATGCCCGACAGGCTGTCCCGCCGGAGCATCTTGCGAAGTTCGAATCCAATGCCTGCCATCTCAGCGTCCTCCTGCCTGGGCCCCGTGGTGCACCGGACACCTGGCCGGGCCTTGCGACCGCTCGCGGCGCGTGTTGTCCGGCATCTCCATCAGCTCGGTATAGAGCGTGCGGTAGCTGCCCACCATCTGTTCCTGGGTGTAGTACTTTTCCACGCGGGCGATGCCCGACGCCTGCGCCGCCTGCCAGCGGTCCGGATGCTGCAGCAGCCCCAGCGCCGCGCTGGCCAGCGCGGCCGGATCGGCAATGCGCACCACGTCGCCGGCCGCGCCCAGCTCGGCGTCGTCGCCGGGCAGGCCGAAGACCAGCTCGCTGCACGAGCCCACGTCGGTGGTCACGCACGGCACGCCCGCCGCGAATCCTTCTAGCACCACCAGCGGCAGCGCCTCGGAAATCGAGCTCAGCACCAGCACGCCCACCTTGGGCAGCAGGTCGTCGATCCTCTGGAAGCCCAGGAACTTCACCTTGTCGCCCAGGCCCAGACTCTCGGCCAGGCTGCGGCATTCGCGCGCGTATTCAGGATCCTCGTCCTCGGGGCCGGCGATCCAGCCTTCGGCATCGGGATACTCGCGCACCACGGTCAGCATCGCGCGGATGAAGGTCTTGATGTCCTTGATCGGCACCACGCGGCCGATCAGGCACAACACCGGCGGCACACCCGGCGCGCGCTTCTCGCGCAGCGCAGCGAGGCGCGGGAGGTTGATGCCGTTCGGGATGTTGCGCGTGCGGTCGGCCACGGCGCCATCAAGCACCTGGCGGCGACGGTTGCCCTCGTAGAGCGCGGTGATCTCGTCGCCGGCCTCGTAGCAGACGCGGCCCAGCGTTTCGAAGAAACGCACCCAGAGTTCGCGGAAGTAGCTGATCTGGGAAATGTCGCGTTCGAAGATGTTGCGGTTATCGCGGATCCACTGGCTCTGGAACAGGTCAATCTTGCGTTCCTTGGTGTAGATGCCGTGCTCCGACACCAGCAGCGGCCGGCCGTTGCGATGCCGCAGCATCGCGCCCAGGAATCCGGCGTAGCCCGTGGACACCGTGTGATAGACCTTGGCCGGAATCAGGCCGTCGGCAATCCGTACCAGCTGCCACAGCGGCTTGTGCATGATGCGGATGGTCCAGAAGTAGTCCGTGAACGACGGGTCCGTGCAGAACTGGCGGTATTGCCCGGTGATCGTGTCCCAGGCGCGCTTGCTGTAAAGGAACGCGTCTTCGGACAGTGCCCCGCCCTCGCGCAGCGCCGGCATCAGCTCGCGGATCAGCGCGCCGGCCTCGGCTTCCTTGCCCGGCTCGCGCAGCAGTTCGTGCAGCTCATCCGCGCGGTCGAACGCGTGCGTGTCGCCCGGGGAGCCATGCACCAGCGGCGGCGGCGGAAAGTCGTACAGGAAATGGGTTTCCAGGTGCACGACGTTCTCGGGCAACTGGTAGGCCATGTCGCCATAGTCCTCGCGGCGGCTGCCGATGAAGACGATGCCGAAACGGATATCCGGGAACGCGCGGATCATCTGGTTGACCCAGCTCGACACGCCCCCGCTCACATAGGGGAACGTGCCTTCGAGCAGCAGCATGACGTCGGCCGACGTTCCCTTGACTAGTATTTCGCTCATGATTGCCAGTACCGCAGCAGGGGCCGCACCAGCGGGAGCGGCGAAGGACTGTCGAAAGCCGCCATCAGACGGCGCACCGCGGCATAGTCGCGTTCCAGGTAGGCGGCTTCCGCCAGCAGCGGCAGCACGCGCTCACGCGCGAAGCCCAGCGACTCGGCACGGCCCAGGAACTCGCGCGCCTCGCCGGGCGCGTTACGCGACAAAGCAAGACGGCCGCGCATGTACCACAGCGCCGCATTGCCGTCGTCGATCTCCAGCGCGGCGCTGGCGTAGCGTTCCACCTGGCTGGCCGTGTAGCGGTACACGTCGCCCTGCACCAGGTTCTGGTAGATCAGTTCCCAGTACAGGTCGGCCAGGCGCTTGTTGATTTCCAGCCGGGCCTGCGGCGAGTCCGCCGACTCCAGGCGCGGCAGTTCCGCCAGGATCTTCTGCGTGAGCTGCTTTTCGGCACCGTCCAGCATGCCGTACGCCAGCAGCCGGATATCGTCGGTGCTGTCGGCCAGCAGTTCGCGCAGCACCGGACTGGCCGTGCGCGTGGGCATCGACTGCATCGCCACCAGCGCCGTCATGCGCTCCGGCAGCGGCGCGCGCGTATTGCCCAGTTGGGCGCGCAGGCGCGCCCCGCCGCCGTGCGTCACGCGCTGGATCAGGTGCGTGACGAACTCGGGCAGCGCCACCGAGGCGATGCCGGCTTCGCTACGCAGGCTCGGAAACAGCTTCGAGAACAGCAGGCTGCCCAGGCAGACCAGCGTCCCGCCCAGCGGCACGAAGAAGCAGAACGCCGCCACGTAGGCGTAGCTCCACACGAACGGCGTGCGGAAGCGGCGCGGCAGCAGGCGCCACACGGCCAGCCCCAGCAGCGCGGCGGCCAGCGCCTGCAGCCCCAGGAACGACAGCAGCAGCGGCATGCCGGTACTGCCGTGGAACAGCAGGTACAGTGCCGCGATCTGCGAGGCGGTGCCGCCGATGGTCAGCTTGCCCATGCGTCAGCCCGCCTGCGTCTGGCCGCCGGCCGGAGCCGCGCCAGAGGGGGTATCGGACGCCGCGCCGGCCATGACCGATGCCGAGGCGTTGCCGTCCAGGTGGCAGCGGTGCAGCAGGCGCACCAGCGCCTCTTCGGAACCGGCGGCCGGCACCGGCAGCGTGTACACGCCGATATGGGCAGTGGCGAAATCGGTGCCGAACTGCGCACGCAGCATGTCCTCGATCCGCACCAGGTAGGCCGATACGGCCTGGCTGTCGGACAGCGGCATCAGCGTCAGCATGGCGCGCTGATGCGCGCCGCGCGCGGGCCAGGCCACGTCCAGCGCCCGGCGGCTGCGCACCACCTGTTCGAACAGCGCGTCGCGCGCTTCGTCCAGGTCGAACACCAGTGCCACCACCGAACTCTCGATGCCGGTCTCGCGGCGCAGGCGCGACAGACGCGCGTAGTCCAGCGCGAACGCGTACGGAATGGCCGGCGCCAGTTCCTGGATGCCGTGCGTGGCCTGGGCATGCTCCACGCCATCGGCGTAGTAGCCCATCAGCACCATCAGCAGCTGCAGGTTTTCATAGGTCAGCGACAGGAACGGCATGCGTTCCACCACCAGCACGCCGATCAGGCGGTCGGAGCCAGCCAGCACCGGCGCCACGGCCACGTAGCGGGTCTGCGCGTCCTGCTGCAGGCCCGTGGTACGCAGGTGCGCCAGTTCGCGCGTGTCGATGCAATGGCGCACGAGCGGGTCGTTCATGTCCAGCGCAAAGCCGGGGCCAATGCTGGCCACGGCTTCAGGCAGCAGCGTCTCGCCGTCAACCGCGTACAGCGCGGCGCCTTCCACCTGGCACGCCTGCGCCACCACCTGCAGCATCGGCTGCGCGCCGGCCAGGCGTTCGATGCGGGCGCCGCGCGCCGCATCCTGCAAGGCCACGGCCCGCAGTTGCGACAGCGTGTCGCGCAGCGTGGTCGGACGCGCCAGCAGGTCGTTCTCCAGCCGGGCGTGCGATATACGCAGCAGGTAGTGGTTCTTGGTCAGCGCGGACAGCCGCTCGTCCAGATAGCGGTTCACGGCGCGTGCCCGTGCCAGGCGCGTGTTCCACACGTCGCCAAACTGCCCGGCCACCAGCACCAGCAACAGGCCGCCCAGGAAGAACATGCGCGGGAACGCCTCGTGATGGCTGCCAATGCCGTCGAAGAAGAACCAGCCGCCCAGCAGCATCAGCACGGCGCCCACGCCTACCAGCGTGCCGTAGCGCAGCGCCAGGATCACCGGCAGCAGCCAGGCCCACGGAAAGCCCATGCCCAGCAGCAGCGGATTCTGCGGCAGGATCGCCCACGTAATGGCCATGGCCACCAGCATCACGACGATCATTTCCAGCACCGCCGCCGCTCCGCCTCCCGCGGGCGCCAGCCAGCGCGCATAGCGCCCGCCAAGGCCGATGCCTTGCCCCTGGCGAGTTGCCTGGCGCGTTTTTTCCGCGGTGTTAGCCACGCTTGTCACCCGTCCTTATATTCAACTCAAATCCACGCGCACCGAAAGCATGCGCGTACACAACCTGTTCCGAGCGCCTGGCTCAGCCCTGCATCAGCGGTGCCAGCAGGCGGCGCAGCAGCTTCTGGGCCACACCGGAGAGCGACTCGCGGCTCCAGCCGGCATTGCTGCCCGTGGCCGACCACACCACCTGGCCGGTGGACACGTCGATCAGCTGCAGCGAGATGCCCACGGCCGGCTCGCCATCCACGCCCACCTTGTAGCGCCATTCCTGCACGGCACCGGTCAGCGCGTAGCGTGCGCGCTCGCCACGGGCCCATTCCAGCGCCTTGGCCACCGACTCACGCTCGGCCGGCTCGAACAGCGTTTCCGGGTTCAGGGCCGCCGGGTAGCGCTTCAGGTTGGCCACGCCGCCGGTCTTCAGCAGCGACTCGGCGATGGCTTCGGCACGCAGGCCGGCCTGCGGCGTTTCCGTGTAGTTCACGATCGGCAGCACGGCCACGGTGTCGCCCGCGGCCATTTGCGGCGCACGGCCCACGTCGGTCACGGCGCAGCCCGCCAGCCACAGCGCGGCGCCGATCGCGCCACACCATGCCACCAGCCGACCCATGCGGGTATTGGTCCTGTTCATCATAGATCCCCCTCGTTATCTTGAAAAAATCAATAGAGCCAGCGATAGCGCAGGCCAACTTCGGTCAGCGGCGTACCCGTGGTACGGGCCGCGGTGTCGTGCGAGACATACAGCGACAGGTGGTCGTTGCCAAACACCGACCCGGCAATACCCACCTGGCCACGGAAGTTGTGGCCCGCGCGTGTGTCGTACAGCGCGCCGGCTTCCATGAACGGCCGCCACTTGCGCGTGTAGTCGTCAATCAGGTCGGTGCCGAAGCCGAACAGCACGCCCGCCTGCGTAAAGCTTTGCGGCATGTAGAACGCCGGCGTTGCCTCGTCGTCGCCGGGCGGCACCAGCCGCTGCATGGTCGACGACAGCGTGCCGCCATTGGTGCTGTAGATGCCGCGCGTGCCGACGATGCGCACCGTGTAGTCCGGATACTGCGTGCGGATACGGTAGCCGGCCTCGACGTCGAACACCATGCCGTGGCCCAGCGCCGTGCGGTCCTGGCCGTAGAAATGGTTGTACTGCACGCGGCCGCCGATGAATTCGCGCAGGCCCAGGCGCCACGTGGCACCCAGTTCCGCCACATCCTTCATGCCGCCCACACGCAGTTGCGCCGATTCGTCGGCCGTCTGGTTGTAGCCGACCGTACCCGTGTACTGGACGCGGCCTTCCTGGTTCCAGTTGCCGGTCAGCCGCGCCGTGGTGAAGCTCTGCAGGCCGTCGCGGCGGCCCACGCCGAGCACCCAGTTCTTCTGGCTGTCGCGGTAGGTCAGCGCCAGTTCGCCGCGGCGGTCGGTGCCGGGCACATTGACGAGCTGCGAGGAATCGGCCGAGCGCTGGTCGCGGAACACACCGCGCAGGTTCAGCGCATAGCCTTCCCACAGCCGCGCGCCGCCGGCCAGGCTGTATTCGTAGTATTCGAGCGGCTTCTGCCGCTGGAACGTCACGCGCGGCTCCAGCGCCATGGCATTGAACAGCAGCGCGTCTTCCAGCGTCTGTTGCAGCGTATCGTCGGTGCGCGCCAGTTCCTGCGTTTCATACGCCTGGGTCTGCGCGGCGGACAGCCGGTCGAGCTGACGGTTGGCCTCGATCGTGCTGGTCACGGGCACGCGGCCAGCCTGGCGCTCCATGATGCGATCAAGCTGGTCCATGTCGTTGCGATCGAGCGCAATCGCGATCTCGGCATAGGCGGGACGCTGCAGCCGGTTGGCGTACTGCCGCGCCAGCCAGGCGCGGGCCAGTTCGTTCGACTCCGCCGACATGGCCCATGCCAGCGCCACTTCGCGGCTGGCAGCCGAAATCTGGCTCTGGCGACGATTCTGCGCATCGACCAGCGCGGCCGGGGGTGCCACCTCCAGCGGCGGCAGGCCCGGTATGTTGCCCAGTTGCGACGTCGACTTCGAATCGACCGGCGCTACGCGGCGCGCGGCCACTTCCGCACGGTCGCGGCGCAGCATCTCGATCACCAGGCTGCGCGACACATCGCCCGACGCAAACACCTGGCCCAGCGCTACCTGCTGGCGGCGCAGGTCGGCCCGCACGGGACCATCCTGCGCGTCGTCCTCGTCTTCACGCTCGGCGGCGTTGTTCCAGTTCTCGCCGCCAGCGCCCCAGGCGTGGTGCAGCTCGATCCATGCCTGGCGGCGGATGCGCCACGCCGTCGACGTCTGGCCAATGGCCTCGTACGCGTCGGCGGTCAGGCCCAGCCAGAGCGGATCGGCATGCTTGCCCTGCTGCATCTTGTTCAGGTAGTGCAGCGCGGTGCGGCCATCCTGGAAGCGCATGGCGCCCGCGGCGTACGCACCCCACAGGTTCGGGTCGTTCTCCGCACTGGGCTTCAGGCGCAGCATGGCCGCGCGTACTTCGCTGTCGGTGCCGGTATCCACCAGCGCCCACAGCAGCGCGCCGAAGGTCTCGCTGTCCGCGTCGGGCTGCCCGGCGGCGGCGCGCAGGTCGGCCAGCGAGCGGTCGCGATTGCCCGTCAGACGCCAGTACTCGGACCGGCGCATCAGGAACAGCGCCGATGCTTCGGCTTCGCGGCGCTGCGCCGGCGTCAGGTCCGCCATCAGCAGTTCGATACGGCGATAGGCGTGTGCACGCGTGTAGTAGTACACGGCGAGCTGGAACTGGTCGAACTTGCCGCTCTTGCGCCAGCCCGCCTCGGCAATACGTCCCGCGTCGATCGGCGAACGGTCATAGTACTGCACCATGTTCGCGAAATCGGCCTCCTCGGTATCGCGCACTTCGGCAATACAGTCGTTGCGCGCGGCACCGGCCGGAAACTGCTGGCAGTGATCGTCGTGGGTCTGGGCCATCGCCAGCATCATCTGCCGGTAGCCGTCCTTGAGCAGATCTTCGCGCTGCGTCAGGCGAGCCAGCTCGGTGTACGTGCGCCAGTACAGCAGGTCCTGCGGGCCGGCCTGCTTGCGCGCCGGCAGCAGCGCGTCCATCGCCTGGTTCAGGCGGCCGCGCACGAACAGCATGTTGGCGCGCTTCATGGCGTAGCGCGGCGTCGGTCCGTAGCGCTTTTCCAGCTGGCCGTAGATCTCGAACGCGCGATCGTCCTTGCCTGCGCGCTCGGCCAGGTCGGCGTTGCGTTCCATCACCTGCCGGCCGTTGGGGCCGTTGGCCAGGCCGTCCAGGAATGCCATGCCGGCTTCGGGCTCGCCCAGCCGTTCATAGGCCGCCACCACCTCGTCGATGACCTTCAGGTTGCCGCCCGTGGCGCGGTGGCGCAGCGCGGCCAGGTAGGCGCGGTCGTCGTTGAGGCCCGGCGCCAGGCGCATCACGTTGTTCCACGCGCGCTCGTCGTTGGTAGCCTGTGCGTATTCGAGCCAGCTTTGCAGCGCGATCATCGGCTGCCGGTTCCATTCGGAGACCTGCGCCAGGCGCTCGCGCCAGATCGGCTCGTTGGGCAGCTTGCGCACGGCAAGCTGCGCTACGTTCTGGGCCTGATCGAGCTTGCCGGCGGCCAGGAACACGCGATACGCCAGGTCGTAGTCGTCGGCATTGAAGGTCTTGCCCCCTGCCACGGCAGCGGCCACTTCATCCTTGGCGGAGGCCTGTGCCTCGGCCTGGGTCGGATTGCCGGGGCCTGGCTTCGGCGTGGCCTGGGCCAGCATCGGCGCCGTGGACGCGTCGGCGTGCACGCGGCGCATGCCGAAATCGCCCATCTGCTCGCGCCGGGACACGCCGCGCGGGCCGTCCAGGTACACGTAGCCACGGGCCAGCCACGGTTCGGTGTCCGACACGCGGCGCACGGCGGGCGCCCCAGCCGCGTCGCGGCTCAGTTGTTCGCGGCGCAATTCGGCCAGCGCGAAGCGTGCCGCGTCCGACGGCTTGTTGGCCGACAGCTTCAGCAGCCGCTCCACGTACTTTGCCGCCACGTCCGGCCTGTTGGCGGCCAGCGCCAGCTTCGTCAGGTAGCGCAGCACCTCGGGGTCGTCGAGCAGCTTGCCGCCACGGCGCTCGGCTTCCACCAGCGCATCGTCCAGCAGGTTGCCCGCCTGCAGCGTCTGCAATGCCTGCAGGAACAGCGTGCGCTGCTCGTACAGGTTCTTCGAGCGGGCCTGCGCGTCGAACAGCGCCTGCGCCGAATCGCGGTAGTTGCCGCCTGCCAGCGCGATGCTGGCAAGCTGCTTGTTATAGAAGTCGGCGTTGGCCGGATCGCG
The DNA here is from genome assembly GCF_022179805.1 of Cupriavidus pauculus. Taxonomy (GTDB): domain Bacteria; phylum Pseudomonadota; class Gammaproteobacteria; order Burkholderiales; family Burkholderiaceae; genus Cupriavidus; species Cupriavidus pauculus_E. The sequence continues at coordinate 229,368 of NZ_BPUO01000005.1, read as the reverse complement.
CTTGCCCAACACGCGGAACAGCACGTTGGCCGCATCGGCATCGCCGATCTGGCGCGACTGCGTGGCCAGCGTCTGCAGGTCGGCCAGCGTCCAGCGGCGCATGGCGTCGGCCGTGGTGGCCTGCTTGAGCAGGTCCTTCATCAGCGCCAGGCGCTCGGCGCGCTCGGGCGTATCGGGTTGCGCCGCGTAGGCGCGCTGCTGCGTGATCTCGATACGCGTGCGCAGGATCTGGCCGGTCAGGTCCTGACCCTGCACGGCAAGCATGCGGGCCAGCATCGCCTCGGCGTCGTCCAGGCGGCCGCTGCGGGCGTACTGCTCGGCCAGCACGCTCATGAAGCTGGTGTCGTTGGGCGCCACGCGCGACCAGGCTTCCAGGTAGGCCACGGTCAGGCCATCGACCGTACGGCCCTGGCCAAGCAGGCGCTCGCGCAGCGTTTCGCGCGGGAACATCAGCGCCAGGCCCACCCCCACCATCGCGGTAAAGGTCAGGACCAGCGCCGGCGGCAACAGCCGCTCGCGCTCAGGCGCCGCAGCGGACTTCGACTTGTTGCTGGACATTGATCGGATCATTTACCGCTTGAGTATCGAAACGCAGCGTGTTGTTCTCGCGCACGCCACGGGCGGGCTTGCCATCGATGGTCACACTGCACTGGCCGGCATTGGCAAGCCGGAAGAACGGCTTGTAGTAGCCGGAGAAAGCAAAGCGGGTGGTATTGCCGTCGCGGCGCCAGTCGCGCACCAGGCCGTTGGCCTCGGGCAGCTCCGGCACGGCCCGCGTGGACGCCTGCACAAAGTTGAAGCGCGCATTGCCGCCGGCCAGGTGCACGTAGACGCCGCCGCCGGGCGCCGGCGACGAGCCGGTCACGCCGGTTGCGGTGGCCACGTCGGGCACGCCCGCGCCGGTCCAGCGCAGGTTGCGCAGGTTGCCGTCGCCGCGCACCAGCCAGGCGCCGGCAGCCGCCGCGCCATTGGCACCATCGCCGAGTTCGCGTGCCACGGCCATGCCCTGCCAGTCCAGCACCTTGCGCACGTAGTCCGTGGAGTGCATCGGCAGCAGGTTCTGCGTCAGCACGTAGTCATACACCTTGCGCAGCGACTTCAGCGATGCGGCCTTGGTGCCCGCGTAGCTGTGATAGTAGATGTTCACGGCCTTGAAGCGATACGGCTTCTCGGTCATCTCCCAGGTTTCGATCACGCGTTCGAAACCGTAGTACGGGCCGCGCCACAGGTTCGTGTAGACGTTCTCGTTCTGGTTGGTCGCGAACACCTGGAACGTGTGGTCGGCCTTGTGGATGCCCAGCGGCGCGATGGCCGTCCAGGTGGGGTTGCTGCGCGTGATCAGCGTGTCGCCGCCGTTCATGTTCAGCACGCCGGCCGCATCCGTCAGCTTGATCGCCTCGGGCGGGGCCTGGCAGTCGCCGGGCCACAGCAGCATCTTCACCGGCTTGTTCGGCGACAGCACCTTGTTGATGTAGTCGATGGACCCGCCGATCTCGCGGTTCAGGTCGAGCTTGTAGCCGGGAATCGCCAGGTGATACTCGTCGTCGCCTTCGGTCACCCGGGCGTCGCTTGGCTGGCCATTTGGCACCGTGCGGCCCCATTCGAACGGATGCGAATACGTGTGGCTGGCCACCTCGACATACGGCTGCGCAAAGATCTTGCGCGCGATCGGCTCCAGTTCGGGGGTCAGCTTCGGGTACATGCCCGTCTTGCCCACTTCGCCCTCGATCACCGACATGGTCATCGGCAGGCGGTAGCGGTCGAAGATTTCGCGGAGCAGCACCTCGCCCGAGAAGCCGCCGCCCGGGATTTCGGCCTTCGAGGCAAACCCGTCGCCATCGATATGGATCGTCAGCAGGCGACGCCCGCTTTCGGTGGTGGTATCAGGCACCGGCATCTGGCGCAGGCGCAAAGCCTCGCGCAGGAAGTCCAGCGGCTGCACGATCCAGCGGTCCTGGTCGCTCGACGAATTCTGGCGAATCGCGTAGTTCTGGCGCACGGCGTACGGGCCGGTGACATAGCCGCCCCACTTCGTGATGGCCGCCGCATCGTAGGTCACGGTGCCGGCGCGCAGGCGCAGCAGCGAGCGCGTGTCGGCCGCGCCGTCCTGGATCTGCACGGCCACCGCCTCGGTGGCATCGGGCGCCACGGGCTGCTCGAAGCCCATCATCTTGTCCTGCGACACGATCTGCACCGGCCCCGTCAGACGCCCCTTGACCGTCTTCAGGCCCAGGTTGCGCAACAGCGGACTACTGGCCGGCATGCCGAAGCCATTCATGAACACCACCGGTATGCCCTGCTGGGTCAGCTTGTCCAGCCAGGCCTGGTAACGGCCGGCGTTGCGCGTGAAATAGCCGTTGGCCCACACCACCACACCCGCGTAGCGGTCAGGCGTGATCTCGGGCGGCGCGTCCCGGGTCTCGGCGAAGTCGACGCGATAGCCAAGGTAGTTCAGCGGCATCGACACAAAGCGCACGCCTTCGCTGTTGTCGATCGACACGCCCGGCTGGCTTTCCTGCAGCACCAGCACGCGGCGCGGCATCACTTCGATCTGGCCCACGCCCACGGTCTGCAGGCCGGAATCGGTCACGTACGGCGTAATGCCCTGCGCGCGGATGCGGCGCGCGGTATCGCGCTGGCACTTGCGGTCGGCCGGCGGGCAGTAATCGATGGAGATGACCGGCAGCTTGTACTGGTCGCGGATGATGCGGGCCTGGTTCAGGAGCCAGTCGCGGTCCTGCTGGCTGACCTCGGTATAGGTGGCCTGCGCCTGGTTCCAGCCCCGGAACAGCGATTCAAACACCACGCCGTAGGCCAGCGAATGCACCTGCGGCAGGATCTCGAAGCCACGGTTGAACAGCAGCTTCGCCTCGGGATAGCGTGCCTTGATGGCCTGGATCACGCGCACCATGCCGGCTTCCTGCCGGGCACGCTCGGCGTCGGTCTTGGCCACCAGGTGATACGAATCCATGGTGTCCATGAAGAAACCACGGTAGCCGCGGTCCCACAGTGGCGCGATCACGCGGTCCACGTAGAACGCGGGCCAGCCATCGGCGGCCTGGTCCACCACGCGGGCGTTCCAGGCGTCGTTGCTGCCGGTGAGCCAGTTCTTGGGGATGTCCGGGAAGTAGGCGCGGCTGGGCAGCACCTCGCCCAGGCTCACGTAGGCAAACCAGGCGGTATTCGGCGTCTTGGCAGTACGCGGATCGAAGCCGCTGTCGGGTTCGACCACGGCCACGTCAAACGCCTGCAGCAGGTCGACGGGCGGCCGGCTGCCATAGTGGAAGGCGACATTGGGGGCGGTGGGCGCCTGCGGCACGGCCTGGGGGGTGGCTTGGGGGTTGGCCTGGGCCAGCGCGTCGGCCGACGGCGTCAGCGAGCCCAGCACGACAGCACCCGCCGATGCCACGGCCGCCACGGCCAGCATCGCATTGCGGCAGACGCGCGCCATGGAGCGACGCGGCGCATCGTCGCCAACCTCATGGAAAAGTCCCCGGATTAAACGCTGCAATTGCTTCACTGCTGTTGTCCGCTTTTTCTGTGTTGGTTTGGCGCGCGGTCGCTGCCGCGCATCCTGACGCTCCGCTCATACGACGTGCGCCCCGCATTATGCCGTCACCCTTCTGTCGAACTAGTGTTTTTACTAATTCTTTGGCAGGTCGGATGCTAGGCCATTCGCCGATGGGAGATTGTCAAAAATTGTGCCGAAGCCTTCTTGACATACGCCGGACACGGGCGCACGCCACCATGCCGGGTTTTGCCACGGCACGTGCCTGACCATCGCAGGAAAATGCGGCAGGAAGGATGCCGGCATGACGCCGGCGCGGACGCCGCGCGGCCCGCGTACCAGATTTCCTGGCTAACTGCTCATTGACATTTGAATCCCCGTTCCAGCCTTCGGCGCACGTTGGCGCCACCTGTTCCGGTATGCACGCCACGCTGCGCGTTTTACCCGGTTGTGGTTATGCCCAGCATTGTCCCGGCATCATCCATCGGTAGCCATAGTCCAAATGGCGTAGCCTTGGCGGAACGAATCTGTGGCATACATGACAAGATCCGGCCGTCAGCATTGCGGCACGGTATCAACTGCCGGTACCACAGATACGGAAATACATGTCGTACCTTTGGCTGAATTTGGTCTGATGTCAGACAAACCCTGAAATGATCTAGAAATCTCTAATATCTGCTGTTCGCATGCCGAAATACCGTTAGGGGCATAGTCTGATTGACAGGCGAAAAAAAACCGGCAGAATGGCTGCTCGCATGTGCACCGGCCTGTAGCGTTATTGCTCCGGTTCGTTGTGGGCAACATGCTTGGTCGGGCAATCACGCTCATCTGAAATTCAAGGTTTGGATAGAAACATGGAAACCGGTACCGTTAAGTGGTTCAACGACGCCAAGGGCTTTGGCTTCATCACCCCGGACGCAGGCGGCAACGACCTGTTCGCGCATTTCTCGGCGATTGAGGGCAATGGCTTCAAGTCGCTGAAGGAAGGCCAGAAGGTCCGCTACGTGAAGGCAATGGGTCAGAAGGGCGAACAGGCCACGAAGATCCAGGCAGTCTGAGCCTGAACAGGCCGGGCCATTTATCTTGGCCTGGGAAGCCCCGCTTCGGCGGGGCTTTCTGCTTTCTGGGAATCGATAATGTATTGCCTTGCTGACGTTTCGACCGGCTGGTCGATTAATTGTCGAATGGCATGGATTGTCGGCATTGTGTTTGTCGGCTTGTTTATATGCGCGACAAATACTGTGCATGCTCAAACGCTGCGCAACCATGGCAATGATCCATTTGTGCACGCATCCGGTGCCATTGCCGATTGTCCGGAACCCGCCGGACCTAGGGTTTCCGAGGAAGAATGGAAACGCGAGGCGCACCACAGAATTGAAGAAGGCAACCACTGCTATGCGGAAGGCCGCTGCAGGCTTGCCAATGCATACCAGTACGACCGCGAGATTGCCGATACGCTGCAGCGTCGCCTGGCGGATCTGCGCCGCACCCTGCCCGCCTGGCAGAACAGCTCGCTTTGGATCATGGTGCGCGGCCGCTGGGTGACCGTGCAGGGTTGCGTGGCCGCGGATTTCAACCGGCCGGCATTCCTGGCCGCGCTGCGCGAAATCCCCGACGTGGAAAAGGTGATCGACCAGACCACGGCAACGCCGGCACGTGGCGTTCCATACGCCCGCTACCCGACACAAAGTGGCGCATCAGTCTCAAATCCGTCGAATCGGTGAAGTTGCTATAATCGCCCGACTTTAAAAACCCTAAAACCAGGCGGTTTCCACCGGGGAACCCCCTGATATCTAGCGTGCCGAGGAAACCCGTGGCCGGTACTGAAATCGCAACGCCTGGCGCCCCGCTCGCCGGACCCGCCGTATCTTCCGGAAGCTCGTTCCATACGGCCATGCGAATCCTGCCGCCGTCGCAGCGGCAGGCCATGTTCGAGATCTACGCATTTTGCCGCGCCGTGGACGACATTGCCGATGGTGACACGCAGCATGCCGACCGCCTGGCGGCGCTGGAAGACTGGCGCGCCGATATCGCGGCCTGCTATGCCGGCAACGCCCCCGCCGCACTGCGCGCGCTCGACGAGCAGATCCGCACGTTCAACCTGCAACAGCAGGACTTCGGTGCCGTCATCGACGGCATGATCATGGACGTGGTGGCCACCATCGTCGCCCCCGATGCCGCCACGCTCGACCTGTATTGCGACCGTGTGGCCAGCGCCGTTGGCCGCCTGGCGGTACGCGTGTTCGGCCTGGAGGAACAGCCCGGCATCGAACTGGCCCATCACCTGGGCCGCGCGCTACAGCTCACCAATATCCTGCGCGACCTGGACGAGGATGCCGATATCGGCCGCCTCTACCTGCCCGCCGAGTCGCTGGCCGCGGCCGGCATTCCGGTCGGCACGCCGCGCGAAGTCATCGACCATCGCGCCATCGACACGGTCTGCCGTGGCATTGCCCACGATGCACAGGCCCACTACGACGCATCGGCCGCCATCATGGCGCGCTGCCCGTCGCGCGTGGTGCGCTCGCCGCGCATCATGTACGAGGTCTACCACGAGATCCTGACGCGTCTGCTGGCCCGTGGCTGGCAATCGCCGCGCACGCGCGTGCGTGTGCCCAAGGCCAAGCTTGCCTGGATCCTGCTGCGGCATGCCATTGCATGACCCCCTGTTTAATGCCGATGCGCGCGGCCCGGGCTGCGGCATCGCCATGAGAGAAGTGCCCCCGAATAGATGAACCAGGCTGCAACGATCACCCGCCCTGCCGACAATGCGCCGACCCGGCGCACCATCGAGGCGTCCCTGCCCGATCCGCTTGACGATGGCATCGCGCACGCCGTCGATGCACTGCTGGCGCAGCAGCGGGAAGACGGCCACTGGGTCTACGAACTCGAAGCCGATGCCACCATCCCGGCCGAGTACATCCTGATGGTGCACTACCTGGGCGAGACTCCCGACCCGGTACTCGAAGGCAAGATCGCCAACTACCTGCGCCGCATCCAGAACGCCGACGGCGGCTGGCCGCTGTTCCATGCGGGCGCGGCCGACGTAAGCGCCAGCGTCAAGGCGTACTTCGCCCTGAAGATGGCCGGCGACGACCCCGCCGCCCCGCACATGGCGCGTGCACGCGCGCGCATCCACGCCATGGGCGGCGCCGAGCAAAGCAACGTGTTCACGCGCACCCTGCTGGCGCTGTACGGCGTGATGCCGTGGCAGGCCGTGCCGATGATGCCCGTGGAAATCATGCTGCTGCCCGAGTGGCTTCCGTTCCATCTGTCCAAGGTTTCGTACTGGGCGCGTACGGTCGTGGTGCCGCTGCTGGTGCTGAACAGCCTGCGGCCGCAGGCGCGCAACCCGCGCAAGATCGGCATCGACGAACTGTTCGTACGGCCCGCCCAGTCCACCCGCCTGCCGCGCCGCGCGCCGCACCAGAGCCCGCTCTGGGTGAGCGTGTTCCGCGCGCTCGACGCCGTGGTGCGCGTGGCCGAGCCGATGTTCCCGCGTGCCATGCGCCAGCGCGCCGTCGAGCGCGCCCGCAAGTTCACCGTCGAGCGCCTCAATGGCGAGGACGGCCTGGGCGCCATCTTCCCGGCCATGGTCAACTCGGTGTTGATGTTCGACGTGCTCGGCGTGCCGGCCGACGATCCGGACCGCGCGATTGCCCGTGCGTCGATCGACAAGCTGCTGGTCGTGCGCGACGACGAAGCCTACTGCCAGCCGTGCCTGTCGCCAGTCTGGGACACCTCGCTGGCCGCCCATGCGCTGCTGGAAGTGGGCGAGCCGCGCGCGATTGCCGCGGCATCGCGCGGGCTGGACTGGCTGGTGCCGCTGCAAGAGCTGGAACTGCGCGGCGACTGGACCGTGCGGCGTCCCAACGTGCGGCCAGGCGGCTGGGCGTTCCAGTACAACAACGCCCACTATCCTGACGTCGACGATACCGCCGTGGTGGCCGCCGCCATGGACCGCGCCGAGCGCGGTGACTGCTCGAACCGCTACACGCCCGCCATTGCGCGCGCCTGCGAGTGGGTGATCGGCATGCAGAGCAGCAACGGCGGCTGGGGCGCGTTCGAGCCCGAGAACACGCACCTCTACCTGAACAACATCCCGTTTGCCGATCACGGCGCGCTGCTGGACCCGCCCACCGCCGATGTGTCGGCGCGCTGCCTGGCCATGCTGTGCCAGTTGGGCCAGATGCCGGCCAACAGCGAGCCGGCGGCGCGCGCGCTGCGCTACGTGCTGGACGAGCAGGAAGCGGACGGTAGCTGGTTTGGCCGCTGGGGCACCAACTATATCTATGGCACGTGGAGCACCCTGTGTGGCCTCAACGCGGCCGGCATCGGCGCCGACGCGCCCGAGATGCAGCGCGCCGCGCAATGGCTGGCATCGATCCAGAACGACGACGGCGGCTGGGGCGAGTCGGGCGACAGCTACAAGCTTGAATACCGTGGTTACGAGACGGCGCCGAGCACCGCATCGCAGACCGCATGGGCCATGCTGGGCATGATGGCGGCCGGCGCGGGCGACCATCCGGCCGTGGCGCGCGGTGTGCAATACCTGCTGCGCACGCAGGCCAGCGATGGTTTCTGGGACGAGCCGTACTTCACGGCCGTGGGCTTTCCGCGCGTGTTCTATCTGCGCTACCACGGCTATTCGCGCTTCTTCCCGCTGTGGGCACTGGCGCGTTTCCGCAACCTGCTGCGCGAGGGCAACCACGCGGTGGCCTGGGGATTGTGAGCACCGTGACCGCTCCGCTGTCCCAGGTTCTGGCCGTTTGCGGCATGGATTTCGAAGCCCGCATCGCGGCAGGCGCCGGCGTGCAGACGCTGTACGGCCATCGTGACGTGATGCTCGCAAGGGCGCTGGACGTCCGGCTCATGCAGGGCTGCGCTGGTGTGATCAGTTTTGGCGTGGCCGGTGGCCTGGATCCAACACTGCCACCCGGCACCGTGATCGTGGCTACCGCCGTGCGCAGCGGTCAGACGTCGTACAGCACCTCGCCCTACTGGACCGCTGCCTTGCGGCGTGCGCTGCCTTATGCCGAATGCGGCCTGCTGGCCGGCTCGGACACGCCTGTGCTGACGGTCGCAGAAAAAGCGGCGCTCCATGACGCGTACGGTGCGTTCGCCGTCGACATGGAATCGCACATCGCCGCCCGCGCCGCGCAAGCCCACGGCATTCCCTTTGCCGCGCTGCGCGTGGTGATCGACCCCGCCGACCGCGCTGTGCCACCGCTGGCCTTCGCCGGCATGGCCGCCGATGGCTCCACCGATGTCCGCGCCGTCATTCTTGGCCTGCTCAAGGCCCCGAACCAGCTTGGCGGGCTGCTGCGCCTGGGCCGCGATGCGTCGATCGCCAAGGCTGCCCTGGCGGAAGCGCACCGCGCAGTCGGCGCGGGTTTCGCGTTGCCGGCCATGGCTGCGGCCTGATTACACGCCCCGAGTTTGGCTTGACCGCCGGCTTGGCTCCCCTCTCCCTCCGGGAGAGGGGTTGGGGGTGAGGGCCGGCGGTTCTGCTTGCCGACCTGTCGCAATTTGCACCGCTGCGCCCTCACCCCCGGCCCCTCTCCCGCGTTGCGGGAGAGGGGAGCAAACCAGGGGCATGGAAGATCGGGCAATCAGTCGTCCGACTGCAACGCCTCACCCTGCCCCGCATCTCCAGCCGGCATCACCTCCGGAAACGTCCCCCCCAGCGCATGCGTCAACGCACGCGCCGCATCCAGAACCTGCTCACGGAAAGCCGCGTTGAAGCGTGGCGTCGGGCAAGTCAGAGTCAACGCGCCCTTCAGGTCGCCACTGGGCCCAAACACCGGCGCGGACACGCCCGCGATGTCGGGGCTGCGGTCTCCCACCAGCGCGATGACGCCTTCGTTGCGGATTCTCTGATAGATCTCGCCGCGCGCGCCGGCAAACGCGCGTAGTACGCGTCCGCCCGCGCCGCGGTTGCGCGGCAGCAGGTCGCCGGCGCGGATGTGGTCGCGCACGGGCTGGGGCGAATCCACGCGATACAGGCAAAGCCGGTGCTCGCCCTGCTCCACGTGGAAAGCGGCCGATTCCCGCGTCACGCGCACCAGCTCGCGCAAGGCCGGCACCACCACCTGCTCCAGCGAGAACGACGCCGCGTAGACCGCGTTGAGCCGCGCTACCTCGGGCCCTAGCGCGTAGCGGCCGTCGGGCAGCCGCTGCGTCAGCCGGGCGTGATCCAGCGATGCCAGCAGCCGCAGCAGCGTGCTCTTGTACAGGCCGCTGCGCTGGGCTAGTTCGGCCAGGCCCAATGCCGTGTCGCCCTCGCGGAACACCGACAGCACGAACAGCGCCCGGTCGACGGCAATGGCACCGCCCTCGGCGGCGTGCTTGTCGGCTTCGGATAGCTGGGCGGCTTTGCGGGGCATGGTGCGGGCGGCGGGAGGGCCAATCGGAACGGGCGTCCACCGTATAGAACGCCCCTGGTGTTGTCAATGGAACCACACCGCGCGCCGCCACCGTACGCGGATTGCTGCATTGCCGTATGATGGCGATTTCCGGGTTTTCCCTGAGTCGTCATACAGCGAACGGGCACTACCCGGCTCTTATCGTCAGCCCTCGCGCCCCTTGCATCACCCCATGTCCGCCCATAGCCAGCCGTCTGTCACCCCGCCGCATGGCGAAGCCGCCACCGGCAATGTGACCCGCCGCATTCTTGCCGTCGTTTTCTTCAATTTCATCGCCTACCTGGCGGTGGGCCTGCCGATTGCCGTGGTGCCGGGCTTCGTCCACGGCGACCTGGGCTATAGCGCCGTGCTGGCTGGCCTGGCCGTCAGCATCCAGTACCTGGCCACGCTGATGAGCCGCCCCTGGGCCGGCACGCTGTGCGACACGCAGGGTCCCAAGCGCTCGGTGCTGACCGGGCTGGCGCTGGTCACGGCCAGCGGCGTGCTGACGCTGATTGCATCGTTCTTTGCAGACAGCGGCTGGCTGGGGCTGGCGTGGCTGCTGGCCGGACGCCTGGTGCTGGGCGCGGGCGAAAGCCTGGTCACCACTGGCACGATTGCCTGGGGCATTGGCAGCGCGGGCGCGCGCCATACGGCAAAGGTCATCTCGTGGAATGGCATCACCACCTACGGCGCGCTGGCCGTGGGGGCACCGGTTGGCGTGGTGCTGGCGCACTGGGGCGGTCTGGGTGTTATCGGCATGGTCACCACGCTGATCGCCGGCGTGGCGCTGCTACTGGCGCGCCGCCGCCCGCCGGTGCCGATTCTCAAGGGAGACCGCCTGCCGTTCCGTCGCGTCTTCCGCGCCATGACGCCGTTCGGCCTGTGCCTGGCGCTGGGTTCGGTCGGATTTGGCGTGATCACCGCCTTCATCACGCTCTACTACGCCAGCCACGGCTGGGACAACGCCGCACTGGCGCTGACCGCGCTTGGCCTGTGCTTCGTGCTGACGCGCCTGGTCATGGCAGATGCGATCTCGAAGTTCGGCGGCTATCCGGTGGCGCTGGTGTCGTTTGCCGTGGAAGCGGCCGGCCTGGCCATCATCTGGATGGCACATGCCCCGTGGCAGGCGCTGGCGGGCGCGGCCGTGGTCGGCTTTGGATTCTCGCTGGTGTTCCCGGCGCTGGGCATGGAAGCCGTCAAGCGCGTGCCTGCCACCAATCGTGGCTCGGCGCTGGGCGCCTATGCGCTGTTCCTCGACTTCGCGCTGGGCCTGACCGGCCCGGTGGCCGGCTTTATCGCCAAGCAGGGCGGCTACCCCGCCGTCTACCTGTTCGCGGCGGCCAGCGCAGTGCTGGCGCTGGTACTGAGCCAGATGCTGGCCGCGCGCTACCGTGACCGGCTCGCGCCGGCCACCTGATTTCCGACCGAATTACTGGCGGACGCAGCAGTACGCCTCGGTGCTGTAGGGAAACGACACGTGGTCGTGGCCATGCAGCGCCGGATCGGTGGCGATGACCTCGTGCAGCTGCGCGCGCACGGCATCCTGCCCGGCCTGCGGCAACGACGCGATGAAGCTGACCGACATCACGCGGTCCACGATCACCTGCTCGGGCGCGCCGTCGTGCGTGTACGGGAAGCTCGTCAGCGCGAGCGGGCCGAAACCATCGGCCGGAAACACCTTCTTCCAGTCACCCTTGTAGAAGCGCGGCGCATCGCCCTCGTGCGGCGTCATGATTTCGGTCAGCCGGGACACCCAGCCCACCGACTCGTCGCGCACATTCCAGATCAGCCCAAGACGGCCGCCCGGCTTCAGCACGCGAGCGATCTCGTGCATCGCGGCCGTGTTGGCAAACCAGTGAAAGGCTTGAGCGCAGACCACGGCGTCGACGCTGGCGTCGGGCAGCGGCATGGATTCGGCACTACCCTGCACCGCGCGTACGTCGGGCAGCTTGGCCGACAACTGCGCGCGCATCGCGTCGACCGGCTCCACCGCGATCACGCTGGCGCCCGTGGGCAGCAGCAGGCCGGTGAACTTGCCGGTACCGGCGCCCAGGTCCACCACGGTCTTGCCGGGGGCCAGGCCCAGGGTGTCGCGCAGCCAGGTGCCAAGCGCGGCGGGATAGTCGGGACGCCCGCGGGCGTACGTATCGGCCTGGGACGAGAAGCCCGAGGCGGCGGCATGATGGATCGTCGTCATGACCCGGCACGATACGCCGGCTTCGTGACGACGACAAGTAGCGTCAGTGCTGCTGCCCCCAGCGGCGCACCGTCAGGCGCTCCAGCGTGGCAAACACCAGCCCCTCGACCGCCAGCCCGATCAGGATCACCGTGGCCAGCCCCGCGAACACGCGGTCCGTATAGAGTTCATTGCGGTTCTGAAAGATGTACCAGCCCAGCCCGCCCTTGCCCGACGACGCGCCAAACACCAGCTCGGCCGCGATCAGCGTGCGCCACGCAAAGGCCCAGCCGATCTTGAGGCCCGACAGGATGGCCGGCAACGCGGCCGGCACCAGGATCAGCACCACGTAGCGCAGGCCGCGCAGGCCATAGTTGCGGCCCGCCATGCGCAGCGTCTCGGGCACGCCCCGGAATCCGGCATAGGTGTTCAGCGCCAGCGGCCACAGCACCGAATGGATCAGCACGAACACGAGGCTGCCTGTACCCAGCCCGAACCAGAGCAACGCCAGCGGCAGCAGCGCGATGGCGGGCAGCGGGTTGAACATCGCGGTCAGCGTATCGAGCAGGTCGCGGCCCAGGCGCGACGACACCGCCAGCGTAGTCAGCACAAAGGCCAGCACGATGCCCGCCACATAACCCTGCAGCAGGATCGACAGCGACACGGCGGCCTTGCCCGGCAGCTCGCCACTGGCGATGGCTTCGGAAAACGCACGCGCGGTGGCCAGGAACGTCGGCAGCAGCAGGTCGTTGTCCTGCACGCGGGCGACGATTTCCCACGCCAGGGCCAGCGTCAGCAGAATCACGGCACGGCGCAGCCAGCCCTGCTGCCAGAGTTGCCGGTACCACGGCAAGGCGCGCGACAGCGGAAGCGCGGTGAATGGTTCGAGCACACGCTCGTATTCGGGACGCAGGGGTGGTTGGATGGTGCTCATGATGGGTCAGTGCGTGGCGGCCTGGCGCGCGTGGTCGATGGTGGCGCCTGCCTGTGCCGGTGTTTCCGCCGGGATGTCGAACAGCATGGCGTGGATACGCTGCGCCGCCTGCTGGAATTCCGCGCTGCCCTGGCTGGCCAGCGAAAACTGGTGGCTGTTGAGTTCCGCGCGCACGCGGCCCGGATGCGGCGACAGCAGCAGGATGCGGCTGCCCACCACCAACGCTTCCTCGATCGAATGGGTCACGAACAGCAGCGTGAACGCCGCGTCGTCCCACAGCGCCAGCAGCTCTTCCTGCATGCGCCGCCGCGTCAGCGCATCGAGCGCGGCAAACGGTTCGTCCATCAGCAGCACCTTGGGCCGCGTGGCCAGCGCGCGGGCAATCGCCACGCGCTGCTTCATGCCGCCCGACAACGTGTGCGGATAGGCATCGGCAAAGGCAGCCAGGCCCACCTTGTCCAGGTAGTGCATGGCCACGTCATTGGCCTCGGCCTTCGACATGCCGCGCGCCTGGCGCAGCGGGAACATGACGTTCTGCCGCACGGTCTTCCACGGCGGCAACTGGTCGAATTCCTGGAACACGACGATGCGGTCCGGGCCCGGTGCCTGCACACGCTGTCCGTCCAGCCGGATCTCGCCCTCGGCCGGCGGCACGAAACCGGCCACGGCCTTGAGCAGCGTCGACTTGCCGCAGCCGGACGGCCCCAGCAGCACGAAGCGGTCCGACGCATGCACGTCGAAGCTCACGCGATGCGTGGCGCGCACCACGCGGCTTGGCGTGCGGTATTCGAGCGACACGTTGTCCACCTGCAGCAGCGGCTGCGGATGGGACACCACGCGCAGCCGCGCCGCGCTTGCCTGGAGGCCGTCGGCCATATCAGCTCCCCTGCGCGGTGGCCGCGTCCTGGAAGAAGTAGTCCTGCCACGATGCCGGGCGGTTCTTGATCGCGCCCACGCGATGCATGAAATCGGCCAGCGGATACGTGTTCTGCGGCGTGACCTTGAACTGCACCTGCGGGTTCTTCAGGATCTTCACCAGCAACGCGCGGTCGATCTTCGCCTTGTTCACGCGGATATAGAGATCGGCCGCGGCCTCGGGGTCCTTGGTCGCGAACGCGGCGGCCTCGGCCAGCGCGTCGACGAACGCGCGGTACGTCTTGGGGTTCTCGTTGCGGAATTTCTCGGTGGCGTACAGCACCGTGGCCGAGCTTGGGCCACCGAGCACGTCATAGGAATTGAGCACGATCCGGGCGTTCGGATTGCCAGCCAGTTCCTGGTCCTGGAACGGCGGGTTGCCGAAGTGGCCGGTGATTTCCGTGCCGCCGGCAATGATGGCCGCCGCGGCATCGGGATGCGGCACGGCCACGGTCCACTTGTCGAGCCGGTTGAATTCCTTGTCGCCCCACTGCTTCGCGGCCGCCAGTTGCAGCACGCGCGACTGCACCGACACCGTTACCGCCGGCAGCGCGATGCGGTCCTTGTCCGAGAAATCGGCAATCGACTTGACCTTCGGATTGTTCGAGACCAGGTAGTACGGGAAGTTGCCCAGCGACGCCACACCCTTGACGTTCTGGCGCCCGTGGGTGCGATCCCACAGCGTCAGCAGCGGGCCGACGCCCGCGCCGGCGATATCGATGGCGCCCGACAGCAGCGCGTCGTTGACCGCCGCCCCACCCGAGAGCTGCGTCCATTCCACCTTGACGTCGACACCCTGCTGCTTGCCGTGCTTCTCGATCAGTTGCTGGTCACGCGCCACGTTCAGCAGCAGGTAGACCACGCCGAACTGCTCGGCGACGCGGATCCGGCCTTCGGCATGGGCAGTGCCGGTGACGGCCAGGCCGGCGACAAGTGTGGCAACCGCGGCCAGCGCGGCGCGCCGCTTCAGGGATGTGGCGGACGAAAACAGGGACATGCGAATAACTCCGGGGAAGCGCGGTCTTGGGAAAGTCGAAACAGGTCAGAAAGGCACGTCGCCTTCGATCGTGGTGCGGTACATCACGCGCCGCAGCGCATCGGGTGTGCCGGCGGCCAGGTGCAGCAGCGACCGGTTGTCCCAGAACACCAGGTCGTGCTCACGCCACTGATGGCGGTAGACGTAGGCGGGCTTCACGCTGTGCGCGAACAGTTCGTCGAGCAGCGCGCGGCTTTCGTCATCGGGCAGGCCGACGATCCGGGTCGTGAAATGCTCGCTGACGAACAGCGCCTTGCGGCCCGTTTCCGGATGCGTGCGCACCACCGGATGCACCACGGGGCGCACCTGCGCGATCTGCTCGGCCGTCAGGTTGGGCCGCCATGGACTGCGCTTCTGCAGTTCGGCATAGCGCGCCAGATAGGTGTGCTCGGCGGTCAGCCCTTCGAGCCGGCGTTTGGTCGCATCGGGCAAGCCGTCGTAGGCGGCATGCATGTTGGCGAACAGCGTGTCTCCGCCCTCGGCCGGCAACTCGATGGCATGGAGCAGCGACCCGAGGCTCGGGGTTTCCTTGTACGACAGGTCCGAGTGCCAGAAGTGGCCGGCATCGCCCAGGCCAATCGGCTTGCCGTCCTTCAGCACGTTGGAAACGATCAGGATTTCGGGATGGCGGGCAAGCTGGAACTGGTGCAGCACGTGAATCTGAAGGGGCCCGAAGCGGCGGCTGAATGCGATCTGCTGGTCTGGCGAAATACGCTGGTCGCGGAACACCATCACGTGGTAGTCCAGATGCGCGCGATGGATGCGCTGGAAGTCTTCGGTGGAAAGCGGTTGATTCAGGTCGAGCCCGATGACTTCCGCACCGAGTGCGGTATCCAGCGGCTTAATCTCGAAATCCTGCAGGGTCTCTGCGGCGGCAATCGTCATGGCAGGTATTGGCCTTGGGGGAAGCACAAGCCTTGCACTCTAGGGATGGTGGCCGCAGCGGACAACGAATCAATTCGCGCGCCGTTATGCGATGGCCGCATATGGGGCGCGGCGCATATGCAAGCTTGTTTTCCTTCGTTCCCGTGCGGCGCCGCGCTCCGTACGCTGACAGGTTGGTTCCTCCGAAGGATTGTCCCGATGTCATCCCCCAACACCACCCGCCGGCGCATCGTGCTGACCGGCATGGCCGGCCTGGGTGCCGCGCTTGCCCCCACCCTCTCCATGGCCGCCGATGCACCGGAGACGCTGCGCATCGGCTACCAGAAGTCCTCGACGCTGATGATCTGGCTGAAGTCGCGCCAGACGCTGGAGCAGGCGCTGGCGCCGCGCA
Organism: Cupriavidus pauculus; assembly: GCF_022179805.1. Lineage (GTDB taxonomy): Bacteria > Pseudomonadota > Gammaproteobacteria > Burkholderiales > Burkholderiaceae > Cupriavidus > Cupriavidus pauculus_E. The sequence goes on along the minus strand of NZ_BPUO01000005.1, from coordinate 213,116 downwards.
AGGTCAGCGTGCAATGGCACGAATTCACGTCGGGCCTGCCGCTGCTGGAATCGCTCAACGTCGGCAACCTGGACCTGACCGCCGACGTGGCCGATGCCGTGCCGCCGTTCGCGCTGGCAGCCGGCGCCAGCATGACGTACTACGCCATCGAAGCGCCGTCGCCCACCGCGCAGGCCATCGTGGTGCGCCACGATTCGGCGATCCGCACGGTGGCGCAGCTCAAGGGGCAGCGCGTGGCGTTCTCCAAAGGCGCGGGCGCTCATTACCTGCTGCTCGAAGCATTGAACGAAGCGGGCTTGTCGATGCGCGACATCGAACCCGCCTACCTGACACCAGCCGACGCGCGCGCGGCATTCGAGCGCGGCAGCGTGGCGGCCTGGGTGATCTGGGACCCGTTTCTTTCGGCCGTGCAGCGCCAGGCCAATGCGCGCATCCTGCGTGACGGCGCGAAGCTGTCGAGCTACCGCCGCTTCTACCTGGCTGCCACGCCGTATGCGAAGCGCCGCCCTGACGTGTTGGCCACGGTCTACCAGGAGTTGCGCCGCGCGGGCGAATGGCTCAAGGCCAATCCAACGGAAGCGGCCGCATGGCATGCGCCGCTGATCGGCCTGGACGCCGCCACGGTGGAAGCCGCCAACGCCCGGCGCACGTACCAGGTGCAGCCGGTGGACGCGGCCGCGCTGGAAGAACAGCAACGCATCGCCGATGCGTTCGCGGGCCAGTCGATCCTGCCCCGCAAGGTAACGGTGGCGGCATCGCCGGTGTGGAAGCCGGCGTAAGCGTCGCGCCGGGTGTTGCTCCCCTCTCCCGCGAAGCGGGAGAGGGGTTAGGGGTGAGGGCATAGCGGCTCTGCTTGCCGACAAGTCGCAATTTGACCCTCCTGGCCCTCACCCCCGGCCCCTCTCCCGCCGTGCGGGAGAGGGGAGAAAACCAAGTAGCAAGCTTCAAGCATCCTCACCATCAAGTGCGCCACCGCACGCCCGGTCCCCTGTTTCGTGCCCTATAGTCGAAAGCAGCAGCATTCACAAGATGCTGCGCCGCACAGGACACAGCGAACCACAAGGGGACCACCACATGGGCACTGTTGCGCGCTTTGACATTGATTACACCAGCTTCCTGTCTCCCGAGGGCATTCCTGCCCCGGACCTTCCCGCCTTTGCCCGTGACCCGGCTGCGTTGCTGCCGCTGTACCGCGCCATGGTGCTCACCCGGCAGTTCGACCTCAAGGCCATCGCGATGCAGCGCACCGGCCAGATTGGCACGTTCGCGTCGGCGCTGGGCCAGGAGGCGATTGGGGTAGGCGTGGCCACGGCCATGCGCCCGGACGACGTGCTGGTGCCTTCCTATCGCGATCACGCCGCGCAGTTTGTGCGTGGCGTCACGATGACGGAGAGCCTGCTCTACTGGGGCGGCGACGAACGCGGCAGCGGATTTGCGGCGGTGCCGCACGACTTCGGCAACTGCGTGCCGATCGGCACGCAGGTCGGCCACGCCGCCGGCGTGGCGTATGCGTTCAAGCTGCGGCGCCAGCCGCGCGTGGCGGTCTGCATCATCGGCGACGGCGGCACATCGAACGGCGCGTTCTACGAAGGCATGAACATGGCCGGCGCGTGGCAGGTGCCGCTGGTCATTGTCATCAACAACAACCAGTGGGCCATCTCGATGCCGCGTGCCAAGCAGACGGCGGCCGCCACGCTGGCGCAGAAAGCCATCGCCGCTGGCATCCCCGGCGAGCAGGTGGACGGCAACGACGTGATCGCGGTGCGCCATCGCGTGGACGACGCCATCGGCCGCGCGCGCGATGGGGGCGGAGCCACGCTGATCGAGGCCGTGACCTACCGGCTGGGCGACCACACCACGGCCGACGATGCCTCGCGCTATCGCGACGAAGCCACGGTCAAGGAAGCCTGGCGGCACGAGCCGCTCAAGCGGATGCGCGACTACCTGGCCGCGCTGGGCGCCTGGGACGCCGGGCGCGAGGAAGCGCTGGTGCGCGAATGCCAGCAAGCGGTGGGGGCCGCCGTGGAAGCCTATCTGCAACTGCCCCACCCCGATGTTTCCGCGATGTTCGACTGCCTGTATGAAACGCTGCCGGCCGCCATGGCCGACCAGCTCGACACCGCGCAACGCTACGCCGCACCGACCCAGGAGACCCATCATGGCTGAACTGCATATGGTGGAAGCCATCAACCTGGCCCTGGCCCACGCGCTGGAACACGACCCCGATGTGGTGCTGCTGGGCGAGGACATCGGACTCAATGGCGGCGTGTTCCGCTCCACGGTCGGGCTGCAGGGCCGCTTTGGCGAGGCGCGCGTCCTGGACACGCCACTGGCTGAAGGCGGCATCGTCGGCGCGGCCATCGGCATGGCAGCGATGGGATTGAAGCCGGTTGCCGAGATCCAGTTCGCGGGCTTCATCTATCCCGCCATCGACAACATCCTGAACCATGCCGGCCACCTGCGGCATCGCACGCGCGGGCGGCTCAGTTGTCCGCTGGTCGTGCGCGCCCCGAGCGGCGCCGGCATCCATGCGCCCGAGCATCATTCCGAAAGCCCCGAGGCGCTGTTCGCGCATATCCCGGGGCTGCGCGTGGTCATGCCATCGTCACCGGCACGCGCCTACGGGCTGCTGCTGGCCGCGATTCGCGACCCCGACCCGGTGATCTTCTTCGAGCCCACGCGGCTCTACCGGATGTTCCGGCAGGAGGTAGAGGACAACGGCGAGGCGCTGCCGCTGGACGCCTGCTTCACGCTGCGCGACGGCACCGACATCACGCTGGTGAGCTGGGGCGCGATGGTGCGCGAAACGCTGGCCGCCGCCGATGCGCTGGCCGAAGACGGCATCTCCGCCACCGTGATCGACGTGGCCACGCTCAAGCCGCTGGACATGGAAACGATCCTCGAAGCGGTGGCGCAAACCAGCCGCTGCGTGATCGTGCATGAGGCCCCGCGCACCGCTGGCGTGGGCGCCGAGATTGCCGCGAACCTGGCCGAAGCCGGGCTCTATTCGCTCAGCGCGCCCGTGCAGCGCGTGACCGGCTATGACACCGTGGTGCCACTGGCACGCCTGGAGCACAGCTACCTGCCATCGGTACAGCGGATCGTGGACGCGGCGCGACGCGCGCTCGACGCCGCCTGAACCTACCCTGCCCAACCAGGAGACAACGATGCGGATCTTCAAGCTGCCCGACCTGGGCGAAGGCCTGCAGGAAGCCGAGATCGTGACGTGGCACGTCAAGCCCGGCGATGCCATACAGGCGGACCAGCCGCTGCTGTCGGTGGAAACGGCCAAGGCCATCGTCGAGATTCCCTCGCCGTTCGGCGGACAGGTAGCCAAGCTGTTCGCGCAGCCGGGCGACATCGTTCACCTTGGCGCGCCACTGGTGGGCTTCGAGGGCGCGGGCGCGTCGGACGATGCCGGCACCGTGGTGGGCGCGGTCAAGGTGGGCACGCACGTGGTACACGAGGGCGATACGCGCGTGGGTGCCGCCGGGGTGCAGGGCGGGCACGGCATCAAGGCCACGCCGGCGGTGCGCGCGCTGGCGCGCAAGCTGTCGGTGGACCTGGCCATGGTCACGCCGTCGGGCCGCGATGGCGTGATCACGGCCACCGACGTGCAGCGCGTGGCCACCACGCTGGCGGAACTGGGCCCCGCCGAAATCGTGCGCGGGGTGCGGCGCGCGATGGCGCAGAACATGGCGCGCGCGCAGAGCGAGGTGGCCGCCGCCACGGTCATGGACGACGCCGACCTGCATGCGTGGCAGACCGTCGGCACGGCGCGCGGCCACGACATCACGATCCGCCTGGTCCGTGCGCTGGTGGCTGGCGTGCGCGCCGAGCCGGCGCTCAACGCCTGGTACGAAGGCCATACCGGCCGCCGCCATGTGCTGGAACGTATCGACGTGGGCATTGCGGCGGACCTGCCCGAAGGGCTGTTCGTGCCGGTGCTGCGCAATGTGGGCAAGCGCGACGCGGCCGACCTGCGCACGGGCCTGGACCGCATGCGTGCCGATATCCAGGCCCGCACCATCGCCCCCGAGGAGATGCGCGGCAACACCATCACGCTGTCGAATTTCGGCATGATCGCGGGGCGCTACGCGGCGCCGATCGTGGTGCCGCCCACGGTGGCCATCCTGGGCGCCGGACGCATCCGCGACGAAGTGGTGGCCGCGGGCGGCGTGCCGGCCGTGCATCGTGTGATGCCGCTGTCGCTGACCTTCGACCATCGCGTGGTCACCGGCGGCGAGGCCGCGCGCTTTCTGCGTGCCGTCATCGCGGATCTGGAGCGCCCAGACTAGAACGCCCGTTGAGTGACGCCCGCGATACCGATTGCGCCTCCGCCATCGGCAGGAGCCCATTCGTCGCGCGCAGTACCTATACTGGATAGCCGCGCGCAGCGCGGGCCTGCCAATCCAACCACCGCAACCCATCCAGAAGGAGCCTGACCATGGCCATCCGCATTGGCGAGACAGCCCCCGACTTCACCGCAGAGACCACCGAGGGCAAGATCAACTTCCACGAATGGATCGGCGACAGCTGGGCAATCCTGTTTTCGCATCCCAAGGACTTCACGCCGGTCTGCACCACCGAACTGGGCTACATGGCAAAGCTGAAGCCCGAATTCGACAAGCGCAACACCAAGGTCATCGGCCTGTCGATCGACCCCGTTGGCGACCACTCGCGCTGGGCCAAGGACATCGAGGAAACGCAGGGCGCCGCCGTGAACTACCCGATGATCGGCGACCACGACCTGACCGTGGCCAAGCTCTACGACATGATCCACCCCGAGGCCAGCGGCAGCGGCCCACGCACCGCCGTGGACAACGCCACGATCCGCTCGGTGTTCTGGATCGGACCCGACAAGAAGATCAAGGCCATGCTGGTGTATCCGATGAGCGCAGGGCGCAATTTCGACGAGGTACTGCGTCTGCTCGATTCGCTGCAACTCAACGCCAAGCACGCCGTGGCCACGCCCGTAAACTGGAAGCCGGGCGACGACGTGATCATCCCGACTTCAGTTTCCGACGATGACGCGAAGAAGAAATATCCCGATGGTTTCAAGACGCTGAAGCCGTACCTGCGCACCGTCGCACAGCCCAAGTAGGTACCTGTTCGCAGAGGGCGGTATACCTGTTTGAGTTAATCCATCTGGCCTGTGGAACTATCCACAGGTTACGTGGATAATCGCCCTCTTGACAGCCCGCAAACCCGCGCCGGTATTGAAGGGAGCTGGACTGCCTTTTTTTTGGGCAAAGCCGGTTCCGGGGGTTTTGTTGCGTGGGGAAGGGATTTATGCAGGGTGGGTTTTGGAGGTTATCGCGCGCAGATTTCTGCTCCCCTCTCCCGCTCGCGGGAGAGGGGTTGGGGGTGAGGGCATGGAGGCTCTGCTTGCCGACTAATGGCAATTTGAACCGCCTGCCCTCACCCCTGCCCCTCTCCCAGAGGGAGAGGGGCAAATCAAAAACACAACCGCAAATTCAGCAGGCGCTTACGGATGCCGCGCCAGCACTCCACGAATCGTGTCCGCCAGATCCTTTGCCAGGAACTTCGACACGTAGGCATCCGCACCCACCTTGCGCACGTGCTCTTCACTGGCCTCGCCGGACAGCGACGAATGGATGACCACGGGCAGTGACTTCAGACGTGCGTCGGCCTTGATCTTGCGCGTCAGCGTGAAGCCGTCCATCTCGGGCATTTCCAGGTCAGTCAGCACCAGCGCCACTTCGTCGCGGATGGACTTGCCCTGGCTGGCCGTCAGGTCGGCGATCTGTCCCAGCATTTCCCAGGCTTCCTGACCGGTCTTGGTCATCACCACCTGCACGCCCATTGCCTTGAGGCCGTTCTCGATCAGGCCGCGCGCCAGCGCGGAATCATCGGCGCACAGCACCTTGCTGCCCGGGCGCAGGTTCAGTTGCGGGCCAACCGTCGCGGGGTCCACGTCGGGCTGGCGCGTCGGCAGCACGTCGCGCAGGATCTGCTCGACGTCCAGCACCTGCACCAGGCGCGCGTTGTCGCCGCCCACGTCGAGCTTGGCGATGCTGGTCACCAGGCCGCCCTTGACGCTGTTCTCGGCCGAGATCACCTGGCTCCAGTCCAGGCGGACGATTTCCTCGACGGCCTCGACCGCGAACCCTTGCGTCGAGCGCGCGTACTCGGTGACGAGCATGATGTTGAGGCCCGACTTCGGCTTGCATTCCAGCAGGCGCGGCAGGTCGATGACCGGAATCACCTGGCCGCGGATGTCGGCCATGCCCAGGATCGACGGCTCGGCGCCGACCACGGTGGTGACCGGCGGCATGACCAGGATTTCCCGGACCTTGAAAACGTTGATGCCGAACAGTTCGGACTGTTCGGTGTGCGCAGCGTCGCCAAGTCGGAACAACAGCAACTCGAACTGGTTGTTGTTGGTCAGGTTGGTGCGCTCGTCGATGTCCCTCATCGCGCTGGTCATGCTCTTGCTCCGCTGGCTCGGTGTGTATGGATATGGGTGTTGCCATGGGGCTATCGGCGCCCCCGCCGTGACCTTTAGCGCTAACTACATATGACGGCCCAGTTGTGACGCATGGCTGGCCCCGCATGGCGCACATCGCCGCCACCGAGGGAAATCCCTGAGCCTTGCGAAGCACCGGCACACCGTGGTTATTCGGACGCGGGCATGTTCCGCATGCGCCCCCGATGATGAATATGGCAGGCGCCTCGCCTACCTTTGAGCCTCGCCGGATCCTGCCCGCCAGAGGTAGCCGACCGGCCCCCGGCCCGAGTGGCCGGACACCGAGGAACGAGACACCCGCACCCCCTTGCCGATGCCCGACGGGACCTCCGACCTCCACACCCGGAACCACGTGAGACGAGGCTGACGCCGATCCGTACGCGGACGTGCGCAGCGCCCCAAGGAGACAGACCATGATCGAACAGCCGTATCCGTCCGTCGCGGACGCAGACGCGCCCCCCGCCCCGGCTCAACCGGGCGGCAGGATCGACCAGTATTTTGGAATCAGCGCCCGTGGCAGCACGCAGCGGCGCGAAGTGGTGGCGGGTATCACCACCTTCATGGCCATGGTCTACGCCGTGTTCGTCGTGCCCGGCATGCTGGGCAAGGCCGGCTTCGACAACAGCGCCGTGTTCGTGGCCGTGTGCCTGACCACCGCATTCGGGTCCCTGCTGATGGGCCTCTGGGCCAAGCTGCCGATCGCCATCGGCTGCGCCATCTCGCTGACCGCATTCATGGCCTTCGGCCTGGTGCTGGGCCAGAAGCTCACGCCCGCCGTGGCACTGGGCGCCGTGTTCCTGATGGGCGTGGTGTTCACGGCCATCTCGGTCACCGGGGTGCGGTCCTGGATCCTGCGCAACCTGCCCGCTGGCGTGGCGCACGGCGCAGGTATCGGCATCGGCCTGTTCCTGCTGCTGATCGCATCGAATGAAGTGGGTCTGGTGGTGAAGAACCCCGGCCCCGGACTGCCGGTGGCACTGGGCCAGATCACGGCGTTTCCGGTAGTGATGTCGGTGCTGGGCCTGGCCGCGATCTTCGGCCTGGAACGTCGCCGCGTACCGGGCGGCATCCTGCTCGTGATCGTGGCGATCTCGCTGCTGGGCCTGGCCTTCGACCCGGCCGTCAAGTTCACCGGCGTGTTCGCACTGCCGTCGCTGTCGGCCCCGGGCCATGCCTCGCTGATCGGTGCAATGGACATCCGTGGCGCGCTGTCGGCCGCCGTGCTGCCCAGCGTGCTGGCACTGGTGATGACCGCGGTCTTCGACGCCACCGGCACCATCCGCGCCGTGGCCGGCCAGGCGAACCAGCTCGACGCCACGGGCCGCATCCACAACGGTGGCCGAGCACTGACCGCCGATTCGGTCAGCTCGATCTTCTCGGCATTCTTCGGTGGCGCACCGGCCGCTGCCTACATCGAATCGACGGTTGGCGTAGCCGCCGGCGCCCGTACGGGCCTGGCCGCCGTCACTGTTGGCGTGCTGTTCCTGGTGGTGATGTTCTTCTCGCCGCTGGCCGGCCTGGTGCCGTCGTACGCCACCGCCCCGGCGCTGATGTACGTGGGCCTGCTGATGCTGTCGAGCGTGTCGCGCCTGCACATGGACGACCTGGTCGACTCGCTGGCCGGCCTGGTCTGCGCCGTGTTCATCGTGCTGACCTGCAATATCGTCACCGGCATCATGCTGGGCTTCTGCACGCTGGTCATCGGCCGCATCGTCGCAGGTGAATGGCGCAAGCTCAATATCGGCACGGTAGCCATCGCGGTGGCACTGGCCGCGTTCTACGCAGGCGGCTGGGCCATCTAAAAGGTCGGCTTGCCACGCTAAAAAAATCCGCCATTACGGCGACAACGAGGTCTCCTCCACCTGGGATGACCGGTGGATTTCGATGGCCCTCGGGGACTTTCCCCCCGAGGGCTTTTTTATTGCCGGCGTGTTTGTCAGCGCATTCGCGCAGATGTCCTGAGTCAGTCAGCAACATGCTAAAAATATCATTGCTGACAATCATGCCGGCGAGCGTCAGGTCCATGCATTCGAATTTCCCGCATAACCCGGTCGGCTAAAAAAAATCCACATTCCCCGCGCTCGTGCACTGGACGATTTACGAATATGCCAAATCCATGGTTGCCTCCCATTGCTTATTCTGGTTAGGATGCGGACCAGCGCCTTTCGCAACGCCGAAGCGGGCGCCAAATCTTTCCGGAAATGTGATAACAGGCAGCGATAACAGGTAGATGGCATACCGCTTTGATGCCAGAACCTTTACGATTTCTTTCGCGTTCGTGTTTGAATCGTGCTTTTCCGGATAATTCTTTGTAATATTTTTGTTATGCGGTACTCGCTTGCAGCGGTATGCAACGGGCCGCCAATCTGAACGGGGATCCAAAAATGCCGACATACAAGCAACTGCTGGCCGAAAAAGAAGCACTGGAAGCCAAGCTCAGCGAAGTACGCGCCAATGAAGTGGCAAGCGTGATCGAGCAGATCCGCCAGTTGATGGCCGATTATGATCTGACCGTCGAGGACATCGCACCGAAGCGCCGTCGCGGCCGTCCGGCTGGCAGCGGCGCGGCGCAGAAAGCGGCATCGGCGCTGCCGCCGAAGTATCGTGATCCGAAGACCGGCAAGACGTGGTCGGGCCGTGGCCGTGCTCCGGCATGGCTGGGCAAGCGCCCGGAGCGCTTCCTGATCGACGAACAGGCCTGAGGTTTCCAGGTTTTCGCGAGGCGCGCTAGCGTGCCTCGCACAGGTATTCGGGGCGCAACGCCCTGAACCCCTGCTGCGACGGTTCCTGAACCACCTTCGCACCGCCCTCCGCATCGGGCTGCAGCCGCAGCACCCGCGCCGCGCACTGGGTCGCGCTATCGTCGCGCGTAAACCGGATCTCGTATTGCCCGTTCACCTGCGGGACGAACGATACGCCGGCCGCGCAGCGCGCATCTTCCGCGGGCGGCGCCGCATACGAAATCACCGCCACATAGATCCGCTTGCCCGGCACCAACTTGCGCTCACGCACGCGCGACGGTGGCTCCGGCGGAATGCCCGCCATATCCAGTGTCGAGTCGCGCCCCATGGCCGCGAGCTGCTTGCCCGTGCCGGCCAGCACCTGGGGCCACGGCGACGGACACCTTGCGGGGTCCAGCACGTTGAATGTGGTCCGGTCATCGGTACTGGTCATCAGGCGCACGCTGGCGAACGGCGCGTCCGAAGGTACGCGGTAATATGTCACGCAGCCGGCCAGCACGGCCGGCAATAACGCCAGCAACGTGGCCCGCATGGCAGCGGGGACAACAACAGGCACTGCGGCAATCGGATTCCTGTGCATAGCGGGCACGAAGCTGACAGTTGACCGAGGTTGGTGCCGAAGCATACCCTGCCTGCCGTGGCGCGGACGTGGGCTGCCCCACGTTGAGGATATCCACAGAAACTGTGGATATCCTGCCTGCCCTGGGCGCCGGGGCCCAGTCTGTGCGTCATCGCACCGGACTGCCCAAGATTTAGGCAGTCAGTCGCCACCACCATCGCTTCCCAGGCGCGCCACCCGCCGACGCACGGCCGCAGCAAAGCACTCTAGGTCAGGATCGGCGAGGATCCAAGTCCGGCATGCCCGGTGGCGACTCGCCCCACTTCTCGGCCAGGAACTCCACGAACGCGCGCACGCGCGGCGGCACCAGCCGGCGCTGCGGCATCACCGCGTAAATGCCGCTCACCGCGATGGGATAGTCGGCCAATACCTGCACCAGGCGTCCCGCCCGCAAGTCCTCGCAGACATGCCAGGTAGAATGCATGGCGATGCCAAAACCCGCCAGCGCGGCGTCCGCCAGCAACTCCCCCGTATTGGCCTCGACCCGGCCGCGCACGCGCACTGGCGTTTCCCCACCGCGACCATCGTCGAACCGCCAGACATCGGCGCGACCCTGCGCGCCCACCAGCACCAGGCATTGATGCCGGACCAGGTCTTCCGGCGTCTTCGGCGTGCCGTGCTCGCGCAGGTAATCGGGCGATGCGCACAGCAGGCGCCGGTTGTCGGCCAGCTTGCGTGCCACCAGCGTCGAATCGTCGAGCGTTCCAATGCGGATGGCCAGGTCGAAGCCGCTGCTGACCAGGTCCAGCACGTGATCCGTCAGGTTGACGCTGACGTTGATGCCTGGATACCGGCGCAGGAACTCGGTCAGCAACGGCGACACGTACTGGCGTCCGAACGATGCCGACGTGGTGAGCCGCAGCGTGCCCGTGATGCCGGTGCCGGCCTGTCGCAAGGAACTGGACAGCGCCTCCAGGTCGTCCACCAGTGCCCGCCCCTGCTCGGCCAGCACCGCGCCCTCGGGCGTGGCGTGCAGCCGGCGCGTGGTGCGATGCAGCAGCCGCACGCCGAGATCGCGCTCCAGCCGTTGCAGGCGCTGGCTTGCCACGGCCACGGAAATGTCCAGGCTGCGCGCCGCCGCGCTGATCGATCCCAGGTCGAGCACCCGCAGGAACAGTCCGATATCCCCAATCCGATCCATGGTTCTCAATGAAAACTTGAAACTGATTCTCGATATTGCCCGTTTTTCAGAAGATAGGAAAGACCGACACTGCTGCCTTTCCTGCATTTCCCGCCTTTCCCGCTTTATCCACCCTTCACGCACGCGAGCGCCGGCCGTTGGCCGGCTCACCGGAGATTTCCAGATGGCTGCGCCCCTCTCCACCCCCTCCACTCCTTCCGCCGGCGAGCGCGCGCGCATGCCGGCGGCCCTGTACGCGCTGACCGCCGGATCGTTCGGTATCGGCTGCGCGGAATTCGTCATCATGGGCCTGCTGCTGCAGGTGTCTTCGGACCTCGGTGTCACCATCGCGGCGGCCGGCATGCTGGTTTCGGGCTACGCGCTGGGCGTGTTCGCCGGCGCGCCGGTGCTGACGCTGCTGACCCGGCGCATGCCGCGCAAGGCCGTGCTGATGGCGCTGATGATCCTCTACACCATCGGCAATGCGGCCTGCGCGCTGGCGCCCGACTACACCACGCTGATGATCGCGCGCGTGGTGACGTCGCTCACGCATGGCACGTTCTTCGGCGTGGGCGCTGTAGTGGCCACCGGCCTGGTGCCGGCCAACCGGCGCGCGTCGGCCATCTCGGTGATGTTCTCGGGCCTGACGCTGGCCACGCTGCTCGGCATGCCGGCCGGCGCCTGGCTGGGCCTGCACTTCGGCTGGCGCTCCACGTTCTGGGCCATGACCGCGATTGGCCTGGTGTCGCTGACGGTGATCGCCTTGCTGGTACGCACCAGCCGCGACGACGCCGCGCCCGTGCGCCTGGTCGACGAGCTGAAGACCATCGGCCGGCCGCAGGTGCTGCTGGGGCTGCTGATGACCGTGCTGCAGGCCCTGGGCACGTTTGCAGTCATCACCTACATCCAGCCGCTGCTGACGCGCGTCACCGGTTTTGCCGAAGGCGCGGTGTCGCCCATCCTGCTGCTGTTCGGCGGCGGCATGATCATCGGCAACATCATTGGCGGACGCGTGGCCGACCGCCGTCCCACCGGTGCACTGCTTGGCGCGCTGGTCATGCTGACGGTGGTGCTGGCCACCATGACCTTGTCGCTGCATAGCCCTGTGGCGGTGGTGGTTTTCGTCGGCGTGCTGGGCATCGCGGCCTTCTCCACGGTCTCGCCGCTGCAGCTTCGCGTGCTGCGCCATGCGCAGGGCGCGGGCCAGAACCTGGCGTCGAGCTTCAATATCGCGGCCTTCAACCTGGGCAATGGCCTGGGGGCCTGGCTGGGCGGCACCGTGGTGGATCACGGCCCGGGGCTTGCCGCCTTGCCCTGGGTGGCGGCCATCGCACCGCTGGCCGCATTGGGCATCGCATTGCTGGCCGTGCGCATGGAGCGCAGTGCGGCGAGCAGCGGCAATGCCTACCATCTCGATCCGGCTTGACAACCGTCAACGAGGCCTCGACCGAACTTCACGATCATGCCCGCACGATGCGGGTGTGCCCCGGTGGGTCGCGGTGATGGTTGGCCGCGACGCCGGTTTGTCTGGATGTGATTCTTCCGGATATGGGTTCGTCGCAATACATGGCGCCTGCGCATCGTCCCCGTGCTTACCCCAGCACTGATCCGACCGCCCACACGCTCATGTTCGACGCCATGATTGACGAATTCGGACTCTACAACCGCATCCAGGACGATTTCCCCCTCGATATCCGCCCCTACCAACGTGCCGGCGCGGCCTTCGATCTCTCCGAGCACGCGCTGCTGAGCCTGCTGGCCCGCGACGTGGGCAACGGCCGCATCAGCCGCATCGGCGCCGTCTTTGCTCCCAACACGATAGGGGCGAGCACCGTGGCCGCGCTGTCGATACCGTCGGCGCGCATGGACCGCGTGGTCGAACGCATCAACGGCGATCCCGATGTCAGCCAGAGCCATGCCCGCGACGGGCATCGCTACAACCTCTGGTTCGTGGCCGGCGCGCGCGACCGCGCCACGCTCGACGGCGTGCTGACACGCATCGCCGTCGACATCGGCCAGCGGCCCATCGACCTGCCGCTCGAGCGCGAATACCGGACCGACCTCGGCCTGCCGCTGGGCACCTCGCGCCAGGCCCGCCGGCCGTTGCCGCCGTCGTTACCAAGCGTGCCGGTGTGCCCCGCGTTCGACGAAGCGGACTGGCGCCTGGCCGCCGCGCTGGAGCCGGGACTGACGCTCACGCCGCAGCCCTATCACAACCTGGCGCGGCGCACGGGGCTGGCGTTGTCGGAGACGCTGGCACGACTGGCGAAATGGCGCAGCCTGGGCGTGATCCGCCGCTTCGGCGCCATCCTGCGGCATCGTCCGTTCGGCTATACCCACAACGTCATGTGCGTCTGGAACGTGCCCGATGCGCGGGTCGACGCCATCGGCATGCGACTGGCCCAGGTGCCGTTTGTCACCATGTGTTTCCGGCGCGCGCGGCGGCTGCCCACGTGGCAGTACAACCTGTTCGCGATGATCCACGCCCGCAGCGCCGGCGAACTGCATGCGGTGCTGCAGCGTTTTCACGCGGTGGGCGGATTGAACGATGCGCCGCACGCGGTGCTGCGCACGAGCCAGTGCTACAAGCAGCGTGGCACACGCTATGGCGGTGCCATGCCGGAGTTCTGACGCAGGAATCGACAGGCAGGGGTCAGGCGCCGCGCGGCTGCGGAAACAGCAGTGACAGCCGCTGCGCGAGCGACTCCAGCCATGCCGGGCGCGGCGCCGCATCGAGCCAGTACTTGACCTCGAGGCCGAGCGCCGTGTCGCCACGGATCGACAGCCGGCGCTGGAAGAACAGCGTATCGGTATCGGCATCGCCGCCGATCAATTGCAGGTAGCTCAGCGCGGCCGCACGCAGTGTCAGGTCGGTCTCGCGGCCATCGAACGGCCCCGGCAGGAAGCGGCCGTTGGCGCAGTGGAATCTCACCTCCAGCCCCATATCGTCAACCGTGAGCGAGAACGTGCGGCCATCGAGCGCGGCGGGCGGCTCCAGCCGGCCCGCGCGGCGCATGGCTTCCAGCCCCACCACCAGCGGCGCGGCGCGCAGGGGCGCGGGCATGTGCCGATGCACGCGCGTCATCAGAGACTGGAGCGTCGTCATGCCATGGCCTCCTGCGACATCCACTGGATGCCGGGCTTGCCGCTCCAGTAGCCATTGCTGGGCAGCGCCTGGGCCGGCATGAGCGGTGCCGGCGACGCCGGCACCTCGCCGTGACGCATCGCATCGAGATGGGCAATCACTTCGAGCGTGCCCGTGGCGTGCGGGCTGACGCGCAGGTATTCGATGCCGGCGTCGGCCATGCGCGGCGCCTGCTCGCACAGGTCCAGGCACGTGGCGGACTGCGTCTGGATACCGTTCAGCGTGAAGAACGCCTGGCCCTCGCCAGTGTTGGCGACCAGGCCGTCGGGATAGTCGATACAGCGGAATTCGCATGCGTCCTTGCGCAGCCGGTGATGCCGCGCCGTGAAGCAACGCGCCGAAAACGCCAGCGGCATGCGCCCCCAGACCATCGCTTCCAGCGCCAGCCCGGCGGGACGCGCCGCCGACAACGCAATCATCGTGGCGCCATCCATCTCCACCGGCACCGTGCAGCCGGTGGCGCCCAGGCTGTCCAGCCAGGCCAGCGTATCGGCGTGATAGACATTCAGATGCGGGCCGCCGATGAAGGGGCGCCCGCCCAGGCAATGCACGGCGCCCAGGTCGTTGGCTTCCACCAGGAAGTCTTCCTGCGCGCAAACCCGGCGCATCAGCGCGATATCGCTGTCGGATTCCACCAGTACCGGCGTGGACAGCACGACCTGCTTGCCGGCGTCGCGCAGCATCTGCGCCACTTCCAGCCAGTCGGCCAGCCGCATCTCGTGGCGCCGCGTGCAGACCACCTCGCCAAGGTACACACGTTCCACCGCCGTATCGGCGATCGACGCATAAAACTGCAGCAGCGTGGCGCGCGGCCAGTAGTACAGCAGGGGGCCGAGCGCGATGCCGAACGGCGCGGGATTCGATGGATGGGTCGTTGCCATATTGGGATGGGATCGTGAGACAAGTCGCGGCATGTGCCGGATCAGCGCCAGGGGCGGTCGTAGGCGCCCTGCGTCACCTGGTCGCCTTCGGCGTGGCGGCCCAGCGTGGCCTGCCAGTCCTGGCGCGGGACAAATCGCTTGGGGTCGCGGCAGGCGTCGTCGATGGCCGCGCGCAGCACGCCCACCACATCGGCCACGTAGCGCGGGCTGCGCTGGCGCCCTTCTATCTTGATGGCCGCGATGCCCAAATCCACCAGCGACGGCAGCAGCGACACCGCGTTGAGGCTGGTCGGCTCCTCCAGCACATAGCCGCGCTCGCCTTCCACCGTGAAGCGGCCCTTGCACAGCGTGGGATAGCCGGCCGGTTCGCCGGGCGCGTAGCTGTCGATCAGGATGCCCGACAGCCGCGCATGCATCGTGCCGCCCTGCTCGTCCCAGCGCACGGCATGGGCCGGCGAGCACACGCCCTTGTTGTTCGGCGAATCGCCGGTGGCATACGACGACAGCAGGCAGCGGCCTTCGGCCATCACGCACAGGCTGCCGAAGCCGAACACTTCCAGCTCCACATCGGTTTGCTTTGAAAGCTTGGCGATCTGCGGCACCGACAGCACGCGCGGCAGCACCACGCGCCGGATGCCGAACTGCTTGCGCATCAACTCGATGGCATCGGCATGCGTGGCGGAACCCTGTACCGACAGATGGATGCGCAGCGACGGGTGCCGCCTGGCGGCATAGGCGATCAGGCCCGCGTCGGCCATGATGACTGCGTCGGCGCCCAGCGCAGCCGCGGCATCGACGGCATGGTGCCAGCGCTCGACCTGGCCCATCTGGGCAAACGTGTTGATGGCGAAAAGCACCTCGGCGCCGCGCGCGTGGGCTTCGGCCACGCCGGTGCGGATATCGTCCTCGCTGAAGTTCAGGCCACCGAAATTGCGCGCGTTGGTGGCATCGCGCAGGCCCAGGTAGACGGCGTCGGCGCCGTGCTGCAGCGCCATGCGCAGGGCCGCGAGCGATCCGGCCGGCGCTACCAGTTGGGGGCGGCGCACGGGATGCGCCGTGGTTTGTGTCATCGCGTGATGATCCGGGAAGGGGAACCCCCGGATGCTAGCGATTCGACGAGAGTGGGCCTTTGACTTCGCGCAAACGACGCAGGGGCTCAGCGATCTCCCGCCACGCCCAGCCCGGTGGACGCCATTGCAGCCGGCGCCCCGAGCCGGGCCGACAGCCGGTCGGCCAGCGCGCGCACCTGCCGGCCGATACGCTCGCCGGTGGCCGCATCGATTTCGCTGGTCAGGTAGCTGACGGCGATGCCCCCCACCGCACGCGAGCGCTGCGCGTCGAACACCGGCGCGCCAAAGCAGGTCATGCCCTCGCGCATCTGGCCATGGTCGAGCGAATAACCGACGGCCCGCACCTGCTCCAGCTCGGCCGCCAGGGCGGCGGCTGTGGGCACGCTCGCGCGGGTCAGCGCCGGCGGCAGGCCATCGTCGAACAACCGCTTCACGTCGGCGGATGGCAGCGTGCTGAGCATGGCCTTGCCGGTGGCCGTGTACGGCGCGGGCAGGCGCATGCCGATGCGGAACGTCACCCCCAGCGGGCGGTCGCCGTTCTGGCAGGCCAGGTACACCACCTCGGTGCCCTCCAGCATCGACAGCGTGACCGTGGCGTCGTGAAACGCGTCGGTCTCTTCCCACAGCGCGCGAAATTCCTCGGTGATCTGCGTCTGGGACAGGAAGGCGTTGGCCCAGGTCATCACGTGCGGCCCCATTGCCATCGCGCCGCTGGGCAACCGCTTGATCAGTTGCAACTGGACCAGCGTGTCGCACATGCCGTGCAGCGAGCTCTTCGGCGCGCCGGTCAGCCGCGTCAGGTCAGCCAGCGTCAACGGATCGGCGGCGGCCGCGATGGCATCGAGCACCTGCACGGCCCGCACCACGGCCGGAGACGTGGGCCGGCTCCCTGCGCCGGGTTCGGCGGCGCCTTCGGTGTTGGCGGAGAGATAGGCGGATCTGGGCATAAGCGGATTCCAAGGGGCAAGCGCGGAACATCGAACGGCCTCTGGCAGTCTTCCCGCCATGGGGGTATGATCTGTCCATCGTTCGACATACGGAATATAGTTCAATCTATTGAACGAAGGCAAGTACCCGTTTGACACGCGGTGCTGCCCTGTTCCGTCACAACCGGGGAAATTCGCCATGCAACTCAAGGATGCTTCGCTGTTTCGGCAACTGGCCTATGTGAACGGCCAATGGGTGGGAGCCGACTCCGGCGCCACATTCGACGTCAACGACCCCGCCACGGGCGAGATCATTGCGAAAGTGGCTGACCTGGGCGCCGCCGAAACCGAACGTGCCGTCGCCGCCGCCGAAGTCGCCCAGAAGAGCTGGGCTGCCCTGACCGGCAAGGCCCGCGCCGGCATCCTGCGCCGCTGGTTCGACCTGATGGTGGCCAACACCGACGACCTGGCCTACCTGATGACGCGCGAGCAAGGCAAGCCGCTGGCCGAGGCCAAGGGCGAGATCGCCTATGCGGCCAGCTTCATCGAATGGTTCGCCGAGGAAGCCAAGCGCGTGGATGGCGAAGTCCTGGCCAGCCCGGCCGCCGACAAGCGCCTGGTCACGCTGCGCCAGCCCGTGGGCGTCTGCGCCGCCATCACCCCCTGGAATTTCCCGGCCGCGATGATCACGCGCAAGGCGGCCCCGGCGCTGGCCGCCGGTTGCGCCATCGTCATCAAGCCCGCTGAACTGACGCCGCTGTCCGCTTTCGCGCTGGCTGAACTGGCCCATCGCGCGGGCGTGCCGGCTGGCGTACTGCAGGTAGTAACCGGCGATGCCAGGACGATTGGCGCCGTGCTGACGTCCAGCCCCATCGTGCGCAAGCTGTCGTTCACCGGATCGACCGAAGTGGGCCGCATCCTGATGGCCCAGTCGGCGCCTACCGTCAAGCGCCTGTCGCTGGAGCTGGGCGGCAATGCGCCGTTCATTGTATTCGACGACGCCGACGTGGATGCCGCCGTGGAAGGCGCTATCGCCGCCAAGTACCGCAACGGCGGCCAGACCTGCGTCTGCGCCAACCGCTTCTACATTCAGGACGGTATCTACGACGCCTTCGCAGCCAAGTTTGCCGAGCGCACCAGCCAGTTGCGCGTGGGCAATGGCCTGGAAGACGGCGTGGTGATCGGCCCGCTGATCGAGGATGCCGCCATCGACAAGGTGACCTCGCTGATGGACGACGCCACGTCCAAGGGCGCGCGCGTGCTGACCGGCGGCGGCAAGCACAAGCTGGGCGGCACGTTCTACACGCCCACCGTGCTGGCCGGTGCAACGGCCGAGATGCGCGTGGCGCGCGAGGAAATCTTCGGCCCGGTAGCGCCGCTGTTCCGCTTCAAGACCGATGAGGAAGCCGTGGCCGCCGCCAACGACACCGAATTCGGCCTGGCCGCCTACCTCTACACGCGCGACATCGCACGTGCCTGGCGCACGGGCGAGGCCCTGGAATACGGCATGGTGGGCCTGAACACGGGGCTGATCTCGAACGAGGTGGCGCCGTTTGGCGGCATCAAGCAATCGGGTGTCGGCCGTGAAGGCTCGCGCCATGGCATCGAGGAATACCTCGAGATCAAGTATCTTTGCCTGCAGATGTAAGGCACGGCGCGCGCCGCAGACAGATTGACCGACAGGACATCGAATCCGGAGACATCATGACCCCATTCCGCTTCCAGACCGTGCCCACGGTCATCGTCGAATCCGGCGCCGCGCGCCGGCTGGGCGCCCTGCTGCGCGAGGCCTATCCGCAGGCCCGCCGGCTGTGCGTGGTGACCGATGGTTTCCTGGCCAAGAGCGGGCTGCTGGCCCCGGCGCTGGATGACCTTGGCAAGCATGGCTGGCAGGTCACCGTCATCGACGACGTGGTGGCCGACCCGCCCGAGCACATCGTGCTGGAGGCCACCGAGCGCGCGCGCCAGGCCGATGCCGAAGTGGTGCTGGGCCTGGGTGGCGGGTCGTCGATGGACGTGGCCAAGCTGATCGCCGTGCTGCTGCCAGCCACGCAGTCCATCAAGGACATGTATGGCGTGAAGAAGGT
This sequence comes from Cupriavidus pauculus, assembly GCF_022179805.1. GTDB lineage: Bacteria > Pseudomonadota > Gammaproteobacteria > Burkholderiales > Burkholderiaceae > Cupriavidus > Cupriavidus pauculus_E. The sequence continues at coordinate 194,037 of NZ_BPUO01000005.1, read as the reverse complement.
CACTGGCACGCGCCTGCCGCTGGTGCAGATGCCGACCACTGCCGGCACGGGCTCCGAGGTCACGGCGGTGTCGATCGTCACCACCGGCGAGACCACCAAGATGGGCGTGGTGGCGCCGCAGCTGCTGGCCGACCTGGCCATCCTCGATGCCGATCTCACGCTGGGCCTGCCGCGCGCCGCCACGGCCGCCACCGGCATCGACGCGATGGTGCATGCCATCGAGGCGTACACGAGCGCCCACCTGAAGAATCCGATCTCGGACATGCTGGCCGTGCGCGCGCTGCAACTGCTGTCGCAGAACCTGATGCGCGCGTGCGACAACGGCAACGACCGCCCGGCGCGCGAGGCCATGCTGCTGGGCGCGATGTTCGCGGGCCAGGCGTTCGCCAACTCGCCGGTGGCGGCCGTGCACGCGCTGGCGTATCCGATCGGCGGCATCTTCCACGTGGCGCATGGCCTGTCGAACGCGCTGGTGCTGCCGCATGTGATGAAGTTCAACGCGCCGTCGGCGTGCAAGCTCTACGCCGAGCTGTGCGACGTGGTGCTGCCCGGCACGACCGGCAGCGACGAGACCAAGACCGCCGCGCTGATCGCGCATATCGAGGGCCTGATCGTGGCCACCGGCATTCCGCGCACATTGCGCGAAGTGGGCGTGACCGAAGCAGACCTCGACCGCATGGCCGACGACGCGATGCTGCAGACGCGCCTGCTCGTCAACAATCCGCGCGAAGTGACGCGCAGCGACGCGTTTGCGATCTACCGCGCGGCGCTGCAGTAACGCTGTAGTAGAAAAATCGTCTCTGAAGTCGACTTATTCCTACACCGATTTCAGCCCCTGACTGCCTCAGTGCGGAGTGGTGCTGTCCTACCCTGAAAGTACCGGGACAGCCGCGCGGCGGAATGCATATCCGCCGCGTCGCAACACCACAACAAAGGAGCGCACCATGGCAATCGGTACCATTCTTCTGATCATTCTCGTCCTGCTGCTGGTTGGCGCACTGCCAACGTGGCCGTACAGCTCAGGGTGGGGCTACGGACCGAGCGGCGGCTTGGGGCTGATCGTCGTCATCGTTGTGCTGCTGGTTGTATTGGGCCGCATCTAGGGCCCTGATTCACCCCATTGCAGGAGATCGACATGCCAGCGAAGTCCAAGGCACAGCAGATGGCGGCGGGCGCCGCGTTGTCAGCAAAGCGTGGCGAGCGCAAATCCAGTTCGCTCAAGGGCGCCTCGAAGTCGATGGCCAAGTCGATGAGCGAAGCCGAACTCAAGAAGATGGCCAGCACCAGGCAGAAGGGAAAGCCCGCGCACAAGTCGAAGAGTTAGACCGCCGCCGGCACTGCCCTCATCCCGATCCCCTCTTGCGCCACGTGCGCAAGAGGGGATCGGTGTTTTCAGCAAGGCGCTCAGGCCTCCGCGTCGCAGCGCCCCACGAATCCAGGCAGCTTTCTGGCCTTGCCACTGCGCGCGAGCGGGATAGCCACGGTCATCGCGCGCGCAAAGCCGGCGATGCTCTGCATGTCTTCCGCCACGTGCCGGCGAAAGAACGCCGCCCACTGGAAGTCGCCGTAGGCATTGCCCGGCTTGCGGTAGGCGCCCGCATTGCGCGTGAATGCCGCCAGGCTGCGATACGGATCGTCGCGCATGCCCATCACCGTCGACGGCAGGTCCTTGGCCGTCAGGTGCTTGCCATGCTCGTCGTACGGATGCAGGTGTCCCAGCGCACGCATGCGCTTCCAGAACTTGCCGGGTGGCAAGTCACTGAGATCGTCGACGATAGCCACCGGCGCCTCGTGCCAGCCCAGTTCCAGCCACGCACGCGCCCAGTGATGATGATCGGCGATATACAGCGCGCCACCGGGCCCGGCAATGGTCTGGATGCGATGCTCGTTCAAAAAGCGCTGGAGCGCCGCCGGGCTGCGCTCCCGGCCCGATACATCCATCTTCTCGTGCACCTGGTACAGGCCCAGCGTGATTTGCGTCGGACGCAGCGTATCGAGTTCCGCTTTGGTATGTGTGGCTTTTGTGGCCATCCTCGCTCCGCTCGGCGTGCTCAGCTGTTGTTGGTGACCTGGCGGTCGACGTAATGCTCCAGTTCGCTGCCGGGGTCTTCGTTGCCGGTGGTGTCCTCCGCCACGGCTTCCTGCGCGACGGGAGCCGCATGGGCGGGGCGCGACCCGGCATCGCCTTCCTTGCCGCTGCCGGGAATCGGCCAGCACTCCCCGCCTTCCGCATCGACCAGCGCAGGCACATGCCGGGGATCGAAGTCAGCCCACTGGCCCCCTTCCCACTTGCCCTTGGCTTCCTCGCAATCGCTGGCGCCGCCGTCGCGCAGTACGTCGAGCACCTCGTCGCGGCGCTCGCCCTTGGCACGCGCGGCCAGCAGCACGCCCGGCGGGCGCGCGCCGCCGGGGTCCACTGACATGATCGACACATCCCACACGGAGAATCCGCGGTCATAGAGTTTCTGGGCCGCTTGCTCGGCCTCTGGAATGGACGCGAAGCGCCCCGCAACAATCGAAGACATGATCGTTCTCCCTGTATTCAGGCGTTGACCACCTCGCCCCCATTGATATGGAGGACCTGTCCGGTGATATAGCTCGCGGCATCCGAGGCCAGGAACACATAGCCGGATGCCACCTCGAACGGCTGGCCGGGACGCTCCATTGGCGTCTTCTTGCCAAACTCCGCCACTTCCTCGGCGGTGAAGGTCGACGGGATCAGCGGCGTCCAGATCGGCCCCGGCGCTACCCCGTTCACGCGGATGCCACGCTTCACCACCTGCAGCGCCAGCGAGCGCGTGAACGCGACGATGGCGCCCTTGGTGGCAGAGTAGTCCAGCAAATGGGCGCTGCCACGGTACGCGGTCACCGACGTCGTATTCAGGATGGAAGCGCCCTGCCCCAGGTGCGGCAGCGCCGCGCGCGTGACGTGGAACATCGCGAACACGTTGGTCCGGAACGTGCGCTCCAGTTGCTCGGCGCTGACGTCCTCGAGCGATGCCTGCGGATGCTGCTCCGCCGCATTGTTGACCACCACGTCCAGGCGCCCCAGCTGCTTCACGGTGTCGTCGACGATGCGCGTCGCATGCGCCACGTCGGCGATGTCGCCTGGCATCGCCAGCGCCCGCTGCCCGGCCGCGACGACCAGCCGCTCGGTTTCCCGGGCGTCTTCGTGCTCGTCCAGGTAGGCAAATGCGACGTCGGCGCCTTCCCGTGCGAACGCCACGGCAATCGCACGGCCAATGCCGCTGTCGCCGCCCGTCACCAGCGCCACCTTGCCGCGCAGCCGGCCGCTGCCGACGTAGTCGTCGGCGCCGCTGTCGGGGCGCGGCACCATGTCGTTCTCCAGGCCCGGCTGGCGGTCCTGGTGCTGTTGGGGAAGCTTGCTGGGCGTGGACATGAGCGGATTCCCGATGCGATTCGTCAATAAGACGGGCCGCGCAAATTCCGTGCCGCGCGTCGCGGACGCTACCGCGCCACGCCAGCGGGTATCGCGGCATCGGTCATGCGTAACGCTTACAAACCGCTGGCAAGGATTCCTGCCGCCACACCGGTGCGCCTTGCTGCAGATGTCGCCATAAGGCACAAACCTTGCTGCTAGGGTGCCAGTTCCAGTTGCGGAGAGCCTGACCCATGAGCAAGCGCGCGCCCAGACGAATCGGCAAGGATGCGGGACTGATGGTTCGTATCGACGAGTTGTTGCCCACGCAGATGACGGTGGGCGCGTTCCACGTCGCGCAGAAGATGCATGTGACACGCCGGCTGGACCACGCCGACCTGCCGGGCTTTCTCGACCAGCACCGCGTGCACGTGGTCATCGGCCCCGCGCATGCGCTCTATATCGCCGACCACCACCACTGGGTGCGCGCGTGGCAGGAGATGGGGATCGAGATGGTGCCCGCGCTGGTACGCGAGGATCTGAGCCATCTGTCGAAGCGGGATTTCTGGAAGAAGATGGACGAAGAGAACATGGTCCATCCGTACGACGAGCACGGCCAGCGCCGGCCCGTGCGCGAGCTGCCGACCAACGTGCACGACATGCGCGACGATCCTTACCGCAGCCTCGAGGCGTTCGTGCAACTGTCCGGTGGGTACGAGAAGGTGGACACCGCTTATTCGGACTTTCGCTGGGCGGATTTTTTCCGCAAGCACATCGACGGTCCGCTGGACACCCACCACACGTTTGCGGCGGCACTGGCGCGCGGCTGCAAGCTCGCCAGGAGTGCCAAGGCGCGGGACCTGCCAGGCTACCTTGGGCCCTGCAAGCCCGCGCGCAAGCGCAAGAGCCAAAGCAAGACCAAAAGCAAGAAGAAATAGCTAGGCCCCAGCGCCCCGGCGCGCGTCCGCGCGTGCCTTGTCGCGCGCCAGCGTCAGCACGCAGCACAGCAGCAGGTAGGCACGCTTGAATTCCACGGCGGCCTCGCGCTGGTTGCCGCCGCGTGCGTGCCGGAATCCCGCATCGAGACGTGCCTCGATGCCGCGCTCCACATCCGGCTGCGTGTACAGCGAACGGGTGCGGTTCTGCCACAGCGCCATGGTGGCCGTATGCCGCGTTTCCAAAGCGGCGGCCGACAGCGGCTCGTCCGACTTGCACAATTCCAGCCGCATCTCGCACAGCGCCTGCATCAACACCCGGGCCTGCCGCAGGTCGTGCCCGCGCGGCGCGCGCGCCTTGGCGCCTTTGCCGTGCAGCGCCTTCGCGGCCAGTCTGGCGGGCGAGACGAGCCGGGCGATCGTGGTCGCCGCGGCAACGGAGTGGGAGAGCGTTTCAGCAGCGGGAAACGCAGGTTGCGTTTCCAGAAGGCAGGTTGCCGGGCTGCTGCTGTCAGCCTGAAGGCAACCGATGACTGCATGTTCCACCGTGGGCCTCGATTATCTGCATGTTCTGCTTGTTGTTCGTACCCGGATACGATGCAAATGCCGTGCCGGTGATGGCAGTCGTCGTCAAGCGGCCCGACGTGGCGACTGGGCGGCCATCGCGGTACTTTCCAGCAGGGCCAGCAGGCGCGCTTCGTCGGTACGCAGGCGCACCCCTGCACGCGGTGCCGGTAAAGCGTGCAATGCGTCGGCCATGAACGCGGCCAGCACTTCGGGATGCACATAGCACTTGCGGCAGACGGCCACCGTATTGCGCAGCCGCTGCGCCACGCTGCGGATGACTTCGACCACCGCCTTCTTGCGCGCGGTCTCGGAGTCCGCGGACGTCTTGCGCAGCAGCGCCAGCGCATGCACGCTGCCGGCCCAGGTGCGGAAGTCCTTGGCCGTGAACTCGCCGCCGGTGATTTCCTGCAGGTAGGCGTTGACGTCCGAAGAGCCGATCTCCCGGATCTCGCCATCGCTGTCCTTGTACTTGAACAAACGCTGGCCAGACAGCTCGGCGCAGTTGCGCACCACGCGCGCCAGCCGCGCATCGTTGACCGATACGTCGTGCGTGACGCCGCTCTTGCCCGTGAACTGGAAGCGCAGCCGGCTGCCGCGCACGGCCACATGCTTGCGCTTCAGCGTGGTCAGTCCATACGTGCGGTTCTCTTCGGCATAGCGCGGCGTGCCCACGCGTACCAGCGTGGCATCGAGCAGCAGCACCACGGCCGCCAGCACCTTCTCGCGCGGCATGCCGTTGCGTGCGAGATCGCGCTTGACGCGGCCGCGCAAGCGCGGCAACGCGGTGCCGAACGCCATCAGCCGCGCGTACTTGTCGGCGTCGCGCAGGGCGGCCCATTCGGGGTGATAGAGGTATTGCTTGCGCCCGCGCGCATCGCGTCCGGTGGCCTGCAGGTGCCCGTTCGGGTCGTCGCAGATCCAGACCGATTCGTAGGCGGGTGGAATGGCCAGCGCGTTGATGCGTGCCAGCGTGGCGTCATCCACACGGCGGCCGTCGGGACCGACATAGGTAAAGCCCTTTCCGGCACGTCGCCTGGTGATGGCCGGCTCGCTGTCGTCCACGTGATGCAGCCCGGCCTTGCGCAACGCGGCGTCAAGGGCTGGGGTGTCGGGTTCGGCGGTGAGCGTCGGTGTCATGTGCATGCGGGTACGCATGAGCCATGCCATCCCGACCGCCAGCAAAATCCGACCGCTTTTGCATTTCTTACCTGCCCCGACAGCTTTCCGGAGCAACGGTTGCAAACCATGCAATGCGGGGCATCGCCTCCGTAACTACGCCCCCCTTGAGTGCCCTACCCGCCCGCGCGGGCGGCGCGTGGCTGCGCGGCGATAACCTGCGGATCGTTCTCGTCGTCATCGCCGGCCAGCACCGCCACGCGCGCGTGGTCTTCGCCCTGCAGTTCCGGTTCCAGCCCGTCATCGTGATGCGGCGCCTTGGGCGCGGAAGACGGCTTGGAGGGCCGAGCCGGCACCGCCGGACCCGTGCGGGCCTCGGTCACCATCTCGCGCAACCATCCGAGCAGCAGTTTGGTGTAGGCGCGCTGGCTGTCCTCGTTGGTCAGCCCGTGATCGGCGCCCTTGAGCACGCGATAGGTGATCGAACTGGCCTGGATGCACGCGTCGACGTAGCTCAGCACCGCCGTGTGCGGCACGATGTTGTCGTGCTGCGACTCCACCACCAGCACGTCGCCCTTGAAATTCGTGCAGGCACGGAGTGCGCGGTTGGTATCGGCGGCCACCACCTTGCGCCGGTAGGCCACCAGGTCCTGGTCGCGATGCAACTGGCGCTTGGGCGATTCCCAGCCTTCGTCCATGTACAGCGCGGGCGCGCGGAACGCGAGCCAGCGTACCGGCCGCAGTTCGCACAGCACGGCGGCCAGGTAGCCGCCGTAGCTGCTGCCCACCACCGCGATGGCATTGCGGTCCACCTCGGGATGCCGCACCAGCATGTCGTACGCCGCCAGCACGTCGGCCAGGTTGCGCATGCGGCTGACGGTCTCGTACTGCGCCGACGTGCCGGCGTGACCGGTCAGGTCGAACGTCATGCAGACCGCGCCCAGGCCCGCCACCTCGCGGGCGCGGGCCAGGTACTGCTGCTGGCTGCCGCCCCAGCCGTGCACGAACAGCACGCCGGGCAGCTTGGTGGCGGGCGAGATCACGGTGCCCGCGATCATGCCCCCTTCGGTATGGATCTGAATCGATTCTTCATGTGTGGCCATCGGATACGGACTCCAGTCTCGCGTATTTGGTCAGTGCGCCTACACTGCGGTCTTCTCCCTGGAAATAGACGTCCGCATCTTCCGGTACGGTTGCGCCCTTGCCATATATCTCGCGCGTGCTGGCCGTGGCGCGCACGCATTGCGGATCGTTGCGAAACGCGGCCAGCGCCGCGAGTTCGGCACCAGTCGCGCCGCCCACGCGCCACGATTGCTCCAGCACCCCCAGGCGCGGCTGGCCGTTGTCAGTGCCGAACGCCACGTCGTAGTTGCAGCGCGACACCATCACGCCCGGAAAGCACGCTTCTGCTGCCGCGTGGTACGCCACTGCCGCGCGTACCGCGTCGCGCAGGTGCGTCTCGATCGGATGCGCCAGCAGATCGTCCAGCGTCCCGCGCACCACGCGCAGCGTTGAACCGCCATATACCTGCTGGCCCATATTGTCCGGCGTCAGGTCCTGCGTGCCGCAATAGCTCGCGCGCAGATCGCCGATCTCGATCTGCCCGACGCTGAACGTGCGCACGTCGTCAAGATTGCGCTCCAGCACCACGCCCTCCTCGCGCACGCGCGTCGCGTCAAGCTCGCCCAGCACGCGGTCCAGTTCGGCCTCGTTCGACACCACATGCTGCCCCAGGCCGCCGATGCCGCAGGGCTCCTTCACGCGGACCTTGCCCGCGCGCAGCATCTCCACGCCCGCGCGGCGGGCGTCGTCCATCGAGAATGCCGTATAGCCCGGCAGCACATGGTCGCGCACGCGCGCCGCAAAATCCTCGTGCCATCCTTCCGGTGCCGTGGCGTCGGGCGCCACCAGACCGTGCGAAATCGCCTTGGTGCCGATGAACGCATGCGGCACCACGCCGCCAAGCAGGTCCTGCAAACCCTGTATGCCAAGCTGCCGGGCCATGTCCAGCCCGACCAGCGTCTGGGCCGGTACAAAGTAGAAGCGGTCATCCGTGGCGTCGGCCGGCTGCTGCCGCGCGGCGTCGTAGGTGCCGGCAAACGCGAAGCCGGCCAACGCGGCCACGCGCTCCGCAATGCCGCGCAGCGAGGCGCCCTGGTGGCTGGCCGGGTCATCGCAGTCGGCGCGGCCATACGCCACCACGCGTACTTTCCGCTGCTCCGGGGCGGGCGTCGGGGCGGGATCCACCGCGACAGATCGGGTTACTGCCTTGCTTGCTGCATCGGGAGTCGCTGGACTGGCCAAGGAAGGCTCCTCTGCGGCGGTGCCGCGTTGTGTTGCGTGTATCTCTACCTCAGCCGACAGATGATGCGGGCGCTCACGCCACGGTCACCGGTTCGCCACGTGTCTGCCGTTTGCGCCGCGTGGCCGCCTTGCTCTCGTGATTCTGGCGCGCCTCATCGATCGAGTGGCTGCATTTCACGTCGCCCTCCTCGTCGGCCAGTTTGGCCAGCTGACGATAGAACGCCACCAGCGCGCGCAATTCTTCCTCGTCCAGGTCCTCGATGGCCACCAGGTGGTTGCTGGCCTCGCGGTGCGACGCCAGCAACTCGTTAAGCTTCAGGTGCACGGCAATCGAGTCCTTGTTCTGGCTCTGCTGGATCAGGAACACCATCAGGAATGTAACGATCGTCGTGCCGGTGTTGATCACGAGCTGCCACGTCTCGGAGTACCCGAACAGCGGACCGCTGATGGCCCACGCGGCCACCACGAAGACGGCCAGCGCGAATGCAAGCGGCGACCCGGCCTGGCGGGTCGCGGCACCCGCGAAGTGGTCGAACAGGTGCAAGAGGCGGCGATGCGCGGGCTGAGACATGAATCGCTCCCGGAATAAGCAGGACTGTCTACATTGTAGGGAGCGCCCTCTTGCAGTTTCAGTCGGTGGCGTCCTACAAGGATGTCATCCGGCACCGTGACATGTCGTTTTTACAAGCAACGATCCGGAACCGGGCGGCGCCGGTGGGCATGGCGATTGCGTCTCACCGGATTCCGGGCGCGGGCAGCATGCCGCGCGTCATTCACTCAACGCACAAGGACCGCCATGACGGAAACGGAAAGCCAGGCCCCCCGCCGCACCAGCCCCGACGACGAGGACGAAATGATGCGCGAGCGCGTGGGTACCTGTATCGCGGAATTCTGCGGCGGCGACATGCCCGACGGCGTCGCCGTGCACGTGGTGGACCGGCGCGTGACGATCACGGGCCTGGTCGACGACATCGACATCGCACAGCGTATCGAAAAGGCCGCCTCCACGCCTCCCGGCATCCTGGGCGTCTCCAACCAGCTCACCACGCGCGTGCCGCCCCCGGTCGAACCTCCGGGCCAGCCGCAATCCAGCGGCATGCACGCCGACCCCGCCAGCAAGCCGCCGGGCCAGGTGAACCACAAGGTGTGAGTGCGTAAGACGAAACACCCCCGCTTCCAGTGCGGAAGCGGGGATGCGCATGCTTCAGGCCAGAGGGTCAGACCCCTCGCCGATTACGACCACGGGTCGTAGCGGTCCTTTTCCCAGTACGGCGAGATGCCGTAGTACTCGTGGATGCTGGTGGCCCATTCCGAATTGGCCATGGTCGGCCAATGCTCCTTGTCAAAGCCCGGCGCGGCCTTGATGCGTTCCTTTTCCACGCCCAGCACGAAGCATTTGCGGCGCGTGTCCAGCGTCAGCGCTGACCACGGCAGCGCATGCAGCTTCTCGCCAATGCCAAGAAAGCCGCCCATCGCCATCACCACGTAGGCAATCCGGCCGCCCAGCACGTCGAGCATGATGTGGTCGATGGTGCCGATCTCCTCGCCGGACGGGTCCACCACCTTGTTGCCTTCGAGCGTATCGGACGCCATCACGAACGGCCCGCATCCCGCAGCCGTGGTCTGGTCGACATCACCAATGATCGATGCGCCGCGCGGCGGGGTGCCGGCCGGCGGTACTTGCGGGTCCAGGGGCTTCATGTGTCAATCCTCCAGCGTGAAAAATCGAACAGCGGGCGGCAAGCATCAATTCAATCAAGAAGGACTTGCCGCATCCATCGAATACATCATCGGTCAAACCGGTCCGTTGACGCGACCCGCCGGCACCGGTGCCGCCAGCGGATCGAAATCTTCCCAGTGCCCATCGTGCCACTGACCTTCGGCCCGTTCCACGTCTTGCGCGCCACCTCGCCGCAACTCGCCGGCCACGAGCGACGTGTTGTCCTCGCTGACATGTGCAGCCAGCAAGACCCCGGCATGTCGAACCGGCCCGGCGCTGCGATCGGTCTTGGCCAGCGCACCCATCAGCGATCCGACATAGGCGCCAACGCCCGTGGCAATCGCCATCGCCAGCACCAGCACCCATGGCTGCACCGCCTCCGGCGCAAACCAGGCGCGCGTGGCGGCTGCCAGGCAGGCACCGATGCCAAAGCCGACCACGGCACCGATCAGGATGCCGCGCCCGGCGCCCGGGCCGGCACGGCGCGCAGCCGGATCCACGGCCTCGTCGCCGCCAATCGGATAGGTGCCGTGCTGTCCCGGTGGATTCACATAGAACATGGTCAGATCGTCCTGCCTGACGCCCTGGGCCATCAAACGCGATGCGGTGGTCTCGGCCCGGGCAAACGTATCGAATCGTCCTGCGATGATCGTAGACATCCTGAGGCTCCGTTCAAGGCATGTTGCAGTGCAAAGGTGGGCGAGCCCCCATATGACGCGACATGAACGCCACATGGGCGGCTTTCTCATGGCCTTCTGGTCAGCGCTTTTTCTGGTCGCGGTCGCTGGCGCCAGTGCGATGCGCGGCGGGCTTTTCGCCGGCCGGCTGGTGTTCGCTGCCCTTCTTGAGCTTCCAGTCCACATCGTCGCGGCCGGTGGCGGTCTGGCGCTCGGCGTGCTCCGCCGCGCCCGGAGTAATCGGATCACTGGCCGGGAACGTCATGTCCAGCGATTCGTCCACCGCGGCCTGGTAGGTCTTGCTGGCCTTGTCCGACTTGGCCTTGCTGGTCTTGTCCGAGGCTTGGGTCGACGGCTTGGTTGACGGCTTGGCCGAAGGCTTCTGGGTTCCCTTCGAAGCGTGGGCATGTGCCATGGCATCTCTCCTGTTCGGTATCGAATTCGGTACCCTGCACGCGGGGTTCCGTCAGCGGGGTTCCGTCTAGTTTCAATGCAAGCGGCGGGCCAGCGCGGCCTGGCTGGGAAAAACCGGGGAAAAGCCGGGAAAAAGCGCGGGGATAGCGGAGAAAAAGAAGGGAAACCGGCACGGCATGGCGCTGCAAATTGTGCGCCATGCGGTAAAAACTGCTCAGGCGAGACGGGCGACGGTAACGCGCGGAAAGCGCACCGCGATGCAGGTGGTGACCTGATCGTTCTGGCCGCATTCCTCGTTCTCGGCGCTCAGCACGGCGCCCTGGAGTTCGACCATGCGCCGCGTGAGCAGCAGCGCCGTGCTTTGACGCGGCGAGTGCGTGCTGCCGACGGGCACGCGGCGGCCGAAGAAGTCGCTGAGCGTGGCCAGGCGCGACGCACCGCGCCCGCGCTCCACGGGCGGACTCTCGGTGATGCGGAACTTGACGAAATCGCGCTCCGCGCTCACATGCACGCGCACCGATCCACCCGACGCAGCGCGCCAGATGCAATGCACCAGCAGGTGCCGCAGCAGCGGGGCGATGCGCAGCGAATCGCCGGGCACCTCGTATCCGCCGCCATCGTCGTTATTGCATTCCAGCGAGGCCAGGATAACGCCGCGCGCCTCGGCGGCGGGCCGCTTGTCGTCGATGGCCAGCCCGGCCACCTTGCTCAGGTCGGTGGCTTCCCATGCCGACGCACGCTCGTCGGCCAGCAGGTGAACGCCCTCCTCCATCTCCTCGATCAGCGCCAGTTGCTGCTGCATGCCCGAGCGCATGCCGTCGAGCGCGCGTTGCGCCGGCGCCGCCAGCGAATCGATGGAACGGTCCAGCACGTAGCTCCAGCTCTGGATGGCGTTGAGCGACGACCTCAGGTCATGGGCGGCCTGTTCGATCAGCGCGGTAACTTCGCTGATGCCGATCACGGCCGATGACGTTGTATCGTCGGCGGCGCTATCCGCCGGGGCGGGCGCGTCGGCTGCTGAAGGGGGCATGCGCGGGTCGTCAGACATGGTCAGCCATTGGGTCTGCAATCAATTCGGGAACCGTCATAGGAACCCACCACGCAAGAACCGTGCGCTCGGACCTTCCACCGCTCACGCACGCGGCGTTGACTACGCTTTGCACCGCCAGCCTTCGGGCCGGGTGCGCCTTTCATGCGGCCGGCGGCGGGCTGGCGTCGCTGCTGCGCGATGCGCGCAGCCACTCCGGCAACTCGCCCTTGGCGGCGTAGTCTTCCAGCCGGTTGTACAAAGTCTTCAAACTGATACCCAGAATTTCCGCTGCGTGCTTTTTCACGCCCGCGCACTGTTCAAGGGTGGCAAAAATCAATTGGCGGTCGGCCTCGGCCAGCGACATGCCCACCGGCACCGACACCACGGCCGTGCCCGCATTGGGCGCCGCGGCCACCTGCAGCGGGATCTGGACCTCGGTGATCACGTCCTGGTCAGCCATGATGAACGCGCGCTGCACAAAGTTGCGCAGTTCGCGCACGTTGCCGGGCCATGAATGGATGCGCAGGCTTTCCAGCACGGCCGCCGCGAACCGGCGCTGCGTGCCCTGCTCGCCGTTCAACTGCTCCAGCATCGTGTTGGCGATCTGCACCACGTCCTCGCCACGCGCACGCAGCGGCGGCAGTTCGATCGGGAACACATTGAGCCGGTGGTACAGGTCGGCGCGCAGCTTGCCTTCGGCCACCGCTTCCTCGGGGTTGCGGTTGGTGGCGGCCAGCACGCGCACATCGGCGTGCGTTTCGCGATTGGTACCCACACGCATGAAACTGCCGGTTTCCAGCACGCGCAGCAGCTTGACCTGCAGTTCCAGCGGCATCTCGGTGATTTCGTCGAGGAACAGCGTGCCGCCGTCGGCGCGTTCGAAATAGCCCTTGTGCTGACGGTCGGCGCCCGTGAAGCTGCCGCGCTCGTGGCCGAACATCTCGGTTTCGATCAGCGTGGGCGAGATGGCGCCGCAGTTCACGGCCAGGAACGGCTGGCGGCGGCGCGCCGACAGCTCATGCACGGTCTGCGCGGCCAGTTCCTTGCCCGTACCGCTTTCGCCGATCAGCAGCACGGTGGCCTCGGTGGGGCCCACCTTGCTCAACTGGTCGTACACCACCTGCATGGCCTCGGAGCTGCCCAGCAGGCGCCCGAAACGGCCGTAGCGGCGCAGCTCGCCGCGCAGCGAATGCACCTCGGCGCGCAGTTCGCTGGTGGTGGCAATGCGCTTGAGCACCGTTTGCAGCCGCGTGACGTTGATCGGCTTGACCAGGTAGTCGGTGGCGCCCAGCCGCAGGGCCTCGACGGCCGATTCCACGCTGGCGTAGCCGGTGGTCAGTATCACTTCCACGCCGGCGGAGCCCACTTCGTCAAACAGCTCCATGCCGTTGCCGTCGGGCAGGCGCAGGTCCGCCAGGATGGCGTCGGGCATCTGCCAGCCGATCTGCAGACGGGCCTCGCGCACGCTGCCGGCCGTGGCGGAAGAAAAACCTTCGATCGCAACAATCTCCGCCAGCGCCGCGCAGGCGTTTTCGTCGTCGTCAACGATCAGGATATGTGGCATAGGAAAGTCGAGGTAGCGTCGTCTGACCGGCGTCTGGTTGTCATGGTCCCGTGCGGGCGGATATCTGGATTGTCACGGCGCACGCGGACAGCACGCGCCTGAGGATAGGCTGAAGTGTAGCGAGCGGGCCTTGCGCATTATGCCGGTGTCCGTCTGACACGCCTGTGGGACCTTGCCGCGACAGCGTTTCAGGCGGTAGCCACCCGGCGTGCGAACAGATAGCATGATAGGCATCTTCCACCAAACCGACGCGCCTGCGCGCTTTGTCCGCCCCCGCAACACCGGGCTGGACCGTCAGGCCCCCTCCGCCCCCGTGTCAATCACTGCCACGTTCTCCTCCGGCCGTACCGCCCCGCCGCCCCGCACGCCGGGCCGCCGCGCCGCGCCCGCGCAGGTGTCCCTGCTCTGGGAAAGTACCTCGCCAGCCATGCAGCGGCTGATCGGCCAGCTCAACCGCGTGGCCGCCACCGACGTCACCATGCTGGCAGTCGGTGAAAGCGGCAGCGGCAAGGAAGTGGTGGCGCGCGCCGTGCACGAGCGCAGCACGCGCCGGAGCGGGCCGTTCGTGGCCGTCAACTGCGGCGCCATCGCGCCCACGCTGATCGAATCCGAACTGTTTGGCCACGAAAAAGGCGGCTTCACCGGTGCGCTGGAGCAGAAGGCCGGCTACTTCGAGCAAGCACAGGGCGGCACGCTGTTCCTGGACGAAGTCACCGAAATGCCGCTGGAAATGCAGATCAAGCTGCTGCGCGTGCTGGAAAGCCGCTCGTTCCATCGCGTGGGCGGCGACTCGCCGCTGGTCAGCGATGTGCGCATCCTGGCCGCCACCAACCGCGACCCCATGGATGCGGTGCGCGGCGGGCAACTGCGTGAAGACCTGCTGTACCGGCTGGCCGTGTTCCCGCTGCATATTCCGCCGCTGCGCGAACGCACCGAGGACATCATTCCGCTGGCCCGGCATTTCCTGGACGAGTTCAACACGATGGAGCAGACCGAGAAGACGTTCTCTCCGGGCTCGCTCGAACGGCTGGTGCGCTACGACTGGCCGGGAAACGTGCGCGAACTGAAGAACTCGATCTACCGTGCCTACATCCTGGCCGACCGCCAGGTGGAGATCGGCAATCCGGGCCTGGCCAGCCAGCCGCCCCGCCCCACCACGGTCGATGGCGTGGTCAGCGTGCGCGTGGGCACCACGCTGGCTGACACGCAGCGCGAGATCATCCTGGCCACGCTGGCCAAGTTCGACGGCGACAAGCGCCAGGCCGCCAAGGCCCTGGGCATCAGCCTCAAGACGCTCTACAACCGACTCGACGTGTACCGGGCCGGCTGAAGCCCGGCCGCCGCGTGCTCCTTTCGCTTGCCCTCCCCTGCGCGCCGCCTGCGCGCGCATCACCCATTCGGGTCACTTAACACTCGCGCATCCCCCGTTCGGGTCTAGCCGCAAAGCATCCCGCATCACCCGTTCGGGTTTCACCGCAAAAAATTGCGCATAACCCGTTCGGGTCAACCGCAAAAGTGCGTTTGCCAGCGCCGCAGGGCATTACTACTTCAGGCACTTCGGGCACCGTGTATTTATTACATACCTGCCATTTTTGCCCGTCTGGCAGATATCTGTTCTATCCCTTGCTGCACCGCACTTTGTGCCGGACTCGGGCCCCCCCGGCACGCTCTGGCATGCCCTCTGCGTGTCCCCACAGAATTGACTGTACCCAAACGCGCGCCCGCCCCTGCTCCGGGCGCCCCACGGCCAAAGGACGTGAGACGTGCGCATTTGCCAAATCAATCTGAAAGAATCGCGGGCGCCGGACGACGACGCGCTGTTGCGCGCAGCCAAGCTCGGATTCGACCATATCCTGCTGGCCGGCTGGTCGGCACCCCACCCCAACCCCGACGCCCTGCATGCGGCGTTCGAAGCCTGCCACCGCCACGGTCTTGCGCCGTTGCTCGACCTGTCCCTGGACCGCTTTCCGCACGATGCGGCGGCCCTGCATGAAGGCTGGGTCGACCATGCGCGGCCCACGGGCAGCCCCGAAGCCACCGACAGCCACCTGCCCGGCGTCCGGTTGCGCTGGTTCGACGATGCCATCGCCGGCCAGCTGCTGGCCTGGTGGAGCGCCCAACTCGGCAATGCCGTGGACGCGGGCGCCCGGGGCTTCTGCTGCCGCGCGCCATCGCGTGTGGCGGGCCGGCACTGGGCGGAGCTGATCCATACCACGCGCCGCAACAGCGGCACCGCCAATCCGGTGTTCCTGGCGTGGACGCCGGGCATGACGCCGCAACAGCTCGATGACCTGGCGACAGCGCCGTTCGACGGCGCATTCTCGTCGCTGCCCTGGTGGGACTATCGCAGCGCCTGGCTGACCGAGGAAATCGCGCGCCTGCGCCGCTTTCCGCGCGTGTTGGCCGCGCCGGCGCTGGCACCCGACGGCGTCGACGTGCTGGCCGCCCGCCGCGCGTTGTGGACGGCTGCCGCGATTGGCGATGGCTGGCTGGTGCCGTCCGGTTTCGAGACCGGTGCGGGCGCCCATCCCGCGCGCGACACCGCGCCCGGCGCGCAGTCCGACGGCCACCCCGACAACGCCGGCCACATCGTCGACGCCCCCTACGACCTGACCCACGAGGTGATGCAGGCCAACCGATGGCTGGCCGAGCGCGATCCCGAGCCAGCGGTGGCAGTGCGCCAGGTCAGCGGCCCCGACGCGCCGCTGACCGTCCTGGCGCGCCTGCCGCGCCATCTGGCCAACGGCCCTGCCACGCCCGACAGCCAACCCGCCCCCAAGGCGCTGACTGTCGTACTCAATCCTTGCGCCGTGCAACCCGCCACGTTCGGCGTGGACCGCGTGCTCGGCGCGCTGCCGCAGCCGGCCGCCAAACTGACCCCGGTCGATGGCGGCCCGGGCGGCACGCTCGAAGACGGCACCGACCTGACCCCGTGCAGCACGATCACGCTGCCGCCCGCCGATATCCGCCTGTTCGAGGCGCTGCCGGCGCCCGTCGCCGCGCCGGCCAAACGCAATGGCACCGTGCGCCGCGCGGCCGACAAGGCGCTGGCACAGGCCATGGAAGCGCCGCGCGTGGCCATCGAGAACCTGGCGCCCACTGCCGACAACGGCCGCTTTGCCGTGCGCCGCACGGTGGGCGAGCGCGTGGAGGTCAGCGCCGATATCTGGATGGACGGGCACGACAAGCTGGCCGCCAACGTGCTGTGGCGCGCGCCGGGCCAGCAGAACTGGCAGAGCGCGCCGATGGTCCATATCGTCAACGACCGCTGGCGCGGCAGCTTCCCAATGGTGGCCATGGGCCGCCACGAATTCACGGTGGAGGCGTGGCGCGACAGCTTTGCAAGCTGGCTCGACGAGATCGGCAAGAAGCGCAAGGCCGGCGTCAACATCAAGCTAGAGATCGAGGAAGGCGCACGGCTGGTGGCCGAGACACTGGGCACCCGCGACGCCCAGGCCATTGCCGATGCCAGCGCGATCCTGGCCGATCTGTCCGCCGCGGCCGGCGACGATGCGCTGCGGCTGGAGATCCTGCTCTCGCCGCGCGCCGAAACCGCGATGCGCGCCGCCATGGCCACGCCGGCGGGCAGACCGTTCGCCAGCCGCTACCCGGTCACCATGCCCGTGGAAGCCGACCGCCTGGCCGGCCGTTTTGCGAGCTGGTACGAACTGTTCCCGCGCTCGGAAAGCGGCGACGTCAACCGCCACGGCACGTTCGACGACGTGATCCGGCGGCTGCCGGCCATCCGGGCGATGGGTTTCGACGTGCTGTACTTTCCGCCGATCCACCCGATCGGGCAGGCGCATCGCAAGGGCAAGAACAACAGCCTCAAGGCCGAGCCGGACGATGTGGGCAGCCCCTACGCCATCGGCGGCGCCGAAGGCGGCCACGATGCCATCCACCCCGAACTGGGCACGCTCGAAGACTTCCAGCGGCTACGCAAGGCGGCCGCGCAGAACGGGATGGAACTGGCGCTCGACTTCGCCATCCAGTGCTCGCCCGACCATCCCTGGCTGCGCGAGCATCCCGAATGGTTCTCGCACCGGCCCGACGGCACGCTGCGCTACGCCGAGAATCCGCCCAAGAAGTACGAGGACATCGTCAACGTCGACTTCTATGCCACGCCGCCCGGCGGCGAACAGCTCTGGCAGGCGCTGCGCGACGTGGTGATGTTCTGGGCCGACCAGGGCGTGCGCATCTTCCGCGTGGACAACCCGCATACCAAGCCGCTGCCGTTCTGGGAATGGATGATCGCGGACGTACGCGCCAAGTATCCGGACGCGCTGTTCCTGGCCGAAGCGTTCACGCGGCCCAAGATGATGGCGCGGCTGGCCAAGCTGGGCTTCGCGCAGTCGTACACGTACTTCACGTGGCGCAACACCAAGGCCGAGCTGATCGAGTACATGACCGAGCTGACGCAGAGCCCGCTGCGCGAGTTCTACCGGCCGCACTTCTTCGTCAACACGCCCGACATCAATCCGTTCTTCCTGCACGATGGCGGCCGCCCCGCGTTCCTGATCCGCGCGGCGCTGGCCGCGCTGCTGTCGGGCCTGTGGGGCATGTACAACGGCTTCGAGGTCTGCGAGAGCGCGCCGCTGGTGCTGAACGGCGTGGAGCGCGAGGAATATCTCGACTCCGAGAAATACGAACTGCGCGTGCGCGACTGGAAGGCGCCGGGCAACATCGTGGCCGAGATCTCGCGCTTGAACCAGATCCGCGCCAACCATCCGGCGCTGCAGAGCCACCTGGGCGTGCGCTTCTACCACGCCAGCGACGACGCTGTGCTGTACTTCGCGCGCTTCGTGCCCAGCGGGGCCGAGCAGGCGGGCGCGTTCGGCGACGACGTGCTGCTGGCCGCCATCAGCCTGGACCCGCGCCATGCGCGCGAGACCGAAATCGAACTGCCGCTGTGGGAATGGGGCCTGCCCGACCACGCCGCGCTGGATGCCGAAGACCAGATGTTCGGCACGCGCTTCACCTGGCATGGCAAGCGCCAGCGCATTCGCCTGAACCCGACCGAGCTACCGTTTTCGCTCTGGCACGTCAGGCCACAACAACAACCGGGAGACTCGGCATGAAGCCCCTCTCCGAACGCACCAACCTCGCCCTGCTCAACGCGGACCCGCTCTGGTACAAGGACGCGGTCATCTATCAGCTTCACATCAAGTCGTTCTTCGACGCCAACGGCGACGGTGTGGGCGACTTTGCCGGCCTGCACGCCAAGCTCGACTACCTGGTGAACCTGGGCGTCGACACGATCTGGCTGCTGCCGTTCTACCCGTCGCCGCGCCGCGACGACGGGTACGACATTGCCGACTACCGCAACGTGCACCCCGACTACGGCACGCTGGCCGAGGCCAAGCGCTTCGTGTCGGCCGCGCATGCCCGCGGCCTGCGCGTGATCACCGAACTGGTCATCAACCACACGTCAGACCAGCACCCGTGGTTCCAGCGCGCCCGCCGCGCCAAGCCGGGCTCGGCCGCGCGCAACTACTACGTGTGGTCCGACAACGACCAGAAGTACGCGGGCACGCGCATCATCTTCTGCGACACCGAGAAGTCGAACTGGAGCTGGGACGCCGAGGCCGGCGCCTATTTCTGGCACCGCTTCTATTCGCACCAGCCGGACCTGAACTTCGACAACCCGCAGGTGCTCAACGAAGTGCTGTCTGTCATGCGCTTCTGGCTGGACATCGGCATCGACGGGCTGCGCCTGGACGCCGTGCCATACTTGGTGGAACGCGAAGGCACCAGCAATGAGAACCTGCCCGAGACCCACGAGGTGATCCGCAAGATCCGCCGTCATCTGGACGAGCGCTATCCGGGCCGCATGCTGCTGGCCGAGGCCAATATGTGGCCAGAGGATGCCCAGCAGTACTTTGGCGGTGCCAGCGGCGGCGGCACGGCCGACACCACCGGCGCGGCCAGCCCCGACGGCGGCATCGAGGGCGACGAATGCCATATGTCGTTCCACTTCCCGCTGATGCCGCGCATGTACATGGCCATCGCGCGCGAAGACCGCTTTCCGATTACCGACATCATGCGGCAGACGCCGGAAGTGCCGCCCAACTGCCAGTGGGCGATCTTCCTGCGCAACCACGACGAACTGACGCTGGAAATGGTGACCAGCAGCGAGCGCGACTACCTGTGGGAGGTCTACGCGTCAGACCGCCGCGCGCGCATCAACCTGGGCATCCGCCGCCGGCTGGCACCGTTGATGGAACGCGACCGCCGCCGCATCGAGCTGATGAACAGCCTGCTGTTCTCGATGCCCGGCACGCCCGTGATCTATTACGGCGACGAGATCGGCATGGGCGACAACATCCACCTGGGCGACCGCGACGGCGTGCGTACGCCGATGCAGTGGTCGCCCGACCGCAACGGCGGCTTCTCGCACGCGGACCCCGAGCGGCTGGTGCTACCGCCGCTGCAGGGGCCGCTGTACGGCTACGAGGCGGTCAACGTCGAAGCGCAGACGCGCGATCCGCATTCGCAGCTCAACTGGATGCGCCGCATGCTGGCGCTGCGCCGCCAGCACCGCGCGTTTGGCCGCGGCACGCTGCGCTTCCTGTTTCCGGGCAACCGCAAGATCCTGGCGTACCTGCGCGAATACGATGGCGAGCACATCCTGTGCGTGGCCAACCTGTCGCGCGCGCCGCAGGCCGTGGAACTGGACCTGTCGCAATTCAATGGCCGCGTGCCCGTGGAAATGCTCGGCGCCACGCCCTTCCCGGCCATCGGCCAGCTTACCTACCTGCTGACGCTGCCGCCCTACGGCTTCTACTGGTTTGTGCTCAGCGAGGACGCGCAACCGCCCTCGTGGCACATCAACGCTCCGGAACAGATGGTGGATCAGGTCACGCTGGTATTGCAGAACGTCGGGGGCCGCTCCGAACTGACCGAATCGGCGCGCCGCACGCTGACGACCGAGGTGCTGCCCAACTACCTGGCGCGGCGCCGCTGGTTTGCCTCGAAGGGCGAGCGCATCGAACGCGCCTCGGTGGCCTACGCGTGGCCGGTGGCCCGCGTGGGCAACAGCGAGGAAGTCTGGCATTGCGAAGTGGAAGTAACGCTGCCCGGCCGCACCGAGTGCTACCAGCTGCCGGTGGCACTGCTGTGGGACCGCGAAAGCCCCGACGGCATGTCGCAACTGATGACGGGCCTGTCGATGGCGCGCATCCGGCGCGGCCCGC
Source organism: Cupriavidus pauculus (assembly GCF_022179805.1). Lineage (GTDB taxonomy): Bacteria > Pseudomonadota > Gammaproteobacteria > Burkholderiales > Burkholderiaceae > Cupriavidus > Cupriavidus pauculus_E. Next base: position 173,138 of record NZ_BPUO01000005.1, on the reverse strand, counting down.
GCGTGGGCGTGGCCACCGACGGCTTCGTGGTCGAGTCCTATGCCCGGGCCGTGGTGCAGTCGCTGCGCGATGGTGTCAGCGCCGAGACCACGCACGGCACCATCCGCTACCTGGCCGAACCGGGCCTGGCCGATGCGCGGCTGGAGGAAGAACCCGTACAGTGGATGTCGGCCGAGCAGTCGAACAGCTCACTCGCCTATGGCAATACGGGCGTGCTCAAGCTCGTGCGGCGCGTGGCCGGCGGCGTGCATCCCGAGGCCGAGATGACGCGCTATCTGACCAGCCACGGCTACACGCATTCCGCCGCGCTGCTGGGCGAGGTGGTGCGCACCGGCGCCGACGGAACGCCGCATACGCTGATGCTGCTGCAGGGCTACATCCTCAACCAGGGCGATGGCTGGGACTGGACGCTCGACTACCTGGGCCGATCCATCGACGACGCGCTGCCCGCCACCGAGAGCGAGGATGAATTCGCCGAGGCCATGGCCGGTTACGCGACCATGGTCGGCACACTGGGCCGGCGGCTGGCAGAACTGCACGCGGTGCTGGCGCGCGCCACCGACGAGGACGCCTTTGCCCCGGTCGTGGCCGCCGAGGCGCAGGCCACCGAATGGGCAGACGAAGCGCTGAAATCGCTGGAGGAAGCGCTCGACCTGCTGGCCGCGCGCCGCACCAACGCCACCGGTGGCCTCGCTCAGGACATCGACACACTGCTGGCCGCACGCAGCAAGCTGCCGCATCTGGTTGCACGGCTGGCTACCGCCGCGCCGGGCAGCCTGCAGACGCGCATCCATGGCGACTTCCACCTGGGCCAGGTGCTGATTGCCCAGAACGACACCTACCTGGTGGACTTCGAGGGCGAGCCGCGCCAGCCGCTGGCGTTCCGGCGCCGCAAGACCTCGCCGCTGCGCGACGTGGCCGGCCTGCTGCGTTCCATCGACTATGCCGCCGCCACGGTGGGCACCGACCGCCAGGAACGCACGCACGCGGCGTTGCCGCCGGCGCAGGCCGAACGCCGCGCCGCGTTGCTGGACCGCTTTCGCACCACGGCTGGCGACGCATTCCTGAACTGCTACCAGCAGTCGATGGCGTCGGCGCCGCACGCGTGGGTCACACGCGAACAGTTGCAGCCGCTGCTCGACCTGTTCCTGCTGGAGCGCGCCGCCTACGAGGTGGGCTACGAAGCGGCCAACCGCGTGGCGTGGATCGACCTGCCGGCGAGCGGGCTGGCGCGCCTGGTGCGCAAACTCCTGGGAGACGACGATGGCCAGAGATGATGCCGTCACGCTCGCCCCGCCTGCGCCGACCTTGCCAGGCCCGGTCATCGACGCCCTGCGCGAAGCGCGCCTGGCCGATCCGTTCGGCGTACTGGGTCCGCAGCGCGACGAACATGGCGCCGTGGTCCGCACCATCGTGCCCGGCGCGGCGGCCGTACAACTGACCCGCGCCGACGGCGAATTCCTGGCCGACATGGTGCCACTGCACGCCGATGGCGTGTTTGCCGGCCGCCTGCCGGACTTTGACGACCGCCAGCCGGCCGCGCCCGACTACCGCCTGCGCATCCGCTGGCCCGACGGCAGCGAGCAGATCGGCGCTGACCCCTATGCATTCGGCCTGCTGCTGGGAGACCTGGACCTGCACCTGTTCAACGAGGGGCGCCACCTGGAACTGGGCAAGTGCCTGGGCGCGCAATGCCTGACCATCGACGGCGAGCCCGGCGTGCGCTTTGCCGTGTGGGCGCCCAACGCGCGCCGCGTGTCCGTGATCGGCGACTTCAACGGCTGGAACCCGGCGCGCCATCCGATGCGCCTGCGTCACGGCGCCGGGGTCTGGGAGCTGTTCATCCCGCAAGGCATGGGCGCCGCCCCCGGCAGCCGCTACAAGTACGACATGACCGGGCCGCATGGCGAGGCCCTGCCGGACAAGGCCGACCCCGTGGCGCAGGCCACGGAACTGCCACCGGCCACGGCGTCAGTGGTGGCGTGCGCCGGCCATGCCGCGCCGCCGTACCACTGGAACGATGCCGCGTGGATGGCGCAGCGCGCCAGCACCGACCCGTACGCCGCGCCGATGTCGGTCTACGAACTGCATGTGCTGTCGTGGCAGCGCGCCGCCAACGACAGCGGCCGGGGCTGGGACATCCTGGCCGAGCGGCTGGTGCCCTACGTGCGCGACCTCGGTTTCACGCATATCGAGCTGCTGCCCATCACCGAGCACCCGTTCGGTGGGTCCTGGGGCTACCAGCCGCTGTCGATGTTCGCGCCCACCGCGCGCCTGGGCTCGCCCGAGCGCTTCGCGGCGTTTGTCGACCGCTGCCACCAGGCCGGCATCGGCGTGATCCTGGACTGGGTGCCCGCGCATTTTCCGACCGATCCGCACGGGCTGGCGCTGTTCGACGGCACTCCGCTCTACGAGCACGCGGACCCGCGCGAGGGCTATCACCAGGACTGGAACACGCTGATCTACAACCTGGGCCGCAACGAGGTGCGCGGCTTCCTGCTGGCCAACGCCGTGCACTGGCTCGAACACTTCCACGCTGACGCGCTGCGCGTGGATGCGGTGGCGTCGATGCTGTACCGCGACTACAGCCGCGAGGCGGGCCAGTGGGTGCCCAACCGCTTTGGCGGGCGCGAGAACCTGGAGTCCGTAGCGTTCCTGCGCGAGATGAACACGGTGGTGCACGAGCGCTGCCCCGGCGCGCTGACCATCGCCGAGGAATCCACCGCGTGGCCGGGCGTGACCGCCAGCGTGGCATCGGGCGGCCTGGGCTTCGACTTCAAGTGGAACATGGGCTGGATGCACGACACGCTGCGCTACCTGGGTCACTCGCCCATACACCGCCCTTGGCACCACGGCGACATGACGTTCGGCATGGTGTACGCGTGGTCCGAAGCGTTCGTGCTGCCGCTGTCGCACGACGAGGTGGTGCACGGCAAGGGGTCGATGATCGGCAAGGCGCCCGGCGACGACTGGCAGCGCTTTGCCAACCTGCGCGCCTACTACGGCTTCATGTGGTCGCATCCGGGCAAGAAACTGCTGTTCATGGGCGGCGAGTTCGCGCAGTGGCGCGAATGGAACCACGACGACGAGCTGGACTGGGCGCTGCTGGACCAGGCGCCCCATCGCGGCGTGCATTCGCTGGTGCGCGACCTGAACCGCCTGTACCGCGACCTGCCGGCACTGCATGCGATGGACCATCGCCCCGAGGGCTTCCAGTGGATCGTCGGCGACGACCACCAGAACAGCGTGTTTGCCTACCTGCGCCGCGCCGCGCCCGACAGCGACGGCGTGGTGCTGGCCGTGGTCAACATGACACCGGTGCCGCGCGAAGGCTACCGGCTTGGCGTGCCGTTCGCGGGCACCTGGGAGGAATGCCTGAATACCGATGCCGCGATCTATGGCGGCAGCAACGTCGGCAACAGCGGGCGCGTGCAGGCGGACGACACCCCGTCGCACGGCCAGCCGGCGTCGTTCTCGCTCACGTTGCCGCCGCTGGCCACGCTGCTGTTGCGATATGTACCGGAGACCCGTGCATAACTGGCGCGCCGCCACACACATCGAAAAATAAAGAGGAGCCTCACGCATGGCGAGCCTTACCGTTGACCGGCTGCTACCGGGCAAGCCCTACCCGCTGGGTGCACAGTGGGATGGGCTGGGCGTCAATTTCGCGGTGTTCTCGGCCAACGCCAGCCGCATCGACCTGTGCCTGTTTTCCGCGAACGGGCGCAAGGAGGTGCAGCGGCTGGCGCTGCCCGAGTGCACCGACGAGATCTGGCATGGCTACCTGCCCCATGCCCAGCCCGGCCTGCAATACGGCCTGCGTGCGTTCGGGCCGTACGAGCCCGCGCGCGGGCATCGCTTCAATCCGCACAAGCTGCTGCTCGACCCGTACGCCCGTGCACTGAGCGGGCCGGTGCGCTGGTCCGATGCGCTGTTCGGCTACCGGCTCAACAGCCCGCGCGCCGACCTGACGCCAGACCGCCGCGACAGCGCCCCCACCATGCCCAAGGCCGTGGTGATCGACGAGAGCTTCAACTGGGGCGACGACCGTCCGCCGGCGGTGCCGTGGGCGACCACGTCGGTCTACGAGGTGCATGTGCGCGGCGTGTCGATGCTGCGCGAGGACCTGCTGCCCCAGTATCGCGGCACGTTCGCCGCGCTGGCCGATCCGCGCTTCATCGAGCACCTGTTGAGCCTGGGCGTCACGTCGATCGAACTGCTGCCCGTGCACGCGTTCCTGCAAGACCGCTTCCTGATCGAGCGCGGCCTGCGCAACTACTGGGGCTACAACACGCTGGCGTTCTTCGCGCCCGAGCCGCTGTACCTGTCGGGCCGCCAGCAGCACGAAGTCAAGATCGCCATCCGGCGGCTGCACGCAGCCGGCATCGAGGTGATCCTGGACGTGGTCTACAACCACACATGCGAAGGCAATGAACTGGGGCCCACGATGTCGTGGCGCGGCCTGGACAACGCCAGCTACTACCGGCTGATGCCGGGCGACGAGCGCCACTACATCAACGACACGGGCTGCGGCAACACGCTGAACCTGTCGCACCCGCGCGTGCTGCAGATGGTGATGGATTCGCTGCGCTACTGGGTGGAGGCATTCCACGTGGACGGCTTCCGCTTTGACCTGTGCAGCACGCTGGGCCGCGAAAGCAACGGCTTCGACCCCGGCTCGGGCTTCTTCGACGCGATCCTGCAAGACCCGGTGCTGCAGCGCGTGAAGCTGATCTCCGAGCCGTGGGACCTAGGCCCCGGCGGCTATCAGGTGGGCAACCATCCGCCCGGCTTTGCCGAATGGAACGACAAGTTCCGCGACAACATCCGGCGCTTCTGGCGCGGCGACGCGGGCCAGCGCGGTGAACTGGCCGCGCGCCTGACCGGGTCGGCGGACCTGTTCGACCGCCGCCACCGCAAGCCGTGGGCCAGCGTCAACTTCCTCACCGCGCACGACGGCTTCACGCTGGCCGACGTGGTCAGCTACGCGCACAAGCACAACGAAGCCAACCACGAGGAAAACCGCGACGGCAACGACGACAACGCCAGCGCCAACTGGAGCCCCGACGGCAGCGTGGAAGGCCCGACCGATGACGAGGCCGTGCTGGAAACACGCGGCCGCGTGGCGCGGGCGATGATGGCCACGCTGCTGCTGTCGCAGGGCACGCCGATGATCACGGCCGGCGACGAATGGAGCCGCAGCCAGCAAGGCAACAACAACGCCTACTGCCAGGACAACGAACTGTCGTGGCTGAACTGGGACGATGCCGCGTTGCCGTCGAATGCACCGATGCGCCGCGTGGTGAGCCGCCTGCTGACGCTGCGCCGCGAACTGCCGGTGCTGACCGAGAACCGCTTTGTCCACGGCCGCTCGCAGCCTGCGCCAGGACTGGCCGACATTGCCTGGTTCGGCCCCGATGGCAACGAGCTGACCAGCGAGCAGTGGGCCAATCCCGAGGACCGCACGCTGGCGCTGCGCCGCGCCATGCATAGCCCCGACGACGAGGTGGAGGTCATCGTGCTGTGCCTGAACGCGAGCCACGAGGACGTGGTGTTCCGCATGCCGGCACCGGGCGAGGACTGGCATCTGCTGTTCGACAGCACCGCGCCCGACCTGGAGGACGAGCCCGTCTCGCTCGACGACGAGGGCCGCCCGGCCTACAAGGTGCCGGCACGCGGCCTGGCGCTGCTGGTGGCTGCCGTACCCAAGGACGAGGACCCCTCGCGATGAGCACGAACGACCCGCTCCGGCTGCTGGCCGAACGCGCCGGGCTGCAGGTGAGCTGGCGCGACGCCTGGAACCAGCCGCAGACGCTGTCGGGCGACGCGCTGCACACGGTGCTGACCGCACTGGACCTGCCCTGTGGCACGGTGGGCGAGTGCGAGGCGTCGCGTGCCAGCCTGGCCGCCGACGATGCCGCGCACGCGTTGCCGCCGCTGATCACGGCCGACCAGGGCAAGCCCGTCAGCATGCCAGCGGACGACACGGCGGCGCAGCGTCCCTATCGGCTGGAAATGGAAGACGGCACCATCGTCGATGGCATCGCGCACCGTTCCGGCCCCGGCACCATGGAACTTGCGCCAATCGCGCAATGGGGCTACCACCACCTGACGTTCGGCGATCTGCAGACCACCGTGGCCGTGGCACCGCCGCGCTGCTTCGGCGTGGCCGATGCGCTCGCCGCGTCGCCACGCACGGTGCTGGCACGTAAGCCGTGGGGGCTGTCGGCGCAACTGTATGGCCTGCGCCGGGGCGCCGACGTTGGCCTGGGCGACCTCACCACGCTGGCGCTCGGCGCCGAAGCGGCCGCACGGGCCGGGGCCGACGCCATCGCGATCAACCCGCTGCATGCCGGTTTCTCGGCGCTGCCGCAGCGCTACAGCCCCTACTCGCCGTCGAGCCGCATCTTCTTCAATCCGCTCTACGCGGACCCGGCGCACGTATTCGGCCAGGCGGCCGTGGACCAGGGCGTGACGGCGCTGGGCATCGGCGGCGCACTGGCCGAAGCCGAATGCCGCACCGAGATCGACTGGCCAGTCATTGCCGCGCTGCGCCTCAATTTGCTGCACTGGTTATGGCAACACCACGACACACTGCTGCCCGCCGCGCAAAAGCAGGCGTTCGCGGCGTTCCGCGCGCGTGGCGGCACGGCGCTGCTGGCCCACGCGACCTTCGAGGCCATCCAGGCGGAGCGGATCGCGTCCGGCAATCACGAGGACGCGGCCGACTGGCGCCGATGGCCCGCCGCGCTGCGCAGTCTGGGCGCCGCCGCAGTCACGGCCAAGGCCATCACCGACCCGGACGCCGTCGGCTATCACGCGTTCCTGCAATGGCTGGCCGCCGATGGGCTGGACGACGCGCAGCGCCGGGCCCGTGCGGCGGGCATGGCGATTGGCGTGATCGCCGACCTGGCCGTAGGCACCGATCCCGGCGGCAGCCATGCGTGGACGCGCCAGGCCGAGATCCTGAACGGCTTTCACGCCGGGGCGCCGCCGGACCTCTACAACCCGCTGGGGCAGGACTGGGGCGTAGCCGTGTTCTCGCCGCGCGGGCTGCGCCGCAACGGCTATGCCGCGTTTATCGAGATGCTGCGCGCCAACCTGGCCCATGCCGGCGGCCTGCGCATCGACCACGTACTGGGCCTGGCCCGCATGTGGCTGGTGCCGGAAGGCGCGCCGGCCAGCGCCGGGGCCTATCTGGCCTATCCGCTCGACGACCTGCTGCGGCTGGTGGCCATCGAATCGTGGCGGCACCGCGCGATCATCATCGGCGAAAACCTTGGCACCGTGCCGGAAACCCTGGACGCGGCGCTGGAGGCGCGCGGCGTGCTGGGCATCGACGTGCTCTGGTTCGTGCGCGAGCCCGAGTCGGAGTCTGGTGCCGCCGATGAGGAACCGCCCGTGGCCGGCGACGCGCCCACCGCCGCCGAACCGGTCAGCGCGCCGTTCCTGCCCCCCGAGCAGTGGCCACCGCTGGCCGTGGCCACCACCACCACGCATGACTTGCCGACCATTGCCGGCTGGTGGTCGGGCAACGACATCGCCTGGCGTGCCCGGCTGGGCCAGCTCGGGCCAGACGAAACCGAAGCGGGGCTGATGGCGATGCGCGGCGTCGAACGCGGCGCGCTGTGGCAGGCCATGTGCGACGGCGGCGTGGCGCACGGCGCCGAGCCGCCCGTGGACGACGCTCCGGTCGAGACCGTGCTGCGGTGGCTGCATCGCGCCGCCACGCCGTTGCGGCTGGTGCCGGTGGAAGACCTGCTCGCGCTACGCGAACAGCCCAACCTGCCCGGCACGGTATCCGGGCACCCGAACTGGCAACGGCGGCTCGATGCCGACGTACGCGACGTGTTCGACCGTCCCGAGGTGGCGCGGCGCGTGGCGGCGACGAGTGAAGGAGACGACGGTGCGTAGCGCGTCAGTCCTGCGCCACGTCCGCCAGCGCCTTGCACAGCGCCTCGACGGTCAACGGCTTCACAAGGTGGGCATCGAAGCCGGCCGCCTCGGTGCGCCGGCGGTCCTCGGGCGAACTGCGGCCGGTCAGCGCAAAGATGCGCATGCTATTGCCGGTGCCGGCCGCATTGCCATGGCTCGCCTCGCGCAGCGCATGCAGTACCTCGTAGCCGCTCATGTCGGGCATTTCCAGGTCAAGCAGCACCACGTCGGGCGCGAAGCTGCGCACCGCCTCCACGGCCAGCAGCCCCGTGTAGACCGGCCGCGCCTGATGGCCCAGCACGGTCAGCAGTTCGGCCATGCTGTCAGCGGAGTCCGCACTGTCGTCGACGATCAGGATGCGCTGGCCTACGCTCTGGGCCGCGCCGGGACGCGGCACGCTGGCGCCGTCCATCTGCACTTCGGGCAGCGTGATCGAGAACGTGCTGCCGTGGCCTTCGCCCGCGCTGATGGCCTGGATGGCACCGCCGTGCGCCTCGATCACGGCCCGCGCCAGCGCCAGCCCGATGCCGAGCCCCGAGCGCGCGGTCTCGTCGCCTTCCTGCGCGAACAGGTTGAAGATGCGGTCCAGCGCCTCCGGCGCGATGCCGCGCCCGGTATCGCAGATCGCGGTGGTGATATTGCCGCCCTCGGCGCGCACGCGCACCGTCACCGTGCCGCCGCGCGGCGTGTACTTGGTGGCGTTGCTGAGCAGGTTCGACAGCACCTGTTCCAGCCGTGCCGCGTCGCCGTTGACGAACACCGGCTCGTCCGGCAGCGTGACCGCGAACGTCTGCGCCGCATTGTCCAGCGCGGGACGTATTGCCTCGATCGCCGTGCTCACCACCTCGTTGTAGAGGATCGGCACAGGCTGCACCTTGAGCTTGCCGGCCGTGACACGGCCCACGTCCATCAGGTCGGCCACCAGCCGCGTCAGCAGTTGCAACTGCCGGCCGATGATCTCGGCACAATGCTGGATGCGCGGATCGTTGATGGGCGTGAGCCGGATCACGTCCACGGCGTTGCGGATTGGGGCCAGCGGATTGCGCAGTTCGTGCGCCAGGATGGCCAGGAATGCATTCACGCGGCGCCCGGCGTTCTCCAGGTCGGCCAGCCGCGCGACGTCCGTGATATCCCGCGCGGTCCACAGCACGCCCGACACGCTTTCGCCGCCATCGCGCAGCAGTTCCTGCCGCACGTGGCACCGCACCAGCGAGCCGTCCTGCCGCTGCAGCCGCTGCTCGCCGGACCACGCGCCGCTGGCGCGCACGGCCTCCAGCACGTCGTCCGCACCGTCGTGGCCGCCCGGCTGCGTGGCGGGGTCAGGCTGGGGCACGAGCAAGGACACCGGCTGCCCCACCGCTTCCTGCGCCGTGTAGCCGAACAGCGCCTGCGCCCCGCGATTCCAGCCGCGGATCTGGCCCTCGGCGGTGAGTTCGCAGATGGCGCAGTCGTCGACCAGGTCCAGAAGCTGTTGCCAGCGCTGCGCCACCTGATCGGCATGCTCCTCGGCCGCGAGCTGGATCGTGATGTCCCGCAGCACCACCGCGAAGCCGGCATCGCCGGGCACCGTGGTCACCACGGCGCTGGCGTAGAACACGCTGCCGTCGCGGCGCTTGCGCCAACCCTTTTCCTCGGCGCGGCCCTGGGCGCGCGCCGTCGCCAGCAGGCGCTCGGCATCGCGCCGCGCGATGGCGCCGTCGGGGCTGTCGGGGTGAAAACGCGACAGATGCCAGCCGGCGACCTCCTCCTCGGTATAGAGCAGGACGCGCTGGGCGGCATCGGTCCACATCGTCACATTCCCGTCGGAGGCGAGCGCGAAGATCGCGGTGTCGTCCACCGCGTCCAGCAGCGCCCGCGCGAGCAGGTCATGCCCGGCTGTCTGAGATCGCATGTCAGCGTTTGCAAAAACTACAAGGTCGTGCCGAAAGCGCTAGCAGTGTTCACGCGACGCCGCGTACCGGCCCGAGGGCGGCGGCGGGTGCTTGTCCGGCAGGTTGCGGGCGGGCTGATCCCCTTTTTCCTTGTTGTGATCAGGGCTCTGGTCGGGCCGACGGTCCGGCCGGCGCACCGGGTCATGCGGGATATGGGTAGCCATGGCGCGTCTCGCAGTGTGTCGCAGGGATGGGAAGACCTTCCCTGTCGCAGGTTTCATACCAGCGTTGGCATTCGATGCTTCCGGCAATGCCACGCATTTATTTATAGCCTGATAGCAGTTCTGCAGATCCGTCGTCCCTTTGTATTGCCATTCGCAGCATCCACTCAATTGACGCCTTCAGGAGTGAAGTGATGACCGATGCACCCCGGCTACGGCCGGCCCCTGCCGATGCAACCCGTAGCACCCCCAACGCTGCCCAGGAACATGCCGACGACACGCGCACCGCGATGTCCAGCGCGACGATCCGGCGCGCGTTCCTGGACCACGTCTTCTACACCCAGGGCAAACTGCCCGGCCACGCCAGCGGCAACGACCTGTACCAGGCCCTGGCGCACACGGTGCGCGACCGGCTGGTGCAGCGCTGGATCAGCACCGCCGAGACCTACCAGACGCAGCCGTCGCGTACCGTGGCCTACCTGTCGGCCGAATTCCTGATGGGGCCGCACCTGGGCAACAACCTCGTCAACCTGGGCATCATGGACGAAGTGCGCGCGGCCATGACCGCGCTGGACCTCGACCTGGACGACATCCTGTCCCAGGAGGAAGAACCCGGGCTGGGCAACGGCGGCCTGGGGCGGCTGGCGGCGTGCTTCATGGATTCGCTGGCGACGCTGGAAATTCCGGCGGTGGGCTACGGCATCCGCTACGAGTACGGCATCTTTCACCAGAACATCATCGACGGGCAACAGGTGGAAACCACCGATACGTGGCTGCGCCACGGCAATCCGTGGGAGATCCAACGATCCGAATGGGCGGTGCAGGTGCGCCTGGGCGGCCACACCGAGCACTACACCGACGACCGGGGCCGCTACCGCGTGCGCTGGGTGCCTGAGAAGACCGTGGTGGGCGTTCCGTTCGACTCGCCGATACTCGGGTATCGGGTGAACACGGTGAACACGCTGCGGCTGTGGCGCGCCGAGGCCACCGAGGCGTTCGACTTCCACACCTTCAACCGGGGCGACTACCTGGGCGCGGTGAACAAGAAGATCACGTCCGAGAACCTGACCAAGGTGCTGTATCCCAACGACGAAACGCAGCAAGGCAAGGAGCTGCGGCTGGAGCAGCAGTATTTCTTCGTGGCGTGCTCGCTGCAGGACATGCTGCGCCTGCTGGCCACGCACGGCATTCCGGTGTCCCGGTTCCACGAGAAATTTGCCGTGCAACTGAACGATACCCACCCCGCCGTGGGCATCGCCGAGCTGATGCGCCTGCTGGTGGACGACCACGACCTGGCCTGGGACGATGCCTGGCACATCACCCGCAACGCATTTGCCTACACCAACCACACGCTGCTGCCCGAGGCACTGGAACAGTGGCCGCTGGAACTGTTCCGCCGCATCCTGCCCCGCCACCTGGAAATCATCTGCGAGATCAACGCGCGCTTTCTGGACGAGGTGCGCATCCGCTTTTATGGCGACGAATCGCGGCTGGCGCGGCTGTCACTGATCAACGAGCATGGCGGCCGCTACGTGCGCATGGCCGGGCTGGCCTGCGTCGGCAGCCATGCCATCAACGGCGTGGCCGAGCTGCATTCGCGGCTGATGCGCGAGGACGTGCTGCAGGACTTTCATGCCATGTGGCCCGACAAGTTCACCAGCATCACCAACGGCGTAACGCCCCGGCGCTGGCTGGCGTTGTCGAATCCGCGCATGACCCGGCTGGTCAGCGACGCCATCGGCGACGACTGGATCAAGGACCTGGACCAGCTGCAGGCGCTGGAACCCTATGCCGACGATGCCGGCTTCCGCGCGCAGTGGCAGGCCGTGCGGCGCGACAACAAGCGCGACCTGGCGCAGCTGATCCGCGACACCACCGGCGTGGTCGTCGACCCGTCGTCGATGTTCGACGTGATGGTCAAGCGCATCCACGAGTACAAGCGCCAGCACCTGGCCGTGCTGCATATCATCGCGCTCTATCACCAGATCAAGTCCGACTCGCGCGCCGACGTGCCGCCGCGCACCTTCCTGTTCGCGGGCAAGGCCGCGCCCGGCTATCACTATGCCAAGCTGATGATCCGCTTCATCACGTCCGTGGCCGAGGTGGTCAACCGCGATCCCCAGGTGCGCGACCGGCTCAAGGTGGTGTTCCTGCCGAACTTCAACGTGACCTACGGCCAGAAGATCTATCCGGCCGCCGACCTGTCCGAGCAGATCTCGCTGGCCGGCAAGGAGGCGTCCGGCACCGGCAACATGAAGTTCGCGATGAACGGCGCCATCACCATCGGCACCATGGATGGCGCCAACATCGAACTGCGCGACGCCATCGGCGCCGACAACTTCTTCCCGTTCGGCCTGAACGCGTCGGAGGTCTATGCGCTGCGCGCCGCCGGCTATCACCCGTCCACGTACCACGAGTCCAGCCCCGAACTGCGCGCGGTGGTGGACCTGATCCAGCATGGCTTCTTCTCGAAGGGCGACGCGGCGGTGTTCCGCCCGCTGTTCGACGGCCTGCTGCAGCACGACCCATACATGCTGATGGCCGACTTCGCGTCGTACCTGCAGTGCCAGCGCGAGGTGTCGTCGGCCTACGCCGACACCGATCGCTGGCAGCGCATGTCGGTGCTGTCGTCGGCCCGCTCGGGACGCTTCTCGTCAGACCGCGCGATCCGCGAGTACAGCGAACGCGTATGGCACGTGGACCCCGTACCGGTCTGCCTGCTGCGGCGGTCGAGCGGCCAGGTGCAGGGGCCGCGCCGAAGCGGCGAGGTGGGTATGGCGGGGAGCATGCTGGGCGATCTGGCAAGCGGATTCAGCGAGCGCTGCCAGTAGTGCAACGGGCTGCAGCCGGGCGCTCTTTGGAACAAGCGTTTGCAGTTTCCGGGAGCTGCCTGGTGCGCGCGGCAGTTTCTACAACGGCGCCGGCAGCTTATACACCGCCATTGCCAGCGCCATGCGCGGCTCACGCGGCCGCCTTCGACATCACAACGATTTCCGCCTGGACGCCAGGCTGGCACAGAGTTCGCATTGCCGTACCGTCGCGGCATCCCCGAGGGATGCCGCAGTCATGCAGACCAAGACCAGTCGAACAGCAACCAAGAGCAAAACCAAGCGGAGTCTCCCTTGAACGCGAACACATTGTTTGTGGCGGCGGAAGCCCAGCCCCTGGCCAAGACCGGCGGGCTGGCCGATGTGGTGGGTGGACTTGCACAGGCGCTGCGGCAACGCGGTGCCGATGTCACGATCCTGATGCCCGGCTACCCACGAGCGGTGGCGGCGGCACGCGACGTGCGCAGCCTCGGTGCCATCCACCTGCGCATGGCATTGCCCCCGGGGCATAGCCCCGCCCGCCTGCTGCAAGGCACGATGCCCGATAGTGGCGTACGCGTGGTATTCCTCGACTGCCCGTCGCTCTACGACCGGCCTGGCTCGCTCTATGTTGACGCCATCGGCCGCGACTTCTGCGACAACGCGCAGCGCTTTGCCGCGCTGGCGCATGCCGCGACAGCGATTGCGGCCGGCGAAACACCGCTGCCGGTGCCCAGCCTCGTGCATGCGCACGACTGGCATGCGGGGCTGACGCCACTGCTGATGCATGCGCGCGGCCTGCGCATCCCCACGGTCTGCACCATCCACAATCTGGCCTTCCAGGGCGTGTTCCCGATGGAAGCCGCCGGCCCGCTGGGCCTGCCCGCCAACTGCCTTACCCCAGATGGCATCGAATTCTGGGGCAAGCTCAATTTCCTGAAAGCCGGCATCCGGTATGCCGATCGCGTCACCACGGTCAGCCATACCTATGCGCGCGAAATCCTGACGCCCAGGTTTGGCCATGGGCTGGACGGCTTGCTGGCGCATCGCGCGGCCATGCTCGGCGCCATCCCCAATGGCGTGGATACCGAGGCGTGGTCGCCGCGCACCGACCGGCTGCTGCCGCAGCGCTACGACGCGCGCAGCCTGGCCGGCAAGCGCGCGTGCAAGGCGGCGCTGCAGGCACGCCATGGCCTGCCCGTCGACGCCGACCGCCCGCTGATTGCCATGGGCAGCCGGCTGACCCACCAGAAGATGGCGGACGTGGCACTCGGCGCCATCGCACTGGCGCTTGAAACACACGCCGATGCGCAATTCGTGGTGCTGGGCTGCGGCGACCCCAGGCTGGAGGCCGCCTACATCGATCTGGCCCGCCGCGCGCCGCAGCGCGTGGGCGTGGCCATTGGCTATCGCGAGGAAGATGCCCACCTGCTGCATGCGGGGGCCGACATCCTGCTGCACGGCAGCCGCTTCGAGCCATTCGGGCTGACGCCGGTCTATGCGATGCGCTATGGCACCGTGCCCATCGTGTCGCGCGTGGGCGGCCTGGCCGACACCGTGCGCGACGTTGGCGACGGCCCGAGCCCGGCGGCGCGCGCCAACGGCGTGGTGTTCGACGGCGATTCCGTCCAGGCCATGTGCGGCGCCATGGCGCGTGCACTAGGATGGTATGGCCAGCAGCGCCACTGGCGCAGCCTGCAACGCACCGGCATGCAGACCGACTTCGGCTGGGACGGCCCCGCACGCCAGTACCTGGCGATGTACGGTGCCTTGGCCCCGGTGCTGGCGGACATGCCAGTGACGACGGTGGAACCTGTGGAAGTGGCGCCCGCCACGCGGCCGGCGCGCACTGGCCGCCGTCCGGTGGCGGTGCCGGTGGTCTCGGACACACCGGCGCTGTCGCCCGTCGATGCCGTCGCGACGGTCAGCGCCGCGTGACGGACCCCCGCAATGGATGCATGAAAGTCACCTGCCATGATGAACGCCGCGCCGTCCCCCACGCCCCGCGAGGGTGTGCCCCCTGCCCCGAACTGGCAGACGCTGGGCGCCGATGCCCGGCTGCTGCCCTGCGGCGACGACGGCGCCGAGGCGTACTGGTTCGGCCCCGTGCGGCTGGCCGATGGCCGCGTGCGCTTTCGGCTGTGGGCGCCTGACGCTGCCGCGCAGGGCCATGCGGTGCGGCTCGAAGTGGCCGGCATGGCCCCGGTGCTGATGGTGGAAGGCAAACAGGGCTGGTTCGAAGCCGTGGCGCCCTGCTGCCACGGCGCGCGCTACTGGTTCCGGCTTGATGACGGCACCATCGTGCCCGACCCCGCCTCGCGCCTGCAGGCCGACGACGTGCATGGCGCCAGCGTGCTGTGCCTGCCCGA
Source organism: Cupriavidus pauculus (assembly GCF_022179805.1). Taxonomy (GTDB): domain Bacteria; phylum Pseudomonadota; class Gammaproteobacteria; order Burkholderiales; family Burkholderiaceae; genus Cupriavidus; species Cupriavidus pauculus_E. Next base: position 157,935 of record NZ_BPUO01000005.1, on the reverse strand, counting down.
AGAAAGCGCCGAATACCACTGGCAGCACACCGAATGGCGCGGCCGCCCCTGGCACGAGGCCGTGATCTACGAAATGCACGTCGGGCTGTCGGGCGGCTACGCGGGCGTGACCGCCGAACTGCACCGGCTGGCGGCGCTGGGCTTCACGGCCATCGAACTGATGCCGCTGTCCGAGTTTCCGGGTGCACGCAACTGGGGCTACGACGGCGTGCTGCCGTTTGCGCCGGAGCGCAGCTACGGCTCGCCCGATGAACTGCGCACGCTGATCGACACCGCGCACGGCCTTGGCATGATGGTGTTGCTGGATGTGGTCTACAACCACTTCGGACCCGAGGGCAACTACCTGCCGCGCTACGCCAGCGCGTTCTTCCGCACCGATCGCCAGACTCCGTGGGGGCCCGCCATCGATTTCCGGCGTGCCGAGGTACGCCGCTTCTTTGGCGAGAACGCGCGCTACTGGCTGGAATCGTTCCGCTTTGACGGGCTGCGGCTCGATGCCGTGCATGCCATCGAGGACGAGGGCTGGCTGCCCCGGCTGGCGCAGGAGCTGCGCGCCTGCCTGCCCAGCCGCCACGTGCACCTGGTGCTGGAGAACGACCACAACGACGTGGCCCTGATCCAGGCCTGCTACGACGCGCAGTGGAACGACGACGCGCACCATGCGCTGCACGTGCTGCTGACCGGCGAGCACGATGGCTACTATCGCGAATACCAGGCCGCGCCGCCGGGTATGAAGTCAGGAACCGAGACCGGCACCCCTGCCCTGCACTATCTGGCGCGCGTGCTGGGCGAGGGCTTTGCGTGGCAGGGCGAGGTATCGCCGCACCGTAGCGGCAACTTGGGCGACGCGGGCGATAAGGGCCACGAGGTACGGCGCGGGCAGCCGAGCGCGGCGTTGCCGCCGTCCGCGTTCGTGCTGTTCCTGCAGAACCATGACCAGACCGGCAATCGCGCGTTCGGCGAACGGCTGACCATGCTGGCGGACCCCGACGCGCTGCGCGCGGCCGTGGCGCTGCAACTGCTCTGCCCGCAGATTCCGCTGGTCTTCATGGGCGAGGAGCACGGCGCGCGCACGCCGTTCCTGTACTTCACCGACCATCCGCCGGAACTGGCGCAGGCCGTGCGCGACGGCCGCCGCCGCGAGTTCGCGGCATCAACAGCATTCCGCGACGATGCGCATGCCGCGCGGATTGCCGACCCCAACGCGCGCGAGACCTTCGAGATGTCGCGCCCCGTGTGCGACGACACCGATGGCGATTGTCGCGCGTGGAACCACTACTACGGCGAACTGCTGTCGATCCGGCGCCACGAGATCATGCCGCGCCTGCGCCAGTGCCGGACGGCCGGTGTCACGCCACTGGGCGACCGTGCGCTGGTGGCGCGCTGGCGCATGGGCGACGGCAGCCTGCTGTCGATCTGGCTGAACCTTGGCGAGGCGTCGGTCGACGCCGACTGCGAAGGTGGGCACATGCTGCACGCCAGCCAGTCCGGCGCCATCGCGTCGCTGGCCGCCGGCATCCTGCCCGGATATAGCTGCGTCGCCTGCCTGCAGCCGGCCTGAAACACGCCTGACCTACACCTGAGCCCCCTCGCCATGACCGATCCCGCCGACCTGAATCACGCCGGCGTGCCCCGCGCCACGGCGCGGCTGCAGTTGCACGCCGGTTTCACGCTGGCCGATGCCGCCGCACTGGTGCCCTACTACGCCGGCCTGGGCATCAGCCACCTGTACCTGTCGCCCATCACCACCGCCCGGCCGCGATCGACGCACGGCTACGACGTCACCGACTTCACGCGGATCAACGCCGAACTGGGCGGCGAGGAAGCCTTCCTGGACTTGGCCCGGCGCGCCCGCGAGTCCGGCCTGGGCATCGTGCTGGACATCGTGCCCAACCACACGGCGGCCGACGCCACGCATAACGCGTGGTGGCGCGACGTGCTGGCCCACGGCCAGCAGAGCGCACACGCCCACTATTTCGATATCGACTGGCAGGCGCCCGACGCTGACCTGCATGGCAAGGTGCTGCTGCCGATCCTGGGCGACCCGTACTGGCAGACGCTGGAGTCCGGCGCATTCGAGGTTCGGCGCGGCCACGACGGCACGGCAACGCTGCGCTATGGCGAGCACGACCTGCCGTTGAGCGCGACGGACGGCGAGACTCCCGGCGACGCGCAGGCGCTGCATGCGCTGCTGGAACGCCAGCACTACCGGCTGGCCTGGTGGCGCACCGGCGCGGCCATGCTGAACTGGCGCCGCTTTTTCGAGATCACCGAACTGGTGGGCGTGCGCCAGGAATGCGACGACGTGTTCGAGGCTGTGCACGCGCTGCCGTTCCGGCTGTACCGCGAGGGCTGGATCGACGGCCTGCGCATCGACCATGTCGACGGGCTGGCCGATCCGGCCGGCTACTGCCGCCGCGTGCGCGAGCGGCTCGATGCCCTGCGGCCTGGCCGGCCGGCCGAACTGGCGCGCATGCACCCGTGGCTGGTCATCGAGAAGATCCTGGGCGAGCACGAGCCGCTGCCGCATGACTGGAACGTCGATGGCACCACCGGCTACGACTTCATGGATGCGGCCAGCGCGGTGCTGCACGACCTGCACGGCGAGGCGCGCCTGAACATGCTGTGGCTGCAGATCAGCGGCGACGACCGCCCGTTTGCCGCGTATGTGCATGCGGGCCGGCATCGCGTGCTGGCCCGCCATCTGGTTGCCGAAGTCGATGCACTGTGCCACCGCCTGCGTGACCAGGCCCGCAGCCAGCCGGCCACGCGCGACCTGTCGCCGCACGCGCTGCGCCACGCGCTGATGTCATTCATGACCGCGATTCCGGTGTACCGCAGCTACTACGTGGCCGATGGGGCTGACAAGGAAACGAAGGAAACGCGCGACCCCAGCGTCGACGACGACATGGTGAACGCCGCAGCCGAGTCCGCACGCCGTCACCTGGCCCCCGACGAATCCGCCGCGCTCGACTTCATCCTGGACGCGCTGCGCACTGGCGCCCCGCTCGACAGCGACGCCGGGCGGCTGCGCACCAAGCTCCAGCAACTGATGCCGGCGCTGGCGGCCAAGTCCACCGAGGACACGGCGTTCTATCGCTATGGCCGGCTGCTGTCACGCAATGAAGTGGGCAGCGATCCCGGCACACTGGCGATGGCCGCCGAACGCTTTCACGCGCGCATGCAGACACGCTCGGTCGATTTTCCGCACGCCATGCTGGCCGTGGCAACACACGACCACAAGCGCGGCGAGGACGCGCGCATGCGACTGGCGGTGCTGAGCGAACTGTCCGAAGCGTGGGCCGAAGCCGTGGCCGGCTGGGAAACGCAACTGGCGCCGCTGCTGGTGGCGTCGCCCAAAGGCCCCGATGGCGTCGACCGCCTGATGCTGTACCAGACCCTGATCGGCGCGTGGCCGGCCGATGCGCGGGTGCTGGAATCCGAGGACGCCCAGCGCGCGTTTGTCGACCGCATCCTGGCCTGGCAGCGCAAGGCCATTCGCGAAGCGAAGCGCCACGGTAGCTGGACCCATCCCGACGAAGACTACGAAGCCGCCTGCGAGGCGTTCCTGGCCGCCATGTCGATGGGTGGCGCGGACAGCGTGCTGGAATCCATCGGCGCCTTCGCCTCACGCATCGGCACGGCGGCGGCGCTGAACAGCCTGGCGCAGGCCATGCTGCAACTGACCGCGCCGGGTGTGCCGGATCGCTACCAGGGTTGCGAGACGTGGGACTTCAGTCTGGTCGATCCGGACAACCGCCGCGCGCCGGACTATGCCCGGCTGCAGTCGCAGCTCGAATGCCGGGGCGGATGGTCGCACTGGTTGGCGCACTGGCGCGATGGCCGCATCAAGCAGCAACTGGTGCGCAGCGTGCTGGCCGTGCGGCGCTCGCACGCCGCGCTGTTTGCGCAAGGCAGCTACCAGCCGGTATCCGTCAGCGGCGACCTGGCGGGGTCGGTGCTGGCGTTTGCGCGCCAGTGCGGAAGCGTGGAGGTAGTGGTCGCCGTGACGCGGCTGGCTGCCCACCACGTGGACCCGGCGCAGCCGCGCATCCCGCCCCATTGCTGGCACGACACCGGCCTGCGCGCGGGCGACGGCGAGTGGACTGACGTGCTGACCGGCCATCCGGTGACATCGCACGCGGGCTGGCTGCGCGCCAAGGATGTATTCGCGACCCTGCCCGTGGCGCTGCTGAAGCGGCAGTAAGGCGCGTTGATCGCAGACGCAAAAAAGCCCGCATCGCAAGTTGCGGGCCGAGGCAGGGATCAGGAACCTGCCCCGAGGCTTAGAGATAGCGCAGCGAGATGGTGGCTGCGCCGTCGAGTTCCACGTTCGTGCTCAGGTTCGGCAGGTTGGCGGTGCTGTTCAGCGCGCCCGTCACCTTCAGTACCTGCGAGACGGTGGTGAAGCTGCTCGGGTTGCCGCCGTCGGTCGTCGACCACGTGTACACGGTTGAAGGTGCCACGTAGTTCGATGCCGACGAGGTGCCTGCCCAGGCGCCGCCTACGGTGGCGCGCGAACTGCCGGCAATTGGCCCGCCGTCGCCGCTGGCGTCGGCCGGCAGTGCGCGGATGGCATAGGCACCGAGCCTCCGGTCGCCGACCTCACCCAGGCCAAACCCCATCGTGTTGGCAATGGTGGAATCCACGCTGTTGAGAATGTTTGCGACGCTCGCCGCCCGGTTGTCGACGATCTGGTAGCCGACGGCCGCCGCCGCGTCACAGGTGATGGTCATGGTGATCTCGCGATCGGGCAGCTTGGTGGCTGCCGTGGCGCTCAGGCCACGAGAGGCGATGGTGCCGAAGTCCACCGAACCGTTACCAGAGAGCGTGACGTCGCACGCAGCCGGGCGAATCGTGCCTCGCACTGCGAGGTCGGCGGATTCGGCCGCCAGCGCGCCGACTGAGGCTGTGGCCAGCAGCGTCACAAACAGGCCTTGCAGTAGTTTTGAGGTTTTCACGACTTCCAATCCTTCTTGCGTTGCTTTTCCGTCTCCCCATGAGGCGGAACGCTTGAAGTCTGGAGGATGAAATGCCTTGAAGTAATCGCAAAATGCTTGAAACACGTCTGACAGGGCCGAGGCCCCGTCTTCACGTCGTTTCAGTGCAAGCGATGCGCTTCGGTATCCAGCGCTTTCTCGGCGGCGTCGCCCGACAGGCCGCGATAGTAGAGATGCACGCCAATCGCCAGCGAGTCATGGCGGATTTCGTGCAGCGCGCGCCATGCCTGCACGGCGTCCTTGAAGACCAGGTAATGCGCCTCGCGCTCGACCAGCGTGGCCACCTCGTGGAGCCCGTGGTTGCGCAGCGCGCCCACCAGGTGATCGAGGCTGCGGTGCGTGCGGGCATCGGTGCGCGGATAGAGCATGTGCAGCACGGCTACCGGCGCTGCGTCCGGTTGTGCCGCGTGTTGTGCGGTAAAGGCGGCAACGATGTCCTGATGATGGATGGCCGTGACGGCGTCATCTTTGGCCTGCACGCGGATGGCTTGGCTTCCTGCGTCGAGGGTTGTGTTGTTCATGTCGGCACCTCCTGGTCAGAATCTTGAACGACAGTGGTGCAAAGATAGGGGATTATTGACGCGGCGCAATACACGTTTCACGCAACAGTGAATTTCAATGTGTTTCGCAGAACGGAACCCCGGGACCGATGTCCATGGATTCTGTTTCTTTCGGCAGGCTTTCAGTCTGCTTTCGGCAGCCTTGCAGCGGATGTTTGAGTGGCGTGTTGCCCCGTTACTCGAACGGACGCGGCTTCGGCGTGTTGTCGTTCGACGGCGGCAGGATGGGCATGACAATGCGCGGCTGGTCGCCGGTGAGTGTATGCAGGAACGCCACGATATCGGCATTTTTCTGCTTGCTGAACGTGCGGCCCAGTTGCAGGCGCCCCATCACGTCCACCGCCTCGGTCAGCGTGGCCGCCTCGCCGTCATGGAAGTACGGATAGGTCAGCGCCACGTTGCGCAGCGTCGGCACCTTGAAGTTGAAGCGGTCCGCATCCTTGCCGGTCACGGCCGCGCGGCCTTCCGACGGATTCCTGGTCTGGTACGGCGCCACGATGCCCATCTTCTGGAACGACATCCCGCCCAGGTTCTGGCCGTTGTGGCACGCCACGCAACCGGCCGTCTTGAACAACTGGTAGCCGCGCAGCTCCTGCGCATCGATGGCGCGCTTGTCCCCCTTCAGCCATTTGTCGAATCGGGCGTTCGGCGTGACCAGCGTTTCCTCGAACGCGGCAATGGCCAGCGTGATTTCGTTCATCGTCAGCTTGTCCGAGCGGAACACCTTGCGGAATTCGCCTACGTATTCGGGAATCGACCGCAGCGTGTCCACCGCCAGTTCGTGCGTGAACGCCATCTCGATCGGGTTGGCGATCGGTCCGTGCGCCTGCTCCTGCAGGTCCTTGGCGCGGCCGTCCCAGAACTGCACGAAGTTCAGGCTGGAATTGAGCACGGTGGGCGAGTTGATGCCGCCCTGCTTCCACTTGTCGCCAATCGACGTCTTGAGATTGTCGGACCCACCCATGCTGAGGTTGTGGCACGAGTTGCAGGAAATGAAGCCCGAACGCGACAGCCGCGGATCGAACCAGAGCTTTTCTCCCAGCGCCACGCGGGCCCGGTCGGTGACCTTGGCGGGCGCAACGGGCTGCACGGGCTCGGCTTGCGGCTTGGCGGCATGCACGGCGCCGACCGCCGTCGCGGCGGATATCCATAGCAGGAGAGAAAGGAACTGTCTTGGCTTCATGAGAGGACTCCGAATCGTTATATGAACCGTCCCGCGCGGGAACGGCCCTTCGGATTAGGCTCTCAAGCCTTCGACCGGGCCTTGACTGCCATCAAGCCTGCAAGGCAATCGAAAGGCACCGTCGAATATCGATACGCGATCTTCTTCGTTCGCGGCCTGCGCGCGCCGCCCTACGATCACGTCTTTGCAACCGCCCCGGAAAAACGTCAGGCGCCGGCGAGTCCGCGCTGCAAGGCCGTTTTGAGCATCGAGAACACATGTCGCGCGACAGGATTGACCGCATTGGGACGTGCCCACAGGTAGTAGGTGACATCGGGCAGCCGCGGCAGTCCGTCGGACTCCCCGAGGATGCGCATGTCCGCCTGCAGCAGGTCGATGCTGCGCGCCGTGATGCCCAGCCCGCCGCGCAGCGCCGCCTTGATGCCGATCAGGCTCGGCGCCAGGTAAGCGATGCGCCAGGGCACACCCGCCTGCGTCAGCGCTTCGAGCGACAGCTTGCGGAACAGGCTGGGCTCGTCGGCCAGGATCAGCGGCACGGGCGTGCCGCGCTCGTAGACGAAGTCGGCCGCGCAGACCCAGATCGTGGGCGTGGTACGCAGCACGATGCCTTCGAGCCCACTGTCCTCGCGGGTGGACACCGTCAGGTCGATCTCGCCGCGCCGCAGCGATTCCATCAGGAACGGACTTCTTCCCACGTGGATTTCCAGCCGCAGTGCCGGCGACGACCGCGCGATATGCGACAGCAGCACGGGCAGGAGCGTATCGGCCACATCGTGCGGCGCACCAATCCGCAGGGACCCGGTCAGGTCGCCCTCGCGCAGCACGCGCAGCGCCTCGTCGTTGGTGCTGAGCAACTGGCGCGCATACTCCAGCAGCTTCTTGCCGTGCCGCGTGAACTGCTTGCCCCGGCCGTGCCGCTCGAACAGCGCCAGCCCGAGCTGCTCTTCGAGCCGCTGCATCTGCTGGGTGACCGCCGACTGGGTCCGCTGCACGGCCTCGGCCGCGGCGCCAAACGTTTCATGATCCGCAATCGCCACAAGGGTGCGGAGCAGGTCCAGATCGAGATTACGCATTCATTAGCCGCGCTAATGGATTTTCGTCGCGCATTAAGTGGTTTTCAGGACAGGTGTTCATTACAGTGAAACACGAAGCAACGTTCTACCCCCGAAAAACCGAGATTGCAAGGATTGATCGCACCATGTCCCTCGCAGAACAGCGCCAGAACGCCGTCGGCGACACCATCGAATCCATTAGGAATATCGTAGACAAAGGCGGTGTCACCCGCACCAGCCTGGCCCAGGTGCTGCCGCTGGTGGAAGACCTGGCCGCCCGCACCGAATTCTGGGGCGAAGCCGACTATCCGCCGCCCGAGGCCAACGAGCGCCAGGCGCGCTACCTGATCGCTGAAGATCCGGGCCAGACCTACGCGCTGTACCTGAACGTGATGCGGCCCGGCAAGCGCATTCCGCCGCACAACCACACCACGTGGGCCTGCGTGGCCGGCGTGAGCGGCGTGGAGTTCAACGACGTCTACAACCGCACGGACGACGGCAGCCAGCCCGGCGTCGGCACGCTCGAACACGACCGCACCGTCGAAGTGGGTCCGCGCCACGGCATCGCGCTGCTGCCCGACGACATCCACGCGGTGGAAATCCGCGGCGAATCCGTGATCCGCCATCTGCACATGTACGGCCGCTCGCTCGAAACGCTGACCGAACGGCTGACCTTCGACCTGGAAACGGGTCGCTGCCAGGTCATGAACGTGGGCGTCCAGACCCGCCGCTAGACCGCTGCCTGACGGGGCGGCATGCCCGCCCCGACTCCTGAGAACACCCCCCGGCACCTCCGCCATGCCCTGCCCGGCGCGAGGACGGACCCCCTTTTGCCCAAAATTTCATGACCCAGGCTACCCAAACCGCCCAAGCTGCCCGGACCGCCTTCTCCGCCGTGGATGCCGTGACCCTCAAGGGCTGGTTGCACGATGCCGACGAGATCGCGCTGTTCGACGTGCGTGAACACGGCCAGTACGGCGAGGGCCATCCGTTCTACGCGGTTCCCCTGCCCTACAGCCGCCTCGAACTCGATGCCGGACGCCTGGCGCCCCGCCTCGGCACGCGCATCGTACTGGCCGACGACGGCGATGGCGTGGCGCAGTCCGCCGCCGCCGCGCTGGCCCGCCTTGGCTACACGAACCTGTTCGTGCTGACCGGTGGCATGCCGGCCTGGCGCGCCGCCGGCTACACGCTGTTTGCCGGCGTGAACCTGCCGTCGAAGACCTTCGGCGAACTGGCCGAGCACCACTATCACACCCCGCGCGTCACGGCCCAGCAACTGGCCGAGATGCAGGCCGGCCCCAACGCGCCCGTGGTACTCGACGGCCGTCCGACCAGCGAATTCCGCAAGATGAATATTCCGGGCGCGATCTGCTGCCCCAACGGCGAACTGGCCTACCGGATCCGCGACCTGGTGCCCGACACCACCACGCCCATCGTCATCAATTGCGCCGGCCGCACGCGCAGCATCATCGGTGCGCAGTCGCTGATCAACTTCGGCGTGGCCAACCCCGTCTACGCGCTGGAAAACGGCACGCAGGGCTGGTACCTGAACGATTTCACGCTGGAACACGGCGGCACCGCGCGCTATCCGGACAACGGCCAGCCGCAAGGACTCGACGCCGCGCGCGACGCCGCGCAAGCGCTGACGCAGCGCTTCGACGTGCCGCATATCGACACCGCCCAGGCCGCCGCATGGCTGGCCGACGCCCAACGCAGCACGTTCCTGTGCGACGTGCGCACCGCCGAGGAATACGCCGCGCAATCGCTGCCCGGCGCGCAACACACCCCTGGCGGCCAGTTGATGCAGGCCACGGACCAGTACGTGGGCGTACGCCGCGCACGGCTGGTGCTGTTCGACGCCGATGGCGTGCGTGCGCCGCTGGTGGCGAGCTGGCTGCGCCAGATGGGCCATGACGCCGTGGTGCTGACCGGTGGCCTCGAAGCCGGGCTCGCCGCCGGCCTGCGCGCCGCGTCCGGTCCCGCGCACGAAGTCACCGCACTGCCCGCCGTTACCGCCGACCAGCTTGCCGCGGGCCTGAGCACGCAGTCGATGCTGGCGCTGGACCTGCGCGGGAGCATGACCTATCGCGCCGGGCATGTCGCAGGCTCGCGCTGGGCCACCCGTGCGCGGCTGGCGCAAGACCTGCGCGGCGTGCCGCACGACACCACGCTGGTGCTGATCGGCGACGCGGACGCGGACGATCCCGCCGAACTGGCCGCAGCCGACCTGCAGGCGCTTGGATACCGCGACCTGCGCCGCCTGCGCGGCGGCCTGCGGGCATGGCGCGAAGCCGGCCACGCGGTGCGCGAAGGCGCCGACACGCTGCCCGATGCGCGCTGCATCGACTACCTGTTTTTCGTGCATGACCGCCACGACGGCAACAAGGCCGCCGCGCGCCAGTACCTGGCGTGGGAAACGGGCCTGATCGCCCAGCTCGACGCGCACGAACTGGCCACGTTCCGCTTTCCATCGCTCGACTGACGCACCCGCACCCCACGCACCAAACCCTTTCCAACCTGCCATAGAAGAACGAGGTCGCCCCCCATGTTCCGTCCGATGTCATACCGTCTGTCGCAGTACCTGGTTGCCGCATGCGCGGTCACGCTGTCCAGCGCCGCGCTGGCGCAGCAGCCGCTGCCGGCCGTCAACGGCTTTCCGTCGCAGCCGCTGCGGATCGTCTCGCCGTTCCCGGCTGGTGGCGGCAACGACGCAGTGACGCGCGTCGTGGCCACGCGCCTGTCCCAGGTGCTGGGCCAGAGCGCGGTCACCGACAACCGCGGCGGCGCGGGCGGCAACATCGGCACGCGCTACGTGGCGGAGGCCAAGGCCGACGGCTATACGGTGCTGACCTCGCAGGTGTCGATCATGGCGGTCAACCCGACGCTGTACCGCTCGCCTGGCTTCGATCCGGTCAAGCAGTTCATTCCGGTCACGCAGATCAACGCGGCCCCGCTGGCCATCGTGGTATCGGCCAACGCGCCGTGGAAGACGTTCGAGGAACTGGCCACGCAGGCCAAGGCACAGCCGCAGAAGATCACCTACGCCACGCCGGGCAACGGCACGTTGTCGCACCTGGTGGGCGTGGTGCTGGACAAGGACAGCAACGTCGGGCTGCAGCATGTGCCGTACAAGGGCGCGGGACCTGCCATCAACGACCTGCTGGGTGGGCAGGTCGACGTGCTGATCACGTCCACGTCGTCGGTGGCCGGCTTCATCCAGACCGGTCGCATGCGTGCGCTGGCCGTCACCAGCCCGCGCCGCCTCGGGGTATTCACCAAGGTGCCGACGCTTGAAGAACTGGGCTATCGCAATGCACGCTTCGAGGACTGGTACGGCTTCTTCGTGCCGGCGGGCACGTCGCCCGAACGCGTGGCGCTGCTGAACCGCGCCATCGTGCAGGTGCTGCAGATGCCCGACGTGGTGAAAACCATCAACGAAGGCGGCAGCGACGTGGTGGCCAACAGCTCCGATGCGTTCGCCGCGCAGCTGAAGCAGGACATCGCGCGCTGGTCGCAGATCGTGAAGATCTCCGGCGCGCACGTCGACTGACGCGGGCACGCGCCTTGCGACTGTCCCCACACATCAAGCGGCAACCCACAGGCAAGCCATGACGAAAGCGCTCTCCACACGTATCGCCCACGCCGGCCGCACCGCCAGCGTGCCCGGCGGCCAGCCGGTCAACCCACCCGTGGTGCGTGCCAGCACCGTGCTGTTCGAGTCCGTGGCGCAGCAGCGCGAGATGCGCGCGCGCCGCGACTCGGAACGCCTGTTCACCTACGGCGCGCGCGGCAATCCCACCAACTTCGCGCTCGAAGACATGGTGACCACGCTCGAAGGCGGCCATCGCACGCGGCTGTTTCCGTCGGGCCTGGCTGCTGCCGCCATGACCATCCTGGCCTATGTGCGCCCCGGCCAGCATGTGCTGCTGCCCGACTGCGTGTACGAGCCGGTGCGCAACCTGGCCAACGGCTTCCTGCGCCAGCACGGCATCGCGGCGGACTTCTACGCGGCCGATGGCTCCGACCTGGACGCGAAGCTGCGTCCCGAGACGCGCCTGGTCTACGTGGAAGCGCCCGGCTCGCTGGTCTATGAAATGTGCGACCTGCCCGCGCTGGCGGCCCGTGCCCATGCGCACGGCGCGCTGGTGGCGGCCGACAACACGTGGGGCTCGGGCATGATCTACCGCCCGCTGACGCTGGGCGCCGATATCTCGCTGATGGCCGCCACCAAGTACCTGGGCGGCCATTCCGACGTGATGATGGGCACGGTCTGCACCACCGAGGCCGCCTGGCAACCGCTGGCCACGATGGCCGACGCATTCGGCATGACGGTCAGCCCCGACGACGCCTACCTGGTGCAGCGCGGCATCCGCTCGCTTGGCGCGCGGCTCGCGCAGCATCAGGCCGGCGCGCTGGCCGTGGCGCAGTGGCTGCTCGACCGCCCTGAAGTGGCTGAGGTGTTCTGCCCCGCGCTGCCGCACGATCCCAACCACGCACTGTGGCAGCGCGACTGCCACGGCACCAACGGCCTGCTGTCGTTCACGCTGCGTTCGCAGGCCCCGGTGGCCCCGGAACGCTTTGTCGACAGCCTCGAACTGTTCGGCATCGGCGCATCGTGGGGCGGCTTCGAAAGCCTGGCCGTGCTGGCCGACATGCGCCGCGCGCGCAGCGTCACGGACTGGTCGGCGCACGGCACCGTGATCCGCCTGCATATCGGCCTGGAAGCGGTGCCCGACCTGCTGGCCGACCTCGACCAGGCATTTGCCGCCATTGCCACCATCGCTCCCATCGAATCCCCAGAAAAGGACAAGTCCCATGCCTATCATCGGTGACTGGCTGCGCCAGCAATCCGGCCCCGCCCGCACCAGCGGCCAGTTGCCCGTCGGCTCGATGGCCTCGGGCATGGCCGTCACGCTGCCTTACGTGGCCGTACGCGGCGCCCACCCGGGCCGCACGCTCTGGCTGCATGGCCAGGTGCACGGCGACGAGATCAACGGCATGGTGGCCGCGTTGCGCTTTGCGCGCAGCCTGGACCCCGCCACCATGCGCGGCAACGTGGTGGTCACGCCCACCGGCAACCCGCAGGCGCTCGATGCGCGGCGCAAGCGCAATCCGTACGATGAACTGGACCTGGACCAGACCTATCCCGGCAATGCCGGTGGCCTGGTGTCCGAGCGTCTGGCGCACGCGCTGATCAGCGAGGTGCGCGGCGTGGCCGACGTGCTGATCAACCTGCATACGATGAACCCGCTGTTCGATGCGCGACCGTACACTGTCTACAAGGTGCATCCGGGCAGCAACGTAAGCGAAGCCGACGTGTTGGCGGCGATGGCGCCGTTCCATCCGCACGTGGCCTGCCAGCAGGACGTGGGCGGCAAAGGCGAACTGCCCGGCAACATCGCCGGCGCGCTCGACTACCAGTGCCTGGCCGCCGGGGTCTGCGCGTTCATGCTCGAACTGGGCAGCGGCAGCCGCTTCGAAGCCAACAACATCGCCGTGGCCGAGACCGGATTCCACACGCTGGCGGTACAGATGGGCATTCTCGACGGCCCCGCGCCAAAGCCCGCCGCCACCACCCTGCGGCGCGTAACGCGGCGCGGCTGGATCACCGCCGACGAAGGGGGCCTGTTCATTCCAGCCGCGCGTGCCGGCGACCTGGTGCGCGAAGGCGCGTCGATCGGCGACACGCTCAAGCTCGACGCCTCGCTCACGCCGGTGAAGCCCTTGCCGCGCGACGGCGTGCTGATCGGCCTGCGCAGCGACCCCGTGGTCCACACCGGCGAGCGCCTGGCGTTCGTGGCGTGGGAATGGGACACCGTAGAGACACCATCTCGCTGATCTGAGCCCGCCCTACCGCTTTCATTGTTTGCCTGCCGGAGTATCACCATGTTTGCCCGCCGCGCCCTTGTTCTGAGCCTTGCCCTGCTGACCCCACTGGCCCATGCCGCCTGGCCTGATCCATCCAAGCCGATCCGCATGGTGGTCGGCTTCCCGCCCGGCGGCGGCGCCGATGCGCTGGCGCGCGCCGTGGCCCCGGCGTTGTCCGAGCAGCTCAAGGCCAACGTCATCATCGACAACCGACCCGGCGCCGGCGGCCTGATCGCCACCGACATCGTGGCCAAGTCCGCGCCCGACGGCTATACGCTTTACGTGGCCACGCCGGGTTCCTTCACGATCTGGCCCAACCTGCGCAAGCTCAACTACGACCCGCTGAAAGATTTCGCGCCGGTGAGCCTGCTGGTGACGATGCCCAACGTGCTGGTCACCGGCGCCGATACGCCCTACAAGGACGTGCAGGGCCTGCTGGCCGCCGTGCGCAGCGCCAACGGCAAGTTCTCGTACGCGTCGGGCGGCAACGGCACCATCGGCCAGATCGCGGCCGAGCAGTTCAAGATGCTGGCCGGCGTGCAGATGCAGCACGTGCCGTACAAGGGCACCACGCCAGCGCTGACCGACGTGATGGGCGGCGTGGTGCCGATCACGTTCTCCGATCCGTCCGCCAAGCCGCTGATCGCCTCGGGCAAGCTGCGCGCGCTGGCCGTGACCACCGCCAAGCGGTCGGCGCAGTTTCCGGGCGTGCCCACGGTGGCCGAAGCCGGCGTGCCCGGCTACGAGGTGACCAACTGGTACGGCCTGGTGGCGCCGGCCGGCACCCCGCCCGAGATCGTCGCGCAACTGAACAAGGCGCTGGTCAAGGTGATGGCCGACCCCGACATCCGCCAGCGCCTGGCAGTGTCCGGCATGGATGCCACGTCTGACACGCCGCAGCAGTTCGGCAAGCTGCTCGATACCGAGCGCGCCAAATGGGGCGATCTGATCCGCAAGGCCGGCATCCAGGGCGACTGATACCGTGACCGTCCGCCGTTACCCGCAACTGGCCCACTGGGGCGCCTTCACCGCCGTCGTCGAGGATGGCCGGCTGGTCCGCTGCGAACCATTCGCGGCCGACCCCAATCCGTCGCCGCTGCTGGACTCGATTGCGCCGATGGTCTATTCGCCCACGCGCATCCGTACGCCGATGGTGCGGCGCGGCTGGCTGGCGCAACGTGAGGCCAGCGACGGCCATGCCCGCGGCCGGGACGAATTCGTCGAGGTGTCGTGGGAGGTAGCGCTGGACCTCGTCGCCGGTGAAATCGCCCGCGTCCGCGATACCTACGGGCCGTCGGGCGTGTTCGGCGGATCGTATGGCTGGTCTTCGGCCGGGCGGCTGCATCATGCCCGCTCGCTGATCCGGCGCTTTCATTTCGCGGGCGGCGGGTGTGTGGACCAGGTGGGCAACTATAGCTGGGGCACCGCGCAGTTTTTGCTGCCGCATGTGATCGGCACCGACCGGCCGCTGACCGGCCGCGTCACCGCATGGCCCAGCCTGATCGCGCATACCGAGGTGTTCCTGGCGTTCGGCGGCCTCGCGCTCAAGAATGGCCAGGTGTCGTCGGGCGGCGCGGCCGAACACACGCAGGAGTCGTGGCTGCGCAAGCTGGCCGCCAGCGGCGCCACGGTCATCAACATCAGCCCCACGCGCGACGACTGCCCTGATTTCCTGGGCGCCGAGTGGATTCCGATCCGGCCCGGCACCGACGTGGCGCTGATGCTGGCGCTGGCCGGCGAGCTATGCCGCGCCAGCGCGCACGACGCGGATTTCCTGCAATCGCACTGCAGCGGCTGGGCCGAACTCGAAGCGTACCTGCTGGGCCGCGCCGACGGCGTGCCCAAGACAGCCGGCTGGGCCGCGGCGATCACCGGCATTCCGGCCGAACGGATCGAGCGGCTGGCGGCGCAACTGGCCGGCAAGCGCAGCTACCTGACCTGCAGCTTTGCCGTGCAGCGCCAGCATCGCGGCGAGCAGCCGTACTGGATGGCGATTGCGCTGGCGGCCATGCTGGGGCAGATCGGCCTGCCCGGTGGCGGTTTCGGCTTCGGGCATGGCTCGATGAACGGCGTGGGCAATCCGCGCGTAGCCACGCCGGGCCCCGAGATGCCGGTGGGCCGCAATCCGGCCGGGCTCGACATTCCGTGCGCGCGGCTCTCTGACATGCTGCTGAATCCCGGCACCGCGTACCGCTTCAAGGGCGAGACACGCCACTACCCCGACATCAAGCTGGTGCACTGGGCCGGCGGCAACCCGTTCCACCACCATCAGCAACTGGCGCGGCTGCGCCAGGCCTGGGCGCGTCCGCAGACCGTGATCGTGCAGGACATCTGCTGGACGGCCACCGCGCGCCACGCCGACATCGTGCTGCCGGTGACCACGGCGCTCGAACGCAACGACATCGGCGGGTCGTCGCGCGACCGCTACGTGCTGGCCATGCACCAGGCCATCGCGCCGCTGCACCAGGCGCGCAGCGACCTCGATATCTTCACGGACCTGTCCGACCGGCTTGGCTATCGCCAGGCGTTCACCGAAGGCCACGACGAGCGCGGCTGGATCGACGCCATCTATGCGCGGTGCCGCGAAGCCCAGGCGCGCGCCGGCATCGAACTGCCCGATTTCGACGCGTTCTGGCGCACCGGACACGTGGCGCTGCCCGCGCCCACCGAAGACTTTGTGCTGTTCGACGATTTCCGCCGTGACCCGCAGGCAAATCCGCTGCGCACGCCGAGCGGCCGCATCGAGCTGTCCAGCCCCACGCTCGGGCGCCTGTCCGAAGATTGCGGCACCCATCCGCACTGGCAGCCGCCGGTGGAATGGCTGGGCGCTCCGGAAGCGCGACGCCATCCGCTGCACCTGGTGTCGGTGCAGCCCGCCGACCGCCTGCACAGCCAGTTGGACCCCGCGCCGCTGGCGCAGTCGGGCAAGATCGCCGGTGCCGAACGCATCACCCTGCATCCGGCCGACGCAGCGGCACGTGGCCTGCACCCCGGCATGCGGGTGCGTGTGCACAACGCGCGTGGCACGCTGGCGGCCGGGCTGGCGGTCAGTGACGGCGTGGCGCGCGGCGTGGCGATGATCGCCACCGGCGCCTGGTACGACCCCGATGCCGAGGGCGTGGACCGGGCCGGGGCCGCCAATACACTGACGCTTGATATCGGCACGTCAGACCTGACCCAGGGACCGAACGCCATGAGTTGCCTGGTGGAGGTATCGCGGGCTGAATAGCGGATTAGCGGACTGGCGATTCGGCCTTCATTCGCGCCGGGCTGCCGTCGCTGGCGCCGCAAACCCGTCGATTCAGCCCCTGCTCCTGGCAAGTGCGCTGCGCGTGGCTTATAACTTGGGCATTGCAACGGCATTGACCCCAAAGGAAACGAGCCATGCGACACATGCACCCTCCCTTCCCGAAATCCGACGACGACCAGGCCTGGGCCTACTGGCGCGCCCGCCGCATGATGCGGGCGCTGCGCGGCTGGTATATCCACCTGCTGGTCTATGTGGTGGTGAATAGCTGGGTATGGCTGCGCTACGCCTACTTCCCGTCGCCGTCGTGGTCCAGCCACATGGCCTCGGGCTGGCCGGCGCCGCTGAACATGACGCTGGCCTGGGGCTTCGGGCTGGCCGTGCACGGCATCCTGGTCTGGACGCGGCTGTCGCGCTGGGGCCGCGACTGGGAGTCCCGCAAGATCCAGGAATTCATGGACCGGCAGTAATCCTCGCCTCGGTGAAGGCGGTCACATCTGCCTGAACCTGTGCACATAGGCGCGCGACACCGGCAACTCGGTGTCGCTGCCGCGCATCCGCACGAACAACCGCCCCGAGTCGTCGCGCCGCGTGCCAGCCACATGCTCCATGTTGACGATGGTGGACCGGTGCACCTGCCAGAAAACCTCCGGGTCCAGCCCGTCGATCAGTTCCTGCAGCGGGGTGCGGATCAGGTGCTCGCCCTCGCGCGTATGCACCACCACGTATTTGTCATCGCTCTGGAAGAACAGCACGTCCTGGATCGGCACGTGGCTGGTGGTATTGCCCCGGCTGGCGCGCACCCAGCGCAACGGGCCGGCGCTGTCGGCGCGCGGCTGCTGCGCGCGGGTCAACTGGCTCAGTAGCTGGGCCAGTTCCGGCGGCGGCGCGGCGTCCTGCAGCGCGCGCCGCAGCCGCTCGATGGTGCGGCCCAGCCGTTCGTCGTTGACCGGCTTGACCAGGTAGTCCACCGCTGCGCGCTCGAACGCATCGAGTGCGAATTCGTCGTAGGCGGTGACGAACACCAGCCGTGTATCGGTTTCGATGCCCTGCGCTACCTCCAGCCCCGACAACCCCGGCATCTTGATATCGAGGAACGCCACGGCCGGCGCCAGCCGCGCGATGGCGTCGGCCGCCTCCACGCCGTTGGCCGCCTCGGCCACGATCTCCAGCTCGGGCCAGAGCCGGGCCAGCTTGCCGCGCAGGTGCGCGCGCAGGTGTTCCTCGTCGTCGGCAATCAGCGCGGTGGGATTCATGCGGGGTTTCCGTTGGGTCGGGGCTGCTGGGGTGATTGTGGGGAATGAGGCAGCGGAATCTCGATCAGCACCGCCGTGCCCGGCGCGCGGTCCTCGATCCGCACGTGGGCCGCGCCGTCGTACAGCACGGCCAGCCGCTCGCGCAGGTTGGTCAGGCCCACCCCGGCGTTGCCGCCCGGCTTGAAGCCCATGCCGTCGTCCTCGATCGTGGCCAGCATGCGCGTGCCGTGCCGCTCCACCTTGACGACCAGCTGGCCGCCTTCGATCTTGGGCTCCAGCCCGTGCTTGACCGCGTTTTCCACCACGGGCTGCAGCAGCATCGGCGCCAGCGGCACCGCGTCCAGCGACGCGTCCACGTCCACGGTGTAGCGCAGGCGGTCGCCCATGCGGATCTTGATCAGCGCCAGGTAGTCGCGCAGCAGCCGCGCCTCCTGCGCGACCGTGCCCTGCGTGGCGCGGCTGGCCGCCAGCGACGCACGCAGGTAGGCGATGAAGTGTTCGAGCATCAGCGTGGCGCGGGCGGGCGCCGGCTCGATCAGGCTCACCACGTTGGCCAGCGTGTTGAACAGGAAGTGCGGCTCGATCTGGGCCTGCAGCAGCCGCATCTGGGCTTCGACAAGCTGCTTCTCGGTGGACAGCGTGCGCACCTGGTCGCGCGCCATGTACTCGGCGATCTTGCGCTCTTCCCAGTTGCGGCCCAGCAGCCCGACGCGGCCCCAGGTCATGATGCCGTGCACCGCCAGGCCAATGCCCCAGCCCATCAGCGGCGCGTGCGCCCACGGCCGGGCCGGCGCCGCGAGCACGTTGTAGGCCACCAACACCGCATTGACACCCACATACACCAGCGCGTGCATGTAGAAGAAACGCAGCGCACGCACGCGGCGGCGCGCGTCCAGGTAGGCGCGCTGGTCGGCGGGCGTACGCCAGAGATCGGGATCGACGGGACGCAAGGTGACGGGGGACGCGGGACGTGGAGTTGCCGCGAGATTACCACCGGGCGGCGCGCGCCGACACGGGAAAAGCGCGGATCGACAGGAATCCGGTGTGGGTGTCAGGCAGGCGGCGTGAATGGTTGCGGCGGTTTTTGCTCCCCTCTCCCACAACGTGGGAGAGGGGTTGGGGGTGAGGGCAGCGAGGTTCTGCTTGCCGGCGGGGGTCGCAATTTCCACCGCCCGGCCCTCACCCCACCCCCTCTCCCGCCATGCGGGAGAGGGGAGCAAAAAAAAGGCGGCACCTTCCTACCGGGGATACGGCCGGTGCAGCGGCAGCTCCGGATTCAGCCGCACGCCAAAGCCCGGCGCGTCCAGCGCCGACGCCTTCATCCGGCCGTTCACCGGCACCGGCTCATCAAGCAACTGCGGGTCGAACATCGGCACGATCTGGTCGGCGCCCGGCGACATGTTCAGGAACTCGGCAAACGGGCTGTTGTGGCGCGTGATCACAAAGTGGTAGCTGTAGACCGACGACCCGTGCGGCACCACGAGCTTGCCGTGCGCGTCAGCCAGCGCCGAGATGCGGATCAGTTCGGTGATGCCGCCACACCAGCCCACGTCGGGCTGGATGATGTCGCAGCAGCCCATTTCCAGCAGCATCCTGAAGCCCCAGCGTGTGGCCTCGTGCTCGCCGGTGGTCACCAGCATGCCGCGCGGCACGTTGCGGCGCAGTTCGGCATAGCCCCAGTAGTCGTCGGGCGGCAGCGCTTCCTCGATCCACTTGAGTCCGAACTCGTGATACGCGGCCTGCGCCAGCCGCGTGGCGTACTCCACGTCGAGGCTCATCCAGCAGTCGTACATGAGCCAGAAGTCCGGGCCGCACGCCTCGCGCATCTGGCCCAGCAGCTCCAGGTTCTTGCGCAATCCCGCCTCGCCTTCGGCCGGGCCATGGTGCAGCGGCATCTTGCCGCCGATAAAGCCCTGCGACTTGGCGAAATCCGGCCGCGCGCCAGTCATATAGAACTGCAACTCGTCGCGCACCGGTCCGCCCAGCAGCGCGTGCACGGGCTCGCGGCGTACCTTGGCCAGCAGGTCCCACAGCGCCAGGTCCACGCCCGAGATCGTATTGAGCACGATGCCCTTGCGCCCGTAGTACAGCGTGGCGTTGAACATCTGGTCCCAGATCTTCTCGATGTCGGTTACCTTCTGGCCTTCGATAAAGCGCGCCAGGTGTTTCTCGACGATCCAGCAGCCAAGTTCGCCGCCAGTGGTGACGGCAAACCCCACGGTGCCGTCGCTGGCCTCGATCTCCACCACCAGCGTGCCCAGCACGTTGATGCCGAAGCTCTGCCGGCTCTGGCGGTATTCCGGGTAGCGTGACATCGGCGTGGCGATATGGTCGTCGATCCAGTGCCCGGCGCCCTGGTCGTGGTAATCGGCGCCGGCGCCACGCAGCGTGAAGGCACGGACGTGCCGGATGGTGGGCATGTTCATCTTGCGGACTCCAGGATCAGGAAAATTGGCGATGCTTGGGCGCATTCGGCGCGGGCTGCGACCCGGCCGCAGCCTGCGTGCCGCGCAGGCCCAGGAACAGCAGCCCGGCCAGCACCGTCACGGCCGCCAGCAGGTTCATGCCGGCCGACGACGACGCAAACGCGTGCTCGGCCCAGGTCTTGAGGTTGGGCGCCACGAAGCCGCCCAGCGCGCCCAGCGAATTGATCAGCGCGATGCCGCCCGCCGCGGCCGCGCCGCCCAGGTAGTTGGTGGGAAATGTCCAGAACAGCGGCTGCACCGCGATGAACCCGGCAGCGGCGAAGCAAAGCGCCACCAGCGCCAGCATCGGCGATGCCGTATGCACGGACAGCGCGATACCCGCCGCCGACACCACCAGCGTGGCCAGCGCCAGCCGTGCGTGGTTGCCATGGCGCTCGGCCAGGCGCGGCAGCAGCCATGCCGCCACGAGCGCGCACACCCAGGGAATCGCCGTGACCAGCCCCACCTCGAAGCCCACCTTCTTGCCCAGCAGCGCCGCCACCTGCGTCGGCAGATAGAACACCACGCCGTAGACGCTGGCCTGGATCAGGAAGTAGATCAGCGCCAAGAACAGCACGCGCCCGTTGCCCAGTGCGCGCAGCACGGTGCTGGGGCCATGCGCGGCCTTGTGCTGCTCCTCGCTTTCGATGGCCCGCGCCAGCGCCTCGCGCTCGTCGGCATTGAGCCAGCGTGCATCGCGCGGGTCGTTGTCCAGGTACCAGTAGGCCCACACGCCCACCACGCTGGCCAGCAGCCCTTCCACCAGGAACAGCCATTGCCAGCCCTTCAGGCCCATCATGCCGTCGAATTCCAGCAGCAGGCCTGACAACGGGCTGCCGAAGATGAAGGCCAGCGGCGCGCCGAAGTAGAACAGGCCCATCACCCGCGTGCGCGAGCTGGCCGGAAACCACTTGGTCAGGTAGTAGATGACGCCCGGGAAGAAGCCCGCCTCGGCCACGCCCAGCAGGAAGCGCAGCGTGTAGAACGCGGTCTCGCTATGCACGAACATCAGCGCGGCGGACACCAGGCCCCACGTCACCATGATGCGGCACATCCAGATACGCGCGCCCACGCGGTGCATGATCAGGTTGCTGGGCACTTCCAGCAGCGCGTACCCCAGGAAGAACACACCGGCGCCGAGCGCGAACATCGCGTCGGAGATGCCGGTGTCGAGCTGGAACGCCTTCTTGGCAAAGCCGATATTGGCGCGATCCAGAAATGCCAGCACGTACATCAGCAGCAGGAACGGCACCAGGCGCGCGATGGCCTTGGCCGTGACGGAATCCAGGCTGGCGCCCGAACGATGGGTGGTCATGACGAGTGTCTCCTCTGCGCCGGAGCCCTGACGGCCCGGGCGCATGGGTTGAGGTAGCCGCCCCGGCGTGCGTGCGCCGGGGTCTATGCCTGTCGATCCGGGTTCAGTAGGTGGCGCGGCCGCCCGAGAGGTCGAAGACCGCGCCCGTGCTGAACGCGCAGTCCTCGGTCGTCAGCCAGGCTATCATGGCGGCGGCTTCGTCCACTTCGAGAAAGCGCGCCATCGGGATCTTCGACAGCATGAACGCGATGTGCTGCTCGCTCATCGAATCGAAGATCGGCGTGCGCGCCGCGGCGGGCGTCACCGCGTTCACCAGCACGCCGCTCTGGGCCAGTTCCTTGCCCAGCGACTTGGTCAGGCCGATCACGCCGGCCTTGGACGCGCTGTAGTGCGACGCGTTGGGATTGCCTTCCTTGCCCGCCACCGACGCGATATTGACGATGCGCCCGAACTTCTGCGCCATCATGCGCGGCACCACGGCGCGGCAGGTCAGGTAGGTGCCGATCAGGTTCACCTCGATCACGCGCCGCCAGACCGACGGGTCAAGCTCCCACGTGGTGGCGTTGCCGCCGGTGATGCCCGCGCTGTTGACCAGCGCATCGATGCGGCCGAGCTTGTCCACGGTGGCCTGCGTGGCGGCTTCCACGGCCGCATCGTTGGTCAGTTCCACGACCTCGCCGGTCACCTTGCCGAGCCGCGACAGCGCCTCGCAAGCACGCGTCAACTGCGCCTCGTTGACGTCCCACAGCGACACCACGGCGCCCGACTGCAGCATGCGTTCTGCCACGGCGTAGCCGATGCCCTGCGCGCCACCGGTAATCACGGCCACACGGCCTTTCAGATCGAGCTGGTTCATTGCGCGCCTCCCACGTTGGCTGCCACGGTCCGTTGCTGCTGTTCACCCAGGCCGGTAATGCCCAGGCGCATGGTCTGCCCCACCGTCAGGTACACCGGCGGCTTCTGGCCCAGGCCCACGCCGGGCGGCGTGCCCGTGGAGATGACGTCGCCGGGCTGCAGGCTCATGAACTGGCTGATGTAGGACACCACGGTCGGCACGTCGAAGATCATCGTGCGGGTGTTGCCGTGCTGGTAGCGCTTGCCGTCCACGTCGAGCCACATCTCCAGTGCCTGCGCGTCGGGTACCTCGTCGCGCGTGACCAGCCACGGGCCCATCGGGCCGAACGTGTCGCAACCCTTGCCCTTGTCCCACTGACCGCCACGTTCCAGCTGATAGGCGCGCTCGGAGACGTCGTTGACGATGCAGTAGCCCGCCACGTAGTCCAGCGCATCGGCCTTCGACACGTAGCGCGCCGTCTTGCCGATCACCACGCCCAGCTCCACTTCCCAGTCGACCTTCTCGGCTCGCGGCGGGATCTCGACATCGTCATTCGGGCCGACGATGGCGCTGGTGGCCTTCATGAACAGCACCGGCTCGGTGGGAATCGGCATGCCCGACTCGGCGGCGTGGTCCGAATAGTTCAGGCCCACGCAGATCATCTTGCCCACGTTACCCACGCAGGCGCCGATGCGCGGCGAGCCGTCCACCAGCGGCAGCGTGGCCGGGTCGATGGCGGCAAGCCGGGCGAGGCTGTTCGGGGCGAGTGCGGCGCCGGCGATGTCCGGCACATGGGCCGAAAGGTCGCGCAGGCGCCCCTGGGCGTCGATCAGGCCGGGCCGTTCCTGGCCGGCCGAGCCGTAGCGGATCAGCTTCATCTTGTCTCCTGTCTTTTATGGTGATGGGGTGAGAAGCATCCGTTGCACTGTAAGCGCACAGGCTATATCGTTCCAATCAATTTAAAAGAGCGAGCGATTCCATTCTGGAATAGCACGGGAACCGCTCGAATTAGCCCAGGAGACCGCTTTCATGTCGCTGACCCGCCGCCTGGTGAACCGACTCAAACTCAAGCATTGGGCGCTGCTGAGTGCGCTGGCCGACACCCCCACGCTGAACCAGGCCGCCGCGCTGATCAATGTCACGCAGCCGTCGGCCACCAAGATGCTGGCCGATATCGAACAGGCGTTCGGATTCGCGATCTTCGAGCGCCATGCGCGCGGCATGCGGCCCACGGCGCTGGGCCTGGAGGTGGTGACCTACGCGCGCCACACCCAGGCCAGCCTGGACCGCTTTCTGGAAGGCATGGAGGTGCGCCGCCGGGGCGGCCACGGGCAGTTGGTCTTTGGCGCGATCATGGGCGCGGCGCCGGACCTGGTGGCCGCTGCCGTGGCCGACATCAAGCGCGAGCGGCCACGTCTGGGCGTGCGCATCCTGGGCGAGACCAGCGACCAGATCGGCGTCTTGCTGGAGCGGCACGAGATCGAACTGGCGGTGGGCCGTTTTGCCGGCCCGCTCGATCACAACAAGTTCGATTTCAGCGCGCTGTCGGACGAACCGCTGCGCATCGTGGTGCGCAGCGGGCATCCGCTGTCAGAGCGGCGGCGCATCGGCTGGGACGAGCTGGTGCGCTGGCCGTGGGTGCTGCAGACGCTGACCAGCCCGGCGCGGCTCATGCTGGAAGACCAGTTCGCGCAGGCCCAGGTGTCGTCGCCCGAGGACGTGATCGAGTGTTCGTCGATCTTTGCCACGCTGCAGTTGCTGCAGTCCGGCGATGCCATTGCGATGCTGCCCGAGTCGGTGGTACGCGACCACGTGCGCGCGTCGCTGCTGGCCACGCTGCCCGTGGCGGTGGGCCAGGACATGAAGGCCTTCGGCATCCTGACCCGCAAGAACGAGGTGCTTTCCGACGTGGCCGCGGCCTTTGTCGGCCACCTGCAGGCCCGCGCGCAGGCCAAGTCGCAGGCAGCCAGCGCGGTGTCGGCTTAGGCGCCGAAGCGGCGCGGATCGTACGGTGTGGGGTCCACGTACGGCGTGTCGCGGTCGAACAGTTCCGCCAGCAGCCGCGCCGTGGCCGGCCCCAGCGTCAGCCCCTGATGGCCATGGCCGAAGTGGAACCACAGGTTGGCGTGGCGCGGCGCGCGCCCCACCACCGGGCGCATGTCGGCGATACAGGGCCGCGCGCCCATCCACGGCTGCGCTTCCACTGGCTTGCCCAGCCGCACGAGGTCGCCGGCCAGCATTTCGGCGCGCACCGACTGCACCGGCGTGGGCGCGGCGTCGTGATGCGCGAACTCGGCGCCGGTCGTGAGCCGCAAGCCCTGCCGCATCGGCGCCAGCAGGATGCCGCTTTCCGCGTCAAGCAGCGGCTTGCCCGGCATCTCGGCCACCGCGTAGTGGCGGTGGTAGCCGCGCTTGACGAACAACGGCAGCCGGTAGGCCAGCCGGCGCGTAAGCCCGGCGGCCCATGGGCCCAGCGCGATCACCGCGTGCTCGGCGTCGACCGGGCCATCGGCCGTGTCCACCGCCCAGCCGCTGCCCGACTGGCGCAGCGTGTCGGCATCGCCGCGCAGGATCATTCCACCCTCGCGCTCGAACAGCGCTGCGTAGCGCGCCACCAGTTCGCCGGGGTCGCTGACGGTCCACGGGTCTTGCCAGTGCACCGCGCCAGCCATCGGCCGCTGCAGCACCGGTTCGTCCGCCGCCAGTGCCGCACTGTCCAGCACGGCATGGCGCAGCGCGTGGGCACGTGCGACGGCATCGGCCTCACGTGCGGCGGCCTCGAACGCGGCCGGTGTGCGATAGGCTTCGAGCCAGCCGGATTTGCGGATCAGGTCCTGCGCGCCCGCGCGCTCGATCAGCGGCGCGTGCTCGTCGATGCAATGGCGGATCAGCGCGGCATAGGCATCGACGATGGCTGCGTAGCGTTGGGGCGCCGACGCGTGCCAGTAGCGCGCCAGCGACGGCACCAGCGACGGCAGCGCGCGCAGGTGATAGTGCACGTCGTTGCCGCGCCGGGCGGCCACGCGCAGGATGGCTTGCCAGGCGCGCGGAAACGCATAGGGCTGCACGGCCTCGCGCTGGATGATGCCGGCATTGCCGTACGAGGTCTCGCGGCCCGGCGCGTTGCGGTCCACCAGGCAGACGGCGTGGCCGCGCTGCTGCAGCGCCAGCGCCGTCGACACGCCGACGATGCCGGCGCCCAGCACCAGCACGTCGGTGCGGCGGGATTGACGGGAGTGACGGGAATTTGCGGAGGCTTCGGTCATGACGTCCTGTCTGCGGTCCTTGCTGTCTTTGCGGTCTTTGCTGTCTTTGCTGTCTTGCGAGGCCCGCCGATCTCGCCTGCTGCATCGCGCAGGCACTGGGCCAGCTCCGCCACGCTCGGCGGCAGCCGGCGGTCGCGCAGCGTGATGATGCCCACCGGGGGCAGATCCACCTCCACCGGCATCGCCAGCACATGAAAGCGCCCTTCGGCCTGCAACTGGCGCCCCACCGTGCCGGCCACGAAGCCCACGGCCTGGCGTTGGGCCACGAACGTGGTCACCGCCAGGTACGACGACGACTCCACGAGGTCGGCCGGCGGCACCTGTCCATGCCGGAAGAACGCCTGCTCGATCTTGACCCGCAGCGACGCCCAGGGCGGCGGCAGCACCAGCGGATGGCACGCCACGTCGGCCCAGCCCGGACGCGCCTTGCGCGCCAGCGGATGCCCGGCAGCGACGATGGCCACCATCGGGTCTTCGTACAGCGCCTCGGTCAGCAGGTCGGGCGCGGCGTAGGCCGGCTCCAGGCGTCCCACGATCACGTCGAGTTCGGACAGACGCAGGCGCGGCAGCAGATGCGTGAGGTCGCCCTCCTCCACCAGCACCGTGGCGCGCGGCGACTGCGCCTTGAGGCGGGTCACCGCCTGCGCCAGCAGCACGGGCAGCGTGGCGCTCATCGACCCCACGCGCACGCGGCCGGCCGCGCCGCTGGCCACGGCCTCGATCTCGTCGCGCGTGACGTCGTACTGCGCCAGCACCGCGCGCGCAAAGCGCACCAGCGATTCGCCGGCCGGCGTGGGTTCGGTGCCGCGCGTGGACCGCGTGAACAGCGTCAGGCCGAGCATCTTCTCCACTTCGGCCAGCACCTTCGACACCGCCGGCTGGCTCACCGACAGGAATTCGGCCGTGCGGCCCAGGTGGCGGAATTCGTCCAGCGCCACCAGCAATTGCAGGTGGCGCAGCTTGATGTTGGATCGGAAAGCCCGGTCGATATGTGCCATGGCAGCGAGTCTACCTAACCGGAAGGTTATGAAGCAATGCCAATTTGCTATTGGATGGTTATGTTCGGCGCGCCCACAATCGCAGGCAGAGCGGGTTGGCATCGATGCCGGTCCGCGACCTAAAACAAGACTGGAGACATCCCCCATGACGCAAGGCAAGCCCGTCAGCCTTTCGCGCCGCCAGCTTCTGCTGGGCAGCGCCGCCGCCACCGCCGTTGCCGCCACCGGCACGGCCAGCCTGCTAGTGCCGCGCCTGGCGCGCGCCGCCGCCGCGTATCCCGACCGTCCCATCACGTTCATCTGCCCGTGGCCCGTGGGCGGCACGGCCGACCAGTCGATGCGCGCGCTGTGCCAGGTGGCGTCGGGGATTCTCAAGCAGTCGGTCGTGGTGGAAAACCGCGCCGGTGCATCGGGCATGATCGGCACCAAGGCCCTGGCCCGCGCCAATCCGGACGGCTACACGATCGGCCAGATCCCGATCTCGGTCACGCGCTTTTCGCAGCTCGGCATGCTGCAACTGGACCCGCGCAACGAGCTGACCTACCTGGCGCGCACCTCGGGCCAGACCTTCGGCATCGCCGTACCGGCCGGATCGCGCTTCAAGACGCTGGCCGACGTGATTGCCGAGGCCAAGGCCAATCCGGGCCGCATCACCTACGCGCATGCCGGCATCGGTGGCGCCACGCACGTCGGCATGGAGCAGTTTGCGCTGGCGGCCGGCGTGAAGTTCAACGCCGTGGCCTACAAGGGTGGCTCGCAGGCGCTGCAGGACGTGCTGGCCAACCAGGTGGACCTGCTGGCCGATTCCAGTTCGTGGGCGCCGCATGTGGAAGCCGGCAAGCTGCGCCTGCTGGCCACCTGGGGCGAGCAGCGCACGCCGCGCTTCAAGGACACGCCGACGCTCAAGGAGCTGGGCTACAACGTGGTGGTGGAAGCGCCCAACGGCATCGGCGCGCCCAAGGGCCTGCCGCACGACATCGAGCAGAAGCTGCGCGACGCGTTCCGCCAGGCCGTGGCCAGCGCCGAGTTCAAGGCCGTGGCCGCGCGCATCGACGCGCCGATCATGTACCTGGACGGCCCCGACTACAAGAAATACGTCTCCACGGTCTACGACCAGGAAACGCAGCTGATCCAGCGCCTGAAGTTGAAGGAAATGCTCTCGCAGAGCTAACCCGCCACGCCTCTGTCAATCGTGACCCTGAACCCCGTCATCCGCCTGCATGCCAACGACAACGTCCTGATCGCCCGGGGCGACCTGACGCTGGGCCAGCCCCTGCAGGACCTGGGCGTGCGCGTGCGCGCCCAGGTGCCGGCCGGACACAAGATCGCCGCGCGGGCCATTGCGCGCGGCGAGCAGGTCCGCAAGTACGACACCGTGATCGGCGTGGCCGACCGCGACATCGCACCCGGCGACCACGTGCACAGCCACAACCTCAAGCTCGTGGACTTCTACCGCGACCCGGCGTTCTGCCAGGACGTGCGGCCCGTGGACTACGTGCCCGAGGCCGAACGGGCCACGTTCATGGGCTATGTGCGCCCCGACGGCAGCGTGGGCACGCGCAACTTCATCGGCATCCTGTCGTCGGTGAACTGCTCGGCCACCGTGATCAAGCACATCGCCGCGCACTTCACGCGCGAACGGCTGGCCGCGTATCCCAATGTCGACGGCGTGGCCGCGTTCGCGCAGAGCAGCGGCTGCGGCATGTCGTCGCCGAGCGAGCATTTCGACATGCTGCGCCGGACGCTGGCCGGCTATGCGCGGCACCCCAACCTGGCCGGCGTGCTGATCGTGGGCCTGGGCTGCGAGCGCAACCAGGTAGCGTCGCTGGTGGATTCGCAGGGGCTGGTGCCCGGCGAGAACCTGCACACGCTGGTCATGCAGGACACCGGCGGCACGCGCGCCACCATCGAGGCCGGCATCCGCGCCATCGAAGCCATGCTGCCGGCGGCCAACGCGTTCCAGCGCCAGCGCGTGAGCGCCAGCCATATCAAGATCGGCCTGGAATGCGGCGGCTCTGACGGTTTTTCTGGCATCACCGCCAATCCGGCGCTGGGCGCGGCCATGGACATCCTGGTCCGCCACGGCGGCACGGCCATCCTGTCCGAAACCCCCGAGATCCACGGCGTGGAGTACATGCTCACGCGCCGCGCCATTTCGCCCGAGGTCGGCCAGAAGCTGCTGGACCGCCTGGCCTGGTGGGAGCGCTATACCGCCGGGCAGAACGCGCAGTTCAACGGCGTGGTAGGCCATGGCAACCAGCAGGGTGGCCTGGCCAACATCTTCGAGAAGTCGCTGGGATCGGCCATGAAGGGCGGCACCACGCCGCTGCAGGCCGTGTACGAGTACGCCGAGCACATCGACAAGGCGGGTTTTGTCTTCATGGATTCGCCCGGCTACGACCCCGTGGCCGCCACGGGCCAGATCGCCAGCGGCGCCAACCTGATCTGCTTCACCACGGGGCGCGGCTCGATGTTCGGCTCCAAGCCCGCGCCGACCATCAAGCTGGCGTCGAATTCGCCGATGTACCGCCGGCTGGAAGAAGACATGGACATCAACTGCGGGCTGGTGCTCGATGGCGAACTGAGCGTGCCCCAGATGGGCGAGCGCATCTTCGAACACATCCTGCGCGCGGCCTCGGGCGAACCCACCAAGAGCGAACTGCTGGGCCTGGGCGACCACGAATTCGTGCCCTGGCACGTAGGGATCGTGAGCTAGCCCAGACGCCCGCCCTCTCCCGCCCTACGTCTCTCCGCCCCCTCGGTTTGCTCCCCTCTCCCTCCGGGAGAGGGGCCGGGGGTGAGGGCAAGCCTTCCCGTCACCACCCACGCCAGCCACCACTACACCCCCATGCTGACCACCCTCACCGACCCCACCCTGCTGCGCACGCAGAACTTCATCGACCAGCAATGGTGCGACAGCCAAGCCCGCATGGACGTGACCGACCCGGCCACCGGCGCCGCCATCGCCAGCGTGCCGGACAGCGACGCCGGCGATGCCCGCCGAGCCGCCGACGCCGCCGCAGCCGCCTTTCCGGCCTGGAGCCGGCGCACCGCACGCGACCGTGCGCAGATCATCAAGCGCTGGCACGCGCTGATCCTGGCCAACGAGCAGGATCTGGCGCGCATCATCTCCGCCGAGCAAGGCAAGCCGATGCACGAAAGCGTGGGCGAAGTGCGCTATGGCGCGTCGTACGTGGAATGGTTTGCCGAGGAAGCCACGCGCATCTGCGGCGACGTGGTGGCCGAGGCCGTGCCGGGCCGCAAGATGATCGTGCTGAAGGAGCCCGTGGGCGTGGTGGCCGCCATCACGCCGTGGAACTTCCCGCTGGCGATGATCGCCCGCAAGATCGCCCCGGCACTGGCAGCCGGCTGCACCGTGGTGGCCAAGCCCGCCGAGGACACCCCGCTGACCGCGCTGGCGCTGGTGCATCTGGCGGAACAGGCCGGGCTGCCGCACGGCGTGCTGAACATCGTCACGGCGTCGCGCACCAACACGCAGGTCGTGGTGGATGCCTGGCTGGCCGATGCCCGTGTGCGCAAGATCACGTTCACCGGGTCGACCCCGGTGGGCAAGCATCTGGCGCGCGAATCGGCCGGCACGCTCAAGAAGCTGTCGCTGGAACTGGGCGGCAACGCGCCGTTCATCGTGTTCGACGATGCCGACCTCGATGCCGCCGTCGATGGCCTGATGGCGGCCAAGTTCCGTAACGGTGGCCAGACCTGCGTGTGCCCGAACCGCGTGTATGTGCAGGCCGGCGTGCACGACGCCTTCGTCGAGAAGCTGGCCGCGCGCGTGGGCGCGCTGCACGTGGGCCCGGCCACCGAGCCGGCCGCGCAGATCGGCCCGATGATCAACGGCCGCGCCGTGGACAAGATCGACCGCCACGTACGCGACGCCGTAGCCCTGGGCGCGCGCGTCGTGGTAGGTGGCGAACGCGTGCGCGCGGACGACGGCCCGCACTACTACGCACCGACCGTGCTGGCCGGCGCCACGCCCGCCATGGCGCTGGCGCAGGAGGAAACCTTCGGCCCCGTGGCGCCCGTGTTCCGCTTCACCGACGAGCAGGAGGTGATCCGCGACGCCAACGACACGCCGTTCGGGCTGGCCGCGTACTTCTATTCCAACGACGTGCGGCGGATCTGGCGCGTGGCCCAGGCGCTGGAAACCGGCATTGTCGGCATCAACGAAGGCGCGCTGGCATCGGAGGCGGCCCCGTTTGGCGGCGTGAAGGAATCGGGCTACGGCCGCGAGGGATCGCGTCACGGACTTGACGACTACATGCATACCAAGTATCTCTGCCAGGGCCAGTTGAACTGAACACGCCCCCAACGGCACCACCAGACCCCAGAGGAGACCCAGACCCATGCCCGCCCATAACCCGTTCAAGGCCGCACTGGCCGCCCGCCAGGCCCAGATCGGACTCTGGATGTCCGCCGCCACGCCGTACCTGGCCGAGATCAGCGCCACGGCCGGCTTTGACTGGCTGCTGGTGGATGGCGAACACGCGCCCAACGACGTGCGCACCATCCTGCAGACGCTGCAGGTGCTGGCGCCGTACCGCTCGCAGCCCGTGGTGCGCGCCGTGTCCGGCGACACCGCGCTGATCAAGCAACTGCTGGACGTGGGCGCGCGCACGCTGCTGATTCCGATGGTCGACACCGCCGAGCAGGCCGCCGGGCTGGTGCGCGCCACGCGCTATCCGCCGTTTGGCGTGCGCGGCGTGGGCAGCGCCGTGGCGCGCGTGTCGCAATGGAGCGCCCGCAAGGACTACCTGGCCGTGGCCGACGACGAAGTCTGCCTGCTGGTGCAGGCCGAGACCGTGACCGCCATGCAGAACCTGGAAGCCATCTGCGCCGTCGACGGCGTGGACGGCGTGTTCATCGGCCCGGCCGACCTGGCCGCGTCGATGGGCCATCGCGGCAATCCCGGCCACCCCGAAGTGCAGGCGCAGATCGAAGCCGCCATGCGCACGATCATCGCCAGCGGCAAGGCCGCCGGCACGCTGACTTCGGACAACACGCTCGCGCGCCGATACCTGGACCTGGGCTGCACGTTCGTGGCCACCGGGGTCGACGTGCTGGTCTACGCCAACGCGGCCCGCAAGCTCGCCGCCGAATTCCTGCCGGAGCGCGCCCAACAGGTGTCCGCGCCCGGAGCCGCCTACTGAGTATCGAAGATGTCTTCCTTGCCTTCCAAAGCCCTGCCCTCGCCCGACGTACTGCACGAAGCCATGCTGGCCATTGTCGGCCCCAACGGCTACCTGACCGCCGAAGCCGACACCGAACCGTTTGTCACCGACTATCGCCGCATCTATCGCGGCAAGTCGCCGCTGGTGGTGATGCCGTCCACGACCGAACAGGTCAGCCAGGTGATGACGTGGTGCCACGCGCACGACGTGCCGGTGGTGCCGCAAGGGGGCAACACGTCGCTGATGGGCGGCGCGGTGCCCGATGACAGCGGCACGGCCGTGGTCATCAGCCTGAAGAAGATGAATCGCGTGCTGGCCATCGACACCATCAACGACACCATGACGCTGGAAGCCGGCGTCACGCTGGCCGGCGCCCGCGCGGCCGCCGATGACGCGCGGCGGCTGTTTCCGCTGCGCATCGGCTCGGAAGGCTCGTGCCAGATCGGCGGCAACCTGTCCACCAACGCCGGCGGCACGGCCGTGCTGCGCTACGGCAACATGCGCGACCTGGTGCTGGGCATCGAGGTGGTGCTACCCGACGGGCGCATCTTCTCGTCGCTCAAGGGGCTGCGCAAGGACAACACCGGCTACGACCTCAAGCACCTGTTCGTCGGCGCCGAAGGCACGCTGGGCATCATCACCGGCGCGGTGCTGAAGCTGATGCCGCAGCCGCGCTCCACCGCCGTGGCCTTCGTGGCCGTGGACGGCCCCGAGGCGGCAGTCAAGCTGCTGGGCGAGGCGCGTGCGATCTCGGGCGGCGCCGTTACCGCATTCGAGCTGATTTCGGCACCCGCGCTAGACCTGGTGCTGGAATACCTGGGCGACGTGCCGTCGCCGCTGCCGGGCCGGCACGACTGGATGGTGCTGATCGAGCTGACGTCGGGCACCGAC
Source organism: Cupriavidus pauculus (assembly GCF_022179805.1). GTDB lineage: Bacteria > Pseudomonadota > Gammaproteobacteria > Burkholderiales > Burkholderiaceae > Cupriavidus > Cupriavidus pauculus_E. The sequence goes on along the minus strand of NZ_BPUO01000005.1, from coordinate 124,807 downwards.
GAGGAAACGCTCAGCGCCATGCTGATGGAAATCCTGGAGACCGGGCTGACCAGGGAATGGGTGGTCGATGCCGCCGTGGCGTCGAGCCTGGCTGATGTGCAGCAGTTCTGGCGTATCCGCGAGGAAATCTCGGATGCCCAGACCCGCACCGGTGGCAGCATCAAGTGCGACATTTCGGTGCCGGTATCGCGCATCGCCCAGTTCATCGAGAAGGCGTCGGCCGAGGTGCTGGCCCTGGAGCCGGCCACCCGCATGGTGATCTACGGCCACATGGGCGACGGCAACGTCCACTTCAACCCGTTGCGGCCCAAGGATTGCGACGCCAAGAGCTTCCTGGCGCAGTGGTACAAGCCGGTGTCGGACCTGGTGGACGGGCTGGCCTACGCCGAGAACGGGTCGATTTCGGCCGAGCACGGCATCGGCGTGGCCAAGCGCGACGACCTGAGCCGTTACAAGTCGCCGGTCGAGCTGGAACTGATGTGGCAGATCAAGCGCGCGCTCGATCCGAAAAACCTGCTGAACCCGGGGCGGGTGCTGCCGCAACTGGACCGGCCGGCATGAAAAAGGCGGGGCTGTAGCCCCGCCTTCCTCCGTCCGGGCCGGCCCGTGCACGCTGGCGCGGGCCGGCCCGGCGCTGAACTTGAACTATCAGCGCGGATTCTTCTTCATGTCTTCCTTGGCATCACCATAGGCGGCCTGCGTGCGGCCGGCCACCTGCTGGGCCTTGCCCTTCATTTCCGTGGAAGTCTTGCCGGTAACCTTGCCGGCCAGTTCCTTGGCCTTGCCCTTGGCCTCGTTCATGCGGCCCTTCACCTGGTCCTTGTTCATGATCGTACTCCTATGGTCGGTTGCAGAATGTCCGGCCCTGCCCCAGCCCGTTCTGGCCGGCGCCGGTGGCAGGGTGCGGCGCTGATTGACAGTGTAGGCACGGCGCGCGGCCTGCTGTGTAGGACACGCACGCAATCCGCTGTCGGAATGTGCCAGCGCCACTTTGTTGCACGTTCCGTGCATGTTCCCCCTGCACCGCCCCTCGCACGCCGCTACTGGCACCACACCGCCCCGCGATACGCTTGCGGCACTCCGGGCGCGGCGGCACGTTTCACCGGAATTGCTAAAGTCACGCCGCGACAAAACTGAATTCCGCCCGGCGGCGATCCTTGCGACCATTGGTGCGCCCTTCCCCCTGCGCGCCGTCACGCATGCTTCACAAAGCCGCCTCCATTGCCGCGTTGTGCCTCTGTGCCAGCCTGCCCGCCCACGCCCAGTTCAGCGTGGTGGGTGCCAACGTCCAGAAGCAGGCCAACGGCGTGCTGGCCCTGATGGCCTACTCGGTGGTACCCGACCTGACATCGAGTTCGCTGTCGATCAACAACGCGGCCAGCGGCAACCCCGGCATCAAGATGTCGCAGCTGGGCGGCGGCTTCACGCTGAGCAAGTCGTTCCCGCTCTATGTGGAAGGCTCGATTGCCTACAGCCGCTACGATCCGACGTTCATCGCCAGCGACGGCTCCGAGACGCGTCCGATTCCCACGCGCTGGAACAGCGTGGCCGGCACCGTCGGCATCGGCTGGGACTTCCCGCTGACGGCCGACAAGGAGCTGGTGTTCCGGCCGATCCTCAATGCATCGCTCGGCAATGTGTCCAGCGACCTGGCCGTCGCCCAGTTCGCGGTCAACCGGGCCACCGACAGCAGCATCGACTTCCTGGACCGGGGCACGCTCAATGCCTATGGGCTGGGCGGCTCGGTGATGCTGGACTGGGAACACTACCGGCCCGAGCACGACATCGACGTGGAGTTGCGCTACACGAACATCTACCTGCAGACGTTCGGCGGCACCACGTCCGGGGTCAAGGGATCGGCCACCGCCCAGACCGCCAATCTCTATGCGCGCTACCGCGCCCCCACCGGCATGTTTGCGCTGGACCGGCCCGTGCGCTACGTGCTGGAACTCTCCCACTCGCAATACCTGGGCAGCCAGGCCAACGTGCTGGGGTTCGAGCATCTGACGTCGGTAGGCCTGGGCCTGGAACTCGACACCACCGCGCACGAGGTATTCGTCACGCGTGTGCGTGCCGTGGTGCGATACGTGTTCGGCAACAACGTCTCAGGGATATCGCTGGGACTGGCCGCCAGTTTCTGAGCTGCGCCGTCGGGCGATAACCACTCGACACCGCGCATCGACGATGCACGCTCCGGCTCAGCTGCAACAAATTTAATACTGTTCGAGAAGCAAGTTCGTATAACGACGATACGCGAGTAGTCGTCCGCCGTTGTTCACATGCGACGCCAAGAATTTTCCGCTGCCAAGTGGCGAAGAATCGAGCCAAGTCAAAGCCGCCGGCCTCATGCCTCCCGATCATTGCGGGACTTTTCCCCAACTGGAGATCCAGGCATGAAAATCAAACTGGCCGCCGCCGCGGCAACCGCGTTGTTTGCGATGGGCGCGCAAGCCCAGTCGAGCGTGACGCTGTACGGCGTTGCCGATGTCGGCGTGGAATACCTGTCGCGCACGCTCAGCGACAACAGCCTGGTCCGCATGCAGTCCGGCAACGGCATCACCACCGGTTCCTGGTGGGGCATGCGCGGCACCGACGACCTGGGCGGCGGCATGAAGGGCATCTTCGTCATGGAGAGCGGCTTCAACGTGGACAACGGCGCCAACACCAGCGACCGCTTCTTCAATCGCCAGATCTACCTGGGCCTGCAGAGCCGGTACGGCGGGCTGACGTTGGGCCGCCACCAGACGCCAGTCTACGATTTCACAATTGCCTTCGATCCGATGGCTGCCACGTCGCAGTACTCGATCGTGAACATTGACCCTGGCATGGCCTCGCGCGCCGACAACTCCATCAAGTACGAGGGCAAGTTCGGCGGCCTGACCGCCTCCGCGCTGTACAGCTTCGGCTACGACATGAACGGCGAAGTGCCGGGCAACTACAAGCGGGGCCGCGAGTACGCCGCCAGCCTGCGCTACACCACCGGCCCGCTCAACGTGGGCGTGGTGTACGACCTGCGCCAGCCGCTCGACGATGCCAAGGTCCAGCGCGCCTCGGTGGCGCTCAGCTACGCCTTTGGCCCGACCAAGGTCTTCGGCGGCTATCGCTGGGAGAACGTGACCGGCCTGAGCCCCCTGTTCGTCCGCAGCAACCTCTACTGGGTTGGCGTCGGCTACCACGCCACGCCGGCCCTGACGCTGAAGGGCTCGGTCTACTACAACGACTTCGCCAAGTACGGCGCCGACCCGTTCGTGTTCGTAGCCTCGGCCGAGTACGCGTTCTCCAAGCGCACCAGCACCTACCTGAATCTCGGCTACGCCTACAACCGCACCGACAAGGGTCGTGGATCGATCGCCAATCTCGGCAGCCTGGTCGTCCCGGGCGACAACCAGTTCGGCGCCATGGTGGGGGTGCGCCACCGCTTCTGATACCTACCGCACCAGACACTTTCCATTTATGCCCGGCCTTGCGCCGGGCTTTTTTTGTTTGCAGTGCAGCCGGCGTGGCGTGCCGCCGCCGGTCTTTTCTTCCCTTGATCGTGTTGTTCGCCAGCCTGCTGCTAAATCGGGCGCAGACGTTCAACCCGGTGGGGTCTTCGCATACCATCGGCTGCCAACCGATCATGCACAAGGAAAAGCGCCCCATGACGTCCCCGCCCCATCATGCTCTCTCGCGACGGATGCGCGCCGGAGTATTGCCGGCAATGCGCCGAAAGCACGTGGTCATATGCGAGCGGTCCGCGAAGCCGCAGTCCTGTGCGATGGTGGCCAGCGGTGCGCTGGTTTCCAATAGCAGCCGCGTGGCGCGCACCACCCGCCGCCGCATGATGAAGCGCAGCGGGGCTTCTCCCGTGGACGTCCGAAAGGCGCGCATGAAATGCGGGAGACTGACTTCGGCAAGCGCCGCCAGTTCCGTGACGGCCAGGCTGTCGCCAAGATGGTCTTCGATGTAGTCGAGGACGCGGCGCAGCCTGAACGGCGCGAGCCCTCCCTTGCAGGCCAGCAGTGGCGCGATGGCGCCGAGTCCAGCGATTTCCACGGCAAGCATGCCGACAAGACTCTCGCAGTAGAGCCGCTGTCCGATTCGTGGCGTCACGCACGCCAGGGCCAGCCGGTCGGCCATGGCCCAGATCGGCTTGTGCTCGAACATCAGCCGCGACTGGAAATGGGCCGCACCGCTGGCGGTGCCGCAGGCTTCGCCCAGCAAGGTATCGTCGAAGTGGATCGCCACGCAACGGAAGCCGCGAATGAACCGGGTGTAGCCGTACGCTTCGCCGCCCTGTTCGATCAGGCTGAGGTGATCACTGCCGTGATAGCGCCCCGCCAGCGACTGCGATGGCTTGTAGCGCGCCTCGATCCGGCCGCCGGTTTCACGCAAGGCCGCACGCAGGCTGACACGTTGCGATCCGATCGGGCGTGCCACGTCCTGCAGTTCGCCGTATTCGAGGACTTCCACTTCCGTGTTGGCCCAGATGCCGATGGTTCGGCTCTGATGCACGTCCGTGACGATACGTACCACTTTTTCGTCTCCTGCCAATTTCCAATTACCGTGTGTACTGAACAAATGGACCCGAGACTGCAAATTCGTCTCGACCGCAAGGCAAAGCTTCCGCTGTCGGAACAGATTTGCCTGAGCATTGCCCGCGCCATCGACTCGGGTGTGCTCGCACCTGGCACCCGCCTACCATCGTGGCAAGACCTGGCCGCGCATCTCGGCGTGGCGCGCGGCACCGTTCAAGCAGCGTATGAGCGCCTGTCCGACGCACAGATCATCGAAGCCTTCGGCGCACGGGGCACCCGCGTCGCGCCCCGGTCACGCGCGCCGATATCCCGGCCAGAAGCACCAGAGCCCGGGGCATTCATGCGTAGCTATCTCCAGATGAACAGCGGGCCGGCGATCTTCCAGCTCGGCGTTCCAGCGCTGGAAGGACTGCCCGACAGGCTGTTCGCGCGGGCGCGCGCTTCGAATCTCCTGAAAACAGGCGCGTTCTCGTCGCTGGTCTATCCCGATCCCCGAGGCGAGCTCGAACTGCGCCGCGAGATCGCTGGCTATCTCGCCATTTCCCGCAACCTGCACTGCCTGCCGGAGCAGGTGTTCATCACTTCCGGATACATCGGCGGCCTGGGCCTTGCACTGCGCGTGCTCGGGCTCGATGGCCGGAAGGTCTGGATGGAGGAACCCGGATTCATGGTCACCCGCAAAGCCCTGGAGCTTGCCCGGATGCATGGCGTGCCGGTGCCGGTGGACGCGGAAGGCATGAACGTTGGCTACGGCATCGAGCACGCCCCGGACGCCGCCCTGGCCGTCGTGACGCCCGGGCAACAGGCACCGTTGGGTTCGGTCCTGTCAGCCAGGCGACGGCTGCAGCTGCTTGAGTGGGCGACGGCCAGCGGCGCCTGGATCATCGAAGACGACTACCTCAGCGAACTTCAGCTCGATGGCCGGGTGGCACCCGCCCTGGCATCGTTGGGCGGTGGCAACCGGGTGATCCATATCGGCACCTTCAGCAAGACCATCAGCCCGGCGTTGCGACTCGGATTCGTCGTAGCACCGGCCGAACTGATCCACCCGTTCTCGGAAGTGGCCGCGGCATTGGCGCCCGCGCCCTCCCCGATCGTCCAGCTGGCCACGGCCCAATTCATGCGGGAAGGTCATTACGTTCGCCGTGTCCGCCGGCTCAAGCGCCTGTATGCCGTGCAACGTGACGCGCTGTGCGAGCAGTTGCGCATGCGCGATGCCGCGTGGATGAAGACCGGCCTGGCGATACTGCTCAGGCTCCCGGACGGCGCGCCCGACATCGAGATCGCGCGGGAGTTGATGCACTTCGGGATGGCACCGTCGCCGCTATCCAAGTGGTTCGCCGCGCCATCCCCCGCGTCATCGGGCCTGTTGCTGGGGGTGGCAACGGCGCCCGAAGCGCAGGTCGCCGCGTCGTGCAGCCGCCTGTTCGAGGTCATCGAACGATCTTGCCGGCGGCCCCTGGGCGCTCGACCGACGCCAGAAGCAGCGAAATCGAGGCACCCAGCAAGACAAGATCCTTGAGAAGGAACTGACCCGGCATGGCTGAAATGGCCGGGAAGCCGCCTGCCGTCGCCTCCGCCACACCGGGGGTGCTGAAGAAGAACGTAAGCGTGATCAGGTAGGTCGCCGCCGACATCGCCGCGCCCAGCGCGGAGAAGATGGGCAGGAACCTGCCGAGAATCAGTGCCCCGGCGGTGGACAGCTCCAGCACGCCAATGACGTAGCTGGCGCCCTGCACGCCAAACAAGGTGTGCAGCCAGCTCATGATGGGGCTGTTGGCGATGAACGGTGCAATGCCGCTGGCCTCGTAGGCGGTGAACTTCATGCCGCCAAACCAGAGGAACACGATGACCAGCGTCCACCTGAGCGGAGCCAGCAGAGACAGTGTTTCAACGCCCTTTTCGGCGATCTGCAGCCGAAGCTGGTTTGCAAGAGTAGTCATTTGGGTTTTCCGTATGGGTTGCTCGGGTGACTGGCCTTTCAATCTAGCGTCACGCGAAGTGAATTTCGAGACTGCATGGGCTCAACAAGATGCCCGAAAGGATCAATGACGTGCGTCAGTCGCCCGGGCGTGCCATGCGGCGCCATTCCCCCGGCGTCATGCCCATCTTGTCGGTGAACGCACGCCGGAAGGCCGCCACGGATCGATAGCCGACCGAATCGGCCACTGCCTCGGTGGTGACCCCCGGCTTGCGCAGCGCGTTCGCCGCCAGGCTCATCCGGACATCGGTCAGCAGGTCGTTGGCCGAGCGTCCCAGACTGGACTGGAAGTGCCGCATGAACGTGGCGCGGGACATGCTGCACAGGTCGGCCAGCTCGGTCAGGTTCCAGGCTTTGGCCGGATCGGCGAACATCGCCGAAATGGCCGGGGCCAGCCGTGGATGGCCGGCAAGCGCCAGCAAACCCGCCGGAGACTGGTCCGATTCGCTCGCCGCGCGCAGCACCAGCGTGAACAGTGCAAAGCTGAGCGCGTTGAGCATGGCGTATCCGCCCGGCTTGTCGGTGGCGCTTTCCACACGCATGAGCCCCATCAGCCGCGCCAGATCCTTGGCGGCTGACATGGCATCATCGTCAGCGTTGGCGTCCGTCGCCCGCACCACGAAGGTCGCGGGCAGGTAGTCGCGAATCATCCGGTCGTGCGGCGGCCCGATAAAGAAGCGCCCGCAGAGCATGTCCAGCGGCTCGCCCTTGCCATCGTTCTCGCTGAGCGTCCATCCCGCGGAGCCCTGGCGATTGTGGGTAGCGCCCGGCGCATGCCCGCTGCCATCGTGGAGCACGTGCGCCGCGCCGTGGGGCAGCAGCAGGATGTCTCCCGCCACCAACTCCGTAAGCGTGCGCGTGTGCGGATCTTCCAGGACGGCCCGCCCCTTCAGCACCATGTGATAGGGAATCTCGTGCGCAGCCGACTCGTCCCAGGCCACGCGCCATGGCGCGCCGTACACGCAGCGCACCTGAAGCTGGCCGGTGACGTCGATCATCTGCAGCAACTGGCTGAGCCAGTCGATCCGGGACACCTGACCGTCGGAATATTGATCCACTTGAACGCCTCATTGCTTGTCGCACGCGGGACGCAGCCTTGATACCGCAAAGGCCACGTCCCCGCTGGCTTCAGATCGAGCCGGCCGGCGCCACCGCCGGGAAGTCCTTGTCCGGATCGAACACGTTGTTGAAGAAGTTGGTCAGCGAGTACATGGCCACCAGCGCGACGATCTCGATGACGTTCGCTTCCGTATAGCCAGCATCGCGCACCGCCTTCAGGTCGGCGTCGCTGACCTGGCCACGGGTCTCGATGACCTTGCGCGCGAACTGCAGCGCCGCGTCGCGCTTCGGCTCGCTGGCGTGACCCTTGCGGGCAAGGATAATCTCATCGGCCGGCAGTTTGGCCATATGCTCGGCCGTGAAGCTGTGAACGGTCAGGCAGTAGTTGCAGCCATTCACTTCCGACACGGCCAGGCCGATGCCGTCGCGCGTCTTCACGTCGAGCGCCTTGCTCAGGCCGCCCAGCAGCGTCGCCCATGCGTTGAACGCAATCGGGCTCTGCGCAAAGCTCGCCATCATGTTCGGCGTGAAGCCGATGTTCTTGGTGAACGCATCGAGCGTCGCTTTCGATTCGGCGGGTACCTGTTCCGGGTTCAGCACTGCGGTTCTTGCCATCTTGGACTCCTTGGGGTTGATGGATTGGGATTGACGGTTAAACGAGATCGAGCACATCGGCCACGGGCAGGCGCGGCTTCTGCGCCCAGTTGCCCGGACGCTCCGCGCCCACGGAAAGCAGCATGACCGGCACTTCGTTGGCGGCCAGTCCAAACTCCCGATGCACGCCTTCGGCGTCGAAGCCGATCATCGGCGTGGAACCCAGGCCCAGCGAACGGGCCGCGTAGATCATCGCGGCCGCGCCGAAGGTGCCGGTACGCACGGCCTCGTCGCGCTGGCGCTGCGGATAGTTCTTGTAGAGATCACGTGCGGGGTTTTCCCACTCGGGCACCATCTCCGCCGGCATCACGCCGGCCGCCACCAGCGGCGCCAGGCGGTCCGGAATCACGCTGGCGTCAGCCAACTGGCCGATGACGATGAAGGTCACGGCGGCATCGATGATCGGGGGCTGGCTCCAGGCAATCGGGCTCAGCCGGGCCTTGGCGGCCGGCGTGCGGACGGCGATGAAGCGCCAGTTCTGCATGTGGAAGGACGTTGGCGCGGAGGTGCCGATGCGCACCAGCTCGCGGATCTGGTCGTCACTCAACGTGGCGGCCGGGTCGTAGTACTTGGCGGCGCTGCGGCTCAGGATGCATTCGATAACGGCGTTGGTCATGTGGATTGCGGTGGTCATGTTGATCTTCGGGATTGATGCGCCAGGGGCTCCGGCGGGACGGGGCGTCTTCTGGCGCGTTCGTTTCATCTGCTAGTTGTGAGCCTCCACTTTAGGTCTACGGATTAGCAATTTCGAGACTGTTTTTGCTAAATACAGTGCTCAAAAGGATCAAAGCGAAACGAGTTGCCGACTGCACATCCGGCACACGGCAGCGGCGCCCCAGGGGATGCGTCGCGCATGAGTTGCGAGGTTGGGTAATTCGCTCGGGGGTGGCCCGATCAGGCCGCGAGCTTTGGCGCCTCCGCACCGAAATGCGGATGCCGGGAAAAGATGTCGGCTGCCCAGTTCACGAACACCCGCACCTTGGCCGACAGGTGCCGGTTCTGCGGATACATCGCCGAGATCGGCAACTGGTCGGTCTGCCACCCGGACAGAACTTCCACCAGCCGGCCACTGTTGACGTACGGCTCGGCCGTCGCCCGGGACATGCGTGCAATGCCATGGCCATCCAGCGCGCAGCCCAGATGGACGTCGGTATCGTTGGTGGCAATCACCGAGGGCAGCAGCACTTCGCTACGTTCGCTGCCGCGTGCGAGCGGCCACGGCATGGCGCGACCGGTGCGGTTCGACAGAAGATGCACGGCCTTGTGCTGTGCCAGTTCCGCCAGATCCCGGGGCGTGCCGAAACGGCGCAGATAAATCGGCGACGCATAGAGGGCCAGCCTGAGCCAGCCGATGCGGCGCGCCACCATGGTTTCGTCCAGCGCGCCCACGCGCAGCACCACGTCCACGTCCTCTTTCAGCAGATCGATCGGCTTGCCGTTGCTGGTCAGTTCGAGCCTGATCTCGGGATACGCATTGCAGAAGCCATGCAGTTGCGGCATCAGCACCATTTTCGCGATGCCGTTCGTGGTGTCCACGGTCAGCGTGCCGCGTGGCGAGTTGTTATGGCGCGTCAGCAGGTGCTCTGCTTCGTCGATGTCCGCCAGGATGCGCACGCAGCGTTCGTAGTAGGCGGCGCCATCGGTGGTGACGCTTATGCGGCGCGTGGTCCGGTGCAGCAGCTTGACGGCGAGATGCGTCTCCAGCTTCTGGATCAAGCGAGTGAGCGTGGCCTTTGGAAGATCGAGCGACTCCGCGGCTCCTGCAAAGGTGCCGACATCCACCACACGGGTGAATGCCTGCATCGAGACGAGACGATCCATGGCGACAGCTCTCCAAAGGCGTAAGGCTTAGAGACCGTCTCACACCTGGCGCTGTCTGGGTGACTGGGAGACCGTCTTGATGTCCGCATTCTGTACGGTCGGCCGTACGAATTGAAGAACCAAGATTTGCCCTGGTGTGTGTACCAAGAAATGGAGGGGAACAGGGATGATGGGATCGGACGGGCAGGCTGAAAAAGCCGGGGCGGTGTCCCTGCGCCGCCCCGGCCTGGTCGATGCTTACCGCAGTGCCGCCGCTGGCACCACCGATGCGTCGGCAATCAGCACCGGCCAATCGGCGACCGGCACTGAGAACGTCACGGTACCCGGGGCATTCGCGGCAATGCTGCCGGCCGGCATCGCGTACACCCGGCCATCCATCATGTCGACATAGCGCGGCTGGCTGCCCGATGCCGCCATCTCGGTGAAGCCGACATGGCTGCAGGTGACCTGCACGACGGCGCGGGGCTCCGTATCGTCCGCAACGGGCAACGTGGTCATCTTCCACACGCTGATGACCGTGGACGGCACGCCGTTCTTCACCTGCCGCCAGGCATGGGCGTCGTAGCCGGCCGGCGCCACGCAGCCATGGTCTGCCACCGGCTCCATGCGGTTGTCGAACAGCGCCGTGACGTTCTGGAACGCTCCGTAGGCGATCTTCTTGCCGTTGATGCGCTGGTCGCCGTTGATGAACGGCGAGTCGTTGGTGGGATCCCACACGCCGGTGGTCAGCAGGCCCTTGGTGTTCTTGGCATCGTCATAGTGCAGGTCCGTGATCGTGAACATGCTGGTCTCGATGCCACGCGCCATGTCACCCAGCACGCGCCGCAGGTTGTACTTGGCCTGGTTCTTCTCGCTCCACGCCAGCGTGCCCTGGTTGCACATCGCGTAGGTATTGCACGGCGTGGACGGCGCGCCGTTCTCGTCCATGCGCACCCGGAAGCCATAGCCGTCCAGCAGCGTCTGGAAGTTGTCCATGCTCTGCTTGTACCAGGCCACGTGGTCGTAATCGACGCTGGTCGTGTAGGGGTGGAAGGCCACGTACACGTCCTTGCTCGGCACGCTGGGACCCTTGTTGTCGTAGAAGTACTTCAGCGACGTGAGGATGTAGTTGCGGGCCTCCTGGTTCGCGGCGCTGTCGTTGCAGTTCTCCATGCACCCCAGCACGTAGTGCACCGTGTACCACGAGCCGATTGTCAGCTTGGCGTTGGGCTGGATGCGCTTGATCAGCTTGGCGGTATCGACGATCAAGGTCTTGTAGGTTTCCAGGTCCTTGGTCGGCTCGTTCCAGATCTGCCAGTCGGTCACCTTGTCCTTGTACCGCATCACTGTGGCGGCCACGAAGTTCAGGAAGCGTTCCTTGCCCTCGCCGGTGGGAAAGGCGCCGCCCAGGTTGGCGGTGCCGCAGTCCGTGCACCCGGGCCGTACGTTGCCATATCCCAGGAAGACCAGCGGCGCATGCCCCTGCGCCACGGCGCCGTCGACGATCTCGTCGAGCTTGGCGAAGTTGTACGTGGCGGGCGTGGTGATGGTCTGCTCGATGTCGTTCCAGCCGGACTGCACGCGCACCCGCGTCGTGCCCAGCGGGTTCAGGTATTCGCGCCAGTTCGAGAACACGCTGAAGCCCCGGTCGGTGGTCTCGCCGCCGATCATCAGGGTGCTGCTCAAGCCCTGCGCCTTGAGTTCCATCGTCGTGCGCGGCTTGAGGCGTCCGAGCAGGGTGTAGCCGCTATCGGCAACCGGCTGCAAGGCGGCGTAGCTGGCCGAATCCGCATCGAGGATGGCACGCGTGGCGGCGCTGACGGGCGGATTGATGGACGATGTGGGTGTGGGCGGGGGCGGCGGGGCCGGCGGCGCAGGCTGGGCGCCTTGCGACGGCGTTGTCGTGCCGGCGGATGCCGGTGAATCGTCGCCGCCGCAGGCCGCGAGCATTGCGCTCAGCGCGGCAACGGCGGCAAGGGTGGTGATGCGGGTCAAGTTGCGCGGGTACATGTGTCTCCTCTATTTGGGTTTTGATGACGTAACCATTGCGGCGTTGATTTTGGATAATCCATAATCCACGCACGCGAACAACAGGCTGACTTCCAAAACAAGTCGGTGGGCGTGGAACTCCTTAGAGAATGGACAGATGCGGCGATGGCCGCGCGCCGGCCCGCAGGACATCCATCAGTTGAAAAAGCTGCCCGTCCTCGGGGCGGATGTCGGCGGCCTGCCACTGCGGCCGCACCAGCGAGGTCACGAACACCGAAGCGTCCGGACCCGGGCATGGCATGCTCGGCGCCTGGCATGGCAGGGCCATGACGGCGAGCCGCTCTCCCGCGGGCGCGTAGACGTTGATGCGTCCGGCCGACACCCCGGCCGACCAGTAGTTGCCAAGGTCGTCCACGAAGGCGCCGTCCGGCCGCCCGGCCTGTTCGTCGGCTCGGACCCAGGGCTCGATGGCCTCGATGGCGCCGGCATCCGCCAGCCAGCGCGCGCGATAGACGATGCCGGCCATGCTGTCCGAGAAATAGAACGTCTGCCCGTCGGGCGCCCAGGCGAAGCCATTGGCCACGTACAGGCCGTCGTGCACGACGTGACAGCGTCCCGATGCATGCAGCGCGTGGATGCGGCCGGTGGGCTGGCGTGCGCCGGTGTCGTCCATCGACCCGAACAGGAACCAGTTGCCGCACGGCGATACACGGCCCTCATTGAGCCGGTTGCCCGGGCGGTCGGGCTCGGGCTGGAGCAGCGTGTTAAATGCGCCAGTAGCGGGATCCAGCAGGGCCAGTTCGTCGCTGAGCGCCAGCACGACGCGGCCATCCACGCGCCGGCAATGCGCGCCGACCGGCTTGTCGAGCTGCCACGTCGACATCAGGCGTGTCTGTGGGTCCAGCACATGGAAAGCCGGTGACCGTACGTCGATCCACGCCAGTTGGCTGCCGTCCCACGCCGGGCATTCGCCCACGCGATTGCCAACCCGGAACTCACGCAGGTGCAGCCCTTCTGCGGTACGCCGCTCCCGTACCTCAACGAGGCGCGTCGAATGCGGAACGATCACCGTTGTACTCCTCCGCGGCAAAGCTGCCGCCCTGATAGAACTCCGCCACCGGGTCCGACGACGTCTTGCCGCGCAGCGCCTCGGCATGGGCATCGGCCGAATCCTGGGGCGCATAGCCCAGCGCATAGGCGCGCGAATTGTCCCACCACGTCATCGAATTGCGCGACGCGCCATAGACGATGGCCTCGTCAATCTCGGCCGTCATGCCCACGTGAACCAGTTGCGCCAGGTCGCGCGGGCTGATCCAGTGCGACAGCATGCGCGCATCGGTGGGCGCTTCTGAGCAATGGCCGATGCGCATGCCGAACGCCTTGACGCCGAGCTTCTGCGCGTACAGGCTGGCCACCGCTTCCATGAACACCTTGGACACGCCGTAGCGCGAGTCCGGACGCGGCGCGTCATTGCTGCCGACGATCGCCGAGCGCGGATACATGCCCACCGCGTGGTTGGAGCTGGCGTAGACGATGCGGCGCACCCCGGCTTCGCGTGCGGCTTCCCAGAGGTTGGCCACACCGGCCACATTGGCCGGCAGGATCACGTCCCACTGGGCTTCACGCGGATAGCCGGCGAAATGCACGACCACGTCGACACCGTCCAGCAGCCGGCCCAGTGCGCCCGCATCCTCCAGCGAGCACTGCCACGCGGTTTCGTTCGGATGCTGCGGCGTCACGGCGCGCTGGTCGCACAGCCGCACTTCGCTGGCAACCTGCGCCAGCAGCGGCCGAACATGCTGCGCCAGGCGTCCGGCGGCGCCGGTCAGCGCCACGACCAGTGGTGTCTGCTCAGGCATAGAGATGGCTCTCCCGCGACTTCCATTCCGCGTACTCGGCCTGCAGGGCCGGGTCCAGCAGCGGATACAGGCCGGGCAGGCGGGCGCCCTCCAGGATCTTCAGGTTGACCCAGTCCTCGTACATCGTCTGGCCCACCGACTCCAGCGCCACCTCTTCGGCCAGGTGCTGCGGGATGCAGACGATGCCCTCTTCGTCCGCCACCATGATGTCGCCGGGGTAGACGCTCACGCCCGCGCAGGCGATGGGCAGTTGCAGGTCCACCGCATGATGGCGGATCAGGTTGGTCGGGGCCGACGGGCGCGTGTGCCAGGCCGGGAAATCCATCTCCGCGATCTCTGGGCTGTCGCGGAAGCCGCCATCGGTCACCACGGCCGCCCCGCCCCGCTTCCACAGGCGCGTGATCAGCAGGTTGCCCGACGACGCCGCCGTGGCATCGCCCCGGCTGTCCATCACCAGCACATGGCCAGCGGGACATTCCTCGATGGCAACGCGCTGCGGATGCCGCTGGTCTTCGAACGCGGTGATCGGGTCCAGGTCTTCGCGCGCCGGGATGTAGCGCAGCGTGAATGCCGGCCCCACGAAGCGGCATGCTTGCGGGTTCAGCGGCTTCAGGCCCTGCAGGAAGACATTGCGGAAACCGCGCTTGAACATGATGGTGGTCAGCGTGGCGGTGGAGGTGCGCATCAGGATCGCACGCGATTTTTCGGACAAAGCTGCGGACAAAGCCATGGTCGTAGTCTCTATGTTGCTATGTTTATTGGTTGGTGAGGCGTGCCCGGCTGCGCCGCGCCTGCAGGTACGGCGTCTCCTGCTCGGTGCCCGGCTCCCAGCCGCCCGCCGGCAACGCGACGTTGCGCTCGCTCGGGTGCGCGGCAACGAAGGCATGATCGAGCGACGTGCCAAGGCCCACCTCGGCCGGCACCGCGATGTATCCATCGCTGGCCTGCAGGGATCGCGTCACGGCCGCCTGCTTGCCGTCCCAGTCCGGCTCCAGGCGTTCCAGGATCAGGCCATTGGTCGATGCGGCCATCCAGTGGACGGCGGCAAACTCGGCAACCGGTCCGAGCGAGCCCGAATGCGGCGCAACCAGCAGCGCCTTGGCCTCCGCCAGCGCCGCGATCTTCTTGAGCTGGGTCGGGCCGCCGGTGCGGCCGGTATCGGGCTGCACCACGTCGATCAGGCCGCTGGCGATAAGCTGGTCGAACTCGGCCAGCGTGCCCAGCCGCTCGCCGGCCGCCAGCGGCAGCGCCACGCTGTCGCGCACGCGGCGCCAGCCAAGCGGATCGTCGGGTGCCACCGGTTCTTCCAGGAACAGCAGGTGTGCGCCTTCCAGTGCCCGGCCCACCGCTACCGCATCGGCGCCGGTCAGCCACGCCGGGCCGTGCAGGTCGACGATCAGGTCGATATCGGGACCGATGGCTTCACGGATGGCCCAAGCACGCTCCACGATCTGCCGCGTGCCGCCCACCTTCAGCGCACGCACGCCGCGCGCCACGGCGGCCCGCGCGGTCTCGGCATCCTTGACGTGCGCGTAGTACGGCACCGTGTCCCTGACGCGTCCGCCCAGCAGATCGCATAGCGGACGCCCCAGTGCCTGGGCCTTGATGTCCCACAGCGCGGTGTCGAGCGCGGCCAATGCACCGCTGCCGACCACGCCCAGGTGGCCGTGGCCCATCATGGCGACGCGCAGCTTCTGGTGCAGCCGCTCGGTCTGGAACGCATCCTCGCCCACCAGCAGCGGCGCAAGGTCGGGCAGCGCGGCGGCCACCACGCGCGGC
The DNA here is from genome assembly GCF_022179805.1 of Cupriavidus pauculus. Lineage (GTDB taxonomy): Bacteria > Pseudomonadota > Gammaproteobacteria > Burkholderiales > Burkholderiaceae > Cupriavidus > Cupriavidus pauculus_E. Next base: position 109,169 of record NZ_BPUO01000005.1, on the reverse strand, counting down.
CAGCCGGAGCCTTCGCCCAGGCCAACGAGCCCTTCCTCGGTATGGATTTCCGCGAACAACCAGTTGCGTCCCGATGCCAGCGCGCTTTTACCCGCCCCGCCCCATGCGGTATGGGTGGGCGCGCCCGCCTGCATCAGATGGACATTGACCTTCGTAATTTTCATGTTTGCCAATGCGCAATGCGCGATCCGTTCATTGCGGCTTGATTACTGCGGTTTGATGTTGGCCGACTTGATCAGCGCGGACCAGCGGTCCAGCTCGTCGACATAAAGCTTCTGGAAATTGGCCGGCGCAGCGCTGGGCTTGATCTCCATGCCAAGCGCCTGCACCCGTGCGCGCACCGCCGGCTGCTGCAGGGCCTGGTTCAGCGCGTCGTACAGTTTGGCGATGACCTGCGGCGGCGTGCCGGCCTTGACGGCCAGCCCCTGCCAGCTACGGATATAGGTTTCCTTGGGCAAGCCGGCCGCCTGCGCGGTGGGCGCGGCAATGCTGGCCACCGGTTCGGCCTGCATGACCGCCAGCGGGCGCACCTTGCCGGCTTCGATATAGGACTTCATCGTGCCGGACCCCAGGTCGAACATCACGTCGACCTCGCCGGACATCAGCCCCTGCAGCGCGGGGGTGCCGCCGCGATAAGGCACGTGCAGCGCCGGCACGTGTTCGGCGCGCTTGAACAGTTCCAGCGCCAGGTGCGACGACGTGCCGATGCCGCCGCTGCCCACGCGCAGCCCGCCATCGGTCTTCCTGGAAGCCGCCACCACGTCGGCCGCCGTCTTGTAGGGCGACGACGCGGCCGCCAGCATCAGCACGGGCACGCTGGTCATCTGGCCGACCATCGCGATATCGGTACGCGGGTTGTAGGGCACGCCGATCATCGACGGATTGGTGGCCAGGTGAATGGCCGCGAAGATCACCGAATAGCCATCGGCGGGCGCGGCCAGCGCGGTTTGCGTGGCGATGTTGCCGGAGGCACCGCTCCGGTTGTCGATCACCACCGGTTGTCCAAGCGTTTTGGCCATCTGCTCGGCCACGGCGCGTGCCACGGTGTCGGCTGCGCCACCAGGCGCAAAGCCGACGATCAGTTGGATGGGCCGGGAAGGATAGGCGGCGGGCGCGGCGGCGCCGGTCTCGGCCAGCCCAAGGCTGGCGGTAATCAAAAACGCAAGGCGCAGGACGCCCTTACCGAATGTCATTTCGGCTGTCTCCTCGATGGGTTGGAAATTTTTCTCGTGGCGCCCGGTCGGGCGCGCACGGCTAGTGCGACTTTTCGATCATGCGCAGCAAGTCGTCTCGTGCGGATTCCGCGTGTTCCAGCGCAACCTTCGCGGCCAGCGCCGAATCGCCCTTGCGCACGGCAGCCACCAGCTTGCGGTGTTGCGTGATCACGGCTTCCTTGCGTTGCGCGCCGTAGCCCAGCGAGCGCCGCAACGCATCCACCAGGCTCGACCGCGACCCCAGCACGTCCACGGCGGGCTGGTTGCCGGCCACGCCGTTGAACACGCGATGGAATTCGCGATTGGCCGCCACGCATGCGCCGATATCGGTCCCCGTCACCAGTTCCTCGTGGCGCAGCCGCGCCGCGTCGATGGCTTCCAGGTCTTCGGGCGTGGCCAGCGTGGCCACCTTGGCGGCCAGCATCTGCTCGATGGCGCCGCGCATGTCGTAGATGTTGGAGATATAGGTGGCGTCCACCGTGGGAATCACCGCGCCGCGGTGCATCTGCATGTCGATGATGCCCTCGCCCTGCAGGTGCAGCAGCGCCTCGCGCACGGGATTGAGGCTGACCTCGTACCGGTCGACCATCTGCGCCAGCGTGATGTGCGCACCGAGCGGCCAGATGCCAGCGGCGATATCGGCCCGGATCTGCTCGCGCAGTCGAACGTATGTGGGGGTGTTGATCCGTTGCATGGTCGTGGAAACCCGGTTGCGTTTGGTGGAACGTGAGCTTACTATACATTGGATTTTCCAAAATCCAAAATCCAATGAGATACGAAAACTTGATCGACGGGCAGTGGATGGGCAGCGAGCGGTGGGCGCCGAACATCAATCCGTCCGACCTTGGCGACGTGGTGGGCTATGCGGCCATGGCCACGCCGGACATGGCGGAACAGGCCATCGCGGCCGCCGCGCACGCCTTTGGCGCGTGGTCGCACAGCGCCATCCAGCAGCGCGCGGAGATCCTGGAACGCGTGGGGCTGGAGATCGTGGCCCGCAAGGATGAGCTGGGCCGGCTGCTTGCCCGGGAGGAAGGCAAGACGCTACGCGAGGGGGTTGGCGAGGTGGTCCGCGCCGGCCAGATCTTCAAGTACTACGCACAGGAAATCCTGCGCCCGCACGGGCAGCACCTGCCTTCGGTCAGGCCCGGCATCGAGATCGAGGTCACGTCCGAGCCCGTGGGCGTCATCAGCATCATCACGCCGTGGAACTTCCCCATTGCGATTCCGGCCTGGAAAATCGCCCCCGCCCTCGCCTTCGGCAACTGCGTGGTGTTCAAACCGGCCGAACTGGTGCCCGGCTGCGCATGTGCGCTGGCCGAAATCCTGTCGCGCAGCGGCCTGCCGCACGGCGTGTTCAACCTGGTGATGGGCCACGGCGCCGAGCTTGGGCCCGTACTGACCACTGATCCGCGCGTCACGGCCGTCTCCTTCACCGGCTCGGAGGCCACCGGCCGGCGCATCGCCCAGGCGGCGGCAACCGCCGGAAAACGGCTGCAGCTGGAGATGGGCGGCAAGAATCCGCTAGTCGTGCTGGACGATGCCGCGCTCGACATCGCCGTCGACGCCGCGGTGCAGGGCGCCTTCTTTTCCACCGGCCAGCGCTGCACCGCCTCGTCCCGGATCATCGTCACCGACGGCATTTACGACCAATTCCTGTCGGCCTTCGTGGGAGCCACGCAGCGCCTGCGCATCGGGCACGCCCTGGAGACCAACACCGACATCGGCCCGGCCGTGGATGCCACGCAGCTGGACAAGAACCTGCGCTACGTCGCGCTCGGCCAGGAAGAAGGCGCGCGGCTTGTCACCGGCGGCGAGCGCGTGCGTGCCGCCACCAACGGCTATTTCATGACGCCGGCCATCTTTGCCGACTGCCGGCCCGACATGCAGATCGCCCGGGACGAAATCTTCGGACCGGTCGCCACCGTGTTGCGCGCCCGCGACGACGACCATGCGCTGGCGCTGGCCAACGACTCCGGCTATGGGCTGTCGGCCGGCATCTGCACGCAATCGCTGGCGCAGGCCACGCGATTCCGTCGCGGCCTGCAGGCCGGCATGGTCATGGTGAATGCGCCAACGGCGGGCGTCGACTATCACGTGCCGTTCGGCGGCACCAAGGGATCGTCATCGGGCCCGCACGAACAGGGTTGGGCGGCGCGCGAGTTCTTCACCACGAGCAAGACCGCGTACATCCGCGCCTGACGCCGCGTACATCGATCAAAGATTTTTTTCGCAGTCCCACGGCAGCGCGCCGGCAACGGCCGCCGCCAAAATCCATCCATAAAAAACGGAGACAACATGAGGAAGATCATCCTGCCGCTATGCCTGGCCTGCGGCGGTGCGAGCCCGACACTGGCCCTGGCGCAATCGAGCGTCACGCTGTACGGCCTGGTCGATACCACCATCCGCTACACCACGCATGAGAATGCCAAGGGCAGCGGCAAGGTACAGATGGGAGACGGCGTGCTCACCGGCACGCGCTTCGGTCTGGCGGGCACGGAGGACCTCGGCAATGGCTACCAGGCGCTGTTCGTGCTGGAAAACGGCTTCCTGCCCGATACCGGCATGGCCTCGCAAGGCGGCCGGCTGTTCGGCCGCAAGGCCTTCGTCGGCCTGTCAGGCGACTTCGGTACGCTGAAGCTCGGCCGCGATTTCACGGTGATCCACGAAGTCATTGCCAGCTACGACACGATGGCGCTGCCCAACCTGGGGCTGGTCGCCTTCCAGAGCGGCAACTACACGGGCGGCGTGCGGCAGGACAACATGCTGAAGTACGCCGGCACGTTCGGCCCGATCACGCTGGCCGCGCAGCACGCGTTCGGCGAGGTGGCGGGCAACTTTGCCCAGTCGTCGTCGACGGGCGCCAGCGTGACGTACGCCAGCGGGCCGGTCAAGCTCGCCGGTGGCTACCAGATCATGCGCGACACCAGCACCTACTTCGGCACCGCGGTTCCGCTGAGCGACCAGCAGGTCTGGTCGGTCGGGGGTACGTACAAGCTGGGCGTCACGCAGTTCAACGCGGGCTTCACGCGTAGCACCTACAACAATGCCGGCTATCGCGACAACGCCTTCTATGCAGGCGCCAAGCACCCGTTTGGCGATGCCTGGATGCTGCTGGTCACGGGCACCTACGACCGCATGAAGATCAACGGCGACAGCGGCAGCCGCTTCACCGGCGCGGTGATGCTCGACTACAACCTCAGCAAGCGCACCGATGTCTACGTGGAAGCCGACTACACCACGCTGACTGGCACCTGGCGCACGCTGGCCTCGCAGCCGAACTTCGTCACGCCGTTCTATGGCAACAGCACCCGCATCGGTGTGACGACCGGTATCCGACACAAGTTCTAACCAGCGACCAGTGCGAGAAAGCAGGGAGCCGGCGCTGGCCGGCGCCCCTGCCCTATCAGTGGTATCAGTCGTATCAGTCGTATCAGTCGATCTTCGCGCCCGATGCCTTCACGGCCTGTCCCCAGCGCTTCTGCTCGTTGACAATCGTCGCGGCAAAAGCGTCTGGCGATTGCCACGCCGGTTCGGCGCCTTGGGCTTCGAGCTTGGCCTTCGTGTCCGGATCAGCCAGTACGGTGCGCAGCGCGCCCGACAGCTTGTCGACCACGTCCTTCGGCGTGCCGGCCGGTGCCAGCACCCCGTAGAAGCCCACCACCTCGAATCCCTTCAGGCCCGATTCCTCCATCGTGGGCACATCAGGCAGCGCCGGCGACCGCTTGCCAGACGTCACCGCCAGCGCGCGCACCTTGCCACCCTTGATGTACTGGGTGAACAGCGGAATGGAATCGGCCATCATCTGCGCCTGGCCACCCATCACGTCCGTCAGCGCCGGTGCGCTGCCCTTGTACGGGATATGGACGATGAAGGTGCCCGACGCCTGCTTGAACATCTCCGGCATCAGGTGCGAGATACCGCCGTTGCCGCCCGACGCAAAATTCAGCTTGCCCGGATTGGCCTTGGCATAGGCGATGAATTCCTTCAGGTTCTTGGCCGGCACGTTGTTGTTGACCACCATCACCAGCGGAATCAGCGCGGTACGCGCCACCGGGGCAAAGTCCTTCGGCATGCCATAGGGCAGCTTGGGATACAGCGAATTGTTGATCGCCATCTGGCCGGTGTTGGCAATCAGCAGCGTATAGCCGTCCGGCGCGGACTTGGCCACGTTGTCCGATCCGATATTGCCGGCGGCACCGGCCTTGTAGTCGAGTACGATCGATTGCCCGAGAATGGGCTGCAGCTTCTCGGACAGGATGCGCGCGTGCGTATCGACCGGCCCGCCTGGCGGAAAGCCCACCACCAGCCGGATCGGCTTTTCAGGCCAGGCCGCATGCGCCGCACCGGCGGCAAACGCCAGTGGCGTCAGGGCCAGGCTGGCCACGACACGCAGGACACATCGGGCAACAGGCTTCGTCGTCATCTTCTCTCTCCAGATACGGCCACGCTCTACGCGGCGTGGATCGGTCCGGTATTGTGACGTTTATGTGACAGACTTGTGAAGTCCCATGGAGCTCAGCCGTTCAAAATCCCCGAACCCGAATTGCTCCCCTCTCCCGCGATGCGGGAGAGGGGAGCAAAACTGGAGGATCGAAATTGAAAGTCAGACGCATCGTTGCCAATGTCGCCGCCACTGACGTGACGGCTGCCCGCGCGTTCTACCAGGACGTGCTGGGCCTTGACCTGCTGATGGACCACGGGTGGATTCGAACCTACGGCTCGCAGGCCGAGATGTCCGTACAGGTCAGCTTTGCGACAGAGGGAGGTTCCGGCACGCCGGTGCCGGATCTGTCGATCGAGGTGGACGATCTGGATGAGGCGCACCGGCGCATGCGCGACGCCGGCTTTGCCATCGAATACGGTCCTGTTGATGAGCCGTGGGGCGTGCGCCGGTTCTTCGTGCGGGACCCATTCGGCAAGCTGGTCAACATCCTTGCCCATGCGTAACTGCCATGGGCCGGGTCGCTCAGCGCCGGCCGCCGGCCAGCCGTAGCGAGTCGGGGTGCTGGCGCAGCCGCCACATCGCCACGCAGCCCAGTGCCGGGCCGATGGCCAGCATGCCGAAGCCAGCGCGCCAGCCCAGCCATTCCACCACGTCGGGTACCAAATGGATGCTGGCCAGTGTCAGCAGAAAGCCCGCGCAGGTCTGCGCGGTCAGCAGCGTGCCGATCGATGACGGATCGGCCAGCTCGGTCACGCTGGCCGAGAACTGCGCGGAGTCGGCAATCACCGACACCCCCCAGATCAGCGCCACCGTCACCAGCACTGCCATGGGCGCCGTCTCGAGCCAGCCCATCAGCGCTGCGCACGATGCGCTCGTGGCCATGGCCGCGATGGTCACGGCCGTACGGCCCACGCGATCGGCCAGCCATCCGCCCAGCCAGGCTCCCATGGCACCAATGGCAATCGCCGCGAACGTCAGCAATTCCGCACGGCTCCGTGCGTCAGCCATGCCGCGCGCGGCAAACGTCTGCTGCAGGAACAGCGCCAGCCACGCCCACATCGCGTAAAGCTCCCACATGTGGCCGAGGTAGCCCAGGTTGGCCAGCCGCACCGCCGGCTGCCGCCACGCCTGCGCGATCTTGGCGGGATCGATGCGCGCGGCGCGCTTGAGATTGGGCCCGATCCCGGCCAGGCCGATCAGCAGCGCCGCGCCGGCCGCGCAAGCCGCCGCCACCGCGTAGATCGTGCGCCAGTCGGGGCCACCGGCCGCGGGCATCAGGTAGGCCGCCACCAGGTGCGGGCTGGCCGAGCCCAGCGTGAGCGCGCCCACCAGCAGGCCGATCAGCAAACCCAGGTCGGCCTGCGCCCAGGTGGCCGCCAGCCGCATGCCCACCGGATAGACGCCGGCCATGCACATGCCCGTGACGAAGCGCAGCGCCACCACCATGCCGCCCGTGGGCGCGATGAACGCCAGCGTACCGGTGGCCAGCGCGGCCACCAGCGCCGAGCCGGCGAACAGGCGCCGCAGGTCGTAGCGGTCTGGCAGCGACAGCAGCGCCGACATCAGCGTGCCGGCCACAAAGCCGAACTGCACCGCACTGGTCAGCAGCGCCTCGTCGAACGGGGAGATGGCATCGGTGCGCTTGATCACGGCCACGGCGGTGCTGGCGGAAAACCAGACGCCCATGGCGGCTACTTCGGCCAGCAGCAGGATGGCGATCGAAAATAGCTTGCCGCGCTGGCGCTGCTGCGCCGGCGCGGCGGTGGAAGACGGTGACGTCATGTCAGGCGGCCGCCGGGTGCGCGGCCACGCCCACGGGGTGGAAGTCGCGTCCGAAGTAGATCAGCCCGGCGCGGCCGCCGGGGCTGTGCGCAGCCTTGATGGCACAGAAGAACACGGTATGCGTGCCCACCTCGGTCACCGACGTGATCTCGCAGTCGAGCGCGCTGACCGCCCCATGCAGCACGGGTGCGCCGGTTGCCAGCCGCGCCCATTCCGCGCAGGCAAAGCGCTCGTCGATGGACAGGTCCTTGTCGGCAAACTGCATGGCTAGGTCGCGTTGCCCGGCGGACAACACGTTCACGCAGAGCCGCCCGTTCTGGCGGATCACCGCATTGTTGCGGCTGGCGCGGTTGATGCAGACCAGCAGCGTGGGCGGGTCGTCGGTAACGGGGCAGACCGCCGACGCCGTGCAGCCGGCCAGGCCGGCCTCGCCGTCGGTGGTGATGACGTTGACGGCGGCACCCAGGCCCGCCATCGCGTCGCGAAAAGTCGTCTTGTCTACCATGATGCGTATGTCTTCAGCGCTGAGCGCCTGTGCCGCGATATTGCGCCGCGGTGTGGGTGGCTGGCAAGTGCGCCGTGCCGAACAGCTTGTCCCGATAGGTGCCGGGCTGGTACGCGGTCTTGTACACGCCGCGCTCCTGCAGCAGCGGCACCACCATGTCGATCACATCCTCGAAGCACTCGGGCACCACGGTGCGCGACAGGTTGAAGCCGTCCACGCCGGTTTCCTCGCTCCAGGCCATCAGCTGGTCGGCGATGCGCTCGGCTGACCCCACCCACGGCGCCTGGCGGCTGCCCAGCACCATCTGCTCCAGCAGCTTGCGGCGCGTCCATTGCGGCCCGGCGCTGCGCGTCATGGCCTCCACGTTCGACACGATGGCCTGGCTCTTGCCGGTCTCGATCGGCTCGTCCAGATCGTAGCGCGCGAAGTCGATGCCCAGCGACGCCGCCGCATGCACCAGCGCGGCCTCGGAGCTGACATAACGACGGTATTCCTCGAATTTCTCGCGCGCTTCGGCATCCGTGCGCCCCACCACCAGCGTGGCACCCAGGAACACCTTCACGTCATCGGCCTGGCGGCCCAGTTGCACGGCCTGCGCGCGGATGTCGCCGACGATCTCCCTGACGCCCTCCATCTTCTGGCCGTTGACGAACACGCACTCGGCATGCGTGGCCGCGAACTGGCGCCCGCGCGTGGACGAGCCCGCCTGATACAGGACCGGCGTGCGCTGCGGCGACGGCGCGCACAGGTGCATCGCATCCACCTTGTACTGCGGCCCGCGATGATGGATCACGCGCACTTTCTCCGGATTGGCGTAGACGCCGGACGCGCGGTCTGCCACCACGGCGTCGTCGTCCCAGCTACCTTCCCAGAGCTTGTAGACCAGCGCCATGTACTCGTCGGCCAGGTCGTAGCGGTCGTCGTGCGCTTCCTGGCGGTCAATGCCGATGGCGCGCGCCGCGCTGTCCAGGTAGCCGGTCACGATATTCCAGCCGATGCGGCCGCCGGTGAGCTGGTCCAGCGTCGACATGCGGCGCGCAAACAGGAACGGCTGCTCGTAGGTCAGGTTGGCGGTAACGCCGAAGCCAAGATGCTGGGTGACGGCGGCCATGGCCGGGATCACCAGCGTGGGATCGTTGACCGGCACCTGCACCGCGCCACGCAGCGCCGCAGCGGGGCTGTCGCCATACACGTCGTACACGCCCACCACATCGGCAAAGAAGATGCCGTCAAACAGCCCGCGTTCGAGCGTCTTCGCGTACTCGATCCAGTACTGCAACTGGCCGTAGCGGTGCGACTGATCGCGCGGATGCGTCCACAAGCCCTGCTGGATGTGGCCGACACAATGCATGTCGAAGGCGTTCAGGCGGATTTCACGCGGCATGGGGGGGCGACTCCGGTCGAAGGGAATGGATACGACTACGGCTCTGGATTTCATCCACTATAGTGGACGAATGGTCACCATCGTAAGGTTTTTACGATGCGGGTTTACCCGCGTACAACAACCCCACCCCTATAATCCGACGGCGCCTTTGCCCAGCCATTCCAAGCCATGAGCCGACTTCCCGACGACCCCACCACCGCCATCTCCGCGCGCGTGCGCATCGAGCGCGAGTCGCGCGGCTGGTCGCTGGCGGAGCTGGCCGACCGTTCCGGCGTGTCCAAGGCGATGATCAGCAAGATCGAGCGTGGCGAGGCCAGCCCCACCGCCACCGTGCTCGGGCGTCTCTCTGGCGCGTTCGGCCTGCAATTATCGATGCTGCTGGCACTGGCCGAGCAGGCGGGCGAACGCCTGAGCCGCGCCGCCGAACAGCCGACGTGGCAGGACCCGGAAACCGGCTACACGCGCCGCGCGGTGTCGCCGCGCAATGGCGGCATGCTGGAACTGGTGGAAGTCACGCTGCCCGCGCAGGCGCGCGTGGCGTATCCGTCGTCGGCCTTCACATTCCAGCACCAGCAGATCTGGGTGCTCGGCGGCACGCTGGTCTTCGAGGAAGGCGAGATCTCGCACACGCTGAGTGCCGGCGATTGCCTGCAGCTGGGGCCGCCCGCGCCGTGCACGTTCATCAATCCCGGCCCGGACGCCTGCGTCTACGTGGTGGCGCTGGTGCGCCGGTAAGTAATCAGGACTGGTCGGCGTCGATCCACACGCGCGTCGACGCGCCGGTGCGCGTCAGCCGCATCTGGTAGGTATAGCGTTCCGGATGGTAGAGCCCGACCAGGAACTGCACGGGGCGTCCCGTGGCGTCCGCTGCCACGCGCGACACCCGCAGCAAGGGCACGCCCGGGGCAATCCGGAAGATGCGCGCCACATCCAGATCGGCCACGGCGGCGCCCAGCGTCTGCTCGGCCGTCACCACCTCGATGCCATGCTGTTCCAGCGCCACGAGCATCGGCGTGTCCTGCAGCGTATGGCGATCGATCATGTCGGCCAGCTCGCCCGGCACGAAGACCTCGGTGTACGAAATCGGCTGCGCCTTGAACTTGCGCACGCGCACCACCTTGAGCACGGGCGCGTCCGGCGGCAATGCCAGCGCGGCGCTGACGGCCGGCGGGGCCGGCATGCGCTTCCATTCGAGTACCTGCACCCGCGTGCGCATGCTGACGCTGACGATGTTGTCGAGCAGCCCGCCGCGAACGGTCTGCACCGCAGCCTGCGCCGGCGGCGCGTTGCGCACCACGGGCACCGTACCCTTGCCGCGCAGCCGCACCACCAGCCCTTCTTCCTGCAGCCGTGCCAGTGCGGAACGCACCGTGACGCGCGCCACGCCGAATTCCTCGGCCAGTTGCCGCTCGCCGGGCAGCGGCAGGCCCGCCGCGTAGTGGCCGCCGCGAATGCGGTCGCGCAGGATCAGGCGAACCTGCTGGAAGCGGGGCAGCGTGGTCAGCGGGGCGTGGGCATCAAACATCTTGGGCAGGGTTGCTGTGGCGGTTCACGGACGAACCATGCCGCCACGGTACGCGTGCGCCCCCGCCCCGGCAAGTGCGCCCGCCCCGGTTATTCGTACTGCTTGCCCAGCGCCAGCATCTCCGGCGTGCCAATCACGTCGTTGAGCGCCTGGAACGACAGCATGCGGTCCAGGTACGGCGTGGTGGTGCCGTGCTGCTGCAGGCTGCCCAGGTAGTCGCGCAGCGCAAAGCTCAGCGCGCGCACGGTGCCGCCCGGGAAGATCACGATGCGAAAGCCGATCTCTTCCAGCTCGGCCGCCGGCAGCACGGGCGTCTTGCCGCCTTCCACCATATTGGCCAGCAGCGGCGCGCGCTTGCCCAGCCGGGCGATGGCGGCGGTCATGTCCTCGCGGCTGCGCAGCGCTTCCACGAACAGCACGTCGGCGCCGGCCTCGGCATACAGCTCGGCACGTGCCAGCGCGGCGTCCATGCCCTCCACGGCCACGGCGTCGGTACGCGCGATGATCAGCGTGTTCTCGTCGCGGCGCGCGTCGCAGGCGGCGCGGATCTTGCCCGCCATCTCGGCTGCGCCGATCACCGTCTTGCCGTCCAAGTGGCCGCATCGCTTCGGCATGGCCTGGTCTTCCAACTGGATCGCCGTAGCACCGGCACGCTCCAGCACGCGCACGGTCTGCATCACGTTCAGCGCGTTGCCAAAGCCGGTATCGGCATCGACGATCAGCGACAGCGTGGGGCATCGCTCGCGGATATTGCGCGCCACCGATGCCACGTCGTCCAGCGACAGGAAGCCGATATCGGGACGGCCCAGCCGCGTGTAGGCAATGCTGGCACCCGACAGGTAGGCGGCCTGGAAACCGGCCTGCTCCACCAGCAGCGCGGAAAACGCATCGTAGACGCCAGGCGCAGTCACGATGCCGGTGCCTTGCAGGCGTTGCTTCAACGTCGTCGTACTCATTGCATTTCCTCGTTCACGGTGAGTTGGCCCGACGCAATACGGCGCGCCAGGTGCGGTACCAGTCCGCCATCGCGGATCATGGCCACCAGATGCGGGGGTACCGGCTCGCACTGCAATGCCGGGATGCCCTCAAGAAAGACCTGTGCGGTATCGATGCCGCAACCGGCCCGCTGGCCGGCGGCTACCGGCGGCAAGTCCGCGCAGGTCAGCAGCGGCAGGCCCAGGTTGAAGCCGTTGCGATAGAACAGGCCGGCGAACGACGGGGCCACCACGGCCACCACGCCCAGATGGCGCAGCACCTCCACGGCCTGCTCGCGCGACGAGCCCGCGCCAAAATTGCGGCCGCCGAATACCACGTCGCCCGGACGCACCTGCGCCGCGAAGGTCGGATCCACGGCCTCCATGCAATGGCGCGCGATTTCCTCGATGCCAAACTTCATGTAGGCACCGGGCGCCAGCAGATCGGTATTGATGTCGTCGCCAAACACCCACGCGCGGCCGGTGAGATGCGTGCTCATGCGCGTACCTCGGCGCTAACGTCGTTCATTACCTCGCGCGGATCGGCGATGCGCCCGGCCACGGCCGATGCCGCCACCGTGTACGGCGACCCCAGATAGACCTGCGACGAAGCGGCGCCCATGCGTCCCTTGAAATTACGTGCCGTGGCACTGATTACCACACTGTCCTCGCCGAAGCGATGTTCGCCGTAGCCCGCGCAGGCGCCACAGGCATTGGGCAGCAGCTCGGCGCCGGCATCGGTCAGCACGGCCAGCGTGCCCTCCTGCGCGGCGCGTTGCTGGTCGGCCGCGCTGGCCGGGGCCACCAGCAGGCGCGTGCCGCGCGCCACACGCTGGCCGCGCAGCACCTGCGCCGCCATGCGCAGGTCTTCCAGCTTGGCGCCGGTGCAGGCGCCGATATAGGCAATGTCGATACCGATGTTGTCGAACGCGTCCACGTCGTCGGCATCGGCCGGCGTATGCGGGCGCGACACCTGCGGCGCCAGCGCCGAGGCATCGAAGTCGTGTTCCGCCAGGCAGGCGGCGTCGGCATCGGACTGCCAGGCGTCGATGTCGATATCCGCCGCCGCCACGCCCGCCGCCAGCAGCCAGTCGCGCGTGACGGCATCGGGCGCCACCAGGCCCACCTGGGCGCCCAGTTCGGCGGTCATGTTCGACAGTGTCATGCGTTCCTGCATCGGCAGCGCCGCCACGGCGTCGCCGGTGTACTCCACGGACTGATACTGGCCGCCATCCATGCCGAAGCGCGTGCACATGCGCAGCATCATGTCCTTGGCCGATACGCCCGCGTGCAGCCGTCCATGCCAGCGCATGCGGATGGTCTGCGGCACGCGTACCCAGATCTCGCCCGTCACCAGCACGCCCAGCATCTCGGTGGCGCCGATGCCGAACATGTAGGCGCCGAACGCGCCGCCGGTGGACGAATGGCTGTCGCCGCCCACGGCAAACATGCCCGGACGCAGGTAGCCCTTCTGCGGCACCACCACATGGCAGATGCCTTCCATGTCGTGGAAGCGCGTCACGCGTTCGTCGCGCACCCAGTCGCGCGCGATCTGCACGATCTTGCGGCTGTCGGCGTCATGGGCCGGCACGTAGTGGTCGGTCACCACCACCACCTTGTCCGGATTCCACACCTTCGCGCCCAGCTTCTCGAGCATCGGCTTCACGCGGCGCGGGCCGCCCGAGTCGTGCATCATCGCCAGGTCCACGCGGCACGTGACGATCTCGCCCGGTGCCACTTCCGCCCTGCCGGCCGCGCGGGCCAGCAGTTTCTGCGCCAATGTCTGGCCCATTTTTGAAATTCCTTACTCCACCTTGGTACCGGACGCCTGGATCACCTTGGCCCAGTGCTGGATATCGCCGCGCACGAACGTGGCAAACGCCTGCGGCGTCATGCTGATGGCCGTGGCAGCCTCGGTTTCCATGCGCTTCTTGTAGGCCGGGTCCTCCACGGCGATCTTCACCGCGCGATAGAGTTGGTCCGTCACGGCCGGCGGCAGCTTGGCCGGGCCGAACAGCCCGAACCACGCCGACGACTCGAAGCCCTTGACCGTCTGGCCAATCGGCGGCACGCCCGGAAACTGCGCCAGCGCGTCCTTACTGCTGACGCCCAGGAACTTCAGCGTGCCGGCCTTCAGATGCGGCAGCACGTTCACGGTGCTGGCGAACATCAGGTCCACGGTGCCGCCTAGCAGGTCGGTCAGCGCCGGGTTCGTGCCCTTGTACGGGATGTTCACGATGTCGGTGCCGGTCTGCAGCTTGAACTGCTCGCTGGCCAGATGCAGCGACGAACCCTGCGCGCCAATCGCGAACGTGAGCTTGCCGGGGTTCTTTTTCGCGTAGTCGACCAGGCCGGCCGTGGTGTCGAACGGCACGCCCTTGCGCGCCACCAGCACGCTGGGCACGCGCGCCACCATCGAGATCGGCGTGAAGTCCTTGACCGGATCGAACGGCAGGTTCTTGTACAGCGTGGCGTTGATGGTATGGCCCGTGAAGCTCATCAGCAGCGTGCTGCCGTCCGGCGTGGCGCGCGCCACGTACTGCGCGGCGATATTGCCGCCGGCACCGGGCCGGTTGTCCACCACCACCGTGCGGTGCAGCGTCTCGCCCACCGAACGGGCGATCAGGCGCGCCAGCGCGTCGGTGGTGCCGCCAGCCGGGCTGCCCACCACGATCGTGATCGGCTTGTCCTGGGCCACCGCGTGCTGCGCCGGCATCCATGCCGCAAACATGGCCAGCGCAGCACCAGTCAGCAGCCTTCTTCGATTCATCGACATACGTTGTCTCCGCCTCTGTCTTATTCCTGTGGAGTTCAGGCGGACTCTATGCCCCGCCGCCGGGCCACTCAATGGAACCAGCTGGTCCTATCCACCAGACCAGTTGGCCCCTTCAATGTCTGGACATTCAAGCGACCGCGAAACGGCCAGCATGGCGGGAATCCAACACCGAGCGCCGGCAAAGCGCGCCATGGTACACAGACATGAGGGTAGTCATGTAAGCGAACGTAAATACCTGACGAAAGCCGCTGATAACGCTGCCAGGCAGGCGTTGCCGTAATACACTTGCGCCCTGCCTGCCGTCTGTCCATGCCGTTCAACGATCCCGTCACCCTGCTTGCCGTCATCACCCCGTTCGGGCTGATGACAACGCTGCTCCTGTGCCTGTCTTATCTGGGACTGGGCAAGGACAACGCGTCCCTGCACTGGTGGCTGGGGGGCGACCTGCTGATCGCGGCCTATCACGGTGTGGTGCTGCTGCAGCCGGGCGTGCCGCCGGCAGCGCTGGCGTGGCTGCCGGTATTCACCCCGGCCACGGCCCACGTGGTGGGCACCACGCTGCTGATGGCGGCGGTGGGCGCGCACACGCTGGCGCTCGACCACCTGATTGGCCGCGGACGCTCCCGAGGCTGGCACCTGCGCGTCTGGCTGCTGGTGCCGGCGATCTACCTGGCCGGTACGACCATTACGCTGCATAGCGCCTACGCGCTGCCGTGGTTCTGCCTGGGCATGCTGCTGTCGATTGCCAACCAGGCGCGCATCACATGGCGCATGGCGCGGGCCGGGTATCGCTCGGCCTGGGGCCTGCTGGCCGGTCAGGTGGTGCTGATCGCATTCCAGGGCATCGGCACGGTCATGCTGACGGTGCACCCGATTCCGGCGCTGCCGTTGCACGCGCCGTTCTTCCCCACTGTGGACGCGCTGCTGATGGACGGGCTGGTGTCGTTCCTGCTCACGCTCAGCTATGCGCTGGCGCTGCAGGAGCAGTTGCGCCAGCGCATCCTGAACCTGAGCCGCACCGACTCGCTGACCGGGGCCCTGAACCGGCGCGGCGCCAGCGAGATCGTGCAGGCCGAATGGCAGCGCGCACGCGCCGCCGCGCATCCGCTGGCCGTGGCAATGATCGACCTGGACAACTTCAAGGGCATCAACGATCAGCACGGCCACGCCGTGGGCGACGCGGCGCTGCAGGCGTTTGCCAACGCCGTGGTGCGGCTCAAGCGCCAGGGCGACGTGCTGGTGCGATGGGGTGGAGAGGAATTCCTGCTGTTGCTGCCGTGTACCGATGCCGTGCAGGCGCACGGTTTCCTGCAACGGCTGCGCAATGCGCTGCACCAGGCGCCCACCTCGCCACAGCTACCGTTCACGCTGGAATTCAGCGCGGGCGTGGCCGATACCGACACGCTGGCCAGCATCCCAGACTTCGAGGCGCTGCTGCGCGAGGTGGACCAGGCGCTCTATCGCGCCAAGCGCGACCGCGACCGCATCGAGGTGGTTGGCGCAGCCTTCCCCGCCTGAAGCCGCAAACGCCGCAAAACGTCGCAATCCCCGCCGGCGCTTCAGTCGATCGTCGCGCCCGACGCCTTCACGACCTTGCCCCACTTGTCGATCTCATGCGCCAGGAACTGCGCCGTTTCCGGTGGCGACGTCCACGTGGCGGCAAACCCCTGCGAGGCAAACCGCGACTTGACGTCGGCATCGTTCAGCACGGCCTTCAGCGCTTCACTGACCTTCGCCACTACTGCCGGCGGCGTGCCGGCCGGCACCAGCAGCGCGTTCCACGCCGTGGCTTCGTAGCCGGGCAGGCCAGCCTGCGCCACGGTGGGAATGTCCGGCGCGGCCGGTGATCGCGCCGCACCCGTCACGGCCAGCGCGCGCAGCTTGCCGTCGCGCACGAACGGCATCGCCGACAGCATCGTGTCGAACATGACCGTGGCCTGCCCCGCCATGACATCGGTCAGCGCCGGGGCGCTGCCCTTGTATGGCACATGGGTCATCCGGATGCCGGCCATGCTGTCGAACAACTCGGCCGCCAGGTGCGTGGACTGTCCGTTGCCCGAACTCGCGAACGTGACCTTGCCCGGATTGGCCTTGGCCATCGCGATCAGTTCGCCAACGTTGGCGGCCGGGGTGGACGGCGCCGTCACCAGCACCAGCGGGCCGCTGGTCAGCATCGACACCGGCGCAAAGTCGTTGCGGGTGCTGTAGCCGGGCTTGGCAAACAGCGTCATGTTGATGGCGTGGGCGGTGGTGGCCACCAGCATCGTGTAGCCATCCGGCGCGGACTTGGCCACGGCATCGGCACCGATATTGCCCCCGGCGCCCGGCCGGTTGTCGACGACGATGGGCTGGCCCAGCCGCTCGGAGAGCTTCTGCCCCACCACGCGCGCCACGATGTCGGTGGGACCGCCCGGCGGATAGGGCACCACCATGCGGATCGGCTTGGCAGGCCATGCCTGCGCCTGCGCGCCCGGCGCGGCGGCCAGCAACGGAAGCACCATTACCCACGGGGACAGCCACGGCTTGCGGAAGACGGACATGCGCGCTCCTGGATCGCTACGGTTTTGCGGAATGAAATTCGCGAAACAGCTTTGGAATGGCGTTGAAACGAGCTTTTCCAGGAGGCTTATAGGCGCACCGGCGGCGCGCTGTCACTCTGCAATGCATCAAAGTTTCATCGGCTGAAACTTTGGCGCCAATAAAAAACGCCGCCCCGCCAGGGTATGGCGGGGCGGCGTTTGACGTTGTGCCAAGGCCGCGCGATGCGGCCAGGCGCGTCAGTCGTCGAGCAGCGACAGGTCGCGCACGGCGCCCTTGTCGGCCGACATCACCAGCTTGGCGTACGCCTTGAGCGCGGCCGACACCTTGCGCGGACGCGGCTTGACCGGCTTCCAGCCCAGCGCTTCCTGCGCCGCGCGGCGGGTTGCCAGTTCCTCGTCGGACACCAGCACGTCGATCGTGCGGTTGGGGATGTCGATGCGGATCTTGTCGCCATCACGCACCAGGCCGATGGCGCCACCAGCAGCGGCTTCCGGCGAGCAGTGGCCAATCGACAGGCCCGAGGTACCGCCCGAGAAGCGGCCGTCGGTCAGCAGCGCACAGGCCTTGCCCAGGCCCTTCGACTTGATGTAGCTGGTCGGGTAGAGCATTTCCTGCATGCCCGGGCCGCCCTTGGGGCCTTCGTAGCGCACGATCACCACATCACCGGCCTTGACCTTGTCGTTGAGGATGTTCTCAACGGCCTCGTCCTGCGATTCGGTCACGTGTGCCGTGCCCTCGAACACCAGGATGCTCTCGTCCACGCCGGCGGTCTTCACCACGCAGCCATCGAGCGCGATATTGCCGGTCAGCACGGCCAGGCCGCCTTCCTTCGAGAACGCATGCTCGTACGAGCGGATGCAGCCTTCGGCGCGGTCCAGGTCCAGGCTGGGCCAGCGCGTGTTCTGGCTGAACGCCACCTGCGTGGGGATGCCGGCGGGGCCAGCCATGTAGAAATTGCGCACCGCTTCGTCCTGGGTGCGGACGATGTCCCACTGGTCCAGCGCGTCCTTGAGCGTAGGCGTGTGCACGGTCGGCACGTCGGTGTGCAGCTTGCCGGCACGGTCCAGTTCACCCAGGATGGCCATGATGCCGCCTGCGCGGTGCACGTCCTCGATGTGGTACTTGTTCGTGTTCGGCGCCACCTTGCACAGCTGCGGCACCGTGCGCGACATGCGGTCGATGTCCTTCATCGTGAAGTCGATCTCGGCTTCGCGCGCAATCGCCAGCAGGTGCAGGATGGTGTTGGTCGAACCGCCCATGGCGATATCGAGCGTCATGGCGTTTTCGAACGCCTTGAAGCCCACCGAACGCGGGAGGATGCGCTCGTCGTTCTGCTCGTAGTACATGCGGGCCAGGTCGACGATGCGGCTACCGGCGCGCTTGAACAGTTGCTCGCGGTCGGCGTGCGTGGCCACCACGGTACCGTTGCCCGGCAGCGACAGGCCCAGCGCCTCGGTCAGGCAGTTCATCGAGTTGGCCGTGAACATGCCCGAGCACGAACCGCACGTGGGGCAGGCCGAACGTTCCACCTGTGCCACTTCTTCGTCCGAGTACGACGAATCGGCCGCCATCACCATGGCGTCAACCAGGTCCAGCTTCTTCAGTTCGATGGTCTTGGTGACCGGATTGGCCAGGCGCGTCTTGCCGGCTTCCATCGGGCCGCCCGACACGAAGATCACGGGAATGTTGAGGCGCATGGCGGCCATCAGCATGCCCGGGGTGATCTTGTCGCAGTTGGAGATGCAGACCATCGCATCGGCGCAATGCGCGTTGACCATGTATTCCACGGAGTCCGCGATGATGTCGCGGCTGGGCAGCGAGTACAGCATGCCGTCGTGGCCCATGGCAATGCCGTCATCGACGGCGATGGTGTTGAATTCCTTGGCCACGCCACCGGCGGCCTCGATCTCGCGCGCGACGAGCTGACCCAGGTCCTTCAGGTGCACGTGCCCCGGCACGAACTGGGTGAACGAATTGACCACCGCGATGATCGGCTTCTGGAAATCCTCGTCTTTCATGCCGGTGGCGCGCCACAGCGAGCGCGCGCCCGCCATGTTGCGGCCGGCGGTGGAGGTCTTGGAACGGTATGTGGGCATTTGTGGGTGCTTGATGAAAACGCGAAAGCAGCGGCCCACTGGGGGATCGAAGGGCCTGGACAGACCCGTGCGAGCGGCCTCTTGAGCCGGGCGCCGGGCAAAGCGCGACATTATCCCACAGCCACGCCCTGCCTCCACACCCGCCCGGCTACAGCGGCGGCAGGCGCCGCCTGACCGGCTGCGACTTGACGATGGCCGAGGTGGTCTCGGCCATCTCGGTGATCTGCTCCAGGATATGGTCCAGGTGCTCGATGGATCGCAGGTACAGCCGGCCGATAAAGCAGTCGTCGCCGGTCACCTTGTCGCATTCGGCGAATTCCGGGATGCCCTCGATCAGCTTCTGCACGGCCTGCAGCTTGCCGGGCAGCGGCTTGATGCGGACGATGGCCTGCATCGCAAACCCCAGCGTGCGCGGCTCCACATCCACCGTGAAGCCCCGGATCACGCCACGGTCCTCCAGCCGGCGCAGCCGCTCCGACGCGCCCGGCGAGGACAGGCCCACCTGCTCGGCCAGCGCCTTGATGGGCATGCGGCCGTCCTGCTGCAACAAGGCCAGGATGCGGCGATCGATGTCATCGAGCGACATAAGGTATTTCCAATGTTTTGCCTCATAAACGACGGAAAAACCCGTCACCCACCTTCACTTTCGACTGTGGATTGTAGGCCACAGCCCTTAAACTGCAAGCCTCTTGAATACAGCAGGATGCGGAGGCAAGCCGTGGAAGACAGGACTCGGGGCATGCTGGAGATGGCGGCGGCGATGGTGATTTCAGGCACCATCGGCTGGCTAGTGGTGATATCGGGGCGACCAGTCACGCAGGTGGTGTTCTGGCGCTGCGCGTTTGGCGCGCTGGTGCTGGTGCCGGTGTGCCTGGCGCGCGGCTACCTGCGCCCGGGCAGCATCAGCATGCGGCAGGTGCTGCTGGCGGTGGCGGGCGGCGTGGCCATCGTGGCCAACTGGCTGCTGCTGTTCTCGGCGTATGAAGGGGCTTCGATCTCGATCGCCACGGCGGTCTACAACACCCAGCCGTTCATGCTGGTGGCGCTGGGCGCGCTGTTCCTGGGCGAACGCATCACCGTGGCCAAGGTAGCCTGGCTGGTGCTGGCCTTCGGGGGCATGCTGCTGATCGTGCAGGGCAAGCCCGACACCGGCGCCACGCATGGCAACTACCTGCTGGGCATCGGGCTGGCGCTGGGCGCGGCGTTCTTCTACGCGCTGGCGGCACTGATCGCCAAGCGGCTCAAGGGCGTGGCGCCGCACCTGATCGCCATGATCCACGTGCTGGTGGGCACCGTGATGCTGCTGCCGATGGCCCTGCGCGCGGACCTGCCGACGGGCGCGCTGCCGTGGGCCACGCTGGCGACCATGGGCTTTGTCCACACCGGCCTGATGTACATCCTGCTGTATGGCGCGATCCAGAAACTGCCGACACATCTGACAGGGGCGCTGTCGTTCATTTATCCTATCGTGGCCATTCTGGTGGACCGGCTGGCCTTCGGGCATCACCTGCACCTGTCGCAAGTGGGCGGGGCGGCGCTGATCCTGCTGGCTGCGGCCGGCATGACACTGGGATGGCCATGGCGCGGACTGCTGCCGTGGGGGGAACGCAAACCCTCCGCCTGAACTGCGGTCCGCGCCTCCATTTCAACCAGGCACGGAGGCACGGATATGCAGGACACGCAGGGGATGTCCCGGGAGCGGCTGGACCGGATCGGACGTTTTATCGACGAGACCTACGTTGCCCCCGGCAAGCTGCCCGGCGCGCTGGTGCAGGTATGGCGGCGCGGCGAACTGGCCGTCAACGCGGTACTGGGCCAGGCCGACCGCGAGCGGCAGGTGCCGCTGGCCGAGGATTCCATCTTCCGCATCTACTCGATGACCAAGCCGATCACGTCGGTGGCCATCATGATGCTGGTGGAAGAATGCAAGATCGCGCTCGACGACCCGGTCAGCAAGTACATTCCCGCGTGGGAAAACCTGGGCGTGTTCGCGGGCGGCTTCATGGACGGCTTTCAGACCCGCGCCCCGGCCCGCCCCATGATGGTGGTGGACCTGCTGCGCCATACCTCGGGCCTGACCTACGGCTTCCAGCAGAACACCAATGTCGACGCGGCCTACCGCAAGCTGAAGATCGGCGAACTGGCCACCGAAGGCACGCTCGACGACATGGTCCAGAAACTGGCCACGCTGCCGCTGGAGTTCTCGCCCGGCGAAGCCTGGAACTACTCGGTGGCGACCGATGTGTTGGGCTACCTCGTGGGTCAGGTCAGCGGCATGCCGTTCGACACGTTCCTGAAGCAGCGGATTCTCGATCCGCTCGGCATGGTCGACACCGCGTTCCACGTACCCGAGCACAAGGCCGACCGCTTCTGCGCCTGCTATGCCGTGGGCGCGCTGGGCTCGAAGGTCATCTCGAACCGCGGCCCGATGCTGCAGGATGACCCCCGCACCAGCCCCTACCTGCAATCGCCCACCTTCCTGTCGGGCGGCGGCGGACTGGTATCGACAGCCGCCGACTACATGCGCTTTGCCCGCATGCTGCTGGGCGGCGGCGAGCTGGATGGCGTACGGCTGCTCAGCCCCAAGACGCTAGCGCTGATGACGGCCAACCACCTGCCCGGCGGGGCGGATCTTCCTAGCCTGTCGCGCTCGATGTTCAGCGAGGCCACCTACGAGGGCGTGGGCTTCGGCCTGGGCTTCGCCACCACCGTCAAGCCGGCCAGCACACTGATCCCGGGCAGCGCCGGCGACATGTTCTGGGGGGGTGCAGCCAGCACGTTCTTCTGGGTCGATCCGCAGGAAGAGCTGATCGGCCTGTTCCTGACGCAGCTACTGCCGTCGTCGGCCTATCCGGTCCGCCGGCAGCTCCGCACGCTGGTCTACAGTGCAATCACGGAAACAGGCCCAGCCAGACGCTAGCGTCCGCGCCCCGCGCCGGCCGTGCCGGACGCGGGGCCGGGTAGAATGCCCGCAAGCCTTGGTAAGAGACCGCCCCATGAAGCTCCGCACGACGATCCTGACGTTTTCGATCACCGCCATGACGGCCCTGAGCCCCCTGGCGCACGCCAGCATGGCGTCCGATGCACATGCGTTCAAGGAAGGCGTCAAGGAAGCGGGCAAGAAAACCGGCCACGCCGTGGCTGATGTCGCCCGTACGATCGGCCACGGCGCCAAGGAAGCTGGGCGCACCATCGGCCACGGGGCACGTGACGCTGGACACGCAGTGGCCGATACGACCAAGCGGGGGTATCAGGCGACGAAGGATGCGATCAAGGGGGATGATTGATTGGTGGCGGTGAGATCGTGGCAGACCGATGATCGTTCGTTGCCTCGAAAATCGAGCCCAGCCAGGTGCGGTAACTTGACGGTAGCCGCAGGCTCGAACCGACGCCGACGTTACTGAAAAAGGATTGGCTGGTTGGACGCAATGCTAGCCTGAGCCAAATCACGCAATCGGTCGACCAAGGGCTCTCCATCGACATCGAAGAAGCAGTCGAGCAGCGTCGAACGCTTCAGCCCCTCCGCTTGGCACACCACATGTTTCCATTCCGAAGCGCGTTAAGCTTCCTTGATGCCTCAAGCTAACTAAATGTGGAGCCATCCGATCCATGCACGGGAAATGGTGTATGACCGCTACGCATCCGGCGTTTTTTGGCACGACGACTTCAGTTTTGCTTACTAACCTCTCTGCATCCATAGACATTCCATCCAGCATGGCCGCCGAACTGCAAAGGTGGAACAACGGCGAAGGCATTAATCTTGAGTCCTGGATAAATTGCTCCGGAAGCTTCTCTCTTGCAGTCGGCTATGGCGTCCCCTGGGCGGGAGGGCCAAGTGCCCCCCTCCCGCCCTACCGGGTGCAAACCCGATCATTCGATCATTCCGGCTTGCAAGCCCTAGGTTCTTATTTACTTTCAAGTACCTCAGGATCGATATACCCAGGCACAGCCAGAGAAAGCGAGCGCTTCAACTCCTTGCTCCCCTCGTCGGCCAATACCTCGCTTTCTCCGGCCTCCAGCGCGTCATACACCTGGCGGGCCACATCAAGCGGATTCGCCTTGGGGACGTCGAAGTCCTTGGTCAGGTCGGTATCGACAAATCCAACATGCAGTCCGACCACCGCGATACGCCGGTCTTTCAATTGCACCCGGATATTGTTCGTGTAACTCCATGCAGCCGCCTTGGACGCCGAGTAAGGGGCCAGCATCGGCACCGTGCGCCAGGTGACGTCAGAAAGCACGTTCACAATGGCGCCCTGCCCGTCTTCTGGCAGCAAGGGTTCGAAGGCACGCGTCACGCGCATGACGCCGTAGTAGTTCGTCTCGAAAATCCGGCGCGCGTGCTCGTCGGCGACATCGGCAAACGGCGACCCCGTAACCTCGGCGATGCCGGCGTTGTTGACCAGCACGGTGACGTCCTTCGCCAACTCCGCAGCAGCAGCGACTGACGCCGGATCGGTCACGTCCAGCTTGACCGGAATAATGCCCGGCTGGTCGAATGCCGCCGGATTGCGGACACCGGCATATACCTTGGCCGCACCGCGCACCACTGCCTCGCGGGCAAATGCGAGTCCCAACCCACGGCTTGCGCCGGTAACGAATACAACAGAACCTTTGATCTTCATTTCGAATCTCCTGCTGGCATGAACTAGTCAGCCAGATATCAGCTATGGAATGGCGCGCCGTCGATCAGGTCGCATACGTCCGGGATGCAGAATCCGTCCACGTGGCGGTGACCGATGTCGGCGAGCCCTGTGCCGATGGCGGTATGCGGCTTCTTTCTGGCCACTTCGGCCAGCGCCTCCTGGAATGCGTTCTTGAATCCCAGCCGTGGATAGGCCTGGAGAACGTCATCGACAAACGACGGCGTCATCTCTTCGTAGTGCAAGCCCATCACGTCGACATGGGCGCCCATGAAAACCAGGGCAATCTCGGGCGCCATCAGGCCGGCGATGCCACCGCTGGAATGCAGCGCGATAGCCTGCCAGACCAGATCGGCCTTGGACTCCGGATAACCGTGTTCGCGCAGGATCCGGCTGGCGGCGTTGGCACCATCGACCTCGAATCGCTGATCGGCAGCAAACTCCTTGGTCAGTCCGAGGTCGTGCAGCACCGAGGCAAGGTAGACGACTTCGCGGTCGTACTTCAATTGGCGCTTTCGGCCCAAGAATTCAGCGAACCACCACGTCCTGTGAACATGGTGAAGCATGGCTTTCGGGTGAACGGTTTCGACGAGTGATGCGGCTTTGCGGGACAACGCCGAGTCCGGCGCTATCAGTCCGCCCACGGTGACAGGATTGCTCACTTCTTTCTCCTTGCTGGCGCCGCCGGCTTACTGTTGAAACACCTGGCGATTGGCTTGAACGAATCCGGCTACCGTCTGTGGCACCTGCCCGGTGATTTCCTCGATGACCCGGTTGGTGCCTGCGAAGATGCCGTTCTGATAATCGACGGCGGTTTCCAGGAAATGCTGGATCAAAAATTCCGGCAGGTCGTAGGTCTGCAGATGCGCGCGATATTGTTCGAGCGTCGCCGGTGCATAGGTGATTTCGCGTCCCAGCACCTTGCCGATCTCCTCGGCAATCTCCTGCTGGCTCAGTTCCACTGGACCGAAGAGGGAATAGGTCTTGCCGATATGGCCCTCGGGATTCGCGAGAATGTTGGCAATCAGACGTGCCTGATCCTCGGCCGCGATCGGTGCGTGCCGCCCTTCCCCATAAGGCAGCGTGATCTTGCCCTCCTGCACCAGGGGATCGAGCACCCACGGAAACGTCAGCCATTCCGAGAAGTAAGTCGGACGGATATGAACGACCGGCACGCCGGACCAGTCCATCACGCGCTCGGCAATCCAATGGTCGCGCGCAGCATGGCTCTTCGAATCGTCACGTGCCGAGATTTGCGACATCTCTATAACGACCTTGACGCCCGCCCGACGTGCCGCCTCGGCAAAGTACGCGGTTGCCTGAATGTAGCCAGGACGGACCGGATAGCAGAGGTAAGCGCCATCCACGCCTTCCATGGCGCGAATCACGTCGTCATGTTCGAGAAGATCGCCGACAAAGACTTCCGCTCCTTCTTTACGCAGCGCGGCACTGCGGTCGTCTTCCTGATGGACGAAGGCGCGGACAGCGTGGCCTGCATCAAGCAGGTTTCGTACGGTATGGACGCCGGTCTTGCCCGTTGCGCCAGTGATGAGATATTTGCGTTGTTCCATCGATTGCTCCAGCTTGTAAATGGCTGTGAATGTGTCCGACCGGATTAGATTGCGCCGAGGTGCTGCCTCACATCCTCCAGAATCGCCATTGAAGCGTCGGCATCTTCAACAACTCTCGACATCGTGATGGCGCCAATCATGGCGGCCAGTGTGAAAACGGCGGCCGACCTGGCCTCCTGCTGCGGCTTGTGCGCCAATTGCTTCGTCAGCACTTCCACCAGTTCATCAAATCCTTGCGCCGCCGCCGCCCGCGTTTGCTTGTCCGCGCGGGCCAGTTCGCTTCCCATGGCTGCCAGCGGGCATCCGCCTGTGGGCGTATCGCGATGGGCCGCGGACACATAGGCATCCACCACGGCCGCAAAGCCACTGGCTTGCTGACCTTGGCGAACGACGGTTCCCAACCCGTCGATCACCTCGGTCATCGCCCGCGCGCACGCTTCGGCCACCAACTGATCCTTCGACGCAAAGTGGCGATAGAACCCGCCCTGCGTCAGACCTAACGGCGTCATCACGTCGTTCAGCCCCGTGCCCTGGATGCCGTTCAACCGGAATTGCCGGGCAGCGGCATCGACGATCCGCTCACGCGTTTCCGCCGCCTCAGCCTTTGATTTCCTCATCGCATCACCTCATGTGTGTGGTCGCTAACCATCTTAAATAGATGTTAGTCACCATCTAAATGAAAGTCAAGGAACGAGTCGGGTTGAGGGGAAAGGCGGCTTTCGGCTCACGCGAGCGAGAAAGGCGTCCGCGGGAGCTGAGGCGGCAAGCTATGCCGGAATATCGCGGGCGATCTCGGTCAGCTTGCCGGAATTCATCTCGAAGAAGAAGCCGTAGAGTTCCACGTTCTTCGGCACGGCCGGACTGGCGCGCAGCAGTGCGACGTCATGCTTGACCGAGTCTTCGAAATGAGAAATGGCGAGGCTCTCGTGATCGAACATCGTCGCGATGTCGGCGTGATGATGGTCGTGGAATTCGTCGATCAGCGTCTCAGGCGTAAAGGCCGTTGCGCCGCAAAAGGAATGGTGCACAACCACCACCCTCTGGACCTTGAAGAGATAGTCCATCGTGGCAACGGACTGCAGCGCCGCGAGGGCCCGCCCGCCGGCATTCGAGACCGCGAAGAGTGTGCGCGTGTTGCCAACCCGGTTGCCGGCCTCGTCGAGAATATTCTCGCCAGGATAGACCTCGTCGCCAAAGTAAGCCGCAACCGCCGCCGGAATCTCGGACGCACGCGGGTCAAAGCAATGGATCACGATGGTCTTCATCGGAATGAACTGACTGAAGCCTTGGAAGTTCGACCGATCGAACCAGGCCGGGTCAAACCAAGGTTGTGTCCTGAATTCAAATTCACTGTACTTCGACATGTTCCTGCTCCACGAGTTGGTCTTGCTGTTGACGTTAGCGAGCCCGGTCGGGCTGCTGCACGACCCAGTCTAAGCAGGACCTGCAATGGCGCAAATGACAAGACATCCTCAATTACTGCCAACGTTAACGAGCTTCGTGTACTGAATAGGTAACATGGAAAATGTGGCTGAATATGAGGACCTGTTGTCCTTGCTGCCAGCGGACAAGATCCCATAAGCTGCGGCGAGGCGCGCCAGTCTTGCGCGGGATAGGTCAGAGCCGGAGCTAGTAATTCGATGTCGAATACCAACAATGCGCATTCACAGGCGCCGCGCAAGGTCGTCATCGTTGCGTATGAGGGCGTCAAGCTGTTGGACGTATCCGGCCCCCTGCAAGCGTTCAACGACGCTTGCTTCGCTGATGGTGGTGCGGCCTACCGGGTCGTACTGGCTTCCGAGGCCGGCGGGTTCGTCACGACGGACACGGGCATCAAACTCGAAACGACTCGCCTCGATGACAAAGCGGTCGATTCCGTCGATACGCTGCTTGTTGCCGGCGCCGATCTTGTCATGCCTGCAACGGCGACAGCGTCGCTGAGGGCCAGGCTTGAAGGCTATCTCGACCGTCCGCGCCGGCTCGGCTCCATTTGCACCGGCGCATTCATTCTCGCCCAGCTCGGCGTCCTCGACGGTCGCGAGGCGACGACACACTGGGCGGCTTGCGCCCGATTGGCGAGCCTGCACCCAGCCGTACACGTCAAACCCGACGACATATTTGTCACCTCGGGTCACGTCTGGACATCAGCCGGCGTTTCCGCTGGCATCGACATGGCGCTCGCATTGATTACGGATGACCTGGGCCACATGGCGGCGCTCGATGTGGCGCGCGGGATGGTCTTGTTCTTCAAAAGGCCCGGCGGCCAGTCGCAGTTCAGCGTGGAGCTGCGCCAGCAAATGCGCGACACGCGCGGCCGCTTCGACGATCTTCACGTGTGGATACGCGCCAACCTCGAAGCCGATCTGTCGGTCACGGCGCTAGCCGATGCGGCGCGCATGAGCCCGCGCAATTTTGCGCGCGTCTATCAGCGTGAGATGGGGGAGAGTCCGGCGCGTGCGGTCGAGAAAATCCGCACGGAAGCGGCCAGGCGTCTTCTCGAATCTGCGCCTGATGGCATTCAGACCGTCGCGCGTCGGGCCGGCTTCGGCGACGACGAGCGCATGCGCCGCGCGTTCGTCAAAGCCTTTGGCATTTCCCCGCAAGACTATCGGCGGCGGTTTGGCCATACGCAACCCTGAAACATCACCGAGCGCCCAAGGCGCCATATCGGGGCAAGCAGAGGGAGCCAAACGTTCGCAATGTCCACCTGACTTGCCCAGCCGTCGTGGCGACTGCGTACAATGCCGGGCTTGAACCAACTGGAAGCCGTCCGTGAAGAAAACCGACCTGGAAAAGAACAAGGGCCTCAAAATCAACAACAGCCTGAAGCAGGCCGGCGCTAACCGTGCCGGACTGCCGAAGACGCAGCGCCAGCAGAACGCCGGCAAGAATGGCCTGCTCGGCAAGCTGCTGGGCAAGGCTGTGCCGCCCGAGAAGTCGGGCGACTGAGGACCGTACTAGCGCGCCGCCGGCATCGCCCGCGCCACCGGGCAGCTCGGGTCGATGGCCTGGCACAGCGCATAGAGATCGCGCACCACCAGATGTGGCGCCTGGCTGCTGCGTGACCAGCGGGCGGCCACGGCGTCGTCCGAGCGCACCAGCCACGCGGCCTGCATGCCTGCCGCGATGGCACCCACCACATCGAGATCGGCATCGTCGCCCACGTGCAGCATTTGCGCCGGCTCGCACCCTGCCGCCTGCGCCGCTGCGTGGAAAATCGCCGCATCGGGCTTGGCGCAGCCCGCGCTCTCCGGATTCAATGCCGCGTGAAAGAAGTGATGGCCGCCCGTGACCTGCAGGCTGGCGTTGCCATTGGACAGCGCCACCAGCGGAAAACGCGCACTGAGCCATTCCAGCGCCGGAAACGCATCCTCGAAGAAATCCACCCGCTGGCGCGCCGCGAAGAACACGTCGTAGGCAGCTTCGGCCAGGCTTGGGTCCTCGCCTGACAACTCCAGCGCCAGGCGGATCGATCCCAGCCGCAGTTCGCGCAGGCTGTGCGCCAGATCGGGCCGGTCGGCCTGGAACCGCACGCGCAGATCACCCAGCACCTGCGGCGAGGTCAGCAGGCTCGACGTGCGCGGCGCCTGCGCCAGCAGCCAGTCGTGCAGGGTCTGTTCGGCGCGCAGTACGGCGGGGCCGAAGGGCCACAGGGTGTCGTCGAGATCGAGGGAAATTGCCGCGATGTGGGCCAGCGATTGCATGGGATAAGGGGGAGTGAAGCCGGTAAATCGATGAGAGGGCCGACTTTACCCGAGATCGGCGGCATCCGCGCGACCTTGAGACCGTGCGGGCTACAGGTCCGACAGGCCGAACCGGCGCAATGCCTCCAGGTCCGTCACGCGAATGGTCTGGTACGACAGCCCGACCATGCCCTCCGCTTCGAGCCGCCGCAGTGCCTGGTTCACGCGCTGCCGCGACAATCCGGTCAGCAGGCCGATTTCTTCCTGCGACAGCTCCAGCACCGCACTGGTCTTCGGATACAGCGCCGGATGGAACAACTGCGCGATGGCCTGCGCCACGCGCGCGTCGGCGCCCAGCAGGCGGTCGTTCTGCACCATGGCGATGAACTGGCCCATCCGCTCGTTGAGCTGCCGCACCACGTAGCCCGCGAACGGCAGGCTGTCCGCCAGCAGCGTGTTGAAGACCGTCTCGGCCACCAGCAGCACACGCGATTCACGCACCGCAATCACGTCGTAGCGCCGATCCTCGCGCTTGATGACGCTGCCCTCCCCGCACCAGCCGCCAGCCGGCACGCCGCAGAACGTGCAGCCGCGGCCGTCCGGCGTATAGACGGCCAGCTTGATCAGCCCGGCATCCACGCCGATCCAGTATTGCGAATACTCGCCACGGCGCGCGATATAGCTGTTGGCGGCAACCGTGCGCGCGACCGTGCCCGATACGGCCAGCGCCTGATGTGCTGGCGCCATCGCGCGATACCAATCGTGTTCTGCAAGCGCTGCGTGGACGTCCATGGGGAAGATGGCGAAACCTGACGTGAAACTGACGTGAACCTGACGCCAACTCCCGCACGGCGTGTGCGAAATGGCGGCTGCGGCCACTCTGTCATCCAGACGACAGAGTGGCCGGCGGCACAATGATAGCGTGCCCCCAATAACACACCATGCATCCGCAACGGATCCCAGACAGGAGACAACCACCATGCCGACCGACTACGACACCGGGCTGGCCCGCAATGCCGCCAACTTCGTGCCGCTGACGCCGATCGACTTCATCGCCCGCGCGGCCGAAGTCTACGGCCAGCGCCTGGCCATCGTGCATGGCCCGACGCGCCAGAATTGGCACGACACGTTCACGCGCTGCCGCCGGCTGGCCAGCGCCCTGGCCCGCGCAGGGATCGGCAAGGGTGACACGGTGGCGGCACTGCTGCCCAATACGCCGGCGATGATCGAGGCGCATTTCGGGGTGCCGATGGCCGGCGCCGTGCTGAACGCGCTCAATATCCGGCTCGACGCCGCCAATCTGGTCTTCATGCTGCGTCATGGCGAGGCCCGCGTGCTGCTGGCCGATACCGAATTCGCCGACGTGGCGCGCCAGCTTGCGCGCGAGGTGCAGGGGCTCAAGGTCATCGCCGTGCACGATGTGCTCGGCCCCGAGCCGGACGCGCCGTTCGGCGACACCGACTACGAAACGTTCCTGGCCGGCGGCGACCCCGATTTCGCCTGGCGCATGCCCGACGACGAATGGGATGCCATCGCACTGAACTACACGTCGGGCACCACGGGCGACCCCAAGGGCGTGGTCTATCACCACCGGGGCGCAGCGATGAACGCGGTGTCGAACATCCTCGAATGGGACATGGCCAAGCATCCCGTCTACCTGTGGACGCTGCCGCTGTTCCATTGCAACGGCTGGTGCTTCGCGTGGACCGTGGCCGCCCGTGCCGGCGTGAACGTCTGCCTGCGCAAGTTCGATCCCAAGCTGGTATTCGACCTGATGCGCGACGAGGGCGTGACGCACTACTGCGCCGCGCCCATCGTCCACACCGCGCTGGTCAGCGCGCCGGCGAGCTGGCGCGAGGGCCTGCGCGGGCCGGTACGCGGCATGGTGGCCGGCGCCCCGCCTCCGGCAGCAGTGCTGGCGCAGATGGAAGAAATGGGATTCGAGCTGTCGCACGTCTATGGGCTGACCGAGGTCTACGGCCCGGCCGCCGCCTGCGCCGAGCAGGACGACTGGCACACGCTGTCGATGGAAGAACGCGCGGTGCTCAAGGCGCGCCAGGGCGTGCGTTACCACCTGCAGTCGGGTGTGGCGGTGCTCGATGCCGACACCATGGAGCCGGTGCCGCGCGACGGCGAGACCATCGGCGAGATCATGTTCCGCGGCAACATCTGCATGAAGGGCTATCTGAAGAACGACCGCGCCACGCGCGACGCATTCAAGGGCGGCTGGTTCCACACGGGCGACCTGGGCGTGTGCATGCCCGACGGCTATATCAAGATCAAGGACCGCAGCAAGGACATCATCATCTCGGGCGGCGAGAACATCTCCAGCGTCGAGGTCGAGGATGCGATCTACCGCCATCCGGCCGTGATGGCCGCCGCCGTGGTGGCCCAGCCCGACAGCAAGTGGGGCGAAACGCCGTGCGCGTTCGTTGAACTCAAGGACGGCGCCAGCGCCACGGCCGACGAGATCATCGCGCACTGCCGTACGCTGCTGGCGGGCTTCAAGGTGCCCAAGGCGGTGTACTTCGGGCCGCTGCCGAAAACGTCGACGGGCAAGATCCAGAAGTTCGAACTGCGGCGCCAGTTGCAGTCCGCGTCGGCCATCGACGTCTGAGTCGCGCGCTCAGGGCTTGGGCGCCGCCGGGGTCTCGGCGGGCGCCTTGCGGCCCGCCATGTGGTGCAGGTAGGCCAGCAGGTCCTTGAGTTCGGCGTCGGACAGCGTCTTCTCGTCGATCGAAGGCATCTTCGAGCCTGGCCACCAGTGCAGCGACTGCGGGTTGCGGACGAGCGCTGCCAGCCGCTCGTCGCCCAGGTATTCCACGGGGTTGTGAGGCACGTTCAGGTCAGGCCCCAGGTGAGCGTCGCCAGCGCGGTTCATCGAATGGCACGAGAAACAGACGCGCTGGAACGCGGCAAAGCCGCGCATCACCGGGCCATCGGCCGGCTCGCTTTCGGCCGGGCGGATCACCGCGAAACGCTCGGCCGCCGTGGCGCCGATATCGATGCGGGCAATTGCCCAGGTCCACAGGCTTTCGGTAATCCTGACCGTCTGGGTCGACGCCTTGGGCACGGTCCAGATCAGCCGATAAGGGCCGATGTCCTGGCCCTTCAGCTTCGGCCACGGCCGCGCCGGGTTCTCCACCGCCAGCCAGGCGCGCGGGCCGTTGGGCTGGTCGGCCAGCAGCAGCCCCAGCGGCAGGTGCGAGACGTAGCCGTCTGTGGCCGCCGTGGTGGCGCTGCCATCGGCCGACTGCGGCAAGCCCGCCAGCAACGCCGCCATCGGAATGGCCTTGAACGTCATGCGGCGCTTGTAGTTGTCGTCGTCGACCGTCACGCTGACCAGACGCGGGTCCTTGAGCAGCGCATCACGCGTAAAGGTCTTCTGCTGCGCGCCGGCGGTGATGGTCAGCGTGGCCGAGGTGTCCGCCGCCTGGGCTGGCGTGACGAGGCAGGCAGCGGCGCAGGCGAATGCCGCCGCGACGCGGGAGAGCCAGGGGGTCATGTTGTTTTTGTTGGGGAGGGTCAGGCGGGTATGGTCGCATGGAATGCCCCTCGTTTGCTTCCTCGCGGGGTTGCTCCCCTCCGCTGCCTGCTTCCGCGCTGGTTTGCTCCCCTCTCCCGCAAGACGGACAGGAGAGGGGTTGGGGGAGAGGGTCAGCGGTTCAAATTGCGAAATGTCGGCAAGCAGAACCGCGTTGCCCTCTCCCCCCAGCCCCTCTCCCGCAAGCGGGAGAGGGGAGCCAAAAAACCCAAGGCACGCGGGAGAGGGGAGCTATAACCAGTCGCAACACCTACACAACTATGCCAACGCCAACCGCCCACCGTGCCCCACACCGCGCCGTTCCGGCCGCGCGGTTGCCTCCACCCCATCCAATCTGAACACCGCCACCGCCGCCGACAGCCGCTGCGCCTGTTCCTCCAGCGCCCCGGCCGCCGCCGCAGCCTGTTCCACCAACGCCGCGTTCTGCTGCGTCACTTCATCCATCTGCGTCACGGCCACGTTCACCTGGTCGATGCCGCTGCTCTGCTCCACGGCAGCCGCCGCAATCTCGTTCATGATGTCGCTGACGCGTGCGATGGCCGTCACGATCTCGCCCATGGTCGCGCCCGAGCGGCCGACCAGGCCGGCGCCCGATTCCACGCGGTTCGCCGACAGCTCGATCAGGCCCTTGATTTCCTTCGCGGCGCCGGCGCTGCGCTGGGCCAGCGAGCGCACCTCGGACGCCACCACGGCAAACCCGCGCCCCTGCTCGCCGGCACGCGCGGCTTCCACGGCGGCGTTGAGGGCCAGGATATTGGTCTGGAACGCGATGCTCTCGATCACGCCGACGATGTCGCCGATCTTCTGCGAATCGGCCACGATGTGCTGCATGGTGTCCACCACCTGCTGCGTGAGGTCCCCACCCTGCGCGGCCAGGTCGGACGCGCCCCGCGCCAGTTCGCTGGCATGGCGGGCATTCTCGGCGGTCTGCTTCACGGTCGAGGTCAGTTCCTCCATGCTCGCGGCGGTCTGCTCCAGCGACGCGGCCTGCTCCTCGGTGCGCTGGGACAGGTCGGTATTGCCGCTGGAGATCTCGCCCACGCCGGTGCCGATGGCATCGGTGCCGGCACGCACGGTCCCTACCGTTTCGATCAGCGACGCCTGCATCTGCTGCAGCGCGCCGGTCAGCTTGCCCATCTCGCGGCTCGACGCCACTTCCACGCGGCCCGTCAGGTCGCCGCCGGCAATGCGCTGGAACTGCGCCACCGCCGCATCCACGGGCGCGACGATCGCGCGGATCATCAGCCAGCGCACCAGCAGGCCCAGCACCAAGGCACCGGCCAGCCCCACCGCCACCGCCCAGATCACGAGCTTGAAGCGCGTCTGCGCGGCGTTGTAGCGCTGCTCGCCATAGGTCACCTGGAGTTTTTCCAGCGCGAGCATGGCTTTCTCATAGGCGCTGTACAGCGGCGGCAGCTTGTGCGCCTGCTGCTGCAGGAATGCCTGGCGGTCGCCGGCCTTGAGCGCGGCTAACGCGGGCTCCACGCCATCGCTCAGGAACTTGGCGCGCTTGTCCTGCATGTCCTTGACCAGCCGCTGCTGTTCCTCGTCGCCCTTGCCGGTCACGGCCAGATAGTGGTCGATGCGCTCGTTGGCGTTCTTGAGGTACTGGTCAAAGCGCTTGAGTACCGCGCTGGCGCCTTCCTGGTCATTGAGTTCGGTCAGCGACGCATAGGTGGCCAGTGCCAGCCGCAGCCGCAGCAACTGGCTGGCGCTGGCTTCCAGATCGGCCACGGCAGGCGTATCCACCGTGTAGGTCTGTTTCAGCGCGTCGTTGCCGGCGCTGATCGAATACAGCCCCACGGCGGCGCCAATCAGCAGCGCCACCCCGAAAAACGCGACCAGCAGGCTCAGCGAGCCCCGGATCGACGGGTGCTTCATCATTTCTTGTCTCCATTCGAACGGCGCGGATCGTTGCCCACTGCTCTTGATGAAGGTCTACCGCCTGCCTGCGCCGCGGGTTATCGGACTGACCTATTTCGGTTGTCGGTCACCCAGACCGGAACTTGAGAAGCCCAGCGCCGGGCGCCGTGTATTCCGCGTCATTTCCATCAATTCAATTATTTTGAATAACTATGACAGCGATAGCCTGTTTCCTCCGGTTGGGCGACCGCTATAGTTCTGCACATGGACAGCGCAGCAACGCACTGAAGCAAACGAAGCGAAGCCCGCGCCGCCCGATAAAACCTCAAATTCATTGAATTATCTTTTATACCGGAGAATCACCATGTCGAACGCCAAGCTGCAAGTCCTGACCCCGCGTAACAGCCAGCTGATCATCATCGACCACCAGCCCCAGATGGCCTTCGGCGTGCAGTCGATGGACCGCCAGACCATGAAGAACAACGTGGTGGGCCTGGCCAAGGCAGCAAAGATCTTCGACGTGCCCACCACCATCACCACGGTGGAAAGCGATTCGTTCTCCGGCTACACCTACCCCGAACTGCTCGACGTCTTCCCGGGCAAGCAAACGC
This sequence comes from Cupriavidus pauculus, assembly GCF_022179805.1. GTDB lineage: Bacteria > Pseudomonadota > Gammaproteobacteria > Burkholderiales > Burkholderiaceae > Cupriavidus > Cupriavidus pauculus_E. The sequence continues at coordinate 74,010 of NZ_BPUO01000005.1, read as the reverse complement.
TGGAACGCACCTCGATGAATTCGTGGGACGACCAGAAGGTGCGCGACTCGCTGGCCGCCAACGGCCGCAAGAAGATCGTCGTGGCCGGCCTGTGGACCGAAGTCTGCAACACCACGTTCGCGCTGTCCGCCATGCTCGAAGGCGACTACGAGATCTACATGGTGGCCGACGCGTCGGGCGGCACCACCAAGGAAGCGCACGACTACGCCATGCAGCGCATGATCCAGGCCGGCGTGGTGCCGGTCACCTGGCAGCAGGTGCTGCTGGAATGGCAGCGTGACTGGAAGAACAAGGAAACGTACGACGCCGTGACCGGTCTGGCCAAGGAACACTCGGGCGCCTACGGCATGGGTATCGACTACGCCTACACGATGGTGCACAAGGCCGCGCAGCGCACGCAGACCGCACACGAGTCCATCGCCCCGGTGCATGCACCGGTGATCGAGTACTAATTCCGCAGGATGTCGCCACCGCGCCGGTTCAGCGGGGTGGCGCTTCGGATGTTACACACGGTACTTGCTCGAGAAAACATGCCGCCTCTAAAAGACTTTGCCCGTAACGCGGAAGGTGCTGGGTACGCATTCGCCGCCGGATACGTAGACGTGATCGGCTTTATTGCCTTGGCAGGACTGTTCACGGCTCACGTGACGGGAAATATCATCATGATCGGCGTGGAGGCGGTGGGAACTCAGAATGGCCTGCTGCTGAAGATTCTCGCGCTGCCGATTTTTGTCGGCGTCGTCGCCTTCACCCGGATCTCTGAGCGCGCGCGCCTGCGCTGCGGTCGTGACCCTGTCGTACCGCTGGTCGGTCTGGAGAGCCTGTTGCTCATCGCGTTTGCAATCGCCGGCACGACGATGCACGCCGCCAGCCCCGACAGCCGCGCATATCTCGCCACCTTAACGGGACTGCTTGCTGTGGCGGCAATGGCTGTGCAGAATGCGCTGTCACGCACCTCGTTGAGCGATTTGGGACCCACCACCATCATGACAGGGAATAGCACGCAGATTGTGGTGGATATCGTGGACCTGCTCAGCCCGAGCACGCCAGAAGAGCATGCCGCCATCAGCAAGCGACTCGCCAAAATGATCCCGAGCGTGTTGGCCTTCGCGACCGGCGCAATACTTGGCGGCCTGCTGTTTAGCTGCGCCGGCTATTGGGCGGTAGCGCTCCCCGTTAGCGTCCTGTTCGCACTGTGCGCACACCGGGCGCTGGCACCGAATGCGACCGCTCTGGCTCCTTAAAAAGACTTCTGCACCTATGAAATTGGGACAGACTAAAGGCGGGGCCACTCGCGTTTCCCTGGCCTTCCTCAGTCTTTTGCGATCACCTGTGCCTGAGCGATGCCCACCCAGCGCTTGACCCGAGCTCGCAGGCGGCCCTTTGCTGCAGTTTCGATCGGCATCTGGTCGACCATCGAAACGGCCATCTCTGCCTCGACGTAGCCGTACACCAGCAGCGCCACGTTGAAGTCCCGGTCTTTGTCACGATTCGCGACGGCCTTGGCCATAAATAGATCGATGGCGCTCAGACAGTATCCGATGCGGCTGCTCGTACCATCGTTCTGGATCTTGTCGACTCGCCGCAACCATCCTTCAGGCAATACGGCGGTGTCTGGGCCGACGCCTTGCGCGTAATAGCCATTCGACTCGTGGAATTGAGAGCCCTCGCCAATCGCGCCATCAATGTCATCCGCCTTCTCGGGAGCATGGAGCGGATAGATGTCGGCCTCCGCCGACGCGGTGAAGACCTCGGGTGGATATGGATGCCCGCCAAGAAGGGACTGGCTGCCGACTATGACGAACTCGTACTCGTCCGTGATAACGCCCGACGCACGAATGATGTGCTCGAGATCCTCTCGCTTCATAGTGGTTCTCCAGCGGACTCGTCTTCGGGCACATCGCCGATCACGACGCCTCTCTTGAGCGCCTGAACCTGAGAAATTATCTCGCGGCGGACCTCCTCTGGCAGCAGAGTAGGCAAGGGGGATGCCTGCCTGAGTTCCTGCGCGCGCTTCGTACGCCCCAGCGCCCTGCGCCACGTTTTATTCGCCAGAATGTGCTCCCATTCAAGCCAGAGAGATTCTGAACGAGACGGACCCTTGGCGCGCCAGGCTGCGAGAGTGTCGAGTGCACGCTGACGGAGTTCGGGATTCTCGCGCAACAACTGAAACGCCCTTTCGTGAAGCGCCATGCTCTGAAGATCTTGTGCCTGATGAAGCGCCGAATCCGCCCTAATCGTCACCTGAATTTCGGGACGGCCGCGATACGTGTTCGATCCTGCGGACTTCGGCGGGGCTGGCTGGAATGTGTCGGACACCAACAAAGCGAAGTCACCCGCGACACCGAGAGCCGACATGACCCGGAGTAAGGTGCCGATCGAAGGCGTCGGATCACCAGCTTCGACAGATGCGAGTGTGGTGCGCGAGATGCCTACCTGCTCAGCCAACTGACTGGCCGTCAGCCGCTTGGCCTTGCGAAGACGCCGAAGCCGATCGCCCAGCGTTAAAAGCAACTGGCGCTCGACAAGAGGGTCCGTTTCTCGAGAGTAGATCATATGTTCAGTATGCTAGGCAAAAACCTAACATTTGTCCAGTATATTGAACATTTGAAGGCTAGTGATGGGGACGCGCTTCCAGAATAGCTTGAGAAACGGCCTTCCCGTAGGGCGCCGCACAGGTCATTTCGGCCTGGTCGCCTTCCAGGGTGCGACCTTTGGTTACCCCGCCGGGTCTCGCGAGTTTCTAGGCTCCAGTACTGCCTGCCCGCCGAACTATGCTGGCATCCCCGTGCCTCCTAGCCCGTTTCTACGCAAGCTGCCGCACGGCGGTGGAGATCCGAGCGCAGGTTTTGTCAGATGGATAGAATAAAATTCTCATAATTAACTGAAAAGTAGAAGTGCATACTATTCTCTTCACCTCTTAGGGTGAGACTTAGAAAGAAGTTCTAGAGCATTCGTCGTAGCATTTCTCTCCTTCGCAAGGATGGATGGAACAATGCGCACGGACGCCCCCCGCTACTTCGATTACGCCGCCACAACGCCAGCCGACCCGCGTGTCATGGAGGCGATGTTTCACTGCATGGGAGTCTCCGGCGTCTTCGGGAACCCTGCGTCGAACTCTCACGCTGCGGGGCTAAAAGCCAAGGACCTCGTCGAACAAGGGCGAGCCCAGGTCGCGGGACTCATTGGCGCAGACCCGTCGGAGATTGTCTGGACGTCAGGTGCGACCGAGTCGAACAACCTGGCGCTGAAGGGTTTCTTCGAGGACGAGCAGAGTCGCCGCCATCTTGTGACCAGCAAGCTCGAGCACAAGGCGATTCTGGATACGGCGCAACACCTCGAGCGACTTGGCGGCTCAGTGACCTATCTCTCGCCTAGCCCGTCAGGCGAGATTTCCCTGGCTGCCGTCGAAGCGGCTTGCAGCAACACCACGGGACTGGTTTCACTGATGATGGTCAACAATGAACTTGGGACTCTCACCAACATTGCCGAGATCTCGCGGGTTGTTCACGCCGCTGGCGCGCTGCTGCACGTGGATGCAGCACAAGCGGCAGGGAAGACTGAGATTGATGTCAAGGCGATGGGCATTGACCTGTTGTCCCTGTCAGCACACAAGTTCTATGGCCCGAAAGGCATTGGCGCGCTCTATGTGAGCCGCGAGGTTACGCCGCGTATTGCTTGCCAGATGCACGGCGGCGGACATGAGCAGGGTTTGAGGTCTGGAACGCTTCCCACGCACCAGATTGTCGGGATGGGATTGGCTTGTGAGTTGGCGCGCGCCGAAATGGCGTCGGACAACCAGCGCATCGTGCAACTGAGCGAGCGTTTGCTGAATGGTGTGGGCGCGTCGGGCGTCGTCACCCAAAACGCCAGTCGCACAGACCGTATCCCGCACACGCTGAGTCTGACGGTGGCTCTGCCCAATTTCCTCCCGTCCATGCTGACCGACGATATCGCGATCTCCTCGACGTCTGCCTGCAATTCGGCGGCTGGCAAGGTGTCTCACGTGCTCACCGGCCTTGGCCTCGCTGAAGACGCCGCGCAACGTACAGTTCGGTTGAGTCTTGGGCGCTTCACGACGGAGGATGATGTGGATTTTGCAGTGGAGTGCTTCCACCTTGCCATCGAAAATTGTCAGGAAGCGGGAACAAGTCCGCAGGCATTGCAGATCAAGTATCTGTCGAATGATCTGAGCGTCGCGGCACAGATAGACCGCGCTGACGTACGGATCGCACATACGAACGGTTTTCGCTCCATTGTCTGTAACCGTCACGATGGAGAGTCTGCAGATCAGATTGCCTTCGCAGAGGTTGCAGAGATTGCCCGCTCACTTGGAATGGTCGCGCACTACATGCCCATGGAATCGGGGCGTATCACCTTGAACGAAGCGGCAGCCTTCGAATTATTGTTGGCCGAGCTGCCAAAGCCCGTCCTCGCATATTGCCGCACGGGTACCCGGTCGGAGTCGCTGTGGAAACTAGGAAGCAGCAGCCAAGGTTGAGCGCCGCGCCCCACGCCCCAGATGAAGCAAAGGAGTCGGGGCAGCCCGATCCGGGCCTTAAATGCCGTTATGCAGATTAAGTGATGCATACATCACTACGCGGGCTTGGCCGATTAGTCGACCAAGAAAGTCTGTAGCATCGGATCGCCATACCAGACAACGACGCGAAAACCTGCTAGGAAAGCGTATTGAGCACCGCAATGTCCAATGCTCTGTAGTGCTCCTCGAAGCAGATTGTAGGTCGACTGCCCCGCGCAGCCGAGCGGATCCTGCATGGGGACCGTGATAAGCCAAGCGAATTCTTCGGTCGTTACAACATTCTTCCAACTTTGAGGCGTTACTTGGGAAGGACCGGGGCGAGCAACCCGTTCGCAACTCGTGAGGAGGCAAGCGTGCGGGAAGGTTGAATCAGCGGGCTTGCGTCTGTTCGATATCTACGTTTTGTAGATACAAAAAAGGGAGTACAAATGAAATTTGCCAAAATCTTCCGCCATGGCGGCTCCCAAGCCGTACGTTTGCCCAAGGACTACCGTTTCGACAGTGCGGAAGTGCGGATTCGTCGACACGGCGCCGCGGTTATCCTGGAACCAGTCCCGCAAGATTGGGCATGGCTATCACCGCTGATCGGACCAGTCGATGCGGATTTCGAGGCAGCGGCAGTCTCCCAGCCTGGGGAGTAGGAGCGGCCTGGCCTGGACGTCTTTGAATGAAGTATCTTCTCGATACCAACGTGGTGATCGCGATGCTCAAGGGCGAGCCCAACATGCTTGCCCGTCTGCGAACGCATTTGCCGGCGGACTTCGGGATGCCGTCCATCGTTGCTCACGATTTGTACTACGGGGCTTACAAGAGCCAGCGCGCGGCGGCGAACCTTGCGCGAATCGAAGCGTTGCAGCTTGATGTGGTGCCATTTGATTTGGAGGACGCCCAGCATGCAGGCGAGATTCGTGCACAACTGGCGGCCGCTGGTACGCCGATCGGCCCTTACACATTGATTGCCGGACAGGCGAGGGCGCGCAACCTCATTCTTGTGACCCACAACGTACGCGAGTTTTCCCGTGTGACGCAGCTGCTGGTCGAAGACTGGCATGCCGGCGGTCATTAGGAATGCTGTGCACAGTCTGTGACCTGAGACGACTCCTGTAGCCGGCGGCATCGCCTGTGGAGTCCCTTTGATTTCCTGCAACTTACCGGAGTAGCTACCCCAGGCGGCAAGCCAGTTCGCCGATGTAGGACAGCCCCGCATTCCAAGACCTGACCATTGGTAATGGGTCTAAACGGAATGTTGCGCAGGACCATGGTGCGAATCGACTCGCCTCTTGCACCGTACTTTGCTGTTACTCAGACCCTATCCGTCAGGGTCGGGCAGACTGTAGTTTCCGATGAGCGGCGCCCAGGCACCTTCGGGCACCTCCCAGTCCGGTACAGTGTCTCGCATTGCGTCGCGACGGATCGTCAAGCGGCCTTTCAAGTCAGGCCGTTGCGCTTCTAGGGCGCGCATCCATTCATCCTCGATGCGCTGCGTCTACTTGGCCGCGAATAGCCCTGCGGCAGCCAAGCTCATTAGCGAATTGGTTATGGCGATGGGATAGAGCACACAGGCATCGAGCAGCGCCGTATAGCGCGCGTACCCGGTTATAAGGAATCCAGCCCCAGTTCTCGGGCGTTCTCTGCCATGCGGTCCAGCGCACTAGATTGACTTTCACGCATCGCCTTGGCGTAGGCAACCAAGTCTTCGAAGGCGATTCGACGATGCGTGCCTACCATGCGGTGCGGCAGCTTGCCTTGCTCAATTTCCTTAATGACAAACGGACGGGACACATTGAGAAAGTGAGCTGCCTCTACCGTGCTGAATTCACGCTTCGCGGGCATCAACGTGATTGGGCGGCCTTCACTTAATGCACCGAGAAGCTGACCAATCAGCTTCAACGCTGCGGGAGGCACATCGACCGAGAGGTGCTCACCAGCATCCGTCGTCAAAGTCATGGCGGCAGCACGAGAATGGTCCAACGCCTCCATGATGCAGCGCTGGGCGGTGCGCGCCATGTCCAGTTCTTGCTCGGTCATTACGGGAGGGATCACCTCACGCAATCGATTCACCGCAGACATTTGATTCTCTCCCCACTGCTTAACACGGCAATTGCGATTGCTAGGCTTGCGCTATCTACGACAGCAAGCCTAGCCCACAAACGCAATAAGTGAAAAAAGTGCAGTAGGTGTACGGTGAACATCCACCGAAGCTTTAGTCACAAATGCGATTTTTGTTGCTATTGCAGCACATATAAGGCGACGCCGGCACCATCGGCGTGAACTGCGCTCGACCCAGTGACGGGCAGGCCACGGCCGCGAGCCGGCGGGGTGTCCCTTCACGGCGGACTACAGCGGGTAATGTTGGCGGTCGCCGCACAAATACTGAATAGTATTTGAAAACTATTTGGTATATGATTCGGCCCACTTCGGTTCGTGGACTATTGCATGTCTGTCACGTTGCGCTTGCGGATGGTGTGTTTCGCGCTGGTCAATGCCGCGCTCGTTGCGGGGCTAGGCGGCTGTGCCGTCGGCCCCGATTTCGAAACGCCTTCGATGCGGCCCCCTGCGGCATTGCTGAGCGCTGCCGGCGGCACGGACACGGCCGGCTTCTCGGCCGGCGCAGTGCAGGCGGACTGGTGGAAGCAGTTCAACGATCCGGTGCTGACATCGCTCGAGTCGCGCGTGGCGGAGCAGAACCTTGAATTGCAGGCCGCTGAGGCGCGCATCGGGCAGAGCCGGGCGCGGTTGCGCGTGGTGGGCGCCGACGCCTACCCGACGTTCTCGGCCAACGGCTCGGGGCTGCGCGAGCGCGCCAGCCCGAATGGCATCCTCAAGCTCACCGGCACCTCGGGCGCCGTGAGTGGCACCGCCGCCAATGGTGCGGACCCGTTCGGCACCAGCGCGCTGAAGGGCGAGCTGGGCTCGCCGCCGTACAGCCTCTGGCAATACGGCGTGGATGCCACGTGGGAGATTGATATCTGGGGCAAGGTCCGACGCGCCAAAGAGTCGGCCAATGCCACCACCGATGCCACCGTCTACGACCGCGAAGCCGTGCGCGTGCTGGTATCGGCCGAAGTGGCCCGTGCCTACCTGGCGTTGCGGGGCGTGCAGTCGTCGCTGGCGATTGCCCAGAAGAACCGGGAGATCGCCCAGGCCACGCTGCGCCTGGCTACCCGTCGCGAAGAGCAGGGTGTGGCCACCCGGTACGACGCAGCCAGCGCCAAGGCGGAGCTTGCGCGCGTTACCGCCACCGTTCCTGAACTGGAACACCGGCGCGCGGCATTGATGAATGCGCTGGCGCTGCTGCTGGGCCAGGCGCCGCACGCGCTGGACGACGAACTTGCCGGCGATGCCGGTATCCCTGCGCCGCCCGTGGTGGTGCCCGTGGGTTTGTCGTCCGACCTCGCGCACCGTCGACCCGACATCCTGCGCGCCGAGGCCGAGCTGCATGCGGCAACGGCTGCCATCGGCGTGGCCAAGGCCAATTTTTATCCGAGCGTCAGCCTGACCGGCAGCTTCGGATTCCAGGCGCTGAAGTTCACCGAGGCCGGCGACTGGAGCGCCCGACAGTTCGCGGTGGGGCCGGTGCTACATCTGCCGATCTTCGAAGGCGGACGCCTGATGGGCACGCTCGCGCTGACCAAGGCGCGCCAGCAGGAGATCGCGATCCGCTATCGGCAGACCGTGCTCACCGCGTGGCACGAAGTGGACGACGCGATGACCGCGTATCGCTCGGCGCAGGCACGTGACGAACAGCTTGGAGTGGCTGTGGACAGCGACCGCATCGCGTTTCGCACCGCGCAGCAGCGCTATGCGCAGGGCGCATCGACATTCCTGGCCGTTCTGATCGCCCAGCGCGACCTGCTAGCCGCCGAGAACGCGCTGACGCAAAGCCGGACCGATGTATCGATGGCAATGGTCAAGCTCTACAAGGTGCTTGGCGGCGGCTGGACGCCCGCGCCGGCCAGCACCGTCCAATAGCGGGGAGGGTATCGACATGGCAAGTCTTCCGGTCCATGCCGTCCCGCCCAAGGCGGCGGCGGGGCCCCATCCATTCAACGCGCAGATCTTCATCGGCGTGCTCGGCGTGTTCGTGGCCGCAATGATGTCGGGCATGAACAACCGTATCGGCGGTCTGTCGCTGGTAGACCTCAAGGGCGCCGCCGGCCTGGGCGCCGACGAAGGCAGCTGGATCACCAGCGTCTACGCGGCCTGCGAACTCGCCGCGATGCCGTTTGCCACGTGGTTCGCGGTCACGCTGTCGCTGCGGCGCTTTCACCTGGGGGCGGTGGCGATCTTCACGCTGCTGGGCCTGCTCACGCCCTACGCACCGAGCTTGCCCGTGCTGCTGTGCCTGCGCGCGCTGCAGGGCTTCTTTGGCGGGCTGCTGATTCCCGTGCTGATGGCCGCGGCCCTGCGCTTCTTTCCGCTGCCGCTGCGGCTCTATGGCCTGGCGCTGTACGCGATGACAGCCACGTTCTCGCCAAACGTTGCTACGTGGCTGTCGGCCACCTACACCGATACGCTGGGAAACTGGCATCTTGTCTACTGGCAGGCTCTGCCGCTGGCCGCCTTCTCGCTATGGGCCGTGGCGTGGGGCGTGCCGCAAGACCCGGTGATGCTGGGGCGGTTCAGGCAGATCAACCTGATCGGGCTGGTCACCGGCCTGGCCGGGCTGGTGATGCTGGGGCTTGGACTGTCGCAGGGCGAACGCTACGACTGGTTCAACGACACACTGATCTGCTGGTTCTTCGGCGCCGGCGGTGCGTTGCTGTGCGTATGCCTGCTCACCGAGTGGTATCACCCGCTGCCCTTCATCAAGCTGCAGCTGCTGGAACGCCGCAATCTCGGGCTGGGCTTCTCGATCTTCTACGCACTGGTGGTGATTCTGCTGTCGGGATCGCTGCTGCCGGCGCTGTTCCTGTCGCATATCCACGCGTTCCGCACGCCGTATGTGGCGGTGCTGGGCATCACGGTTGGCGTGCCGCAACTCGTGCTCGGACCGTTCGTGTCGTACCTGCTCTACAAGCGCTGGATGGACGCACGGTACATGTTCGCGGGCGGCCTGCTTTGCATTGCGATGTCGTGTCTGATCGCGTCGCGCGTGACGTCGGCGTGGATGGCGCCGGAGTTCTTCGCAGTGCAGGTACTGCAGGCCATTGGCCAGCCGATGGCTGTCGTCTCCACGCTGTTCCTGGCCACCAGCGTGGTGCAGCCGAGCGAAGGCCCGGTCGTGTCCGGCATCGTCAACGTACTGCGCGTGCTGGCCACGGTCAGCGGCGCAGCCTTCGTCGAGCGTCTGATCGTGGTGCGCGAACACACGCACGCCAACGTACTGCTGGATCGCGCGATCCGCGCCGACGGCGCGGGCTTGCATGCCGATGGCGTGGAACACCTGCGCCACCTTGCCGAGCGCATTACGCACCAGGCGTTCGTGCTGTCGATCGCCGATGCCTATCTGGTCCTGGGCCTGCTGGCGGTGGCCCTGGTGCCCTTCGTCCTGAACCTGCACTACATCGCTCCGCCCAAAGTGCACAAGCCTATCCACTTATGAAGATGCTCCCCCGCCCCGCAAAGATCGCCGTCTGGGCCGTCCTTGGCTGCGCACTTGCCGCAACGGCCTATCTCTACTTCCGCGACGAGGGTCGCGGTGCCACGCAATCCACGACCGACGCCTACGTGCGCGCGGACTCCACCTTCGTGGCGCCGCGCATCGCCGGCCAGATTGCCCAGGTGCTGGTGGAAGACAACCAGATAGTGAAGCAGGGCCAGCTGCTGGCTACCATCGACGACCGCGATTTCGTGGTGGCGGTGGCCAGCGCCACCGCGGACGTGAACAACGCGCGTGCTGACCTGCTGCGCCTGAAGGCGGCGCAACAGCAGCAGGTGAGCGTGATCCGGCAGGGCGACGCGGCGATTTCCGCCGACAACGCGTCGATCACTTTCGCCGAGGCCGACGCGCGGCGCTACGCCAACCTGGCGGTCGACGGTTCCGGCACGGTGCAGGAGCGGCAGCAGTCGCAATCGCAGTTGCAGGTGGCCGTGGCGCGCCGTACCGAGCATGCGTCGGCGCGCGATGCCGCACAGCACCAGGCCGGCGTGCTGCAGGCCCAGCAGAAGCAGGCCGAGGCCAGCCTGGAGAAGGCGATGGCCGCGCTGGACGCCGCGCGCCTGAACCTGTCGTACACGCGCATCACCGCGCCCATCGGCGGTATGGTGGGGCATCGCACGCTGCGCGTGGGCGCCTATGTCAACGTCGGCGCGCCGCTGCTGGCCGTGGTGCCGCTCAAGGACGCATACATCGAGGCGAACTTCCGCGAGACGCAGTTGCGCCGCGTGCGGGCCGGCCAAGCCGTTACAATCGCGGTGGACATGCTGCCGGGCATCGAGTTGCGCGGTCATGTGGAGAGTGTCGCGCCCGCCAGCGGCATCGCGTTCTCGCCGATCGCGCCGGACAATGCCACCGGCAACTTTACGAAGGTGGTGCAGCGCGTGCCGGTGAAGATCCGCATCGACAGCGGCCAGGCTGCCGCGCGCGACCTGCGTATCGGCATGTCCGTGGTTCCCACCGTGCACGTGCGTTTGTGACCGTCGGGAGCATGACGAACAGCAGGTCCGGGAACTTCGACATCGATGGCACGTTTGACAAGACAGGAAAGCCGCGCGCTGACGCGCGAAAAGCTGCTGGCCGCCGCGGGCAAGGTCTTCGCGAGCGACGGCCTGGGCGGCGCCACGATCGATCGCATCGTCGAGGAGGCGGGCTTCACGAAGGGCGCGTTCTACTCGAACTTCGTGTCGAAGGAAGACATCTTCCTGCAGTTCGTGGAGGACGTGAGCTTTCGTGATGCCGCCGAGCTTGAACAGGCCGTGCAGGGGATCGACGACCCCGAGGCGCTAATCGACGCCATCTGCAAGTGGTCCACCGAGACGTCACGTGAGCCGGGTCCGCGCTCGTTGATCCTGGACCTGATCCGCCACGCAAAGCAGGATGCGGCACTGACCGCGCGCCATACCGGGATGTTCACCGACCAGTGGAACAAGGTCGGCATGATCGTCACGCGGATCTTTCCCGCCGGACGCGCGCCCGCCACGCCGCTGGAACTGGGCGCGCTCGTCATGGAGCTGACTTTCGGGATCGCGCTGCAATTCCACGCCGGTCCGTCGGCAGGCGACCTGATCGGCTTGTCACTGCGGTCGATGCTGAAAGCCGCGCGCATCTGACCGTGGTTGGTGGCTTCGGCTCGACGATGGAAATCGTCCCATTGCGGTTGTCAATGGCATGGACGAGCGCTGGGCCCAGGAATGCTAGGGGCCTAAAGGCTGTTTGCCGGTTGGTCCGATGCGAACCACCACATTGCCGAAAGCCGACAACTCTGGACTGACGTTGCCGCGGATACTAAATAGTCCGCTTAAATATGAAGCCCGACTCGGCCAGCCTGTTGCTGGCGGGCGCGCTACCCGCCGCGCTGCCGATGCGGTTCAAGGTGCTGACGGTGCTGCTGTAGTGCATGGCCCCGCGATAAGCAATGCACCCGTGTTGTACAGGGCAGTTTTGGCAATCCGGCCAGTCAGAATGGCTTTAAGTTCGGATGTTCGATCGCTTCCATAGGGAGAATGGCGGGTCTGGTCTCGGGCTGCGTCGCATACACGGGGCAATCGTATCGAATGGGAATGGTGCGGCGCGGACAACACTGTGAGCACCTTCCTGGATCTTCCGTCAGACCGGCGGAGTTCCTACGATGAGGACTGCGTCGTGCCAATGCCATCACAACGGACCGCCGCCCTATCAGCTCAATCGAGCCCTTCGACCCTAGGAATCACCATGTCCAACGCAATCATCGAATCCCTTGTGAGCCGTCGTACCATCAGTCTGTATGACAGTGCCTTTACCGTGAGCGACGATCAGATCCGCGAATTGGTAAAAGTCGCGACCACGGCGCCGACGTCCTTCAACATGCAGAACTGGCGCTTCATCGCCGTGCGTACGCCTGAAGCCAAGGCGCGGCTGCGAGCGGTTGCCTGGGACCAGGCCAAGATTACCGATGCCGCCGTTACCTTCATCATCTGCGGCCAGTTGGCCGATCATCGCGTTCTCCCGGGTCGCCTGGCGCCGGCTGTGGAGGCAGGCATCATGCCGGCGAAGGTCGCTATTGGGTTCGAAGACGCGGCGCGCGGCCTGTATTTCGAGCAGCCGCAACTGCAGCGGGACGAGGCGGTACGCACTGGCGCTATTGGCGCGACCGCATTGATCTATGCAGCCCATGCGCTCGGCCTGGGTTCGTCGCCGATGATCGGCTTTGACGCTGACGCGGTGGTCCGGGAATTCGCGCTGGCCCAAGACGAAGTGCCCGTCATGCTGTTATCCGTTGGCTCAGCCTTGCCCGAGAACTGGCCGCAAAAGCCGCGCCGCTCGCTGGCAGAAGTACTGGACTTTGCGTAGATCCCGCAGGGGGTGCTGCAAAGTACCGCTATTCACAATGGCGGTACCAGCTCACCCGTAATCATTTGCAGACGGCCAGCGGCAATGCAGGAGATCAGGCTTATGTTGCCGGATGGGCCAATGACGAAGCGAACGACAGGTTGCTCCCGCAAGATCGCGAGATGCTCACGCTTGCCTCGACGAGCGCTCTGATTGCCTTTGTCTTGACGCGCCGGACATCAGGACTTGCGCCGATTAACGTCAGACACGCGATTGCCTCGTTCTGGACATCGAGAATTGGTGCGCACATGGCTGACAGTCCTGGGATGAGGACCGATTCCGCTTCGTCATAGCCGGTTCGCCGGATCGCCATGTCAAACGCATAATGCACGCCCTAGGCTGCACTAGCCTATGTTTGCGTCGATAAAGCACGACATCGACCGCATTATGATCGGCTTGAAGAATGTGTTGTGAGGCACACAGCGTTGATGGGCGCGGTAGGCCAAGCCGTTACCGGTGCTGAATGCTGACCTTCGTGATGCCGAGCCGATTGCCAGAACCATTAGAAGTTGACGTCGGCAAGGGCTCTTGCCGATCCAGAAAAGACTGTTGCAAACGGCCCTTCGCCGCCTAACGCCGAAGCGCCAGCGAGCGCGGCGCTTCTTGCCAGGCGCCGCTGTCGCCATCTCATCGATTGGCGCAGCGGCGCACTACGCAACACTAGCTAGGTCACGAACGACGGTGCAGGAACTCGACGACCAGGTCTGTCGTCGCCTGCGGCTGCTCTTCCGTGATCCAGTGCCCGCAATCCGGGATAATTGCATCTTCGACGTTATCGGCTGCACACCGAATGACTGAGCCGATCATCGGGCCAAAAGTCGATTCACCACCCAGGGCTAGGACCGGCATCTGAAGCTTGCCCTGTGCAAGGAGCATCCGGTTGTCGGCCGCATCCTGGCTGAATGCCAGGAACTGGGCAAAGCTAGCTCGCATCGCGCCGGGTTGCGCATAGAGCGCCGCATAATGCTCACGCTTCTCTTCGTCAAACCGCTTCGGGTTCCGGGAAAGTTCGTTCCAGAAGCGGTCGAGATAGATGCGCTCTCGGCCGGCGACCAGACGCTCCATGTCCTGGCCGCCAAAACCAAAGTGCCACATGGCCGGGTCCTGCGTGATCCGATCCCAGGATCCGACCCCGGGTAGCGGTGCATCGATCGCGACCCATCGGCTCACGCGCTCTCGGTGGGTGGCTGCAACTGCGAAGCCGACCATGATGCCGATGTCGTGCGTCACCATTTCGGCCGAACGCACACCCAAGGCGTCCATGACGCCCACCACGTCCGCCGCCTGATTCTTCTTGTCATAGCCACCAGCAGGCTTCGACGAGAGACCCAACCCACGCAGGTCGGGCACGATAACCATGTGGTCTTCGATGAGTGCGCTCGCCAGATGCCCCCACATGTCGCCCGTCGTCCCAAAGCCGTGCAGCATGACGACCGCTGGGCCATGACCACCGACCCGTACATGGATGGACGTACCGTTGGTTTCTATCGTCCTTGTCTGCATCACAGCCGGGAAGGAGTGAATTCCGTCTACGTAGGCATGCTTACTCATCTGCGTACTCCAGTTTTGTTTCTAGTTGGGGATTGGCGAAGCGGTGTCGCGAGCCTCTGAGTTCCGTGGTCGAAGCCACGATCAGCATCGGCTGCGCGAATTCTATGACGATCGTTATAAAATCGGCAACGGATTTTTGTGACGATCGTGATAAAATTACGCAATTGAAAGATTCGCCCCCTTACGATTGACCGAAGGATCAAGATGGCCAGGCCCAGGGAATTTGACGAAGACGCGGTGCTCGAAGCGGCAATGCAACGGTTCTGGAATATCGGCTATGAGGCGACATCGATGCGCGACCTCGCCGACTGCACCGGAATGACGACGCCAAGCCTCTACAACGCTTTCGGTGACAAGAGAGCTATCTACCGTCTCGTGCTCGATCGATACATCCGTCGCACGCTCGACACCTGCTCGGCAATATTCGGAAGCGATGACCCGCCTTTGCGCGCACTGGAGCGGTACTTCGATGCAAACGTTGAAGACGTGCTCGCTGACAGGCTTCACAGGGGGTGTTTTGTCGTGAACACTGCGTTGGAGATGGCGCCGCACGACCAAGACTTCCGAGATGTTGTAACGGAGGTCTTTGATGAAATGGAGAAACGTGTCCGCGAATGTGTCGCGGCTGGGCAGCGCGACGGATCAATCCTTACCTCGCAACCTCCGGCCGACATCTCGCGGCTCGCCCTGGGCACCGTCCTGGGCCTCCGGGTTTTGGCCCGCACCAATCCCGACCGTGAACTGCTGACCGGGGTCGTTCGGCCGTTTTTCGCGTTACTACGGACACCGGGAGTTCCGCGCGATGGCATAGACCGACCGTAGCTGGCCGGCCGCGACCTGACTGCTCAGTCAGGCAACAAGAAAAATGTCAAAGCCAAGGTCAGGTACACCACCAAAAGCTGCACCCCCTTGAACCAGTCCGCGTAGCCATCGCTTGCCATCTGGGCAATGACAACCACTGACAGAGTGACGATCAGGACTAGGGCAGGACGAAACGCAAGATCCATCGGTACGGGGCCGATGAACAGGCTGGCTAGCACCAGTACTGGCGCGACGAACAGCGCCACCTGCACGCTTGAGCCCACGGCGATGGAGAACGACAAGTCCATGCGGTTATTCAGTGCAGCCGTGATGGCGGTGGCATGCTCGGCAGCATTGCCAAGGATGGCCACCACGAAGGCGCCGACGAAGATATTGCTGAGTCCGTACTGTTGCATCGTCGGCCCGATCGAGCCGACCAGAATTTCGCTCACCCAGGCGGTGCCGGCCGTCGCCACGAGCAGGACAGCGAGGGCACGGCCGACTGATGAACCGGATGAGTCCGCCTCGGCTTTCTCCGCCGTGACGGCAGCGCCGCGAAACAGTTCCGGATGCGTGCGCAGCAAGAATGCCAGGTACAACGCATAGACCACCAGCAATGCGATCGAGATGGACACACTCAGTTGGTGCAACGTAGGGAGGTTGCCTTTCACTACTTCGAATGACGCGGGTAGGATCAACGCGATCGCGGACAGGATCAGCATGGTTGCCTGGGATCGCGCACCGCGAGCGTTGAACTGCTGCTCATGGAAGCGCGTGCCGCCGGCGAGCATGGCGGCGCCGAAGACCAGAAGCAGGTTGCCGACGATGGAGCCTACAATCGAAGCTTCCACGACTTCATGCAGCCCGGCACGCAGCGCTGCCAGTGCGATGATCAATTCGGCCGCGTTGCCGAACGTGGCGTTGAGCAGTCCACCAACGCTATCCCCCATGTGTTCGGCCAGCCGTTCAGTCGCGTTGCCCATCTTCTGGGCGAGGGGAAGGATCGCCACCGCGGAAACGAGAAAGATAAGGAAATGCTGGTCTGGCGCAAATAGTTCGACGGCAATCGAGATCGGTACGGCGATCAGCAGGATGTTCCATGCCATAAGCGGAATTAATTCATAAGAGGATCATGATTGCCATCGACCCTCAGACCAGCGGCGTACTGCCGTCGTGAATATGCCCCACAGGCACAGGCTGACCACCCGGCTTATGCGGGCCGCGCCAAACGCGTTCAGACCCACCCGCATCCATAAACCAGAATGTCGGTTCGGGAAAACGGCCAAGTGTCGGATGCACGGCGCGCAACCAGCCGAAGATAATGCCGACCCGTCGCGAGGACCCGCCCACTCGGGCAGGCAGGATAACGCGCGCTCGAAATAGACCATCGCAAACAGGTCCTGATGCCAGAAACCGTGACGAGGCACAGGGGCCAGAGAACTCGAGTTGCCACGGCGGGCACCGAACATTCGCCGGTTCGTCACGCTGCCCCGAAGCTTGTTCAACTCGTCCCTGAGATCGAAAGGCAAAAAGGTTTCCAGGGCCGAGGCATCTCTCTGGCACATGGTCCGTCTCTTATGTCTTCAGGTTGCCGTTACAGCGCATTCGGTATCCGAAAGCCGCGGGCGAGTTCGCAGATTCCCGATACTTAAGCTAGTGCGCGTTTGCGCGGTACTCAATTGGTCCAAAGGACTAATTGGAATCACGGCAGCAAATGCTGCCGCGCGCAGGGACCAAGGTCCAATGGCAATCGGGCGCCGATATCGCAAATTGAGGGATGGACGCCGGCCCAGGTAGTCCCTTGCCCACGGAGGTCATCATTGAACGTTTCGAGTCTGACGCCGCTCGGGCTGGAATTGATCATGCCAGATGCACTTGCGTGCATCGGCACTGAAGCCGGTGAGGGAAGCGTTGCATGCGAGACGTACACCGACAGGAGAAAAGATATGGCATCGATCATGAAGGCGGCGGTCGTAAGACAGTTTGACGCGCCGCTGATTCTGGAGGAAGTGCCTGTACCCATGCCGGGCGCAGGGGAAATTCAGGTAAAAGTAGAGGCTTCGGGCGTTTGTCACACTGACCTGCATGCCGCACAGGGTGATTGGCCCGTCAAGCCCTTGCTGCCGTTCATTCCCGGGCACGAGGGCGTTGGCTATGTGTCGGCGGTGGGCAGCGGTGTGAAACGGGTCAAGGAAGGCGATCGTGTCGGCGTACCGTGGCTATATAGCGCTTGCGGCTATTGCGAGCACTGCCTGAAAGGTTGGGAAACGCTCTGCGAATCGCAGAAGAATACGGGCTACTCAGTGAATGGTGCCTATGCCGAGTACGTCGTCGCGGATCCGAACTACGTCGGCCTATTGCCGGCCGGCATCGACTTTGTCGAAATCGCTCCGATACTTTGCGCGGGGGTTACGGTCTACAAAGGCCTCAAGGTGACCGATACCAGGCCCGGACAGTGGGTCGCCATTTCCGGCATCGGTGGATTGGGCCATGTCGCGGTGCAGTACGCCACGGCGATGGGACTGCACGTTGCCGCCATTGATGTGGACGACGAGAAGCTCTCGCTCGCACGGGATCTCGGCGCATCGTTGACCGTGAACGCCCGTACGGATGACCCGGTGAGGCTCCTGCAGAAGGAAATTGGCGGCGCGCACGGCGTGCTGGTCACTGCGGTATCGCCAACAGCATTCTCCCAGGCCATCGGCATGGCCCGCCGGGGTGGCACCATTGCACTGAATGGCCTGCCTCCGGGCGACTTCCCGACACCGATCTTCGATGTCGTGCTGAAGGCGATCACGATCCGCGGCTCCATTGTGGGAACGCGAAGCGACCTTCAGGAGGCGCTGGAGTTTGCCGCGGCAGGCGCGGTCACGGCGACGACATCGACGGATAGCCTCGACAACATCAATGCCGTATTCGATCGCCTGAAGGCCGGGAAGATCAACGGGCGCGTCGTACTGACGGGATTTGGCCGCTAGAACGCAAGGGTCACGGCAGCGATAACTACTTGGTCGTGGGAGGCCGGGTTGAAAAAGTAGACGCTGCCTGTGACCTTGCCGAACGTGAGTTGCAGCAATCCGCCGCGCTGGAACTCGCGATCGCCGCCATAGATTCGCGTGCGTTGTGCAACGACCCCCAACCGCAGCCATGGCAATGGGCGGTATCCGAGTTCGCTCCAGGCATAGGTGTAGGGCGTGGCGGAGCCTGTGCCGGGTAGATACTCGAATTCGAGGTAGTAATCGAACTTGCTGACCGTTAGGCTCGCCTCCGCGCCGACGATGGGGCCGTGCGTGCTGCCTGCAACAAAGCCGACGATGGGGGTGACCTTGTATTGGACGGTCTCGCCACCTGAAAACGACCATCCGACGAAGGCGGATTGGGCATGTATCGCTTCGTAGTTGACGCGTGCCTCAAGATGAAGCGAGCCGTGGTCGGCCGCGAAGATGCCCGAGCCATAGCTACCCTCATGTCGCGGCATGTTCCAGAAGCCGGTGGCCATAAAACTCCAGGCCGGCGGTGGCGCGGTGGCATTCGGCGGGTCCACGACAGCCTGCTGAGCATGTGCGCCGTGGAATGCCAAGCAGAACACAGCGGCAGCCGGTAATGCGCGCACGTCATCCCCCCAGCGCGATGACCGCCACAGTGAGGGCGACCCCGAGTGTCATCATGCCGAAGCCGGCGCGCCATGGGCTGATGCCGCCGTAGTATCCCAGTGCCGCGCCGCTTGCGAACAGCATGATCAGGGTGAGAACCCGGGAAACGATGAGGGCCGTAGTGACGTCATCCCATAGGACGAAGGGTAGTGCGACAGGGAAGGTCGCCAGCACGACGATGCAGAAGATCCGGAGTGCCGCCAACAGGTCGCCACCACGCAACTTGGGACGCGCGGGCACCGCCGCGCCGCTAAGGAAGCGCTGCCGCAACGGTTCGAGATCCTCGTCGGGAACATGGGGATTCATAGCGGGCGGTAACGCGTCTCGAATCGCAGCGATGCCGGATGCAGGGTCGCCGTGCCTGGTAATGACGACAAGCTTCTGAAGCATGCCGCGTCCCGCCAGGGTTCGCACGAGGTACATGATGGCATCGACCAGGCCCCAGGCAAGGTTGCAACCAAGGGCCGTGCTCAACATGGTTCGGCCGGCATCGGGGCCGGCGGTAGCGGAGGAAACCGCGCCGACGAAAGTCAGCGCCATGAACAACCCGAAGCACGTCTCGGATACGCGGTCGACGACATCAAGAGCCGGGGATCGCTCTACAGCAGATTTCTCTTGCGACGAATTGATAGACGTCATGCAAGTTCTCCCTCCCTACATGGAGAATCGCCGTCACAATGACGTGCTTTTGGAAAGTAGACCCATTCATGTCGATCATCCATTGGACCAACGGCCTAAGGCGGTCTCGGTGCACTCCCGATACATTCGCCGGTGCGCTGACCATCGCCAGCGCCTTTTGCGCCTGCTCATCTGTGTGTTGGTACCGACCGCCTTTGGGCTGGACTGCGGTTGCGCAAGCTGGCAGCGAAGTGCCTTGGCGTGCTCTTGGTGGGTTTTGACAATCCTAGAAGACAGTATCGATATTGGTGACGCGTTGGAGGCGTCCCGCGAACAACCGATCTTCCAAGCTAGCTGACTTGAGCCCGCAGCGTGCGGGCTCTTCCTTAACGGAACTGAAGCTGGTCGCGATGCCGCGCTGGCAGCTATGCCACGAGGTGTGCATGCGTATCAACGAAGCGTTCTGACTGGATTGGAGGTGAACGCGATCATATGAGACGCCACCTCGTCTGGGCATTCCTCCATGACAAAATGCCCGCAATCGGCAAGCACGTGCCCTTGCACGTTCGTCGCGATGCGTTTCATCGTATCGAACAGCGTCGATCCCACGCCAAATTGCCCGCCGAGCACCAAGACCGGCATTTCGAGCTTCTTCGTTGCACGTGTCCGGTTGGTGGCAAGCGCCTCCTGCGAGAACGACTCGCGATAGTAGGCGAACGCCGTTCTCGTCCCACCCGGCTGGACATAGGTGCGCGTGTATTCGTCGATGACAGCGGGCGTGAAGACCCATGGCCGCGCAGCCTTCTGGGAAAACAGCCACGCCAGGTATTCGCGCTCGTGCCCGCGCACAAGAATCTCGGGCAGGTCGGGAATGCGGTTGAAGGCAAAATGCCACGTCCGCTTATTGACCTCGTCCGATGGAATATCCGACACGGGCATCGGTGAGATGCCCGGCAGGGCAGCGTCGAACAACGACAGAGTGCGCACGTCGCCCGGCCAGTCGGCGGCATAGGCGTAGGCGATCCACGCGC
The DNA here is from genome assembly GCF_022179805.1 of Cupriavidus pauculus. Classification (GTDB taxonomy): domain Bacteria; phylum Pseudomonadota; class Gammaproteobacteria; order Burkholderiales; family Burkholderiaceae; genus Cupriavidus; species Cupriavidus pauculus_E. Next base: position 53,346 of record NZ_BPUO01000005.1, on the reverse strand, counting down.
CGACATCGTGCGCCGCCAGATCGAGTCTGTCATCGTTCGTCAGCCCCAGCACTTGCACGAAGCGGTGGATTTCGGCGGCGACGATGCCTGGTGTGAACCCTTGCGCAGGATGAGCGGAATCGCCCATGCCGCGCGGGTCGATGGCAATTACCCTACGGCCCGCTCGCACGAGCTTCGGGATGACGTCGCGCCACGCATACCAACTTTCCGGCCATCCGGGGATCAGCAGAATCGGCGCGCCCACACCGGCTTCCACATAGTGGAGTCTGACGCCATCGACGTCGATCAGCTTGTGGTGCAACTGGACGTTGGTATCGCTATGGTCGGTGTTCATGTCTGCGGCTCGAACTATAGAAGGTGAAAGGACCACGAGGGCAAGCCACGCGGCAGCGAAGATGCGCAGGGCAATGCGTCGTGGAGATGGAGTGGATGAAGTATTTATGGGCATTTCGGTTCCAAATTAATAAAAAAAATGCCGTGGATCTTCATGACACGGCTCAACGCTTAATCGAGGATTCTCATCGCCATGTCGAGCATGGCCTTGTCGAGATGATCGCGATGGAGGTCGCTTTTCCCGACGACTCGCAGTCCTTGCAGGAAGCAGAGCAGCGCTTTGGCAGCTGCCTTGGTGTTGACGTCGACGCGTATCGAATGGTCTTCGATACCGATCCGAATCAGTTCCGATAATGTTTGCTCGAGGTATTTCAGCGCCTGTTCGAACATGCGCGCGATGTCGGGGTCCACCACGGTGGCCTCGAGTCCTGTCGCGACGACGAGGCAGCCGAGCCTCCCCGGCTCGCTGCGTGATTGCTCAAGATAGTAGGCGAGCAACTTAGCTACCCGCTCGCGCCCCGTGCCCTGGCCGCCTGCGATCGCCCGGATGCGCTCGTGCCCGAGCCTTACATAGCGTTCGAGCGCGGCGACGTAGACAGACTTCTTGTCCGTGAATGCCTTGTACAGGCTACCCCGCGTGAGACTGGTCGCCTCGACCAGATCCGCAATCGAGGTTGCGCCAAAACCGCGCTGCCTAAATAACCCGATCGCCGAGTCCACGACTTCGTCGTAGTTGAATTCCCTGGGGCGGCCGCGGCCCGGTTTGCTTGTGAAAGGCGTCATGGGCCGATTATGGGTCATATCGTTTCCATAATCAAGCGACGCGTTTGGACTAGCGATCCTTGCCCACCGGGGTGCGTTTCTAGGGGCTATCGTACTTTCCGCGCAAAACCTGGTGGTGCGGACGGAATTTTCCTTATAGGTCAATGCCTTGCGCGGTAGCGAATTTCCCGGCTGCCGTCCGGTACGAGGGCGCGTCCTTGCGTGAGGCGGCTGACCGCCACCTGCGCGGTCGGCTTGGCGATGGCCAGTCGGCAGAGGCGTCATCGGAGCGATTCGGCGCCAGCTCGCTCATATCTCTTCGCTAACGTTTTAGATCATCGCGATGGATAGGCACACGATGCAGAATGTGCGCCGGCCGGGTGCTGGCATGGGCTAACGAATCGGCTGCCGTCGGGTGCCCCCGACCTCTACGCAACCCTTGGCGCAGCAATGCGCAACTGCGCTGACGCGGGCCTGTGGATCAGTCTCCGATGGCCTGCCTCGGGTCGACCTACGAGCACGTTTTGGCGGCAGGATGTGTTGACGCGGCTGGCGTGGCCGTCGCCGCTGCCTCCGGCGCGACCGTTTGCGCGACGCCAATGACCCTACGTGGAATGGAGTCGGCCATCTGCGGAATCGGCTGCAGCCCACTGTCAATGCAGGGCAGTCGATCGAGAACTTGCGCATCGAGCAAAGGAATAGCTATGGCCGAAGACCGTTCCCGACCCTTCTCGGCCGTTCGATTGCGTTGAGCCGGATGACTCTTGTTAATGGGAAAAAGGGACGTTGGTCGCCCGTGCGACTACGCATAAGCAACCCATGTCGCCAGGCCAGGGGTGGACGTTCCTACGACGGTAAGGAAAATCCGGCGCCTGAATATTCGCGCCGGCGCCAGCTAGGGCGGTTACCGCTTAGACATCGCCTTCCGAAAAGGACGAATCGGCCGAGTGTTGAGATCGGTCGGAAGCGCTTAATGTTGAAGAGATGCCGCAAGATTCTGCAGATTTTGGGGTGCGACTTGAATCAGTCCGCCTTGAGGACTGTCGATATCCGCAATCAGTGCAAGAGAGAGTGACACCGTCATGGGTAGCACGAGAAGCAAGAAGGCTTTCGACGTCTCGGCCCGTGCACCATAGCCTTGCATGAAGGTGCTGAAGAATGCGATGGCAATCATCAGGCACCACGCCGATACAGGGATGCGATTCAACCATGTGGCTTCGGCGTAGCCCTGCGAATTGATCACATCGTTCATGCCAGTCACCACGAGCGCAGAAATGGGATTCGGCCTAGCATGCGCTGTAGCTCGAACAATTGCCCACATCTCATCCTAAGTTCGCGCGGTGTCCGCAGCGATCCGGCTAAGGCGTTCCCGGTCGCGCGTTTGGTAGTAGTGCAAGCGAAGATCGAGATAGCGGCTAAGCAGCACCTTCACGGTAGCGGCTTCAGGCCCTTCAATCAGGTCTGCGCGTAGATATTCTGTCCCGATGGCATTGGCCTCCTCCTCTTCGAGGTTCTTACGCTGATCGTATCTTCCGACTGCCATGGACAGCGTAAATCCTATTGACAGCGCCAGAAGCGTGAGCGTGGCTCCCTGAATGATGTTGAAATCCTCCCGGCCTTCGCTGCGTAGTGGCCGGATGCGGCGCAGTACAAATGCGCCGAGGGCCGTCGCAACCGTCAGCATCACCAGCAGCAGGACGAAGAGGATGGGGGGATGGCGAATAAGTTGGCTCATGATTCAATGGCTGCGGAAGTCGACGCGCAAGGAGCGCACCGACTTCCTCGACGCGTGGGTCGTCAATTGCCGCTAGGCAAGGGGATATTGAACCCTTCTTTTTGCAGCGCTTCGCGGACGTACTGGAAACGCTGGTATTGCGTTAAAGTGATTGGTCCCGAGTAGCCCTCGCTCTGCAGCTTGCGTGGGGGATACTTGAGGTACGTCTTCATGAGATCGCCGACCGCCTGATTGAACGTGACGAGCGTCCAGGTGCTCTCTGTAAAATTGTTCATGAACAGGTCATAGCGTTCTTGCGGATCTGCCCACAAATCGAAGATTTGCGGAACCGTAGCCACATACTTTTCCGGTCCCTTCCACCCAAGATTGCTATCCACTGCAAGTCCGCCTGTCGATTGGCCATTGTCCCCGCGTAGGTTGAAGACTGCCTTGTAGTTGCCGACGCGAACGGCTCCTGGCGTGAGCTCGTTTTCCGTAAAGAAGAACCAAGACTTGCGCGCCGATTTTCCCGTTCCGAACAGCACCGGCGACATGTCGAAACTGTCGAAGATGATGGGCTTGCCATCCCGGTCATTGGTGGGAAGCTTGATGCCGGCGACCGAAGCAAATGTGGCCATCAGATCTAGTCCGCCCAGAAGGTCGTGATTCTTGGATTCAGGCTTGATCTTGCCAGGCATCCACGCGATTGCCGGTACCCGGTTACCCCCTTCTCTGACCGTTCCCTTGGTACCGCGGAGCGGGGTGTAGCCAGCGTCTGGGTAGACATCCTGCCAAGCGCCGTTGTCGGTTGTGTAGATGACCAGCGTGTTCTTGTCGAGGCCAAGCGCCCGGATCTTATCCATGATGTGGCCGATTCGCGCGTCGAGCTCGACCACGGAGTCGGCATACTTGGACTTGGACAAAGATTTGTACTGGTAGTCGGGATGTGGCATGTTTGGCTGGTGCACCTTCATGAAGTTGACGTTCATAAAGAATGGCTTGCCAGCCTGGCTCGCCTTGTCGAGGTACTCGATAGCGGCCTTTTCTACATACCCATCGAAGAAGGGGATGCCGACCACACCATTGGGATATTCCGAGGTTTTCTCAGTGGGCTTGTCGACGTACTGGCCATTGATGGCGAAGTCTTCCTTCGCCTGTTCGCCGGCCTTGGCCGACAATGACCCGCGTGTGACCTTCTTGAACATTGCACGCAGTTCAGGGTCCATGCCAGGGAACCAGCTCTGGTCCGCATAGGTGTAGGCGTTCAGGTGGTACAGGCCGACGTAGCGCATTTCGTCGTAGCCCTGAGCGTTCGGCAGCGCGTAGTCCGCTTCCCCCAGATGCCATTTGCCCGTGAAGAACGTGCTGTATCCTGCTGTCTTTAGTACTGACGCCAGTGTCCATTCTGCTTTAGGCAAGCCGCCGCCTTGACCCTGGAAGGCAACGGTGGTCATGCCACTGCGGTTTGGAATGCGTCCGGTCTGGATCGCCGCACGACCGGGTGTGCAGCTTGCCTGAGCATAGAATGAGTAGAAGGTCATACCTTCCGCTGCCATGCGATCGATGTTAGGTGTCGGCATGCCCCGTCCCTCGCCACCGCCATACGGACCCAAATCCCCATAGCCTGTATCGTCGGAGACAATTAAGACGATATTCGGCTTGTTCTGCGCCCAGGCGGGGATTGCCAGCGCGCACGCCAACAACGCCAACCACCGCATTAGTGTTCGCTTCATGGTGTCCTCCGAGTTGTCACATCCGGCTTTCCGCGACAGACGGTAGCCGTATTCCTGCTCGTAGTACCCTGGACCGGGCTACCGCATCATCGCCCGAGCGTTGGGTATATCTGCTGCCAGTCCTGCTTCATGCTCACGACGGACCAACCCTTGTCACGCGCCGCGTCCAGGGCCTTGTCAAGCTTGCCGAAATGGGACGCGCGGTCGTAGGCGAATTCGCGTTCGGCGTCGTCGTGGTGGATCAGCACGCCTAAACGCGGGCCGTCTCCGCCCATGGTGTACTCGAGCATCTGGAAATCTCCATCGGAATTGCCAACGGCAAGAATGGGACGCCGCCCGATATGGCGATAGATGCCAACTGGCTTGCCAGGTCCGTCATCGATGAAGTCGAGCTTAGGTTCACGCAGCAGCACCGGTTTGCCGTCCTGCACGGTGTATCGCACGGCCTGCGAGGAGCCGATAACCTGCTCAGGGGGAATCCCGTAAACCGCCTGGCTCCACGGCCGCATGAAGTCGATCGTGCCGCCAGAGACGATATAGGTCTTGAATCCGTTGGCACGCAGGTAGGAGAGCAACTCGAGTTGTGGCTGGAAGACGAGTTCGGTGTAAGGACGGTTGAACTTGGGATGACGTGCGGTGGCGAGCCAGTCCCGGATGGTGCGATCATATTCGTCCACTGTCATACCACTGTTCGCGGCGGCGATTAGCGCCAGCAATGCTTTCTGGTCGCGCATGACCCCGGCCATGTCATTGGCTATCAATGCCTTGTAAGTCGGGTTGCTACGCCACTCGGGGTGCTTCGAAGCAGCGGCCTTCACCTGGTCGAGCAGGAACGCGATCTGGAAATACATCGGCTGCTCGCTCCACAGCGTGCCATCGTTGTCGAAAACGGCGATGCGGGCTTCGGGTGGAACGTAGGAGGACGTGCCAGGCGTGGTCACATCCGCGACGAACTTTATCAGCGCCTGGCGTGCGGCACCGTCGCGCCATGACGGCAGCGCTTGCACAGCCGTTGGCGACGTGGCCGCGGGCGCCTGTTGAGGCGACGTCGCCGGCGTGGCTGGTACAGTGCAACCGGACAGACTAAGTCCGGCAAACAGCAATATGGTGCCGACGCCGGCGAGCAGGCGCTGAGAGAGTGGGGGCTGGCGCATGATGCGAAGTCGCGTAGGACGAAGAGTGGCTAATTGGGGGCTTGCTTTAGAGAGCGATCGGCGCTGGCGAGTGCTCCGTCTCGGTTTCGGTCAGCCCAAGCGCTGTCGTCCATGACCAATCGGAAACCAAGGTGCGACATGCTGTTGTACGGATCCGTCCCTTGCCGAGCGCTGGGGCGATAGCTCAGGCAAAAGTCCTCATTGCAGAGAAAGGAGCCGCCGCGCGAAACCCGCTTGGGGGCGTCGAAGGGCACGCCAGGATCCGCGGGATCCCATGAAACCAGTGGACCCATCGGGTTGTCGGCCACTTTGCCACTTGCAGCTTCACGCTGGAACTGGTCGCTGCGGTACCAGTCGGCCACCCATTGCCAAGCGTTGCCAGTCATGTCGGACAAGCCATATCCGTTAGGCGGAAAGGTGCCCACCGGGCTGGTACCGACCGCACCTCCGGCCTTGGGACTGACCACGGGGAACGGCTGCCCCTGCTGGCCTTGCCAGACATTGGCCATCTGCTTGCCATCGGGCGAGAATTGCTCGCCCCACGTATAGGTTGCCTGCTCGAGACCGCCGCGTGCGGCAAATTCCCACTCCGCTTCGGTCGGCAGCCGCTTGCCTATCCATTTCGCGTAAGCCTGTGCGTCTTCAAACGAGACCTGCACAACCGGATGGTCGTCCTTGCCCACGATCGATGTGTCTGGGCCACCCGGATGCCGCCAGTTGGCGCCCGGTACATAGCGCCACCATTGAGAGAGGTCCTGCAGTGGAACAGGCTTGTTGGTCCCGACGAACACGAGGCCACCTGCGACCAGCGTGCCGGCGGGCGGGCGCGGCGTACCGGGGGGAAGCTGAACTTTGATCGTCTCCCAGTCCGGTACCCGTTCGGCCGTGGTGACATAGCCGGTGGCATCGACGAACTTGCGGAACTGCGCATTCGTAACGTGGTGCTTGTCCATCCAGAATCCACGCACTCGCGCCTTGTGGGCGGGCTTCTCATTGAGCTGCGCCATCTTGCTGTCGCTGCCCATCAGGAACTCGCCGCCTGGGATATGAACCATGCCGACCGGACCGCTGCGACCGTTTCCCTCCACCACCTCTGTGGCGGCAGTCTGCATCGGCGAATGGAGCCACCATGTGGTGGTGGCTCCCAGTCCAGCCGAAACACCAAGTATGAGAAGCCCCCAAAGCCATTGGCGCGACGTACGCGAAAACGTGGCGCCCGTTCGCGCACCAATCGAGAAGCCTGGTCGCGTGTCGACTGCCATCTGCGGAACGTTCCGACGGCTTACCTTGCTGCGCTTTCCCATGCACCACTCCTAGGCATCTACTTGCCTTTGACAGCGCTATTGACGCGATGCGCGGTGCCCGCCGAAGACCACGTTTGGCAGCACTCACCAATGGCAATACTTCCGATAAGGGGAGCGCTGGGGAAGTGAAACTTTTCTTGGGCGATTTAAGATATTTCAGTCGGATGGATGCTTCCAAGCGAGAGCCTTGCCAGCGATTTCATGAAGGATGGCCTGGTGCCATGGGTAGCGTGGCCGAATGATCTTCAGAACCCGCATGAGTGCCGGATTGGCCGACGTCTGTTCCCTAGCGCACTAACGAATGTTCATTCTTGGTGCGTTTCAATATGTCAACATTCTTGAAAAAACTGGTGGTGGAACGGCCGTTACAAATCCGAGGCCGGCCGTTCATGGCCGGGGTCACGAGCGACGCAAAATGGCCGGACTCGGTCGTCGACCCTCATTCACAGGCGCAGCAAAGCTCAATCAGCGTTACGCGCCCCTTTATAGGTAGTCCGCCCCGCCTTCATCGATACTTTGGGATTGGCAGCGAAGCTGCCAGTGAAGGCGGGACATGCACCTGTGGGCTACGAATACGCCGACCCAAACGCCAAGACGATTGCGGAGTCAGCTTCGAGTCCACAGGTGCGCTTGCGCTCAAGCGGATACTCAGGGTTCGCCGTCGCACCGGCTCAATGACTCCGCCATTCGCAGACATGTCTCGGAATGGCGCTTGCCCTGTTGAATTCAGCCATTCGGGATCAATCGCTCCCACCGCGAGCGCCCTCACATTTCGGCAGCGATCGCGCTCAATGCTGTCACGTCGAGAACCAGGAAATGCGAGTAGGTAATGCGGATGACGCCGTCGCGCTCAAGCTGCTTGAGTTCCTTGTTCACGATAGGGCGCGAGCGGCCCACCATGTCGGCGAACTCGTCCTGGGAGAGCTTCAGCGAAATCGACACGCCGTCCGTGCGTGGCATTCCGTAGGGGTCCACCATGTGGAGCAGCGTTCGCGCGCAACGCGCACGCAGCGTGGCTAGCGAACTCTCGGCAAGGTTCAGGTAGGTCAGGCGGGAGCGCAGGCAAAGCAGTCGCATGAGCGCCAGGGCAAGCTCCGGCTCGCTGGCCAGCGTCCGCTGGACCAGTGCCTTGCCGAGCAGCAGGACGACGGTGTCTTCATGGGCCACGGCGTCATGGATGGCGCCTTGCTCATCCAGCACCGGGATCAGGTTCATCAACTGGCCCGGTTCCAGATAGCGTGCCACATGCCGCTTGCCGGTCGGTGTGGTGGCGCTGACCTCCAGCACACCATCGACGATCAGGCAGAGGTGCTCGACCGGCTCCCCCCGTCGGGTCAGGACTTCGCCGCGTCTGAGCAGCCTGACCTGTCCTTCGTCCAGCAGCGTTTCCAGGGTTTCCGGCTTGCAGGTGCTGAACCAGCTGACGCGTTTCAGTACGGCGGAGGCCAGGGCACGGTGCGAGGGCCGAGCGGATTCTGTCATGTTCTTTACAGATTTGAGGGACGCGCCTCCCTAGAATCGCCGGCACATTCACAGAATTCCAGGAGACAGCAATGGCCGACGATCTTGGCATTGGCGCATCCGCCTATCTTGCCGCATTGCGGGGGGCGGGTGTCAGTCATTTTGTCACAGTGCCGGACTTCGTCCAGCTTGCACTGCATCAGGCCGTGGAGCGCGGCGAAGGCGGGATGGCGCTGGTCCGCACGTGCAACGAGGACCAGGCCGTCTGCGTAGCGGCGGGCCTGACGATTGCCGGCAAGCGGCCGCTCGTCGTGATCCAGAACCAGGGTCTCTACGCATGCATCAACACCATCCGCGCCGTGGCGCTCGACGCGCGCATTCCCACTGTCTTCCTGATCGGCCAGTTCGGCCGCGAAACCGACAACTTCGCGCAGCCGAGCATTCAGTCGCGCCGGCGTGTCGTCAATCTGCTGGAGCCGATCTTAGATACCCTCAATGTGCCGCATTGGCAACTGGAACAGGCTTCCGACCTGGTGGCTGTGGCGGCCGCCTATGACGCGGCGCAGAGCCGTCGGGGCGCCGCGGCGCTGATCGTCGGACGCCCCGTGGCGTGGCACTGAAGGAGAACACCATGCGAATCGTGGAAGCCTGCAAGGCCATTGCACAAGCGCGCGGCGGGCGCGTGATCGTGGCGACGATGGGGGCGATGTTCGCCTTCGACATGCTCGGCGTGACCGAACGCCGCCTGAGTTCGGTGCCGCTGATGGGCGGCGCCGCGAGTCTCGGTCTGGGGCTGGCACTCGCGCGGCCGGACCACGGCGTGATCGTGGTGGACGGCGACGCCAGCCTCCTGATGCAGCTCGGCGGGCTGATCACCGTCGCCGATGCCGGCGCCACCAACCTGCTCCATTTTGTCGTACAGAACGGGGCCCAGTTTGCCGGCGCCTCCAACCTTCCCGTGCCCGGCGGGCATGACGTGGACTTCCGCGCCATGGCGCTGGCCGCCGGCTACGCGAGCGCGCAAGTTTTCGACGACGCCGCGGCGCTTGGCGACGCGCTGCCCGCATTGCTCGACGCCAGCGGCCCCGTATTCGTCGTGTTGAAAACCGAGCCGGAGGCGCCGCAGTTCGGACCGGCGAAGCCGCAGCCGGAGATGCCGGACCGGCAGTTCCAGCGCATGGGCGCCGAGGCGGAGCAACTCGGCGTCTGGTACGCAGCGTATTGAAGGGGCATGACGTGACTTCCCAGGTTGCAGATACGTACGACTACATCGTGGTGGGTGCTGGCTCGTCCGGTGCGACGTTGGCCACCCGCCTGGCCGAGCGTGGCCAGGGCAAGGTGCTGCTGCTCGAAGCCGGCGCGCCGCGCGACAAGGATTTCTGGGTCACGGTGCCGCTCGGCGTTGCCAAGCTGCTGCTCAACCCCGACTACGTCTGGCCTTTCCAGACCGAGGCCCAGCCCCAGCTTGCCGGACAGAAGATCTACTGGCCGCGCGGCCGGCTGCCCGGCGGGTCGAGTTCGGTGAACGGCATGATCTTCGTGCGCGGCGAACCCGCCGAATTCGACCATTGGGCCGCACTCGGCAACCAGGGTTGGGATTACGCATCGCTGCTGCCGTACTTCAAGCGCCTGGAGAACACCGCGTGCGGGCAGGACGACGCGCGCGGCCGCAGTGGGCCGATCAGCGTGTCGTCGGTGTCGAAGGTCCACCCGAATCCGCTCAGCGATGCCTTCGTGCAGGCGTGCCAGCAGGCGGGCATTCCCGCAGCCAGCGACTACAACGGTGGCGTCTACGAGGGGGTGAGCTACCTGCAACTGTCGACCGGTGGCGGCAGGCGTTGCAGCACGGCTGTCGGCTACCTGCGCGGCAGGCCGCAGGCCAATCTCGTGCTGGCGACGGAGGCGATCGGGACGTGCTTGGTCTTCGACGGACAGCGTGCCGTCGGCGTCGAATACGAGCAGGGTGGCGTCCGGCGCCGTGCCATGGCAACGCGCGAGGTCATCCTCAGTGCGGGGCCGATCAAGTCGCCGCAACTGCTGGAGCTTTCCGGCATCGGCGACGGGGCGCGGTTGCAGGCGCTTGGCATCCCGGTACGCCATCATCTGCCCGGCGTCGGAGAAAACCTGATCGACCACCTGCAGGCGCGCATCACGTTCGCATGCACCAAGCCGATCACGCTCAACGAGATTGTCCGCAGCCCGCTGCGGCAGGGCTGGATGGGCATGCGCTACCTGATGACGCGGCGCGGCATCATGGCCACGCCTTCCGCCACGGTCCATGCGTTGGCACGTACCGCCGAACTGAAGGAACGACCGGCCGTCAAAATCCAGCTTCACCACCTGACCGGCGCGGACCGCTACGCCGGCCGGGGCTTCGGCCTCGATCCGTTCCCAGGCTTCGCGGTGGGGTTCTTCCAGTTGCGGCCCGATTCGCGCGGCCATCTGCATATCCGCAGCACCGACCCGCACGAGGCCCCGGTGATCGAGCCGCGCTATCTCGATACCGAAGGCGACCGGCACGCGATGCTGGAAGCGCTGCGGCTGTCGCGCAAGGTATCGCAGCAACAGGGCCTGGCCGGCTACGTGGCACGCGAGACCCGGCCCGGCGCCGACGTGCGCGATGACGCCGGCCTTCTGGACTACATCAAGGCATCGGGACAGACGTCTTGGCATCCGATCGGCACCTGCAAGATGGGGAGCGATCCGATGGCCGTGGTGGACAACCAGCTCCGCGTGCACGGCGTGGCCGGCTTGCGCGTGGTGGACTCTTCCATCATGCCGACCATGTGTTCGTCGAACACCAATGCGGCGTCGATCATGATCGGCGAGAAGGCGGCCGACATGATCCTCGGCCCCGCGCGGGGCTGAGCCGCAACGGCCCGATACGGCCAAAGCGGGCAACACGGGCAACACGGGGCACATTCAGCGAAGACAGGCCGCGCCAAGACGGCCACTCCAACCCAACACAATATCTCGGAGACAACATGACCCCAATCTACGAGCCCGCGCGAGCGTGGCGCACGGCGGTGCTGCTGTTCCTATTCATGGTGGTGAACTTCCTGGACAAGATCGTCATCGGCCTGCTGGCCGTGCCGATGATGGAATCGCTGCAATTGACGCCCTCGCAGTTCGGGCTGGTGGCCAGCAGCTTCTTCTGGGTATTTGCTGTCGCCGGCATCGCAGGCGGCTTCATGGCCAATCGCGTCGCCACGACGACGATGCTGCTGGTCATGGCACTCGCGTGGTCGGTCTTCCAGATTCCATTGGCGATGTCGTCGAGCGTGGCCGTGCTGATCCTGTCGCGCGTGCTGCTCGGCATCGCCGAAGGCCCGGCATTCCCCGTGGCCGTTCATGCCGCCTACAAGTGGTTCCCCGACGACCGGCGCAATGTGCCGGTGGCGTTCTTCTCGCAGGGCGGCAGTGTCGGGCTGCTGATTGCCGGCATCGTGATTCCGCAGATCACCCTGCACTGGGGCTGGCGGGCAAACTTCTACGTGCTGTCGGCCGTCGGGCTGGTCTGGGCGCTGCTGTGGATGCTGCTTGGCCGCGAGGGCCACATCGAGACAAGGGAAGCGGGGGCCGAGACGGCCGGCACCGAAGCGCGCCTGCCCTATGCCCGGCTGATGTCGGACCCCACCGTGATGGCCTGCTTCCTCCTGCATTTCGTGGCGTACTGGGGGCTTGCGCTGACCCTGACATGGCTGCCAGCGTATCTGCAGCGCGGGCTTGGCTACTCGGGCATCGAGGCGGGCCGCCTGTATGCCGTGATCGTCGCGATCAGCATGCCGACGGTCATCGGCTGCTGCTGGTTCGCCCAGAGGATGCTCAAGCGCGGCGCCACATCGCGCGCTGCCCGCGGCCTGTTCTCCGCCGCCACGCTGTTGCTGGCAGGCGGCGCCTTCATCGCCTTGTGGGCGACGGACCTTGCACCGATCTGGCGCGTGGCGCTGATCGGCGTGGCCGTGGGCGTATCGCCGACGATCTACTCGCTGGGACCCGCCATGCTGGCGGAAGTGACGCCTGGCGCGCAGCGCGGGGCCATCCTCGCCATCGACAACTCCATCGCTTCCGTTGCCGGCGTGCTGGCGCCGCTGGTATCGGCGTTCTTCATCGAGGGCATTGCGGGCGCGGCAGGCTATCAGGCCGGCTTCGCCTTCTGCGGCGCATTGATGGTGCTAGGCGGCATCGTCGGCGCCATGGCGATTGATCCGGGGAAGTCGGTGCGCGCGCTGCGCGACAAGGGCACGGCCATCCGTGCCTCGGGGTCGGGCACCCAATCGGCCGCCGGCTGACGTCGAACCCAACGATTCCATTCATCAGGCAGGCGTTGCAGCAACCGGGCATTCCAGTGCCCGTTTATACCGTCACGTCCGATCCAACGGGCGGCGGTCATTTACAACCCACAAGGGGGAGACAGGAGTGAGGAAATCGATCGTAGCGCTAGCAGCGATGCTGGCCGGCGCGGGGAGCGCCCACGCGCAATCCAGCGTGACGCTGTATGGCGTGGCGGATGTGAACGCCGAGTACGCCAGCCATGTCGGCGCCGTGCCGACCGCCGCCAATGGCTTCAATCCGGGGCCAGCGCATGGCGTGGTGCGCATGGACTCTGGCGGCTATGCCGGATCGCGCTGGGGGATTCGCGGCACGGAGGACCTGGGCGGCGGGACGTCTGCGTTGTTCGTGCTGGAGAGCGGGTTCAACCTCGACACCGGCACGCTGCAGCAGAGTGGCCGCCTGTTCGGCCGGCAGGCATTTGTCGGCCTGGCGTCGCCCTATGGACAGGTCACGCTGGGACGGCAGTACACGTCGATGTTCGAGGCGCTGGCCAACTTCGTGCCGATGGCCTACGCCACGCAGTACGAGCCCGTCGCCTTCATGGCGGGGGCCAACTTCCGCGAGGACAACACGGTGAAGTACACGGGCCAGTTCGGCCCGCTGACGGCGCTGGCGCACTGGTCGTTCGGCACCGGGCTGGCACTGCCGGCGACGGTGGGCGTGGCCACGCCGATCGGCGGCAATGGCGAGGTGCCGGGACAGTTCCGGCGCGATTCGGCCTATGGCGCGGCGCTGGTCTACGGTGCTGGCCCGCTCGCGGTGACGGCCGGCTATGACCAGTTCAGTCCGACCATCGGCACGGGTAGCGGAACGGTGAAGAAGGCGTCGGTCGGCGCCAGCTATACGTTCGGCCCGACGCTCAAGGTGATGGGCGGCTACCGCTGGGGCCAGAACAAGGGCCAGGACGGCAACCTGATCCAGCGGGACGACTATTACTGGGCGGGCGCCACCTATCAGGCGACGCAGGCGATTTCCCTGTCGGTCGAGTACAACTACGACAACCTCAAGGACCTGTACGGCAACACCCAGTTGGCCAATCCGTGGCAAGTCGCGCTGATCTCCGACTATGCATTCTCCAAGCGGACCGACGTGTACCTGACGGCCGCCTACGCGAAGAATGCCGGCCTGACCTTCGATTCGGTGGCGAATGTCTACGCCACCTCGCTGTCGCTGGGCACGAGCTACGCGCTGGCCAACGGGCAGAGTTCGATGCTTGGCGTGGCCGTGGGCGTGCGGCACAGGTTTTAGAGGGGACTGATTTCTCCGTTTCCGCAAGAGCGCCGCTGGAGCCCGCAGGGAGTCTTCGGGACCACGGAGGCTGTCCGCCTCGTGGTCCATTTTCATCGCGGTGCCTGCGGGAGTTCGATCGCTTTCAATATTTCAGAAGTTGATCTGAAATCTTTGATTGGAGGGCCCCCTGGCAAAATAATTGCTACACGATATCGGTGTTGTGCATAGTGCCTTGCTCGCCTGAACCAGCCTTGTTTCTGGAGACCTCCGATGACCCTTCCACGAAAGATCTTTGCATGTCTTGTCTTGGGCGCCATGTCGTGCGCGGTAGCGCCAGCAGCCGTGGCAAAGGATTGGCCGGACCCGCTTCTGGATACTGCGGGCACCCCGGAGAACGTGGCGAAGGGGGAGGAGCTGGATGCCTACCAACTCGGCCTTTCCGCCTATGTATGGGGCTACCCGCTGGTCCGGATGGAGCGCGTGGCGCGTGAATACACCGACGTGCCCAATCCGAAGCCTGCCACGAGCTATCGCGCTCCATTGAACCGCATTGGCTGGGCGCGTGAGCTGGCGACGCCTTCGGCCTTGGATATGCCTACGGCTAACAATGACACCACGTACCTGAGCGCCGTGGTCGATCTGTCCAACGGACCGTACATCCTGTCGGTGCCGGAAGTGGGTAACCGTTACTACGTTGTCGATGTCTTCAACATGTGGCAGGAATTGCAGCACTACATTGGCCGTCGCACCACCGGAACCAAGGCAGCCCGTTATGCGCTGGTGCCACCCGGCTGGAAGGGGGCGCTGCCAGCGGGCGTCAAGCGCCTGGATGTGGCAACGAGCAAGGTCTGGCTGTGGGGCCGCATGCGCGTATCGGCTGGCGAGGACATGAAGAAGATCCATGCGCTGCAAGATGCGTTCGACCTTCGGCCGCTGGCGGCAATGGGTCAGAAGAACTGGCAGGCCCCCAGCGCAACGCTGGCTTCGTTGCCCGACATCGGCAACGATCCTCTCGGCTTCTATCGCCAACTGGGCGCGGCCCTGAAGGACAACCCCATCCGCACCGAAGACAAGGCGCTTGCCGAGCAATTTTCGCGGATCGGGCTGACCGCGAAAGGATTCGACCCGGGAAAGCTCAATGACAACCAGCGCAAGGGACTGCTTCGCGCGATCAATGATGGCCCCTTCATTGCGGTATCCGGCGTGTCGCAGGCTTCGCAGGTCCGGCAAGGGTGGAACTATGTTCGAGGCATGGACAGCTTTGGTTACAACTACCCCCTACGGGCGGTAGTGGCTGGCCCGTACCTTGGCGGCCAAGGCGAGAACGAAGCTGTCTATCCGATCCGCTACACGGACAGCGAAGGCAAGCCGCTCGACGGCGCCAACGACTATGTCGTCAAGTTCTCGGGCGAACCGCCAAATAACGCATTCTGGTCGCTCACGATCTACGACGCCAAGACCAAGATGCTGATCGAGAATCCGCTCAACCGGTACAAGTTCGGCAGCGATACGCCCGGCATCCGCAAGAACGGCGACGGTAGCTTCTCGGTCACCGTTTCGCCACGCAAGCCCGCGGAGGGCACCAACTGGTTGCCTTCTCCGAGCGGTCCCTTCTACGCGATCCTGCGCATCTATCAGCCCAAGGAGGAAGTCATTTCTGGCGCGTGGAAGTTGCCGCAGATGGACCGTGCCGGCAAGTAAAGGCTTTCAGTTGTGACTGATGATCGAACGGGCCGCAGTTGTGCTGCAGCCCCTTCCTCGTGCGGCGAGATCGCGCAGAGACACTTAGCTTTTGACGATCTCAAAGTCCGGCAGTTTGAAGGTCTTCTTGTTCAGGGCATCCGTTGCGCCATAGAAGCGCATCGTCGGCATCGGCCGCTTGCCTTCGGTTGGAATCCAGTTTGACTCCAGTCCGGCTGGTGGCCTCGGGCCCACGTAGAGGGTCACGCCGCCATTGGGATTCCGCTTCATCCTGTCGAGATCGTATGAGGACAGCGTTGTGCGATTGGAATCGCTGTAGATAAACGAGAATGTGGCGCGGTCGTAGACGGTCAGCGCCCAGAACTGCTTGACGGGCATGTCAGGCGGGACGTCCAGCTTATAGAGCGTTCCAGGCTCGAGCAGCTTGCCGTCCTTGTCCGAGAGGGCGATCAAGTACTGCGTTGCCGGCGCATCGGAAAGTACCTTGGGCATGTAGGTACACCAGAAATACTCGGCGGCGCGTTCGATCAGGTCGATCCGGTCGTCGTAGGTGAAGTTGAAGCGGCGATTAGCGTCGGTCTGCAGCAGCGATACGTAGTGCCGGTCCGGCCAATACACGCGCTTCACCATTTCAGTGTCGAACCACTGCTGCAGGAAGAACCAGGCATCGATCGCCGCATTGTGCATGGCCCGTTTCGCGGTGTCGTCAGGCGTGAACGGCTTGCCCCGCTCGATCCCCAGCGAGGTCAGCATTCCCATCATGACCTTGTCGTGCTCCCGCACCGGCTCCACGCTCATGATCTCGTGCATGTCGGCGAAATGCCGCTCGTCATAGAACGGCAGAGTGGGATAGCGCTGGTTGGCTGGGTCGACAAAGCGCTGGCGAGGCGGGCTGGCCGCCTCGGACAGGTAGTACATGCGCAGCCGCTGCGCATAATGGAAGGCGTCTTCCACAGACTTTCCTGATGCCCGCACCGAACGGAATGCGAACGCAATACGGTAGTTGGGCGACGCCACGTGGAGATATCCCTTCGGGATCTGGCCCTTGTAGCCCGGCGGCGTAAAGAGGTACTTGCCGCCCTTGCCCTTGTCCATACCGGAAGGCCCCACGTCGGCAATCGTGAACTGCCACGCGTCCACCACCTGGCCGTAGAGGCTGCCATCAGGCCCCGCTTTCGGAACCTCCAGCACCACCGGGCCCTTGCGCAGGTCGGTGTAGGCCGCGATATAGGGCGTCGAGCTGTTGGCCGTGATGGCTTCCAGCCGTGGTGTAGCCGTTGCGGAGTATGTGATGATGTCGTTGTCCTTCATCCCGAGGTCGGTGAAGGCCGCGCGGCGGAACGAATAGATCGCAATCGCTGGCATGTTCCAGAGCACGGCCTCGAAGGCGCGGTGGTACTTGATCTGGTAGTCGAAATCCTTGACGGATGGAGTGGCGCCCGGCGGAGGCTGGCCGCCCAGGGGCTCGCGACTTCCCTGCGCGGCGACAGCGCCCGAAGGTTGGGCTTCAGCCGGCGTGCCCGCCGTGGCGGTAAGGGCACCGCCAGCGGTTGAAACCAGGAATTGGCGTCGATCCATTGCAATGCTCCTGTCGTGGGGGCGGGCGCGATGCCAGTCTGCCGCCATGCCATGGGTTGGGTTACTTGCCGGCTCGCTCGTCCGGCGAGTATGCCAAGCAGGTCACCGGAAATGGCGCCGAATCCCCATTTCTCGGAAATCTTCACATCCGCCGGAGAAATCTTTCATTTCGGGGTCATCGTACGTTCCATGCAAAATCTGGCGGTTTGATCTGAATTCTTCTTATCGATCAATGCCTTGCGCAGTAGCGGATTTCCCGCTTGCCGTCCTACTGACTTTCTCTCGCGACTCGGCGTCGTTGGCCCGGCAGGCTGAAATGCGCCAGCCGTGATCAGGCCTGGACGATTCGACAAGACGCGCACAAGGTGGTGGTGCCCGTCAACGGCAGCCTTCGAAGCAACAACATCGAAGTGTTGAGGGATGCGGTGTTGACGGGTCTGGGCGTGGGACTGTTGCCAGACTGGCTCGTACAGGATGTCACATACCGAGGGAACGCTGGTGACGTTGCTCGTGTCGTGGGACGTGGCGCCCAACGAGTCCAGTTCGGTCTTTACCGCGCGCTATCTTCGGAATCATCTCGGATCGCGCCGTGTGGCGACTTTCCTTGAGTTCCTGTCGTCGCTGCCAGGGCCGACCGGCCAGGCAAGGCCCGCTGCGCAATAAGCAGCGGTCAATCCGCCCCTTTGCCCTGCGCGCAACGCTGTGTTGCGCCGCGTTGCGATTCCCGCAACGTCGCCTGACAACTAACCTCCGGTCATTCCCTTTCAGGAACCGGAGCTATGTCTACCCAAGCCTCTCCCACCCCCGCTGGCAGTGTAACGGTGTCGCCGATGTCACCCGCGCTCGTCGCGCTGTTCTCGCTCTGCGCCGGCGTCCTGGTGGCGAATCTCTACTATGCCCAGCCGATTATCGAGCTGATCGCCCCTGCGATCGGACTCTCTACTGACCGCGCGAGCGTCATTGTTTCGCTGACGCAAATTGGATACGCGGTCGGGCTTTTCTTCCTCGTGCCGCTCGCCGACTTGCTGGAGAACCGCCGCTTGCTGGCCATCAGCGGAGTGGCTGCCGCTGCCAGCCTCGCGGGTGCGGCCTTGTCGTCGCAGCCGACTGTCTTCCTGCTCGTCTCGCTGCTGCTGGGGCTCAGTTCTGTGAGCGTGCAGATCCTGATTCCGCTCGCGGCGCACCTCGCACCGGAGGCGTTGCGTGGCCGCACCGTCGGTACGATCATGGGCGGCCTGCTGTCAGGCATCCTGCTGTCGCGCCCGCTTTCGAGCATGGCGGCGCAATGGCTGGGCTGGCGCGCGGTATTCGTGATCGCAGCTGCCCTGACGTTGCTGACCGTCGGGATAATCGTGATGACCCTGCCGCGTCGCGTGCCGCAACATCGCGCCACCTATGGCACTTTGCTGGCGTCGCTTTGGCATCTGCTCGCCCACTATGCGCTGCTGCGTCAGCGTGCGCTGTTCCAGGGTCTTATGTTCGCCGCGTTCAGCCTGTTCTGGACCGCGGTCCCGCTGGAACTGGCTGGGCAACATGGCCTCTCGCAATCCCAGATCGGCATGTTCGCTTTGGTTGGTGCGCTGGGTGCCGTGGCAGCGCCCATTGCTGGACGGCTGGCGGATGCCGGACATACACGCGTCGCCTCGTTTGCGGCAATGAGTGTTGCAGCGCTGAGCTTCCTGCCGGGACTGACAAGCGGTAGCGGTGCGGTGATCGGCCTCGCAGTCACCGGCATCCTGCTCGACTTTGCCGTGCAGATGAACATGGTGCTGGGCCAGCGGGCCATCTACGCACTGGATGCGGCCAGCCGTGCGCGCCTGAACGCGCTCTACATGACGGCGATCTTCGTGGGTGGTGCGGCAGGCTCTGCCCTCGCAAGCTCGCTTTACACACGCTTCGGATGGCACGGCATTGTCGTGGCGGGAGGCAGCATGGCGCTGCTGGCGCTGGCGGCGTTGATCGCGACCTCGCGCCGTTGAATTGTGGCGACGGAGGTATGTGTTGGGCTTCGTCCCCTGGGCACACCACCGCATCGCACTTTCGGGCAACGCCAGGGATTTCTGCATCGCACGCTGGAGTGATCACGGGCGCTGGTCTCCAAGGGATTGGTTTATCCGAGCCCATACCATGGTGTGAGCCGCGCTCGACTACGCGCCAGTTGTCCGCCTTCCCCGTGTTTTCTACGATTGCCGCAACCCAGAGAAAAAGTTGGCGGAGGTCCACCACATGTTGTCCCGATTCCGATGGAAGCCCATCCTGATTGCCGGCGCGGCCGTTGCCGTGGTCGGCGTAGCCGTGGCGGCATGGCTGACGTGGGAGCCGGCCATCGCGCCGATCCAACCGCCCGCACCGTCAACCATCGACCGCGAACTCGCCTTGCGCGGCGCACGTGTGGTGGCGCTCGGCGATTGCGCGGTCTGCCACACCGCACCAGGTGGCAAGCCCTATGCCGGCGGTTTGCCGCTGGCCACGCCGTTCGGCACGCTATACACGACCAACATCACGCCCGATGCAGAGACCGGCATCGGTACGTGGTCGCTCGACGCCTTCAAGCGTGCGCTGCGTCGCGGCATTGCACGCGACGGCCATCAGCTCTATCCCGCGTTTCCGTACGTGCACTACACGCGGATGTCCGATGACGATATCGCCGCTGCGTATGCCTTCCTGATGCGGCGCGATCCCGTAGTCGCCAAGACGACGGACAACGACCTGATTTTCCCGCTGAATTTCCGCGCGCTCGTCGCGTTCTGGAACGTGCTGTTCTTGCGCACCGGTCGCGAAGCGCCAGATACCGTGCAGAGCGTTGCTTGGAACCGTGGGCGTGAACTCGTCGCCGGGCTCGGCCATTGCGCAGCGTGCCACAGCCCGCTCAATCCGATTGGCGCGGAAAGCTGGGGCAAGTCGTTACACGGCGGCGTAGTCGATGGCTGGGTCGCGCCTTCGTTGGTGACGCTGGCGAATGCGCGTGCGCCGTGGAGCGAGGCCGACCTTGTGACGTATCTGCGCACCGGCATGTCGGCGCGCCATGGCGCGGCGGCAGGTCCGATGCTGCCTGTCACGCAGGAACTGGCCACCGTGCCGCTTGCCGATGTACAGGCCATGGCGACTTACCTGTTCTCGCTGCAACAGCCCGTGGATCATCCGGCAGCTACCACTTCAACAGATGCAGATAGGCAATCCATCGCACGTGGTGCAGTGCTGTTCAACGGCGCGTGTGCGTCGTGCCATGGCGACAAGTCGCCCATGCAGAGCGTAGGCGACCGTCCGAGACTGGCTACCAGCAGCGCCGTGTTGGCGAGTACGCCGCGCAACGTGATCCAGATGATGTTACTCGGCGTGCCATGGCAGGGCGAGCAGCCCATGCACTACATGCCCGCGTTCGGCGAGTCGCTCGACGATGCGCAGATCGCCGATCTGGCGATGTACCTGCGCGCCACTTACACGAAGCTATCGCCGTGGCAGAACGTGCCGCGGGCGGTGGCAGATATCCGCAAGGGAGATGCATCGCGATGATCCACATCACAGTCAACGGCGTCAGCCACACCCTCGACATCGACCCTGGCACGCCGCTGCTCTACGCCTTGCGTGAAGACCTGGGTCTGAATGGTGCAAAGTTTGGCTGCGGCATGGGCCAGTGCGGCGCCTGCACGGTCATTGTCGATGGCAAGCCCACGTTCTCGTGTGTGACACCGGTCGCCGCTATCGGCAAGCGCCCCGTGCGCACGATCGAAAGCCTCGGCACGGCGGAGAAGCCGGGGCCCTTGCAGAAGGCGTTCATTGACCATCAGGCCGCGCAGTGCGGCTACTGCATCGCAGGCATGGTGATGCGCGCGCAGGCGTTGCTTGATCGCAACCCACATCCCACCGACGCAGAGATCCGCGCGCACATGGAGCCGAACCTGTGCCGTTGCGGCACCCACATGCGCATCCTCGCCGCGATCCGTGCGGCGTCGGGTGCGGCGAGTGGACGTGTGGCGGAGGCAGCGCAATGAGCCACGACGATTCCATCAAGACGCTGCACAACCCAGGCCGCCGTGCCTTCATGGTGTCCGGCGCGCTCGTCGTTGGCTTCTCGCTGTTGCCGGGGCGCGATGCGCTGGCGCAGATGGTGCTTGCCGATGAAGGCGCGGCCGTGACCGTAGGGCGGGGCTACATGAAGCTCGCCGGCAGCCTGAAGACCAATCCGTATCTCGATGCATGGATCAAGGTCGCGCCAGACAACCACGTCACGGTCTACACCGGCAAGGTGGAACTCGGCACCGGCATCCGTACGGCGCTATGGCAGGTGGCCGCCGAGGAACTGCAGATCTCGCCGCATCGCATGACGTTCCTGACCGCCGACACTGCGCGCTCGCCTGACGAAGGCCTGACCGCTGGCAGCCATACGATGGCCGATAGCGGCAGCGCTCTGCTCAACGCCGCCGCGCAGGTGCGCGGGCTGATGGTCGATGCCGCCGCGCGAACGTGGCGCGTCGATCCGTCCACGCTCAAGACGAGCGATGCGCGCATTGTCGCGGCGGATGGACGCGCGCTGACCTTCGCGGAACTGCTGCCACGCGTGAACCTGCACGTGGTAGCTACGCCCACGTCGCCGTTGCGCGATCCGTCGACGTTCAAGGTAATCGGCACATCGATGCATCGCGTAGACATCCCGGGAAAGGTCACGGGCGGGCCGAGTTATGTCCAGGACATGAAGCTGCCTGGCATGGTGCATGCGCGCGTGGTGCTGCCCGCGAGCTATGGTGCGCAGTTGCTCTCCGTCGATGAGGCCGCCGCACGGGCGACGCCGGGCTTTGTCGCCATCGTCCGCGACGGCAACATGCTCGCCGTCGTGGCGCGACGTGAATGGCAGGCCGTGCTCGCACAACGCGCGCTGTCGGCGGGATGCCGATGGGGCCCGGGCCGCACACTGCCCGCGCCGGATCAGGTCAACACGCAGCTCAAGCAGATCAGCACCGAGCACATCGTGATCGCGGATCAGCGCGCGCCCATGGCGCCTGCTGTGAAGACGTTGTCTGCCACGTACGCCAAGCGCTACCTGATGCATGGTTCGATTGGCCCGTCCTGTGCGGTCGGTCATCTCGACAACGGCATGCTCACTGTCTGGACGCATTCGCAGGGCGTCTATCCGCTGCGCGATGGCCTGGCTGAAATGCTGTCGATGCCCAAGGAGACAATCCGCTGCGTGCACGTGGAAGGTTCCGGCTGCTACGGTCACAACCCCGCCGACGATGCCGCAGCGCACGCCGCGCTGCTCGCCCGTGCGCTGCCCGGTCAACCGGTGCGCGTGCAGTGGATGCGCGATCAGGAAAACCTCTGGGACCACTTCACGCCCGCGATGGTCACGCAGGTCAAGGCATCGCTCTCGGCGGACGGCACCATCGTCGATTGGCACTACGCGCTGTGGAGCAGTTCGCACAACGAGCGGGTGGTTAGCGCAGGGCGATTGCTACCAGCGACACTGCTCGCCAAGCCATTCACACCCGCGCCATCCACGCCGATGATGCAGCCCGAAGGCGGCGGTGATCGCAACGCGATTCCGCTCTATCGCCTGCCGACGCGCCACATCGTCAACAACTTCTCGCCGACGATGCCCTTGCGCACCTCGGCCATGCGTTCGCTCGGCGCGCACATGAACGTGTTCACCATCGAGACCTTCATGGACGATCTGGCGCATGCGGCCGACATCGATCCCGTGCCCTTCCGCATCCGACATATGGACGATCCGCGCGCGCTCGATGTCATCCGCCTGGCAGCACAGCGCTTCGGCTGGCCACGCTCCGCGCGCAAGCCGGGACACGGCGTGGGTTTTGCGTTCGGCAAGTACAAGAACCTGATGGCGTATGTGGCGATGGCCGTGGAGATATCGGTCGAACGCGATACGGGGCAGGTGAAGCTTGAACGCGCCGAGGTGGCGGTGGACTGTGGTCAGATCGTCAATCCCGATGGTGTGCGCAACCAGATCGAGGGCGGCATCCTGCAAGCGGCAAGCTGGAGTCTCTACGAGCAGCTGCGTTTCGATCCGCAGGGCATCCGCAGTTTCGACTGGGGCACTTATCCGATCCTGCGCTTCTCTGCTGTGCCTGCGCAGATCAACGTGCACCTGATCGACCGCCCGGGCATGCCGTTCCTCGGGGTGGCCGAAGCGGCAATGGGGCCGACGGCCGGCGCCATCGGCAATGCACTGTTCGATGCCACGGGTCACCGTCTGCGCGACATGCCGCTGGCGGGCGAGCGGCTGAAGAACCTGATCGCTCCCTAATTACCACGGGGCGCCTTTGCGGCGCTCCTTCCCTTTTCTTGGAGATCCTCATGGACCGTATGCTATCGCTGTTCTCGCCAATCTCGATCGGATCACTCCAGTTGCCGAATCGCATTGCCATGGCACCGTTGACCCGGTCGCGGGCAGGTCAGCCTGGCAACGTGCCCACGGCGCTGAACGTCGAGTATTACCGGCAGCGCGCATCGGCCGGTCTGATCATCTCCGAAGCCACGCAGATTTCGCCGCAGGGGCAGGGATATGCGTGGACACCCGGCATCTATTCGATTGAACAGATTGCCGGATGGCGTGCCGTGTCCAATGCGGTGCATGAAGCCGGTGGCCGGATGTTCCTGCAACTCTGGCATGTCGGGCGCGTCTCGCATCAGTCGTTCCAGCCGGGCGGCGCTCTGCCTGTTGCGCCCAGCGCGCTTCCCGTTCCGGGAAAGACGTTCATCGTCGATGAGGAAGGGAAGGGTGTATGGGGCGATGTGCCGACGCCGCAGGCGTTGACTCTCGAAGGCATCGCCGCCATCGTGGAGGACTACCGCCATGCGGCCCGCAACGCGATTGAAGCGGGCATGGATGGCGTGGAGATCCATGCGGGGAATGGCTACCTGCTGGACCAGTTCATCAATTCGAACAGCAACCATCGCGATGACGCCTATGGTGGCAGTCTGAAGCATCGTGCATGCTTGCTGCTTGAGGTCGTGGAAGCCGTGTCGAACGAGATCGGCGCGTCGCGCGTTGGCGTTCGACTCACGCCAATGGGTCGCTTCATGGGAATGGGTGACGAGACGCCCATGCAGACCTTCGGGTATATCGCACGGCGCCTGAACGAATGGCAGCTGGCCTATCTGCACCTGGTGGAACCAGCGATGGTCGGTAACGTCAGGGACGAGGTCACCGATCCACGGTGGAACGAGATGATCCTGTCGATGCGCGAAGCGTGGCACGGTGTGCTCATCCTCGCGGGTGGCTACGATGGCAAGACGGGGCAGGAGGCATTGGCCTCGGGGCGGGCCGACATCATCGCTTTCGGCCGTCCGTTCATTGCCAACCCGGATCTTCCTGCGCGAATCCGCCTAGCCGCCTCGCTGAATTCACCTGACCCGGCAACCTTCTTCGGCGGCGATGCCGTGGGCTATACGGACTACAAGGTGCTTGCGTAGGGGCTTCGCGGGCTGGCGGCTTACTTTGGCGAGACAGCGCCTACCAACTGTGTACCAATTCGCAACGAAAGGACGGTGCAGCGCAAAATGAATAATCACTAAGACATTGTTCTGGAACGCATTTTTAAGCCTGACCGTATCAATATGCTGCAAAAGGACGATGCCCCCCAAACCCCGGAAAGCTGTGCTGCGAACACAGCTATAGCGATAAGCCTTCTTATCGCAATGGCATCGTAATGTGACAAAACTGCATAGGCGCATTTTGCGGTGACCTTGACTTAAGACTCAACCGCTTCGGCCCCGCCATCTTTAGCGTCTGACCTGGCGTTAGCGGCCCGAGATTTTCAGCTCGGAGCCTTCCTTGCCGATGAGGATTTCAGGCTCACGTCTTCCAACCGGTAGTCGTTGCTGTTGCCATGCATCACGTAGCCGCTCGGGCGCTCGGGCGCAGGTGGCGGACGCTGATCTCCACAGGGAAGATTTCTCCCTAGTGCTCAAGCGTAACCTGTGCATCCTTCGTTAGCCTGCGACCCAAGACTGGTCGGGGATGAACCCGCTCTATAAGCGTTTGCGCTGAACTTTTGGTCTATGGGGCCGGGGGCCGTTACCGGGTTCTGAATGCTGAACTTCGTGATATCGAAGCCGATCGTCAGAATGCTCAGAAGTTGACTGCCGGCGAGGACTCCTGCCGTCCCTTTTCTGCCATCCGAGTGCAACGGCATGACTGTCCCTTGACAGCAACGAAGCGGACAGCCGTGGGCCGACGCCGACGCGAGGCGCCCTTTTGGTACCACTTGCCTAGCCGTCTCTTGTGTGGCCCTTGTGGCGCGCCAGGTCCGTGCTCGCAGGTCAGCGCGCCGTTATGTTGCTCCCTCCTCAGGGACGCGTCAGCACAATGCTGCTGGCGCCGTGGGCGCCACGGTGTAATCTAATCAGCTAGTGCCACAACTTCGATGTTGCGGAAACGCCCACGTTGCAATGGCTTTAGGAGCGCATCCTGTCGCGTGGCTGCGCTGAACGTCCATGGTGTTCTCTCAGCAGCAGCGCAGGACAGAAGCCTGCACCAGTATGCAACATGGTCCCCTCACATGATTTCAATGCCGATGGGAAGCAGCCCAGACCTTCAAACTTTGTGGGAAGACGGCGAACGCGTCTTCTGTCGAGGCTGGCACCCGAGCAACGGCGGCGCCGACAGTATTCTCGTTGTGCGGCCCGCGGCCGACCATCCATCGTCCGTCAGCCTCGATCGCCTCGCGCACGAATTTGAACTGAAGGACGAACTCGATGGCGCGTGGGCGGTGAGGCCACTGGAGCTTCTGCGCGAAAACGGCCGGACCTCGTTGGTGCTCGAGGATCCTGGCGGTGAGCCGCTCGAGCGACTGCTCGGCGCGCCGATGGAGGTGGGTCGTGTCTTGCGCTTCGCTGTCGGCATTGCGGCGGCCCTGGGCCAACTCCATCAGCGCGGCCTCGTTCATAAAGATCTCAAGCCGGCTCATATCCTGGTGAACTGCCCGGACGGACGGGCGCGGCTCACCGGCTTCGGCATCGCCTCGCGCCTGCTGCGCGAACATCAGGCGCCTGAGCCGCCAGAAACCATTGCTGGCACGCTTGCCTACATGGCGCCCGAACAGACCGGGCGGATGAATCGTTCCATCGATTCGCGCAGCGATCTCTATGCGTTCGGCACCGTGCTCTACCAGACCCTCACGGGCGCGCTGCCGTTTTCGGCGACTGACCCGATGGAGTGGGTGCACTGCCATATCGCCCGACAACCCGTGCCGCCTAGCGAGCGGTTGGCGTCGATACCGCTGCCGCTCTCCCGCATCGTCATGAAGTTACTCGCCAAGACGGCCGAGGAGCGCTACCAGACTGCGGCCGGCGCCGAACAGGATCTGCAACGCTGCCTCGCCAGCTGGGAGACCAATGGCCGGATCGACGCGTTTCCGTTTGGGGAACACGACACGCCGGACCGACTGGTGATTCCCGAAAAGCTGTACGGCCGGGAGCGCGAGGTCGATGCGCTGCTCGCGGCCTTCGACCGTGTGGTCACAGGCGGCGCACCGGAACTGGTACTGGTCTCAGGATACTCCGGCATCGGAAAATCCTCTGTCGTCAATGAGCTGCATAAGGTGCTGGTGCCGCCGCGGGGGATTTTTGCTTCCGGCAAGTTCGATCAGTACAAGCGCAACATTCCTTACTCGACCTTAATACAGGCCCTACAGAGCCTGGTGCGTCCACTGCTCGGGATGCGGGAGACCGAACTGGCGAGCTGGCGCGAGGCGTTGCTGGGAGCTATTGCACCGAACGCACGACTCATGACCGACTTGATCCCGGAACTTAAGCTCATCATCGGGGAGCCGCCGCCGGTGCCGGAGCTCGCACCGCTGCTGGCGCAAAGCCGCTTTCAGTTGGTGTTTCGCCGGTTCATTGGTGTTTTTGCCCGGCCGGAGCATCCGTTGGCACTGTTCCTCGATGATCTTCAATGGCTTGACGCGGCGACGCTCGACTTGCTGGAGGATCTGCTGACACGGTCCGATCTGCAGTACCTGATGGTGATCGGCGCATATCGGGACAATGAAGTCGATGCCGCACATCCGCTGATGCACAAGCTGGAGGTCATCAAGGACGCTGGCGGGAACGTGCGGGAGATCGCGCTTGCACCGCTTGCCGCTGACCACGTCGGGCGGTTGATCGGGGATGCGGTCTACGGCGACCCTGCGCGCGTCGCACCGCTGGGGCAGCTGGTGCATGAGAAGACCGCTGGCAATCCTTTCTTCGTGATCCAGTTTCTCTATTCGCTCGCCGACGTGGGCTTGCTTCATTTCGACCATGACTTGGTGTGCTGGTCCTGGGATCTCGATCGCATACAGGCCAAGCGTTTCACCGACAATGTTGTGGATCTGATGGTCGGCAAACTCAGCCGGCTGCCAAGCGAAACACAACTGGCCTTGAAGCAACTCGCTTGCATGGGCAACCTTGCGGAGATTGCGACACTATCGACAGTCCTCGCAATCCCGGAGAAGCAGGTCCATATAGATCTCTGGGGGGCCGTCTGTCAGGGACTGGTTGAGCGTCTCGAGAGTGCCTATAGGTTTATGCATGACCGTATTCAGGAAGCCGCCTATTCGATGATTCCGGAAGCCATGCGCGCGGAAGTCCATCTCCGGCTCGGTCGCTTGCTCATCGAGCGAACGCCCGCCGGGAAGCGCGAGGAGGCGATCTTCGAGATTGTCAACCAGCTCAACCGAGGCGCTGCGCTAATCACGCAGCAGGAAGAACGGAACCAACTGGTCGAGCTGAACCTGCTAGCGGGAAAGCGTGCCAAGGGGTCCAGCGCCTATGCCTCGGCGCTCACCTATCTCAATTTCGGCTTGGAGTTGTTGGCGGAGGATCGTTGGGACCGCCAGCGCGAGGTAGTCTTCGCGCTGGAACTGAACCGGGCCGAATGCGAATTCTTGACCGGCCAGCTATCGATCGCGGACGAGCGCCTGACGACACTGTCGAACCGGGCCACGACAACGGTCGAACACGCCATCGTCGCGTGCTTGCACATCGATGTCTGCACGACCTTCGGTCAGAGCAGCCGCGCCATTGTCGTCGGCCTCAACTGTCTCCGGCATTTTGGTATCGCGTGGACTCCCCATCCGAAAGATAGCGAGGTACGACGCGAATACGAACGCATTTGGTCTGCGCTTAGGGATCGGACCATCGACGATTTAATTGATTTGCCGCTGATGGAGGATCCGGCAACCCTGGCTGCTCTCGACGTTCTAAGTAAGCTTACGCCGCCAGCAGTATTTACGGATGAGAACCTGGCTTCTCTGATGATCTGCAAGGCGATCAGTCTCAGCCTAGAGCGCGGCAACTGTGATGCCTCCTGTCTCGCCTATGTCCAGCTCGCCAGGATTGCCGGACCGCGCTTCGGCGACTACCAGGCCGGATTTCGATTCGGCCAACTCGGCTATGACCTCGTCGGACTGCGCGGGCTCAAGCGTTTCGAGGCGCGAACCTTAGTTTGTTTTGCGCATTTTGTCATGCCCTGGATGAAACACGTGGCGGCGTGCCGGGAACTGCTGCGCCGCTCGTTTGAAGAAGCGAACCGGATTGGAGATCCCGTATTCGCAGTCGGGGCGAGCTGCCATCTCAACGCGGCCCAGCTCTTCGCCGGTGGGCCACTGCCCGAGGTCCAAAGCGAAGCCGAACACGGCCTCGCGTTCGTCGACAAGGCGCGGTTCGGTCTTGCCTTGATCACGACGCAACTCGCGCTGATGCGGATGCTCCGCGGCTCGACGCCGACATTCGGCTGCCTTGACGACGGGCAGTTCAACGAGCATCGCACCGAGGACCATCTCTCCAGTAACCCAGGCCTGGCGTTCGCTGCCTGCTGGTACTGGATCCGGAAGTTGCAGTCGCGCTGTATTGCTGGCGACCATGTCACGGCTTTGGACTCCGCAGCGAAAGCGAAAACGCTGCTCTGGACCACGACGTCATTCTTTGAGGAAGCCGAATATTATTTTTACGGGGCGCTGTCCCACGCGGCCTGCTGCGACTCCGCCGCGTCCGGCGAGCGGTCGGAGCACATGAATACTCTGACTGTGCACCACCGGCAGCTGAAGGTCTGGGCCGAGCATTGCCCGGAGAATTTCGAGAGCCGCGCCGCGCTGGTGGACGCGGAGATCGCCCGGATCGAAAACCGCAGTTTTGATGCGATGCGCCTTTATCAACTGGCCATCCGCTCGGCCCATGCAAATGGCTTCTGGCACGTTGAGGCCCTTGCCAACGAAATCGCCGCGCGATTCTACGCGGCGCGCGAATTCGAAGTCATCGCCGAGGCCTATTTGCAAAACGCTCGCTATTGCTACTCGCGTTGGCGGGCCGATGGAAAGGTGCGGCAACTCGAGCAGGCGTATCCGCACCTGAGAACGGGAGAGTTGGCGTCCGGTTCAACGGGCACGATCGCGACTCCGGTCGAACACCTCGATCTCGCGACCGTAATCAAGGTGTCGCAAGCGGTCTCTGGAGACATCGTCCTCGATAAGCTGATTGAGACGGTCATGCGTACGGCGATCGAACATGCCGGCGCTGAACGAGGTCTGTTGATTCTTCCGGAAGAGGGCGAACAACGCATCGCCGCAGAGGCAACGACGGGTGGCGAAAGGGTCGCCGTGCACCTGCGCGACGCGCCCGTGACTCCGGCAGCGCTGCCGGAGTCCGTTCTTTATTACGTCCTGCGGACCCGGGAGAGCATCATCCTAGACGATGCCGTAGAAGATTCCTCATTTGCTGCGGATCCCTACATTAGACAACATCGCACTCGATCCATTCTCTGCCTACCATTGATGAATCAGGCAAAGCTCACCGGTGCGCTTTACCTCGAGAACAATCTCACTACCCGCGTGTTCACCCCTGCACGCATCGCGGTACTGAGGCTGGTGGTCTCGCAGGCGGCCATTTCGCTGGAAATTGCCCGCTTGTACCGCGACGTTGCGAAGCGCGAAGAGAAAATTCGGCGCCTCGTCGACGCGAACATCATCGGGATCATATTGTGGAATGCAAGTGGCGAGATTCTCGAGGCCAATGACGCATTTCTTCGCATGGTGGGATACCAGCGTGACGATCTTGTCACGGAACGATTGCGCTGGACGGATCTGACGCCGCCGGAATGGCGCGAGGGCGACGAACGCGCGCTGCGAGAGATCGCGGAGACGGGGCGGGCGCAGACCTTTCAGAAGGAGTACCTCAAGAGGGACGGTAGCCGCGTGCCTGTCATGCTGGGTGCGGCCGCGTTCGAAGCAAGCCGCAAGGAAGGTGTGGCTTTCGTACTTGATCTGACCGAGAGCAAGCAGGCGGAGGAGAAGGCCCGCGAGAGCGAGCGGCGCTATCGCGAGGCGCAGACGGAGCTGGCGCACGCAAACCGTGTTGCGACCATGGGGCAGCTCACAGCCTCGATTGCTCATGAAGTCAACCAACCGATCGCCGCGACAATCACCAACGCCCAGACCGGACTGCGATGGCTGCGCGCCCAGCCACCTGACCTCTATGAGGTCGAGCAGGTGCTCGGCCGTATCATTAAAGATACTAATCGGGCGGGCGACGTGGTCGGCCGCATCCTTGCACTCGTCAAGAAAGCGCCGCCACAGAAGGAACCGCTGGATATCAACAAGGCAATCCTTGAGGTTATCGAGCTTACCCGTGGCGAAGCTTGGAAGCATGGTGCCTCGGTGCAGACACATCTCGCGGACGGACTACCACTCATCGAGGGCGATCGGGTGCGGTTGCAGCAAGTCCTCCTCAACCTGTGCATCAATGCGATGGAGTCGATGAGTGGAGTTAGCGACGGCGTGCGGGAATGCGTGATCCGTACGAAGACAGCGGATGCTGGCTACGTGCTCGTGGCGGTGAGCGATTCGGGGCCAGGCTTTGGCCCGGACGGCGCAGAACAGCTTTTCGCGCCCTTCTACACCACGAAGTCCACAGGTCTAGGGATGGGACTGTCCATCTGCCGTTCAATCATCGAGGCACACGGAGGCCGATTGTGGGCGAGCGAGAACGGGCCCCGCGGCGCTATCTTTCAATTCACAGTACCGGCCCTTCCATCTGTTTCATAGCGATACGCAGCGCGCGCGGGCCGCTCTTGCGGGTTCCATCTTTATATCGCACCACTTTAGCAAACCACGCGGCTCGGAACTGAGGTTGTCCTAGAAAGCTTGCGGAGCCGACATTCAAACGCCCGACTGCAAGCAGCGTTTGCTGCGGTACCAGTTGACAGGCGGGACTTGCAGTGTTGCCGCTTTCGATCTGGTATGCGCGCGGCCGTATGCGGGACACGCCGCGTGGTTTAGTGATGGGTTTTGCGAACATCAGCGATGCGAACGAAGCGGGCCGTCACGCGGCTTGACGCCGAGGGCCGACCCATATCGGCACCGTTCGGCGATCTGGCGACACAGCAATCGTCGTGAGCGGCACGCTTCCACTGCCGATTCCATTTCCTGAACCGGAAATGGACTTGTCGACGTTCACGAGCATGGAGACCGCCACCGTTCCGTGCGCAATCAACATGCTGTTGCCAGCCGGATGAACAGCGATTTCTCTGATCGGCGTTCCTCCCGTGCTCATGCTTGTCCATCATCAACGGCGTAATCGCCGTCCAATCAGTTGTTCCACTCCGAGTGTTATTGTCCACGGGCTCTCAACAGAGCCCACAGTCCCTTCAACTTAGTCAATCCAGCGATATTGAACGGTCAGTGAGATTGCCTTGTAATCGCCACCGGCACGCGTGATCCAGCCTTTGGAGGCACTGATTTTCCCCGACCAGTTTGCAGCGAAGGGCACCGATAGCGTCAATCCGTACCGAGTATTGGTGCGACGATCATCGTTGTGCACGCCATCCACTGTCGTATTGCCGCCGCTATACAAGCCCGCATCAGCAGCGAGCCAAAGACCTGGACGGAATTGGTATCCACCATGCAATTGTGCGACCGCTAGCGGACTTTGCTGGCGTCGCCTGCTCCCCAGAAATTCATTGTTATCGGTAAAGAACCAGATACCAAACGACCCTTCGGCGAACCAGTTGCCAAACGGTGCCGACACCCCAACTTCTGGCTTGAATGCCCAACGGTTCGCACCGATGTTGATGAGCCTGTCCGCGTGATACTGCCCACTCGGCGTGACCACTGTCAGGCTCGTTCCCAGGATAGGAGCCTGCGGATGCCTCGCAAACTCGGAGGACGTCCTGGCGGGACCACCCAAAAGGTTGACCGCGAGACGGAGATACGCGTCGCCGAGGCCGGCACGATAGACGCTGTTCGGCGCGTCGAATACATTTCCTGCGACGTTTGCGCGGGAGTAGGGTAGTACGACGCCAACGGAAGCCGTCCTGCCAAGCAGGTCGAACACCTGCAGATAACCCAGTGCGAAGACGTCGATCTTCGACTTGACGTCGGTAATGGGCAGGGAGGGGTCGGTCAGTACATCGCCGCCCAGACGTGCATACGTTGCAAGCAGGAAATGCGTGCCAACCGGTGCCGCCGAATAGGCGCGCGGTTCGAGTTCCTGACCCATGCAGCCGTCGGCAAACGCGCCAAAGCAAGGCAACAGACATCGCCCCCAAATGGCACATGCGGTAGACCGGTCCCACCTTGGCATCAGTGTCTCCTCTCCGTCATGAAGGCCCTGGCGGCGATGACGATGCTTGCCGCAAGACGCTTCACGTCCCAATTAAAGGGTGCAGGGAGCGTCTCGTCGAGATCGTTGATATCGAATGATGTTGCGCTGCGGCGTGGCGAAGCCGCCGAAATTCATGAGGTGCGCATCGCCACAGGCCTGCACACGGGCATCACTCGTGGGCGAGCTCGCAGTTCGGCTGCCATGATCGCCGCCGCGCCCCGGTAGAAGGCAAAGGGCGACGCCAACATACGGCCGAAGCGGATAGGGACCAGTTCCATCATCCGGCCGGCGTTCGATTGCTCCAGGAGCGTCACTGGGTCGCGATGCTCCGGGGCTGGCGTCCGGCCGGATTGCGAAGAGGGCGGCACAGTGTCACGCAGGGCCCGGCCTTTGGCGGCGCGCTCGTCCGCGGTCAGGTAAGCGGACGCGGGGGCTTTTGTGCCGTTGCGCAGGGTCCTGTCTGCCTTGGCCATGGGGCATCCTTTCGTTCTATTACAGTTGTGTCCGCATCGGAATGGCGACATTGCCAGCCTCAGCCTGAAACTCATCGACCGCATCGGCAACCGTCAGCCGGCGGTCGAGACTTCCTGCCTCTTCTTCGAGCCCCTCGGCGCGCAGCATGTCGCGCGCCCCGGCGTGTGCGCCCACGAGACGAAACGCGATGCCTTTCGTCACCAGTTCGTGGCAGAGCGTCGATAGCATCCGCGCTGCTGCCAAGTCGACGACGGGGCTCAGGGAGAGATCGCAGATCACCAGCCGCACCAGCCCGGCGCCAGTTCGCACGCGAAACCGGATGGCTGCGCGCACGTGCTCGACGTTGAAATAGAGCAGCGAGGCCTCCGGGCGGAGGACCAGTACGCCCGCAGCCGGCCGGTTGTCCGAGTGGCGCTCCAGGTCGGAGAAGATCCGCGTGCCAGGGATGCGGCCGAGCACAGCCACGTGCGGGTGCGCTGCGCGTCGAACCAGTAGCAACATCGACACCAGCACCGCCACGACAACCCCTTTCAGGATGCCCAGCAGCAGGACGGCAGCGAATGCCACCATCGCCACCCAAAACTCGAAGCGGCTCACGCGCCAGAGGTGGCGCAACTCTGCAATGTTGATTAGCCCCTTGACAGCCACCAGCACGATGGCAGCGAGCACCACATTCGGTAGGTTGGCAAGCAGGCCGGTCAGGAACATCAGGCACAGACCTATCGTCACGGAGGCGAATACCAGTGCGAGCGGCGTACGGGCACCGGCCTTGTCGTTGACTGACGACTGCGACAGGCCCCCCGCGACCGGATAGGCTTGAAACAGCCCTGCCGCCAGGTTCGCTGCACCGAGCCCGAGCAATTCCTGACGCGGATCGATCTCCTCGCCGTGCGCCTGCGCGAGCGCACGCGCTGCTGACACGCTTTCCACATAGGAAAGCAGCAGGCACGCAAACGCCAACGGGATCACCCCATCCACATCGCTCGGCTGTAGTCCCGGGCGTTGGAACGACGGCAGCCCTTGCGGCAGCGCGCCAACGACCTTGAAGCCCAGCGCACTCAACGGCGTCACCGACAGAATGACGATGGAGAGCACCACAACGACCAGTGCCACCGGCCGCCCCGGCAGATATTTCTCGCCCAACAGCAGAATGGCCAGTGCGGCTAGTCCGAAGGCGAGTACGGCCAGGTTGGCGTCGGGAATCTGTCCGGCGAGGACGGCGATCCGGTCAAAAAATGATTCCCCGCCACCCTTGACTCCGAACAGCTTGGGAAGCTGGGTTAATGCGATGATTAGCGCTGCGCCAGCTTTAAAACCGAGCAGAATCGTCTCGCTGATGAAATTCACGAGCGAGCTCAGCCGGAAGAGCCATGCCACAACGCACATGATGGCGATCAGCAGCGCCGTCAGGGCCGCGATGGAGGCCCAGCGCCCCGGATCGCCCCCCGCCATACCCGCAACCGTGACGCCCACCAGCATCGAGATCGCCGACGTCGGCCCTATGGCGAGTTGGCGCGAGGTGCCGAAGAGCGCATAGGCAATACCGCCGACCAGATAGCAATAGATGCCGTACTGCGGGGGCAGGCCGGCTAGCGACGCATAGGCAAGGGAAACCGGAATGCCATAGGCTGCCAGCGTCACTCCCGCGAGGATGTCGCGCCGCAGCCACTGCGGCTCGTAGGCGGGCAGCCAGCGACTAGGAGGGAGCACCTCATGCCATTTGCGGACGACAATCGTCTCGTCTTGGATGCCGACAGCGGGTCCCGGCTTATCGGGCTTAGAAGCGTTTCTGCCCACGGCACCTCTCCCCTCAGAGATCTCCTTACAGTTCGCGACCTGTCGGATGCTGGCGCTCACTCAAAACCGTCGCGGTTGTGCTTCTCTATGAAGTAAAGGCGATTGGTCCATCGATTGTTATAAAAGTATTGCCCTAGGGAGGGTCGGATTGATCGCGCGATATCGGCCGTCGACCCGGTTGCCGTACGTCTACGGCCGGGGAACTGCTGAGTCGCGAATATTAATTCGTAATGAAAATCAATTCCAGATCGCAAGAGCTGGTGCAAAAAAAAGCGATTACCCTAAACTCCACTTCAGAGGTCGACCCAGTGAAACAGGGGCTACGCAGACAGAAAATGAATCCGTTTCGAGGAGAGCAAGAGCATGAGCAAACTCTTCGTAGTGCCGTTGAATGCATTTGCCGCGAACAAGCTAAGCGCCGGCTCCTTTTTTTTCGGCCTATCCATCGCTTTCATGCTTGCGCTGCAAGGGTGTTCAACGACGCCCGGACGATTGCCAGCCGTTCCACACGAAGTAACCGGAATTGCTGAAATTCCTGGCATGCCCGGTGTACGTTACGTTGCGGGGGCGGATGCCCCGGAACTGACCAAAGCGGCTTTTGACGCTCTGAAGCGGGAAAGGGAATATCTCGGCGGACAGGGGGTGACTGGACAGATGCCGCAGGCAGTTTTCCTTGCGATTTCGGGTGGGGGCGACAATGGGGCATTTGCCGCAGGCTTGTTGAATGCATGGAATGAGACGGGAACACGGCCGGAGTTCAAGCTGGTCACCGGCATAAGCACCGGCGCGCTGATTGCGCCTTTCGCTTTTCTCGGAGCGAAGTACGACTCGACGCTGAAGCAGGTCTACACGACTATTTCCCCGAAGGACGTCCTGGAACAGCGAAGCTTTCTCGGAGGCGTGCTAAGCGATGCCATGGCCGATAACCGACCGCTGCTGACACTGACACGAAAATTCGTGACGGAGGACCTGCTCAAGGAGATTGCAGCCGAGTACGCCAAAGGCCGCATGTTATTGGTCGCCACGACGGACCTTGATGCACGCCGCGGAATAATTTGGGACATGGGCAAGATTGCGACCTACGGCGGTCCCAAAGCTTTGGACCTGTTTATAAAAGTGCTAGTCGCTTCCACTTCGATTCCAGGCGCCTTTCCGCCGATGATGATAAACGTGGAAGCCAATGGCGCCGCTTACCAGGAAATGCACGTCGATGGAGGCGTCGTAGCTCAGGTTTTCGTCTACCCGGCGACCTTGCGGGTACAAGAGGAGGCAGCTTCGATCGGCGTCCGTCGCGAGCGCAAGCTTTACATTATTCGCAACGCTCGACTCGACGCAGACTGGGCGGAGGTGGAACGTTCTACGATGAGCATAGCCTCTCGCGCGGTCGCATCGATGATCCAAAGCCAAGGCGTTGGCGATCTTTATCGCATCTATGCGACTGCCAGTCGCGATGGAGTCGACTTCAATCTTGCTTTCATCCCCGCAAGCTTTAACGCGCCCCACAAGGAAGAGTTCGATACTGACTACATGCGTGCTCTCTATGACGCCGCCTATCAAATGACTTTGAAGGGATACCCTTGGGCTAAGGCGCCACCAGGATTTGCCTTGCCGCGTGCCCTACCAGCCGAGAAATAGCGCAGCGGCGGCATTGATTCGCGTGAACACTTTCATACTTGCATCGGGCACCTTAGAACGTAAATGAGTGAGCCGAAGCCGACGTTCGAACGTCGCGGCCGGCAACGGTCCGATGGTCCAGGTGGCAAAGGAACCCTTCGGGGGCGGTACTCATTGAGATACTTTGGGCATGAGATTCGTCTGGAGCATTGCCTGGCGCTCCCGCTCCGCTCGCATCATTTCCCTGAGCATGGGGCGACGTGGTGGCGTGACGATCGCCGGGTCTGGTTGAGGGTTAAGGTTCACGCCGACCGCAGCCGCCATCAGGAGCAGATTCAACGTCGAGACGCTTTGGCCGCTCTCGATTGCAATGACGGTTGCCCGAGACACGCCCACTTTCTAGGCGATGTCGGATTGCTTGCTACCTTGTCGCTCGCGCGCGGAGCGCAAGGCTTCCCCAATTTTGCGGCGCATTGCGTCCGCTTGATCATGTAGCTCTCGTCGATGGTCCATTTGCCCCCCTCAACCGGGTTGGATTCAGCAAATCTAATGTCAACAATAATTGACATTACAATCCATGTCATTTTTTTTGACTTCTGAAACTGAATTCGCAATTCGAGGCAGGGGCGGTCTGGTGTTGACACCGGCAGACGTCGGGCATCCTTGCCGTAAGCCTCCGGCCCAGTACCGTCTGGACGTTGGGGCATCGACAAGCACAATAGGTCCCCACCTATCATTTGGTGGGGACCTATGCCGCAGTCAGCTAAGGATCAGGAAGGCGGTTACCGTCGAGAACCAAGGCGCCGCTTCGGCCGAGTACAAATGCCAGATGGTGCAGACGCTGCTGTCGTCGAAGATGTCGTAAGCGCGCTTTGCACGCGAGCACGACCTGAACCACAACCAACTGGCCAGATGGCGCCGCGAGTACGAGCAAGGCACGTATGGCGCGGTAGCGCAGGTGGGCGCCGAGTTTGTTCCCGTGTGTGTCGAGCCAGTGGTCCGTCGCCCATCACCGGTTGTCTCTTCTGCTGGAGCGACGGCGACTGTCGAACTCCATCTACCGAAGGGCCGGATCGTGACTGCGCGCAGTGCGAGCGCCAGTTGTCTGCGCAGGTCCTGCACCGATGGGGAGTCGAATAGCGACTGTGCTGCAGTCAGATCTTGGCTGGCCAGCGAAAACGCGGAGCCGGTAGGGGAGTCAAGAGGCATGGCGTGAAATCGTCAGAGGGTCATTGGATCTTGGGGCGGATCAAGGTTTCGGGGCGCAATGTCTCATCCAGAGCTTCAGCGCTCAGCAGCCCGCGTGCCAGCACCACTTCGCGCACCGTCTTGCCAGTTGCATGCGCGTCTGCCGCAACAGACGTAGCGTTCTTGTACCCAATGCTCGGGTTGAGCGCCGTCGCCAGCGCGATAGACCTTTCGATCGTTTCGCGCAGCCTTTCCGGGTTCGCCGTGATGCCGTCCACGCATGTGCACGCCAGAGTCTGACGGCCTTGCGTGAGGTGGTTGAAGCTGCGGAACAGGCTGGACGCGATGACTGGCTCAAACGCATTGAGCTGAAGCTGCCCGGCCTCCGCGGCGAACGTAATCGTATCGTTTCCGAACACCTCGAACGCGATCTGGTTGACCACCTCCGGGATGACGGGATTGACCTTGCCCGGCATGATGGATGACCCGGCCTGCATGGGAGGCAGGTTGATTTCGCCCAGGCCGGCACGAGGACCACTCGAAAGCAGCCGAAGGTCGTTGCACGTCTTCGACAATTTGACGGCGATGCGCTTCAATACGCCCGAGATCTGCACGAATGCGCCGCAATCCTGCGTGGCTTCGATAAGGTTCGGCGCTGTGGTCCACTCCAGGCCGGTGAACGGCGCAGCGCCGCGAGAGCCTTGCCCGCGTATGCAGGGTGTGCAGTGATGCCGGTTCCGATAGCGGTGGCGCCGAGGTTGATTTCCCGAATCAGCAGGGCGGCTTCCCGCAAGCGGGCCATGTCTTCCTCGATCATTACCGCGTAGGTCGAAAACTCCTGGCCAAACGTCATTGGCACGGCGTCCCGCAACTGGGTCCGGCCGAGCTTGAGGATGTCGGAAAATTCGGTGGCCTTGCGTTCGAATGCTGTACGAAGGACCTCCATGGCGTCCAGCAGGTAGTCGATGGCGTAGCAGGTGGCAATGCGGATGGCCGTCGGATACACATCGTTCGTGCTTTGCGCCAGATTGACGTGTTCGTTCGGATGCAGATAATGGTATTCGCCGCGCTGCCGGCCGAGATGCTCGAGCGCCCGGTTGCAGATCACCTCGTTCGCATTCATGTTGGTCGAGGTGCCGGCGCCGCCCTGGATGGTATCGATGATGAACTGGTCATGCAGCTCGCCGGCGCGCACATCCTGGCAAGCGGCTACGATGGCGGCGCACAGATCCTGTGGCAATAGGCCGAGTTCGGTATTGGCCTCTGCCGCGGCCTCCTTGACCGCTGCTAGCGCACTGATTAGGGTTGGCCACGCCGATATCGCTAAGCCACTAATCTGGAAGTTCTACCAGTCCCTCAGCGTATGGATACCATAGTAGGCGTCTGCGGGTTACTTGCCTCTCGCCGAGCAAGTCAACTTCAGTGCGGGTTTCCATGATTTCTGCTCCAAGAAGCTGAAACGCGTGCCGCGCAACGCAGGCGCCGAACACCCCGCAAGATGCAGCGGGGCGCTTCTGTTACTGATCAGTTTTGCGCAGCGACGATAACGATCTCGATCCGCCATGCGGGATTGTTGAGCGTGGCCTGCACCGTTGCGCGGCTGGGGCACTGGCCCTTTGCGACCCATTCGTCCCACACGCTATTCATGCCTGCCAAGTCGCTAATGTCCTTCAGGAAGATCTGGCAAGACAGGATACGCTCCTTGCTCGAACCGCTCTCAGCCAGGAGCTTGTCGATGGAGGCGAGTACCTCGGCGGTTTGTGCCTCGATGCCTTGCTCGGTGGTCTGGCGCGGCACTTGGCCAGCCAGATAGACAGTGCCGTTGTAGATGGATGCGTCCGACAGTCGAACACCGGTATTGAGGCGTTGAATATTGCTCACGTGGATCCTTTGTCAAAAAGGTTGGGTTGGAAGGGGTAAAAGTTGGGTCACACAAAAAGGGCGCCGTTGCGTTGCTTGACAATGTCGAGCACGGCCTGCCGGCTGCGTCGGATGCCGGCGAGCGTCCGGCTTGCGGCCTCCTGGGCGTCGCCGGATACCAGCACGTCGATCATGCCTTCGTGCCCGTGTCGCCACTGGGCGGAGCGATCGCTGGCACTGATGCTCAGGTACAGCACCCGCAGGCTTTGTTCGTGAAGCTGTTCCAGCATGAGCGCCAAGCGGCTATTGCCGGACGCCCGTCCAATGGCGACATGGAACGCAGCGTTTGCCAACAGGAACGTGCGCTTGGCTTCCATGTCGTCGAGGTCATATTCCCTCGTGCAGGCGTTGTTAAGCTGCACCAGCATATCTTTCGATACGCGACCTGCGCAGAGGCGCGCAGTTTCGGGCTCGATGAGTTCTCGTGCGTCAAAGATCTCGACGACGTCGTGGAGTCGAAGCGGGGCGACAACGTGCCCCTTGCGCGGTGCGCTGACGAGCCAGCCCGCCTCCGTCAGACGCGTCAACGCGCTACGGATCGGCGCCTTCGTCACGCCGTAGGAATCGGCGAGGGCTTTCTCGGTGACTTCCACGCCAGGCAACAGGTCGCACGTGATCACGCGCCGCTTGATGTCGTCGAAGATAAGGCGCTGAAGGGGCCGGCTGTCGCCAGCTTCCGACAACGCGACAGGGTCTATGGCATTCATTGACTTGTCCTTACGCGAAACGCGAGATGGAAAACTCGCGCCAGGTATCGGCCATGGAAGCACTCTGCGCGGCGAGCGCAACGGCACGCCCGGTGAATGACGCCCCCGTCAGGCCGATATGTCCATGTCCAAATGCACAAATGATACGGTCGTTGCCAGGCACCGGCCCGATCACGGGCAGGGAGTCAGGCGTACAAGGGCGGTGTCCCATCCATTCCTTGCGGCTGTCGGTTTGCGCGGCGGGATATACCTCTTTCAGTGTCTGCAAGAGCTGGTCGAAGCGGCGCGCGGTGGGTGCGGCTTCAAGGCCACCGATTTCAGCGGTCCCCGCAACCCTGAGGCCACCGGCGATGGGCGTCACCAGCGTCTTTCGTTCGGCCCACATGACGTTGCGGTTTGCATGGACACCGGTATCGCTCAATTGAAGGTGATAGCCCCTATGGCTTTCCAGCGGGACACGCCATCCAAGGCCTTGCATTAACGTCTTCGAATGGATGCCCGCTGCGATGACAACCTGTTTGGCAATGCGGTCGCCGCCGGCGGTCTTGATCACGACGTGGTCTCGTGACGGCAGAATGGCGGTGACATCCTGCTGAACGAGTTGTGCGTCGCCCTTTTCGACGCAGGCGCGCACGATCCGTTCCACGAACTGCTGTGGATTCGAGCAGTGCCCGTGGCCGGGGAAGTAAATCGCGTGCTTGAAGATGTCCGACAGAGCCGGTTCATAGTCTTTCAGCTCGGCGGCGTTCAGTACCGTCTGTTCGACACCAAGGTCCGCCCGCGCGCGCAATCCCGCCTGTTCGTCGGCAAAGCCCTGGTCGGTGCTGTACAGGTAGAGCTGCCCAACGCGATGGACGAGGTCTTCAGCGCCGGCAAACTTGATAATCGGGGCGTAGTCCTCAAGGGAGTTGCGCATCATCTTGCGAACGCCCTCTGCGGCAACGCTTGAGCGGGCAGGCGTCGCTTCATACAGAAACTTCAGTAGCCAGGGCAGGGCGGCGGGCAAGCGGCGCCACAGCACGGTGACCGGGCTCGCAGGATTCACGAGCCATTCTGGGAGATGCTTGTAGATCCCCGGCATCGCCAGCGGGAAGCTGATGCCCGGGCTCAGGCCTCCTGCATTCCCGAAGGAGCAGCCAAAACCCGGTGCCTGGCGGTCGATGATGGTGACTTTCCGGCCTTGCTGCACGAGATTGAATGCTGCAGTCGCGCCGATGATGCCGGCGCCGATGACGACCACGTCGTCGATGGGTTGATGGTTCGTCATGCTGCGGCACCTGCAAGTTTTGCCGATCGACGGCGGAGAAGGTAGGAGATGGCGATCATCAGAAGTACCGCAAGGAACAGGAGCACCGAAACGGCCGCGAGGGTGGGGCTGACTTTCAGTAGTGCGTCGTCCCACATCTGCTTGGGCAGAGTCGTGAACATGCCACCGCTGACAAAGAGCGCGAGTGTCAGGTCATCGAAGGATGTGACGAAGGCGAAGATGAACGCCGACAGGATGCCCGGGGCGATGATTGGCAACGTAATCAGGCGCAGGCGCGTGAGGATATTGGCGCCGGAAATGCTTGCCGCGTTGTCCAGCCGGCGATCGTAGGAGCGCAGCGCCGCCGAGACCGTGATGACGACATAGGGCACGGCGAGCGCGGTATGGCCGATGATCAGCGCCAGCGATGAACCCAGCCAGCCGAGCCGAGAAAGCACATAGAAGAGGCCCAGGGCCACAATGATTCGCGGCAGGATCATCGGTGCCAGGATGGCACCCAGCACCAGCGAGCGGAACGGCAGCTTCTGATGGGCGAAAGCAAATGCTGCCGGGATGCCAATAGCACTGGCGAGGATGGCGGTGCCCACTGCGACGCCCAGCGAACGCTGGATGGCCGTCATCCAGAGCGGCGACGCGAAGATTTCCTCGTACCAGTGCAGGGTGAATCCTTGCGGCGGCCAATCGATGAACGCGCTGGTCGTGAAGGACTCCGGAATCAGCAGGAGCACAGGCAGGCTGAGGGCGACGATAATTGCTACGGCAATCGGCCTGGCGAGGCCTTTCGCGTTTTCGGTGGCAGGGCCGCCGGCGAACACCGTACCGACGACCTTGTCGATGCCTTTGCCGAGTGCCCAGCAGACGTTGAATGCCAGATTGCGGATAAAACCCGTGTTCGCCCTGTCTCCCTGCTTGATGGACGACGTGTCGCCAGTCATCGTGGACAGGCCAACCAGGCGGTCATAGATCCAGTAGATGATGAACGTGGCAATCAAGGTGACCACGGCGAGTGCCGCCGCGAGACCCCAATCAAGCATTTCCTGCACTTGCTGGATGATGAGTTGAGCCATCATCGTTTGCTTGGGCGAACCCAGCAGTGCCGGCGTGATAAAGAAGCCAAGTGCGGAAATGAAGGTCGAGAGCCATGCCGCAGTGACGCCCGGCGCGCTAAGCGGCAGGAATACCGTGAAGAACGTGACACCGGGTCGGGCTCCCAGCGTATGGGCCGCCGCAAAAAGGCGTCGGTCAATGGACTCGAAGACCGGCAGCATTGTGAGGATGGCCAGTGGCAGGAGTACGTGAACCAGGCCCACCACCACACTGAAGTTGGTGTAGAGCAGCTCCATCGGCTCGCTGATCATGCCCGTACTCATCAGCGAACTGTTCACGACACCGGTGCGACCGAGAATGACGATCCACGCAATCGTACGCACCAGAAAGCTGGTCCAGAACGGCAGCAATACCCCCAGCCACAGCCATTGGCGCCATCCGGGCGTCGCGCGCGCGATGGCCGCAGCCACGGGGAAGCCGGCAAGCACGGCAAGCGTGGCGGCCGCCGCTGACAGGTAGAGGCTCTGGATCAGAACCTGCGTGTAGACCGGTGTGCTCACCAGTCGCGTGAACGACGAGTAGGAAAAGCCGGCGCTGTTGAACAGCGACGCACCGAGCAGCATGACCACGGGCACGAACACCGTTGCCAGTAGAAATGCCAGAGTAGGGGCGACCAGCGCAGGGCCAGTCCATCGCCCTCGGAGCACCGACACGTTAGACATGGCCGTCTCCAAAGATGATCGCATCGTTGGCGTCAAACATGGCCGATGCGGTTCCGCCGGTCGCCGGCTTGACGGCCTGCGTCAGCGCGACGGAAACCATCCCGGCCTGGTCGTCGAGGGTCATGCGAGTGCGAGACAGCGAACCCATCACCGTGCACTCGTCCACCGTGCAGCCGAGCTGGTTTGTGGCTACCGACGGCGATCCGTTAACGCGAACCGACTCGGGGCGCACGAGCAGGACAGCCTTCGATCCCACCTTGGCCGATTCGGCTACACGACCATGCAGCGTCACGCCCGAGGCGAGTCGCAACGTGCCGATTCCCGAGCCGGCATCGATGCCCTGCAGCGTACCGCGCAGGCAGTTGGATTCGCCCAGGAACTGGCCGGCGAACAGGGTGCGCGGCGAGAAATACAGCTCCTCGGGTTGCCCGATCTGCTCGATGGCCGCATTGTTCATCAGGCAGATGCGGTCCGACATCGTCATCGCTTCTTCCTGGTCGTGCGTGACATAGACGACGGTAATCCCAAGCGCCTTCTGCAGTTGCCGGATTTCAGCCTGCATGTGCGTGCGCAGCGCCTTGTCCAGCGCGGCCAGCGGTTCGTCCATCAGTACAATCGAGGGCTTGTGGACAATGGCACGTGCCAGCGCCACGCGTTGCTGCTGCCCTCCGGATAGCTGGGTCGGGAAACGGTGCTGGATGCCGGGCAACTTGATCAACGCCAAGATGGCATCCACTTCGTGTTTGATCTGCTCGGCGCGCATGCCTCGCATCCGCAGCGGAAAGCCGATGTTCTCAGCCACCGTCATGTGGGGAA
Source organism: Cupriavidus pauculus (assembly GCF_022179805.1). Taxonomy (GTDB): domain Bacteria; phylum Pseudomonadota; class Gammaproteobacteria; order Burkholderiales; family Burkholderiaceae; genus Cupriavidus; species Cupriavidus pauculus_E. The sequence goes on along the minus strand of NZ_BPUO01000005.1, from coordinate 8,892 downwards.
AAAGCGCGTAGCTCTGGAACATCATGCCGATGTCGCGCCGATGCGGCGGTGCCAGTGTGGCATCCTTGCGCTCGATCCAGATCTGGCCGCTGGTGGGTTGCGTCAGGCCGGCGATCATCATGAGCAACGTGGTTTTGCCGGAGCCTGATGGGCCGAGAAGCGTCACGAATTCGCCTTGTTGGACCACCAAATCCGTAGCGATCAGTGCGTAAGTGTCGCCATAGCGCTTGGAAAGGCCAGCGATGCGCAGCTTCTCGTTGCCGATGCCCGCCGAAGCGCGCTGGTCCGGCGTCGTGCTCGCTTTGTGCGTACCCGGCATGTCGAAGCGATTGCCGAGCGTAGTTTGATTCAGGGCTTCCATCTTGATGTCTCTTTCCGTGACGCTCAGGCCAGCAACCACGTGTTGAAGGTCTCGGTCAGCTTGTCCTTGTTCTTGCCCCAATACTTCGAGTCGATCTGGACAGCCTTGGCGATGTTGTCCGGATGGGTGGGCAACGACTTCGCGCGAACGGGATCAATGAATTTGTACGCGTCCGGGTTCGAAGGGCCATACGACAATCCCTTCGTGTAAAGGGCTTGGCGCTTGGCGTCACACGTGAACTTGATGAACTCGCGGCAGAGGTCCGCCTTCGGCGTGCCCTTCAGGATGCAGAAGCCCTCGGTGCTCCACAGGCCTTGGTTCCAGATGATCTTCACGGGCGCACCTTCGTCGATGGCTGCCTGGGCCCGGGCGTTCCACGTCGGGCACAAATCGACTTCGCCGCTTTTCAGCAGTTGCGAGGTCTGAGCACCGCCCGTCCACCACACGTTGACGTTCTTCTTGATGCGGTCGAGATTGGCAAACGCCACTTTCGCGTCGAGCGGGTAGAGCGAGCTGGCCGCACCCCCGCCGCCGAGGAAGGCTTCTTCCAGCGTGTCCTGCGGCGCGCGTCGCATTGCGCGGCGGCCAGGGAATTTTTGGACGTCCCAGAAGTCGGCCCAGGATGCCGGCATCGGACGGTCCTTGAATTTGTCGGTCCGCACCGCCAATACCGTTTGCAGCACGAGCGTGGCGATCATGTACTGGCTGTTGTACTTCTCTGGGATTTCGGGCGCCTTGACGCGAACCTCTTCCAGAAACACCCCCGTTGACGGATCGGTCAACACCTCCTGCGATTGGCGATTGAGCAGCACCATGTCCCAAGCGTAGTTCTTCGCATCGACCATACCCTTGACCATGGCGGTCGGATCGGATTGCGCCACCACGGGCACGATCTCAATGCCGGTCGCGGCTTTGAAAGGCTGATAGAACGCTTCAGCAAACGCAGCGGAGTAGGGGCCGCCCGGGTCCCGTACGACAATGCGCCGATCCGCTGCGAGCGAGCCCTTGTTGATGAACGGGAACGCGAGGGCGGTGGTGCCAAGCGCGAGATTGCGAAGGGCGCGGCGACGCGACGAATTGACGACCGGGGGGATTTCGACAGGGGCGACCATAACGACTCCGTGACTCAAGTGTTTTTCACAAATACGTTCTCTGACATGTCACAGTCATCGTAGACATGTCAGGTTACGGAGTCAAAGATCTTCTTATGGGTGTTTACCCGCTTTATGCAGCGACATGGACGAGCGGGTGCAGGATGCACTGCTCGCGCACCGAGGCATCGTTTCGAAAATGTGGAGAGGGGCGGGCTGGAGGATGAGGAGAGGAGTCGACCGCGATTCCAGCCACTGAGGATCTAGAAAAAGAAGGCGTCGGTCTCGCCCGCAGTGGGCAGGATTTCAGCGGTGCCATGAGGCGAATTTTGATATGCCATCAGAGCGGAATGAGCCAAGCGCGCCATCTCCCGCGTGGCCGGTGAAAGCAACTGGCCTCGGCGCTTGATCAGCGCAATGGTGTCGAATAGGGGCTCCTCGAACGACGCGAAACGTAAGTTCTCTGGAAACGCTTCGCTCGCCATGGCAGCGCGGCATGCGATCGTGTCCCCGATGCCCTCGGAGACGAGCGCCAGTGCAGAGGACAAGTACTCCACTTCGATCAGGGGGAGGATGCGGACGCCGGCAATGCGCGCGCGGCCGGCGAGTTGGCGCCTGGCCGGGTCCGTGTCCGCATAGTGCGCGTCATACAACACCAACGGTGTTTCGGCGAAGGCGCGGATCGTCATCGGCGCCGCGCATCGCTCCGCGACGGCGCTGACAAAGCAAACCTCGTCGCGCACCAGCGGTACGACGTCCAGGTCAGCATCGTCCACGGGAAGGGTAACTAGCCCGGCTTCGAGGTTCCCGGAAGCGACACTAGATGCCGTCTCGGCGCTGTTTTGGCCCAACAGCCGCATGCGAACGTTGGGATAAAGCCTGTGGAACTGCTGGGCCAGATTGGTGCCAAGGTAAAAATCCGCATTGCGCAGCAGCCCGAACGTCGCCGTCCCGCCGCCCAGCGCCATCATCGCCTTGACGACGCGCGCCCCTTGCTCCGCCGACACCGTGGATTGTTCGGCAAACGGCAGCAGTTGCTCGCCGGCAAACGTCAGCACCAGTTGTTTGTTTGCGCGATGAAATAGCTTTGTGCTGAGTTCTGCCTCCAGGCGCCCGATGAGATCCGACACGCCAGGCTGGCTGATGCCCATTTCGATAGCGGCCGCGCTAAACGTCCCGAGCCGTGCAGCCCGGACAAATGCCTCAAGCTGCACAAGTGTCACAAGTAAACCTTATAGGTGGTACAAGGGTCTGTGCATTGTCGCATGCGGTGAAGCTGCGCGGCAGGAAAGCCATCAGCAACAAAAAACGGCGTGCAAGCCCTACCGCTTGCAACGCCGAAGACTACGGAGACAGGACTGCGATGGGTCAGGACACGTCAGGCCACCTGTTCGATTGCCCATTCCGGCTTCTCGCCCTTGGCCCGTGCCGCGCGCACGTCCCCCGAGCGGGCGTGCCCCTCGAAGTTCTCGGCACGCGACGCGCGGGCACAGAGCTCGCCCATGGCGCCGCTGGCGGCCAAAGATGTGATTTCCTGATAGGTGACCGTCTTCAGGAATTTGCCGACCCACAGTCCACCCGTGTAGCGCGCGGCATTGCGCGTCGGCAGCACATGGTTAGTCCCGATGACCTTGTCGCCGAACGAGACGCAGGTGTTTTCGCCCATGAACAGCGCGCCATAGGTCGTGAGATGTTCGAGTGCGTGACGCGGATTGTTCGTGAGCACCTGCACGTGTTCGCTGCCGTATCGGTCCGAGACTGCGTAAGCTTCTTCAATCGTGTCCGTCACGATGATTTCACCGAAATCGCGCCATGCCGCTTCTGCCACTTCCCGCGTCACAAGGTTGGAAAGCTGGCTGTCGATTTCCTTCAGCACGGCCTCGCCGAGCGTACGCGACGTGGTAACCAGCACAGCCGGGGAGTCCGGACCATGCTCTGCCTGGCTGATGATGTCCGTGGCTACCACGAAAGGATTGGCCGATTCGTCGGCAATGATCAGCACTTCGGTGGGCCCGGCAAACAGGTCGATGCCCACCTCGCCGAAGAGTTGACGCTTTGCTTCGGCCACATATGCGTTGCCAGGGCCCGCCAGCATGTCCACGCGGGGCATGGTTTCCGTGCCGATCGCCATGGCGCCCACCGCCTGCACGCCGCCCAGCAAATAAATTTCATCGGCGCCGGCAAAATGCGCTGCTGCAACGGAAGCGTAAGGAATCTCACCCCGATTCGGCGGCGTGCAGGCGATCACGCGCTTGACGCCTGCCACCTTGGCCGTCGTAATAATCATGTGCGCCGATGCCAGAAGCGGATAACGGCCACCGGGTATATAAGCGCCAACCGAATTGATGGGGATGTTCTTCTGGCCGAGGATGACGCCTGGTTGCACCTCGGATTCGAAGTCTGTGATAGAGGAGCGTTGCAGTTGCGCAAAGCGCTGTACGTTGGCCTGGGCGGTTCGGATATCGGCGAGCGTCTGGGCTGGCAGGTGCGCGATGGCTGCCTCAATCTGCTCGCGGGAGAGCTTGAAGGATTCGGGCGACCATTTGTCGAACCTGTTCGACAGGTCGCGCACGGCAGCGTCGCCCCGGGCGCGAATGTCGCGCAGCGCGTCTTCGACTACCTGCCGGACTTGCGGCGAAGAGGCTTCTGCGGCATTGGTCTGGACGGCCGGTGACTTGAGGCGGTATTCCATGGGGTATCTCCTTGGGGCTCGTCCGGAAGAAGGTGTAATGACGAGCGGCACGAGGGAGAGTAAAGTCACGCCATCTATCAGACAATGACCTAAGTATTATGTTTTGCATAGTGTTTGCTTATGGATGCCGGCATGAATGAAAAGGACCTCAGCGATGTGCGCGCATTTGCCGAGCAGCTTGCGGATGTCGCCAGGGCGACCGCCCGGCAATATTTCCGAACCGCTTTGTCGGTGTCAGTCAAGTCGGATCGCTCTCCGGTCACCGAGGCGGACAACGAGATCGAACGCCAAGTCCGCGACGCGATCAGCGAGCGCTACCCAGACCACGCGTTCTTTGGTGAGGAAAGCGGCGGCACGATGCTCAATGGTCCAACGTGGGTCGTGGATCCGATCGATGGAACCAAGAGCTTTATATGCGGTGTTCCGCTTTTTGGCTCGCTGATTGCGTTCCTGGTGGCTGGGCGCCCTGTGATTGGCGTTTTGGAAATGCCCGCATTGCGAGAGCGTTGGGTAGGTGCTGCTGGGCGTACCCTATGTAACGACGCGCGTGCTAGCGTTAGCGGCTGCAAGTCTTTGGCAGAAGCGAGGCTGTTTTCGACATCACCTGACATGTTCGTCGGCGAATTCGCCGATGCGTTTGCGCGAATCAGCGAACAAGTGGGGCTTAGGCGCTTTGGGACAGATTGTTATGCCTATGGCCTGCTAGCCTCGGGCCATTGCGATTTGGTCGTCGAGTCCGGCTTGAAAGCCTACGATGTCATGGCGCTTGTTCCCATCATTGAGAACGCTGGTGGCGTTGTGTCCGACTGGCGTGGCCAGCCCATTGACACGGCATTCTCTGGCCAGATTGTTGCGGCCGCGACTCGCCAATTGCACGACGAAGCGCTGGCGGTTCTACGAGCTACCTGAACAGCGTCGTCAGAGCTTTCTTAGCGGATGCGACGTAGTAGCTGAGTAAAATGGGCGCAGCGCGATGGCAGCTCATGGCTGCTCACCAGCCATACCCGAATCAATAGACAGTGGCTGAAACTGGCCGGCAAGGGTCCCATGGCCGAGGTGGCCGAGGGACCCTGCGGGGGCGGTAACCGAACTGTAGCCGCTTTTCGTATCTTGAACTTAGAGCTCTACCTGAGACCTTCAGTGTGCAATGCCTTACGCACCGCTGGCCACCCGCGCATACGGAAATACCAACGCCTGAGGTTCTCCAAACCGTCGAAATGGATATCGGCTTTGTAGACGGACTCCAGCCACTCGGCTTGGTCCCACTGGGTCAGCGAATACAAATACAGATAGGCGTCGGCGACAGTGCAGGACGTCAATAGTCCCTGTTGAACACCCAGACGGCCCGTTCCGGTATTAGCGCACCGAACGGGCTTTCTGACCTCTAGTGGCCGTTCTGGTCGAAGAGTTCCCACATAGTATCGGAAAGCAAAAAGCGACGCGGGGTGTTCCGCTCCGGTAGTTGGCCTGGGGGTAAGTGTCGACTTTTCCTCGGGACGGAGTGAGGCCCAGCAGCACGCGCTCGATGTCGACGCCACACTGAAGTGTTCTTCATCGATGGGGGGTGGGCTCGGGCTCGATCGTGACTTCTTGGTCGCCTGCCTTATTAGGGCGAAAAAAAAGCCCCTTGCGGGACCCTTCTGCGTTGCGAGGCAAGTGCGGTGTTACGCCACTAGGCGTGCGCTCACCAGTCGATTCAGGCTCACGTTCTGCTCTGCTGCCTCAATCGCCAACGCGCGATGCTGTTGCGGCGGAATCCGCACCAGAAATTTCCCACTGAAGTTTTTGATCGGCCAACGCCTCGGGGATCTTTTCGCCGGCCTTGCGCATATCCCGGACTACGTCTGCCACGTGCTGACGAACGCCTTCCAAGGCTTCGGCCTGGGAGTCCGCCAACCAGGAAAGGGAACGAAACTCCGCGCAAAGGCCCACATATTCCTTATCCTCGGCGGACCAGGTAACACGGTAGGTATAGTGATCGAACGGCACGGTATTACTTTGCTGCTTCTCTTCGGACTGCTTGTCGATGGCCTTTAAGACCTGACGGACCTAGTACGGCTTTGCTTTGCCGCTTTTGTCTTCTTGAATGTTGACCCGGGGATCACCGGGCCAAGGCATCTTGAACACCATGTGGCTTGTACCCTGTTGCCGGGGGGGCACGACGTCCTGCTCGACGCGCTCTGGGTGGTCGAGGACGATCCGTTCCCGCGCACTTGGGTCTTGGGCTTGAACAATGCCACCGTGCGGCATTTGAGCTGGATGGCCACTGCGGCGGTGCTCTTGTCAAAGAACAACGCGGCTATACCGTCATCGTCCGCAACCGGCTGAAAAGGCGAGAGCCGGCTGTCACTGGCCGTCAGGACGGCGTTACTGAGCAGGTTTTCCCCAATTGCACCTACTTGGGTGGAAGAGAGGGCCATGGGCGGGTGAGGCTCGGCTGATTGCCTGATTGTGCCTTGGAAGCCTCCCTGTGCATATCCCTGGCAGCGGTGAGCAGTAAAGTAGGTGCATCGTAGAAAACGACTACTTTGTTGCTCAGGCGGTTGCTCGTGATGCAGAGCGCAATAAGTTGCGTAACTTTACATTTATCCTACTTTGTTGCGCATATTCCTTGTCCTATTGTGAGCAGTAAAGTATGATCAATACGTATTATCCTACTTTAGCGCCATGAAAAGCCTGCCGGAAATCGCCTCATTCCTACGAGAGAGGCTCAAGAACAACAACGTTACGCAGCGCGAGCTCGGCGAGGACGCTGGCATCGCACGACGCACGCTCACTGGCGTCCTAAGCGGGGAGGCTGACTATAAAGTCACCACGCTGATGGCCGTTCTTGACCGATTGGGGTACGAGCTTGCCATCGTTCCCAAGGGCGCAGCCGCTGGCCTGGGTGGCGAGGGGTCGTTTGCGCCGACTCCACCGACAGTGAAAACGGTGGTGCAGGCCGCGCGCGAAAGGTTGAAGAGCCTTCCGCTGAGCGAATCGGCAGCCAAGTTGAAGGTGCTCAGTCTCAATCCGGCCTTTACGGAACGCCTCGTTAAGAAGGATAAGGAATGAACGTTCGAGCACTTGGGATTTTCATCGGTCGGGACCTGCGCGTTGGGGTGTTGTTTCAGTATGCGATGGGTGAGCAGGTCGTGAACCGTTTTGTTGCAGACGATGCCTTCAGCAACCTCAGTGACGCACCGACTCTGTCGCTGTCCATGAAAGCGGCGGACCCGGAGGCCCAAAAGGCGTTGTGGAGCGATGTTCGCTCCATCCCTTTCAACGGTGTCTACAGTCCAGCGAATGGCTGGCTGCTTCCTTCGTTCTTCCAGAACCTACTTCCTGAGGGCGTGTTCCGGGACCATGTCGCGGTGCTCCGCAAGTGCGACCCAAAAGACCATTTCGAGATGCTGGCGGCCTGCGGTCTGGACCTTCCTGGGAATGTGTTTGCGCTCCCGCTTGAGCTGACGCGCGACGAGCTGGCCCACTATGTCACGCAGGATGCTGACTCCCTTGAGATGTCCGTGACGGCGAACCCTATGGCTGAGGGCGTATCCCTGTCGGGTGTTCAACCAAAATTGGGGGTCATCTACGAGGGCGGCCATTACGTTGGTCGGACCAAGATGCAGGACACCCACATCATTGCCAAATTGCCGGTGGTGGACCAGCCACGCCTTCCCGAGGTGGAAGAGCTGTCCCTGCGACTTGCCGCCGCTGCGGGTGCGACAGTGACCGAAGCTCACCTGGAGCCACTGGAAAAGCTAGCGGTCGAGCACGGCTATGACCTGGGAGACGCGGACAGGAAGACCAACTTTCTAGCGGTGATTCGCTATGACCGTGCTCCGGGCCAGAAGCGTGTCCATACGGAGGATTTTGCGCAGGTCCTGGGCGCCGCTCCAGAGCAAAAGTACACGGGCGGGACGTACCTCGATGTCGCGTCCGTGATGATGGGCTTTGCCGCGTTGGGGGAGCCCGCAGTGCACGAGCTGCTCCGCCGTCTCATCGTCAACGAGATGCTCGGCAATCCTGATATGCACCTGAAGAACATCGGCCTCTGGTATCCGGACGGAGAAACACCAGAACTGCCGCCGGCGTACGATATCGTGGCCTATTCCGCGTACAACAAGCGCTCCGGGCATGCGCTCCACATCATGCCTCCGGAATTGCTGCCGCAGCCCAAGCGCGCTGAAGGCGGGCGGGCGGCCAAACCGAGGATCAGCCCTGCGATTGTCCGAAGGTTCTGTGCGGAGCTGGGTATCCCGGAAAAGCCCGCTTCGAAAGTTGTGCGTGAAACGGTGGAAGCTGCCGTCGCCAAGTGGCCGGACATGATTGAGGAATCTCTGCTCACTGAGCAGCAGAAAGAGCGTCTGCTTTCGTACTTCAAGAGCCATGAGCTGGTGGCCTCGCTCTTGAAACGCCAAAAGGCCGCAGCGTAGCTGTAGCCTTGCCACTCGCGCCTCGCTCCGTACCTGGCCAAGGCCCGACGCTCGGGCCAGGACGAGGCGGCGGGGTCGAACGCGTTTCCGTAATGGTTGTCGGGCTGTGACAAGCCGGCGGGGTCTTCAGCCACTCAAGAACGGTCACACCCGCCTGCAGCCGTCTCATAAATTTAACATAACACATATTATGCATTAGAATCGTGTTGGCCGTTTTTAGTAATGTCACCTTTGCGGTGATTAGAGATGTCACCTTTGTTGTCCCGTAGGCTCCGAGATTCACCGGCCGCTACGGGAGGCAGCGATGCACGGACAGGGATTGGTGACCAT
>NZ_BPUO01000004.1 GCF_022179805.1 Cupriavidus pauculus | reverse complement strand
GATACTTTTGAAGCAACACTGAAGACCCGAAGTCCTCAGCGGCGTTCGCCATCAAGCGCCCACACTTATCGGTTGTTTGTTTGTTAAAGAACTTCAGCGACCGGCTTTGCCGTTCGCTGTCGCTGCGCCGCTGACGTTGCCGTCATTTCGTTGCAGCGGAGAAACGAGATTATGCAGAGCATTCAGCGTTTCGTCAACAGTTTGCAGAAACTTTTTTCTGCCGGTCAGCGCCGCAAACCTTCTGCACCACCAACCACCGCTAACCCCTCAACCCTTGTCGCTGCTGCGTTTGCAGTGCGCTTCGTGTTGCGAGGGGGCAAATATTAGTGGACTCAGGCAACCCGCGCAAGGGGTTTCGCAAAAGAATTTTCCGATCCCTTAGAATCGCCGAATGACGACGATGCCGGAACCGCTTACCTATCTAGCCGAACGCCTGCCCAGCCGCGAGGCTGGCGCGCTCGACGCACTGGCGCTGGCTGCCGCGCTGGCCCGCCCTATTGCGTTCGTGGATCTGGAAACCACGGGACCGGACGCCCAGCGCGACCGGATCACCGAAATCGGCGTGGTCGAGGTGGGCCCCGACGGCATCCACGAATGGGACACACTGGTCGACCCGCAGGCGAGCATCCCTCCATTTATCCAGGGCATGACCGGCATCACCGACGATATGGTGCGCGGCCAGCCCACCTTTGCGTCCATCGCCGAGCTGCTGGCCGAGCGACTGCAGGGCCGGCTCTTCGTCGCCCACAATGCCCGCTTCGACTACGGCTTCCTTAAGAACGAGTTCCGGCGGGCCGGCGTGACGTTTCGCGCCGATGTGCTGTGCACGCTCCGGCTATCCCGCTCGCTGTTCCCGTCCGTGGAGCGCCACGGCCTGGACGCCCTGATCGCTCGCTTCAACCTGGTACCGAAAGGCCGGCACCGTGCCCTGGCCGATGCGGAACTACTCTGGCAGTTCTGGCAGAGGATCCACGAGCTCTATTCCGTGGATCTGGTCGAGTCGGCCGTCAAGGCGCTGGTCAAGCATGCCAGCCTGCCTGCGGGCTTAAGCGAGACCGCGCTCGACGACGTGCCCGACCGTCCCGGCGTCTACCTGTTCTATGGCGACGATGACGCGCTGCTCTATATAGGCAAGAGCATCCATCTGCGCCAACGCATCCGCGCCCACTTCTCCGGCGACTATACGAATCCGAAGGAAATGCGGATCTCCCGCGCGGTGCGCCGGGTGGACTGGCGCGAAACCGGCGGAGAAATCGGCGCACTGCTTCTGGAAGCCCATCTCGTCAAGACACTGCGGCCGCTGCACAACCAGCAGTTGCGCCACGGCGGCGAGTTGTTTGCGTGGGAGATGGTCGATGGATTGCCGGCACCGCGCCTGCGTTCGGATCGGCACGTCGATTTCAGCCGCCACGCCGCGCTCTTTGGCGTATTCCCGAGCCGCGCCACGGCACGCGCCAGGTTGCGCGCGCTGGCGGAAGACCATCAGCTGTGCCAGGTCACGCTGATGCTGGAGCCGACGGCCCAGCGTGGCAACCCGTGTTTCGCGCGCCAGATTCATCGCTGCGCGGGCGCCTGCACGGGCGTCGAAACCCGTGCCGACCACCGCGTGCGCACGCTGGCGGCCATCGGCACCCTGGCACTGACGCCCTGGCCGTTCACCGGCCCGGTGGCCTGGCGCGAGGCAGAGCACGCTGGCCAGCCCTGGCATGTCATCGAGGACTGGTGCTACCTGGGCGCCGCCCCGACGCTGGCCGATGCCGAAGGATTGACCGCGTCGCCCGCTCATTTCGACATGGACACCTACCTGATCCTGTCGCCGCACCTGGCCAGCCTGACGGCAACGGCGGTGCCGCTGGCGTCGGCACGCCCGTTCGTGCTGACGGCGCCAGTTGCCGCACCAGTCCAGCCGGAATCTTCGCCGAAGCCGCGCGCCGAAGCCCGGCGGTCATCCACGGCAACGGAAGCCCAGCCCTCGCTGTTCGGCTGATGGCCGGTGGTTAGTGCGGTAGCGCGCATACACGCGTTGCCACCTGTCTCGCACCTCCGCTAGTCTCCGACAGGAGGGATTGCATCCGCAATTTGCACCCGCGAACTGGAGCCGCCATGCCTGCGTCGCCCCGACCTGCCACTTATCGCGCCACCCTGCTGGCCACCTGTGCCATCGCACTGACGGCCGCATGCGCCAATATCGAGGCCAGCACCATGCAGCGCATCTTCGATTCATGGAAGGGCGCGCCGGTAGAAAGCGCCAAGGCGCAATGGGGGCCGCCACAGTCGGTACAGGCCGTGCCCGGCGGCACGGCCTATGTCTGGACCGACGAGATACCCGTGGCCCGAGCGCCCGGCAGCGGACCACGCGATGCCGGCCTGGAACAGCCAGCCCGGGTTGCGCAGTGCCAGCGCAAGCTGGTGGCGGGCCCGGACGGCAACGTCAGCCGTGGCGAATGGAGCGGCAGCGCATGCTGCGTCCAAAGCCTGATCGGACAATGCGCCGGGCTGGCTCGCAAGGCAACTGGCTGAGCCAGCCGGCAACCGCGCCCTACTCCAGCACGATGCCGCGCGCCTTGATCAACGCGCCCCACTTCTTCACCTCGGCGTCGATGAAGCTGGCAAAGTCTGCGCTACTGCCGGGCATGGGCTGCAGGCCCAGCGCCAGCAGCTTCTCCCGGATCTGCGGATCGCCCAGCGCCTGGCTGGCATCGCGATTGACCTGCTGCACGATGGCCGCAGGCGTACCGGCGGGCGCCACGATGCCAAACCAGCCATAGCCGACCACGCCCGGCACACCCTGTTCGGCAAAGGTCGGCGCATCGGGATACACGGGCGTTCGCGCATCGGCGGCCACTGCAATCACGCGCAGCTTGCCCGCCTGGATAAACGGCAGTGCGGTGGTGATGGCCGTCAGTGTCGCGTCCACGCGCCCGGCCAGCAGCTCGGTATAGGCGGTGGCGTCGCCCCGGAAATGCACGTTGAGCGCCTTGAAGCCGGACTGCGCGGCAAACAGTTCCGCCGTCAGGTGGGGGCCGGAGCCGATGCCCGGCGATGCGAACGTGACGCCTTCGGGCTTCTGCTTCGCCATCTTCACGAAGTCGGCCAGGTTCTTGACCGGCGAACTGGCGTTGACGATCAGAAACACCGGCCCCAGCACGCGCGGCCCCACGGCGACAAAGTCCTTGTGGATATCGAAGCGCTGCGACAGCCCGGCTGCGGTATTGATGGCAAACGGCGCCGCCGCCCACAGCAGCGTGTAGCCATCGGCCCTGGCATGGGCCACCGTTTCGCTGGCCACGCGCGTGCCGGCACCGGGCTTGTTCTCCACCACCACCTGCTGCCCGTACTTGCGGCTCAGCGCCTCGGCCAGCACGCGCGCCGAGGTGTCGTTGGACCCGCCGGGTCCGTATGGCGAAACCAGCCGTACCGGCTTAGTCGGCCAGGCAGCGCCCCAGGCGTGCGGCACCACGCCGGCCAGTGCCATCGCGCCCAGCAGGCGGCGGCGTGTCGTTTGCGAAGGGGTCATGATGCCTCCCTGACCCGCTCGATGGCGGGATAGCGATACGTACGATCCAGATGCGCCGGCTGCGGAACGTAGAGACGCAGCGCAACGTAGAACGGGCCGGCCGGCGCCGGCAGCCAGTTGCCATGCCGGGAGCGGTCACGGGGCGGCTGCGCCGACATATGCAGCGTCAGGCTGCCGTCGGCCCCACGTTCGAGCGTGGGTGACCGATCGCCCAGCGAATAGCGCGCGAGTTCGTTCGGCACCAGCATGCAGTCGGCCTTGTCGTACATGGTCACCGACCAGAATGCGCCGACCTGCGGAAGGTTGTCCGCCGCGAAGTGAAGCCGGTAGTCCTGTTTGCCGTCGAGCGGCGACCCGTCGGCATCGCAGTCGGCAATCACATACATCGCTTCCTGTACGCCCAGCGCACCAATATAGTTGCGCGCCACCAGCGCACGCTGCAGGTAGTTGGCGCCGTACGATTCGCGCACGTCCACCGACATCACCCAGCCGCCGCCCATGTCCGACGCCTGCGGCTCGGCCAGATCCGCCAGCACAGCGGTCAGCGCCTGCCCGATGGCGTCGACCTGCGCCGGTGTCGGCGATATGCCGGCGCCGATTCCCACCTCTGCAAACCGCGCGACCAGATCCGCCTCCGCACGCGGCGGTGGACTCTCGCCCAACATGCGGTTGACCACTTCCGCAAAGCGCTGCGGGCCGCCCAGGTGCTCGCGCGCCTGCATGCCCACATCGAACGCGAACGCGGCGGGTGCACCGTCCAACCGCTTCAACGCAATGGCGTCCTGCAGCGCGTGCACGACGCCCAGGTCGGCATCGCCATCGATCAGCAGCCGGCCGATGATCCACACCGCGTTGGTCGGGCACGGCACGGGGTGCATGCCGGCCGGCACCTCGCCATGCCAGTCAGGGCCATGCAGCAGGAAGCGGCCCGCGCCGGTGCCCGTGGTGCGGCTACCCACGTAGCCGAACGGATTGGTATAGAAATCGAGCAGCCCCAGTACGTAGTAGCGGCCGGCGAAATCGGGCACCTCCAGCACCACCGGCTCGCGCGACACGTCGATCCAGGCGCTGGTATAGAGCGTGTCGTTGTTCGGCGTCACGACCTGGCGATGCTGCGGACCCAGCAGCTCCCGTGTGTGGATCAGGTGGTTGACCCATCGCAGCGTGGAATCGGGGCCGTCGCCGGCGAACTTGCCGGCGCGGTCGCGGCGCGGGCAGGTTGCCGCGCGCATGCGCGCCATCTCGTAGAGCGGCAGCGTGTAGATCACGGCGTCGCGCGCCAGTTGCTGCAGGTTAGTGGTTTGTGGCATGTCCTGTTGTCTCCCGTTCTCATATATATGCGTATGGTTGTGCCGGCGTCAGCCGATCCGGCGCACCGCCGGTATCTTGTATTCCCCGGCCATGAAGCCCGCGCTCGGGTGATACAGGCGCAGGATCAGGTAGAACGGGCTATCGGGCGCCGGCAGCCAGTTGGCGTCTTCAGCCGGGCGGGCATGGCTGATGGGAATCACCAGCGTGCCGTCCGCCTCGGTACGAAGCCCCGGCGAGCGGTCGCCAATCGCGTAGCGCCCAATCTCGTTGGCCGTGAAGAAGCGGTCCTCTCCATATAGCGATACCGACCAGAACGCCTCGGCCGGCGGCAGCATGCCGGGCGCAAAGCGCAATTCGTAGCGATGCTGGCCATGCAGCGGTTCACCGTCGGCATCGAAATCGGACATCGCATAGATGGCCTCGTCCGCGCGCAGCGCCCCGAGCCCCTTCATCGCGGTGCAGGCGCGCAGCAGCCAGTCGTCGCCATAGGTGCCCAGCCGCAGGCTGTAGCCCCATGCCTTTTGTCCCTGGCTGCGGGTGTGGGCTTCGATCAGCGCCATGCCCTGCGCATACGCGCTGCGCAGGCCATTGACGATGGACGGGCGCAGCGTGGCGATCTCCACGTCGTCCTCCAGCCGCAGGCCCACCTTGCGCAGCAGCGTGAAAATGCCCTGCTCCGCTTCGCTGGGCGGGAAGTCGCGCATGGCGGCGAACAGGTTCTGGAAGAAGTCCACGGCGGCGTCCCCCGTGTCGCGCCACTGCGCCACGCTGGCAGGCCGGGCCGGACCGGCGCTCTGCACGACCTGGAAACCTTGCTCGAAAGCATGGGCATGCGGCAGGTCCTGCGCGCCGGTCACCAGCACGCGGCCCAGTACCCAGACCAGCGACGTGGGCGACTCCACCACATGCACCCCGTTGCCACGCTGCCCGGGGCCGACGATTTCCACGTTCGCGCCTTCGAGCGGCACATTGCGCGAGCCGAGGTTGGCGAAATTGTTGGTGTGTGCGTCCAGCAGTTCGATCACATAGAAGCGCTTGGCATCAGGCAGCGCCGGCACGCGAATCGTGGCCGGGCCGTCCGCCAGGTTGAGCCAGCCGCAGAAGTAGAGCAGGTCATTGGCCGGCGTCACGATGTCGCGGTCTTCGTGCGTCCACTGGCGATCGCTGGCCGACAGCATGTTCATCGGCGCGCGGCCGTAACGCGTTGGCGAATCCACCGATGTCTGCAGGCGGCACGTGCGCAGTGTCTCGATCAGCGGATAGCCGTAGATCACCAGCGGCAGCGCCGCGGCCGCCACCAGCGCTTCCTGTGGGCTGGCGTGGACGAGCGAGGCGATGGCGGGAAACGCGGGATGGTTCATGTCGATATCTCGATGGGTAGCGGGTTATCAGGTATCAGGGATGTCCGGCTCATTCCAGCGTGGCGCCGCTCGATTTGACGAGTGCGGCCCACGCGCGCACGTCGTCGCGCATCTGGGAGGTGAACTGCGCGCGCGACACCGGCGTGTAGCGCATGCCCATCGCGGCGATCTGGGCCTGCAGTGCGCTGTCCTGCATCGCTTCCTGCATGGCGGCCTCCAGCCGCTCGACGATGGCCGGCGGCGTCTTGGCGGGCGCAAACAGTGCGTACCAGCTATCCACGCTGAACGCGATGCCCGACTCGGCCAGCGTCGGCACATCGGGCAGCGCGGCCGAGCGTTCGGACCCCGACACGGCCAGCGCCCGCACCTTGCCGGCGCGAATCAGCGGCAGGGTGCCCGCCAGGTCCGACATCGCGATCGGCACGGTGCCGCCCATCACGTCATTGAGCATCGGGGCCACGCCCTTGTACGGCACATGCCGCAGGTGGATGCCAGCGGATACGTTCAGGCTCTCGCCCGCCAGGTGCCCGCCGGACCCCGGCCCCCAGGATCCGTACGCCAGATCGGCGTTGGGCTGCTTGGCCATGGCAACCAGCGCACGCACGTCACGGGCTGGAAACCCTGGGTTGGCCACCAGCACGTTGCCGCCGTAGGCCACGCGGCTGATGGGGACGAAGTCGCGCAGCGGGTCGTAGGCCAGCTTGGGGAACATCGCGGGTGCGATGGCATGGGTGGCCGAAATGCCGAGCAGGATCGTGTAGCCGTCCGGCGCAGCACGTGCTACCTGCGTGGAGCCGATGGTGCCCGTGGCGCCCGCCACGTTCTCCACCACCACCGTGCCCTTGAGCACCGTCGACAGCCGCGCCGCCACCATGCGGCCGACCACATCGGTACCGCCGCCGGGCGGAAACGGTACCACCAGCCGGATCGGCTTGGTGGGGTAGGCATCTGCCGCCATGACCATGGCGGGCATCAGTGCAGCGGCCGCGCCCGTGATCGACCACATCATCATGGCGCGCCGCGTCCTGCGAAACGCTGATCGCATCGTCTGTCTCCGATTTTTCGTTATGGATACTGCTCAGCGCAGCGTGATCACGGCGTCCGCCGCCGTCAGTCCGTCCGGGCCGACGATGAACGGATTGATCTCCAGGGTGTCGAGCCGGTCGCCAAGCGCGGCTGCGGCGCGCGATACATTGACCAGCACGTCGGCCACGGCGTCGAGATCGATGGCGGGATGGCCACGATGCCCGATGCAGAGCGCGGCCGCGCGGCTCTGCTCCAGCATGGCGCGCGCACGCTGGCGCGACAGCGGCGCCAGGCCGAAGGCCATCTGCCGGAAAATCTCCACGGCCGTGCCGCCGATACCGGCCAGCGCCACGAGCCCGAATACCGGATCGCGCCGCACGCCCACCATGATTTCGCCCCACCCACGCGCCATGCGCGCGACGATGGCGCCGTCGACCTGCATGGCATTGCCGTTGGCATCGCGCGCCTGCACACCGGCCAGCATGACCCGTTCGAACGCCGCGCGCACGGCATCGGCGTTCTGCAGACTGAGCACCACGCCACCGATATCGCTCTTGTGCAGGATCTGCCGCGAGCAGATCTTGACCGCCACCGGATAGCCGATCGATTCGGCGATGCGTACGGCCTCGTCGGCGTCGCGGGCCAGGCCGTGCGGCACCACAGGCACGCCGGCTTCAGCCAGCAGTGCCATGGCCTCGGCTTCCGACAGCGCGCCGTTCTCCACCGCACCTTCGGGGATGGCCACGGACAGCGCGGACAGGTTCTGCGCGCCGTCGTCGGCGCTGGTCGTCGCTTCCATGGCGGCGGCCTTGGACAGCGCGGCCACGGCTTCCATCGTGTGTGCCGGCTCGCGGAAGACCAGGCATCCACGTGCTTCCAGCCACGCGCGCTTGTCGTCGTCCATCACGCCCGAGATCAGCAGCGGTGCGGCGCTGGCGTCGGCGTGCAACGACGTCACGGTTTCCTGCAGCACCGGCCAGAAGCGCGGTGCATTGGCACCCCCAGCCAGGAACGCGGCCACCGCGCCGTACTGCCCGCAGCGCGCCACGTTGGCCAGCGCGTCGACAAAGACCTGCGGCTGGGCCACCACCTGGCCGGTCACGTCGATTGGATTGGCGGTGCTGGCAAACGGAATGGCCGTGCGCAGTGTGTGGGCTGCGGCATCGGGCATCGGCGGCAGCGGCAGTCGCAGCGTCTCGGCGCTGTCGGCCATCATGATGCCCACGCCACCCGATACCGTGACGATGGCCACCGGCGACACCGCATCGGCCGGCATGCCCGATGGCGTCTGCCAGAGATTCGGCCGGCGCCCGCGCGCCAGCGTGTATCCAAGCCGGAAGAACGCCTCCAGCGTGTGCGCGCGGTACACGCCGTATTCGTCGAACACGGCCTGATAGACGGCGTCTTCACCGGCCAGGCTGGCCGTATGCGATTGCGCGGCACTGGCGCCGGCCGCCGTCGTACCCACCTTCGCGATGACCACAGGCTTGCCAGCGGCACGCGCGGCCGCCAGCGCGCGGCGCAGGCGCATGCCGTCGCGCGCCCCTTCTATATAGGCAAGGATCACGCGCGTCTGCGGATCGTTGGCCATCCACTCAATGACATCGGCCACCTGCAGTCCGGCCTCGTTGCCGGTGGTGACCCAGTGGCTCAGCCCCAGGCCGGCTTCGCGCGCCAGCGCAAACGCATAGGCCCCGAATGCACCGCTCTGGCTGACCAGGCCCACCTCGCCCACCGGCGGTACGCCACTGAGCGGAATGGGGGAAAACGTGGCGAACATGCGCTCGCGCAGGTTCATCGCGCCCAGGCAATTGGGGCCCAGCAGTTGCACGCCATGCGTACGTGCCTGCGTGGCCAGCGCGTGCTGCAAGGCATCGCCGCCGCTGACTTCGGCAAAGCCGGAAGTGAACACCACCGCCGCCCGCGTGCCGGCCTGGCCCAGCTGTGCCATGACGTCGGGCGCGGCCGGCGCGGGCACGGCGACGATGGCCAGGTCCACGGGCTCGCCAATCGCCGCCACCGACGGGTACGCACGCAGCCCCTGCACGGTATCGGCGCCGGGGTTGACCGGATACACGCGGCCCTCGTAGCCGAGTTCGCCAAGCAGGCGAATCGGCACGCCACCGACCTTGTCGGGTTGCGTCGATGCACCGATCACCGCGATCGAACGCGGGCACAACAAAGGCTGCAGGTCCAGCATGGTGTCTCCGTTGATGACACCGCGGTACGTGCCACGGCGTTCAGTCGTTGCGGGGCAATCCGGGCCCGCGTACCGGCGGCTAGCGTCCCACGCCAGCCATGTTCTCGATCGATCGCACCATCTCGCGCAGCAGCGGTGCGATGCGCTTTTCCATCATGCCGCGCCGCACGCGCAGGCCCGGCAGCGCGCAGTTGAACAGCAGCGGCCGGTTCAGGTAGGTGATGCGCGAATAGACGCCCACGCCGTGGATGTCCTCGCCCGCGTCGCCTTCGTTCAGCGTGAATCCGCGCTTGGGGTAGTGCGCCACGTTGTGGCACACGGTCTCGTAGCAAACCCCGAATTCCTGCGGCCGCTCGGTGCGCGCCAGCATCATCAGCTTCTCGAACTCGACCTTCGACAGCGTGCACAGGAACGCCCGCCCCATCGCCGTGGTCATCACCGGCCGCACCGCGCCCACCGCCGGCCGTGCCGACGTGCCCTCCATGTGCGTGCAGGACTCCAGGTAGGTCACGTCGAGCCGGTGGGCCACTCCCATCGACACGGCGCCCTCCACCTGGTTGGCCAGCGTCTGCATCAGCGGGCGGGCCAGGTGGCGCACCTGCAGGCCCGCCAGGTACGGATAGCCCAGCGCCAGCACCTGTGCGCCCACGAAGTACTTGTCGAGCTTGGGGTCCCAGTCCAGGTAGCCCAGCTCGAACAGCGTCCGGCAGATGCGCGACACCGTGGCGCGCGGCAACTGCAGGCGCTGCGAAAGTTCGCCATTGCCCAGCGGGCGCGGATCGTCGATGAAGCAGCGCAGCAGCGCAAACCCCTTGGCCAGCAGTCCGCCGAACGAAGGATCTTCGCGGCGGCGCTCGGCAATGAATTGTTCGACCGGGGTGTTCATGGGCATGTCATCTCCTGTCTTGCAGTGTGGGCGTCCGTTTCGCGTTGTGTCAAAAAGCGGAACGAATTTCCAAATATTGGAAATTCAGATCGTAAACCCTGACTTGACGGTGCGTATAGCCCAAACGTAATGTTCAAAACCGAATCCGAATTCGAATACGAATACCGCCATGCAAGCCTCATCCGCCACCAATGCCGACAACGTCACCAAGTCGGCTTTCCCCAGCGTCGACACGTCGTCGATCCTGCAGCCGCCCCGCCAGCGCCGGGCCCGCGAGACCGAGCAGGCGCTGCTGTCGGCGGGACGCGAGCTGCTGGCCGAGCGCGATTTCGCTGCGGTGTCCGTGGCGCAGATCGCCGCCGCCTGCCAGGTGTCGGTGGGCGCGTTCTACGGGCGCTTCCGCGACAAGATGGCGTTCTTCGACGCGCTGCGTGCGTCGGTGATGGAAGAGTCGGACGCGTCGGTCGTGCGCTACATGGCCGAGCATCGCTGGCAGGAGGCGCCGGCGCGCCAGATCATCGAAAAGACCATGCGCTTCATGGTCAACGGCTGCCGCAACAATCGCGGCATCATCCGGGCGTCGCTGAAGCACGCCACCACCAATCCCGAGCAGTGGCTGCCGCACCAGAAGAACGGGCAGGAACTGCTCGACCGGCTGGTGATCCTGCTGGTGCCGCGCCTGCCGGGGCCGCCGGCTGACGCCGAACTGCGCGTGTGCTTTGCCATGCAGATGGTGTTCGGCATGCTGGTCAACGCCGTGCTCAACAACCCCGGGCCGCTGCAACTCGACGACGAGCGGCTTCCCGTGGAGATAGCGCGCATGGTCAACAGCTACCTGGGCATCGACGCCTGACCGGTTTTTCCCCCTCGCTTCGTTATCCAACCGCCCGCCCCAGCCGCAACCATAGCGGTACGTCTGTCGACAGACCGGGCACAAAAAGAGGAGACACACCATGAAGCAAACCACACCGGCGCGCCGGCGGTGGGCGCGGCAAGCCGTCTGCGCGGCGCTGTCGCTGCTGCCGTTGGCCGCCATCGCGCAGGGCGACTATCCGAACAAGCCGATCCGTCTGGTGGTGCCTTATCCGGCTGGCGGGCTGACCGATACGCTGGCGCGCCAGGTGGCCGACGGGCTGTCGAAGCGGCTGGGACAACCGGTGGTCGTGGAAAACAAGAGCGGCGCCGGCGGCATCATCGGCACCGACTTTGTCGCCAAGTCTGCACCGGACGGCTACACGCTACTGATGACCATTCCGGGGCCGATCACGGCCAACATCGCGCTCTACAAGAAGCTGCCGTACGACCCGCGAACCGACCTGAAGCCGATTTCCGACGTGGCGTTGGCGCGCACCGTGCTGGCCGTCAACAGCGCCGTGCCGGTGAAGACCGTCAACGAGCTGATTGCCTACGCGAAGAAAGAACCCGGCAAGCTGCGCATGGGTTCGTGGGGACCGGGCACGCAGCCGCACACGATCCAGGCCTATATGGACAAGAGCTACGGCGTGGACATCCTGCACGTGCCGTATCGGGGCGAAGGCCCGATGGTCACCGACCTGCTGGCCGGGCAGGTCAATGTCACGATCGGATCGGTCACCACGCTGCGCCAGCACATTGCCACCGGCAAGTTGCGTCCTCTGGCCGTGGCAGGTACTACCCGCGCCAAGGCGCTGCCAGATGTGCCGACCTTCGCCGAAGCGGGCTATGCCGATGCCGCTTACAAGATCGTCGGCCCGACCACGCTGCTTGCGCCGGCCAAGACGCCGGACGCCATCGTGGAACGACTGGGTCGCGAGGTATCGTCGCTGGTCAAGACGCCAGACATGCAGGCAAAGATCGACGAGATGGGCGCAGAGCCCCTCGGCAATACGCCGGCCGAAGCCGAGCGTGCCTACAAGGCCTACCTGCCCGTGGTGCTGAGGCTGACCGCCGACACCGGCGTGACGCTGGACTGACATCCATGCCGCGCGCCCGATGCGCGGCATGCAGCGAAACCATGGCCGTCATGAATTCCGGCGGGGCTTGCTGGGCCCGCCGGAGTTGCCCCCGCTAGAATCGCGCCATATCCATTTGCCGCCCCCTTCGATCATGGCCACGCTCTTCCTCGTCCGTCACGGACAAGCCTCATTTGGCGCCGCCAATTACGACTGCCTGTCGGACGTCGGACGCCAGCAGGCGCGCTGGCTTGGCGAGTATTTCAAGGATCGCAGTCTCACGTTCAAGCGCGTGGTGGCGGGGTCCCTGGTGCGCCAGCAGGACACGGCCACCGAGATCCTTGCCGGCATGGGCGTCACTGGCACGCCGGTGGACACCCATGCGGGACTGAACGAATACGACGGCGAATCGCTGTATCGCAGCTTCACCAATGGCGCCGATCATCGCGCGCATCAGAACGGCGACTACCAGGACTACTGGCGTACGTTCCGCGCGGCGTTCGCAGCGTGGACGCAGGACCAGTTGACCGGCATGCCTGAAAGCTGGGGTGAGTTCGGCGCGCGCATGCAGTCCGCGCTGGCGACGGCCACCGAAGGCGCCGCACGCGAGGATGCGCTACTGGTGGTCAGCTCCGGCGGCGCCATCGGACGCGCGGTTGCCGATCTGCTGGGTGCACCCACGCAGACCGCTATCGAGCTGAACCTGCAGTTCCGTAACACCGCGTTCTGCGAACTGATCGTCGGACGCGCCACGCAGCGGCTGCTCAGCTTCAACAACGTGCCGCACCTGGACCACGCCGAGCGGCGCGGCGCCATCACCTACGCCTGAAGCGGCGCGGCTAGCGCTGCGACAGCGCCAGCTTGCCGGCCAGCGCCAGGAAGACCGTTCCCGCGAACCAGTTCACGGCACGCTGCACGCGTGCCGAGCGCATCAGCACGCGGCCGAACAGGCCCGAAAACCACGCGACGGATCCGAACACCAGCAGCGTGGCCACGATGAAGGCAAACCCCAGCACCATGATCTGCAGGGCCACGTGGCCCTGCTTGGCCACCACGAACTGCGGCAGGAACGCCAGGAAGAAGATCACCACCTTGGGATTGGTCAGGTTCATCACCACGCCGCGCAGGTACATGTTCTTCACGGGCTTGGCCGCGGCATCGTCGCCGCCGATTTCGCCCACCGGCGCGCGAAACGCCTGCCAGGCCAGGTAGACCAGGTAGACCGCGCCCGCGATCTTCAATGCGGTGAATGCCACCGCCGACGCCGCCAGCAGCGCGGCCAGCCCCACCGCCACCACCGCCGTATGCACCAGCAGCCCCGTGCACAGGCCCAGCACCACCGTCAGCCCGGCGCGCGTGCCGTACATCGCCGATTGCAGTAGCACGAAGATATTGTCCGGCCCCGGCGCCAGGCTCAGCAGGATGGCAATCCCCATGAATGGCAGCAGTGTGTCGAGCGTGGGCATGGGGCGGCTCCTTGGGCTTCGTCTTCGATGAAGCGGCCATGGTAGCCCGAATGTCGCGAACGCGCGCCGGCTGTGTGAAGTTCACCTTTCTGCGGGATTGATTAATCCATCCAAACAATCAATTTATCAGCACAATCGTCGACGCCTATATTCGAGGCGCATCCCGCCACGCATGGACGGGATAGCCAATCGAAAACAAAAGACGAGGAGACACTGATGGATGCACGTGCACATGGGCGGCACGCGGCGGCGCTCGCCCTTGCGGCAACGATCGCGCTGACCGCGGGCTGCGGCGGCAGTGATGACAACAACAATGCGAGCACCGGCAACGGCAGTGGCGGCAGCACGGCGGGCACACCCGCGCGCACTCCGGCCCTGACGATGAAAATCACAGGCACGCAGGCGTTCGCGGGCACCTACGGCAGCGTGGGCCAGTACGAGCAGGTCACCGGCACGATCAGCGGCGAGGTCGATCCCAAGGATGCCAAGAACGCTATCATCCAGGACCTGGCGCTTGCACCGGTCAATGCCAACGGCATGGTCGAGTACTCGGCTGACTTCGTCATGCTCAAGCCCAAGGACATGAGCAAGGCCAGCGGCGTGCTGCGCTACGACGCGCCGAACCGCGGCAACATCCTGACGATGCCCAATCCCACCGCCACTCCCAGCGACGCCGTGTACCTGGAACGCGGCTATGTGCTGCTGTACGGCGCCTGGCAGGGAGACGTGCCGAAGTCCAGCGCGGCCCGCCTGACCGTGACGGTGCCCGTGGCGAAGAACGCCGATGGTACGTCGATCACCGGCACCTATCGCTCGGAGCTGGTACCCACGACGGCCACGCCGATGATGTCGCTGCCCGGCGGCGTGTTCAACGGCACGATGCTGCCGTACGCGCCGGCCAGCCTCGACAACACCAAACCCGGCTATTCGCTGACCCGGCGCGCCAACGAGACCGACCCCCGCGTGGCCATCCCGGCCAGCGACTGGAAGTTTGCCAAGTGCGATACGGGCACCCCGTTCCCAGGCACCGCCGACCCGGCCAACATCTGCCTGCGTGGCGGCTTCGATCCGGCCTACCTATATGAGCTCGTCTATGTCGCAAAGGATCCCAAGGTCATGGGCGTGGGCCTGGCCGCGCTGCGCGATACGGTCAGCTTCTTCCGCAACAAGGCCGTGGACAGCGCCGGCACGCCGAATCCGCTGGCGGGACGCATCCAGTACGCGATTGGCCAGGGCACGTCGCAATCGGGCAATGCGATGAAGACGTTCCTGCATCTGGGCTTCAACCAGGCGCTGGATGGCTCGAAGGTGTTCGACGGTATCTACGCCCACGTGGCGGCCCGGCAGACCAATATCAACACGCGATTCGCGGTACCGGGCGGCGGTGGCGGCCTGCGCACCGACCACACGGCGTTCGGGCAGACCGCGCCGCGCGGGCTGGACAGCAACTATGTCGACGATATCTCCGGCAAGACTGGCGGCGTGATGGCCCGCTGCACGGCCAGCAATACGTGCCCGAAGTTCTTCCTCGGCCTGTCCGGCACCGAGTTCTGGCAACTGCAGGGGTCGCCGGTGCTGACAGATGCCAATGGCTTCACGGACCTCAAGCAGCCCGATAACGTGCGCATCTACTACTACACGGGCACCCAGCATGGCGGCGCGGGCGGCACGGCCAGCATCGCCTTTGCACCCACGCGCAATGTCTATCCGGCCGGCACGGTGATCCATCACAACGACACGTTCCGCGCGCTGTTCATCGATCTGGAGGATTGGGTGGTACGCGGCACCACGCCGCCGGCCAGCCAAGTGCCGGCGCTGGCCGACGGCACGCTGGTGCGGCCCGCCAGCCTGACGCTGCCGGTGATGAAGGGTGCGAGCTGGCCAGTGTCGGGCGTGTCCACGCCGGTGCCGGACTTCCAGTACCTGGCGCGCTACAACGGCTATCCGTTGTTCGACTTCGGCCCGCAGTACCGGCGCGAGGACGAGTCGGGCATCGCCACGTTGCTGCCGCCCGCGTACCTGAACCGCGACTACGCGATCCTGGTGCCGCAGACCGATCCGTCCACGGGCATTCCTCGGGCGGGCATCCATAGCGTGGAAGCGCGCGCGCCGCTTGGCACCAGCCTGGAGTTCAACTACGTGGCAACGCCGGGCATCGTGGATTTGTCGAACCTGACCGGCTCGTACATTCCGTTCCACAAGACCGAAGCCGCCCGGGTGGCCGCGGGCGATGGCCGCCCGTCGCTGGAATCGCTCTATACCGACCAGGCCGGCTATGTGGCCGCCGTGACGGCGGCCGCCAACAACCTCGTGACGCAGCGGTTCCTGCTGCAACGCGACGCCGATGCGATCGTCGCCCGGGCGGTGGCGAATCCGGTGCTGCCCTGACCGGACCGGCGTAAAAAGAGGTGGGGCGCGCCTACATCAGGCGCGCAATTGCCTCGGCCCGGATCGACTCGGCCTTGGACTTCAGGCGCAGCGCCACGTCGGCGCCGCGCTCGTTGGCCACACGGTCGATGAACGCGGCGCGCAGCACATCGGGCAGCGTGGCCACGTGGGATGCCTCGCAGAACATCTTCCAGGCCATGGGTTGCCCGGCATAGTCGTCGCGACGATCCAGCATGGCGGCATCGATGGCGGCGACAATTTCGGCTCCGGGCACGATCGCGGTGTTGGTGTGGGCGGCAAGGGTCTGGAACATGATGGGTCTCCGGGTCGGCTAGTCTGTGCTGCGCTGCGTTTCGAATCGTGTTCACCAACCACAGTCTGCAAACGACATGCCAATATCGGCAGGCATGCGTCCTCTCCATACCCGCGTTTCAATCGGGGGGCCCGCAAGCCGCGCCAGGCGGACGTTTCGGGATCGATCACCCCACTTCAGACGGGCGCGTGGCGGCGGTTCCGACACCGGGCCAAGACCGTTGCACAAACAAAAAAGGCGTTACGGGTTACGTAACGCCTTGTTCGTTTCGCGTGACATCGATCATGCGCGGGCACCGTCGAGGTACGGGTCGAAGGAGCGTCCCGGCGCGGCCGACACGCCAACCTTGTCCAGACCGGCCACGAAGCGCGCGCCGTCGGTGTAGGGGTCGGCATTGCGGGTGCCGTCCAGGTACGGGTCAGCCTGGCGGGCCGGCGATGCCGAGACGCCCACCTTGTCGAGACCGGCAACCGTACGGGCACCGTCGGTGAACGTATCGGCCTTGCCAGTGCGGGCGCCGTCGGAGAAGACGTCATGCGTGCGGAATTCATAGCCGTACTTGTCGGCCGAAACCGTGGTGCGGAAGGTATAGCCATACTTGTCGGCCGATACCGTCTCTGCCTGGGCAGCGCCAAGCGCGGCCAGCGACAGAACCAGGGTCGATGCAATCTTGAGGGCGGTGGTCTTGGTCATGATTTCTCTCCGTAAAATTTTGCAGCTTCGTTCAGTTTGTATGAATGGTTCCGGTTTGCTTCGCTCGCTGCCTGTCTTGTTTTGTTTGCGTTGCGCGCCGTCCATGAACAGAACTATAGCCCCCGCCAGGGAACGGAAAGTGATGCATTCGCGGATAAGTTGTTCAATCTTTTTGAATCCAGGAAGAGCCACCCTTGGGCGCCCGCCAGCCCCCTCCGGACACGACGCTTTGCCGCAATGCGCTACAGTGACGCGCATGCTGGCTATCTGACGGCGACCACTACGCCTCGCGCCCCTTTCATGCACCGCTTGCGCCCCCGTCTATCTGCCCTGGCCTGGCTCCAGGCAGTCCTGCTGATGCTGCCGCTGCTGCTGTCCAGCGGCGCGGCCCAAGGCGCCGGTTCACCACTAATCAACGCCATCAAGGCGCATGACACGCCTGCCGCATCGGCGCCGGCCGCCAGCGACGCGCTGGCCAAGTCGCTCGACCAGGTTATCGGCACGCTGCAGAACGACAGCGAGCGGCAGGCACTGGTCACGCAACTGCAGACCTTGCGTCGCGGGCTCGACGCCTCGGCGCCAGCGGCAGCGCCCGCCAGCGCGCCGTCACCGGGCCTGATCGGGGCAGTGACACAGGCGTTGCAGGAAATCGACAGCACCCCTCACAAGGATCGCGGCCCGTGGCAATACTGGCGCTGGCGCATCCGCTTTGCCGGCGACGAACTTCAGGAGGCGGCCACCATCGGCCAGACGCGTGCCGCGCTGGATTCGTGGCGCGAGTTCGCCATCGTGCTGGCCGGCTGGGCACTGAGCGGCTGGCTGATCTTTGAATGCCTGCGCCGCCTGCATCGCAGGCGCCCGCGCACCGTGCGCGCGACCGAGCTGCCCGTGGTGCCGTCGTGGGTGGATGTCGGCCTCTACTTCCTGCACCGGATCGGCCCCTGGATCGTGGCCTTCGCGCTGACCGTGCTGCTGGCCTACAAGGGTTTCGGGCGCACCCCGGCCAGCATGGGCGCCGTGCTGGTGGCCTATGCCATCGTGGCGGGCGCGCTGATGTCGGCGGTCTGCCAGGTCATTTTCGCGATCTTCCAGTCCGGCCATCGGCGCCACGCCGTGCGCGACCTGATCAGGCATTCGCCGCTGCTGCTGTTCATCACCGGCGCGCTGGCGGCGCTGGGCGAGGCCAATACCGATGCCCGCGTGATCGCGGCGCTGGGCGTGAACCTGTCCGCGCTGATCAGCACCTTTGCCAATATCCTGGCCGCCGTGCTGATCGGCGTGTTTACCGTGCGGTTCCGCCGCGCCATCGGGCAACTGATCGCGTTCCGCCCGTTCGCGTTCCGCCAGCAACATCCGGCCCTGATGGAGTTGCTGCGCATGGCCGGACAGGCCTGGTACCTGCCGATGCTGGCGGTGGTGGCGGCGTCCGTGATCGGCACGATCATGGCGACCGGGCGCGCGGACGAATTCCTGCGCCGCGCCGTGGTCACCGTGGCACTGTTCGTCGGCGCCATACTACTTACGCTCGTGGTAGGCCGCTCGCCCAAGGCCACCACGCGCGCCCCGCGCCTGCGCGACCGCCGGCGCTCGGCCTACCTGCAGCGCTTTGGCCGCTTCGGCGTGGCGCTGGTGCGCGTGATGATCTGGCTCGTGTTCCTGGAACTCAATGCACGCATCTGGGGGACGTCGTTGATCCAGATGGCCGATTCGACCGTGCTGGGGCGCCATATCACCGAGTCCGTCCTCAGTGTCATCGGCGTGGTACTGCTAGCCTGGCTGGTCTGGCTACTGATCGACACGGCGATCACCCAGTCGTTGTCGCCCACGCACAACCGGGGCGCCCAGCCGAGCATGCGCGCCAAGACCATCCTGCCGCTGGTGCGCAACGCGTCGTTCGTGGCGCTGCTGGTGGTGGCGATGATCGCGGTGCTGGCCAACCTGGGGGTCAATGTCACGCCGCTGCTGGCCGGCGCCGGCGTGGTGGGCCTGGCTATCGGCTTCGGTGCGCAAAGCCTGGTGCAGGATCTGATCACCGGCCTGTTCATCGTGATCGAGGACTCCATCGCCATCGGCGACTCCATCGAACTGCCTGACCATGCCGGCGTGGTGGAAGCCATGACGATCCGCACGGTGCGGCTGCGCGACGGCAAGGGGGCGCTGCACACGCTGCCGTACAGCCAGATCAAGGTGGTCAAGAACCTGTCGCGCGACTACGCGTTCGCGGTATTCAATATCTCCATCGCGTACCAGAGCGATTTCGACCGCGCGCTGGAGATCATCCGCGAGACCGGTGCCGAGGTGGCCCGCGACCACCGCTTTGCACGCAATCTGCTCTCGGGACTCGACATTCTGGGGCTCGACCGCTTCGATCCCAACGGCCAGGTGGTGCTGGCGCAGTTCAAGACGCGCCCGCTGATGCAATCGGAAATCTCGCGCGCGTTCAACGTGCGCCTCAAACGTAACTTCGACGCCGAAGGCATCCGCATGGCGGCGCCCTATGTCACCGTGCAGGTCGAGGGGGGCAACAACGCCGAGGCCGAAGCTGGCGTGACGGCCGCCGCCGGCGCAGGCGCCGAATTAGTCACCCCGACCGCGGCCAAGCGTTAATCATTACCACTGTAAAGTGAAGCGCCGGCCGCGCCCGTTGCGAGGTGTCGCATTTGCGCAATGGCGACGGGCAAAGTTCGCGTTGAATCGTTTGAAATACGCGGGTCACGGCATTACCATCTCGCGAACTTCGGCTGTTCGGGGTGGCTTCGTGCCGCCTGCCGGACTGCCGCAAAGGCAGGCGCGGCGCCGCAAACCGGCGATCGCCCCCTACCTTGGCGGGATATTCCCGCAGCCGCTTTATGCAGGATCATCGTCGTACACATTGCCGTCACCCGAGCGCCCCCGCAGGATTGCCGGCCGGCTTTGTGATTACATACAAAAGAACGACCGCGCCTCGACGCAGCGGTCGTGAGGAAAAAGGCGTTTGCCACCGGGGAAAAAAGAAATGGGCGAACTCTTGTCTGCCGACGACGTGTTCTATCGTCTGGTCGATCGCATCTATGAATCCGCCATGGACGTGGCGGCCATGCCTGCCGCCCTCGACCTGTTCTCCGACTACACCGGTTCCGCGAGCCCGAGCTACCTGATATGGGACAAGCTCGCCGGCCGCGCGCGCCTGGGCGTGACGCCACACGGTTGTTACACCAGTGCCAGCGCGATGCCCGAGAACATGCGGGCCCTGCCTTCGCACGCGGCGCTGGCCACCACCGCCGATGTCGGCATGTCGTCCGACGCCGGGCTGGGCGGCTCGACACCATTCAACTGCAATGGCCTGGCGCATGGCATCCGGCTGTTCGACACGCACGACGTGTGCGTCTGGATGAGTGCCACGCCCGGTTGCGACGCCTCGGCACCACTGGATTGCAACCGCCGTGTCGCGCAGGTGATGCCCCATTGGGCCCGCGCGGCCCGCATGCAGCATCGCAACTTCGAACTCAGCGGCCTGGCCGCACTGGGACTGGCCGGGCTCGACACGCTCGATTTCGGGGTCATGGTGCTGCAGGCGGACATGCGCGTGCGCTACGCCAACAGCTGGGCGGAAGCGCTGGTGCAGGCCGACTCCAACCTCGCACTCGATAATGGCGTGCTGTGCGCGCAGCCGGCCTCGCTGCAATCGGTGCTGATGAAACTGCTCGACAGCGCGGTGCATGGCGGCCGTCATGGCGGCGCGGCGGCGGGTTCGTGGATGCACATCACCTCGGGCGGACAGCCAGTGCCGATCATCGTCATGCCGCTGGTGTCGCGCCAGCCCGTCGAAGGCCCGTGGCAACTGCCGATGGCCATGATGCTGCTGGGCAATTCCGAGTCGCGCTCGGTGCTCGACGCCGCCGTGCTGACGTCGCTGTTCGGGCTATCGCGCAAGGAAAGCATCATCGCCATCCGCCTGGCGGCCGGCGAAACGCTCAACGAGATTGCCGAGCGCGAATTCCTGTCGCCGCACACGGTGCGCGTGCATATCCGCGATACGCTGCGCAAGACCGGCACGCACCGCCAGTCGGAACTGGTGCGCCTGCTGCATCTGCTGCCCGGGGTAGACCTGGAGCGCGCGGGCGCCTGCTCGTCGGCCAGGCCCCGCGGTCAGGAACGCAAGCCGTCCTAGGCTTCTAGGCGGCTTTCTTTTGCTGGTGGTGCCGGCGCTCCGGCTTGCACTCGTACTTCAGTTCGCGCCGGCCGTCCTCGTAGACCACCTCCATCCGCACCGTGAAGCCCCATAGCCGGGTCACGTGGCGGATCACCTCGTCGAAGTTCTGCGCCAGCGGCCGGCGGTCCTGCTGCAGGTGCCGCAGCGTCAGCGAGCGGTCGCCGCCGATGTCGACGTTGGTCACCTGGATATTGGGCTCCATGTTCGACAGGTCGTACTGCGTGGCCAGCAGGCGGCGGATCTCGCGATAGCCTTCGTCGTCGTGGATGGCGGTCACGCGCAGCTTGCCCTCGCGGTCGTCGTCCAGCACCGAGAACAGTTTCAGCTCCCGGATCACGCGAGGCGACAGGAACTGCAGCAGGAAACTCTCGTCCTTGAAGTTGCGCATCGCGAAGTCGAGCGTCTCGCGCCAGTCGCTGCCGGCAATCTCGGGCGCCCAGCGTCGGTCTTCCTCGGTCGGGTTCTCGCACATGCGACGCAGGTCCTGGAACATCAGGAAACCCACCGTGTACGGATTCAGGCCGCTGTAGTACGGGCTGTGATACGGCGGCTGGTAGATGACGTTGGTATGCGCCTGCAGCAGTTCCAGCATGAACGCATCGTTGACCAGCTTTTCCTCGTACAGCTTGTTGATGATGGTGTAGTGCCAGAACGTGGCCCAGCCCTCGTTCATGACCTTGGTCTGGCGTTGCGGATAGAAGTACTGCGCGATCTTGCGCACGATCCGCACGATCTCGCGCTGCCATGGCTGCAGCTTCGGCGCGTTCTTCTCGATGAAGTAGAGCAGGTTCTCCTGTGGCTCCGGCGGGAACGTGACTTCGTAGTCGGCGGCTTCCTCTTCCTCGCGCAACGCGTGCGGCCGATGCTTCGGCAACGTGCGCCACAGGTCGTTGACCTGCATCTGCAGGTAGTTCTCGCGTTCCGCCTGGCGCGCCTGCTCCTCGGTGATCGACAGCTTCTTGGGCCGCTTGTAGCGGTCTACCCCGTAGTTCTGCAGCGCATGGCAGGAGTCGAGCAGCGCCTCCACTTCTTGCTCGCCGTAGCGTTGCTCGCACTCCGCCACGTAGTTCTTGGCGAACAGCAGGTAGTCGATGATTGCGTCGGCGTTGGTCCAGGTGCGGAACAGGTAGTTACCCTTGAAGAACGAGTTGTGCCCGTAGCAGGCGTGCGCGATGGTCAGCGCCTGCATCGGCATCGTGTTCTCCTCCATCAGGTACGCGATGCACGGATTGGAGTTGATCACGATCTCGTAGGCCAGCCCCATGTAGCCGCGCTGGTAACCACGCTCCGACGCCAGGAAATGCTTGCCGTACGACCAATGGCTGTAGCCCACCGGCAGGCCCGCCGATGCATAGGCATCGAGCATCTGCTCGGCGGTGATGATCTCTATCTGGTTGGGATA
Source organism: Cupriavidus pauculus (assembly GCF_022179805.1). GTDB lineage: Bacteria > Pseudomonadota > Gammaproteobacteria > Burkholderiales > Burkholderiaceae > Cupriavidus > Cupriavidus pauculus_E. Next base: position 517,250 of record NZ_BPUO01000004.1, on the reverse strand, counting down.
GGTGTCCAGGCCGAATTCGCCGGCGATGCGGGCGATTTCACGGTCGTAGCGCTGGATCAGCTCGAAGGTCCACTCCGAGCCCGTCGAAAGATAGGCCATAGACTTCCCCAGTTGACGTCTCCGGCACGCGCCGTGCGCCCGCCGGCCTTGCTACCAATGCCCTGCCATCAATACCTGGCGACTCCGGTGGCGCTCACGCCGCCCGCTTCTGGAACAGGTCGTGCAGCACGGGGTAGATCTCGTCGGCACCGATGATGCGCTGCATCGCAAAGTGCTCGAACTGGCTCTTCACCGTGAGGTACTCTTCCCAGAGATTCTGCGGTTCCTCGGACGCCACTTCCACATACGCGTAATACTGCACGAGCGGCAGGATCGATTCGCGCAGCAACCGTCCGCACAGCTCGGAATCGCCGGCCCAGTTGTCGCCGTCCGACGCCTGCGCGCAGTAGATATTCCACTGGCTGGGCGGATAGCGGTCGTGAATCACTTCCACCATCAGCTTCAGCGCGCTGGAAACCACGGTACCACCGGACTCCCGGGAATGGAAGAAGTCTTCCTCTTCCACTTCCTTGGCCACGGTGTGATGGCGAATGAATACCACGTCGATGCGCTCGTAGTTCCGTTTCAGGAACAGGTACAGCAGCATGAAGAAGCGCTTGGCCAGGTCCTTGCGGCTTTCATCCATCGACCCCGACACGTCCATCAGGCAGAACATCACCGCCTGGGCCTGCGGCCGCTTCTTGAGCACGCGGTTGTTGTAGCGCAGGTCGAGCTTTTCGATGAACGGCACGCGATCCACCTGGGCCCGCAGATGGCGCATCTTCTCCATCAGCGCCTCGGCCTGCTCTGAGAACGGCCCCTCTTCCTCCAGCACTTCGTTGTACTGGATCTCCAGCTCGTGCAGCCGCTTCAGGTAGGGACTCGACAGCGCGATGCGCCGCCCGAGCGAACTGCGCATGGTGCGCAGGATCGACAGGTTGGAAGGCGTGCCATCGATGGAAAAGCCGGCGCGCACCTTGCGCACTTCGGCAATCTTGGCGAGGTGGCGCTTGGCCAGGTCTGGCAGCGCCATGTCCTCGAAGAAGAAGTTGAGAAAGTCCTCGCGCGACAGCGTGAAGACGAAATCGTCCTCGCCCTCGCCGCTGTCGCTGGCACGCGATCCGGTCCCACCACTGCCCTGCTGCTGGCGGTCGAAGCTGTCACCCCTGACGAATTTCTTGTTCCCCGGGTGAATCCACTCCCGCTTGCCGCCCTGGCCGTGATGAAAGATCGGCTCGGAGATATCCTTGACCGGAATGGACACCTGCCCGCTCTGTTCGATGTCCATGATCTTCCGGCCGGACACCGCCTTGGCCACCGCTTGCCGGATCTGCTCGCGGTAGCGTTTGATGAAGCGTTGCTTGTTGACGGCGCTCTTGTTGCCGCCGTTCTCGCGCCGATCGATGACCGTACCCATATGCCGTCCGTCTGTAAAGAGACGCCCAACCAGGCGCGCCGTGGATAAAGACCGCGTCGGATGTTGGCTACGAAGATTTCCTGACGCGCAGATACCACTCCACCAACAGTCGAACCTGCTTGGGTGTATAGCCTTTCTCAACCATGCGGTTGATGAAGTTTTCGTGTTTTTCCTGATCCTCGCGCGACGACTTGGCATTGAACGAGATCACCGGCAGCAGGTCTTCCGTCGTGGAGAACATGCGCTTTTCGATCACCATTCGCAGCTTTTCGTAGCTAGTCCAGACCGGGTTCTTGCCGCCATTGTTGGCACGCGCCCGCAGCACGAAGTTGACGATCTCGTTGCGGAAATCCTTCGGGTTCGAGATACCCGCCGGCTTTTCCACCTTCTCCAGTTCGTCGTTCAGTGCATTGCGGTCGAGTATTTCGCCGGTGTTCGGATCGCGGTACTCCTGGTCCTGGATCCACAGGTCGGCAAACACCACATAGCGGTCGAAGATGTTCTGGCCATACTCCGAATAGGACTCCAGATAGGCCGTCTGGATTTCCTTGCCGATGAACTCCACATACGGCGTGGTCAGGTACTCCTTGATGTGCGACATCAACTTGGCTTCCTGCTCCGGCGGAAACTGCTCGCGCTCGATCTGCTGTTCGAGCACATAGAGCAGGTGCACCGGATTGGCGGCCACCTCGGTATTGTCGAAGTTGAACACCTTCGACAGCACCTTGAACGCGAAGCGCGTGGACAAGCCGTTCATGCCCTCGTCGATGCCGGCATAGTCGCGATACTCCTGGTACGACTTGGCCTTCGGGTCCACGTCCTTGAGGCTTTCGCCGTCGTAGACGCGCATCTTCGAGAAGACGTTCGAGTTTTCCGGGTCCTTGATCCGCGTGAGCACCGCGAACTGCGCCATCATCTTCAGCGTGTTCGGCGCATTGGGTGCCGCCGAAAGCGAACTGCTGCGCAGCAGCTTGTCGTAGATCTTGACCTCGTCCGACACGCGCAGGCAGTAAGGCACCTTGACGATATAGATCCGGTCAAGGAATGCCTCGTTGTTCTTGTCCGCCTTAAAGGTCTGCCATTCGGCCTCGTTCGAGTGCGCCAGGATGACGCCGTCGAACGGAATCGCGCCAAACCCTTCCGTGCCCTTGTAGTTGCCTTCCTGCGTCGCGGTCAGCAGCGGGTGCAGCACCTTGATCGGCGCCTTGAACATTTCCACGAATTCGAGCAGGCCGCGATTGGCTAGGCAGAGTCCGCCCGAATACGAGTACGCATCGGGGTCGTCCTGCGGAAAGTCCTCGAGCTTGCGGATATCCACCTTGCCGACCAGCGACGAAATGTCCTGATTGTTTTCGTCGCCCGGCTCCGTCTTGGAGATGGCAATCTGCGCCAGCACCGACGGGCGCAGCTTCACCACGCGGAATTTGGTGATGTCGCCATTGAATTCGTGCAGCCGTTTGACGGCCCATGGCGATGGAATGGTATTCAGATAGCGGATCGGAATGCCATAGTCTTCCTCCATGATCTTGCCGTCTTCCTCGGGCGAGAACAGCCCGAGCGGCGATTCATGGATGGGCGAGCCCTTGAGCGCGTAGATGGGAACCTCTTCCATCAGCGCCTTGAGCTTTTCGGCCAGCGACGACTTGCCGCCACCGGGGGGCCCAAGCAGATACAGGATCTGTTTGCGTTCCTCCAGGCCCTGCGCCGCGTGCTTGAAGAAGGAGACGATCTGCTCGATCGTGTCTTCCATCCCGTAGAAGTCGCGAAACGCCGGGTACACCCGGATAACCTTGTTGAAGAACAGTCGAGACAGGCGCGGATCGTGGTGGGTATCCACCAGTTCAGGCTGTCCGATTGCGGCGAGCATGCGTTCGGCGGCGGTCGCGTAGGCAGCAGGATCTTTCTTGCAGATCTCCAGATACTCCTGGATGCTGTATTCCTCTTCCTTGCGAGCTTCGAAGCGCGTGGCGTAGTGGCCAAAAATGTCCATACCTCACTCCCGTCAGAGTCCCACGTCCGAGGCGAAGGTAGTTCTACTCCCCTAAGGCTTCGCGGCAACTTTGCGTTCCGCCACCCCGGCTTGGTGGAGTTGCCAAGTTGCGAAGTCTTTACTTCATCATAGTCAAATAACGGCAGACGTGAATCCGGAGTTGACCACATTGTTGCCTGTCAGTTCAGCCACTGCGATGCACGCTCATGACATGCACGCACGTTGACCGGACACTCGCTTCATCACCCTGCAGCGACGGGCCATTGACCATGCTTGTGACACACATTACACCTTAAGCGCTCATCCTGCACAGCGTGTTGTGTAACGTTCGTCTGAATCCGGAAACATCTGACATGTACTGTCGGCCCCGGTCCTACACATCTGCTTTCACTGTGCACGCCCATCGCTAAGGCCGACATCGTGCAAACGCATGATTTGCGTTGGTTTTCGCATATTCAACTGCGCTATGCGTCCACCTTGCGCGTGCGGCCTCGCACGCAAGCGCCGCGTCTTCCTTCTCGGGCACCGATATCGCGATGACCCTGCGCACGGCATGGAAGCCATCGCAGCGAATCAGCGTGGCAGCATGCGACCACCTGTCGCAGGCCACCACGTCGCTTTCGCATCAGCACTGTGCACGCGAGAGTGCCAGCGGCGGGTGCACCGGCATGCAGCGTATTGCCGCACGCCCCTGCCCTCGCCGCACAGTCTGGGTGCGTCAGGCCCAGCCTGGATCCACTGGATGACATCACGCACACTGAATGAGCAGATTGCGTGCCACGCGTGCGATGCAGCGGTACGGTTGCTGCACTGCAGCGAATCACCGCCGGCTTCGCGACCTGATCTTCAGATCGGATCCCAGTTGATCACGTCCGGCGACCGCTCCAGCTTGAAGAAGCTGGAACGCATGGCCGGCATGGCGATCTCGGCCACGGTCTCGGGCGTCCAGCCTTCGCTGGTGTGGACCGAGCGCACCGGGCGCGGCTGGCTCATCAGCAGGATCTCATTGGCGCGCACGGCAAAAATCTGGCCGTTGACCTCGGCCGCGGCCGGGCTGGCCAAGAACACGGCCACCGGCGCGATCTTGCCCGCTTCCATCTTCTGCAGGCGCGTCACACGGGCTTTTTCCTCGGGCGTCTCGGCCGGGATCGAGCTGGTCATGCGGCTCCACGCGAATGGTGCGATGCAATTCGAACGCACGTTGAAACGCGCCATGTCGAGTGCGATGGATTTGGAGAGCGCGGCAATGCCCAGCTTGGCGGCCGAGTAGTTGGCCTGGCCCAGGTTGCCGATCAGGCCCGACGTGGACGTCATGTGCACGTAGGCACCGCTTTCCTGATCCTTGAAATAGTTCGCGGCGGCACGGCTGACGAAGAACGTGCCGTGCAGATGCACGTCGATGACGGAGCGCCACTCTTCCTCGTTCATCTTGAAGAACATGCGGTCGCGCAGGTTGCCGGCATTGTTGACCACGGCATCGATGCGGCCAAAATTGTCCAGCGCGCACTGGACGATGGCGTTGGCGCCAGCCCACGTCGACACGCTGTCGGTATTGGCCACGGCCTCGCCGCCGGCTGCGCGGATTTCGTCGACCACGCGCTGGGCCGGGCCCGCATCGCCGCCTTCGCCGCTCATCGACACGCCCAGGTCGTTGACCACCACGCGTGCGCCCGCAGCCGCCATGCCCAGCGCGATTCCACGGCCAATGCCGCCACCCGCGCCCGTCACCACCGCGACCTTGCCTACCATCATTCCACTCATCTCTGCCTCCTTGGCTGCCGGAATTCCGGGTGCCGGAACGTCACCCGTACAAATGCCCAGGCGGATACGATAAATTGACGGCGGAGTTTCTGGAATTCACAAATGACAAAAGTGGGCTTCATGCCCGCTGAACCCATGCACTACGACCTGACCGACCTGCGCCTGTTTCTCAACGTCGGCGAGACCGAGAACCTGACCCGCGCTGCAGAACGCAGCTTCCTGTCTCTGCCCGCCGCGAGCTCGCGTATCAAACAGCTGGAAGAAGCGTTCCAGACCCAGTTGCTGATCCGCCAGGTCAAGGGCGTGCGCCTGACGCCGGCCGGCGACGAACTGCTGCGCCACGCCCGCGAAGTGTTCCGCCAGTTGGAATGCCTGCACTCGGACCTGCGTCCGTACGCCAAGGGGGTCAAGGGCCGCGTCCGGCTGCTGGCCAACACCACGGCCACCAACTCGTTCCTGGCCAACGGGCTGTCGCGCTTCCTGTCCGAGAACCCCGATGTCGACGTCGAGCTGGAGGAACAACTGTCGGCAGATATCGTGTCGGCCGTGGGCAACGGCGCCGCGGACCTGGGCATCGTGGCCGGCGAAGTGGCCACGGCAGACCTGGACACGATGCAGCTCTGTAACGACGAACTGATCGTCATCGCCCCGGTCAACCACCCGCTGCCGGCGTTCAAGGCGCTGCATTTCGCCGATCTGCTCGATACCTGCCGCTTTGTGGGGCTTAACCAGTCGTCGGCCATCCAGTCGTTCCTGGACCGCATTGCCAGCGGCATGGGCAAGCGCATCAGCCTGCGCATCCAGGTGGGCAGTTTCGACGCGGTGTGCCGCATGGTGGAAGCCGGCGCCGGCATCGCCATCGTGCCCAATAGCTGCGCCCGGCGCTACGCCAGCCGCAAGGTGCTGCGCTTCATCAAGCTGGAGGACGAATGGGCACGGCGCGAGCTGCGCCTGGTACGCCGGCCTGGGCGCGAGCTGCCGCAGTTTGCGGAAACGCTGATCCAGTATCTGGCGGATGCGGCCAGGGAGCCGGTGTAGGACGGCTCCCTTGCGCTGTCTTTGGCTCCCCTCTCCCGCGTAGTGGGAGAGGGGGGTTGGGGGTGAGGGCGCAGCGGTGCAATCTGCGTCTTGTCGGCAAGCAGAACCGCCCGGCCCTCACCCCCCGCCCCTCTCCCGCCTTGCGGGAGAGGGGAGCAAACCGACGCGGAAGAAATCCGCTTAGTCCGCCTTCACCCCTGCCGCCTTGATGATCGGCGACCATTTGTCGATCTCCGATGCCAGCCAGGTGTGCAAGCCTTCCGGCGTCTGCTTGTCCGCCGGCACGATTACCGCGCCCAGGTCCTTCATGCGCGCCACCACGGCCGGGTCCTTCAGGGCCGCGCGCAGTGCGCCATTGAGTTTGTCGATCACGGCCGGCGGCGTGGCCTTGGGTGCGTAGATGCCGTGCCACACCTTGACCTCGAAGCCCTTCAGGCCACCTTCGCGCAGCGTGGGCGTGTCGGGCAGCGCCGGGATGCGTTCGGTCGTGGTCACGCCATACAGCTTGACCTTGCCTGACTTGATATGCGGCAGCGTCTGCGTGGTCTGGTCGCACAGGATATCCACCTGGCCGCCCAGCAGCGCGGTCAGCGCCGGTGCCGTGCCCTGGTAGGGAATGGTCTGCAGGTCCACGCCAATCGCCTTCTGGAACAGCATGCCGCACAGTTGCGACACCGCACCCAGGCCGGCGTTGGCCAGGTTCACCTTGCTCTGGTTCTTCTGGATGTAGCTGACCAGCTCCGGCAGCGTGTTGGCCGGCAGGTCATGGCGGCCCAGCAGCGTCATCGGCACGTCGGCCACCTGGCCCACAAACGAGAAATCGGTCAGCGGCTTGTATGGCAGCTTCGAATACAGCGCCGGCGCCGTGGCCATGCCGTTGTGGTGGATCAGGATCGTGTAGCCGTCGGGCGCGGACTTGGCCACGAACGCGGCGGACACCGTGCCGCCGGCGCCGAGCCGGTTTTCCACGACCACGCTCTGCCCCAGCGACTTCGACATCGCGGCGGCCACCGAGCGCGCCACCACGTCGGTGGGCCCGCCTGCCGCGAACGGCACCACCATCGTGATGGGCCGCGACGGATACGGGTCCGAGGCGTGCGCCGCGCCGGGCACCGCCACGGCGACGGTCGTCGCCAGGGCCGCTGCCCATGCCAGGACCGAAGGTTGCCGGGATGAAGTCATACGCTGTCTCCTGAATGCGCGTGTATCACGCGTCTGGTTGTCCGGGAATCGTGTGAGCCGCAGCGTGCAAGCATTGGCATCGGCACACAATTCCGATTTGCCGAAGGGAGGACAAGGCTCCGGAAAAGTCACGGGATAACCCTGAGTCCCGCACCGGATCCCTAAGCCGGACAGAAGCCGCGCTTCAGCAAATGCGAATGTTGCAGCCACGGCCGCTCGTGAATAATGGCCTCACCCCCGACATCGACCGGACATTGCCATGCATGCTGCACAGGACCAAGACCAGATTTACCCCGAGATTCGCGAAGCCGTGCGCGACCTCTGCCAGCAGTTCGACTCCGCGTACTGGCAGCGCATCGAGGAACACAACGGTTTTCCGGAAGAATTCGTCCAGGCGCTGACGCAGGCCGGCTGGCTCTCGGCGCTGATTCCCGAGGCCTACGGCGGCTCGGGCCTGCCGCTGACCGCTGCGTCGGTGATCATGGAAGAGATCAACCGCAACGGCGGCAATTCGGGCGCGTGCCACGGCCAGATGTATGTGATGGGTTGCCTGCTGCGCCATGGCTCCGATGCGCAGAAGCAACGCTGGCTGCCCGGCATCGCGTCCGGTGAACTGCGCATGCAGTCGATGGCCGTGACCGAACCGACCACGGGCACAGACACTACCAAGCTCAAGACCACCGCCGTACGCAAGGGCGACAAGTACGTGATCAACGGCCAGAAGGTCTGGATCTCGCGCGTGCAGCACTCGGACCTGATGCTGCTGCTGGCGCGCACCACGCCGCTGGACCAGGTGAAGAAGAAGTCCGAAGGGCTGTCTGTGTTCGTGGTGGACCTGCGCGAAGCGATCGGCAACGGCCTGACCGTCCAGCCGATCCGCAATATGGTCAACCACGAGACCAACGAGCTGTTCTTCGACAACCTGGAGATTCCCGCCGCCAACCTGATCGGCGAGGAAGGCCGGGGCCTCAAGTACATCCTCGACGGCCTGAACGCCGAGCGCATCCTGATCGCGGCCGAGTGCATCGGCGACGGCTACTGGTTCGTGGAGCGCGCCAGCGGCTACGCCCGCGAGCGCATCGTGTTCGACCGGCCCATCGGCCAGAACCAGGGCGTGCAGTTTCCGATCGCGCGTTCGTTCGTGAACGTGGAAGCCGCCAGCCTGATGCGCTACAAGGCCGCGCAACTGTTCGACGCCGGCAAGCCGTGCGGCAAGGAAGCCAACATGGCCAAGCTGCTGGCCGCCGATGCCTCGTGGGAAGCGGCCAACGTCTGCCTGCAGACGCATGGCGGTTTCGGCTTTGCCGCCGAGTACGACATCGAGCGCAAGTTCCGCGAGACTCGCCTGTACCAGGTGGCCCCGATTTCCACGAACCTGATCCTGTCCTACGTGGCCGAGCACGTGCTCGAACTGCCGCGTTCGTTCTGACAGCGGACACCGAACATGCCTAACGACACCTCCTACCCAACCCGCCAGCTCTGTGAATTCCTGGCCGGGCTCAAGCTCGAAGACGTGCCCACTCCCGTGGTGGACCGCACCAAGGACCTGTTCCTGGACTGGATCGCCTCTGCCATCGCTGGCAAGGACGCGCCAGCCATCCGCCGCATCCAGGAATTTGCCGCCGCGATGGGGCCGCAGACCGGCGATGCCGAAATCCTGGTCGACCGCCGCCGCACCTCGCCTTACTTTGCCGCGCTGATCAACGGTGCCTCGTCGCACGTGGTGGAGCAGGACGACGTGCACAACGGCTCTGTGCTGCACCCGGCTGCCGTGGTGTTCCCGGCCGTGGTCGCCGCCGCGCAGGCCGAAGGCAAGACCGGCGCCGAAGTGCTGCTGGCATCGATCGCGGGCTATGAAGCCGGCATTCGCATCGGCGAATTCATGGGCCGCTCGCACTATCGCGTGTTTCATACGACTGGCACCGTCGGCACGCTGGCCGCCGCTGCGGCAGTGGCCAAGCTGTACGGGCTAGACGCCGAGGGCATCAACCAGGCGCTCGGCTCCGCCGGCACCCAAGCCGCCGGTCTGTGGGAATTCCTGCGCGATGCCGCCGACTCCAAGCAGCTTCACACCGCCAAGGCGGCCGCCGACGGTTTGCAATCGGCATGGCTGGCCCGCGCAGGCTTCACGGGCGCACGTCAGATTTTGGAAGGTGCGCAAGGCATGGCCGCCGGCATGTCGAGCGATGCCAATCCCGCCGCGCTGACCGATGGACTGGGCACGCGCTGGGCCACCGCCGAGACGTCGTTCAAGTTCTTTGCCTCGTGCCGCCACACGCACCCGGCCGCCGATGCGCTGAAGGCTGTGATGCAGCGTGAAGGTCTTGCCGCCGAACAGATCGCCTCGGTCACCGCGCACGTGCACCAGGGCGCCATCGACGTGCTGGGTCCGGTCGTCAATCCCGTGACGATCCATCAGGCCAAGTTCTCGATGGGTACAGTGCTGGGCCTGGTGGCAGTGCATACGCATGCCGGCCTGGGCGAGTTCGAGCAGCACGCGCTGCAGGACCCGCGCATCGCCGCGTTCTGCAACAAGGTCACCATGGCGCTCGACGATGAGATCAACGCCGCCTATCCGCGCCAGTGGATTGGCCGCGTGACGGTGACCACCACCGACGGCCGCTCGCTCGAAGCGCGCGTGGACGTGCCCAAGGGCGATCCCGGCAACACGTTGTCGCGCCCCGAGCTCGAAGCCAAGGCCGTGCAGCTTGGCGCGTTCCGCCACGGCGCCAGCGAAGCCGAGATGCGTGCCATCATCGCGCGTGTCTGGCGGCTCGATACCGAAGCCAACGTCAACAACTGGCTGCCCGCCTCCCGCTAACCTGCCACCGGACGCTGATCACGATGACGACTCCCACGCTCGAACAATTGCGCGAATGGATCGGCCGCTCGGAAGCGCGCACCGAAACGCTCGCCGCCGAACCGGTCCAGGCACTGGCCGCCACCTTCGACCTCGATGGCGCGGCCATCGCCCGCAATCCGCTGCCGCCGCTGTGGCACTGGCTCTATTTCCTGCCGCGCGCACCGCAGCACACGCTTGGGGCCGACGGTCATCCGACGCTGGGTGGATTCCTGCCGCCCGTGCCGCTGCCGCGCCGCATGTGGGCTGGCAGCGACATATCGTTCCACCGTGGCCTGCGCGTGGGTGACACGGTCACGCGCACGTCGACCATCACCGATGTCCAGCACAAGACGGGCCGCACCGGTGAACTGTGGTTCGTGTCGGTCGACCACGCCTACACGGTCGATGGCGAAGTCGCACTGAATGAACGCCACGATATCGTCTACCGCGCCATGCCGCCGAAGGGGCAACCGCAGCCGACGCGCCCGGCGCTGGAACTGACCGCGCAATTCGGCCGCACGCTGAAAGCGGACCCGGCCCTGCTGTTCCGCTTCTCGGCGCTGACCTTCAACGCCCACCGCATCCACTATGACCTGGACTACGTGCGCGATGTGGAAGGCTACCCGGGCCTGATCGTGCACGGCCCGCTGCAGGCCATGCTGATGCTGGAGCTGCTGCGCCACGAGCGGCCCGACGCCCGTGTGAAGCGCTTTGGCTTCCGCGGGCTGTCGCCGCTGTTCCATCAGGACACCGTGGCCGTGGGCGGTGCCGACGATGCCGGCACGCCGGGCAAGGTGCTGCTGTGGACCGGCGACGGCGTCGGTGGCCAAGCCATGTCGGGTTGGGCCGAGGTCGAGCGCTAGTTCGATCACTGACAATCAGGTCGGAAGCGGGTTCACCGCAATCAGGTACAGCACGGGCTTGTTGCCGCTTTCCCTGCTGCCGAACTGGAACAGCCGCCCAGCGCCGGCACCACGGATGCAGAACGCAATCGTGTCCTGCCCGGCCGCGATGGCACTGTTCACGGCGTCCGTCACCGTGAAGCCACGATATTGCTTCGAGTTATCGAGGTAGAGCGCCACCGACGCGCCCGAGCCACATGCCGGCGCGTTCGTGCCATTGATGGTCTGCTCCGACCAGATCGTCGGCACCACGTACGCCTGAATGTTGTACGCGCCCGTATCGCTCGTGTTTGCGCCATACATCAGCAGCACTTAGCGCGGCGCGTAGTCCGGCGGCAACGTCACCGCGCCCTGCGGAATCTTCGCCTTCAGGTAGATCGTTGACTCCGGCAAGGTGTCGCTGGCCAGCTGCGTGCTGAGCGTCGTACCGCCGCCGTAGTTGGTGGTGTCGCCCGCGCGCACCGTCGCATCCTCGCTCGTCTCGAAGAATGAGTACGCCACCTCGTGGTTGCAGACGCGCCCCTTGTTCATGCAGTAGTCGACCATGAACTTCGCCGCGCCATCGCGCCAGCCCATGAAGAAATCGCCGTGCGCCGTGTACATCGATCCCCAGAGCTGCTTGACCACATTGCCCTGCGCATCGAGTTGCGGATCGAGCGACAGTTGCACGTTGGTCAGGTCCGAGATCTGCCCGAAGTTGTAGGCGATATTCATGTTCACCTCGGGTAGCTGCACCGGATAGTCGGCCGGACACTGGCCGCTGTCATTGGGATAGGCCATGTTGTTGTGGCCACCCATCACCGGCGCCAGGTTCTTGCCGTCCCAGCAGGTCGGGAAGTTCAGGCCGATATTGAGCTGCGTACCCGTCGATGGATCAGGCTTGCAGTTGGTGGGGATGGTATTGGTGTAGCTCTGTCCCGTGCACAGGAACGAGACGCGCGGATTGGGCGCCGTACCGAAATGGTCGCCCACCATCATCTTGAGCCCCTGCGGAATCGGCTGCACCATCACGCGCTTGCTCGATGGCACCGCCTGGTTCGTGTAGTAGGACTTCTGGTACATCGGCGCCACCAAGGTGCCGCTGGGCAGCTTCAGCGATGGCGCCCAATACCCGCTGCCATCGGCGGCGTTCTCGCAGGTGCTGCCCGACACCTTCTGCAGCGTGTCGCCGGTGGTGTAGGCGTTGGTGGTGGTGTTGCCGAAGAAGTCGTGCTGCATCGCGATGCCCGGCTTGCTCGGGTACACGATGGGGTCGTCGGGCAGCCGGTGCGAGTAGTTGCACACGATGTTGAAGCTGCCGTCGGTCAGCGTCTGCGTGGGCGGCCGGTGCTGCGTGCATCCCGCGATGGCGAAGACCGACAGCACGCCGCCAAGCGCTACGTGACAAATCCTGACTGTTCTCATGATGGCCTCCACTGGTGGATGGAGGCCCATGCTGGCGCCGGCAAACCGGCGCCGCAATGGAACACGGTGGATCAGATCACCAGTTCGATCAGGAACGGACCCTTGCGCTGGTTGGCCATCTGGAACAGGTCGTTGAACGCGTCCATGGTGTCGGCGCGCGCGGCTTCCACGCCCATGCCGTTGGCCATCTTGACCCAGTCGAGGTCCGGATTGCCAAGGTCGAGCATGTCCATCGCCGTCTTGCCGGGATTGGCGCCCACGCCTGCCAGTTCGCCCAGCAGGATCGCGTACTTGCGGTTGGCTAGCAGCACGATGGTCACGTCGAGCTTTTCGCGCGCCATGGTCCACAGCGACTGCAGCGTGTACATGCCGGAGCCATCGGCCTGCAGCGCCACCACGCGGCGGTCAGGGGCGGCGATGGCGGCACCCGTGGCCAGCGGCAGGCCCGCGCCAATCGCGCCGCCCGTCAGTTGCAGCCAGTCGTGCGGCGCCGCGTGCACGGTGCCCGGATAGAACGCGCGGCCAAAACTCACGCTTTCTTCCACCACCACGGCCTGCTCGGGCAGCAGCGCGGTCAGCGACTGGGCCACGGCTTCCGACGTGATCGCGCCCTTGGCCGGCGCCGCGGACCTCGGTGCCGATTGCGGCAGCGCGGCGCTGCGTGCGCCCAGTTCATCGGCCAGGCGCGCCAGCGCTTCGCCCAGGTCTTCTTCTGCGCGTGCCAGCACGTGGATGTTTGCATCCTCGGGATACGGACGCGGTGACTTGCCGGGATACGCGAAGAACGTCACCGGAGGCGGCGCACCGACCAGGATCACGTTGCGGATGCCCGCCAGCTTCTGGCGTGCCGCATCGCCCGAATACGGAATGCGGTCGACGGCCAGCCGGCCACGGCCGCGTGTGACGCGTGCGTTCGACATCGGCGTGATCAGCCGCGCGTCGGTGGTGGCGGCAATGCGATGGGCATCGGCCAGCGCGCCTTCGCGCAGCGCACTGCCGGCCAGCACGATCAGCGTCGGCTGGCCGCTGCGCAGGATGCGCGCGGCGTTCTGCACCGCATCGGGCGACACCTTCGGCACCGCCAGCGCGGGCAGCGGTGCAGCCACCTTGCCGCCATCGTCCCAGCACACGTCAGACGGCAGGATCAGGCTGGCCACGCCGCCGGGCTCGGCACGCGCGGCTTGCACGGCGACGGCGGCATCGGCACCCACCGAGGCGGCATGGGTGGCCGTACGCGTCCACACCGAAACCGGCCGCGCCCAGCCTTCGGTATCGGCGGTCAGCGGCGCGTCGAACGGACGGTGGTACGTGGCCTGGTCACCGATGATGTTGACGACCGGCGTCTGCGCGCGGCGTGCGTTGTGCAGGTTCGCCAGGCCATTGGCCAGGCCGGGTCCGCAATGCAGCAGCGTGGCGGCGGGCTTGCCGGCCATGCGCGCGTAACCGTCTGCGGCGCCGGTGACCACGCCTTCGAACAGTCCAAGCACGCAGCGCATGCCGGGAATGCGGTCAAGGGCGGCCACGAAGTGCATTTCGCTGGTGCCGGGGTTGGCGAAGCAGGTGTCCACGCCGCAGGCAAGCAGCGTCTTGACCAGGCTTTCAGCGCCGTTCATCGTTGGTGTCTCCATCTCGGGTATCCGTGCAGGTTGGCGGTTGTCAGGCATGAGGGGCGAGCAGGTCGAAGTCCAGGCAGACATACTCGGTGGGAAATTCGATGCGCGCGTAATAGACGATCTCGTCGTCCACACAGGCAAAGCGGCGCAGTTCGGCCACGGGCGCGCCCACCGCCAGCGCCAGCGCGCGGGCGGACTCGGCGCCGGCTGGCACGATGGACAGGCGCTGCCGGGCGGCATTGACCTTGAGGCCGGGAAAGCGGTCGAGCACGGGCACCGATGCGCCCTGGCGGAACGCCTCCGGCTCGCGTGCGAAGACATCGGCGGCAATGTAGACCTCGCCCACCGCGAACGGCCGGCCGTCCATGCGATGCGCGCGATGCAGGAAGTGATAGGCGTCGGCACGCCGGAAGTCGCACGGCATGCCCAGGTCGTCGGGCAGGGCCACGTCCGCGGTGGACTCGACGATGGCCTCGGTGGAAAGCTGGCCGCCAACGGCCACCGCTTCGTGCCAGCTCACCGGCAGCGCCAGTTGCCGTGGCGTGCGACCGGCGCCCTTGACGAAGGTGCCACGGCCACGCGAACGGGCGACAAGCCCCTCGGCATCGAGCTGGGAAATGGCGTGATGCATCGTCATGCGGGCCACGCCGTACTGGCGGCACAACGCATCGAGCGATGGAAGCTGCTCGCCCTGGCGCCATGCGCCGCTTTCGATCTGCCGGCGGAAGATCGTGGCGAGTTGCAGGTAAACGGGTTCGCGGCTGCGCGAAAGAATGTCGGTGGCGTCCGGCATCGGGTCTGGCCGAAGGGTCGCGACGGCCAGCAGGCTGCCGCACCGGCCGCTCAGGGTGATCGGCCGATACCAGACTCTAGTAAAAGTCTAGGTAGCTAGACTACTAGGGTTTACGCCCCGGCATTCCACCCTGCGGGGCATACCGGACTCAGGCGGCCGGCATCGCCAGTGCTACCGGGATGTCGTCGTTGCTCGCCACTTCCTGGGACGCCGCCATCCCATGAGCCACGCTTTGCCGGATGGAATCAGCCAGCGCCTGCTTGCGGCGCCACGCCGAGCGCTTCTTCGACGCAATCTCGGCAATGTCCCGCGCGGGCTGGCATACCGGCACTTCGACGTCGCCATTCGCCAGCCGCTGTCCGTGATATTCCATCCAGAATCCTTCGTAGTCGGCCTGGATCTCGCGGGGCCGGTTGCGTTGCCGGCCCACGTGATTGGCACGCGATACCGCCACCACGCGCCGTGCGCCAACCCGGGTGGCCAGCGCCAGCAACGCTTCCATCAGCGCATCCTTGGGCCGCAGCCCGTCGCAGGCCTTGGTGGCCGCACGGATCCACGCGAGGCTGTCGGCATGCAACGTCCCCTGCAAGCCGCCTATATAGATCTCCACGCCATCGGCGCCGCGCCGCAGGTAGAAACTGAGCTGCGCCAGGCAGTTGCCGGTTTCGTTGTCGACCCAATAGAACGCGAGCTCGCCTTCCTTGGGATTCGGCCCCGAGTCGGCCAGCCGCAACGTGTAGCGGCCGTCGGCGACGCTCCAGTCGATACCGCCGGCCAGGTAGATGCGATCGCAAACCCCCACCGACACGGTCTCGTGCATCACGGCAAAGTGCTCCAGCAGCAGCCGGGCACGTTCGGCAAAGCACATGCCGTAGGCGCCCAGCGGGCGGAATGGCTTTTCCAGCAGCAACGGACGCGCGGTCACCACGCGCTGCAGCAGCGCGCACGACGCCGCGGCACGCAGCCACGGCCGCGCCGCGCCACTGAGCACGGCCGATAGCAACATCAGCCTGGCCCGGCGCGACAACCACTTCCGGCTGCCAGCCGGATAACAGAACGCGGAAACCGAAGCCATGGTGCGCAGATAGCGCACATATCGGCTCGGCAAAAGGGCGAAGGCGCCCCCTGCCTGGGCCCGAAGCCCTTGCAGACAAGAAACTGGCTCTTGCACGACTGACTGCTCCCCTGATGGAGCGTGCCGGTCCATTCTGTGAGACCTGGTCACGCGAACACGACCCTTGCCGTCGCAACCCTTCCGGGGCAACGGGGCCGGCCTGTCTTTCTTTGTTATGTGTGGGGACGCGCAGGCCTGGCTCGTAATATTCTGTAACGCATTGAAATATTGGCCGTTGACGTTGTTACAAATTATCGAAAGTGCGGCCACTTGGGAGGGCCACCTGGGGGGCGTTGCCGGCATAAAAAACGGCGGAGCCGTGGCTCCGCCGCTGGTCGTCACGCGTGTTGCGCGCATGACGCGTGTCTCCGGCCTCCTGGGTGGGACCGGAGCCGCACTGGCTTACCAGCGCGTATCCCGTTCCCAGGCCTTCATTTCATCTTCGGCCTGTTCCTTCGTGTAGCCGTAGCGTTCCTGGATGCGGCCTGCAAGCTGGTCGCGCTTGCCGTTGATGACGGTGATGTCGTCGTCGGTCAGCTTGCCCCACTTTTCCTTGACCTTGCCCTTGGCCTGGTCCCACTTGCCTTCGATTTGATCCCAGTTCATGTCTGGCTCCTTCGTGTCAGTTCGGACTGCGGAACGATTGCTTTGCGGATTGCCTGGCCAATTACTTGGCGTACTTGGCCTTCACGTTTGCCTGGCACTTGTCCTTGGCATCGCCGGACATCGCATCGCACTTTTCCTTGTCAGCCTTGTAGGCAGCATCGGTCGCGTCCTTGCGGGCGTCGGCGCGGGCCTCGGCAACGTCAGTGCTGGTGCCGGTGGCGGCGGCCTTGTCGACCTTGGCAGCGCCCAGGGCGCGTTCGTGCGAAGCCTTGGCTTCCTTCACGCACACATCCTTGTCGTTGCCCTTCTTGTCGTCGCACATTTCCTTGGACACGTCGTAGTCACGATCGGCCTTGGTCTTCATGGCCTTGGCGTGCGCCTTCTCGGTGCCGTCGCGCTTGGCTTCGGCGTTGGCCTTGGCCACGTCGCGGTCACGCTTGGCTTCCGCCTGGCATACGTCCTTGGCATTGCCGGACTGCGCATCGCAGCGGCTCTTGGCGGCCTTGTAGTCGGCGTCGGCCTGCTTCACGGACGCGTCGTAGTCCGCTTTCGAACCGGCCTGTGCGTAGGCAAACCCGGCCGGAGCGGCCACCATCATCGAACATACGGCTGCGGTCAGCCACTTCTTTGCATTCATGTCGAGCTCCTTTTCTACAGTGGATCTAATCAGGCTCCGATTCGCTCGGCATCACACCCGTGTGACGCGAATTGCTTGGTGCCCTGCTGTAGTTGCAGGTTATGTTTTGCCACCCTCGCAAAGCAGAAGACCCCTGCTGAAACATTCGTAAGACAATTCCCACAACATCACATTTGCTTACCGAATGCTGGCGATGCGCCAATGAAAATGGGCCGGCATATAGCCGGCCCCGGGCGATACAACGGCCCTTAAAAAACGGTCTGGCGATTGAAGTTACGGCACGGAATCGAGACCGGTTTCCTTCACGATGGCCTGCGCCGACGGCGCCGCCAGATATTGCAGCAGCGCCTTCCCTTCGGCGGGATGCTCGGCCTTGACGGGCACGCCGCCAGCGAAGCGGGTAATCGATTGCACCTCTTCCGGAATGCGTCCGACAAACGTCACGCCCGGCACCGGCAACAGTTCGGCCACCTGCTGGAAACCGATCTCGTACTGGCCATTGGCCACCATCGATGCCACCGGTGTCTTCTCGATCTTCTTCGCCTTGGCGGCCAGCTTGTCGTGTTCGCCCAGCTTGGCAAACAGTTCGCGTTCCACGTACACGCCGCTGGCGCTATCCGAATAGGCAATCGACTTTGCCTGCAGCAAGGTCTGGCGCAACGCATCGACCGAGCGGATGTCCGGCACCGTCGTGCCCTGGCGCACCACCATGCCGATGCGCGAGTCCGCCAGCTCCACGCGCGACTGCGGATCGACCACGCCCTTCTTGATCAGGTCGTCGAGCGCGTAGCCCACCATGATGACCACGTCGGCATGTTCACCGCGCGCCAGCCGGTTCGGAATGGCCTCGGGAGACTTGCCCATCGACGGCCCATGCTCGGTGCCGAGCCGCGCGCCGCTCTGCGCGGCAAAGCCCGGCGCCAGCTTCTGGTACGCCGCGGTGAAGCCGCCGGAAATCATCACGTGGATATCGGCAGCCTTGTCGGCGGCTTTGTCGGCGGTCTTTTCGGTGACCTGCGCATGCGCACCAGGCGCCAGCAACATTGCTCCGGCCGTTGCGGCCGCCATCCAGCTCCTGAACATGTTCTCGTGTCTCCGTATTGAGCCCCGGGCGCGCGCCCGGGAACGCAAGACTATGGGACCACCGCCCCGCCGAGCCAAGTCACATTTAAAGAAGACCGCTTCACGAAAACTGAAGGGGCGCCCGCATCGCTTGACGCCTGACCCAACTCCGACATATTCTTTTTATGAACTTATCGTTCATTTTTGAACATCACAAAGACGCCGCGAATCGTCGCGCGGCGCACGGCAAGGAGCGCCCCCATGGTTTCAGGAAGAATTGGCATCAACGGAGCCGGCATCGGCGGCCTGGCGGCTGCCATTGCATTGCGCAAGCTCGGCATGGACGTCGTCGTCTTCGAGCAGGCCGCACGCTTTGCGCGTGTGGGCGCCGACATCAACCTCACGCCCAACGCCGTGCGAGCGCTCGACGGGTTGGGCGTGGGCGATGCGCTGCGCGAGACGGCCGCGCGCCCCAGCCACCGCATCAGCCGCACATGGGACAGCGGCGAGGAAACCTCGCGCCTGCCGATGTCCGATGACGCCGAACGCCGCTACGGCGCGCCGCAACTGACGATGCATCGCGGCGATCTGATGGCGGCGCTCGAAGCAGCCGTTCCCAGCGCCAACGTGAAGCTGGGCCACAAGGCCACCGCGATCGTGCCGCGCGAACGCGGCGCAACGCTGCAATTCGCCGACGGCAGCCAGCACGACGTGGACGTGCTGATCGGTGCCGACGGCATCCACTCCATCGTGCGTACCGCCATGCTCGGCGCCGAGCATCCGATCTTCACCGGCGTGGTGGCCTACCGCGCCGTGGTGCCGGCAGAGCGGCTGGCCGGCGTGCCGAACATCGGCGCGTTCACCAAATGGTGGGGACCCGAGTCGACCAGCCAGATCGTGACGTTCCCGCTGAACCGTGGCCGCGAGATCTTTGTGTTCGCCACCGTGGCGCAAGATAGCTGGCGTCATGAGTCGTGGACCACGCCGGGCCGCGTGGAAGACCTGCGCGCCGCCTATGCCGGATTCCATCCCGACGCGCGCGCGCTGCTCGATGCCTGCGACGACGTGCTGATCTCCGCGCTGTACGTACGCGATCCGCTGCCGTCGTGGTCAGCCGGCCATATCGCGCTGATGGGCGACGCCTGCCATCCGATGATGCCGTTCATGGCGCAGGGCGCCGGCATGGCAATCGAGGACGGCGTGGTGCTGGCCCGCTGCCTGGCCGATGCCACCACCGACACCGTGCCCGAAGCGCTGGCCCGCTACCAGGCCGCGCGCCACGATCGCACGAGCCGTATCCAAATCGGGTCGCGCGGCAACGAATGGCTCAAGGCCGGTGGCAATGCCGACTGGGTGTACGATTACGACGCCTGGCAGGTACCGCTGCAGTAAGCCGGGCGCGACCAATCCCTTCCGTTTCATTCCCCCTGATCCATGCCGAAGCCCCGCCAGCCGCGTGACACCTTTGCCAATGAAGCCGCCGACACGGTCGACGAGATTGAAGACGGCAACGCGCAGCAATTGGTCACGCCGGTCATGCGCGGCCTGCGGCTGTTGCGATTCATCGCCGAAGGCGGCTCCACGGCCAACCTCAGCGAAGTGGGCCGCCGCATCGACGTGAACCGCGTCACCGTGATGCGCCTGCTGGCGACGCTGGAACACGAGGGTGTGGTGGAACGCCTGCCGCAAGGCGGGCACACGGTGGGGTTCTCGTTCCTGAAACTGGCGTCGCAGGTGCTGGCATCGAACGACCTCACGTCGTTCGCGCGCCGCGTGCTGACGCGGCTCTGCGAATCGCTGCAGTTGTCGGCCTACCTGGCCGTGCCCGATGGCGGCCACGTGCTCTACCTGCTGCGCGAGATGCCCAACGCCGGCCTGGTCAGCAATATCCAGGTGGGCAGCCGCGTGCCCGCCCACCTGACCACGCCGGGACGCATGCTGATTGCCCATCTGCCGCCCGAAGCGCTGCGCGAACGGCTCGGCAATGATCCGCTGCCCACGGTCACAGGCCAGAGCCCGGCCACGCACGCGCGACTGTCCGACATCCTCGCGGCCGATCACGAGCGCGGTTGCGCGTGGAGTTTCTCGGCCTTCGAACCAGGCATCGATTCGTGCGCCGCACCGGTACGCGACGCCACCGGCGAGATCATCGCGGCCATCAGCGTGGCCGGCCCCCAGCAGCGCTTCGAGGCCGACGGCGCCTTGCGCGAGCGCACCGAGAAAGAGGTCAAGGCCGCGGCCCGGGATCTGTCCGCACTGCTCGGCTACAGCCGGCGCTAACCGTCCACCCCCCATACCCCCCCAACCTGCAGGGTTCTTGCGTTTTGTA
This sequence comes from Cupriavidus pauculus, assembly GCF_022179805.1. GTDB lineage: Bacteria > Pseudomonadota > Gammaproteobacteria > Burkholderiales > Burkholderiaceae > Cupriavidus > Cupriavidus pauculus_E. The sequence goes on along the minus strand of NZ_BPUO01000004.1, from coordinate 496,521 downwards.
TCGTTCGATCTATAATCCGTTTCACCGTTTCGTACAGATCGATACAAAACATGGCAAGACCCCGACAATTTGATGCCCAGGCGGCCCTGTCCGCCGCCCAGCAGACGTTCTGGGCCAAGGGCTACCACGCCACCTCCACGCGTGAGCTGACGCAGGCCATGGGCCTGACCCAGCCCAGTCTGTACAACGCATTTGGCGACAAGCGCCAGTTGTTCATGCAGGCGCTGGACGATTACCTGAACCGCACGCTGCGCGAGCGCATCGCCCGGATCGAGGGCAGCTATCCGCCCGCCGAGGCCCTGGTACGGTTCTTTGCCGAAAGCGTCGAGCGCGGCGCCACCGAGCTGCCGCATCGTGGCTGCATGCTGATCAATACCGCGCTGGAAGCCTCTCACGAAGACCCCGAACTCAAGGCCGCCGTGGCGCTGGAACTGTCGCTGCTGCGCGAGTTCTTCGAGCGGACAATTCGCGCGGCGCAGGCCGACGGTGGGATTGCCTCGCATCACAACGCCGTCGACGCGGCCGCCATGTTGCTGTCGCTGCAGGTGGGCATGCGCGTGCTATCGCGCGTGATGCCGGACCGCGCGCTGCTGGAAGCCTCGGTGCGGCCCGCGCTGGCCTCGCTGGGATTGCACGCGCAGGACGCCCCACCCGCCTAAGCCACTTTCCCCGTTTCCGCTTTCCCTGTTCACACCTCCATGCGGCAATGCGAACTTGCCGCGTGGCGGAAGCGTTCGCGCTGAAATTACCGAAGGAACATCCGATGTCACAAGATGCCCCCGCCCCCACCGCGATGACGAGCCAAGACCGCTCGCTCGACACCCGCGCGCTGCACGCTGCGTTCGCGGGCCTGTGCGCCAGCCTGGTCGCCATCGGCCTGGCCCGTTTTGCCTACACGCCGCTGATTCCGTCGCTGATCCAGGCCCACTGGTTCAGCGCAGCCGATACGGTGGCGCTAGGCGCCGCCAACTTTGCCGGCTACCTGGCCGGCGCGCTGCTGGGCCGCCCGATTGCGGCGCGGCTCTCGAACCGCCACGCGCTGCGCTGGCTGATGGTGGCCGCCACGGCGGCGTTCTTCGCCTGCGCGTTCCCGGTATCGGTGAGCTGGTTCTTTGTCTGGCGCTTTATCTCCGGCCTGTCGGGCGGCGCGATCATGGTGCTGGTGGCCACGGCGATCCTGCCGCATATCGCACCGGGACGCCGTGCCTTTGTCAGCGGCATGATCTTCCTGGGCCTGGGGCTCGGCATCGCGGCATCCGGCACGCTGGTGCCGGAACTGCTCAAGCTCGGCCTGCGCGCCACGTGGTTTGGCCTGGGTGCGGTATCGCTACTGCTGACGGCACTGAGCTGGTCCGGCTGGCCCGCCACCGACACCCCGCCCGGCATGCCGGCCCCCACGCTGGCCGGCCACCATGCGGCCGACGGCGCATTGGCTGGTCACCGTCGCGCGCTGCGCGTGATCTATATCCAGTACGCGGCCAACGCGCTCGGGCTGGTGCCTGCAATGGTGCTGCTGGTGGATTACGTGGCGCGCGGCCTCGGACAGGGCGCGGCAATCGGCGCACGCTACTGGGTGTTGTACGGTATCGCCGCGATTGCCGGGCCGCTGCTCGGTGGCTGGCTGGGTGGCCGCGTGGGCTTTCGCAACGGCTATCGCATCGCCATGGTGATGCAAGGCCTGGCGGTGGGCCTGCTTGCGCTGTCGCACCACACGGCAGCGTTGTGGGTCGCGACCATCGTGCTCGGTGCGTTCACGCCCGGCATCGTGCCCATGGTGCTGGGCCGCGTGCAGGAACTGCTGCCGCATGACCCCACGGCGCAACGCGCGGCCTGGAGCCGTGCCACGGCATCGTTCGCGCTGTTCCAGGCACTGGGCGGCTATGGCTACGCGTGGCTGTTCTCGCACTCGCACGAGAACTACGCATTGATCTTTGCGTGCGGCGCGGTCGCCATGGCCGTGGCATTCATCGCGGACTTCACCGTGCGCGCGCCACGCGCCGCTTGAACGAGTTCGTGGGCGGCGCGCTCAGCTGCCGTCCACGAACTTCTGCAGCAGGCGCATGAATTCGTTGAACTCGTCTTTCGAGAAATTGCGCAGGCGGTGATTGAGCACATCGGGCGCGATGTCGGGAATCTGCGCCGCTACCGCCTTGCCCTTGGCCGTCAGGATCAAGTGGATGACGCGCCGATCTTCGTCGCTGCGCTGGCGCTGCAGCAGGCCCTTGTTTTCGAGCTTGTCCAGCATGCGCGTCATCAGGCCGGTGTCGATGCCCAGCAGCCGGCTGATTTCGAGCGGGGTATTGGCTGCGCCGCGCATCAGCGACTGCATGATCCCCATCTGCTGGGCGGTGATGTCCAGCGGACGCAGCGCGGCATCCATCTCCATCAGCAGGCTGTTGCGCGCCCGGTTCAGGTGAAATCCGACACTCTGCGTCAGTTGGAAGTTTTCGCGTGTGTAGTGTTTCACGGCATTTCGGATGAATCAGCGACACGCCAATGTATCTGATGCATCAGAAAAAAGGAAGGACGCCCGAGGGCGTCCTTTCCGTTAGATCCGTTGCAATCCGGCTCAGATACGCGCGGCGCGGCCGGGTTGGCCGATCACGGCCATCACCTGCTTCACGACGGCGTCGCCCACACGCGCGGCTTCGGCATTGACGCTATCGCGCTTGTATTCGCTGGCACCGTGCACGGCCACACCGGTCGCTGCCGCCGTGGCGACATGGCTGGCCGCCGCACCCACGCCGGCCGTCTCGGCTACGCCGGGCATATGGCCGCTGTCGGCGCTGGTATCGAACAGGGCCAGCGGAATCGGTTGCGCATGCGCCGGCTGGTACAGCACCTGCACCGATGCCGACACGTCGCTCTTGCCAGCGCCCAGGCCGATCAGCGTGCGGCGGCGTTGCTTGCCTTCATCGATCTTGTCGAAGCGGCCTTCCACGATCAGCGCGTTGGCGTCGGTGGGCACCGGGCCATCAAGGCGCACGGCATTCACGCCCTTGGCCTGCAGTTGCTTGACGATCTCGTCGACCGTGGCATTGCGTGCCGCCATCGCGTCCTGGTCCTGCGCGCTGCCGCCGTTGTCCGATGCCATGGCCTTGATCCGATGCATCATCGAGTTGTCGACCTTGACTTGGCCAGCGTCCACATCGAAGCCGCGCACATAGACCACTTCCGGCTGCACACGCGACACCGATGCCGGCACCGACGCTTCGGAGATCATCGTCGCGGCGGAGGCGCCGCCGGCCATCATCATCGTGGCGGCTGCCATGGCGGCGATGGTCAGTTGCTTGGCGGTGCGCGAGAAGGCTTGGAAAGTGGTTTGCATGATCGGGTCCTTGCTGGGTTTCGGTTGGCACCGGACATCGGTGCCGGGCAGACCCAGTATTGGTCGACGGCCCTGCAACAAGCCAGGCAGGAACTATTTCATTCCATGTCACGCGGGCAGCGACACCACCACTTCCAGCCCGCCGCCGTCGCGCTCGCGAAACGACAGCATGCCGCCGTGCAGCCGCGCGATGCGGTCGACGATGGCCAGCCCCAGGCCCGTGCCGCCTTCCCCGCGCGTGTTGCTGCCACGGCTGAATGGCGCACGCAGCTTTTCGAGTTCGGCCACGCCGATGCCGGTGCCGCGATCACAGATCGCCACGTGCGCATGCCCATCGGCCTGCCAGGTGCGCACGAAGAGCCCCGTCTTGCCGTATTTGATGGCGTTCTGCATCAGGTTCATCAACATGCGCAGCATGCTCGTGGGCCGGTACACCACCGGGTGCAACGGCCCCAGGTCCAGTTCGAACTCATGCCCCAGGCCCGCGAAATCGGCGGCAAGCTGGCTGACCAGCGCGTTGAGATCGCCGGGCTGCGGCGCCTCTTTCTCGCCACTGCCCGCGTAGTCCATGAACTGCTGCAGGATCATGTCGATGTGATCGAGATAGCCCTCCACCGAGGCCACGAATGCGTCATCGGTGCCACGCGGCATGGTCATTGCCATGGCCAGGCGCAGCTTGGTCAGCGGCGTACGGATGTCGTGCGACACACCCGCCAGCATCAGCGCACGCGTCTTCTCTGCCTGCTGCAGCGCTTCGGTCATCTCGTTGAATGTGCGGCTCACCTCGGCGATCTCGGTCGGGCCGTTGGTCGGCAGCGGCTCGGGCATCTCGCCCGCGTGGATCTCGTTGGCGGCATGCGCCAGGTCCTGCAGCGGCCGGTTGATATGCCGCTGCAGCAGATAGCCCGTCAGCGCCGCCAGCAGGCCCAGCGCCGCGGACAGCGCGATGGCCGCCGTAATGCCGCTGGCCTGGGAATCGGCGGTCATCGGCAGCGCGATCCACGCCGGATGCCCTGCCGCGTGCACGCGGATCCAGAGCTTTTCCTCGTCGCCGCTGTCCTGCCAGCGCACGTCGGTATCGCGGGCCAGGTGTCGGTTCAGCGCACGCATGAAGACATCGCGCTGCCAGGTGCGGAACGGGTGCGCCACCTCGGCGCCAGGCGGATCGTCGGCCGGCGGTTCGGTCTGGCCGCCGATGCGGGCCAGCGCCGCCTTGCCCTCGTCGGGCGGCATGGCGTTGAGCGCGCGATCCATCATGCCGATGTACTGCGAGAACACCGTGGCCGCACGCTCCACGCGCGGACGCTGCACGTAGTGCAGCAGCACGAACAGCGAGCACGCCTGGGTCAGGAACACCAGGATCACCAGCAGCACGATATTGCGTGCCAGCAATGAGCGCGGCAGCAGGCTGCGCATCACGCGTCCACGCCCGCCACCAGCATGTAGCCCACGCCCCAGACGGTCTTGATGAAGCGCGGCTTGGAAGGGTCTTCCTCGACGATCTGGCGCAGCCGCAGGATCTGCACGTCGATGCTGCGGTCCAGCGCGTCATGGTCGCGGCCACGCGCACGCGCCAGCAGGTTCTCGCGGCTCACCGCCCGGTTCGGCGACGACCCCAACGCGTGCAGCAGCAGCATCTGCGCGGAATGCACCTCAACGGGCTCGCCGCCCCGCGTGAGCGCCTGCTTGCCCACATCGAAGCGGAATTCGCCAAAGCTCAGCGTCTGGCTGGTAACCGTGGGATCGCCCGACGCGATTTTCTGGCGCCGCAGCAATGCGCGGATGCGGGCCACCAGTTCGTCGGGCAGAAAGGGCTTGGCCAGGTAGTCGTCGGCACCGGTGTCCAGGCCCACCACGCGGTCGGCCGGATCACCCTTGGCCGTCAGCATCAGGATCGGCATGGTCTGCCCTTCGGCGCGCAGCCGGCGGCAGACCGTGAGCCCGTCCTCGGGCTCCATCATCAGGTCCAGCACCAGCAGGTCGTACGGCTCGCGCTGCAGGTAGCGGTTGAGCTGCTTGCCGTCGGCCACGGCGCGCACCTGGAAGCCATGGCCGGTCAGAAAGCGCTGCAGCATGTTGCGCAGCTCGGCTTCGTCGTCGAGCACGATGATGCGGTGTCCCTGCTCCATGCCGTGTCTCCGGTACTTTTTCCTGTTCTTTTTCTTGACCCATCAACGCGACCGCATGCGCTGCGCCATGAAGGCTTCGATCTGCGGCAGCGTCAGGTAGCCCACATGGTGCGTATCGATCTCGTCGAAATGCTTCGCCACCATCGGCATGCCCGCCTGCGCCTGCGCCCGCGTCAGCTTGCCGTCACGCGTGGTGTTGGCATTGGCAAAACGCGTCTGGAGCTGCGAGAGCACCTGCTCGGTCCGCTCCATCTTGTTTTCACCGCCGCCACCGGGCATCCCCTGGGCCATGGCACCTGCCGAAACAATACACAAGATCACTACTGCCATCATCTTCTTCATGGTGAAACTCCGTTGGTTTGCCGGCGCCGGCTTATCCGGCGGTCTCGGCGGGGTTGAGAATTCGTCAGATCCAGCCGCTCAAGCGTAGTGAGCAGGCACCCATACATGGCCCACCCAGTGGCCCGGCACCAGCACGGCCACCCGGGCCGGCGCCACGTACACCGGACGCGGTGCGGTCACCACCACGGTGGGCAGCGGTGCCACGCGAACCGGCGGGGGCGGTGCGATCACCACGGGGGCCGGCACGACCACCGGCGGGGGCGGCGGCGGCATCACGGCCGGCGCGGGGGCCACCACGGCGACGGGCGGGGGCGGCGGCACATAGACCGGCACCGGGGCCACGATGGCTACCGGCGGGGGCGGCGGCACGTACACCGGGGCGGCACCCACAACCACCGTGGTGCCGGTGCTGACCGTTGCGCCCGCGCTGACGGTGGCGCCGTGGTAGACGGTGCTGCCGCTGCCGGTGGTCACCACGCCCGGGGCCACGCGGGTGGCGCTGCCGGAGTGCGTGACGCTGCCGCCATAGCTGTTGTTCACGGTGCCGGAGCGGTCGCAGGTGTTGCCGGCGCAGTTCGTCGATGCCGAGTGGCCGTAGCTGTTGCCATTGCCGCCGGTCACCGTACCCGACGAGCTGTACTGGCCGACGCCGTTACGCGTCACGCTGCCGTTGGTGGTGGCCGAGTGGCCGTTCGATCCGGTCATGTCGCCGGTGTGGTCGCAGGTGCCGCCCGCGCAGCTGGTGCTGCCGTCGTGCTGTACCGAACGACCGTTCGGTCCCACCGCCGTGCCCGAATTCGAGAACTGGCCCGGTGCATTGCGCGTCACGGTGCCGGTGTTGGTAGCCGCGCCGCCCCAGGGGCCCACCGCGCCACCGGCATGCGAGCAGCTTCCGCCGCCGCACGACATCGCATGGCCGCCGCTGAACTCGCCACGCGGCGTGTAGGCGTTGAAATGGCCACCGCTCCAGGCAAAGACGGGCGCATTGGCAAGCATGAGCAGCGCTCCGGCTGCGACGATCAGGGTGCGACGGGCCATGGTGGAAGTCCTCTCGGTTCTGGTTCGTTTTGACGCGTGCATCGCGTCGACGGGCTGAACTCTAGGATGCGAACCGGCGCCTGTCGCCCCGCAATTCATGTCGGGATATGTCATGCCGGGCTGGTGACATCGGGCGACATATTTGCGCGGCACCGGGCCGGCCCAAATGGCGTGGCCGCCGCTGGTGTGCGATGATCGGGGCCTGTCCGCACACCGCCCCGATCCTTTCTCCCATGCCCGAACGCATCAGCGAAGACATCACGTTCCGCAAGCTCGAAGCGCTGCTCGCGTTCATGGAAACCGGCAACCTGGCCAAGGCCGCCGAGACGCTAGAAGTCAGCACGGTGAGCGTGCACCGGGCCCTGCATTCGCTGGAAGAAGGGCTGCGCTGCGCGCTGTTCCGCCACGAGGGGCGCAACCTGCTGCCCACCGAGGCGGCCCACGTGCTGGCCGACGTGGCGCGCGACGTGCTCAAGACCATGGCCGACGGCGTGCGCATCACGCGCGAGGCCGCCGGCTATTCGGCCGACCAGCTCAAGATCGGCTCGCTGTATTCGCTGACCATCCGCACCGTGCCGCAGGTGGTGATCGGCATCAAGATGCGCCGCCCCGAGCTGCAGACCGAACTGGTGCTGGGCTCCAACGCCGACCTGCTGGACAAGCTGCGCCATGGCACCATCGACGCCACGCTGATGGGCCTGCCCGAACCGGGCCCGGAGATCGAGTCGATTCCGATGTTCGAGGACGACATCTTCTTTGCCACGCCGGCCGATTCGCACTACGCCAAGCTGGACGCCGTGGACCTGCGCCAGTGCCGCGACGAGCCGTTTGTGTCGCTGGGCGATGGTTTCGTGACGTCCAGCGGCTTTGCCGAGGCGTTCCGGATTGCCGACTTCACGCCCAATGTGGTGATGAAGGTGGGCGACATCTTCTCGCTGATGAACCTCGTGGGCGGCGGCATCGGCTACTCGCTGCTGCCGGGCCGCGTGCGCGACGTGTTCGCGCGCAACGTGGCCTTCGTGCCGCTGACCGCCGACTACGGCATGAAGCAGACCATCGGACTCAGCTTCCTGCGGCGCCGCGAGCGCGACCCCAACCTGCTGGCGCTGGCGGCGGTCTGCCGCATGCTGACCCAGAAGTGCTGATGCCGAAGCGCTGAGGCGCTGAAACGCCAACGCCACTTTTACGCCCAGCGTAACGTTCCGCCGTCCAGCTTGATTGTTTGCCGGGGTTGCTGTCGCCTATCGTTCTGGTAACGACCGCAGCACACCGGAGACGTCATGCTGAACCCGATACCGGAACGACAGTGGGATACGCGCCGCACCGAGAAGCGGCGCCGCCAGGGCCTTGGGGCGCGCATCGCCACCGGCAAGGTCGTACCCACCGACGACATCGTCCGCTTCCTCGAAACGATCACCGCGCCGGGCGACCGCGTGGTGCTGGAAGGCAATAACCAGAAGCAGGCCGATTTCCTGTCTCGCGCGCTGGCCGACGCCGACCCGTCGCGCCTGCACGACCTGCACATGATCATCCCGAGCGTGAGCCGGGTGGAACATCTGGACCTGTTCGAGCGCGGCATTGCCCGCAAGCTCGACTTTGCCTATGCCGGCGCCCAGAGCGTGCGGATATCCCAGTTCCTGGAAGACGGCCTGCTCGAAGTGGGCGCCATCCACACCTATATCGAGCTGTATTCGCGACTCTATGTCGACCTGACGCCGAACATCGTGCTGACCGCCGGCTACAAGGCCGACCGCCAGGGCAACCTCTACACGGGCCCGAGCACCGAGGATTCACCGGCGCTGGTGGAAGCAGCCGCGTTCCGCGACGGTATCGTGATTGCCCAGGTCAACGAGATCGTCGACGACCCGGCCGACCTGCCCCGCGTGGACATTCCGGGCTCCTGGATCGACTACGTGGTGCAGTCCGACAAGCCGTTCTTCTGCGAGCCGCTGTTCACGCGCGATCCGCGTCTGATCAAGCCCGTGCACATCCTGATGGCGATGATGGCCATCCGCGGCATCTACGAGCGCCACAACGTCCAGTCGCTGAACCACGGTATCGGCTTCAACACCGCTGCCATCGAACTGATCCTGCCCACCTACGGCGAGCAACTGGGCCTGAAGGGCAAGATCTGCAAGTACTGGACGCTGAACCCGCATCCCACGCTGATCCCGGCCATCGAGTCTGGCTGGGTGGAAAGCGTGCACAGCTTTGGCAGCGAACTGGGCATGGAAGACTACGTGGCCGCGCGGCCCGATGTGTTCTTCACCGGCGCCGATGGCAGCATGCGGTCCAACCGCGCGTTCTGCCAGCTCGCCGGCCAGTACGCGGTGGACCTGTTTATCGGCTCGACGCTGCAGATCGACGGCGACGGCCATTCGTCGACGGTCACGCGCGGCCGCCTGTCCGGCTTTGGCGGCGCGCCGAACATGGGCCACAACCCGGGCGGCCGCCGGCACGCCACGCCGGCCTGGCTGGACCTGATCGAGACCGACGACCCACTAGCGCGTGGCCGCAAGCTCGTGGTGCAGATGGTGGAAACATTCCAGGCCGGCGGCAAGCCGACCTTCGTGGAATCGATGGACGCCGTGCAGGTGGCCAAGGACAGCGGCATGCCGCTGGCACCCGTGATGATCTACGGCGACGACGTGACCCACGTGCTGACCGAGGAAGGCATCGCCTATCTCTACAAGGCACGCTCGCTGGAGGAACGGCGCCGCATGATCGCCGCCGTGGCCGGCGTCACGCCGATCGGCATGCGGCACGACCCCGCCACCACGCGCCAGATGCGCAGCGACGGCCTGATCGCATTGCCCGAGGACCTTGGCGTGCATCGTGCCCAGGCGTCGCGCTCGCTGCTGGCCGCACGCAGCATGGCCGACCTGGTGGAATGGTCGGGCGGGCTCTATAACCCGCCGGCACGCTTCAGGAGCTGGTAATGGCCGCGCTCGCATCGCTGGCCCGCCGCGACATCCGGCCGCCGCACGTCTCCAGCGTCTTTGCCGACGAATTTGCCGAAACCATCGGCGACCTGGCCGTGGCCGTGCTGGTGGACGAAGCCACGCTGTCACCGAAGCCCGGCCTGGTCGATGCACGCGGCAACGGCGCGCACGCCGACATGTCGCTGTCGCTGATGATTGCCTCCGCGCACAGCCTGCACGACGGTTTTGTAGAAATGGCGCGCGCCGGACAGCAGGCGCGGCGCATCGACGTGGCGCTGCGCGAGCGTCTGGGGGCACTCGGCCGCGATGCGGAAGCCACCATGCTGCGCGCCACCGGCGGCATCAACACACATCGCGGTGCCATCTGGGCGCTGGGCCTGCTGGCCGGTGCCGCCGGCTGGCTTGGCAACACGCGCAACGTGAATGCCGTGGCGCGGATGGCTGCCGTGATTGCCCGGCTGCCCGACCGCCATCGTCCGCTGCATACCGGCAACAAGGGCGAACTGGCACGCGCCGCGTACGGCGTGGGCGGTGCGCGCGAACAGGCGGAGGCCGGCTTTCCGCACGTGCTCGATATCGGCCTGCCCGCGCTGCGCGAGGCGCGCGGCCGGGGCGATGCCGAGCCCACCGCACAGGTCAACGCGCTGCTGGCCATCATGGCGCGGCTCGACGATACCTGCGTGCTGGCGCGCGCGGGCCGCACAGGGCTGGCCGATGTGCAGGCCGGCGCCGAGGCCGTGCTCGACGCGGGCGGTATCGGCACCCTGGCCGGACGCCGCCGCCTGCACGATCTGGAAGCCACGATGCAGGCACGTCACGCATCGCCGGGCGGCAGCGCCGACCTGCTGGCCGCCACCCTATTCCTTGACCGGCTGTGCGCCGTGCAATCTGGAGAAGACTGATGGAACAGCTCCGTTTTGAATATGCCGCCGGCCAGCCGGCCCCGCGCCGCGTGCTGGTGGGCGTGGTGGGCTCCGGCGACCTCGAAGTGATCATCGAACCCGGCGAGGAAGGCAAGACGCTGGTCGACGTCACCACATCCGTCAACGGCTATTCCCGTGTCTGGGATGCGCAGCTCACCCGCGTGTTCAGCGCCGAGCCGCGCGCCGCGATGAAGATCCGCATCCACGACTTCGGCGCCACGCCCGGCGTGGTCGGCATGCGCCTGGCCGAAGCATTCGAGGCACTCGACAGCAAGGAGCCGACATGACCCGCGCCACGCTGATCTCACGCGAAAGCTTTGTCGAACTGGGCGCCCGCGAACGTGCACGCGCACTGCTTGACGCCGGCACGTTCCGCGAACTGGCTGGCCCCTTCGACGGCCTGACCTCGCCGTGGCTGGAGCGCCAGGGCGTGGTGCCGCAGGGCGACGACGGCGTGATCGTCGCCAAGGGCAAGATCGACGGCCTGCCGGCCGTGGTGATGGCCATCGAGGGCGCCTTCCAGGGCGGTAGCCTGGGCGAAGTGGGCGGCGCCAAGATCGCCGGCGCGCTGGAACTGGCCGCCGACGACAACCGCAAGGGCGTGCCCACGCGCGCGGTGATCCTGTTCGAAACCGGCGGCGTGCGCCTGCAGGAAGCCAACCTGGGGCTGGCCGCGATTGCCGAGATCCATGCCGGCATCGTCGACCTGCGCCGCTACCAGCCCGTGATCGGCGTCATCGCTGGCCAGGTGGGATGCTTCGGCGGCATGTCGATTGCCGCTGGGCTGTGCAGCGCGCTGGTGGTCACGCGTGAAGCGCGCCTCGGGCTCAATGGCCCGGCCGTGATCGAACAGGAAGCCGGCGTCGGCGAATACGATTCGCGCGACCGTCCGTTCATCTGGGGCCTGACCGGCGGCGAGCAGCGCTACGTCACCGGGCTGGCCGACCGCTACGTCGAGGACGACGCTGCCGAGATTCGCGACGTAGTGGCCGAGCTTGTGGCGGAGCCGGTGGACAACACCACGCGCACCGAACAGTACGAAGACTATCTGCGCCGCATGGCGGACTACACCGCCGGGGACGCCATCCACCAGCCCGATCCGGCTACGGTCCGCCGTCTCTATGGAGAACGACAATGAGCGACATCCGCGCACAACAGCCAGCATCCGGCCGCGGCACAAGCTGGCTCGATGCCCTGAGCGGCAACGCACCACGGCTGCCCGGCTATCCGGCATCGGTGCAGGTGGCCGATATCGAAATGGCGGGCCGCGCCGCTCGGCTGATCGCCGTGGTGCCCGACGCCGCCAGCCCGTTTCCACGCGCCCGCCAAGGCGAGACCGGGCTGCTCGAAGGCTGGTCGCTGGCGCGTGCCGTGCATGAGGCCGTAGCCGCCGACCGCGACCTGCCGGTCAAGCGCGCCATCATCGCCATCGTCGACACGCCCAGCCAGGCGTACGGTCGCCGCGAGGAAGCATTCGGCATCCACCAGGCACTGGCCAGTGCTGCCGCCGCTTACGCCACGGCGCGGCTGGAAGGGCATCCGGTGATCGCACTGCTGGTTGGCAAGGCCATGTCGGGCGCGTTCCTGGCCCACGGTTACCAGGCCAACCGCATCCTGGCCCTGAAGGATCCCGGCGTGCAGGTCCATGCGATGGGCGAGGAAGCTGCCGCGCGCATCACGCTGCGCAGCGTGGAAGACCTGGAAGCGTTTGCGGCCACGGTGCCGCCGATGGCCTACGACCTCGACAACTACGCCACGCTGGGCCTGCTCTGGCGCACGGTCGCCGTGCAAGACGCCGCCGCGCCCACCGCCGCCGACCTGTCCACGGTCAACGGCCATCTGCAGGAAGCGCTGGCCGATATCGATGCCGATCCCAAACGTGACTTGCGCGGCCGCCTGCAAGGCGAAAACCGTGGCGCCACGCGCCGCGCGCGCGAGGTGCTTGCCAGCCAGTGGAAGGACTGACATGCACCCGCAGCCGCACGATCTGGTCTGGCTGCGCGATCCCGCCGCGCTGCTGGCGACCGGGAGCGTGCCGGACTGGGCCGATGCGGACTGGCTCGCACAGGCGCCGCTGGTAGTGCGCCGCGATCATGATGCGGCCGGCCGCGTGCCGGTGGGCATCCGGGGCCGCGAGCGCGCCCAGCGCCACGCCACGTGGATCGATGCCGGCCAGTGCGCCACGCTGGTCTCGCCGTTCGATATCGCACGCGAAGGGTTCTGGCGGCTGCATCCCCGGCGCGACGAGATACCCGCGCTACATGCACTGGACCCGATTGCCCGGCAGTTGGGCGCATTGCCCCATCGCTGGGGCGTGACCGGCGCGGTGGGTTTCACGCTGGCGTCGGGCATCGACGTGTTGCATGCCGGCAGCGACATCGACCTGCTGCTGGAAGCCGCCGAGCCGCTGGCGGCCCGAACGCTGGCCGCGCTGCAGTCGCTGATCGACACGGACGTGGTCCGCCTCGACATCCAGGTAGCCACGCCGCACGGCGCCTTTGCGCTACGCGAACGGCTGCGCACCCACGGCCGCGTGCTGCTGAAAACCAATACGGGTCCGGTGCTGTGCGACGACCCCTGGCAGCCCGTATGCCAACCCTGCTGACTTTTCCTGGCCAGGGCGCGCAGCGGCCCGGCATGCTCCACACATTGCCCGATCACCCGGCCGTCAGGCGCACGCTCGCCGAGGCCAGCGACGCGCTGGGCGCCGACATCATGGCGCACGACGACGCCGTGCACCTGGCTTCCACGGTATCGGTGCAGCTTTGCCTGCTGGTGGCCGGCGTGGCCAGCGCACGGGCCTTGCTTGCCGATGGCGCCATCGCGCACGCCGTGGCCGGGCTGTCGATTGGCGCGTATGCCGCCGCAGTGACGGCTGGTGTGCTGCCGTTTGCCGATGCGGTGCGTCTTGTGGCGCTGCGGGGCAGGCTGATGGAGACGGCCTATCCGTCCGGCTACGGCATGACGGCGATCCTGGGGATGGAGCAAGGCCCGCTGGAACGTATCGTCGCCGAGGTGAATCGGCCCGACATGCCGGTCTTTATCGCGAACTACAACGCCGAGAGCCAGCTCGTGATCGCGGGGTCGGATGCGGCGATGGCGCGCGTAGCCGATCTGGCGCTGGCCGCCGGCGCACGCACGGCGCAGCGCGTGGCGATTGCCGTGCCATCGCATTGCGCACTACTCGATGACGCCGCCGTCACCTTGCGCCGCGCCTTCGACGAAGTGAAATTCACGCGGCCGTCGCTGCGCTACTTCAGCGCCAGCGCGGCCCGCGAACTGCGCGACCCGGCCCGCATCGTCGACGACCTCGCGCGCAATATGGCTCTGCCCGTGCGCTGGCACGAAACGATGTTGCTGGCGCGTGCGTGCGAGATGCGGCTGGTGGTGGAAATGCCGCCTGGAAACGTGTTGACGCGCCTGTGTCAGCCATTATTTCCGCAGGCCGTGGCGCTGGCCGAGGTGCGGGCGGATAGTGTGAAGGTGTTGATGGGGCGGGAGACGGCGGAGTAAGCCGCTGGCAACAATCCTCTGCCCTTGTCTTGCTCCCCTCTCCCTCCGGGCTAAGGATTACCCACAAATCCGGTTGTAAACCTCGGCGGACGGTGTTAACTTCCGCGCATCCTGTTTATTTTGCGGCAGCGGGTTGGCAATCGAGGACGACACGACAGACTGGGCGAGCGAGGAATTTGCGCAAGCGAATTTCGGAGACGCTCGCCTGTCGTATCGCTTGATCGCGTTGGCGCGCCAACTAGCAGCCAGTCCCCACACCTCGCTGCCACAAGCACTTGCGCCCGCCGAACTGAAAGCGGCATACCGTTTCTTCGACAACGATCAGGTCGACACCGACGGGGTGCTGGCGCCGCATATCGCGCAGACACTGCATCGCATGGAACAACTGCCGGTGGTGCTGGCGATACAGGACACCACCGAATTCAATCTGACGCATCTGCACGCCACGCAAGGGCTTGGTTACTGCACCGGTGGCAATGAGCGCGGCTTCATGATGCACAGCTTGCTGGCGGTGAGCCCGGAGGGCTTGCCGCTCGGTGTGCTGGGCATGAAGACTTGGGCGCGTACGGAAGCGGCCAAGAGAAGTGCGGTGCAGCGCAAGTCCCGTCCGATTCACGAGAAGGAGAGCATCAAGTGGATCGAAGGCTTGGCACACCTGTCGGCATTGAAGTCGCGCTGTGCGCAGACCCGTCTGGTTGGTGTCGGCGATCGCGAAAGCGACGTCTACGAACTGTTTGCCGCCAAGCGGCCACAGGGAGTGGATTGGCTGGTGCGCGCGGCATGGAATCGCCGCGTTCGGGACCCACAGGACTATCTTTGGCAGACCGTGCTGAACACACCTACGGCTGGCCACACGGAGTTGTTGATTCCCGCCAGGGGTACGCGCACCCAGCGCACGGCACGGCTGACAGTGCGATACGCGCCCGTTCGCTTGCGGCCGCCCAAGCTACGGGCGAGCCAGTTACCCGAACTCGATGTCTTCGCCATTCACGTTATTAAGGAGCATGCTCCCGCCGGCATTGAGCCACTCGAGTGGATGCTGCTCAGCTCGGTGCCCACGCACTCGCCCGAGCAGGCCCTCGAGCGGCTGGCGTGGTATGCACGGCGCTGGACGATCGAGACATGGCACCGGGTAATCAAGAGCGGCTGCCGCATTGAAGCCCGCCAGTTTGGCACGCTCGAGCGTTTCGAGCGTGCCACGTCCCTGTTCGCCGTCATCGCCTGGCGCATCCTCTACACCACACTTCTTGCCCGCATCGATGGTGATTTGCCCTGCGAAGTTGTGCTCTAACCAGTCGAATGGCAGGCGCTGTATTGCCGCGTGCATCGCACCACCCGACTACCGGACCAAGTGCCGTCCCTGAACCAAGCGATGCGATGGATAGCCACCCTTGGCGGCTACCTAGATCGCCGCAACGATCCTCCGCCCGGCGCTACCGTCATCTGGCGAGGCTTCCTCGTCTTGCACGAAATCACAGAGATGTTCCGTATCTTTAATTCGGAATAGCCGGCCAAGCTTGTGGGTAAAGCTCAGCCCGGAGGGAGAGGGGAGAAAACCGGTAGCCGGGTTCACGTACTTCCCGCCTTCATCGTCACCTCCACAGCCTCCCTCAACGCCTGCAACAACCGGCTATCCTCGTCGGCCTTGCGCAGCACCAGCGACATCTGCAGCACCGGCGCATCGGGTCCCAAGCGAATGCGCCGCACCGGATATCGGTCCACCACCGTCGGATCCATCAACTGCACCACCGACACGCCCAACCCCGCGCTGACCATCGCCACGATGGCGGTCACGCTGTCAAACTCCATCGCACTGCGTTTGTCCGGCAACAGCCCATGCACATGACGCGCCGCCATCGCACCCGTCACCGTGGCTCGGTCGTAGCGAATCCAGTCGTGACGAGACAGCAGGTCGACAGCCGACTCATTGCGGCTGCCGCCGTCGGGCGGGGCGATCAGCATCAGTTCGCGCGTGGCCACGGGGTACCAGCGCAGGCTGGCCATGCGACCCGTTTCTGGCCGGGCCACCACGGCGGCGTCGAGTTGGCCGGCCTTCACCATTTCCATCAGCCCGGTACTGCGTCCGCGCACCGGCTTGACCGTCAGGCGCGGATAGCGGTCGCGCAGGTAGCGCAGCGTGCCGGGCAAGAGCACGGGCTGCATCGATTCGATCACGCCCAGCCGCACCGCGCCTTCCACGGCCACGCTGGTACGGCGGCGCAAGGCCGTCAGGTGCCGCAAGCCACCCTCCATCGACGCGGCCACCTCGCGCGCCAGCGCGTTGGGCCTGACCTGCAGCCCCGAGCGGTCGAACAGCGGCTGCCCCAGGTATTGCTCAAGCTGCTTCATCTGCATGCTGATCGCGCTCGGGGTCAGGTGCATGGTGGCGGCCGCCGCCGCGAACGAGCCTTCCTCGATCACGGCCGCCAGCGTGGCGAAGGTCTCCAGCTTCATCAGGAATCCTTATGAAGGACGTCAAACAACGTCACTTTTTCTTGGCACTGGCCGAGCATAGACTGGCTTCACGACGTCGCGCAAGGCTGCACAGCCCCCGCCCAACCCGATAACGAAGACATTCACATGCCCGCACAACGCCCCCAAGCCTGGCTTGCCGCCGATGCCCAGCGCGATACCTCGTGGATCCTGCGCCTGACCGCCGCCGAGGTGGCCAGCTTCGACCACGCGCTGGCCCATGCCCGCGCCCTTGGCAAACCGTTCCTCGACATGACCCGCGAAGACTTTCCGCTGGACGAAGGCGCCCGCCAGGCGCTGGACCGTGCCGTGGCGATGACGCAGGGCCGCTGGGGCATGTGCCTGGTAAAGGGCTTTCCGGTGGACCGCTGGTCCGAGGACGACACGCGGCTGGCCTACTGGGGCATGGGCCTGTACATGGGCGTGGCGCGCACCCAGAACCGTGCCAGCGATTTCATGAACGACGTGCGTGACGTTGGCGCGGCGTACAAGACCACCAACGGCCGCGGCTACAACACCAATGCCGGGTTAGATTTCCACACCGATTCCGGCGACATCGTGGGCCTAATCTGCCGCCGCGCGGCCAAGTCCGGCGGCGAAAGCAAGGTGGTCAGCTCGATCGCGCTGCGCGACGCCGTGGCGCAGCGCCGGCCCGACCTGATCCCGGTGCTGCAGCAGCCGTTCTATTACAGCTACCAGGGTGCGCAGGACCCGTCGCAGCCGCCCTACTATCCGCTGCCGATCCTGGGCAGCCATCCGTCCGCATTCGCGTTCCGCATCAACCGCAAGAACGTGGTGGCCGCGCAGCGTGACTTCGACGCTGTGCCGCGCCTGACGCAGGCGCAGACCGAGGCGCTGGACCTGCTCGACACGCTGCTGACCGATCCCGAACTCTGCTTCTCGATGCAGCTCGAACAGGGTGACATGCAGTTGCTGAACAACTACGTCGCCGTGCACTCACGCACCAATTTCGAGGACCACGAGGAATTCGACCGCAAGCGCCACCTGCTGCGCCTGTGGCTGGCGGTGCCCGGCTCGCAGCCGCTGCCCGACGACTGGGGCGTCTACTTCACCGATGTACGGGCCGGCGCCGTGCGCGGCGGCCTGCGCGGCAGCGCGCGTGGCGCGGCGTTCGATGCCTTCGAGCAGCGCCAGGCCAAGGCGATGAACATGCCGCTGAAGCCGTGGCCCGCAGCCACGCAGCACGCGGAGACCGCCAGCGCCTGACCTATGCATCACCGGCCGGCGCCCCCCGGCCGCGCATTCCCGCACGGCGCCCACTTGCATGAGGCGCCGGATTCATAAAGAGAAACGGAGACAACCCCATGCAACGACGCGACTTCCTGGCGCTGCTGTCCGCAGCGCTGGTGTTGCCCACCGATCTTCACGCCGCGCCCTCGGTGACCAAGATGCTCGTCGGCGCCACACCCGGCGGCGGCACCGACATCGTCGCCCGCTCGCTGGCGGCCGACCTGGAACAGCGCCTCAAGCATCCGTTCATCGTCGAGAACCGTGGCGGCGCGGCCGGCAACATTGCCGCCGTGGCCGTGGCCAAGGCCGAGCCCGATGGCGGCACGCTGCTGCTCAGCTACACCAGCCACGCCATCAATCCAGCCCTGTTCGAGAAGAAGGCGTTCGATCCGATCAAGGACTTCACGCCGATCTCGCTGATTGCCAGCTCGCCGTTGATCCTGGTGGCACGTCCGGGGCTGGAAGCAAACAACCTGCGCGAACTGATCGCGCTGGCCAAGGCCAAGCCCGGCAAGATCAGCCTGGCCGTGGCTGGCGTGGGCAGCGCCAATCATCTGGCCGGCGAAATGCTCAAGCACGAGGCTGGCATCGACATTGTCAGCGTGCCGTACAAGGGCGCCGGCCCGGCCGTGGCCGATGTGATGGGCAGCCAGGCCGACCTGCTGCTGGGCAACGTGGCCACCGTGCAGCCGCTGCTGCAGGCCGGCAAGATCAAGGGTCTGGGCGTGAGCAGCGCAAACCGGCTCGCGGCCTTTCCGAACCTGGCGCCGATTGCCGATGTGATTCCCCATTTCGACTACCGCTCGTGGTACGGCCTGTTCGGCCCGGCCGGCATGGCGCCGGAGACGGTCAAGGAGCTGGAAGCGGCGGCCGCTGCCGCCGTGGCATCGCCAGCCACGCGCAAGCGGCTGACCGGCGAAGGGCTCGATCCGGTGGGTAACAACGCGGCGCAATTCACGCAGTTCCTGCAGGCCGAGATCGCGCGCTGGGCCAAGGTGGTGTCGGTGACGCAAACCCGCCTGACCTGACGGCCGGCGACAACCAGCCAGCTACAGCGGCTCCGACTGAGCGGTTTCCACGGCGTGACGGATGTCGTCGGCCAGCCGCATCAGCCGGGGCGCCATGTCGCGCGTCACGTCCTTGACCGACGCGCGTGTGGACAGGCTGATGTTCAGCACGTGCACCGGATAGTGTTCGAGCGCCAGCGGCGTGGAGATGGCCACCACTTCGGGCTGCCACGCGGCGGCGCACCAGCCGTGCCGGCGCACATGCGCCACCGCCGTCTCGATCTCCTCACGCAATTCAGGCCAATGCGCGGAGCGCGCCGCGAAATCGGCCATGCGCGCCGCGAAGTCGGCTTCGGGCGCCAGCGCCAGCCAGGCGCGTCCCAGCGACGTCAGCGCCATCGGCACGCGCTGCCCCGCCACCACACTGCGCAGCGACGCCTTGCGGCCATGGCGGATCGATTCCAGATAGACCATTTCATCGCGGTCGGCCAGCGCCAGGCCCACGTTCAGGTATTCCGCCTGCGCCAGTTCGCGCATCATCGGCGCCGCCAGTTGCAGCACCGTGGACCCACTGCGCATGGCATGCGCCAGGCTCAGCACCGGCACGCCCAGCCGGTACGCGCGCAGCGCCGGATCGTATTGCAGGAATCCCGTATCGACCAGGCTCTGCGTGAGCCGGCTGACCGTGGAGCGCGCAAGTCCGGTGCGTTCGGCCAGTTCGCCGTTGCCAAGCACCTCTGACCCCGGGCGGAATGCGCGCAGGATCTCGATGCCGCGTTCGAGCGAACGATTGGCCAGCAAGTTGGCCGGGCGGCCACGCGCCCGTCGTTGTGCGTCGCTGGCGTCCACCGGCTCAGCCCGCTTCGCGCGCGACGTCCGCCAGCCATTCCAGCAGCAAGGCGTTGATGGCGTCGTGCGCCTCGTACTGGACCCAATGCCCGGCGCCGTCCACGACGGCACCTTGCCGATGCGGGCGGCCATCGACCAGCGTCGCCAGTACGGCGGACGGGTCGGCGGTGACATCGTCCTCGCCATACGCCACCAGGATCGGCCGGCGCGGTGTCTGCTGGAACCGGTCCAGCGCATTGGCCAGCCCGCCGGCGCGCGAAATCTGCTTGCTGCGGAAACGCGTGTGCCGGCACGACTCGGTATAGGCCAGCAACGCCAGCGCATCGATCCGGGCCGGGTCCGCAATCATGAACGCGGCCACGTTGTGGTGCATCGCCTGCGCCAGTGCGGCGGCATCGGTCGCACGACGCCAGTCCACCAGTTCGATGGTCTGGCGCCTGACGCCGCCATGCCCGCCCGGCCCCATCAGCGCGAGGCTACGCACGTTCGGCAAGGCACTGGCCAGGTACGACGACGCCAGGCCGCCAAACGAGAAGCCCACCAGGTCGACCGGCCCGTCGATGGGCAACTGCGCGAAGCCAGCCGCCACGGTGGCCACCAGCGTGGCCATCTCGCCGTCGGGCGGATCGTCCGACGCGCCATAGCCGGGCAGGTCCGGCACCCAGACCGTATGCCGCGCGGCCAGCGCCTCGATATTGCGCGCCCAGTGCAGCCAGCTACCGTGGCCGCCGTGCACCATCAGCAGGTGCGGTCCTTGGCCAAAGCGGCGCCAGACGATGCGGCAGCCGCCGGCATCGGTCACGTGGATGCGCGCCTGCTGCTCCAACTGATGGACGAACGCAGCAGCTTCACGCGCGCCTTGCTCGTCCGGGATGCCTTGCAGACCTGCTGCTGTCGATTCCGCTTCACTGGCGGCTGCTTCCTTCATCCTGCTTTTCTCCTCTGTGCTTCATGCCGTCATGCCGTCATGCGCCGATCACCGCCACGCCGTCCGCCGCGCGCACGCCCTGGCCGGCCGGCAGCACGAATACCGGGTTGATCTCGGCTTCCACCAGACGCGGCCCCAAAGCGGCCGCCATCCGCGAAAACGCCACGATAGCATCGACCAGCGCCTCAACGTCGGCTTTCGGCCGGCCGCGATAGCCATCGAGCAGCGGCCACGTCTTCAGTTCGCGCACCATCGACAGCGCCTCGGCGCGGCTCAGGCCGCCCGTGGGCAGCAGGCGCAGCGTGGTGTCCTGGAACAGTTCGGCCGTGACGCCGCCCATGCCCAGCAGGATCGCTGTGCCCAGCGCATCGCGATGGGTGCCCAAAATCAGCTCTGCGCCGCCGCCCACCATTTCCTGCACCAGGAACCGTTCGGGCGTCTCGCCGGTATGGCGTTGCACGTCGTCGCGCATGCGGGCCAGCCGTGCGCCGATATCCGCCGGTGCCACGTTGACGGCCACGCCGCCGACGTCGCTCTTGTGGGTGATCGACTCGGACAGGATCTTGAGCACCACACGCTCGCCCAGCGCACGCGCAGCCGCCTCGGCGCCTGCCGCATCGTGTACCACGGTCTCGCGCACGCCGGGCAGCCCAAAGCGCGCGAACAACTGCTTGGCCGCGTGTTCGTCGAGCGAGCCTGCCGGCACGTCACCCAGGTCGATGGCGGATGCTGCTTGCGCCGGCGCATCGCCCGAGCCGGTCGGAAGCTCGCCCGCCGCCAGCATCGCGGCAAACGCCACCGCACAGCTTTCGGGTGCCATGAAGGCCGGCACGCCGCGCTCGTTCAGCACGGCCGCCACCTGCGGCGCGTGCGGGCTCACGTAGGCCACCACGGGCTTGTCGCTCTCGGGCAGGCAATCGTTGATGGCATCGGCCATCAGGTCCGGCATGGCCAGGCCAGACGAACCTACGATGATCGTCACGGCGTCGTAGCTGGGGCTGGCCAGCAGCGCGCGAATCGCACCGCGCAGCAGGTCGGGTTGCAGGCCCGCCAGCGTGACGTCGATCGGATTGCGGTCGAGCGCCGCGTGGTCGCCCTTCTGCAGCGCGCGCAGCCGCTCGGCCGTCTGCGCGTCGGGTGCCGGCGTTTCGAAACCGGAGACGCCCAGGCTGTCGGACACCAGCGTGCCGGCGCCACCCGTGGAGGTCAGCACCGCGATGCGCTTGCCGTGCAGCACGCGGCCCGTGGCCAGCGCGGCCGGAATGTCGATCAGGTCCGAGAACGTCTGCGCGCGGATCACGCCAAGCTGGCGGAACAGCGCGTCGTACATGCGGTCGGCACCGGCCATGGCGCCGGTGTGCGACACCGCCGCGCGCGCACCGGCCTCGGAACGGCCGATCTTGAACGCCACCACCGGCTTGCCGGCGGCGGCGGCCTTCAACGCCGCCGCGCGGAAGCGCTCGACGTTGCGCACGCTTTCCACATAGAGCGCGATCACGCGCGTGGCCGGATCGTCGGCCAGGTAGTCGATGAAGTCGGCCAATTCCAGGTCGGCCTCATTGCTGGTCGACACCAGCTTCGACAACCCGATGCCACGCGCCGCCGCACGCGACAGCAGCGCGCCCAGGATGCCGCCGCTCTGCGACACCACGCCGATATTGCCTGCCGGAAAGTGGTCCATGGCCAGCGCACCGCTGGCCGACAACGGAATGTTGTCGGTCAGGTTCACCAGCCCGATCGTGTTCGGCCCCAGCAGCCGCATGCCGCCCGCCGCCTCGATCAGTTCGGCCTGGCGTCGTGCGCCCACGTCACCGGTCTCGGTATAGCCGCTGGCCAGCACGATAGCCGCGCCCGTACCGCGTGCGGCCAGTTCGCGCACGGCCTGGTGCGCGCGCTCTGCGCCCAGCAGTACGATGCCCACGTCGGGCACTTCGGGCAGCGAGCCGATATCGGGATAGCAGCGGATGCCGTCGATGGCATCGACCTTGGGATTGACCGGATAGATCGAGCCAGCAAAGCCGTGGCGCGTCAGGTACGACACCGGACGCCCGGCGGTCTTGTTCGGATCGGCCGACGCGCCGATCACGGCCACGCTGCGTGGCTTGACCAGACGCGCGATGGCGTCGGCGCGTGCATCGGCCTTGGTGGAAAGTTGTGCTGCCATGATGCTCAACCCTTGTTGGCGGTCTTGGCCAGGAAGGCCAGCACCGATTCACGATGTTCGCTGCTGGTGTAGCAGATGCCCTGCGCCTGGCTGCCCTGCCCGAACACCTGGTCGGCCGTTAGCTCGAACGTCTGGTTCAGGATCGACTTGCCCAGCGCCAGCGCCGTGGCCGAGCCGTGCGACATTTCCGCCGCCCACGCCACGGCCTCATCGACCAGCGCCTCGGGCGACGAGCTCAGCCGGTCGGCGATGCCCAGTTGCAGCGCCTCGTCGGCCTCGACCTTGCGGCCCCCGAAGATCAGCTGCTTGGCATTGGCCAGCCCCACGCGGCGCGGCAGGAAGTACATGCCGCCGCCATCGGGAATCAGGCCACGATGGATATACGACCACGTGAAGCTGGCCGCCGACGACGCGATCACCAGATCGCAGGCCATGGCCAGGTCCGCGCCCAGTCCGTTGGCGCCACCATTGACCGCCGCGATGACAGGCTTGGGCATGTTGTGCAGCAGCCCGACGGAATGGTGCACGCGCTGCTGGCGCGTCCAGCCGTTGAAGCCCACTTCGCCCGGGGGCGCGTCCATGCGGCGCTGCATGCCGGCCACGTCGCCGCCCGCGCAGAAGCCCTTGCCGCTGCCGGTCAGTACCAGCGCGCGGATGTTGCGGTCGGCCGTCACGCGCTCCAGTGCGTCGATCAGTTCGGTGCGCATGTCATCGCTGATGGCATTGCGCTTTTCGGGGCGGTTCAGGGTCAGCACGGCAATGCCGTCGCGCACGTCGAGCTGGATCAGGGTGTAGTCGTTCATATGCTTTGCTTATCGAATGGGGGGTGTGCGAGAGGGACGTTCAGTTCAGCGTGATGTGGGCGTCCTTGACGACCTTGCTCCAGCGCGCTTCCTCGCCGTGCACGTAGCGTCCGAATTCCTCGGGTGTGCCGGGGCTGACGATCAGCCCCTCGGCTTCCGCGCGCTTGCGGAACGCATCGGCGTTGACGGCCTTGCGCGCCGCCGCATTGAGCCGCGCCACCACGGCGGCCGGCGTGCCGGCGGGCGCGAACAGCCCGTACCAGCTTTCGGCCGCGTAGCCGGGCAGCCCGCTCTCGGCGATGGTCGGCACCTTTGCCAGGTCCGGGCTCGTGGATCGCTGCGATGCGGTCACGCCCAGCGCGCGCAGCTTGCCGGATTCCAGGAGGTTGCCCACCGCCGACGCGGTGGCGAACATCATGTCCACCTGACCGCCAAGCAGGTCGGTGATGGCGGGGCCGGCGCCCTTGTAGGGGATGTGGTTCAGGTCGACCTTGGCCAGGCTCTTGAATAGTTCACCGGCCAGGTGCGCCGACGTGCCCGGCCCCTGCGACGCAAACGAGATGGCGCCCGGCTTCAGCTTTGCCGCCGCGATCACATCCTTCACGGATTTGTAGGGGCTGTCGGCGCGCACCACCAGCACGTTGGGCGAGCGGCCCACCAGCACCACCGGCGTGAATGCTTTTGCGGTGTCGTACGGCAGCTTCGGCTGGAGGCTCGGGTTGACGGCATGTGCGAAGGTGGCCATCACCAGCGTGTAGCCATCGGGCGCGCTCTTGGCCACGTTGTCGGTGCCGATGATGGTGCCGCCGCCCGGCTTGTTGTCGATGACGACGGCCTGCCCCAGGTCTTGCGCCATGGGCACCCCCATCGCGCGAGCGATCAGGTCCGTGCCGCCTCCTGGCGAGAACGGCACGACGATGCGGATCGGCTTGTCGGGAAAGGCCGCCTGCGCCGGCGCGGCAATGCCAGCCAGCACGGCAAGGGGAAGGGTCAGCGCGGCGAGCCTGCGCGCCACGCGAAATGCAGCAGTTGCCAAGGTTGTCTCCTGTCTGTTTCGTATGACAGGAGGGTAGGCCGATGGCGGATCAAACGCAGCCGGTCAATTCCATGGGACGGAATTGGGCTTCGACTCTCCGGCGCCCCGTGGGAGCACCGGAGAGCACAGCGACGGCAATCAGACGGCCGACGCTTCCTTGCCTTGCTTGACCTTGGCGTCGAGCACGGCCGGTGCCGTCACGATCGAGGTCAGCGCCGGGTCGGCGGGCTTCAGGGCAGCCAGGTCGGGCAGCGGCCGGCGCAGTGCCGGGATGGCCGCGAACGCCTGTTCCATCGCGTGCGAGATGCCCAGCGTGCGATGGTCCTCACGAAAGCCGCCGACGATCTGCAGACCGAACGGCATGCCCGCATGGTCGCGGCCGCACGGCAGCGACAAAGCCGGATGCGTGGTCAGCGTGACCACGTAGGTTAGCGACAGCCAGCGGTAGTAGTTCTCCTGGCGCACGCCGTTGATCGATTCGGCGTAGAGCGAGGTCCACGGGAACGGCGACACCGGCGTGGTGGGCGACAGGATCACGTCATAGTCGCGGTAGAGCTGCTGGAAGCGCTGCAGGATGCGCGTCTGCTCGGCCTGGGCCCACGCGCTGTCCACCAGCGACATCCGCGCGCCCATCTCGTAGTTGGCGCGCGTGTTGGGCCCCAGCTTGGACGGATCGCGCTCGTAGGCGTCGCGCATGCCGGCCACGAAGCTCTCGGCACGCAGCACGTCGAAGCAACGGTGCGCGTCGCCCAGGTCGATGTCGATGGCATCGCAGCTACGGAACAGGTGGCGCATCGCGGCGATCTTCTCGCGGAAGGTGCGGCGGATGTCGTCGTCCACGTCGCAGCAGCCGAAGTCCTCGGTGTACGCCACGCGCAGGCTGCCCAGGTCCACCGGCATCGGCACCAGGAACGACATCGGGTCCAGCGGATAGGTCAGCGGATCGCCGGCCGACACGCCCGCCGACGCCGCCAGTTGCAGACAGGCATCGGCCACGGTGCGGCCCATCGGCCCCACCACCGAGATCGGCGTCCAGCCCAGCAGCTTGCGCGAACTCGGCACCACGCCGGGCGACGGACGGAAGCCCACCACGCCGCACTTGGCCGCCGGAATGCGCAGCGATCCGCCCGTGTCCGAGCCCGTGCAGACCGGCAGCAGGTCCGCTGCCAGCGCCGCGGCCGAGCCGCCCGACGATCCGCCGGCATTGAGGTTGGGATTGAACGGATTGCCAGTGGCGCCCCAGACATCGTTGCGCGAATTGGCGCCCGCACCCATCTCCGGAATATTGGTCTTGCCGGCCACGATGGCCCCGGCAGCACGCAGGCGCGCCACCAGCACATTGTCTTCGGCCGGCACGTTGTCGCGATACAGCGGCGAGCCATAGGTGGTCAGCAGGCCGGCCGTGGCCTCCAGATCCTTCACGCCCAGCGGCAGGCCGTGCAGCAGCCCCAGCGGCTGGCCGTCGAGCACCGCGCGTTCGGCAGCGCGCGCTTCGTCATGGGCGCGCTCGAAGCAGGTGGCGGTCACCGCGTTCAGGAACGGGTTGACCTGGCCGATCTGCGCGATGCACGCGTCCAGCAATTCGACCGGCGAGATTTCCTTGCTGCCGATCATGCGCCGCAACTCGGTGGCTGGCCGGGCCACCAGCGTCTTCTGTGCTTCGTTCACTTACGTCTCCTCCTTGATTCGATGGCGTCGCTCGACTTGCCGGTCAGTCGGCGGTGATGTTCGCACGTTGCGCCGTGGCGCGCATCAGCGGCAGTTCCTTGGTGATCTGCGCGGAGACGGCCGCGCCGTTGCCTTCGATGGGCTCGAAACCGGCCTTGACCAGCGCAGCGCGCGTGTCGGCGTCAGCCATCACCTCGGCCAGCGCTTTTTCCAGCTTCTGCTTCACGTCGGCCGGCAGGCCGCGCGGCGCCACCAGCGCCAGCCACGTATCGGCATCGATGCCCGGCACGCCGGCTTCGGCGGCGGTGGGCACGTCGGGCAGCAGCGACGAGCGCTTTGCCGTGGTCACGGCGATGGCCTTGACCTTGCCCGCCTTCACCTGCGGAATCGCGGCGGCCACGGTGTCGACCGTGAACGGAATCTGTCCGCCGATCAGGTCGGTCATGGCCGGGGCGCTGCCCTTGTACGGCACATGCAGCAGCTTCACGCCGGCCAGGTTGAACAGCATCTCGCCCGCGAACTGCGCGGTGGTGCCGCTGCCGAACGAGCCATAGGTGAGCTTGCCCGGCTGCGCCTTGGCGGCGGCCACGAGCTGCTTCAGGTTGCCAATCGGCTGGTCCTTGTTGGCCAGCAGGATCAGGCCGGTGCGGCCCGTGAACCCGATCGGCTCGAAGCTCTTGACCGGGTCGTACGGCAGCTTGGCGTGGATGGCCGGGTTGACCGTGAACGTCGTGCCCGAACTGGCCAGCAGCGTGTAGCCATCGGGCGCGGCCTTGGCCACGTAGCTTGCACCGACGATGGTGCCGGCACCGGGGCGGTTGTCGACCACCACGGTCTGGCCCAGCTTGTCGCCAAGCTTCTTGCCGACCAGGCGGCCGATCACGTCGGTGGCGCCGCCCGGCGGGAACGGAATCACGAGCTGGATCGGCTTGGACGGAAACGTGTCGGCATGGGCCAGCGTGGCGCCCATGGCCAGGCCGCACGCGGCGATGGCGGGGACGACGGTCGGGGCGAACTTGAAAAGCGATCGGATCATGGTGGGGCTCCGCAACAGTGCAATCGAATAGGATCGAATGAAAATCGGCCTGGATCAGGCTGCCAGCGCCGCGCCGCGTTCGGCAAAGCGCGCGTACTCCTCGGGCGGCACGAACAGGCCGCCAGTGGTCCATACCAGATGCGTGGCATCGGGCATCAGTGCTTCAAGCTTGTGCTGTTTCAGGTAGGCGCGGCCCGCGTCCGTGCCGAGCAGCATGCCCGGACCGCTGAATCCGGCGGCAGCCGACGGTTCGATGCGCATGCCTTCGGTTTCGCGCAGGCGATGCAGGTCGGCAAACAGCCTATCGTCGGGCACCGTGTAGACACCAGCCAGCAGCGGGCGCATGGCCTGCGCGGCCAGTTCCGACGCCTGCGGCACGGCCAGGCCATCGGCCTCGGTGCGGTTGGTCAGGCCCACGTCATAGACCGAGGCACCCGGTGCGAGCATTTCCACCAGGAAGCACGGCGACTGGGTGGGTTCCGCGAAGATCGGGTGCACGTGCGGACCATAAAGCTGGCGCAAGCCGAAAGCGATGCCGGCCGGCGCGCCGCCCACGCCGCAGGGCAGGTACACGAACAGCGGATGCGATGCATCGACACGCAAGCCCGCTGCCTCCAGTTGCGCCTGCAGGTGCAACGCGGCGGCGCTGTAGCCAAGCATCAGCGACAGCGACCGCTCGTCATCGACAAAGTAGCAGTACGGATCGGCATCGGCATTGCGCCGCCCGGCCGCCACGGCCGACGCGTAGTCGCCGGTGTGCTCCACCACCTCGACGCCGCGTGCACGCAGCCGCGCCTTCTTCCATTCCTTGGCGTCCGCCGACATATGCACGGCGGCGCGGAACCCCAGCGCCGAAGCCATCACGCCAATGCTAAGGCCCAGGTTGCCGGTGGAACCCACGGCCACCTGGTAGCGGCTGAACAGCGCGCGCGCCGGGGCTTCGGCCAGCACGCTGTAGTCGTCGTCGAGCGTGACCAGGCCATGTTCGAGCGCCAGCGACTCGGCGAACTCCAGCACTTCGTGGATGCCGCCGCGTGCCTTGATCGACCCGGCCACGGGCAGGCTGTGATCGGCCTTGATCCACAGCGAGCCCTGCGACGACGGGATCTCCAGGGCGCGCTGCATATCGGGCACTGCCACCAGCGCGGATTCGATGCGCCCCGCTTCGGCCTGCAGTTCCGGGAACAGTTGCGCCAGCAGCGGCGCGAAGCGCTGGAAGCGGGCCTGGGCGCCGCGCACATCAGCTAGACTAATGCCACGCCCTTCCACGACCGTGGCGACGGCGGCGTCTTCGGACCGCTGCGGATTGGCCCAGAACAGCGGGCGGGCGGTGCCGAGATCGCTTTGCTGTTGAGGCGACAACGGTAAGGTGACGGTCTGCATGGGCTCAAATCATCGGATGGGATGGACTCATTCTTGTCCCATTACAACGTCATGACAAACCATTTGTACTGATCAATGCATTAGTCCTACTAATGGCAAACACCCTGTCCGCATCATTATTGGGCTGGCTGCGCTGTTTTGAGGCGGCGGCGCGGCATTGCAACTTCACCCAGGCCGCCGCCGAGCTGTGCGTCACGCAGGGCGCGGTCAGCCAGCAGGTGAAGCAGCTCGAACAGTGGCTGGACCGCCCGCTGTTCCTGCGTACGCCGCGCGCGCTGGTGCTGACGCCCGAGGGCGAGCGCCTGCGCTTTGTGCTGCGCGAGTCGTTCCAGGCCATCGAAGGCACGCTGACCCAGTTGCGCCGGCCGCGCGACAAGCAGCCCATCGCGCTGTCGTGCTCGCCGTCGTTCGCCATGGTGTGGCTGACGCCCCGGCTGGGCAGCTTCTTTCGCCAGCATCCGGACATCGGCCTGCGGGTCTATGGCGAATTCCACGCGCTCGACCGCTCGCGCATGCAGCGCGACGGCACCGAGGCGGCCGTGCGCTTCGACCCCGGCGGCTATCCGGACCTGAAGGCGCACCGGTTCCTGGAGGAATGGCTGATCCCCGTGGCCAGCCCCGCCTACGCCGCTGCGCATCCCGAACTGCGCTCGCCGGCCGGCCTGCGCGCCAACATGCTGCTGCACGACGTGAGCCCGTGGGACGGCGCCGGCGAGTTCGAGGAATGGCAATGCTGGCTGCGCCACGCCGGGCTGACCCTGCCCGATACGGCTGACGGCCAGCGCTTCAACCTGTCGCAACTGGCCATCAATGCGGCGTTGTCCGGACAAGGCGTGGCCATCGGCCGGTCCGCGCTGGTGCTGGAAGACCTGGAGTCGGGCCGGCTGGTGGACCTGTGGGGCATTCACGCGCCTAGCCACGCGTCGTATCACTTCGTCTGCGCGCACGGGCAGAGCGCGCAGGTGACCGAAGTGGAGGAGTGGCTCGTGGCCGAAGGCGCGGCATTCGATGCCGCGCGCCGGCGCGTGCTTGGGATCGGCTAGCCCGGCAAGGTATCGATCCGGATTTCCGAATGCAGCGTGCGATGCACGGGGCATTTGTCGGCAATCGCCATCAGCGACGCGCGCTGTTCGTCGCTCAGGTCGCCACGGATCGCGATGCGCCGCTCGATCCGGTCCACCATCCCCACCGTGGTCTCGCAGGCCGCGCAGTCCTCGGCGTGGATCTTCTCGTGCCGTAGCTGCACCGCCACGTGCTCCAGCGGCAGCGACTTGCGCTCGGCATACATGCGCATGGTCATCGACGTGCAGGCGCCAAGCGCCGACAGCAACAGCTCGTACGGATTCGGGCCGGCGTCGTCGCCACCCACGGCAACGGGCTCGTCGGCCACCAGCTCATGGCTGCCCATGCGGATCGTCTGCTGGTAGCGGCCCCGGTGGCGCTCGGCCACCATCACCACGCCGGGCTCCGGAATCGCATCCTGCACGTCCTCGGTCAGCGTGGGCAGATAGTGCTGCGACCACGCAGTGATCATGCTGGCCGCGTAGGCCGCGCCGGCGCGGTTCTGCAGCAGGTGGTCGGCACCGTCCAGCGCCACATAGGCTTTCGGCTGCGCGGCGGCCTCGAAGATGGCCAGGCCGTTCTCCACCTCGACCGTATCGTCGGTGGGCGACTGCATCACCAGCAGCGGCTTGCCAAGGTGAGCCACCTCGTCGAGCAACCTGTGGCTGGACACATCGTCGATGAACTGGCGCGCGATGCGGAATGGCCGGCCGGCCAGCTTCACTTCAAGCTCGCCTTCGGCGCGGATGCGCTCGACGTTGTCGCCCAGCAGGCCCAGCACATGGCGCGGATCGCTGGGTGCGGCGATGGTCACCACCGCGCGCAGCTCGGGCAGCCGGCGCGCCACGCCCAGCACGGCCGCACCGCCAAGGCTGTGCCCGATCAGCAGCGCCGGGGCCTGGCCGCGGGTGCGCATGTACATGGCCACGGCTTCCAGGTCGGCCAGGTTCGACGAGAAATTGGTGCTGGCGAAATCGCCCTCGCTGGCGCCAATGCCGGTGAAATCAAAGCGCAGCACGGCAATGCCCTGCGCGGTCAGCGCCCGCGCGATGCGGGTGGCCGCCAGGCTGTCCTTGCCGCAGGTGAAGCAATGCGCGAACAGCGCATGCGCCCGCACCGGGCCGTCGGGCCATTCCATCCGTGCAGACAGCGTGCCGCCCTGGCTACCGGGAATCTCGATTTTTTCGACGCTCATCACTGCCCCTCCCCCTGCATTCGCGTGGTTCGAACTTCCGAAGCATAGTCCACGCAGCGCATCTGCCCAGCCGCCCGTTCAGCGTCCGTCGAATCGGCGCGCCAGGCCCTTGCGCTGGAAGGCCTCGACAATGAAGTCGATGAACACGCGCGTCTTGGGCGGCAGCAGCTTGCGGTTCGGGTAGTAAAGCGCGACGGGTCCGTTGTCGGCACACCAGCCCGGCAACAGACGCACCAGCGCCCCGCGCTCCAGCCAGGGTGCGGCGTGGGGCATGGGCAGCAGCGCCACGCCCAGCCCCTGCATGGCTGCGTGGGCCATGGCTTCGGGATCGTCGAAGATCAGCCGCGTGCGCGGCTCCGCCAGCGCTTCCTCACCCACCTGATTGCGCAGGTTCCACAATCGCAGGCGGCCGGTGGACGCGGACCGGCGCACGATGCCATCGAACTCGGCCAGGCCAGCCGGATGCGTCGGAAGCGTCCGCCCCGACAGGTACGCCGGCGACGCCACTGCCACCACATGAGTCCGCGCCAGTTCGCGCGCGACCACGCCCTCGGTCAGGTCGATGCCGCCGCCGATCGCCACGTCGAAGCCCCCGGCAATCAGGTCGACGGCGCGATTATCGAAATGCCAGTCGGGCACGATAGCCGGATATCGCTCCAGGAATTCGCCCAGCAGCGGCACCAGGTACTCGCGCCCGAACGCCACGCCCATGCTGACCTTGAGCACGCCGGCCGGCTTGCCATCGTCCTGCGCCACGCTGGCAAAGGCATCGCGCAGGGTCGCGTACGGATCGGACACCTGGCGCAGGAACTGCTCGCCCCCCAGCGTCAGCGTGAGCTTGCGCGTGCTGCGCTGGAACAGCCGCAGCCCCAGATGGGCCTCCAGCCGCGCCACGTTCTTGCTGACGGCGGCCGGCGTGAGCCCCAGCCGGCGGGCTGCGGCCGAAAAACTGCCGGTTTCGGCACTTTGGACAAACGATTCGAGCAGGTTCAGGGCTTCCATAGCCCGAAGCTTATACCAATGGTTGAAGAACTTGATCGTGATTTGTGACTAGCGGTAGTGGAAACCACCAACCATACTGGTCACATCTTCACTGACATCACAAGGAACACATCATGACTACGCTCTCGAACAAGGTTGCCTTCGTAACTGGCGGTGCACGCGGCATCGGTGCCGCCGTGGTCCGCCGCCTGGCCCGCGACGGTGCCGCCGTCGCATTCACCTACCAGAGCTCCGGCGCCGGCGCGCAGGAACTGGTGGAATCGATCCAGGCCGCTGGCGGCCGTGCCAAGGCGTACCAGGCCGATGCCGCCGACGCCGCTGCGGTGACGCGTGCCATCAATGACGCCGCCGTCCACTTCGGCAAGATCGACATCCTGGTGAACAACGCCGGCGTGCTGCACCTGGGCCCGGTGGAAGAGTTCTCGCTGGACGACTTCGACAAGACCGTGGCCGTGAACGTACGCGCCGTGTTCGTGGCCAGCAAGGCAGCGCTGTCCCATATGGGCGAAGGCGGCCGCATCATCAACATCGGCAGCACCAACGCCGACCGCATGCCGTTTGCCGGCGGCGCCGCCTACGCGATGAGCAAGTCCGCACTGAAGGGCCTGGTGCAAGGCATGTCGCGAGACCTGGGCCCGCGTGGCATCACCGTCAACAACGTGCAGCCCGGCCCGGTGAATACCGACATGAACCCCGAGAACTCGGATTTCGCAAAGTCGCTGCACGGTCTGATGGCCCTGCCGCGCCACGGCAAGCCCGAGGAAATCGCCAGCATGGTGGCGTATCTGGCCGGCCCCGAATCGAGCTTCGTGACTGGTGCCAGCCTGAATGTGGATGGGGGTTTCGCGGCCTGAGGCCAGCGCTACCCACCAGCAAGGCCGCCCTCTCCACGCAGTCTTCGGCGTGGAGAGGCAGCTTTTTTACGGTCAGGCTTCGAGCTTCATCGGCATCGACCGGCGCCGTGACTTCGTGGCCTGGTACAGCGCATGCGCCACGGCCGGCGCCACCGGCCCCAGCGACACCTCGCCACAACCCTGCGGCGGACGGTCGCTGTCGACGATGACCACGTCGATCCTGGGCATCTCGGCCAGTTGCAGCAGCGGGTAGTCGTGGAAGTTGCTTTGCTGCACCACCCCGCCCTTGAACGTCACTTCGCTCTTCAGCGTGTTGGTCAGTGCAAAGCCGATGCCGCCCTCGATGTTCGCGCGGATCAGATTCGGATTGATCGCGCGCCCGCACTCCACCGCGCACACCACGCGCCGCACCTTGAACGCGCTGCCGTCGCGCACCAGTTCCAGCGCCATCGCCACATAGGTCTGGAACGCCTCGCCCCGCCCCGTGTAGAGACTGAACGTGAAGCCGCGCGTCACGCCCGGTGCCGGTTTGCGCTGCCAGTTGGCCGCCTTGGCTGCCGCGTCCAGCGTGCGCACGGCCAGCGGGCTGTGCGACAGCAGCGCGCGGCGGTAGCGATACGGGTCCATGCCCGCCGCATCGGCCATTTCGTTGACGAAGCTCTCCAGCATGAACACGCTCGACGTGGAACCCACGCTGCGCATGAAGCTGACCGGAATCGGCTGCTTCACGTCGATCATGTCGACCTTGAGATTCGGCACGCGATACACGCAATCGTAGATCGCCTCCAGCATCGTCTCGTCCCAGCCGCCGTTCTTCGCCATGCGCTCGGCCTTGATCACGCCATAGAGCGACTGACCAGTCAGCCGCGCGTGCATGGCACGCGGCATGCCCTGCTCGTCCAGCACCGCACGGAAGCGGCCCGACACGCCGGGGCGATAGAAGCCATGGCGGATATCGTCCTCGCGCGAGCGGATGACCTTGACCGGCTTGCCCACCGCCGCCGACGCACGCGCCGCGTGCACCACGAAGTCCGGCAGGAACTTGCGCCCGAAGCTGCCGCCCAGGAACGTCGTGTGGACGATGATGGTTTCCGGCTTGCGCTGGTAGAGCTTGGCCAGCGCGTTGCGCACGAAATCCTGGCCCTGGATCGGGCCCCATACCTCGATGGCATCCTCGCGCACATGCACGGTGGCGTTCACCGATTCCATCGTCGCGTGCACGATGTACGGCGTGTGATAGTCGGCCTCCACGACCTTGCCGGCGCTGGCCAGCACGGCATCGGCATCGCCCAGCCGCGTGGCCACCACAGCCTGCGGCGCGCCCAGTGCCGCCTTGCGTGCGGCCATGATGGCGTCGCTGTCGAGATTCTTGGCGGCACCCGGATCGATGTCGAGTTCCAGCGCGTCGGCCCCCTTCTTGGCGAGCCAGTAGCTGGTAGCGACCACGATTGCCGCATCGGGCGCCTGCACCACGGCCTGAATGCCGGGCATGGCTCGTACGGCATCGGCATTGCGGATGCCCGTGACCTTGCCGGTGACGGTGGGCGGCATCTTCAACGCGCCGTAGAGCATGCCCGGCACGCGCACATCGATGCCGAACTCGGCCGAGCCGTCGACCTTGGCCGGCGTATCCAGGCGCTGCAGATCGCGCCCGATCAGCTTGTGCGCGGCTTCGTTCTTCAGGCGCGGCGCCGGATTCAGCGGCAGCTTTGCCGCTTCCTCGGCCAGTTCACCATAGCCCAGCGAGCGGCCGGTGCCGCCATGGAAGACGCGCCCGTTCTCGGTGTAGCACTGGCCCGGACGTACCTGCAGCCGCTTGGCGGCAGTCAACGTCAGCACCTCGCGCGCCTGCGCGCCGGCAATGCGCAGGCGCTCGTAGAACAGCGTGGCCGACATCGACGCGCCCACGAACTGTTGCGGCTCTTCATAGGCGGCGCCCGTGCGGTAGGCGTCGCGCCCGGTGACGAAGGTCACGGTGATAGCGCGCCAGTCGGCGTCGAGCTCGTCGGCCAGCACCTGCGGCATGCCCGTGTAGACGCCCTGGCCGCATTCGCACTGCGACAGTCCGAGCGTGATCTTGCCGTTCGGCTCGATCCAGATCCAGTCGGTAATCTCATGCGTGCCATGCGGACCGCTATCCACCGTGCGGTTGGCTAACACCGGCAACGGGATGCACAGCGCACCAGCCACCGCGGCGCTACCCACGAGAAAGCCACGTCGCGACGGGCTCTTCACGGCTTCACTTTGCTGCGGCATGGATGGCCTCCCGGATGCGGTGATAGGTGGCGCAGCGGCACAGATTGCTCACGGCTGCGTCGATGTCCTTGTCGGTGGGATGCGGATTGCTCTTCAGCAGTGCGCTGACCGCCATCACCATGCCGGACTGGCAGTAGCCGCACTGCGGCACATCCTTGGCGATCCACGCCTTCTGCACCTTCGACGATCGGTCTGGCGACAAGCCCTCGATCGTCGTGATGCTGCGTCCCGCCACACTGGACACCGGCGTCACGCACGACCGCTGCGCGTTGCCGTCGACGTGCACGGTGCACGCGCCGCACGCGCCGATGCCGCAACCGTACTTGGTGCCGGTCAGGCCGGCGTCATCGCGAATCACCCACAGCAGCGGCGTGTCGCCGTCGCCATCGAAGCGGGTTGCTTTTCCGTTCAACACAAAGTCCATGCTTGCCTCGCTGGTGCAGGAAAATGACGGCCGCACGCCACCCTGCACGGCGCAGGGTGCGGCCAGATACGACTCGGGTAAGGGATGTCTCGAAGGGTTGCGCCGCCAGGGTGCGGCGCTGATCGCTATTCCGCCGTGATGTGGTACGTGCGGATCAGCGTGGCCCACGCCGCGGCTTCATCGCGGATGCGCGCGGCCAGTGCCTCGGGCGTGCTCGCCACGGGTTCCAGCCCCTGGCGCTGCAGATCGCCGCGCACCGATGGCGTGGTGAACAACGTATGGATATCGGCGGACAGCGAATCGGCCATCGGCTTCGGTGTGGCGGACGGCACCAGCAACGCGTACCAGGAACTGACGTTGATGCCCGGCATACCCTGTTCGGCAAGCGACGGCACATCGGGGGCCGCCGGCGAACGCGTCGACTGCGTGACCACGATGGCGCGCAGCGCGCCCGACTGGATAAACGGCGCCAGCGTCGGCCATGTGCCCAGCAGCACGGGAACCTGGCCGCCCACCACGTCGTTCACGGCCTGCGTGGTGCCTTTGTACGGGACGTGCAGCATGGTCACGCCAGCCTTGTGCCGGAACAGTTCGCCCGCCAGATGCAGACCGCTGCCCACGCCGGGGCTGGCATAGCCCAGCGGCTCCTTGCGCTGGTCCGCCTGCCTGGCCACCGCCACCAGCTCGGCAACGTTGCGCGCCTTCACCGACGGATGCACGGCAAGCACGTTCGGCGAACTGGCCAGCAGCGATACCGGACGGAAATCGCGCGCGACCTGATAGGAGAGCGCGGGGAACAACGTGGGATTGATCGTCAGGTTGCCGGCCGGCACCACCAGCCAGGTGCACCCGTCGCCCGCCGCGCGGCGCACGGCATCGATGCCGATGTTGCCGTTGGCTCCGGGCTTGTTGTCGACCACGATGGTCGTGCCCCGGCGCTGCTGCAGGCCCTGCGACACGGTGCGCGCCAACTGGTCGGCAGCACCCCCGGCGGGAAACGGCACGACGATGCGCACCGTGGCGCAATCGGTTGCCGCCCGGGCCACGCCGCCCAGCGCCAGCCCGGTAACGGTGCCGACGACGAGCATCGCGATGCGCATCCAGCGCGGCCCGCGCTGCCGCACGGCACCTGGGCTGCCGGATACTTCGGGATAAGGGCTTGCGTGGGGGCTACCGTCCTGCATGATTCTTTTCCTGCCAGTTGTGGTCGCGGCTACATCATCCGCCAGCCACCCTGCCGCTCAGGTCTGGCCGGTAATCCAGCAAGCGGGACAGTTCCGCCGCCGCCTCGCGCACCTTGCCCACCATCGGATCGAGCAGTGCCGTGTCGATCCGTGCCGCCGGGATCGTCGCGCCCAGCGCCGCCACCACCCGCGTGGTGCGATCTCGCACCGGCGCGGCGATGGTCGAGATGCTGGCCTCGAAGAACCCTTCGTGCAGCACGTAGCCACGCTGGCGGTCGCGCTGCACCATCTCGTACAACTCTTCCACCGTGCGCGGCGTGCTCTCCGAGAACACCTCCAGGCGCTGCTCGGGATACAGGTCACGCAATTCGGCCAGCGTCAGGTCTTCCAGCAGCACCCGCCCCAGCACCGTGGCATGCGCGGGCAGGCGCGTGCCGACATTGACCGTGCTGGTGAACGGCCGCGAAGCCACCGACTTGGCCACATAGACGATCGAGCGCCCGTCGCGCACCACGAGATTGCACGGGTAGTGAATCTCGTCGCGCAGGCGGTCCAGCAGCGGCCGCCCCAATTCGGTCAATTCCAGCGATGCCAGGTAATCGAACCCCAGCCGCAGCACCGCCATGCCCAGCCGAAACTCCCGGCCGCCATCGGTGCGCTCGACAAAGCCCATCATTTCCAGCGTGGCAAGCAGCCGGAACACCGTCGAGCGCGGCACCTGCAGCCGCCTCGCCAGTTCCGCCGCCGACAACGTGCGGTCCTTGCTGCTGAATTCACCCAGCAGCCGCAGTCCCCGCTCCAGGCCCGGCACGATGTACTTGTCCTGTGTCTCCTCTGCGGGCGTGTCATTGCTCATGGTTTCTCTCTGCCTAACGTTCGGTTTGCCAGTGGACGGCAACGGATCGATATAACATGCTCCGCGCCGCCGATGCGCACACCGCGCACCATCGCTCCGAAACAGTAGCAGATGCGTTTTATATATGAAACCAAGATTCACGCCAGGAACGATTTCAATGTAGGCGGTGTTTGTTGATCTCTCAACTTAAGCAAACTACCAATTGACAATGCATCAAAAGAGAAGTGGGTAGCGTCGTACGGCACAAAGTTGCGAACAACAATCGATATGAGACAATCGCACACGCATTTCCGCCGAATTTCCGGCATTCCTTCTTGGCGCCCTCATGTCCAGTACCACCACCCAGCACCCCCCGGCCACCGCCGGGGGCTCCGATCCCTGGTCGAATCTTGACGAAGCCGGCACTGGCCTGACCGTCAACGACTTCCTGACCACCATGCTCAGCCAACTGGTGACGGCATTGCGCAGCAGTGTGACGGAGCCTTATGCCACCCAGTTCGACCTGACCGTGCCGGAATGGCGCATCCTCGCCCTGCTGGCGCACGGCGAATCGATGTCATTCGCGGAACTGGTCAAGCAGTCCACCTCGGACAAGGCGCTGGTCAGCCGGACCCTGCGGCTACTGGAAGACCGAGGACTGGTGACGCTGGAATCGGAGGGCGCCACGCCGCGCAAGCGACTGGCCTGCAAGATCAGCGACGCCGGCGCGGCGCTCCATGCGCAGGTCATTCCGCTGGCGCGGCGCGGGCAGGCATCGGTCATCCGGCTGCTGACGCCTGAAGAGCGCCAGGGCCTGTACTCGGGCCTGCGCAAGCTGCATGGGATCTGCACGGGAGCGGGCAAGGAGTAAAGGCAGATAAGGGCAGGCCGCCGGGGTGGCGGCCTGTTGCCGTGGCGGTCAAATCCGCATCGCCACAATCTCCAGGATGCGGTCCACCTTGCCTTCTAGCCCAACGAACCTCTTGTCCAATGCCGTGATCTTCTCGTTCATGACATTGAGCTTCTCGTCCATCACATCGAGTCTCGCTTCGACTTTCGCCAGCCTGACCTCGACTCTGTCGACGCGCACATCGAGCCTGTCCACACGCTTGTCGAGCCTTTCGAATGTCTCGCCGATTGGCGCCAGCTTCTCGTTCGTGTAGGTATGCAGAAAGAAATAGGCTGACAGCGCGCTGCCGACACCGCCGCTTGCCAAGCCCGCCAGGACTGCTTCCATATGACCCCCTTATGCGTTCTGGTGCTGCAATGCGGCCGCCAACCCTGGCCCCCGCATGCATCGCCACCAACATAAGAGATTCCGGCCGAAAGGGGAATCGTATTCGTCTCAAGCAAGCCCAAATCAGATTCGTCTCACATCCAAGGCCGCGCCAAACACGGCGATGGCGCGGCCCCGGCAACACGCTTACTTGAACGGCGTCTGCAGGATTCCCATGACGGTTCGGATGCCGTCGCGATAGTTACCCAGCCGCATGTTCTCGTCGAAGCTGTGCTGGTTGTTGTCGGCGTTGACCAGCGGCACGATCACGAACGGCGACTTCAGTGCCTGCACCGCGGCGCCCGTCGGCACCGTGCCGCCCATCATGCGGATCTGCACCGGCGGCTTGCCATAGGTGTCATTCATCACACCTTGCAGCCACCGCGAGACCGGCGCTTCCAGATCCGTGCGCGCGGCCGAGCTGGATGCCGACACCTCGTCCGCCGTCAGCGCGGCCAGCTTCGGGTAGCGCGCCCGCTCTTCAGCGGTCGGCTCGCCGTTCACCAGGTGATAGCCCTGCTTCTCGATGTGCTTGCGCAGCAGCGCCACCAGTGTTTCGGGCGGCGTCTCGGGCACGGTGCGCAGGTCGATGTCCGCAATGGCCACTTCCGGAATGATGGTGCGCGCCTTCGGCCCGACATCGCCGGCCACGATGCCGCGCACGTTCAGGCTCGGATACTGCATGGCTTCCTGGTAATTCGCGCCGACCTTCTCGGTGCTGGCAATGCCCAGCCGCCGCTTCAGCGCGGCCTCGTCGTCGGGCACGGCGGCCATGATCTTCCGGGCGCGGTCGTCGATCTTCACCGGCGTGTAGTAGCCGGGAATCGTGACGCGTCCGTTGTCGTCCTTCATCGAGGCCAGCAGGCTGGCCATGCGCTGCGCAGGATTGGCCGAATAGTTGCCGTAGTGGCCGCTATGCAGTCCCTGGCTGGCGCCAAACACCTTGAGCTGCACGAGCTGGATGCCCCGGTTGCCGAACACCAGCGTGGGCTGGTTGCTCTGGTGCATCGGGCCGTCGAAGATCACCATGCCGTCGTTGCGCAGCGCTTCGAGGTTTTCTCCGATGACCTTGCCCAGCGACGGCGAACCCTTTTCCTCTTCCGAATCCAGCAGCACCTTGATGTTCACGCCGGGCTCGACGCCTGCAGCCTTCAGCGCGTCAAACGCCGCCAGGAACATCACGATGGGACCCTTGTCGTCCGACGACGACCGCGCAAACAGGCGCCATTCCGGGTCCACCTGTCCGCCGTAGAGCTTGTCCAGCGGCAGCGCTTCCCATTTGCCATCAGACGAGCGCGCCTTCAGCGTGGCCTCCCACGGGCTCTTCTGCGCCCACTGCGACGCCGTCACCGACTGGCCGTCCAGGTGCATGTAGAACAGCACGGTCTTGCGCGGCGTGGACGAGGCACCGGGCGCCTGGAATTCGGCGTACACCATCGGCTTGTCGCCATTGGCCAGTGCACGCGCCTGGAAGCCGCGCCGCGAAAATGCCTTGACCAGCCAGTCGACATTCTTCTGGATATCGGCCGGCACGGTGGCGTCGTTGGGAATGGCGAGCAGTTCCACCCATTCGCGATAGCTGGCGTTGGCCGCCTTGTCCGCCGATTGCGCCAGTTGCGTGCGGTCGAGCGAGGCGGCATTCGCCGCGCCCAGCGATGCCAGCGCCAGCGATGCGGCGAGCACGAGTCTGCGGGGGCGAGCGTGGAAAGCCGATGGGGTGCGCATGTCTTCCTTGGTGTGTTGTAGGACGACATGCATTATGGCCGCATACGCGTGCAACAAAAAAGCCCCGCTCGCCGGGAAAGACGGCTGCGGGGCCAACCACGACGTGCGTGCCGGTCAGACTTCCAGTTCTTCCAGCACCTGCCCTTTGGTTTCGATGCCAAGCAGGTAGACGGTCACCGCAGCCAGCAGCGGCACCACGGCCAGTCCGTAGAACGCCATGCTCAGGTTGCCCGTGCCGATCGTCGACGCGATGATGCCCGGCGCGAAGATGGCCGAGATCTTGAGCCATGCGCCGCCCAGGCCGCAGCCCATCGCGCGGATGCTGGTCGGGTACAGCTCGGGTGTGTAGACATAGGCCGTGATGAAGCCGCAGGCCAGGAAGCCCATCGCCATCGCGCAGAACGTGGCCACCACGTAAACCGACGACGCGTGGAACACACCGGCCAGCACCAGCGACGCCGCGCACAGCACGAACGACACGTTGATCACCGGCTTGCGTCCCACCTTGTCCACCACCAGCGCGCAGATCAGCGACCCCACCACGCCCAGCACCGAGGCGCCGGCCGCCAGGTTCAGCGCCAGTTGCAGCGGCGCGTGATAGACGGTCTTGTAGATCGTGGGCAGCCACGTGGACAGCCCGTACTGGATAAAGCCGCACGTCGCCCACAGCATCCACACGGCCAGCGTGCGGCCCAGGTAGGCGCGGCCCACCAGATCACGCACACGGCGGCGCGGATGCTTGCCGCCCATCGCATCGAAGCGCGACGTATCGCCCACCGGCGCCAGCGGCTGCTTGGCACGCGCCTCGAACTGGCGCAGCGCCTGGTCGGCTTCCTCCAGCCGGCCCTTCTCGGCCAGCCAGCGCGGCGACTCGGGAATCAGGCGGCGCAGCACGAAGAACAGCACCAGAGGCACGCCGCCCAAGAAGTACATCACCTCCCAGCCATAGCGTGGCACCAGCACCGCGCCCATCGCGTTGGACACCATGAGCCCGATCGGGAACACGATCTCGTACAGCAGCACGAACCTGCCGCGTCCGTGCGCGCGCGTCACCTCGTTGATATAGGTGGCCGCCACGGGCAGCTCGCCGCCCAGCCCCAACCCCTGCACGATGCGCAGCAGCAGGAATATTTCGAATGACGGCGCGAATCCGCACGCCAGGCTCATCAGGCCGATGATGCCGGCACTCCAGCCAATCGAGCGCAAACGCCCGAAGCGTTCGGCCAGCGCGGGAAACAGCAGCGCGCCGACCAGCTGCCCCACCGACGGCGCGGCGATCAGCAAGCCGATCTGGCCCGGCGTCAGCGACCACTTGCCGATCAGCAGCGGCAGCGTCGCGGCGATGGCGATCACATCGAAGCCGTCGAAGAACGTGGCCAGCCCGATCAGCAGCCGTGCACGCACGTGCATCATGTTGCCGGGCATGCGCTCGATGCGCGCGATAATCTGGCCGCGCGTGGTCGGCGTGGCTTGCGTGGAGGATTGCGCGGGGGCGTGTGCGGCCGCATCGCCGGCAGCGGCGGCGTCATAGCCAACGGCTGCCGCCTGCATGGGCGCGGCGTCTTGTCTCTGTGTCAACACGGGTGTCTTTTCCGAAAATCGTGTGGGGCAGTTACCCGCGTGGCCGCTTTGTCCCTGAAACATGCGGTTCTGCGTTTTGCGGCGGGCAGTCGTGGTGGCCGCGCATCCACGGCGCGGCGCGGATGGGTCAGAGGTCCAGCACCAGGCGCTGGCCCTTGCAGCCCGACACGCAAACCATCATGGTCCGGTTCGATGCACGCTCGCTGTTGCTCAGTACGCTGTCGCGGTGTTCGGGGCAGCCTTCCACCACGGCCGTCTCGCACGATCCGCACACGCCCTCGCGGCAGCTGTATTCCACCTGCACGCCGGACTCCAGCAGCGCATCGAGCAGCGACTTGCCGGACGGCACCCGCACGGTCTTGCCCGATCGTTGCAGCTGCACGCTGTACTCGCCTTCCTGCACCGACTCGGTGGCCGGGTCGGCGGCAAAGCGCTCGATGTGGACGTTCGGATAGCCGTGGGCTTCGCATGCGGATTCGAACGCGTTGAGCATCGGACCGGGACCGCAGCAGTAGAAATGCGTGCCCGCCTCCTGGCCGGCCAGCATCGCCTTCAGGTCCGGTGGCACGCCCGCTTCGTCATCGAAGTGAAAGCGCACGGCATCGCCATAGGCCGACAGTTGCTCGACGAACGCGGCTTCTTCCCGCGAACGGGCGCAGTACAGCAGCGTGAAAGAGCGGCCGCGCTCGGCCAGCCGGCGCGCCATGCAGACGATCGGCGTGACGCCGATACCGCCGGCCACCAGCACCGTGTGCGCGGCGTCCTCGTCCAGCGCGAAGTGATTGCGCGGCACGGCCACCGTCAGCGTGGTGCCCACGCGCAGCT
Organism: Cupriavidus pauculus; assembly: GCF_022179805.1. Lineage (GTDB taxonomy): Bacteria > Pseudomonadota > Gammaproteobacteria > Burkholderiales > Burkholderiaceae > Cupriavidus > Cupriavidus pauculus_E. The sequence continues at coordinate 453,490 of NZ_BPUO01000004.1, read as the reverse complement.
GCTCGTGTACGAAGCGCGAACCGCCCCGGCTGTTGCGGTCGTTCAGCACGCCCACGGTATAGCGGTCGCGCTGCTCGGGTGCGCCGCACAGCGAATAGCTGCGCACCAGGCCGTTGGCCAGGTGCAGGTCGATATGCGCACCGGGCGCGAACTCGGGCAGCGGCACGCCGGCGGGGTCGCGCAGCTCGATGCTGACAACGCCGCGCGCCTCGAAGCGCATGGCCTGCACGCGCAGTGTCAAAGATTGGCTCGCACTCATGACGGCTTCCTTCTCAATGCTTCTTGATGCTCGATGCTTTACCGCTTTTCCGTCAGGAACTTGCCTTCCGGTCCGCCGGCATTCTTCTGGCGGCGGGTATTGCCGTCAATGCCACCCTCGATGGCCCACTCCGCGAACATCGTGGGGCCCGGCTCGAAGGCACGCGGTTCCCAGTGCGCGTCGAGCTGGTCTTCGTCGGCGTAGTACTCGATCAGGCCACCGGCCGGATTCTTGAAGTACCAGAAATAGGCTGACGAAATCGGATGACGGCCCGGGCCGAGTTGCGTGTCCCAGCCCTTGCGGGACATGTTCATGCCGCCGCCAAACACCTCGTGGATGTCGCGCACGGTGAACGCCACGTGGTTCAGCCCCGCCTTGCCATGCGGCAGTTGCAGCAGGAACAGGTCGTGGTGACCGCCCTCGGCCGTGCAGCGCAGGAAGGCGCCCCGGTCCGGGTAGTTGTCCGATTGAACGAAGCCGAACTTCTCGATGTAGAAGCGCTCGGTGGCCTTCACGTCCTTGACGAAGAACACCACGTGGCCCACTTCGATGGGGATCGCGCGTTCGTAGATCGGGCTGCGCTGGTTCATGCGCGGCTTGTCGTTCCACGTGTTCATCAGCGCGCAATCCACGGCCACGTCGTGCTTGCGTGACACCTGGAAGCGTACGGCCAGCCCGTTCGGGTCGGTGCAGCCGATACGTGCGCCGCCTTCCAGCGACACGAACGTCGGCTCGCCCGCGATGGCCTCGCGCAGTTCGCGCAGCGATGCTTCGTTGTCCACGCCCCACACCACTTCGCGCAGCGTCGGGCCCTCTTCGATGGCCGGTGCCAGCGCGGCGTCACCGATCTTGCGCACCAGCACGCGGCAGCCGTTCAGCGTTTCGAAGTCCAGGCCCTGCGCGTCGTCGCGCTTGATGGCCAGGCCCCAGTCTCCGAAGAATCCGCGACATGCATCGAAATCGTCGGCGCCGTAGACGATTTCATCGATTCCCAATACCTTCATTTCCAGTCTCCGTCCTGCCGGTTTGCGTTTGCGCGCGATGGCCTCAGTTGGCCCACGGCAGCGGTTGTTCGTTCAAGCCCCAGTACACGCTCTTCTGCTCCATGTACTGCAGGATGCCAAGGCGTCCCTTCTCACGGCCAAGTCCGCTGTCGCGCCAGCCGCCGAATGGCGTCGAGATCGAGAACTGCTTGTACGTGTTGATCCATACGTTGCCGGCTTGCACGGATCGTGCCACCCGCCATGCACGCTTGTAGTCGCGCGTCCAGATGCCAGCGGCCAGCGCGTAGATGCTGTCGTTGGCCTGTTCGATCAGATCGTCCTCGTCGTCGAAAGGCATCGTCACCAGCACCGGCCCGAAGATTTCCTCCTGGCAGATGCGCGCGTCGTTGCCAAGCCCTTCGATGATCGTCGGCGTATAGAAGTAGCCATTGGGCAGTCCTGCCACGTCGGGGCGAATGCCGCCGGTACGCAATTGGCCGCCTTCGTCCACGCCCGCCGCCACATACGAATCGATGCTGTCGCGGTGCCGGTCGGTGATCAGCGGCCCCATCTGGGTACGCTCGTCGGCCGGGTCGCCCACGCGCAGCTTCGCCGCGCCAGCCGCCAGGCGGTCCAGGAACGGCTCGTACTGCGAGCGCGCCACGAACAGGCGCGAGCCTGCGATGCACGATTCGCCCGACGAGCTGAAGATGCCGTACAGCACGCCATTCACGGCGTGGTCGAGATCGGCATCGTCGAACACGATGGTCGGCGACTTGCCGCCCAGTTCCAGCGACACCGGCATCATCTTGTCGGCGGCGATATGGGCGATGTGCTTGCCAGTGGTGGTACCGCCCGTGAACGACACGCGGCGCACCAGCGGATGCTTGGTGATGGCGTCGCCAATCACCGAGCCCTTGCCAGGCAGCACGCTGATCAGGCCACGCGGCACGCCGGCTTCCTCGCAGATCGCGGCCAGTTCCAGCGCCATCAGCGGTGTCACCTCGGCCGGCTTGACGATGACCGCGTTGCCGGCAGCCAGCGCCGGTGCCATCTTCTGCGCTTCGCTGGCGATCGGCGAATTCCACGGCGTGATGGCCGCCACGACGCCCATCGGCTCGTAGACGCTCATCGTCAGGCAGTCGCCACGTTGCGGCGTGATCTGCTCTTCCAGCGTTTCCAGCGCGGCGGCGAAAAACTGGAACGTGCTGGCCGCGCTGGCCACCAGTGCGCGCGTTTCGCTGATGGGCTTGCCGTTGTCCAGGCGCTGGCGCTGGGCCAGGGCCTCGGACTTGGCGCGAATCAGCTCCGCCACGCGGTACAGCACGGCGGCACGCTCATGCGGCTTGCGGCGGGGCCAGCCACTGGTACGGAACGCCTGGTGCGCGCCCTGGATGGCCTCCTCTACGTCGGCCAGGCTGGCCGCGTTCAGCTCGGCCACCACCTCGCCCGTGGCGGGGTAGCGCGTGGCATAGCGGTCGCCGCCGCCGGCGCGCCATACGCCAGCGATCAGGATCGGGAGAACTTGTTGCGTCGTCATCGGGTATTACTCGCTTCAGATCGACACCGCATGGGCGCGGTTGCCGAGTGCGCGCACCACGCTGAACACGGTCAGCGCGGACGTCTTGGGATTGGCGGCCAGCGGCTTGCCACGCATGGTCAGTTCGAAGCCGCCGAACGCGCCGCGTGCTTCCACGTGGTGAACGTTTTCCACGGCCGACGGATCGGCCAGCAGCTTGACCGACGTGCGGTCCAGCCCCAGCCCCGCCAGGGACACCGTGGCCGCCACGTTGGCGTTCCTCGGATAGAGCCGTGCCGCATCGCGCGCCGTACCTTCGAAGATCACGGTCGGCTCGGTCAGCGCGTCCAGGTCGAACATCTGCTCGGCCGGCGTGCCGGCCCATGCGCGCGCCGGCTTGCGGCCGGTGTAGATCACTTCGTCCAGGCCGCCCACGCGTGCCGCCGCCAGGGCGTCGATGGCACCGATGGCGCCCGACAGCAGCTGCACCTGCGTGTTGCCACGCCGCGCGGCCGCTTCCAGGCGCTCGGCCATGCCGGGCTCCGACAGCGCGCCCACCGACACCACCAGGCACGGAATGCCGCGTTCGAGTGCCGGCACCACGTGCTCTTCCAGTGCCCGGTGGCCCGCGCACTCGACCAGCAGGTCGGGGCGCACGTCGCCGTCGGCGAGCCGCGTGGCCACGCGCACGTTGGGCGCCAGCGTGGACAACGCACCGCGTGCCTCGTCCATCGTGCCTTCGGGCACCACCACCACATCGAACACGACGTCGGGGTCGGACTTCAGCAGCTCCAGCACGCCACGGCCAATCGCCCCGCAACCCACCATCGACACATGCAGCATGGACATCTCCGTTCAGGCCGCGGCCGTCGCCGTGTTGGCGATGGGTGCCTGCTTGTTGACCGGCGGGCCGGCAAAGACCGTCTTGAAGCTGCCGATCGACAGCATGTCGATCTCCAGCAGGAACGGGCCCGGCTCCACCGTGGCGTCTTCCAGCGCGGCACCAACGTCGGCCAGGTTGCTCACGCGGCGGTGGCGCAGCGCCAGCGACTGGCACAGCTGCGCGTAGTCGGGCGTATGCAGGTCCACGTAATGGCGGCGGCCGCCGTACTGCGCGTCCTGGATGTTCTTGATCACGCCATAGCCCTTGTCGTTCATCAGCACGATGACCATGTCGGCGCGCTCCTGCACCGCCGTGGCCAGTTCACCCAGGTTCAGGATGAAGCCGCCGTCACCGGCCAGCGTGAACGTCTTCTTGCCCGACGCGGTGGCTGCAGCACCCACGGCAGCGCCGATGCCCATCGCCAGACCTTGTCCGATACCGCCGCCCAGCGCATGCACGCCAGCACGGGAATCGAAGATCTGCAGGTGGCGGTTGCCCCAGGTGCTGTTCGACACAGTCACGTCGCGCACCCAGTTGAAGTTGCGGCCCACGGCCTTCTGCAGCGCCTGCACCAGCGCGCTGTACGGGCCCAGGCCATCGACCAGCGCGCCCACGGCCACGTCGTGCGCACGGCGCAGGTCATCGGCGAAGGTCGCGTCGATCTGGATACGGCCTTCGAGGCGATCGGCCAGGCCATCGAGTGCCAGTGCGGCATCGCCGCTGACGAAGTAGTCGCTCTGGTAGCAGCGGCCTTCCGAGGCCGGGTCTGCGTCGATGCGCAGCAACGGGCGCGGCAGCTTCAGTTCGTACTTCAGCGTCTCGTTGCCACGCAGGCGCGAACCCACCACGACCATCGCGTCGCAGGTCTGGTAGAACGTCTCGACCGGCTTGTGCAGGTTGTAGGCACCGAGCGAACGCGCATCGTCCTCGGGCACGATGCCGCGGCCTTGCGTGGACGTCACCACGCCAAAGCCCATGTCCATCAGGCGCTTTACCTGCTGGCTGGCGTGGCGCGCGCCGCCGCCCAGCCACAGCATCGGACGGCGGGCCTTGAGCAGGCGCTCGGCCAGTGCGTCCAGCGCGTGTTCCGACGGCTGGTGCTGCGGCACCGGCAGCGGCTTCAGGTCGCTCGGCATGGCGATCAGCGCGGCCTGGATGTCGATCGGAATCTCCACGCTGACGGGGCCCGTCGGGGCGGTCAGCGCGGTCTGCACGGCCAGCTTGATCGTCGAGAGCGCGGTGTCGGCGCTGCGGATGCGGAACGCGGCCTTCGACACGGCCTTCAGCATCGTGAGTTGGTCCGGCGCTTCGTGGATGTAGGCCAGGCTCTGGTCCAGGTACGGCGTTTCGATCTGTCCCGTGATGTGCAGCAGCGGCGTGCCGGCCGTCAGTGCCTCGACCATGGCGCCGGCCGCGTTGCCGGCGGCGGTGCCCGTGCTGGTCAGGCACACGCCCAGGCTGCCCGTGGTGCGCGCATAGGCATCGGCCATGTTGGTGCCGCCGGCCTCGCCGCGCGCCGGTACGAAGCGGATCTTGCCGCGTTCGCCCATCGCATCGAGAATCGGCATGTTGTGGATCGAGATCACACCAAACGCAGCCTTGACGCCGCATTGCTCCAGGAAGGCGGCAATGGCGCAGCCCACGGTGACTTGTTGTTCGTTACGCATGACGGGAGAGTCCTCCGGAAATATCGATATGGCTGCCCGTGGTGTACGAAGACAACGGCGAGGCAAGGAACAGGATGGCGCGCGCAGCTTCCTGCGGCAGGCCGAGACGGCCCAGTTGAATGTTTTTCTGGCGGGCCAGGCGCGCGGTCCACGCCGGCCAGTCAAGGTGGCGGTCCTCCTCGGGACGCGCCTCGAAGCGGCGGCGCCACTGGCCCGACTCCACCAGCCCGATCAGGATGCCGTTGACGCGCACACCCTTGGGGGCGAATTCCGTGGCCAGCGAGCGCACCAGGTTGTGCACGCCGGCCCGTGCGGCCGATGTAGCCACCATATGCGGCTCCGGCTGCGTGGCCAGCAGCGAGTTCACGCACACGATGGCGCCCTGGCCCGACTGTTCGAGTTGCGGCAGGAAGGCGCGCGTCGCGTGGATCACCGAGAAGAACTTCAACTGCAGTTCTTCCAACCAGGCGGCGTCCTCGGTGGTGGCGAACGTCGACACGCGGCCCTGGCCGGCGTTGTTGACGAGCATGTCCACCGGGCCCAGTTCGCGCGCCACGTCGGCTGCAAACGCGTTGACCTGCACGGGATCGAGCACGTCGCACGTGGCCGCATACAGCCGGCAACCGGCAAAGCGCTCGCGCAACGTTGCCTCGGCGCCGCGCAGGCGCGCGGCATCGCGGCCGCACATGGCCACCGCGGCGCCCGCTTCGAGCAACAGTTCTACCGTGGCCAGTCCGATGCCGGAGGACCCGCCGGTGACGACGGCTACCTTGCCGTCGAGTTCAATCATGGACATCGAAACTCCCTCGTCCCCTCAATCGCGATACATGGGAACCACCTTGCCCTGCCCACTTCTGGCGAGACGGTGGGGCCGGTAGCCAAGCAGGCGCGACAGTTCACCCGCTGTTTCCCTGACTTTTTCGACCATGCGGTCGAGTTCTTCCTGCGGCAGCCGCGACGCCGGAATCGTGGCGCCCAACGCGGCGGCCACCTTGCCGGTGCGATCGCGCACCGGTGCGGCAATCGTGGAAATGCTGGCTTCGAAGAAGCCTTCGTGCAGCACGTAGCCCTGTTGGCGTACCTGCTGCACCAGTTCGTGCAGCGCTTCCACGGTGCGCGGCGTGCTGTCCGAATAGACCTGAAGCTGCGGCTCCGGATACAGCTCGCGCAGCGGCTCCAGTTCCATGTCCTCCAGCAGCACGTGGCCCAGCACCGTGGCATGCGCCGGCAGGCGCGCGCCCACGTTGATGTTGCTGGCGAACGGACGCGACGCGGCGGCCTTGGCCACGTACACCACCGAACGCCCGTCGCGCACCACGAGGTTGCACGGGTATTCGATGTCGTCACGCAGGCGGTTCAGCAACGGGCCGCCCAGTTCGGTCAGTTCCAGCGAAGCCAGGTAGTCGAAGCCGAGCCGCAGCACCGCCAGTCCCAGCCGGTACTCGCGCCCGCCATCGGCCCGCTCCACGTAGCCGGTGGCCTCCAGCGTGGCCAGCAGGCGGAACACCGTGGAACGCGGCACATCGAGCCGGCGCGACAGGTCGGCCGCCGACAGCACGCGGTCACGCGCGTTGAACTCGGCCAGCAGGCGCAGGCCGCGTTCCAGGCCCGGGACGATGTACCTGTCCTGGCCCTCGGCGATCAGGCCGGCAACGGTTTCGGGATTGGCGCTCATGGTTCGGCGTCTCGCTGCAGATCAGCGCTTGACCTGGGTCAGCGGGTGTTCCGGCGGATAGGTCGGCGTGATCGGCTTCTTGGCGCCCAGCATCACGCACATCAGCGCGTCTTCCTCGCCGATGTTGATTTCCTCGCGGTACACGCCCGGCGGCACCGACACCAGATCACGGTCGGTCAGGATGGTCTCGAAGCGCTCGCCGTCCTTTTCCAGGATCAGCTTGATCTTGCCGCGCAGGATGAAGAACACCTCTTCGACGTCGGTGTGCAGGTGCGACGGGCCTTCATGGCCGGCCGGGATGATCATCGTCGAGAACGTGAAGTGCTCCGACGGCACCGTGTTGGCGTCCGCGGCCACACCCGTGCCACCCGTGCCCATGTAACGCATCTGCGCGCGGCGGTACTTCGGGTCGTAGTCGGCCTGGAACTTCAGTGCATCCCAGTCGTAGCGGCGGGTGCTGAAGCGCGCCACACGCGACTCCATCCACGATTCGAACGAAGCGCCGTCCGGCTGCTCCCAGGTGCGCTTGATGTTTTGCTGTTGCGACAGATCGCTCATTTCCATTCCTCAGGGGAGATTGCTCATTGCATGACGAAGCCGCCGTTGACCGCCAGCGTCTGGCCGGTCACGAAACGGGCAAGGTCGGACAGCGCGAACAGCACGGCGCCGCAGACGTCATCGGGAACCTGCTCGCGCTGGATGGCGCGCTGGTTGCGGTACAGGTCGTGCCGGTGCTGCGGCACGTATTCGGTGGCTTCCACCAGCGTCAGGCCCGGTGCCACAGCGTTGACCGTGACATTGGCCTCGCCCAGTTCGCGGGCCAGCGAGCGGGTCATGCCAATGATGGCGCTCTTGCTGGCCACGTAGGCCAGCAGGTTCGGCGCGCCCCACAGCGGCGTGTCCGATGCCAGGTTGATCACCGCGCCCCGGCCGCTGGCACGCAGCGCGGGCGTGCAGGCGGCCGTCATCAGCCAGGTGCCGCGCACGTTGACGTTCATCACGCGGTCCCACGTGTCGATGTCCAGCTCGGTCAGTCCACGCCCGCCGGAATCAGTCACCGCGCCGTTGTTGACCAGGCCGTCCAGCCCGCCGAGCGCTTCGGCCGCGGCGTTGGCGCAGGCCCGCACCGAAGCGGGATCGTTCAGGTCGAGCTGCAGCGGCACCACGTTGAAGCCGCGCGCCTTCAATGTGGCGGCCGATTCGTTGACGCGGTCGGCCAGGATGTCGGCCATGGCCACGCTGGCGCCGGCTTCGGCGATGGCTGTGGCAAAGGCCAGGCCCAGGCCGCGCGCGGCACCGGTCACCAGCACCTTGCGGCCGGCCAGCAGGTTGGCGTACGTGACGTCAGGCATGGCTGTGCGCTCCGGTCACCGGTTGCAGCATGGCCACCGGTTCGTCGGCCACTTCGGCATCGGCACGTCGCTTCAGCAGACGGCGCACGCGCGTGATGCCGGCATCGTGCGCGTACAGCATCTCGCGATCGCGCGCGTTCGGCGCCATCGACTCCAGCACCACGCGGTCCTGCTCCAGCACGTCCCAGTGCAGGCCCTCCAGGCGGTTGCGATACAGGAAGCGCCACACGTCGCGCTCCCAGCCCTGCACGTGGCGGGTGCGCCAGAAAAACACCTGGCAGTGATCCTCGTCCACCGGCGTGGCGATACCGACGATGCCGAACGGGCCGCCGGGGCCCACCCTGTCGCGGTACGGAATCGACAGGCGCAGCCACAGCGTGCCGGTCTCACCGAATTCCACCCAGTCGAAGTTCACGCCACGCTGGCCGGTCTTCTCGAAGACCAGGCCGTGCTCGGTCTCCACCACCTGCATCGTGGCCGACTTCTCGCCGCTGGCCATCGAGTGCGACACCGCATGCAGGTAGGCACCGTGCATCGGGTCCATCACGTTGTCGATGGCGTAGCGGTAGTTGCAGTCCCAGTGCGCCACGCACAGGAAGTTGGTGTGTTCGTCGCTGACCAGTTCCTCCGGCAGGTGCAGCGCGTCGGCCCCGGTGGGCGCGCGGTCGCCGAACCACAGGAAGATGGCGCCGGCCTGTTCTTCCACCGGATAGCTGCGCACGCAGGTGCGGCCTTCGAGCGGGCAGTTCTCCACTGCCGGCACGCTCTTGACCTGGCCGTCGCCGCCCACTTCCACGCCGTGGTACCAGCACGCCACGCGGTCGCCAAGGTTCCAGCCCATCGACAGCCGCGCGCCACGGTGCGGGCAGCGGTCTTCCAGCGCGTTGAGGCGGCCGGCCTTGTCGCGCCAGACCACGATGTCCTGACCCAGGCGCGTGATGCCGATGGGCGCATGCGTGACCTGCCACGACGCAGCCACCGGGTACCAGTAGTTACGCAGGCCGGTGTTGAGGCGCGCTTCGGCGCGTGCTTGCTTGTTTGATTCCATGTCTGTGTTCTCGCTTGTCTTCTCGGCCGGCGGCTCAGGCGCCCAGGCGGCGCATCTCGGCGAGGAAGCCTTCCTCGGTCCACGACTGGCCGTCGGCGGCCAGCAAGCCCGCGCGGTTGAAGGCGCGCACGATGTCTTCCGGAGACTTGGCACCGCCTTCGAAGGCGGCTTCCAGCGCATCGCCCAGCGCGTTCTCGTAGGCGGTGGGCGCGGCGGCGCGCGTCTGCCAGACGATGTTGGGCACGTGGCCGGGCTTCTCGATGTGACCCTTGCCGGCAACGTTGTTGGGCGCGGAACGCTCCCAGGGAACCAGGTTCGGGTTGTAAGCGAGGCTTTCCATTGCGCTTTGCTCCATGGCTTGCTGTGTGGGGACGGCTGGCTCAATCCGCTGCTCGCTTTCGTCAGGTTTTGCGCTTTCTGCGTTTTACCTATGAAACACGAGTTTAAATATTGAACACAGGTACGACTATAGACAACGACGGTTTAAAGATTGATCGGGGTTAACCCGCGCCGGAGAGGGGGCGCTGGCCGATATCCGGCCAGCGCAGACGCGGTAGTGACTTCAGGTGCTGCTCAGCTGCCAGAGACGGTGGCGCGAATCAAACGCGCCACCGCTTGCGGTTGCTCGATGTAGCAGGCGTGGCCGGCATCGGCGATGTCATGGAACGGCAGGTCGAAGCGTTGCGCCAGCGCTGCCGATGCGGTGGGCGTGGTCACCACGTCCGCAGCACCGCAGCCCACGTCCACCGGGCGCGTGCGTGCCTGCAGATAGGGGCCGATGTCGTCGCCACACAGCAAACCCACGGCCTGGCGATAGCCGTCGGGGTTCAGCCGCTGCATGTTCCATTGCACCCAGGCGCGGGCATCGGGCGTCGCGGCCGCACTGAGCAGCCGCGTCGGGCCGCGCTGCGCGAGCCCGTCGACGCCAAGCGATTCCAGCGATTCGATCCGCTGCCGCGCCACGTCGCGCGACTTTTCTTCCTTGCCTGGCGCGCCGTAGCCCAGCGCCGGGCTCAGCAACAGGAAGCGGTCCGGCTGCGCGTCGGGCGCGGCGTGCGCGGCGTAGGCCGACGCCATCAACGCCCCGAGCGAATGGCCGACGATCAGGTCCGGCCGCACCCGCAGCGCCGCCAGCAGTGCTTCGAGCCGCAGCGCGTAGTCGCGCGCGGCAGGCGCCGGCATGGGCAATGGCGACGACTGGCCGTAGCCCGGCGCATCCCAAGCAATCACGCGCGCCTGCGCCGCCAGCAGGCTCGCGCAAGGCAGCCACGATGCCGCGCCCGAACTGATGCCATGCAGCAGCACGATGACCGGCCCGCGCGATCCGCCGACGCGGCAGGCCGTGCGCGTGCCGTCGCTGCCGGTCATCACCACGCGCTCGGCGAAATGGCTGTCCAGCGCGGCCAGCAAACCCGCGCCGGGGTCGAGTGGCTGATGCGACGCAATGTGTTCCATATATGAAATAACCGTTCGCAAATAAAACCTCTCGACTATAGGCGCAGTCCTTCAGGGCGTGGGATCAGGGTAAACAAGTAGAAAAATTGCTGGCAGCTGCGCGGTCTCGAAGCCGGTGCATGGCCCCCGGCACACGGCCCCGCGATGGGGCAATCGCCTGTCCGCCGCGAGATCCGCCTCGGCGTTCGCCCGGACGTCGTTTGTCGATTCACCCGACACGCCGCGCCGCGCCAAGCCGGTGCGCCGCGCACCACGCCCGCCGTGCGCCTTCCCCCTCGACGGAGTGGTGCCGGGCGCGCTCGCCACTGTCACCGCCCGACCGCACTAGGGTTGCTCCCTATCTACGCCGTTCGATGTCGTGCCTATATTTCGCTCAAACGTTTCCTATGTAGTTCATTGTTTTACTAATGAAACACAAACAAAACGGCAGCCCCCATACCGTTGCCGCCGGAAACGTCCACGGAGCCCACAAGACTAGAGAAGGAAACGGTAGATGAAGATCGCAAAATACGCGGCGGGCCTGCTCGCAGCCGCGCCCCTGCTGGCCACTGCCCAGTCGTCCGTCACCATGTATGGCGTGGTGGACACTGGCGTGGAATTCGTAAACAAGGTTGGCGCGGCCGGCAATAGCGTGGTGCGCATGAACACGCTGACCGGCACCGTACCGTCGCGCTGGGGTCTGCGCGGCACCGAGGACCTGGGCGGCGGCCTGAAGAGCATCTTCGTGCTGGAGTCCGGCTTCGCGCCCGATTCCGGCACCGCCAACCAGGGTGGCCGCCTGTTCGGACGCCAGGCGCTGGTGGGCCTGCAGTCGAACCAATGGGGCCAGGTCTCGTTCGGCCGCCAGTACACGATGCTGTTCTGGGCCATCCTCGATCCGGACATCCTGGGCCCCAACGCCTTCGGCTCCGGCTCGCTCGACAGCTACATCCCGAACACGCGCGCCGACAACGCCATCGCCTACAAGGGCAGCTTCGGCGGCCTGCAACTGGGCGCGACGTACAGCTTTGGCCGCGACGTGGCCAATGCCGGCCCCAGCCCGTCGGGCACCAACTGCGCCGGCGAGAATCCGGCCAACAAGAGTCAGTGCCGCGAATGGTCTGCCATGGTCGGCTGGGATACGAAGACCTGGGGTGTCTATGCCGCGTACGATTCGCAGCGCGGCGGCCCGGGCGCGTTTGCCGGCCTGACCAACAGCAGCCTGCGCGACGACCGCGCGTCGCTGGCGGGCTACGTGCTGCTGAACCGCACCAAGATCGGCGCCGGCGTGATCCGCCGCGAGAACCAGGCCAGCACCACGCCGCTCTCCGAGCTGTACTACATCGGCGCCGCCTACGACATCACGCCCGCGTTCACGCTGTCCGGCCAGGTCTACTACCTGAACTACCAGAACAGCGACAACAAATCGATGCTCTATTCGGTGCGCGGCATGTACAACTTCAGCAAGCGCACCGCGGTGTATGCCACGGCCGGCTATATCAACAACGACGGCAACCTGACGTTCTCGGTCAGCGGCGCGCAGGCGGGTGCCAACACCAAGCCGGGCGGCCAGCAGCTGGGCGCCATGGTCGGCATCAAGCACATCTTCTAAGGGGCGCCACACCATGAATTCGAACCTTGTCCGCCGCCTGGTACTGGGCGCGCTTGGCGCCGCCATCGGCACCGCCGCCCTGCTGTCCACCGCCCCGTCGATGGCCCAGGGCGGCTATCCCAACAAGCCGATCACCATCGTGGTGGCCTACCCGGCCGGCGGCGACACCGACGTGCTGGCACGCCTGATGGCCGAAAAGCTGGCTGCCCGCCTGAAGCAATCGGTCGTGGTCGAAAACCGCACGGGCGCCGCCGGCACCATCGGCAGCGCCTACGTGGCCCGCGCGGCGGCCGACGGCTACACGCTGCTGCTGGCGCCGAACACGGTATCGATCGCGCCGCTGGTGCTGAAGTCCGGCACCGGTGCCAGCTATGACGTGGTGAACGACCTGACGCCGATTGCCGAACTGGGCACGCAGTCGCTGTTCGTGGTCGTGAACAAGAACAGCGGCATCGCCAAGATGAGCGACCTCGTGGCACGCGCCAAGGCCGGCAAGCTGGAGACCTACGCCACGCCGGGCAACGGTTCGCCGATGCACATCATGGGCGAGCTGTTCAACAAGTCGGCCAACGTGAAGATCTCGCAGGTGCCGTACCGTGGCACCGCCCCGGCCATCGTCGACGTGCTGGGCGGCCAGGTGCCGATGACCTACGTCACCTACGGCGCCGTGGCGCAGTATGTGGGCAATGGCACGCTGCTGCCGCTGGCCGTGGCCGACCTCAAGCGCTCGCCGTTCGCGCCGAACGTGCCGACGCTGGCGGAACTGGGCTACAAGGACGTGGAGATCGGCGCATGGCAGGCGTTGCTGGGGCCGAAGAACTTGCCGCCGGAAATCGTGCGCCTGCTCAACGGCCATGTGAACGAGATCCTGAAGCAGCCCGATGTGGTGGCGCGCATGGCCACGATTGCCGTCACGCCCGTGGGCGGCGAGCCGGCCGTGCTGCAGAAGCTGATTGCCGCCGACTATGCGCGCTACGGCAAGCTGGTGAAGGAGTTCGGCATCCAGGCCGACTGACCTGACCGTCCCGAAAAGAGGGTAGTACTTGTGGCCTGGCGCGAAGCCGGGCCTTTTTTATTGGTGCGACGCAGCGGGAGTAAATTACAAACGCAGGTAAGTTGCGGCCGCTGCGGGCCGGCGTGGCGCGGCGTGGCCGGCCTTTGGACGTTCTGTCGCCACTGGTACGAAACCTGCGCAGCAAGATGTCCCGATCCCGATCTTCGATTGCCCACCCAGGAGACGCCATGGACCCGCTCGATCCCAACAACATCAATCCGCCGACGCCCCAGCAGAAGCTGCAGGCCGATACCCGCCAGCTGGCGCAGGATCTGGACGACCTGCTCACCCAGTTGCCGAACCTGACCGGCGAGGCCATCCAGTCGGCCAAGCAGAAATTTCTGAACAAGGCGTCACAAGGCTCGGACAAGCTGGCAGCGATCAAGGCACAAGTGACCGATGGCGTGTCGCGTGGCCAGGAATGCGTGACCGAGTACACCCATCGCGAACCGATCAAGGCACTTGGCATGGCGCTGGGCGTGGGCGTGCTGCTGGGCGCATTGCTGTGCCGGCCGTCACGCCATGGCGGCCATTACGACGATTGAAAGTGGGCCGGGTCAGGCCGCCATCGCTTCCTGATCCGGCCTGCCGCGCAGCGACGCCAGCAGGATGTCGGCCAGACGCTCCACCTCGGGCGGCATCGTGGCGGACGCCCGCACCATCGCCAGCGACATCGACGGCAGCGCCGGCAAACCGGTTTCGTCGGCCGACAGCGCACGCACATTGGCCGGCAGCCCGTAGCGCGAGCGCACCGTCAGGCCCAGCCCGGCGGCCGCCGCTGCCCACAATCCGCCCAGATTCGGGCTGGAAAACGTGATGCGCCACGGAATGCCTGCGTCATCGAGTGCAGCCGTCGCGGCCGCATGGAACTGGCAAGGCCGGTCGAAAGCCACCAGCGGCAGCGGCTCGCCGTCCGCCGGTTGCCACGGCAGCGACGCCGGGCCCACCCAGCTCATCGGCACGTCGTCGATGCGCGTCGCGTGGCGGCGCCCCATCGCATAGCCCGCAACGCCGTCGGACATGGCCGGGTGCATATCGGCCCACACCAGTGCCAGGTCGCAGCGTCCGGTATCGATCCGCTCCAGCAGGTCGGCATTGCGCGACACCACCGCTTCGATACGTACCTTGGGATGCGCGCGTGCAAACCGGCCCAGCACCTCGGGCAGCAAACCCTCGCCAAATTCTTCCTGCAGGCCCAGCCGGATACCGCCCGACAGGTCCACGCCACGTACCGCCGTCACCGCCTCGTCGTTCAGTTCCACCAGCCGCCGCGCGTAGCCAAGCATCGCCTCGCCCGCCGCCGTCAGCGCCAGGCCGCGCCCCGACTTGCGGAACAGCGGCGTGCCGGCCTGCTCTTCGAGCCGCTTGATCTGCGCGCTGATCGCCGACGTGGATCGGCCCACGCGATCAGCCGCCCGGGCAAAGCTGCCCAGTTCCATGCCGGCCACCAGCGTGCGCAGCGCGGCCAGATCGAGATTGGTTCGGGACATCGCAACCATCCTGTTTTATCGAACGAATCGAACGTTATTTTCTGATTTTCAGGATGAATTCTCGGTGACAGACTGGAACACGTCAAATCGCCTCTCGGATCACGTGTCACTTATGTCCCTGCACGCTCTGCAAGTTTCCCTGTCGCACCCGCCCCGCCTGGCACCATCCCACCGCTGGAAAGTCCTGGGCGTGGGCGTGGCCGCCAACGCCAGCGTCATCGCCGCCATCAGCGGCCTGCCCACCACCGCGGTCTGGATGCGCACCGGCTACCAGCTGGACACCGCGCAAGTCGGTCTGGCCGTCGGCGCGCTCGGGCTCGGTACGGCCTTGTCCGAATTACCGTGGGGCCTCGCCGCCGACCGCTGGGGCGACCGGCCCGTGCTGCTGGGCGGCCTGGCCGCCACCTGCCTGGCGCTGCTGGGCATGGCGCTCTGGTTAGCGCCCACTTCCGGCCATGTCCCGGACCTGGCCTGGCTGGTTGTGGCGATGACGGTGGTCGGCCTGGTCGGCGGCAGCGTCAATGGCGCCAGCGGACGCGCCGTCATGCGCTGGTTCCACGAAGGTGAGCGCGGACTTGCCATGAGCATCCGCCAGACCGCCGTGCCGATGGGTGGCGGCATTGGCGCGTTGACGCTGCCGTGGCTGGCTTCGACCTTTGGTTTTGGGTGGGCCTATGGCTGGGTCGCCGTGCTGTGCGGTGTCTCGGCCCTGCTGACCTGGCACTGGCTGCATGAACCGCCGGACGGGCACGCCACGGCGGCCACGTCGGTCCGGCACCCGAATCCGCTGGGGCGGGCAGAGATCTGGCGCATCGTCATGGCCATCGGGCTGCTGTGCGTGCCGCAGTTCGCGGTGCTGACGTTCGCGTCGATCTTCCTGCACGACTACGCCCATGCGGGGCTGGCCACCATCACGGCCACGCTGGTGGCGATCCAGGCCGGCGCGATGGTCATGCGTGTCTGGAGCGGCCGCTGGACCGATCGCCATGGCAACCGCCGCCACTACCTGCGCGGCTGCACGCTGGTCACGGTGGCGGCATTCCTGGTGCTGGCGGCCTGCGTCCACGGCAGTGCGTCCAGCGCGACACTGATGACGCTACTGCCCGTGGCGCTGGGGCTGGCCGGTATCGCGGTGTCCGCCTGGCATGGGGTGGGATACACAGAGCTGGCGGCGATGGCCGGCGCCGACCGCGCGGGTACCGCGCTTGGCATGGCCAACACCGTGGTGTTCTTCGGCTTCTTCCTGACGCCGCTTTGCCTGCCGCATTGGCTGGCACTCACATCGTGGCCAGTGGTCTGGGCCACGACGGCCGGGGTGGCGCTATGCGTCTGGCCGCTGTTTCCGCGTCCGGCGGAACGCGGCGACAAGACAAGCTAGTCGCCGGCCTGGTCTTACCTGGCCGCCAGCCCTTGCCGACGCGCCAACGCCTGCCGCACCTTGCGCGCGAGTGCTTCCCGCGAGTAGGGCTTCGGCAGCAGATCGCCCCCCGCATCGAGCCCGGCGCCCTGCGTATAGACGGACGTAAGCAGCACGGCGATCTCGGGCTGCAGCTTGCGGGCCATGAGCGCCAGTTCGTTCGCGCGCACCGGACCCGGCATCACCACATCGGTAAACAACAGGTCGATCCGCAGGCCGCTTTCGAGCACCGCCAGCGCGCTGCCCGGGCCGCTGCTGCGCAGCACGGAATAGCCGAGTCCGCGCAGCAGTTCCACCACGGTGTCCTGTACTTGCGATTCGTCCTCCACCACCAGCACGGTCTCGGTCCCGCCACCCGCCGGTTCGTCGTCAGGCTGCGCGCGGATCGCCTGCGCGGCGTCGAACGACCGGGGCAGGTACATCGTTGCGGTGGTGCCGATGCCCGGTTCGCTCTGCAGCAGCAAATGGCCACCCGATTGCTTGACGAATCCGAACGCCGTGGAAAGGCCCAGCCCGGTGCCCTTGCCATCCGGCTTCGTGGTGAAGAACGGCTCGAACGCCTGCGCCATGACATCGGCGGACATGCCCGCGCCGGTATCGCGCACCGAAATCGCCACGAAGTCGCCGTCCAGCTGCGTCTCCTGGCCCTGTGCCGACATGGCATCGAGCCGCACGTTGCCCACCTCGATGTCGAGCCGGCCGCCGCCCGCCATGGCATCGCGCGCATTGAGGCAGAGGTTCAGCACCACGTTTTCCAGCTGCGCCGTGTCGACCAGCACATTCCAAGACCGCTCCGGCCAGTGCATCCGCAGCACGCAACTGCCGCCGAGCGTCACCCGGATCATGTCTTCCATGCCCGCGACGAGTTCACTGACATTGCAGACGCTGGGGTCCAGCGTCTGCTTGCGGCTGAACGCCAGCAACTACCCGGCCAGCCTGGCGCCGCGCTCCACGCCGGCGCGGGCGCTCAGCAGCCGCTGCTGCGCGGCGGCGTCCGCGCCCATCCGCAATTCCAGGATCTGCAGATTGCCGGAAATCACCTGCAACAGGTTGTTGAAGTCATGGGCGACACCGCCCGCCAGGCGGCCGATCGGCTCCAGCTTCCTGGCTTCCTGGAGCGCATGCTCGGCCTGCTGGCGCGCATCGGTCTGCTGCACCACCTCGTATTCGAGGATTGACGCGCGCGCCTCCAGCCGGCGCCCCGCCGCCACGGCTTCGGTCGACTCGAACACGGTGTCCAGCATGCCGATCACGGCGCCGTTCTCATCGTGAAGCGGGCTGTAGCTGAACGTGAAGAACGCCTGCGCTGGCTGGCCGTCGCGGTTGGTCGTCAGCGGAAAATCCTTGATGAACACCGTCTCGCCGGCCAGCGCGCCGCGCGCGAGCGGCCCGATGTGCTCCCAGGCCTCGGCCCATACCTGCTGGAAGGACTGCCCCAGCGCGGGGTGCTTCTTCGCCAGGATCGGGACGAAGGCATCGTTGTAGACCATCGTCAGCGCGTCGCCAAAACAGGCGCAGGCCGGAAACGGCGACGACAGCAGATTGTTGATGGCCACGCGCACACCGGCTGGCCATGCCGCCATCGGCCCCAGCGACGTGTGGGCCCAGTCGTGGTGGCGCACGCGATCCGCCATGTCGCCGGTCGACACGATGCTCGGGAAGATGGACCTCAGGAGGGACGATTGCGGCGGCACAGGAATCCTGGAATCGGGGAGAAAACCTGCCTCCCGCCTTTTGCTGGAGCCCATATGCTACAGCGCGTTGCTGCGCCGGGCCGGATATCCGGTCGGACATGCGGCCGGTGCCAATGAAAAAAGCCGGGGCGCCCGTCAAGGCGCCCCGGCTTTTCACTACCTCGGCAATTCAGCCGGCTCAGTTGGCCATCGAATCGTTGAGGCGGTTTTCGTTTTCCGGCTGGCCTTCCTCGTCAGGCCAGTTGCGGCCCACCATCCATTCGTACAGCGTGGGCAGCACGATCAGCGTCAGCATGGTGGCCGTGATCAGGCCGCCGATGATGACGATGGCCAGCGGGCGCTGCGTTTCCGACCCGATGGCGCGCGAGATGGCCATCGGGAACAGGCCCAGCATGGCCAGCATCGCGGTCATCAGCACAGTGCGCAGACGGTCCATCGAGCCGGTCAGCACGGCCTGCCGCACGGGCATGCCTTCCTGGCGCAGCTGGTTGAAGTAGGTCACCATCACCACGCCGTTCAGCACGGCCTGGCCGAACAGCGCGATAAAGCCGATGGCGGCCGACACCGACAGCGGAATGCCGGTCAGGAACAGCGCGAACACGCCGCCGATCAGTGCGAACGGAATGTTCGAGATGATCAGCGCGGCGCTCTTGAACGACTGGAACGCATTGAACAGCAGCAGGAAGATCATCAGCACCGACAGCGGCACCACGATCGACAGCCGCGCCATGGCGCGTTCCTGGTTCTCGAATTCACCGGACCAGCCAATCTTGACGTCCTCGGCGTTGACGTTCTTCTTCACCAGCGCCTGCATGTCCTTCACCACGCTACCCATGTCGCGGTCGTGGATGAAGATACCGATCGACGTGGTGCGCTGGCCGTTCTCGCGGCTGATGTTCATCGCGCCGGACGCGGCCCGGAACGTCACCAGTTGCGACAGCGGCACCTGGGCACCGTCGGCGGTCTGCATGAAGATGTTCGGCAGGTTCGGCAGTTCGCGCTCACCCGGCTTCAGGCGCACCACCACGCTGAAGTGCCGCTCGCCTTCCCACAGTTCCGTGGCGGCCTTGCCGGCCAGCGCGCTTTCCATCAGGTCCTGCACGTCGGCCACGTTGATGCCGTAGCGGGCTGCCTGGGCGCGGTCGAATTCCAGCACGTACTGCGGCAGTTCGCCGTCGCGGTCGATGAACGCGCGCATCACGCCCTTGACCGACTGCACGTTGGCCAGGATCTGGTCGGCCACGTGCTTGTTGTGCTCCAGGCTGTCGCTCTGCACCTTGATCACGATCTGGCCCTTGATCTGCGAGATGCTCTCAAGGATGTTGTCGCGCACCGGCTGCGAGAAATTGGGTTCGATGCCCGGCAACTGGCGCAGGTTGCGGTTGATCTCGTCGATGATCTTGCGCTTGTCGTAACCCGCGCGCCACTGCTTGTCGCCCTTCAGGTCGACCAGGATTTCCACGGTATTGATCAGCTTCGGATCGGTACCGTCGTCCGGGCGGCCCACCTTCGAGATCGTGCTGTTCACTTCGGGCGTCTTGCGAATCACGGTGCGCAGAATGCGCGCCTGGTCGCGGGCCTCGTCCAGCGACACCGAAGCCGGCAAGTCGAAGCTGACCCACATCGAGCCTTCGTCCAGTTCGGGCAGGAATTCGCTGCCCAGGAACTTGCCGACCCCCACGGTGGCCACCAGCAGCGCCAGCGCCACGCCCACCACCTTCTTCTTGTTGTCCAGCGCCCACGACAGCATCGGTTCGTAGATGCGCTTGCAGTGGCGCACCACGAAATTGTCTTCGTGCGCGATGTTCTTCTTGAGCAGCAGGTGGCACAGCAGCGGCACAACGGTCAGCGACAGGATCAGCGACCCGATCAGCGCGCCGGTCACCGTGTAGGCCATCGGCGCGAAGATCTTGCCCTCGTGGCGCTGCAGCGTGAAGATCGGAATGTGCGCCGCGATGATGATGATCATCGAGAACACCGTAGGACGGCCCACCTCGGTGGTGGCCTGCAGGATGGCGTGCAGCCGTGCCTTGCTGTCCTTGATCTGGTGTTCCTTCAGCTCGCCCAGCCGCTTGAAGATGTTCTCGACGACGATCACCGCGCCGTCGACGATGATCCCGAAGTCCATCGCGCCCAGCGACAGCAGGTTGGCCGGAATGCCCACCCAGGTCAGGCCGATGAACGTCGACAGCAGCGACAGCGGAATCACCAGCGCCACGATGGCGGCGGCGCGCACGTTGGCCAGGAACAGGTACAGCACCGCCATCACCAGCAGCGCGCCTTCTACCAGGTTGCCGAACACCGTGTGCAGCGTCTTGTCGATCAGCGTGGAGCGGTCGTAGTACGGCACGATCTTCACGCCCTTGGGCAGGATCTGCGTGTCCAGCAGTTCGATCTTCTGCTTCAGCGCCTCCAGCACCACCGACGGATTCTCGCCCTTGCGCATCACCACGATGCCCGAGACGATGTCGTCTTCGTTGTCCTGGCCCATCAGGCCCTGCGGCGGGGCCAGGCCGATCTTGACCTCGGCGATGTCCTTGACCAGGATCGGCGTGCCATTGTTCTCGGCTACCACCACGTTGGCGATGTCCGCCGACGAGCGGAAGCTGCCCAGCGAGCGCAGCAGGTACTGCTGCCGGCCATGAGCCACCGCACCGCCGCCGGCATTGGAGTTGCCGCGCTGCAGCGCCGTGAACAGTTGCGACAGCGAGATCTTGGCGTCACGCATGCGGCCCAGGTTCGGGTTCACCTCGTACTGCTTGATCGAACCGCCGATGGTGACCAGGTCGGCCACGCCCGGCACCTGGCGCAGGTTCTTTTCCACCACCCAGTCCTGCAGCGTGCGCAGCTCCTGCGGCGTGTAGCCCTTGCCGGTCAGCCGGAAGCGGAAGATCTCGCCGATGGCGGTGGACAGCGGCGCCAGCTCCGGCTGCACGCCGTCGGGCAGGTCAACGCTGCGCAGGCGCTCGATGATCTGCTGGCGCGCGGTGACGTCGGTGGCCTTGTCATTGAAGGTCACCATCATGAACGACAGGCCGAACTGCGTGTGCGAGAACACGCGCACCGAATTCGGCGTGCCGGCCAGTGCGGTCTCGATCGGAATCGTGACCTGGCGTTCCACTTCCTCGGCGGCACGGCCCGGGTACAACGTGATCACGTTGACCTGGATGTCCGACACGTCCGGGAATGCCTCGATCGGCAGGTTCTTGAAGGCGGCCAGGCCGCCTGCGATGAAGATGATCAGGCCCAGCCAGACGAACAGCTTCTGGTGCAGCGCAAAATGAACGATACGTGAAATCATCTGGCCGCCGTCCTCATTGCTTGGCGGTTGCGCGCGCGGCGTTCACCGCGGTGGCATCGCGCAGGATGTCCTGCAGGTAGAGGTTGCCGTCGGTCACCACCACCTCGTCGGCCTTCAAACCCGAGACCACCTCGGTCACGCCCGGCAGCGCCACGCCGGTCTTCACCTCGCGGCGTTCGAACACGAACGGCGCGGCGGACGTGCGGATGAACACGTAGTTCTTGTTGTCGGCCAGGAACACGGCCTTCGACGGCACCGCGATGCCCTGGAACGACGCCGCCTGGAGCTTGGCCGTGACGTACATCTCCGCCTTCAGGCGCCGGTCGGCGTTGGGCACCGACAGGCGCACCTTGACGCTGCGCGAGGCCGGATCGACGTAGTCCGCGATCTTGACCACGGTGCCCGTGAACGTTTCGCCGGGGTAGGCGGCGCTGGACAGCTGCACGGTGACGCCGGGCTTGAACAGGCCCAGGTCTGCCTCGGCGGCGTCGAGCTGTGCCCACAGCGTGGACGGGTCGGTAATCAGGAACAGCGGCGAGTTGGGCTGCTGGTCGGGGCGGACTTCCATGCCCGGATTGATATTGCGCTCCACCACCAGGCCCTCGATCGGGCTGCGCAGCGCAAAGCGCTGGTTCACGGCATCGCCGCCGCCCGCGCCGTACATCCGCAACGCGGCTTGCGTGCGCGCCTGGTCGGCGGCCGCGCGGGCGTTGTCGGCCTGGGCCTGTTCCAGGTCCTTCTGGGCAATCACGCCTGCCTGGTACAGCTCGCGCTGGCGCGCCAGCGACTTGGCCGCCACGGCGCTGTCGGCGGCGGACTTGCGCGCATCGGCCTGCGCCACGCCGAAGTCCGGCGAGGTCAGCATGGCCAGCGGCTGGCCGGCCTTCACCGTGGTGCCGGGCTGCACCAGGATTTCCATGACGCGGCCCGCGAACGGCGTGGCCACGCGCACGGTCTTGTCCTCGTTCCAGACCAGGCGGCCCGGCATGCTCAGCATGCGGTCGCCGCCACTGCGAACGGCCTGTCCGACCACACCCGGCAGCACCTTGACGCCGGCGGGGTAGGTAATGGTCTGGCCGGCGATCTTGGGATCGTCATCGTTTTCGGGGACTTCCTTCTTGCCACAGGCGGCCAGTGCCAACGCGCACAGCGACACCACGGCGGCCACGCGCAGGCGGCCGGAGAGAGACGGGAATTTATGGGCGCGACGCATCAGTACGAACCTGGGGAAGCTTGTTGATATCGGATTGGGTGGATTGCAGCGCGGTCAGGTAAGCCGCCAGCGCCTTGGCATAGTTGCCCTGCGCTTCCACGGCATCGACGCGGGTCTGGCGCAGCGCGCGGCGCGCGTCGAGCAGATCCAGCACGCCACTGGCACCCTTCGAATAGGCGAATTCGGCACTATTGGCCACGCTCTCGGCGGCCGGCAGTACCGATTCCTTCATCTGCTGCAGCGATGCCCGCGCGGCGTCCAGCTGCGCGCGCAGCCGGCCAATGTCGTTCTGGGCTTCGAGCAGGATGCGGTTGCGGTCGTCCAGCGCCGCGTAATAGTCCACCTCGGCACGGCGCGCTTCGCCACCGTAGCTGTGCCGCACGAACAGCGGGATCGACACGAATGCGCCGTAGCTGTTGCCGCTGCCCGTGGTGTTGCTCTCGGAGATCGGATAATGCTCGTACTGCACCCCGACGGTCACGTCGGGCACGCGGCCGGCGCGGGCCAGGTCGCGCTGCGATGACGCGGCGGCCAGGCGGGCCTCGGCGGCCGTCACGTCGGGACGGCGCTGCAGCACATCGGGGTCCACCCGCGGCACCTGCGCGTCGAGCGCCGGCCAGTCCGCCACCAGGCGGTTGTCCATCAGCGTGCCGGGCACGCCCATGGCGGCAGCCAGCGCTGCCTTGTCGTTGGTGTGGTCGGCAATGGCCGCGCGCAGGTCGCTCTGGGCGCGCAGCGTTTCCAGTTGCAGCTTGGTCACGTCGGCGCGCGACACATCGCCAGCCTTGAGCCGGGTTTCATTGGCCTGCTGGGTGCGGGCGGAAAGCCCGACCATTTCGGTCAGCACTTCCACGCGCGTCTGGCTGACCACGGCCTCGTACCATGCCTGGTCCACCGCGCCCAGCTGCCGGGCCACTACGGCCTGGGTCTGTTCGCCGGCGGCGACGCTGGCCTTGCGGGCCACCTCGGTGCGCAGGCCGCCCTTGTTGGCGGTTTCGATGACCTGGTCCACACGGACGGTCGAATCGACGGTCTTGCTGCGCAGGTTGCCCGAGCCCACGCCCAGGTGCGGGTTGATATTGGCCACGCCCAGGCTCAGCACCGGGTTGGGCCGCTGGGAGGCAATCTGGATGTCGGCCTGGCTGGCTTCTTCGCTGCGGCGCGCGCTGATGATGTCGCGATTGCAGCGCAGCGCGTCAAGCCGGGCCTGGGCCAAGGTCAGGGCCGCCTTGGCAGGCGGTGGAATGCAGGGGCCGTCTGGCGGCATCGGCTCGCTGGCGGCGTGACCAGCGCTGGCCACCAGGGCAAGCAGCGCTGCCGCGGCGGCACGGGAAACAGGAAAATGCACGATCAGTCTGGCTCAATTCAGCATGCGGTCTGCAGTAAACGACCGTGCCAGCCGAATGGTGCACCGGGTAAGTGACTTTTATCGTTCTGTTTTACCCGGATGCCCGCATAGTTTCCCCAAATCGGGACTGCGCACGATCTCCCACGCGCATTTCATCGCAACCTTATTACAAACGGCTTTCATCTTGCCGGTATATCTCAATATTTGTGCCGAACCCACCGGTCAGGGAAAACACCGATTGGCGCTGTCCCCCATATAAAAACCGCTGCGCGCGCTCTTAATAAAGCATTAATAAACGGCGGCCGCCACAATACGTTGCGCGCGTTCCAGTACCGGACGATCGACCATTTTCCCGTCCACCGCGATGGCGGCTCCCTGTGCGGCGGCGGCCTGCTCCACCACGCGCCGGGCCCAGAGCGTTTCGGCCTCGGTCGGCGCCAGCGCGGCGTGCACGCCGGCCACCTGGTTGGGATGGATCAGCAACTTGGCGCCAAACCCGAAACGACGGCCCCGCAAGGTGTCGGCGGCCAGCGCCTCGGCGTCGCCGATGGCCGTGCAGACGCCATCCACCGGCGCCGGCAGGCCGGCGGCGCGTGAATGCAACACCAGCTGGCTGCGGAAGTGGTGCAGCGGCAGGTCGTCGTCGCCAACATCGAGGTCGAACATCAGGTCGATGCTGCCGAACATCAGGCGGATCACGCCCGGCGCCCGCGCCACCTCGCGTAGATCGGCAAAGCCCGTGGCAGTTTCCAGCAGCGCATGGCATGGCAGGTCGGGCAGCACGGCACGCATGGCCGACAGCGACGCCCGATCGGCCTTCGGCAGAACGACCGACCGCACGCCATAGGTCCGGCAAAACACCAGATCGTCGGCAAACCAGGCCGTATCGGCGCCGTTCACGCGCACAAGCAACACCACGCCGGCGGCGTCGGCCTGATCCTGCAGCGTGCGCCAGGGTGCGGCCAGCGCCGCGCGTGCCTCGCTTTTGGCGTCGGGGGCAACCGCGTCCTCAAGGTCGACGATCACGGCATCGGCGCCGGCGGC
The DNA here is from genome assembly GCF_022179805.1 of Cupriavidus pauculus. Classification (GTDB taxonomy): domain Bacteria; phylum Pseudomonadota; class Gammaproteobacteria; order Burkholderiales; family Burkholderiaceae; genus Cupriavidus; species Cupriavidus pauculus_E. Next base: position 428,497 of record NZ_BPUO01000004.1, on the reverse strand, counting down.
AATGGCCTTGCCAATGCGCTCGGGGCGCGATGCCGGGACGAACAGGTAGCTGCGCGGCGCGCGTGCGGGGGTGGTTGCAGTCATGCCGCCCTCCTCAGACCACGCCATCGGCATGCAGGCTGGCGATCCGCTCGGCGTTGCAGCCCACCTCGGCCAGGATGGCGTCAGTGTGCTGGCCGACTGCCGGCACCGGGTCCATGCGTGCATCGGTCAGGCCCGGCGGCAACAGCGCCGGCACCGGGCCGGCGGCCGTGTCCACCTGGCGCCAGCGGCCACGCGCCTGCAACTGCGGGTGAGCCCAGACGTCGGCCATGGTGTTGACGCTGGCGTTGGCGATGTTCGCTTCTTCCAGGCGCGCCACCACTTCGGCGGAGGTCAGCCGCCCGAACGACTCGACGATACGTGCCCGCAACTGCGCACGGTTGGCGCTGCGCAGCGTGTTGGTGGCAAACGCCGCTTGCGTGGCCAGCTCGGGTTCCTGCAGCACCACGCGGCAGAACACGGCCCATTCGCGCTCGTTCTGCAGCCCCAGCATGACGGTCTTGCCGTCGCCGGTCGGGAACGGCCCATAGGGGTAGATCGTGGCGTGGGCGGCACCGGCACGCGGCGGCGGCGCGGCGCCGTCGAACGCGTAGTACATCGGAAAGCTCATCCACTCGACCATCGATTCCAGCATCGACACGTCGATGTGCTTGCCGCGCCCGGTCTGGCCCCGCTCGATCAGTGCCGACAGCACGTTGCTGTAGGCATACATGCCCGCCGCGATGTCGGCCACCGAGGCGCCGGCCTTGACGCCCTCGTCGGCCGTGCCGGTCACCGACACGAAACCCGACTCGCTCTGCACCAGCAGGTCGTACGCCTTCTTGTCGCGGTACGGGCCATCGCCGCCGTAACCGGAGATATCGCAGACGATCAGGCGCGGATAGCGCCGGGACAGCGTTTCATAGTCCAGCCCCAGCCGCGCGGAAGCGCCCGGCGCCAGGTTCTGCACCAGCACGTCGGTCTTTTCCAGCAACGCCTCCAGCACGGGCGCGGCGTCCGGTGCCTTCACATCCAGGGTCAGGCTTTCCTTCGAACGATTGGTCCAGACGAAATGGGACGACAACCCGCGCACGCGGCCGTCATAGGCGCGGGCGAAATCGCCGGGGCCCGGCCGTTCGATCTTGATCACCCGCGCGCCCAGGTCGGCCAGCTGGCGAGTGCAGAACGGCGCGGCAATGGCCTGTTCGAGCGAAAGTACGGTAATGCCTTCAAGCGGTCTGGACATGGCAGTGTCGGGGGCGAAATGTGCGCAAGGCGCGATGCCGCCAATCTACCCGTCCCCCACGCTCCTGTGAAATTGCCATTGCGGAAGGCACCCTAAGGGGAATCAATAGTCCGTCCGCCTGGCCTCCGTCCGCGCTGGCCGCTGCACACCATTGCCCCAAGTCGCCCTTCCGGCGCGCCTTGACATACGACGCCGACCGCACGCATCATCGCCGTCAGCGTCGGGCTGTTCACAACTTCGTCCAAGCCAGCCAGTCATGGCAACTGCCAGTTGCGAGTTCAAGCCGCACGAACGGCCGTCGATGCCGGGCTCGCCCGCCACGCCCGACCATCCCACGCCGCGGCGCGTGGGGTATTTCTGCGTAGGCGTGCTGATTGGCCTGACCGGCGGCTTCGGCAACGCGCTCGTGGTGGCCAACCTCAACAACATCCAGGGGGTGTTCGGCCTGTACAGCGACGAGGCCGCGTGGTTGTCCACGGTCTACGTGATGACCAATGTCTGCATGTCGATGCTGGTGATCAAGTTTCGCCAGCAATACGGGCTGCAACGCTTCACCAAGGTCTTCCTGCTCTCCTACGCGCTGATCACCGGCGCGCACCTGCTGACCCACACCTTCGGCACCGCGCTGCTGGCGCGCGCCGCCAACGGCATCGCGGCCAGCGGCATGTCCACGCTGGCGCTCTACTACATCATCCAGGCACTGCCAGCCAAACACCGGATGCGCGCCGTGGTGATTGGCTTCGGCGTGCCGCAACTGGCCACGCCGCTGGCCCGCACGTTCTCCACGGGCATGCTCGAAGCCGGCAACTGGCAGACGCTCTACCAGTTCGAGTTTGGCCTGTCGTTGCTGTCGCTGGTGGCCGTGGGCCTGCTGCCGTTGCCACCCAGCGAACGCATCAAGGCATTCGAGCCACTCGATTTCGTGACGTTCGCGCTGTTCGCGCCGGGCATGGCGCTACTCTGCGCCGTGCTGGGCCAGGGGCGCATCCTGTGGTGGACCGAGGCGGCATGGCTGGGCTACGCTTTGTGCGGCGCGGTGATCCTGATCGCGGCCGCGCTGTGGATCGAGCACAACCGCGTGAATCCGCTGCTCAACACGCGCTGGCTCGGCAGCACGGCCATCATCCGCTTTGCCGTGGTGGCCACGTCGGTGCGCATCCTGCTGTCCGAACAGCCGTACGGCGCCGTGGGCCTGCTCACGGCGCTGGGCATGGGCAACGACCAGCTGATCTCGCTCTACATCGTCGTGTCGCTGGCCACGGTGGCTGGCATTGCCGCCAGCGCGCTGACGCTCAATCCGCAGAACCTGGGCAGGCCGATCCGCATCTCGCTGGTGCTGATCGCGATTGGCGCCTTCATCGACGCGGGCGCCACCAACCTGACGCGGCCGCAGAACATGTATTTCACACAGTCGCTGATCGCCTTTGCCGCCGTGTTCTTCCTGGGGCCGACGCTGCTGATCGGCATGGGCAGCGCACTGCAGCGCGGCATGAGCCACTTCGTCAGCTTCTCCGCGCTGTTCAGCATCACGCAGTCGCTGGGCGGGCTGGCGGGCTCGGCGCTGCTGGGCACCTTCCAGACCTGGCGCGAGAAAATCCATTCGCACGCACTGGTGCAGGGCATCAGTCTTTCCGATCCGCTCGACGCGGCGCGCCTGCAGTTGCTGGGCAACGTTTACAGCCGCGTGCTGGGCGACTCATTGCTGCGCCAGACCGAGGGCGCCATGGCGCTGGCGCAGCAGATCACGCGCGAGGCCAACGTGCTGGCGTTCAACGACGTGTTCCTGCTGATCGGCGTGCTGTCGACCCTCACGTTCGTCTGGTTGCTGGCGCTCTATCTGAACAGGGTGGTGCCGGGCCATGTGCCGGACCGCAAATCCACCGCGTCGTCCAAGGAGACAGGCACTTGACCGATTCGCCCGAGCGCCACGCCCCACCGCCGGGCAAACCGGAACGGCTGGAAGATCCGGTCGAGGTGGAGACCGCGCCCAAGGGCTGGGCACCACCGCGCGGATCGTGGCGCCTGACCGCGCTGATCGTGCTGGTGGCGCTGGCCAGCGTGATGATCATCCTCTATGCATGGGGCCTGCCGCCGTTCTCGCCGACGATCCAGAGCACCGACAACGCCTATGTGCGCGGCCAGACCACGTTCATCAGTCCGCAGGTCAGCGGCTATGTCACCGAAGTGCCCGTGCATGACTTCGACCTGGTCACGGCGGGACAGGTGCTACTGCGCATCGACGACCGGATCTACCGGCAACGCGTGGAACAGGCACGCGCATCGCTGGACACGCAGGTGGCCAACCTTGCCAACGCGGACCAGACCCAGCGCGCCCGCGAAGCCACCGTGACATCGCAACGGGCCAATGCCGACAACGCCCGCGCCCAGCTACTGCGCGCACAGGCCGACATGAAGCGCGTGGACGAACTGGTTGCCGATGGTTCGGTCTCGCTGCGCGAGCGCGACCAGACACGCGCCGCGTTGCGCCAGGCCGAGGCCGGTGTCGAGCAGTCGCGTGCCGCCGTGGAAATCGCGCGCCAGGACGTGCAGGCCATCATCGTCGGCCGCGACGGCCTGAAGGCCGCCGTGGAACAGGCGCGCGCCGCGCTGCAACTGGCCGCCATCGACCTATCGAACACCGTCGTGAGCGCCCCGCAGGACGGGCGGCTGAGCCAGATCGGCGCGCGGCTGGGACAGTACGTGACATCGGGCACGCAGCTGATGTTCCTGGTGCCGCCGCAACGCTGGGTCATCGCCAACTACAAGGAAGCCCAGACGGCCCACATGGCACCGGGGCAGAAGGCCACGTTCCGCGTGGACGCGCTGGACAACGCACGCCTGACCGGCCGCGTGGAACGGCTGTCACCGGCCGCCGGATCGGAATTCGCGGTCATCGTCGCCGACAACGCCACGGGCAACTTCGTCAAGGTGGCGCAGCGCATCTCGGTGCGCATCACGATCGACCCCGACCAGCCACTGGCGGACCGCCTGCGCCCCGGCATGTCGGTGCAGGCGGAAGTCGACACCGGCAGCAACCGCCCGGCCAGCCGATGAACCAAACACGCCATCCCGCCCTGCTGCTCGCCTGCGTGTTGCTTGCGGGCTGCATGGGACCGCGACCTCCGGCGCCGGAACCCGTTGTGCCGCCGCTGGCCTGGCGCGTGGACCCCGGCCCGACGGTGGCCATCGAGCGCGACTGGTGGCAGGCGTATGGCGATCCGGCGCTGACCGCGCTCGTCACCCAGGCGCTGGCGCAGAACGACGACATCGCCATTGCCGTGACGCGCGTGCGCCAGGCCGATGCCCAGTCGCGCATTGCCCGCGCCGCGCTGTTTCCGACGCTCGATTTCGAGGCCGGCGGCACGCGGGCGCGGGCAATCAACGCGTTCGGCGTGCCGCGCGCGGCCAGCACCGGGCAACTGACGCTCGATGCCGCATACGAAGTGGACCTGTTCGGGCGCATCAGCGATACGGTGGGCGCCGCGCGCAGCAGCCTGCTGGCCAGCGAAGCGGCGCGCGACACCACCATCCTGTCCGTGTCGGCAGCGGCCGCGCGCGGGTACATCACGCTGCGCGCGCTCGACGCGCAACTGGAAGTGGTGCGGCAAACGCTGGCATCGCGCGCCGATGCGCTGCGCCTGGCGCGCGGTCGCGCGCAGGCGGGCTATACCTCCCAGCTCGAATACGAACAGGCACGCGCCGAATACGAATCGACCGCCCAAGCCGTGCCACAGTCCGAGCTAGCCGTCACGCGCCAGGAAAACGCGCTGGCCGTACTGACCGGCGCCACCGACGCTTCGGCCATCGCGCGTGGGATACCGCTGCAGGCGTTACAGCAACCGGCGGTGCCCGATGGTCTGCCGTCCGACCTGCTGCGCCGGCGCCCCGACATCGCCCAGGCCGAATACACGCTGGCCGCCACCGACGCCAGCCTGTCCGCCGCACGCAAGGCGTACCTGCCACGCATTCCGCTGACCGCCTCGGGCGGCCTGGTGTATGCCACCGGGCTGGCCAATCCGCTGCGTATCTGGACACTCGGCGGCAGCGTGCTCGCACCGCTGTTCGAGGGTGGACGTATCGTGGCCGGCGCCGATGCCGCCGCCGCGCAACGCGACGAGGCCGCCTACGCCTACCGCCGCGTGGCGCTGACCGCATTCCGCGAGGTCAACGACAATCTCGCCGCCGTGCAGAAGCTCGGCGAACAGGAAGCGCGCCTGCGCGAACAGCGCGACGCGCTGGCCGCTGCGCTACGGCACGCCACCAACCGGTATCGCGCCGGCTACTCGCCCTACCTGGAGCAGCTCGACGCCCAGCGCCAGCTATTCAGCGCGGAACTGAACCTGATCCAGGCGCACGCGGATCGCCTCAACGCCAGCGTGGCGCTGTACCAGGCCATGGGCGGCGGCTGGCGGGCGGCGCCGGACACCGTGGCCGGAGCGGGCGGCTTCCCGGCCGTTGCCCGCGTACGCGGGGAATGACACCCTGTCCTCGAATTCCCCAATGTCTGGTCCATGTCCGCGTATCATCGGGCGCTTGCTCGTTCGCCCCCGCCCCTGATTCGCCATGCCTGACCATTCGCTGTTGTCCGCCCTGCTCATCTTCGGACTTGGAGGGCTGCTTGGCGGCGTGGGCGGCCTCTTCGGCATCGGCGGCGGCCTGATCGCGATTCCTGCGCTGGGCCTGCTCTACGGCATGGACCAGCAACTGGCGCAGGGCACTTCGCTCGTCATGATCGCGCCCAACGTCTTGATCGGCTTCTGGCAATACCGCAAGCGCGCCGACATCGACCTGAAGACCGCGGTCGTCCTCGGCCTGTCCGCCGTACTCGCAACCTACCTCTCGGCCCGGCTCGCCACATCGATCGACGCCGCACTGCTACGTCGCATCTTCGCCGTCTTCATGATCGGACTGGCGCTGTACTTCCTCTGGCGCCTGCTCCCCGGCCGCTCTACGACGCATCAGCAAGCCCGCGTTTCCACGGCGTGGATCCCCGCCGTCGGCGTCGTCGGCGGCGCGTTCTCGGGCTTCTTCAGCGTGGGCGGCGGCGTGGTCGCCGCACCGGCACTGGTGGGCCTGTTCGGCATGCGCCAGGCTGCAGCGCAGGGCCTGGCCCTGGCGTTGGTGACACCAGGCGCCGTCGTCGCCCTGCTCACCTACGCCCACGCGGGCCATGTCGACTGGTACAGCGGCATTCCGCTGTCGCTCGGGGGCATGCTCACGATCTCGTGGGGTGTGGCGCTGGCCCACCGCATGCCGGAGCGCCGCCTGCGCGCCGCATTCGCCGTGTGCCTGATTGCCACGGCGCTGGTGATGCTGGTGCGGGGGTAGGCAGCCTTACACAGCCATCTGACGGTTTTCCACTTCCGCGAGACAGCACGGATCCCGGCGTAGTTCACGGTGGAACGGCATCTGGCCAAAGCGGGACGTTTGGACCGTGATCGATCGTCGCCAATCCTTCAGGTAATCCGAGTGGATGGCCACTGCGGAACGATTGCGCATTCGCCTGGATGGATAGCGGATACCGATCACACCAGTGCGCGGGTGGAGTTCGGATAGCACGTGGTGTAACTCCATGCCTAGGCGCTGGCACCATTTGTGGTTGGGTTGCGAGATGCGGTCGTAGAGCCCGAGCCGGGTGCCCGTGCTACCGCCAAGTTCTAGCAGTGGCAGATCAGTCTCCAGCCGGAAAACAGCCAATAACCCAGTTTCAGCCGCGCCACGATCCACTTTAAAGAAGCCTGGACGCTTCTTGCTGGTTTTGCAGAACTGGCCTTCCCAAACCGCAGTGGCGACATCTTCGGCGGCATACACCCAATAGAATGGGAAACCGGCCTCGGCATTCCGTGCCGAATCCGGAGGTCCCCAACGATACGTATTGGAGACCGATTCCGGCAACACCTGCTCCGGGGATCGAGCCGCCCTGACCAGCCACGTGCCACGACGCAATACGCATACGCTGTCCGCAAGGATCTCGATCAGGTGGCTGCGGGGTGGCATCGGAGCACAAGGATTGTCGCGAGCGTACGGACTCATACGCTCACCCCCGTCCGCTCCGCCACCTCGTACTTGTAGTGATCCATCACGATCTGCTGCCGCCTGGCATCGGGCTCGGCAAGGTAGCTGGCCTGGTCCAGGTCTACCCATTGACGCGTGATGAACAGTTTGCCGCAGAGCACCTCGGCTGGCGTCAGATCCAGCAGATCATCGCCGTGGTCCGACCAGAAATCGCTTGTGTCGAAGCGATTCTCACGCAGCAAAGCCATAACAGGCGGCATCAACCTCCGTGCCGGCTCCAGGAATTGCCATACCGGCAGCTCCTGGCACCGTCTGTCCGGGTCCCACTCCACGCAAAACTCGCCGGCCTCGATGGCTTGCGTCAGCGCTTCGATGGACAAGTCGACAAGCCGGTTCTCGATGACCTCGGCGGGCGTCAGCCCCTTGATCGGCAGGCAGAACACCTCGCGCATCGCCCGGTACAGGTCGTGCGCGCCGTGGTCAGGCTGGGGCACCTGAGACAGGCGATGGGTTTCGATGATTTCCGCGACAGCTAAGGCTTCGGCATGCATGGCCGGGCTCCTGGTTGAACACCACGAAGCCCAGCGTAGAGATGGAGCGATGGCCGCTCAACCACCGTCACAGCAATGTCGCAATCCTTAACGCTTCCACAACATTCCGTGCGCGAAGCCCTCAACCCGCCTTGCGAAACACCAGGCTGAAGTTGTTGGCCGGCATCGGCACCGGTTCGTCGCAGGTCAGGCCGTGCGCCGCGCCAAGCGCGATCACGTCTTCCATGTCGCGCACGCCCCATTCGGCATCGGCCACTTTCAGTTGCCGGTCGAACGCTTCGTTGCTGGGGGCCGTATGGGCGCCATGGCGGCGGTAAGGGCCGTACAGGTACAGCACGCCGCCCGGGCCGAGCCGCTTTCCCGCGCCGGTGAACAGCGCTTCGGCAGCGGCCCAGGGCGCAATGTGGATCATGTTGATGCAGACGATGGCGTCCACCGCGTCGATGCCCCACGGCTCCTGCCGGACGTCGATGGCCAGCGGCGGCAAAACGTTCGCAAGCTGCGCGTGGGCCGTCCAGGCGGCAATCGATTCGCGGTGCGTGGCATCGAGGTCGCTCGGCTGCCAGGTCAGCCCGGGAAGCGCCGCCGCAAAATGCACGGCGTGCTGGCCGGTGCCGCTGGCGATCTCGAGCACCGTGCCCGATTGGGGCAGCACGCCGCGCAACACGGCCAGGATGGGCTCGCGGTTACGCTCGGTGGCGGGCGCCATGCGGCGCGCGGTCAGGTCGGCGGCGGGCTGGGTCATGGGGTCTCCTGTGGGGTTGCGCCGGTCGGAATGCCGGTCGGCAAGCCCACAGGGTAGCAGGCCCGCGGCGCCTGCGTGGTCAGACAGCGTCGGTGCCGCCTAGGCGCGCTTGCCCAGCCGCAGCGCAGTCGGGGTGGCGGTGAGATAGCCCACCGCGGCGCCAAAGCGGTCCTTGTATTTGGCGCGCACCAGCGGGTCCAGCTTCGCGCGCACCTTGTCGTGCAGGCCCTTTTCCCAGTCGCCGGCATGCTGGAAGTTGCTCATGATGTAGGTCCAGCCGTGGATTTCGTCCACCGCATGCAGGCCGGTGGATTCGGCGCCAGCCGGGCACGACAGCACGCGCGCCAGTTGCTTCGTGTCGACGTTGTAGGCCCACAGGAAGTTGTTCACGTGCGTGTTGCTGTCTTCGCCAATGAACAGCGTGCGCAGCGACTCCGAGAACTTGAGGTTGTCCGGCGTGGCCACCTTGTCCGGGTTGGCGTAGTTGCCCAGCGCATCCTGCGCCTTCTTGAAGCCGCCGCCCAGGTCTTCGGACACCAGCGCCGGCACGGGCGCCATGTCCACCGGCACCCATTCGCTGTCGATGCGCGCACCCGCGCGGTCGGTCTGCGCGTCGCGCAGGTTCAGTTCGTAGACCGCGCCCGAATACGGCCCTTCCACGCGGATGTCGCCGGCATTGGCCGCGTGGCCGGCCAGCATGCTCGATTCGATGCGGGAGATTGCCGAGTACGCCTTGCGGTCGGCGATGTTGACCGTGGTGCCTTCCATCTTGGTAAAGCCCAGGCTGCCGCCCACCAGCGCGGCGTAGCGGTGGGTTTCCAGAAAGGCCGCTGCCTTTTCCTGGCCCGGCTTGAGCTTGACCCAGTTAGGCTTGCCGTCGAACAGGATGCGCGTGTAGGCGGCGTCTTCCGGGTCCTTGAACTGGACTTCCATGATGTCGTCGATCTTCACGCCGCCGTCCACCAGCTTGCGGATCTCGTCGCTGGTGGCGCTGCCGAGCGGAATCCACGACAGCGTGGCCGCGCCCGGGCCGGTGCCCGATGTCTGCTGCCATTTGGCCACGTACAGCTTGCCGGCCGACAGGTCGCGCGCACGGTCGGCCACGAACATGAACAGCCCACCGTTGGTGGCATCGTCACCCATCAGCACCGTGCGCTCGTCGGGCATTACCTGCACGAGTTCATGCGAGATGCGCCCCATGCAATAGTGCTTGCGGATCGATCCCGTGCCGTCGGGATGCACGGTGACCTCGGGCAGATGGCCGTAGTTGTAGGGGTTGGCGCGCGACGCATCGCCATACAGGTGCTGGCTGAAGCCGCGCAGCTTCTTGTCGGTGGCCGCGCGGGCCGCGTCGGGCTCGTATTCCTCGCTCGACAGGTGCGTGTTCCACGGCGACAGGCTCGCGCCGCAGGTGATCCACAGCCCGTTCACGCCTGACGTATCCACGTTGTGATACTGCACCAGGCTCAGCTTGCCGGTCTTCGGGTCCTGGTCCAGCGTCAGCACGGCGATGGGCGACGGCAGCATGCCATGCATCTCGGCATCGGCCTGGTCGCGCGACGTGTACTCGAACTGCACCACCGCGAACACGGTATTGCCCTTGACGCCGCGTACCTTGGCGTTGCGCAGCGTCAGCAGCGAGCTGCCATCGGGCGCATCGGAATAGAACGGCCGCGACTTGCCTGGCACCGAGTCGTCCAGGATCGGCCGGTTCTGGATGTCGTAGTAGCCACCGGCCAGCACCCGGTTGCCCTTGCCGTCCGGCACCAGGTCTCCGGTGACGAAGAACGGCTGGTAGGCCAGCGTGTAGGTCTGTTCAGTGCCGTCGGCGTACGAAACCTTCAGCGACGACCCCACCGTCGTGGTGGCCATGGCCGCCGGATTGTCCAGCGTGGGCGCAGCCATGCCCGTGAACGTTGCCGATGCAAACGCGGCGCCCGCCTTGCGGCGCGGTGCGGCAAACGCCGCCTCCATGGCGGTCATGCCGCCCACCAGGCTGGCGGCGGCAGCGCCGAGCGGCAGCATCGGGGCTCCACCAAGGATCTTCAGGGCACGGCGACGGGAAAGGACGTTCTGGTCGGACATGGTTGTTCGTGGGTGGTGGCAGTCGGACGCTGCCGTTTCCATGTGGGAAGTGGGAATTCGGGAATTCCGGTTGTGGGCCGATATCGGCCCCGTCCGGATCTTAAGACGGTTTCGTGACAGTCATTTGACCGTCGGCAAGCTGTCACACAAACGGCCCCGCCGGCGCCTGCGCTACACTCGCCCTCCTGCCTGCCTTTAGCCCCAAGCCCGCCTTGCCCACGTTCACCCTAGCCGCCCCGGTCCACGCCGACATCGAGATACGGAAAAGCCGCTTTATCGCGCTGGCCGTGCCCGTGCCCGACCGCGAATCGGCCATGGGCGTGATCGCGGACCTGCGTGCGCAGCATCCGGCCGCCACTCACGTGTGCTGGGCGCTGCTGGCGGGCGGGCAGTCGGGCATGTCCGACGACGGCGAGCCATCGGGCACGGCCGGACGACCGATCCTGGAAGTGCTGCGCCATCACGACCTGGATGGCGTGCTGGCCGCCGTGGTGCGCTACTACGGGGGCATCAAGCTGGGCGCCGGCGGGCTGGTGCGGGCCTATACCGATGCGATTGCGATGGCGCTCAAGGACGCGGCACGCATCGAGCGCATCGCCTATGCCACGCTGACCGTGCAGGTCGACTACGCCGACGAACCGCGCGTGCGCCGCTGGATCGAGCAGCATGCCGAGGCCGGCTGCTCGCTGGCCGACACCGGTTACGGGGCGCTCGCCACGCTGACGATCCGCCTGCCTGCCACGTTGCGCGACCAGGCACATGCGGACCTGCGCGATGCCACGCACGGCCGCGCCGGCTTTCCGGACATCGACGAGTAGTTTTATGACCGCGCCGCAGCCCGAACCGTTCGACGACGACCGCGAGTTCTCCGCCCAGGTGCTGCCGGGCGGCGCACGCTTTGCCGCGCCCGCATCGCTGACGCTGCTCGAAGCTGCATTGCTCGATGGCGTGGCACTGCCCAGTTCATGCCGCAATGGCACGTGCCGCGCCTGCATGAGCCGCCTGCACGCGGGCAGCGTGCGCTACCGCATTGCATGGCCCGGCCTGAGCCCCGACGAGAAGGATGACGGCTTCATCCTGCCGTGCGTGGCGTGCCCGACCAGCGACGTCACCATCGAGCCGGCCGGCCCGGCCTGACCCCTCTCCCCCACGCCCGTTTGCAAGAACGACAGCGTATGGTCTTATGCGCCGCGTTCGCCTATGGATAGACGGAACGCGTCGTTCGCGCTGCGCAAACGCCGCAGTATCGTGTCGGAACACCGCTGTGCCACAGGCAGTCCCGCCTGGCCGCGCATCCCGATTCTCGATGACCGACCTTTCCGATATCCACGCCGTGCAGCCGCGCGAACCGCGACTTCCCGACCCCGCCCGCGTGCGCCGCCTGCGCGACGACGCCGAAGCCATCGAAGCCGCGCATGCGCTGGCGGCCGTGTTCCGTGACGGTGCGTCCGCGCGCGACCGCGAGCGCCGCCTGCCATGGGCGGAACTCGATCTCTGGTCGGAGAGCGGCCTGGGCGGCATCACCGTGCCGCGTGCCCATGGCGGCGCAGAGGTGTCCTACGTCACGCTGGCCGATGTATTCGCGATCATCAGCGCGGCCGACGCGTCGCTGGGCCAGATTCCGCAAAACCATTTCGGCCTGCTGGGCGTGCTGCGCGAAGCCGGCACCGAAGCCCAGAAGCGCCGCATCTACGCCGAAGTACTGGCCGGGCAGCGGCTCGGCAATGCCGGGCCCGAACGGCGTTCGGCCGGCAGCCGCACCGTGCTCGACGGCACCACGCGGCTGCGCCGCACGTCGCAGGGGCTGCGGCTCAGTGGCACGCGCTACTACTCCACCGGCGCGCTGTTCGCGCATCGCATCCCCACGCGTGCGCTGGACGATGACGACCGGCCGGTGCAGGTCTGGGTGCCGCGCAACGCCGCCGGGCTGACCGTGGTGGACGACTGGTCGTCGTTCGGCCAGCGCACGACGGCCAGCGGCACGGTGGTCTTCGAGCACGTGTCGATCCAGCCGGACGACGTACTGCCGCTGTGGCAACTGGCCGACAAACCCGGCCTCTACGGCGCCAATTCGCAACTGATCCAGGCCGCGATCGATCTCGGCATCGCACAGGCCGCTTTCGACGACGCCGTCGCCTTTGTCCGCGACCATGCACGCCCGTGGATCGACTCGGGCCTGGCGCGCGCCAGCGACGATCCCCATCTGATTGCCGACGTGGGCCGGCTTGCCATCGACATCGAAGGCGCGCGGGCCGTGCTGCGCGAAGCCGCGCTCGTGCTCGACGAGATCGCCACGCAGCCAGTGTCCGCTGAATCGAGCGGCCGCGCGTCGGTTGCCGTGGCCGAGGCCAAGGTGCTGACCACCGAGGCCGCGCTGCATGCCAGCGAGAAGCTGTTCGAACTGGCCGGATCGTCGGCCACGCGCGCAAAGCACAACCTCGACCGTCACTGGCGCAACGCACGCACCCACACGCTACACGACCCCGTGCGCTGGAAGCTGCATCTGATCGGCAACTACCAGCTCAACAACGCGCTGCCCCGCCGGCATTCCTGGAACTGACATGTCCCTGCTATTCACTCCCCCTCCGGCCGATGGCCGCGTGGGTCCCGCGCCCGCGCCCCGCGCCGTGCCCCACGTCATTGCCGACGATGCCGAAGCCATCGCCATCGCGCATCGCCTGGCCGCGCAATTCGCACCGGGCGCCGCCCAGCGCGACCGCGAGCGCGTGCTGCCCTGGGACGAACTCGAAGCGTTCAGCGCCAGCGGCCTGTGGGGCATCACTGTCCCGCGCGAGCACGGTGGCGCGGGCGTATCGGCCGAGACACTGGCCGAGGTCATCGCCATCATCGCCGCTGCCGACGGCTCGCTGGGGCAGATTCCGCAAAACCATTTCTATGCGCTGGAAGTGCTGCGCGTGGGCGCCACGCCCGCCCAGCAGGCATTCTTCCATCAGCGCGCACTGGCCGGCGAGCGCTTCGGCAATGCGCTGGCCGAGATCGGCCACAAGGACTTCAAGCGCCGCACACGACTGACGCGCGATGGCGATGGCTTTCGCGTCGACGGACAGAAGTTCTATTGCACGGGCGCCGTGTACGCCCACTGGATTCCGACACTGGTGGTCACGCAGGACGATGGCCGCGACGTGACATGGCTGGCGTTCGTACCGCGCACCGCCGATGGCGTCACCATCACCGACGACTGGGACGGCTTTGGCCAGCGCGTCACCGGTAGTGGATCGGTGGCCTTTGACAACGTGCGCGTGGAAGCCGACTGGGTGGTGCCGTTCCTGGCGTCGTTCGAGCGGCCCACAACCATCGGTCCGTTCGCGCAGCTACTGCACGCGGCGATCGACCTGGGCATCAGCCGTGGCGCGCTGGCCGCCACGCTGCCTTTCGTGCGCGACCGGGCGCGGCCCTGGATCGATGCGAACGTGGCCAATGCCAGCGACGATCCGCTCACGCTGCATCACATCGGCGAAGTCCAGGTCAGGCTGCGCGCGGCCGAGGCGCTGGTCCGCCGCGCGGGCCGCATCGTCGAAGCCGCACAGAAGGCGCCCGATGCGCACAGCATCGCGCAGGCTTCGCTGGCGGTGGCAGCGGCACGCGCCGCCACCACCACGGCGTCGCTGCTGGCCGGCACGCGGTTGTTCGAACTGGGCGGCACGTCCTCCACGCTCGACCACCAGGGCCTGGACCGCTTCTGGCGCAACGCCCGCACACATACGCTGCACGACCCCGTGCGCTGGAAGTACCACGCGATCGGCAACTATTACCTCAACGACACGCCGCCGCCACGGCACGGAGCCATCTGATGGCGGACACACCACGGCGGCAACACATCCTGCTCAACGCGTTCAACATGAACTGCGTCGGGCACATCAACCATGGCCTGTGGACGCATCCGCGCGACCGTTCCGCCGACTACAACACGCTCGACTACTGGATCGACCAGGCGCGCACGCTTGAACGCGGGCTGTTCGACGGGCTGTTCCTGGCCGACATCGTCGGCGTCTACGACGTCTATCGCAACAACGTCGACGTGACGCTGCACGAATCTATCCAGTTGCCGGTCAACGATCCGTTGCTGGTGGTGCCGGCCATGGCCGCCGCCACGCGGCACCTCGGCTTCGGCGTGACGGTGAACCTGACCTACGAGCAGCCATACCTGCTGGCCCGGCGCTTTTCCACGCTCGACCACCTGACGCGCGGCCGCATAGGCTGGAACATCGTCACCGGCTACCTGGACAGCGCGGCCCGGGCGATGGGGCTCGACGCGCAGCTTGCCCACGACGAGCGCTACGACCGCGCCGACGAGTACCTGGACGTGCTCTACAAGCTCTGGGAAGGTAGCTGGCAGGACGACGCCGTGCGGCGCGACAAGGCCGGCCGCGTGTTCGCCGATCCGGCCCGGGTGCGCCAGGTGCACCACCACGGCCGCTACTACAAGGTCGATGGCTACCACCTGTCGGAGCCGTCGCCGCAACGCACGCCCGTGCTGTTCCAGGCGGGCAGCTCCGGGCGCGGCCAGCGCTTTGCCGCGCGCCATGCCGAATGCGTGTTTATCTCGCCGCCCAGCAAGGAAGCGGCACGCAAGACGGTGCAGGCGCTGCGCGAGCAGCTGGTGGCGGCTGGCCGGCGGCCCGATGACGTGAAGGTCTTCATGGGCGCGGCCGTGGTCACGGCCCCGACCGCAGCGCAGGCGCGCGAGAAGCACGCCGAATACCGCGACTACGCCAGCCGCGAAGCCGGCCTGGCCCACTTCGCGGCCAGCACGGGCGTCGACTTCGGCCGCTATGGCCTGGACGATCCGGTGGACTACGGTGGCGGCAACGCCATCGAATCGGCCACCAAGACGGCGGCCCAGCAAGGCTGGACGCGCCGCAAGCTGCTCGATCTGTTCGAACTGGGCGGGCGCTATCCGGCCATCGTCGGCGATCCGTCGCAGGTGGCCGACACGCTGGCCGAATGGATCGACGAAACCGGCATCGACGGCTTCAACCTGAGCCGCACCGTGGTGCCCGAAAGCTACGAGGACTTTGTCGACCTCGTCGTGCCCGCGCTGCAGGACCGTGGCCGCTACAAGACCGCCTATGCCGACGGCACGCTGCGGCAGAAGCTGTTCGCCGAAGGCGACCGTCTGCCCGCGCGCCATGCCGCCGACGCCTTCCGCAATCTCTGACCATCCCAATCCGCTTCGAGTCCAACCACAATGAAACTGTCTTCCGCCCTCGCTCCGCTGTTTGTGTCGCTGCTGACCTCGTTCGCGGCGCTGTCCCCGGCTCACGCCGCCCCACTGCGCATCGGTGTCACGCCTGGCGCGCTGGCCGATTCCGTCGAAGTTGCCGCCACCGAGGCCCGCAAGCAGGGGCTCGACGTCAAGGTGGTGGAGTTCACCGACTGGACCACGCCCAATGTGGCGCTGTCGGCCGGCGACCTCGACGTGAACTACTTCCAGCACCAGGCGTTTCTCGACAATGCCGTCAAGGAACGCGGCTACAAGTTCCGCGCCGTGGCTACCGGGGTCTTGTCCAACATCGGGCTGTACTCGAACCGCGTGAAGCGCTTTGAAGACCTCAAGGACGGCGCGCGCGTGGGCGTGGCCAACGACCCGGTCAACCAGGGGCGCGGGCTGTTGCTGCTGCAGAAGGCCGGGCTGATCAAGCTGCGCGATGGCGTGGGCGCGAAGGGCAGCGTCAACGACATCGTCGGCAACCCGAAGAAGCTCAAGCTGATCGAGGTGGAAGGTCCGCAGCTGGTGCGCGCGCTCGACGACGTGGACCTGGCGCAAGGCTATCCGGCCCACTTCGTCAACGCGGGCAAGCCGCAGGTCGCAGGGGCCGGGCTGCTGTACTCGGGCATCGACGACACCTACTTTGCCATCCGCTTCGTCACGCGTGACGACAACGCGGCCGACCCGCGCGTGGCGCGCTTCGTGCGGATCTACCAGGACTCGCCGGCGGTCCGCAAGCAACTGGCCAGTTCCTTTGCCGACAACGCCAAGCTCTACAGCCTGCCGTGGCTCAAGACGCAACCGTGACAGGCCACCCCATGACCACGCTCACTGCATTGCTGCGACGGGGCCTGCCGTTCACCACCGGGGCGGGCGACACCGTACGCGCCGTCCCGCGCCCGGCCACGGACCATGCCGCACCGGCCGGCGGCCATATCCGGTTCGAACAGGTTTCGAAGCGCTATGCCAGCGCCGCCGGCACCGTCCAGGCGCTGGACGGCATCGACCTGGAGATTCCGGCCGGCCGCATTTTCGGCATCATCGGCCGCAGCGGTGCCGGCAAGTCGTCGCTGCTACGGACGATCAACGGGCTGGAGTCGCCGACCGAAGGCCGCGTGCTGGTGGACGGGCACGATGTCGCCACGCTCGACGACGACGGACGTGTGGCGCTGCGGCGTCGCATCGGCATGATCTTCCAGCATTTCAACCTGCTGTCGGCCAAGACCGTGCGCGAGAACGTGGCGCTGCCGCTGAAGGTGGCCGGCGTGCCGCGTGACGCGATTGCGCGGCGCGTGGACGAGGTACTGGCGCTGGTGGGGCTGCAGGACCGCCAGCACAGCTATCCGGGCCGGCTGTCGGGTGGCCAGAAGCAGCGCGTGGGCATTGCGCGTGCGCTGGTGCACCGGCCCGAGATCCTGCTGTGTGACGAAGCCACCTCGGCGCTGGACCCCGAGACCACGCAGTCGATCCTGCAGTTGCTGCGCGACATCAACCGGCGGCTCGGCCTGACCATCGTGCTGATCACCCACGAGATGCGCGTGATCCGCGAGATATGCGACGACGTGCTGGTGCTGGAGCGCGGCAACATCGCCGAGACCGGCCCCGTGTGGCAGGTCTTCGGCAATCCACGCCACGCAGCCACGCAGGCGCTGCTCGCGCCGCTGGCACCCGCGGTGCCCGAGGACATTGCCGCCCGGCTGGTGGCGCAGCCGCCGGCGTCGGGCACCTATCGGCGCATCGGTGCCCTGCACTACGCCGGCAGCGCCCGGCCACCCGAACTGGCGGAGCTGGGCACCTTGCTGGGCGTCGATGTGCGCCTGCTGCATGCCAGCGTCGATCGCATCCAGGGCCATACGCAGGGCCAGTTGCTGCTGTCGCTGCCCGGCAGCGGCACCATCCCGTCTACCCCGACCTTCCGGACACTTGGCTATGTCGCCGATCCTCATTGAACGACTGTTGCAGGGCTTTCTCGATACGCTGACGATGGTCGGCGCGTCGGCGGCGATTGCCGCGCTGGCCGGCATTCCGCTGGCGCTGGTGCTGGTGGTGTCCGCGCCGGGCGGCGTGCGTCCGGCGCCAAGACTGCATCGCGTGCTGGGCGGCGTGGTCAACGGCTTCCGCGCCACGCCGTTCATCGTGCTGCTGGTGGCACTGCTGCCCTTCACGCGGCTGGTGGTGGGCGCGACTATCGGCGTCTGGGCGGCTGTGGTGCCGCTGGCGGTCAGCGCCACGCCGTTTTTCGCGCGCATTGCCGAAGTGAGCCTGCGAGAGGTGGATGCGGGCCTGGTCGAGGCCGCGCAGGCCATGGGTTGCCGACGCCGGCATATCCTGCTGCACGTGCTGCTGCCCGAAGCCTTGCCCGGCATCATCGGCGGCTTCACGATCACCGTGGTGTCGCTGATCGGCGCATCCGCCATGGCGGGTGCCGTGGGCGCCGGCGGCCTGGGCGACCTGGCGATCCGATACGGCTACCAGCGCTTTGACACGACGCTCATGGCCGTCGTCATCGTGATCCTGATCGCGCTGGTCACGCTCGTGCAGGCGGCCGGAGACCGGTTCGTGCGGCGGCTGCATGACCGCTAGGTTGCCGCCGCGCTTCAGTCCGTTGCCGTTCCATTGACCGAGAAGAAGCGCAGGGCGATCTTCAGCGCGTCGGGGCCGGCCGGGTCGGAGAATGCCTGGCCGGGCGCGCCGCCGCTCCAGGCGTGGCGCAGCCCTTCCACCTTGACCACACGCAGGTAGGGGCGCGCGCCGGCCTGCCAGTCGAACACGTCCACCGCGCGGCGCGTGCCACGGCGCACGCGCTTGACCGGCAATGCCTTGGGCGCCGGTGCGCCCGGTGGCAGCAGGTCCAGCCACATGGCCGCCGTGGACGTGGCGTTGTCGTAGGACACCACGCTGTCTTCGTCACCATGCAGCAACAGTAGCGGCGGCGGACGCTGCCCGGCCAGCGCGAAGCGCGCCGCGACAAGATCGGGCGCGCGCTCGCCGCGCATGGCCTTGGGCGCCTGCGTGGCGTTGACGGCGCTGTACGGGGCCGCCCCCGAGTGCGAGCCGATGGCGGCAAACCGGTCGGGATAACGCAGGCCAAGCATCATCGCCATGGCGCCGCCCGCCGACAGGCCGAATGCACACACGCGGTGCGCCATCACGGCATAGCGCTGGCACACGTGATCGATCATTGACATCAGCAGCGCGGTTTCCGAAGCGCCGCGCGCCGCCGGCCGAAACCAGTTCCAGCAACGCTGCGGATTGGCCTGTACCGACTGTTCGGGCATCAGCACGACCCACCGCGCGTCGCGGGCCACCGTGGCCACGCGGGCGCAGGCGGCAAAGCTGGCCGCGTCCTGGCCGCAGCCATGCAGCAGCACCAGCAGCGGGGCGGGCCGCGCCGCACTGACGCCGGGCGGCACGAACACCCGATAACGGCGCTGCGCCAACCGGCCGATGCCCAGGCTGAAGCCCCATTGCCCTTCTTCCCACGATCCGCCGCCAGCGCGGCTGACCGGGGCGCGGGCCGGGGTCACCACGCCGGTCACCACCTGGCGCGCGGCCTTGCCGACGGCCTGCCCCATCGCCTTGCTCATGGCCTGGCTCTGCTGCTTGGCCGCGCGCAGCATCGGATTGGTCACGGTCTTGGTGACCGTGCGGCCGAACTCGCGTGCGCTGCGCGTCGCCTGTTTGCTCAGCATTGCCCACAACTTCGTGCCGCCCGTGCGCCGTTTCATCCCGCATCGCCCTTTCGTGTCGGTGCTGCATGGTCAGACCTCTGCTGCGATGATGCACGAGTCTACGGGGCGAATATGTCAGATTGTCACGAATGCCAATGTCGGCGCCCGCCGGCCGGAGCCATCAATGGCCGGCGGCGTCGTGCGCCTGCCGGCTGTCGGCCGGGGCTTCCTCCCGTTCATGCAGGCCGTAGTCGCGCAGCACGTGCGCCACGCGCAGCCGGTAGTTGGCGAACACGCCGCCACGCCCCGCCGCCTGCGCGCGGCGGTGGTCGATCGTATTGCGCCAGGCCAGCACGGCGGCCTCATCGCGGAAGAACGACAGCGACAGCAGCTTGCCCGGTGTGGTCAGACTCTGGAAGCGTTCCACCGAGATGAAGCCGTCGATGGCCTCCAGCGTCGGCTTCAGGTGGGCGGCGATGTCGAGATAGTTGTCCTGGCGTCCCGGGGCGGGTTCGACTTCGAAGATCACGGCAATCATGGGGGCTCCGTTCTGGTAGTTATATGAGGGTCAAGCGGGTTGCGCGGCGAACTGCGGAATGCGGGCGTTCACCGATGGCCGATAGCGTACGCCATCGGCCAGGCGCGCGGGCTGCAGGCCACGGCCCAGCAGCGCCTGCACCGTGCAGGCGGCCAGTACCCGGGCAAGTGCGTCGCCGGGGCAGCCGTGGCGGCCGGCGCCGAATGTCCAGGCCCGGTTGCCGGGCGCCACATCGGCCGCCGGGTCGCCTGCCGGATCATGCGCGGCACCGGCCAGCAGCACCAGCACGGCATCGTTGGCGCGCACCGGCTGCCCACACAACGTGGCATCGGCCGCCATGAAGCGGCGCGTATTCTGCACCGGCGGGTCCATCCGGGCGACTTGCGCCACCCGCGCATCGATATCGATGTCACCCGGTGGGCGGCCCGAGCGGCCCAGGCTGACCAGCGTGTTGCCGACCAGCCCCGCCGTGGCTTCGCACGCCTGGATCATCAGCCCCACGGCGTTGGCGATCAGCACGGTGCGGTCGATACCGGCCAGCGCGGCGTCGCGGGATAGCGCCTGCAACAGGCTGCCATCGGGCGCCGACGGCTCGCACGCCGCCACGCATTCCCCCAGCCATTGCGCGGCCGCCGCGCCGGCCTGCACCTCGGCCGGCGTGGCCAGCGGCGACATGGCCGTGGCAAACGTGGCAACAAAGCCCGCCACGCGCGTGGCCACATGGCCAGCGTCGTCGCGCTCCAGCGGCAGACCCAGCAGGTCGGCCATGGCCAGCACCGGCAACGTGAACATCCAGCGATTGGCCTCGTGGGCATCGTCGTCCGTCATGCGTGGCAGCGCCGTGGCCAGGGCGTGGGCGCGCACACGCGCCAGGCCCAGGTCCAGCGCCGCCAGCCGCCGCAGCACGATCGATTTCAGCGCGGCGTGCGCCGGGCCATCGGTCATGCGCACCAGCCGGCCGAACAGGTCGCCCGCCGCGCCACCCGCCAGCGCCGGCGGCACCGGCTGGCTGGCCGGACGCACCCGGGCGGCGGGGTGATCCAGCACTTCGGCCACGGCCGCCGCGCTGGCGGTCACCCACAGCTTCAGGGTGGCGTCGAAGTAAAACGGCCGTGTGGCAGCCAGGTCGCGATACCACGGATAGGGATCGCGGTGCACCACGGCGGCAATGGGGTCGGCCGGCATGGTGGCCGTGCGAAGCGACTCTGGCAGGACATCGGTTAGGGCAGGCATGGCGGTGTGTGCGGCGAGCTGACGATGGATGGATAGTCGCAGCTTGCCGGCCCGGAATGCTTCGGCACGTCGTGAAATGTCGAATGCATGGCCGATCCGGTCCATGCATGCGCAATATCAGACGGATGGCGGGGGGTCATCTGCTATGCTGCCTCGCACTCCTAACCGCCTACTCCGATGACCCGGCGACTCTGGCTCTTCATGTTCTGCGTGGTAGCGCTAGGCGTCTGCGGCCCGGTGGCGCTGACCACGTGGCTGTCACGCGAGTTTGCCGAGCAACTGTTCCGCGAACGCGTGGACGAGTTCACCGGGCGCGCGCTGCTGCGCGTGGAGGTGGTGGCGCGCGAAGCCATCCAGGCCGCCCGCCAGGCCGACCGCTTCACCGGCGACGCCTGCAGCCAGGAACACCTGGACGCCATGCGCGAAGCCGATCTCCAGCACCGCTATACACGCCTGATCACCTATTTCGACAATGGGCAGCTGCTGTGCTCCTCGTCGTCGTTTCCGGGCGCCCTGCGCAGTATCGAAGGACAACACCAGCCCTGGATTGCCTTGCCGCACCTGCAGGCCGCGTATCGCCTGGGCACCGCCGGCAGGCTGCCGCGCGGGGTGCAGTTCCGCGTTGGCCGCCACGTGGCCATCGTCGATGCGCAGTTCTTCATCGACATCGTGCCGCTCGACGCGCAGATCCGGCTGGGCATGGTCGATGCCACGTCGGGCGAGGTGGTCGCGGCCTGGAACGACACCGATGCCGCCACGCGGCAGGGTGCATGGGCCGGCAAGCAGGACGGCCAGGTGCATGGCGGCCGCTATCTGGACGTCAAGGAATCGCCGATGCTACCGTTCGCGGTGGTGGCCTACGAGCCGTCCGGCGAGTTCGCGGGTACCTGGCTGAAGTTGCTCTACGTCGGCCTGCCCGTGGGGCTGGTGATCAGTGCGCTGGCCACCTGGCTGATGCTGCGCTGGGGCCGGCATCTGCGCAGCCCCAAATACACGCTGCTGAACGCCATCCGGCGCGAGGAATTCTTCGCGGTGTACCAGCCCGTGATGTCGCTGGCCGATGGCCGCTGCATCGGCGCCGAGGCGCTGGTGCGCTGGCGCCTGGCCGATGGCACGATCGTGCTGCCCGACCGGTTCATTCCGATGGCGGAGTCCGTGGGGGTCATCCACGCCATCACCCAGTGCGTGATCAATGCCGTGCTCAGCGACCTGGGCCCACACCTGGCCGCCAACCCCGCCATGCATGTCTCGATCAATCTCTCCCCGGACGACTTCCGTGCGCGCGACACCCTGCCAGTGCTGAGCAACGCGCTGGCCAGCACTGGCATTCGCGCGCGACAGGTCTGGGTCGAGGTCACCGAACGCGGTTTCGCCAACGACGCCACCTGCCGCGACACCATTGCCGCGTTCCGCCGCGCCGGCCACCCGATCCTGATCGACGACTTCGGCACCGGCTATTCGAGCCTGGCCTACCTGCACGACCTCGATGTGGACGGGCTCAAGATCGACAAGGCGTTTGTCGGATCGATGACCACCGACGCGCCGTCGAAGTCGGTCGGGCCCCATATCATCGACATGGCAAACGCGCTGGGCATCCGCATGGTGGCCGAAGGCATCGAGACCGAGGCCCAGTGCGTGGCGCTGCGGCAACGTGGCGTGCAATTCGGCCAGGGCTGGCTGTTCGGCAAGGCCATGCCCGTGGCCGATTTCCTGGCGTTCTGGCAGCAGCACGGCAAGCCGGCGCCCGACGCGTGACGCGCGGCCCGGACGCAATCGTTCCGGCGCGGCACACGTTTGGACCTATACTCGCCGTTTTCGACGCTGGATTTCGGGGACATGCCGGCGTCGCGGAAATTGACGGCACCACGGTTCATGAACCCGTCATCGTGCCGGCTGGCACTGCGACGGAGTCAAAACACAAAAACGGCAGGAACCGGGTAATTCTGGACGCGGAAGACCCCATGCGTGTTTCGCACGGATGGCGGTGGGCATGAACCCATGAAAACAACAAATAGCGCTGGCGGAGCGCTGAACACCCTGCGTGCGTCCGATGGAGCCGCCGGCATGACTGCTGGCGCCCTCGATGCATCGCAGGCGCGACTCACACGGCATGACCAGTTGCTGGCCGTGCGCCGCACGGTACGGCTGTCGATCCCGATCAACATCATCCTGGGCCTGTGCGTGCTGGCCGTGGCCTGGCATGCCGGGCGCGGCGCCACGGCGGGTGCGTGGTTCCTGGTATCGCTGCTCTGGAACGTGCTGCGGATCTGGATGTGCCAGGTGCCGGTGACCCGCGCGGGCATTGCCGCTCGCGGTGACGATGCCAGGGTGGCGGCCACGGTGACGCGGCACCTGCGCATCCATTGCACGCTGGCCCTGCTGTCCGGCCTGACGTGGGCCACGATTCCCGTGCTGTGCGACGGCTATACGTCGCCGCAAACGCTGTTCTACCTGACCGTCGTTTGCGGCATCACGGCCGGTGCGGTCACGCACGGCTTTGCGTACGCGCGCATTCCCCTGTGCTTCATCACACCGCCGCTGCTGTCGGCCGCCGCGTGCCTGTTCTGGTTCGGCAACTTCGACAAGTACTGGCTGGCCGGCACGACGGTGCTCTACCTGGCGGCACTGATCCGGTGCACGCTTGAAAGTGAACGGCAGATCCGGCATTCGATCCGTCTCAAGAACGAAGCCACGGCGCTGCAGGATTCGCTGCGCATCGCGCATGACCACGCGGTGAACCGCGCCGACGAGATGTGGACGCTGGCCAGCCTGGACCCGCTGACCGGGCTGTTGAGCCGCAGCGGCTTCTTCGACCGCGCCAACAAGCGCTTTGCCAACGGCATGAGCGGGCGGCATTGCCTGCTGCTGCTCGACCTGGACGGCTTCAAGCTCATCAACGATGCGTTCGGCCACAAGGCCGGCGACGGCGTGCTGCGCGAGGTGGCCCGCCGGCTCGAAGCCGTGGCGGGGCCGGACATGCTGGTGGGCCGCATGGGCGGCGACGAATTCATGCTGCTCTACGATCCGTTCGCGGCGTCGGATTGCCCGTCGTCGCTGGCCGCGCGGCTGATCGAAGCGGTGCGCCAGCCGCTGGATGGGTACGAGTATTGCGCCCTGGGCATCAGCATTGGCATCTGCAAAGGGCCCGACATCAGCCTGGACGACATGCTGCTGTTTGCCGATGCCGCGCTGTACGCCGCCAAGCGCACCGGCCGCAACGGTTGCTACGTTTTCGACGAAGACCTGCACCGGCATCTGCAGATGCAGCGCGATATCGAGCGCGACCTGCCGCGCGCGCTGTCCGACGACAAGCTCGAAGTCTGGTTCCAGCCGATCTTTGGCGAAGGCGGCACGCAGGTGCGCAGCCTGGAAGCCCTGCTGCGCTGGAAGCACGCCCGCCATGGCTGGGTACCACCGCCGGAGCTGGTGTCGGTGGCAGCGGCCTCGGGGTTGTCCGAGACGCTGCTGCGCGCCACGCTGTCGAAGGTGTGCCGGATGTCGAAGGCGCTGGAGGCCGAGGGCGGCCCGCGCATCCCGATCGCCATCAATCTGTCGCCACGCGAAATGGCCCAGGTGGATATCGACACCCTGCTGCTGACCACGCTGGACGAATGCAAGATCGAACCCGGCATGCTGACCGTGGAGATCACCGAGGAAGTGGCGCTCGACGTGGTAGCCGTGCAGGGCAAGCTCGCCAACATGGCCAATGCCGGCGTGACCATCGCGCTGGACGACTTCGGGGTGGGCTACTCGGGGCTGGGCGCGCTGCGCCAGCTTGGCGCGGCCTGCGTGAAGGTGGACCGCAGCTTCATCACCGACATCGCCCGCTCATCGCGCAACCAAGACCTGATGCGCGCGGTACTGGCGCTGGGCCGGTCGTTCGGCTTCGAAGTGGTGGCCGAAGGCGTGGAACACGAGGCCGACCGGCAGACGCTGATCGGCATCGGCTGCCACGCCATGCAGGGCTACCTGCTGGCGCGGCCCATGCCGGCGGCGGATCTGTTGTCGTGGCTGCAGACACGCACGGCACAGGCCAGCGTGTCCTGAGCCGGTGGCGTCAGCCCATTAGCCGCGTGCGCGGCGGGCCTCGTAGGCCTTGAGGTTGGTCAGCGCCAGGGTCAGCGTCGGTGCCGCCACGCTGCCACGGCGCGCGATCAGGTCGCCCACGATCTGGTCCGACTCGATGGCGGCACCGCGCTCCACGTCACGCAGCATCGACGCCATCAGCGGCGACCCATCGGCAAACAGCGTGTTGCGCGCCTGCTGCAGCGCCGGATCGCGTACCGGGTAGCCATTGGCCACCGCAATCGACGCGCATTCCTGCAATAGCGCGTCGATGGTTTCGCGGCCGCGCGGGGCAGCCAGGATGTCGCCGACGGTGGCGCGCATCAGGCAGGTGGACGCTGCCAGCGTGGCCAGGAAGAACCATTTTTCCCACATGTCGTGCAGCATCGCGTCGCTGCGCTGCACGTCGAAGCCGGCGTTGCCGAACGCTTCGGCCAGCGCCTGCGCGCGTGGCGTGTTGCCCGCCGGGCGTTCGCCAAACGACAGCACGTGGAATGCCGACAGATGCAGGATGGTGCCCTGCTCGTCGAGCGTGGAAGAAATCATGCAGCGGCCGCCCATCACGCGCGCGGCGCCAAAGCGGGCATCTAGCTGGTCCAGGTGGCGCATGCCGTTGAGCATCGGCACGATCACGGTGTCCGGGCCCATTGCCGGGGCGATGGCATCCATGGCGCTGTCAAGGTCATACGCCTTGCAGCTCAGCAGCACCACGTCGTACGGCTCGCGGATCTGTTCGGACAGGACGATGGGGGGCTTGGCGATATGCAGGTCGCCTTGCTGGCTCTTGACGCGCAGGCCATGCTCGGCCAGTTGGGCGGCACGCCGCGCCCGCACCAGGAACGTGACATCACGCCCGGCCTGCAGCAACCGCGCACCGAAATATCCGCCAATGGCGCCCGCGCCAACTACCAGAATTCGCATCTTCGACTCCCAGGTCCAGCCCGGCACCTTGCCAGGCGATGCGCCATTCTAGTGGGGTTCCGGCAACGCTGCCGGGAGGCGGATCGAGGCGCCGCTGTCAGGCGCCGGTCATGCAAGAGGGGCCGTCGTAGCCGCATCCGCGGCCCGTGCGGCCCCTCTCGCCGTGGGGGCTCATGTGAGCAGATTGAATACGAACCCTAGTGCGATGGCGCCGCCCAGTGCCTCCAGCGTGGCCAGCGCCAGCAGTTCGTGGAAAATGCGTGATTCGTCCTGCTTGGTCACCATGGTATTGTCTCCAGTCGGTTTTCCAAACGGCCGGCCGGTGCGGAAGCACCCGTCGGTCACACTGCAACCTGCAGCTTCAGTAGACTGCAACGGCCGTGTGGAGAACAGTTGGCACAAACCCGCATGGGGTGATCCCCGATGGATGGCCGCGCTGTGCGTTTCAACCCGACGCCAGGAAAACCCCTACAATAACGCCCCGCGCAACGGCGGCACCTGTCGCGCGCCGTCTGCCTTCCGCTGCACCTGAACCCCTGATTTACATGACCACAAACGCTTGCGGCGTCGACTTCGGCACGTCCAACTCCACCGTCGGCTGGCTCCGGCCCGGCATGCCCACGCTGCTGCCGCTGGAAGACGGCAAGTCCACGCTGCCGTCCGTGATCTTCTTCCACGCCGAAGACCCGCTGGTCAGCTACGGCCGCGCGGCGCTGGCCGACTACCTGGCCGGCTACGAAGGCCGCATGATGCGGTCGCTCAAGAGCCTGCTGGGCACGTCGATGATGGACGACAGCACCGAGGTCATGGGCCAGGCCATGCCGTTCCGCAAGCTGCTCGCGCATTTCATCGGCGAGCTGAAGGGCCGTGCCGAACGCGTCGCCGGCCGACAGTTCAGTGCCGCCGTGCTGGGACGCCCGGTGCATTTCATCGACGAGGACCCCGTCGCCGACAAGTTGGCCGAGGACACGCTGGCCGAGATCGCGCGTGACGCGGGCTTCAAGGACATTGCGTTCCAGTACGAGCCGATTGCCGCGGCCTTCGACTACGAGGCCGGGATCAGCAGCGAGGAACTGGTGCTGGTGGCGGATATTGGCGGTGGTACATCGGACTTTTCGCTGGTGCGGCTGTCGCCGGAACGCGCGAAGAAGATCGACCGCCGCGAAGACATCCTGGCCAACGGCGGCGTGCATATCGGCGGGACCGATTTCGACCGTGCACTGAGCCTGGCCAGCGTGATGCCGCTGCTGGGGCTGAACAGCCAGTTGCGCAACGGCAAGGCCATGCCGTCCGGCCAGTATTTCGACCTGGCCAGCTGGCACACCATCAACCTGATCTACACGCGCCGAGCGTGGGCCATCGTGATGGACAACTACCGCGACGCGGCCGACACCGAGAAGCTCGACCGCCTGATCAGGCTGATCAAGGAACGTGCCGGCCACTGGCTGGCCATCCAGGTGGAGGCCGCCAAGATCGCGCTGTCCGAAAACACGCTGACCACGATGGACCTGGCACGCATTGCGCCGGACACCACGCTCGATATCACGCGTGAGGACTTCGACCAGTCCATCGACAAACTCGTGAGCAAGACGGCCAGCACCGTGCAAGGCATGCTGAAGACGGCGGGCGTGCCCGCCGATGGCGTCGACACCATCCTGTTCACGGGCGGCTCCAGCAGCGTGCCGATGCTGCGCGAGCAACTGGCACGCCTGCTGCCCGGCGCGCGTCGTGTGGAAGGCGACCTGTTTGGCGGTATCGGTTCGGGCCTGGCGCTGGACGCGGCGCGCAAGTTCGGCTGAGCCGCGCCTCTGCTTGCGCCTTACTTCTTCAGTTCAACCAGCGGCGCGCCCTGCTTCACGATGTACGTGGCCAGCTCCGACGCCTTGCCGGTGCCCACGTTACGCGCGGAATGCGCCACGCCTGACGGAATGAACAGCGCCTGGCCGGCCTTCAGCGTCACTGGGGCGCGGCCTTCAAGCCGGTATTCCAGCGTGCCTTCCAGCACATAGGCCACTTCCTCGCCCGGATGCGTGTGCGCGGGCGCGAAGGCGCCAGCATCGAAATCCACGCGGACCTGCACAGCCTCATTGCCGGGCACCGAGATCGCCTGCTGCACAAGATCGGTGCGATGGATGCCGGGCGCCTGCGCATGCGCGGCCTGCAACAGCCCCGCGCCCAGCATCAGCAGCGTGGCAGCAACAAGGCGAACAGGTTTCATGGGGCGAATCGTCGTCATGGGAATCCTCCGTACTCGAACAATGGCTAGTGGAGGCCCCATTTCACCGATACCGTGTATCGGTGGCGTATCGCGCGGGCTTGCTTCCTGTCAGCTACCGTAGGAAAGCACGGCGCCAGACACAGTGGGATACGAAGAAGCGGGCCGGAGCCGGCCCTGAACTTACTGCTCGGCGCGACAGAGGCCGATCTGCTGGGCCATCAGCACCAGGTCGGCAAATGTGCGCGCGTGCATCTTGCGCATGGCCTGGCCACGATGGATCTTCACCGTGACCTCGCTGATGCCGATCTCGCCGGCAATCTGCTTGTTGAGCAATCCCGACACGGCCATGCCCATGACTTCGGCCTCGCGCGGCGTCAGCGTGGCGTAGTGGGCACGGATCTCGTCCACGCGGCGCAACCCCCGCCGGCGCAGCCGGTCTTTCTCGATGGCCGCCGACACCGCATCCAGCAGGTCCTGGTCGCGGAACGGCTTGGCCATGAAATCCTCGGCGCCAGCCTTCATGGCCGTGACCGTCATCGCAATGTCGCCGTAGCCGGTCATGAAGATGATCGGGATATGCACCCCCATCTGGCCCAGCCGGGTCTGCAGGTCCAGCCCGCTGGGCCCGCGCAGCCGTACGTCGAGCACCAGGCAGCTAGGTACGTCCGGCAGCTTGAACTCCAGCAGCTCGGCCGCCGACCCGAACAGCGCCACCGGCATTCCCACTGAACGGAACAGGTTGCCAAGGCCGGCACGCAGCATGGCGTCGTCGTCGACGATCAGTACCATCGATTCGTCGGCCACGCCGGTATCGGCAAGGTCCCCGCTCTGGGAAGTCACGGCTTTGGTTCTCCAATAGGGTGTTGGCGCCGGTCAATGGCGCCGCCCCGCATTTCAGCACAGCGGCGGACGCTGCGCCACCCATACCATCGGCTGAGTGGACAAGCACCCCGCCGCCCACCGCCAGCCAGCGCGGAATGCCGAACCCATACCAAGAGCGTATGGCGCCGCCGTCTGTGTACACCGGGATACGCCTCCCGTTTGCCCCTGCCGCCCCGCACCGTTGGCCCCTGCGCCCGGTCAGGCGCCGATTCCGTGGCGCCGCCAGTCATCCGAAACACGGATGCGCTAATACGATGGTTCGATGGCTCCATTCGCAAGCCCCGTCTAGTCTTGCGTCGGGTTGCATCGCCCATGCCTTGCCATGGCGGCGCGATGCAATCGGTGCGGGACACGCCAGCCGCCGCGGCTGCCCCCCGTGCTTCGCCCAACTCTTCGTTTCAAGGAGCCACACCATGTCCAACCCGAAGCTCGAAGTGCTGACGCCGCAGAACAGCCAGCTGATCATCATCGATCACCAGCCCCAGATGGCCTTTGGCGTGCAGTCGATGGACCGCCAGGCGCTGAAGAACAACGTCGTCGGCCTGGCCAAGGCCGCGAAGATCTTCAATGTGCCGACCACCATCACCACCGTGGAAAGCGAGTCGTTCTCGGGCTACACGTACCCGGAGATCCTCGATGTCTTCCCGGACGCCAAGACGCTGGAACGTACCTCGATGAACTCGTGGGACGACCAGAAGGTACGTGACGCGCTGAAGGCCAACGGCCGCAAGAAGGTGGTAGTGGCCGGCCTGTGGACCGAGGTCTGCAACACCACGTTCGCGCTGTGCGCGATGCTGGAAGGCGACTACGAGATCTACATGGTGGCCGACGCCTCGGGCGGCACCAGCAAGGAAGCCCACGACTACGCCATGCAGCGCATGGTGCAGGCCGGCGTGGTGCCCGTGACCTGGCAGCAGGTGTTGCTGGAATGGCAGCGCGACTGGGCCCACCGCGACACCTACGACGCCGTGATGAAGCTGGTCAAGGAACACTCGGGTGCCTACGGCATGGGTGTCGACTACGCCTACACGATGGTCCACAAGGCCGCGCAGCGCACCACCACGGCGCACGATTCGATCGCTCCGGTGCCCGCTCGCTGAGCCATCCAGACATCATTCTAATTTTTTGAACAAAATGTACAGCATGAGTGCGGCAATGGGCTCATGCTGGCCGCTAAAGTTCACCCCATCGCAGCACCCGCAGCATAGAACGGTGGCAACGAGCCAGACACCACCGTTTACATCAATCAAAAAAACCGAATCAACTTTTTGCAGGAAGGTAGAAATCATGTCGAACCTCGCCCCCCAACAAGCCGAACAAGCCAACCAACCCGACGCCTCGCGCCGCAAGCTGCTGGTTGGCAGCACCGTCGGCGCGGCAGCCGCGTCGGTGGCATCGATGGCCGCGCTGACGCCGGGCGTCGCCGAAGCCGCGCAGGCTGCCGGCCGCCAGAACAAGCAAGGCGGCAGCTTCGTGACGACCAAGGACGGCACGCGCATCTTCTACAAGGACTGGGGTTCGGGCCGTCCGGTGGTGTTCTCGCACGGCTGGCCGCTCGACGCCGACGCCTGGGACGCCCAGATGCTGTTCCTGGTGCAGAAGGGCTTCCGCGTGATCGCCCATGACCGCCGTGGCCATGGCCGCTCGGACCAGCCGGCGCAGGGCAACAACATGGACACCTACGCCGACGACCTGGCCGCCGTGCTCGACGCACTGGACATCAAGGGCGCCACGCTGGTGGGCCACTCCACCGGCGGCGGCGAAGTGGCGCGCTACATCGGCCGTCATGGCACGAAGCGCGTGGCCAAGGCCGTGCTGATCGGCGCGGTGCCGCCGACCATGGCCAAGAGCGCCGCCTACCCGAACGGCCTGCCGCTCGAAGTGTTCGACAACATCCGCAAGGGCGTTGCCGAGAACCGCTCGCAGTTCTACAAGGACCTGGCCGTGCCGTTCTTCGGCTTCAACCGTCCGAACGCCAAGGTTTCGCAAGGCACCATCGACGCGTTCTGGGCGCAGGGCATGACCGGCGGCATCCTGGGCCAGTACCTGTGCATCAAGGAATTCTCGGAAGTGGACTACACGGCCGACTTGAAGAAGTTCGACGTGCCCACGCTGGTGCTGCATGGTGAAGACGACCAGATCGTGCCGATCGACAACGCCGGCAAGCTGACCGCCAAGATCGTCAAGAACGCCACGCTGAAGGTGTACCCGGGCGCCTCGCACGGCATGTGCGTGATCAACGCCGACCAGGTCAACGCCGACCTGCTGGCCTTCCTGAACGCCTGAAGCCCGAGCGAACAGACCCCATGTCAGTAACCCGCCGGCAATTCATCGCCTCGGCTGCCGCCCTTGGGGCGGCAGCTTCTTCGGAGCTTTTCGCCATGTCACCGACCCCGACTCCCGATCTCATCCTTGTCAACGGCAAGTTCACCACCCTAGACAAGTCCAACCCCCAGGCTGATGCCGTTGCCATCCAGGACGGCCGTTTCATCGGCGTGGGTACGCGCGACGAGATCATGAAGCTCGCGGCAGCCGGTACCAGGGTGATCGACCTGAATGGCCGGCGGGCCATTCCAGGGCTGATCGACAGCCACATGCACATCATTCGTGGCGGCCTGAACTACAACATGGAGCTGCGCTGGGACGGCGTGCGGTCGCTGGCCGACGCCATGCGCATGCTCAAGGACCAGGTTGCCCGTACGCCCGCCCCGCAATGGGTGCGCGTGGTGGGTGGCTTCACCGAACACCAGTTCGTGGAAAAGCGCCTGCCGACCATCGAGGAACTGAACGCGGCGGCACCCGACACGCCCGTGTTCATCCTGCACCTGTACGACCGTGCCATCCTGAACGGCGCCGCGCTGCGCGCTGTGGGCTACAACAAGGACACGCCAAACCCGCCGGGCGGCGAGATCATCCGCGACAAGGCGGGTAACCCCACCGGCCTGCTGCTGGCCAAGCCCAACGCGACGATCCTGTATGCCACGCTGGCCAAGGGTCCGAAGCTGCCGCCGGAATACCAGAAGAATTCCACGCGCCATTTCATGCGCGAAGTGAACCGCCTGGGCGTAACCGGCGTGATCGATGCCGGCGGCGGATACCAGAACTACCCCGAGGACTACAACATCATCGAGGAACTGCACCGCGACGGCCAGCTCACGGTGCGCCTGGCCTACAACCTGTTCACGCAGAAGCCCAAGGAAGAACTGAGCGACTTCAAGACCTGGACGTCGACCGTCAAGCCGGGCCAGGGCGATGACCTGTACCGCCACAACGGCGCCGGCGAGATGCTGGTGTACACGGCCGCCGACTTCGAGGACTTCCGCGTGGAGCGTCCCGACATGCCGCCATCGATGGAAGCCGATCTCGAACCGGTAATCCGCCTGCTGGCCGAGAAGCGCTGGCCGTGGCGCCTGCATGCCACCTACGACGAAACCATCACGCGTGCGCTGGACGTCTACGAGAAGGTGGCCAAGGACGTGCCGTTCAACGGCCTGAACTGGTTCTTCGACCACGCGGAGACGATTTCCGACCGCAATATCGACCGCATCGCGGCACTGGGCGGCGGCATCGCCGTGCAGCACCGCATGGCCTACCAGGGCGAGTACTTCGTGGAGCGCTACGGTGCACGCGCCGCCGAGGCGACGCCGCCGGTCAAGAAGATGCTGGAAAAGGGCGTGAAGGTGGGCGCCGGTACCGATGCCACGCGCGTGGCATCGTACAACCCGTGGGTGTCGCTGTACTGGCTGACCACGGGCAAGACCGTGGGCGGCATGTCGATGTATCCGCAAGCCAACCTGCTGGATCGCGAAACGGCGCTGCGCCTGTGGACCGAAGCCAATACGTGGTTCTCGTCGGAAGAAGGCAAGAAGGGCCAGATCAAGAGCGGCCAACTCGCCGACCTGGCCGTGCTGTCGGCCGACTACTTCAGCGTGCCGGGCGACGACATCCAGGACATCACGTCGGTGATGACGGTGCTGGGCGGCAAGGTGGTCTACGGCGATAGCGAATTCGGCAAGCACTCGCCCAACATTCCGCCGGCCATGCCCGACTGGTCGCCCGCTCGCCACGGCAGCAAGTACCAGCCGCGCCCGACCGCGCAGGCCAAGCTGGCGATGAACACCGCCTGCGGCTGCGCCAGCTCATGCGGCGTGCACGGCCACGCGCATGCCAAGGCGTGGACCACGAGCGCACCGACGTCGGACGAAAGCACGTTCTGGGGCGCGCTGGGCTGTTCTTGCTGGGCGTTCTGATTGTTTCTCCCCTCTCCCGCATGGCGGGAGACCCACCATATGTGCTCCCCTCTCCCGCACGGCGGGAGAGGGGTTGGGGGTGAGGGCATCGAGGTTCTGCTTGCCAACCAGTCAGCAATTTGACGCGCCCGGCCCTCACCCCCAGCCCTTCTCCCACTGCGTGGGAGAGGGGAGCAAAAACCGAACAACCGCGCATCACCCTGTTCGCATCACCCTGTTCGCATCACCCTGTTTCGCTGCACCCATCTTCGCCCCTGGAGCTCCCACCATGCAATCATCCTTTTCCCCAATGGCCGCTTCCGGCGCCCCCGCGCACCGGCTGCCCCGCTGGCTGCACTGGATCGCCCTGCTGCTGCTTTGCGCGGCGTACCTGCAAGGCGGGCTCGTCAAGCTGTTCGATTTCTCCGGCGCGGTCGCCGAGATGCAGCACTTTGGCCTGGCACCGGCCGTGCCGCTTGCCGCCGCCACCATTGCACTGGAACTGGCCGCGCCGGCCATGATCCTGCTGGGTGTGTTCCGCTGGCTTGGCGCGCTGGCGCTGGCCGTGTTCACGCTGGCGGCCACGTTCATGGCCAACCGTTTCTGGAGTGCGCCGCCCGAAGCGCAGTTCATGCTGATGAACGCGTTCTTCGAACATCTGGGCCTGGTCGGCGGCTTCGTGCTGGTGGCATGGCATGACCTGCGGAGCCGGGCATGACGCAGGCTGCATCGCAACCCAAGTCCGTCGGCTCGTTCGCGCCACTGGCGCAAACGACCTTCGCCGTCCTCTGGGCGGCCACCATTCTCGGCAACGTCGGCAGCTTCATGCGCGACGTGGCCAGCGCGTGGCTGGCCACCGACCTGTCGTCGTCGCCCGCCGCCGTGGCCACCATCCAGGCCGCGGCCACGCTGCCGGTCTTCCTGCTGGCCATTCCGGCCGGCGTGCTGTCCGACATCCTGGATCGGCGCCGCTTCCTGATCGTGATCCAGATCGCTCTGGCAGCGGTCAGCGGCACGCTGGCGTTCCTGTCCTGGCATAACGGCCTGACGATCGAGATCCTGATTGCGCTGGCGTTTGCCGGCGGTATCGGCGCCGCGATGATGGGGCCGACGTGGCAGTCGATCGTGCCGGAGCTGGTGCCCCCCAGCACGCTGCGCCAGGCCGTGGCGCTCAACGCACTGGGCGTCAATATCGCCCGCGCCATCGGCCCGGCCACGGGCGGCCTGCTGCTGGCCGCATTCGGTGCCGCCGCCACCTATGGCGCCGACCTGCTGAGTTATCTGTTCGTGATTGCCGCGCTGATCTGGTGGAAGCGTCCCGCGCAGCCCGCCGATCCGCTGCGCGAGCATTTCTTCAGCGCCTTCCGTGCCGGGCTGCGCTTCACACGCGCCCACAGCAAGCTCCATGTGGTGCTGTTGCGCGCGGCCGTGCACTTCGCGTTCGGCAGCAGCGTGTGGGCCTTGTTGCCGCTGGTCGCCAAGCAACTGCTGCACGGCGGCGCCGGTCTCTATGGCGTGCTGCTGGGCGCGGTTGGTGCAGGCGCCATCATGGGTGCGCTGACGATGCCCGCATTGCAGAGGCGGCTCGACGGCGACGGCGTGGTGCTGGTGTCCGCCATCGCCACCGCCGCCGTCATGGCCGGCCTGTCGTTCGCACCGCCGGTCTGGCTGGCGTTGCCGCTGCTGCTCGTGCTTGGCGCGGCCTGGATCATGGCGCTGACCACGCTGGGCGGCGCGGCGCAGGCCATCCTGCCCAACTGGGTACGTGGCCGCGCGCTGGCCGTCTACCAGATGGTGTTCAACGGCGCGCTGGCGGGTGGCAGCCTGCTGTGGGGCTTCGTGGCCCAGGCCATGGGCACGCCCCATGCGCTGCTGATCGCCGCCGTCGGCCTGGTGGTGGCCGCGCTGCTGCTGCACCGCGTACGACTGCCGCGCGGCGAGGAGGACCTGGGCCCGGCACGCCACTGGCCCGAGCCGGAAATGGCCGACGAGATCGCCCACGATCGCGGCCCGGTCATGATCCTGATCGAGTACTGCATTCCGGCGGCAAGCCGCGACGCATTCCTGCGCGCCGTGCACGGCCTGAAGGAAGAGCGCCTGCGCGACGGCGCCTTCAACTGGGGCGTCATGGAGGACCCGGCCAACCCCGAACTGCTGACCGAGTGGTTCCTGGTGGAGTCGTGGGCCGAACACCTGCGCCAGCATCGCCGCGTACCCAATGCCGATGCCGACCTGCAGCGCGACGTGGCGCGCTACCACGTGGCCAGCGAGCCGCCGCGCGTGCGGCACCTGCTTGGCGTGGGCCTGCCGGCCACGCCCCCGGCATCGTCACCTGTCTGAAGTTACTGTTGAGAAGTCATCATGAAGATCTATCTCGTATCCCTGGGCGCCGGCGTGCTGGTCGGCATCATCTATGCACTGATGCAGGTGCGCTCTCCCGCGCCGCCGGCCGTGGCGCTGATCGGCCTGCTTGGCATGCTGATCGGCGAACAGGTGGTGCCGCCCATCAAGCGCATGATCGCAGGTGAGCCGGTGACGGTGGCCTGGTTCCATTCGGAGTGCGTGCCCAAGATCACGGGCACGCCGGGGCCGACGCTGGCGGCGCGCGACGACGGGAAGACCGATGCGACGCAGTAAGTGGCACAGTAAGCAGCTTGCGCTGACCACCGCCCTGCTGGCGCCGGCGTGCGCCGGCGCGGCCGGCACCGTCACGATCTATGGCCGCCTGAACACGGCCATCGAGTATTCGCGCGCCAGCACCGCCACCGATGGCACGTCGCTGGGCAGCGTGGTGCGCCAGACCAACAACCGGTCGGTGTGGGGCCTGCGCGGCGAGGAAGACCTGGGCGGCTCGTTGAAGGCGCTGTGGCAGATCGAAAGCAACCTGTCGGTGGACAACGGCCAGGGCGGCATTGCCACGCGCAACTCGCGCATCGGGCTGCAGGGCGACTACGGGCTGCTGTTCATGGGGCACTGGCATACGCCTTACACCGAGGCGACCATGGCCTACGACCCGTACTACCCCACCACGGCGGGGTACATGGCGCTGATGGGCAACGGCTCCACGTCGAGCTCGGACAACGTGCAGGACACCAGTTCGTTCGACCGGCGCCAGAAGAACATCCTGCAGTACCGCTCGCCGCAACTGGCCGGCGTCAGCGTCTGGCTGGGCTGGGGCCTGCCCGAGGAAAAGACCACGGTGGCGCGCAATCCGGCGCTGTACTCGGCCGCGCTGGTCTACGACAAGGGGCCGCTCAATGCCACCGTCGCCTACGAGATCCACCAGCACTACCAGGCCGCCGGCCGCAACGACGATGCGCTCAAGGTAGGCGTGGCCTACCAGCTGTTCCAGGGCACGCGTATCTCGGCCGTCTACGAGCACCTGCACTACCGCACCGACAGCGGCGACCTGCAGCGCAACGGCTACTACGCGTCGCTGGTGCAGCAGCTGGGGCCGGGCAGCGTGCGCGTGGGCTTTGCGCTGGCCGCCAACGGCACCGGATCTTCCACCGAGACGGTGGGCTTTTTCCGCAGCGGGTCCGAGACGGGCGCCACGCAGTTCACGGTGGGCTACGACTATCCGCTGTCAAAGCGCACAGCGCTGTTTGCGTACTACAGCCGCATCAACAACAAGCGCAACGCGATCTACGACTTCGCGATCAACGAGCTGGGTGTGAGCGCTGGCGCCGATCCGCAGACGTTCGCACTGGGCATGCGGCACAACTTCTGACGCCGATGCCACGCTCGGAGCGTCACTAATACCTTGGTATGGGTACGCTCCGATTGGTGGCGGAGCGTATCGGAAACCGAATATCCTTGTCGGTTTACGCGCGGGCCACGGTGGTCACGTCAGCGGCGCATGTCGGCGGCGCGCTGACAATACCACCGTATGATGTCGACCGGTGGCCAGCGAGATTATGCTTTGGGCAAAGCGGTGGCAGGTATGCCGCCGCTTTCGACTATTCAAGGAACTCGTGTGACTGCCACCCCCGTGATTGCCATTG
Source organism: Cupriavidus pauculus (assembly GCF_022179805.1). Lineage (GTDB taxonomy): Bacteria > Pseudomonadota > Gammaproteobacteria > Burkholderiales > Burkholderiaceae > Cupriavidus > Cupriavidus pauculus_E. The sequence goes on along the minus strand of NZ_BPUO01000004.1, from coordinate 390,843 downwards.
TCGACGACGACGTTTCCGTCCGGCATGCCATGGGCCGACTGGTGCGCTCGCTCGACATGGCCGTGGAACTCTACGGCGGCGGCCCCGAATTGCTGCAGTCTCCCTCGATCGGTGACATCGATTGCGTGATCACCGACGTGCAGATGCCCGGGATGAACGGCTTTGCCCTGTGCGACGCGCTGCGCACCAACGGCCACCGGATGCCGGTGATCTTCATGACGGCCTTTGCGCAGGAAGGCTACGAACAACGCGCGCGCGATGCCGGCGCCGCCTGTTTCCTGAACAAGCCGTTCCAGGATACGGATATCATCGACTGCATCGAAAACGCTTTGCAGATGCGCCCCGGAGGCTGACGCTTGCCCCCGGGACGCCGCACCATGACGACCGACGCCACCGGCCTGACCAACGCCTTTCCCCTCGACGATTTCCACTTCGAGCCCTGCCTGCAGGACGGCATCGTCGCGTTCTCTCGCGGCACGCACCCCCGCACAGGCAGTACCGTCATGGTGACGCATGCCGCGTCGCTCCAGGTGGAAGCCGACGCCGCGCGCCGCATTGAAACCGAGTACGCATTGCGGGGCCTGCTGCGCGCCGAATGGGCGCTGGTGCCGCGTGCGTTGACCCGCTATCGCCACGGTGTGGCATCGGTCTACGACGACCTGTACGGCATGCCGGTGTCCGCGCTGCTGCCGCAGCGCCCCAGCGTCACGCGTGCGCTGGCGGTGGCACTTGGCGCCACTGCGGCGCTGAAAGCCGCGCACGACTGCGGCATGCTGCATCGCGCGATCACGCCCTGCAGTCTCTTCGTCGATGACACGGGACGATGCCGCATCGGCCGCTTCGGCATGGCCACGCACGCTTCGCAACCGGCGGCCAGCCGGCCCGCCGTGACCATGCTGGCCGGCGAGGCGCCGGCCTACATGTCGCCCGAACATACGGGCCGCACCGGGCGCACGATCGATGCGCGCAGCGACCTCTATTCGCTGGGCGTGGTGCTGTACCAGTTGCTGACCGGCCAGTTGCCGTTTGGCGTCAGGAACCCGGACGACATGGGCGAATGGATACACGGCCACGTCGCCGGTACGCCGCAGCCGCCCGACGCGCTGGAGCCCGGCGTACCCCCGATGCTGTCGCGCATCGTGCTCAAGCTGCTGGAGAAGGCGCCGTCGCGCCGCTACCAGACCGCCGCCGGCCTGCATGCCGATCTGGCGCGATGCGCGCAGGCGTGGGGCGCGCACCACCGTATCGAACCGTTCGAGCCCGGCGAGCGCGACCTGTCCGCCGGGCTCGAACTGCCCGACCGCCTCTACGCGCGCCATGCGGAACTTGCGCGCCTGGACGATGCGCTCTCCAGCGTGGCCGCCACCGGCAAGCCTGCCGTGGTGGTGGCGACCGGGCCATCGGGTGTGGGCAAGAGCGCGCTGCTGCAAGCGTTTGTGCAGACGTTGCAGACGCGTGGCGTACATGCCGCCATCGGCAAGGCAGACCGCTCCCAGCAAGACGTGCCGTACGCCGCGCTGGCCACTGCATTCGGCGGCCTCGTGCATCGGATCCTGGCCCTGCCCGACGACGCCGTTCGGACATGGCAAGTACGCCTTGGGCAGGCGCTGGGCAACTACGGCCGCGTGGCGGCGCGCGTTGCCCCGGCGCTGCGCCTGCTGGTCGACGACTTTCCGGCGGCGCCCGCATCGCAAGGCGCGGACGCCGACGTCCACGTCGATATCGCACTGCGCCGGCTGATCCAGGCCTTCGCGCAACCGGACCTGCCCTTCGTGCTGCTGATGGACGACGTCCAGTGGCTCGACCAGCCCTCGCAGGCATTGCTCGCGCGGCTGGCGGACATGTCGCCGCCGTTACCGTGGCTTTTGGTCTGCAGCGCTCCGACGCCCGGCATCTCGCTGCTGGCAACGCCTCGACAGTCCGCGCACGTCCAGCAGATCGCCGTGGACAACCTGACAGTGGATTCCGTGGCCAGCCTGCTGGCGGAAGCCTTCCGCATGCCGGCGGCGGCCGTGCGGTCGCTCGCCCACCGGGTCCACCTCAAGACGTTGGGTAACCCGTTCTTCGTCAGGCAGTTCCTGCAGACGCTGGCTGATGAACGGCTGATCTCCGGCACGGCCGATGGCGATAGCTGGCAGTTCGACCTCACCGCCATCGAGCAACGCGCCTACACCGACAACGTGGCGGCGCTGAGCCTGCAACGCCTGCACCGGCTGCCGCCCGACACGTTCGAGCGGCTGGGCGGCATGGCGTGCCTGGGAAGCCGTTCGTCGACCGCGCTGCTGTGCGAAGTTTTCGATATCAGCGAACGCGCGCTGCACGCGCAACTGGCACCGGCCCGCGCGTCCGGCCTGATCATGCTGATGGAGCACGACTACGTCTTCGCGCATGACCGCATCCAGGATGCCGCGCAAGCCGGGATCGATGCCGCCGAACGTGCGTCGATCTGCCTGCGCGCCGGGCGCCTGCTGGCCCGGTCGGTACGGCCCGACGCCCGCGACGACCTGCTGTTCCGCGCCGCCGACCTGCTGCTGCAGGGCGCCGCGCAGCAGGCATCGATCGACGACGCCCGACAGATGGCCACGCTGCTCCTGGACGCGGCAAGACGGGCGCGCAGCGCCGCCGCCTATGGGGCCGCGCTGCGCTATGTCGAAGGCGGGCTGCATCGCGTCAGCCTTCCCGATGTACCGGTGCCAGCTGCCGACGGGCTGGCCTACTCGCTGCGCGAGGAACAGGCGCACTGCCAGTTCCTGCAGGGGCATCTGGACGACGCGCTGGCACTGACCACCGACCTGCTCGAACAGCCAGCCGGGCCGCTGCGCCAGGCCGCCGTGTACCGGCTCAAGATCGAGATCCACCTGCGGCGCTCAGAGAATGCGCTGGCCGTGGAGCAGGCCATCGACGGGCTGCGGGGCTTTGGCATCGACCTGCATCCGCATCCGTCCGACTCCTTGTGCGATACGCTCTACGCCGAGATCCGGCCGCACCTCGACCACGCCAGTCTCGATGCGCTGCTGGCCCTGCCCGAGGTGGCCGATGCCCGCACCGAGGCGGCCATGGGGCTGCTGTCGGCGCTGCATATTCCGGCCAGCTTCACCGACGAGAACCTGGCTTTCACGGGCTTGTGCCAGATGATCCGGCTGACGCTGAGCCACGGCATGACCGCGGCGGCGGCGGCCTCGCTGGGCTGGCTCGGCGTGCTGGTGTGCCACCGCTACGATGCGTATGCCGATGGCTTCCGCTACGGAGAGCTGGCGCACCGGCTGGCCACCCGTGCCGGGTACGCCGAACACGAGGCGCGCACGCTGCTGCCGCTGGATCAGCTCAGCGTCTGGACCCAGCCACTGGCCTATTCCATCGAATGCGCACGCGCCGGCTTTGCCGCTGGCGTCACGCATGGCGACGTGACCACCGCCTGCTACGAGTGCTGCCATATCGCGGCCGCGATGCTGGTGCGCGGCGACGTACTCGACGACGTGGAGGCCGAAATCGCCCGGGGGCTGCAGTTCGTCCGCACGGCCCGGTTTGGCGACGTCGAGGCCATCCTGTTGTTGCAGCAGCGCTTTGTCGACGGGCTGCGCACGCTGTCCTGGCCTGAGGCCGAGGTGGTACGCGAAGCCACGGGCGCGGTGGAAGAACGCCTCAGCACGTTCGAGTTCTGGCAGTCCGTGTACCAGGCGACTGTGCTGTTCCTCTCCGGCCGTTTCGATACAGCCGCGCAGTGCCTGGAGCACGCGGCCGTGTTTGCCTGGTCGGCGCCGGCTCATATCCACCAGCTCGACTTCCACCTGTTGCGCGCGCTGTCCATCGCCGCTCAGCCGGGCTCGCCCGATGCCGCCGGCTGGCAAACGCTGCGCGCCGACGCCGGCCGCCTGCGCGGCTGGGCCGAGGCCAACCCGCACACGTTCACCGACAAGGCCTTGCTGGTGGAGGCGGAAGTGGCACGGCTGGAAGGCGATGTGCTGGGTGCGATGTCGCGCTACGAGCAGGCCATCAGTCATGCCTCGGCGCACGGCTTCGTGCAGATCGCCGCCATGGCCCACGAGCGCGCTGCGGCGCTGTGCGCCACGCAGGGGCTGACATCGGCCGCAAACGCGCATCGGCGGCATGCGCGCGATGCTTATCTGCGTTGGGGTGCCACGGCCAAGGCGCGGCAACTGGAAGCCGCGCATCCGGACATCGCCGATGCCGCATCGCCGCCGCGCACCTGGCACCTTGGCGCTAGCGCGCAGACGCTCGATGCCGAGAGCGTGATCAAGGCGTCGCGTGCGTTGAGCGAAGAAATCCGGCTGGACCGGCTGATCGACAAGCTGATGACCGTCGCGCTTGAATATGCGGGTGCGCAGCGCGGGTTGCTGATCCGTATCCGTCCCGAGGGCCCGCTGATCGAAGCCTGCGCCGACACCGCGGCCGACGGCATCCAGGTGCGGCTGACGCAGGACCCGGTCACGGCCCGCGCGCTGCCGCTGGCCATGTTCCACACCGCCGTACGCACCGGGCAGGCGGCCATGGCGGATGCATCGACGGGCGCCAATCCGTTTGCGATCGATCCCTATTTCGGGCAGCTCGCCTCGCCACATGTCTCGGCGCTGTGCATCCCGATGCTGCGCCTCAACGAGGTGATCGGTGCGCTGTACCTGGAGAACCGCCTGATCCACGACGCCTTCACGCTGGATCGCACGCGCGTGCTGGAGCTGATCGCGTCGCAAGCGGCCATCTCGCTGCGCACGGCACGGCTCTACGACGACCTGCTCGTCGAGAACGAGCGCCGCCAGCAGGTGGAACGAGAGTTGCGCGCCAGCGAGGCATCGCTGGCCATGGGCGAGAGCGTCAGCCACACCGGTAGCTGGCGCTGGGATTTGCGGCGCGACCGCTTCACGGGTTCCGAGGAACTGCGCCGCATCTACGAACTCGGCCCCGACCAGCGCGAAGCACCATTCGAGGTGTTTCTCTCGCGCATGCATCCCGAAGACCGCGAGATGGTGCGCCATGTCACCGAAACGCAGGTCGCGCGGCAGGCCACGGTTCGCGTGGAGCATCGCATCGTCCGTGCCGATGGATCGATCCGGTACGTGGCCGCCATCGGCAAGCCACTGCCCGGAGACAACGGCGCGCTGGACTACGTGGGCACCGTCACCGATATCACCGCGCGGCGTCAGTCCGAGGACGCACTACGCAGCGCGCAGGCCGACCTGGCCCGCGTGGCCCGGGCTACCACGGTGGGCCAGCTCACCGCGTCGATCGCGCATGAGGTGAACCAGCCACTGATGTCGATTGTCTCGAACGCGGGAGCCAGCCTGCGCTGGCTGGCGCGGGCCACGCCGGACATCGCCAACGCGCGCGAGGGCCTGGAGGCCATCCGCAGCGAAGGACAACGCGCCGGCGACATGATCCGCAGCCTGCAGGGGCTGACGCGCAACGCGGCACCCGTGCTGGCCAACGTGGACATCCACCAGGCCATCCGCCATATCCTGGCCATCTCGCGCAACGAAGTGGACCGCCGCCAGATTGCGTTGACGCTGTCGCTCGATGCCGACCCGCCCACCGCGTTCGGGGACGACATTCAGTTGCAGCAGGTGATCCTGAACCTCGTGGTCAACGCCATCGATGCGATGGCCGAGATCCTGGACCGCCCGCGCGTGCTGCATATCGCCACCCGCATCGTCGACGGCCAGTGCCTGGAAGTGAGCGTGACCGACAACGGCACCGGCATCGGCCAGGCGCTGGCTGAACAGGTGTTCGAGCCGTTCTACACCACCAAGGTCAACGGCATGGGCATGGGCCTGGCCATCTGCCGCTCGATCATCGAGGCACACAAGGGGCAGTTGCAGGCTGCCGCATTGGAGCCACACGGTAGCCGGTTCTGGTTCGGGATTCCGTTGCGGGGGTGAGACTGGCTCGCTTCGATTGTCTTGCTCCCCTCTCCCGCAAGGCGGGAGAGGGGAGCAAACAAAGAAAGCAAAGGGCAACGAACGATCCACTGTGCAAATCCACAACCCCGCACACCGGTACACAACCCTGGCGCATCACGCCCGCGTAGGCTAGGTTGAACTATCCCTCCGGACAAGGAGCACAGCATGGCCACGGAAAATGCAGCCGATCTGATCACCTCGGTGCTGTATGGCGTTGGTGTCCGCCGTATCTACGGCGTGGTGGGCGACAGCCTGAACGGGCTGACCGAATCGCTGCGCAGGCGCGGTGACATCGACTGGATCCACACGCGGCATGAGGAAACGGCGGCCTTCGCAGCCGGTGCGGAAGCGCATCTGACCGGCGAGCTGGCCGTTTGTGCCGGCAGTTGCGGGCCGGGCAACCTGCACCTGATCAACGGGCTGTTCGATTGCCACCGGTCGCGTGTACCGGTGCTGGCCATTGCCGCGCATATCCCGAGCGCCGAGATTGGACGCAACTACTTCCAGGAAACCCATCCCGAGCAGCTGTTCCGCGAATGCAGCCACTACTGCGAGCTGGTGACCAGCGTCGAGCAGTTGCCCGGCGTGCTGGAAACCGCCATCCGCACCGCCGTGGGCCGCCGGGGCGTGGCCGTCATCGTGATTCCGGGCGATGTAGCACTGAAGGCCGCCACCGCCGCGTTGTCGGCACCGGCCTCGATGATGCTGCCTGCGCCGGTGGTGGTGCCCGACGCCGCATCGCTCGATGCGCTGGCGGACCTGCTGGCCGGCAGCCAGCGCACCACGCTGCTGTGCGGCCGAGGCTGCGCCGGGGCGCATGACCAGGTGGTGCGGCTGGCCGAAACGCTCAAGGCGCCGGTGGTGCATGCGCTGGGCGGCAAGGAGTACATCGAGTACGACAATCCGTATGACGTCGGCATGACAGGGCTGATCGGCTTCAGCTCGGGCTATCACGCGATGCAGAACTGCGACACCCTGGTCATGCTTGGCACCGATTTTCCGTACCGCCAGTTCTATCCGGAGGGCGCACGCGTGGTGCAGGTCGATGTGCGTCCCGAGAACCTGGGACGCCGCACGCGGCTGGACCTCGGGCTCGTGGGCGATGTGGCGGCGACGCTCGACGCGCTGCAGCCGCGCCTGCGGCCGCAGGCCGACAGCACGCACCTGGACGCCAGCGTGCGGCACTACCGCGACGCCCGCCGGCAACTCGACGACCTGGCTACCGGCGACAGCGGGCGGCGCCCGATCCATCCGCAATACCTGGCGAAGCTCATCAGCGAGCATGCTGCCGAGGATGCCGTGTTCACGTTCGACGTGGGCACGCCCACCATCTGGGCCGCGCGCTACCTGCAGATGAACGGCCAACGCCGGCTGATCGGCTCGCTGGCGCACGGGTCGATGGCCAATGCGTTGCCGCAGGCCATCGGCGCCCAGTCCGCGTATCCGGGCCGGCAGGTGATCAGCCTGTCCGGCGACGGCGGCTTTGCGATGCTGATGGGTGACTTCCTGACGCTGGTGCAGCAGCGGCTGCCGGTCAAGGTGGTGATCTTCAACAACAGCGTGCTGGGCTTTGTGGCGCTGGAAATGAAGGCGTCGGGCTTCCTGGAGGCGGGCACATCGCTGCAGAATCCCGATTTCGCCGCCATGGCCCGTGCCGTGGGCGTGCATGCCCAGCGCGTGGAAGACCCGTTGCTGCTGCCCGATGCCGTGGCATCGATGCTGGAGCACGACGGCCCGGCGCTGCTCGATGTGGTGACCAACACGCAGGAACTGGCCATGCCGCCCGCGCTGAAGGCCGAGCAGATCAAGGGGTTCAGCCTGTGGGCGCTCAAGGCCGTGGTGAACGGCCGCGCCGACGAACTGGTGGAACTGGCGAAGACGAACTTGCTGCGCTAGATCGGGACCTGGGCCGCGGCGTTCATCACCAGGCCCAGCGCCTGCGCCATCAGGATCAGTTCGGCAAAGGTGCGCGCCTGCATCTTGCGCATGGCCTGGCCGCGATAGATCTTCACGGTGGCCTGGCTGATACCGAGCTGGTCGGCCACTTCCTTGTTCATCAGGCCGTGCACCAGCCGCTGCATGACTTCCTGCTCGCGGCCGGTCAGGGCGTCGAAGCGCTCGCGCAGCAGTTGCGTCTGCGAGCGTGCCTGGCGCCGGTCGCGGTCGCGCTCCAGCGCCTCGTTGACGGCGTCCAGCAGGTCCTGCTCGCGGAATGGCTTGGGAATAAAGCTGACCGCGCCGGCCTTCATGGCGGCCACGGTCATCGGCACGTCGCCGTAGCCCGAGATGAAGACGATGGAGGCACTGCGCCCCGCGTCGTTGAGATGGCTTTGCAGGTCGAGTCCGCTGGCGCCACGCAGCCGTACGTCGAGCACGATGCAGGTGGGCCGGTCCGGCATGACGTGCATCAGCATTTCCTCGCCCGAGGCAAACGACGCGCTGGCAAGTCCGACCGAGCGGAACAGCCCCGCCAGGGCCTGCCGCACGTCATGGTCGTCATCGACCACGAGGACGACCCCATCGTCGGTGGGTTCGGGTTGGCGCAACATGGCGGCACTGCTGTTCATCGCGACTCTCACTATGCATTCATGGACGGTCCGCCGGGGCTGGCCGGAGATGCACACTGAACACGATGAATTTGCCGTGAAACGGCGCGATACCGACGTCAGCCCGCCTAATGCGAAGCGGAATTATCGGCGCTTTCGGTGGATTTGCAAACGGCCGCACGGCGCCGGCCGTCGAAGCGGGCCTCTAGCCGGCGCTACTTGACGCACCAGCCTGGTGCTACAACGCTTCCAGCGCCCGGCTCAGCGTGTAGGCGGTGCGTACCGCGACGTCGAACGACCGGTCGCACGCGAGTTCCCGCCCGGCGATGGTGATACGCCACCAGTCGCGCGTGCGCTCGCAGCACAGCCGGTGCTCTTCCATCTGGTCTGAAAACCAGCGCCACAGCCGGGCATCCTGGATCTGCGCGGATGCCGCCGCGCGCAGGCGGACGATCTCGAGGCCATTAGCTTGATTCATGTTTTCTCCCCAGGGGCGAATGCCCGCGCCCCGTGAACACATGGTAGGCAGACGCGGCCAGCTTGTGCATTGCCCGTTGGTTCGACGGCCGTAGCGCGTCGGCATGGCGATGTCATACCAAAGACGTATCGAGGCCGCTCGGGCGGCCTGCCTGGCGGCACAAGCGCAGGGGCACGAGGCGCCCCTTTTTGTATCGGCATATCAGGCTGCCCGGCGCCAAATACACTGCGATACAAAACCCGGGCATACCGACACACAAGGCTTGCGCCGGGTGCCTAGACTCGTGCCAACTCACCGGTTCGATGCAAGTGCCGGCACCGATGCTTCAGACACCGTGCGTTTCGGCAACGCGTCGCACCGGGTCGATATCGCAGCACACGCGCTGGCATTAAACACCAGTGTGTCGGTACTTGCATCACACCGTGACCCGACTTTTTCCAGCCAAACCAAGCGACACGTAGCCATCTGCTAGCGTCAGACGCAAAGGAGAAGAAATGAAGAAGACCATCGATTTGCCGCGCCGTAACTTTCTTGGCACCGCCGGCCTGGCGCTGGCTGCCGCCAACCTGGGCATGATCAGCTCGGCGCACGCCCAGTCCGGCGTGTCGAAGGCGGCTGCGCTGGCTCCGGTGACGCCGGGTGCGCATACGTCGTTCGCCACGATCCGCCAGATCAATGCCGGCGTGCTCAACGTCGGCTACGCCGAAGTGGGCCCGGCCGACGGCCCCGTGGCCCTGCTGCTGCACGGCTGGCCCTATGACATCCACGCCTTTGTCGACGTGGCGCCGCTGCTGGCGCAGCGCGGCTACCGCGTGATCATTCCGCACCTGCGCGGCTACGGCACCACCACGTTCCTGTCGCCCGAGACCAAGCGCAACGGCCAGCCGTCCGCCATCGCCGTCGACATGATCGCGCTGATGGACGCGCTGAAGATCCGCAACGCCGTGGTGGCCGGATTCGACTGGGGTGCGCGCACCGCCGACATCATGGCCGCGCTGTGGCCGGACCGTTGCCGTGGCCTGGTGTCCGTGAGCGGCTACCTGATCGGCAGCCAGGCCGCGGGCAAGCTGCCGCTGCCGCCCGAGGCCGAGCTGCAGTGGTGGTACCAGTTCTACTTCGCCACCGACCGTGGCGCTGCGGGCTACACGAAGTACACGCACGACTTTGCCAAGCTGATCTGGAAGCTGGCATCGCCGAAGTGGAAGTTCGACGACGCCACGTTCGCACGCAGCGCCGTGTCGCTGGACAACGTGGACCACGTTGCCATCACGATCCACAACTACCGCTGGCGCATGGGCCTGGTCGAGGGCGAGTCCAAGTTCGACGACATCGAGAAGAAACTGGCCACGGCGCCCACCATCAGCGTGCCCACCATCACGATGGAAGGCGACGACAACGGCGCGCCGCACCCGTCGCCCAGCGCGTACAAGAGCAAGTTCACGGGTCGCTACGAGCACCGCGACATTACCGGCGGCATCGGCCACAACCTGCCGCAGGAAGCCCCCACGGCGTTCGCGCAGGCCGTGCTCGACATCGACCGCAAGTAACTAGCCAAGGAGCCGCCATGCTGCATCGACTGCTGATACTGGCCACGATGGCGTTGTCCGCGATGGCCTGCGAACTGGGCGGCGGCGCCGACCGCTGCGCCTGGAAGGGCGCACCCGGCCAGTATCGGGTGGATCCGCCCGGCGGCAGACGGCGCCGCGTTTGAGAAGCACCAGAAGAGCAAAAAGGGGCGCCTCCGGGCGCCCTTCTTACAACCCCCTCCCCCAGCCGTATCCAGAACGTCCAATGAAGAAGAAGTCCCTTGTGTTGCTCGCGGTCTCCACCCTGACCGGCTCCGCGTATGCCCAATCCAACATCACGCTGTATGGCGTGGCCGACGCCGGCGTCGAATTCACCACCAATGCCGGACGCAACGGCAACAGCCAGGTGCGGCTGACGTCGGGCAACCTGTCCGGATCACGCTGGGGCCTGCGCGGCACCGAGGACCTGGGCCAGGGCCTGAAGGCGCTGTTCGTACTGGAAAGCGGCTTCGACCTGGATACCGGCGTGTCGGGCCAGAGCGGCCGACTGTTCGGCCGTAATGCCTATGTGGGCGCCGAAAGCCGCTACGGCACGCTGCTGCTGGGTCGCCAGCAGACCTCGCTGCGCGATTTCGCGAACATCTACGATCCGGCCGCGCTGGCAGACCGCTACGGCATCCTGTCGATCGCACCGGAATTCGCGGCGCGCGCCGACAACTCGGTCAAGTACATCGGCCAGTTCGGCGGGCTGACCGCTTCGGCGTTCTACTCGTTCCAGTCCAATGGCAACGAGGTGCCGGGCGCCTATGTGTTCGGCCGTGACTTCGGGGCCTACGTCAACTACGCCACGGGTCCGGTATCGGTGGGCGTGGCCTATGACGATGCGCACGCTGGCACGCCAGCCGTGCAGGCGCCCGTGATCCGCCGCTATTCGGTGGCCGGCACCTACGCCACCGGCCCGGTCAAGGTGTTTGCCGGCTACCGGCTGGCCAAGGCGCTGGACGGCGCCATGCTGCCCGGCGCGCAGACCGCCAACAGTGGATCGAACCTCTACTGGCTGGCGCTCGGCTACAAGTTCACGCAGGCATTCACGGTGACCGGTGCGGCCTACTACCAGGACTTCCGCAACACCGGCTCGGACCCGTGGCTGTTCGCCGTGACCGGCGACTACACGCTGACCAAGCGTACCGACCTCTATGCGTCGGTGTCGTACTCGCTGAACAAAGACAAGTCGGCCCTGGGCGTGAACGGTTTCAACAATGTCTCGGCCACCTCGGCCGTGTACAACGTCGAGCCCGGCGCGAACCAGTTCGGCGCCGTGGTGGGCATCCGCCACCGGTTCTAAGGTTCTGGAAGGGTAAAGGCCGGCATATCGCATGCCGGCCGGTTGTCATCGTGCGGTGGACATCGTCGCCTGGCCGGGATTCGCTTTGGCCTGGGCCTGCTGGCTGTCGATGACCGATGCCGAGCGCTTGTGGTCGATCAGCAGCACGGCCAGCACCGCAATGACCGCCGGCACCGCCATCGCCGCAAAATTCTGCTGCAGCGGCAGCGACATGCTGACCAGCACACCGATCACGATGGGTGCAAGGATCGCACCGCTTCTGCCAACCCCCGACGCCCAGCCAATGCCCGTGCTGCGCACCGTGGCGGGATAGAACTGCCCGGCATAGGCGTACGTCACGATCTGGGTGCCGATCGTCGAGGCACCGGCCAGCGCTACGACGAAGAACAGTGCCTCCGTGGGCATCTTGAAGCCCAGCAGCGTGATCGATACCGCCGCCAGCGCGTACATGCCGACCAGCACGTACTTGATATTGAACCGGTCCGCCAGCCAGCCGCCGCCGATGGCACCAGCCATCGCGCCGAAGTTCAGCACCAGCACGAACGTCAGCGCCGACCCCAGGCTGTAGCCCGCGCCAGCCATCAGCTTGGTCAGCCAGGAACTCAGCGCGTAGACCATGAACAGGCACATGAAGAACGCCACCCACAGCATCACGGTGCTGAAGCCGCGCCCATCGCGGAACAGCATGCTGATGGGGGCACTGGCGCCTTTCTCGGTCTGTGGCAGGTCGAAGCGGTCCGTCGACTGTGCACGATAGTTGGGCTCCATCCGCGTCAGCACGCCCTTCAGCTTGTCCAGGCGATTCCGCTGGATCAGGAACGGCAGCGACTCCGGCATCAGCTTCAGTACGGCGGGGATGATCAGCACGGGTGCGCTGGCGGCCAGGAACACCGACTGCCAGCCGTACGTCTCGATCAGCGACTTGCCCATCAGCGCGGCAAGCATCCCGCCCACCGAATACCCGCTGAACATCAGCGTGACCATCGTGCCGCGAATCTTTCGTGGCGAGAACTCGGTCATCTGAGCCACCACGTTGGGCATCACACCGCCGATACCGAGTCCCGCGAGAAAGCGCGTCACGCTGAACGTGACCGGGTCGTGCGTCATGCCCGCCGCAGCGGTAAAGACGCTGAACAGGCCGATACAGATGGCAATCGCCTTGGGCCGGCCGATACGGTCGGCGATGGTGCCCATGACGACAGCACCGAACATCATGCCGAATAGCGCAGCACTGACCATGAAGCCGGCGCGCGTGGCATCCACGCCCATGCTCTTCATGATGGACGGCAGCGCAATGCCCACCACGGCAAGGTCATAGCCGTCGAAGATGATGATCAGCGCGCACCAGAACAGCAGGCCCGCGTGGAATTTGTTGAAGCGCGCGTCGTCGGCGAGCTTGTGTACGTCGATATGTCGCATGGTTTGTCTCCTCCGTGTACTGGAATGGTCGCGGCGTGCTTTTTTCCGCTTCTATGACCCGGCCTCTAACTTCTGCCTAACCGCCTAACCGTTATCGCCGCCGGCCACCGGCAGCACGGCTCCTGTGATGTAGCCCGCTTCGTCAGAGGCCAGGAACAGGATCGGCGCCACCTGCTCGTCGAGCGTGCCGTAGCGCTTGAAGAAGGTGGACTCGGTCACTTGTGTCACCGCCTCGTCCATCCAGGCCTTCTCGCGTTCGCTATCGCCCGCCGCATTGCGCGGCACGCGTCGCGGCGGCGCCGCGGTGCCACCGGGCGCGGCGGCGACTACGCGGATGTTGTGCTCGCCGTACTCCATCGCCAGCGACTGCGTCATCGCATTGACACCGCCCTTTGCGGCCGAATACGGCACGCGGCGGATGCCACGCGTAGCATTCGACGACACGTTGACGATGGTGCCGTGCCCCTGCGCGAGCATATGCGGCAGCACCGCGTGGCACGCGTACAGCGTGGGCATCAGCGAACGGCGGATCTCGGCATCGATCTGGGCCGGCTCGAACTCGGCATATGGCCGCATGCGAATGGCGCCGCCCACGCCGTTGATAAGGATGTCGATGCGACCGAAGATCTTCATCGCGAAGGCCATCGCGGAGAAGGCGCCCTCGTAGGTCTCAAGGTCAGCCATGAAACCTGCTGCTTCACCGCCTGTAGCTTCGGCCGCCACTTCGGAAACGAAGTCGGCACGATCGACCAGCAGCACCTTCGCGCCTTCCGCCGCTGCGCGCAGCGCCACGCCACGGCCAATGCCCTGGGCGGCACCGGTCACCACCATTACCTTGCCTGCGAATCGCTGCGTGTTCATGCTGGCACCGGGGCTGCGTTGGGCGTGAACTTCTCGTAGTGGAAGCTGTTGGGCTTCACACCGTTGTCGTCGAAGTACTTGCGTACGGCGTCCACCATCGGGGGCGGGCCGCACAGGTACACGTCGACGTCGCCATCATTGAGGCATTCGGCCGGCATATGCTGGGTCACCCAGCCCTTGCGCGGATGCGCCGACGCTTCTTCGGCCACCACGGTGCTGAACGTGAAGTTCGGCAGCTTGGCCACGTACGCCTCGATGGCTTCCACCTGCACCAGATCCAGGTCGCGCGTCACGCCGTAGATCAGGTGCGCCTTCTGCTGCGAGTTGGCGCGCACCAGCACTTCCAGCATCGACAGGAACGGGGCCAGGCCCGTGCCGCCAGCCAGGAACAGCAGCGGGCGCTCCACCGCGCGCAGGTAGAAGCTGCCCAGCGGGCCGGTCAGCTGCACCTTGTGGCCCGGTTGTGCCGATTCGAGCCAGGTGCTCATCACCCCGCCCGGAATCTTCTTGATCAGGAAGCTGATCTTCGATGCACCCGGTGCCGACGAGAACGAGTACGAGCGATGCTGGCCACTGCCGGGCACGTCGATGTTCACGTACTGCCCGGCCAGGAACACCGGGGGGATGCTGTCCACGTCCAGTTCCAGCACCACTGCCGCATCGTTGTGTTGCTCGACCTTGGTGACCGTTGCTGCGAACTTGCTTTGCTCGGTCTTGCACACGGTCGACGATGCCGGCACGGCGATCACGCAGTCGCTCTGCGGCACCATCTGGCAGGTCAGCACCAGGCCGCCTTCCTTCTCGTCTTCGCTCAGTGCGTCTTCGATGTAGTCGTCGCCCAGATCGTAGCGGCCGCTCTCGGCGCGGCACTTGCAAGTGCCGCACACGCCGTCGGAGCAATCCATCGGCAGGTTGATCTTCGCGCGAAACGCGGCATCGAGGACCTTCTCGCCGGCCTTGCATTCCACAAAGCGGGTGACGCCGTCTTCAAAATTCAGTGCGATGTTGTAGCTGGACATGTTGCCTCCTGCGTCCGTTCTCGTTCCAACCGGTGGGCTCAGACGTGATAGACGTCGAGCACCTGGCGGATGTAGTCATTCCTGAGCACGATCTTCTTGCTGGCGATCAGCAAGCGGTCGTCAGCCTTGCGCAAGGTGAGGTAGACCGTGCCAAAGTACTGGTCTGTCACCTTGTAGCGATGGCTCAGCGTGTTGAAGTTGTAGCGAACGTCGACCTCGCCATCGCGTTCGGCAAGCACCTCGACGTTGGTGACGTTGTGGCTGGTGCGCGGTTCCGGCATCGACGCGCTGCTGCGCTCGGTACGGATGCGGAATACACGGTCTTCCAGGCCGCCACGGTCGGCGTAGTACATCAGGGAAATTTCGCTCTGCGGGTCTTCGGTGAGCTTGTCATCGTCGTCCCATGCCGGCATCCAGTAGGTGACGTCCTCGGCGTAGCAGGCCAGCCACTCGTCCCATTGACGGTCGTCCAGGTAGCGCGCTTCCTGATACAGCGCCTGGCAGATCGTTTGATAGTCGATGCTCATGCTGCCGCCTCCGCCTGCTCCTTGCGCACTGCTTCGCGCATAACCCGCATCCAGTATTCGTGCTGCACGACGAACAGCCCTTCGTCCTCGCTGCGCTCGCCCGAGATCAGCGGATTCAGGCCCATGCCCTTGGCGTTGTCGTCAGGCCCATGCACCCACAGCGGCGCGCCGCGCGACATGTCGTTCCACATCGACGTGGTGCTGGCATAGCCCGCCTGGCAGGCGCGGAACTCTTCCAGGTCGTCGCTGGTACCCATGCCCGACACGTTGAAGAAATCTTCGTACTGGCGGATGCGGATGGCGCGGCTTTCCGCGCTCTCGCCCTTGGGTGCGAAGCAGAAGATGCTGACTTCGGTCTTGTCGACGCCAATCGGACGCACCACGCGAATCTGGGTGCTGAACTGGTCCATCAGGAACACGTTCGGATACAGGCACAGGTTGCGCGTCTGGTTCACGATGTAGTGCGCCTTGTCCTCACCCACGCGTGCGGCGATCTCGTCGCGATGCTGGTAGACCGGCCGCACCTCGGGGTTCATCGTGTTGGTCCACAGCAGGATGTGGCCGTGCTCGAAGCCATACACGCCGGCCACCGACTTGCTCCAGCCATTGGCGTCGACGGCCTTGGTGCCTTCATCCTTGCGGCGGCCCATCGTGGCGGCGTAGTTCCAGTGCACGGTGCTGACGTGATAGCCGTCGCAGCCGTTCTCCATCTGCATCTTCCAGTTGCCGTCGTAGATGTAGGACGAATTGCCGCGCAGCACTTCCAGCCCTTCGGGCGCCTGCGCCACGATCTGGTCGATGATGACGCGCGTTTCGCCGAGGTAATCCTCCAGCGGCATCACGTCCTCGCTGAGGCTGCCGAACAGGAAGCCGCGATAGTTCTCGAAGCGCGCCACGCGGCGCAGATCGTGCGAGCCTTGCTTGTTGAACTGCACCGGGTACTCGGTGGTCTTCTCGTCCTTCACCTTCAGCAGCTTGCCGGCGTTGGAGAACGTCCAGCCATGGAACGGGCAGGTGAAGCTGCCCTTGTTGCCATGCTTGCGACGGCACAGCATGGCGCCCTTGTGTGCGCAGGCATTGATCACCGCGTGCAATTCGCCGGTCTTGTCACGCGTGATGACGATGGGCTGGCGGCCAATCCACGTGGTGTAGTAGTCGTTGATGTTCGGCACCTGGCTTTCGTGCGCCAGGTAGACCCAGTTGCTCTCGAAGATGTGCTTCATCTCGAGTTCGTACAGGTCGGCGTTCGTGAAGATGTCTCGGCGGCACCGGAAGACACCGTTTTCCTTGTCGTCCTGGACGGCGTTGCTGAGCAGGTCGTCCAGTTGGCGGGCTTGATCGATCGTTGCGGACATGAGTCGTCTCCCTATGCCGGCCTGGTGGTCAGGCCGATGGCATCGGTTCAGAAAGTTCGTGCGGGGGATTGGCGGCCGGCCAGGCGGGCCGCCATACGGAAGCTGGAGGCTTTTTACGCGGCGGCGGCGGCGGCGACGCGCGGGCGGTTGACGAGCTGGTTGTCCTTGCCTTGCACCAGCGGGGTCAGCGTGATGTTGAACTCGATTTCCTTGTACGCGTCGTCCTTGAGGCCAAGCGCGACACCGCCGGTCTTCTCGACCACGTGGGGCACGAGTTCTTCACGCGTGGCGTACGCAAAGTCATCCCAGATCAGCGGATCGCCTTCGATGTTGATCTGCGTGGTGAGCTTGCGGGTCTTGTCGCTGTTCACGAAGAAGTGGACGTGCGCGGGGCGGTTGCCGTGGCGGGCCATCGCGTCAAGCAGTTGCTGCGTGGCGCCTTGCGGCGGGCAGCCGTAGCCCACCGGCATCAGCGTGCGGAATTCGTACTTGCCGTCGACGCCAGTCTTCACCGCGCCGCGCAGGTTGAAGTCGTCCTGCGCGCCGGTCGGGTCGAAGTGCGAGTAGAAGCCCTTCGAATTGGCGTGCCAGCATTCCACCACCGCATCGGCCACGGGCTTGCCGTCCGGGCCGGTCACCGTGCCACGGATCACCAGCGGGCCGGCCGCTTCGTCGGCATTGAGGTCGATTTTCGACACGCCCTGGCGCACCGGCGCACCGGCCACATACAGCGGGCCTTCGATGGTGCGCGGGGTGCCGCCGTGGATGTCGGCTTCGCGGTCTTCCGCGTCCATGCGGATATCGAGATACTTTTCCAGGCCAAGGCCAGCAGCCAGCAGCGCAGCCTCGCCATCCTTGCCCAGCTTGTTGAAGTAGTTCACGCCGGCCCAGATCTCGTCGGGCGTCATGTCCAGGTCGTCGATGGCCTTGAAGAGGTCGCTCAGCAGGCGATGCGTGATCTGCTTGGTGCGGGCATTGCCGTCCTGGCTTCCCAGATTGGCGGCGGCCTTCAGCAGGTCTTGCACTTCCTTCGAATCGAATACGTTGGCACTCATGTCTGCTCCTGACTCTCTGGTTTTCTGTGGGGTTTACCCTCGTTCCGGGCCAATTCGAAGCAACTCGGAAGGTATAATCGGCGCCCGAAACGGTGTGTAAAACCAGAATAGAGACGGCAAACGGACCAGTCCAACACTGAATTAGTATCGGGTTATATCCTGGAGGTATTGTATGGAGCTGCGACACCTGCGCTACTTCGTCGCCGTTGCGGAAGAACGCAACTTCACGCGGGCGGCAGAACGACTCCATATCGCCCAGCCGCCACTCAGCCGCCAGATCCAGCAACTGGAAGAGTTGCTCGGCGTGCAGTTGTTCGAACGGAACTCGCGCCCGCTCAAGCTCACCGAGACCGGCAAGTTCTTTTATTCGCACGCGGTCAGCCTGCTGGCGCAGACCAGCGAACTGGAGTCGATGACAAGGCGCGTGGGCAATATCGAGCGCAGCCTGTCGGTAGGTTTTGTCGGCTCCACGCTCTACGGCATGCTGCCCAAGATCATCCGGCGCTTTCGCGACGAGAACAAGTCCGTCGAGCTGAGCCTGCACGAGATGTCGACCATGGACCAGATCCGCGCGCTCAAGGATGGGCGCATCGACGTCGGGTTCGGCCGTATCCGGCACGAGGACGCCAACATCCGCCGCGTGATCCTGCGCGAGGAAAAAATGATCGTCGCGCTACCCGTGGGGCATCCGCTCTCGGTATCCAAGTCGGTGCTGTCGCTGCGCGACCTGATCCACGAGACGTTGATCGTGTTTCCCAAGACACCCAGGCCCAGTTACGCGGACCAGGTGCTGTCAGCATTCCAGGAACGCGCGCTGACGCCGCAGCGCATCTACGAGGTGCGCGAACTGCAGATTGCGTTGGGGCTGGTCGCCGCTGGCGAAGGGATTTCGGTGGTGCCGAGCAGCGTCTACGGGCTGAAGCGCGATGACGTCAGCTACATGAAGCTCGACGACCCGACGCTGACGTCGCCCATCATCATGAGCATGCGCGCGATGGATGAATCGCACGACCTCAAGGAAATGCTCGAACTGATCTATCGGCTCTACGAGGAAGAGCAGATTCCCTACGTTCCCCGCACGGACCAGGCAACGTAGGGCAAGCGACAAGAAAATCGCTCAGGTGCCGACGAACGACACGAAGTCTTCCAGCTCCAGCTTGTCGATCTGCATCCGGTTCTCGGGCAGGCTGTTGTCGGCATAGCCGAGCGACATCCCGGCAATCACCATCTCGCCCTCGGGAATCTCAAGCTCCCGGTGCAGCACGGCCGCCTGAAGCGACCAGATCTGCTGCGGGCAAGTGTCGAGCCCCTCCGCGCGCGCGGCCAGCATGATGTTCTGCAGGAAGCAGCCGTAGCAGAGAAAGCTGGCCCATTCCAGGCGGCGATCCATCGTGAAGATCAGGCCCACGGGCGCGTCGAAGAAGCGGAACTGCCGCTCGACGTCGCGCCGGCGCCCCACGATGTCGCTGCGCGGCACGCCTTGTGCGTCGCCGAGCTTGCCGCGGAACGTGTTGAAGCGTGACGAGAACGGGTTCGGCAGCTCCTTCGGAAAGAACGGATACTGCACCGGCATCGCATCGGGATTCTCGCGATAGGCCGCCACCGCCGCCTCGGTGATCCGCTCGCGCGCATCTCCACTCACGACATAGCAACGCCAGGGCTGCGTGTTGCTGGAGCTTGGCGCGTACTTGGCCACCGACAGTATCCGCCGCACCGTGGCCATCGGTATAGCTTGACTCAGAAAGCCGCGCTTGCTTTGTCGTCCCCGAATCAGTGCCGCAATGTCTGCGGCAATCGCATCGGTGGCAGTCACCATCGTCTCGTTCCTGTCCATTGTCATCTCCATCTCCATGACTCCGTCTTCTGGCTGTGGTTGTGGTTTTCGTTGTACTTCTGGAGAAAAATCATAGACACGTGGATGGCGTTGAACAGGTGCCAAAGCTTGCATCCTGCGTTCATGTCCTTGAACGATCGGCCGTCGCCGCTAACTCCACGGCGCCTGGCCCCAACGTCCATATCCATGGACGATACGTTCGCGAATCCGGCGCGCACGCCCGTATCGGGATCGCCTATCTTCTGTCTCACGATAAACGGCATCGCATTGTCGATGACACGATACGGAGACGCAATAGATGGACCAGCTCAAATGCCTGCCACAGGACCACGTCGTGTGGGGACACGATATTTTGAAACCCGTTGCCGCGTCGCTTCGCGACTATGGCATCAGGCGCCCCATCACGTTTTCCGTGCCCTTTCTTGATGCATTGCGCCAGGAATACCTTGACCCCGGCATCGCAGACGGCGTCGGCGTGTTCAGCGACTTGCCCGCGCATGTGCCGGACTTCGCAGTGCACGCGGGACTGCAGGCCTGCCTGACGGCACGCGCCGAATCGATCGTGGCCCTTGGCGGCGGCTCGGTGCTGGACGCCGCCAAGGCGGTATCTGCCGCGCACCATCGCGAGACCGGCCGCTACCTGCCCATCGCGGCCTTCCCCACCACGCTGTCGGGTTCCGAGTTTTCGCACTATTTTGGTGTGACGGAAACAGATGGTGCACGCAAGTTCAAGCGCAGCTACGCGGTGCGCGACACCGTGCCAACGCTGGTGGCCATCGATCCACGCCTGATCGTCGACACGCCGCGCGCCCTGCTGCTGAGTTCGGCGATCAAGGGGATCGATCACGCGGTGGAGGGCATGCGCCGCGTCGGCGTGGAACATCCGCACGCCATGCTTGCCGCACGCGGCGTGGAGCGCTTCTTCGCCGTGCTGGAGCGATGGCCCAAGCAAATCGAAACACGCGAAGCCCTCGAACGTGGTCTCGTTTCGATGGAAGACCTGCTGCAGCTGCAGCTTGGCGCATGGCAGTGCTACTTCTATCCCGCATCGGTGATCTATGGCCTGAGCCATCGTATCGGCCATATCCTCGGCGGCACCTTCGGCCTGCCGCACAGCATGACGTCATGCATCACGCTCGCGCCGGCCATCCGTGCGTGCGCGGCCACGTACGGCAGCAAGTTCGATGTCTTCGGCGCCGCTTCCGATGGCGGCACGGTCGCCGAAGCCCTGGCCAATCGCATCGCCGGGTTGGTCGACCAGCTTGAGTTGCCGAATCGGCTGCGCGCGTTCGACTTCTCGCGCGATGCGCTGCCCGAAGTCGCCACGATGCTTGCCGAGCACTATCCCTCTGAAGTGAATGACCTGGGCGACAACGCCACGCAGAAGCTCGCGGCTTTGCTGGAGGACCTGTGGTGAACGCGCCCGACTTTGCTCCGATGCCCGATGCCGTCAGCCTGCGTGGCCTGCGCCATGCGCTGCTCGCACGCAGGATCACGGCCACCGCATTGACCGAACAGGTGCTCAAGGCCGCCGAACAGAGCCGTCGTGCCGTCAACGCATTCGCCACCATCGACTGGGACCACGCGCTCAAGGCCGCCGCGGAAAGCGACCGTCGTTACGAGAACGGCACCGCGCGCGCGCTGGAGGGGCTGCCCATCGGCGTGAAGGACCTGATCGACACCCGGGGCATCGAAACGTGCTACGGCTCGGCGGCCTACCGTGGCCATCGCCCCACTGCCGATGCCGATGTCGTGCATTCGCTGGTCGATCGCGGCGCCATCGTCATTGGCAAGACCACCACGCACGAGTTCGCGTGGGGCGTGAGCACATCGAGCATGCGCTTTGGCGACACGCTGAACCCGCTCGACCGTTCGCGCATTCCCGGCGGATCGAGCGGCGGCGCCGCCGCCTCGATTGCATCGGGCGCGTTGACCGTGGGGCTGGGCACCGATACGGGCGGCTCCGTACGGATTCCGGCCGCACTGTGCGGCGTGGTCGGCTTCAAGCCAACCTTCGACACGCTGTCGACGCGTGGCGTCTTTCCATTGGCCCCTACCTGCGATCACGTCGGATTGCTGGGCCGCCAGGTCGACGACGTGCTCTGGCTGGCCAATGCGCTGTTCATCGACGTGCCCGAAAGCGATGCGTGGCTATCCGCCCGGCTTGGTGTGCTGCGGCAGATCGGCCCGGTGCCGCTGGCGCCCGATGTTGCCACGGCGTTCGATGCCGCGATACAGCGTCTGGCACGCACGTTCGCGTGCCAGGACGTTTCTTCGGCGTCGCTGTTCGATGGGGTCTTCGATGCGTTCGCGTCCATCGTGCTGGTGGAGGGTGGCATCGAGCATTTCCGGCGCAGCAGCTGGGACCGTATTGCCGCCGAGTACGAACCGGAGACCGCCGACCGGCTGCGGCGCGCGCAATCCATGGACTTGCGCCCCTATGCCGCCGCCCAGGACACCCGCCGTCGCTTCGTGGCCGACCTGCACGATGTGATGACAAGGGTCGACTACCTCGTCTTGCCAACATGTCCGTGCACGGCGCCGCCGCTAGGCGCCAGCACGCTCGACATCGGGCATTGGAGCGGCACGTTGCGCGAGGCACTGATGACCTACACGGCGCCCTTCAACGTGGCCGGATTTCCTGCCATCTCGATTCCGCTGCCCGCCGCCGAAGGCGCGTTGCCCAGCGCATTGCAGATCGTCGCGCGCCCTGGCGATGACGGCGCGCTACTGCAGATCGCCCAGCAGATCGAAACGCTGTTGAACAACGTCCCACACGAAGACGCATAACCCCCACCCACGAGGAGGCAACGATGAGCAATGCCATAGCGACCGAGAACGCTGGCCCCCAACCCGGTATCACGCCAGCGGGACAAACACCGTACAGCGCCTGGATGCGCACCGACGTGCTGCACACATTGCAGCACCCGGTCAGCGATCATCCCGGCGAGCATGCGTGGATCACCTCCGTGCAGGTATCCGAGCTGTACTGGATGCTGATGATCCGGGAAATCCAGACCGCGCAACAGCAACTGCGCAGTCATGACCTGGCCGAAGTGTGCCGTACGCTGCGGCGCGTGGTGGCACATCACGAGCCGCTCAATGCCACCTGGAAATCGATTGCGTGGATGACGCCGACCGACCTGCTGTCGATCCTGTCGCGTGCGGTGGCGAAGTACGGCAAGGATACGGCGCTGCAGGGATGGACCTACCGCCAGATGGTGTACCTGCTCGGCATCCGGCAGCCCGAACATCTGCAGCATTTCACGCCGCAGCCGGAGCGCCATCAGCAACTGAGCCAGGTGCTGGAGCAGCCGAGTCTCTATGACGATGTGCTCGCCTACCTGCATCACGCCGGCTTCGCGGTGCCTGCAGCGGTGAGTGAGCGCGACTACCGGCAGCCCTACACACCGGACAAGACGGTGGAACAGGCGTGGCGCGATATCTATGCGGAACCCGGCAAGCATGCCGAGCTGTATCTGCTAGGCGAGACGTTGGCCGACATCGTCGAGGGCTTTTCGGCATGGAAGCATTTGCACCTGATGGCCACGCGCCGGACGTTCGGACACCGGGCGGCCTACTTCGGCACTGAAGGCATTGCCTGGTTGCTGCCGACGATGGAAGAACTGCCCTTTCCGGAACTGTGGACCGCGCGCAGCTTCATCGGCGATCCGCCGGCAGCGGTATGTCCTCATATGCACAAACAGGAGCGCAGCGCATGAACGCAGAGCAGTTGTTGGAGTTGGCTGGCGGCGCCCGTGCCGCCATGAGGGATCCGCAGCGAAGCCGCATCGTCGGCGGCGCCGCGCAGCCACGTTTTGAACTGTTCCACGCGGCCAGTTCGCTGTGCTCGCAAAAGGTGCGCACGGTGCTGGCCGAGAAGGGGTTGTCGTACTGGTCCAACGACATGCTGATCCTCAGTGCGATGAGCGAGGATGGCGTGGTGCCGGCCGAGCACTATTCGGCGTCGTACGTCAGGCTCAGGCTGTATGCCGGCCGAGAGATCGGCAAGCCGTTCGTCGATGGCTACAGCGGCCGTACCTCGGTGGAAACCGAGGGCTTCGACCCGTGCGTGGTGCCGCTGCTGATCGACTACGGCACCGGCCGCGTCATCGCCGATTCCATGCGCATCTGCTGCTACCTCGATGCGGTGTCACCCGCCCCGATCCGGCTGGTGCCCGAGTTGGGATCGGCGCGTACCGACGTCTTGCGGCAAGCGAGCATCGTCGACAAGATTCCCAACGGCGCGCTGCTCTACGGCTTTCATCCCGATGCCGACCGCCGCCCCGAGGCCCTCAAGGCGGTGATGGAAACCGTCTACGACGCAAAGGTGCTGGCGTTGCAGGCCATGATCGACGCCAATGCCAACGACGCCGAACTGGTGGCAGCCTATCGCGCAAAGATCGAGAAGGAACGCGGCGGCAAGGCGATTTGCCACGACGCGAGCTTCCAGCGCGAGATGCGTCAGCACGTGGGTCAGCTACTGGTGGATCTGGATCGAACGGTTGCCGCCCATGGCGGGACCTGGGTAACGGGCAATGCGTTCACGCTCGCGGACGTGTTCTGGGGCGTGAATCTGGTTCGGATTGCCTACCTGGGGCTGGCGTCGATGTGGGAAGACTTGCCAGCGGTGGGGCGGTATGTCGATGCGCTGGTGGCAAGGCCATCAGTGATGGCACAAGTTGTGACCGCGACTGTGGAGTCGATGCCGCCTTCGGCGTATATGGATGGGTTGATGGAGCGGGCGGCGTAAGTAATGCCCGTCTTCCCACCGCTTTTCAGCTCCCCTCTCCCGCAACGCGGGAGAGGGGTTGGGGGAGAGGGTAGCGAAGGTCTGCTTGTCGATCTGTCGCATTTTGAACCGCCAAGCCCCTCACCCCCAGCCCCTCTCCCACTTCATGGGAGAGGGGAGAAAATCAGCGCCGTCGCAATGATTCACGAGTGTTTGGCTCCCCTCTCCCGCAACGCGGGAGAGGGGTTGGGGGTGAGGGCAACGAGGGTCTGCTTGCCGACATCTCGCATTTTGAACCGCCAAGCCCTCTCCCCCGGCCCCTCTCCCACTTCATGGGAGAGGTGAGAAAACACGACTTCAAACTCAAGCCTCGACCGCCTCAACCTCACCATGCAGCGCCCGCGCAACCGACGTCACCCGACGTCCCTGGAAGCGCGCCACAGCCAGATGGTCCTCATCCGGCTTCACCGAATCCAACCGCGAGACATGCGTGGCGCCGTACGGCGTGCCGGCCTTGAACATGGCGGCATCGGCGTAGCCCAGCGGCACAATGATCAGGCCCAGATGCGCCATCGGCGTGTAGATCGACAGCAGCGTCGATTCATTGCCGCCGTGCATCGACGACGTCGAGCCGAACACCGACCCCACCTTGCCGTTGAGCTTGCCCTGGAACCACAGGCCGCCCAGGCCGTCGATATACGCCTTCAGCTCCGACGAGATCGAACCAAAGCGCGTCGGCGTGCCGAACACGATTGCATCTGCCCATTCGGCGTCGGCCTCGGTCGGTGCCGGGTACTGGGCATTCATGTCGTTGGCGTTCTCCAGCCAGCCGGGCACCTGCTGCATCACGTCGGGGCCAACTAGTTCACGCGCGCGGCGCAGGCGAACTTCGGCGCCCGCCTCGATAGCACCTTCGGCGATGGCCTTGGCCAGCATCTCGGTCGAGTTGTTGCGCGAGTAGAAGACGATCAATATCTTGGATTTTTTCATTTGGCGTTTTGCTTTCGGATGAAACAGGTCAGACGGAAATCGGTTCGAGGCGCGCGAGCAGTTCGTCCTTGCGCTCCGCCAGCCAGGGCGGGAGCTGGAACTCCTCGCCGAAGTGGCCCGGCTCCTCGTCGATGGCGAAGCCGATATCGGTGGTGGCGGCTTCGAAGATCACGCCACCCGGCATCTTGAAATACATCGAGCGGAAGTAATTGCGGTTCACCGACTCCGAAGTGTCGATGTAGCCCAGGGCCATGAACTTGTCCTTGAGCGTCATCTGCTGCTCGATGGTGTCCACCGCGAAGGCCACGTGGTGGATCGTGCCTTCGCCATAGACCGACGAACCCTGCAGACGGTCCGGCTCGTGGAAGAACTCCACTACCATGCCGGGGCCGCCGGTGTGCGTCTCGAAGCGGTGGTACGGGCCCGATTCGCCAACCAGGCGGAAACCAATCGCCTCGCTCATGAAGCGCACCGATTCAGCCACCTCGCGCAACGACAGCGTGATGCTGTGCACGCCGCGTACCGCGTAGGCTTCCGGAATGCCGTTCTCCACGCACGCAGGGCGCTTGTCCAGATCGGTCTCGACCAGGTCGAACTCGATGTCGCTCGGGTGATAGAAGCGCTGGCGCCGTTCACCGAAGCGCTCGACAATGTCGGCGTCGTAGCGGATGTTCATCGCATCGAAACGTGCGCGCCAGAAGTCCAGCGAGCCACGCGGCACCGAGTAGTTGATCACGCGTACCTGACCGGAACCCGGGCGCGCCATCACACCGCGCTGACGGAACGGAAACGAAGTCACCAGCGTACCGGGGTCGCCGTTGGCGTTGCCGTAGTACAGGTGATAGATCGGGTCCTCGCCATCGAGCAGCACGGTCTTCTTGACCAGGCTCTGGCCCAGCAGCTTCACGTAGAAATCCACGTCTTCCTGAGCGTGCCGGACCCCGGCAGTCAGGTGGTGAAATCCCTTGATCATCGACATTGTCTTCTCCACATTGAATACGTCGCACAGGGACAGCAGCAGGGCTATCCCCCGTGCAACAGCTTAAGCGCTGGTATTCATTTGAGAAGGTCGGGAACCTGTACGCACGGTTCGGCAAATTCGAACGATCCTCGGTGGTTTTTACCGATGCGTCACAGGTCTGTCATGGAGTAACATCCAGCAAAACGATCAGCAGGCAATCGCCCCCACACGCCATCCAATGCTGGACCTCAAGGACGTCTATTACTTCGTTCAGGTCGTCGACCGCGGTGGCTTCACCTCGGCGGGCGAGATGCTGCGCCTGCCTAAATCGACGCTGAGCCATCGCGTGAAGGAACTGGAGGCGTCTCTGGGCGTGCGGCTCATCAACCGGACGTCGCGCCAGTTCGCCATGACCGAGGTCGGCATGGAGTTCTACCAGTACGCGATGGCGCTGCTGCGCAGCGCGGAAGTTGCCGAGGAAGCGATGCGGCAGCGGCTGACCGAACCCAGCGGCGTGATACGCGTCACCACCGCCGCCGAGATCGCGCAATTCGCATTGCGCCACGTGCTGCCCACGTTCCTGACCGACAATCCCAAGGTCAAGATCATCGAGACCGCCACCGACCGCGTGCTCGATGTCGTGGGCGACGGCTTCGACCTCGCCATACGCGGACACTCCTCCCAGCTGCAAGACTCCAATCTGGTGCAGCACCCACTCGCACGCGCGCCGTGGTTCCTGTTCGCCGGCGCCGGCTATCTGCAGCGCACGTCCGTCCCACGCACACCCGAGGACCTGGCCACGCATTCGATCATCGCGCGCAGCGGCAAGACCGCACAGCTATGGAACCTGACGGGGCCTGACAACCGCGTCGTCTCCGTTCCCGTCGACCCGCGCTTCCAGAGCAACAGCCTGATCTCGCTGAAGGAAGCCGCCTGCGCCAACATCGGCATCGCCGCACTGCCCGGCTATATCTGCCAGGCCGAACTCAAGGCCGGTGAATTGCGCCAGGTGCTGCCGGACTGGGTGGCCGCCGATGCCCGCATCACGGCGTTGATCCCGTATCGCACCGGCCTGCTGCCGGCGGTACGGACCATGGTGGACTATCTGGCGGAGGTGCTGCCGAAGGTGACAGCGTTCGAGAGGGGGTAGGGGTGGCTACCAAAGGAGGCTGGTAGCGAACAGAGGCGTCATCCCTGGGGAAGCAACACCAGGCCCACCGTCGACGAGCGGCTGGTGAAAGTGCTGCGTGCAACCAGAGCGCAAACCGCCAGCGTTCCGGCCAACAAACCGAGCGACGAAGACGTTTGCCCGTGTGCTGAAAATCCGGTCGCAAATGCGACGACGGCCGTTTCCAGCTTACGGCCGAGTTGTTGATTACGTGTCATAGCGGTTACCGCCCTTGTCGCCCGCGCTCATAAACGGTGGCCCGGCTCTCGATGCCGCGCCACCAATCCTGGATTTCAGTACTCGATCACCGGCGCATGCACCGGGGCGATGGACTCGTGTGTGGTCTGCGTGCGCTGCGCGGCCTTGTGCACCATCGTGTAGGCGTAGTCGATACCCATGCCGTAGGCGCCCGAGTGTTCCTTGGCCAGACCGGTCACGGCGTCGTACGTTTCCTTGTTCTTCCAGTCACGCTGCCATTCCAGCAGCACCTGCTGCCAGGTGACCGGCACCACGCCGGCCTGGATCATGCGCTGCATGGCGTAGTCGTGCGCTTCCTTGGTGGTGCCGCCCGAGGCGTCGGCCACCATGTAGATCTCGTAGTCGCCTTCGAGCATGGCCGAGAGTGCGAACGTGGTGTTGCAGACTTCGGTCCACAGGCCGGCCACGACGATCTTCTTGCGGCCGTTGGCGGCCAGCGAGTCGCGCACCTTCTGGTCGTCCCACGAATTCATCGAGGTGCGTTCCAGCGTTTGCTTGCCCGGGAAGACGTCGAGCAGTTCGGGGTAGGTGTAGCCGGAGAACGAATCGCTTTCCACCGTGGTGATGGTGGTGGGCACGTCGAAGATCTTTGCTGCCTTGGCCAGGCCCACCACGTTGTTCTTCATGGTCTGGCGGTCCATCGACTGCACGCCGAAGGCCATCTGGGGCTGGTGGTCGATGATGATCAGCTGGCTGTTACGCGGGGTCAGGACTTGCAGCTTGGCGTTCGACATGGTGATTCTCCGGTATAAAAGATAATTCAATGAATTTGAGGTTTTATCGGGCGGCGCGGGCTTCGCTTCGTTTGCTTCAGTGCGTTGCTGCGCTGTCCATGTGCAGAACTATAGCGGTCGCCCAGCCGGAGGAAACAGGCTATCGCTGTCATAGTTATTCAAAATAATTGAATATATGGAAACCGCAGGAAATTTGGCTTGAAGTCTGCCGACAAGACAAACCGTGTGCGATGCCCGGCCTCCCCCCCAAACCTCCTATACTCCATCCGTCCCTTCACCTCCCACTGAACTATGGAATACGCTCCAGGCATCAGCCAGTTGGCCGGCTTGCTGGCCGATCCCGGGCGCGCGGCGATGCTGTGGGCGCTGATGGATGGCAGTGCGCGGCCGGCTGGTGAGCTGGCGCTGATTGCCGGGTTGTCGGCGTCTTCCACTAGCGGGCATCTGGCGCGGCTGTCGGAAGGCGGGTTGCTGGCCGTGGAATCTCGCGGGCGTAACCGGTATTACCGGCTGGCGGCGCCCGAGATTGGCGTGGCCATCGAGGCGTTGGCCACGGCGTCGCTGGTCAGCCAGCCGCCGCGCGTGCGGGCGTTGCCCGTGTCGCGCACCACGCCGCCGGCGCTACGGCAGGCGCGCACCTGTTATGACCATCTGGCCGGGGAACTTGCGGTGGGTCTTTTCGACCGAATGTGGCAGGCCGGGTGGCTGGCCGTGGATGGCACGCGGGTGGACCTGACCGGGGATGGCGCGCACGCCATTGCAGGGTTGGGCGTCGACCTGGATGCCACGCGGCGCAAGCGGCGGCAGTTTGCGTGCACGTGCCCCGACTGGAGCGAGCGCAAGCCGCATCTGGGCGGAGCGCTCGGTGCCGCATTGCTGGATGTCATGCTGGAGAAGGGCTGGATCGAGCCTACCGAAGCTTCGCGCGCATTGCGCGTGACGCCGCGGGGGCATCGCGAGATTGGCAACGTGGCCGCATAAACCGGGAATTCGCGCCACAAAGGAGCAACCGATGGCAATAGAACTCAACGACGACGCGCAGGACGCCGTAAGCCGGCTCTTTGCGCTGATCAACCTGGGAGATACCCAGCAGACCACGCGGCATTTGGCACTGTTCGAGGAGGCGCTCGAAGACGCCGAGGAAGACGAGGCCGACGCCGACATGCTGCTCTTCCAGGTCAAGGAGATCATCGACTGGGAGTCGGGCTTCTATGTCGACTGGAAGGACGCCGAGTCCTTCATCGGCTGCCTGAACCAGCTTTGCGAGCGCATCGACCTGGAGATCGACTGGGGTACGGACGACACCGAGGACGAGGATTTCCTGGAGGGCACGAGCGTGCCGGAGCTGATGGAGCTGGCCACCGACCAGTTGCGCGTGGCCGGCTACACCCTCTGGAACTGGGATACCGGCGGCGATGCCTACGCGGGCTGGATCACGCGCAGCGAGGACGACGACGAAATGCTGGAGATCGCCGAAACGCTGAGCTTCGACCTGCGCAGCGGCGACCAGCCTTACTAGCCTTACTGAAGCGGTCCGTCAGCTCAGTCCAGCGTCAGGATCACAGGCTGGTCATCGGCTCCGTCCGCGTCGACAGCCAAGGCAACCTCCGGCACCGGCGCGGTTGCCGCGCTGGGCACCGGGCGCCGCGTCTCCGGCACCCCCAGCGTTTCTTCCAGCGCGGTCAGGAATGCACGCACGCTGGCAGGCATCAGCTTGCGCGCGGGCATCAGCACATACACCTTGAGTGGCGACGACGAATAGCCAGGCAGCACGCGCACGAGCTGCCCCTGCACCAGTTGTTCGTGCACGAAGCGCGGCGACAGGCGGGTGACACCCAGCCCGTCGACGGCCGCCTTCAGGCGGACTTCGGCGTTGTGCGTGCAGATGCGCGGGTCCACGTCGAGCGAATAGGTTTCCACGCCATCGCGCATGAATTCCCAGTGCGTTTCGTCGAGGCTGCCCACGGTCGGCCAGCCGACCAGATCCTTCGGCGTGCGTGGCAGGCCGCGCTCACGGATCAGCGAGGGCGCCGCGTAGAGCGCGCGCTCGATCAGCACCACGCGCTTGCTGGCAAATGAACTGTCGCTCAAACCCGTGTCGGTCATCACGAACGCCAGGTCGTAGCCATGGCGGATCAGGTCGGGCTGGTCCCAGTTCATGTCGAGTTGCACGCGTAGCGACGGATGCAGCTTGAGCAGGTGGTTCAGCGTGGGCGACAGATGCTGCGAACCCACTTCATAAGGCGTGGCGATACGGATCGTGCCGCTGATTTCGGAGCTGACCGACGCGGCTTCGGCGCTGATCTCGCGCAGCGCGCCGAACAATGGCGCCACCCGGTCGTAGAGTTGCTGACCACGTTGCGGCACGCGCACCCGGCGCGTGGTGCGCTCGAAAAGGCGCACGCCAAGCTGGCCTTCCAGCCGCGCCACGGCCGCGCTTGCCGATGACTTTGGGACTTCCGCGAGTTCGGCCCCCTGTGTGAAGCCGCCGCCTTCTACCACGCGGCAAAAGATTTCCCAGTCCTTCCAGTCGATCGTTTTCATGCAGTCCCTTCGAAGCCGGCATCGGGAAAACCCTTATCCGATGCAGCGCGATTGTCCCACAAGACGAACAATGGTGAAGTCCACGTCTAAAGTAGGGACATTACGAAAGGGTGACAGCCGAATGACATTTGCCGGCTTTGGTAAGGATTCCGCCACCTGGAGGATCGGGATAAACCTACATTGAGAATCGATCTCAATAGCCTCTACGATTCATAGATCTTCGCCCAACCGGGCTTTTCAGGGAGTTGCGCCATGCACAAGTTTGCCGCCGCTGTTCTTGTCGGCCTGTTTTCCACTGCCGCGTTTGCCGGCGCCAACTGCGCCAAGCATCCCAAGTCGGAATGGATGCCCGAGGCCGATGCCAAGGCCAAGATCGCGGCCCAGGGCTACAACATCAAGAAGTTCAAGGTCGACGGCAACTGCTACGAGATCTACGGCACCACCAAGGACGGCAAGAAGGCCGAGATCTATTTCGACACGAAGACGCTCGACATCGTCAAATCCGAGATCGAGAAGTAACCATGGCAACCCCCGCGGATCGGGTGCAGGCATCCGGCACGATTCGCGTCTGGGACCTGGCTGTCCGCTTCACGCACTGGAGCGTGGCGGCCATCGTCTTCTATGACGTGATCGACGATTCCGGCGATCTTCTGCATCGCCAGCTCGGCTATGTGGCGGCCGGACTCGTGCTGTTCCGCATCGTGTGGGGGTTCGTCGGCACCGAGCATGCGCGCTTTGGCGCGTGGCTGCCGCGTCCGGCCGGCGTGCTGGCCTATGGCCGCGCGTTGCTGCACGGCCGTGCGCCGCGCTTTGTCAGCCACACGCCGCTGGGTGCGGTGATGATGCTGGCGACGTGGACGCTGATCCTGGCATTGGCCATCACGGGCTGGATGTCGCGGCTGGACCCATTTTGGGGTGAGGACTGGCCCATCGACATCCATCGCTGGCTGTCGAACACGCTGCTTGGCCTGGTGGCCGTGCATGTGGTGGCTGCCATCGCCATGAGCCTCAAGGGGCGCGAGAACCTGATTGCCGCGATGCTTACTGGACGCAAGCGCCGCAATAGCGGGCACGATACCGACCATCGCTCCTGACAAATCCGTATCCGGGCTTTCGGAATCGTGGGCCACTGCCTACGATGGTTGCCTGTGCCCCGCGCGTGCAAGTTGGGGCGCCAACTCCGGCGGAGAACGACAATGAAGATCCTGATGGTGCTCACCTCGCATGACCAGCTTGGCAACACCGGCAAGAAAACCGGCTTCTGGCTCGAGGAATTCGCGGCACCCTACTACGTGTTCAAGGATGCGGGCGTGGATGTCACGGTGGCATCGCCCAAGGGCGGACAGCCGCCCCTCGATCCCAAGAGTGACGAACCCGACTTCAAGACCGACTCCACACGCCGGTTCCAGCAAGACCCCGCCGCCCAGAAAGTCCTTGCCACCACGCTGACGCTCGATCAGGTCAAGGCCGACGACTTCGACTCGGTCTTCTATCCCGGCGGACACGGGCCGCTATGGGACCTGACCGAAGACAAGCGATCGATCGCACTCCTCGAAGCCTTCGACCGCGCCGGCAAGCCGATGGCGCTGGTCTGCCACGCACCCGGTGTGCTGCGCCACGTCAAGCGTGCCGACGGCGAGCCATTCGTGAAGGGCCGCAAGGTGACCGGCTTCACCAACACCGAGGAAGAGGCCGTGCAATTGACCAAGGTGGTGCCGTATCTGGTCGAGGACGTGCTCAAGGCCAACGGCGCCGAGTTCTCGCGCGGCGATGACTGGGCCAGCTACGCAATTACCGACGGCAAGCTGGTGACCGGACAGAATCCCGCGTCATCCGAAGCCGGCGCGCATGCGCTGATGAAGCTGCTGAAGTAATTCGACCGATTCATCAGGACGCCTGGCGGGTGCGGCGCAGCGGCTTGGCCGCATGCCGCACCTCGCGCGTGAACTGCGCGCAGGCATGCGTCATCAGGTCTTCGGATCGATAGACCAGGAACACCTGGAACTCGGGCAGCTCATCGGCGATGGGCAGGCGCACCAGTGCCTGCGGGTCGAGCTTGAGCGGCCCCGTGCCATCGAACACGTAGTTCGACCACACGCTGATCAGGTCGGTCTTGGTCGCCAGTTGCAGCCCCAGCAGGTTCGACGCGCTTTGCACGATGCGCTTGGGCATGTCCAGCCGATGCAAGCGCATCAGGCTGGCCAGCGGGCTGCCCGGATCGTCGAGCGGGTCCAGCGTCAGCCAGTCGGCATCGAGCAATGCGCGCAGGCGTCGCGCGCGGCGCAACGGATGGTCAGGCCGCACCGCCAGCCCCATGCCCACGGAAAACAGCGGCTCCCACTGCATGCCGCCGCCACCCGGGCCGCTGTTGGTGGAGATCAGCCCCAGATCGAGCCGCCCTTCACGCAAACCCTCCAGGATCTGCTGCGGACGCAGCTCCAGCGCGCGTAGCGTCACGTTGGGATAGCGCTGACGGTACGCGGCCATCGCATCGGGCAGCGCGGCGCTTGATGCCACCGCCGTGAAGCCGATATGTAGCTGGGCTTCGGCATGCCCGCGAATCGATTCGATGTCTTCCAGCGCGTGCCGCAGTTCCTGCTCCACCACCGTGGCACGGCGCACCAGCGCCAGGCCGTAGGCGGTCAGGCTCACACCGCGCACCGAGCGCGACATCAGCGTGACACCCAGTTCGCGCTCCAGTTCGGCAATGGCCTTGGATAGTGCCGGTTGCGACGTATGCAGGCTGCGTGCGGCCTCGTGCATGCTGCCGTGCTGGGCCACCGCCACCAGCACGCGCAGTTGTTGCAGCTTCATCAGGGTTTCTCCCGAACGTCCATTTGTCGATGCCCCGCCGTGGTGCGGCGCGCGCATTCGTCGTGCACGGCACCCACTACAAGCGCCCTGTAGGTACTAGTCCTGATGGTGCCGGGCGGGTGATGGTGACGGTGATGCCGTTTGGTTATCACGATGACAATAAATGATTTTCGGCATGGCGTGTTTGCCGGAATACTGCATCGCCAAGGACGTCCGACTTGCGCGATGGAAACCGGCTGAACGGCTCCACGCATCCCCAACCCAGTTCGTGGAGCCCCCTGACATGAACGACGCGACAATGCCCGCCGGTGCGCCGCTCTCCGCAGCCGCTGCAGCCACCCCCGCCTCTGCGGCGCACAAGCCCCGCCAAAGCCAGTTCCGCCTGATCGCCGCCTGCTCCATTGGCAACGCGCTGGAGATGTTCGACTTCACGGTCTACAGCTTCTTCTCGCTGCTGATCGGCAAGCTGTTCTTTCCTTCCGACAGCCCTTACGGATCGCTGCTGCTGGCCGTGGCCACGTTCGGCATCGGCTTTGTCATGCGCCCGCTGGGCGGCGTGCTGATCGGCAACTACGCAGACCGGCATGGGCGCAAGGCGGCGATGACGCTGACCATCGGGCTCATGGTGATCGGCACGCTGTGCATTGCGCTGGCACCGACCTACGCCACGGCTGGCGTGCTTGGATCGCTGACGATCCTGGCCGGACGGCTGCTGCAGGGCTTCTCGCTGGGCGGCGAAATCGGCGCGTCCACCGCAATGCTGATGGAAGGCGGCGACGTGAGTGGCCGTGGCTGGCGCGTGAGCTGGCAGATCGGCAGCCAGGGCATCTCGGCGCTGGCCGGTGCCGCCATGGGCGCCACGCTCTACGCGCTGCTGTCCACCGAGGCGCTGGAAAGCTGGGGCTGGCGCGTGCCGTTCCTGCTGGGGCTGCTGATCGCACCGGTGGGTCTCTACATCCGCGCGAATCTCGATGAAACGCATCATGCCGACGCCGATGCGCCGAGCCCCGTGGGTGAACTGTTCCGCAACCACGCCGGCAAGGTCGTGCTGGGCATTCTGGCCGGCACCGCCGGCACGGCCACGATGTACCTGGTGGTGTTCTTCATGCCCACCTACATGATCCGCGTGTTGCACATGCCGGCATCGCTGTCGTACCTGTCCGGTTGCGTGACCGGCGTCACGCTGCTGGTCGTCTCGCTGATTGCCGGCCGCCTGGCAGACCGCCTCACCTATCGCAAGCCGCTGGTGGCCGGGTCGCTGCTGTTCAGCCTGGTAGCCGTCTATCCCGCATTCTGGCTGATGAACCACTACCCGAGCGTGCCGCTGGTGCTGGGCCTGTCCGCGCTGCTGACCGCCAGTATCAACCTGGGCACCACGCCGCTGTTCCTGATGCTGCTGGAAATGCTGCCGGCCGGCGTGCGCGCCACGGGACTGGCGGTGATCTACAGCGTCGGCGTCACGGTCTTCGGCGGCTCGTCGCAGTTCATTGTCACGTGGCTGCTGGCCAAGACCGGCAACCCGATGTCCCCGGCCTTCTACATGATGATGTGCGGCGTGCTGGCATTGACTGCCGTACTGCGCATCACCGAAAAACGCGAACACTGATCCCCTGAGAGAGCGAGAGAGACACACACCATGACACGCGAATCCACCCTGACCCCGTTCCAGCTGCGTCCGCACCTGCTGCCCCAGATCGACACCGATACGTTTGTCGACATCCGCCGCCAGATCCACTCGCAACCCGAGCTGGGCTTTGAAGTGGGCGCCACCAGCCGGCTCGTGGCCACGCTGCTGGAAAGCTGGGGCTACGAGGTGCACACCGGCATCGGCAAGAGCGGCGTGGTGGGCCGGCTCAAGGTGGGCAACGGCACGCGCAGCCTGGGCATCCGGGCCGACATGGACGCGCTGCCGATCAAGGAAGCCACGGGCCTGCCCTATGCCAGCAAGACGCCG
The DNA here is from genome assembly GCF_022179805.1 of Cupriavidus pauculus. Classification (GTDB taxonomy): domain Bacteria; phylum Pseudomonadota; class Gammaproteobacteria; order Burkholderiales; family Burkholderiaceae; genus Cupriavidus; species Cupriavidus pauculus_E. Next base: position 354,811 of record NZ_BPUO01000004.1, on the reverse strand, counting down.
GGCCGCATGCACGCCTGCGGGCACGATGGCCACACCGCCATCCTGCTGGCGGCGGCCAAGGCACTGGCAGATTCGCGCAGCTTCGACGGCACGCTGAACCTGATCTTCCAGCCCGACGAGGAAAACCTGTGCGGCGCGCGCGCCATGATCGAGGATGGCCTGTTCGAGCGCTTTCCGTGCGACACGGTCTACGCGCTGCACAACATGCCCGGCGTGCCGGCCGGGTCGTTCCGAGTGCTGGAAGGCCCGGTGAGCCTGTCGTCCGATGTCGCCGACGTCACGATTCGCGGCGTCGGCGGCCATGGCGCCATGCCGCATCGTTCGAAGGACCCGATCGCTGCATCGGCCGCCATCATCACCGCGCTGCAGACCGTGGTGGCGCGCAACGTGGCACCCGATGACACGGCCGTGGTGTCGATTGGCTACATCCACGCCGGCGCCACGCACAACGTGATTCCCGAGGAAGTGAAGATCGGCCTCAACGTGCGCGCGGCTAGCCCTGAAACGCGCGCGCTGGTGGAATCGCGCATCTACGACATCGTCAGCCTGACCGCGCAGGCGCACGGCGTAACCGCACAGATCGACTATCGCCAGCTCACGCCGCCGATGGTGAACGCCGCGGCGCCAACAGCGCTGGCCGCCGAGGTCTGCAAGGAACTGGTCGGCGCGGAGCAGGTGGTCACGCAGGCGCCCAAGGGACTCAACGGCAGCGAGGACTTTGCCTGGATGTTGAACGCGGTGCCAGGCTGCTACCTGATCCTGGGCAACGGCGAAGGCGAATTCGGCGGCTGCATGGTGCACAACCCGGGCTACGACTTCAACGACGCGGTGCTGCCGCTGGGCGCGTCGGCGTGGGTGCGGCTGGCAGAGCGCTTCCTGGTGGCCGAGGCGTGACCATGCGCCCGATCCGGGTATCGCTTTCCCACATAGCCGATTCCTTAATTTCTATGGCATAGTTGCCACCGTTGTACCCCGCGATATCGGGAGAGCCCGTCGCTGCCGCCAGGCAGCGCGGCGCCGAAGGAGCAACCGCCCCGGAAACTCTCAGGCAAAAGGACCGGTATCGCCAGTGCACTCTGAAGAACCCCCGGCCCGTACGTCGGCCGGTGGTACCGAAGGAGCAAGCGGGCCGCGCGCCCGCGAATCTCTCAGGTCAAGGACAGAGGGGGCGTCCGCGTTGCGCATGGTGCGCCGTGGACTGCCACTCCATGACGTCCTGGAAGACCTTCCTCATGAAATCCATTGCAGTTGTCGGCGGCGGTATTACCGGCGTCACCACGGCCTATGCGCTGGCCCGGCGCGGGTTCTCTGTCACGTTGTTCGAACGGCACCGCTATGCGGCCATGGAAACGTCGTTCGCCAACGGCGGCCAGTTGTCCGCGTCGAACGCCGAAGTCTGGACGCACTGGTCCACGCTGGCCAAGGGCATCAAGTGGATGCTGCGCGCCGATGCGCCCCTGCTCGTCAACCCACGCCCGTCGTGGCACAAGCTGAGCTGGTTCGCCGAGTTCATTGCATCGATGCCGCACTATCGCGCCAACACCATCGAGACCGCGCGCCTGGCGGTGGCGGCGCGCCAGCACCTGTTTGCATGGGCTGACGCCGAAGGCATCGACTTCGATCTCAAGCGGCTTGGCATCCTGCATATCTATCGTAACCGGGCGGGATTCGACCACGCCGGCCGCGTGTCGGCGCTGCTGGCCAAAGGCGGGCTGGAGCGCCGGGCCGTCACGCCCGACGAGATGCGCGCCATCGAGCCCACGCTGGCCGGGCAGTACTACGGCGGCTACTACACCGAGAGCGATTCCACCGGCGATATCCACAAGTTCACGAACGGTCTGGCCGCCGCTGCCCGGCGCCTCGGTGTCCAGATGCTGTACAACCAGGACGTGCGATCGGTATCCACCACCGGCCGCCGCGTGACCGTGCAGTCGGCGGAAGACAACCTGCCCACTTCGCGCGACTTTGACGGCGTGGTGGTATGCGCCGGCGTGGCCAGCCGCGCGTTCGCGCAGCAGCTTGGCGACCGCATCAACGTCTATCCGGTGAAGGGCTACTCGATCACAGTGAATCTCAACGACGCGGAAAGCCAGGCCAGCGCACCGACGGTCAGCCTGCTTGACGACGAGACCAAGCTCGTGACCAGCCGCCTGGGCGCCGACCGCTTCCGCGTGGCGGGCACCGCCGAGTTCAACGGCATCAACCGCGACATCCGCGCCGACCGCATTCGCCCGCTGGTCGACTGGGTACATCAGTGCTTTCCCGGCGTCAGCACGCGCAGCGTGGTGCCCTGGGCCGGCCTGCGTCCGATGATGCCCAACATGATGCCGCGCGTCGGGCGCGGGCACGCCGCCAACGTGTTCTACAACACCGGGCACGGACATCTGGGATGGACGCTGTCTGCAGTGACGGCGGAGATGGTGGGGGATGTGGTGCGGCAGGCGGCGGGAGATGGACGCGTTGCACTCGGGGAGATGGCGAGCGGCGTGACGGCTTGAGGGCCTCTGTTTTTCTCCCCTCTCCCACTTGTGGGAGAGGAGTCGGGGGAGAGGGCTTGGCGGTTCAAACTGCCGCCGTCGCGTCTTGATGCGCTGGCCCTCACCCCCAGCCCCTCTCCCGCTCTGCGGGAGAGGGGAGAAAAAACCGAGCGAAATTCAAACGCACAAACGAAAAAAGCCCTGCTCGTTTGAGCAGGGCTTTCGAATTGGTGCCCAGAAGAGGACTCGAACCTCCACAGTGTTGCCACCGCTAGGACCTGAACCTAGTGCGTCTACCAATTCCGCCATCTGGGCTTCGTTTCGCTGCATTGCTGCTGCGACGCGCAGCCGCGAATTCTACAGAAGGTTCGGTAATTTGCAACCCCTTTTTCGCATCAATTGCTCTGCACGCCAAGATAGACGCTGCCGTCGACCACGTAGCGATTACGGCCGGCGCGTTTGGCGCGGTACATCGCGCTGTCCGCACGGTGCAGCAGCGGCTCCAGGCGCGCGGCTTCCGGCACTGCGCAGACCGCGCCGACGCTGATCGTCACGTACGGCTGCACCGGTGTGCCGTTATGCGGAATGCCCAGGTCGCGCACCGCCGCCACCATGCGGCGCGCAATGGCACGCGTTTCGTCGCCCGACGAATCAGGCAGGACCACGGCGAATTCCTCGCCGCCTAGCCGGGCGCAGAATTGCCCGCCGTGCAGCGCGGCGGTCAGCGCGGCCGCAACCTGCCGCAGGCATTCGTCGCCGCGCGGGTGGCCATAGAGGTCGTTGTACTGCTTGAACAGGTCGACATCGAGGATCAGCAGGCCGATCTCCGTGCCACGTTCATGGGCGCGGGCCACGGCGGCATGCGATTCGCGCTGGAAGTAGCGCCGGTTCGGAATCCGGGTCAGCGCATCGATATCGAGGTCGGCCTGCACGCGCGACAGGCGCTCGGCCGCTTCGCCAAGCTGCGTGGCCAGCGCCTGCTCGCGCGACTGGTAGCGGCTGATGTCGCGCATGAACACCAGCAGACCGATCTGCTTGCCGTCCATGCGACGCACCGGCTCCAGCGTCAGTTCGTATCCGGCCCCGTCGGGAATCGCGGGCGTGGCCTCGGCCGGGTCGTTCAGCGCGTGGTTCCAGAGCACCGGCGGCAACTGGCCACGGCGCAGTTCGGGCACCAGCCGCCGGGCGGCGGGATTCAGTTCCACCACGCGCCCGTCGGCGCCCAGGATCACGCAGCCTTCGCGGATCGTGTCGAACACTCGCAGCCGGGCGTAATGGCCCGTGTCGTCCAGGTGCGTGCGCAGCGCGCAGAACCAGACCAGCAGCGTCATCAGCGAGAACGTGGCCGGGGTCAGGTCGCCGCCAAGCGGACCCGTCCAGCGGTAGAGGTAGGCGATATGCGTCACCAGCGGCAGCATCAGCCCGCCCATCAGCACGGCCCGGCCGCGCGTGGACAACGCCGCGTTCGGCACCTCGGCCGTGGCCAGGAAATACATGCTGAGCCCCAGCATGGCATACGTCCACGCCGCCACCACCGTGTAGCCGACGCCATGGCGAAACACCGCGCCTGGCGACACACCGGGCGGCATCAGTTCGATCGAGGTCCAGATCAGGTGATGGCGTTCATTGGTGAACACCAGTGCCAGCGTGAGCACGGCCGCGAAGACCGGCACGCACAGCAACGACCACGGCACGACAAAGCGCGGGCGGCTCAGGTGGACCATCGCCACCAGCCAGCCGATGGGCACGGCCACGATACCTGCATACTGGAACTTGGCCCAGAAGATGCGGCCAGCCAGTCCGGTCTCGCTGATTTCCAGCAGCCGTCCGCCGCTCCAGATGGCCACGCCGCCCGCCAGCACAAGGAAGGCGCGCACGGTAGGATCGTCACGCCGGGGCCAGGCCGCGACGGCCATACCCACGCTGCATACCACGGCAATGGTCAGGCAAAGGACGAGAGGATACGATGGCATCGAAGGTGGGCCGAACCGGATGGCAACCCTGCCGCTGCTGAATGCACCGTGCGGGGGCGAACCATTATAAGACCGTGGGGTCCGCGCCAACATTTGGAGAAACCTGTACGTGCCCTTTATCCTGCTTGGCCTGGCGGTGCTTGCCGCCTTTGTCTACGGAATGGTCCGGCTATATCAGGCGGTGACCGCCATGGCCGGCATGCTGGCCGGCGCCGCTGCCGTGATCGTGGTGCTGGCGGTGCTGACCGCCTGCTTCGTGGCGTGGCTGCGCCGCTATCGCGCGATCCACGGACGACGCGTCAAGGGCGAGCGCATCCTGGCGCTGCGTGGTGACTGGGGCAGCCTCCGGATCGATGCGGAACGCAAGAACGGCGTGCTCGAAATGCATGGCCAGCGACAGGTGCTGATCTTCGCGGACATCGACAGCGCGCAGCCCGAGGCCCGTCAGGGCCGCTGGTACGTGAACGTGACGCTGCGGGACGCGCGGCAGCCGGCCTGGGTGATTCCCGTCCCGAACAGCGATGCCGCCAATCGCTGGGCCAAGATCTTCAGGCTGGCGGCGGTGCAGAAGCTCTGAGGCTCTGGGTTTTTGAGGACCGCGCCTACTTGCGGCTGCGATCGCCACCGCGCGAATCCTGGATGATCATCGTGCGGTCCAGCACGCCGTTGTCGTCGAAGTAGGCACTGAAGTGCGCCGGCACATAACCGGGCAGATACATCCGGTACGACCACGCCTCGCGCTTCATCAGCGCGTAGTACTGGATCGGCTCACGCGGCTTGCCCCAGCGCTCCAGCACGTCCTTCTTGGTCCACTGCCCCGGCCGCGCGGCATAGATCTCGTTTTCGGTCAGCGTCTGCCGGAAGCTGGCCAGCTTGCCACCGGCATCGAAGTCGGCCACGTAGATCTCGTAGCCATAGGGCTGCTTGGAATAGATCCAGCGCTGGGTGCCATTGGCCATCTGGAAGGTATCGGTGGGGGTGCCGAAGGTCTGCTGCACCGCTGCCTGCGGGCTGCCTATCAGCTTCTGTCCGGTCTCCACCGGCTGCAACGACGCGCACGCGGCAAGCGCAAGGGCGGCCGCGATGGCGCCCACCCGGACGGGGAATCGAAACGGCATGGCAATCTCCGAGAATCGGCAAAGGCAGGACTTCGTGCCAAGCATACTCCACCTCCCGCGCCCGACACGTAGCCCGCCTGATGCGTAAACACGCCAGGCCAGCCGTTTATTCCATGCCGCTGCTCAGGGCCGCACCCCTTGCCATGGCACGCGCACGATCTCGCGGTCGTCGATGGGCCAATGCAATGCCGCCGCGATCACGCCCAGCGCCATCGCACCCATCCATACCAGATCATAGGAATGCGTTAGTTCGAACACCAGCCCGCCCAGCCACACGCCCAGGAACGACCCAAGCTGGTGGCCGAAGAAAACGAAGCCGAACAGCGTGGTGATGTAGCGCACGCCAAACACCTGTGAAACGATGCCGCTGGTTAGCGGTACGGTGCCCAGCCACAGGAAGCCCATCACCGCCGCAAACGCGTACAAGGTGAACGGGCTCAGCGGCAGCAGCACGAACAGCGCCATGGCCGACGCGCGCGCCAGGTAGATGCCGGCCAGCAGGTACTTCTTCACATGGCGGCCGCCCAGCCAGCCGAACGCATAGGTGCCGCCGATATTGGCCAGCGCGATGATGGCCAGCGCAATCATCGCGCTGGCCGGCTGCATGCCCTGGTCGCGCAGGTACGCCGGCAGGTGGTTGGCGATAAACGCAAGCTGGAAGCCGCAGGCCAGGAAGCCGAGGTTCAGCAGCCAGAATCCGGAATGGCGGAACGCCTCGCCAATGGCGCCGCGCATCGACGTCTGGGCGCCCGCCGCGTCACCGCCCGTGGGCCGGTCCTGGAACGGCAGCGCGAACGGCAGCAGCAGCAAGGCCGCCACCGCGAACACCATCAGCGCCAGATGCCATCCAGCTACGGAAAGCAGCGCCTGGGCCGACGGCACCATCAGGAACTGGCCGATGCCCCCGAGCGCGCCGGCAATGCCCAGCACCCGGCTGCGCTGATCGGGGGGCACCATGCGGCTCAGCGCGCCATAGACCACACCGAACGTGGTACCCGACTGCGCGATGCCGACAAAGACGCCCGCCGCCACGACGAAGGTCAGCGAGCTTGGCGCCAGCGCCATGCCCCACAGTCCCGCCGCGTACAGCACCAGCCCGCCAAGCATGACCTTCCACGAGCCGAAGCGGTCGGCCACCATGCCCGTGAACGGTTGCGCAATGCCCCACACCAGGTTCTGCACGGCCATCGCAAAGCCGAACGACTCGCGCGTCCAGCCGCGCTCGGCGATCACCGGCAGCAGAAACAACCCCTGCACGTGGCGCACGCCGAGCGCCAGGCCCATCACGAGCCCGGCGGCCAGCAACAGGAACGCGGTATTGCGCCACCAGACCGGCACGGCAGGCGGCTGCAATGCGCTGACGGCATGAGAAGGCTGGCGATCGGTCATGGTGGACTCCCTGGCGGAAATGGCTCCATTTCATGCGAAGACAGCGTGCCGTTCAACCGAGTTTTTGGGCGTTCTGGTATTCCCAACGCGCATGGCAAGCGTCTGCCAGCCGTGCTGTAATGGCGTCACCCCCAAAGAGGTGCTGCCATGTCCGTCCCGCTCGTCCGGCTGTTCCCGCTCGATCTGCTGAAAGGCTTCGTGGCCGTGGGCCGGCGCATGAGCATCACGCAGGCGGCCGACGACCTGTGCCTGACCCAGTCGGCCGTCAGCCGCCAGATCCGCGCGCTGGAAGAGCAATTGCAGGTACAGCTGTTCGTGCGCCAGCATCGTGGCGTGGCCTTCACACCTGAAGGCGAACGGCTGTTCCGCAGTGCCGATGGCGCGGTACAGCAGTTGCAGGATGTGGCCGCCGAGTTGCGCAAGCGCGATGGCCGGCATCCGGTGACGGTCACCGCCAGCATTGGCGTGGCCGGCTTGTGGTTGTTGCCACGGCTGGGCAGTCTGCAGCACCGGCATCCCCGGCTCGATGTGCGGCTGTCGGCCGACAATCGCATCAGCGACCTGCGCGCCGACGGCATCGACCTGGCCATCCGCTACTGCCCGGCATCGGTGGCGCCGCCGCACGCGATCCACCTGTTCGACGAGACCATCGCGCCCGTGGCCAATCCGTCGCTGGGCGCCACGCGCGTGGCGTCGGCCGAAGCGCTGGCCGAGTTGCCGCTGCTCGAATTCGATGACCCCCGGCCGTGGCTGCACTGGCGCAACTGGCTCAGCGCCCACGGGTACCAGCAGGCCAGCCGGCGCGGCATCCTGCGTTTCAACCAGTACGACCAGGTGATTCATGCCGCGCTGGCGGGACAAGGCGTGGCGCTGGGCCGGCTGGAACTGATCCAGCGGCTGATCGAAGGCGGCCAGCTCAACGTGGTGACCACGGCCGGCGCCGCCATGCCCAGCCCCAATGCGTACTGGCTGATCCACGCCACCGACGCGCCGCGCGAGGATGTACGTCATGTGGCCGAGTGGATTGCCGAGGAGGCGGCGCGCGTGGAGCGCGTCAGATCGGGCGCAGCACCAGCCGCTGATGGCCGGCCGGCGTGATACGGCATTGCGCTGCGCCACTGCCCCGTCCCACGCCCCTCAGCGCACTGAGAAAGTAGATGCCGTCTTCCGCCACGTGGCATTGCTGCCCGGGCGCCAGCACGATATCGGCCGATGGCATGGCGTGCCGGCTTTCCACGGTGATCCAAAGCCGCCCGGCGTGGCAGGTCACACTGGCGCCCGCGCGCAAAGTCACGGGTACGCAGTCCGATTCGATCAACAGATCCCAGGTCATGGCAACGCTCCAGTTCATGGTGCAAGTCTGGCAAACCGACGCGCGCCTGCCATGAGCGTTCCGGCAACCTGCCATGAGATTTGGGACGACCTGGCTGATTGGGACTGAAAACAAGGGACTGAAAGGTAATCGCTACATATTCCTGAACGGCGTCCGTTAACATGGCGACGGCGCGAAATCTGACCCTGCGCGGGTGAGCCGTCCGCCTCACGCCCTATACCGAGCCACCACCATGGATCCCCTATCGTTCGAATTCGTCACGGTCGAAGAAGCCAAGAAGGTACTGGACGGCGACCCGTCCGCATCGGTGCAGGCCGACTGGAGCGAAATGCGGCAGCCGCCGGACCGGATCAACCTGTCGCTCACGCCCGTGGCGCTGCGGTGGCTGGCCCAGTTGCCGCGCGAATTCCGTCCGCTGGAACTGTTCTACGCCTACCCGCGCATTGGCAACCAGCTGGCCGCGTTGGGCAATGCGTCGGCAGTGTCGGCCTTCGTGGCTGCGCTGCTGATCGACGAGCGCGGCGGCCGGCAGGGGTTTCCGGGCGGTATCGCGCTGGAACTGTCGCGACTGCAGGAGTATCTGCTGCAACTGCTGCAGCCCCGCAACCTCGATGCTGCCGCGCCGGACGCCTAGGCAGCACCTGATCCCGCCAGCGCTATAGCTGGTCTTCCACCGGCAGGATCTGCAGCACGCCGATGCCCATGTGCTGCCACACATTCATGTCGGGCTCGCTGTCGTAGGTGGTTTCCTTGCCGCTGTCGCGGGTGGTCCACGTCAGCGATTCCGAGCCGTTCTCGCCCTTCTTCAACTGCACGTGGTAGGCAATCTCCGGCAGCCGCCGGTCCATATCCTCCACCAGCTGCTTCGCCAGCGCCGGGCTCTGCAGTACCACGCCCATCTCGGTATTGAGCTTGATCGATCGCGGGTCCAGGTTCATCGAGCCGATGAACAACTGCTGGCGGTCAACCACATAGGCCTTGGCATGCAGGCTGGCACGGCTCGACGCGAACATGCGGCTCTTCGACGCGCGGCCGCGCATCAGTTCGGCGTTGCCCACCGTAGGCTTCAGTTCCCACAGTTCGATGCCGGACCGCAGCAGGCTCTTGCGGCGCGGCGCGTAGCCCGCATGCACGGCCGCCACGTCGGTGGCCGCGAACGAATTGGTGAGCACACGCACCTTCACGCCGCGCTTGACCATGTTCGTCAGCCACTTCTCGTTCTCGTCGTCGAGCACGAAGTATGGCGACACCAGCACCAGTTCGGTCCGCGCCTTGTCCATCATGGCGCGCAACTGCGGAATGGCGTGCGTCGACGGATCGTCTTCGTCCTCCTCGACCTTGTCGGGCTTGTCGGCGATCACGCTGGCCGGACCCATGAAGCCGGGCAGGTGGCCCACCTCGATCCCCTTGGCCAGCCCGGAATCGAGCAGTTCCTGCACGAACGGGCTGGCGCGCGCCATGTCGCCGCGCGCCTCGATCTGCTTGCGGAAGGCCCGCAGTTCACCCGGCGCCTCCTTGCCTTCGGGCGTCAGCGTGGCCACCGGATACGCCAGGTCGCTATTCCAGTAGGCGTCGAAGACCTTGCTGGCGGCCGGCACCACCGGCCCCGCCACCATCACGTCGAGATCGCTGAAAGCCATGTCGGGCTTGGCCGCGAAGTAGGCATCGCCGATATTGCGCCCGCCCATGATGGACACCAGGTTGTCGACGGTCAGTTGCTTGTTGTGCATGCGCCGGTTGAGCCGGCCGAAGTCCCACACCAGCTCCAGCCAGCGCGCCTTGCGGTTGGCAAACGGGTTGAAGATTCGCACCTCGATATTGGGATGCGAATCGAGCGCGGCCCAGGTCTTGTCCTGCTTGGCCGTATGGATGTCGTCCATCAGGATGCGCACGCGCACGCCACGGTCGGCGGCGTCGATCAGTTCGCCCAGCAGCGCGCTGCCCGTGGTGTCGATGTCGTAGATGTAGTACTGGACGTCCAGCGTCTTCTGCGCCGCCCGCGCCAGCGCCATGCGCGCGGTCAGCGCATCGGGCCCGGCGCCCAGCGGATAGAAGATCGACTGGCCCGGATTCTGGGCCAGGCGCGGGGCCAGCGACCGCGCCAGCAGCGTATTGCCGGTATCGGTGGCCGCGTAGGTGGGCGTGCGCCCGGCGTTGGCGGGCAGGCTCGCGCAACCGCCCAGCAGCGCCAGGCAGAAGGACACCAGCACCATCCACGCCAGCGGCATGCTGCGCCAGCGCGGCGCCATGCTCGCGACGGACCATCGACTCAGTGCCTGCGCCATGCTTGTCTCCTCGATGGTCCTGGCAGGGCCGGCACGGCCGGCGCGGGGGCTATGGCTGTGCCAGCGGAGTGTCGGTGTCGGCCGGTGCAAGCGAAGCGTTGGCCGCCGCCGTGGCACGCTCGCGGTAGTAGCCGCGCACGATTTGCTGCGCCACCGCCAGCCGCGCACTGACCGGCACCGGAAAGCGCACCACGGCGTCGTAGCGCGTCACGTCGAACGGTTCGAAGATCACGCGCGGCTCGAACTGCGACAGATCGACAAAGCGCATGTCGCCATACCGGCGCAGCGTGCGGCCCGCTTCCTCCATGAAGCCCTCGCACGCGCGGCGCGCCACCTGTATCAGCAGCGCTTCCACCGCCTCGGGGTCGTCGCCCACGGCCAGCGGAATGCGCACCATGTCTAGCGTATAGGCCCCTGCCTGCGAATGGTTGCGCACGGCCGTGGTCAGCAGCATGCTGTTCGGCACCTGCACCGTGAAGCCCGTGTACTGGCGTGCAGCGGCCACTTCCACCAGCGTGGTGGACATGACGTCCATGTCTATGACTTCGCCGCCGAACGGGCCGATCTCCACCAGGTCGCCCAGCTGGAACGGGCGCGTGATCATGCGCATGAACGCGCCCAGAAAGCACATCACCAGTTCCTTGCCGACCAGCAGCAAGGCCGCCGCGAACGCCGCCAGCGAGATGGCCACGCTCTTGAGCTCCGACACCCAGATGCCCAGCAACAGCAGGAAGACCACCGCCGCCACGAGGTTGCGCGATGCCACCGTCCAGGCGCGATAGCTGCCCCGGTTGTCGGCCTGCAGCCGTGCCGAGAAAAACCGGTTGATCAGCTTGACCACCAGCGTGCCGGCCAGGATGACCACGATGCTGGTGATGATGTTGACCAGGATGCTGTCGTTGGCGTTGAAGTGCATGGGTGCTGTGCCTGTTGTTCTGCATCCCGATCTCCACCCGCCTGTCACACATTGTTGCAACCGGCGCCGCAGGTCGAATGCCCACGGCGATTCTATCCACTTGGCAGTGTGCGGGGCGCCCCGCGTGCACAAAAGTGGAATTCGTCCGGTTCCGATGTCGGCGTTTCTCCTGCATATGCTGCACCCGCACACTCTGCGCGAAAGCAAAAACCGAATCGTCAAGACAGCGCAGAATCGTGCCGCCGCGCCACTGGCGGCACATGACGTGAAGACAATATCCAGGGAGAACGACAATGATGTGGAAGACCAGCCGCCGCTGGCTGATGGCTGGCGCCGGGGCCACCGTGCTGGCGCTGCCTTGCGGCGCAGCAACCGCCATGACCGCCTCGCCCGACCAGGCGCGCGCCTTGGCCCGCGAGGCGTATATCTACGGCTATCCCGTGGTGGAGTCGTACAAGACGCTGCATGCCCAGGCGCTGGACAACACCGACCCGAACTTCAAGGCGCCGCTCAACCGGATTGGCCATAGCGTCGGCACGTTTTCTCCGAAAGACACCGCCATCATCACGCCCAACGCGGACACGCCGTACTCACTCGCCTGGCTGGACCTGCGCGCGGAGCCCATGGTGCTGACACTGCCCGCCGTGGAAGCCAGCCGGTATTACTCGGTACAAATGCTCGACATCTACACGCAGATCTTCGGCTACCTGGGCACGCGCGAGACCGGCAATGGCGGCGGCCGCTTCATGATCGTCGGCCCGGACTGGCAGGGCGCTACGCCGCCCGGCATCGACCGTGTGCTGCGCAGCGAATCGCGCATCGCCTACGCGCTCTATCGCACGCAGCTGTTCGACGATGCCGACCTGCCGCGCGTGGAGCAGATCCAGAAGGGCTACCGGGTGCAAACGCTGTCGGCCTTCCTGAAGCGCCCGGCGCCGCCGGCGCAGCCGTCGATCGACTGGCCGGCGCCGCAACCGGGCATGACCGATAGCCCGGCGCTGTTCCGTTACTTGAACTTCATGCTGGGGCTGGCGCCGGCCGACCCGGGCGAGACTGCCCTGATGCAGCGGCTGGCGGCCATCGACGTGGGGCCGGGCAAGACCTTCGACGAAAAGGCGCTGACACCCGAGATCCGCCAGGCGATGGAAGCCGGCATTGCCGACGCGAAGAAGGAACTGCAGACGTTCCAGGTGACGCAGTTGCGCACGCGCAAGGTGAGCAGCGGCGACCTGTTCGGATCGCGAGCCGCCCTGAAGAACAACTACCTGTACCGGTATGCCGGGGCGGCGCTTGGCATCTACGGCAACACGGCGGCCGAGGCGCTGTACTCGGGCTACTACACCGATGCGGACAACAAGCCACTCAACAGCACCAACGGGGCACGTTACACGTTGCGTTTCAGCAAGGATGCGCTGCCGCCGGCCAACTCGTTCTGGTCGATCACGATGTACGACGGCAAGTCGAAGCTGCTGGTCGACAACCCGATCAACCGGTATCTGATCAACTCACGCATGCTGCAGTCGCTGAAGCGCGACGCCGATGGCGGCATCACTCTGCATGTCCAGCACGATGCGCCGGCGGGCGACGCGCGGCAGAACTGGCTGCCGGCGCCCGCCGGCCCGTTCTACGTGATGCTGCGCATGTACTTGCCGAAGCCCGAGGCGACCAACGGCAGCTGGCAGCAGCCGCCCATGGTGAAGGCGGCGGCTTCGGAGTGATGGCCTGAGCCGCTGGCGTTCAGGATGCGGGCTGGCTGGCAGCTGCCGTCTGCCAGCCCAGTCCCAATGACTTCTGCAGCGACACGTAGTCCTTGAGCAGGTCCGCATCGCCGGAGATGCGGTTCTGCTGGGCCACCACGCGGGTGCGCTCCACATCCAGCCATTCGAGCATGCTGGCCGTGCCGGCACGGTAGCGTTGCTGCTGCAGCGTGGAGGCACGCTCTGACGACGCTTCCACTCGGCGCAACACCACCACGTGCTCGCGCTGATGGCCGTAGCGCGACAGCGCCACGTCGGCATCGCGCAATGCCTTCAGCACCGTGCCGCGATAGTTGGCTTCCGCTTCGTCGCGGCCGCCTTCGGCGCTATCCACACCTGCTGCCACGCGGCCGAAATCAAGAATGTTCCATTGCAGGCGCGGCAGTGTAAGCCACGTGCCGTTGTCCTTGCGCACGAGGTGGCCCGGGTCCATCGCGCTGAAGCCCAGCGACCCCAGCAGCGACAGCTTCGGAAACCAGTCGGCGCGGCGCACGCCGATCTGCGCCGTGCTCGACGCCAGGCGGCGTTCGGCCGCGCGGATATCGGGACGCGCTTTCAGCAACGCGGCGGGGTCACCCACCGCCACCGTCTCCGGCACGTTGGGCAACGGCTTGGACGTAGTCAGTTCGGCATCGAGCGTGCCCGGCGCGCGGCCAGTCAACAGCGCGAGCTGGTCGAACGATTCGGCAATGCCGGCCTGCACCGGCGACATCTGCGCCCGCGTGTTGTCGACCTGCGTCAGCAGACGCTCCACTTCCAGTTGCGATGCCACGCCCCGGGCGCGGCGTTGTTGCGTCAGGTCGAGCATGTCGGCTTCAAGCTTCTCTGACGCCAGCAGGTGCGCCAGGCTGGCCTGCTGCTCGCGCAGGCCAATGTAGGCTTGCGCCACTTCGGCCGCCAGTTGCACGTGCGCGTCGGCAAGCTGGGCCGATGCCGCATCGGCTTCGGCCGACGCCGCCTCGATGGATCGGCGCGTGCCGCCAAAGAGATCGATTTCCCAGCTCGCGTCGAAGCTTGCGATATAGAGCGACAGCGGCCCGCGGCCGCCGCCAGACGATCCTTCGCCGGACAACGCCGACAAGTCTGGCGAGCGCGTGCGCAGCATGGCCGCGTCAAAGCCGACCTTGGGCAGCAGGTTGGCCTTGTTGCTGTTCAGCCCGGCGCGCGCCTGGCGCACACGGGCCCTGGCCACATCGATGTCGGGGCTGTCCTTGAGCGCAGTCTCGATCAGGGCGTCGAGCTGGCTGTCGCCCAGCGCATGCCACCAGTCGGCGGCGCGCGGCACGGCGGGCTCGGCCACGGCCGGGGCATGCGGGAAGTTGCCCGCGTCGATGGCGTTGGCCGCCACGGCAGGGGCGCTGCGATAGTCGGGACCGACGGTGCATCCGGCGGCGAGCAGTGCGGCGGCGGTTGCCAGCAGGCGTGGCAGCCGGGCTTGTGAAATGGCGAACATGATCAATGACCGGTGGAAACGGGTGCGCCCGGACGGGGCGGCTTGAGCAGCAGCGCCAGCGGCACGCAGCACAGCAGCGCGATACCGAGCGCAAAGAAGGTTTCGGAGAACGTCATCACGGCGGCCTGGCGTGCGATTGCGCCGCTGAGTTGGGCCACGGCCTGCAACTGGGCGTGCGCGAAATCGCCGCCCTGGGCCACGAAGCTGCTGATGCTCGACGCCATGTGTTCCTGCCCGATGCTGCTGTTGGCGGTGACCGATTCGCGGATGACCGAGTCGTGGTACGCGTTGCGGCGGTCGATCAGCGTGCCCAGCAGCGCCAGGCCAATCGATCCACCCAGGTTGCGCGCCATGTTGTAGAGCCCGGCGGCGTCCCCAGCCTCGTGCGTGGCCACGGCTGCCATCGACGCCTGGTTCAGCGGCATCATCGCCAGGATCTGCCCAAACCCGCGCAGGATCTGTGACACCGTGAAGTCATGCCCCACGCTGTCCACGGTCAGGTTGATGTCGAGCATGCAACTGGCAAAGAAGCAGATCAGGCCCGTGATGACCAGCCAGCGGCTGTCGAACTTGCCGAGTATGCGCGGCAGCACCGGCATCAGCAGAAACGCCGGCAGCCCAGACAGCAGCATGATGCCGCCCGCCTGCTCGGCGTTGTAGCCGGCAATGGTGGCCAGGAACTGCGGCAGCAGGTACGACACGCCATACAGGCCGGCCCCCACCACGCTGACGATCAGGATCACACTCGCGTAGTTCTTGTTGAGCAGCAGCCGCAACCGCACGATGGGCCGCTGCGCCGTGAACTGGCTGATCAGCATCATCGACAGGCCGATGGCGGCCAGCGCCGACAGGTACACGATGTATTGCGACTCGAACCACTGCTCGCGCTGGCCTTCTTCCAGCACCACGGTCAGCGAGCTGAGCCCGATGGCCAGGCCGACGATGCCAAGCCAGTCGGCCTTGAAGAACGCCTCGATGTCGGCGCGCTCGGCCTTGAGCCCGAAGTACAGCAGCGGCACCAGCACGGCCGTGATCGGCAGGTTCAGGAAGAAGCACCAGCGCCAGTTGATGTTCTCAGCCAGCCAGCCGCCCACCACGGGCCCCAGCAACGGCCCCAGCAGCACGATCAGGCCGAACATCGACATGCCGATGGGCATCTGGTGCCGCGGCAGGCGCGTACGCACGATGGTCTGCGCGGTCGGGATCATCGCCCCGCCTGCAAAGCCCTGCCCGATCCGGCCGATCACCATCTCGGTCAGGCTATGCGACATGCCGCACATCATCGAGAACGCCGTGAACAGCAGCGCGTTCCACATCAGGAAGCGCCGCAGCCCGAACACGCGCGTCAGCCATGCTGTGAGCGGGATGATCACGATCTCGGCCATCAGGTAGCCCGTGGAGACCCACGTGCCCTCGGTGCCGGCCGCGCCGATCTGCCCCTGGATCTGCGGCAGCGCGGAGTTGGTGATCGAGATATCCAGCGTGGCCAGCAGCGCGCCCAGCGAACCCGCCGCCACGGCGATCCAGTCCGCCGCCGTTGCGTTCGGCTGCCGTGCAGCGGGTTGTGCGGCGGAAGCTGCCGGGCTGGTTGCCACGGCCTCAGCCATGGCTGGCTCCGCTGGCGGGCGCCTGCGCCTGTGCGGGCTTCATGTCGCGGGTATCCACTTCGACCGCGACGGACAGCCCCGGCACCAGCACCGGCCGCGCCGCGTTGGGTACGTCCACCTGGATGCGTACCGGCACGCGCTGCACGATCTTGGTGAAGTTGCCGGTGGCGTTCTGCGCGGGCAGCAGCGCGAACTGCGAGCCCGTGCCCGGCGACAGGCTATCCACCACGCCATGCAGTTCCTCGCCCGACAGCGCATCGACATGCAGTGTCACGGGCTGGCCGGGACGCATGCGGCCCACCTGCGTTTCCTTGAAATTGGCGGTCAGGTAGAGGTCCTGCACCGGCACCACGGTCAGCAGCCGCGTGCCCGGTTGCGCGAACTGCCCCACGCGCACGCCCTTGTCGGCCACGCGGCCGGCCGTGGTGGCCCGCACCACGGTGTCTTCCAGGTCCAGCTGCGCCTTGCGCGCGCTGGCTTCGGCCACTTCCAACTGGGCACGTGCCTGCTGCAGGCGGGTCTGCAGCGTCACGGTCTGGCTCTGCTCCACACGCAGCGCCGCTTCATTGGCCGCGAGCGTGGTCGATGCCCGGGTCTGCGCATTGCGCAATTCGGACGTGCGTTCCTCGGTCTCGGCGCCCGTCTTGACCAGCGGCGCGTAGCGTTCCACCTGCGACGCCGCGTAGCGGGCATTGGCCCGCGCACCATCCACCTCGGCGGCGGCCTGGGCGATGCGCGCCTTCTGCTGCTGCAGGTCGGCATCGGCGCGTGCCACATCGGCCTGTCGCGATGCGACGTTAGCCTGGGCTTCGTCGTTGGCGGCCTGGTACTGGCGATTGTCGAGCCGCACCAGTTGCTGCCCCACGGCCACCTGCTGGTTGTCGCGCACGTAGACCTCGGCCACATAGCCGCTCACCTTGGGCGCCACCGTCACGCTGTCGGCCTGGATGTACGCGTCATCGGTACTTTCGATGAAGCGGCCATACAGCCACCAGCGCACGCCGAAGGCCAGGGCAAGTAGCGCCAGCGCCACGCCCAGGCCGATCAGGATCGAGCGGCGGCGCGCGGTGCGGGTGGCGGGAACAGACTGCGGAGCAATGCCGGCCGGCGAGGGCAGGGTGTCGGATTGGGGGGCGGACATGGGGCGCGAGGCGTAAGAGTCGGGAAAGCTGCGCAATTATTCCACTTGGAATAAATCTGTCAACTGATATATTTCAGCCTGTTCACCACGGAGGGGAAACTGCAACATGGCGCGACACAGGCCGGCAGCCGAGGGCGGCTACCAGCGCGGCGAAGAAACCCGCGCACGCATCATCGAAGCAGCGATGCGGCTATTTGCCGTACATGGCTTCGACGGCGCATCCACACGCGACATCGCCCGCGAGGCCAGCGTCAACGCACCGGCCCTGCAGTACTACTTCGACAACAAGGAAGGCGTGTACCTGGCCTGTATCGACTATTTCGTCGAGCGCGCCTGGGCCGTGGTGCAAGACCTGGTGGCCGACGGCGAAGCCCTGCTGGCCCGCGCCGATGTGACCGATGCGGAACTGATCGACGCCTACCTGGCATTGCAGGCACGCTTTGCCAACTTCCTGTATGAGTGCCCGGAAACCGACCACTGGCGCCAGTTCATGGCGCGCGAGCGCGCCGGCCTGGGACCGCCCACGGCGTTCGAGCGCATCGACGCGGGCATCAATCGCCGGCTGTTCGCGCTGACCTCGGCGCTGATCGGGCGCCTGATCGGCCGCCCGGCGACCGACGAAACCACGCGTATCCGCACAGTCGCCATCGACAGCCAGATCGCGGCGTTCAAGGTGATGCGGCGTCACGTGCTGCGGGCACTCGAATGGGACGGCTACGGCGAAGCGGAGACCCAGCGCGTGCAGGATGTGTTGCAGGAACACACGCGTATCCTGCTCCTGGGGCTGGTTGCAGCGCGCGATCGGTAGTCGTTCAGCGATTAGAGCAAACACTCTAATGACCATCCTAACACCATAGGCAGCGTCTTTTTTCTTTTTAATTCAAGGATCTGGGGCGCCACAGCTTCCATCCGCAGCGACTGTGAACGTCCGAATTACGCGGTTATACGATTGTGCTCTGCAAAAAGTCCTTGCTTGTCTATCTAGTAGTAGATAATATTCGAGCCATGGACGACGCACGCAGCAGACAGCAAGACGCAGCAGCAACGTCCACGCAATACAAGGCAAGTGAATGAAACCGGAGACGGTTCTTTTTTTAGCAAAGCAAATCTACCTACCAGTAGATAGCAGCAAAAGAAAGTTACCCTGATCGAAACAGATGTACCGGCCCCGCGCATCCGACATAAGTGATCGCCCGGCCAAAGCCAAGGAGAGCAAATCATGAACGCCAAGACCTTCGTTACCGCCGCCGCCCTCGCAGCCGCTTTCGTGACCGGTGCCGTGCAAGCCGCCCCCGCCGTGCAAAAGGCCGGCGAAGTCTACGGTTACAGCTACCGCGTGCAAGACCAGCGTAGCGCCTTCACCGATGGTGCACGCCAAGGCACGTTCGACCCGTTCACCGAAGGCGCACGTGTTGGCAAGGCCGACCCGTACACCGACGGCGCCAAGGTTGGCAAGACTGATCCGTTCACCGACGGTGCCCGCATCGTGGCAGGTCTGGACAAGGTTGGCGTATCGGCCAGCCCCGCCCGCAAGGTTGACCCGTACTACGACGGCGCCCGCAGCGTGAACCAGCCGCGCAACCCGTTCTACGACGGTGCCCGCACCCCCGACATCTACACCGACGGCGCCAACGTCTGATTCCCGCCCGATGAAGGCGGTTCACCAACAGTAGCCGGAGCCCAGGCTGGGCTCCGGACCCTCTCCACGGAGCCCATCATGACTTTCCGGAACAGCGCCCTGCTCGTGGGCGGATGGCTGGCACTGACTGCCGCCAGCGGCGCAGCCGCCGCCCTCGTCGCCACGGCATTGCCAGTCTGAAGAAGACCGCCTGAAAAAAGCCAGGGACCACCACGAAGGTGGCCCCTGGCTTTTTGCTTTTTTACTTCTGGGCCTGGCGAGCCTGCAGCAGGTCGATGAAATCCGTCAGCGCATACGGCTTGCGCAGCATCGCCGCATTCGGCAAGGCTGCCTGCTGCGTGGGCGTAAGCACCACGTCGTAGCCGCTCAGGAAGATCACGCGCAAGGCCGGCAGCAGCCGGCAGGCATCGATCGCCAGATCCACGCCCGACACGCCGCCCAACCCCACATCCGTCAGCAGCACATCGATCCCGTCGCCGCGCAGCGCGGCCATGGCCTCGATATCGTTACGCGCCTCCAGCACTTCCATGCCAAGCGTCCTCATCAGTTCGGCGGTGCTGGCGCGCACCAGATCGTCGTCCTCGACGAAGACCACGCGCGGGCCACGCGGCACGGCAACCGGCACGCCGTCAGGCACCTCGGCTACCGGCAGCGCCGCCTGTACCGCATGCAGCGGATACACGGATGCATCCGGCAACGGCGTGGCGCCGCTGGCCAGCATCTGCCGCACCTTGCGCGCCAGCGCCTCTTGCGTGTACGGCTTGCTCAGCAGTTCGATGCCCGCATCGAGCCGGCCGCCGCGCAGCACGGCGTTATCGGTGTAGCCCGACGTGAACAGCACCGTGATCCCCGGCAAGCGCTCACGTACCTTGCGCGCCATCTCGGTGCTGCGCAATGGCCCCGGCATCACCACATCGCTAAACAGCAGGTCGATGGGCACGCCGCTCTCGACGATGGCCAGCGCGCTGGTGGCATCGCGCGCCTTCAGCACGCGATATCCAAGTCCGGCCAGCATCTCCACCACGGTCGCTCGGACATCCTCGTCATCCTCCACCACCAGCACGGTCTCGCTGCCGCCGCCGACCGGCCCGGTATCCACCTGGATTTCCAGGTCCTCCGGCTCGTCGGCGCGCGGCAGGTACAGCCGCACCGTGGTACCCACGCCAACTTCGCTATAGATGTTCACGTGCCCACCCGATTGCCGCACGAAGCCATAGACCATGCTCAGGCCCAGGCCGGTGCCCTGCCCCTCGGGCTTGGTGGTGAAGAAGGGTTCGAACACCTGGTCCCGGATTTCCGGCGACATGCCCGCGCCGGTATCGGTGACAGCCAGCATCACGTACTGGCCGGGCGTGGCGTCGGCGGTGCGGCGCGCATAGGCGTCGTCGATCGCGGCATTGCACGCCTCCACGGTCAGCCGGCCATGGCCGTTCATGGCGTCGCGCGCATTGATCGCCAGGTTCAGCAGCGCGTTCTCCACCTGGAATGGATCGACCAGCGTATTCCACAGCCCCGCGCCGATCACGGTCTCGACCTCGATGCCATCGCCCAGTGCGCGCCGCAACATGTCGTCCAACCCATGCACGAAGCGGCCCAAGTTCACCACCTTGGGCGCCAGCGGCTGCCGGCGTCCGAAGGCCAGCAACTGCGACGCCAGCTTGGCGCCGCGTGCCACGCCCGCCAGCGCATTGCGCACGCGGGCTTCGGAGCGGTCGTCGCCGGCCACGTCGCGCGACAGCAGATGCAGGTTGCCGCCAATTACCTGCAGCAGGTTGTTGAAGTCATGCGCCACGCCACCGGTCAGCTTGCCGATGGACTCCATCTTCTGCGCCATGCGCAGCGCCTCGTCCGCCTGCCGCAGGGCTTCGGCCGCTTCCTTGTCGCCAGTCACGTCACGCCCCACGCCGTGGATGCGCCCGTTCGCGGGATCGACGGACAACGTCCAGGCCATCCAGCGCACACGGGCATCGGCGCACAGCATGCGGCATTCGTAGCGCACTGGCGCGCCCTCCTGGCGCAGCACCAGCATCTGCTCGGTCACGCTGACCAGATCCTCAGGATGCACGAGCGCCAGGCACGAGCGGCCGATCAGCGCATCGCCGCCATGGCCCAGCGCGCGCTGCCACGATGGACTCACGCGTTCGAGCGTGCCGTCCGCGCTTGTCACCATCATCAGGTCTTCGCTGAGGTCCCAGAGCCGGTCGCGGTCCGCCACGGTTTCTGTCACGCGGCGTTCGAGCGAATCGTTCATCTCGCGCAGTTCTTGCTGCGCCCTGCTGCGCAGGCGCGACAGCCGCAGGTTGCTGGCCACGCGCGCCAGCAGTTCGCGCGCGCTGAATGGCTTGATCAGGTAGTCGTCGGCGCCCGACGCCAGGCCGCTCACGCGCGCCTCCTCGCCCGCACGGGCCGACAGCAGCAGCACCGGCGTCTGGCGCAGCGCAGCGTCGGCGCGCACTTCGCGCAGCAGGCCAAAGCCGTCCAGGCGGGGCATCATCACATCGGAGACGATCAGGTCCGGTGCACCGCGACGCGCCAGCTCCAGCGCCTCCTCCCCATCGGCGGCGATCTCAACACGATGGCCGGCCGCACGCAGGATGCGCTGCATGTAGTCGCGCAGATCCGCGTTGTCGTCCACCACCAGCAGGCGGCCGCGTACCGCGTCCGCGTCCACGTCCACGGCGGCCGGTGGGATGTCTTCGGCCGACGACGGCGTCGGCATGTCGTCGGCACCGGGCGTCCAGCGCCGCGCTTCATCGACGTAGGCCAGCGCCCGCGCACTGGTGGCCGCCGGGCTCGCGGTTGACGCAACGGCCAGCCGCGCACTGGCCGGCAGCACGACGCGGAAGCGCGAGCCCTCGCCAGGCGTGCTCTGCACCTCGATCCGTCCACCGTGCAGATGCACCAGTTCCTGCACCATCGCCAGGCCGATGCCGCTCCCCTCGATGGAACGCCCCACCGCCCCGGCCACGCGATGGAACCGCTCAAACAGGCGCGGCAGTTCTTCCTGCGCGATACCGATGCCGGTATCGCCCACGCACAGTTCCACCTCGCCCGTGGCGCGCTCTTCCAGCGTCACGGCGATACGGCCCGCATGGGTGTACTTGAACGCGTTCGACAGCAGGTTCAGCACCACCGTTTCCCACATGTCGCGGTCCACGGCCACCGGCACCGGCAACGGCGGGCAATGCACGTCCAGCACCATGCCAGCCGATTCGATGGCCGAACGGAATACCGACGCCAGCTCGGTGGTGAACGTGGCCAGATCGGTGGGCTGCGCGGCCATCTGCACCCGGCCCGCCTCGATGCGCGAGAAATCGAGCAGGGCATTGACCAGCTTCAGAAGCCGCAAGCCGTTTCGATGTGCGATCTCCGCCAGCGCGCGGTCGGCCTCCGGCGCATCGGCACGGTTCAGCATCTCTTCCAGCGGCCCCAGCATCAACGTCAGCGGCGTGCGGAATTCATGGCTGATGTTCGAGAAGAACGTGGTCTTGGCGCGGTCGATCTCGGCCAGCGCCTCGGCACGCCGCCGTTCTTCCTCATAAGCCAGCGCATAGCTGATGGCCTGGCTGATCTGCCCCACCACGAGATCGAGAAAGGCGCGATAGCGGTCGGCCAGCAGTCGGCACGGATTCAACCCCAGCACCAGCACGCCGCGCGGCGCACTCTCGCCGGACAGCAGCACGGGCAGCACCATGGCCTGGCGCGGCGCCATCTGCCACGCACCGCCGGGCAGCGGCACGTTGAAACGCGCAGCCAGGTCATCGACCCGCATCGGCGTTGCCGTACGCAGCGCGTCGGCCGCTGGCCATGGCGACGCGGGGTCGCCGGCGTCCAGTTCCGGTGGCGCCGCCACGTGCCCCGCTTCGATGCCGGCGGTGCCGGCCAGCCGCAGCGTGCCGGCGCCGCGCTCACCAAGGTAGAGCAGCGCAAACGGGATGTCGTAGGGATTGGCGCGCAGCGCCTGCACGCTGAGTCGGCAGGCTTCGGCGCCGCTACGCGCGTGGGTGACGGACGACCCCAGCTCGCGCAGCAGGTTCAGTTGGCGCTCGGCCACCACGCGTTCGGTGTCGTCGCTATTGGCGCAGATCATGCCGCCCGTGCCACCTTGATCGTCGGGAACGGGGCTGTACGAGAACGTGTAGTACGTCTCCTCGGGATACCCGTTGCGCTCCATGATCAGCAGCTTCTGCTCGACGAACGTTCCTTCTACGCCGGCCATGGCCGTTGCCAGCAGCGGCTCGATCTCGGGCCAGATCTCGCGCCATACCTCGGCGGTGGGCTGGCCCAGCGCCACGGGGTGCTTGCCGCCGATGATGGCCTTGTAGGGGTCGTTGTAGAAGAACAGCAGGTCACTGCCCCAGCCGATCCAGATGGGCTGGCGCGACGTCAGCATAATCCGGATGGCCGTCTTCAAGCTTTGCGGCCAATGTTCGGCAGGCCCCAGCCCGGTGGTGTTCCAGTCGAACCGACGAATGAGCGCGGCCATCTCGCCGGCGCCAGCCAGAAACCCGGGCATCTGCCCATCACGTTCCATCGACGGCAGACCACCGTCAGCATTCGTCATTGCGCTCTCCCCGATTCACCGGGCATGCCGTTCTCGCCGGCGTACTCCTTTGCCGGCAACCCCGTATTTGTATCCATCCGCTCACACGCGATGCATTTACACCGCGCGAGGCGCCGTATAGTCTGGTCTTCTTACCTCGCGCCTTACCCGCCGATGGACGAAACCCCGCTCAACTACCTGATTGCCGTCGGGCTCACCGCTGCGCTGACCCTGCTGTGTGTCGGCATCCATTACGAGGCGCTGCGCCTGATTTCGGAATTCCACCCGAAACGGCTCAGCGGCAAGCTCAACATCGGCACCGTCATCGTCCTGATCATCCTGACGCACTGCCTCGAGGCCATCGTGTTCAGCGCCGGCTACTGGGTCGGCAACGACGTGCTGTCCATCGGCAAGCTGACCGGCATGCGCGAGCACGGCGCCATAGCCTATATCTATTTCTCGCTCGAAACCTTCACCACGCAGAGCATCGGCGATATCTTTCCCGTGGGGCCGCTGCGGCTGCTGGCGTCGGTGCAGCCGCTGGTGGGCCTGATCCTGATCGGTTGGTCGACATCGTTCACATTCCTGATCATGCGGCGCGACTGGCGCGGCGACGAGATGGAGATCAACGACTAGGAGACCAACGACCAGGAGACCGATCGCCGGGCAACCACCTGCCAGCACGTGACGCCGCACCGCTTTTTTGCATGGTAGGCGTCGTCGGCTGACGCCGAAATCGGCGTCCTTCCTACACGGTTGTGAGATTCAGGGAAGTTGCCGGCGGCGGGCTTCGGTGAAAAGATAAGTTGCCGTCATCCAGACGGCCCCTTGTTCCGTTAAACGTCGATTCCGCCCCGGCCAATGGGGTAACAAGAAGACCGGAGAGCCAAAAAGTGTCGACCATCCCGGATAGCCCGTCGTGGCACATCCTCACCCGTTTCCCGAGATGGCTGGCCATGGCGCTGCTGGCCGCGCTGACCCTGCTGGGCGCCACGCGCGCCCACGCCCAGACGCCCGCGCCGCTGTCCGAGTGGCAGTATTCCGTGGGGGTGCCGCTGGAAAAGCTGTTCGAAGGCGAGCCCGAGAAGTGGGAAGTCCGCGTTGGCCTGGCCACCAGCGTCCGGCCGTATTACGAGGGCACCACGAACTATTTCATGCTGGCGGGCCCTGTGATCGACGTCCGCTACCGCGACCTGGCGTTCATGTCCACGGGCGAGGGCCTGGGCTGGAACATCATCCATACCAACAACTTCCGGGCTGGCGTGGCGCTGACCTATGACTTCGGCCGCCGCGAAAAGCACGACCACGACCACCTGGGCGGCCTGGGCAACATCGGCATGGCGCTGGAGACGAAGGCGTTTGCCGAGTACGTGGTGTCGAAGGAATTCCCGCTGGTGATCCGCGCCAACGTGCGGCGCCAGTTCGGCGGCGCCAACGGCGTGATTGGCGATATCGGCGCCTACATGCCGCTGCCGGGCAGCAACGAGAAGTTCTTCTGGTTCGCCGGCCCCACCATGACCTTTGCCGATTCGGCCTACATGAGCCGCTGGTACGGCGTCAGCGCCGAGCAGTCGGCGCGCTCGGGCCTGCCGCAGCACCGCGCCAGCGGCGGTATCAAGTCGTACGGCGGCGGCGTCTCGGCCATGTGGTTCTTCAACAAGCACTGGTTCAGTACGGCCGACGTTGGCGTGTCCGCCCTGGTCGGCGATGCGCGCAACAGCCCGGTTGTGTCGAAATCGACGAGCTGGACCGGCGATATTTCGATCAATTACCAGTTCTGACCGCCACCGCCAGGCTTGACCGCGCCGGCCCGGACATCAGTCCTGCGGCCGGCGCAGGTACCCTTCCACCACCTGTTTCAGCCCCGGCAGCTTGCCGGTGAAGAAATGCCCCGCACCGGGTAGCACCACCACCGGCAGCTCCTGGGGCCGCGCCCATGTAAAGACATTGATCAGCGGCACGCGCTCGTCGGCCTCGCCATGCACGATCAGCGTATGGGCCGGCACGGGCGGGGTGTCATAAGACAGCGTCTCGGAGAGCACGCCGGCCGGCATGCCGGTCAGGATCACGTGGGCGATGGCTTCGCCGTCGGCGGCCAGCCGCGCGGCCGCCCGTGCCTGGACAAACCCGCCGAACGAGAAGCCGGCCAGCGCCAGCGGCAAATCCGGATGCTCGCCCCGCAGGTGGCGAATGACGGCCAGCACATCGTCAGTCTCGCCGTTGCCATCGTCATACTGGCCTTCGCTCTGGCCCACGCCACGGTAGTTGGGCCGCAGCGTCAGGACGCCATGCGCCTGCAGTACACGCGCCAACAGTTGCGGAATCTTGTGTTCGGCGTTGCCGCCCTGGCTCGGGTGCGGATGGGCCACGACGGCGATGCCGCGCGGCGCGGTGGCCGGGGCGTCCGCCAGGACTTCGAGCTGTCCGGCGGGGCCGGCAATGAAAAGACGGGTGGGGGCGGAGGTGGTGAATGACGAAGACATGAAAATCGTGAAAACCGGTGATCGGCTGAAAGAGGGCATGCGCAGCATACCCTCCGCCGGACCGGGGCGCCAACGTCTGCCCCACCGGGCTCCGGCATCAATGCGGATGGTCCGCCTTGATGACCGACGCAATCTCCTGTCGCCGGACGCTCACCACGTCGTCAAGCTCCAGCCCCTCGGCAACCACCAGCATTTCGGCGCCGCGGTTGATGGCATAGATCACGCCATACCAGAGATCCGGCCCCGCCACGGCGTTCAGCCGGATGCTGAACTCGGTCTCCAGATCCTGGCTGTAGACGCTCACCAGGTCGCCGACCTCGGGCATGGCGGCCTCCTCCGCCAGCGGATATTCCCGGGCCGCCACCGTCAGTGGCGTTTGCGCAATGCCGCGCGCAAACCTCGCTTGCATCGTTGTCTCCTGCGGGTTGTTTTCCCTGTAAGGATATAAGGGCCGTCTGAAAAGGCACGGAAAACCTGCCCCGCTCCAGTGCCTGTGGAGCGCTCGCGCCGCTTTTGCCGCAGTGCGTCATGGCGGGTCCGCGCCGTGCCCGGCGCCCAACACCCCCCTTTGTAGTGCACGCGGCGTAACCTGGCTCTGGCAAAATCACGAGCGATGACCCAACGCTACTCCCCCATGTTCCTGTCGGGCCAGCTCTACAGCGCCCCGCGCTGGCGCTATATGCGCTGGCTCGCGGAGCCCGGCCGGGACGTGCCAACCGAAATCCGCGAGGCACTGGTGGGCAGCCTGTTCGGCACGCTGTCGATCTTTTTTGGCGGCATTCTCAACACGCTGATGGTGGCCATCATCATCACGCTCCATATGCGCCGGCCGGAGTTCATGGTCTGGCTGGGGCTGGAAATCCTGGTCTGCATATCGCGCGTGGCCGTGCTGCTCGTCGCGCGTCGGGCCGCCCGCGCAGGCCGCCCGACGCCCACCGACTGGCACATGCTGCTGACCCTGGCCTGGGCCGCCGGGGTTGGCCTGGGTTCATACCTGAGCGTGGTCAGCGGCGACTGGCTCAGTGCCGCCATGGCCTGCCTGTCGGGCGCGGCCATGTGCGGCGGCATCTGTTTCCGCAACTATGGCGCGCCGCGCATGACGGCGCTGATGATCCTGCTGAGCCTGGGCCCGATCTGCGCCGGCGCGCTGATGGCCCACGAACCGCTGTTCCTGCTCACGCTGCTGCAACTGCCGGTGTATGTCATCAGCATGACCAGTGCGTCGTTCCGCATGAATGCCATGGTGGTGGCCACGATGCGTTCCGAAAGAGAGAACGCGCACCGGGCACGCCACGATTCGCTGACCGGGCTGCTGAACCGGTCGAGCCTGCTGGCCGAAATCCGCGAGGCCAGTGCCCAGCGCATGGCCACGGGCCGGTTCCTGACCCTGCTGTATATGGACCTGGACGGCTTCAAGCCCGTCAACGACTCATACGGCCATGGCAGCGGCGACGAGTTGCTGGTGCGCGTGGGCGAGCGCCTGCGCGGCGCGGTGCCTGGCCGCGGCCTGGTCTACCGCATTGGCGGCGACGAATTCGTGATCGTGCTGCGCAATGAAAGTACCCAGAGCGTCCAGAACCTGGCGCACGACCTGCTGCGCGAAGTCAGCGCGCCCTATGTACTGTCCACCGGCCACCAGGCGCTGCTGGGCGTCAGCATCGGCATCGCCCACGTGCGCCCCGAAGGGCTGACCGCCGACGACATCCTGCACCTGGCCGACCGCGCGCTGTATCGCGCCAAGGCCCAGGGCAAGGGTCAGTTCCAGTTCGCCACGTCCGACGACTGAGTTCCGCCGCCCTCCCCCTCCGGCCGCCCGAGCGCGGCTTCCCGGCGTGACAGCCGGTCAGACAACCGGTACTGGCAGATAAACAGCGCCAGTAATGCGACCAGCGCGACCACGGCAATGCCAATCCTGAATGCCATCCACATGACGCAGACATGACGGTTTGAATGTCTTCAGCTTATGAGGTCCATTATCGAAACGTTGCAAAGATCGATAATCGCGGCGTCAATTTGCCGTCAATGACATCGAACATTTACGAGATTCTGCGCGGGCAAGTGGCCACCGTCAGTTGACCATCGTCTAAACCATTTAATTCACTAACCAGAAAGTCTGATGGCCTATTGCGGCCATTGATCAATACGATATGACTTGTCGCAGTCCATCTGCGATAGTGCAACCGTCTTTCACCGATGCATCGCGCCATCGGTGGCAGCCTGCCCCGTCTGACCCACAAACGTCCGGACATGGCCCAGCAGGGCCATGCCACAAGCATCAAGGAGTCTGTATGAAAAAGCTCACGACCGCTTTCGGCGCGCCCGTCGTCGATAACAACAATATTCAGACAGCCGGCCCGCGCGGCCCCGCGCTGCTCCAGGATGTCTGGTTCCTGGAAAAGCTTGCCCACTTCGACCGCGAAGTCATTCCTGAACGCCGCATGCACGCCAAGGGTTCGGGCGCCTATGGCACGTTCACCGTCACGCACGACATCACCAAGTACACCCGCGCCAACCTGTTCTCGGAAATTGGCAAGAAGACCGAACTGTTCATGCGTTTCTCGTCGGTGGCCGGCGAGCGCGGCGCGGCCGATGCCGAGCGTGATATTCGCGGCTTCGCCATCAAGTTCTATACGGAGGAAGGCAACTGGGACCTGGTGGGCAACAACACGCCAGTCTTCTTCCTGCGTGATCCGCTGAAATTCCCCGACCTGAACCATGCCGTAAAGCGCGACCCGCGCACCGGCATGCGCAGCGCCGAGAACAACTGGGACTTCTGGACCGGCCTGCCCGAGGCACTGCACCAGGTCACTATCGTCATGAGCGACCGCGGCATTCCGCGCAGCTGGCGCAACATGCATGGCTTCGGCAGCCACACGTACAGCTTCATCAGCAAGGACATGCAGCGCTACTGGGTGAAGTTCCACTTCGTGACCCAGCAGGGCATCCAGAACCTGACCGACGCCGAAGCCGCCCAGGCTACCGGCCAGGACCGCGAATACCATCAGCGCGACCTGTATGAGGCGATCGAGCGCGGCGAATTCCCGCGCTGGAAGCTGTTCGTGCAGATCATGCCCGAGGCCGAGGCCGGCGGTTACCGCTACAACCCGTTCGACCTGACCAAGGTCTGGCCGAAGAAGGACTATCCGCTGATCGAAGTGGGCGTGATGGAACTGAACCGCAATCCCGAGAACCATTTCGCCGAGGTGGAACAGTCGGCATTCGCACCGTCGACCATCGTGCCGGGCGTGGGTTTCTCGCCGGACAAGATGCTGCAGGGCCGCCTGTTCTCGTATGGCGATGCCGAGCGCTATCGCCTGGGCGTCAACCATCACCTGATTCCGGTCAACGCACCCAAGGCCGCGAAGTATGTGAACAGCTACCACCGCGATGGCCGCGGACGCACCGACACCAATTCGGGCGGTACTATCGCCTACGAACCGAACACCAAGGGCGAGTGGACCGAGCAGCCGGACTTCCGTGAACCGCCGCTGACGCTGGAAGGCACGGCAGACCACTGGAACCATCGCGAGGACAGCGACTACTTCTCGCAACCGGGCGCGCTGTTCCGCCTGATGTCGCCGGCGCAAAAGCAGGCGCTGTTTGACAACACGGCGCGCGCCATCAAGGGTGTGTCCCGCCATATCCAGGCGAAGCACATCGAGCACTGCACCAAGGCCGATCCGGCCTACGGCGCGGGCGTGGCGGCGGCGATCGAGGCGATCGAGAACGCCAGGTAATTGCCTGCATCATCCCTCTCCCGCGCGGCGCGCCGGAGAGGGATCGGGGGCAGGCACCCCGCCCTCCACACGAAATTCGAAGCGAGTACAGCCGATGGACCAGTCTCAAGCCTCCACCATGACCGCCGACGAGGAAGCCCGCATGATCGCGGCGCTCGGCCAGGTCTTCGATCTGGCACGCAATGGCGACGAAGCTGCGCTGGCGGTGCTGATCGAACGCGGCATGCCGGCGAACCTGCGCAATGAAAAAGGCGACACACTGGTGATGCTGGTCGCGTACCACGGCCACGCCGATACCCTGCGCATGCTGCTGCAAAAGGGCGCGTCGCCCGACACGCGCAACGCGATGGGACAGACGCCGATTGCCGGCGCCGCCTACAAGGGCTACAAGGAAATCATCGAAATCTTGCTGGAACACGGCGCGGACGTCGAAGGCGCGTCGCCCGATGGCCGCACGGCACTGATGGTGGCGGCGATGTTCCAGCGTGCCGAGATCGTCGAACTACTGAAGACACACGGCGCCGACCCCGAGGCGCGCGACGAGCGCGGCATGACAGCCGCCGATGCGGCCGCGTTCATGGCCGGACGGCCCGGCCATCAATGAGCCGAGCCCGATCCGACCCCAGTTTCAGCCGCGTCCGACGAACGGCATCTTCGTGGCCATCACGGTCATGAACTGGACGTTGGTTTCCAGCGGCAGGTTGGCCATGTGCAGCACCGAAGTCGCGATGTGGTTCACGTCCATCAGCGGTTCCGGGCGGATTTCGCCGTTGGCCTGCGGCACGCCGCGCGCCATGCGGTTGGCCATGTCGGTGCCGGCGTTGCCGATGTCGATCTGGCCGCAGGCGATGTCATAGGGACGGCCGTCGAGCGACAGGCTCTTGGTCAGCCCGGTGATGGCGTGCTTGGTGGCGGTGTACGGCACGGTGTTCGGGCGCGGCGCGTGGGCCGAGATCGAACCATTGTTGATGATCCGGCCGCCGCGCGGGTCTTGCGACTTCATCAGCGCGAATGCGCCGCGTGCGCACAGAAAGGCACCCGTCAGGTTGGTGTCGACCACGGCCTTCCACTGCTCGAACGACAATTCGTCGATACAGATCGCCGGCGCGTTGATACCGGCGTTGTTGAACAGCACATCGAGGCGCCCGAAGCGGTCGCGCACCTGGGCGTACATCGCGTCCACCGAGGCTGGGTTGCTGACATCGCACTGCACGGCCAGCGCCGTCTGCCCGGCCGCGTTGGCCTGGGCCGCCAGGGCTTCGAGCGTTTCGGCGGTGCGTCCCGCCAGCACTACCTGGTAGCCGTCGGCCAGCATGGCCTGCGCCACCGCCTTGCCGATGCCGCGCGCGGCGCCCGTGACCAATGCAACCTTTGCCTGCTTTGTCATGCTCGATGTCTCCGTTCGTGTGTTAAGCAACTGCTGATATGGCAGTCATCGTACAACATGCGGAGCGGCAGCGGTATAGCCGTGCTCAAGGAATTCCGTGGCGCCGCAACGCGTCCTTCACCCTGCCGGTGGGTGCAGTTCTAAAGATATAACAACAATGCATTTGGCCTGGACCGGTGGTTGTCGTACGATCCGCCGTTGACTGGGCGAGTGCTGGGAGGCGCTCGCCTTCCTTTCTACAGCGCCCTCGAAAACTACAAATGTCAGTCGATCTCGCCCTGTCGCCCGCCGGTGCACAGGCTGCCGCCCAGACGGCCACGCCGTCCAAGGCCGTCATCCGTTCCGCCGCCGATGTGGCGCGGCTTGTCAACGAAGGCGGCGCCGCCGTCAGCAACGCCCGCATCGTGGTGGCGATTGCGCTGGGCGGCATTTTCCTGGACGCCTACGACCTTGGCGCCCTGGCCTTCGGCCTCAAGGACGTTACCAAGGAATTCGGCCTGACGCCGGCCGGTACCGGCATGGTGGCCTCGGCCATCACGTTCGGTGCGATTGTCGGCGCCTTCCTGGGTGGCTATTTCACCGACCGCATCGGCCGCTACCGCGTGTTCATGGCCGACATGCTCTGCTTCGTGATCGCCGCCATCGCCTGCGCGTTCGCACCGAATGAATACGTGCTGGCCGGCGCCCGCTTTGTCATGGGCCTCGGGGTCGGCATCGACCTGCCTGTCGCCATGGCCTTCCTGGCCGAATTCTCCAAGCTAAAGGGGCATGGCAACAAGGCCGCACGGGTGGCGATGTGGTGCCCCACCTGGTATGCGGCGATCTGCGTGTCGTACCTGCTGGTGCTGGCCTGCTATTCGATCCTGCCCGCATCGCACAGTGGCCTGCTGTGGCGCATCATCCTGGGCTTTGGCGCGGTGCCGGCCCTGATCATCATTGCCGTGCGCAGCCGCTACATGAGCGAATCGCCGGTATGGGCCGCCAACCAGGGCGACCTGGAAGGCGCCGCCAAGATCCTGCGCAAGTCGTACGGCATCGATGCGGTGGTGGCCCCCGACGCGGTGGTGGAAGCGCCCAAGCGTCCGGCTTCGTGGCGTAACTACGGCCTGCTGCTCAAGGGCGTCTACGCCCGCCGCACCACGCTGGCCACGATCATGTCGATTGCCTCGTCGTTCGCGTACAACGCAGTGGCGTTCGGCCTGCCCGTGATCATCGCCAGCTTCCTGGCCCAGACCATGCTGACCACGATTCTGGTGTCGCTGGCGCTGAACCTGCTGTTCGCCTTCGTCGGCGGCCTGATCGGCGTGCATCTGGTGCCCAAGACCGGCGCCTGGAAGCTGACCGTGACCGGCTATTCGTTCCAGCTGGTCGCGCTGATCGGCCTGGCGCTGGTCGGCAAGCCCGACGGTGCCGCCCAAGTAGTCACCGCCATCGCGCTCCTGGCCGTGTTCCTGCTGGGCCAGGGCTTTGGCCCCGGCGCGCACACCATGACGTACGCGTCGCTGAGCTACCCCACCTCGCTGCGTGGCGTGGGCGTGGGCTTCAACCAGACGCTGATGCGCGCCAGCTCCACGGCATCGCTGTTCCTGTTCCCGGTGCTGGCCGCCGCGCTGTCCACCAAGGTGTTCTGGGTCATCGCCCTGGCACCGCTAGCTGGCCTGCTGGCGCTGCTGGCCATCCGTTGGGAGCCGGCCAACTACGACGTCGACGCCGAGGACTTCGGGCCGGCAAAAGCCTGACGCCCTGGCAAGTCCTCTCCGGCGGCGCGCCCTCAGCGCGCCGCCGCCTCCACCGCCTCGGCCCGCTCGGCCACGATACGCAGGCGGTCAAAATTCATGTTCGCCCCCGACGCAATCGCCACCAGCGTGCGCGACGCCCCGTTCGGCAGGCTGCCCGCGTACTGCTTCAGCCCGGCCACGGCCAGCGCGCCAGCCGGCTCCACCAGGCTGCGCGTGTCCTGGAAGATGTCCTTGATGGCCGCGCACAGCGCATCGGTATCCACGGTCAGCACGTCGTCCAGCAGGTGGCGGCATAGCCGGAAAGTCTCCTCGCCCACCCGCTTGACCGCCGTGCCGTCGGAGAACAGACCCACCGATGCCAGCGTCACGCGCTCTCCCGCCGCGATCGATCGCGCCATCGCGCACGAATCCTCGGTCTGCACCCCGATCACCCGCACCTCCGGCCGCACTGCCTTGATATAGGACGCCACGCCGGCCGCCAGGCTGCCGCCGCCGATCGGCACGAACACCGCGTCCAGCGCGCCCCGGTGCTGGCGCAGGATTTCCATGCCGACGGTGCCCTGCCCGGCGATCACGTCGGGATCGTCGAACGCGGGGATGAAAGTCAGCGCCTGCTCGCGCTGCAGCGCCATCGCGTGGTCGTAGGCGTCTGAATACGATTCGCCGGCCAGCACCACCTCCACCATGGCGCCGCCATGGGCGCGCACCGCATCCACCTTCACCTGCGGCGCGGTCTGCGGCACCACGATCACGGCGCGCACGCCAAGCCGGGCCGCCGATAGCGCCACGCCCTGGGCATGGTTGCCGGCCGAAGCGGTGATCACGCCGCGCGCCAGCGCATCGGCCGGCAGGTTGACCATCTTGTTGTAGGCGCCGCGCACCTTGAACGAGAACACGGGCTGATGGTCTTCGCGCTTGAGCCAGACCTGGTGGCCCAGCCGTGCCGACAAGGCGGGCGCCCGGTCCAGCGGCGTTTCGCGCGCAACGTCATACACGCGTGCCGTCAAAATGCGCCTCAGGTAGTCATCTGCGTCGATCCTATCGGCATCTGCATGCAGAACGGCGGCGGACGCCGCCGAAGCGGCAGTAGCGGTGAACTGGGCGGTGACGGACTGCATGGGGCGCTCCTGTCTTGAAGTCGGGGGGATTTCCCAGGAGGCGGCCACAAAAAACCCGCCTCGTTGGGCGGGTTGTCGATGTCTGTTCCGGACGCGCGCTAACCCACCATTCGAGGAATGGTGCGAATAATCGCGATAATTTGCAGGCCGAAACAGGTCATGGCAGCGAGTGTCACGGATATCGCCACATTGTGTCAATCCCGCCGATGCGCCACCCGGGGCCACCGGGGCCGCCTGTTGCGGCCGCGCCGATTCCCGCAATCCGTTTGCCCATGCGGTGTTCAGGCGCACGCAAGGTCGTATTAGAATCGCCGCTATCGTCACGTCCGGCTCCATCGAAGCCAGAGGTCATGTTCCGGGACCGGATTCGTCCCCGGACTGGTTTCGTCCGTGGGGTCCGGCGCTTCAGTTTCCAAGAAAACCATCCGATATCTGTCCTGCGTCCACGGGACTTCGGGCATAACAGATACATGACCGCGCTTGCATACGATGTAGCCCTGGCACCCGAGCCCGCCGACCGCCGGCCGGTTGGTGCCACCCCTGCCGGGGGCGAAGCCTGGGCGTTGCTGGAAGCTTCCGGCGCGCTGGCCATGCGGGTTGACGTCCAGGGCCGCATTCTCGAAGCCACCGAAACCACGGCCGACCTGCTGGTCTATCCGCTCGACTATCTGCTTCACACCTCCGTACTCGACGTCATCGCGCTGGATTCGCGCGAACGCGTGGCGCGCATGCTGCAGGGCTGCGCGCAGGATCATGCCGCGCGCCGCGAGCGCGTGCGCGTGGCGGGCGGCAACGGCTCGAACTGGATCGACCTGCGCGTCAGCCACTACCGCGCGGCCAGCGGTGCCGCCAGCCTGCTGCTCTTCGGCCACGACGTCACAGAATGGATGGAATCCCAGCGCCAGCTCACCGAGCGTGCCTTCCTGGATCCGCTGACGGGCGTGGGCAACCGCGCCTTCATCCGCAAGCGGATCGAGGAATACATGTGCGGCCCGGCCGGCGGCCAGCCGTTTGCACTGGCCCTGATGGACCTGGACGGGTTCAAGAACATCAACGATTCGCTGGGTCATGAATTTGGCGACGCGCTGCTCAAGGAAGTGGGCGCGCGGCTGCAGGACACCGTGCGCACCCACCACAGCGTGGCACGGCTGGGCGGCGACGAGTTCGTGCTGATGCTCGACGGTCTGGAATCCGAGGCCGAGGCGGTGCGTATTCTCGAACGCGTGATCCACGTGTGCCGCCAGCCGTTCCTGCTGGGCGGCTGCCACGTGCGCATCACCACCAGCATCGGCCTGGCGTTCTCCGCCGAGGCGTCGCAGAGCGAATCGCAATGGCTGCGCCGCGCGGACCTGGCCATGTACGAGGCCAAGGCGCTGGGCAAGAACCGCTACTGCGTCTATACGCCCGAACTCGACCGGCGGCTGGACGAGCAGTTCCGGATCGAGCAGAGCATGTTCGAAGCGGTGCAGAGCGGCGAATTCCTGCTGCACTATCAGCCCATAGTCTGGCCGGGTTCGGGCAAGATCTGCGCGGTGGAAGCGCTGATGCGCTGGGAGCACGCTGGCCAGGATATCCGCCCCGACGTGTTCATCCCCGTGGCGGAAAAGAACGGCCTCATCAAGCATCTGGGCGCGTGGGCGCTGCGCTGCGCCTGCGCGCAACTGGCCGCGTGGGATGCGCTGGGCATCCATGTGGGCCACATGTCGGTGAACGTGTCGGCCGTGCAGTTCCTGCATCCGAACTTCTACGACAGCGTGCGCAACGCGATCCAGGACGCCGGCATCGGCGCCGACCGCCTGGTGCTGGAAATTACCGAAAGCGCACTGATGACCGATCCGCAGGCAGCCGAACGCCTGCTGCTGTCGCTGCGCGCGCTGGGCATCCGCTTTGCCGTGGACGACTTTGGCACCGGCTATTCGAGCCTGTCCTACCTGCGGCGCTTTCCGCTGTCCGCGCTCAAGGTGGACCGCAGCTTCGTGGCCGACATGATCGACTCCCCGCACGCGCGCACCATCGTGTCCGCCGTGCTGTCGCTGGCGCGCGAACTGGGTCTGGTGGCCATCGCCGAAGGCGTCGAGACCGACGCCCAGGGCACGCTGCTGGCCGCGCAGGGCTGCGATCTGGTGCAGGGATGGCGCTACGCGCGCGCCCTGAACCCGTCTGATTTCGAGAACGCGGTGCTGGAAGGCCGGCTCGTGATGGGCGAGGGCGAAGTATTCGCACAACGGGTGGCGCCCTGATGTCCAAGACAGAGTTCTTCGAGACGCTGTGGGCGCGCATGGCGCAGCAGGGGGACTTTCCCACGCTGCAGTACTGCGTCGACAATATCTTCCAGACGCTCAACGCCGACCTGACCGTCGGCGAGATGGCCACGAGCGTGCTGTCCGACTTCAGCCTGTCGCAGAAGGTGATCCGGCTGGCCAACTCGGCCATGTACCGGTCGTTCGGCGGCGAGGTGACCACGGTGTCGCGCGCCATCCTGGTGCTGGGCGTGGAGGCCATCAGCCATCTCACGCTGGGCATCCAGCTGCTGGACTACTTCCACGGCGTGGCGCCCAAGCGTCCGCAGGCCGCCAAGGCGCTGCAGCGTGCGTTGGTGGCAGGCGAGGTCACACGCGCGCTGACCCAGGCCCGGGGCATCAACGAGGGCGAGGAGGCGGTGGTCTGCACGCTGATGCACCACATGAGCCGCCTGCTGCTGGTATTCTACTTCCCCGAGGAATGGGAGCGCGTGGAGGCCATGTGCGCCGTGCATCCGATGACGGAGAACGAGGCTGCCATGGAAGTGCTCGGGGTGTCGCTGGAAGACATCGCCGAAGCGGCGGCGCGCAAATGGCGCCTGCCGGGCCTGATCGCCCACGCGATGAAACCGCGCACGCTGTCCAACGACACCGTGCTGGAGACGCATTCTGACTGGCTGTCGGCCATTGCCCATGTATCGGCCGAAGCCGCTGTCACGATGGTCCGCGAGGGCACCGAGGCGTCGGTGGAAGCGCTGCTGAACACGCACGCCAAGATGCTGGGGCTCAATCCCGGTGACGTCAGCGTGGCGGTGCGGCAGGCCGAGGCCCTGAATTCATCGATCACCCAGTCGGAAGCGGCCATTCCCACCGATGGCGCGGCCCCGCATGGCCCCCAGCCCGTGAACGTGCTGGAGCGGCTGCAGCAGGGCCTGGCCGAGGTGCAGCGCGAAGGCGCCGGGCTGACGGTGTCGCAGCTGGCGCCGATGGTGCTGGAAACCAGCATGCGCGCGCTCGATTTCTCGCGCTGCTTCCTGATGATGCTGAACCCGAGCACGCGGCGCTTTCACGCGCGTCTGGGCTTTGGCGACGGCATGCGCGAAGCGCTGCCGGCGTTGTCGTTCGAGGAAGGCTTCGTGCCCGACGTGTTCCACTTCGCCGGCCTGTCATCCCGGCCGCTGTTGATCGAGGATTCGTTCGACGCGGAAGTGGCGCACCGCATGCCGCGCTGGTATCGCGATGCGATTCCCGACGCGCGCACGGTACTGCTGGCGCCCGTGAAGATCCGCAATCGCTGCATCGCGATGATCTATGGCGACTGGGGCACGGCGCGCATGCCACTTGCCATTGGCGAAACCGAGCTGGAAGCCATCGACGCCCTGACCAGCGAGATTGCTGCGGGCGTCATGCGCGCGGCGCCGGCAAGCCGATAAATCGTCTGCCGGCCTGCCGCGTCAGGCCGTCATCACCGTGGCGTTGACTTCCGGAAACTCGGCCAGCGGCACGAAGCGTCCGGTCTTGCCGTCCAGCGCATCGATGGCACCGGTGCCGATGTCGTAGTACCAGCCATGCAGCGCCACTCGGCCCTCGGCCAACGCCTGGGCCACGCACGGATGCGTGCGCAGGTGCGCCAGCTGCTCGATCACGTTCTGGCGCACCATGTCCTCCACGCGCTCGCGATCCGAGGCATGCGGACGCGCCAGGCTGATCTTGCGGGCGCTGGCGGCATGTTCCAGCCATTCGGCCACCGACGGCATATGGTCCAGGCACTGGCACATCGCCACCGCCGTCATGGCCCCGCAATTCGAGTGTCCACAGATCACGATATCGCGCACCTTCAGGCCGGCCACCGCATATTCGACGCTGGCCGACACACCTCCGGGCTGCACTGCGTGCGCGGGCACGATGTTGCCGGCATTGCGAATCACGAACAGCTTGCCCGGCTCGCTCTGCGTCAGCAGCGCGGGCTCCACCCGGCTGTCCGAGCAGGCGATGAACAGCGTGCTGGGACTCTGCTGCGTGGCGAGTTCCTGGAACAGCGACGAGAGCCTGGGAAACTCCTCGCGCTGGAATTTGAGAATGCCTTGAATCAGGTCTTTCACTTGGTAATCCCCTCGTTTGAGCCATGGCGCGCCGATACGCACGCCGGGTCAAGGGAGGGATTATGACTCCCCTCTCCCGCGAAGTGGGAGAGGGGTTGGGGGAGAGGGTCAGCGCATCAAGATGCCGAAGCAGCAGTTTGAACCGCCGCGCCCTCACCCCCAGCCCCTCTCCCGCCGTGCGGGAGAGGGGAGCAAACCAAGGCGGTGGAGATTGATACCACTTCAAGCGTCGTCCGGCGTCCCCAGTGCGCGATTAATTCGCAGCGCGATCAGCGTGCCGACCACGCCGGACAGCAGGTAAAGACTCACCGCGCCAAGTCCGAACAGTGACGACAGCCCCAGCGCCACCAGCGGCGCGAAAGCGGCGCCGAACAGCCAGCCGAAGTCGGTGGTCAACGCGGCGCCCGTGTAGCGGAACTTGCTGTCGAAGTTGGACGTGACCGCCCCGGCGGCTTGTCCGTACGACAGACCCAGCAGCCCGAATCCCACCAGGATAAAGATGTCCTGCCCCGTCGCGCCGCCATCCAGCAGCCATGGCGCCGCCAGGCTGAAGATGCCGATCAGCACGGCCATGGTCGCCAGCGTGGTGCGCCGGCCGATGCGGTCGGCCAGCCAGCCCGAAATCAGCGTGCCGATGAACGCGATGGCCGCACCGACGATCTGGATCGCCAGCACGTCGCTGATCTCCTGCGTCTTGTGCAGGCTCACCCATGACAGCGGGAACACCGTGACCAGGTGGAACAGCGCGTAGCTGGCCAGCGAGGCAAAGGCGCCCAGGAAGATGTTGAAGCCCTGCGCGTTCACCATCTGCAGCGTGCTGATGGGCTCCAGTTCGTCTTCCTCGAGTAGTCGCGTGTATTCGTTGGTCACCACCAGCCGCAGGCGCGCGAACAGCGCCACCACGTTGATGGCGAACGCCACGAAGAACGGATAGCGCCAGCCCCAGTCGATGAACTCGGCCGGCGTCAGGCTCACGTTCAGGAACAGGAACAACGCACCGGCCACGATGAACCCGGTGGGCGCGCCAAGCTGGCCCACCATCGCGTACCAGCCGCGCTTGTTCTCCGGCGCGTTCAGCGCCAGCAGCGACGGCAGGCCGTCCCACGAGCCGCCGAATGCAATGCCCTGCAGGAATCGGAACAGCGACAGCAGGTAGATGGCCGCGCTGCCGATCGACGCATACGAGGGCAGGAACGCGATACCCACCGTGGCGGTGCCGAGCAGGAACAGCGATGCGGTGAGCTTGGTGCCACGCCCCCATCGGCGCTGCACGCGCATGAACAGCGCCGTGCCGAACGGGCGTCCGATGAATGCGAACGAGAAGATCGCGAAGCTGTAGAGCAGCCCCGCCAGCTCGCCGGCAAATGGAAAGTAGACCGTCGGAAAGACTAGCACCGATGCGATGCCGTAGACGAAGAAGTCGAAGTACTCCGAGGCCCGCCCGATCACCACGCCTGTGGCGATTTCGGCAGGTGCCACTTCGTGGTGGCCCGGCGCCGGAGGTGCAGTCGGCGACGCGCGATGCTGGTGAGACAGACTGGCCATCTGAGAGTCTCCATCAAGTGCGGAAGGAATGTCGTACTGCACTTAAAGTCCCGCAGTAACAAGAATAGCGCCTAAACTGCCATTGGAAATCGAAAGATTGCGACGTCAGTCGAACATCGACGTTAATCAAACGCCACTTCCAAGACCATGCCACGCTCTGAAGCTGCAGTGCCGACGTTTAGTGTGACGGGAAAACTACTTGCGAGAAGTGCCGCAATCGCCATCGCCTTGGCGCTCGCGGGATGTAGCAACGCGGTCCTGTTATCGCCCCAGGGCGACATGGCTGTCAGGCAGCGCGACCTGATCATCATTGCCACCTGCCTGATGCTGCTGATCATCGTGCCGGTGATCTGCCTGACGCTGCTCTTTGCGTGGCGCTACCGCGAAAAGGGCGATGCCCCCTACAACCCGGAGTGGGACCATTCCACGGTGCTGGAACTGGCCATCTGGGCCGCCCCGCTGCTGATCATCATCGCGCTGGGCGCGGTGACGTGGGTCAGCACCCACCAGCTCGATCCCTACCGCCCGCTCACCCGAATCGACGACCGGCGTCCGGTGCCGCCTGACGTCAAGCCACTGAACGTCGAGGTGGTGGCGATGGACTGGAAGTGGCTGTTCCTCTATCCGGACCAGGGCATTGCCACGGTCAACGAACTGGCCGCCCCGGTGGACCGCCCTATCGCGTTCAAGATCACGGCCACGTCGGTCATGAACACGTTCTTCGTGCCGTCGCTGGCCGGCATGGTCTACGCGATGCCGGGCATGGAAACCAAGCTGCACGCGGTGATCAACAAGGCCGGGGTCTACGAGGGCCTGTCCGCCAACTACAGCGGCGCGGGCTTCTCGCACATGACCTTCAAGTTCCACGGCATGAGCAATGAGGACTTCGACCGCTGGGTCGCGCAGGCCAAGTCGTCCAGCACGCAGTTGTCGAAAGATGCCTACCTGAAACTGGCCAAGCCCAGCGAGCGCGAGCCGGTGCAGCGCTACGCCAGCGTGGCGCCGGACCTCTACAACCTGATTCTGAACCGCTGCGTGGACGGCGGCGCCTGCATGGCCGATACGATGGCCCAGAACCGGAATCCCAGTCGCCTCAGATTCGATCCGTCGTCGGAGATCTGCACCGCGAGCAACACCCCGGCCGCCGCGCCGGCGTTCGCGCCAGATGCCATGGCCAGTAGTGACGGCAACCGGCTGCTGCGCTGACGCGCGGCCCCGCTTCGCTTGAGACGTCGAACAGGTCCAGCAGGTCGACTGCCAGATACCAATCTTCACGATAAAACATCGGCCCTGACGGGCCGATACCGGCCCAGGTGACAACCATGCCCGAGCGCTCCGAACTCGCCAACATGATTTTTGGCCGCCTGTCCTGGGAGGCCATTCCGTTCCACGAGCCGATCCTGATCGGCACCTTCGCCGCGGTTGCGCTGGGCGGCATCGCGCTGGTGGCGTTGCTGACCTACTTCCGCGTCTGGGGCTACCTGTGGCGCGAGTGGTTCACCAGCATCGACCACAAGAA
Organism: Cupriavidus pauculus; assembly: GCF_022179805.1. Lineage (GTDB taxonomy): Bacteria > Pseudomonadota > Gammaproteobacteria > Burkholderiales > Burkholderiaceae > Cupriavidus > Cupriavidus pauculus_E. The sequence continues at coordinate 313,310 of NZ_BPUO01000004.1, read as the reverse complement.
GATCGGCATCATGTACGTGGTGCTGGGCATCGTGATGCTGCTGCGCGGCTTTGCCGACGCTGTCATGATGCGGATCCAGCAGGCGGTGGCCTTTGGCGACAACCTGGGCTACCTGCCACCCCATCACTACGACCAGATCTTCACCGCGCACGGCGTGATCATGATCTTCTTCGTCGCCATGCCGCTGGTGACGGGCCTGATGAACTTCGTGGTGCCGCTGCAAATCGGCGCGCGCGACGTGGCGTTTCCGTTCCTGAACAACTTCAGCTTCTGGATGACCACTGGCGGCGCCATCCTGGTAATGATGTCGCTGTTCGTGGGCGAATTCGCGCGCACGGGCTGGCTCGCGTATCCGCCACTGTCAGGCATCCTGCACAGTCCGGACGCGGGCGTCGACTACTACATATGGGCGTTACAGGTGGCGGGGGTCGGGACATTGTTATCAGGCATCAACCTGCTGGTGACCATCGTCAAGATGCGCGCGCCCGGCATGACGCTGATGCGCATGCCCATCTTCACCTGGACGTCGCTGTGCACCAACGTGCTGATCATCGCCGCGTTCCCGGTGCTGACCGCCGCGCTGGCGCTGCTCTCGCTGGACCGCTACGTCGGCACCAACTTCTTCACGGCCGACCAGGGCGGCAGCGCCATGCTGTACGTGAACCTGATCTGGATCTGGGGCCACCCCGAGGTGTACATCCTGGTGCTGCCCGTCTTTGGCGTGTTCTCCGAAGTCACGGCCACGTTCTGCCGCAAGCGCCTGTTCGGCTATGCGTCGATGGTGTACGCCACCGTGGTGATCACCGTGCTGTCGTACCTGGTGTGGCTGCACCACTTCTTCACGATGGGTTCGGGGGCCAGCGTGAACTCGTTCTTCGGGATCACGACGATGATCATCTCGATCCCCACAGGCGCCAAGATCTTCAACTGGCTTTTCACGATGTACCACGGCAAGATCAAGTTCGAGGCGCCCATGATGTGGACCGTCGGCTTCATGGTCACCTTCGTGATCGGGGGCATGACCGGCGTGCTGCTGGCGGTGCCGCCAGCGGACTTCGTGCTGCACAACAGCCTGTTCCTGATCGCCCACTTCCACAACGTGATCATCGGCGGCGTGCTGTTCGGCCTGATGGCCGGCATCTACTACTGGTTCCCCAAGGCGTTCGGGTACCGGCTGGTGGCGTCGTGGGGCAAGGCGTCGTTCTGGTTCTGGCTCAGCGGCTTCTACTTCGCGTTCATGCCGCTGTACTGGCTGGGCATGCTGGGAGTGACGCGGCGCGTGAACCATTTCGATGATCCGTCGCTGCAGATATGGTTCCAGATCGCCGCGTTCGGCGCGTTCCTGATCGCGTGCGGCATTGCCTGCTTCATCATCCAGCTCGTGGTCAGCTTCCTGCGGCGCGAAGAACTGCGCGACACCACCGGCGACCCCTGGGACGGCCGCACGCTCGAATGGTCGACGTCGTCACCGCCGCCGCAATACAACTTCGCCTTCACGCCGATGGTGCATGACACCGATGCCTGGTGGCAGATGAAGCAGCATGGCTACAAGCGCCCGCTCGAAGGCTTCATCCCGATCCACATGCCGAAGAACACCGCCGCGGGCATCATCCTGGCAGGGCTGTGCACGCTGATGGGCTTTGCGCTGATCTGGCACATCTGGTGGCTCGTGGTGGTGTCGTTCGCGGCCACGATCATCACGGCGATCATCCATACCTTCAACTACAAGCGCGACTACTACATCCCGACCGACGTCGTGGTCCGGACCGAGGCGGCACGCACCCAACTGATGGCAGGCCATGGCTGATACGACCCTTCCCCTCCATGCAGCAGGTACCACCGAGGCGGACGTTGTGCCGCCGGGCGGCTACCAGTTCTACCTGACCGAAGAGCACCACCCGCAGAACGGCACGCTGCTCGGGTTCTGGCTCTACCTGATGAGCGACTGCCTGATATTCGCGTGCCTGTTCGCCGCCTATGGCGTGCTCGGCCGCGAGTACGCGGGCGGTCCCACCGGCGCCGAGCTGTTCGAGCTGCCCTTGGTGGCGCTGAACACATCGTTCCTGCTGCTGTCGTCGATCACATATGGCTTTGCGATGCTGCAGCTCCAGCAAAACCGCGTGGCGGGCACGCAGATCTGGCTCGCCATCACGGGCGTGTTCGGCGCGGCATTCCTGGCGGTGGAACTCTACGAGTTCGCGCACCTGATCCACGAAGGGGCAGGCCCCACGCGCAGTGCGTTCCTGACATCGTTCTTCTCGCTGGTCGGCACGCACGGGCTGCACGTCACGTTCGGCATGATTTGGCTGATCGTGCTGATGGTGCAGGTGGGCCGGCATGGCCTGATCACCGCCAACAAGCGTCGGCTGATGTGCCTGTCGATGTTCTGGCACTTTCTGGACGTGGTCTGGATCGGCGTCTTTACGTTCGTCTACCTGATGGGAACGCTGCCATGAGCGCACAAGACCATGCACTGAACGGGCACGGCCACGATCATGGCCATCATGACGAGGACATCGGCCCGCACGCCACGCTGGGCGGCTACCTGACCGGCTTCGTGCTGTCAGTGTTCCTGACGGCGATTCCGTTCTGGCTCGTGATGGGGGGAGTGATCGAGAAGTCGTCGACCACGGCGATCGTGATCCTGCTGATCGGCGCGGTGCAGATCGTCGTCCATATGATCTTCTTCTTGCATATGAACGCGAAGTCGGAGGGCGGCTGGAACATGCTGTCGCTGATGTTCACACTCACGCTTGTCGTCATCACCCTGACCGGATCGCTCTGGGTGATGTACCACCTCAACAGCAACATGATGCCGTCGATGCAACACAAGACGGACCGTACCAGCTCCGACGTGAGCGGCAAGATCGTGCCGCCCAAGACCGAGCCGGCGAAGCAGTAACGCCCCGCCGGCCCGCAAGCTTCAGATCGCTCAGGCAGCCAGGCGGAACGTCGCCACGGCTTCCTTGAGCCGCTGGGCCTGCTCTTCGAGCGAGCCTGCGGCCGCGGCGGCCTGTTCCACCAGCGCGGCGTTCTGCTGCGTCACGGTGTCCATCTGCGTCACGGCCTGGTTCACCTGCTCGATGCCGGCGCTCTGCTCGGCCGAGGCCGCGCTGATTTCGCCCATGATGTCGGTCACGCGCTTCACCGCGCCGACAATCTCTTCCATCGTGCGGCCAGCCTGCGCCACCAGTTCGGAGCCGCGCTCCACGCGGTCTGCCGAGTCTCCGATCAGCGACTTGATTTCCTTGGCGGCCGTGGCACTACGTTGCGCCAGGCTGCGCACCTCGCCAGCCACCACGGCAAAACCGCGGCCCTGCTCGCCGGCACGCGCCGCTTCCACGGCGGCATTCAGCGCCAGGATGTTGGTCTGGAACGCAATGCCCTCGATCACCGAGATGATGTCCACCACTTTGCGCGACGACGTATTGATCTCGTCCATCGTGTGCACCACCTGGCCCACCACATCGCCACCTTGCGTAGCAACTTCCGACGCATTCACGGCCAGCGCGCTGGCCTGCTTGGCACTATCGGCGTTCTGGCGCACGATGCTGGTCAGCTCTTCCATGCTCGACGCGGTTTCCTGCAGCGACGAAGCCTGTTCCTCGGTGCGCTGCGACAGGTCGGTATTGCCGGCGGCAATCTGGCTGGTGCCCGTGGCGATGGCCTCGGTACCGTTGCGCACTTCCTTGACGATGCCCAGGATGTTGTCGTTCATCTCGCGCAGCGCGCCCAGCAGTTGGCCGGTTTCGTCGCTGCTGTCCACGTCGATGCGGCTGCTCAGGTCGCCGGCCGCCACGGTGCGGGCAAAGCCCACGGCGCGGTGCAGCGGACGCGTGATGCCGATAGTCAGCCACCAGGCAAACGCCACGCCGATACCCAGCGCGATCACGCCCAGCGTGATCAGCCCGTTGCGGGCGCTGACGTAGATGTTGTTGATCTCGGTGGCCGTGGCATCGATCGCCGCGCGCTGGATGTCCAGCAGCTTCTGGATTTCGCTCAGGTAGGCGTCGCCGGCGGGCACGAACTCGGCCTCCAGCACCTTGTTCGCCTCTTCGGTCTGGCCCTCGGCCTTGAGCTTGGTGATCTTGTCGCGCGAATCGTTGTACGGGTTGCGCACCACCTGGATCTTCTTGAACGCCGCCTTTTCCTCGTCCGTGGACAGACGCGGCTCGATCTTGTCGCGCAGTTCGGCAATCGCCTTCACCGAATAAGCGGTTTCCGCGGAGAAGAACGAACCCAGCGACGGATCGGCGCTTCGTGCCACGGCCGTGGTGCGGCGCACGCTGGCATACATCAGCCGATACCAGTCGCTGACCAGACGCTCCTTGGCCAGCGGTTCCTGCATCATCGCGTGCGTGCGGCCCGCTACTTCCTGCAGCCGCACCACGCCGAGCACGGTCATGAGCGTCGACAACACCAACACCACGCCAAAGCCAATGCCAAGGCGCACACCAATACCAAGATTCTTCATGTTTCTTCTACCTGATCGATTGGTTCGTGGCAGGCCGAAGTCGCGCGTCGCGCCCGGCCGCTCCTCCTGCGGTCAGCGCACATCTCCATGTACGCATGAACAGACATTGGAAGACCTAACGGTCATGCGTAGACGAAACTTAAGGAAAAACTTAGGGAAAACGCGGATTGCGGGCGCGGGCCCGCATTGAAAGCAAACTGTAATGTTGGCTTATTTGCGAGGTGCCGGCACCGAGGTCGGACTGAACCAGTACGGCAGCAGCGACAGCGCCACCACGACCACGGCTGACAGGAAAATGGCCGAGTAGGTATTGGCCACGGGCCAGTCGCGCAGATGGCCGACGTTGGCGATCAGGCCGAAGCCCCACGACGTCAGCGCCGATCCCAGGAACACGAAGGTATTGAGCAGCCCCAGGCCGCGCCCGCGCTTGGCCGGCGGAATCAGCGCGCGGCCCTGTGCCATCACCAGCGGATGCAGCATGCCGATGGTCGACAGCAGCGCCATCATGCCCACGCCGGGCACCACGCCCACGTCGGGCCAGATCGTCAGTGCGACGCCGCCCGCCATCGACAGGCAGGCCCAGCCGCCAATGGTGGACTTGAGCGTATTACGCCGGACCAGCACTGGCAGCAGGAACGCCGTGGCAAACCCCGCCAGGCTCAGCAGCGTCAGCGCCACGCCGCGCGTGCCCGCCTGCAGCCCGAACACATCGGCCAGGTACGGTCCGCTCCAGGCGTTACGGAAACCTGTTCCGGCCGCCATCGCCACGCACAGCGGAATCAGCGTCCACAGTGGCCACATGCCCAGCAGTCGCACGCTTTCGCCCAGCATCGCGCCCATCGGCGCCTGGCGCGCCTGCGCGTGGCCGCTGTCGCGGACATGCCGCCATACGCCATAGCAGGCACCCACCATGCACAGTGCGGACACCGCCAGCGCCGGGCGCCAGCCAAAATGCTGCGAGAACCAGCCCAGCGGCGCGGTGGCGCACAGCGCGCCAATCATGCCCATGGCGTTGGAGCGGCTCACCACACGCATGTATTGCCGTTCGGAGAGCTGCTCCGACGCATAGTGCAGCAGCCCCATGAAGACCGGTGCGCACGCCAGCCCCAGGCCCATCTGCGCCAGCATGGCCCACGCGCCGCTTGGCGCCATGACGAAGCCGACGGCAGATGCCGCACCAATCCCGAGCAGCCACGCGGTGGGACGCCCCACGCCAAAGCGATCGAACGCGATGCCCACCGGCATCTGCGCCACCGCGAACGACAGGAAGAAACATGAAGACAGCGCACCGAAACCAGCCGGCGACAGGCCGAAGTCGTGCTGCAGCTCGGGGGCGATCACCGCCAGGCAGCTACGGTAGAATTGGCTCAGGATGAATGCGAACGTCAACAGCGCAATGCCGCGCGCGGCGGTGCTGTCGTCAAAGGCGGAGGGAGTCTGCGAACGCCGGTCTGCTGCCGGTTCTGTTGCCGGGGTGTTCATGGGTGCGCGTCGTGATGGGGCTCTTGCCCTGTTTTGGCACCCATTCTACGCGGCGAAGCTGGCCGGACCGCGCGCCACGGCCGCCGCGTACTAATAAAGCGGTCGATCACCGCGCACCGCCGCCGCGAGGTTCCACCTGGCAAAATCGGCCACTTTACTGTGCGGGCGCCAGCGCGCGGCCGAGCTTGCAGCCCCGGTCCAGAAAGTCGCTTGCGTGGCCGTTGCCGCCGGCGGCCTTGTCCACGGGCTCGTCCACCACGACAAACCCGGCCGCACCGCTGGCGGGCTTCACGTAGGTCAGGAAGACGCCACGGTCTCCGATATCGCCGCCTACGTCCTGTCGGACCAGGCTGAACGGATTGACGGACAGCGACGGCTGCTCGGTCGGGATCAACCTCGCGCGCACCGGCTTGCCGTTGAACTTCAGATCACGCCATTGCGTGCCGATATCGCCGGAAGCCAGGAAATCGCGCGCGCGTTCGCTGATGCAGTCCAGGTGAATGTGTAGCTGGTCCTGGCTGCGCGACGTCCTGGCGTTGATCGCCAGGCCCAGCATCGTGTCCGGTAGCGGATGCCCCACGGCCTTGCCAACGGTGTCGCGCGCCTGCCAGCCGAAGGCCCACGCGTTGCGCTGTCCGTCCTGCCAGACGCGCGGATCGTCCACGCCGGCCACGGCCTGGTCGGGAATCACCAGGTAATGCGACGCGCCGATCATGTCCTTGTAGAGCACGAAGCCCTGCGCGCGATCGACGATCACGCAATCAGCATGCGAGGGGGTGGGAGGTATCAGGCACCGCTCCTGCACATTGCGCCAGAGCGAGTCGCGGGAGAAGCCGCCGACGATGCGTTCAAGCAGGCTAACGTCGGCAAGCGCCGGCCCGGACACAGCCAGGGCCAGACAGCACAACAGCAGTCGTTTCATTACAGAAATCAGGCGTGCGGGTCAGCGTGCGGTGCGGCCACCGTAGTACGTGCCGTTGCGGGGGTTGGACACCATGTAATGGTGGTCACGCGCCCAGCGCTGCGCAGCCAGGAAAGCATCGGGTTCACGCTGACTCCATGCACTGACCATCAGCGGCGAAGCATCTTCCTCGGTAGTGAGGTAGACCGCCGCCCGATGCAGTGGGCCCCTGTCGGGGGATCCGGGAATCGTCGTGGTTCGAATCGTCACGTGCATCAGATAAACACTTGAAGCCCAGATGCCACAGATTATGCATTTCTGCGCATGACATGGGAATGACCCAGCAACCGGTGTGTTGCGTATGTGGACAGTTCCTTGCCTATGCTGGTCAGACGGCCGCGCCATGCCGGGCTTTGCGGCCGGGTGCGGGTCTTCCCCAGCGTGGCGCGCACGCCACGAATTCATGGATCAAGGAGGCAAGACGATGACGCAATCGTCCACATTGACCCCGGCCAAGGCACTGGCCCAACGCAACCGTGCCCAATTTCCTAACGAGAACGCCACATACCGCCAGGCCCGCAATGCGCTGCTGGCCGAGGAAATCGAACTACGCCGGCATATCGAGCGCGTGGCGGAAATGCGGCGCGAGCTGCCCCCGGGCGGCGAAGTGCAGAAAACCTATCAATTCACCGGCGAGAACGGCCCGGTTTCGCTGGCCGACCTGTTCGGCGACAAGGACACGCTGGTGGTCTACAGCTACATGTTCGGGCCGCAGCGAGAAAAGCCCTGCCCGATGTGCACCTCGCTGATGGCGTCGTGGGAAGGCAAGGTGCCCGACATCGAGCAGCGCGTGGCGCTGGCCATGGTGGCGCGCTCGCCAATCGACCGGCTCAAGGCGGCCAAGGCCGCGCGCGGCTGGACGCAGCTCAAGGTCTACGCCGACACCGATGGTGCATTCACGCGCGACTACGTCAGCGCCGAGGATGCCGACATCCCTGCCTACACCGTGTTCACGAAGCGCGACGGCAAGATCCGCCATTTCTACAGCGTGGAGATGAGCGACAAGATGTCGGACCCGGGACAGGACCCGCGTAGTGCGCCGGATCCCGATCCGCTGTGGACGCTGCTGGATACGACGCCGGAGGGACGCGGGGATTGGTATCCGAGTTTGAGGTACGACTGAGAGCTTTTTCTTCTCACCCAGGTTTTTTGCGCCCCTCTCCCGGAGGGAGAGGGGCGCAAACCCTGGGAAAGAGAAGCACAGCATCGCGGCACAGATTGACCCAATAGGTACAATGCGCGGTCCCATTCGTCCGTCAACCGTGTCATGCCAAACCCCAACCGGGCCTTTCTGCTCGGCCCGTTGCTCAAGGGCGTTTCCCGTTCGTTCTACCTGACGCTGCGCATCCTGCCCGCAGGCATGCGCGATCCCGTTGGCCTGGCCTATCTGCTGGCGCGCGCGGCCGACACGATTGCCGATACCTCGCTGATCCCGCCCGCACAGCGGCTCGACCTGCTGCTGGCGCTGCGCCAGCGCGTGAATGGCGCCGACGATGGCGGCACGCTCGCGAAGCGGCTTGCCGTGGAAGTGGCCGGCCAGCAATCGGTGTCCGACGAAAAGGTGCTGCTCGAATCGATCGGCCCGGCGCTGGACGTGCTCGCGCAGCTTTCCGCCACGGACCGCACCGCCGTGCAAGGCATCGTCACCACGCTGACCGAGGGCATGGAGTTCGACCTGCAGACCTTCCCCGACGAACGGTCGGGCCAGGTGGCCGCGCTGCCCGCGCTATCCGACCTCGATCGGTACACCTATCTGGTGGCCGGTTGCGTCGGCGAATTCTGGACCACGATGACCGACGCGCATCTGCCCGGCACGATGCAGGCGCCGGTCGACACGATGCTGCGCCGTGGCGTGCGCTTCGGCAAGGCGCTGCAGATGGTGAACGTGCTGCGCGACTGCGGCAAGGACCTGCGCATTGGCCGCTGCTACCTGCCCACCGACGTTCTCGATCGTCATGGACTGACCGTGCAGTTGCTGCTCGATCCATCCAATTCGCAACGCGCTCGGCCGGCGCTGCACGAACTGCTGCGCATCGCGCTCGACCACTTCCGCGAAGCCATGGCGTACACGTTCGCACTGCCGCGCACCGCGATCCGGTTGCGGCTGGCCTGCCTGTGGCCCATCCTGATCGGCCTGGAGACGCTGGCGCTGCTTGTCGCCAACGATGCATGGCTCGACCCGACACGCGTGATCAAGATCAATCGCAACAGTGTGTATCGCGTGCTCTGGCGCAGCACGGCGCTCGTGATGTCCGACACGGCGCTGCGCAACTGGATGGATGATCTGGTCGCCCGCATCGAACGAAGCTTGCGCTGAAGCAGCCGGCTCCGGCATTTCCCGCCTTTTCCCGGCCCCTGTTTTCTCTTATGATGCCGCCCATCATGCTGGCCGGCAGGAGAGGAGACCACGGCCGGCGAACTCCGCCCGCGGCCTCACAAGGGCCCGGACGCATGTCTTATATGTCCACTCATTCGAATACAAAAGAAGGCGCGCACGCGCCCGGGCTGCGCCGCACCTTGCGCGCACGCCATCTCACGATGATCGCGATTGGCGGCTCCATCGGCACCGGGCTGTTCGTCGCCTCGGGCGCGACGATTGCGCAGGCCGGCCCAGGCGGCGCGCTGGCGGCCTACATCCTGATCGGCGCGATGGTCTACTTCCTGATGACCAGCCTGGGCGAGCTTGCCGCCTACATGCCGGTATCGGGTTCGTTCGCCACCTACGGCGCGCGCTACGTGGACGAAGGCTTCGGCTTCGCGCTGGGCTGGAACTACTGGTACAACTGGGCCGTGACCATCGCCGTGGAGCTGGCGGCCGCGCAACTCGTCATGCAGTACTGGTTCCCCGACACGCCCGGCGTGCTGTGGAGCGCGTTGTTCCTGGGCCTGATGTTCGCGCTCAACGCGATCTCGGTGCGCGGCTTTGGCGAAGCCGAATACTGGTGCGCGCTGATCAAGGTGGTGACCGTGATCGCGTTCATCGTGATCGGCACGCTGATGATCTTCGGCATCATGCGCGGCGACTTTGCCCACGTGAATGGCCTGGCCAACCTGACCACCGGCGACGCGCCATTCGTAGGCGGGCTGCCCGCGCTGATCGGCGTGGCGATGATCGCGGGCTTCTCGTTCCAGGGCACCGAACTGATCGGCGTGGCGGCAGGCGAATCGGCCGACCCGGCCAAGACCATTCCGCGCGCCGTACGCCAGGTGTTCTGGCGCATCCTGCTGTTCTACGTGCTGGCCATCCTGATCATCGGCATCCTGATTCCGTACACCGATCCGAGCCTGCTCAAGAACGATGTGGAAACCGTGGGCGTCAGCCCGTTCACGCTGGTGTTCCGCCACGCGGGCCTGGCGTTTGCGGCCGGCGTCATGAACGCGGTGATCCTGACCGCCGTGCTGTCGGCCGGCAACTCTGGCATGTATGCGTCCACCCGCATGCTCTACAACCTGGCCACCGAAGGCCGCGCGCCGCGCGTGTTTGCGCAGCTCACGCGCAACGGCGTGCCGATGATGGCGCTGCTGGCCACCACGGCCGTCGGGGCGCTGTGCTTCCTGACATCGATGTTCGAAAGCAAGGCGGTCTACCTGTGGCTGCTGAACCTGTCGGGCATGACCGGCTTCATCGCGTGGCTCGGCATCGCCGTCAGCCACTACCGCTTTCGCCGGGGCTTCGTGGCGCAGGGCCTGGACCTGAACCGCCTGCCCTATCGCTCGCCGTTCTTCCCATACGGCCCGATCTTCGCGTTCGCGCTGTGCATGATCGTCACGCTGGGGCAGAACTACCAGGCATTCACCGATGGCAAGATCGACTGGGTGGCCGTGACGGCCACCTATGTGGGCATCCCGATCTTCCTGCTGATCTGGCTCGGCTATCGCATCGCACGCAAGACGCGTTTCGTGCGCTACGCCGACATGGAATTCCCCGCGCTGCCCCCAGCGAATGCCGACGCCTCCGCGCGCGGCATCGCCACGGCAGCCGGCGAATAAGGGCGCCCTTCCCAGGCGCCGTCACAACAACAAGAAACCACGCACAACGCAAAAGGAGTCATCCTTGAAGACAGCCATTCGCACAACCCTGCTGGCACTGGCCGCCATGGCCGCGCTGCAGGCCCATGCCGCACCGACGCTGGTGGAATCCGTCCAGGGCTACACGCTGCAGAACGACAAGCTCGCCACGTTCAGCGGGCTGGTATTCGACCAGGGCAAGGTGCTGGCCACCGGCGACGCCGCCGCGCTGCGCGCCAAGTATCCCGAGGCCAAGCGCGTCGACGGCCAGGGCAAGACGCTGCTGCCGGGCCTGATCGACGCCCACGGCCACGTGTTCCGCCTGGGCTTCAAGACCACCGAGATCTCGCTGTCGGGCACCCGTGACCTGGCGGAAGCCCAGGGCATCATCCGCGCCTACGGCCAGAAGAATACGCAGCGCAAGTGGCTGCTGGGCTATGGCTGGAACCAGGTGAACTGGAAGCTGGGCCGCTTCCCGACCGCCGCCGAACTCGACGCCGCCGTGTCGGATCGACCCGCGCGCCTGGTGCGCGTGGACGGCCATGCCGCGTGGCTGAACACCAAGGCCCTGCAGGCGGCCGGCATCACGCGCGACACCAAGGACCCCGCTGGCGGCCGCATCGAGCGCGACGCCAACGGCAACCCGACGGGCGTGCTGGTCGACAAGGCCATGGCGCTGGTCAACGACATCATCCCGCCGTACACCGACGACGACCGCCGCGCCGCGCTGGCTGCCGCCATCTCGCACATGAACGCGCTGGGCCTGACCGCCGTGGGCGACGCCGGCGTGACCGTGACCGACGACCGCATCTATCGCGAGTTCGCCGACCAGGGCAAGCTGACCACGCGCATCTACGCGATGATTCGCGACACCGGCGACGACTTCAAGGCACTGTCCGCCAAGGGCCCGGTCATCGGCTATGGCAACGACCGCTACTACCTGCGCGCCGTGAAGCTGTACGGCGACGGCGCACTGGGCAGCCGTGGCGCCGCCCTGATGGAGCCCTACACCGACGACCACGCCCATAGCGGCCTGCTGTTCATGACCGACGCCGCGATGCAGGCGGCCGTGAAGACCGCCATCAAGGCCGGCTATCAGGTCAACGTGCACGCCATCGGCGACAAGACCAACCGCCAGGTGCTGGACGCCATGGAAGTGGCCTACAAGGAAGTGGGCGGCCGCGACCTGCGCAACCGCATCGAGCACGCGCAGGTGGTGTCGATGCCGGACATCCCGCGCTTCAAGAAGCTGGACCTGATTGCGTCGATGCAACCGACGCACGCCACCAGCGACATGAACATGGCCGAAGACCGCATCGGCCATGACCGCATCAAGGGCGCCTACGCCTGGCAGACGTTCCTGAAGCAAGGCACCGTGATCGCCGGTGGTTCCGACTTCCCCGTGGAATCGGCCAACCCGTTCTACGGCCTGCACGCCGCCGTGACGCGCACCGACCACGAAGGCCGCCCGATCAAGGGCTGGCACCCGGAGGAAGCGATGACGCTGCCGCAGGCATTCCGCGCCTTCACGCTGGACGCCGCCTACGCCGAGCATCAGGAAAAGACGCTGGGATCGCTGGAAGCCGGCAAGTGGGCCGACTTCATCGTGGTGGACCGCGACCTGTTCAAGGTGCCGGCAGGCGATATCTGGAAGATCCAGGTGCTGGAAACCTGGGTGGCCGGTGAACGTGTGTTTGCACGCGGGGATCAGTCGGCGCAGCGCTGATTTTTCTCCCGCTTCAGGCACGCAAAAGCCCCGCCGAACTCACGTTCGGCGGGGCTTTTTTCTTGCCGTGGGGACGGAAGGCTTTACTGCGCCGCTGGCGTCTTCTTCTGCGCCTTGGTCGACGACTTCTTGGTCGACTTGGTCGCCTTGCTGTCGGTCAGCGCGGACGCGGTGCCCTGGTTGGCGCCTTGCGTGTACGGATCGAACTTGTCGCCGGCCCGTGCGGTGTCCGGGACATAGCCGTCCTTGTTGGATACGCGCGCCGGATCAGGCACATAGCCGTCCTTGTTCGTCGTGCGCATGTTGTAGTCATAGCGGTCGGCCGGGTTGGCTGGGCCGGCAGCTACTGCCAGTCCGGAAGTGAATACCGCCATCACCGCTACGGCCAATGCCATCGTGGACGCTTTCATCGACATCTCCTACGTACGGTTGGATAACGACGTGCGGAAACCGCACGAGCCAACAATAAGCGTAGACGTCAGATAGTCAAATCGCCATCACTGATCGCACATGCCGGGTACAGCACCGTGCGAACGCGAAATCCAGGCGTGCGCCGCGAAACGGATCGGGTCAGGGGCGCAGCAGGTCGAAGCCGGCCAGTGCCACTACGCCACTGAGGACGTCGGTGGACATGGCGCCGTTACCGAGGATCAGGATGGCGGCGGCTGTCCACGTGGTGGCACAGAAGAGATAGAAGCGCTTGTTCATGATGCGGCGGACGGCGGACCCGCAATTCCGGGGCCCTCTGTCAGGAAGATAGGCGAAAGCGGGCATCAGTATAAACCCTGATTACACAGCGTCGCTGGCGCCGATATTAGTGCTGCTTAAAGCGCTTTTTTACCAGAAGACCTTGGGTACCGACGTTGCCAGCATGGCCGTGCCCGAGCACGTCAGCAGCGTAAGGACGATGCGCCGGAATGTCAGTTCGCTGATACCGATATAGACGCGCGTGCCGATCAGCGTCGGGATCAGCATGGCGGGCGCCACGATGGCGAACATCGGCAGCATGTCGCGCGTGATGATGCCCGTGCCCAGGTAGACCCCCATGGTCACCAGCAGCGCGCCGAGGTTGAAGTTCTGGATCACCACGCGCTGCTTGTCCTTGTCGAAGCCGCGCAGCGTGCACCAGAGCGTGGGCACGATGCCCGTGAACCCGCCGATGCCGCCCATGATGCCGCCGATGCCACCCACCACCGCATCGGCCACACGGCCGCCATGGTGGATCTTCGGCATGCGGGCGGCAAACAGCATCACCGGGCAGAAGATCACCAGCACGGTGCCCAGGCACAACTTGAAGAGGTTGACATCAAGCATCGGCAGCAGGCTGACGCCGATGGGAATGCCCACGACACCGCCGAGCAGGAACGGCAGCACGGTGCCGAGGTGAAACTTGCGCCGGACGGTGACGGCGGCCAGCAACTGGCCAGTCAGCGAACCGAACACCGACATCGCCGCGGCCATGTGCGGCTCCACGCCCCATGCCCAGAACGACATGGCCACCATGCCGAAGGCAAACCCCGAAAGACCTTGCACGAAACCCGCAACCGCAGCACCGAGCGCGACGATGAGAAAGACGGAATCCATTCGTTGGTGGTGGTGGTTTTATGGATGCGGTGTCACGGCTCCCCTCTCCCGCGCGCGGGAGAGGGGTTGGGGGTGAGGGCTGGAGGCTCTGCTTGCCGATCTGTCGCAATTTGAACTACTGGCCCTCACCCCCTGCCCCTCTCCCGCCATGCGGGAGAGGGGAGCAAACCGGCAGGCGATGCAAACCGGTCGGGAGAATGAGAGATCAATCAGCCGCCGATACCCAGCAGCTCGACTTCAAAATTCAGCGTTGCGTTCGGGGGAATCGTGCCCGGTACGCCGCGGGCGCCGTAGGCCGTCGATGCCGGGCAGGTCAGCTTGACCTTGCCGCCCACCTGCATCTTCTGCACGCCTTCGGTCCAGCACGGGATCACGCGGTTCAGCGGGAACGAAATCGGCTGACCGCGCTTGTACGAGCTGTCGAATTCCGTGCCGTCGGTCAGCGTGCCGCGATAGTGCACCTTGACGGTGTCGGTGGCCTTGGGCGATGCGCCCGTGCCCTTGGTCACGGTATCGACCACCACGCCCGAAGGCAGCGTTTCGGCGGCAGCGGCCAGACCCGAAGCCGTCAGTGCAACGGCAGCGAGGAGCAGGGAAATTTTCTTCATGAGATTCTGTCGTGTGTCGGGTTCTCGGGAGCGACACCCCACGCGCAAAACGCAGTGCGGGTGCCAGCCGGCAAGTGTACACGCCATGCCGGCCGGCACCCGTGCCGCGCAACGCTTACGACGCCTGTCCCATCGCCGGATCGCTGACCGAGTCCTTGCCGGTCTCGATACGTCCCGCCACACGGCGGCGCAGCGACGGTGCCAGGTTGCAGCCGATCTCGAAGTCGTACCAGTTGCCGCTATCACCCAGCGTCCAGCTCAGCTCGCCCACCTGGCCCGGCGCCACGGTTTGCGCCCAGGGGCCGTCGGTGCGATACGCCTTGGCCACGGCCGTGAACGTGCAGGGCTTGTCGCCACGGTTGTGCAGCTTGACCTGCAGCTTCGGCGGGTCGCACAGCTCGTAGCAAACCTGTACCTCGGCACTGGATTGCTCGGTGACGTCGCCGACGAACTCGCGGTGATAGCCGTTCGGGCCCAGCACCCAGAGGTCGTACTTGCCGTTGTCGGCCGCCAGGCTCCATGCACCCTCCAGGCTCTTGCCGGCCTCCACCACATAGCGGCGCGGAATGGCGTCGAGATGCAGCTTGTCGTAGACGTGGAAGACCGCGCCGGCCGTGCCGCCGTTGACGAAGCTCAGCGTCACGGTCTTGGCGCTCGCATTGGCGTGCGACGTCGTGTGCAGTTCGTAAGGCAGCGCACGCGACGGACGCGTACCGGTCTGCTGTGGGGGCAGCACCGGCGTCGTCGGCACCGGAATCGCGGCCGATGCCTTCTGCGACAGCGCCAGGTTGTCGACCGTGACCTTCGTGCTGCGGCCAGCCAGCGTCGGCAGCGGGTCCTTGTTGGGGTTGACGAAGTTGAAGGCCGACGTCAGGTCGCCGCACACCGCGCGGCGATAGGCGCCAACCTGCGGCTCCTTCACGCCAAAGCGCTTTTCCAGGAAGAGCAGCGTCGAGGTGTGGTCGAACACCTGCGAGTTGACCCAGCCACCGCGGCTCCACGGCGACACGATCCACATCGGCACGCGCGGACCCGGACCATACGGCTTGCCGTCGATGGGGCCCTGCGTCTGCTGCAGCGTCGAGGCCGGCGTGTAGTTGTGATACTCGAAGGCCATGTCGGCATCGCTGAGTGTGCTGCCACCGGCCAGCGACGTATCGGCGTTGCGCGACGGGGCCGACGGCGGCGGCAGGTGGTCGAAGAAGCCGTCGTTCTCGTCGTAGTTGATCAGCAGCACGGTCTTGCTGAACACCTCGGGGTTGGCAGTCAGCGCGTCCAGCACCTGCTGCACATACCAGCCACCCTGCGCCGGGCTCGACGGTCCCGGGTGCTCGCTGTACAGCGACGGCGGGATGATCCACGAGATTTCGGGCAGCGTGCCGTTCTGGATGTCGTCGCGGAACGACTGCAGCAGCCCGTCGGGCATGGTGTTGCCAAAGCCCTTGGCCAGCGGCGTGTACGCGTCATCGATCGACGGATCGTAGGCGGGCGACGTGGCGGGCAGCGCCACCGGGCGCCGTGCCACGGGCATCGACTCGATGGCCGCGCGCCAATGCTGGAAGCTCATCATCTCGTTGCAGCCGTAGTTGTCGGCCAGGCTCTGGTACACCTTCCAGTTCACGCCGGCGTCCACCAGGCGGTCGGCGTACGTCTTCCACGTCCAGCCTTGCGTGGACGGTCCCACGTCGTTGCCACCGTTGAACTCGTTGACCATGGCCGCCACATTCGCGCCGCTCGGGCCGTTGGTGCCGGTCCAGTAGAACAGGCGGTTCGGAATCGTGCCGGTGTGCATCGAGCAGTGGTAGGCGTCGCACAGCGTGAACGCATCGGCCAGCGCGCGCTGGAACGGCACCTCGGCGGTGTCGTAGTAGGACATCGACAGCCGGTTCTTGGCCACGGGCCAGCGATTCATGCGGCCGTGGTCCCAGGCGTTCTGCGCGTCGGGCCAGGTATGCGGCGTGCTGCCGGCGCGCTGCGCGTTGCCCAGCGTGGCATCCAGGCGGTACGGCGTGATCGTGTTGCTGGTGGCGTCGGTCTGGAAGAACGCGTTCTTGCCGTTCGCGAGCGGAATGGCAAAGCGGTCGCCATAGCCGCGCACACCCTTGAACGTGCCGAAGTAGCTGTCGAACGACCGGTTCTCAAGCATCAGCAGCACCACATGCTTGACGTCCTGGATCGTGCCGGTGACGTTGTTCGCCTCGATGGCCAGAGCACGGCGAATGCTGGGCGGGAACGAAGCCAGCGTGGCCGCTGCCGCCGCGGTGCCGAGCGTGTTGCGCAGGAACTTGCGCTTGGATGGGTTGAATGTCATGCCGGGGTTGGTGTCTGTTGGATTGGGTAGGCGCCGGGCGTGGGCCGGTCTCAGGGAGCGGGCGCGCAATGCGCCGTGGTGCAGGCAGCCGGCGCGGTACCACCGCCATTGCCGCCGTTGCCGCCCGTGGCGGGCTGCGTGGTGGTGTTGTTGTCGTCGCCGCCGCAGGCGCTCAGCATCAGGGCCAGGCACAGCACGCCGGCACCGAGCATCGGCCTGCGCATGCGCGAATGAACAGAATTTGTGGTTGTCATGGTTCTAGGTCAGAGAGCTTCCAGTGACGGACCGGGCTGCCAGCAACCCGGTGCACGTGCGTATTCCCCGGCCGCCTGGGTCTCCAAATGGCTTGATAGACAAGGCGCACCCCTCTTAAGTGGGGTGTTTGCGGGCGAGATATGAAGTCTGTGCCCTTGATATGTCAATGATGTGACCAGAACGATACGAATCGCGCGTATGAAACTATTGGCATTGCGAATGAACGTTGATTCGCGCGTTCGGCAGTAACCATCCGGATCGCCGGCAACCGCCGGTCCGCAGCAGTCTTTGACTAAGCTTGTTTGGCTGGCACACTCCAATCCCTAACCCTCCCAGGAGCCCTCCATGGCCCATCGCATCACCATCTCCGTGCCCGACGGCAGCTTTGCCGCCTACGTTGCAACGCCTGGCGCCGGTAACGCGCGCGGCACCGCCATCGTTGTCATCCAGGAAATCTTCGGCATCAATGCAGACCTGCGCGAAACCTGCGACAACTTCGCGCGCGACGGCTTTGTGGCGGTGTGCCCCGACCTGTTCTGGCGGCAGGAGCCCAATGTCGAACTGACCGACAAGACCGAGGCCGAGTGGAAGAAGGCATTTGCGCTGTACACCGGCTTCGATGTCGACAAGGGCGTGGCCGATCTCGACGCCACCATCCAGGCCACGCGGCAGCTGCCCGGCGTGACCGGCGCTGTTGGCACCGTGGGCTTCTGCCTGGGCGGCCTGCTGGCCTTCCTGGCTGCCACGCGCACCAACGCTGACTCCAACGTGTCGTACTACGGCGTCGGGCTGGACAAGTACCTGGGCGAGGCGTCGGCCATCTCGAAACCGCTGCTGATGCATATCGCCGAAGCCGACGAATTCGTGCCGGCCGAAGCGCGCGCCCGCATCGTCGAAACGCTAAAAGACAACCGCCAAGTCGAGATCCACACCTACCCCGACTGCCAGCATGCGTTCGCGCGCAACGAGGGCGTGCACTACGTGGACGCCGCCGCCAAGGCCGCCAACGCCCGCACGCTGAAGCATTTCCTGGAAATGAAATAACCCTGCTTCTGCAGGCATTGACCCGTGTTCCTCGGCGATCCATGCCACAATGCCCGTTGGCCAACTACGCAAACGGAGCATTCGGGATGTATCGCGGGGAACGGTTCAACGGCTACAGTCACCTGGCGGGCGCGGTGCTATCCGCAGCCGGCATGGCGGTGCTGGTCACCTCGTCGGCGCTCTATCACGACGCCTGGAAGGTGGTCAGTTCCGTGGTCTACGGCACCACGCTGGTGCTGCTCTACACAATTTCCACGGTCTATCACAGCGTGCGCGGGCCAGCCAAGGACATCTTCCGGCGGCTCGACTACTGCGCGATCTATCTGCTGATAGCCGGCAGCTACACGCCATTCGCGCTGGTCACGTTGCGCGGCCCCTGGGGCTGGACGCTGTTCGGCATCAACTGGGGGCTGGCGGCCATCGGCATCATCCAGGAGCTGTGGATCGGCCATCGCACGCGCGTCATCTCGCTGTCGATCTACGTGATCATGGGCTGGCTGGTGCTGATTGCCTTCCAGCCGCTGGCCGCGGCGCTACCCACGGCAGGGCTGTACTGGCTGGTGGCCGGCGGCGCGATCTATACCGCCGGCATCGGCTTCTTCCTGTTCGACGAGAAGGTGCGCCACTTCCACGGCATCTGGCACCTGTTCGTACTGGGCGGCAGCATCTGCCAGTTCGTCAGCATCCTGTTCTACGTCGACTGAATCAACGTCGATTAACTTACGTCGACTGACGCCCGCCGCCCACGCACCGCTTACTCCCCGGCGCCTTCCGGCGCCGACACCATGCGCCGGCGGCGCGTCTTCTCCAGCAGTCCGCCGATCACGGGCCAGACCAGGATCAGGATGGCCAGCGCCATGATCGTGCCGACCAAACCGTTCGACCAGAACACGTTCATCTCGCCCTGCGACATCAGCATGGTCTGGCGGAAGGCGTCCTCGGCGCGATCGCCCAGCACCAGCGCCAGCACCAGCGGCGCCAGCGGATAGTCGAGCTTCTTGAGCACGTAGCCAACCACGCCAAAGATCAGCATCAGCCAGACATCGAACATGGCGTTGTGCACCGTGAACGCGCCAATCGCGCAGACCACCAGGATCAGCGGCGCGATGATCGCGAACGGAATGCGCAGGATGGCGGCAAACAGCGGCACGGTGGACAGCACCACGATCAGCCCCGCCAGGTTGCCCAGGTACATGCTGGCGATCAGCCCCCAGACGAAGGTCTTCTGCTCGGTGAACAGCAGCGGCCCCGGCTGCAGGCCCCAGATCATCAGCCCGCCCAGCAGCACGGCAGCCGTGGCGGAGCCCGGGATGCCCAGCGCCAGCATCGGCAGCAACGCGCTGGTGCCGGCCGCGTGCGCGGCGCACTCGGGCGCAATCACGCCTTCGACATTGCCCTTGCCGAACGTATCGCGCTTGCGCGAGAAACGCTTGGCCACGCCATAGCCCATGAACGACGCGGCCGTGGCGCCGCCCGGCGTCACGCCCAGCCAGCAACCGATGATCGACGAGCGGATCAGCGTCATCCAGTAGCGCGGCAGTTCGGCCCAGGTCTTGAGCACCACCTTGAGGTCGATATTGGCCCGCTTGCCCCGGAACGCGATGCCTTCTTCCATCGTCATCAGGATCTCGCTGATGCCGAACAGGCCGATCACCACCACCAGGAAGTCAAAGCCGCGCAGCAGTTCGGTGGAACCGAACGTCATGCGCAGCGTGCCCGACACCGTATCCATGCCCACGGCCGCCAGTGCAAAGCCGATGCACATCGCGATCACGATCTTGGCCTTGGCTTCCTTGCCCATGCCGATGAAGCTGCAGAACGTGAGGAAGTAGACCGCGAAGAATTCCGGCGGACCGAAGCGCAGCGCGAACTTGGCCACCATCGGCGCCAGGAAGGTAATCAGCAGCACGCCGGCCAGTGCACCCAGGAACGACCCCGTGAATGCCGACGTCAGCGCACGCCCCGCCTCGCCCTGCTGCGCCAGCGGATAGCCGTCGAACGTCGTGGCCACCGACCACGCTTCGCCCGGGATGTTGAACAGGATCGACGTGATGGCGCCGCCGAACAGCGCGCCCCAGTAGATGCACGACAGCATGATGATGGCCGACGTGGGTTCCATCGAAAACGTCAGCGGCAGCAGGATGGCCACGCCGTTCGGGCCACCCAGGCCCGGCAGCACGCCCACCACGATGCCGAGCAGGATGCCTACCAGCATGAGCCCGACGTTGTGCCACGACATCGCCACGGCAAACCCGCCCATCAACGCATTGAGTTCTTCCATGCCCTTCCCCTCAGAACCCGAAGGCCGCTTCGAGCGGGCCCTTGGGTAGCGGCACGCGGAACTGCATCTCGAAGATCCAGAACAGCACCGCGTTGATTGCCACGCCGGTCAGCACCGCGCGCCACCACGCAAACTTGCCGATCGCCAGCATGAATCCGGCGATGAAGATGGCCGATGCCACGTAGATGCCCAGGAATGAAATCAGCGCCACGTACACCGTCAGCGGCACCAGGATCACGGCCACCTGCTTGAGCTGCGGCCATGTCACGAACACGGCGTCGTTGGGCGTGCGCAATGCGTGCCACAGCACGACCAGGCACGACAGGAAGATCAGCGCGCCGATGCGCAGCGGAAAATAGCCGGCCTCGGGGCCGTCAGGTGCCCAGCCCGCGCCGATCTGGTAGTTGGTCACCATCACCACCACCGCGCCGATGGCGATCAGCACGGCCACGGCGATTTCCGCGGCACGCACCGTGATCGCCGCCGGCGCGGTGTCATGTGTTTGTTCGGTCATTGAGAATCCCCAGAGAAGTCCACTCCCCTCTCCCGCGTGCGGGAGAGGGGTTGGGGGAGAGGGCAATGCGATTCTGCTTGCCGATATCGCTGCTTGAACTGCCGGCCCTCACCTCCGCCCCTCTCCCGCGTTGCGGGAGAGGGGAGCAAACCATCGACGAGCGTTGCTTACTTCGCCGCCGCCACGAACCCGGCTTCCTTGATGATGTCCTTGTGCCGCGTCTCATCGGCGGTCAGGAATTCGGTCAGCTTGACGCCCGTGAGGAAGTCGTTCTTGAGCGCGTTCTTCTCGAGGTATTCCTTCCACTCTGGCGTGGCCACCACCTTCTGCATCAGCTCGACGTAGTACTTCTGCTGGTCGGGCGTGACGCTACCGGGCAGCATGAACACGCGCAGCATCTGGTACTGCACGTCGAGGCCCTGCTCCTTGCAGGTGGGGATGTCATGCCAGCTCTGCGAGCCGGTGATCTTGGTGGTGTACTGCATGCGCTCCGGCGCGTACACGCACAGCGCGCGGTGTTCGCCGGCACGCCACTGGCCGATGGATTCCGAGGGGTTGTTGACGTTGGAATCGATATGCTTGCCCGACAACTGCGTCGCAGCCTCGCCGCCGCCCTTGTACGGGATATAGATGAAGCGCACGCCGGCCTTGCGCTCGGTCTGCGCGGTGATGATCTGGTCTTCGCGCTTCGAGCTCGTGCCGCCCATCTTGAACTTGTTCGGCGTCTTCTTCACGTCGGCCAGGTAATCGGACGGCGTCTTGTAGGGCGCCTCGGCGTTGGTCCACAACACGAACTCGTCCATGGCCACCATCGCCACCGGCGTCAGGTCACGCCAGTTGAACGGTAGCTGGCTGATCATCGGCACCGTGTACAGCGCGGACGAGGTCACCAGCAGCTTGTGCGCGTCGCCCTTCGACGCCTTGGCGTCCATCAGCCCTTCAGCGCCGCTGGCACCGGCCTTGTTCACCACAATCATCGGCTGGCTCATCAGCTTGTGCTTGGCGATGATGCCCTGGATCGAGCGTGCCATCTGGTCCGATGCACCGCCGGCGCTGAACGGCACGATTACTTCGACCGGCTTGGTGGGTTCCCATGCAAAAGCCGGCGCGGCGGCCAGCGCAACACCAAACAGCGAAGCGCACGCCAACGCGCGCGCAGCATAACGAAACGTCATGGTCTGTCTCCTTTGGGTGGCGGGACACCTCTCGCGGGTGGCCTCGGTCTGCAATGCATCAGTTGTGCTCCCCTCTCCCGCAAGGCGGGAGAGGGGCCGGGGGTGAGGGCCGGCGCATCAAGCAACACGCCCGCCCCAAGAGGAACCACTAAGCCGCCCGCAACGCCGGTTGCGAAGCCGCCGCGTTGCGCAGGCTTTCCATCGCGGCCAGCACGCCGCCGGCGCGGTGCGGCACACCGGCCAGCGCCAGGCCCATCTCCACGCCAGCCAGCGTGCCCATCAGCGTGAGATCGTTGAAGTCGCCCAGGTGGCCAATGCGGAAGACCTTGCCCGACAGCTTCGACAAGCCCTGTCCCAGCGACATGTTGAAGTTCTCCAGAACCACCTTGCGGAACGTGTCGGCGCTGTGGCCGTCAGGCATCACGGCAGCGGTCAGCGCCGGGCTGTATTCGGCCGGGTTCTGGCACAGGATCTCCAGGCCCCAGGCGGTCACGCAGGCACGCGTGGCAGCGGCATGGCGCTGGTGGCGCGCGAACACGTTGGGCAGACCTTCCTCCAGCAGCATGTCGCATGCCTCGGACAACCCGTAGAGCAGGTTCGTGGCCGGCGTGTACGGCCAGAAGCCGTTCTTGTTCGATTCGAGGATTTCTTCCCAGCCCCAGAACGCCTTGGGCAGCTTTGCCTTGGCGGAGGCGGCGATCGCCTTCTGGCTGACCGCGTTGAACGAGATGCCCGGCGGCAGCATCAGCCCCTTCTGCGAGCCCGACACCGTGACGTCGACACCCCACTCGTCATGGCGGTAGTCGACCGAACCGAGCGAGGAGATCGTATCCACCAGCAGCAGCGCCGGATGATTGGCGGCGTCGATGGCGCGGCGCACGGCGGCCACGTCGGACGTGACGCCGGTCGACGTCTCGTTGTGCACCACGCAGACCGCCTTGATCTCGTGGCCACGGTCTTCGGCCAGGCGCGCGCCAATGGCGGCGGCGTCCACGCCATGGCGCCAGTCGCCGACGATGAACTCGGGGTTCAGCCCCAGCTTGTCGGCCATCTTCTTCCACAGCGATGCGAAGTGGCCGGTCTCGTACATCAGCACCTTGTCGCCCGGCGACAACGTATTGACCAGCGCCGCCTCCCACGCGCCCGTGCCGGACGCGGGGTAGATCACCACGGGTTGTTCGGTCTGGAAGATCTTGCGGATGTCGGCCAGCACCTTCTTGCCCAGTTGCTGGAACTCGGGACCACGGTGGTCGATGGTCGGATAGTCCATCGCGCGCAGCACGCGATCCGGCACGTTGGTGGGGCCCGGAATCTGCAGGAAATGCCGGCCACTGGGATGGGAATTCAGTCGGATCATGTCGCCTCGTGTCCTTACGTTTGAATTTTGTATTCAAAAAACGGGGGTGCACTGCAGCGCCGGCATGCGGGATAATGTTGGCGGACAAGATTGCCGGCCGATCTACCATAAAGCCTTATAAATCAACAACTACAAGGCTTCGCTGCCAGTCGTTGCATGGTTCCTGGAGCAGAATTTCGCACCGGAACGTGATTCGTGCTTGCCCCAGAGTAGGTTTTGAATACAATACTGTCAAGTCACACGATCCCTGATGAGCACTTCTCCGACCATCTCCTCTCAAGCCGTGGACCGCCAGATCCTGCATGTGGCGGTGGCCCAGCGCATGCGCACGATGATCATGGAAGGCGATCTGGCGCCGGGCACGCGGCTCAACGAACGGGTGCTGTGCGACCTGCTGCAGGTGTCGCGCACCCCGTTGCGCGAAGCCTTCAAGGTGCTGGCCGCCGACGGGCTGGTGACGCTGCTGCCGAACCGGGGCGCCGAGGTGGTGGTGCTCTCGAAGGAAACGATCGACCACCTGTTCGAGATGATGGGCGCGCTGGAGGCGATGTCGGGCGAACTGGCCTGCCAGCGCATCACCGACGCCGAGCTCAACGAAATCCGCGCGCTGCACTTCGAGATGCTGGCGTGCCACGCGCGACGCGATCTGCCGAACTACTACGCGCTGAACCGGCGCATCCACGATGCCATCAACGCGGCGGCGCGCAATCCAATCCTTGAGGAGACCTATCGACGCATCAACCTGCGTATCCAGGCGCTGCGGTTCCGCTCGAACTTCGACCACGACAAATGGGACCTGGCCGTGCGTGAGCACAGTGCCATGCTCGATGCCCTGGCGAAGCGCGACGGCGCGGCCCTGCGTGACATCCTGCGCGCCCACTTGAAGCACAAGCACGACGCGCTGATCGCCGAACTAGAACGCGCACAGAACGTCGCCGCCTGACCCCTGGTGCGCGCACGACGCGCGCGCCCGGCCATGGCGGCGTCTTCGAGTGTCCGCAACCGGAGACATCCCCGCTCATGGCCTTGCCCGTCACCCCCACGCCACCCGGCGTGCAGCCGCTGCGCTTCATGCCAGGCGCGGCATCGTCCGCCGCACTGCAATCGCCGCTGTACCGGCGCCTGGCCGCCGAACTGCGCGGCGACGTGCTGTTCGACACCGCCAGCCGTGGCCGCTATGCCACCGACGCGTCGATCTACCAGATCATGCCGCTGGGCGTGGTAGTGCCACGCGACGAAGCCGACGCCCGCCTGGCCCTCGATATCGCACGTGACCTCAAGGCGCCGTTGCTGCCACGCGGCGGCGGCACCAGCCAGTGCGGCCAGACCGTGGGCGAGGCGCTGGTCATCGACAACAGCAAGTACCTGAACCAGGTGATCGACTTCGATCCCGTGGCGCGCACCGTCACCGTGCAGCCCGGTATCGTGCTCGATCACCTGAATGCATGGCTCAAGCCGCACGGCCTCTGGTTCCCGGTGGATGTCTCCACGGCCGCTCAATGCACGATCGGCGGCATGACGGGCAATAACTCGTGCGGGTCGCGCTCGATCCAGTACGGCAACATGGTGCACAACGTGCTGGGCGTGCAGGCCATCCTGGCCAATGGCGACGACGTGCGCTTCGACGCGTACTGGCCGGACGACGATGCCCCGCATCGCGCCATTGCCGATGGCGTGCGCCGCATTGCCGAGCGCGAGCGCGACGCCATCGCGCAGATGTACCCCAAGGTGCTGCGTCGCGTGGGCGGCTACAACCTCGACATCTTCCAGCCGCAGAACGAGCGGCCCTATACGGCCGACGGCAGCGTCAACCTGGCGCACCTGCTGGTCGGCTCCGAAGGCACGCTGGCCTACTTCCGCCAGATCACGCTGCAGTTGGCACCGCTGCCCATGCACAAGGCGCTGGGCGTGGTGAATTTCCCCACGTTCTACCAGTCGATGGAGCTGACGCGCCATATCGTCGCGCTCAAGCCTGCCGCCGTGGAACTGGTCGACCGCACGATGATCGACCTCGCGCGCAACAACCCCGCGTTCCGCCCCGTCATCGACAAGGCGCTGACCGGCGAGCCCGAGGCCATCCTGCTGGTGGAGTTTGCCGGCGAAGACCGCGACGCCACGCTGCGCGGCCTGCGCCAGCTTGTGGAGCTGATGGCCGACCTGGGCCTGCCTGGCTCGGTGGTGGAAATGCCCGACGCCGGCCCGCAGAAGGCACTGTGGGAAGTGCGCAAGGCCGGCCTGAACATCATGATGAGCATGAAGGGCGACGGCAAGCCGGTGTCGTTCATCGAGGATTGCGCGGTGCCACTGGAACACCTGGCCGAATACACGTCGCGCCTGACCGAGGTGTTCCACAAGCACGGCACGCGTGGCACGTGGTATGCACACGCGAGCGTGGGCACGCTCCACGTCCGGCCGATCCTCGACATGCGCCGCGACGGCGCAGCCAAGATGCGCGCCATCGCCGAGGAGGCCGCCGCCATGGTGCGCGAATACAAGGGCGCCTACTCGGGCGAGCACGGCGACGGCCTGTGCCGTGGCGAATGGGTGGCGTGGCAGTTCGGCCCGTCGCTGGCGAGCGCGTTTGCCGAAGTGAAGGCGCTGTTCGATCCCGACAACCGCTGCAACCCGGGCAAGATCGTGCGCACGCCGAAGATGGACGATGCCGCGCTATTCCGCTTTCCGCCGAGCTACACGGTCAAGCCACTGCAGCCGGCGCTGGACTGGTCGGCGTGGAACGTCACGCGCGATCCGGTCACCGAAATCGAGAGCACGCCCGGCACCGGCCTCGATCCCGCGCGCGGCCTGGCCGCGGCCGTGGAGATGTGCAACAACAACGGCCACTGCCGCAAGTTCGACGCGGGCACCATGTGCCCGAGCTATCGCGTCACGCGCGACGAACAGCACCTGACACGCGGGCGGGCCAACTCGCTGCGGCTGGCGCTCTCGGGCCAGCTCGGCAATGAAGGACTGCTCGACCCCGCCGTCAAGGAGACGATGGACCTGTGCGTGTCCTGCAAGGGCTGCAAGCGCGACTGCCCGACCGGCATCGACATGGCGAAGATGAAGATCGAGGTGCGCGCTGCCAACGCCAAGGCCGGTCGCCTGCGCGCACGCGACCGCCTCGTAGCATTCCTGCCGCGCTATGCGGGCATCGCCAGCAACCTATCGTGGCTGTTCAACCTGCGCGACCGCATACCAGGCCTGCCGCAACTGGGCGAGCGACTGCTGGGACTGTCTGCCAAGCGGTCGCTGCCGCGCTGGCAACCCGCGTTTCTCGGTGACGACTACACCCGCCAGGCTGCCGGCGACAAAGAGGTGGTGCTGTTCGTCGATACGTTCAACAACCACATGGAACCCGCGAACGCACGCGCCGCGCAACGGGTGCTCGAAGCCGCAAGCTACACGGTGCATTTGTCGGGTGTGCCCGGCGAGCGTCCACTCTGCTGCGGCCGCACGTTCCTGGCGGCTGGTCTGGTCGACGAGGCCAAGGCGGAAGCCAAGCGCGCGCTCGACGTCTTGCTGCCGTTCGTGTCACGCGGCGTGGCCGTGGTCGGGCTGGAGCCATCGTGCCTGCTGTCGATGCGCGACGAATTCCTGCAGTACGGCTACGGCGATGCCGCGCGGAAGTTGGCCGACAACGCGTTCCTGTTCGAGGAATTCCTGGTGCGCGAACACGCGACGGGACGCTTCACGCCGGCGCTCAAACCCATCGATCACAAGCAGGCCCTGCTGCACGGCCACTGTCACCAGAAAGCGTTTGACGCGGTTCGGCCCGTGGAACAGGTGCTGGGATGGATTCCCGAGCTCAAGACGTCGTTGATCGAATCGTCATGCTGCGGCATGGCCGGCAGCTTCGGCTACGAAGCCGAGCATCACGAGGTGTCGATGAAGATGGGGGAACTGGCGCTGTTGCCTGCTGTGCGCAAGGCCGATGCGGACACGCTGGTCGTGGCCGATGGCACGAGCTGCCGGCATCAGATTCATGACGGCGCCGGAAGAGAGGCGCTACATGTGGCCAGGGTGTTGGAGATGGCGTTGTAGGGCGGTTGGCGCTTGGTTTGCTTTTTATTTTCTTTTGATTTGCTCCCCTCTCCCGCACAGCGGGAGAGGGGCCGGGGGAGAGGGCGCGGCGGTTCAAATTGCGAAGCCTTTCGGCAAGCAGGACCTCGTTACCCTCTCCACCAACCCCTCTCCCACTTTGTGGGAGAGGGGAGCCAAACCACCGGGGAGCATAAACGCCGCGGGTGAGCCGCAATCACTGCGGCACCAACTCCACCCGTTCCTTGCTTTCCTTCTCCACCGCCTTGCGCGTATAAACCAGCGGGAAGTACTCGCCCTTGGCCCACAGCGGCGCCAGGTCGCGGTAGTGCGGGCTGGCCGGGTTGCCCGATTGCCCCGGCGTGTTCACCGCACGCGACGCATCCCAGTTGCCCACGTCCAGCACCATGCGGAACGATGCGCCGGCCGTGAGCTGGAAGTCGTTGTTGCGGTAGCTGGTGTTCATCGGCGTGAATGACGAGCCACCGATCGGCCCGGCGTTGACGTCGAACTGCTGGCGCTGGCCTGCATCCAGGATCGGATCGAGCGGATGGCTGAACACGGCCGTGTGCAGCTTGCCCCATTGCCAGGCCTTGGGGTCAGTGCCGAGCTTCTTCTCGACTTCCACCATGGCCGACTTAAGCGTGCCCATCATGATCTCGTTGCGCTTGTCGACCGTCATCCACGTATCGGGCCGCTCCAGCACCGCGATCACGCGGCTGGCGTCGCCGGCGCCAGTCAGGCGCGCGCCTTCCGGCGACAGCGCCGCGCGTACCACGGCCGTGCGCAGATGCTTGCTGAACCAGACCTCGAACAACGCGGCGGCCGCGCTGTCGGCGCGCTCGTTGCCATCCCAGTTACGCAGCAGGTCGAGGCCGCGCTGCACCTGCGCGTCGGGGCTGTTCAGCGGCTTGACCAGTGCCACCACGCGTTGCGCGGGCAGCGACACCGTGTCGTTCTGCCACACCATCGAGTCTTCCAGCGAACTCCGCGGATTCGCCGCCACCAGCGCTTTCAGGCGCCGCGCGCGCGAGCTGTCGCTCCACTCGTAGCCCACGCCGATCTTCGCGGCCGGATGATTGGCCGGAATATTGTTCTCGTTGGCCGTCACCACATAACCCGGCGCCGGGTTGAAGGCCCACGGCAGCTCGTCCATGTTGCGATAGCCGGCCCACTCGTAACGGCCATCGCCGGGCACCGGCGTCAGGCCATCCCAGTTCGGACGGTTCACGGTCAGCCCGCCGGGAATCCAGCCGATATTACCGAAGCGGTCCGCATAGACCTGGTTCTCGCCCGGTGCGCCCCAGCGGTTCATGGCCGCGCGGAACTGGTCCCAGTTCTGGGCGCGCATATAGTCCATCGACCCGAAGTACGGGGCCATACCCAGGTCCAGCCACGCCGCGCGCAGCGCGTAGGCGCGGTTGGCTTTCCCGTCGGCATACAGCACCGGCCCATGACGCGTGTAGTCGATGGTCACCTTGCGCGGCGTGGCTTCGCCGCGCACCACGATCTGCTCGGTGACCGTCTCCATCGGCTCCCAGCGGCCCTTGTAGCGGTACTCGTGCGGCTGCGCGGAATTGGTCTCGTAGATATACAGGTCTTCCTGGTCCATGTAGAACCGGGTCAGGCCGAATGCGATGGTGCCGTTGTGGCCAATCGAGATACCGGGCAGGAACGGCTCGCCCGCGCCGATCACCGACAGCCCTGGCGCGTTGAGATGGCTGATGTAACGCAGGCTGGGCGCGCCATGCGCGCGGTGCGGATCGTTGGCCAGGATCGGCCGGCCCGTGGTGGTGCGGCTGCCGCCGATCACCCAGTTGTTCGAGCCCAGGCTGCGGCCGGCGTCGCTGTTCGCGTCGACGGTCGCGTATAGCTGATCGACCGGAAGGTTCTCGGCCTTGCTTGCCCCCTGCGACCACCAGTCCTTCGGAAAGCGCGGCGCGGCGGTGGCCAGATCGTAGGCCTTGCGCAGTTCGGCGCCCGGCACGGCGCAGGTGTCCAGCCCATCGGGCACCTTCGGTTCCACCTGCGGGTCCAGTTCGCGGCGCACCCAGTCGGCACGCAACGCGTTCGGCTTCACGTAGCAGAAGATTTGCGCGCGGTCGATTTCACCGGTGAAATTGAGCGTCAGCCCGTGGTGGCGGATGCGCACAATGTCTTCGGCGCGCCACCGCGACGGCTTGTAGTTCAGGATCTTGAATTCCGGCGGCAGCAGCTCGGGCCGCGCCTCCACCTGCGCCACGTAGGCGTTCACGCCTGCCACGAACGCCTCGGCCACGCGCTTGGCGTCGGATCCGTAGGCCAGCCATTCGCGATACATGTCGCCCCGGAACAGCACCGCGCGGGCCATGCGGTCGCCTTCCACATAGGCCGGGCCGAAGTCCTTGGCCATCTCGCCCAGCCCGCGCTTGCGCCACAGGTCGATCTGCCAGAGGCGGTCGCGGGCGGCCATGAAGCCCTGCACGTAGAACGCGTCGTAGAGCGTGCCGGCGTAGATATGCGGCACGCCCCAGCGGTCCACCAGCACCGTGGCCGGCTTTTCCAGGCCGGGTACGGTGAACTTGTCGGGGCCGGCGGCATGAGCGGGCAGACTGGCGGCGGCAAGCCACAGGGCGGCTACGGTGGCGGCGCGGGTGAGACGGGACATCGGGACTCCTCGGCGGAAACTGATTTGCGAGGATAGCGGAATGTGACGGCGGCGGCGATCCTGCGCCGCCGCAAAAACGCGCGTTGGCGTGCGGGCGGCTGACTAGTAGACGTCGCGCCGGTAGTGACCGGACTCGACCATCCGCTGCAGCCGCGCCTCGCCAAGCATGTCGGTCAGCACGGCATGCACGTCGCCGGCCATGCCCTGCAGGCTGCCGCATACGTAGATGGCAGCACCCTGCTCCACCCAATCGACGATCTCCGGCGCATGGGCCCGCACAGCGTCCTGCACATAGTGCGGCGCCCCGCCATCGCGCGACCAGGCGTGGTCGACGCGCTGCAGCACGCCCTGCTCCAGCCACGCCCCAATTTCCGCGCCATGGAAATCGTCGTGCGCGGCGGAGCGCTCGCCAAACAGCAGCCAGTTGCGGCGATGGCCCGCCGCCGCACGCGCCTTGATCAGCGCGCGCAGCCCGGCCAGGCCCGTGCCGTTACCGACCAGGATCAGCGGCCGGTCGTCCACGGGTGCATGGAACGCGCGATTGACGCGTACCCGCAGCGCGATATGCGCGCCCGCTTCCGCATGCCGCGTGAGCCAGCCCGATGCCAGCCCCAGCTTGCCGTCCTCATGCACGGTCTGACGCACCAGCAGTTCAAGCCGTCCGTCCGCGGGCAGCGAAGCAATCGAATACTCCCGGTGCGGCAGCGCGGGCAGCGCATCGATCAGCGCCTGCGGCGCCAGACCCGCCATCGTTTCCATATGCGCGTCGGGTAGCGGCAGGCGCGTGGCCAATGCTTGCGTCAACGTCATCGGACGGCTGTCGCAGCGCACCGCCGTCAATCCGTCGAGCGCCAGACGGTCCAGCAGTCGCGCCACTACCTCAGGCGGCTGGCAGGGCCCCACTTCGGCGATATCGCCGGCCTGCCAGTCGAGGTCGGCAGCATCCTCGGGCACCAGCGCCAAGTGGTACGCCGGCTGGCCCTGGCTACCCGGATTCAGCAGTTGCCGATCCACCAGTTGCCAGCGGCCATAGCGCGGGCGTTCCCAGTCCGCGATCTCGGCGCCGCCGCTCAGCGCGGACAGGTGGTTCTGCCAATGACGCAGCGCGCCGGGGTCGCCGTTGTCCACTTCGACCATGTCGAACAGCGGCTGCGCGTGGTGGCGCTGTAGCCAGCCAGTTAGCGCATGGCCGAACGCGCAGAAGCGCGCATAGCTGCTGTCACCGAGCGCCAGCACGCCGTAGCGCAATGGCTTGAGCGCCTCGGGCGCGATGCCCGACAGCAGCCGGCGCGCAAACCCCGACGCCATGTCCGGCGCATCGCCCTCGCCCGTGGTGCTGACCACGAACAAGGCTTGCCCGCACGCGGCCAGCCGCGTGCCATCGAGTTCCGCGAACGACAGCAGTTGCACCGGCATGCCGGCACCGCGCAGCGCTTGCGCGGTCTGCGTGGCGAGTTGCTCGGCAAAGCCGGTCTGGCTGGCATACGCCACCAGCGTCGGCCGGTCGGCGCCATCTTCGGGAGCGGCCAGCGCCGCGCGTGCCGCCCGGCGGCGGCGATGCGAGCCGATGACCCCGGCGCAGAACGCCAGATAGGCCACGACCACGCCGGCCGCCGCGCCAAGCCGGTTGTGCGACAGCCAGGCCAGCGCCACGCCAGAGAAAAAGAGAATCCACCAGAGCCAGCGCGTCATGACAGCATCGCGGCAAAGGCCGGTGTAGTGTGTTCGTCGAAACCGTCGGGCGTGCGCACCAGGAAGCGCGCGGCCAGCGCCTGGCGTTGCGCGAAGGCCATGCCCGCTTGCGGCCCCAGCACGGTAAGCGCGGTGGATAGCGCGTCGGCCATCATGCAATCGCGGTGGATCACCGTGACCGAAGCCAGCGCATGCGCCGCCGGATAGCCGGTGCGGGGATCGATCGTATGGGCAAAGCGCTGCCCGTCCTGCTCGAAGTAACGTCGATAGTCACCCGACGTCGCCACCGACAAACCAAGCAGCGCGACCAGCGTGCGCGTGGGAGCGCTGCCATCGGCCACCGGCGCTTCGAGTTCGACCCACCACGGCATGCCGTCCGGCTTCAGTCCCTGGCCGCGCAACTCGCCGCCGATCTCCACCAGATGGTGGCTCAGGCCCCGCGCGTGCAGATGGCGTGACACGGCATCGACCGCGAAGCCCTTGGCAATCGCACAGAAATCGAGCGCGATGCCGCCGGGCTGCCGCACGCGTCGATGCGCGGCATCGACCTCGATCCGCTGCCAGCCGCAACGCTGGCGCAGACGCACCACGTCGTCCACGGACGGGGCCGACGTGCGCGCGCCGGCCGGGCCGAAGCCCCACAGGTCGACCAGTGGCCCTGCAGTGGGATCGTAGGCGCCGCCGCTGTCGCGCGCCGTTTGCAGCGCGGCTTGCAGCACCGCGAAGCAGTCTTCGGGCAGCGTCAGCCAGCTATCGGCGGCAGCGCGGTTGAAGCGGCTCACGTCCGAGGTATCGGACCAGTTGCTCATCTGGGCGATGACACCGTCCAGCACCCCGACGATGCCCGCCTCGATGCCGTCACCATGCTGCCCCGGCGCCAGCACCGCGCTGACCGACCACGTGGTGCCCATCGTCTGGCCGACCCATTGCCGCACCTGCCCCTGCGGCACAGGCGACGGCGGCGGCGCGGACAGCGCGACGGGAATCAGCACGCGATGCATCAACGGTCCTTACTGCGGCAGCACTTCCACAGTCACGGCGTACGTGGCGCGGCGCGCCTTGGCTTCCTTGATCGTCGTCTTGTTGTCGCGCGTCTCGGCTTCCATCCAGTACATGCCCGGGGCCGGGTACTTGACGCTGAACTTGCCGTCGGCGTCGGTGGTGGCCTCGATCTCGTTCAGGCGGTCGCGATAGCGGATGCCGCCCGGCACCACCGACACCTTCTGGTTGGCGGCCGGCTTGCCGTCGAGCAGCAGGCGGAAGCTGGCGGTCTCGCCGGCGATCAGGTCGTTCGGGTGCGTGATCGGTGCCAGCTCCATGCCCTTGCCTTGCGGCGCCAGCACCTGGCGCGTGGGACGGCCGTTGGTGACGTAGGCTTCGACGCGGCCTGCGATCTCGTTGACCTGCAGGTCCTGCGCGCCAGCCGGCACGTTCTGCGCAAACGCATCGGCGGCACCGCGCCAGCGCTTGGTCTGGCCGTTTTCCTTCCAGCTTGCGAACACGCCCTGGTTCACCACGGCCACGCGATAGGTGCCGGGCTGGGTCAGGTGCAGGTCGAACGTGCTGCGGTACTTGCCGGTGGCGGCGTTCTCGGCCTGCACGGCGGTCTTGCCGTCGGGCGCGGTCACGGCCAGGTTATCCAGCCGCATCGGCACGTGCTCGAAGTAGAACAGGTCGTTGGACACCGCGGCGTCCACGGTCACCCAGGCGTCCTTCTCCGACAGCACCGTGGCCGACGGCAGCAGCCACTGGCGGTGCGCGTGCGCGGCCAGCGGCGCCAAGGCCGCCAGCGCCAGCACGGCGAGGCGGGTGGACAGACGGAAAGAGGTACGGGCAGGCTTGGTCATCGTCAGGCTCCGGGCTTCGGTTCGGATCAGGGTTTTGCCTCGACGGTCACGCCGCCGAGTTCGTGTTCGCCTTTGGCAGTCGCGGTCTGGGCCGACTTGGCCGGCCACGTGAACGGCACGCGCACCAGTTCGCGGCCGCCCACTTCACGCGCGGCTTCCACCACCAGCTGGTACTCGCCGGCCGGCAGCTTCGCGAACGGCGCCTTGCCTTCCTTGAAGGTCAGCGCATGCTCGCCCGGTGCGCGCGTGGCACCCGACACGCCATCGGCCGGCATCTGCAGGTCGCGGCCGGCCTTGCGCCACCACTGGCGCATGTCCTTGAGCCACTTCGTGCCTTCGCCTTCCTTGTTCTTCGCGTCGTACCAGACCGCCAGCGTCTGCACCGGGGTCTGGTCGGCGCGCTCGATCCACATCGCCACATACGGGCGATGGTATTCAGCCACGTTAAGGCGGGGAATCTCGACCTTGACGTTCAGGTCGGCGGCCATGGCGGGCGTCAGCGGCGCGGCGGCAAGGCCGGTCAAGGTGACGGTCAGGAGTCGGCGCATTGTCAGAACTACCTTCTAGATGGAGTGGATGAGCGGATGATCAGTGGATGTACAGGATCGCCAGCAGCAACGGAATCACGAGTCCCGCGCCCACCAGCGGCCATGTGGCCATGCGGCCCGACGCATGCAGCTTCAGCAGGAACAGCCCGGTTACGCTGAAGACCAGGCAAGCAAACGCGAAGACGTCGAGGAACAGGCTCCAGGCGCGGCCCGTGTTGCGGCCCTTGTGCAAGTCGTTCAGGTAAGAGACGGCGCCGCGCGAGGTGGATTCGTATTGCACCTCGCCAGAGTCGAGCGCCACGCTGACCCAGGCATCGCCGCCCGGGCGCGGCAGGCCCACATAGATTTCATCGGCCGACCATTCGGCTTCGCGCCCCGCCGCGTCGACGCCAAGCGCGCGGTCCAGCCATTCGGCCAGCGCCGGCGGTACGGCGCCCTTCTGGTTCTTCGTCTCGGCACCGGCCGGCATGGCGCGGCGCAGTGCGCCGATCACGTCGCGCGGCGCGGTCTCGCTGCGCGTGACCACACTGGGCCGGGCCTCGATCTGGCCGGCGTGATTGAGTGTGAAACCGGTGATGGCGAACATCAGCATCCCGATCAGGCAGATCGCGGAACTGATCCAGTGCCACTGGTGAAGATGCTTGAGCCAGAAGGCACGGCGCTGCTGGCCGGAAACTGGCGCGGTGTCGGTCATTCGGGTGCGGTAACGATGCGCGGGGTGCGCCAGACGGCGCGTCATCCCGCCGCGAAAGCGGGCGCCGGCATCACAATGCCAGCGCGGACCGACGGATGATAATTGTTCTCATTTGGTGCGGCAACCCAACACGTGCATTGCGCCCGGTTGTTTTGGTTACGGTTGATTACGCGCGCACCCTGCCGGCGCGCCCATGTCGGGCGCGCCACGTCATGAATCAACCGTTCGCAGCCAGCGCCGAGTCCGGCTCACGGCGGAAGCTGATCGCCAGGCGGTTGAACGCGTTCATCAGGCCGATGGCCATTGTCAGGTCAGCCAGTTCCTTTTCGCTGAAGACCTTCGCGGCCGCGTCGAAATCGGCGTCGGGCACATGAGTGTCCGCCACGCGGGTCACGGACTCGGCCCAGCGCAGCGCGGCCTTCTCGCGGTCGCTGAACATGGCGCCCGCCTCGTGCCAGGCCTGTACCAGCGCCAGCTTCTGCGGCGATACGTCCTTCTTGATCAGGTCACGCGTGTGCATGTCCAGGCAATAGGCGCAGCCGTTGATCTGGCTGATGCGCAGGTAGACCAGTTCGACAAGCGTGTCTTCCAGGCCCGATTGCAGGATGTAGCCATACACGCCGCCCAGTGCCTTCACGCCGCCCGGCGACGCCTTGGTGTAGTCCAGTCTCATTTCAGTGCTCCTTGGGTTTTACTTGTCGTAGACCGTCAGGTCCTTGGGGTCAGTGTCGGTGTCGACGACAAACACGGCCAGCAGCTTGGCCGGCTTAGTCTTGCTGGCATTGCGGCTGACACCATGCCGGGAACCTGGGTCTTCGTAAAACGATTCGCCGGCCTTGTAGACGCGCTCCGCCCCGTCGTTCACCTTGCTGGCAATACTGCCAGACACCACGTAGGCATAGATGAACGCCGACTTGGCGTGCAGGTGGGGCTTCGACGCGCCGCCAGGCGCATAGTCCACTTCCACGGCAATGAGCGACTTTCCGGGAATGTTCGGAATCGCCTGCGCGAAGTTGGGCTTGACGCTCTCGCCAGCCGAGTGGCCGGCCGTGCCGTGCGCCGCCGCCGTGCCTGCCACGGCCAGGCCGAGCGCCGCAACGACGGAAACAAGAAGGTGTCTTGGTTTCATGATGCATCTCCGGTTTGGATGGATAGAATCATGGACGCTCCGTGGTGCAAGACAAAGAACCAAGAATCGCAAATATCGCTGTACCAGAGACCATGACCGCCCCATTCGATCTCCAACTGGACCGCAGGTCCGCCACATCACTTTCCGAGCAGATCAGGCTTGGCATTGCCGGCGCCATCGAGAAACAGGTACTGGTGCCCGGCGCCCGGCTGCCGTCGTGGGTCGATCTGGCCACCCAGCTTGGCGTGGCGCGGGGCACCGTCAAGGCGGCCTATGAACGGCTGGTGGATGCGCAACTGCTGGTGTCTTCACGCGCCGACGGCACGCGGGTGGCCGACCACACCGCCCGGGCCCGCCCCGGCACCGGTCCGGCACGATCCATCGCATCTGACCTGCAATCGGCGCTGTATCAGCACTTCCTGCCCGGCCCGGCCGTGTTCCAGATGGGCGTGCCGGCGTCCGACTGCTTTCCCGATACGTTGTTCGCACGCCTGCGCTCACGCGCGGTGCGCGAGGAAATCGAAGCGCCCGCGTCGTATCCGGACCCGCGTGGCGAACACGTGCTGCGCCGCGAGATTGCCGCCCACCTGGCACTGGCCCGCGGCATCGAATGCCAGCCCTCGCAGATCTTCATCGCCGCTGGATTCACGGGCGCGCTGGGCGTGGCATTGCGTGTGATCCAGGCACCGGGGCGCACGGCATGGGTCGAGAACCCGGGATTCCTGCCCAGCCGTACGGCGGCGGCGCTCAGCCAGTTCACGACCGTGCCCGTACCAGTCGACGAGGAAGGCATGGACATCGGCTATGGCGAACGCCACGCACCCGACGCCGCGCTGGCCCTGGTCACGGCCGGACAGCAGGCGCCGCTGGGGCCCACGCTGTCGCTGGCGCGCCGCGTGCAGTTGCTCGACTGGGCCGACCGGGCCGATGCGTGGATCATCGAAGACGACTACCTGGGTGAACTGCAGCTCAAGCGCCGCGCTGCACCGGCGCTGGCGTCGCAGGACCGCGCCGGTCGCGTGATCCATATCGGATCGTTCAGCAAGACCATCAGCCCGACGCTGCGGCTTGGCTTTGTGATGGTGCCCCCCGGTCTGGTGGCTCGCTTCGAGGAAGTGGTGGCGTGCCTGGGATCGGCGCCCGGGCCAGCCGTGCAGGCCGCTACCGCCGAGTTCATGCGCGACGGCCATTACCTGCGCCACCTGCGGCGCATGAAACGCGTCTATACCCAGCGCAGCCAGACACTGCTCGACGCGCTGGCGGCGCGGCAATTCCATGCCTATGCGGCGGGGCTGGCCGTGATCGTGCAGTTGCCCGATGGCGCGGACGACAAGCGCATCGCCCGTGAAGCCTATGCCTATGGTCTGGCACCCGCGCCACTGTCACCGATGTACTGTTCCCCCGCCACGCAGCGCTCGGGGATGCTGCTGGGGGTGGCCACGGCCATCGAACGGCAGGTGCCCAATGCGTGCGACCGGCTGCAGCAACTGATCCGCAAGTTCGGTTGAGGTCTCCCCAGGCGATTGCCGTATGGCGCGGCAGTCAGGGAAGGCCAGCGCAAAACGTATCGGCAAGTATCGGGCGCGGCGCACGATACTTGCCGATACGTAGCCATACAAAATTCGCAACGATGCGCGGCGCGCCTATGCTCAGATTCGGGACCCATCCCGAAGCGAAGAAGGTCACATCATGCGCCGTACCCTGAAGTTCCTGCCCGTTGCCGCCGTGGCCATCGCCACCGCTGCCCTCTTCAACACGCCCGCATCGGCGCAACAGGCGCAGGCCACGCAGGATGCAATCCGCCCGCCGGCAGTGCTGCCGCTCAACAACGAGGCAGCCGCCAGGCTGGTGCCGTACGCGCCGCTGGCCGAACCGTTGGCGCGGGGCGTGGTCATCGTGCAGTTTCGTACCGAGAATTTTCGGGTGATGCCGGTGTTCGGCAAGACCGCTTCCGAAGTGTCGCCGCGCATCGGGCACCTTCACGTCACGGTCGATGACGCGCCCGGCACGTGGGCGCATACCAGCGAGGACCCGATCATCGTGGTGGGGCTGAAGCCGGGCGCGCACAAGCTGCGGCTGGAACTGGCCGATCCCACGCACAAGATCCTGGCCACCGAGATCGTGCCGGTCACGGTGCCCGACGTGAAGGCGGCGGCACCGGCTCCACATCAGCACTGAGCGACGCTGCCGTCGCCACCGTCGTCAAGCTTCGGCGGGTGCTTCCAGGTCGCGCAGGCACAGGCTCATCAGGCCCAACCGACCCGGCACGCCGAGCTTGCGGAATACGTTGCGCACATGCGATTGCGTCGTCGCGGCGCTCTGGCCTAATCGGTCGGCGATCTGGGTTTCGGATGCCGTGGTCAGCAGCAGCACCAGCACGTCGCGCTCCATCGGGTCCAGCGCGTCGAGCAGCGTCGACGCCAGCAAGTGCTCGCATGCCGGTTGCCGCAGCGCCGTGACGTCGCGCGCAAAGCCCATCCGCAACTGGTGCGTGTCGAGCCAGTTCGCCTGCCACGACAGGTAGATCGCGCGGCCATCGCGATGCTGGTAGCGGTTCTCGAATCCCGTACGGTGCTGGCCCGACAGCACCTGCGCGGCCTCCCGGATCGTGCGGTCACGATCGCCAGGCATCACCAGTTCAATGATCGGTTGTCCGATGACATCGGACTGTGCAAATCCCAGCGTCTCGGCACAACGTCCATTGACGTATCGAATCACGCCTCCGCGGTCGACCAGGAATACCGTGTCCCGCGCGCCGTTCGCAAGGGTGAGGATCGCGTCTTCCGTTGCTCGGTCCATCCGCTACTTCTCCATTCGCTTCGTCAGGAAGCGCAGTGCTGCGCCAGATTCGACGTTTCTGGAGATACTGCCACACACAGATACGATCCGGGCAGATGTAATGATGAGAAAGCGACGGCCTCTCCACTATTCCCGTATTGGTATCAATCCTCAGTCAAGTTTCCGTTGCCGCTCGCCGTTAGCGCCGCTGGTAGAGGACGTCCCCCAAGCGTCCCGTCGATCAACGAAGCGAAACGGAGGAGTGGGATGTTGCAAGACCTGAGTTTGAGAAGGAAGCTCATGCTGCCATTGGTGCTGAGCTGGGTGTGCCTGCTGGCCATCACGCTGTGGAACGTCTGGCAGATGCGCGACCAGCGGCTGCAAGACCGCAAGGTGGCGCTGCAGCAGGTGACCGAGACCGCTAATTCAGTGGTTGCCGAATACGAGGCCATGGCCCGTGCCGGCAAGATCAGCACCGAGGAAGCGCAGAAGCAGGCCATTGATCGGGTGCGCGCGATGCGCTTTGGCGCCGACGGCTACTTCACCATCATGCGTTCGGATACGGTCGTGCTGATGCATGCCATCAAGGCCGAACTGAACGGCAAGAACATGTCCGACACCAAGGACGCCAACGGCGTCTACCTGTTCCGCGACATCGCGCAGATCGGCAAGACCACCGGCCACGGCTTCATCGAATACCTGTGGCCCAAGCCCGGCGCAGACGCCCCGCAGCCCAAGCTCAGCTACACGATGAACTTCAAGCCGTGGGACTGGAACTACAT
This sequence comes from Cupriavidus pauculus, assembly GCF_022179805.1. Classification (GTDB taxonomy): domain Bacteria; phylum Pseudomonadota; class Gammaproteobacteria; order Burkholderiales; family Burkholderiaceae; genus Cupriavidus; species Cupriavidus pauculus_E. The sequence continues at coordinate 273,375 of NZ_BPUO01000004.1, read as the reverse complement.
CGCCGGCCTGTACCTGGACGACATCCAGGCCGAATTCCGCACCGCGCTCTGGAAGGCGCTGGGCTGGCTGGTTGCCGTGGGCGCGCTGATGAGCGTGGTGATGGTGCGCATCTCGATCAGCCTGCAGAAGCAGCTGGGCGGCGAACCCGCGCTGACGTCCCGGATCGCCGCGCGCATCGCCGAGGGCGACCTGGGCACCCACGTGGAAACCGCGCCGAACGACCGTGACAGCGTGCTCTACAACATGCAGCAGATGCAGACCAAGCTGACCGGTGCCATCAGCCAGATTCGCGGCTCGGCCGATTCGATTGCCGGTGCCGCGCGCCAGATCGCGGCTGGTAACGTCGACCTGTCGCGCCGCAGCGAGGAACAGGCCGCATCGCTGGAGGAAACCGCCGCCAGCATGGAGGAACTGACCAGCACCGTGCGCCAGAGCGCCGATAACGCGCGCCAGGCCGCGCACCTTGCCGAAGGCGCGTCGGACATCGCCGTGCGCGGCGGCGAGATCGTGCACAAGGTGGTGGAGACGATGGGCGAGATCAAGCTCGCGTCCGGCAAGGTGGTGGACATCATCGGCGTGATCGAAGGCATCGCGTTCCAGACCAACATCCTGGCGCTGAACGCTGCCGTGGAAGCGGCCCGCGCCGGCGAGCAGGGCCGTGGCTTTGCCGTGGTGGCTGGTGAAGTGCGCAGCCTGGCGCAGCGCTCCGCCACGGCGGCCAAGGAGATCAAGGCACTGATCGACAATTCGGCCCAACGTGTGGACGACGGCGCCACGCTGGTGGAAGGTGCGGGCAAGGCGATGGAGGAAATCGTCAATGCCGTGAAGCGCGTGACCGACCTGATGGGCGAGATGCGCGCAGCCACCGAGGAACAGACCGGCGGCATCGAGCAGGTCAATCAGGCGGTATCGCAGATGGACCAGATGGCCCAGCAGAACGCCGCACTGGTGGAAGAAGCCACGGCGGCCGCCGCGTCGCTGGAAGACCAGGCGGATGCGTTGCATCGGGCGGTGGGGCAGTTCAGGCTCGCTGGGGCTTTGTAAGCACCAAATCGCTGCCTGGTTTGCTCCCCTCTCCCACTGCGCGGGAGAGGGGAGCAAACCACGGCATATGTTGCCCTGCCGCCTTAACCCAGTCTTAACATCTCATCGGCAAAAACGTGAATCACCGCCGATGAACCCTCCCAATGTTACGTAACCCGTAACGCCGCCAAACATCCTCCCGACCGTCCCATGCGGCTTTCAGGCCGATAGTCACCATGGAACGGAACTTGCCGCATAGTCGATTCCAAACCAAGAAATACATTTAGGGGGAGCGTCACCATGAGGGCTGCTGTCGTGGAGTCCCGGCCGTTGATCGGCCTGGGTATTCAGCAGGTGCTACATCGTATCGGCGACATCGACGATTGCCGTGCGATGACACCGCGTTTGGCACGCGGCACCTCGCTGGCGGGCATCGACCTGCTGATCGTGGGAGAACTGTTGCATGGCTACGATGCAGCGATGCTGCAACTGCTTGGCACAGCCTCGGCGGTCCGTGGCGTGCTGTACCTGAGCGCTGGAGGCATCGTGCAATGGATGCCGCCGCGCGAGATCGCACCGTTGCTGTCCTGGCTGCCCGAGAACGCGACGCTCGAAGCCATCGAGCAAACGCTGCGCAAGATGATTGCCGCACTCCGCAGCGGATGCTGCTCCGGTTCGCCGATGGAACGAGCGGCGCTACGCATTGCAGACGATCCGAAATGGATGGACTGCGACGCAATGACGACGGCGGTGCCGATTGCCGTGCCGCGCACGATCGGCCTGACGTTGCCCGACTGCGTCAGCGAGGCGCGGCAACTCAGCCTGACGCAGCGGCAGTACGACGTGCTGGTGCTGCTGTCGATGGGCTTGTCGATCAAGCTGATCAGCCGGCGCCTGCATATCTCGATCCCCACGGTGAAGAGCCATACGCTGCAGGTCTACCGCAGGCTGTCCGCGCGCAACAAGACCGAGGCAGTCTTCATGGCGCGCGAAAAAGGCGCGATGCTGGCCGGCACCTCGGCTGCGGCCGAAGCCGCCTGACCTGTCGCCTGCCCTGCAGTACGCAAGCGGGCCGCGGGGCAGACTTCGGTTCGGCTATCGCACATTGCCTCGCAAACCCGGGGCTGACCCTGACTCCGGTTTCCGAATCCCTCACGGATAATCCGCGAGACTGGGCCATGCCCGGCCATAGAGCCTCGGGGCGCAGCCACCGGGTGCGGAAGAACATCAGTGAAGGAGATGTAGTGCGTATCAAGCGTCAAGCCACGCGCGTTGCGTGCGGGATGGCCGTTGCCATCGCCACCGTTTTTGCCGGCCAGGCAGCCATTGCGGCCGATGCCTGGCCCACCAAGCCAATCAAGGTCATCGTGCCCTACACGCCGGGCGGGTCCACCGACACCGTGTCGCGCGTGGTCTTCGAGAAGGTGGCGCAAAGCCTGGGCCAGCCGATCATCATCGAGAACAAGCCCGGCGCCAACAGCACGCTGGGCGTGGGCGTGGCGGCACGTTCGACCCCCGACGGCTACACCTTCGTGTCGGTGCTGGCCGCGTACAGCGCCAACATGTCGCTGTATTCCAAGCTCAGTTACAAGCCGTCGGACCTGGTGCCGGTTGCTGAAATGGCGGAGCTGCCGCTGTTCCTGTTCTCTGCGAAGAAGGTGCCGGCCAAGACGGTGGGCGAGCTGGTCGACTACGGCCGCAAGCATCCCGATGCGCTGACGTTTGGTTCCAGCGGCGTTGGCAGCTCGGCGCACCTGACCGGCGAACGGCTGGCCATGGAATCGAAGGTCAAGATGACCCACGTGCCGTACAACGGCAGCGCACCGATCCTGCCCGCGCTGGTATCGGGCGAAGTGTCGGTGGCATTCGATCCGCTGCTGGTGCCGATGCCCCACGTCAAGTCCGGCAAAATCAACGTGCTGGCCGTGGCATCGGCCAAGCGCTGGCCCGGCGAGCCGAATATCCCGACGATGGAAGAGTCCGGCTTTCCGGGCTTCGTGATGAGTTCCTGGACGGGCCTGCTGGCCCCGGCAGGTACGCCGCAACCGGTGATCGACCGCATGGCCAAGGAAATCGCCGCCGCCGCGCGCAGCGCCGACGTGGCGAAGAAGCTCACGGAACTGGGCTTCATCCCCGTGGGCAGCACGCCCGACGAGTTCCGCAAGCTGATCGACCGCGATACCACGCGCTACGCGCAGATCGTGAAGGCGGGGAAGATCACGCTGGATTGAGGGTTCGTTAGCAAACCCTCATGTGCTGACTCCCCTCTCCCGTGCGCGGGAGAGGGGTTGGGGGAGAGGGCCGGAGGCTCTGCTTGCCGATCTGTCGCAATTTGAACCGCTTTGCCCTCTCCCCCGCCTCTCTCCCACCTTGTGGGAGAGAGGCGAACACCTCAGGCATCATCCCCGCTGCCGCCGCTTCCACCCCTCATACAAATCCACCTCCCCCTCCAGCCGCACGGGCACATACTCGATCTTCATCGACTGCTCCGCGAACGGCTTCGCCAGATCCGCATAGATCGCCGCCGTGGACAGCCCGAATGGTTCGCCATCGTCGTTCGAATAGGCGTACGCCACCTCTGTCACGCCGGCCAGGCGCATGGCAGCCATGCACATCGGACACGGATGGCCGCTGGCATACACGGCGCACCCGGCCAGGCTCGGGCTGCCCAACTTGCTGCTGGCCGCGCGGATCGCGTTCAGTTCGGCATGCGATGTCGGGTCGTTGGTCTTGTGGATTTCGTTGACGGCCGTCATCAGGACCTCGCCGTCCCGCACGATCACGGCGCCGAACGGCCGGCCGCCGGCTTCCATGTTGGCTTGCGCCAGGCGAATGGCCTCGCGCAGATACCGTTGTGCATTCGACATGTCTGGTTTCCGGTAAATCGCAAGCGCCGATGATAACCGCAGGCCGCCTGTACTAAGCTGAAAGCGTCGCAGGCCTCTGGAGCACGTGCCATGTCTCGCCTGACTGCCCGCATTCTTCCCCCCGTTGCGGCCATGCTGGCCACGCTGGGTTCCGCCATCGCGGCCGAGCCGCCGTCGAGCGCGCTCGACGTCACCTTCATCCATCCCGAAACCTATCAGGACGCGTCGAAGCACTACGGCTATGGCAGCGACCCCCAGGTGCTCAATTCCATCCGCCAGCACCTGCAGCGGCTTGCGGCACGTGACCTGCCGCCTGGGTACTCGCTGACGATCGAGGTGTTGGACATCGACCTGGCCGGCTATATCGACTGGCGCTACCAGAGCAACGTGCGGGTGATCCGCGACGCCACGTGGCCGCGCATGACACTGCGCTACGTGCTGAAGCACGGCGATGAAACCATCGCCATCAACGAGGAGCGCATCAACAACATGAACTTCAACTGGGGCGTGAACCTGTACGGTTACAGCGATCCGCTCCGCTATGAAAAGGCAATGCTCGACGACTGGTTCGCGCGCGCCATCACCCGACGCGTACAGGGCTGAGCGGTCTGATACGCGTTGCGCCGCCGCATGGCCCGACTAGACTGGAGAGCACACATCAGGGGGAGGCACGCCATGGCCGCATCCACGGATTATCCAGTCAGTCATTCGACACTTGCCTTCGGGCGCATCTATGCCGATGAATCCGGCGAATCACATTTTGGTGCGTTGTCGTTCGAGATGACCGAGCGGAACTTCGCGCCGCCGGCGCCTGCCTTCCGCGTGTCGCGCCTGGATGAGGCAGTGCGGCAGGGATTCCTGGTCTTGCCTACGGGTTGGGTCGGCGACCTGCATCCGGCGCCCATCCGCATGTGGGTCTTCATGCTCGACGGCGAGATGGAATTCGAAGCGTCCGACGGCGAGTGCCGCTCGCTGGTGCCCGGAAACCCCCTGTTGCTGGAGGACACGCGCGGCAAGGGGCATCGGAGCCGGGTGATCGGCGGCAATATCGCCACACTGGCCATCGTGGAAATGCCGGCAACCGAGCGCTGAGCCTGCGGATGCCTGCCGACATCCCACCCCAGAACCAGCCGGGCTCCGCGCCGCCGCCCGTGCTGCCGCAAGCGCCACTACCCGTGCCAGCGCCATCGGTGGTGCCATCCGGCTTCCGTCAGGGCATCATCACCGCGATCACGGTGCTGCTGGGGTTTTCGCTGGCGTTCTGGCGCTTCTGGGGATTCGAGAGTCCCGGCTACTGGAGCGCCAGTTCGCTCGCGGCCGCGCTGTGCCTGATCCTGGCCGTCGCGCTGCAGATCCTTGCGTTGTTTCGCGCGTTGCGGCTGGAAGACGACAGCATTCCCGAGTACCGCAAGACCGTGCGCTGGTTCATTGCCTCGGCCATCGCGCTGTTGATCGGCCTGACCATCGCGATGATGGACGCCGCGCTGGTCGAGCAGGTCGACTAGCAACCACGACGCCCGCATCCACCACGTCCAGCGGCGTTCTAGCGGTGCATCAGCGCCGGCCCGTACGTCTTCACGAAGAACGCCAGCGTGATGCATGACGTGGCCAGCAGCGTACCGGCGCGCACCACGCGCGGCGGCGTCATCCTGCCAAGCAGCGCGCCACCGTAACCACCCAGGACCGCGCCAATCAGCATGGCCAGCGTCTCCGGCCAGCGCACTGCATTGGCGACGATGAACGCGATCACGGCCACGGCATTGGCCGCACTGACCATCAGCGTGCGCGGCGCGTTGAGGTTCTTGATATCGCGGCTGTCCAGCAGACCCCACATGGCGATCATCATGATGCCGACTGCGCCGCCGAAATAGCCACCGTACACGCCCAGCCCGAACTGCACGGCCAGCACCGCATGCGCGTGGATGCGCCAGCGCCGGCGCAGCGCCTCGCCCAGCTGGCGCCCGAACGCCAGCGCCACGCATGCGATCAGCAGCAGCCAGGGCAGCACGAACGTGAACGCCGCCGACGACGTGCGCAACAGCAGCAGCGCCCCGGCGAAGCCGCCGCACAGCGTGGCCACCATCAGCGCGCGCAGCGGCACCGAACCGACCGGACCCAGCCCGTCGCGATAGGCCCAGGCGCTGGCCAGGCCACCCGGAAACAGCGCGACCGTGCTCGATGTGTTCGCCTGAACCGGTGGCACACCGGCCGCAATCATCGCGGGTAGGCTGACGAACGAGCCGCCGCCGGCCAGCGCATTCATCGCGCCGGCCACAAATCCCGCGCCAAAAACCAGAAGTATGGGGTCCATGGAGCGAATGCTAGCCATCGCCCGCCGCCTCCGCAATCTGGCATTTCCGGTGCTAGACTTCGGCCAAACCGAAAGCAGGGGACAACTGGCGTGCGCTTCGACCTGACCGATATGCGGCTCTTCCTGAGCGTCGTGGAATGCGGCAGCCTGACCCAGGGTGCGCGGTCGATGCATCTGGCCGTGGCCTCCGTCAGCGAGCGCATCGCCGGGATGGAAGCCGTGCTGGGCGCACCGTTGCTGGAACGCAACCGGCGCGGGGTCACGCCCACGGCGGCCGGCGAGGCGCTGGTACGCCATGCCCGCTCGATCCTGGGCCAGGTCGAGCAGATGCGCGGCGAATTGCGCGGCTTTGCCACCGGCCTCAAGGGCCGCATCCGGCTGTTGTCGAACACGGCGGCGCTGGCGTCGTTCCTGCCGCCGCATCTGTGCCGCTTTCTCGCCGACCATCCCGACCTGTCGGTGGACCTGGGCGAACGGCCCAGCCCCGAGATCGTCCAGGCCCTGGTCGAGGGTCGCGCGGAACTGGGCATCGTGGCGGACTTCACCGATTTCGCGAACCTGCAGACCCACCGCATCGCACAAGACCAGCTCGTGGTGGTGGCCAGCCGCCGCCACCGCATCGCCGCGCAAGCCACGGTCGCGTTTGCCGACATCGTCGGCGAGCCCATCGTCGGCATGGCGGACACGGCGCTGGAGGCCCACCTTGCCGAGCGCGCCTCGCGGCTTGGCCACCAGCTTCACTATCGCGTCCAGTTGCGCAGCACCGAACAGGTGGCGATGCTGGTGGACGCCGGCATCGGCATCTCTATCGTGTCCAACGCGCTGGCGCGTTCGATGCCGGGAGGACTGGCCATCCTGCCGCTGTCCGAGCCATGGGCCACGCGGCGCCTGTACCTGTGCGCACGCGATTTTGGCGCGCTGACGCCGCATGCCGGCCTGCTGGCACGGCAACTGACCAGCGGTGCCCCGGTCGGGGCTGCGGTCGATCCCTCAAGTCCGGACGCCGGAAAGCCGTAAAATCCACCGTCATCGTTTGGAAGCATTCCCCCATGAAGAAGCTATTCCTGCTGGCCATCGCGTGCCTGGCATCGGCTGCAAACGCCCAGTCCGCCGTTGGTGGCATTGCGGCACCCCTCGGGCTGGAGCTCGGCAAGACCCCATGCGCGCGCCTGGCGCCCGGGCCCAATCGCGAGAAGACCGGCAAGACGCCGTGGGCCGGCGGCGACGCGTTCGAGCTGAAGCGCCTGGAGCGCTTCAACCTGCCCGGGCTGTCCCGTGCGGTGGTGAACTGCGACGCCCAGGACATCGTCACGCTCGTGACCTTGACCTTCGACCGCACCGCGCTGGACGACGTGAGCCACAAGCTCGACGCCCGCTACGAATCGAAGCGCAAGACCGATGCCGGCGCCCAGAACGCCTATGCCGAATGGGCGGCCGCCAACGGCACCCTGGAACTGCTCTATGCACGCGACGGCAAGCAGTTCACGGTGGCCTACTGGAGCCGCGGCGCCAAGGCACGCTACTTTGCCTACGGCAGCCGCCAGGAAAAATCCCAGCCGACGGCCACCGCCGCTCCGGCCAAGGTACCCGCGGCGCTCTGAACACGCCGGGCACGTGGTCTTTCACCACGTCGACGGCCAGGGTGTACTCTTCAGCCTGCATCGCGCGCCGCCCTGGCCGCGCCCACGCACACTCCGGGATGCCCGCCGGCATCCCGCCCGACTGGAGCACGCCCCCATGACCTCCAAAGCCTCTTCCCGCAGACAGGCCTTCCGCCAGCAGGTAGCCACGCGAAAGGCACTGCTGATGCCCGGTGCATTCAACGCCATGAGCGCACGCGTGATCGAAGACCTGGGATTCCAGGCCGTCTACCTGACCGGTGCCGGCGTCACGAACATGTCGTTCGGGCTGCCCGACCTTGGCTTCATCGGACTCAGTGACATTGCCGAGCACACGTCGCGTGTGCGCGATGCCGTGGACCTGCCGCTGCTGGTGGATGCCGATACCGGCTTTGGCAACGCGCTGAACGTGCATCATGCGGTGCGCACGCTGGAGCGGGCCGGCGCCGATGCCATCCAGCTCGAAGACCAGGTCATGCCCAAGAAGTGCGGGCACTTTGCCGGCAAGCATGTGGTCAGCACCGGCGAGATGGTGGCCAAGATCCGCGCCGCCACCGATGCGCGCGATGATCCCAATTTCCTGATCGTGGCCCGTACCGACGCAGCCGCCGTGCATGGCATCGACGACGCCATCGAGCGCGGCCACCGCTTTGCCGAAGCCGGCGCCGACATCCTGTTCCTCGAAGCCATCGAGGATGCCAAGGACATCGAACGGCTGCCGGGGCTGTTCAACACGCCGCTGCTGATCAATATCGTCATTGGCGGCAAGACGCCGGTGCAGGGCCGCGACGCGCTGGAGCGCCTGGGCTACGGACTGGTGCTCTACGCCAACGCGGCGCTGCAAGGCGCGGTACGCGGCATGCAGCAGGCGCTGGACATGCTGCAGACCAAAGGCCAGATGACCGAAGACCCCGCCATCGTCGCACCATTCGGCGAACGCCAGCGACTGGTCAGGAAGCCGCTGTACGACGAACTGGACGGACGCTACAAGAGCGACGACTGAGCGAACGAACCTGGCGCACCAACCTGCGCAACTAACCTGGCGAGCGGGAGGCGGACATGAACACGGCACTGATCGTTCTGGACCTGATCAATGATATCGTCCACGCCGAAGGCAAGCTGGCCGGCGGCGGCACCGCGGCGCAGGCGGCTGCGCGCAACCTGGTGACCGCCAACAACGCGGTCATCGCCCATGCGCGCGCCAGCGGCTGGCCGGTCATCTTCGTCAAGGTCGGGTTCTCCGGCAACCATGCCGAGCATCCGAAGGACTCGCCGTTCTTCGGCAAGGCGCGCGGGGCCGGTGCACTGGTGCTGGACGGCTGGGGCACGGCGTTCGTGGATGGACTCGACGTGCAGCCCACCGACAGCGTGGTAACCAAGCATCGCATCGGCGCCTTCTATGGCACCGCGCTGGAACCCATCCTGCGCACGCACCACGTGGAGCGAGTGGTGCTGACCGGCGTCAGTACCACGTGGGCCGTGGAATCTACCGCCCGCGACGCGCATGACCGCGACTATCAGGTAGTTGTGGTCGAGGACGCCTGTGCGGCGCGCAGCGAAGACGACCATCGGCAGGCGCTGAAGAACCTCGCCGCCATCGCCACGGTCACGACGGTGGATGCCCTGCCTGGTCTGCGCCAAGGGTAACGGCTGGCCCCCAGGACTCGGTCTGTCCCGACTCGTTGTTTGCACGCACGCTGGCTTGGCGCTCGACGAGCCGCGTCAATGCCGCCACGCTGCCGATCAGCTTGTCGACGTCGGTTCTCAGGTGTGCGATGCTGGTTTCCACGCGCTCCATGCGGATCTCGATCTTCTCCATGCGGACCTCGAAATTGTCCATCCTGGTTTCGCGATGTCCCATGCGGTCTTCCAGCTTGCCCATCCGCAATTCCAACCCATCGATGCGCCCGTCCATTCTGTCGATGCGGCCATCCATCCGATCAAGGCGGACATCCACCCGGTCGAGCCGGCTTACCAGTGGCACGGCTGACGCGATCACCATATCGCGGGCCTGGCCCGTCACGTAGGTCATCGAAGCGATCAGAATGCCAATCGTCGCCGCGCACAGAGTACCGGCCACCTTGAGCTGACTCACGGTCATGGTGGCCTCCCTGCCATATGCGGCGCGTGGCGCGTTCAGGGTCAACATCGACATGGCGTCCTTGTTCGAATCGTTGGAAACATCGTGCCTGCATTCGAACATGGATCACCGCCGGCAGGGGATGCAGCCAGATCAAAAGCCCCGGAGGTATCCAATATTTGAGAATCGGCTCATCCACAGCAGTGCGAGCGAAGCACCGCCCACCAGCACCAGGCTGAGCGCCCATAAGACGTCGAGGTTGAACCAGCTGCGCGCCACGAAGCGCGGCCCCAGGTAGCGCCACGTGAGCCACGCAAGCGCGCCACCCGCCGCCAGCATGGCTGCCGTATGCACGGCCGCCACTCGCAGCGCGGTACCGGCGTTACCGACGGCCAGCACGTTGGCAGCCTGGTGGCCGGCATCGGTCGGTGCGGCGCACAGGCCCAGGTAGATCGGCACCAGCATCAGGCCGGCGCCATGCGCGATGGCAATCGCGAACGACCACACGACCAGCCTCGATGGCGGGATGCGCGCCAACACGCGCGGATGCCGGCGCCATGCCAGCAGTGCCACGCCGTAAGCGGTCACCAGCAAGGCCGCGATCAGGCGGATCTGTGTCTCCCAGGCGGCCAGCGATACCAGCAGGCCGAATGGCAGGATCAGGGCCAGTACCGCCAGTGCGTGGCCAATGCCGAGAAGTCCGAGGGCCGCAGGCAGGCCGCGCGCGTCGCGCGCCAGCATTGCGCCGGACACCGCGAGCGGCCATCCCATTGCGGGGTTGATGCCGTGATAGAGGCCGCTACCCACCACAGCGGCCCACAGCCCGATCTGCTCCCAGCCGTCGCTCAAGCGGTCACCGCGCGCTCTGCCGAGGTATAGCAGAACGAGTCGGTCGAGCAGTCTCCGCCTTCAAGCCGGATCTGGTGCGCGCGATAGCCGTCCGGAAACGTCACGCGGAACCCGGGGTCGAGCGTCAGCCCGCCATCGGCACAAGCGTGCGCCATGACCTGCGCGCCGGGCACGCCGTCGGGATAGAACTGGTCGTCCCAGGTGGAGTACAGCGAATTGGTCCAGTAGACGCGCTGGCCGTCGCGGCTGATCTCCACCATCTGCGGACCGCCGGCGAACGGCGTGCCATCGGGATGCGGCGTGCGGCGCACGATGCCACCGATATGCACCGAGCCGGCCAGCTTTGGCTTGCGCGGATCGCTGACGTCGTACTGGCGCATCTCACCGGTGCCCCAACACGACACGTAGAGAAAGCGGTCATCCAGCGACAGGTCGATGTCGGTCACCAGCGGCGGCACCGCGCCGAAACCCTTCAGCAGCGGTGGCAGGTCGTCCGCGGCGGCGGGCTCGGGCGGAATCGTGGCCGTCTTCTCGATATGGAACTGGCCGCCTTCGCGCCACCATGTCCAGATCGATCCTTCGAGATTGGTAGTGTCAACGACCACACCGACAAACCCGTGCTCGCGCACCGGATCATGTGCCGGCCGCACTTCCAGCGCCATCTGGTGCTGCGCGCCCAGGTCCAGGGTCTGCACATTGCGGCGCGCACGCAGGTCCCAGAAATGAAGCCGATGGCCGTAGCGGTTGCCCAGCAGGTCCTCGGGCACCAGGCCGTTTTCGAACTGCGGCGGCAATGCCCATTCGCTCGACACCATGTAGTCGCGCGGCAGGTTCCACCAGAAGTCATAGTGTTTGTCCTGCGTGCCGCGATCGATCTCCCAGCGGCCCAGCACCTCGAACGTCTGGCAATCGAGGATGAAGATGCCGGGTGGGCCATCGGTGCCGTCGGGACCCGCACCACCCAGCGTGCTGACATAGACGCCTTCCGGCCCGCAATGAATCGTGTGGGGCCGCGAATAGCCGGTCTTGCGGAACACTTCCTCGGGTTCGATGATCTTGTGGATGCGCGCCTTGGTGGGGTCGGGCTTCGTATCGACTATGTAGATGCGCGAACTGCGCATGCCGGGAATGATCAGGTAGCGCCGCTCCAGAAACGCATGCCCGGTCAGCGGCGAGAGCGCGGACGAACAGGCGTTCCAGCCAAAATGATGCAGCTCGTCGCTCTTCTCGGTCATCGGCACCGTATGCACCACGGTGCCGTAGCGCGACGAGTCGGGATTCACATCGATCACTGCCAGGGCATCGGGTTGCGATGCATCGGGGCTCAGCAGCAGCGTGTATGCATGGGTTTCCATCGGCGCCTGCATCGCGAGCCGGGGCGATGCGTGAAACGTCGGATCAGGCCGCAGATTCATGATCAGGTTCTCCTCGGGGCACGCAGTGGCCCGTGAGCCTGACTAGCCTAGGTCGGCATCGGGGGCACGTCAAACGCCGTCCCGACCAGCGTAGTCACGCGTGCGGCACATGCGAACGAAGAAACCCGCATGTCGACAGACGAAACGCGTTCGATTCGATCAGCCCCGTGAGGTCACAAGGGGTTCCTGGCGGGCGGCACTGCCGGCGCAGGCTCCCCTGCCTGATCCTCCTTGGCGGCCTCGGTCGGTGCCGGTTCGCCCGGTTGATCGGCCTGGCCCGGCTGACCGGTCAGGCTCGGCTCGCTGGACTCCTCGGTCCAGCTCGTGTCATCGGTGCCCGGCACCGCGCGACGCTTGTTTTCCATGGCTAACCCCTTCCTCGGTGTGTTGCCGATGCCAGGTCAGGCGCAAACGCCGTGCCCGCGTCACGGAAGGGGGCTGCGCGTCTCTTTTCGGGGGTTACTTGCAGAAGATGGGAGGCATCAATGCGCACGTCTTGCAAAAACTGCCCACCGGCAGGCGGGCTAGCTAACGACGCAGAGAAAATATTGCGAAACGATGGCCCGCGTGGTGGGGCTGGCCGACAGGTCGTCAAGCTGCTCGCGGGGCGTCCACTGCAGGTGCTTGATCTCGTTGCGCGGCTTGGCCGTGGCCGACTTGCCCACCGTGGCGGCAAAGACGTGGTGCACCGTCGTGGCGCCAATGAACTGGAAGGCGTTGACGATCGACTTGGCATCGATGGCGGTTTCCTCGCGCAATTCGCGACGCGCGGCTTCCGCCAGCGACTCCTGCTTGTCCGGGCGCCCACCTGGGAGTGCCCAGCGCACGCCGTCCTTGGACACGAGCAGGACTTCTCCTGCGCGAACGCATACGACTGTGGCTCTGATTTTTGGTTTGATGAATGACATATCGGCCAATGAAACAACTGAAACTTCCCGACACCCGCATCCCGCCCCGGTGCCGGTCCCCTGTCAAGAAGGATCGTCGCGGCGCGGTGTGTCGATGTCCTGTTCGGCATCCACGCTTCCCGAACAGGCGCGTAGTGTCGGACTTTCCCCGCCAGCATGCAATGGATGAAATCGCCAGATGTTGCCCGCGAGCATCACGCACGGGTCGTGCCAGGTGCAGGCGCGCGGCCGGTCATTTTCAAATGTAGTGGCCCAGGGACGAATCGCGCCGCGTACTGGCCTGGCTCCGTTGCGACCAACTGCATGGCCGATGGCATGGTCGTGACACCGCTCCGCCTGTCTGCCAGACACCGGCAGCCGCCGCGCCGGGATGTTGGCCCATACCCACCATAACTCGCGAAATCAGCCCTGCCAGGCGTCACGCGCGGCACAAATACGGCCCGATCTCCACTGGTACGAGTCCTGCGTAATAGCAGAGGAACGCGGCGAAAAATATCTTGCGGCGTTCCGTTGTTTCACCTGCCTCTGGAGTTTTGCCATGTCACGCAGATTTACCGTTTCAACTCTTTCCACCGCCGCCCTTGCCCTCGCACTAGCCGCAGGCGCCGCCCAGGCTTCCGGCCCGCGCGACAGCACGCACGCCGGCGACCGCTATGGCTACAGCTTCCGCATGGATACGCGCGACGTCTATTCCGACGGCGCACGCACCGGCCGATTCGACACGTACAGCGAAGGCTCGCGTGACGTGGCCCCCGCCACGCGCGAAATCAACAATGACCGCTCGCTGGCCGGCATGGACCGGCGCGGCGTATCGGCCGAGCCGTCGCGCACGATCGATGTCTACACCGACGGCACAATGGCCGGCATGGACCGCCGTGGTGTGTCCGCCGAGCCGTCGCGCAAGTTCGACGTCTACACCGACGGTGCCGTGGCCTGAGTCCGGCGCCATGCGGGTCATGCCCATCGCGGCATGGCCCGCTGCCGCTTAAGCTGGCTCGGCCACATAGTGCAATCGGCCACTGTGCCATAGGGCCGCTTTAGGCAATAGACTGAAGGCTACCGCGTGCAGGAAGGCGCGGCTGTACAACCAGCCAATCCCCCAAAGCCAGCGAGCCCAAACCATGTCGATTCCCCACCTGTCTTCCGGCCAGACCGCCAGCGTGCTGCCACTCGGCGCCAACCTCAAGAACACACCCACCACCGCCCTGTTCAAGGCACCCCACATGGAGGTAGCCCGCCTGGTGATGCTGGCCGGCAAGCAGTTGCCGCCGCATGCCGTGGCTGGCCCGATGACCATCCAGTGCATCGAGGGCGAAGTGGAAGTCACGCTCGACCATGGCTCGCAGCGCCTGCGCGCAGGCGACCTGATCTACCTGGCCGGCAACGTACGGCATGACGTGAAGGCACTGACCGATGCATCGGTGCTGCTGACCATCGTGCTGCTCGACGGCCGCTAGATGCGCCGACCATAGAAAAAGGGGCCCTTGCAGGCCCCTTTCCCTTAGGTCAGGATCATTGCGGCTGCGCCGCCTTGCGTTCCGCCAGCAGCTTCTGGATCGCCGCCTCGGTTTCCTTGTAGCGGCCCTCGCCGTAGTGCTGGTAGACGATGCGCCCGTTGGCATCCACCAGGTACAGCGCCGGCCAGTACTGGTTGCGATAGGCCGACCACGTGCCGTACATGTTGTCCTGCGCCACCGGGTAGCGGATGTCGTAGCGCTTGAGCGCCGCCTGCACGTTCTCCGTCGACTTCTCGAACGGGAATTCCGGCGTGTGCACACCCACCACGACCAGGCCCTGGTCCTTGTACTTGTCGTACCACTGCTTGACGTAGGGCAGCGTGTTCACGCAGTTACCGCAGGCATACGTCCAGAAATCCACCAGCACCACCTTGCCGCGCAGGTCCTGCATCGTCAGGGGTTGCGAGTTCAGCCAGTTGTTGATGCCCACGAATTCGGGCGCGACACCCTGGTCGCCCACCTTGGGGCTCTCGGCGATGGCGCCGGTGCCGAACGTATAGATCGCGGCGATGGCAATCGTGGCCACGATGGCGCGAAGAAGGTTACGCATGATGTGGGGCTCGCTTGAAGTCGTAGGGCGCCGTGGCCCCCTCGCCCGCGTGGCGGGAGAAGGGGCCGTTCACCGGTCAGACCAGTTCGGTTTCGATGTGGATGTTGCCGTGCAGCGCCTTCGAGTACGGGCAGGTGCGGTGCGCGGTGTCCACCAGCGACTGCGCTACCTCGCGCGGCACGCCGGGGATATGCACGCGCAGACGGGCCTGCAGGAAGAAGTCGACGCCGGCCGTGCCCAGGTCCACCTCGGTGTCCACCGAGAGGTCTTCCGGCAGCTGCACCTTCTGCTTGGACGCGGCAATGCCGATGGCGCCGATGAAGCAGGCCGACCAGCCGGCAGCCAGCAGCTGCTCGGGATTCGTGCCCGTACCCTTGCCGGCGAAGTGCGACAGCTTGATATCGAGCTTGCCGTCGTCGCTGCGCGCCGAGCCATCGCGACCACCGGAGGTGACGTTGACTTTGCCGGTGTACAGCACTTTGTCGATGCGGGTCATGATGCGTTCCTTATGTCGTAGAGGTCAGGTTGAATCGAAGCGGTGAAGCCGGGCTCAGGCGTAGGCGCCGTCCAGGTACGGGTCGGCGCTGCGTGCCGGGGGAGCCGACACGCCGGTGCGGTCCATGCCTGCCAGCACGCGGGCGCCTTCGTAGTACGGGTCCAGCGTGCGGGCGCCGTCGTAGTACGGGCTGCGCGGCTCTTGCACCGAGCGGGCGCCGTCCAGGTACGGATCGGCCGAGCGGGCCGGGGCGGCGGACACGCCGACGTGGTCCAGGCCGGCCACGGTGTGGGCGCCGTCGTAGTAGGGGCTGCGCGGCTCTTGCACCGAGCGGGCGCCATCCGAGTACGGGCTGCGCGGTTCCTGTACCGAACGCGCGCCATCGGTGTACACGTCGCGGCTTTGCGTGACGGTGCGGGCACCATCGCTGTACGGGTCGCGGGCGCCGACAACGGAGGCTTGCGCGCCAGCGGCGGCGGCAACCAGGGCAACGGCGAGGACAAGGCGCTTGGTGAGGTTCTTGGACATGATCGTTTCCTTTAATCAGTGAGATACGGCGGGTTCGGTGTTGTGCAGAAGCAGCGTCTTCGCTTTGTCGTTGATGCGTTGCGCTGCCACGGAACGTATTTAAGGCGGCCCACGTATCGCGCCCGTAGCGAGTTGGCGGCCGTTGTGTCAGGGCACGTATCGCCATGGCGGGCTGATACAAAGGCGTACAAAAAGGGGGAGGGGCGTGGCGGGAAAGCGGGGACCGCTGGCGCGATCCGGGCGCGCGGGGCGCCAAAGTGACAAGGCCGCACCTTCGTCAGGTGCGGCCATGGGGGGGAAAACGGAGAAAGCTGGTAGGGTGCGTCCGATTGACGCCCAATCAGCGCAGGCGGACTTCGGCGGCCAGGCCGCCACCCGGGCGATTGCTGAGCTTGAGCTGGCCGCCGATGGCCGCCGCGAGCTGGTGCGCGATGGCCAGGCCCAGCCCGGTGCCGCCGGTTTCGCGGTTGCGCGAGCCTTCCAGCCTGACGAACGGCTGCAGCACGGCCTCCAGCTTGTCTTCCGGTATGCCGGGGCCGCGGTCGAGTATCGCAATGACCACGGCGTCGCGGTCGCGCCGCACGCCCACCTCGGCCGCCCCGCCGCCGTACTTGATCGCGTTGTCGATCAGGTTGGTCAGTACGCGCCGCAAGGCATTGCGGCGGATCACGATGGCACCGCCAGCGTTTTCGCCGATCGTCACGTCCTTGCCGGTGTCCTGGTAGTCGTAGACCAGGCTTTCGATAAACGATCCGAGGTCGATGCGCGACGCGTCCTCGCTGTCGCCGCTGGTACTTCGGGCATAGGCCAGCCCTTCCCTGACTAGGGTCTGGATCTCGGCCAGGTCGCTGACCAGCTTGCGCTTGTCCTCGGAATCCTCGGTCATCTCGGCGCGCAGCTTCATACGCGTGATCGGGGTCTGCAGGTCGTGCGAGATGGCCGCCAGGATCTGCACGCGCTCCTCGACGAAGTGGGCGATCCGCTCGCGCATCGCGTTGAACGCGCGCGCCGCCTGCGCCAGTTCGGTCGGCCCGCCTTCATCCAGCGGCGGCGACTTCACATTGGGATTGAGCGCGTCGGCGGCATCGGCCAGCGCCACCAGCGGCCGGATCGACAGGCGCACGGCAAACCAGCAGCACAGGATCAGCAGCCCCAGCTGCAGCACCAGCACGTACGGCAGCCACTCGGCAATCGGCGTCATGCGCGGATGCACGTCGATGGTCAGCGGGTTGCCGTCGCTCAGCGTCAGGTGCGCCTGCATGCGCTTGCCGTCGCCGGGAATCGACTGCACCGTGACCGGGTAATGCGTGCCGGTGGCCTCCATGATCCTGTCGGCGATGTCCTGGCCCCGTTCGGTCATCTCGGGCACGCCCGGCAGACCCGGCCCCAGGATGTACTGGTAGTTGCCACGGTTCACACGCGGCAGCCACTGGGGCCGTTCGGCGGCCGGAATCCGGTCCAGGATGGCCACCGAGGTGGCCACGTCCGTTTCCAGCGTGCCCAGCATGACCTGCCGCGCCGTCATGTACCGTTCCGAGAACAGCACGGCAAACGACAGCAGGTGGGCGACGATCATGCCCGCCAGCAGGATCAGGAACAGGCGCGACCCCATCGTATGGGGCCACTGCCAGCGGCGAGTGCTCACTGACGTGCCTCCTTGATCTCGACCGGCATCGAGAACACGTAGCCCTCGCTGCGCACGGTCTTGATGTAGGCCGGCTCGCGGGCGTCGTCCTTCAGGCGCTGGCGCAGGCGGCTGACCAGCAGGTCGACCGAGCGTTCGAACATGTCCGCCTCGCGGCCCTGCGTCAGGTTCAGCAGCTGGTCGCGGTTCAGCACGCGCTGCGGGTGGTCCACGAACACGCGCAGCAGCCGGTATTCCGCGCCGCTCAGCGCGACGATGGTGCCTTCGTTGTCGATCAGGTGGCGGGCCGTGGTGTCCAGGTGCCAGTCGCCGAACGCCAGCATCTGGCCGGCCTCGGTGATCTGCAGGTTCGGGGGCAGCATGCGCGTGCGGCGCAGCACGGCCTTGATGCGGGCCAGCAGCTCGCGCGCCGCGAACGGCTTGGTCAGGTAGTCGTCGGCGCCCATTTCCAGCCCGATGATGCGGTCGGTCTCGTCGTCGCGGGCCGTCAGCATCAGGATCGGTGTGGCCTTGTGCTTGCCGGCACGCAGCTCGCGGCACAGCACCAGGCCGTCGTCGCCAGGCAGCATCACGTCCAGCACGATCAGGTCCACCGTGTTGGCGTCCAGGAACTGGCGCATGTGCCGGCCGTCTGGCGCCATGGTGACGCGCAGGCCGTTCTTGCTCAGGTACGTCGATACCAGCTCGCGGATTTCCCGGTCGTCGTCAACGATCAGGACATGGTCGACATGCGATTCCATCAGCTTCACCCCTGGCTATGTATTCTTTTGCGAAAAATGTGAACGATCAGTCTGTTGGCGAGATTGTATGGGCGGTCGGGGGTTTCCGTGTATCGCAATGTATCTGTCGGCTCCGACCCCACAAAGCCATACAACTTTGCCGGTTCAAGACACATTTACGGTAGATCAAGGGCGTCTCATTGGGGCATGCCAGATTGCTGGCCCCCTTCCTTCCTGAAAGGACCCCGATCATGACGCTGCTGATCCTCGCCTACCTGGGCGGTGCCCTGACCATCCTGAGCCCGTGCATCCTCCCCGTGCTGCCGTTCGTGCTCAGCGGCAGCGGCCAGCCGTTCTTGCGCGGCCGCCTGCCCATGCTGGCCGGCATGGCGCTGACCTTTGCCGCCGTGGCCACGCTGGCGTCGGTGGGCGGCGCCTGGGCGGTACGGGCCAACGAATACGGGCGCTACGCGGCGCTGGCGATGCTGGCGGTGTTTGGCGTATCGCTGCTGGTGCCGCGCCTGGCCGACACCCTGACCCGCCCGGTGGTGGCGCTGGGCAACCGGCTGGCCGGTGGCAATGGGGCCGGCCAGGCGTCGCCGGCCGCATCGCTGCTGCTGGGCGTGGCCACGGGCATGCTGTGGGCGCCCTGCGCCGGCCCGATCCTCGGCATCGTGCTGACCACGGCCGCGTTGCAGGGTGCCAGCGTGCAAAGCTCGCTGCTGCTGGTGGCCTACGCGGCCGGCGCGGCCACGTCGCTGGCCGCCGCGCTGGGGCTGGGCGGACGCCTGTTCGCGGCGATGAAGCGGTCGATGGGGGCCGGTGAATGGCTGCGCCGTGGCCTGGGCGTGGGAGTGCTGGGAGGCGTGGCCGCGATTGCCATCGGCGCCGATACCGGCTTTCTGGCACGGCTGTCCATCGGTGGCCCCGCGCGGCTGGAGCAGGCGCTGATCGAGCAGCTGCACGGCAATACGGCCGTCACGCCGCCGCAGGTCGCCACGCAGGCCGCCACGGCGGCCACCAGCGCCGCCACGCTGCTGGCAGCCAATGACACGAGTTTCGGCCTGGGCTCACGCCTGCCGGTGGAAGGCCAGATGCCGGCGCTCGACGGCGCGGTCAAGTGGTTCAACACGCCCAACGGCGCGCCGATCTCGCGCGACCAGTTGCAGGGCAAGGTCACGCTGGTCTACTTCTGGACATACTCGTGCATCAACTGCATCCGGACGCTGCCCTACCTGCGCGCCTGGGCCGAGAAGTACCCGAACCTGACCGTGATCGGCGTGCACACGCCCGAGTTCGCGTTCGAGAAGAACCTGGACAACGTGCGCCGGGCCATTGGCGACTTCAAGATCGGCTTTCCGGTGGCCGTGGACAGCGACTTCAACATCTGGCGCGCCTTCAACAACAACTACTGGCCGGCCGCCTACTTTGTCGATGCACGCGGCAATATCCGCCATCACCAGTTCGGCGAAGGCGATTATGCCAACTCCGAGCGCGTGATCCAGACCCTGCTGGCCGAAGCCGGCCGTCCGTCGGCATCGCGTGACGTGGTGGTACCCGATGCCCAGGGCGCCCAGGCTGCGCCGGACCTCAAGCATGTCCGATCCGGCGAAACCTACGTGGGCTACGACCAGGCGTCGAACTTCGCCTCGCCGGGCGGCGTGCGCCCCGACGCATCGCGCGCCTACAGCGTGGGCGACCTGCGCCTGAACCAGTGGGGCCTGACGGGCCAATGGACGGTCGGCCCCGAGCACGCCACGCTGGACCGCGCGGAAGGTGGCATCACCTACCGCTTCCAGGCGCGTGACCTGCACCTGGTGCTGGGGCCAGCCGCCGACGGCCGCGCCGTGCGCTTCGTGGTGAAGATCGACGGCAAGGCCCCTGGCGCCAGCCACGGTGCCGACACCGACGCCAACGGCAATGGCGCGATCACGGCGACGCGGCTGTACCAGCTGGTGCGCCAGGCCGGCGACGTCGGCGAACACACGTTCGAGATCCGCTTCCTGGACCCGGGCGCGCAGGCCTACGCGTTCACGTTCGGTTGATTCAGGCCAGCGCGTCCAGCGCCTGCCGCTGCGCGCCGGTCAGCACAAGCTGGCCGGCCGCCAGGTTCTCGCGCAGATGCCCCACCGACGACGTGCCCGGAATCAGCAGGATATTGGGCGACCGGGCCAGCAGCCACGCCAGCGCCAGCTGCATCGGCGTGGCGCCTGCCTGATCCGCCAGCGCCGAGAGCTGGCCCGACTGGATCGGCGTAAAGCCGCCCAACGGGAAGAACGGTATATAGGCGATGCCCTTGGCGGCCAGCGCGTCGATCAGGGCATCGTCCTCGCGGTGCACCAGGTTGTAGTGGTTCTGCACGCACACGATGGGCGCGATGCCCAGCGCCTCGTCCACCTGCGCCTGCGTGACGTTGCTCAGGCCGATGTGCCGGACCAGCCCCTGCCGCTGCAGTTCGGCCATTGCCTCGACCTCGCGGGCGATGGCCCCCTCCGCCGGGCCATGCACATTGCCGATCACGCGCAGGTTCACCACCTCCATCTGTTCCAGGCCCAGGTTGCGCAGGTTGTCCTGTACGCCACGGCGCAGGTCCTCCGGCGCCAGCGCGGGTAGCCACGCGCCCTTGTCGTCGCGCACGGCGCCCACCTTGGTGACGATCAGCAGGTCGTCAGCGTACGGGTGCAGCGCCTCGCGGATGATCTGGTTCGTGATGTGCGGGCCATAGAAATCGCTGGTATCGATATGGTCGACGCCCGCCTCCACGGCGGCGCGCAGCACGGCGACGGCGGTGGCGCGATCCTTGGGCGGGCCGAACACGCCAGGGCCGGCCAGTTGCATGGCGCCATAGCCCATGCGGTGGATCAGGCGGTCGCCCAGGCGGTAGGTATCGGATTGGTTTGTCATGGCGCTTTTTCCTCGCTTTTCCTTGGGTGTTGGAAGGACACCGAGCCAGTATGGACAGCGTTGCATTGTTTGATAACCGGGGCTAGATTGAATGCCCTGTTGAAAATTTCGAACAATGCGATGGAGTTCAACGATCTGGCCGCCTTTGTCTCGGTGGCGCGCGCGGGCGGATTCCGCGATGCGGCGCGCATCAGCGGCGTATCGGCGTCCAGCCTCAGCGTGGCGGTGCGACGGCTCGAAGCCCGGCTGGGCCTGCGGTTGCTGAACCGCACCACGCGCAGCGTGGCGCCCACCGAGGCGGGCCAACGGCTGATGGAGCGGCTCACGCCGTTGTTCGGTGAGATGGAATCAGCGCTCGACGTGCTGAACGCCTTCCGCGACAAGCCCGCCGGCACGCTGCGCCTCAATGTGCCGTCGAGCGTGTCGCGCACCGTGCTGCCGCCAGTGCTGGCGCCCTTCTTGGCGGAGTACCCTGAAATCCGGGTGGAGGTGGTGGTCGAGGACGGTTTTGTCGATGTGCTGGCCATCGGCTGCGACGCCGGCATCCGCTACGGCGAGCGGCTGGAGCAGGACATGATCGCCGTACCGATCGGCCCGCGCGTGCAGCGCTTTGCCACGGCAGCCACGCCGCGCTACCTGGCCGCGCGCGGTCGTCCGCAACACCCGAGCGACCTGCTGGGCCACGCCTGCCTGCGCGGCCAGTTCGCCGGGGGCGCCATGCCTACGTGGGATTTCGAGCGCGATGGCGAAATGATCCGCCTCGATCCGCCCAACCGGCTGCTGACACGGCCCGGCGCGGCCATCGACCTCGGCATCGAGATGGCGCTGGCGGGCGTGGGCGTGATCCACCTGTTCGAAGACATGCTGCGCGAACACCTGGACAGCGGCGCGCTCGAACCGATCCTGGAGCCGTGGTGGCAATCGTTCTCCGGGCCGTTTCTCTATTACCCTGGCCGCCGCCACCTGCCGGCGCCGTTGCGCGCGTTCGTCGATTTCCTGAAGGACAACGGACTTTGACCGGCCGTTTTGACCCGGTGCCTATCCCATGGCAGCATCGCGGGGGCACGCTTCCCGAACCCTTTTTCAACGACAGGAAACTCAATGACCGGATTTCGGCCACTGCTGATCGCGGCACTCGCCGCCCCGCTGCTGGCGGCCTGCGCCAGCGGCACCAGCATGGAATACCTTGAATCGCAGGATGGCAGCGAGATCCACTCCGACGCCAGCGTCGGCGACCTCGTGCTGTGCCTGAAGCGCAAGCTCGGCGACGATGCCACGGTGATGGCCTTCCCCGAGCCCGGCAAGGTCGATGTGCGCGTGGGCTACGGCAGCCGCGCGGACGCCGGCTATTCGTACCTGATCAACCTGCGCGCGGCGCGCCAGGGCACCGATGTGCAGATCCGCAGCGCCGGCGACTGGCGCCCGATGCTGAGCAAGGGGCGCGTCACAGGCTACGTCAAGGATTGCAAGCCGGGCACGGCAAACCCGTAAGGCGGGTCTTCACGGCTAGGCCGTCCACCCCATCGCCCGCGCCTGGGCCAGTACGGCCTGGGCGCGTTCCACGAACGGGCGGTCCACCATCTTGCCGTCGACCATGTAGGCGCCCACACCCTGGGCCTCCGCTTCGCTGGCCGCCGCGACAATACGTTGCGCGGCGGCAATCTCCGCCTCGGTGGGCCGGAAGACATCGTTGGCCTGCGCGATCTGGCTCGGATGGATGCAGCTCTTGCCCAGATAGCCCAGGCGGCGCGCCAGTTCGGCCTCGGCGCGATAGCCGTCGATGTCCTTGACGTCGGCAAACGCCGCATCGTAGGCAAACACACCGGCCTCGGCGGCGGCCATGCGCATCTGGTACATGGTCTGCGCCACGGCCAGCGTTTCGCGACGATGGATGCCGGCCGGCTCGAACAGGTCGGCGTACCCCAGTTGCAGCCCCGCCACGCGCGGATCGGCGGCAGCCAGTTCATAGGCACGGCGCAGCCCGCGTGGCGATTCGATATTGAGCAGCAGCCTGACCGGCGAGGTCACGCCGTTGGCCGCCTCGGCAAGCGCCACGGCCTGCGCGGCCATGTGCACCTGCTCCACATCCTCCACCTTGGGCACATTCACCAGATGCAGGCCCTGGCGAACCACCGCGACGATATCGGCGGCAAAGTGCGCGGTGTCCGGCGCGTTGACGCGCACGATCAGCGTCTTGCCGGACCCGTCCGTACGGTCCGACGTCAGCAGTTCCTGCAGCGCGGCGCGCGCCTCGGCCTTGCGCGCTTCGGCCACGGCATCTTCGAGGTCGAACGACAACGCGTCGGCGGCGCTGGCGAGCGCCTTGTCGAACAATTCCGGCCGCGATCCCGGTACGAACAGCTTGCTACGCATGATGGCCCTCATCGTCATTACTCGGCGCGAATGTTGCGGGCCTTGACCAGCGCACCCCAGCGCGCGGCCTCGCCCTTGACGAACTTGTCGAACTGCTGCGGCGAATTGCCCACCGGCTCCAGCCCCATCTGGCGCAGCTTGTCCTGGACCTGCGGATCGGCCACGGCTGCCTGCACCTCCTTGGCGAGCCGCGCCACCACGTCGGGCGGCGTGCCCTTGGGCACCCACACGCCATTCCATTCGAGCACCTCGAAATCGGGCAAGCCGCGTTCCGCCAGCGTCGGCGTATCGGGCAGGCCCGGGTTGCGCTTGAGCGACGTCACCGCCAGCGCCTTGAGCTTGCCGCTCTTCGCATAGTTGAGCGTGGACGCCACGTTGCCGAAGTAGGCCGACACCTGGTTGCCCATGACATCGGTCAGCGCCGGCGCACCACCCTTGTACGGCACGTGCAGCAGGTCGATGCCGGCCTTGGCGTCCAGCAGTTCTCCGGCCAGGTGCGAGCCGCTGCCCGAGCCCGCCGACGCGAACGTGAGCTTGCCCGGGTTGGCCTTGGCGTAGGCGATGAAGTCCTTCACGGTCTTGTACGGCGCGTTGGGCGGCACCACCAGGATGTTGGCGGCCGTGGCCACCAGCGAGATCGGCACCAGTTCCTTCAACGGATCGAACGACATCTTGCGCAGGCTCGGATTCACCGCGAATGCCGACGCGTCGTACAGCACCGTGTAGCCGTCGGGTACCGCCTTGGCCACGGCTTCCTCGCCGATCACGCCGGCCGCGCCGGGCCGGTTGTCGATCACCACCTGCTGGCCCAGCGACACGCTCAGCCGCTGTGCAATCACGCGCGCCGTGTTGTCGGCGCCGCCGCCGGCCGAGTACGGCACCACCATCCGGATCGGGTGGTCGGGCCAGGCAGCGGCCGCCAGCAGCGGCGCGCATGCCGCCAGCGCGACCAGCAGTTTGCGACAGGTCGATTGCATGAACGGGTCTCCAGTCATCAGGTTTTTGTGTTGTGAGGGGCCGGCGGCACTCAGACCGTGGCCATGGGATTGGTGGGCGATCCCACCGCATGGGGCAGGTGCATCGGCGGCGCGGTCAGCAGGAACGACGCGCGCCCGGCCTGTTGCAGCCATGCGGCCAGCGGCGTCAGGTGCCACATCTCGCCCAGCGGGATGCCGAGCTTCACCAGACACAGTTCGTGCAGCGGCAGTAGGGGTCCGGTCGTGCCAGGCGGCAGCGCATGCCGGCGCTCTTCCACGGCGTGGTTGTCGGCGGCGATGGCTGCGATGCCGGCGTCATCGATCCAGCGCAGCAGCCGGGCATCGGTGCCGTCCAGCACCGCGCAGGCGCCACGCAGCGCCGTGTGGTCGTCATCGGCGGAAAGGTTCAGTGCCATGTCTGCCAGGCCCGTGTGCAGGCACAGGATGTCGCCACGGCGCACGTCCACATGGTCGGCCTCGATCACACGCATCAGGTCGTCGTAGCCCACGGCGTGCCGCCCCGTGTCGAAATGCCGGTGCAGGTCCACCAGCGTGCCGCGTCCCTGGATGCCGCGCGCCGCCATGGGCGCCACCGACAGTGCTCGCGCGCCCATGAACGTGCCGTCAGGCGCGCTGCCCGAGCCGACAGAGAAACCGTTGTAGCCCACCGTCTCGGCATGGCCGTCGCCGTCGGCATCGAACAGGCAGTTCACGTGGCCCAGCGCATCCCATTGCGTCGAGTACTGCGGCGACAGCGTGACGTGGTCGTCGCTGATCACATCCGTGGCCCCGGGTACGTCGCCGGCCAGCGGGCGATTGAACACGCGCTGGCCGTCCTTTTCCGACGGATGCATCACCGGCGGTCGGCGGCGCGGATTCAGCACGCCCGCGCGCGGCACGTCGAGTGGCAGGCTCAGCGAGAAGGTCAGCCCGTCGCGCACCTCGCGCACGGCGGCCAGCACCTGCGCGGGGCCGATCAGGTTGAGCCGGCCAAGCTGGTCATCGGGACCGAAGTCGCCCCAGTTGGCACCCTCGGGACGGTGCTTCCAGCGCGGATTCGCGGTCGTGGTCATCACTGGGCCTCGCCTGCATCGATGACGACACCGGCGGCCCGCAGCTCGTCAATCCGCGCGTCGCTGATACCGGCCGCGCGCAGCGCTTCGGTCGAATGCTCGCCCAGTGCGGGCGCGGCGCGACGGAACGTCCCCGGCGTGCCGCCCAGGCGCGGCGAAATGTTGTGCACCGGGATCTGACCCATCTCGGCATCGGGAATCTCCACCACGATGTCGCGCGCATGGAAATGCGGGTCCTGCTCGATATCGGAGATGTCGTAGATTGGTCCGATCGTGACGCCTGCCTTGTCGAAGAACGCCACGCAATCGGGCTGCGTCATCTTGCCCAGGTACTCGCCGATGATGCCGTCGAGCAGCGTGGCGTGCCTGACGCGTTCCGCATTGGTGGCGAAGCGCGGATCGGTGATCAGCTCCGGACGGCCGATCGCGCGGAACAGCCGCTCGGTCATGGCCTGGGTGGATGCGGACAGGCACACCCACTTGCCATCGGCGGTCTGGTAGGCGTTGCGCGGCGCGCTGTTGGTGGACCGGCTGCCAGTGCGCGGCTTGACCGTGCCGGTGAGCCGGTGGTTGGCCGCCTGCGCGCCCAGGATGGCGAAGATTGGATCGAGTAGCGGCAGGTCGATGACCTGACCCACGCCGCCGCGCACCTCGACGTCGCGCACGGCGCTGAGCACGCCAATCGCGCCGTACAAGCCGGCGGTCATGTCGCCCAGGTAGATCGGCGGCAGCACCGGCTCGCGGTCGGCAAAACCGTTCATCGACGCAAAGCCCGACATGCCCTCGACCAGCGTGCCAAAGCCCGGGCGATGCGAGTACGGGCCGTCCTGGCCCCAACCCGATATGCGCACGATCACCAGCCGCGGGTTGCGCGCCAGCAGCACATCGGGGCCGAGCCCCATGGTTTCGAGCGTGCCCGGCTTGAAGCTTTCCACGAACACGTCGGCGTGCGCGACCAGGTCGAGAATCACGCCGATGGCGCCGTCGGCGCGGAAGTTCAGGCACAGGCTGCGCTTGTTGCGGCAGTACGCCTTCCACGCGGTGGCCACGTCCTTGACCTTCCAGTCGCGCAGCGTATCGCCGCTGGCCGGCTCCACCTTGAGCACGTCGGCGCCCAGGTCGGCCAGCGCCATGGTCAGCGTGTTGCCCGCCACCAGACGGGACAGGTCGAGAATGCGGATGCCGTCGAGCGGTCCGGTGGCGTCAGGCGCCAGGGCTTGCTGCTTGAACATGGGTAACGTTTCCCGTGGACTTACTCTGCGGTGATGTGGCGCGCCTGGGCCACCTGCTTCCAGCGCGCGCTGTCGCGGCGGATGTGGTCGGCAAATTGGGCGGCGGTCAGCGCAGATGGCTCCGCGCCTTCGCGGGCGAACGTCTCGCGCATTTCGGGTGTGGCGATGATGGCGCGGATCTCGGCGTTGAGCTTGTCCACCACGGCCTGCGGCGTGCCGGCCGGCGCGAACACACCCCACCAGAGTTCGGCGGAATAGTTGGGCACGGTCTCGGCCACTGCGGGCCATTGCGGCGCAAAGCGCGACCGCGTGGGTGATGTCACGCCCAGCGCGCGCACCTTGCCACCCTTCACCTGGCTGGCCACCGACGGAAAGCTGGCAATCACGAATTGCACCTGGCCCGCGATCAGGTCCGTCAGCGCGTTCGAGATGCCCTTGTAGGGCACGTGCGTGAACTCGATGCCAGCATCGCCGGCCAGCAGTTCGCTGGACATCTGGTTGATCGACCCGATGCCGGCCGACCCATAGTTGATGGCGCCCTTGTCCTTCTTCGCGGCGGCCACCAGGTCGGCCACGGTCTTGTACGGCGACTTGTCCGAGACCGCCAGCACCATCGGGCCGCTGGCCAGCATGGCCACGGGCGCGAAGCTCTTGTTCACGTCGTAGGTGGTCTTGGGCTGCACGGCGGCGTTGGCCGTGAGCGTGGACGAGGTAATCAGCAACGTGGCGCCATCGGGCGCCGAGCGCGCCACGAACTCGGCGCCAATCGCACCGCCGGCGCCCGGCTTGTTGTCGACGATGGCCGTGACACCGAGCTTCTTCGACAACCTGTCGCTGACCAGCCGCGCGAACACGTCGTTGCTGCCGCTGGGCGGGAACGGCACCACCACGCGGATATTCTTCGGAATCGTCGCATCTGCCGCATGGGCGGCGGGCATGGCGCCGGCCAGGGCCAGTGCGACGGTTGACAGGGTGGAAAGGCCGAATGCGAGGGTACGCAGGCGAAAGCGTTGCGGCGTCACGTGGTTGTCTCCGGATATTGTGCGGTGCGGCACCTGTTCGATCGGCACCGTCTGGCATGCATCGTAGCCACGCCATCGATTGAGATAAAGTGACGTTTTCCAATGTATCGGTGAGGAAAACTCATGAAGGTCGAGTGCTTCCAGACGCTGGCCGCCGTCCTGCGCAGCGGCAGTTTTGCCGGCGCCGCCGCCGAGATGAACCTGTCGCCCAGTGCCGTCAGCCTGCAGATGAAGCAGTTGGAGACGTATTTCGGCCAGCCGCTGTTCGACCGCTCGGCGCTGCAGGTCCGGCCCACCGCGTTTGCGCTGGAAGTCAGCGCCACGCTGGACGGCGCGATGCATGCGCTGGAGTCGCTGCGCCGTAAATCGGCGCCGGTGGTGGAGGGCAAGGTCACGCTGGGCATCATCGAGCCGATGCAGGTGACGCTGCTGCCATCGTTCATGGCGCTGGTGCGCAAGCGTTATCCCAACCTGGACGTACGGCTGGAACGAGGCCGCTCCACCGCGCTGGTCGATGCGCTGCGCTCGGGCGCCATCGAGGCCGCCGTGGTGGCGCAACCCGAGTCGGGCGCCTCGGCGCGGGTACGCTGGGCGCCGCTGTTCCGCGAGCCTTGCGTGCTGGTGGCGCCACGCGACGCCGCCACGCGCAGCGTGAAGGCGCTGTTCAAGGCCTACGAATGGATCCGGTTCGATACCTCGACCATCGCCGGTTCGGTGGCGGCCGAGTTCGTCCAGCGCGTGGCACCCGACGCGCGCTCGCGCATCGAACTGCTCTCCATCCCGGCCATCGTTGCCATGGCCTCGCGCGGGCTTGGCGTATCGGTGCTGCCCCAGCCGGACCCGTACCTGCTCGAAGCGTTTCCGGTGCGCGTGGTCGCGCTGGGCGAGTCGCCGCCGTCGCGGCAGATCTCGTTCGCGTCGCGCGTGGCGCCCGACGAAGACCGCGTCATTGCCGCGCTGCTGGACACCCTGCGGAGCGCGGCAACCGGAAACGTCTGAGCAGACCAAACACCCTTCACAAGCCGTGATTTGCGGTCATTTAAACGGTTTCGTTTGGCGATCCAAGTCCTTTCGCAAGCGGTGCCCACGCGAGGCGGCTTGCGGCATACTGGGCCGCCCGTGGCCCGCGGCCATGCTTCGCTATGAAAAGGTGAGCCAGTGAAAAAGACGCAGATCGTCAACGTCATCGTGGGCCTGATGGGCCTGGCGTTTGCCAGCGCCGGTGTGGTCCATGCCCAGGACAAGCCAGCCGCCGAAGGCGCCACGGTACCGGTCACGCTCGACAATTTCGTGCGGGCCGAATCCGACATGTACTTCTCCGGCCTGGCCAAGCAGGGCGGCGTCGGCAAGATGCTGCATCGGCGCGAGCCCGCGTCGATCGAGAACCAGACCGTGATCCGGCTCAATCGCGACACGCTGTATTCGTCTGGCGTGTTCGACCTCGATGCCGGCCCGGTCACGATCACCATGCCAAACGCGGGCAAGCGGTTCATGTCGATGCAGGTCATCAACGAGGATCACTACGTGCCGGCCGTGTACTACGGCGCGGGCAAGCATGTGCTGACGCGCGCCAGCGTGGGTACGCGCTACGTAGTGGTGGGGGTGCGCACGCTGGTCGACCCCAACGACCCCGAGGACATCCGCCAGGTGCATGCGCTGCAGGACGCCATCCAGGTCAGCCAGAAGGCGCCGGGCCAACTCGACTTGCCGAAGTGGGACCCGGTCAGCCAGAAGAAGCTGCGCGACGCGGTGCTGGTGCTGGCGTCCGCCATGCCTGACTTCAAGGGCGCGTTCGGCAAGAAGGGCGAGGTCGATCCGGTGCGGCACCTGGTGGGGGCGGCCGCCGGCTGGGGTGGCAATCCCGACCGTGATGCCACCTATCTGAATGTCACGCCGCCGAAGAACGATGGCAAGACCGTGTATCGCCTGCAGGTAAAGCAGGTGCCGGTGGACGCGTTCTGGTCGATCAGCGTCTACAACGCCAAGGGGTACTTCGAAAAGAATGCCGCCAATGCCTATGCCTTGAACAACCTGACGGCGAAGAAGGACGCCGACGGCGGCGTCACGATCCAGTTCGGCGGTTGCGACGCGAATACGGCCAACTGCCTGCCCATCGTGGAAGGCTGGAACTACACGGTGCGACTGTACCGGCCGCGCCAGGAAATACTTAGCGGCAAGTACCAGTTCCCGACGCCACAGCCGGTGAACTGATTCCGCAGCGGAGCGGAACGCAAAGGGGAAAAGGGGCGTGCGGACACGCCCCTTTTGCATTGCGGGTGTGCCGGGCGTCAGTGCTTCTTCTTGTCCTCGGGATGCGATGACAGCAGGTCGAGCATTTCATCCGCATGCTCTTCCTCGACGGCCAGAATGCTCTCCATGAGCCGGCGCGACGTCGGGTCCTTCTCGCCAATGAACTGAATGATCTCGCGATAGGTGTCGATGGCGATGCGCTCGGCCACCAGGTTTTCCTTGATCATGTCGGCCAGCGAGTTGCCCTCGATGTATTCGGCATGGCTGCGCGAGGCCAGTCCTTCGGGCGACAGGTTGGGCTCGCCGCCCAGTTGCACGATACGCTCGGCGATCTGGTCGGCATGGCCCTGTTCCTCGTTGGAGTGCGCCAGGAACTCATCGGCCACGCTCTTCGAGTTCGGCCCCTTGGCCATGAAGTAGTGGCGGCGATAGCGCAGCACGCAAACAATCTCGGTGGCCAGCGCCTCGTTGAGCAGCTTGATCACGGTGTCGCGCTCGGCATCGTAGCCAGCGGTCACAGCGCCATCGTCGATGTGTTGGCGGGCGCGCTCGCGGATGGTCTTGACGTCCGTCAGGAACGATTGCTTGCTAGACATGGGGGACTCCTTCGTCATTGTTTGAATGGCGTCGTTCCCCACCCAAAGGTAGGGACGGACTTCACCGCTGCAGGCAAGATCGGTGCCATTCCGCAATGCGCGGTAAATCCGTCGGTGGGCCGTCCGGCGCATGTGTTTTTTACAAACGCCACGCTGCGAAGCTTGCAATGCCTGCTCAGGACCGCATTCACCCCCTTATTCCATCTTTCTGCTCAAGGTCTTCCAACTTGCGCCGTCAACTCACGTCGGGCCATGTGCCACGTTTCATTTTTTCGACGTTCCGTTGGAGACAGCTTTGAAAGCAGTAGCCGCAGTGAAAGCAGTAACCGTTACAAGCGCCGCCCACCCGCTGGCCCGCCCCACCCTGATCGCCGTGCTCTGCGCCACGCTGGCCGCATGCGGCGGCGGTAGCGACAGCACCACGGGCGCAGCCGCGCCCGCCGCACCGGCCGCGTCGGCATCGATCACCGGCAAGGCCATCGACGGCTATCTCGTGGGCGCCACCGCCTGCCTGGACCTGAACGCCAACAACGCGTGCGATGACGGCGAGCCGTCGGCCGTCACTGGCGCCAATGGTGACTTCACCATTCCGTACGAAGGCGACACCCACGGCAAGCGCATCGTCGTGCAGGTCACGCCGGCCACGCGCGACCTGTCGCGCCCGGCAGGCTTCACGTTCCCGGCCAGCTTTGCCATGACCGCCGTGCTGGACGGCGGCACTACCGCCCAGCACGTTTCGCCGCTGACCTCGCTGGTGACCGCGCAGATGGAAGCCGGTATGAGCCGTGACGAAGCGCTGCAGGCGGTTCGAACGCTGCTGGGCGCCAGCGTCGACCCCACCGTCGACTACGTGAACGGTGGTGACGCAGCGGCCGCCACGATGGCCGCCGCCATCGTCGACAAGATCACGTCGCTGGCCGTCGCCGGCAAGGCCGATGCGGCCGCCGTGCGCAACACGCTGAACGCGATGGTCGCCAAGGGCAATGTGGCCGTGACGCAGACCGACATCGACGCACAGGCCGCCAAGCCGCTGTATGCGCTGACCGATGCTTCGAAGGTGCTGGCCCAGCCGCTGTACAGCTTCGTCGACGTCGCGTTCGGCGATTCCTTGAACATGATCATGGACCTGCTGCCGGTGCAGATGGTCCAGAAACTCGACGGCAACGCACTGCGCAAGTCGCTCGAGATCCGCCGCAGCCAGGCGGGCGCATGGGAAGGGCTGACCGATGCCGAATCCGCTGCGATCAACGATCCGGCCAACGTGTTCATGATGAAGGCCGACGGCAGCTGGACCGACATGCTCGGCCGCACGCAATGGCGCGCGCCGCAGCCGCTGACGTCCATCGGGCGCACGCTGGCCGGCACCGACCCGCTGACCGACATCACGTTCAAGTACGAATCGCGCGAGGTCGACCTGAGCGGCCAGGCCGCCTCGATGGCCGTCACGGGCGGCATGCTCGGCCCGGTGCCGTTCTACTCGTCCATGATGCTCTCGAACGTGAAGCTGCCCGCCGGCTCGCGCGGCTACCTGGGCATCCAGTCGTACGATTCGGATCGCGTGTTGCTGCCGATGAACATGACGTACACGGGCTGCCAGGTACCGGTGCTGTTCACCAACTCGGGCATGGGCATCGGCAATTGCCCGGTGCTCTCGTCGGCGACCTACGATCCGGCCACGCCGCAGAACGACGCAGGCCTGCCGTCGCCGCTGAACTCGATCCAGCAACTGGTGGGCCGGAGCTTCCTCGATCCGGTCATCACCCAGCGCAAGATCGATATCGACGCCAATGGCACGGTCACGCTGTCCATCCCGTACATCCTGCCGCAGATGATCGGTGCCCAGCCCCAGGCCAGCATGGTGGACCCGAGCCCCGTGGTCGGTACGTGGTCGGCTCTGGATCGCAACCCGAACGTGATGGTGTTCAACGTGTCGCGCGAAGGCGCCGCCACGCTCGCCCTGAACGGCATCAACGCCAAGAATCTGGAACAAGGCGCCAAGTTGGTGTTCGCGATCCGCAATGGCCAGCTCCACGCGGGCCTGCTGTACCCGGCCGGCTATGCCGAGCGCACCGTGCAGTTCCCGAACGCCCTGCCCAGCGTGCTGACCGCCCTGCAGATCCCGAACTGATCTGCCACCACGCATGACGGGCACCGGCACGCCGGCGCCCGTCATCGCCTCATCCGGCCGCCGTCCCCGTCTCCAGCTGGCGGCGGCCGTGTCTTTTCAGGCCCCATCAGACGAAGGGCTTACCCCCACCACCGCAAGGCCCAACTTGTCCGCACGCTGGGATCCGCGTAGTGTGACGCTCTGCGTACATCTGCAACAACGTGCAGAGTCCGGAACCTCGCTCACACGGAGATCCTCATGCCCATGCGCCTGCCCCGCGCCCTGTTGTCCCGCAAACCCCTGTCGCGCCTGTCCGCCACGGTGACCGCCGCCGCCGTGGCCGCCACGCTGGCCACCACGCTGCCGCTGACCGCCGGCGTCGCCCATGCCGCGCCGCCCGCGCCGCAGAAGACGCAGGTGCCCGGCTACTACCGAATGATGGTGGGCCAGTTCGAAGTGACGGCCCTGTACGACGGCTACATCGACCTGGACACGAAGTTGCTGAAGTACACCAGCGAGCGCGAAGTGCAGCGCCTGCTGGCGCGCCTGTTCGTGACGTCGACGCCGGGCGTGCAGACTGCGGTCAATGCCTACCTGGTCAACACCGGCTCGCACCTGGTGCTGGTGGATACCGGCGCCGCCGCGTGCTTCGGCCCGACGCTGGGCGGCATCCTGCAGAACCTGCGCGCCTCCGGCTACACCCCGGAACAGGTGGACACGGTGCTGCTGACTCACCTGCATGGCGACCACGCGTGCGGCCTGACCGCTGACGGCAAGCCCGTGTTCCCGAACGCCACGGTCATGGCCGACAAGGCCGACGCCGACTACTGGCTCAGTGAATCGGTGGCCGCCGCCGCGCCCGAAGGCGCCCAGGCATTCTTTACGATGGCGCGCAACGCCGTGGCGCCGTACCAGGCTGCCCAACGCTTCCGCACCTTCAACGCCGCCGCCGGCGAAGCGCCGATCCCGGGCGTGCGTCCGGTGCCGGCAGTGGGCCACACGCCGGGCCATACGGGCTACCTGTTCACGTCGGGCAAGGAAAACCTGCTGCTGTGGGGCGACATCGTTCACAGCCACGCCACCCAGTTCCGCCGCCCGAACATCGCCATCGAGTTCGACGTGGACAGCCACCAGGCCGTGCAGACCCGCAAGCGCCTGATGGCCGAAGCCGCGAAGGACAAGCTGTGGGTGGGCGGCGCGCACCTGCCGTTCCCGGGCCTGGGTCACGTGCGGCGCGACCAGGTTGGCTTTACCTGGGTGCCGGTGGAGTTCGGTCCGATCCGTAGCGATCGTTAAGCACCAGGCACCAGCCAACTTCAGCGCTGACAGCCAGCGTACGGGCGTGCGAACATGACGTCTTTGCACCGATGTTCGCACGCCGATGATTACCCGCCCGCCGCTCCACTGGTTCAAGATGCTGTTCGTGCTGCGCGGCTCGGTCCTGCCCCGGATCGCCCCGCAGCTCGTCACGATCACGCTGTTCGCGGCGGTCATCACGCTCTTTCACGGGCGGATCGGCGAATGGAAGGTGTCACTGAACTTCGTGCCGTTCTCGCTGATCGGCCTCACGCTGGCCATCTTCCTGGGCTTTCGCAACAGCACCAGCTATGCGCGTTTCTGGGAAGGGCGCACGCTGTGGGGCAGCGTGCTCAACGAATCGCGTTCGCTGACGCGCCAGGCCCTGACGCTGGTGGCCGATCCGCAGCAAGCCCGCAAGCTGGTCTACCGGCTCTGCGCGTTCGTGCACGCGCTGCGTCATCAGTTGCGCGGCACCGATGCCTGGCCCGATGTGGCGCCGTTTCTCGACGAAGCCGATGCGGCGCGGCTCAAGGCGGCGAAGTTCAAGCCTGCCATAGCGCTGCTGATGGCGGGCGAATGGGTGGGCGACCGGTTGCGCGCGGGCCAGTTGGCCCCGGCCCTGGCCCAGCCGATGGAAATGTCGCTGAACAACCTCAGCACCGCGCTGGGCGGTTGCGAGCGGCTGGCCGGCACGCCGATCCCGTTCACCTATTCGGTGATCATCCACCGCTGCATCTATCTCTATTGCGTGCTGCTGCCGTTCGGCCTGCTCGACTCCATCGGCCTGATGACGCCGGTCATCGTCTGCTTCATCGGCTACACGTTCTTCGCGCTCGAAGCGCTCAGCGCGGAGATCGAGGAACCGTTTGGTGAGGAGCCGAACGACCTGGCACTGACCGCGATGTCGTACATGATCGAGGCCACGGTGCTGGAGATGATCGGCGAGGCGCCACGCAGCACCGCGCCATCCCCGCACGATTTCATCCAGGTTTGACGTACTAGCGCTGGCGGCGACCCCAGGCCAGTTCGACGAACACTGCGCACAGCGCTTCCATGCCGGCGCGGTCGGCGTCGTCGAAGCGCGCCTCGCGCGGGCTGTCCACGTCCCAGACGCCAATCAGCGTGCCGTCGGGCGCCACCAGCGGCACGACGATCTCGGAACGCGACGCGGCGTCGCAGGCGATATGTCCCGGAAACGCATGCACGTCGCGCACCAGCTGCGTGGCGCGCGCCTGTGCCGCCGTGCCGCAAACGCCGCGTCCGATGGCAATCCGCACGCAGGCCGGCTTGCCCTGGAACGGCCCCACCACCAGCTCCGTACCATCGAAGAAGTAGAACCCGGCCCAGTTCAGGTCGGCGAGCGAGTGGTAGACCAGTGCGGAGAAGTTGGCGGCGTTGGCCACGAGATCACGCTCGTCGGCCAGCAGCCCGCGCGCCATCTCTGCCAGCGCGGTGTACTGCTCGGGCTTGGACGATTGTGAAAGGTCGTTGGAAAGCTGGAACATCTTGGCTGACTCGGCAAATTCAGGGTGGGCGTTGATGATACGCCGATCCGCCCTGGGCGTTCAGCGCGGCCGCTTGACGGCCCGCACCTTGCCGCTGTCACCGCCGCCGCAATAAAAGCGGTCCGCGCCATCCGATTCCAGCCCCGATACGCCGATGCCGGCCGGCATCTCCACGGCTTCGAGCACCTTGCCCGATTGCGGATCGATATGGCGCAGGTCGCTCTGGTCGTTCTCCCAGGTACCGTGCCAGAGCTGGCCGTCTACCCAGGTCACGCCGGTGACGAAGCGGCTCGATTCGATGGTGCGCCGGATCGCGCCTGTTTCCGGATCGATCTCATGGATCTTGCGGTCACGGTACTGGCCCACCCACAGCGACCCCTCGGCCCAGGCCATGCCCGAGTCGTTGCCGTCGCCAGGCGCAGGAATCGATGACACGACCTTGCCCGTCTGCGGATCGATCTTCTGAATGCGGCGCTCGGCGATCTGGAACAGGTAGCGGCCATCGAACGCGGTGCCAGCGTCGGCCTGCACGGCAATTTCGCTCGACGTCTTGCCGCTGGCGGGGTCCAGTGCCAGCAGCTTCTCGCCCACGGCGAACCAGACCTGCCGGCCGTCGTACGTCAGGCCGTGCACATGGTCGACACCCGGGAAGGGACCGTATTCCTGAACAATCTCGGCGGCGATTCGTTTCATGATGGTTTCCTTGTCGACATCGATGTCGTAGTGAATGTGAAAACCATGCTACGCGCCCGGCAGCGGCGCCGGGAGTAACAAGGCCGTCGCGAATCCGGCGGCAGGCGGCGTCA
This sequence comes from Cupriavidus pauculus, assembly GCF_022179805.1. Taxonomy (GTDB): domain Bacteria; phylum Pseudomonadota; class Gammaproteobacteria; order Burkholderiales; family Burkholderiaceae; genus Cupriavidus; species Cupriavidus pauculus_E. Next base: position 236,703 of record NZ_BPUO01000004.1, on the reverse strand, counting down.
TCCACCGGCGCGTCCGCCCCGCCCCCACGGGCTGGACGTTGCCCGCATCGGCCAGCGCATCGAGCGCACGCTGCACGGTACGCTGACTGGTGCCGAGCGCCAGGGCCAGCGCCGAACTCGACCACGATTCACCGTCGGCCAGGCACGCCAGCACCGCCGCGTGCGCCTGTTCCAACGGGTGCGTCATCACCACGACCTCGGCTTCGGCCAGCGGTGCCATGGCGAACCCTTGCGGCGTGGCGCGGATGGTGGCGATGGCGGCTAGCGCCTTGCGCAAGCGCCCGATCTCAACGCGCAGGCGCGCGCGGTGCGTGTCGTCGGCATGGCGCATGCGGAACGCCGTGGCGATCAGCGTATCGCGCGGCACGTCATGCGGCCACGCCTGGCCCAGCGACCGTGCCAGCGCGAACAGCACGGGACGACGGGCCAGCGCCACGATCTCGGTGCCTCGCCGCACGGTCATGCGGCAGGCATCGACGATCAGCGCATCGGAGGCAAACCAGCGCTCAACCGCATCGAGCCGCAGCGGTTGCTCGGTGCCGCGCGCCAGCAGGCGCGCCACCGGGGTCTGCAGCACCTGCATCGCGCTCTCGACTTCGGCCACCAGTGCGGGAACGCCGGCTTGCCTGGCGGCAGCGGCCGCGCGCGTCAGAGCCTCGTGCGCCTGCGCTGAACGCACACGGCGCATGGCGATGCCGGCCAGCACCAGTTCGTGGGCGGCGTGCAGCGCGGGCGGCAACGGCGTGGTGTTCACGCCCGCGATGGTCCGCTCGGCATCGTCGAGCTGGCCGGTCATCAGGTGATGGCGTGCGATCAGGTAGCGCGCGTGGGCGGCGTTCACGACGTCGCCATGCGCGTCCAGCACGCGGCGCGCCGCGTCGAGTGCCCGCGCGGGCCAGCCGAGATCGCGCGAAACGATGGCGATCTCGGCCTCGGCCACCGCGCAACGGGCGCGGGCAATGCTCTCCCTGGGTCCGAACGCACGCGCCGCACTGCGCAGCAGCGTGCGGGCGCGCACGAAATCGCCAAGCTGGGACATGGCGATGCCGCGCAACGCCAGCGCGGGCGCGTCATCGCGCAGGGCGATACGGTTCAACGCGCCGAGCGGATCGCCGGCCGCGAGCGCGCGGGCCGCGGCGGTAATCAATGAGTCCATGGAGTTCCCGGGGAGCCGGGGCCAATCTAGCACATGCGTAATGACGGCTGTACATCACGTTTGCTGCGATGTCAGACGTCTTTCGCTTGAGAAAAACGCAAGCCAGACGGCCCGAAAACTCGTTTTACGGCAAGCGTGCGGGCAACCAATATCCAGTCAACGCACAGCCCCGTGCCAGACCAGACCCAGACAAAGGAGACCTGAAGTGACCGCTGCCACCACCGCCACCTCAAGCCTGTGGAGCGCCGATTCGCCGCCGCGCCTGCTGGCCTCGCGCCATCACGCCACCGGCGAATGGCTGTTCCCGGCGCTGCCCGAGCACTCGCCGCTGGCCTCGCAACACGCCACCGTGCCCGTGCAGGGCGTGGGCACCGTCTACAGCTTCACGGTCATCCATCCTGCGCCGAAGACGGGCCAGCCGCCGTACGCGCTGGGCTATGTCGATTTCGATGGCCCGGTGCGCATCTTCGGGCGCCTGCAGGGCAATGACCGCCCGGTCATCGGCAGCCGTTACGCGGCGCTGCCCGACGACACCTACGGCTACGTATTTCACGCACTCCAGGACTGACACCATGCACGACATCTACATCTCGGGCGGCGCCATGACGCCGTTTGGCCGCCACACCGGCGTGCTGGCACCAGAACTGGCGCAGCAGGCCATCCTCAAGGCCGTGGACGACGCGGGCGTGACGCTGGACGACATCGAGGCGGTCTACTGCGCCAACGTGCTGGGCGGCATGATCCTGGGCCAGTTGATCGTGCGCGATCTCGGCCTGCGCGGCATTCCGGTCTACAACGTCGAGAATGCCTGCGCCAGCGGCGCCACCGGCGTGCACCTGGCGCGCCACGCGCTGCTGGCCCAGCAGTACTCCACCGTGCTCGTGTTCGGCATCGAGCAGCTCACCGCGCTGGGCGGCGGCACGATCCCGATGCAGCGCAACGACATCAAGACCGACCTCTACGCCACGTCCGGCATGGTGCTGCCCGCCGTCTACGCGATGCGCGGCACGCGGTTCCTGCACGAGCGCGACGCCACGCCGCAGGACCTGGCCGCCGTGGCAGTCAAGAACCGCCACCACGGGTCGCTCAACGAATACGCGCAGCAGCGCAGCGAGACCACCGTCGACGAGGTACTGGCATCGCGCATGATCGCCGATCCGCTGACGCTGCTGCAGTGCTGCCCGTCGCAGGTGGACGGCGCCGCCGTCGTGGTCATGTCCACGCGCCGCCCCGCGCAGCGCAAGCCGGTCAAGGTGCTGTCTTCGGTGGTGGTGTCGGGCATTCGCGAGCAGGCGGACGACGACATCCTCGACGCCGAGATCACCGCGCGCGCCGCACGCCTGGCCTACGAACAGGCCGGACTGGGCCCGCGCGACGTCAACGTGGTGGAACTGCACGACGCCTTCACCATTGCCGAACTGCTCTACTACGAAGCGCTGGGCCTGGCCGACCATGGCGAGGCGGTGCCGCTGCTGCGCTCTGGCGCCACGCGGCTGGGCGGCCGCGTACCGGTCAACCCGAGCGGCGGGCTGCTGGCCAAGGGCCATCCGCTGGGCGCCACCGGCATCGCGCAGATGGTGGAAGTCATGTGGCACCTGCAGGACCGCGCCGGCAGCCGCCAGGTGCGCGATGCCCGGATCGGGCTGACCCAATGCACGGGCGGCGGCATCGCCGGCGTCGATCACGCCGCGTCTTCGGTCCATATCCTGGGAGCCTGACATGAGCACGCCTTCAATCGAACCCCGGCAGGTTGCCGTCATCACGGGCGCCGCGCGCGGCATTGGCCTTGGCATCGCCACGCGGCTGGCGCGCCAGGGCATGGCCGTGGCGCTGCTCGACCGCGACTCCACCGCGTTGTCCGAAGCCGTGGCGGGCCTGATCCAGGCCGACCACCGCGCCATGGGCGTCACCGTCGACCTGACCGATTCCGCGGCGGTCAACGCTGCGTTCGAACACGTTGCCGCCAAGCTCGGGCGTATCGACTGCCTGGTGAACAACGCCGGCGCGGTGCGCGACATGCGTTTTCTGAAGATGACCGACGACGACTGGGACCTCGTCATCGATACCAACCTGCGGTCGCAATTCCTGTGCTGCCGGGCCGCGCTGCCGGGCATGGTCGAGCGCCGCCATGGACGCATCGTCAACATCTCGTCGCGCGCCTGGCTGGGCGGATTCGGGCAGGCCAACTACTCGGCGGCCAAGGGTGGCGTGGTCAGTCTCACGCGGTCCCTGGCCATCGAGTTCGCCGCGCACGGCATCACGGTCAACGCCGTGGCGCCGGGCATCGTTGACACGCCGCTGTTCCGCAACTTCGCGCCCGACGTGCAGACGAAGCTGCAGAAGTCGGTGCCAGTGCAGCGCATCGGTACGGCCGAGGACATCGCCAACGCGGTGAGCTTCTTCGTCAGCCCCGATGCGTCCTACGTGACAGGCCAGACGCTGTACGTGTGCGGCGGGCGCAGCCTGTCGTCGCCAAGCGTGTGAGGGGCGCATCATGACCGTACGATTCGAGATCGAAGGCGGCGTCGCCCTGCTGACGATCGATCGCCCCGACGCGCTCAATGCGCTCGACGTGCCCACGCTGCAGGCGCTGCGCGCCCACCTGTGCGAAGTGCGCGACCGTGCCGACGTGCTGGTGGCCGTGCTGACCGGCAGCGGCACGCGGGCGTTCTGCGCTGGCGCCGACCTCAAAGGCACGCGGACCTCGCCGGCGAGCTATGCCGAGGCGATGTTCCAGGCGCCCGACCTGGCCGCCGACCTGGGGCTCTATATCCGCCTGATGGACCTGACCGGACTGCAGTGCCACAAGCCCGTCATCGCGGCCATCAACGGCCATTGCCTGGGCGCGGGACTTGAGATCGCCTTGCAGTGCGATATGCGCGTGGCGTCGACGCAAGCCACGTTCGGCCTGCCCGAAGTGCGGGTCGGATCAATCCCGGCCGTCTCGGGCCTGCACCGGCTGCTCAAGGCCGTGCCGGCAGCGCCGGCCATGCAGATGGTGCTGACCGGCGAGCGCATCGACGCGGCCGAGGCGGCCCGCATCGGCCTGGTGTCGGAGACGGTGGCGCCCGAGGCATTGCTCGACCGCGCGCTGCCGCTTGCGCACCGGATCGCCGCCAATGCGCCGCTGGCGGTGCAGGCCGTCAAGAAGCTGTCGCGCCAGACCGCGCACCTGAGCGAAGCCGATGCGCAGGACCTGACCGAACTCTACTGGGGCGCGCTGCGCGACACGGCGGACCGCATCGAAGGCCGCCAGGCGTTTGCCGAAAAACGACCACCGCACTTTGCCGGCCGCTAGCCAGATCAACGATCCATACCTATAACCAGGAGACACACCATGAACACCCTGCCCCGTCTGCTGCGGGCCACGCTATCCGCTGTCACCGGCCTCGCCGCCCTCACCGGCCTGGTCGCGCCGGCCGCCGCGCAAGGCCCGTTTCCGTCGAAGCCGATCACCATCGTCGTGCCGTTCGCGCCCGGCGGCGGCAACGACATCCTGGCGCGGCTGATCGCGCCGAAGATGAGCCAGCAACTGGGCCAGCCCGTCATCATCGAGAACAAGCCCGGCGCCGGCGGCAACCTTGGCGCCGACTACGTCGCACATGCGGCGCCCGATGGCTACACGCTGGTCATAGCGTCGAGCCAGATCACCATGAATCCCTACCTGGGCATGAAGGTGCCGTTCAACATCGAGCGCGATTTTGAGCCGGTGGGCCGGCTGGGATCGGTGCCGCTGATGCTGGTGTCGAACATGGAGCAGCCGTACAAGACACTGAAGGAATTCGTCGACTACACGCGCGCCAATCCGGGCAAGATCAGCTACAGCAGCCCCGGCCCGGGCACGCCTCAGCATCTGGCCGGCGAGGTCTTTGCCAAGCTCAACAAGACCGAGCTGCTGCACGTGCCCTATCGCGGCACCGGGCCGTCGATTTCCGACCTGATGGGCAACCAGGTGCAGGTGTCGTTTGCCACGTTCGCCTCGGCCATCCAGTACGTGCGTGCCGGCAAACTGCGCGCGCTGGGCATCGCCGGCCAGCACCGCACGCCGCTGATGCCGGACCTGCCCACGTTCGCGGAAGCCGGCCTCAAGGGCTACGACGCCGAACTCTGGTACAGCCTGCTGGCGCCGGCCAAGACGCCGCGCGCGGTGGTCGACAAGATCAACGCCGCGATGCTGGCCGCGCTGAAGGCGCCGGACATGGCCGACCAGTTCACGAAGCAGGGCTTCGAGGTCAAGGGGTCGACGCCCGACGAACTCAAGGCATATATCAGCCGCGAGCTACAGCGCTGGCAACGCGTGATCACCGAGAACAACATCAAGGTGGCGATGTGAGCCCGTCCATCGACAACCCGCTGCTCGAATCGCTGGGCATCCGGCTCGCGCACGTCGGGCCGGGCACGTGCACCTTCGAACTTGACCTGGAGCCGCGTCACCTGAACCGTCAGCGCACGCTGCAGGGCGGTGTCAGCGCGACGCTGCTCGATGCCGCATGCGGTTATGCCGGGCTGCAGCAGGACGGCGGCGATCTTGGCAATGCGGTGACGCTGATGCTGTCGATCTGCTACCTGGACAAGGTCAGCACGGGACGCGTGCGCGCCACGGCCCGCATCACGCGCGCCGGCCGGGGCGTCTATTTTTCAACCGCCGAGCTGGTGGCCGATAACGGCGCATGCATCGCCACCGCGCAGGGCACGTTCAAGCGCGCCCGGGAGCAGACATCATGCTGAGCCATGCACTGGACGGCCTGACCGTGATCGACTTCACGCAGATCGCCGCCGGCCCGATCTCGACCATGCTGATGGCCGACATGGGTGCGCGCGTGATCAAGGTGGAGCCGCCCGGTGGCGAACTGGGCCGCAGCCTCGGGCCGGGATGGATCGGTGACGACAGCGCGCTGTTCCATGCCTTCAACCGCAACAAGGACGGCGTCGCGCTGGACCTGAAGTCACCCGAAGGCGTGGCCGTGGCGCGCCGGCTGATCGCGCAGGCCGATATCGTCGTGGAAAGCATGCGCCCCGGCGTGATGGACCGGCTCGGGCTGGGCTACGCGCAACTGGCGGCCGATCACCCGGCGCTGATCTACTGCTCGATCTCGGCCTATGGCCAGACCGGACCCTATGCGGACCGCGCGGGCGTTGACGGCATCCTGCAGGCTGATTCCGGGCTCATGAGCCTGATCGGCACCGAGGACAGCGAGCCCTGCAAGGTGCAGTCGCCGGTGGTGGACGTGATGACCGGCTACGTTGCCGTGATGGGCATCCTGGCCAAGCTGGCGCAGCGGCAGCGCAATGGGCAGGGCGGCCATCTGGACGTGAACCTGCTCAACGCCGCGCTGGCGCTGCAGCAATCGTCGCTGACCAGCTATCTGTCGGATCGGGAGTTGCCGGTGCGCGCGGGCAGCGCAGCGCCGTACTCGGCACCGAACCAGGCATTCCGCACGGCCGACGGCTGGATCATGGTGGCCGCCTACATGCCCGACCGCTGGCGCCGGCTCTGCGAGACGCTGGGCCTGCCGGAGATGATCGATGACCCGCGCTTCGCCACATCGCCGCTGCGCGTGGCCAACCGCGCGGCCATGGTGGAGGCCCTGACGCGCGTCTTCGTCACGCGCACCACCGCGCAATGGCTGCCGGTGCTTGGCGCCGCCGACATTCTCTGTGCACGCGTGGCGACTTATGCCGATGTGATTGACCATCCGCAGGTGGCGGCCAATGGGATGATTGCGGCTGTGCCGCATCCGACGCTGGGGATGATCCGCATGCCGGGGTTTCCGGTTTGCAGTGCAGAGGTGAATGCGCAGGCAGCGCGTGCGGCGCCGGGGTGCGGGCAGGACACTGTGGCGGTGTTGGAATCGCTGGGTTTTGGTCAGGAAGAGATTGCGGCCCTGTCCGGACGCGGTGCGATCCATTGCGCGCCCGCAACGATAACCGCCAACTAGCTCGCAGCAAGCTCCCCTCTCCCACGACGTGGGAGAGGGGAGCAAACAGGTCGCTCACACAGCGACATCCCCGCCAAACTGCGCCAACAGCCACTTCCGAAACGTCGCCATGCTGGCACTCTCGGGCCGATCAGCGGGCGTCACCAGGTAGTACGTGAAATCGCCCATATCCACCGCCTTGCGGAACGGCGCCACCAGCTTGCCCGACGCCAGGTCGTCTTCCACCAGAAAACGCTGGGCGATGGCAAAGCCCTGCCCCTCCAGTGCGGCGGCATAGGCCATCGCCGAACTCTGGTAGGTCATGCCGCTGCGCGCGTCCACCTGGCCGTCGGCCTTGGCGGCCGCGAGCCAGCAGGCCCAGTCGTCCGGGCGGGCGATCGAGTGCAGCAGTACCTGGCGTTGCAGGTCGGCGGGGCCACGGACCTTTTTCGCGACGGCCGGGCTGCACACGGGCACGAGGATGTTCGATACAAGCCGGAAGGCGTTTGCGCCATTCCACTTGCCGTCGCCCAGGCGGATGGCGCCGTCGATGTCTTCGCGCCGGAAGTCCACGGGGTCGAGCGACGCCGTGAGCAGCACTTCGATCCCCTTGTTGGCCGCATGAAAACTCGACAGCCGTGGAATCAGCCAGCGCATTGCAAACGTGGTGTAGGCACGCACCTTCAGTTGCGTGCGGCGCGTACGGCGCGTGATGCGCACCGTGGCCTCGCGCAGGCCGTCCATCGATCTGGTGACCGCCCGGTAGTATTCCTCGCCCGCGCGCGTGAGCGTGATCTCGCGATGGCCGCGCACGAACAGCGGCACGCCGAGCGCGTCTTCGAGTGTGCGTACCTGGCGGCTGACGGCACCGGGCGTCACGTGCAGCTCTTCGGCGGCAACCGTGATGCTCAGGCGGCGCGCCACTACCTCGAAGGCGCGAATGGCATTGAGCGGGGGCAGGCGATCCATGGCGCGGATTCTGGCATGCGCTTGAGGAAATCTCAATCGAGCGCATCCCTCCCCCGCGCGCCGCCACACATCGTTCGATGACACCGCCATGGCCGGGATGAAACAAGCACGCATACATTTGCTTCATTGCGGTGCTCAGTTAAGCCGTCCTTGAAAAAGCGCGCGTGGCGCATAAAGTGAGAGCGCGCGACACCAGTCGCCCCTGCCCGGCACATGACAATGCTGCAATGTTGCCGGGCCAGCGGTCTCGCTCCAGCACTCCAGAACGAGGAGAACAAATGGAAGACCCCACCACTGCGCCGTCCGGCGGCTCGGGTGCCATGCCCGAACGCGGAGCGGCTGTCCTCTCGCGTCGACGATTCCTGCAAGCGGTTGGTACGTCGGGGGCCGGCGCCGCGACCGTGACGATAACGTCCGAGGCAACCGCCCAGGCCACGGCCACCGTGACCGCGCCGCCGCCCGCTGCGGCCGCCACCGGTTATCCGGTCACGCTCAAGGTCAATGGCACGTCGCACCGGCTGACCGTGCAGGCCAACGCGGTCCTGCTCGATACGCTGCGCGACCAGCTTCACCTGACCGGCACCAAGAAGGGCTGCGACCACGGGCAATGCGGCGCGTGCACGCTGATCGTCAACGGCGTGACGGTGAATTCCTGCCTGTCGGTGACGGTCATGCACGACGGCGACGAGATCACCACGGTCGAAGGGCTGTCGCACGACGGCCAGTTGCATCCGGTGCAGCAAGCGTTCTGGGACCACGACGCGTACCAGTGCGGCTATTGCACGGCCGGGCAGGTGATGAGCGCGATCGGCATCCTGCAGGACAAACGGGTGCCGGCCGACGAAGCAGCGGTGCGCGAAGCGATGAGCGGCAACATCTGCCGCTGCGGCGCGTACAAGAACATCGTGGCGGCCATCCAGGACGCGCGCGGCAAGATCGGGAGATCCTGATGCGTAACTTCGAGTATGCGCGGGCCGCCGATGTCGAGCAGGCCATCGCGCTCCACGCCCGCGGCTCTGATACGGTCTTCCTGGCCGGCGGCACCACGCTGCTGGACCTGATGAAGCTCGACGTCATGCAGCCGGCGCGCGTTGTGGACATCCACAAGCTTGGCCTCGACAAGATCGAGCCGCTTGCCGACGGCAAGGTGCGCATCGGCGCGATGGTCAGCAACACCGACCTCGCTCGTCACGCCCACATTGTCAAAAACTATCCCGTGCTGTCCGAATCGATCCTGTCGGGCGCCAGCACCCAGCTACGCAACAAGGCCACCACGGCCGGCAACGTGATGCAGCGCGTGCGCTGCGGCTATTTCCGCGATGGGGTGTCGCCGTGCAACAAGCGCGTGCCGGGCTCCGGCTGCGCGGCCATGGACGGCCTGAACCGCAATGTGCACGCGGTGCTCGGTGGCAGCCCGCAATGCATCGCGGCGCATCCGTCCGACATGTGCGTGGCGATGGTAGCCATCGGCGCGACGGTGCACGTGCAAGGCCCCAAGGGCAAGCGCGATATCCCGTTCGCGGACTTCCACCTGCTGCCGGGCGACTCGCCATGGAAGGAGCACGCGCTGGAAGCCGACGAGATGATCACGCATATCACCATCGATGCGCCGATGCCGGGCAGCAAGTCGGCCTACCTGAAACTGCGCGACCGCACGTCATACCAGTTTGCGCTGGCGTCGAGCGCCGTGGTGCTGGCGCTGGACGGCGGCACCGTGCGCGACGTACGCATCGCACTGGGCGGCGTGACCACCAAGCCGTGGCGCTCCACCAATGCCGAAGCCGTGCTGCGCGGCAAGCCGCTGACCGAAGCGGTGATCCGCGAGGCTGCCGTCGCGGCGATGTCGGGCGCGCAGTCGTATGGACAGAACGCCTTCAAGATTCCGCTCGGCCAGCAGGCCGTGATACGAAACCTGACGCGCCTGACGGCGTGAGGCCGGCACCGGCCGCCGACTCCCAAGGGAGATTCGCGTGAACAGCACTGCTATCGGCGCCTCGCCGCGCCGCATCGATGGCCGGCTCAAGGTGACCGGCGCCGCCCTCTACACCGCCGACCGCACGATGCCGGGCATGCTGTACGCCTACGGCGTGTACAGCACCGTGGCCAGCGGCCGCATCACGGGCATCGAACAGGCCGACGCGCGCCGCGTGCCGGGCGTGGTCGACATCCTCCACAACGGCAACTTCCCGCGCCTCTACAAGACGCCGAAAAGCCCGATCTCCTTCACGACGATCCTGACCGCGTCGATCACCGACGAGCACCGGCTGCCGTTCGAGGACGACACCATCCACTACGGCGGCCAGATGGTGGCGCTGGTCATCGCCGACACCTACGAGCACGCACGCGAGGCCGCCTACCGCGTCAAGGTGTCGTATGCGCCCGGCCATGCCGTGACGGACCTGGAGCATGGCATCAAGGCGGGCGGCCTGAAGGACGCGGGCAGCAACCATGCGCGCGGCACGCCGGAGCCAGCGTTCGAGCAGGCGAAATTCAAGGTCGATGCCGTCTACCGCACGCCCGTTGAAACGCACAACCCGATGGAGATGCACGCCACCGTGGCGTGGTGGGAAGGCCCCGAGCTGCATCTGTACGAGGCCACGCAGGGCGCCACCGTGCACCGCAACACCATCGCCCAGGTGTTCGGGCTGGCGCCCGAGCGCGTGACCGTGGACTGTCCGTTCATCGGTTCGGGCTTCGGGTCCAAGCTGTTCCTGTGGCCGCATTCGGTGGCCACCAGCGCGGCGGCGCGCATGACGGGCCGTCCCGTGAAGTTCGTGGTGCCACGCGCCTACATGTTCACCACCACGGGCCATCGCCCGGAAACGCGGCAGCACCTGCGCGTGTCGGCCGGTGCCGATGGCAAGATCACGTCGATCCGGCACGAGTCGGTCAACACCACGTCGTTCATCGACCAGTACCTGGAAAACTGCGGCGGCATGACGCAGAGCCTGTATTCGTGCCCCAACGTCACGGTGACGCACCAGACCACCAATGTGCATCGCGGCGCGCCCACGTCGATGCGCGCGCCCGGTGCCGCGCCGGGGCTGTTCGCGCTGGAATCGGCCATCGACGAACTGGCGCTGGCTTGCCAGCAAGACCCGCTGCAGTTTCGCCTGGCCAATATCTCAACGCGCGACGAGAGCAACAACCTGCCGTGGTCGAGCAATCACCTGCGCGAGGCCATCGAGGCCGGCGGCCGCAAGTTCGGCTGGGACAAGCGCAATCCGCGCCCCGGATCGATGATCGACGGCACGCAGGTCATTGGCTACGGCATGGCCGTCTGCAACTGGGATGCGTGGCGTACGCCGTCCGAGGCCCGGGTATTCCTGCGCGCGGACGGCACCGCATCGGTGACCTGTGCGGTTCAGGACATTGGCACCGGCATGTACACGATCGTGGCGCAGACCATCAGCGAACTGACCGGCCTGCCGTTCGAGCGGATCGAGGTCAAGCTTGGCGATTCGTCATCGCCGGCCGCGCCGGTGGCCGGGGGTTCGTGGGCCACGGCCAGCGTACTGCCCGCCGTGGCAGAGGCCACGCGCGAGGCTATCGCCCAGTTGCGCGCGTTTGCCACCGGCGAAGGTGGCGAGTTCGCGGGCGCGAAGCCCGAGACGCTGACGCTGCGCGACGGCAAGCTTGGCGATGGCAAGCGCAGCGTGGACTTCGCGGCCATCCTGAACAAGCAGCGCTTTGCGGCGGCCGAGGGCTTTGGCCGCACGGGCGGTGCGCCGAACATGGACAAGATGTCGTTCATGTCGTTCGGCGCCCACTTCGTGGAGGTGCGGTGGGACCCGGGCATCTCGCGGCTCTGGGTGTCCAGGGTGGTCAGCGCCATCGACGTGGGACGCGTGATCAACCCGGTCACGGCGCGCAACCAGGTGGAAGGCGCCATCGTGATGGGCATCGGCATGGCACTGTTCGAGGCCACCGAATACGACGAGCGCAACGGCATGCCGGGCAACAACAACTACGCCGAGTACGCGATGCCGGTGCACGCGGACCAGCCGCAGATCGATGTGGTGCTGCTGGACTATCCCGACCTGGAGTTCAACGAGTTCGGCGCGCGCGGCATTGGCGAGATCGGCATCACCGGCTTTGCGGCAGCGGTTGCCAATGCGGTGTATCACGCCACGGGCAAGCGTATCCGCGACCTGCCGATCGTGAAGGAAAAGCTGATGGCGTGATGGGGGTGCACAGGCTGGCGTGGGGGCGGACTGAGGCCGGCGCTGCGGGCGGTGCGGTGTTATCGTTGCGCCTTGTCCTCGCCATGGCCGCCGTCCGGGCCCCTCGTCCATGTCCGACAGTACCCTGCAGGCGCCGGCCGTCCCGCTCTGGCTGCGCCTGGCCCCCGCGTTGTTCCTGTTGCTGTGGTCGTGCGGCTTCGTCTTCCTGAAGCTGGGCCTGCAGTACGCCGATCCGCTGACCTTCCTGGCGCTGCGCTACGCCTGCGTGGTGGCGCTGCTGATCGTGCCCTGCCTGTGGCTGCGTCCGCCCATGCCGCGCGGCGTGGCGCCATGGGTGCATCTGGCGATGATCGGCCTGCTGATCCAGGCCGGCTACTTTGCATTCACCTACCTGAGCCTCAAGCTGGGCATGTCTGCCGGTGCGGTGGCGTTGGTCACGTCGCAGCAGCCGATCCTGATCGGGCTGCTGGCGCCCATCATCGCTGGAGAACGCGTGGATCGCGTGCGCTGGGCCGGCCTAGCGCTGGGCGTGGCAGGCGCCACGATGGTGATCACGGCCAAGTCGTCGGTGCAGATGAGTTCACCGATCGGGCTCGGCTTTGCCATGCTGGCACTGCTGGCCATGACCAGCGGTACGCTCTACGAGAAGCGCTTTGGCGCACCCGTGCATCCGGTACTGGCCAATACGGTGCAGTACGCGGTGGCGCTGCTGGTGACGGCGCCGCTGGCGTACATGCTGGAGCCGATGCATGTGCAGTGGACGCCGGGACTGTTCGGATCGCTGGCCTACCTGGTATTCGGCAACTCGCTGGTGGCGATTTCGCTGCTGCTGGCGATGATCCGGCATGGCGAGGCGTCGCGCGTGTCGGCGCTGTTCTTCCTGGTGCCGCCGGTCACGGCCGTCATCGCATTCGTGCTGCTGGGCGAAGCGCTGCCGGCGATGGCCTGGCCTGGCATGGCCATCGCGGCGGCGGGCTTGTACCTGGTGATGCGGCGGCGTTAGGAGCGGGGACTGCCGCCCGCCATGCTGGCCAGATCGACCAGCCGGTCGTAGGCGTCGCCATCGAGCAGGCCCAGCGCAATGGCGGCGGCGCGCGGCGTGGTCTGGTGCTCGCGCGCATGCCGCGTGATGGCCGCCGCCTTGTCGTAGCCGAGCACCGGATTGAGTGCCGTGGCCGCCAGCAACGGGCTGTCGAGGTTGCGCGCCAGCCGCTCGCGTACCGGTTCCAGACCGGGAATCACACGCTGGGCCATCACGCGCGCACTGTCGGCCAGCAGCCGGATCGATTGCAGCACGTTATGGATCAGCACCGGCTTCGCCACGTTCAGCTCGAAGTTGCCCGACGCATCGGCCATGGTCACGGTCACGTGGTTGCCGGCCACCTGCATGCCGGCCTGCACCATGACTTCCGCGATCGTCGGGTTGCGCTTGCCCGGCATGATCGATGACGTGAGGCCGTCTTCCGGCATGGCCAGTTCACCGATGCCGCAGTGGGGCCCCGAACTCATCCAGCGCAGGTCGTTGGCGATCTTGATGAACGATGCTGCGATCACATTGAGCGCGCCCGACAGTTCCAGCAGCGCATCGTGCGCGGCCATACCCTCGACCTTGCAGGTACTGGAGCGGAACGCGTGGCCGGTCAGGCGGCTGACTTCCTCGCAATAGGCGTCGGCAAAGCCAGCGGGGGCATTGAGACCCGTGCCCGCCGCCGTGCCGCCTTGCGGCAGCACCAGCAGGCGCGGCATGGTGGCCTGCACGCGTGCCAGCGCGTTGTCGATCTGCAGTGTGAATCCTTCGAACGCCTGGCCCAGCCGCATCGGCACCGCGTCCATCAGGTGCGTGCGCGCGAGCTTCAGGATATCGGCGAATGCCGTAGCGCGCTCCTGGAGACTGTCGCGCAGCATTGCCAGCGCCGGCAGCAGCCGGGCTTCCAGCTCCAGCACCGCCGTGATGTGCATCACCGACGGAAAGCTGTCGTTGGACGATTGCGATGCATTGACATGGTCGTTCGGATGGACCGGATGCCGGCCGCCCAGCGGCTGCCCGAGCCGTTCGTTGGCGCGGTTGGCGATGACCTCGTTGGTGTTCATGTTGGTCTGGGTGCCCGACCCCGTCTGCCAGACCGTCAGCGGAAAATGCGCGTCGAACGCGCCGGCCCGCACTTCCGCTGCTGCGCCGATGATGGCTTTGGCAAGCTCAGGGGCCAACGCGCCGCAGCGCAGGTTGGCCTGCGCCGCCGCCATCTTGTGCAGCCCGAACGCGTGCACTAGCGCGGCCGGAAAGCGTTCGTCGCCGATATCGAATACGGCCAGCGCGCGCTGCGTCTGCGCGCCCCAGTAGCGGTCGGCGGGAATCGCCACCGGCCCGAACGCATCGTGCTCCATCCTGACTTCTGACATGTCTTCAATCCAGCGAGATATTGGCCTTGGCCGCGAGTACCTTCCAGCGCGCCACTTCGGCGGCGGTGTGCTTGCCCAGCGCGCTGGCGGTGTATTGCTCCGGCGGCAGCATCTGGATGGCCTGCGCGGTCAGCCTGGTCGTGAAATCCTTGTCCGCCATGACCTTCAGATAGGCCTGCTGCACCTTGTCCACGGCGGCCTGCGGCGTGCCCTTGGGTGCATAGATGCCATACCAGGTGGCGGCCTCGAAGCCCGGCAGCACGGTTTCCGCCAGCGTCGGCACGTCCTTCAGTTGCGGCACGCGCACCGCCGACGTCACCGCCAGCGGGCGCACCTTCGATTCGGTGATCTGCGGCAGCGCGGTGTTGGTCTGGTCGAACATGCCGTCTACTTGCCCGCCGATGACGTCGATCAGCGCCGGGCCGGCACCCTTGTACGGCACCAGCGACACCTTGATGCCAGCCGAAGCAGCGAACATCGCGGCCACCAGGTGCGACGTGGAACCCATGCCCGCGTTGCTGAGGTTCAGCTTTCCGGGATTCTTGCGGCCGTAGTCGACGAACTCGCGTGCATCCTTGGCGGGATGGTCCTTGCGCACCATCAGCACCATCGGCGTGTCCGGGAAGCGGAATACCGGCGCGAAGTCCTTGACCGGGTCGTAAGACAGCTTCTTGTACAGCGCGGGCGCCGCGCCCATGTACCCCATATGGCCCACCAGCATCGTGTAGCCGTCCGGCTGGGCCCGCGCGGCCTTGGTGGTGCCAATCGTGCCGCCGGCGCCGGGCGAGTTGTCGATAATGATCGACTGGCCGACTTCACGTGACACACGCTCGGCGATGGTGCGCGCCAGCGCATCGGTGGGACCGCCCGCCGCGAACGGCACGATCCACGTGATGGGCCGCGACGGGTAATTCTGGGCGTGGGCCGAGGTGGCCAGCATCGCGACGACGGCCGCGGCCAGGATGGGTTTCATGGTTGTCTCCGGTTTTGATTTTTTGGTTTGAAGTTTTTTTGGGCGGCGTTTGGCGGGCGGCTTGTGGTGATGGATGCGCCTGCTCTCTCCCCCGGCCCCTCTCCCGCGTGCGGGAGAGGGGAGCAGACCATCAGGTTGCGGAGGTTCGCAGTTCCACGTTTGCGCGCGGCGACTGCACTGCCGGGTTGTCGGCCTCTTCATCGTCGAACGCCTGGCCCGGATACCGCTCCGGGTACAGGTGACGCTGCGCCGTATCGGCGTCGAAGGTGCCCGACCACTTGGCGACCACCACGGTGGCCACGCTGTTGCCGATGGTGTTGCAGGTGGAGATCGCCATCGACAGGAAGCGGTACACGCCGAAGATGACCGCCAGCCCTTCAACGGGCAGCAGGCCGGTGGACGTGACCGTGGCAGCGAACACGACGAACGAACCGCCCGACACCGTGGCCGCGCCCTTGGACGTGAGCAGCATCAGCACCAGGATGCCGAGCTGGTGGTCGAGCGAAAGCGGCACGCCATAGGCGTGGGAGATGAACATCACGCCCATCGCCATGAAGATCGACGTGCCGTCGAGGTTGAACGCATAGCCCGTAGGCAACACCAGGCCAACGGTCTGCTTGGCGCAGCCCAGGCGTTGCAGCTTGATCAGCAGCCGGGGCAGCGCGCTTTCCGACGACGCAGTGCCCAGCACGATCAGGATTTCATCCTTGATGTAGCGCAGAAACCGCCACAGGCTGAAGCCCGCCAGCCTGGCCACGATGCCCAGCACCACCGCGACGAACAGGATCACCACGGCGTAGAAGCTCAGCACCAGTTGCGCCAGCGCGATCAGCACCGCCGACCCGTTGCTGCCCACCGAATAGGCCACCGCGCCGAAGGTGCCAATCGGCGCCAGCTTCATGACGAGGTTGATGAACGAGAACAGCACCTCGGAGATCATGTCCAGGCCGGCGTTGACCTTCTCGCGTCGCGTCTCCGGAATGGCCAGGATGCCGATGCCGACCATCACGGCCAGCACCACCACCTGCAGCAGTTCTCCCTTGGCAAACGCACCGACGAAGTTGTCAGGCACGATATGCATCATGAATTCCAGAAATCCCTGCGGGGCGGCGGCCTTGGCGGCGGGTGCCACGGCGCTGCCGGTCACGTGGCTCATGCCCTTGCCGATTTCGAGCAGGTTGCCGGCGAACATGCCAACGACCAGCGCGATAGTCGAGATCACTTCGAAGTAGACGATGGAACGCCAGCCGACGCGGCCGGCGCTCTTGACGTCGCCCGCAGATGCAATGCCGTGCACGATGGTCAGGAAGACCAGCGGCGCCACGCCAGCCTTGATCAGCGACAGGAACATGTCGCCCAGCAGCTTGAGCTTGGCGGCGAACTGCGGCAGGGCAAACCCGACCACGATGCCGAGGATCAGCGCCAGCAGGACCTGCATGCCGAGCTTGCGATACCAGGGCAGGCGCTTCAGTGCCGGCGGTGCGGCCGGCGTCTCTATGGATGTGTGTTGCATGGTGTCTTCCTCCAGCCGGGCCTTCGGGCCTCAGGCAACTTCCCTGGACAAGGCGATGGCACGGTCCACCATCTGCGGCGACAGGCCCAGGTAGTTGGCCGGGTCGACCATTTGCTCGATGGCGGCGCGATCGAAGTGCCGCGTGACGTCGGGCAGCGCCAGCAGCGCATCGGCCAGCGTGCCGCCGGCCTCGTTGACGGTGCGGCAGGCGTCGTAGACCACGTCGTGCGCCTGCTGGCGGCCGATATGCGGCGCCATGCGCATCATCACGGCCTCGGCCACGATCAGGCCCTTCGAGATGCCCAGGTTGTGCTGCATGCGCGCGGTGTCGACGATCAGCCCACCCAGCGCGAACTTGGCCTGGTGCAGCGCGCCCGACGTGAGGATGAAACTCTCGGGGATGGCGATCCATTCAGCATGCCACGGGCCGGTGGCGCGTTCGAAGTCCTGCACCATGGCGTCGACCATCAGGCCGGCATGCTGGCGCACTGCCTTCGACGCGGCCAGCATCAGTTCGCTGGAAATCGGGTTGCGCTTCTGCGGCATCGTGCTGCTGGCGCCCCGGCCCTTCACGAACGGCTCGTAGACTTCGGCAAACTCGGTGGACGCCATGATCATGATGTCGAGCGCGATCTTGCCGAGCGAACCCGTGACCAGCGCCAGCAGGTTCACCGCTTCGGCAAACCCGTCGCGCGCCACGTGCCATGTGGTAGCCGGCACGCCGAGGCCCAGTTCCTCGGCCAGCGCGCGCTGCACCTCGAAGCCCTTGTCGCCCAGCGAAGCCAGCGTGCCCGCCGCACCGGCGAACTCCACCACGGCCACGCGCGGGCGCAGTTCGGCAATGCGCTGCTGGTGGCGGTCGAACATGGCAAGCCAGATCGCGGTCTTGTAGCCAAACGTCACCGGCAGCGCCTGCTGCAGGTGGGTACGGCCGGCCATCGGCGTGTCGCGATACTTGACGCTGAGATCGGCCAGGATGCCGCGCAGCTCGCGGATATCGGCATCGATGCTGTCCAGTGCGTCGCGCACCTGCAGTGCCACGGCGGTATCCATGATGTCCTGCGTGGTAGCACCCCAATGCACGTATCGGCCCGCATCGCCGCACATCTTCACCAGCTGATGTACCAACGGCAGGATCGGATAGCCGACAATGTCGGTTTCCTCGCGCATGTGGTCGAAGTCGATGCGGTCGATGCTGGACTCGCGGGCGATGATCTCAGCCGCCTCGGCCGGAATCACGCCAACGCGGCCTTCGGCACGGGCCAGGGCCACTTCGACGTCGATGTAGCGCTGAACCAGCGCGCCATCGGAAAAGATCTGCCGCATCTTCTGGGTGCCGAAGGCGTCGCGAAACAACGCGGAATCGACAACGGTACTGGCGGCGGGAATGGAGATTCGGGTCATGGTGCTACCTTGTGGCAATCAGACAAGAGTCTTAATATGTTCGAACATATCTGTCATTAAATATGTTCGAACATATTAAGAAAATGAGGGTTAACCCGCGTCGCTCGTTTGTGCATTGCAGCACGTCCGGCGCATCAGGCTTGTATGAGCAGAACCAATTCCGCTGAAATCACCCGCCAGTTGCTGGATGGGATCACTTCGGGCCACTACCCCGTGGGCACGCTGCTGCCGACGGAATTCGAGCTGTGCGACCAGTTCGCGGCCAGCCGCTACACGATTCGTGCGGTGCTGCAGGAGCTGCAGGACCTGGGTCTGGTATCGCGCCGCAAGAACGTGGGCACGCGGGTAGAGGCTGCCAGCCCGCGCACCGTATTCCGCCCCACGCTGGCATCGGTGGAAGATCTCGTGCAGTTCAGCGAGGAGCACCGGCGCGTGGTGCAGTCGGTGGAAACCGTGACAGTGACGGGCGATGCGGCGAAGGACATCGGCTGCGCCGAGCAGACGCGGCGGCTGCGCATATCGAGCGTGCGGATGAGCGATGCCACTAGCACCACGCCGATCGGCTGGACCGACATCTATATCGATCCGGCCTACACCGACATCGCCGAGGCCGTGCGCCAGCCGCCTGCCGTGCTGGTCAGTTCGTTGCTGGAGACACGGCACCAGAAGCACATCGCCGAGATCGAGCAGGAGGTGCGCGCTTCTACCCTGACCGATCCGCGCGTGGCCAACGCGTTGCAGCTGGAACCGGGCGCATCGGTGCTCAAGATCGTGCGGCGCTACATCGACGACAACGGCGAAACGCTCGAAGTCTCGGTGACCGTGCACCCGGCCGACAGCTTTGCCGTATCGATGCGGCTCAAGCGGTCGACGGGCTGAAAAGAAAAAAGCGGACCGTAAAGGCCCGCTTTCTTGTATGCGGTGAGGCGCATGGCGGTGGGCCGCGTTCCACACTGCAACATCGACTTTGACTCAGAGCAAATCGAATAGCCAAATCGCCAAACCCGCGCGATGGAAGGACTACGATTCAATGCATTGGCGTCACCCCCTGGGCGCCCACACATCTTCCATGGCCAAGAAATTCCCCATCCATCCCAAGCACCCCGAGCGCATCTGCTGGGGCTGCGACAAATACTGCCCCGTCGATGCGCTGGGTTGCGGCAATGGTTCCAGCCGTACGCAGCATCCGATGGAACTGCTCGGCGACGACTGGTACGAGCACGGCGACTGGGGCATCGAAGTCGAAGCGCCCGCCCAGACGGCGTCCTGACTGACCGGCAAGACGCCCGCCCCGATCCTCCAATCTCAATAACCGTAATACGACGACGGCGGGGCGTACTGCACCGGCGCCGGACGGCCGCACGGTACATAGGCGCCACGATAGTTGTCATAGCAGTAGCCCGGCGGCACGGCCGGCGCGGCGTAGCTGACCGGTTGCGGCGGCGCGTAGTACGGAGCCGGTGCTGCCACCACGGGCTGGCTGCTGGCCACGATCGCGCCCAGCGCCAGGCCGGCCACGGCGGCTATCGCAATCGCGGCACCTGCTGAAGATCCGCCGCCACCACGGTGGTAGCGGTCGTGGGCCGAGGCCGTGCCGGCGACCAGCATGGCGGCACTCAGGACAGCGATACCGGTGTAACGAATCGACTTGCGCATCTTTGACTCCTTGGCAGGCCACCAATGGCCCGTTCCATGACGTGCATCATGGCAATTGAATGATTACAGTGGGTTACGGCGCTGTGAGCAGATGTAAATGCGCGAAGGCCGTGCCAACCCGGCAGATGGCCTGCGCAGGCGGCTTGATAGCCGTTTGACGAATCTGGCGTTACAACTTCCCGGCCGGTCCCTCGCGGGAAACGCCAGTTGACAGCGTTTGCGGCCATGCAAATACTCGCTGTCGCAACGCCTCAGTGCCTGCGCGATACCCCTGAAGCGGTGCGGATTTGGCAATGTCGATACAACTTCTACCGGGGACAACCATGATCACACGCCGCTTGCCGCTGCGCCCTCGCCACCTTCTCGTGGCCAGTGCCGTAGCGCTGCTTACCGCCTGCGCCAGCCATCTCACCAACCCGCCCGTGCCCTCGCAGCCGTCGGCGCCAGTCACTGCCGGCAAGACCGAAGTGCTGTGGCTGGGGCAGTCCGCCATGCGCATCACCACGCCGGGCGGCAAGGTCATCGTCGTCGACCCCTGGCTGACCGGCAATCCCAAGACCCCGGCTGCGTTCAAGCAGCTATCCGCGCTGGGCAAGGTGGACCTGATCCTGGTCACGCACGCACACGGCGACCACCTGGGCGATGCGGCCGAACTGGCCAAGCTCAACAACGCGCCGATCTGGAACGGCGGCGGACTGGGCCAGCAACTGGTGAACCTGGGCATCGTGCCGGCCAACCTGGCACAGCGCTTTGGCAAGAGCGGCACGATCCAGCCGCTGGGCGCCAACGGCCCCAAGATCACGGCCGTGCATGCCGAGCATTCGTCGGAGATCGTCTGGAAGAATCCCGCCACGGGCAAGGATGAAACGCACTATGGCGGCGAGCCCGTGGGCTACATCATCGAGATGGATAACGGCTTCAAGATCTGGCACATGGGCGACACCGGGCTCTACGGCGACATGATGATGGTGGCAGACCGCTACAAGCCCGACCTGGTGCTGATTCCGATTGGCGGCCATTTCACGATGGGGCCGCAGGACGCCGCCATCGCGCTGAGCGACTTCATCAAGCCCAAGTACGCGATTCCGATGCACTACGGTACCTCGCCGATGCTGCGCGGCACGCCGGCGGAACTGAAGGCGGCGCTTGGCAACTCGTCCAGGACGGCGGTCATCGTGCCCGAGCCGGGCCAGAAGGTGGACTTCTGATGGCGCCGATGCAGCCAAACCCCACACGCCGCGCGCTCTGCATCGGGACGGCGCTGGCACTGGCCGGCTGCGCCAGCCGGCCCGCCACCGCAGACGCCGATGCCCGCGCGCAACTGACCGGTACCGGCAAGATGCGCGTGGCCATTAACCTAGGCAATCCCATCCTGGCCAGCCGCGCCAGCAACGGCGACCTGCAGGGCGTATCGGTGGACCTGGCGCGCGAGGCTGCGCGCCGGCTCGGAGTGACACCCGACCTGATCGCATTCCAGTCGGCCGGCAGCGTCGTCGAGGCCGTCAAGTCGAAACAGGTGGACCTGGCCTTCGTGGCCATCGACCCGGTGCGCGGCGCCGATATCGACTATACAGCGCCGTACGTGATCATCGAGGGCGCCTATCTGGTACGCAACGATTCCACGCTGCAGCGGAATGAAGACGTCGATCGTTCCGGCACCCGGGTGGTGGTGGGCAAGGGCAGCGCCTACGACCTGTATCTGACCCGCGCGTTGAAGC
Source organism: Cupriavidus pauculus (assembly GCF_022179805.1). Classification (GTDB taxonomy): domain Bacteria; phylum Pseudomonadota; class Gammaproteobacteria; order Burkholderiales; family Burkholderiaceae; genus Cupriavidus; species Cupriavidus pauculus_E. The sequence goes on along the minus strand of NZ_BPUO01000004.1, from coordinate 214,812 downwards.
AGGCCACGCTGGTGCGCGCGCCCACATCGCCCGCCGTGACCGACATGTTCCTGGCCCAGCGGCTCGACGTGGCCGCCGGCGTCAGGCAGCAACTGGAAGCCGATGCCAAACGCGTAGGCGGCGTGCGGATGCTGCCGGGCCGCTTCATGGTGATCGAGCAGGCCATGGGCGTACCCAAGGGCCGCACGGCAGCGCAGGCATGGCTGAGCGCGTATATCGAGGAAATGAAGGCGTCTGGCTTCATCGCCGAGGCGCTGCGCCGGCACCAGATCGAAGGGGCAGGCGTGGCGCCGGCTGCGAGCAAGGCTTGACGCTCTCAACGCTCCGACGTGAAGCCCCATGAAAAAAACCGGCCACAAGGGCTAATGCCGTTCAGTTAAGGTCTTTCCGAAGATATCGAACGGCATAACGAGCAGGACGGGACTTGACGGCCCGATCGCATTTGCGGTCGGGCCGTTTTACATTGAGGAGCAGCTTCAGGTGCTGCCGTAGCCGTTTGAGAACAGCGGGAAGCTTGGCCAATGCAGGCGTGCGAGCGGCCCACATCATCTCGTGCTGGATAAGATGGAATGAGCGCACGAAGCTGAGTTCGGTTGGCTCGCACTTGGCCTCGAAGGCCGCGCTGGCCATTTCACGGCGAATCAGGTTGTAGGCGATCAGTGCGCCCCAGATTTCCTGATAAACGCCCTCGACGGTCCGGCTACGCAGTGTCAGTCGCTGCCGAGCATCGATTGTTTGAGTTCTCGGTAGCTCGTTTCCACCTGCCAGCGGCGTTCATAGCAGGCACCCAGGTCGGCCGCCTTGAACCGGCGCCGGTCGGTCAACGAAGTCAGTAGTACCCGCTCGCGACTTCCGGCATCCAGCAGGCGAATCGCACGCACGGTCCACCATTCGGGTAGTTCTGGGCACTTCTGCCGCCCCTGCGGCGAGACGCGCATACGCACCAAGGCATCGTCGGGCTTGCCCGAGACCACCTCCCAGCGCGTATTGGATTTGGCGGGAATCAGGAAGTGGCGATTGGGCTAGCCCGCAGTCACTCCACACAGGATCTCTGCCGATAGAAAGCCTTTGTCGAAGACGGTCAGCGAGTGATCGGGGATCTGTGCCAGCAATTGCTTGGCGTAGAGCATCTCGTTCGTGTCGTAACGACCGAATGCGATATTCGCGACGAGATGCGTCGGAATAGAGGTCAGCGTCACCGCGCGCACTTGCGGGTAACTCGCCACCTTGCCGCTGGCATAGCTTTGGGCGCCGAAGTGCTCGCGATTCGCGGGACTGTCTGGGGTGCGCAGAGTGGTGCCATCCATGGCCCACAAGCTCAATCCTTCGAAGGTGTGGCGCGCTGCGTCTTGCTGCCGCCATGCTTGTGCCGTTCGCTCGAACAGCCAGGCCATCAGTGCATCGCCCAATCGCTGGCGAGCTTGGGCGATGGCGCTCTTGCTGACGAACGTGGCGTCGTTGGGCAAGACCAGATCCAGACTGTCGACCACCTCGCTGATTGACCAATGGCGGTAGATCGCCAGGGCAATGACCAGCCACACCACCTGTTCAGCCGGTAAGCGTCGGCGACGTATGCTGGCGCTGCCCGTGGCATCGATGGCCTGCTCGATCCACTCGTGCGGCAGATGCTCGCCCAGCCGACTCAGATCGGCGGGCGTTGCATCCAGTAAGAAGGTCAGGTGGTCGCTCAGCATAGCAACCAAAGCTAACAGCCTGCCACTCTGTTTACAACTCCAACCCTAAAGAAAAATGCCGTTCAGGTCTTAACTGAACGGCATTAGGCCACAAGGGCCGGCTTTTTTTATAGCCAATACGACCGGCGATCTCTCATCGCCAGATCGTCATCGCCTTACAGCGGGCGGTTCACCGAGATGTCGAAGAACGGCAGTGTCGAATCCAGGCTGATCAAGATGCCCACGCCGGTGTTACCCAGCACCAGCGATACCGATTCACGCGACGAGTTGTCGTTCGACGGGGCACGATAGCGCAGGCCATTCGCCGGCTTGTTCTGGACCCAGGTGTCCACACGGCCATCGTTGCGCTTGCGCGTGTACGAGTTGGTTGCCGCGTCGACGGACTGGATTTCCGTCGATGCCGTGTCGGTGTTGACGGTCAGGTCATTGAACATGGTCAGGTCCCAGTACGAGTTCTTCGTGCCAACCACCGGCAGGGCACGGGCACCTTGGGTCGAGCCCACGATCAGGCCGTTGGCCGTCGCGATGACAGCGGTCACCACTCCATCGGTACCCTTGAACGCCGCCACATAGGCCGTGCCCGTCGAATCGGTCAGCTTGAAGCCGCCGCCGGACACTGCCGACAGTGCGGGCAGTTCATTTGCAGCCCACGACGAGCAGTTGTCCACGCCCGTGCAATCAGCGCCAGTCGTGGCCTTGCCATCCGCGCCAATCGTCATCTTGATGCGAGTCGGCACATAGGGGCCACTATCCGTCTCGAAGCCGAGTGCATTCCAGTTGCCGGCCAGGTCGGTCAGCGTCAGGGCCTGCGCGGGAACGATCATCGTCGGCAGGAAGCGCTGGTTGGCCTGGTTGGACACGTTGCGCACCACCATGACGCCCGATTGCGACACCTGGATATCGGACACGGAACCCATGACCGACGCCGAGAAGCGGCATGCTTCGTTGCCTACGGGAACGAACTGGACGTTCAACGTGCCGCCCTGGCCATCGTTCTGGGTCAGCGTCAGCGCCGTGGCGTCGACGTGCGCCGTCTGGACGCCAACCGGCGTTGTAGCCACGTAGTCACCAGTCCGCAGGCCCGCGCAAGTCGTCGAAGCCGTCTTCAGGATCGTCTGGATTGCTGCCGCGCCCGGGTTGTTGCCCATTGCGGTCGACAGTGCCGCCAGCGACGTCTGGGCCTTCTTAAGTTGCGCGCCCAGTTGATCGAGCAGTTGATCCAGCGCGTTGCCTGCATTGGTGCCATTGGCGGCCACCAGTTGCGCCTTGATCGGATCGACGTTCGACAGGTTGATGACCGTGCTCAGCGTCGCTACCAGATTGGCGAGCGCGGTCGAAACGTTGGCCGGCGTCAGCTGCGCCTGCGAATTGGCATTGAAGCCGTTGAAGAACGCGTTGGTGTCGCCTTTCGCCAGCAAAGCCGTGATCAGCTCGGTCAGCGGCGTGATGTTGGCCACCGGGGTGGCACCCGTGCCAGCCTCGACCACCGAGTGCAGCGTCATGTTGTCCGGACCCGGCACGCTCAACACGCAGGGACGCACAGCGTTGTCGATGCTGACCGTGAACGTACCGTTCGTGGCCGTCGTGGCCGTGCCGCTACCGGTCGCGCATTTGGCGGATACCGTGACGTTGGGCAGCGCTGCGCCAACCGCGGCGGTACCGCTGATCTTCATGCTGGCAGGTGACTGGGTGGCCGGCGTGCTATCGCCACCACCGCCGCCGCAAGCCGTCAGCACGACAGCCGCCAATCCCGTCAAAAGAAGCTTTGATTTCATCCCTGTTGTCTCTTATGTGGTTGGTTATGCATCGTTCGCGCCCCGGTTCCGACCCCTGGCCCGGACTGGCGCTCACAAACCGGCATGGTGTCAGACGCCAATGCCAAGCGGCGTGGAGTGTGTAGCAGCTGCTTAACGCCCAGCAACCCTCCTTGGGGGCATTGACATATGACAGTTTTGTAATTTTTCTAATACAACACCGACACGTGGCAATTCGCTTGCCTGGAAGCCGCATGGTGCTTGGCAGGCCCCGCATTGGCGCAGGCTTTGTCCTCTGGACGGAAACGCCGTAGAGGCAAAATTCACAGGTTGCAGCGCTGCAACGCTGACTTCCGCCAGGCCGTTAGGTTGATACTGTCGGTACTCGGACAGGGATACTTAAAGGAGACGGCCAGCATGACACTCCCCAGCGACCTGCTGACCAAGGCCCGTGACGCGGCGCGTCCTCACTACGACCAGCCGCATCGGCACTATCACAACTGGGCGCATATCGAGGAAATGCTGTCGGTCGCCGATACCCACGGCCTGGTCCTGACCCCGGCTCAGCATTTGGCCATTTTGTGGCACGACGCCGTCTATGTTCCCGGCCTAGACAAGGGGATGAACGAGAAGGCATCCGCGCTGCTGATGCGCGACCAAATGTTCCGCGAGGGATGGCCTGCCGGCAGTGCAGGACAGCAACTGGCCGACGAAGCGGTATCGATCATCCTCGACACCATCGAACACATGCCATCGAGCGAGGCTTCAAAGGTCGTGCTGGATCTGGATCTATACCGGCTGTCTGTTGATGCGGCGGAGTTCGACCGGCATGCGGCGGCGATTCGGGATGAATATGCTGCACTGTTGGCGCGTGCTGCGGATCCGGATATGGCGTGGCGGGAGGGGCGGGCTGCTATTTATGCGTCTTTTTTGGAACGCGAGCGGATTTATTTTTCTGAGGACGGGGGTAGATGGGAGGCGGGGGCGAGGGGGAATTTGGAGAGGGGGGTGGGGGAGTTGGGGGGCTGAAAAACTGCTGGCTATAGTCCTCGAACTCCCATGTCATCAGTTGCCTCGTGGATTCGGGGAGCTCTTTCTGGACGTCAATGGTCAGCCGGGCGCTCTGAAAGCATGGCGTTTCCGTCGGCAACGATGTGGCGAAGGCGTCCTGCTCGGCGGCGGCGCAGTCCTGCGAGACCGAAGGCGCCTGGATCGGCTGCGCGCGTTCGCCGCCTACTCGATACTGCCTTTTCGCGATGAAAATCGGCGATCTACGAAAGTGCAGCATGATTTGCACCGATGTTATATAGCTTTCTGTCCCGCAATGCGGGAGAGGGAGCGAAAAACAGGTGGGGAAAGCCACTCACCCGCACATAGCTAAAACGCCACACTTTCCTATACTGATTTTTGTCCCTGCAGAAGATCCATTGACCGGGCACGGCGATCCGGTACAAGGAGGTGTGCTCATGGTTACGATGAACCGCCGACAGTTCCTGAAGTTCACGGGAGCGTCGCTGGCGGGATCGAGCCTTGCGCTGATCGGGTTCGCGCCCGATACCGCGCTGGCGGAGGTACGTGCCTACAAACTGGCGCGCACCACTGAGACCCGCAATACATGTCCCTACTGTTCGGTGGCGTGTGGCCTGCTGATGTACAGCCTTGGCGACAAGGCCAAGAACGCAAAGGCCAGCATCATCCATATCGAGGGCGACCCCGATCACCCGGTGAATCGCGGCACGCTGTGCCCCAAGGGCGCGGGCCTGATCGACTTCATCCATAGTCCCAATCGCTTGCAGTACCCCGAGTACCGCGCGGCGGGGTCGGACAAGTGGCAGCGCATGAGCTGGGACGAGGCGCTGGACCGCATCGCCAAGCTTATGAAGCAGGACCGCGACGCCAACTTCATCGAGAAGAACGATGAGGGCACCACGGTCAACCGCTGGCTGAGCACCGCCATGCTGGCGGCGTCCGCCAGCAGCAACGAGGTGGGCTATATCACGCACAAGACTGTCCGCAGTCTTGGCATGCTGGGATTCGACAATCAGGCACGTGTCTGACATGGCCCGACGGTGGCAGGTCTTGCCCCGACGTTTGGCCGTGGAGCGATGACGAACCATTGGGTCGACATCAAGAACGCGGATGTTATCCTGATCATGGGCGGCAATGCCGCCGAGGCACACCCGTGCGGTTTCAAATGGGTCACCGAGGCCAAGGCGCACAACAAGGCGCGGCTGATCGTTGTGGACCCGCGTTTCACGCGTTCGGCGTCGGTGGCGGACTATTACGTGCAGATCCGCACAGGTACCGACATCGTGTTCCTAGGCGGCGTGATTCGCTGGCTGCTGGAAAACGACAAGATCCAGCACGAGTACGTGAAGAACTACACCGACCTCACGTTCATCGTGCGCGAGGACTACCAATTCAAGGACGGCATCTTCTCCGGCTACGACGCCGAGAAGCGCCATTACCTCAAGGAAAGTTGGGACTGGGAGAAAGGCGAAGACGGCTACGTCAAGACCGATCCCACGCTCACGCACCCGCGCTGCGTCTACAACCTCATGAAGGCGCACTACGCGCGCTATACGCCTGAAATGGTGGAGCGCGTGTGCGGCACGCCGCAGGACAAGTTCCTGAAGGTCTGCGAGATGATGGCTTCCACGGCCACGCCAAGCCGTGCGATGACGATCATGTATGCGCTGGGCTGGACGCAGCATTCGATTGGTTCGCAGATGATCCGCACTGGCGCCATGGTGCAATTGCTGCTGGGCAATATCGGTATTGCCGGCGGCGGCATGAACGCGTTGCGCGGCCACTCGAACATCCAGGGCCTGACCGACCTGGGCCTGATGACGAACCTGCTGCCCGGCTACCTGACGCTGCCATCCGATCCCGAGAAGGACTACGACAAGTACATCGAAGCCCGTTCGTTCAAGCCGCTGCGGCCCAACCAGCTCAGCTACTGGCAGAACTACGGCAAGTTCCACGTCAGCCTGATGAAGGCCTGGTGGGGCCCTGCCGCGACCAAGGAGAACAACTGGGCGTTCGACTACCTGCCCAAGCTCGACAAGCCGTACGACATGCTGCAAGTGTTCGAGCTGATGCACGCGGGCCGCATCAACGGCTACATCCTCCAGGGCTTCAACCCGCTGGCGGCGGCACCGAACAAGGCCAAGCTGCTCAAGGGCCTGAGCCAGCTCAAGTTCATGGTGGTGATGGACCCGCTGGCCACCGAGACCAGCGAGTTCTGGCGCAACGTGGGTGAATCGAACGACGTGGACCCGAAGTCGATCCAGACCGAGGTGTTCCGCCTGCCCACCACCTGCTTTGCCGAGGAAAACGGCGCGCTGGTGAATTCGTCGCGCTGGCTGCAATGGCACTGGCAGGGCGCCGATCCACCCGGCGAGGCGCGCAGCGACATCGAGATCATGTCGGCCCTGTGGCTGCGCATCCGCGCCATGTACCAGAAGGACGGCGGCAAGTATCCCGATCCGATCGTCAACCTGTGGTGGCCCTATGCGGTGCCGCACTCGCCCACGCCCGAGGAGCTGGCCAAGGAATACTCGGGTCGCGCGCTGACAGACCTGATGGATCCGAAGGATCCGACCAAGGTAGTGCGCAAGGCCGGCGAGCAGCTCAACAGCTTTGGCGAGCTGCAGGCCGACGGCAGCACCATGAGCGGTTGCTGGATCTATTGCGGATCATGGACGCAGGCCGGCAACCAGATGGCCAAGCGCGATAACAGCGACCCCACCGGCATCGGCCAGAACCTGAACTGGTCGTGGTCGTGGCCCGCCAACCGGCGCGTGCTGTACAACCGCGCGTCGTGCGACGTGAACGGCAAGCCGTTCAACCCGGCGCGCAAGCTGATCGCGTGGAACGGCAAGAGCTGGACCGGCTTCGATACGCCCGACTTCAAGCTCGACGAGGACCCGGCCAACGGCATGGGGCCGTTCATCATGCAGGCCGAAGGCGTGGCACGGTTCTTTGCGCGCCAGAACATGGTGGAGGGGCCATTCCCCGAACACTACGAGCCGTTCGAAAACCCGCTGGGCTACAACCCGCTCAACGGCAAGGACTCGAAGGTCGTCAGCAATCCTGCCGCACGCGTGTTCCAGGGCGACTGGGCGCAGTTCGGCAAGCCCGACGCCTACCCGGTAATCGCCACCACCTACCGGCTGACCGAGCACTTCCACTACTGGACCAAGCACGCGCGCATCAACGCGATCCTGCAGCCGGAACAGTTCGTGGAAATTGGCGAGGACCTGGCCAAGCAGGTGGGCGTGAAGGCCGGCGACCGCGTCAAGGTGACGTCCACGCGCGGCTACATTCGCGCCGTGGCGCTGGTCACCAAGCGCATCAAGCCGTTCAAGATCGACGGCAAGGTGGTGCACATGGTGGGCATACCGTTGCACTGGGGTTTCACCGGACTGACCAAGCCGGGCTTCCTGGCCAACACGCTGACGCCGTTCGTGGGCGACGGCAACACCCAGACGCCCGAGTTCAAGTCGTTCATGGTGAAGGTCGAACGGGCATAGGAGACAGACATGGCACTGCAGTCTCTGGATATCGTGCGCCGCTCGGCCACCACCACGCCGTCGCCAGCGGTACGCCAGCCGGTTACCGGCAGCGTGGCCAAGCTGATCGACACCACCAAGTGCATCGGCTGCAAGGCTTGCCAGGCGGCGTGCATGGAGTGGAACGACCTGCGCGGCGACGTCGGCGTCAATGTCGGCGTCTATGACAACCCGGCTGACCTCGACGAGCACACGTGGACGCTCATGCGGTTTGCCGAATACGAAAACCCCAACGGCAACCTCGAATGGCTGATCCGCAAGGACGGCTGCATGCACTGCGAGGACCCGGGCTGCCTGAAGGCGTGCCCGTCGCCGGGCGCCATCGTGCAGTACTCGAACGGCATCGTGGACTTCCACGAGGAAAATTGCATCGGCTGCGGCTATTGCATCACCGGCTGCCCGTTCAATATCCCGCGTATCTCGAAGACCGACCACAAGGCATACAAGTGCACGCTGTGCTCGGATCGCGTGGCCGTGGGGCAGGAACCCGCGTGCGTGAAGACCTGCCCGACCGGCGCCATCGTGTTCGGCACCAAGACCGACATGATCGCGCACGCCGAGGAACGCATCGTCGACCTGAAATCGCGCGGCTTCGAGAAGGCCGGGCTCTATGACCCGGCCGGCGTGGGCGGCACGCACGTGATGTACGTACTGCATCACGCGGACCAACCAGGCCTGTACCACAACCTGCCCGAGGACCCGCACATCAGTCCGCTGGTCAGCCTGTGGAAGGGCGTTGCCAAGCCACTCGCCGTGGCGGGCATGGCGCTGGCGGCGATAGCGGGCTTCTTCCACTACATCCGCGTGGGTCCGAACGAAACCGGCCCCGAGGACGAGGCCGCCGCGGAAGACGAGATCGTGCGCTGGGGCCGCGACAACCCCAAGCCGCGTGGCACGCCCGATGAAGTGACGCCGCCAGAGGAGGTGCGCGATGAGAATCGATAAGCGCCGCGAGGCAACCATCCGCCGCTATACGGCAGGCGAGCGCACCAACCACTGGATCGTGGCGCTGACGTTCGTGCTGCTGGCGCTGTCCGGGCTGGCGCTGTTCCATCCGTCGATGTACTGGATGAGCGCGCTGTTTGGTGGCGGCACGTGGACGCGCATCCTGCATCCGTACGTGGGCGTGTTCATGTTTGTGGCGTTCCTGATCCTGGCGCTGCGGTTCTGGCATCACAACCTGCTGACTTGGAGCGACCGCGAGTGGCTGCGCCATGGCCGCGAGGTGCTGGTCAACCGCGAGGAAAACCTTCCCGACGTGGGCCGCTATAACGGTGGGCAGAAGCTGCTGTTCTTCGTGATGGTGGGCTGCCTGTTGCTGCTGTTGCTGAGCGGGCTGGTGATGTGGCGCGCATGGTTCTCGGCGTACTTCCCGATCTGGGGTATCCGGCTGGCGTCGGTGGTACATGCCGTTTGCGCCTTCCTGCTGATTTGCGGCATTATTGTGCACATCTATGCAGCCGTATGGGTCAAGGGTTCCGTGCAGGCCATGACGCGCGGAACGGTCACGCCCGGCTGGGCGTGGAAACATCATCGCGCGTGGTTCCGGGACAATTTCCGGCCCGGCGATAAATAGGCGAGCCGGAGGCTGATACGCCGGCTTGCAGAGGATGGCGACACGATGGTGCAGCGCATTCTTGAGCCGGCGGAAATCGAATCGATCGACCACATCGCCATTGCGCGTGTGCGTCTGCCCGATCGCGCGGAGGTGTTCAGCGCACGGGCCCAGCGCCTGCGGCAGCTCGCGGCGTCGAATCCGATCGGACCCTACCTGGAACTGATGGCCACCGTTGCCGACGCGCAGCACGCAGTGGCCCGGACGCTGCAGATCCCACCCCTTGCCGCAGACGCCATCGAGCGTGCCGGCGAGCACTGCATGCCACTGGTGCCCGCGCAGGACGCCGGCGCACCGCTGAGTGCCGCCGCATTGTTCACGCACCTTGCGGACACCGTACCGGCACTGGCCGCCCCGCTGGCGGCGCTGCGCACGATGTCGCCCGACGCGCTGGCTACCCAGGTCCAGGCGCTGCTTGGCTTGCACGACGCCGCGCCCGTCGACACCACCATTGCCCCGCTACTGATGGCCGCGCTTCAGCTCGACCGCACGGTCCTGGCCAGCCAACTGCACGAGCAGGATATCCCCGTGCTGGACGTGCACACGGTCTGCCCGGTCTGCGGCACGCCGCCGGTGGCCAGCATCGTGCGCATCGGCGGCCGCTACCAGGGCCTGCGCTACCTGCACTGCGGCCTGTGCGCCACCGAATGGCATATGGTGCGCGTCAAGTGCAGTCATTGCGAGACTACCGAGGGCATCAGCTACTACGCCGTGGAGGGACACGGCGAAGCGCTCAAGGCCGAAACCTGCGACCAGTGCCATCACTATCGCAAGATCGCCTATATGGAAAAGGACCCGATGGTCGAGCCGCTGGCCGACGATCTGGCCTCGCTGGCGCTGGACGTGATGATGGGCGACGCCGGCTATGGCCGCGCCAACGGCAATCCGCTGCTGTGGCTGGCCAACGACGATGATCCTGACGACGAACATGGCGATGTGGAGGTGGCAGACGGGGGGCGCCGATGAACGACAGCGTGTCGATGCCGGCGCGTCCGGCTGACATTCCATCGGTCGACCGCGTGCTGCGGCTACCGGGCCTGCAGCCGTTGCTGGACCAGTACGGCCGCACGCCCGCCACCGCCGCGTTGCGCCGGCTGCTGGACACGCTGCGCGCCCGCGCCGTGGCCGGACAACTTGCCCGGCAGGCGATCACCGACGACGCACTGTGCGAGGCGCTGGCCGCGCAACTGGCGCGCGACAGCCAGCCGCGCCTGCGCGCCGTATTCAACCTGACCGGCACGGTGCTGCACACCAACCTGGGCCGCGCGCTGCTACCCGACAGCGCGGTGCAAGCCGTGGTGCGTGCCATGACCGCGCCGGCCAATCTCGAATTCGACCTAGGAACCGGCGGCCGTGGCGACCGCGACGATCTGGTCGACGACCTGCTGTGCGAACTGACCGGCGCCGAGGCGGCCACGGTAGTGAACAACAACGCGGCAGCCGTGTTGCTGATGCTCAACACGCTGGCGCAGCGGCGCGAGGTGGTGGTGTCACGCGGCGAACTGGTGGAGATCGGCGGCGCCTTCCGCATTCCCGATGTCATGCAGCGCGCGGGCGCCAAGCTGGTCGAGATCGGCACGACCAACCGCACGCATCCGCACGACTACGGCAATGCCATCGGCGCGCGCACCGCGCTGCTGATGAAGGTGCACTGCAGCAACTACGAGATCACCGGCTTCACGCGCAGCGTGGAGGTGGCCGAGGTGGTGCGCATTGCGCAGCCGCACGGGCTGCCCGTGGTGGTGGATCTGGGCAGCGGCACGCTGTGCGATCTGACGCAGTGGGGACTGCCGCAGGAAACCACGGTGCGCGAGACCATCGCCGCCGGCGCAGATCTGGTCACGTTCAGCGGCGACAAGCTGCTGGGCGGCCCGCAGGCGGGCCTGATCGTGGGCCGCGCCGACCTGATCGCGAAGATCAAGAAGAACCCGCTCAAACGCGCGCTGCGCGTGGGCAAGTTGACGCTGGCCGCGCTGGAGCCGGTGCTGCGGCTGTATCGCGATCCGGAAACACTGGCGCAGTCGCTGCCCACGCTGCGGCTGCTGACCCGGCCCGCTGGTGATATCGCCGCGCTGGCCGAACGACTGCAGCCCGGTCTGCAGTCGTCGCTTGGCGATGGCTGGCAGGTTTCGGCCGTGCCGATGGTCAGCCAGATCGGCAGCGGCGCGATGCCCGGCGGCCAGTTGGCGAGTTTCGGCCTGGTGATCGGCCCGCGCGACGCCGGCAGGCGCACCGGCCGGCGGCTGCAGCAACTGGAAGCTGCGCTGCGCACGCTGCCGCGCCCCGTGATTGGCCGCGTGGCCGAAGACGTGCTCTGGCTGGACCTGCGCTGCCTGGAGCCGGTCGACGAGGCCGCGTTTGCCGACCAGTGGCCGGCGCTGGCGGAGGCGCTGCGCGCATGATCGTCGGCACGGCTGGCCATATCGACCACGGCAAGACCACGCTGGTACGCGCGCTGACGGGCGTCGACACCGACCGGCTCAAGGAAGAAAAGGCGCGCGGCATATCGATCGAACTCGGCTACGCCTACACGCCGCTGCCCGACGGCGACGTGCTGGGCTATATCGACGTGCCCGGCCATGAGCGATTGATCCATACGATGGCGGCCGGGGCCAGCGGCATCGACGTGGCGCTGCTGGTGGTGGCCGCCGACGACGGCGTCATGCCGCAGACACGCGAGCACCTGGCCATCGTCGAACGCCTTGGTGTGCCGCGCGCCGTGGTGGCACTGACCAAGGCCGACCGCGCCGATGCCGCGCAACTGGCCAACGTACGCGGTGAAATCGACAACCTGCTGGCAGGCAGCCCCTACGCGGGCGCGCAGGTCTTTGCGCTGAACGCGACCGACGATGCCGATCCCGGCGTAGCCGGCTTGCGCGCGTGGCTGCACGATGCGGCGCAACAGATGCCTGCGCATGGCGCCAATGGCCTGTTCCGGCTGGCGGTGGACCGGGTCTTCACGCTGGGCGGGCATGGCACGGTGGTCACCGGTACCGTGTTTGGCGGACGCGTGGCCGTGGGCGACGTGATGCAGGTGGCGCCGTCGGGGTTGCCTGCGCGCGTGCGCAGCATCCATGCACAGAACCGTCCGGCCGAGGCCGGCGTGGCCGGCCAGCGATGCGCGTTGAACCTGGCCGGTATCGACAAGGCGGACATCCGGCGCGGCGATTGGATCGTCGATCCGGCGTTGATGTCGCCAGTCACGCGACTCGATGTCCGGTTCGCGCTGGAGCCCGGCGCGGCCATCCGCATCGGCCACTGGACGCCGCTGCATATCCACCTGGGCGCCGCGCACCGCATGGCCAACGCCGTGCTGCTCGAAGGCGAATCGCTTGAAGCCGGCGGTTCCGCGCTGGCGCAGCTGGTCTTTACCGCGCCGGTCTGCGCGCTGGCCGGCGACCGCTACATCGTGCGCAATGCCCAGGCCACGCAGACCGTGGGCGGCGGCGTGGTGTTGGACAACGTGGCACCAGAACGGCACCGGCGAGCCCCGGCACGACTCGATTGGTTGCACGCGGTGGAGCGCATGCTCGATGGCCAGGGCCTGCGCCCGCTGCTGGAGAACGCGCCGCACGGTTTGACCGCGCCCCGGCTGGTGGCGCTGACGGGGCTGCCCATCGACGCCCACGTGCTGCCCGACGATGCGCTGCGCGTGGGCGATACGCTGATCCTGTCGCGCCATCTCGACACACTGCGCGCCCGGGTGCTGGAGACCCTGACTGCGTTTCATGCGCGCATGCCGGACGAGCCCGGACTCGGTTCCGGATCGCTGCGCCGCGTGGCGTTTGCCGGCGCGCCGATTCCCGACGCGCTGTGGTCGGCGTTGCTCGACGTATTGCTGCGCGAGCAGGCGTTGGAGCGGCACGGCGGCTGGCTGCGCCTGTCCGGCCACGCCATCACGTTCACCGACGCCGAGCAGGCACTGGCCGCGCGTCTGCTGCCACGCGTGGAGGCAGGCGGCTTCGATCCGCCCTGGGTACGCGACCATGCCCTGGCGCTCGGCGAGCCCGAGGATCAAGTGCGGCAACTGCTGCGCAAGCTCGCACGGCAGGGTGCGGTGCATCAGGTGATGCGCGATCTGTTCTACGCGGAAGACGTCATCGAGACGCTGGCCAGGCTGTTCGGCACGCTGGCCGCGGCCATGGGGCGCGTGGAGGTGGTGGCATTTCGCGACGCGGTGGGGCTGGGCCGCAAACGCGCGATCCAGATTCTGGAGTTCTTCGATCGCGCGGGATACACTCGCCGCGTGGGAAATGCCCGGATGCTGCGGCCTGATAGTGAGTGGCGGCCGTTGGGGCAGGTTTCTGTACCGCCGTCATAGGCTCGCTCCCCTTTGTTTTGCTCCCCTCTTCCGCAACGCCGGAGAGGGGTTGGGGGAGAGGGCAACGAGGTTCTGCTTGCCGATCTGTCGCAAATTGCACCGCCTGCCCTCTCCCCCGCCCCTCTCCCAGAGGGAGAGGGGAGAAAACCGTAGTACTTCAAAAAGGAAGGCATCCGTATCCGGTGATGCGGCCGGGCTTCAAACCCGGTTGGGGGCGCCAGACGTTCCCAGGTAGGTTCGACTCCTGCTGCTTTCCGCCCTCCCCCCATTTGCGTTTCGCATTCGCTACCGGCATGGCCTAACATGCTTAAGGCAGCGGTTGGGCTGTTTCGAGTCTCGAACTTCTCATCCAGGGGATCACCATGGACAGACGCGCATTCCTGCGGCTTGGCGCCGCCGTACCAGTTTCCATCGGCGCCGCCGGCATCAGCCCGGCCTTCGCAGCCACCACTTCTCCCACCTCTTCAGACCCCTACCCGGCAAGTGCCGGCTGGCGCGTCTACGAGATGACCACCGAAATCCAGCTACCCGCCGCCTCGGCACCGGCCACGGTCTGGGTGCCGCTCACGGCGCGAAACCTGGGCGACTATCAGCACACCGTCTCCACCGAATGGCAGGCGCCCGGCGCCCAGGCGCGGGTCATGCGCGCGGGTAGCGCCGAGATGCTGGTCATCGACTGGCCCTCGCCCACGCACGGCGCGCCGCTGGCGGGCAAGCTCACCAGCACCGTGGCGCTGCGCGACCGCGAGGTCGATCTTGGCGCGGCACCATCGTCCGGCGCCGGGCGGGAATCGGCGGCGGCGTTGCGCGACTACCAGCGGCCCACCCGGCTGATGCCCACCGATGGCATCGTGCGCCAGACCGCGCTGGCCATCACGGCCGGCATGACCGACGACTTGACGAAAGCACAGGCGATCTACCAATGGGTGGTGGACCACACCTGTCGCGATGCCAGCGTGCGCGGCTGCGGCACTGGTGACGTGGTAAAGATGCTCAAGACCGGCGGCATCATGAATGGCAAGTGCGCCGACATCAACGGCCTGTTCGTGGCGCTGGCCCGCGCAGCCGGCATTCCGGCGCGCGACGCGTACGGCATCCGCGTGGACGACTCGCAGCGGGGTTTCCGCGCGCTCGGCAAGGCTGGCGACATCAGCAAGGCCCAGCATTGCCGCTCCGAGTTCTACGCGGCCGGCTATGGCTGGATTCCGGCCGATCCGGGCGATGTGCGCAAGGTCGCGCTTGAGGAAGTCCCCGGTGGCCTGCCGATGACGGACAGCAAGGTGCGCGCCGCGCGGGCCATGCTGCTGGGCGCCTGGGAAGGTAATTGGGTCGCGTACAACCACGCGCACGATGTGCGCCTGCCCGGCAGCGGCCTAGCGCCGTTGCCGTTGCCGTTCCTGATGTATCCGCAGGCCAAGACCGTCGCCGGCACGCTGGACAGCCTTGACCCCGCCGCATCCGGCTATCGCATCGCATCACGCAGGGTGGCCTGATGGCGGAATCGACGCAACGCGAGCATGAGGTCCGGCTGACGTCGCTGGCGCATGGCGGCGGCTGCGGCTGCAAGATCGCGCCGGGCGTGCTCAGCGAGATTTTGCGCAGTACGCGGCATTTTCCGGCGCCACCGGCCCTGCTGGTCGGCATCGAGACCAGCGACGACGCCGCCGTGTACCGCATCAACGACAGCCAGGCGCTGGTAGCCACCACGGACTTCTTCATGCCCGTGGTGGACGACCCCCACGACTTCGGGCGGATCGCTGCCACCAATGCCATCTCCGACGTCTACGCGATGGGCGGTACGCCGATCATGGCGCTGGCGCTGGTGGGCATGCCCGTCGACAAGCTGTCGCCGGAAACCATCGGCAAGATCCTGGCAGGCGGTGAAGCGGTCTGCGCCGAAGCAGGCATTCCCATTGCGGGCGGGCATTCGATCGACTCGGTGGAGCCGATCTACGGGCTCGTGGTGATGGGGCTGGTGCATCCTGACCGTGTGCGCCGCAATCGCGACGCGCGGGCCGGCGACGTGCTGGTGCTGGGCAAGCCGCTAGGCGTGGGCGTGTACTCGGCAGCGATCAAGAAGGGCACCCTCGACGCGTACGGCTATCGGCAGATGATTGCCAGCACCACGCAACTGAACACACCGGGCAAGACACTCGGCGAGCTGGACGGCGTGCATGCGATTACCGACGTGACGGGTTTCGGCCTGCTTGGCCATCTGCTGGAGATGTGCCGTGGCAGCGGGCTCACGGCCACCATCGACATGGCGCACGTGCCGTTGCTGCCAGGCGTGGCTGCACTCGCGGAAGCGGGAGCCGTGACGGGCGCATCCAAACGGAACTGGGCCGGGTATGGCCACGAGGTAACGCTGGATGCCGGGGTATCCGCAGTGCAGCAGGCGCTGCTGACCGATCCGCAAACCAGTGGCGGCTTGCTGGTGTCGTGCGCGCCGGAGGCCGTCGATGCGGTGCTGGCCGTGTTCCGGCGGGAGGGATTTGGTCACGCCGCCGTGGTGGGCGTGATGAAGGAAGGGGTGGCGGGCGTCAGCGTCACCGCCTGAAGGAAACCGGTTCCCTCTGTCACGTAGAGGACGGAGGGAAATCGGGCACCTTGACGATCTACTCCTCGATCTACTCCTCCTGGAACGCTTCCTCGCGCTTGGCCTTGATCGACGGCAGCGCCACCACCGCCACCAGCGCAGCGGCGGCAATCAGCAGACCCATCGACAGCGGCCGCGACACGAACACGCTGAAGTCGCCACGCGACAGCAGCAGCGTGCGGCGGAAGTTCTCTTCCATCATCGGTCCCAGCACAAAGCCCAGCAGCAACGGCGCGGGCTCGCAGCGCAGCTTCAGGAACAGGTAGCCGATCATGCCGCATGCAGCCGCCACGAACACATCAAACACGGTGTTGTTGACCGAGTAGACGCCGATACTGCAGAACGTCAGGATGGCCGGATACAGGAAGCGGTACGGCACGGTCAGCAGCTTGACCCAGATACCGATCAGCGGCAGGTTCAGCACCACCAGCATGAAGTTGCCGATCCACATCGAGGCAATCAGCCCCCAGAACAGCGACGGGTTGCTGGTCATGACCTGCGGACCCGGCTGGATGTTGTGGATGGTCATGGCGCCCACCATCAGCGCCATCACGGCGTTGGGCGGAATGCCCAGCGTCAGCAGCGGAATGAACGACGTCTGCGCCGCCGCATTGTTGGCCGACTCGGGGCCCGCCACGCCTTCGATCGCGCCCTTGCCAAATTCATGCGAGTACTTCGAGGTCTTCTTTTCCAGCGAGTACGCGGCAAACGACGCCAGCGACGCACCACCGCCCGGCAGGATGCCCAGCGCCGACCCCAGCACGGTGCCGCGCAGCACGGCCGGGATCATGCGCTTGAAGTCCTCGCGCGTGGGGAACAGGCCCGATACCTTGTCCGTGAAGGTTTCGCGTGTTTCCTTCTGCTCCAGGTTGGCGATGATCTCGGCAAACCCGAACAGGCCCATGGCCAGTGCGGTGATGCTGATGCCGTCGGTCAGCTCGGGCACGTCGAACGAGAACCGCGCGGCGCCCGAGTTCACGTCGGTACCGACCAGGCCCAGCAGCAGGCCCAGCACGATCATCCCCACGGCCTTGACCAGCGAGCCCGATGCCAGCACCACGGCGCCGATCAGGCCCAGCACCATCAGCGAGAAGTATTCGGCGGGGCCGAACTTGAACGCCAGTTCCGACAGCGGCGTGGCAAACGCCGCCAGGATCAGCGTGGCGACACTGCCCGCGAAGAACGATCCCAGGCCGGCTGTGGCCAGCGCCACGCCGGCGCGGCCGCGACGAGCCATCTGGTAGCCGTCCAGCGTGGTACACACCGACGACGACTCACCAGGCAGGTTCACCAGGATGGCCGTGGTCGAACCGCCGTACTGGGCGCCGTAGTAGATGCCCGCCAGCATGATCAGCGCGGCCACGGGCGGCAGCGAATACGTGACAGGGAGCAGCATCGCGATCGTCGCCAGCGGGCCCAGGCCCGGCAGCACGCCGATCAGCGTGCCGAGCACGCAGCCCAGGAAGGCATAGGCAACGTTCTGCAGCGACAGCGCCGTGGAAAACCCCAGCGCGAGGTGGCTCAACAATTCCATGTTCCGTGCCTCCTCAGTTCGTCAGGAACGCCGGCCACACCGGCATCTGCAGGTTGATGCCGTAGACGAATGCAACCGTGCTGATCACCACCAGCACCACGGCATTCAGGCAGGCGCCCTTCCATGTGAATTCGTGGCTCGCCATGGACGACGTCAGCACCAGCACCAGTACCGACAGCACCATGCCCAGCGGCTTGAGCACCAGGCCGAACAGCACCACCGACCCCAGGATCCACAACAGTGTCTTGATGTCCCAGTGCGCCATGCGGTCGGACTCGCCCTTGGGCGATGTCGATCCGATGGCCACCACCGCGCCCAGCAGCGCCAGCACGATGCCAAGCCAGAAAGGGAAATAGCCGGGGCCCATGCGGGCCGCCGTTCCCATCGTGTAGCCGCGGGCGATGAGTGAAAAACTCAGCCCGACGCCAATGAACATCAGCCCGGACAGGAAGTCCGTCTGTCTCCGTATCTGCATGTGTTTCCCCGTTTCTCGTCTACGCACCGATTCCGTCTGGTTGCGGCGATTGGTATTGTCGGTGCAGGAAGTGCGAGACCTTACATCATGACGTGATGTAATTGGACGCCGATACGGGAAATCCCCGACAATTAATTTTGGAAATTGCGTTCGGTAATATTTACATCACAACATGATGCAATAAGGAATACATTTCAGGCAGCGTCGTGAAAAATGATGCCCAGCGTCTGCCGATGTCCCGCATGCAGACGGCTTACGCCGTGCCGCAGATTCACGCGGTACGTGCCCCGCGTGCCCTGCACGGGCCGCTGGCTGACGGCGAACGCCACGGCATCGCCCTTGCCCAGCGACACCACCTCTGCGCGCGACTGCATGCGCGGCCGCTGCTCGGTCATCACGAACTCGCCGCCCGTGAAGTCCTTGCCCGGTTCGGACAGCAGGATCGCCACCTGCAGCGGAAAGACC
Organism: Cupriavidus pauculus; assembly: GCF_022179805.1. Taxonomy (GTDB): domain Bacteria; phylum Pseudomonadota; class Gammaproteobacteria; order Burkholderiales; family Burkholderiaceae; genus Cupriavidus; species Cupriavidus pauculus_E. The sequence goes on along the minus strand of NZ_BPUO01000004.1, from coordinate 195,784 downwards.
TGCTCGCCATACAGGTCCTGGTGCAGGCAGTTGTAGTCGCCGGCCTCGTACTGCAGCAGCAGCGGCGTGGGCCGCGACTGGCCCGCGCGGTGGCAGCGGTCGAGATAGTCGGCATGCACGGCGGGGTAGTCGATACCGACACCCATCGCTTCGTTCCATCGATTGGCGATTGGGGCCAGATGCGGGTAGAGGGTGCTGCGCAACGCCGCGACGACCTCGGGCAGCGGATAGGCAAAGTACTTGTACTCCCCGCTGCCGAAGCCGTGCCGCCGCATATCGATGCGCGAGCGGAACAGCGCATCCTGCCTGTAAAGGCCAGCCAGTTCGTCGCATAGGGCCGGCGTGATCAGCGACCGGATGGCGGCGCAGCCGAAGGCGTCGAGATCGCGCCCGATCGCGGGCCAGTCGAGCGCATCCACGCGGCGACTGATAGTGGACGGATGGGCCAAGGGGGGTCGGGAGGTCATGACTGGCGGCACTCCAGGATCGTCGGAACAAGACGAACGAAAAAAAGAGCAAAAAATTTCTCTTGAAATGAGATCGATTCCCATTTACTATTCACTCACTGTCTGACGCACGGCACGCCGCCGACACCGGACAGGAACAGATTTGGAACCGATTGCAGGGCGTGGTACCGCAGTAAGTCAGGGTGAGTCTTCCCCCCTTCGATACCGCGCCCGATACCGTCTTTTGTGGGGACCGCTCCGACACACGGAGCGTTTGGTAGTAGCCAGCTGCAGGAAGATCGGGAAAACATCCAGACCCCGTTTTCCCGATCGCGTCATCCTGCAGCAAGCCAGGCCACCTTTTTATTCCGCGCGCCGTGCAGGCACAGCGCGCCGTCCGGACCGATGCACCATGGTCGATCAGACGCATCCGCCTGCTTCCGCCAAGTTCCGGTGGAAGGCACGCCGGCCACAGGGCGCCGGACCGGGCCTTCCGCCGTGGATCCTCCAACTGGAGTATTAACCGTGCGCCCCTCGATGGGCGCGAGCTGCCGCATGACTACGTCGACCGTGAACGCCGATGCCGTACCTCTCAAGCGCGCTGGCCTGAAAGCCACCTCGCCACGCATGCACGTGCTGGAAGCGTTTCGCAACAGCAATCGTCGGCACCTGAGCGCGGAGGATGTCTACCGGCAACTGCTCGAACTCGACGTCGATGCGGGCCTGTCCACCGTCTATCGCGTACTGAACCAGCTCGTGCAGGCCAATATCCTGCTGCGCCACAGCTTCGAAGCCGACCATGCCGTCTTCGAACTTAACGAGGGCGGCCACCACGACCACCTGATCTGCGTGAGCTGCGGACTGGTTGAGGAATTCAGCGACGAAGGCATCGAGCAACGTCAGCGGCAGGTGGCGGCACAGAACGATTTCGTGCTGCGCGAGCACATGCTGGTGCTCTATGGCCTGTGCCCAGCCTGTCAGCAGGCTAACGTGGAAACCGCCACGGGAGTGGTCCACAAGTAACTCGGACGTTTCTTACACAAACGCCAAGTGCCGTTACAAAGGCGTGCAAACCGTAATACGCCAGATGGGTAAAGTGGAGTCATAGCACCCCACCCATGGTGATTACGATGAACAAGCGCCTCCTGTCCGTTTCTCTTTTCCTTGCCGGCGCCGCCGCGCTGGCCACTTCCACCGCCGCCATGGCGCGCGTCGACGTCGACGTGAACCTGGGCGTGCCTGTTGCGCCAGCACCGGTCTACGTCGCCCCGGCTCCGGTCTACGCCGCACCCCCGCCTGTCTACGTCCAGCCCCGCCCGGTTTATGTGGCGCCGCCGCCCCCGCCGCCCGTGGTGTACCGCCCGGCCCCGCCGGTGGTGATCGCCCCCGTGCCGGCCGTTGTCATTGGCTGGCACGGCGAACGCTACTGGGATGGCCACCGCTGGTACGACCGTCGCGAATATCACGCCTGGCACCAGCACGACCGCGGCTATGACCATGGCTACGACCGCGGCTACTATCGCCGCTGATCGCCTTCCGTCATGACCGGGCCACGGCCGGCGCAGGTGCCGGCGTGGCCGGGCGCAGTACCAGCCAGACGGCCACGCCGATCAGCAGCATCCCGGCGGCATGCGCCCACGACAGCGTTTCGCCCAGGAACATCCAGCCCCAGACGATGCCGAACGGCGGAATCAGGAAGGTCACGGTCAGCGACCGGACCGGCCCCAGGTTGGCGATCAGCTTGAAATACAGCACGTAGGCGATGGCCGTGCAGAACATGCCCAGGCCGAGCATGCTGGCCCAAACCCCCATCCCCGCCGCCGGCAACGTGTTTTCGCGCAGCAAGGCCACCACGCTGAACGGGAACAGGAACAGCGCCGCACCGATCAGGCTGCCGCCCGCCACCAGCCGGGCATCGAGCCCGCCCTTCGCGGTAATCCAGCGGCGCGTCAGGAAACCCGCCAGCCCATAGCACGACGTGGCCACCAGACAGGCCAACGCACCCAGCAAGACGTCGTGCGAGAACACCACCGGCCCGGTGCGCGTCAGCACCGCCACGCCCGCCAAACCCATCAGCACCCCCGCCGCCTTGGCGCGCGTGAGCTTTTCGGCAAAGAACAGTGACCCGATCACCACGCCCATCAGCGGCGTCATGGCGTTGAAGATGGCCGAGTAGCCAGCCGGCAGCCATAGCGCGGCAACCGAATACATCACGAACGGAATGCCCGAATTGATGATGCCGAGCATGACGACGGCGGGCCATTTCCCTTTCATATCCCATTTCACGCCCAGCATTGGCAGGCAGGCCACCAGCGTCACGGCGCCCACCAGCACACGGAAGAATGCCGTCGGAAACGGACCCAGCACGGGGGCGGCGATCCGGATGAAGAGGAAACTGGCTCCCCAGATGGCGGCGAGCAGCAGGAGGCGGAACAGGTCGGAGGGCTTCATTGGTGTGGTTGAGGCAATGATCCGGTTTGAATACGTCAAACCGTTGCGGTAATGCTACGGGTACAGCGGTTCATGGAATTCAGGCGTTGTTCCTCATGGCCCATGACGCCTATTTCAGCCCAAATCCGGCTTGCTGGCTGGCTGTAAGCGGACATGCGGCCGGCGCGGATTGCCGCCGTTTGCGCGACATCGATATGCAGAAAAAGACCTATTTCACGCCCAAAAGCGGGGCAAAATTCACCTTTGTTGCGTTTTCGCCGCAATATCGCTTTCGAATGGCTTTCGGAATCACCCCCCCGAGGTAGGGGGCACTACCACAGGGCGTGACATGGCGTATTCAGTTCTATTAAAATCTGCCCTGCGCCAGAGTTAATTGACCCCTCCGACGCATTCCCGACAAGCCGCCAGGCAACTGGCGGCTTCTTTTTTTTCTGGCGTCGTAAATCACGTATCGTAGCGACTGCGGAGCGTTGCAGGGATGGGGCGCTTCGTGCACGTTGCATTCTTGCGTCAACCGCCACCCCTGGTTTTGCGTTGCCTGCCACATGAAACGACAGTTCCTCGGCTTGCTAGCCCGCGTCTACGTCATGCAATTCGCCATGGAGGTGCCCGCCACCGTGGCCATGCTTGCAGAAATGCTCATGGAATACGGATTCCAGGTAGACATCGGCACCGTACGACCTTTGCTGCGCGCGCTGCAGATGGAAGGCTATCTGGAAAGCGTCCTGCGTGACGGCATCGGACGCGTTTATCTGCTCACCGAGCAGGGCCGCGAGGAGCTGGCAAGCAGCCGCTCCCGCATCGACGACCTGTACCGGCGGCTGCACAATCCGACCGGTGCGGAAGAACCCATGGCCGTCACCTCGAATACCTGAGCGCCCCCGCTCCCGCGAAACCCGGCTGCCGCCCTGGCGTCAGCCGGGTTTTATTTTGGCCGGAGCGTACCCGTTTCTGCGTGCCGCCTGGCAGCGACTCCGTGCACCCGTGGCCGTCAACCCGAGGCTGTCAACCCGGAAAGTCCGGGCTGATTGGAACGGGTGTGCCGTGATACCTTTCTCACGCCTAGTCGTACCTTCGCGCCCGTCAGCAACGCCACACCCAAGGCGGTCAGTTGCCACACGCCGCGCGCCCGTATCGCCCCGGAACACATGCCTCGATTACTGCCATCGCTCAAGGCGCGCATTGCGCTGATCACCACGGTGCTTGCCGCCGTGCTGGGCACCGGCATCGTGCTGGGATCGCTCTACTACGCCCAGGGCGACCTGGAAGACGTGCTGCAGAACCAGCAGGAGTCCATCGTCAAGCTGTCCGTGGACCAGCTCGACACGGCGATGCAAGACCGCATCGTCATGCTGACGCACCTGGCGCCGCAACTGAGCGGGGCGCTGGCAGCGGCGCCGAGCTTGTCCCGCGACACGTTGCGCAGCCGCATGAAGGATGTAGTGACGCGCTCGGTGCCTACGCCCGAAGCGTTCGATTCCATCCTGGTAGCGGACGCCCGCGGCAGCCTGCTGACCATGAACGGCGGCGCGCCGGCCGACATCAGCGACCGTGCCTACTTCCGCGAGGCCGTGCGTACCCACAACTTCGTGGTGGCCGCGCCGCTGCGGGCACGGACCGATGGTTCGATGGGCGTACTGCTCGCGGTGCCCATCCTGTCGCCATCGGGCGAATTCATGGGCCTGGTCGCGGGCTGGCTGAACCTTGCGCATTCCAACTTCCTGGTGGAAATCGGCCATAGCCGGCTGGGCATCACGGGCTTCTATTGCCTGGTGTCGGCCGGCGCGGCGCCAGTGTACATCCAGCATCCGGACCCTGCCCAGGCCAACCGGCCGGCCCCGATCACCGGCAATACCTGCGGCGTCGACGACCGCACCGCGCCTCTTGAATTCCTGACCCCGACGCGGCCCGTCATCGCTCGCCGGATCATGGCCACCACGGGATGGGAACTGGTGGCCGTGCTGCCTGCACGGGAGGCCTATGCGCCGCTGCGCCAGATGCAGCGGCGCTTCCTGATGATGTCCGGCATCGTGCTGGCCGTGGTGGCACTGCTGATCTGGCTGGCCCTGCGTCGCCTTCTCATGCCGCTGTCCCGCCTGCACCAGGTGGTGCGCGACAGTGCCAGCGACGTGGATGCCTTTGAACGGCTGCCGCAACCCCAGCGCGACGAGATCGGCGATGTCACGCGCGCGTTCACCCGCCTGATGCGCGACGTGCGCCAGCGCGGCCAACAGCTCGCCCGCAGCGAACGCCGGCTGCGCGCGGTGACCGATACCCTGCCCGTGCTGCTGGCCTTCATCGACAACGACGAGCGCTACGTTTTCAACAACGCGGCCTACGAGCGCGCGTTCGGCTTGCCGGTGGATCGGATTCGCGGCATGACCGTGCGCGAGCTGATAGGCGAGGAACGCTACCTGCGCGCCCAGCCCCATCTGCAGCGGGCGCGGGCCGGCAGCGTGATCAGCTTCGAGGGCGAGTTCGCGCATCCGCACCCTCACTGGATGGAAACCACCTATCGTCCCGAATGGAGCGAGGACGGCAAGCAGGTGGTAGGTGTACACATCCACGTGGAGGACATTACGCAGCGCAAGCTGGAGACACAGCGCCTGGCGCATCTGTCGCAGACCGATCACCTGACCCAGTTGCAGAATCGCGGCGCGTTCGAGGCGCACCTGCGCGACGCCATGGCGCTGGTCCGCAGCGAGAATCGTCTGATGGCGTTGCTGTATCTGGACATGGACCGCTTCAAGGCCGTCAACGACACCCATGGCCATGCCACCGGCGACCTGCTGCTTCAGTCTTTCGCGCTGCGGCTGCGTCGCTGCGTACGCAAGCAGGATCACGTGGCCCGGCTGGGCGGCGATGAATTCGCGGTCATCCTGGCGGATATCGATACGCCAACTGCGGCCCGGCGAGTGGCCGAAGCCATCCTGGAATCGGTGGGGAGGCAGTTCTATTTCGACGGCGTGACGACCGATGTGGACGTCAGCATCGGGGTGGCCCTGTACCAGGGCGCGCCGCTCAGCGAAGAGGCGCTGATGCGGATGGCCGATGTGCTGCTGTATCGCGCCAAGGCACTGGGCCGTGGGCGGTACGAGATCGGCCCGGCGGAGTTGCTGACGCTGGCCAGCGACGACTTTCGGCGCTGAAAGCCGCCGCCGGGTGCGGTGGAGAGTGGGTCAGTGCTTGGTGCTCAGTGTTTCGTAGATTCGTCGGAAGCGTCCGACGCCTGGGGCGCGTCGGCGTCGAACGGCACATGGCGCCCGTCGGCCGACTGGTAACCCAGCTTGGCGTTCTCGCCCATCATCCGCTCGTAGGCCAGCATCGCTTCGGCCACGGCCTTCGATTCGCCCCTGAACACCACCACGTCATTGCCGCAATTCGGGCACTGGCCGCCGAATACGGCATCGATGCCATGCAGCCCCGGCGCCGGGATGGCGTCGAAATTGGTGAATGCCGTCTTGCATGATCCACAGACCAGCTGCGCGGGCCGTAGCGCGTCGACGCGTGCTTGTGCCTGCTGCGCCCGTTCCTCGGGCGTACCCCGCCGTTTTGCCTCACCCATGATGCTGTCCTTTCACTGCCTGAGTCGTGAACTGCCGCCTTCTGTGCGCTTCGCCGGCCATCACGCAATTTGCATGGCAGCACGGCAGTCAGCAGAGAACTTGGCAGAGGCGGCCATTGTAGAACAGTCCGGCGGCACGCCCGTGAAAGCGGCGCACGCCCCAGTGACCCGGCATAGTCGCCACATGCCTGCTATTGTGGATAACGGTTGCCTACCACTTATCCCCCTAGGAGGACACCGATGATTCGACCCAACGTGCAGGAAAACTTCAAGCGCTACGCCGACTGTATCGCCGCGTGCAATGCCGCCGCCGCCGCTGCACTGAAGTGCGCCGCCGCGTGCCTGGAAGAACAGGACACCCGCAAGATGGCGCGCTGCATCGCACTCGACATGGACTGCGCGGGCATCGCCAACCTGGCGGCGTCGTACATGCTGCGCAACAGCGAATTCGCGCCGCTGGTCTGCGAGGACTGCGCCGAAGTATGCAAGTGGTGCAAGGAAGAATGCGAGCGGCACGACCACTGGCACTGCCAGGAATGCGCCAAGGCGTGCACGGCCTGCATGGAGATGTGCCTCAAGATGACCGCCTGACCGCGTGATTGCGTGATCGCGTAACGGCGCGCTCACCACGCGGCTCGCGCCGCAGGCCCTGCCAGGCAACCACCGCCGGTCCACGCACAAGCACGCGCCGGCGGCAGGGCTATGCGGCGCATATGCCACCGGGCGGCTATCCTTTAGGTCCCTCTCAGATTCCCGCTGTGACCTCTTTCCTGAAGGAGCCCGTCCCATGTCCGAGAAGTCCACCGCCACCCGTATCGAGAAAGACAGCCTGGGCGACGTTGCCGTCCCCGCCGACCATCTCTGGGGTGCGCAGACCGAAAGGTCGCGTCAGAATTTCCGCATCGGCAGCGAGAAGATGCCGCCCGCGCTGATCGAGGCGTTCGCGGTATTGAAGCTGTGCGCCGCACGCGCCAACCGTGAACTGGGCGTGCTCAAGCCCGAAGTGGCCGACGCCATCGAAAAAGCCGCCGAGGAAGTCATCGCCGGCAAGTGGCCGGCCGAGTTTCCGCTGTCGGTCTGGCAGACGGGCTCCGGCACGCAGACCAACATGAACCTCAACGAGGTCATTTCCAACCGCGCGATCCAGATGCTTGGCGGCGAAGTGGGCAGCAAGAAGCCGGTGCACCCGAACGACCACGTCAACGCCAGCCAGTCGTCGAACGACAGCTTCCCCACGGCGATGCATATCGCCGCTACCCGCGCCATCCAGCAGACACTACTGCCGTCGCTAGAGAAACTGCAACAGACCTTCGCAAAGAAGGTGGAAGCGTTCTCCGACATCGTGAAAGTCGGCCGCACCCATCTGCAGGATGCCGTGCCGCTGACGCTGGGCCAGGAATTTTCCGGATACATGACGCAGGTGTCCGATGCCCAGTCGCGCCTGCAGCAAGCCATGCTGCGCGCGATGCCGGTGGCGCAGGGTGGCACCGCCGTGGGCACCGGGCTGAACGCCCCGCAGGGCTTTGCCTCGGCCTTCGCCCGCGCACTGGCCGCCTATACCGGCCTGCCGTTCGAACCCGCCGCAAACCGCTACGCGCTGCAGGCCGCGCACGATGCGCTGGCCGATCTGTCGGGCGCGCTCAACACCACGGCGTCGTCGTTCCTGAAGATCGCACGCGATTTCATGCTGCTGGGCTCCGGCCCGCGCGCCGGCTTTGCCGAGCTGCAGTTGCCGGCCAACGAACCGGGGTCGTCGATCATGCCCGGCAAGGTCAATCCGACGCAGGCTGAAGCGTTGGCGATGGTCTGTTGCCGCGTGATCGGCAATCACACCACGGTCACGCTGGCCAATAGCCTGGGCACGCTGGAGCTCAATGCATACAAGCCGGTGATCGTCTACAGTCTCTTGCAATCAGTGACGCTGCTGGCCGATGCTGCAGCAAGCTTCGCCGAGCATATGGTGGAAGGCGTGGAACCGGATCGTGCCCGCATCCAGGAATTGCTGGAACGCTCGCTGATGTCGGTGACCGCGCTGAATCCGCATATCGGCTATGACAAGGCCGCCGAGATCGCCAAGCTGGCGGTCAAGAAAAACCTGTCGCTACGCGAAGCCGCCATTGATTCAGGTCACGTAACAAATGAACAGTTCGATCAGTGGATCGACTTCAAGGCGATGACGAAGGAAGTCTGACCCCGCGCCGGAAGGCGATACGGAACGGGGCGCGGCCTTCCGGGTCTATGCACAACCCTGGCCGCGCGCGACTCTCGATTCCGCCATGTTCCGCTTTCGCCTTTCTCTGGCTTTTGCCCTGCTGGTTGCGCTGGTCTGCGTGCAGGCCGGCTTCGTCTACCTGGGCGCCAATCGTGTCAACGACTATGCGCAGCATAGCCGGTTGGCCAGCGACATCCTGTCCGAACTGCTGGACCTTTCCGCCAATAAGCAGCGGCTGCGCGTGTGGGCGTCGCAGCGGCTGATGGATGCCGATGCGTCGCCCGAGGTGCGTGACCGCGTGCTGGCGAACATGAAGCAGGGCGCCGCAAAGCTGCAACAGCTGGCGCAGCGCGACATCGAACTCTGGAGCCAGATCACCGCGCGTGACGGCGTGCCTGTTCCGTTCGATGTCAACGGACTGGCCAGCATGACGGAACTGCTTGGCGACAACATCGTCGCCGTCGAGAACCGGCTGCTGGCCCTGCAGCCACTGCCACGCGATGCGGACTTCGCGGGGGTGTGGGACGAACTCAACGACGTTTTCGACAAGGCACGCGGCCGCGATCTGCGTGAGCTGCTCTATGGCGCGATCAATCGCCAGCGCGCAGCCGTACCGGTGGCACGCGCGGCTACAGAGCGCGGGCTAGACCGCGTGCGCGCCCAGGCGTTCGCCATGGCGGCCGTGACGCTGCTGGCCGCCATCGTGCTGGCCTGGCACCTCGGGCGCCGGCTCAAGCGGCCGCTGGACCAATTGCTGGAAGGCGTCGGGGCGCTGCGGGCCGGTGCGCTGGACTACCGCATGCCGATCCGCTCGGGCGACGAGTTCGAGCATGTGGCCGAAGGCTTCAACGCCATGGCCGCCGAACTGCAACAGCACCGCAGCGATGCCGATGCCGCGCGCCGGCGCCTGGAAGAAGCTGTGCAGGCCCGCACGGCCGAACTGAGTTCCGCGCACGAAACGCTCCAGCACATCGACCAGCGCCGTCGCCAACTGTTCGCGGACCTGGGCCACGAGCTGCGCACGCCAACCACGGCCATCCGTGGCGAAGCCGAGATCGCGTTGCGCGGCGGCGAGAAGCCGGCACAGGAATATCGCCAGGCGTTACAGCACATCGTCGGCGCCGCGCAGCAGTTGACCGGCCATATCAATGATTTGCTACTGATTGCGAGAGCCGAGGCCGACCAGCTCGTCATGCAGCCGCGCAGCGTCGCGTTGCTGCCACTGTTGCAGGACGCCGCCGACTTTGCCGATGCACTGGGCGCCGGGCATGACGTCCGCATCCAGTTGCAATCGCTCGAAAACGCCGAAGGCATCATGGTCATGGCCGATGCGGAACGGCTACGGCAGGCCATTGTGATCCTGCTCGACAACGCCATCCGCTACTCGCCGCGCGGCAGTACCGTGTGCCTGCGGTGCAAGCCAGTCCCCACCGGCGTACAGATCGAAGTGGAAGACCGTGGCATCGGTATCGATGCCGATGAACTTGCACTGGTATTCGAACGCTTTGTCCGGGGCCGGCGCGCCCGCGCACACCGGGCCGATGGCACCGGCATCGGGCTGTCGATTGCGCAGGCCATCGTCAATGCCCATCATGGCCGCATCACGCTGGCCCAGGCAGAGCCCCAGGGCACCCGCGCATGCATCGAACTTCCGGTTGACCACGCCGTGGTCACCGCCCAAGTATCTCCCACGCCATGAACATCCTGGTCATTGAAGACGACGTCCGCGTAGCCGATTTCCTGGTACGCGGCCTGCGTGCCGAGGGTTACCTCGTCCAGCTAGCGCGCACCGGCCCCGAGGGGCTGGACATGGCGCGTCAAGGCGATGCCTCCATCCTGCTGCTCGATCTGATGCTTCCGGGCATCAACGGCCTGGAGCTGTGCCAGACCCTGCGCGCCGAACGCAATCACGTGCCAATCCTGATGCTCACGTCACTCAGCGACGTGGGCGACCGTGTGGCCGGGCTGAAACTCGGGGCCGACGACTATCTCACCAAGCCGTTCGCATTCGAGGAGTTGCTGGCGCGCATCGAGGCACTGCTCCGGCGCGGCCGCGAGCAGCAAGCCAAGGCGCAACAGCTCCAGGTGGCCGACCTTGTGCTCGACCGCGACCGCATGCAGGTCACACGCGCCGGCAACGCCATTTCGCTGACCGCCAAGGAGCTGGCCTTCCTGGAACTGCTGATGAGCGCACCCGGTCGCGTGTTCAGCCGCGAGCGCATTCTGTCGAACGTATGGGGCGCCAACGAGGATCCGCTGACCAATATCGTCGATGTCTACGTGCGCCGCCTGCGCAACAAAATCGACGATGGCCACGCGCTGCCGCTGCTCAAGACCGTACGGGGCCTTGGCTACCGGATCGACGACACGCCGTGAGCGTCCAGGCATTGCAACATCGTCATTACATCCTGTTCATCTTCCGTTCATCTTTTCGTCAGGATCGCTTCATCGAACGCACGGCCCGCGGTTAACCTTCGACGCCGAGAATAAACCTGTGCCGATTCACCGGTACCGCGCCACCAGGTGCGACGACCAGTCTGAATACAGGAATATCCCGATGAAATACGTTGGTGCCGCTTCCCTCCTCTCCATCGCCGCAAGCGCCCTCTTGATTTCGATGCCCGCAGCGGCGCAGACGAAGTCGCCGCAGGTGTGCGCACCGGCAACCGAACAGCAGATCGCCTCGCTGTTCGACCGCTGGAACGACTCGCTGCGCACTGGCGATCCCGACAAGGTCCTGGCCAACTACGCGCCTGACGGCGTGCTGCTGCCGACCGTGTCGAACCAGGCACGCACCAACCCGACGGAGATCAAGGACTACTTCGTCAAGTTCCTCAAGAACAAGCCGCAAGGCACCATTGACGACCGCTTCATCCGCATCGGCTGCAATGTGGCGCAGGACGTGGGCAACTACACGTTCAAGTATGCAAATGGCAAGACCGTGCATGCCCGCTACACGTACGTGTACGAGTGGAAAGACGGCAAGTGGCTGATTGCACACCACCATTCGTCGGCAATGCCGGAGCCGGTGGCTGCGCGCTAAACATCATAGTCTGACGCAATGCAAATCGGGCACGGCTCATGCCGTGCCCGATCGCTACTTCAAAAGTGCTCAGTCCTTCTTTGACTTGGCCGCCTTCGTGCTCGGCATTGGCAGCTTGGCTTCCCACAGTTCCTGCACGCGTTCCCCAAGTATTTCCGGCCGCCCTTTAAAAATCAGCTTCTCAATAGCCTGCGGCGCGGCAAGCGCCACGCTCATTGCACGTCGTTCCTCCGCATTCTCGATCAGACGCAATGCCGCGGTCACGTACTCTTCGGTGGTCCTGGTAATAGTCCACTCCGGGAATCCCAGCCGGCGGAACATGCCTTCGTCGATATGTTCGTGCACTTCGCGGCCGGTCTTACAAATACCGACCAAGCCTGCCCACACCGTATCGATGATGGGGTTCGTATTGCCGAACGGGAACGGATTCAAAAACATGTCACATTCCGAGCTGACGCGCATGTAATCATCCGTAGTTTTGATGCTTGTGCACTACCGCTGAATCGCCAACCAGGCGTCGCACCAGATTGCGAATCTGCGGAAAAGCCAGGCCAGTCGCTTGACCCACCAGGAAGTGGGATTCGACAGCGCACTTTGCGTTGCGGGCAATTGTCGCGCAGGCAGCAAACAGCGTCGGGTTCAGCTTGATGGTGGTGGCCGCAACGGCAATCTTCACCACATTCGAGCCCGTGGACTTCTGCGAAAGGCTCAGATCGAGCATGGCAGCGGGTGGGCGGTACGGCATACCATCCGAAGGTAGTTTCAGCAGCTTCTCGCTAAAGCATGCCTCATCGCCAACATAGTCCTCTTCCACCACCCCATGGCATGGCCATGCGTGGTTGCTGGGTGACCCAGCGCCATCAGCTGCAGCGGCGCGATACGTAGATTCCCGAGCACCATCGTAATGGGAAACATGCCCACGCTTGGCATATAGGAAACCTGGGCCTGGTATTTCTCGCTGACCTCCCGCACGTGCCGCGCGTTCTCCTGCATGTCGTCGCGCTTGTTCAGCAGGGACAGTACACCGGCCTTGCGCATGCTGAGGCCGGGATTTTCCAGCATGGTCAGCACTACGATTTTCACCTTCGAGAATCGTGCGCGTGTCGCACTAATGAGCGCCAGGCCGTCCGGTGCATTATCGGAAGGCATTGAAAGATCGGTAATCAGGACATCGCACTCGGTCCGTGCAAGATGTTCCATTAACGCGTGCGGATCATTGGCCTCGGCAACCACCGTGAAGCCAAGCGTCCGGGACAACATCTCGCGCACGCCGAACACGATGAGCGGATGATCGTCAGCCAACATGACACGTTTGGTTTTCATGGTGTGCGCCCCGAAGAATCGTCGGTTATTCGTACTTCTATTCAGGTAACGCCGATCCAGCCATGCAGGTGCGCTGCGGAGTCAGACCTTGTACTTTCTGCTTTTTCCGAAGTTGATGGATCTGACGACCACGTCTTCGGATCTCGTACCCAAGCGCTAAGCGTAGTTTTAAAAATTCTTCCACGGGATCGGCCGCGGCGCCAAACGGCAAGGCCGGTGAATGGCTGATTGACCCAACCGATTTGGAGCTCTATGACTATGCGAGTGAGCACGGGCTCAGGACATAGCCCAAAAAAGAATCCCCCGACGCCGCTATGCAACGGCCGGGGGAAAGGAGGAATGCGTGGTCTGGGGGTCATACCAAACCACTTGGCAGAGGGCCGAGGATAGCCCTTAGCGTTAGAGGCTACTGGGGTGTCGATGAAGACGACATAGAAGGATTCCTAAAGTCAGTCGTCTGAATGCGCTGGGCATGGCGATACCGCCACATTTGAGCGATCAACAACGGATGCGGTAAACTACGCGCCTTTCGCCCCGCCTGGCATCGCCGGTTTTTCGGCCTTGTCGCTGTCGAAGTGGGCACCGGCGAAACATCACAAAAGGGCTTCGCGCCCGCCCCCCTTTGGCTTGCCTGTGCCCGCTCACAGCATTCGCCACCAGCTTCGATGCCTCGATCCAGGCGCTGCGCCGCTGCGCGCATCCCGGATAACGCCCTGCGCACTTTCTCTCGAAAGACTTCTGCGCGGGACTGGAACCCCTCAGGTAGTTGCCTGAACTGAACCTTCCCGGTGCCTGCGCGCGCCGGGCGGATCCGTATTCCGGAGGACAATTCGTGAAGAAACCAGCCAGCCTTTGGCTGCTCGCGGCCGGGCTGTTGCCTTGCGCTGCTTTCGCCGATCCTGGCGTGACCTCGTATGGCATCGTCAGCTCGGCGGTGCGATACACCTCGAATGTCGATGGCCGCCATCACGACCAGGTTGCTCTGGTGTCGGGCGGCATGGTCGGCAGCCGCTTTGGCCTGAAGGGATCGGAAGATCTTGGCGGCGGCAACCATGCCATCTTCCAGCTTGAAACCGGCTTTAACAGCGACGACGGCCGCGCGGCCTATGACAGTTTCTTTGGGCGCCAGGCATGGGTGGGCCTAAGCGGTGACTGGGGTAGCCTCACGTTCGGCCGCCAGTACAACGCACTGAACAACATTGGCTGGGCGTTCGATCCGCTGGACCAGGGGTGGGGCAACTTCTGGTCAGACCCGCTCTACATCGGCGGCGACATCTTTTTCCAGGATTACCGCATCAACAACAGCGTGGTGTATCAGCGCACGGTGGGGCCGTTTTCAGTCCAGCTCGACTACGGTGCCGGCGAGCAGCCGGGCAGCATGAATCGCGGCACGACGCTGGGCGGCGGCGTGAAGTACCAGCAGGGCGCCTTGGCGCTGGGCGTGGCGTATGACCAGCGCCGCAGCGACGATGGCGCCGACACGGTGCGCAACTACTCGGCGGGCGGCTCGTACACCATGGGCAAGACCACGGCTTATCTGGGGCACATGGGTCGACGCGAGTCAGCGGGCGACGCACGCTTCAACATCTCGTTTGCGGGACTGGGCTACCAGTTGACTCCCGCGCTGCACCTGTCCGGCGCCTACTACCACTATCGCCAATCAGGCGATGTCACCACGCAGTTCCAGAACACTCCCGTGCACCTGGGCGGCGGCAATGCCGACAGCCTGGCATTCGTGGCCGACTACGCCTTCTCCAAGCGAACCAGCCTGTACCTGGAAGCCGACGTGGTGCACGCGCGTGGCGGCACGGTGGGGCGCGAGACCGAGTACTGGGCCGGCACGCCGGTCACCGATGTGAGCCGCAGCACGCGCGTGGGCGCGATGGTCGGCGTGCGCCATCACTTCTGAGCCTGGGCTTCCTGCGCGATCTCGCGGATGGCCTGCTCGAACGCTTCCACGGGCTGGCCGCCCGTCACCAGGTACCGGTTGTTGAAAATGACCGACGGCACCGACTGGACGCCCATGCCCTGGTACTCGCGCTCCTCGGCGCGCACTTCGTCGGCATAGGCGTCACCGTCCAGCACCTGGCGAGCCTCGGCGGCGTCCAGACCCACCGCCTGCGCGGCTTCCAGCAGCACCGCGTGGTTGCTCGGGTCCTTGCCGTCGCCGTGGTACGCCTGCAGCAGCGCCTGCTTGAGCGCCAGCTGCTTGCCCTGCGTGGCTGCCCACTGCAGCAGGCGGTGCGCGTCGAACGTGTTGTAGATGAAGTTGCGCGGCCCGAAGGTGAAGCCCACCGACGCGCCGCGCTCGCGGATCATCTTCTGGGTTTCGGAGATCTGCTCCGGCGTACGGCCGTACTTCTTGGCGATGTAATCGACAACCGGCTCGCCCTCCGGACCCATCTGCGGATTCAGTTCAAACGGGTGCATCACCACTTCGGCATCCACCACGTCGCGGGTGCGCTCCAGCGCTTTCATCAGCGACGACAGCCCGATGGCGCACCACGGGCACGCGATATCCGAAACGAAGTCGATCCTGAGTGATTGGGTCATGGCTTTTTTTCCTGTGGGCGTGGCTGGGGGAAAGACGCGACAGGGTAGCCGGATTTGCCGATGCCTGCAGGGCGGCCGCGCAAATCCCTGCGCCCTATACTGGATCTGGCGCGACCATACTTCGCGCCAGGAGGCAGCCATGGGACGCAAATACATCGATTGCCGCGAATTTCCCAGTGAGAAGAACTGCACGGTCGCGCTGAGCGCCGATTCGGAGGACGAGCTGCTGGAGGCAGCCGTGCAGCATGCCGTTCAGGTGCACGAGCACCAGGACTCCCCCGAGCTGCGCAGCCAGCTCAAGGCGTGCTTCAAGGAGGGCACACCGCCGGCCTGACGCAGCCAACCCGCGGGGTGACGGGCGCCGGACACGGCAAGGTCCAGCGCCTGTCGCGCGCAGCCGGCGCGTAGGAAGCGCCCGACAGTGGGATCGGACAAGCGCCGTCGACGTCGGCGCGCGGTAATCCATACCATGGAGACTGGCACAACACCGCGCCAATCCGCATGGTCCTGTCCGTCGACTTGCATTCGCTTCTTGGCTTCACCATCTCGCCACTCGAAACCGTGGTGCGCGGTACGCTGATGTACTGGTTCCTGTTCCTGCTATTCCGCTTTGTTGCGCGCCGCGACATCGGATCGCTTGGCATTGCCGACCTGCTGATCATCGTGATCGTGGCCGATGCCGCGCAGAACGGCATGGCTGGCAAGGGCGACAGCGTGGCCGACGCTGCCTTGCTGGTTTCCACGCTGGTTGGATGGAACCGTCTGCTGGACCTGGGCGCATGGAGATCGAAGGCGATCCGGCGCTTTGTTGATCCGCCCAAGGTGCTGCTGGTGCGCGATGGCCAGAAGGTGGTGAAGAACCTGGAACGCCACACGATCACCGACGAGGAACTGGATTCGCAACTGCGCGAGAAAGGCCTGGAGTCGATACGCGAAGTCAAGGCGATGTACCTGGAGCCCGACGGCAAGATCAGCGTGCTCATCGTCAAATGACGGACGCCACCCGGGCCGGACAAGCAAAAAAGGACAGACCGTGCGCGCTTGCACGTCTGTCCTGTCAAAAACCGGTCCCAGCCCGAGCCCGGTACAGATGCTTCAGCGTCCCGCGCTCGCCCCAGCGGGCAGGGACTGCATCGGCATCATGTTCAGATTGGCGTTGTGCATGACCCACAGCGACCCCGACACGACAATCGCAATCAGGAACACCGTGCACGCGAAGATCGCCGTATTGCCGCGCTGGCCACGGCGCGGCCCCAGGTGCAGGAAGAACACCAGTTGCACCAGCAACTGCGTGATGCAAAGCGCCACGATCAGCACCAGGCCGGCACGCGGCGTCAGCACGCGGCCCATCACGGCACCGAACGACAGGAAGGTCAGCACCAGCGACAGCGCATAGCCGATCAGGTGGCTGCGCAGGCTGCCATGCGAGGCATCGTGGACAGCTTCATGGGATGCAGCATGGGCGTGTTGTGAATGGGACATCAGAGGAACTCCCGCAGGTAGACGACCGTGAACACGAAGATCCACACCAGGTCCAGAAAATGCCAGAACAGACTCAAGCAGGCCAGGCGGCGGCGCACGACGGCGTCCAGCCCGAACACCTGCACCTGGTTGACCATCACGATGATCCACAGCAGGCCGGCGCTGACGTGCAGCCCGTGCGTGCCCACCAGCATGAAGAACGCCGACAGGTAGGCGCTGCGATTCGGGCCGGCGCCTTCGTGCAGCAGTTCACGGAACTCATAGACTTCCATGCACACGAAGGCCGCGCCCAGTGCGAAGGTCAGCACCAGCCAGCGGATTACCGCCTGCGGATCGCCCTTGCCGTGCTTGCCTTCGTGCAGCTTCAGCATGGCCACGCCGAAGGTCAGGCTGCTGGTCAGCAGCAGCATTGTTTCCACCAGCACAAAGCGCAGGTCGAACAGTTCGCGGCCGGTCGGGCCGCCGGCCGTGCCGTGCACCAGCACGCCGAACGTGGCAAACAGCGACGCGAAGATCAGGCAGTCGCTCATCAGGTAGATCCAGAAACCCAGCTTGAGGCTGGACTCCGCCTGTTGGGCGTGATGCGCGTGATCGTGGTCGTGCGCTTGGGCAGCCGGCACGGTGCCGTGCGGCACCTCGGCGGCGTCGACGCGTAGCTTCAGGGTCGTCGTCATGATCAGTTGGCCCCCTTCAGTTGCTGGAAGCGTGCGCGCTCGATGCGCTCCACCTCGGCGGCGGGCACGTAGTAATCCACGTCACGGTCGTAGGCGCGGGCGATGAACGTGAAGATCATCGCGGCCAGGCCAAAGCCGGCCATCCACCAGATGTGCCAGACCAGCGCAAAGCACAGCACCAGACCGAACACCGACACCAGGAAACCTGTGGGGGTGTTGCGCGGCATGTGGATGTCCTCGTACTGCGCGGGCTGCGCGTAGGCGGTGCCGGCTTCCTTGTTGTCCCAGTGCTGTTCCAGCGAGGTGATCTTCGGCACGTGCGCGAAGTTGTAGAACGGTGCCGGCGACGCCGTGGCCCATTCCAGGCTGCGCCCGTCCCACGGGTCGCCGGTCAGGTCGCGGTTCTGGTCACGGTCGCGCACGCTGACATAGAGTTGCCACAGGATGGCCAGGATGCCGCAGCCGATCACCACGGCACCGACCAGCGCCACGATCAGGTACGGCTGCCATTCCGGGTTGTTGTAGTGGTTCATGCGGCGCGTCATGCCTTGCAGGCCCAGCGCATACAACGGCATGAAGGCCAGGTAGAAGCCGATCAGCCAGCACCAGAACGCGACCTTGCCCCAGAACTCGTTCAGCGTGAAGCCGAACACCTTCGGGAACCAGAACGTCATCGCGGCCAGGCAGCCAAACACCACGCCACCGATGATCACGTTGTGGAAGTGGGCAATCAGGAACAGGCTGTTATGCAGCACGAAGTCCGCGCCGGGCACCGCCAGCAGTACGCCGGTCATGCCGCCCACCGCAAACGTCACCATGAAGCCGATGGTCCACAGCGTCGACGAGTGGAAGCGGATACGCCCCCGGTACATCGTGAACAGCCAGTTGAACAGCTTCACACCCGTGGGGATCGAGATAATCGACGTCATGATGCCGAAGAACGCATTGACACTGGCACCCGAGCCCATCGTGAAGAAGTGGTGCAACCACACGAAGAACGACAGCACGCCAATCGACGAGGTGGCGTACACCATCGACGAGTATCCGAACAGCGGCTTGCGCGAGAACGTGGCGATGATCTCCGAGAACGCGCCAAAGCACGGCAGGATCAGCACGTAGACCTCGGGGTGGCCCCAGATCCAGATCAGGTTCACGTACATCATGGCGTTGCCGCCCAGCTCGCTGGTGAAGAAGTGCATGTCCAGGTAGCGGTCGGCGGCCAGCAGCGCCAGCGTGGCGGTCAGTACCGGGAAGATGGCGATGATCAGGATGTTGGTGATCAGCGCCGTCCACGTGAACACGGGCATCTTCATCAGGTTCAGGCCGGGCGCGCGCATGCGCAGGATCGTCACGATGAAGTTAATGCCGGTCAGCGTGGTGCCTAGCCCCGATATCTGTAGTGACCAGATGTAGTAGTCCACCCCCACCGTTGGGCTGTATCCCAGTCCGCTCAGCGGTGGGTAGGCCACCCAGCCCGTGGCGGCGAAATCGCCAACGAACATCGACATCATGACCAGCACCGCGCCCATCGCCGACATCCAGAAGCTCAGCGAGTTGACGAACGGATAGGCTACGTCACGCGCGCCGATCTGCAGCGGCACGATCACGTTCATCAGGCCCAGGATGAAAGGCGTGGCCACGAAGAAGATCATGATCACACCGTGCGCGGTGAAGATCTGGTCGTAGTGGTGCGGCGGCAGGTAGCCCACCGCTTCACCCACGGCGATGGCCTGCTGGGTGCGCATCATGATGGCGTCGGCAAAGCCGCGCAGCAGCATGACCAGCGCCAGGATGATGTACATCACGCCAATGCGCTTGTGGTCCACCGAGCAGATCCACTCACGCCACAGGTAATCCCACTTGCGGTAGTACGTCAGGGCGCCCAGCAGCGCGGCGCCGCCAAGCAGCACCACCACCAGCGTGCCCATGATGATGGGCTCGTGCAGCGGGATGGCATCGAGAGAGAGTTTTCCGAACATGATGTTTAGCGCTCCAGGATGGTCTGCTGCGCCGGGAGCGGCGGCATGTTGGCGCCGGCGATGGCGCCGAGCGTGACCGGGCTGTCGGCCCGGCAGATCTCGCCATTGCTGGCCATGTACTGGTCCACCACGCCCTGGAACAGGCGCGGTTCCACGCGGGCATAGACCGTGACGGGGTCCTTGCTGCTGGGTTGCTCCAGCTTTCGGTACTCGGATTCGTCCAGCGTATTGCCCGATGCCTTGGCGCGAGCGATCCACGCGTCGAACTCGCCGCGCGACGTGGCGATAGTGCGGAAATGCATGTCGGAGAAGCCCGAGCCGCTGTAGGCAGCGGAGCGGCCGTCGAACACGCCTGTCTCATCGGCAATCAGGTGCAGCTTGGTCTGCATGCCGGCCATCGCATAGACCATGCTGCCTAGGCGCGGGATGAACAGCGCGTTCATCGTCGACTCGGCGGTGATGCGGAAATTGATCGGCGTACCCACGGGAATAGGCAGCTCGTTCAGCGACGCCACGCCGTATTGCGGATAGATGAACAGCCACTTCCAGTCCAGCGCGACCACGTCCACTTCCAGCGGCGCCACGTTCGATTCGATCGGGCGGAACGGATCGAGCTTGTGCGTGGTGTCCCAGATGATGATGCCCAGCATCGCCACGATCACGCACGGGATGCCCCACACCACCACTTCGATCTTGGTCGAGTGCGACCAGCGCGGCGCGTACTCGGCCTTGGTGTTGGTCTCGCGGTATCGCCACGCGAACACCAGCGTCAGGATGATCACGGGAATTACCACCAGCAGCATCAGCGCCGTGGCCAGCACGATCAGGTTGCGCGTCTGCACGCCGATGGACCCGCTGGGGTTCAGCAGGTCCCACGAGCATCCGGTCAGGACCAGCGGGGTTGCGGCATACAGCCAGTGACGGGGAGACAGCTTCGAGGGGGGGTGCCGACGCACGGGTCTGGGGTCGGCCGGTTGCTCACGCATTTCAACACCTTCTTACAGG
Source organism: Cupriavidus pauculus (assembly GCF_022179805.1). Classification (GTDB taxonomy): domain Bacteria; phylum Pseudomonadota; class Gammaproteobacteria; order Burkholderiales; family Burkholderiaceae; genus Cupriavidus; species Cupriavidus pauculus_E. The sequence continues at coordinate 175,051 of NZ_BPUO01000004.1, read as the reverse complement.
GGCACAGGCGGGGATGCAGACAAGATCCCGGTATTTGTATGGATTTGCCTGACTTGCGCGGCATGCTAAGGTAAGACAAAACCCATACAAGATGAGGGCTTGTCTTGCATACAAAGACTCCGTCCGACGACGACAAACCCGGCTGGATTGGCCAGCTCGCAGCAGCAGGCGGGCCGCGCTATGCCCAGATCGCCGGTTTCCTGGAGCGCGCAATGGCCGATGGCTTGCTGGCGCCTGGCGACCGTCTGCCTCCGCAGCGCGAATTGGCTGCCCTGCTGGGCGTGGACCTGACCACCGTCACCCGGGCACTGGCCGAAGCGCGGCGACGCGGCCTGGTGGAACCGCGCGGATCGCTCGGAACTTTTATCGCCGCCCCGACGTTCGAGCTGGCCCAGGCGGTGGACCTGAGCATGAACGTGCCGCCGCCGCCCGAGGGCATCGACTTCGCGGACATGCTCCGGCGCGGGCTGGCGCAGGTGACTCTACGCGCCGATGCCAACCTGCTGATGACCTATCAGCTCGGCGGCGGCACCCTGCCTGATCGCGTGGCCGGCGCGCAGTGGTTGGCCCCGATGCTGGGCGACATCTCCCCCGACCGCGTGATCGCCAGCCCCGGCGCGCAATCGGCGCTGGCCGCGCTGATGCTGTGCCATACCGCCCCCGGCGCCGGCGTGGCCGCCGAGCCGCTGATCTATCCGGGCGTGCGCGGGGCCACCGCCGAACTGGGGCGGCACGTTGTCACCATCCCAACCGACGACGACGGCATGCGGCCCGACGCGCTCGACGCCGCCTGCAGCGCGGGCAACGTGCAACTGATCTACCTGAACCCCACGCTGCAGAACCCCACCACGCACACGATGCCCGAGGCCCGGCGGCACGACATCGCCCGCGTGGCGCGCCAACATGGCGTGCTGATCGTCGAAGATGATCCCTACTGGCTGCTGACGCCCGATGCACCGCCGCCGCTGGCCGCTATCGCGCCCGAGCAGACGGTCTATATCGCCACGCTGGCCAAGTGTCTGAGCCCCGGGCTGCGCACCGCCTATGTGGTGGCGCCCGATCGCACACTGCACGAGTCGATGCTCGGCGCGTTGCGTGCGCTCACGCTGATGGCGTCGCCGATTGCCACGGCATTGGCCACGCAGTGGATTCGCGATGGCTCAGCCGCCGAACTGCTGGCCGGCATTCGCAGCGAGGCGGCCGCGCGTCAGCAGATCGCCCGGCAATGGCTGGCCGCCACCGGCCCATATGCGCCGTCCGGTATCCACGTCTGGCACCCGTTGCCCAGCTACTGGTCGTCGGCCGCCTTTAGCCGCGCGGCGCAGGACGAATCGCTGCGCGTCACGGCTTCGGAGGTCTTCTACGATGGCGCGGCGCCACCCAATGCGATTCGCATCTCGCTGGGCGGCGTGGCGGAACGCGCGCAACTGTCGATGGCGTTGAAGAAGCTGTCGGGGCTGCTGGCGCGCAAGCCCCCCAATGCGTCGATGCCGGTGATCTGACGCCTCAACGCGTCAGCCGATCAGCTCATTACCGCCAGCAAACCGGCGATGCCGAAGCCCAGCGCGGCCAGCGCATCGCCGGCGATCAGTCCCCCGCCCACCAGCGACGTTGTGCTCATGTCCTCGGGCAAGGCCGCGTCCTGCGCTGCGGGGCGTGGGCGGCATTCCACCAGGCTGGCCAGCACGCCTCCAGCCGCGAACCATGCGGAGGCGGGCAGGTTGACGAAGCCGCCGAACGACGACGCATAAGGCGATGGCAGCACCACGGCATCGAGCAGGAAATCGCATGCCTTGCCTGTTCGGCTGCGATCCGCGAAGGCGCGATACCGGGCCGACATACGAATCGCCTTGCGCAGAATCTCAGTGACCAGCCCGATGGCCAGGCCGATCCACACGGCCAGCCGTTGATAGGGCCGGTCCTCGGTCATGCTGCGCAGCGCGCCCACGAACTTGTAGGTCATGGCCGACGTCCAGCGCGCGGGTTGCTGGTCGGCCGGCAGCACGGTCTGGTCGAGGCGGAGCACCGGATAGGCATCCATGAACAAGCGCGCCAGCAGCACCGCCAGTACTGCACCGGCCACGATGCCGGCCACCTGGTAGCCGAACTGCACCATCCGGTCGGTACCGAGCCGCCAGCCGGTGGAGCGGTCCTGCTGCATGTCGCACGCCTCGGCCGTGGACACCAGCAGCACCGTAGCTGCAATCAACCCGATATGCGGCTCGCGCAAACCCAGCGCGGCCATCAGGATCACGGTCAGCACGAAAGCCGACGAGATCGGATTCTGGTCGACCATGCCGACCGATATGCCATTGACCAGCGCGAAGATCAGCACCAGCAGCACGGCCATCAACTGGTAGCCCACCGGCTGCCCGAACCAGAGCGCCCCGGTGCCCACCACGGCCGCGCCCCAGAACACCACCCACGCCACGATCCAGCGCTGCGGCCGGGCGGCCACGTCGTCGGGCACACGCTGGCGCGAGCGCTGCCAGGCGCGCGTCAGCAACAGCAGCACGTCCACCGCCGCCGCGCCCATGATCATGCCCAGCGCAAACAGGAACGTGATCTTGCGATAAGGATCGCCGGGCGCAAGCCAGCCGATCGACACGAAGTACGGCGTCAGCGCCCAGCCCACCAGGCCACCCACCAGCGCGGCGATGCCAATGCGTGCCCCGACGATCATGCCAGCGCCGAACGTCGACGCCGACAGGTCGATGGCGCCCAGCCAGGCGATGCGCGTGGCGCCGACGCTGGCCAGCACGCCCAGGCCCATGCCGCCGGCCAGCCGCGCGATGGACCGGCGCAGCAGCACGCGATCGGTCAGCGCGCGCAGGATGTTGGCCACGGCCAGTCCGGACGGAAACGTCAGCTGCATGCGATCCACCAGCAACGGGGTGTAGAGCATGCCCACCCCCACGCCATACATGCCGATGCAGAGCATGTAGCCGATCAGTTGCCACCACGGCGGTTGCGCCATGCCCATCCACTGCATGGCCTGGATCACCACGGCCATCGCGCCCATGCCGGACACCGACGCCGCGGCGGTCTGGATGTAATTGGCGCCGTGCCGACCGGCGGCGCCGTACCCGGCCGTAACCGCCGACCCCAGGATGCCAGCCAGCACCTGCCCGCCCACGAAGAACCCCAGCGAAAAGTTCATGTAGGCCGCCGCCACGCCCCCGAGTGGCCCGAGTACCAGCATGCCGGCGGCGCCGAGCAGCAGGTGGTATTGCCAGGTGTTGGGGGTGGGGAGGCGCATCTTTGGTTTTGGTTCTTGGTTTGTGTGTGGTCGGTGTTGGGGGCGCTTTGCCCTCACCCCCGCCCCTCTCCCGCAAGCGGGAGAGGGGAGCAAACCGGAGGCGTACGAACTGCTGATTGGGGTCTCCCCTGTCCCGCAAAGCGGGAGAGAGGTTGGGGGTGAGGGCTTGAGGCTCTGCTTGCCGACATATCGCAATTTAAACCGCTGACCCTCTCCCCCGCCCCTCTCCCGCGAGCGGGAGAGGGGCGAAAACCAGAGGCGTACGAACGGCTCACACCCCAAAGCGTACCCATTTCTGCGTCAAAGCGTACCCGTTTCTGCGTACCCCCGCGCACCGTTTTCAGACGCTGATAATCGCCCAGAACCGCCGGGCGGACGCAGGCAGCACCATCAGCACGGGCATAGAATGTCGCGTCGGCCCTGCCGGCTTCCACAACAAACCCTGTCTCGCTGTCACGCATGAAGCCCGCCCTGCTTGTTCTGGTCCAGCTCGAACCGGACCACCTCGCCCTTGTCTCCCAGCAATACGACGTCGTCTACGCGCCCAGCGCCGCGCAGCGCACCGAAGCCATCGCCAGCGCCGGCGGCACGTTCCGCGCGGTGCTGAGCAACGGCACCACCGGCATTACCGCCGCCGAGATCGACGCGATGCCCGCGCTGGAACTGGTCTGCGCGCTGGGTGCCGGCTACGAGAACATCGACATCGCCGCCTGCAAGGCGCGCGGCATCGCCGTGGGCAATGGCGCCGGCACCAACGACAGCTGCGTGGCCGATCACGCGATGGCGCTGCTGCTGGCCACCGTGCGCCGGGTGCCGGCGCTGGACCGCGCCACGCGCGATGGCGTCTGGCGTAATACCATCCCGCTGCCGCCCAACCTGTCGGGCAAGCGCCTGGGCATCGTGGGGCTGGGTACGATCGGCCGCCGCATCGCGCAGCGCGGCCAAGGCTTCGACCTGGAGGTCGGCTATCACAACCGCCGGCCGCGCGACGACGCGCCGTTCCAGTACTTCGCCGATGTGATGGCACTGGCCGAGTGGGCCGACTACCTGGTCATCGCCACGCCGGGCGGCGCCGTGACGCGCCATATGGTCGATACCCCGGTGCTGCGCGCACTGGGGTCGAAGGGGTATCTGGTGAACATCGCGCGCGGCAGCGTGGTCAACACGGCCGCACTGGCCGATGCGCTGCGCGCCGGAAAACTCGGTGGTGCCGGCCTCGATGTCTATGAAAGCGAGCCGAAGCCGCCCGTGGAGCTGTTCGACTGCCCAAACGTCGTGCTGACCCCGCACGTGGCCGGCTGGTCGCCCGAGGCTGTGCTGGCGTCGGTGAACCAGTTCATCGAAAATGCGCGCCGGCACTTTGCCGGCCAGCCGCTGGTGGCGCCGGTCAACTAACCGACGGCCGGAAACACCACGCGCACGCGCAGGCCCGGCGCGGCGTCTTCCAGCGCCACGCGGGCGCCGTGCGATTGCGCCACTTCACCCACGATGGCCAGCCCCAGCCCGCTGCCGCCCGTGGGCGCGTCGGGCACACGATAGAAGCGGTCGAACACGCGTGCCCGCTCGGCCGCCGGAATGCCGGGGCCGTTATCGGTCACCACCAGTTCGATGCCCTGCGCGGTGTGCGCCACAGCCACGTCGACGCGGCCGCCACGCGGAATGTAGTGCAGCGCGTTGTCGACGAGGTTGGTCAGCAGGATGCGCAGCGCATCGGAATCGCCACGGATCGTGACCGGCCCCTTGGCGCCCCCGTCCTCAACCCCAAGGTCGATATCGCGGTCGATGGCGGCCTGCGACATCTCCACCACCACATCGGCCGCCAGCGTGCGCAAGTTCACCGGCTCGTGCGGCGGTGGCGCGGCACCCGGCTCCTGCCGTGCCAGCGTCAGCAACTGGGCCACCAGGTGGGTCAGCCGCTCAAGGCCCTGCCGCAACTGGCCCATCGCCTCCTGCCGGGCTTCGGCACTCGGCGCGCGCTCCACCAGTTGGGCCTGCAACTGCAGCGCCGTCAGCGGCGTGCGCAGCGCGTGCGCGGCGTCGGCCACGAAGGCACGCTGGGTGTCGATGGCATGCGCCAGGCGTGCCAGCAACTGGTTCAGGGCATGGGACAGCGGCGCGATCTCGTCAGGCATATCGCGCACGGCCAGCGGCGCCAGCGTGTTGGCGTCACGTGCGCGCACTTCGCTGGCAATCTCGCGCAGCGGGCGCAGCCCGCGCCCCACCGCCAGCCACACCAGCCACCCGAGTAGCGGCAACAGCAGCAGCAGCGGCGCCACGGTGCGCAGCGCCATATGGGCGGCCAGCGTGCGCCGCGCGCTGAGCGGCTGGGCAATCTGCACCACAGCCGGACCCAGCTGCACGCTGTAGATCCTCCATTCGCCCGATTCCGTGCTGGCGTCGGTGAAGCCCAGCTCGGCGCGCTGCGGCAATGTCGGGTGCGAATGCGAGAGATAGAGGCTGCGGCCGGACCCGTCCCAGATATGGATCACCACGTCCTCGTCCGCGTGCAGCAGGTCGGCGCCTGTGGGGCCCACCGGATCGAACGGCGCCGCCATCGGCGCCGAGAACTGGCTGGGCAGCGCGGCCGCCACCTGCTTCATCTGGTAGTCGAATAGCGCGTTGGCTTCCTGCCGCGCCTGGCCGTAGATCAGCACGGTGGCCACGGCAATGCCGGCCGCCAGGCCGGCTGCCAGCCACCACAACAACGTTCGTTGAATCGAGCGCATCAGTCCGTCGTTCCTTCCGCGTGCCCCGCCGCCTCGTCCAGTTGGGGGATCAGGTAGCCCACGCCCCGGATATTGCGGATCAGCGTCTGCCCAAACTTGCGCCGCAGCGCGTGGATATAGACCTCCACCGTGTTGCTGCCCACGTCGTCGTCCCAGCCGTAGAGCCGCTCCTGCAGCTGCGGCACCGACCAGACCTTGCCGGGCCGGGCCATCAGCGCAGACAGCAGCGCATATTCGCGCGCCGACAGTCGCACGGGGTTGCCGCCCCGCGTGGCCTCGCGCGTGGCCGGGTTCAGCACGATGTCGCCATAGCGCAGCACCGGTTCGGCGCGCCCTTCCGCGCGGCGGGCCATCGCATGCATGCGGGCCACCAGTTCCTGCAGGTCGAACGGCTTGATCACATAGTCGTCGGCTCCGGCGTTCAGCCCGGCCACGCGGTCGGCCACCGCGTCGCGCGCGGTGACGATCAGCACCGGCGTGCGGATATTCCGTGCGCGCAGGGCGCGCAGCACGTCCAGGCCCGAACGGCGCGGCAGGCCCAGGTCCAGTAGCACCAGGTCATAGCCGCCGTCGGCGCGGGGCCCGTGCTGGTCGGACGCGGCATCGAGCCCGGCGTCGCCATCGGTCACCCAGTCCACCGTGAAGCCTTCCTGGCGCAGCGCCACCTTCACGCTTTCGCCAATCATGGCGTCGTCTTCCACCAGCAATACGCGCATGGTCGTGTCGAAATCAGGGATTGGGCCGGCGCATGTCGCCTTCGAGCCGGTCGGCCAGCGCCCGCGCCAGGCCGGGCAGCGCCGGGAATTGCGCGGTGATCACGAACACCGGGATATCGGCCAGGTACTTGCCCATGCGGCCCTTGTCGCTAAAGCGCGCGTTGAACGGCGATGCGTGGAACGCCTGCACGAAGCGCGGCACGATGCCGCCGCCGATGTAGACGCCGCCGCGCGCGCCCAGCACCAGCGCGATATCGCCTGCCACCGAGCCGAGCAGGCCGCAGAACGCGTCGAAGGCGCGCCGGCACAGCGGGTCGTTCTGCTTGAGCGCACCGTCCGTGACCTGCGCTGGCGTCAGCGGTTCGGCCAAAAGCGTACCCGTTTCTGCGGACAGCGCCGCATGGATATGGGACAGGCCCATGCCCGACAACAGCCGCTCGGCCGAGACCCGGCCAAGCTGGTCATGCGCCGCGCGCCAGGCGATCCATTCGTCGTCGGTCACCGGCATCACCTCGATATGGCCGCCCTCACCGGCCAGCGCGACGGCGCCGCCGCCCGGGGCCGGCACCAGTCCCGACACGCCTAGGCCGGTGCCCGGCCCGATCAGCGCACGCGGGGCCGTTGCCACGGCAGTGCCGGAGCGCACCTGCACCAGATCGTCGTCGGGCAGGAAAGGCAGCGCCAGCGACAGCGACGTGAAGTCGTTGATGGCCACCAGTGTTTCCAGCCCCAACGCCTGGCGCATGCCATCGATCGAGAAGGCCCAGTTGTGGTTGGTCAGCTTGACGTGGTCGCCCGTGACCGGATTGGCCAGGCCGATGGCGGCGTGAGCGGGCTGAGTTTTGGCGTCGAGCGTACTCACGTACTGCCGCATCGCCGCTTCCAGCGACGGGTGATCCGCCACCTTGTAGGCCGTGACGTCGCCGATGCGCATCGGCGAGGTTTCCAGGGCGAATCGCACATTGGTGCCGCCGACATCGGCGAGCAGTCTCGGAAATCCGTGGGTCATCGTGTTCAGGTGCGGAAAATGTCGACGCCGCGCCGGTGCCGCGCCAGCACCACGCTGACCGGCAGCGCGGGCGTGGGAGCCTGCAGCGCCTTCTCCAGCACGGCTGCCTTCTTCTCGCCGGTGATGGCCAGGAAGGTGCGTTCGGCGGCCAGCAGCGCGGCCAGGTTCAAGGTCACGCGCGCGTGGGGCGCCACGCACGGATGCGTGACGATGTAGCCGGGCTGCGGCTCGGCTAGCGCCGTCTGCAACTCGGGCGCGTCCGGAAACAGCGACGCGGTATGACCGTCCTCGCCCATGCCCAGCACCACCACATCGGGCTGCTGGAACGACGCGTTGAGCCGCTGCACGGCGCGCAGCGGTTCGGCGGCCTCGGCGGCGTCGGCAATCAGCGGCACCCAGCCCGCCACGCCGGCGCCTTCGCGCAGCAGGTGGCTGCGCACCATCGCGCCGTTGCTGTCGGCGTCATCGGGCGGCACCGCGCGTTCGTCCACCAGCGTCACGGTCACGGCGTCCCAGCGGATGGGCCGGTAGCGCAACCGCTCGAACATCGGCACCGGCGACTTGCCGCCCGACACCGCCAGCACCGCCCAGCCCTTGGCCTTGATGACCAGGTCCAGCGCGTGGCTGACGGAAATCGCCAGCGATTCGGCCTGGTCCATCACGGTGGGATGTTCGAACTGGCGCATGGCGGGGCTCCTGTCAGTAGGCGTTGCGTTCGGATCAGACTTCCTCGTGCCACAGCGCGCCATCGCGCGACATCAGCGCGGTGGATGCCGGCGGGCCCCAGGTGCCGGCCGTGTACGGCTTGGGCGGCACTGTGCTGGCGTCCCAGGTGTCGATGATCGGCTCCACCCAGCGCCACGCCTGCACCTGCTCGTCACGCCGCACAAACAGGCCCAGCCGGCCGCGAATCACGTCCAGCAGCAGGCGCTCGTAGGCGCCGGCCCGGCGCGTCTTGAACGAGTTGGCAAAGTCCAGATCGAGCGAGGTGGGGGTCAGCTCCAGCGTGTCGCCGGCCTGCTTGACCAGGAAGTACAGCCGGATGCTTTCCTCTGGCTGCAGCCGGATCACCAGCCGGTTCTGCGGCGACAAACCCAGCGGCTTGGGGAAGATCGCGTGCGGCACGTCGCGGAAATGCACGACGATCTCGGCCACGCGCGACTGCATGCGCTTGCCCGTGCGCAGGTAGAACGGCACGCCTTCCCAGCGCCAGTTGGCAATCTCGGCCTTGATCGCGACGAAGGTCTCGGTGCGGCTGTCCGCGGCAATGCCCTGCTCTTCCAGGTAGCCCACCACCGGCTTGCCGGCGATGGCGCCCGATCGATACTGGCCGCGTACCGATTTTTCGGCCACGTCCTGCGGCTGGATCGGCTTGAGCGCCTTGAGGATCTTGATCTTCTCGTCGCGGATCGCGTCCTCGCTGAGGCTGGCCGGCGGCTCCATCGCCACCATGCACAGCAGCTGCAGCAAGTGGTTCTGCACCATGTCGCGCAGCGCGCCTGTGCGGTCGTAGAAGTCGCCGCGCGTTTCCACGCCCAGTTCCTCGGCGATCGTGATCTGCACGTCCTGCACCCACTCGCGGCGCCACAGCGGTTCGAACAGCGCGTTGCCGAAGCGGATCGCCATCAGGTTCTGGACGGATTCCTTGCCCAGGTAGTGATCGATCCGGTAGATCTGGTCTTCGGCAAAGTACTGCGCCACGGCCGCGTTGATGGCCTCGGAGGAATCCAGGTCGTGCCCAAGCGGCTTCTCCAGCACCACGCGCACGTTGGGCGTGTTCAGGCCGGTACGGGCCAGTTGCTCGCAGATGGGCACGAAGATATGGGGCGCGGTGGCCAGGTAGCAGACCACCACCTCGGGCTTGCGGGCCAGCACCTTCTCGGCCAGGGCATCGAAATGCTCGGGTTGCCGCGCATCGGCCTGCACGTAGCAGATGCGATCCAGGAACGATGCCCACGCCTCGGGCGGTGCGTGTTCCAGGCCGGGGCGCACGGTGTCTTCCAGCGTGGCCTTGTACTGCTCGGTGGTCTGCGGATGGCTGCCAGTGGCCAGGATACGCGCTGACGGATGCAGCACGCCGCAGCGATGGGCGTCAAAAAGGGACGGCAGCAGCTTGCGCCGCGCCAGGTCACCGGTGCCGCCAAACAGCACCATGTCGAAATCGGGCATGCTCACCCTGGGCTCCTTCCGGATATCGGGGACAACTACTAAGTGCCGCCGGGCGGCGCGTTGGTTCCAGTGATGTTACGTCACTCATGGCCGCTTGGACAGGCAGGCGGGCCGCCAGGCGGAACAAGCGTACCCGTTTCTGCGTGCCCGCCTGGGCTCCGTTTGTGCTCCAGTCGGGCGCGGGTCACGCGACGGATGCGGAACATCCCGGGCCATCTAGTACTCCCACAACCATGAGAGCCGAGGGCGATGACGCCGCCGTGACGGTATCGTGGCGGTGGCGTCCCGTTTTTTCGGCTAGGCTGAGAAGCGCCCTTTCAGGAGATAACAATGCCCCGCCATCCCGTCCTGGAGAAGGTCACGGCTCGCATCGTGGCCCGCAGCACCCAAACCCGGCAGGCCTACCTGGATCGCACCCGCGCCATGGCGGGCCAGAAGGTAGAGCGCGCCAACATCTCGTGTACCAACCTGGCGCATGCGGTGGCCGCCATGCCGGACGAATCCAAGATCCGGCTCAAGGCACAGGAACGGCCCAACCTGGCCATCGTCTCGGCCTACAACGACATGCTGTCGGCCCACCAGCCGCTGCAGACCTATCCGCAATGGCTCAAGGAAGCCGCGCTCGAAGCGGGCGGCACCGCGCAGTTTGCCGGCGGCACCCCCGCGATGTGCGATGGCGTGACGCAGGGGCAGGACGGCATGGACCTGTCGCTGTTCTCGCGCGACGTGATCGCCATGGCCACCGCCGTGGCGCTGTCGCACCAGATGTTCGACGGCGTGCTGTGCCTGGGCGTGTGCGACAAGATCGTGCCGGGCCTGGTGATGGGTGCGCTGTCATTCGGGCACCTGCCCACCGTGTTCGTACCGGCCGGGCCGATGACCACCGGCATGAGCAACGACGAGAAGGCCCACATCCGCCAGCTCTTCGCCGAGGGCAAGATCGACCGCGCCGGGCTGCTCGAGGCCGAGTCCAAGTCCTACCACGGCCCGGGCACCTGCACGTTCTACGGCACGGCCAATTCGAACCAGATGCTCATGGAGATCATGGGCCTGCATTTGCCCGGCACCGCGTTCATCAACCCGGGCACGCCGCTGCGCGAGGCCCTGACGCGCGAATCGGCCCGGCAGGCACTGCGGCTGGTGCATGGCGGCGATCGCTACACGCCCATCGCCGACGTGCTGGACGAACGCGCGTTCGTGAACGGCATCGTCGGGCTGGTGGCCACCGGTGGATCGACCAACCACACGCTGCACCTGATCGCGATGGCCCGCGTGGCCGGCATCCAGCTCACGTGGGACGACTTTCACGAGTTGTCGGCCGTGGTGCCGCTGCTGGCGCGCGTGTATCCGAACGGCAAGGCCGACGTGAACCAGTTCCAGGCGGCCGGCGGGCTTTCGCTGGTGATTCGTGGCCTGCTGTCGCTGGAGCTGCTGCATGAAGACGTCAACACCATCGTCGGCCGTGGCCTGGCCGACTACACACGCGAGCCCGCGCTGCGCGACGGCAAGCTGACGTGGACCGATGGCCCCGAGGCTTCGCTGGACGACACCATCGTGCGCGGGCCCGATCAGCCGTTTGCGGCCGATGGCGGCATCAAGCTGCTGGACGGCCGGCTGGGGCGCTGCGTGATCAAGACGTCGGCGGTCAAGCCAGAACACCAGGTGGTGGAGGCCCCGGCCATCGTGTTCCTGCATCAGGACGATGTGCTGACCGCCTTCAAGCGCGGCGAGCTGGAGCGCGACTTCGTGGCCGTGCTGCCGTGGCAAGGTCCCTCGGCCTGCGGCATGCCCGAACTGCACAAGCTCACGCCCACGCTGACGCTGCTGCAGGATCGCGGCTTTCATGTGGCGCTGGTCACCGACGGGCGCATGTCCGGCGCCTCGGGCAAGGTACCCGCCGCCATTCACGTGTGCCCCGAAGCGCTGTCAGGCGGTCCAATCGGCAAGGTCCGCACGGGCGATATCGTGCGCGTGGATGCGCCGGCCGGCGTGCTGACGGTCTTGGCGGATGATGGGGACTGGAGCGCGCGCAAGGTGGAGGTGCCCGACCTGAGCGCCAACCGGCATGGTGTGGGGCGGGATCTGTTTGGGGGCTTCCGCAAGCATGTGGGGACGGCGGAGACCGGGGCTTGTTCGTTGTTTGCGGAGGAAGGTTGAGTCTTCGCTCCCCTCTCCCGCCCCGGCGGGAGAGGGGCTGGGGGAGAGGGCCGGAGGCTCTGCTTGCCGACCAATTCGCAATTTGCACCGCTGGCCCTCTCCCCCGTCCCCTCTCCCGCTTTGCGGGAGAGGGGACCAAACCGAGCGGTGATTGAAGCAAACCGTACCCGTTTCTGCGTGCCTCAATTCGGCCGCCCGCGATACACCTCCGCACGCCGATCACCCCCTCCCGCCTCAGCCGTTTCCTCTTCCATTTCCGGAATCTGCACCTCCTGCACCGGCACAGCGATGCGGCATCCCGCATCCTCGACTACCGACTTGAGCCGTGCAAACAGCGCGAACTGCACGCTCCAGAAATCGTCGTTCGACGTCCAGTAGCGCGCGTTCAGCGTCACGCCGCGGTCGGTGTAGCGCACCACCATGACTTCGCGCCCGGGTTTCGGCAGCAGGCGTTTTTCGCTGTCGAGCATGGCGGCCAGCGCGTCCAGCCCGGCCTGGATCGGGCTGTCGAAGGTCACGGTGACCTCCATATCCATGCGGCGGGTGGGATTCTCGCTGTAGTTCATGATCGGGCTGCCCCAGATCTTGCCGTTGGGCACGCGCAGGCAGACGCCGTCGAAGGTCTGCAGCTCGGTCATGAATAGACCGGTCTCGCGCACCGTGCCGGCCACGCCCTGGGCGTCGATGTACTGGCCCACGCGGAACGGCCGCAGCAGCACCAGCATGATGCCTGCCGCGATGTTCTGCAGCGTGCCTTGTAGCGCCAGCCCGATGGCCAGGCCGGCGGCGCCGAGCATGGCGATAATGCTGGCGGTCTGCACGCCGAACTGGGACAGCACCAGCACCACGGTCAGCACGCGCACCACCCACTGGACGATGCTGGCCAGCATGGGCCGCAGCGTGTCGTCGACGTGGGTGTGCTGCAGCGCCTGGCGCAACCCCTTGGCGGCGCGTGCCGACAGCCACCATCCGATCAGCAGGATGGTCAGGGCGGCCAGGCAATTCAGGCCCTGGCTGACGGCGAATTGCGTCAGGTAGGCCCATGTGGCTTCCAGCTTGGCGTGATCGATGAGGTTCAGGTCCATGCGTCGGCTCCGGGTGAAAAACCCCGCGAGTGTTGCGAAGGACGTGCCAGCCTGCGCATCGCAGACGGCCAAAGCGTACCCGTTTCTGCGTGACGCCCGACCCCACAAGGGCTCACGGCGTCACGCACCGGACGCGGCGCCGGCATCACAAACCATATTCAGGTGCGGTGGCCGGCGCAGGATTTACAACCGGCGGCAATATTTGCCTGCCGCCGTCCGACCCGTCGTGCGGCGCCGCAGAAATGGGTACGCTTTGCCATGAAAAAAGGCGGCCAGGCCGCCTTTTCCAGTCGTCACGCAGTGCCGCATCAGCTTGCCGGCGCCGCCTTCTTTTCCGCTGTGCTGGTATCGGTCGGGTGGTCGTGCAGGCGGTCGCGGTGAGTCAGGGCCGGGAACAGCTTCATCCACGCGCCCACCACCAGCACCGTGCCGGCGCCGCCCAGCAGCACCGCGCCCACGGGCCCCAGCAGGGCCGCCGTGACGCCCGATTCGAACTCGCCAAGCTGGTTCGAGGCGCCGATAAATACCGAGTTGACGGCACCCACGCGGCCGCGCATGTCGTCGGGGGTATCCAGCTGCACCAGCGTCTGCCGCACCACCACGCTGATCATGTCCGACGCGCCCAGCACCACCAGCGCACCCATCGACAGCGGCAGCCACGTGGACACGCCAAACACCATCGTCGCCACCCCGAAAATGGCCACCGCGCCAAACATCACGCGGCCCACGCGGCGGTTCAGCGGATGCCGCGCCAGCCACAGCGCCGTCACCAGCGCGCCAATGGCGGGCGACGACCGCAGCAGTCCCAGGCCCCAGGGGCCGGTGTGCAGGATGTCTCGCGCATAGATCGGCAGCAGCGCCGTGGCGCCCCCGAGCAGCACGGCGAACAGGTCCAGCGACACCGCGCCCAGCAGCACCTGGTGGCTGCGGATATAGGCAAAGCCGGCGAAGAGCGTCTTGATGCTGACCGGGGCGGTCAGGCGCTGGGCGGCCTGGCGCAGCTTGAGCGTGAACACCAGCATCGCGGCAATCGCAAACAGCACCGCACTGATCGTGTACACCACACCGGCGCCCGCCACGTAGGCAAACCCGCCCAGTGCCGGCCCGATGATGATGGCGGTCTGTGCGGCGGAACTGGCCAGCGCCACCGCGCGGGGCAACTGACGCGGCGTGACCACGCTGGGCAGCAGCGCCTGCAGCGTCGGGGTCTCGAATGCGCGGCAGCCACCGATCAACGCCACGAACAGGAAGATGTGCTCGCTGGTGACCCAGCCCGAGAAACTGGCCACGGCCATCGAGGCGGCGATCACCGCCTCCAGCATCTGGCACGTGCGCACGATGATGCGACGGTCGAACCGGTCGGCCACGTGGCCGGACATCAGCAGCAGCACGATGGACGGCAGGAACTGCACCAGTCCCACCATGCCCAGCATGAACGGATCGCGCGTCAGGTCATACATCTGCCAGCCCACGGCCACCGTGAAGATCTGGTAGCCGATGGTGGTGCAGAGCCGGGCAAACCAGAAATGCCGGAAAGCGGGGTCACGAAAGACAGAGTCCGGCTCGTCGGCCGGCATCGCGGGGGCGTTGGACATGAGGCAGGAAGCGTCCTGAGGACGCAGAAGCGGCAATGTACGCGATTGCGTACAAAGCTCAGGATTCTAGCCGAGTCAGGGGAGACGTGCGTGCGGGCTTTGTATCGGGATGGATACAGAGCGATTGGTTCTGGTTGTGGAAGCTCCCCTCTCCCGCGTGGCGGGAGAGGGAGTGGGGGTGCGGGCTGGCGCCTCAAGATGCGTGGGTCGCAATTCGGGCCGCCTGCCCTCTCCCCTGCCCCTCTCCCGGGGGGAGAGGGGAAAAACCAATCGGGAAGGAAAAATCCGATCAGGCGATTTCGCGCGTTTCCAGGAAGCGGATGTTCGGGAAACGCTCCTGCGTCAGGCGCAGGTTCACCATGCTGGGGGCCAGGTAGACGTGGTCACCGGCGCCGTCCACCGCCACGTTGTGGCCGTTCTTGTCGATCAGCTTCTCGATCTCGGCCGGGTCGCCCTTGAGCCAGCGGGCCGTAGCGCATTCGTGCGACTCGAAGATCGCATCCACGCCGTATTCGTGCTCCAGGCGGTGGGCCACCACGTCGAACTGCAGCATGCCCACGGCGCCCAGCACCAGGTCGTTCGACATCAGCGGACGGAACATCTGCGTGGCGCCCTCCTCCGCCAGCTGCTGCAGGCCCTTCTGCAGCTGCTTGACCTTCAGCGGGTTGTTCAGGCGGGCACGGCGGAAGAATTCCGGCGCGAACGACGGAATCCCCGTGAAGCGCAGCGGCTCGCCTTCGGTGAACACATCTCCCAGCCGGATCGTGCCGTGGTTGGGCACACCGATGATGTCGCCGGCGTAGGCTTCCTCGGTCGTATTGCGGTCCTGCGCCATGAACGTGATGGCGTTGTTGATGGCCACGGTCTTGCCCTGCGACACGTGCAGCAGCTTCATGCCACGGTCGAAACGGCCCGAGCACACGCGCACGAACGCGATACGGTCGCGGTGGCGCGGGTCCATGTTGGCCTGGATCTTGAACACGAAGCCGCTGAACTTGCCTTCGTCCGGCTGCACGACGCGCGATTCGGTCTGGCGCGCCAGCGGCGGCGGCGACAGTTGGCACAGCGCGTCCAGCATCGACTGCACGCCAAAGTTGTTGATCGCCGAGCCGAAGTAGACCGGCGTCTGCTTGCCCGCCAGGAACAATTCCTTGTCGAACGTATGCGACGCGCCGCGCACGAGTTCGATCTCCATGCGCAGTTCGTCGGCCTGCGAGCCGAGGATACGGTCCAGCTCGGGGCTGTCCAGGCCGTCGAGGATGGCCGCGGTGCCCTTCTCGCCCTTCGGGTCGAACAGCTGCACCTTGTCGTCGATCATGTGGTACACGCCGCGGAACGCCTTGCCCATGCCGATCGGCCAGGTCATCGGCGCGCACTGGATCTTCAGCACGTCCTCGATTTCGTCGAGCAGCTCGATCGGCGAGCGGCCTTCACGGTCGAGCTTGTTGATGAACGTGAGGATCGGCGTGTCGCGCAGGCGGCACACGTTCAGCAGCTTGATGGTCTGCGCTTCCACGCCGTTGACGGAGTCGATCACCATCACGGCCGAGTCCACGGCGGTCAGCGTGCGATAGGTATCTTCGGAAAAGTCCTCGTGGCCCGGCGTATCGAGCAGGTTCACGATGTTTTCCGGGGCGTCCGGGCGCGGCTGGTAGGGGAACTGCATCACCGACGACGTCACCGAGATGCCGCGCTGCTTTTCCAGTTCCATCCAGTCCGACGTGGCGTGGCGGTCTGCCTTGCGCGCACGCACTTCGCCGGCCACCTGGATGGCGCCGCCGAACCACAGCAGCTTTTCGGTCAGCGTGGTCTTACCCGCATCGGGGTGGGAAATGATGGCAAACGTGCGACGACGCGCAATTTCGGAAACGAGCGAACTCACGGCTTTGGAATCGGTAAGGGGCAATGGCCCGGGCAGAGCGCAGGCGCCGGAATCGGCGAGGCGGGAAGGCCAGGGAAGCAACCCGGGATGGCTCCCGGGATCTGATCGGGCGCTATTTTACCGGTTCGCGGTCCCGGCCGGGGCATGAGCCGGCTCGGTGCGTTGATCGCGGGCAGGGTCGCGGCCCCGCAGGCTGCCGAACTGCAGCGCGTACTGGCGGGTCAGCTCGGCGCCGAAGAAGAAGATTTGCGCCGAATAATAGACCCACAGCATCAGCGCCACCACCGAGCCCGCCGCGCCGTACGACGACGCCACGGCGCTGTTGCCCAGGTACAGGCCGATCAGCCGCTTGCCCACGGAAAACAGCAGCGCGGTGATGATGGCGCCCATCAGCACGTCTCGCCACGCAATCCGCACATTGGGCAGCATCTTGAAGATGGTGGCGAACAGCGCGGTCACCACCGCGAACGAGAACGCGGTGGAAATGACATCGGCCACCGGCGCGAACCATGAGGCCGTCCAGAGCTGCCCCCAGAACCGGTTGACCACCGCCAGCGCGGCGTTGACCACCAGCGACACCAGCAACATGAACGCGAGCGCCAGCACGATGCTGAACGACAGCATGCGCGCGCGCAGCAGCTTCTTCCAGCCGGCGCCCAGCGGAGCCGGCGCATGCCAGATGTCGTCGAGACTGCTCTTGAGTTCGGCAAAGGCGCTGGTGGCGCCCACCACCAGGATGCCGAAGGCGATCATCGCCGCGATACCGCCGCCGCCCGCGCGATGCGTGGCGGCCAGGATTTCCTGGATAGCCGCGGCGCCCTGCTCGCCCACCAGGCCATTGAGCTGCGCGAAGATCTCGCCGCGCGCCGCCTCGGCGCCAAAGAACACCCCGGCAATCGAGATGACCAGCACCAGGATTGGGGCGAGCGAGAACAGCATGTAGAACGACAGCGCTGCACCCTTGCTTGCGGCGCGATGGTCGAACCATGACGAGATGGCCGCCGACACCACGCGCACGGTCCGCGCGCCGGTATGGCGGTCGGGCAGCCATCGGCCGCGCTGCGGGCTGGGCGGCCTTGAGTCGTGCTGTTCGGGCATTGGGTCAGGGGGCATGCCGGGGCGTCCTTGAGATGGGCAGGCGTCGGGCCTGGGGCACATTGTCACCCCTCGGAGCTTGTGCGCTGCGCACATGTCCTGTCTGTCAGCCGGTGTCTGAAGCGTGTGTTCATCATAGTTCGCCTGGCCAGCCATGCGTACGGCCGCCTGCTACAGTTGATCAAGGCACACATGCTGGACCCGCGCCGCCGCGCGCGGTCAGGTCCGGCCAGAACAGGAGCCCTACGTGATCCTCATTTCGATTGGCCGGCACCCTGCCGCGCGCGCTGCCTGCGTATCCGTCAGCCTGACGCTGGCCGTGGCTGCGCTGGCCGTGGCTGCGCTGGCCGGCTGCGAACGCAACCAGCAGCCGGGGCCGGGACCCAAGCCCATTTCGGGCAGCGCCACGGCGCCCGCCACGACCGGCGCCTCGGGCGCGCAGCCCACGCCGCGCTAGCGCCCCGGCGCCAGGGCGTACCCGTTTCTGCGGGGCGGCACCGGTTTCAGTGATGCAACCGGATGCACGTGGTGCATGAGCCCGCCCGCCGCCAGCCCGCGACGTTACGCGTAGCGGGCGCGGTAATGGCTCCGCGAAGCCATATGCGCCTGAAAAAGCAGACACGTATGTTTGTTTCGTGCACGTAAGGTTGCCTGCGTCCCACCTCGGCACCCGGGTCCAATCGCGCGAACGGCAACGTCGGCCTCCCTACTGTCGGGGGATACGTTTCATTTCGGACCGGCCTACGCGGTGTTACGTCCCCTTGTCGTTACAGCGGCGTAACCGATTGCCGCCCCCGGCGCGTCATTTCGGGCGATATACAGCGCCCCGGAATCCCACATCCCTTGTAAAACAAGTGTTTGGGTGCGATTGGCACACTTGTCGCTCTGCTGTGGATTGGGAGAATTACGAGTCCAAAAACATAGAAGGTCAGAACGCAGGAGACACAACGCCATGCGTCATCCACCAGCGCGAATGACGGCGCGCCGTCGGGCCTACCGGCTTGCGGGCCCGGCTCCGTCCGTCAGGGAATTGCTGTCGCCGCCCCTGCTGCCATCTCCGCGCCCCACCGCGCGCCCCGTGACGTCCTTTTGCGCCGCCGCCAACCGCAGCGTGGCCGCGCCCGCCAGCAGGCAGCGCAATGGCCACCCCGGTTGCTGAATCATCGGTGCCCGGCCATAGACAAAAAACGGGTTTCGCGCAAACGCCCTTTGCTTTTTGGCGCGCCCGGACCTAAACCGGTTTACGTGCTCCGTCCCCCGGCGGGCACCTTTTTCCAGCAGGGAGGGAGCCACCCATGAACGCCAGAGTCTTCGCCATCGCCGCGCTGACACTGCTCTCGACCACGGCCGGGCCGGCACTGGCCGGCAACTATGCCTATTTCGACAGGCCGGACGATTCCACGCCGAACAACCATGCGGCGGTGAGCAACGACATCTATGTGCGCGCGTTTGGCTGGGCGTGGGGCGATGTGGGCTTCAAACCGGATCAGAACCCCGCGCAGTCACCGCAGGCTGGCGACCGCCAGGCACGCGACAACGTCACCGATCCACGTGACGCATTGCCGGGACGACTGCAGCACGAGGGTGGTGCGCCGCCACGCGGACGCCGCGACAAGGTCGGCATGACCTAGGCGCCCACCGTCACGTTTTGCGCGGGCCAAGCCGCGCCAGCCTTCCGCCGCTGTCCGGGCGAAAGGACGAAGGGGATCCGGCGAGCGGACGTCGCCGGATCCCCCTTGGCGCCACGTGCATCCGTGGCGCTGATCCTGATTTAGATTCCGTTTCCGAAGGCTAGTCGCCCGGCGCTCCTGCCTGCAGATCCACGCGGATGTTGTGCTTGTGCATCAGCCGGTACAGCGTCACGCGCGACACGTTGAGTTCGCGCGCGGCCGGCACCACGTGGAAGCCATGACTTGCCATGACCGTCCGGATGGCCTCGCGCTCGGCTTCCTCGCGGATCGCGTCGAGCGTCTTGCGCGGGACTTCCACACCCCCATGCAGTTGCAGGTCTTCGGCCGTGATCTTCCGGTTGTCGGTCATCACGATGGCCCGGCGCACGCGGTTGATCAGCTCGCGCACGTTGCCTGGCCACCCGTACTGCATCATGCCCTGCGTGGCACATGACGAGAACCCGCGAATGCGGCGATGCGCCTCGTTGCCATGCTCGGCCAGCACGGCATTGGCCAGCAGCAGGATGTCCTCGCCGCGCTCGCGCAGCGGCGGGATCGTCAAGGTCAGCACGCACAGCCGGTGGAACAGGTCGGACCGGAACCGGCCGTCGGCCTGCGCTAGCACCAGGTCCACGTGCGTGGCGGAGATGATCCGCAAGTCCAGCGGTATCGACTGATGGCCGCCCAGGCGCGTGATGGTGCCCTGCTGCAGAAATCGCAGCAGCGCCACCTGGCTTTCCAGCGGCAGGTCACCGATTTCGTCCAGGAACAGCGTGCCGCCCTGCGCCTGCTCGATCCAGCCAATCTTGCGCTGGTTGGCACCGGTGAACGCGCCCTTCTCATAGCCGAACAGCTCGGACTGCACGAGGTGCGATGGAATCGCGCCGCAGTTGATGGCTACGAACGGACCCTTGCGCCGGCTCGATGCCTCGTGAATGGCCTGCGCCGCCAGTTCCTTGCCGGTGCCCGATTCGCCCGAGATGAATACCGGCGCGTCGTTGTGTGCAACCTTGGCCAGCGACCGGAACATGACGCGCATGGCCTGGCATTCGCCGATCATCGGCCCGCGCGTCGCCTGCTCCGGAATGCGCGCACCGTGCAGGCAGGCCATGCCGTGCGCGTGCTTGAGCGTGTAGAGCAGTTCGTCGAACGAAAACGGCGTACGCACGTAATCCACGCAGTAGTCGCGGATCAGTCGACGCACGCGTTCGTCCTCGAGCATGGCCGTGGAGGTGATGGCCACCCACATGACATGCAGGTGCTGCAGTCCCTGTTCAAGCTGGGTCAACTCGGCATCGCCATACGGCGTCTGCAGGTCGATGATGCCGGCCATCGGCGCGCTGCCGCGCACCGCGCGCTCCAGGTCTCTCACCTGTTGCACCCGCCGGATTTCCCAGCCCGAACCGAACTGGTTCGCACTAAATCCAAAATCTTCATAGCGCGACACGAGCACGATCTGTGCGGTGCGTGCCGGCGCCTTGCACAGTCGGTCCATGACGTTCTCCCTGACGTTGGGCTTCTTGTTCGTGGCAGCGGAACCTGCCGCATGCGCGGCTGCGGGCCATTCGGTCCGGCTGGGTTCCGCTGGCTGCGCGGGCTGGCCCGCGCGCAACGTCTGGTGGATCACGGTGTGGACAAACTGCGAGATGGGTCTTCGAGCACGCTGGCACGATCGCCGCCCGCGCATAGTTCGTCGCGGATACGTCGACGCACCATGTCTTTCTCGCGCATCAGCTCGATGCTGGGCGACTCCGGCTTCTGGCCCGAGTACTGGTAGTAGAGCGCCTTGTAGGTGAGTTGGCTGAGAATCCACTCCTGCAGCAGCAGGCGCTGGCGACATAGTTCTTCGTTCAGCAGGCGATGCCGCTGCAACAGGCCTTCGACTGCGGCGCGCGTGCGCGGCGAGACGTCAGTGTCTTCGGCGAGCAGTGTGGCAACGTCTGTGATGGCGTAGTTCTCGCGCCCTTTATCGCTCCCATCGCCTAGCGCGATGTCTGCGGAGGCCTCTCCCAAGGCTGCCCAGCTACCACGTGCCGGCTGACTGCCGGGCTGGCTGATGGGCCCGATGGCGGGACGCCGGATTTCTCCTGCGGTCATGATCTGTTCCCCGTTGAACAACATCCCCCGGCACTACACGTTCGCGTTTACCACTTTCTTTGTTCTGGATTTGAGCTGTCTTGTGTGGTGCGCATGCATGCCGCGCACTCTTTGCTTCGCGGTGGCGAGCCGCCCTTTTCGCGGACGGTCTCATGTTCGGCTGGCCTCGTTCTTGTGGTACCGGCAGGCCTTGCCGCATATCGTGGGCAAGCGTCCGCCAAACAGCCAACGCTGCCCCGTATCCCGGAGTCAACAAAGGGCGCTCTTGCGCGCCCTCAAATTTTTGCCACGCCTCTAGTTCAGTGCATTTCCCCCCTTTTGTCCAGTCCGGAGTGTTCGCTTTCAGCCAAGTCTCATACTTTTGTATGAGGCTCAAGAGGGGCTTTTACGCTCGCTTGCTAGGTTAATGAGCCCTTACATTCGCCGCAGAAACGGGTACGCCGTGGGGTGATGGTACAGTCGTTTGATACGCAGAAACGGGTACGCTCCCACACGCTGTCAGCGCCAGATGTCATCGTTTTCATTTTGAATGGGCGCAACGGCCGGCTCAATGGAAAAGAAAAAGGGGATGGCGTGGTGCCATCCCCTCCTGTGACATGCGGACCGCGGACCCAGCCAGGCTCAATGCCCGGGCAGGTAGTAGAACTTGAACAGGAACACCGCGGCGATGATCCACGCCATCAGCGGCACTTCTTTGGCCCGGCCGGTCAGCAGCTTCAGCACGGCATAGGAGATAAAGCCGAATGCCACGCCATTGGCAACCGAATACGTGAAGGGCATGCCCAGTGCGGTCAGCACGGCGGGTACCACTTCGGTGACATCGGTCCAGTCGATATCGACCAGCTCGCGCAGCATCAGGCACGACACGTACAGCAGCGCCGGCGCGGTGGCGTAGGCAGGCACGGTACCGGCCAGCGGCGAAATGAACAGGCAGGCGAGGAACAGCACGGCAACGGTGACGGCGGTCAGCCCGGTACGGCCACCCGCCTGCACGCCCGATGCGCTTTCGATATAGGCGGTGGTGGACGACGTGCCCAGCAGCGAGCCGGCCATGATGGCGGTGCTGTCGGCCATCAGCGCCTTGTTCAGGCGGTCCATCTTGCCGGCCTTGAGCAGGCCCGCGCGATTGGCCACACCCATCAGCGTACCGGTGGCATCAAACAGCTCCACCAGGAAGAAGACCAGCACCACGTTGACGATGCCGATCGACAGCGCGGCGGAGATATCAAGCTTGAACAACGTCGGCGAGATCGACGGCGGGGTGGACACCACGCCGTGGAACTGGTTGCCCGCGAAGATGAAGCTCAGCACCGTGGTCAGCAGGATGCCGATCAGGATGGCGCCCTTCACCTTCAGGCGGTCCAGGGCCACGATGACGAAGAAGCCGATGATGGCCAGCACGGCCGGCGGCTGATGCAGGTCGCCGATGGTGACCAGCGTGACGGGGTTGCCGGTGATGATGCCCGCGCTGTGCAGCGCGATGATGGCGAGGAACAGGCCGATGCCGGCCGTGATGGCCCCGCGAATCGCCTGCGGTATGCCCTTCACGATGGCCTCGCGCACGCGGAACAGCGTGACTATCAGGAACAGGCAGCCCGAGATGAACACCGCACCGAGCGCGGCCTGCCATGGCAGGCCCATGCCCTTGACCACGGTATAGGCGAAGTACGCGTTCAGCCCCATGCCTGGCGCCATGGCGATCGGGTAGTTGGCGTAGAAACCCATGATCAGCGTACCCAGCGCCGCGGCCAGGCACGTTGCCACGAACACGGCGTCCTTCGGCACGCCGGCATCGCCAAGGATGCTGGGGTTCACGAAGATGATGTAGGCCATCGTCAGGAACGTGGTGACACCGGCCAGCACCTCGGTGCGCACGTTCGTGCCGTGCTCGCGCAGGCGGAAGATGCGTTCGACCAGGCTGGTTGATGCGGGGGCTGCCGCCATGGCGGGCGCGGGTTGGTTGTCTGGCCGGGGGGCCTGATCAGGCGTGGTCATGGTGTCTCCAGAAGCGTGAGCGGCGCATGCGGCGCACGTCGCCAGGGTGTCGTGTTGACTCGACAATTTGGAAAAGGCCGGATGATCCCACAAGCGGGCATGTGCAGCCAGACATGCCCGGGGAATTCCCTGCCTTGACGAGTCAGGCAATCCCCCGTATAAATCTCCGCCAGATTCAAGCGACGAGGCAACAGTTCATTCGTTAGCCACCGTCTTGGTACTTCGGTTGTCCATGGTGTCCTTTCCTTGAGTTGGCAGTACGGTGGTGTGAGCACCATCGGTTTCTTTATTTATTTTTTTGGAAAGCAATACCATGCAAACCGGTATCGTCAAGTGGTTCAACGACGCCAAGGGCTTTGGCTTCATCAAGCCGGACGCCGGCGGTGACGACCTGTTCGCGCACTTCTCGGAAGTCCGCGTTGAGGGTTTCAAGTCGCTGCAAGAAAACCAGCGCGTGTCGTTCGAAGTCAAGAACGGCCCCAAGGGTCTGCAAGCGGCGAACATCACGCCGGTCTAAAGACCAGGTAGCACGCGAGCTCAGGCTCGCGTCAGCCACGAACCCGCCACTTCGGCGGGTTTTTTTTCGCCTGTCGACCGCGAACCACCTGGTTTGCCGCGCCTAGTGTCCTGGTTCAGGCGCCTCCTCCCTCCCCGACCGCCCATCCACCCCCAATTCCGCTCAGTCCAAGCGCTGCCTGGCCGTGCCTGCCCAAACCACGGACGCAGAAACGGGTACGGTTTCCCGCCGACGGGGTCCCTGGCGATTCTCTGGCACGCAGAAACAGGTACGCCCGGCTTCATCGGCCCACGCAGAAATGGGTACGCATGGGGCTGCGCGATCGTCCGGCGCGGCCCAGCTGTACCGTTCTTGCAACAGCCGTTGTGCAACGCAGAAATGGGTACGCTTTCCGCCTCGGATCGCCGCCACTCCCCGTTTTCGGCCTACTTATCCCGCCTGTTCTTTGTGCACGTCACTTATCCACGCAGATTCGGGTACGTCTGGGCCGCCAACCACGTATACGTCATAGCCCGGCAAGCCATGCGCAGAAACGGGTACGCCTTACTCGCGTGAAATGACGCAGAAACGGGTACGCCCCACAGACTGGAGGACTGGCCGTGAGTCCGCGTCGCTCCAGGTATACGTTGCGCGGCCGCAGAATTGGGTACGCTTTGCGCCGTTGCCCGTTCGTGATGCGCACTATTAAGTAGGGACTAGCTCTGCGTATACGTAAGTCAGTTAGCGGGCGTATACGTCTGCGGCGCGCTCCCGCACCTTCCCACGTACGCAGAATCGGGTACGCCTGCGCTTTGGACGTCGCCGAAAAGGCACGCAGAATTGGGTTCGCTTGCCCGTGCACCCCTTATTTCTGGCCGTGCCGCAGAATTGGGTACGCCGCAGAAACGGGTACGACAAGGCTTTTCCCCGGCGCCAAGCCTGTATACGCAGATACGGGTACGGTTCTGGAGCCACGGCACGCAGATTTGGGTACGCTTTGCGCAAGGGCAGGCTGCCAGGCACGGGAAAACGTACCCGATTCTGCGGGGATAAGCCCCGTTGCGGACCCAGACGGACACCGGCGAAGACCCTGGTTCGCCTCGGTGCGCAGAAACGGGTACGCTCCAGCGTCGCCCGGCTGTGGAAAAGCCTGTGGGATCAGTGACTTATCCCCGCAGATTCCGGTTCGCGGATCTCGCTGAAACGGGTTCGGCTTTGCGCAGATTCGGGTACGGGGCTACGCAGAAACGAGTACGGAAGCACGCAGAATCGGGTACGGAGAGGGTTAAAAAGCGCTTTCGAATCAATGGGCTTTTCGCTCCGTATACGGTTTACAAGTAGTTAACCCGTATCGGTATCGTTTACTTGTAGTGGATGAGCAGCCAACCGTGGACAACCCTGCGGGGTTGCCCACCGTGTGGCCGTCATCCTGCCAATCGCCGGATTCCCGGCCAGGCAAACCAGACTGCCAACCCTGAGACGCCGGGGGACTTCACATCACGGCTTGCAGAGCGACCGTGGCAATCGGGCGACACGAGATAAACACGTATACGTACCCGTTTCTGCGTGACAACGTATACGTGATCGCGTACAAAGGCGGGTAATCCGAAGCCCATCAATATGTCGATCAAACGCTCTATGGCCTCCGAGGGGGAACGCACAGTCCTGGAAGCGGACGCAGAACCGTCCCGCATCATCGTTCCCGGCAACGAGAACCTCGTGGTTCCGTCCGAGAAATTCCAGCGACTTTTCGACGAAGCCCAGGCAATGGAGCGGGAAGATGCCTGGCAAAGCGGCGAGGTAGGCTTCCTGAGCCGTGCCAGTGTGCAGGTCACGCTGCCTTATCGCGCGCCCAAGGGTGCGCCACCGGTATGGACGCGTACCAGCGGCAATATTTCGCTGATGATCCAGCCTGGCTACTTCACGCAGCAGCGATCGGAAAAGGCGTCCAACGGCCGGCAGAAGCTCGTTTCCGAGACGGTGTCGCTTGGCTACCCGTATGGCTCCTATCCGCGGCTGATGCTGGCCTGGATCGGCAAGGAGATCATGGCCAAGAAGAAGCGGGGCGAGTTCACGGGCACCGTGGAGGACCGCCGCATCTCGCTGGGCAACTCGCTGTCCGAGTTCATGTACAACCTCGGCATTCCGATGGCGACGGGCGGCAAACGCGGCACCATGACCCTGGTGCGCCAGCAGATGATCCGGCTGTTTTCCGCCACGATCGCCATCGTGCAGAACAAGTCGACACCTGTGCCCAATCAGCCACCCGGCCATGAGCCGCTGTCGATTGATCGGGTCGGTTATCTACTGGCCGATCAGCTTTCGACGTGGTGGGACCCCATGCAGCCAGGCCAGGGCTCGATGTTCGAGAGCTTCGTGGTGCTGTCCGAGCCGTTTTTCAACGAGCTGGTGAACCGGCCGGTGCCGGTGGACATGCGCGCGCTGAAGGCGCTAAAGCAGTCGCCGTTTGCGCTCGATGTCTATTCCTGGCTGACCTATCGCTTCTTCACGATCCAGCGCCGCACGGAAATCCCGTGGGAAGCGCTGCAAATGCAGTTCGGAACCGAAACGGAGAGCGAGCGGAAGTTCCGGGCGCTGTTCCGCAAGGCACTGAAGGACGTGCTGGTGGTGTATCCAGGCGCGAAGGTCGATGCCGACTCGTCAAAGGCCCTGATCCTGCAGCCGTCACGGACCAGCGTGCGCAAGCTCGGCTGAACGCGGCCACGCCGGCGCATCACGGCGAAAGCGCGCGGCGCCAGCGATACAAACAAAAAGGGCAAGCTGAACGCTTGCCCTTTTTGCTTACCGGTCAGTCACATCGGCGACCGTCCGGAGACTGCAGTGGTTCGCCTCAGGCGGGCTTGATCGCCGAAGCCTGCAGGCCCTTGGGGCCTTGCTTGACTTCAAACGTCACGCGCTGACCATCCTTCAACGTCTTGAAACCCGAGCCCTGGATTTCCGAGAAGTGAGCGAAGAGATCTGCGCCGCCGTCATCGGGAGTAATGAAGCCGAAGCCCTTGGTCTCGTTGAACCACTTGACCGTACCGGTTGCCATAAGAAAGTCCTTTCGAAGCAAGTTCGTTTTACAAAACGCAAAACAACCGTTCAAGCACGCTGGGGTCTCGTAGATACCGAACGGAAGTCAACGAGTAGAGACGACTTGACTCGACTGTAGCAGCGATCATAACCACATTGTGTTGCGGTGTCATGTGCGGCGTAATGCGCACTACCTTTACTTTAGGCGCATTCTGTACCGCTTTTCAAGAAGAAGAATCCCGCAATGTTGAGGTAGCCGGGTTCTGACACTTCCGGCTATTTCGGTGTCTGGGTGTCCTGATCAAGCGCACGAACGAGCCAATTTAAATATTTAAATTTTCGAAAATGGGTTGTAGCCCATGTTTGGATTGGCTAAAGTTGCGCCTTGATTGAACACCATCATTCGCGCTTTCAGCGCTGAAAGTGAGGCCCCAAGTGGCAGCAAAAATCATCACCGTTTTCAACCAGAAGGGCGGCTGCGGAAAGACCACCGTCAGCATGCACCTGGCTGGCACATTGGGCCTACGGGGGGCGCGTTCCATGCTGGTGGACATGGATGAGCAGGGCACGGCAACGCGCTGGGCTGCTCAGGCCACCGACGAAAGGCCGTTTCCGGCATCCGTGATCGGGCTGGCGCCTTCGGGAGGTGCCATGCACCGCGAAGTCCGCAAGTTCGTTCACGATTACGACTACATCCTTATCGATTGCCCGCCAGCCGTCCACTCGGCCGCTCCGTCCAGCGCCCTGCTGATTTCCGATCTGGCCATCATTCCGGTGGTGCCGTCGCCGCCTGACCTTTGGGCCGCCGTGGCAGCCAAGACGCTCGCCCAGCACGCGCAGGTCCAGAACGAATCGCTCCAGATTCGCGTGATGGCGAACATGGTCCAGCGCCGCGTGTCGATTGCCCGGCAGGCAATCGAGATCCTTGGTGACGATGGCGATGTTCCGCTGCTGAATTCGATGGTTGGCTCGCGCTCCGCTTTCCGCGAGTGTCTGGCCATGGGTTGCACGGTCCACGGTGTGCCGGGCGCGCGCGAAGCGATCCAGGAAGTCGACATGATGGTGGACGAAATCTTGTCCCTGATTGAGTAATAAGATGGCAACAAAATTGAAAAGCCTCAAAGCCGGCATGCTTGCCGGCATGGCGGCGGAAAAAACCCGCAGCGACGCGATCGACCGGTTCGCGCGTGCGGAAGCCGCTCTGTCGGACCATCCCAATGGCCTGCTGCAGTCTCAGCGTGCGGCGGTGGCGACGGCCACTTTCAGCGCTGAAAGTGCGACGGCGGGCATTGAAGGGCGACAGCTGATCCGCGTGCCTATCGCCAACCTGCACGACAACCCGTTCAACGCCCGGCGCATCTATGACCCGGCCGTCGTCCAGGAACGTGCCGCATCCATCGCCACGCACGGGCAGAAGACGCCTGGTCTGGCCGCACCGGACCCCACGCGGCCCGGGCATTACATCCTGATCGACGGCCACTATCGCAAGCGTGCACTGGCGTCGGCCGGCAAGCTGGAGATGGAGTGCTTTATCGAGGACGACCTGAGCGACCTCGATTTCTACCGGCTGTCGTTCCTGCTGAACGAGCAGCGCTCGGACCAGTCCGCGCTGGACAATGCGATTGCCTGGCGCCAGCTGCTCGACGAGGGCAAGGTCCAGAAGGAAGAAGAAATCTGCGAGCTGACCGGGATGTCCGCCGGCACGGTGAACAAGACGCTGGCGCTGCTCAAGCTGCCCGAGTCGGTGATCGGTGTGATGCGCGAGCGCCCCAGCGCCATCGGCATTGCGGCAGGGTACGAACTGACGCTGTACTTCAAGATTGCCGGGGAAGATCGCACGCGCGATCTCGCGTCGCGGATCATGAACGATGGCCTGTCGAGCCGCGAGGTGGAGTCGATCCGCAAGCAGGCCCAGGAAGGCAAGTCGCGCAAGGTCAAGGAAATCAGCCGGCAGTACAAGATCCGCACTGAGTCTGGCCAGTTGCTCGGCACGATCAAGGAATGGGATTCGGGCCGGATCATGCTGGACGTCCAACTGACCGACCGCAATGCGCGGGAAGATCTGCTCGAGGTGCTCAAGGCCCGCTTCGGGCTGGACAAGACCTTGCTCTGACCTCAGGCATCAGGACGAAAAACGCAGCTGTCGCGGGGTGAAGTCCTCCGGCACATCGTCGTGCGCGGCGACAAATCGCCGCCAGCTTGCGCGCAGCAACCGGTCCAGGCCACTGGCCGAATAGCCCGCTGAGTCGTGGGCCCGCTTGGCGCGACCGCGCTCCGTTTCGGGAAAATCGACGGGCGCCAGCAACGCCGCGTCAGGGCGCCAACCCGGCGCCTGGTCATCCCAATCCAACAGTCGGTCGCGCCAGTGCGCCAACAAGGCCAGCCAGACGTCGGGGCTTATATCGATGTCGCCGGCCCGCGAGGCACTCTTCGCAATACATCTGAGCCGCCAACTTTCTCCGTCAGGCACGAGCTGCCCAAACCGGATCGTGGGCAACTCGACCATCCGGAAGCCATGCCGGGCGATCAGCAGTGCGGCCGCCAGTGCGGCACGTTGTTGAGGTGTATCGGCATCGTTGGCGAGCCACGCCAGAAATCGCTCCACGGGGATGACTGGACTTGTCTGCGACGTTTCCACCATATCTGTTGAAGCCAAGGCTTCCGCCTCGGAAACATCGCCCGATGCAGGCCGCCGCCCCCGCCGGTGTGCCGGAATGCCGGGCTCATCCTCGCCGCGGATCGCGCGCAGAAGCGCCCGGACGACGCGCATCGCGGCCTCGCAGGAACTGGTACGCAGCGGCCCCTCGAACGGCCGCCAATGGGCCTTGTCACGGGCTCCCGCTGGTCCGCACCAGAAGTCGGCGGGCTGCGGGTCGGCCAGGAACGATCGATACGCAAGCAGATCGTCAGGCGTCAGGGCACGCAGGGTGCGCCCGTTCCGGGCTACCCAGAGCAGTAGCCGCTCGGCTTCGCGCCGATAGCTCTTCCAGGTGTTTGGCGACGCCTCCCTGGCTTTCAACCATTCGCGTACCCGATGCAGATCTCCGGCCAGTTCGACCTCGCGGGATGTGGCCCCTGGCGCCACCCGCATCGATTCGAGCGGCACCGGCACCCGCATTGCCGTACCCAATGCGGCGACGTCGAGCCCCCTTCTATGCACATAGGCATCGGGCGTCTGGACGAATTCCCGCAATTTGATATCGAACGATGCCTGCTGGTTGGCCAGCCACCGGACAATGGTTTCGCACGATTTCCGGCCAATACGGGGCACATGGCGCCACCAGCTGCTGCCACGCCGATTGGCCAGGGTCACGAGGTCGGCAATGCTGTGAATATCGGCGGCAACCAGCCTGCGGGCCAGATTGGGGCCAAACCACAGCGACACCCGATGGGACGGCAGCGGCCGCCCCTGTCCAAGCTGCTCGATGGACGACAGGGCATCCACGCGACGCGACATGCCGGTGTCGGATCGGCCACGCAGCGCCTCGAACATCTCGGCGATGTCGGGCCGATCGTGCTGTAGCGCAAACTGCACCAGCCGGTCCCGCAGCGCCAGGATTCGCTGGATGGCCTGGTGCTCCGTCAGGTCGTCGTCATCGTCCGGATCGAGCAGGTAGCGGTTGGCGATATCGAC
This sequence comes from Cupriavidus pauculus, assembly GCF_022179805.1. Lineage (GTDB taxonomy): Bacteria > Pseudomonadota > Gammaproteobacteria > Burkholderiales > Burkholderiaceae > Cupriavidus > Cupriavidus pauculus_E. The sequence continues at coordinate 144,430 of NZ_BPUO01000004.1, read as the reverse complement.
CGGCCGCATGCCCTGGGCATAGGCTCGAACCACCGCGAATTCGGTGCGCGTCAGCTTGGTGGCTGCTAGCGTGTCGCGATCATCGGCCATGACTTTGCATCCTGTTCTTCTCTTTCTGGTGATTGCCGACCGACTTCGGGTCGTGCCAGGTGTTGTGTGCTGCCCATATCCGGAAATCGTTCTAAGTGACTGATTTGCAACCGGATTTTTCCATGTCTGAATCGAACCGGCCCATTCTGCACATGGAAATGCAATGCAAATTATTTTAATGGAAGGTGGCGCACATGGCTATGGCTGGCTGAAGTGGGACGTGGTTGGCTGGGGGAAGGGTTTCAGGCTGATCGTGGGCTAGGACGGGGTGCGGGTAGATGAGATGCGGCGGGGGTGTACGGGCGATGCGGCGGCAAGCAGAGGCCTTTTGCCCTCACCCCCCGCCCCCTCTCCCGCGTTGCGGGAGACGGGCGCAGGTAGAGGCGGGCGAGAGGCGGCAGGCACAGCGCTGAGGGAGCTAGCAGAGCGGAAGGGGCGTCATCGGCAGGCGGCGGGACGAAAGCGATGAAATCCAGCAAACGAATGTTGGGGCCTTTCAATCGACAGGCTCCATTCATCCCATGTCGACTGATGTTGCGTCACGACCCTGGCCTGCGTCTCAAGGTACCCATGCGTCGTGGTGACGACACCCTTGCCAAGGCCAGGAACACGAGCCTTCGTGGTCGCTGGTAATGCGCCTCGAAGCGCATCGAAAACGACAAATTTTCTTCAGCGCACATCGCATTCCGCGTCATTGATTTAAAAGGAATTTCATACGCAGCAGTGAGTACGCTTTGGGTGTCGCGTGCAGGGTTCGCGCATCTGCCAAGGTGAAGCCGCGCAAGTGCGGTGAAGCGCGAAAAGCGTATACGTATACCGCGTATACGCTTTGGCGCTTCGAAGGGAACAACGCGCGGCGATGGCCCAGCGAGCCAAAAGCACACGTTCGGCACATCATTCGTCGAATGATTTTTGGGGGCCGTGGTGGACCCCACATTACTAATCCACCGAATAAATTGCGCGAATAGAAAAAGGGCACGAAAATGCCATCCAAGGAGATGGCCCGCTCGTGCCCTTTTGTCGGTTCGATCAGTTCGTTCGGTTCGGTCAGCTTAGTACTCGATCACCGGTGCATGCACCGGGGCGATGGACTCGTGTGCGGTCTGCGTGCGCTGCGCGGCCTTGTGCACCATCGTGTAGGCGTAGTCGATGCCCATGCCGTAGGCGCCCGAGTGTTCCTTGGCCAGGCCGGTCACGGCGTCGTACGTTTCCTTGTTCTTCCAGTCGCGCTGCCATTCCAGCAGCACCTGCTGCCAGGTGACCGGCACCACGCCGGCCTGGATCATGCGCTGCATGGCGTAGTCGTGCGCTTCCTTGGTGGTGCCGCCCGAGGCGTCGGCCACCATGTAGATCTCGTAGTCGCCTTCCAGCATCGCGCTCAGGGCGAACGTCGTATTGCAGACCTCTGTCCACAAGCCGGCCACGACGATCTTCTTGCGACCGTTGGCGGCCAGGGAATCACGCACCTTCTGGTCGTCCCACGAATTCATCGAGGTGCGTTCCAGCGTTTGCTTGCCCGGGAAGACGTCGAGCAGTTCGGGGTAGGTGTAGCCGGAGAACGAATCGCTTTCCACCGTGGTGATGGTGGTGGGCACGTCGAAGATCTTTGCTGCCTTGGCCAGGCCCACCACGTTGTTCTTCATGGTCTGGCGGTCCATCGACTGCACGCCGAAGGCCATCTGGGGCTGGTGGTCGATGATGATCAGCTGGCTGTTACGCGGGGTCAGGACTTGCAGCTTGGCGTTCGACATGGTGTTTCTCCGGTATAAAAGATGATTCAATGAATTTGAGGTTTTATCGGGCGGCGCGGGCTTCGCTTCGTTTGCTTCAGTGCGTTGCTGCGCTGTCCATGTGCAGAACTATAGCGGTCGCCCAACCGGAGGAAGCAGGCTATCGCTGTCATAGTTATTCAAAATAATTGAATTGTGGAATGCATGGGGAAAAACGCCCCCTTCTGCCACAATCCACGCACGACAACGCGGCAGGAGCCCCCGCCATGCCAATGCCAACGCTCTATTCCTATCCCGAGCTGTTCGGGGTGGCCGACAACAACGCCTTCGGCCTGAAGGTATTTGCGTTCATGCGGCTGGCCGGGCTGGCGTTCGAACACCGCCATATCCTCGATACCGCAAAGGCGCCGCGCGGCCAGTTGCCTTATCTGGTCGATGGCAAGCAGGCGGTGGGCGACAGCGACGCCATCATGGCGTACCTGACCGAGCGCTACGGCGTGACGCTGGACCGCCACCTGTCAGCGGGGCAACGAAACCTCGATTTCCTGGTGCGCAGGACGCTGGACGACCTGTACTGGCCGATGAGCTATTCGCGCTGGGCCGATGACCGGTACTGGCCGGCCTTCCGGCACGCGTTGCGCGCCACGCATCCAGACATCGCGCCAGAGGCCCTGGATGCCGCGCGCGCGTACAACCATCAGCGCTATCACTATCAGGGGATTGGCCGCTACGCACCGGACCAGGTCTATGCGCGCGGCGTGGCAGACCTGCGCGTGGTGGCAGACCTGATTGGCGGGACGGGATTCGTGTTCGGCGAGCAGCCCACGTCGATCGACGCGGCGATCTACGGATTCGTCGCCAATATCTATTACTACGAGATCGACACGCCGTTGCGGCGGTACGTGCTGTCGCGGCCGGATCTCGTGCGCCACTGCCGCGAGATCCATGCGCGTGTCATGCGCGATGCCGTGCAGCAAGGGGCGGGGGAAGGCTGACCGGCGCCAGCCATCCCCGCGCCAGATCGGATACTCAGTCCAGGCGGAAGGTCCGCACTACATCGGCAAGCGTGGCCGCCTGACCCTGCAACGCGGCTGCGGCGGCCGTGGACTGCTCCACCAGCGCGGCGTTCTGCTGCACCATCTGGTCCAGTTGCCCCACGGCGACATTCACTTCCTGGATGCCACGCGTCTGCTCACGCGCCGCGCTCGTGATTTCCGAGATGATCTGCGTGACGCGCCCCACGTTGCCGACGATCTCGCGCATGGTCTCGCCGCTCATCCGGACCTGGCCCGATCCCTCGCTGACGCTGCCTACCGTCGCCTCGATCAGTGTCTTGATTTCCTTGGCCGCCTGCGAGCTGCGCTGGGCCAGCGCGCGCACTTCGCCCGCCACCACGGCAAAGCCGCGACCCTGCTCGCCCGCGCGTGCCGCTTCCACGGCCGCGTTCAGCGCAAGAATGTTGGTCTGGAACGCAATGCCTTCGATCACGCCGATGATGTCCGACACCTTCACGGCGGCGCGTTCGATGGCGCCCATCGTGTCGATGGCTCCGGCAATCGCGCTGCCGCCTTCGGTGGCCACTTGCTGTGCCTGCGTTGCCGTTTCGTCGGCCTGGCGAGCCGAGCTTTCCGACTGGCCGACCGTGGCGGTGATCTCCTCCATCGACGCGGCGGTCTGCTCCAGGCTGGCGGCCGCCGATTCGGTGCGCCGCGACAGGTCGGCGTTGCCCTCCGCGATCTCGTTGGCCGCCACGTGCACCGATTCGCTCGCATCGCGAATCTGGCGCATCACGTGCACGAGCTTGTCGGCAAACGCATTGAACGCGCGCGCGATCTGCGCGACCTCGTCGGTGCCTTGCGCGGGCAGGCGGCGCGTCAGGTCGCCGTCGCCGGAGCCAATGGCCACCATCGCGTCGCGGATGCCGGAGAGCTGGCGGAACGACACCGCCGTCACGCCCGCTACGATCGCCGCCGCCGCGCAGGCCACGATCACCAGCGAGATCATCGACGCGATCAGCACGGAACGCATGCCCGCCGTGGCCTCGGCCTTGTCCAGCGCGATCACGGCCACCCAGTCGGTGCCCGCGATGGCGCGGCCACGCACCAGCTTGTCGACGCCATTGATATTGACGTCGAGCGGCGCGCTGGCCGATACCAGCGCGTCCAGCTTGTCGCCTTCCAGCGCCGGCACCAGTTCGCCGATGGGCTTCAGCGTGAGCTTGTCGTCCTGGTGCGCGACGATCTTGCCGTCGCGCGCCACCAGGATGCCGAAGCTGGCCGGCGTGGGATGAATGGAGCGGACATTGGCCACCACGGTGTCCATGGCCACGTCGCCGCCGATCACCGCCTTGACGCCGCCGTCGCGGATCACGGGTACGGCAAACGTCACCACGAGCTTGCCGCTGCTGGCCGCGATGTAGGGCGGCGTGACGATTGGCTTGCCGGCGGCCACGGCCTGCTTGTACCAGGGCCGCGCAGTGGGGTCGTAGTCGGGCTTCAGTCCGGCGGCATCCGAAAACCGGTGGCTCTTGTCCGGATAGCCGACATAAGTCTTGATGAAGCCACCCGCGTTGGACACGAGCTTGAGTGCGGGAATCGGATCTTCCTGCAGCGCAGCGTCCTGCAGTGACGCGATCATTTGCGTATGGTCGGAAACCCACGCGGCAATGGCGTCCACATGGCCGGTTTGCACGGCGGCCAGGTTGTTGTCGATGGCCTCATTGTTATAGGCACGAGCCACTAACTGGTTGACGATGGCGTTGGCAGCCAGCGCCACGATCACGATGGCCACGGATAGGGCCACGATACGTGCGCGAAGCGAGGAAAGCATCTGTGGAACTCTTCTCAGGTTGGCCCGGGTATGGGCGGTTGAAATGCCTACGCATTGACGGCATGCTCGGGGCACGACTTTAGTGCGCTGCAGCATAAAGAATCATGCGTCACATACCGGCGGTTACAACGCACATTTGGTGTCGTTACGCCCGCTGCCATACGTTGGTGGGGGTGTTGCCATACAACCAAGGGAATACCCGTTGCACTGCAGCATCCGCTTGCTTTCAATCGGAGTGCTGCCTATGCTGAACACCAGAATTAGATTTAATTTGAATCTGAGTTCAGAAGCATCTAACGCGTAACATACGCAAACGGGGCGGTCTGACATCCTCCGAGGGAGGGCCCAAGTGCAGTAGGCGGCGATCCGGACAACACGGACGCAGTCGGGGCTCAGGAGGTGATGCAGGCCGTATGGAAGTGCAGCCGCGCCAAAAGCGGAGCCCTTCCAATCAGCGCGCCGCACGAAGTGATTGCCAGGATTCGTAGCGACGCGCCAATAAGAAGTGAGCGGCCATGGCCACCATTCTGTTGCTCGAGCCACATCCTCTGTTGCGTCTCGGTCTGCGCCACCTGTTGGCACAAGCGCATGTACCGGGCGATCTCATCGATCTAGATCCCGCCGCCCTGCACGAACCCGATCCGTGGACACACCACGCGGACCTGCTGCTCTTTGGCCTGCCCGCCGAAGCGGAGCAGGGCTGGCATACCCTGGCTGAACTCTGCCAGCGGCTCAAGCCGCTGCGCGTGCTGGTGCTGGCGGACCATCTGCCGGTGCCGCTGCCCGAAGCGGGCATGCCCGAAGCCGTGCGCGGCCTGCTGGCCAAGACCTGTTCGGCCGATGCGCTGGAAGCCGCGATCCGGCTGGTGCTGGCCGGCGGGGAGTGCTTCCCGTCGCAGCTGCCTGCCGCCCGCCATGCCGAGCCGTCGCCGGTAGAGGCACGCCACGACGCGGCGCCCATCGTGGTGCCGCTGCACAGCGTGCCGACGCACCTGCCCGATGTGGCCGCGCCCAGCCAGGCAGCATCGCTGGAAACGCCCGCCTCTGGCGCGCATCTGCTCAATATCACCGAGCGCCAGTACGAAGTGCTGGCACTGCTGGCGCGTGGCTATCCGATCAAGACGGTCAGCCGCCTGCTGAACATCTCGGTGGCCACCGCCAAGACCCACGCCTGTACGCTCTACCAGCGCCTGCACGTGCGCAACAAGGGCGAGGCGGTGTACGTGGCGCTGCAGCGTGGCGCCACCCTGAACTGGGCCGGACCCGCGCCGGCCAAGCCCACTCATATCCCGATGTCGTCGTTGAGCGCACGGGAGGCATGTGAGGCCGCATAACAAGAATCATCGGCCGCACACGGGTAGCGGCCCGCTTCCACCATCTGCCGGTCCACCCCTCATCCAAAAGCATGAGGCGGTGGCTGGTCATGCTTGCTAGTTTTGTAATTCAGGTCCGGCGCCGGGGGGCGGCCGCGGGAATCAGCGGAATCCGGCAATAACTCCTCATCGCCATCATTTCCACAAGAAAACGATGCGCCCCGACAGGGCGCCCCGCCGGTGCACCACACCCAGCGGACACACGTGCACGACGCGCGGATGGCATTCAGATGACGACCTATCTCATCGCCAGCAACGAAATGATGTGCCGCATCCTGGCGCGACGCATGGAAGGGCAGGACATTCCATCGCCGGTTCGCTGGCACGGCCCTGAATGGCTGCTCGACGGCGACGCCTTCACCGTACCCACACCCACGATTGACAATCCCGATGCCACCGAACCCGTGCCGGACCACCCCGTGGCGCTGGCACTGGTGGATTGCAGCGGCGTGTCGGGCGATCCGCGCGCGCTGCTCGACCGGGTGCGCACGCGGTTGGCACCACGCCGGTGGCTGGTGCTGTCCGACGCGCTGGACTCCGCGCTCATGAGCCATGCCGCGATGCTGGGTGCCAACGGCTGCCTGGCCGTGCCGGCCCCGGTGGAGCTGGTGTGCGCGGCTGCGTCGCTGGTGTGGGCGGGCGGGCAATGTTTTCCGCGCAGCGCGCTGTCGCTGCTGAGGTCCCTGCATCCGCACGGCGCGCAAATCGATGCGGCAGCGTCAGCGATCTCGCACTTCATCCCTGCGTCGCGGTTGAGCCCCGATGGGACTACAGCCATCGGATGAGGGCGCCCGCGCTTTGATACGACTATGCTGATTGTGCTCGGGTCAGAAGCCGGCGCCTTTCCGAGGCCGGCCGTCCCGAGACGCAGCAGGGGGTCGTATGGAACACAGTCTGGATATCCTGGTCATCCACGGGTTTGCCGTGCGCGAGGGCCGGGGCAAGTGGGCATGTTGCTATGAGATACGGCTCGCCATCATTGGCGGGCCGTTGTTGTATCGGGGCGAACTGCACGGACGTCGCTTCGCCTCTGAGGACGCTGCCATCCTGGCCGCGTGCGAGATCGGCGAGCGCGAAGCAAGCCGGCACCTGGATAGCGCACGCGCGATGTTCATCGCGCTGACACGCGCCCCGCTTCCCTGACGTGCATCGCTTCGCAGCTCGATACCGGCGTCCCCATGCGCGGGTCGCCGCTCGTTTCCCGTTGTCGCAAACCGGACCGGCCGCGCCAAAAAAGAAGCCCGCCGACCGGGGGACCATGCGGGCTTTGAAATGGCCGCTCACGTGGTGAGCGGCCATTACATTGACCATATCGAATCGCCGTGCGGGACAGTATCAACCAGAAGACGCATGCTGCACGGGCATCTCAACCCTGCGCCAGCGGCCTGCTGCAGGCTTGCGGCCCAATACTGGCGCGCTCGCACGGACGTTGCCGGCCGCGCCGGAGGGTCCAGCGGCCGTCCGGACGCCTCATGCTTCGGGATGGATGCACGCATGCACAAGCCGTTGGCGCGGCAGGGCCGATGGAGGTACGCACTTCATCACACGTCCGCGCACGTGCCCCGCAAGCGGGTTTCCCAACGCGCGGGATGACGCGCCGAGGCCTGCTGTCGCGTGGCGCATGGGGGTCGGAACTGTGTGCGCCGCCCAACAGACGCCTATGAACGCCTACGCAACCATGAGCTCAATCAGCATCCCGCAAGGGTCCTGTGGCGGTCATGGCGTCGCAACGGGCATCTCGCTTCGCTATCGGCGTCATTCGTCACGGGTCGCTTCGGCCTGAGTTCCTCATTTTCTTGTGCACCGCGCTGCGCGACTGGACCGGCACCGCGGTATTGAGTACGCCCGCCGCCTGCAGCTTGCTGTCTTAGTGCGACAACGTACCGAGGCCAACGCAAAAAGCTCCTGGAATGGAGCCCGTCGATGACACCGGAGAAACCGAATGAAATCCACCATCCGCAACATCCTTGGCGAAGTGGCGCGACTGGACGTGCCGCTGAGCACGCTGGCCGATAGCGATGACCTCTATGCGGCGGGGCTGTCGTCGCTGGCTACCGTGCACGTGATGCTGGCGCTGGAGAACACCTTCGATATCGAAATCCCCGATCAGATGCTGACGCGCCAGCTCTTCCGCAGCGTGGATTCGATCGCCGCTGCGGTCGAGATCATTCGCCGCCAACAGGAGGCGGCATGAACACGGCCAGGGTATCGTTGGCGCATGCCTCCGGCGCCGGCGCCATGGCCGGTGAAGAACTGATCGCGGCAGCCCGCGAAGCCGCCGCAGTGGCACAGCGCTCTGCCGACGCCGTGGACCAGGAAGCCCGCTTCCCGCACGAAGCGTTCGAGGTGCTGCGCGAGAAAGGTCTGCTTGGCGCGATGGTGCCGGCCGTGCTGGGCGGCAGTGGCGCGTCGCTGGCGACGGTGGCTATGATCGGACGCGTGCTGGGCGAGGCGTGCGCATCCGCCGGCATGATCTACGCGATGCACCAGATCCAGGTGGCCTGCCTGCTCGAACATGGCAGCGGCAGCCCGTGGCATCAGCAGTTGCTGTCACGCGTGGCCAACGAACAGCTGCTGCTGGCATCGGCCACGTCGGAAGAAGCCATCGGCGGCGCCTTGCGCAGCAGCAGCTGTGCCGTCAATGTGGAGGGCGACCGATTCCATCTGCTCAAGATGGCGCCCACGATTTCCTATGGCGCACATGCCGACGGCATCCTGATCACGGCGCGGCGCCACGCCGATGCCGCGCCGTCAGACCAGGTGATGGTCTGCGTGCTGAAGCAGGACTACACGCTGCAAAGCCTGAACACGTGGGACACGCTGGGCATGCGCGGCACGTGCAGCAACGGCTTTCGGCTGGAGGCCGTGGGCCAGGTGGACCAGGTACTGCCGGTGCCGTTCGGCGAGATTGCCGACGCCACCATGACGCCGGTCTCGCACATTCTCTGGAGCGCGTTGTGGCTGGGCATCGCTGGCGATGCGGTGTCGCGTGCCAAGACCTTCTTCCAGGGGCAGGCGCGCGCGCGGCCGGGCCAGTTGCCGCCGTCGGCACCGCGCGTGGCCGAGGCGGTGAGCCTGCTGCAGATGATGGAGGCGCGCGTAGACATGGCGCTCGAGCGCCAGCGCGCGCGCCACGCGGGCGCATCGGTGTCCGCGGCATTCGCGCTTGCGGCGGAGATGAACGGACTGAAGACCGCCATGTCGACGATGGCGCTCGATGTCGTGCAGCAGGCGCTGCTGGTATGCGGCATGGCCGGCTACAAGCACGGCACGCCATTCAGCCTGGGCCGCCATCTGCGTGATCTGTGGTCCGCACCGTTGATGATCAACAACGATCGCATTCAGGCCAACACCGCCAACCTGTTGCTGGCCGACCGTTCGTGAGGAAACAGCTATGGATGCCCATGCATTGACCGAGGTCGTGAGCAGCGGCGGCGCGGCCGAATCCGCGCCCGCCGAGCGGACCTACCTGGAGCAGCTGCTGGCCGCGGGCATGCTGATCGAAACCGGCGTCAGGGGGCTATATGGCCGCAGCGCGCGATTCGAAAGCATCGCCAATGGTCTGAACGCGGCCATCACGCGCATCGGCGCGGACCAGCAGGCCGAAGTCCTGCACTTTCCCCCTGCGATGGGCCGGCAGGACTTCGAGACCAGCGAATACCTGAAGAACTTCCCGCAACTGGCCGGCACCATCCACAGCTTCTGCGGCGACGACCGCGCCCACCGCCGCCTGCTGGCCAGGCTGGAGGACAAGGAAGAGTGGACCGACCAGCAGGAGTTCACCGGCGTCGTGCTGACCCCCGCTGCCTGTTACCCGATCTACCCCGTGGTGGCCAAGCGCGGCCCGCTGCCCCCCGAAGGCAAGGTGGTGGATGTGCTGTCGTATTGCTACCGGCACGAGCCGTCGCTGGAGCCCACGCGCATGCAGCTGTTTCGCCAGCGCGAATACGTGTGCCTGGGCTCGCCCGAGCGCATCGTCGCATTCCGCCAGTTGTGGATGGAGCGCGGACAGGCCCTGGCCGAGGCGCTGCAGCTGCCGGTGGAGGTCGACGTGGCCAACGATCCGTTCTTCGGACGCGGCGGCAAGATCGTGGCCGACAGCCAGCGCGAGCTGAAGCTCAAGTTCGAGCTGCTGATTCCGGTCAACGACGGCGCGCCGCCCACTGCCTGCATGAGTTTCAACTACCACATCGACCACTTCGGTGCGCTCTGGCATATCGGCCTGCCCGATGGCGGCGCGGCACATACGGGCTGTGTGGGCTTCGGCATTGAACGGCTGGTGCTGGCGCTGCTCAAGCACCACGGGCTCGATCCGGACACCTGGCCGCAACCGGTGCGTGAGACGCTGGGAGACGTGTAAATGTACGGAGACGGCAAGGCTGTACGCACACGCGGCGGCGCGCTTGCGCTGCATGGTGGCAACCCGGTATGGGCACATTCCAACCGCCATATCGACCTTTGGGTCGAACTGTTGCATGGATGGGAATTCGAGCCCGTCGCAGCTTTACCGTTCACGGTCACCCTCGATTTCGAGGGAGACCAATTCACGTCGTCGAACATTCCGTCGGCCGACCTCGAGTGCCTGTACGGCATCGTCAAGGACGAGCTGTCGACCTACAACCGGCTCGAGGCGCATGTTGCCGCACAGACCAACCGCGGCAACGCGGTGCTGCTGGAGGTGGACAGCTACCAGCTGCCGCAGCCTGTCGGCACCTACCGGCGCCAGCACGCGCGGGCGTGCATTGCGATCGATGCCATGGTGCCCGAGGCGACGGCGGTGGGCTACTACCACCACGACGGCTACCACACCGCGAGCGGTGATGATTACCTGGCCATCTTCCGCATGCCAGCCCACGAGACCATGTGGGGCGTGGCCATGTTTCCGCAGGCGGAAGTGGTGCGGCGCCGCTTTCCAGCGTTGACCGATGAGACCCTGTTGCGCGCATCGGTGGACCTGCTGCGCGGGCATCTGGCGCGGCGCCCGCGCGAGAACCCGATCCAGGCATTCCGCGCCGCGTTCCCGGCGCACCTGGAGCAGTTGATGGCGCGCAACGAGTCGAACTTCCAGATCTATGCCGCCAGCGTCCTGCGGCAGCTTGGCGCCAATTTCGAGCTGCTGGGCCGCTATGTGCGCTGGTTGGTCATGAACGGGCAGGCGCTGCCCGATACAGTGGCCGAAGCGTGCTACACGATGGCATCCGAGGCGATGGTCATGCAGTTTCGGCTGATGCGCGCCGTCATCAGCCGCAAGCCGGACAGCTGCCAGGACTGCCTCGAGCAGCTCGAACTGGCTTACCAGGGCACGGTGCCCGCGCTCGCGTCCCACTTTGGAGAGACCGTCACATGACTGCACGGGATCCGGAACCGACACTGCTGCCCATCCTTCAACCCGGGGTGGCCGTGGGGCCTTCGCGGCTCGAAGGGGATTGGTCCCTGCTTGAAACCTTCGCGAATGCCGCTGCGCATCCGGGGGAGCTGTCCGAGACCGGCCACTGGCTGCCGGCGCCAGTGCCGGGAACCGTGGCCAGTGCACTACGCGCGGCCGGGCGCTGGGACGATACCGCGCCGCCGCCCCTGCACCAGCACGACTACTGGTACCGGCTGCATTTCTCCGGCAGCGGACGCCGGCTGCTGCGCTTCAACGGCCTGGCCACGATTGCCGAAGTCTGGCTCAACGGCGTGCGGGTACTCACCACGCATCACATGTTTGCGGCACACCAGGTGGCAGTGGAGCTGGCGGGCGCGGACAACGTGCTGCATCTGTGCTTTCGCGCGCTGCATCCGTGGCTACGCACGCAGCGCGGCCCCGTCCGCTGGAAACCCCGCATGATCCAGCCGCCCACGCTGCGGACCGTACGCACCACGCTACTCGGGCATATGCCCGGCTGGTGCCCGCCCGTGCACGCGGTCGGGCCGTGGCGCGATATCGAGCTGCTCGATCCTGCGGGCAACGATCCCACGCACGGTGTCCGCACGCAGTTGTCGAGCCGTATCGAAGGCAGCGATGGCATCGTCGAGGCAACCCTGCACTATCCGGGGCCGGCGCCGGCACATGGTGCGTTCTCGGCGATCGGCCCCGAGCACGCCGTGTGGCATGGCGAACTGCGCCGCATCGGCCCGCAAACGCTGGCCGGCACGCTGCGCATCCCCAATGCACAACGCTGGTGGCCGCATACGCATGGCGATCCGGCGCTCTATCACATCGACGCCAGCGTTGGCGGCCATGTGCTGGCCTGTGGCCATGTCGGGTTCCGCACGATCACCGAGGATCGCGAGGGCGACGCCGGCGCTTTCGCCTTGCGCGTGAACGGCGAGCGTGTGTTCTGCCGTGGCGCCTGCGTATCGAGCCACGACCTGCCTGGCCTGGCCGACACCGACGAAGCCGTGGCGCGTTGGCTGCGGCTGGCACGCGATGCCGGTGCGAACATGGTGCGCGTGAGCGGCGTGACCTGCTATCCGGGCGAGGCGTTCTATCGCCAATGCGACGCGCTGGGCCTGCTGGTGTGGCAGGACTTCATGTTCGCGAATTTCGACTACGGCGACGCGTCTGGCGCCAATGCCGTGCTGATGGACGATGCGCGGCGCGAGGTGTCGCAATGGCTGACATCGACACGCGCGCACGCGAGCCTGGCGGTTCTGTGCGGCGGCAGCGAAGCGGAGCAGCAGGCGGCAATGATGGGCGCGCCGCGCGGTGCGTGGCGCCAGCCGCTGTTCGATACCTTGATCCCCGCGCTGGTCGCCGAGCATCGTCCCGATGTGGTCTATGTGCGCAACTCGCCCAGCGAGGGCGCATGGCCGTTCCAGCCCGACACGGGCGTCACGCACTACTACGGCGTGGGCGCCTACCAGCGACCGCTGTCCGACGCGCGGCTGGCCAACGTGCGGTTCACCTCCGAATGCCTGGCCTTTGCCAACGTACCCTGCGCGCGCACGCTGCGCGAAGCCGGCCTGTCGCAACCGCTGCACGACCCGCGCTGGAAGGCGCGCGTGCCGCGCGATGCTGGTGCGGCGTGGGATTTCGAGGACATTCGCGACTTCTACCTGCGCGCACTCTACGATGTCGACCCGCCGCGCTTGCGCTATGAACGCCCGGCGCGCTACCTGGCGCTGTCGCGCGCCGTGGTGGCCGAGATCATGACCGAGGTATTCGGCGAATGGCGGCGCATCGGTTCCACCTGCCAGGGCGGCCTGGTCTGGCAGCTGCAGGACCTGTTGCCAGGCCCCGGGTGGGGCATCGTCGACGCGCAGGCACGGCCGAAATCGGCGTGGCACGCGTTGCGCCAGGTCTGGCTGCCGCTGCAAGTCATCCTGACGGACGAGGGGTTGAACGGGCTGCACGTTCACGTGATCAATGAAACCGCCGTGCCTCGCACCGTGCAACTGACGCTGCGCTGCCTGCGCGACGGCGAGGCCGTGGCCAGCCACGCCACGCTGACGCTGACGCTGGCGCCGCGCGAATCGCGGCGGCTGGTGGCAGCGGAGCTGCTCGACCACTTCTTCGACTTCACATACGCGTACCGCTTCGGTCCGCCCGCGCACGACGTGGTACTGGCGACGCTGCATGACCTGCCGCCGGACAGCCCCCCCGACAAGGCAGGCAACCGGTTGCTCAGCCAGTCCGTCTATCTGCCGGACCGGCGCGCGGATGCCCTGCGCGATCCGGGCCTGCGTGCCGGCGTGGCATGTGAAGACGGTGTCTGGTGGCTCACGGTGACGGCGCAGCGCTTCGCGCGCTGGGTGCATATCGACGACCACGCGTACCTGCCCGAGGTTGACTGGTTCCATCTCGGGCCGGGCGAATCGCGCCGCATCCGCCTGATGCACGATGCCGTGGGTGGAGCCGGTACCGGCGCCATCCCTTCGGGCGAGGTATCCGCCCTGAACGCCGATCGGTCGGTCAATTACGACGGCTGAAGCGGTCGATCTACACCTGCCCGCTATGCCACGGCTGGCGCGGCAGGTCACATATCCCTCCACCTTATGGCCGGTGTGCCTGCCCCGCCGCGCCCGCGTCTCCCTCCTCCGAATTCCTACATCCAACCTACCAAAGCATTACGGCCTGACCTATCCGTCTGCCTACTGTCGGTTCTGTGCGCCATGGCACTTAATACAGTCAACAACAAAGCAATTCCGGGGTGCAACGGCTCCGGCAGGTTTTACGGGTGGCAGCCGCCAAGGCTGCCAGACATTCGCCAGCAAGCTAGCTGATAGAGGGTGGAGCGGCGAAGTCGGGTCACACGTCTCGCAGGCGTTGCCTGCGTGCGCGTACCGATGTCGCTCCGGTCATACGGAGAGGGAAAAAAAATGATCACGCATCGGTCGGACCTGCATGTCAATCATCTGCTCAACGCGTTGCCACGCCATGAATGGGAAGTGTTGTCGCGACACTTCGAGCTCGTCCGCCTGCGTGCAGGGGAATTGCTGACCGATTCGGGCCAGCGCATCGTGCACGTGTACTTTCCCACCACGTCGGTGGTGTCGCTGCTCTCCTTGCTCGAGGACGGCGCCACGGTGGAATTCGCCGCCGTGGGCAACGAAGGCCTGGTTGGCATACCCGTGGTGACGGGTGGCGACACCATGCCCAGCCGCGTGGAAGTGCGAAGCCCTGGGTTTGCGTACCGCATCCCGGCCCGTGCGCTGCGTGCCGAGCTGACGCAACTGCCCACGCTGCAGCGCATGACGCTGCTCTATGTGCAGGCCGTGCTGACGCAGATTGCCCAGACCGCCGCCTGCAACCGTCACCACTCGCTGAACAAGCAGTTGTGCCGTTGGCTGTTGCTGGCCATTGACCGTATCGCCAGCAACGAACTCGTGATCACGCAACAGGTGATTGCCAACATGCTGGGTGTGCGTCGCGAAGGGGTGACGGAAGCCGCCGGCAAGCTGGAAGACCTGGGCCTGATCCATCACAGCCGCGGCCACATCACCGTGCTGGACCGCTGCGGACTGGAGGAGCATTCATGCGAATGCTACAAGCTCGTCAAACGCGAGTATGACCGCCTGCTGCCAGCACTGACCCTGGCGCACGCCTGACCGGCCGGCATTGGCGCCATGCAGCACGCCCCGCATGCCACCCGCCGTCAGGCGGGGTTCCGGGGCGCGCTTCGCGAGCGACGCCTATTCGCCATGTGCCGGTTCGATGCTACCGAACGACGAGACCAGGCCCGCGAGCGCGGTGCCGTAGGCGGCCTCCAGGTTGTCCAGGCACTCGGTGCAGGCATCGGCGCGCTGGCGTGCCACGGCGCGCGCCAGGCGGAACTGGAGCACCTTGCATTCGGTTGCGATTCTGCTGGCCGCCTCGCCGATGGCCGGCGGCACCGGATGGCCGTGTTCGCCGAGCCAGTTCAGGCAGTGATGAAGCATCTCGAAGTTGGCGCCCAGCTGGCGTGGCAGGTTGAATCCGTAGTGATGGAAGTAGGCATCGCCGCGCGCAAGGATGGCGTCGACCTGCGCCGGGAACTCGGTACGCCAGCGCGTGATGGGGTTCTGCGCCGGGCGCCGGCCGAGGTGATAGCGCATCAGCTGTGCAACCGTATGGGCCAGTTCGCGGCCCTGCAGCGGCGCGCGCACGCGCTTCGCGCACTCGACGTACGGAAACAGGATGTTGCCGTTGGTGCTGAGTTCGGGCGTGAGCCGCATCAGGCCCCGGTAATCCTCGCCGTCGACGGTGTAGTGCCCGGAGTTGTGGTAGTAGGACATCGTCTGCGCCGCCGGATCGATCTGGACGACCGCGATCGTGGTCTTCACGTGGCTCGTGCGATAGGTCGTGTTACCCGTATCGGGCAGGTAGAAGCTGTCCATCTCCACCAGCATCGTGTGGCCGCGTCGCACCTGCTCCGCGACGTGTGCTTCCAGCGTGTCATAGATGGCACTTTCCTGCACCACCGTTCCATACAGCTGTTCCAGATCGGCCTGCGGGTATTTGAAGAAAGTGAAATGGTCGCCTTCATAGTCCTGCGTCACGGTGAACGGCAGTGCTGCGCGCGGGTCGAGGTGCCAGCCATACAGCAGCTCGATCCAGAGGTCCATGTAGCAGTTCGTTTCCTGCCAGATCGACGCCTCGCCGTGCAGCAGGCGCTGCGGCGCCACCACGGGCCGTACGGTCTGCGTGGGTGCCAGGGCATCCGCTGTGCATTGCTCCATCTCGTTTCCTCCGGGTTGGGATGGCAGGCGGCGGGGAGCCGGCCGGCCATGCGCGTGCGTGTCCATCAGCATTGGAGCCGTTCCGGCGCGGCAGTTCGGTACGCTTTCCAACAGATTGGCCGTCGTCCGGCCACGACCACGGCCCGGCGGGCAACGTGTGCGGAATCGAACAGAATCGTTTTCATCCGGATCCCTACACTGGCCACATCCACGCTGGCCGGCGTGTGCAAACGCGTTCGTAGCGCATACCGGCACGCAGGCACCAGGAAGCATGATGAGAGCGCCGCGCATAGGGCCCCGTGCATGACAACTGGCTCAACCAGGCAAGCCGCGCCCGCAGGGACATGGCCGTATTCGGAGTCAAGGGGGACGTTGTGAGCAAGATGCCATTTTTTGCAACCGGAGCCGGAACGGTCGATGCAGCAATGCCTGCGGCTGGCGGCGAGATGCGACGTGCCATGGTGGACCACGCCGGGTGGATCCTGGGTGCCGGCCTGGTGGGCGCGGTGGTGGCCTGGATGTGCGCGGTTTCGCAGCCGCCGGTGTACAGTGCGAGCGCGCTGGTCCAGGTGCTGCAGCCGCGCGAAGGCGCGGCGCAGGCACGCAACGCCGCCGGGGCCATGCAGGCCCCCACCGTGCCGCTCGATGTCGCCATGCTGAGCAGCCGCACCGTGGTGGCCCCCGTCGTGGAGCGGCTGGGTCTCGATGTCACGGCGCAGCCCTTGCGCGCGCCGCTGATCGGCGGGCTGGTCGCGCGTTTAGCCAATCCCGGCAGCGTGGGTGCCCCGTGGCCGCAAAGCCTCGGGTACGCGTGGGGAGGCGAAAAGATCGAGGTGGACAAGCTCTCGGTGCCTGAACGCCTGCTCAACGTGCCGCTGACGCTGGAGGTCCTGCCCGACAACGGGTACCGGCTCTACGACCGCGACAGCGAACTGCTAGATGGCCATGTGGGCACGCGGGCGGAGGCGAACGGCGTGGCGCTGATGGTGTCGCGCATTGACGCCCGGCCCGGCACGCGCTTCATGCTCACGCGCCACGACCTGGTGCAGACGATCAGCGACGTGGCCAACGGGCTGCGCGTCGAGATGCAGCCCGGCGATGCGAACACGGTGAGCATCTCGTGGCGGACCGCCGACCGAACGGCCGCTGCCGCGCTGGTCAATGGCATCACCGAGTCGTTCATCGGCAACCAGGCCACGCAGCGGCGCGACGATACGGCGACGACGCTGGCCTTCCTGGGCAACGAGATCCCGCGCGTCAAAGGGGAACTGGAGCGCGCCGAGGCCGCATTGACGCGCTACCGCTCGAAGGCGGGTTCCATGGCACCGACACAGGATGCGCAGTCGTACCTGTCTGGCAGCATGGACTACCAGCGCCAGATCGCGTTGCTGAAGCTGGAACGCACGCGGCTGCTGCAACGGTTCACCGAGGAAGCGAACGAGGTCAAGACGGTCGACAACCAGATCCAGCAACTGGTGCGCGAGCGCAAGGACATGGATTCGCGCTACCAGAACATTTCCGCGACCGAGCGGGAATCGGTGGCGCTGACGCGCGACGTGAAGGTCGCCGAAGACATGTACATGACGTTGCGCAACAAGTTGGAGCAACTGTCGCTGGTGCAGCTCGATCGCGTGGGACTGGTGCGGGTGCTGGACAGCGCGCTGGTGCCGGTGCGCCCCGTGGGCCTGGGCCCCTGGCCTGCCACCGCGGCAGGCGCGCTGATGGGGCTCTGCCTGGCGATGGCCTGCGTGACCATGCGCCAGCGCGTCCGGCCCACGCTGGGCTCCGCCAACGACGCCGAACTGCGGCTCGGGCTGCCGATGCTTGGCGACGTCGTGTTCAGCCAGGAGCAGGTGGAGTTGGAGAAGCTTGTCGGTGCGCGTGCGAAGTCGGTGCAGGAAAAGGTCGCGGGGCTGCTGGCGCACGCGCCCGGCCACGCGCTCGTCAACCAGGACGAACTCGCCGTCAACTGCCAGGATGACCTCGATGGCGCCGAGCGCTTGCTGCGGCTTGGCTTGCACGATCAGTTCCTGCTGGCGCGCAATGCCCCGCACTCGATGGCGGTGGAAGGGTTGCGCAGCGTGCGCGCGGCGCTGCATTTCATGTTGCGTGATGCGCCGCAACGGGTGCTGGCGGTGACGAGTCCCACGGCGGGCGCCGGCAAGACGTTCGCATCGGTCAATCTTGCCGTGCTGTTTGCCGAAGCCGGCCAGCGTGTGTTGCTGATCGATGCCGATCTGCGGCGCGGCAAGGTGGGCAACTGGTTCGACCTGCCCACCGACGTGGGCCTCGCCGACCTGCTCGCCGGTCGCGTGGCGTTGCCGGAGGCCGTTCAGCGCACCGTGATCAACGGCCTGTCCGTGCTGCCGGCTGGCCTGCCTCCGGTGAACCCGTCGGAGCTGCTGATGCATCCGGCGTTCGCGGAATGCGTGCGGGCCTGCGCGGACCGCTTTGACCTGGTACTGATCGATACGCCGCCCGTGCTGGCCGTGGCCGACGCCGCGCTCGTCGCGAACGTGGTCGGCGGCACGTTGATGGTGCTGCGCGCAGGGTCGACGTTGCCCGACCAGGTCGATGAATCGCTCAAGCGGCTGGCACGTGCGCACGCCAATCTGTCGGGTGGCATCCTCAATGGCGTCACACCGAAGCGCAGCAACCAGGCGGAGTTCGGCACCATGAATCCCTACCTGGGCATGCCCTTGGTGGCGACGTCAGTCAGACAGATCGCCCACGTGCGCACCGGGTCCGGCGAGGCGGCCTGAAGCACAGCCGGCGGCCCGCCGGCGTACGCGTTGCCGCCCGGCAACGCGGGCGGGGCGATTCAGTGGGGGGAGGGGTGGATCACTGGGGGCAGGGGCGGTTCACTGGCCTTCCGCCACGCCTTCCATCAACGACTGGAGCGGCGCGGCCAGCGTTGCTTCTGCCTCGTTCGGCGTATTCATCCTGACCAGGTAGTCACACTTGGCCAGTTCGACACCGGCCTGGTACCGGACTTCCTGCGCTGGCTGCCCACCACGCAAGCAGTTCAGCAGCACCCGTACGAGGTTGGCGCCGGCCATATGGGTAAAGGGATAGCCGCCGCCGAATCTTGGATTCATTTCCAGCAGGTAGTGGCGTCCGTCGCGTTCGATCATATCGCAGTCGACGTTGCCGATATGTCGCAACTCCCGGCTGATGCGTGCGGCCAGTTCGCGGAATGGCGTGCCTTCGACAGTGATGGCCTGGTCCGTCTCTCCCGCCCGCATCCTCAGTTTCTTGCGCACCGCGAATCCGACCAGGTTCGCGTGGAGATCATTGAAGATATCGATCCCGTATTCCTGGCCCGAAATCATTTCCTGGATCAGCACCTGTTCACCTGGCTGGCCCAACATTCCGAAGATCGATTGCTGCCAGATCCGCTGGCAGTAGGCATGGGCAAAGCGAAGCTCGTTTCGGTCCTCGACGAAGAAGATGCCAAAGCTTGCGCTGCCCCAGCGGGGTTTGACCACGAGGGGGAAATTCACCGAGCCCGCCGCAATGGCAGACTCCGCGCTGTCCAGCGTCGCATAGCTGCGCGGCGTGGACAGCCCAATCGATTCGGCGAACTGCGCTGTCAGGAACTTGTCCGCGCATAGGCGGATGACCTCGCTGGACGAGATGACGGGTATCGTACCTATCTCGCGAAACCGTTGTGCGTGCGCCGCGATGAGCGGCAGTTCGAGGTCATTCAGCGACAGGATGGCCGAAACCCGATGCTCCCTGCATACGTCGAGCAGGAAGTCGATGTAGTGCTCGGCATGGAGGCTTGGCGCGGTCAGGAATACATCGCACGCACTCGCGGCTGTCGTATTGGCTTGCATGTCCACGCCGAGTACCTTGCCGGCGCCATTCAGCTCCGACTTGAAATACTCGACCAGATAGCGCCTTCTACCTACGCATGTCAGCAGGACATTCATGTGCACTCCGATTGCATCCAGTCTGATGTATCCGCCAGAACGTCACGGGAAAATGCGACATACCGCATGAAGACGCATCACGTTGAGCGAACCGGCATCTCTTCCTCCGGTATGCACGAGGGCGCGCTGGGGGCGGGCTGGACGACCGCCGGACTGCCTGTGAACGTCGGCACGGTCACGTCCCCCGCGGCATTGATGCCACGGTGGCGCATGACCACGCCCGGCGTGAGCCAGAGGATCCTCAAATCCAGCCAGAAGGATTGGTGATCCACGTACCAGGTGTCGAAGCGAAACTTTTCTTCCCAGGTGAGCGCGTTGCGCCCGTTGATCTGCGCCCAGCCAGTTATTCCGGGACGGACAAGATGACGCCGTGCCTGGTCGGCCGAGTAGCACGGTACGTATTTCATTGGCAAGGGCCGCGGGCCAACGACACTCATGTCTCCTACCAGTACGCACCAGAACTGGGGCAGCTCATCGAGGCTCGATCGGCGAAGGAAGGCACCAAACGGCGTGAGCCGGTCTTCATCCGGCAAGAGTTCGCCATCGGGGCCTCGCGCCTCCGTCATGCTGCGGAACTTGATGAACTTGAATGGCTTGGCGCCAAGTCCTGCGCGTGTCGTACGGAAGAACACGGGACTGCCGAGCTTCCAGCGCACCACGCCAGCCAGGACCAGCAACGGCAAGGCCAAGGCAAGTAATGCCACGGCGGCGAAAACGATGTCGAAAGAGCGCTTCATGATCGATCTGTCTGGTTTGTCCAGGAGCGATGCTCGCAGTCGTCCCTGGACAGACAACGGATATCCGCTCCGGAGTCAATCTAACCATGCCGGGCTGCTGCGTGAAGCGCGGAAATGTGGCCGAGGCCACGTACTGCCGTGCGGCGGATCGTGCAAGAACGGTGGACCGCTCAACATTGAAGATTGCGACGCGAGATCGGTCATGTGTGGGCGCCCGCACGGATGACAGGGGCGGCTGCCTCTAGATTGACGTGACATGACTGGCCAGGCGCTGATGCCAGCGATCAAGGCATCTTGTACTGCGCAGACCCGCAAGGGCCGACGCGCAAGTTCAATGGGAGAAGCAATGACGATCGCGTCGACGGATACGGTGATTATCGGCGCCGGCCCATATGGCTTATCGATTTCGGCTCATCTGTCCAGGTCCGGTGTCCCCCATCAAATTCTCGGGAAACCCATGCATGCGTGGAGAGACTTCATGCCCCCCGGGATGCTCCTGCGCTCGGAGCCGTTCGCCTCCAGTCTCTATGCGCCATGGCGGGGCTACACGATGGAAGCGTACTGTCGTCGCCATCGTATCGCCTACAAGGCAGTGGGCATCCGCATGCCGCTGGAACTCTTCGTGGACTACGGGCTTTGGTTTCAGTCGCAGGTGGTTGACCATGCGCGCCCGGTGGAAGTCGTCGACATGCATCGCGCGGATGGCGGCTTTCAGCTGGCCCTGGCCGGTGGCGGTTCCCTGGTGGCGCGGCGTGCGGTCATCGCCCTGGGCCTGAAGGGATTCGCGCAAAGGCCTCTCGCCCTGCAGGGCTTGCCGCGACCCTATGTGGTGCACTCCAGTGAAATCGGGAACCTCGCCTGGGCGGAAGGCAAGGATATCGTCGTCGTCGGCGGCGGGCAGTCGGCGATCGGGCTGGCGGCACTGTTCAGCGAGCTCGGCGCCCGCGTTCGCCTGCTCGTGCGCGATGAGGTGAATTGGAGTGGCGAGCAGCGCAGCGTCCGCAGGGGCGTGACGAGGCTTCTTAGAGGGCGCGTTGGCCTGGGGCGCGGCTGGAATTCCAATAGTCCGGGTTCGCTGCTGATGTCATTCCTGCTGTCCGAATACCCGGTGGTCTTCCACATGATGGATGCCTCAAGGCGCAAGAAGATCATGGAGACCGGCTGGGCAGCGTCGGGTGCCTGGTGGCTGCGTAGCCGGGTGGAAGGCAAGGTCGACATCTCCACGCAGACCGAGATCACGCACGCCGAACTCAAGAACGAGCAGATCGTTCTGCAGGTGGCGACAGGGAGCAAGCCGTCCAGTATCCGCGCGGATCATGTGGTACTCGCCACGGGGTTCAAGACCGATATGGCGAAGCACGCCTTTCTTTCGGAGGAGCTTCGGGATGCGCTCTCGCTCGACGGTGGCTCGCCAGGCCTGACCCGCAACTTCGAAACCAATGTGCCCGGCCTGTATGTCGTGGGTCCGGCGGCCGCGCCGAGCTTTGGTCCCGCCCTGCGTTTCATCTATGGCGCCAAGTATGCGGCCCCACACCTCGCAGGGCACATCGGTCGATGCTTCAGGAAGGAAGCCGGCAATCACATCATCAAACCTCAGGCGGCTCCCGTGGAGCCGGTAGAGGCAAAGAGCGGAAGCGTTCTGCATGGGCAAGGCATTCTTCAGGCCCCGGAAAACTAGGCTGGCAGGGTTCTCAACATTCCCGCAAGAACAGTAGGAGACACCATGAATTCGCTGAGCAGGCCCATGCGTAGTGTGTTGACGACAAAGCTCAAGCAGTGGGTGAAGCCATACGCGCCCACGTGGCTGCTGAACTACCACCACAACCGGATCATCCGCAAGGACGGGGCGAGATATCAAGGCAAGACGCTGCGCGAGGTGTTTTCCAATGTCTATGAAACCGGCGCCTGGGGCGTGGCGGAGGACCCCGCGGAGTTCTACAGCGGAAGCAGCTCCCATGACCCGACGATCGTCGACACCTATGTCAAGGCCGTGACGGCCTACCTGGCATCGATGCCGAGTCGGCCTGACGTCGTGGATCTTGGGTGCGGTGATTTCAATATCGGCAAGCGCATTCGACCCGCTTGCGCGCGCTATATCGCGTGCGACGTGGTGGAGCCGGTCGTCCGGTCGAACCGCACCCGGTTCGCGGGCCTGGATGTGGACTTCCGGTGCGTCGACATTACCAGCGAGCCCTTGCCGGCAGGCGACGTCGTGTTCCTGCGCCAGGTACTGGATCACCTGGATAACGCGCTCATCGCCGAAGTACTGGCCCGCCTGACGCCGTACAGGATACTGATCCTGACGGAGTACTCGCCAGCGACACCCGGCTTCACACCAAACCTCGACAAGCCCATCGGCTCCGCGCTCCGACTCTGGGGCGAGAAGCCGAGCGCGATCGAGCTGACCGCGCCGCCGTTCAACCTCAAGGTCTTGTCGACGCGGCTGCTCTGCGAGGTGAAGGACAGCGGAGGCGTCATTCGTACCACGGCGTACGAACTGGCGCGGGACAACCATGGCTGACCCGTGCCAGGACCGGGATGACACCGACAGGCAATCCTCCGCGGTGAATGCCCGTGACCGGATCGTGGGCCGTGGGCAAAGCACCGGAGCCAGGACATGAAGCAAGACTTGTTTGCCGTGCAGTCGCTGCGTGCCGTCGCGGCGATCGCCGTGGTCGCCTATCATTCCGCCGCCACGATCCGGAATTTCGGATGGACGCCAGGTGTCTTCAGCAATGCCAGCCAATGGGGATGGGCGGGCGTTGATATCTTCTTCTTCATATCCGGATTCGTGATGGTGATCGCGACGTCGGGCCACAGTCGCGGACCGCTGGCAGCCAAGGATTTCATGGTCGCCAGGCTCGCGCGCATCGTGCCGATGTACTGGATTCTCACCAGCCTGATGCTCGCCATGCTGTGGGTAGTACCGAACCTCAAGCACTTCGAGTTCACAGCGACGGAGATCCTGGACTCTTACCTCTTTGTCCCCTATGAGGTCGAGGGCGAGGGCAATGTCTACCCGGTGCTCTATGTGGGCTGGACGCTGATCTATGAAATGTTCTTCTATCTGGTCTTTGCCATCTCGATCTGTTTCCCCGAGCGAGCCGCGCGTTGGGCCTTGCCCGCATTCTTCGTGGTGCTTTCGGTCCTGTCACTGACCCGGCCCACGCCATACATCTACCGATTTCTGACGTCCCCGTTGCTGCTGGAATTCGTGTTTGGTTGCATGTTTGCCTGGGTCTACAGATCTGGCTACCGACTCTCCAAACCGGGCTTCGCCGCGTTGATCGCCATCGGCGTCATCGGGTTTTTTGTCCTGACGCCCAGCGCTTCGATGGACTACCGGGTGCTCACGGCGGGCATTCCGGCGGCGCTGCTCGTATCCGGGGCGGTGCTCTGGGAGAGTGCCGGCGGCTGGGCAGGCGGGAGCTGGCTGCCGATCGTCGGCGATTCCTCATACTCGCTGTACCTGATGCAGGCGTTCACCATCCCGGGCTTTGCTCGCCTTTTTTCCGGGATCGACAAACACAGGATCTTGCCGGGCGATGTCGCCTGCCTGTTGATCGTGAGCGCCACGATCGTGGTGTCGATGATTGTCTACAGGGTTGTCGAGCGAAGAATCGACGTAAAGATGCGGGCGTTGCGCCGGAGGGTATTGACGCGGTCGGCGGCCCTGGACCGGAGTGCATAGCGCGGACGGTGTGCATTCCGTGTCCAGCGCCACACAACACGGCAAAGCCTGCTCGCCTCGTGGGCTATATTGATCCAGCGAGGTGTCAAGCCGCGCCTGGCTGCCCGCATGGTCCGTATCGGGTCCCGTGCGGCGCCGCGCCGGCACGCAACCCCTTTGCACCCAAGGCTCACCTTTTCCTGGCCGAGGATCGGCTGTTCAAACAGAGGCCATCGCCTGTCGGCTGCGCGTTTGCCGCGCCATGCCAAATCGGGTGCGGTTTCTCGGAGTCATTGTGATGAAGCGCGTTTTTGATATTGTCCTGGCCTTGCTGGGTATGTTGCTGCTTGCCATTCCGCTGCTGCTGCTGATTGTCCTCGTGCGCGTGCGGTTGGGCAAACCGGTTTTCTTCCGGCAGTTGCGGCCGGGACTTCATGGCAAGCCATTCCATATCCTCAAGTTCCGTACGATGACCGATGCGCGCGGACCCGATGGCGAACTCTTGCCGGATCCGGAGCGGCTGACCAGGTTTGGAGCGTTTCTGCGCTCGACCAGTCTCGATGAGCTGCCTGAACTCTGGAACGTCCTCAAGGGTGACATGAGTCTGGTGGGGCCACGGCCGCTGTTGATGGAATACCTGCCGCGCTACTCTCCTGAGCAGATGCGCCGCCACCTGGTCCGTCCCGGCATTACAGGGCTCGCACAGATCAGCGGGCGCAACACGATCAGCTGGGAGGAGAAGTTCCGGCTCGACGTCTGGTACGTCGATCATGTATCGGTGTGGCTGGATATCGTGATCCTGTGGAAGACCGTCATCAAGGTCGTCGCGCGCGAGGGTATCAGCGCCGTGGGAGAGTTCTCCGCCCCGCGCTTCATGGGCAGCAAACGGAGCGTCGCCGACCCCGATGCCGCACGCGCGCCGGAAACCGGGGGCGACCGCCGGGACGTACAGGTAAGCGGCCAATCGGCAGGTTGAGGGTCCCGATGCAGCTATCCTGGACACTGGTTGTTCATAGTGGAGGCGCTTCACTGACGATTCCCCTTGCGGGCCTGGTTGCGCTCCGCCTGGCCTACCTTGGTTTGTGGAAGCGCGCGTGCTATTGGATCATGTCGCTGGTGGGCGGCGCAGCCCTCATTCTTGCAGGGAAGCTGGCGTTCGAGTTCAATGGCTGGTCCATGCCATCGGTGAACGTGTACAGCGTGAGCGGGCACGCCATGCTCACGGCATCGGTCTATCCGATGCTCGGTGCCGTACTGGGATCGGCCTGGAGCCAGCGAATGGCCAGGATCGGCCTGTCCGCCGGCATATGCATGGCCCTCGTGGTGGCGGTTGCCCTGGTGGTCGGGCACTATCACACGCCCGCCGAAACCCTGATCGGCATGACGGTCGGCTCCGCCGTGGCGTGGATCAACCTGCGTCACCTTCGTCGGCCCGATCCCCAGCCCGTTCGTCGGCCCGCGCACACCAGTCGAGTGTCGGTGCTTGCGAGGCTGGCGCTTTGCGGATTCCTCTTCGTTTTTGCGCTGGCAGGGACCAGTCCGGTGAAAAACCGATTGTGGTCACGCGGACTGGATTGGTTCGGTATTACCGAGCGCTATTCCCGATACATCGACACCGATCCGGTCTCGGGCCAAGTCGTGGTGACCGTCGTGAAATGCCAGGTGGCGGCGTATCGCGTCTGCTCCGAGACCTACTGAGTACCGAGCCGCGGCTCCGCGCCGTGCATCACTGATCGCGAATCACTCGCGAAGTCATCTGGACCGCGCGAGTCGTGATGAATTTCCGGTCCTTGGCGCTGGTCGACACGCAGGTATGGGAATCGACCACGCAGTCCGCGCCGATGCTGGTGCCAGGGAATAGCGTCGCACGCGTCCCCAGAAAGCACCGCGGTCCGATGGCGGAGTTGCCGTTGAGCACGGCGTGCGGAGACAGCACGGAGCACGCACCCACCCGGGCACCATGCCCGATTCCGCAGCCGGCATTGGCCACCACGCCATCCTCCACCACCGCGTCCCGGCTGATGACCGTGAACGGAAAGATCAATGCGCCGATGCCCAGACGGGAGCAGGGCGATACGACGGCCGTGTCATGGACGTAGCTGGGCACCTCGACCCCGATTTCCAGGAGCCACGACAGCACGTCTTGCCGTACCTGGGTGGCGGCGATCGCCACCAGCACGGCCTGGTGCGGCGCTGGTCGAAACTGCCGGATCGGGCCCAGATTTGGCAGGTCTATGCCGTCCGGCACCTTGTCCGGTGTGTCATCGATAAAGCCTGCCACCGATGGTCCGCCGCGGTGTGCTTCGACCTGCAAATAATCGTAGAGCTCCAGCCCGAGACCGCCTGAACCGGCGATGACAACGGATGAGACGGCATTTGCTTGAATGAGTGGCATGACGTGTTGGTACTGAGGCGAAGCGGCGTTCCAGTTCGGCAGCTGACGACGGCTGGACGAAAACCCCAGCCGCCGTCGCCTGGCTAAGCCCGCTTGGTCTGCCCGTTGCCGTAGTCGGCGAGATAGCGGTACTTGCCAAAGTAGCTGTGGGCGCGGTACCAGCGTCCCTCGATCAGAAGCCCGTTGAACAGTACGCCCTTGACATCGGCGCCGGCCTGCAGGATGGCGCGTTGCGACGCCAGCAGTTCGGCGGTCGTGGTCTTTTCGGCACGCGCCACGAGAAACACGGCGCCAGCCTTGCCTGCCAGAATGCCTGCGTCGGCAGCCACCAGCACGGGCGGTGTGTCGATCAGCACGACGTCATAGCGCGCCTTGAGCTGCTCGAGCAGGGAGTCCATGGTGGGGCTCAGTAGCAGATCCGTCGAGTGCGGGGGTTGGGAGCCGGTCGGTATGAAATCCAGACCGGGCGCCACCTGCCGCTGCAACACCTGTTCCAGGGGCGCGCCCATCAGCAGTTCGGTCAAGCCGGGACCACGCCTGGTATCGAAGGAACTCTGCAGACTGCCACGGCGCAGGTCGGCATCGACTAGCACCACGCGGAGTCCGGTGGCGGCGATCGCGGCAAAGTTGGTACAGATAAAGGACTTGCCGACGCCCGGGGCAGGCCCGGTGATCACCACGGTCCGGTTCTTGCTCCCTGCCATAGCGAAACGCAATGCGGTACGGAAGCTGCGCAAACTCTCCACGGCGGGATCGTCCGGCTGCTGGAGTGCCAGGAGGCCGGCGCCCGGTGACAGATGCGACTGTTGCTTGCTGAAGGGGATCGTCGAGTAGACCGTCATCCCCGTCTGCCGCTCGATCTCGTCCGGGTCGGCCACGCCGCCTTCGAGCGTATGGCGCACGAAGATCACCAGCAGGCCAGCCACCACGCCCAGCGCCAGCGATAGCCCGACGATGAGCACCCGATCCGGCCGGACGGGCCTGAGCGGCGGGTCTGCCGGGTCGACGATCCGCGCCGTTCCCACCTTGCTCGCCTTGATCAGCTTGAGCTGCTGGACGTCGTTGAGCAGGGACTGCAGCATCTCGGTGCTGACCTTGACGTCGCGCATCAGGCGCACCACGTTCTGTTCCACCTCCGGCAGCTTCTGGATCCGTCCGGTGACACCGTTCAACTGGGCGGTGAGGCTGGAGATCTGACCGTCGACGAGTGAGATCGCAGGGTGCGTTGGCGTGAATCGCGCCGCCAGTTCCTGCCGCTTTTGCTGCAACTCCTGCAGCTTGGTCTGAATCTGTACCGACTGGCCCAGGATCAGCTTGGATTCCTCGCCAAGGTCGACCGTGCCGCGTTGATTGCGCATCGCGTTGTACTTGGTCTCGGACGTGTCGACCTGCTGCCTGAGCAGCGGCAACTGTTGTTCGAGAAAGGCGAGTGACTTTTCGGCTTCGGCGGCTTTGCGGCGGATGTTCTGGTCAACGTAGGCATTGCCGATTTCATTGAGGATGGCCGCCGTCATGTCCGGCGAAGTGCCTTCCAGTGATACGCCAAGCACGCCGCTATCCTTGCCGCGCTCGCTGATCGACAGCTTCTCCTGCAAGCGCGCGATGCCCGCGGCACGGGCCAGGCGACGCAGCACAAACTGCGTACCGGGGCGTCCATCCATCTGGCTGACCAGGATGGTGACGGCGCCGTGGGCCGTCTTGATCGTCAATGGCGATCCCACTTTGCCGGTCGCCTCGGCATCGTCGCTGGCGAACCGGACCTTGTAGGTGTTGTCAGCCTGTGCGGTCAGCAGGATCTTGCGCTCCTCCATGGACGCGGGCACGTCAAGCTGGGACACGGTAATCGACTCATGGCCCCACGCAAAGCCACCCCATCCAAACAACCCGGGGTGCGACAGCTCATGATTGAAGCCGGCGATCGACGCGCCAATCACGGGGAAGTAGCGCGGTGAGGCATCGATGTACAGCTGCAGGTTGTCGAACGCCTTGCCGACCACCATGCGCGAGCGCAGGAGTTCGATCTCCGCGGAAGCGGCGGGCTTGGTTTCGGGGCCCTGCGAGAAGGCGGCGATGAGCTTGCTGACGTGGTTGCCGCCCAATTCCTCCACCTGCACCGTCATGTTCGTGCGGTAGACGGGCTTCGCGAGCATGGCATAGGTGATGCCGATCACGATGGCGATGCCTATGACGAGCAGGAAGGTCTTTCGATAGCGGGCCAGCAGATCGATGTAGGCGGTAAAGTCCACCGTGCTCTGCTGTTCGTCGACGCTTGCCGGGCCCGGATCCCGGGTGCTGACCGTTCTCATGATGCCTCTCCTCGACCCTTAGTTGGTGCAACCTCTCCGAGCCTTGCAGACCATGATGCGATGCCCTGTTTGATTAGTTCTAAAACGATGTAGAACATGGTCGGCGAGCACCCGTACGGATCCGGCACGTCAGTAGATGTGGATTCGCAAATCCGATGGGTTTTTCCGCGTGCGATGGGGAAAGCGCGCTCGATTTCTTCGCGTTGCTCGCTGTCCATCACAAGAATCAGGTCTGCCGCCGCCACGAGTGCGCCATCGACTGCACGGGCGCGGTGACTGCCGATATCCAGGCCCTCGCGCGCAAGCAGCTTGACGGCGCTGGGATCGGCGGGGGCGCCAACCGGCGGGGCCAGTCCGGCCGAAGTCACTTCGCATGCGGGCATGTGACGGCTCAGCAGGCCAGCCGCCATAGGGCTGCGACAAACGTTGCCGATACAAATCACCAGGATTGAGCGCGTCATATTTCGCATCCGGCTACTTGAATGCCGTGGCAGTACTGAACACAGGCTGCGTGCTCGGTAACAACTGGTTGATCACGCGGCTCCAGCGGACCACTTCGCGTGCGTCCACATACACCACGTCCTTCGGTTCCAGCTCGAATCCCTCGGCAATCGCCAGCGCCGCCGGCGAGTTGCCGTCCAGGTGGAAGATGTTCGGCTCGCCATCGGGCGCCTTGCGAATCACGTAGATCTGCTCCGCATTGGCCGAACTCGGATTGACGCCACCGGCATCGCCCAGTGCCTCGTTCAGCGTCATCTTGCCGTTGCGCATGAGCAGGGATGCCGGGCGCACGACTTCGCCCGTCACGAAGATCTTGTTGTCCTCGCGCTGTTCCACGCGGACGATGTCGCCCGAGCGCAGCAGGATGCGGGACGGGTCAATGCCCTTGGACAGCAGCGCTGGGATGTTGACGTACCAGCTGCGCTCGCCGCGCGTCACGCGGATGCGGCTGTTGTCGCCGGTCAGGTTCAGCACGCCGCCGGCGCGATTCAGCGCTTCCACCAGCGTCATCGGCGCGTCATCGATCGCCTGCATGCCGGGCGTCTTGACCTCGCCGTCCACGTAGACACGCTGGCTACGGAAGCCGAGCACCCGCACCGTCATCTGCGGGTTCCTGACGACGCGCGACAGGACACGCGCCATCTGGTCGCGCACCTCGTTGGCGGTCTTTCCGCCCACCTTCATGACGCCAGCGTAGGGAAACTGCACATCGCCCTGTGCGCTGACCACATAGCCCGGTACGTTGGAGCCGCCGCTGGACGTCGGCATCTCGAAGGCGGCGCCGATGCTGTAGGTCTGCGTGGGAAACACCAGTTCGGGGTGGTCCCATACGACGACCGAAATGATGTCGCCAGGGCCGATCAGATACGGCTGCGGCGTGGCGAACAGTTCGTCGACGCGCAGGTTGTCCATACGGGGCTTGCCGCGCTGGGCATTCACCAGGTCGAGGGTGATCGGTGTCACCTTGGGCACGACATCGGGACCGATGGCGCTCACCACTGCCTTGTTGTCAAAGTACATGCCCGGCGATGCCGAGCAGGCGGCCAGCAGACCGGTGGCGGCGAGCATGAACAGGCGGGAAGCGATGTCGCGGCGATGGGTAGCAAGGATGCTCCGGAAATGCATGCCCCAATTGACTGGTCTCACGGTGGTCTCCTTACTGAAGGCAGTGGACATCGCACCGCATAGGCGATGCCCCGATGGTTCGTATCGTAGGAGGGGCCGTACCATGCATCGGTGCGTTGTCGCACGTTGGGTTTTGGCGAAGGTGCGCGGGCCGGTACAGGTCCTTCCAACCCTTGCCGGCGGCTGGATGCGCCGGTTGCGCTCAACCTGTCAGCGGCCGGCGCCCGGCCTGGACAGGCGCGGCGCGGCCGTGACGTGGGGGGGCAAGTGGACAGGCGGTCAAACCGCCTGTTCATGCTGATGAGGGACCGGGTCTTCCTGGGCTCTGCATGCTTCGTCCAGCACCCCTGCCAGGTGCTGTGCCAGCAGCTGGAAGCTGTGGTGGCGCTCGACGTACTCGCGCCCGGCGCGTCCCATGCGCTGGCGCGCCTCGAGCGGCGTCGAGGCGATACGGATGATGGCGTCGGCCAGGGCCTCGGGCTGCTCCGCAGCTACCGTCAACCCGGCCGCCGCGTCGGCCACCGGATTGTTGGCGGCACTGGAGGCCATGACGATGGGCCGGCCTGCAGCCAGGTAGTCGAACAGCTTGTTCATGCTGATGCCGTACCGGTACAGCTGTGGCAGGTCACGCACGGCGATCACGAAGGCATCGGCCTCCATTGCCACCGTCGGAATGTGGGTTTTCGGTACGGGCGGCTCAAAGATGACATTGCTCAGGCCGAGTTGCTGTGCCTGCGCCATCAGCGCAGGCTTGAGGCCGCCATCGCCGACCATGCGTAGGATTATGTGCTGCCCCTCGGGCCGATCCTGTACCAGCTTCATTGCGTGCAGCACGTTCTCCAGGCCGTTGGCCTGCCCGTGCGCACCGAAATACATCAGCGTGAAGGGCTCGGTCGGGGCCACGGCGCGTGCGGGCGTGGGCGGCGGGAATAGCGACAGGTCCACCCCGTTGGGAATCCAGGCAATGTGCGCCTTCGGGATGCCCAGCGGTGCGATGTACTCCCACGCATGCGGCAGCAGCACGACGATGCGGGTGGCGCGCCGGTATAGCCAAAGCTCGAGCTTGCGCAGCGCCCAGGTCAGGAAATCGCCTTCGCGCAGGCGACCCATGTCCACCAGCGTCTGAGGCCACAGGTCACGCACCTCGAACACGAACGGAACCTTGAAGCGGTGTGCCAGCAGCGCGCCCGCCGCCGCGGCAAACGGGTGCACGCTGGAGCCGACCACCACGTCGGGACGCGGCAAGTCGCGCGTGGTCTGCCGCCGCAAGGCGCGCCAACTGTAAGTCAGCATGTTGAGGATACGGCCGACGCCATTGCCTTCGTATTGGGGCGTACGTACCCACAGGAACGCGACATCGCGAATGCGCTCGAGTTGCGACAACTTGCCTGTCACCTGTTGTCGTTCCCTTGTGCCGACCGAGTTGGCCGCGATAACGGTTGCCTGCCAGCCGGACGCGCTCAGGTGCTCGGCCAGGTGGTAGTGTCTCGTGCCGCCGGGGCCGCTACCGGGTTCCTGGGCATAGTGGTTGAGAATCCAGACGTGCTTCATGGAGGGACAGGTTTGTTGGATGCTGGCGCGCGTGTCATGGTTGGACGTCGCCCGGATGCCCGGCCCGGGCTGCCCGGTGGGTCACCGGAGCAGACGCGGGCCCGACAAAAGCGGGTCTTGCCGCGATCGCATGTGGGCGCGCAGAGCCATGGTCGGGGCCGGAGGATGGAACACCTTGCCGCAGCAACGGCTTTTCATCCGCACGCGAACATCTAACCAGAGTCAGAAGCCTCGTGGAAGCGGTTAGTGTGGCCCAGGCCACACTGCCGGCATGCACCCGCGCCCGGCCGGGAAAAGTGCGCGCGCCTTGCGTTCGGTGTCACACCCAGCTTGATTGCGGGCACGTTGGCAAGTCCCGATAATCCGCCTTATCAGCGTCATCGGTTGAGGTAAGACCATTCGGTTTCACCGTCCATGCCAGGCTCGGGCCGTGGACAGCCGTCGTCCATCAGGGCGCCCGCCTTCTCACTCTGGAACTCCCCAATGAGGCAAATGACCGAGGAAATCCTCTCCTGGCTGCAGCAAATTCTTGCGGAGCGCTTTGGCCATGGCTTTCGGTTGCAGGGTACCGACGCGGGCACCGTCCGCCTGAGCCTTGCCGGTTCCAGCGAGGGATCGATCGAGATTGCGGCGGACCCCGTCACCTTCCAGCGCGCGGACTCGGCGCTCGCCTTCACCACCTGGGATGCGCGTGCGGAGGGCTGGCAGCCGGTCCTGCCTGGGCCGTTGCCGGCGCCAGGCCTGGCACGCGCGCCCTCGCCGCTGACCGAGACGACCCCCGGTGGCTATCGAATCCACTATGACATCCTGGGTCTTTGCTACTGGATGCTGTCGCGCCAGGAGGAGGTTGGACGCACCGACCTGGATAACTTCGGGCGCTTCCCGGCCAGCGGCTCGCATGCCCACAAGTTCGGCTATCTGGAGCGGCCGGTGGTGGACGAGTGGTTGCATATCCTCGGGCAGGTGATTGGACGCCAATGGCCAGCCCTGACGCTCAAGCAACTTCAGTCCAGCATGAAGGTGTCGCATGACGTCGATGTGCCCAGTCGTTATGGCTTTGGCTCCGCGTCGCGGATGCTCCGCCGCATGGCCGGCGATATCCTGATTCGCCGTGACATCCGCAGCGTGCTGCAGGCGCCGGTCATCAGGATGAAAACGCGCAACGCGCTGCATCCGAGCGATCGGGTCAACACCTTCGACTGGATCATGGATGTTTCGGAGCGCCACGGGCTGGTCAGCGCCTTCTACTTCATCTGCGGCCGCACCGAGGCCAGCAAGGATGCGGACTACGAGCCGGAGCATCCCGCGATACGCGGGTTGATGAAGCATATCCACGCCCGTGGTCACGAGATCGGCCTGCACCCGAGCTTCAATACCTATCAGGACCCTTGCGAGGTGCAGGCGGAGGCGAATCGGCTGCGGAAGATATGCGAGCAGGAGAAGATCGAGCAGGCGGTCTGGGGCGGGCGCATGCACTATCTGCGCTGGGAGCACCCGACCACGATGCTCGGTTGGGAGCAGGCTGGCATGACCTACGACAGTACGCTCAGCTATGCCGATCACGCCGGTTTCCGCTGCGGCACCTGCTTCGAATATCCGGCCTTCGATCCGGTCGCGGGCAAGGCCCTGAACTTGCGCATTCGCCCGCTCATCGCCATGGAAGGCACTGTCATGGGCTATATGGGACTTGGCGCGGGCGAGGCGGCCTGGAAGAAATTCCGCGAACTGAAGGAAACGTGCAATGCGGTGAACGGCTGCTTCACCATGCTGTGGCACAACTCGTCGCTCGGCAACGCCGGTGAGCGCGAGCTGTACCAGGCCGTGGTCGCCCACTGACAAGCCGTGGCGTCGGCGCGCCACGGGCGCGCCGCCATCCGGTCAGCGCTTGCCGCCGCGCCGCACCAGTGTGGGCCAGAACATCATCTCGTCAGTCATGCGGGAGCTGGCGCTGCGCGACCTCGCAAAGTTGGGGTAGTAGGCCGCGACGAAGGCCTGGTCTTCCAGGCGCAACGACTGGGTGATATCGAACAAGCGCACGCCCTGCTCGTGCATGGACGGCCATACCGCATAGCCTCCGGTGGGAAAGGAGTCCGAGATGCCATACGGTGGATAGCCTTCCGCGCAACTGCCGGTACCGTTGTCGTAATTCACCCGATACCAGCCGTTGGTGCCGCTGTAGTAGTTTGTGAATAGCGGGCGAACCCGATCCCGATTCCAGACGTGAAGACTGAACTGGCGCACGAAGGCAGCCATGGTGTCTTGCGAGGGCAACATCGCGGGGTCCAGGCCGTAGACCTGGACCATCGCCGCGCGATTGCGTTCGATGGCATCAAAGAAATGCACCAGCCGTCGTGCGTGGCTGATGTCCCAGCTGATGTTGGCCACCGGCGCGAAGCGATCGGCAGGGATCACGGTCTGCGCCGTGACCTGCTGCGTGACCGGATCGCGCTTGCACACCACGGGCTTGTCGCGTCCGGTGTAGGCAGCATACCGGTTGGTGTCATAGAGCCGCCAGAAGCCCGCATCCAGATCGGCCACCTTGATGGTCTTGCCGCTCTTGTCATTTGGGGCGGGAATCTCCTGCACGGTCGTGCGCGCCGCAACCAGTTGCAGCAATAATTCCAGGTGCGTTTTCATGGCGGCAAGTCTCGCGGCGTTCAGCTCCGCCGACTGGGCAAGCGGCGGGCGTGCGACCAGCATGCCGGCCAGATCCGCGTAGATGGAAATTTGCCAAAGCTCCTTGTCGGTCAGGAACAATGCGGACGAGGTATTTTTCACATCCTCCGGCCGGGCGGCGATCTGCTTGCGCAACGTATCCTGCGCCGCAGGTGTGTTCCAGCGCTCCAGGTGCTCGCGCGCGATGGTTGCCGTCTGTTCGACGAAGTCGTTGCGAGCCCCCTTCCGATTTTCGCGGCTGATGCCGTTGGCAAGGCTGCTCGCGAAGGCCATGAACTGGGTGCTGTTGAGCATCAGCTCCTTATCGCGCAGCCGGGGCGTGTGGGTGCATTCCGGACCACCACGGCAGATCCAGGCCCGCCCTGGCTGATCACCGGGCGCGGGTTCGAGCTTGGCATAGGTACTCGCAACCAGGTGGGCCAACTCTGCCTGCCGATCGGTGCGCTGGCAACGTTGCGCCATGGCCAGCAAGTTGTGGAAATAGATCTCGAAGTGATAGAGCGCATAGGTGTCGCCCTGCTTCAGCAAGCGGTCCGCGATCAGCTGCTGTTCCACGAAAACGCGCGCGCCGCCTTCTCCATTTCGCCTGGGATCCCCATCCCAGCGGCGCCAGACCAGGTCTTCGACAGGGCCGCCGCAGTCCAGTGCGGCTGGCATCAACCCGCCTGACTGCACTTGCGCCTGCGCCGACGGCACGGTACAGGCCAGCAGTACAGCCAGGCTACCGGCGCGCAGCAGCGCGCGCGCAAGACGGGGCGCAAGAGGGCGACGGGCGCTTCCGTTGTGCTGGGTCATTGCCGCATCTCCTTGTCAATGCTTGGGCGCTCTGCCTTCCCGGCGGCATGGCTATCGGGAACGTATGTGCTGATACAGCGAGATCGCCTTGGATGGTGTCTTCGTGATGAGGAAATACGGCTTCTGCTCGGCACCGAACGCCCGGAAGAAGCGCTCGACCGGTTCCAGCATCGATCCTTCGAAGTCAAAGGTGCGTGCCACGCCCGAGGCGAAGCGGATCGCTTCCCACATGCACAGGCTGGCCGCGCCGCTGGTCCGAAGCGCGGGGTCCGAGCCGCCCATCAGGTAGTAGGCAACCTGCCCATCCCAGACCAGATAGACACCGGAATGGCGACGGCCTTCCTTGTCCACGGCAATGAAGATCTTGCGCGCGCCGCGTGCCACGCATGCGGCGTCAAGGCGGCGGACGTAATCCTCCGTATAGGGCAGCGCCATGCCCTGCCGCTCGAAGACCTGCTTGTTCAGCGTGATGAACTCTTCGATATCCAGGTCGTCTCGAACCTCGAGGCCATGGCGCGTGGACGCCTTGCGGATCTCGGCGCGGATGTTGGGCTGCATGCCGTTCCAGATCGCATCCGAATCCGACAGGTCATCGAGCACATAGGTGTACTTGGTGGTCTGACGGAACCCCTTCCAGCAAAAGGGCAGCCAGTTGGTATGGTTGTAGTCCCAGGCCTGCACGAAATGGTCGAACCTCGGCAGTTGCTCGATCAGGTCCGTCATCAGTTCCTTCTGCTGGCCCAGCACTCTCGCCGGCTTTGCATCCTCGCATGCCAGCCATGGACCCAATCCGTGTCCGGAGCGAGGCTGGGTAAGGATGACAAAGCCATACCTCTTCTTCTTGACATAGGGCATCGCGGCAATCACCTTGCCGCCGCGCTCCACCAGGGCGACGCTCCAGCGGTCGGCCCCAACCGTCGCGTCCAGCCACCAGGCCCGGCTGGACAGCGGGATGGAACGTTCGCTCTCGCAGAGCTCCCTGTATTTCCTTTGCTTGATGTCCATATGCTCAATCATCAATGAATGACGGTTGTCGCAAGCTGGCCGCGGGCCGTCAGGACCGTGCAGCTTCCTGACCTGCGTACGGCACGAGCACAGGCCGGGTGGCCGCTCGCCTGCGCTTGCGCAGTGCGCAGGCGATTGCGCCCCATGCCAAGGCGAAAATCGGGTCGTTGACGGATTTGGCGGTGGCCGCCAAGGTCACGGTATAGATGCTGAAGGCCAGCGCGAGCGCCACTTCCGGTTCCGCCGCGTAGCCCTTGCGGGCTAGCCGAACCGATTGCACCAAGGCATAGCCAAGCAGGAATACGAAGCCCAGAAAGCCGGCCAGCCCGAAGCTGACCCATGCGGAGAGGGCGTTGTGCGCGTAGTCCCCCATCTCGCCGAGCTCAAGCTGGGACGCGTAACTGCCGAGCACCGGATGCTCCACGATGGCCCTGACGGCGAACTGCTGCAATTCCTGTCGGGCCTGATAGGAACTCGATTCCCGGATTTCCAGAAGCTGCAGGATGCGCGAACCGCCTTCGAAGATATGGAAGCTGACAGCCAGATAGACGAGTCCGGCAACGCCCAACGGCACCCAGATCAGCGTGGTCGGCGATACGCCGTCCCGAAGCGCGAAGAGCGCCGCGGCCACGACGAGAAATGCCACGAACTCGCTTCGTGCCCCGAGCAGGAATAGCAGCGGTACGGTGATCAGGATCACCAGTACGGCACGCAGGCCGCGGTGGAATGCCATCGCGGCAAGCGCGACGACCACGGCAGAACGGGCCAGGCCCTGATAGCCGGAGACCCGCACGGCATCACCGGCAATCTGCGCGGTATCGTAGAACTGCCCGTTCGAGGACCACGCGGCGATGGCAAGGAACAGAAGCAGTGAAATGGAGAGCGCCCAGCGTATCCACTTTCTGTTCAGATCCAGATTCCTGACCGCCATGTAGACCGCCATCCACATGAAAACCGTGCTCACGTTATACGAATAGAAGTCGGCGGACTTCTGCTCACCGGAACCGAGCACGTAGTGCAGCGTGATCCAGACCATGATGAAGATCACGTAGAGCACGAACGCCCGATCGATAAACAGGATTGGCTCGCGCCCGCGTGCCAGCGTACCGAAGCCGAAGACCACCATCGGGACGCCAAGGTAGACCGACATCGGACCGAAGAAGCCCCCCAGCACGGGCGATATCACGCCGGCGGCGACCGCGCTGTGGTAGTAGAAATAGCCCGGAAAGAGTGTGAGGAAGACGACGCTGCCAAACAGCGAGAGTTTGCCGTGCTTCATGATTGCCCTGCCGCATCCCTGTTAGTCGTCATTGCAGGCGAAATGCCGGAAAAGCGCCTGCTTGCAGGCCAACAGCCAGTGAAAGGCCGCCCCCAGGGCAAGCGGTCTTCGAGCATGCAAGGCCCGGCCCCGGATACCCGCTCGCGCCCCATCCATCTAACCAAATCCGCCGCGACTTGGGTAGGCGGATGCGTGGGCCAGCCCACATCCGGCAAGGCGACAATCGGGGCCCGAATCCATCGCCCGGACGGCGCCATGAAGCGGTGCGCCGGTCATGCACTCACGCCAGGATCCGTTCGTAGAAGTGCAGCAGCTTGTCCTGCTCGTTCGCCCAGTTGTATTTCCTGATGACGGTGCGGCGCCCGTTTTCTCCCATGCGGCGGGCGGCGTCAGGATGCGTCACCAGGTAGTCGACGGCATCGGCGATGGCCTTCGGATCCAGCGGATCCACACACAGGCCGCTGTCGCTTTCCTCGACGATCTCGCGCCAAAGCGGAAAGTTGGAGGCAATGGGCGGGATGCCCGCCGCCATGTACTCGAACATCTTCACCGGTAGTGCATCGAGGAAGTTGATGAGTGGGTGCAGCGTCACCAGGCCGGCTACCGACCGCTCCAGCACGCCCCGCACCCCGGCCCGGTCCAGGAACCCGAACTCGTTGACGCGGGACCAGCCGCTGGCCGCCTTCACCTCCGACTCCAGCGCCTCGTCGCCAAACCGGCCAGCCAGATTCAGCCGCGCCGGGGATTGCACCTGCTCGAGCGCCATGACCGTCTCGCGGATGCCACGCGTGGAACTGATGCCGCCGACATAGCAAACTTCGGCGCGCTTGGTTTCCCAGTGCACCGGGCCGCCGAGTTCGCCGAGAATCGGGTAATTGTTGATGTCGACGGTGTGAGAATTGATCGGCAGGAACTTGTCCCGGATAAAGGGCGTGGCCGCCACGATGCCGTCGAACTGGCGACAGGCGCGCCGCTCGTACATGGCAAAGGCACCCGCCAGCGCGCGCAACCGCCTTGGTCCAAGGTAGGGTTTGCTGAGCAACTGCCGGGGCACATCCTCATGCGAGTCATAGATGACGCGCTTGCCCATCTTCTTCAGCTTCAGGCCGACGGGAATCAACTCGGGGTCGTGCAAGTGGTAGACGTCCGCATTCAGCGAGAGCGCCCGGCGCAGCACGCGTGTCGTGGTCCGGAGAACGCGGTTCAAGCGTCCTGCGGAGCCGCCGACGTCGGTGATGAACACGCCGTCCTGGCTTTCATCGCCTTCGCCGTCGGCCACCACCAGCGAGACCCGATAGCCGTTGGCCGCCAGGCTACGGCAATGCTTGAGGAAGATGCGGTCATCGTAGCGCGGATGAACCGAGGTGAGGTGGGCTACGTTAGGTACTTGCACTTGAAACTCCCTCTACAACGCCACGACAGGCATCCGGGACAGGTACGCCTGGTCCGCTTGCGGATCGAGGCTACGATCGTTCACCACCAGCCGGCGCCGGACGCAACGTACGCTGCATCCAGAATGCCGACAGGGCCAGGAAATATGCGGCGGCCACCAGGGACCGCCAGTGGGATTCGCCACTGAACAGCAGGATGGAAGGCATTGCCCAGGCGCAGAAGATCAGCAGGCGCCTGGCATCGTGCGTCACCATTGCCCGGAGTCCAATGCCCACCCGCGACATGAACAGGGTCAGCATCCCGAGATAGGCAACGGCGCTCACCGCGGAAAACACGGCAACGCTGGAGTCCGCAGCGACACTGAATCCGTAACACGCCGCCAGCGTGGCAAGACGCACTGCAAAGGTGCTGAACTGCGCGAACAGTTCCATCCTCTGCTGTTCCATCACATCAGGGAGGCACGAGAGCGGCGAAAACTGGAACTGGAAGTAGATCCAGGGCGCCATCCAGCGTGCATAGTGGCCGGCCATGCGCCACCGTTCGCCAAACACGACGGCGAACAGGTCCGGCCCGGCGCATATCAGCAGCACCAGTGCCGGGATGCCAGCATTGGCCAGCTTCCGGCGCAGCGACTCGGCCAGCTCGGGTAGATGGCCGGCACGCAGGGCAGCGGGGGCCTGGGCGAAAAAGACACTGCCGATTGCCGCACCGATCAGGGAGATTGGTGCCGATATCATCCGCAACGCAAAGGCAAAGTAGCCGACCACGGCCGCGCCGAACAACGCCGAGAAGATCAGCGGCACCAGGTGCACGCCCGCCACATTGAACATGGCCGTCCAGGTGGAGTACAGCGGAAAGTCCTTGTAGCGGCGCGCCAGGGCAACGATGCGGATCCGCTTCACGTTGCGGGTCCCTCTGCGGCGGATTTCCCGGATCGCGTAGACCAGTCCGCCAGCGCCTTGGCCAATCACCGTGCCGCCCATCAAGGCCAGTACGCCGAATCCATAACCGCCCAGTTGCACCAGGTTTGCGATCACGGACCGCACCAGCCGGGTTTGCGCCAGCGGGCCAAATTTCTGCTTCCGGACCATCCACCGTTCCATCACGGTATAGAGGCCCGTCGCGGCCACGCCAAAAGGCAGCAGCCAGAGCACGCCGGCGTCGATCGACCAGTTCAGGGCCAGGATCAGCGAATCGCCAAAGAGCAGCACGCCGAGCGCGCAAAGCGCGCTGGTTGCTGTCACACACAACAAGCACAAGGCCACCAGGTTCTCGGCAGCGCGATCACTGGCGGGCAGGTTGATCGAGAGGTCGTAGCGCAGGCAGGCCACAACACCGACGAACGCGAGCAGGCCCGCGAAGACCGCCACGGCACCAAAATCCTGCGGCGAATAGAGGCGCGTCAGAATGGGCGATACCGCCAGCGTCAGAACCTGCGCGGCGGCCTGCCCGCTGACCAGCACGCCAATGCTTCGGCCCACACGGGGTTTCTCCACCGTGCCCGGGTCCGCGGCAAGCGCTTGCTTGTTCAAGGCATCACTCGCTCTGGCTGGCACTTGGCGTGCTGCAGAATGACCGAACAGATCGCCTGCTGGCTGGCCAGGTCGAGGTACGGATGCATCGGCAGGCTCAACACCTCTCGCGCCAGCGCATCGCCGACCGGCAGGGACTGGCTGGTGGCGACCGCCGGCTGCCGGTTCAGCGGCGACGGATAGTGCACGACAGTGGGAATGCCCGCGGCCTTCAGCACGTCCTGCAAGGCCTCGCGATCCTGCACGCGGATCGTGTACTGGGCCCATACGCTGCGATTGTGGGGCTCGACATGCGGCGCGGCATCGAACCCCCCTTGACGCAGCAGATCGCAGTAGCGCGCCGCAACCTGCTGGCGAAGTTCAACTTCCTCGTCGAAGATCGTCAGCTTTGCCAGCAGGATTGCGGCCTGCAATGTATCCAGGCGGCTGTTCACGCCGATGCGGATGTGGTGGTAGCGCCGGTCCTGGCCATGACGGGCGATCTGGCGCATCACTTTGGCCAATTCCTCGTCGTCGGTGAAGAGCGCGCCGCCGTCTCCATAGCAGCCCAGCGGCTTGCTGGGAAAGAAGCTGGTACAGGCGATCGTCGACAGTTTGCCGCTGCTGCGGCCCTTGTAGGTGGCACCATA
This sequence comes from Cupriavidus pauculus, assembly GCF_022179805.1. GTDB lineage: Bacteria > Pseudomonadota > Gammaproteobacteria > Burkholderiales > Burkholderiaceae > Cupriavidus > Cupriavidus pauculus_E. The sequence continues at coordinate 102,737 of NZ_BPUO01000004.1, read as the reverse complement.
GCTCTGCGCGGCGTCCTCGATCACCGGCAACGCGTGGCGTGCGGCGATGTCATTGATGGCGTCGAAATCGGCGCACTGTCCATACAGGTTGACCGGGATGATGGCTGCGGTGCAATCGGTGATCGCCGCTTCGAGCACTGCCGGGTCCAGGTTGCAGGTGCGCGGATCCACGTCCACATAGACGGGCTTGGCGCCCAGCAGCGCGACGGTCTCGGCGGTGGCGATATAGGTGAATCCGGGCATGATGACCTCGTCGCCGGGCCCGATGCCCAGGGCCATCAGGGCGATCTGCAGCGCGTCCGTGCCATTGGCACAACTGATGCAGTACCGGGCGCCGGTCGCTTCCGCAAGCCGCCGCTCCAGCTCATCCACTTCCGGCCCGAGAATGTACTGGCCGTGCGCCAGTACGCGCTGGATGGCGGCGTCGATCTCGTGCTTGAGGCGGGCTTGCTGTACTTTGAGGTCGATGAATTCGATCATGGCGGATGTCCTGTGCGGGGGCATGCGGAGGGGATTTGGGCACCGGCTCAGGCTGCGGCCTTGTGCAGTGTTGTGCCATCCAGGACGTAGCGCTGCCCGCTATTTGGGCAGACGGCCTCGCCCTCGCCGCGCACGGGCAGGTCAAGCTGTTCGCCGAATTCGCTCATCCACCCGATCTGCCGGGCAGGAACGCCGACCATCAGCGCATAGGCAGGCACGTTCTTGTTGACCACGGCGCCTGCGCCGACGAATGCATATTCGCCGATCACGACACCGCAGACGATGGTGCAATTCGCGCCGAGGGTGGCCCCCCGCTTCACCAGCGTGTCACGGTACTCGCCCTTGCGCTCGATCAGCGAGCGCGGGTTGTAGACATTGGTGAACACCATGCTGGGGCCGCAGAAGACGCCGTCCTCCAGCGTGACGTTGTCGTAGACCGAGACGTTGTTCTGGATCTTGACGTGGTCACCGATGACGACACGGTTGCCTACGAACACGTTCTGGCCGAGCGAGCAATGGCGGCCGATGCGCGCGCCGCCGCAGACATGCACAAAGTGCCAGACGCGCGAGCCTTCGCCGATCTGGGCGCCTTCGTCGACGATGGCCGACGTATGTACTTGGTTCGTCATCACAGCCTCAGGCAAGAAGTTGCTGAAGGAAAGGATGGCCCTCGTCGTCGGTGGGCGCCGTCGCGCGTGCGGAGCGGATCGTGCTGACGGTTTCCACGCAGTGGCGCGCGTCGTCCAGGCCATAACCGCGACCCGCGAGTATCTCGCGGTAGCTGGTGGTGTGCAGGTCGGTGAAGCCCTCCGAAAACTCGATCTCGGCACCGTCCACGGTGATGGACCGATAGGTCGGCTTCTTGCACTTCACCGCCGTGGGCAGGTCATTGGCATCGATCGAGAGGAACCAGCGCACGCGTGCATTCTCGTATTCGAGATAGCCCGCAGCCTTGTTGTCGGTGGCATGGTGCACCACGTTGCGTTGCAGGCTGCCGAAGATGAAGTGCAGCATGTCGTAGAAGTGCACGCCGATGTTCGTGGCCACGCCGAAGGACTTGCGCGTGTCGCCTTTCCAGCTTTCCTGATACCACTTTCCGCGCGAGGTGATATAGGTCAGGTCGACCTCGTGCTTGTGCCCGTTGCGCTCGCTCTCGACCTTGTCCTTGAGCGCGAGGATCGCCTGGTGATGGCGCAGTTGCAGGATGTTGAACACGCGCTTGCCAGTCTCGCGTTCGACCAGCGCCAGTTCATCGAGCAATGCCGGTGTCGGAACCAGCGGCTTTTCGCAGATCACGTCGCATCCAAGGCGCAGGCCGGCGGAGATATGCGATTGGTGCAGGTAGTTCGGCGAGCAGACGGAGACGTAGTCCAGCGCCGTGCCCGGCTGGCGCCGCAGACGCCAGGCATGATCGTAGAACCGCTCGAATTCGGTGAAGAATTCGCTTTGTGGCGAAATGCTGTCGAGAATGCCGACGGAATCGTTGATGTCGTACGCCGACACCAGCTCATTGCCCGAGTCCTTGATTGCCGTCATGTGGCGCGGGGCAATGTAGCCGGCCGCGCCGATCAGTGCGAATCGTTTCACGCTAGCGCTCCCTTGTACTCAGGCCTTGATGACGTTTGCGTACGACGCGCGGTACTTGCCGCGGCTGTCAATGAGGAGCTTCGCGTGCTGGCGGATCAGGAGATAGTCGAAGGCATCGTGATCGGTGGCCAGCACCACGGCGTCGAAGTCGCGGAGCGTTTCGCCATCGAGCGGCACGCTCGACAGATCGAATTGATGCTCACGCATCTTTGGAAACACCGGGACGTGCGGATCGCTGTAGGCGATCGTCGCGCCGCGTGCGCGAATCTGTTCCATGATCTCTACTGACGGCGATTCGCGCATGTCATCGACGTTCTTCTTGTACGCGATGCCCAGCATCAGCACCCGGCAGCCCTTGAGCGCCTTGCCCTGCTGGTTCAGCCCCTCCACCAGCCGGCTGACCACGTACTCCGGCATGGCCTTGTTGACTTCACCGGACAGCTCGATGAAGCGGGTGTGCAAGCCGTACTCGCGGGCCTTCCAGGTCAGGTAGAACGGATCGATGGGAATGCAATGCCCGCCGAGGCCGGGTCCAGGATAGTAGGCGGTGAAGCCGAAGGGCTTGGTCGAGGCGGCGTCGACCACTTCGAAGATATCGATGCCCATCCGCGTGGCCACGATCTTCATTTCGTTGACCAGGCCGATGTTCACGGCACGATGAATGTTCTCGAGCAGCTTGGTCATCTCGGCGGCCTTGGTCGAGCTCACCGGCACCACGCGATCGATCGCCACTTCGTACAGCGCCATACCGACCTCGCGGCAGACCGGCGTCTGGCCACCGACGATCTTGGGAATGCTGCGCGTTTCGAATTTTCCATTGCCCGGGTCCTCGCGCTCCGGCGAGTACACGAGGAAGATGTTGCTGCCGACCTCCAGGCCACCTTCCTGCATGCGAGGCAGCAGTTCTTCCTCGGTGGTGCCGGGGTACGTGGTGCTTTCCAGCGACACCACCTGTCCGGCGCGCAAGTGCTTCTTGATGGCGTCCGCCGTGTTGATGACGAAGCTCATGTCCGGTTCGCGATGCTTGTTGAGCGGCGTCGGCACACACAGGATGATGGCATCGCACTCGCTGGCGCGCTCGAAATCCGTGGTGGCCTCGAATCCGGTCTCGCGGGCACGGCCGATGCTGCTCGCGGGGATATGCTCGATGTAGCTTTGCCCGGCATTCAGCTTGGCAACCTTGCTCTCGTCGATGTCGATACCCAACACACGAAACCCGATTGCGCAGTAGCGCAGCATCAAGGGCAGCCCGACATAACCCAGGCCGACGATGCCGATAATGGACTCCCTGTTCTTGATCCGTTCGATGAGTTCTTTGGCAATTGGGCTCGACATAATGGAATCAGAAGATTTGTGGTTGAACTCGCTTGAGTCGGACTGGCGTGCAAGCTGACAGCGCTGGATTGATCAGCCGTGCTTGGATTCTAGAAACTTCCGGTCCTGCAGAGATGCGGGCATTGTTGTCGCCCGCACACAACGTTGCGGCGCGCCGGCAATGTGCGCGGCCGCACGGACGCGGGCCAGGTGGTATGCCCAGCATCCGAACAGAGGGGGGGTGACCGCGCATCCCTGCGCAGCACGATGCATCGACGACGCGATTGCAAGGCACGTCGACGCACCAGGCATCGTCACGCCAGCCAATGCATCAGGATTGACGGAGCGAACGCACGAACAGGTAAGCCTGCAGGATGCGAGAGGGAGTCTTTTGAATGAAGAAGTAAGGCTGCTGTCTGGCCCCGAATGCCCGGAAAAAGCGCTCGACCGGTTCCAGCATCGACCCTTCGAAGTCAAAGCTACGTGTCACGCCGGACGCGTAGCGGATCGCTTCCCACATGCACAGGCTGGCCGCGCCACTGGTCCGCAGCACGGGGTCCGAGCCGCCCATCAGGTAATAGGCAACACGCCCATCCCAGACCAGATAGACACCGGAATGACGACGGCCTTCCTTGTCCACGGCGATGAGGATCCTGCGTGCGCCGCGTTCCGCGCACGCGGCGTCAAGGCGGCGGACGTAATCCTCCGTGTAGGGTTGCGCCATGCCCTGCCGCAAGAAGACCTGTTTGTTCAGCTTGATGAATTCGTCGATGCCCAGGTCGTCGCGAACCTCGAGGCCATGGCGCGAGGACGCCTTGCGGATCTCGGCGCGGATGTTGGGCTGCAAGCCGTTCCAGAGCGCGTCCTGGTCCGACAGATCATCGAGTACGTAGGTGTACTTGGTGGTCTGACGGAACCCCTTCCAGCAAAAGGGCAGCCAGTTGGTATGGTTGGGGGCCCAGTGCTGCTGGAAATGGTCGAACCGTGGCAGCTGCGCGATCAGGTCGTCCATCAACTCCTTCTGCTGGCCCAGCACCCTTGCCGGCTTGCCATCCATGGGTGCCAGCCACGGGCCGTGCATCTTGGCCAGTGCCGGCTGGGCAATGACGTTAAACCCGTACATGTGCCGGGTCGCGTAGGGCATGCTTGCCACGATCTGGCCACCACGTTCGACCAGCGTGGCGCTCCAGTTGCCGGGGCCGGCGGTGGCGTCCAGCCACCACGCCTGGCTGAATAGCGGAATGTTCGCAGCCGTATTGCAGTGCTGGCGGTAGCGCGCTTGTGCGGTCTCGGCCGCTACCTCGGTCCCGGCGACGTCCCTGGTGGCCGCAGTGGCCGTGCTTGCCACGGGCGCGAGTTCGGGGCGGTGGCCGGTATCCCCTTGCGGGCGGGGGTCGAAAGTCGGTGGGGCCACGTCCGTCGCGGCATTGGCGATCACATTCGCACTGTTCATCGATTCCTCTCATGCCGTTCGCCGGCGGATGCGTCCACGGCAACCTTCAGCCAGCCTCGCTCGGATTGGACAACGTGGCCTGCGGCAGGTCCACGTCGGCTTCCGAGGGCGGGTGCCAGCGCGATGCCGGGGCGCGCGACGACGGCGGAGTCGTTGCCACGGCCTTGCGGGCGGGCGAATCCAGGGAGCTGTAGGGGGTGTATTCGTAGACCAGACTCTGTATCGCGATCTGGATCTCCAGTTCGTCGCGGGTCTCGCAGGCCGCGAACAGGCGATCGAGCTTGGCATGCAACACGGAGGCTTCGAGGAACGGTTCGTTCGAGCACAGGATGCGCTCGTGCCTACTGGGCGTCACCTCGCCACCGATCAGGAGCTCTTCGAAAAGCTTCTCGCCCGGACGCAACCCCACGACCTTGATTTCGATGTCGCCGGCGGGGTTCTTGCGTGTCTTTTCCACCAGCCCGGACATCTCGATCATCGTGCGGGCAAGGTCGATGATGCGCACCGGCTGCCCCATGTCCAGCACGAAGACCTCCCCGCCTTTCGCCATCGCGCCGGCCTGGATTACCAACTGGGCAGCTTCCGGGATCAGCATGAAGAAGCGGATGACATCGGGATGCGTGATGGTGATGGGCCCGCCCGCACGGATCTGCTTGCGGAACAGTGGCACCACCGACCCGGACGAGCCCAGGACATTGCCAAAACGCACCATCGAGAACGTGGTTCTGGTATTGGGACGGGCGGCAGCGGCTTGAAAGATCAGTTCCGCAGTCCGTTTGCTTGCACCCATGACATTGGTGGGGCGGACCGCCTTGTCGGTGGAGATCAGCACGCAGGTCTCGACGCCGAAGTGGTCCGCCAGGTCGGCAATGGTCAGAGAGCCCAGCACATTGTTGCGGATGCCCTCGGACATGTTCCCTTCCACCAACGGCACATGCTTGTAGGCCGCCGCGTGATAGATGGTGTCCACCTGCTGGCCGCGCAATGCGGCCGAGACAGCTTCGGCGTCGCACACCGAGCCGATCCGGGCCGTGATCGGCAGTTCAGGATAGCGTTGGCGCAGTTCCTGTTCGATCGTATAGAGCGCGTATTCGGAGTGGTCGAACAGGATGAGGCGCTGCGGCTCCTGCGTGGCGATCTGCCGGCACAGCTCATTCCCGATGGAGCCACCCGCGCCGGTGACCATGACCGTCTTGCGTTGCGTGCATTTGGCGAACAGGTCTTCTCGCGGCGGGACGATGTCGCGGCCCAGCAGATCCTCCACCCGGACGTCGCGGATGGACTGCACGGTGATCTTGCGGTCCACGAGTTCGAGCAAGGTCGGCAGCATGCGAACGCTGACCGAATAGCGGTGCAGCTTGTCAACGATCTGGCGGCGACGCTCGACCGGCAGGCTTGGAACGGCCAGCACGACTTCATTGATGGCGTGCAGTCGGATCTGCTCGCGCATCTGGTTGCTGTGATAGACGCGCAGGTCGGCAAAGACCTTGCCGTCGAGCGTGAAGTCGTCGTCAAAGAAGCAGACGGCCTTGTGGCCTAGGCTGGCACGCATGGCAATGGCGAGCTGGAAGCCCGCTTCGCCGGCGCCGAAGATGCCCACGCGCGAGGCCGAGGGCCCGGGCTGCGCACTCCGGACCTGCTGCGAGCGTGTCAGCAACGCCCGTGCGACAAAGCGCGAGATCACTACATAGGCAAAGGCGATGAACCAGTAGATCAGCAAGCCGGTGCGGGGCAGACTGTCCAGATGTATGAGGAACGACAGCCCATAGGTCAGCCCGACCAGACAGGCCAGGCTGGCGCCGGTCGTCCACAGGACCTTCAGGTCAAAGTACCTGACGACTGTCCGGTACAGCCCGCTCAAGGAGAACACGGGAATCGTGCAGGCGGCGATGATCAGCGGTGGCGTGACGCCGTACCGCTCGAGCAGTTCGAAGTTGCCGGCGCGCAGGAACAGTGCAAAGCCGAAACACAGGGGCAAGGCGAGCAGATCGGCTGAAATCATGATCGCGGTCTTGCGGCGTCTTGGCAGGGCGGTCAGCCATTGCGAGAACCATTTGATCATTTGCCGCTACCCCATGCCGTGATGGGACGACGTCCGACGACTACCGGACAGGCGTCCGGATACCCCGAGGGACAAAGGATTGGGTGCAAGCGGTTCTGCATGGCTCGATGGTTGTTCTTTTCATGGGAAGGTCCACCGGCTGGTGGCCTTCAAGGGTCATGCTGGCTTGAGCGTGGCTCCCGATTTCCTTCACGCCGGCAGCGTGACCGATTTCGTCGACGCACGACCCGATGGAAGGAAGTATTGATGTTGCTTCGGGACATGCAACACGACTACGTGTGCTCGCGTACGTAGCGGCGCCTGCACGCCAGCGCGCTTCCACCTCAACTGAGTGGTCTAGGCCACATGACGGCCTTCACTTGCCTATGCAAGTTTGATTAGATGAACGCATTCCGTCGGACGGGGTGTGTCGCGTCGCGCGGATTGGGGCGCGTCGTGAACGGCCCGATTGGCAGCACTTACCCTGACAACGATTTCCGAGGTGGATGACCATGCTGGATACCGGATTCTCTCCCTGGCCGAGCTTCTCCGCCGACGAGGCCGCAGCCGTGCAACAGGTCTTGCTCTCGAACCGGGTGAACTACTGGACGGGCGCGGAATGCCGGAAGTTCGAGGAGGAGTTCGCCACCTGGGTGGGGACGGCGCATGCGGTCGCGCTGGCAAACGGGACGCTCGCGCTGGACATCGCGCTGAAGGCCCTGGACATTGGACCGGGCGACGAGGTCGTGGTGACGCCGCGTACCTTCATCGCCAGCATTTCCAGCGTGGTGAATGCGGGAGCGACGCCGGTATTCGCGGACGTCGAGCTTGCCAGCGGCAATCTTTCGGCGGCGACGATCCGCAAGGTCCTGACGCCAAGGACGCGGGCGATCCTGTGCGTACACCTGGCCGGCATACCGTGTGACATGGACCCGATCATGGCGCTGGCGGGTGAGCGCGGGATCAAGGTGATCGAGGATTGCGCCCAGGCGCATGGTGCACGGTACAAGGGCCGGTCGGTCGGCGCGATCGGCGACATCGGTGCATGGTCCTTCTGCCAGGACAAGATCATGACCACCGGCGGCGAGGGCGGCATGGTGACGACCAACTCGAAGGCGCTATGGTCCCGCATGTGGTCGTACAAGGACCATGGCAAGAGCTGGGACGCCGTCTATGGACGCGAGCACCCTCCGGGCTTCCGGTGGTTGCATGAATCCTTCGGGACGAACTGGCGCATGCTGGAAATGCAGGCCGTCATCGGGCGGATACAGTTGGCACGCATGACGCAATGGACGGCGCAGCGCGCGGCCAACGCAGACGTCATTGCCGAAGCGCTTCGATTGTGCGACGCCGTGCGATTGCCGTCGTGTCCGGCACACGCACAGCCCGCCTGGTACAAGTTCTATGCATTCCTCCGCCCGGGATTGCTGGCCGATGGCTGGAGCCGCGATCGTATCGTGGCCGAGATCCAGGCACAGGGCGTGCCGTGCTATCCAGGCGGCTGCACCGAGGCCTATCGCGAGAAGGCGTTCGACGGCACTGGCTGGCGCCCGGCACGGCGCTTGCCCAATGCGAAGTTGCTGGGTGAAGCCAGCCTGATGTTCCTGGTGCACCCGACCCTGAGCGATGCGGAAATCAGGAAAACGGCACGCGTCGCCGAGGAGGTCATCACGCGGGCCACCGCCCGCGTGCCCGTCCAGGCAGCTGCCGGCGCCTCCCTGTCGGCAGGACTGATGAGTGGAGATGCCTGAGGATGGCATTTCTGGAATCGCTGCTCTTTTTCGGGGAAGCGGGAAGAGCGCTGGCCATCGCCATGCTCAGTGCGCTGATCCTTGTCTGCGCGGGACACTGGGCACGCGCCTCTCGCTGGCTGGTTTCGTTTTGCGCGGGCGCCGCGCTGATTCTTGTCTGCAAGCTGGCGTTTGAAGTTAACGGCTGGTACGCGCCAGCACTGGGTATATACAGTGTCAGCGGACATGCCATGCTGACAACCGCCGCGTATCCCGTTCTGTTCATGCTGCTAGGGGCCGCCGTGAGTCCACGCGCGGCAAGAGTTGGGCTTGTCGCGGGGCTTGTCCTGGCGTTGATGGTGGCGATTGCCCTGGTGGTTGGCCACTACCATACCTTCACGGAAACCCTGCTGGGTGCGGCGATCGGGCTGGGCATCGCGCTGATGAATGCGCGCGGGCAAGTCGTGGGGCGGGCGGCCGTTGTCACGGCATTGTCGATCGTGTGCCTGGTCTCGGTGACCCTCGATCCGCGTACGGTTGTCCGTGCCCTTCGCGGGACCGTGGTCGCGCTGCCCGGCAAGTGGCTCGACGACGACCAACGCTACGATCGGCTCATTACAGCCGATCCCGTTACCGGGCGCTCACAGGTACAGGTCCTTCTTCCCCTTCGGGATGCAATGGAGAAGGAGCGACGGCAACACGTTCCTGGTGTCAAGGAGGGTGGTCCCAGCTGAATGCGGGAGTGACGACGGAACGGGAGAGACACCTTGAACGTCAGACAGCGGAATCTGATGGAAATCTCCATACTGGATACGTCCAGTTCCCAATGGAGAGCCATGCTTGCATGCTGCAGGCACGACTGCTGCCACACGCCCGGCTGGCTTCGCGCCGCCGAATACGGGGATCGCGGCAAGGCGCACGCCGTGCATGCGACAGACGGCGACGCACACCTGCTGGTGCCCTTCATACGGCGCGAGCTGCCGGGCGGCGAGTGGGATGCGGTCTCGCCCTATGGCTACGGCGGTCCGATCGTCAGCGACGGCGCATCGCGGGCCTTCACGGATGCGGCACTGCGCCAGGCCGTTGACGTGCTGCGTGAAGCAGGCTGCGTGTCCTGGTTCATTCGCCTTCATCCGCTCATCAACGCCGGCTGGGAAAGTTCGGTCGGCGCGGTCATCGAGCAGGGACCGATCGTCGCGATCGACCTGACCAAGACCGAGGACCAGCACTGGCATGAGACCGGGCACGGCCATCGTCGCGCGATCGCCAAGGCCACGCAGGCCGGTGTCAGCGTCAGGATCGACAACAGCCGGAAGGCCATGTCCAGATTCGTCGACATCTACAACCAGTCGATGTGCCGCCTTCACGCCCAGGCGTACTACTATTTCGACGAGCGGTATTACATCACCCTGCGGAAGGAGCTCGGTAGCAGCCTGCAGTTGTTCGTGGCGGAGGAGAATGAGGAGATCATCGGTGTGGGGCTGCTATCGGTGGCGAGGTCCATGGGCATCCTGCAGAGCCATCTGTTTGGCGCCGATGCACGGTTTCTCCATCGCGAGCCGCAGAAGCTGGTGATCCATACCCAGCGTGCATGGGGCCGCGAGCACGGCTACAAGCATTTGATCCTGGGCGGGGGGCGGAGCTGCGGTGGGCAGTCGGAGGATTCGCTCCTGACCTTCAAGCGTAGATTCTCGCCGGACATCCACGTCTTCAAGACACAGCGGGTGATCGTCAACCCCCAGCGGTATGCGGCGCTCTGCGCCGGTGCCAACGCCCACGAGCCAGGGTGCGATCTGGACGGATATTTTCCGGCGTACCGGCGCCAGGAGATCCTTTCGGAATGATCCTGGCGCCGTTGGCGGAACCGCTTCGCTTGTCGCGGATGCGGGCGCGGGCGAACCCTCAGATCGTCGGGCTCGTCGCCTGGTAGGTGGATTCGCCGCTGGTGCGGGGCGTCACTGCCGACAGCGCGCTGCTGCCGCGTGTCATATGCTCATCGCCGCTCACCCATTCCAGCGTGGCGCCGCGCTGCAAGGCCGCGTAAACCGCCTCGCCCTTGTTGCGCACCTTGAGCCGCTGGTACAGCGTGCACGCATGGCTCTTGACGGTGGCCACGGAGATATTGAGCATGCGGCTGACCGTCTTGATTGGGTAGCCACGCGCCAGCAGCACCAGCACCTCGTACTGGCGTGGGGTGATCTTGAGCATTTCCGCTTCGTTGTAGCTGGGTCCGTCCTCGGCGATCGGCATCGGCTGCGCGGACACGGCTGACGACGACGCAATCGGCTGGCCCGGGCGCAGGCTGGTCAGGTCGCGCACGGCCACGGCGGCACGCATCGCGCTGGCACACGCGAACGGCGATGCCGGGTCCTGCGGCATGGCGGCGGAAAGCGGCAACGGTGCGGCCGACGCCAGCGACGTGGCGGCGGGCATGGCCGAGCGCGACGCCACCGGCGTTGCCACGGCATCGCCCGCGAACATCAGCCCTTGCACGCTAGAGATGGCCAGCCGGATGGCGGCTTCGATGACGGCAAGCGACGCCGACTTGGGCAGGCAGCCACAGATGCCGCGCGCGGCGTCGGACGACGGCACGTGCAGGGGCAACGTATCGGCCAGCACCAGGATGCGCTGCGGCGCCAGCCGCTCGCGCGCCTGTTCGAGCTGTTCCCAGCCCGTGGCTTCGTCGGCAGGCATGCCGAAGACCAGCAGGTCGGCGTTTCGGTGAGGGATTTCCAGGCGGTTGATGTCTGCCGGCGCCAGCGCCAGGACATGTCCGGATTCCTGGACGGTTTCGAGCATCTGCAGCAACCCAAGTCGGAGCAGTGGATGCTCCTCAATCAGCAACGCATTCATTTTTCTTGACTCCCCGTTTTATGGGTGAGATGCGGGGCGCTTTGCGTGAGGGAGGTACACCGCTGGCCTGCGCGCACACCTTGAGCGATGGCGCCTGTGTCAGCTGTAACCCCGTGCTTCCGTGTCTGTCGATGCCCGCTTGTAAGATGGGCTTGTCCGCGCGACCGGAAGTATGACCCGTACCCGTACCCGAAAGAAACTCTCGCTCCTAAATCGAAACTTAAATTCATCTTATGGGCTGGTCCGAACGAATGCAAGCGTAGTGGTTGTGGTTGATGCGGGTATGTAATGCGCTCAACCTCATAATCCATTGCCGGGCTCGTGCATTTGGTTGGAGAAGTATTTGCAAAGTCATCCAGACGGGCCTGTCATTGGCGTTTCACCGTTGATACATCACCTCCGGCGGGTGTTTCACGCATGCAACCGATTCGAATGAAAATGGCCGGATTAATATCAAAAAGTAACCCGCATGGGGGGTGTGGCATTAACGGAAATAGTGTGTGGTGGCGCATTAATGAAACGCCATGAAAATGTTCCGGATGTGAGTTTTTACGGTTGCGCGGCCGGTGGGGAGCCTGTGGATCTAGTGCAAAAGGATGAAGCGCGGATCGTGCCTTGGCAGGAAAGAAAAATGCGTTGTTGCGTGGCCGTCGCCCGGTCTGCAACCTCCCTGAATGGATGATGCGACGCCCCTGTAAAACGCAACGGGCCGGACCACATGCCCGTGGATCCGGCCCGCTGTTTCCAACATGTCAGCGTTTCAGCATTAGCGTGCGCTGACTAACTGGTCGATTTAACCCGGCTGCCGCTCAGCGGGCCCAGTAGCCCGGGCGCTGGTACCAGCCATGGGGACCATGCACCCAGCGTTCCGGCACGTAGCGCTGGCCGGGGCGGGCGGCCTGGTAGTAGCCACCGCGCCAGGCGTAGTTGCCGCGCGCCCGGTCGTAGTGGCCTGGCACCCATACCTGGCCGGGACGCGGGCCGGGTCGCACTTCATGATGCGGGGGCGGCGGCGGGCTCTTGTAGTAGCCGTGGGCTTGCGCGGCAGGCGAGAGCAATCCGAAGACACCGCCGGTGGCGAGGACAGTGGCAGCAAGTAGGATCTGGCGTTTCATGGTTTTCTCCTTGGAGACGTGGCGGTCGTCAGGTGCGTCTCGGCTTAGTAGCGGCCGCCGCGATAGTAGTCATGGTGGTAGTGCGGGCCACGCGGCGGCACCACGATGCAGGCGGACAGCAGGGCGCTGGTGGTGGTGAGCAGGATGGCCAGTGCGATTGCGCGCTTCATTTGGAAACTCCGTTGCCGGGTGGCGTTGAACACGGCTTCACTCTAGCGGCGGGGTCGGCGCAATCGCGGTTGCACTTGTAAGGCTGTCTCACATGGGTCGACCCTGCGGCGGCCCTTCCGGAAGGCTTACGGCATCGCCCGCCAGGCCTTGCCAGGCAAGGGTTTGGGGCAATGTGACGAATGCGCTGGAAAGATCTCTGACGGGTCAGCGGCCGGTAATGTGGCGTTACATCGGAAATGAGTTACGCAAAGATTTGGCGATGTCCCGGCGATGTCCCGACGATGTCCGGACGGCCTGGAGGGCGCGTCATCGCATTCGGCGTTTGCCCCGTTGTGCGCAGAAACGGGTACGCTTCAGGCGTGTCGTGCTTCTTCCCGTGTCCCCGTGACGGTGCGAAAACCGGTCTCGGCGGGGCAATGGCGGGTGGTGGCACGCCCCACGATGCGTCATCGCGGCATGCCATGCCTTGCAGAAAGCGTGCTGTCGCGATGGCACGAAGCTTGCGCCAGTCATTTCGCCGTATTCCCGGAGGGAGGACGTCATGCCGGTCATGTTCATCGTGCTGGTTCTGCAGGCCCTGGAGGGTCTGAGCCCGCTCACCGTGCCGCAGTTCGCACGCGCGCATCTGGACGGCGGCGTCGTCGATGCCGTGGCGTTGATCGAGCGCACGCAGTCACCGTAGCCACGCGGCGGCGCGACGTCTCTCCGGAAAAGGCCATCCAAACCAGACCGGAGAGACCAACATGAATCGCGACGACGTGACCGACCTCATCATCGAAGCCAAGGTAAAACGCGGCATCTCGTGGGCCCATGTGGCCGAACGGGTGGGCAAGAGCAAGGAATGGACGACCGCCGCCTGCCTGGGGCAGATGACGTTCGACGAGGCCGGCGCACGCGCCGTGATGGAGATCTTCGACCTGCCAGCCGAGGCCGAGCCGTGGCTGCGCACCGTGCCCTATAAAGGCTCGCTGCCGACGCAAGTACCCACTGACCCGCTGATCTACCGGTTCTACGAACTGGTCAGCGTGTATGGCACCACGTTCAAGGCGCTGATCCACGAGGAGTTTGGCGACGGCATCATGAGTGCCATCGACTTCCGGATGGACCTGCAGCGCGAGGCCGATCCGAATGGCGACCGGGTACGCATCGAGATGTCCGGAAAGTTCCTGCCCTACAAGACGTACTGAAGACGTTCAGCAGCATTGCGGGCGCCGGGACGGCCGCGGGTGCGGTCGTCCCGGCTTTTCTTCTGCACGCGGCGGCGTGTCAGCCGAAATATTCCTGGTAGTAGCGCGCGCAGGTGCCGGTCTGGCGGAACGTGTACGGCAGTTCGGCCATGGCGGCTGCTTCCAGCGAGCCAAAGGGGATGTCGAGATCGGCCTCGGGGTGCTCGGCCACTTCGTCGGTGCGGGAGATGTGCTGGGGATTCACGGTAACACTCACTCAATCGAAGGCGGGCCTGTCAGGCGCCGCGTTGCACGGGGGTTGGTCGGGCGCAAATTGTCGCCACGCAGCAATCCTACGTAATCGCGCGCTATTGATCATCGGGTTAACGCTGAAAAGACTGTTCCATTTCGGGGATCAATCGCGGTTGGCTATCGGGCTCATAGCGGCGAGAGCGCAACAAAGCGGCTGCGTCGGCGCCCGTTGCGGGAAACCGGGAATAAAGCCCGCCACCGGTGTGGCGTGGGACTATAGTGGCTGTGGAACATGCAAGCGGTTGTTCACTTCCCCCCCACCTGACGCGGGAGCCCGCCATGAGTCTGCCGCCCTGCTTTGCTGACCGCCGTGAGGCTGGCCAGTATCTTGGCCAGCGCCTGGTCGAACTTGGCTATGCGCGTCCGGCCGATGCCAATCCGCCGCTGGTACTGGCCTTGCCGCGTGGCGGCGTGCCCGTAGCGCATGAGGTGGCGCGTGCCATCGATGGCACGCTCGATATCCTGCTGGTCCGCAAAATCGGCGCACCGGGCTATCCCGAGCTGGCGCTCGGAGCCGTGGTGGAGGCCGATGCCAGCGGCAATGGTCCGCATACCGTGATCAACGAGGGGCCGTGGGTACAGCGCGCGGTGGAATCGGGTGCGTTCGATGCCGAGCGCGGCCGGCAGCTCGGCGAGATTTGCCGTCGGCAGCAGCGCTATCGGCAGGGCCGGCCCGTGGTGGCCATGGCCGGCCGTTGCGTGATCGTGGTGGATGACGGCGTGGCCACCGGTGCCACGATGCGTGCCGCGCTGGATGCCGCGCGCACGGCTACCGCGTCGCGGGTCGTGGCCGCCGTGCCGGTGGGGTCCGCCGAGGGGCTTGACACGCTGCGCGAAGTGGCCGACGACGTGGTGTGTCTCAACACGCCGGTCAGCTTTGGCGCGGTCGGTGCGTTCTATCTCGATTTCACGCAAACCACCGACGACGAGGCCATGTCGCTGCTGCGCGAAGCCCATTGCGCGTCGATGCTGCCGCCCCATGCGGCGTGGCGGCGCGGTGAGCCGCCGTTCACAGCAAATCCGCTGGCGCGCTAGGGCGTGCCAAGACGCACCTTCAGGTGCGGAATCAGGCCGCCGGCGCGCAGTAGCGCGCGCAGGAATTCCGGCACGGGCTCGCAAGGCACGTGGGTGCCGTCGTCCAGCGTCACCCGCGCGCCATCGAGATCGAAGGTGGCATGGATGCCATCCGTCAGCGCGTCCGTGCGCGGGCACACCAGCACGGGCAGGCCCAGGTTGATGGCATTGCGATAGAACAGCCCCGCGAACGATGGCGCCAGCACTGCTGCCACGCCCAGATGCTTGAGCGCCTGGGCCGCCTGCTCGCGCGACGAACCCATGCCGAAGTTGGCGCCCGCCACGACGATGTCGCCGGGACGGACGCCGCCGGGAAATTCCGGTCGCAAGGTTGCCAGGCAATGCCGTGCCAGTTCGTCGAGGCTCGACTTCATATAGCGGCCCGGCGCCATGGCATCGGTATCGACATCGTTGCCGAAGCGCCAGACCCGGCCAGCGGGTGGATGCGGAAAATCGGGGGCGGGAGTCATGCCAGCAGCGTGCGGGGGTCGGCGATACGGCCGGTCACGGCGGTGGCTGCCACGGTCAGCGGCGATGCCAGCCAGACCGCGCTGCCTTCATCGCCCATGCGCCCGGCGAAATTGCGCGCGGTCGAGGCAATCGCGCGGCTGCCGGCCGGAAAGCGGCTGGCGCCATAGCCGGCGCAGGCATTGCATGCGTTGGGCAGCAGTTCGGCGCCGGCATCGAGCAACACGCCGAGCGTGCCTTCCTGCTGCGCGATCTGCTGGTCGCGTACCGAGGCAGGCGCCACGCGTAGCAATATGCCCGGAGCTACCTTGCGACCACGCAGCACGCGCGCCGCCATGCGCAGGTCTTCGAGCTTGGCCCCGGTGCAGGCGCCGATATAGGCGATGTCCATTGGCTCGCCCGCGGCTTGCGTCACGGGTGCGCTGTTGGCCGGTGTGTGCGGCGCCGCCACGTGGGGCGCCAGCGTCGTGGCATCGAAGCGATGCGTGAGCAGCGTCGGGGCATCGGCGTCGCTGCGCCAGTGGCGTGGGTCCAGCGCGGCCAGCGTTGGCGCATCGACGCCCGCCGCCGCCAGCCATTCCATGGTGGTGGCATCGGGTGCGATCAGTCCCGTCTGCGCACCCAGTTCGGTACACATGTTCGTCAGCGTCATGCGTTCCTGCATCGGCAGCGCGGCCACTGCCGGGCCGGTGAACTCGATGGCCTCGTAGCGGCCGCCGCCAAGCCCCAGCGTGGCACACAGGAACAGCATGATGTCCTTGGCGCAGACGCCGTCGCTCAGCGCGCCCTGCCAGTCGATGCGGATGGTCTGCGGCACGCGCAGCCAGATTTCGCCGGTGGCCAGCACGCCAGCCATTTCCGTGGCGCCCACGCCGAACATGTACGCGCCGAAGGCCCCGCCCGTGGGGCTGTGGCTGTCGCCGCCCACGATGAAGCGCCCCGGCAGCACAAAGCCGCGCTCGGGCAGCACCACGTGGCAGATGCCCTGGCCGTCGATGAAGTTGGTGATGCCGGTATCGCGTACCCAGTCGCGCGTGAAGCGCACGATGGAATCCGCATCGGGGTCCGATACCGGCAGGAAGTGGTCGGTCACCACGACATAGCGCGATGGATCCCACACCCGCGCGCCCAGCTCGCGCAGCAGCGGCGCCACGCGGCGCGGGCCGCTGGAGTCGTGCGACATCGCCAGGTCGACCTTGCACATCACGATGCTGCCCGGCACCACGTGCGCCACGCCTGCCGCGCGTGCGACGAGCTTTTGCGCGAGCGTGGCGGGCAAATGAACAGGGTCGACGGCGTTGCCGCTGGACAGGGTCATTCCGGCTGGGCTCCCGAGTACTTCACCACGGTGGCCCAGCGCTTGACGTCCTGTTTCACGAAGTTGGCGAACTCGGCCGGCGGCATGCCACTGGGCTGCACGCCGTCGTTCTCCAGCCGCTTGCGCACGGCAGGCTGCTCGAGGCCACGACGTGCGGCCTGGTACAGCGCCTGCGTGATCTCGGGCGGCAGCCCGGCAGGACCGAACAGGCCAAACCACGCGCTCGACTCAAAGCCCTTCACGGTCGCGCCAATCGGCTGCGCACCCGGAAACTGCGGCAGCGGTGCCGGGCTGGTCACGCCTAGCACCTTGAGCTTGCCGGCCTTCACGTGCTGCGCCACGTTGATGGTGCTGGCGAACATCAGGTCCACCTGTCCCGCCAGCAGGTCGGTGATGGCGGGCGTGGTGCCTTTGTACGGAATGTTGACGATGTACGTGCCCGTCATCATCTTGAACATGTCGCCAGCCAGATGCACCGACGAACCCACCGAGCCGATACCGAAATTGAGCTTGCCGGGCTCGGCGCGAGCCAGCTTGATCAGTTCGGGAATGTTGTTGGCGGGCAGCTTGGGCGTGGCAACCAGCACGCTTGGCACGTTGGCCACCAGCGTGATCGGCGTGAAGTCCGCGATCGGATCGAACGGCAGCTTCTTGTAGAGCGTGGCGTTGATGGTATGGCTGGTGAAACTCATCAGCAGCGTGGTGCCGTCGGGCGGGCTCTTGGCCACCATGTCGGCCGCGATGTTGCCGCCGGCGCCGGGACGGTTCTCGACCACCACAGGCTGGTCCAGCGTCTGCGAGATTTCCTGCGCGATGGTGCGCGCCAGGGTGTCTGTGGTGCCGCCTGCGGGCGCACCCACCAGGATGCGGATCGGCTTGCCGCCAGCAATGGTTGCGTGCGCGGCCGGCATGGCCAGGACAGAAGCCAGCGCCAGCAGCGCCAGCGCGCGGCGACGGCCGGGTCGGGTGGAGGGTCGGGCAGGCGAATGCACGCCCGGGCGAACGACTGGCATGACTTGGGCTCCTCGTCAGTGTGATCTGGAGTGCGCAGTATGGCCCGAAAAGCGTGGTGTGGAAACGCCGGAGCGGCGCAGGGAAATCCCTGCACCGGCATCCGGTCGATTCAGTGTGTCAGGCGGGTCAGTCGCGCAGACCGGTGCGGGTTTCGTTTTCCACCCACACGTTGGCGCTATCACCACCGCCCATCGGCGACAGTTCCATGCGGTACTCGTAGCGGTCGGGCCGATACTGTCCCATCAGCAGCTGTACCGGACGTCCGGCCTTGTCCAGCACCACGCGGCGCACGGCCAGCAGCGCACCGCCCACCGGCACATCCAGCAGCGGAGCCACGACCACATCGGCCAGGCGCGCGGTCAGCACCTGCGACGCGCGTCCCAGCTCCACGCCAGCGGCTTCCAGCAGGCGCAGCATCGGCGTGGTTTCCAGGTCCTTGCGTGCCAGCGGCCGGCCCAGGTCGGCGGGCAGGTAGGTGGTGATATGGGAAAGCGGCCGGCTCTTGTAGTGGCGCACCCGCACGATCTTGATGACGGGGTCGCCCACCTGGATCTTCAGCGACTCGGCCACGTCGGGGGTGGCGTGCACCTCGTCGATGGAGACGACCTTGACGGACGTCTTCTCGCCCATGTCGATGATGGTGCCGAGCAGGCTGGTGGCACGCTCGTCGGCCGATTGCGGCTTGACCGGATGGGGGTTCACGAAGGTGCCCAGGCCGCGATGACGGCGGACCAGACCTTCCTGCACCAGGCGGTCGAAAACGCGTCGCATCGTCACGCGCGAGGCGTGGAACTGCTTGGCAAGGTCAATTTCGCCCGGCAGCGGGCCCTGGCCGAAACGGCCTTCCACGATCTGCTGGCGGAGCACCACGTAAATCTGGTGATACAGGGGGACGACGGCTTCACTCATGGTTTGCCCTGGCAAATGCGCTAACAAGTGTTGACGCGACTAATGTACGTTAAATCAGACATAGAGCCTAGCATGAAACATCGTTGCGACGCCCGGGCCACTGTATTACGGCGCGTTTAATCGCGGCGGGCCCCCGCTGTATCCGGTTTCGCAAGAAACCCTGCCCGAACCGCGCGATTTGCGCTGTGCAGTGGCGCACACGCATGACTTGCCACCAAGCGGCCCACGCGTCGGCCGTCGTGCCTCCGGTCATCCGCACACCGCCAGCGCCATGTGAATCCCGAATGACCCTTGTTTCATGGCCGTTACGCCGCGTAGCCATGCGGGTTTGCGTGTAGGTGCGCGCTAACTCATTGAATGCAAGCCCTTTTTCGGGGGAGTGTTGGCTGTTGGCCGACAACCGGCCGGAACCTGTGTCACAGCCCTGTGACATGTCTACTCCCAAGCACAGGCCCGCGCCCGCGGCCGAGCCAAAAACCTGTCTGAAAGTTCCCTCGAAATGTTCCGGCAGCCGTTGTATTTCAACGGAATTCCGCTTGAGCCATGCGGGCTGGCACTGAATATGCGCAAGGGGAGGCTGGACTGGCAACCGTGCCGGACCTAAACCTCCAGCCGATGTTCTCGAGAGCGCCGGCCGGAGGCTGAGCCGCAGTACAAACTTCCTGGGAGCTTCGTATGAAAAAGACTTTACTCGCGTCGGCGATTACCCTGGTTTTTGCAGGCACAGCTTGGGCTAACCCGACGAACAACAACACTACCGGAGGCGGGAACGAGCAGACGGCCACCGCGACTTCAACTCAGGGGAAGGGAAACAACGCCAACGAAAACTCCACTGCGACTCAGGACAACTCCGACCGTAGCACTTCCACATCCACCAAGACCGCAACGCTGACGTCGAACAAGACGTCGACCAGGACAACGACCTCCACCAATTCGCACAACTACACCGACCAAGACATGGCCGGCTACGGTAACGCAGCAGCCGCCAACGGCAGCACTGCTACCGCGAACTTCAGCAATTCGTTCAACAGCAGCAAGGCGCTGGCGATCAGCAAGCTGAATGGCACGGTGTCGGGCGTCTCGGTCAGCAACATCGGCAACTACGCGACCAATAGCGGCAACGCCAATGGCGCGTCCGGCGGTGCTGGCGGCAAGGGCTATGGCGGCACGGGCCAAGGCGGCTCGGGCGGCAATGGCGGCAATGGCGGCAACAGCGGCAATGGCGGCGGCGGCGGCAGCGGCGGCAACGCCACCAACGGCAGCGCCAGCGCAGGCTATGCCGTGAACGGCAGCGCTTCGGCTGGTGACGGCGGCAACGGTGGCAAGGCCATTGGCTGGGGCGGTGACGGCAGCGGCGGCAAGGGCTATGGCGGCGATGCACTGTCGGCAAGCCTGGGCGCTGGCGGCAAGGGTGGTTCGGCCCTGGGTGCTGGCGGTAGCGCTGGCAATGTGTCGAAGGGTGGCTCCGGCGGCGACGGCGGCTGGGCCAAGGGCAGCGGCGGCTCCGGCCTGGGCGGCGGTCTGGGCGCAGGCCTGGGCGGCGGCCTTGGCGCTGGCGGCAGCAGCGGTGCCACCAACTCGTCCAACGAGCGTGGTCCAGGTGCCGGTGGCACGGGCACGGCAACGGCTGGCGCTGGCGGCGCAGGCAGCGGCACCGGCACGGGTTCGGGCACTGGAACCGGCACCGGTACTGGCGCGTCCGGCACCGGCACTGGCGGTGCAGGCGCTGCAGGCGGATCGGCTACGGCCACGGCAACGGCTGGCGCTGGTTCGGGCACGGGCGGCGCCGGCGGTGCAGCTACGTCCACCTCGGGTGCAGCTACTGGTGGTGCAGGCTCGGGTACCGGCGGCAACGGCGGCGCGCAAAACAGCGTAGCCGGTGCTGGTGGTGCTGGCGGCAATGCTACCAATGGCAGCGCTTCGAGCACGGCCTCCAATGGCAGCGCCACGGCCGGCAACGGTGCGGTGGGTGCGGCCTCGGGTACCGGCGGTGCAGGTGGCGCCGGTGGTGTGGGCAATGGCGGCACGGGCGGTACCGGCAACGGTGCGGTCGGTGGCGCTGGTGGTAACGGTGGCACGAACTATGTGGATGCCGGCACCTTCAACATGTCCAATGCCATGACCAGCGTCGGCCAGTCCGCCGCAGGCATCATGATCGCCAACCAGAACAGCGGCATGGCATCGCTGGTGCAGCAAAGCGTCAATGTGCAAGCCAACATGAACGTTGGCAAGTAAGCACCTGGCGTGCTCTGTTCTGTTCCGCACGGAGCGGAACAGAGCCGTTGGGTTTGAATGGACACGACAGCGCATGGGGCCGAGGTCTGACCCCTGCGCTGCCATGTCAGATGCTTGCAGGTTCGCGTACCGTGGCCCGGATGGGGTGCCACACCGCGGAGCACGAGGGGAGACGCACCATGCGATCGCATCGCCCAGCTGTCGCCGTATTGTCGACAGCCTTACTGGTCTGGCCGTTCATGCAGGCCAACGCAGGGCCGCCCAGCGCCGAGGCATCCGCCACGGCAGTCGCGGTCGCAAGCAGTGACACAGGCGCGGCCACGGCAGTGGCGGGCGCGGTGGCCAGCGTGTCGGCAACGCCGGACGCGAGCCGCAAACCAGATATCTTCGGCACGGCAGCAAGGGCCGTGGCGGCCGAGAAGCTCGACGGGGTACGCGGTGGCGCCGAGCTGGTGGTCAACGACATGCGCCTGCATGGCACGGTTGGCGACAACGCGGCCGTCAACACATTCTCCGGCAGCAACATCGTGTCGGACGGATCGTTCTCGAACGCTGCGGGATTGCCCACCGTGATCCAGAATTCGGGCAACAACGTACTGATCCAGAACGCGACCATTCTCAACGTCCAGTTCAAATGATCATGCGCAGCCTGCTCTGTAAGGTCGCCTGCGTGGCGGCGGTGCTGGGCGGCGTGACGGCCGCCCAGGCCGATACGATCCGCGTTCCCGGCGACCAGGGCAACACCTTCTACGTGCCGGTCACGAGCCTGCGCGAGGCCCGCTTTCGCACCACGATCCGCCAGCAATACGACTTCAGTTGCGGATCGGCGGCGGTGGCCACGCTGCTGACGTACCAGTACAACGTCCCGACATCGGAGCAGACGGTCTTCGCCAACATGTACGTCAACGGCGACCAGGCCAAGATCCGGGCCGAGGGCTTTTCGCTGCTCGACATGAAGCGGTTCCTGGAGTCGCGCGGCTTCGAGGCCGATGGCTACGAACTGCCGCTGTCGAAGCTGGAGGAAGCGCAGGTTCCGGCCATCGTGCTGATCATCGAGAACGGCTACCACCATTTCGTCGTGGTCAAGGGCGTCAAGGGCAACCGTGTCCTGATTGGCGACCCGGCACGCGGCACCCGCGCACTGGAGCGCGAACATTTCGAGCGGATCTGGGACAGCAGCCTGCTGTTCGTGATCCATAACCGTACGGATCAAGCCCGTTTCAACGTGGCCGCGGACTGGCGTGTCGCGCCGACCGGCCCTTACTCAATGGGAGTACCGCGAGACAGTCTGTTTTTCACCGTCATGCCCAAGCATGGCATTTCCGATTTCTGAGTTGAGGAACGTCATGGCCCAGACAAGCGGTTCCAACGCGCCCAGACGCACGGCCGGTCATGCTACCGCCGCCGTGCTGCTTGGCGCGGGCCTGGCATGCGCTGGCAATGCGCACGCCAGCGCCGAGGCACTGGCCACTGAGAACACCGAAACCGCGGAAAGCGGCGTGGCCGTTGCCATTGCCACTGCCATCGATTTGCCCGCACTGCCGGCCGCCACCGAACTGACGGCGCTCGCCACGCACGCGCCGGATCCGCCTTCCGCATCGGTCGCATCGCCCCAGTTACCCGAATTGCCTGCCGTGGCTGTCGCGCCGGAAAGCGCCGCCAGGGCAGTTGAATCCGTTACACAACCCGTTGCCATCGAATCCGTTGCCGAAGCGCCTGCGCGAGTGGTTCCGGTCGACAAGGCCAGCGTGGCCCGACACCCGACCACCGGAGATCCGCTCGCGGTTGCCATGACACTGGCCACGCGCGACCCCGATGCGGAGGTGTCCACGGCACGCAAGCAAATGGCCAAGTGGAAGCCGGTCGCGCAGGCGCGGCTTGATGAATCCCGCGGCGGGTTCAGCGCCGGCGGGCTGCAGGTGGGCTTTGGCATCGACCGCGCCGTGTTCGTCAACGGCGCGCTGGCGGTGTCCACCAGCATCACCATTCCCGATATCAGCGCCATTACGGCCGCGCAGGCCAATCAGCTGGCGCAAGCCTTGGGGCAGGTCACGGTGGCCGTGACTGCGGCAAACAGTGCGGCCAGTGCCGCCGTGGCGGCCGCGCAAGCGGCGGCAGCCGCGGCGCAAGGCCAGGCGGGTCAGGCAGGGCAGGCGGCTACCGCCACGGCCAATGGTGCCGCCGCGTCGGCGCAAGGCGCCGCAGGTGCAGCCAGCAGCACAGCCAGTGCGGCGGCCGCCGGTGCCGCCGGCATGGCAGCGGGCGCGGCAGGCGTGGCGCAGCAGGCCGTGGCCAATGCGGCCGGCACGGTCGTGACCAACGGGCTGCTGACGGTAATCCAGAACGGCGCCGGCAATGTCGCCAATCTCGGTGCGGTATCGAACATGCCCGGTACTGTGATCCAGAATAATCTCAATAACCAAAACATACAGAGCCTGATGACGCTCAACGCAAGCGTGAATTCCCTGGCCGCGTTCCGCGCACAGATGGCCAACACGGCGTTGAACAGCGTTCTCCAAAGGTCAGCAGCAATGAGGTAAATCGCGTGTAGTCACGAACGAACAGGTGCGGGCCCTGCAGTATGCCCGCCGTCCCGGGGGAGGAAGACGTCATGAAGAAGCGTTCGCTGCAGGGCATCGGCTATGCCGGATGCTCGATGCTTTTGCTTGGGGGAATGGCCCAGGCACAGACACCGCCGGATGCGGGGCCGCCAGCCGCCGCCCGGCTGGAGTCGTTGCAGAAGGAGCTCGCCGATCAAGCCAGACAGCTTGACGACATGAAACGCGCGTTGGCCGAGCAACAGGCCACGATACGCGAGCTGCGCAGCACGGTGGACAACGATGCGCTGGCGCGCAAGCGCGGCGGTCAGGGCGCGGGCGTGACGCCCGGCAACACGGCGACCAACGCGGCAGCCGCCGGCGCCGCCGCCAGCGCCACCCAGATCAACAACACCGCGCAGCAGGGCGTGCAGGCGCAGCAGGCGCCAGTTGCAGCGCCGCCCGACGCGCCGCCGCAGGGCCAGGCCGCGCAGCCTGGCGAATCGGCTGCCGGCATCGAGGAGCCTGTGGGCAAGCCGCCCGAACGCGAAACGCGCCCGCCCGAGATCGCGCCGATCTTCGACCAGCCTGGCGTGCTCACGCCGGCCCAGAAGCTTGTGGTGGAACCCAGCCTGCAGTACGGCTATTCGTCGAGTGACCGCGTGGCGCTGGTGGGCTATTCGGTGATCCCGGCCATCCTGATCGGCCTGGTCGATGTGCGGCAGGTGAAGACGTCCACGTACATTGGCGCGGTGGCATTCCGCTACGGCCTGACCAAGCGGCTCGAAATCGAAGCCAAGATCCCGTACGTGCATACGAGCGCCGACACGGTGAGCCGCGAGATCTTCACCGGCACCGCCGTGGATAGCGTGTTCAATGCCAGCGGCAGCGGCCTGGGCGACGTGGAAGCGACGCTGCGCTACCAGCTCAACTACGGCAACGAGAAGATGCCGTTCTTCATCGGCTGGCTGCGCTACAAGTCGAACACGGGCCGCGATCCGTTCGAGGTGGTGACCGACTGTATTACGCGCTGCGTGAGCAATACCACCGGTACCGGCCTGCCCCTGGGCATGCCTACCGGCACGGGTTTCCAGGCGATTCAGCCGGGCGTGACGTGGCTGCTGCCGACCGATCCGGCCGTGTTCTTCGGTACCTTCAGCTACCTGCACAACTTTGCGCGCGACAACATCAGCCGCACCGTGCTCAATGGCGAGAAGGAATCGCTGGGCAAGATCGCACCGGGCGATATCTTCCAGTTCAACTTCGGCATGGGCCTGTCGCTGAACGAGCATGCGTCGTTCAGTATCGGCTACGACCAGAGCATCATCTGGCCGACCAAGCAGAACGGACAGACCATACCGGGCTCGGTACGCATCACGCAGGGCACGCTGCTGGTGGGCTATTCGTATCGCTTCAACAACCGCTACACGCTGAACCTTTCGGTGGGTGCCGGCCTGACGCGCGACACGCCAGACCTGACGGTCACGGTACGCCTGCCGATCACATTCTGACCGCATGATGCACCGCGAGGTGACGCCCGGAATCCATACCGTGCGCGTCATCCCGCAGTCAGCCTTTCGGTGCCTTGCACTGTCACTGCGGAGAGAGTAGAACGGAACGAAACCGTCCCTGACGGAGACCCAACGATCTATGCATGGGGCGGCCTGACAGAGGAGGCAAACATGCGCAAACGGATCTTCTGGTTGTTGCCCGACCTGGCAAGCGCCCGCCGTACCATGGACGACCTGCTGCTGGCTCGCATCGAAAACGGCCACATCCACTTTGTGGGCCGCGACGGCGCGGACATGACCGGGCTGCACGAAGCGAATTTGTTCCAGACTTCGGACATCGTGCACGCGGCGGAAATGGGCCTGATGGTGGGTGGCGGCGTGGGTATCGTGGCCGGGGTGGTGGTGGCCATGTTCCCGATCGTCAGCGATACGCCGCAATGGGGCCTGGTTGGCGTGCTGGCCGTGCTTGGCGCCGTGTTTGGCGCGTGGGCATCCAGCATGATCGGCAGTTCGGCGCCCAACAGCCGTTTGCGCGCGTTCGAGAAGGACATCGAGGCCGGCAAGCTGTTGCTGATGGTGGACGTGCCGCGCGGCCGCGTGGAAGAAATCGAAACGCTGCTGCAGAACGCCCATCCGGAAGCCCGCTTCGCAGGACTCGATCCGGCAGTACCGGCTTTCCCCTGAAGCCCGGGGCGGCAACCGCCGCCGGTCAGCTTTACCCAGCGCGCCCGCGTGGCGCGCCTCTGGCGCATGTTCCATCATGCGCCCGCTGCGGCCACACCGGCCCGCACTGGACCAAACAGGTGTCGGTGTGATGCCGCAGCAACAGTTCCCCGCCCGCCATTGTCCCCAAGTTTGAACAATTACCTCGGTTGAGGTACTTTTCGCAAACGCCATGCGACGTGTCGTTTCAAACGCGACAAGGCCGCAACGGCAGGCAGCTGCAAAACATTTATAAAGCCAGCGCTTCTGGAGGGGTCAAAAAATGAAGAACGCACGATACGTTGCGTGCGGCGTCCTTGCCGCCACGCTCGGGTTTGTCACGCCCATCGTCACGCCCACCGCGGCGCACGCGGAGCCCGGCATCACCAAGTCCGCCATCCGCATCGGCCAGTCGGCCGGTGTCAGCGGACCCGTGGCCGGATCGGTCAAGGAACAGATTGCCGGTGCCCAGGTGTACCTGAACCACGTGAACGCCAATGGCGGTGTGGCAGGCCGGCGCATCGAACTGCTGACCTATGACGATGGATTCGACGCCAAGCGCACGCCCGACAACGTGCGCAAGCTGATTGGCGACGACAAGGTGTTCGCGCTGTTCATGGTGCGCGGCACGCCGCAGAACGAAAGCATCCTGCCGATCATCGGGGCCGAGAAAGTGCCGCTGATCGCGCCGCTGACCGGGGCCATTACGCTGCATCGGCCCGTGAACCGCTACGTGTTCAACGTCCGCGCCAAGTACCAGGACGAAGTGGCGCGCGCGATCAACCACCTGGCCACGTCCGGCATGAGCCGCATCGCCATCTTCTACGCCAACGACGGCTTCGGGCAGGACGTGTTCGAAGGCTTCAACACGGCGCTGCAGGCGCGTGGCGTGCAGCCAGCGGCATCGGCATCGTTCAACCGGCCAATGGGCGATATCGCGCAGGGTGTGGCCAACGTCAACAAGGCCAACCCGCAGGCGGTGATGGTGATCGGTTCGGGCTCGGAGGCCGCCCGGATCATCCGCGAGATGAAGAAGGCCGGCAGCCAGGCGCAGTTCGTGACGTTGTCGAACAACGCGGCCGATTCGTTCATCAAGGAACTGGGCGACGACGGCAAGGGCCTGATCATCACGCAGGTGGTGCCGGGCATGAATTCGAGCCAGATGAGCATCGCCAGCGAATATCGTGGCATGGCCAAGGCGCAGAAGCAGGAAGCCAGCAACGCGGGCATGGAGGGCTTCATGTCGGCCAAGGTGCTGGTGGAAGGGCTGCGCCGCGCCGGGCCGGAACCCACGCGCGAGAAGCTGATTGGCGCGCTGGAGGGCCTGCGCGACTACGACCTGGGCGGCATCCTGATCAGCTACAGCCCCACGCGGCACACGGGTTCGTCGTTCGTCGAGATGTCGATCGTCTCGTCGACCGGCAAGCTGATCCGCTAGGCCGAGGGCAGGAAACGCGGCCGGATGGCTGCGGTATAGTTGCCGCCATGGCGACTTCCCCCGCAGTTCATCCTTTCTCGCTGGCTGGACGCGTGGCCCTGATCA
The DNA here is from genome assembly GCF_022179805.1 of Cupriavidus pauculus. Lineage (GTDB taxonomy): Bacteria > Pseudomonadota > Gammaproteobacteria > Burkholderiales > Burkholderiaceae > Cupriavidus > Cupriavidus pauculus_E. The sequence continues at coordinate 75,204 of NZ_BPUO01000004.1, read as the reverse complement.
CGGGCGGCGCGCAGGGCCTTGGCCTGGCGATGGCCGAGGCGCTGGCCGATGCCGGAGCCCATGTGCTGGTCTGCGCGCGCAATGCGCAGCGCGTGGCCGACGCCGTGGCGCAGATCCACGCGCGCGGCGGCAGTGCCGAGGCGCTGGTGCTCGACATCACCGACGATGCAGCCGTGACGCAGGCGTTCGAGACCATCGCGACCCGGCATGGCCGGCTCGATATCCTCGTGAACAATGCCGGCGCACGCAATCGCAATGGCATGACCCAGCTCGATGCCGGCGACCTGCGCGCGATGCTGGAAACCAACCTCGTGGCCCCCTACGCGCTGTGCCGCCATGCGGCCCGACTGATGCAGCAAGGGCAGTACGGCCGCATTGTCAACGTGACGTCCATTGCCGGTCAGGTGGCACGCGCCAACGACGTGCTCTATCCCGCCACCAAGGGCGGACTCGATGCACTGACGCGCGCGATGGCCGCCGACCTGGGGCGAGCGGGCATTACCGTCAACGCGGTGGCACCCGGCTACTTCGCGACCGAGCCGAACCAGGCCATGGTCGACGACGCCACCGTGGCGCAATGGCTGCGCGACCGCACGTCGCTGGGCCGCTGGGGCCAGCCGGCCGAAGTGGCGGGCGCCGTGGTGTTCCTGGCATCGCCGGCCGCGTCGTACATCACGGGCCAGGTGCTGGCCGTCGACGGCGGCTACCTGGGCCACTTCTAGACATCCCGATATCAGATGCGCCTGCCCGTGCCGTAATGCGCGCGCAGGCAGTCGATCATGGCGCTGGCGGCGGCGGAATCGCTGCGGTCCTTGAGCCGCACCAGGCAGATCTCGCGTACCAGCGACGGCATCTGCATCGGCCGCACGGCCAGCCCCTCGCGGCGGAACTGGAACAGCGCCAGCGCCGGCACCACCGATACGCCTAGCCCCGCTTCCACCAGCGCCGCCACCGTGGCCAGGTGCTCCACTTCCATCACCCCATGCAGCTTGAGCGGATGCATCGCTGCGTCCAGATGCTGGCGCACGCTGCTGGTACGCGACAACTGGATGAACGGCAGCCCCGCCAGCGCCTGCGGTGCGATACGGCGCTTGGCCGCCAGCGGATGGTCGGCGGGACACACCAGGTGAAAGGTGTCGTGCACCAGTGATTCCACGCGCAGGTCGCCGTCCTGGGCGGGCGCCGGGGCCAGCGCAAAGTCGGCTTGCCCGCGCCGGACCATGTCGATGCAGCCATCTGCCAACTGGTCGAACAGTTCCAGCGAGATGCCGGGGTAGCGTCGATGGAAATCGGCCAGCAGCGGCGGCAGGTCGCCGCCCGCCAGCGAGGGCAGCGCCGCGATGGCCACGCGGCCCTTGCGGCGTTCGGCATGGTCGCGCAGGTCTTCGAACGCGGTCTCGAAATCGGCCAGCAGGCGCCGCGCCACTTCCTCGAAACGCTTGCCGTCGGCGCTCAGGTCCACATGGCGCGTGGTGCGCTCGAACAGGCGGCTGCCGGCCTGGTCTTCCAGCGTCTGGATCAGCGTGCTGAACGCCGATTGCGACAGGTGGCAGGCCTGCGCCGCCCGCGTGAAGTTACGATGCGAGGCCAGCGCCACGAAGGCGCGCAAGTGCTTTACCGAGAGGTTCGACAGCATGGCGGGTCAGGACCGTGGATTCATCCAGGAAGCCGATAGATTAATCCAAATAATCCGTTTTCGCGTGACACCGGGCGGCTCTAGAATGAAGTGGCTGCCCTTTTACCCTGACGTTGCCCACGCCCATGACTGCTCCCCTGCTGATCGGATCCGGGGCCGGATTCTCCGGTGACCGCACCGACGCCGCCCTGCCCGTGGTGCGAACGCTGATCGCCAATGGCGGCCCGGCCGCGCTGATCTTCGAAACCCTGGCGGAACGCACGCTGGCGCTGGCCCAGCTGGCGCGCCGGGACAATCCCGAACACGGCTACGAGCCGCTGCTGGACCATCTGCTGACGCCGGTGCTGGGGCTGTGCCTGACCAACGGCATTCCGATCATCGGCAACTTTGGCGCCGCCAACCCGCGCGCCGCCGCGCGCCGCATCCTGGCGCTGGCGGGCGAGCTGGGCCTGCCCGCACCGCGCGTGGCCGTGGTGGAGGGAGACGACCTGTCGCATGACGCGGGCCGCGCGGTGCTGCGCGGCATCGTCGGCGACGCATTTCCCGAAGCGCGTTTCGTCTGCGCCAACGCCTATATCGGCGCGCAGGGCATTGCCGACGCGCTGCGCGCCGGGGCCCAGGTGGTGGCGTGCGGCCGCGTGGCCGACCCCGCGCTGGCCGTCGGCCCGGCCATGGCGCATTTCGACTGGGCCTGGGACGACTGGAACCGGCTGGCCGCCGCCACCATGGCAGGCCATTTGCTGGAATGCGGCGCGCAGGTGAGCGGCGGGTACTTTGCTGACCCTGGCATGAAGGACGTGCCCGACGTGCATGACGTGGGCTTTCCGATTGCCCAGATCGACGCCGATGGCGCGATCGAAATCTTCAAGGCGGCCAATACCGGCGGTTGCGTGGACCTGCGCACCGTGAAGGAACAACTGCTGTACGAGGTGCACGATCCGTGCGCCTACCTGACGCCCGACGTGGTGGCCGATATCGGCGAGGTCGCGGTGTCGCAGATCGGCCCCGACCGCGTGGCCGTGCGTGGCATCCGTGGGCATGCGCGTCCGGCCGAACTCAAGGCCAACCTGTTCCACCAGGGCGGCTGGTTCGCCGAGGGCGAGATTTCCTACGCCGGCCCCAACGCCGCCGCCCGTGCGCGGCTGGCAGCCGATATCGTGCGCAAGCGCATGCAGGGGCTGGGCTTTGACGTGCCGATCCGCTTTGACCTGATTGGCGTGCTGAGCGTGTTTGGCGATGACGCCGGCACCATGCTGGCCGATCCGTCGCCGGCCGAGGCCACGGCGCGCGATGTGCGCATGCGTGCGGCGCTGGCGCACGAGGACAAGGCCGTGGCACAGGCGCTGCTGCGCGAGGTGAACGCGTTGTACACGTGCGGCCCCGCTGGCGGTGGCGGCGTGCGTACTGCGTTGCGCACGCGCCTGAACGCCACGTCGTGCCTGGTGCCGCGCCATGTCGTGGTCGCCACGCATACGTTTATCGAAGCCTGACCGGAGCCCGCCATGACTGCCTTGCAAACCGCGCCGCTCTACCAGTTCGCCCATGGCCGCACCGGCGACAAGGGCGACCGCTCCAACATCAGCGTCATTGCCTACGACGCTCGCGATTTCGATCACCTGGTGACGCATGTCACCGAAGACGCCGTACGCGCACTGTTCGCGGCACGCCGGCCCACGGCCGTGAAGCGCTACGTCGTGCCGTCGATCCAGGCCATGAATTTCGTGATCGACGGCGTGCTGGACGGCGGCGTCAACGATGCATTGAATCTCGATACCCACGGCAAGGCGCTGGCGTTTCTGCTGCTGGGCCTGCCGATCCCCCTGCCGCCGCGGCTCGCCGGCGGCGCCTCATGATTGCCGAGCCGTCCCATATGTCAAAACGATTCGAGGAGACACAGATGTACGGAATTCGCTGGCCGCTGGCCGCTGCAGCCGCTCTCGCCACGTTCGCGTGCCTGGCCTTGCCCGCCGGCAGCGCCTGGGCGGAGTTCCCGGACAAGCCGATCCGCTTTGTCGTGCCGTTCGCGGCCGGCAGCGCCACGGACCAGCTGGCGCGGGCCATCGGACAAGCCGTGACGGTCGACAGCAAGGCTACCGTCGTGGTGGACAACAAGCCCGGCGCCAACGGCTTTATCGCTGCGTCCGACGTGGCCAAGGCCGCGCCCGACGGCTACACGGTGCTGATCACCACCAACACCACGCACGCCGCCAACGAACACCTGTTCAAGAAGCTGCCCTACGACCCGGTGAAGGACTACACACCGTTGTCCGCGCTGGGACGCGGCGGCCAGATCATGGTGGTCAACCCGCAAGTACCGGCCAAGACCGTCGGCGAGTTCATCGCGCTGGCCAAGAAGGAACCGGGCAAGCTCAGCTTCGGCAGCGGCAGCTCGTCGTCGCGCATCGCAGGCGAACTGTTCCAGCAGATGGCCCACGTGCAACTGCTGCACGTGCCGTACAAGAGCAATCCGCTGGCCGTCACCGACTTGCTGGGCAACCAGATCCAGATGATGATCACCGACACCGCCACCGGCCTGCCGCAGGTGAAGACCGGCAAGCTGCGCGCGCTGGGCGTATCGGGCAAGGCGCGCTCGCCGCTGGCCCCTGACGTGCCGACCATCGACGAGGCCGGCGTGAAGGGCTACGAAATGAGCTACTGGTTCGCCGCGTACGCCCCGGCAGGCACGCCGCCGGCCGTGGTGACCAAGCTGAACCAGATGCTGGTGAAGGCCGCCAAGAGCGACACGGCGTCGAACTTCTACAAGTCGACCGGCACCGAGGTGTTCACGAGCACCCCTGCGGAACTGGCCAAGTTCCAGACCCAGGAATCGGATAAATGGGGCCGCATCATCAAGGCTGCCAATATCCAGCCGGAATGATGACGGCTTAGCTTGTTTTGCTCCCCTCTCCCGCTGTGCGGGAGAGGGGAGCAAAAACCGGCGGTGCGCTGCGTCATAGCATCCACGCAGAAACGGGTACGCACCTGCCGCATTGAACGCCCCAGACAGCAGCCATCAAAACAAAACACCCCAGTCCCGTTACCAGGAACCTGGGGTGCTCACAGTCAGCCAATACGAAGGCCCAGTCTCGGGCCTTCTGGCATCAAACCTCCAAACCAACCGCCATCAAGGCTTCAGCTTCAACCGGTAATCCACTGCATACGGCAGCTTGCCCGGCTTCGTTGCAGTCACCGGCTGCGACAGCGCGGTGAATTCGGTTTCGTTGAAGGTCTCCAGACGGCCCAGCGTGGCGGCGGTCTTGTCGGCGCTGACGATTGCATCGGGCGACAGGGCCACCATGGCTACGGCGGCCTTGCGTACGGCGGCCAGGTAGTCGGCCGTGTCGTTCAAGTTCACGGTCTTCAGGTCGACGACCTTGCGCAGCCAGTCGCCCCAGTAGAACTCGGTGAATTCGGTGGCGCCGGTGGGCTGGCTGTAGCCGATGTCACGCGTGAAGTAGACCAGCGAACGATACGGATCGTTGCCCAGGCCGTTCGACAGGCCCAGCTTGCGCGGCAGGTCGGCCGGGTAGATGGGGCGGTTGTCGCCGTCCTTGAGCCAGACCAGCTTGCGGGCGCGCATGGTGCGGAAGAACTGGGCACGGTTCAGGTTCGACAGGTTGTCCTGCACGCGGATCCACATCTTGGCTTGCGGGCCGGCGGTCGGTGCTTCCCAGACCGTGGTGAACGCGTGGTGACCGTCGGTCAGGTACGGCTCGCCGTAGGGGCCCACGACCAGCGTCTTCATGTCCTCGGGCTTCTCGCCAACGGCCTTGGTGCAGGTGAACGAGGCTAGGTTGTCGATGCGCGAATCGGACTTGATGCCGTCCTTGGCGGTCTTGTTTTGGCCGTTGTTCTCGCAGGCGTCGTCGAAGTTCTTGGCCGAATCCACGGCGTAGCGGCCCAGCTTGTAATAGATCTGGTCGCGGCCGATGGCGGGCTGCGTGGGACGCAGGTCGGCCATGGTGACGAGGATGTTCTGCTGGGCGGCGGCCTGCAGGTAGGTGCTGATCGGCGTCGGGGCCGGCAGCGGCGTGCAGACGGCCGGCAGCACGCGCTGCGTGCCCGGAACCTGGCGCAACTGGTACGCAAGCTTGCTACTGACCGGCAGCCAGGCCAGCGTGGCGCTTTGCATCTGGTTGGCGATTGGTTCCTGCCACGTGCCGGAGATCAAGCCCATGGCGGCGCCGGTGCCAAAGCCGTTGTAGATCAGGGGAACATCGGCCGGGATATTGTCGGCAGCCAGCACGTTGCTGCCAATCGAGACGATATTGCGGCGCGTGCGGCCCGTGGTGGCGTTGGCGTCGTTGAGTTCTGGCTCTGCGCAGACCCAGTCGCCGTCGACGGCTGTGGCGGGCAGCGTCGTGGCGGCGCGCACCACCCAGTTGCCGGTGGCTGCGGTGGCGCTGGCGCCGGTTTCGTCGACGAACAGCGCGGTGCTGCCCTGCTGCTTGCCGACGAACACGCGGCCCACCTTGGTGCCGGCGATGGTCAGCGCGAAGGCGCCCGGATAGCGCGACTGGTCGGCATCGGCGCTCAGTTGGCCGGTCTGGCCGCCTGCGCAGCTTGCGGTATAGCCCTGGCCCGCGCAGACGCGCACCGAGCCGTCAGCCTGGATGGCCAGCTGGCCGGCGGTGGCCGAATCGCTGGTCTGACGCAGGTAGCTGTAGGTACCGGCGATGTCCTTCAGTTGGGCGCCCTTGTTGGCGGCCGAAATATAGCCTTGCAGCAGGCTGCCGTTGCCGGCCTTGACGTTGGGCACCTGGCCCAGCGCGCCCGAGAGCAGGCCGTCGTCCAGCGTGAAGCTGAACGTGATCGATGCCGCGGCGCTGGCCAGGGCAGCCGGCACGTCGGTGCCCGTGGCGGTCAGGTTCGACACACGGTAGGTGGTGCCATCGAGCGTGTACTGCCCGACCAGCGCGCCGGCCAGGCCGAAGCGGGAATCGAGGAAGCGCAGGGTAAGCTGGCCTGCGGCGGGCTGGTCGAGCTGGACCGAGACCGTGTCGCCAAAGCTGACCGAGCCCACGTAGAGCGATCCGCCTGCCAGCGGCTTGACTTCGGCCGGCGTGGCGGCCGGATTGGTGCCAGTGTTCGTGGTGTTGCCATCGTCGCTGCCGCCGCATGCGGTCATCGCCACGGTGGCCAGCATCAGCATGGCCGCCTTGCTGGCGCCACGTCGCATCCACTGCGCAGGTTTGGTCGCCGTGTTTTCCATGTTTCTTCCCCGTTGTCGTTGTTCGTGTCGTGTCCAGCGTGCGCCGTCGGCGGCACGTGGCCGCGCGTCAGTCTAGGGACGCGCCATGACGGTCCTGTGACAACCTGGCCCTGGGGCGAGCGGGGATTTTTCGCCTAGAGTGATCGGAGCGGAGTACTTACCTGTTTGAGTTAGTCGACGCGTGAAGCGAAGGGACGAGCCATGGCGCACGGATATCGAGGCATGTCGCACGGGCGACGCAGGGTGCTGATTGCAGGCGGATGGAGCATGCTGCTGGCGGTGCCGGCCGGGCATGCCGTGGCGCAGACCACGCGCGGCAAGGCGAAGGACAGCGCCAAGTCGAAGATTGGCGTGGTGGGTTCGGGGCGCCTTGGCGGCGCGGTCGGCAGCCTGCTGGTCAAGGCCGGGCACCCGGTGATGTTTGCTTCGCGCCATCCCGAGGAACTGAAATCACTGGCAGATTCCTTGGGATCTCTGGCATCGGTGGGCACGGTGGCCCAGGCGCTGGCGTTTGCCGATGTGATCCTGCTTGCCGTGCCTTACGGCGCGGTGCCCGACGTGGGCCAGCAGAACCGCTGGCAGGGCAAGATCGTGCTGGACGCCACCAATGCGATTGCGCCGCGTGACGGTGCCATCGTCGACGAGGTCAAGGCCAACGGTATCGGTGCCACCACGGCCAAATACCTGGCGGGTGCGCGCGTCGTGCGGGTATTCAACTTCACGGGCGCGGGCGAGTTCACGCGTGAGAGCCACCGCAAGGGGGCGCTAATGGCGGTGCCGATGGCGGGTAACGATGCGGGCGCGCTGGAGGTGGCGGCCGGTCTGGTGCGCGATGCGGGTTTCGAACCGGTGGTGGTGGGCGGGCTATCGACGGCTGACCGTTTTGCGCCCGGGGGCAAGCTGTTCCGCCAGATGGGGACGGCCGAGGAATTCCGCCGTGCGATGGAACAGTAGTTGGGGCAGTAGCAGGGGGAGGTGAAGCGTGGTGCGGCCTAGCGGCGGCGCCACTCCATGGCCACCATCGACGGCGTAAAGCCCAGTTGGCCGAAGAACGCGGCTTCTGAAGAGCGCGCCGCGCGCAGTACCCAGGTAATGTCGGGATCGTTGCCCATGACGTGGCGCAGCAGGGCGCGGCCGATGCCGCGGCGTCGATGCTGGGGCGCGACGGCCACGACCGAGATGTAGCCGTTGGAAATGTCGTCGCAGAGCGCGCGGGCAAAGCCGATGACTTCGCCGTTTTCCACGGCCACCGCCACGCGCTGCGAGTTGGCGATCAGTTGCGCAAAGCGCTCGGGATTGCCGACCCGTTGTTCCCAACCGTTGGCAGCCAGCAGCAGCCGGGCTGCCTCGATTTCCGCGGGCAACGGATTACGGATTTCCATCGACAATTCCTCCTGCGTGATTCCGGAGCGCATGCCCGCAGACCCTCCAGAAGTGGGGGCCGCAGTGCGGTTGCGCCGCGTTTTCGCACAATGCGTCGCGCAATATGCCGCGCATTTCGGCGCAGAGTGTAGCGAAGCCGATGCAGCGGCGTCAAACACCTTCGTCCGCAAAATGCGACCATTCGCACGCATGCGCGCGGGTTGGGCCGCGCACGCAATGGCCTGCCACAGCCCCCGCGCTGGCGGTATGATGGCTTCCATGAACGCCCCGATCTTCTCCTCCGCCCACCCGGCCGATCAACTGGCCGAGTTCAGCGATGCCGATAGCGCGATGGCGCGCATCCGCGAGATCTACGAAAGCTCCGTGGCGGCCGTGCGTGCGCGTTTCGACGCGTTCGCCAAAGGCAAGCCGCTGCCCTCGGCGGCGCACGCGTGCTACCCGTATCTCGGCATCTCCGTCAATCTGGAAACCATGGTCACCGACAGTCGCCCGTCGTGGGGCACGGTGGCCTACCCCGGCGTCTACGGCACCACGGTCACCCGGCCGGACCTGCTGTGCGACTACTACCGCGACCAGATAGAGCGGCTGATGCGCTATCACCGCGTGCCGGTGGTGGTGGGCCTGTCCCGACGGCCGATTCCGCTGCCGTTCGTGATCGAGGCATCCACCACCGACATCAGCTTCACGCAGGCCCGCGAGCTTGAGGCGTCGTTCGTGCTGCCGGAACTGAGCCGCATCGACGATTCGATTGCAAACGGCACCTATGAGCCCACGCCCGGCGAAGCCTGGCCGCTGTCGCTGTTCTCGGCCGAACGCGTGGACCTGGCGCTGCAGCGGCTCTACCACTACACGGGCACCGCGCCCCAGCATTTCCAGCGCTTTGTGTTGTTCACGAACTACCAGCGTTATGTTGATGAGTTCGTGACGTTGGGTCGAGGCCTGATGAGCAGCGGTGGTGGCGACGGCTACGTGCGGTTCGTGGAGCCGGGCGACATCGTGCAGGAACTGGATGGCGCCGAGCCTGACGAGGCATTGCGTCCCAAGGCGCTGCCGCAGATGCCGGCCTACCACCTGGTGCGCGAAGATGGCCTGGGCGTGACGCTGGTAAATATCGGTGTGGGTCCGTCCAACGCCAAGACCATGACCGACCACCTCGCGGTGCTGCGGCCGCATTGCTGGCTGATGGTGGGGCATTGCGGGGGACTGCGCCGCTCGCAGCAGCTGGGCGACTACGTGCTGGCGCACGCCTATGTGCGCGATGACCACGTGCTGGACCACGATCTGCCGCCGTGGGTGCCGGTGCCGCCTATCGCTGAAATCCAGGTGGCGTTGCAGGAAGCCGTGGCGCGCATCACGGGTTTGTCGGGCAACGAGATGAAGACGCGCATGCGCACGGGCACGGTGGTGTCCACCGATGACCGCAACTGGGAACTGAAGTCGAAGGCGCTGTATGCGCGCTTCAACCAGTCGCGCGCGATTGCGATCGATATGGAGAGCGCGGCAGTGGCGGCCAACGGCTTCCGGCTCCGCGTGCCGTATGGCACGTTGCTGTGCGTATCGGACAAGCCGCTGCACGGCGAACTGAAGCTGCGCGGCATGGCCAATGCGTTCTACCGCCAGCGCGTCAGCCAGCATATGACCATCGGCCTGGAGGCCATCCGCATCCTTCGCGAAAACGGCGTGGAGCAACTGCACTCGCGCAAGCTGCGCAGCTTCGACGAACCGGCATTCCGCTAGCCGGCAACCCGGCCGCCTCACGTAAAAAAGCGCGCGGGATCACCGCGCGCTGTGAGGCGGAAGGGCGTTGGATAGTTAGCCCTTCCTCGAGGATTGCCCGGTCAGAACCGGTAGCCGACGCCGGCGCTGAACAGCCACGGGTCCAGGTTCACCGTGGACACCTTGACGCCGTTCGCATAGACGTTGCTCGAAATCCAGACCTTCTTGGCATCGACGTTCAGGAACCAGTTCTTGTTGATCTTGTAGTCCATGCCGATCTGCAGGGCCGGACCCACGCTCCACTTGTCCAGGCCCAGCGTGCCACCGGCCAGGTCCACGCCATAGACGCGCGTGGCATTCACGCCAGCCCCCACGTACGGACGGAACGTGCCATTCGGCAGGAAGTGGTATTGCAGCAGCAGGCTGGGCGGCAGGTGCTTGAACGATCCGATGTTCTTGCCATCCAGGCTCACGTCCTGCTTCTGCGGATAGGTCAGCACCAGCTCGGCCGCGATATGCGGCACGATGAAGTAGGTGATATCGACTTCCGGAATCCACTTGTTGTTGACATGGATGCGATCCGATGCGCCAACGCCGCCCACCGGGTCGGACTTGTTGGACATGTCGAGGTAGGTGCCACGCAGGCGGATCATCCAGTTGCTCTGGGCCTCGTCGGCGGCGAATGCCGGCGCGGAAAGGGTGCCGATGGTGGCGGCGGCGAGCGCCATGCAGAGGGAGGAAACGAGGGTCTTGCGGCGGGGAGTGGTTGCAGTGGTCATGTTGGTCAAGCACGAAACATCGAAAAAGTGCGACCAGTGTGTGCCGTGGCAACGTCCCAAACCTTGATGCAGAACAAGTGAAGCGCAGCCGACACTATTTGACTGCGACAGCGTCGTCAACGCGCGACACCACGCTTGAAACGCCGTGATGGGGGCTTGCGCCGTAGTGCCGATGCTTCTATGGACATGCGGTTTTATTCGTGGCGCCCGCGCATCGCGCCCCTTACGCTGTGGGCTCGTGGTTGTGCACCGCGCATGTCGTGGACGTCCGCCAGGACGTCTTTTCAGGTGTGCCCTCTGGGGGGAGGGCACACCGTTTTTCAGGCTGCGGTCAAGCCGCAGTCAGACCGCAATCAGGCCGCCTTGGCCTCGGCCTCGTCGCGCACCGCCAGATGGCGGTTGACGCCGGACACCATGGCTTTCAGCGACGCCGTGACGATGCTTGTATCGACGCCCGCGCCAAAGCCAGTGGGCGAATCGCCGACGCGTACTTCCACATAGCAGGCCGCATTGGCATCGGCGCCGGTGGTCATGGCGTGCTCGTGGTAGTCCATCACACGCACCGCAATGCCCAGGCCGCGCGAGAACGCATCGACCGTCGCGTCGATGGGGCCGTTGCCCGCACCGCGTACGCGCACCGGCTGACCATCGCGCAGCATGTCCATCTCGATTTCCACGGCGCTGTCACCGGTAGACACCATGCGGTGCGAGACGTAGCGCAGCGGCGCATCCACATCCAGGTACTCGCGGCGGAACAGTGCGTAGAGGTCTTCCGCGCTGGCTTCGAGCCCGGTTTCGTCGGTCATCACCTGCACCGCGCGGCTGAACTCGATCTGCAGGCGGCGCGGCATATAGATGCCGTGCGCCTGTTCCAGCAGGTAGGCCATGCCGCCCTTGCCCGACTGACTGTTCACGCGGATGACGGCGTCGTAGCTGCGGCCAAGGTCCGCCGGGTCGATCGGCAGGTAGGGCACTTCCCAGATGGCGTCGGACTTTTGCTGGGCAAAGCCCTTGCGGATGGCGTCCTGGTGCGATCCGGAAAACGCCGTGAACACGAGATCGCCGACGTACGGATGGCGCGGATGCACGGGCAACTGGTTGCAGTGCTCCACGCATTGGCGTACCTCGTCGATATCGGAGAAATCGAGTTCGGGATTCACGCCCTGCGTGTAGAGGTTCAGCGCCAGCGTGACCAGGTCGACGTTGCCGGTGCGCTCACCGTTGCCGAACAGGCAGCCTTCCACGCGGTCCGCGCCGGCCATCACAGCCAATTCGGCGGCGGCCACGGCCGTGCCACGGTCGTTATGGGGATGCACGGACAGCACGATATGTTCGCGCCGTGCCAGACGGCGATGCATCCATTCCACCTGGTCCGCGAAGATGTTGGGCGTGCTGCATTCCACCGTGGTGGGCAGGTTCAGAATCATCGGACGCTTAGCATCGGGCTGCCAGACGGCCGACACGGCGTCGGACACTTCCAGCGAGAAATCGAGCTCGGCCAGGCTGAAGGTCTCGGGCGAATATTCGTAGGACCAGGCGGCTTCCGGCATCGCGTCGGTCAATTCGCGGATCAGGCGCGTGCCGGCCACGGCCACTTCCTTGATCTCGTCGCGCGAGGCATTGAACACGATGCGGCGCCAGGCCGGCGCAATAGGGTTGTACAGGTGCACGGTGGCGCGTTTGGCGCCGCGCACGGAATCGACGGTGCGCCGGATCAGGTCTTCACGCGCCTGGGTCAGTACGACGATGGTCACGTCGTCGGGAATGCGATCTTCCTCGATCAGCATGCGCACGAAATCGAAATCGGTCTGCGACGCCGACGGAAAGGCGACCTCGATTTCCTTGAGGCCCACCTTGATGAGCTGTTCGAAGAAGCGCAGCTTGCGCGCGCTGTTCATCGGTTCGATCAGCGCCTGGTTGCCGTCGCGCAGGTCGGTGCTCATCCAGCGCGGTGCGCGCGTGATCTGGCGCGACGGCCAGGTGCGGTCAGGCAAGTCGACGACGGTGGCGGGGTGGTATTTGGTGGCGGGGTTGTGCAACATCGGCATGGGAATCTCCTTCCTCGCTAAGGAAACAATGAGGAAGCGTCTCGTCGTGCGAGCGCTTCAAATCAGAAAACGGAAAAACCGGAAACGGAAATCGGGTGGCGAAGGGCTGCCGAACGGCCACAGGGCACTAGGCGCGGCAACCGATCAGTAGGCTTAGCAGTAGCGAGGAAGCGCCCAGGGCGCGGTACGACGGCAGGCCGGTCAGCGATCCATCAACACGCGCGCGCACGGCGGCACCGATGCGCGAGGCATCTGCGGCGTGGCGGAGGTTGAGGGCGTTGGCTGGCATCGTACGGAAGGTAAATGTCGTCCGACTTGTGGTCGGGACGAACCAAAGCGTAGTGCAAAACGTGCGGCAGCGTCAACCTTTGGTATTTCGTCCGCAGTGTTGTCTGCCTGGTCCGAATCGGGCGCCTGTGTGGGCGTGCGCACATCAAAGCCTTACCCCGAACGGATGAGTTCCACCCGAAATGTGCGTTTTCGCTCAGTCCTCTGGCCAGTACATCCTCATGCACATCGCGCCTAGGCTGAGAGGACTGGGAACGGGATCGATAACGAGAGGGGACAATCATGCGTACACGTTCATGGGCCGGGTGGATCGCGTGCATGGCCACGGTCATGTTGATGGCGGCATGCGGGGGCGGCGGCGGCTCGAGCGCGGGCACGACAGCGCCGGCGGACACGGGCGGCGGCAGTGGTGGTGGCAGCGGTGGCGGCAGCACGGCCGTTGCCAAGTCGTACACGCTGGTCATGAACCGCACGTCGGGCCAGGTGGGCGTGGGCAGCACGATCTCGCTGACCGCGTCGGTTGTTGACGATCTGGGCAACGATGTCACGGGGTCCACCAAGTTCGTGTGGTCGAGCTCCAGCACGTCGATAGCGGCCGTGGCCAACGGCACGATTCCTGGCAGTGCAGTGGTCACCGGCGTGGGCGTCGGCACCGCCACCATCAGCGTGCTGGCGACGGTTACCGGCACCAATGGCGCGACTACCGCCTTGCCTGCGGTAGCTGCGACGATCACCGTGGTCGCTCCGGGCGTGCGCACCTACAGCCTGGCGCTGCCATATCCGATTTTGTCGATGACCGACGGCCAGGTGCTGCCGGTGACGGCATCGCTGATCGACAGCGACGGCGCGGACCGCACGTCCGTGGCCAGCGGCTGGACGTGGCGCAGCAGCACGACGGCGGTACAGGTAACGGGCGCGGTGAACGTGGGCACGCTGCGCGGCGTGAACAGCAGCGACACGCCGGCGCAGTCGGTGGTGACGGTGCAGGTCACCGCGCCTGACGGCAACACGCTGACCGGCGCCTTCCTGGTGTCGGTGTTCAAGAGCAGCGTGTCGACGTATCGGCTGGTGCTGTCGAAGTTCGGCCAGCAGATCAACGCGCTGAACGTGCTCAACGGCTATCCGCAGACCTATGACTCGCGTGTGTTGCGCAACGACGAGACCGATTCGACGGCCGATTTCACGGGCTTGTGGACCTACATGACCACGTCGCCGTCGCTGTCGGTGGTGCCCAATGGAGCCACCCGCGTGACCACGGTCAGCACCAGCCGCCCGACCGGCATCGCCCCGCTGCAAAGCGTGATCGACGAAATGGCCAGCAGCCTGACCCTGACCGCCAAGCCGCGCGCCCAGTTGCTGGTGACCGAACAGCCGACGTGGGGCCTGATCTACAGCGGCCCGGACCCGTTCGTCGTGCCGAGCGGCGGCGCACCGGTGTCGGCACACGTGCTGCACAAGGGCATCGACGAAGGCATCACGGGTTGCAATGGCACCTGGAACTGGCAAGTCACCAGCGGCCCGATCTCGATCGCAGGGTTCACGAACAACCTGGCATCGCTGGTGCCGACAGGGACAGGACCGTTCACGGTGACGGTGACGTGCACGGCCGGTGCCGAGGCGATGCCGGTAACGCTGACGATTCCGGGCACGGCACAGTAGGCTGTCGGGGTCTCGAAAAAACCCGCCGCTTGGTCGCGGCGGGTTTTTATTTGGGGAAAGCGTACCCGTTTCTGCGTGGTGGTTTGGATGCGACTTGAGGGTCGGTTTGCCCGTGGTTTGCGCCCCTCTCCCGCATGGCGGGAGAGGGGCGGGGGAGAGGGCGCAGCGGTTCAAAATGCGACAGATCGGCAAGCAGAGCCTCGATGCCCTCACCCCCAACCCCTCTCCCACTGGCGTGGGAGAGGGGAGCTGAATCTGGTGGTAGCGAAGCAAAAGCGTACCCGTTTCTGCGTACCCCAATCCATCACCCCAAAAGCAAAACGGCGACCCCAAAAGGTCGCCGTTTCAGCTCAATCAACCAGCCCTCAAGACTTGCGCACGAAGCGAATGATCTGCTCGTTACGATCGCCGGAGCCCGAATCCCCCGACCCCGACGTATTCGACCCGCACGTGCCGCAGCCACTGTTCGTGTCGCAGCCAGTGGCGCATCCGGCGGCCTGGGTCGGTGCCAGGTGGCGGGCCAGCCATCCGCGCCAGCCTGTGGCCGAGGCGCCGCCCAGCATCGTGGCCAGACGAGCCTTCACGCGCTCGCGGGTGCGGGGCATGTAGCGGCCGGCCACGTGCACGGCGCAGGCCAGCACGATCAGCGGGACGATCAGGGTTTCAAAGGCGTGATAGAGCGTCATGGCCGTTTGACTGGCGGATGGTCCGCCAGTTTCCTCGAAATCAGGTCAGCGCCAGCGCCACACGGTAGGTGATGAACGACGCGAGGTAGGCCAGGCCGGTCAGGTAGGCAGCGGACGCCGCCATCACCTTCCAGGAATTGGTCTCGCGACGGATCACCGCCAGCGTGGAAATGCACTGCGGAGCAAACACGTACCAGGCCAGCAGCGACAGCGCCGTGGCCAGCGACCATTGTGCCGCGATCATCGGCGCCAGTTGCACGGCCACCGCGTCGTCGCTGCCCGACAGCGCATACACCGTGGCCAGCGCGCCCACCGCCACTTCCCGTGCGGCCAGGCCCGGCACCAACGCCACGCAGATCTGCCAGTTAAAGCCGATCGGGGCAAACACGTGTTCCAGCGCGCGGCCGATCATGCCGGCAAAGCTGTAGTCGATCGGCGGCAGCGTGGCGCCTTCCGGCGGCGACGGGAACGTGGCCAGGAACCACAGCAGCACGGTCAGCGTCAGGATCACCTTGCCCACGCGCGCCAGGAAGATGCGCGCCCGTTCCCACAGGCCGATGGCGATATCACGCGGATTGGGCACGCGGTACGACGGCAGTTCCATCAGCAGCGGATGGTCCGTGCGGTCGCGGCGGAACCACTTCAGCACGTATGCCACCACCAGCGCGCTGACGATGCCGGCCACATAGAGCACGAACAGCACCAGCCCCTGCAGGTTGAACAGGCCGGCCACGGTGCGTTCGGGTATGAACGCGCCGATCAGCAGCGCATACACAGGCAGCCGCGCCGAGCAGGTCATCAGCGGTGCCACCAGGATCGTGGTCAGGCGGTCGCGCGGGTCCTGGATCGTGCGGGTGGCCATGATGCCCGGAATCGCGCAGGCAAAGCTCGACAGCAGCGGGATGAACGACCGGCCCGACAGGCCCGCACCCATCATCAGCCGGTCCAGCAGGAACGCGGCGCGCGGCAGGTAGCCCGATTCCTCGAGCGTCAGGATGAACAGGAACAGGATCAGGATCTGCGGCAGGAACACCACCACGCTGCCCAGGCCGGCAATCATGCCGTCGACCAGCAGGCTCTTGAGCATGCCGTCCGGCATCATCGCGCCGACCCATTCGCCCGCCATGTGCACGCCGCCCTCGATGCCGTCCATCATCGGCTCGGCCCACGAGAACACCGCCTGGAACATGAAGAACAGCAGCACGGCCAGGATCACCAGGCCGAACACGGGATGCAGTACCACGCGGTCCACGGCGTCGTCGAAGCGCGCGGTACGCGTGGGCATGGTCACGGCGGCCTCCAGCAGGCGCTTGACCTCGGCGTGGGTGTCCAGCTCGGACACGCTGTCGAGCGGCTGCGCGGGCGGGGCCGGCGGCAGCGTCTGGTCGAACAGGCTGACCAGCGCGGCGGCGCCGTCGCGCTTGACCGCCACGGTCTGCACCACGGGTACGCCCAGCGCCTGCGACAACGCGTCGCGGTCGATGATGATGCCGCGGCGTGC
Source organism: Cupriavidus pauculus (assembly GCF_022179805.1). Lineage (GTDB taxonomy): Bacteria > Pseudomonadota > Gammaproteobacteria > Burkholderiales > Burkholderiaceae > Cupriavidus > Cupriavidus pauculus_E. The sequence goes on along the minus strand of NZ_BPUO01000004.1, from coordinate 58,296 downwards.
GGCGGCGTCGCTCATATTGAGCACCACCACCATCGGCAGGCCCAGGCGGCGCAGTTCCAGCACGAAACGCAGGTGCAGGCGCAGGTTCGTGGCATCGACCACCGACACCAGCAGGTCGGGCCGCGCCTCGCCGGGACGCTGGCCCATGCACACTTCACGCGTGATGGCTTCGTCCAGGCTGGCCGAGTGCAGGCTGTACGCGCCGGGCAGGTCGAGGATGCGCACGGTACGGCCGGCCGGCGACGTGAACTGGCCTTCCTTGCGCTCGACGGTCACGCCGGCGTAGTTGGCCACCTTCTGGCGGCTGCCGGTCAGGCGGTTGAACAGGGCGGTCTTGCCGCAATTGGGGTTGCCTACCAGCGCAATGCGCAAGGCGGAGGCATTCTGGGCAACTGACATGATGGGAATAGGGTCGGGCGAAGGCGGGCAGGCCCTCAGGCGATGCGCTGGGCTGCGTCGGACTTGTCGGACTGGGCCGCGGCCGGATCGGCGGGTGCGATGCTGGAAACGGTGGCCGAAGCCACTTCCACCGTGATGCGATCGGCTTCGGAGCGGCGCAGTGCAAAGCGCGTGTAGCCTACCTGGGCCACCAGCGGGTCCTTGCCGAATGGGCCGAAAGTGACGATCTGCACGGTTTCACCGGGCACGAAACCAAGATCGCGCAGGCGTCGCGCAACCGGGTCTTCGGGGGTGGAATCCTCCACCGATTTCACGATGGCGACCGTGCGCCGGGACAGTTCAGACAACCGCATATGCTTCCAGTCCAAGGGCGGGATCGCCGCCGCGCAACAGGGAAAATCCTGTCGGGTACGTAAATAAAAATCGTTCTCGATTGTATAGCATTCGCGCCACATGCGTGCTGAAGCCATACTTTTGTTAGCTGTTTGTAATGTGAGGCGGAATAAGGGCGCAGCGCCGTTCGTATACCACGCGATACCTCGTGACGAACCTTCTGCCCCGTGCCCCCCAGACTCCGATGGACAACGATTTCTCAGACGACGCCCTGCGCGAGGTAATTCCGCGACTGCGCCGCTTTGCCGTGTCGCTCACCCGTAACGAGGCCAGCGCCGACGACCTGGTCCAGGCGTGCCTGGAACGTGCGCTGTCGCGCCGCGCCACGCGCCGTGCCGAAAGCGACCTGCGCGCCTGGCTGTTCTCGATCCTGTACCGGCTGTTCCTCGACGGCCAGCGCCGGGCGCGGCGCTATGCCGGCCTGCTGACGCTGTTCGGCGTGGGCAGTGACGAAGACAGCGCGCCGTCCACCGAGGACGTGGTCATCACGCGCTCGGCGCTGGACGGCTTCAACCAGTTGTCGGCCGAACAACGCGCGCTGCTGGTGCTGGTGACAGTGGAAGGGCTCAGCTACCAGGAAGCCGCCGATGCGCTGGAGGTGCCCATCGGCACCGTCATGTCGCGCATCTCCCGCGCACGCAAGGCGCTACGCGAACTGACCGAAGGCAAGGTCGTCCATCCTCCCCTGCAGGTCCTCAAATGAATACGTTGATGCCCACCGAACCGGAACTCCACGCCTACGTCGATGGCGAACTGGACGAAACGCGCCGGCAGCAGATCGACGCCCTGATTGCCACCCATCCCGACCTGGCGCGGCAGGTGGAGCAGATCCGCCAGGACATGCAGCGCCTGCGCGCCAGCATGGAGCCGCCGCCGGCCGATATCCCGGCACGCCTGGACCCCTTCCGCATCCGGCGCGCGCAGCGCGACCGTGCGCGGCACCGCGTGGCCATTGCCGCGTCGCTGGTCATGGCGCTGGCCGTAGGCGGAATGGGCGGCTGGCAGTCGCGCGAACTGGCCTTCCGCCACAACTATCTGCCGATGGCCGACGCCATGTCGGCTTACCGCCTGTTCGCGGTCAGCGACACGCCGCAGATGGTGGATGTGAAGGCCAGCGACGCGCGCGAACTGCAGACATGGTTGAACCGCCATTTTGTGCAGCCGGCGCCGTTGCCCGATTTCTCCGCGTACGGATTCCGTCCCGTGGGCGGCCGCCTGATGTCGACCGAGCAGGGCCCCGCCGCGATGGTGCTGTACCAGAACCCGCAGATGCAGGCGATTGTTTACTACGTGCGGCCGTCGGGCGGCCTGCGCTTCCAGAATGGCGCGCGTACCGAGGGCAACCTGATGGCGCAGTACTGGCGCAACGGTCGCTATCTGTATGCCGTGGTAAGTCCAACCGACAATCCGGACGCCGTGCCCGTGCAGCGCGCCGTTGCGCCGGGCGATACCTGAAAAGATGTGGAATGGAGGAAATAGCGGGGCAGGTTCGCTCGTCATACTGGGACACAGAGCATTACAGCTCTATGCAGGTGTCACACAGTACTAGATGAAGGATTGACGATGAAATCGAACCACCCGCTGCTGGCCACGATGGCCAAGGTTGCCGCCGCTACCTCCCTTGCACTCGTATTCGCGCAAGGCGCGATGGCGCAGGAAAGCACCGCCGCCAAGACCACGCCCACCGGCCCGGTCCACAACATCGTGCTGGTGCACGGTCTCTACGCCGATGGATCTAGCTGGGAGAAGGTGATTCCGCTGCTGCAGGCCAAGGGCTATCACGTGACGTCGGTGCAGAACCCGACCACCTCGCTCGATGCCGACGTGGCCGCGGTCAAGCGCGCACTGGCACTGCAGGATGGCCCCACGCTGCTGGTCGCGCATTCCTACGCGGGCATGGTGATCACCCAGGCTGGCGACGACCCCAAGGTTTCGGGCCTGGTCTATATCGCGGCCCGCGCGCCCGATGCCGGCGAAGACTACCCGGTGCTGACGCGCAAGTTCCCGGCCGCACCCGCATCGGCCGGCCTGCAATGGTCGCCCGATGGCTACGCCAAGCTGTCCGAGCAGGCGTTCGTGAATGACTTTGCCGGTGACCTGCCGAAGAAGGAAGCCGAAGCCTATTACGCCGTGCAGCAGCCGATGGCCAAGGCCATCACGATGGCCAAGACCACCGTGGCCGCCTGGCGCGTCAAGCCCACGTGGTACGCGGTGTCGACCGAGGACCGCACCATCAATCCCGACCTGGAACGCTTCATGGCCAAGCGCATGGGCGCCCATACGATCGAATTGCCGTCGAGCCATGTGTCGCTGATTTCGCATCCGAACGAAGTCGCGAACCTGATTCTTGAAGCAGCGGCGGGCGCGCCAGGTGCCTAAGGGATTACCCCTGTCTGGCGCATTAATCGGGCCCGCTGGCAGTGTTTTCCTTGCGAATAACGCATTTGCGGTATTGGTGCCCCGGCGGGGTCGGGCATAAGCTCCAAGCACGCTGAACACCCCGTTCCACGCGTACTTCATGGCCACTAGCCCTTGAGGCTAGTGGCTTTTTTCTTTGGCGATTCTGCCATTTTTTCGGCCATTTCTGGCCCTTTCCCACACTTTCTAGATGCCGGCCCGGGCCGCCGCCGCCCTGACCGTGTCGACGAAATGGTCGCGCGCCGGGTGATCGGGCGCCAGCTTCCACACGCAGTACACCTCTGACGGCACCGTCGTGTCGGCCAGCGGCCGGAATGCCGCGCCGGCCATGCCCGAGCGCGCCATGGCCGCCGGCACCAGCGCCACGCCCATACCCTGCGATACCAGCGATACCACCGACAACCAGTGCCGCACCTCGTGCCGGATGCGCGGATAGAAGCCTTGCGCGGCGCACATGTCGAAGATGCGGCTGTAGTAGTCGGGCGATGCCTTGCGCGAAAACAGCACAAAGGGCTCGCCGCGCAGGTCGGTCAAGGCCACCGTGTCGTGCGCTGTCAGCGGGTGGTCGGCCGGCATGCAGCAGACGAACGGTTCGGAGTGCGCCAACGTGGCCGCCAGTTCGTCGGGCACCCGGCTGGTGTGCACAAAGCCCGCATCCAACTCGCCGTGCAGCAGCGCGTCGATCTGTTCCTGCGAATTGAGTTCGGTCAGCGCCACATGGATACCGGGATACTGCGCCTGGAATTCCTGCAGGCGCTGGGGCAGGCCGCGATACAGCATCGATCCGACAAAGCCCACGCGCAGCCGGCCCACCGCGCCGGCCTCGATCTCGCGCGCCAGCAGCCGCGCCGATTCCGCCTGCGCCAGCAGCGCGGTGGCCGATTCCCGGAACGCGCGCCCGGCGGCGGTCAGGCGCACACCCCGGCTGTCGCGCTCGAACAGGCGTGCCCCGACCGACGCTTCCAGTTGCTGGATGTTGAGCGACAGCGGCGGCTGGGAGATCGACAACCGCCTGGCAGCACGCCCGAAGTGCAGTTCCTCGGCCAGCACGAGGAAGTAACGCAGGTGACGGAATTCCATGGCGATACAAAATTTATATGGATTGAGCCAATTTTAGAATTGGACGCGAATCGTCGGCGAACAAATAATGGTTCCCAAACCATCCCGCCCCCGATCACAGCCTCGGACCGCAGGGCAGGGAATCACGGAGACCCAGCATGCCGACCAGCGCCGCGCGCCCCGCCGCATCCCAACCCGCCGCTCCCGCCGCCCCCGCCACTGTGGCCGACGCCCACCCGGTACCCGACCGCCACGGTTCGAGCCTGTTCACGGCGGACCCCGACCTGCGCGCGCTGCTGCCGCTCTATCTGCCCGCCGATCTGTTCAATCACCTGGTGCCGCATCTGGAGCGCATGGGCGAGCTGGCCGGTGGCGTGCTGGACGAGTTGGCCAACGTGGCCGACCACGAGCCGCCCACGCTGTCGCACCGCACCCGCACCGGGTTGGATGCGCAGCGCATCCACAAGCATCCGGCCTATGTGGAACTGGAACGCGTGGCATTCTCGGAATTCGGTCTTGCCGCTGCGTCGCATCGTGGCGGCGTTCTGGGCTGGGACAAGCCGATGCCACCGGCCGCCAAGTACGCGCTGACCTATCTGTTCGTGCAGGCCGAGTTCGGCCTGTGCTGCCCGCTGTCGATGACCGATTCGCTGACGCGCACGCTGCGCAAGTTCGGTGATCCGGCCCTGGTGGAGCGCTTCCTGCCCAACCTGACCACGCAGGTGTTCGACGACCTGTACCAGGGCGCGATGTTCATGACCGAGCAGGGCGCGGGCTCCGATGTGGCCGCCACCGCCACGCGCGCGATTCGCGACGCCAGCGTCGAAGGCGGTTGGCGCCTGGTGGGCGACAAGTGGTTCTGCTCGAACCCCGACGCGGCGCTGGCCATGGTGCTGGCGCGCATGGAAGAGGCCGACGGCACCGCTGTTGCTGGCATCAAGGGGGTGTCGCTGTTCCTGCTGCCGCGCACGCTGGCCGACGGCAGCGCCAACCACTACCGCATCATCCGCCTCAAGGACAAGCTCGGCACGCGCTCGATGGCCAGCGGCGAAATCCGTCTGGAAGGCGCGCATGCGTACCTGGTGGGCGAACCGGGCCGTGGCTTTGTGCAGATGGCCGACATGATCAACAACTCGCGCCTGTCCAATGGCGTGCGCGCCGCCGGCCTAATGCGCCGCGCGCTGACCGAGGGCCAGTTCATCGCCCGCGAGCGCCGCGCATTTGGCAAGCGGCTGGCCGACATGCCGCTGATGCGCCGCCAGTTGCTCAAGCTGACGCTGCCTACCGAGCAGGCACGCACGATGGTGTTCCAGACCGCCGAGGCGCTGCGCCGTGCCGATGCGGGCGAGACCGATGCCTACCCGCTGATGCGGGTCCTGACGCCGCTGATCAAGTTCCGCGCCTGCCGCGACGCACGCAAGGTAACCGGCGACGCGATGGAAATTCGCGGCGGCTGCGGCTACATCGAGGAATGGAGCGATCCGCGCCTGGTGCGCGATGCCCACCTGGGTTCGATCTGGGAAGGCACGAGCAATATCGTCGCGCTCGACGTGCTGCGCGCCATCCGCCGCGAAGGCTCGCTGCCGGTGCTGCAGGCCCATCTGTCGGCCCTGCTGAAGGACACGCCGATGCAGGCCCAGGCACGCGCCACGTTTGAATCGGCCATCGCCGGTGCCGTGGCACTGGCCGCACGTGCAGCCGATGCTGGCGCAGAGGGCGACGTGCTGGCCCGCCAGGCAGCTTCGGCGCTGTACCACGTGACCAGCGCCGTGGCGATGGCGTGGGAGGCGGGCCGCATCGGCTCGGTACGCCGCATGCGTCTGGCGCAGCTGGTGCTGGCGCATCGCGTGCTGCCGCAAGACCCGCTGGGCGGCGGCGCCGAACCCGACTGGCTGGCCGAGACCGTGGCCCCGCCCGCCGATGGCGCGGTGCGCGCGGCCGGCCCCGTGGATCAGGTCAACGTATTCTGATGTTGCAGGACGGGCGCGCTCCCTGACGGGTCCAAACGCGTGCCCGATAAGCGTCTACATATAAATAGCTTCACCCGGAGACAACGCATCATGCCCCAATGGCACCGCCGCGCGGCCCTGGCCGCCTTTGCCTCGCTGACCGCCTGCACGCTGTTCGCCGCCGCCAGCCCCGCCTTCGCGCAGAAAGATTTCCCGAGCAAGCCGATCATGATGGTGGTGACGTACCCGCCGGGCGGCCCCACCGACGCGATGGCCCGCACGCTGGCTGCCGCGCTGAAGACCAGCCTGGGCCAGCCCGTGGTGGTGGAGAATCGCGCAGGCGCCGGCGGCAATATCGGCGCCGAAATGGTGGCGCGTGCCGAACCCGATGGCTACACGCTGATGTTCGGCACGTCGGCGCCGCTGGCCATCAACGTGAGCCTGTATCGCAAGATCAACTACGACCCGATCAAGAGCTTCGCGCCGGTGATCCAGATCGGCCATCTGCCCAACGTGCTGGTGGTGAATGCTAACGTGCCGGCCAAGAACGTGCAGGAGCTGATTGCCTACGGCAAGGCGCATCCGGGCAAGCTGACCTACGCATCGTCGGGCAATGGCGCGTCGTCGCACCTGGCCGGCGTGCTGTTCAACAACCTGGCCGGCACCGACTTCCAGCACGTGCCGTACAAGGGTACCGGCCCGGCGCTGAATGACCTGCTGGGCGGCCAGGTGAGCATGACGTTCACCGACGTGCTGACCGCGCTGCCGTTCATCAAGAGCGGCAAGGTACGCGCGCTGGGCGTGACCACCAAGGGCCGCTCGCAGGCGCTGCCCGAAGTGCCCACCGTGGCCGAGCAGGGTGTTCCGGGCTTCGATGTTTCGGTATTCTTTGGCGTGGTGGCACCGGCGGGCACGCCGCCGGCCGTCATCGGCAAGCTGAACCAGGCGTTCGCCAATGCCCTGCAGCAGCCCGAGGTGCGCAAGACCTTGCTGGCGCAGGGGCTGGAGCTGGCGCCGTCCACGTCGCCCGAACAACTGGGCAATTTCGTGAAGGCCGAAGTGGTCAAGTGGCGTGCCGTGGTGCAGAAGTCCGGCGCGCAGCTTGACTGACCGGGCGACGACAACAACACAGGAAGAGACAATGACGCCATCCCAGACCGGCAAGACCGGCGCGCTGGCCGGCATCCGCGTAGTGGACCTGTCGCGGATTCTCGGCGGCCCGTTCTGCGGGCAGATCCTTGGCGACCACGGCGCCGACGTGCTCAAGATCGAACCGCCGCAGGGCGACGACACACGGACGTGGGGCCCTCCGTTCCGCGATGGCGTGGCGTCGTACTACTTCGGGCTGAACCGCAACAAGCGCGTGATGAAGCTGGACCTGACCGCCGACGCCGACCGCGAGGTGCTACTGGCCCTGCTGGCAGATGCCGACGTGCTGGTGGAGAACTTCAAGACCGGCACCATGGAGAAATGGGGCCTGGGCTACGACGTGCTGTCGCAGCGCTTTCCGCGCCTGGTGCATTGCCGCGTGTCGGGCTTTGGCGCCGACGGCCCGCTTGGCGGCCTGCCCGGCTACGACGCGGCCATCCAGGCGATGGCCGGCATCATGAGCATCAACGGCGAACCCGACCGCGACCCGCTGCGCGTGGGTTTGCCCGTGGTCGACATGGTCACCGGGCTCAACGCCACGCTGGGCGTGCTGCTGGCGCTGCAGGAACGCGAGCGCAGCGGACGCGGGCAGTTCGTGGAAGCGGCGCTGTATGACTCGGGTTTGTCGTTGCTGCATCCGCATGCCGCCAACTGGTTCATGAGCGGCAAGACGCCAGGCCGCACCGGCAACGCGCATCCGAATATCTATCCGTACGACACGGTGGCCACGGCCAGCGATCCGATCTTCCTGGCAGTGGGCAACGACCGGCAATTCCGCATCTTCTGCGAACACATCGGCGTGGCGGAACTGGCCGACGACGAGCGCTTTGCCACGGCAGGCGCGCGCTCGGTGAACCGCGCGGAACTCAAGGGCACGCTGGAGGCAAAGTTGGCGCTGTGGGACGGCAAGGCACTGGCCGACGAGCTGTCGGCTGCTGGCGTGCCGTGCGCGCCGGTGCTGTCGGTGCCGGACGCGCTGACGCATCCGCATACCGTGCACCGCGAGATGGTGGTGGAGATGCCCGGTGGCTACAAGGGGCTGGGCGCGCCAGTGAAGCTGAGCCGTACACCGGCGACGTATCGGTACGCGCCGCTGACGGAAGGCAACGTGTTTTTGCCAAGAGAAGCGGCGAACGATTAAATCGCGACACCGCCTCAAAGCCGGCTCCTCTCTCCCGCTTTGCGGGAGAGAGGAGCAAAGCCACCCCTCGCAATCCTTAACCCGGAATCATCCCCGTCAGCCAGTACGCCTGCACCATCGTGATCACGCCCACGATGAACGCAAACAGCAGGCTGTGCTTGACCGTGAAGCGGAACAGTTCCGATTCCTTGCCCACCAGCCCCGTGGCCGCGCAGGCTACCGCGATCGATTGCGGCGAGATCATCTTGCCCGTGACGCCGCCCGTGGTGTTGGCGGCCACCAGCAGCGTGTCCGATACGCCGATCTGATGCGCGGTGGTGTGCTGCAGCGAGCAGAACAGCGCGTTGGACGACGTGTCCGAACCGGTCAGGAACACCCCCAGCCAGCCCAGCAGCGGCGAGAAAAACGGGAACGCAGCGCCGGTGCCGGCCAGCAGTAGTGCCAGCGTCGACGACATGCCCGAGTAGTTGGCCACAAATGCAAACGCCAGCACCAGGCCGATCGACAGTATCGGGCGGCGCAGTTCCAGCAGCGTCTCGCCGAACGTGGCGATGGCGTCGCGCGGCTTCATGCGCAGCAGCACCACCGAGATGATCGAGGTCAGCAGGATGGCAGTGCCCACGGCCGATAGCAGGTCGAGCTTCAGCACGGCCTCATACGGCTTGGGCGACGCCACGATTGGCGCGGCCTTGATGACCAGCTGGTCCAGCATCGGCACCTTGAACTTCAGCACCGTGCCAGCCAGCGCGCCGTTGCCGGCGAACAGCGCCTTGAACGACGGCAGGCTCCACAGCGTGACGATGGCCGTCAGGATGCCGAACGGCGCCCACGCGCGAACGGTCTGGCCGAACGTGTAAGGCGATGCCTTGCGGCTGGACGGTGCAGTGCCCATGCCGCCGCCAAATCCGGCCATCGCCACCGTGCCGCCTGCCACCGCGCCACCCGCCGACTGCGACGCCGAACGCGGCTGCCAGACGCGCAGGAACGCGGCCAGCGAGATCAGGCTCACCAGTGCCGACGTGATGTCCGGCAGTTCAGGGCCGATGTGGTTCGACGTGAAGTACTGGGTGACCGAGAAGCTGGCGCCGACCACCAATGCTGCCGGCCACGTTTCGCGCACGCCCTTCCAGCCATCCATCATGAACACCAGCCAGAACGGCACCGCCAGCGACAGCAGCGGCAACTGGCGGCCAGCCATCGCGCCGATGTGCATCGGGTCGATACCCGTGACCTGGCCGGCGACGATGATCGGAATGCCCATTGCGCCAAAGGCCACCGGCGCAGTGTTGGCGATCAGGCAGAGCCCGGCCGCGTACAGCGGATTGAAGCCCAGCCCCACCAGCAACGCGGCGGTGATGGCCACCGGTGCGCCAAAGCCGGCCGCGCCTTCCAGGAATGCGCCGAAGGCAAAGCCGATCAGCAGCATCTGCAGGCGCTGGTCGTCGGTGATCGACAGCACCGAGGCGCGGATCACGTCGAACTGGCCGGTCTTCACGACGATCTTGTAGAGGAACACCGCCGTGACGATGATCCACGCAATCGGCCACAGGCCATAGGCAAAACCGAAGCCGGCCGCCGCAAACGCCTGCTGCGCGGGCATGCCGTAAGCCAGGATGGCCACGGCCAGCGCCAGGGCCAGCGTGACGAATGCCGCCACATGGCCCTTCATGCGCAGCACGGCCAGCGCGATGAAGAAGAAGATGATGGGAATCGCCGCGACCAGCGCGGACAGCCAGAGGCTGCCCAGCGGCGTATAGAGCTGGGTCCAGGGTTGCACGGGTAGTCTCCTTGGTGCTGTTTAAATTCTTGTGGCCGGCTGATGCCGGCAGGCCTTGCTATTCGGCTATTCGGGCTGGTTGCGCTCGGCCAGCAGGTCGGACAGGCTTTTCGGTGCTGGCGTCAGCGGCTTGCGATGCTGCGTCCAGCCCATCTGTGCCGATGGCGTGAACGCACGCAGCCGCGTAGCGGCCCAGCGGAACAGCCGGTAGGCGGCGGGATGCGCGAACGCCCCGCTCCAGAAGCGCCAGACCAGATGCTCGCGGCGGCTGTACTTCGCACCCTGGCCCTTCAGCGGATGCGGCACGGCTTCGTCGGGATTGCGGTTGGCCTCGGTACGCAGGCGAACCAGCAATTGCGGAATCGGAATCCGTACCGGGCACACCTCGCCGCACGCGCCGCACAGGCTCGATGCGGTAGGCAGGTCGGCCGTGGCATCGAGCCCCAACAGGTGCGGCGAAATGATCTTGCCGATGGGGCCCGGATAGGTGGTGCCATAGGCGTGGCCACCGATGCGCGTGTAGACCGGGCAATGGTTCATGCAGGCGCCGCAGCGGATGCACTGCAGCGTTGCGCGCAATTGCGCGTCGGCATAGGCCTGGCTGCGGCCGTTGTCCAGCAGCACCAGGTGCACTTCGCGCGGGCCGTCCTGCTCGCCGGGTTTGCGCGGGCCGGAGATCAGGTTGAAGTACGTGGTGATGGGCTGCCCGGTGGCAGATCGCGTGAGCAGGCTCGACAGCGGCACGATATGCGCCAGCCGTGCCACCACCTTTTCCATGCCCATCACGGCCACGTGCACGTTCGGCACGGTCGTCGAAAGCCGACCGTTACCTTCGTTTTCCACCAGCCACAGCGTGCCGGTATCGGCCGCCGCGAAGTTCACGCCCGAGAGGCCAATGTCCGCTTCCACGAACGCCTGGCGCAGCGCGCGGCGGCCGGTCTGGATCAGCGCGTCCACGTCCTCGGTGTAAGGCGTGTCGGGGATGTTCTGCTCGAACAGCGTGGCGATGTCGGCCTTGGTCTTGTGGATGGCCGGCATGACGATGTGCGACGGCTTTTCGCCAGCCATCTGCACGATGTACTCGCCCATGTCCGATTCGATGCAGTCGATGCCGCGCTCCGCCAGGTAATGGTTCAGTTCCATTTCCTCGCTGGCCATCGACTTGCCCTTGATTACGCGCCGCGCGGCATGCCGCTGGGCAATGCCGTGGATGATCGCGTTGGCCTCTTCGGCGGTCTCGGCCCAGTGCACCTGTACGCCAGCCTGGGTGAGATTGGTTTCGAGCTGGACCAGCAGGTCGGGCAGGTTGGCCAGCGCGTGCTGGCGGATGGCTTCGCCGAGGTCGCGCAGATGCTCCAGTTCGTCGCCATCGGGAAACTGCACGGCGCGCTTCTGCTGCAGGAAGTCCATCGCGCCCCGGAAGCTGCGGCGCAGCTTGGGATCGTCGAGCGCTTCGCGCGCCCGGGCGCGGAAGTCGGCGCTGGGCACGAAATGCAGGGGTTGCTGGTTCATTGCGCGGCACCTCCGTCCAGGTCGTTGACGATCACGACCCAAAGCTGGCGCGGCCCGTGGGCGCCATAGGCCAGTGTCTGCTGGATATCCGATGTCTTGGACGGCCCGGAGACCATCACCAGGTTGGTCGGCATGCCATCGGCCCAGCGCTCGGCGCGCGCGGCGCTGTGAAGGTCAGGATGCAGCATCGATGCGTAGACCAGTGCCACATGGATCGGCGGCACCAGCGACATCGTGCGTGGCGATCCATGATCGGGCGCCAGCACCAGCGTGCCGGTGGCGGCCAGGCCGGAACGCGCAACCGTGAAGCCGGCGTCGACGGTGTCGAACAGTTCGGCCTTCCACGCCTCGATGGGACGCGCGAAGCCGACGGCGGCGATGCCGGCGGGCATCGCACGGGTCAGCGCGGCGCCTTCGGCGCTATCGACGTTCAGCAGCAGCCGGCGCACACCCTCGGCGGCGAGCCGGTTGGCGACCCAGGCGGGCCAGGCGGCAGCACCGGTGCAAACGACTTCGGCATGCGACGCGCTCAGCGCCGCCTGCATCGACGCCACCATCGCGGCGGGCGACGGACGCTCGCCGCGCCGGGTGTCGAAATGCTGGTCGATGCGGCGGTCCAGCGTGGCCGTGTCCATGGCCAGCGTCGATCCGGAGGTGGGCACGGCGGCGCGCAGCCGGCCGAGCATGCGTTCGCGGGCGCTCATCGTCGTCATTGCGCGCCTCCGGTACGGCGCCACAGGAACGACGCCAGGTGTTCCACCGGCAGCGGCTGGCCGGCATGGGCGGCCGCATGGCCAATATTGAGCAGGCAGCCGCAATCGGCGGATACCAGCCGGTCGCAACCGGTGGCGCAGGCGGAGGCCACCTTGTCGCGCACCATGGCGCCCGAGATGTCGGCATGCTTGAGCGAGAACGTGCCGCCAAATCCGCAGCATTCCGATTCGCGCTCGTGCTCCACGCGGGTCACGCCCGGCAGCGCATCCACCAGTGCCACGCCGTGCGCGCGCGTACCCATTTCTCGACGCGCCGCGCATGACGTGTGCAGTACCACCCGCTCGTGATCGGCGGCCGGTACATCGTCAAAGCGCACATGCAGGACGTTGAGCAGGAATTCGGCCAGTTCGTAGACGCGGCCGGCAATGTCACGGGCCAGCCACGCGGCCTCGCTGTCGCTGCCGTCGGCTTCGGCGAACAGCGCCGGCCAGTGGTGGCGCATCATGCCGCCGCACGATCCCGACGGCACGATGATGGGCCAGGGCTCGCGGAACAGTTCAAGCTGGGCGCGGGCCACCTTGCGGGCCTGCTCGGGGTTGCCGCTGCTGTAGGCGGGCTGGCCGCAGCAGCTCTGGCCGCGCGGAAAGTGAACGGTCAGACCTTCGCGCTCCAGCAGGCGCACGGCATCGAGGCCGGCTTGTGGCACGAACAGGTCGACGAGGCAGGTGCCGAACAGGTACACCTGTTGCGGGACGCTTGTGGGGTATTGCCTGGATTGCATTGTCTGCCTCCGGTATGGCGGGGCCGCTTGAACCACGTCGCGGCATTTTTGAGCGCATAATTCCCGCTCTCGCGCCGGAGCACAAATTGGTTGGACCAATCCCGGGCGAAGGGTCAGGCAGGCAAAGGGGAAAAGGGGAACAGGATGGCGGGCGGCGCACGCAACCGCGTGGAAGACATCATGCGCAGGATGGAAACCGCGCTGCTGGACGGCACATGGCCGGTCGGCACGCGGCTGCCGGCCGAGCGCGTGCTGGCCGATCAATACGCGGTGGCACGCAACACGATCCGCGAGGCCATCCAGCGGCTGGCGGCGCGCGGGCTGCTGCAGAGCCGGCGCGGGGCCGGCGTATACGTCACCGATCAGTTGCGCACCGGCATCGCGTCACCGTGGGGCCAACTGGTGGCCGACCATCCGGCGCTGCGTGACGACATCCTGGAATTCCGGCGCGTGCTGGAAGGCGCCACGGCCTACTTTGCAGCGATGCGCGCGGACGCGTCCGACCTCAAACGTATACGTGCGTTGCTCAAGGAATTGGAGCGTTCACGCAAGGACGACGACAAGCTCGGGGAAGCAGATGCCGACGCCCGGCTGCACGATGCCATCGCGCTGGCGTCGCACAACACCATGTTCCTGCACCTGCATACCAGCGTGATCGGCATGCTGCGCGAACACATCACCATCAATGGCACGGGCTTGCGCCAAGCCGCCGAGGAATCATCGGACCTGCTGCTGCGCCAGCACCGCACGCTGTGCGAAGCCATCCTGGCGCGGCGGCCCGAAGAGGCGCGCACGGCCATGCAGACCCATATCGACTTCGTGCGCAGCAAGGTGGATGGCGACGGCGCCTGAGCGGCGCCCAACGTGATCCACGGGAATTGGTCGTACCAGTTGCTGCGTACGACTTTCCAATCGAATCAGTGACTTGGCCGCGGATGAATGCGCGGCGACAAGCGGGCTACACCAGCTCCGAAGTGGTCAGCTCGCGCTTCACGTAGGCGTAGAAGATCGGCCCGGCAATCACGCCGGGTACGCCGTACAGCGTTTCCATCACCAGCATCACCGTCAGCAGTTCCCATGCCGCCGCCTGTATACGCGCGCCGATGATGCGTGCGTTCAGGAAGTATTCGAGCTTGTGGATCACCACCAGGAAGAACAGCGACACGATGGCAATGGGCAACGACACCGACAGCGACGCAATCACGATGGCCGTGTTCGAGATCAGGTTGCCCAGCACCGGCAGCAGGCCGGCAATGAAGGTGATGGCCACCAGGGTCTTGGAGAGCGGCAGGTGCTGGCCGAACAGCGGCAGCGCCACCAGCAGGTAGATCGACGTCAGCAGCGTGTTGATCGACGAAATCTGGATCTGCGCGAAGATGAACTGGGCAAACGACTGCTGCAGCGTGCGTGCGCGGTCGATCAGCGCGCTGGCCAGCGGCCGGCGGTTGGGCCGCGAGATCGCGCGGTACAGCGCCACCATGGCCCCGATGATCAGCCCCAGCACGATATGCAGCAGCGTGCGCAGGATGTCGGTGCCCAGCCGCTGCGCCATCTGCGCGTGCTCGCGCATGGCCCCCAGCAGCGTGGTCATCAGTTCCTCGGTACCGCTGGGCAGGTAGTCTCTGAGCCAGGCGGGCAGCTGCGCGCGCGACTGGTCGATGATATCGGCGGCGTGGTCCAGCAGGCGGTCGATGGTGGCACTGTCGACGTTGAGAAAGTGCACCAGCGCCCAGATGCCACCGGTCAGCGCCAGCAGGATGATGGCGGACAGGATGGCCACGGCCAGCGCGTCGCGCCGGGAATGGGTCAGCCGGGGCGCCAGCACATCGACCAGCGAGTACAGCAACAACCCCGACAGCAGGGCTGCCACCAGGTTGGCCTGCATGACCAGCAGCAGGGTGGCGCCGGTCAGCACGTATGACACGACGGTGACATTGAACCAGCGGGGTGTAGTTGTAGGGGTCACTGCGGCGCCCTGCTTGGCGCGGTCTTCCGGGTTTTCCAGCTGCGGCATGTCTGGCTGACGGGTTCGAATTGGAATGAGTAGGCGGATTGTCGACGTCGCGCGTAACAATGGCAAGACAGCATGCATGGACAATCTGGCACGCGGGTGCCGGGCGCGGAACTTGCGTCGTGCCCGTCGCCTATATTGCAGGAGAGGTGCAACCCGCCCCCGGAGAAACGCAAGCCATGGCCTTTACCCATACCGTCGGCGTCCGCCGGCATGTGTTTGCCGACCTGCGCACGCTGCTGGCTCGCGCCAGCCCGGCACGCTCGGGCGATGCGCTGGCCGGGATGGCCGCCGCCAGCGAGGAAGAACGCATGGCGGCCCGCATGGCCCTGGCCGACATGCCGCTGGCCCACTGCCTGAACGAAGCCCTGGTGCCGTACGAGCAGGACGAGATCACGCGGTTGATCGTAGATAGCCACGATGCGGTGGCGTTTGCCGAGATTGCCAGCCTGACCGTGGGCGACTTCCGCAACTGGCTGCTGCGCCACGAGACCGATACCGCCACGCTGGCGCGCGTGGCGCCCGGCATCACCCCCGAGATTGCGGCGGCCGTGAGCAAGCTGATGCGCAACCAGGACCTGGTGGCGGTGGCGCGCAAATGCTGCGTGGTCACGCGGTTTCGGGGCACCATCGGGTTGCCGGGCCGGCTGGCGGTGCGGCTGCAGCCCAACCACCCTACGGATGACCCGCGCGGCATTGCCGCATCGATTGTCGACGGCCTGCTGTACGGCTGTGGCGACGCCACCATCGGCGTCAATCCGGCCAGCGACAACCTGGGCGCCATCGTCACGCTGCTGAAGCTGATCGACGACATCCGCGCCCGCTACGACGTGCCCACACAGTCGTGCGTGCTGACCCACGTGACCAACACGCTGCGCGCCATCGAACAGGGCGCGCCGGTGGACCTGGTGTTCCAGTCCGTGGCCGGCAGCCAGGCCGCCAACGAAGCGTTCGGCATTTCGCTGGCGTTGCTCGACGAGGCGCGCCAGGCCGCGCTGGCGCTGCGGCGCGGCACGGTGGGCAGCAACGTCATGTATTTCGAGACCGGCCAGGGCAGCGCGCTGTCGGCCAACGCCCACCATGGCGTGGACCAGCAGACGATGGAAGCGCGCGCCTACGCCGTGGCGCGCCGGTTCGAGCCGTTGCTGGTGAATACGGTGGTTGGCTTTATCGGGCCGGAGTACCTGTACGACGGCAAGCAGATCATCCGGGCCGGGCTGGAGGACCATTTCTGCGGCAAGCTGCTGGGCGTGCCGATGGGCTGCGACGTCTGCTACACCAACCATGCCGAAGCGGACCAGGACGACATGGACACGCTGCTGACGCTGTTCGGCGTGGCCGGCATCAACTTCATCATGGGCGTGCCCGGCGCCGACGACATCATGCTCAACTACCAGAGCACGTCGTTCCACGACGCGCTGTACCTGCGCGAAGTGCTGGGCCTGCGGCCCGCGCCCGAGTTCGAGGCGTGGCTGCAGCGCATGGGCATGCTCGACGATGCCGGGCGGATGCTGCCGCCCACGGCGCGCCAGCCGCTGCTGGCGATGGCCGGGTCGCTTTGAATTCGCTTTGACAGGGGAGACGACGATGCCCAAGCCGCCGATGCCTGCCACGCAAGCCGGAAGCGATACCGAGGACGCCACGTCGGACCCATGGCGCCGCCTGCGCCAGTTCACGCGCGCGCGGGTGGCTATCGGCCGCACCGGCCATGCCCAGACCACCGAAACCGTGCTGGCATTCGGCCTGGCTCATGCGCAGGCGCGCGATGCCGTGCATCTGATGCTGGACACGGATGCCATCTCCGACGCGCTGCGTGACACCCGCCTGGCCGTGCTGCACGTGCACAGCGCCGCGCCGGATCGCCAGCAGTACCTGCGCCGGCCGGACCTTGGGCGCCGCCTCGACGACGCCAGCCAGGGCCGGCTGGCCGCCGAAGCCACCAGCACGCAGCCTTACGACGTGGTATTCGTGATCGCCGATGGTCTCTCTGCGCTGGCGGCGCAGCGCCATGCCGTGCCGCTGCTGCAGGCCGTGTTGGCGCGGCTGCCGCAATGGCAGATCGGCCCCGTCGTGGTGGCCGAACAGGCCCGGGTGGCGCTCGGTGACGATATCGGCGAACGCCTGCGCGCACGCCAGGTGGTGATGCTGATTGGCGAGCGCCCCGGGCTGAGTTCGCCCGACAGCCTTGGCATCTATCTCACCTACGATCCGCGCGTGGGGCGTACCGACGCGCAGCGCAACTGCATCTCGAATGTGCGCCCGGAAGGGCTGCCCTATGCGCAGGCGGCTGACCGTCTGGTGTTCCTGCTGCGGGGCGCGGTGGCACTGGGCAGGTCGGGGGTGGACCTCAAAGACGACAGCGCCGCCATCGAGGCGGCGCTGCCAGGGCGATAAAGCCAGTTGCCGAGCGTCAAGACATCATCACGCGCGAGAACCTGCCGCGCTGCGCGTCTTCCATCAGCATCATGAACTGGTCGCGGTCCATGTGCACCAGTTCCAGGTGATCACCGGCCTCGAACCAGACTTCCGGTTCGTCGAACAGGCTTTCGTCGACGTAGGTCTGCATGCCGTACGACATCGCGCAGGGCGGGATGGCACCGAGATCGCAATCCTTGAAAACTTCGCGGATTTCGTCCTCGTGCGCCAGCACGAGCTTGCGGCCCGTCATGTCGCAAATGGCCGATAGCTGCAGATGGTGATTCGACGGGATCACGACGGCCACATAGCCGCTGTCGTCTTCCAGCAGCAGTGTCTTGGCCAGACGATGGCCGGGCACATGCGCGGCGTGCGCCGTGGCCATGCTGCTGAGGCTGTATGGGTGACGAATGATGTCGAACCGGCTGTTCATGCGGCTGAGCCGGCCAGCCAGGGTGCCTGCCATTGCCATGGTCGTCTACCTCCCCGCGCGGGGGCGCGGTCTAGTCCTGAGTGTTCTCACTATAGGCACTGTCGGCGCCCATGCGGGGCCAGATTGCCTGCAGTTCGGCCTTCAGGAACGTAAGCAGGTAGCGCGTGGCCATGGTCTGGTAGCGGTTGGGCATCGTCAGCATGTAGAGCTTGCTGCCGAACACGCTGATGCGGTAGCCGGGCAGCAGCGGCACCAGCGCCCCGTCGTCGATGTCCTTACCCACCGCGTAGAGCGGAAAGATGCCCACGCCCAGCCCGCTGACCACCGCGTCCTTCAGGAACGCGAAGTTCTCGGAACTCAGCGTCGGCTCCAGCACCACCTGTTCGCGCTCGCCAGTGCCGGGCCGGATACCCGACGCCTTGAGCTTCTGCCCGATCGGCGACGCGCACACGATGTCGTGCGTGCCCAGGTCGGCCAGCACGGCGGGCCTGTCGCGGCCCGCCAGGTACGCGGGCGCGGCGCAGACGATCCAGTCGACCGTGCCGATCTCGGTGGCCACCACCGAATCGGGCGGCGTGGAGATGATGCGCAACGCCACCTCCACGTCTTCGGACACCAGGTTGTGGATGCGGTTGTCGAACACCACATCGAGCGTGATGTCGGGATAGCGCTGCTTGAACTGCACCAGCAGCGGCGACAGCATGGCGTGCCCCAGCCCGGTAGGCACCGACAGCCGCACATGACCCTGCAGGCTCTTGCCCATGCTGCTGATCAGCGCGTTGGCGGCGGCCACTTCGCCCAGGATGTTGCGGCCGTGCTCGTAGAGCCCCGCGCCCACCGGGGTAGGCTCCACGTGGCGCGTGGTACGGCGCAGCAATTGCACGCCCAGTTCTTCCTCCAGCGCCTTGAGGTGGTAGCTGACATTGGCGCGCGTCATCTTGAGCTTGCGCGCGGCGGCGCTGAGGTTGCCCGCATCGACGATATCGACGAACAGGCGCAGGGCGTTGAGGTCCATGGCGGAAGCTGGCGCGGAAATGAAAAAGGGGCCCGAAGGCCCCTCAGTTTGCCACGCGGGTTGCCACCGTGGCGCGGCGGCCTGCGGCTCAGTGCTCGTGGTGCAGGTACTTGGCCTGACGCGGCAGGCGCAGGCTGACCAGGAACGCGATGACCATCATGCCGGTGACATACCAGTAGAACGCGTTCTCGTGGCCAATCGACTTCAGGCCCAGCGCCACGTATTCGGCCGTGCCGCCAAAGATGGCGTTGGCCACGGCGTAGGCCAGCCCCACGCCCAGCGCGCGCACTTCGGGCGGGAACATCTCGGCCTTCACGATGCCGCTGATCGACGTATAGAAGCTGACGATGGCCAGCGCCATGCAGATCAGCAGGCCCGCCATCTCGGGGCTGGACACGGTCTTCAGCGCGGTGAGGATAGGCACCGTGGCGATGGCGCCCAGCGCGCCGAACAGCAACATGTTGCTGCGGCGGCCGATGCGGTCGGACAGTGCGCCGAAGAACGGCTGCATGCACATGTAGAGGAACAGGCAGACCGTCATCACATAGCTGGTGGTCTTGATCGGCAGGCCCGCCGTGTTGACCAGGAACTTCTGCATGTACGTGGTGAACGTGTAGAAGATCAGCGAACCGCCGGCCGTATAGCCCAGCACCGTGAAGAAGGCGGCCTTGTGATGGCGGAAGATCGCGGCCACGCTGCCGGCTTCCTTGTTGTTGCGCTGCTGGGCCGTGGTGGTCTCGTGCAGCGTGCGGCGCAGCAACAGGGCGACGACGGCGGTGATGGCGCCCACCACGAACGGGATGCGCCAGCCGTAGGCCTTCAGTTCGGCCTCGCTCAGCAACTGCTCCAGAATCACCACCACCAGCACCGCCAGCAACTGGCCGCCAATCAGCGTCACGTACTGGAACGACGAGAAGAAGCCGCGCCGGCCCTTGAGCGCCACTTCGCTCATATAGGTGGCCGTGGTGCCGTACTCGCCGCCGACCGACAGGCCCTGCAGCAGGCGCGCCATCAGCAGCAGCGCGGGCGCCCAGTTACCGATGGCGTCATAGGTGGGCAGGCAGGCAATCAGCAGCGAGCCAAAGCACATCATGACCACGGAAATCAGCAGCGAGTTCTTGCGGCCATTGCGGTCGGCAATGCGGCCAAACAGCCAGCCGCCGATCGGCCGCATCAGAAAGCCGGCCGCGAACACGCCGGCGGTGTTCAGCAGTTGCGCGGTCGGATCGCCCTTGGGAAAGAAGGCCGGCGCGAAGTAGATCGCGCAGAACGCATAGATATAAAAATCGAACCACTCCACGAGGTTGCCCGACGACGCGGCCACGATGGCGAAGACGCGTTTTCTGGTTTCTTCGGGGGACGGTGCCGTGCCGGTGACGGCGGGGGAGGCGATGTCTGTCATATGACCTTCTGTTCTTGGCGTGGGCGGCGGGGGGGCCGCTGGATCGGGACGGGCCGCAATGCAGCGGCAAGGAGCAGCGAGTGGGCGGCGAGGGTCGGCAGCAATGCCGGCCCGAGGGGCGTCGCACATCGGGGCCCGTGTGCTGGGGTAGCGTAAACCTTAATCGCCAATCACCCAAGTGGGTGATGGCTGACGGCCGGTGGGTCACGGTTGCAAAGGCCTTGCCACCAGCGGCTTTGCGCCGCATTGTTTGTCTGGATGGAAAGAGTTTTTACAAAGAACGTCCGGCCGAGGTGAAAAATTTCACTGGCAGGGCATCCTCCGTGACGCTAACTTGCGTGGTCCGCGTGGCTGCGCAATGATGCTGGCCGATTCTGATGGCTGCGCCTTTCAACTTCCTTTTCAATGTCCAACCTGCGTTCCTTCCTGCCTTTCATGCTGGCACCGCTGCTGATGCTGCCCGCGCTGGCGACCGCCGAGGGCGATGCCAATCTTGCGCAATGCCAGCGGATCAACCAGGCCCAGTTGCGCACGGCGTCCGAGGAAACGCTGCTGTTCCTGCGCTGCCGGGCACGGCAGATTTCGTACGAGGCGCCCCGGCTCAAGGGGGTGACGCAGAAATTCAGGGACGACCTGGTGTTCTCCTGCCTGGACCAGGCCGATGAAATCGAACACCAGCTACGCGTCAGGCATGGCTACACGCGCGAGACATTGGCCCGCAAGAAATGTGATTCATAGTGCGCGGCCGGCCATTGTCAAATTTCATTGACGGTTCTGTCCAAGTTCGCGTGGATTGTCAAAATCGGTAGGCGGCGTACCATTGGCGGCCAATGTTGTTGTACCGACTTATCCGGAGACTGCCATGGCCCTCGACGCCGAATCCTTTTCCCTGCTGCGCGCCTCGGTGCAGCGTTTTATCGATGAGCGCCTGAAGCCCGCGGAAGATACGCTCGAGGAAATCGACGACGTACCGGCCGATATCGTGGCCGACATGAAGGAGATGGGCCTGTTTGGCATCTCCATTCCGGAAAACTACGGCGGTATCGGCCTGTCGATGTCGCAGGAATGCGATGTGGTCTACGACCTTGGCCACACGGCCTTCGCGTTCCGTTCGGTCTTTGGTACCAACGTGGGCATCGGCTCGCAGGGCATCCTGATGGATGGCACCGAGGAACAGAAGCAGAACTACCTGCCGAAGATCGCCAGTGGCGAACTGGTCATTTCCTTTGCGCTGACCGAGCCGAATGCCGGTTCGGATGCCGCGTCGCTGCAAACCCGCGCGGAGCTGGACGGCGACCACTACGTCATCAACGGCACCAAGCGTTTCATCACCAATGCCCCGCGTGCTGGCGCATTCACGCTGATGGCCCGCACGGGTGGCCAGGGCGCTTCGGGTATTTCGTCGTTCATCGTGCCGGCCGACACCCCGGGCATCTCGCTGGGCAAGCCGGACAAGAAGATGGGCCAGCGCGGCACCAAGACCTGCGACGTGGTCCTGGAAAACGTGCGCGTGCCGGCGGCCAACATCATTGGCGGCGTACCGGGCGTGGGTTTCAAGACGGCCATGAAGGTGCTGGACCGTGGCCGCCTGCATATCTCGGCGCTGGCCTGCGGCATGGCGCACCGCCTGATCACCGACGCAGTGGCCTACGCCAAGGAACGCAAGCAGTTCGGCAAGCCGATTGGCGACTTCCAGTTGATCCAGGGCATGCTGGCCGACAGCCAGGCCGAGCTGTACGCGGGCCTGTCGATGGTGCGCGACTGCGCGCAACGCTACGACGCCAAGCCGGCCGGCAAGAGCGATCCCGAAGTCAGCATGCTGGCTTCGTGCACGAAGATGTTCTGTACCGAAATGGTGGGCCGCGTGGCCGACCGCGCCGTGCAGATCCACGGCGGCGCCGGCTACATCGCCGAATACAAGGCGGAACGTTTCTACCGCGACGTGCGCCTGCTGCGCCTGTACGAAGGCACCACGCAGATTCAGCAACTGATCATCGCCAAGCAACTGCTGCGCGACTGAGCCGGGCCACGACGGGCGGCGGGCCGGCCTGACAGGGGATAGGAGACAGGATGAGCAAGATCCAGGTAGCGACCCCCCGAGGGGCGGTCGCCGCGGACGGCGGCGCGGTCCATCGGCTGCGCGCCGTCGTGGCGACGTACCGTACGATGCTGCAGGCGTACACGCTGGTGATTTCGGCCAACGAGCTGATGGCGCTGTCGAACGGCCCCGAGCCGTCGCATTCGGCGCGCGACTACCGCGCCCAGGCCCATCTGGACCGCCTGCACAGCACCGTGCGCGACTGCGGACTGGCCTTGCCCAACGCCGTCGTTGTGGCGGTGGCCGGCGGCACCATGCGGTGCGAATGCGACCACCTCTATGCGCTGGACCTCGATACCCGGGTCGGAGACGGCCTGATCGTGCTCGACGGCTACCACCGCCTGGCCGAGCTTGCCGATTCCGGGCGCGGCCATATCAAGACGCTGGTAACCGCCGTGCTGTGCTCGACCGGCGTGGCGGAGGCCGAAGCCGTGGCGCCCGCCACGGAAGCCGATTGCGCGCTGATGCACGTTTCCGCGGCGGCACGCTGGGCCGGTGCCACGCGCGTCTGGCAGTGATTGGGGTTCAGGCCCCGACGCACGCCCAGGCTCAGGCCCAGACGCTGTCTACATCGCGCAGCAGATGGCCGGCCAGGATGTAGTCGCCAAGGCGTGAAGCCTTGGCCTCCAGATTCAGCAATTCATGGTCGGCCAGCATGCCCAGGTCGAACTGGCAGTACAGGTTGCGCTGCCGGAACGTCGTCTTGGGCCTGGCCAGCCCCTCCAGCAGCGCCTCGCGGGAACGCACCGCGATGCTTTCCTGCCCGCGATACTGGACCCTGACGCCGCGCTTTTCACCCAGGCGGCCGAGTTCGATGGCGTCCTGCCATCCGGTCTCATAGTCCAGCTCAAGCCCGAGCGCCTGCTCCGAAGCCAAGAGCCTGAGCGCTTCCGCCTTGCTGCCAGCTCGCACGATAGACATTCACACCTCAAGTCTCAACAAAACACTGTATGAATATACAGTGATCGACTGTTTGTCTCAAGGCTTGCCTGCGTGTCTCAGGGCTTGCCTGCGTCGGCCGGCGCGGCGGCCGCGCTTGGGCTGGCTTCCGGCGGGACGGCGGCAGGCGCGCCCGGCGTTGCGCCGAAATCGCCTGCGAATGCCTGTGTCAGCATCGCCGGCCCCAGATAGCGCCGGATCGCCGCGTTCACCGCCTCGGGTTTGGCCGTGCGAATCCCTTCCTCGATGGCTGCCGTATGTGCCATCGTCCTGCCCAGATAAGCTTGGTTGGCCAGTGCCCCGGCCAGGGCGCCGTCGCGGGTCCGGCTGATCAGGCCCTGCTGCAGCAGCCCGCTGGACGCCTCGGCCAGTTCGCTCGCGGTAATGCCGTCGCGGACAAAGCGCGCCATTTCCTCGTCGATGGCCTTGCGCAGTCGAGGCAGGTTCTGCGGGGCATAGGCCGCCCATAGCCCGAACCGCCCGGCGCGGTCGAGGGCGCCGATCGTCAGCGAGCTGGAAACGCCGTAGCTGATGCCGTCCATCTGGCGCAGGCGATCGGCCAGCCGGCTGCGCATGCCGGTGCCGCCGAACACGCGGCTGGCAATCAGCATCAGCGGATAGTCGGGCGAGTCGCTGACCAGGTCCACCGGCTGCGCGGCCAGGTACACCGCATTGGCCTTGCCCGGGGTATCGAGCGTGAAGTCGGTGGCGGGAATCGCCACGAACGGCCGGTCCACCCGTTCAAACGGCACCTGCGCATGCCAGTCGCCGAACAGTAGCTGGGCCTGCTGAATCGCGTCATTGGCATCGAAATCGCCAACAATCGCTAGCTGGGCGTGCTCGGTGCCATAGAAGCGCGCATGAAAGTCCTGCAGGTCGCCAATCGTCACCGCGCGCAGTTGCGCCACGCTCTCGTCGAACGTTGGCGTGTAGCGCGGATCGCCGGGCGGGTAGGGGTTGCCATGGCGGCCCAGCGCATTGGGTGCCAGCGCGCCCGGCTGCTTGCGCTGGCTTTCGATGCCCGCGATGCTGCTGGCGCGCAGCGTCTCCAGCTCGTTGGCCGGGAACGTGGGCATGCGCAGCACGGTGCGCAGCAGCGCCAGCAGGTCGGGCAGGTATTCGCGCCGCGTGTCGAAGCGCACCGTCAGCCGTTCGTCGCTGCCGGCAATCGAGACATTGGCCTTCAGGGCTTCCATGCGGTCCGCGATCTGCTGCCGGCCAAACGCGCCGGCGCCGCGATCGAGCATGGCTGCCGTCAGCGACCCCACCGACCCCTTGCCCTGCAACGTTCGCACATCGCCCATGCGCAGGATCAGCGTGCCGTTGACGGCGCCGCCGCGCGTGGGCTTGGGCAGCAATGCGAGCTGCATGCCGTTGGGCAGCGTCTGGCGCACCGTATGCGCGTCGATGTTGGCCGGGCTGGGATCGAATGCGGCCACGGTCTGCGCGGCCGGCTTGCCGGTGTAATGCTGTGTCAGCGCGGCCAGGTCCGGCGTTGCGGGGATGCTGGCCAGTTGCGGCTTGTCGCCAGGCACGAATTCGCCCACGGTGCGATTGGCCGGGCGGAAGTAGTTTTCCGCCACGCGCTGCACGTCGGCTAGCGTGGTGGTTTCCACACGGTCGCGGTTGATGAAGAACAGTCGCCAGTCGCCCTTGGAGATTGCCCCGGACAAGGCCACGCCATAGGCCGCCGGATCGTTGAGCGTCTTCTCGTAGCCATTGCGCAGGCGCACGCGCGCGCGTTCCAGTTCCTCGGCGGTAACCGGCTGCGCGGCCACGCCTTCGACCGTGGCGATCAGCGCGTCGCGCACCGGTTCGATCGGGCGGTCCTTGCTGGTGCCCGCCGCGAACTGGATCACGCCCGGGTCCTTCATCGACGTGAAGAACGAGCCCTGCCACGCCGCCTTGCGGGTGTCCACGAGGCTGTGTTCGAGCCGGCCGCCGGGCGTGTCGGCCAGGATGACCGACAGCAGGTCCAGCGCGGTGATGTCGGCGTGGGCGCCGGGCGCGACGTGATAGATCGTGGACACGATGCTGCTGTCGCCGGGACGCATCAGCGTCACCTCGCGCGCGCCTTCCTGCGACGGCTCGACGGTGTACTCGGTGGGCAGCACGCGCGTCGGGCGCGGAATCGAGCCGAATGCCAGTTCGATCCGCGCGAGCGTGCGCGCCGCATCGAACTGGCCGGTGACCACCAGCACGGCGTTGTCCGGCTGGTAGTAGCGGCGATAGAACGCCTGCAGGTTGTCGATG
Source organism: Cupriavidus pauculus (assembly GCF_022179805.1). Taxonomy (GTDB): domain Bacteria; phylum Pseudomonadota; class Gammaproteobacteria; order Burkholderiales; family Burkholderiaceae; genus Cupriavidus; species Cupriavidus pauculus_E. Next base: position 32,438 of record NZ_BPUO01000004.1, on the reverse strand, counting down.
CCCACGCGCTCCACGTCGCTGCGGGCCCCGATCACGGCCTTGCCGTAGTTGTGCCAGCGATAGGCGGCCGCGTACATCTGCTGCTGCAGCATGCGCATGGGATTGTTCTCGCCAATCTCCATTTCGTTGCGGACCACGGTCATCTCGCTGTCCAGGTCCTTGCGCGAGACGAAGCTGTTGACCATGCGGTCCGCTTCCATGCGCAACGCCCAGTCGAGGTTGTCGTCGCTGGCCGCGAAGGTCTCGAAGTAGTTGGTACGGTCGTGGTTGGTGGTGCCGTTGTACTGCATGCCGCGCCGCGCGAACTCGGTGGGGATCGTCTTGCCCGGCAGCGACGGCGTGCCCTTGAACAGCAGGTGTTCAAGCAGATGCGCCATGCCGGTTTCGCCGTAGTTCTCGTGGCGGCTGCCCACCAGGTACGTGATGTTGACCGTAGTGGTGGGCTGCGCGTCGTCGGGCGCCAGCAGGATGCGCAGCCCGTTGGGCAGCCGGTACTCGGTGATGCCCTCCACGGTGGTCACGCGCGTGGCATGCGCCAGCGGCGCGGCGGGCGGCGGCGCGGTTGGCGGGCCGGCATGCGCGGGGGCCGCGAGGCCAGACACGGCGGAAACGACGACAGCGACGGCGGCAGCGGCATTGGCCAGGCGTGCCACGGAACGACAACGGTTCATGCAGACTCCATGAGCGGCGCGCAACGCCGCGAGTGAGCAGATTCTAGCCTCAGCCGCGTGCCGTGCAACGCGGCCTAGCGCACTTTCAGAATCGGGGACAAAAGTGCATCAGACTGCATCAGCGCCGGTTTCAGGCGAATGTCCGATTCCAGCGCATTCGATCGGGCACGAAGGCGTACGATGCATGCCATGGAACTCGACCCCGATACCTGCTACAAGGCCGTTGCCTCACACGACCGACGCTTCGACGGACGCTTCTTCGTGGGCGTGTCGTCGACGGGCGTGTACTGCCGGCCGATCTGCGCGGTGCGCACGCCCAAGCGCGAGAACTGCACGTTCTACGAGTCGGCCGCATCCGCGGAAAAACATGGCTTCCGGCCGTGCCTGCGCTGTCGTCCCGAACTGGCGCCCGGCCATGGCCTGGCCGACATCTCGGGGCGGCTGGCCCAGGCGGCCGCCACGCTGATCGACGAAGGATTCATGAGCGACGCAGGCGTGGCGCAACTGGCCGGACGCATCGGCGTGACCGAGCGGCATTTGCGGCGGCTGTTCGATGCCGAATTCGGCGTGTCCGTGCACGAATACGCGCAGACCCAGAAGCTGCTGCTGGCCAAGCGCCTGCTGACCGATACCACGCTGCCCGTGACTGAAGTCGCGCTGGCCGCCGGATTCGGTAGCGTGCGCCGCTTCAACGACGTGCTCAAGGAACGCTACGGCCTGACGCCGCTGGCCATGCGCAAGCGCGCCGCCGACGGCATGGCTGACCGCCTGGTGTTCGAACTGGGCTACCGGCCGCCGCTGGCATGGGTGGAGTGGCTGCGGTTCCTGGGCGTCAGGGTGGTGGATGGCGTTGACCAGTGCCATGGCGGCGCGTACACGCGCACGGTGTCGATCGAGGCTAACGGCCAGCGGCATCTGGGCTGGGCGCGGCTGGAACATGTGGTGAAGCGTGCGGTGGTACGTGTGACGCTGTCGGGATCGCTGGCGCATGTCATTCCGCAAGTGTTGGGCAAGGTGCGCCGGCTGTGCGATCTCGGTTGCCGGCCCGATATCGTCGATGCGCACCTGGGCGAACTGGCCGCGCGCACGCCGGGCATGCGCCTGCCGGGCACGTTCGATGGCCTGGAGATCGCGGTCAGGGCCATCGTCGGACAGGTGATTTCGGTGGTGCAGGCGCGGCGCATCCTGGCGCGGCTGGTGCGCATTGCCGGCGAACCGTTGCCGGAGGCAGCGCTGGCCGGGCTGGTGCACCCCATCGACATGGCGCCGCTCAGTCATGCATTTCCCACGGCCCAGGCGCTGGCCGGCTTGCCCGATGCCGACTACGAAGCCGCTGGCGTGACAACGGCCAAGACCCGCGCGATCCGTGCGCTGGCACGGCAGGTGGCGGCGGGCGAGATCCGGCTCGATCCGCATGCGGCGCCCGACGATACCGTGGCGCGGCTGTGCGCGATCGACGGCATCGGCGACTGGACCGCGCAGTACGTGGCCATGCGGGCGCTGGGTTGGCCCGATGCATTCCCGGGCACCGACTACGCGTTGCGCAAGGTGCTGGGTGTCAGTACCGCGCGGGCGATGCAGGCCATGACCGCGCACTGGGCGCCATGGCGTGCCTATGCGGCGATCCACCTGTGGCATCGCTATGAGGAACTGAAGGACACGTTGAAAGACGAGTCGAAAGATGAACCGAAGGCGCCTGGCGCCGACATCGAGGAAGAAGCAGCATGAACAGCTATCAGATCACCGACAGCCCGTTGGGCAATGTCCTGTTGCGCGCCGAAGATGGCCAATTGACGGGCGTGTTTTTCGCGGGCCAGAAGTACTACCCCGCCCATGCGCGCGCGCTGGCGCCGGAGTCCGCCGCCGATGCGCGCGTGCTGGCCCAGGCCGCCGAAGAACTCGACGCGTACTTCCAGGGCCGTCTGCACGACTTCACCGTGCCGATCCGGTTTGCCGGCAGCGATTTCCAGCACCGCATCTGGCAGGCGCTCTGCGACATCGAGTTTGGCGAAACGTCAACCTACGGCCAGCTCGCGGCCGGACTGGGCCTGCCGCCCAGCCATTCCCGCGCGGTGGGCGGCGCGGTGGGACGCAATCCGCTCTCGGTCATCGTGCCGTGCCACCGCATTCTTGGCGCATCTGGCGCGCTGACCGGCTATGCCGGCGGCGTCGATCGCAAGATCGCGCTGCTGCGCCTGGAAGGCGTGCCCTCTGTCACCGCGAGCCGCATGCCGGCGGGCCAGGCCGCGCTGGCGTTGTCCTGACGATGTCCTTGACGATGTACTGAAGCGGTGTCCAGGCTCTTCGTTGCCATCGATACGCCGGCCGCGCTGGCGGACACCTTGTTGCAAACCCTGCCGGCCCAGCGCGATATCCGCCCCACGCCGGCCGGGCAACTGCACTGCACGCTGCGTTTTCTTGGCGAATGCGACGAAACCTTGGCGGTCGGCATCGCAGAAGCTCTACAGGGCGTCGCGATCCCGCCCCTGGCGCTGCAAGTACAAGGCGTCGGTCGCTTCCGTGGCCGGCAGGGCGCCATCCTGTGGGCCGGGCTGGGGGAGTCGCCGCCCCTGGCGACACTGTTCGCCAGCATCGGCGAGGCGCTGGAAACCGTGGGAATCGCCCCGGAGCGCCGCCGCTTCTGGCCGCATCTGACGTTGGCGCGCTGCCGCGCCGGCGTGCCCGAGCCGCTGCTGCGCGACTGGCTGGCCGCGCATCGCACGCTGATGCTGCCGCCATGGCAGCCGGGCGGCTTTGTGTTGTACGAGAGTTTTCTGGGTCGGGACGGGGCGCGGCATGTTGCGCGCGCAACCTATCGGCCCGTCAGCCCAGGTTGCTGACGCCCAGCGCCACCCCAAGCCCACACAATGTGCTGCCGATCAGCCGGTCCAGCAACCGCTGCCGGCGCAGCATGGCGCCACGCAGCGCTGGCGAGCCAAAACACCACGCGACGATGCCGAACCACACCAGGTGCGCCACCGACATGAACAGGCCATAGCCGAACTGGGCGGCCAGCGGCGTGTGGGGGCTAACCACCTGCGTGTACGTGCTGACCACGAACAGCGTGGTCTTGGGATTCAGCGCATTGGTCAGGAACCCCATGCGACAGGCCGCCGCGCCGGAAATGGGCGCCGCCGCCGTGGTGTCCACCGTCACGGGCGTGCGGTTGCGCAACGTCTGGATACCGATCCAGACCAGATAGCCGGCGCCCAGCAGCTTGATCGCGGACAGCACGCCATGCGCGTTGGCGATCAGCAACGACACCCCGAACATCGTGTAGGCCACGTGCACCTGCACTCCCAGCGCAATGCCCAGCGCGCAGAGCAGGCCGGTCCGGCGCCCGAACAGGTAGCTGTTGCGGGTGACCATGGCGAAGTCCGGGCCGGGGCTGATGACGGCAAGGATCGTGATGGTGGCCACGGCGGCCAGTTCTGTGTAGGGGGTCATTGGGTCGTATCTGGTCAGTTTTCGTCGTGGAAAGCGCGCCGGAAGCGCCGTCGGTAGGGCGAATTCTGGCTCGCAGAAACGGGTACGCAAAGCGATTTATACTTGCGCAATTTCGTGAGAAAAGCTGACTGATTCGTATGGCTCCGATGCACTGGCTGGGCTGGATCCGCTTCTTCGAGGCGGCGGCGCGGCACCAGAATTTCGCGCGCGCGGCCGAGGAGCTGCACCTGACGCATGGCGCCATCAGCCGCCAGATCCGGCAGCTTGAAGACACGCTGGGCGTGGCGCTGTTCGAGCGGCGCAACCGGGCGGTCTTCCTGACCGAAGCCGGCCGCACGCTACACGCGGCGGCCACGCAATCGATGGAATTGCTGGCGTCGACGGCCGAGCGGCTGCGCGCACCAGCCCCCAATGCCGCGCTGGTGCTGTCCTGCGAGCCGACCATCGCCATGCGCTGGCTGATTCCCCGGCTGGGGCGTTTCTCGGCCGCGCATCCCGACATCCCGCTGCACCTGATGGCGGCTGGCGGCCCCGTGGACTTTGCCGTGCACGGCATCGATGTTGCACTGCGGCGAAACGACTTTGCGTTCGATGCGCGCTGGCACACGCGTGAACTGGCGCCCGAGCGCGTGGGTCCGGTTTGCCGGCCCGACCAGGCCGCCACCCCTCTGGCGGCAGCGCCCAGGCTGCATACCCGCACGCGCCCCGACGCCTGGCAGCGCTGGGCCGATAGTGCGGGCGTGACCCTGCCCGGCCTGGCGACGGGGCGGCAGGACGCCTGGTACGAGCACTTCTACTTGAGTCTGCAGGCCGCGGCGGCGGGTCTGGGCTGGGCCGTGGCCTCGGCGTGGATGGCGGCCGACGAACTGGCCGATGGCCGGCTCACGGCGCCCCACGGATTCGTGCCCGATGGCACGGCCTACCACCTGATATCGCCCGTGCCGTTTGCCCGCGATCCGCGCCGGCAGGCGCTGCTGCGCTGGCTGCGTGTCGAGCTGGCGCAAGGTGCGGCACGTGACGAAAACGTGTCCGCCATATGACTGACAATATGACTGACAAATAGGGCTGAAACACGGCCGAAAGCGGTGCGGAAGCTACCCCACGGAAGTCGGTTCCTAAAGTTGCGTCGTATTTTGCCGAAGGCCTAGGCATATGCTTGCGCCGCTATGATGGCGCGCTTACCATGCGGCGCTGGCGCGCCGCGCGCTGACTGACCCCATTGCGCCTCCGCCCTGGCGATTCGCGGTGCAACCACTTTTCGACGTAGCGTATTCCATGAGTCTTCAAGATCCCCGCGGGCCGTATGCCGGCCAATCCTTGTCCCAGCTGGAGGGCGAGCCCGAAGAGCGGGACTCTGCGCAGTCGGATGAACGCTACCGGCTGACACACAGTTCACAAATCGGTACGGTGTTGCGCGATATGGCCTGGCAGAAATGCCTGCTCAACGTGCGCTCGAAGGGTGGCTCGGAGATCGTGACATCGATCCTGCATGTCGACCCGGCCAACAAGACCTTCATTTTCGACTGGTGCCGTGCCGATGCCGAGCGCCAGGCGCTGATGGGTTCCGAGAACAATGCGTTCTCGGGCCTGTTGCGCGGTGTGCCCGTGAACTTCACGGTGGGCGCGCCCGGTGCCACGCGCTTCGAGGGCGGCCCGGCGTTCATCGCCGACTTCCCTGAACGGCTTTATCACTTCCAGCGCCGCCGTCATTTCCGTGCGCGTACGCTGCTGACCAAGGGCTATCGCTGCGAAGTCCAGTTGGTCGACGAGGCCGGCAAGCCGACCGTGCTGCAACTCGATATCGCCGACCTTTCGCTGTCGGGCGTCGGCCTGCGTTCGCGCGCCGTGGGCGCCGACCAGTTGCCGGTGGGCACGGTCATCAAGAAGTGCCGCCTCGACTTTGCCGAGCTGGGCCGCCTGGAGCTGGACATGCAGGTGGTGGGCCACTGGCTGGTGGGGTTCGACGACAACACCGTGCACCACTACGGCTGCGCGTTCCTGAACCCGGATGGCCGCATGGAAAACTTCCTGCAGCGTCTGGTGTTCCAGCTGGAACTGGCGCACCGGGGCTGAAGCCCGGCCGCCAGGCCAGGTTTTCAGCTACCCGTCAGCTACCAACGAGCTTGCCGATCGCGGCTGCCGCCTCACGCATGGGGCCGAGCAGCCGCGCGACCATTTCGGCTTCCGATACCTTGTTGGCCTTCACGCTCACGCTGATGGCGGCCACCACCATGCCCGTCTGGGCGCGCACCGGCACGGCAATCGCCCGCAGGCCCGGTTCCAGTTCCTCGTCGATCAGCACATAGTCCAGCTCGCGTGCGCGCTGGAACGCCGTTTCCAGTTCCGGCCGCGACACCTTGGTCAGCAGCGTGCGCGGCCGTAGCTCGGCGTGCTCGAAGAACGCTTCCAGCACGGCGTCCGGCTGGTGCGCCAGCAGCAGGCGGCCCGTGGACGTGCAATAGGCCGGCAGGCGGCTGCCCATGCCCAGCGCGTGAGTGAGTACACGCTGCACTTCCGAGCGAACCAGATACAGGATGTCGATGCCGTCCAGGATGGCCAGCGCCGAGGTTTCGTGCACGCGGGCGCTCAGGGTGTCGAGGATCGGCTGGGCCGACGACACTAGCGATGTCGACGAAAAATAGGCGTGTCCCAGATGCAGCACGCGCGGGCGCAGCGCAAAGTGGCCGTCCTGCTGGCTCACGTATCCCAGTTGTTCCAGCGTATAGAGGCAGCGCCGCACCGATGCGCGCGACAACTGCGTGCGCTGCGCCACCTGCGAAATAGTGAGTGGGCGCTTGCGCTCCGAGAACGCCTCCAGCACCGTCAGGCCGCGCGCCAGCGACAGCATGAAATTCGGATCCCCGGCAAAGCTGTTGAGGATGTCGGCCGGCGGATGGGCGGCACGAACCGTATCGGCCTGGGCTGGCTTGAGGTGGATTGGATTAGGGGCGTCCATGGGAAAGGAGGGGCGATGCGCTGTTCGATAATCGCGCATCTTAACGCTGCGGCGCGCGGATTGCCGAATCCCGGACAAAAAAATGTCGCCAATTGCGATGGCGACGGGGGAAGGGGGTGTCATCAGGACGAGGCCCTGCTGACCCTGCCGAGTATAGTGAGCGCCGCTTCAAGTCGACATGCAACGAAGGTGGGGTTTCTTCCTCAGCACTTTGAATTTAGTTGCGCCCTGTGCGGGTGCATCGGCCAGCACGGCTACGGTTTGCCCAGGAACAGGTAGAACGCGTACTGCCCGCCGGCTGCCCGTCCGTAGGCCAGGTAGAGCGGACCGATGGGGCTGTCGACGCCCAGGAACAACGAGCCCGACTTGAGCACACCGGTCGGGCTGCCCGGCACCAGCGGGGCGCCCACCCGGCCGATCTCCGCCGATGCCCCGGCGTAGACGCCCTCCAGGATGGTCTGCTTGGCGAGCTTGTTGTAGTAGACCAGCCGCGCGTACTGGATATTGCCGCCGATAAGCTGCCCGGTGCTGTAGCCCGATTGCTGCAGGAAGCCGCCCCACTGGAAAAGGTCGTACGCAGGCAGGGCGGGCCCCCCGAGATTGCTGCCGGCGCGCAGGCCCAGGCTCAGTGTGTGCCGTCCAAAGGAATAGGCGCCGGTCGCCGTGAACTCGCCCTTGGTATAGGTATCGGTGGCGCCCATGCCGGCCTGCGACGAGAACACATTGAGCGTGGCGCCGTAGCCGTAGCGCGGGAAGTTGATGCTGTCGAGCTGGTCGAACAGCAGGCGGCCGGCAATGGCGCGCCGCTGTACGTCGCTGCCGACGGTCGGCGCGAACTGGGCCGGACCGGTGGATAGCGTCAGGTGCTGCTGCCCGATCACCACGCCCAGCCGGGCCTCGCCGTACTTGGTGAACTGGCTGCCAACGTCGAACGCGAAATCCGTGCGGCGCAGGTCGTACTCGGCAATCTTGCTGGCGCCGCTGTAGACATTGATGGGCCGGCGTTCCAGCTCGATGCGCGGCGCCACGAAGAATAGCTGCCGGGTATCGAGCGGCTGGTAGAACTCGCTGACCAGGCTCGACGTCTGCCCGACCTGCACGTCGTTGCGCCACTCGGCTCCCAGCGAGTTGAGCCAGGTGCGGCGATAGCTGGCCAGCACGTTGAAATAGGCGTTGCCGCGAAAGTCCGAAATCAGGCCAAGCCCGAAGCGCAGATAGTCCGGCCCGTAGCTCTTTTCGATGGCGTCCACGCCCAGCACGCGCTTGCCGGGCTCTTCCAGGAAGCGGTAGTTGACGTGCTCGAAGTCGCCGGTGCCGAACAGGCGCCGCATGTCGCGGTCGAGCGTGGCCTGCGAGATCGGCTCGCCGGGCCGGGTTTCCATCGTGGCCAGCGCAAATTCGGGGTTCACGCGCTTCAGCGGCGCCAGGCGGATTTCGTCTACGGGACGCAGGTCCGGCAGCGGCAACGCGCGCTGCGTGTCGCGCAAGGCCAGGTACTGGTCCGGCGGCAATGCCAGCGCGGCCAGACGGGGGGCCACGAGCCGCGCGGCTGCTTCGCCGATGGGGATGGTCTTGGGCAGGTGATCGAAGTCGCCGGCGGAGAAATCGCCCAGCGCCGGTTCGATCAGGATGTCCGCCGGCTTCAGCGACGCCAGCGACGTGCGCACGTTCTGCTCGGTCAGGATATTGAGCATCTGGCCGGTGACCCCGATCAGCGACGTCAGCTCCTCGCGCTTCATCAACGGCGTGCCCAGGTTCACGGCGATGACGATGTCGGCGCCCATGGCGCGCGCCACGTCCACAGGCAGGTTGTCGGTCAGGCCGCCGTCGACGAGCAGCTTGCCCTGGTACTCGGTTGGCGCCACGGCGCCCGGCACCGACATGCTGGCACGCATGACGTTGGCCAGTTCGCCTTCGCTGAACACCACCGGCGTGCCGGCGACGAGGTCGGTGGCCACCGCGCGGTACGGAATCGGCAACCGGTCGAAGTCCCAGTAGCCGGGCGCATTGGCCAGTTGCCGCAAGACCGTTTCGAGCTGCACGCCGGAGACCACGCCCTTGGGCAGCAGCAGCCCGTCGCTACGCACGCCGATCTCGGGCGTGACCAGGTTGGTGTGGTCCTCGATCTTGCGCCGGATGGCCAGGTCCTGCCGGGGCGGGCGTTCCTTGAAGATGGCTTCGGTCGACAGGCCGCCGACCAGCTTTTCCATGTCGGCCGTGCTCATGCCGGTGGCATACGCACCGCCTACCAGCGACCCCATGCTGGTGCCGGCGATGCAGTCCACGGGCACGCGCAGTTCTTCGAGCACCTTGAGCACGCCGATATGCGCCGCGCCGCGCGCCCCGCCGCCGGACAGCACCAGGCAGATGCGGGGCCGGCCCGCCGGATGCGGCGGCAGCGGCGGGCTGGCGACGGAGGTGCCGGGAACGGCGGGGGTCAGTACGGGCGGGGCGGTGGGGGCCGGGTTGGGCGGCGGCAAGGTCTGGCCGTACGCCAGCGCGGCGCACGCGCACGCCAGCGTCGCCGCCAGGAACCGGGCGGACCGATGCAATGCGGAAGTGACGCGCGTGGCAATGACCATGGGGGCAGTCCGCCGTGTACCGGCTTGGCGCCACCACACTATCAGCAGCACCGCACGCGGCACAGCACCTTCGAAACAATTCAATATGAGCCCAGGTTTCCTGCATATCAGGGATTGGCCCGGCATGCATTGGACCAAAGACCCGGGCCGGCGCGGCGGCATATACTGGCGCGGTTTCGTTCACCACTGCATCGCCGTGTCCGCCGCCGAGTCTTTTCCGTTGCCCGATGACCCCAAACCGCAGCCGCCCGAACGCCCCGGCGACAACGAGTGTTGCCAGAGCGGCTGCGACCCCTGCGTGTTCGATTTCTACAACGACGAAATGGACCGCTACCGCCAGGAACTGAAGGCGTGGGAAGCGCGGCAGGTCGGGCGCGTGAAGGTGGACCCGTGAAGGTGAGCCCATGACAGATGCGGCCAGCCCGGCCGGTGTGCTGCTCGATTTTGTGGAGCGCCACCCGCGGCTGTTCGTGCTGACCGGCGCGGGCATCAGCACCGATTCGGGCATTCCGGGCTATCGCGACGAGCAGGGGCGCTGGCAGCGGTCGGCGCCGATGACGATCTCCGCGTTCCTGAGCGGCCCCGCCGCGCGCCAGCGCTACTGGGCGCGCAGCATGATCGGCTGGCCCGTGGCCGACGCCGCGCAGCCGAACGTCAGCCACCACGTGGTGGCGGGCCTGGGCGACGCGGGACGGGTGGCGGCGCTGGTCACGCAGAACGTGGATGGCCTGCACCAGCGTGCCGGCAGCCGCGACGTGATCGAACTCCACGGCAGCATCGGCCAGGTGGTCTGCCTGTCGTGCGCCACACACTACCCCCGCACCTACATCCAGCGCTGGCTCTGGCTGCACAACCCCGACTTCCGCGAGATCACCGCGCTGCCGGCGGCCGATGGCGATGCCCATCTGGAGTCACCGCTGTTCGACGACTTTGCCGTGCCCGACTGCGAACGATGCGGCGGCGTGCTCAAGCCCGACGTGGTGTTTTTTGGCGAATCGGTGCCGCGCGAGCGCGTGGATGCCGGCCGCACGACGCTGGACGCCAGCGATGCGATGCTCGTGATCGGGTCTTCGCTGACGGTCTTCTCGGGCTACCGCTTCTGCCTGTGGGCGGCAGAACGGGGTTTGCCGATCGCGGCGTTGAACCTGGGCACCACGCGTGCCGATGCGCTGCTGACGCGCAAGATATCGGCTCCGATCGGCCCGACCCTGGCCTTGCTGGCCGAGGGGCTGGGGCTGGCTAGCGCAGGTCCAGCTTCACGCTGATGCCGTCCGGCGTCACCGTGATGGCGCCCGGCTGTACTTCCTTGCCATTGAAGCGCAGTTCCTCGGGCTTGAACGTGTGCAGCGGATAGTCCTTGAGCAACTGCTCGGCCACCACCGCGCCGATGGCGTTGAGCTGCTGCGTGTACTGGTTCATGCCTTGTACCTGCACGTCCTGGACGGTGGGATTGTCGAGCAGCACGGCGCGCCGGGTGCTGTCGTACTTCACGCCGCTGTTGAGCGACATCGTGCCGTTGACCGGCGGCGATGGAATGATCGTGTTGGTCACCGCCGCGTCCATCTGCGTGGTCACGCGGTTGGTGGCTTCGTCGAGCACCAGCCGTGGATGCGACAACTGCACGCTGACCAGCTCGCCGTACCGCAGCGTGGTGGGAAAGCGCTTGTCCACGGCGCCCTGCAGTTCGGCCTTGGTGAACGTGTACTCGCCGGTCCAGACGTTGTAGCCGGCGTGCGCCGTGCCCACGACGGCGGTGGCGATGGCCACGGCCAGCAGGCGGCGGATACAGGTAGATGCGTAGGTAGGTGCGATCTGGGGCATGTAGACGGATCGGTCGGTCGATAGCCGGTCAGACCGGGATATCGCCACGATCGTTCCGAAATGTGACGTATGCGTTTTTTCCCCCAGCGCGCCGCCGGTTCGCATTACTTAATAGTGCGGCGGGATTTCGTGCTGCGGGCTGGACGTTTCGGCGTCGGCGGGTGCCGCCGCGCGCACCTGCTGGTACAGCAGGCGGAACTGGGCCTGCAGCAGGTCGATCTGTTGTTGCTGACGGGCGACGGTCAGGTTCAGCGTCTCGATCAGGTCCTCCTGAAAGGCGACCTTGATTTCGAGATCGGTCAGGCGGGATTCCATGGGCAATTCTCCGGTTGGGCGCGCGCATTGTACGGGATGCCGCGCGGCGCCCAGCCGGGGGCGCATGGATCAGCGCGTCATTCCTTGGGTGCCACCAGCACCATCCAGGTGATGCCGAACTTGTCGGCCACCATGCCGAAGCGCTCGCTAAAGAACGTCGGCCCGGCCGGCATGATTACCTGGCCGCCCTGCGACAGCGCGCCCAGGGCCTTGTCCACTTCGGCGCCAGTGCCCACGGTGATCGACAGCGCAAAGCCCTTGAATTCGGCGTTGCCCTTGTTCTCGCCGTCGGAGCCCATGATCGTGGTGTCGCCAATCTGCAGCGCCATGTGCATGACCTTGTCGCCGCTGCCGGGCGCCGGGCCGCAACCGGGGCCCGCGTCGGGCGGGGCGTCCTTGAAGCGCAGCATGCCTTCCACCTTGGCGCCAATGGCGGTCTTGTAAAACTCGGCCGCTTCCTCTGCGCGACCGTCGAAGAACAGGTAGGACTGGACTTTCGAAGACATCGACATCTCCTGCTGGTTGGGGCCCGGCTGCGCCGGACAGTGTGTGGACGCGGCATTTGTGTACGCCGTCCACAAAAGACTAGTCGACGGTCTGGACGATGTCCACATTTATTTTCGGCGGCCCCGCGTTTGGCGCTGACGCCGCGCCATGTCACAATTCACGGTTACGAGTTTCGGGCGCCGCACCGGCTCGCCGCATGATCGGATCATGCGGGGGCGCCCCAAGAGCCGACAAATTCACCTGGTTTTCTGGCGATGACTACCATCCTGCAGCACATTCCTTCCGGCCAGCGCGTCGGTATCGCATTCTCGGGCGGCCTGGACACCAGCGCCGCGCTTCTCTGGATGCGCCAGAAGGGCGCCATTCCTTACGCCTACACAGCCAACCTGGGCCAGCCGGACGAGCCCGACTACGACGACATCCCGCGTCGCGCCATGGCATACGGTGCCGAGGCCGCGCGCCTGGTGGACTGCCGCACCCAGCTGGTGGCCGAGGGCATCGCCGCGCTGCAATGCGGCGCGTTCCACATCTCCACCGCCGGCGTGACGTACTTCAACACCACGCCGATCGGCCGTGCCGTGACCGGCACGATGCTGGTGGCCGCGATGAAGGAAGACGGCGTCAACATCTGGGGCGATGGCAGCACGTTCAAGGGCAACGACATCGAGCGCTTCTACCGCTACGGCCTGCTGACCAACCCGGGCCTGCAGATCTACAAGCCGTGGCTGGACCAGCAGTTCATCGACGAACTGGGCGGCCGTACCGAGATGTCCGAGTTCATGCGCCAGAACGGCCATGACTACAAGATGTCGTCGGAAAAGGCTTACTCGACCGACTCGAACATGCTGGGCGCCACCCACGAAGCCAAGGACCTGGAACACCTGAACTCGGGTATCCGCATCGTCCAGCCGATCATGGGCGTGCAGTTCTGGCGCGATGAAGTGGAAGTGAAGCGCGAGGAAGTGACCGTGCGCTTCGAAGAAGGCCAACCGGTGGCGCTGAACGGCAAGACGTTCGCCAACGCCGTGGATCTGTTCACCGAAGCCAATGTCATCGGCGGCCGCCATGGCCTGGGCATGAGCGACCAGATCGAGAACCGCATCATCGAGGCCAAGAGCCGTGGCATCTACGAAGCCCCGGGCCTGGCGCTGCTGTTCATCGCCTACGAGCGCCTGATCACCGGCATCCACAACGAAGACACGATCGAGCAGTACCGCGACAACGGCCGCCGCCTGGGCCGCCTGCTGTACCAGGGCCGCTGGTTCGACCCGCAGGCCATCATGCTGCGCGAAACCGCCCAGCGCTGGGTGGCGGGCGCCGTGACCGGTGAAGTGACCATCGAACTGCGCCGTGGCAACGACTACTCGATCCTGAACACCACCTCGTCGAACCTGACGTACAAGCCCGAGCGCCTGACGATGGAAAAGGGCGAGTCGATGTTCACGCCGCTGGACCGCATCGGCCAGCTGACCATGCGCACGCTCGACATCGTCGACACGCGCGAGAAGCTGCAGACGTACGCCAAGACCGGCCTGCTGTCGACGCAGACCAGCGCGGCCCTGCCGAAGCTCGAAGACTGAGCCACGGCGGTACGCTGACAAGAAAAACCGGCACGAGCAATCGTGCCGGTTTTTTTTTTGCGGATGGCCCGGAGAGGGTTTGCGTCCCCAAGCAGGCCGCGCCGCATCGCGGCACAATGCAGCTTCCTCAACCGGAGCGCATCGTCATGCCAGACTTCACCATGCAGTACCGCCGCCTGGGCGCCAGCAACCTGAACGTTTCCACCCTGTGCCTGGGCACGATGATGTTCGGCGACCAGACCGACGAAGCCGAGGCGGGCCGCATCGTCGCCAGCGCCCGTGCGCATGGCGTCAACTTCATCGACACGGCCGATGTGTACACCAAGGGCGCGTCCGAATCGATGGTGGGGCGCCTGCTGCAGGGCCAGCGGCACGACTGGGTGCTGGCCACCAAGCTCGGCAACGCCATGGGCAGCGGCCCGAACCAGCAGAACTACTCGCGTAGCTGGATCATGCGCGAAGTGGAAGACAGCCTGAGCCGCCTGGCCACGGACTACGTCGACGTCCTTTACCTGCACCGCGACTTCGCCGGGGCGAATCTGGAGGAACCGGTTCGCGCGATGGGCGACCTGATCCGCGCCGGCAAGATCCGCTACTGGGCCGTGTCGAACTTCCGCGGCTGGCGCATCGCGGAGATCGCCGCGCTGTGCGACAAACTGGGCGTGCCGCGTCCGGTGGCATGTCAGCCGTATTACAACCTGCTGAATCGCATGCCCGAAGTGGAAATCCTGCCGGCCTGCCAGCATTTCGGCCTGGGCGTGGTGCCTTACAGCCCGATCGCGCGCGGCGTGCTGACCGGCAAGTACCTGCCCGGCCAGGCCCCGCAGGCCGATTCGCGTGCCGGCCGCGCCGACCGCCGCATGATGGAAACCGAATTCCGCGAGGAATCGCTGGTCATTGCGCAGACGCTCAAGGCGCATGCCGAAAACCGCGGGCTGTCGGCGGGCCAGTTCGCCACCGCCTGGGTGCTGGCCAATCCGATCATCAGCTCGGTCATCGCCGGGCCGCGTACGCTGGCCCAGTTCGAGGACTATTTTGGTGCAGTGGGCGCGACGCTGTCCGCGCAGGAAGAGGCCATGGTCGACGACCTCGTGCCGCGCGGCCATGCATCCACGCACGGCTACAACGATCCGAACTATCCGTTCGGCGGCCGTCCGGTCGGTGCTGCCTGAGCACGCGGCCGCTTCGTAAAATCCACAACGGAAGCCGGTATTTCACGCGCGAAATGCAAGCACGTGTGATGCCCAAGCTTCCTGTTGCGCGGCACGCACGCCACGGTGTTTGAATGCGTGCGGCGGCCAACTTCCGTCGCACATTCGTCGTCCGATACGCGTAATATAAATGCACGCGGTGGCCTTTGGATGAGGGCCATGTGGCGCAGGCTTTGAGCCGGCGACGCCCACCGAAACGGCGGGCCCGGCGCAACCGGATGCGAAACGTGTCACGTCGTGGCTGGATCCTTGCTGGGATGGCAGTCGCCGTATGCGGCGGCGCGTACATTGTTGTGAGCCTCGTGGCCAACGAGGTTCGCACGTCCCAATGGCAGGCTCGCTACATGAGCCGGCTGGGCAAGGCATTGACCTACGAAATTCTGCCCGGCCCCAGCGACAGCATCCGCTATCCCCATTCCGGTCCCTACGATTTGCGCCTGGGCTATGAACGGCTGGGCGAATTCGGCGAGCGCCTGCTCAAGACCGGCTATGTCACCACGTCGCAATCGCGCATGTCATTTGACATGGTGCGATTGATGGACCAGGGCATTTTTCCGCCGTATCGCGAGAAGAACCAGGCCGGGCTGCTGATTCGCGACTGCAACGCGTTGACCATGTCGTACGACCGCTATCCGCAGCGGCAGTACGACACGTTCGACGCGATCCCGAAGGTGCTGGTGGCGTCGCTGCTGTTCGTCGAAAACCAGAACCTGCTCAATCCCGAGTTTCCGATGATGAATCCGGCGCTGGACTGGCGCCGGCTGTCGCGCGCGGTGATCGACCAGGGCATCCGGCTGGCGGATCGCAGCCACGGCACGCCGGGCGGCAGTACGCTGGCCACGCAGATCGAGAAATACCGGCATTCGCCCGAAGGCCGCACGCAATCGATCCCGGACAAGTTCCGGCAGATGACCTCGGCTTCACTGCGCGCCTATCGCGACGGCCCCGATACGCAGCGGGCGCGCGAAAACGTGGTGGTCGACTACCTGAACACCGTGCCGCTGTCGGCGCGCCAGGGCTATGGCGAAGTGGACGGCATCGGCGACGCGCTGTTCGTCTGGTACGGCGAGGACTTCACCGAGGCCAATACGCTGCTGCGCGGCATGGACGTGCGCAACCCAAGCCCGCGCGAAGCGCAGGCGTACAAGCGCGCGCTGTCACTGATCATCTCGCAGCGCCGGCCGTCGTATCACCTGCGCCGCGACGACACGAACCTCGACGCGCTGACGGGCAGCTACCTGCGCCTGCTGGCGGGCTCGAACATCATCACGCCGGAGTTGCGCGACGCCGCGCTGGCGCAGACGCTGGACAAGGCAGCGCCACCGGTGCGCCCCGTGCCCGAGCCGTGGGTCACGCGCAAGGCCGTCAACCAGGTGCGCAACGACGTGCAGCACATGCTGCAGGTGAACAGCCGCTACGACCTGGACCGGCTGGACCTGACGGTCGACAGCACGATCAACCGCGAAGTCCAGCGGCTGGTGACGCAAACGCTGCAGCGCATCAACAACAAGGACGACGCGCGGCAGATGGGCCTGTACGGCAAGAACCTGCTGCGTGACGGCGACGATCCGTCGAAGCTGGTGGCCAGCTTCACGCTGTTCGAGCGCGTGGGCAATGCCAGCGTGGTGCGCGTGCAGGCCGACAACGTCGACCAGCCGTTCGACCTCAACAGCGGCGCCCGGCTGAACCTGGGCTCCACCGCCAAGTTGCGCACGCTGGTGACGTACCTGGAAGTCATCAACGAGATCAACGAGCGCTACAAGGGCCTGAGCCAGGCGGAACTGAAGGCCATCGAGGTGCCGCGCCAGGACGCGCTGACCCGCTGGACCATCGACTACCTGATCAAGACCAGGACGCCGGCCGAGCGCGAACGGCAAGCCGTGCTGGAAGCGGCGATGGAACGCAAGTACTCGGGCAATGCCGGCGAGGCGTTCTTCACGGGCGGCGGCATGCAGGCGTTCACGAACTTCGAGAAGTGGGAAGGCGAACGGCAGATGACGGTGCGCGTGGGGTTCCAGCACTCGGTCAACCTGGTCTTTATCCGCATGATGCGCGACATCGTGCGCTATCAGGTCTGGCAGGAACACCCCGATGCCACCGCGCTGTTTGAAGACCGCGACTCGCAGCGCCGGCGCGCCTACCTGGAGCAGTTTGCCGACGAGGAAGGCACCGCGTACATGACGGCGTTCTGGCAGCGCTATCGCGGCAAGACCAACGACCAACGGCTTGAGATACTGCTGGGACGGGTCAAGCAGCCCACGCCCCGGCTGGCGGCCGTGCGTCTGTCCGTGACGCTGCTCAGCGCGCGGCCCGACACCAACTACGAGACCTTCGCCAGGACGCTGCGCGAGAAGTTGCCGAAGAAGTTCCAGCCGTCCGAGGAAGACCTGCAGGCGCTGTTCATCAAGTATGACCACGACAAGTTCAACCTCAACGACCGCGGCTACCTGTCGCGCATCCATCCGCTGGAACTGTGGATGATGGAGTACCTGGGCAAGCATCCCGATGCCACGCTCAAGGAAATTCTCGAAGCCAGCGAGCCCGATCGCCAGACCGTGTACGCCTGGCTGTTCAAGACGCGCAGCAAGCTCGGGCAGGATGCCCGCATCCGCACGCTGCTGGAACGCGAGGCCTTCGAGAAGATCGCCCGGCGCTGGCAACGGCTGGGCTATCCGTTCGAATCGCTGACGCCGTCGTATGCCAGCGCGGTCGGTGCCTCGGGCGATCGTCCGGCGGCGTTGGCGGAACTGGCCGGCATCATCCTGAACAACGGCGTGGATGCGCAGCCGGCCGCGGTGCGCACGCTGGCCTTTGCCGGCCAGACGCCGTATGCCACCACCTACAGCCTGCGGCCGCAGCCGGGCAAGCCGCTGATTCCGGTGGAGATTGCCACGCTGGTGCGGCGTTCGATGTTCGATGTGGTGCAGGCCGGCACGGCCAAGTCGATCAATGGCGCGTTCGTGCCGCTGAATCGCAAGGGGCAGCCGCAGGGTGCGCCGCTGCAGGTCGGCGGCAAGACCGGTACCGGCGACCAGCGCTTCCAGACCTATGGCCCGGGCGGGCGCGTGATTTCGTCGCGGGCGGTGAACCGCTCGGCCACGTTCGTGTTCGTCATTGGCGAGCGGTATTTCGGTACGGTGACGGTGCACGTGCGCGAGCCATACGCGGCGCGCTATTCGTTCACCAGTGCACTGGCCGTGCGCGTGCTGCGTTCGCTGTCGCCGCAGATCACGGCCATGGCGTCGCCAGGCGGCGATGCCACGCTGCTACGCTGCCGCGACAGTGCGGCGCCGACGCTCACGTTGCTGGAATCGCCGGCGGACGCACCTTCCGGCGGCCTAGCGCTTGCGACGCACGAGATCGTAGATAAATAGCAGGACGATGGCGCCGATGATCGAGGCGATCCAGCCCACCGGTTCGCCCGCCTGATAGAAGCCCGCCGCGCGACCCACATAGCCAGCCGCCAGGGCGCCCAGTACACCCAGGATGATCGTCATGATCCATCCCATCTTGTCGTCGCCGGGCTTGATGGCCCGTGCAATCAGTCCGACGATCAGGCCCACGAATACCGTACCGAGAAATGCCATCATGATGCGCTCCTGCCGTTGCGAAGAGGGGATGGCGGCACATCGTGCCACCGTCATGTGACGAACCGGGGTACTGCCGTGGCCGGGCCGCCAACCGCAGGCTGCCGGGCCACGTTGCATGCAAGCCAATGCGCGGAAGGTCAGGCCTTGCGCGAACTGATCACGGCTTCGGCCACGTTGGCCGGCGCCTCGGAATAGTGCTTGAACTCCATCGTGAACGTGGCGCGCCCCTGGGTGAGCGAGCGCAGCGACGTGGAATAGCCGAACATCGTCGCCAGCGGTACTTCCGCCCGCACGAGCTTGCCGCCGCCGCCCGCGATGTCCTCCATGCCGTGCACGATGCCGCGCCGCGACGACAGGTCGCCCATCACGTTGCCGGTGAATTCCTCGGGCGTCTCCACCTCCACGGCCATCATCGGTTCCAGCAGCACCGGCTTGGCGCGGCGCATGCCTTCCTTGAACGCCATCGAGCCAGCCATGCGGAACGCGTTCTCGTTCGAGTCCACGTCATGGTACGAACCGAACACCAGCGTCGCCTTGATGTCGACGATGGGGTAGCCGGCCAGCACGCCCGATTCCAGCGTTTCGCGAATGCCCTTGTCCACGGCCGGGATGAATTCGCGCGGCACCACGCCGCCCTTGATCGCATCGACGAACTCATAGCCGCCGCCTTGCGTCAGCGGCTCGACGTTCAGCACCACGTGGCCGTACTGGCCACGGCCGCCCGACTGCTTGACGAACTTGCCTTCCACGTCCTTGGCCGAGCCCTTGATGGTCTCGCGGTACGCCACCTGCGGCTTGCCCACCGACGCTTCCACGCCGAACTCGCGCTTCATGCGGTCCACCAGGATTTCCAGGTGCAGCTCGCCCATGCCCGAGATGATGGTCTGGCCCGACTCCTCGTCGGTGGCCACGCGGAACGACGGATCTTCCTGCGCCAGGCGGTTCAGCGCGATGCCCATCTTTTCCTGGTCGGCCTTGGTCTTCGGCTCCACGGCCTGCGAGATCACGGGCTCGGGGAACGACATCTTTTCCAGGATGATGACCTTGTCCGGGTCGCATAGCGTGTCGCCCGTAGTGGCTTCCTTCAGCCCCACGGCGGCGGCGATGTCGCCCGCGCGCACTTCCTTGATCTCGTTGCGCACGTTGGCGTGCATCTGCAGGATGCGGCCCAGGCGCTCGCGCTTGGACTTGACCGGGTTGTAGACCGTGTCGCCGGAATTGACCACGCCCGAGTACACGCGGAAGAAGATCAGCTGGCCGACGAACGGGTCGGTCATGATCTTGAACGCCAGCGCGGAAAACGGCTCGTCATCGCTAGGGTGGCGCTCGGCTTCCTTGTCGTCCTCGGTATGGCCCAGGATGGCGGGCACGTCCACGGGCGACGGCAGGTAGTCGATCACGGCGTCGAGCATCGCCTGCACGCCTTTGTTCTTGAACGCGCTGCCGCACAGCATGGGCTGGATCTCGCCGGCCACGGTGCGCTTGCGCAACGCGGCCTTGATCTCGGCCTCGCTGAGCGTCTCGCCGCCCAGGTATTTCTCCAGCAGTTCCTCGCTGGCCTCGGCGGCGGCCTCGATCATCTTGTCGTGCCACTCCTGCGCCAGCGCTTTCAGGTTGGCCGGAATGTCCTGGTATTCGAACTTCACGCCCTGGCTGTCATCGTCCCAGACGATGGCCTGCATCTTGACCAGGTCCACCACGCCAAGGAAGTGGTCCTCGGCGCCGATCGGAATCTGGATCGGCACCGGGTTGCCCTTGAGGCGGCTCACGATCTGGTCGCGCACGCGCAGGAAGTCGGCGCCCACGCGGTCCATCTTGTTGACGAACGCGATGCGCGGCACCTTGTACTTGTTGGCCTGGCGCCAGACGGTTTCCGATTGCGGCTGCACGCCGCCCACGGCGTCGTAGACCATGCAGGCGCCGTCGAGCACGCGCATCGAGCGTTCCACCTCGATCGTGAAGTCGACGTGGCCCGGCGTATCGATGATGTTGATGCGGTGTTCGGGATAGTTGTTGGCCATCCCCTTCCAGAACGCCGTGGTGGCGGCGGACGTGATGGTGATGCCGCGCTCCTGCTCCTGCTCCATCCAGTCCATGGTGGCCGCGCCGTCATGCACCTCGCCCAGCTTGTGATTCACGCCGGTGTAGAAGAGGATGCGCTCGGTGGTCGTCGTCTTGCCGGCGTCGATATGGGCGCTGATGCCAATGTTGCGGTAGCGTTCGATGGGGGTCTTGCGGGGCACGGTGTTTCTCCTGGTAAGGGCACCACGGGCCGTTAGCGTAGCACTTCCGCGCCGCGCCCGTATTCCCCCATGCGGCATAAGGCATGGCGGCGATTTCGCGACCGTATCCGACGACTCAGGGCCAGCCCTGGCGTGCGTAGACGCCTGCCTGGGCGCGCGCCAGCGCCGCACGCGCAGCTTCCTGAGTATCGGTATAGAACGGCGGGTCGGCCAGTGGCAAGCCATTGTCGCGTGCGGTATCCACCAGAATCTGCAGGTAGTCGGTCATGTGCGACGCGGTGAAGCCGTTGGGATCGTGGAAGGCCACGATCACCGGCGTCACGCCGTCCACGGCCGGCAGGCGGTGCGCCGCCATGGCCTGGCCCACGCGTTCGAGTTCGTGGCGCATGTGCGGGCGTCGGCGCAGGCTGATGGTCCAGCCGTAGATCTTGCCGTCGCGCGCATTGGCGTCGGCCATCAGCATGCCAAGCCCTACCTGGCGGTAGACGGCCTCGGTGCCGGCGCTGTAGGCCCAGTCGGGCGGCCGCACTACGGCCAGCGCCTGCCCGCACTGCGCGGCGATATCGGCCTGCCCGCGCCGCAGCGACGCCGCCAGGACGTCGGGCGCCAGCTTGGTGTGCGGGACGTGGCCCTGGACCATGCCGCTATGCACGGCCATCAGTTGGCCCTGTGCACAGGTATCGTGCATCTGGGCACGGCCTTCCGGCCCGCCGCCACGGCGCGGGTGTTCGGTCTGGACGAAGAAGATCGCCTTGACGCCGGGCGCGACCGGATTGTCGGCTAGTTGGCGCAGGATCAGCGGGGTGCCGCCATAGGGACCGGTGTCCGGACCGTCGTCGAACGTCAGCAGGAAGCGCACTGGTGGCAGTTGGGCGGCCGTTTCTGGGGGCAGCGGGGTGACCGGGCCCAGCGCGCAGCCCGACAGCGCCAGCGCGGCGGTGGCGAGTGAGGCGGTGCGCCGAAGGCGTAGCAATGATGTGATGTGCAAGGCTATTTCGTGAGCGAGACAAAGGCGATGACGGCGGCCACGGTGACAAGCAGTCCGGCCAGGGCCACCAGTTCGGCATCGACTAGGCCGTCCGGACTCCGCCAGCGGACCTCGAAGTGGCCCGGATACCGGCCGAGCGTCACGGCCATCAAGGCCACCCAGCCGATGGCATAGAACACGGTATAGAAAATCAGTTCCACGAACAGCCAGCCGACGACCTCGATCAGCAACGCCATGCGCAACGCTCTCAGTTGGTTGTTGCGGTTGTTGTCAGCGCGCGCCCTATCGCGCAATCAGCCTGCGGCTCACGGCATGATGCTGGCGGGCTGCCTAGAATTGGGGGACATTCGAAAAAACGCTCCACCCACACAGGAAGGTGGCTTCCATGGTGCGCCCTCGCTTTGCAGTCCTGCCTTGCCTTCTGCTCTGGTGCGTTGCCGTGCCGGCGCAAGCCGACGACGCCGGTGTGGCGTTCTCCGCCGGCAAGCCCGGCGGCGCGTTGCCCGGCGGCTGGCAGAACCGGCCCGTGGTCTCCGGCAAGAAGCCCACGCGTTACGCACTGGTGGCCAGCAACGGTACCACGGTGCTGCAGGCCGACGCCAACGGCTCGGCGTCGGGGCTCGTGCATGACGGCGATGTCGACCTGTCCAGTACGCCGGTGGTGGCATGGCGCTGGAAGGTGGACGCCGCCATTCCGGGCGCCGACAACAGCGTGGCGGACAAGGAAGATGCGCCGGCCCGGCTGGTGTTCTTCTTCGACGGCCGTAGCGGCAACCTGTCGATCGGCGAACGCGCGGAAGCACTGGCAGCCAGCGCGGCCGGCGAAAAACTGCCCTACGCCACGCTGATGTATATCTGGACCACCAGCGCGCCCGTGGGCACCGTCATCGCCAATCCGCATACCAGCCGGGTGCAGATGATCGTGGTCGGCGGCGAGCCTGGCAAATGGCAGAGCCTGCGCCGCAACGTGGCGAGCGACTTCCAAAAGGTCTTTCACGAGGCGCCGGGCAAGCTCACCGGCTACGGCATCCTGACCGATACCGACAATACGGGCGCCACCGCGCGCGCCTGGTACGGCGATATCGAATTCAAGCCCGCACAATAGGGCGACGGGTAGGGCGACGGCGCTCAGTTTCCGGGTGGCGTGGAGGCGGCAATGGCGGCCTGGATGGCGGCCGACACCCGCGCCGTGAGCCCGCTGGCATCGTCCAGCCCGGCGGCCTCGCTGACGCTGACCACCTTGGCCGGATCGTAGTGCCGCCCGCTGCCGATGGCTGCCTCGAACGCGTTGGCGCGCGCGTTGATTTCCACGGGATCGGCATCCACCAGCAGGATGGCGTGGGCCAGCACCAGATGGCGCTGGCCGTCCGGCGTCTGCACGTCGGCCGGCGCCCGGCGCCAGTACTGGGCGGTGCCGGCGATCTTGCGCGCCCGGTCGCACGGTCCCCAGGCAAGGTTGAAGCGGCCGTCGCAGAACGACCCTTCCACCGCCTGCCAGTGCGTTTCCACGCCTAGTTCGCGCAAGCCTGCGGCAATGACTTCGCACAGATGCAGGTACACCGGTTCCATCCACGTGGCGGCCCCCTTGGGCACGGCATAGGCCAGGCTCACGTTGAGGATGCCCGGTCCCTGCGGCACCAGGCCGCCGCCCGACATCCGCAACCACACCGGGCAGCCCTTGGCGGCAAAGGCCGCGCGGGCGCCCTCGATGCCAGGCTGCCGCAGGTAGCTGCGCGGCATCACCAGCGACAACGGCGCCTCCCAGAGCTGGGCCACGGGTCCG
Source organism: Cupriavidus pauculus (assembly GCF_022179805.1). GTDB lineage: Bacteria > Pseudomonadota > Gammaproteobacteria > Burkholderiales > Burkholderiaceae > Cupriavidus > Cupriavidus pauculus_E. The sequence continues at coordinate 8,744 of NZ_BPUO01000004.1, read as the reverse complement.
ATGCGGGCGGCGTGGTCCAGCAGCGCCAGTTCGCCCTGCAGCGGGTCTGATTCGGCGGGATCGGGATCGACGAACGAAAACATCGTGGAAGTCATGGCCGTCATGGCACCTCATCGGGGGTTGCCCGGCCGCACGCCGGTGTGCGGCCGATCCTGCATTTTCCGCGCGACGGCGGCGCTGCGCCAGTCTCGTGCTAAATAGCCGCGCCGGTCATGCCGTTATCTCTGAGGCCTCTTCGAAGATTTCCCGTAGACCTCAGCCTGTCGCATCATGAACCGACTTACCCTCAATGCCAAACTCTGGGCGGCGCTTGCCGTCATGTGGGTGCTGCTGCTTGCGCTCGGCACCTGGAACGCGTTCCACGCCAAATCGGTGATGATGGCGGAGCGCCGCGACGGCCTGCAGTCGCTGGTGGCCACGGGCGAGGGCATCGTCAAGCTGTATGCCGAGCGAGCCGCCAAGGGCACGATGTCGAAGGAAGACGCCCAGAAGGCCGCCAAGGACGCGCTGCGCGCGATGCGCTTTGGCCAGAACGGCTACCTGTTCATCGTCGACTCCAAGCCGCAGGTGATTCTGAACCCGGGCCTGCCGCAGACCGAAGGCAACGTGGTGGGCGAGTTCAAGGACCCCGACGGCGTGTACGTGTACCGCGCCATCCTTGAGGGTGCGCGCCGTACCACGGGCCCCGACGCCGGCTTCTCGATGTATCGCGGCCGCCTGCCCGGCACCGAGAACCCGCAGCGCAAGCTGACCTACGCGCGCTACGTGGCCGACTGGGACTGGTTCGTGGCCACCGGCGTGTTCCTGATCGATATCGAGGACGCCTTCCGCTCCAACCTGATCAACGCGTTCCTGAGCACCCTGCTGATCGGCGCGCTGATCGCGGCGGTGATGGGCATGATCATGCGCACCGTCAAGCGCAGCCTGGGCGGTGAGCCGGCGTACGCGGTGGAAGCCGTGACGCGCATCGCGCACGGCGACCTGACCGTGCCGGTGCAGGTGCGTGCCAACGACGACCACAGCGTGCTGGCGGCGATGCAGCAAATGCAGCACCGCCTGTCGGTGACGCTGGGCGATATCCGTGGCGCGGCCAGCTCCATCGCCACCGCGACCAACCAGATTTCCGCCGGCAACCACGACCTGTCGCAACGTACCGAGGAACAGGCGTCGGCGCTGGAGCAGACCGCTTCGAGCATGGAGGAGCTGACCGGCATCGTCCGCCAGAACGCCGACAACGCGCGTCAGGCCAGTGCACTGGCCGTGAACGCCTCGGAAATCGCCAATCGCGGTGGCGAGGTGGTGAGCGAAGTGGTGGCAACGATGGGCGAGATCAACCAGGCGTCGCGCCAGATCGTCGACATCATTGGCGTGATCGAGGGCATTGCCTTCCAGACCAACATCCTGGCGCTGAATGCCGCCGTGGAAGCGGCGCGTGCCGGCGAGCAAGGTCGTGGCTTTGCCGTGGTGGCTGGCGAGGTGCGCAGCCTGGCGCAGCGCAGCGCCAACGCCGCCAAGGAAATCAAGACGCTGATCGACAATTCGGTGGCCCAGGTGGACAACGGCTCGACGCTGGTGACCAAGGCCGGCGAGACCATGCACGAAGTGGTCAGCGCCGTGCGCCGCGTGACCGACATCATGGGCGAGATCAGCGCGGCGTCGGCCGAGCAGAGCACCGGCATCGAGCAGGTGGGCCAGGCCGTGACGCAGATGGATTCGGTGACGCAGCAGAATGCCGCGCTGGTGGAAGAAGCGGCGGCAGCCGCGCAGTCGCTGGCCGAACAGGCCGACTCGATGATGCGCGCGGTCTCGGCGTTCCAGCTCGCGCGGGTCTGAGCACCCTTCAGCGATAAAAAAACCGCGGCCAGGCCGCGGTTTTTTCATGGTGCCGGTCAGATGACCGGTGTGGGCTGCAACGCGCGCATCGCTTCGGCCGCCATCTCGAACGAGCGCACCCGCGCCTGGTGATCGTAGATCTGGCCGGTCAGCATCAGCTCGTCGGGACGCAGGTCGTCGACAAAGCGCTGGATACCGTCGCGCAACGTGTCGGCATTGCCTACCACTGAGCAGGCCAGTGAGCGGCGGATGTGGTCGGCTTCGCTGGTATCCCACAGGCGGTCGATGTCGTCGACGGGCGGCTTGAGCTGGCCAGGCGTGCCGCGCACCAGTGCCAGGAATTGCTGCTGCAGAGAGCTGAACAGCCGGCGCGCTTCGTCGCCGGTGTCGGCGCCGAACACGTTCAGGCCCAGCATCACATGCGGGCGGTCCAGTTGCTCGGATGGGCGGAAGGTGCGGCGGTACAAGTCCACGGCCTGGCGCATGAACCCCGGCGCGAAATGCGAGGCAAAGGCAAACGGCAGGCCCATGGCGGCCGCAAGCTGGGCGCTGAACAGGCTGGAGCCAAGCAGCCACAGCGGCACCTTCAGTCCGGCCCCCGGCACTGCCCGCACGCGCTGGCCGGGACGCACCTCCTCGAAATACGCCTGCAGTTCTTCCACGTCCTGCGGAAAGCTGTCGGCGGTATCGTGGTCGAGATGCCGGCGCAGCGCGCGCGCCGTGGCCTGGTCGGAGCCCGGTGCGCGGCCCAAGCCCAGGTCGATCCGGCCCGGATACAGCGACGCCAGCGTGCCGAACTGCTCGGCCACCACCAGCGGCGAGTGGTTCGGCAGCATGATGCCGCCCGAGCCGACGCGGATCGTCGAGGTACCTTGGGCCACGTATCCAATCAGCACGGCCGTGGCGGCGCTGGCGATACCGGGCATATTGTGGTGCTCTGCCAGCCAGAAGCGGCGATAGCCCAGGCGTTCGGCGTGCCGGGCCAGGTCCAGCGAGTTGTGCATGGCCTGGGCGGCGTTGCTGCCTTCCGCGATTGGCGAAAGATCGAGCAGGGAATAAGGAATCATGGCTTCTCGCGCGCGGCGTGGGCCGCACGTCGTTCGATGCAGGGACGGGCTATGGTAGTCACACCGGCATGATCGTGCTGGTGCCGCCAAAGAAGCCCTGCTGCCCGTGGGGCCTCATCGGGCCACGCCGAACAGTCGCGCCGTGAGCGGCCCGGTGACAAGATGCCGGCCCTGGGCGGTCAGCCTCGTCGCAAAGCACCCCACGATCACCGACACCAGTAGCGACACCGACGCCAGCCAGACCAGCGATGACGTGGTCCAGGCCTTGCCGAAGACCAGCCAGTCCACCGGCTCGCCGCCGTCCCAGCGCACCCACAGCACGATCCACGACCACGATATGACCAGCATGAGCGCCAGCACCATGGCGGCGCCGGCCTGTAGCGGCAGCGGCCGGTCGCGGCGTGACAACAGCAGGTGAAGCAACCAGGCCAGTGCGACGGCCATGCCGGCGGGTACCGCGATGCTCCAGGGCTGCGCGGCCATCGATGCATAGAGATAGGAAGTGCGGGCAACCGTGTCGGCTACGCCCAGCGCGGCCAGCACCGCCGTCAGCGCAACGGCGCCCCGCAGGGCGCGTGTCACACGTATCCGGTACATGGCGACATTGCGCGGCGCGGGTAGCAGGATCACCAGGCAGGTTGCCACGCCGAGCCAGATCAGGATGGCGGTCTTGAAGGTTTCCAGCAGTACCAGCGCGCCGGCGATGCTGGCTAGCAGCGCGGCCCGCGCCAGCAGGCGAGTCGGCCGGCTGGCGTCGGCGTGGCGTGGATAGACAAGCCAGTACGCCAAGGCGGGCGGTACGGCAAAAAGTAGGGCGGACCCCAGCGGCAGCCACAGGTATTCGCTCCACCAGATGGCCGGCAGGTCTTCGTTGACGGCGCGGCGCGCCGTGTACAGCAGGGCCATTTCGTCGCGACCCACCGCTGGCCACGCACCGGTGACAAGATGAAGAGCCAGTGCCAGAAGCGCCAGCACGGTCAACAGCACGCTCCCGATCGCGCATTGCATCGCCAGCCAGTTGCGGATCGCAATGGCGCCCGCCAGCAGGCTATTGCGCCCGCCATCTGAAACCGGGTTCCGTGCATGGCGTCGTTGCGCCACGCGCGCGGCTTCGTCGTCCCAGCCATTGTCGTCGCCCGGCATGCCGCCCTCCGCGCACAGACCGTCTGGGGCCAGTATAGAAGGCGGCCGCCACGGCCGTGGCGGCCCGGCGGCAAATCCGAGGCTGGTGTGAGGTTAGTGCAAGGTTAGTGTGCGGCGGCCTGTTCCGGCGCGTCGGCGGCGCTGCCCGCCGAGGGGGTCAGCACGCCCTGGAGGCGCTTCCATTCGTCGAAGCCACCGGCCAGCGCAAAGGTGTTCGCAAAGCCGGCCGAGCGCAGCCGCTCCGCCAGCACGGCGGCGGACATTTCGTGCGGGCAGGCGCAGTAGACGACGATGTCGCTGGCTTTGTCGTGATCGGCAAGCGCCTTGAACGGGGCATGCATTTCCATGACCAGCGCGCCGGGAATGCGCTCGATCGGCGTGGGGCCGTTGGCGCGGACATCGACCACCACCACGGGCCGCTCCATGACGCCGCGGCGCTGTTCCAGCTCCATCACGGTCATGCGGGGAATGCGTCCGGTGCGGCGCAGCAGGCGCCAGCGCTGCCAGAATCGCCAGGCGACGAACAGCGCGAATCCCGCCAGCGCAATCATCACGGCGATGTGTCCGTAGGCGCTGAAGGCGGCCAGGATGGTGTCGACGAAATCACTGAAGACCACGCCAGCCAACAGCGCCCCGCCAGCCCACACCAATGCGCCGAGCGTGTCGTAGAACAGGAATTTCAGGAACGGCGTGGCCGTCATGCCCGCCATGGCGGTGGAAAGCGCACCCGCGCCGGGCAGCAGCTTGGCGAACACCAGCGAGCGCGGGCCCACGCGCAGGTACAGGGACTGGGTCTGGCGAATACAGGTATCCGGCGACAGCGACACCTTGCAGATCGTGCGCAGCATCGGCTGGCCCAGCCGCTTGCCGGCGAAGTACCAGGCGCTGTCGGCAATCAGGCAGGCGGCGATCACCGCAAACAGCACGGCGCCGATCGAGGGGCCACTGTCCTGCATCGACAGGGCGCCGGCCACGAACAGCATCGGATACGCCGGTACCGGCAGGCCGGCCTGTTCGGCCAGCACGCTCAGGAATACCAGACTCAGCCCATGGCTATCGAGCAAGGCCTGCAGATCACCCACGACATGTCTCCCGCAATGTGGTTGTTGGCCGGCGGTGTTGAAAAAGGGGGCAGCCGGAACCGGTTCACAGTGTGCCAGTGCATTGATTCGCGTGCACGCAATCGAAGCGCAGGCTTACTTCAAATTCGTTGAAGATGGCACGCCGTCGTCGTGCGGCAGGGCTGTCTTGCCCCGGCCGGGACGCAATGCCGACAGTGTGGCATCGAATTCCTTCAGGATAGCGGTGTAGCGCGGCAACAGTGTGTTGACCACAGCGGCATTGCCAGGGGTTGCCGCAGACTCCAGCGACTTGCCGGCCGCCACCAGCGTGGCGCACCGCGCCAGGGCGGCGCTTCCCTTGATGCGATGGACGCTGCGCTGCACACCTGGCCAGTCGCGCCGGGCCACGGCGCGGCGCAGGTCGGCCAGGTCGGTCGTGTTGGCATCCTGCAGGCGCGCCACGAGCATGGCCTGGACGGTGACGTCGTGGCATGCGGCGCCTGCGACGGCGATGCCGATGGCCCGGCGTTCGTCGTCAGTGAGATGGACGAAGGCACCGCCAGGCTTCATGGAACCAACCGGCTGCGGCGCGCAAAATCGATCAGGTCCACCAGGGATTCGGCGCCGAGCTTGGACATGATGCGGGTCTTGTAGCTGCTGACGGTCTTGTTGCTGATGAACAGCTCCTTGCCGATCGCCTTGTTGGCCATGCCGCGCGCCAGCATGCGGAGAATCTCCATTTCCTTCTCGGTAAGCTTGCGCATGCCGCTGGAGTCGTCTTCCGACTGGGTATCGCGAGGCAGTTCGCGTGGAGTGCCCGCGGGGAACACCGTAAAGCCGCCCAGCACGCTTTGCGCGCAGCGCACGATCGCATCCAGCTCTTGTGTCTTGCTGACAAAGCCTTGCGCGCCCGCATGCAGTGCCGGGCGGCGAACGGCTCGGGATCCTGCGCCGTCAGCACTAGCACACGTACCGAGGCGCAGAGGGCCCGCATTCGCGGCACGGCTTCGAGTCCGCTGAGACGGGGAAGGTCCAGATCCAGAATGACCAGATCGGGTTTGCACTGTCCTACGATTTCTACGGCCGTCAGGCCATCGTCGGCCTCATGTATGCGCTCGACGCCATCCAGTTGGGAGAGATGGGCGCGCAGCGCGAGGCGCAATGCCGGATGATCGTCGACGATCAGAATGGTTGTCATGCCTTGTTCGCATTGCCGACGGACGGTGCCGGACGCGTTCCTTGTGGCGAACCAGTATATGGAGCGCCATTGCGGACGGAAATGCGACGCTTCCGCAATTTCTGTAGGAAATTTCCGCAAGTGGAAGATTTCTGCGCTAGGTCTAGAACAGTTAGCGGCAAGCGGGCGCCGGAATGGGGATCCGTGGGGGATCCGTGGCGCCCAAAAAAATTGCGACCCGCCGTGCATGACGAGGGGCCGCTAATCGGGAATGCGAGGAGGTCAGATTCCTCAAGAAGTGTTATCGGCACATGGCAGGTGCGCTAATCCCCACCGAGGTGGGGCATTCGGCACAATCGGCGCGGTGCGGTCAGGCGATGAGGCGGTCGGGCTGTGTAGATGGCGCGGCGGCGGCCCGGATTCGCCGGACGCCGGCTTCCATCTGGGCGTGCGCGGCGTCGAGCCAGTCGATCCGATGGCGCACCGGATCATTGGGCGAGAGGTCCCGTTCGCCGATTTCACGCAGGAAGTACCGCACCATGCTGCCGGCGCGCGCCGGTACCGGCATCATGCCCAGCATCGCATCGCGCTTGATGAGCCCCTGGCTGGCCGCATGCTGCAGGCCGGCAAAGGCGGTGCGGCCTAGCGCTATATATAGGGCATCGGGTCTGCATTGCCTCAGGGCGGACAGGAACAGGTGGTCGAACACCATGCGCAGCATGGGCACATCGAGCAGTTCGTCCAGCGTACCGTCGAAAGCCAGGCCACGGCGCGTGGTGGCGTGCGGCAACAGCGCCAGCGGCTGGATGGTTTCGAACCCTTCGTTCCAGAGCGCGGCGGCGTGCGGCTGGCCAATCAGCTCCGGCACGCGGAAATGGTCCAGCATGCGGATCAGGTTGGGCCGAACCATCTTGCCGCCCAGTTCCACCCGGCGCTTCTGCTCGCGCTGGATGACCCGCCCGGGCGTGTGCTCGCGCAGCAGTTCGGCCGTCAGCGTGGCAGCCAGTTGCACATGCGTGTGGCCTGGCGTGGTACTGACCAGCACCAGCCGCGCGTGCTCGTTGCGATGCTCGAACGGCACGTACTTCATTACGTAGGTCCCGTCCTCATCCACTACGACCGGCTTTTCCGCTATCCCGCGAACACCGCCTCGGCGGATGCGCGCGCAATACTCTTCCATGAAATTCGCCAAAATGTCCCCGCTCCCGATGCTTCCCTGACTTGTGCGCCCCATGTTCTGTTTTGGCTTCATGTTAAGCCCCGATGAATGGCCGACAAAGCGTTGAAGTGCAGCATGCGACTCACGGAAGCGCTGCCTTCGTGGGCCATCGAACAAAGTTTGGAAATGTCTCCCGTGTCAGGTGGATGCCGAGAAAGCGAACAGGCTCGCGCGATGCAATAACGTTGCGCGCCTCGTGGGACAGGAAGATGACGTCGGCTGACAGACTGGCCGAGGAGGAGAGGCGGATACCTATGGGAAAAAAGCCCGGACACGTGGCGTGTCCGGTAACCCATTTGCTGACTCAGGTCGTGTCAAAAACCCGAGAGTTCAAATGATAACGATTATCATTTGAATGATCAATGCTTTCATTGATCGATCAGGCTGCCAGTGTGGTGTCGATCGTGATCTGCGCGCTCAGAGACTTGTGCACCGGGCACTTGTTGGCCACGCGCAGCAGGTCTTCGCGAACGTTGGGCGCGAGATCGCCCTGCAATTCAATGTGGCGGATCAGCTTGTAGGATCCTTGCGTCTCCTCGTGGCCAACGCTGACCTGGATCTCCCGCAGATCGTAGCCCTTGCGCTTTGCGTAGATCTGCAGCGTCAGCGTCGTGCACGCTGCCAGCGCGGAATCGAGCAGGTCGTGCGGGTTCGGAATGGCGGGGTTGCCCATGGGGGCATCAAGATCCGCTTGCCACCGCGCAGTGCCATTACCCAGATCGCAGACGCTTGAGCCGGAGTCGGCCAGCCATTTGGCTTGGATTGTCATTCGTAGTCTTCCTGTGAGGTGGCCGTCGGCCGGGGAGTCCTGATTCTATACAGTGCAGATGGAGCCTGCCCGAAAGTGCGCCAGACACCCCATTCAAATTAATTTGGCGGTTTGATGACAAAGGGCTTGCGCGCTGCACGGAAGCGGTCTAATATTCGCCCCCTCGCAACACGAAGCGCACTGCAAACGCAGCAGCGACAAGGGTTGAGGGGTTGGCGGTGGTTGGTGGTGCAGAAGGTTTGCAGCGCTGACCGGCAGAAAAAAGTTTCTGCAAACTGTTGACGAAACGCTGGATGCTCTGCATAATCTCGTTTCTCCGCTGCGACGAAATGACGGCAACGTCAGGGACGCAGCGACAGCGAACGGCAAAGCCGGTCGCTGAAGTTCTTTAACAAACAAACAACCGATAAGTGTGGGCGCTTGATGGCGAACGCCGCTGAGGACTTCGGGTCTTCAGTGTTGCTTCAAAAGTATC
>NZ_BPUO01000003.1 GCF_022179805.1 Cupriavidus pauculus | reverse complement strand
GAAGCGCAGTAATGCGTTAAGCTAACCAGTACTAATTGCCCGTAAGGCTTGATCCTATAACCAGTGTGTTTTACCTGGTAGGACTCTGAGAGTCCGCGTGTGCCACAGGCATACAGCCACAACCCCCTTTACTACACCCAATTCGCTGCGTTGACGTCTGTCAGCGCAGCAACCCCTCAATGCCTGGTGACCATAGCGAGTTGGAACCACCCCTTCCCATCCCGAACAGGACCGTGAAACGACTTTGCGCCGATGATAGTGCGGACTACCCGTGTGAAAGTAGGTCATCGCCAGGCTCTTATACCCAGAACCCCCAAGCCCTAAAGCTTGGGGGTTTTGCTTTTGCGCGCTCGGAAAACAGTGCGTATCATCGGCGTCAAAATGACCGTCGACACCGATTCCGCCCAACAAACCGAAGAGCCCGAAGCCAACTGTGGCATTGCCGTTGATGGCGAAGCCCCATGGTTTCTTTATCTGCTCGAGTGCGAAGGCAATTCCATCTATACCGGCGTGACCACCGATGTGCAGCGGCGCTACGCGCAGCATGTGGCAGGGATTGGCGCCAAATACACGCGCGCCCGCAAGCCAATACGTCTGCTGGGCTGGTTGATATTCGCGAACAAGTCCGAGGCACTGAAGGCCGAGATCCGAACCAAGCGGATGACTGCGGCACAGAAGCGCGCTATGTGCGCGACCCTGCTGCACAGCGAAGACGCAAAATAAAAAACGCCGGCCCAAGGGCCGGCGTTTTTACGATCGGTTGTGAGCTTGAACAGGTGCTCAAACCACGATCAGGGTGACTTCGATATTGCCACGCGTGGCATTCGAATACGGGCACACCTGGTGAGCCGCTTCCACCAGCTTCTGGGCAGCTTCCTTGTCCATGCCAGGCAGCGAGATCTTCAGTTCCGCCTGAATGCCGAAGCCCTGCGGAATCTGACCGATGCCGACGGCGCCTTCGATCTTGGCGTCCGGCGAAACGGTGATCTTCTGCTGACCGGCCACGAAGCGGATCGCGCCCAGGAAACACGCCGAGTAACCCGCCGCGAACAGTTGTTCCGGGTTCAGTCCGTTGCCGGCACCGCCCATTTCCTTGGGCACTGCAAGCTTGACATCCAGTTGGCCATCGGACGACGTTGCGCGGCCATCGCGGCCACCGGTTGCCGATGCGTGGGCGGTGTACAGGACTTTTTCCAATTTCATTTGCATTCTCCTAAGGTGCCCGGGGGCGGGCGACTGTTCCAAAAATGCCGGCTGACCGGCCGTTAATCTTCCGACCGCGCTGTTTCGAGCGTGGACCGTAAGCCATGCAAGCGCGTTGTCAGTGCCTGGATCTCATCCACCGAGCACTGCATCGCACATACCAACTTCTCAGGAATACCGGCCGCGCTGGCTCGCAGCGCTCGACCGGATTCCGTCAAACTCACCAGCACCCGACGCTCGTCCTTGGCGTCGCGCTCGCGTAGTACCAACCCGGCAGACTCCAGCCGTTTCAGCAGTGGCGTCAGCGTTCCCGAATCGAGGGTAAGCCGCGCACCGAGCTCCGAAATCGCCAATTCACCGTGTTCCCACAGCACAAGCATGACCAAGTACTGCGGATAAGTAAGCCCAAGCTCACCCAGGATGGGCTTGTAGACCTTGGTCATCGCCAGCGATGTCGAGTACAGCGCAAAGCAAAACTGCTGATCCAGCTTCAGCCAATCCTCGGTGCCGGGAAGATTTGTCTGCGTCGTCATGACTATATCTTATACACAATTTAATTGTGTGCAAGATAAACTTTCGATCAATCTCATAGAGCATAGGGGTGACTGGTGTCGGATCAAAGGCTGACGGTGCCGTGAATCGAAGACCCTTAAGTCTGGTTTAAGTGTGGCTGCTTAGGATGCATCTGTCGCGCCACTCCCTTCGAGGCGCCGCCCATCATCCAGAAAGGAAAACACCATGATTCGCCAGACTCTTGTCCGCTCCGCTGTCGGTGTTGCTGCGCTTGCTGCGTTGGCCGGCGGCTATGCCTACCTCCAGAAGGACGCGATCACGCCCGGATACGCTGCCCCCGCGCCGGCGGTGACGGCGCCCATGGCGGTAGCCACCCCGACCGACTTTTCGGGCATAGTCGACCAGTTCGGCCCCGCCGTGGTCAACATCAGCGTCACGGCGCGCGCGCAGCGTACGTCGGCACAGGTGCCATCGGGCATGGATCCGGACGATCCGCTGTTCCAGTTCTTCAAGCGCTTCGGCCCGCAGGGTCCGCAGAGCCAGCAGCCGCAACTGGTCAAGGGTCTCGGGTCGGGCTTTATCGTCAGCTCCGATGGGCTGATCCTGACCAACGCCCACGTCGTCGACAACGCGACGGAGGTCACGGTCAAGCTGACCGACCGCCGCGAGTTCAAGGCCAAGGTGCTGGGCAGCGACCCGCAGACCGACATCGCCGTGATCCGCATCGACGCCAAGGACCTGCCCACCGTGAAGCTGGGCGATCCGTCAAAGATCCGTGTTGGCGAGCCCGTCCTTGCCATCGGCTCGCCGTATGGTTTCGAGAATACGGTGACGGCGGGGATCGTCAGCGCCAAGTCGCGATCGCTGCCCGATGACACGTATGTGCCGTTCATCCAGACCGACGTGGCAGTAAATCCGGGTAATTCGGGTGGTCCGCTGTTCAACCAGCGCGGCGAAGTCATTGGTATCAACTCGCAGATCTACAGCCAGACCGGCGGCTACCAGGGCCTGTCGTTTGCGATTCCGATCGACGTGGCGAAGAAGGTCGAGCAGCAGCTCGTGGCCCACGGCAAGGTGACGCGCGGCCGCCTCGGTATCTCAGTGCAGGAAGTCAACCAGGCGCTGGCGCAGTCGTTCAAGCTGCCGAAGCCGGCCGGAGCGCTGGTGAATTCGGTTGAACCCGATAGCCCTGCCGCGCAGGCTGGCCTGAAGCCCGGCGACGTGATCGTGCAACTCGGCAACGACGTGATCGATCATTCCGGCGATCTGCCCGAGCACGTGGCAGACCTGCAGCCCGGCACCAAGAGCGATCTCAAGGTAATCCGCAAAGGCGAGCCGCTGACGTTGACCGTGCGGATCGGCGCCGTGAAGGAAAGCGCGACGGCGCAAGCCAAGGCCGGCGGCGAAGCTGGTGGGCGCCTGGGTCTCGCGGTGCGTCCGCTGACGCCGGCCGAAAAACGCGACAGCGGAATCGACGGCGGCCTGGTCGTGGAAGACGTTGCCGGACCCGCTGCACGTGTCGGCATCCAGCCGGGCGACGTCATCCTGTCGCTCAACGGCACCTCGATTTCCTCTGCCGAACAACTGCGTGCGCTGGTGTCGAAATCGGGCAAGCAGGTGGCGTTGCTGGTGCAGCGAGACGATGCGCGAATCTTCATTCCGCTCGATCTCGGCTGAGCTTCAACACGACACCAACACGCTGCGGCGGACACCCGCGAGCAGGTATACGGCGGGTATACAGGGGGCGTATACGTATACGCGTATACGCCCGCAAACCCTTGCCAGAAGCGGAATTCCGGGCGACAAATCACCCCAATTAAGCGTTTGAGCGGGTATCATCTCGACTGCGATGCATGAAGCGTGTGGTGACTCACGTCACCACTTCTGGTTCTTGCTGAATCGACAGAAGAAGGAAGTCTATGCAGTTGGATTTCACCCGCGCCCCCATCTCGCCGGGCACTGACCTGGCGCGGCGTCTGACGCCAGTCACCAGGAAGTCGACGGCACGTCGGCGCAAGAAGGAAGCCCCGCCCCATTGGGAACGCGGCTACCGCTCCCACTACTACCGAAATGAACGCGGCGACAAGCTCGGCGAAGTCCGCCTGTCCGATCGCGGTGATCTGCCTGTGGTCTACCACTGGGCGGCCGGCAACTATTCCGGCGCCGAAGGCTCGCTTTTGCATGCCCGCACGCGCGTGGAAGAGACGGTCGGCTTTGGCATGCGCCAGCTGACGTTGTTCTGAACGTACTTGCTTGAACCGCGTGCCTGACCCAGGGCGTGCATGAGTTTTCGCGATGGCATGACCGCCGCCATTGCCGCGCCGTCCCCGGCGCCCAACGCGTACACCTCTTTCCCCGCTGTGCAAGGCCTGGCTAGTCAAGCCGGCGCTGTACCAGCATGAAGACCGCCGCCGCCAGCGCAATCGCGGCAATCAAACGGTAGAGATCCTGGCAGGCAATCAGCCTTGCCTGCTGGTCCACGATGGCCGCCATCTGCGCCAATGCACCGGCATGCGCCTGCGCGCCATCGAAGCCGCGCGCCACCAGTACCGATTGCATGGCATGCATCCAGTTCTCGGCCTCGGCGGGGCGTTGGCCCACGGCATGTACCAGACTCGTGTGCACCGCGAATTGCCGATTCTGCAGCAGCACGGCACCCAGCGACGACGCAAACGAGCTCGCAATCTGGCGCACCAGGTTCTTGCTGCGATAGCCGTGCCCGAAGTCGTCGTCGCTCAGCGTGCGGAAGGTCAGCCCGGCAATCGGAATGATGACCATCACACCGAACAGCCCCTTGGCGATCAGTCCCGGTATCAGGGCGGATGGTCCGATGTCCGGTGACATGAAGGAAAAGTACGTCATGGCGGCGGCCATCAGCAGCAGGCCGGTCACCATCACGGGCTTCTTGTGCGTGAGCCGGCGCGCCACACGCAGGTAGATCCAGATGCCCGCCAGACTGATGATCGCGGCCAGCGTATTGAGCCAGCCGGTGGTCGCCAGTGGAAAGCGCAGCGCCTGCTCCGCGTAGATCGGGAACACGTAGCTGCTCAGGTTGCTGATCATGTAGTACACGAAGTACATCGCCAGACCCGTCATGTACACGGGTTGCCGCAGCGCGCGCAGCCGCAGCACCGGCGAGTCGTGGTGCCACTGGTGCCACAGGAACGAACCGAGCAGCAGCAGGGCGACGGCGGCCGCCACCACGACACGCAGCGGGTGCGAGAAGATGTCGAAGCGCGCCTCGGTCATCGATGCCTGCAGCGCGACGATGGCCACGCCGAACAACAGCAGCGGCCCCAGGGCCGCGCCCTCCTGGTCGTCGCTTGGTTCGGCGTCGGGCAGCAGCAGCCAGCAGCCCAGGGCGGCCAGCGCGGCAAACGGCAGCACGCCGTAGAACACGTCCTGCCACACGCCGTGCTCCACCAGTTCGGCGGCGAATGCCGGTGCCATGGCCGATGCCCCGAAGATCCCGAGCATGAAGATGCGCGACGCACGCGGGCGGTCGGCGGGGGCGAACATCAGGTTCACCAGGATGCGGCAGCTTGTGAACAACGCGCCGCCGCCTACGCCTTGCATGAAGCGGGCGGCCACCATCTGGGGCAATCCGGTGCTGGTTGCGGCGGCCAGCGTGCCGGCCATGAACAGCAGCAGCGATCCGGTCAGGTAGTACCGGTACCCGAAGCGTTGCGCCAGCCATTGCTGCTTGAGGATCATCATCATGCTGCCCACCGCATAGGCGGCCTGCACCAGCGCGAAGCTGCGCGGGTCTGCGTCGATGCCGCCAACGATATGGCTGGACGCAAACACGAACATGATGTTTTCAAGGAATTCCACGCCGGTGGCTAGCGCTAGCAGCATCATCAGCAGCGTCTGCCGCTGCCGATGACTGAGCAAGCGCAGCCATCGCATACTGGCACGCAGCCGATGCCAGGGGCCCACCCTTGAACTCACGCGCGGGTCGCCTCCAGCGCGACCAGATGCTGATGCAATGCCGTCAACTCGCGGGTTGCCGCCGCCAGGCCGTCTTTGCCCAGCGGCCCAAACGCCTGGCCGTACGCGGCATGCACGGCACGCGCGGCGCGTTCCAGTAGGGCATGGGCGGCCGGCGTCAGGGTCAGTTCCAGGCTGCGCCGGTCATGTGCCGACGCCTTGCGCAGCACCAGGCCGCGTGCTTCCAGGCCATCGACCAGGCGGGTCATCTGGGTGCGCGTCGCGTCGATCGTCATGCCCAGTTCCGATGGCATGGTGGGTTCGCTGGCGTCGATGGCCAGCATGCTGATCACCAGGTAATGGTTCAGATCCAGTTCGTAGGGCACGAGCGCGCGCTCGATGTGATGCCGTAGCAGCCGTGCCGAACGCAGCAACAGCCGCGACGCCAGGATCAGGTCGCGTGGTGCCTCGGGGTGCTCGGCACAGAACCGGTCAATGCGACGTTCGAACGACATATAGTTTCATTTGAAATGATTTCAAATGAAACTATATGTGTGGACGCGGCGCCGCGCAAGGTTTGAATCATGGACGATCTGGACTGCTGGCGGGACAGTTGCAGACCCCGTCAGCGCTTGCCCAGGCTTCGGCCCAAATCGCGCAGGGCCCGGCGCAACTGAGCGACGATGCCGGGCTGCGTCGCGGCATCGGGCGCGCCGTAGCGCCATCGCACATAGTGGTCAGTGAATGCTCGCACTGCTGGTGCGGCGCTTGGCAGGGCGGCTTCGGCACGCGCCGCGAAGTCTTGCGGACCCTCGGATGTGCCCCGCGCGATGCCATGCCGCGCCAGCAACCCGCAGTAGCGCTCGTACAGCGCCTGTACCGGGTCGAGGCGACGGCGGCGCAACCACATCGGAATCAATGCAGCCAGGCCGAGTGCGGCCAGCCCAACCGCCAGCACCTGCGGCAGCCGGTCTCCCAGCCCCACGTGTTCCAGCAGCCGTGTCTGCTGGCCCCGGTCGTATTCCAGTACCCAGCGCTGCCACTTGTAGGTCAGCCCGTCGAAGCTCCAGCGCAGATCGCGCAGCCAGCCCGGCGCGCGCAGGTCACGCAGCGATTGCAGTTCCTCGCCAGCCAGCGCTGCATCCACGCCTTCTTCCACGCGACTTGGGGCGACGGCGCTGGTCGGGTCCACGCGCACCCAGCCGCGGTCGGCCAGCCAGACCTCGGCCCACGCATGGGCGTCGGACTGACGCACGACATAGTGTTTGCCGAGCGGGTTGTACTCGCCGCCCTGATAGCCGATGACCACGCGCGCCGGCACGCCGGCGGCGCGCATCAGGAACACGAAGCTGCTGGCGTAGTGCTCGCAGAACCCGCGCCGCGTATCGAACACGAAGCTGTCGACCTGCGCCTTGCCCAACGGCGGCGGAGACAGCGTATAGGCGAACGGCGCACCGGCAAACAGTCGCATGGCTGCCTGCACGCGCTGCCACGGATCGGAGTAGGTGGCCATCCAGTCCGCAGCCAGTGCGCGGCTGCGCGGGTTGCCTTCCGGCAAGGCCAGCGACAACTGCAGCGTGCGCCGCGTCAGCGGTTGCGACACGCCTTGCAGCACCGACTGTGCGCGATAGCGCGTCGGCCGGTCCACCGGCGAACGCGCGAAGAACTCGCCGTCAGCCGAAATCTGCGCCGCCAGGCTGTCCGATACCGCCGTGCCACGGTCCAGCAGATAGAGCCACGGCTTCTGCGTGGCCTCCAGCGTCACGTTGTACTCGCGCGCGCCGTTGGGAGAATTCGTTGGGAGCGGAACGGAGGCGTTGTCCCCGGCATCGTCGCGCAAGCCCGGCGCCGATCGTGTCGGCGGCAAGTCGTCGGGCCGCCAGGCCTGGCCGTCGTAGTCCCACAGGATGCGGGCGCGCCAGTACAGCGCGCTGGTGGGCAGCGGGTCGCCCACGATATCGGCGCGGAATGCCACGTCCGGGGAGCGGATCAGTTCGCCAATGCTGCCCGGACGCATCGTGTCGCTGATGCCGGTGCGTCCTGCCTTCTCCGATTGCGGCAGGCGCCAGAGCGGATGGTCCAGGCGCGGAAACAGCACGAACAGGAACAGCGCCCACGGCAGTCCGAATAGCGCCATGCGGCCGAGCAACGGCCAGATGGCCAGCCGCCCCCGCGCTTCGGGATGATGGAACAGCAGCCAGTTGCGCAGGATCCATGCGCCAATGGCCATGCTGTACAGCGCCAGCCAGAACGGCTGATCCTCCAGATACAGCGTCAGCAGCAGGTAGAACGAAAGCTGCGTGACCAGCGTGGCGTCGCCCAACGCCTTTGTTTCCATCAGCTTGAGGATCACGAACGCCGCCAGCAGCGCCACGCACAGCTCGCGTCCGAAGCTGCCGCCGCCGCGCCAGACCAGCGCCGCCGCAATCCCCAGTACCAGCACCGCCGCCACGCCCACGATCAGCTTTGACGGCAGCGGCGCGCGCTGGCGCCACAGCAGCCAGCGCCATGCCAGCAGCAATACCAGCAGCAGGCTGATCGATACCGGCAGCGTGCGGGCCTGGGGCGCCAGCACCAGCGCCAGTTGCCCGATCAGCATGCCGTGTTCCTGGTGCCCGAGCGACCGGGGTGATGTCGTCGCCTTCATGATGCGCGCCGCTCCGGCCATACGGCCAACGCTTCCAGGCAGGCGCGCCGATGGGCGGCGCCGTGCCCGGGCGCGATTTCCACGCCGGGCAGCCGCAAGCCGATTTCCACCTGATCACCGGCGGCCAGGACCCACGCGCACAGTCGCGACAGGCGTGCCTCGGTATCCATGGCGAACGGTAGCGCGTCCCAGTCGATCCAGCAGCCGGGCTGCCGGTCCACCTGGCCGGTGCGGCTCAACCAGCGGCCGGTGCGGGCGCTGTGCTTCCAGGCCACGCGGTGCAGCGGATCGCCGGGGCGATATTTGCGCAACTGGTCGATGCCGTCGTCGGAGGCCACGCCGATGGCGCCGTCGTCGCTGTCATCGGGCCGGGCCATCAGCGGCAACGGCGGCGGATGGCTTTCCGGCGCCGGGTAGACGAAGGTGGCGAGCGGAAAGTCCGCGTAGCTCCAGACACGGAACAGCCCGAACGGAAACCGGCTGGATAGGGTGACGCGTGGCAGGGCCAGCTTGCCGCGCTGCGGTGCGCCCACGTGAACGGCCAGCGCGCCCTGTTCCAGCCCGTCGAGCGTCAAGGCTGCGGCCGCGTCGGCCGGCCGGCCCGATGCGGTCACGCCTTCGATGCCGATGCGCGCGCCCGCCTCGTGATTGGCGACATGCAGCGCGAACACGGCGGCATCCCCGGCGAACGCGGGCGATACCGCGCCCGTGGAAATTTCCAGATCCAGCAGGTTGCGATAGGCCATCCACATGCACGACATGCCGATGCCCACCAGCAGGAACGTCAGCGCAAAGCCCAGGCTGATGTTGTAGTTGAGCGATGTCGTCAGCATTGCCAGCAACAGCAAGGCAAAGCCCAGTCCGCTGCGCGTGGGCAGGATGTACAGGTGGCGCCGGTCCAGCCTGACTACGCCGTTGACGGGCAGGCGCGGCCGGCGCGGGCGCGGTATCGGCATGGCGGCCGACGCAGCGCGGCGTGGACGGGGTGCCGTCGAGGCGCGTGGCATGGTGGCGCGGGCGTTGGGGCGTTTGGCGCGTGGTGCTCAGGGAATCGCCACGCTTGCCAGCAGGCGATCGAGCGGGGCGGCGCTTTGGCCGGCTGGCAGCAGCCGATGCGCGGCCACCGGCGCGAACACGGCCTGCACATCTTCCGGCACCACCATGTCGCGCTGGTCCAGCAGTGCCCATGCACGTGCACAGGCCAGCAGTGCCAGGCCGGCCCGCGGCGACAGTCCGGCCACGAAGCCCGGTTCGTTGCGCGTGGCCTGCACCAGCGCCAGCACGTAGTCCACCAGCGCCGGGCTGGCGTAGACGCGGCTGGCCGCGGCCTGCAGCGCCACCACCTGCTCGGCATCCATGACGGCCGTGGCTTCCGGGGCGGTGGTGCCGCCCAGGTAAAGCACGCGCTCGAAGGCGGGGTCCGGATAACCTAGCGATACGCGCATGGTAAAGCGGTCCAGCTGGGATTCGGGCAGCGCGTGCGTGCCGATCTGTTCCAGCGGGTTCTGTGTGGCAACGACGAAAAACGGCACCGGCAGCGCATGGGTGACGCCGTCGTGCGTGACCTGGCGCTCGGCCATGGCTTCCAGCAGCGCGCTCTGCGTCTTGGGCGGCGCACGGTTGATCTCGTCGGCCAGCACCAGCTGCGCAAATATGGGACCGCGATGGAAGCGGAAGTCGCCGGCATCGCGCATGAACACTGAAACGCCTACCAGGTCGGCGGGCAGCAGGTCGCTGGTGAACTGCACCCGCTGATACTGCAGGCCCAGCGTGCGCGCCAGCGCGTGGGCCAGCGTGGTCTTGCCCACGCCCGGCACGTCTTCCAGCAGCAGGTGGCCACCGGCCAGCATGCAGGCCAGCGACAGCCGCACCTGGCGCGGCTTGCCCAGCACGATGCGGCCAAGCTGGTTCTGGGCCTCGGCCAGCGAGGCGGTAATGCGGGGTCGGGCAGTCACGATGGCGGCATCAAGAAGGGGTGGGCGATGACGTTACGGTGCGGCAAGGTCCGGCCATTGTAGCGGCGTGCAGGACACCCGGGACAGTGGGTTTCCGCACGGTTGCATGGGGGTGACAGTGGGCCAGTGCACCGGAATCGGGCGCCAGGCCGCGCCGGATCTCGCAGGTTCTGGCATCATCGGGCTGTTGGCACTTGTGCCACTTTCAGAATCGTCTTAGCTGCTGCAATGACTGCTTCGCAACTGCGCGTGTCTGGCGCGCCTGCCTCTCTCGATTTCGATTGCTCCGCGCCGCTGGCCGACCAGGCGGCGCTGGCCAGCCTGGCCCGCGAATTTCACGCGGGCGGCTACATCGTGCTGCGCAACTTTGCCAGCGAAGCCACCTGCGCGGCGCTGGAAGCCGTGACGCGCCAGCATCTGGCCGCCACCGTGCCGCCCGTGGAGTTCGAGGCCGATCTCGGCTACCCCGGTGCACCTGCCACCCGGCAGGAAACGGGCGGCAATACCGTGAGGCGACTGCGCCAGGCCTACGGCCGCGATGAGGCGTTTCGCCGCTGGGCCAGCCATCCGCAGGTGGTGGGGACTGTCGAGGCGCTGCTGGGCGAGCCCGCGCGCCTGACGCTGGCCCACCATAACTGCGTGATGACCAAGCATCCGCACTACGGCAGCCAGACCGGCTGGCATCGGGATACGCGTTACTGGTCGTTCGTGAAGCCGGAGCTGGTCACCGTGTGGCTGGCCTTGGGCGACGAGGACGAGCGCAACGGCGTGCTGCGTGTGATTCCCGGTTCGCATCGCGCCAAGCTCGACCCGGCACAGCTCGATCCGGCCGAATTCCTGGTGGAGGCCCATCCGGCCAGCCAGGCGTTGCTCAAGGGCGCGATGCCGCTGGCCTTGCACCGGGGCGACGTGCTGATGTTTGATAGCGGGCTGTTCCACGCGGCGGGCCGCAATGATTCCGAGGCGGTGAAGATGTCGGTGGCGTTTGCCTATTTCGGCGCCAGCAATCGCCCGATCAGCGGCACGCGGTCAGCCGAGTTCGGCAGCGTGGAAATGCCGCCAGGACCGCTTTGAACCCCTGACGGGCAAGACTCCGGGCAAAACAAAGGCCGCCTCATCGGGCGGCCTTTTTCATGGCGGCGGGCCGGGGTCTGGATCAGACCGTCTTTCGGCCCGAGGTGCCGGCGCGGAACAGTGCGACGAGGTCGGCGAGCCGGAACGGCAGCAGCGGCGTGGCATGACGAACGGCGTCACGGCGTGCGAAGTGGCTCAGGAGCTGCTCGCCCACCGGACGGCTGAGGTAAGAGGCATCCGGGTATTTCATGGTCATTCCCTATTGCGGTCAGTAAACGCCTACAGTATACACTCGCATGGTGCACTGCGCCATTTACTGGTGCGCAACAAGGGATTGCCGGATTCGAAGTGGTGCGTGTTTTGGTACAGGTGCCGACGAGGCGCCGGCGCCTCGTCGGATCGTACGTGCAGGGCTCAGGCCGACGGGTTTGCACCCACGGCTGCCGCCTCGTTCATCGAATCCACGGCCTTGGCCGCGCTAAAGACGTGCCGCGTGGCCAGCAGCGCTGCCAGGTCGGCGTCGCCAGCGATCACGGCCTGCAGGATCTGCGCGTGCTCGTCCCAGTTGGTGCGGGCGCGATTCAGATTGGCCGGCGCAAACAGCAGCGCGGTGCGCTCGCGCAGCGACCGCATCATGTCCTGCAGCACGCTGTTGGCGGCGATGTTGCCCAGCACCTCGTGGAAGCGCGAATTCAGTTCGACAAAGCGCTCGGTCTGGCCGCTGTCGACGGCATCGTTGCCTTCTTTCAGTACTTTTTCGAGTTCCTGGATCAACGCGGGGTCGCGACGCTGGGCTGCCAGCTTGGCGTTGAGCCCTTCCAGCGTGGCGCGCACTTCCACCATTTCGCGAGCGATATTGGCGGACAGGCGTGCCACCGATGCGCCGCGCCGCGGCTCGATCCGCACCAGCCCTTCGGCCGCCAGCGCGCGCAGGGCTTCGCGCACGGGAATGCGCGATACGCCAAGTTCGAGCGACAGCGTGTTTTCCACCAGCCGCTCGCCCTGCTCGTACTGTCCACCAAGAATGCGTTGCCGCAGGGTGTCCGTGACCAGCGCGAAAAGAGGGGAATGCTGGGCGCCCAGGCTGGCGGCCGGGGCATCCGGATTCGGCTTGAAGGCACTGGCGGTGGCGTCGTTCATGATCGGTTCGGCCGTCGGAAATCGGTGTAGTGCCGCGGTCGATGGGCCACGGCGTGAATGCCGCTATTGTATACCGTCACCTCCACATGGAAGACATAGGGTAGACATCTACCGGTACCGTACCCGGCCGCCGTCCAGCCGTTCTAGCGCTCAGCCGCCTGCATGCTGGAACGTGAAGCCGTCCGAATACATGAATGGCGTCTGGGCGCCCAGCACCGTGAAGGTCTGCTTGGCGTCGTGGATCATGTTCGGCGATCCGCACAGGTATATCGCGTGTTCCGACAGGTCGCCAAGGTCGGCGGCCACGGCGTCATGCACATAGCCGCGACGACCCTGCCAGTGTTCGTCGGCGCGTGACAGCACCGGCACGTACTGGAAGTCATACAGCCGCTCGCCCCAGGTGGCGATCTCGTCGTGCAGATAGAGATCGGCCGCCGAACGCATGCCCCAGTAGAGCCAGACGGGCGGGCAATCGGGGTCGTCCATCAGCGATTCGAGCATGCTCTTGATCGGCGCCAGGCCCGTGCCCGTGGCCACCATCAGCAACGGGCGATAGTCTTCCTTGTGCAGGCTGAAGCTGCCGTGCGGCAGTTCCACGTCCAGGCGGTCACCGGCGCGCAGTTGCGGCAGCCGCTCGGACGTGAAGCGTCCGCCGGCGATCTGCCGCACATGAAAGTCCACTACGTTGCCGGCCGGTGCCGATGCCATGGAGAAACTGCGATGGGTGCCATCGTCGAGCAGGACTTTCAGATACTGGCCCGGCTCGTAGGCGAACGGTTCGTCGTCGGGCAGCGCCAGGCGCAGATGCAGCACGTCGGGACCGAGCGGCGCCACCGACAGCACATTGGCGGTTGTGCGCCGCGCGGGCACCTGCGGGCCGTCGGCACGCGCCGTGCTGATGATCAGGTCACCCTCGGGCCGCGCCTGGCAAGCCAGCGCAAAGCCCTCGGCATGCTCCTGCTCCGTCAGTGCCATCGGAAAATCCTCGTACGAGACCGATCCCTGCACCACGCGCATACGGCAGGTGCCGCAACCGCCGAACGTGCATTCATGCGCCAGGGCCACGCCGCTGCGCAGCGCGGCGTCAAGCACCGACTCGCCTGGCGACACCATGAACACCTGCTGCGTTTCCGCTATCTCGACCCGATGGGACATGACGATCTCCCCTCTTACTTCTTGATGTCGGCCTGCGCCAGCACGGTCAGGTCCTCGGCGGCCAGCAGGTCGCGCAGCGCTTCGAGCGCGGCCACGCCGCACGCGGTGTCCTGCTCGCCATTGCCGCCCGACAGACCCACGCCGCCGATGACTTCGCCATTGACCACGATCGGATAGCCGCCCACGAAGACGGCGAACTTGCCGTCGAAGCTCCACTGGATGCCGAATGCTTCATTGCCGGGCAGGGCCGGGCCGTTCGGCGCCGTATTGAACAGGTGCGTGGATCGCTTGTGGCCGGCGGCGGTGAACGCCTTGTTCCAGGCGATTTGCGGCCCGGTGATGCGGGCGCCGTCCATGCGTTCGAGCAGCAGCGGATAGCCGCCGTCATCGACGATGCAGACCGATTCCAGCACGCCGATTTCCTCGGCCTTGCGGACGGCGGCCGCCACCATGTGGCGGGCTTCCTTCAGTTCCAGCTTGATGGCTTTCTTCATGTTCGTGTCCTTCGTGTTCTTGGTGTCCGTGTAATCAGACGCCCTGGTAGACGGTCTTGATCTGCGTGTAGAACTCCAGCCCTGCGCGGCCCGATTCGCGGAACGTCGACGTGCTGGAGCGCTTGAGTCCGCCGAACGGCGCGTTGACCAGGTTGCCCGTGGTGGTGCGGTTGATCTTCACGGTGCCCGATTCGATGTCGCGCGCAAAGTCGTGCATGTAGCGCGGATTGCGTGTGGCGATGGCGGCGGACAGGCCGTATTCGGTGTCGTTGGCCTTGGCGATGGCATCGGCATAGCCGTCCACCTCGATGATGGCCAGCACCGGTCCGAAGATTTCCTCGCGAGCGATGCG
The DNA here is from genome assembly GCF_022179805.1 of Cupriavidus pauculus. Classification (GTDB taxonomy): domain Bacteria; phylum Pseudomonadota; class Gammaproteobacteria; order Burkholderiales; family Burkholderiaceae; genus Cupriavidus; species Cupriavidus pauculus_E. The sequence goes on along the minus strand of NZ_BPUO01000003.1, from coordinate 526,384 downwards.
CATCTGCTGCGTGACATTGGTGAACACGGCGGGCGACACGTAGTAGCCATGCGCGAATTCGCCGTCGGTCAGCGCTTCGCCGCCGCACAGCAGCGTGGCTTCCTGCTTGCCCGCTTCGATGTAGCCGAGCACGGTCTGCAGTTGCTTGCGCGTGGCCAGCGGACCCAGGTCCATGCCCGGCGTCATGCCGCTGCCGATCTTCAGCGTCTTCACCTTGGCCACGAGCTTTTCGGTAAAGGCGGCCTTCACCTCGCGGGTCACCAGGATGCGCGACGTACCCGTGCACGCCTGGCCCGACAGCGACAGCCCGCCCTTGATGGCCAGGTCCACGGCGCGGTCCAGGTCGGCATCCTCCATCACGATCAGCGGATTCTTGCCGCCCAGCTCCATCTGCGTGCGCGTGGTCATCGGCACGGACCTGTGGATCTGCTCGCCGGCAGCGGTCGACCCCGTGAACGACACCGCGCGCACGGCACGCGATTCGACGATGGTGGGACCCACTTCGGCGGCGCTGCCGGTTACGAAGTTCAGCACGCCCTTGGGGATACCGGCGCGCACGAACGCTTCGGCCAGGCGGTAGCCGGACAGCGGCGCATCGGACGACGGCTTGAACACGACGGTATTGCCCGTGATCAGCGCCGGGGCGATCTTGCGCGCCGGAATCGACACCGGGAAGTTCCACGGCGAGATCACCGTGACTACGCCCAGCGGCTCGCGCAGGCTGTACACGAGCATGTCGGGGTCGTCGTTCGGATAGCTTTCGCCGCTGAAGGTCTGGCCTTCCACGGCATAGAAGCGCAGCGTCTGCGCCGAACGCATGATCTCGTCGCGCGCCAGGTTCAGCGCCTTGCCTTCCTCGCGCGTGAGTTCGGCGGCGATGGCGTCGGCGTTGGCTTCCAGGTGCGCGGCGGCATCGTTGAGGATCTTGGCACGCTTGCCGATGGGGGTGGCCTTCCAGCCATCGAAGGCGGCAGCGGCGGCGGCCACGGCGGCGGCGGCATCGCGCGCGTCCGAGGCGGCATGGCGGCTGACGATGTCGCGCGTGTCGGCGGGATTGACGTTATCGAGCGTGCGGCCGCTGGCGCTGTCGCACCATTCGCCGTCGATGTAGTTGCGGTACGTCTCGGTCATCTTGCGGGGCCTGTTTGTTGTTTCGGTAGAGACGCCGGGCACGTGGCCCGGCATGCCTTGCGACGGCGCGCGTCAGGCGGCGGCAGCTTCCTGCTTGGTGTCGACGTAGTCGTAGTAGAGCGCCGTGGTGTACAGCAGGCGCATCTGCGCGCCGATCTCGCAGATCTTCAGGCAGCGCTGCTGCAGCTCGGGCGTGTTGGCATGCTCCAGCACGATCTGGTAGCCGCGTTCGCCGTGGATTTCGTCGGACACGATGTGCAGGTCGAAGAATTCGACCTCTTCATCGGTGAAGCCATACTTCTCGCGCAGCGTGGGGGTTTGCTTGCGATAGATCGACGGCACCTGCGATTCCAGGCCCACCACCAGGCCGGCCACCGCCACCACCGGGTCTTCGCGCATCGCCACGGCATAGCACCAGCTTTGCAGGCCACGCGTGGTGGGCGACATGTTGTCCGGGCTCACCACGCGTTCGCGCGTGGTGCCGCAGGCTTCGGCAAAGCGGATCAGCAGGTCGGTATGGCGGTCGCCGCCGATTTCTTCCTCGTACATGTTGGCCAGCAGGAAGTCCTTGGCCTCGGTCATGTGGTCGGGCGTGCGGGCGTAGATGTAGCCCAGGTAATCGGCAAACGGGCCCACGTAGTGATAGTGGTTCTCGGCCCAGCGCGCCAGATGCTCGCGGGTCAGCGTGCCGCCGGCCCAGGCCTTGCTGAACGGCGCCTGGTTGGCGCTCTTGCCTTTGATGGCGTTCTCGAGGGCGGCGCGGAAATCTTCACGGTTCATGAGTTCAGGCATTTGGGGACTCCTGTTTGTCTGGCGTTCGGGGTGGAATGAATTTGTATACTTTCTACAACATCAATCGGGCGATAAAAAAAACGCGCAAGCGGTGACTTCCGGTATTTCTGAATCAGGCGGCGGCAGCCTGCGCGGCGGAGATGCGCTGCCAGGCAATACCTGCCAGCGCCACGTCCTCCAGGCCAACCCCCACGGATTTGTAGATCACGATGTCGTCGGCATGCCGGCGCACCGTCTGGGTTTCGAGTAGTACATCCGCAAGCTCCACGATCTTGTCGTCGGGTAATACGGCCTTGTCCGCCAGCACCAGGTCGCCGGCTTCGCGCAGCGACTGCGGGCGCCATTCCACCACCACGGTGGCGGCGCGCGACAGCAGCGTGTCGTCCAGTTCGCGCGTGTGCGGCAGGCTGGAGCCAATGGCGGCCACGAAGGTGCCGGGTTTGACCAGCGCACCGGAGAACAGCGGCGTGGTGGAGCGCGAAGCCGTCACGATGATGTCCGCCGCGGCCACGGCTTCGTCGGGCTGTGCAAAGGCCACCTCGATGCCGCACTGCGCGGCCAGCCGTTCGGCAGCCTCGGCATCGGCATAGGGGTCGCAGACCAGGATGCGCTTGAGCGGCAATGCGGCCGACAACTGCAGCGCATGCTGCACGCCTTGCGTGCCGGCGCCGAACAGCGCCAGCGTCTGTGCATCGGGGCGCGCCAGCCGGGCCGCGGCCAGCACCGTGCAGGCCGCGGTGCGCAGCCGGGTGATGGCGCCGGCGTCGAACGAGGCCAGCGGGCAGCCGTCAACCGTAGAAAACAGCAGGATGACAAAAGAGAACTGACCGGCGATGGTTGTATAGACCTTGGCACCGGCCACCTGTTGGGCCGGAATGACCGCGCCCAGCGTCGAAAGCTTCACGCCGCCCGCTTCCGTACGGATGCGTTCCTGCATGGCGGCCTCTCCCCGGCCAAAACTCCGGAAGGCTTCCAGCATCGCGGCCTGGGCATCGGCGGCCGTGACGTGGCGATCGATCAGGGCATCAGTCACATGGAACATGGCAAGGCATCTCGAAAGCTGATTTGGTATACAGTCTACACATAGTTTCGGAAAAAGCCACAGGGTTTTCCCAGGTTATCGGGATTTGCCGGATTGGTGCGGCATGCGCGCAAACCGTGCTCTGTAGCCAGAATCGGCACCGATGCGGTGATTTCCCTATGTCGCGCAGTTTTCGCTTGTTCTTCGTTCACTGCGGGATATAGTATACAAAAACAGAAGCAAGACAGAATTCTTATACCGCCCCCACAAGGGCCCCAGGAAAAGGGGAGCCTCATGCATCAAACCGTTGAGATTGGCCTGGCACATTGGGTGTATCTGCTAGGCGTGGCAGTGATCGTGTTGACCATGATCCTGCGGGCCAATGTGGTGGTGCCGTCGATTCTCGGCACCTTCCTCGTGATCCTGGCCATTACCGGAAGCCCGATCAGCGCGCTGGGCGGCATCTTTTCGGCAAGCTTGGTCGCGGCCAAGGAGCTGTTCAATATCTTCCTGGTCATCGCGTTCATGACCGCGCTGCTCAATGCGCTGAAGACGTTGCGATCCGATATCCGCATGGTCGAGCCGTTCCGGGTGGTGATGAAGAACGGGCACAGCGCCTACTTCATCCTGGCCGGTATTACTTATGTGATCTCGCTGTTCTTCTGGCCCACGCCGGCCGTGCCGCTGGTGTCGGCCATCCTGCTGCCGGCAGCGATTGCCGCCGGCCTGCCGCCGCTGGCTGGTGCCATGGCCATTGCCATCGCCGGCCAGGGCATGGCGCTTTCCTCCGACTACGTGATTGGCGTGGCGCCCGGCATCAGCGCCAAGGCGGCGGGTGCGGCAGTCAGCGCAGCCGTGGTGGCAGACCGGGCCCTGATCCTGTCGATCATTACCGGCGCCATCGCGTTGTCGCTGGCCTACCTGTCGATGCGCCGCCACATCGTGCCGGCCAACGGCGCGCTGCTCGATCGCTGGCAGGCACGTGCCACGGGTGCCGACGCCGCCGTGGAAGCCACCGGCACGTTCGACAAGGCCGAGATCGCGCGCGGTACCTCGCATGAAGAACCGCTGGCCACCGACGCCAATATCGAACAGAGCCTGGCCATGGTGGCGCGCCGCCGCGTGAAGTGGTCGAAGTTCTTTGCCGTGCTGACGCCGCTGGCGTTCGCCTGCGTGGTCACGCTGATGGTCGCGCCCAAGGTGGCTTCGGGCATGCCCGACCTGAAGGGCGGCGCCGCTGCCGCACTGGTGGGTGGCGTGGCCGCGCTGCTGATGATGCTGGCCACGCTGGCCGCCGAAGGCCCGCGCCGCATGCTCGACGTGTGCCCGGACCACATCACCGACGGCTTCGTGTTCGCGTTCAAGGCCATGGGGTCGGTGCTGCCGATCGCGGGCTTCTTCTTCGTGGGTGCCGGTGAGACCGCCGCGCAGATCCTGGGCGTGGACGCCGGCAAGGCGCCGAGCCTGCTGTTCGAACTGATCCAGGCCTACCAGCACATGATCCCGGACAACCACGTGCTGGTGGCGTTCGGCGTGCTGCTGGTGGGCATGATCACCGGCATCGACGGCTCGGGTTTTGCGGGGCTGCCGTTGACCGGCACGCTGGCCGGTGCGCTGGGTCCGGTGGTGGGCTTCGACTCGGCCACGCTGGCGGCCGTGGGCCAGATGGGCGCGGTGTGGACGGGCGGCGGCACGCTGATCGCCTGGTCGTCGCTGATTGCCGTGGCCGGCTTTGCACGTGTGCCGGTGCTCGACGCCGTGCGGGCGCTGCTGCTGCCCGTGCTGGCCGGGCTGTTCGTGTCCACGATCTGCGCCATGTTCCTGTGGCGCTGAGCGCGTCGCCCCGATCAAATCTTCAAAGGAAATTCGCTGTCATGCCGAAAGTAGTCTTCCACAAGCACGGCCAGGTGTTCGTCGACGAGGTCAAGCCTGAAACCAATCTCGTCGTGCGCGCCGGCATCAAGCAGTTTCCGTATCCGAACCTGCGTTACGAATGCGGCATGGGCAAGTGCTCGAAATGTGCCTGCAAGGTGCTGGCCGGTGCCGAGCACCTGCCGCCGCCCAACTGGAAGGAAAAGAAGCAGCTGGGCGAGCGCCTGGACCAGGGATTCCGGCTGGCGTGCCAGATCTGGCTCACGCACGACATCGAGCTGGAGCAGGAAGAACTGGCGGCCTGACATGTACGTGATCCTGACCAGCAAGCCGGGCCAGTTCCGCACCGAGGCCGTCCCGGGCGTGGAGCCGCGCGAGACTTGGGAATACCTGTTCTACGGGCAACCCAAGGCCATCTTCGTGATTGCGGAACTGATCGACACCCAACGGACTGTAAAGGTGCGCGTGATCGACGAAACCTCCGCGCCCGATGCGCCCGACGCCGCACCCGTGATCAACCACGTGCCCACCAAATTCCTGGAGCGCTTTGACACGCTCGACGCCGCCCATGACGCGCTGAACAAGCTGGCGCACTTTGGCAGCATGGATCTCTCTATTAGGAAGCAATGATGCGGGCCGACACCGAAGCCGATGCCACCGTGACCGAAGACACCGAAACCCCCGCGCCGCCGGCGCGCACCGTCGAAATCACGTTCGTGACCAATAGCGGCAAGACCGTGACCGCGCCGGAAAACAGCAATCTGCTACGCGTGTCGCTGCGCGAGCAGGGCGGTATCCCGTTCAAGTGCGGCGGCGGCATCTGCGGCACCTGCAAGTGCCGGATCGAGAGGGGGCTGGAGCATACCGATGCCGTCAAGCCCAAGGAGCGCAAGCACCTCAATGACGACGACCTGCAGGCTGGCTATCGCATGGCTTGCCAGACGTTCGTCAAGGGCGACGTGGCGGTGTCGTGGGAGCCGCGTACCGGCCCGCGCTGAGCGGCGCTGACTGACTGGCCGGCGCCCGCCGGTCAGGTTCGCAGGCTCACCATCGCCGAGATCTTCTCGGCGGCTTCCAGCAGCGGCGGCAGAAAGCGGTCGGTCATCTCCTGCGCGCTGGTGCGATTGGCCTGGCCGCTGATATTGAGCGCGGCGATCACCTGCCCGGCGCGGTTGCGGATCGGCGCGGCCAGCGATACCAGCCCTTCCTCCAGTTCCTGGTCGTTCTGCGCCCACCCTCGTGTGCGGATCTCGGCGATCAGCGATTTGAGTTGAGCGATGTCGGTCACGGTGCGGCGCGTGCGCGGCTGCAGATCCGACGCTTGCAGCACACGGTCGAGTTCGGCGTCGCCGAGCCCCGACAACAGCACGCGCCCCATCGACGAACAATAGGCCGGCAGGCGGCTGCCAATCGACAGGTTGATCGTCATGATCTTGCGGGCCGGCACGCGCAGCACGTAGACGATCTCGGCGCCGTCGAGCACGGAGATCGAGCAGCTTTCGTGCACGGACTGCGACAGCGCCTCCATGACCGGCTCGGCCAGGTTCCAGAACGGCATTGATGTCAGGTACGCAAAGCCGAGATCGAGGATCTTCGGCGTCAGACGGAACAGCCGCCCGTCGTTCTGCACATAGCCCAATCCCACCAGCGTCAACAAGATGCGCCGCGCCCCGGCACGCGTGAGGCCGCTGGCCTGGGCGATTTCGGTCAGCGTCTGGGCCGGGTGGTTGGCATCGAAGGCACGGATGACGGACAGGCCGCGCGCGAAAGACTGCACGTAGCTATCGCTCGGCTTTTCTGTCGTACCGGCAACGGGCGCGCGGGTCGTAGCGGAATCGGCAGGATGCGCCATGGATCTGAAAAGGTCTGAAGAAGGCTCGGGAAGGCCGAAAGGGTAGAGGAAATGTGCCTGCTTTGCCAGCCCGAGGCAACCTTTACGGCGTCTTGCTACCCTGCGTGGAACTGTCACGGAACTATCGGCGGCACTGACTAGACGAATCTGTCTATCGCATAATGTGCGACCGCCCGTGGCGGCAAAAGCCGACGACAGGCGGCCACGACAACAGTGTCATGCAAGGGAATGGGTCCGGTGAGCGAGACAATCCAGTGGAATGATTGGGAGGCTTTTTGCAGTGTGGTGGAGCAGGGCACGTTCACGGCGGCGGCCGCCGCGCTGGATTGTCCGAAGTCCCGCGTGTCGGCGGCCGTGATCCGCCTGGAAACCGCGATTGGCGCCAAGCTGCTGGAACGCACGACGCGCCGCATGCGGCTGACCGACGCCGGCGGCGCGGTCTATCGCGATGTGGCACCTCTGTTCGCGCGGCTGCGTGAAATCCGCCAGGAAACGCTGGCGCGCGAAGAGCGCGTGCAGGGCATGCTGCGCATTGCCACGCCTTACGAGTTCGGTGCCCAGCAACTGGGCGGCGTGATCTGCCGGACGCTGGCGGCGCACCCGGCACTCGACATCACCGTGGAAATCGCCCAAGGGCTGGTCGATCCGATCCGCGAGGGCTATGACATCGCGTTCGTCACCGTGGATACCGACCTGCCCGACTCCGGCACTATCGCGCGCCGCATCTGGCACGTGGAACGGGGCCTGGTGGCGGCGCCCAGCCTGGCGGCCAGCCTGCCGGCGCAAATGCAGCCCGAGGATCTGTCCAACATGCCCACGCTGGCCACGCCCGGCGCCTCGGTGTGGGAATTCTCACGTAACGGCCAGCGCATTCCGGTGCCGATCCGGCCGCGCATGCAGACGTACAACGCCGAACTGCGCATGCAGGCCGCGCTTGCCGGGCTGGGTATCGCACGGGTGCCGATGACGGCCGCCGAAACGGAAATCGCACAGGGCAGGCTGGTGCGGGTGATGCCGGACTACCCGTTGCCACCGTTGAGGGTGTTTGCCTTGCTGCCCGACCGGCGACTTCAGCCGCGCAAGGTGCGCGCCTTCATGGAAGCGATCGAATCGATGATGGGAGAAGAGCTCGACGCGCTGGGGAACTGACTGGCGCGCCGAGGGTGGCCGGGCGGAGCAGGGGGAGCGCCCCGCCGGGCCGGCTTCGCCTGGGGATGGCGAAGCCTGGGGACGATGCTTACGCGCCTTCGGTGAAGCCGTCGCGCTTTTCGGTCACGCCGCGGGCGCCGTCGGTGTAGACGTCACGCTTTTCGAGCGCGCCACGGGCACCGTCGGTGTACACGTCACGCTTTTCGGTCACGCTGCGCGCGCCGTCCAGGTACGGGTCGATCTTGCGGCCGATGCTGCCGTCCAGGCGAGCCAGGTCGGACACGGGTTGCGAAGCCAGGGCGGCATTGGCGCCAGCCGACAGGCCGATGGCGCAGAGCAGGGAGAGGGCGAGGGTCTTCATGGTTGTGCTGTTCCTACTTATTGGCAGAGATCGCGGTTGGTTCCCGCGGTGGCTGTAATGTAGGCGTCGGCACGTACCCGAAAAAGGGCGAATCCTCGACAGACTGTCCAGTGAACTGGACATTAGGGGTTAACCCTAGAGCATGTGTTTGTGATACGGTGGCGCTCCCGCCACCGGTCAGGATTTCAGGGTTAGTGGTTGCTCACACCGCACCACGGCTGACGCCGGCGATCACCATCAGCAAAATCTGGGCAATCACGAAGAGCACCAGCGGTGAGAGGTCAAAGCCACCCAGGCGTGGCATGACGCGCTGGATCGGACGTAGCAGCGGCGCGGTCAGGTGCCAGATCGGGCCGGCCAGCGGCGATTGCGGGTTGAGCCACGACAGCACCGCCATCAGCAGCGTCACCCACATCACCATGCTGATGCCCCACTTGAGCATGCTCAGCAGGGCCAGCGCCAGAATGGCGGGCAGGAAGGCCAGCGGGTCGGCGTTGAGGATCAGCGCGCGGCACACCAGGAAGGCCACGGCGGTCAGGTAGGCCGCCAGGATGGTGGCCCAGTCGATGCCGCCGATGCCGGGGATGATGCGGCGCAGCGGGCGCACGATCCAGTCGGTGACCTGGAACACCCCCTGCGACACCGGGTTGCGCGTCGGCAGCCGGGTCAGTTGCATCCACAGGCGCAGCAACAGTGCCATGCCGAAGAGCGTAAAGACGGTATCGAGCAGAAATAGGATGATTTCCGTGAACATCGGGCGGATTTCCCTTCAAGACGTGAGATGCCGACAGGGTGTCGGCGACCGCACAGATTCTGCCATACCCCGCCGACCCGACCGCGTGGAAAATGGGACCGGAATGCGCGTCAGCGCACCGGATGTGAGCATCGCACCCCATATAATGGGCGCCTTGTCCATCTCGTCAGAGCAGTCGATCTTCCGCCCTATGCCACGCCAGCCTGCCGCCGCGAAGTCTTCCAACGATGCCGCCTTGCTCAGCAAACAGGATTTTGAGGCGCTGTCCGATTTCCGGTACCAGTTACGGCGCTTCCTGCGGTTTTCCGAAGACGCCGCGCAATCCGAGGGTGTGACCGTGCAGCAGTACCTGCTGATGCTCCATATCCGTGGCAGTCCGGACAAGAACTGGGCATCGGTGGGCGAACTGGCCGAACGGCTGCAAGCCAAGCAGCACGGTGTGGTGGCGCTGGTCAATCGCTGCGAGGCGGCGGGGCTGGTGGCTCGCCGGCAGAATCCCGAGGACCGGCGCGTGGTGCAGATCCATCTGCTGGCCAAGGGCGAACGCTGCCTGAACCGCCTGGCGGCGCTGCACCGCGCCGAGCTGGAGTCGCTGCGCGGCACGTTCCGCGTGGCGCGCATCACCGCGTTCAACGACGACGAGGCCGAGCGCACCTGAGCTCGGACGGGGTAGTGCCAGCGTCGTTACAGGCGGTTACCCATCACAATCTCCGGTGACACCTGCGGTCAGGGCGCGGCTCTAGACTGCCGCGCATATCAACACGCGCGCTTGACGCAGGAGTCCCCCATCATGTCCATCACGATTCGCCCGGCCGTTCGCACGCTTGCATTGGCCATCCTGGCCGCCAGTACGCTGGCCGGCTGCGCCGTGCCCTATGGCGCCGGCTACGGCGACGGCTATGGAACGGGGTACCAGACCGGCTACCAGACGGCGGGCTACGGCGGCGCCGGCTATGGTTCCGGCTATGGCGCGGGCTACGGCACGTCGGGCACGCAGATCAGCGGCGCACCGGCCTATCCGCAACAGTCCTATCCGCAGCAGCAATATCCCCAGCAGCAGACCTATCCGCAGCAGCCCGGCTACGACCAGTATGGCTATCCGCAACAGGCGCAGGGCAGCTACGGCAACGGCTACAGCGACCCGTACGCGGTGCAATACGGGTGGGTCGAGTCAATCGAGCAGGTAGGCGGACAACCGTCCAACGCCAGCGGCGTGGGCGCCGTGCTGGGCGGCGTGGCGGGCGGCCTGCTGGGCCACCAGATCGGCGGCGGACGCGGCAACACCGTGGCCACCATCGGCGGCGCCGTGGCCGGCGCGCTGGCTGGCAACGAGGTGGAAAAACGCACCAACACCACGCCCCCGGCCTTCCGGGTGCGCGTGCGCACCAACGAGAGCGGCTACATGACGCTGACGCAGGCCAGCCCGTACAACCTGCGCATCGGTGACCGCGTCAAGATTCAGAATGGGGTGGCTGTGCCTTTTTTTTTGGTTTTGCTGGGGGGTTTTTAATCACCGCGCTGGTTTCCCCCCCTCGCCCGCCGGGGGGGTGAGGGGCGGGGGGTGTGGGCCTGGCGGTTCTAATTGCGACTCGTCGGTAAGCAGAGCCTCGTTGCCCTCACCCCCAACCCCTCTCCCACGTTGTGGGAGAGGGGAGCAAACCGGCAGGGGAGCAAAATCAAAAGCAAGTCTCTTACGACAACGCGTTCGCCAGAAACGCCAGTGCCCGTCCATGCGCCAGTGCCGCCGAACGCTGGTGGTACGAACCGCGTGCCCAGCAATTGAAGCCGTGGTCGGCCTGGTCGTAGACAAAGACCTCGGTGCCGCGCTTGCCCGCCACGGCTTCGCGGACCTTGTCCACGTCGGTGGCCGGGATATGCGCGTCGAGCGCGCCATAGTGGAATTGCACCGGCACGTTGATGGCCGCCGCTTCATGCAGGTTGTTCTGGATGCCGCCACCGTAATAGGGCACCGCCGCATCTACCAGGCCACGCGCCGCCGCCATGTACGACACCAGGCCGCCAAAGCAGTAGCCCACGGCCGCCACCTTGCCCCCCTCTCCGATCTCCTGACGCAGTGCCTGCACGGTTGCGGCGATGTCCGCCACGGTGTCCTCCAGGTTCACGGCCTTGCGCAGCTCCATGGCCTTTTCCCAGTCCTTGCCGTCGTACCCCAGCTCCACGTGCGGCGCCGAGCGCCAGAACACGTCCGGGGACAGCACCACATAGCCGTCGGCCGCGTATTGGTCCGCCACGCTACGGATGTGTTCGTTGACGCCAAAGATCTCCTGGACCAGCACGACGCCGGGATTGCCGGGTTTCTTGCCGGCGGGCGGCAGGCTCAGGTAGGCGTCGAAGCTGCCGTTGGCGGTGTCGATACGGATCCAGCGGCTGTTGGGCGTGAGGCTCATGGTCGGGAAACTCCAGGAATGAATGAGTGCGGCAAGTGTGCCACCGTCGCGCGCCTCGTGCAGGGGGCCGGTGCGAAAGCCGCACGCCAAAAAATATGCCGGCACCCGCGGGAGGGGTAGCCGGCATGGCGGCCGCACTTGCGCGCGGCGCAGGACTGCTTGACTTGTGGATCAGCCGCGCCGCTTACCAGCGCAACTGGACATTCTTTTCGCCCGGGCTCAGCGTGGTGCGCTTGGCTGTGCCCTCGAAGGTGGCAACCACCTGGTACGACGCGCGCGGCCCCTTGATCAGGCACCGTGGACCGGTGGACGTGAACTCGGCCACCTGTTGCCCGTTGCGCATCAGCTTCACGTTGACGTCAGACAGGTACTCGCCCCGCCCGCCCTGCGTGAACAGCAGGCCCATGTCGTAGTGGCGGGCCTCGGAGTTCATCTCGGTCTGTTCGTCGGCAGCCACGCCACCGCAGACATAGGTGAACGGGCCGGCCGTCGACGTCTTCATGTCCGCGCTCGCGGAAAACGACATACCCAGGGCCGCGGCGGCGGCACCGATCGCGCACCAGGTGCGCACCTGTCGACCAATCGTGGACTTGTTCGTTTGCATCGCTTCCTCCTGCCAGGTTGACGGGATGACGCGACGCGGTACGCAGGCCGTGGTGGCACGTTGGGGCAGGTTCAACGCCGGATTTAACGGTGGTACACAGGCCCGGACAAAACGGGCTGTCGCGCATCCTCGGATAAATACCTGAAGTACACACCACCGCACAACAGCGGTCTGTCGGCGTTTCGCTGATCTTCCTGCGGGACGAGGTCGGGGGGTGCGACGAATAGCGGCCATTTACGGCCCCATTCGTGCGGCGGGGGATGGGATGAGAGGCGCCGCTCACATGGCGCCCCTCCAAACGGCCGTACGACTAGATGTCGCAGGAGGACAGAAAGGGCCTCAGTAGGCCGAAGACTTCTCGAAACGCGTGTGCCAGTTGTCGGTGTACGCCTTCACCACGGCGCTGTCGCCACGGATCAGCATGCCGTTCTCCGCGTTACGTTCCTGCGCCGACTTGGTGAAGTTGAACGATCCGGTGAACACGGCCTGGTCGTCGAACACCATCACCTTGTTATGGGCGATGGCCGGCCGGGTATCGATGACCACCGGGATGCCGGCGTTCTTGAGGAAGGTGGCGCTGGTGTAGCGCTCGGATGCCTGGCTCTTGTCGACGATCACGCGCACGTCCACGCCGCGCTGGTGCGCCTCGGCCACGGCCTTGGCAATGGGCGTGCTCGTGAACGAATACGCCTGGATCAGCAGCCGGTTGCGCGTGCGGTTGATCGCGTCGACGATCATGTCCTGGCAGCTCGGGCCATCGGGCACGAAGCACAGCGTGTACGTGCTGCCCGCCGCGAACTGGCTGCTGTGCGCACGTGGCGTGGTCAGGGCGTCGACCGCGCGGTCGAGCATGGAGGTGGTGCGCGCCTGGGCAGACCCGGCGATGACGAGCAGGCCCGCGATGCCCGCCGTGGCGAGCCGCCTGCATTGAAGCAAGGAAAGAAACATCAGGTTACAGGGTGGTGACAGGGAATCGGAGGGCAGGCAGCGTAACAGGCCCCGCGCGCATTTCGCAACAGAAAACGCGCGCGCGCATGTTCGGGAACTGCCGTGCCTCCTTGGGACTCGACCTGACTGGTGCCTATGATGAAGGCGACGTGGACGCGGTGGGGCTGGATGCACCGCCGCATGAACCCTGCAACACAAGGAGACCCGCATGTCCGACCATACCTACAAGCTCGTGGAGATTGTTGGATCGTCCCCCGATAGCAGCGACCAGGCCATCCGCAACGCGCTGGCCAAGGCCGGCGAGACCATCAAGCATATCGACTGGTTCGAAGTCATCGAGATACGCGGCCATGTGCAGGACGGCAAGGTCGGCCATTTCCAGGTGTCGCTGAAGATCGGCTTCCGCGTCAACTGACGCGCGGGTTGACGCGAGAAGCCAGGGCGATCAGTCGAACTGGTACGACCACAGCAGGTTGATGCGCGGCGAGCGGTGGCTGGCGTTGGTGGGCTTGTCGCCCACCGGCTGGGCCAACGAGACATCCATCGTGTAATAGCGGCGGTCGGAAAACCGCAGGCCGATGGCCAGCGACTGCAGCGTGCGGTGCGACAGCGACACGCTGTTCGAATACACGCGCGCCATGTCGGCCACGACGAACGGCTGCAGCGTCTTCAGGTACGTGAAGTCCAGCGTGAACAGCCGGTTCAATTCGGCCGATGCGCCCCAGCCCTTGTCGCCCGCGACTTCGCCGGCCGGATAGCCGAGCCCGAAGAAGCGGCCGCCAAAACTGATCTGTTCGCTCGACGCCAGGCGGTTGCCGCTGTACTGCCCGGCCGCCGACAGCGCGACGCCAAAGCCAAGCGGCAGGTCGTTCGCCTGCGACAGCAGCAGCCGCGTGCGCCAGAAGCTCAGGTCATTGAGGTTGTTCTCGCGATTGGCGCCCAGCGCATCAAAGCCCTTGTAGACACCCAGCGTCGCGTTGCGCGTCACGCCGGTGCCACGCTGCAGGTACGACGCCTCGGCGCTGGCCACGCGCACGCTGGTTGACAGCTCCACCTGACGGCCGGCGCCCGGCTGCACGGCCTGCGTGTAGCGCTCGAACTGGCTGTTGGCGTAGAAGCCGCCGGTCAGCGTCAGCACATGGCGGTTGTTCAGGATCACCGGATAGCTCAGCGATCCACCCAGCCGCTTCGAATCGTTGACGTAGCGCGGGTCGAAGCCGATGGGCGCCAGCGTGCTGTTCTGCGGTACGCCGCGATAGTGCGACGCCGTGATCTTGGCCAGCATGCCCTCGGTGCCCAGCGGCTGGGCGTAGGTGGCGCTGTAGTACTCCTCGTTGTCGCGGCCCTTGGGGAACAGCGTGGAGAACGACAACTGCTCGCCCAGCGGCGTCAGGCTGTTGGTGGTGGCCGTGGCGATGGCGCGCACGCCCGGCGACATCCATTCCACACCGGTACCGAACGTGAACGGCTTGCGCTTGACCTCCAGCACCATGTCGCACGCGCCGTCGGTGGTGGTGGGCGGCTGCACCGTGGCGTTGACCTGCATGCCGGGCTGCTGCGCCAGCACGTTCACGTAGTGCTCAAAGCTCTCCTGGCGCAGCGGGCGATCCTTCTTGAGCTGTTCGGCGATCTTGCGCAGGCGCGCCTCGGCGGGCCCGGGCTTGCCCTTGACCGTGATGTTGGCCACGTAGCCTTCCACCACGGTGATCAGCACCTTGCCGTTCTCGAACGACTGGGCCGGCACGAATGCGAACGACAGCGGATAGCCCGCGTCCTTGTACATCTGCGTCACCGACTCGGCGGCCTGCAGCAGCTCGGCCACCGTGATCTCGCGGTTGGCCAGCGGCGTGAACTTTTCGGCGATGCGCTCGAACGGCAGCGTCTTCGCGCCTTCGATCTGGAAGTGTTTCGGCGTGAGCCGCGAGGCCAGCAGGTTCTGCATCGCGGCATCGGGACGCTCCACCTGCACGGTGACGTTGCCCTGCGCGGGGCGGCTTGGCGCGATGCGCGGCAAGGTTTGCGTGGGATCGCCCTGAACCGGGCCGCGTTCGGCGTGGGACACGCCGCTCTGGATGATGCCGACGCCGATCAACAGCGCGGCGACGCGATTGCGTGGTTGCATGGTATTACCCCTCGAACTGGAAAACTGCCTGCGGCTATGTGGTCATGTGCCACGGACAACAGGGATGCCGCTTCCCTGTCGTCCATCCGGTGGCCGTGACGCTTTGCTTGGTTGGGGCACTGCGCGCCCCGTGGTCTTACTTCTTGCCGCCGAGTGCGCCGCCCAGACCGCCCAGGCCACCCACGACGCCGCCCACCAGCCCGCCGACCACGCCGGTCACCGGCGCCAGCGGATTGGCGGGCTTGGTGCCCGTGCCGCCCGAGGTGCCGCCGCTGGCCGGAGCGTTGCCGCCGGTGAGTCCGGCGACGACGGCCGTCACGGGCGCCAACGGGCTGGCACTGCCGCCGGTGGCGCTGGTCAGGCCGCTGGTCACGCCGCTCACGAGTCCGGCGACAGGGGCCAGCGGACTGGCCGCGCCACCTGCGCCGCCCGTCGCACCCGTGAGGCCGCCGGTCAGCCCGCCAACCAGGTTGGTGATCGGTGCCAGCGGGCTCGCGCCGGCAGCACCGACGGCCGGGCCGTTCACCACGCCGCCGATGGCGGCCACGGTGTTGCCTGTGCCGGAGACGATGCCGCCCACGCCGGACACCACCGGCGTGTTGGTGGCGGTGAGCTGCGAGCCGGCCGTGGCCAGTGCGCCGCCCACGGTCGCCAGCAGGTTGTTGACGGGCGCGCCCAGCCCCGTTGCGGCGCCGAGCGTTTGCGTGCCGTTGGTCAGCGTGGATGTCAGCGGCACGATGGCCTTGCTGACACTCGACGTGAGCTGTTCCACCGGACCAGTGGAAAGCGCGGTGCCCAGCTTGTCGCCGACGATGTTGACCGCGCCGCCCACTTGCGACACCACGCCGCCCAACGGCGTGGTCACGGCCGCGAGCGGTGCCAGCGGGCCGCTGCCCAGACCGCTGACCGCGCTGCCGGCGTTGGTCACGGCATTGCCGAGTTGGCTGACCACCCCGCCGGTGCTGGCCACGGTGGTACCCAGCGGATTCGTGGCATTGGGCATATTGCCCAGACCCGATTGCACGCCCGCGCCGAGCACGCTCACTGCGTCGCCCACCGAACTCACCACGCCAGCCAGGCCGTCCTTGGTCTGCGCCGACACCACCGGTACGTTGGCGTCCTTGATGGCATCGCCCACACCGCTGACGGTATTGCCGACGCCGCCGACGATGCCGCCGGCGTTGTTGACGATGGCGCTGGTGGGCGTCAGCGCGGTGGTGGTGCCGCCGCCGTTGTTGTTGCCGCCACCGCCGCCGTTGTTGGTGCCACCGTTGTTGGCGGTGTCCGTGCCGCCGCCAGTGCCGCCACCCGTGGTGGCCGTGTTGCTCGATCCGCCGGAGCTGCCAGTGCCGCTGGTGCCCATCGACGTGGAACCGCTGCCGCTGGCGCAGCCGGCCAGTACCAGCAATGACCCGAGCAGTGCGGTGACGCAGAGTTGGCGAGCGATCTGTTGTGGGTTGCGCATGACCTTTTCCTTTTTCCGAGTTTTCCCGTCGAAGTTCACGGCGCGCTTTGTGTTTGTTCGTGTAGTGCGCTGCGTGCCGCGTCTGGCTTCTATTGCGCAAACGGTGTGCCAGTGGCTGGGGCCGTGCTCGGCCATGCCATGCGAAAGCGGGGGACGTGGCGCGCAAACGCATGTGGCACAAGGGTTTGCGGCTGGCGGATCAAACGCGCGCCTGAAGCGCACGGCGGCGTTGCGCGCCGCGTCGGGCGTTACGCGTTACGTAACGCCCGGTGACATGCGGGGAACGATCGCCCCATTCGCGTTGGCCAGTGGCGGCCGTGGGCTGTAACGCGCACCGGGGAACACGTTACGTAGCACGTAACAACGGTACGCCGCCGCACACGCGGCATCGGCAGGCGCTGCGCGCGGCCTGCAAAGCCTTGCCCCGCAAGGCTTTGCAGGCAGGTGGGCGCGGTGTATGGCGTGCGTATCGAACATGCGATTGAGGCTGGCACACGGCTTGCGCCATAGCCCCGCAGCCACGCCAGACCTACACGTTGCCAACGCGGACAGAGCAGGTGGCGCCAGTGGACCCACACAGAACATTGACAGGAGATCAGGACATGAACGCAATCAAGCCGACGCGCCCGTTCAACACGATGGCGATCGCCTGCGCCGCCGCCGTTGCCTTGCTGGCGGGCTGCGCATCGGGCGGCTCCGGCGGTGGCTCAAGCCCCACCACACCCTCCACGCCGACCAACCCTGGCACCACCAATCCGCAACCCACGGCAGAGACCACGCCCACCGGCAAGGTCGCGGAAAGCGCGGGCAATACCGTGGTGGCCACCGGCAACGCGGTCAGTGAAATCGGGCAGCAGATCAAGGACACCAGCCTGCCGCTGGTGCCGACCACGGCGAAGAACGCCACCGGCGACGTCGTGATCGAAACGGGCAAGACCGTGCAGACGCTGGGCGTTGGCGTACGCGATGGTCTGGGGCAGATCGGTGCTGTCGACAATCCCGTCGGTGTGACCGTCGCCAGCACGGGCAACGTCGTTACGCAGGCTGGCGTGACCGTCGTCAGCGCGGGCGATCTCGTCAAGGCAGTGGGCAGCGATCAACTGTCGGCACTGTCACCGCTGACCAATCCGGCCGGCGGGCTCGTGCAGACCGTGGGACAGGGCGTGATGACGGTGGGCGGCAAGCTTGGCGAAGCGCTTGGCACCGGGCCGGTCGCGCAACTGACCGACAGCACGAGCAAGGTCATCGTGCCGCTGACCACGCAGCTCACCAATGCCACGCAGACCGTGGGCGCGGCCACGGGCCTGGGCGTGCCGGTGGACAACCTGCTCACCAAGCTCGGCAATACCGTGGCCACCACGGGCAGCATGATCGCCAACACCAATACGCCGATCGTGTCGCCGCTGGGCGGCGTGGTCAACGAAACAGGCAAGACCGTGGCGGCGGCGGGCGTGCTGCTCAACGGCAATGGCAGCGCCGCCGGCAATCCGCTTGGCGGCCTGCTCAACAACCTGCCGCTCAATGGCGCCGGAGGCTCGGCGGGCGGCAGCAATCCGCTTGCGCCGGTGACGGGCCTGCTGGGCTCGGTCGGTGGCGCCGCAGGTGGCGGCACCTCGGGCGGCGCCAATCCGCTGGCTCCGGTGACGGGCCTGCTCAACACGGTCACCACGGGACTGACCAGCGCGGCTGGTGGTGGCACTTCCGGCAACACCAGCAGTCCGCTGGCGCCGGTAACCGGCTTGCTTGGCGGACTCGCACGCCATTGATCTGAAACCAACGCGGAAGACGTCGGGACTTTCCCTGTCATCCGCTCCGTCTACTTTACGGTGCGCTGTCGTCCTTACCCCGCGCGGCGCATCCTTTTATTTCGTGCTGTGCGGCCGCCTTGCTTGAGAAATGCAGGGCGCCGCACGGCACGCTTGCGTTTGTTGCGCGCATCTAAATAATTCGTACCGACTCGTACCGATAGCCAATGCCCTGCCGCGTTGTTTGAAACATCTGTCCTACTTTAAGCTGGGACAACCATAGCTCGAACGGGGGGTATGGTTGAGACATGGCATGTCTTATAAATGTTTCACCAGCGCCAAAAACACAATAAACGCCACGGGTAACCCGCAAGGCGGCACACAAGGATGGGGTCAGGAAGTACCGCTGGGCCATCCACGCAGGGGTCACGCAAATTCGGGAGTCATCATGCAAAAGCAACTGGCGCGCCATCTCAAAACACAACGCGGTGCCACCGCGATCGAATACGGCCTGATCGTCGGCCTTGTTGCCCTGGCCATCGTGGTCGGTGCGCAGGCACTCGGCAAAGGCATCAGCGACGGCTTCACGGATCTCGCCAAGAGCGTCTCGACGATGTTCGCCAAGAACAGCGGCACCTGACGCTTACCCGTAGCTCTTCACCAGAACTTCGCAGGACCAACCAGAAACGCGCCGGCGTACGCGCCGGCCGTGGGGCAGCGTTCGCGCTCGTCCCGCGCATGAGCAGAAGTGGCAGTAATGCACTGGCTGCGGGCAACACACGGACGGCCAGGCAAGAAGAGTAAGAGTGGCACAAGTCGCGGCAATGTAGTTCGGGATGCCCCTGGCGGGGCGCACCGCCGCCGGTGCCGGCAGCAATGCCGGCACCGGGCGGGTGGTGACGCGCGTCGTCCACGCGATGGGCGAAACAGCTGACTGACCGGGTAAGGCATGGGATTCAGGAAGAACGCGAACGGACGCCGCGCAAGCGGTGTGGCCGCGATCGAGTTCGCGATAGTGTTTCCGCTGCTGTTCGCAGTGGTGATCGGCATCGTCTACTACGGTACGGTGCTGGCGCTGCAACAGGTGCTGACGCTCGCCGCCCAAGAGGGCGCGCGGGCTGCCTTGCGTTATCCGCTCGCATCGAATGGCGGCACGCTGTCCACCACGCTGGACCTGCGCGTCTCCGCTGCCGACCAGGCCGCACGCAGCACGCTGCCCACCAGCATCGCCGGCCAGGTAGGCAGTGGCTCGCTGGCCCAGGCCGTCGCCTGCTCCGCGCCGGCCGGAGCCCAGTGCGTGCGCGTCACGCTCCAGATGTCCACGCAAAACATCCTGCCAACGGTGCCGTTCGTACCGATGCCCGCCACGCTGACCGGCGCCGCCGTGGTCCAGCTATCTCCCGACACCTGAGGCCACATGAGCAGCAAACAGATTCGTATCCTCGCCGTCGTCCTGCTTGTGCTGGCCGGACTGCTGGCGCTGATGGCATGGCAGGTGGCGCGCACGCACGCCGTGCCGATCCCTCATGCCAAGACTGCACCCACGCACGCCGTGGTGGTGACCACGCGCGCGGTGGAGGCCGGCAAGCCGCTGACGGCCGATGCGCTCGCAGTCATGGAGCTGCCGATCGAACCGTCCGGCGCCTACCAGGACGCGGCGCGCGTGGTGGGCCAGGTGCCGGTGGTCAACCTCGGTGTCAACGTGCCAGTGCTCGAAGGGCAATTGCTCTCGGGACTGGCGCGTCAGATTCCCGATGGCGACCGCGCCTTGGCCGTGGCGGTGGACGAAGTGGTCGGCGTCGGCCATCAGGTACAGCCCGGCGACTTTGTCGATGTGTTTGTGATCCTGCGCCGCGACAACCAGGAAATTGCCGAAAGCCAGTCGCGCCTGCTGCTGTCGCACCTGCGCGTGCTGGCGTATGGCGTGGGCAGCGTCAACGATTCGCGCAAGGTGCAGGGCGAACAGATGATGGCGCGCCGCGAAGGCGCCAAGACGGCAGTGCTGTCGGTGCCCGTGGAACAAGTGGGCAAGCTGGCCATGGCGCAGCAGGCCGGGCGCCTGGTGCTGGCGCTGCGCAACCCGTCCGATGCGTCGATGCCCAGCGAAGGCATGTTCGCTGATGCGCCCGCCGTGCTGCAGGCGCGCGCGGGTGTGCCGCCCGAAGCGCAGCGCGCGCCGATGGACCGGGCCGCCGCGGGCGTGAGCCTGAACGGGCTGGTTGGTGGCGCCGCGCCACGCCTGACCGCGGCTCCCGCACTCCGTGCCATCGCACCGGCAGCGCCAGCCGCGCCGGTGGCGCGACATGAATCCTCCAACAACGACAACGGCGTGGAAGTGATCCGCGCCGGCAAGCGAGCGACCGAATGATGGACGGCAGGCCAGGACTCAAGACCGCCCGTATGCGGCAGTGGAATCGCCAGCTCGCCACCGTGGCGCTGATGGCCATGGCGGCCGCATGGCTCGCGACGACGCGGCCAGTGGCCGCGCAGGAGACTGCAGCCCCGGCAAGCGCTCGCACGTTGCGTCTGCTGGCTGGCGCGCAGCAGGAAATCCGGCCCGGTCAGGCACTGGAGCGTGTGGCGGTGGGCAACCCCGCCGTCGCCGATGCGCTGCTGCTCAAGCAGCGGAGCGGCCCGCCCACCGTGCTGGTGGTAGCGAAGAAGCCGGGCGTGACCGACCTGATGATCTGGAGCCGCAACGTGGCACCGGTGACCTACGCGGTGCAGGTGGATGCGGTGGCGCCGGAGGCCGATGGCGCCAAGGTGGAGCTGTCGGCAGCGGGTGCCACGATTCGCGGCGAATCGGCCGATGCCGGCGCGGCGGCGCGCGCGCGGCAGGCTGCGCAGGCAGCGGTGAGCGGTGCCGACGGCAAGGGCGGCGGCGTGGTGGTGGATCGGTCCGTGGTGCCGGTATCGAACACGGTGCAGGTAGACGTCAAGGTCGTGGAAATCAGCAAGACCGTGCTCAAGGAAGTGGGGCTCAACTTCGTCAAGAGCAGCGGCGGCTTCACGTTTGGCCAGTTCAGCCCGGCGTCGCTGACCAAGGTATCGGGCGGGTCGACGCCCACGTTCGACGGTTTGCTGCCGATGGGTAGCGCGTTCAACCTGGTGGCGGCGTGGGCCAAGGAGGGCATCTTCGCCAACCTGAGCCTGCTGGAAAGCAACGGGCTGGTCCGTGTGCTGGCGGAGCCGAGCCTTGTGGCGTTGTCGGGCCAGAGCGCGAGCTTCCTGGCGGGCGGCGAGATCCCGATTCCAGTGCCGCAGGCGCTGGGCACCACGACCATCCAGTTCAAGCCGTTCGGCATTGGGCTGACCGTGTCACCCACGGTGCTGTCGAAGGACCGCATCGCGCTCAAGGTGGCGCCCGAGGCCAGCGACCTTGATCCGTCGCGCGGCATCACCCTGAACGGCGCGGCGGTGCCGGCCATCGTCACGCGGCGCGCCGACACCACGGTGGAGCTGGGCGACGGCGAGAGCTTCGTGATTGGCGGGCTGGTCAGCCGCAACACGGTCAGCAACGTGAGCAAGATCCCGTTCCTGGGCGACCTGCCGATCCTGGGCAGCTTCTTCAAGAACCTGAATTTCCACCAGGAAGACCGCGAGCTGATGATCGTTGTCACGCCACGCCTGGTCAAGCCGCTGGCCCGCGATTCGCAGGCCGTGGCGAACGTGGCCAACGACGGCCGCACGGCTGCCAGCCCCAATGTCTGGGGACGCTTCGTGCTGGGCGAATACGCGGACCCCACGCTGCCCGGATTCTCGCGGTAGCCCGGCCAAAGACAAGAGAGTCAAGACATTGGATGCCTTCCTGTTGAACACCACGCGCGAGAACCTGCGGCAATGGCTGGGGCACGCGCTCGGCGACATCGGCACGCTGGTGACGGAAGCGGGCGCGCAGGAGGTGTTTGTCGAGCGCATCGGCGACCTGCGCCCTGGGCTGGTCTTCCTGGACTTCTCGGCGCCGCAGGCCGAGGCGTCGGCACGGCTGGCCGAACAGGTGGCGCGGCTGTTCCCGCAACTGCCGCTGGTGGCGGTGGGCAACGCCGCCGAGCCGGCCGCGATGCTGGCTGCCCTGCGCGCGGGGGTGCGCGACTTCATCGACCTGCGCGGCGCGCCCGAGCAGGCCACCAACGCCGTGCGGCGACTGATGGTGCCGCGCGCGCAGGTACGCGCCGTGGCGCCGCTGCACCGGCACGGCAAGATCGTCGCGCTGCTGGGCGCGCGCCAGGGCGTGGGCGTCACAAGCCTGGCGGTCAACCTAGCCGCCACGGTGCGGCAGCGCGAGGACGCCGAGGTGCTGCTGCTGGACCTGGGCCTGCCCGCGCGCGACGGCGCGCTGCATATGAACATCGCGCCCGAATTCCATTTCGTCGAAGCCGTGCGCAACCTGCGCCGCTTCGACCAGGTGTTCGTGGACACCGCGCTGGCACGCCACGCTAACGGCGTGGCGGTGCTGCCGCTGCCGGCCACGCTGTCGGAACTGCGCGACGTGTCATTTTCCGATGCGCTCGCGCTGATGGAGCGCCTGCGCGCGTTCTTCGACCTGCAGGTGATCGACCTGGGCGGATTTTCCAATGCGGAGTTCATGTCGCAGATCGTCAAGGCCGCCGATGCCGTGGCGCTGGTGACCGAACAGAGCGTGGGCGCCATCGTGTCGGCCACGGAAGTCGTGCAGGAACTGAAGCGGCGCGAGATCGAACGGGCGGACCTGCACCTGCTGATATCGCGATTCGATGCCGAGCTGAATGTCGATACGGCGCAGATTGCCGAGCGCATCGGCGTGGCATCGGTCGGCACGCTGCCCGACCGGCGCGCGGCGCTGGTGCAGGCCGCCAATCGCGGCGCGGTGCTGGCCGACGACGTACCGGCCGACCCCTACGTGCGCGCGGTGGGCGCGCTGATGGAACGACTGGGATACCGCGTGGGACAGACGTCCGAACGTGGCGTCCTGGCCCGGATCAAGGAGAAGCTGCCCGGCGCGCTGCGGATGGCACGCACTGCGCGGGCGGAGGACTGACATGACCGAAGCAATCGAATTCTCGGACAACACCGCCGCCCCCTTTCCTGTCTCGCAGGAATTCCACAAGATCAAGGAGGCCGCGCACGAACACCTGCTGACGCGCATCGAGGAGCTTGGCGCCGAGTTCGGCCGCTGGTCGCGCACCGCCATCCAGCGCTTTGTCGACCTGGAGCTCGAAAGCTTCACGCGCCTGCGCCGCATCCCGATCAACGAGGCCGAACTGCGCCAGATGTCCGAGGCGCTGACCAAGGAACTGGCGGGCTTTGGGCCGATCGAGGACCTGCTGCACGACGTGGCCGTGGAAGACATCCTCGTGAACGGACACCTCGACGTCTACGTGTCGCGCCACGGGGTGCTGGAACGCATTCCGGTGCGATTCGCCGACAACGGCCACCTGCTGCGCATCGTGCGCCGCATCCTGGCGCCGATTGGCCGGCGCCTGGACGAATCGAATCCGATGGTGGACGCGCGCCTGCCCGACGGCGGCCGCATCAACGTGATCATCCCGCCGCTGGCGCTGGCTGGCCCCGTGGTGTCGATCCGCAAGTTCCGCAAGGACCCGCTGACGCCGCTGGACCTGCAGGCGCTGGGCACCATGAGCCCCGAGATCACGGAGCTGCTGGAGGCAGCGGTGCGCGCGCGCTGCAACATCCTGGTCAGTGGCGGCACCAGTTCGGGCAAGACGTCGCTGCTCAACGCGCTGGCCACGTTCATGCCATCCGGCGAACGCGTGATCACGATCGAGGACACCGCCGAACTGGCGCTGAACCATCCGCACGTGGTGCGACTGGAAAGCCGGCCCGGCGGTTTCGAGGGCACCGGCACGGTGACCATCCGCGACCTGCTGCGCAACAGCCTGCGCATGCGGCCGGACCGCATCATCGTGGGCGAAGTGCGCGGCGGCGAAGTGCTGGAGATGCTGCAGGCCATGAGCACGGGGCATGACGGCTCGATGGGTACCATCCACGCCAGCAGCCCGCGCGAATGCCTGTACCGGCTGGAGATGCTGGCCGGCTTTGCCGGCTTCCAGGGCAGCGAGGTGAGCCTGCGTCGGCAGATCGCCAATGCCGTGGACTTCATCGTGCAGATCGGGCGGCTTTCCAACGGGCGGCGGCGCATCCTGTCGATTACCGAGGTCACGGGCCTGGGCGACAACATCATCTCCACGCAGGAGCTGTATCGCCACGAGGCGGTGCCCAATGCCGATGGCACCGAGGGCGACCGCTGGCTGTCGCTCGGCATCCTGCCGCATTCGCCCAAGCTGGCGCGCATGCGTCCGGCCAACTTTGCCCTGGACGACCGCTTTGACCTCTAGCGCCAGCCTCTTCATTGCCGCCGTTGCGCTGATCCTGCTGGGGCTGGGACTGCTGATGCTGGCCACCGCGCGCGGCCGTGCCGATGCCGAAACCGCGCGCGCGCATCTGGCCGCGCAGACGGACCAGGTGCGCGCGCGCTATGCGCCAGCCGCAGAGCCGGAGCCCGAGGGTACCGCGCGCGACCTGCGCCGGCGCTGGGCCGACCTGCTGCGGCGCGCCGACATGACGCCCACGCGCGGCACCTACCTGCGCTGGGGCCTGCCCGTGCTGTGCCTGGTGCTGGCTGGCGCGGCGGCCGGGGGATGGATCGGCGCTGCGGCGATGCTGGTGATAGGCGTGGCGCTGGCCGCGTTCCTGCTGTGGGTGCGCATCGGCCGGCTCAGGGAAAAGATGCTGCGCCAGTTGCCGGGATTTCTCGATGGCGTGGTGCGGCTGATGACAATCGGCAGCAGCGTGCCGGCCGCGTTCCAGAATTCGGTGGCCAACACCGAGCCGCCGCTGCGCCAGTGCCTGGTGCGCGTGATCCACCTGCAGCGCGCGGGCAAGGAACTGGACCAGGCGGTGCTGCAGATGGGCCGCGCCTATAAGCTCGATGAACTGGTCATCGTGTCGTCGGTGCTGCGGCTGTCGCAGCGCTACGGCGGCCGCGCCGACGTGGTGATGGAGCGCACCGCCACGTTCATGCGCGACCACGAGGAAGCGCAGCGCGAACTGATGGCGCTGTCGGCCGAGACGCGGCTGTCGGCATGGGTGTTGGGCCTGCTGCCGCTGGTGGTGGCGGCGGGGCTGTTCACGATCAATGCCGGCTACGTGATGCTGATGTGGAAGGACCCGGCCGGCCGCTCGATGCTGATTGGCGCCGCCCTGCTGGAAGTGGTGGGCGTGCTGCTGCTGTACCGGCTGGCCAAATCCATCTAGGAGACGACCAGCGATGCCCATGGACGTGATCACCCTGGTTACCGCAAGCCTGCTGGCAGCCTCCATGGCGCTGCTGGCGCTGGCGTGGCCGCTGGTGCGGCAATGGCAGCACCGGCGCGCGGCCACGCGCACGCTGGACGCCGCGCTGCAGCGCGCGCACGACGCCTCGGCGGCCGGGCAGCCGTCGCCCGCCGCAGTGCCCCCGGTGCCAGCCACGGCGGGCGGGCCGCAGATGTCGGCTCGCGCCGCTGCTGCTGCGGCCGCGCTGCCGCAGGCGTCCGCACAATCGGCGCAAACGGCGGCCACGGCGCGCGCCACGCCCGCCACGCTGGGCGGCAGGATCGAGGTTGCCTTTGGCGAACGCTTCAACCAGCGCTGGCTGGAGTCGCGGCTGGGCCGTGCCGTGGTCACTGCCGAGGAACAGCAACTGCTGGAGCGGTGCGGCTTCTACGGTGTGCAGGCGCGCGCGGTCTTTGGCGGCCTGCGTCTGCTGGTGCCGGCCGTACTGGCGGCCGGCGCGCTTATCTTGAATCTCGACGCCTCGGCGACGCTGATGCTGACGTGGACCTTTGCCACGTTCGCGGTGGCCTTCCTGCTGACGAAGCTGGTCCTGAAGCGCTGGGCCGGCAACCGCCTGCGGCAGGTGGCCGAGGAGCTGCCGGTGCTGATCGACATGCTTCGGCTGCTGCAGGGCGTGGGCCTGTCGATCGACCAGAGCCTGCAGGTCATCGTCGTGGAGTTCGGCACCATGCTGCGCGTGCTGGGGCCGGAGCTGCAGCGCGCCAACCAGCAGTTCGCGTCGGGACGCTCGCGCGAGCAGACGCTGCAGCGCATCGGCAAGCTGTTCGACGACGAGGACCTGAAGGGCCTGATCACGCTGCTGACGCAGGTGGACAAGCACGGCGGCGCGGTGCAGGAGCCGCTGCGGCAGTTTGGCGAGCGGCTGCAGGTCGCGCGCAAGGCGCGCATGAAGGACAAGATCGGCAGGCTCACGGTCAAGATGACCGGCGTGATGGTGGTGAGCCTGCTGCCCGTGCTGCTGATCCTGACCGCTGGCCCGGGGTTCCTGGGCGTGATCCGGATGCTGGCACGCATGAAGGGAGGACACGGATGACGATGCAATCGAAGCGCCTGCCGCTGCTGGCAGTGGTGGCCGCCATGGTGGGCCTGGGCGGCTGCGCCAGCACGCCGAACAGCGCCGAGGCCATGGCGCGGCAGGCGGACGCGCAGATCGAGCTGGCCAAGCTGCAGGACAAATCGGCACGCGCCGAATACAACGACCAGAACGTCTACCTGGGCCTGATCGGCAAGATGCAGCAGGAAGGCATGTACTACGCGTCGCTGGCTCACATCGATGCGTTCCAGCAGCGCTACGGCAACAGCACCGCGCTGCAGGTGCTGCGCGCCGACGCGCTGCGCGAGACCGGCCAGGACGACGCGGCGCTGCAGGCCTATCGCGACCTGCTGAACACCGACCGCGCGGCCCGCGCGCGGCACGGCATCGGCCTGGTGCTGGGCCGCCAGGGGGACTTCATACGCGCGGCCGCCGAATTGCGCCAGGCGTCCACGCTCGATCCGGTCAACGCGCAGGTGGCCAACGACCTGGGCTACGCGCTGATGCGCGGCGGTGCGTTGCAGGAGGCGCGCGTGCCCGTGATGCAGGCGCTGGAACTCGATGCGAACAACCCGCGCGTGGTCAGCAATGCCGTGGTGTGGATGCTGGCGTCGGGCAAGCGCGCCGATGCCACAGCGATGATGCAGCGCGCCGCGATGCCCGACGCCACGCGCGCCGCCATCCGCAAGGAAGCCGACCGTGTGGCCCGCGCCTCGCAACTGCGCGACAAGGCCGCACCGCGTGGCAATGCTGCCCAGAATCTTGCCGCCACGCAGGCCGTGGCGCTCAACGCAGGAGCCAGGCCATGAGGCAACTCAAACTCGGACTGATCGCCGCCGTGCTGGCGACAGGGGTGTGCATCATCGCGCCGGTGATGGCGCAGCCGGCAGTCGCACCGCTGCCCGTGCGGCCCAACGACGTGCCCGTGGGTGACACCACGCGCAGTCTGCTCGACATCCAGCGCAACGGGTCGCAGGCCGGCCCGATGCTGCCGCTGACCGGCGAGCAGGCCACGCTCGGCTACGCGCGCTACATGCAGAGCTTCACCCATCCGCTGCCGCAGTTCTTCACGACGATGGCCACCGGCAGCCCGCTGCGCGGTGGGGCCGGCAGCCAGTCGATGAACGGACAGTAGCCACCATGCCGCGTCGGCCCGACCTTCATCGCCAGCGGGGCGCCATCAGCGTGATGGCGGCCGTGCTCATTGCCACCGTGGCCATTGGCGCCATGGTGTCGATCGATGTCGGGTACGTGTTCTACAGCCAGCGCCAGTTGCAGAAGGCGGTGGACCTGGCGGCGCTGTCAGGCGCCCAGCAGTTGAAGCGCGCCGACGACCTGTCCGCCACCACGGCCAACGTGATGGCATCGGTCACGGCGGCCGCCAGCCAGAACGGCTACGGCCCGGCGGTCAGCCCCGACTGCAGTGAAGCGGCGACGGGTGCCGCCGATGGCATGCGCGCGTGCTTGGGGCTGTGGGACCCGGGCGATCCCGACAACGGCGACAGCGTGCGCCATTTCAACGCCGCCTACAGCGCGGCAACGGTGGCGCCCAACGCGGTGCGCGTGCAGGGCACGCTGACGGTGCCGCTGATGTTCGTGCTGCCCGGCGGCGCGTCGCGGCAGTTGCGCGCGGAGGCCATTGCATCGGGTAGCCCGCCCGTGGCGTCGTTCACGCTCGGCAGCGGCGTGCTCGATTTCAATACGGCCAACAGCATCCTGAGCCGGCTGCTCGGCAATACGATCCAGCTATCGGCCGCGGACTGGAGCGGGCTGGTCGGCGCCAACATCACGCTGGGCGACCTGCTGAAGCTGAGGACCGACGTGGGCACCGTCGACCAGTTGCTGAACACGTCGCTGTCGATCCGCGAGTTCTACGCGCTGGTGCTGCAGGCGGCCGGCAAGTCGTCGCTGCTCAATGCAGTGCTCGGTACCCCGGGCGCGGAGGTGGGCATCAGCGGCATCGATACGCGCCTGACGCTCTCGCAACTGTTGGACCTGGGTGTGCTGACGCCCGCCGCATCGTCGGCGGCCGAGGTGGCGCTGAACGTGGCGTCGCTGCTGACCACGGCCGCGTATATCGCGCCGGGCACCAACGGCGTCACGCTCGACGGCCTGAACCTGAACCTTGGCATTGCCTCCGCCACGGGGCGGCTGTACGTGATCGAGCCGCCCAAGGTAGCCGTCGGCCCGGCGCGCCGGCTTGCCGATGGCACGTGGCGCACCACCGCATCGACGGCGCAGATCGGCCTGAAGCTGGCGGTCGGGGCCGAACTGCCTCTGGTCGTCGCCAACGCGAAACTGAACCTGCCGCTGTGGCTGACCGTGGGCACCGCCAAGGGCGACCTGACGGCACTGCAATGCGCGGCCACGCCGGCACAGCGCCGCGCCACCGTCAATGTGTCGACTGGCGTGGTGCAGGCGTGCCTGGCCGGCGCGGGCACGTCCTGTGCGCCGGCGGGCGTACCCGTGGACCTGATCGCGGTGTCGCTGCTGGGCAGCAATGTGGTGGCCACCCGCGTGCGCGGCGTGCCGGCAAGCCCGACAACGGCCGGTGGTAGCGCCGGATCGAACATCGAGCTGGCGCCAGGCGGCCATGCCACCACGTCGGCCCGTAATCCACTCGGCGATGCGGTGAGCGGGCTGCTGAGCGGGATCAACCCGCAACTGAGCGTGAGAATTGCCGCGCTGGATATCGCGTCGATCGACGCGGGCGCCATCCTGCAGCCGTTCCTGGCGCCCGTGGGGCTGCTGCTCGACTCGCTGACGGGGGTGCTGCTGAACGCGCTGGGCATCAGCATTGCCAACGCCGATGTCTGGCTCAACGGCGTTGACTGCAATAACGCCGAACTTGTGTATTGATTGTGTGAACCATCATGAAAGCAGAGCGCTGGGCTTATGAGAGCCTTGAAGTCTATGTGTGGGAAGGTCAGTACGAGATTGCCGACCGGGTGGCGCGCTTCCTTGCGCCGCTGGGGGCCGAGGTGATACGTGCCGGCGCGCTCGATGCGCTGCCGAACGAGTCGCGCGTGAAGCCGTGCGTGGCCGTGATCAGCGCGTCGGCGATCGGCTCGGCCAAGTTCACGCTGGACTGGGAAGCCGCACACGGCATGCCGGTGATCTGGGTAGGCGCGCCCGACCGCGAAGCCGATCCGGGGCGCTTTCCAACCGAGTACGCGCATATACTGCCGCACGATTTCAATGGCGCGGACCTGCGCAACCAGATCGCCAAGCTGATGCCGCAACTGCTGGCGGCGGGCGAGGCCCGTCCCGACGTGGCGGACCTCGTGGCCGGATCGACGGCGATGCGCGAGCTGCTGGAGCAGGTGAACACGTTTGCCGGCTTCGACAGCAACGTGATGCTGTATGGCGAGACTGGTGCGGGCAAGGAACGCATCGCGCGGCTGTTCCACGAGCGCAATGGCCACTACGGCAAGGGGCCGTTCGTGGCCGTGAACTGCGGCGCGATTCCCGACGGGCTGTTCGAGTCGCAGTTCTTCGGGCATGCCAAGGGCGCCTTCACCGGCGCCATGTTCGCGCACCGGGGGTTCTTCGAACAGGCCACGGGGGGCACGCTGTTCCTCGATGAAATCGGCGACCTGCCGCTGTTCCAGCAAGTGAAGCTGTTGCGCGTGCTGGAAGAGAACGCGCTGACGCGGCTGGGGTCGACCATGGCGGTCAAGCTCGACTTCCGGCTGGTGGCGGCCACCAACAAGGACCTGCGCGAAGCAGTGCGCGAGGGCCGCTTTCGCGCCGACCTGTATTTCCGGCTGGCCGTGATCGAGTTGCGCATCCCGAGCCTGGAAGATCGCGGAGCTGGCGACAAGGTGGGCCTGCTGCAATCGTTCCTGCGCCACATGATCGGCGCGGCTGCCTACGACGCGCTGCCGCTGATGCCGGACTGGCTCAAAGGGGCGGTGGGCACCGCGTTCTTCATCGGCAACGTGCGCGAACTGCGCAACCTGGCCGAGCGGGTGGGCATTACCGTGCAGCAGATCGGCGGCTGGGACGAGGAGCGGATCCGGCCGCTGTTCCGGGGCCTGCGCCCCGGCGCATTCGACGGCACGGAGCGCGCCGACCCGCGTGGCGACGCCGAGGAACGCCGGCGCATCATCGCCGCGCTCGATGCCAACGGCTGGCGGCGCCAGGATACGGCCAGCTGCCTGGGCATCAGCCGCAAGGTGCTGTGGGAAAAGATGCGCAAATTCCAGATCGCCGATAGCGAAGCGGAGCCCGTCTGAGCGCCGCCAGAAGGGGCGGTGACGTTATGATGCGGGACCGCACGGCAACGCCGTGCTTCACGCGCCACCGCGCCCAAGGACCCGAATTGCGTTTTCTTCACACCGCCGACTGGCATCTCGGTCGGCTTTTCCATGCCCGCAGCCTGCTCGAAGACCAGACGCACGTGCTCGACCAGTTCGTGGCACTGGTGCGCGACGTGCGCCCGGACGCCGTGCTGATTGCGGGAGATGTGTACGACCGGGCGGTGCCGCCGCCCGAAGCCGTGGCGTTGCTGGACGACGTGCTGGCGCGCATCGTGGTGGAAGCCGGCGTGCCGGTGGTGATGATCGCGGGTAACCACGACAGCGCGCAGCGGCTGGACTTTGGCGCGCGCCTGCTGTCCGCGCGCGGCCTGCACGTGGCCGGGCGCACCGGGCCGGAACCGGCCTGCGTGACGCTGCACGACGCCCATGGCGAAGTGCGCATCTACGCGCTGCCCTATGCGGAGCCGGCCGTGGTGCGCGATGCGCTGGGCGTTGACCTGTCATCGCACGAGGCGGCGCTGGGTGCCCAGCTCGACGCGATCCGCGCCAGCCACCCGGCGGGCGTGCGCGCCGTGGCGGTGGGACATGCCTTCGTGGTGGGGGGCGCCGTCAGCGAATCGGAGCGGCCGCTGTCTGTGGGCGGCAGCGGCGCCGTGGCGGCGGAGCTGTTCCACGGCTTCGATTTCGTCGCGCTGGGCCACCTGCACCGGCCGCAGACCATCGGCGGCCGGGTCCATTACTCGGGGTCGCTGCTCAAGTATTCGCTGTCGGAAGCCGATCACCTCAAGACCGTGTCGCTGATCGATATGGACGAAAAGGGCGCAGTGCGCATCGAGCAGATCGCCTTGCGGCCGCAGCGCGACCTGCGCATCCTGACGGGCGAGCTGGCCCAGCTGGTGGAGGCGGGCGCCGCCGATCCCGGCCGCGACGACTATGTCTATGCAGTACTGACCGACGAGGGCGCGCTGCTGGACCCGATGGCACGGCTGCGCGAGGCGTATCCCAATGCGCTGGCGATCGAGCGGGCCATCCTGGCCCGCAGCGGGCAGGCCGGCGAGACCGGCCGCCGCATGCGCGAACTGGACACGGGCAGTCTGTTTGCAAATTTCTTCCGCGAGGTGGCTGACGCGGACCTGGACGGCGACCAACGCCGGGCACTCGACCACATTCTGGCCGGCATGGAGGCTGCGGAAAGGGAATCGGCATGAAACCGCTGTACCTGAAGTTGCAGGCTTTCGGCCCGTTCGCCGCCACCGAGACCATCGATTTCACCAGGCTCGGCGACCAGGCATTCTTCCTGATCCACGGTCCCACGGGCGCGGGCAAGACCACGCTGCTCGATGCCATCTGCTTTGCGCTCTACGGTGACACGTCGGGCGGCGAGCGCAGCGCGCAGGACATGCGCAGCGCCAATGCCGATGCCGCCCTGCGCACCGAGGTCACGCTCGAATTCGGCCTGGGGTCGATGCACTACCGCGTCACGCGATCTCCCACGCAGGACCGCCCCAGCCAGCGCGGGGCGGGCGGCTTCGTCAAGGAAGCCGCCAAGGCGCAACTTGACGTGATGCTCGACGGGACCTGGAAGAGCCACGCCAGCCAGCCCAATCGCGTCGGCGACGCGGTGCGCGACCTGCTTGGTTTCGACAGCGCGCAGTTCCGGCAGGTCATCGTGCTGCCCCAGGGCCGCTTTCGCGAACTGCTGACCGCCGATTCCCGCGCACGCCAGAGCATTCTGGAGCGGCTGTTCCACACCGAGCTGTACCGGCGCGTGGAGGAACAGCTCAAGGAGCAGGCCGCCGGCATCCGGCGCGAGGCCGAGGAAATCGCGCTGCGCCGCAAGACGCTGCTGGAGCAATACCAGTTGGCATCGACCGACGCCATGGCCGAGCGCATCGACGCGCTGCAGGCCACGCTGACCGAACTGCTGCGCCGCGAGGACGTGGCGCGCGCCGCCAGCGAGGCCGCGCAGGCGTCGCTGCGCAAGGGCGAACTCGAACACACCCAGATCAAGGCATGGCGCGAGGCCGAGGGCGCGCACGCGGTGCTGTCGGCCAGGGTGACCACGGTCGAGGCCGACCGTGCCCGGCTGCAGGCTGCGCGGCGTGCCGCGACGGTGGCACCGGCCGTCCAGTACCTGCAGGCGGCGCGGCAGGATCGCGACGCCGCATGCGTGGTTCAGGCCCAGGCCGAGACGGCAGCCACGCGCGCCGTGCAATCGGCCGAGGCCGCCGCCAGCGTGCTGCGCGCGGAGCAGTGCCGCCAGGACGTGCGGGCGGCCGCGCAACGCACGGTGACCCGGCTGGAACACCTGCTGCCGCAGGCCCGCAAGTTCGGTGTGCTGCGCAATGGCGTGGCACAGGCCGGCACCACGCTGGCCATGGCGCAGGCCGCCTGCGTGGCGAAGATCGACGCATTGCAGGCCGGCACCACCGCGCTCAAGGCCATGGAAGCCGATTTCGAGCAGGCGCGGCAAGCTGCCGCCGGCCTGCAGGCGCTGCAACTGCGGCTGGAACAGGCGCGCGAACGCGCGGCACGCATCACACGCTGCCGGCAGATCGAAGCGGAACTGGTGCCGCTGCGCCGGGCACTCGACACAAGCGAGGCTGCCAGGCGCGGCGCCACCGAGGCCCGCGATGCCGCCCGCGCCGCCGTGCGCCAGGCCGAGGTGGACTGGCGCCACGGGCAGGCCGCGCGCCTGGCGGGTGGCCTGAAGCGCGGTGAGTCGTGCCCGGTCTGTGGCGGCAAGGATCACCCCGCGCTGGCGCAGCAGGCGCTGGCGCTGGTTAGTGATGACGACCTCGACGCCGCGCGCCTGGCGCTGCAACGCGCCGAGGATGCGCTGGCCGAAGCGAGTGCGGCGCATCAGCAGGCGCAAGCCAGCGTCACCCAGTGGCAGGCACGGTTGGCCGATCTGGCCGAGGCGGCGGGCGATGTGTCTCCGGAGGCCGCCCAGGCCATGGAGGCCGAAATCGCCGCGCTCGCTACACAAGCCACGCAAGCCGGACAGGCCACGCAGCGTGCCGACGCATTGGCGGCGCGCATTGCACAGGCACGCGCTGCATGCGAGGCCGCCGAGGCGTCTGCGCAAGGCGCCGACCAGGCCGTTCGCGTGGCCGCGCATGAGCATGCACGGCTTGATGGCGAATGGCGGGCCGCGTGCGAGCAGGTACCCGAGGATTCGCGCGACCCCGACGCAATGACGTCTGCGCTGGAAGCGGCGCGGCGCGAAGCCGGTGCGCTGGAGGCCGCGCTGCAGGTGGCGCAGGCCGCCGAGCGCGATGCGGTGGCGTTGCAGGCGGCCACGGCCGCCGCGCTGGCGTCGGCACGCGACAACGTGGCCCAGGCCAATGCCCGCGCCACGGAGCGCGAAGCCGCGCTGGCCACCGCCATGGCCACGGCCGCATTCGACGATGCCGACACGTACCAGGCGGCCTGGCTGAGCGCCGAGGACACGGCGGCACTGGACGACGCCATCCGCGCGTTCGATGTGGAACTGGCGCGCGCCGCCGAATGGCGCACGCGCACGGCGGCCATCGCGCAGGCGCTGCAGGAGCCCGACCTGCCCGCGCTGCTGGCCACGCGCGGCGACACCGCGGTGAAGCTCGAAGCCGCGATCCGCGAGCGCAGCGAACTGGCGGCCGCGCGCGATGCGCTGCTGCAATGCAAGGGACAGGTGGAGTCGCTGGCCGCCGAGGGCCGCGAGGTGGAAACGCGCTACGCGGTGCTGGGCCGGCTGTCGGAAGTGGCGAACGGTAACAATCCGCGCCGCATGACGTTCCAGCGGTTCGTGCTGGCCACGTTGCTCGACGAGGTGCTGGAGGCCGCGTCGCTGCGGCTGCTGCGCATGAGCCGGGGCCGCTACGCGCTGCAGCGTGTGCGCGGGCAGGGCGACCAGCGCATGGCCGGCGGGCTGGATCTTGAGGTGTTCGACCACGATACCGGCGCCACGCGCCCGGCCAACACGCTCTCCGGTGGCGAAGGCTTTCTCGCGTCGCTATCCTTGGCGTTGGGGCTGGCCGATGTGGTGCAGTCGCGCGCGGGCGGCATCCAGCTCGATACGCTGTTCGTGGACGAAGGCTTTGGCACGCTCGATCCGGAAAGCCTAGACTTTGCGATCCGCACGCTGCTGGATTTGCAGCAGGCCGGGCGCCTGGTTGGGATCATTTCGCATGTGTCGGAACTGCGCGAGCGCATCGACGTGCGGCTCGAGGTACGCCCCGGCTTAAGTGGCAGCCAGGCGGTGCTGCGCCTGCCCTGATGTTGCAGCGCAAAACATCACTTGTCCGATTATCGCCCCCGGCGCGCAGTCCCTTATTGCCGTGTCCCGGGGGCGGGGTGTAACCTTTGTTCATTCTGCGAATTGGAGTTCGTATAGCGAACTTTAAGCGATGATCGCAACCCGATGATCGCAACCAATTCGCCGACCATCACTGAAGCCGCCGAAAGACGGCTCATCAAGACAACTGCAAGATTGTTGGACTCCGTCCCGATGTCGTCGCGGTGCGCCTGGCGCCCACGTCGCCACCACGGACGCCCCGTCTGAGCAGCCTGCCGGAGACATCTTTGCGTGCCGCCCTTCTTGCGGCCGGTCCCGGTGCGATGCCGGACCTCCTTCCGAACTGGAACGCAAGTGATCAACAAGCTATATGACTCGGTGGAAGCGGCTGTTGCCGGCATCCACGATGGCGCCACGATCCTGATTGGCGGTTTTGGCCTGGCTGGCATGCCCGCGCAACTGATCGACGCGCTGATTGCCCAGGGCGCACGCGACCTCACCATCGTCAACAACAGCGCCGGCAATGGCGACACGGGCCTGGCGGCACTGCTCAAGACCAAGGCCGTGCGCAAGATCATTTGCTCGTTCCCGCGGCAGGTGGATTCGTACGTGTTCGATTCGCTGTTCCACGCTGGCGAGATCGAGCTGGAACTGGTGCCCCAGGGCAACCTGGCCGAGCGCATCCGCGCGGCCGGTGCCGGCATTGGCGGCTTCTTCACGCGCACGGCCTACGGCACGCCGCTGGCCGAAGGCAAGGAAACGCGCATCATCGACGGCCAGGGCTACGTGTTCGAAAAGCCGATCCACGCGGACTTCGCGCTGATCAAGGCTGACACGGCCGACCGCTGGGGCAACCTCACGTACCGCAAGACGGCCCGCAACTTCGGCCCGATCATGGCCATGGCGGCCAAGTGCGCGATCGTGCAGGTCGACCACGTCGTCGAACTGGGCGAAATGAACCCCGAGCACATCGTCACGCCGGGCCTGTTCGTCAAGCGTGTGGTCAAGGTTGGCGGCGCCGCCGTCCAGGCCGCCTGAGCGCAGAAGGAGAAAGACACATGCAACGCCTGACCCGTGACCAGATGGCCGCCCGCGTGGCCAAAGACATTCCGGACGGTGCCGTGGTGAACCTCGGTATCGGCCTGCCCACCCTGGTGGGCAACCACCTGCCCGCCGACAAGGAAATCCTGCTCCACAGCGAGAACGGCCTGCTCGGCATGGGCTCCGCGCCCGCGCCTGGCGAGGAAGACGGCGACCTGATCAACGCCGGCAAGCAGCCTGTGACGATCAAGGCCGGTGGCTCGTATTTTCACCATGCCGATTCGTTTGCGATGATGCGCGGCGGTCATCTGGACTTCTGCGTGCTGGGGGCCTTCCAGGTGTCCGAGCGCGGCGACCTGGCCAACTGGCACACCGGTGCACCGGGCGCCATTCCCGCCGTGGGCGGGGCCATGGACCTGGCCATCGGCGCCAAGCAGGTGTTCGTGATGATGGAACACCAGACCAAGCAGGGCGAAAGCAAGGTCGTGGCCGAGTGCACGTATCCGCTGACCGGCATTGGCTGCGTCACGCGTATCTATACCGACCTGGCCACCATCGATGTGACCCCGGACGGCCTGGTTGCCCGCGATCTCGTGGACGGCCTGTCGTTCGACGAATTGCAACGCCTGACCGGCGTGCCCCTGAAGCAGGCCGTGGCCGCCTGATCCACCACCAAGACGAGCGAGACAGAACATGAGCGACGCATTCATCGTTGACGCCATCCGTACCCCCATCGGCCGTTACGGCGGCAGCCTGTCCGGCGTGCGCGCCGACGACCTCGGCGCGGTGCCCCTGAAGGCCCTGATGGCCCGCAACGCCGGCCTGGACTGGTCGGCCATCGACGACGTGATCTACGGCAACGCCAACCAGGCGGGCGAAGACAACCGCAACGTGGCACGCATGTCGTCGCTGCTGGCCGGTCTGCCACAAGACGTGCCGGGCGCCACGATCAACCGCCTGTGCGGTTCGGGCATGGACGCCACGGGTACCGCCGCACGCGCCATCAAGGCTGGCGAAGCCAACCTGATGATTGCCGGTGGCGTGGAAAGCATGAGCCGCGCCCCGTTCGTGATGGGCAAGGCCACCTCGGCGTTCTCGCGCCAGGCTGAAATCTTCGACACCACCATCGGCTGGCGCTTCATCAACCCGGCGATGCGCGCTGCATACGGCGTGGACTCGATGCCCGAGACAGCCGAGAACGTGGCCACCGACTACAAGATCAGCCGCGAAGACCAGGATCTGATGGCGCTGCGCAGCCAGGAAAAGGCGTCGCGCGCACAGGCCGACGGTACGCTGGCCCAGGAAATCACCGCCGTGACGATCGCCCAGAAGAAGGGCGACCCGATCGTGGTGGACCGCGACGAACACCCGCGTGCCACAAGCATGGAAGCACTGGCCAAGCTGCGCGGCGTGGTGCGCCCGGATGGCACGGTCACCGCCGGTAACGCCTCGGGCGTGAACGACGGCGCCTGCTCGATCCTGCTGGCCAGCGAAGCGGGCCTGAAGCAGCACAACCTGAAGCCGCGCGCCCGCATCGTCGGCATGGCAACGGCCGGCGTGGCCCCGCGCGTGATGGGCATCGGCCCGGCACCGGCTACCCAGAAGCTGATGAAGCAACTGGGCATGTCGCTGGACCAGATCGATGTGATCGAACTGAACGAGGCATTCGCTGCCCAAGGCCTGGCCGTGCTGCGCCAGCTTGGCATCGCCGACGATGACAAGCGCGTGAACCCGAACGGCGGCGCCATCGCCCTGGGCCACCCGCTGGGCATGAGCGGCGCGCGTCTGGTGACCACCGCCCTGTACCAGCTGGAGCGCACCAATGGCCGCTTCGCGCTGTGCACGATGTGCATCGGCGTGGGCCAGGGTATTGCGATGGTGATCGAGCGGGTTTGATATTTACTGATTGAGTGCGGTTGCCATGCGCTCCCCTCTCCCATGAAGTGGGAGAGGGGAGCAAGAAACCCGGGTAATTGAACCGAACTATTTCATCAAACGCTTAATTTCCCTTCCTTCCCGCCGTTAATGCTGGTGGGAAATTTCAGTGGTGTCTCTTCCCCAACGAGGTAGAGCATTGCGGCCAGGCCGACGGGCTCGCCGGTCTTGCCGCATCTTTTTCTGACTGACCCGGCGTCGTTTGCCGGTGCGGAGTTTTGAGATGTCCCTTCCCGTTGCCACGCTTGTCACCGGCGCCAGTTCCGGTATCGGCCGTGCGATTGCCGAAATGCTGCTCGCCGATGGCGTGACCCGTGTGATCAATGTCGACTACGCTGAGCCGACCTGGTCGCATCCGAACCTGACCTTCTTCCAGGCCGACCTGACCAACGCCGACGCCACGCGCGCGGTGGCGGCGCAGGTGACCTCGCAGTACGCGGTGACCCGGCTCGTGAACAACGCCGGCGCCACGCGTCCCGGCACGGCCGACACGGCCACCGCCGAAGATCTCGACTATGTCGTGGGCCTGACCCTGCAGGCCACGATGCTGCTCACCCAGGCCTGCCTGCCCGCCATGCGCGCGGCCGGCTTTGGCCGCATCGTCAACATGGCCTCGCGCGCGGCGCTGGGCAAGCCCGAGCGCGTGGTGTATTCCGCGGCCAAGGCGGGGCTGGTTGGCATGACCCGAACGCTGGCGATGGAGCTGGGCGGCGACGGCATCACCGTCAACGCCGTGGCACCGGGTCCCATCGCCACCGAGCTGTTCCGAAAGAGCAATCCCGAGGGCAGCGAACAGACACGGCGCATCCTGGCAAGCATCGCCGTGAAACGAATGGGAACGCCGGAAGACGTGGCGCGTGCCTCGCTGTTCTTCCTCGCACCCGAGAATGGTTTCGTGACGGGACAAGTGCTGTACGTCTGCGGCGGAACCACGCTCGGCGTGGCGCCCGTATAAGAAAGTTGCCCGCCCCGAGGCACGGGGTGGAATTAGCGATTCACCAGCATTGCGCCCGCGGCGCTCACAAGGACTGTCAGCGGGTGTGCAGCACAATTCCTGGAGCACAAGATGAGCAACACCAATCAAACCTCGAAGGCGCGCAGACGCCTGCTGGCCGCTGGCGTGGCAATGGCCGCCGGCTTCGCCGTCATGACCGGCGCGCAGGCGCAGGGCAACTATCCGACCAAGCCGATCACGATGATCGTGCCGTTCTCGGCCGGTGGCACCACCGACATCCTGGCCCGTATCGTCAGCCTGCAACTGGGCAAGGCGCTGGGTCAGCCGGTGGTGGTGGACAACCGTCCGGGCGCTGGCGGCAACATCGGTGCGTCGCTGGCCGCCAAGGCTCCGGCCGACGGCTACACGCTGTTCATGGGCACCATCGGTACGCACGCGATCAACCAGTCGCTGTACTCGAAGCTGCCGTTCGACCCGGTCAAGGATTTCGCGCCGATCACGCGCGTGGCCATGGTGCCGAACATCGTCGTGGTCAACCCGAAGGTGCCGGTCCACAACATCAAGGAACTGATCGCCTACGTGAAGGCGAACCCGGACAAGCTGTCGTACGGTTCGTCGGGTAGCGGTTCGTCGATGCACCTGTCGGGCGAGCTGTTCAACTCGATGACGGGCCTGCACATCCAGCACATCCCGTACAAGGGCAGCGCCCCGGCCGTGAACGACCTGCTGGGCAACCAGATCGGCCTGATGTTCGACAACCTGCCGTCGTCGTTCCAGCACGTGAAGGCTGGCAAGCTGCGCGCGCTGGCCGTGACGTCGGGCAAGCGCTCGCCGGCCCTGCCGGACGTGCCGACCGTGGCCGAAGCCGGCGTGCCGGGCTATGAGGCAACGTCGTGGTTCGCGCTGTACGCCACCGGCGGCACGCCGCAGCCGATCGTCGACCGCATCAACGCCGAAGTGGTCAAGATCCTGGCCATGCCGGAAGTGAAGAAGCAGATGGCCGAGCAAGGCGCCGAGCCGAACCCGGAAAAGCCGGCCCAGCTGGCCGCCTTCATGAAGTCCGAAGCCGCCAAGTGGGCCAAGGTGGTGAAGGCTTCGGGCGCGACGGTGGACTGATCGCCTGCCTCGGCAACGGTAGTACGTAGTACCGCAGTACTGCAACCGGCCATCGGGCGCCTGCCCGGTGGCCGGTTTTTTATTGGGCGCGCGCCATAAAAAACGCCCGCGAGGGTATCGCGGGCGCAAATCCCAGGTCCACGTAGGACAGGAGGAGACAGACGTGTTGCTTCGGCGGTCAGCTCAGGCTGTATTTGACAACCTGTTCCTCGACCCCTACGAAGCGCACCAGCTGGCGCAGGCCACTGGCGTATTCCTTGATGTGATGCCCTTCCGGCGTATCGGGCAGCCGGTAGTAGATCGGCGCCGTGCCGGCGCGCGCACGCGCGGCGCTGACCGACGCTGAAGCCTCGCCCGCGGCCGTGCCTTCGGTGAATTCCGGTCTTGCGTTCATCGACAACTCCCAGAGGACGCATGGCGCTGAACGTTGGGCCGGCAAACTGAAGGCGCGCGCATGCGGGTGACAATGTCTGGAATGTATTGCAGGCGGTCGCGAAAAGCCATTTCGAA
Source organism: Cupriavidus pauculus (assembly GCF_022179805.1). GTDB lineage: Bacteria > Pseudomonadota > Gammaproteobacteria > Burkholderiales > Burkholderiaceae > Cupriavidus > Cupriavidus pauculus_E. The sequence continues at coordinate 485,697 of NZ_BPUO01000003.1, read as the reverse complement.
TTTTTTACATCAGTTTCAGGACAATTGACTCGATTGTCATATTTAGGATTGCTCGCGGACAGTCGATATCCGGGTATCAGGCCCGGCGCGGCGCGGGCTCAGTACGCGTTAAAGGGTTAACGGCATGACGCGCCCCGACTTGCGCGCTACCATAGCGCCACCCCGAACTTCCCGGCCTCAAGGCAGCAACCTTCGTGCCAGCCGGGTTCACTGAAAGCCCACCGTCGAATGTCGACCCAGCACGCGCTCCTGATTTCCCTGATCGAAAAACCGTCGTCGGGCTACGACCTCGCACGCCGTTTCGACAAGTCGATCGGCTACTTCTGGCACGCCACGCACCAGCAGATCTATCGCGAACTCGGGCGCATGGCCGAACTGGGCTGGATCGCGGCCGAGGAAAACGGAAAGGAAACGAACGGGGATGCCGAAGCCGGCGTGGCCGACCGGAAGAGCCGCAAGAAGGTCTACTACGTGCTGCCGGCCGGCCAGGACGAACTGGTGCGGTGGGTGCTGGCACCCGGCGCGGGACTGGATCAGCGTGAGGAGATTCTGGTCAAGCTACGTGCAGATGCTGCAATCGGACCGCTCGGGCTGGACCAGGAAATGGCGCGACTGATCGCGCTGCATGAAGCGCGGCTCGAACTCTACCAACAGATCGAAAGCAAGGACTTCAAGGGAACGCTCGACCGGCGCCAGCAGATCCAGCACGCGCTGCTACGGCGCGGGATCCAGTTCCAGGAAGACTGGTTGAAGTGGGGAAGGGAATTGATGCCGCTGCTGGAGAAGCCGGGGAAGGGCTGAGCAACTGAACTTGCTGCTTGGGGATGCTCCCCTCTCCCACACCGTGGGAGAGGGGAGTTAAAACAGAGAGGGTCGTCAGACCATCAAACCACATCCGCAGCCCGCGCCACTGCCTCCGCCGGCGCCAGGCCCAGACGGCGACGCGCCAACGCGTATTCTTCGACAAAGCGGCGCACCAGTTCACCTGCCGGCACCACGCGCTTGATGGCGCCCACGCCCTGGCCGGCACCCCAGATGTCCTTCCACGGCTTGACGCGGGTCGAACCGAAATTCATGGCCGTGGCGTCCGATGTCGGCAGGGCTTCCGGGTCCAGTCCCGAACGCACGATGCTTTCACGCAGGTAGTTGCCGTGCACCCCCGTGAACAGGTTCGAATAGATGATGTCGTCGGCCGAGCTGTCGACGATCATCTGCTTGTACGCGTCCTGGGCGTTGGCTTCGTTGGTGGCAATGAAAGCCGAGCCGATGTAGCCCAGGTCGGCGCCAGCCGCCTGCGCGGCCAGCACTGCGTCGCCGCTGGCGATGGCGCCCGATAGCAGCAGCGGGCCATCGAACCATTCGCGGATTTCGTGCAGCAGCGCAAACGGCGACAGCGTGCCGGCATGGCCGCCCGCACCGGCCGCCACGGCGATCAGGCCGTCGGCGCCTTTCTCGATGGCCTTGCGCGCGAACTTGTTGTTGATCACGTCATGCAGCACGATGCCGCCGTACGAATGCACCGCGTCGTTGACTTCCGCGCGGGCGCCCAGCGAGGTGATCACGATGGGCACCTTGTAGCGCACGCACATTTCCAGGTCGTGTTCGAGCCGGTCGTTGGACTTGTGCACGATCTGGTTCACCGCGAAAGGCGCGGACGGACGATCCGGATGCTTGGCGTCGTGCTCGGCCAGTTCGGTGGTGATGCGGTCCAGCCATTCCTCGAGCTTTTCGGCCGGTCGCGCGTTGAGCGCCGGGAACGAACCCACCACGCCTGCCTTGCACTGGGCGATGACCAGGTCTGGATTGGAAATGATGAACAGCGGCGAGCAGACGGCCGGCAGCGACAGGTTTTGCAGCAGGGCGGGAATGGCCATGACGGTTCCTTCAAGGTGGGCAGCAATGGTGGCGCCCATGCAAGCGCCCCGGACACTATGCAACCAGTTGCATGATGTTTGGCAAGGTATCACGATCGCCGCGTACCCTGCAACCGGTTGCAGCATCAATTCTCGTGCCGCGCGCGCCTCCAGCGGCGCTTTGTCTACAATGGGCGGATTGCCCACGTGCCTGCAGGAGATGAAGTGGAGACTCACCCCCAGATCGACGGCGCGCGTGCCGATGGCGCCAGTGCGGCGCCCGATGCGCTGTTCGATGCCGATCTCGCTGCGTGGTACCGCCACCCGGACCGCGCATTCGACGGCTGGCTGTCGCGGCACGGGTTCAGGACTGGCACCGCCATCGTGTATCGGGCGATGTGGGGCAAGCTGCTGCGCTGGTCTGGCGAACAGGGCTTGCCGCCCTTGACCTGGTCGGCCGCCCAGATTGGCGCGTTTCTCGATGCGCAGAACCTGCACAAGCGCCACCGCTACCGATACGCCCGTTTGATCGAGCGGATATTCCATCATCTGGCTACGCTGCAACAGAACTTGCACAATCCGGCCAGCCAGGCGGTCAAGGCGCATCTGGCTGACGGCGAGAACGATCCCACGGCATTCCTGCTGCCCGGCGAACGCGACCTGCTGGTCGCCCGCATCCTGGCCCCGCAGCAGGACGATCTCACCAAGACTGCCCGGGGCGATATTTCTCCGACGGCCTGGAAGCGTGCGCGCGACGTGGCGCTGCTGGCGGTGTTGCTGGGTGGCGGGCTGAAGGTAGCCGAGGCCCGGGCGTTGCGCATCGACGCCATCGACGGTGTCGAAGACGGCGCGACGATGGCCATCCGCATGGTCCGGCCCGACAACGGCCGTACCTATATGGTGCCGCTGTTCGGGTTTGCTCACGCGCCGCTGCGACGGTGGCTGGCGGTGCGGCAGTCGGCGGAATCGCTGGGCGAACTTGTATTTCCGGCCATGGCGAACGGCCGTTCGATGCATGCGGCTTCAATTTACCGCCGTATCGAGGTATTGCTGGAGGAAGCCGGCGTGCTGGCCGGGCGCAGCGAACGGGCGTCGCCGCAGACGCTGCGCAATACCTGCGGGGCCATGCATTTCGATGCCGGCACGACGCCGGCCGCCGTGGCGCAACTGCTGGGCATGCGCGATCTGGAATCGGGCTGGCGCCTGCACGCGGCCTATGAGGCGTGGCAGGCACGTACCGGCCTGCCGCTGATGACGCCGCAGGCCGCGCGGGCGGCACGTGAATCCTGACAATCGTTTGAATGGACGAGGCAGCCGCAATATTGGGCGGTTAAGATAGCGGCCCAATCGCGATTCGCCCCGCGTCTCGAAACACCTCTGAAACACTTATCGACCTGAATATTTCCATGGCTGAAACCCTACTTCTCACTGGCGCAACTGGATATATCGCTTCGCACACGTGGGTGGCGCTGCACGAGGCGGGCTATCACGTGATCGGTCTCGATAATCTTTGTAATAGCAACCGCGAGGTCGTGAACCGCCTGGCCAGGATTACGGGTGCCACGCCGCATTTCGTCGAAGGCGATGTGCGCGATCGCGCGCTGCTGGACCGGCTGTTCGCCGAACACAAGATCACCGGCGCCATCCATTTTGCGGCGCTCAAGGCGGTGGGCGAATCGGTAAGCAAGCCGCTCGAGTATTACGGAAACAATCTCGAAGGCATGATCACGCTGTGCAGCGCCATGCAGGCGGCCGGCGTCAGGCAACTGGTTTTCAGTTCGTCGGCCACCGTGTATGGCAATCCGCATACGGTGCCGATTCTTGAGGATTTCCCGTTGTCGGCCACCAATCCGTATGGCCAGACCAAACTGATGGGCGAGCAGATTCTGCGCGATCTGGAGATTTCCGACTCCGAATGGCGTATCGCATTCCTGCGATATTTCAATCCGGTGGGCGCCCATGAAAGCGGCCTGATTGGCGAAGACCCGGGCGGTATTCCCAACAACCTGATGCCCTACGTGGCCCAGGTGGCGGGCGGCCGGCGCGAGAAACTGAGCGTCTACGGCGGCGACTATCCCACCGTGGATGGCACCGGGGTGCGCGACTATATCCACGTCTGCGATCTGGCCGATGGCCATGTGGCGGCACTGAATTACCTGCGCAACAACACGCGTGGCATGACGGTGAACCTGGGAACGGGCCGTGGCTACAGCGTCCTGGAGGTAGTGAAGGCATACGAACGTGCCAGCGGCCGTCCCGTGCCGTACCAGATCGTCGACCGGCGTCCGGGCGACATTGCGTCGTGCTACGCCGATCCCGCGCTGGCGAAATCGCTGATCGGTTGGGAGGCCCGCCACGATATCGACCGCATGTGCGAGGACTCCTGGCGCTGGCAGTCGATGAATCCGCAGGGGTTTGCGGCCTGAGTGGTTTGCCAGGCGCGGCCAGCCAAATAAAAAACCGGGCCGAGGCCCGGTTTTTTATTGGTAACGCCCACTCGCGTGGCGTTGCGCTTCAGCGAATCAGGAAGTCTTCCATCGCCTTGCCATTGGCCAATGCCTGGGTCAGCCAGCCCGGGCGCTTGCCACGGCCGGTCCAGGTATTGCCGGCGCTGTCGCGATAACGGACCGGAACCTTGCGTACGGCGGTGGCCTTCTTGCCGGCCGTGCCCTTGCCGCCAAATCCGAGATCTTCGGCGGTCAGGCCGAATTGTTCGATTTTCTCGCGAATCTCGGCAATCACGGAAGCCTGCTCACGCGCCTTGATCTCTTCGGCCTGACGTTGCAGTTCGCTGATTTTCTGAACGATTTCCTGATATGTCGCCATTTGTATCCCTCGATTTACTGGTGGATCCGTGAAATTACGAAAAGCATTATAACCACTGTGGGCGGCGCTGCAAATCCCTGGCGTATGCCAGACTGAATTTTCCGAAAATTCTCAATTAGGGAAAATTACTGAACTTATGAAACCCGGGCGAGTCAAGCATCGATCCCGGGCAGTCGCCGGTATGCCCGGCCACTGGCACGGCGCGCGGCGGCGGCGGTGAGCGCGGGCGGCAATCGGCAAAAGCGAATGCGGTCTTAATCGCCGAGAATCGAGCGTGCAACCAAGTGCCGGCGGTTTCAGCGCCCGCTGAATTCAGGCCGGACGTGGATATTCATTTGGTTGCCAGGCGTAATGACGAACGGGTGCGACCGGCATCGGCATATTCAAACCCGATGTAAAGTGCGTCCGGCGCCATACTCGAAATCCATTTGTTTCGCAACTCAAGGATGGATGCGTGCTGACCGTTATCGAGTTCTGAGCAGACCGTACGGGGTGTCGGGCTGCCGGACCGAAGCAAGGGGAGTGGCTTCGGGTTATCTCCTAATGATCAGCACATCATGTCCTTTCATCAGAATATTCAGATCAAGACCCTCTTGCGGGGCGCCATGGCCTTGCTGGCGGCCATCCTGCTGGTCGTCGGTGGAGCCGGCTTGCACGGCATTTCCCAGACCAATGATGCGCTGAAGGAGACCTACGCCAACCAGCTTGCTTCGTCGCAGGCACTGGCCGAGGCGATGATCGGCACCACTCGGCTGCGCCTCGCGCTGGACCGCACCGTCATGCCGGGCAGCGAAGGTGACGACATGAAGAAGCATGTCGAGCGCTCGAAGCTGTTCGTGGAATCGTCCGACCGTGGCTGGCAGCGCTACATGGCGCTGCCGCAGGGCGACGACGAAAAGGCGCTGGCCACTGCACTGGCCGCCAAGCGCCAGGAATTCTTTGAGAAGGGCGTCACGCTGTGGCAGGCCGCACTGAGCAGCGGCAACCGCGAGGAATCGCTGCGCATGGCGCGCGACGTGATGCCGGAACTGCAACGCGGCCTGGCCGCCGCGCACGACAAGCTGGAAAAATTCCAGATGGAAGCCGGCAAGGCCAACTTCGAGACGGCCCAGTCGCGCTTCGAGACCATCCGTACGGTGTCGGTGCTGCTGATCGTCCTGGGCCTGGGCATCGCCCTGGCGGCGGCGCTGATGCTCCACCGCGCGATTGTGCGCCCGGTTGAAGAAGCGCTGTCGGTGTTCGAGCGCATGGCCGGTGGCGACCTCACGTCGCGCATCAACAGCATGTCGAAGAACGAGATCGGCCGCATGATGCAGGCGCTGGCGAAGATGCAGGACAGCCTGTCGGGCATCGTCTCCGAAGTGCGAGGCGGTACCGATTCGATTGCCTCGGCCACGCAGCAGATCTCGGCTGGCAACACCGACCTGTCGCAACGCACCGAGGAACAGGCCGCGTCGCTGGAACAGACCGCGGCCAGCATGGAAGAACTGACCACCGTGGTGCGCCAGAACGCCGACAACGCACGCCAGGCTGGCGTGCTGGCCGGCGAGGCTTCGCAGATCGCGCTGAAGGGCGGTGACGTGGTGGGCCGCGTGGTCGACACCATGAACGAGATCAACGGCGCTTCGCGCAAGGTGGTCGAGATCATCGGCGTGATCGAAGGCATCGCATTCCAGACCAACATCCTGGCGCTGAACGCCGCTGTGGAAGCGGCGCGTGCCGGCGAACAGGGCCGTGGCTTTGCCGTGGTCGCGGGTGAAGTCCGCAGCCTGGCGCAACGCAGTGCCAATGCCGCCAAGGAAATCGAATCGCTGATCAGCGAATCTGGCCAGCGCGTGGAAAGCGGTACCAAGCTGGTGGCCGAAGCAGGCCAGACGATGGGCGAGATCGTGCAGGCGGTACGCCGTGTGACCGACATCATGAACGAGATCAGCGCGGCCTCGCAGGAACAGACTACTGGCATCGAGCAGGTCAACCAGGCCGTGGCGCAGATGGACGAGGTCACGCAGCAGAACGCGGCGCTGGTCGAGGAAGCAGCGGCCGCCGCCGGTGCGCTGGAAGAACAGGCCCAGAAGCTCAAGAGCGTGGTGTCGGTGTTCTCGCTGGCGTCCGATGGCGGTGCGTCGCGCCAACTGGCGGCGCCGGTGCGTACGGCACCGGCCATGGCCGAGTCGAAGCCGGCCCCGGTTGCCAAGGCCGTGGCCCAGCCGTCGGCCAAGCGTCCGCCGATCGTGCGCAAGGCGCGCGAGCCCAAGCTGCTGCGTCCCGCACTGAGCAAGCCCGCCGCCGCCACCGTGGCGAGTGCCGACGACAACTGGGCTGCCTTCTGAGCGCCGACTGACGATCAACCCGACCAAGTTAAACCAGGACTAGTGCCACAAGGTTCACACTGAGCGCGCGAGATGCCATGATGCTGGGTTTCATCCGACCCGCATCCCAGGTGTTCTCCGCGCCCTCGCCGTTTCCTTTCGCGCAGCCCCAATGATTGCCACGAATACCCTCCTGCTGCTGCTTGCAGCCGCGCTCGGCGTTGTCGCCGCGCGGGGATGGCGCGCGGCCAAAGCCAACGGCGAGCCGGAGCGCAAGGCCGTTCGATCGCTGACGCTGTCGGCGGCGCTGATGTCGCAGGCCACCCTGGGCATGCCGCTCTGGGTGGCGGTGGCTTCCGGCACGCTGACCGCCGCCAACAACAGCGCGGAAGTGGCCGCTGCATTCGCCGCGACGATGGCGGCCAGCCTGGCCGCGTCGCACCTGCTGGCACCTGCCTGGCAGTGGGTCAGCCATGGCGGACGAGGATGGCAACTGGCCATCGCCACGGCCATGCTGGCCGGGGCGGGCCTGGTGGCCATTGCCGGTGCAAGGCTGGGCCGCACGTGCGGCGGGTTGTCGATGTCGGCGCGTGCCTGTCTCGATGTGGCAGGCATCCACGGGCCGGCCTGGCTGGCGGCCGGTCTGGGCCTGCTGTGCTCGGCGCTCTATGCCATGCATCGGGTGCAGTCGCGCAAGTGGGCGGCCTTTGCCGAGCCGATGGGTGCCGACGACGGTTTCGATGTTCCCCCCGCTGCGCCGCGTGCCGGCGAGCCGCGCGTGGTGCGCCGCGCCCATGGCCGCATGGGTGGCCTGACGGTGCGCCCGGCGGGTCGCGACCAGCCACCGGTTGGCGAGTACAGCGTCAGCAACGAAGACTTGCCGGACCGCACCGCGTTCGCGCGCTGGCTCGACCAGACCATCGCGCACGCACGGCTGTCGGAAACGGCCTGTGCCGTGCTGCTGATCCATATCGCCGACTTCCGCGAGGTGGACGAAGTCTTCGAGGTGCGCGCCGACGACATCCTGGCGCAGGATGCCGGCGCGCTGGCACAGGCCGCGCTGGAGCCGCATCACTTCCTGGCACGGCTGGCGCGCGACGAGTTCGCGGTGGGCGTGCCCGAACTGGTGCAGCACAGCCGCGCCAATGAACTGGGTGCGCGCGTGCTGGGGTCGCTGTCCGAATTCGTGGCGGCGCGTGGGCTGCAGATGCAGATTGGCGTGAACATCGGCATCGCGATCTATCCGCGCGATGCCGCCACGTCGGAGTCTCTGATGCAGGCGGCGCGCGTGAGCCTGTCAGAGGCGCGCGAGAGCGGCTCGAACCAGATGCGCGTGTTCAACTCCGCCGCCGGCGAGCGGGCACGCCGCATGCGCGTGATTCGCCGCGACCTGTGGCCGGCCATCCAGGACGACGCCCTGTCGCTGATGTACCAGCCGAAATACGACGTGAAGACGCGTGCCGTGGTGGGCGCGGAGGCGCTGTGCCGCTGGCGGCATCCGACGCTGGGCGCGGTGAACCCCGCCGAGTTCATCATGGTGGCCGAGCAGTCGGGCCAGATCGACAAGCTCGACGACTGGGTCATCTCCACGGTCTGCGCGCAGGTGCGCGCGTGGCAGGACGCCGGGCTGCCGACGGTGCCGGTGGCGATCAACGTGTCTGGCCTGCGCTTTGCCAGCCGCAATTTCCCGCAGTACCTGCTGGAGCAGATCCACCAGCACGACATCCCGCCTTCGGCCATTACGCTGGAGATTACCGAGACGGCGGCCATGAAGGACATCGGCAAGTCGATGGAAACACTGGCCGAGCTGCAGTCGCTGGGCATCCATGTGGCGCTGGACGATTTTGGCAGCGGCTATTCGAGCCTAGGCTACCTGAAGCGCCTGCGCGTGGGCACGCTGAAGATCGACCGCACGCTGATCGGCGGGCTGGATGCCGATCCGCAGGGCCGGGCGATCGTCGGGTCGATGGTGGCGCTGGCGCACGAACTGCGCATGAAGGTGGTGGCCGAGGGCGTGGAGTCCGGCTCGCAGCTCGACATCCTGCATGGCATGGGCTGCGACGAGGTGCAGGGCTACCTGATGGCCATGCCGCTCGACGCGCCGGTCTTTGCCGAACAGCTGTACGCGCTGCGGTAAATGTGAATAATTTTCAACATCGCTAAAGCGTACGCTCGGCGTGTCGATATGAAGGAGACAGGGCAGTGGCACGCGCGTGCCAGAAACCGGCCTGTCCGTCGCCGGCGCAGCGTGCCCTGCCACTGGCGGACCAACCCATACGGAGTCCCCGATGTCCCTTCCGCACATTCTCGTCGTCGACGATTCGCCTTCCCTGCGCCGCATGACCGGTGCCTGCCTGCGTGCGGGCGGATTCACGGTCACCGAGGCCGCGGACGGCAAGGAAGCGCACGAGGTGGCCCTGGAAGGGCAGTTCGGCATGCTGGTTACCGACCAGGTCATGCCCGGCATGGACGGCCTGTCGCTGATCCGCGCGCTGCGCGCCACGCCGGCCTACGCCTCGATCCCCATCCTGATGCTCTCGACCGAGCACGACGAGCGCATCCTGGAGCAGGCGGCCGAGGCGGGTGCCTCCGGTTTCCTGGCCAAGCCGTTCGATCCCGAAGACCTGCTGGAATCCGTCCACGCGCTGCTGGACCCTCCCAACGAGGGGTAAAGGCGGCGCCAAGTCGTCCTTAATTCACCCCGCGTCGTGCCGTAAATATTGGAGGGCCATAGCAGGTGGTCCGGCCTGGCCCATTGGGCGCTGGCCGGGTACCGCCTCGGGGTCGCCAGCAGCCAGGGGCACGCTACCCCGGCCACGACCAACTTGCCAGCGGGGGCAACATGAATACCAGCAACAACCGCGCGGACGGCGCGGGAGAAGAATTCCTGGCCTTCCGGCTTGGCCGCGAGGAATACGGCATCGATATCCTCAAGGTGCAGGAAATTCGCGGCTACGAGTCCGTGACGCAGATCGCCAACGCGCCCGACTATCTCAAGGGGGTGGTCAACCTGCGCGGCACCATCGTCCCGATCATCGACCTGCGCATCAAGTTCAAGCAGGCCGAGATCAGCTACGACCAGTACACCGTGGTGATCATCGTCGATATCCTTGAACGCACCACGGGCATCGTGGTTGACGGGGTATCCGACGTGCTGACGCTGACCCCCGCGCAGATCAAGCCCGCGCCGGCGCTGTCCGGCGGCATGCAGACCGACTACATCCGTGGGCTCGGTTCGCTCGAAGGCCGCATGCTGATCCTGACCGACATCGAGAAGCTGATGAACGTCGACGACCTGGCCGCGCTCGACGCCGCCGCCGGCACCGCCTGAAACCATCCATAACGAGCGGCTCGCCCGGGTCCGCGCGTATCGCGGGGGGACGGGCCGCAGCCTTGAACGCAGTCACACAGCCATGCGCAACAACCAGCCCGTCACGCAACGCGAGCATCCACTCTCGCCGAACGATTACCTGATCTCGCGCACCGACCTCAAGGGCCGGATCACGTTCGCGAACCGGGCGTTCGTCGAGATCAGCGGCTTCACGTCGGCGGAGCTGCTGGGCGCGGCGCACAACCTCGTGCGCCATCCCGACATGCCGCCCGAAGCGTTTGCCGATCTCTGGACGACGATCCAGGCCGGCAAGTCTTGGGTGGGCATCGTCAAGAACCGCCGCAAGGACGGCGACCACTACTGGGTGCAGGCCACCGTGACGCCGACGCAGGTCGGCGGCCGCATCATCGGCTACACGTCGGTGCGGTCGATGGCCACGCGCGAGCAGATCAACGCGGCAGAAGCCGCGTACAAGCGTTTCCGTGACAACCGCGCCTCCGGGCTGGCGATTCGCGACGGGGCCGTCGTGCGCACCGGACTGGCCGGCTTCATCGGCCGCGCCACGCGCCTGAACCTGCGCCGCCGCATCCTGTGGGCCCAGGCGGCGGGGCTTGGGTGGTTCCTGCTAGCCGTGGCCGGCGTGCACTGGCTGTCGGCCGACGCGGCCGCCCAGTTGTGGCCGTGGCTGTGGGGCGCGTTCGCGCTGGCCGTGATTTCGTCGGCCGCATCCGGGGCCCTGCTGGTCTCGCGCGTGGAACGCCCGGTGTCCGACATGCTCGACTTCGCGTTGCGCATGGGCGCGGGCGACCTGACAACAACCTTCGAACACAAGGCCGGCGACGAAGTGGGCGCGCTGGCCCGCGCCATGCGCACCATGCAGCGCAGCCTGCTGTCGGTGGTGCACGACATCCAGGAAGGCATGGCCAGCATCTCCACGGCCACCCATCAGGTGGCGGCCGGCAACAACGACCTGTCGCAACGCACCGAACAGCAAGCGGCCTCGCTGGAGGAAACCGCATCGAGCATGGAGCAGTTGACCGGCACGGTGCGCCAGAACGCCGACAACGCACGCCAGGCCACGGGCCTGGCGGCCACGGCCTCGGAGACCGCGCTGCGCGGGGGCGAGGCGGTGGGCCGCGTGGTGCAGACCATGCAGGAAATCAACGAAGCCTCGCACAAGATCGTCGACATCATCGGCGTGATCGAGGGCATCGCCTTCCAGACCAACATCCTGGCGCTGAACGCCGCCGTGGAAGCGGCGCGCGCCGGCGAGCAGGGGCGCGGGTTTGCGGTGGTGGCGGGCGAGGTGCGCAGCCTGGCGCAGCGCAGCGCCAACGCCGCCAAGGAAATCAAGGGCCTGATCGGCAACACCGTGTCGCGCGTGGAAAACGGCGCGGCGCAGGTGGGCGAGGCGGGCGCGACCATGGACGAGATCGTGCAGGCCGTGAAGCGCGTGACCGACATCATGGGCGAGATCAGTTCGGCATCGGCGGAACAGAGCGCGGGCATCGAGCAGGTGAACGAGGCGGTGGCGCAGATGGACGAAGGCACGCAGCAGAACGCTGCGCTGGTGGAGCAGGCCGCTGCCGCGGCCGGTGCTCTGGAAGAACAGGCCGACCGCCTGCGCGAGTCGATCTCCACGTTCCGCGTGGGCACGCAGGCCGAGGTCCGGCCCGCGCGTCCGCGCCAGCTGGAGATGGCGGCGGAGACGGTTGGCTGAAGTGGGGAGCGGGCCTGAAGCTCATCGCAAGAGGAGCAAGGGCTTTCAAAAAAGGGCCGCGCTGGAAAACGCGGCATCAGGAACGGGGTAAAGCGGCCGCCCATGCAGGCGGCATGCGACAACAACCCGGGGTGGGCGTGGTCCGTCCCGGCATTTCTGACAGAAGAAGGGGGTAGTTCTATGCAGTGGTTCAATCAACTACGCGTTACGACCAGGCTGATTGCCGGCTTCCTGGTTGTATCCGTGATCGGTGCCATCATCGGCCTGCTGGGCGTGGTCAACATGGGGCGCATGGCGGAATGGACCGGCAAGATCTACAACACGGACCTGCAGGCGCTGAAGGCCGTGCAGGACGGCAACATCAACCTGGTGTACGCCAGCCGCGCGCAGATCGCGCTGCTGTCGGCGTCGACCATGGGCGAGCGCGCGACCGAGAAGGAAGAAATCCAGAAGTCGCTGACCGCCATGGAGACCCGTGTAAAAAGTGCCAAGGATTCGTTCAGCCAGCCTGAAGGCCAGGCGCTGTTCAAGCAGTACGAAACGCTGGTGCCGTCGTTCCGCGAGCGCATGCTCAAGTACATCGAGCTGGTGAGCAAGCAGCCGCTGGACACGTCGCAGTTCGAAAGCACCGTGTTCACGGAAAGCGCCGACCTGCTCAAGGAAAGCCGCGCGCTGGAAGACGTGCTGTTCAAGATGGTCAAGCGCCGCGATGACCGCGCGAAGTCGAACATGGAAGAGTCGACCAGCGTGTACAACAGCTCGCGCGTGCTGATGCTGGCGCTGGTGCTGGGTGGCGTGGTGGTGTCGGTGCTGCTGGGCCTGTTCCTGGCACGCCAGCTGTCGCGCCAGCTTGGTGGCGAGCCCGGCTATGCCGCATCGATCGCCGCGCGCATTGCAGACGGCGACTTCTCGGCCAAGGTGGAACTGCGCCGCGGCGACCAGGACAGCCTGCTGCACGCCATTGGCCAGATGCAGCAGCAACTGTCGTCGATGGTGCGTGACTTCAAGGAATCGGCGGAATCGATTGGCACGGCATCGCGCGAGATCGCGGCCGGCAACAACGACCTGTCGCAGCGTACCGAGCAGCAGGCCGCGTCGCTGGAAGAAACCGCTTCGAGCATGGAAGAGCTGACCAGCACCGTGCGCCAGAATGCCGACAACGCCCGTCAGGCCAGCGGCCTGGCAGCCAATGCGTCGGATACGGCGGTGCGTGGGGGTGAAGTGGTGGGCCGCGTGGTGGACACGATGGGCGAGATCAACGATGCGTCGCGCAAGATCGTCGACATCATCGGCGTGATCGAAGGCATCGCGTTCCAGACCAACATCCTGGCGCTGAACGCCGCCGTGGAAGCGGCGCGTGCCGGCGAACAGGGCCGTGGCTTTGCCGTGGTGGCTGGCGAGGTGCGCAGCCTGGCGCAGCGCAGCGCCAACGCCGCCAAGGAAATCAAGACGCTTATCGACAACTCGGTGGCGCAGGTGGACACCGGCGCGGCACTGGTGAGCCAGGCCGGCACGACGATGGACGAGATCGTGCAGGCCGTGAAGCGCGTGACCGACATCATGGGCGAGATCAGCGCGGCATCGGCCGAGCAGAGTTCGGGCATCGAGCAGGTCAACCAGGCCGTGGCGCAGATGGACGAAGTGACGCAGCAGAACGCGGCGCTCGTGGAGCAGGCTGCGGCAGCGGCCGGTTCGCTGCAGGACCAGGCATCGCGCCTGATGGATTCGGTGTCGGGCTTCCGCCTGTCGCCGGACGACGCGGCGGCGGTTGCCGCGCCGATGCTGGCCGCACCGGCCGCTCCGGCAGTACGTTCGGCGGTCAAGCCGACGGGCAAGAACGCAGGCCGCGTGGCCAAGACGCGCAAGCCCGCCAAGGCAGGCACCGCGCTGGTGGCGGCTGCTGCCGCAACGGCCGCGGCTGAAGTTGCCGAGGAAGATGCCGATAGCCAGAAGAAGCGCCCCGCACTGACGGCTTCGTCGTCGGCGGCCAGTGCTTCCGATAACGGCGACTGGAGCGCCTTCTGACCTTCGACCGTCACAGGCAACGCACCTGACGGCTACTTAATCGTCGTCCCCAAAAAGACGGCGGCGCCCCGGCACGGATGTTTGTAAATTCGCGCCGGGGCGTTCATTCGTCCGCAGAACACCATGACCACCGACATCAGTCTGTCCCTGTCGGCAGAAGCAGCAGCGCGGCTGCGCGCGGATTTCGATGCCTTTGTAAAAGTTTCCACTGGCCTCGATCCGCAATTCATTCCGCCCGCGTTCGATGACTTCCTGCGCGCGCGCCTGATGCAGCAGGACGGCCCGTTGACCGAGCGCGCCGTGATGCGCCTCTTGGCCAGCGGCGAGTACGGCTGGGCCAAGAAGGTCTTCGACAAGCAGCTGCCGAACGCCCTGGCCGCGCTGATGCGCGACGCGCAGCGCTTTGGGTTTGCCCTGGCCGTCCAGCCCGACTGGACGCCCCAGCAGCGCGTGGAGCACGCGCGCGAGTGGGCCGCCAACATCCTGTCCGAAGCCGGCGCCGATGCCGCCTTCACCGAAGCACTGGCCACGCAGATATCGGCCTCCGCCGTGGACGTGCGCACCATCGAGGAACGCATGCGCACGCCGGCCTGGCGCATTGCCGACAGCCTGCGCCAACGCGCGTATGACGTCATGTACGCGCTCCAGACCGAGCAGAGCGAGGCGCTGGGCCGCAGCAAGGTGGGCGAGCTTCGCGCGCTGCTGGGGCTGGCGCTCGAATACGGCTCGGTGGGCGCCGAGGAAGCTGCGCGCGTACTCGAACAGGTGGAAAGGGCGCGCCCGCACCTGTTCCGCGAGGCGCCCGACGACGTGTTCTCAAGGCTTGCTGCATGGCTGCGGCGCGTGTTTAACCAAGGTGCGCTCGTTCGTCAATAGTGGTAACCGGCAACCCCTTTTCGCAAGCGGCGTGTACACCTCCGGAAACCCATATCCGTTCAGTACACAATCTGTTACACCTTTGATGAAAATCAGAAGTCGCGCACATCGGTTGTTACAAAAATTCGGGCCCATGTCTTTTCCTTGCGACATTCGCCAATCCCCAACGTAAGTAGGGATTGGCATTGTGGGCCGATTGCCGATATAAACGTAACAGTTTCACTTACACTCTGTAACATCTGTAACGTTTCAGAGTTGACGTGTAACCGGGCGAAGTTCCTTTCGTAGTACGTCGTACCTACTCGAACACGCACCCAAACGATCTGGTCGCCGGCATGGAGTCTCATGCAGGTAAGCGCCGGACAAGCTGTCGAGGGGTTATTTGGTAGCGGGGAAAAATTGGAAAGTAGTGAAGTTCTCCAGGAGATCAGGGAGGTTAACCTCGCCTATCTGCTGCTTGCGCAACGACTGGTGCGCGAAAACCAGGTGGAAGCCATGTTCAGGCTTGGTGTCAGCAAGGAAATCGCTGAGATACTGGCCAAGCTGACGTCGGCGCAACTCGTGAAACTGGCCGCATCGAACATGGTGCTGTGCCGGTTCCGTTTCGACGATCATGCGTTGCTGTCCACCCTCACCCACACGGCCAAGAGCCATGATATGCAGCAGATCCACGCTGCTATCCTGCTGGCCCGGCAACCTGTGGAGTCGCTCAATTGACCGCGCTCCTCCAGGCCCAGCCGGCCCGCAGCTTTACGGCCACTCCCGTCCCCAACCGCAAGAGCGTCCTGCAGGATGCCAACCAGACCCAGCTCGCCATCGAGCTGATTGGCTTGGGTGCGCGCCTTCAGGTGCTTGAAGCCGAGACAACGCTCTCGCGCGACCGGTTGATCCGCCTCTACAAGGAGCTGCGTGGCGCATCGCCGCCCAAGGGCATGCTCCCGTTCTCGACAGACTGGTTCACCACCTGGCTGCCGAATATCCATTCGTCGCTGTTCTTCTCCGCGTACCAGTTCATGGTGCAGGAAGGCGAGACGTCGGGTATTCGTGCCGTAGTGGCCGCTTACCGTCTGTACCTTGAGCACGTTTCGCTGCTCGGCGGCGAAATCGTCTTAAGTTTCACCCGTGCCTGGACGTTAGTACGGTTTTTCGAGAGCAACATGCTGCAGCTTTCCAAGTGCACCTGTTGCGGAGGCCAGTTCGTGACGCACGCTTATGAGCCGCACGCGAACTTCGTCTGCAGCCTGTGCCGTCCGCCTTCGCGCGCCGGAAAGGTAAAGAAGCTCTCGAAGGACGCCACAGCCGCGCAGACCACCCAAGCCTGAGTTTCATCGGGACGGACGTCTGCAAGGCAGGTGGGCCCCGGTCGTGACCGGCGGGCGCTGTACGCGCTCGCCAGTACGAGAGGGAGCCCATGTGCGCCTGACGCGTGTTTTTCAGACGGGGATCCGATCGTGCTTGTAGTTATTGGCTATGTCGTCGTAGTCGTGGCGGTGCTGGGTGGTTACGCCCTCACCGGCGGCCACATGGGCGCACTGTATCAACCGGCGGAGCTCATCATCATCGGTGGTGCTGCCGTTGGCGCATTCATCAGCTCCAACAGTGGCAAGGCCATCAAGGCCACGATGAAGGCCATGCCCTCGCTGTTCAAGGGCTCCAAGTACAAGAAGGAACTGTACCTGGACGTGATGGCACTGCTGTACGTGCTGCTGTCAAAGGCCCGCCGCGAGGGCATCCTGTTCCTCGAAAAGGAAATTGCCGACCCCGCATCGAGCAGTGTCTTCAGTCAGTACCCGCGCATCCTGGCCGACGCCAAGATGATGGAGTTCCTGACCGACTACCTGCGCATGATGGTCAACGGCAACATGAACGCCTTCGAGATCGAAGCGCTCATGGACCACGAAATCGAAACGTTCCGCCACGAAGCCGAGATTCCCGCCCATGCGCTGTCGCGCGTTGGCGACGGCCTGCCGGCGTTCGGTATCGTGGCTGCCGTGATGGGCGTGGTGCATGCACTGGCCTCGGCAGACCTGCCACCGGCCGAACTGGGCGCCCTGATCGCCCACGCCATGGTGGGTACGTTCCTGGGCATTCTGCTGGCTTACGGCTTCGTGTCGCCGCTGGCGTCGCGTATCGAACACCAGGTGTCCGAGAGCATCAAGATGTACGAGTGCATCAAGGTCACGCTGCTGGCTTCGCTCAATGGTTATGCACCGCTGGTGGCGGTGGAATTCGGCCGCAAGGTGCTGTACTCCACGGTTCGTCCGTCGTTCCTCGAGCTCGACGATCACGTCCGTGAAGTCAAGAGCCTGACCTGACGGGAGAGCAGCCATGAGCAGCGCCCAGGACCTTCGTCCGATCATCATCAAGAAGGCGAAGTCGCACGCCAAACCGCACGGCAACCATAGCTGGAAGATCGCCTACGCCGACTTCATGACGGCCATGATGGCGCTGTTCCTGGTGCTGTGGCTGTTGAGCTCGGCTTCCCCGAAGACGCTTGTCGGCGTGGCCGAGTATTTCAAGACGCCGCTCAAGGTGGCGGTGGCCGGCGGCGACAAGAGCAGCCTGTCGAAGAGCGTGATTCCCGGCGGCGGCAAGGACCCGATGGCCAAGGACGGCGAGGTCATGAAGGCCATGACCAACGACCCGGCCGACGCGCAGCGCCGTCGCGACCAGATGGACAGCGAGCGCCTGCGCGCGCTGAAGGGCCGCCTGGAACAGATCATCGACAACAACCCGACGCTGCGGCAGTTCCGTCCGCAGCTGCTGCTGGACATCACCAGCGAAGGGCTGCGCATCCAGATCCTGGATACGCAGAACCGCCCGATGTTCCGCACCGGCAGCGCGGCGGTGGAGCCGTACATGCGCGCCATCCTGCGCGAGATCGGCCCGGTGCTCAACGAGATGCCGAACAAGGTGAGCCTGTCCGGTCATACCGATTCGGCCACCTACATGATGGGTGAGCGTGCGTACAGCAACTGGGAACTGTCGGCAGACCGCGCCAACGCGTCGCGCCAGGAACTGATCGCCGGTGGCATGCAGGAAGGCAAGGTGCTGCGCGTGCTTGGCCTGGCGGACACCATGCCGCTGGAAAAGAACGACCCCATGGCGGCCACCAATCGACGCATCAGCATCGTGGTGCTGAACAAGCGTGCGCAGGCGCAGTTCGAAAACGAGAACGCCAGCGCGGCCGATGTACAGGTGCAGGCCCAGAAGGGCCAGATGGCCGAGCAAATGCAGACGCAGGTGGAGGCTGCTTCGGGCGCGGCTGCGGCAAAGCCCGCGAGCGCACCCAAGGGCAGGTAGGAACAGAGGACGCGCCACCGCGGTGGGTGGCGCTTCTTCCCAGCAATCTAGCGAGCCAGGACGATCATGTCTGTCGATATCGATATCACGCAGTTTTACCAGACCTTCTTCGAAGAGGCAGAGGAACTGCTCGTAGAAATGGAGCAGCTGCTGCTCGAGGTGGACCTGGAGTCCCCCGATGCCGAAGCGCTCAACGCGATCTTTCGTGCCGCGCACTCGATCAAGGGTGGCGCCGCCACGTTCGGCTTCACGGCACTGACCGAGACCACGCACATCTTTGAGAACCTGCTCGACCGCACGCGTCGGCGGGAACTGGCCCTCACGCGGGTCATCATCGACACCTTTCTGGAAACCAAGGACGTGTTGCAAGACCAGCTCAACGCCTATCGCAACGGCACCGAACCCGATCCGGAGACGCTGGCGCGCATCTGCGCCGTCCTGCAGCAGCTGGCCCAGGAAGCCGGCGGCGATGCGGCACACGCTCCGGCCCCTGCACCCGTGGCGGCCCCGGCCGCTGCACCAGCGGCCGCGTCCGCCGGTGGCAACCTCAAGGTCCGCCTGATCAAGGTATCGGCCGCCGACCAGGCGCTGCTGCGCGAGGAACTGGCCAACCTGGGCGAGATCACCGGCCAGGAAGAAGCCGACGGTGACCTGACCATCTGGCTGAACAGCCAGTGCGGCACCGACGACATCATCGCCGTCTGCTGCTTCGTGATCGACGAGAAGCAGATCGTGGTGGAAGCCGTGGCCGCAGGCGAGGCACCCGCTGCCGCCGCTGCCCCGGCACCCGCACCGGCCCCCGTGGCCGCGCCGGCTCCGGTTGCTGCCGCCCCGGCCGCAGCGCCGGCTGCGAAGGACAAGGCCAAGCCTGCGGCAGCCGCCGCCGCGCATGCGCCCGATTCGGGTTCGATCCGCGTGCCTACCGAGAAGGTGGACCAGATCATCAACCTGGTGGGCGAACTGGTGATCACGCAGTCGATGCTGGCGCAGACCGCGTCGTCGCTCGACCCCGTGCTGTTCGACCGCCTCTTCTCGGGCATGGGCCAGCTGGAGCGCAATGCGCGCGACCTGCAGGAAGCGGTGATGTCGATCCGCATGATGCCGATGGACTACGTGTTCTCGCGCTTCCCGCGCCTGGTACGCGACCTGGCCAGCAAGCTCGGCAAGCAGATCGACCTGGTCACGTTCGGCAAGGCGACCGAACTCGACAAGAGCCTGATCGAACGCATCATCGACCCGCTGACCCACCTGGTACGTAACAGCCTGGACCACGGCATCGAGACCCCCGAGAAGCGTGTGGCGGCGGGCAAGGAAGCCACCGGCCAGCTGATCCTGTCGGCCCAGCACGCAGGCGGCAATATTGTCATCGAGGTGAGCGACGACGGCGGTGGCCTGAACCGCGACCGCATCCTGTCCAAGGCGATCCAGAACAACCTGCCGGGCGCGTCCGAGAGCATGCCCGATGAAGAAGTGTGGCAGCTGATCTTCGCGCCGGGCTTCTCCACCGCCGAAGTGGTCACCGACGTGTCGGGCCGCGGCGTGGGCATGGACGTGGTGAAGCGGAACATCCAGGAAATGGGCGGGCACGTGGAAATCAGCTCGCGCCAGGGCCTGGGCACCACCACTCGCATCGTGCTGCCGCTGACGCTGGCCATTCTCGATGGCATGTCGGTGCGCACCGGCGAGGAAACCTTCATCCTGCCGCTGAACTGCGTGATGGAGTCTCTGCAGCCCAAGGCCGACGACGTGCACACCGCCGCCAACGGCGAGCGCGTGATGAACGTGCGTGGCGAATACCTGCCGCTGCTGGAGCTGCACAAGGTCTTCAACGTGGCCAACGCGGTGCAGGAACCCACGCAGGGCATCGCCGTGATCCTGGCCGCCGAGGGCAAGCGCTTCGCGCTGCTGGTGGACCAGCTCATCGGCCAGCACCAGGTGGTGCTGAAGAACCTGGAAACGAACTACCGCAAGGTGCCGTGCATCTCGGCCGCAACGATCCTGGGCGACGGCAGCGTCGCGCTGATCGTGGACGTGGCCGCGCTGCAGCGCACTGGCGTGCGCCGCCAGGACATGGCGGTGGCACTGTAATTGACAGCAAGGAGAACGGACATGGCCGGCATCGGACACATCGATACTCAGGGCAGTGAAGCCTCTGGCCAGGAATACCTGGTCTTCACGCTGGGCACCGAAGAATATGGCATCGACATCCTCAAGGTGCAGGAAATCCGCAGCTACGAGACGGTGACCCGCATCGCCAACGCCCCTGACTTCATCAAGGGCGTGACGAACCTGCGCGGCGTGATCGTGCCGATCGTGGACCTGCGCCTGAAGTTCAACCTGGCCAACGTGCGCTATGACCACCAGACCGTGGTGATCATCCTGAACGTGGCCGGGCGCGTGGTCGGCATCGTCGTCGACGGCGTGTCGGACGTGCTCACGCTGACTGGTGACGACATCAAGGCCGCGCCGGAGTTTGGCGTGTCGGTATCGAACGAACACCTGACCGGTCTCGGTTCGGTGGAAGGCCGGATGCTGATCCTGATCGACATCGAACGCATGATGACCAGCTCCGAAATGGAACTGATCGAAGCCGAGTTCGCCTGACCGCGCACCGGTTCGCCCCCATAGCCTGTACCGCCGTTCATCGGCAACCCTGACGACAAACACTCATGACGCCGCTCCGTTCTTCCGCCAGTGCCATCGGGAAGCCAGGCGCGGCCGCCAATCCGGCCACGCCGGTTCTGGCGCCGCTGCGCGACGACATGCGTGACTTCCTGCTGACCGAGCGCGACTTCGAGAAGGTCCGCACGCTGATTCACAAGCGTGCGGGCATCTCGCTGGGCAGCCACAAGCGCGAAATGGTCTACAGCCGCCTGGCGCGGCGCCTGCGGTCGCTGCAGATCAGCGACTTCGGCACCTACCTGGAACTGCTGGAAGCCGACGACCGCTCGGACGAGTGGGAGTACTTCACCAACGCGCTGACCACCAACCTCACGTCGTTCTTCCGTGAGCACCACCACTTTCCGCTGCTGGCCGAGCACGCCAAGAAAATTGGCCGGCCGTACAGCGTGTGGTGCGCGGCTGCGTCGACCGGCGAGGAACCGTATTCGATCGCCATCACGCTGGCCGAGGCGCTGGGCGACCGCGCCGGCACCGTGCTGGCCACCGACATCGACACGCAGGTGCTGGCCAAGGCCCGCGCCGGCGTCTACACGTCCGAACAGGTGGCGCGCCTGCAGCAGGAACAACTGCGGCGCTTCTTCCTGAAGGGCACCGGCGCACGCGCCGGGTCGGTCAAGGTGAAGCCGGACCTGGCATCGACCATCACGTTCGAGCCGCTGAATCTGCTGGCGCCTGACTGGGGGATTCGCGAGAAATTCGACGCGATCTTCTGCCGCAACGTGATGATCTATTTCGACAAGCCCACCCAGGGACGCATCCTGGAGCGGTTTGCACCCATGCTGAAGCCGCATGGCCTGCTGTTCGCGGGGCATTCGGAGAACTTCTCGTATGTCACGCGTGCGTTCCAGTTGCGCGGGCAGACCGTGTACGAACTGGCGGGCAAGGGCGGAGGTGCATGATGCGCGGCACTCCCCACATGCCCGAGGCCATTGCCACGCGAAAGTACTTCGATCGCGAATTTGGCAAGCAGGCCATCAAGCTGCTGCCCAACGAGTATTACGTGACCGGTGATGACGCGGTGCTGACCACCGTGCTGGGGTCGTGCGTGGCCGCGTGCATTCGCGACGAGGTGGCCGGCGTGGGTGGCATGAACCATTTCATGCTGCCCGACGACGAGAATGCCGGTCCAGACCGCATGCTGTCGGCGTCGATGCGCTACGGCTGCTACGCGCTGGAAGTGCTGATCAACGAACTGCTGAAGATGGGTGCTCGCCGCGAGCGCCTGGAAGCCAAGGTTTTTGGCGGCGGCGCGGTGCTGGCCAACATGACGACCCTCAATATTGGGGATCGAAATGCCGATTTCGTACTGAAGTACCTGCGCACCGAAGAGATCCGGGTAGCCGCGCAGGACCTGCGGGGCCCGCATGCGCGGCGCGTCAGCTATTTCCCCAGGACGGGGCTGGCGCTGGTGCGCCGGCTGACCCGCCAGGACGATACGGTTGGCGTGGAGCGCGAGGAACGTGCGCTGGCCCGCGAGCTGTCCACATCCACAAAGGCGCCCGCACGTGGTGCCGTGGCTTTGTTTACGCGGCAGGCATCGGCCAAGTCGCCGACCTGAAAACTGAAGACGTAGAGACGACAATGACCGCCGCGAAGATCAAGGTGCTGTGCGTGGATGATTCCGCGCTGATTCGCAGCCTGATGACGGAGATCATCAACAGCCAGCCCGATATGGAGGTGGTGGGTACCGCCCCCGATCCGCTGGTGGCGCGCGACATGATCAAGCGCCTGAACCCGGACGTACTGACGCTGGACGTGGAAATGCCGCGCATGGACGGGCTCGACTTTCTCGAGCGCCTGATGCGCCTGCGGCCCATGCCGGTGCTGATGGTGTCGTCGCTGACCGAGCGCGGGTCTGAAATCACGATGCGCGCGCTGGAACTGGGCGCCGTCGACTTCGTGACCAAGCCCAAGCTGGGCATTCGCGAAGGGCTGATCGAATACACGGCCACGATTGCCGACAAGCTGCGTGCCGCATCGCGTGCACGTGTGCGCGCCCGCCCCGAGGCCGCTGCGGGCCATGTGCCGGCGGCGCCCATCTTGCGCGCGCCGCTGCTGTCGACTGAAAAGCTGATCATCGTCGGCGCATCGACCGGCGGCACCGAGGCCATCAAGGAATTCCTGATGCCGCTGCCGCCCGATTCGCCGGCGGTCATGATCGTGCAGCACATGCCGGCCGGCTTCACCAAGTCGTTCGCGCAGCGCCTGAATGGCCTGTGCCGCATCACGGTCAAGGAAGCCGAGCATGGCGAGCGTGTGCTGCCCGGCTATGCCTACATCGCGCCCGGCGATTCGCACCTGCTGCTGGCACGTAGCGGTGCCAACTACGTGGCGCACCTGTCGCAGGAAGCGCCGGTGAACCGGCATCGCCCGTCGGTGGACGTGCTGTTCGATTCGGCGGCCGTGCATGGCGGCAAGAACGTGACCGGCGTGATCCTGACCGGCATGGGCAAGGACGGCGCACGCGGCATGCTGCGCATGAAGGAAGCGGGTTCGTACAACCTGGCGCAGGACGAACAGTCCTGCATCGTGTTTGGCATGCCGAAGGAGGCTATCGCCACCGGCGGCGTGCATGAAGTAGTGCCCCTGCACCAGATGAGCCAGCGCGTCATGGCGCACCTGGCAACGTTTGGCGCGCGGGCGCAGCGCGTGTAGTCCTGGATCTTCGCGCGCGTGAGAGGTCAGATCAGCAACATCAACCGGATGGCACCGTCATCCGCAACCGTTTTGGAGCCGTAAATTGGACAAGAACATCAAGATCCTCGTGGTCGATGACTTCCCGACCATGCGTCGGATCATTCGCAACCTGCTCAAGGAGCTGGGGTTCACCAATGTCGAGGAAGCCGAAGACGGCGCCGCCGGCCTGGAAAAAGCCAAGGATGGCAGCTTCCAGTTCGTCGTGTCGGACTGGAACATGCCCAACATGGACGGCCTGACGATGCTGCAGTCGATCCGCGCGATTCCCGAGATCGCCAAGACGCCGGTGCTGATGGTGACGGCCGAGGCCAAGAAGGAAAACATCATCGCTGCTGCGCAGGCAGGTGCCAACGGCTATGTGGTCAAGCCCTTCACCGCCGCAACGCTGGACGAAAAGATCACCAAGATCTTCGAGAAGCTGGGTCAATAAGAAGAGGTACGCGACATGTCGACGACTCCGACTTTCAGCCAAGAATCGGCCGAGCAGATCATCCATCGCATCGGCAACCTGACGCGAATGCTGCGCGACAACATGCGGGAGCTGGGGCTCGACAAGGAAATCGAGAAGGCCGCCCTGGCCATTCCCGATGCGCGCGACCGGCTCAGCTATATCGCTGCCATGACCGAGCAGGCCGCCGAGCGTACGCTCACCGCCGTCGAGCTGGCACAGCCGCTGCAGGAAGATCTGGAAAGCAAGGCCACCGCGCTGGACAAGCGCTGGGACGAATGGTTTGCGCAACCGGTTGAGCTGGGCAATGCCCGCGAACTGGTGCTGGACACGCGCGAATTCCTGACCGACGTTCCGCAGAAGGCCAAGGCTACCGGCAGCCACCTGCTCGAGATCATGATGGCCCAGGACTTCCAGGACCTGACCGGCCAGGTGATCAAGAAGATGATGGACATGATCCGCACCCTGGAGCAGGAACTGCTGCAGGTGCTGATCGACAACGTGCCCGCCGAACGCCGCGTGGAAGCTCCGCCCACGCTGATGAACGGCCCGCAGATCAACCCCGAAGGCAAGGCCGACGTGGTGTCCGACCAGTCGCAGGTGGACGACCTGCTGGCAAGCCTGGGCTTCTGATCTACGTTTGCTCTCCCGCTGGTTTGCTCCCCTCTCCCATTCATGGGATGGGGGAGCCTTACAGCGACAGGTAGTTCATACCGACGCATGAAAGCGGCTTCGCTGGCACAATCGTGGCCAACCACGGTTTTCCCCACTGCCAGAGGATCGCCCCCATGCATGCTCGCCGTACCGTTGTTGCAGTCGCCGTTGCCGCTATCGTTCCCACATTGGCCGGCATCGCCCATGGTCAGACGCTGACCGTCCCGCAGGTTTCCCCCAACATCGACGCTGCCTACACCAGGCTTGAAGCGGCTCCGGTCTACCAGAAGCTGATGGCCGACGTGCGTGCCGACGACGCCCGCGCGCTGACCGAGCTGAAAACGATGACCGAGATTGCCGCGCCGCCGTTCAAGGAAAAGGCGCGCGCCGAGTATTTCGTGTCGCGTCTCAAGGCGCTGGGGCTCACCGACGCCCATATCGATGCAGAAGGCAACGCCATCGGCATTCGCAAGGGCACCGGCAAGGGGCCGAAGCTGCTGATCTCCGCGCACCTGGATACCGTGTTTCCCGAAGGCACCGACGTCACCGTGAAATCGCGCGACGGCAAGCTCTATGCCCCGGGCATTGGCGACGATACGCGCGGCCTGACCGTGCTGCTGTCCTGGCTCAAGGTGCTCAACGAGAACAAGGTGCGTACCGTTGGCGACCTGGTGTTCGTGGGCAACGTGGGCGAGGAAGAACTGGGCAACCTGCGCGGCATGAAGGCCGTGTTCCGCGACCATGGCGATATCGACGGCATGGTCGGCATCGAACCCGGCACCGGCGAGCGCGTGCTGACGCAGGGCACCGGCAGCCATCGCTATGAAGTCACGTTCAAGGGCCCAGGCGGCCACAGCTTCGGCGCGTTCGGGCTGCCCAGCGCGATCCATGCGATGGGCCGCGCCATTGGCAAGATCGGCGAGGTGCGCACGCCCACGGATCCCAAGACCACGTTCACGGTGGGCACGGTCGGTGGTGGGACGTCGGTGAACGCCATTGCCGGCGATGCCCGCATGGCCATCGACATCCGCTCCAACGGCACGCCGGCGTTGCTGGAAACCGAAAAGCAGATCATGGACGCGATTGCCGCCGGCGTCGCGGATGAAAACGCGCGCTGGAAGCCGGCCAAGGGGCAGGAGATTACCTACCAGGCCCGCATGATCGGCGACCGCCCGGCGGGTATGACGCCAACCGACGCCGTGATCGTGCAGTCGGCCGTACGCGTCATCAAGGCACATGCCAAGGAAGCGCCCACGCTGCGCGGCGGTAGCACCGACGCCAACGTGCCGATGGCGCTGGACATTCCGGCCATCATCATCGGCAGCGGCGGCAAATCAGGCGGATCGCATTCGCGCGACGAGTGGTTCGATCCCACCAACGCGTATGAAGGCGCGCAATGGGGGCTGACGACTGTGCTGGGTCTGGTGGGCGTGGAAGGCGTGGGCGATCCGCTGCTGGCCAAGCGTCCGGCGCAGGCAACGCGCTGAGCGCGGTCTTTCTCCCGCTACTGTCTTTCTCCCCTCTCCCGCATGGCGGGAGAGGGGCCGGGGGTGAGGGCGCGGCAGTTCAAATTGCGATTTGTCGGCAAGCAGAACCGCTTGCCCTCACCCCCAACCCCTCTTCCATTCATGGGAGAGGGGAGCAAAACAATCGGGGGTTCGAACCTAAGCACTCAGCGCAAATCCCCGATCAAACGTACCCGCCACATCCAGCCGTTGCTTCAGCAGCCCGGCCTTCAAATAAAAATCCGCCGTCTGCTGCTGGATGGCCACCAGCTCCGCATCGATGGGCTGCCACTGCGTGCGGCGCCGTTCGAATTGCAGCCGCGCGGCCTCGGGCGGAATGCCGATGATCCGCGCCAGCGTGGCCGAGAATTCGGGCACGTGCTGGTAGGACCAGGCTTGCGCACGCACCACGCGCTGCAGGAAGTCGGCCAGTACGGCACGCTTGCTGGCCAGCGCCGCGTCGGTGGCTGCCAGATAGCTCAGGCCCGACCATAAACCACGCCCACTCACCAGTACTCGCGCATGGCCGCTGGTTTCGGCCATGGCCGTGTAGGGTTCCCACGTCGACCACGCGTCGACCGATCCATTGGTCAGCGCCAGCTTGGCATCGGCGGGCGGCAGTAAGCGGAAGTCGGCGTCCTCGGCCTTCAGGCCCGCCGACGCCAGCGCCTTGAGCGCGACGAAGTGGCCAATCGATCCACGATTGGTGCCAATCCGCTTGCCCTTGAGATCGGCCGCCGTTTTCAGCGGCGAATCGGGACGCACCAGCACGGCCGTGCCGTAGGGGTCCGAGCGGTTGGCGCCGATCAGCCGGATGCGCGTGCCGGCGGCCAGCGCAAAGATGGCCGGCGCATCGCCGATCGGGCCGCTGTCGACGGCGCCCGCGTTGAGCGCCTCGGCCAGCGGGGCGGCGGCGGGAAATTCGGTCCACTGGATGTCATAGGCCAGGCCCTTGAGCGCGTCGGCCGATTCCAGCAGCGCGCGCAGCCCGCCTTTCTGGTCGCCTGCCTTCAACACCGGTCGGGACTGTGCAAAAGGCGCGCCGAATGGCGCCGCCAGGGCGCTGGCGCCCGCCGCCTGCAGGAATGTACGTCGGGTAACGGTCATGTTGCGAAGGAGTCGTTTCAGGGACCCCTGACCGTACGCCGCGTGCGCTGCCGCACAAACGAATGATTTCGTACTTCCTTATGTCTGCTTGTAAAAGCGTCTCAAACATATCTTTTATGACATATTTAGCGGTGTATAAGGCACAAGTAGCCTAAAAACATACAATCATGTCTGTAGTTTGTAACCAAATGTGTGGCGTGTAAGTGGTTGTACATTGCAATACGAATCATTATCATTCGTTCCTTCGTTTTCAATAAAACGCTATTGCGCCCTCGAAATGCGTCTGAAATACCTCGCCGTTGTTGCCGGCACTCTGCTTTCCTCCGCACCCCAGCTCAGGGCGCAGCCGGCTGGCGCATCGGACCCGCTGCCCACGGTGGTGGTGACCGGCACCCGGTCGGAGAAGACGCTGGACGAGACGCCGATCCGCACCGAGGTGGTGGATCGCCAGGAGATCGAACGCACGCATGCCCGCACGCTGAAGGACGCGCTCGAAAACGTGCCCGGCCTGCAGTTGCGCGAGATCCACGGCAAGTCCGGTTACGAGGTGACGCTGCAGGGCATGACCGCCGACCAGGTGCTGATCCTGATCGATGGCCTGCCGATCACCGCCAGCACCGGCTCCACCGTCGACGTGTCGCAGTACCTGCTGACGGAAGTCGATCACGTGGAGGTGGTGAAGGGCGCCAGCTCGGCCCAGTACGGCAGCTCGGCCATGGGCGGGGTGATCAACGTGATCACGCGGCCGATCGCGCGTGGCTTCTCGGGTGCGGTCACGGCCGATGCGGGCACCTACGGCAGCCAGAATGCCGACGGATCGCCCGGCGCGTTGCACGGCAACGTGCGGTTGGAAGGCGGCACCGAGCAGTTCCGCGCCCGCATCAGCGCCGATGCGCTCGACAACAAGGGCTTTGCCGTCCAGCCCGATGGCTGGACGCGCCACGGTGACAAGGTGCGCCGCGAACAATACGCGGGCCGCCTGGAGTGGCTGCCCACCAAGGCGGGCAGCTTCTGGTTCGACGCCAGCGCCTATCGCGAAACCGACGAACAGCGCTACCAGTACTACGCGCCGCCGAACTACATCCCGCAGCGCAAGACCGAGGACATCGACCGCAATCGCTACACCTATGGCGGCCAGTGGCGCTTCGACAATGGCGTGCGGGCCCGGCTGGCCGGCGTGCACGAGACCTACGACAGCACGTCGCGCGAATACTCAAACGGCTTCCAGACCTCGACGCGCAATTCCGCGCAGCAGACCGACCACGTGTCGACGCAGTTCGACATGCCGGCCTGGTACCGGCAGCTCTGGCAGTTCGGTGGCGACTTCCACCGCGAGACGCTGAACCAGAACGTCAACGGCGCCTCGGAACTGGCCGGTACCGGCAGCGCCGAGCGCACCGCCGGCGAGCTGTACCTGCAGAACGACATCATCTTCAACGACATGTGGGAAATGGTCGTTGGCCTGCGCGGGCAGCACGACTCCGATTTCGGCAGCCATTTCGCGCCCAAGGTGGGCGTGCGCGCCAACCTGCTGTCCAACGACACGTGGAAGGGCGTGCTGCGCGCCAACTACGGCCAGGGCTACCGTGTGCCGAACCTGAAGGAGCGGCACTACCTGTTCGACCACAGCTCGCTGGGCTACATCGTGCTGGGCAATCCGAACCTGAAGCCCGAGTCGTCGAACAGCTTCCAGCTTGGCGGCCAACTGAGCTGGCGCGAACGCGTGACGCTCGACGCCAATCTCTTCTACAACCGCGTGACGGATCTGATCCAGACCGACATGACCAACTTCACGATGGTCAATGGCATCTCGGTCTACACGTACAGCAACGTGGCCCGCGCCAAGACGCAGGGCGCCGAGACGTCGCTGCGCTGGCGCGCCACCAACCAGCTCAACCTTACCGCCGCCTACACCTACACGTCCACCGAGGACCTGAACACCGGCAGCGAACTGACCCGACGGCCGCGCCACATGGGCCGCGTCGGCGCCGACTGGCGCGTGCTGCCGTCCACCGAGCTGTCGGCGCGCGCACGGTTCCAGAGCAGCGAGCTGACCGACTCCGCCACCGGCGCGCGTTCGCCTGGCTGGGGCACGCTGGACCTGGTGCTGAACCAGCAGATCGGCCGCAACGTAACCGGATTCCTGGGGGTGAACAACCTGTTCAACCGCCAGCGCGATTTCGCAAATGCCAGTGACTTCGGGCCCGTGGCGGGGCGCTTCATCTATCTGGGCGCACGCGTGAAGTTCGACGTCGCCCGCTAATCAGAAACATACGGGGAAGCCATACCATGAAGGAAACTCTCGCATCCAACCGCGCCGCCTGGCGCGCGCTCGGCGCAGCCGCGCTGGCAGTGGCACTGTCCGCCTGCGGCGGCGGTGGCGACGACTCGACGACCACGCCCACGACCGGCGGCAATACCGGCACCACCACGCCGCCCGCCTCGACGTCGGCTTTCACGCAAACGGCGGCATGGTCGTTCCAGTTGCCCGCAGCCAACGCGTCGGTCTGCTATGACTTCAACGCCAAAGCCCAGGTTGCCTGCACCGGCACCGCGTGGGACCTGAAGGTCAAGACTGGCAGCAACGGCATGAGCGCCTCGCTGTGGACCAACAGCGGCACCAGTGGCACCGGCAACGGCGGCGCGTTCGGCAGCCCGTTCGACCATACCTGGACCGCCCTGTCGGCGTGGAAGAACGCCACCATCGATCCGGTCAACGGCGCACTGCCCGCAACCGTCTTCCTGAAGGACTCGGCCAGCGGCGTGTTCTCGGGCACCAATGACATCGCGTCGGCCGTGTTCGAGTACGGCGTGACCGGCACCACCAGCGACCACTCGCTCTACCCGACCTTCCGCACGTTCCTGGTTACCACCAACAGCACGCTGGCCGATACCACGGGCACGGTGACGAACCCGGTGTTCGCGCTGCAGGTCACGGGCTACTACGGCGGCGCGGGCGGCACCACGTCGGGCTATCCGTCGATCCGCTACATCGACCGCTCCGCACCGGGCGTGGTCAAGACCGCCACGGTCAATGCATCGGGCAACGACTGGGTCTACTACGACCTGGTGGCCAATGCGGTGAGCACGTCCACCGGCACCTGGCACATCGCCTTCAACCGCTACAACATCAAGCTCAATGGCGGTGAATCGGGCTCGGGCACCGTGGCGGGCTTCCTGGCCAAGACGCCGGCCGGCTTCTACGACTCGTCGAACAAGCCCGTGGCATCGAAGTTCACGGACACCAACAACGTCGCGAACACGCTGGCCGACCTGACGGCATCGGATCTGGCACTGCCGGCCAACGTTGCCGCGTGGAAGAAGGACGCCACGGCATCGGTGCTGAACCCGGCCTACACCGGTTCGTATCCGAACCCGATGAGCTTCGGCTGGTACACGTACTACCCGACGGCTGCTGCCGCCTCGGCTAACGGCCTGCCCGCCGTGGCCCACCTGCTTAGCGCCAACAGCGAAGGCGGCGGCCTGATCCGTGGCGGCGAAGGAACGACGTACGCGCGCTTCCACCTGACGAAGATCGTCTACGCCGATCCGAACGTGAACACCAGCGCGCAGACCTGGACCATCAACTTCGACGTCCAGCCCTGATCAGACCTATCTCGTAGACATGGAAATGGAACAGCAACGCATCGACAGCCTCCGCCAACGCCATCAGGCCCTGACCGAGGAACATCCAAAGCTGCGCATCCGCGATCGCGCGCAGCGCCTGGGCGTGACCGAGGCCGAACTGGTGGCGGCGGGCTGCGGCGTCACGTCGCGGCAATTGGGAGGCACGGCGCAGGCGCTGTTCCGTGACCTCGGCACGCTCGGCAGCGTCATGGCGCTGTCGCGCAACGATCACGCCGTGCATGAACGGCACGGTCAGTACCAGGGCATCGAAGCGAATGGCCCGGTTGGCATCGTGCTGGGGCCGGACATCGACCTGCGCATGTTCTTTGGCGGCTGGAAGCACTTCTATGCCGTGACCGAGAACGGCCGCGACAGCCTGCAGTTCTTCGACAAGGCCGGCGAGGCCGTGCACAAGATCTATCGCACGGAACAAACCGACGCCGCCGCGTGGGACGCGTATATCGGCAAGCACGCGGTGCAGGACATCGCACCGGTGCAGGTCGAAGCCTTCGCGCAGACCGAGGAGGCCGACCAGCCTGCCGACGGCGAAGCGCTGCGCGCGCACTGGCGCGGTCTCAAGGACACGCACGACTTCTTCGCGATGCTGCGCCAGTTCAAGGTGTCGCGACTGGGTGCGCTGCGCGCGGCCGGTGCGGACCTGGCGCAGAAGGTGAACAACGTGGCCGTCGAGACCGTTCTGCAACGCGCGGCGGACTCCGGGCTGTCGATCATGTGCTTTGTGGCCAATCGCGGCATCGTGCAGATCCACACCGGTCCCGTGAAGAAGCTGCTGCGCACCGGACCGTGGTTCAACGTGCTCGACGAGACGTTCAACCTGCATCTGAACACCGAGGCAGTGGCGTCGAGCTGGATCGTCAACAAGCCGACCAGCGATGGCTGGGTGACGTCGCTGGAGCTGTACCGCGACAACGGCGAGCTGATCGTCCAGTTCTTTGGCGAGCGCAAGCCTGGCAAGCCGGAACTGGTGGAATGGCGCGACCTGCTGCAGTCGCTGTGCCCCACCGCACTGGCGGCCTGACGCAAGACGCAAGGAGTGTCTTCATGAAACTGTTGCGCGTTGCGCTGTCGGCCGTGCTTTGCGCGGCCGGCATCGCCCACGCCGCGCCGCCGGCCCGCGTGGTCGGGCTCGGTGGCCCGGCCACCGAGATCGTCTATGCGCTCGATGCGGGCAAGAGCATGGTCGGCGTGGATTCGTCCAGCATCTATCCGCCGGCCGCGCTGAAGTTGCCGAAGGTGGGCTACTATCGCGCGTTCTCGGTGGAGGGCGTTGCCAGCCTGAAGCCGGACCTAGTGCTGGCACTCGATCACAGCGGCCCGCCGCAGGCGCTGGAGCAGGTGCGCAAGCTGGGCAGCAAGGTAGTGGTGCTGCCGTCCGAGCCCACGCTGGCCGCACTGGACCAGCGCATCCTTGGTATTGCAGCGGCACTGGAAATGACGGCGCAGGGCCAGGCTTTGGTAGATCGGCTGCACGCCGAACTGCGTGACATCAAGCCGTCGGCGCAACCGGTGCGGGTGCTGATGGTCAGCAGCCATACCGGCAAGATGCAGGCCGTGGGCGAGGATACGGCCGGCGATGCAATGCTCAAGCTCGTAGGCGCGACAAACGTGATGGCGGGGCAGCAGGGCTTCAAGCCGTTTTCGGCGGAAGCGGCCGCCGCGCTGCGGCCTGACGTGATAGTCACCACGTCGATGTCGGTCACGGCCAGCGGTAGCGTCGACGCATTTCTGGCGCAGCCTGGCCTGAGCGCCACGCCGGCGGCGCGCGGCAAGCGCGTCGTGGTGATGGATGACCTGCTGTTGCTGAGCTTTGGCCCGCGTCTGCCCGAGGCATTGCGCCTGCTGCAGAACGGCCTGACCGGACGGCGGGTGGCAACGCGATGATGCAGGGGCAACGCGCGGCCGTGCTGGCCGGCTTGTGCGCCACGCTGGTGTTCACCGCGCTGTGGGCGGCGGCCAGCGGGGCGTTGTCGATTCCGCACGGCAAGCTGTTGCCGTTGTTGTGGTCGACCGGGGCGGAAGGCGAGGACGCGGTCTGGCGCAATGTGCTGATCGAAGTGCGCCTGCCGCGCATCGTGCTGGCTATTACGGTCGGGGCGGCGCTCGCGTTGTCGGGCGCCGTGATGCAGGCGCTGTTCCGCAATCCTCTGGCCGAACCCGGTTTGATCGGCATTTCGTTGGGTGGCGCCGCAGGCGCGGTGGCCGCCATCGTGCTGGGTGCGCAGGGACTGGGCACCATCGCGCCGGCGGCGTTCGTGGGCAGCCTGATTGCCACGGCCTGTGCCTACGGGCTGGGGTCGCGGCGGCCCGGCGTGGCCAACCTGCTGCTGGCCGGCATCGCCATCAATGCGATCTGCGCGGCCATCGTGGGCTTCTTTACCTATCAGGCCAGCGACGTGCAGTTGCGCAACCTGACATTCTGGAACATGGGCAGCCTGGCCGGTGCCACGTGGTCGATGCTGGCGTGGCTGGTGCCGCTGGTGGTGGTGCTGTGCGCGCTGCTGCTGCGCGACTGGCGCGCGATGAATGCGCTGCTGCTGGGCGAACGCGAGGCGCAGCACATCGGCTTCGACCTGAAGCGGTTGCGCCGCCGACTGATCGTGCTATGCGCGCTGTTGGTGGGGCCCGTGGTGGCCATGACCGGCACGATTTCTTTCGTGGGACTCGTGGTGCCGCACCTGGTGCGCATGCCGCTCGGTGCCGATCATCGCTGGCTGCTGCCGAATACACTGGCCGGCGGGGCCATTGCGCTGACGCTGGGCGACTGGCTGGCCCGGACCGTGGTGATTCCGGCGGAACTGCCGATCGGCATTGTCACGAGCCTGGTGGGTGGGCCGTTCCTGCTCTGGATGCTGACTCGCCAGCGCAATGGAAACTGAGATGCTTGTTGCTCGCAACCTTACCTGCAGTCGTGGCCGGCGCCAGGTGCTGTCCGGCATCGATCTGGCGTTGCCGCCCGGCGAAGTGCTGGGCGTGCTGGGTGCCAATGGCGCCGGCAAGAGCACGCTGCTCGGCACGCTGGCCGGCGAGCTCGACTGCGACAACTCGGCGATCACGTTAGGCAACCGTCCGATGCACGACTGGCGCGTCAGCGATCTGGCCCGGCAACGCGCCGTGCTGCCGCAGACGCCCGGCCTCGGGTTCGATCTGGCCGTCACCGAAGTGGTGGCGATGGGCGCCTATCCGTTTCCGGAACTCGGCACCCAGGCGCTGGCATCGCTGGTGACCCGTGGGCTCGAAATCGCCGATGTGGCGCACCTGGCCGCGCGCTCGTACCAGGGGCTATCGGGCGGCGAGCAGCAACGCGTGCAGTTTGCGCGCGCGCTGGTGCAGGTGCTGGCATGCCGCACGGCAGACAGCTACCGTGTGCTACTGCTGGACGAACCGATCTCCAGCCTGGACCCGCGCCACCAGTTGCTGCTGTTGGGCGCGGTGCGCACGCTGTGCCGTACCGACCGTCTGGCGGTGCTGGTGGTGTTGCACGACGTGAATCTGGCCGCGCGCTGGTGCGACCGCCTGCTGCTGCTGGCCGACGGCCGCACGGTGGCGCTGGGCAGCCCAGTTGACGTTCTGACGCCGTCGAACCTGGCCACCGTGTACGGCATGCCCGCCGCTGTGCTGCCGTCGCCGGTCCACCCCGGCGTGCCGCTGGTGGTGTTCGACTGAACGCCGCGGCTGCCGCGCGCGTTACGTGCGCGGCGCCGGCGCGTTCTGGGCGAATGCCGGAATGTCCTGCAGTTGCGCGACGATGCTGGCGATGGTCGGCCAGCGCTGTGGCACGTCGAATCCCATGCGGGCCGCACTGATGGCCTGCGGAAACAGGTAGATATCGCCCACGCTCGGCGTATTGCCCACCACATACGTGCCGGTGCGGCGCGCGGCCAGGCGATCTTCCACGGCCCCGAGCCCCACATCGACCCAATGGCGGACCCACGACGTGACGCCGTCCGCGTCCATACCCGGAATCAGCGATAGTCGCGCCGCCACGCGCGGCGGCAGCAGCGCGTGGATCTCGCTGGCGATGGATAGCGCGATGGCGCGCGAGAACGCCCGGTCCTCGGGATCGGCAGGCAACAGCGGCGGCGTGCGGAAGCGTTCGTCCAGGTATTCGATGATGGCCAGCGACTGCGTGATCAGTTCGCCGGTATCGGTTTCCAGCGCCGGCACCAGGCCCTGCGGGTTGATTGCGCGGTAGGCGGGCTGGCGTGACTCGGCGGCCTCGCCGAAGATCGTCACGGGGTGGATGTCCACCGCCAGTCCCTTGATGGCCAGCGCGATGCGCACGCGCGATGTGGCCGACGAAACCTCGTTGGCATACAGCTTCATGATGATCCTCCTGGGTGCCGGGGTGCAGGCATTGCGATGGCGCCAGCTTCCATCGCACGCGTATCGGCCTTGTGTCGCGGGGCGCCCCGACGGGTATTCGACTGTCTCCGCGCGTCGGCGCGATACATTGCGACACAATTGGCTGACGCCGCAGTTGCATCGCCACCGCCGTTGCGCTTCAATGGGCGCCTCCCAAGCCAGCCGAGCCGCCGATGTCATCCATGGACCAAACCCCCGCTACCCCTTCGCGTCCCACCTTGCGCACGCTCACGCCGATCGAGGCGCGCGTGGTGGCCGTGCTGCTGGAAAAGCAGTTCACGGTGCCGGACACTTATCCGCTGTCGCTCAACGCGCTGGCGTCCGGATGCAACCAGAAGACCGCCCGCTCGCCGGTGATGAGCGTGACCGAGGACGAGATCCTGACCGCCATCGACGGCCTGAAGTCGGTCAGCCTGGTGTTCGAGGGCAGCAGCAGCCGCGTGCCGCGCTTCGAGCAGAACCTGGCCAAGGTGCTGGCGGTGCCCAGCCAGTCGGCCGCGCTGCTGTCCACGCTGATGCTGCGCGGCCCGCAGACGGCCGCCGAATTGCGCCTGAACGCCGCGCGCCTGCATGCGTTTGCCGATATCTCGTCGGTCGAGGCGTTCCTGGACGAACTGGTCGAGCGCACGCCGGCGCTGGTGGTCAAGCTGCCGCGTGCGCCCGGTGAGCGCGAGCACCGCTGGATGCACCTGCTGTGCGGCGAGGTCAGCGTGGCGGATTTCGCGCCGGCGGCCCGTGGCAGCGTCGAGACCTCGGCATCGCCGGGCGAGTTCGAGGCGCTGCGCATCAGCCATCGCGAACTGGAAGAAAAGGTGGCGCGGCTGCAGGCGCTGGTGGTGGAGATGGCCGGGCAACTGGGCATCGAGATCGAGCCTGATCGGCTGGGATAAATTGATTCACAACCAATGGTTGGTATTGGATCAATCAACATCACCATTGTTTGTGAACGACTGGCTGCCTACCATGGGTCTCAACGGCGCCGATGCCAAGCCCAACAAGGCAAAACGGCTCCGGAACGCTAACCCGAGACAATATCCAGGAGTCAGTCATGTCCCAGTCCATCAAGTCCAATCAATCCAACGAGCGCCAAGGCAAGGTTTGGTTTGTTACCGGCGCGTCGCGCGGTTTCGGTACGTTGATCGTGAAGGCAGCACTGCAGCGCGGTGACCGCGTGATCGCCACGGCACGTAATCCGCAACAGGTCATCGAGGCGTTCGGCGAGCAGCCGAACCTGCTGGCCGTGAAGGTCGACGTGACCCGCGAGGAAGACGCCGTCGAGGCGGTGCGTCAGGGTGTGGAGCGGTTTGGCCGCATCGACGTGCTCGTCAACAACGCCGGCTTCGGCATCCTTGGCGCCGTCGAGGAAACCGCCGTAGCCGAAGCAAAGGCTAACTTCGACACCAATGTGTTTGGCCTGCTGGCGGTGTCCCGCGCGGTGTTGCCGCAGATGCGCAAGCAGCGCAGCGGCCATGTGATCAACATCTCGTCGCTGGGCGGCTACTCGGCGTACTACGGCTGGGGCGTCTACGGGGCGTCGAAGTTCGCGGTGGAAGGACTGACCGAAGCCATGTCGCAGGAACTGGCGCCGCTGGGCATCCACGTCACGGTCGTCGAGCCAGGCTTCTTCCGCACGGACTTCCTGAACGACAACTCGCTGGTCTCGACGAAGTCGATCATCGACGACTACGCCGAGACGGTGGGCCAGATGCGCGTGTTCGCCAAGGGCGCCAACCACGCCCAGCCCGGCGATCCCCGCAAGCTGGCCGGCGCCATCCTGCGTCTGGCCGACAGCCCCAAGCCGCCAGTACGCCTGCCGCTGGGCTCGGACGCCGTGGCGCGTATCGAGACCAAGCACCGCGCTGTGGAGGCTGAACTGGTTGCCTGGCGGGAACTGGCGATGTCGACGGATCATGAGGAGGTGGTGGGCTGAAGCTTGCCCGACTGCTCCTGGTTTGCTCTCTCTCGCCCTGCTTACTTTCTCTCCCGCCCTGGTTGGCTCCCCTCTCCCGCAAGGCGGGAGAGGGGAGCCAACCACCAGATGGCAAGCTCCACTGGAATCCACGCCCCAAACGTGACATCATGCCGTCCGATCGCGGCCGAACCGGGCCAGATCGGCACAATTTGGCGATCCGCCCCTAAAGATCGCCAGCCCCCGGGCCGTTATTCCCGCTGCCCCCTTCATTCCTGAAACAGGCACCTGTTTCCCCGCCTTTTCCTCCCAATGCCCTGACGCCCGGGATTTGATAATCCTCGGTGACGAAGTGCCGCCCGCGCGCTTTGCAATGGAGCATTCATGTCCGAGGAAAGCGATCTCGAGAAAACCGAACCCGCCTCACCCCGACGCGTTGAAAAGGCGCGCGAGGAGGGGCAGGTGGTGCGTTCGCGCGAGCTTGGCACGTTCGTGATGCTCATGACGGGCGTGTTCGGCCTGTGGTTCATGGGCGGCGCGCTGGGTCGCAAGCTGAACGCGGTCATGCAGACGTCGCTGTCGTTCGAGCGGGCTACGGCCTTCGATACCAATCGCATGTTGTCGCAGTTCGGCATGGCCATCTGGGACAGCCTGCTGGCGTTTGCCCCGCTGCTGCTGATGTTCGGCGTGGCGGCGCTGGTGGCGCCGCTGGCACTGGGCGGCTGGAATTTCTCGACCAAGGGGTTCTCGCCCGATTTCTCGCGGCTGTCGCCGGTGCAGGGTCTGGGCCGCATGTTCTCGTCGCACTCGGTGGTGGAGCTGATCAAGGCCATCGCCAAGTCGCTGCTGGTGGGCGGCGTGGGCGCCTGGATGGTCTGGCGCGAATTGCCCGAGGCCATCGCGCTGATGAACGCGCCGGTTCACGAGGCCCTGCTGCACATGATGGACATGGTCCTGTACGTGTGCGGCATGGTGGCCGGGTCGCTGCTGCTGGTGGCGGCCATCGACGCGCCGTGGCAGCTGTACACGTTCTACAAGAAGCTCCGCATGACCAAGGAAGAGGTCAAGCAGGAGATGAAGGAAACCGATGGCGATCCGCACATCAAGGCCCGTATCCGCCAGCAGCAGCGGGCCATCGCGCGGCGCCGCATGATGTCCGAAGTGCCCAAGGCAGACGTGGTGGTGACCAACCCCACCCACTTTGCCGTGGCACTGCGCTACGACGAAGGTGCGCGCTGGAATGCGCCGCGCGTGGTGGCCAAGGGCGCCGATGACGTGGCCGCTCGCATCCGCGAACTGGCACAAGAACATCGCGTGCCGGTGTTGTCCGCCCCGCCGCTGGCGCGGGCGCTGCACCGTCACGTGGAACTGGGACACGAGATCCCGGCGGGACTGTATACCGCCGTGGCCGAGATCCTGGCCTGGGTTTATCAATTGAAGAACTGGCACTACAGCTACGGTCCGCAGCCCGATTCGCCGACCGAACTGCTGGTGCCGGATGATCTTGCCGTACCGGAAAGCCGCGCATGAACGCCCTGACCAACCTATTCAACATGCCCGCATTGCGGGGTGGCGCCCAGATGAAGGCGCTGGCTGGCCCGCTGCTGATCGTCATGATCCTCGGCATGATGATCCTGCCGCTGCCGGCGTTCATCCTGGACCTGCTGTTCACGTTCAACATCGCGCTGTCCATCATGGTGCTGCTGGTGGGCATGTACACCCAGCGCCCGCTGGACTTTGCCGCGTTCCCGGCCGTGCTGCTGTTCTCCACGCTGCTGCGCCTGTCGCTGAACGTGGCATCCACCCGTGTGGTGCTGCTCGAAGGCCATACCGGCCCCGACGCGGCGGGCAAGGTGATCGAGGCGTTCGGCCACTTCCTGGTGGGCGGCAACTTCGCGGTGGGTATCGTGGTGTTCGCGATCCTGGTCGTGATTAACTTCATGGTGATCACCAAGGGTGCGGGCCGTATCGCCGAAGTTGGCGCGCGCTTCATGCTGGACGCAATGCCCGGCAAGCAGATGGCCATCGATGCCGACCTGAACGCCGGCCTGATCAACGAAGACGGCGCCCGCAAGCGCCGCGCCGAGGTGTCGCAGGAGTCCGACTTCTACGGTGCGATGGACGGTGCGTCGAAGTTCGTGCGCGGCGACGCCATCGCCGGCCTGCTGATCATGTTCATCAACGTCGCCGCAGGCATGGTGGTGGGCATGGTGCAGCATGACCTGGACTTCGGCACCGCCGTACACAACTACACGCTGCTGACGATCGGTGACGGCCTGGTGGCCCAGATCCCGGCGCTGGTGATCTCCACGGCGGCCGGTGTGATCGTGTCGCGCGTGTCGAACGAGCAGGACGTTGGCCAGCAGCTGACCGGCCAGCTCTTCTCGGACCCGCGCGTGATGTTCATCACGGCCGGCATCATCGGCACGATGGGCCTGATCCCGGGCATGCCGCACTTCGCCTTCCTGGTACTGGCCGGCGCGCTGGCCTGGTTCGGCCGCTACCGCATGCGCCGCGCAGCCACCGCCAGCGAGACCAAGGCCGCCGAAGAACGCTCGCCGGCCGTGCAGGCCGAAGTGGCTGAAGCCACGTGGGAAGACGTCACGATGGTGGACCCGCTGGGCATGGAAGTGGGCTACCGCCTGATTACGCTGGTGGACCGCGCGCAGAACGGCGAACTGCTGGGCCGCATCAAAAGCATCCGCAAGAAGATCGCCCAGGACATCGGATTCCTGGTGCCCGTGGTGCATATCCGCGACAACCTGGAACTGAAGCCCAACGCATACCGCATCACGCTCAAGGGCGTGGAAGTCGGCAGCGGCGAAGCCAACCCGGGCCAGTGGATGGCCATCAACCCGGGCCAGGTCACGGGCACGCTGCCCGGCGCGGCCACGCGCGATCCGGCCTTCGGCCTGGCCGCCGTGTGGATCGACGCCGCGCTCAAGGAACAGGCCCAGGCCTACGGCTACACGGTGGTGGATGCCAGCACCGTGGTGGCCACGCACCTGAACCACCTGATCCAGATGCACGCATCGGAACTGCTGGGCCGCCAGGAAGTGCAGGCGCTGCTGGACCGCATCGCCAAGGAAGCCCCGAAGCTGACCGAGGACCTGGTGCCGAAGACGATCTCGCTGACCGGCCTGCAGAAGCTGCTGCAGAACCTGCTGGACGAAGGCGTGGCGATTCGCGACATGCGCACGGTGCTGGACGTGGTGGCCGACAACGCGCCGAAGATCAACGATCCGGCCGAGCTGACCACGCTGGTGCGCGTGGCACTGGGCCGCGCCATCACGCAGCAGCTGTTCCCGAACAACGCAGACATGCAGGTGATTGGCCTGGACGCCGGCCTGGAGCGCGTGCTGACGCAGGCGCTGGCCAACGGCGGCGGTATCGAGCCGGGCCTGGCCGATGCGCTGCTGCAGCAGGCGCAGGGCGCCGTGATGCGCCAGGAGCAGATGGGCCTGGACCCGGTGCTGCTGGTGCCGCCGCCGCTGCGGCCGCTGATGGCGCGCTTCCTGCGCCGCACGCTGCCGCAACTGAAGGTGCTGTCGCACGCTGAAGTACCGGACAACCGCAATATTCGCATCACCGCCATGATCGGCGGCGCAGCCTGAGGACTGAACAATGAGCGTGGCAAAGTTTGTAGCGGCCAACGGCCGCGAAGCGATGCGCAAGGTGCGTGAGGCCATGGGCCCCGACGCCGTGGTGCTCTCGAACCGCAGCATCGAAGGCGGCGTGGAAATCGTGGCGATGCGCGACACCGACCTGGGCGCCGTGAGCGCCGGCGCGCAACTGTACGAGACGCCCGCCATGCCGCTGTCGGCACCGATGCCGATGCTGCAGTCGCTGCACGACCTGTATCCGGCCATGCCTGCCACGTCGGTGGCCTCCGATGCCTACGCCTCGATCGCCGCCATGCCGACCACGCCCATGATGCCGGCAATGCCTGCCATGCACGCACCGCAAGGCGAGGCCGGACTGGGCGACCTGCGCGGCGAGCTGGCGTCGATGCGCTCGATGCTGGAGCGCCAGTTCGCGGGCCTGTCCAACGGCGCCAACGGTGTGGCCGCTGGCGACCCGCTGCGTGAATCGCTGTTCGAGTGGATGGTCAACGCGGGCTTCTCGGGCCAGTTGTCGCGCACGCTGCTGGCGCGCCTGCCTGTCGGCACCGACCGTCCGGCCGCCATGGCCTGGATCCGCCAGGAGCTGGCCCAGAAGGTGCCGGTGCTGGCCGATGAGGACACGCTGTTCGCCCAGGGTGGCGTCCTGGCCCTGATCGGCCCGACCGGTGTGGGCAAGACCACCACCACGGCCAAGCTGGCCGCACGCTTCGTGCTGCGCAATGGCCCGCAAAGCTTGGCGTTGCTGACGACCGACCGTTTCCGGATCGGTGCGCATGAACAACTGCGCATCTATGGCGACATTCTCGGCGTGCCCGTGCACGCGGTGAAGGACGCCGCCGACCTGCGCTTTGCGCTGTCGGCCATGAAGGACAAGCACCTCGTGATCATCGACACGGTGGGCATGAGCCAGCGCGACCGCAGCCTGTCCGACCAGATTTCGATGCTGGCCGGCGTGCAGGCCCCGATGCAGCGCGTGCTGGTGCTCAACGGCGCCGCGCACGGCGATACGCTCAATGAAGTGGTGCACGCCTATCGCAACGACGCCGCCGGCGCTGCGGGTGGAATTGACGGCTGCATCATCAGCAAGCTCGACGAAGCCACCCACCTGGGTTCGGTGCTCGACGTGGTGATCCGCCACCGCCTGCCGGTGTTCTATGCATCCACCGG
This sequence comes from Cupriavidus pauculus, assembly GCF_022179805.1. GTDB lineage: Bacteria > Pseudomonadota > Gammaproteobacteria > Burkholderiales > Burkholderiaceae > Cupriavidus > Cupriavidus pauculus_E. The sequence continues at coordinate 443,652 of NZ_BPUO01000003.1, read as the reverse complement.
TCAGCGCGTTCCCGAACACCTGGAACTGGCGCAGGCCAGCGCCCTGGTGGAGCGCGCGTTCCTGACGCCGCGCCGTGGTTCGCTGTTCAATGACGCCGACGTGGCGCGCCGCCAGGCCAGTACGGCCGAGGCCGCCGCACCGCGCCAGGCCGAACGCAGCGGTGCGGACGACATGCTGCGCTCGCTGACCGATAGCGCCAACGCCGTGGGTCTGTGCGTGGAAGAACTGAACGCCGCCCAGTATGGCTTCGATGTGGCGCGCCAGCTCTGGCAGCACCGCGCTGCCGGTGTCTCGGCGCTGCGCCCGGTGGTGCAGCAGGTTCGCCTGGCCCTGTGCCGCGACGCCAGCCGCGCCTGCGACCGCTACGTACTGGCCGTCACGCAGAACGTGGCGCAGACCGTGCAGGGCCGCCGTGCGCCGCAGATGATGCAGCACACGCTGTGGCTGGCCGACCGCGACGGCATGCCGCTGGCCAGCACGGTGGTCACGGCCGGCCGTGCGCGCCAGTCACTGGCTGAAGCCGAGGCCGACGCCGAAGCCGCCACGGTACGCACCACACTGGCCGCGGCCCGCACCGTAGTCAACCTGAACAGCTCGCTGCCGACCACGGCCACGCTGGCCCGCTGGCAACAGCAGGGCGAGCGCTGGATCGCCGGCACCCGCAAGACCACGCGTGTGATCGCCGACGGCCTGGCCAACAAGCTCGATGCCGTAGCCGACACGCTGACGTTCCACGCGGTGGGCGACGTGACCTGCCGCGACCGCGCCGCCGCACACTGGCTCGCGCATTGCCTGGTCCGCATTCCCGAAGGCCAGGTGCGTACCGCCGCGCGTGGCCGTGGCAACGCCGCCGAAGCCGGCATCGAAGCGTGCCTGGTGGTGTCGCGCATGATCGATCACGAAACCGGCGACACGCTGTCGGTGGAATACATGCTGTGCGATCCGGCACTGGCCGATGACGCCGCACAGGTGGTCCGCTGGTCGCAGTGGACGCTGGCGGCCGAGGAACAGTTCCGCACGCTGCGCCACGCGATGGAGCATTTCGCCCAGGCCGGCGATGCCGACGCGTCGGATTGCACCGCCATGGTGTCGCAGCAACTGGGCTTGACCGCGCTGCGCCTGCAACACACGCCCACGCCGACCGCGCCGGCCTTCCTGTCGCGCCTGGCCGGCCGTGCCTCGGCACGCGTGAACGCGCCCGTGGCTGGCGCCGTGCTCAACGAGGGCATCGGCCGTCTGCTGGCGCTGCTCGACGTGCTGGAAAACTATCCGGGCCGTGGCATGCCGCTGGCACCCGCGACGATGGAAACCGCTTCCGAGCCGGCCGCGTCCGCGATGCACGCGATGGCCGCCATGGACGCCATGCCGCAACTCGCGGCCGCCGGGGAGTAAGCCTTGAACATGATGGGCTCCGATCAGGCCGAAAGCCTGCGCCGCCTGCTGGCACCACGCATCACGCGACGTATCGCGGTGGTGGGTGCGGAGCAGGGCGTCGGCACCACCACGGTGGCGCTGGGCCTGGCCAATGCCCTGGCGATGCAGGGCGAGCGCGTGGTGCTCGTGGACGAGGACTTCTACGGTGCGCGCGCCATGCGGCTCTCCGGTGCCGCGCCCGTCGCCACGCTGGCCGATGTGCTGGATGGCCGCGTGCCGCTGGCCACGGCGGCCGGCACGCGCGCCGCCAGCGGCATCGTGGCGATGCAGGCCGGGCAGATGCCTGCCGGCGTGCGTCCCGACGAGCGCGTCCTGTCGGCGCGCCTGCCCGACGTGCGCTCGATGCTGGTGGACACGCGCCGCGACATCACGGGCGCGTTGTCGCCGCTGGCCGGCATGTCGCACAACTTCGTGATCGTCATGCGCCCCGAGGCCACGTCGATTACCGCCGCGTATGCGTGCATCAAGCGGCTGCATCACGAATACGCATGCCGTCACTTCCAGCTGGTCGTCAACATGGCGGCCGCGGAGGGGACGGTCATGGCCCTCGCGCGCAACCTGGCCCGCACCGCGAGCCAGTACCTGGGCGTGGAGGCCAGCCTGGCAGGGTACCTGCCGATGGATCCGCTGGTGGCGCGTGCGCTCCAGCTTGGGCGGTGTGTGGTGGAGGCGTACCCCGCCGCCGCGGCCACCGGTGCATTGCGGCAGATCGCCGGCAGTATCGGTGGATGGCCGCTGCGCCACGAAGCATCGCCCACGGCAACGGCCCCGGCCGTTGCCGCATGACGCAAGAACAAGAAGTCCCGACAAGACCGGAAACACTCAGCCTGCCAGTTGCCGATATTTCAGCCTCTCCGGCGCTGGCGCAAACAGATAGCTTTTAACGAGAATTCCACCATGTATACGATTCAGGGAAAGCTCGAGCAGGCGGACGTGGTCAAGTCACACGCGCCATTGGTGCGGCGTATCGCGCTGCAACTGGCCGCCAAGCTGCCCGCCAGCGTACAGATCGACGACCTGATACAGGCCGGCATGATCGGCCTGCTCGACGCCGCAAAGCGCTATGAGGACAACCATGGCGCACGGTTCGAGACCTATGCCAGCCAGCGCATTCGTGGCGCGATGCTGGACGAGGTGCGGGCCAACGACTGGCAGTCGCGCAGCCTGCGCCAGTTCACGCGCAAGATCGAACGCACGCAGCGCCAGCTCGAACAGAAGCTGGGCCGCACGCCGATCGATTCCGAGGTAGCCAAGGAACTCGAGATGGCGCTCGAGGAATACCAGGAGTTGCTCAACGAGGTCTACGGCTGCCAGCTGCTGCACTACGAGGACTTCGAGCGTTCGGGCGAGGAAGACTTCCTGGACCGCCACCTCGGCGTGACCGACGACGCCAACCCGCTGACGGTGCTGATGGAGTCCGGCATGCGCGAGGCACTGATCTGCGCCATCGACAAGCTGCCCGAGCGCGAAAAGCTCGTGCTGTCGCTGTGCTACGACCAGGAGCTGAACCTGCGTGAAATTGGCGCGGTGCTGGAAGTGACCGAGTCGCGCGTGTGCCAGATCCGCAGCCAGGCCATTGGGCGCCTGCGCACCCAACTGCGCGGGATGCTGTGATGCGGCACGCCCTGATCCTGGCCGTGCTGTGCGCGATGGGGTCGGCGGCGGCCCACGCGCAAACCTACGCGCCTGTCTTTACCAAGGCCACCTACGAGATCTCCGGTTCGCGCTTTGCGTGGACGGCCTCGTCGGCCGGGCCGCAGATTTCCAACCGGGGCCAGCGCACGCTGTCGCCACCCGTGGTGCCCTTGGCCACGATGCCGCAGGCCATGGGCCGGATCACGTCGGTGCGTTGGCGCTACAGCTTCACGCGCCCGCCACCCATCGACCTGCAAGCCTACCTGTGCAACGCCGATCGCTGCGTGCTGCTGCCCGGCGCCGAGGGCAAGACAGACGCGTTTGTCGGTGATGATGCTACGAAGGGGTTTGTGTTCGCTTACCGCATTCCGGGGCAGGGTGGGCTAGCGCCTATGGTGCAGGGTCGCAGTAATGAGGTGACGGTCAGCTACCGCTGAAGCTTTTTTTGCTCCCCGCTGTTTTTTCTCCCCTCTCCCGCAGAGCGGGAGAGGGGAGAAAACCAGTAGAGGGAGAGAGGAGCAAAACAGGTAGCCGACCTCGGCGCTACCGCGCCAACCGATCCAGTAACCCCTTCAACACCCGCTGTTCCTCCGTCGAAAGTCCCGTCGCAATCCGCGCATCATGCGCGCACACGGCCGCCGTCGCTTCCTTCAGCGTCTTCACCCCAACGGCCGTCAACGCCAGCCCAAACGCGCGCCGATCCGTTGGCGATGGCACGCGGCGCACCAGCCCCATTTCCTCCAGCGCATCCACCAGCAGCACCGCGCCCGACCGTGCAATGCCCAGGATCTGCGCCAGGTCGGTCAGCTTCAGGTCCGGATTGCGGTCGATGATCTGCAGCGCCGAGAAGCGTGGCGGCGTGATGTTCCACGCGGCCAGCGATGCCACGAAGTCTTCGTAGACGCGGATCTGCGCACGGCGGATGGCGTATCCGATCAGCGAGTCGAGCACGCCATAGTCGATGTTCGGCAGGTGCGGCTCGAAGTGGCTGCCGTTGGGATCGGGCGCGAGCGTGTCGCGCGGCTTGCGGGTTGCCATGTTCAGCGCACCAGGAAGTAGCGCAGTTCCACGCGATCCGGATAGCGCGCGCCCGATGCCACGAACAGGTGCTGCATCAGCCAGCGGTAACGCGGTGCGGCGGTCTCGAAGCGCGGCGCAGTGCGGAAATAGATCTCGGACGGATCGACGGTCTCTCCACGGTTGAGCCGTGCGATCACCGGGGCACTGCCGCTGCGCACGCCGGCGTTGACGATGTAGATCCGTGCGCCGTCGTCGGTTTCCAGCACGTAGCGCGCCTCGATATCGGCCGTGGTCACATCGTCGCCGTCGCTGTGGCGAATGAGCTGGAAGTCGGCGCCGCCGGGCAGGATATGGCCGTTCAGGCGCGGCCCGCGCACCGTGCCCGACAGGATCGGAATCACACGCCGCTGCCCCAGCGGCGTGGCACCGACCTCGGTAGGCGGCGCCACCTGCAGGCTGAAATCGCCGATATGTTCGAGCGTGGGCGTCGCAATGCCTTGCGTCATTTCAAAAGCTTCCAGTTGCCGTTGTCGATGGTCAGCAGCACGCGCCCGCGCTGGTCGAAGCCGAAATGGTCCTCGGCCGTGTAGTTGAGCACGCCGTGCGATACCACGATATCGCGCTCGCTCTCCAGCGCATCCTTGAGCGCCTTGCGGAATTCCGGCGTACCGGGCTTGGCCTTCTTCAGCGCCACCGGCACGATGCGCTGCAGCACCAGGCCGGCATCATACGGGTGAGCGCCGAACTGCGTGCGGGTCTCCGCGCCGTATTGTTTCTCGTAGCGCGTCACGTAGTCCAGCCCCGGCTTCTTGACCGCGCTGTTGGCCGGCAGTTGCTCGGCCACGATTACCGGGCCGGCCGGCAGGATGGCGCCGTTGACGGCCTTGCCGCCGATGCGGATCAGGTCGCGCGTGGCCGCGCCGTGCGTCTGGTAGATCGGCCCGGTGTAGCCGCGCTCGCGCAGCGTGGTGTGCGGCAACGCGGCGCCCGTGCCGGCGCCCGCGATCAGCACCGCATCGGCGCGCGCGGCCATCAGCTTCAGCGCCTGGGCGGTGACGCTAGTGTCGGAGCGTGCATAGCGCTCGGCGGCGATCACGCGGATGCCGTTGGCCTGTGCCGCCGCAGTGAATTCCTTGAGCCAGGTTTCGCCGTACGCGTCGGCAAAGCCGATGAATGCCACGGTCTTGACGCCCTTCGCCTTGGCGGCGCCGGCCACGGCATCGGCCATGAGCCGCACGGGCTGCGCCAGCCGGTACGTCCACGCGCCCCGGCCCGGCTTCAGTTCGATGGGCGAGAACGCCAGTTGCACGGTCTGGCTTTCATCGGCCACCTCGGCAATGGCAATCGACGGCGCCACGGCCGACGAGCCCAGGATGATGTCGACCTTGTCCTCGGAAGCAAAACGCCGTGCGATCTTGGTCGCTTGCGTCGGGTCCGATGCATCGTCCACCACGATGTAGTGGATCTTCTCGCCCGCGATGGTCTCGGGCAGGAACGGCATGGTGTTCTTCTGCGGAATGCCGAGCGATGCCGACGGCCCGGTCGACGCGATGCTGACGCCGACGGTCACATCGGCCAGCGCTGCGCCACTGGCCAGTGCCAGCGTAGCCAGGGCGATACTGGCAAGCGACATGCGAAAGCGGGATGGGGGCATGGTTGTCTCCGTTCTTATGGTGTGATGGTTCGATGGTGTGATCGGGTGACTCAGGACTTGCCGGCCTGCAACTGCTGCTGCCCGAAACCGGCCAGCGTCTTGTAGCGCTGCGAGATGGCTTCGAGTTCGGCGCGCGGGATCACGTCGTCGATGCATGCAAAGCCTTGCGGCGCGCGCACCTCGGCCAGTTGCATGACCTGCTCGGGGCCGTTCATGCGATTGCGCAGCACGATGCCGGCCGTGCGCGGCAGGCGTTCGGCCTCGTACTCGCGCAGTGCGTAGTCGAGGTCGCCGGTGCCGCTCAGGGCGTCGCGCAGGCAGTCCATCAGGTACCGCGCATCGACGATGGCTTGCGCGCTGCCATTCGAGCCGATCGGATACATCGGGTGGGCCGCATCGCCCAGCAGCGTGACGCGGCCGAACGTCCAGCGCGGCAGCGGGTCCTTGTCCACCATCGGGAATTCGTAGATGGCCTCCGCGCCGTCGATCAGCGCGGGAATGTCGATCCATGACCAGCGCCAGTCGGCGAAAGCCGCGCGAAACACCGACTTGTCGACCTGGCGGTTCCAGTCGCTGCGCGGCGGCGTATCGGGATAGTCGTCGGGCACGCGCAGCTCGGCGATCCAGTTGATGCGCGAGCGCCCTTGCTCGCGCAGCGGCTCGGAGATCGGATAGGCCACGAACTTCTGGTCCTGGTGGCCCGCCATGAACATCGACCGGCCATCGAGGTACGGCGCGACGTCGGTGGTGGCACGCCACAGCAGGCGGCGCGAGAAGCGTGGGGCGTCGCCGGTAGGATAGAAGTGCCGCCGCACCGCCGAGTGGATGCCGTCTGCGCCCACCAGCACATCGGCCTGGGCTTCGACGACGGCGTTGTCGGCACGGCGTCGCAACGTGAAGCGTGCGGGTGCGTCGGCACCTCCGGTATCGACGATCGACTCCAGCGCATGGCCTGTGTGCACGCGATCCACGCCCAGCCTTGCGCGCACGGTGTCGTACAGCAGCATCTGGAATTCGCCACGGTGCACGGAAAACTGCGGCCAGTCGTAACCGGCGGCGCGGCCACGTGGCTCATGCCAGATCTGCTGGCCGAACTTGTTGAAGTAAGACAGCGACGACGTCTCGATGGCAATGCGCGCCAGGTCGTCCTGCAGGCCCAACGCCGAGAGTTCGCGCACCGCGTGGGGCAGCAGGTTGATGCCGACGCCAAGCGGGCGCAGCGGCTCGCTCGCCTCCCAGACCTCTACGTCGAGCCCCTGTTGGTGACAGAGCAGCGCGAGCGTGAGCCCGCCAATGCCGCCGCCGGCGATCGCGATTTTCATAGCATTCCTTGCCGGCACCGCCGCCGGATTTGTTGCACTGTATAACTAATTTTTCGCGGCGGAATCTAGCGATTTCCCTGAGAGCTTCCCCGAGCGCTCAGGCGGCAAGCAGGTCGTCGGCGATACGTTCGGCGGTGTTGATGGAGTCGGTTAGCCCCAAGTGGCCGTGGCCGATGGCCAGCCACAGCCCGCGATGGCCGTCGGCGGCGCCCACCAGCGGCACGGAGTCGGGCATGCACGGCCGATGGCCCATCCAGGTGGTGAAGGGCTTGCCGTCGAGGTCCGCAAACGTCTCTCGGGCAATGCGCTCCAGGATGGCCGAGCGGCGCGGATCGGGCGGCCGTTTCAGGCCGGCGATCTCGACAGTGCCGCCCACGCGCAGCCCGCCTTCCATTGGCGTGATAAAGACCTTGCGGTCGGCCAGCACCACGGTGCGCGACACGACGTTGGCAACGCCGGTGAACTGCACGTGGTAGCCGCGCTGGCTTTCGAGTGGCACGGGCACGCCAAGCGGATCGAGCAGGTTGCGCGACCACGCGCCGGCGGCCATCACGATGTGATCGGCAGCGTGCTGGCCCTGCGCGCCGCGCAGGGTCCATGCGTTGCCATCGCGCTGCAGGCCATGGATGTCATCGCGCACAAACCGGCCGCCACGCGCGACGAAGGCATCGGCAATGGCCCGTGTGTAGCGCGCGGGATTCACTATCGTGCCGTGGTCGGCCAGGAACGCCGCCGCCTGGTAGCGCGGTGCGACGCCTGGCTCCAGCGCGTCGATACCGGCGCGGTCGAGCCGTTCGAAGCGGATACCGAAGCGTTCGCGCAGCCGCCATACCGCGTCGTCGGCGGCCAGCGCGGCGGCGTCGGGGTAGAGGTGCAGGTGTCCGCGCCGCATGAACAGCTCGGGAACACCCACTTCGCGTGTCAGCGCTTCATGCTTGTCGATGGCGCCGGCGTGCAGTGCGGCCAGCGCTGCTGCCGCACGATCCACGCGCTCGGGCGTGGCGGACAGCACGAAGCGCGTCAGCCACGGTGCGGCGGCGGGCAGGTAGTTCAGCGGCAGGCGCAACGGGCTGTCGGGGTCCAGCAGCATTTTTGGCACGGACGCCAGCACACCCGGCATGGCCAGCGGCGCTATCGAACACTCGCTGATCGCGCCGGAATTGCCAAAGCTGCAGCCACTGGCGGCGCCCTCGCGGTCGAACAGGGTGACATCGGCACCGCGCTTCTGCAGCGTCAGCGCGATGCAACTGCCGACGATGCCGGCGCCGATGACGGCCACACGCGGGGCCGACGTGGAGTGGGATGAGGTGGTCATGGCGGCACACGTTAATCCGGATCGGCGTGCGCGGCAAGAGGTTGCGCCGTCCTGGCGCATGGTGGCGGCGGCCGTGCCGCAAACCGGTGCGTGCACCGCGCCGAATCCGTGAAAACAGGTGGCATGGAATCTGCAGGACCAACGTTCGGAGAGTAGAAGCGTTCAGCGGCACCTGCCGCCCGGAAATTGCTCGCCATCGTGCCCCTACATCTGTTTCCGGAGCTCTCCATGCGCCGCCGTTCCTTCTTGCGCGCCACTGGCGCCACCGCCTTTTCGTCCCTGCTTGCCGCGCCGGCCTTCGTTCGTGCCACCGGCTCGCTGCAGAAATTCAAGTTCAATCTCGGCTGGAAGGTCGAAGCCTCCGGTGCGGGTTTTCTGCTGGCGCTGCAGCGCGGCTACTACAAGGATGCTGGGCTCGACGTCGTGATCGACACCGGCAACGGCTCCGCGTCAGCCATCAGCCTGGTGGCTGGCGGCGCATACGATTGCGCATCGGCGGACCTGGCCGCGATGATCGAATTCAATGCTGCCAATCCGGCGTCGTCGCTCAAGGCGGTGGCCATCCAGTACGACCTGAACCCCAATGCGGTGATCGTGCGCAAGGGCGGCGGCATCGTGAAGCCGGGCAACCTGGCCGGCAAGTCGATCCTGGGCCAGCCGTTCAACGCATCGCGCAAGCTGTTTCCGGTGTTCGCCAAGGCGCAGGGCTTCGATCCGTCGACGGTCAAATGGGAAAGCGTGACGCCCGACATTGGCGACACGCGCTTCGTAAAGGGCGATTTCGACGCGGCGGCCTACTTCTACTTCACCGGCCTGCTCAACCTGAAGGCGCGGGGTATGGGGCCTGAGAAGCTCACCGTGTTCCGCTTTTCCGACTACGGCATGAAGTCGTACGGCAACGGGCTGGTGGCTAACCGCAAGAGCATGGCGGAACAGCCCGAAGCGATGAAGGCATTCGTCAAGGCATCGACGCGCGGCTGGATCGAGGCCATGGCCGATCCGAAGGCCGGTGCCACAGCGGTCAAGACGCGTGAGCCGCTGGCCGACCAGGGCCTGGAGTTCGAGCGGCTGAAGCTGATCGTCGACGGTGCGATGCGCACGCCCGACACGCGGCGCGATGGATGGGGCGCGGCCACGCAGGCGCGCCTGCAGGCCACGGTGGACGAGACGGTGGGTGCCTTCGGCATCAAGTCGGGGATGACCGTGGCCGACATCTGGACCGACCAGTTCCTGCCTTCGGCGGCCGATCGCAAGCTCAAGGCTTGACGGGAGCGCACATGTCCATTCCGGTTATCAATCTGGTCGATGCCCTCGTGCCAGGCGCGCCTCGCAGCGCCGAGGTCGCCAGCGTATTTCGCGCGGCGGCGATGTCGTCAGGCTTCTTCTACGTGCGTAATCACGGTGTGGCGGCGGAGATGGTGGCGCGGCAGTTCGCGCTGACGCAGGCACTGCTCGACCTGCCTTCCGCCACGCGACATGCGCTGGCCATGGGCAATTCGCCCACGATGCGCGGCTTCGAGAATCTTGGCGATCAACGTCTCGATGCCGACGCGCGTCCGGACCTGAAGGAGAGCTTCTACTGCGGCATGGCCTATCCCAATGACCATCCCTATGTGCGGGCGGGATACCAGACCTACGGCCACAATCAGTGGCCCGCCGAACTGCCGCAGGCATCGGCGCAATGCCAGGCGTATATCGACGCCATGCTGGTGCTGTCGCGGCGCCTGATGCAACTGATGGCGTTGTCGCTCGATCTACCCGAGCACTACTTCGACCACACGAGCGAAAGCCCGATGGTGACGCTGCGCATGATCCGCTATCCCGCGCATCCGGCTGATGCCGACGACCGGACCTTCGGCGCGGGTGCGCATACGGACTGGGGCGCGGTAACGATCCTGGCGCAGGACGCGCATGGCGGACTCGAAGTGCAGATGCCCGATGGTGAATGGGTAGCGGCCACGCCGATGCCGGGCTGCTTCGTCGTCAACCTCGGCGACATGGTGCCGCGCTGGACCAATGGCCGCTACCACTCGAATCCGCATCGCGTGCGCAATGTTCACTCCGGTGGCGCACCGCGCTACTCGATCCCGTTCTTCTATGAGCCCGACTACCTGGCGCGCATCGAGCCCGTGCCCGGCACGGTGGCCGATGGCGAGGTGCCGCGCTTCGCGCCGTGCACGGCCGGCGAACACCTGACGGAGATGTACCGCAAGACCTATGTGCAGGGGGCTTCCGCATGAAGCTGTGGTTCAATCTGCTCTGCCGCGATATCGAGGCGCAGTTCGCGTTCTATCGACAATTGCTGGACCTGCCGGAAGCCGAGCACAGCCGATCGCCAATCTATCGTGCGTTGGAGACGTCGGCATTCCAGTTTGGATTCAATGCGGCGCGGGCGTATGAGTTGCTGGGGTTCGTGGATCGCCAGCCTGTGGGTGAGGGGGCGGTGCCCGTGGTGGCGTATGCCACGTTCATGGTGGATGTACCTGATTCGGTCGATGCGGCTGCGTTGCAGGCGACCACGCTTGGCGGTGCTGCCGTCAAGGGGCCGTTTGCGACTTACTACGGGCAGTGGCAGGTTGTGCTGCAGGACCCGGAGGGGAATGTGTTTCGGGTGGCGTGCCTGGGTTTGCCGGAGGGGGTACAGCGGCCTGATTTGTCGTAGGAGCCTGCATTTTGCTCCCCTCTCCCACAGCGTGGGAGAGGGGTTGGGGGAGAGGGGAGCAAGAAAAAAACCCACACACCGTCAGCACTGACGGTGCGTGGGAAGCTGAAGCACCCTGTGAGTCGCGACAGGGTCAGAAGATGTGCTTGACCCCAACCATCGCGCCCAACTGGCTAGCCCCAGCCACCGGACTCGCACCCGTCGACGCGCTATCAACCGAAAGCGCCAGCTTGCCGCTGTTATCGATATACCCCACCGTGGTGTACACCGACGTGCGTTTCGAGAACGCATAGCTCGCGCGCACCGCACCCAGCCATGCACGGTCCGAGCTATGGCGATAGTCGAGGTAGAACGCCTCGCCGGACAGCGTGACCTGCGGGGTGATGTCGTAGGCGACGCCCGCGTAGTACATGTTGCTGCGCGGCGTGGTCAGCGCGCCGTTGCGGCGGGCCAGCCAGCCGGCGCCGATCTTGGCGTGGCCTACCAGCATGTAGCCGCCTAGTGTGGCGCGGTCGTCCTTGAGCTGGCTTGACGTCAGGCCGCCGAAGGCGCCCGGGCCACCGCGCAGCGAATCGTAGGCGCCCAGCACACCCCACCAGTTGGTCTCGTAGCCGAGCATGGCCGACCATTCGCGGCAGGCGGATTTGTCGGCGGGATTCTCGCCCGCGCAGTTGGTGCCCGATGGGCTCGGGCCGGCGTTGACCGAGTCGCGGCCGAAGCTGTACGTCGCGCCGACGGTGAAGCCGCCGAACTTGCCCTTGTAGCCGATGGCGTTGTCGGCGCGGGCATTGGGCAGGTAGTTGTCGAGCGAGCTGGAGCCGTAGGCGTTGGGGCCGAGGATGTCGGAATCGAGCATCGCCCAGAACATCATCGTGTACTGGCGGCCCAGGCTCACCTGGCCCCAGTTGCCGCTCAGGCCCACCCAGGCCTGCCGGCCGAACAGGCGGCCGCCCTGGTTGGTGACGCCGCTGTCGGGCGCGAAGCCCGATTCCAGCACGAAGTTGGCCTTCAGACCGCCGCCCAGGTCCTCGGTGCCGCGCAGGCCCCAGCGCGAGGGCACGGTGCCGCTGAGATTGGCCATCTTCACGACCGAGTTGTTGGCGGTGCCAACGTGGTTCAGGTACTCGATGCCCGTGTCGATGACGCCGTAGAGCGTCACGGACTGGGCCTGCGCGATGGCGGGCAGGCCAAGCGCTATCGATAACGCCAGGTGGCGCAGTTTCATCGTTTTCTCCTCCGTTGATGTTTTTCTTGGGTCACTGCCAGTGCTACTTGCCGCGTGCGCGCAGCCGCGCGTCGAGGCGCGGGTACACGCGTCGCGCGTTGCCTTCGAAGATCTGGTGCCGGTCGGCATCGCTCAGTGCCGCGTGTTCGATGTAGCGGCGCGTGTCGTCGTAGTAGTGGCCAGTCTCGGGATCGATGCCGCGCACGGCGCCGATCATTTCCGAGGCAAACAGCACGTTGCGCACCGGGATCACGCGCGTGAGCAGGTCGATGCCGGGCTGGTGATAGACGCAGGTATCGAAGAACACGTTGTTCAGCAGGTGTTCCTGCAGCGGCGGCAACTTCAGTTCCTGAGCCAGCCCGCGGAAACGGCCCCAGTGATAGGGCACGGCGCCACCGCCGTGCGGAATCACGAACTTCAGCGTCGGAAAGCGGCGGAACAGGTCGCTGGTCAGCACCTGCATGAACGCGGTGGTGTCCGCGTTGAGGTAGTGCGCGCCGGTGGTGTGGAAGCAGGCATTGCAGCTTGTGCTGACGTGAATCATGGCCGGCACGTCAAGCTCGACCATCTTCTCGTAGATCGGGAACCAGTACGGGTCAGACAGCGGCGGTGACGTCCAGTGGCCGCCGGACGGATCGGGATTCAGGTTCACGCCGACAAAGCCATAGTCGCGCACGCAGCGCTCCAGTTCGTCGACGCAGGTGCGGATGTCCACGCCGGGCGACTGCGGCAGCATGGCGGCGCCGACGAAGTGGTCGGGATACAGCTCGCTCACGCGATGGCAGAGCGTGTTGCAGATGGCGGCCCAGGTGGCGCTGGTTTCGAAGTTGCCGATGTGGTGCGCCATGAACGAGGCGCGCGGCGAGAAGATCGTCAGGTCGGCACCGCGCTCGCGCATCAGGCGTAGCTGGTTGCCCTCCACGGCGTCGCGCAGTTCGTCGTCGCTAATGTGCAGGTCGCTGGCGGACGGCGTCAGCGCGGGGTCTTCCAGGCTGGCGATCTGGCGTTGGCGCCAAGCTTCCAGGGATTTCGGGGCGGTGGTGAAGTGCCCGTGGCAATCGATGATCATGAACATTGCTCAGAGGGGCCAAGCGCTGGCCGGAACCAGTACCTCGCCGCGCATGATGGGACGCGCCGTACGGATCAGCGCGCTGCGAAGAATGGAGCCGGGGTGGGCCGGATCGGTTTCGAGTTCGACGGAGAAAGCGCCGGTCGGATGTTCGACGCTGATCGCGTGCACCGGCCCGGCATCGACGACGGCCACACCCGTCGCGACGGTGCCAGGCAGCACGCATGCCGTGCCGACCGTGATGGCCGCCAGCACGCCGATGGCGTCGTGGCACACGCGCGGGATGAAGCATCGCGTGGCGACGCTGCCGCCCGCCGCTGGCGCAGCGATCAGGCACATCTTCGGGTAGCTCTTCTGCGCCACGTTGCCAAGGCCCATGAGTTCGCCTGCCACCAGCCGCAGCGCTTCGATGCGCTGCTTCAGCGCCGTGTCGGCGTTGAGGTCGGCCACGCTTTCTCGCGCGGTGCGGTCAAGGTCGGCCGCGCGCATCAGCACCATCGGCATGCCGTTGTCGATCAGCGTGGCGGCGATGGTCAGCGGCTTGCCGCTCATGGGGTCGACGATGGTCAGTGCGTCGGTGGCGTTGCCGGTTGGCAGCATCGCGTGGCACACCGACCCGGCGGTGTCCAGGAAGTCGATCACGATTGGCGCGGCGGTGCCGGGCACGCCGTCGATGCGCGCATCGCCCCTGAAGCGGGGCACGCCGTTCGGCGTCTGCATCGTGATGTCGCACAGCATGCCGGTGTTGCGCGTCAGCACGCGGGCGCGGGTGACATCGCCCTGCGGCGTCACCAGCCCGCGTGCGATGGCAAACGGCAGCACGGCGGCCAGCATGTTGCCGCAGTTCGGCGTGGTGTCCACGGTGTCGGCGTTGGGCTGCAGTTGCGCGAACGTGAAGTCGAGATCGGCCTGGCCCGGCGTGCCGCGCGCCACGATGCCAGCCTTGCTGGTCAGCGGATGCGCGCCGCCGAGTCCGTCGATCTGGCGCGGATCGGGGCTGCCCATGGCGGCCAGCAGCACGCGGTCGCGCGTGGGCGTGTCGGCCGGCAGATCGCTCGCCAGGAAAAACGGCCCGCGCGACGTGCCGCCCCGCATGAGGGTGCAGGGGATGGCGCGCAGGTCGGAATCAAGGCTTGGCGTCATGGCGATGGGCGGGCAGGGTTGGGGTACGTCAGGTGCCCGCAGTATCCGCGTCTGGTACAAGTCCTTGGTTGCGATGTCGCGGGACAATTGTTCTAATCTGCTTATCGCCCGTAGGCGGCGAGGCCCTTGCCAGACGACAATCGCGACATGGAGACAGTCAGCCTGCATCACCTGCACGTATTCGCCGGCGTGGCCGCGGCCGGCGGCGTGCGCCGCTCGTCCGAATCGCTGCACCGCGCCTCGTCGGCCATCGCCCGGTCCGTGGCGGCATTGGAGCAGACGCTCGGCGTGGCGCTGTTCGAACGCAAGGGACGCGGCATGCTGCTGACGCGCGCCGGCGAGATTGTGCTGGAGCGGGCGCGCCATATCGAGGCGGCATTGCGCGAGGTGCGCGAGGACGCCGTGCGGCTGCGCACGCGGCCCGGCGTGGCCGTGGCCAGCCTGGAGGCGCTGCACAACGAGCGGCGGCTTGAGGTGGCGGTGATGCTGGCCGAAGTGCACCACATGCCCAGCGTGGCGGCGTCGGTGGGCGTATCGCAATCGGCCGTGAGCCAGGCCATCGCCCGACTCGAAGACGCGCTGGGCCATCCCGTGTTCACGCGCACCGCGCGCGGCATGGTGCCCACTGATCCGGGCAGCCGCTGGGTGGTGCTGTTCGAACGGGCGCTGGCCGATCTGCGCCATATCCGCGCCGATATTGCTGCGCTGCAAGGCGTGCTGGAAGGCGCCGTCACCATCGGGGCGCTGCCACTGGGCCGCACGCTGCTGCTGCCAATGGCTATTGCCGATGTCCACCATCGCCATCCCCGGCTGCGGTTCCGGACGCTGGAAAGCCCGTACGAGGAACTGACGGCCGGCCTGCTGAGCGGGCGCATCGACTTCATCCTGGGCGCATTGCGGCCGCATCCGTCGCAAGGGCTGGCCACCGAGGTGCTGTTTGCCGACCGCATCGCGCTGATCGCGCGGGCGTCGCATCCGCTGGCCGGCCGCAAGCGCCTGGCGCTGGCCGACCTGGAACCCTATCCGTGGGTGTTGTCGCGCGCCGCCTCGCCCTCGCGCCAGGCGCTCGATGGCGTGTTTGCGTCACGCGACCTGCCGTTGCCCCAGCCGTTGGTGGAAACCGGCGACCTGGCGCTGGTGCGCGGCATGCTGCTGCAGGGCGATCTTGTCACCGCGCTGTCGGCCCACCAGCTCAGGCACGAGATCGATGCGGGCTGGCTGGTCGAGCTGAACCTGCCGCTGCCGGACACCACGCGCAGCATCGGCATCACCACCCGCGCCGGCGCACGGCTGTCGCCCGGGGCCGATGCGCTGATTGCCGCGCTGCGCCAGGCCAGCGCGTCCATGGAAGCCTCGTCCGATAAGTAAAAGGCAACGCGGGCCGCGCCACAAAGCAATACTGCAAACGCTACCCAAACGTAGACTGCCGTTGCCGTGTACAGGGGGTGCACGGCTGGGCCGCGCCTGCGGCGATTAGCTTATTGATAACTAGATCCCGCTGCGGACTGCACGGCGGAACTGCCAGGAGACGGCACCATGACCACCCAACGGCTCGATATCCGAGCCCATATCAACGACCGAAAGATGTCCGGCTACCAGTGGCTGCTGCTGGTGCTGTGTTTCATGATCGTGGCCACCGATGGCATCGACGTTGCCATCATGGGCTTTCTGGCCCCGGGCATCACCAAGGAGTGGGGCATCTCCAAGGCCGCGTTTGGCGTGGTGATGAGCGCCGCACCGATCGGCCTGGCGATTGGCGCGCTGTTGGTAGGCCCGATGTCCGACCGCTTTGGCCGCAAGAAGCTGCTGATCGGATCGGTCTTCCTGTTCGGCGTGTTCAATCTGCTGTGCGCGTTTGCCGAGAACACCACGCAGCTTTCGCTGCTGCGCTTCCTGACCGGCCTGGGCCTGGGCGCCGCGATGCCGAGCACCACCACGCTGCTCTCCGAATACGTGCCGGAGCGCTCGCGCAGCATGCTGCTGGCCACGATGTTCACGGGCTTCAACCTGGGCTCCGCGCTGGTGGGCTTTGGTGCCGCTGCCATCCTGCCCGATCATGGCTGGCGTGCCGTGCTGATCGTCGGCGGCCTGATTCCGCTGATCTGCCTGCCGCTGTACCTCTGGCTGATTCCTGAGTCGGCACGCTTCCTGGTGGCGCGCAATGCATCGCCCGACCGTATCGCACGCACGCTGCGCCGCGTGATCGGCAGCGACATTGCCCCTGGCACGACGTTCACGATCAGCGAGCCGCCCGTGCCGGGCAAGCAGCCGGTACGCACGCTGTTGTCGCCGGGCTACCGTGGCATGACGCTGGCGCTGTGGGTTACGTATTTCATGGGCCTGCTGGTGATCTACCTGCTGAGCGGATGGCTGCCGACGCTGATCAAGGATGCCGGCCTGCCGATCGAACGCGCTGCCAACCTGACCGCGCTGTTCCAGTTGGGCGGCACCGTGGGCGCACTGGTGGTGGGATACTGCATGGACCGCATGGCGCCAAATCGCGTGATTGGCGCGGCGTATGTGGGCGGCGCGGTGTTCATCCTGCTGCTGGCCTCGGGCAGCGTGATGTCGTCGACGTTTGCGGCCTATGTGCTGCTGGCGGGCTTCTGCATGAGCGGTGCGCAGACCGGCCTGAACGCGTTCGCGCCGCAGTGCTACCCGACGCTGGTGCGTGCCACCGGCGTGAGCTGGATGCTCGGCATCGGCCGCTTCGGTAGTATCACGGGATCGATGGCGGGCGGTGTGCTGCTGTCGATGGGCTGGAGTTTCAGCGCGGTGATCGCCATCCTGGCCATTCCCGCCACCGTGGCAGCCATTTCCATCGTATCGACGCGCCGGGCCCAGCCCGCCGCGGTCACCGCCTGACGCAACTGACGCACCTGAATTATGGCCACCATCATCGGCGCAATCGCCTCATCCCATACGCCCACCATCGGCTTTGCGCTGGACGCCGGCAAGCAGCAGGACCCCGCATGGGCTCCGATTTTCGCGGCGTATGCGCCGGTGAGCCAGTGGCTGCAGGACAAGAAGCCCGACGTGCTGCTGGTGATCTACAACGATCACGTCACGTCGTTCTTCTTCGATCACTACTCGGCGTTCGCACTCGGCATCGGCGAGAAGTACCAAGCGGCCGATGAAGGCGGCGGCCCGCGCAACCTGCCGCCGGCCTACGGCGATACGGCGCTCGCCCGGCATGTGGGCGCATCGCTGGTGGCCGACGAGTTCGACATGTCGTTCTTCCAGGACAAGGCGCTCGATCACGGCTGCTTTTCGCCGATGTCGGTGATGCTGCCGCACGAGGGCGAATGGCCGGTCAAGATCCTGCCGCTGCAAGTGGGCGTGCTGCAGTTTCCGGCGCCTTCCGCACGGCGCTGCTACAAGCTGGGCCAGGCCATCCGGCGCGCCGTGGAAAGCTACCCCGAGGACATCAAGGTGGCCATCGTTGCCACGGGCGGGCTGTCGCACCAGGTGCATGGCGAGCGCGCGGGCTTCAACAACACGGCCTGGGACCACGAGTTCCTGGACTTGTTCGAGCGTGACCCGCAGCAGTTGCTGGACATCACGCATGCGGAATTCGCGCGGCGCGGCGGCTTCGAGAGCGCCGAGGTGGTGATGTGGATGGTGATGCGCGGCGCGATGGGCGACGTGCGCTGCCTGCATCGCGACTACTACCTGCCATCGATGACCGGCATCGCCGTGGCCGTCTACGAGAACGTGGCGCAGGAGGACGAAGCCGTGGTGGCCGCACGGGCCGCGCAGCAGCGCGAGCTGATCGGCCATCAGCTCAAGGGCATCGACGAACTGGAAGGCACGTACCCGTTCACGCTGGAGCGCAGCGTGCGCGCATACCGGATCAACAGCTACCTGCATCAGCTGGTGGACCCGGCGTTCCGCGAACGCTTCCGTGCCGACCCGGTGACGACATACGATGAGGCCGGGCTGACCGACGAAGAGCGCGACCTGATCACGCGGCGTGACTGGCGCGGCATGATCCACTACGGTGTGATCTTCTTCCTGCTGGAAAAGCTCGGCGCGGTCAGCGGGGTGTCGAACCTGCACATCTATGCGGCCATGCGCGGACAGTCGCTGGAGGACTTCCAGAAGACGCGTAATGCACCTGGCGCGCTGTATTCCGTGGCCGGCAGTGCTGGCAGCGGCGCGCAGTGGTCGGGCGGCAAGCCGTAACGCACCGCGCAAACCTTGAAGTCATGCGAACAGGCCCCATCTGGGGCCTGTTTGTTTTCTTATACCCAAGCCCCCGCATGTACACGAAAGGCACTTCCGTCGAGATCCAGTTTCCCCCGCAACGCCTGAACGACGCCGCTGGCGATCCGTATTGGGTGGACCTGTCGATCGACGAGGCGCAGGCGTTGCTCGAACGCCTGCAGTCGCATCTGGCGCGCGCCACCGAAGGCACGGCCGCACCGCTGGTGTTCAGCCTCGATGGCCCGCCCGCCGCCGAGGCCAAGGCCGCGAGTGCAGCGGATGCCGCACCGGCAGCACCGGCCGTCGAGCAGGAATTCAAGCAGTGGGTCTGCATCATCTGCGGCTGGGTCTACGACGAAGCCGCCGGCCTGCCCGAAGACGGCATCGCGCCCGGCACGCGCTGGGAAGACATTCCTGACGACTGGCGCTGCCCCGAGTGCGACGTGGGCAAGGAAGACTTCGCAATGGTGGAGTTCTGAGGCCAGCCAGCCCGAGCCCGCGTTAAGCCGCCGCGCCGTCTCCAAACAACGGCGCGCCAACGCCGGGCAGTTCGGCTTCCAGCACCGTACCGCTGGCCGATTCGGTCATCACCAGCTTGTTGGTGCCGGGCCGGAAGGCGACGTTGGTGACCGTGCCGCCCATCGGGCTACGCACGAAGTGCGTGCACCAGCCGTGCGCGTCGATGACGAAGGCGCCGCCCAGGCTGGCGTGCGCCACCACAAGACGGCCGTCGACGTCCATCGCCAGGCCGTCGGGGCCGCTGTTGCCGAAGAACGTCTGGAACGCGCCGGCCTTCGATACCGATCCATCGGGCAGCAACGGCATGCGCCACACGGCGTTGCCGCGCGTGGCCGCCACGAACAGAAAGCGGCCGGACGGATCGATGACGATGCCGTTCGGGCTCGGCACGTTGGACAGCAACAGGTCGAGCTGGCCCGATGCGCGCAGCCGGTAGACGCGGCCGGACGGATCGTGCAGGCCGGTCTGGCCCTGGTCCGTGAAGTACAGGTTGCCCTGAGCATCGAACGTCAGGTCGTTGACGCCCTTGAAGCTCTCGGAATTGCGATGGCCGAGCACGACCTCGATGTCGCCGCTGTCAGGCTGCATGCGCAGGATGCCGCCGCGATAGTCGGCAATCCACAGGCTGCCGTCGCGATGCAGCGCGATGCCGTTGGGCCAGCCGCCTGTCTCGCCAACCGCTTCCCAATTCAAGTCCGCATCGACGCGAAACAGCCGCCCGTGCGGGATATCGGTCAGGTAGAGATTGCCGTGCGCGTCGAAGGTGGGACCTTCCAGGAAGCTGTCGGCAATCTGCCCGGGTTTGTTCGCGTCAGCCCAGGCGCTGCGCTGGGGTAGCCGCAGCGCGTCGGGCATGCGGGTCAGTACGCGTGCCTCGATGATCTGCGGTGCCGTGAAATTGACGTTCCACATGGCTGTCAGTCTGCCTTGATGTTGGCGGCCTTGATCACGCCGGCCCAGCGTTTGGTCTCGTCGTCGACCAGCTTGGCGGCCTGCGCGGGCGTGCTGCCTTCGGGGTCCAGGCCTTGCGCCTGCAGTTGCTGCTTCACCTGCGGCGTGTTCACGGCCGCGACGATGTCCTTGTTCAGGCGGTCGATCACCGGTTGCGGCGTGTTGGCCGGGGCGGAGAAAGCGACCCAGTACTTCATCACCATCTTGGGCATGCCCACCTCGGGCGCGGCGGGCACGTCCGGCAGCACCGGCGAGCGCACGTCATTGGCCAGCATCAGCGCACGCAGCTTGCCGCTCTTGATGTACTGCAGCGCGGTGGGCAACGACGTGACCAGCGCCTGGATCTGGCCGCCCATCACGTCCTGCAACGCCGCGCCGGCGCCGCGATACGGCACGTGAACCAGGCTGACGCCGGCCACGCTGTTGAACAGTGCCCCACCAAGGTGGGTATTGGTGCCATTGCCGCCCGAGCCGTAGTAGTACTTGCCCGGATTGGCCTTGGCCAGCGCGACGAACTCCTGCACGGTCTTGGCCGGCACGTTCGGATTCACCACCAGTACGTGCGGCACCGACGCCACCACGGCAATATGCTTGAAGGCGGTCTTGGGATCGAACGGCAGCAGCTTGGGCTGCAGCGTGGCCGCGATCGCGTACGACATCTCCATCGTCAGCAGCGTGTAGCCGTCGGGGTTGGCCCGCGCGGCGGTGCTCCAGCCGATCACGCCGCCCCCGCCAGTGCGGTTGTCCACCACCGTGGCGGTGCCATTGGCGCTCATGCCCGTGGTGACCAGGCGGGTGATCAGGTCGGCGGACCCGCCCACGGCGTACGGCACGATCACGGTGATCGGCTTGGATGGGAACGTATCGGCGGCCAGGGCGGTGGGGGCCACCATCGCGCTGGCAGCGGCCAGCGTGATGGCACCCAGGAAGGTGCGGCGTGTCATGGAGTCTCCTGCGTCTTTATGAATTCCGAAGTTCTATAGGACAGAACATCGTTCCATTTATGCTGCGCCAAAGCGCCAGGAGTGTCAAGCCGGGGCCGGTACTAACGGTCTTGCGGCGGCACGGCGCGGATGGGTGCCGCAAACGCTGCATGGGCGGCGGCGTCCACCGCACGGTGCTTGACGGTGGTGGACGCCGGGTACTTGCCCACCGTGTTGCCGTTCTTCCAGTCGCGCGACGGGCGGATGGGGCGGGCCACAAAGCCGCCGCCGCAGTTCGGACAGACATTGCCGAGCACGTCGTCGACGCAGTCCGCGCAGAACGTGCATTCGAAACTGCAGATCCGGGCCCGCGTGGAGGCGGGCGGCAGGGCGATGTTGCAGTGTTCACACGTCGGGCGCAGTTCCAGCATGGTTGTCTCCATTCGTCATTGGGTTCATGCCATCATAGCCATCTCCCAGACCGGGCAACTATCCCTCACGCCATGACCAATCAGGACGACCGCCACGATCCCGCCAACAGCCCGCTCAAGGCCGCGTTCCTGCGGCACGAGGAATCGCTGGCGCCGCCGGGACACGCGCCGGGCGAGGACGATCACGCGGTCTACCGCACGCTGCTGGAATCGACCAAGGCCATTCCGTGGAAGATCGACTGGGCGACCATGGAGTTTGCCTATATTGGCCCGCAGATCGAGAAGTTGCTGGGGTGGCCGCCGTCGACGTGGAAGACCGTGAACGACTGGGCCGAGCGCATGCATCCCGACGATCGCGAGCAGGTGGTGAACTTCTGCGTGGCGCAGTCGCAGGCCGGTACCGACCACGAGGCGGACTACCGCGCCCTGACGCGCGATGGCGGCTACGTCTGGCTGCGCGATGTGGTGCACGTGGCGCGCAACGCCAAGGGCGAGGTGGAATCGCTGATCGGCTTCATGTTCGATATCAGTGAACGCAAGCGCACCGAGGAGATGCTGGCGCAGCTGCAGCACGAACTGGAGCGCTTGTCGTACACCGATGGCCTGACCGGCGTGGGCAACCGCCGCCGCTTCGACGCCGTGCTGCAGACCCAGTGGGACGCGGCCGCCGTGGCCGGTACGCCGCTGTCGCTGATCATCATGGACATTGATTTCTTCAAGTCCTTCAACGACTACTACGGCCACGTGCAGGGCGACGCGTGCCTGAAGCAGATTGCGGCGGTACTGGGTGAAGCGCTGGATGGCGATCACTTCCTGGGCCGCTTCGGCGGCGAGGAGTTCGCGATGGTGCTGGGCAATACCGACGCCGACACGGCCGTGAAGATTGCCGAACGCTGCCGCGAGCTGATCGCGGCAGCGGCCATTCCTCATCTGCGCTCGCCGTACGACCAGCGCGTGACGGCGAGCTTTGGCGTGGGCACGATGGTGCCGAGCGACCGCGCCGATGCCACGGCCTTCCTGAACCTGATCGACGCGCAGCTCTACCACGCTAAGGACAACGGCCGTAACCGCATCGCGGCCGTGGATCGCGCGGGCATGCAGGGCGACGCGTTCAAGGTGCATTCGCGATGAGCGACAAGCAGCCCGCGCCCACGGCGCGGCTGCTGCTGCGCGCCTGGTGCGAGGCGGACCGCGTGCCGTTTCGCGCCATGAACGCCGATGCGCGGGTGATGGCCTGCTTTCCTTCCACGCTGACTGACGCCCAAAGCGATGCCTTGTTCGACCGCATCATGGCGCATCACGCGCAGCATGGGTTTGGGCTGTGGGCGCTGGCGCTGCGGGACACTGCCGCAACCGTTGACAGCTTCATCGGCTTCACCGGGCTAAGCATCCCGGCATGGCATCCGCCATTCGGACCGTGTGTGGAGGTGGGCTGGCGGCTGGCCCATGACCATTGGGGACACGGCCTTGCCACCGAGTCCGCCCGCGCTTCGCTGGCCTACGGTTTCGATGTTCTGCAACTCGACGAGATCGTCTCGTTCACGGCGGCGTGCAATCAGCGGTCTGAACGCGTGATGCAGCGGCTCGGCATGCGGCACGACCCCGCCGACGATTTCAATCATCCGGCACTTCCACCGGGAGACCGGCTCGCCCGGCACGTGCTGTACCGGATCTCGCGCGATGCGTGGGCCACGCTGGCGTGACTCGTCGCGCCATACATGAAGCTTTTTTGACAGTTTCGCGCGCTTGCATCACACCGGTAGCGCGCCCGCCCGCAAGCGGCGGAAAGTCCTTTCGCTTCGCACACCATCTGCTAGTGTGAGTCCTTGAGCGTC
Source organism: Cupriavidus pauculus (assembly GCF_022179805.1). Classification (GTDB taxonomy): domain Bacteria; phylum Pseudomonadota; class Gammaproteobacteria; order Burkholderiales; family Burkholderiaceae; genus Cupriavidus; species Cupriavidus pauculus_E. The sequence goes on along the minus strand of NZ_BPUO01000003.1, from coordinate 420,307 downwards.
GCGCGTGTCGCACGCTAAAAATAAGGAAGAACGATCATGGACTCGTCGCCTCTGCCCAGGGCTTTCCAGTGCGCGGTGCGCGCGTTCATGACGATGATGCTGGTCTGTGGTGCATGGCCGGGCATTGCCAGCGCCGGCGATGTCACTGGTGCCGGGTCCACGTTCGTCTATCCGCTGATGTCCAAATGGGCCGCCACGTACTACGCAAAGACGGGGCAGCAGGTCAACTATCAGCCCGTGGGATCGGGCAATGGCATTCGGCAGATCAAGGCGGCCAACGTGACGTTCGGCGCCACCGACATGCCGCTCAAGCCCGAAGAATTGCAGCGCGCGGGACTGGCGCAGTTTCCGATCGTGGTGGGCGGCGTGGTGCCGGTGTTGAATCTGCCGGGCGTGCAGCCTGGCCAGTTGCGCTTGACCGGCCCGTTGCTCGCGGCGATCTTCCAGGGCCGTATTAGCAAGTGGAATGACCCGGCCATCGTCGCGATCAATCCCGGCGTACCGTTGCCGGACATGAACATCACGGTGGTCCATCGCAGCGACAGCTCGGGCACCACGTTCAACTGGACCGATTTCCTCTCGAAGGTCAGCCCGGAATGGCAGGGTGTGGTGGGTGCGGGCACCACCGTGAAATGGCCGATGGGTGTGGGCGCCAGCGGCAACGACGGGGTGGCGGTCTACATCCGCAACGTGAAAGGCGCGCTCGGCTATGTGGAGCTGACGTATGCGCTGCAACGCAAGCTGCCCTATGCATCGGTGCGCAACCGCGACGGGCAATACGTGCAGCCGTCGCGCGAGTCGTTCAGCGCGGCCGCTGCGGCCGCGGAATGGGATCCGCAGCAGGACTTCTACCAGGTGCTGACCAACCCGCCGGGACAGACGGTGTGGCCCATCACGGGCACGGTGTTCGTGCTGATGCCACGCGGCCCCGGTACGCCGGCCGCCACGCGCGATGCGCTGGCGTTCTTCCAGTGGGCGCTGATGGAAGGGCAGGCCGACGTGTCGGCCGAGAACTACGTGGCCCTGCCGGAGCCGGTGGTACAGCAGATACGCGCGTACTGGCTGTCGACTTTCAGATAGGTGGCGCCTCAGACGGCGCCGGCCGGCCAGATCCATTCGGGCTGCTGCGCGATCAGCCGGTCCGCTATCGCGCGCACTTCGGCCATGGCCTGCGTGGCGATGCCCGACGCGGCGGACGCCTTGCGGCTGACGATGCCCACCGAGCGCACGGGGCCGTCCACGATCTCCGCCACATACATGCCCTTGAGCGACAGCAGCGGCATGATGCCCAGGTAAGGCAGCACCGCAATCCCCAGGCCCTGCTTGACGAAGCCGGCAATCGTGCCGATCTGGTCGAGCTGCAGCTTGGGGCGGAATACCACGCCACGCTGCAGGAATGCCGCGCTCATGTACTTCATGGCCGTGCTGGCATCGGTCATGCTGATCAGCGGCAGGTCGTTCAGGTCTTCCATCCGGGCGCGTGCATCCAGCCGGTGCCGCCAGGCGGCCGGCGCCAGCAGCACGAAGCGATCGCGCAGGATTTCCTCGTAATGCAATTCGGGGTTCGAAGGCGACGCCGACGCCAGCGCAAAATCCACCTGATAGTTGACCACGCGGCGCACCGCAGCCTGGTCCGCGCAGTCATGCACGGTGATCTGCGGCTGCGCGTAGCGCCGTTCCAGCGCGGCGCAGACGCCGGGCAGCAACACATTGGCCAGCGACGGCAACGCGGCCACCGATAGCCGGTGCGCTTCCTGCTCGGCGCGGCTTTGCATCCGTTGCAGGCCGGTATCGAATTCGCCCACTACACGGCGTGCCATCGGCACGAGCTGTTCGCCAGCGGGCGTCAGCCGCACGCTGCGCGTGGAGCGCTCGAACAGCGCCACGCCGAGTTCGTCCTCCAGATCCTTCACCGTCTTGCTCAGCGATGGCTGCGTGACAAAGAACTGCTCGGCCGTGCGGCTGAAGTTCAGCGATTGGGCCAGCGCAAGGAAGATGCGCAACTGGCGCGGTGTGACATTCATTCCGGCAACCTATCAATTTATCGAAAATCGGAATTTCCGCAATAAATGTAGCCTGCCTAGAATGGCTCGGCAAATTTCACACTCAATAATCAGGACGGAGACGCGGGATGCTGGATCTGAATGGCAAGGTAGCGCTGGTGATGGGCTGCGGCGCGGTGGCAAGCGGTTGGGGCAACGGCCGCGCCACGGCGGTACTGATGGCGCGTCAGGGTGCCAGCGTGTTCGGAACGGACCTGCATCTCGGGCATGCCGAGGAAACCCGTGAGCTGATCCGGGCAGAAGGCTTCGGGGCCGACGTCGTGGCGTGCGACAGCACCAAATCCGAGCAGGTACAGCAGGCCGTGGAGGCGTGCATGGCACGCCATGGCCGGATCGACATCCTGGTGAACAACGTTGGGCTGTCCCAGCCGGGCGGCCCGGTCGACATGGACGAGGCCGTCTGGGACGCGCAGATGCAGGTCAACCTCAAGAGTGCGTTCCTGGGCTGCAAGCATGTACTGCCCATCATGCAGCGGCAGGGCGGCGGATCAGTGATCAATGTGGCATCGGTGGCGGGCCTGCGCTACGTGGGCAAGCCGCAGGTGGCCTATGCCGCCGCCAAGGCTGGGCTCCTGCATTTCACGCACACCACGGCCGTGATCCACGCGCCCGACAACATCCGGCTGAACTGCGTGGTGCCTGGGCTGATGCATACGCCGCTGATCGAAGGGCTGGCCGCCAAGTACGCCAAGGGCGATACCGACGGCTTCATCGCCCATCGCAACAACCAGGTGCCGATGAAGCGCATGGGCGACGGATGGGATACCGCGCACGCAGTGCTGTTCCTGGCAGCGGACGAAAGCCGCTACGTGACCGGCACCGAGATCGTGGTCGACGGCGGGCTAGTCGCTGCGACGCGCTGAGCGGCTTCCGCCGCATTCGATTTGCACGGACGGACCGCAGAGTCCGCCGGACACCAGGCGATAACAACAGGAGACAACAATGAAACGCATGACCCGGGGTTTGCGCGGCGTGGCCGCGCATATGATGGCGACGGCCGTGACGCTGGCAGCGGCGCTGCTTGGCAGCGCGCCTGCCGCCGCGCAGCAGGCGTATCCGAACCAGCCGATCCGCCTGATCGTGCCATTCGCGCCAGGCGGCGCCGTCGACCAGACTGCGCGCACCATCTCCAACGCGCTGGGCAAGCAATTGGGCCAGACCGTGGTGATCGAGAACAAGCCGGGCGCAAGCGGATCGCTGGGCGCCGGCGATCTGGCACGTGCCAAGCCGGATGGCTACACGCTGATGCTGGCGCTCGATTCGCAGGCCGTGAACCACTACACAGTGAAGAACCTGCGCTTCGACACGTTCACCTCGTTCGACTACCTGAGCCTGCTGGTGACCACGCCGCAGGTGCTGGTGGTGCGCAGTGACATGCCGGTGAAGAATCTCGATCAACTGGTGGCCTACCTGAAGACCCATCCCGAGACGTCGTACGGATCGGCGGGCACCGCATCGGCCGGTCACGTCAACAGTGCGCAACTCAACATCGCCCGGCAGCTTTCGACCACCCATATTCCGTACAAGGGTGCCGCGCCGCTGCTGACCGACCTGCTCGGCGGGCATATCCAGTATGCGTTTGCCGGGCTGTCGGTGATGCTGCCGCATATCCAGGCCGGCAAGATTCGCGCGCTGGCCGTGAGTTCGCCCAAGCGCTCGGCCATGCTGCCCGATGTGCCGACCATGAGCGAAACGATTCCGGGCTTCGAGTATCCGACCTGGATCGGCCTGGTGGCACCGAAGGGCCTGCCGGCGGACGTGCGTGAGAAGCTTCTGGCGGCGACGCGCGAGGTCATGCATGATCCCGAGGTGTCGAAGCGCTTCGCCGAGAATGCATTCGATATCGTCAACAACAGCCCCGAGGCGTTTTCCGCGCGCGTTAAGAAGGATTCGGACGTGATGGCCGAACTGGTCAAGCGCAAGATCATCGTCTCGGAATAAGCCGGCCTACAGAAATACAGGAGACAGAATCGCGATGGCAAACATTCCCTATGCCGACCTTTCCGACGCGGCAGTGCGTCCGCTGGTGGACCGCATCACCGCCGAGCGCGGCGGCGTGCTGCATCTCTACCAGATGCTGCTGCACGCGCCGCCCGTGGCCGAAGGCTGGCTGACCTACCTGACCGCCATCCGTCAGAAATCGACGCTGCCGGGCGCGCTGCGCGAACTGGTGATCATGCGCGTGGCCATCCTGAACGGCGCACCGTACGAAGCCGACCAGCACGCACCGATCGCGCTGCGCGAAGGCGTGACGCAGGCACAACTCGACGAACTGGCGACGTGGCAGGACAGCAAGCTGTTCGACGACACGGAACGCGCGGTGCTGGCCTATACCGACGCCATGACGCGCAATATCCAGGTGGAAGCATCGGTGTTCGACGCCGTGCGCCAGCGCTTCTCGCATCGACACCTGATCGAACTGACGGCCACAGTGGCGGCGTACAACATGGTGTCGCGCTTCCTGGAGGCACTGCAGGTGCATTCGCACGATCAGCGCTGAAGGCGGCCATCTCATCCAGAAGTATGAGAAGTGAGAAAACCGATCTAGTCGATATATGCTCAGCTAATGCAACGGCTCCAGCCTGCGGGATGGGTGCCGTGGCAGTGCAGGGAGACGATCATGTCGGTGCCATTCAGTGGAAAGCCATTCACATTTCGTCAGCCGGACGGTAGCGAGCTGTTTGTCCGTGGATGGGGTGACCAGCACTACGCGGTGTTCGAGGCGCTGAACGGGTACACGCTGGTCAGGGACCCCGTCACGGGGTTCTTTCAATATGCCGATGTGACGAAGGATGGTGACGAGCTGGTGCCCACCGGCGGCCGGCCGCGCATCGTGGACCCCACAAAGCTTGGTATCGGGCGCGGTGTGCGGATTTCGATGGCGGCTGCAAGAGCCAAGGCCATCGAGGCGCCCGGGCTGACGCCGGGCAACGCCCGTTGGCAGCAGCGGCGGCGTTCGGTTCGGCTGCAGCGCGAGCGATTCATTGCGTCGGGCAACCAGCCGATGCTTGCGCCACCCAAGCAGGAGAGCGTCGGCGATTACCTTGGGCTGTGCTTGTTGATCCAGTTCCCCGATGAGCCCGCAACGATTGCGGTCGAGGAGGTGGATCGCTTCTGCAATCAGGTGGGCTATAGCGGGTTTGGCAACAACGGGTCGGTCTTCGATTACTTTAGCGAGATATCGGGCGGCAAGCTGCGCTACCGCAATATCGTGGCCCCGTATTACACCGCCAGGCATCCCAAGGACTACTACACCAAGGAAGAGATACCGTTTCCGGAGCGGACGCGCGAGTTGATCAAGGAAGCGCTGGAGTTCCACCAGGCCAACGGCTTCGACTTCTCGGCGCTTACCGTGGATGGGCAGCAGTTCGTGCGGGCCGTGAATGTGTTTTACGCGGGCGGGCTGGTCAATAGCTGGTGCAAGGGTCTCTGGCCGCATTCCCATTTCCTGCAGACGCCTGTCCAGCTGGCGCCCGACCGCATGGCCAACGACTACCAGATCACGCACATGGGCGAAGGCCTGACGCTGGGTACGTTCTGCCACGAGAACGGCCACATGGTCTGCGACTTCCCCGACCTCTATGATTATGGCAACGAATCCGCCGGGGTGGGGCACTTCTGCCTGATGTGCATGGGCATGTATGCCACCGAGAAGAACCCCGCGCATGTGGGTGCGTATCTGAAGTTCAAGGCCGGCTGGGCGAGGTCGATGCAAAGGATCGAGCCAGGGCAGCCGCTGGTGGCCGCCGCCGGTACCAACGAATTCTTCTTCCTGCGCAATGGGTCGACCGAGTACTACATCGTCGAGAACCGGCATCAGAGCGGGCGCGATGCCGGGCTACCCGGGTCGGGACTGGCCATCTGGCATATCGATGAGCTTGGGGACAATTCGAACGAGCAGATGACGGCGGTGAAGCATTACGAGTGCGCACTGATACAGGCGGACGGACGGCATGATCTGGAAAACAATCCTGCCAACCTGGGCGATGCCACGGACCTGTTCTTCCAGGGTGGGAACGACGGCTTTGGCATTGCCACGACGCCACGCAGCGTGTGGTGGGACGGATCGGCGTCGGAGCTCGATATCCGGGCGATCGGACCGGCCGGCATGACGATGACGTTCAGCGGCTGAAACGTCCGGTAGAAAATAAAAACGCCCCGGGGCAGCGATGCCCCGGGGCGTTTTTCATGGTGCCTTTGCCTGAGGCGGACCGCATGCAGTTCGCTTCAGGCATGGGGCAGGGTGCTATCAGGCCTTCACCGAGTCCAGTGCCGCGTTCAGCGTCTTGCTCGGGCGCATCACGGCTTCCAGCTTGGCGGTGTCCGGCTGGTAGTAACCGCCGATGTCCACCGGCTTGCCTTGCACGTCCGACAGTTCGCCGATGATGGTCTTCTCGTTTTCCGTCAGCGTCTTGGCCAGCGGCGTGAAGACCTTTGCCAGTTCGGCGTCGCTGCTTTGCGCGGCCAGTTCCTGGGCCCAGTACATGGCCAGGTAGAACTGGCTGCCACGGTTGTCGAGCTGGCCGGTCTTCGGCGACGGGCTCTTGGCGTTGTCCAGCAGCTTGCCGGTCGCGGCGTCGAGCGTCTTGGCCAGGATCTTGGCGCGGGCGTTGCCGGACTTGATGCCCAGCTCTTCCAGCGACACGGCCAGGGCCAGGAACTCGCCCAGCGAATCCCAGCGCAGGTGGTTTTCTTCAACCAGCTGCTGCACGTGCTTCGGTGCCGAACCGCCGGCGCCCGTTTCGTACATGCCGCCACCGGCCATCAGCGGCACGATCGACAGCATCTTGGCGCTGGTGCCCAGTTCCATGATCGGGAACAGGTCGGTCAGGTAGTCGCGCAGGATGTTGCCGGTCACCGAGATGGTGTCCAGGCCGCGGATCACGCGCTCCAGCGTGTAACGCATGGCGCGAACCTGCGACATGATCTGGATTTCGAGACCCTTGGTGTCGTAGTCCTGCAGGTACGTTTCCACCTTCTTGATCAGCTCGGCTTCGTGCGGACGGTACGGGTCCAGCCAGAACACGGCCGGCATGCCCGAGTTGCGGGCGCGCGTGACGGCCAGCTTCACCCAGTCGCGGATCGGTGCGTCCTTGACCTGGCACATGCGCCAGATGTCGCCTTGCTCCACCTGCTGCGTCAGCGCCGCCAGCACTTCGCCGGTGGCGTTATCGACGATGCGGGCTTCGCCGTCTTCGGGAATCTCGAAGGTCTTGTCGTGCGAACCGTATTCTTCGGCCTTCTGCGCCATCAGGCCCACGTTCGGCACCGTGCCCATCGTCACCGGGTCAAACGCGCCGTTGGTCTTGCAGAAGTTGATGATTTCCTGATAGATGCGGGCGAACGTCGATTCCGGAATCAGGCACTTGGTGTCCTTGGTGCGGCCATCGGCACCCCACATCTTGCCGCCGATGCGGATCATGGCCGGCATCGAGGCGTCGACGATCACGTCGTTCGGCGCGTGCAGGTTCGAGATGCCCTTGGCCGAATCCACCATCGCCAGTTCCGGGCGATGTTCGTGGCAGGCGTGCATGTCGCGGATGACTTCTTCCTTCTTCGACTCGGGCAGCGTCTCGATCTTGGTGTACAGGTCCACCAGGCCGTTGTTGACGTTCACGCCCAGTTCGTCGAACAGCTTTGCGTGCTTGGCAAAGGCGTCCTTGTAGAAGACCTTGACGGCGTGGCCGAACACGATCGGGTGCGACACCTTCATCATCGTGGCCTTGACGTGCAGGCTCAGCATGACGCCGGTCTTGCGCGCGTCTTCCATCTGGTCTTCATAGAAGTCCAGCAGGGCCTTCTTGCTCATGAACATGCTGTCGATGATCTCGCCGTCCTGCAGCGCGACCTTCGGCTTCAGCACCACGGTCTTGCCGCTCTTGGTCACCAGTTCCATGCGCACTTCGCGGGCGCCTTGCAGCGTGATCGACTTTTCGCCGTGGTAGAAGTCGCCGTGCTTCATGTGGGCCACGTGCGTGCGCGAGGCCATGCTCCAGTCACCCATGCTGTGCGGGTGCTTGCGAGCGTAGTTCTTGACGGCGGCCGGCGCGCGGCGGTCCGAATTGCCTTCGCGCAGGACCGGGTTCACGGCGCTGCCCAGGCACTTCGAGTAACGCTTCTGGATGGCCTTTTCCTCGTCGTTCTTCGGATCTTCCGGGTAGTCGGGAATCCGGTAGCCCTTCGACTGCAGTTCCTTGATGGCGCTGACCAGCTGGAACACCGACGCGCTGATGTTCGGCAGCTTGATGATGTTGGTGTCCGGGTTCTGCGTCAGCTTGCCCAGCTCGGCCAGGTTGTCCGGCACGCGCTGTTCTTCGGTCAGGAATTCGGGGAATTCGCCCAGGATACGGCCAGCCACCGAGATGTCGCTGGTTTCCACGTTCACGCCGGCCGGGCCGGTGAACGTGCGAATGATGGGCAGGAAGGCACTGGTGGCCAGCAGCGGAGCTTCGTCGGTTAGGGTGTAGATGATGGTGGGCTGCTGGTTGCTCATCGCTTATCTCGCATCAAATTCGGGTTAGGAAATGCCCCGCCCGGGTCGCGGTTCGAGGCAAGCTTCGAATTTTGCCTGATTTTGCATGGCGGAGGTGTGATCCTTCATGTGAAATTTGTGCGCTGTATGCAGCAGCATCCAGCGCCGCTGACTGCATCTTTCGGGCTTCGTCAGGCAATAGCGCTCAAGATCACTAATTTAGGCCGGATTCGGGATCCTGCAAAATTCTCGATTCTTATGTCTTATAGAAGAGTTCGGAAACGGTTGGCGTAGTCACGCCGATGTCATGTGCCTATTACATATCTTTTTTGGTTTCCTCGCGGCGCCAGCTCAGGTATGGAAGGCCCGTTCGCCTGTGGCGGAGCGGGGCGCTTCTCCGCCGCGCTCGAAATCCGCAATAATCTGCGCGCCGAACAGCAGCAGCGTGGCGCCGATCTCCAGGCTCAGCAGCACGATGATGGCCGTGGTCAATGACCCGTAGACCCGGCCTACCTGGGAGAGCGTCGAGAAGTACCAGACCAGCAGGTGGCGCGAGATCTCCCAGAGCACGGCGGCGAACATGGCGCCGATCAACGCGTGCCGCACCGACAGCCGGCCAACCGGCATGACCAGGTAGATCGACGTCAGCAGCAGGATTTCCCCCAGGAACCCCAACAGGTATAGCAGCCAGCCCGACAGCCGGTCGAGCGACCAGTCGTGTCCCAGCACTTCCAGGTACCGGGCGGCGATGGTCTGCAGGCCGCCCGCCACCACAGTCACCACCAGCAGCCCCACGCTCAGGACCAGGATGTAGCAGTAGGGCAGGATTGCGGACACTAGGAAGTGCCGCCGGCGGATGGCCACGCGGTGGACGAAGATCACCGACATCGCGTTTTCCAGCACCGTGAACGCTAGCGAACTGAAGAAGATCATCGTGATGGCCAGCACCCAGCCGATCACGCCGCGATTATTCAGAAAGCGCGCCAGTTCGGTGACCAGTCCGTGGGCCTGCCCCGGCAGCAGCCATTCCAGGTAACGCTCAAGGGTTTCGAGCAGTTCGATGGGGTCGACCACCTGCGACAACCCGATCAGCATCAGGATCAGCAACGGCACGATCGACAGCAGCGCGTAATAGGCCACCGCGCCGGCCAGCAACAGGCCCTGGTTGGCGCGGAAGTGGCTCAGCGCATCGAGCAGGAACCGGCCCGGATGTCGAAGCACCAGCCGGATGCGGGCATCGAGGAATTGCATGGAGGTTCTGTCCCTCGTCTCTTCCAAGTTTTGCTCCCCTCTCCCACATCGTGGGAGAGGGGTTGGGGGTGAGGGTGCGGCGGTTCAAATTGCGACCTGTCGGCAAGCAGAGACTCCCGGCCCTCACCCCCCGCCCCTCTCCCGCCGTGCGGGAGAGGGGAGCAAAAACCGGGGATACCGGCATCAACCCCTCACCGCACCCCGTACGGAAACTTCGTCTTCGCCGCCATTTGGGACAGGTGGTCGCGCAGGTGCGCCAGCTCCGCCGACAGTTGCAGCGTCAGGAATGCATGCGAGCTGTGGCCGATCGATGGGTCGTCGGGGTGCGGAGAGGGGAGCGACGCGTGCTGGTGCACCATCGTTTCGTCGGCGGCTTCGAGCGCCGATGCCATTTCCAGCAGCAGGTCGCGGATGTTGCGCTCGCTGCCGTCGTCGTCCGTGGCATCGGGATCGATGGCGGCCAGCATTTCCAGCGCGCTGATGCAGACGCGGGCGCTGTGCTGCACCTCTTCCAGGTCGGTGGCGGCCACATTGGTTTCCTTGGCCACCGACGGGATCAGGCTGCGCATCTGCACCAGCAGGTTCGACAGCTTCATCATGTCCTGCTGGCGTTCCTTCTCGTCGCGCTGGCCGCGCTCGATCTTGGCGTGCACCGCCGCACAGCCGCGCAGCAGGCCGGCCAGCTTGAAGCGCCAGGAATACGATGCATAGGCCGGGAAGGCAAACGAGAACACCAGCGCGATGGCGGTGCCGATCAGCACGTCGACGGTGCGCCACAGCGCGTCATAGACGTTCTGCTCGCCATGGCCCGCCGTGATCACCACGGTCACCGCGGCCAGCAGCGCGATGTAGCCGCCCTTGCCCACCGCGTGGTAGGCGCAATAGCCGCAGATCACGGCCATCAGGCCCCAGGTCAGCATCGGGATGCCGAAATAGTTCTCCTGGATGATCAGGAACAGACCGATCAGCGCGCCAATCACCGTGCCGGCGCCGCGCTCGGCGGCCCGCCGTCGGATATTGCCGTGATGCTGCAGCCCGCCGATCACCACCAGCACGGTAATGGTGGCCCATTCGCCGTGGGGGATGTTGATGCCGGTGGTCAGCGCTATCGACACCAGCAAGGCCAGCGCCACGCGCGTGGCGTGGAAGATGCGGGCCTGCCGGAATCGTCGGTCGGGGTCGAACAGCGCGTTGGTTGTTTTTCGCAGTGCCTCGAACATGGCGGCGATCACCGTGCGGAGATCTGAACGCTTCGAGTGTATAGAGCGGGCCCCATGTTCCGCAATGTTTACATCTGGCGGATTGGGCGAAAGAGGCTGCCGGGCCAGGCCCGGCGCGATGTGATTGCTAGGTGGATTCGATGCCACGGTGGCGCGCCCCCGTGGCGATCAGGAGGGGTCCTTGGTGCGGGTGCGCGACACGGCCGACATGATGCCGATGCCGAGCACGATCACGCAGGCGATGCCGATGTAGACGGGCGCCAGGCCCGCCACCGACATGCCCCACGCGATGCCGCCAACCAGCAGCAAGAGACCGATCACATAGAGCGCGAATGACATGGCGTTACCTCCGGGCATTGTTGTGGTTACCGGACGTCACACCGCCGCGCGTGCGGCGGGTGGCTCAATGTCAATGTAGGGAGGATGCCCGTCGCGCGCGATCGGGCAATGGCCGAGCCTGACGTAGGCCGGCTCTGACGCGGCAGGCTGCCGCGCCCGGTTCAGCCAGCGGCCAGGCTGACGCCGCCGGCGGCCGCCTGGGCCTTGCCGTCGCGGCCGTACATCTCGTTCGGGACCATGCCGCCCTGGCGCAGTACCTGGATGGCTTCCTGCGTGAATTCCAGGTGGGCGTTGACGATCTCGCCGTTGAGCGTGTTGGCGTCCTTGGCCTTGTGGGCAAAGAACACCACCTTGCGCCATGCTTCGGCCACGTTCGGTTCCACCTGGCGGCCCACCAGCAGGCCGCCGTCGCCCACACGCAGGCCCAGCGCAATCATCTGCGCCTCGCGCGTCGCCGAGGCGCGGGTCAGCGCCTGGGCCAGTTCCATCTTCTTGTTGAGCAGGTCGCTCAGCGCCTGGAAATCCTGCCGCTTGATGGCTTCGCGCTCCTCAGCAAGGGCGCGTCCAAAGGCGGCAATGGCGCTGGCTTCAACCGAAAGGGACTGGATCAGGGCTGCTTGGCTCATTTCAGGTTCAGGATTGGCTTCCGCCCTGGCTCAGCTCGTGCAGTGACGCGAGCAGGCCATCGGCGATCTTGCTTGGATCGATCTTGATCCGGCCTTCCGCAATGGCCTGACGGACTTCTGCCACCTTGGCGGCGTCGATATCGCTGTCGCTGTCCTGCAGCAGGCGCGACTGGATGTCGCGAACCTGCGCGGCCAACGGGCTGACGCGCACACCGGTCAGGGCGGAAGGATCCATCGACGAGGCACCGTTGGCGCCCGCACGGGCGTTGCCTTCGGTAGCCGCAGTGTCGGCGGGCCGGGACGGAGTGGAGTTGTTGATCTTCACGGTGAAATCCTTGCTGGGTTCGTCTGGTTTATCGACCAGGCCACGGGAAACTTTAGGCGTTTCACATGGTTTTCCGGTCGATTCCGGCACAAGTGGCCCGCATTCTCGCACGGTCCGCCTGTGCCGGTGGGTACGGCTGCCTGCCTGCTGCTGTTCCGGGGATCCCAGCCCGTGTGATGACTAACTTCCGGATACTGCAAAACAACGAAAAAAAGTGACTTATCAGGTGCTTGCGGGCTTACTGCAGCGCTACCGTGTCGCCACTGCGCACGATGCCGCTGACCACCTGCCCGTTGCGCAGCCGCACCTGCACGGAATTGCCCGTGGCGGCGTCGGTCAGCACCTTGCCTTCGCTGCTCAACTGGAACGAGTCGCCTTCAACCGTCACATTGACGGTCTGGCCCGATTTCACGGCGATCTGCTTCTTGATCAGGTCGGTGCGCATCGGCGACCCGGCGGCGATGCGGTTGGCTATCACCGAACCATCCACCTGAGACGGATCCGTCACCACGGCGCGCGGCAGCGACCCCAGGTCGCCCTGGCGCATTTCCAGGTCGGCCGCGGTGATGGTTTCGCCGGGCGACATGGCGCGGGCGGCCACGTAGTAGTCGGTCAGCACCGATACGCGGGCCTGCATGTAGCGCGTCCAGGGACGGTCGCCGCCACAGCGCAGCCCCACGTTCACGCGGCCATACGGCGCCGCGCCGGTGGGCAGGAACGGTTCGGGATTCAGACATTCGGGCGCGCGGCCGCCCGACGGCGGCACCACCTGCACGCTGACCTTGCCCGGCAGCCCGTTGGACTGGCGCAGCAGGAATTGTTCGACGGCCACGCGTGCGGGGTCATCGTTGGCAAATGGATTCTGGGCCTGGGCCTGGTTGGCGCCCGGGGGCGTCACCGGCGAGACCTGTGCGGCGGCCGCGGCGGGGCCAGCCAGCGCAATGCTGGCCAGCGCCATCAGCGCGGCGGCCTGGCGATGGAAATTCATAGGGTCATCCCAGCAAGGACGAGACGGCGGCGCGTACCTCGCGGGCGGGTGTTGTTTCTGTATACCCGTATACCCGGTCGGCGCACGCTGCCGTCGCACAACAGTTGGACATCTGCACACCGTGCGGACCGTGCGCTCCCCGTGAACGAAAGCCATGCCGCACGCTGACCTGCAAGCCTTGTGGGGCCTGCCTGGGCACGCCGGAAAGCGGGTCGCCCGGGCCAGTCAGTGGAAGCCATTGTAGGCAGCGTCGCGCGAGAAACCGAACCGGAAATGCAAGGGTTTCTCGTGCTTATTCGCGCGATTGGCGTGACAACCCGGCCCCTAAGATGGCAACCCTGAAGAAGCCCGGCCGGGCGGTATATGGAACGTATACCCAGGTCTACGGCAGCTCTCTCCCCGAAATGAAGCCATAGCAGGAAAGGCAGACACGATGGACAGACTCGATGCGGCATTTCGCTTCCAGCAGGAAGCACTGGGCCTGCGGACCCAGCGGCAATCGGTGATTGCCTCGAACATCGCCCACGCTGATACGCCGGGCTACAAGGCCCGCGACTTCGACTTCGCCAGCACGCTGTCGCAGTCGGTGGAGCGCGGCAACCAGCAGCGCGACGGCGTCTCGCTGTCCACCACGTCCTCGCGTCACCTGCCCGCGCAGGCGCCTGCCATGAGCACGAGCGACCGCGACCTGCAATACCGCATTCCGCTGCAGTCGAGCATCGACGGCAACACCGTGGAAATGGACACCGAGCGCGTGGCATTCGCCGACAACACGGTGCACTACGAAGCGGGTTTGACCGTGATGACCAGCAAGATCCGGACGATGCTGTCCGCGATCCAGAACTGATCGCTGACACAAGGGACAAGCCATGGGCTCCATGAACATTTTCGACGTGGCCGGCTCGGCCATGGCCGCGCAGTCGCAACGCATGAACGTGACCGCGTCGAACCTGGCCAATGCCGACAGCGCCGTGGCGCCGAACGGCCAGCCGTATCGCGCCAAGCAGGTGATCTTCGAGATGGCCCCCACACCGGGCCAGACCGACGTGGGCGGCGTGCAGGTGGCCGGCGTGATGGAAGACACCGCGCCCGCACGCATGATCCACAACCCCACGCATCCGCTGGCAGACGCCAACGGCTACGTGACGATGCCCAACGTGAACCCGGTGGAAGAGATGGTCAACATGATCTCGGCGTCGCGTTCGTACCAGGCCAACGTGGAGGTGCTGAACACCGCCAAAAGCATGATGCTCAAGACGCTGACCATCGGTCAGTAACGGCAACCCATACCGACGAACCCTTCTTCCCGGACATACCGAACACCATGGCAACTTCGAACGTAGGCAGCAGCACCTCCAACGCCGCCGTGAACCAGGCCCTGCAAAGCGGCAGCGCCAGCGCGGCAGACCTGCAGAGCAACTTCCTGACGATGCTGGTCACGCAGATGAACAACCAGGACCCGCTCAACCCGATGGACAACGCGCAGCTGACCTCGCAACTGGCGCAGATCAGCACCGTGAGCGGCCTGCAGACCATGAACGAAACCATGACGCAGCTGCTGACGCAGACCGCCGCCAGCCGCGCCATGGACTCCGCCGCCCTGATCGGCAAGACCGTGATGGTGCCGGGCTCCGACGTGAGCGTGACCGACGGCGTGGCAGGCAAGATCGGCGTGGACATCCCGTCGACGGCCGACAGCGTGACCGTGCAGGTGCTGGACAAGAACGGCAACGTGGTGCGCAACATCGACATGAAGGGCCAGACAGCCGGCGTGCACGACGTGGCATGGGACGGCAAGAACGACCAGGGCAACCTGGTGGACAACGGCGACTACACCTTCAAGGTCACCGCCACCGCCGACGGCAAGGACGTCGCGCCGATCGCGCTGGTCTACGGCAAGGTGCAGGCCATCAGCGGCGACAGCACGGGCGTGCTGGTGGAGCTGGGCGACGGCAAGAAGGCCAACGTCGACGACGTGCGCCGTATTTCCTGATCGACAGACAGATAACGAAACACCCGGTCCGGGCATACGCGCGGGCATTTCACGAACGACAGCCTACTTAGGGGAAACATCATGGGTTTTGGTCAAGGGGTAAGCGGCCTCAATGCCGCGGCGTCCAACCTGGACGTGATCGGTAACAACATCGCCAACGCGAACACCGTTGGGTTCAAGCAATCGACCGCGCAGTTCGCGGACGTGTACGCAGGCTCGAAGATCGGCCTGGGCACGCGCGTGAACGCGGTGGTGCAGTCTTTCACCAACGGCAACGTCTCGACGTCGGGCCGCAATCTCGACGTGGCCATCAGCAACGGCAATGGCTTCTTCCGCCTGACCAACCCGGACGGCCAGGTGTTCTACTCGCGTAACGGCCAGCTCAACCGCCTGGACGACGGCCGCCTGGTGAACGCCACCGGCCTGCAGGTCACCGGCTACCCGGCGGGCTCCACCGCCGGCGGCGTGGCACCGCAGCCGATCGTGATCAGCAACGCGCAGATGCCGCCCCAAGCCACCACGAACATCGCGGCCCAGTTCCAGCTCGACTCGCGCAGCGCCGTGCCGACCAGCGTGTTCAACAGCACCGCCACCGTTAAGCCCGATTCGACGATGTTCAGCTACAGCACGTCGATGACCGCGTACGACTCGCTGGGCAACAAGCAGCAGCTGACCGCGTACTTCGGCAAGTCGGTGGTGGCGGGCCCGCCCGTTGCACCGGCACCGACCAATGCATTCGGCGGTAACGACTGGACGATGAACGTCACCGACCCCAACGGCACCGTGCTGCAGACGGTCACGCTGTCGTTCGACTCCAGCGGCAAGCTGGCTGCGCCGACCAACGCCACCATGCCGAATATCACGCTGCCGGCCCAGAACGGCGCGCTGCCGATGACGGCCCAGCTGAACCTGACGGGCTCCACGCAGTTCGGCGCCGACAACGACCCGAAGAGCATCGTGCAGAACGGCTACACGTCGGGCGCGCTGACCGGCTTCTCGGTGAACGAAGACGGCACGATCACGGGCTCGTACTCGAACGAGAAGACGATGTCGCTGGGCCAGATCGCGATGGCTTCGTTCGGCAACGTCGAAGGCCTGAAGCCCGAAGGCGACAACGTGTGGTCCGCCACCGGTGCGTCGGGCCAGGAACTGCTGGGCACGGCCGGCGGCGCGATGGGCAAGCTGAAGTCGAATGCCGTGGAAGAGTCGAACGTCGACCTGTCCGGCCAGCTGGTGAACCTGATCGTGGCACAGCGCAACTACCAGGCCAACGCCCAGACCATCAAGGCGCAGGACACCGTCCTGCAGACCCTGGTGAACATCTGATCGACGCGCCAAGCCCTGAGCATTCGCCATGGACCGCATGATCTACACCGCCCTGTCGGGCGCCAAACAGATACTCGACCAGCAGGCCGCGGTATCGAACAACCTGGCCAACGCCTCCACGCCGGCCTTCAAGGCGCAGGTGAACCTGTACCGCGCAGTGCCGGTGCAGGGCCAGGAAACGCAGACGCGTGCCTACACGCTCGCGTCCACGCCCGGCGCCGACATGAAGGCCGGTCCGCTGACCTACACCGGCCGCGATCTCGACGTGGCCCTGCAGGGCAACGGCTGGCTGGCGGTGCAGATGCCCGACGGCTCCGAGGCCTACACCCGCGCGGGTTCGCTGCAGGTGTCGGCCGACGGCCAGCTCCAGACGTCGAACGGACGTCCGGTGCTGGGCGACGGTGGCCCCGTGGCCATCCCGCCGGGCTCGTCCGTGTCGATCGGCACGGACGGCAGCGTCGTGGTGCGTGGTCCGGGCGAAGCCGCCAACGGGCTGGCGCAGGTTGGCAAGCTGCGCGTGGTCACGCCGCCGCCCGAAGGGCTGGCACGTGGCGACGACGGCTACTTCCGGCTGCGTCCCGGCGTGGACGCGCTGCAGCAGGACCCCAATGTGCGCGTGATCTCCGGCGCGCTCGAAGGCAGTAACGTCAACCCGGTCGAGGCCATGGTGGACATGATCGCCAACGCGCGCCGCTTCGAGATGCAGATGAAGATGATCTCGGGCGCCGATACCAATGACCAGCGCGCCAACGCGCTGCTGTCGAACAACTGACGCGCGCGGTATCGATCGCACGCACAACGAATTTTCGAACCAGGACAACTCCATGATTCGCTCTCTCTGGATCGCCAAGACCGGCCTCGATGCGCAGCAGACGCAGATGGACGTGATCTCGAACAACCTGGCCAACGTGTCGACCACGGGCTTCAAGCGCAGCCGCGCGGTGTTCGAGGAACTGATGTACCAGACGATCCGCCAGCCTGGCGCGCTGTCGTCGGACCAGACCGTGCTGCCGTCGGGCATGCAGCTGGGTACCGGCGTGCGCCCCGTGGCCACGGAACGCATCCATACGCAAGGCAACCCGACGCAGACGGGCAACTCGCGCGACGTGGCCATCATCGGCCAGGGCTTCTTCCAGGTGACGATGCCCGACGGCACCACCTCGTACACGCGTGACGGCTCGTTCCAGGTGGATCCGAACGGCCAGCTCGTGACGTCGAGCGGCTTCGTGCTGAACCCGGCCATCACGCTGCCGGCCAACTACACGTCGGTGAACGTGGCACGCGACGGCACGGTGACCGTGATGCAGCCGGGCTCGACCAACGCCGCCACCGTCGGCCAGATCCAGCTCGCCACGTTCCCGAACCCGGCCGGCCTGGAAAGCCTGGGCGAGAACCTGTACGTGCAGACCGATGCCTCGGGCGCGCCGAACACCTCGGTGCCTGGCCTGAACGGCGCCGGCACGCTGCAGAACAACTACGTCGAAGCGTCGAACGTGAACGTGGTGGAAGAACTGGTCAGCATGATCCAGACCCAGCGCGCTTACGAAATCAACAGCAAGGCGGTGCAGACGTCCGACCAGATGCTGCAGCGCCTGAGCCAGATGGGTTAAGGACGGGAATGATCATGGCCGCCACGCAGTATCGCATCGGTGCAATCGTCGTTCGTGTCATCGTCGGCCTGGCCGCGCTGGCAAGCGGCGGCTGCGCCATGATGCCCAAGGAGCCGCTGGTGCAGATGCCCACCACCGCACGCGCCGAGCCGCGCGCGATGGGCCCTGCAACGGGCTCGATCTACGCATCCTCGTACGCGGGTAATCCGCTGTTCGAGGATCGGCGGCCGCGTAACGTTGGCGACATTCTCACCATCGTGATCAGTGAGAACGTCAACGCGAGCAAGAACTCCGCCACCAACGCCAACCGCACCGGCAGCACCACGCTGGCGTTCAATGCGGTGCCGCGTGCGCTGGCCGGATTGTTCGGCACCAGCCAGAACGCCGACGTGAACGGCACCAATTCGTTGAAGGCCGGCGGCGGCGCCACCGCTGCCAACACCTTCAACGGCACCATCACCGTCACGGTGCTGGAGGTGCTGCCGAACGGCAACCTGGTGGTGTCCGGCGAAAAGCAGATGGCCATCAACCAGGGCGCGGAGTTCATTCGCTTCTCTGGCGTGGTCAATCCGCGCACGATTACCGGCGACAACGCAGTGCCGTCCACCCAGGTGGCGGATGCGCGCATCGAATACACCGCAAAGGGGTATATCGACGAGGCGCAGAACATGGGCTGGCTGCAGCGCTTCTTCCTCAATGTCTTACCGTTCTGATCCCGCCATGTTTCTGCCTCCGATGCCTTTCCAAAAGCCAGGCTCGTTTTTTGGCACCCCGCCCGGCCGCATTTCCCGCTCAGGTCGCGCGGTATCTTTTGCCTGCCTGCTGCTCCTGCTCGTACTGGGCCTGGGCGCGGGCGCCGCGCATGCGGAACGCCTGAAGAACCTGGCCACGTTCCAGGGCGTGCGCGACAACCCGCTGGTGGGCTACGGCCTGGTCGTCGGCCTGGACAACACCGGCGACCAGACCATGCAGACGCCGTTCACCACGCAGAGCTTGAGCAACATGCTGTCGCAGCTTGGAATCACGCTGCCGGCCGGCAAGAACATGCAGCTCAAGAACGTGGCCGCCGTGATGGTGACCGCCTCGCTGCCGGCCTACGCCCAGCCGGGCAGCCAGATGGACGTGGTGGTCTCGTCGATGGGTAACGCCAAGAGCCTGCGCGGCGGCACGCTGCTGATGACGCCGCTCAAGGGCGCCGACGGCCAGGTGTACGCCATCGCGCAGGGCAACATGCTGGTGGGCGGCGCGGGTGCGTCGGCCAACGGCAGCAAGGTCCAGATCAACCAGCTCGCCGTGGGCCGCATCGCCAACGGCGCCATCGTCGAGCGCGCGGTGCCGTCGTTCCAGCCCGAAGGCGGCTACATGAACCTGGAGCTGAAGGACACCGATTTCGGCACCGCCGAGCGCGTGGTCGAAGCGATCAACCGCAATCTTGGCCCGGGCACTGCCGCCGCCATGGACGGCCGCGTGGTGCAGGTACGCACGCCGCAGACGCCGACGGCTCGCGTGGGCTTCATGGCCCGCGTGGAGAACATCGACGTCACGCCGGCCAAGGCCGCTGCCAAGGTCATCCTGAACGCCCGTACCGGGTCGATCGTGATGAACCAGACCGTGACCGTGGAAGACTGCGCGATTGCGCACGGCAACCTGTCGGTGGTGATCAACACCCAGCCGGTGATCAGCCAGCCGGCGCCGTTCAGCCAGGGCCAGACCGTGGTGGCGCCGGTGTCGCAGATCGACCTGAAGCGCGACGGTGGATCACTGCAGATCGTGAAGGCAGGCGCATCGCTGGCCGCCGTGGTCAAAGGCCTGAACGCGCTCGGCGCCACGCCGGCCGACCTGCAGACCATCCTGGAAGCCATGCGTGCCGCTGGCGCGCTGCGCGCCGAACTGGAGATCATCTGATGGCGGCGGGTACCACGCTTGGCGCGCAGGCCGATGTATCGCAGCGTTTCGCCCTGGACACCCAGGGGTTCGAAGCGCTGAAGAACCAGGCCCGCGCGGGCAACAACTCCACGACGCTGCAGGCAGCCGCCAAGCAGTTCGAGGCGGTGTTCACGCAGATGGTGCTCAAGAGCATGCGCGACGCCACGCCATCGGACGGACTCTTCGACAACGAGCAGACCAAGCTCTACATGTCGATGATGGACCAGCAGATGTCGCAGCAGCTGTCGTCGCGCGGCATCGGCCTGGCCGATGTGATGATCCGCCAGCTGGCGCGCGCCACGGGCACGCAACTGCCGGCCGGCATGAACGCGGCCGGTGGCATCACTGGCGCCAGCGCACGTGACGCGCAGATGGCGCAGATGCTGGACAGCCGCGGTGCTACCGATGCCGATGGCCCACCTCCCGTGGGCACGACGCTGCCGGGCGGCGCATGGAACCCGACCGCAGGCGTACGCCAGTACCAGAATCAGGCCGACTGGCAAGGCAATGGCCAGAACCAGCTGGGCCAGTTGCCGGACGATTCGCCCGAGCACATCAGCAACTTCGTCAACCGCCTGGCCGAACCCGCCATGGCCGCATCGCGCGCTTCGGGCGTGCCTGCCAAGCTGATCGTGGGCCAGGCCGCGCTGGAGTCGGGCTGGGGTCGCCGCGAGATCCGCAATCCCGATGGCACGACGTCCTTCAACGTGTTCGGCATCAAGGCCGGCGCCAACTGGAAGGGCCCGACCACCGAGATCCTGACCACCGAATACGTGGACGGCCAGCCGCAGAAGGTACGCGCGAAGTTCCGGGCCTATGGCTCGTATGACGAAGCCTGCCGTGACTACGCCAACCTGATCACCAACAACCCGCGCTACGCCGGCGTGGTGAGCGCCTCGAACGCCGAGGAAGCCGCCCACGGGCTGCAGCGGGCAGGGTATGCCACGGATCCGGCGTATGGCGAGAAGCTGGTACGGATCATGAAGAAGGTGTCGGCATAGTTTTTGCCGTTTGATTTGGTGTTCTCCCCTCTGCCGCGTCGCGGGAGAGGGGAGAACACCCTACAGATTTCACCCCACGCGCGACCGCCAACCGTCGCGCTGTTCGGCTTTGTGATGAGGCTTTTCATGAAAGTGCATGCTCACAATCTGGATGCATTCGTGGCCATTGCGGCGCTAAAGTCGTGCCCCCTTCACGCCGATAACCAACACATCCACCGCCGTCGGCCGTTTGCCGCTGGCCAGCCATTCGATCCGGAGTCAGACGAACATGTCTCTGTTTAATATTGGTCTTTCGGGCCTGAACGTTGCCCAGAACGGGCTTACCACGGTCGGCCACAACTTCAGCAACGCGGCCACCGTTGGCTATACGCGCCAGAACACGATCATCGCGTCGGCTGGCGGCCAGGCTACCGGCGCAGGCTTCTACGGCCAGGGCTCGAACACCATCACCGTGCAGCGCGTGTACGACGGCTTCCTGACCGGCCAGTTGCGCGGTGCCACGTCGGCAAGCTTCGACCTGTCGACGTACGCGGACCAGATTCGCCAGGTCGACAACCTGCTGGCCGACGAGAAGGGCGGCCTGGCACCGTTGATGCAGAAGTTCTTCGCGGCCGTGCAGGCTGTGTCCGATACGCCGGCTGACCCGGCCACGCGCCAGGGCATGATCTCCGCCACGCAGGCGCTGGCGGGCCAGATCAAGTCGTCGAGCGACTACTTCAAGCAACTGCAGGACGGCATCAACACGCAGCTGACGTCGACGGTGACGCAAGTCAACGACTACACCAAGCAGATCGCCAGCCTGAACAAGGAAATCTCGCGCATGACCGCCGCGTCGGGCGGCCACGCGCCGAACGACCTGCTGGACCAGCGCGACCAGGCAGTGAGCAAGCTGACCGAACTGGTTGGCGCCAAGGTGGTGGTGCAGGACGGCGGCACGTACAACGTGTTCGTCGGCAACGGCCAGCCGCTGGTGATGGGCTCCGATTCGTACGACATCAAGGCCGTGCCATCGTCGGCCGATCCGAGCCGTACCACCATCGCCTACACGCTGCCGAACGGCAACTCGATCGAAGCCGAGGAAAGCACGCTGACCGGCGGTTCGATCGGTGGCCTGCTGCGCTTCCGCTCGGAATCCCTCGATACGGCGCAGAACGCCATTGGCCGCCTGTCGCTGGCCATCGGCCAGACCGTCAACGCCCAGCACAAGCTCGGTATCGACCTGAACGGCGCAATCGGCGGCGACGTATTCGCGCTGGGTACGGCTACCGTGTTCAAGAACGACAAGAACACCTCGGCCGCCATTGCCACCGCAACCATCGACAACGCCGGCAGCCTGACCACCAGCGACTACACGCTGAAGTTCGACGGCACCAACTACAACCTGATTCGCCAGTCGGACAACAAGGTTGTGGGTTCCCAGGCGGCCGGTTCGGCCACGTTCCCGATGTCGCTGACGGCCGATGGCTTCACGGTCAGCGTCAACGTGGCGATGAACGCCAACGATTCGTTCGAGATCCAGCCCACGCGCAATGCCGCCGCCGGCTTCAACTCGCTGATCACCGACCCTGCCAAGATCGCGGCATCGTCGCCGGCTCGCGCCGATGCCAGCACGCAGAACACCGGTACGGTCAAGGCTTCGATGTCCAACGTGTCGTCGCCGTTCACGCTGCTGACCGGCCCGCTGACGGTGAAGTACAACTCGGCAACGTCGGCGTATGTGTTCTCGGACGCAGCCGGCACGCCGCTGGCACCGCAGCCGGCCCCGACGACCACGGCCAACGGCGTGGACTTCACGATCGGCGGCATGACGTTCAGCTTCAACGGGACGCCGCAGAATGGCGATACGTTCACGCTGTCGAACAACACGGGCGCGGTGTCGGACAACGGCAACATGCTCAAGCTGGCCAAGCTGCAGACCGCCAAGACCATCAACGGCACGTCGAGCTTCAACGACGCGTACGCGCAGCTGGTCAACGACGTGGGCAGCAAGGCCAAGTCGACCGATATCGCATCGACGTCGCAGGACAGCATCACGAACCAGATCTACACGGCCCAGCAATCGGTGTCGGGCGTGAACATGGACGAGGAAACCGTGAACCTGCTGAAGTTCCAGCAGTTGTACCAGGCCAATGCCAAGGTCATCCAGGCGGCCAGCACGATCTTCGACACGCTGGTCAGCATCGCCTGATTGCAGACCCCCTGATACCACCGGACAAGAAGGAATCACGCCATGCGCGTAGCAACCTCCACCCTGTATCACCAGGGCCTGAACTCGATGAACAACCAGCAGTCGAGCCTGCTGCACGTGCAGCAGCAGCTCGCCACGGGCCGTCGCGTGCTGACGCCGTCGGACGACCCCGTCGCCGCCACGCGCGCGCTGGGCGTGTCGCAGTCGCTCGCCGTGAACGGCCAGTACACCAAGTCGCGCGAGCAGGCCAACGCATCGCTGGGCCTGACCGAAAACACGCTGTCGACGGT
This sequence comes from Cupriavidus pauculus, assembly GCF_022179805.1. GTDB lineage: Bacteria > Pseudomonadota > Gammaproteobacteria > Burkholderiales > Burkholderiaceae > Cupriavidus > Cupriavidus pauculus_E. Next base: position 396,689 of record NZ_BPUO01000003.1, on the reverse strand, counting down.
GACTACCACGCTGCAGAACATCAAGACGCTGCTGGTGAACGCCGGTAACGGCACGCTGAGCGACAACGACCGCGCATCGCTGGCAACGGCCCTGCAAGGCCAGTACGACCAGCTCGTGGGCCTGGCAAACGCCGACGACGGCAACGGCAACTACCTGTTCGCGGGCCTGAAGTCCGGCTCGGCACCGTTCGCGGCCAACGCCGCGGGCAACATCACCTACCTGGGCGACACCGGACACCAGCTGCTGCAGGTGGACGTGGCCCGCCAGATGGAAGCGGGCAACAACGGCGCCGAGGTCTTCCAGTCGGTGACCGCCAACGCCGGCTACGTGATCAAGGGCAACACCGCCAACGCTGGCACGGGCGTGTTCAGCGCGATCTCGGTAACTGACCCGACCAACCCGCTGTACGGCCATTCGCTGAAGGTGACGTTCCAGACCGACGCGGTTTCCGGCAACAAGCAGTACGTGATCAACGACCAGACCACCGGCAACCCGGTGGGCACCGCGACGGACTACGTCGACGGCGGCGCCATCAACGTGGCAGGCGTGTCGTTCTCGATCAAGGGCACCCCGGCCGACGCCGATTCGTTCACCGTGCAACCGGCCCAGCAGGCGGGCGCCGACATGTTCGCCAACCTGAAGGACGTGATCACCGCGCTGCGCCAGCCGATCAACTCGGGCACGTCGCAGGCCGCGGCCCAGGCCAACCTGCAGAACGTGATCGCCACGGGCCTGCGCCAGAACAACAACTCGCTGGACAACGTGCTGACCGTGCGTTCGTCGGTCGGTTCGCGCATGAACGAACTCGACGCGCTGGACACCATCGGCGAGAACCGCGACCTGAGCAGCGCCAAGTCGCTGTCCGACCTGACCGAACTGGACTACGCCTCGGCCATCACCGAGTACTACCAGCGCCAGACTGCACTGCAGGGCGCGCAGCAATCGTTCATGCAGATCCAGCAAATGAACCTGTTCAGGTTCCTTTGATTGCAGTGAGGCGGCATGGGAATGCCGCTGTGACTGAACAAAAAAGTCCGAGAAATCGTGACATTAAAATCTGAGAACCTTGGCCTGGAAAGCTTGGTTTGCTTTGTCTGGCTTGGTTCTCAGACTTTTTTGTCACTACACGCATTACTTTGCGTTTCGGGTAGCTGAGACTTGGGCTGCACCGTATAAGTATCCTCAAAGATACTAGAAAGCGCAGGCGTAGGCATTTGCCCGGGCGTCATGCAGCGCGTGATGTTCGCCGCCGTTTTTTCGAAAGTATGCCGCCCGGCGTGCTGCGTTGAGCCGCCCGCGGATACTCTCGAACGCCCAATGATGGGGCAACTGACCATCGAGTAGAAATTGCAGCATGACGAGGTCCACGGCATGGTCGTAGCAGATCACAGGCTTGAATTTGGGCGGGATGGCTGCAACCCACTCACGCAGTTCCTGTCTTAGGCTGCTTACAGCCATCGCCCTGCCGTCGATTTGACCGAATTGCGGGAGCACAATCGCTCGAACGAAGTCACTACAGCACTCCGGATTAAAATCCGTGCGCTCACCGTAGAACTCAATCCCGCTCTCCCCAACGAGAGCGATGCTGAGCAATTCAGGGTCCTGAAAGTCGCTGAATTCTGTGTCAATAAAGTAGCGGTTGCCCCACCCATAGTGGCTCTCGGGCGACATTGACCAGTTCATCGCATCATGAAATCGCGTATCAGTCATCGCATTCGCGCACTAGGTTTGCGGGGCCTGCCAGACGCGCCGACCCCGCGCATAGCGCGTTGCAAAGCCGTGCGGTACTGAAAATTCTCGGCCGGCCGTTGTCGTGAAATAGGTGGCGGTTAAGAATGCCTCGTGGGCTTCGCTGTATTCACTTACGCCGACTCGTATCTCCCGCAACGGATCCAAATACCAGTTCTCACACTGACGGGCGCCACCGGTGCTTACCACTGCGGCGCCGCGCAACACCTCTGTGCCATCAAGGAACTGTTGTAAGGAGACGGCGCCGCGGTTGAGATCCATCCAAACGATTCGTGGTAAGCCCCGAGCTCGTTTCTTCGACACTCGGAGAACCAGTAAGTCGCCGGGGGTCCATTGCTCCATTACTGCCCACACACCTGCACCGTCGCCGGCCAACGCCGACGGAAGCGGCAACCGATTTTCATCCTGAATCAGAAACATATGCCTTAAAACGAATAGGCCACTTTTTTAAGGGGGCTTCCTAGAGCACCCTCGCCAAAGTAGCCGTCATCCGGTGACCATCACGTATTGAACACTATAGATTGTAGCCCTATAGTGTTCATCGAAGCGAGATTGTGGGATTTGCGCTGCTCTTCCCATGACGCTGAGACAGAATTTTGGTAGTGCGCTGCGCACTGTGAGGCGATTTCGTAAAGTTCCGCAAGAGGCGCTAGATGTGGTCTCCAGTCGGACGTATGTCAGCAGCCTGGAGCGGGGACTGAAAAGCCCGACACTCGACAAGATCGACTCCATTGCCGATGCTCTTAACGTACATCCGCTTACGTTGGTAGCGCTTGCCTATTTGAGAACTCGTTCGCAGACTGAGCAGCAGAGCATCCTTGCGAACGTTGAATCGCAACTCCGGGAACTACGGGAGTTTGAAAGTAATACGCGAGATTGAACTATCGTTCCAACAACGTACAGCGCATGAGTTGTGCGGCAATGGAGGTCTTGGGCTGATAACTCTTCAGCCTATGGTTGCACATTCCACAGGCTTCACGGTATGAAGTGCAGCCCGTACTTCAGTTCTCCCTTAGACCGTTACCGACCCTGAACTGCCATTTAATCGCGGGATGCTCTTTGGCTGTACCCAAGAACAAGCAGTCATTCGTCGGCTAGCCACTGAAAGAGTGTTGATACGTGAAAGTATCCGCAGATCTTTGTCGGCCTTGGGTTGCCCACACCGAACTACCGAGAACTGCCGGCAGCTATGCCTTGATGCCAACAATAAATCGAGGGGAGCCGGACACCCGTGAAGCCATTGCACAGAATCGCTTCAGTCGGGCAGCGATCTTACCTGTGACCGTCCAGGAGATCGCCCCCGAGCCTGCTCCCGCTCCGGTGCAACGGCTGCGCTAGTTCATCTGTTCTGCCGGCGGCGGCACCCAGCGCCCTTCCAGGATGTTCGCCTTGGGCCAATAAGCGCGGATATACAAAGAGAACTCGTCGACCGGCGTCGGAACCCAGTTGCTCTCCTTGTCCTTGCCTGGCGACTGGTGCTGGAAGTACAGCGTCAATGATCCATCGGCATTTTTCTTCAAATCCTTGCTCTTGGTGCCTAAAGAGAAGCGGTTGAGGGCATTGGGCTCGAACAGGTGCTCCTTGTTGTAGACCGTGAGTGACCAGAAGCCGTTGACCGGTGGCGTTTGCCCGGCGGCGAAGGTCACGCTGTAGCGCTTGCTGCCATGAAGTCGCTGGCCTGTCTTGTCAACGTCGGTGTAGATGTAGCGGGTTTCCTCCGGCGCGTTGTCATACATGTTGGAGCGCGCCGTGGCGGCGCGTGAAAGGTAGTCGTACCCCCAACGCGCGCCATTCGATGGTGAGTTCCAGCCGTTGCCAATGGGCCGCCCGTTGTTGCGGAACTCGAAGAGCGGCTTGATGAGCCCTTCTTCAGCGGCCACGGCCGTCTCCACGAGCACTGTCTTAAGGTCCGGATTCCTAGCGGCCGCATCCAATACCGACCGGATGGTCGAGTACACGGCCTCCTCACCTGGCAGCGGTGGTACCTCACTCATTACGACGGGCAGTTCGTCCCAGAACTTCTCTGGCACGACCCACTTGGTCTCTCCCGCGCCTTGGCCCGGTGGCGCAGGAAAGGATGGCGTGGTGCTCCAGTCTTTCGTCTTCATCTTGCCGGTGTACTCCAATAACGGATAGACCATTACCTGGCTCAGGGCCGCCTGAATCGCGTGTTTGTCCTGCGGCGTGTCGTCTTGAAAGATGCGCGGCAATACCGTCGCCAGATCGGTGGGCGAACGAATAACTGCCTGTACACCTTTGGGCACCTCTCCCTTCCAGTCGGGCCCCACCAGCAGGTAGAGGCCTGGCTTGGTGCCGTACTGCCTACCCAGCTTGCCAAAGGAATTTGTTCGCGCGTCCGAGAGTTGGTAGACCCAAAAGCGCTTGCCGAAGTCGGGCACCTGCACGATGACTGGCTTGCTGTTCAGTCGCTGGAAGCCCGCGCCATATACAGTGTCCTGGTTCGGGCAAGTGACGAATCTCTCTGCGGCGTCGATGTAGTCGGTGAGCATGGACACATAGCCCGGCGGCGACACCGGGACGATGCCCCCGATACGGCCCGGCTCGGGCAAGTCCTTCATGGCGAGGGAGCGATTCAGGTTGTTGACCAGTGGCCAGCCCCAGATGTAGGCCATCCGTCCAACCGTTGCCACGTACTCCTTACTCATCACGGTACCCGCAGGCGTACCCGCAATGCCAGAGGATGGAGTCGGCTTGCTTTCCGGAATCTGCGCATAGGCTGTACTTCCGATAGCAAGGACAGTCATCAGGGCCAGATGGCAGGTCGAGAAGGACTTCCTGGATTTCATACGTCATGCCTCCCGGGTGAACGTTGAAGTCTGCGGGCATTTCCCATCCGGACAGCGGTGCGGCGTCCTAGTTTTTCATGAGCGGCGGCGGAAAGTACGCCTTCTCTGCGACCGCACCCTGCGGGCGATAGTAACGGAAGGTCAGACTGTAGCGTTGTCCCTTGGGCGTCGGCAGCCAGTTGCCTTCTGGTGCATCCTTCGGCAACGCATCGGCAAAATACAAGGTCAGCGAGCCATCCGAGCCGTACTGCAGCTTCGATTCCTTGTTGATCAGGTAGCGTTTCAGCGGATTGGGTAGCACCTGCCTGTTAACCGAATCGACCGCGATTACCGACCAGAAGTAGGTCGCGTACCGCGCGGGCAACTGGTCCTTGGTGAAATGCAGCGTATAGGCATGGTCCCCCGACAGCGGCGCGCCGACGGCGTCAACAAAGGCTTTAAAATAGATGACCTCTTCGGGCGTGTTGGCCCAGATGCCGCCATAGTTGATCAGCGTACGTACCAGCCAGTCATCGCCATAGACGCCGGAGGTCGAAGGCAGCGCCCAGTTATTCCTCACGGTGCCGTGACCGAGATTGGGCAGCGCTTTCTTGATATCGGCAAATGCCTTGGTGCGGATCACCTGGTCAACGCGCTGGCGCTCGGCCGGTTCCTTGACCGCCATGGCAATAGCGCGCGCATTCTTCTGCAATGCTTGCATGCCCGGATTGATGTCGGCCTCGCTTTCGAGCGCGAGTTCGGCGGAATCGAAGGCCTCGGCGCCAGGCAAATTATCCATATCGAACATCGGGATTTCCGGCACCGTGGGGAGCACCGGCTTACCCGTGGGGCGGAGCTTGAACTGCCTTTGCAGCGCCACGGCCTTTTTCCAGTCGGCACCAAGCTCAACGCGCGATAACACGCGCATGGTCTTTACCGGCACATCCACGCGCTGCGTTCCGCGTGGGAGCTTCACTGCGCTTCCTTTCAGGCAGACAGCGAAATCCCCGCTCGGATGTCGCGGGAATACGCGCTCATTGATGTTGGCCGCGGTTTCACCCCAGCCGTTGAGGAACTGCACCGTGTAGTAGCGGCCCGTGATCTTCGGCACAGAGACAAGCAGGCAACTCTTTTCATCTACGGCAACCCAGGCCTCGGAATAGGCGACATCGAGATTGGGATTCGGCCACTGGACATCGCCGGGCTCCCGGTGGATCAACTTGTTCCACTGAAAACCACCCTTAAAGTCGAGTTGCTGTTGCCGCAGGACCAACAGACGGGAAAGCAGATAGATATACGTGTCCGTGATTTCCTGATCGCCGAGCCGTGCAGGCTGAGCCTGCGCTACAGGCACCAGCGTCAAGGCGGCAATGATCGCGGCAAGCATTCGTCTCATGAAAAATTCCTCGCTAGGAATATCAAATTATTTGCGGCGACTGCGCCAACTCGCGGCGCAGTCACCCGCTTGTTTGCACTGTGCCGTCTCACTCGTCCGAGTCGAAAGAGTAGCATGCATTTCACGAATTGGAGCTCTCCGATCGTGGCAGGGAACCCTCTCGAAAAGAGAGGGGATTCAATGCAGGGCGATCCGATATACAAGCGGGGGAGAGCCGACTCCAGGCATTGGAGCGGTCCGACTCGACATCTGTATCGGCTGACATTCATGAATTGCATTCGCCTGATTTCTGTTTTGCCCGCCATTGTGCTTGTGGCCTGTTCGGGCCCAGCGGCCACGCATAGTGCTAGTCCTGTTCCGGAATTTCGTCCGGGTATCCCGGCCGGCTATTTGTCTCGTGACGCATTGCCTGACAGCCTCGCGCTCTTGCCCCCGCCGCCTGCCTCAGGATCGGTAGCACTAGCGGCAGACGAGGAGGCGTACCGGTCGGGCCGGAACTTCAAAGGCGCACCGCGTTGGGACCAGGCGATCGCTGACAGCAACTTGCGCTTTCCGGCCGCAGCGGGGGCGTTTGTGTGCGCCCTGGGCGCTTCAGTCAGTGAGAAGGCCACGCCGCGGCTATATCTGCTGCTGCGAAGGAGCATGATTGACGCTGGTCTTGCCACTTATGCTGCTAAAAACCACTGGGGGCGTGTCCGGCCCTTCGTCGCGAACAAGGAGGCGAGCTGCACGCCAGATGAAGAGGGCGCCTTGGCCAAGGAAGGCTCCTATCCGTCCGGCCACGCGGCCATTGGGTGGACATGGGCTCTCCTGTTGGTCGAACTGGCTCCCGCCCGTACGGACTTGCTCCTCGATCGAGGCCGGGATTTTGCACAGAGTCGGTCGGTTTGCGGCGTGCATTGGCAAAGCGATATCCAGGCAGGACAATCGATCGCCGCAGGCGTGGTCGCACGCCTCCATGCGGATGCCACATTTCAAGCTGATTTGCAGGCTGCAAGACACGAGTTGGTCGAGGCGGCCGAAACCCGGCCGGTGCTGGAGAAAGGCTGTAGCGCCGACACGAAAGCAGCGGCAAGAATCATCAAAAGTGACAAGCTCGGCGAAAAATGAGCCTGAACAATGAAGCCCTTCAAGCGGCCTACCTAGGCGAGGTCGCAGGCCAGCGCTTCTTCCTTGTTCTGGCAGAGCAGTTTGAAGAAAGTGCGGCCGCGCTACACTGCTTGGTCGCCTTGAGAACCATATCGGCAAGCGCATGGCCCGTTTGCTGCAACGACGAGGCCTACCCACGAGAAATGCAGAGGCTGCAGCGCTTCAGGCGGAGAAACATGCGCGGACTTGGCGGACGCTCGATTGGCATCAGGCGCCTGCGCGTATGGCGATCCGGAGATCCGCCCTGCCGAGGTCAGCGGGCAGGAACCGACCCTACTCAGCCATTCGCGGCCCTTCAAAGTTATGACTTCTCTTGGAGGTAAAGCGGCCAACGAAGAATAGCCCTCGCTGCAAGTCACCATCGCTGGCCACTCTATTTCTCGATGCGTCTTTATCAGCGATCCGATGCTCGCCTCGGGGGGAGCGACGTCGTCTAGAACTCGATTGCCATTTCGACCGGAGGAAAATTTCGTCACCATGTGTACTTGACACCGACCCGCCCAATAAGCGCGTGATAGGACTGGGAGCCCCATTGCCAGCCAACGTTGCTCCATCCTGTCCAGCCGCGACCTCCCTGCAAATCGAAGCCGAGTTTCACTTCGTATCGGTTGCTCGGATACAGGTCGCCCATGGCAACGCTGTTGAGCGCGATTTGGTTATTCACGGAGTCATGCCACCAGTTCAAGGTGACGTATGGCTGGTAGCGGTAGCCCTTGCCATCGATCCAGGTGCGATGCATTCGCACACCCAGGCGGGTGATGACGCCATCCGAATCGGCACCGCCCACTTGCGTGCCGGTCGGTTCGTTGAACGTCCCCTGGTACCCGTGAACATAAATGATCTGCCCCTGCGGTTCTATCACCCAGTCACGTGTGAAACTGGGTAGCCATGCGTAGCCTGCCTCCGCCGATAGCGCAAGAACCTTCGAGCTATAGCTGGCGGAGGGCAGAAGCTCTCCATTGACGTGATTCGTGAACCAGCCGAACTGCGCCCACAGGTCGGCGTACCAGCCGAGGCGCGATTTATCGTTCTGAAACCATGTCCCATAGACGCCGATGTTCACGCCTTGCACGTCGCTGTCCGCTTTGAAGGGATTTCCGGTGGCTCGGCCAGTGCTCGATCCCCAGTTATAGCCGAGCATGCCGCCCACGTGCAGTCGGTCGTCTCCGCGAAAGACTGACCACTGCGCCACGTCGGTGCCCAACTGCAGCATCCATGCCGTGCTTTGCACGTCGAAGGTGCCACTACTCGTGCGGGAGCCGATGTCCTTGCCCACTAGGCGTACCCAGCCGGAGCCGCGGCGCTGATCGTCGTTCTCGAACGTCTGCTGTTCCGTCCATTGTGGCTCGCCGAGTCGATCATGAAGGCTGTGCACAAGGAAACCGGCGGCGAGCCGCAGGTTGGCTAGGTATGCACCTACCTCTGGCCGAAACAGCGGAACGATGACATTGGGATTCGGGGCTGGCGGAACCGGAGGCGTGGGCGGTGCGGCTTGCTCCGAACGCAAGTACCACGCATCAGAATTCGAACCATCTACGCTGCCGCGGAATAGCCGATACTCATATGGGCCGGCCACGGCCCGGCCCGATAGCGCAAAAGAGCCTGCTGTAGTCGTTGCACCGTTCACGGCGTCCACCACCATGATGCCGTTTGCCTGCGTCACCGCTCCCGCGCCCCCCGCATTGGTGATTCGTAGGCCCGTCAGGCCACTGGCCACTCCACCATCCATGACGAGCTTGTCCGAAGGTGAATTGTCTGCCGCAAGCACGGTGTTGAGTCCGATCAATGCGCCATTGGTACCGGTGTAGTTGCTCACCGTAAGCGTCTTGAACGCGCCGGCAAGCGGTGAGGAGAAAAGAATTCGACTCGCATCATTGGTAAGGTTCGTGAGGTTCGAACTTCCTGTCATGTCCCACTCGGAGCCATTGCGCAAGGTGACATTCGATGTGCTGCCTGAGACTGTTAAGGCGGAGCCGCTCAACGTGGAGCCAGACGCATCGACGGTAGCGAGTCCGGGTAAAGCAAGCGGCTTCTTGACAAGCGACGATGTACCCGTTGCCGAAATCGACAGCAGGGCTGGAGGTGTCGAGGGATCATCTCCGGGCGCCACGGACTCTGGCCTGCCAACGGGGTCCTCCGCTCCCGGCAGGCTCGGGAAATCAGCGGCCGTGCCAACCCTTAGCCATTCACCACTGCCTGATACCCTTGAGTTGGCCAGCGTGACCGTCGCCGAACCAGCCAACGCGATGGTGGGCCCACTGCGATTGGTCAGCGTAGACGATGTGAAATCTGCCGCCGTAGGAGCGAGATCGCCGGCGACGAAAAGGGCGGCGGCATTGGCGTTTGTCGCGGTAACAGTAGCACTCGTTCCGCTGATCCGTCCGCCATCCTGAGCGAGGCCACCATGCGCCGAGATTCCCCCGGTGGTCACGGTAGCGTTATTCAGCAGAACTAAGCTCTGCTCGCCGAGTGCGAACATGCCATGCGCTGCCGCGCCTTCCGTCGTCACCGTGCTGCCTTGCAGGGCTTCGACTTTCCCCTTAAGGATGGCACGCAAGCCAACCGCGCCAGTGTCATGGGTGAGCACAGTCGTGTTTTCGCCTAGCGTGACCGTTGCGGGGATGGCAAGCGATGTTTGGGCTTGTGCCTGGGCACCGTGAGCAATTTCACCGAAGGTCTCAATTCTTGATGCATTGGCGACGACGATGGCCTGGCCTGGTTTGGTGGGGTCCACACCGGCATAGACACCGATAGCGTTGCGTCCATCGGTCACCACCGACGTTCGATTTATGAAGACACTTCCTCCATCATCTGCAGCCACACCAATGGCTTCGCCCCCATGCGTGTGGATAATGAGATCGTTGGTGACCAGTCGCGCATTCGGGGTATTGGCCGCGATGCCTTTGACCCGCTGGGCGCGCTCGGTCGTGCCGAACGTCTCGACCGTGCCGCCATTGATTGTCGCCAGGCCGTCGCCCCCGACATATACCCCAGGCGCGTTCGCGTTGCCGTTGCTGCGGATCGCGACATTGTTGGTGGTCACCGTCGAGTTCACGCCGCTGACCGCGAGCGTGGGTACCTGGCCGCTGCCTACCAAGGTGCCGCCGTTGATGGTCACGCTGGCGCCATCGCCGGCGGCGACTGCATTGGCGATGAGCGTAGTGACCGTGGAATTCGTCAGACTGACGGTCGCTCTGCCGTTTGCCCAAACGCCGCGGTAAGTCGCAGAACTAATCGAGCTATCCGAGATGGTGGCGCTGCCCGCGTTCTCCACGAAAACACCGGTCGAGCCACTGCCGCCTATTGCCGTGATGATCGCGTCCGATACAGTCGCCGATGAGCCGGCATCGGAGACGTAGAGTCCGTGAGACTGATTGTTGACGCCCCCGCTCAGACTGGTGCTTGCCCCACTGATCGCCAACGTTCCTCCCGACACCGCGGCGGCAGCGGCCGATGGTCCGTTTGTGGCATTTCCTGCGCCCGTTGCAGCAAGCGTACTGCTTATCAGTGTCACCGTGCCGCCCAGTTCAGCGCGTGCTGCGTCGGAGAACGTCGATGCAGCGGTAACATTCACACCGGTGGCAAAGATGCTGCTGCCGGCTCCGCTTGCCATCAATCCATGATTAAAGTTTCTGCCACTGCCAACGCCCCCGATATTGACAGTGCTATTCGTCAGCGTGATCGCGCCACCAGCCTCTGCCCGGACGGCGGTCAAGGAGACCCCCGCAGCAGGGCGCATGTTGATCACTACGGCATCCGCGAAGATCGAGCTTCCGCTTCCGCTTGCGCGTAGTCCGATCTGACCATTTGCAAGCGCGGCTGTATTCGATGTGGTGTTGATCGCGCCGCCATTGAAGTTGATTCGGGCGCCGGAGTCGGCGTTTGCGCCAATGGCGTTGGCCACTGACAGACCCAGCGTGACGCTGTTGGCAGTGACATTGGCACCGGCGCCGCTGGCGGTCACGTCAACCGGATTTGCCACAGTACTGGTGATGGACGGCGCGCCCACAGTGCAAACATTCGTGGCGGAAACCTGGCCCGTACCGATCGTCGCGCATGTCTGTGCTTCCGCTTCCGCGGTCAAGCCCGCGACGGCAACACCGAGCACCAGACAGCAGGGTCTTGGAAGCCGCCCGGCCCCAGACGAGCGCCTGGTGTTCTTTACCGCTCTTTCGCGAACAGTCGTCATCGCGCTTCTCCTCCCTTTTGACGCGCTAGCAACAGCTTCATCGCACCGCGAAAACGGGAAGCTCAATCGCAATCCGCTTCGGTGTAACTCCAACGCGTTACTGCTTGCTGCTTACGGGGATGGGCAAGGAGACATCGGTGCGGTTAGCGGACCGGGAAAACGGAGAATCCGGATTGACGTAGTCGGTGATTACCTTGACCAGGATCTCGGTGGTGTCCCCAAACAGTGCGGTCTTCCCTTTCTCATCGAAGTAGCGGACGGTAATTGAACCGCGCGTTGTGTCGTACAGCGCGACGATGCGATGCTGGGCATTGGCAGGGTCCATCATCCTGCCGAGCAGATACGAGCGTCCATCGATCCGCAGAGGCAGCATTGGCGACGCGGTATCCATTAGACTGCCAGCGACGTCATCCGCAGGGCCATTGCGATTGTGCTCCAGCTTAGCTTTCACCCAATCTGGCACTTGCAATCTTCCATGCCGCAGGCTTAAGGAGAGGGCATGCCGGAAAGGCGGAGTAGTGGCATATACATCATCGAATAACGGGCATGCACGAGCATCCTTGCATTGACTGGCCATGTAGGCGCCTCGCGGTGGGCGATCTTCGGCGCGCTCCGCGCCGAGCGCTGCCGTCGTCGCGACGACGATCGAGCAGAAGGCGAATAGCGCGCCTTGAACGCCCTTTGCTGACATGGCAGCCTCCTCGGAATTTTTGTTTCTAGCCAGGGCGTTGGACGTGCTGGCATATGAACTCTTGAGGACTGAAGATCATTCAATCAAAGATCTATGGGATAGCGAAGTAAGTTTTCTAACATTCTCGTCTTCGAAATTTTCATATGCTTTTCGTGAAGACATGCCAGATCAGCCACTCCGCTGCGAATGCGCGATCACCTCGCTCTCCTACTATCAGCAATAGCAGTGTGTCGGATCCGCTTCCACAACAACAGCGTAAGCGGATCGGGTGCATCCTTGTTGGCTTGATAAGGGAGGTAGGTCGTGGATGCCGCTCATCGAATCCTCTTCAATCAAACCAGGTCTTTCTCGGCCAGCCTTCACAGGAATCTTGGTGAAGACCTCGACATCAAGACATACCGTATGGACGATATTGAGATCGTCCGCCATGGCTGTCGAACCGCGCGACTCGTCAAGGCCATGCTGCATTGTATGGAGCACGCTGGCGTTCATGCAGCGATATGTACTGGGCCGGATTCAATATCGATTGTGGCAGGTGCCAGATATCACGATATCGGTAAATTTTGCATTCCGCCGGAAATTCTTCATAAGTGCGAAAGACTTGACCTTGCAGAATATGAGGTAGTCAAACTTCACTCGGCAATAGGCAGCGCGATTGTGCGATGCGCGGAACGTGAAAATGAGCCGCTTTCGGCGCATCTGAGCATGATTAGAATGGCCGTTCTTCACCACCATGAACGTTGGGACGGCGGCGGCTACCCTCTAGGCATCAAGGGCAGCGAGATCCCACTTGTAGCGCGCTTGGTCACGTTAGCCGACACCTACGATGCACTGGTCAGTGCACGTCCCTACAAAGATGGCCTCGACGGGCGAGAGGCAATGCGGCGAATTCGTGACGAGTCTGGGGGGCAGTTCGATCCAGATCTAGTTTCTTGTTTCGAGGCTGCAGCGGAATTAGTGCGATCATGGGGACGCATATAGAAGCGCAACACTTACTTGTCGACGCCGTCGCCGAAGTCCGCTCTCGTTTGTGGCTCGGCCGCCTACGGCAGGAGGAGCCAGCGGCTTTGATTGGCCGAATCCGGAAGTCTGGCGGCCACCAGGCGTCACTGCCGGGCCGGACTTCCGTAGCCGACCCATCTCCGCCAGTCAGCGACTTCGCTTCGAGTGGCAGGGAACCGTCTCAGTGCGGTCGTTCGAAAGCAATCGAACCATAGCTCATGCGGGGGGCGGGTCCCAGCAATGCCGACACCACCAGGGCGACGCTGAATGCGGCAAAGGTCGTCGGCGTGGAGACGCCGAAATCATTGGCCATCGGCTCGCCGGCTAATCGCCCTTACACCTCCGTTTGTTCTGCCATTTCGAGGACGTCATCTACCTCTATGCCGAGGTAGCGAACAGTGCTCTCGAGTTTGGTATGGCCGAGCAACAATTGCACTGCCCGAAGGTTTTTCGTTCGACGATAAATCAATGAAGCCTTTGTGCGGCGCAGCGTGTGGGTGCCGTACGCCGTATCGTCGAGTCCGATGGAGGCGATCCATCTGTGGACCATGCGCGCATATTGGCGCGTAGAAATATGCGGCGACGCATGCAGTCGACTTGGGAACAGATAGTCGGCGAGAGTCAGTTCGCGGGCCTTGATCCAGGCTTCTACACTCTGACGAGTCTGCTCCGTGATTTCGAATCGCACCGGCCGTTGCGTCTTCTGTTGCGTGACCACCGCTCTCGACCCGACGTGGCTACCCTGACAGATGTCTCGAACGAGCAACCGGGTTAGGTCGCAAGCGCGCAGTTTGCTATCAATCGCGAGATTGAACATAGCAAGCTCGCGAATGTTCGATGCCATTTGCAACCTAGTACGGATTGCCCAGATTTCAGGAAGCTTCAACGGTGGCTTCTGTCCGGTAAGCTTGCCTTTGTTCCACGGCGTGCGGCCGCCGGCGTGACCATTCGACGTCTTCATGACGATCTCCTTCCAGTTGGAGGGAGATCCAGTGTGCGCGTCGGCCAGCGGTCGCTGACCGACCCTTAGCCGCCGTTCTAGCCTCGGTTCCGAAAGGCCGAAGTCTTCACCAAAGCGGTCTGTCCAACAGATACCGTGATGTCCACGATCTACAAATGGACTACCGCGATAATGCTGGCGCCGAAGCCGCACTCGACGGCCAGGCGCGTGGAGTTCGAGGGGAAGGTGCGCCGGTTGCGGACCGAAGGCTGTGCAGTACGTGACATACGGTTGAGTACCATGGCTTTTTGCAGGATCATTGAGATCTGAAATGCTATCGGAACACTGTCGCCGCAGCATACCGGCGGCGACCGTGTCATGTCGTGGGACTCAGAAGATATGACGGACACCAGCCATCACGCCGATCATGTTCTTCTGGCCTGGCGCCGAGGCATAGTTGAACAGGTAGCCGGTGAACGGGCCGTCGTTGGCAAGGCTGCCATTGTGCGCCCAAGCTGTGGTGAGGTAGATGTCGGTCCGCTTGCTGAAAGCGTAGTCCGCCACCAGGCTCACTTGCTGTGGGTTCGCCGGGTTGGTGGGGGCGGAAGTGTTGGTCAGGGCCAGCTGCTTGATGTTCGTGTAGAAGTAGGCGAGCTGGACGTCGAACGCCGGAGTGAAGCGGTAGGTCACGCCGCCGAACCAGTAATCGTCGCGCATGCCGGTGTTGCCGTTCGCGTAGGTCTGGTCGCCCCAGCGATAGCCGGCGGTGAACTTCAGCGGACCCGTGGTATAGCTGCCGGCCGCGGCAAGCTTGCGTACCTTGCCGGGGCTGCCCATGGAGACAGCGGGGTGCCACTCGTCGTAGCCGACACCAACCCCGATGTTCTCGCCCAGATACATCGCCGAAGCGCCCCAGGCCGTGTTGTCTTTCCAGGCCCCCGGCGTTTCACCGAGGCCGCCGCCGTAAAGAAGGCCGCCGCCGCTGAGCGACGTCAGCGCGGTCCCCGTCCCGAAAGAGTAGTGGGCTGCGACGGAAAGCGCCCCGAAGCTGCCCGTGTACTTGATGGTGTTGGCAGGCCGGTAGTTCACGCCCAGCCACCACACGCCCGGCTCGTAGGCCGGCGCGGCGCGGGTCGGGGAAAAGTTCAGCATGCCCTCAGCGAGGCTCGAGTACTGCTTGCCGAAGCCGATCTTGCCGTACTGGTTGGCCAGTGCGACGAACGCCTGCCGGTTAAAGATACCGGTATTGCCTGCGAATGCGCCCGTATCGGGCGTGAACTGGCTTTCCAGCACGAAAGATGCCGTCAGGCCGCCGCCGAGGTTCTCCACGCCGCGCAGGCCCCAGCGTGAGGCCGACAGGCCGCCGTTGCCATTCATGGCGACCCGCGAGCCAACGGGAGCAACGCCGCTTAGGGCGTTCGTCGGCGACAGGGCGCTCGGCGCGGAGGCGACCCGGTTGATGTACTCGATACCCGTGTCAATCACCCCATACAGCGTCACGCTCGTCTGGGCATTCGCCGCCCCTGCCGCTGCGCTGAGCGCTGCCAGGGCGATAAGCGATGTCTTCATGCTCGGAAGTCTCCTTTTTTCCTTTGGTCTCTGTCTTGTCGACGCAGGCTTGTGCCTGTCTAGGGCCGGCCGTGCGATACGCCAATTGGCGCTGCCCGTCAGTCAGGCCACCGGCGCGCTTTGACAGTAGAGACGGCGCGGTTGCCCTTCGCCTATCAAAAAGGGGGGGGAGGGGTGGGTGGCGGCGGACGCGAGGCCAGGTGTGTCGCCCCGATGTCGCCATGCACCGCGATGCCCACAGAATGGCGCGTCCCAAGTGCGCAGGGCTGAGGGATTTCACCAGTGTGTTAGCGGAACACAACAACAGACGCCCCGAATGCGGCGGGCATGATCAGGCACGAGACTTCCACCCCTGTCTGAAAGGGAGGGGCATGGCGACCGGCCCGCCGGCTACCTTTCATCGTAAGCACAGAAGGAGGGTGGCTGCGCACTACGTGAAGGCCACCGGCAATGTTCACCCCGAACCCATTCGGCCCCGCTGGTCGCCGAGATGGTTCTACTGCGGAAGTCCCCACATGTATCGCCCTGATTCCGAGCACTTCGGTCAGCCGGTCACCAGGCTGCACTATCCATGCGGCGACGCACCGGGGCCCGGCCAGGCCATCGAGATCGCGCCCGGCGTGCTGTGGATGCGCCTGTCACTGCCCAATGTGCTGAAGCACATCAATGTCTGGGCCATCGAGGACGGCGACGGCTGGGCGATCGTCGATACCGGCATGCTGTCGCCGGAAACCGCACAAGCGTGGGAAACGCTGCTGGCCGGCCCCCTCGGCGGGCGACCGGTCACGCGCGTGTTTGTCACGCACCAGCATCCGGACCACGTCGGCATGGCCGGTTGGCTTGCCGAGCGGTTCGGGTGCCGCCTGTGGATGACACGGCTGGAATACCTGCACAGCCTCGCCATGGTCGCGGAAGTCGGACAGGAAGCGCCGCCTGAAGGCCTTGCGTTCTATCGGCGCGCCGGCTGGGGCGAAGCGGCGCTTGCCGGCTACCGGAACCGCTTTGGCCGTGCGGGCAAGGTGGTCTCGCGTCTGCCGGGCAGCTTTCGCCGGATAGAAGATGGCGCAATCTTGCGCATCGGCACTCACGACTGGCAGGTGGTGATCGGGGAGGGTCATACGCCCGAGCATGCGTGCCTGTATTCACGCGACCTGCGTGTGATGATTGCCGGCGACCAGGTCCTGCCGCGCATCTCGTCCAATGTATCGGTGCACCCGATGGAGCCGGATGCCAATCCGCTTGCGGGCTGGCAGGCATCGCTCGCGCGCATCCGGGGCAGGGTGCCGGCTGAGGCGCTGGTGCTGCCAGCACACAATGAACCGTTCGAGGGGCTCCACGCGCGCATCGACCGTCTGGAACAGGCCCTGTGGCGGGGCGTCGCGCGGTTGCGCGAGGCACTGCGCGAACCACGGCGCGTTGTCGACCTGTTCGCCGTGCTGTTCGCCACTCCCGTGAAGGGCTGCGACGCGCTGCAGTACGCACTCGCCACAGGCGAAGCCATGGCCCACCTGAACTACCTGGATGCGCTCGGCGAGCTCGAGGTTCAGGTCGATGCGGACAGTGTGGCGTGGTACCGCGCCAGGCGCCCCGTAATGTCCGCCTGAGCCGTGTGCGGCAACAGCAACAGCGACAGCAACAGCAACAGCAACAGCAACAGCACGGAGGGTGGCATGACGCAGGACGCCGGCATCGCTGAGTACCTGGCCGCGGAGGCCGACGCCGATGGCGCATCGCCGGCGCTTCTGGCGTTGCGGCAATGGCGCGACCTGCTGCTGGAGCGGCTCGAACGGCTAGAGCGGGTCAAACGGCACGCGGCGCACGCCTTGATCCATGACCGGCACGGCCTGCTGCTGGAACTCGCCCGCTGTGCGCTGGACCTTCGCGAGGCGGCCGCCGTGCCGTGGGCGCGTGTATGCCACCCCCCTCCATTCACAGGAGGGGAAAGGGCGCTTCCGGCGCTCTATGCCGCGCCGGGCAAGCGTCCCGCACCGAGCCCGCCGGACCCTGTATTTCCTGCGGAATGCGCGGCCGTATCACCGCGCACCGCCACTGTACGACTGGACTTCAAACCATCACCGCCATGGCAGACATCAATACCGCACTTCTTACCGAGCAACAGATCCTGATCAACGATTCGGCGCGCCGGCTGGCCGCCGAACTGATCGCCCCCACGGCCGCGGCCCGTGACCGCGCATCCGCGTGGCCGCGCGACGAACTGAAAGTCCTTGGCGAACTCGGCTTCATGGGAATGCTGGTGCCCGAGGCTTATGGCGGCACCGGTGCTGGCCTGCTGGAATTTTGCCTGGCGCAGCATCAGTTCGCCTCGGTGGATGCCGGACTGGCCACCATCGTGCACGTGCACAACTTCGTCGCCGCGACCATCGCCGCACACGCTACCGAGGCGCAGAAGCAGCGCTACCTGCCCGCTATGGCGAGCGGGGAGTCGATCGGCGCCTTCCTGCTGAGCGAGCCGCATGCGGGGTCCGACACGGCTGCACTGCGGGCCGCCGCCGTGCGCGATGGTGATCACTATGTGCTAAATGGCGCGAAGCAGTTCATCTCGAACGGCAACGAAGCCGGTGTCGGCATCGCATTCGTACTGACGGACAAGACGGCCGGCAAGAAGGGCGCGAGCACGATCCTTGTCGATCCGAAGCAGCCCGGGTACGTGGTGACCCGCATCGAGGAAAAGCTTGGCCAGCACACCGCGCATACCGCGCAGATCGCGCTGGAAAACTACCGCGCTCCAGTGGGCGACCTTTTGGGCGCGGAAGGGCAGGGCTATCGCACGGTGATGAGTTCGTTGTCCGACGGCCGCATCGGCATTGCCTTCATTGCCGCCGGCGCAGCGCGCGGAGCACTGGAGGCCGCGACTACCTATGCCGCCGAGCGCGAGGCCTACGGTGCGCCGATCAACCAGCTGCAAGGTGTGGCATTCGACCTGGCCGATATGGCGACCCGCGTCGAGACCGCATTCCAGTACTGCCTGCACGCTGCGCGTCTGGCCGATGCCGGCGTCGATTGCACGCGTGAGGCGGCGATGGCCAAGATGTACGCGAGCGATATGGCCGAAGACGTCTGCTCGGACGCATTGCAGATCCATGGCGGCTATGGCTACCTCACGGATTTCCCGGTGGAGCGCTACCTGCGCGACGTGCGCGTGACCCGCATCTACGAGGGTACGAGTCATATCCAGAAGCTGATCATTGCGCGCAGCCTGGGCTGACCGGCGTGCAGGAGACGTAGCCGTAGTGCACCACGCTGTTGACCTGGCCATTGGCGTCGCTGTCCAGCCAGCGCGTGGTGACGGGCTGGTAGTGGAAGTAGTTCAGACGAGTGACGTGGGTGCTGCGGGAACCGGGTGGCACGGGCCTGGAAAGATAGGCAAAAAAGACTCCGGCAAGAAGCCGGAGCGTCAAGCAACGCGGAGATCAAGCGCGAAGACGGTCTTCGCTGGCTGGCTGGCCGGCGGGCACGGCACCTCCCCCGAAGCGGGTGCCGCCAGATGCCAGTGGCTTGTCAGGACACCCGCCGGGGCTGGTCCGTCCAGTATTTCTCCCGCACGCGCCGGCGCAGCACCTTGCCGACCGCGCTGACCGGCAGCGCCTCGACCATGGCGATGGTCTTGGGCGCCTTGAAACGCCCGAGCCGGTCCTTGACGTGTTCGATCAACGCGTCGGCGTTGACCGTGGAGCCGGGCTTCAGCACGACTTCCGCATGCACCGCCTCGCCCCATTTATCGTGCGGAATCCCGACGACGGCCGACATGGAAACGGCGGGATGGGCGTTCAGTGATGCCTCCACCTCCACGGCGTACACGTTGAACCCGCCGCTGATAATCATGTCCTTCTTGCGGTCGACGATGAACACGTAGCCGGCGTCGTCGATATACCCCAGGTCGCCTGACTTCCAAAAGCCGTCGGTGAACTCCGATGCCGTGCCTTCCAGGTTGCCGTGGTAGCCGCTGATCGTGCCGCGGCCGCGCAGCCAGATCTCGCCGGTGGCGCCGGGCGGGACGTCGTTGCCCGCTTCGTCCACGATGCGCATCTCGATGCCGATGGTCGGTCGGCCAGCCGAAGCGAGCCGGCCCGTCTCGACGGCGGTCAGGTGATCGGACTGCGTCAGGGTGCAGACCGCCTGCGCGCATTCGGTTGCGCCATAGAGCTGGAAGAAGATATTGCCAAAGCGCTGTTGCGCCTGTCCCAGCTTGGCGGGACTCATGGGCGCGGCGCCATAGTAGAGCGTACGAAGACTGCTCAGGTCATGCTGCGTGGCTTCGGGCAGTTCGAGCAGGACGTTCACCAGCGTCGGGACCATCAGCGTGGTGGTCACCTTCTCCGCTTCGACGTTGCGGCACCAGGCCTTCAGATCGGCGGCGTTCTGCGTCAGGGTGCAACCGCCGCGAAACAGCGTCGGCAGAAAGGACAGGCCCGAGCCATGGCTGACCGGCGCGATGTGCAGATAGCGCGTGCGGTGGTTCAGCGCCACGCTCTGCTCGGGGTCCGCGTACATGGTGTCGCGTGCCGCGAGCCAGTTGTCGATGGTGTACTGCGCGCACTTGCTCCGTCCCGTGGTGCCGCCGGTGAAACGGTAGATCAACAGGTCCGTGCCGGTATCGGACTGGATGCCGGGCTCGACGTCGCCGACACCGTCGAGCAGGTCCCAGAAGTGGTGCATACCTTCGCGCAGCACCTGTGGCGCATCCATGCACACCACGACCACGCCTCGCTCGCGCAGCATGTCGCCATAGCGGTCCAGCAGCGCGGTCTCGATAAAGGCAACCCTGGGTCGGATGAACTCGACCTGCCAGCGGTGTTCGTCGAAAGCGTCGCGGATGTTGGTGTGGGCGAACGCGACATCACTCTTGAAGGCCGTCCACGCGTGCATCAGCGAGAGATTGTCGTTCTCGAGGATGCACAGGGCGACATCGCCGCGGCGCAGGCCAAGGCGGGTATGCATCATGTTGGCGATGCGGTTGGTCAACCGGTGAAGTTCGCGGAAGGTGTAGCGCCGTCCGCGCTCGATATTGACCAAGGCCTCCTGGTCGGCAAACTGCACGGCTATCTGCCCCATGACGCGGGCGAAGTCCATTTTCATCGCTGTCTCCGTGATCTTCTTTCTGTGATCTGGCCGGAGCAGTGTAGGGCCTCGTTTTTTTGCCCTTCCCCTCTCCTGAGGAGAGGGGAAGGGGCTGCCAGGGGTAGCGGGTGAGCGCGGGGGCCACGGCATCCCTCCCGACGTGAGAGGGGCGCGGTCCCCGCCGCCGTCGCTAACCTCGGGTCAGCGAAACCCTGCGGCATGCAGGCCCGCGTGGGCCGCGCCGCCATTGCGCCATCGACCGTCGAAAAAGAACCGCCGCCATGCCTGATCCGCAATCCCTGCCGACACCCGTGCATTGCCTGCTGCGACGCGAGCAAGAGTCACCGTTCGCGGTGTACCTGACACAGCCCCAGCCGGACGGCACGGTACTCGACTACCGCTGGTGCGAGGTCGCGGACGAGGCCAGGCGCATGGCCTCGCACCTGCTGGCGCTGGACCTGCCGCCCCGGTCGGCGATCGCCATCCTCGGGGAGAACAGCGCCCACTGGATCATCGCGGACCTGGCGATCTGGATCGCCGGCCATGTCAGCGTGACCGTGTCCGCGGACACCGACCGGAGCGGCGTGGCCTACGTTCTGGGCCACAGCGAGGCGCGCCTGGTGTTCGTCGGCCGGCCTTCAGGGAACGCCGCGCGCTGGCGTGAAGCCGAAGCGGCGGTGCCGCAGGACATACCGGTCATCCGCTTGCCCCAGGCGGGTCCGGGGCGGGGCAAGACGTGGTACACGATCGTCGCGGCCACGCCGCGGCTGCGGACCGTCAAGTTGCCGGACCCGGCCGCACTCGCCACGATCGTCTACGTACCGGGCAGCACCGGTCGCCTGAAAGGGGTGATGCACCGCTTCCGCACCCTGTGCGAGGTGCCGCGCGCCCTCAACGACCTGCTGCCGCAGCAGCATCGGCGCACGTCCGCCGACCGCTTGCTCGCCTACCTGCCGCTGTCGCAGTGCGCCGGCAGGCTGGTCGTGGAATGCGCGTCGCTGTGCTTCGGCTACCGCGTGTTCTTCTACGACCGGCCCGACACCATCCTGCAGGACCTGAGCCGCGCCAGGCCGACCCTCTTCCATGTCATACCGCGCGCCTGGGCGTTGTGCGGGCTGCCGTTCAGCCGCTACGTGCCGCCGCGCCTGCATCGCTGGCTGCTCGCCG
Source organism: Cupriavidus pauculus (assembly GCF_022179805.1). Classification (GTDB taxonomy): domain Bacteria; phylum Pseudomonadota; class Gammaproteobacteria; order Burkholderiales; family Burkholderiaceae; genus Cupriavidus; species Cupriavidus pauculus_E. The sequence continues at coordinate 374,971 of NZ_BPUO01000003.1, read as the reverse complement.
TGCCCGGCTTGTCGCGTGGCCTGCGGCGGCTGCAGCGCCGCCGCATCGGGCTAGACCAGGCCAGGGTTGCCTTCGTGGCCGGCGAGCCGGTGCCGCGCGAAGTGCAGGCGTGGTACCGCGCGGCCGGGCTGACGCTGATCGTCGGCTACGGCCTGCCGGAGAACTTCGGCTATTCGCACCTGACGCTTCCTGGGCAGGGTTGCGAGGGCTATGTCGGCTTGTGCAACCCGGGCGTGGAATGCCGGATTGCCGGGAATGGGGAGGTCCTGGTCAAGAGCCCGGGCCAGATGATGGGCTACTACAAGGCAAGCGAGAAGACTGCCGACAGCCTCACGCCGGACGGCTTCTTCAAGACGCGGGACCAAGGCGAACTGGATGCGCTGGGGCGCTTGCGGCTGCGTCGCCGTCGCCCTGTGCCTGGCGGGTAGCCGCCGATGCACCGCCCCCCCCCGCAAAAAAGGGAGGGGAGGAAAGCCGGCCTGTCTCCCTAAGATGGTCGTGCAAGCCTGTACGCGGAGGCCTCCGGAAGAACCCGGCGCGAGCGACAGCAGCGAAATTTAAGCGACTGGCAGGACAGCGATGATGACGCTGGGTCCGTCGCAAAGGACATGGCATGAACTTCGATCTGACTTCGGAACAACAACTGCTGCAGGACAGCGTGCGCCGCTTCATCGACAAGGCGTACACCTTCGAGGCGCGCACCGCGCTGCTAAAGGCGGGCGGTAGCGGCAGCGACGGCAACTGGCGCCTGTTCGCGGAGAACGGCTGGCTGATGGCCGCGCTGCCGGAGACGTATGGCGGCCTGGGCGGCACGCTGCTCGATACCGCGATCATCGCCCAGGAAATGGGGCGAGGACTGGTTGTCGAGCCCTATCTCGGCTGTGCCGTCATGGCGGCGCAGACCCTGCTGGCCGGCGGCACGGAGGCGCAAAAGGCGGCCCAGCTGCCGCAGCTCGCCGCCGGCTCGCTGCGCATCGCGCTGGCCTACAGCGAACCGGCATCGCGCGGCATGCCGGAGCCGGTGTCGCTGCGCGCCGCGCGCGATGGTGACGGCTATGTGCTGCACGGCACGAAGTCGCTCGTGCTGGGTGCTGTCGACGCGCACGCATTCATCGTTTCCGCCGTCGTGCCGGGCACGCAGGGCATCACGCTGTTGCAGGTCGAGGCCGACACGCCGGGCCTGAACCGGCGGGCTTTGCCGCTGCACGACGGCAGCTGGGTCGAGGAACTGGCGTTCGATGGCGTGCGGGTATCGGCGCAAGCCGTGCTGGGCGAGCCGGGGCAGGGACTCCCTGCGCTGCGTGCCGGCCTGGCAAGCGGCACCGTCGTTCTGTGCGCGGAACTGATCGGCGTGATGGAAAAGACCATCGAGCTCACCGCCGACTACCTCAGGACCCGCCAGCAGTTCGGCGTGCCGATCGGGTCCTTCCAGGCCCTGCAGCACCGCATGGCCGAGATGGCCGCCGAGCTGGAGGTGGCGCGCTCCATGCTGCATGCGGCGCTGGCATCGCTGGCCAATGACGATGCCGCGGCACGGCACAAGACGCTGTCGGCCACCAAGATGCTGATCGGCCGGGCCGCGAAGTTCGTCTGCGGCCAGGGCATCCAGCTGCATGGCGGCATCGGCATGACCGAGGAGTACGCGGTCGGCCATTACTACAAGCGCGCCGTGGTGGCGGACCTGCTACTGGGCAGCAGTGACAGCCACGAAGCGGCCTGTGCGACGGCCCTGCAAGCGCAGCTTCGCGCCGGCGCGGCCTGATACGAAGCGGCGAAGTGCCACGCCACCACCTTTCCCCCACTCATGACGAGCGAGACAACATGAAGACCTACGAAACCATCGCCCAACTGCAATCCCTGGTGGGAGAGGTAGTCGGCACCAGCGACTGGGTCCTGATCGACCAGCAGCGCATCAATACTTTCGCCGACGCGACCGGTGACCACCAATGGATCCACGTTGATCCGGAGCGCGCGGCCGAGGGCCCCTTTGGCGCGCCCATCGCGCACGGCTTCCTGACGCTTAGCCTGTTGCCGATTTTTTCGCAGAAGGCGTTCGCGATCCAGAACGTCAGGATGGGCGTCAACTACGGCCTGAACAAGGTGCGCTTCCTCAGCCCCGTGCCGGTCAACGGCCGCCTGCGCGCGCACTTCCGGCTGGCAAGCTTCGAGCAGCTCGACAACAACGGTGCGCAGCTGACCTATGAAATGAGCGTCGAGATGGAAGGCGCCGACAAGCCCGCCTGCGTGGCGGAGTCCATCGTACGCGTGTTTGCCTGAATGGCCTGATTGGTCTGATTGGCCGATTGCCTGAACGAATCCGAGAAGAGGTAGAGAAAATGAGCGATACATCGTCCGTGCTCCTGAGCGAGCAGGAAGTCATGATCCGCGACGCCGCCCGCAAGGTTGCCCAGGAGGTGGTGGCCGCCACCGCCGCCGAGCGCGACCGAACGGGCGCGTGGCCGCGCAGCGAACTGAAGGCGGTTGGCGAGCTGGGCTTCCTCGGCATGCACGTGCCCGAGGAATACGGCGGCTCTGGCGCGACCTTCGTGGAGTACTGCCTCGCGGTCATCGAATTCGCGGCCGCCGATGCAGGCTTTGCGACCATCATGCACGTCCACAACGGGTTGGCCGGCGTGGTGGCCCATGCGGGCTCCGACGCACAGAAACGCAAGTACCTGCCCGGCATGGCATCGGGCGAGACCATCGTGGCCGGCCTGCTGACCGAGCCGCAGGCGGGCTCGGATACCGGCGCCTTCCGCACCACGGCGCGCCGCGAAGGCGACCACTATGTGCTGAACGGCAGCAAGCAATTCATCTCGAACGGCAATGAAGCCGGCGCCGGCATTTGCATTGCGGCCATCACCGAAACCCCCGAAGGCAAGAAGGGGCCGAGCCTGTTTATCGTCGATCCACGCGCGCCCGGCTATACCGTCACCCGTGTCGAGGAGAAGCTGGGCCAGCGCTCGGCGCAGGTCGCCGCGATCCAGCTTGACGACCATCGCGTGGCGGCGGAAGACCTGATCGGCGAAGAGGGCGCCGGCTACAAGCGCGTGATGAGCATGCTGTCCGAAGGCCGCATCGGCATCGCCGCCGTGGCCTGCGGCGTGGCGCGTGCCGCACTGGAAGCGGCCGTGCAATACGCCAAGGAGCGCGAGGCGTATGGCGCGCCGATCATCAACCTGCAGGGCGTGGCCTTTGACCTGGCCGACATGGCTACCAGGGTGGACGTGGCAACCCAGTACACGCTGCACGCCGCCCGCCTTCAAGCCGCCGGGGTGCCGTGCGCAAAGGAAGCATCGATCGCCAAGCTGTACGCCAGCGAGATCGCCGAGAAGGTGTGCTCGGATGCGATCCAGATCCACGGCGGCTATGGCTACCTGACCGACTTCCCGGTCGAACGCTACTACCGCGATGCTCGCGTGACCAAGATCTACGAGGGCACCAGCCATATCCAGAAGGTGATCATCTCGCGCAGTCTCGCGGCGCGCTGAGCGCGAAACATCGCAGACGAAAGGAAGATTGCTGACAAACCTTCCTCTACCGCAGCGGTTTCTCCCCTCTCCCATACATGGGAGAGGGGTCGGGGGAGAGGGGGACATCATGCGGCTCGCTGACTTTGTCAGCAGCCTGGAGCCAGCCAAGAGCTGGCCTTTTTTCGGTTCTGCCAGACTACTTCAGCAACCCCCGCTGCCGCGCCAGCGCAATCGCGTCATAGCGGCTGGACACACCCAGCTTGGCCAGGATGTTCTTCACGTTCCACTTCACCGTGCCGAAGGTGATGTTGAGCGTCAGCGCGATCCGCTTGTTCGACATGGCTTCCGCGATCAGCGAGAGGATCTCCAGCTCGCGCGGCGTCAGGGGGCCGCGCTCGGCGTCCGGGGCGATGCGGGCGCCGGCGCTTGCAGCCGGGCTGGCGGGCGCCGTGTCCGGCCTGGCGGTGCCCGGCGTCATCCTCGCCAGGATGTCGGCGAGGTAGCGCGACACGGGCGGCGGCAGGCTGTCATCTTTCTGCATGCGGGCCAGCGGGCCGGCTATCTGGTCCTTCATGTCGAGCAGTGTGCGCACGAGCCCGAGCTTCGCGGCGCGGGTCACCGCCGACGTCAGGCTACGTACCGCCTCGGCGTCCTGTTGCAGGCGGTCATGCGCTACGGCGGCCAGCAGTTCGAGACGGACCACGTGCCGGGCGCGCCCGTGCTTCTCGCAAAACTCGCGCACTTCGGCCAGGGCGTCCAGCGCCACCCGCGGGTTGGAGTCCGCCAGCGCCAGTTGCGCGCGCACCAGTGCCGCGATCGCGGGGATCTGGGCGAGCGCACCGGTCGCCTGCGCATGGACCTTGCGCAGCGCTTCCAGCCGCACGGCCAGCTCTGCCGCGCGGCGGTGTTCGCCGATGATCAGCAGGATATTGACCTGCTCGGCGAGCATGTAGGCGAGGGCTCGGTCCAAGCCGAGAAGATGGAAGTGGGATGCCTGCGCCTCCAGGAAGGCGAGGGCGGTTTCCGGCGCGTCCTGCAGGAAATCGAGGCGCGCGCGGCAGAGCGAGGATTGCATCATCACGTCCGGCCACGACGATTGCGAGATACCGGCGCGGTTCGCCAACACGTCGCGCGCTTCGTCGATGCGGTCCAGCTCGTAGCAGGCAAAGGCGACCGTCGCGGCGCACAGGTTCGCGGGCAGCGAGGCACGGCCGAACGTGGCCTCCGCGCGGGCCAGGATGCCCGCGCCCAGGCGCTCCGCTTCCCGCATGTCGCCTTCGACGAGGCAGGTCTGCGCGCGCTGGTTCTCGAAGACCATGGCCATGTCGTTCTCGCGGTCTTCGGGGGGAATCGGATTCTGGTCGAACAGCGTGCGCGCGTCGTCGAGTCGGCCGACGGCGAGATAGGCGACCACCAGCCCCGCCAGGCACACATAGCGCAGCGACGCGTTCTCCATCGGCGCATTGCAAAGGGGCTCCAGCACTTCGATGACGCGCTGCATGTCGTCGCGCTGCACGGCGACGGATGAATCGATGATGGGGAACTTGGACGACAGAGCCGGGATTTTCGCGGCGTCGGTACGGCGTATCTGTTCGAGCCAGCGTTCGGCCTTGTCCGCGCGCCCGGTGAACGCATGGGCCAGGCAGCCGAGGAAGAACAGGCGCGGATGCGAGAACAGTGTCTCCGGCGGCAGGCGATCGAGCATGTGCAGCAGCGGTCCGATATAGGACATGCTCCAGGTCGATTTGGTGGCGGCCTGCTCCATGGCGTCGGCCGCGAATTCGAGGTCGCCGCCGAGGCTGGCGTGCCGCACCGACTCGACCAGCAGTTCATTCGCGGCAAACCAGCGGCTGGCGCGGCGATGGACGTCGGCCACGGCGTCCTGGCCTGGCTGGGCCAGGCGCTGGGCGAGGAACTCGCCGAACAGCGGATGGAAGCGGTACCACGGCGCGGGGTCGTCGGTCTCCACGCGATAGATCAGCAGGTTCTCGTCCTCGGCGCGCTTGATCAGGTCGGCGGCGTCGGGATTGTCGGTGACCGCTTGCGCGAGTCCGGCATTGAAACGCCGGAACACCGACAGCTTTTCCATGAACGACGTCAGGTCAGGCGGCAGGTAGGCCACCACGTCTTCGGCCAGGTAGGACTGCAGGTCGGCCGACTTCCACAGCAGCGAGCGCAGGTTGGCGCGCTTGGCGGGCCGGATGCGCAGCATGGTCGCGACCGGCTGCAGGCTCGCCGGCCAGCCGCTGGTGAGGTCGTGGATCAGGCGCACTTCGTCGGCGGTCAGCTTCAGTGTGCTGAGGTTCTGGTCGAAGAAGGCACGGGTCTCTTCCAGGTCGAACGGAAGTTCGGCGAAGTCGATCTCCGAGATCTGGCCCCGCATGCGCAGGCGGCCGAGGCTGAGCGGCGGCATGGTGCGCGACGCGAGCACGATATGCAGGTTGGCCGGGCAATGGTCCAGCAGCTTCTGCATCAGCCGGTGCGCGGCCGGCGCTTCCACGTGCTGGTAGTCGTCGATGAGCAGGTAGAGCTCGCGGTCGATCTCCTCCATCGCGCTTGTCGCAACGGCCACCAGCGCCTCCATCGACTGCTCGCTGCCGGCAGGGTCCGGTACGACGTCATCCGCGTGCATGCCCAGGCGCTGGAACGCCCCGAGCAGGTAGGTGCAGAAGCTTGGAAACTGCCTGTCGTCATGGCTCAGCGACAGCCACGCGACGTCGATGCCCGTCTTCATCAGTTCCTGCCGCCATTGCGCCAGCAGGATGGTCTTGCCGAAGCCGGCGCCACCGGTGATGAGCGTGGCCGCACAGTACTTCGTGTCGCGCAGGCGGGCCAGCAGATGCTCACGCGGAATGTGGCGCGGGCTGATGCGCGGCGGAGAAAACTTTGTCGCCACCAGGAGGTTGTCGGGATTCATCGCGGATGCTTGCGTGGATGGATTTGCCTTGGCGCTGGCACGGATGTGCCGGCCGAGGGGGCGGCGTGCCTGCACATTATGGCGTTGCATCTCCCTGTTTGAAAAGTAGCGGTACTACCGGCCGCGTGCCGAGGCGACGTGCGATATCCGGCACAAAGCGCGCGTCGATGACACGCGCGCGTGGTCCACGTCCGCAAGGGGAGGGGCAGGCCGATTTCGCCCTGACGTACCTTGGCATCCAGCCAGACACGCTGTTGGCATTTGGATACTGGATCAAGGAGAAGACATGAGCGAAGCCGTTTCGTTTGAAGTGAAGGGCCGGGTCGGCTGGATCACCCTGATGCGCCCGCAGGCCCGCAACGCCATCAGCCAGGACATGGCACTGTCCATGGCCGCGCAACTGCGTGCCTGGCGGCAGGACGACGCGGTGCGCGTGGTGGCGGTAACTGCCACGGGCCCGGCCTTCTGCGCCGGCGCCGACCTGAAGGCCTCCGGTACGCCGGGGCCCGGCGAGCCGGACCTGCTCGACACGCTCGTCGCCTTCTTCGACACGCTGCGCGCCTTCCCCAAGCCGACCATCGCTGCCGTGAACGGTCTGGCGATTGCCGGCGGCCTGGAAACCGTGCTGGCCTGTGATGTCGTGATCGCCGCGCAGAGCGCACGCTTTGGCGATGCCCACTCCAATTTCGGCGTGTTCCCCGGCGGCGGCGGCGCAGCCGTGCTGCCGCGCAGGATTCCGCTGAACATCGCCAAGTACCTGCTCTACACGGGCGAGTCGCTGCCGGCCGCCGACATGAAGCAGTACGGCCTTGTGGCCGAAGTGGTGGCCGACGAAGAACTGGTGGACCGCGTGCAGGCCATCGGCGACAAGCTGTCCACCAAGAGCCCGCTGGTGCTGCGCAAGATGAAGAAGGTGGCCGACGAGGCCGCCGACAAGCCGCAGGCCGACGCGTTGCGCCACGAGCTGCTGGAACTGCGCAATCACCAGCGTTCATATGACATTTCGGAAGGCCTGCGCGCGTTCGCCGAGAAGCGCACGCCGGAGTTCAAGGGCTACTGATCGACGATTGCACTGGAGCAGGAACACATGGAAAACATCTACATCGTTGGCGTCGGCATGACGCCGTTCGGCCGCCACACCGACAAGACTGTCAAGCAACTCACGGCCTGGGCCGTCGAGGACGCGTTGAAGGACGCCGCCTGCGACCGCAAATGGGTGCAGGCCGCGTTCTATGGCAATTGCACGCAGGGCCATTTCGATGGCCAGCACATGATTCGTGGCCAGGTGGCGTTGCTGCCGCTGGGCTTCGACAGCATTCCGATCTTCAACCTCGAAGGTGCCTGCGCGTCGTCGAGCCACGCGTTCAACCTGGCCGTTACGCAACTGCGCGCCGGTGCCGCTGACGTGGCCATCGCGGTGGGCGCCGAAAAGATGTTCTACAGCGACAAGGCCAAGATGTTCTCGGCCTTCGAGTCGGCCTGGGACATCGAGACCTTTGAAGAGAACAAGAGCTACCTGGCCGCAATGGGCAAGAGCATCGTGCCGCCGCAGGGTTCGCAGTCCGAGAAGCCCTACAGCCCGTTCATGGACGTGTATGCGGCCCTGGGCCGCGGTGGCCTGATGGAGCGCTTCGGCATCACGCAGCGTCAGCTGGCGGCCGTGTCGTCAAAGAATCATGGCCATTCGGTGCACAACGAGCGCTCGCAATATCGCAACGCGATCAGCATCGAAGAGGTGCTGGCCGCGCCGCCGATCACCTATCCGATCACGCTGCCGATGTGCTCGCCCATCTCCGATGGTGCGGCGGCCACGATCGTCTGCACGGAATCGGCACTGAAGAAATACGGCTTCGACCGCAAGCGTGCCGTCAAGGTGCTGGCAAGCGTGGTGCGCTCGGCGTCGGCGCGCGCTGCCGACGAATTCGATCGCGGCTGCACGCACCTGGCCGGCAAGGCGGCTTTCGAGCAGGCCGGTATCTCGCCGAAGGATGTCAACGTAGCGGAAATCCATGATGCAACGGCGATTGGCGAGCTGCTGGCGATGGAATCGCTGGGCCTGTGCGAGCCGGGCGCAAGCGGCGAGATGGCCGAGCGCGGCGAAACGACCATCGGCGGCAAGCTGCCGGTCAACCCGTCGGGCGGCCTGGAGTCGAAAGGCCATCCGATCGGCGCGACCGGCATTGGCCAGATCTTCGAGCTGGTCGAGCAACTGCGTGGCAACTGCGGCAAGCGCCAGGTCGAAGGGGCCCGCATTGCGCTGCAGGGCAACGGTGGCGGGCTGTGGCGTGTCGAGGAATCGACCGAGCACGTTGGAATCTTCGGCCTGGCCTGAGCGCACGCCAATCACGGCACGGAGAATATGATGCCTTGGGCACGAGCGCCGGCGACAACATCCGGATAGTGCCTGGAAGCTGCATCAGAGCAGAAGCAAGCGAAGCGGGGGATGCGGCATGACAGCATCCCCCGTTTCGTTAGTCGTCACACCAGCACAGTCGATTCGCCTGCCATGCGCGCGGGCGCACGCCATGAAGGGCAGACGTGGACCCTGTATATCGGGCATGAGGCAACAGATGAGAATGAATTTCGCGCGCACGATGGGCAACCTTGCCGTGCGTTTCGGCGACCGCGAGGCGCTGGTCAATATCGAACGCCAGCGTCGCTATACGTTTCGCGAACTGCATGCGCTGACCAGCCGCATCGCCAACATGATGCGCGAGCGACTGGCGCTGCGTCGCGGCGACGTGGGCCTGTGCATCCTGGAGAACGACAATATTGCGCTGCTGCATGCCTGGACGGCGCTGAAGGGCGAGGCAGCCATCGCCTATACCAACTACCGCGACGCGCTCGACGAGCATCGCTGGCAGGTCGAGTTCATTGGTCTCAAAGTCGTCTTCATCGAGAACGCACTGCTCGACCGCTACTTCGACATGCTGCGCGGACAGGGTGTGACGGTGGTCTGCATGGACCCGCCGGCGGCCCCGCGCGACGGGCTGCTGTACTTCTGGGACCTTCTGGAAGGCGTGTCCGAAGCAAATCCGGACGTCGAGAGCGATATGCGCAATGACGTCCTGTCGTACCGCTTCACGGGCGGCACCACCGGCAAAGGCAAATGCGCCGCGTACACGATGGACAACTGGCTGGCCATGCGCGACTCCATGTACATGGAAAGCGAGCAGGTCTATGAGGCCGACACGCGCTTCCTGCACATGGCGCCGATCAGCCACGGCTCCGGTCTGGCCTTGCTGCCCACGCTGTTCCGCGGCGGTTGTACCGTGACGCAGAACATTCCAGACCTGGCGCAGCTTTGCCGCAACGTCGAGGCCGAGAAAATCACCAACACGCTGCTCGTGCCGACGATGATCTATCGCATGCTGGAAATGCCCGAGGCCATGCAGGCTGACCTGTCGTCGCTGCGCACACTGGCCTACGGCGCCTCGCCGATGAGCCCGGCCAAGCTTCGACAGGCGCAGGAGCGCTTCGGCAATATCTTCATGCAGATCTACGGCGCAACCGAAATCCTACACGCCGTGGGTGTCCTGAGCAAGGCGGATCACCTGAGCGCCACGGACAAGCAACTCGGTTCCGCAGGCCGCATCGTGCCTGGCGTCGAGATCATGATCGTCGACGACGAGGGCAACGAACTGCGGCAGGGCCAGACTGGCGAAATCTGGTTGCGCTGCCGCGGCACCATCTCGGGCTACTACAACGATCCAGAAGGCACGGCCGCGGAGTTCACGAACGACTTCTGGAAGTCGGGCGACCTCGGCTATATCGACGACGAAGGCTTCCTGTACCTGGTCGACCGCAAGAAGGACATGATCATCACAGGCGGCTTCAACGTCTACGCGATTGAAGTGGAAGCCGCGCTGAATTCGCATCCGGCGGTGTCCAACTCGGCGGTGATCGGGGTCCCGCACGCAGAATGGGGCGAGGCGCTGCACGCGGAGGTAGTGCTCAAGGCCGACGCGCAGGTGACGGCCGGAGAACTGATCGAACACGTCAAGGGCAGGGTGGGCCGCTTCAAGGTGCCCAAGTCCATCGTCTTCGTCGAGGCGCTTCCGGTCAGCGTGGTTGGCAAGGTGCTGCGCCGGCATGTACGGGAGAAGTACTGGAAGGACAACGAGCGCCGCGTGTCGTAAGTCGTAACCGCTCGGTGTCCGGTTCCCCTCCCAATGAGAGAGGGGCAGGCGTGCGCCGATCGAGGCCTAAATAGAAAACTCTCGGGACTTGCCGAGGGAATGGCCGCGTTGCCTCCGCATCGACACCCTGACGCCGATGCCGGTGGCGACGATACAAGTGCGAGAACCGAAAGGAGTAAAGCATGCCCTTGCCCCGCTTGCCACTGACGTTCGGCGCCGTTGCGGCGTCGCTGCTGATTGGCGCCTGCCAGCACCAGCTTCCGAACACGCCTGGCACGCCAGTCGCAGTCCAACCGGCATCGACGTCCGACCAGGACATCAGTGACGCCTACATCTACCTCCTCAGTCGCCTGCTGGTGCTGCGCCAGCAGCAACTGGATTTTCGCGCGGGCATGCAATGGAACCAGCTCGTGCATCGCAAGCCGGGCGCGGTGGACTGGCCGAATCCGAACCTCGATGTCGCCTATTCGGAGGCGTGGGTGGCCGTGGACGAAAGCAGTTGCACCATTGTCTCCGTGCCGAAGATCACCGGCCGCTACTACACGGTGCAGTTCCTGAACGGCTGGGGCGAGACGCTGGCCAATATCAATGAGCGGACCTTTCCACGGCGGCCCGATGGCGACTTCGCCATGTGCCTGCGCGGCGCCACGGTCGCGCTGCCCGCGAACGTAACGCGCGTGGACTTGCCGGCACGCTACACGCGGATGCTGTCGCGCGTGGAGCTGGGCGCCGACTGGACTCAGGCGCAGGCGCTCCAGCACCGGTTCACGATGCGCACGACCGGCTCCCCCCGCTTGCCCCGGATGCCACAGACGCCAGTGTTCGACCTGCAGCAGCTTCCTGGCGCGGAGGCATTCGAGGCTGCCACCGCGGCCATGGACAGCGAACCAGATCTGAATCCCGGCATGGAGGCCTTGCAGGCGAAGGTGCGTGCCATTGCCGCTGCGATCGGCGATCCGGCCGAGCGCAGCCGTGTCGACGCCGTGATCCGCCAGCGCGCATTCGCCGACCTGGGGCGCGCCAACCGGACCATCGGCCTGGGCACGGTGCGCAACGGCTGGGCGCGTGCCGCCGTGTCGGGCACCTACGGTAGCGACTATCTCAGCCGCACGCTGTTCAACTACGGCGGCATCTGGGTCAACACGTTTGACGAGGCCAACTACTACCGGGGCGCGGTTGACGGCGCAGGCGCGCCGCTCGATAGCAGCCATACGTATTCGCTGACATTTCCGAAAGACCAGCTTCCCGCGGCAGAGGCGCGCTACTTCTGGTCCGTCCTGGCTGTGGACTCGCGGTACTTCCGCGTGCTGCCGAACCCCATGAACCGCTTCCTGCTCAACAACCAGTCGCGGCTGCAATACGGCAAGGACGGTTCACTCACGCTGTACTTCGGGCCGAAGAAGCCCGAGAACGCGCCCGACGGCAACTGGCTGCCGACGCCGGCCGGTCAGTCGTACCGGTTGATGCTGCGCTTCTACGGGCCGAAGGACCCCGAGGCTGCCGGCAAGTACGTGCCGCCACCGATCATCCGGCTGTCGTAGTTCGCCAGATTCATGCGGCCCCTGCGGGCCGCTTTGCATTGCCCATTGACCGACTGAAAACAGATGAGGAGACAACCATGACAGTCAAGATCCTGCGCAACGCGGCCTTTGCCATGCTGGCCGCCACCCTGTCCACGGCACATGCTCAGGCTGTGGCCGGTGCCCCCGTTCTCGTGACGGTCGACAACTTCCCGCGTGCCGAATCGGACCGCTACTTCGGGTTCACGGTCAAACGCGGCGGGTTCGGGAAGTTCTCGCACTGGCGCGATCTGGTTCCGGTCGACAGCCAGACCGTGGTCCGTCCCAATCGCGACACGCTGTATTCGACGGCCGTGTTCGACCTCGACGCCGGACCAGTCACCGTGACCATGCCCGATGCCGGCTCCCGCTACATGTCGCTCGCGGTGCTGGACGAGGAGAGCCACGTCATCGGCGTGCACTATCGTGCCGGCAGCTACACCTTCACCAGGCAGGCCATCGGCACCCGATACGTGATGCTCGGCGTACGGACGTTGATCGATCCCGGCAAGCCCGACGATGCGAAGCAGGCGTGGGTGTTGCAGGACGCCATTCGGGTCGGCCAGGCCGGCGGACCCGGGCGCTTCGAGGTGCCCAACTGGGACAAGACGAGCCAGGATGCGATTCGCACCGCGCTGATCGCGCTGGGCACCAACATCCCGGATTCCCACAGGATGTTCGGCAAGCACGATCAGGTCGATCCGGTCCGCCATCTGGTCGGCAGTGCCATCGCCTGGGGTGGCATTCCGGAAAAGGATGCCTTCTACCAGATCGTCAGCCCGGAGCGCAATGACGGCACGACAGCCTATCGTCTCGATCTTCCCGCCGTGCCGGTCGGCGCGTTCTGGTCGATCAGCGTGTACAACGCGGCCGGCTATTTCCAGCGCAATCCGCAGAACGCCTATTCGATCAACAGCCTGACGGCGAAGCCGGCCGCCGATGGCTCCGTCTCGATCCGCTTTGGCGGGTGCGGCGCGGACACGGTCAACTGCCTGCCGACCGTGCCCGGCTGGAACTATATGGTCCGCTACTACCTGCCGCAGGCCGAGATCCTGCAGGGCACCTGGAAACTGCCGGCGCCCAGGCCCGCGTCGTGAGCGTGAGGGGGCGCTTCGGGAACGCATCACCCTCTGCGCTCTCCCACCTCGTCATGCCCCCCCAAAAATAGGGGTGAGGGTCACGGAACCAGTGCGTATCGTCCATTGCATCCAGGGCACAGACCCGGGCACGCGACTGCTGTGCCATGGGTCGGCGCCAGCTTCGGCGCACGAAACGCATGACAAAAACCTATGGAGACACAATGACAAGTCCTTCACGCACGCTCGACGTGCAGCAGTTCGTCAATGAGCACAGGTTCTCGCGATACCAGTGGCTGATTCTGGTCACCTGTTTCCTCCTCATCGCCATCGATGCCTATGACAGCGTGGCCATCGGCTTTGTCGTGCCGGTGCTGCTGCGCGAATGGGGTACCACCCGCGCGGCATTCGGGCCTGTGCTGAGCGTGGGGGTGCTGGGGCTGGCGCTCGGTGCGCTGATCGCCGGGCCATTGTTCAACCGCACCAGCCCGAAGACGGTCATGGTCGGCTCGATGCTGCTGTTCGGGCTGTGCAGCCTCGGCACCATGACGGCCGACTCGCTCGTATCGCTGGGGGCCTGGCGCTTCTTCACGGGCGTCGGCGTGGGCGCGGCGGTACCAGGGGCGGTCACACTGATCTACGAATATGCGCCCTCGCGCATGAGTGCTTTCCTGGTCAACACGATCGCCTGCGGTGCGCTGATCGGGGCGTCATCGTGCGGAATCGCCGCCGCGGCCGTCGTGCCGACGTATGGCTGGACCGCCGTCTTCCTGATCGGTGGCGTGGTGCCGGTCGTCCTGGCGCTGTTCATGTTGGTCACCATGCCGCAACCGCTGCAGTTCATGGTCCAGCAAGCCTATCCGGCCCCGGCGATCGCCGCGGTGCTGCGACGCATTGCGCCTGAGGCGAAGATCGCCGACGACGTCCGCTTCGTGCTGACGGCAACGCCGGAAGCCGGCAAGGCAGGCGTGGCCGTGGTGCTTTCCCGGCCACTGCGTATGGGTACGACCATGCTGTGGGCCGCCTATTTCTTCGGCACCTTTGCGTACTACCTGCTGCTGGGCTGGCTGCCGACGCTGGTGCAGGACATGGGCGCCTCGTTGCAGCATTCGACGCTGATCACCGTGCTGATGACCGTTGGCGGCATTTTCGGCACCTTCCTGTTCGGCTGGCTGATGGATCGTATCGACAGGAACAAGGTCGTCGCCGGTGCCTTCGTGCTGGGCGGGCTGGGCATGTGGCTCGTCGGGCAACAGAAGGGCGACCTGACCTGGGTGGCCACATGCGTCTTTATCGGCGGCGTCGGCCTGAGTGGCGCGCTGATGTCGATGGGTGCCGTCGCGGCGGCGTTCTACCCGGCGAGCGGCCGCTCGACGGGGATCGCGTGGATGCACGGCGTTGGCCGGTTCGGCGGCATCGCCGGTCCGATGGCCGGCGCTCTGATGCTGCGTGATGGCTTCAGCCTCGGCGCGGTCTTTACCGTGGTGATGGGATTCGTGCTGGTGTCCGCCGTGGCGCTGATGATCAAGGGCGCAGCGGCAAGGCGTGCCGCGGGCAGTGCGTTGCGGACGGAATCGGCTTGACGGCTGTGGTGGAGCGCTGCCCGCTTTCCGCGCCACGTGTCGCGGGGGTGGGCAGTTTCATTTCGGGATTCTCATATGTCTGAATTTCGGGGCAAGGTCGCAATCGTGACCGGAGCCGCGGCCGGGATCGGCCGTGCGGCCGCGCGGCGGCTTGCCGCGGCCGGTGCGCATGTTGTTGTCGCGGACTGGTCGGAAGCCGCGGGGCAGGAGGTTGTCGCCGAGATCGGCAAGTCGGGTGGGCAGGCCATCTTCCAGCACGTGGATGTCAGCCGGGAAGCGGACTGCGCGGCGATGGTCCACGCCGCCCTGCATCGCTTCGGGAGGCTCGACATGGCGTTCAACAACGCGAGTATCTCAGGCCGCATTGCCCGGACCGAAGACCAGGGCCTGGACAACTGGCATGCGGTCCTCGGCGTCAACCTCACAGGCGTGTTTCACTGCATGGTGCACGAACTGAGGGCGATGAAGGCGCATGGTGGCGTGATCGTCAATACCGCATCGGTGGCCGGGGTGAAGGGTGCCCCTTACAGTGCCGCGTATTCCGCCTCCAAGCACGGCGTGATCGGCCTGACTCGTTCGGCGGCAAAGGAGTATGGCAAGTACGGGATCCGCATCAATGCCGTCTGTCCAGGCTACATCCGAACCGCCATGGCGGACGAGATTGCGGCCGGCTCCGCGGCTGGCGCCGCGGATGTACTGGTAGCGGCTACCGCGCTGCGTCGACTCGCGGAGCCTGAGGAGGTTGCGGAACTCGTGCTGTGGCTCTGCTCGGACAAGGCGTCGTTCGTGACGGGGGCGCACTATCTTGTCGACGGTGGCCTGACGACGTAGCCTGCCATCGGGAACGGCTCAGGGCCGTGCTGACGCCTGAGCCGTTTGCAGGCCTTACCCCCTTGAAGCGTTGCCGTCCGCGCCGAACGATGTCCAGCCGCCGTCAACGGGCAGCGTGACGCCTGTCACGTAAGACGCCCAGTCCGACGCCAGGAACGCCACTGCCTGCGCGACTTCGACGGGATATCCCAGTCGGCCCATCGGCGTGCGGCGCTCCAGCGAGGTGGTGTCGAGTCGGCCGGCGCGGGTCATGGCATCGAGCGGCGGCGTGCGGATGATGGCCGGCGCCACGCCGTTGACACGGATACCTTTCTGCGCCCACTCGCAGGCCAGCGAGCGCGTCAGCATCACCACACCGGCCTTGGACGCCGTATAAGCAGCAATGCCGGGGCCACCGCCGAGGCCGTAGATCGAAGCGATATTGACGATCGCTCCGCCGCCCTGGTCGAGCATCTGCACGCCGACCGCCTTGCACATCAGCCAAGTGCCGGTGAGGTTGACGTCGATGGTCCGCTGCCACGTCGCCGCCGGCTGTCGGTCGGTGCGGCTGGCAGCCTCCAGGATGCCCGCGTTGTTGACGAGCACGTCGATGCCGCCCATATGCGCAACCGCCTCGGCCGTGATGCGCTGCACGTCCGCCTCGGACGATACGTCGCCGCGCAGCATCTTGCGTCTGGGCATGTCGACGGCCGGATTAAGGTCGGACGCGCAGACCACCGCGCCTTGTTCCGCAAAGAATTCCGCCACGGCTGCGCCGATCCCGCTGGCGCCGCCGGTCACAAGCACCCGCTTGCCGCTGAAGTCGATGCGCGGGCTCTGGCCGGCTCCGTTGTTCATGGTGTTCCCCATTGCGCGGCTCCGGTCACTTGCCGGTAAATGCCGGCGTGCGCTTTTCCAGCAGGGCGTTGACCGCTTCGCGGTGGTCGCCCGTCTTGCTTGCGAGCCATTCGTAGCCCATGCAGGTGTCCATAATCGAATGCGCGAGCTGCTTGAGGCCGATATTGGCGGAGACCTTGGTCCAGCGGATCGCCTGCGAGGCGCCGTTGGCCAGCCTGTCGGCGAGCTGGTTGACGCGCTCGTCCAGTTCGGCGGCGGGTACGGCGTGGTTGATCAGGCCGATGCGCGCCGCTTCGGTCGCGGTCAGCGCATCGCCGGTCAGCAGGTATTCCTTGGCGCGCGCGTAGCCGATCAGCTGCGGCCAGATGATGGCGCCGCCGTCGCCGGCCACCAGGCCGACGTTGACGTGAGGATCGGCGAACTTCGCGGTGTCGGCAGCGAAGATCACGTCGCAGAACAGGGCGATGCTGCAGCCTAGGCCGATCGCCGGGCCGTTGATCTTGGCGATGATCGGCTTCTCGCAGTCGAGCAGGGTGAAGATGATCTGCTTGCCCTCGCGCGCCGTCGCACGGAAGGCGTCCGGGTCGTCAAAGATGGCCTTCACGGCCTGCAGGTCGCCGCCGGCGGAGAAGGCACGGCCGGCACCGGTCAGCACGATGACCTCGGACTCGGGGTCATTGTTCGCGTCGACGAAGACCCGCGCCATTTCGGCGTGCAGGCCGCCGTTGAAGGCGTTGAGCTGCTCGGGGCGGTTGAGGGTGATTTCCAGCACGCGCCCGCGGCGTGCGAAGGCGATGTGCTCGTAGTCGGCAAAATTCATGGCGTCTCCTCCATGTTGATGTTGATGAAGCTGCCCAGCGACGATAGCCAGCCCGTTTACGGGACGTCCCCTCTCTGAATGGCGGGGGCCCTATGCAGGGTCCCGGCCGACACTGTCCAATGGCGCGCGCGTTCCCGTGCGCCTTGCTCCCGACGGCAAAAAAGGGAGGGGCGAAGGTCCCGCCTCCCTTCCTAATATGGCCAGGCAAGTGCAAGTCAGGACACTTCGCTGGAGAGAGGATTCTGCATGTCTGAGAACACGGTGACACTGGAGCGGATCGGCGGGACGGCCGTCATCACGCTGAATCGGCCACACAGGCGCAATGCGCTTGACGATTCCATCAAGGTGGCGATGGGCGGCATCGTCAGGGATGTCCGCGAAGACCGGTCGGTGACCGCGGTCGTGCTGACGGGCGCCGGTGGGCATTTTTGCGCCGGCGCGGATCTGGGCGACGGCGGGGGCGACGCCGAGCGCGGCTTCTATGTGCGTGACCTGCTGCTGGACCACCACGGCTGGTTTGCCGAGCTGACGGATCTGGAAAAGCCGGTGATCTCCGCGGTCGACGGCGTTGCGACGGGCGCCGGCCTGTCGGTGGCACTGGCCGCCGACTTCATCATCGCCAGCGATCGCGCGCGTTTCGTGTCGAGTTTCGCCCGCGTGGGGTTTGTCCCTGACCTGTCGCTGATGTATGTCCTGCCGCGCCGGGTCGGCCTGACACGTGCGAAGGAGATCGTCTTCTCCGCGCGCGAGATCCTGGCCGAGGAAGCGGTGGCCATCGGCCTGGCCGAGGCCGTGGTGCCGGCTGATCGCCTGCGCGATGCGGCCATCGATTTCGCGCAGCGTTTCGCAAACGCCCCGACCCACGTGCTGGGCATGGCCAAACGCATCATGAATCGCACGTTCGAGACCGACCGGCACGCGCTGCTCCAGCTCGAAGCCGCCGTGCAGGGCTTGTGCGCGGCCAGCCAGTACAACGCCGAGGCGGTGCGGCGCTTCTTCTCGAAGGAAGCGCCGCTGTTCCCGGGCACCCAACGCCTGTTCTGACGGAAATCCGCCGATTTCCGCCTGTTTTTATTCGTTTCAAACATCAAGACATTCAAGGAGAAGGACATGACGCAGAAAGTCGTGGTTGCCGGCGTGGGCATGATTCCGTTCAAGAAGCCTGGCCAGAGCGATCCGTACACGGTGATGGGCGCGCAGGCCGTGCGGCTGGCGCTGGCGGACGCAGGCGTGGGCTATGAATCGGTGCAGCAGGCCTATGCGAGCTACATATTCGGCGACTCCACCGGTGGCCAGCGCGTGCTGTACGACATCGGCATGACCGGCATTCCCGTCATCAATGTCCACAACAATTGCGCGAGCGGCTCGACGGCCCTGTTCCTGGCGAACCAGGCCATCGCCAGCGGCATGGTCGATATCGTGCTGGCCTTCGGCTTCGAGCAGATGAACCCAGGCGCGCTGGGCACGATCTACACCGACCGTCCCGCCCCGCTGGAGCTGTTTAACCGTGCGTGCGAGAGTGTGGTGCCCGACGGCGTGGCGCCCGCTCTGCAACTGTTCGGCGCCGCCGGCCTTGACCACATGAAGCGCTTTGGCACGCCGGTGGAGGCCTTCGCCAGCATTCGCGCCAAGGCCAGCCGCCATGCGTTCAACAACCCGATGGCGGTGTTCCGCACGGTGGTCACTCCCGAAGAAGTGATGGCCGAAAAGGTGATGTGGCCTGGCGTCATGACACGCTCGATGGCGTGCCCGCCGACCTGCGGCGCCGCTGCCGTGGTGCTGTGCAGCGAAACCTATGCGAAGAAGCATGGCCTGGACACGCGCGTGTGGATCGCCGGCCAGGCGCTCACCACCGACAGTGCCGAGACCTTTGATTCGGGCGACCTGCGCCACCTCGCTGGCTTCGGCATGTCGCGTGCAGCGGCCAACAAGGTGTACGAGATGGCCGGCATCGGCGCCGAAGACGTCAACGTGGTGGAACTGCATGACTGCTTCGCGCAGAACGAACTGCTGACCTACGAAGCGCTCGGCCTGTGCCCGGAAGGCGGCGCCGCGAAGTTCATCGACGACGGCGACAACACCTACGGCGGCAAGTACGTGGTCAATCCGTCGGGCGGCCTGCTGTGCAAGGGGCACCCGATCGGCGCCACCGGCCTTGCCCAATGCACCGAACTGGTCCAGCAGCTGCGCGGCCAGGCAGAGAAGCGCCAGGTCGAGAACGCGCGCGTAGCCCTGCAGCACAACGTCGGCATCGGCGGCGCAGCGGTCGTCACCATGTACCGCAAGGACTGACGGAGACAGCATGGACTTTCAAGCAGATCCGGGACTGGCATCGTTCCGCCAGGAAGTCCGCCAGTTCCTGCGCGACAAGGTGCCCGCGGACCTGAAGGGGCTGCCACGCTGCACGCGCTCGCCGCGCGAGCAGATCCTGCGCTGGCAGAAGTTGCTTCGTGCGCATGGCTGGGGCGCGCCTTACTGGCCGGTCGAGCACGCGGGCACCGGCTGGTCGGTGGAGCAGATGCTGGTGTTCGACGACGAATGCACGGCAGCCGGCACGCCGACGCAGGACGGCTTCGTGCAGAAGATGCTCGGGCCGGTGCTGAACGCGTTCGCGACGCCCGCACAGAAGGCGGAGCACCTGCGTGCGGCGCTGGACGGCGAGCGGCTCTGGTGCCAGGGCTTCTCCGAGCCGGGCGCGGGCTCCGATCTCGCCTCGCTCAAGACGCGCGCGGTCCGCGACGGTGATCACTATGTCGTCAATGGCCAGAAGATCTGGACCAGCTACGCGCACCACGCGGACTGGATCTTCCTGCTGGTGCGTACGGACACGACTGGCAAGAAACAGGCGGGGATCAGTTTCCTGCTGGTGGACATGAAGACGCCCGGCATCACCGTGCGGCCGATCCGCAGCATCGACGACGCGCATCACCTGAACGAGACGTTCTTCGACAACGTGCGCGTGCCCGTGGAGAACCTGGTCGGCGAAGAGGGCGCGGGCTGGAACATCACCAAGTTCCTGCTCAACAACGAGCATGCGACCACGGCCGACCTGCCCGACCTCAATCGATACATGCGCGAACTGCGACATTGCGCGGCGACGCTCGACGTCGGCGACGGCAAGCTGATCGACCAGCCGGCGTTCGCGCTGAAGCTGACGCGTCTCGATGCGGAGCTGCAGGCGATCGGCATGATGGTGCAGCGCGTGGCGCGGCTGGAGATGACGCACAACCCCGCATCGCACGTGCTGGGTTCGATGCTCAAGCTGCGGGCCACGGACCTGCAGCAGCGCATCACCGAAGCGCAGGTCGAGGCGTTGGGCGACTACGGCGCCGTGGCCTATGCGCACTGGCATGAGCCGGCACCGGCGCAACCGTATCCGCTGCAGGATCTCGCGCGCGGCGTCGCCAACGACATGTTCGTGCGCCGCGCCGCGACGATCTATGGTGGCACGAGCGAGGTGCAGCGCGGAATCATCGCCAAGATGATGTTCCGGCTCTGACCGCATTCGCGGCCTTAACAGCCCTGACGGGTACAACAAGAACAGGAGACAAGCATGGCTTCAACAGCGAGCGGCCCGCTCAAGGACTTGCGCATTCTCGAAATCGCCGGTCTCGGGCCGGCCCCAGTCACCGGCATGATGCTGGCAGACCTTGGTGCCGACGTCGTCCTTGTGGACCGGCTCCAACCCGCCGCGGAGGATCTCGATGTCGGCCGCCACGCGATCCAGAACCGCGGCAAGCGCTCGATTGCCGTCGACCTCAAGACCAGGGAGGGGGTCGACACCGTACTGCGGCTCGTGGAGCGATGCGACGCGATGATCGAGGGCATGCGTCCACGCGTCATGGAGCGGCTGGGCCTGGGCCCGGATGTGTGCCTGGCACGCAACCCGAAGCTCGTGTACGGCCGCATGACCGGCTGGGGTCAGGACGGACCGCTGGCGCACGCCGCGGGCCACGACCTGAACTACGTCGCGCTGTCGGGCGCCCTCTGGTGGTCTGGCCAGCCTGGCGACGCACCGATGTCACCGCCAAGCCTCGTGGGCGACATTGGCGGCGGCATGATGTATCTGATGGTGGGCCTGCTGGCTGGCATCATGAGCGCGCGCGAGACCGGCAAGGGCCAGGTGATCGATGCCGCCATCGTCGACGGCAGCGCGCACATGATGAACCTGATCCTCGGGCTGAAATCGGCCGGGGTGTTCGTCAATGAGCGGGGCAGCAGCCTGCTTGATGGTCCTCACTGGTATCGCACCTACCGCTGCGCCGACGGCAACTTCATCACGATCGCATCTGCCGAGCCGCGATTCCACAAGCTGCTGCTGCAGAAGCTCGACCTGACCGACGACCCGGCGTTCGCCAGCCAGCACGACAAAACACTCTGGCCACGACAACATGAGCGCCTTGCCGCGCTGTTCGCCACGAAGACGCGCGACGCATGGTGCGCGCTACTCGAGGGTACCGATGTGTGCTTTGCACCGGTGCTGAACCCTGACGAGGCCGCGGCGCATCCGCACATGGTGGCGCGTGGCATTTATACCGAGATCGACGGTGTCCTGCAGGCCAACCCGGCGCCGCGCTTTTCCGGCACGCCGGCAGCACGGCCGGGGCGCGTTCCGCAGCGCGGCGAACACACAGAATCCGTACTCAGGGACTGGTGCAGCGCCGCCTGACCGCCAGTACCGATGCCACCAGCGGGGCATGCCCGCGCAAGGAGAGAGAAATGAGTGACGACAAGATCCTGTTCGAGAAGGACGGCAAGACGGCGGTCATTACCCTGAACCGGCCCCAGCGCAGGAACGCGCTCGACGACGAGTCCAAGCAACTGCTGGCCGCCGCCATCCGCAGGGCTCGGGAGGATCGTTCAGTCAGCTCCGTGGTGCTGACCGGCGCGGGCGGCCATTTCTGTTCTGGTGCCGATCTCAATGGTGGGGGGGAAGAAGGGGAGATGCCCTTTCTGGTGCGCGACGCGCTACTCGGTGCCCACCGGTGGCATTCGGAGCTGATGGACCTGGAGAAGCCGGTCATCTCCGCCGTGGATGGCTTCGCCGTCGGTGCGGGGCTTTCGCTGGCGCTCGGGGCGGACTTCATCTTCGCCAGCGACAGGGTGCGGCTGGTGTCCAACTTTCCGCGCATCGGCTTTGCGCCCGACCTGGGCCTGATGTACATCCTGCCCCGGCTGGTCGGCCTGGTGCGCGCGAAGGAAATCGTGTTCTCCGCGCGCGAGATCCTGGCCGATGAGGCGTTGCAGATCGGCCTGGTGCAGGCCGTGGTACCAGCCGACCGCCTGCGTGAAGCAGCCGTCGAATATGCCCGGCGCTTTGACAATGCCCCGACGCACGTCCTCGGCATGGCCAAGGGCATCATGAACCGGACGTTCGAGACCGACCGGCATGCTCTGACGCAACTGGAAACCGCGGTGCAGGGATTGTGCGCGGCCAGCAGTTACAACGCCGAGGCGGTGCGCCGGTTCTTTGCCAAAGAAGCACCGCTGTACCCGGGCGCGGAACGGCTGTTCTGACCACCAAGCCCGCTGCGCCGTCCGCCCGTCCACAAGGGGAGGTGAACGGGCTGGCAGGGCGGGCGTACCGTGGCAACACCGCTATCGAACGACCGGTGGCTTCTCCTCTCTCCCGGCAGCGAGGTGCAGGGGAGCAAACAACGTGCGTGGCCGGCTTCGACTGCGCAAAACCTTTTATCTTCAGAGCATTTTGGGGAACTACCATGACGATTCGCTTTGACGGCCGTGTGGCCATTGTGACGGGTGCCGGCAACGGCCTGGGCCGCGTGCACGCGCTGGAACTGGCTCGCCTCGGCGCCAAGGTCGTGATCAATGATTTCGGCGGCAGCCGCGATGGCAAGGGCGGTTCGTCCGACGCCGCGCTGGCCGTGGTCGACGAGATCCGCAAGGCCGGCGGCCAGGCCATTGCCAACGGCGCCAACGTGGCCGACTTCGAGCAGGCCACCGCCATGGTCGAGCAGGCCAAGGCCGAGTTCGGCCGCATCGACATCCTGATCAACAACGCCGGCATCCTGCGCGACAAGACGTTCTCGAAGATGGAGATGGCCGACTTCCGCGCTGTGGTCGACGTGCACCTGATGGGCTCGGTCTACTGCACCAAGGCTGTGTGGGAGACCATGCGCGAGCAGAACTACGGTCGTGTACTCATGACCACGTCGGCCGCCGGTCTTTTCGGCAACTTCGGCCAGACCAACTACGGCGCCGCCAAGATGGCTGTGGTCGGCCTGATGAACATGCTGGTGCTCGAAGGCAAGAAGAACGACATCCGCATCAATACGCTGGCGCCGATGGCGGCCACGCGCATGACCGAAGATGTGCTGCCGGAAGATATCCTCAAGGCGACCGGTCCGGAGCAGGTGACGCCTGGTGCACTGTACCTGGTGAGCGAAGACGCGCCGAACAAGATCATCCTCGGCGCCAGCGGCGGCGTGTTCTCGGCCGTCCGGATGGAAGAGACCACTCCGGTGTACATTGCGCGCAAGGACCTGTCGCCGGATGCGGTGGCGGCGCATTTCGCGCAGATCACCGACTGGAGTACCTCCGTCCATCGCGATGACGCTAACCATCAGGTGCATGCATTCGTGACGACCATGATGCAGCATGCCAAGGCCGCCTGACCTTGCTGGGCCAGACGCGTTGTACTGAGCAAGGGAATCCCGGCCCGCGGCGGGGGTTCCTTTTTTTGCATGCGAATGCCCGATCCGCATCGAAGCGCATCGCTTACGGTGCGGGCTTAAAAGAATGGTGGAGACAGAGCATGAAAACGAACTTTGCGCGCCTGTTCGGCAACCTGGTCCTGCGCTTCGGCGACAGGGAGGCGCTGGTCAATATCGAACGCAACCGCCGCTACAACTACCGCGAGTTCCATGCGGTGACCAACCGCATCGTGAACATGATGCGCGACCGCCTGCAACTGCGCCGCGGCGACATCTATCTGTGCGTGCTCGAGAACGACAACATGTCGCTGCTGCATTTCTGGACGGCGCTCAAGGGTGACGCGGCGGCGGCCTATACGAATTTCCGCGATTCGTTCGACGAACATCGCCGCCAGGCCGAGTACATCCGGCCCAAGGTCGTGTTCATCGAGACCGCGCTGCTCGACCGCTACTACGGCATGCTGCGCGAACTGGGCGCCACGGTGGTCTGCATGGATCCACCAGCCGAACGGCGCGAAGGCCTGCACTATTTCTGGGACCTGATGGAAGGCGTACCGGACCATAATCCAGGCGTCGAGAGCGACGCGGAGAAGGACATCCTGGTCTACCGCTTCACGGGTGGCACGACGGGCGCCGGCAAATGCGCCGCCTACACGATGGACAACTGGCTGGCCTGCCGCGACACCATGTTCATGGAGGCTGACCAGGTTCAACTCCCGGACACGCGCATGCTCCACATGGCACCGATCAGCCATGGCTCGGGTTTCGGGGTGCTCGCGACGCTGTTTCGCGGCGCCTGCACCGTCACGCAGAACCTGCCGGACCTGGCGCTGATGTGCAAGAACATCGAGGCCGAGAAGATCACGATGACGCTGCTGCTGCCGACGCTGGTCTACCGTCTGCTCGACATGCCCGAAGCTACGAACCATGACCTGTCCTCGCTGCAGACCATTGCCTATGGCGGGGCGCCGATGAGCCCGGCGAAGCTGCGGCGCGCGCAGGAGCGCTTCGGCAATATCTTCGTCCAGTACTACGGCGCGACCGAAAGCCTCCAGTCCGTCGCCATCCTCGGCAAGGCCGACCACCTTACCGCGACGGAAACACAGCTTGGCTCTGCCGGCCGGCTCCAGCCGCATGTCGAGGTCAGGATCGTCGACAACGACGGCAACGACGCGGCCCCGGGCACCGTCGGCGAGATCTGGGCGCGCAGCCGTGGCGTGATTTCCGGCTACTACAAGAACCCCGAGGCGACGGCCGCCGAGTTCGAGGACGGCTTCTGGAAGTCGGGCGACCTCGGCTATATCGACGAGGCAGGCTATGTCTACCTGGTCGACCGCAAGAAGGACATGATCATCACAGGCGGCTTCAACGTCTACGCGATCGAGGTAGAGGCGGCGCTGAACGCCCATCCGGCGGTGTCGATGTCGGCCGCCGTGGGGGTGCCGAACGAGGAGTGGGGCGAGGCCGTTCATGCCGAAGTGCAATTGCGCAGCGGCGCGCACGTCAGCGAGCATGACCTGATCGAGTTCGTCAAGGAGCAGCTCGGCCGATTCAAGGGGCCGAAGTCGATCACGTTCGTCGAGGCGTTGCCCGTCAGCGTGGTGGGCAAGGTGCTGCGCCGCCAGGTGCGCGACAAGTACTGGCTGGGCAAGGGGCGCCACGTGTCCTGAGTGATCGGCGCCCTCGGGCCCCGGAAAGCATTGCGGCGCCCGGGGGCGCCGCGATTGTTTGATGCCGGCGGATCGCGTCCGGACTTAGCCGACGGCAACCTCGCGCAACGACGCCATGTCGATCACGAACCGGTACTTCACGTCGTTGGCCTGCATGCGCTGGAAGGCCGTATTGATGTCACGCACATCGACCATCTCGCAGCTCGGCAACACGTTGTGTTCGGCGCAGAAGTCCAGCAGCTCTTGCGTCGCCGGCAGGCCGCCGATCAGCGAGCCCGAGATCGATCGGTTGTTCAATACCAACAGCGCGCCATGGATCGGCTCCAGCGGTTCCAACGCACCCACCAGCACGAGCACGCCATCACGCCCCAGCAGCATCAGGTAAGGGTTGACGTTGTGCTTCGTCGGGATGGTGTCCAGGATGAAGTCGAAGCGGTTCGCCGCGGCCTGCATGGCCTTCGGCTCCTTCGACAGCAGCACATCGGTGGCGCCGAGCGCGCGGGCGTCGTCCGCTTTGCCGGCGGAGGTCGTGATGATCGTGACTTCCGCGCCGAGCGCCACGGCCAGCTTGACGGCCATGTGTCCAAGGCCGCCCAGGCCGACCACCGCCACTTTCGATCCCTTGCCCACGCCGTGACGGCGCAGCGGCGTCCAGACGGTGATGCCGGCGCACAGCAGCGGGCCGGCAAATTCCATGTCGAGCGCGTCCGGCACGCGCAGCACGAACTTCTCGCGCACGACAATGCTCTCCGAGTACCCGCCATGGGTGATGGCCCCGGTATGGCGGTCCTTGCCGTTGTAGGTGGCGGTCAGTCCCTTGCTGCAATGCTGTTCGTGGCCGTCGTCGCAGGGCGGGCAGTCCTGGCAGCTGTCGACCATGCAGCCTACTGCGACGCGGTCACCGATCCTGTATCGGGAGACTTGTGCGCCCACGGCGGTGACATGGCCGACAATCTCGTGCCCGGGCACGCAGGGATAGACGGTGCTGCCCCAGTCATTGTTGACGGCGTGCGCGTCCGAGTGGCAGATGCCGCAATAGTCGATGGCGATCGCTACGTCGTCGGCACGCAGCGCGCGGCGTTCGATGTGCAGGGGAGTGAGGGCGGCGTGCGCTTCGCAGGCGCCATAGGCTTTGCAGGTCGTCATGGGGGCGGGATCAATAGCGAAGGAAGGGAAGAAGGGTCCTGCCGGCAGCGTGCCGGAAGGACCCGTGCGGTGCTTATGCCTCGATGTTCGGCCGCGTCCACGGCGCTGGCGTCGTCTCGGGCGAGGCGATCTGGTTCGAGATCCACTTGCCCATGCGGCGCAGTGGCTCGATCGCGTCCTGCGGCGCGGCCCACTTCATCGCAGCCGCGTAGCCCAGCGAGACGATACGTTGCGCGCCGTACAGCGGCAGCTTGTCCTTCAGCTCGTCCTTGATGCTCTCCGGGTAGATGCCGACGGTCTGCGTGTATGCGTCCACGGCCGCCATCACTTCATCGAGCGAGTCGACTGGCACGAGATTGGCCGTGCGGTCATCCAGCAGCGTGGCAAAGGAGACCGGCTCCGGGATCTGCGAGCAGATGATCGCGCCTTCGCCGTCCTTGCCGCCGATGACCTGGCACCACTCGTCGTCGAGCCGCAGCGCATCGACCTCGGCCTTGAGCCCCGCGTCGTAGCGTTTGGGCGTGGTCGAAAGCGTATTGGGCAGGCGCAGCATCGCATCGTAGACGTAGCGCCCGAAGGTATTCAGCTTGCGCAGGCCGGCTTTGTCGGTGCCACTCTGGACATAGACCACGCGCGCGCAGACGCAGCCCTTCTGGTTCAGCGCGCCGATGTCGCTAGCCAGCCGCAGCGCGGCTTCGCGCATGGCGTCTTCGCTACCGAAGGTGTCGCGCCCGATGATGCTGGCGCTGCGCTTCGGGTCCAGCGAGATCAGTTCCAGGCCCGGCTGGATGTACTGGGTCACGTGCTTCATGGAGGCGTAACCGCCCCACGCGACGATCTTCTCCAGGTTCTGCGGCAGGTACAGGCGCTCTTCGAACGCCTTGTCGCCGCCTTTCCAGTACGCCACGCTCAGGTGGCGCGTGAGTGGATGCTCGGGAGCCATGTCGATCATCGTGCGGGCGATTGCCAGCGCGGTGAACGGGTCGTTGGACGGCGCCTTGATGATCGCGTCGCTGCGCATCACCATATTGCGGATGATGGTCAGGAGCGACAGGCCGGCCGCATTGCCTGCGACGATATGCAGCGCGCGTGCGCCGAAGCAGCGCACTTCCAGATCGCTGCCATCGATCAGCTTCTGCTTCACCCAGCCTTCGAGGTACTTGATGCCGACCGTGCTCTCGACCGACTCGGTGATCGCTGCGCGCGACAGCATGTTGCGCAGGCCCATATAAGTGCCTTTGATCATCGTCGGCGTCACCGGGGCCGTGTGGTAGGACAGCTCGCAGGCTTCCTGGAGGTACGGATTGGTGGCAAGGTCCAGTCGTTCGCCGAGCGCTTCCGCGTAGTCGAGGATGTCGTCGAACGTCAGTTTGTACAAATCGGCCAGGCGGGCCGGATTGCCCAGCGGCAGCTTGTCGAGGTACTTGTGGGCGTCCGGCGTCAGAAAGGTCAGGTCGCCGCCACGGCCGCCGACTTCGATCAGGTTGCCGGTAATGATGTTGCCGCGGATGACCATGGGCGCGATGGGGTGGGTCATGCTGTGGGTCCTCGCATTCATTGTTCAAGGGTGTTGAGGAAGTCCATGGCTTCGCGATGCGATGCTTCGGTCGCGGCACAGGTGATCTTGTCATCGCCACCGTTCTTGTCGCTGTAGCGCTGGATGGTGCCGGTGACGTAGCGGCTCGAACGACCGCAGGGGCAGGGCTTGTCCCATTCGACGGTGACTTCGTCGCCGGTAATGAAGCCGCCCCATTTGGCTTCGGCGCCAAGATCGAAGAAGGCGGCGCGGCCGGTGACGCGGCCCTTGCGGGGCAGTGGCTGGCTCGTTTCCGGATCGAGGACAAACGGGATCACGGTATGCGTGAAGTGGAAGTTGTCGTGTTCGCAGCGCGGATTGGAGCCGCTGACGAGTTCGGACATGGCGTAGGTCTCGTTCAGGTAGCTGACGCCCGTGAAGCGCATGACGTCCTCGCGCCAGCCCTCGGGCTGCACCACGCCCTTGGCGCCGCCGGTGGTGGTGATAAAGGAATCCGGATGGAACACGCCTTCGATGCCCTGTTCCAACCCGGCCTTCGCCATGTTGTGCAGCAGGTTCCAGGTCGCGCCGATGTAGACCCGCTTGCCGCGCAGGTCCTTCGACATCTGCTGGAAGAAGCGGGCGAGGTGGGCGGGCATTTCGGCCTGCTGGGTGTCGAACGCTTTCTTCCTGGCCAGCAGTTCGGGGCTGATTTCCAGACGGTCCAGCGTGCCCTTGGCGTGCGCGGCGCGCAACCTGGCGCCGAGATGGAGCATGTCACTCGATATCGTGGCCGGGTAGGCGGCGTGAAAGTGGCCTTCGCCCGGTAGCAAGGCGCGGATCAGGAAGTCGTTGGCGCGCACGTGGCTCAGGTAGCCGTTGCGATAGTACGGATACGGGATGTGCATCTCGGGCATCGGCATATCCGGGCCCGTCATGCGCAGGATGTAGAGCTTGCGGATGGCGATGGCCTTTTCCCATTCGCGGGCGCCCTGAGGCAGAAACGAGACGGTGCCCGACGTACCGGAGGTATGGCTGATCCGCATCTCCGGGACGGCTGCGTCCAGGGTGGCGAACCAATCGTCAAGGCCATGGCAGTGGCTCACGTCCACGGCCGCGTAGCGTGCGGCCATCTCGGGCGTCATCAGCTTGCCCAGCCATCTGGTGATCTGCGTGAAGTTCCTCTTTTCGAGGAGCGAGGGCGGATAGGACTTGAAAACCGTGTGCTCGAACAGCAGCGGCACGACGTCGTCGAGCTCGTCGATCCGCGTGACGCCCTCCGTGTCGGCCAGCTTTTTCAGCAGCGGCACGCGGTCGCGCAGCGAAGCGAAACGTTGCTTCAGCGCTTCGCGCTGGATCGCGTCGATGTCAGCGCGTGGCAGGCTCTGCCACGTCTGCAGATCGTGGTTGGCGAGCGCTGCGGGATCGTTCAGCAGCAGCTCGACTTTCTTCTGTAGGGGCACTTCCGGTAGGGACATGGACATGGCTCGCTGGCTGAGTTGGGAGGCCGACAGTGGGTGCGAGGCGGCCTTGAGTTGAAGGTGCCCGCTGGTTGTCGGCAGGTCAGTATAGGAGCGGGAAAGGCGCTTTTATCTCCGGATTCATGGCACGGAAAGGAGGTGTCAAGTCACTGAATCGAAAGGAGAATGCGCGGAAACTGGCTCCTCAACTCTGTGTTCGGGGAGGCGGGTGGTGAATGCGGATTGCCCCGTCAATGGCGTCCGACAGGAGAGGGGATACACCGGCGAATACCCGGCACGCTAGTTAGCGTGCCTGCGCGATCGGGCATCGACGCAGCGTGTTTCCATCCGCCCAAGGCCCACCATGACATCCCGCAGGAATCCCGTACCCGCCGAGACATTGCAGATCGAGCTTCCGGCCAGGCCGCGCAAGCGCCCCCGGCAGGGGCGATCGGTCATGCTGGTTGACGCGCTCAAGAGGACGGGATGGGAGATCCTGGAGAGGGAAGGGCGCCATGCCCTGTCGCTGGAGCGGCTGTCGGTGCGCGCCGGCGTGGCTGTGAGTTCGATCTACGAGTACTTCCCGACGATGGAGTCGCTCGTCGTCGCAATCTTTGACGATTTCCGTGCCGAGGCGCGGCGCCGGCTGCTGGATGAGCTTCAGGCGCTGCCACCGTCGATGAAGCTGTTCGACGGCATCATGCTGTTGCTGGGCATCGGCATACCCATGCTGTACAAGTGGGTCCAGCTCGACCGCGAACTGTTCGTGAAGTCGTCGCACTACGATGAACTGGTGCGGCTCGACATGGTAAAGCCGGAGCAATACTGGACGTCCATGGCGACGGATGCGCTGATGGAGCGATTTCCAGATGAGGTCCGGGTCCAGGACCGCGGAAAGGCGCGTTTCATGGCGTTTCATACCATCCTGGCATTGCCGCGTGCGATGGCGCTCATGCGAACAGAGTACCTGAACGACGAAGACACGCAGATGCTGATTGGACGCATGCTGCATGCGTTGCTAACGGCTTCCGAATGAGATGACATCGCCGGGTTGCAGATCGGAGTTGTTGTGCAGGGGGGGCAGAACGAGACGGCTGTTGCGAAGGGCGTTTCAGCCGGCTACTGCCGGAGGCGCTCGCTCGGGTTGATACATCGCTGCGCGCGAACGTTGCCGAGACCTCCGTTCTGCAGGGGCGGAGCAATGCATTTGTCGGGAGGTTCATTGTCCCAGCCATAGCGGCCATAGGATCGGGTGGCGATGGATGACCGAGATTGGCTGACCTCGGCCGACCCGTTGGCCGCCGTTATGGCCGGTAGCTTCTGATCGACCCATTTCCGCGCTCGGGTTGGACGGCACGACGGTCCCTTGAAAGAGTAGCGAAGCGGCGTTCTGCGTGCACCCTCCTGTCTCAAGGAAGCGGCGGTCAAAACCCCGTCCCCCGCATAATGTTTCCGTCGGGCGGCGCTATGCTGAGAACTCCTTTGCTCGCGCTAAGACCGCGCACGGAGGTCTTCAGGCGTCACGGCCGGCTTGATATGTGATTCCTTGTGTTAATTTGCACGGAAAACGGACCCGGCCGGGTCAGCTGGGGGTGCGGCAAGAATCTTGGACTGTTTTATGCCGCTATTCCGAGACTCTCCCGGTATTCCATCGGGCTGAGGGAGCCCAGACAGACCTTGATCCGTTTTGCGTTGTACCAGCGGATGTAAGAGTCAACTACCTCGATGAACTGCTCAATGCTTGTAGCACGCCAGTCGCGAGGATAGAACAATTCCGTCTTTAGCCGTCCGAAGAAACCTTCACAGGCGGCGTTATCCGGCGAGCATCCTTTGCGTGACATCGAACGAATGAGCTTGGCATCGCGCATCCGCGAGAGCCATCCGGGCCAGCGATAGTGAGCGCCGCGATCGGAGTGGACCACAGGCCTTTCATCGCTGCTGGCCACTGATTCGATGGCCGCATCCAGCATGGTATTTACGAGTTCAGCGTCCGGCCGCGTGCCGATAGCCCAGCTTACGACAAGACCGTCGAAGCAGTCGATCACAGGCGACAGATACACCTTGCCTGCCGGAATCTGGAATTCGGTAATGTCGGTGAGCCACTTCTCATTTGGCGCAGCAGCCTGCAAATCGCGGTTGACGAGGTTCTCAGGTGCAGGACTAATCTCCCCTAAATAGGAGCCGTACCGACGGCGCTTGGTGACAGCAAGAGCAAGGCCTTCCTGTTTCATCAAGCGCCGCACGACCCTCTCCGAGAGGAAGACTTGCTGTCTCGCCAGTGCCGCGCGTATCCGACGATAGCCATAGCAGCGGTAGTTGAGCTCAAAGATGTTCGCGATGGCGCAACGTGCGCTAGCGTACTTGTCGGAGACGAGCAGGCGCGCACGGTGATAGAAGTTGGAGCTGCGAGCAAGTCCCAACGCCGCCAACAGCTCTAGCAACGAATAGGTTTGGTGCAGGGCGTCAACCAGCATCGTCTTCTCCCGGTTGCTCAGGAGTTGCGGGTCGACGCCCACTTCTTTTTTTATCAGTTCATTCGCCTTCTTGAGGATGTCGTGTTCGAGCTGCAGTTTCCGGATGTCGCGTCGAAGTGATTCGACCTGTTGCTCCAGTTCCGCCCGCTCATGGTCCGGCGCGGGCTTGCTTTGGCGTTTCATGGATGCGGGAGCCTCTGGCCCGAGTAGCTGGTTCTTCCAGTTATACAGCGTCGGCCTGCTCACGCCGGCTTTCTGCGCAAGCGCGCGAGCACTTTCCTCTCTGATGCACAGCTCGATGACTGCCACCTGTTTCAATTCCCGCGATTTCGGGACGCTGCCAGCTACTCTGCCGACTATGCGCTTACCGAGCTTAGGGTGCAGTTCTTCGATCCAGGCTGCAAGCGTCGCCCGACACGGGTATCCCAACGCCCTCAAGGTTGCAGCAAAGCAACGACCATGGCTCAGATAATGATCGACGGCCGCCTGCTTCTGGTCCAACGAATACCTAGGCTGCGAACGAACATAGCCAGACCGCAATTCATGGCACTGTTCGTATTCACGATGCCAGGATTCAAGCGAGTTCTTGGTTGGATACCCCAGTTGCCGAATGGTCGCGTTGAGGCGCTTACCCAGCTTCACATAGAGCCGAACCGCTCGAAGACGGTCTTCGTACGAGTACATGAACTACCTCCAGGTAGTCCAAGTTTTCGTCCGCACCCCCGGTGGGTCAGGATTCAGTGCAAATCAACACAGGCTACATTGGGCGGCCAGTCGTCCCCGGCCCCTTCATTCCCATGGTGTCAATCGCGGTAATCGTCACGCCCGGTGCGTCGGGCGGGATCAAGACAATCGAGAGGTTGCGATAGCGATCTCCCTCGTTGCCGCTACGCACCAGGGTGAAGATGTAATCGCAGATGGCTGCCTTTAAGGCTCGTTTGCGTCGCAGTTTGCACTTCGCGCGGTGATTCTGGTATCGCCGCCGTGCAGAGTCTTGGGCGCGTGGAAGTGTGGAGGCGCGTAGCGTGCCATCCGCGTCCTCCCGCGGCTATCAACGTGCCTGAAGCGCCTCGAGTTTGCTGCGCATGGCGGCGGGCGGGGCCGCTTTCCGCCGAGGCGAGTAGCAAAGGCGTATGGGACATTTTCTTGACGATTCGACGTAGCGGAAAGTAGCGGCGTTCAAAGCGGGGGCAGAAAGGCTATGTTCACTACAGGATAATTCGTCTTATCTGCTATCGTAAATCGGCCGACACCTGCGGCCCGCGTACCTTGCCCCGCCTGTGCCGTGCGCTCTCCGATACCTGGAGCTGCCATGGCCACCTTTCCGGCTTCCTCTGGCGCCACGCCTGCGTTGCCCAACGCGTCGAACTCGCCGCCACGGGCCCCCCGGGGCCGCTACAGCGTGGTGCGCCCGCGCCTGCACCGCGGCCACTTCGCCTTCCTGCGCGCCGTAGCGCAAGGCCTGTCCGCCCGCGCGATGTGGGACCGCTACCTCGCCGACGCGGGCGCCTTCGATGACGGCCCGCGCGTGCACCGCATGACCGGCTGGATCCGGGCCGAACTCGGGGCGGCCGCCGCGCGCGGCGGCGACTTCGCGCGCGCCCGGCTGTTGCGGCTGGATCTCGCGCCACCGGCGGCCTCGCCGCTGCCGGCCCTCGCGGACTTTGCGCGGGCCGAAGGCCTGGAAGGATTCAGCGAAATCGAGCAAATGAGCGCCTACGAGACCACCTTTGACCCGGCGCTGACCCGCCAGCGCCGCCGCACGGCGTTGCTCCACCGCCAGCTCGACGCGATCCACACGCTTGAGGCGCAGGTCGCCCGCCCGGTGTCGCGGACGGACGGGTGCGAGGCGTGGCTGGTCGACGCGGTGGCCGATCGGCTGCGGCGTGCCGGTCTCCTGACGCTGGGCGAACTGATGGCGCACATACAGGCACTAGGGCCGCCCTGGTGGCATCCCTTGCGCGGTGTCGGGGCGCGCAAGGCGCACGCGATCACCGTGTTCCTACGTGGGCACGCTGACACGCTGGGCGAGGTCCCTGACCTTGCTGTCGAACCCGAGACCGGTGGCGCCGCGACGCTGTCGGTGGCGGACACTTGTAGTCCCTGCGAGCCGCTCGAGCGCTTTATGCCGCCTGCGGCGCTCGACGGCAGCGCCGGCACTTACCGCTGCCCACGGGCCCAGTGTCGCCTGGCGGCGGACAACGACCGCGACGCGATCCTCGCGTGGCTGGCCAGCAAGGGCGACGGTGGGGTGGGTGCGCAGGGGGCGGGAAGCGCGGTGGGCGCGACACAGCGGGCGTACCGCAAGGAGGCCGAACGCTTTCTGCTGTGGGCGGTGCTCGCCCGGCGCTGCGCGCTGTCCTCGATCACGATCGAGGATGCGGTCACCTACCGCGACTTCCTGCTGGCGCCGCCGGCCGACTGGTGCAGTGTGCATACGCAGCCACGCTGGAGCGCGCGCTGGCGGCCGTTGGCCGGGCCCCTGTCACCGGCCTCGTGCGCCTATGCGCTCGGGGTGCTCGGCAACCTGTTTGCCTTCTTGGGCGAGCAGGGCTATCTGAGCGGCAATCCGTGGCGCGCGGTACGGGCACCCCGCGCGGTGACCCCGGGGCTCGATCCCGGGCGTGGCTTCACGGCCGACCAGTGGGCCCTCCTGGTGCGCGAGCTTGCGGCGCTGCCGCCTACCTCGGCCAACCAGCGGCTGCAGTTTGCGCTGCCATTGCTGTACGACACCGGCCTGCGCCTGTCCGAACTCGTGGCGGCAACCACCGACGATTTGCGGCAGGAGGGGCCACCGGGGCAAGGGGGAGCCCTCGGGCCGGACGGCTGGTGGCTGCAGGTGGTGGGTAAGGGCGGCCGCCTGCGCGAGGTGCCGCTGCCGGAAACCCTGATGCGGCAATTGAGTATCTACCTGAAGGCGCGAGGATTACCCGGCGATCCCCGGCAGGCCGGAGGCGCCGCGTTGCTGGGCGGGGCGACCGACCAGCCTGTACGCTCCCCGTGGGCCAATCGGCTGACTGTCGATCCAGCCGCGCCGATCGGACCCAGCACCTTCCATCGCCAACTCAAGGCGTTCTTCCGGCAGTGCGCCGAGACCGTCGCCGCCATGGATCCGCCGGCGGCGCGGTCCTTGCGGCGCGCCAGCACCCACTGGCTGCGCCACACGCACGCGTCCCATGCGCTCGCCGCTGGCGTCCCCGTCCAGGTCGTGCAGCAGAACCTGGGGCATCGATCCCTGGCCACCACCACACGGTATGTGCGCACCGAGGCAGCCGCGCGCCAGGCGGCCATGGCCCAGTTCTGGGCCGCCCAGCCTGTCTGACGGGCAGTGCGGGACGCACGTTATCCATTGGTCACGCCTCCAGATGAGCGGTACGGACGGGTTGGGGCCGCTAGCGACTTAACGTTAAAGCGGCGCGGATTCTGCGGACCAATTCATTACACTTTAAGCGCGTGGTCTCGGTTCGTTTTTTGCGGACCAATTGTTAACACCTTGTGGTCGTGGCTTTCTGCTTTTTGCGGACCAATTGTTAACACCTTGCGGGTGGCTGTCTGCATTTTTGCGGACCAATGGATGACACCTTTCATTCTGGTGATGTTCAAGCCGGGGAATCCGACGGGTCGTCGCCGGGCATGTGTCGCGGAATACGGCCACGCACTACGTCAAGATCGTGCGTGCGCGCAGACGCGAAGCCGTACAGTGCTTGTGGCGGCGCGCTGAAAGCCTCCCGATCGTCATGGCCGGTCGACCGGCGCGCGCACGCTGGCTGCGTATGGAGTGCATGCGTGCTTGCCCGCGCGTGTCAAGGATGAACACGCCGCGTTCTTTCACTTGGCCATGTGAATCCCGTAGCGGCTTGCGTTACACCATCGTCGGTGTCGTGACCGCAGGTTCCGGCGAAAGGTCAGTTTTTTGGGAGAATTCACATGACCTTTGTACGTGCCACATTCGGGATTTATGGACCCAATTTTCTTTGAATACTTTCCGCTTGCCCACTATGCTTGACTCGCTGTTTCCAATATTTCCACTGGAAACAAAAAACCGCATCACTCAGCTCGAACTGAGTGGTGCGGTTCAGAGTACTGCTTAAGGCCGCCAAGGCCTGCGCGTGCTGCCTAGCTGATACTGGTGTCGGACTACCCCAGTATTGGACAGGGGACATGCCAGGTCAAGGGATTTGTCGTCCCGTCGGCTGTGAAGTACTGAACAATGTACTTCAGGAGAACTGGCATGCTTGTCACTGCGTTCGTGCGCCCGTGCACGGCGCGCTCAGCATCCCCGGCGATGGGCCGAGCCGCAACTGTGCTGCCAGCGAGTGCTGTCCATGGCCGTGACCACTCTAACGTCGGTCAGGTCTCTCATGTGCATGAGAATTGCTGCCGGCCGTCGCGGTCCCGGAGGCCTGCTCCACCTTGCTCCACATCCAGCCATGCCGTGAACGCTCGGGGGGCGTCGACGGGAAGGCAGATTCGAAATCGCCGCGATTCCATTTGTCACGTGCGTCGGGTTCGTATCTGCGATTCGCCGGTGCGCACGCCGTGTTGCCGGGCGAGGCGCCGAACAGGGATTGTCACGCTGACGCTGCTTGCGCCGTCCATCGAATTCGGGTCTGCCGATACAACTGCGGAAGGACGAGGCCGCTGCATGGGCGGCGTGGCGTCCCGCGAAAATCCTCGCGGGACCGGTCGGCACAGCGAAGTCGGCCAGAGCCAATGCGATGTGGCGTTGATCGACGAAGCCGCCGGGGAGATTGTGCGCAAGCCATATCTGACCATCCCGGTCTGTGTGGTCTACCGCTCGAACGTTGCCTGTGGGGTTTCGTTGGGGCCTCTCAACCGAGAAAACAGTGTTTGCACACCTTCGGCGAGGGATCTGCAGGAAGTGTTTGCTTGTCCGCAATGCCTAGAGGAGACAGCTATGGGTATGCCAGCTCAGCCGCAACGATCCAGACGTGTGCACCTGGCCGTGCAACGCAATTTTCTGGTGCGAGCCCTTCCGGAATCGCTCGGAAAGCGTGAGCTCCACGCGAGACTAAAGCAGGCGGATGTTCTCGAGGATTCCACTATTCGCGCCCAGGCCCGATCGTCTCTGGTCCGCACCGAATTGGATATCGAGGGCGCCTTCATGCCGACGCGTGCGGAAATCGATGTCGCACGGCTCATTCAAGAAATGGTGGAAGTGCGCACGCAAGCCAAGGGAGATTCCCTGGTACAGGTCCGGCAGGATGCGACGCGGGCTATCTATCACGCCCGGTTAGGCATGCAGGAGCTGTGCTCACAGGACCAATCAGTGCGGACGCGTCGTGTCTTGCTGGTCGCCGCGCCACTTTCCATGGAAGCCCATAAGCTAGCCTTTGCCATGCAGTGGCACTACGGTGTCTGTCGCAGATACGAACGGGTAGACGAGTTTGATGAGCAGGGCCAACCGACTACGACGACGGGACGCATCCACCATTGGCCATTCCTCGTCATTCGTGTCAGCGTAAGACTGAACGACGTGCATTTCGTCGCTGCACTCCTGCAAAGTATGGACGCCTTCCTGCATGAAGGACTACTGGATGCATATCGACGGTCCAGAATGACGGCACTAGAAATCATCATCCGCACCCTCAGTGCGCTGCATGTGAGTGCGATTGCCATCATCGGGCTGAATTCGCGTCATGCCAAGAATATGCAGGAGTTGGCCGACTTCTTTCAGACGCTCGGCAACCTTGCCGATGCGGGATTCGGCGTCGCCGTCTTCCTTGCCTCGGGTCTGCTGCACGGTCGGGCTCGCGACGCCCTGGACCTGCTCTCCGTGGGGGCGGTTCAGGAGATTGTCCCTCATGGACCGGGGGAGGACGAACTGATCGCCAATCTTTTCTGGAGCAAACTGCCGACGGTGGAGCCGATGCCGGGCAATCTTCCGGTGCTGATTCGCGCAGTGCAAGGCCACCGCATGGCTTTTCCGCTGATGTTCTTTGAGATTAACCGGCGATTACACCGGCAGCGGCTGTATGACCCTAACAAGCTGACGGACGGCCTGATCGAGGCGTCTTGCCCCCGGCTGATGAAGTACGTCAAATTGTATGGAAAAGGCGAACTGGAGTACCTCGAAGCGGTCCGGTACGCAGACTGGATTTCCTATCGTGCCCGGGTAAAGCCTCGGACCAAGGCGCGCAGTTCGGTAACGCGAACCGAGTGATAGAAAGGCCGGCGAGCAAGCCACGGTCCGTCCCGTTTCCGGCAGGTGTCTTGTATTGCCACGCGCTGTTTGCCGTGTCGCTCGCCGCTGTGCAGGCAGCACGAAACCCAGCCTAAAGGACAACCATCATGCTCGAGTTGATTGCCCCGCTTTTCCCCCGTCACCCATATGAGGCGGCAAGCAGCATTGCGAATGATCTACTCGGCATACAGCCTCGGCTTAATCCTAACGGGAAGGAGAGCTCTTACCTCTCCTACGGTACTGTGTCCTGGCCATTGCAGAAATTGGCCGAGTTGGGCCACGGATTCTATGGCGACGTCGATCAGTTGTTCAATACGCGAACGCTGTTGAACTATGACAGGTGTGCCATGTCGATCGAGCGCTTCGAGAAGCTGAGGCGCCGCGCAATCGACGGTTCGAACACGAGGGCTTCGGACGGGTCTTATCTCTATGGGGATGTTCGTTCGCCAAAGGTATGTCCACTTTGCGCGCAGGTATCCATGGCGAGCTACGGGACGCACGCCTTGTTGTGGCCACATCAGGCGGCTTTCGTCGACGCTTGTTGGCAGCACGGCGTGCGTCTTGTGCACGTGCACGGTAAGCCGACTTACGCTGATGTGCTTGGCCGTGTTGCGCAGGCTGCGGCCTGGGAAGTCGAGCTTGCGCGAAACGTCGTCCTTCTCTGCGAAATGGCTCGAGATGTCGATGGCATGGCTGCGAGCATCTCCGAGCGCGTCCGAGCGGCGGGCTTTCAGTACCAAGACGGCTTGTTATGTCGCAATAGGCTGAGGGAGGCTTTCTTATCGTATGTCGGAAAGGAGATTCATAGTCCTCTATTGCAGGCGATCGCCTGCAATGAGCGCGCGGCGCTCCGCATCTTGAGACTCCTCACACAAAACCGAGCGCTCGTTCCGCCCATCTTACTCACCATCTTCCTAGGATTCTTGCACAAGCTCGACGCTTCGGCCGCCGCAGTCCTGCCGAGTTCGCACTGTGCCAGCAGACGCCCACGAGTGGGTACGTGGAGCGCCGCGCAGCAGCCGACTCTGAGCCGTCCCGAGCGCAATGGAGTGGTCGCGCTTCGGCTAAAGGGCTACAGCGGACCGGCCGCAGCGGCAATCAAAGGTATGAGCTCAGCATGGGGATTCGAGAAAGTTTCTAAGAGTGGGCGCCAAGCGGATGCGAGTCAGGCCCGGCACACATTCCTCCGACGTACGGCACGCGCGGCATGGAAAACAGCATTTCAGCGACTTGGAGACCTCGGCGTTGCCGCCGTTGCGAAGGCCGAGCCACGTGCATATCGGTGGCTTCGGGAGCACGATCGAGAATGGCTGCTAACGCGTAACATCGACGCTTCCGCAGCGCGAATGACAAACGCCGCCTTTCGCTTACCAGAGCAACAGTCTCGAATCGCAGCCAATCTGCGAGATGCAATAGCCGCGCTTATCGAGGGGGGGCGTGGTGTGCCGCTGAACTGTTGCGAAGTCTTGAGGGAAGCAGGCATCCGGCGCTCTGCCTTTCGGCTATGGATGTTCGCTGACGAAGGCTTTGCGCGCGCCATGTGGCCATTGTTTCATCCCCAAGGAATTAACGCTCCGAAAGCCATACGGAAACGTCTTCGGGCCCTTGATGGAACCAATGTGCGGCCGACGCGCGACAGAAAAACGTCATGATGTCCGGCGAAATCTGCGTGGCCTTACCGCATGATCCGTTCGAGGCCGCGTCAAGCCTTGCTATGAATGTCTTGGGACATCCGGCGTACATCAAGCGTGGGGGCATCTCGCGCGAGCCCGATCTCGCTTATGGGACGGTTACCGTCGCGCTGGAGCATCTGGCCAACGTGGCCTCCGGATTTTTCGGAACGGCGGATGAACTGCTCGCTCAGCGCACGTTGGTCAATTACTGCGCGTTCCAGATGACGCCAGCGATGCGCGAGGCGTTTCGCCAGCGCGCGCGAACGGGCGGCGGGGCGATTCGGCACCCAAGCCGGGCACCCTGGATGATCGCGACGTACCCCGGCAACGTTGTCTGCCCATTGTGCGAAATCGCGTCGTGGAACGAATATGGGACACGTTCCATGCTCTGGCCGCACCGGGCGCCATTAGTGCAGGCCTGCTGGCGTCATGGGGTGCAGGTGGTTCCGATGTTGCCAGGTGCGGAGCCTCGCTATCCCGCTGACTGCGTGCGAGAGGCGACTGCCGCGCAGTGGCAATTTGCGCAGGACACCGTCATGGTATGTCAATTGGGTGCCAACTGCGAGCAAGCCGCATTGGAGTTCCAGATGCAACTCGCCGCAGCCGGTGTGCGGCGGTCTAGCGGTACGTATGCCACCGCGCAGTTTTCCCGCAGCTTCCGGGAGTTCTGCATGACCCGGATCGGCGTCCCCGCACTGCACAGATACTTCATTCGGCCTTGCTTCGGCCGGCACGTCTTGCACTGGGTTCGCTCCGCGGGAGTGACGTTCATTCCGCCGTTCCTTCTCGTGCTGCTCCTCGGTTGGTTGCGCCTCGCCGCCCAATCCACGGCAATCAGTCTGCTGCTGCCGCCACCGCAATACCCGCAACGCGGCCGGACATTGAAACGCCGGGTGACGGGATGGGCGGGGCGCTACAGCCGTGCGCGACTGCCTGTTGATGGCAGGAAACGCTATGACCAGTCCGATATCGAGCGACTGCTTAACGCCCACTGCACTTATGCACAGATCGCCGGGCTTTGCCGGATTAGCGAGAGTACCGTGTCGCGTTACGTCACAGTCCACGGCCTCCGGTCGCTGGCAACAATGGCGCGCGTCGAACAGGTGCGGTCTGACGTACGTCGTGCGTGGATACGTGCATGCCAGCGCTACCCTAGTCGATCGCGCAATGCTATTCGCAAGCTGGAACCTCGCGCCTACCAGTGGCTCATCACTCACGACAAGGCATGGCTGCGCCGACAATGTCAAGCGTTTGCGCATAGAAAGGGCTGGCGGCGTGCGCTACTGCCCACGCCGGGGAGTGCCGCCACCATTGCCGCCCAGGTGCGTCGAGTGCATCGGGCAATCCTGTCAGGTCGACGCAAGGCGCGGTGCACGCGTGCGGCACTCTGCCGCGCGCTCGGCGTGACGCCTTACCTCTTCGACCGCTGGCGAAAGGCTTCGCCCTTGATCGCAGAGGCGATCAAGAAGGCGCTTGGATGATGCAAGCCCCCTCGGCTAGGGTAGGAGTTCGCCAAATGAACGTGCAACTTGAACGGTTTCCTGATCTCTGCGTGCCGGATCCGCAGTTGTCGATGCCCGAACGCGACGCGCTCGGCAATCTCACGGGCGTTCGTTACTCGCCCGAACGGTTTGCCAGGATACGAAAGCGTCGTTACGCGACGGTCGCCATCACGAACTGTCTGAAGGGAAACCAGCGTCACGTTTCCCCTGGCGCTGGCCTTGCCGCGTTGGATCTACTTCTGAAGCTAAATCCCTATGTATATGAGGTGCGCGGCAACTATGCCTATGTGGATCCCTTCGCGAAAACTGGGCGCTCGCTCCCGCCACTGGTGGATTGCATGCTGACCATCGAGCTGCTCAGTAATCCCGGCCAACCCCATCTGCATGCACTGTTTGTGACCGAGAGTCGGATGGCCCGGCTGGAGGCACCGCTTGTCGCGCGGGGGGTGACGGTCGAACTGGTGGACGTCAGATCGATCTCAAAGGTGGCATTGCACAATGCGGCACGCTGCTACCAGACCCTGCTGGGTCTCGACATCTGCGGACTGAAGGCCGAGGCCCGGCATTTCGCCAGCCTGCTACTGGCGAACCACGAGCGGTTCCGAGCTGACGACCTGACACTCGACGATTGCATGCATGTGATGGCCGCCAGTGTTGGATGTGGATTCGGCCATGCCTTCAATTTGTTGTGTACGGCGCACGCCTATGGCTTCCTTCAGATTGATCCCGAGCACAGATTGCTGCCATATCAGAATCTGATCCTAAAGGAGGCGTGCCGTGAACCTTGATCCTTGCCCCTTTGAGTCGTTCCGGACCACGCTGCGGTGTGACCTGACGGGTCGTGGACCACACTGCTATCGGTTCGTGCATGCCGATCCCGACAAGAAACTCATGGTCTTCTTTGATCTGGATGACAAGAGATTCTCTCTGGACAGACAACTGGTGGTCAAAAGCTATGACGAGCTGATGAGGCTCCCAGACGCGGCCGTGGAAGCCGTACCAGATCCCTTTCCATCGATCACCGTTGAGCGTTCGGAATCTGAGACGGCTCATGCGCAACGGGCGGATCGTGAAAGCGAGGCGAGCAAGAAGAAAGTTGCGGAAAAGTGGACCCGTCGCTGGGACAAGATCAAGGGTATGGTATCGCCAAAACATATCGAGTGGTCTTTGCTCGGGGAGCATAGTTTTGCAGATCTGTATCTCGACCCGGTCTGGCGGCACCGCTTGATTGACGATGTCATTGCGGGTACGAGTACCACGCGCTATGAGATAGAGCGTGTGATGGGCATCTTTCTCCGATTTGGCGGTTATGACGGGTTGCGACCCCGTACCCGCAATTGCGGCCGGCCAGGCTATGCGAAATGGCAACTGGAAGGCGCGCGAAAGTCTGGTCGTAGTGACGCGGCGCAGCGTCGTTATGGGCGAGTCAATCGCCAGGGCGTCAATCGCGTCGATGCGTTCTGGATTGGTCGGTTGCGAATGGCGATCGACGGGATGATCGAGCTCCATAAGGATGGTGCTCGTCGATTGATCTGGAACCGTAAAGCCTTCCTGGAGTTCTTCAAGCAAAATTGCTGCTGGCAGACTCAACTGGGGGATGGAACAAAGATTCCCGTCGACGCCAAGACGATTCCTCGCCCTCGGGCGCTCATTTATCACAGGAATGCCTTGCTGCTCGAATACCCCACTTTGAAGCCACTCGACCGCCAACATGCCAATGTCCAGGGAGGTAGTGCCAAGGACCTGACTTTTGGAGCGCTGGATATCTCGGATCTGGACGGTGCCGAGTTTCCGGAGGTCTGTCTGGTTTTGGCCGACGACAAGAGCCAGAATGTCTCGTCCGATAATTGTCGGCATTGCGGGCTCCCCACTGTGCTACTGGGAATCTGCCGCAAGAGCAATGCCTTCGCAGGATGGCTCGTCAGCGCAGGGCAGGAAAGTGCAGAGCAGTATCGGCATCTGCTTTACAACATCCTGACGCCCAAAGACGAGCGGCTGTGGCAGCTTGGCCTGGACCCATCCGACTATCCGGGTATCGTGACCGGACAATTTGACCAGGTCGTCATGGATCGAGGTCCCGGGGCCGCGCACAAGATGCTGGATTGGACCGTCGATGGGATCCAGATTGACGTGCGCCTGACAAGGGCGGCTGCACCGCAGGACAAGGGCGGTATCGAAGGTGGGATTGGTCGATTTAAGGGGGCGATGCGCGCCAACAGGATCTTGCGCGCCATCGGTCCCATGGGCGAACTGTTGCGCGACAGGATCCTGCGTCGGCTACGGGCGCTGCCTGCCGGAGTGATCACGCTCAAGTCAATCCAACAGGCAGGACTCCGCAAGCGGAGCAAGCGAAACTCGAACGAATTGCTTTTGATCACCCCGAAAGCGTTCGAGATTCTCGTCATCGAGGCCATCAACAGGCTGAACCTGACGCGGAGTCAAAAGCCGACGGCACTGGATGAGCAAATGTTTCTCGCGCACGTCGAGCCAACCCCTGCGCGTCTGCTGGCCGAACACCAGAAGCTGCGCCGCGGCAACGCTGCGCTCGCACGGCCTGCTGTCGATTTGCTTGCCTCGATTGTGGAATGCAAGTACTGCACCGTCACCGGGGGGAGGGTCAAGGTCGGGCAGTTGTTCTACGGCAGCCCGTCAAGCGTGGCGGAAGGAGAAGAGGGCGCCCGAGCGTTGCTGGACTATGCTGGTGCGCTTGTAGACACGGGGACAATCCCTAGTGAAGCGAAAATTGAGGTCTTCGTGAAGCCGTACAGGAATTTCGCCTGGTGGCGGCGGGGCGAAGCGGACTGGGTGCTTCTCGCGCCGATCGACGACTCGGCGGCGCACTGCAATCCTGATCGCGATCGCCTCGAGGTGCTAGCGTTTGAGGATTGCTGGCATATGGATGCGGAAGAAGCCCGCCTGGAGGAATTGAGAGCGACGTTCGACAATCCGAAGCGAAAAATGTCAAGCCGGGTGCCGGCAGACGGGTTGGCGGAACTGAAGCACATCCATGATGCACAAGTGGCGGCGTGGCATGGGCCTGCAGTAATAGACAAGGCGGCAAGAAAAGAAC
The DNA here is from genome assembly GCF_022179805.1 of Cupriavidus pauculus. Classification (GTDB taxonomy): domain Bacteria; phylum Pseudomonadota; class Gammaproteobacteria; order Burkholderiales; family Burkholderiaceae; genus Cupriavidus; species Cupriavidus pauculus_E. Next base: position 330,346 of record NZ_BPUO01000003.1, on the reverse strand, counting down.
TGCAGCAGCGCGAGAAGGAAGAGCGCGGCGAACTCGCAGCCGCTGCTGCTGGCGTGCCAGTCTTTCCTGAAGTGCAAGAGTCTATTGACGAGCATGAGGCTCGTCAGCAGGACAAACTTTCACTTGAGGAGTATTTTTCCAGTGACGACTGACTTGGGAGGGGAGGTTATCCGGACTCGTTACTGGCTCTTCATCCTTCGATGAGGGACAGCCGCAAGTGTGGCACGGCAGCGATGTATTCCACGGTGTTCAGTTTGGGTACACCATCGCCGTGTTCGATGCACAAACTGCGGACGCTTGCGGTCTCGCATGATTGGTGAGACAGCTCTAGTTCCATCCGATTGCCTGGCGTCGGAATCAAACGGCCTCTCAGAAGGCACCTCAACCGTCAGGCCTGAGGCCATCTGTGCTCCTACAGACCCGATACCAATAGGAGCTTGGATGGGGCGATGTCCAACGCGGATGCAACCTTTATGAGGTTCAGTACGGACAGATTGCGCTCGCCGCGCTCTATGCGGCCCATATGGCTGCGGTCGATACCGGTTGCGTGTGCAAGAGCTTCTTGGGAGACGCCGAGTTCAAACCGGCGAGCGCGAACCGCCGCCCCAATCGCGGCCAAGTGTCCTGCATCGTCCTGTTTGACTGACACTCTTTGCATCCCGCGATGGTCACGGTATGATGGCTACTTGGCCACGGCATTTACGACCCATTTTGGGAATGTTGTGGCTCTTTGGCTTTTATGGATATGTTTCTGATTCAGGACGAAAATCGTTTGCCGCTTCAGTCGGCGCTCGTTGGCGATGGCGCGGGTGTGTGGGCAGTGCTCGAGCAATGGACGCCGGGTGATTTGCTTGTTCTTCGCGTGGCGCAGAAGCGAACTCGTGAAATACCGCGAGTCGTCTGGATGGATCTCACCCGGGGAGCCGCCTCCCTGAATCAGTTTCTCGATGGCGCCAGCGTGGTACGCGGGGCGGCAGTAGTAAGCACTCGTCAGATGGACCATGCTGAGAACTGGCACCTAGATCCTTTGAGCGAGATCCGGGTCGGGGCTAGCGAATACAGCGAGAGCCATCGGAAACTACTCACCGTGACGCAATTCACGACAACAGAAGGCCGGAAATTCTCGGTGCCGCACGGCTTTGCAACGGGCTATGCGCGGGGCCGACGCGTCTGGCGGGCTCACGCAGAGAAATGAAAGGCAAAGACCGCGATGACCGATACGTGCTTCCATGACGCAATGAATTGGTCGAGGTCGCCCGAAAGCCACTCCGGTTGGCGTAATCGCTATTTCGTTGACACGGAATTCACTGACTTCCAGGCACCTGAGGTACTCAGTATCGCTATCGTTGGTGAGAGTGGGATTGAGTTCTACGGTGAACGCTCGGACTATAGCGAGGCGTATTGCAGTGATTTTGTTCGGGCAGTGGTGGTGCCGCAGCTCGGCCAATTCAAAGATAGGGCGATGACTTTGGAGCGTCTGCGGGAGGAGTTGCGTGACTGGGTTGCGGATATTCCTACTTCCTCGAAGCCCGTCCTCTGTTACGACCACACCGTGGACGTCGAAATGCTGCGAATCCTGCTTGGTGGCCAGCTGCCAACCGGCTGGGCCTTGGAGAATATTAGTGGTCAGCTCAACGCTGCACGCCGGGTGGCATATTTCCTGAAGCATGGCGGCGAGCATCACGCGTTGCACGATGCGCGAGCCAATGCATACGCTTGCGGCTTTTAGCACCACGTTTCGCTAGGTCGCCTCCACTGTACGGTGAACGTGGTATCTGAAGGGGGAACCTGCCGTGGGAACCCAATTTGTACCTTCATTGATCCGCTGATGAGCACTTTGCGTGACGACGATCACCTCGGAATTCGGAGCGCGTGGATCGCACGCTGGCATGCAGGTGCTCAACGGTTCGTGCATTGGCGAAGGAAACTTGGAGTGTGCCATCCCGTCGACGAGCCCGAGTTCGAAGCGCGCCTCATGTTGGCAATCGCCCATTCCGGATGATCTTCTCGATGCGGCCGCTAGCTCAGGGCTGGTTCGCTGAGGAAAAGGAGCTCGCGGGCCAATCTGCGCAGTGGACGCTCGCAAAGATCATGGTGGAGCGCGTGTGGACGTAGCTTTGCGCATGGTGAGCTCTCCACGACGTTTCCTGGCGCGCATGCATTTCTGTGGGCGAAGGTAGCTACCGACCCATTTGCAGATTGTCGATCTATGGCGGCATATAGGTGAGTTTTCAGGGCACAACCCTCGCCCTTTTGCGTTGTGCGTGAAGGCGAGAGTTCGCGTTCGTGAACGCTAGGTCCTTACTGCGGCTACGGCAGGTCACCTTCCAAGAGCACTTCGCTCGATTCGCAGAAAACTGCATGCGGCATTGCGCATGTTCAACGGCGTATGAGCGCGTTGCGTATGCGAACATAAAATTGCCAAAAAAGACGCCCATTGGATAAGAGGGGCGCTGTCGCGGACAATGCTCCACGTAGATCCACGCACCACTGATTTCTCGACCGGTGCCAGCCCGTTATACGTTCAGGCCCGGTGGCATTTGGTCCGCCCTGCCGTAGATCTGCTATATCTGCTATATTTGCGCGCGTCTAATGCGAAGTGGCGCTGCGTTCTATAAGGGACGTGAAGGTAGAACGATCCAGCCAGATTTTAGGTACCAATGGGATCATGATCGATCGAGAAGCTGGGGACAAGAAGAAGGGCGATCGCTTCCAGAAGCTGCGTGCGTGCATCCGCTTGCTCACGGAAATCGGTCTCGACAGGAACAATCGCATTTATTGTGCGATCGAGTTGCTTGAAGATTCCTTCCTAGTCCACGAGCAGGGTGCGGATGCACCGTGCGTCGAGGAGAACAAGAACTACGGTTCTGCGCTGACATTCAATTCGTCACCGATCAAGAACACGGTCGTCGCCTTTATCGATCTCGATTTCAGGTTCCTCGGCGATTCTCCGATCCGATTCAGCTTTTACGCTTCTGCCAGTACCGGCGATGAGCGGTTCGATAAGTCGCTTTTCGAGCGAGCCGGTCTTGAATCGCCCGGCAAGACGTCAATCCTGAAAAAATTATGCACGAAGGAGCCGCTATCCGGAGATGACCTGGCGCTGTGCAAGACGTCAATTCTTGACGAGTATGCGAAGCAGTATGCCGAAATCACCGGCCAGGGCCACTTGGCTGCAATCACCGCGTGGACGCCCGAGCAGTTCGGACAATTTCTGTCTAAGATTGAGTGGATTGTGACGACGGATAGCAACCCTCAACTGGAGGAGGCCGCCGTCGATTGCGTGAGAAAATGCCCGTTCTACAGCTATCGCCACGAAGGCATGGAGTCCGTGATCGTCGGCGCCATCTGCAGCGAGTTTGAGAAGCGCTCCGAGCACGGAGTGCCGATGGCACGCCTTTTGGGCACTGCTGATATCGAGAATATTTTTCTGAGAACGCTTGGTGTTCAGTCTCCGGGAAAGCCATTCGACCCTGCGCACGAGAGCTGGAGCGAGATCGATGTAAGCGATGTGCGCAGTCTGCAGGAGAAGATCGAGGCCGTAACACCTGGCTACCCGCCAAAAGGGCTGAGACGCTTGAAGTTGCGGGTAGGTCTTGCAAAGGACGAGGCGCGCCTATGGCAGCGGGAGTATGTGTCATTGCGGCGCAGGCTATACGATGTCTGTGAAGACATTTTGGAGGCGAGTCGGGGTGGGCGTACATCGCCGCTTACCCCCGCGCAAATTGACGCCATCCTCGCCGACATGGTTACTCGATCGATGGAAGAGCTGACGCGTCTAAACAAGACTTACCACTACCGGATACAAGACGAAAACACCTTGCGCGGCGCGATTCTGTCGCTGTTCGATGAATGCTATCTGGCGTTTGACTGACATGGACAAGAGAGACGGCATCAAGCGGCGACTGAACTTCATCAGCGGCGAGGATTTTTACTTCCTCACGTATGAACTGCTCCTGCTGATCGATATCCTGACGGCTTCAAACGGTATGTTCAAAGATCATCGCAAGCTTTCCTATCTGGTGCAGTTGGCCGGTGATGAGAAGGTCGTTCGCATCCTCGAGCGCTATGAAGACAGGACCATCAGTAATGCGGAAGACCGGGAGCAGTTGTTTGTGACGTTTGCGAACGGAGAGCTGAACAAGCGGGAGATTTTCAAGCTGGTGTTTGCGCTCGAACGGCGCGGCTTCCTGCGCGTCGAACGGTCTGCGACACCGGAAGTCGTAGATGTGCAACTGAACCGGTCCGTGTTTCCGGGCGATTTCCTGAGCAACGAGGTCTTTGGGGCGGACCGTGCCCGGATCAGCAGAATCAGGAAGGTTGTTCCGAGGCTGTCCACACTGACCATGGAAACTTTTCTGCAGAAAGTGTATGAGAGCCGTGGGGTAAATGTATGGGCGCTCTGAAAATTATTCAGGTTGGCTACCAGGGCGACAGGTACGAGTTCGAGTCGCCTGAGTTCGGGCAGCGACTTGTTATCGTCGAAGGGCCCAACGGTAGCGGCAAATCCACATTTTTCAATCTGATCTATTTCGGATTGGGTGGGAAAGTGGATGAGTTTGAGTTGCGTAGTGACAATCGGCATGCGGAGATCGCCGGCGATACGAATAACTTCGTATGGCTAAAGATACGGATCGATCTTACTGACTATTTGCTTATTCGAAAGTTTGGGGAAAATCTCATCACTGTCCGGTCGCTTGGTTCTCTCGGGGACGTCGGTGAACAAAGCGCAGATACCTTTCCGCTGTTTAGGCGTGATGCAGAAACTCGGATCTTCTCTGACTGGATTCTTGAGAAGCTGGGCATCCCAGTCGTTGAGATCTTTCAAGGCGGCCGAAACTTTAAGCTCAACATCTCCGATCTGATGCGCCTGATCTACCACAATCAGGCGCCGGATCCCCATGGCATTTACAAGCCCGCCGACAATAGCAATTTCCTGTCCGATTCGTTGGAGGTGCGACGGGCGATATTTCAGGTGCTCGTGGGAAAGACCCTGCTCGCACTCTATGAAGCGATGGGCGATCTGAAGCGCTCGGAGCGAGAGCTGGACGCCGCTCGAGCGATTCTGGCTGAGTATCAGAAGATTGTGGCCGAAGTACTCAGAGAGCGCGGTGGCGCAACGGTCCAGAATACGCATTTTCTCGGGAATCGAATCGCCGACATCGATTCGCAACTGGACAAACTCGTCCGCGCGAGATCGGAGCGTCTATCCCATCCCGCGCCGACTCAGCTCATGCAATCGATTGATGCCGAGCGCCGCCGCCTGGGCGAGCTGGTGTCATCGCTGCGCCAGACACGAGAAGAGGCGGAATTACTTGTTCGGGATAAAGGCAGGCTTGCGAGCGTAGTAGCCTCGATTCGAGACGATATTGATCGTGTTAGCAAGGTTATTTTCACGCATGAGCAGTTGAAGCTCTTTTCGAGCGACACATGTCCATATTGCCTGAATGCAGTGTCCAGGATAGAGGGGCATTGCGTGTGCGGAAATCCCGTCGACGAGAATGATTACCAACGGTTCTTCTACAGTCCCACGGAGTATGTAGACATCTATCGCGCCAAGAAAAAGTCGCTGATGACGATGCTGTCGACCATTGAGGATATGGACGCCGAAATCTCTGACACGATGACGCATCAAGCCGCATTAGAAGACGATGTCCGGCAGCTTACAGACAGAATCGAGAAGTCGTATGCGCTACCGCAGGCAGAAGCCGCTGACTGGCAGGTTGAACAGATCGACGAAAAGATCTTTGATTTGAAGAACGAACAGAACGACCTCTTTCAGGCGTTAAAGATGGAAGAGAAAGTCGAGGGACTTCAAAAAACGTTTGATTCGAAGCGAGAAATTTGTGCAGCTGCTGATGGGCTAGTGAAGCAGCTAGAATTGGCGTCTAAAGCGGAACTCAGCGGCCGGATCGCTGGATTTAACGAGATCTACGATGGCTTCATGACGAAGGTGCTAGCCAGATGTCGCTCCGCGCGTATCGATGAAGACACCTATATGCCGGTGATCAACAATGGCGAATATCGGGAGGCGAGTGCTGAGGTTCCGAAGAGATTTCTCTACTACCTAACACTTTTGGTGATGTCATTGAAAAATGACATGCCGTTTCCGCGATTGCTAATGATCGATACCCCGGAGACAGCGGGGATCGACCGAGACAACCTGGTGCTTATGCTGCGGCAGATGAAGGTACTCGACGAGGAGAACACCGACTATCAGGTATTGCTTTCGACCGGAGTGGACAAGTTCCCTCCCGAATATCAGCAGTCTGTCTCTATACAACTCAGACACGACGCCAAACTGCTCCGAGAGCGGCGGCAACAGACACTCTAAAGGAGTAGAGGGAGTAACGGTGGACGCCGACTCAGGCCGATAGTGGGGCGTTTGTCGGTATCGGACGGCCAGTTTCGGACTGTATTCTATGCTTGAGTGTCACTGGTCGACGCACCCCTATAAGAAAAGATAGGCTTTCTTTAAGTGCGTGCGTTATGCAGGCGTAGGGCTAGAGCGGGCCAACTGTTGCTCGACTGTCGTATGGTACTGGTTAGGCGTGTTTTCCGACAGAATCACGAAGCCTGTCGAAGGCGTTCTCAACGTTTCGCATACTTTCGTCGGCCAGTACTGCGAGGGTCTCCGACCACCTCTTATACTCTTCCCGGTAGGCGGCAGGATCGTTTGGGTACTCTTCTTTGAAGTCAACAAGGGCTCTCGAAAAGGTGCGATGGGCCTCGGGGCCTTGAAGATATTCGTCAATCGCTCTATCCATGAAGTTAAATTCTTTACGCAGTTCTAGGAACGCTGCAATCCCTACCGCCGAGCGAATCTCATGAGGTTGGAGCGAGGCCAATGCGCCAGAGTAGTTGCCTAGGACAGACGGCTGGTGCAATCGCGCGACTAACTCGTACCCCTCCTCTTCGTTCTTCAATTTCGTACGAAACTGCGTGGCCAAATCTCGCGCAGCCCCAGCAACTGCCAAAATTGCGTTAAGCCGTGCCTTTTCGGCCAGCCTTATCTGATGTAGGACTACCCATACAGCGCCAAGGATCGCCGCAATTGAACCGATTGCTTGGACCCAAGAGGCCCACTGTCCGCTGTCATTTGGCGGATACTTGAACATCAGTGACAGCGGTATGCTGATGATACAAAGCGCAAGAAATTTGTTCATCACGGATTGTTTTTACAGGCCTGAGCAGAGGTCATCGTGATTCTTTCTGCAGTTCTCGGTCGAAGACGAAGGTGTGGCAATGTTAGGTGCGAATCTTATGAGTAACTAACGTATATCGGCAGCAGATATGGGTCTTTGAAGAAGGAGCGCTTCGGCGTGGAAGCATGAGATTCCGGGGCGTATGCCGCGTGTTAAGCGCGGCATACGTAGCTGACGTCATAGACTTCAAGTTTCTGCGCACGTGGCCGTTAGTGAGGGCGGTTTCAAGTCTGAGATGCAACACCAGTCCTTGCACGATGCATTGGACAGCATAATCTACGCGAGGAATTGAGCTGCTTTCTGGTTTGCAGCCTCACGCACATCGCCTTGCTCAGCATGAGCTGCAATAGCCTTGGCTCGGAGTTGTGCCCCTATTCCTTGACGAACCATCTGGCGACACATCGCGAGGAAGGGCTTGTCTTTGGCAAGGTAGAGCGCCTCAATCTCCTTGATGACGCGTCGGAGAGCTCGTTGTGCGTCGACGTTCTGAGGGTCCACTGCAAGAGTTTTGGCAGCACGGTTGACCTCGTATATCCGCCATCTGAGCGCAATCTGTATGGCCTCTCTCTTTCGAACTAGTGGGTCGCGCTGAAGCCCATATACCTTTATCGAAGCCTCGCCTTTCGGGTCTGTTCCCCCAGGGATCGACTTCGGTCGTATTGTTCCTCCACGACCAAATTCTAGATGTCTCTCGGGGTCATCGCGGCAAGGATCGAGCAACAACCTTTGCTCCTGCTGCTCGATATCGATATCGCGGTCAAGGGGCCGAGCGGTTCCGTGAACCAGGGGAAAGTAATTGCTCTTGCCACTAACTGCGTCGGCTTCATCGGCGAAGGTTTGAGTTCGAGGCCGATTGCAGTCGATGCAAGATGGAAGCAAGTTGCTCCAGTCGGCAGCTAGCCAGTAATAGCCGGGCTTGATGACCGGGGCCTTTTTGACAGTCTTGAAGGTTGTAGGATGCAACTCAACGACCGCCGACTTCGGTCGAAAGTGTTCCACGTCCAGCGGGGCGCCGCCGTAGTCCATTTCGCAGTAGGCACACTTGTCATTGAAAAGTTTGCTCAATGCCGCTTTGACAGACTTGTGCTTATAGGCCTTGTAACCCTCGAAGGCCGTTTCCTTGTTCGCCGGGTCCGAATAGTGCGCGATCGATGCCGCAAGCTCAACCGCTGCGAGTTTGACCAGGTCCGCAGGCGCGTCCACGTTCCTGGGAACCTTAATCATTGGAGCCCCCAACGTCCCCCGACGCCTGCAGCAGTGAGAAAAGTTCCCTTTCTAGTTCTTCAGGTAAATGAGCAGGGTCAATCATCTCCAACGATGCCTCCGCGCTCGCCAAGTACGAATCAATTGTCCGAAGTAATGCCTGTTCTCGCGGGCTGTCACCGACGAGACGCAAGTCGCTTATGACGGGTTCGAGAAGCTTCATACGTTCGCGATCGTCTTTGGTCGGCTCGTCCTTCGCTATTAGCTCATAGTACTCGTCCAACATTGTGCCAAACTCAGGATCAACGGTGCTCCGGAGGCCAAAGTGGGGCGATGAGAGTATTTGATCGACGAGCAAGCCCCGGATGGGCGGAAGGTCTTCCACTAGTCTGACGCGATGAGCGTTGTCCCTTTTGAGAACGGCTGCCTCATCGTTTTCGAGGCCACGCAAACATAGTGGCTCATGAGTAGTGGCGATGAACTGTACTCTCGGGAATCCGTTCTTCAGTGCAGCTACAAATCGCATTCGCCAAGACGGATGCAGATGATTACCTATCTCATCAATCAATACGATACCCTCAGCCTGCTCTATTGGCAGACCCGGCAAGAGCAGCACAGACATGATGTCGCAGCCGATTCCGATGATGGTCTGATAGCCATCCGACAAACTTCTGATGTCTTGCTCGAAATCGCCATGTATCAGATATACGTTCCCAGTCCGTTTTACGAAGTACGCTTCCTCTGCCAAGTCCAGTAGTGCCTTCAACGTTCGGCCAGCACGCTCGAACTGCAATCGCGAAAGCGACGCTAGCCAAGATGGGGCGTCGCAAAGCGGTGTGAATGGATCGAATAAGTTCAGAACGCGGGTGTAACGCTTCTCTACGGGCGGGCGATGATGCTTGTTGGGCGGTAGCCGGGTAGCGCCAAATCCCAATAAAAAGAGTTTGGGAGCTTGGGCATTAGTTTCAATACGTTGCCCATCCGCATCGATGGTCATGTAGAGCTCCTGACCATCAGATAGGCCCAACGTAATCTTACCGATTGTCCCCTTGACTGAGTTTCGGCGCGGCATCAAGGCTTCCGAAAACTCTCCTAGTTCTCGCCACTTTTCCTCGCCTGCAAGCAGAAACGCGATGGCCTTGAGGACAGTGCTCTTACCAACACCGTTCTCTCCGAGAAGGACCATCCACGGTGCGCCTGCGGTCGCTGCAGAGGCAATGCGAAATTCTGTGTGTTCGTGTATGCCCACGTTGACTAAGGAGACCGACTCAACATACCTGGTGCGCACGCGAGATCTGCGGGCATTTGATTCCGGGTCTGCCAAGCTATAGTCACGAATGTCGTGCCCGTGAGCATCTTGTAGGCGCTTGGCGGCGTTTGCTTGCTCGGAGTTTTCCCTCTGATTCACAAAGTCCCGAGCCATTTGGCGACGCAGCGCAGTGAATTCCCGTGACGGATCTAGCGCGCTCGAAGCAACATCTCCTCCTACCGATATGCCGTACAACTCAAATATCTCAAACTGACGGGCCGCTTCAGCACGCCGCTTCACGAGCTCATCTCGGTTGAGGGCGAATACCTCCACCGTGGTACGACCTTTGTAAGTCTTCCCCGACACCAATCCATCAGTGTGAAAGAACAGGTGGTCGTCCGGCTCATCGTTGCAAGGGTCTACAAGCAACGCCTTCTCATTCTTCAGCGCATCGCCTTTCGTGCCGGGACTGGCTCGCTTTCCTCGCACAGGAAATCGGCTGCCTTTGGCCCGGTTGCAATGTACGCAGCACGAGTACATGTTTTCCCACTCGTAGGCGAGCCACCAATAAGCATCAGGTGAAACTGCCCCGTTTGCGCCAATAGCTCCGGAAGTTGGGCGGAATCTGTCCAGATATGGGGTGGGCTTGCCCTTTGCAGGGATGTAGCTTTCGCAGTATGCGCACTTGTCGAAGAAAAGGGCATGTACCTGCTCCTGTAGCTCTGGCTGGGCAAACTGAAGATTGAAATTGAAACGCTTCTGTCCGCGCTGAATTTCCGTGATTGCAAAGAACGCTTCCGCAGCTTGCAGACGGACTTCGATAGCCTCCTTTGCCAATGACATCGGAGGTTGCACTGCCGAACGGTGGATCTTTATCATATTTAGCGCCTGCTTATGCGGTGGGACGTGCGGCTATTCCAAAGCTTGAGTCGGCGTCGCTGTACAGCCGCCACTATGCTGCCATCTTGCCGTTCAGCTGCTCGTCTTCATTGATTGGACGCTGCAAGATGTCAAGAAGGTACGCGTCATGCTCCCCTAGCTGGGCTTCGGGTAGGGAGTAGTTGTTCCGCAGCACTGTGGCGACGCTCCAGGCGCCAAAACCCAACTTGCCGCATTCGAGTTGTCTAGCGATCGCATGTTCTTCTGGGTCGACCCAAATCTGGTCGGCGAGGCCCTTCAGGTGTCGGGCACTTGAATCACTCGCGACCTCAATCTGCTTCAAGATGGTTTCGTCTTCAGGACGAAGGCAGTCCCAATCTAAGGTAGGAGGAAATGCGAATGTTGGAAATGGATGAGCGCCTAGCGGGTCGTGACTGTGAGTACGAGCTGACTCAGCTAGGGCGTCTTCAATCTCAGTAATGCGGTCGCCGCAGGCACGTGCATACTTTTCCAGTGCAATAGCTGCATCCAGCGCAGTTCGGACTGCCTCACGAGAAGGGTTTCCGAGTGGCTTTGGGACGTTGGAGGGCCCTTTGGCGAGCCTAACTTTTCGTGTATTCGCATTCCGCCCGATGGTCTTTCGTATGCCTTCATTGCGCATTGCCCTGCGAATCTTGTTTGCAGCGCGTTCAATCACGCCCGGTACTCCCTCATAGCTGTCGAATCGAGTTTCGTGCCCGCATTCGCTGCAAGTCAGGAAGTTATGCCCTTCGAAGTGCAAATCCGGGTTCCTAAGCTTCAGGTCGTAGTCGCACTGGACGCAGTAAGGCTTCAGTGAGCGCAATTCTTCGGGGGCGACGATGATCCATCGCCAATACACTCCATCGAACTCGCCTTCCTCAAACGTGGAGGGCTCAGGTAGTGCTTCAGGGGCATTTGACGGTGCATTGGGCGTAGTGTCGGCGATTGATCCTGTCGACTGGTCTTCAGCCTTATGCACGAGCGACCGGTCCCTACGGCGCCACCAGCGGTAAAGGTATCCGGCTGTGAGAAGGAGGGCCAAAGGGCCAGTCGCGGACAGGATCCATACCCAACGTTCGATAGAAACTTCTTGTGCCAGCCATTGCCGGGAGTCCTGGAATAGGAATGCGGATATGGAGCTGCCATAGACCACCGCGACCGGCCATACCGAGTCGAACATCTTGTCCAACACCTTCTTGAGGAGATGCTTGCTACTGTCCTTCAACATGTCTCTGGCCCCGTCTCTCACCCTGATCGCTGCGTTCTTCGTCCTGCAATGGAGGAAATGGTACTCAAATATCAATCGACCCCACGCAACCCGCGAAGGGGGCGATAGACCTCTATCGGCTATTCCTTACCCCTATGTTTCACCGGATTTTCAGCCCAAGCCACGACTCATTGCCTCATGTCCGGTGGAAATTTTCCGATCGGAGTTTTGGCCACTGCCACTTTGTCGAGGAATTGAGCGCTCCTGCAAGATATTGATTTTAAATGGAATTTTTTCCCTGACGTGTCGGGCGTCTATCTTGCGACAGCACTCCACCACGCACAGGGTTGACACCTGGTTGCTACAGCTAGCGCAGGGCGTCCTTCACCTCGTTTTTCGGCTGTGACCCGCCCTCGAGTCGAGGTCGAGCGATAGGCAGAAGCGTAAAGCCAAATTCGGGAAAAAGCGTGTCGGGCTTTTGCGGATAGATGAAAAGTACGCTTTTTCGGTCGCCGAAATTTCCCGCCAGCCCAGTGTGGACAAGGGATTGCGGAAATTTGAATTTCTGCACCACGTCCGCGACGTTAAAGTTGTTTTTATGCCGGTCGCTGGTCTCGACGCGATTTTTGAGCAGCGGCCAAACAGCCGAGATGATCTGCGTCGCTGAGAGGCTTGTGGCGGCTGGATTCAGACTTGGGAAAGGCGTTGCACGCGGCAGGCTATGCCCTTCATGTGCAGAATCCCTTGCGCAGTCTGGCCACGGTTTCGATGCTTATTGCATTGAATCGCCCCAAGGAGCTATTAGGGCATATGCGTGGAGCCCTTGCAAACGGAGTGAGCGGTAGTGAGCTATCCTCGCTTCTTTAGTGAGGACATCTTCTTTGAGGTATGAAAGGGAATGCTGAAGGCCCCCTGCATGCAAGATGTCGGCTCCTTCCATCATCCGTTTATTCCGACTTTCATTTCGAGTCACGGGCTATCTTCGCCCCCGCGCTGGTCGTTCCAGCTCTTCTCCACAGAGACCAGTTTCCCCCTATCGCTGCCGTCTTTAGCCGACCAATGGAGCGGTCACCACCAAAGCCTTCTCGCTTGAAAGGCTAGGCATCCCCGTCGGGGCGCCATTGTGGTCGGCAGACGTGTGACATAGGCGGCGAATGCATGATGGTTGGTCCCCGGCTCCCTCGCGGCAAGTCATGCCAGCGGTCTGGCTCAAACAGGCCGTAGCCCTCCCAAAAATTTCTCAGACTTTATTGTCGGATAGCTGAGTGTGGCGTTGAGGGCGCATTTGTGCGTGCAAGGAGTTGTCGTGGCGACAACTCCTTGTTTGGAATGAATATTCCGCCATCTCCATTTTTATTGGACGGATTTCTCAGGCTTTATTGTTTGGGTACAGCCGCTTGTGAGTGACTAAAAAAGTCTGAGATGCCTGGCGTGGCTCTCAGGCTTTTTTTATTGCTACACGCATCAGGGGAGCCATCCGGGCGGTGGCTTCGCCGCCGAACACCGCGGGGCTGTTGCGGCCAACCTCAAGCCGCATGCTAAATTGCAGAAAAACTACCCCGCCCCCATCATGGAAACACCAGATCGCCTGCTGCGCAGTTTCCTGCGTATTGCGTCGCTCAAGTCCTTGTCGAAGGCTGCGGACGACCTCGAACAAACGCAATCGGGCGTGAGCAAGCAACTTGCCGCGCTGGAAGCCCACATGGGTAAAGCGTTGTTTACGCGTACCGGGCGCGGTGTCGCATTGACCGAGGCGGGGCAAGAGCTGCAGGAGGCCATTGAAGGTCCGTATCGCGCCATCGATCACGCGGTGGATCTGATACGCGAAGCGCATGGCCATACGGAAGGTACGGTCAGGCTCGCGCTCGTTCATACGGTGAGCTACTACTTCATCGGCGATGTGGTCGCAAGCTTCGTCAGCGCACATCCTGGCGTCAATCTCTCGATGATGGGGCGAAGCTCTCCGGAGGTGGTTGCCCTGGTGGAGAGCGGCAAGGCGGATCTGGGCGTGACCTACGACACGACGGTGGACACGGCGGCCCTTGCCGTTCATCCCCTTTTCGAGGATACGATGTGCCTGGTGGAGCGCGGCGACTTGTCTCAGGTTGCTAGCGCCCCTGGCGTGGACCTACGAGATCGCGAACTGCGCCTAGTCACGTTTCCTCAGGGGTATGCGCTCAGGCGGATGCTTGACAGTGCCGGGCTGAAGGCCACGTATGTAGCGGAAGCGGAGACCGTTGACGCGATCCTGAAGCTCGTTTCCACGGGCGTTGGCGCCTGTATCTTGCCGAGTCGCGTGCCGGACAAATTGCTCGCCGAATACGGCCTGTGCAAGGCCATGATCCACACCCCTCTGCTCAGACGGCGGATGGTGGCCGTGACGCATCCCGATCGACCGCCATTTCCACTGGTGGAGGCGCTGCTGTCGCGTGCGCTGCAAGTCGCTCAGTCGATGGACACGTGACGCGCTGAAATAGCAGCTATGACTCCGGCTCCGTAGCTCGTCGGAAGCCCGAATCCCATACTGGCTCTCAATCCTTTGGACCATTGGTCAACGGAAAAACCCCGGAGAGACCAGTATGAACGCCCCCTTGAGAGACAAGTCGTACTTCGACCAGCGCGCCACGAGCGACATGGCGAAGCATCTGCGGAGCCAGCCGCGGACCACCCAGGAGACCATGGCCTATGCGTGCCGCATCCTGGCCATGACGGAACAGGAGGCCGGCCTGGCGGGCCAGATCAGCGTCCGTTCGAATCGGCCAGGCGTGTACTGGACCCTTCGTTTCGGACTGGGCTTTGACGAGGCGACACCCGCAGACTTCATCGAGGTTGATCGCGATCTGAACACGCTGAGCGGGGAGGGCATGGCCAACCCCGCCACGCGTTTCCACTTGTGGGTCTACGACGCCCGGCCCGACGTCAATTCCATCATTCATACCCATTCGCCATGGGCGAGCGCGCTTGCCGCTGCGCGACAGCCGCTCGTGATCGCGCAGATGGACATGACGCCCCTGCACAACGACTGCGCGTTTCTTGGGGATTGGCCAGGCGTGCCCATTGCCGACCAGGAAGGCGTGATCATTTCGGAGGCACTCGGCGGCAAGCGGGCAATCATCCTCGCGCATCACGGCTATCTGACGGCTGGCAATACGTGCGAAGAGGCGACCTATCTGTCCGTCTATCTGGAGCGCGCTGCCCGCATGCAGATCCGAGCCCAGGCTTTCGGTCCTCTCACACCGGTCAACGACGACCTCGCCAAGGAAGCGCATGACTATTTGCTGAAGCCGTCCATCGTCAACACCACGTTCTCGTACTGGGCCCGCCAGACGCACGGCATTGCGCCCTACGTAAAGGCATGACGCGCGTGTCCTACGCGTGAGACAAAACAGGAGACAAGACCTTCTTCGGCAGATCACGCCACGGCGTATCGACGTCGTAGCCGAGCGTCACGAGGATATCGCGCAGATTCTGCCCGTGCCACGCCGGCAGCCAGGCGGCCACGGCGCGTTCGCGGATGGTCAGCGAATCGTCGGGCACCATCGACCGCTCGGTGACATCGTAGATGCGCCCAAGCCCATGGCATTCCGGGCAGGCGCCCTCCACGGTATTGGGCGAGAAGTCCTCGGCGTATAGCATCGGCTGCCGCGCAGGATAGGTGCCGGCGCGCGAGTACAGCATGCGCACGAGGCTCGACAGTGTGGTGACGCTGCCCACCGTCGATCGCGCGTTCGGCGCACCGCGCTGCTGCTGCAGTGCCACTGCGGGCGGCAAGCCCTCGATGCTGTCGACCTCCGGCACGCCCACCTGGTCGATCAGCCGCCTTGCATACGGCGCGACGGATTCGAAGTAGCGCCGCTGCGCCTCCGCGTAAAGCGTGCCGAACGCCAGCGAAGACTTGCCCGACACGCCAGTGAAAACCGCCAGCGCATTGCGCGGGATATCGACATCGACGTTCTTGAGGTTGTGCTCGCGCGCGCCGCGTACCCTGACAAAGTTGTCCGGTTCCGCGAGGGCGTGGTCCGTCTGCCGAACCGGGCGGGCCTTATGCCTGGATGGGCCAATATCGTCGCTCATACACACCCTTGCTTGTACAAATTGCCGGCGGAGAGCATGCACACGCCTACTTGCCGCGGCGTTTGGTCGAACGCTTGCGCGCAGGCTTCGGTGGCGTCAGCGCCGCAATCCACGCATCCGTTGCGGCCTGTGACATCGCCGCTGTGGCCGCGGCTGTCTGGCGCCTGCCCTCGGCCACAGCGCGCCCCCGCGCTGCGCCAGCCACCGCATTCGCATCGCTGAGCCACATGCTCAGCATCGGATTCTTCTTGAGCCAAGGGTTTTTCATCGCGGGTTCCTTGTAGCGACGACCAGCGCGCCGTTGCTGCAATGCCGCAGGAAGCATGCCAGTGGCGATGGCGATGATGAAAGGGCAGTCACCGACGCGGGGTCTTGATGCCGCCTTCGCGGAGCGCAGCCATCAACGCGTCGGCGGCCAGGTGGCCAGCCCTAAGGATGCTCCGGTACAGCACCTGTGACTGAACAAAAAAAGTCTGAGAATGCGCTTGGCCTGCAAAACTTGGTTTGCTTTATCTGGCCGGCCTCTCAGACTTTTTTGGTACTACACGCATTCGTTGAGAAGTAGTCGGCGGTCGTCCTCAGAGATACTCGACATTCCCATCGACGCTGATGGCCTGCCCGGAAACGTTCCGTCCAGCGGGTGATGCCAGAAACAGCGTCATGGCTGCGATGTCTTCCACTGTCACCATGCGCCGTAACGAGATCTTCTGCAGATACTGCTCGCGCATCGCATCGAACGAGATACCGAGCGATTCGGCTCTTGCGGCGATGACGCGGTCCATGCGTTCGCCTTGCACGACACCAGGCAGTATGGCGTTGACGCGGACGTTGCTGGGTCCGAGTTCGATGGCCAGTGATTTCACCAGCCCCACGATGGCCCATTTTGTTGCGGCGTAGGGCGTGCGGTAGGCATAGCCGAGACGTCCCGCGACGGACGACATGGCGATGATGGCGGGGCAGTCCGAGGTCTGCTTCATCAACGGCACGACGCCGCGCACGAAGTTGAACTGGCTGTGCAGATTCGTCGTGACGGTCTGCTCCCAATCCTGCGGGTCGATAGTCTCCACGCCTCCGGTCGGCCCGGAAATCCCCGCGTTGTTCACGAGAATGTCGACGCCTCCCAGCCTGGCGCCGGCATCGGCCACGATGCGGTCGACGTCCTCGCGTTTGCCAACGTCCGCAACGCCGGTGTGCAACGCCGGGTTCTTCTTTTTCAGCGCGTCGAGCGCAGCACCGTCGACGTCACAGACGTAGACGCTGGCTTCGGCCTGCAGAAAGGCCTCGGCAATGCCGGCACCAATGCCGGAGCCGGCACCCGTGATCAGCACACGCAGACCAGGGCGTGGCCGCAGCAGTGCTAGTGCGTTCATTCGTGTCTCCTGATGTCGTTCGGTGGGGAAGTCAGAGGGTCATGCCGCCGGACGCTTCGATGACGGCCCCGTTGATATAGCTTGCATCATTGCTGGCGAGGAAGGCATAGATATTCGCGATCTCCTCCGGCTTTCCCAATCGACGCAAAGGCACCTGATTGCGCATTTTATCCAGCACGTCGCCAGGCACGGTGGAGAGGATAGGCGTTTCGATGAAGCCCGGTGCCACGGCATTCACACGGATTCCCTTCGGCCCCAGCTCGCGGCTCCAGGTCTTGGTGAAGCCGATGACACCGAACTTGGCAGCGGCGTAGTTCGTCTGACCAAAATTTCCGTACACGCCTACCACGGAGCTGGCATTGAGGATAACGCCGGAGCCGCGCTCCACCATGCCGTCGACAACGGCCTGCGTGACATGGAACACGCTGCGAAGGTTGACGTCGATGACGTCGTCGAACTGCTTGGACGTCATTTTCTGAAGCTTGGCATCACGGGTAATGCCGGCGTTGTTCACCAGGATATCCACGCGCTCGAATTGTGCGACCACCTCCGCAACCATGTCGGAAATGGCGGTGGGATTGGTCACGTCCAGGCCGAAGCCGAGCGCGGTCGCGCCGCCTTCCCGACACGCATCGACCACTTCGCCCACGGCATCCTGCTTGAGGTCGCACAGCACGACAATGGCACCTTCCTGTGCAAACTTGCGCGCCGTTGCCGCGCCGATCCCCTGTGCCGCGCCCGTAATGATCGCGACCTTTCCTGCTAGCTTCATGACTGCCTCTCTTTCGTACTTCTTGCTAAGTGTCGGGCGTTAGCCTTGGTAATCGGGCGTGACTCCGGACCCTCGGATTGCTGCCGTGGAGTCGGAAGCCAGCGGCTGGCCTTCGGTACGGATGGCGCGCGCGAGCATCGGAATCATGACAAGGCCAAGTACTGCGGCGGCCAGGATGACGTAGAAGCCGGTGGAGCTTTTGCCGGACGCCGTTTCGGCCAAGCCGAACAGATAGGGGCCGACGAATCCGCCGAGCAGTCCGATGGTATTGATGAACGCCAGTCCGGCTGCCGCCCGGACGCCGTGCAGACGCTTCATGGCGATGGACCAGTACGACGGCAACACGCCGCCGCCGAAGAATCCTGCTGCGGCCAGTAGTGCAATCTGCGCGCCTTCGTTCGATGTGGAGACGAATGCGAGAGCGGCCACCACCTGTCCCGCGGTCAGGATGCCCAGGTAGACACAATCGCTCTGCATCCGGCGATGGATGCGCGGCAGCAGCATGACGCCGACGAGGAAGCCGAAGCCCACGCTGCTCGACAGGACGGCGAGTAGCACCGGGGACTTCACGTGCATCTGCGAGACGATGGAGGGTGTGAAGAAGTACAGGCCCACAAAGGCAATCTGGTTCAGGAAGTAGATCAGGCTGATGCACAGCGTGGTGGGTCGCTTGAGCGCAGACACCCAGTCACCGGAGAGCAGGTGCGCGTGGCCATGTGCGTCGATCACGGCGCGCGCTTCCAGAGAGCGGCTTTCTTCGGGCGTCAGCCATTTCACATCGGTCGGCCGATCGGGCAGGATGAAGTAGAGGATGACGCCGATCACCACGGTAGGCAGGCCTTCCAGCAGAAACATCCATTGCCAGCCATGGAGTCCGGCCATACCGTCCAGTTGCATGAGGCCGATGCCGATGGGGTTGCCGATGATGAGCGCCAACGCGGGCGCCGTATAGATCCAGCCTACAGCCACCGCGCGATCCTTCGGCGCAAACCAGAGCGTAACCATGTACATCAGTGCCGGGAACAGGCCCGCTTCGGCGATGCCCAACAGCACGCGCAGCGTGTAGAACGACCATTCGCCCTGGACGAACATCATGCCGGCCGACAATGCCCCCCAGGTGACGGCGATGCGCGCGATCCAGCGGCGCGGCCCGATGCGATGCGCGATGAGGTTGCTGGGTACTTCCAGCAACGCATAGCCCAGGAAGAAGATGCCGGCGCCAAGCCCATACGCGGCGGCGCTGATGCCCAGGTCTGCAGCCAGATGTGCCTTGGCAAGTGCCACGTTGGTGCGATCGATGAACGACAGGAAATAGATGCCGCACAGAAGCGGGATGAGCCGCAGCATGGCCTTGAGCGTGGCGCGCGTGTGCAGCCCATCGTCACTGTGCTCGACGGTATTCGTTGTCATGAGTTGTCTCCGGTGTAGATCCCATGGCTCTTGTTGTTATGGCCGGATGCCGGTAGCTGGCATCTGGCCTCGCGCACGGGACAAGAAAATGAAGGGGTCCGTCAGAACGAAACAGCGTCCCTGCCTTTGAGGCCCAGCATTTGCCGCGCCTCGGCAGGGGTGGCGATCTCAAAGGAAAGCTCCTCAAGGATTCGCCGGATCTTGCGAACCTGTTCGGCGTTGCTTCTGGCCTTCACGCCCTTGGACAGGTAGACGCTGTCTTCCAGGCCCACACGGACGTTCCCGCCCAGGATGGCGCCCATGGTGACGAGCGGCATCTGGTGGCGGCCTGCGCCGAGTATCGAGAAGTGATAGTTCTCGCGGCCGAAGAGCCGGTCGGCGGTGGCCCGCATGATGGACAGGTTCTCGGGATCGGAGCCGATACCGCCCAGGATGCCGAAGACCGACTGGATGAAGAAGGGCGGCTTGATCAGGCCCGCGTCCACGAAATGGGCGAGGTTGTAAAGGTGGCCGACGTCGTAGCACTCGAACTCGAAGCGGGTGCCGTGATCGCGGAATTCGGTCAGGATGTTCTTGATGTCCCGGAACGTGTTGCGGAAGATCATGTCCTCCATGCCTTCGACATATTCCTTTTCCCAGTCGAAGCGCCATGAGGTCATCTTCTCGGCAATCGGATGCAACGAGAAGTTCATCGAACCCATGTTCAGCGAGCACATCTCCGGCCTGGCGAATCGCGCGTAGGCGAGTCGCTCGTCGAGCGACATGCGGGTGCTGCCGCCGGTGGAAATGTTGATGACGGCTTCGGTCTCGCGGGCGATGTCGGGCACGAACTCGCGGAAGACTTCTGGTTTCGGAGTGGGCCGTCCGTCCGACGGGTCACGCGCGTGCAGATGAAGAATAGCGGCGCCCGCTTGCGCGGCTTCCAGCGCTTGCGCACGGATCTCGGCTGGCGTGATGGGCAGGTATTCCGACATCGACGGTACGTGTGCCGAACCCGTCACGGCGCAGGAAATGATGACTTTACGATTGCTGCTCAAAGCTTGTCTCCGGTGTCCTTCGGGCAGTGGCAGTCCGTTGTCGCCCGAGTCTTGTGACACGGATAGTAGTGAGATAGGATGCGTCTCGTAAGGTCTCTTTCGGACAAGAGGGAGTCTTTGCAGGACAATCTGGAACAACATCGTGTCGTCCAAACTTTCGCTTCCCAATGAGCGCGTGCACGCGCCGTACAAGATCGCGGCACTGGTCGAGGTGCTGGCCGAGCAAGGTATCGACCCCGCCGACAGCCTGAAGGGGTCCGGTATCAAGCCGGACGAGATCTATGATGCCGCGGTGCTGACCTCCGTGCGTCAGTACGCTGCCGTCTGCAGCAATGCGGTGGCCTTGTCCGCCGATCCCGCGACCCCTTTCAGGACGGGTTCCCGGCTGCATCTGTCCGCCTACGGGATGTATGGGTACGCGCTGATGTCGTGCCTGTCATTGCGTGACTATTTCAGGCTCGGGGTCAAATACCATCGCCTTGCCACGCCCACGCTGACCATCGCCTGGACGGAATATCCAGACCGGGGCGTGTGGACATTTCCGGATGCCTTCGCCTCGAATCAATCCCGTGAAGTCCAGCAGTTCCTGCTGGAGCAACAGTTCACACAGCACGTCACGCATCTGCAGGATGTCGCAGGAGAAAGCTGCCCGCCCGTGCAGGCGAATTTCTCCTATCCGGCTCCGCCCTACGCTGCAATCTACGAGGAATACCTGTGCTGCCCCTGTGCCTTCGACCAGAAGGCTTGCGAACTCATCTACGATAGCTCGATCCTCGATCACAAGCCCCAGCTCGCACATCTGCACACGGCAGCACTGCTGCAGGACACCTGCGACCGGCTGATTGGGCAAGCCAAGACATCGATTGGCGCATCGGGAGAAATCTACCAGTTCCTGATGCGCAGCCCCGGAGAGTTTCCGTCGATGGAGGCGGTTGCTAGCGCATTCAACATGACGAGCCGGACGTTGCGTCGACGGCTCGATGCGGAGGGCACGTCATTCGTCGCCATCATCGACGACGTCCGGCGCTCTCTCGCAACGGAATACCTGAAGACGACCAGAATGAGCGGCGACGACATCGCGATGTTACTGGGCTTCAGTGACACCGCGAATTTCCGCCGCGCGCTCAAGCGCTGGACGGGAAAGAGCTTGACCGAGCTTCGCGGACTGTAGAAGGCGTCGACAGGCGTCAGCTCAAGGCTGATATCGCATCGACGGATTGCGAGAAGCGGGGTTGTTGGGTATCCGCGCTGGTCTTAGCGACGCGCTAGGCTGTGGCACTGTGATGACACCCCCCTTCGGCATGCGCCACCGACCAAGTAGTCGCTAGGGTAGCGCAATGAACATTACTTCTCGTGAAGACCAAACCTCTCCAGTGCATGTGCGCGCCTGGATCAGGCTGCTAATGTGCGGTCTGTGTTTGCTCGTGATAGCGCTGATGCTTTGGGTCGTGCGGGGGCAAGCTAGGCTGCCCAATGGGAACGTGCCAGTTGCGGTAATTTGTTGCGGCACGATCATCGCTGTCTTTGTGTGGCTGCTCGCGCGACTATATTCGCTCTGCTCCATTGTGGTGAGCAACGATGGAGTGCAGCAGTCGTTCGTCCTGTGCAATGGCAAGCTTTGTGATCATTTTCATATCGAATGGGATCAAATACGACGCGTGTCGTTCCGGGAAAGTTCGTACCATTTTCTTAGCGTGGATGGCACAAAACTCGAGCTCAACACAACCTTGTTCGGGAACGCCGCGGCAACGATCTGTGCGGTGCGAAATTGCCTTCCCGAAAGGCTGCTTTCGCAACTCGAATTAGTTAGGCCGAGTTGATAAGCCTGCTGGCGGCTTGCAATTCACGGTCAACGCTGAGGTCCTCTGAATCATGGAAAGAAGCCCCTTTTTGGGGCTTTAGGCACTGCGCAGCCTTTGTAACGTCCGCAGTTCACCGAGGTAGCAGGTGCTACAAGAGCTGAAGCTCTTTTGCCGCCAGTTCAGCGATACCTAGTGGCGTTTCAGGTGACAGGCCGTCCTCCATCATCCATAGCGTCGACAAGCCAGACCAGGCCAGCGTCCACTGCAGCAGCCGGTCTCGCTCAATTCCCGCATCGGCCGCAAGGATTGAGACTCGATGCTCGAACCGCTCTACTGCAATCTCATGCGACGGGTTGCACAGGAGATTCGCGTAGTCAAATGCACGGTCACCGAGAAGGCCTTTCGGATCGATGGCGAGCCAGCCTCGTTCGCCGAATTGAAGGATGTTGCCATGGTGTACATCGCCATGAAGAACCACCTCATCCCTGGGCGGCTCCGAGAGCAGCGCCTTCGCAACAGCGGCGGACGAACGGAGAAGGTTATTGTCTGGCCACGAACCGGCCGTCAACGACTCGAACCACGTACCAAGAGGCACTAGAGGCGGCCGTTGCATAGCACCATGTGAATGCAATACGGCGAGCACCTCACATGCGATTCGCACGGCATCGTCATCCCGTCCGGTCCGTGACAGGTCGGCAAGTGAACGCCCCGGGCATGCACGTTCGAGCAGGACGGCGTCGTCACAACGAGCGAGTACCCGTGCTGCCCCATCTCCATCCCACCACGCCATGACAGTATTGCCGCGTCGCTCCTCGTCGCACATGGCGACCTTCAACATTGCGGGCTGTCCACGGTATGTCGACGCAAGAAGGCAACTGCTCGCAGTCAGGATGGGTTCGGCATCTGGCACGAGGTGCCAACGGCGGATGTAGTCGCTGAGCATGGTAACGGAGAACGTAGCGGTTCTCCTCGCTTTGCACTAACTGAAATTTCGGGTGGTAGAGCGCTGTCCATGCAATGAAGGCCCCCTCTTTGCTGGCGCTTCATCCATGACTCAAGGATGCAACCGCGCCGAGGCGTCCGGATGATGATACCGGACGGGTCCCTGATCTGGCCGACTGGCCATTGCAAGGCACTTTCGTCACTTGAGCGCTTTCTCGGCGGCGCGGGCCGTGCTCGCAATCATCTCGCGCAGCCAAGCGTGACCGACGTCGTCATCGTCGCGGCCATGCCAGACCGCTTGCATGATCGCGGGTGTTGCCTGATACGGCGGATCACGGCGAGCCAGGCCACCGCGATCTGCAAGCGCCATGGCCAGGGATGCGGGCACGATCGACAACATGTCGGTGCCCCGCAGCAATGCGGGAATGGCGAGAGAGTGCGGGATTGTGACACGCAGGCGCGGCGGCGTCTTGAATTCCAGAAGCGCCTCTTCTAACGCACGCCGATCGAACATCTCCGATTGGCGTGCAAGTCCGCGCTCGACGATAAATCCGCCTACCGCACCTTCCTCCTGTCCACCTACGGACAAGGTCACAAGCGGGTACTGCGTCAGGTCCTTGAGTCTGAGCTTGCGACGTGCGGCAGGATGGCCCTTGCACATCAGGATGGACTCGCCCTGCGACATCAGTGCCTGTGCATTAAAGCGCGAGGGCACCTGCGAGAAGATCCCGATCGCAATATCGATGCGACCCAGGTCGATCTGCTCGGCAAGATCCAGCCGTGTGGACGGGCGGATCACCAGATCGACGCCGGGGGCGACCTGCTGCAAGGCGTGCGACAGCGGCGCCACAATCACTTCGGTGACGTGATCGTTCGCAGCGATCACGAATTTCCGCGTGGAATGCTCCGGCGAAAATGGCTCAACACCCAGGGCAGCTTCGATACGCCGCAACGAATCCAGCAGCGTTGGCGCCATCGCCGCGGCGCGCGCCGTCGGCACCATGCCCTTGCCCATACGGATGAACAATTCATCGCCCACCAGTTCGCGCAGTCTCCGGAGCGCGTGGCTGACTGCCGACTGGGTCAGGTGCAGCCGCTTGCCGGCCAGAATCAGATTCCGCTCTTCATATACCGCTTCGAACACCTTCAAGAGGTTGAGGTCTGTCTTTCCGATGCTCATGATCGTTTTCCTGCCATTGCATGGTGTTCATTATGCAATTGCATAGATATCAATTCCATTCAATTCGCGGGCGGCGCAAGATGGTGGCCAACATGTCGAGAGGAACCCACATCATGACGGTCGAAAGCATCAACTTGGATCGCGAAGCGCTGATCGAGCGCTGCATTCCCTTTCTGGAGGAAGTGAAGGATCTCACCACGAGTACTGCGGTAGAGCAGTGGCTGAACACGAAGTACGGGCTTGGCAGCGAGCTATACGAGACGCTGGCAGCCTTGATCAGGAAAGGCGTCGAGGATGGCTGGGCTGCCAATGTCGGCATCGAGGGCGCAAGCTACCGCCGTAGCCGCATCGCGGAGCCCTCGGGGCGTACGCTTCATTTCAGCATTACCGCTGTCTATATGGACAGCACCGGCAACCAGCAAGGGCATCCCGACCGTCGCTTCCGAGGGCAGTACCACGGGCATCCTTACGGCGAGTTCAACATGGTCGTCCCCCTTGATCCAGGTGCGGCGCTGAACGGGCCAAATGGCTGGTGTACAGGAGGGTGGACTGCGCCGGCCCCGGGCAGCCATCACTATCCGGAGGCCAAGGGTGGTGCCGTGATCGCGCTATTCTTCCTGCCTTCCGGTCGGATTTCCTATCGCGATGTCCCCTAGGAGTAGGCCATGCTGCGTACCTCCATGGAATGGTCTCAGGAGACCATCGCGCATCCATACGTCCAGCAGATATCAAGTCGCCGGCGCACTTCCACTGCTGATAAGGCGCGTACTACTCCTTGCTCCAGGCCAGCCTACTTGTTGATCAATCCGAACCCACTCAAGAGCGGCGTCCATACCTCGAAGTCCTTTGCCATGACCTTCGAGAAATCCTCTCGCGACTTGTATTCGACGTTCACCAGTTTCGCGATCTTCTCTTTGGTTTCTGGCTTTTCCATGGTCTTCTTCAGCGCGGCCTGAAACTTGTTGGTCCACGCATCGGCAAGCTTGCTGCTACCGATGAAGCCGAGCCAGATCTCGGCCTCGACGTTCGGAAACCCCTGTTCAGCCATGGTCGGTACGTCGGGAAGCAGCGGGAATCGTTTGTAGCCGAAGACACCCAGGACCTTCAGTTTCTTGGCCTTGTGGCGTTCGACGAAGTCGCCCGCCGTATCAATGCCAGCATCCAGTTGATTGCCCATCAGGTCATTGGCCATCGGTGCGCCTCCTTGATAGCCAATAGGATTGGCGTTCAGCTTGGCCGCTGCTGCAAACCGTAGTCCCGCCAGGTGCGAGACCGATCCTGAACCCTGCATGCCATACGGGAAGTCGCCCTCCAGTCTGCGGATACGCACGAACTCCGCAATGCTGCTCGCTTTGTGAGCGTAGGGGACGGCCAGCGCCGCCGGCATGCTTCCGACTTGCGCAAGGCCTATGAAATCAGTCTTGAAATCCATACCCTTGGCATTCTGGAAGATGATCGCGTTGACCAGCACGCCACTGAACGCCAGCACGATAGTGGAACCGTCGGCGGGCGCATTCTTGAGCGTCAACAGCGCAATACGCCCATTAGCTCCGGGCTTGTTTTCGATGATCACTGTGCGACCGAGCTGTTCTCGCAAGCCATCGGTCAGCATGCGCGCGACCGCGTCGCCGCTGCCGCCAGCAGGATACGGCACGATGACCCTGAGCGGCGCTTCGGCGGCATTCGCGGGATGAAATCCCATCGCCGCCGACATGATGAACAGACAAATGACTAACAACCGGGACGTAGCATGCATGACTTAAATCCTGTTAAATCTACCCACGAGTTTTGTTCGGATCTTTGCGTATGACACCAGCATGGAAGTCAATGACGCAGCGAGTGGCGAGAGGGGCGGCGTCGCCCGATGGATGACAGCGGTTGGGAATGTCTTCAGCGGGGTCGCGATCGGAAAGACAACGAGTTCCGATTGCATGAATTGTTCGGTAAAGATGGCGACCGGTAGTACGGACAGGAGATCGCTGCGAGAAAGCAGCAGGATGGTGTCGGACAAGGAGTCGCAAACGACGGCAATCTGCGGCTTTCCATAGCCCGCCTCGTGGAACATCGCACCGACGCTGCTGCCAGGCGCGCCAAACCGATCGGTCATCCCGGTCTCCACCCAATGGCAATCCAGCAAGTCCTTCACCGCGCGGCTTTGCGCAAGCGGATGGCCCTTTCGGCCGACAACGACAGGTTCAGTAGGAAACAGCGGTATCGTGACCAGTCCGGTGGTGTCGAACGCATCTGGAAGCGAGGACACGGCAATTTCCAGTCGCCCCGATCTGACCAAGGGGATCAGCGAGTGGGACATGCCATGCGTGACACTGATCTGCCCCAGCGGAAACTGGCGGCGAAACTCGGCGGTAACTGTCGGCAAGAGATTGAGTGAGGCTACCGGTGACAGCCCCAGTTCGACCTTCCCTGACGTATCTCCCCTTAGCTGCCTCAGATGCGACTCCGCGCGATCGCATTCCCGGATGATGGAGATGGCATGCTGGAAAAGCTGATCCCCAACAGCAGTGAGCGTGACGCCGCGGGATGTCCGCAGAAATAACTCGGCTTGCGTGGCTTCCTCCAGTCGGGCAACGCTTTTCGTGAGGCCGGCCTGGGATACGTCAAGCTCACGCGCGGCAGCCCGTACGCCGCCGTGATTGACGATAGCCATGAAGTCCCGAAGCTGCTGCAGCGTCATAGCGCTTGCGCGACGAACCGGGGCAAGACTGCCGTTGCATCGGGCGTTGCACTGATCTGCTTCAGCAAGACGTCGGGGTCCTTGCCCTCCTCACGCAGCGTCTCGGCATGAAAGCGAACGATGGCCGCACAAACATCCGTCGTGAACTCTGGATGAAACTGCGCAGAGATGGCGTTCGGGCCATACCGGATGATCTGGTGCGGGTCGTGATCGGAAGCGGCAAGCACCTTGACGCCAGGTGGCGGTTCGATGACGGTCTGCATGTGCGTCAGATGCGCCGCGAACCGCATGGGCATATGCATGAGCAATGGGTCGTCCGTTGCCCCAGCGAGCAGTCGGATGTCGTGACAGCCGATTTCCGCACCGTCGGGGTGGTAGCCCACACGGCCACCCAACGCGTGCGCCATGAGCTGATGGCCGTAGCAGACGCCAAACAGCGGCATCTCGACTGCCATGGCATCGCGAATCCACTGTGCGGTTGCTTCGCTCCAGGGCAGGCGGTCTGTCACCATGGCGAACGAGCCGGTGATAATCGCAACGCGAAGAGGGTCGACGGGCGGCAACTTTTCGCCATGGAAGACCCGGACGATCTCGACTTGGTCGATCGGCAGGCCTAACGTGTTGCAAAACCATGAAGGGTAGTCGCCTAGCGCGTCAAAAATTTCAGCAGGGGGCGATCCAGCTTGAATCAGAACAACAGATTTCTTGGCCACGTCCATGACTTCATTGCTTGATAGATTTCGTGGCCTGAGAATGTCATAACGAAAATATCCCGGGAAGATTCTTTCCGTTATCGTGTTCGCTAGTGGTTATCACTCGGCTCGCCAAACCGCTGGCTCTCAACGCTCACATAAGATGCTGACGAGATTCCTGAGCTGCGTATTCGACGCCATGGCTCCCTTCCTCAGACACACCCTGTGATGGCGCAGCGCCCAGGGCTCGTCCAGATCCAGAATAGCGATGCTGTTAGAGCGCACATCGGGAAGGATCGACATGGGAACGATGGCGACGCCTGCTCCAGACGAAACGAGCTGGGTCACACCGTCGAACCCTGCAACCTGCACTCTGATGTCCAGGCGTCCCCCCAACTCCGTCGCCTTGTTGACCAGATATGTGTGCACGGCCGACCCGCTCTGCAGGCAAATCCAGGTCTCCGACAGACACTCGAAGTAGCGGATTGACTGTCGCGCCGCAAACCGGTGCGATGCCGGCACGATTAGTACAAACTTGTCTTCCTGATAAGGAATGAAGTCGAGTTCCGCATGATCGATCTCGATCGCGACTACGCCGATATCCGCGCGCCCCATGGAAACCGCGGCGACGATCTCATGTCCCATTCTTTCCTCCAGCGTGATCCGAACCGTGGGATACGCGGCGAAAAATCGCGAGAGATCCTTGGGAAGAAAGGAGTTGATCGCGTTGTTATTCGCGAAGAAGGTCAGGTGGGTCGTGAGGCCCTGGGCGTATGGCAAGAGGTCCGAGTTCATCTGCTCAAGCCCAGCCATGCAGCGCCGAACGTGCTCGAGCATGACGGTGCCCGCAACGGTGAGAGACACGCCGCGGGCCCCTCTCACAAAGAGGGCCAGCCCCAGTTTTTCTTCCAGGTCCTTGATTCTCAGGCTCGCCGATGGTGCCGACAGGTGGCAGCGATTGGCGCCGCGCGACACGCTTCCTTCTTCCGCGACCGCAAGGAAAAGCTTCAGGTCCGTGAGGCTGTAGTTCATCATGCTTGCCAACTCGCTATTGCAGGTGCAGTAGGTTCAGCTTATCAAGCACGCGGACCCGTCGCAAACTCTCTTCAGTCTGGCTTTATTCCTGCGCGCCGCACGATGTCGCCGTTGTCCTTGATTTGCGCTTGAACGAGCTTCGCGAAATCAGCTTGTGTAGAGACGACGGGTTGCAGGCCGAGACCCTTGATCTTCTCCTGAACCTCCGGGTCCTTCACCACACTGGTAAGGTCGGTACTCAGCCTGGCAACAATAGCCTTGGGCGTCCCCACTGGAACGATCGTTCCATACCAAGCACCCGACGTGAAACCAGGGAATCCCGATTCGATGAATGTGGGGACGTTGGGAAGCTCAGGCACTCGCGTCGCACTCCCTACGCTCAGCGCCAGAAGCTTGCCTGCCTTGATGTATTGCAGGACATCGGGCAGATTCGACATCATCAAGTCCGTGTGCCCGCCCATGACCGCCGTAATGCCGGGCGCCGACCCCTGGAAAGGGATGTGCTGCACATCGATGCCCGCCAGGGACTTCATTTTCTCCAGCGCCAGATGGGATGCCGTCCCGTTGCCGATCGATCCTGACGTGACCGAACCCGCCCCCTTTTTGGCGATGCGCAGAAGGTCGGCCATGGAGTGGATCTTTCCCTGCGGATAGGCAACGAGGATATTTGGCGCGAACGATAGCTGCGCGACCGGCGTCAAGTCTTGGGCCGTGTCGTACGGCAATTTCGGCATCAGGCTCGCGTTGACGGTGAACACGTTTGCCACGACGCCGAAGGTCAGACCATCGGGTGCGGCCCGGGCGATCGTGTTCACGCCGATCGTCGTGGACCCGCCCGGCTTGTTTTCAATCACAACCGGTACACCCCACTTCGCCGTGAGCTTTGGTGCAATCAATCGTGCCAGCATGTCTGCCGAACCGCCGGCTGGATAAGGGACGATGATCCGGACCGGCTTGCCGGGAAACGAATCGGCATGCGCCGGCGAGAATGCCGATACGGCAACGAGCAATGCACCGTAAATGGCGGACAGATTGATTTTCATGCTTGCCTCTTGCTTTCCGTATCAACCACGACAAAGTCAGGTTGGCCGACGCCTTGAATGAGCAGGTAGCTCGCACCTTCGGTTTCACCGGCCTCGAATTTGTGAACCCGCCCGCAAGGTATTTGAAGGCTCTGCCCGGCGCCGAGATGCACGACCTCGTTTGGGTCGGCCAACAGCACGTTCAGGTGGCCCGCCAATACGTAAAAGATGTCGGAGGTTGTCGTATGAAAGTGCCACGGACTCTGCTGACCGGGACTCACCCGAAATTCGGTCATGCGGTATTCATCCGTCTCTACCAGCCGCTTCCTGAAATCTGCCTCGTACTTCACCGAAGCTATCGGATCCGCTGCATCCGGAACTGTTTCTTTTGGGGACATGGTCAATCCGTTGTCAGTCAGTCGAAATGATTGCTTCGAGCTTTCTCGCTGCGGCCATGACGCTGCGGTCATGGCCGCGCGGGCCAAGTACCGAGATGCCGACCGGGGCTCCATCCAGCGTGAGCCAGGGCAGGGTGATCTGTGGCAGGCCCGCCAGCCCCGCTGGCGCCAGCAGCATGTGGGAGCGTTCCCGCGCGGCAGTGAAGGCTTCGTTGGTGGAGGTGAGCAAGGGGGCAATGCCCGGCGCCGTCGGCACGATGAGCACGCCGTGATTCTCGAAGAGCGACTGCAGCATTTCGCAAGCACCCTTCCGGACCGCTTCTGCCGCGAGCAGCTGATGCGTCTCGATTTTCGAAGTCGAAATGAAGCGGTCGCGAATGACGGGCGCAAGCGCGTCGCCATTGGCTTTGACCCATTCGCCATGCTGTGACCAGACTTCCGCGCCCTGCAACAGCCGGTTAGCGACCGCCCAATCCTGTACAGGAAGCGAGCCTTTGGCACACCACGTCACATCCGTCGTCGTGAGCCGGTCGACGAGCATTCGATATGCCGTTCCTACCCTGGGCTCACACACTTCGAGCGCGTCGTACGATGCCGCCCATTTGAAATCCCGAGGCTCACAGGCGTGCGGGGCCAGAATCTCCAGCACTTGCGCCATGACATCGCCCGTACGGGAAAACCAGCCGACCGTGTCGAAGCTCGGCGCGAGAGGAAATCCCGATACCCCGCCAATCAACCCGTGCGATGGGCGGATTCCCCACACGCCGCAATAGCTGCCCGGAAGCCTTGCCGAGCCTCCGCAATCGGTCGCCAGCCCAATGTCCGCATATCCCCCCGCCACGGC
Organism: Cupriavidus pauculus; assembly: GCF_022179805.1. Classification (GTDB taxonomy): domain Bacteria; phylum Pseudomonadota; class Gammaproteobacteria; order Burkholderiales; family Burkholderiaceae; genus Cupriavidus; species Cupriavidus pauculus_E. Next base: position 299,312 of record NZ_BPUO01000003.1, on the reverse strand, counting down.
TACCGCGGAGCCCGAGGACGACCCACCGGGGATCCGCATCGGAGATGCCGGATTCGTTGGAGTTCCATAGTGGATATTGTTGCCGGCCAAACTGAATGCGAGTTCATCCGTCACGGTTTTCCCGAGCCATGTCGCGCCAGCTCGTAGCAGCGCATCGACTGCGTCGGCGGTGTAAGTCGATTCCGATTGCCCCTTCTGCCATTCGGGGTTGCCAGCGCCAGTGCGCAGCCCCCGAACATTGAAAACATCCTTGACGGCCAACGTCAGTCCGGCCAGTGTTCTCGATTCACACGTGGGAGAAAATGGTAATGCCCCGAAACCTTCCTTCACAAATGCGCCGGCATATCCGGGCTGCAAAAGGTCATTGATTGTGGGGTGGTTTTTAGACAGTGGATAATGAATCATCGTCTCAAACTGGAAGGGGGGCTGGCATGTTTCGCGTTTACGCGGTTCGCACCCCTACACTGTAATGGTCAGCTTGATAATGACAAGTTGCATTATCCAAAGCGACGATTTGATTCAGACAAATCCACTAATGAAAAGACCTCCGGATAATACCCATCGAGCATTATCCGGAGGTCAAGAGGTATCTGACGGTGGGCTAACCGTCACGTCTTCGGCATCGCCCGACAGTTACTTCCGCACCGGCTCCCAGCCCACCACCTGCCAGCGGAACAGCGAGGCTTCGCCGACTTCCGACGTGTAGGTCATCTGCATCTTGCCGCCCTTGGCGTAGATGTCGAGTCGCGGTGCGCTCTCCAGATCGAGCCACAGCGAATCGTCATGGAACGTCCATTTGCCGCACCACATGCAGTGGTCTCCTGCCTGGTCGCCAGGCTGGTGAAAGTTGAAGCGGCCGTCAGCACTGATTTCCAGGTAATCGAATGCCCGATAGAAACCCAGCAGCCGCTGCTGGCCCTGGCGTGCGGCGCTGGTCTGTTCGGGCGTGGCGGCGGCGCCCACGTCCGCCGGCGGGCGCACCGTGGCGCCGTAGATCTTCCACTTGCCAACAAAATCCTTCGCAGCCGGCACGTATTCCAATGAAGCGGCGGCGGCCGCAGGCGGACTCGCCTGCGCCAGCGAGGGGACACTCACGCAGGTGGTCAGGGCGAGCGTGGTGGCAAGAAGGGACACCGAGGGAAAGGCGAACGGCTTGAATGACATGAGAGAGATGCGAGCGGGCGCTGAGCCTGAAAGAGCGGCACAGCCTAAGCGGAAATTTCCAGAATCGAAGCTAGAAACAACGCTGATAAATATGGCGTTTTAGCCATATTGCATTGTAGACGCCGCTCTATAAGATAACTATGATGCACACACATGGTGCGTCATTCGCTAACCCTGGCGTGGCGCCCTGTCGGGACGATCTCTCTTCGTCCGCGTAGCAAAGACGTCCACGGGACGCCATCACATCAGGAAAGCAGCAATGAAAGCGAACACCCTCCGCTCCCTGGCACTGGCCGCGCTGGCCATGGCAGGCTCCGCCCACGCCGCGCCCAAGGCTTCGCCCGAGGCGGTTACGGACTTGTTCCTCCGTACCCTGGTTCTCTCCGACCCGGCCGCCATGCAGTCTCTGAACGACTACACGCGTCCTGTCCGCAAGGCCAACAAGGCCGCAGGGGATTTCATCAACATCGCGGATACGGTGCAGGCCGACAAGGACTATGCGAAGGATCTGGCGCCGGTGATGCTGGAACAGGTCAAGCTCTCGGACAAGGACAAGGCCGCGATCCAGCCGACGGTGGAAAAGCTGATGCAGAGCGTGCGCGACGCGCAGAAGCGTTCGGTCTGCACGGTAGGCAAGGCCGAACCGATCACGCAGGACGTGCCCAAGAACATGCTGGCCGTCAGCGTTGCGTTCGAATGCAAGGTGGTGAATCCGCCCGAGAAGATCGCCGCCTTCCTGCAGCGCGCGTCGAAGGGCAACTGGACGACGGCGCAGTATGGCGAAGCCATCGACAAGCTGCGCGCAGGGTATGACGGCGCGCCGCTGACGCAGGCCTGGCAGGGCGCCTTGCCGCTGACCGCCGAGAAGAAGAACGGGGTGTGGCAGAACATCTTCCCGCGCGAGTCGATCGACATCTCGGAGGCGCTGTTCTGATGCGTGCTTGAAGCGCGCGTTCTTGTAGTTGCCGGCATGCCGCGCAAGGCGGCATGCCGGACTGACGCCCCACGCGGCTAGCGTGCCTCGGAAAGACCTGCCGCCAGCGTGAAACAGCGTTCAAACGATCAACGCGCCTCGGCAGGCGGCATGAATGCCTGGGCAATCGCCTCTGCATTGTGGCGGTAGAGATCCCAGCCGCCCGCCCAGTAGTTGGCCCACCAGCCGGACGCCGGCTTGTCGGATTGCCGCGAGGGTTGGCTGGCAAGCGTGGCGGCGTGCGGGACGTAGGAGAGTTGGGTCATGGTGCGGTGGCCTGCTGAGGTAGACGATGGGTAAGTGCTGCACGGGGTAGGTAATTCCCCTTACAGGGTTTTCCCTAATTCTAGCAGGGCCACCAGGTCGGACGACATGCATCCACGGCCGATACCCGTCATCAGCAGGCTGTGATGCTTGTCCATCCGCGGTCGTTGGGATGGGCCATCAGCCAGCCGGCGTCAGCAGAAAGTCAAAGTGCGACCGCCACACCGTCTCGCCGTCGTCGATCCGCTCGAACGGCGCCACCAGCGTCTCCTTGACGCCAAACACTGCATCCGATGCCAGATACGGGTCGTCGCCGACGAAGGTGTGCGTCACCACGGTCTCGAAGCCCGGCGCGCTGACCAGGAAATGCATGTGCGCGGGGCGGTAGGGATGGCGCCCCAGATGGCCCAGCATCTGGCCGACCGGACCATCGTGCGGGATCGGGTACGACACCGGCTTGACGCCTATGAAGCGGTAGCGGCCGTCGGCGCCGGTGGTGAAAATGCCGCGGTTGTTCCATTGCGGCTGGATACCGGGCTGCTGGACGTCGTAGAAGCCGTCGGCGTTGTCGGACCAGACGTCGATGCGCGCACCGGCAACCGGCTGCCCCTGCGGGTCGAGCACCCTGCCCTCGAAGATGCAGCGCTCGCCCTTGCTGTCGAGCGAAATGCAGTCGCCCATCTGGCGCTCGGGCGCGTTGGCCACGTGGAACGGACCGAAGACGGTGTTCTCGGTGGCGCCCGGCGGTCGACGGTTATTGATCGCGTCGACCAGCATCGAGAAGCCGAGCGCATCGCTCAGCAGGATGAATTCCTGGCGCTCGCGCGAGCATAGCTGGCCGGTCCGGGTCAGGAAGTCGATGGCGAGTTCCCACTCGTGCTGGGTCAGTTGGACTTCCCGCGCAAAGGCGTGCAGGTGTTCGACCAGGCTGGTCATCACCTCGCGCAGGCGCGGGTTGGCCGATTCGTTCATGCGGGCATTGACCGTCTGCGCGGAGTCAGCCTCGGAGAAATAGGTGGTCATGCGCGCTTCCTTTTGATTTTGGGGGCCGCAGGGGCCGGCTCAGGGGGTGGGGCGCGAGCCTTGCCAGGCGCGTTCCAGCAGTGCGCGAATCGCGTCGCGCTCGACCGGACGTGGATTCCAGTAAGGGTTCTTCGCGGCGAGGTCGGCGGCAAGATCGAGCTGGTCTTCCTTCAGGCCGAGATCGCGCAGCGCCACGGGCGCGCCGAGCGAGCGGGCGAAGTCATACAGGCCGGGGCCGATGCCGCCGCCGAACAGATCGGCAAGCGGACGCAGGGCGTCGGCGGCGGCCGAGGCGTTGTAGGCGGCCGCGTGGGGCAGCACGATGGCGTGGGTTTCGGCGTGCTGCAGATTGAATGTGCCACCAAGCGTGTGGCACAGCTTGTGATGCAGCGACATGCCAACCGTGCCCAGCACCGTGCCGCACAGCCACGATCCGTAGAGCGCTTCGCCGCGCGCGTCGGCGTTGCGCGGATCGGTGACGATGACGGGCAGCGCATCGCGCAGCGCCCGCACGCCTTCAACTGCCAGCATCGACGACACCGGATTGCGGTCACGCGCGTAGACCGCCTCGACGGCATGCGCCATCGCGTTCAGTCCGCTGGCAACGCTGGTGGCAACGGGCAGGCCCAGCGTCAGGTCGGCGTCGTAGATGACCACTTCCGGCAGGATCTTCGCGTCGCGGACCGTTGTCTTCAATCCGTTTTCGGTCTGGCCCAGGATCGGCGTGACTTCGGAGCCGGCATAGGTGGTGGGGATGACGATCTGCGGCGCGTCGTTGCGCCAGGCGATTGCCTTGCCGAGGCCGATGGTGGAGCCGCCGCCGAGCGCCACGACGCAGTCGGCACGCGCGGCGTCATAGGCGACCATCGCGCGCGAGGTGACGTCGACGGGCGTGTGCATGGTTGCCTCGGAGAACACGCCGGCCGCGAGCGGTCCGAGCTGTTCTGCGAGTGCGAGGGCTTTTGCGCGTTGGGACGGGGTCGACAGCACCAGCGCGCGCGTGGCGCCGAGGTGCCTGATTTCGTCGGCGACGTCGGCGAGCTTGCCCGGTCCGAAGAGGATACGGCCGGGGTTGATCGGGTAGGTGAAAGGGGCGGGCATCGGGCTTCCTGGTTCATGTGGCGCAGGCGGTCACCGGCTGTTTCTACCACAGCTTGCACCGACAGGTTGCCGCCAGTCCGCCGCCATCAGTCGACGCTCGCACCACGCCGATGAATGCGATCAGAAAGCCCTTTTGCTCTCCCCGAAAGGTCTTCGCTCAGGCAGTCAGACCAAGCCCAGCGCGCGAAGCTTGGCATCCGTGGCAGAGTACGGGCGCTCGCAGATGATCTTGTCCGAATCCTTGGCGAACTCGAACGTTGCTGCCATGCGCACGCGGAACTTGCGGCCGGTCGGCGGGAAAATCTTGCCGTTCGCCTTCAGGTTGCCCAGGTGCGTGCCAGAGAGCCAGAACTCGACCAGCACGGTGTCGTCGGCGGCCGCGATGGCGATGATTTCGTTCGCCAGGTCCGGGAAGCTCTCGCGCGATGCGTCGAAGTAGCCGCGCACCTCTTCTTCGCCATCGAACACCGCGCCGGTGGCATGCATCTCGTAGCGCGGGTGCTGGAACGTATCGATCACGGCATCCCACTCATGGGTGCATTCCAGGGCCATGTGGTCGCGCACGGTTTTGACGCGTGCGGCATTCAGTGCTTCAGACATTGTGATTCTCCATCATCGGATTTTTGGGGGGAAGTGGTCGGCAGCGCCGTCCTGCGCCGCCGAATCCAGGGGATCTATCTGTCTCTGGGTGTCAGCGCAGCAGGCGCCAGCCGCCATCGACGGTGAATTCGCCGCCTGTGATGTACCCAGCCTCGTCCGAGGCCAGGAAGGTGATCAGGTGTGCCACGTCGGCTGCCGTGCCTTCATCGCCCAGCGGAATGCGCCGCCCAGTGGGGCGCGGGTCGGTGCCGCCGGCAGCCTGCCGTTGCCGATACTGGTCGAAGATCGTTTCCAGCATCGGCGTGGCCGTCTTGCCCGGATGGACCGAGTTGCAGCGGATGCGGTTGCCGTTCTCGGCGCCTGTCAGCGCCACGGTCTTGGTGAGCTGGGTCACCGCGCCCTTGCTGGCGCCATAGGCCACGCTCTGGGTCGTGGGGTAGTACGCGCCCACGGAAGCCAGGTTGATGATGGCGCCGATGCCGTGCTTCTGCATTGCCGCCAGAGCTTCCTTGCAACCCAGGAAGGTGCCGTCCAGGTTGACCGACATCACCCGGCGGAATTCGGCCAGCGTGGTGTTGGCAATCGTTCCGTTCACGACGTCGCCGACGATCCCGGCTGCATTGACCAGCACGTCAAGGCGTTCCTGCCGGTCAAGAATGGTCTGGACGGCGTGAGACCAGTCGGCTTCACTGGTGACGTTCAATGCCAGGAACGTACCGCCAACCTCGGTGGCGATTGCCTCGCCGTTGCCGCCCGGCAGGTCGCCGATGAAAACCGTTGCGCCACGCTGTGCGAGCAATCGCGCGGTTGCCGCACCGATGCCGCTGGCGCCGCCGGTCACCAACGCCACTTTTTCCGAAAACTGGGTCATTCGCTTGTCTCCAATATGCACGTCTGGTTGCTTATTGTGTCGCTTCGTGGGGAATATGAAGAAACGTTTCCACAACGTAAATGCATTGTTGTTCCGTGTAAAAATGTGGGCAACCATGGTTAACACTAACCTGTATTGGCGCATGCCGCTGCTATAGTGTGAAAACGTTTCTGCAAAGGCGGGCGCGTTTTTCGACAACGAGGAGACAGCAATGAGTTTTCTGTTTGGGGGTGTGCGACAGATTGGCTACGTCGTGACCGACATCGAGCGGGCGATGGATCACTGGACGAAAAAGCTCGGCGTCGGGCCGTGGTTCTACAAGGAGGACGTGGGCACGACGGAGTTTCGGTACTACGGCAAGGATTCGACGCCGCCCAAGCTTTCCATTGCGCTGGCTAACTCTGGCGACCTGCAGATCGAACTGATCCAGCAGCGCGACGACGCGCCGTCGCTGTACCTCGATTCCCTGAAGCGCGGGGGCGAGAGTGCCCAGCACATCGCATACTGGACGGACGATCGCTTCGACGAGATGGTTTCCCACCTGCTTGAAGCTGGCTATGTGGAAGGTCACGGCGGCCGCATGGGCTCCCGGGGCCGATTCGCGTACTTCGTCAACCCGGAACTGCCGAGTGGCATGTTCGAGCTGTCGGAAATGGCCGGTGGCAAGGCCGAGTATTTTGCCGAGGTGCGGCGGGCCGGTCTGGCATGGGATGGCCTGGGCGAGCACATCCGTCGCGTCGGCGCGCCGAAGTAGGTCGCGAAGTAAGTCGCGACAAGGCCGGGACATACGGCGCCTGATGGCCGAAAGGCTTCTCCCGCTGCGCTAGAATGCGCGACGCCCCATCGAGCCGTGATGCGGCGTCAAGAATAGTCTGGCGTGGTCATTACCGTGACCATGCCGAAAAAGGGGAGGGAGTCGATGTTGCGCATGGGTTTGCATGGAGGGCGTCGGACATGACGTCGCGCATCACCATTAGAGAGGTGGCCAAGGAGGCGGGCGTCTCTATTGGCACGGCATCGCGGGCGCTCAACCGGGCCGGGCGAGTTAGCGAGGCGGCCATCGCGGCCGTCACGAAGGCCGCCCGCAAGCTGGGCTACGAGCCGGATGCCATCGCGCAAAGCATGCGAACCCGTTCCTCCGGAGCGGTGGGGCTGCTAGTCTCCGACCTAGCCAACCCGCTCTACGCACAGATCATTACGGCGGTGGAAGAGGCGCTGCAGGCCGCGGGCTATGCGCTGCTCATCGCCAGCACGCACAACGACGGCAAGCGGGAAAAGAATCTCATCGATCTCTTCCGGCGCCGGCGCGTTGACGGGCTGATCCTGGGACCGTGCGAATCGGAAAACCCCAAGCTGCTCGAACAGATTGCCGAGCACATGCCGGTGGTGTCACTCGATCGCGATTTTGGTCCGTCGGGTACCGGTGTGCAGGTCGATCATTTCGCCGGCGCGATGCAGGCGACCCAATACCTGCTGAACCTCGGCCATACGCGCATTGCACTGCTGACGCCCGGCACCATGCTGCGCCCCGGGCGCGAGCGCATCGCCGGATTCGAGGCCGCCTATGCGCAGCACGGGCTGAAGCCCGTTCCCAAGCTGATACGGTCGGAGAAGTCCGCGATGGAGTTTGCGTTCAGCGAGGCGCTGTCGTTGATGTCCGGCGCCGACGCCCCGACGGCATTCCTTTGCCTGGGTACCCGGATTCTCGCCGGGGTGCTCCAGGGCATGCGCCACACCGGGCGGGTCGTGCCGAACGATGTCAGTGTGATCAGCATCGGGGATACCGATCTCTCGCAACTGTTCAGTCCGTCGATCACATCGCTGACCTGGGATCTATCCGTGGTGGGCACTGCGCTCGCGCAATTGATGCTGAAGCGCCTGGAGCGCGACGCCGAAGTGGAACCCGAGTCGATCGTCATCACCACACAACTCGTATTGCGGGAATCATGCGGCCCCGCCGTGGCGCGGAAAAAGGCCACGGCGTGATCCTTGGCGTGATCGCCAGTCAGGTGTGCTGAAGCCGCTTCGTGAGAAGCGGCTTTTTTTGTCTCAAAGCTTCTTGCGTTTTATGTAGAAACGTTTCTACAATGGTTCGCATCCATGCATCGGCATTCCGGTGCTGCGCGTAAAACAACGACGATTGGAGAGACAAGCAATGCAAGCAGCAATACGCGGTAAATCCGGCCTGGTTTTTGTCGATGCCGACATCCCGCGCCCCAAGGCGACCGAGATCCTGGTCAAGGTCCGTGCGAGCTCATTGAATCGCGCTGACCTGGCATTGGTCGATGGCAAGGCGCACGGCACGGCCGGCGGCACGGGAACGCCGTTGGGGCTCGAATGGTCGGGCGATGTGGTCGAGGTCGGCAGCGAAGTCACCGCCTACAAGGTGGGCGACAAGGTGATGTGCTCGGGTCTCGGCGCGTTTGCCGAGTATGCCGTGGCGGACTGGCGCCGCGCTTTCCGGTTCCCCTCCCACGACATGGACTACGAGACCGCCGCCTGCCTGTCCGTGGCATTGCGAACCACGCACACCGCCATGCGCCATGTGGCGAAGCTGGAGGCGGGGCAGACCGTGATGGTGCTGGGCGCTTCGTCCGGCGTTGGCCTGATGGCGCTCCAGGTGGCCAAGCACTTCGGCGCCAAGCTGGTCATTGGCACCTCCACGAAAGCAGACCGGCGCGAGCGCCTGGCCGAGTTTGGCGCTGACGTCGCGCTTGATAGCAACGATCCGGAATGGTCCAGGAAGGTGCTGGCCTCTACCGATGGGCGAGGCGTCGACCTGCTGGTCGACTTCCTGGCAGGGCCTTTCATCAACGACAGCATGCGCGCGGTGCGCATCGGCGGCCGGATCGTGAACATCGGACGGATGGCGGGCGAGACGGGCGAGTTCGACTTCGATCTGCACTCGATGCGGCGTATCGAGTATCTCGGCATGACATTCCGGACGCGAACGCTGGAAGACTTCGGCGACATTGCCGAGCGGGTCCAGCGCGATTTCTGGCCCGCGCTGCGCGCAGGCCAGTTGCGTTTGCCCATCGACGCGCGCTTGCCGCTGGCCCAGGCCGCTCAGGCCTGCGAAATGATGCGCAAGAACACCCACTTCGGAAAGATCGTGCTGGTCCAGGACGCGTAACGCCTGCGGTACACCGTCGTCCAGAAAAAGGGGGAAGGGACGCCGCCAGGTGTCCCCCTCAGAGCCCCAAGTCCGCCGTTGCCCGGCGCCGTGCCGTTGCCACGGCGCCTATCGCACACTTCACGCAGTCAGTCCCGGGTTAACCACCATTTGCGCATCGGAGCCCCCGACACAAAATTAATGGAAACGTTTCTTCCGTTCCATACAGGAAAGCTGGAAAACGTGACAGCCTCACAAAAAAGTTGGAGACAGAACATGAAGACGTTTGCCGCCCTCACAATGCTTGCCGCGCTGGTGACGGCTCCGCTCTCGACCGCGCACGCCGACGATGCCTACCCGAACAAGCCGATACGCCTGATCGTGCCGACGGCCCCCGGAGGCGGCGGCGATGTGTTCGCGCGGATCCTGGCGGATCAGGTTGGCCGGCGATTGAAGCAGCCGCTGGTAGTGGAAAACAACGCGGGCGCCGCAGGCACCATCGCCATCGGCCAGCTTGCACGTGCCACGCCCGACGGTTACACGATCGGCCTCGGCACGATGACCAGCACCACGCTGGCACCCGCCGTGTACCGCAACCTGCCGTACGACCCCATCAAGGACCTCACCACCATCGCCCGCGTCGGCACCTCGCCGATCATCCTGGTCGCAACGAAGGACTTTCCGGCGAACAACCTGAAGGAACTGGTCGAAGTCGCGAAGAAGAGCGCCGCCCCCTTGCAGTTCGGCACCTGGGGGCTTGGGTCCACCGGACATTTCTGCGCGGAGGTGCTGGCGCAGAAGACCGGCATCAAGCTCGATCACATTCCGTTCAAGGGCACGTCGCCAGTGGTGACGGCCATGCTGGGCGGCGTGGTGAAAGTAGGCTTCCTCGACATCGGCAGCGGCACTTCGGCCGTCAAGACCGGAAAGATCAAGGCGCTGGCGATGTGCACGCGCCGCACCGCCAATTTCCCGAACGTGGCCACCTACAAGGAACAAGGCGTGGACTTCGACCAGTGGACGGGCTGGGCGATGTTCGCGCCGGCAGGGCTGCCCCGGCCCATCGTCGACAAGCTGACTGCCGCAGTCCGCGACGCGCTCAAGGATCCTGCGGTCACCAGCAAGATGGCCGATCTCGGCATCACGCCGGATTTCGTGACCGGCAGTGAACAGGCAAAAGTCAATGCGCAAGACGTCCAGGTATGGAAGCGCATCGCGCAGGACGCCGATATCAAGCTGGATTGATGGCCAGGGCGCCAGTCACAGGTTATTCCCCACATAAAAAGCTGCTTGGAGATTTGAAATGGCATTGCCGAAGGTTGTGACACACCAGGACCGCCTGCTGTCGGTCAACATCCACGATTCGCACGAGTTCCCGGGGTCTGAGCCGGGTTCCACGATCATCCCGCTGTTCCTCGACCGCGAAAACGGCATCTGGGTGCTGTATGGAAAGTTCGAGCCAGGTACGCGCCTGCCTGCACATTTCCATACGGGTACGGTTCACTTCTTCACCACCAAGGGCCAGTGGAACTACGTCGAGTACCCCGAAGACGCCCAGACGGCCGGCAGCTACCTGTATGAGCCGGGCGGTTCCGTCCATACGTTCTCGGTCCCGGCGGACGCCACGGAGGCCGCAGAAGGCTTCATGGTCGTGTACGGCGCCAATGTCATCTTCGACGAAGCGGGCACGTTCCAGAGTGTGCGGGATGCCGGCGCCATCGAAGAGGGCATTCTTGCGGCGGCCCGCAAGGCGGGTTTGCCGATTCCCCGCTACATCCGGCCGAAGGGGGGCGCGGAGATCACGGGCAACAAGTAGAGGCAACGTGTTTTACCACCTATAAAAAGCAAACGGAGACATTCTCATGAAACGAGGTTTGCACTACGGCCTGCTGGCCATCGGCATGTGTGTGGGCGCAACTGCGGGCGCCGCCGACCCGGGCAACAACTACCCGAATCGTCCGATCCGGCTGATCGTCCCGTCCGCGGCGGGCGGCGGTGCGGATGCGTTCGGACGGCTGCTCGGGGAGCAACTCGGCAAGCGGCTCAAGCAGTCGTTCGTCGTCGAGAACATCGCGGGCGCCGCCGGCACCATCGCTATCGGCCAACTGGCGCATGCGAAAGCCGAAGGCTACACGATTGCCCTCGGTACGATGACGACCACGACACTGGCCCCGGCCGTGTACCAGCAGTTGCCGTATGACCCGACCAAGCTGGCGACCATCGCCCGTGTGGGAACGTCTCCGATCATTCTGGTAGCGACGAACGATCTGCCCGCCAACAACCTTCCCGAGCTCGTGGAACTGGCAAAGCGCAGCGAGAAGCCGATCCAGTACGGCACCTGGGGTCAGGGCTCGACCGGCCACTTCTGCGCCGAAGTCCTGTCACAGAAGACCGGCATCAAGCTGGACCATATCCCGTTCAAGGGCGGCGCTGCCGTCATGACGGCGATGATGGGCGACGTGATCAAGGTGGGCTTTCTGGATATCGGCTCCGGCACCGCCGCCGTGAAGACCGGCAAGATCAAGGCGCTGGCGATGTGTACGCGGCGCACGTCGAACTTCCCCAACGTCAAGACGTACAAGGAGCAAGGCGTCGACTTCGATCAGTGGACTGGCTGGGCAATGTACGCACCGCCCGGAACGCCCAAGCCGATCACGGACAAGCTCTCTGCCGCCTTGAAGGACACGCTGGAGGATGCATCGGTCAAGGCCAAGATGAACGACTGGGGCATTACGCCGGACTACCTTGGCGGACCCGAACAGGCGGCTGTGAACCTGCGCGAAATCGAAGTGTGGAAGGGCGTGGCGAAGGAAGCGAACATCAGCCTCGATTGAGGCTTGAGAAGAAGCGGCGGCAGCCCATGCCGCCGCAGTTGCGAGAAATACAGTGAGACGTGGATTTCTACAAATCCCCAACTACCGCGCAGTGGCGAGGAATTCGGCGGTGGAGATCACATTGGCGTAGCCGAATTTCAGTGCCGCCATGAAAGCCGCATGCACTTGCGGTGCCGGCACGTTGACGCCATCAAATTCGAGGTTGTGCGTGGCAACTGCATCGTGAACGACCGTGGTGCGATAGCCGAAATCGTCCGAATTGCGAGCGACCGCGTCAATGCACATATGGCTCATGTTGCCAATGACGACCACCGCCTCGATGCCGTGTTGCTGCAACAGCGCGTGAAGCGCGGTCTCACGGTACGGATTCATGAAATGCTTGACGATGACGCGCTCACCGGGAAGATTCGCGGTCTTCGGATAGAGCTGGACACCGTGCGTGTCCGGCACGAAGAACGGTGCGTTCTCGGTGAGCGTCACGTGCTGGATATGGACGACAAGGTCGCCGTTGCGTCGCGCCGCGTCGAGGACGGAGCGCGCGTTATCCGCGGCCGCCTCGGCACGATAAAGCTCCCTCTTTCCGCCGGGGAAGTAGTCGTTCTGGATATCGACCACGATGAAAGCGGTTTTGGACATGTCAATTCCTGGTGTAGCGAAGGTGTTGCACGCGAACGGGGAGAGCGATGTGAAAGCGATCGCTCACGCGTCTTCGTGCGGGAATACCGTGGGGGATCTCAGAACGAGAAGACGGTGAAGCCGTCGGCGGAAATCTGGGCGATGCTGGGCAGGCCAGAGGTGCCCGGGACGCTGTTGTCGGTGATCAGGTCGAAGCCGACCTTCTCCGCATCTTCGCGGGCACCGAACACATCGGCGCAGCCGCAGGAAACGCCGGCTACCTTGTCTTCCACAGCCTTGAATAGCGCGTGGATGGGATGATCGGCCTTGGCCAGGACACCGGGCCAACGGGTGCCGGTCCCCTGGAAATAGATACCGACTTCGATACCCTTCTGCTTGAAATCGTAGGCTGCCGCCAGTCCGTTGAACATGCGCCCGAGCGCGTCTTCACCGGCCTTGGGATCGGACAGGATGATGATTGCTGCTTTCATGGAAATCTCCCGCAATAGTGGATGGATTGGGTTGTCCTGGCCTGGTCATTCATTGCGTCAGGCGTTGGATGAGCCCAGTCTAGGCATTGACTATTGCGAGTGAAACGGCGCGATACTCAATTGATTCTTTCGCGCGGCGTAACGATATTCAGATGGCAGTCAATTCAGGTGCGGGTTGGTGCGCAGGTGCTCGACGAGCACGTCGATGAAGTTGCGCACCTTCGATGATCCGTACTTGCTTTCCCGGTGCAGGACATGGACGGGCCACGGCGATTCTTCGTAATCGGCCAGCACGATCTTCAACCGCCCATCCGCCAGCTCGTCGGGAATCATGTACGACAGCAGCCGGCAGACGCCGAGGCCCGAGACGGCAGCCTGAATGGCAGCATCGTTGCTGGTGACCGTCAGGCGCGGCGCTGTCTTGACCATCGTGGGATCTTCCGCCGCCCCAAACTTCCATTCACCGCGCGGTGAAACGCCGATCGCCGAGATGATCGTGTGCCGGGCCAGGTCGGCAGGATGTTTCGGCACGCCATTCCGCGCCAGATATTCCGGCGACGCACAGACCAATCGCCGCACCTGGCCAACGCGAAGGGCTTTCAGGCTGGAGTCGGGAAGATGGCCGATACGGACGGCCACGTCGACGCCTTCGTCCATCAGGTTTACCAGCCGATCGAGGAAATAGGCCGACACCTCGACCTCCGGGTAGGCCTGCAGAAAGCGCACGATGCAAGGCATGACGTAGTGCTTGCCGAACAGCACCGATGCGGTGACAGACAGGTTGCCGCGCGGCGCGGAGTTGATGCCGGCCGCCCCTTCGTTGGCCTCCTCGATGCTGGCGAGGATGTGGCGGCAGTCGTCCAGATAGCGCCGGCCCGCTTCCGTGAGTCGTACGCTGCGCGTGGTCCGTAGCAGCAGCTTCACACCCAGACGCCCTTCCAGGGCGGAAACCGCGCGTGTAATCGCTGCCGGCGACAAGTCCATGCGGCGCGCAGCCGCCGCAAAGCTCTCCTCTTCCCCGACAGCGACAAAGACGGTCATCAGGTGGATCTGGTCCATCCATTACTCCCCGCGAAATTATGACTTGCGCCTGGCACTATTTCTTTCGCTACGCATTATTTCGCAGAATGATCGTGCCAGCAATTGGCGTCACCAAAGCGAATTCCACCCGGACCCATTGATCAGGAGGCGTCCATGCGCGATACCAGTCCCTTTCACGCCGGAGAGCGTTACGTTCAACAAAGCGCCGGCGAAACCAGCATTGCCGAACGCAATGCGACGCTGGTAACCGACACCGTGATAGGCGGCGCGCGGCCCTTCATCGCAAAGCAAACGATGGTCGCGGTGGCCAGCACCGATCCATCGGGTCGCCTCTGGTCCTCGCTGCTGTTCGGCGAGCCGGGGTTCGTCAACACGGGGGACGGCAGCGCGATTCAGATCAACGTGCCGCTTGCCGAACGGGATGAGCACGATCCCGTCTGGGCCAACGTCGAACAGAACAAGGACCTCGGCATGCTGTTCATCGAACTGAGCACGCGGCGGCGATACCGCGTGAACGGTACCGTGAACCGGCTGGACGACGCTGGGGCAGACGTGGTCATTCGCGAGGCCTATCCGAACTGCCCGAGGTATATCCAGCGGCGCCAGTTGAAGCAGGTGGGCACCGTGCGCAAGTCCACGACGGTGGTCCATGGCACGTCGCTGACCAGCGCGGTCGAAGGGATCGTGCGTCACGCTGACACGATCTTCGTGGCAAGCCGGCATCCAGAGACGGGCGCTGATGCCTCGCATCGCGGTGGCGCGGAGGGCTTTGTCCACATCGTCGACGCGTCGACACTGCGTATCCCCGATTTCAACGGCAACAGCCTGTTCAATACGTTCGGAAACTTTGCGGTCGACCCGCATGCGGGCCTTTGCATACTCGATTTCTCTCGCGGCCAGGTGCTTCAACTTACTGGGACAGCATCAGTGCTATGGGATCAGGACGATCCCACAAACGAAACCGGCGGCACCGGACGTTACTGGCAATTCCAGATCAAGAAATGGATTCTGCGAGAAACACCCCAACCGCTGGATTGGGAATATTTCGATGCATCGCCCTTCATTCCGCGCCAAGGTTGAGGTCAGGTCATGTCCTATGTCATTAAACAGATCGTGGACCTCGGTGGGGCGGTCAAGGCATTCCACATCCGGCGTGTCGATGGTGGGCCGTTGCCCGAGTGGCAAGCTGGCGCGCATATCACCGTGATGTTCGACGCGGTGGATGGCAGCAGGTACGAGCGGCGCTATTCCCTGATTGGCGTGCTAGGGCAGGGCGATGTCTATCAGATCGCCGTGCAGCGTGAAGCGGAGGGAAAAGGCGGCTCCCGATGTCTGCATGACGAGTATGCGGTGGGCGACGCCATCGACATCGCGGGGCCGTTCAATGGCTTTCCGCTACTGGCCACGAAGGCGACATCCCGCGTCACGCTCCTGGGTGCCGGCATCGGCGTCACGCCGATCCTGTCGATGGCCCATGCGCTGCGGGCCCAAGACATACCCTTCGACGTGCACTACCTTGTGCGCAGCGAAGAGCGTGCGGTGTTGCTGGAAGCGCTATCCGATGCAGTCGATGAGACCGTTGTGCCTCACCTCTCGCAACACGCCGGGCGTGCGGACGTCACCGCGATGCTCGGGGCGTATGAAGCCGGGCGCGAACTTTACGCATGTGGCCCGATTGCGCTGATGCAGGCGTTAGCCAAGGCCAGCGAAGCGCTGGGGTGGCCCGCCAGCGCCTTGCATTTCGAGAGTTTTGGCGCGCGTAGCCAGCATGAGTCTCACGCACTGAAGGTGTACTTGTCCCTTTCCGAAGTGTTCGTCGATGTGCCGCGTGGCGTGTCCGTGCTTGACGCATTGATTGGCGCGGACGCCTTTGTCTCATACGACTGCAAGCGCGGCGAATGCGGGCAATGCTATACGCGCGTGGTTGAAGGCGCGCCCATTCACCATGACATCTGCTTGACGGAAGAGATGCGTGCACAAGGCATGTGTACGTGCGTGTCCTGGGCGTCAGAGCAACTTCTCGTTCTCGAACTCTGAGGCCATCGGAATGGAAAACCTCGTGCAGAACTGGGAAATGCTCGGTGAATTCAAGGCTGGTGCCCAGACGATGGCTTGCATGTCGGAGCTGGTGCGGGAAGGCAGCGTGGGCAAGAGAACGACCATCAGCATCGCACTCTATCTGGCACGGCGCGGATACGGCCTTTCGTTCATGGAGCGGCTGCTGGCCATGGGAAGGGAGGCGGGCATCAATGGGGCGGAAATGACAGCCAACCTGCAGGGCACCAGCCACGATGCGAAGATCACGGAGTGCCTGCGCTTCGTCAAGGCGCTGCTTGATGACTCGATGTCACCACGGCGCGTCGATCTTGGCAGGATGATCGAAGTCGGCTACACGCAAGCCGATGTGCTGCAAGTGATGGCCCAGGTGGATCTGAGCATCTTGCTGGACCGTATGGCTACCGCCGTTCACATGGCGAAGGAGCATGCGCGGGAGCTCTTGCCCGTTAATGCGCAGTCCTGCCCGCAATAGTTGCCACCAAATTACCACCGCAGCAGACGGGGCCCCAGCAGCGCGCCCACGACGGTGGGCACCAGCATGCCCAGTACGTACCACACGCCCCAGAACGCCACACCCATCTCCGGGCAGTGCAGGCAGTAGACCAGCGTGGCGATGGCGCCGGACAGCAGACCACCTACGGCGCCGGTCAGCCGCAGCCGCGTGGGCGCCAGTGCGCGCAACGCCCAGAAGACCGCGATGAATGCCGGCACGGACAGCATGGCAATGGCGAACGGGCAGATGCGCCAGGTTTGTCCCAGTATCGCCGCCGCGCGTTCGCCGGCCGGCGTTGCCGCCAGCACGTAGGCGGCGCCAAGCCAGACGGCGGCGAACGGCGCCGAAATGCCTGGCCAGCCGGCGGCGGTGGTCATGCCGGGACGCGCCAGCCGGGTAACCATCCACAGTGACCCCAGCAGCAACGACAGCGGTAGCGCCACCTTGGCCCAGAACAGCGGAGTGACGGCGACTTTGGCCAGGTCGGCGCGGAAATGCAGCGTGGCGGCCAGCAGCACGATGGCGGCCACCAGCCCCGCCGCGATGGCGACGCCAAAACGCCGGCGGACGGCGTACCGTTCCACTGGCGTGACGCCGGTGGCAAGCATGGAAATCAGGTCGTCCGTTTTCATCGTGTTCCTCGGATCATTGCCGCGAGCGCCTTCAGCCCGCGATGCACGCCCACCTTTACCGCCGATTCCGACATCCCGGTCATCTGCGCGGTCTCGCTGACCGATAGTCCCTCCAGCTTGACGTGGACGATCGGCAGGCGCTGTCGGTCCGGTAGCTGGTCCAGCAGCAGGTTCAGGTCGCGCCTGGCCTGCGCCGGTTCCAGGTCGGACGCCGCCGCCATATCCTCGGCCGCATCCAGCGGATCGTTCAGTGCATCGTGCCGCCCGTGTGCCCGGAAATGATCGGCAAGCTTGTACCGGGCAATCGCATGGACCCATGCCGTCAGGGGCTGCCCGGGCAGATAGGTGTGGCGCGCGTTGTGCACGGCCAGCAGCACTTCCTGGGTCAGGTCCTCGACGTCGCCCGCCTGCTGCGGCAGCCGGTTGCGGAAATAGCCGCGCAGCATGGTGGCCAGTTCGGTCAGGAATTGCGCATACGCTCCCTGGTTGCCCGCCAGCCCGCCCGTAAACAGGTCGAGCAACCGGGACTCCCGCTTTTTCAGTACATCCTGTTCGTCAGTTCGTTCCACCGGGCGCGTTGGTTACACCGACCACGTTGATTTGCGCGAATTCTACGCTGGGACTGCGATCGTGTGTGTTGCAAGGCGCTTTGCCGTCGACGCGCCCGAAAAAATTCTCGCGGTGCTGTAACCGGCCAGGCCAGTGCGGCGAATTTCTCACCAGACGCACACATCCCGTGTGAATCTGGTGCCCGCCGGTCACGGCGCGGCGCGAAGTTTCGGCAACCGGGACGCTCCCGGTTCAAGGCAAAGCAATAAGGAGTCGAGATGAACAAAACCCTAGTCGCCGTGGTTTCCGCAATGTTCCTGATGGGCGGTACCGCCGCATTCGCACAGACCGGTGGTTCGATGTCCAAGGACGCGATGTCGAAGGACAGCATGTCGAAGGACGCCATGTCCAAGGATGCGATGTCCAAGGACCACATGTCGAAGGATTCGATGTCCAAGGACGGCATGGCGAAGGACAATATGTCGAAGGACGCGATGTCCAAGGACAAGATGGCCAAGTCGAAGTCTCACGACAAGATGGGCAAGGACGGCGATGCCATGTCCGGCGGCATGAGCAAGTAAGGCTGGACCAGCAACCTCGACCAGGCACCGTTGGCGCCTGACCGCCAACGGTGCCTGGTCTATTGAAGGAGCGCGACATGGCTCACTCATATGACGCTGCGGACGCCCGCGTCGCCCCACGCAAGATCCAGCCTGGCTGGGTGCGCATCTCGCACTGGCTCAACGCACTGGCGGCCCTGGTGATGATGCTGTCCGGCTGGCGCATCTATAACGCATCGCCGGTGTTTCCGCCGTTCCGCTTTCCGGGCGACATCACGCTGGGCGGATGGCTGGGCGGCGCGCTGCAATGGCACTTCGCGGCCATGTGGCTGCTGTTCTTCAACGGCATCTTCTACCTGGCGATGAATCTCGTCACGGGTCGCCTGGCACGTAAGTTCTTTCCGCTGGGGCCGCGCGCGGTGCTGGACGATCTGGTCGCCGCCTTGCGCGGACGCCTGTCGCATGCGGACCTCAGCCACTACAACGCGGTGCAGAAGCTCGCCTACTTGGGGGTGATGGCGGTGCTGCTCGTGCTGGTGCTGTCCGGCATTGCCATCTGGAAGCCCGTGCAGTTTCCGTTGCTGCGCGACATGATGGGAGGCTATGACTTCGCCCGCGTGGTCCATTTCTGCGCCATGGCCTTGCTCGCCGCCTTTATCGTGCTGCATGTGGTGATGGTGGCGCTGGTGCCGCGTAGTCTGCTGACGATGATCCGCGGACGCTGAAACAACCTGGAGCATCCGTCGTGAATCCCAAATCTTCCAGACCCACTGTCGACCTCAAGTCGGTGGCGATCGATGTGCGCCGTGAACTCGAATTACCGTCACGGCGCCTGTTCGGCAAGCGCATCCTCACGCTTGGCGGCCTGACCATGCTCACCGGCTGCAGCCTGACCGACGACGCGTCGGTCGAGACGTTCCTCTCGCGCGTGTCGCGCATGAACGATCGCGTGCAGGCATGGCTGTTCGACCCGAACCGCCTCGCGCCGACCTATGCCGAAGCCGACATCACGCGCCAGTTCCCGTTCAATGCGTTCTATGGGATCGAGGAAGTCACCGTGGTGAACGGCGACGACTTCCGGCTCCAGGTTGGCGGGCTGGTTGGCAACAAGAAAAGCTGGTCCCTCGACGAGCTGTATGCCTTGCCCAAGGCCGAGCAGATCACGCGGCATATCTGCGTGGAAGGCTGGAGTGCGATCGGACGCTGGGGCGGCACGCCGTTTGCCGGCTTCCTGCAGCGCATCGGCGCGGACACCACGGCAAAGTATGTGGGGTTCCGGTGTGCCGACGACTACTACGAGAGCATCGACATTGCCACGGCGCTGCACCCGCAGACCTTGCTGACGTTCACGTACGACGGCGAACGCCTGCCGCCCAAATACGGCTTTCCGATGAAGCTGCGGATGCCGACCAAGCTCGGCTACAAGAACCCCAAGCACATCATGGAGCTGTTCGTGACCAACACCTTCCCGGGCGGCTATTGGGTGGACCAGGGGTACAACTGGTTTGGCGGTTCCTGAGGCAGTGACACGTCAAGCCTGCCTGCGCGATACCACGAGGATGAAGAGCAGCGCGGCGGCGATCCATGCAATGCCGATGGACTGCCATGTGGAGAGCGATTCCTTCAGGATGGCTGCGCCGGCCAGCAGGCCCACGACCGGCACCAGCAGCCCGAACGGTGCCACCTGATTGGCAGGGTGGCGCTTGAGCAGGCTGGTCCATAGGCCGTATGCCATGACGGTGGCAAACCAGCCAAGATATGCGGCGCCGGACCACGCGGCCAGCGAAGCATCGACCCATCGCTGCTGGGCGGGGGCGCCATCGTGATCTGCTCGACGAGCAGGGGGTCGTCGAGCGTGACCTGGTCGTCGACCCATCGCGACATGTGGGCGCGCAGCGTGGCAAGCCGGTTGCAGTTGCGCCAGCGCGCGGCCGTCGTTTCGTCGTACTCCACCTGTCCGTAGATGAACGGGTAGCGGAACTCGCGCCAGTTCTGCGGCTTGACGATGACCTGCTGTGCAGACGGGCGCAGGTGCAGTCGCTTGCCCCAGTCAAGGGACACCGCCGCGCCCTCGAACAGGGAATCAGGCACAGGCTTGATGCGTATGCGCAATTGCTGGCGCACGAAGGCTTCGTTGACGAAGTAGCCGCGCCGGCTGGCGGGCGTCAGGAAACCGTCCTGCACCAGTTGCTCGTACACCAGCACCACGGTGTTGCGTGAAACCTTCAGCAGCTTGCTGAGTTCACGTGACGAGGGCATCGGCTCGGTGGGCAGTTGCGCGCCGTCCAGCAGGGCGTTGAGCAGGTCCACCACGTCAGCAGCAGGAACGGCAGTACCGGTGCGAGGCTGGACCACACAACGAACTGTATGGGGTTGTAGGCGGGGTAGCGTCGCTGCAGGTGGCGCGCCGCAGGCCGTCTGGGTCCAGTTCATCGAGGTGCTGACGGAAGGCTTTGCCGACGCCACGCTGCTGACACATGTGGGATGGAGCGCGATGCGCGTCTTCGGCGCCTTTGTGCTGGCCGTGCTCACGGCGGTGCCCGCCGGCGTGCTGATGGGCGTGAACCGCGTGGCACGCGGGCTGCTCGATCCGCTGGTGGAGTTCTACCGTCCGCTGCCGCCGCTGGCCTACCTGCCGCTGGTGGTCATCTGGCTGGGCATTGGCGAAGGCTCGAAGGTGGTGCTGATCTACCTGGCGATGTTCGCGCCGCTGGCGTTGAGCGCGCGTGCCGGGGTGCGCTCGGTAGCGATCGAGCAGATCCACGCCGCATACTCGATGGGCGCAACGCGCTCGCAGGTGCTGTGGCATGTGATTGCGCCCGCCGCGCTGCCGGACATTCTCACCGGCATGCGGATCGCCATCGGATTCGGCTGGACCACGCTGGTGGCCGCCGAAATGGTCGCGGCAACCGCGGGGCTTGGCTTCATGGTCCTGAGCGCGTCGAAGTTCATGGTGACCGACGTCGTCATCATGGGCATCCTCGTCATCGGCGCCATGGCGCTGGGGTTCGATGTGGCCATGCGCTGGCTTGAACGCAAGCTGGTGCCGTGGAAGGGTCGGGCGTAACGCTGCACACGGTCTGAGCGGAGCGACGCTCCGCATCCGCCAGTTCGCTAAAGGTTGGGAAAGCCCCCGGCTCGAAACCGGGTGGCTTCCCAACCTTTTTGCATTGGCGGGGCCCGGGCGGGACAGGCCGCTCGGCGCCATCTCCGCAAAGCTGGGGAAAACCATTATTTGACTGGGTGTCAAAAACTCCGTACCTTTAATTGTGTGGATGTCAATTTACGTGGTGCCGTAGCGCATGCCCCCATGCCCGCCGCGCAAGGACAGCACATCGCAGGCTGTTTCAGGCCGCGATCGAAGACACATAACGGAGGAGCAATGAAACGAAGCCTGGCCATCGCCGGTGCGCTGTTAGCCACCGGCGCGACCGCGCACGCCCAGTCGTCCGTCACGCTGTACGGCGTGGCGGATGCGGGGATCGAATACCTAAACCATGTACCGAATGCCGCCAAGCAGCCGTCCAGCCTGGTGCGCATGACGTCGGGCAACATCGCTGGCAGCCGCTGGGGCTTGCGAGGCGTGGAAGACCTGGGCGGCGGGCTGAAAGGCGTGTTCCTGCTGGAAGGGGGCATGGTGCTCGATTCCGGCATGGCCGCGCAGGGCGGGCGTCTGTTCGGGCGCCGTGCCTACGTCGGCCTGGACACGCCATACGGCCAGGTCACGATGGGGCGCCATCACAACCTCACGTTCGACCTGATCATCGGCTTCGACCCGATGTTCTTCGCGCCCAAGTATTCGTCGTACTCGCATGACACGTGGCTGGCGGGACGCACCGATAACGCCGTGAAGTACACCGGCAAGTTCGGCGGCCTGACCGCTGCGGCGCTCTACAGCTTTGGCGTGGACTCGACGATTGCCAATGGCAGTGAAGTGCCGGGCAACAGCCGGGTGGGCCGCGAAATGAGTGCGGGATTTTCCTACGACATGGGCAAGTTCCGCGTGGCCGGTGTGTTCGACCAGCTCAATGGCACGTCCGCCGCCACGGCCGCGCGGACCGAGCGCCGCTACGTTGCTTCGGCCGCGGCAGACTTCGGCCCGGTATCGGCCTACTTTGGCTATCGGCGGCTGGTCAGTCAGATCCTGGCGTCGATGTCCCGGACGGACCTGTTCTGGACCGGTGCCACCTACAACTTCAGCCAGGCCTTTGCGCTGACCGGCGCGGTGTACAAGACCAACGACCGTACATCGGCAAAGGATCCGATGTCGCTGGTGATGTCCGCCGACTACCGGTTCTCGAAACGCACCGACGCCTACCTGTCGGCCTCGTACACCTTGAACAAGGGTGGTTCGGCGCTGAGTGCCAACGGGTATGACGGCTCCGTGATCGCCGGCGCCAATCAGTTCGGCGCCGTCATCGGCCTGCGGCACAACTTCTGATCGTTGTCGACTGGACGCGCCGGCTGGGTCGCGTCTTGCGGGTGTGCCGCGTCCGTGGCACACCTTTTTTTCCCGATGTCGCCCCACCCGACAACCTTCCGGAATTATTTGACAGCATATCAAATAAATACTAGATTATTGAGACGGTCGCATTTACGAAGGAGACAGCGTGACTGAACAAGAGAAGCCGCAAGTAACGGCAGGGATGCGAGGCGCCTCATGGGATGCCCGCCTGATGGATCGCCCGTATCAGATGGTGCCCTATGCCTTGGGCACGGCCGATGGACAGCGCACGCTCGGCTTCCTGTTCAGCGTCACCGGCAAGGAGAAGACGGTCGTATCGCTGATGCATCCGCGCGAGATGGCGATCACCCACTACCTGGTGCCCTTCGTGCTCGATGCCGGATGTGCCTGCTGGGTGCAGGGCCCGCGCTCGATCGGCAATGACCTGCGCCTGGAGCACGAACTGGCGCTGTTCGATGTCGCGGCGGGCATGACGCATCTGCGCGATCTCGGCTATGAAAAGATCGTGCTGCTCGGCAACTCGGGCGGCGCGGGCCTGTACATGTTCTACAACCAGCAGTCGCTGACGCCGCGCGAAATGCGCGTTGCCCGTACGCCGGGCGGCCGTCCGACCAACCTGGGCGAGCTGCACATGCCGGAAGTCGACGCGTTCATCCTGGTTTCGCCCCACCCCGGGCAGGGCAAGCTCCTGATGAGCGGCATCGACCCGTCCGTCACGGAT
This sequence comes from Cupriavidus pauculus, assembly GCF_022179805.1. Taxonomy (GTDB): domain Bacteria; phylum Pseudomonadota; class Gammaproteobacteria; order Burkholderiales; family Burkholderiaceae; genus Cupriavidus; species Cupriavidus pauculus_E. The sequence continues at coordinate 275,745 of NZ_BPUO01000003.1, read as the reverse complement.
GAAGACGACCCCATGCAGACTGACCAGGCGCTCGATCCGTTCTCGAAGGCCAACGGCTTCGACGCGGAAACCGGCAAGGGACACTATGCGCCCGAGTTCATCGAACGATACCGCGCCGCGCAGACCGAGCGCGTTGCGCGCATCGACGCCCGGGCACGCGCCATGCTGCGCGCCAAGCACGAAGCGCGGCAGCAGTTGAAGGCCGGTTCGGCCACCGATGCCGACCGCCGGCTGGCGGCCCATGCGCCGATCTTCGAGGTCTGGCGTACCGACGCCGACCTGCGCTCCTGGGACATCTCGCTGGACCCGTCCGACCGCAAGACGGGTTCGCTGTGGGGCAAGGACCCGTTTGTGTCCAACTGGGGCAGCGTGGGATTCGGGCGCGTCGTCACACCGGAATCCTGGCTCTCCACGTGGTCGGGCTTGTCATCGAACGCTGCACTGGACAAGACGCTCGGCGCGTTGCACCAGCCCACGCTGCTGCTCGAATACACCGGCGATCAATGCACGTTCCCGCAGGATATCCGGGCCATCTACGACCAGATCCCGGCGCAGCAGAAGCGGCACATTCGCGTGCGCGGCAACCATCACGGGATGGCGCTGAGCCGCGATGAGGAGCCTGGACAGCGCATTGCGGGCCGTCATATCGTCGAATGGCTGCGTGAATCGATGGTCTGAGCGGCAGCGCCGGCCATCCATACCAATAAAGAGGTAGACAAAGATGCTGCAACCCACCCACGTACGCCCTTCCGTGTTGCTCGACGGCGTGCGCTATCCCGATGAAGATCGCCTTCGCCGCTATGTGGGCGAGGGCTACCTGTCCGGCGAAACGCTCGTCGGTGCCTTCCGCCAATCGTTCGGCGACCACCATGACCGACTGGCGCTGGTGGGCCCGGAGGGCGACTTCACCTATCGTGAGCTGGACGAACAGACCGACCGCCTGGGGGCCGCGCTGCTGGCGCTGGGCCTGCGCCCGCTCGACCGTGCCGTGTTCCAGTGCGGCAACAGCAACGAGCTGCTGTTCGCGTTCTTCGGCTGCCTGAAGGCGGGCATCATCCCGCTGTGTTCGCTGCAGGCGTTCCGCAAGCTGGAGGTGGGCTACCTTGGAAACCTGTGCGAGGCACGCCTGCATTTCGTGCAGGGCGACGATTCCAAGTTCGATGACGTGGCGTTTGCCGAGGAGATGCAGGCGGAAGTGCCGAGCCTGCAGTTCATCCTGCAGGCGCGCGGCGAGCGCCGTGGCCGCGCCGTGCTGCTGGCCGACCTGATCCGCGACATGCCGCTGGCGCGTGCCCGGCAGTTGCTGGACGAAGTCAACCACGAGCCGTTTCAGGCGGCGGTGTTCCAGTTGTCGGGCGGCACCACGGGCGTGCCGAAGATCATCCCGCGTTTTCAGAACGAGTACCTGTACAACATGCGCGCGGTTGCCGCGTGCAACGGGTATTCCTCCGACGACGTGCTGTTCTTCCCGACGCCGTACATGCACAACCTCAACATGGGCTGCTTCTTCGGGCCGTTCCTGTTGAGCGGTGCCAAGGTGACGGTGGCCCCGGATATCGGCGAGGACACGCTGCAGGCAATCGTGCGCGACCACGAGCCGACCTGGTTCGGCGTGGCCGGCCCGATCCTGAACCGCATCGCGCCGGTGTTGTTGCGCAGCACCCCGGCGGTCAAGGCACGGCGCAATTTCATCGCGCCCAAGAATGCCGTCAACCTGACGCGTCTGACGGGCTCGCCGACCCACCACATCTTCGGCATGACCGAGGGCGTCATTATGTTCACGCGCCCGGAAGACCCGGCGGAGATCCGCGAGCAATCGATTGGCTATCCCGTGTCCGATGCCGACGAAGTGCGCATCGTGCATCCCGGCACCGAAGACCCCGTGGCCGATGGCGAGATGGGCGAAGCGTTGTTCCGTGGGCCGTACACGATCCGTGGCTACTACAAGTCCGAGAAGGAAGACGTTACCCGCTTCACTGCCGACGGCTTCTATCGATCCGGCGACCTGATGTCCGCGCAGGTCGTCGACGGCAAGCGCTACTTCTTCTTCCGTGGCCGCATCAAGGACGTGGTGGATCGTGGCGGCGAAAAGATCAATGCCGAAGAGCTGGAGAACGTCATCAACCAGCATCCCGCGATCCTGGCATCGGCGGTGGTCGGCATGCCCGACAAGGTCTACGGCGAACGCGTCTGTGCGTTCGTGCTGCTCAAGCCGGTGGCAACGGCCGCGAGCCTGACCCTGCCTGAGCTCACGCAGTACCTGGAGCAAGCCGGCCTGGCCAAGTTCAAGTGGCCCGAGCGGCTGGAGGTCATCCCCGAGTTCCCGCTGACGGCATCGGGAAAGCTCAGCAAGGTTCTGCTGCGTGACCGCATCGTCCAGATGCTGCGCACCGAGGCAGGCACGGTCACCGACACCCAAGCAAAGTGAAGAAGGAAGAGACATGAACCATTCCACGCAAGGCGCTCAAGCCAACGTACCCGTCGTCGCACTGCATGGCGTGCATCATACCGCCCGTCCCACCTGGAAGCTTGCGGAAACCGTGCACTTCTACCGCGACCTGCTGGGCCTGCCGCTGGTACACGCCATCTCGGCAAAGGGTTGGGGGCCTGACAACCACGCGGACTTCCTGCACTTCTTCTTCGAGAGCGGCAACGGCAGCACCATCGCGTTCTTCTACTACATCGGCACCGAGCGGCCGGAGTGGCTGACCGTGCGCGAGCACTACCAGGATCGTGCCACCCACACTGCATGGCGCGTGCGCGACGAGGCAGAGCTGCTGCAATGGCGCCAGCGCGTGGAGGCCGTTGGCATTCCGCTGCGCTATCAGATCCGCCATGAGGTCATCGAGTCAATCTACTTCAACGATCCGAATGGCTACCCGATCGAGATCACGTGGCAGGTGCGCCCGTTCAGCGATGCCGACATGCAGGATGCCGCGTTCACGATCGACTCGGCCATCGAACTCGAACGCGCCCGCGACAAGGGTGCGGAATTTGCCTCCATCGAGTCGGTCTGGCAGCGCAAGGCCGAGCGCATCGAGCAGGCCGTGCCGAGCAGCGGCAAGGCGTCGGTCTACGTGCTCGACGTGCCCGAGTTCGCACCGCTGATCGATGTGGCTCGCAAGACCGATGGCTACCAGACCACGGCAGTCGGCAATGGCTATGTGCGCATCGACGGCAACCCGACGCTGCAATTCCGCCGCAAGGAACTGGGTTTCAAGCCTGCGGTCTGGTACGGCGCGTTGACGGGTGGCCTGGCGGGCAACATCCGGCAGTTCGACATGGATGCGCTGGTGGTGGCACCGGGAGACGCGCAATGAAGGTCGCGATCATTGGCGGCGGACCTTCGGGTCTGTTCCTGTCGATCCTGCTGAAGGAGCGCATGGCGGATGTCGACATCGACGTCTTCGAACAGAATCCCGAAGACGCGACGTTCGGCTTCGGCGTGGTGCTGGCCGATACCGGCATGTCGAACCTGCGCTCGGCGTCGCCGGTCGTGGTGGACCGCCTGGCGCAGGCCATGCGCTTCAACGACCAGCATTCGATCGTCAGCCACGAGCATCCCATCGTCATGAAGAAGCCGGGCGCCGGCGGCGGCGCCATTCCGCGCATCAGCCTGCTGTCGGTGCTGCAGACGCGTGCGAAGGAACTCGGCGTGCGAGTCGCCTACAACCAGCGCATTGCCGATTTCGATGCGCTCGATGCCGACATCGTCGTCGGTGCCGACGGCATCGGCTCGCAGTTGCGCGCGGCCAACGAAGAGGCCTTCGGCACGACGCGGCGCATGCTGACGAACCACTTCGCGTGGTTCGGCGTGGCCAAGCCTTTCACCAGCCCGGCGCTGGTCTTCCGCAAGCACGAGGGTGGCTACTTCGTGGCTCATTACTACCCATACTCGGATTCGATGAGCACGTTCGTGGCCGAGTGCGATCACCAGACCTGGGTGGACTTCGGCATGGAGGAAATGAGCGCGGAAGCGCGGCAGGCCCTGTTCGAAACCGTCTTCGCCCCGGAACTGGCCGGTCACGGGCTGGTGTCGAACAACTCGATCTGGCGCCAGTTTCCGGTGATCCTCAATGCCAACTGGCATGTGGGCAAGCAGGTGCTGATTGGCGATGCGCTGACCAGCGCACATTTCTCGATCGGCTCGGGTACCCGGATCGCCATGGAGGACGCCATGGCCCTGGCCGATGCCATCGTCGCTCACCCCGGTGACGTGCCGGCCGCGCTGGAGCAGTACGAGGCCGTGCGCAAGCCGGAGAAGGCCAAACTGATCAGTGCCTCGGAGGCGTCCTACAACTGGTACGAGCGCATCCGGGAATGGATGGATCTGCCGACGCCTCACGAGTTTGTGTTCCGCTTCATGACGCGTACTGGTCGCGTTGACGCCGAGCGCCTGCGCGCGCAGTTTCCCGCGCTGATGGCCGAACTGGCCGCCGGCGGTGTCGCGTCCGTGGCGGCCGCTGGCCAGTCATGATGCGTGCCACAGAGTATGTGCTCAGCGATAGCCCGTTCGTCGTCAGGCGGACGGTGCGCTGGGGCGATTGCGATCCGGCCGGCGTGGTCTACACGGGTCGCTTCACCGACTACCTGCTTGGCGCGGTCGGCCTCTACACCGCGCACATGGCGGGCGGCGAGGGCAGGTTGGGCGAGGCCCACGGCGTCGGCACGCCATGCAAGGCCATGCGCTTCGAATTCATCGGCACGCTCTGGCCTGACGATGTCATCGATATTACCTGCAGCGTCGAGGCCATCCGTACCCGATCGTTCGACATCCGCTGCCGTGCTCGCCGGCCCGATGGCACGCCGGTCTTCGACGCGATGTTCTCGCCGATCTGCGTGCGGCTGGACCGCCGCGAAGGCACGCCCATTCCCGACTCGCTGCGCGCGGTGCTGAACCGCTTCCTGTCGCCAGCCCCCTGAACTGTTTTCCGGAATTAATCCATGTCGAAGTATCGAATCGGGCAGATCGTGCCCAGCTCCAATATCACGATGGAGCGCGAAGTCCCCGCCATCTTCCAGTCGCGCATGCAGGTGCTGCCCGAGCAATTCAGTTTCCACGCGAGTCGCGTGCGCATGCATCGCGTGGTGGCCGAGGAGCTGGAGCGGATGAACCGTGACATGGGCCGCTGCGCGCTGGAACTGGCCGATGCGCGCGTGGACGTCATGAGCACGGCGTGCCTGGTAGCCACCATGTGCATGGGCAAGGGGTATCACCGCCAGGTCATCGAGGATCTCGGTGCCGCCCTTGGCGATGCACCGTACCGTCCGCAGATCATGACGTCGGCGGGTGCGTTGGTGGAGGAATTGAAGGACTTCGGCGCGCGGCGCATCTCGCTGATGGCGCCCTACAGCGATGCGCTGACCCGGACCGTGGTCGAGTACATCGAGCACGAGGGGATCGAGGTCAAGGACGTGATCAATTTCTCGATCCTCGACAACCTGGAAGTCGGTGAGCGCGACCCGCTGCAGTTGCTTCAGGACGTCAAGCGCCTGGACACGCGCGGCGTCGACACCGTGGTCTTGTCCGCCTGTGTGCAGATGCCGTCGCTGGCGGCCATCGAGCCCGCACAGCAAGCGCTGGGCATTCCGGTGACATCGACGGCGGCCTGCACCGTGCGGCAGATGCTGCGCCGGCTCGGGCTGGAAGCCACGGCGCCGGGTGCCGGCGCCTACCTGGGCAGCCAGACCGGGCTGCGCTGAGCTTCCGCCCATCCACAAGGCAGCCGCCCACGAAAGGCGGCGCCACGACCACGGAGACCCCGATATGCAAGACGCCCCCCGCGCATCCGGCTGGATTTATGCAAGCGTGATCCTCGGCGCCGCCCTCGGCATGCTGGCTGGATACGCCCCCTTGTTCAATGCCACGGCTGGCGTTTTCGTCAGGCCGCTGGCCGCGGAGTTCGGCTGGGGGCGCTCGCAGGCGTCGCTGTCGTATGCGGCGTCGATGTTCGGGCTCGCCATTGTCAGTCCCATCGTGGGCGCGATGATGGACCGGTTCGGCATCCGCCGCGTCATTGTGTGTTCGGCAATCGTCTTCGGACTGGCCACGGCCGCGATGTCACTGCAGAACGGCAGCATGCTGATGTGGGTGGCGTTGTCGGTCGTGGTTGGCGTGTCTGGCGCGGCCACCTCGGTGCTGGGCTACCTTGCGGTGCTGCCGCAGTGGTTCGATCGTCGGCTGGGCCTGGCGCTGGGTATCGCCATGTGCGGCCTTGGCGCGGGCACCGTCATCTTGCCAATCACGGCGCAATTCCTTGTCACGACGTTTAGCTGGCGCATGGCTTACGTCGGCCTCGGTGCCGGTTCCGTCGTGCTCTCGCTGGTGGCCTGTGCGCTGCTGCGGGAGCGCTTTGCCGGCACCCGTCGCGCCCGGCAGGCGCCGGAAGGCGTGGCGCTGCCGGTAGCGCTGCGCAGCTATCGGCTCTGGGCGATCTGGGTGGTGTTCGTGCTCAGCTCGGCGGCTACCTTGTCGCTGGGGCCGCATCTGCCCTCGCTGTTTGCCGATCGTGGCTTCGATGCAGCCATGGCCGCGCGCAGTGCGTCGATGGTCGGTGTCGGGCTGCTGGTCGGACGGCTGCTTACCGGGCTGCTGATCGACAAGATCCATGCGCCGCTGGTGGCCAGCGTATTTTTCGTCGGCGGCGCCATCGGCGTATTCCTGCTGCGCGGGACGCATGACTACGGCGCGTTGCTGGTGGCCACCACGCTGATTGGCCTGACAATCGGGGCGGAAGGCGACCTGATTTCCTATCTGGTGCGGTCTTATTTCGGCCTCGCCTCGTTCGGCTCGCTGTTCGGCATTGCGTTCTCCGGTTACGGTCTGGGTGCGGTGATTGGCCCGATCGGGCTGGGCGCCTGGTTCGACCGGCATGGCAGCTACGATGTGCCGTTGCTGGTGCTGCCCTGCATGTTGCTGGCCGCCGCCGTGCTGGTCCTGTCGCTCGGACGCTACAGGGAAGCCGTGGAAGGGCAGCGCGTGACGGCGGCGGCGTCCGCTTAAGGCATGCCGGCGCGTGGCATCGGGCGCGATCGGGGATAGAATTGTCACACTACCAATTTCGAGTCGGCCCATTCCAACGCCCATGCCTGCTGCCCGCAAGTCGCCTGCTGCAAAGGTTGCCGTCCAGCCCACACCCAATCCGGTGCCGCGCCGCCGTGGCCGGCCGCCCAAGACGGAATCTCCGATTGGCGCCGAGCCCATGCTCAGCCGCACGACGATCCTGCAGCATGCGATCAACCTGACAAAAACCATGCCGCTGGACCAGATCTCGATGGTCCAGCTTGCCAAGGACTTTGGCGTGGCACCGGGGCTGATCCACTATTACCTGGGCGGTCGCGATCAACTCGTGTCGGGTGTCCTGAACGACTACTACCGCCAGCGTACGCTGCGCATCCCACCGCTGACCGGAGACTGGCGCGCGGATGTGGAGCGCATCGCGCGGCTCAGCTTCCAGGTGGCGGTGGAAAATCCCGGTGTCAGCAACTACGTGGCCTCGCACAACCGGTATCGCCTGTTTCAGGACGTGCAGCCCGGTGAAACCGACTATGGCCTGGAGTTCTTCAACCGCATGACGTCGGCCATCATGCAGGGCGGCTTCTCTTCCGAACAGGTCGCGTTGGGCTACCACTTGCTGGCGCAATATCTCGTCGCGGCGAGCATGGCCGAAGCCTCGCGCCAACTGCCGGCCTATCACCAGGCCTTTATCCAGAACAAGCTGGAGTCGGTATCGGCCGAACAGTATCCTGGTGCACGCTTCGTTAGCCAGGCGTTCTCGCATCTGTCCTCGGATACCGCCTTCGAGGAAGGTCTGCGCTTCACGCTCGATGGCATCGAAGGCTGGCAGCGCGACGCAAAACCCGTAAAGAAGAAAAGCGCACGTTCCGCGTAATCGGCGGGACCATCGTCGTCCCGATACCGCACGGCCACGCTGCTAGTGGTATGTCCTTATTTGAGATGCAGTCAATAAAACTACAATCCTTATTTGACTGTATATCAAATAAGTGCCGCGACGATGGAGTCACCGGTACGCCAGACGTGGAGACAATATGAAACGCCCCTTTCTCGCACTGACGCTGCTAGCCATGGCCGTCCCGGCCCTTGCCAGCACGTACCCCGACAAGCTGGTCCGGATTCTGGTGCCGTCGATCGCGGGCAGTGCGCCGGACATCATCGCCCGGCAGGTTGCCGAACGGCTCACCAACACCTGGAAGCAGCAGGTGATCGTGGAGAACAAGCCTGGCGGGAACGGCATCGTGGCGATGAGCGCGCTCAAGCAGGCGCCGGCCGATGGCTACACGCTTGTGCTGTTTCACGCAGCGGCGGCTGTCACGACGCCCGTGATGTACAAGGAGGCCAAATTCGATATCCAGCGCGACACCGAAGTGGCCGCGACGCTGGCGTACACGCCGATGATGTTCGTGGCAGGTCCCGCCACGCCGTACAAGAACCTCGGCGACGTCATCAAGGACGCCAAGGCACACCCTGACGATGTGGTGATCGGCAGCCCGACCCGTGGCTCGGTGCCGCACCTGACGGCGGAGATGATGGGGCAGTTGCAGAAGGCCAAGTTCCGGCAGGTAAGTTTCAGCGGAACGACGCAGGCGATCCAGGCCGTGGTGAAGGGCGATATCCCGATCTATGTCGATGGCATCGCGCCGCTGGTGCCGCTGGTGCGTGGCGGTCGCCTGAAGGCGCTGGCCGTGACAGCCGATACGAACCTGCCTGGCCTGGAGGGCATTCCGCTGGCCAAGGATGTGGCGCCCGGTCTTGTCGCCAAGGGGTGGTTCACGATCTTCGCGCCCAAGGGCACGCCGGTACCGGTGCTGGATCGCGTCAACGCCGCCGTCAACCAGTCATTGACGCAGCAGCCGTTTGTCGACCGGCTCAAGGACCTGGGCACCTATCCGATGCCGATGTCGCGGCCGGACGGTGCGAAGTTCATCGAAGCCGAGAAGCTCCGCTGGGAGAAGGTGATTTCGGACGCCGGCGTGAAGCCGGAATGACCCTTCGGAGAACCCATGCGTGATCTTTCTACGCCGGCAGCGGCCGGCCCGGCGAACCGCATTCGTCTGCTTCTTGCCGGGGCATGCGCGGCGCTTGCACTGCTGGCTTCGCCGTCTCGCGCGGAGCCGGGCGGACAGCCGCTCTCCCACTCATTGACGCAACGTGGCGCCAGCGTCGTGCTGCTGGGCACGGCCGGCGGCCGGACGTCATGGCGCGGCACGCAGTCCGCCGGCATATCCTCGGCCGTGGTGGTCAACAGCCAGGTCTATCTGGTCGATTTCGGCGCAGGCTGGCTGCGGCGCTATTTCCAGGCGGGTCTGGGCGCGCCGCCGCCGGGGCGGGGCCTTGAAACGTTGCGGGCGGCGTTCATCACGCATATGCACGCGGACCACATCGTCGACTATCCGTCGCTGGTGTTGTTCGGCGCATCGGACGGCCTGGCCGAGCGGCGCCAGAAACTCAAGGTTATCGGGCCAGGCTCGCGCGGCAAGCTGCCACCTGCGAGTGGCGGTCATGACGGAATGGCCGACGTCGTGGCGCCCGAGCAGCCGATGCCGGGCACCGTCGCCATGACCGAGGCGCTGTACCGCGCGTTTGCGGCGGACATCAACGACAACATCCTCGATAGCCGCAAGCCGAATCCTCATAGCCGCGTCGACGTGATGGACATCACGCTGCCCGCCGGCCTTGACGTTGACCCGGACCGCGATCCCGCGCCGACGATGGCGCCGTTCGAAATCTACCGGGACGAGAACGTCAGGGTGACGGCAACGCTGGTGAACCATGCTCCCGTTTATCCGGCATTTGCTTTCCGGTTCGATACCGCCAGTGGCTCCGTTGTCTTCTCGGGCGATACCAGCCCGGACCGCAATCTGATCCGGCTGGCGCAAGGTGCCGATGTGCTGGTGCATGAAGTCATCGATACCGCCTGGGTGGACGCGCTGTACCCCAAGCCCCGGAACGCCGCGCAGGAAGCCAAGGCGCACCATCTGGTGCATGCGCATACGGCGGCGACGGATGTTGGTGCCGTTGCTGAAGCGGCCCACGTCAAGACTCTGGTCCTGTCGCATCTGGCCCCCGCCGACGGCGACCCCCGTCGATGGGCGGCGGCCAGCCAGGGCTTCTCGGGGAAGGTGATCGTCGGTCGCGATCTCCAGTGGATTCCGCTTGCGGCGGGTACCGCCCCAGCCGCTCCCTAGCTTCCCCCAACTCCCCCTACGGCATCTGCACGCCTGCCGGCGTGCGGCCCGCGCTCGTCCTGACGACGACGCCGACGATTCTCGCAAGCCAGATGTATCACGACAAAAAAGGAGACGGTGGTGAAATTGAATCGTTTTGCAGCAGTTGCCCTGGCCGTGTGCTCGGGTTCGGCATTGGCCCAATCGAGCGTCACGCTCTACGGCGTGATCGACGCAAGCATCGAGTACGCCAACCACGTCGGCGCGGTGCCGACCGCGGCCAATGGGTTCAACCGGGGACCCGGGCACGACGTTGTTCGCTTGAATTCGGGCGGTTTGTCCGGATCACGCTGGGGCATCCGTGGCGTGGAGGATCTGGGCGGCGGCACGCAGGCGGTGTTCGTGCTTGAAAACGGCTTCAGCGGTGACAACGGCACGATGCAGCAATCGAACCGGTTGTTCGGCCGGCAGGCGTTCGTCGGTGTCAAGAACGCGACCTATGGCCAGATCAGCCTGGGACGCCAGTACACCTCGTTGTTCGACAGCATCGTCAACTTCGTGCCGGCGTACTTCGCTACGCAGTACGAGCCCATCACGCTGTTCACGGGCGCCAATTTCCGGGAAGACAACACGATCAAGTACACCTTGAACGCCGGGTCGTTCACCGGCGTCGTGCACTATTCGTTTGGCACGGGTTTGGCCTTGCCGCAGACCGTGCCCACGGGACTGGCGATTGGTGGCAATGGCGAAGTACCCGGCCAGGCGAAAAGGGATAGTGCCTACGGCGCATCGCTGACTTATACCGGCGGATCACTGTGGGCAGCCATCGCCTACGACCAGTTCAATCCCTCGATTGGCACGACGACCAGCGCCAGCAGCGGCAGCTTCAAGAAAGCCACGGCGGCGCTCAGCTACAGCCTGCCGTGGGGGCGGATCATGGGCGGCTATCGCTGGGGGCAGAACAAAACGCCGGCGGGCGCGACGATCGGGCGCGATGACTTCTTCTGGGTCGGCGGCATCTATCAGGTCACGCCCGCGTTCAGCCTTACGCTGGAATACGACTATGACAAGGTGCGCAACGTGTTCGGCAATACCAGCGTAGCCAATCCCTGGCAGGTCAACCTGATTGCCGATTACAACTTGTCCAAGCGCACGGACGTGTACCTCTCCGCTGCCTACGCCAAGAACTCGGGGCTGATGTTCGACTCCGCGTTGATTGCCTATGCCAATAGCCTCTCACTGGGCAACAGCTATGCACTGGGCAATGGCAACTCGTCGATGCTGGGGGTGTCGGTGGGCGTGCGGCACAAGTTCTGACGCTTCGTGGCGGCGGGCGGACGGCGTTCATCCGCCGCTTGACAGATAACCAACCAGTCGTCTATTGTTCGTTCCATTCTTCGACTGATTACTTCGACATGCCACGGCCCGCCAACCCCGAAATCCGCAACCGACTCCTCGTCGAGGGCGGGAATGTGATCCACAGCGCCGGTTTCAATGGGGCCGGCGTGCAGGACATCGTGGCGGCGGCAGCCGTACCCAAGGGATCGTTCTATAGCTACTTCGCCAGCAAGGAGGCGTTTGCCGCCGAAGTGGTCGAAGCCTACTGGGAGTCGATCGAGCAACGCCACGGTGCCGTGATGTTCGACGCGCGCATCAAGCCGCTGGCCCGGATCGAAAAGCTGTTCGAACTGCTCATCGAGGATCAGGCCGCACAGGAATTCAAGCTCGGATGCCTTGTGGGCAACCTTTCCCTCGAATTGTCTAACACCAGCGGCGAGGTCCGCACGGCACTGAAGGGCATCCTGGCGCGCTGGGAAGGCATGCTCACGGCCTGTCTCGACGAAGCCAAGATGCGCCAGGAACTGGCGGCCGATTGCGATGCCGCGCAGCTCGCGCCCGTCATCATCGAGGCTTGGGAAGGCGCCGTCCTGCGCAGCAAGATCGAGCGCAATGCCGACGCGTGCCGACGCTTCCAGCAGGTCACGCTCAAGCGGTTGCTCTACTAAATTTTTTTGGTCTTTTAACAAGACGACTGGTCGTATATTTATGCGCGACACCCTAAGCGCTCACTAACCGCAAGAGGTAACTCCCATGTGCAACTATCCTGCTCACTATGCTGATCCGGTGGAACCGGGCCTGCCGAGGGCCAGCATCACCCTGGACTTGCCGCGCACCGCGTTGGTCGTGATCGACCCGCAGATCGATTTCATGAGTCCCCAGGGCCGTAGCTGGGGCGTCGTGGGAGAAAGCGTGACGGAGCAGAACCTCGTGCCCAACCTGGTGCGGCTGTTCGAGGCCGCCAGGCAGGCCGGCATCACGGTCGCCATCTCTCCGCACTACTACTATCCGCACGATCACGCGTGGAAGGTGGCGGGCCCCGCTGAAATGTTCCAGCACGCAGTGGGCATGTTCGACCGCCCCGGTGCGCTGAACCTGGACGGATTCCGCGACTCGGGCGCGGACTTCATGCCGGAGTTCAAGCCGTACATTGAGGACGGCAAGACCATCATCTGTTCCACGCACAAGCTGTATGGCCCGCAGGCCAATGACCTGGTGTTGCAACTGCGCAAGCAGCGCGTCGACCAGGTGATCCTTGCCGGCATGGCCGCCAACCTGTGTGTCGAGTCGCATCTGCGCGACCTGCTGGAGCAAGGTTTCGAGGTAGCAGTCGTGCGTGATGCCGTGGCGGGGCCGAAGCTGCCGGAAGGCGACGGCTATTACGCCGCGCTGGTCAACTTCCGCTTCATCGCCAACGCATTGTGGGATACCGATGAAGCCGTACGGCGGCTGACGGGGGAGGTTGGCACGGGCGCGTAGCGGCCTGCTGCCGGATCGCCGCTAGGCCAGCAATCCCACAAGCGCGTCGATTTCCTTCGCGCAGGCCTGGGCGGCGACGGTTTCGATTTGCCGGTACAGGGCGACGACGGCCTCGCCTTCCGGCGTCAGGGTGGTGCCGCCGCGATCTTCTCCGCCGTGTGCCGATATGACTGCCGGCGACCGCATCCCGTTGTTGATTTCCTGCACGAGCAGCCAGGCGCGCCGGTAGGACATCTGCATGCTGCGCGCGGCCGCCGAGATCGAGCCCTCGTCGCGGATGGCCTCCAGCAATGACACCTTGCCCGGGCCGATCGCGACGACGTCGGCAACGTTGATGCGCATGCGGAATCTCACTTTGGCGTGAGGCTGGGAGTCGGGTTTCTTGGCCATGCCGAAGTCTACTGCATGGGGGCGGCGCTGAACCCCGCACTTTAGGTCCGAGTGACTGTATCTGTTGCGCACCCCGGCGCTTGTCATGTCTTTCCGTTATATCCAGTGGTATATTTCGGAAACTGTCCCCTTTTTCTCCGCCGGCCATGAAGTTCCGCTTCGATCTGTCACCGTCCATCGACATCGGCGATACCCCGCAGCCGGCCGGCAATGTGTTCGGCCTGCTTTGTGCGATCCGCGACAGCGGGTCATTGCAGCAGGCCGCCTTGCGCGTGGGCCTGTCCTATCGGTACGCATGGGGCACGATCCGCCATTGGGAGAAGATGTTCGACCGCAGCATCGTCACGATGCAGCGCGGCAAGGGTGCCGAGCTGACGCGGTTCGGCCAGAGCCTGCTGGTGGCCGAAAGCCGGGTGCGCGAGGCGGTGGAGCCGGTGCTGGAGTCCGCCGCCACGGAATTCCACCGCTATCTGGGCGAAACGCTGACGTCGCGCGTGCAGGTGCGATTCTCGGGGCGGCCTGATGCCGCCATCGACGTCATGAAACAGTCGTTGGCGCGTGAGAATCCGGAGCTATCGCTCGATGCCGTGTTCTGCGGCGCGGTCGATGGCCTGATCTGCCTGCACGAGCGGCAGGCCGAGCTGGCGGGCTTTCATGTCTCGCCCGTGCATCAGCCCGGCACGCGCCTGCATGCCGCGTTCAAGCCGCTGCTGAAGCCGGCCGATGTGCGGCTGATTCGCGTGGCGTGGCGCGACCAGGGCCTGATGATGGCGCCGGGCATGGCCGATACCATCCACGGCGTGGCGGATCTGGCGTCACCGGCAATCCGGTTTATCAATCGGGAAAGAGGGTCGGCCACGCGTGCCCTGTTTGATCAGGTGGTGGCCGCCGAAGGCGTTCATGCCGAGCGCATCACGGGATATGACCGCTACGCCATCGGCAACCGGCTCGTGGGCGAGGCCATCCGGCAAGGGCAGGCTGACGTGGGATTTGGTCTCAGATCGACGGCCGACGCACTCGGCCTGCATTTTGTGCCGCTGACGCGCGAGGCGTATTACCTAGCGCTGCGCAGCAGCGACATGGGCGCGCCATGGGTGGAAACATTGCTCGAACTGCTCAAGTCGCGCGCGGTCGCGCGGCAGATCGGCGCGATTCCCGGATATTGGCCGGAAACCGCGCTCAGGCCGATGCCGCTGCAGGAAGCGTTGCCCTGGTAGCGGCGAGGCGGCTGGTGTTCAGACGCCGACGATTACGCTCGATGCCTTGAACATTGCGGCGGCCGGCTTGCCCACTGCCAGACCCAGGCGGTCAACGCTGGTGTTGGTGATGATGGCCGAGACGGCCACGCCGTTGTCGCCCGTGATCGTCAGGTCGGCGTTCACGGCGCCCTTGGTCAGCTCGGTGACCTTGCCCTGCACGAAATTGCGCGCCGACACCTTGCTGGCATCGGCGTCAACCATCACGATGACCGAGGTGGCCTTGACCAGCGCGGTGGCCTTGGTGCCGGCCTTCAGGCCGAGGCGTGCCGCGCTGTCATGCGTGACGGTGGCCACGATCTGCTGGCCGCCATCGATATTGATCACGATTTCGTCGTTGACGGCACCGGCCGTGGCCTGGGCCACCACACCCGAAAACTGGTTGCGTGCGCTGGTTTGCATATTGTTCTCCTCTTTCCAAAGCGTTGGCTATGGGGGGAGTCTGCCGCCTTTGCGTGACACTGGCAAGCCGGGGCGCCTGATACCAGCCATCAGGGGGCGCTGAACTACCGGGCGGCCGACACCACCTCCAGCGCCACGAGGTTCGACACATACCTGCCGGCCTTGGTGTCGCCGGGCACGACGAGCCGGGCAAAGCCGGTGGTAGTCAGGGGGCTGCCGTTCATGGCAAACGCGACCATGTCGGGCTGGTTGCCGAAGTCGGGCGAGATCTCGGCCAGCGATATCACGACGCGGTAACCGTCGCTGCCCGTGGCCACCAGATAGAAGCCGAGCAGGTCGTTCTTCACCGCCGTATTGGTCTGGATGCCGGCCGCATTGACCAGATCCCAGAGGCTCACGCCCGTGTAGGTATTGGCGCCAACCGTCCGGCTGACCGCCGGCAGTGCCTGCAACGCCGTCAGGTCGAAGGTAGCCGGCCGCGCGACTGCGCCGGACAAGCGGAAGCTTGTGCTGACACCACCGCCCGTACCGGTGGCCGTGGCCGCCGCTGCGCGCACTTCGAGCCGGACCAGGCCCGACACATAACGGCCGCCCTTGACGTCACCCGGCGCGGTGATGCGCAGCGGGCCGTCGGTGGGCAGTGCCGCGCTGGTGCCGTTGACCGTTTCGGCATAGACCACCTGGTTGCCACGGTTGCCGAAGTCGGGCGCAAGCTCGCCCATCGCGAAGACCGCGCGATAGCCGTCGCTGCCGGTGGCCACGACGTACTTGCCGAGCAGGTCGTTGTGCACCGCCGCATTGACCGTGATGCCTGCCTGGTTCAGCAAGGTCCACGCACTGGTGCCGGTATAGGTGTGTGTCTGGGGGCCGCTGCCGCTGCCGAATGCCACCGTCTGCGTGGTGGCTGGCAGCGCCTGGAGTTGCGCCAGCGTCAGCGTCGACGGCGTGGTGACGTCGCCGGCAAGCGCCAATGTGGCCGTGGCGGCGGGAGGTTGGGTGGCGGGTGGGGTGGTGGCCGCCTGTGCCTCGTCGTCACCGCCGCCGCAACTGACTGCCAGGGGCAGCAGTGCCAACCAGCACGTGCGCGCGGCGGCGCGGCGCCATTTCAGATGCCATTGCATAAACCGGCTCCCTTCTCCTGTGCGCCCGGGGTGGCGCCCGCCGGCCGCAGGTGCAACCGCATACCGGTTATCACGCCACAGCCATGGCAATCCCAAAGCGTTATATTACGTTGTATATAACGGTTAACGATGCCAGTTCGAGGCGCAAAAGGCAAGACGGACACCTGGTACCGCCACCGCGCCACAACAAAAGGAAATCGAGATGTCCCCCATGCCTGCTACTGACTTGCCTGATGCCGCCAACCTGTCCGTCGGTCCGCGACATTACTCGGACAGCGTCACGTTGCGCGGCCTCGGTCCGGCGCCGCGCGTGTTTGCGCGGGCCGAACTGGAGCAGATGGCGGGCGTGGTGGCAGATGCGCTGTCGATCGCCTGCTATTCGGGCCGTCACATTCGCGAAGTGGGCCACGCGCGCGGCGTGCCGTTGACGGCCCTGCTTGAAGCGTCCGGGCTCGGGGCACTGCCGCGCTCGCAATGCAAGCAGATGGTGCTTGCGGTTGGCGCGCGCGATGCCTATACGTGCCTGTTCACCTGGCACGAGCTCTACAACACGCCGGGCGGGCAGGGTGCGCTGCTGCTGGTGGAGCAGGATGGCGTGGCGTTTCCGGCGTCGGCCGGCGGGCTCCAGCTTATTTCGCTGGGCGACCTGCGCCTGGGGCCGCGACAGGCGATGGCCGTGGACCGGTTGGACGTGTGCCGATGGCCGGCCCCGGTGCGCGACGCTGGCTGATGCGGACTTCGACCGATCAGCCGTCGATCTTGTACGGCCGCGTCATGATTTCCAGAAAATGTCCATCGGGATCATCGAAATAGAATCCCCGGCCGCCGTTGTGCTCGTAGGTTTCCCCGGCGCGCTGCTTGCTGGGGTCCGCCCAGAACTGCAGCCCGCGCTCGCGAACCCGTGCGAAAGCGCTGTCGAATTCCGGCTCGCTGACCAGGAAGGCGTAGTGCTGCATGGAGATCGCGCCCTCGCTTTCATAGAAATCCAGCGAGGCGGCGTTGTCGAGCGGCACGACCAGCATCTGCCCGAAGGGAATGGGTGGTGAAAGTCCCAGGATCTCCACGAGAAAGCTCGCCGACTTCTGCTTGTCGCGGCACCAGACGATGGTGTGGTTGAGCTGTACACCCATATGCGCCCCTCAGATTTGGCTTCCTGCCAGGACGATACTCCAACGCTGGCGCATCAGGCGGGCACGCTGGCATCGGCCGGTTCCGTGCGGCGCGCCCTCAGCCAGTCGCACAACGCGCGCACAGCCGGGGCATCGATGCGCTCGCGCCGGCATATCAGGTAGTAGCCGCGTCGCGACGGCAGCGACGGCCGATTCAGTTGCACCACGCGGCCGTCTCGCAGGCTGTCGGCGCAGGCATAGTCGGGCACCAGCGCCGCGCCCAGCCCTGCCTCGGCGGCCTTGAGCGCAAAGGTGACGAGGTTGTACTGCGTGCCGCCCGGCAGCGGCAGTTCAATTCTGGCGTCGAGGTCGCGCAGGTAGCTGGCCCAGGAGGTCGGTGCGGTGGTGTGATGCAGCAAGGGCAGGGCCGCGATGCGCGCGGCCGACAGCGGCAGCCGTCCAGGCACAAGGTCGCGCGACGCCACGGGCAGGGTGCGCACGCTGTGCAGCAATTCCGCGCTGTCGTCGTCGAGACCGTCCTCCGCAAACACCACGGCCGCGTCCAGCCCCGCGTCGCGTAGCGAGATGATTCCAATGTGATTGGCCATATGGATGCGAATCTGGGGATGCGCTGCCGCAAAGCCGGACAGGCGGGGCATGACCCACAGCAGGCCAAACGTGTTGGGCACCGAGAAACGCACTTCACGCATGCGCTGTGCGGCGCCCGAGGTCGCCACGGTCGCGGCTTCCAGCTGATCGAGCAGCGGCCGGATGCGCGCCAGGTAGGCAGCGCCCTCGTCGCTCAATGCCAGCCGCGCGTTGTTGCGCTCGAACAGCGTCGTGCCCAGAAAGCTCTCCAGATCCAGAAGCTGCTTGCTGACCGCGCCCTGGCTCAGGCCCAGTTCGTCGGCCGCCGCCGTGACGCTGCCGCGCCGCGCGATGGTTTCGAACGTATTGAGGTTCACCACGGACGGAATGTGACGCTTGGCCGGATGCTTCATGTCATCAAAAAAAGGAATGGAGGCTTGCCGAAACTTCGATATACACCAGCGTGCCCATGGGGGCAACATAGCGCGTTCCCACAAAGATTGCACGCCCACCGCGAGGTTACCGATGACGATACCCACGAGACGCAAAGCCATTGAAATTCTTAAAGCCGGAGCCCTCGCGGCGCTGATGCTGGCGACTGGCGCCGCCGCCACCGCGCAGGCCGCGGACTGGCCCGCCGGCAAGCCCATCACACTGATCGTGCCTGCCGCAGCGGGGAGCACGCCCGACCAGTCGAGCCGCAAGCTGGCGCAATACCTGGGCGACAAGCTGGGGACGTCGGTGGTGGTGGACAACCGCCCGGGCGCCGCCGGCAGTATCGCCATGCAGATGCTGGTGCGCAGCCGGCCGGATGGCTACACGATCGGCTTCGGCAATATCGTGACCATGGCGATCAACCGCAGCCTGCTGGCGCGCCCCGGCTACGATCCCGACAAGGACCTCGTGCCGGTCTGCGCCACCACGACCGTGCCGAACATCCTGGCCGTGAACCCGAAATTGCCGGTGCACACGCTCAACGAACTGGTGGGCTACGCGCAGAAGAATCCGGCCAAGCTGACGATGGGCTCGGGCGGCAATGGCACCACCAGCCACCTGAGCGGCGAGATGCTCAAGGACCAGGCGCATATCGAATTCCGCCATATCCCGTACCGGGGCGCGCCGCAGGCGCAGATCGACGTCATCAGCGGCCAGGTCGATTTCATGTTCGACAACGTGCCGTCAATCATCGCCGCCGTACAGGGCAACAAGCTGCGCGCCATCGCTGTGACCAGCAAGGCGCGGGTGCCGGTGCTGCCGAACGTGCCGACGATGGAGGAATCGGGCGTGCCCGGGTTTGAGGTCAACGCCTGGGGCGGCATCGTTGCGCCCGCCGGCACACCACGGCCCGTGGTGGAGCGGCTGAACCGCGAGATCAATGCCTACCTGCAGTTGCCCGCCACGCGCAAGGATGCAGAGCAGAACGGATCGGTGGTGGTGGGCGGCTCGCCCGAGGCATTCGGCCAGATGATTGCCAAGGAAAGCCGCAAGTGGGGCGACCTGATCCGCAAGGCCGATATCAAGCTTGATTGAAAGGAACTCCACCATGTTCGATGTGATTCTGCGGGGCGGCGATGTGATCGACGGCACCGGTGCGGCACGCTACCGCGTCGATGTAGCGATACAGGGCGGCCAGATCGCGTTCATTGGCGATGCCACGGGCCAGCGTGCCCATCAAGAGCTGGATGTCACCGGCAAGGTTGTGGCGCCCGGCTTTATCGACAGCCACGCCCACGATGACCGCGCCGTGCTGCAGACGCCCGGCATGACGCCGAAGATTTCGCAGGGTGTGACCACTGTGGTCAACGGCAACTGCGGCATCAGCCTGGCGCCGTACCGGCAGAGCGGTGGCGACCCGCCGTTGCCGTTGCGCACCGTGGATCCGCAATTGCGCTTCGCGGCGTTCGGCCAGTACCTCGATGCGCTCGACGCCACGCCCGCCGCAGTCAACGTGGCATCGCTGGTTGGCCATACCGCGCTGCGCGCCGTGCACCAGGCCGACCTTGACCGTCCCGCCACGCCGGATGAAGTGGAGGCGATGCGCCAGGCCGTCAACGCCGCGCTGGAACAGGGCGCGATCGGTATGTCCACGGGCACGTTCTACCCGCCCGCCGCCTCCGCGCCGATCGAGGAAATCATCGGCGTGGGCCGCGACCTGAAGCAGTACGGCGGCGTCTACGCCACGCATATGCGTACCGAGGGCGATGGCGTGCTCGACGCCATCGAGGAATCGGCGCAGATTGCGCGCGCGCTCGACGTCAGGCTTGTGATCTCGCACCACAAGGTCATCGGCAAGCCCAACTTCGGACGCACACGCGAGACGCTGGCACGCATTGACGCACTGGGTCGCGCCCAGAAGATCTGCCTGGACTGCTATCCGTACACGGCGTCGTCGTCGCTGCTGCGCAAGGAACGGCTGGCCATCAGCGACGAGATCCTGATCACCTATTCGCGTTCCGAGCCAAAGAGCGCGGGCCGCAAGCTGTCGGACCTGGCGCAGGAATGGCAGTGCTCGCGCGCCGAAGCACTGGACCGCGTGATGCCGGGCATGGGCATGTACTTCTTCATGGACGAAGGGGACGTGCAGCGGGTGCTGGCCTATCGCGACACGATGATCGGCTCGGACGGCATTCCGTCCGACGACTATCCGCATCCGCGCCTTTGGGGCACGTTCACGCGGTTGCTCGGGCATTACAGCCGCGACCTGGGCCTGCTGACGCTGGAGGAAACGGTCCACAAGATGACGGGCATGACGGCCAACGCGTTCGGGTTGGCCGGGCGTGGCGAAATCCGCGAGGGCTATGCCGCCGATATCACCGTGTTCGATCCGAAGACCGTCAAGGATGTGGCGACCTACCTGGACCCGCAGCAACCGTCGGCCGGCATCGGGCATGTCTTCGTGAACGGACAGGTGGTCTGGCAAGACGGCGCGGCCACGGGCACGCGGCCGGGACAGAGCCTGCGCCGGAGCGCGCGCTGAAGCAGGGCAGCGTGCCTGGGGTATCGTGGCGATGCCCCAGGCGCCTTCTTCTTGCTCAGAAGATATGCCGCATGCCGATGGTCGTGCCGACCATCGAGTTCTTGCCATTGCCGAGCACGAGGCTGTTGCCCAGCGCCAGCGTGTTGGCATAGGTGGTCAGTCCCGAGTCCATCATCAGGCCGGCGTTCTTCGAGTAGGCCGTCGACAGGTACAGCTCTGTACGCTTGGACAGGTTGTAGCTGGCCAGCAGCATGACCTGCCACGGATTCGGCACGCTGGTATTGCCGAACACGTTCCTGAGGTTGTCGTAGGTGTACTCCAGCGTCACCGAGAACGCGCGCTGGAACTGGTAGTTCGCGCCGATCCAGTAGTAGTCGTCACGCTGGATCGTGTTGCCGGCCGGACCCTTGCTCTGGCCCCAGCGGTACCCGCCCATCAGCATGAATGGTCCCTGCGTGACGCTGCCGCCCACCGCCGCCTTGCGGAACGTGCCGCTGCTGCTGCCGATTGTCGGATTGACCTGGTCGTATGCCGCTACCAGGCCCAGCGTGCCGCCGTTGTAGCTCAGCGCCGCGCCGTATGCGCTGTCGCGCCGCGCGCTGCCGGGCACTTCGCCGTTGCCGCCCACGGCCACGCCGGCGCCGACCACCTGCGGCAGCGCCATGCCGGTGCCGAACGAGTAGTGCGCCAATGCGGTCATCGCGCCGAAGCGTCCGGTGTACTTGATCATGTTGTCCTCGCGGAAAGCCGCGCCGGACTGCAGCACGGCGGGCTCGTAGCCGCCGTACGCGGTGGGCGAGAAGTTGGCTAGCCCCTCGAAGATCGAGGTGTACTGCCGGCCGAACGTGAACTGCCCATAGGCCGCGTTCTTCAACCCGACGTAGGCCTGCCGGCCGAATAGTCGTGCCTGCTGCTGCGTACCGGTGTCCAGGTTGAAGCCGCTCTCCAACGTGAACACCGAACTCCAGCCCGCGCCCAGGTCTTCGTTGCCGCGTAGGCCCCAGCGCGATCCGGCGCGATGGCCGGACGTGAGCCGCGCCACGTCATGCGCGGGTCCGGGGTTGAAGCCGTTGGCGGCGGTTGGCACGTTGCCGACGTTGGTCACGTACTCGATGCCCATGTCCGCCACGCCGTACAGGATCACGTTCGATTGCGCGCAGGCCGCGCCGCTGCCGGCCAGCGACAGGGTGGCCACGGCGATGGTTCTTCTCATGCTTGTCTCCTCGTTTCTGGTTCACGCCTTGCGGAGCTGCTCTGCGGGCAGCCCTCTGTCGCGTTCCCGTCGCTGTCTGGCGGGAACCGATTGCGTGTCCATTCTTGTGAGACGAGGGGCCATCGGCAAGATAGGGAATGCGCCGCGTTGAGCGTACACAATCGTCACGGTGACATCTGTGTACGCTGAGCCGCGAACATTCCCTACCTGGTGAAAACCTGCGCGATTCCTAGAATGAAACGGCGCGCAATGCGCCGAATTTTGGCGTTCAGCCCTGTGCGCGCCACGTCTTGCGCACGCTTTCTGGCAGCGCGTCGACAAGCTCGCGCGAGGTGTCGGTGGCCTTCTGCGCGCGTCGCTTTTCCACGGCAAGACTGCGCAATGTGATGCGGATGGCGCTGTCGATGTACTGCTTCGGATCTTTCGTACGCTTTAGCAATAGCGTGCGGATGCCCTCGATCGTCGCGCCCATCACGGAGTCGGCGGCGGCCTGCAGGTTGTCGAATTCCATCACGCCGTCGAGTGCGCCGGCGCGCAGGTCTCTCATCATGTAGGTCATCAGCGTCGACTCCTGCGCCATCAGCTCAGCGCGCAGCACAAAGGCGGCCCAGCGATGGTCGGTCAGCGCGCGCGTCAGGAACAGCCGCAACCCGGTGCTGACGCGATGCACGGGGTCCTGCACCGCGTCGTAGATCGGCAGCATGTCGATCGTCATCTGGTCGGTCACCTCGCGTGCCACGGCAATCAGCGCCTCGTCCAGCGACGTGAAGTGCTTGTAGAACGTGCCGCGTGAAATCTCCGCCGCGCGTGCCACGTCCTCGATCGACGTGGAGATCTTCGAACGATCGGAGTACAGCTCCATGATCGCGCGCAGGATGCGCGTGCGCATCAGCTCGCGCTTCTTTCGCGCGGCAACGGTGCGGTGGTCTTCGCGTTCGGTGGGGACGAATGTGAGCGGGGCCATGGTCAGTCTCGATGCGCGTTGCAGTGACGGATGTTCATGCCGAGTCGGCCGAAAACCCTATCTTGCCTGATTCGATGCCGTTCTTACAATAACGAAAACGTCATTCTTGCAGCCATCCCGGCGCATCGAACTGAAAAAACAGGAGACCCTTATGACGCTGGCATCCGTTACCAACATTCGTATCAACGATACCGATGACACAGTGCATGCGGAACTGCTGCGCCGGGCAACGGCGATGGTGCCGGCGCTGCGTGCCCGCACCGCGGAGGTGGATGCGCTGGCGCGTCTGCCGGAGTCCACGGTGGCCGAACTCGATGGCGCCGGCATCCTGGACATGATGGTGCCGAAGTCGGCCGGCGGAATGCAGGTGTCTCTTCGCACCTACATGGAAGTGGTCAGCGAGATTGGCCGGGGCGATGGCTCCGCCGCATGGGCGTGCGCGCTGATCAACGTCTGCAACTGGATGGCGGCAAGCTGCCTGCCGCAACCGGCGCGTGACGAGGTCTTCTCGGGCCGTGCCAAGGTGCGCACCGCAGGCGTGCTGTCGCCGCGCAAGGCCGTGGTCAAGCGCGTGGAAGGTGGCTACCTGATCGAAGAAGGCATGTGGGGTTTCAACAGCGGCGTGTATCACGCGCAATGGGACCTACTGGGCATTCCGCTGGTGGATGAGTCCGGCGCGGCGGTGGACCAGGGCATGGCACTGATCCCGACGTCCGATCTCGAATTCCTCGATGACTGGGACACGATTGCGCTGCGCGGCAGCGGCAGCACCACGGTGCGCGTACGCAACAAGTTCGTGCCGGACTCGCGTGTGGCCGCGCTGTCGTCGATCCTGGCTGGCGACTACATGTCCCACTTTAGCGACGACGAGTCGCTGTACCGCATGGCGTTCATGCCGGTGGCCGCCATCATCCTGGTGTTCCCGGCATTGGGCATCGCGCGTGCCGCGCAGGAGATGTTCCTGGACAAGCTGCCCGGTCGGGGCATCCAGTACACGTGGTACGAAAAGCAGTCGGAGGCGGCGATTACCCACCTGCAAGTCGGCGAGGCGTCGGCGATGATCGACGCGGCCCGGCTGGTCGTCGAGCGTTGTGTCGATGAGATCGACGCGTACGCAAAGGCCGGCACCATGCCCGATGCCCTGACCCGCGCGCGCATCCGCCGCGACACGGGCTATGCGAGCAAGACCATCTGGGAAGCTGTGGACCTGCTGGCCAGCGCGTCGGGAGGATCACTGGCCGGTGCCCGCAATCCGTTCAACCGCGTATGGCGCGACGCACGCGTGGCCAACCTGCACGGCATCGTCTGCACCGCGACCAACCTCGAGCTGTACGGCCGCATGCTGTGCGGCCAGGCGCCGAACACGCCGCTGGTGTAAGCGGGAGGCATCGATCATGACCACCACTCCACTGACCGACCCGGCACGCTTTCGCCGGATCATGGGCAAGTTCGCCACTGGTGTGACGGTCGTCACCTGGCTGCGCGACGGCGCGCCGGCCGGCATGACGGCCAACGCGTTCATGTCCGTTTCGCTGGAACCGCAACTGGTGCTGGTGTCGGCGCGCAACGCGTCGCGCTTCAGTGCATCGGTCGGCATCGGCGATGGCTTCGCCATCAACTTCCTGTGCGATCACCAGGAAGACCTGAGTGCCCACTTTGGGGGCAAGACCTGCGAGGGACTTGGCGCCATGCACACGCATGGCTCCGGCACGCCGTTCCTGCCGGAAAGCCTGGCGCATCTGATCGTCCGAACCGTGGATATCCATCCGGCCGGCGACCACAAGCTGTATGTCGCGCAGGTGCTGGCGCTGGAGGAGCGCGACGCCGTGGCGCCGCTGCTGTTCTACGGCGGCCGCTACGGGCGCCTTGCCGCACCGCCTTCCTGCCACGCCTGAGTCCTGCGACCGACCACCGCGCCAGACGGTGGCGCAGGCAACACAACGACATATCGAGGAGACAAGCATGCTCAATCGAAAGGCGGCACGCACGCTCGGCCTGGCCGCGCTGGGTGCCATGCTCGAGTACTACGACTTCGTGATCTTCCTATTCGTCGCGGCGGCGATCAGCGAAGCATTCTTCCCGCCCGGCGTTTCGCCGTGGGTCAGCCAGATGCAGACGCTTGGCATCTTTGCCATCGGCTACCTCGTGCGGCCCATCGCCGGCATCGTGCTGGCGCATTTTGCGGACATGCTGGGCCGCAAGAAGATGTTCATCTTCCTGCTGGTGCTGATGGCGGTGCCAACGTTCCTGATCGGCGTGCTGCCCACATACGAGCAGGCCGGCATCCTCGCGCCGATCGCGCTGCTGGTGCTACGTGCGCTGCAGGGCTGCGCGGTGGGCGGCGAGTTTCCGGGCGCTGCGGTGTTCGTGTCCGAGCATGCACCGCCTTCGCGGCTGGGGACGACCAGCGGGACGATGCACGGCATCGTGCTGGCCGGCCTGCTGCTGGGCACCGGCGCGGCGGCATTGTCGGCGTACATCGCCAGCCGTACCGGCATGCCGTCGCTGGCGTGGCGCCTGCCATTCCTGGTCGGCGGTGCATTCGGCCTGACCGCTGCATGGCTGCGGCGCCAGCTTGAGGAGTCGCCGCTGTACGCGGGTATCCAGCAGTCGCGCCAGCTTGCGAGCGAGACGCCGCTGCGGATCGTGCTGCGCAATCACGCGGACGCCTGCGTCTTTGGCCTGGGGCTGGGTTTCACGATGGCCATCGGCACGACGGTGTTCTTCCAGTACATGCCGACGCTGCTGGCCACGCACTACGGCGTGCCACGCCAGGCGGCGCTGCAAGCGAACATGTGGGGATCGTTCGCCTTGTGCGTGTCGATGCCGTTCTGGGGCTGCCTCAGCGATGCGATGGGTTGGGCACGTTCGCTGGGCATCGGCGCCATCGCCATGCTGGTCGCATCGGTGTGCTTCTTCCGGTGGCTGCCCGATGTGCTGGCAGAGCAGGGGTCGCTGGCGCTGCTGTTCATGCTGCCCGGCGTGGCGCTCGGTTCGGTCATCGCGTTGGTCCCCGGCCTGCTGTCTGCGCTATTCCCCACGCATGTGCGGCAGAGCGGCTATGCCGTGCCCTACAACATCGGGGCCGCACTGTTCGCGGGGCTGACACCGCTGGCGCTGGCCTGGATGGTGCGCGCCTACGGCCCCGATTCGGCAATGTACCTGGTCCTGGCAACGGGCCTGGTCACCGCGTGGTTGGCATTCCGGGTGCGCCGGATGCGTATGTACCTGGGCGTGGCGCAACCGCACGCCCAGGCTGTGGCAGCGCCCAGCGAAGCGCGTTAATGAATGGAGACACCATGCAAGAAAGACTGCAGGCCATGCTCGAAATGCTCGACAAGGCCGAGATTGCCGAGATCGTCCAGACGGAGCGCGCGGCACGCGACCAGGCGCAATGGGCGCGTATGTTCAATACGTATCACCTCGATGCCGAGGTGGGCGTGTCGTGGTTCCAGGGCAGCGGACCCGATTTCGTGGCCGCATCGCGCCGCATGTATGAGGCCGGCCACCATTCGGCCCACCAGATGGGGCCCACGCTGGTGACGCTGAACGGCGACCGCGCGCTGGCCCACACGCCTTGTGCGGTGGTAGCGCGCACGCGTCTGCAGGGCGTGGAGGTGGAAGTGACCACGCATGCCCGGCTGCACGAGCGCATGGTGCGCCGCGCCGGCGCCTGGCGCATCGCCCGCATGGGCATCGTCTATCTGCGCGACGGGCTTGTCGTGGTCAATCCGTCCGAGCGCGTGGCGCTCGATGTCGCGCGGCTTGCCGACTTCCGCGCGACTTACCGATTCCTGTCCTACCTGCTGGCCGAGATCGGACAGCAACCCCGCCTGGACCTGCCCGGCACCGACCGGCCCGAAACCGTACAGCCGCTGCTCGACAGCGACGATGCCTGGCTGGCTGGCGCCGGCTGACCCCACAACAATCTATCAAGCGAGACACTTCATGCGATACCTGCGATTCATTCTCGATGGCAAGACCCAGACCGGCGTGCGCGAAGGCGACCGGATTCGTGTGCTGGGCGACATGCCGCTCGAAACGTTGCTGGCCAACGGCAATGACCTGGAGGCCTGGGCTGGCACTGTCGACGGCGGCGTAATGGTCACCGATGCCGACGTCACGTTCCTGCCTGTGCTGCAGCAGCCGCCCAAGCTGCTATGCATCGGCCTGAACTACGCTGATCACACGCGCGAAAGCAAGCTCGAACAGCCGAAATACCCGACCGTCTTCCCGCGCTACGACACCAGCCTGACCGGCCACGGCCGGCCCATCGTGCGCCCGCGCGTTTCGGATTCGCTCGATTTCGAGGGCGAGTTCGCGGTGATCCTGAAATCGGGCGGCCGCCATATCGCCAAGGACAAGGCGCTGGACCATGTGGCCGGCTATGCGCTGTTCAACGACGGCTCTGTGCGTGAATACCAGTTCGTTGCCCCGCAGTGGACGATGGGCAAGAACTTCGATCAGACCGGTGCGTTCGGCCCGGAACTGGTCACGGCCAGCGAGGTGCCGGCTGGCGCCCGGGGGCTGACGCTGGAAACGCGTCTGAACGGCGAGGTTGTGCAATCGGCCAGTACCGATACGCTGATCTTCGACGTGGCGACGCTGATTTCCACGCTCAGCGAGGCCATCACGCTCGAAGCGGGGGACGTGATCGTAACGGGCACGCCGAGCGGGGTGGGCTGGGCGCGCGAACCGAAGCTGGTGATGCGGGCGGGCGACGTCTGCGAAGTCAGCCTGACGGGCTTCGCCACGTTGCGCAATCCGATTGCGGACGAGAGCCAACGGTAACCACAGCCGATCCAGCGGAGACCATCATGAGCGATACCAATCCACGCGCCGCCGTCCATTCCATCGGCCACTATGCACTTGTCGTGCCCAGCCTTGAGGACGCGCGCCACTTCCACCTGGCGTTCGGCCTGAACGTGGTGGACCACGGCGACCGCCTCGATGTCATGACGTCCGACGAGCAGGTCTGGGCGCGCATCTTGCCAGGAGAGCATCGGCACCTGGCTTACCTGAGCTTTCATTGCTACGAGCAGGATTTCGAGACGATCCGCGCGCAGCTCGACGCCGCTGGCGCCGTGCCTGCGGAGAACGCGCCATATGCGTCGGGTCATGGGCTGTGGTACCACGATCCCGATGGAAACCTGATCCAGGTGCGGATCGGCCCCAAGACCAGCCCGTCCACCAAGCCGGACGTGACGCATGTGCACATAGGCGCCGATGCGCGCGGGGCGCTGTTCCGCGACGAGGTGCAGCAGGTGCGGCCGCGCAGGCTGTCGCATGTGGCGCTGTTCACGCCCGACGTGTCGCGAGCACTCGACTTCTATGGCCGAGCACTGGGCCTGCGCCTGTCGGATCGATCCGGTGACCTGGTGGCGTTCACGCATGCGCCGCATGGCAGCGACCATCATCTGGTGGCGTTCGCGGCCAGTGCGGCAAAGGGCTGGCACCACGCGTCGTGGGACGTCGGTAGTGTTGACGAAGTGGGGCAGGGCGCCGCGCAGATGGCCGCTGCTGGCTTCACGCAGGGCTGGGGCACCGGCCGCCATGTGCTGGGCTCGAACTACTTCCACTATGTGCGCGACCCATGGGGATCGTTTTGCGAGTTCTCGTGCGACATGGATTTCATCTCGGCAGGCACCACGTGGCCGGCGGGCGATCACGCGCCCGAGAACTCGATGCACCAGTGGGGCCCGGAAGTGCCGCAGTGGTTCGTGCAGAACACCGAGGCCTGAGCGTCTGCCCATCCCATCCCGCGATCCACCCATATACGAACCATGTCGACATCTTCCAGCAAGGTCATCATTACCTGCGCCATCACCGGGTCCATTCACACGCCGTCGATGTCGCCCTACCTGCCAGTCACGCCATCGCAGATCGCCGCGTCCGCGATTGGTGCGGCCCAGGCCGGCGCGGCCATCGTCCACCTGCACGCCCGCGATCCGCAGACCGGCATCCCAAGCCAGGACGCCGCGCTGTTCGGCGAATTCCTTGGCGCGATTGCCGATGCCTCGGACGTGGTAGTGAACCTGACCACCGGCGGCGCGCCCACCATGTCCATCGAGGAACGCCTGGCGCCCGTGGCGCGCTTCAAGCCCGAAGTGGCGTCGCTGAACATGGGCTCGATGAATTTCGGCCTGTACGAGATGCTCGGACGCTACAAGGAATTCCGGCACGACTGGGAGCAACCGTACCTGGCCGCGAGCGAGGACCGGATTTTCCGCAACACGTTCCGCGATATCGCCCATATCCTGGAAGCGTGCAATGCCAATGGCACGCGCTTCGAGATCGAGTGCTATGACATTGGGCACCTGTACACGGCCGCGCATTTTCTGGACAGGGGCCTGCTGAAGGCGCCGCTGTTCATCCAGTCCGTGTTCGGCATCCGGGGCGGCATCGGCGCGCATCCGGAGGACATCGCCCATATGAAGCGTACGGCCGACCGCCTGTTCGGCAAGGACTATGTGTGGTCGGTCCTGGGTGCGGGCGCGCAGCAGTCACGCGTGGTGACGCAAGGGCTGCTTATGGGCGGTAACGTGCGGGTGGGCCTGGAAGACAACCTCTGGCTGTCGCGCGGCAAGCTGGCGACGAGCAATGCCGAGCAGGTGGCCGGCATCCGCACGACCATCGAGCAGCTTGGCTATGCAGTGGCCACGCCCGACGAGGCGCGCGCTATGCTGGGGCTAAAGGGCAAGGAGCAGGTGGCGTTCTGAACGGCCCGGACGCCGAACTACAAACAAGAACGGACGCCCTGGTGGCGTCCGTTTTCATTCATGGCTGTGCTACGTCAGGCTTGCAAGAGGCGGGGGAACAGCGCCAGCGCGTTGTCGCGCATGAAGGCACGGCGCATGGCGGGCGGGATCTGCGCCGAGCGGTCGAGCACGGCGGCTAGTTCGGCGGCCACCGGTTCGGGCGTGAATGGATAGTCGCTGCCGTAGAGAATGCGCACCGGGTCGGCTGCCTGGAGCAGCGCACCCAGCGCAATGGGTTCGGGTACGCCAGCCAGGTCGTAGTAGAGCTTCTGGAGCGCGGCATCCATGTCGACGCGTTCGCGGCTCAGTTTCAGCATGCCGCTGATGGCGGCCACGCGCGCGGCCAGTACCGGCACGGCGGCGCCAGCATGGGGCACGATGATGCGGATGTCGGGATACCGTGCCAGCGTGCCCGAAAGGATCAGGTTGAAGACCGCGCGCGTAGTGTCGAAGATGAACTCGATCATCGGATACGGATAACCGAGCGGCGGCAGCGAGGCGGCATCCGTCCCCTGGCAGCAGGCGCAGTGCGGATCGGTAGGATGGATGAAGATCACCGCGCGGCGCCGGTTCAGCTCCGCCATGACGGGATCGAAGCGAGGGTCGCCAAGATAGATGCCGTGGTAGTTGGATTCCATCACCACGCCGTCGGCGTGCAGCGTATCGAACGCGTACCGCAGTTCGGCCAGCGTGCCCGGCACATCGGGCAGCGGCAGCGCGGCAAACAGGCCGAAGCGTCCCGTATGACTGGCCACGGCGCGGGCGCCTTCTTCGTTGCAATAGCGCGCGAGCTTGCGCGCGGCGGCATCATCGCCGAAATGCAGGCCAGGGGCGGAGATCGACAGCATCGCCGTGGCAATGCCCAGGTGATCCATCATGCCGACGTGCTGTGCAGCGCTCCATTTCGGAATGGCAGGCATGCCGGACGGCTTGCTTTGGCCGGCGGCCTCCAGCGCGGTGCGGTACCGGTCGGGGATGTAGTGAGCGTGAACATCGATGCGCCCACGGGTTGCATCGGGCACGGCGGTCCGGGCGCCCCCGGCGGCAGGTTCCGCCGCGCCGGCCATGGTGGGCAGCCCGGCGGCCAGGCCCAGCGCACAGGCCAGCACCTGTCGTCGTCCCGCGCTGACGGCCGCTTCGGCCGTGGCATCCCCTACCTGTTTTTGCATCGCAGTGTCTCCCCGCATCGGTTATGGTCGCGCCGCGCCGGAAGGAACGGCCCGTCGATTCTATGCAGGGGTATGACGACGACCAAGCTGGGGAATGCGCGGTGTTTGGCGTCGACATCTGTACATTGCGAGCGCCCCTACCGATGTCCATCTGGCCGTTCCACCGTTTTTGCAACGAATTTTTCCGCAGAAGCGCATGCGGATTCATTGTTTCGCATAAGTCGCACGGGCCCCTAGCATGGCCCTCTTTTCCACGGTCGCGACCTATAACAATGAAGAACCATCACGCTGCTCCGTCCCACCCCTCTCGCAACAGTACCGCTCGCGGCCTGCGCCTGGGCTTGCTGGCAGCAGCCTCGGCCGCCGCCGTCGTGTCCCTGGTCGCCTGCGGCTCGGATGGCAGCGCGCCGGTGGCGTCCAATGGCGGCGGAGTGATCTCGCCCGGTACCGTGCCGGCGCAGAAGCGGCCCAACATCCTGTACATCATGGCCGACGACCTCGGCTATTCGGATATCAAGGCGTTCGGCGGCGAAATCGATACGCCCAACCTGGATGCGCTGGTTGCATCGGGCCGCATCCTGACGAACCATCACACTGGCACGGTCTGCGCCATTACGCGCTCGATGCTGATTTCCGGCACCGACCACCATCTGGTGGGTGAAGGCACGATGGGTGCGCCCAATGACGAACGCAGGGGCCTGCCGGGCTACGAGGGATACTTGAACGACAGCGCGCTGTCGGTGGCCCAGTTGCTGCAGGACGCCGGGTATCACACGTACATGGCCGGTAAATGGCATCTGGGATCGAGCATCGTCGGCGGCGCCGCCACCAGCGGCAAGACGCCGGACCAGTGGGGCTTCGAGCGCAGCTACGCGCTGCTGGGCGGCGCGGCATCGAACCATTTCGCGCACGAGGCCGCCGGCTCGAAGAACTACACCGAGAACGGCCAGTACGTGCAGCCGGGCCAGCCGGGTCAGCCAGGCGGCACGGGCGGTTCGCCGGCCGTGTTCTATTCGACCAATTTCTACACGCAGAAGCTGATCGAGTACATCGACGCCAACAAGGCCGACGGCAAGCCGTTCTTTGCCTACGCGGCCTACACGTCGCCGCACTGGCCGCTGCAGGTGCCGGAGCCCTGGCTGAGCAAGTACAAGGGCCGCTATGACGCGGGCTATGACGCCATCCGCAACGCACGTATCGCGCGCCAGAAGACGCTGGGCATCATCCCGGCCGACTTCAATCCGTATGCCGGGCTGCCCGAAGCGCTGGCCGCGCCGGCCGGCACAGCCAACAATGGCACGGCGGGCGCCAAATACATCAACGCGTTGAACGGTCCCGCGCAGGGCTATACCGACTATGGTCCGGGCCTGGTCGACAAGACGTGGGCCAGCCTGACTGCCGACGAGCGCAAGGCACAGGCGCGCTATATGGAAATCTATGCGGGCATGGTCGAGAACCTCGACTACAACATCGGCCTGCTGGTGCAGCACCTGAAGGACATCGGCGAATACGACAACACGTTCATCATGTTCCAGTCGGACAACGGCGCCGAGGCGTGGCCGATCACCACGGCCGATCCGCTGGTCACCGACACCGCCAACGCAACCGACCCGGTCTATTCGACGCTGGGCACTGACAACGGCCTGCAGGCTGCTCGACGGCTGCAGTACGGGCTGCGCTGGGCCGAAGTGAGCGCCACGCCGTTCCGCCAGACCAAGGGCTTCATGGGCGAAGGCGGCATCTCCACGCCGGCCATCGTGAAGCTGCCCGGCCAGACCGCCCAGCAAGCCACGCTGCGTGCATTCACGCACGTGACCGACAACACCGCGACGTTCCTGGCGGTGGCCGGCGTGGCGCTGCCGTCCACGGCGGCGCCCGCCAATGTCGACGGCGCGACGGGCGTGGACCGGAACAAGGGCAAGGTGGTCTACAACGGCCGCAATGTGTGGCCCATCACCGGGAATTCGCTGCTGCCGGTGCTGCGCGGCGAGGCGACGGGCGAGGTGCGCGCTACGGCGTTCGGCGAGGAATCGTATGGCCGTGCGCAGATCCGCAGCGCCGATGGCCGATGGAAGGCGCTGTGGACCGAGCCCGCGCAGTTCGGCCCCGCCGATGGCCACTGGGAGCTGTTCGACCTGGCCACCGACCGCAGCGAGAACCACGATGTGTCGGCCAGCAACGTCACCGTACTCGATGACCTCGTCGCGCAGTGGAAGGCATACATGAGCAGCGTGGGCGGCGTGGAGCCGGCGCGTCCCAAGGGCTACTACTGATTGGCGATGCGCATCATGTCGATTCTTGCCACGAAGCGCCCGCTCGCAAAGGCAGCCAAGGTCGTCGTGATCGCGGTGGCCTGTGGCGCGGCGTTGGCCACGCTGTACAACGCACAAGCCATCACGCGCCCCGGTGGCCTCGATGGAGTCAACGCCGGCAGGGCATTCGCCGCGCTGGGCACGGAGCGGCAGTGCGAGCGCTACAGCGGCCTGCCGCAAGGCTGGGGCAGCGACGCCAGGGCCGGCATGGTGCACCTGAGCGGCGGCGACTTCCTGTTGGGCAGCCGCCATGGCTATCAGGACGAACGCCCCGCCGGATCGGGCCGCACGCAGGTGGCCGGCTTCTGGATCGACCAGACTGAAGTCACCAATGCGCAATTTGACGCGTTCGTGAAAGCCACCGGCTATGTCACCGATGCCGAACGCCAGCACGGCGCTGCGGTATTCCATTCGCCGACCCAGGCCGAACTTGGTGCTCGGCCGCTGGCGTGGTGGACGTGGGTCAAGGACGCATCATGGCGCCATCCGGACGGCCCGGCCAGCGACCTGCGTGGCCGCGACAATCACCCGGTGACGCTGGTCACCCAGCGCGATGCGCTGGCCTACGCGCAGTGGCTCGGGCGCGACCTGCCGACCGAGGCCGAGTGGGAATACGCGGGCAAGGCCGGCCACGAGGACGCATCGCTCGATACCGCGCCGCGCGATACGGCGGGCAAGCCTTCCGCCAACTACTGGCAGGGCGCGTTCCCGCTGATGAACACCCGCGAGGACGGCCATGTGGGGCGGTCGCCGGTCGGGTGCTATGCCGCCAGTGACTACCGGCTGTTCGACATGATCGGCAACGCATGGGAATGGACGCGCGACGTGTACACCGGCGAGCACCAGGGGCATTCGAACGGCGACACCGCCGCCATCGCGCCCGCCAGCCGGCCGCACGGTGCGGCCGGCAATACGCCGATGGTCATCAAGGGTGGCTCGTTCCTGTGTTCGTCAGACTATTGCGTGCGCTACCGCGCGTCGTCGCGCGAGCAGCAGGAAGCGGATCTGCCGGCTTCGCACATCGGCTTCCGCACGGTGTTGCGCGATCGCGGGTAGCCGGTCAGCGTCCCATCTGCTGGACGGCGCGGGTCCGTTGTTCCTCGGCGTCCTTCAGCAGCCGGTACGACGCGTAGTACTTGTAGATATTGCGGACATAGGTGGTGGTTTCGATGCCCACGTTCTCGGCCACCACCACCTCGACGTTGTTGAACCAGACGTCGGGGTTGAGACCGCGCTCCGCGGCCAGCGTGCGCATCTTCGCGATCTTGCCGGGGCCGGCGTTGTAGCTGGCGAACGCGAACAGCGGCCGGTTCATCTCCGAGAATTTCGCGTCCTGGAAGTATCGCGTCATCAACTGGTCCAGGTACTTCGCGCCGGCATGGATGTTCGACGGCGTGACCTTGATGTCGCCAACGCCGAGTTCCTTTCCGGTGGCGGGCATTAACTGCATGATGCCGATGGCACCCACGCGGCTCTTGGCATCCTGCCTGAGCTGCGACTCCTGGAACCCCTGCGCCGCCAGCATCAGCGGATCGAAGTTGTATTGCTTGCCGTAGGTCTCGAAAATGCTCACGGTCAGCTTGAATCGCTTCAGTTCGTCGCTCTCGGCATTGTTGTGGATCTGCTTGATGCTGGCCATGTACTGCTTTAGGCGAATCTCGGCAATGCTCTGCTTGCGGATGAAGTTGTCGTAGAAATTTTCCACCGCCGCCTGCAACTGCGGGCTCTGCTTGCGGATGGCCCAACCGACCTTGCCGCCTTCGCGTACCGCGATGCCTTCGTGGACCTTTAGCTGCGGCAGGATCTGGGCCCACATGCGGGCCTTCCAGTCGTCGACCACCAGGATCTGCAGCAGGCCGACATTGAGCATTTCCATCGCATCCTCATCCTCAAGCGCCTCGGGCAGCGTTACGAGCTGCATGGGCGGCTTGCCGGCCTGGCGGAAGCGGGCGTTGAGGCCGTTGAGGCTTTCGAAGTAGCTGCTGTGGCGCCGCACATGGACCGTCTTGCCGCTCAGGTCGTCCAGCACGGACAGTGCCGGTGATTTCGGGCCGGTCAGCACGAGTTCGCGGATCGGCTTGAGCGCGGTCGCGACGACGAAGTCGGCCTGCTTCAGCCGGTCGTCGGTCACGGTCAGGTTGCCGGCGGCAATGTCGCCGAGTCCGTCGGACAGCGCCGGCAGAAGCCGGTCGCGCGGCGTGGGAATCATGATCACCGTCAGCGGACGCTTGCCCAGGCGGCTGGCGTAGGTCTTGTTGATGAAGCGTTCGAAGTCGCGCACGAAGTCGGAGGTCAGCCCGCGTTCGTGGCCGCGATCGTTGAAGTACAGCGTGCGGCTATAGGGCACGAGCACACGAATCACGCGCCGATCCACCATGGCGTCGAAGTCGCCGCGCCATGGCTTGTTCGTAAGGTCGAGCTGCCGCGCTGCGGAGGCCGGCGCAGTCTTGGCGGCGGGAGTGGGAGGTGGCGATGGATTAGGCGGGGCGGCTACGGAAAACGCGCTCGCAACCCAGAGCGCAACGCCAGAGAGAACGGGCCGGAGCCATGCGCGCGCAGCTTCCATCACAATCACCGTATCGGTTTGAGCGGCTGCCCTCACCGTCTGCCGTTGCCGAGCACGTCGCGGGGGACGCGGTCGCCGGTGTCATTCGTGAATCTGGCTGCGACTCCCTTACAGCATAGTGATCGGCGCGGGCAGTGCCAACGCGCCCCGCTTGCGGAGCGTCCTGTCAGGCAGCCGGTGCCGGCGCGTTCGCTGGCGCCATATCGACCGACCAGTATCGTTCCGGCGCGCCGATGTCGGCCAGTTGCCCGGCACTGAACAGCGGAAGCTGGCTCTCGTAGGCTTCCACGGCTTCCATCTTGATGCCTTGCCAGCGCGCGAGCGGAACGTGCACCGGTGTCGCGATCAGGCCCGCTTGCCACCATTCCATCAAGCGGTCCTGCACCACGCCCGCCATGCGGCGGTGTATCGCGTCTTCATAGAACAGCCACTGCACGGGCGGTGTCGGCATGCCGTCGTCCGCCGCGTGTGTGGCCTGTACGGCTTGCGCGGTCCGCATGGCGCCGATGGTGCCGCGCAGTAGCAGGCAGGCCCGGGCGACCAGCTCATGGTCGCTGTGGAACAGGCCCATCGGTGCCACCACGGTGCCGCCGCGTTGCAGCGCGGGCGACGCCGCCAGCCCCCTCATGATGTCCTCGGCCGCATGCGGCGTGCGATATTGCCCGTCCAGGAAACCGAGCCATTCCGGCCGCGCACCGAGTCGTCCCAGGCTGCGCGCGTCTTCCCGGCGCCGCATCACCACGGCCTGCGAGGTGCTGGTGAAGCCGGCTGCGCGGTCCCAGTCCGGTAGCGGCAAGGCGGCATCCGGTATGCCGGCAAGTACCGTCAGCACCACCGCGCCCTGCGCGGCGGCGAGCAGCGCGCCGCAACTGAAGACGGCGTCGTCAAGATGCGGCGAGATAACGGTCAGCGGTTCTGGAATCTGCAGGAGTGGCATCGATATCAACGGAAATGGGGCGGTCGGGGCCGCCGCAAACAGTCTCTAGGGTGGCCAGCGCCGCCAGTGCGGCCAGATGGTCGGCAAATCCGGCCGGTGCGCGGCCGCGGGTGCGCGCGCTGGTGACCACCCGGGGCAGCGTGCTCCAGGCAATCTCGGCATTGAGCGCGATCAGGCGTTGCACGAGCGCCACGTCTTCGCAGCTGGCGTCCGGCGGAAAGCCGCCGGCCCGGCGATAGGCGCGCGAGCAGACGCCGAGGTTGGCGCCGTGGATGTGGCGATGATCCTCCACGTGGCGATACTGCGCGGCGAAGTGCGCGGCCACGTGCGCGGGGTGGCCGCTCCAGTCGTCGACATCGACGAGCCCGCAGACCGCGTCGGCGCACAGCGCAAGCTGCGCCACCAGCCAGTCCGGCGCCACGCGGCTGTCGGCATCGGTGAACGCCAGCCAGCGCGCATCGCGTGCCAGCAGGTGCTCGGCCCCGGTATGCCGGGCCATGCCGACGTTGCGCGCCGCGATGGTCAGACACGTGACGTGGGTTGGCCCGTGGCGGCTGGCAATCGCCAGCGAGTGGTCGCTGCAGTCATCCAGCACCACCACCAACATCACGGGCTCGCGGTTCAGGCCGGGATGCAGCGCGGCGGTGCGCAGCGCCAGCAGGCAGGCTTCCAGGCAAGCCTCCTCGTTATGGACGGGTACGACGACGCCGATCACAGGATGGGCTCCCGCAGGCGCAGCGGTTGCGGATTGCGCGACCAGACCTCCAGCAGGAAGTCGGGCTCCAGGTGATGGACGTGGTGATGCAGTCCCGGCTGGCCTGCCACGGCGGCGTGCACGTCCTCGGTGCACATCCGGCGATCGGCAAACTGGCGCTGATAGTGGCAGGCGACCAGGGTGCCCGTCGGTGTCAGCGCGGCGGCCGCCAGTTCGGCGGTGCGCTGCCAGTCGGCCGGGTCAAAGTAGTAGCCAAGCTCGCTCAGGACGATCAGGTCAAAGCGACCGGCGGGCCAGTCCGCGGGCAGCTGCGCCACGCTGGCCTGCACGTTCGCCGTGCCCTGCAGCCGGGCGCGCGTGCGCTCGATGGCGCGCGGCATGACGTCGACCGCCAGCAGGGCATCGCAGCGCGCGGCAAGCCGCTCGGTCAGCATGCCGGTGGCGCAGCCCGCTTCCAGGGCCCTTGCATAGCGAGCTTCAGGCAGCGCCGCGACCAGCAGGTCGCGCTTGCGGGCCTCGTACCAGAGCGACTCCAAGCCCCACGGGTCGTCCTGATCGAATATTTCCGTGAATACCTCGGTGAAGTCGGGGCGGCTCATGGCTGGTATCCGCTGTCGGCCGCGTCCTCGTCCTGGCTCAGCACGCTGCCCAGCTTCGCGAGGTCGCACTCGGCATGGCTTTGACGCAGGAACACCGGCAGGTCGGCAAACAGCGCTGCCAGCCGGGCATTGCGGCAAAGCGGCCCGGCGCCCAGCACATTGCCGGCGCGCTGCATCACGCGCAGCACGGCAGCCTCGACGGCGCCGCGCAGGCGCATGGCCGGCACGTAGGCATCGGCGTCGGGCCGGGCGTCGATCCAGGCGGCAGTCTCGCGCAACAGGGCCAGTGCGCCGCGCAGGTCGCCGTCGATGGCGCCGAGGTGGGCCGCCGCGTGGGCGTCGCCGTGGCGGCGCACAGCCTGGCGCACCGCCTGTTCGAATGGCAGCACGGCGCCATACCAGCACGCGGCAATGCCGGCGCCGCCGTGCCAGAAGCCCGGCCGGTCCAGGTAGGCGCGATCGCCGCCGATCAGCAGCGCGGGACAATCCTCCAGCAATACATCGCCGCTACAGGTCTGGCCCATGCCCACGGCGTGCCAGCCTTCGGTTGTCACGGTGGCACCGTGGCCGCGCAAGTCGATGGCCGCCATCAGCGTGCCGCTGTCGTCGTCGTGGCAGGTCACTAGCGCGTGGGACACCTGTAGCGCACCCGAACACCATGCCTTGCGGCCATTGAGCCGTGCCGGGCGCCCGTTGGCGATGCCGGTGCGTACGGCCAGCGCACGGGTGTGGGCAAGTGTGGCGGCGCCAGAAGTGGGGCGAACGTGCACACGGGCATCCGGCGGCTCGGCGGCCCACACGGCCCACTGGGTATCGGACGCCGGCCGAGCCTGGCTGACTTCGGCCAGGATGGCCAGTGCGTCCGCATGCGCCTCGAACAGCTTGATGGCCACGGCACCGTGCCTGGCGGCGATCCTGGCGAACAGCCGCCAGCGCGCCAGTGTGTGGCCGTGACCGGGCAACGGGATGCCGCCGCCATCGCTGGCATGGCGGCCAATCAGCGCTGCGAGGGTGTCGTCCGGAGCCATGGAGGGAGGTGTGCGCGTTTCACATGCACGGCGCTCCGCAAGTTTCCTGCCAATGGGGTTGCCGGGCTCATAACGAGCCGGGGCGGGCGACCCGAGGGTTGCCCCCGTAGGATTTTCCGAATGCTTGTAGGGTCTACAAGCTTCGGCGTTCTCTGGGTCGGCCCATGAGGTGACGAATTGGGCGGCGCAGCAGGCTATCCCGGCGAGCGTGCCTTGACCTGCCCGGCGATCTCGACGGCCAGCGCGTCGATGGATTCGGTCGACAGGCAGTTGGCGGGCACGATCATCCGGTCTTCCCACCGATGGAAATGCTTGCGCTGGGAACGCGCATAGGACGGGTCGTAATGGCGCCCCGCCAGTTCGGCGAACAGCGCCGGCAGGTCGCGCGTCCTGGCCATGGCTTGCCAGGCGTCGATGGTCGTCTTGCCGTGTAATTCCTTGAGCCGGCCAAGCTGGTCGGCCAGCCATTCGGGACGGTCGCCCAGGTACGCGTAGTCGCGCAGCAGGAAGGCCAGCCGCGCCGGCATCGGTACCTCGATTTCCACACACAGGCTGTCGCGCATGCGCGCGACCAGCGGCACCGGCAGGTTCAGTTGCCCGATGCGCGCGCTTTCGCCTTCCACGAACAACGGGCGCGACGGGTCGATGTGATCGATCACATCGGCCAGCGCCGTCTCCAGGCCGGTCTGCGATGGCTGCGCAATACCGGGCAGCGCGCCCAGCAGCGAACCCTTGTGCCGGGCTAGGCCCTCGATATCCAGCACCTGCTCGCCGTGCGCGGCCAGGGCGTGGAGCACGCGCGTCTTGCCGCTGCCGGTGGCACCGCAGATCACCACCAGGGGCAGTTGGGGGGAGCGGGATTCGAGCGTGGCGATGACATGGCGGCGCCACGACTTGTAGCCGCCGGCAAGCTGCTGGGCGTCCCAGCCCACCATCCGCATCCAGGTGGTCATGGCACCACTGCGCAGCCCGCCGCGCCAGCAATAGATCAGCGGCCGCCAGCCCTGCGGATGCTCGGCGAACGCCCCGCGCAGATGGCGCGCAAGGTTGGCGGCCACCATGGCGCCGCCCAAGCGGCGGGCCTCGAAGGCGCCAGCTTGCTTGTACAGCGTGCCGACGATGCGCCGTTCCTCGTTGTCGAGCACCGGGCAGTTGATGGCGCCCGGAATATGGTCAATCTCGAACTCGGCGGGAGAGCGCGCGTCGACGATGGCATCGAACGCATGGCGATCCTCGACTTGCACGTACGGTTTCATGAAGGGCTGGCCTGAGGTTGTGTGCGATTGCCGACGCCGCCGCGATGCTTCGGCCACATTGGGCATGCTATGCTGCGCCCGCCCGCTTCTGCAAGGATCTGGTAAGAATCATGCAGCATCATCGTGAATCCTCGCGATGCTTCGCGGACTTTCACCATGTCGACAACCCCAGCCACCTCCGCCCCGAAGGTACCGAAAGGTCTGGTCGATACGTTCGGCTGTTCCTCGGACAAGTTGCACGCCGACCAGGCGCTGGTGGGCGCTGACATTCATTTCCATCGCAAGAGTTCACGCCACCAGTCGGGCCAGATTTCCATGCCGGCGGCCGAGCGTGGCTTCGTGGCCGGCATTGCGCTGGAAGCCGGCCACCGGCGCCGCATCATTCGCGGCCAGCGTGCTGGCACGCATGACTTCGCGGCTGGCGACCTCTACGTCCGCAGCTTGGCCGAGGACTACAAGGCCGACTACCAGACCCGTTTCGATTTCATCCTGATGGAGTTGCCGCGCAGCTTCATCGAGCGCACCAGCGCCGAGATGGGGCGGATCCGCCTGCGGGGGTTGCGCGAGACCGCAGGCCAGGCAGATCCGGTGCTGGCGCTGCTGGCCCAGGCACTGGTGCCGGCGCTATGCCGTCCCGAGCAGGCCTGCCGGCTGTTCGTCGACCAGCTCGCCATGACCATCGGCACGCATCTGGTAGGCCAATATGGTGACGAGGCGGTGCAGTCGACCAAGATCAACCGGTTGCTGTCCCCGCGCTGTGTGGCCAGGGCCAAGGAACTGCTGGCCGCGCGCATCGACGGCAATGTGTCGATTACCGAGGTGGCCGATGCCTGCGCGCTGTCGCGCAGTCATTTCACGCGTGCATTCCGCGACACCACCGGACAGACACCCTACCAGTGGCTGCTGGCACAACGGCTGGAACGCGCCTGCGTGCTGCTGACCAATGCCGCCATGCCCCTGGCTGAGGTGGCCGTGGCCTGCGGGTTTGCCGACCAGAGCCATTTCACGCGGGCGTTCTCGCGGCATATGGGCGTGGCCCCTGGCGCTTGGCGCCGGCGCTGCGTAGCCTGAAGCGTTGCCGGGTACACATAGTGCGGCAAGTTTGCGCACAGGCCTGCCAGGCGCGGCACAAATCGACAAGGCAACGGCGCTGGCATCGCGTAGATTGGCCCTGACTGCCGTACGGCGTGCCATGGAAGCCAACAGCTTCTGGTGCATCGCCGCTTTCGGTGTTTCTCGATCACCTCCCGGAGACGTCCCCCCGTGACATCGCAAACCGATCCGCCCTCGGACGCGCCATTCCAGCAGGACGCTATCCGGATGGTGCGGGACGTTGCGCTGGCCATCGAGCGGCGCATCGAGGAAAACCTGAGCGGCGCCGGTCCCGATGCTGGCCCCTGCCGCACCGCCACGACCATCGCCCAGTGCCTGCAGGAACAGATGGTGCATCTGGCGCGCGTGGCCACGCTGGGCACGCTTGCTGCATCCATTGCCCACGAAATCCGCCAGCCGCTGACCGCCATCCGGATCGAGGCGGGCGCCATCTCGCGCTGGATGAACCGCGACTCGCCCGTCGCCGACGAAGTCACCGAAGGCCTCCGCCGTATCCAGGAGCAGTCCGAGCGCGCCGAGCGCGTGATCGCCAGCTTGCGCGCGATGATGCGCCGCGAGCCGCTGCCGCCGCAGCCGTTCGCGCTCGATCAGGCCTTGCAAGAGGTGCTGCCCCTGGCCGACTGCAAGGTCAACGTCGCCAGCGTGAACCTGCAACTCGATCTCGATGCCACGCTGTCGCCGGTGTACGGAGATCACGTGCAGATCCAGCAGGTCATGCTCAACCTGCTGCTCAACGCCGTCGAAGCCCGGAGCGAGGGCCCCCCCGGCAGCGCCGAAGTGGTGCTGCGCACGCGGCGTGGCGCCGACGATACGGCCATCATCGATGTCATCGACAACGGGCGCGGCATTGCGCCAGACCAGCTTGCCCGGATCTTCGAGCCGTTCTTCAGCACCAAGGACGACGGCATGGGTATCGGGCTGGCCATCTGCCGGTCGATTGTCGAGTTGCATGGCGGCACCATCGCGGCCACCTCGGGCGACGGGCAGACCACGGTGACCGTGACGCTGCCCCTGCGCGCTCCCGACGGCGCCTGACGACGCGCGGCCGAGTGCACCGCCGCCGCTACGGCCGGTAGATCGTGGTGCTGTCCAGCGCCGCAAGCGTGGGACACCCCAGCAGCGCCATGGCTGCTTCGAGTTCGGCCTGCAGCAGCGTCAGCACGTGCGTCACGCCGGGCGTCGAGAAACTCGCGTGGAATGACGAAGATGGTCTTCGGCGTTTCCTTCACGGTATCGGGCAGGCGCGCGATGCCGGTGGGCGCGGCGTTGGTGTTCTCGAACCCCTTGTCGGTGACGGTGACCGCAGGCAGCACCTTGACGGGCTGTGCGTGGGCGACAAAAGGAAGCGCCGAGATCGTGAGGATCGTACCGGTGCCTGCCGCGCCGGACACCAATACACGGATCGATGACGAAAGGATTTTCTGCTGCACAACTGAACTCCAGCTTTCTGACGACAACTATCGGAACGGATGCGAACATCCGTTGCGCCTGTCACAGGACAGACGCGCGGGTGCGGTCGAAGGGGGGCGGAGTAGGGGTGCCGCGGAGGGCTTGCTGGCGCGCGGAAGCGCGGTGGCTGGCTGCGGGACGGGTGCGGATACGAGGCCTGTCCCACGCGCAATGATCTCATCAACAACCGGGCAACCGTAAAGGCATTCGCCATGGCCGGTCAATTGAAGACAGGCGCGCGCCAGAGAATTCAGAAAACTGCGAAATCCTCGCGCGTAAAATGCGGCGCGGATGCAACGTACCACGCTGCGCGGCGTCAGAATCAGAAGCTGGCGGCGAGCCCCAGCGAGATGCCCGACACGTTGTTGCCGAACACATAGCGCACCACGGCGCGCACGCGGGTGACAAACACGTCGTGAGCGCTGGTGTCCAGCTCCAGCCCCAATCCCAGCGTGGTCAGGTAGTTGAACCCGAGCGCGCCGGCCTGCGCGCCGAAGTAGTGCGAGTGCGACAGCTCCAGCACGTAGCGGACCGGGCGGTCCAGCGCGAAATAGCCGGTGGGCGCGCGCCATCGCGCGTACAGGCTGGCAGTCTGCGCCGTGGCGTGGCCCTGCACCGCGGACGACGAGCCGCCGAAGCTCTGCAGTTCGATGTGGGTGTAGCGCAGTTCCAGGTCGATGTCGTGTTCGGGCCGGTAGTGTTCCCAGTCCAGCATCACCGACCCGCCCAGCCCGTAGGCGTTCAGCGATCCGCCGTCGAGAAAGTTGATGTCGCGGTCGGTTTTGCGGTTCACGAACCCCTGCGCCAGCCGCAGGTCGCTGGACACATTGCCCAGAGACGCGTTGAGGATGGGGCGGAACACCAGTTCGCGGTCCTCCGTCAGCGGAAAGTCCCAGCCGATGCCGACGGTGCCGGCGACAGTGTTCCAGCGCGTGGGCAGTTCGCGCGACTCGATGCCGTCCGATGCCACGAAAGTGGGGTCGTAGCGGCTGTAGGCGATGGACCCTTCCATATAGATGGGCACCGACTTGCTCAGGGTGAAGCCGCCGCCCAGTTGCGACATGATCACGCCCGGATTGGCGGTCTGCGCGTCGGTGATCGACAGTGAACTCGACGCCAGGTCGGGCACCACCGAAAAGCTCATCAGCGTCAGCACGGCGTTGGCCTGGCGCTGCACCGCCGGGCCGAACAGCTTGAGGTCGGGGGTTTGCTGCGCGCGGGCCGGCGCCGTGCCGCCCCACCACAGCAGCGATGGCAGCAGCACGGCCAGGCACCCCCGGCGGACGAACCCGGATCCTGGAAACGTCATGCGGCCCATGCGGTCGGCCGGGATGGCCCGGCGGCGTTCGGCAATGCTGGCAAGCCTACGTGAGCGCGGGGCGGATGCGAATTGGACCAAAGCCGTACTGCGCCGGGCCGCATTGGACCAAGGTCACATTGCCGAGCGTGCGCCCGCCATCTATATGTTCTGCTGAAAGGTGGAACGGGTGCGGGCCAGCACATTTCGACGGAAGGGGGCGGCAGCATGCGACAGGTGCGACAAACGTGCCGGATGCGCGGCATCGGGCTCTGGCTGCTGGGATGCCTGCTGGCGTTCATGGGCCACGCCATGGCGCAGTCCGAGCCGGCGCAGAAGCCTACATTCAAGCCCGAGGAGATCGAGGCGCTGGTGGCGCCCATCGCGCTGTATCCGGATTCGGTGCTGTCGCAGGTGCTGATGGCGTCCACCTATCCGCTGGAAGTCGTGCAGGCGGCACGCTGGGTCAAGGCCAATCCAAACGTCAAGGGCGACGCCGCGATCAAGGCGGTGCAGGACCAGCCGTGGGATGTCAGCGTGAAGTCGCTGGTGGCGTTT
Organism: Cupriavidus pauculus; assembly: GCF_022179805.1. Lineage (GTDB taxonomy): Bacteria > Pseudomonadota > Gammaproteobacteria > Burkholderiales > Burkholderiaceae > Cupriavidus > Cupriavidus pauculus_E. The sequence goes on along the minus strand of NZ_BPUO01000003.1, from coordinate 230,966 downwards.
CCGCAGGCGCTGGAGCCGATGAACGACAAGCTCGACTGGACGCAGAAGCTGGGCGATGCGTTCCTGGCCCAGGAAAAGGACGTGCTGGCGGCGGTGCAGCGGCTGCGCGCCAAGGCGCAGCAATCCGGCAACCTGAAGTCCAACGAGCAGCAGAACGTGACGGTCCAGCCGGCGCCGCAAGGCGCGACCACGCAGCAGACCATCATCATCGAGCCGGCCAATCCACAGACCATCTACGTGCCCGCGTACAACCCGACGGTGGTGTATGGCAGTTGGGGCTATCCGGCCTATCCGCCGTACTACTGGCCGCCGTATCCGGCCTACTATCCGGGCGCCGCGCTGGCCACCGGCTTTGCGTGGGGCGTAGGCCTGGCGGCGGCGGGCGCCATCTTCGGCAACTGCAACTGGGGAGGCGGCGACGTGAACATCAACGTGAACCGGGCTACCAATATCGACCGCAACTTCGACCGCACGAAGGTGGAGGGCGGCGGCAAGTGGAAGCACGATGCCAGCCATCGCAAGGGGGTGGCCTATCGTGACAACGCCACGCGCGAGAAATTCGGCAACAACGTGGGCGGCGCGGATCGCCGCAACGACTTCAGGGGGCGTGAGGGAGCAGGAGACCGGGGAGGTGACCGCGCTGGAAATCGCGGCACCGACCGCGCGGGCGACCGCATGGGCGATCGGAGCGGCGACCGGGCTGGGGATCGGACTGGTGACAGAGCTGGCGACCGCGCGGGGGACCGGGCCGGTGACCGGGGTGGCATGAGCGACCGCGGCGGTGGCCGGGCCGAGCACACGGGCATGGGCGGCGGCGGGCGCGACAACGCGTTCCAGGGCGTGGGCGGTGGCGGCGCGGCGTCGCAGCGCGATTTCGACCGTGGCCATGCCAGCGCGGGCGGTGGCTTTGGCGGCGGACAGTCGGCCGCCCATCGTGGCGGTGGCGGTGGCGGCGGCGGATTCCAGGGGGGCGGAGGCGGACGCGGCGGCGGTGGCTTCTCGGGGGGTGGCGGCCGTGGCGGTGGAGGCTTCGGCGGGGGCGGTGGGCGTGGCGGACGCCGCTAGCGGGAGAGGACGATGACTACCTGGAGCGCGCGCATCGTGCACATCATTGGCAGAGTCCTGGCGCTGGGCATGGCGCTGGGTTTGATGACGGCCGCGCAGGCACAGAAGGCGTTCGACACGCCCGAGGCCGCCATGAATGCGTTCGGCAACGCGGTGGCCACCAGTGACGACGCGGCCTTGACGACGCTGCTTGGTGCCGAGCAGCGGCGCATGATCCCGCCCGTGGGCGCCGACCTCAGGTACCGCTTCCTGGCGGCATGGAACCAGTCGCATCGCATTGTCGGCGGCGCCGACGGCCTGGCGCGCGTGGCCGTTGGCAACGATGGCTGGACGCTGCCGATACCGCTGGTGCAGCGCAATGGCCGCTGGCAATTCGACACGCGGCAAGGCATCGACGAAATCAGGCTGCGGCGCATCGGCCGTAACGAGTTGTCGACCATCCAGACCATGCTGGCCATCTACGATGCGCAGCACGACTACGCGATGGGCAACCACGAGGGCAATGGCCTGCTGGTGTATGCGCGCAAGCTGGTCAGTTCGCCTGGCAGGCAGGACGGGCTCTACTGGCCCACCACACCCGGCCAGCCGGAAAGCCCGCTGGGGCCGGCGTTCATCGACGCCGTGGCGAGCCATCACAGCGCCGAGAACGGATATAACGGCTATCGCTACAAGCTGCTGAACGGGCAGGGCGCCAGCGCGCCCGGCGGAAAATATACGTATCTGGTCAATGGCAAGCTGTTCGGCGGCTTTGCCGTGCTGGCATGGCCCGCACGCTATGGCGATACCGGCATCAAGAGCTTCCTGGTCAGCCACGACGGCCAGGTCTACGAACGCGACCTGGGACGCGATACGGCCAGGCGCGCCGCTACGATCGATACCTTCGATCCGGGCTCCGGATGGAGCAAGGTTGCACCGGAATTACTGCAGCCGATGACCGCCGGGACCCGCTAGTTTCCCTTGTACAGGCAATCGATTCACCGTGCGCAAGTAACGCCCGGTGCGCTTGGCCAATTAAGTAATCCAATAAGACAGCCATCAATGTGAATGAGAATTTTCTTCAGTAATTATTAAATATTCACGCGCTGCCCAAGTAAAGATTGCAATAGGTAAGTCGCCGACCTAACTTGATATGGCACATTCATCCAAACCAGAAAAAGCGATAGCGCTCGACGGCATTGCCAAGGGGTAGGTCGTACAGGGATGCAGCAAGTATCAGGCGCGGCGGCGGCCTTCCTGCCTTGCGCGCGGTCGTCCGTTCGCCCCTGGCGTCCTCCCGTTTCCAGAGGGAGATCACTATGAATCGACGGCTGTTCGTGAGCCTGCCTTCATTGGCACTGGCGCCAGCATTGTTTGGATGCACCACCAACATGTCGGGCAGCGACGCGGCGGCCAAACGCCGCGAAATCGATGCCGGCGTGGACGGCACCATGACCAAGCTGTTTGCCTCGGCCAGCTCCGCGCGAGGCCTGGCGCAGCAGGCCAAAGGCATTTTGGTGTTTCCCAAGATCCTCGCGGGCGGCTTTATCGTGGGCGCCGAGTACGGCGAGGGCGCGCTGCGCGTGAACAATGCCTCGGTGGGCTACTACCGCACCACGTCGGCGTCGTTCGGCCTGCTGGCAGGCGCGCAGTCCAAGGCGCTGATCATGATGTTCATGACCGACGCCGCGCTGCAGAAATTCCAGGCCAGCAAGGGCTGGACGGCCGGCGTGGACGGATCGGTGGCGCTGGCCACAATCGGTGCCAACGGCCAGGTCGACACCAACACGGCGCGCGCGCCGATCATCGGCTTCGTGCTGACCAACGCGGGTCTGATGGCCAACCTGTCGCTGGAAGGTACGAAAGTCAGCAAGCTCGATATCTGACCGCTTGCACTTGCCACCATGAGATGGGTCCCGTTGTTGCTCGTGGGCGCGTCCGTCGCCCTGGCGCTGGGTGCGCTGCCCGTGCGGCGCGCGTTGCGTGCGCGCCACAGCGACGCGCTGCGCGTCGTGGACGGCAGTCCGCTATCCGATATCGCCAGCCGCCCTGGCATGGTCGAACTGGCCGGATCGCTGGCGCACGAACTGAACCAGCCGCTTACCGCCATTACCAGCAATGCACAGGCGGCGCGCGAATACCTGATGTCGGGGGCATCGGCGCAGGAGGAGATCCGCGAAATCCTCGATGACATCGTCAGCGATGCCTCGCGCGCGAGCGACATCGTCAGGGGCGTGCGGGCGCTGATCCGTGGCGAGGCACCACGCCTAGTGCCATTCCACATGGGCGACGTCATCGCGCGGGCGCTGGAACTGGTGCACAATGAGGCGCGCGCGCGAGGCGTGACCGTGCAAGGCGCCGCGGATCGCAGCCTGCCACGTGCCATGGGCGACCCGATGGAAATCCAGCTCGTGCTGCTCAACCTGCTGGTCAATGCGCTGGACGCCATGGAGAGCCTGCCGCCGGATCATCCGCGCGACGTGCTGGTATCGGTGTTCGCGCGCGACGGCATGCTGCGGCTGTGCGTGCGCGACAACGGCTGCGGCGTGGCGGAGGCCGATGTCGACAAGATCTTCCGGCCGTTCTATTCGTCAAAGCCGAAAGGCATGGGCCTGGGTCTGTCGTTCAGCCGCGCGCTCATGGAACGCAATGGCGGACGCCTGCGCGCCATTCACAACAGCGACCAAGGCATGACGTTCGAATGCCTGCTGCGCATCGAAGACACGGCCACGGCCAGCGCGCACCACCCCGCGCCGGTCGCGCTGGCGGCCCGGCTTCGCACCGCATCCTCCCGGAGGTAGCCATGCCTGCGACCAGGTCCATCGTATATATCGTCGACGACGACGACAGCGTGCGCCGCGCGCTGGGCCGCGTGCTGGGTGCGCACGGCTACGCGTCCACGGGCTTTCCTTCCGCTGGCGAGTTCCTGGAACATGCCGACCTCGACAGCGCGCCATGCTGCATGCTGCTGGACCTGCAGTTGCCGGACCTGAGCGGCATCGACCTGCAGCAGGCGCTGTGCAGCCGAATTCCAGTCATCATCCTGACCGGCCATGCCGACGTCGCCAGCGCAGTGCAGACGATGCAGGCGGGCGCGAGCGACTTCCTGCAAAAGCCGGTGTCCGATGTGCAACTGCTGGGCGCGGTGGACAAGGCATGCGAAAGCGCGCAGCGCCAGCATGCGGAGGCGCGCGAGCTGCGCGACCTGCAGAAGAAGGTAGACCGGCTGACACCGCGCGAGCGCGAGGTGCTGGGCTGGATCGTCACGGGCTGCCGCAACAAGCAGGTGGCCAACCGGCTGGGCACCGTGGAAAAGACCATCAAGGTACATCGCGCCCACGTGATGCAGAAGCTGGAAGTGGACTCCCTGCCGGCGCTGGTCCGCATCGCGGACCGCATGGGTATGGTGGCGGACCCGGCCGCCTGAGCCGCCGCGCGCATCGGCGCCGTCGCACCCCGGCGTCCGGATGGACCATGGGCCAATATCGCCGGCCCCGTGCGTCTCGTAGCCTAAGCACATACCTGCTTACGATTTGGCTGCGCGTTCCTGCAAATGGGTGCTACCGGAAAATTCGTGGTGGTGGTCGACGATGATGCCTCGGTGGCGCGATCCACGACGAGACTGCTGCGTGCCGCCGGCATCACGGTCGATACCTTTACCAGCGGCGCCGACTTTGTGGCGCGGATACAGGACCAGCCCGCGTATCGCCCCGGCTGCGTGATCCTGGACGTCTGCATGCCGGGAATGGACGGCCTGGAGGTGCAGGCACACCTGTCCGGCTTGGCGCTGCCCCTGATCTTCATCACCGCGCATGACGTACCCGAGGCGCGCGACGCGGCATTGTCATCGGGCGCGCTGGGCTACCTGCGCAAGCCGTTCGACGGCAGTCAGCTGCTGGCCTTGGTGCGCAGCGTGATGCCATAGCCTCATGCCTTTGGTCCTTGGTCCAATTGCCAAGCAGGCGGCAGCGGGCACACTCTTAGCAGGACGGGCCGCGGCGCATGAGCCGCCTGAATGGTCCGGAAGCTGAACAAGGGGGACCGGCAAATGTCGATACTGATGCTTTCCAACCTCCATCCCGACACGACCGAGGAGCAGGTGAAGGACTTTCTGCAGCGCTATGGCTTTCCGCCGTACGACGCGTATGAGCGGCAGGAAGGCGACGGCACCCGGCCATCGGTGACGCTGACGTTCCAGACGGTCGACCAGGCCACGCTGCAGCCGCTGGTGCCGCGCATCCACGACGTGTTCTGGAACGGCCACAAGATCAACGCGCTGGTGCTGCGCGAACGCTTCAGGTAGCGGCGGCTGACGCGCGCGGGAGATACGACAATGGCAAGCGGTCTGGAATCCATGCGCGGACGGTGGGCCTGGCTAGCGCTTGCCCTGGCAGTGGCATTGGCTGTCTCCGGTTGCAAGAAGCAGGAAGCCAAGGGGCCCGCCGCGCCGCCGGTGACCGAAGTGGGCGTCGTCAAGGTGGCGCTGCACGAGGTGCCGCTGACCTACGAGTACGTTGGCGAAACCCAGAGTTCGCAGCAGGTGGAGATCCGGGCGCGCGTGAACGGCTTCCTGGAACAGCGGCTCTATACCGAGGGCACGCTGGTCAAGACCGGGCAGGTCATGTTCCGCATGGACCAGAAGCCGTTCCAGGCCGCGCTGGAGGCCGCGCAGGCCGAACTGGCACAGCAGCAGGCACGCCTGACTACTGCGCGCGCCAATCTGGCACGAGTGCGGCCGCTGGCCGCCAGGAACGCTCTGAGCCAGAAGGACCTGGACGACGCCACTGGGCAGGAACAGGCCGCCGCCGCCGCCGTGGAGGCGGCCAAGGCCAACGTCACCAACGCGAAACTGAACCTCGGCTACACCACTATCTCATCGCCGGTTGACGGGTTGTCCAGCTACGCTAAGAAGCAGGTCGGGTCGTACATCGATTCGTCGAACAGCCTGCTTACGTATGTGGCCAAGCTCGATCCGATCTGGATCAACTTCAGCCTGTCCGAGAACGAGGTACTACAGTATCAGTCTCAGACCGCGGCGGGCACGCTTAAGGTGCCCGAGCGCGGCGCCATGGAAGTGGAGATCGTGCTGGCCGATGGCACCACCTATCCGCAGCGCGGGCACATCGCATTCGCCGATGCATCGTTCAATTCGGAAACCGGCACCTACCTGATCCGCGCGGAAATGCCCAACACCAGGGGCGCGTTGCGGCCGGGCCAGTTCGTGCGCGTGCGCCTGATTGGCGCGGTACGTACGGGCGCCATCACGGTGCCGCAGGAAGCTGTGGTGCAGGGCCAGCGCGGCCAGTCGGTGTGGCTGGTGGGCAAGGACAACAAGGCCGAATCGCGTGTGGTGGATGTGGGCGAATGGTCGCGCGGCAACTGGGTGATCCGCTCGGGCCTGCGCGAGGGCGATACCGTGATCGTCGACGGCGCGGTGCGCCTGGCGCCGGGTGCACCGGTCAAGCCCGTACCCGGGCCACCGCAGCAGGCAACTGACGGCCCACCGCCCGCGCAGCCCGGTGCACCGGCCGCGCCCTCCGCACCTGCCTCGCCGGGAGCACCCCCCGCTGGCAAGGGGGCGGCCTCATGAAGCTGTCGCATTTCTTTATCGACCGGCCGATCTTTGCATCGGTGCTGTCTATCATCATCGTGGTGGGCGGGCTGGTGGCGCTGTTCAACCTGCCGATTTCCCAGTTTCCCGACATCACGCCGCCCAGCATCACGGTGTCGACGACCTATCCGGGCGCCAGTTCCGAAGTCGTGGCGCAGAACGTGGCCGCGCCGATCGAGCAGCAGGTCAACGGTGCGGACAACATGCTCTACATGTCGTCGTCGAGTTCGTCCACTGGCAACATGACGCTGACCACGTACTTCGAGATCGGCACCGATCCGTCGCTGGCCCAGGTGGATGTACAGAACCGCGTGAACCTGGCGCTGCCCACGCTGCCCGACGCCGTGACCCGGCAGGGCGTGACCGTCGAAAAGCGCTCGCAGGCGTTCATGATGGTGATTGCGGTTTATTCGCCTGATAACAGCTATGCGCAGACCTTTGTCGACAACTACACGAGCATCTACGTGCTCGATTCGCTCAAGCGCATTCCGGGTGCCAACCAGTCGGCCATCTTCGGCACGCCGGACTACGCCATGCGCATCTGGCTGAAACCCGACCGCATGGCACAGCTCGGCATCACGGCCGAGGACGTCAAGGCCGCGGTGTCCAACCAGAACGAGCAGTTCTCGGCAGGCCGCATCGGGCAGTCGCCCACCTCGGGGCCCGTCAAGCAGACGTTTCCGGTGGCCACCAAGGGCCGCATGACCGAGCCGGCCGAGTTCGAGAACATCATCCTGCGTGCGGCGTCGGGTGACGCTGCGCTGGTGCGGCTCAAGGACATCGGCCGCGCCGAGCTGGGTTCCAAGGATTACTCGCTGCGCAGCCGTTACAAGGGCAAGACGGCGACGCTGCTGGCGGTGTACCAGCAGCCGGGCGCCAATGCGCTGGCCGTGGCGGGCCAGGTCCGCAAGACGCTGGAAGAGGCCAAGAAGACGTTTCCGCCGGGGCTGGAATACGAGATCGCGCTCGATACCACCGAGTTCGTGCAGGAATCGATCAACGAGGTGGTGCACACGCTGCGCGATGCCGTGATCCTGGTGATCCTGGTGGTCTATCTGTTCCTGCAGAGTTTTCGCGCCACGCTGGTGCCGATCCTGGCCGTGCCGGTGTCGATCATAGGCACGTTCACGGCCATGGCGGCTTTTGGCTTCTCGGTGAACATGCTCACGCTGTTTGGCATGGTGCTGGCCATCGGCATCGTGGTGGACGATGCCATCGTGGTGATCGAGAACGTCGAGCGCAACATGATGGAATTCCACATGCCGCCCAAGGAGGCCGCCAAGGCCGCCATGGATGAAGTGGGCGGGCCGGTGATCGCCATCGTGCTGGTGCTGCTGGCAGTGTTCATTCCGGTGGCGTTCCTGTCCGGCATCACGGGTCAACTCTACAAGCAGTTTGCCATCACGCTGGCCGTGTCGGTGCTGCTGTCCGGCGTGGTGGCCCTGACGCTGTCGCCCGCGCTGGCGGCCATCCTGCTCAAGCCCGGCAGCCACGAGAAGAACCGCTTCTTCCGCTGGTTCAACCGCAGCTTCGACCGTCTGGTGGAAGGCTATGGCGCGGCCGTGCAGACCGTGATCCGCCGCACCGTGATCTCGATTGCCATCGTGGCCGCGCTGATCGTGGCCAGCGTGCTGATGTTCGTGCGCATTCCGTCGTCGTTCCTGCCCGTGGAGGACCAGGGCTACTTGCTGGGTGCCGTGATCCTGCCCGATGCGGCGAGCCTGGACCGCACGGGCGCGTTGTCGAAGCGCGCGGCCGAATGGTTCGAGAAGCAGCCGGCGGTCAAGTCGGTGGCCGTGCCCGACGGCTTCAGCCTGATCGACTCGCAGAACAAGGCCAACGCCGGCACGCTGTTCATCACGCTGAAGGGCTTTCACGAACGCGGCAAGGGCGAGAGCGCCGCCGACCTGATTGCCCAGGCCAACCGCGAGTTCTCCACCTATCGCGAGGGGCTGGTGATCCCGGTGAACCCGCCGTCCATCCCGGGGCTGGGCACCACGGGCGGCTTCGAGTTCTGGCTGCAGAGCACCGGTGACGGCACCTATCAGCAGCTGGAAGAGCACACGCGCGCGTTCATCGCCAAGGCGCGGCAGCGTCCGGAGCTGCGCGGCGTGAGTTCCACCATCAACACGCGTTCGCGGCAGCTGCTAGTGGACCTGGACCGCGAGCGCGCGGAGACGCAAGGCGTGCCGGTGGAACAGGTGTACGCCGCGCTGCAGACCATGTTCGGGTCGCTGTACGTGAGCCAGTTCCCGAAGAACAGCCGGCTGTTCCAGGTGATCTTGCAGGCCGAACCCGAGTACCGGTCGCGGCCCGAGGACATCGACAAGGTCTACGTGCGCAATGCGCGCAACGAGATGGTGCCGATCAAGGCGGTGACCACCGCCCGCTGGGTGGCGGGCGCCGACCTGGTCACGCGCTTCAACAATTTCCCGGCGGCGAAGATCACCGGCGATGCGGCGCCGGGCTACAGCTCGGGGCAGGCGCTGCAGGCCATGGAGGAAGTGGCCGCCGAGCTGCTGGGGCAGGGCTACAGCTATGCGTGGAGCGGCCAGGCGTATGAGGAAAAGAAGGCGGGCTCGACGGCGGCCATGGTGTTCGCGTTCGCGCTGCTGATGGTGTTTCTGATCCTGGCGGCGCAGTACGAGAAGTGGTCGTTGCCAATTGGCGTGCTGCTGGCCGTGCCGTTCGCGCTGTTCGGCGCGCTGGTCGGGATATTGGTGCGAGGCATGGAAAACGATGTGTACTTCCAGATCGGCCTGACCGTGCTGATTGCGCTGGCGGCCAAGAATGCCATCCTGATCTTCGAGTTCGCCGTGGAGATGCGCGTCAAGGAGGGCCTGAGCGCGTATGACGCGGCGGTCAAGGCGTCCAAGCTGCGGCTGCGGCCCATTATCATGACGTCGCTGGCATTTATCCTGGGTTGCATCCCTCTGGCCATCGCCAGCGGCGCGTCAGCCGCCAGCCGGCAGTCGCTGGGCACTGGCGTGATCGGCGGCATGCTCGGAGCCACGGTGATCGCCATCTTCTTCATTCCGATGTTCTTCTGGGGCCTGGAGCGAGAGAGCAAAAAGAAGCTCGCGAAACAGGCCGCCAGGGACGCCGGCCCCGGGCCCGACCCGGGCGCACCGGCCAGTCCAGCCAAGGAGTAGACCATGTCCAGATCGAGGATCCCGGCAGCGCTGGTGGGCGCCGCCGCCATCGCCACCCTGAGCGCAAGCCTGGGCGTGCTCGCGCAGTCGAAACCGATTGTCTACCCCGCCAAGGGACAGAGCCAGGCCCAGCAGCAAAAGGACGATGGCCAGTGCTATTCGTGGGCCAAGACCAACACCGGCATCGACCCCGCCGCCGTGGCGGCTGCACCCGCGCCGGCGCCAAGCGGTCCGGCCGTAGGCGGTGGCGAGCGCGTGGGCGGCGCCGCGCGGGGCGCACTGGGCGGCGCGGTGATTGGCGGCATTGCCGGCGATGCGGGCACGGGTGCCGCGGCCGGTGCGGCGGTGGGCACGATGGCGGGCGGACACCGCGCGCGGCAGAACCAGCGCAACGCCCAGGCCAATGCGCAGTCGCAGAAGGCGGGCGCCATGGATACCTATTACCGCGCGTACTCGGCCTGCATGCAGGGGCGCGGCTACACCATCCAGTAACGGATAACCACAGGGAGGCCCTATGTTCAAGCAAGCGGCAATCGTGGCGGCAGCGTTGCTCTGCCTGCCGGCGGCGTCATACGCCCAGTCCCAGCCGGACATGAAGATGGACGTGACGCGCGGCGTTGGCCAGACCACGGCAACTGGCACGGCCACGGCAACGGCCACCATCACGGCCATCGACAAGGCGTCGCGCAAGGTCACGCTCAAGACGCGTACCGGCAAGGTGACGGAGATGACGGTGGGCGATGAGGCGCGCAACTTCGACCAGCTTCGCGTGGGCGACAAGGTCACCGTCGAGTACAACGAGGCATTGACCGTGAGCCTGAAGAAGGGCGGCGGCGCGCCATCGATGCAGGAGCGCGAGATCAGCGAGCGCGCCGACCCCGGCGCCAAGCCCGGCGGCCGCGTGGGGCGCGAGGTGACCGTGGTGGCCCAGGTGGTGGCCGTCGACAAGGAAAAGCAGATCGTGACGGTAAAGGGACCGAAAGGGCGCACGGTGGACCTGCGCGTGGATGACCCGGACCAGATGAAGGACGTCAAGAAGGGTGACCGCGTGCAGGCCGTGTACACCGAGGCCGTGGCGATATCGGTCACGCCCGGCGCGGCGAAATAGTTGCGTCGAGGCGCACGGCATGGAGGCAACGATGAAACACCTTGCGGGATGGCGCGGCCTGTGCGCGGCCGCGCTGTTTGGCCTGACCGGCCCGGCGCACGCCTACTTCGACAATTTCCTGAACAACACGATCGTCGGCACGCTGAACAAGGACCAGGTGGCGGAGCTGCGCACCACATTCGGCAAGACGCTGTCCGAGTCCGCCGATGGCACGCGCGTGCCGTTCCAGCTTGCGCCGGACGCCCGTGGCCGCACCACCGACGGCGCGTTCACGCCGCTCAAGACCAAGGATGAGAAAGGCCAGCACTGCCGCAAGATCCGCAGCGAATTTCGCCAGCAAGGCCGGCAGCCCGAGCGCTGGACGGGCTGGTACTGCCAGCAGCCTGGCGGCGACTGGAAGAAGAACACCGCGATCAAGGATTGATTGAGGCGCGCGTCCCCTTTGTACGTCAGAACTTCTCGGGGATGTAGCGGTACGGGTAGTCGGGGGCCTTGTATTTGCCCGCCTTCTGGCGCGCGGGCAGGGTCACCTCCTTGCGCGCCATGCGCTTGTACGGCACGGTGGCCAGCAGGTGGCTGATGATATTCAGCCGGGCGCGCCGCTTGTTATCGGAGCGCACCACGTGCCAGGGCGCATAGTCGGTATCGGACGCGGCGAACATCGCGTCGCGGGCACGCGAGTAGTCGAACCAGCGGCTGTACGACTTCAGATCCATGTCGGTCAGCTTCCAGGTCTTGCGACCGTCCTCGATGCGCGATTTCAGCCGGCGCGTCTGCTCTTCCGGCGTGACTTCCAGCCAGTACTTGAGCAACAGGATGTCAGACCCGACGATGGCGCGTTCCATCAGCGGCACGGCGCGCAGGAAGATTTCCACCTGTTCGTCGGCGGCAAAGCCCATCACGCGTTCCACGCCGGCGCGGTTGTACCAGCTACGGTCGAAGATCACCACCTCGCCGGCGGCGGGCAGGTGCGGAATGTACCGCTGCATGTACATCTGGCTCTTCTCGCGGTCGGTCGGCGCGGGCAGCGCCACCACGCGGAACACGCGCGGGCTGACCCGCTCGGTGAGCGCCTTGATGGTGCCGCCCTTGCCGGCGCCGTCGCGGCCCTCGAACACGATGCAGATCTTGGCGCCGGTGGCCTTGACCCATTCCTGCAGGTGCACCAGTTCCACGTGCAGGTCGGCCAGCGCACGGTCGTAGTCCTTGCGGCCGAGCGCGGCGCCGGCCTCGCCATCGCTGGAGGTGTCGGTGTCGGTGCCGGTGCCGGCCTCCGGCTGCCGCGTCTTTCTTGCCATGTCTGATCCTCAAGAATGTACGTGCGCACAGTGTCCCTGCGTACCAATCTGGACATTGCATCGCGCTTTGGCAATGGACCTTGGTCCAATGCTTGGCCCAAGGACCAATTGCATTGGCCGGGCGATTGACGGACTCTTGTCAAAGAGGCCGTTCAAGCCGGCATTCGAGCTGGCCAATGCGCGCGCTGCAACGGAGGCCGCCGATGCCGCAAGCCCCTTTTTCGAGCGCGACCATGTCGCGCACGCTGATCGACACGTTCATCCGCTTCGGCCTGATCGCGCTGCTGGCCGTCTTCTGCTTCCGGATCTTCCGGCCGTTCCTGGACCTGCTGGTGTGGTCGCTGATCTTGGCCATCACGCTCTATCCGCTGCAACTGCGGCTGCGCGGCAAGCTTTTCGCCAGCGACGGGCGCACCGCCACGCTGATCATCGTGCTGGTCATCGCCATCGTCCTGGTGCCCACGTACCTGCTGGGCATCGCGTTGATCGAATCGGTCGAGCATGCCATGGCCATCGCCCGCAGCGGCGAGTTCCATATCCCGCCGCCACCCGAGGCCATTGCCGGCCTGCCCGTGGTGGGACAGAAAATCCATGACGCATGGCAGATGGCCGCCACCGACATTACCGGGTTGCTGCAGAAGCTGGGGCCGCAGATCAAGACGGCCAGCCTGGGCGTGCTGGGCGCCATGGGCAACGTGGGCGTGGGCTTGCTGGTCTTTGTCGGCGCGCTGATCATCGCCGGCATCATCATGGCCTACGGCGAACTGGGTACGCGCAGCGCCATCCAGATCGCGTCGCGCATCTCGGGGCCCGAGCGTGGGCCACGGATTGCCACGCTGTGCACGGCTACCGTGCGCGCCGTGGCGCAGGGCGTGGTGGGTATCGCGTTCATCCAGATGCTGCTGATCGGCATCGCATTCGTCATCAAGGGCGTGCCAGGCGCCGGGCTGCTGGCGCTGGCTGTGCTGCTGCTGGGCATCATGCAGCTGCCAGCCACGCTGATCACGATCCCGGTGATCGTGCTGGTCTTTGCCACGCAGGGCGCCAGCGCCGCCAACATCGTCTTTGCCATCTATGTGTTCATTGCCGGCCTGTCCGACAACGTGCTCAAGCCGCTGCTGCTGGGGCGCGGCGTGGACGTGCCGATGCCGGTGATCCTGGTAGGTGCGCTCGGAGGCATGGTCACCGGTGGCGTGATCGGGTTGTTCATCGGCCCCATCGTGCTGGCCGTGGGTTACCAGCTGTTCTGGCAATGGGTGGACGAGCCGCCGCCGCGCTTCGAGATCGAATCGCGCAGCAATGCCGACATCACGGGTGGGTAGAGGTGGCGCCGCCGGTCCGCGCCTGGCTGGCCCTGGCGGCCCTGCTTGGCGGATGCGCCAGGGTGGGCCCCGACTTCCAGCCGCAGAACGAGGCGTGGAGCGCCGGCTGGCATAGCGATGCCGTCGACCAGGCCAGCACGCGACGGGCGGCGCCCGACCTGCGTCAATGGTGGCAGGTGTTTGGCGATCCCGTGCTCGAAGCGCTGATGGCGCAAGCCGATGCCGGCAATGCCGATGTTCGGGTGGCCGGGCTGCGTGTCATGGAGGCCCGCGCGCAACTGGGTATCGCGCTGGCGGGCCGCTATCCGCAGATGCAGCAGGCCAGCGCGTCCGCGATGTATGTGAACAGCCGGCAGTCGGGGCCGACCGCGCAGACCGCCCGGCTCTGGGAGTACAGCGCGGGCGTGGATGTTGGCTGGGAACTCGATTTCTGGGGCCGCTTCGCGCGGGCCATCGAATCTGCGGATGGCGCGTACTTCGCGGCGCAGGCCAATCGAGAGGCGGTGCTGGTGCTGCTGCATGCGCAACTGGCCACCACGTACTTTGCGGTGCGCACGGCCGAGGCACGGCTGCGCATCGCCCGCGAGAATGCGCGGCTGCAGCACCGCAGCTTCGAGATCACCGAGCGGCTGTTCAAGGGCGGCGAAAGCGATGAGCTCGATTTCCAGCAGGCGCGCACGCAGTACCTGGGCACGTTGAGCAGCGTGCCGGAGCTGGAGAACCAGATCGGCCAGGCACGCAACGCGCTGGTGATCCTGCTGGGCCGCCCGCCCGGCCCGTTGCCCGAACTCGACGGTGCGCCCGAGCGGGCGGGGCAGTTGCCGCTGATCGACCGTGCCGTACTGCAGGACGTGCCTGCCAGCCTGCTGCTGCGCCGGCCCGACATCCGCGCGGCCGAATGGCGCATCGCGGCGCAGTCGGCGCAGATCGGCGTGGCGCGTGCCGACCTCTATCCGTCGGTGTCGCTGATGGGCAGCATCGGCTGGTCGGCCACGTCGCTGCCCGGTACGCAGAACGGCCTGCTGCTGGTGGGCGGGCCCAGCGTGCGCTGGAACATCTTCGACTACGGCCGCATCGTCAACAACGTGCGCGTGCAGGATGCGCGGCTGCAGCAGCTGATCGTCGACTATCAGGCGGCCGTGCGGCAGGCGGCGCGCGAAGCCGACGACGCGGCCAGCGGGCTGGCCAAGGCGCTGCAGCGCGAGCGCATCCTGGGCGAGGCGGCGCAATCGGCAGAGCGGTCGCTGTCGCTGGCCAATACGCTGTTCCGCGAAGGCTATTCGGATTTCCAGCGCGTGCTCGATGCGCAGCGCGCGCTGTTCGCGCAGCAGGACGGCTACCTGGTCAATCGCGGCAACGCGGTGAACTACCTGATCGCGCTGTACAAGGCGCTGGGCGGTGGCTGGGACACCAGCGCGCCGCTGCTCGACGCCGCCACGCGCACGCAGATGCAGCAACGCACGGATTGGGGCGACCTGCTGGACGAAGTGTCGAACCAGGTGCGACAGGTGCCGACCCAGGACAGCGCACGGCCATGAACGACAAGCCCGCCAATACTCCAACTCAACCCGCCCCAGCCGAACCCGCCCCGGCGCCCGCCGCCGCCGACCCGTCGCGCAAGGGGCTGCGCTGGGTGGTGGTGCTGATCGTGCTGAGCCTCGCGTGGTATCTGCTGGCCGACCGCTTCACGCCCTACACGCAGCAGGCGCGCGTGCAGGCGTTCGTGATTCCGGTGGCGTCCGAGGTGCCGGGCCGCGTGACGCGCGTCTACGTGCATAACAACCAGAACGTGGCGGCCGGTGCCGTGCTGTTCGACGTGGACCCGCAGCACTACCGCATCGCGCTGGACCGCGCGCGCGCCGACCTGGAATCCACGCGGCGCCAGATCGGCGCCAATACGGCCGGCATCGATTCGGCACGCGCGTCGCTGCGTGCGGCGCAGGCCAACGAACTGAAGGCCAGGCAAGACAGCGAGCGGCTGGAGCGGCTGTATGCCGAAGATCCGGGCACGGTATCGGTACGCCGCCTGGAGGTAGCCCGCGCCACGCATACCCAGGCCGTGAGCCAGGTGGCCGCCGCGCGGGCCGAGGTGGAACGGGCGCGCGAACAGCAGGGCGGCGACGACGACGACAACGCCAAGCTGCGCAGCGCCGCCGCCGCCGTGGAGAAGGCGGAGCTGGACCTGGGCAACGCACAGGTGCGCGCACGCACCGGCGGACTGATCACCGACCTGCGCACGGAAGCCGGCCTGTACGCGGCGGCCGGCAATCCGGTCATGACGCTGATTGCCATTCACGACGTCTGGATCAGCGCCGACATGACCGAAAACAACCTCGGCCACATGGCGCCCGGCACGCCGGTACGCATCGTGCTGGACGCCTTGCCCGGCACGGTGCTGACGGGCAAGGTGCGCAGCATCGGCTTTGGTGTGAGCACGGGCCCGAGCACGCCGCCGGGCAGCCTGCCGAACGTGCAGAACAGCCGCGACTGGCTGCGCCCCGCGCAGCGCTTTCCGGTGATCGTCGACATCGACCCCAACCAGTTGCCGACGCTGCAAGGCGTGCGCGTGGGTGGCCAGGCCGAGGTGATGGCGTTTCCCACCGAGGGCAATCCGCTGAACTGGCTGGGCCGTGCGTACCTGCGCGTAATGAGCTGGCTGTCGTATGTCTACTGACGCCGCTTCCGATATCCGTGGGGTGATGGCGCGCCGCGCGCTGCGGCTGGCGCTGGGCACCGCGGGCTGCCTGGTCATCAGCTTCGGCCTGCAATGGCCGGTGCCGGTCATGGCGCCGGTGCTGGCCGTGTTCCTGTTCGCCACGCTCGACCGGCCGTTGCCATTGCGCGGCGCGCTGGGCATGGCATTGATGGTGGCGCTGACGACCGGCAGCGGCATGCTGCTGGTGCCGTTCCTGCGCCACGCGCCGCTGGCCGGCGTGCTGATGACGGGGCTATGCCTGTTCCTGGCATTCCGCTACGGCCTACGCGGCGGCAACGGGCTGGTGTCGACGTTCCTGGCGGCCGGCGTCACGCTGATATCGGCAGCCGGCACGGCCAGCAGCGCGCTGGCGCTGACCGTGGTCGGCGCGCTGACGCGCGGCCTGCTGCTGGCGGTGCTGGCGCTGGGCGTCTGCTACGTGCTGGTGCCCGAGCGCGGCGGCGCGGCCGGGGCACGCAAGGCGCCCGATGTATCGCCCGATGCCGACCGCGATGCGTTGCGCGCCACGCTGGTGGTCATGCCGCCGTTCCTGCTGGCCATGGCCGACCCGGCGGCCTACCTGCCGATCATCATGAAGGCGGTGAGCCTGGGGCGGCAGAGCTGCACCACGGCGCGCGGCGCCGCGCTGGAACTGGTGGGATCGACACTGATGGGCGGCGTGCTGGCCATTGCGTGCTGGCTGGCGCTGGGGCTGTTCGTCCACCTGTGGATGTTCTTCCTCTGGATGCTGCTGTTCGCGCTGCTGGTGGCGCGCCGGCTGTTCCGGCTGCGACCCGATGCGCTGTCGCCGGGCTTCTGGCTCAACAGCCTGGTGACGATGATCATCCTGCTGGGGCAGTCGGTGGCGGACAGTGCCGCCGGCAAAGATGTCTACCAGGCGTTCATGGTGCGCATGGGGCTGTTCATCGGCGTATCGCTGTACGCGTGGCTGATGATCGCGTTGCTGGACCGGCCGCGCACGCCGGTGCCGGCGTGAGCCGGGGGAAAGCCGGGAAGGAGTCGCCATGCAACTGCACCTGCTGGTTGCCGCGCCGGTCATGCTGCTGTGCCTGCTGCTCCAATGCATGGCCGTGGCGCTGTGTCTGCGCCGCTACGCAAGCTTCCAGCGCGAATGGCAGGGCAGCAAGCCATTGTGGTTGGACGTGGCGCTGCTATCGGCCGTGATGGTGCTGACGCTGCTGTGCAACTTCGCGCAGATGGTGCTGTGGGCGCTGCTGTTCCTGTTGCTCGGCGAATTCGACAACCTAGGCGCGGCGCTTTATCACTCGGCCGTGAACTTCGCGACGCTGGGCTATGGCGACATCGTGATGTCCGCGCGCTGGCGCATGCTGGGGCCGATCGAGTCAGCCCAGGGCATCCTGATGTTCGGCCTGTCCACGGCGCTGATGACGGCCGCCGTGCTGGACGTGATCAAGAGCAACCAGGTCCGGCTGCGTCCGCCGGATGCCCCGTGATGCGATGCCGGCGCCGCCAGACGACCGGCGCCTCGCCGAACTGCGCCGAGAACCAGCGCGTGAACGACGCCGCCGAGCCGTAGCCGAGCAGTTCGGATACGCGCAGCAGCGAGTAGTCGGGATTTGCCACATAGCGCTGGGCCAGGTCGCGCCGCACGCTGTTGACGATGTCGGAGAACGTTTCGCCCGACGCATCGAGCTGGCGCTGCATCGTGCGCAGCGTCAGGCCCAGCCCCTGCGCCACCGCCTCGCTGGTGGCGCGGCCCATCGGCAGCATCAGGTATACGGCATTGCGCACCTCGCGTGCGAGCGAGACATCATTTACGCGCGGCAACGCTTCGATTACGCGCTCGGCGTGCCGCGCCATGGCGGCGTTGCCGGTGGGGTTGGGCACGGCCAGGTCGGCGGCCAGGCAGACGATGCCGTTGAACTCGCTGCCGAATTCGATCGGACAGCCGAACACGCGCCGATGCACATGCGTGTCTGGCGGCGCGGCGTGCGTGAAATTGACGCTCAGCGGGTGCCACTGTGGCCCCAATAGCGTGCGGCACAGCCGGAACACCACGCCCAGCGCCAGTTCCGTGGCCTGGCGCGATGGCGTATCGAGCACCACTTCCTGGCGGATGATCACCACCTTGCCTGAGGGTTCGAGCAGGATCGCTACCGACTCGTTGACCAGATGCCGGTAGCGGATGATGGTTTCCAGCGCGTCGCGCAACGTGGCCTGCTGGCTGATCAGCAGGCTCATGACGCCGAAGTCCGACAACTGCCGTGATTCCGCCATTCGCAGCCCGAACGTAGGGCAGGCCGATGCCTCGGCGGCGGCTTCGAGCAGGCCGGCGCATGCCTCGGCCGGGATGCGCTGCTCGGGGTCGGCCAGCAGCGCGCGGCTCAGGCGCGCGGTGCGCAGCAGGGGCACGGCGTTGAGCCCGAGGTCGTGGGCGATCTCGAAGAAATTGGTCAACGCCACCGCGCGTACCAGGGCTCTCAAGTCTGTCTCCGCTTCTGTTTTTCGCGCGTCACATGGCTGGGGCGCCAACGCGTCTTTGCCGCGATGATAGGTGGCCGTGGCATGAAATGCAAAGTGGCGCGGGGCCGCTGCAAAGCAGCCGGGCCGCCGGAATCCTAGATTGTCGACATGGCGGCGCGCGTTGCGGCGCCAACCGATTCTGGAGATGATTCCCATGGCAAAGGCAGTGCGCATGTATGAGACCGGTGGCCCCGAGGTGCTTCGCTACGAAGACGCTGAGGTGGGCGATCCGGGGCCCGGTCAGATTCGCATCCGCCACGTGGCGGTGGGCCTGAACTACGCCGACACGTACTTCCGCAATGGCACCTACCCGGTTCCGCTGCCGGCTGGCATGGGCGTCGAGGCTGCCGGCGTGGTGCAGGCCGTGGGCGATGGCGTGGCCAACGTGGCCGTGGGCGACCGCGTGACCTATACCGGATTCCTGAACACGCTGGGCGCCTATAGTACCGAACGCATCGTGCCGGCCGCGCCGCTGATCCGCCTGCCCGAGACCATCGGTTTCGAGACGGCGGCGGCCATGACCATGCGCGGGCTGACGTCGGCCTACCTGATGCGCCGCATCCACGCGTTCCGCAAGGGCGACACCATCCTGCTGCACGCGGCGGCGGGCGGCGTCGGGCTGATCGTGTCGCAATGGGCGCGGCTGCTGGGGCTCAATGTGATCGGTACGGTATCGACCGAGGAAAAGGCCGAGATCGCGCGCGCTCATGGCTGCCAGCACATCATCAACTACAGCCACGAGGACGTGGCGCAGCGCGTGCGCGAACTGACCGATGGCGTGGGCGCCAACGTGGTGTTCGACAGCGTGGGCAAGAGCACCTTCATGGCGTCGCTCGATTCGCTCAAGCGGCGCGGCCTGCTGGTGTGCGTGGGCACGGCGTCGGGTCCGATTCCGCCGTTCGATCCGGTGCTGCTGGCGATGAAGGGATCGGTCTACGTCACGCGGCCGGCGCTGGCCGACTACATTGCCGACCCCGGCGAGAAGGCCGAGCTGGCGGGCGAGTTGTTCGACCACGTGGGCGCGGGCCGCATCCGCATCGAGATCAACCAGCGCTATGCGCTGGAAGACGCGCTGCAGGCGCATCGCGACCTGGAGTCGCGCAAGACCACCGGTTCTTCGATCTTCGTCATCTGAGGAGACTGCCGTGAAAGTCCAACAACTGAGCTGCGCGCTGGGCGCGGAGCTGGTGGGTGTCGATCTGGCCGAAGCCGCGCGCAACGACGACCTGTTCGGCGCGATTCGCGAGCAGCTGCTGCGCCACCGCGTGCTGTTCCTGCGCAACCAGCAGTTCAGCCGCGCCGAGCACGTGGCATTCGCACGCCGATTCGGCGAGCTGGAAGATCACCCCGTGGCGGGCAGCGACCCCGAGCATCCGGGCCTGGTGCGCATCTACAAGCGGCCCGACCAGCCGAACGACCGCTACGAGAACTGCTGGCATTCGGACACCACGTGGCGCGACGCACCGCAGTTCGGCGCCGTGCTGCGCTGCGTGGAGTGCCCGCCCGTGGGCGGCGACACGATGTGGGCCAACATGGCGCTGGCCTACGAACGGCTGCCCGACACGGTCAAGGCGCAGATCGCCGACCTGCGCGCGCGTCACAGCATCGAGGCCAGCTTCGGCGCGGCCATGCCGATCGAGAAGCGGCTCGCGCTGAAGGCGCAGTACCCCGATGCCGAACACCCGGTGGTGCGCACGCATCCGGATACCGGCGAAAAGATCCTGTACGTGAACGGCTTCACCACGCACTTCACGAACTACCACACGGCCGCGCGCGTGCGCTACGGCCAGGACGCCAATCCCGGTGCCGCCGATCTGCTGCGCTACCTGGTGTCGCAGGCGTATATCCCCGAGTTCCAGGTGCGCTGGCGCTGGGAACCGAACAGCGTGGCGATCTGGGACAACACCGCCACGCAGCACTACGCGGTGATGGACTACGCGCCATGCCACCGCAAGATGGAGCGCGCCGGCATCGTCGGCGGCGTGCCGTACTGAAGGACAGAGCAGGCATGAAAGACAACCTCGTCGTATCCACACCCTCGGCTTACGCCTACCCGCTGCTGGTCAAGCAATTGCTGATCAACGCAATGAGCCTGCACGGTGCGCAGGAAATCAGCTATCGCGGCGACATGCGCTACACCTACCGCGATTTCAACCGGCGGTTGGGCAGGCTGGCCAACACGCTTGGCGCGCTGGGCGTGCGGCACGGTTCCACCGTGGCCGTGATGGACTGGGACAGCCATCGCTACCTGGAGTGCTACTTCGGTGTGCCGATGATGGGCGCCACGCTGTTCACGGTGAACGTGCGGCTATCACCGCAGCAGATCCTGTACACGCTGAACGACGCCGGCGCCGACGTCGTGCTGGTGCATCCGGACTTCGTGTCGGTGCTGGAGCAGATCCGCGACGACCTGGTGCGCCAGCCGCGCTTCGTGCTGATGGCCGACGGCCAGGACGTGGCGCCGGGCACGCTGCCGTTCGACGGCGAATACGAGGCGCTGCTTGCCGATGCGTCGGCCGCGTACGAATTCCCCGATTTCGACGAGCGCACCAAGGCCACCACGTTCTACACGACGGGCACCACCGGAGACCCCAAGGGCGTCTGCTACAGCCATCGCGACATCGTGCTGCACACGCTGACCACGGCCACCAGCCTCTGCGCGCCGCGCGAAGGCCAGCGTATGCACCGCGAAGACGTGTATATGCCGATTACGCCGATGTTCCACGTGATGGCGTGGGGCATGCCGTACGTGGCGATCATGCTGGGACTGCGCACGGTGCTGCCGGGCCGCTATGTGCCGGCAGCACTGCTGCACCTGCGCCAGACGGAGAAGGTCACGTTCTCGCACTGCGTGCCGACCATCCTGCAGATGCTGCTGCAAGCGGCCAACGAGGGCGACCACGACCTGGGCGGCTGGAAGATGATCATCGGCGGGTCGGCGCTGCCGCCCGTGCTGTGCGAGGCAGCGCTGGCGCGAGGCATCGACATTTTCGCGGGCTATGGCATGTCGGAGACCGGTCCCATCGTGGCGCTGGCCCAGTTGCCGCCCGGATGCGTGCCACAAAGCCGTGCGGAAGAGGTGCGCATGCGCTGCGCCACGGGGCGGCCGGTGCCGTTGGCTGACTTCCGCATCGTCGGCCCGGACATGCGCGAGGTGCCGCACGACGGCAAGGCGCAGGGCGAGATTGTGCTGCGCGCGCCGTACCTGACCCGTTCGTACTTCCGCAAGCCATCAGCGTCGGAAGAGTTGTGGGCCGACGGCTACCTGCACACGCAGGACGTGGCGGTCAGGGGTGAGGACGGCTTCGTGCAGATCGTGGACCGGCTCAAGGACGTGATCAAGACCGGCGGCGAATGGGTGTCGTCGATCGAGATCGAGAACCTGGTCACGCAGGTACCCGGCGTGCAGGAATGCGCGGTGGTGGGCGTGCCCGATGCGCGCTGGGGCGAACGGCCGATGGCCTATGTGGTGCGCGCGGCTGGCATCGAGGTGGATGCGCAGCGGATCCGCACGGTGCTGCTGGGCTACGTGGACGCCCAGCGCCTGAGCAAGTTCGCGGTGCCCGAGGCCGACCGCATCGCGTTCGTCACGGCGATTCCGAAGACGAGCGTGGGCAAGATCGACAAGAAGCTGCTGCGGCAACGACAAGCAGCCTGAGGCAAACGGGAAAACTGACGCCGCCCGCATGTGTTCGCATGCCGGGCGGCTTTTTTTTGCTTACCAGCCTAGAGCCACGTCAGCGCCCGGAATTCGCCGATGGCGTGATGCACCAGCAGCGCCGACAGCACCAGCATGGTCGCGCCGACCAGCCGGTCCAGTACTTGCCAGGCGCGCGGGCTGGCAAACCACGGCGCGAGCCACCGTGCGCCAAAGCCAAGCGCGCCGAACCACAGCAGGCTGCCGCAGCTCGCGCCAGCCACGAACCAGCTACGCATCGATGCCGGCTGCTGGGCGCCGATGCTGCCTACCAGCAGCACGGTGTCCAGGTAGACATGCGGATTGAGCAGGGTGAAAGCCAGCGCCTGCGCCAGCACTGCGCCGCGCGTGGCCGCAGCGCGGTCCTCGGTGGCCCGCAGCGCATGCTGTTCGCCGGCCCGGCGCCATGCGCGCCACCCGTAGCAGGCCAGGAACACGGCGCCGGCCAGCGCCAGCGCCGCCGCCAGTGCCGGCCGGTCGCCCAGCGCGCGGGCCATGCCCATCACGCCGGCCGCGATCAGCAACGCATCGGCCAGTGCACAGAGCAGCACAACACTGCCCACGTGTTGGCGGCGTAGCCCCTGGCGCAGCACAAAGGCGTTCTGCGCGCCAATGGCGACGATCAGGCCCAGGCTCAGGACGAGGCCCTGGACCAGCACGGCCAGGCCGGGGGCCAAGGCGGGGAGCAGCGGAGAGGCGGCGATGTCGGAAGGATTCATGGCGCGCAGCTTGCCATTACAGCGCTGTGAAGACAAACTAATCTGTCTTCATCACCATTAGTAAAACTAAATCATGCTCGATTACGCCGCGCTTTCGGCATTGGCCGCGGTTGTCCGCGAAGGCAGCTTCGAGCGGGCGGCCCGCGCGCTGCACGTCACGCCATCGGCCATCTCCCAGCGCATCCGGGCGCTGGAGGAGCGCGTGGGCTGCGCGCTGGTAGTGCGCGACAACCCTTGCCGGGCGACCGAGACCGGCCGTCGGCTGTGCCAGCACGTCGATCATGTGCGGCTGCTGGAGCAGGAACTGTACGGCGCGCTGCCGGCGCTGGCGCCACAGGGTGAGGCGCGCGTGGCATTGCCGGTGGCGGTGAACGCGGACAGCCTGGCCACGTGGCTGGCGCAGCCGCTGGCCACGTTCGCGGCGCGGCATCCGGTGCTGATGGAGGTGGCGGTGGACGACCAGGACCACACCACCGAATGGCTGCGCGGCGGGGCGGTGCTGGCTGCCGTGACGGCCACGGCGCGGCCGGCCGCCGGTTGCAACAGCCAGCCGCTTGGCGCCATGCGCTATGTGGCGGCCGCCAGTCCGGACTTCGTGGCGCGCCATTTTTCGGCCGGCGTGGGTCCTGGCACGCTGGCGCAGGCGTCAAGCCTGGTGTTCAACGCCAAGGACGAATTGCAGGCACGCTGGGTCAGCCGGCTGTGCCATCGGCACGTGCAGTTGCCGCGCCATGCCTTGCCGTCGTCGCACGCGTTCGTCACGGCGGCGCTGGCGGGCATGGGCTGGGGCATGCATCCGCAGTCGATGATCGAGGACCATCTGGCGGCGGGCACGCTGGTCGAACTGGTGGATGGCACGCCGCTCGACGTGCCGCTGCATTGGCAGTACGCGCGCGCTGCGTCGTCGCTGCTGGAAGGGCTGGGCAACGAGGTGCTGGCGGCGGCCCGCACCGCGTTGCTGCCGTTATAGGCGCGGCTCAGCGCAGGTTGGCCGCAAACTCTTCGAGCTGCCCGATGACCGTGTTCCAGCCGTCGAAGAAGCCGATTTCCTCGTGCTTGTCGCGCGTGGCTTCGTCGGGATGCATCACGCGGGCGGTGTAGCGGCAGCCGTCGCCTTCGTCTTCCATCGTGATGATCGCGGTAAAGCCCAGCCACGGCGTCTGCGGGCGCCAGTCGCCGGTCAGCATCGACGTCATCACCAGGCGTTCGGCGGGCACGATTTCCAGGAAGCAGCCGGGGTTGTCGCTGACGCCGCCGTCGGGGCCCAGCATGATCGTGTGGAAGGCGCCGCCCGGCCGCATGTCGAAGGCGCGGACCTCGGTGGTCCAGGGCTTGGGACACCACCACTGCTTGAGCAGTTCGGGGTCGGACCAGGCGCGCCACAGCGCGGCACGGGGTGCGCGCAGGACGCGCGAGATAACGAGGTCGCGGGATTCAGCGGCGTCTTGTTGCTGCATGGGCTTGCTCCTCCTGATGAAGTCGTTCGACGAATGCGACCATGCTGTCGGATCTGGCTTCCCATACGGCGCGCTGTTCGGCCAGCCATTGCTCGGCCTGCGAAAGCGTTGCCGGCACCAGCTCGCACGTGCGCGTGCGCCCGGCCTTGCTGGTGCGGATCAGCCCACTGCGTTCCAGCACCGTTACGTGCTTCAGGAACGACGGCAGCGCCATGTCGAATGGCGCTGCCAGGGCCGAAACCGTCTGCGCGCCGGTAACCAGCGCGGCAACGATAGCGCAGCGAGTGGGATCGGCGAGCGCGTGGAACACGTCGCTCACCGGAACTTGATAGTTAGCCATAAGGATAACTATAGGTCAGGATGGAGCCGTTTGCAAATACCCAAAAGCCCGGTCAAGGCTTGATGTGGAACGTCTTGACGATGCCGGCGTTGCGGTCGTATTCGGCGTGCAGGGACTGGTTCAGGTCTTGCAGCGACTGCGGCGGCATCGGTTCGTAGCCCAGCGTCTCCAGGCGCTCGCGCACCTTGGGGTTGGCGGCGGCCTTGTACACGGCGCCCCGGATCTTCTGCGCCACTTCGGCCGGCACCTGCGCCGATGCGATCACGCCCACCCAGTTGCTGAAGTCGATGTCGGGATAGCCCAGTTCGGCAAACGTGGGCACCTGGGGCAGCATCGGCGAGCGGTTCTTCGATGCCACGGCGTACGGCTGCAGCTTGCCGGCGCGGATCATCGGCAGCGACGTGACCATGCCGTCGTACATGAGCGGAATCTGCCCGCCCATGACCTGGGCCAGCGCGGGGCCGGAGCCGGCAAACGGCACGTGCTGCAGGTCCATGCCCGCCTCCTGGTTCAGGATGGCGCCCGCATAGTGCGACGCGGTGCCCGCGCTGTACGAGGCAAAGCTGAGCTTGCCCGGATTGGCGCGCGCATACGAGATCAGGCTCTTGAGGTCCTTGGCCGGCAGGTTGGGCGTGCCCACCAGCACCATGCGCGAGCGGCCCACGGCGGCCAGCGGACGGATGTCCTTCATGGTGTCGTAGGGGGTCTTCTGCACCTGCGGCACCTCGGTCAGCACGTTGGTGGCCGTGACCATGATGGTCTGGCCATCGGCGGGCGCGACCAGCAGCGTGTTGATGGCGATGGCGCCACCGCCGCCGGGCTTATTGTCGACGACCACGGGCTGGCCCAGGTCGGCGGCAAGCTGTTCGGCCAGCACGCGGGCCATGACATCCATGGTGCCGCCGGCGGGCGCGGGCACCAGCACGCGCACGGGCTTGCTGGTCCACGCCATGGCGGCGGGCATCACCAGCGTCAGCATGGCCGCCACGGCGGCGCGGCGCACGCGGAGAAGGGCAGGTTGGTTCGGCATGGTTGTCTCCATGATAGGTCTTGTGAGGTGTAGAAGGCCGGACCTGCCCGCATCGGGCTGAACAGGAAAGTGTCTTTGCGTTGGGACTGGCAGACCCGGAAAAAGGCGTCTGGCGCGCGCCGCATGCGGTGTGCGGCGCGTCGCCGGGGAAAGGGTGTGCCTCAGGGCTGGCCGGGCGCGGCAGGACGCTTGCGCCGCGCGGGCAGCGCGGCCAGCACGAAGGCACGCTGCGCGTCGGTCATGCCGTCCCACAGGCCGATTTCGGTCGAAGTCCGGCCGCATCCCTGGCAATACCTGCGCGCGCTGTCCATGCGGCAGATGTTGATGCAGGGGTTGGCGGGCGGCGTGCTATCGGAGGGATATCGCATGACGGGGCGGGTAGTGCGTTCGGCTGGATCGGTCAGGCGACGCGGCGCAGCGGCAGGTTCTTCTGGCCGGACTGGCGGTTCGGCAGCATGCCGTGCGCGGCCAGCGTCTCGTCCGCGCTGTCGTACCACGTGCCGATGCGGTAGATGCGGCGCGCTTCCTTGCCCGACGCAATCTCGCGGCCCAGTTCATGCGCCACGCGCACGCATTGCTCGATCTGCTGCACCGACGTCATGCGGTTGCCGTGCTGGTCGATGATCGTGTCCTCGATGCCGCAGCGCGGGTGCAGCCCCATCGCCATGGCCATCATGTTGAACGGCAGCACGTTCTTGAGCAGCGACTCGGCGGTCAGCGTGCAGCCGTCCGGCGCGCGATGGATGAAGTTGAAGAAGTTGAACGGATTCGGGCCGTCGAAGCCGCCGCCGATGCCGATCCACGTCAGGTTCAGCGGCCCCTTGTACGCCCCGGCGCGCACCATGCGTTCGAGCGTTTCCAGCGCGTGGATGCCGGTGAGCTGGAAATGCGGCTGGATGCCCGCGGCCGACAGGCGGCGCAGGTGTTCCTCCACCCAGCCCGGGCCGGCCGGCACGGTCATCTCGCGGTAAGCCTCGATGTACGCCGGGTTGGACAGCGATGTGCCGGCCAGGTACTCGGGGTACAGCAGCTCCATGATGTTCATCTGCGTGGTGTTGATGGCCACGGTCACCTGGTCCGGCGCGGGCGTCAGGTTCGCCAGCATGTGACGCGTGTCGTCGGATAGCCACACGGCGGCCTGGCCTTCGTTCTCGGGGGCGAACGAGATCGAGCCGCCCACCTGGATGATCATGTCGGGAACGGCAGCGCGCACGCCGGCAATCAGCTCGTTGAACTTGGACAGGCGCTTCGAGCCCTTGCCGTCCAGTTCGCGCACATGCAGGTGCAGCACGGTGGCGCCGGCGTTGTAGCAGTCCACCGCCTTCTGTACCTGTTCTTCCATCGTGACGGGGATGTCTTCCGGAAAGTCCTCGGGCATCCACTCGGGGCCGTACGGGGCCACGGTGATGACCACCTTGTCCATGTTCTCGGGGTGCAGGGAATCGTCGAGGAACTGCATCTGTGTCTCCTGTTTTGTAGGGTGTGTGCCAGTGCCCGAAGTATCGGCGAACGGTGCGCGGCAATTTGACGATCGGGGACGCTGGATTTACATTTCGGGACACTCCGGGAAAACACGATGTCCTACTTTCTGCGCAGCGCGAGCCTGACCAACTACGTGGATGTGGCGCGGGCTGTGGGGCTCGATCCCCACCAGATGCTGCGTGCCGCCAGGATCAGCCGCAACGCGCTGCTGGACCCCGATATCCGCATTCCGGCGGCGCTGGTGGACCGGCTGCTGGAGGCATCGGCCAGCGCTGCAAACGTGGACGACTTCGGGCTGCGCATGGCCGAGCTGCGGCAGTTCTCGAACCTGGGGCCGCTGGCGTTCGTGGTGCGCGAGGAACCCACGCTGCGGCGCGCGCTGGAGTCGATGGTGCGGTACATGGGCCTGCAGAACGAGGCGCTGGCCATGCGCGTGGAAGAGATCGACGACATTGTGCTGATCCGGCTGCATATCCTGACCGATACGGGCGGCGCGTCGCGGCAGGCCACGGAACTGGCGGCGGGGGTGATGTTCCGCATGCTCACGCTGTTCCTGGGGCCGGCATGGCGCCCGCGCAGCATCTGCTTCACGCATACGGCGCCCGACAGCCAGACCACCTGCCTGCGCGTGTTTGGCATGCCGGCGCTGTACAGCCAGGACTTCGACGGTATCGTCTGCGTGGCGAGCGACCTGGAGGCGCCGCTGCCTTCGTACGATCCGGTGATGGCGCAGCAGGTGAAGCGCTACCTGGGCACGCTGCTGGCGCAGTCGGACACCAGCATGACCGACAAGGTGCGCAAGCTCGTGCATGCGCTGCTGCCAAGCGGCATGTGCTCGGTGGACCGCGTGGCGCAGCAGCTCGGCGTGGACCGTCGCACCGTGCATCGCTGGCTGGCGCAGGATGGCGTGACCTATTCCGATATCGTCAACGAGGCGCGTGCCAGCCTGGCCACTCGCTATATCGCCAACCGCGCGCGGCCGTTGTCGGAGGTGGCTACCCTGCTGGGCTTCTCGTCGCTGAGCGCGTTCTCGCGCTGGTTTGCGGCGCGGTTCGGCTGCAGCGTGTCGAAGTGGCGGGCCGGACACGGCACGCCGGACGATGCCGACGCCTGACAGCAAAAAAGGCCACGCCGGCACGCAATGCCGGTGTGGCCAAACGAAGCGCGGCGCGTGCCACCCAAGGGGTACGCGTTCATCCAGGCGGCAGCGCCGTCCCCCGCATGAACTCAGAACTTGTGGCGAATGCCCACGGCCACGCCAAGCATGTTGCTCTGGCCGTTGGCCAGCGCGTAGCTGTTGCCCAGCGACAGGCTGTTGGCGTAGACCGTGCCCAGCGATTCGAGCATCAGGCCGGCGTTCTTGGCGTAGGCCGTGGACAGGTAGAGGTCCGTGCGCTTGGAGAACGAATAGTTGGCCACGAAGGCAATCTGCCACGGGTTCGGGGCGTTGGCGCCGAACAGGTTCTTCATGTCGTCGTAGTTGTATTCGAGCGTCAGGCCAACCGCCGGCGTGACCTGGTAGTTGGCGCCGATCCAGTAGAAATCATCGCGCTGGATGATGCTGCCCGCCGCGTTCTTGTTCTGTCCCCAGCGGTAGCCGCCCATGATCTTCACGGTGTTGTTCACTGTGTAGCTGGCGCCCACCGCGGCCTTGCGCATGGTGCCGCTGCTGGCGCCGATGGTGGGATTCCACTGGTCGTAGCCAACCGTCACGCCAAACGGGCCGCCCGAATACGCCACGGCGGCGCCATACGCGGTGTCGCGACGGAACGCGCCCGGCACTTCGCCGTTGCCGCCGATTGGCGTGGGGATGCCCACCGATGCCGGCAGCGCCAGGCCTGTGCCGAACGACCAGTGCGCCAGCGCGGTCACCGGCCCGAACTGTCCCGTGTACTTGATGGTGTTGTCCTCGCGGAAGTTGGCGCCCGATTGCAGCACCACCGGTTCGTATTGCGTGGCGTACGCGGTGGGCGAGAAATTGGCCAGCGCCTCGAACATCGACGTGTACTGGCGGCCCAGGCTGATCTGCCCGATGGCCGCTTTCTGCACGCCCACGAATGCCTGGCGCCCAAACAGGCGGCCGCTCTGCTGCATCGTGCCGCTGTCCAGGTTGAAGCCGCTTTCCAGCACGAACAGACCCTTCAGGCCACCGCCCAGGTCCTCGGTGCCACGCATGCCCCAGCGCGAGCCGGCCATGCCGCCCGAGTTCATGCGGTATGCGTTGTTGGATGGCCCCGGGTTGAAGCCGTTGGCCGCCGTGGGCACGGCGCCAAGGTGATTCACATATTCGACGTTGATGTCGGCCACGCCATACAGCGTGACGTTCGATTGCGCGAAGGCGCCGCCCATGCAGGTGAGCAGTACGGCCGCGGCCATGCCCTTGTAATTCATGAAACTGTCTCCGTGTGGTCTTGTGTTTTGAGGGTTTGCTGCGTGGGTAATGGGGGGATGCGAGGGCGCGTTTCAGCGTGCCAGCCGCGCCAGCAATGGCATGGCGTCGGGCCACGGACCGAAGCCGGCGGCTGGGTTCAGATGGCCGACGTGGCCCAGGTCCACTATTGCGCTGCCCCAGTCGCGTGCCATGCCGGCAGCGCGTTCGTACGATGCGAGCGGATCGTTGCGGCTGGCGGCGAGCAATGTGGGGAACGGCAGCGGCGTGCGTGGCACCGGCAGCCAGCCGTGGTGCGCCAGCGTGTCGATTTCAGGGTAGCCGGTGGGCATGGGTGATTCCAGGTCGGCGGGGGTGGCCAGCAATGCGCCAACGATCTTGCCGGGTGCCAGGTGGCGATGCAATTGCCGGGCCCAATGCCCGGTGATCATCACGCCGGCACTGTGCGCGGCCAGCAGCACCGGGCCGTCGATGGCGGCAAGTGCACGGTCGAGTGCCGCGATGCGCGCGCCGCAACTGAGCTTGTCGTGTTCGAGCGGCGACACCGACGCAACGGGTTGCCGCATGGCGTGCAGATCGGCCTGCAGCAGGGTCTGCCAGTGGTCGGGCACGTATTCGCGCAGGCCGGGCACCAGCAACACGGTGGTATCGGGGGACAAGGCGGGGGACAGGGACATGTTGTTCTCGACGGGTTTGGAACGGTGTCGCCGCATTCACGCGGAGCGGCGGCGCTGGCCTAGCCGTTGCACGTCCGCCGCGTAGGTGCGGCGGCCGGCCAGGAAGCAGAAGGCGGCGATCAGGCCGGTCAGCGGCAGCCACTGCAGCGCGGCGGCCAGGCCGATGTGATCGGCCAGCACGCCTGTGAAGAACGGTCCCGGCGCCAGGCCAAGCAGGTTGTTGGCCAGCGTCAGCGTGGCGAACGCGCTGGCGTGGATGCTGGGATCGGTGAGGTTGGCCACGGCGGCGCTGGCCGGGCCCGCGCTGCCGCCGGCCAGCATCATGCCGGCCGCCACCAGTGCCAGTTGCGCGGTGCCCGGCGGCAGATGGAACGCGGCGCCCAGCAGTACGAAGCAGAGCACGCTGTACGTCACGGCCATCAGCCATTTGCGTGCGGGCCTGGTGCGTGCCACGCGGTCGGTCAGTGCGCCGCACACGATCATGCCGGCACCACCTGCCAGCACGAAGCCCGCGGCGCCTAGGCCGGCATGCTCGGTGCTCATCGCGTAGTAGCGGCCCAGGTAGCTCGGCATCCACGCCAGCAGCGACCCCATGACCAGCAGTTGCAGCGCGCTGCCCGCATAGGCGCACAGGATGGATCGTGACGCGAACAGCGCGTTGCACAGCGCACGCAGCGGCATGGCGCCACGTGGGGCTTCGACAGTGGCTGGCTCGCCCAGTGCGGCACGCTGGGCCTGCAGGCGCGGCTCGGTGACGACGAGGCGATAGAAGCCCACCATCACCAGTCCGAACAGCGCCATGCCCGCAAACGCGAAACGCCAGCCGAGCCAGGCCGAGATCAGGCCGCCCAGCGCCATGCCCAGCACCGATCCGAACGCGCCGCCGGCGATGAATGCGGCACTGAGACTGGCGCGCAGGTGGCGCGGAAAGACGGACAGGACCAAGGCGATGCCCACGCTGCCGTAGGCGGCTTCGCCGATGCCCACGCAGAGCCGGGCAACGAACATCTCGCCATACGAACTGGCCACCGCGCAGCCCAGCGTGGCCAGGCTCCACAGCGCGGCCATCAGCGTCAGGCTGCGCACGCGGCCCCAGCGGTCTGCCAGGATCGACAGCGGCAGCGTCAGCAGGCCCACCATCAGCGCCACCACGCCGCCCAGTGCGCCAAGGCTGGCATCACTGAGCGCCCATTCGGCCTTGAGCAGCGGAAACAGCGCATTGAGCACCTGCCGCGACATGTAGTCGCTCAGCAGCAGGCCGAAGCTCAGCGCAAAAACCAGCCACGGATAGTGGCGCGAGGCGCGGCGGGTGCCGGCCGATGTTTGAGGATGCGTGGAACGAAGTCCCGACATGACACCATCTCCTAGATACCTGTACCGTTCGCGGTCAGGCTGCGACGAGCGAAGTATCTAGGAATGGGGGCTTACGGTTTGACTATCCGGGACATCCTTTTTGCTTGACGGGACAGTGCGGGAAAACCCCGCCGACCAGCATGGACGATATGGCGGGCAGGCCGCGGCGAGGTCGATCTGCCCGGCTGCCTCGTGGGTCCAGGCGGTGAACGTCTCGAAGACGCGGTCGACCAGTGCGATGCAGTGTTGCCGTTCAGCGTGATGCTGGCCAGCGCGCGGTGGTCGGCGTGCTGCATGTGGCCCGATTCGAGCGCGAAGTGGTAGGCGCCCAGGTAGCGCAGTTCGGCGCCGATGCGCAACTGGACGGCCTCGGCCAGCGGCGTGGTGAGCGAAAAGAGCACGTTGCCGGTTTCCTCGATGGCCTCGATCACGGCCAGGCGTTCCGGGCCCTGGGCATCGGCCACGATGGCGCACAGGTCGTACATCAGCACGCGGCTGCGGTGCGTGTCTTCGCTCCAGAGCATGCGCATGGCATCGGTGGCCGACGTGGCATGGTCCCAGCCAAGTTCCTCGAAGTCTTCGAGATACCAGGGCCAGTGGTGGTCGTCTTCGTACGTGTGGGCGTTGACCTGTTCCTGATACGCGTCGCGCGGTGGATCGCGGCGCAGGACGTAGCGGTTCAGGTCGCCAAACGCCATGACGAAGAACGCGAAGCCGCGCATGAAGGCCAGCCGTGTCTGTGGCGGCAGGCTCTGATCGCGCATGCGATCGAATAGCGGCAGCCTGGCGTAGGCCAGCTTCCTGCGCATGATGTGTGCGAGCACGTCTTTCATCGGCAACTCTCCATGCGTCGGATCGAACAACGTTGCGCTGGAGTCTATGAAACGGTCGTGCAAAGTTCAATTCAGTCCTGATGGACTGCGGCCACACTGTCTGCGCATACGCTGTCGGCGGGGCTACAGTCCATGTGATCAGCGTTTCGACGTCACGAGCAGCACCACGAGCGCGACCACGGCCAGCCCGCTGCCAGCAGCCACCACGCCGTGCCAGCCGGCATGCGTGTACAGCGCGCTGGCGGCGGCCGAGCCCACCGCGCCGCCGGCGAAGATCGCCGTCATGTACAGCGCGTTCAGGCGAGCGCGGCTGTGGGCGTCGAGCGCGTAGACCGCGCGCTGGCCCAGCACCATGTTCATCTGCACCGCGAAGTCGAGCACGACGCCGGTCAGCGCCAGGCCGTACAGCCCGGCCGGACCGTCCACGAGGCCGGGCATGAACGACAGCACGGCGGCGATCAGTGCCGCGAACGACGCCACGCGGGTGTGGCCGGCATCGGCGAGCCGTCCCGCGATGGGAGCGGCCACGGCGCCCAGCGCACCGACCAGCGCGAAGATGCCGATCTGCGACTGGGACAGCCCATGGCGGCTGGCCAGTTCCAGCGGTACGGCGGTCCAGAACAGGCTGAACGCGGCAAACAGCAGGCCCTGCAGCAGCGCGCGCTGGCGCAGGACGGCGTAGCGCGTGAACAGATGCCACAACGAGGCCAGCAGGCTGCCGTAGCTGGCGCGGTGCTGGGGCACGCGGCGCGGCAGCGTGATCATGATGATGGCCACGGTGACCAGCGTCATCGCGGCTGCCACCAGGAACACTGCGCGCCAGCCCAGGAACTGGGCCGCCATGCTGGACAGCGGACGCGACAGCAGGATGCCGGACAGCAGGCCGCCCATGATCGTGCCGACAGTACGGCCACGCAGCGCCTCGGGCGCCAGGTGCGCGGCCAGCGGAATCAGGATCTGCACGCTGACCGAACTCAGGCCCAGCAGCAGCGATACCAGCAGGAACGGGCCGGGATGCGACGAGAGCGCGGCGCCGACCAGGCTCATGGCGGCAGCGATGCCGCTGATGGCAAGCAGGCGGCGGTTTTCGAGCAGGTCGGCCAGCGGCACCAGGAAGAACAGCCCGATCGCATAGCCGATCTGGGTCAGCGACACGATGATGCTGGCGCTCTGCGCGGACAGGCCCACGGCCGGCGCGATCAGCTCGATGATGGGCTGCGCGTAGTAGAGGTTGGCCACCAGTACGCCGGCGCACAGCGAGAACAGGGCGACCAGCGCGCCGGACATCGGCGCGACGCCGGGAGACGCTACGTTGGGAGAGGTTTGGGTTTGCATGACTCTGGACATGTGTTTACGTGTGTCCAGAGCGTAGGTGCCGCGCGGCGTTGCGGGAAGCACAATGCGGCGCAACTCAGCGTTGCGCCCCGCGCAAAGCGTGCGATGCCGCAATCAGTCGCGCGTTGCCGTCGGGCCGGGCAGCGATGCCAGAAAGTCGAGGAAGGCCGCGATGCGACGCGAGCCGCGCTGGTTCGGCAGGTACAGCGCGGTGACGACCGAGCTGGACTGGTTCGGCGTGACCGACCAGTCGTCGAACAGCACGCGCAGCCGGCCCGCGGCGATATCGCCATCGACCAGCCAGTCGGGCAGCAGCGCAATGCCGCCGCCCGCCAGCGCCATGTCGCGCAGTACCTCGATGTTGTTGCTGCGGAAATGGCCGTTGACGGGGACTGCAAGCGGATCTGCGTCGGTGGCGGTGTCGGTATCGTGGCGGCGGAACGTCCATGCCTGCTCGCGCGCCCCGAAGCTGAAGCGCAGGCAGCGATGGTTGACCAGGTCGGCCGGCTCGCCGGGCACGTCATGCTGATCCAGGTAAGCGGGACTCGCGACCACCAGCCGCCGAAAGCGCCCGACTTCGCGCGCGATCACGTTGTCGTAGTCCGCCGCACTGCCGAGCCGCACGGAGACGTCCACGCGCGCGCCGAGCAGATCGACGATGCTGTCGGTCAGTTCGACATCGAGTTCGAGCTGCGGATGGCGCGCCATCCACGCACCGAGGTACGGCGAAATGCAGCAACGCCCGAACGCCACGGGCAGCGACACGCGTAGCTGCCCGACGGGCTGGTCGCCATGGTCGGCAATCGATGCATCGGCTTCGGCCACCGCTTCCAGGATCTGGCGCGCATGCTGGTAGTAGCTGGCCCCCGCCTCGGTGACCGTCACCTGCCGCGTGGACCGGTTCAGCAGCACCGCGCCAAGCGATGCCTCCAGGCCGTCCAGCGTGCGCGTGACCGACGACGTGGCCAGGTTCATGCGGCGCGCGGCAGCCGAGAAGCCCTTGGCATCCACCGTCTCGACGTACATCCGCAGCGCGAGCAGCTTGTCCATGGTTCGGGATCAGCCCTTGCTGAAGATGCTGTAGAAATCGGGCGCGCCCGATTCGCGCACGGTCAGGTCCAGCGAGCCTTCGATGTGGGCCAGGTGCTCGGACATGATGGCCTGTGCCTGGGCGGCATTGCGCTGCTCGATGGCGTCGACGAGCACGCGGTGTTCGTCCTCGGGGCAGGCTGGCGCACCGGGCCGGTCGTAAAGCGTGATGATCAGGCAGGTCAGCGACACCATCTCGCGGATCAGTTTTTCGAGGATCGCATTGCCCGCCATCTCGGCCAGCACGATATGGAACTCGCCGGACAGGCGGATCACGGCCGCGCGGTCGCCGCGGGTACGGGCATCGTCTTCCTGCTTGATATGCCGGCGCAGCGTGCGGATCTGGGTGGCGCTGGCCGTGGTGGCCAGCAGGCCGGCCAGCTCGGGCTCCACCAGCCGGCGCGCCTGGAAGACCTGGCGCGCTTCCTCGATGCTGGGGCTGGAGATAAACGCGCCACGGTTGGGTACCAGCGTGACCAGCTTCTCGTGGGCCAGCCGCGCGAACACCTGGCGAATCCGTGCCCGGCTGGCACCCGTGACTTCGCACAGCCGCTCTTCCACGAGCTTGGTACCGGCCAGCAGCCGGTGTTCCATGATCGCGTTCAGCAGGTCCTGGTAGATGCCTTCGTTGACGGACGATTCAGCGGCGTCGGCCGCCACGGCATCGGTGCCGTCCTGCAAGCCAGCCGATTCGGTATCGGCGGCTTTCTTGCGTCGGGTTGCCATTTTCGGAACGATATCTCGCGGTGTGTGGTGCGAGTGATGACAAAAATTGTGCATATCGTACACAAAAATGGTGCAGGGGCTGATTTGCGCTCTAGCTTTATTCCCCTATGTGGCTCCGCTTTCCCGCTGGGAGAGGGGCTGGGGGTGAGGGCGTTGAGGTTCTGCTTGCCGACTGGTCGCAATTTGCACCGCCAGGCCCTCACCCCCAACCCCTCTCCCGCGATGCGGGAGAGGGGAGCAAACATACGCAAGGCGAAAGCGTTTCTAGCCGTTCAAAGCATAGTGACTCAACATCCCCGCATAAGCCTTCGGCAGCGGCCGGGCCCAATCACCACGCTTGCTCGTCGCCAATCGTACTGAAACCAGCGCCTCGGCCATCTTGACCGCGCAGGTCACGCCGTCGATGACCGGGGCGCCGATGGCGTCGGCGATTTCCTCGCAGAGGTCGGTCATGCCGGCGCAGCCCAGCACGATGCAGTCGCTGCGGTCCTCGGCCAGCGCCTGGCGGCAGGCGTCGGTGATGATGCGGCGGGCGTCGGAGCCCGGCTTTTCCAGGTCCAGCACGGGCAGGTCGCTGGCGCGCACGTTGCGGCAGAAGCGTTCCATGCCGTAGCGCTCGGCCAGGTGCCAGGCGATATTGCAGGTGCGGGACAGCGTGGTGACCACGCTGAAGCTGGTGCCGATGAAGCTGGCGGCGTGCATGGCGGCCTCGGCGATGCCGATGACCGGGCCGCGCGCCAGTTCGCGGGCGGCGTACAGGCCGGGGTCGCCAAAGCAGGCAATCACGTAACCGTCGATGCCTTCGCGCTCGCCGAGCATGATCTCGTCCAGGATGCCGGGCACGCTCAGCGCCTCGTCATAGTGGCTTTCGATCGACGCCGGGCCCATGCGCGGGCTGACCGCCACGATGCGGGTGTCGCTGCTGGCCACGGCCCGGGCGCACTGGCCGATCTTCTCGGTCATGCTCTGCGTGGTGTTCGGATTGATGATCTTGATTTTCATGGTGTCGTTCACGGGGAAATCAGTCCTGGTGGGCGTCGGCCACATGGCTCGGCATCATCCGCACGGCAAGCACGCGGTACAGGACCAAAGCAATGCCCATGCCGATGAACCAGCTGTAGTTGGCCAGCCACTGCCAGGTCGGGATCACCACGCACAGCACCGGGACGATGGCCGACGGAATCATGGTGGCCACGGCGGTCGGGTTATAGCCCCGGCTGTACCAGTAGCGGCCGGTCTTGCGCATGGTGTAGAGGTCGTCCACCACCACGCGCTGGCGGCGCACCAGGAAGAAGTCAGAGATCAGGATGCCGAACAGCGGGCCGATGAACGCGCCCAGCACGTCGAGCGTGTAGTGGATCATCGTCGGGTGGTTGTACAGGTTCCACGGCGTGATGAAGATCGACGCCACCGCGGCGATCATGCCGCCCGTGCGCCAGCTGATGTGCTTGGGCGACACGTTGGAGAAGTCGAACGCAGGCGAGACGAAGTTGGCCACGATGTTGATGCCGATGGTGGCGGTCATGAACGTGAACGCGCCCAGCAGCATCGCAAACGTGTTGTCGATATGGCTGACGGTCTCTACCGGGTCGGTGATCAGCTTGCCGAACACCGGCAGCGTGGCCGACGTGGTCACCACCACCAGCAGCGAGAAGCCCAGGAAGTTGATCGGCAGGCCCCAG
This sequence comes from Cupriavidus pauculus, assembly GCF_022179805.1. Taxonomy (GTDB): domain Bacteria; phylum Pseudomonadota; class Gammaproteobacteria; order Burkholderiales; family Burkholderiaceae; genus Cupriavidus; species Cupriavidus pauculus_E. The sequence continues at coordinate 193,425 of NZ_BPUO01000003.1, read as the reverse complement.
AAGTTGCCGCGCTTCACCGACTTGAAGTCCTTGGCATAGCGCGAGAAGTCGCCGAAGTTCAGCATCGGGCCCGAGAAGTACGACACCACCAGCGCAATCGCGCTGAGCATCACGGGCACCGCATCCCAGCCCTGGTACTTCAGGAAGCTCAGCGTGAAGTTCACGTTCTCGATGCCGGCCTTGTTGATCAGCCAGATGGCCAGCGCGATCATCACTACGTACACGGCGGGGCCGGCCCAGTCGATGAACTTGCGGATGGTCTCCATGCCGGTCCAGAACACCAGCGCCTGGAGCACCCACAGCGTCATGAACGCGGCCCAGCCCAGCGTGGAGAGCCCGGCGAAGCCGTGCTGCTTCAGGTCGGCATACGGTGCCAGCCATGGGAAGAAGTGCAGCGCCAGCACCAGGAAGGCGCTCGATGCCAGGTAGGTCTGGATGCCGTACCAGGCCACCGCGATCAGGCCGCGGATGATGGCCGGAATATTGGCGCCCAGCACGCCGAACGACGCGCGGCAGATCACCGGGTACGGGGTGCCGGTGACCTGGCTGGGCTTGGCCACGAGGTTGCAGAAGAACTGCACGATCAGGATGCCGATCAGCAGCGCCACCAGCACCTGCCAGCTCGACAGGCCCAGCGCGAACAGGCTGCCAGCGGTGATGTAGCCGCCCACGCTGTGCACGTCGGACATCCAGAACGCAAAAATGTTGTACGTGCCCCAGGTCTGCTTGCGCAACGGGGCAAGGTCTTCATTGGTCAGCCGCTCGTCGTAGCCTGGCTTGATCACGGCGTTGCTTTCGGGGGCGTGCGTGCCGATGGTATCGACGGCGGGTGAAGCTGTCACTGGCATTTGGTGTCTCCGTTGGTGGCCCCGCGTACATGCACGGGTCATCGCTGATTTCGTTGTGACTACAAAATTGTCTACAAAATCGTTTTTGTTTGTGTACGAAGTTGTAGATCACGGAAAATGGATTGTCAACATAACGCCCGGCTGATGCGGGTAGATACCTAGCGGAGGGTGACGCGGGCGGCTTGTAACTTTTACGGACGGCCTTGTGGGCGGCCCGTGGGGTGCGGTCAATTCCACACAAAGCGGGCAGGCAGCACGGGCCTGTGCCAAAATCCGCGCATGCCTTCTGGCGGAGCAAGCATGGTTCACGATTCCACGTCCGCGCCGGTTGCACTGGCGGCGGATTGCGCCAAGGAACCGATACATATTCCCGGCGGTATCCAGCCCCACGGCTTTTTGGTCAGCGTCGATGCCGCGGGCACCATCGTCCAGGCCAGCCGCAACACGGCGTTGCTGGCGGGCAAGGACCCTGATCAGGCCGATCAACTGCTGGGCCAGCCGCTGGCCGCGCTGATTGGCGACGGCGCCCGGCTGGCGCTGGACGCGCTGGCCACGTTGAACATCGAGGGCATTCCGCTGTACGCCGGATCGATCGAGGATCCGCGCGGCCGGGCCGATGCCGCTACCCGCAGGTCGCCGCTGGCCATCGTGGTGCATGTATGGCAGGGCCTGCACATCGTCGAGTTCGAGCCCGCGCACGGTACTGCCGATGTGTTCGCGTCGATCTACCCGCTGGTGCGCACCTTCATCAACAGCCTGCAGGCCGTGGACAACGTGGACGGGCTGGCCCGGCTGGCCGCCGAGGAAGTGCATCGCATCACGCGGTTCGGCCGCACCATGGTGTACGCGTTCGACGAAGAAGGGCACGGCCACGTGCTGGCCGAGTCGCTGGACCCCGGCTACGCGAGCTACCTGGGCCAGCGCTTTCCGGCATCCGACATCCCGCAGCAGGCCCGCGCGCTGTACGTGCGCAACCGTATCCGGCTGATTGCCGACGCCGACTACGTGGCCGCCCCACTGGTGCCCGCGCAGCACCCGGACACCGGGAAGCCCACCGACCTGACCTACGCATCGCTACGCAGCATCTCGCCCGTGCATGTGCAGTACATGAAGAACATGGGCACGTGGGCGTCGATGTCGATGTCGATCGTCGTGCGCGGCCGCCTGTGGGGATTGATCTCGTGCCACCACGACACGGCGCGCGTGCCGTCGTTCGAGGTGCGCACCGCGTGCGAGCACATCGCGCAGGTACTGTCGCTGCAGGTGGAGGCCAAGGAGGACCACGCCGAGGCCAGCTACCGGCTGGCGTTGCGCCAGCGGCAGGCGCGGCTGCTGGCATCGATGGCCAATACCGATGACTTTGTCGATGCGATCCAGGCCGAGGGCGACGACCTGCTGGCACTGGTGGGCGCCACGGGCGCGGTGGCGGTGTTCGAAGGGCGCATCGTGCGGTTTGGCGACGCGCCGCCGGACGAGGTGGTAGAGAAGTTGCTGACGTGGCTGGATACGCGCGGTGACGACGTCCACGCCACCGACCATCTGGCCGAGGAGTGGCCCGAGGCCGCCGCGCAGGGCGCGGGGCCAGAGGCGGCGGGCATGCTGGTGGTGCCGCTGTCGCGCCTGTTCCGCAATTACGTGATCTGGTTCCGTGGCGAGGTAGTGCGCACAATCCGCTGGGCGGGCGATCCGCGCGCCAAGCTGTCGGGACTGTCGGTGTCGCTGTCGCCACGCGAAAGTTTCGAGGTCTGGACGCAGACCGTGCGTGGCAGGTCTGATCCGTGGCGCGCGGCCGAACTGGAGATCGCCACGGAGTTTCGCGGGGCGTTGCTGGGCATCGTGCTGCGCCGCGCCGAGGAACTGGCGCAACTGGCGCTGGAGCTTGGACGCGTCAACCGCGAGCTCGAAGGGTTCTCGTATTCGGTGTCGCATGACCTGCGCGCGCCGCTGCGCCATATCGTCGGATTCGCCGATCTGCTGCGCGAGATGGACCAGAGCCGGCTGTCGGACCGTGGCCGGCATTTTGTCGAGCGCATCATTGCGCAGGCCCGTTTTGGCGGCAAGCTCGTGGACGACCTGCTGGCGTTTTCGCAGATGGGCCGCGCGGCCCTGCGGCCGCAACGCGTGGACCTGCGCGCGCTGGCGGAGCGCCTGCTGGCGGAGGAATCGAAGGAGATCGGCACGCGCCGGCTGCAGTACAAGGTCGGAGCGCTCGGCGAAGTCACTGCCGATCCGGTGCTGATGGACGTGGTGTTGCGGAACCTGATCGCCAACGCGATAAAATTCACCGGCACGCGCGGCGTGGAGCCCGACGCGGCGGCTGCGACCATCGAGGTCGGCATGCAGCCGGGCGAGGGCGAACTGGCCGGCCAGGATGTATTCTTTGTCCGCGACAATGGCGTGGGTTTCGACATGCGCTACGCCGACAAGCTGTTCGGCGTGTTCCAGCGCCTGCATCGCGTGGAGGAGTTTCCGGGCACCGGTATCGGCCTGGCCAGCGTGCGGCGCATTGTGGAGCGCCATGGCGGCACTGCCTGGGCCGAGGGCGAGATGGATCGCGGGGCCACGATCTGGTTCTCGCTGCCGCGCGATTTCGTGCCCGAAGGGACGACTGGCGTCAACGAAACCGCAGCCGAGGCCGCGGCCCGCCTTGCCGCCGTGTCGTCGGGCCAGCCTTACCGGCCAGTGCTGAAAGATGCAAAAAACTTGGAGAGCGAGCGTGCTGAGGCCGATCCTGCTGGTGGAAGACAATCCTGACGATATCGAACTGACGCTGATCGCGCTGGAGAAGAGCCGGCTGGCCAACCCGGTGGTGTCCGTTCGCGACGGCGCCGAAGCACTCGACTTCCTGCGCCGCGAGGGCGCCTATGCCGACCGTCCGGAAGAAAATCCGGCGGTGATCCTGCTGGACAAGAAGTTGCCCAAGGTGGATGGCCACGAGGTACTGCGCGCGGTGCGCGCCGACGACCAGCTTCGCCGCGTGCCCGTGGTGATGCTCACGTCGTCGCGAGAGGAACGCGATCTGCTGAAGAGCTATGACCTTGGCGTGAATGCCTACGTTGTGAAGCCGGTGGAGTTCGACGACTTCATGGATGCGATCAATGATCTGGGGGTGTTCTGGGCGGTGTTGAATGAGCCGCCGCCTTATACGCGGTGATGCGCGTTGAGGCGAGGTGATTTTGCTGACTGACCAGTTTGCTCCCCTCTCCCACATGTGGGAGAGGGGAGCAAAACCCAAGGGATCAGCTTTGCACCTGCCCCGCCACCGGCAGGCGCACCCGGAACGTCGAACCCTTTCCCAGCCCCTCGCTGTGCGCGGTGACGCTGCCGTTGTGCATCAGCACCAGATTCTTGACCATCCACAGTCCCAGCCCAAGGCCCGGCGCGCGGTTGGCGTGATCGCGGTGGGCCTGCTCGAACCGCTCGAAGATCCGTTCCAGGGCCTCTGGTGAAATGCCCACGCCGGAGTCGCGCACCGACATCACCGCATGTTCTCCATCGGCCGATACGGTCAGCTCCACGGTGCCGCGCTCGGCGAATTTCAACGCGTTGGTCAGCAGGTTCAGCACCACCTGCTTGAGCCGGTGTTCGTCCGCCATGACCGGGCAGGGCAGGGCGGGCGTCACCACCAGCGTGACGTTGCGCGATTCGGCGTCCAGGCGCAGGTCTTCGGCCACGGTGGCCGCCAGGGCCGCCATGTCCAGCGGGCGCAGGTCCACCGACAGCTTGCCGGTGGCAATGGCGCCGCTGTCCAGCAGGTCGTCGACCATGCGGGCCAACTGGCGCGTATTGCGTTCGATGACCTCTGCGGCGCGTTGCACGTGGGTCGGGTCGGTGCCGCGCTTCAGCAGCGTGGTCCACCACAGGATGGCGTGCAGCGGCGAACGGAGTTCATGGCTGACCGCCGCCACAAAGTGGTCCATGGCGCGGGCGCCGCGCTCGCTGACCTCGCGGGCGCGCTGCTCCTCCTCGGCCACCGCCTGGTAGTGGAGTTCGGACGCCTTGCGTGCCGTGATGTCGATCGTGAAGCCGATCAGCGTCTGCGCCGAACCGTCGTCGAGAAAGTGGGCCGCGCCGCGCGACATCAGCCAGTGCAGGGTGCCGTCCTGCCAGATCACGCGGTACTCGACCTCGAAATGCGTGCGCGACGCGATGGCATGGTCCATGGCGGCGCGCACACCGGCACGGTCGTTGGTGTGCATGAGTTCACCAAACACCCGCGCCTCGTCGATGGTGTCGTCGGCGCGCAATCCCATGTTGGCCTTGCATTGGTCGGTGCAGACCATGAAGCCGGTGGCCATGTCCAGCTCCCACGCCCCGACCTTGGCAAACGACAGTAGCTGTTCCAGTTGCTCGCGGTGGGTTTGCAGCGCGGCGTTGGCTTCCTGCACCAGCACCTGCCGCAACCTGGCCTGCGACCGTAGCTTGGCGTGCTCGCGCCGGTTCTGCTCGGTCTGCACGATCTGGTCGGTGACATCGGTGACCTGCAGCACGAATGCCGCGCCCGCGGCATCGGCATCCGCCAGCCGTGTCGCCTTGGCTTGCCAGTAGCGCTCGCCGTTGCCGCTGCCGGCCGGATGGCCGTCGTAGCGGATCAGCGGCGACATGCGCGATTCGCCTTCGGCCAGGTTGTCGAGCGTGGCCAGCAGCCATTCGCGGCGCGCCCGCATCTGGGCTTCGGACTGCGTCGGGTTGATGTCGAACACCGACTTGCCGATGACATCGCCGCGCGTGCGGCCCGCCATGGCCAGGTAGCGCGTGTTGGCCTCGACCACCTCGTGCCGCGCGTTCAGTACCAGGTAGGACTCGGGCAGGGCGTCGAACAGCGATGCGGTATCGAGCGAAGGGTCTTGCGAGCGTTGGAGTTCGGCGCCTTCCATCGTGCGGTTCGCGCGGTTACCGGGCACCGGCGGTGGCGGGCACACGATCGAGCAGATCCTCGAACGCCCGTTTGGCGCCAGCGCAGGCCTGCGCGATCTCGGCAGGCTCGCGCACATTGGCGCGCAACGCGTGGATGAACTGTTGCCAGCGCGGCCCGGGCGTTCTGCCGGCACCCAGGTACTGCAGCGGATGCGGCGCCAGACGTTCGGCCAGTTGCCGGTACAGCACGGCACCGCCCAGCTGCGAGCCCTCGATGACGTAGCAGAGGCCCCAGCGGTAGGCGGCATCGGCGGGCAGCGTGCCGACGTCGATGTCGGGCACCGTGACGCCGCCCGGCGGTGTCGCCGGATGCGCCAGGTCCTGGCGCAGGATCGGCGTGCGCATCGCGGCCGGCAGCAGCGCGGGGTCTTGCGGGCCATCGCCGAACCCGGCCAGCCACGTTTCCAGTGGCGCCAGCCACGCGCGCAGGATCAGCAGGTGATCGCGATAGTCGTCCAGCGTGGGCGTGCCGTGGGACAGCGGCATGGCGCGGTCCAGCTTGTCGTGCAGGGCGGAGGTAGCGGTGCGCAGCGAAGCCAGCACATCGTGAGATGGGGTCGAGTGTTCAGTCACGCGGGTGATGATCCGATGGTCCTGAAAGTCGCGCCATTGGTGCTTGCGCCGGTGGGCCGTCTTCGTCAAACGCGCACGAGGACAGCAAGCCCACATCGTACAGGACTCCACCACCGGCAGCGTATTTGCGGCGTTTCATGCCTATCGCACGGGGCGGTTCCGCGGCGTCCGATGACGGGGCCATGACAATTGCGTCATGCGCGGCACACCGCGGATGCCGACCATAGAATGGCCCGTACCGCGCCCCGTGCGCAGCCGTCCGAAGGAGTTCTCAATGAAATGCCCGACCTGTCCCGATACAACGCTGACCATGGCGGATCGCCAGGGCGTTGAGATCGACTACTGTCCGCAATGTCGAGGTGTCTGGCTGGACCGTGGCGAGCTGGACAAGATCCTCGAGCGCTCGACCATGGCCACGCCCCCGGCTCAGGCGTCAGCGCCGCGCGAGCGGCACGCGTCGCCCGCCTATCACGGCGACCATCGCGGCCACCACGGCTATGACAAACGCAAGAAGTCCTGGCTCTACGAGATCTTCGACTGAGCCATTTCAATCGCAATGAAAAAGGGCGCTATCCGATGGATGCGCCCTTCTTGCTGCCTCAAGACATCAGACATCGTATCAATGTCTGGTCTTCCATACAGGCACGCGCCAGCTTACGCGGCGGCTTTGACGGCCTGGCGGGCAATCAGCTTCCAGTGGCCGCCCTGCTTTTGCCAGACTTGCAGCACCTTCAGCAGGACCGTGCCCGACTTGCCGCTGTCGAGCGTTTCGCCGGACAGGGTGTGACGGATCACCGCGACATCGCCGTTCACGTTCACGCTCTGTTCTGTGATGTTGATGCTGACGAAGTCCGACTTCTTGTCGAGCAGATCGCCGATAAAGCTGGTCTTGGTGTCGATGCGGCCGCCCGAATGGCCGTAGCTCAGCGATTCCGCTACCAGGCCCGACAGCGTTGCCTGGTCGGGGTCGACCATGGCGACGCGCAGCTTTTCGGCGGCGGAGGTGACGGCCTGGGTCTCGCCCGATTGCGCCAGTGCCGGCGCGGCGGCGATGCCAAGCAGAACGGCGGCGCCCAGCGCCGCGGTGAATTTACGCATGATGTCTCCCGTTTGTTCTGAATTTCGAGGGTGTGGATGAGGGCAACCTACGCGGATGGTCTTCGCGTTAAGTTGTAGGTCATCGTATCACAGCAATTCGAGCCGCAACACGTTCGGTTGCGGCCGGGAGACACCGGGTGCTAGCCCTCCTTGCCGTCGATGCGCGGGCGTGTCAGGAACGGTGCGTACTTGATCACGTACAGCACCAGCGACAGCACCCAAAGCGCACCGGCCAGCGCCACGGCCTCGGGCTTGTACGACGGCAGCCAGAGCGGCCCGGCCACCCGCACCACAGCGGCCAGCGTCATGAACAGGTAGGCCAGATGTTCCATGCGGCCCGTCTCCAGCCGACGGCCCGTGTGACCCAGGGCGGTGCGCGTGACCATGGCGATGATCGCGCAGCCGATCACGCCCACGGTCAGCGCGTGCAGTGCGGTGGAGCGGTCGAGCCAGCCGGCCGAAGCGGCGGCGATGAGCAGGAAGCCAATCGGCAGGAATGCGTAGGCCACGTGCAGGATGCTGACGATGGGCTTGCGCCACGTGCGCAGCGGGTCCCAGCCATACAGGCGGGTGCCGTGGGCGGCGGCGGCGCCCAGCGCCAGCACGCCGGTCAGCCACACCGGAGCCTGCAGGGCGGCTGCCAGCGTGGCCAGTAGTGTCAGGACGATCACGCCACGCTCCACGATCTGCCAGCGGCGGATGCGCACGCCCGGAATGGCATTGGCGGTGAACATCGGGATCACGCGGCCGCCGATCACGGTCACGAAGATGGCCACGAGGCCGGTCGCCGCCTCGGCCGCGTGCAGCGACCAGTCGATGCGGCCCGACAGCGCGGCCGCATGAAAGCCGATGTTGAGCGCGCCCATGACGCCCAGCGCGATGGCCAGCCCGTAGTTTCGCTGGCTCTTCGCGCGGCGCAGGATCAGGAAGAAACTCAGGCTGCACAGCGGCAGCAGCGCGACGTCCGTGGCAATGGCGGCCCATGCCGGCCCGGTCCACATCAGCACGCGCGCCAGCAGCCATACGCCCACCAGCGCGCCCAGCCAGGCGCCCTGCGGCGTCTGAATGCCCGTCCAGTTCTTGCCGGCCGTGAACAGGAAGCCGATCACCACAGCGGCGGCGAACCCGAACACCATTTCGTGCGCATGCCAGGCCATGGCGCCCAGCCACGGCTGACTGGCCGGCACCCACCAGCCCAGATAGATGGCCACCCACATGGCTATGGCCAGTGCGCCGAACGTCGCGGCCAGCAGGTAGAACGGACGGAAGCCGAGGGCCAGGACAGGCAGGCCGCGATAGCTGGGCGTGCGCGAGGGAGGGGAGATCTGCAGCAGGACGGACATGATGAGGTGCGGCTGATGGATACGGATGCAGGGATGCGGTGTAAGCAGACGGTATGTCGCGGTGTGACGTATTGGATTCTAGGAAAGATGCATGTTAAATGCAATTTAATGATTCGATGACGGCGAAATCGTGATGTAGGAGTGATGAAACAGTGACTGCAACGCGTTGCGTAAGTGAAAGCACCTATGCATTTTGGGCGCATCCCCTCCGCGCGTAGGGGTAAATCGAGCCCTTGTCCGCCCGTTAGCCAGACAAAGCAGACATTACAAGGCGCGGCGCCATGACGCCGTTGCCAAGCCTTTTGAACGGGTACCTCAGCGATGCCTGTGCCATGACACCTGTCGTGGCATGAATCGCCTTCGGTCCAGCGTCAGGGCCATCAATCGGGAAACAGAGAGGGGAAGGACCGTGAAACTTCGAGATCTATCGATCAAGACCAAGCTCCTGGCGGGGTTTGGCATGCTGGCGCTCACCGTGCTGGTGGTGTCTGGCCTGTCGCTGCGCGCGCTGAGCCGATCCACCGACGGGTTCTCCGCCTATATCAACGGGCTCAACGCCCGGGCCGAGGTGGCGTCGCAGGTGAGGGCGGCCGTGGACCAGCGGGCCATTGCCGCGCGCAACCTTGTGCTGGTAACCACCCAGGCTGATCTCGACCTGGAAAAGGCCGAGGTGTTCAAGGCGCATGGCGACGTGCAGGAACGCCTGGGCAAGCTCAAGCAGATGATCATGGCCGAGGGCGTCAGCGAAGGCGCGCGCAAGCTGGTGGCCGAAGTCGACCGCATCGAGTCGCGCTACGGCCCGGTGGCCACCGATATCGTCGCGCTGGCGCTCGACGGCAAGAAGGACGCCGCCGTCGCCAAGATGAACGCCGAATGCCGTCCGCTGCTGGCCGCGCTGATCAAGGCCACCACCGGCTACGCGGAATTCACGCGCGAGCGCCAGAACGAGATGATCCGCCAGCTCGACGACGACTACTCACGCCAGCGGCTGTTCCTGATCGCGGTGGCGATTGCCGCCGTGGCGTTCGGCATCTTTGGCGGGCTGCTGCTGACGCGCGCCATCACCGGCCCGATCCAGCGCGCCGTCGAGGTGGCCCGCACCGTGGCGCGTGGCGAAGTCGGCATGCATATCGAAGTGGATTCGCAGGACGAGCCCGGCCGCCTGCTGGCCGCGCTGCGCGACATGAACGACCGCCTGGCCGAAACCGTGTCGCGCGTGCGCGAAAGCAGCGCCAATATCGGCGTGGCCACGGGCGAGATCGCCAACGGCAACATGGACCTGTCGAGCCGCACCGAGCAGCAGGCCGCGTCGCTGGAGGAAACCGCCGCCAGCATCGAGCAACTGACGGCCACGGTGCGCCACAACACCGAGAACGCGCGGCATGCCAGCGAACTGGCGCGCAGTGCCGCCGACGTGGCGCAGCAGGGCAGCGGCACCGTGAGCCGCGTGGTGGACACGATGGAGGGCATCAGCGCGAGTTCGTCGAAGATCGCCGACATCACCGGCATCATCGAGAGCATTGCGTTCCAGACCAATATCCTGGCGCTCAACGCAGCGGTGGAGGCCGCCCGTGCCGGCGAGCAGGGCCGTGGCTTTGCCGTGGTGGCCAGCGAGGTGCGCAACCTGGCGCAGCGCTCGTCGAATGCCGCCAAGGAGATCAAGGAACTGATCGATGCATCGGTGGCGCAGGTGCAGGCCGGCTCCACGCTTGCCAGCGAGGCCGGCCAGACCATGGCCGAGGTGACCGAGGCGGTGGCGCGGGTGACGCATATCGTGGGCGAGATCGCGGCGGCTTCCGCCGAGCAGAATCGCGGCATCGAGCAGGTGAACCAGGCCATCGTGCAGATCGACCAGGTCACGCAGCAGAATGCGTCGCTGGTGCACGAAGCCGCCACGGCATCGAAGTCGCTGGAGGACCAGGGCCGGATGCTGACCGACGCGGTGGCCTTCTTCAAACTGCCGGGCAGTGCCGTGGCGCTGCGCGACGGGCGCGAGCGGCGTCGCGTGCCGGGCGGCGTGGCCTACGGCCAGGCCTGATTCAGGCCGCTGCCGTACGCCCGCGCCGCGCGCGTGCCGCCTCGGCGGCGGCCGCGCGCAGTTCGGGCGGAAACGCGCGGATCTCCGCGTGAAAGAACCCGCGCTCGGCGGCGCGCAACGTGCCGAGCTGCGTGGCCAGGCGCTCCATGGCCGCATAGGCCTGGGCCGATGCACCCTGTTCGTGCGTCAGGTACCAGGCCGATTCCAGCAGCAGGTTGGCCAACTGCAGCGCGTTGTAGCGCACGCGGCCGGTATCGTGCTCCTCCAGCGCGAAGGCGGCCACCGACGACCATCTGACAAAACCCTTGGCCGGCGCGAATGGCGCGTGGAAAGGCCGCAGCGCATCGATGGCCGCCGCTACCGTGAGCGGCTGCAGCGCGCGGAACGCGGCCAGCGATGGCTGCGCGTTGTCACTTCCCTCGCTCCCCTCGCCACGGGCCACGCGAAGCAGGAAGATCGTGTTCCAGGCCGACCCACCGCCCACACCAAAGCGGTCGCAGATCCATTCCGATAGCCCTAGCCAGCGCATGGCCTGCCGTTGCACGTCGCCGGCCGGCATCGCCCGCGCTTCGTCGACCAGCCGGTATTGCCAGAACAACCATAGCGACCAGCCGATATTGGCTGCCGCGTGCTGGACCGCATCGACTGAATCGGCCTCGTATGCGGCCTGCAGCGCGCCAGAGAATGCGTCGAGCGCGCGCCGCGCGGCGTCCTGTCGTTGCGACGTGCCTGCAGCCGTGGGCTCGGGCTGTTCCGGACGCAAGGCAAGACTCTTGTTGACCAGCGCTTCCAGGTTCAGCGTCTCGAAGCGGACGCGCGGGTTGTAGCGCACCACGGGCCGCAGTTCGGCATCGCCCGACAGGCGCACCAGTTCGCCCTGCGCGGCATCGAGGTCTCCGCGTGCATAGTGTTCCCACGCGCGCACCACATGCGCCATCGCTGCAAACGTCGGCAATGCCGCATTGACTCCGCCCGCCACGACGATGCGTTCGAACCCCCGTAGCGCCGCGCGGCTCTTGTCCAGGCGGTCGCTGCGGCGCCATGCCAGGCTTTCCTTGAGCAGGGACAGCGCCTGCTGGAAGTCGTCGGCGGCGCTGCGTTGCGCGGCGCGAAACGACTCGGCCACGCCGTGGTCGATCACGCCCGCAAAGCCGTCCTGCGCACCGCGCATCGCCTGGGTTAGATGGCGCCAGAACGCCATGTCGCGCATCACGTAGTGCAGGCCCTCGCTGGCTTGCGGCGGCGGTGCCGCGTCGCCGGCCGGCGCCTGTCCGAGCCAGCGGGCCACGCCTGCGGGGCCGAGCGGCTTGCCATGGACCGCGAATTTCAGCCGGCGAGCCGTGGCGGCGGACATCCAGAACGGACCCCGGCTGCGGCCATCGGCGCGCAGGCCGGAAATGCCGACGCCCTTGTCGGCACCCCATCCCACCGGTACCCGCCAATGTGCGAAATCCGAGAACGCGCGCGAGACGATCATGCGCACATTCGCCGCATCGGCAAAGCGCGTGCGCACCGTGGCCACGCCAAGGTCTTCACCATCGCGCGCGGCGGCCAGCCAGATCCGCGCCAGCAGCCAGACCGACTGGTAGCGCGCGGTGTGGCTGTCCACGCGGTATGGGCCGGACAGGTCAATATGGACGAATGTGGAGGCGGGCATGGGTGGCGATGTTACGCGTGTTACAGCGGCGGCGGTTGGCGACTTTCAGGCCAGCACCTATTCTCCGCACCACGATCCGGGCCTGGATTGCCAACCGTCTGCATGACGACAACCCTCACAACCACAAGACCATAGCGTGTTGATATGCGAAACAGACTAGCCCGACTTTTCCTGACCCTGTCCCTGATGCCATGGCTGCTGGCCGGCGTGGCCCATGCGGCCAATACAGCCAATACGGCCTCGCCCGAGGTGCCGCTCGACGCCAAGGCGCTGTTCGATGCCGCCGGCGTTGACGGCACGATGGTGGTGTACGACGTACGCCGCCAGCGGATGCTGAGCTACAACCCGGCGCGCGCCGCCACGGCCTACTCGCCGGCCTCGACGTTCAAGATCTTCAATACGCTGATCGGCCTGGAGACCGGTGCCGTGGCCGATGTCGACAACGACAAGCTGCCGTGGGACGGCAAGGTATGGATGCACCACGGCAAGCCGATCCTGCCGGAGGTCTGCAATGGCGAAGTGCCGCTACGCGTGGCGCTGAAGAACTCGTGCGTGCCGGCATACCAGGCGCTGGCGCGCCGTGTGGGCACGGCGCAGTACCGCAAGTACCTGACCGCCGCGCATTTCGGCAATGCCGATGCCGAGGGGCCGATCGACCGGTTCTGGCTGAACGGGCACCTGCAGATCAATACCTACCAGCAGGTGGACTTCCTGAGCCGCGCGGCAGCGCACAAGGTGCCACTGATCTCGGAGCACAGCTTCGAAGCGCTCGACGACATCCTGACCATCGAGCGCACGCCGGAATACACGCTGCGCGCCAAGACCGGCTGGTCGACGGCGGGCAGGGTGGACGTGGGCTGGTGGGTGGGCTGGGTCACGCGCGGCGACGATACCTACGTGTTCGCGATGAATCTGGACATGCCCCGGCCGGAAGTCGGCGCCAAACGGCAGGAGATTGCCCGCGCGGTGCTCAAGCAGGTGGGCGCGCTGCCCTGACCGGCGCGGCTGACTAGGGCGCCAGCTGGTTGATCACCATGCCCGCGGCTTCCAGGCCGGTATCGACCAGATGCTGCATGTAGACGCCCATCTGCGGCATGCAGAGCACCATCACCAGCATGCCGCCCAGCAGCGTCACCGGGAAGCCCACGGCAAAGATCGACAGTTGCGGCGAGGCGCGGTTCAGGATACCCATGGCCAGGTTCAGCGTCAGCAGCGCGGCGATCATCGGCAGCGCCAGCAGCGTGCTCGATGCAAAGACTGTGGACCCGGCCCGCGCGACCATGCCCCAGCCGTTGCCGGACAGCGGAACGGCGGCGATCGGCACGCCCTGGAAGCTGTCGACCAGCGCGGCAAGCATCATCAGGTGGCCGTCCAGCGACAGGAACATCAACGTGGCCACGATGTTGAGAAAGCGCGACAGCACCATGGTCTGGCCGCCCGAGGACCGGTCGTAGAACGCCGCGAACGACAGACCCATCTGCAGGCCGATGACTTCGCCGGCCATCTGCACCGCCGCGAAGACCAGCCGCATCGTGAAGCCCATGGCCACGCCGATGCCCAGTTCGTTCATGACGACGAGCAGGCCCTCGTACGAGTAGATTGGCGCGGTGGGGATGTTGCTGATCGTGGGCGACACGATCGTGGCCAGCGCGGCGGCCAGCAGGATCTTGGCGCGGCGCGGGATGGTGGATTCGCTGAACAGCGGCGCGGTGGCGATCAGCGCCAGCAGCCGGAACATCGGCCACAGGAAGGCGGCGATCCACCCATACATCTGGTCGGTGGTGACCTCGAACACGGCGCCTGTGTCCTGCTGTGGGTGGGTAAGGCGTCAGTGCGCCAGGGCGGGAATGCCCTGGAACACTTCGCGCATGTAGTCGACGAACGTGTTGATCATCCACGGCCCGATCAGCACCATCGTCACGAACAGCGCGATGAGCTTGGGAATGAACGTCAGCGTCATTTCGTTGATCTGGGTCGCGGCCTGGAACAGGCTCACGACCAGGCCGGCCGCCAGCGCCACCAGCAGCAGCGGGGCCGACAGCATCAGCGTCATCTTCATCGCCTGCGTGGCGATGGTCATGACCATTTCGGGTGTCATGTGCGGGCTCCGCTCAGTTCAAGAAACTCTGCGCCAGGGACCCCAGCAGCAGTTGCCAGCCATCGACCAGCACGAACAGCATCAGCTTGAACGGCAGCGAAATGGTGGCGGGTGGCACCATCATCATGCCCATCGCCATCAGCACGCTGGCCACGACGAGGTCGATGATCAGGAAGGGAATGAAGATCGTGAAGCCAATCTGGAACGCGGTCTTCAACTCGCTGGTCACGAAGGCCGGCACCAGCACCGAGAACGGCACGTCGTCCGGGCCCTGCATTTCCGGCGTTTTGGCCATCTGCGCGAACAGGGCCAGATCTTTTTCGCGCGTCTGGTGCAGCATGAACGCGCGCACCGGCACGGCGGCGCGCTGCGCGGCCGTCTCAAGGCTGATCTTGTTCTCGGACAGCGGCTTGTAGGCGTCGGTGTAGACCTTGTCCAGCACCGGCGACATCACGAAGAAGGTAAGGAACAGCGACAGGCCCACCAGTACCTGGTTGGGCGGCGACGACGCCGTGCCCAGCGCGTTGCGCAGCAGGCCCAGCACGATGATGATGCGCGTGAAGCCCGTCATCATCAGCATGGCCGCCGGCAGGAACGACAGCGACGTGAGCAGGACCAGCGTCTGGATCGACAGCGACCAGACCTGGCCGCCGCCTGCGGCTGCCTTGCTGGTCACGCCGGGCAGCGACTGTGCCAGCGCGGCGTCGGGCGCGAGCCACAGCGCCAGCGGCGCCAGGGCCAGCAGGGCGGTAGCCACATGCGACGGACGCACGGGGGCCTTCACGGATTGCCGCTGGACAGCGGCGGCACGCGGCGTGTTCATTTCTTGAGGTTTTCCTGCATGGCGCGCATCAGCCGTTCGCCAAAGCCGCCCTGCATCGGCGGGACTGGCTGCGATCCGGCGGGCGCGCCGTTGTCGGGCTGGGCCGGCAACGTATGGAGCGGGCGGATTTCGTTGGGCGAGACACCGAGCACGAGCCAGGTATCGCCCACTTCCACGGTCACGACCTTCTGGCGCGCACTCAGCGCCAGGCTGTTCACGACCTTGATCGAGGCGTTGCCCGTGCCGTGGCGCACCAGGCCCACGCGGCGGGCGAGCCAGGCCATGCCCAGGATCAGCGCGATGACGCCGAACAGGCCGAGTCCGGCCTGGGCAAGACTGGCACCGTTGCTGATCACCGGCGCATTGCCGGTAAAGGCATGGCTGGCTGCGGCACTGCTGGCGGGGTTGCCTGCCTGGGCAGTGCTGAGTACGACATCGGCTGCCTGCGCACCGGTTGCAGCCAGGCCCGCGAGGGCCGTGACCGAGGCAATGCGCGCGGCAGCTGCAAACCGGCGCGAGGCGGATGTCATTTGTTGAGCTTCCGGATACGTTCGGACGGCGTGATGATGTCCGTCAGGCGAATACCGAACTTGTCGTTCACCACCACCACTTCGCCCTGGGCGATCAGGTAGCCGTTCACGAGCACGTCCATGGGTTCGCCGGCCAGGCCGTCCAGTTCCACCACCGAGCCCTGCGCCAGTTGCAGCAGGTTCTTGATGGGTACCTTGGTGCGGCCCAGTTCCACGGTCAGCTGCACCGGGATATCGAGAATCATCCCGATATCGTTGTGAAAGCCGCTCGGCGCCTCCTGTGCCAGGGGCGGGAACACGGTGGCAGCCGCCGGCGTGGCCGTGGGCATGGCCGGAGCGGGTGCTACCGTGGTGGTGGCGGCCGCTTCGGCAGCAGGCGCCGTTTGTTCGGCGCTGGTCTGCTCCGCGAGGGCGCTGGCCCAATCGTCCATCGGATCGACCGGCTTGTCCTGAGTGCCGTCAGTCATGATCGGTTTCCTTGTTGGAATCGCTGTCTTGGTAATTGATCATTCGTTCCACGCGCAGTGCGTACTGGCCATTCATGGTGCCGAAACCGCACTGCATGACGGGTACGCCGTCGACCTTGCCAAAGATCTTCTCGGGCAGTTCGATCGGCAGCACGTCGCCTTCGCGCATGGCCAGAACCTCGGCCACGGTGCTGCGCAGATGCGTGAATTCGGCCACCAGGTCCACTTCGGCGGCACGCAACTGGTTGGAAAGCTGGCCGAGCCAGCGTTTGTCCACCTCGACTTCGTCCTGCAGCGGATTCATCAGCAAATCGCGCAGCGGCTCGATCATCGAGAAGGGGATACAGATATGCAGTTGCCCGCCAACCGCGCCCAGTTCGATATGGAACGCGGTGGTGACCACGGCATCGTTCGGACCGGCCACGTTGGCGAACTTGGTGTGCATCTCCGAGCGGACATAGTCGAACTCGATCGGATGCACGGTGCGCCAGGCCTGGCTGTAGCTGTTTAGCGTCAGGTCGAGCATGCGGCGGATGATGCGCTGCTCGGTCTGGGTGAAGTCGCGGCCTTCCACACGAGTGTGGAAACGACCGTCGCCGCCAAACAGGTTGTCGACGACCAGGAAGACCAGATTCGGGTCGTACACGAACAGCGCGGTGCCCCGCAGCGGCTTCATGTGGACCAGGTTCAGGTTGGTCGGCACCGGCAGGTTGCGCACGAAATCGCCGTACTTCTCGATCCTTACCGTGCCGACCGAGATATCGGCGCCACGGCGGATGAAGTTGAACAGCGCGGTGCGCAGTGCCCGGGCAAAACGCTCGTTGATGATTTCGAGCGTGTGCAGGCGGCCGCGGACGACGCGTTCCTGGTTGGCCAGGTTGTACGGCCGTACGCCGCCTTCTTCGACGACCGGCGCGCTGGCCGTGGGCGTATCGGCTTCACCCGATACCCCTTTCAGTAATTCGTCTACCTCGTCCTGCGAGAGGAACTTGTCGTAGGCCATCTAGTGTCCTGCCCCGTGAACGGCTGTGAGGATGAAACGGTCCATGTCAGTCTTCAGACGCCACGCATGACGCGGCGGCAGGGAAGTTGATCGGCGGGCAGTTTCATATCTATCGGTTGGCTCTGAGTTCGCGGTGCGGACAGCAAGACTTACTGCACCACGAACGAAGTAAACAAGACATCCAGCACCTTCTGCGGCGGCAGGCCAGTGGCAAACGGCTGGCTGATCGCCGCCTGAATGTCCTGGGCCAGCTTGCGCTTGCCTTCCACCGTGGCCAGATCGCCCGGCTGGCGTGCCGAGAGCAGCAGCAGGATGCGGCTGCGTGCTTCCGGCTGGTACTGCGCCAGACGTCCCTGGGTGTCGGCATCCGCTACCTTCAGCGACAGGCCGGTGTGCAGGAAGCGGTCGCCGTCCTCGCTCTTGAGATTCACGGTGAACGCGTCCAGCGGCACGAAGATCGGCGGCGGCACCACCGGGGCAGCCGGAGCTGCCGGCTGATGATTGCTGCTAAGGATGCTGCCCAGGAAAAAGCCGCCAGCAGCCAGCACCACCACCAGCACGCCGCCGCCAATCAGCAGCAGTCGGCCGCGCTTGCTCGAAGTGCCGCCAGTCTGGGAGGGGGAAAGCGTGTTCGCCATGAGATGCCTGTGTCGGAATGCCTGCCATTCTTCCCGAATCGCAGGTAAGCAAAGGGCCGATAAAAAGGGGGAAACCCGCTCAGCTTGGCCGTTTGAGCGAGCGGGCATCGGGCGCAGGGGCGCATTGGCGCGCCATTTGCACCTGCTACGGTGGTTAACGATAAAGGGGCGCGGAACTTAAGACGTGCATGCCGTTTCGGTGCGTGACATGACGTGTATGTAATGTATAAGGCGCTTTTAGGCGGAGAGGTATCGCGCCGGCTTTTGTGACCCTTGCGTCAGGGCGATCTGCGGATTTACAACAGCCAATCGGCCGCCAGCCCTTGTGGTGCCGTGCATCATCTCGTTTAACTCTTATATAAGATATAAGACGTTTGATCTGCGGCGGACTTCGGACTACAATCACGGCGCAGTTGGCGGCATTGCGCCGTCAGCCCACAAGAGACAAAGCAGCACCCCCGTTACAACCCTATTAACAGCAGGTTCCCATGCTTGATATCTATCGCGCCCATGTCGCCGAACGCGCCGCGCTTGGCATTCCTCCTCTGCCGCTGACCGCCAAGCAGACGGCCGAGCTGATCGAACTGATCAAGAACCCGCCGGCGGGCGAAGAGCAGACCCTGGTGGACCTGATTACCTACCGCGTGCCGGCCGGCGTGGACGACGCCGCCAAGGTCAAGGCGTCGTACCTGGCCGCCGTGGCCCTGGGTACCGAAAAGACCGCGCTGATCTCGCGCGCCCGCGCCACCGAACTGCTCGGCACGATGCTGGGCGGCTACAACATCTCGCCGCTGATCGAACTGCTGGACGACGCCGAAGTGGGCACCGTCGCCGCCGACGCGCTGAAGAAGACGCTGTTGATGTTCGACGCCTTCCATGACGTGAAGGAAAAGGCCGACGCCGGCAACGCCAACGCCAAGTCCGTGCTGCAAAGCTGGGCCGATGCCGAGTGGTTCACGAGCCGTCCGGCACTGCCGGAGTCGATGACCATCACCGTGTTCAAGGTGCCGGGCGAAACCAACACCGACGACCTGTCGCCGGCGCCCGACGCCACCACGCGCCCGGACATCCCGATGCACGCGCTGGCCATGCTGAAGAACAAGCGCGAAGGCGCGGCGTTCCAGCCGGAAGAAGACGGCAAGCGCGGCCCGGTGGCATTCATCGAATCGCTGAAGGAAAAGGGTCACCTCGTGGCCTACGTCGGCGACGTGGTCGGTACGGGTTCCAGCCGCAAGTCGGCCACCAACTCGGTGCTGTGGTTCACGGGCGAAGACATCCCGTTCGTGCCGAACAAGCGCTTTGGCGGCGTGTGCCTGGGCAGCAAGATTGCCCCGATCTTCTACAACACGATGGAAGACGCCGGCGCGCTGCCGATCGAGCTGGACGTGTCGCAGATGGAAATGGGCGACGTCGTGGAACTGCGCCCGTACGAAGGCAAGGCCCTGAAGAACGGCGCCGTGATCTCCGAATTCAAGGTCAAGTCCGACGTGCTGTTTGACGAAGTGCGCGCCGGTGGCCGCATTCCGCTGATCGTTGGCCGTGGCCTGACCGCCAAGGCCCGCGAGGCACTGGGCCTGGCCCCGTCGACGCTGTTCCGCCTGCCGCAGAACCCGGTCGATACCGGCAAGGGTTTCACGCTGGCCCAGAAGATGGTGGGTCGTGCTTGCGGCCTGACCGACAACAAGGGTATCCGTCCGGGCACGTACTGCGAACCGAAGATGACCTCGGTGGGCTCGCAGGACACCACCGGCCCGATGACGCGCGACGAGCTGAAGGACCTGGCCTGCCTGGGCTTCTCGGCCGACCTGGTGATGCAGTCGTTCTGCCACACCGCCGCGTATCCGAAGCCCGTGGACGTGAAGACGCACCACACGCTGCCGCAATTCATCAGCACCCGTGGCGGTATCTCGCTGCGTCCTGGTGACGGCGTGATCCACTCGTGGCTGAACCGCATGCTGCTGCCCGACACCGTGGGCACCGGCGGCGATTCGCACACCCGCTTCCCGATCGGCATCAGCTTCCCGGCCGGCTCGGGCCTGGTGGCATTTGCTGCTGCCACCGGCGTGATGCCGCTGGACATGCCGGAATCGGTGCTGGTCCGCTTCAAGGGCAAGATGCAGCCCGGCGTGACGCTGCGCGACCTGGTCAACGCCATTCCGCTGTACGCGATCAAGCAGGACATGCTGACCGTGGCCAAGCAAGGCAAGAAGAACATCTTCTCGGGCCGTATCCTGGAGATCGAAGGTCTGCCTGACCTGAAGGTGGAACAGGCTTTCGAACTGTCCGACGCCTCGGCAGAACGTTCGGCCGCCGGTTGCACGGTGCGCCTGAACAAGGAACCGATCATCGAATACATCAACAGCAACATCACGCTGCTGAAGTGGATGATCGCCGAAGGCTACCAGGACCCGCGCAGCCTGCAGCGCCGTATCAAGGCCATGGAAGCATGGCTGGCCGATCCGAAGCTGCTGGAGCCGGACGCCGACGCCGAGTACGCCGCCGTGATCGAAATCGACCTGGCCGACGTGCACGAGCCGATCGTGGCCTGCCCGAACGATCCGGACGACGTGAAGACGCTGTCGGATGTGGCCGGTGCCAAGATCGACGAAGTGTTCATCGGTTCGTGCATGACCAACATTGGTCACTTCCGCGCTGCATCGAAGCTGCTGGAAGGCAAGCGCGACATCCCCGTGAAGCTGTGGGTGGCCCCGCCGACCAAGATGGACCAGAAACAGCTGACCGAGGAAGGCCACTACGGCGTGTTCGGAACGGCTGGTGCGCGTACCGAAATGCCGGGCTGCTCGCTGTGCATGGGTAACCAGGCACAAGTGCGCGAAGGTGCAACGGTGATGTCCACGTCGACGCGTAACTTCCCGAACCGCCTGGGCAAGAACACGAACGTGTACCTGGGTTCGGCCGAACTGGCCGCCATCTGCTCGCGCCTGGGTCGTATCCCGACCAAGGAAGAGTACATGGCCGACATGGGCGTGCTGAACGCCAACGGCGACAAGATCTACAAGTACATGAACTTCGACCAGATCGAAGACTTCAAGGAAGTTGCCGATACGGTGACGGTCTGATCGTCACTGCCCGCTGGTGAGAACCAACGGGCGCGTGCATTATTGAGCGCTAATTGGCGCAACGGTTGAAACTAGTGACCGTCAACTAATGCATCACCGCTTCGAGCAAATTCGCTGTATCGATTGGCCGGCTTGCCGGCCAATTCTTTTTTGCGCGTACTCCGCATCAGTGAGCGATTCCATTTTGGTGGCACGCGTCCTGCGGGTATGTGGATGACGCTCGCGTTTTCCTGGCTGTTTTACCAACCAACGTCGGCGCCGTACCAAGCGTGCAGACCGAGAAACACTACCAGTCTCAATCGTCCACCCCACAACGGGGTAGTGAATCAGGCCGGATTGCGTCGATATACTGCTGCGCGATCGCGCGAAAGCGACTGGGCACTATGCCGGTTGAAATGTACTTCGTGCAAAGGTCGGCAGTCGGCTTCCGTCAAATGGCTAGCGATCGGCTGCGCGCGGCTCGCTGCGCTCCCATTCTGATTTCTAGAACTCAAGACCGTCCCCCAAAATGCCTCGAATCTCCTCAGGCGTCGCCGCCTGCGCGCTTCTTCTGTTGACCCTCGCCGGATGCGGGGGCAACGATTCCCCGACCGCGACGCAGCCTGGGGCGCAGCAGCCTGCGGCTCCGCAGCCCGAGACGCCGCAACCGGTAGCTGCCTATGCCATCACCGGCTCCGTGTCGGGTCTCTCGGCAGGGCAGAGCGTGACGCTGATGCTCGACGGCGCGAATCCTACTGTAGTCAATGGCCCGAGTTCGGGCACGGCGGCAGTGCCGTTCAGCTTCGGCGCCAAGGTACAGGTCGGCAACACTTACGTGGTGACGGTGAGCAGCATCTCCGCAGGCAGTAGCGTGCTGTTGTGCCCGGTGACAAATGGCCAGGGCACCGTGGCGACCAACGTCAACAACATTACGGTCGACTGCCACGCTCCGCAACTGAACACGCTGCACGTTTTCTCGGGCTCTGGTGCAGACGGGATTCGTCCGACTGGCCGGATGGTCGCGGATGCGCAGGGCACCCTGTACGGCACGACTCAGGACAGCATTGCCGGCTATGGCACGGTGTTCTCGGTAAAGACCAATGGCGACGGTACTTACACCACCGCCACGGTGTATGCCTTCACCGGCACGGATGGCAGCGTTCCCACCGGCCTGGCGATCGACAGCCACGGCAATCTGTTCGGAACGACTCAGTCTGGCGGCGCCAACGGTTATGGCACGGTCTTCGAGCTCAAGGCCAACGGTGACGGTACCTACACCATGGTGACGTTGCACTCGTTTGCCGACACCGACGGCAGCAGGCCGACCGGTCTGACGATCGACTCCGCAGGCAACCTGTTCGGCACTACAAGCACCGGCGGCAGCTTTTTCTCGTGCATGTTTGGTTGCGGCACGGTCTTCAAGCTGCAGGCGAACGGCGACGGCACGTACCAGTCGGCGACGACGCTCTATGCCTTCGAAGGCGCCGCGGGCAGCAAGCCAGCCGGACTGATGCTGGACGGCCAGGGCAACCTGTATGGCGTGACCACTGGCGGCAATGGCACCGCCTTCAGGATGCAGGCCAACGGAGATGGCACTTATGCGACGCCGGTTACCCTCCATGCCTTCACGGGGATGGGTACCGATGGCAACGTTCCGACGGAGCTGGCCATGGACGCCCAGGGCAACCTGTTCGGCACGACCCAGAATGGCGGCACCAATGGCAGCGGCACGGCGTTCAAGCTGAAGCCCAACGGTGACGGCACCTATACGACGACGACCCTTTACTCGTTTTCCAGCGCCACGGGCGCTACGCCGCTGGCGGGCCTCACGCTCGACGCACAGGGCAATCTGTTTGGCACGACGTCGGCAGGTGGCGCAAGCAGCAACGGCGTGGTGTTCGAGCTGAAGGCCAATGGCGACGGCACGTACACGTCGCTGCTGCTGTACACCTTCACCGGCGCGGCCGATGGTAGCACCCCGAATGGCGGCCTCGTCGTGGACAGTCGCGGCAATATGTTTGGCACCACCATGTATGGCGGCTCCGGCAATCGCGGTACGGTGTTCAGGGTGAACTGAACGGCTACGCACCCGGCAGACACCGAAGAAGAGGTGTCTGCCAATAAAGCTCCATTTTTCATTTGCTGATACATGGACGGGCGCGTGAGCGTCCGTCGGGGTTTTTTGTTTGGCGTTGCTTCTTCCACGCCGCTGAGTGTTACCGCACCCCCCGTGCCACCGCATCCAGCACACACGGCCTGGCGATCAGCCACTGCCTTCCCCATCCCGCCAAATACCCAAGCTTGCGCCAGTCGGACAGCAGCCGGCTCAGCGTTTCGGCGCGCACCCCAAGCTTGGCTGCCAGTTGCCGCTTACCACCACGCAACCTTCAACGCCCCGGCGCTGCGCCGGTACTTCGACGTCAACGTCTATGCGCCGGAGCTGGCGCGCGCCAACCTCGCGCAGGTCGATTGCTTGTACGTGGCCAGCCGCCAGAATCCGGCCGACATGGTGGCGGTGCGTGGCGTGGTCTCCGATTTCCTGGACGGCCGGCAAGCTCGTGGTGGCGTTGGGTGAAAGCCGGGCCGACCTATGGCTCGACGACGCGCAATGGCATGCGGGCGAAGTCAATTTCTGGTGGTGGCGCGCACCGGAGGCCGATTCCGGCCTGCGCGTGGGCGATGTGCGCCATGGCCTGTATGCGCGCATGGGGCTGCCCGATGACACGTGGCATCGGCATGGTGAACTGGTGCCACCCGAAGGTGCCGTGTCGGTCGAGGATACCGTCAATGGTCGGTCGGTGCTGTACGACGATGCGGCTAGCGGACCGGGACGCCGCATCGTAGCGACGCTGGACCCGTGCTATCACCACGGCAGCTATTTCATGCCGGCCGCGTCGCGCTTTCTGCATGCGTTCCTGCCCTGGCTCAAGGAAGGCGCGCCGGCCCATGTGACGGCGGACTGAGGCGTTACCAATGAAAAACTCCTCGCTCCCACCAGACGTGGGAGCGAGGAGTTTCGGCAGACGCTGCGCAGCGCTACAACGCGCTACGCTTACTTGCTCGACTTCGCGCCGTCGGTGTATGGATCGGGCTTGCCGACCTTGGCACCATCGGTGTACGGATCAGGCTTGCCTACGCGGGCACCGTCCGTGT
Source organism: Cupriavidus pauculus (assembly GCF_022179805.1). GTDB lineage: Bacteria > Pseudomonadota > Gammaproteobacteria > Burkholderiales > Burkholderiaceae > Cupriavidus > Cupriavidus pauculus_E. The sequence continues at coordinate 169,180 of NZ_BPUO01000003.1, read as the reverse complement.
ACGGGTTGTACTTGTCCGACTTGGCGCCGTCGGTGTACGGGTCGGCCTTCGCGGACGGTGCCAGGTCAGTGCGCGTCGACTGGTTCGCGCCGTCGGTGTACGTATCGAACTTGCCGGTCTTGGCGCCGTCGGTGTACGGGTCTGGCTTGCCAACCTTGGCGCCGTCGGTATAGGGATCCGCCTTGCCGGCCTTTGCACCCTGCGAATAGGGGTCGAACTGCTTGGTTTGTGCTTGCGCGATGGGTGCCAGTGCCATGGCCGCCGCCGCGAAGATCAGGCTGGAAAGAAGTGTGGTTTTCATGCAGGTGCCTCGCCAGTTGGGGCGCGATTCAGGGGCCCGCCCGACTGCGCCCTCAGCTTGTCGGGCAGGCGGCATAGCAAGCCTCGTGGGCTGTCTTGACAGTATCTTTAAAGGATAGTCCCTGCTGGCCTTACCTGCTGTTCAATGCGCACTGTGATTGCTAATGCGCACTGTCCTTGCGCCCGCGCGGCTCGCGGATCTTCACGGCCGGCACATCCACGACATCGCCGGAAGCGGTGGCCACCGCCGCCACGTCGGGCATCACGGGCATGGCCGGCAACAGCGCGGGCAGGCCGAGCATGTGGCCCCAGGCATCCATCCACGCGCGCTGCGTGGCCGCGCCCAGTTCCAGCATGGCGGTGGCGTAGTGCAGCGGAATCGACATCATCGGCATCTGGCTGGTCCATTGCCGTGCATAGAATTCCTCGGGGTCCTGCGGCACGAAGCAGGAGGCCCAGTCGAATTGGGCTTCCTCGGTCATGGCGCGAGTGAAGTCGCTATTCAGCCCCATGAATTTCTGCCAGTTTTCGAGCAGCTTCTGGTCAAACGGTACGAATTGCGCAAACGGCGCGAATGCGTACGAGGCAAAGGGCGAGGGCCAGTTGGCCCAGGGGGTCGTCGTATTGCTTGGCATGCTGGAAGGCTCCAGGTAGGTAAGCAGTAAAGAAAAAAAGCTGCAAACGCAAGACGTGCCGGCTTGTTGAACGCGTATTTCCGGGCGAGAGTGATGCGGGCATCACGGTATTTCCGGGGGCGACCGACACATCCTCTTCCATGAACGAACACGGGTCAACCGGCAGAATTCCCGAACGCCTGTTACGGGTGGGCGATATAGGTGGGATCGAAGCAAAAACCGCGCGCGGAATCTGGCGCGGCCTGGCACCCATCGCGTGCCTGATTGGTCACGTCATTCGCCGTTTGCGTGCACCGCAGGCACAATACCGGTTCATGGGCTGGGGACGGGCAAGGGGACTGGAAAATGGAACTGCGGCAACTGCGCTACTTCGTGCACGTGGTGGAGCTTGGCAGCATGGGGCAGGCAGCCCAGCGGCTGGGCGTGGTCACATCGGCGCTGAGCCAGCAGATCAGCCGGCTGGAAAGCGAGCTGTCCACGCGGCTGTTGCAACGCACGTCCAGCGGCGTGGTGCCCACCGACGCCGGGCTGGCCTTCTGGCGCCAGGCCCAACTGGCGCTGCGCCATGCCGACGATGCCGCCCACGCGGCGCGCACCGCACGGCTGTCGGGGCATGTCAGCGTGGGCATGGCGCCCAGCACGCTGGCCGTGCTCGGGCCGTCGTTCATGACGGCCATGCGCGACCGCTATCCCGATATCCGCCTGCACCTCGTGGAGAGCCTGTCCGGGGGCCTGGCCACGATGATCGGCGCGCGCCAGCTCGACCTGGCCGTGCTGTTCCAGCTGGAGCCTGGCCAGCGCTGGAGCAGCGTGCCGTTGCTGGACGAGCGGCTGTTCGTCATCGCGCGATCAGACCAGCCGGGCTTGCCCGACGCCAAGACCATGCGACTGGAAGCCATCGGCGACCTGCCGCTGATCTTGCCGAGCGGCGCCCACGGCCTGCGCGCGGTACTGAACGCGGCATCGGCGCGAAATCAGCGGCCGTTGAACGTGGTGGCGGAAATCGACGGGCTGGCCGTGCTGATGGACGCCGTACGGGCCGGCATCGGCGCCACCATCCAGCCCGGGGCGGCCGTGGCGCGCCATCTGGGCGATCCGCTGACGATGATCGAGATTGCCGACGCCGGGGTGAGCCGGCTCAACATGCTGGTGAGCCTGTCGGACGACGAGCTGTCGCCAGCCGGCCTGGCCGCGCGCAGCGTGCTGGAGCAGGTGGCCCGCCAACTGGTCACCGCCGGGCGCTGGCCGGGGGCGACCCTTCACAAATCCTGAAGACCGTCCGCAGCGTGGGGGCTGGTGCACATGTCGCAGGGTGCGTAGAGTCGCGGGACAAGTTTCAAGAACCATTATTCCAACGATTCCCGCAGGAGACTCGCATGACCCCACGCATGCCGCGCCGCATCGCGCTGAAGGCGCTCGGTGCCATGGCCCTGGCCGCCGCTTCCACCTCGGCCGCGTTTGCCGCCGACGCCTGGCCTTCCAAGCCGATCACGCTGGTCGTGCCGTTTGCCTCGGGCGGTACCACCGACATCATCGGCCGCGCCGTCGGCCAGCGCCTCGGTGAAGCGCTGGGCCAGCCCGTGGTGGTCGATAACCGTCCCGGCGCGGGCGGCACCATCGGCGGCGCCGTGGTGGCGCGTGCCAATCCGGACGGCTACACGTTCCTGCTGGCCACCGTGGCGCACACGATGGCGCCCGGCATCTACAAGACGCTGCCCTACGATTTCCAGAAAGACCTGGAGCCCATCGGCATGGTGGCGCTGACGCCCAACGTGCTGATCGTGAATCCGTCGATTCCGGCCAAGACCGTGCAGGAACTGGTGGCGTACATCAAGGCCAATCCGGGCAAGGTCAACTACGGTTCGGCCGGTATTGGCAGCACCGAGCACCTGTCGGGCGAGCTGTTCCGCGCGTCCACCGGCACCGATATCTCGCACGTGCCGTACAAGGGCGGTGCACCGATGATGACCGACCTGATGGCCGGTCAGATCCAGATGGCCATCGAGACCAGCCCGTCGGCCAACCCGCATATCAAGAGCGGCAAGGTCAAGGCGCTGGCCGTGACGTCGGCCAAGCGGTCGGCCGCCTATCCGGGCGTGCCCACGGTGGCGGAGAGCGGTGTGCCCGGCTACGAGGTCACCACCTGGTATGCGCTGATGGCGCCGCACAACACGCCCGAGGCAGTGCGCCAGCGCGTGAGCGCCGAACTTGCCAAGGTGCTCAAGCAGCCTGATGTGCAGAAGCGTTTCGACGAACAGGGCGTGACCGCCGGCGACATGACGCCCCAGCAACTGGCCGCCTTTATCAAGACCGAAACCACCAAGTGGACCAAGGTGGCGAAGGATTCGGGCGCCAAGGCCGAGTAACCGGGGCGCTTTAGCCGACCCAGCCCCGGTACGCCGCGCGGCCTACATCGCGCGGCGGATCTCCGCTAGGCCGAACGCGGCCAGTGCCAGGCCGGCCACCCGGTCGATCCACTGGCGCAGGCGCGCGCCCAGCGCATGGCGTGCGCCAGTGATCATCGCCACCAGCACGCACCACCAGGCCACCGATCCGCAGAACACGCCCAGCACGGTGGTCATCGCGATGGTCGTCGAGAACGGACCGCGCGGGGCCAGCGTGGCGAACAGCGCCGCGAACATGATGATGGTCTGCGGGTTGGTCAGCGTCAGCAGGAACGCGCTGCCAAACGCGCGCATCCCCGTCCCGTTGCCGCGCAGCGTGGCCACCTGCTCGGTGGGCTTGTGGAAGAAAGTGCGCAGCCCCAGGTAGATCAGGAACAATCCCGCCGCGATATGCAGCGGCTTGTCGTAGGCCAGCATGAACTGCGACACCCCGACCAGGCCCAGCGCGGCCACCAGTCCATACACGGCATCACCAAGCGCGATACCCAGCCCGATCGACAAGCCGGCACGCGGGCCGTCGGTCAGCGTGCGGCGGATGCAGAGCATCCCCATCGGGCCGACAGGAGCGGCCACGGCCAGGCCAACGCCGGCGGCGGTGAGAAAGAGGGCGGGCAGTGAGGACATGGCGGCAGGGGTCTCGCGTTTGATCTGGGAATTGTCTGCCGATTCTATCGGCTAGGCCGCCGCCTGCGAGGCGCCGCGCGCCAACAGTTGCGCCAATTCCACAGCAGGCACCGGCCTGCCGAACAGCCAGCCCTGGCCGTAGTCCACGCCCTGCGCGCGCAGGAAGTCGGCCTGGTTGCGGTCCTCGATGCCTTCGGCCACCACCTGCAGCCCCAGCGATTGAGCCATGGCGATGATGTGCGGTGCCACCGTGCTCGATGCCGCCTCCTGGCCGATCGTGTCGACAAAGGACTTGTCGATCTTGAGCGCGTCGACCTTGAAGCTCTGCAGGTACGACAGGCTCGAATAGCCGGTGCCGAAGTCATCGATATAGACCGGGTGCCCGGCATCGCGGAACGCCTGGATCGTGTCGCGCGCCACGTCGGGCTCCAGGAAGCCGCGTTCGGTGGCCTCGATGCGGATCTGGTCCGGCGAAATGCCGCTGCCGCGCAGCCGCGTGGTCAGCACGCTCAGGAAGCGGCGGCTCTTGAGGTCTTCCACGCCAACGTTGATTGACACGTAGAAGTGCGGATGCCGACGCAGCAGGGTGCCGATTTCGGCCAGCACGATGTCCAGCACCTGGTCGGTGATCTGCTGGATCAGGCCGGCATTCTCCGCCATCGGAATGAACAGGTTGGGGCGCACCAGGCGGCCATGGCGCCGCCAGCGCACCAGGGCTTCCACGCCCACCCACTGGTTGTCGGCCAGCGACACGATGGGCTGGTAGTGCACGGCCATCTCGTGGCGCCGTACCGCGCCGCGCAGTTCGCCCTCCAGGCTGAAGCGCCGGGTGGCGCGCCGCCAGACCAGGATGCCCAGCGGCACGCCGGCCGCCAGGCCCACGATCAGGCCACCGGCCAGCAGCGCCCGCCAGTTGGTCAGCAGGGCCGCACGCGGGGCCAGCACCACCACGGCCAGCGGCATGGTGCGCGACTTGCGCAGGACGATTGATGCATCGTCGTCATGAGTGGCGTCGCCGCCCGATCCATAGGAGTGGTCTGCGTAGGCGCGCTGCAGCCGCGCCAGGCTGGCGCCCTGCGACGCCGCGAAGATGCGGCCGGCATCGGTCTGCACCGTGGCCAGCATGCGCGATTCGCGATCGACCACGTCGACAAAGGTCTGGGGATCGAGCCCGACGTAGCTGCCGTTGCGGCCCAGCAGCATCGAGCGGCGCGGGGCGGCAAACGGGTTGGGCTGGTCGAACCAGTAGTCGAGGCCGTCGGGGGTGCGCCAGTCGGGGGGCGGCAGTATGAACTGGTCGGCCTGCACGGCGCCCAGCAGCGCCGAGCACAGCCGCTTGCCGCCTTTATATGCGCCGGCGTCCTGGATATGGCGGTAGGTATAGGTGATGCGCCGCATCTCCACCAGATGCGACGACGAGCACGGGTCCTCGCGCAGCGATTCCAGGTCTTGCAGCGCGTTCAGGGCCTGCGTCATGACCGTCTCGGCCCGCGTGACGGCAGCGTCGGCGAACACGCTCAACTGCTCGGATTCGCGCCGGCTGGCTTCGAGCTGGGCCATGAACACGCCGATCCCCACGGGGAAAAGCGTGGCCATCGTCGCCAGCACGATCGTCACAACCAGGAACCAGCTGCGCTGCATCAGGAGCCCTCTGGATAGTGCGCCGCGCGCGGCGCCCACGGCGCTTGCGGCACCGTCCCATTCACAAACCGGATTTGTCAGTGTTGCCTGAAACTGGAGTGAGTCCTTCGGTTGCTGCACCACAAAATCACGCACCTGCTCTGGGGAGCATAGCTAACAATGGCCCATCACGTCTGTTACTTCGTACTCGTTTTTGCATTTCGCCCGGGCGCGTGCCGGCGGCAAGGCGGCACGCGGCGCGGCGTCTGGCACAGGGTAAGGGATATTTCTTTACGCCCGGTTCATACCGATGGTGGGGTGTAGGCCGGCGCACACTGGCCGGGGCCCGGGACGAGGGCGAAGGGGCGGCCCCGGCGCTTGGCGGCCGGGGCGCGGAGGGAAGGATTGACTGGCTTGGGCGGCGCGGGGATGAGGCTAGACGCCCGGCACCATGGCGGCCACGCGTGGCTCGCCTTCCAGCGCCGCATGCGGGCCGTGGCCGGGCGGCGGGCCGGGGGGTGGCCCGGCGTGCGATCCGGCGGGCGAACTCATGGCGGGGTCATCGTGCTGGCCTTGCGGCGGAAACATCTCGCGCGGCGACGTCGCGGCGGGGTCCACCACCAGCATCAGCGTGGCGATATAGCGGCCCTTGGCCTCGCGCACGGCGCCCTGCACCGTATCGCCGGCGCGCAGCGCGATGCCGTCGTTGCTGTTCAGGGTCTCGCGCACGCGTTGGCGCTTGTACGCGGGCAGCCGGGTGTACAGGTATTCGCTGAGCGCGTCGGGCAGGAAGCACTGCGTGGTCAGCAACGCGCGGTTGCCGTCCAGCACCTTCATATGCAGGTGCGTGGCGCGGCCCTCGTACCAGCCCGGATAGACCGTGCGGAAGGTGGCCACGCCATCGGCGCCCACCTGCTGGCTGCCGCGTAGGAAGGTCTGGCCCTTGGTCGACACGCGCTGGTCGTAGTCGTCGATCTGGCCGGCATAGCCGGAGTACACGCCGGCCGCGTTGCAGTGCCAGAGGTCCACGCGCTTGCCGGTCAGCGGCTGGCCGTGCGCATCGACCACCGTGAAGCGGACTTCGAGCGCCACGCCGGGCTGGCCTTCGGTGATGTCCTGGCGGGTCTTGCCCGGATCGAAATAGAACGGCCCCTCGGTGGTCTGCGCCGTCAGCGGCAGTGCCGTGGCGGTGGGCAGGACCTGCGCGGCGGCGGGTGCCGTGCGCGAAAGAGTGAGCAGGCCAGCACCGCCGAGCGCCGCCGCCAGCAGGTGCCGGCGGCGCGACGCCGAAGCTGGCTGCGCGGGGTTTGCGGGCATCGCACGCTCCGTGTGGAAGTGGGATGCCCAGTGTAGCGCCGGGCCGCAGGCGGCAGTATTTCCGCTCTGTGTCGCCCCGGCTACGCTTTGCAGTGGGTCAGACGGCCGATTTCAGGACCGCGCCGGTGTCGAAGAAGCTCTTCAGGTTGTCGAACACCAGCCCGGCCATGGCGGCGCGGGTCTCGTGGGTGCCGCTGGCCACGTGGGGCAGCAGCACCACGTTGTCTAGGGCGAACAGCGCTTCGGGCACCTTGGGCTCGTTCTCGAACACGTCCAGCCCGGCGCCGGCAATGCGCTTGTGCGTGAGCGCGTCCACCAGCGCGGCTTCATCGACCACCGTGCCGCGCGCGATATTGATCAGGTAGCCCTGCGGCCCGAGCGCGTCGAGCACGGCCGCCGAGATCAGGTTGCGCGTGGCCGGGCCGCCCGAGGTGGCCACCACCAGGAAGTCGGCCCACTTGGCCAGCGCTTCCAGCGACGGCTCGAAACCATCCACGCCTTCCTGCGGCTTGCGGCCGAAGTAGCGCACCTCCATGTCGAAGCCGCTCGAACGTTTGGCGATGACCCGGCCGATGCGGCCCATGCCGACGATGCCCAGGCGCTTGCCGCTGACGCGCGTGGTCAGCGGGTACGGTGCCTTGAGCCATTCGCCGCGGCGCGTGTAGCGGTCCGCCGCGCTGACCTGGCGTGCCGCATCCATCAGCAGCGCAAAGGCGGTATCGGCCACGCAGTCGTTGAGCACGTCGGGGGTGTAGCCCACCGCGATGCCGCGTGCGCGGGCGGTGTCCAGGTCCAGCTTGTCCAGGCCGACGCCAAAGCTGGAAATCACGCGCAGGTTGGGCAGCGCGCCCAGCATCGCGGCGTCGACACCGGTGGCCGCGCGCGTGGTCATCGCCACGAACTCGCCGCCATGTTGCGCCAGGTAGGCGGCGGGGTCGCTTTCGGCCCAGAGCGGATGCACATCGAAATGCTCGGCCAGACGGGCTTCGGTCTGTTCCGGGAGCCGGCCATGCTGCAGGAGGCGGGGTTTCATGCGAGAAGTGTCCTTTTTATGAATGGCTGGGCGCGCGGTCAGTCGGCGCTCAGGTGATTATCAGCGATGATCCTTGCGTAACGCTTGCGGTCATTGGCGATGGTCTCGGCAAACTGCTGCGGCGTGCTGCCCACGGGAATCGCACCTTGCTCGATCAGTTGCTTCTTCACTTCGGGCATGGCGACCACCTTCTTCACGTCGGCGGCGATCTTGTCGACGATGTCCTTGGGCGTGCCGGCGGGCGCCAGCAGGCCCACCCACGATCCGGACTCGGCGTTCTGGATACCGGCTTCGGCCAGCGTCGGCACATCGGGCATCGACGGCGACCGTACGTTGCCGGTCACGGCCAGCGCGCGCAGCTTGCCGGCCTTCACGTGGCCCGTGGTTTCCAGGATCGAGGCAAACAGCATGTCGACATTGCCGGCCATCAGGTCGGTCATGGCCGCGCCGCCGCCCTTGTACGGCACGTGCAGCATGTCGGTACTGGTGGCGGCCTTGAAGATCTCGCCCGACAGGTGCGGCGACCCGCCCGTACCGGAACTGGCGAACGTCAGCTTGCCGGGCTTGGCCTTGGCCAGCGCTACCAGTTCCTTCGGCGTCTTGGCGGGCAGGCCCGGCGTGACCACCAGTGCGAACGGCAATTCGGCCATCATCGTCACGGGCACGAAGCTGTCCGGCTTGTAGTTGAGCTTCTTGTACAGGAACGGGTTGATCGATTGCGTGCCGACATTGCCGGCCACGAGCGTGTAGCCGTCGGGCTTGGCGCGTGCGGTCAGCTCCAGCCCGACGTTGCCGGCCGCGCCGGGACGGTTGTCGACGACGACAGGCTGGTTCCACAGCTGCGCCAGCCGCTGCGCCACCAGGCGCGTGCCAATGTCGGTGCCGCCGCCGGGCGTGAACGGCACGATGATGGTGACGGCGCGCGTGGGCCATTCGCCCTGGGCGTGGGTGGCAAGGGCAAACGTGCCGGTCAGCACAGCGGCGGCGATGCGGGCAATCTTCAACATGTTTTGTCTCCGGTGTTTTTATGGAATGGCGAAATTGGTGTAGCGAAAACGTTGGCTATGAGCTCTTGGTTTTCTCCCCTCTCCCGCGTGCGGGAGAGGGGAGAGGGCGGGCGCTTGAAGTACTAACAAGGCAAGTCAAGCACGACACGCTATGTCCTCTCCCCCGGCCCCTCTCCCGCGACGCGGGAGAGGGGAGCAAAACGGTGGTGCGAGAGAGGGGAGCAAACCGTTGGGAAAAAACTAGCGCCCCCGCGCCTTCCGCCACACCACAAAATCCTCACGCGCCTGTTCCGTCGTCGGCGGATAGAGCCCGATGATCGAGCGGCCGTCGCGCACGGCCTCGGTCACGAAGTCCTCGAACGCGGTCATCTCCACGGCCTCGGCGGCGATTTCCTCGGCCATGTGGCGCGGGATGATGACCACGCCTTCGGCATCGCCCACCACCACGTCACCGGGGAACACGGCCACGTCGCCGCAGCCGATCGGCACGTTGAATTCCAGCGCCTGATGCAGCGTCAGGTTGGTGGGCGCGGACGGGCGATGGTGATAGGCGGGCATCGCCATCTGCGCGATCTCGGGCGAGTCGCGGAAGCCGCCATCGGTGACGATGCCGGCGCCGCCGCGCTGCATCAACCGCGTCACCAGGATCGATCCGGCCGACGCGGCGCGCGCGTCCTTGCGGCTGTCGATGACCAGCACTGCGCCCGGCGGGCACTGCTCGATGGCCTGGCGTTGCGGATGGTTGGGGTCCTGGAACACGGTGATCGGGTTCAGGTCTTCGCGCGCGGGGATGTAGCGCAGCGTGAACGCCTCGCCCACCATGGATGCCCCATCCGGGTTGAGCGGCCGCACATCCTGGATGAACTGGTTGCGGAGGCCGCGCTTGAACAGCGCGGTGCAGAGCGTTGCGGTGCTGACGGTCTTCAGTGCGTCGCGCACGCTGGTGCTGAGCTGGGTCATGGGCGGGTCTCAGTAGATGCTCGGTTCGCCAACGGGCTCGCCGAAGTCGGTTTGCAGGAAGTCGAAGTCGCAGCCGTCGTTGGCCTGGCGCACGTGGCGCGAGAACAGGTAGCCGTAACCGCGGGCATAGCGCGGGGGCAGCGGCGTCCAGGCGGCGCGGCGCGCGGCCATTTCTTCGTCGGAAATTTCCAGGTGGATGCTGCGCTGTTCGATGTCGACCGAAATCAGGTCGCCGGTCTTGACCAGCGCGAACGGGCCGCCGATGTACGCCTCGGGTGCCACGTGCAGGATGCACGCACCGTAGCTGGTGCCGCTCATCCGTGCATCGGACATGCGCAGCATGTCGCGCACGCCCTGCTTCACGAGCTTTTTGGGAATCGGCAACATGCCCCATTCGGGCATGCCGGGGCCACCGAGCGGGCCGGCGTTGCGCAGGATCAGGACGTGGTCGGCGGTCACGTCCAGGTTCTCGTCCTCGACAGCAGCCTTCATCGACGGATAGTCGTCGAACACCAGCGCCGGGCCGGTGTGCTTGAAGAAACGCGGCTCGCAGGCGCTGGGCTTGATCACGCAGCCGTCGGGCGCGATGTTGCCGCGTAGCACGGCCAGCGCACCTTCCTGGTACAGCGCGTTCTCGCAGGTGCGGATCACGTCGTCGTTGTGCACCTCGGCGCCGGCGATGTTCTCGCCGAGCGTGCGGCCGGTGACCGTGGGCGCGTCCAGGTGGAGCTTGTCGCGGATGCGCGTCATCAGCGCCGGCAGCCCGCCTGCGTAGAAGAAGTCCTCCATCAGGTACGTGTCGCCGCTGGGTCGGATATTGGCGATCACGGGCACGTGGCGGCTCGCGCGGTCGAAGTCTTCCAGCCCGATGTCGTGGCCAGCGCGGCGCGCCATGGCAATCACGTGGATGATGGCGTTGGTGGAGCAGCCCATGGCCATGGCCACGGCAATCGCGTTCTCGAACGATTGGCGGGTCTGGATGCGCTTCGGGGTCAGGTCTTCCCAGACCATGTCGACGATGCGCCGGCCGGCTTCGGAACACATGCGGATATGGTTGGCATCAGCGGCCGGAATCGACGACGCGCCGGGCAGGGTCATGCCAATGGTCTCGGCAATCGCGGTCATCGTGCTGGCCGTGCCCATCGTCATGCAGGTGCCGTGGCTGCGCGCAATGCCGCCTTCGATGCCGATCCACTCGGTCTTGCTGATATTGCCCGCGCGGCGTTCGTCCCAGAACTTCCACGCGTCGGAGCCGGAGCCCAGTACCTGTCCCTTGTAGTTGCCGCGCAGCATCGGCCCGGCGGGCACGTAGATGGCTGGCACACCCGCGCTGGTGGCACCCATCAGCAGCCCCGGCGTGGTCTTGTCGCAGCCGCCCATCAGCACCGCGCCGTCGATCGGGTGCGAGCGGATCAGCTCCTCGGTCTCGATGGCCAGCAGGTTGCGGTACAGCATCGTGGTGGGCTTGACCGAGCTCTCGGACAAAGAAATGGCCGGTAGCTCCACGGGGAAACCACCGGCCTGCAGGATGCCGCGCTTCACGTCTTCCACCCGCTGCTTGAAGTGCGAGTGGCACGGATTGATGTCGGACCACGTGTTGATGATGGCAATGAGCGGCTTGCCCATCCATTCATCGGGCGCGTAGCCCATCTGCATGATCCGCGAGCGATGCCCGGACGAACGCAAGTCGTCGGGCGCGAACCAGCGCGCGCTGCGCAGCTGGTCCGGCGTTTTCTTCTGTGCCGTCATGGTTGTCTCTTCCACTAGTAATCTTGCAGCCACCTAGTTGTACGATGACTGGGCTTTGAAGGATTAAAGCACTAATGTATTAGTACGTCAACGCGATATGACCCTGACCCGTTCAGCTAGAATCGCGCCCAACGTCTAATCCTTGTTCGCATGGCCGCCATTCTTCCCAACCCGTCCGCGCAGTTCCAGTTCGACCGCACGCGCCAGGCGGCGCCGCAGGTGTTCGAGCACATGCGCGACCAGATCATCTCGATGACGCTGCCGCCGGGCACGGTGCTGTCGCGCCCGGAACTGGCGCTGCAATATGGCATCAGCCAGACACCGGTGCGGGATGCGCTGATGCGCCTGGCCGAGGAAGGGCTGGTCGACGTGTTTCCGCAGCACGCCACGCGCGTGAGCCGCGTGGATGTGGCGCTGGCGCGGCAGGCGCATTTCCTGCGGCGCTCGGTGGAAGTGGAAATCGTGCGGAACCTGGCCGAATCGCCCGATCCCGCGCTGGTAGACCGCCTGCGCGCCACGATTGCCCGCCAGCAGCGCATGCTGGAACTGGACGACCTGGCGGAATTCACCGCCAACGACCAGTATTTCCATCGCCAGCTCTACGAAGCGGCCGCCGTGCCGGACCTGTTCGGGCTGGTGCGCCGCCAGAGCGGCCACCTGGACCGCCTGCGCCGCCTGCACCTGCCGATTCCGGGCAAGGCCAATGCCGTACTGCGCGACCATACGGCCATCGTCGACGCCATCGCGGCAGGGGATGTGGCCGGCGCCGAAGCCGCATTGCGCGGTCACCTGACCGGAACGCTCGCCAACGTCGAGGAAATCCGCTCGCGTTTTCGCGATTACCTGCGCTGAAATCCCGGCGGCGACCGGCCCGGCGCGGCCGGCGTTTGTTTTTGGCAACGCATTGCAGTCAATCTACCCACCGCATGGGTATTGGCAACATCTCCGCATTCGTCACCGACGAAGAATTTGTCGATTGCTGGCGAAAATTGATAGATTCCAGATGTACTTACTGCCGGGTAGACGAAGATGTCCGCCAGAGTCACCATTACCAGCAGCGACCAACTGGGGCAGGTGCTCCAGGGCGCGCGCAAGATCGCCGGCCTGACGCAGGCCGACGCCGCCGCGCGGCTGGCCATCAGCCAGAGCCGCATTTCTCATATGGAATTGAACCCAGAAACCATCAGCGTGGCCCAGCTGCTGGCGCTGTTGGGCGCCTACGAGCTGGACCTGATCGTCGAGCCGCGCGCGGTGCACGACGAGCTGATCGAGAAGCTGGAGTGGTAGTCAGGGCAGGTAGCCCAGCAACTTCCACCAGAAGTAATCGAGCGGCAGCAGCACGACGATCGTGATGGCCGCAACGGCCAGGCAAAGACGCGTACCGTGGCGCAAGCCCACGCCGCCCAGTTGCATCGCGATCACGATCGGCGGCGACTGGTACGGGAAGAACACCGTCGAGAACACCGGCACCTGCAGCATCAGCACCGTTTCCAGTGGCAGCCCCGTGGCGTTGGCCAGGTCGCGCGCCAGCGGCGTCAGCACCGCCGGCAAGGCTGGCAGCGTCGACATCATGCCCAGCACCGCGCCCATCGCCCCGATGGTGCCGACATTGGCGGCAGTATGGCCCGGCGTCAGCGGCAGCACTTGCAGGAGCCCGGCACTGATGGCGCTGCCCAGGCCGGTGGATTCCACCACCGCGCCCAGTCCGAGAAAGCCGGCCACATAAATCAGCGGTACCAGATGCACCCCTTCGGCCAGGGCCTTGGGCGGCACCAGCCCGATGCCGGGCAACAGGCAGATGATGCATGCGGCCAGCGAGATCCACGCGGGCGAGATGCCATGCCAGGCATCGGTGGCGAACCCCGCCACCGCCAGCGCCAGTATGATGGCCAGCGCGCGTTCCTGCCCACCCATCGCGGTACTGACCGTGGCCGCCTGCGCGGGCATCGGGCCATTTTCCGGGAACAGCTTGCAGATCATCCAGATCAGCACCACGGTCTTCAGCGCGCCGAGGATCGGAAAGTGCAGCAGCAGGTAGCTGCCGTAGCTCAGGTTGATGTGATACAGCGAACTGGCGGCGCCCAGCAGCACGCTGTTCGGAATATTGGCCGGCAGGATCGTGGTAGGCGGCATGTAGCTGGCCAGGGCCACGGTCATCACCATGCCGATGCGGCCGTTCGATCCGGCGGCAAAGCCGAGCCGGTCGGCCAGCGCCAGTACGATCGGCATCAGCAGCAGCACGCGGCCCGTGGTGGACGGCATCAGGAACGCCAGGCCCACCGCGCTCAGCGCCACCGTGGTGATGACCTGTGGGTAAGTACCCACCCGCTTGTGGAAGATGATGTCCGCTAGGCGCAGCGCCAGCCCGGTGTTGCGCAGCGCCACCCCGGTCACGGCGCCGCCGAACATCAGCCACCACGCCGCGGAGGTGAATCCGGAAAACACCACGGTCGACGGCGCGATGTGGAACACCACGGCGGCTAGGAAAAACAGCAGCGTCGCCGTGGGTTCCGGCAACACGCCGACGGCCCAGCAACTGACGGTGGACAACACCAGCGCGCCGGCCCAGATCAGGGCAGGGGGCGCATGCAGCGCGGTGCCCGCGATCCAGACCGCGGCAATGCACGCGGCAATCAGCAGGGCGGCGCGAATGGAATCTGCAGGACGGCCGGCAAGGGGCGCCGGTTTGGGAGGCGGGGCATCGGGACGCGCGTCGGCACGGCCGGGGGTGGCTGACATCAGGGATTGTCTCGCTGGGCCCGGCTGGTTTTGCGGCGCGGGTCTTGTTTTATGAGCGGAAGTGCTGAGTCGCTATCGTAGGCATGTATTACAAAGCAGGCAACTGCCGTATGGCATCGCCCTGTTCCTAGCGTGTCTTCCGGAACGTCAGGTTGATCCGCTCGCCGCCGGTCAGTGGGTGATCACCTGCAGCCAGCGGCGCAATGCCGTGGAACACCAGCCGCGATGGCCCGCCCCACACCACCACATCGCCATGCGCCAGCCGCACGCGCGCCGGCCGGTCGGCCCGGCGCAGCCCGCCCCAGAGAAAGATGGCCGGCAGCCCCAGCGACACCGAAACGATTGGCGCCCGCAGGTCCAACTCATCGCGATCCTGATGCAGCGACAGCCGCGTACCGGGCAGATAGCGGTTGATCAGGCAGGCGTCGGGGCGGAAATCGTCATAGCCGGCAGCCTGCGCCGCGTCATGCGCCAGCGCGCGAAACGCGTCGGGCATCGTCGGCCAGGGCCGGCCCAGATCGGGATCGATCTCGTCATAGCGATACCCGGTGCGATCCGACACCCACCCGCGCTCGCCGCAATTGGTCATCGCCACCGACATGCGCAGCCCACCCGGCGTGATCAGATGCCGAAACGGTGAGCCGGTGCTGACTTCGCCCACGGCCTCCAGCAGCGCAGGCCCCACCTCGCGCGCAAAGCCACGCAGGACAACGGCGCCAGGGCCCAGGGGTTCGCTGGCGGGCGGGGTGTCGGGGTCTGCAGGGAGAGCGTCGAAGAGGTCGAAGGTCATGGTGCCCCGATCATACCGGGCGGTCGTCAGACTCGCGTTCCCTTGACCATGGTGATTGCCCGTTTCGTTTATTTCGATTAAGGTCAGGCGACGTTTTCAGGGAGTCTTGCAATGCCCATCCTCGATCCTCGCACCACCTTGCCCGTCGAAAAGGAAGTCGAAGCTGCCGTGCGCGGCCAGCGCGATCTGGCTGCCTTTCTTCGGACACACATTGACACACAGCGCATCCAGATTTTCGATGAGCGGGATGAGGCGCATCAAATTGAATTGCCAACCACAGCCGTATGCTTGCTGCTCGATATCCTGGCGGAACTGGCGGCTGGCAATGCGGTGCAAGTCGTTCCGGTTCACGCCGAACTGACGACCCAGGAAGCCGCCGATTTGCTGAACGTGTCCCGACCTTACCTAGTCAAGCTGCTCGAAGATGGCGAGCTGCCGTTCCACAAGACCGGCAAGCATCGCCGCGTGCGTTTTGCCGACCTGATGGCCTACAAGGCTGCCCGGCACGATGAGAGCGAACGGCTGATGGGAGAGTTGGCGCGCCAGGCCCAGGCCCTGGGCATGGGCTACGAATGAGATGTTCACGCGGACAGTCAAAGCCCTGTCCGGGTTCAGGTCAATGTTGTAGCCGCACTCGAACTACCGGGTCACCTTTCCCATCCCCTCCAGCAACGCCTTGTGAAACGCCGCCGGGTCCTGCATCTGTGGCGCGTGGCCCATTTCGGGGAATTCCACCAGGGTTGTGTTCGGGATGGCCCTGGCTGTGGCCTGCGCCAGTTCCGGGTAGCGGCCCAGCTTGGGCTGCACCTCGGGCGGTGCGGCGTCCTTGCCGATGGCGGTGGTGTCCTTGTCGCCGATCATCAGCAGCGTGGGCGCCTGGATGGCGCCCAGTTCGTAGACCACGGGCTGGGTGTAGATCATGTCGTACAGCAGCGCCGAATTCCACGCCACGATCTGTTTGCCCGGTCCGCGATACATGCCGGCCAGCATCTGCACCCAAGGCTCGTACTCGGGCTTCCACTGGTTCACGTAGTAGGTGGACTTCTCGTAGTTGCGGATGCGGTCGGCGGTGGTGTTCAGCTCACGGGCGTACCACTGGTCCACCGAGAGTGATGGCACACCTTTGGCCTTCCAGTCTTCGAGTCCGATCGGATTCACCAGCACCAACTGCCTGGTTGCCTGCGGATACATCAGCGCATAACGCATGGCCAGCATGCCGCCCGTGGAATGGCCCATCACCGTGACGTCGCGGATGCCCAGTGATGCCAGCAGGTCGTGGGTGTTGCGAGCCAGTTGCTGGAATGTGTACTGGTAGTGCGCGGGCTTGGTCGACTTGCAGAAGCCTATCTGGTCGGGCGCCACCACGCGGTAGCCGGCGTTGCTGAGCTGGCGGATGGTTTCCTGCCAAGTGGCCCCGCAGAAGTTCTTGCCGTGCAGCAGCACCACGGCGCGGCCGTTCGGCTTGTCGGGTTTGACGTCCATGAACGCCATCTCCAGCGGCTGGCCTTGCGACGAGAACTTGTAGCGTTGTACGGGATAGGGGTAGTCGAAGCCTTCCAGCTCGGGACCATAAGCCGGACCATCGTCGGCGGCATGGGCAAGCGTGGCGGTCAGCGTAAGGGCAAGCAGCAGGGGGCGAAGTCTGGACATGGTCGGGCGCCTTGTGGGAGGAGGGGCGCTACAGGGGACCATGCGGGGGCGGGGGAAGTTCCTTGGAAGAACCTCTGGATTTCTCCCCTCTCCCACGAAGTGGGAGAGGGGAGAAAAAAAAGGGCGGGAGAGGGGCGGCAGCCCTCAGCAAAACCTTACACTCAAGCAAACGTATCCACTTTACCGCGTGCCAGTGTGCGCGGGGCGCGCGGCGTGGCGGGGGTGGCCGGCGTGGCCGGGTCGTTGCCGAAGCCCATGGCCTGGCCGAAGCTGCCGTTGCTGGCCTGGCGTTGCTGCTGTTGTTGCTGGCCGCCCGAGTTGGCCTGGGCGAAGCTGTCCGCGCCCACCGACGTCTGGCCAAGCTGGATGCCGGCTTCGGCCATCGACGTGCGCAGGTGCGGCAGCGCGGCTTCCACGGCGGCGCGTACGGCCTGGTGCGGCGATACGAACTGGGCCTGGGCCTGATCGTTCACCACGTTCAGCACCACCTTCAGCGGTCCCAGGTTGGGCGGGTTCAGGTCGAGCTCGGCAGTCTGGTTGCCTTGCGTCGACATGCGCACCATCTGCTGGCCCAGCGCTTGCGACCACTGGCTGTCGTTCAGGTTCGGCGTGATGACCGGGCGTGCTGCCGCAGCGGCGGCGCTGGCCTGGGCGGTATGGGCCGGTGCTTGCGCTGCCAGTGCCGATGCGATGGTGGCGGCGCTGCTCGAATTGGTGGCGCCGGTGTCCGCGGCCTCGCCGGTGCGTGCGCTGGCCTGAGCGGCAGCGTACGGCGTGGCGGGTGCCGTGGTGTTGGCGGCGGCTTGCGTGCTGTCGGCGGCCAGCGGGGCCTGCTTGCTCGACTGGCCCAGGTTGGCGTGCTGCTGGCCGGCGCCCTGGCCGCGTGCATCCTGTGCAGCGGTCTGGGCCGGCGTGGTCACGGCGGCGGCGATCTTGTCGGCGGTGGTCGGTGCGGTGTTCTGCAGCGCGGCGCGTTGCTGGGCGATCAGGGCCAGGGTGTCGGTCGGGCTCGGCGTGGTGCCCTTGGCGGCCGTGTCCACGGTCGTGGCCGGCAGCTGTGCATCGACCTGTGCCTGCAGTGCGGCAGCATCGGCAGCGGGATCCGCCTTCGTGGCGGCAGCCGTTGCGGCGTTGGCTGCTGCCGTGGCGGCGGCAGCGGCGGCCTGTGCCGCGCCCTGCGCGGGCAGCGTCGGCAGCGCGTTGATGGCGGCGGTGTCTGCGCCCGTTGCGGCAGCAGCAGCGGGTTGCTGGGGCAGGGGCTGGATCAGCAGCGCGGCGGCGGCCAGTGCTGCGGCGGCTGCTGCGGCGTCGCTCGATGCCGTGTCTTCAGTCTCGCCATCCTTGGCGTCGTCGGTCTTCGCATCGGTCTTGCCGGCAACCTTGCCGGAGTCCTTCTGCGGCAGCGCATTGTTGGCGGCCGGCTGTTGCGGCTTCTGCGCGGCGCTCTCCTTCGATGCATCGGCCTGCTTGCTGTCCTTCGCGGGCACCTTCACCTGCGGTGCGGCCGGCGTGGCGGGCTTGCCGTCCTGGCGTGCACGCGTCAGCGCGTCCTGGAACACGTTGCCGTCCTTGCTGGCGTCCGGCAGTTTGGGAGAGCTGAGGGCTGCGGCGGCGTTGCCGACGATCTGGCTGATATCGATCATTGTGGGTTCGGGCAGGTCAGTTATGGCCGCTCGCCGGCTGACGGGCGATTCGGGCGGCGTATTCGTCGTTGGCGCGCTGTTCGCGGCGCGTGGCAATCTGCTGCTCGCGCACTTCGGCGCGTGTAATCAGTGTGTCGAACGAGTTCTGGCGGCGCTTTTCCTGTTGCCAGTGCGTGCGTCCGGCCAGCAGGTCGGCTTCGGCCTTCGCCAGCGTGGCAGTTTGCTGGCGGATGGCGTGGTCGAGCGAGTCCAGGAAGCGCGAGAAATCCTGCCAGCGGCTGGACGTCATGCCCTCGGCGGCGATGGCCTGCATGCGCTCACGGTATTCGTGGCGATACTCGGTAAGCGCGTGCAGCTGCTGCTCGGCCTGCGTGCGCAGCCCCTGCAGGCGGCCGAGTTCGCGCGCGGCCTTGTCGGTGTTGTCCTGGGCGATGTCTGCCAGCGTGTTCAGCGGCGAAGTCTTAGCCATGGTGCGTTGCTCCGATGGTCGCGTGCAGCTGGGCAATCGAGGCCTCGTAATCCGCGCGTTCGTGGATATCCTGCTGCAGGAAAGCCTCCATGCGCGGGTGTAGGCGAATCGCGAGGTCCAGCTCCGGATCGTTGCCGGGCACGTAGGCGCCCACGCTGATCAGGTCGCGATTGCGCTGGTAGCGCGACATCAACTGCTTGAAGCGCCGCACGGAGGCAAACTGCGGCGGTTCGATCAGTGCGGTCATGGCGCGGCTGATCGATGCTTCGACGTCGATGGCGGGATAGTGGCCCGCTTCGGCGAGACTTCGCGACAGCACGATGTGGCCGTCCAAAATGGCGCGGGCCGAATCGGCGATCGGGTCCTGCTGATCGTCGCCTTCGGTCAGTACCGTGTAAAACGCGGTGATGGAACCGCCGCCCTCGGGGCCGTTGCCGGTGCGCTCCACCAGCGTGGGCAGCTTGGCAAACACCGAAGGCGGATAGCCCTTGGTGGCCGGCGGTTCACCAATGGCCAGCGCGATTTCACGCTGGGCCATCGCATAACGGGTCAGCGAATCCATGATCAGCAGCACGTGCTGACCCTTGTCGCGGAAGTACTCGGCCAGGCGCGTGGCATAGGCGGCGCCCTGCATGCGCAGCAGCGGCGAGCAGTCGGCCGGTGCGGCTACCACCACGGACCGCTTGCGGCCTTCCTCGCCCAGGATGTTCTCGATGAATTCCTTCACTTCGCGGCCGCGCTCGCCGATCAGGCCCACCACGATCACGTCGGCGTTCGTGTAGCGAGCCATCATGCCCAGCAGCACCGACTTACCCACGCCGGAGCCCGCGAACAGGCCCATGCGCTGGCCGCGACCCACGGTCAGCATGCCGTTGATCGCGCGCACGCCGGTGTCGAGCACCGTTTCGATCGGAGCGCGCATCAGCGGGTTGATCTGGGCGCCCGACAGCGGCACCTCGCTGGCGGCCGAAATCGGGCCCAGTCCGTCCAGCGGACGGCCGGCAGCATCCAGCACGCGGCCCAGCAGGCCATCGCCCACGGGCAGGCGCTTGGAACCGGGCTCACGCGGTGCGCTTACACCCTTGGGCAGCGGCGACGGTTCCAGCGGATAGACGCGGGCGCCCGGCACCAGGCCGGCCACGTCCGATTGCGGCATCAAATACAGGCGGTCGGCGCCAAAGCCCACCACTTCGGCCTCGGCCGTGCGCGGGCCACCGTGCGCATGCTGTCCACCCGGCAGTTCGATCAGGCAGTCGCTGCCCACCGGCATGCGCAGGCCCACGGCCTCCAGCACCAGGCCGGCGGCGCGCGTCAGGCGGCCACAGGTACGCTTGCTGTCGATCTCGGCGATGCTCGTCGATGCCGATGCCAGCGCATCACGCCAGCGGCCGGTGTGGGCTGCTGCGGCTGCGGTGGCAGCTTCGGGCGCGGTGGCCTGGGGTTCATGCATGGGGGGGCTCCCACGGATCGTTGCGGCCCAGGGCCTTGATCACGCGTTCCCAGCGGGTAGCCAGGGTTCCGTCCAGTTCGCCGCTGGCCGCGCTGGCGATGCAGCCGCCGCGTGCCACGGTGGCGTCGGCACGCACGGTCCAGCCGGCGGCTTCCAGTTCGCCGCGCAGGTGGTTTTCCACCAGCGCCACGTCTTCGGGGTTCAGCAGCAGGCAAGGCGCGCCAGACAGCGGCGGCTCTGCGTTGATCAGCTCGCGCGCGGCGGGGACCAGCGCGGCCGGATCGATTTCCATCGTCTTGCGCACCAGTTGGCGCGCCACGTCCAGCGCCAGCGAGATCAGTGCGTCGGCGATTTCCGTGTCGACACGGCCCAGCGCGTTCTGGAAGTTGCCGGCCAGTTCGTGCAGGCGGGCCGCTTCGTTGCGGGCCGATTCCAGACCACGCGCATAACCTTCGCGGTGACCGTCGCCGTAGCCCTGCGTCTGGCCCTGGTTGTAGCCCTGCGCATAGCCTTCCTTGCGGGCGCCTTCGCGCATCGCATCAAGCGCGGCGAAGTCGATGGGCGGCGGGGGCGGGGGCTCGACCGGCAGTTGCGCGGCCAGGGCCTTTCTCAGCGCGTCGCGCGGGTCCAGCGATTCCATCTGCCAGCGCTGCCACGGGTTGCCACCGGCGTGGCCCGGGGCGGGCCGCTCGAAGCTCTTGAAGCCTTCGTCGCTGGGGTGGACGTTCGTGAGGCCGCCACCTTGCGGCGCGCTGGGCGCGCCGAAGAAACCGGGGTCGCCGCGGCCCGGGCCGCGGCCAGCGGCAAAGCCGCGCTCAAACGTAGGCATCGTCTCCTCCGCCAATCTGGACTTCGCCGGCCTCGGCCAGGCGTCTCACCACCTGCAGGATGGCCTTCTGTTCGGCCTCGACCTGCGACACACGCACCGGACCCAGGGCTTCCAGGTCCTCGCGCAGCATTTCGCCGGCACGCGTCGACATGTTGCGGATGAACTTGTCGCGCAGTTCCTGTTGCGCGCCCTTGAGCGCGACGATGAGCGATTCGGTGGCGATTTCCTTGAGCACGCGCTGGATGCCGCGGTCGTCCACTTCCATCAGGTTCTCGAACAGGAACATCTCGTCGATGATCTTCTGCGCCAGGTCCGCGTCGTGCGTGCGCACGCCGTCGATGACTGCTTCCTCGTGGGCCGTGCTCATCAGGTTGATGATCTCGGCCGCCGTGCGGACACCGCCCATTCGGCTGCGCTTCAGGCTCTGGCCTGCCAGCAGCTTGGTCAGCACGTCGGTCAGCTCCTGCAGCGCGCCCGGCTGTACGCCGCCGAACGTGGCAATACGCAGCACCACGTCGTTGCGCAGGCGTTCCGTGAAGAAGCCCAGCACTTCCGACGACTTCTGGCGGTCCAGGTGGATAAGGATGGTGGCGATGATCTGCGGGTGCTCGTCCTTGATCAGCTCGGCCACCGACGTGGCTTCCATCCAGTTCAGCGAATCGATGCCGCCGCCCGGATCGCGGGATTCCAGGATGTCCTCGATCACCGACAGCGCGCGTTCCTCGCCCAGCGCCTTGTTCAGCACGCTCTTGATGAACGAGCTGGAGTCGACGTTCAGGGCCAGGTACTGCTCGGTCTCGCCGCGGAATTCGGCCAGCACCTCGGCCATTTCCTCGCGGGTCACGGCCGACAGGTTGGCCATGGCGGAGCCCAGCTGCTGCACTTCGCGCGGCGACAGGTGCTTGAACACCTCGGCGGCCGAATCCTCGCCCACCGCCATCATCAGGATGGCGCTCTTCTGCAGGCCCTTCTCCGGGGCCCCCTTGCTAGCGTTAGCCTTCGTCATTTGCCATCCAGGTCTTGATTACGCTGGCGACCAGGCGCGGGTCGCGTTGCGCGGCGTCACGCACCAGGGCGAGATCGCTTTCGTACTTAGCAGCCAGGCGCAGCACTTCCGGATTGGTTTCCTCTTCCGGCGGCGGCAGCACGGCATCGGCGGCGCTGGATTCCGAGGCCTCGATGGTCGCGGGTACCGGCGGCGCGGTGTACTTGCGCAGCACCGGACGCGCCACCTTGAACCACAGGAACACGGCCAGCAGCGCCAGCAGCACGTAGCCCACGCCAGTCTTGGCCAGGTCGATCATCTGCGGCTGCTTCCACAGCGGCACTTCGGGTTCCTTGTTGTTCTCGGCCGTGAACGGGCTGTTGACCACATTCAGCGAGTCGCCACGGTCAGCCGAGAAGCCCATGGCTTCCTTGGTCAGGTTTTCGATCTGGGCCAGTTCCTTGGCGGACAGCGCCTCGGTGATCGGCTTGCCCTTGGCGTCGACCTTGCTGCGGTAGTTCACCACCACGGCCACCGACAGGCGCTTCACGCCACCCGGTGCCTGCTGCACGTGGCGCACGGTGCGGTCGAGTTCGTAGTTGGTGGTGGCGTCGCGGCGGCTGTTGCTCGGGCCGGTCTTCTCGGCGGTCTGCGTGGCCTGGTTGGCCTGGGCCGGCGGGTTCGGCTGGCCGGGCTGGCGCGGCGGCTGCGGCGTGGTCACCGGGGCCACGGCGGCGGCCGGCGGCTGGTTGGACAGCGCGCCGGGCACGCCACCCACCTGCGAACCGCCTTGCTGGTTCGATTCGCTGGTCTGCTGGCTGCGGATGGCGGCGCGGGTGGGGTCCTGGTTCGGCTTGAAGCTCTCGTCGGTGTGTTCCACCGACGCGAAGTCGACATCGGCCGTGACCTGGGCGTGGACGTTGTCCTTGCCGAGGATCGGGGCCAGGATCGATTCCACGCGCTTGACGTAGCTCTGTTCCACCTGCTGCACGTACTTGAGCTGGGTGGCGTCCATCGAACGGTCGCTGCTGCCAGACAGCAGGTTGCCGTGCTGGTCGACGATCGAGATCGACTTCGGGGTCAGTTCCGGCACGCTCGACGACACCAGGTGCGTGATCGCGGCCACCTGACCTTCATCGACCGCACGGCCCGGGTAGAGCTGCAGCACCACCGAAGCGGTGGGCTTCTGGCGTTCGCGCACGAACAGCGTGGGCTTGGGGATGGCCAGGTGCACGCGGGCCGACTGCACGGCACCGATCGATTCGATCGAGCGGGCCAGCTCGCCTTCCAGGCCGCGCTGGTAGTTCACCTGCTCGGCAAACTGGCTGATACCGAACTTCTGGTTGTCCATCAGTTCCATGCCCGTCGTACCGCTCTTGGGCAGGCCCTGGCTGGCCAGGCGCAGACGCGTCTCGGCCACCTTGTCGGACGGCACCATCACCGCACCGCCGCCTTCGGCGAACTTGTACGGCACGTTCATCTGCTGCAGCGACTGGATCACTGCACCGCCGTCGCGCTCGGACAGGTTGGTGTACAGCACCTTGTAGTCGGGCTGGCGCGACCACATGACGCCCACGGCGATGGCCGCGACCAGCGCGGCACCGCCCAGCATCATGGGCAGGCGCGGGTTGCCCTTGAGGCGCTCGACCAGCGCCGCGCCGTTGGGCAGGGTGGCGGTCGCGTTCATGCGCGCGTCTCCGGCTTGGCCGGGCATACCCTGCCCTTACCACTCTGGCCTTCGCTGCCGTTATTCATCTCGGCACGGCTCACTTTACGCTGCTGAAAAAACACGCGCACTCCCCGCGATAGTTGATCTTCCGTGGATTCGGGCGGCAAGACGAAAACACGTCGATCCGCCAGATCCGGCACGGTAGCGATGATCGGTCAGACGGCCGATGACCAATTGGCTGAATAGGCCGGGTTTTCCCACCGATTTCATCCTTTGGGAGGAGAGGGGCCGCCAGTACAGTGCGAGGGCTGAAACAGGATGGTGAGTGGTGTTTTCGTCACGCGCGTCCTGGATCGACCCTATCCAACCTGTACGAGCCATGACCATTTCCTCTATCGAAGGCATGCTCCAGCAACTGCGCGGCCTGGCGCAGGTGGCTGGCGGCGGCAACGCCTCACAGACGGCCGCGGCCGCATCCACCGGCTTTGGCGGCGAACTGCAGCGATCGCTGCAGCGCCTGAACGCCACCCAGGAACGCGCCTATGGCCAGGCCGAGGCGTTTGAAGTGGGCAAGCCCGGTGTGTCGCTGAACGACGTGATGATCGACATGCAGAAGGCCAACATTTCCTTCCAGACCACGGTGCAGGTGCGTAACCGCCTGGCGGCGGCGTACCAGGAAATGATGAACATGCCGGTTTAAGCCGGGCAGACCTGCCCGGCAGACTTGCCGGGCAACCCAGCTCAGAAGACAAGGAGGCGCATGGCCGAACAGACCATGACGATCGACGACGCCATGCAGTTGGCGGTGAATGCCCTGATGCAGGGCAACCGAAGCCAGGCGGCGGACGTGGCGCGCCAGATCCTGGCGGTGCGTCCCGAGCATCGTGGCGCCACGCACCTGCAGTGGACCGTTGGCCATAACGTCCAGGGCCTGCAGTTCACCGCCGTGCACCTGCACCAGCCCACCCAGTACAGCATTGGCGACTACAGCTACGGCGTGCCGTCGGTCTTCCCGCACAACCAGCCCGGCGAATACGCGCGGCTGGCCATCGGCAACTACTGCACGATCGGGCATGACGTGAAGGTCATCCTGGGCAGCTATCACCGCCACGACTGGCACACGATCTATCCGTTCACCGCGCCGCACTTCGGCACGCTGTTCAAGACCGTGCCGGTGCCGGACTTTTCGTCCACGCGCGGCGGCGTGACCATCGGCAACGACGTCTGGATCGGCGCGCATTCGACCATCCTGTCTGGCGTCACGATTGGCGATGGCGCCGTGATCGGCGCGGGCGCGGTGGTGTCGCGCGACGTGGGCCCCTACGAGGTCTGGGCCGGCAATCCGGCCACCTTCATCCGTCGCCGCTTCGACGAGGCCACCAGTGCGCACCTGCAGGCGCTGCGGTGGTGGGACTGGCCCAAGGCCGACGTGGAAGCCAACATCCGCTGGATCATGAACGGCGAGACGCCGGCGCTGGGCAAGCTCGACGAGGCCAAGGCGACGATGATCCACCGCATGCGGTCGCAGACCAAGGGCGAGCGCATCATCGCGGGCGCCACCGGCGTGGTGCGCCTGCGCGTGCCGCAGACCTGGAAGCCCGACGCGCCCACGTGGCTGGTGTTGCATGGATCGCTGGGCAATATCGAGACCGTGGCCGACTTTGCCGGCGTGGCATCGCACGTGAACCTGGTGTTCGCCGACCTGCCCGGTTCGGGCAAGAGCTGGCGGCCGGCCGAGTATTCGGCCGAAGGCTTCGCCCGCGAACTGCTGCCGGCGATTGCGCGCGAGATTCAGGGCGACTACCAGGTGGTGGGCGTCAGCTTTGGCGGCGCCGTAGGACTGGCACTGGCGCGCGAGGACGAACGCTGCAAGGGCGTGTTGCTGCTGGACACGCCGTTCTCGGCGCAGAAGCTCTGGCACAACCACGCGTTCCTGCGCAGCGTGCTGGCGTCGTCGCCGGACAATCTTCACGCGCGGCAGTTCGCGTGGGACATCTACGGCGTGACCGAAACCGTGATCGCCGAGCGCACGTTCTGGCATCTGCTCGATGGCCTGCAGACGCCGGTGCACACGCTGACGGGCGACGTGTCGATGCATCCGCAACGCCGCACCGACAAGGTGGCCTGCTGCCTGGACAAGGACGACCTGGACGAACTGCGCGCACGCGGCATCGCCGTGACGCAGGTACGCGGCGGCCACGACCTGATTCATGACAATCCGCAGGCCGTGGTGGCCGAGATGGATGCCATGGCGCAGACGGCTGACAAAAAGGCCGCTTAAGTACGACCGAACAATGCTGCGGCCGCTAGAGCCGCGCAGATATAACCAATAGAGCTTGGGAATGAACAAGGAAACACTACGCGCGAAGATCGCAGGGCTGGTCGACGAATACGCGGCACTGGTCCAGAGCGAAACCCAGGGATTCCGGCCTGGTGAAACCGTGATCCCGCCGTCTGGCAAGGTGGTGGGCGCGCCTGAGATGAAGGCCATGGTCGAGGCTTCGCTCGACGCCTGGCTGACCACGGGCCGCTTCAATGACGCCTTCGAACAGCGGCTGGGCAAGCTGCTGGGCGTGAAGCACGTGCTGACCGTGAACTCGGGTTCGTCGGCGAATCTGGTGGCATTTGCCACGCTGACGTCGCCGCGCCTGGGCGACCGCGCCATCCAGCCCGGTGACGAAGTCATCGGCGTGGCCGCGGGCTTCCCGACCACCGTCAACCCGATCCTGCAGTGCGGCGCGGTACCCGTCTTCGTCGACGTGGAACTGGGCACGTACAACATCGATGCCAGCCGCATCGAGGCCGCGATCACGCCGCGCACCAAGGCCATCATGCTGGCCCACACGCTCGGCAACCCGTTCAACCTCGAAGTGGTGACGGCGCTGTGCCGCAAGTACAACCTGTGGCTCGTGGAAGACTGCTGCGACGCGCTGGGCGCCACCTACAACGGCCAGCTCGTCGGCACGTTCGGCGACATCGCCACGCTGAGCTTCTACCCGGCCCACCACATCACGATGGGCGAGGGCGGCGCGGTGTTCACGAACAACCACGCGCTGAAGACCATTGCCGAGTCGTTCCGCGACTGGGGCCGTGATTGCTACTGCCCGCCGGGCAAGGACAACACGTGCAATCGCCGCTTCTGCTGGAAGCTCGGCAACCTGCCCGAAGGCTACGACCACAAGTACACGTATTCGCACCTGGGCTACAACCTCAAGATCACCGACATGCAGGCCGCATGCGGGCTGGCCCAGATCGACCGCGCCGAAGGCTTCATCGCCGCGCGCCGGAGCAACTTCGCCTTCCTGCGTGAGCGCCTGGCCGCCTGCAGCGACATGCTGATCCTGCCGCACGCCACGCCGAATTCCGATCCGTCGTGGTTCGGGTTCCCGGTCACGCTGCGCCCCGAGGCCAATGTGCGCCGTACCGACGTGGTCACGTACCTGGAGCAGCACCGCATCGGCACGCGCCTGCTGTTCGCCGGCAACCTGACGCGCCAGCCGTACATGATGGGCCGCAACTACCGCGTGGTGGGCGACCTGACCAACTCGGACATCGTGATGAACGACACGTTCTGGCTGGGCATCTACCCGGGCTTGTCGGAGTCGATGCTCGACTTCGTCGGCGAGAAGCTCGAACAGTTCTTCGGCATCGGGTTCTGATCATGCGTGCCGAGCCGCTTGCGCTGCCGGGCTGCTTCCTGCTGCATGGAGCGCGCATCGGCGACAGCCGAGGCGACTTCATGAAGCTCTTTCATGCGCCCACGCTGGCCGCGCAAGGGCTGGAGACGGACTTCGCGGAGTCCTATGTCTCCACCTCGCATGCCGGCGTGATCCGTGGCATGCACTTCCAGCGCCCGCCGCACGATCACGCCAAGATCGTGAGTTGCCTGACGGGCCGCGCGCGCGACGGCCTGGTGGACTTGCGGCGCGGCTCGCCGACGTTTGGCCAGGGCATCAGCCTGATGCTCAGCGCCGATGCGCCGGCCATGCTGTACATCCCGCGCGGCATCGCCCACGGCTTTGCCGCGCACGTCGACGACACGCGCCTCTGGTACCTGGTGTCGTCGGTGCACGCGCCCGAAGCGGATGCCGGGGTGCATGTCGACAGCGTCGGCATCGACTGGTTCGACGGCGCGCCGCATGTGACTGGCGCCCCGGTGCTGTCGCCGCGCGACACGCAGCATCCCGCGCTGGCCACCTATCTGGCGCAGACCGATTTCTCCTGATCCACAGACCATGCAGACAGTGTTGCTGACCGGTGCATCGGGCTACGCGGGCGGCGCGATCCGCGGCGGCCTGCGTGCGCGCGGCTGGAAGGTGCTCACGGCGGGCCGCCGGCCAACTGACGACGTGCGGTTCGACCTGCTGCATCCCGAAAGCCTGGCCGCGTTGCCTGCCGGCATCGACGCCTGCGTGCACGCGGCCGCCGCCAACGAGATCCTGTGCCGCCAGGACCCGCTCGCCGCATACACGGCCAACGTCACCGCCACACGTGCGTTGGCCGGCCGCCTGCGCGAGGCGGGCGTGAAACACGTGGTCTACCTGTCCACGTTCCACGTGTTCGGCAAGCCGGCCGGCCGGCTCGATGAAGCCGCCGTGCCGGTGCCTGCCAACGACTATGGGTTGACCCACCTGCTGGCCGAGCAGTTGCTGGCCGCGCAGGACTTTCGCACCACGATCCTGCGGCCTGCCAATCTGTTCGGCACGCCGGCCGACTGGTCGACCTTCGACCGCTGGACGCTGGCGCCTTTTGATTTCACACGCCAGGCCGTGGGCGAGGGCGCGCTGCGCCTGCTGTCAGATGGCTCGCCGGTGCGCTGCTATGTCTCGCTGGACCGGTTGGTGGTGGCGGTGGTGCAGGGCCTGGACCTGGCACTGCCGGGCCTGACGCACGTGTCGGGCCAGCCGTGGCGCATGGATGCGCTGGCCACGCTGTGTGCCGGCGTGGTGGCCGCTGCGGGTGGTGGTGAGGTGCCGGTATCGCTTGGCACCAATCGTCCGCAGGAAGCCGCCTACACGTTCGGTTCGGCGCATTGGAACGATGAAGCCGATACTGATGGGACGCGCATGACCGTCTTCGTACGCGATGTGGCCACCCGACTGCTGAAGGAACGTTCGCGATGAACAGAATCTCAACGCTGGCGAAGATCTCGCCGCTGGCCGACATCGAGCGTTCGGTGCGCGGCAACCATGTGTCGGTGGGCGACGACGTCACCATCGACAGCTTCGTGAAAATCAAGTTCGCGGGCGGCGACGGCAACGTGGAAATCGGTCCGCGCTGCTACCTGAACTCGGGCGTGGTGATCTACTCCGGCAACGGCGTGCGCATGGGCACTGGCGTGCTGATCGCGGCCAATACCACGCTGGCGTCGACCAACCACGAGTATCGCGACCGCAACCGGACGATCATCGAGCAGCGCTTCATGCCGTCGCGTGGCGGCATCGTGATTGGCGACGACTGCTGGATTGGCGCGAACTGCGTGCTGCTGGATGGCACCACGCTGGGCAAGGGCTGCGTGGTCGGCGCGGGCGCCGTGATCAAGGGCGAGTGGCCGGATTACGCAGTGATTGCTGGCAATCCGGCCCGGATCGTACGGTATCGCGAGTAAGGGTAGCCTGCCGATCAGGCTGCCGAGAACGCTTCGATCTGCGCTTCGGTGATGGCGCGGGCCTGGTCGGGATTGGCCTGCACCTGGCTGTACCACCGCGCCGTTTCCTGCAAGGCGCGGTCGAGCGTCCAGCGCGGCTGCCAGCCGAGCGTGCGCACGGCCTTCGACGAATCCAGATAGAGATAGCCGGCTTCATGCGGCGCCGCTGCGCGCATCGCGGCATCGAGTTCCCAACGCAGTTGCGGCCAGTGCCGCTGCAAGCCTTGCAGCACAGCCTGTACCGGCTGGTTGTCGGTGGCGGCCGGGCCGAAGTTGAAGGCATCGGCGTACGTGCGGCCATCGTCACCGAGCAGCTTGGTGCCCAACAGCAGGTAGCCGTGCAGTGACTCCAGCACGTGCTGCCACGGACGCGTTGCTTCCGGATGGCGGATACGCAGCGCCTGGCCCGCCGCTGCGGCACGCGCGGCGTCGGGAATCAACCGGTCGGCCGACCAGTCGCCGCCGCCGATGACATTGCCGGCACGCGCGCTGGCCAGGTGCTGGCCCGATGCCGCCAGGAACGAGCGGCGATAGCTGGACACCACCAGTTCCGCGCCGGCCTTGCTGGCGCTGTACGGATCGTGGCCACCCAGCGGATCGGTCTCGCGGTAGCCCCACAACCACTCACGGTTCTCGTAGCACTTGTCGGTGGTGATCACCACGGCAGCGCGCACCGAGGGATTGGCGCGCACCGCTTCGAGCACGTTGACTGTGCCCATCACGTTGGTCGACCACGTATCCACCGCCGTGCGATAGCTTTCGCGCACCAGTGGCTGGGCGGCCAGGTGGAACACGACCTCGGGCTCGGCCGTGCGCATGGCCTGCTGCAGTTGCGCCGTGTCGCGGATGTCGCCGATGTGGTGCGCGTGCAGCGTGCGTCCGACGCCGGCCAGCGTGAACAGGTTCGGCTCGGTGGCCGGTGCCAGCGCATAGCCGGTGACCTTGGCCCCGGCGCGCGCCAGCCACATCGACAGCCACGCGCCTTTGAAACCGGTATGGCCGGTCACGAACACGCGCCGGCCACGGTAGTGAGCAAGCGCTTCCATCACCAGACTTTCCAGGGCGCCTTGCCGGTTTGCCACAGTTGTTCGAGCTGGTTCTTCTCGCGCAGCGTGTCCATCGGCTGCCAGAAGCCCGAATGCTCGAAGGCCAGCAGGTGGCCGTCACGCGCCAGTTGCCCCATCGGTTCCTGTTCCCAGGCGATATGGTCGCCGGCGATCAGGTCGATGGCTTCGGGCTGCAGCACGAAGAAGCCGCCGTTGATCCAGCCGCCGTCGCCGCGCGGCTTCTCGGCAAAGCCGGTCACCATGTTCTCGTCGGTACGCTGCAGGGCGCCATAGCGGCCCGGCGGCTGCACGGCGGCCACGGTGGCCCAGCGGCCATGGCGGCGGTGGAATTCGATTTCCGCGCTGATGTTGATGTCGGACACGCCGTCGCCGTAGGTGAAGCAGAACGACTCGCCGGCCGGCAGGTAGTCGCGCACGCGGCGCAGGCGGCCGCCGGTTTGCGAGTCCTCACCTGTGTCCACCAGCGTGACGCGCCACGGCTCGGCCTTCTGGCAATGCACTTCCATGCGGTTGCCCGACATGTCGAACGTCACGTCGGACATGTGCAGGAAGTAGTTGGCGAAGTATTCCTTGATGACGTAGCCCTTGTAGCCCAGGCAGATCACGAACTCGTTCACGCCATGCGCCGAGTACATCTTCATGATGTGCCACAGGATCGGCTTGCCGCCGATCTCGATCATCGGCTTGGGACGCAGGTGCGACTCTTCGGAAATGCGGGTGCCAAGGCCACCGGCCAGGATCACGGCTTTCATGCGAGGGCCTCGCTGTCGGCGTTGATGCGGATGTTGACGTGCGTGTTGGCCGGTTCGTCAGCAACCACTTCCACCTTCATGCCCGCCACTTCAAAGGCGCTCGGCACCGGGCTGGCTTCGAGCGTGGCCAGGTCCAGGCCAAACTGCTCGCCCAGCAGGCCGGCGAGCGCGTCCTTTTCGAAGCCGTTGTCGCTCAGCCATGCTGCCAGCAGGCGATAGAGCGGCAGCGCGTACGGGCGCTGGCCAATGGCTTCGATCAGCAGGTCGATGGCTTCGGAGCGCGACGACATGTGGTACTTGTAGACGGCCAGGC
The DNA here is from genome assembly GCF_022179805.1 of Cupriavidus pauculus. Classification (GTDB taxonomy): domain Bacteria; phylum Pseudomonadota; class Gammaproteobacteria; order Burkholderiales; family Burkholderiaceae; genus Cupriavidus; species Cupriavidus pauculus_E. The sequence continues at coordinate 137,527 of NZ_BPUO01000003.1, read as the reverse complement.
CGTACGTGACCATCCAGTGGCGATACCAGGTGGAGCTCAGGTTCTCCAGCACGTTGTGGAGCTTGTCGAATTCGCCGGTCTCGATGTGAGCGGCCACGCTCAATGCCATGTCGGTGGCCGTGTACCACGTGCCGCCAAAGTACACGCCCTGCTCGCGCTCGGGCATGGCTTCCGGCAGGCCCTTGCGGGCGTGGCTCAGTGCGTAGGCTTGCTGCTCGAACCACGCGGCAAAGCGCGGCGCGTCGGTCATCGCGCTGCTTTCCACGCGCTGGCGCAGCGACAGGCGCAGTTCGTTGAGACGGCCGATATCGCTGGCCAGTTCGCTGGCCATGTTGACGTAGGCGGCGGCGTCCTCGCAGACCAGCGGCTCCAGGCCGCAGTCCTTGAGGAAGATCGCCGAGATACGCTGGTGGAACGCCTCGCCGGTCAGCGACACCACGGGCACGCCCATCCACAGCGCGTCGCACGTGGTGGTACCGCCCGTGTACGGCGTGGCATCGAGCGCGATGTCGATGCGGTTGTACATGACGTACTGGTTGTCGGCCACACGATTCAACAGTTCCACGCGATCGAGGTCGATGCCATGGGCCGTCAGGCGCGCTTCGAACATCTCGCGCACGCCCGACAGGGCCACGTTCTGGGATTCGATCAGCAGGCGGCTGTTCGGGCAGGCGTCCAGCACATCGGCCCACAGCTTCAGGGTCAGGTCGCTGAGCTTGGTCAGGCCGTTGCAGGAGCCGAACGTGATGAAGCCATTGCGCAGTGCCGGCGTGTCCTTGACGCGGTACTTGTCTTCATAGACCTGCAGCGGCGCGGTGACCAGCGGGTGGAACGCGCAGAACACCGGCGCGCGCAGCAGCTTTTCCGAATAGTGGCTTTCGGCGCCTTCCGGATCGCCCACCCAGTCCGAGATGCGATAGTCGATCGACGGCATGCCGGTGGTGCCCGGAAAACCCAGCCAGGTCATCTGCACCGGCGCCACGCGGTGCGACAACACCAGCAGCGGCGAATGGCCGGTGTAACCGCCCAGGTCGACCATCACGTCGATCTGCTCGCGGCGGATGCGCTGGACCGTGTCGAGCGTCGACAGGCGGCTGACGTCGATCATCGCCGTGGCGTACTGCTCCAGCTTCTCGGTCAGCTTGTCCTGCTTGCGGTTCATGCGGAACAGGAACACGTCGAAGAGGTTGCGGTCGATGTTCGCGATCAGCGGGATCAGGAAGTAGGCAACCGCGTGCCACGAAAGGTCGGCCGACAGGAAGCCGATGCGGATGCGCGGCGACGTGCTGCCCAGCGGGCCGCTGGCGGCCACCGTGTCGCGTGCGAGCATCGCGGCAAAGTCCTCGGCCTCGGCACGCAGCGTCTGCGCCGTGGTGTCTTCCGCGCTCAGCATGCCCAGCAGCACGTTCGAGCGGTTGGTCACCAGCGACGGATTGCCGTGGCGCGCCATGCGATAGGCCTGCAGGCCGCCGGCGGGGTCGCCATTGGCGCGCCGCTCGTTGCCCAGGTTGGAAAACGCGATGTAGTTGGTGGGATCGGCCTCGACCAGGCGCTGGTACAGGGCCTGCGCGGCGGGGCGCTCGTTCATCATGCTGTGGACACGTGCCATCGACAGCAGCAGGTTCGTGTCGTCGGGACGCACTTCCAGCGCGCGCTCTAGCAGCGGGCGCGCTTCGTCGGGATTGTCCTGGCGCACCAGCAGCATGCCGGTCAGCCCTTGCAGCGCGACGTCGCCGGGCCACTTGGCCAGACCGGCCTGGGCGATCTGCAGCGCCTCGGCATCGCGGTCGAGCAGCAGCAGCGAGTATCCCTTCAGGTATTCCACCTGCACAGGCGGCGCGCCGCGCCGTCCGGCCTGCTCGGCCGTGGCATGCGCTGCCGGATAGTTACCGACGCGGAACAGCGCCCACGCCTCTTCCAGTGCATGCGAACCGCTTCCCCTTGGCTGTTTCTTCATTGGCTTGTGTCTTTCGATGGACTGCTGACGCCCAGACGATCCGTATGGATGGTCTGGTCCCATGCCAACAAATTAACAAGCCGCCGCCAGATACGACGGCGCGAACACAGCGGAAAACAGGGGCTAATTCGCCCGGCAGGGCGCCGGGCGTGATGGATGCGGCGCTCTCCCGCTCAGGCTGCGGCGGGCTCGCCTTCCATGCGATGCAGCCAGGCCAGCAGTTCGGCCACGGCCACATAGAGCTGCGGGGGAATCTGGCTGTCCAGATCTACCTGCATCAGCAGGTTCACCAGCGCGGGGGAACCATGTACATAGACGCCGGCATCGCGGGCGCGCGTGATGATGGCCTCGGCGGACATGCCGTAGCCCTTGGCCACCACGCGCGGCGCGTTGTCGCTGGACTGGTAGGAGAGGGCGACGGCGGCGCCGCGATCGGACGGGTTGTCGCTCATGCTGGCAGGGCGATGACGGTGGGCGTCGACGGGGTGTCCTGCGTCGACACGTTCAGGTTCAGCAGCGCGATGCCGCGTGCATCGAGCTGGCTGCGGAAGTCGGCGCGGCCCTGGATCAGGCGCGCGGCGGCGTCGCTGTCGGCAGCCACCAGGCGCGCTTCGAGCCCCTGCGCGCCGAGCGTCAGCACGGCATCGACGCTGCCAAGCTGCGGCAGGTTCAGGCGCAGCCGGGTGCTCCAGGTGGCGGCCTCCGGCGTGGTGCCACCGGCTTCGCGGTCGTAGTCGCGCGTGATTTCCCAGTCCACGGGCATGCCGGGCCAGGCGTCGATGGTGGCGCGGAACTGCTGCGATGCCAGCAGTTCAAGCTGCTGACGCACCACGCCTTCGCTGGACGGATGGATGGGCGGGCCCCGGTCAGGCTGCGCTTGCGTGGCGCTGCTATCTGGCGCATTCCAGCTCGCGACGATGGCGGCGTGCTGGGCGCGGGCAACATGGTGGCCTTCCTGCGAAATCTCGGCCGTGACCTGGTACGCATGCGCGGCCGCGCTGGCATGTGCCGCGAGCCGCTGTTCGGCGGCGGGGCTCTGCGGCGTCTGCGGCTGGAGCGCGGCGGCGTTACTGGCGGCTGGCTGCGCGTTGGCGGCCTGCGGCTGGCCATGCGCTGCCTGCGCGGGAATTCCGGTGGAAAGCGGATAGATGACCGGCCGCGTCAGTTCGGCCAGGATCGTGGCGCTGGGCGGCGGCAGCGCGCCCGGTGCGGCCGGGCCGCCGTAGGGCAGCAGGGCGGCCGGTGCGGGCGCGGCGGGCTGGGCCTGCGGCTGCGCCGATGGTGCCGGCATTTGCGTCGGCGACTGGGCCGGATTGCGCAATGCGGCCTGTGGCTCCTGCAGCAACTCGGACAGCGGACGCTGCCCCATCACCCACTGGGTGACGTGCGATTCGTAGAACAGGCCGCTCTGGTCGACAAAGCGCGCCAGCGCACTGGCCAGGTCCTGGGTCGCGGCGGGATTTCCAGTTGGCGAAGCCGCCAGCAGCGGCGTCGCGGGACGCGCGGGCGCGGCACTGCCGCCTTCGAACAGGTCGAGAATGGCCTTGGCGGCAAAGCTCAGTGTTTCACGCGTGGAGCCGGGCTGTCCGGCCAGGCGCGGATCCGTGCCGCCTGGGCCGAGGGCGTTGGGCTGGCGTGCCTGTGCGGCCTCGCCGGTGGACGTCTGTACGTTGCCCTGCGATACCTCGGGCACCGGCATCAGCGCGGCGAGCTTGTCGATTGCCAGCGCGGGACGCGAAAGCTGCGGGTCCGGTGCCTGCTGCGGAATCAGGCTGGAAGGAATCTGGATGCCGGTCATTGACGCGTGTCAGGGCAGTAAAACGTCGGTGATACGCGTGGCGGCAACCTGTGCGCGGCGCAGCGCGCGGTTCAGGCGCCGTAGGCGGCGGACAGTTCGAGCTTGCGGCGCGAGTTGTTGAGCAGGTTGCCCAGTTCGGCCAGGCGCGGCATGGTCAGGTCGCGGATCCGGGCATCGTACGCCAGGATGCGTTCCAGCAACTGAAAGCGGCGCAGGCGCTCGTTGTCGTTGAAGGGCGCGCTGTGGTCGAGCAGGCGCAGGCGATCCACCTCGGCCATGTAGACCTTCTGCAGATCGGTCAGCGCATCCCAGTTGGACGCGCGCGCGGCGTCGAGCATCTGCTCGGACAGTACCAGCAGCTCTTCATAGCTGCGCACGATGGGGGACATGGCAAACATCATCAGTTGTCCTGCAAGACGGGTTGGGACTCCACGGCCGACTCCGGCGCGGGTGCATCGGGGTCGATGGCTGCCCAGGCCGAGGCAAGATTCTCGAGCAGGGCGTCCACTTCATTGAGCAATTCCACGTCGCTGCGCAGGTTGGCCAGCATCAGGCGACGCGTCATGTATTCGTACAGCGATTCGAGGTTGGCGGAGATTTCTCCGCCCGCCTCGTGGTCCAGCACCGCGCGCAGGCCGTTGTCGATGATGTTGATGGCCTTGGAGATGGCATTGCCGCGCGCTTCGAGCTCGTTGTTCTCCAGATGGAACTTGGCCCGGGCAATGGCCGAACGCGCGCCGTCGTACAGCATCACGATCAGCTTGTGCGGGCTGGCACTCATGACCCCGGTCTGGACTCCGACCTGGGCATAGGCGTTGATACCTTGGCGCGCGAACATGGCTTGACTCCGGTTGGTTACTTCTTGGTGCTGGTGCCGTTCAGGGCGCTGAACTGCTGCGTCAGGTAGCTGCTGGTCTGGTTCATCTGCGAGATCAGCAGGTCGAGCTGCGTGAACTGCGCGCGGTAGCGGTCCATCGTGGCCGTGATCTGGGTCTGCGTGGCGTCGTAGCGCTTTTCCAGGTCTTTCAGCGTGGCGGTGATGCCGTCGGTAGCCGCGGACAGCGCGCCGCCGGTGGCGTTCAGCGAGTCGTTATAGTCGGTGATGTTCTTGCCGATGCCGGCATTGCCGTTCACGCCCGCGAACACCGCCTTCAGCTTGTCGATGTTGCCGGTGATCGCCTTGTTCAGCTTGTCGTCGTTGACCTTCAGCGCACCCGAGTTGGTGCTGTCGATCGAGAACTCCACGCCGATGTCCGACAGCGTGATCGAGCCGCCGTTGCCGTCCGACATCGGCGTGTTCAGCATCGAACGCATGCGCGACTGGATGTTGCGCAGCGTGCTGTCGCCGTTCAGCGCGGCCTTGGTCTCGGCGTCGGTGTCGAAGGCGGTCAGCGTCTTGGCGGCCGTCAGCACGTTGTTGTAGGCGGCCACGAAGCCGCTGACGGCGGTCTTGATCGACGCCGTATCCAGCTTCATGTCCAGGCTGGTCGTGCCAAGGCTCTTCAGGTTCAGCGTCACGCCCTGGGCGGCTTCGGAGATTGTGTTGCTCTGGCTCGTGACGGCGATGTTGTTGATCGTCAGCGCGGCGTTGGCGGCCTTGACCTTTTCCGAGCTGCCGTTCGGCTGTACGGCCACCGTCGGATCGTAGGCGACGACGTCGCTCACGGCGCTGTCGCTGGCCGTCACGCGGAAGCCCGACTTCGTGCCGGTCTGGTCCGACGTCAGCACGATGCGGTTGCCGGTGCCGTCGTTGATGATGCTGGCCGTCACGCCGACGCCAGCCTTGTTGATCGAGTCGCGGATGCCTTGCAGCGAGGTGTCCGAGCCGATGGTCACGGTCTTGGTGCTGGTCGGCGTGCCGCCGCTGCCCAGGTTCTCGCCCAGATCGAACGTGATGGTGCCGCCGCCGATGGCTGCCTTCTGGTCGGCCACCTGCTTCGAGACCACGCTCTGCGCCGAAGCCAGCGCGGTAACGTTGACCGTGTACGTGCCGGCCACCGCGGTGGCGTCGTTGGTGGCGGACAGCACGCTGTCGCTGCCCACCGATGCGGTCACGGCGCTGTACGTCTGCGCGTTGGCCAGCGTCTTGGCGGCCGCCGCGTAGGCGTCGAGCACGCTCTTGATGGTGCCGTAGCCGCTCAGCTTGGTCTGGTAGCTCTTGGCTTGCGTGTTGATCACGTCAAGCCGGGTGTTCTCGCTGGCTTCCAGCTTGTCGAGCAGGTCTTGCAGGTCGAGGTTGGAACCAACGCCGATGTTCGAGATCGAGGCCATGTTTTTTTACCTGTTGTTGTTGTGCTTCAACTGACTTGGTACGTGAAATCAGACTGCGTGGCTGACGAACAGCCCCTGGAGCTTGTCGATGGCCCGCGCAAAGCGCAGTACCTCTTCGCTCGGCAACTGGCGGATCAGTTCGCCGGTGTCCTTGTCGATCACCTTGGTGATCACGCGATGGGTGTCTTCGTCGATCTCGAACCGCAGGCCGATCGAGGTGGTCTTCAGTACGTCGACCAGTTCGTTCACGGCGGCGGTCATGTCCGGCGAAGCGTCGGGCGGCAACTGGCTGGCACCGGACGTGGCCGGGTAGGCGGCGCCAGCGCGCACGACGGACGCCGCCACCGGCTGGGCCGGGGCGGCGCTGTTGACCGTTGCGTCGGCGATGAAGCGTGCCGCCGGCAAGGAAACGGGAGTGGAAGATGCCATGATCAGCTCCGTCCGGTAGGGCAAGGTTGAAATGCTTTGGAGGCAGTGGACTGCCTCCAAAACACTCCGGCAAAAAAACCGGGCCTTGCGGCCCGGCTTCTTTGCGGTGTTGCGATTAACGCAGCAGCGACAGCACGTTTTGCGTGGTTTGGTTCGCTTGCGACAGAACCGACGTACCAGCTTGTTGCAGGATGTTCGCGCGGGTCATGTTCGACACTTCCGTTGCGTAGTCTGCGTCTTCGATACGCGAACGCGAGGCCGACAGGTTGTTGATCGTCGTGCTCAGGTTGTTGATCGCGGATTCGAAGCGGTTTTGCACAGCACCCAGCGAGGAGCGCAGCGAGTCAACCGAAGCCAGGGCCTTGTCCAGCGTTGCCAGCGGGTTGGCCGTAGCAGCGTTGGTGAAGCTCGACGACGTCGTGGCGGCGGTCAGAGCAACCACACCGGTCGTCGTGTTCAGCGTGCCCGACGACGAGTCAACAGCCATGTACACCGGCTTCGTTTCGTCGATGTTCTTGCCGTTCAGGGCAGCGATGTCGGCAGCCGCGGTCGGCGTGGTCAGCGTAACTTGCATGAACAGCTTGCCGTTGGCGTCCTTCACCAGCGAAGCGGTAGCGCCGGTGTTGGTCGACACGCCCAGGGCGGTGCGCAGGGCAGCCGTCGTGTTGGCGGTCGTTGCGTCAGCAGCGCCCGTTGCGCCAGCGCCGAACACGTCGGTCACGGCCTTGTCGCCAGCGGTCACGGCGGTCACGGCGCCTTGCGGGCCGTTCACGTTGTAACCCAGGGCGCCCAGGGTCTTCGAGGTGATTTGTTGCAGGTTGATCGAGATCGATTCCGAGTCGTTGGCACCAACTTGGATCGTCATTTGTTGGTTCTTGGCCAGAACCTTCACGCCGTTGAACTGGGTCTGAGCCGACACGCGGTCGATTTCAGCCAGACGTTGCGTAATTTCGTCCTGGATCGACTTCAGGTCCGACTGCGAGTTCGTGCCGTTGGCGGCTTGCACCGACAGTTCACGGACACGTTGCAGGTTGTTGTTGACTTCGGTCAGCGCGCCTTCGGTCGTTTGAGCGATCGAGATACCGTCGTTGGCGTTACGCGAAGCTTGCGTCAGGCCCTTGATGTTGGCGGTGAAGCGGTTGGCGATGGCTTGGCCAGCTGCATCGTCCTTGGCGCTGTTGATGCGCAGGCCCGACGACAGACGCTGGATCGCGCTGTTCAGCGAAGCTTGCGACGTGTTCAGGTTGCTCTGCGTTTGCAGCGACAGAATGTTGGTGTTGATGACTTGCGCCATGGTACGACTCCTATATGCAATGTTGTAGGCATTCCGGCGGGTGCCGTAACGTTGGCTGCCTGCAGTGCAGGGCGTAGAGTGCCTCCGTTGCAAAGGTTATCGACCGTGGGTAGGAAGACTTTAGAGTGATCTTTGCGCGAGTTGCGGGCGTAGCCCGATCTGGTGTATGGCCTCCGGCCGGCCGCATGGCGGCGGCGGGTGCCCTGGGGTGTGACGCTATATATATAGGAGCACCGTGGGGTGCGGCGGCCGGGCTGGCCGGCCGCGCGGCGCCGTTCAGCGGCGCTTGCGGGTGCGCGGGATGAAAAGACGCACGAAGTCCGGCGACCCTTCCGCGTCCAGCATCGCCATGTCGTCGTTCGACGCGTGGGCCGGTGTGACCACCGTGATGGCGCGCTTGTAGATCAGCGTCGGGGTGGGATCCTCCGCGGACCGCCCGAGCAGGATCATGTAATTGTCCGACGCCAGCACGATGCCGTTCAGCCGCGTGCCATTCGACAGGTGCACGATCACCGCGGAGCGGCTGGAACTGTGCGCGGCGAATTGCAGTTGCTGCAGCTTTCTGCTGGGTCTGGGAGCCTTGATTTCCTTCTTCACAACTTCTCCGGAAGAGCCCGCGAGGGTTCTGGCGGCTGACAACGGTCCGTGGATCGGAAACTTCAGAATACGTCGCTCTAAAAGTGACGCCCAATGCAGCCCGATCCCGGCGAGAATTGAAACATTCGCTCTCGGAACCGGCGCAGGGACATGGCGACATGATCGCGGCAGACAGGCGTTTCGGTCGAGCGAACCACGCTGCCCAGCTGCCGAATGGATTCGACGCTGCCAGGAGAGAAGGGGAATACTTCAGGCCGGAGAGTAACAAAGTTTTACAAGCATTGACGAAGGCCCGGCATGGCTGGGCCTAGAGGAATTGCTCTACTTATTTTGTTGCTGGGTAATTGTGATTCGTGTAGCACATTCGATAATTCGACGACTCCCGGAAACCGACTGTTGCTCCACATCCCGCGCCAGCTAAAGGTTTCCGGCAATCGTCCGTAATTCATCGATACGCTTAAAAGTGATATTACCGATCACTTTTGGCAAACGAGTGCGTCATGCGTTACACCCGCCATGAGGGAAATCCCTGATAGAAGCACGATTTACACCTCATGTAAGCCGGGTTTATATTCCCGGTTCGGGTCCGGGTACAGCCGGGCCCTGTAAAGCAGTCCTGAAAGCCTACGAGCACCCCGCGCGTGGGCTTCTTTTTTTTTGAGCCCGCGTCCTTCGCTGACGACCGGGTCTTGCCAGGTCCGTCGCGACCCGCCGGTTTGCGGTGGGTTCGAAGTGCACGGATGGCATTAGACGCCATGCGCTGCCCCACCAATTAGTGGAAGAGCAGCGACTTTCCCCCCCTTTTCATTTTTTCGCTCAAGGCTTCAGTTCCACTGCCGATAGCCCGGCCGTGCGACCCCCGTTTTCGGGTGGACGCAGCTCGTACAAAACAACCGGACTAATCGAAAGGTACGAACAGATGGGCTTGCGGAAAATGGGTATTGGCGCGCGGATGTCGCTGGCGTTTGCCGTGGTGGTGGTATTGCTGGCGGTCGTGGCCACGGTGGGGGTCAGGGCGCTGGGCGGCATGAACGACGCCATGCATCAGGCCGTGGAGCAGCGGCTGCTGCGGGTGATGGACATCAAGCAGGCCAAGGAACAGGTGCTGACCATCGGCATCCTGGTGCGTGACGCGGCGCTGACCGAGGACCCGGCCATGGCCGAGCAGAACGCCGAGAAGATCGGCAAGCTGCGCGAGCAGGTCAGCGCCACGCTGGAGTCGCTGGGCAAGGTCATGGCGGCATCGGCCAGCCCGGATTCCAAGGCCAAGTTCGACGAATTGGTTCAAGTGCGCGCCAACTACAACGGCCAGCTCGACCTGGTGCTGCAGCAACTGCGCAGCAGCGCTTTCGATGGCGCGCGTGCCGGCCTGGTGGTGACGCTGCCGGCCGCACAGGCTGCCTACTTCGAGAAGCTCGACGCCGTGGCGGAAATGGGCCGCAAGATGGCCATGGTCGCCACCGAGGAGGCCGCGCAGCACTATGTATTCACGCGCAACCTGCTGATCGGCATGTCCGTGGCGGCCGCCGTGATTGCCACGCTGCTCGGCATCGGCCTGACCCGCTCGGTCACGCGTCCGGCCAACCAGGCACTGGATGCCGCCGAAGCGCTGGCGCAGGGCCAGTTGAGCCACGCCATCCACGTGCGCAGCCAGGACGAAATGGGCCGCATGCTTGGGGCGCTTGAGCGCGCGTTCGGCCAACTGGGCATGCTGGTGCGCGGCATCCAGCAGACCGCCGGTTCGATCGACACCGCCGCCCGCGAGATTGCCAGCGGCAATACCGACCTGTCGCAACGCACGGAAGAGCAGGCCGCGTCGCTGGAACAGACCGCCGCGTCGATGGAGCAACTGACGTCGACCGTGCGCCAGAACGCCGAGAACGCGCGTCAGGCCAACCAGCTTGCCGTGACCGCATCGGACGTGGCGACCGAGGGGGGCCGCGTGGTGCGCAGCGTGGTGGACACCATGGAAGGCATCTCGAAGTCGTCGGCCCGCGTGTCGGAAATCATCGGCGTGATCGAGGGCATTGCCTTCCAGACCAACATCCTGGCGCTGAACGCCGCCGTGGAAGCGGCGCGCGCCGGCGAGCAGGGGCGCGGCTTCAGCGTGGTGGCGGCCGAGGTGCGCAGCCTGGCGCAGCGGTCGTCGTCGGCGGCCAAGGAGATCGGCGAACTGATCAACGGGTCGGCGCGCCAGGTCCAGGACGGCGCGAAGCAGGTGGAGGTGGCCGGCAAGACGATGGACGACATCGTCAATGCCGTACGCCGCGTGACCGACATCATGGGCGAGATCTCGTCGGCCAGTGAAGAACAGACCGCCGGCATCGAGCAGGTCAGCCTGGCCATCACCCAGATGGAAAGCGTGACCCAGCAGAACGCCGCGCTGGTGGAAGAAGCCAGCGCCGCTGCCGAGAGCCTGATGCAGCAAGCGGGCGGACTGGTGACCGAAGTGGCGCGTTTCGAGCTGGGGCAGGGCGGCATGGCGGTTGTGGAAGCCGCCAGGCCGGTGCGCCAGGTCGCCGCGAGGCCGGCTCCGGTGGCGGCACTGGCCGCGCCGGCCAAGGTGACGAAGGCGGCAAAGGTGGCAGCCATCCCCGCCAAGCCGGTCAAGCCCGCTCCGGCGGTCAAGCCGGTCAAGGCTGCCAAGGCCGCCGCACCGCAGCCGGCTTCGGTCCGCGTGGCGGCCGTTCCCGCCGCGGCGCGTCCGCCGGTCCAACGCAAGACCAAGGCAGAGCCGGTACTGTCGCGCCAGGCCGCCAAGCCCGCGGCGCCGCGCGCCCCGGTCTCGCACCAGCGCAAGGAGCCCGTGCTGGCCACGCCGGCACGCCGCCGTCCCGCAGCCGCCCCGACGCCGTCCACGGCCGACAGCGGCGACTGGGAAACCTTCTGATCGGGTGATCTGTTGAATCTCCGGCGTCCGGCCTAAGTGTGGACGTCGGCGCGGAGGGTCTCCGGACCCGTCGCGCGCCGGATCGCCGGCAGTAGCCAGCAAGCTTCGAGTGACTTTTGTGTCGCTTTTTCGCGTCGACGCGGCGCTGCTGAAAGGTAATCGACAAGCAGGGTTTTCAGCAGTCGCCTAAAATGGCCGCTCTCCTCCATCGACAGAAGAGCAGCCAGGTCCGTTCGGGCCGACATCTGCCAGCCAGGCTACACAATGTCCGCAGCGCCTTCCTCCCGGCTTTCTCCTGACGCACCGCCCGCCGACGTGCCCGTCATGCAGGTCATCTTCGGCCTGATGCTGGCCATCCTGCTGGGTGCGCTCGAACAGTCGATCGTGGCCGTGGTGCTGCCTGACATCGCGCTGCAGCTCAATGGCTTCGAGGACATGGCGTGGGTGATTTCCGCCTACCTCGTGGCGTCCACCGTGGTGACGCCCATCTACGGCAAGCTGTCTGACGTGCTGGGCCGCCGCTCGGTGCTGACCTTCTCGATCGTGCTGTTCCTGCTGGCGTCGATTGCCTGCGCGATGGCCACGACCATGCCGATGCTGATCGTCGCGCGCATCCTCCAGGGGCTGGGCGGCGGCGGACTGATTTCGGTGTCGCAGGCCACCATTGCCGACGTGGTGCCGCTGCGCGAGCGCGGCAAGTACCAGGGCTATGTCAGTGGCGTGTGGGCCGTGGCCAGCATGGCCGGCCCGGTCATCGGCGGCTATCTGGCGCACTTTCTGTCGTGGCGCTGGATTTTCTGGATCAACATTCCGCTGTCGCTGCTGGCATTGGTGGTGGTTCGCCGCGCGCTGCGCCACCTGCCGGTCAGCGGGCGGCGGCACAAGATCGACTACCTGGGCGCGCTGCTGTTCGGCGGCGGCCTGTCCGGCGTGCTGGTGTTCCTGACCCGGCTGGGGCAGGGCCATTCGCCGCTTGAACCCCAGACCATCGGCCTGCTGGCCGCCGGGCTGGTGGGCCTGGCGCTGTTCATCTGGCAGGAGCGCCGTGCCACCGACCCCGTGATTCCGCTGGGAATGCTCGCCGTGCCGACCGTGGCCATCTGCTGCCTGACGCTGTTCCTGTGCTTCTTCCAGTTGATTGCCATGTCAGTGCTGCTGCCGCTGCGCTTTCAGGTGGTGGGTGGCGCGCATGCCGACACGGCCGCGCTGCGGCTGGTGCCGCTGACGCTGGCGATTCCGTTCGGCGCGTATATCTCCGGACGGCTGATGTCGTGGAGTGGCCGCTACAAGCCGTTGCAGATGACCGGTTGCCTGGTGGCGCCGCTTGCCATCGTGGCGCTGGCCTTTACGCCGCCGCAGTCGGTGACGTTGGCGGCCGTGGTGATGGTCGTGCTGGGCCTGTCGATCGGCCTGCAACTGCCCAGCGGCCTGGTGGCGACGCAAAACTCCGTGCCGCCCCAGCAGGTGGGCATCGCCACCGCGCTGACCGCGTTCTCGCGGCTGCTCGGCGGTGCCGTGGGCGTGGCCGTGCTGACCACGGTGCTGATCGCGCTGCTGCGCCACAGTGGCGTGGCCTTGTCGGATACGGGCGGTGGCGAGGACGTGCTGATGAGCATGTTCCGCCGCGCGATGTCGGTGGGCGACCAGGGCGATGCCGCCGCCGTGCGCGTGGCCGCCGAGCGTGCGTTCCGCGTGCTGTTCCTGATGAGCGCCGCCGTGTCGCTGATCGCGCCGTTCTTCGTGGCGCGCCTGGAAGAGACGACGCTGCGCGGCAGCGCGGCACCGGCGCCCAGCGCGGCAGCCGAATAAGCGAAGACGCTCAGCCGGCGTCGCTGTTGGCGGGCCGCGCCACGCGCCGCCGGGCACGCGCGGCCAGACCGGGGCCGAGCGCCCAGCGCAGCGTCGGCGCCAGGCCACGCATGCCGGCCAGTGCCAGCGAACGACGCAGCGACGGCCGATGCAGTCCCAGCATCTGGCGCGTCCAAGGGGGTAGCAGCGCGGCGCCGGCATCGGTCATGGTACGCACGGCCGGCACCAGCAGCTGATTGGCTACCGGCATCGCCATCACCAGGCGCACCACTTCGCGCGTGCGCTCGCTGTTGACCAGATGCGGCCGCTGCGCATCGAGATAAGCGTCCACCTGTGCGCGCGAGCGCGGCACGTCGGGCGCGCCGAGCAATGCCGCCACCGTGGCCTCTTCGTCGAAATACCGGTCCTGTTCCGCCACGGACAGCGGTCCCACATAGCGCAGGTAGCCGGCCATGAAGCTCGATACCTCGGCCACATGCACCCATGTCAACAGATCGGGATCGTCGGCGGCGTAGGGTTGGCCGTCCGGAGCGGTGCCCTTGATCGACGCATGGATGCGGCGCACGCGTTCGATCAGCCGCGTGGCATCGGCACGGCTGCCATAGGTGGTGCCGGCGATGAACTGCGCGGTGCGTCCCAGGCGGCCCTGCATGTCGGTGCGGAACGTGGAATGGTCCCACACGCCGGCCAATGCGCGAGGATGCAGCGCCTGCAGCAGCAGCGCGCTGACGCCGCCGGCCAGCATCGCCGGGAAATCGGCGTGCACGCGCCAGCAGACCGCATCGGGGCCAAACAGGCCGGGATCGCCAGGCGGATTGTCGTAGTCGAGCGTCAGCCCGGAATTACTGCGCGTAAGTGCGCGTACCTGGTCGCCGGCGCGGCTGCGCAGGCGCCGCAGCAGCGGGCCGCTGGTCGCGCCCGCGGGCGCGCGGTGGGTGGGATCGGGCGAGGCGGACAAGGGGAAAGAAAAAAGCGGGTGTATGGATGGCGTCTCGCCAAGCATACACCCGCATTCCGTGGACGCCGGGGCGTCAGTCGTAGCGCAGGTCCGTGGCCTTGCCCCAGAACACGCGGTAGGCATAGGCCGTGTAGCCCAGGATTGTGGGCAGCACCACGGCGGCGCCCACCAGGATCACCATCAGCGATTCCGGCGCGCTGGCGGCCTGCCAGATGTCGATGCGGTCCACCACCAAGTACGGGAACAGGCTGTAGGCCAGGCCGTTGAACGCCAGCAGGAAGATCACGGCCGTGCCCGCGAACGGCACCCAGCACCAGCGGTCGTTGCCGGTGTCGTGCAGGTTCCGCATGCGGCGCAGGAACCGTTCGATCGCCACGAACAGGCCCATCGTCAGCAACGGGATCGGCGCCAGCATGATGATGTTGGGCAGCGCGAACCATTTGTCGAAGATACGCGTGCTGACCATCGGCGTCACCACCGAGATCGCGGCCACGCCGGCCGCCGTGAGCCACAGGCTGCGGCGCGCCCAGTAGATGGCGCGCAACTGCAGGCTGCCCGTGGTCTTCATGATCAGCCAGCTGGCGCCCAGCAGGCAGTAGCCGGCCACCAGGCACAGGCCAACCGCCACGGCGAACAGCAGGTTCGGCAGGTCGTAGCGGAAGCCCGTGATGTACAGCCCCAGCATCAGGCCCTGCGAGAAGCTGGCCAGCAGCGACCCCGCGTAGAACGCAAAATTCCACCAGGGCTTGTGCGGGTCGCGCGCCTTCACCCGGAAGTCGAAGGCCACACCACGGATGATCAGGCCGGCCAGCATCAATGCCACGGGCAGGTAGAGGTTCGTCAGGATCACGCCATGCGCCAGCGGAAACGCCGTAAGCAGCAGGCCCACGCCAAGCACCAGCCAGGTTTCGTTGGCGTCCCAGAACGGTCCGATCGACGCGATCATCGTGTCCTTGTCGGCATCGTCCGCACGGCGCAGCAGAACGCCCACGCCCAGGTCGTAGCCGTCCAGGATCACGTAGATCAGCATCGCCAGGCCCATCAGCGCAAGGAACACCAGCGGCATCCAGCCGGCCGGCTGGCTCAGGTCATGAATCGTGGCCGGGTTCATTGTGCGCTCCTGGGTTGGCCGATGACGGGTTGCGGCATTTCGGTGGGGGCGCCGGGCTTGCCGGCCTTGCGCGCCAGGTGGAACACCACCGAGATGTAGGCGACGATCAGCATCAGATATAGCGACAGGTACATGGCCAGCGTGGAGCCGATCATCGTGGCTGGCACCTTCGACGCGGCCTGCGCGGTGGTCAGCACGCCATAGACCAGGTAGGGCTGGCGGCCGATCTCGGTGACATACCATCCTGCCACCAGCGCGATCCAGCCAGAGAACGTCATCGCCACCAGTACGCGGGCCAGCCACGGCGCGGGCGCGCCCTGCCGGCGGATCTGCCAGGTACCGAGCCACGACACGGCCAGCATCAGCAGGCCCACGCCCACCATGATGCGGAAGGCAAAGAACAGTGGCGTCACGGGCGGATGCCGGTCGGCAAACGCGTCGATGCCTTTGATTTCACCGTCGGCCTTGTGTGTCAGGTAGATCGACGCGAGCTTGGGAATGGCAATTTCAAACTTGTTCGATTGGGTCGTGGCATCAGGGATGCCGAACAGCACGGCCGGCGCGCCTTTCTCGGTCTTCCAGATGCCTTCCATGGCGGCGATCTTGGCGGGCTGATGGTGCAGCGTGTTCAGGCCGTGCAGGTCTCCAGCCACGATCTGCAGCGGAATCAGCATCGCCGCCAGCATCACGCCGGTGCGCAGCGAATGCATGACTTCACGGGCACGGTCGTTGCGCAACCAGCGATAGGCCGAGATACCGGCCAGCAGGAAGGCTACGGTCAGGCCCGATGCCAGCAGCATGTGCACGAGCCGGTAGGGGAACGACGGGTTGAAGATCACCTCGATCCAACTCGTGACATGCGCACGGCCGTCGATCATCTCGAAGCCGGCCGGGGTTTGCATCCACGAGTTCAACGCCAGGATCCAGAACGCCGACAGCGTGGTGCCGCCCGCCACCAGCAGCGTGGCGATGGTGTGCGTGCGATTGCTGACGCGCCGCATGCCGAACAGCATGATGCCCAGGAACGTGGCCTCCAGGAAGAACGCCGTCAGCACTTCGTAGGCCAGCAGCGGACCCGCGATATTGCCTACGGTCTCCATGTAGCCAGGCCAGTTGGTGCCGAACTGGAAGCTCATGGTGATGCCGCTGACCACGCCCAGCGCGAACGTCAGCGCGAAGATCTTGACCCAGACGCGATACGCGTCCATCCAGCTTTCATCGCCGGTCTTGTTGTAGCGCAGCTTGAAGAACAGCAACACCCAGCCAAGCGAGATGCTGATGGTGGGAAACAGGATGTGGAACGTGATATTCGCGGCGAACTGGATGCGCGCCAGTATCACCGGATCGACACTTGCAAACACGGGTTACTCCTTGCGGGGGCGGGCAGACTTTGCGGGGGATTTGCTGCTGGCGGCCTTGGCGGTTTTCTCCGCCTTATTGTCCTTACTGGCCTTTGCAGCACCACCGAGGCCGATGGCGCTGGTCAGCCGGTCCTTGACGTCCAGCAGCTTGGTGACGCGCGAGCCCAGGCGCATCAGTTTTTCGAGCGTGGCGACGTCGAGCTTCTGCATGTCGCCAAACCATGTGGTGACCAGCAGGATCAGCCCGTACATTTCCTTCATGCGGGCCTGCGCGTGCCGGTCTTCGTCGGACAGCGGCGTTTCCAGCTGGACTTCGCGCAGCATCGACAACGTGGGATCGATCTCGCGCCGGCGCCGTTCCTCGGCCAGCGTGCGGAAGATGGCCCAGACATCGTCAGGCGCGGAGAAGTATTCGCGGCGGTCACCCGGCTGGTGCGACAGCTTCACCAGGTTCCAGGACTCCAGTTCCTTGAGCCCGATACTGACGTTGGACCGCGAGAAACCAAGCGATTCCGCGATCTCGTCGGCGTTGAGGGGGCGCGCCGCAGTGAAAAGAAGGGCATAAATCTGACCAACCGTCCGGTTGATCCCCCAGCGGCTGCCCATCTCACCGAAGTGGAGGACAAAGCGCTGGATCAGGGGCGAGAGCTGCATTGTCTTTTTGAACTTTCAGAAATTTGTGAAAGTTTAAAACAAAACTGAGATGAGTGTGAGGGAGTGTGTTGGGGTGTGACGGGGTGTCGCAGGGAGGGCGAAGTGCGCTTGTCACGTCTCTGTCACGCCTCGTAGTTCCTGGGTCTTCCCACCAATTTCGAGACGTGACAGCAAGACACAAGGTCAGGCCGAGAAAGCGGCGCCCAGACTCTTGTCCTTCACCAAACTCGCCAGCGCTTTGTCGACGGCGATAACCCCCGGCGAGTCTGCGACATCGTTGCGGGTCACAAAGACGGTACGTCCGGGCGGAAACCAGGCGTCCTGGCGTATCCGCCTGACCATGTTCAGCTTTGCGTAGTGTCGTACGGCGCTTTCCGGCGCGATGGTCAGATGGTGACTTCTGGCCACCATACAGAGATTGGTGTGGAACGAAGAGGATTCCACTACCGGCTGCGGGGGCACGAGACCGGCACTAAGAAACGGCGCCTCGAAAAGCGTTCGCGTTTGTGCGCCGCGCGGCGTGACAATCCAGTCTTGCTCGCACAGGTCGGCCAACTGGATGGCGCGCTTGCGTGCCACTGGGTTATCCATGGCACAGGCAATGGCAAGGCATTCTTCCCAAAGCGGCGTGACTCGCATCTGGCGCGTGGCCTGCACGTCGAGGCTGCGGCTGACGCGCCCGACTATGCAGTCGACTTCTCCACGCTCGAGCATGCCAAACAGGCCGTCGACCGTAGATTCCTGGATCACCAGACGCGGGCAGTTGGGCTCCGAAGCCATCTTCGCGAGCAGCATAGGCAGTGCTTCAACGCCGACTAGAGGCAGGATGCCAAGCCGAACCACTGGCACCGGAGCCGTGATTTCAATTGCCTCGATTGCAGCAGCCAGCGCATTGAGCGCAACCCGTAATCGCCTGAGCGCAATTTGGCCTGCTTGCGTGAGAACTGCGCCGCGAGTGGTGCGGGCGACCAATTCACGCTCGAATGCCGATTCGAGTTCGTGGAGCATCTTCGTGGCAGCCGGCTGGCTCAGAGAGAGTTGAGCCGCCGCGCCGGACAGCGAACCATGCTCATCCACGAGTTCAAGGAACCGTAGATGCCGAATGCGTAATCGGTCGATTCTTGCGGCAAGAGGCACTTTGCGTTTGTGTGGCGTACTGTCGCTCATATCAAAACGTGATGACCTGATAATGACTTAATAATTTACAGGAAAGAGCGGCGCTCCCACAATCGACCCCAGAAGTTCATACAACGAGAAGGAGACAAGGCCCGTGCGCAAGACAGTCAATACGATGGTCAGATTCAGCCTGGCGATCGCCATAGCCGGTGTGTGCAATGCCACCGCGTCATATGCAGCGGCGGCATCTGCCGAGCCCGCCTTTCCTACACGGCCGATTCGGCTGATTGTTCCGTACGCAGCGGGCGGTGGCCCCGACGTGCAGGCGCGCAAACTGGCCGAAGTCCTGGCACGGGAGTTGGGGCAAGCGCTAGTAGTGGAAAACAAGGTGGGCGCCGGTGGCATTCTGGCGGCCGAGGTCGTCGCGCAGCAGCCTGCGGACGGCTATACGCTGATGATTGGCGCTTCCACGCATGTGACACAGAAATTGCTGCAGCCGTCGGTCAAGTTCGATCCGATGACCAGCTTCACACACATCATCCGTACGGGCTTCAGTCCTCAGATCATGTTGGTGAAAAGCAGTGCCCCGTATCGTACGGTCGCGGATGTCGTGAAGGCTGCGGCCAATCACCCGGGAGCGCTCAACTACGCATCGGGAGGCATCGGTAGTGCGGCGCACCTCGCTGGTGCAGCGTTCGCCAACGCAGCCGGAGTCCAGCTCGTGCATGTGCCATACAAAGGATCGGTCGAAATCGTACCGTCACTGATCCGCGGTGATACGGCGGTTGGATTTCCCGTCGTATCGACTGCCATCCCGCAATTGCAGAATCGGAGTGTGAGGGCGCTGGCAGTGACCTCGGCTGGCCGGCTCGCGAGCTTGCCTGACGTGCCTACGCTTGGCGAGGCACTCGGGCGCAAGGATTTAGCGTTGGATTCCTGGAGCGGCATTTGGGCCCCCAAAGGCGTGCCGCCGGAAGTTGTCGCGCGCCTGAATGTCGCCTTCCAGAAGGCGCTCAACGATCCTGGTGTGCGCGACTTCTACCAGAAGGCTGGAACGGTCATTGACCCCACATCGTCGCCACAAGCGTTCGACCGCTTTATTGCGGATGAAACGACCAAGTACCGGCAAATAGTCGAACAGAGTCACATCGCGCTTCAGTGAGCCCAACATGAAAACAGCAGATCAATCCTTTGCTCCGCTTAGCGGCGTGCGCGTGCTCGATTTCTCGCACGTTATTGCCGGGCCGCTGGCGACGTTTTATTTGGCGCAGCTTGGGGCTACGGTCCTGAAGATGGAAAACGCCAACGGCGGCGACGTGATGCGTCGCTCCGAGAAAGGCCGGCAAGGCTTTGTCGCACTGAATGCTGGAAAAGAAAGCCATACCGTCGATCTCGGGAATGAGGTGGATCATGCCCGGGCGCTGGCGCTGGCATCGTCCTGCGATGTAGTAGTCGACAACCTTCGCCCAGGCGTGCTGGAGCGGTTCGGCCTCGGCTTTGAGGCCATTCGGAAGGTAAATCCGAGGGTGGTGTATTGCACGATTTCGGGTTATGGGCGTAGTAGTGCAGACGTCGCCAGTCGGCCCGCGTACGACCATGTGATCCAGGCCGCTACTGGGATGGCCTTTATGGCTGGCACCGAGAACGATCCACCGATCAAGACGGGCTTTCCTGTGGTCGACGCAGCAACCGCGATGCAGGCCGCGCTGGCAATACTGGCTGGTCTGCGCGAGCGGGACCGCAACAACTGTGCCGTGCAACTGGACGTCTCGATGACTGGCGCAGCAATGCAGCTCATGTATTCCTTTGCCTGCGAAGCGCTCACCAACGGCACATCTCCTGCACGGGTGGGCAATCAAGGGTATTCGGGTAGCCCGGCCGCGGATTTCTTCTCTACCCAGGACGGCTGGATCGCCCTGGGTGCCAACACACCGCGTCAATTGATCAGGCTTCTGGAGGTGCTGGACCTCGTGCATGTGGCATCTGATCCGGCGTTCTTCGTCGAACCATTGGATCAAGATTCACCGGCGTCTTTCGTGCGTTCCGTGGATCCCGAACGGCTGAAGGCAGTTCTTGCTGGCCGCCTGAAGTCCATGACGGCAGAGCACCTTGAAGCGCAACTCGCTCTTTGCGGCGTGCCTGCTGCAAAAGTGCAAAAGCTTGGCGAGTTTGCGACGGAGTCGATGCGCCGAGAACACATGTCGACCGTGGTGCTGCAAGGCGAAGACGCCACTGTGATCTCACCTGGGCTCGGCTTTGGTGTCCGCACGTTTCAGTGAGGTCCAGGTGCTGTGATTGACGGCGCAGTCCGGGCGTAGTTGGTCGTACGCAGGGATTCGTTCAAGGCATCGTGCCTTGCTAGCGCTCGTAAGCCGGGTCATCGGTCAGTGTGGCATGGCCCGGCGACGCCTCATCACCCCCAATTGAACTGGTAGCAAGTGCCGAACCGGCGCAATCCGTGCGTCGGATGGCCCTTGTTCGCCTGTTCACCGTCAATTTTGCTGTGCGCGGATCGGGCAATCGCGCAGAGCAGCGCACCCACTACACAGACGAAATCAATATCCAACAAGAAAGGAAGGCAGTAGCGTGGCTGATAGAACAGGCGCAAAAGGGATAGCCAGGATTGTCACGGCACTAGCGGCCGCAAGCTGGTGCGGGGCAGCAGGTGCCATGACGGTGCAGTTGTTCGGCGTTGTCGACGCGTCGCTCGAGTACGCCAAGGGATCGCAAGGGGTGGTGCGGATGCGGGATGGCCAGCAGGCGGCATCGCGCTGGGGCATGCGCGGAATTGAAGATATCGGCGGTGGCACGAAAGCGAATTTCCTCATCGAGTCGGGCATCAACGTCGATACCGGGAGCGAATTCTTCGGTAATGGTCGCCTCTTTGGGCGGCAATCCTGGTTAGGGCTGTCGAACGAAAGCTGGGGTGAACTGCGGCTGGGTCGGCAGTACACGCCGTCGTTCTACGCATTGCTGCGCTTGGATCCTTTCCTGCTGAATGGCCAGGTATCACCGTTCAATCTGCTCAGCGGGACTGCGTCACAAGGCTTGGGACACGTTGCCTATGGATCGCGCTTCGACAACGCCATCCAGTATTTCTCGCCGACCTGGGGTGGCGTGTCGTTTGGCGCGGCCGTGGCACCGGGTGAAGTTCCAGGAGCGCCTCGCTCCGGCACAAATTTCGGCATGAACTTGACCTACGAGGGCGACAGGGCCTATGCCTTCTATAGTTACCAAGGCATGTACACGGGCGCAAACCTGCCACAAGTGGCAACGGCCTTGACGTCAAATCACTTTCTCGGTGGGTCGTATCGCATTCAACCGGTAGAAGTTGGCGTCCTTCTCGCTAGCGCTAGCAGCCGCTTGCCCAACACTCGCGTGGCGCGGCACTACGGCGTCACGTTGAACTGGTTGGTCACCGCAAAAGATACGTTCAAGGCCGTAGCGTTAAAACGTCAGGTGCTTGGGGGAGGCGAGCGCCCATGGTCAATGACGATTGGCTGGGATCACGATCTAAGCAAGCGAACCACGGCGTACCTACGAATGGTCTACGTCCACAACAGTCCCGGTGGTAGCACCAGCATCAACAGCATCGCAATCGAGCCGGGGAGCGGCGACGATGCGCGATCAGTAAGTGTGGGGTTGCGACATAGATTCTAGGCTCCAAAGGCCCTTGATTTCTAGACGTCAGGTTTCCCATGCACTGTGAGATGGGACACCGGACCCGGGGCAGTTCTAGTCCTGTTCGGACTCGCCCAGCTATTCCAGAAAGACGTAGTCAGCCCGATAGGGCATGCGATTCTCCTGCCCTTCCTGGGTGCACGTCTGAGGGAGAGCCTGCCCGCCTTGCGTATTCAGACGTTGCACGTAACGCGACCGTGATAGCAGGCCAGAGCCACCGGTGCTCGTCGCCTGCAACAGCAAGAGTGGAATGCTATCCGGCGCTTGCGCGTTCGGTAGTTGTTTCAATACCTTGCCGGTTATCTTGCTGCCGTCCGGCGCTTCCCAGGTGGGCCCCGCGTAGTGTTTGACAACGACTTGCCCGAGGTCATCCTTCAGGGTGGCATCCGGTGCCACGAGGGTCCATAGCAGCCGGCCGTCGCTGCCTCGCTTGCACTGATAGTTCTGCGTACCGGCGGCGTGCAGCACGGCGACCGTTCCACGAACATCTGCGGGCTGAAGGTCGGGCGGGGCCGCGACCCGGGATGTGGCGCACGAGGCGAGTACGCCTGACAGGCCCAGTACAGTGAGCCATGCGCCGTAAAAATGCTGTGGGATTGCCATGTCGGCTCCTTGCCTTGGCCCTTGGAGGAGGATAGTCCAAAAGCGTACACTGCGTGCCTCCAGCAACACCAACCAGCAGCACCAATCCAAAGAACATGAAGAAAGCGGGGCGGATCAAATCCTGGCATGCCGACAAGGGCTATGGCTTCATCGACATCCACGCGGATCTCAAGGACGTGTTCTTTCATGTGAGTGCGCTGCAGACGCACGCTGTCCAGCCGAAGGTGGGCGACCGCGTGAGCTTCGAGCTTGCCAAAGGCAAGGATGGTCGAATGCAGGCGCTCAATGTCGCCATAGCGGGCGCCCCAAAGTCAGGTGCCGGCGCCGGGGCGAACTGGTTACCGGCGTTGGTTGGCGTGGTGGCGTTGGCGGCAATCGTCCTGGGTGCGCTGGGGAGCTATCTTCCCCGGCTCGTTGGCATTGTCAGCGCGATTGCCAGTTTCATCGCCTTCATTGCGTACGCCGACGACAAGGCTCGCGCAAATCGGAAGGCCTGGCGTATTCCGGAGGCCAATCTGCATCTGGTTGCACTGTGCGGAGGATGGCCGGGCGCGCTGGCTGCGCAACACCTGCTTCGGCACAAGAATCGGAAGCAAGCGTTTCAGGTGGTCTTCTGGGCGACAGTGGTCCTGAACATCGGCGCACTTGTGCTTTGGAAGACCGTCGTTACCCCTTGAGGGACAAATAGGGGCCCCGGTATTGCTTGTCCGACCGTGTATGTCCCACTTTTCAGAGGATTGCATTATGAGCAAAGGACGGAACCTTCGCCAGCGGAAAAAACTGCGCGTGGCCGAATTTCAAGAACTCGGGTTTCATGTCACCGCTGATCTTGCTGAAGGCCTTGATGCCGAGGCGCGAGTTGCGGCCTGTGATGCCTTCATTCGCGATGGCATCGAAGCGAACCGGCTGACCTATGGCGGCGCCATCGACGATCGCCTGGATGGATTCGTGTCGCCAGAGGGCAACCGTAGCTCCTCCACCGAGGAGCACCGTCGGATTGTCATCGACTGGCTGGAGAGCCGCGCTGAATTCCGGGCTGTGACCGTTGGTCCTTTGATTGACGCTTGGTATGGCGATTTTGCGGCTGGCTAGCGGCGCTTATTGCTTGTCACTGGTTGACGTTGCGTAGCTTTCGGATTGGGGCTGGCAACGGTCGCGCCGCTGTTGGGAGCGAAATAGTTCAGATCGCTTGCGAAACAATTCAGTTGTCGCGGAACTTTCCGTCCGCCTAGAGTGATGGCGGCAAATTAGGTAGGTCCGCGACCACATCATCTGGGGTTCGTATCCGCGACAGCTTTGTCGATGCGGCACGGCGCGCAAAAATGGCGGGCTTCGATGGTGTGGCGTTACATGGCGCGTTCGGGTGGGTTCTGTCTGAATTCATGTCGCCGACGCTTAATACGCGGACAGACCGCTACGGCGGAAGCGTCGAGAACCGGGCACGTCTCACCATCGAGGTCATGCAGGCAATTCGCGAGGTTTGCGGCAAGGACTTCCAGATCGGCTGGAGATTGTCTGTCGAACGCTACGGATTGCGTTTGGAAGACCTGCGCGAGATCGCCGCGCATATTCTCGATCGGGAGTTCATCGACTATCTGGACCTCGCGCTCTGGGATTCGGCGCAGATCGTTCAGGAAGGCGCGTTCCGGGGGCAGACCATGTAGAGCGTCTTTGCCAATTTGCCGCGCAAGGGCGTGCGTCTCGGTGTCGCCGGGAAAATCATGAGCGCCCAGCGAGCGGCCCAGTTGCTGGATGAGGGATGTGACTTCGTGTTGATCGGACGCGCAGGCATTCTGCAACGTGACTTTCCCCGGCAGGTGAGAGAGAGCCCGTTCTACCAAAGTCCGCAGTTGCCAGTAACTGCGCATTACCTGCGTTCGGGTGGCCTGAGTGAACGCTTTATCGCCCACATGCGGAGATGGCCGCAATTCGTTGCGCCTGACAGCGTTTGATTCTCTTCGAGAATTTTTCTCGCCCGGTTCTTGTGGACTCTCGCCTCAGATCGCATCGCGGGTTGACCCCCGCCGTTTATCTTTTCGCCGCTGCCTTAGACAGATCTGTCGTCCAGGCCGTCTGCGCTGGTCGATGGTGACTGCTGTTGGACAGCTTCCCGCTTTCGGTTGATGTGGTAGGGCGTCAGCACTGCATGGGCCACCATGTCCAGCGCTGGGCGTGTATCGCCGTTCTTGTCAGTCCATACCTTTGGTGTGAGCGTGCCAGACAGGGCAACTGAATCTCCGTCATCCAGCGCGAGCAGTGCTGCCCGTGCTTCGTCGTTGAACGCAATGACGTTGACGAACAGCGATTCGCCGTCGCTAGCGGGCGCGAGCACCTTCGTTGTGACATAGGCTGTACCACCTTGCCCTTGGCGCTCTGCGGACTTTCCGTAAACCTTGCCACCAACTAGACCATCAATCATTCTTCACCTCGCTATCCCGGACGACTACCGCCCAGGCTTGAATTGAATTATCTGACCGCGCGCTGTGGTTGCGTGCAAGCCAGGTGTATATGTCGAGGGGCGGCTTCTGGCTGCTTTCTGTCATCGAGAGAGCCGGTCGGACGCCACCTATTCCCCCTCCGCCACCGACGGGTTATCTGCGCCTAGATACTCTTGGCGATTTCTGAAAGACGAACCTCTTCAAGCGAACTTAGCCACGCCGCCTCCGCGGACGTCATCGCGTTGTCGAGAACCCGATTGACTGCCGATTCAACGGGACAAGACAAGTTGTCTTCAGCGAGGCCGATCGCAAACAATCCCCTGTGCTCGATGGCGATGTAGATGTCTCGAGCTGTGAGCTGATCGAGCTCACACGAGAGGGCCCACCCCCCTCCAGGCCCCGGTACCGAATGGACATAGCCAGCCTGACGAAGTGCTGCCATTGTGCGTCGAACAAGGACCGGATTGGTATGCAACATCAACGCAATCGTCTCCGATGTCGTTGTGCCGCCTCGAAGGTGCATGTGAATCAACACGTGAAGAAGCCGGGCTAGTCTGATGTCGCGTTGCACGCCGTAGATCTCCCATAACCGTAACGTCTGTGGTTACGATATTATACATGCGTTCGTACCTCTGTCAGGACCGCTATGATCACCGCCACCCAGCACTTCATTGACGCCAATGGAATCCGCCTTCATGCCGTCGAGAGCGGCAAAGGACCGCTTGTGCTGCTTCTCCACGGTTTTCCGGAAACCTCGCATGTCTGGAGACACCAACTGGCGGCACTTTCCGATGCTGGCTTCCGCGCGATTGCGCCTGACCTACGCGGCTTTGGCTTCAGCGATTGCCCAGCGAAGATGGAGCAATACACCACCATCGACGTGATCGGCGACTTGGTCGGTCTTCTGGATTCAGTGGGAGAGCGGCACGCAGTGGTTGTGGGCAACGACTGGGGAGCCGCCGTCGCATGGCAAGCCGCAACGCTGCGGCCGGATCGCTTCCGCGCAGTCGTCGCGCTGGGGGTACCGCTGATGAACCGGGCGCCGATGGCACCGAGCCAGCTTTTTCCGCAAACCGATCGGATGTGGTTCTACACACACTATTTTTCGCAGCTCGGACTTGCCGAAGCCGAACTCGAGCGAGATGTTGAAAGCTCCCTGCGCAAGATCTACTTCTCGGCATCAGGTGACGTCGGCCCTAGAGATGAGAGGAGTCCAAATCCTTTTGGGCTTGTGAAGCGACAACGCGGATATCTCGAAGAACTGCACGATTTCTCGTCGCTACCGGTCTGGCTTGCCCCCAATGATCTGGATGCTCTCGTACGAGCATTCCTACGCTCGGGGTTTCGAGGGGGATTGAACTACTACCGCAATCTGGACCGAAACTGGGAAATGCAGGCGGCGTTCGAGGGGCGGACATTGAAGGTCCCGTCGCTTTTTCTTGTCGGCGAGCGTGACACAGGGCTGTTGATGCCGGGCATGCTGGACATCATTGACGCCATACCCAAGCTGGCGCCACATCATCGTGGGTCGCACGTTGTGCCGCACGTGGGACATTGGCTTCAACAGGAGGCGCCGGCTCATGTCAATGCTCTTCTGATTGACTTCCTTCGTCACCTCTAAGTGATTCGATGCCGTACTAGTCGTCCGCATTGCCCTTTGGCTCATGGCGGATCTATCCACTGGTGATTCGACCTACTGTGTTGTACGGGCCAGACACACTACTTCGACATATGCGGGCAAGGGAAGCCGCTACGCCGGCCGCGATTGGCGCCGGCTTCCCAAGACGTGAGCCTTAGTCCGGCTTGATCCCAGCGCGCGCCACGATCGGCTTCCAGCGCAGCTGCTCCGCCGCGATAAAGCGCGAGAATTCTTCTGGCGTGCTACCCGCCACGAGCGCTGCGTCCGCGCTGAGCCGCTCGACCGACGTGGGACTTTTCACGGCCTTGATGGTGGCCTCGGCCAGCTTGGCGGCTGCAGGCTGGGGGAGCGACGCCGGGGCCAGCAGCCCGTACCACTGCGTCATCTCGAAGCCTGGATAGCCTTGCTCCGCCACGGTCGGCACGTCGGGCAACTGCGGGATACGCTGCGCGGTGCCCGTGGCAATGCAACGCACCTTGCCCGTCTTGATGAATTGCAGGATGGCCGGTGCGCCAATGGCCGCTGCATCCAGTCGCCCGGACAGCAGGTCGGTAATCTGCGGGCCGCTACCGCGATACGGCACATGGGTGATGAAGGTGCCGGTGGTTGCCTTCAGGTATTCGAAGGCCAGGTGGCCGGCGCTGCCATTGCCGGCCGATCCATAGTTGAGCTTGCCCGGCTTGCTCTTGGCCAGGGCCACGAACTCCTTGAGGTTCTTCGCCGGCACGTCGGGATGCACGACATACAGGCTGGGTACCTTGGAAAGCAGTGAAATGGCCCGGAAGTCCTTGATCGGATCGTAGGGCAGCTTCGGGAAAATGTACGGATTGACCGCCAGCGTGCCGATATGGCCGAGGATCAGCGTGTGATTGTCGTCGGCCCGTGCCACCTCGCCCATGGCGATATTGCCTGCGCCGCCCGGCTTGTTTTCGACGAAGACCGATACGCCGAGTAG
Organism: Cupriavidus pauculus; assembly: GCF_022179805.1. Lineage (GTDB taxonomy): Bacteria > Pseudomonadota > Gammaproteobacteria > Burkholderiales > Burkholderiaceae > Cupriavidus > Cupriavidus pauculus_E. Next base: position 109,966 of record NZ_BPUO01000003.1, on the reverse strand, counting down.
CTTGGTCAGTTCTGCGGCGGTGGATCGTGCGACGATTTCCGAACTGCCTCCCGGCGCGAACGGCACCACCAGCCGGATGGTCTTGGACGGCCAGGCCTGTGCGCGCGCCAGCGTGGGGGCGAGTGCCCCGGCGCCCAGTGCGGCCATCAGGCCAAGCAAGTGTCGGCGATTGGCATCATGGGGGTGATTGGTGGACATGGGTCTCCTTGTGTTTGATTATTCCGTGCGCCTGCCGCATGGCGAATGGTCGCGAGTTCCGATACTTGTTCCGGTGCTTATTCCGGTTTGACGTTGCCGTCCTTGATGACCTTGGCCCAGAGCCGGGTCTGGGTGTCGATGAAGCGTGCGGCATCTGCCGGCGGGCCTCCCACCACCTCGCCGCCCAGTTCACCCACGCGCTGACGGATCTCCGCGCTGGCCATCACTTTCTGTAGCGCGTCCGACAGGCGGGTCACCACTGCTTCCGGCGTGGCGGCAGGCAGGAATGCGGCGTTCCATTCGTAGACCTCGTATCCCGCCACGCCCGCTTCCTGCATGGTCGGAACATTGGGCAGCGCCGAGGTGCGGTTGTGGCTGGTCACCGCCAGCGGCCGCAGCTTGCCCGCCTTGATGTGCTGAAGACTCGACGCCACGTTGGCGAAAAACAGCGGCACCTGTCCGGCGATCACGTCGGTCATTGCCGGACCACCGCCCTTGTAGGGCACATGAAGCAGGTCAACACCGGCGCGCTGCTCGAACAGCACGCCGGACAGATGCTGCGCCGATCCATTGCCCGACGATGCGAATGCCACCGTGCCCGGTTTCTGCCGCGCCAGCGCCAGCACATCCTTGACATTGGCTGCAGGGAAGGCGGGATTGGCCACCAGCACATTGGGATAGCGTGCCATCACGCCCACCGCGCGGAACGCCTTGGCGGGGTCGTAGGGCAGGCGCGGATAGAGGCTCGGGTTCACCGTGTAGGACGACGCATCGACCATCAACGTGTAGCCATCGGGCGCAGCCTTGGCCACGTACGACGCTCCGATCTGCCCGCCCGCACCGGGCCGGTTCTCCACGATCACGGTCTGGCCAAGTTCGCGCCCCAGGCCGGGCGCGATCAGCCGCGCCATCAGGTCCGCGCCACCGCCGGGCGGATAGGTGACGACGATGGTCACCGGGCGCGTAGGCCACGGCTGTGCGGAATCGGCGGCGTGCAGCACGGTCGACTGCAGGGCCAGGCCGGCCAGAGTGAGGGAAATCAGATAGCGCATGAGGGGTCTCCGTCAGATTCTGGTTTGGTGCGCGAGATCAGCGGATCTCGGCTGTATAGCGGAAGGCATAGGCATCGCCCCTGGTCTGGCGGTATTCGATGCACTGGCCCTGGATATCGAACGCCTGGCGCGTGACCAGGGCGCAGGGGTGGGACGCCGGCAGCGCGAGCAGGTCGGCTTCGTCAGCATCGAGCAGCCGGAAGGTCACCTCGTCCATCGCCCGGTGCACCGTGATGCCGCAACGCTGGCTCAGCAACGGGTAAAGCAGTTGGCCCCATTCGGCCACGGGGGTGTCCTGCAGCGCCGCGCAGCGCGGCAACGGCAGCCAGATCGATTCGAGCAGGCCCGGGGTATCCGCCACCCAGCGCCGACGTGTAATGGCCAGGCCCCGCGCGCCGGTGTCGAGCCCGAAGCGCACGGCCATCGCCTTGTCCAGGCGCACGCTGCGGCAGGACAGGATCTCGGAGCGTGGCACTTCCGTGGGGGCCGCCTCGGCATCGGCCTCCGAGCGGAAACGGAAAAAGCGCATCATGCTGGCACCGGAAAGGCCAGTGCGCACGAACGTGCCTTTGCCTTGCACGCGCTCCAGCAGTCCCTGTTTGACCAGAACCGCAATCGCCTGCCGGATCGTGCCCAACGCAATGCCGAACTCGCTCGCCAGCACACTCTCGGCCGGAATGGCGCTGCCCGGCGCCCATTTGCCTGTGAGAATGTTGTTCTGCAATTGCGCGGCAATCTGCCCGTAGCGGCTCATGCCTGCGGAGGCGGCGGCCAGTTGGGCGATGGCATTGTCTGGCATCTGGTGTCCGTGTTAGATTCTATTCCTATAGAGGACTAGAGTATCCGGGCTAGCCCACACCGCCATATCGGGGCTAACCCGTACACAGGAGAACCGTGCCCATGATGACTAGCCAACCGTTGGTGGATTGCCACTTCCATGTCTTCGATGCCGGCGTAGGCTTGGCATCGGCGCGCTATCTCCCGCCTTACGCAGCGCCGCTGACGGACTGGCTCTCCCTGACCGGCTCGGTGGGCGGGGCGGAGTCGGATGCTTACGGGGTGGTGGTACAGACCAGTTTCCTCGGCACCGACAACTCGGCGATGCTGGCCGCATTGCGGCGCATGCCGACGCGACTTCGCGGCGTGGTGGTGGTCGATCCCGCCGTGGCCGACGCCGAGCTGGCCGGGCTTGATGCAGCCGGGGTACGCGGCATCCGCCTGAACCTGTATGGCGACGATGACTGGCGCCGCATCGACACTGCGCCGTGGCGCACGCTGTTCCAGCGCATCGGGGCATTGGGCTGGCACGTCGAACTCCATACCAGTAACGGGGAGGGCGCGACCGTGCTGTGCGCGCTCGATGCCGCGCTTGGCAGTACGCCCGCGCCCGTCGTGCTCGATCACTTCGGTCGACCCGGTCCGCTGGGCGTCGATGATCCGATCTTCGACGCGGCCCGTGCCGTGGGCGCGCGACGTCCGCTGTGGGTCAAAGTCAGCGCGCCATATCGGTTGTTGAGTCCGGGCCTGTGGCCGACTCTGACTACACGTTGGGCGGAGGTTGCCGGACCGGATCGGCTGCTATGGGGTAGCGACTGGCCCTGGACCAACTACGAAGCCCCGGCGCGTGCCGACGAATGCCGCGCAACGATGGCATGGCTCGCGAAACGTCCGGACCTTGAGGAGGGGCTGCGTTGGCGCAATGCTGCTGCGCTGTATGGGTTTGTGGTGAGGGCCTGAACGTTGCAGGACGAATCCACGTTGATGTGGGCAGGATTGGACGGTTCAAGTGGAGGGATTCTCGTGCCGCGCGGATTCAACCGGTCAACGCAACAGCTTGGCGCTTGGTTGCTGGGTGGCGTATGCCCGGAGAGCTCTGCACGTTTCAGTCTGGCGATGAACTGCACAAAGCTGCAGGCGGGCGAACTGCTGGCCCGCTTGTCCTGCATCTCTGGAAGGGCGGCAGGGCGGAGTCGGTGCCTGTCACCAGGTACTGGACTTGAACGAGGGTCAGGTTCTTCGAGCGGCGGCCTTCGCCGGCCACGGCATTCGGGTCCAGTCGCCCTACATCATTTGCGAAGATATCGTTGCCGGCCGGCCGGCTGGTGCCGGTCCTGGGCGGACTAGCATCTTCCCAAGCAGACCATTAATGTGGCGTACCGATGCCGCCACCAGCCGGCAAGGCTCCGCGTTAGGGGGCGCCGGCGTGTTGACATTTTTGCTGCTCGAACAGTGACAGATTCAGTGCGGTCTACGCTCGACTAGCGCGCAGGTACTGTCTGCACTCGTTTCGGCACGCCCGTCGCGATCGTCGCAACCGCGATGGCAAGCACGACGGCGGCCCCGACGAACACCCCCGCCGCGCCGTTTGCATCAAACACGACGCCGCCAGCCGCGGCACCGGTCGCGATCGCGAGCTGCACGGCCGCGACGATCAGGCCGCCCGCACTCTCGGCTTCATCGGGTACGGTGCGCGTGACCCATGTCGACCATGCGACCGGCACGCCGCCAAACGCCATCCCCCAAAGTGCTACGAGCACCGCGTCGATCATCGGCGCGCGGCCGAGCGCTACGAGCCCGATGCCGAGCACAACCATCAGCGCTGGCATTGCGATCAGCATTGGCCGCAGCCGGTGTTCGAGTACGCGGCCGGCGAGCGACGTGCCGACGAAGTTCGCGACCCCGTAGCCGAGCAGGATCGCCGACAGTTCGTTTACTCCGACGCCCGCAACCTGTTCGAGGAACGGCCGCAGGTACGTGAAGAACGCAAAATGTCCAGTGAACACAAGCGTCGTCGCGAACATTCCGAGGCCGACGGTCGGCCGACGCAGCACGTCGATCAGCGTGCGCAGACGCGTCGTCCCGCTCGGCGGCATCGATGGCAGTGTCGCGACCTGCGACAGAAACGCGACGCCGCCAAGCGCGGCTGCTAACAGGAACACGTTGCGCCAGCCGATCAGGTGGCCGAAATAGCTGCCGAGGGGGGCAGCGGCGATCGTCGCGACTGCGACGCCGCTGAAGATGATCGACAGCGCGCGCGGCACCATCGCAGCAGGCACGAGCCGCATCGCTGTGGCCGTAGCCATCGTCCAGAAGCCTCCAAGCGCGATGCCGAGCACAACGCGACCGATCAGAATCATTGTGAGGTTGGTCGCAAACGCAACGGCGAGATTCGATGCGACCAATAGCACCGAAAACGCGAGCAGAACGCGCCGCCGGTCGATCGTACGCGTCGCGGCAGCGGTCAGCAGGCTCGCGACGAGCGCGACCATTGCGGTGGCCGTCACCGTCTGCCCGGCGACACCTTCTGTCACACCGAGGCTGTCGGCCATCGGTGTGAGCAGGCTCGCGGGCAGGAATTCGGCGGTGACAAGGCCGAACACGCCAAGCGACATTGCGAAGACCGCACCCCAGGCGGGTTCGCTGGGGGCCACTAGCGGGGCGGCCTTTGAAATTCCGGGATTCATACGTTGTTCCATGTCGGGAAAAATCGGGAAAAGTGCCAATGACGGCGTATCGTAAGCAACGATGGCAGGACGGTATATGACATACAATCCGCAATCATTGATCAATCGTCCGGATCCAATGTCCGCTTCCTTTTCCGTTCCAGACGTGCGCGACCTCGTCAGCGAGTTGCTGCTGGGGATGCGCCTGAGCGGCGTCCAATATCGCCGTATCCAGGTCCTGCGCCCGTTCGGGTTGAGCTTCGGCCACGTCCCGGGGCGCGCGCAGTTCCATTTTGTCGGGCGCGGGCCCGTCCTGCTGCGCGACGCGGATGGCGCGACGATGAGGCTTGAAACTGGTGACGCAATCCTGTTGCCGCGCGGCAGCATGCACTCGCTTGTGTCCGATCCAGACGCGCTGTGCCGTCCCCTCAGTGCTTTCGAGACCGCGAAAATCTGTGATTCAATCGCGTCGGTCGGAACGCCACCGCCGTGCGGGACATCCGATCCGACGGTCAGCGACGCGCTGATCTTCAGCGGGTGCATGGAGTTTGATCTTGGCGGTATGCAGCCGCTGGTCGGCACGATGCCGGAGTTCATGCACGTAGGCACATTGCTCGCGCGCTATCCCGAAATCCGCCCGATGCTTGATGCGATGGAGCGCGAATCTTGCTCGGAGCGCGCAGGCTTCGCGGGGATCCTCGCGCGACTCGCAGACGTAGTCGCCTCGTTCATCGTCCGCGGCTGGGTCGAGTGCGGTTGCGGCGACGCAACCGGTTGGGTGCAAGCGCTGCTCGATCCGAAGCTCGGCCGCGCGATCGTCGCGCTGCATCGCGATCCGGGCCGAAACTGGAGCGTCGCGGAATTGGCAGTTGAAGCGGGAGTGTCGCGTTCGGTGTTCGCCGAGCGATTTCTCGCGGCGACTGGGATGACACCCGTGCGCTACCTGACCGAGCTGAGGATGCGGCTCGCAGCGCAATGGATCGCACGCGACCGGGAGGCGATCGAATCCGTTGCGTTCCGGCTCGGCTACGGTTCGCTCGCTGCGTTCAGCCGTGCGTTTAAGCGGGTGGTCGGGAGGCCGCCGGGGGCGGTGCGCGCGGAGGATAGCGTGGCCTATGCCACGCGGGCTGTGCCGTAGACGGGCCGGGCGGTCGTGCCACAACAGCAGCCGGCGAACAAATGACGACTGCTAGTAGTACCGGGCTTAGTGCCTGCTTTCGAACCTAGAACGGCGTCGACTAAGCGCCAGTGGCTGTCGGTACTTACCGAGCCCGGTCGTCGGCCCGGCCCACGCGCCGTCGCGTAGGCCTGTGGGGCCGCTGCCGACCCTTAGCGGACTGTTAAGTCTCGGCGATCGCTTCAAGCACTCGCGCTGCTGCCGGGGCCATAGAGATCGAGAGAAAGTTGGATACCGCGAGCACCTAGTGCGAAGAGTGAGCTTGCTGAGACCGACAAGCCTTCGTTGCTACCGTCCATGAGGAGACCACAGAACAGGTCAACTGAGTAGCGATCAGATATCGCCTTCCAAACGTCGAGGTCGTCAGATAGTTGCCCAAGAATTTCGGCGATCTGACCGTTGAGGTCTTCTGGCTCGCGCGGCTGTGCTCGCAGTCGCCACATTCCACACTTGGCGACACGCGTTTGTCCTGATCTCTCTCCGACAATTGCTTCGCCCTTAAGCTGGGCAAACGTCGGAAGGCAGCCGAGCTGTCGGCTGATTTCATCGGGAGCAAGATCGTCTCCCATAATCCGGAGCCCCACGGCAGATTCGTGCAATCGAGCCATTTCCGTAATACCTGAAGTTCGGTGCGCCAGGGATTATTGGTCACGTGAGGCATCAGTTCAATGACCGATTCTGGCCGTTCTGGGACATCGCGCCCTCCAGCACCTAGAAGCTGCGTCGCCGGAAGAAGTCAGCTCTGGCGGGCATCCACGCCAGCGCGAACAGCAAACAGACGAACGGCGTAACGAAGATATAGCCGATGCTTTGGAAGCCCGCCGCATTGGCTATGCCGCCGAGCATGAAAGACAACAGCAGGCCGCCGGTGCGCTTCAGGCGGGGCAGGTCGGCGCGGATCGCGTTTTGCAATCCCATCATGAAAACTTCACGGGACAGGCACGGCTACGCAGGTCCTTGAAATGAGGCGAAAATGCCACTCTGTTTAATTTTACCCGGATGTTATTGACTTCAAATTTAACCCGGGTAAAATTCGGCGCATGGACCAAACTACCTCCCCCACCTACACCGCCTTTCTCGAAGGGAGCCGGCTCGCCGCCGGTTCCTTGCACGAGGTTGCAGTCGCCGTACTGCGGGCGCAATCGACCCAGCCCGAGAGATATCCGCTGGTATTCAATGATGTCGACGGCAAAACGGTCGACCTGGACCTGCGTGGCGGGGAGGACGGCATCGCGGCGCGCTACACCGTGGCCCAGTCGGCTCAGTCGGCCCAACCAGACCAACCGGCCCAGGCGCCCAAGGGCAGGGGGCGCCCGAAGCTTGGTGTGGTGGCGCGCGAAGTCACGCTGTTGCCGGAGCACTGGGATTGGCTGGCGACGCAGCCGGGCGGCGCCTCTGTCGCGCTACGCAAGCTGGTGCACGAAGCGCGTAGGAACGCTGGCGGCCGGGACCACGTACGCCAGGCACGCGACCGCGCGTACCACGCCATGTCCACGCTGGCAGGTGACCTGGCCGGTTTCGAGGAAGCCTCGCGAGCGCTGTTCGCTGGCGATGAAGATCGACTGGCGGCGCATATGGCTGCATGGCCGCGCGATGTGAAGGCGTACGTGCTGCAACTGCTCACCGAGCCTGTGACCGTCTAGGTAGCGGCTCCTGGCTGCAGCGCTGCGGGCCCATGCGCGAATCATGGGCCGCAGCAGCCTGACGTTGCTCAGTGCGCTGGCGTCAGCGTCGCGCGCACTGCCTTCACATTACGCTCGGTGACGGGTGCGGCGCGGTTGTTCCAGCCCTGGCGCAGGAACGTGGCCAGTTCGGCTACTTCCGCATCGTTCATGCGATGCGCGAAGCCCGGCATCACCAGCACCGAAGGTGCCTTGGCCGTGGACGGCGTGGCGGCACCGGCCAGGATCACGTTGACCAGCGCGGCGGGACTGCCGGCGTTGATTACCGTCGCCCCGTCGAGCTGCGGAAACACGCGCGTGGCGCCCTTGCCCGTGACGAAGTGGCAGGCCGCGCAGTTGTCCAGATAGAGCCGCTCACCGAGTGTGAGGTCCTTCGCCGCCGTCAGCTTGCGGATCGTCGTCATGCCGCCTTGCGGCTTCACGGTCGGCGACTTGCCCGGCACGGGCGGCAGGCTCTTGAGGTAGGCGGCAATCGCATCCAGGTCGGTCGTGCGCATATGCGATGTGCTGTGCGCCACCACCTGTGTCATCTCGCCCGCCACCGCGGCCGTGCGGTTACGGCCGGTCAGCAGGTAGTCGACGATGTCCTGGTTGGTCCAGTGCGGCATGCCACGCAGCGAAGGCACGGGCCAACCGTTCAGGTCGCCGCCGGCCAGGTACTGCGCGTTGGCGCTGGAATCGGCTTTCTCGTTCATGGCGACGCCGCGCGGTGTGTGGCAGCTGCTGCAGTGGCCCAGCCCTTCCACCAGATACGCACCCAGCCTGACCTGATCGGTCCACTTCGGCTGCGGCTGGAACGGCTTGTCCGAGGCAAACACCAGGTTCCAGACCGCCATGCCCCAGCGCAGGTTGAACGGGAAGTCCATGCTGGTCTGCGGCGGTTGCACGTTGCTGGGTTTCACGCCGCTCATGAAGAACGCGTAGAGCGCGTGGATGTCGGCATCCGTGACCTTCGCGTAGTTCGGATACGGCATGGCCGGGTACAGGTGCGTGCCATCGGCGCGCACGCCACGGCGCACCGCGTCCGCGAACTGCTTCTCGGTATAGCCGCCGATGCCGCGCTGCCTGTCCGGCGTGATGTTGGTCGAGTAGATGATGCCGTGGCCGCTGTCGATCGGCAGGCCCCCGCTGTACTCGGGCTTGCCGGGCGCGCTGTGGCAGGCCATGCAGTCGCCCACGCGCGCCAGGTAGGCGCCGCGCTGGATCAGCGCCGGGTCCGTGGCCGCCTGCGCGGCAGACGCCGCGACCGTGCCGAAGGTGGCGGCAATGAGGAATGACTTGAGGATGTTCATTGTCGTCGTGCTCAGGCTTGTACCAGCGGCCCCGGGTTCTTGAGGTACTGCTTCTTGATGGCGTTGGCGGCCATTAGCGTGATGGCGCCGATGGTGGCCGTCGGGTTGGCCTGGAAGTTCTGCGGGAATGCGTTGCCGCCGGGCACGAACACGTTGTGCACGTCCCATGACTGCAGGTAGCGGTTCAGCGCCGAATCGCGCGGCGACGCACCCATGATCGCGCCGCCCACGTTGTGGGTGGACACATACTTGGTGATGTCCCAGTGCGAGTCCAGCGCCAGGAAGCTCTCCGACATCGCATCGGGCTTCAGCTCCTTCGAGATGTTCAGCACGATGTCGCGCAGGTAGCGCTGCAGCTTCAGTTCGTTCTGCCGCCAGTCGAAGGTCATGCGCAGCAGCGGCTGGCCCCACGGATCGCGGTAATTCGGATCCAGGTCCAGGTAGTGGCCGCGATACGACATGCACGTGGTGGTGATGCTGATCTTCATCGAGCGGCCGTACCAGTCCACCATGGCGTCCTTCCAGCCCTTGCCCCATGCGGGCGTGCCAGACGGCAGCGACGTGCCGATGGGCGCGCCGGTGGCCTGCGAGCTGTGGATCTTGGCGCCGCCGATAAAGCCCAGCGACGGGCCGTCGAAGTTGCCCGGCGAGATGTCGTTGAACATCTCGCCCGTGGCGCCGGCCGTGGCGAACGGATTGAAGTGCTTGTCCTTGAAGAACAGCGTGGCGCCGCCATTGCTCAGGAACGCGTAGTTGCGGCCAATCGTGCCGGTCTCCGACACGGGGTCATACGGCTTGCCGATGCCCGACAGCAGCATCAGCCGCACGTTCGCGAACTGGAAGCTCGACAGCACGACGATCTTCGCCGGCTGGAAGACTTCCTTGCCGTGCTCGTCGATATAGGTCACGCCGCGCGCGGTCTTGCGGTCGGCGTGCAGGTCCACGCGGATCACGTTGGCGTTCACGCGATACGAGAAGTTCGGCATGCGCTTGACCACATCGAGGATGGTGGTCTGCGGCGACGCCTTCGAGTAGTTCAGGCAGGGGTACTTGCTGCAGTAGCCGCAGTAGTTGCACGGGGCGAGCTGGGCGCCGTACGGGTTGGTCCATGCCTGCGACACGTTGGCCGACGGGTTCGGGAACGGGTGGTAGCCGAGCTTGCGCGCCGCGCCGGCGAACATCGAGCAGTTCAGCGTGTCCTGCAGCGCAGGCAGCGGGTACGGATTCGAGCGCGGGCCTTCGAACGGATCGCCGCCGGGCTGGATGTTGCCGCGCAGGTTGCCCGTGTTGCCGGACAGCCCGCAGACTTTCTCGAAGAAGTCGTAGTACGGCTCGATCTCGTCCCACGTGAACGGAAAGTCCTTGACGCGCATCTCGGGGTCGAGCGTGCCGCGCTTGTAGGCCTGGTCGGCGTAGGTCTTGAGCTTGATGTCGGTCGGCGTGGGGCGGATCAGCACGCCGGTCCAGTGCAGCCCGGAGCCACCCACGCCGGTGCCCGGCGCGAAGGCGCCCCATTTGCGCGTGGGCAGCGCGGCCTGGTCGCGGTTGTAGCGCACGGTCAGCGCGGCTTCGCGCGGCGTGGCGAAGACCTTGTTGCGCGTGGCGTAGGCGTACTGGTCGGCCGGCTTGGGATAGGCGAAGTCTTCGGGCGGACGGTCCGGGCCGCGTTCAAGCGCGCGGACCTTCAGGCCGGCCTGGGCCAGTTCGATCGCCATCAGCGATCCGGCCCAGCCAAGGCCGACGATGACGACGTCAACGTCGTCGTTGGTGATGTGGGGCATGAAATGTTCTGGTTCTGGACGCACGACGCCGCCACGCGCAAGGGCGTGCCGGGTCAGGCGTGGAAAATCGGATGCAGTGAAGCGGGAATCGAAGCGGGCAGGGCGGCCGTTCAGGCGCGCTTGCCGCTGAGGCTGACCGGGCCCAACGGGTACTTCACGTTGTGCTGGTCCACCCATTCGATGTACTGGCCGCGCGCGCCGGGGAAGCCGATGGCGACCCAGGCCTTCATGTCCTTGTTGCCGCCGTACTTGGGGTCGGCCAGGTAGCCGTTCTTGGTATCGCCAAGCAGTTGCGAGAAGAACTGCGACGCCTTGAGCGACGTCTCGCCCAGCGCGGCAAAATCCACGCCGTTTTTCTGCAGCGCGGTCAGGAAGGCGTCCTGCTGCTCGGCGGCAAGCCGCTCGAACGGCTTGCCGTGCTGGGAATTGGCGGCCTGCTGTGCCAGCCGGATGCCGTGGCGATAGATGTCCTGCGGCGCGTACGGCAGCTGGAAGCCCAGTGTGGCCGGCGCTTTCGGGTCATGCGGGCCTTGCAGGTAGATGTCTGCGCCCAGCCCATCGTGCAGTTGCTGATCGATGAAGACCGGCACGTTGGTTTCCAGCGCGCCCGGGCCCTTGCCTTCGGCAGGGATCAACCGGTCGCACGCGGCGAGCACGAAGGGCCACTCGGCGGCGCTGAAGAAAATGGGTTTGTAGTGCTGCAGGTGAACGTCCTCGAGCCCCTTGGCGCGAAGCTCATGCAGCGGAATGGCAGCAACGGGGACGGCGACGGCAGTCGCTTTCAGGAAGGCGCGACGTGAGAACGGGGGCGTTGACATGTGGGGTCCTATGGCAAGCCAGGCGCTGTCCCCACGCGAATCTTTCTTCTGTACCCCTGATTCGTCAGACGACTGGTAATAAGTCGGACATCGTACATCCAATTAGTTATGTAATGCAATGATTAGATTACTAATAGATTGTTCGTGAATCTGGACAGTTGGGGATGCGGGGCAGCAGTCCATTCGAGGTGGCGCTACGGTCAAACGCGCGTGCGCCCTAGACTTCCTTGGTGTCGAAGATCAGGAGATCAGCACCGGCCTGCGCGAAGTTCGCCAAGTCTGCTGCGGCTGCGGCGCCCTCGGGAGAATTGAGAGCGTGCTGGATGTCCGCCAGCGAGTCGAAGCTCAATAGCGCCACCAGGTGAAACGGCGAGTCGCCCGCGGCCGTCTTGATCGCGCCGTTACTGACTTCATACCTGCGCAAGCCGGGAATCGCCTTGGCGATTGGGATGTGCTTGGTGAAATAGTATGAATCGAACGCTGCGCAGTCCGCAGGCATCTTGTACACCACCATGAGCTTCGGCATTTTGCTTTCTCCGGTTGTGAAGCAGCCACTTGAATATACGCGCTGATCTATAGTCGGATTACGCCAATGATCGTCTGAGCCTCAATCATGCTGTCTCGTAAGACCGGTATCCGCTTGCTTGTGGTAATCGGCTTGATTGCGGTGCTGCTCTTTTCGCCATTACCCTGGCAATCGAGCACGCGCATTCACAGCGAAGTCACGATTCAGCGGCCGCCCGCGGAAGTGTTCGAGTACGTGTCGACGCCAGGGAACTGGCCGGCATGGCATCCCTCTTCCCTGGGCGTGCAGGGCGCCACCGATCATTCGCTGCAGGTTGGCGAGCAGGTGACAGAGGCGTTCAGGGTGGCGGGCCGCGAAGGGATAATCGTCTGGACCGTGACGGATCGCCGGGCGCCGTCGTTCTGGCGTATCGACGGCCTGATAGAGGGCCGGCGCGCTGGAACCGTGACTTACACGCTGACCCCCAGCGAGACGGGAACGCGGTTCAAGCGCGACTTCGATTACCAGGCGCCAACGCTTCTGTTTTCGATACTCAATTGGGTAACGCTGCGCAATCGGATCGATGCCGAGTCAGCGGATGCGGTGACACGACTGAAGGCACGACTTGAGGGCGCGTAGCCGGCGTCGGGGCGCCGCGCCGACGTCCTGCTATCACTAACCCGCCGCCAGTGGCTGATAGTGGCGACTCCAGTCGACTCGAAGTTTCCGAGCCTCGCCAGTAAGCTTGAGTCTTACATTTTTGATATATTTTGCGCTAGAAATAGCAAAAGGCTAGCGCGCAATCACGCTTGGGGAAAACCCTGGAATCCAGCGAGTGACCTACCCCTGACGGGAGCCGTTCCGGCGCCGAGGCAACCGCCGTCCTTAGACAAAACTGATAACCAAGTTTGGCAAAAATGGGCACCTTCAAAACACCGCAGGAAAAGAAGCGGCTGAGCTACGCCAAGGACCACCGGCAGCCATACCACGGAGAAAGGGGAAGCTGTGTCCCGAAACGAAAACGCACCTACGCAAGGATTGCACGCAGAGCCCAGAATCAGCCTCTTGAAACACTGAAGTCGGAGCCAGTGGACGAATTGCTCGTGCTCACAGAACTCCAAGTTGGGATCGCCAGGCGAAAGAAACGACCATGGACAAAGTGGCCCGACATTTCGCTTGGGGAACACGTGGCTAGACGCCTGTTGTACAGATCTCAATTGAAAGCTGCTGGTGGCCGGCGGGCTGCCAAGAGGAAGTTGGGAGCATGACAATGGAGGAGCTGCCAAAGCGTCCACCGCCGCCCGCGCGCGTTCAAATTCTGATGGCTCGTGAGGCGCGTTCCGCAGTTGTAATACGCCGCGGCCCATCGAGAAAGACGGCATTGATTGGCTGGGACAGGCGGCGCGACAAGTTCGAGGTTGGACAATGGTTCAACGGACGAATTGATGAGCGACGCTCCGACTTGTCACCCGACGGCAGCTACCTGATCTATTTCGCGATCACCGGCAAGTGGAGAACCGAAAGCAAAGGCTACTATACGGCGATATCGCGTGCGCCGTATCTCAAGGCCGAAACGCTCCTGGCCAAAGGGGATACCTGGCATGGCGGTGGCCTGTTTGTTTCCGAGAGCGAGTACTGGCTCAACGATGGCTATGGACACAAGATCGTCCGTGACCAGTCCAAGGCCAAGCGCACAGGTACCTATCCGTGGCATGAGTTTCCTCCAATAGGGCTAACCAGTCTGTATGAAATCCGCCTGCAGATGGACGGCTGGCAGCGAATGGATTCCGGCTGGATTGGGAGGGGCGATATTGTCCATTTCGAGAAGCCCGTCGGACTACGATGGCGGCTACGCAAGCGCGTGCACGGAAGTCGAGAGCGCCACGAGCTCTTGCACCCAGCGACCGGGCGCTCGATAGCAATGCCGAGCTGGTCGTGGGCGGATGTCGATGAAAGGCGGCTCGTGTGGGTTGAGTCTGGTCGGCTGTTTGACGCCAGCGTTGACTCAGGAGGATTGCAGGATACGCGTCTGCTCCAGGACTTCAATACTTTTTCCTTCGAGAAGCTGGTAGCTCCCTACTAGGCCGCTGTCTTTATCGGGGAGAGTGACGGCTGCTAGAGCAACAAGCATCACTACTAAGTCCGCACAGAAAAAATAAAATCAACCTCTACCGACGCGCCTTTGGGCAATTGCATGACGCCCACAGAAGTGCGAGTGTGGATGCCGACCTCGCCGAGCACGGAATACAACACGTCAGATGCGCCGTCGGCGACTTCGCTTTGCATCGTAAAGTCTGACGCACTTCGCACGTACACGGTGATGCGCGGCACCGCCTGGATGGCGTCGAGCGATCCGCAGTGCTTTCTGATGAGGGACAGCGCGCGTAGCGTCGAAGTTGCTGCCGCGCGGCGTCCCTCGTCTAGTGAAATGGATTCGCCCACTATGCCAACGAAGCGCACCGTATCTCCGACTCGCGGAATTTGACCCGCAATGTAGGCGACGTTCCCGTCAACCAGAATCGGGGTGTACTTTCCGCCAATCTTGATTTCCTCGTCGGGATCAAATCCGAACTCGGTCGCAATCTGCCGTAGCTTGTCGTCTCTTGTCATGGATATTCGACCTGTCGAAAACGTAAAGCTAAAGCCTAATCGATTGCCCTGGTTTTGTCCCTCCCGCTATCGTTAGCCGGCGGCCAGTTCATGCGCCGCGCTGCCGCGCCGCACGATGCCGAGCGACAGCATGGTGCCGCCGGCGATGACCGCCGGGATGCCCACCAGTACGAACAGAGCGGGCATCGTCAGTCCCATCGACAGCATCGTGGCACCGCCCACCGAGCCCACCACCGAGCCGAAGCGGCCCACGCCGTTGGCCCAGCTTACGCCCGTGGCGCGGCAATCGGTGGGGTAATAGTTGGCCGACAATGCATTGGCGCCCACCTGCGAGCCCGACACGCAGAAGCCTGCCAGGAACACTGCGGCGCCGGCGGCGACCGGTTCGCCCGCCAGGCTGCCGATGGCAGCCACAAACAGGCCCGCCAGTGCATAGCTGGCGGCCAGCACATAGTGCGGATTGAAGCGGTCCATCAGCCAGCCCAGTGCGATGGCGCCGACGGTGCCGCCAACCTGGAACATCGTGGTGACCAGTGCAGCCGTGGTCAGCGACATGCCGGTGGTGCGCAGCAGTGTGGGCAGCCAGCTCGACAACAGGTAGATCACCAGCAGGCTCATGAAGAACGTTAACCACAGCAGCAGCGTGCCGCGCAGCAGTTCGGGTTTGAACAGGTGCCGTACCGGCGAGCCGTGGTTGCCCGGTGCCTCGGCGATGACGAACGTGCTGTGTTGCAGGTCGGCATGCGGCGCGATGCGAAGCAGCGTGGCGCGGACGCGCACGTGGTCGCGGCCCTTAGCCACGAGATAGCGTACCGATTCCGGCAGCAGCCAGACCAGCACCACCGACAGCATCAGCGGCAACACGCCCCCGATCATCAGCACCGAGCGCCAGCCGAATGCCTCGATCAGGCCCGCCGACGCCAGTCCGCCCGCCGCCGAGCCGACGGTGAAGCCGCAGAACATCGTGGTCACCAGGAACGAGCGGCGCTTGGCCGGGCAGTACTCCGAGGTCAGCGTGATGGCGTTCGGCATCGCGCCGCCCAGGCCCAGGCCGGTCAGGAAGCGCAGCACGATCAGCTCCCAAAGTCCGGGGGACCATGCCGATGCCAGGCTGGCCACGCCGAAGAACAGCACCGAAAGCACCAGCACGGTCTTGCGGCCGAAGCGGTCGGCCAGGGGGCCGAACAGGAACGCGCCGGCCATCAGTCCGCCAAGCCCGGCGCCGAACAGCGGTGCCAGGTGTGCGGGCGTGAGTTGCCATTCGGCGCGGATGGCGGGGGCGATGAAGCCGATGGCGGCCGTGTCGAATCCATCGATGGCGACGACCAGAAAGCACAGGACGACGATCGTGACCTGGAAAGCGGACAGCGGCTGGCGATCGATGAACGTGGTGACGTTCACCGTGGTGTTGGCGGGCATGTTGTCTCCTCCGGAAGTTCGGGGAATGAAAGGGCGAGGCGGCTCTTGTGGCCGCTACCCTTCCTGCGCTGCAATGAAAAATTGAAGCTACGAGGTGGCTACTGCGTGATGCGTGGAGGGTGGCTTAAAGCCAGGGCGTCGGGCTCAGCGCCTGGTCCGCACGCCAGCCGTGCAACCACTGCAGCGCATCGTAGAACTGCGTCTGCGTGCGGCCTACCCAGAGCGTGTTGCGGACAAAGCGGTCCACGCCCTTGGCGTGGTAGACGCGGCCCATGTCGCGCGCGCCGTAGAGCACGCGCGCGGTGCGTGGAACGCGTGCCTGCTCGTAAAGCTTGAAGGCAGCCTCGAAGTCGCCTTCGGCCGCATCCACGGCGGCGCCCAGCGCCACCGCGTCTTCCAGCGCCTGGCAGGCACCCTGCGCGATGTATTGCGTCATCGGGTGCGCGGCATCGCCCAGCAGCGTGGCGCGACCGAAGCTCCAGCGCTCCACGGGATCGCGGTCGGCCGTGGCCCAGCGCTTCCAGGACGTGGGGCGGTCGAGCATCTGGTGCGGCAGCGCGTGGATGCCTTCGAAGTACGACAGCACTTCTTCCTTGCTGCCATCGCGCACGCCCCAGACTTCCTGCTCGCGGCTGTGGAACGTCACCACGAGGTTGTACTGCTGGCCGCCGCGCAGCGGGTAGTGCACCAGGTGGCAGTGGGGGCCGGCCCAGACCACGGGTGCGTTGACCTGCAGGTCCTTGGGCATGTTGTCCACCTCGACCACGGCGCGGTAGACCACGTGGCCGGTGACGCGCGGGGCGTCGCCGATCAGTGCTTCGCGGACGGCGGATTTCACGCCGTCGCAACCGATCACGGCATCGGCGCGATGACGCTCGCCGTGCTGGTCGATCACGGTGACGCCGCGGTCGTCCTGTTCGAGCTTTTCCACACGTGTGGCGGTACGGAACTCGATCAGCGGATGGTGCTGTACGGCTTCGAGAATTGACAGGTGGATATCGGCGCGATGGATCACGGCATACGGGTTGCCGAAGCGCTCGCGATACGCCTGGCCCACATCGACGCGTGCGATGTCGCTGCAATCAATCGCATCGCGCAAGTGGATATAGTCGGTGAAGACCGCGCGGCTGCGTGCGGCTTCGCCCACGCCCAGCGCGTCCAGCGCGGCGAACGCATTGGCGGCAAGCTGGATGCCCGCGCCGATCTCGCCGATGTGCTCGGCCTGCTCCAGCAGTTCGATGCGGATGCCCTTGCGCGCCAGCGCCAGCGCCGCGGCAAGGCCGCCGATGCCGCCGCCGATGATCAGGACCTTGCGATCGCTTCGTGGTGTCGTTGTCATGTTTTGTCTCCTGGCCTGTCGGTCGCAACGTCAGGCGATGTAATCGGGCTGGCGCGACGGCGCGGCGGCTGCAAACGCGGGGTGGGCGAGTGCGTGATCGTGGATGGCCATGGCGCGGGGGTAGGCGGACAGGTCGCAGCCCATGCGCAGCGCGTTGGCGATCTGCGGCACCAGTGTCACGTCTGCCAGCGTCGGTGCATCGCCAAAGCAGTAGCTGCCGTGGCCGTAGCGTGCAAGCAGCCGTTCCACGCCGGCCATGCCTTCGTCGATCCAGTGGCGGTACCACGCGTCCTTCTGTTCGGGCGTCACCTTGAGCACGCTATCGAGGTAGCGCAGCACGCGCATGTTGTTGACCGGATGGATATCGCAGCCGACCAGGTTGGCCAGTTCCAGCACGCGTGCACGGTGCACGGGGTCTTGCGGGATCAGGCGCGGTTCCGGATGGCGTGCGTCCAGGTAGTCCATGATGGCGGGCGACTGGCTCAGGTGGAAATCGTCGTCCACCAGCGCGGGCACGCTGGCCGACGGATTGATGCCGTCCACATACTCCGGTTCGCGATGCTGCCCCGTGCGGATGTTGACTGGCAGATAGTCATAAGGCAGGCCCTTCAGGGCCAGCGCAATCCGCACGCGGTACGACGTGGAGCTATTGAAGAAACTATAGAGCTGCATGATGGCCCCGCAAGATCAGATGACGCGCACCTTGAGTTCGCCAAGGCCGGCCACGGCCGTCACCATGAGGTCACCGGCCTTGACCGCGCCAACGCCCTCGGGCGTGCCCGTGTAGATCACATCGCCCGGTTCCAGGCGGAAGAACTGCGACAGGTAGGCCACGGTCTCGGCCACGGACCAGATCAGGTGCGTCACGTCGCTGCTCTGCTTCGTTTCGCCGTTGACGGTCAGCGTGATCGCGGCCTGTTGCGGATGGCCTGCCTCGCTGACGCGATGGATCGGGCCGATCGGTGCCGAGGCGTCGAAAGCCTTGCCGATTTCCCAGGGGCGGCCCATCTCGCGCATCTTCATCTGCAGGTCGCGACGCGTCATGTCCAGGCCCACTGCGTAGCCGTACACGTATTGCAGCGCATCTTCCACGGCGATATTGGCGCCAGACTTGCCGATCACGGCCACCAGTTCCGCTTCGTAGTGGTAGTTCTGCGTCTGCGACGGATAGGGCAGTTCCAGCGTCTGGCCGTCCTGCACCGGAATCACCGCATCGGTCGGCTTGCAGAAGAAGAACGGGGGTTCGCGGTCCGGATCGAAGCCCATCTCGCGGGCATGTGCGGCGTAGTTGCGGCCAACGCAGTAGACGCGGCGAACGGCGAACACGTCATCGGTGCCGGCAACGGGGACGGCGACAGTGGCGGGGGGCGTAAAGACGTACTTCATGGTTGTGGTTCCCAGCAAGAAAAGGGTGAACGGGGCCACGGCGCGCATCACATGTGCGCCGATGGCAATCGAAGTCGAAATCGAAGTGGATCAGGTACGCGATTCGCGCAGCAGGTTCAGCGCGGACAACACCGGCCGGTCGGAATAGCTGAACAGCACGGCGTCCTCGATGGCACCCAGTTGCACCGGGGCCCAGGACGGCACGACGAACACGTCGCGCGGCTCGAACTGGAACTGGGCATCGCCAATACGCACGGTGCCGCTGCCTTCCACGACGCTGTAGACCGTGGCGTCGGTGCTGCGATAGGTCTTGCCCTGGAAGCCGGCCGGCAGGTACTGCATGAACGTGGCGATGGTCGGCATCGGCCAGCCGCCCGTGGCGGGGTTCACGTAGCGCAGTTTCACGCCGTCCCACGCATCGAGGTCGCCATTGCGGAAAAGCTGGTCCAGCGCTTCGCGCGAACGCTCGTACGGGTAGCTGAAGATCGGCGAGGTGGGATCGCTGACCCGATGACGCACCGGCACCATGTTGTGGCCAAAGCGCGCAAAGCTGTCGCCCTCGGGCCGCAGTACGGGTTGCTGCGCCTCGGGGTAGTTCTCGGCAAAGCCTGCATCGAACTGCTGCACAAGCGGAATATCGAGGCCGTCGAGCCAGACCACGGGTTCGCCGCCATCGGCTTCGGCAGGGTTGCCATGGTCATGCCAGGTCCACGACGGCGTGATGATGAAATCGCCGGGATGCATGGTGGTGCGCTCACCATTGACAGCGGTCCATGCGCCCCGGCCTTCGACGATGAAGCGCAACGCCGACTGCGTATGACGATGGCTCGGCGCCACCTCGCCCGGCAGTATCAGTTGCAGGCCGGCATACAGCGTGGATGTGATGCTCGACTTGCCCGGCAGGCCGGGGTTCTCCAGCACCAGCACGCGGCGCACGGCTTCTTCGGCGCTGATGACGCGGCCGGCCTGCATCACCAGCGGGCGGATCTGCGCGTATTTCCAGATGGCGGGAACGATCTGCGGGCGTGGCTGCGGCGGCACCAGCGCATGCAGCGATTCCCACAGCGGTGTCATGTGGCTTTGGCCGATGCGTTCGTAATATGCGGCGCGCGCCTGGTCGAGAGAGTGCTCTGACATGTTGTCTCCATCTGCTTTTGTCGCGGCGCCTGTGAGATCGGCACCTGCTGTTGCTTGGATTTATACGTCGCGCGCTATAAGATTTGAAATGAAAATTTGCTGGGATGTATATTAAAAAAGGTATAGGTAGACCGATATGGATTGGACTCAGCGCCTCAGGCTGCGCAATTTGCAGATGCTCCTGAGCTTGGCGGAGACCGGCAACATGAGCCAGTCGGCCGCCATGCTCAACACCACCCAGCCGGGGTTGTCGAAGTGGCTCAAGGATCTCGAAGACGACATTGGCCTGCCGTTGTTCGAGCGTCAGGCCCGTGGCCTGCGGCCGACGCCCTATGGCGAATCGCTGATCGAACATGCGCGTCGCATCGAGGCCCAGCTCGATACGGCCCGTGATGACATGCAGGCCATGCGGGATGGCGGTAGCGGCATTGTGGTGGTGGGAACGTCGGGCGCATCGGCCGCCGATACCGTGCCGCTGGCAGTGCTTGGGCTGATGCAACGGCAGCCGCGTGCGCAGGTCAGGCTGGTGGAAACGACGATGGACCGGCTGATGAGCCAGCTTGCCCACAGTGAACTCGACATCGTGGTGGGGCGTTCGGCGCCGGAGTTGCAGGACACGCAGGTACGTAGCGAATCGCTCTATATGGAGCCGATCCACTTTGTGACGCGGCCGCGCCATCCGCTGATGTTGCGCGACCACGTGGAGTGGCACGACCTGCAGGCGTATCGCTGGGTGGTCTGGCCACGCGGCACGCCGATTCGCAACGCACTGGAAGCGGCGCTGGCCAGCGCCGGTTACCCGTTGCCGACCGATTCGATCGAAAGCAATTCCACGGTGCTCAACCTGACGCTTCTGAACAATAGCGACATGATTGGCCTTGCTTCGCACCGCACGGCGCGCCGGCTTGAAGAACTGGGCGCATTGCGGATCGTGCCGCTGCGGCTGGCGGGCTTTGGTTCGGTGTCGATGTACTGGCGCGACGACGGACTCAAGCGCTCGGCGGTGGTGACGATGCTGGAATGCCTCAGGCGGGCGGCGGACCGGTCAGTGCCCGACGATGGCGCCGGGGCCCACGTGACCAGCCCGCACCAGGATATCGCCTGAGCGCTCTGGCTTGTGTGGATCAAGGGTGGCCTGGGCGTTGCCACAGGCCACCTGCCCGCCGCGCCTGTTTAGAACTCCTGCTGGGTCGGTCGCAGGACGATTTCGTTGATATCCACGTCGGCCGGCTGCTCGATGGCGTAAGTGATCGCGCGAGCGACGGCGTCGGCAGGAATGGCCATCTTGTAGAAGTCCTTCACAAACGCCGCGCTATCCGCGTGGCTGCTGCCGTGCTTCAGTTCCGAGTCAACCGCACCGGGTTCGATCGTCGTGGTGCGGATCGCACCGCCAACTTCGTCGCGCAAGCCTTCGGAGATGGCTCGCACGGCAAACTTGGTGCCGCTGTAGACGGTTCCGCCTGGGCTGAACACCTTGATGCCGGCCACCGAGGCAATGTTGATGAAGTGGCCGCTACCTTGCTTCTGGAAGACGGGGAGTGCAGCGGCGATGCCGTAGAGAACGCCCTTGATGTTGATGTCGATCATTCGATCCCATTCATCAACCTTGGTCTCGCTGAGCGGGGCGATCGACATCAGGCCGGCGTTGTTGATGAGTACGTCGACTTTCCCGAAGGCGCTTACGGCGCTGTCGATCAGCTTGCGCATGTCGTCCTGTTTGGTCACGTCCGTCTGCACGACTTCGGCCTTGCCGCCGGCCGCACGCAATTCCGCTGCAATGGCATTCAGGCGATCCACCCGGCGCGCGGCCAGGACGACTGCCGCGCCCCGTGCCGCCAGGTGCCGGGCGGTGGCTTCTCCCAGACCGCTGCTTGCGCCGGTGATTACAACGACCTTACCTTCGATGTTCGCGCTCATGTCATCTCCTTTGCGATAAGAACTGAAGCGATGAGGGAAGTATCGGCGAGCCAAAGATTTCAGAAAATGGAAACGATATGCTTTCAGAATTCCAAAAAAAGGAAGCATCGGAATGCTGAACCGACTGGAGATGTTGCGGATATTCGTGGCGGCCGCCGAAACCGGCAGCTTCAAGGATGCCGCCATCCGCTTGGGCATTTCTCCCCAGGCCGTGACGCGTGCGGTCCAGGAGCTCGAACGCTTGCAGGGGGAACTACTGTTTCACCGGAATACACGCCAGATCCGCATCACGGCGTTCGGTGAGGCACTCGCGCAGACGGCGCGTGACCGCCTGGCGTTGATCGACGCGATGTTCTCCCCAGGCGAAGCCGTCAAGGACGAGGACTACGCTGGCATCGTTCGCATTACCGCGCCGAAAGCGCTGGGTCGAATCGGATTGCTCCCACCGCTGACAAGCGTGGCCATTGCACATCCCGGCCTGCGCATTGACCTCAGTCTCAGCGATACCCCCGCTGATGTCGTGGACGAGCGCATCGACATTGGTGTGCGGTTCGGGCCGGTGCGAGACAACCGGTTCATTGCGCGCAAGGTCAATAGTCATGCGTTCCATGTGGTCGCAACGCCCGCCCTTATCGAGCGAACGGGGACGCCGACGCAAATCCACGATCTCGAAACCTTGCCAACGACGGTCATGAACGACTCGTCGACCGGCCGCCCCTGGCCGTGGCTATTCGCGCAGGGACGCAAATACACGCCTTCGGCGCCGACGTTTGCCAGCAATGACTCCGAAGCGGAGCTGGATGCGGTGCTATCGGGTCTGGCGTTCGGCCAGATTGCCGGATTCCTGGCCGAGGATCACATCGCGGCGGGACGCCTGGTGCGCGTGATGCAACCTCTCGAGCCAAGTCCGTGGGACCTCTATGTCTACCGGCCCCAGCGGGGGCCTGTGGCGCCTCGTGTTCGGCTGGTGTTCGATGGACTGGTGAAATCGCTGGCGGGTGCTTGAGCGCCAGGAGTCCCTGACCGAACTAAATAAATGGTGTCGCCCCGGCTCTGCAGGACCCATTCCCTGCCATGCGGCCCATTTTCCCGAAAGCCGTTTCTATTTGCCGCGGAGAACCAGCCGCAGACGGCATGTGCACCGCACAAATTAATCGGTGCAAATAACTATTGACCCGGATATACCTCCCGGAGTCTAGTCTCTGAGCCTCCCTCCTCATTGTGTTTTCCATTTATCGGGCCGCGAAAGGAGGGCGTCAGCGGTAGTTTTTTGGCTCTTGAGCAGGCATTCCTTGGGGAGCATTTGATGAAGTTGGCGGACACACGGGTCAGTACCCGGCTGGTGGCAGGTTTCCTCTTTGTACTCATCCTGCTGGCGATCATCGTCGGCATTGCCTGGTGGCGTCTGCAAGCCAGCTCCAGCGTCATGACGACCATGATGGACGACGTGCTCGTGAAGGAGCGCCTGTCATCCGAATGGGCGGCCAGTACCAATGCCAATGGCGCGCGCACCATGATTCTTGTGGAAACCACGGATCCGGAGCGGCAGAAACAGATTCAGGCCCAGATCAAGCAAACCAGCAGCAGGATCAGTGAAATTCAAAAGCGGCTGGAGGCGTCCGCGCAAGGGTCGGAGGAAAGCGGGTTTTTTTCAATGATCGCTGAAAAGCGTAGTGCCTATATTGCCGCGAGGGACCGCGTATTCAAGGAAAAGGCAGTCAATGAAGATAATGCCCGCAATCTAATGCGCTCAAACCTGGAGCCGGCATTGAACGATTACGTGGCCACGATCGGGAAAATGACAGCCCATCACTCGGCGCGCAGCACGAGCATGAGTGAAGAGATCCTGCGCCTGTCACGCGACGCGCAGCAGCAAGTGCTGATCCTGGGTGGCCTTGCGGTGCTCCTGGGCCTGGGCATCGCGGTTGTGATTTCCAGCAGCATCAGGAAGCAACTGGGTGGCGAGCCGGCGTATGCGGTCAAGGTTGCGCATCGCATCGCGGCCGGCGATCTGACCAGCACCATCCGCGCCGCAGATGGGGCGGAGGAAAACCTGTTGAACGCGATGGAAACCATGCAGGGGAGCCTGGTGCAAATCGTCGGCGATGTGCGCAACGGCACGGACACCATCGCCACTGCATCGAGCCAGATTGCCGCAGGCAATCTCGAACTATCTTCGCGTACCGAGGAGCAGGCAGCATCGCTGGAGGAGACGGCCGCGTCGATCGAGGAACTGACTGGCACGATCCGGCAAAGCTCGGAAAACGCCAGGCAGGCCAACCAGTTGGCGGTGACAGTCTCGGAAGTGGCGGTGAAGGGCGGCGCCGTGGTGTCGCAGGTCGTGGAGACGATGGGATCGATCAGCGAGTCCTCCAGGAAAATTATGGACATCACTGGCGTGATCGAGAGCATCGCGTTCCAGACCAATATTCTCGCCCTGAACGCGGCGGTGGAAGCTGCGCGGGCTGGCGAACAAGGCCGGGGTTTTGCTGTCGTGGCGGGGGAGGTGCGCGCGCTGGCTCAACGGTCTGCGGCAGCGGCGAAGGAGATCAAGACGTTGATCGACGACTCTGTGACGAAGGTCGATCAGGGCAACCAGCTTGTGGGGGAGGCGGGGGCCACGATGGGCGAGATTGTGGCGGGCGTCACGCGTGTGACGGACCTCATGGGCGAAATCACGGCGGCGACGCAGGAGCAATTCGCGGGGATCGAGCAGGTCAACCAGGCGATTGCACAGATCGACGAGGTCACGCAGCAGAACGCGGCCCTGGTGGAGCAGGCGTCCGCAGCGGCGCAGTCCATGCAGGAGCAGGCAGAAACCTTGGCTCAGGCCGTAAGGGTGTTCAAACTTGAAGTGGACGCGTCGCAGTCAGGCGGGGGCTCCCGGCGCGGCTAGTGGTTAGTGCGAAGAGCATTCCGGCGCCTAGGCGCCACGGCGCCGGGAGAAGTCAGCTCTGGCGGGCATCCACGCCAGCGCGAACAGCAACAAGGCGAACGGCGTGACGAAGATAAAGCCGATGCTTTGGAAGCCCGCCGCACCGGCCATGCCGCCAAGCACGAAAGACAGCAGCAGGCCGCCGGTACGCTTCAGGCGGGGCAGGTCGGCGCGGATTCGGGCGTGTTCCGGCAGCGCGCGCCGGTTCCAGTAGAGCATCTTGCCCAGCTCCATCCCGAAATCCGTGATGTTGCCGGTCATATGCGTGGTGCGAACACTTCCGGCGGATGTCTTGGAGCCGATCGCGTTTTGCAATCCCATCATGAAGCAAAGCAGCAAGACAGTGGCCGGTGCCGCAAATGGCGTTTGCCAGCTCAGCGTGGCGGTCCCGAGCACGCCGAAAGGGAACAGCAGAGCCGCTTCCAGCAGCAGCGGCAAAGCGTAGATACTGCGCGCCCGGATCCGGCGCGAGAAATTCACCAGGATTGCTGTGGCGGCAGCCCCGATGGTGAACGAGACGATCGCCGCCGCAGACGCGACCACCATCGCGAAATCCCTCAGTATCAAGCCGTCCGCCACCTGCGAAGCAAAGCCGGTCATGTGCGAGGTATAGCGCTGCAGCACAATATAGCCACCCGCATTCACCGCGCCGGCATTCAGCGCAAGTAGCAAGCCGAGCGCAAGGTTTGAGGAAGGGGTGCGGTGCCGGTGGGTCAGAAAGCGGAGGCGTCTCATGGTTCCAGCGGGTTTCAGTCGGCCAGACCAGAGTATCGCGCAGTTCACGGGGGCAGGGGCAGGCTGCGTAAGCTGTTGCTTTGCCGTGGTTCGGATCACCTTGAATTGGTCGAACTCGCCTGCCGGTCGGCGCTGCCCTCGGAGTGATAGCTGGTAGCTCCAATTCCTGGCGAGCAATTGGGTATCGATGATGTCGGAAACGGCGACCGTCGCTTACTGCTCCGAAGCGGTCATCTGGCTTGCTGTGAGAGCAGCCACTCGTGCGGCTGCAATGAGAAATCAGATCTCGCGGACGGCAGACGGATTTCCAGATGTTTGTAGACGGCACCTATTTCTCAATTTCGCGTCCGATCATCAACGCTGAGGACACTCGATGTCGACTTGAACGGCTACTCACGAAAACTGGGCTTTGTTGGCTTTCCCGTGAGCGCCTATTCTTTTCTTTGCCCATAGGCCCCGGGAGAAGCCATGCCTTGGAAGGCGAGATACTCCCGCAAAGACCTTCGTATTAACGTTCCTCGATATCTGATAGAAACTGCAGTTAAGACGACTGAGGACGATTACTACAGCCTTAGCATTGATGCCGAAGGAAAAATATCGGCAGATCGTTCGTGACCGTTCCGTTCTATCTGCCGTAGGCGGTTGGCACGGAAATCCGCCCGGCCCAAAAACTGCCAGATCGGAAACACCGGGTATTGGTCACTACAAATCGAGCGCCGCAAGGCTTCCAATGGCGCGCCGATGTAGCCTGATTGCCAAATCAGGTTTCCTAAGTCCTGGCGGCGCTTGCATGCGGCGCACTGTGTAAAGACGGGAGGGACATGATGGATCTGCGTCGCGACCTACCGGCGCGCCTGGAGCGTGTCACGGACACTGGCTTGATTTCTGAGGCGCATTCGTCAAGCCGAGCGGTGATCGAGCGTGCTGCAATTGAACCGGCGTTGGAGAGGGCCAAGCTCGCTGCAGCCGACCGGGAACTCCGAAGCAAGGCGTACGCTCCGTTGCTGCGACTCATCTCCCAAGATGCAGAAGCGCAGGAAGCATGGAAGAGCTTGCGCGAACTGATCGCGCAAAGCGTCGAACGCCGAAAGAATCTGTTGCCAGTTAGATCTGTGACAGGTGGGTGGTCTAGCTTTGACCTGCATCCGAACCTGAATATGTTCACGCCTCCCTATGATCTTGATGCGGTCAACGAAATGTCTGGACCAGCGGTTACCGCAAGTGCGGACAGGGTAGCGGCGGCTGTGGCGGTTGGGCTAGGGGCCGGTGACCACGACGGCGGGGCAAGGGTGGCAAGCGCTCAAATTTCGATCGTTCTTCGATCGTCAACTGCCGGCGTACTCCGGTTCTGTCCATGGCTCAACTATCAATGGTCGTACGCAATTACGGCTTCCTTCTGCCTCGGCGCCGAAATCGAAGGCAATGTCATTACAACCGTTGTAGAGAACGGTCGCCTGGTAGGCACGCAGAACCTGCGGCTGTTTAGCGCTACGGATGGGGTGGCAAGTGAGACGGGCTCAATTGGATCGGCGCTCGAGATCTATTTCCCCATTGAGCCCGGACGAAACTACGTCTGCTCGGTAACCGCGACGATCTGGGGAGACCAGTCGGGTTCGGGCTTCCTGTTTGGAGACAGCAGCTTCTCAAACGGTCGCGTTCGCCTGGAAGTTCCAATGCTAGTTGCGGATCTGCGGTAAATAACGAACGAGCACGGCTGAATTGCCTTGGCAGAGCGCACCGACGCGGGACGCCGACCTTCCGGAAATTCGATTGTCGACGATTCAAGCGGCGGAGTCGGACGCCCGCTTCTGGCCCATCTCGGCCATCGGCCGTGCGCGGGCGAATATCGAACCAGAACGATCGGCAGGGCAATGGGCGAGTTCATGTGTTTGGCGTGCATGTTTCGAACTGGCCACCTCGTATAGGTGGCCAATGCCCGTCTTGTAAGCCGAAGTATCAAGCGCTCGGCTGGATACGTGTTCTCACAAGCCGAAGGTTCGGGCGCTACATGCGGTACACCTGCGCGACTTCAAATACAGGTCATGGACGCAGCCATGTGGTGCTTGCCGTCCGACAACCTTCAACTGGAGTTACGCCATGACACGCCTTCAAGTTTCATCGTTTGCCGCGACCCTGATTGTCTCTGGACTTGTGTGGGGTATCTCTGCAGCTTTCCCGGTCGCTGCGCAAGCGGCCGAAGCCCCGCATGCCTTGACACGCGCCGAAGTGCGCGCGGACCTCGAAGCGTGGCAACGAGCCGGCCTCGCCGAGTACTTCCGCGGGAATGGTGGCCCAAACATCACGAGTCCTGAGTACCAGCGGCGACTCGAGGCATATCAGGCAGAACGCTCAGGCATCAAGCAGTGACTCGGTCCTGGTGCAACCTCGGTCCGCTAACTCCGTCGAGTCGGTCAGATCGTCCGGCGCGCGAATGCCCCAGCGCGCCGGATCGTGAGCATGAGCAACAAGGCGATGGGTAGCGACATGCTCCAGAACGACCAGTTCGCAAGGGCAAGGGCCCCGGCGATTGCGCCAGTAGCGAAGCCGAGCACGGCAGGCAGCATCTTCCCAAGCCGCTTGCGGATCGCGCTACGCGCTTCCCCCGTGGCACCCGCATAATCCACGGCGTCTATCACTATCTGCGTGGTGTTCCCGGTCATGATCGTGGTGGGCCCCGCATCGGCAAGCGCGGTGCGGGACAAGGTGTTCTGGATCCCCATTGCGGCGACCGCGAGCAGACCACAGATCACGACAATCGGCGCGCCGGGATCCGGGATTGGCGATGCCTCAAGTCCGATCGCCATGAAACCCGCCAGCAGCACACACTCGGCGAGGATCAGCACGGTAACTGGATCGGAGTTGCGTCGCTGCAGCGCCACCTCCACGAGCCTGGTTCCGGCCACAGCCACAACGAACGTCGGCAACGCCAGCAACTTGGCAAGCAGTCCTTCCGATGTGCCAATCATCTGCACACCGATCATGATGAAGTTGCCGGTCACGTGCGCCGTAAAGAGCCCGAACAAGGCAGCAAAGCCAACGACATCGACATAGCCGGCCACGAACGACAAAAGCCACCCGGGCACGCCCACCGTGCTGTTGCCAGCGACCGCCTTTGGGGATGGGGAAGGGGGCATGGGGGCTCCGGAGATGAGTGAATTGGAGAGATTCTGCACTCATCAGGGCAAGTGTGTGGTTTCGTCCATTGCACTACTATCTCGGAGTCACGACGCCCGTCCCATCCCATACCTTCAGGAGATCACCATGCCTTTGGTTCGAATCAGCCTCTCCGCCAGTCACTCGAAAGAAACGGTGAAGACAATCAGCGACGTCATCTATGAGGTCATGCTCGACGTTGCGAGCGTCCCCCTCAACGACAAATTCCAGATCATCCACAGTCATGCGCCCGGCGAGCTGGTGTACCCAGAAGAGGGCTATCTTGGCATCCAGTACACACCGAATATCGTCTTCATTCAGGTGACCTGGAATGCCGGGCGTTCTGTCGAAGTAAAGAAGGCGTTCTACAAGGCGGTGGCCGAGGGCATCAGCCAGCGCACCGGCACCCGAATCGAGGATGTCTGGATCAATCTTGTCGATGTCCAGCGGGAAAACTGGTCCTTTGGGAATGGTGAAATGCAGTACGCGCCGAAGTAGAGATCGCTAAACGGACTGCGGTGACTTGGCTTTCCGTCGCCGCAAGCCGGCCTCAATGCGACGACACGTACGTCGCATCGGCAAATGCCGGCAAGGCGAAACTGTCGCGCATGCGCCGGGTCTCGGCGGCTGGCGACAAACCGAAGAGGCGCTTGAACTCCCGGCTGAACTGCGAAGCGCTGGTGTAGCCCACGGCGTGGCTGGCGGAGTCCGCGCTCAGGCCCTGGCGCACCATCAGCAACCGCGCCTGATGCAGGCGAGTCGACTTGACGTACTGCATCGGCGATACTCGCGTAATGGCCTTGAAGTGGCTGTGAAAGCTCGGAACGCTCATGTTCGCTTCCTCGGCAAGCTGCGTCACGTCGAGTGACTGTGCATAGCGGGTGTGGATGAGCCGCAGGGATCGGGCGATCTGGCCGAATTGCCCGCGCATGGCCAGGGCCTCCCGCATCGAGCGTCCTTGCGCACCCGTCAGTACGCGGAAATACAGCTCGCGCAGCAGTGCCGGGCCCAACACGGCGGCCTCCAGCGGACGGTGCATCGCCTCCAGAAAGCGCAGCACGGACGCTAGCATTGCATCATCCATTGGCGTCGACATCATGCTCTGTGGCGCCTGTATCTGCTCCGACGCGCCTTCGCGATCAATCTGTGCAGCCAGTTCCGCAGCCACGGTGAAATCGAGATGGAGGTACAGGGCAAGCAGCGGGCGATCCGGCGTGGCGTCGGTTTCCATCGTGAATGGCACGGGGACGGAGACAGCAAGGTAGTGATGCTCGTCGTACAGAAAGAGCTGATCGCCGAAGTAACCTCGCTTGCGGCCCTGGCACACGATCACGATGCCGGGGTCGTACAGCACTGGCGTACGCGGCAACGCCTGGTTCGAGCGCAGGATCCGGACGCTGGGCAGGGCCGTCAGGTTATATCCCTCGTCAGGCGCCAGGCCGCGCAGCAGTTCAACCATGCGGCGCTGGTCTTGACGGGAGCTCGTATGCCGCTCCGCTGAGGCGGATTCTCCACTCATAGTTTTAGGCAAGAAATTTAGCGAAATCGGCCTTTGATGGCCTTGATCGCAAGACTACCATGCAGTCTCTACTGAACACGATGGAGACTGTTTCCATGCATTCAAGCAAAACTCTTCTTGTCACCGGCGTGAGCAGCGGGTTCGGCCGGGCGCTCGCCGAAGAGGCGCTCGCGGCGGGCCACAGGGTCGTCGGTACGGTGCGCAGCGCGGAGGCAAAGCGCGATTTCGAGGCCCTCTCCACTGAACGTGCTTTCGGACGGATTCTCGACGTGACGGATTTCGACGCCATCGACGGCGTGGTGGCCGAAATCGAAACGACCGTGGGGCCCATCGACGTGCTGATCAACAACGCCGGCTACGGGCACGAAGGCGTCATGGAAGAATCGCCGCTGTCGGAGATGCGTCGACAGTTTGACGTCAACGTCTTTGGCGCGGTCGCGATGATGAAGGCGGTACTACCATTCATGCGCGCACGCCGACGCGGGCACATCCTTAACATCACGTCGATGGGCGGCTTCATCACGATGCCCGGCATCACGTACTACTGCGGCAGCAAGTTCGCGCTCGAAGGCATCTCCGAAGCACTGTCCAAGGAAGTCGCGCATCTGGGCATCGCCGTGACCGCCGTGGCACCCGGCTCCTTCCGGACCGACTGGGCAGGGCGATCAATGACGCGGACTCCTCGGAGCATCGAGGACTACGACAAGGTGTTCGACCCCGTCCGCAAGATGCGCGAACAGAAAAGCGGAAAGCAACTGGGAGATCCGCGCAAGGCGGCACGCGCAATGCTTTCCGCCATCGCCGCCGACAGCCCGCCCGTTCATCTACTGCTCGGCAGCGATGCACTGCGCCTGGTGCGAAGCAAGCTGTCGGCGATTGATGAAGAAATCCGGGCTTGGGAGACGGTGACGGTTTCGACGGATGGTTGAGAGGTGCGGGAGGGCGGGTCCTGGCGGCTGTTACCCGGGAAGCCCTGCCATGGCGGTCGCTCGCTATTGATGCGTCGCCGTCGGGACGAGCTGCCAAGTGCCAAACTCGTTTGTGAATAGCGAGCCAGACTGATACGCAATTGGCGTCGCTTCTTCGACTATGTACTTTGGTGCGTCGGGTGCGGCAGAAAATGTGTGTCCTGGGAGGATGTCCGGCTCTTCCGAAAATAAATACCAAGTGAAAAGCGAGGCCAGCTTCGCGGCGTTCGGTATTCCCGCAGGCATCCGCACATCTTTCACCCCAGCGCGATAGGCGCCGAGGCTAGATCCGATTGCCCGAGTCTGCGGACTTCATCCAGGTTCTTGCCTTCCATTGTGAACTGCTCCGTTGCGAGTGGCGGTACGACGTATTGCATGCTGCACGGCGGCAGCATGCGTGAATGGCGAATCGAACGTTCTACTCGTTCGAAAACCGTGCGCCGCCTGCCGGGCGGATGTACTTGGGAACAGGCATGCCGGCCCGCTGCGCTGCGGCGAGGATGCCAGCCTCGATGGCACCCGCATCGCGAACGCTGTCGAATTCCCCGTCCTTGAAAATCACGTTGGCTCCGTAGACCACCATGAAGCCCTCCGCCGCCTCCTTGGCATCCGCGGGAACGGAAAACGTATGCACGGAACCGCCGGGCTCGTACAGGTAGCTGCCTGCAGTTTGTGGATCCTCGGGATACTCCACATAGTTCCACTGGCCCTTGGTCGTGAAGAAGTGAACGGTGCCGGTGTGAAAGTGTGGTGGCAGTTGGGTGCCTGGCTCGAACTTGCCGTAGAGCACCCAGATACCGTTTTCACGGTCCAGGAACAGGGGGGTGATCGTCGAGCCCGCTTCCGATCCCGGGAATTCGGGGACGTCGTGGATGTTGACGGAGAGGAGACGGTCTTGATGGGTAACGACTTTTGGTAGGGACATGCTGATTCCGGAACAGAGACTGCTGGTTGATGTTTAAACGCGGATGATTCCTTCCTTCCCGTCCCACTCCCGCGCGGCCTCGGCAACTTTCTTGAAGTACTCGCCCTTGCCGCCACGCGTTTCGGAGATCTCGATGACGCAGCTCGGCAGGTCCTTGTGGACCAGGTAGGTGAAACGGCCGCGTTGACCCATCTGGCCCGCGTGACCTTCCACGTAGCCGGCTTCGATCAACTGTGCGCGAAGCTCGTCGTAGTGGTCCTCTGTCCAGAACGCCACGTGCTGCATGCAGTCGCCGCCTGCTGTCTTGAGAGAGTCCCGATACAGCGACGGCGCGTCGTCGTGCTGCTGGATCAACTCAAGCTGGATGTAGTCGGAATTGGCCACCGCAATCGAGATCTTCGGCGGCGTGGAGTCCTTGCCGTAGTAGGTGAAGACCGACGGCGTGGCGTCTTCGCGGTAGAACCAGGGGCCAACGCCGAGTACGCGCGACCAGTGTTCCATGGCCTTCTCGATGTCCTTGACGATGTAGCCGATCTGGTGAATCCCGCCGTAGATTTTGCTCATGTGTATGCACTCCGAACAGATGATTGAATGGGTGAAGCGAAGGCGAATGAAGCCCTGCCGCACGGCTGGTCCGCGCGGTTGGAAGCTATTTGCAAGGGCTTAGAGGGAGAGGGCGCCGTCGACCCGAAGCTCGATGCCGGTGATGTACCTGGCGTCGTCGCTCGCGAGAAACGCTGCGGCATTGCCGATATCCTCGGGCGTACCCTGGCGTCCCATCGGGCAGCGCGCATCGCGTTCGATGTTTGCTTGAACGGGGTCCGCATAGAGCTTTGTCGCGTGCGCCGTGCGAATCATCCCCGGCAGGATGACGTTCACGCGTACCTGATCCTTGGCGTAGCGTCGGGCTAGGACGCGGGTCATGTGATTCACCGCGGCCTTCGAAGTGTTGTACGAGAGATAGAACGTGGTGGGGCTGGGGCGGATGCTCGCGGTCGACGAAATGTTGACGACGGAGCCGCCGCCTTGCTTGACCATCAATGGAATGAACTGCTGGCACGCGAACAGGACACTCTTTAGATTGATGTCGTGGATGCGGTCCCAGGCTTCCTCGGTGATGTCCTCCAGCTCGCAGACATGCTCGGTGCCCACGTTGTTATGAAGGATGTCGACGCGGCCGTACCTCTCCACGGTCTGGTTCCTGAGCGCGATGATGTCTTCCTGCCTGGCGGCGTTCGCTTGCGCGGCCACGGCCTTGCCGCCTGCCTCCACGATGCTGTCCACCGTGCGTTGGGCGGCGGCCACGTCCATGTCCACGCAGACCACCGTGGCACCTTCCCTGGCATAGCATTGCGCGGCCGCGCCGCCATTGCTCAGTCCTTGCGGCGGATTGCCGCCACCGATCACCACCGCGATACGACCTTCTAGATTGCGTTGCATGGCGTTATCCGATGTGAAGGTTGGCTTTCTGCGACAGCGACCGGTACTTGTTCACTTCGCTCGTCAGGAAGGCTGCGAATTCGGTGGGTGTGTTCGGCGCAGCGGTCACACCGAGCGTGAGCAGCTTCTCTGCCACATCCGGCTTGCGAAGGATGGTCGCCACATCAGTGCTGATCTTCTGCGCAACGGCTGCGGGAAGACGGGCGGGCGCGAAGAGGCCAGCCCAGGAGGTCAGGTCATAGCCCGGTACGCCGGACTCGGCGATGGTCGGCACCGACGGTAGCAATGGCGATCGAGTCTTGGTGGTAACGGCAAGCGCCTTCAGCTTCTTGTCCTTGATGAAGGGAATTCCCGCCGAAAGGTTGTCGAATCCGAGCTGGATCTGTCCGGCAAGCAGATCATTCAGCGCTGCCGCACTACCTTTGTACGGCACGTGGACCATCTTCAATCCGGTCATCTCGCAGAAGAGTTCTCCCGAAAGGTGCGGAGACGTGCCGTTGCCCACTGAAGCGTAGGAGTACTTGTTGGGATTCGCGCGCACGAGCTCGATCATCTGCCTGACGTTGTCGGCAGGGAAGCTCGGGTGGGCGAGCAGCACGTTGGCCAGCGTTCCCACCAGGGTCAACGCAGTGAAATCGCGAAGCGGGTCGTACTTGATGTTCTTGTAGAGGGCGGGGTTGATCGCATGTGATGCGATGCCGCCCATCAGCAGCGTGTAGCCGTCGCCGGCAGACCGTGCAACGTATTCGGCCCCAATGCTGCCGCCAGCGCCGGCTCGATTCTCCACAACAACCGGTTGTCCCCACATCTGGGACAGGCCGGTACCAATGAGGCGGGCCATCACGTCCGAAGCACCACCGGGAGGATTCGGCACGACGAGCGTGACCGGCTTGGTGGGAAAGGCGTCATTGGCTGCATTGGCAAGGGTGGGAAAGGGGGAAGCTCCGGCAACGGCGAGCGTGGCCAGAAACCTGCGGCGATTCATCATGAGGCTGTCTCCAGATAATTTTTTGGTCTGGTGCGCTGTGCGGTGGATGACCACTAGCCAGCGGCATGGCATCCATACTAATATCGTTATTAGTCGTTTTCAAGAGGGATCTGCATGGGCAAGCAGACTTCTTGGGCGTCTGGTCACTCATTCACACCGAATATCGAGGAGAAAAAATGACGATTCCGTACCCTGACACGACGGGTGTTGCTCAGGAGTGGCAAGCGTTGCTGGAGCGAAAGCCCCTCAACGTCTTCAAGATGCTGTTCCATTCGCCGAACATGGCACCTGGCTATTTCGGTCTCGCCGAAGGCATCGTCCGCGGCAATACGATGCCGGGTCCGCTGCGCGAACTGGTGATCTTGCGAGTTGGAAATCTGTATGACGCCCCGTACGAACTGTTCCACCACGAGCGCCTGGCTCGCGATGCCGGCTTGTCGGAGTCGGGGATCAATGGCGCCAGAGTGGGCGCCGATGCGGAAGGGCTGACGGACGACGAGCGAGCGCTCATCACCTGGACGGACAGTATCGTGAACAATCACGAACTGGTCGGAGGAGAGCGCGAGGCTGCTGTAGCCAGGTTTGGCTACAAGGGACTCATGGATATTGTCATGACCGTAGGCTTCTACCAGCTCGTGTGCAACTACCTGCGCACGTTCGAGATCGCCATCGAGAGCTAGTAGCGGGCGCGCGGAGGCGCGCAGGAGTGCCGGATCATCAGTTCCACCGGTACCCGTGTCGTCTCCGCTTGCAGACCGGATTTGGCATCGCCACGAAGGCGGGCCAGCAGCATGCGCGCGGCAACCCTGCCGCACTCGCCAATATCCCATTTGAGGGAAGTAATGGGCGGGGTGTGAAGCCGTGCAAGATCCGTGTCACCGATACCGATGATGGAAATGTCCTCGGGTACCTTGAGTCCCGAAGACGCGATGCCGGAAAGCACACCTGCCAGCATGCCTGTTCCCAGGCAAATGACGGCGGTAGGACGGTGCTTGTGTTCCAGTAGCGCGCGCGTCTGGCTGTAGGCTTCCTGGCTGGAGGCATCCAGTTCCGCAATCAGCATGGGATCCAGCGGAATGCCGGCTTCCTTCAGCGCCATTTCATAACCGCGCAGCCGCTCGCGGCCTGGGCGGATCTTCGATGCGGGCGTCAGCACGGCAATACGCTTGTGGCCAAGGCCGATCAGATAGCGCGTGGCCTCCAGGGCACCACTCATATGATCGACGATGACGGCGTCCCCCATGCCATGGCTCTCCCGGTCATGAAAGACAATCGGCAACTTGGTAGCCTTCAGGACTTGCGCGACCTGCTTGTTGCTTTCATCGGCATGCGCGACGATCAGGCCATCGACCCGTCCCGAGCCATAGGCGTTCAGCAGCGCGACCTCGCGCTCGGGTTGGCTGTGCGTGCTGGATACGAAAAGCAGGTAGCCCGCTTCGTCGAGTACCTCTTCGGCTGCGGCCAGGAATACACCGTGCAGCGGATTGGAAATATCGGAGACCAGTGCAGCGACCGTGTTCGAACGCTGACTCTTCAGGCCTTGCGCCATTGGATTCGGCACATAGCCGAGTTCGCGGACCGCCGCCTCCACCAGTTGGCGAGATTCTTCGGATACCCAGTTCTTGCCTGTAATGACCCGTGAGACGGTGCCCTGCGACACGCCCGCGTGACGGGCGACGTCGAGCACTGTGATTCGCTTTTTCTCGGCGGGCATGTTGGGTTGGCAGGGCCGTGGAAGGGCGCCCATTGTAAGCCAGCCCGCGATGCCGACTTTCGAATCGCAACTCACTGCGCCGTTTTAGCGTCCCTTTAGCCACTTTTTGCCAGCTAATGCGGTACAGTCTGGTTGCACAATACTAATAACGTTTTTAGAATCCACGGATATGGTTGCCGCCTGCACCAGCCGGGCGGCGCTTTTGGGAGGAGACCACGACGTGACGTCAAACCAATGGGGCGCCCTGTCACCAGGCTTTGATGCCGAACTGCGTTCAATGGCCGGAGAACGGCGGATCCACCGAGGGGACATCCTGTTCGCGCATGGATCCCCGCCGGACGCCTTCTACTGCATCGAGCAGGGACGGCTCCGTGTGAGTGTTTCTGGTCCCAATGGCCGGGAGGCCGTCATTGGCATGTATGAGGCTGGCCAATGGTTCGGCGAGGTATCGCTGTTCTCCGGGGCGCCACATCCCTATGACACGCGGGCCACCGAGACGACCGATGTACTTGTGGTGACGGCCGCAGTGTTCCATCGGCTTGTTGCAGACCGGCCCGAATTCCTGCTGGAGCTGACACGGCTGGTCAGCCAGCGTCTTCGGTTTGCACTCGACTGGATCGACGAGACCATACTGCTGTCTCTGCCGGTTCGGCTGGCAAGGCGGCTGATCGCGGCAACGGCAATCCACGGGCAGACGCTGCGCCACAGTGAGCCAGTATCGCTGCGGATTTCGCAGGAGGAACTGAGCCACATGCTTGGCGTGTCGCGTCAAAGCGTCAACCGTCAGCTCAAGGAATGGGAAGCCAAGGCGATTCTGCGCCTGGAATACGGCACCGTGACATTGCTGGACCAGGACGCACTGCGCGCCTTGGCCTAGCAGTCCGCTAAGTGTCAATCACTCGAGAACTTCGCACCACCCTTGGGGCGGATATATGACGGCATGCCAATCATGCCGGCGCGCACCGCATTCAGGATGGACTCCTCGATGGCACCCGCATCCATGATGCTCTGGTACTCGCCGCCCACGAAGTTGATATTGGCGCCATGGACCACCATGAAGCCTTCCGCCGCTTCCGTGGCGTTCGACGGCACGGCGAACGTATGGATCGAGCCACCGGGCTCGTACAGATAGCTGCCTGCTGTCTGCGGATCGTCGGGATACTCCAGATAGTTCCAGGCACCCTTGGTCGTGAAGAAGTGCACGGTGCCCGTATGAAAATGCGCGGGGAGCTGGGTGCCGGGTGCAAAGCGCCCGTAGAGCACCCAGATACTTTGCTCCCGATCCAGAAACAACGGCGTGATGGTCACGCCTTCGCTCTCGGTCGGGAGTGCGGGTTCCACGTTGATGTTGACCGTCAGCAAGCGGTCCTGATGCGTTGTGACTTCGGGAAGTGCCATGTGTGTCGTGTCTCCTGCGCGGTGTCGATGATTCTTCTGTGAGCGGATTATGGTGACGTGCCCCGCAGAAATCTGTCGCCCCTTGGCAGTTCCGCGTCAGTACTTTCCCGGGCGCGAACGTCGATGCAAGAGCTCGTAGCGAACGACAGGGGGAAATCCCTCACGCCGAAGCGCCAAAAGGCGACAGTCCAGATTCTTCCGAATGTCGATAATCGGCGCACGGGCCCAGGAACAAAAAGCGGCTCACGGAAGAACGGAGACATACGATGCAAAGCCCTGAAAGGCTCCCGCAATCAGCGAGCACGGACGACAAGATGTTCAGGAAGATCATGTGGCGTCTTATGCCGATCCTGTGCGTCTGCTACGTCTTCAACTATCTGGACCGAACCAACGTGGGATACGCCCAGTTGCAGATGAAGGAAATCCTGCAGTTCAGCGATGCGGTCTTCGGGTTGGGTGCGAGCGTCTTCTTCGTCGGATACGCACTCTTCGAGGTGCCGAGCAACATGCTCATGGCGCGAATTGGCGTGCGCGGCACGCTATTGCGCATACTGTGTCTTTGGGGAATGGCTTCGGCGGCGATGGTGTTCGTGCGTACCCCGACGCAGTTTTATCTCCTGCGCTTTCTCGTCGGCGTCTTCGAAGCAGGTTTCGCTCCCGGCGTGCTCTACTACCTGACGCTCTGGTTTCCCCAGCAGCGCCTGGCGCAGGTGACGGCAATCTTCTTCATGTCCTTCAGCGTCGCGCCGATTGTGGCGGGGCCGACGGCAGGCGCGATCATGACGTACATGGACGGCACGTCCGGCCTGCATGGCTGGCAATGGCTCTATATCCTCGAAGGGATACCCTGCATCGCCCTGGGTGTCGCGGCATTCCTGATCCTGCCAAACCGTCCCGTGGACGCGCCTTGGCTGAGCGTCCAGGAAAAGGCGCGTATTGGTGAGTTGATTGGCGCGGGAACTGCCGCTACCGCCGGACATGGCGCAGGGTTGCGAGACGTCATCAAGGATGGGCGGGTGTGGGCGCTTGGAATCGTGGCCTTTCTCGTACTGCTAGGCATCTATGCGCTTGCCTTCTGGAAGCCAACCATACTGAAAGGCATGGGCCTTACGATCATGCAGGCGGGTCTCTACTCCGCGATCCCGGCACTCGCGGGGGTGACTTCCGCCATCGTGCTGGGCCGTCATTCGGATCGGACAGGGGAGCGCAAGTGGCATTTCGCGGTGGCTGCAGTCGTTGCCGCCACGGGCCTCATGTTGACGACGCTGTTCCCTGCCAGTCCCGGCGCCGCCATTCTTTGCCTCGCACTCAGCTCCGCAGGCACATCGCTGGCCTACGTCGTTGTGTGGGCGATGCCGAGCACTGTCCTGAGTGGGCGCAGTGCAGCCGGAGGCATTGCATTGATCAGTACGGTGGCCGCGACTGCGGGCATCGTCGCGCCTGCGGCCGTCGGCGCGATCAAGGCCGCTACGGGTGGCTTCATTGTCAGCCTGTACCTCCTGAGTTCTGCACTCATCTTGGCGGCTGTGCTCTTTCTGTGGACATTCCGTACACATCGCGCCTATGAGGGTCCGGCGCCGTTGCCCGAGGCGCACTAGCTGCGGCGCCATCGGTTCGCTGGCTTGAGGTATGAAGGGTTGCCGGATACCAGCCTCAGCACTCAACAATATTGACCGCCAATCCACCCCGTGCAGTTTCCTTGTACTTGGTCTTCATATCGGCCCCCGTCTCACGCATGGTCTTGATGACCTTGTCCAGGCTGACGTGATGCCGGCCGTCGCCATGCAACGCCATGCGTGCGGCACCAATCGCCTTGATCGCGCCGATCGCATTTCTTTCGATGCACGGGATCTGGACGAGCCCGCCAACGGGGTCGCAGGTCAGTCCCAGATGATGTTCCATGGCGATTTCCGCGGCATTCTCGACTTGCTCGACGGTGCCGCCCAGTACTGCGCACAGTCCGGCCGCCGCCATCGAGCACGCGACGCCGACTTCGCCCTGGCATCCGACTTCCGCGCCTGAGATGGATGCGTTCTTCTTGAAGAGGATGCCGATGGCCGCGGCGGTCAGCAGGAAGTCGACAACGCCGTCGTCGCAGGCGCTGGCTTCGAACTTCATGTAGTAGTGCAGGACGGCCGGAATGATGCCGGCGGCGCCGTTCGTTGGCGCGGTGACCACGCGGCCGCCGGCCGCGTTTTCCTCGTTGACGGCCAGGGCGTACAGCGTGACCCAGTCCATGGCATCGAGCATGTCGCCCGAGGCGTCACGCGTGCTCAATTTGCTGAACAGCGGTGCCGCACGCCTGCGAACCTGGAAGCCGCCGGGCAGGACGCCATCGGTGCGGCAACCTCGCGCTACACAGTCTTGCATCGTTTTCCAGATGGCCAGTAGTGCGCCACGGGTGTCTGTGGAGGGCCGCCAGTACTCCTCGTTCCGGCGCATGATCTCGGCGATCGAGATGCCCAGCCTGCCCGCGATGGCCAGCAAGTCTTCGGCGTTGTCGAATGGCAGTGGCAGCGCCACCTCCACGCCCGGGGGCGATTCCATGCCTTCCCGGTCTGTCGCTGGCTCGGGCACAACGAATCCACCGCCCACCGAGTAAAACGTCGACGAATTGAGTTCTGCGCCGTCAGCGGTGAACGCGACGAAGCGCATGCCGTTCGCGTGCAGCGGCAAGCTGCGTCGGTAGAAGACGACGTCCTTGCGTGCGTCGAAGGCGATCGATTGGCCGCCATTCAGGGCAAGCGTGCCTGTGTTGCGGATGTCAGCCAGGTATTCCGGGATGCGGGCGACGTCGACCGTATCGGGATCATGGCCGGAAAGGCCCAGCAGGATCGCGGTGTCGCTGCCATGTCCCTTCCCGGTTGCGCCAAGCGATCCATATAGTTCGCTCCGCGGCTGCGTCATGCTGCCGAGCGTGCCGTGGTGTTGCATTGTCTGCACGAACTGCCGTGCAGCCCGCATGGGGCCGATGGTGTGCGAGCTGGATGGCCCGATGCCGATCTTGAAAAGGTCCAACGCACTGAATGCCACGAAAAACTCCGGGGTGAGGGCAAATTTCTTACTTCTGAGCGGGGCGCTGCCGCCTCGTGCCCAGGAGCTAAAGCGTGTATTCCTGGAACTCCCGGCACTCATACGGCTTGCGCGCTATCCACATGACCTTCTTGGCGACATCCATCAGCGTTGTTGCCACCGTCGCCGAGATGCTGCTGAAGTCGCCGGGCTTGGGGCTGCGCAAGACCCCGTCGGGGAAACCGAAATCGTCGGCCAGGATGGTGCGGATGTCGTCCCATTCGATGCCCCGGTCCGTAATGGACCGCAATCCGTTCTCCACACGATGCTGCCGATACAGGCTGTCGGGCCGCGCGGCAAGGCCCGGGTCTCGCAGTTTCGACATTGCCACGGGCGACAGCCAGTGGTTGGCATGCACGAGCACATCGTCCTGGGGAAGGGTCCAGTACACGTCGGTGGGCGCGGCTTCAAGGCTGGCGCATGCCCCGTCGGTGGCGCTGCTCTGCGCGAGGATCATGTTGCTGGAGCAGTAGCGGCGCGCGTTCCATACGGCTCGCATCGCATGCGCAAGGTTGGTGGACTCCAGCAGCCGCCGGCGCAAGAGCACGACCGGAACGCCTGGGCCGTGCTGGTAGTCCTCGTGGCAGGACAACGCATTGCCCGTGAGCGATACGCCGTGACTGTTGAAGCCGTGCCGCGCCAGGGCGCCGGCTTCGGTGAACGCGAGGATATCGGGGCCGCTGTCAGCCGCACTGTCGGCGCGGATGCGCAGCACGATGCAGGTGTCCACGCATTCCTGCCGTCAGTCCCAATTGTGGGCGTGCAGCAGCCGGCCCGTGGCGGAGCGCTTTGGCAACACCACAAGTCCGGTGCAATCGCCATGCTCATTGCCGTCTTCGGATGGCGCATTGCTACCGATGGTCGAGAAACCATAGAGCATCTCGGTCCGGCAGTTGATGACGACGACGTCTTCAAGCGAAGTGCCCGCGCCTGCGGCGATGCCCTGGATTTCTTCCAGGTAAGCGGGGTCGAACGCTTCGATCTGCGGGAGCATGGCGCGTGCGAGGCGGTCGATGGTGGCATCGTCCAGTCCGCGACGGCCAAGCTGGGCGCGATATAGCGCCGCGCCCGCCGCAATGCGTTCGGGGACCGCGCGCCCGTGTTGCATTCCGCGGTTGTATGGGCTGCCGGTCACGTCCACCAACGGGAAGTATTGCGCTGCTTGCATTCGAATGTCCTTCAGGGGTCTTACTGCGCGGCGAGATTCAGTGATTTGACCAGCGGGCCCCACTGCTCGGCGTCCTGGCGGGTGGCTTTCGCCACAGCGGACGTCGCCTTGTCGGTTGGCTCGACCATGTAGATCCTGCCCAGCTTTTGCCGGGACTCGGGGTCCGCCCACATCTTCGCGGTGGCCACATTGAGTTTCTGGATGACGGCGTCGGGTGTGCCCTTCGGCACCACCAGGCCGTACCAGCCACCGCCGAGCGATTTCGGGATACCGACTTCCGGCTGCGTGGGGACGTCGGGCATCTCGGGCACGCGCTTGTCGGCAAACACGACCAGCGGCTTGACCTTCTTTTCCTTGCTGAACGGGATGGCGGAGAAGACCACGGCACTGGTCAACTGGGTTTCGCCACCCACCACGGCCAGCAGGGCGGCGGCGCTGCCCTTGTAGGGAACGTTCAGCAGATCCACGCCAAGCTGCCTGGCGAAAATCTCCATGTTCAGATGGGTCGAGTTGCCCTTGCCTGCGGTGCTGTAGGAGTACTTGCCCGGCGATGCTTTTGCCAGACGGATCAGATCGGCAACGTTGTTGGCCGGAACCGCGTTGTTGGCCAGCAAGACCTGCGGCGTAGTGGCAAGAATGCCGATGCCAGCGAAGCTCTGGTCGGGATCGTAGTTCAGCTTGCCAAACGAGAAACGGTTGAGTGCGAGATTGGACTGGGTGCCAAGCAGGATCGTGTAGCCGTCCGCCGGCTGGGTGGCAACGTATGCCGCCGCAATCGAGCCATTCGCGCCGGCGCGGTTTTCCACCACGACGGCCGCACCCAGATGCCGCGCCACGTAATCGCCCCAGATGCGCGCGAGGCCATCGGCACCGCCGCCCGGCGGAAGCGGCACCACCAGCCGGATCGGCTTCGTCGGAAAGTTGTCCTGGGCGAATGCGCTGGGGGCCAGACAGGTGGCGGCCGCAGCACTGCAGCACGTTAGTGCCAGGAAAACACGGTTCATCTTCAGTCTCCGCAAATCTCGATGCTGCGATCTGCAACACCTGCTTGTGCGAGCAGTATGGACCCGGGAAACCTCAACTTTTCATCATATTTATCGGCAATGACATACCATATTCGGTATGTTTGTCGCGCCCGTGGTCGCACCGCCTGATGAGTGCAGGGGCTAGCGGCCGACCATATTCCAGAACCGAAAAATGAATCTCCTGTCGCTCCGACGCTTCGACCTGAATCTGCTGGTGGTCTTCGAATCCCTGATG
Organism: Cupriavidus pauculus; assembly: GCF_022179805.1. Taxonomy (GTDB): domain Bacteria; phylum Pseudomonadota; class Gammaproteobacteria; order Burkholderiales; family Burkholderiaceae; genus Cupriavidus; species Cupriavidus pauculus_E. The sequence continues at coordinate 66,935 of NZ_BPUO01000003.1, read as the reverse complement.
GACACGGGCAGCGTTACCAAGACCGCTGAACGGCTTGCGCGTACGCAGCCGGGCGTGAGTCGCGATCTCGCCCGGCTACGGGAAGAGTTGTCCGACCCGTTGTTTGTCCGGGTCCGGGGAAAACTGGAGCCCACCGAACTGGCTCGCCATCTCCGTGAATCGGTCAGGCGAGCGCTCGAAGCCGTTGACCACGCGCTGGAGGAGGGAGGGGGCTTCCGGCCGTCGGAGTCGACGCAGGTGTTCAAGATCGGGACGACGAGTGCCGTCGAACTGCTGCTGGCCCCATTGCTGCATAAATTCCTGGAAACCGCCGCGCCCAATGCCGGCGCGTATTTCTTCCCGGCCTATGGCGATGTCACGCCTGTCGAGGATCTCGAAACTGGCGCCATCGACATCGCAATCGGCCGCTTCGACCGCCAGGCGCGCAACGTGACGTTCTTTCCGCTGTTCGAAGAGCGGCGCGTATGCCTGGTGCGGCGCGACCATCCGCTTGCCGAAAAGCGGCTGGACTTGGCCGATCTCGCCGACATGCGTTTCATCAGCACGATCAACATGCTCGGGCGAGACAACGACGTCGACAACCTGCTCAAGGAGCATGGATTGCCGAAGCGCAAGTTCCCGATGTACGTGTCGACGCTGTCCCTGGCGCCGTTCGCCATGCGCGAGAGCAACGCGGCAATTACGCTGCCAGTGCGTGTGGCGAGGATTCTTGCAAGCCAGTTCGACCTGAGCATGCTGGAACTGCCGGCAGAGTTGCCGAATCGCATTTACTCGATGGCCTGGCATTCACGCTGGGACCAGTCACTGTCACACCGGTGGATGCGCGAGGCTGTCATATCCATGCTTGGCTAGCGTCCCCCCAATTCCCGTCTCCCCAATGGTTCCCACAGGTTGTAAAAGCAACCTGTCTATGCTTTAATTCCCCGCGCATAGGTTGTTTTAGCAACCATAAAAGCGATCTGGCGACGCACAGGCATGACCGGCCCAACCACCGGCTTGCACCAACTACAGACAAGGCGACATTCCATGACGGCAAAGGCTGAAGCCATGCACTGGATCCGCGGCGAATGGCTCGCCGATGGGCAGTGCAGGGAGAGTATCGATCCGGCGACGGGTGAGGTGATTGGCTATTTCCACGACGCACCGGTAGCCACGATGCAGTTGGCCATCGATGCTGCCGCCGAAGCTTTTGCAGGCAGCCACTGGCGGGACGATGCCTATCTGCGCGCCACGGCGCTTGGCCATCTGGCCGACGCGTTTGCCGCCAGGCAGCAGGAGGTGGTGGACAGCCTGTGCGCCGAGAACGGCAAGATCCGCCCGGAAGCGACGTTCGAGGCGTCGCTGATTCCGCGCGCGCTGCGGTTTGTGTCGGGGCTGGCGATGCACAACTTCGGCCGCGTGGTGGAAAGCCGGCCAGGCCAGCAAACCATGAGCATTCGCGAACCAGTCGGCGTAGCCGGTCTCATCATTCCCTGGAACTCGCCGGCCTACCTGTGCATCCGGGCGCTCGCGCCGGCGCTGGCCGCAGGCTGCACGGCGGTGGTCAAGATGCCGCATCAGGCCGCGCAGACCGCCGCGCTGCTCGCCAGCATCATCGCAAGCGTACCGGAGTTGCCAAAGGGCGTGGTCAATATCGTCACCGAATCGGGCGCCGAAGGCGCACGTCTGCTGGTGGATTCGCCGCTGGTGCCAGTGGTCAGCTTTACCGGGAGCACGGTGACCGGACGGGCCATTGCCCGCGCGGCGGCAGACCGGCTCAAGCGCGTCGGGCTCGAACTCGGTGGCAAGACGCCGCACCTCGTGTTCGACGATGCCGACCTGGCGGCCGTGTTGCCGGTGCTGGAGAAGTCCTGCACGGTGTTCGCGGGGCAGTTCTGCATGACGGGCAGCCGCGTCCTGGTGCAGCGTGGCATTGCCGATGCCGTGCGTGCCGGCCTGGCGCAGCGCTTGGAGGCAGTACGCGTGGGCCCGGCCCGCGAGTCATCGAGCCAGATGGGACCGCTGATCGACAAGGCAGCGGTGACGCGTGTGGATGCGGCGGTGGAAGCAGCCATCGCGGCGGGCGCCAGGCCCATCGTGCGAGGCGGACCCGCGCAGGACCCTGCGCTGGCGGGCGGCGCATTCTATCGGCCGACGCTGCTGGAAATTGCCGACCAGCGTTTGCCGATCGCGCGCGAGGAAACGTTTGGCCCGGTCCAGACCCTGCAGTTGTTCGACACCGAGGCCGAGGCCATCGCCCTGGCCAACGACAGCGACTACGGGTTGAGTGCCTGCGTGTGGAGCCGCGATGCCGATCGCCCGATCCGCGTGGCGCGGCGCCTGCAGGCAGGGCTTGTCTCGATCAATAGCTGGGCCAACCTCGCCGTGGAAATGGAAGAGGGCGGATTCAAGTCAAGCGGGCTGGGACGGCTTGGTGGCCTGGCTTCGGTGGAAGACTTCCTGGAGTACAAGCAGATCACCCAGGATTTCATTCCGCATCACCATTGAGCTCCATTGAGCCCGCGCACCCCGCCGCCCGGATTGCGGCGGGCGGGGTGAACGTGGTGCGTCAGATCCGGCCCAGCCACGCGGCGGCATTCCTCCACCGCAGCCGGTCCATCACATCGTTCGACAGGCCAAGCGACGCAACGCGTGCGGCGGGGTCCGGGTCCATGATCGCGAAGGGATAGTCGGTGCCAATCATGACGCGATGGTCGCCGACCAGATCCACCAGCGCGCGAATGGCCTCGGGGCTGTAGAGCAGATCGTCGTAGTACAGCGCGCGCGCTGCCTCGGCGGGTGCCTGTTCGATGGCGTCACGCAATGCGCTCTGTTTTTCCCAGGCGAACTGCATGCGAGGCACCAGTGCCTGGATCGATCCGCCCCCGTGGCTCAGGGCGATCCGCAGCTTCGGAAAACGCGCGAGCAGACCGCCCGTGATCAGCGATGCCGCCGCCAGGCCAATCTCGCCCGGGAAGGCGACGATCTGCTCCAGTGCCGCTGGACCGACCAGCCGCTCCATGCCGGCCGGGCGCAGCGGATGCACGAAGATCGCCGCATTGCACGCTTGCGCCGCCTCGAAGAACGGCCAGAAGCGCGGGTCGCCAATCGGCACGCCCATCACATTGCTGCCCACTTCAATCCCTGCCAGCCCCAGCGTGTGCACCGCATGGTCGAGTTCGGCGATGGCACGGTCCACATCCTGTAGCGGTGCCGCGCCCAGTGCGCTGAAGCGGGCCGGTGCGCGCGCCACCATGCCGGCGAGCGTTTCGTTCAGGTAGCGCGACAGCACGCCGGCATCTTCCGCATCCATCCAGTACGACAGCAGCTCCGGCATCGGCGAGAGCACCTGGTGGCTCACGTTGGTAGCGTCCATGTCGGCTAGCCGGGCGTCGGTGTCCCATGCGTGGTGCGGCACCGTGCGGTAGACCTGCCCCGAAATGACAACGTGCCGATGGCAGGGCTGCGCGTCGCGCATCGACGGCCACGGCACGTTGGCCCGATTGCCGAGATACCGGGGAAATTCGGCCGGTATCACATGGGTGTGGACGTCGATGCAGCCGCAACGGGCGGGTAGGGTGGGGGCGTTCATTCGGGTATCTCCTGATAGGGAAGTGCGCGCTAAACGGTTGCAAAAGCAACTGTCATGCGCTTTAATTCGAGCACGGATAGGTTGCTTTTGCAACAATTTAGGAGAGTCGTTCGATGTCCACAACCCAAGCTGTACTGGATCGCCCCACTGCACTGAACCCGGCATCGGCGCCGGCAACGATTGCCGACACCGCCGTGCAGACCAAGCTGATGGAGGCCGCCGCGCGGCTTCGCCCGATCATTGCGCAACGCGCCCGCCAGACGGAGCTGGACCGCCGCGTCTCGACGGACATCACGGAACAGCTGACCGCCGCCGGCCTGTACCGCGTGGTCCAGCCCAAGCGCTTCGGCGGACACGAACTCGGGCTCGAAGTGCTGCGCCGCCTGGCGTTCGAACTCGGGCGCGGATGCACTTCCACCGGCTGGTGCTATGGCCTGAGCGCGGCGGCGTCATGGGTGCTGGGCATGTTCCCGGGCGAGGCCCAGCAGGATGTGTGGGGTGCATCGCCCGACGCGCTGATCGCCTCGTGCATCGCCCCGACCGGCAAGGCCGAGCCGGTGGCCGGCGGTTTCCGCCTGCAAGGCCGCTGGAGCTTCGGCAGCAACTGCGACAACGCCCAATGGATGTCGCTTGGCGCGATGGTCCAGCAGGAAGAGGGCCAGCCTCCGCGTCCGGTGTTCCTGCTGGTGCCCAAGGGCGAGTACGAGATCGTCGATACCTGGCACACGGTTGGCCTGGCAGGTACCGGCAGCAAGGACATCGCCATCACCGAGCCGGTTTTCGTGCCGGAGCATCGCACGGTGGCTTTCGCTGATGTGCTGGAGCAGGCCGGGCCCGGTGCCGAACTGCATGCGTCGCTGATCTACCGGCTGCCGTTCCTGAGCGGATTCCCGCCGCTGCTGGCCAACCCCGCTGTGTCCGCATTGCGCGGCGCGCTGGACGAATTTGTCGACGGTGTGGCGGCGCGTGCCACACGCGGCGCGTTCGCGGGCGGCGGGCAATCGATCGCGCAGTTTGGCCACGTGCAGTCGGCGGTGGCGCGCGGAGAAGCCGCCGTGGACGCCGCCCAACTGATCCTGCAGCGTGACCTGCAACTGGCCACGGACCTGGTGGCCGCCGGCACCAAGCTGAGCGCCGCGCAGCGCATCACGCTGCGGCGCGGTCACGCCTATGCCGTGCAGCTCTGCGTGGAGGCCATCAACGAACTGTATGACGTGGTGGGCGGCACCGGCATCCAGTTGGACAACGGCGTGCAGCGTGCATGGCGCGACATCAACGCGGTGGCCCACCACATCAGCGTCAACTGGCACGCCGTGTCCAGCATGTACGGACAGATGCGGCTCGGCTTGCAACCGCGCGGGCAGTATTGAGGGGCACGCGATGATCCGACACCAGAAACTGGGCCGCATCGAACTCAATGTGACCGATCTGCAGCGCTCGCGCCGCTTCTACGAGGACGTGGTGGGTTTGCAGTACGTGGATACCGGCAGCGAAGGCGAGATCCGGCTGCGCTGCGACCACGATCACCACAGCCTTGTGCTGTTTCCCGGCGAGCAAGCAGGGCTGCGCTGCGCGGGCTTCATGCTGGAAGACGCCGCCCAGTTCGCGCCGCTGCTGGATCGCCTGGCGGCCGCCGGCCTGCCCGTGGAAGAGGTGCCAGCCGCCATTTGCGCGGCTAGGGCGCAGGCGCGCGCGATCCGCGTGTTCGAGCCGCTGGTGGGTGCCATGCTGGAGTTCTACGTGCCGGCGCCGGACTCGGCGCGGCCGTTCGCGCCAACGGTGACCCGCATCCAGCGTCTGGGCCACGTGGTGTTCAACACGCCCGATGCCGCGCGCGCCGTCGCGTTCTGGCGCGACGTGCTGAACTTCCGTGAATCGGATTCGGTAGGCGACTTCATCACGTTCATGCGCTGCTGGCCGAATCCCTACCACCACGGCATCGGCATCGCGAAGTTCGACCGCCATTGCCTGCACCACGTCAACTACATGGTCACCGAGATCGACGATATTGGCCGGGCGTTGACGCGGCTGAAGGCGGCCGGTTCCGACGTGGTATTCGGGCCGGGCCGGCATCCGGCGTCCGACAGCGTCTTCCTGTACTTCCTGGATCCGGACGGCCTGACGATGGAATACAGCTTTGGCATGGAGGCGTTTCCGGAGACCTTCCCGCGCGCGCCGCGCCGCATCGAACCTTCGCCGTTGTCACTGGATTACTGGGGCTCGACCCGCGACCCGCGCTGCTTTACCGGCGCAGGCGCCAATGCCGTGCCCGCTACCGAGGAGATCCGCTCATGAGCGCCGACGTCATGACCTCGCCTATCGACAGCCGGGACCTGCGCAATGCGCTGGGACGGTTTGCCACGGGCGTCTGCATTGTTACTACCTGCACCCCCGACGGCCAACGCGCGGCGCTGACCATCAACTCCTTCTGCTCCGTGTCGCTGGATCCGCCATTGGTGGCCTGGTACCTGAGCGACCGCGCACCCAGCCTGCGCGCGTTCTCGGAGTCGGAATACTTTGCCGTGCATGTGCTGACGGCGGAGCAGCAGCACCTTGCGGCGCATTTCGCCAGGCCCTCGCCAGACAAGTTCGCCATCGTCGGCGACGGCGTGCGCCCCGGCCTGGGCGATGTGCCCTTGCTGGAAGGCGCGCTGGCCTGCTTCGAGTGCCGCATCACCACTGTCGTGCCGTTTGGCGACCACGTGATGATGCTGGGGCAGGTGGAACGGTTCGGCTATGGCGCGGAGTCGCCGCTGCTGTTTCATGCGGGCAAGTTCATGGAACGCGCGCCGGCGCTGCACCCCTAGTACCGGCCGGCTACAACCATAAGACATAACAATCTGGAGACAATCGTGCATGCCCCCAACCGTCCCACTCAACTGTTTCGCGGTCACTGGTGGATCGTCATCGGCTCGGTACTCGGGCTGATCGTTGGCAACGTGACCGTGCTGCAGTTCTCGGCATCGGTGCTCATGAAGCCGATCATGGCCGAGTTCGGCTGGAACCGCAGCGTGCTGTCGGCGGCCGTGATGATGGGCTCGATCTTCGCGGCCATCGCCACGCCGTTCGCCGGCAAGCTGATCGATGCCCGGGGCATCAAGCGCGTGACGCTCACCGCCATCACGCTGTTCTCGCTGGCCATTGCCGCCATGTCGCTGGCGCCGGCCGTGCCGTTCGCTTTCCTGGCGATGTTCTCGGTCATGGGGCTGTTCAGTGCCGGCCAGGCGCCGCTGCCCTATGCCAAGGCGATTGCCGCCGCATTCGATCGCCAGCGCGGTCTGGCCATGGGCATTGCGATGACTGGCGTCGGACTTGGCGCGGCGCTGGTGCCACGGTTGACGCAGGCCTATCTCGACCACTTTGGCTGGCGCGGCGCCTTCGTGGCGGTGGGTGTCACCGTGTTCTGCATCGCGTTTCCTGCGGTGGCCCTGCTGGTACGCGACGTGTCGGCCGACGCCGGCAGCGTGGCGGCGCGTGCGCGGCAACTGCCGGGCCTGGTGGCCAGCGAGGCGATTTGCCACAAGGATTTCTGGGTGCTGGCGGTGGTGTTCCTGTGCATCCCGATCGTCGCCAACGGGACCATCGTGCATCTGGTGCCGTTGCTGACCGACCGGGGCATTCCGTCCAGCCAGGCGGTGACGGTGTTCTCCGGCATCGGCGCGTCGCTGATCGTAGGCCGCCTGCTGTGCGGCTATCTGCTGGACCACTTCTTTGGTCCGCATGTCGCCATCGCCTTCGTGCTGCTGCCGGCGCTGGGCGTGTTGACGCTGCTCGGCAGCAGCGACGTGGCGCTTACCACAGTGGGCGCGGTGCTGGTGGGCATCGGCATGGGTGCCGAAGTGGACCTGATCGCCTATCTGCAAAGCCGCTACTTCGGCCTGCGCGCATTCGGCCAGATCTACGGCTACCTGTTCGCGGCATTCACGGTCGGCACCGGGCTGGGCCCGTTCGTGATGGGGGCCACCTATGACCTGGCGGGCTCCTACCGCCCGGCGCTCATCGGCTTTGTCGCGGTGCTGGCTTGCGCGGCGCTGATGCTGCTGCGGCTGCCGCGACAGTATCCGTATCCGGTACAGGCCAATGCACAACCGGCCGGGCAAGACGAGCCGTCACGCGCGACGGCGGTCTGAACGCCGTCCTTACGCATTCCCTTTGTTCTACAACCATTTCGGAATCATCGTCTCATCATGAAGCTCGTTACCTATCTCCATCAAGGCAACACCTCCATCGGCAAGGTCGAGGGAGACCTCGTGATCGACCTGCCGCGCAACGACCCCGCACTGCCGGACACCATGCTGGAACTGCTGCAGTCCGGCCCCGAAGCGCTGGATCGCGCGCGCGCCGTGCGCGGCGGCTTCACCGCGTCGCTGTCTGAGGTCACGTTGCTGGCGCCCGTGCCCCGGCCGTCGAAATACCTGGCCATCGGCATGAACTACCGCAAGCACGTGGCCGAGGCGGCCAAGGTGGGTGTTCATACGCCGCCTGTGCAGGTGTGGTTCAACAAGCAGGTGTCGTGCATCAACGACCCGTTTGGCGATGTCCACATGCCGGCCGTCTCGCAGCAGCTCGACTACGAGGTGGAACTGTGCGCAGTGATCGGCAGCCGCTGCCGCAACGTGAGCCGTGAAGACGCGCCGTCCATCATCGCCGGCTACATGGTGTGCAACGACGTGTCCGTGCGCGACTGGCAACTGGCCTCGCAGACCATGACCATCGGCAAGTCGTTCGACACGTGCGGTCCCATCGGCCCGTGGATCGTGACCCCCGACGAACTCGGCGACCCGCACGCGCTGCGCCTGCGGATGTGGGTCAACGATGAACTGCGTCAGGACGATGAGACGGGCGCCATGATCCATGACATCTACGACCAGGTGGTGCATCTGTCGAAGGCCTTCACGCTGGAGCCCGGCGACCTGCTGGCCACCGGCACGCCGTCTGGCGTTGGCGTGGCGATGGACCCGCCGTCCTACCTGAAGGTGGGCGACGTCATGCGTGCGGAGATCGAAGGCATCGGCCATATCGAGAACCGCGTGGTGGCCGAACCGGCCTGACGCGCACCCGCAGCACCGCAGCACTCAAGCACCCGTACCGCCGCCGGGCAACCGGCCCGCCATGCCTGCCACCGCGCGAGCAGGGCGGCCTGTTGCCCGGACAAACGGCATGCCAGCAGTCCAACCTCCACCCGCAACCTCCACACGATTGCGCCAATGCATACCAATAACGAAGACGTAGATCATCCGACGGGCGCACCCCTGGCCAGCCCGATGCGCCGCAGGATGGGCGCGATGCTGGGCGGCCTGCTGGCAAGCCAGGCCGTGCCGGCGGGCGCGCAGCCGCAAGCCCGACCCCTGGCGCAGGACAGCCTGGCGGGCGTGCAGCGCATCGACGTGCACCACCATATTCTTCCGCCGGTCTTCCGCAAGACCATGGGCGAGGAAGCCATCGGCGCGCCGGCGCCGAATCGCGTGGCGCCGCAGTGGAAGGTGGCCGACTCGCTGGGCGTGATGGACCGGCAGGGCATTACCACCGCCGTGGTGTCGGCCCCGCCGCTGTGGATGCCGGACATGGCCAAGACGCGGCAGCTCACGCGCGCCTGCAACGAGTTCGCCGCGCAGATGGTCAGCGACCATCCCACCCGCTTCGGCACGTTCAGCGCGCTGCCGTTGCCCGATGTCGGCGCGGCGATGGCGGAAATCACCCATGCGTTCGACGTGTTGAAGGCCGACGGCATTGGACTCATGACCAATTACGGCGACAAGTACCTGGGCCATGCCGATTTCGCGCCGGTCTTCGCGGAGCTGAACCGCCGCCGCGCGGTGGTCTACGTGCATCCCACGTCGTGCCAATGCCATCGCGGCCTGCTGCCCGAGCATCCCGATTCGCTGATCGAGTTTCCGCACGACACCACGCGCGCCGTGGCCAGCCTGATGTTCTCGGGCGTGTTCAGCCGCTGTCCGGACATTCGCTTCATCTTCTCGCACGCGGGCGGGACGGTGCCCTACCTGGCCACCCGTATGGCCATCCTGGGCTCGCTCGACAAGAGCCTGGCCAAGCAGGTGCCGGAAGGCGTGATGCCGCTGCTCAAGCGCCTGTACTACGACACCGCCATTGCCGCGAATCCGATCTCGATGGCCGCGCTGCTGAAGCTGGTGACGCCCGCCAACGTGGTGCTGGGCACCGATTTTCCGTTTGTCCCGGAGCAGGGCACGCAGGCCACGTTCGCCGGGCTGCGGGACGTCGGCTTCAGCGCCGACGAGCTGCGCGCCGTCGAGGGCGGCAATGCCGCGCGCTTGCTGGCACGGGTGGCAAGCCAGGGGGCGCGGCTGGGGGAGGCATCGGCAAGCTAGTTCGACAAGGCATAGATATCCACAAAAAAACAGGAGGAGACCATGACGATCAAACTGAGACATCTTGTACTTGGCTGCGCGGCGGCCATGCCGGCGCTGGCAGGCGCGCAGTCCGTGACGCTGTATGGCGTGGTGGATTCCGGCGTGGAGGTAGTGAACCACGCCGGCCCGACGCAGAGCACCGTGGCACGCATGACGAACCTGTCCGCGTCGGTACCGTCGCGCTGGGGGCTGCGGGGGACGGAAGACCTTGGCGGTGGCCTGAAATCGCAGTTCGTGCTGGAGTCCGGCTTCGCGCCGGATTCGGGCGTGGCCAATTTCGGCAATCGCCTGTTCGGGCGGCAAGCCTGGGTCGGACTGTCGGGCAACTGGGGGCAGGTGGCCTTCGGGCGTCAGTACACGATGATGTTCTGGGCCACGCTCGACTCGGACATCCTGGGGCCGAACGCGTTTGGCTCGGGGTCACTCGATCCGACGATTCCGAACTCGCGCGCCGACAACGCGATTTCGTACAAGGGAAAGTTCGGCGGACTGACGGTGGGCGCCACCTACAGCTTTGGCCGCGACGCGGCGGTGGCCACGCCCAGCCCTGCCAGCACCAACTGCGCGGGCGAGAATCCCGCGGACAAGAAGGCGTGCCGGGAGTGGTCGGCGCTGCTGATGTACGAGACCCCGCATCTTGGCGTGGCGGCGGCCTACGATTCCTGGCGTGGCGGCCCGGGTGCGTTTGGCGGGCTTACCAACAGCGGCCGCAAGGACGACCGGTTGTCGCTCAGTGCCTATACGTTGTTCGATCGTGTGAAGGCGGGGGCGGGCTGGCTGCGGCACAACAACGACGGCAATCCCGCGCCGCGCAGCGACCTGTTCTGGCTGGGCGCGTCCTATGACCTGACCCCGGCTTTCAATGTCGCGGGCCAGGTCTATCACCAGCGCTATCACGACAGCGCCAACAAGGCATGGCTGTACACGGTGCGCGGTACGTACAGCTTCTCGAAGCGGTCGTCGATCTACGCCACGGCCGGCTTCATCGACAACGGCGGGCAACTGGCGCAGTCGGTGAGCAGCAATCCGGGGGCGAGCGCATCGCCCGGCGGCACGCAGCTTGGGGCGATGCTGGGCATCAAGCACGTCTTCTGAGCGCGCCGGCAGGGGCGATCAGGCGTCCGGGTCGTCCTGCGCCGCCTTGCGGCGGACCCGGCGCGCCACGGTGAGCTTGCGGTTGACGCCGGTGGAATCCTGGCAGGCATCGACCAGGTTCGTAAAGATCGCCCGCAACGTCTTCAACGTGGCGGCAAGCTCTGCGGGTGTCACGCCAGACATCGATGCGCGCTCGATATCCCAGGCGCGCGGCGCGAGTTCGGCAACGATGGCGCCGCCAGCGGGCGTCAGCGACAGGTGGATATTGCGCTTGTCGGTGGCCGAGACGACGCGCCGCAGCAGGCCGCGTTCCTCCAACGCCACCACTGCCCGGGACAGGTAGGAGATTTCCGCGCCGGTATGGCTGGCCAGGTCCGACAGCGTCTGGTGGTCTTCATGGCGCAGCGCCGCCAGCACGCGCCATGCCTGCAGGTTGATGTTGTGCGGCTTCAGGTCGTCGCTGAACCGTGCCGCAATGATGCTGGCGGCGCGGTTCAGCAGATAGCCAACCGAATGGTCGAGGTCATGGTCGGGACGCTTGGTGGGCAGTGGCTGCAAGGCAGCCTTGCCCGCCGATACCGGCTGGCCCGGCTTGGCGCCGGCATCGGTAACCGGGCGGGTTACGCGCGGCGAAGGGTTGGACTTCGGCATCGAAAGGTTCGCTTGGAACGGGTCTAAGCCGAAATGATAGCTTAAGCAACAGCTTTGCAGGTCACCGCGCTATTGTGGCTTCTCGGTTGCCGCCCACAGGTCGTCGATGGCGCGGATGCTGAGCAGGTAGCCATTGGCCCCGGCACCGCAGATCACGGCTGTGGCGGCCACGGAGATGGTCGAATGGCGATACTCTTCCGAGCGGCGGTGGATATTGCTGATGTGCACCTCGACGACGGGGCGCTGGATCAGCTTTACCGCATCGAGCACGGGGATGCGTCCAAATGAAAAGCCGGCCGGATTGATGATCAGCGCGGCATTCTCGAAATAGGCCTCCTGGATCCAGTCGATCAAATCGCTTTCGCTGTTGGTCTGACGGAATACGCAGTCGAACTTGAACGTGTCGGCCATGGCCATGCAGGCCTGCTCGATGTCCTTGAGCGTGGTGCTGCCATAGATATGCGGCTCGCGAACACCGAGCATGTTCAGGTTCGAACCGTTGAGGATGTAGAGTTTTCGCTTCATGATGGGTGCTCAGTGACGGCTAATTTTCTGCAATACGTTGCGGCAATTCAGTGGCTGCTTTCCAGGCTGGTGCCTCGGGTTTCGCGAGAGATGGCGATCATGACGAACGACAGCAGGTTCAGCGATCCGCATACCGCCACGATGGCCCACGGCGATCCGTTGAACGCCTGCAGCAATGCAACCGCTACGATCGGCATCGGCCCGCCGGTCAGCAGGTTGGCGCCCGAGTAGGACAGCGCGGAGCCCGTGTAGCGCGCCTCGGTGGGAAAGGACTCGGCAAACCAGACCGGCTGGATGCCGCTCTGGAACTGCGTGAAGCCAAGGAATGCGCCCATGACTGCCATGGTCATGCCGAACGAGCCCTGGTTGAGGACCGGAAAGTAAATAAGGCAGCAGCCCAGTGTGCAGAACGAGCCCAGCAGCAGCGCGCGCTTGCGGCCAATCCGGTCACTGAGATACCCGCCAGCCAGCGCGCCCACGATGGCGCATGCGTTGGCCACCATCAGGAACATGAAGCCGGTCTGCTTGGGCAGGCCAAGGTTCCTAGTTAGATAGCTCAGCGAGAACACTACGATCAGGTAGAACAGCGCGGCGGGGCCGCAGAAGAACAGCGTCAGGCGCAGCGCGGTCTTCCAGTGGTGGCGCAACACCACGCCCAGCGGATTGGCACCGCGCACCCGCTTTCCCTGCTGCTGGCCTTGCTTGCGCAGGGCTTCGAAGGCGGGCGTCTCGCTGACACGCATCCGGATATAGATGCCGAGGATCACCAGCAGAAAGCTCGCCAGGAATGGAATTCTCCAGCCGTAGCTTTCAAAGTCTTCGGGAGACAGCATCCCCGCCAACGCGAACAGCGTCATGTTGGCCAGGATCTGGCTCAGTGGCGAGCAGATACCGAGCAAGCCGGAATAGATGCCGCGACGATCGGCCGCTGCGTGTTCGACGGCCATCAGCTGCGCGCCTGTGGATTCCCCACCAAGCGCAAAGCCCTGGATGATGCGCAGACTGACCAGCAGGATCGGCGCCATGATCCCCACCTGCTGATAGGTCGGCAGTAGTCCCATGAGGAATGACGAGACGCCCATCACCGATACCGTGATCAGCATCAGGTTGCGGCGTCCCCAGCGATCTCCCAGGATGCCGCAAACGATGGCGCCCAGGGGCCGTGCCGCCAGGCCGGCCCAGAAGCTGGCAAGCGAAGCCAGCAGCGAGGCGGTAGGGTCGAGCGAAGGGAAAAACAGCTTCGGAAAAATGGTCGCGGCAACGACGCCGTAGAGCGCGAAGTCGAACCATTCCAGCGCCGTGCCCACGGTTGCACCCGCAACGGCGCGGCGCGCCATGGAATGCTGCGATGCGGCTAGATCGGCCACGTTGATGTCGGAGTCAGTGATGGCTGACATGAGTGTCTCCCCTTTTCTTTGTGGATATCGTTCCCGATTGCTACGGGTAACGTGCACTGCTATTGTTCGCCAGGCCAAACCGACCCGTTCCGCACCGGAACATCATTCCACATTACGAAATATGTCGCTCAAGACGGGATTGAAGATCCTCGATCTGCTGGCGTCCCAGGGCGAGGGCGCAGCGCTTTCGGAAATTGCCGACGCCGTGTCCGTGCCGCGCAGCACATGCCATCGCGTGCTGAGCGAACTCGTGGAAAGTGGTTACGTGCGGCAAATCGCCGATGACAGCCGCTACATCCTGTCGATGCGCATGACGTCGAACGGGCTCGAGTTCCTGAGCCTGACGGGCATCGCCGACATCGCACAACCCATCATCGAGAGGATCGCAGCGCGCACGGGCGAGTTGGCCCGTTTGTCGCTGGTGGACGGTGACGCCATCATCTGGGTGGCAAAAGCCGACGGTCAACGCACCGGCTTTCGGTACGACCCCGACATGGGTCTGGCGGCGCGGTTGTCCTGCACGTCCACCGGTCATGCGTGGCTGATGACGATGTCGGATGAGGAAGCCGTCGCGCTGGTCATGAAGCAGGGATTCGGCCACCCCAACGAGTATGGTCCGAACGCGCCAACGTCACTGAAGGCACTGCTCGGATTCATCCACGCGGCGCGCGTACGCGGCTATGCCATGATCGATGAGGTGTTTGCAGCCCGTATGGCGGCGGTGGCCGTGCCCGTGAAACGAGGCAGTCGCTGCGTGGGCGTGATCAGCCTGGCGGGACCCAAGACACGTCTGACCGCCGCAAAAGTCCATGAGCACTCGGTGCTGCTTTGCGAGGCAGCCGATGAACTCGGCAAGCTCTGCAATATGGCGGGGTATCTGTCGCGGCCGCCGCTGGGCAAGGCCTGATTGCATGTGATGCAACCAGCAGCGTGCTACACCTTCCGCTCGCGCAGCTTTTCCATTGCCGCGGGCGCGCCATACAGGAACAGGTCGACCTTCTGCCGGATCACTGCGTCCAGGTCGGTCGGAACCTTCAGGCCATAGACCCACTTGCGCACGCCAATGTAGAAGATGGCGGCGTGCAGGCTCCAGATCATCTCGATTTCGGCGTCCGTCTCGGCAGTGTTACGGGGCGCGGCGATACCAAACGCCTCGCGCACCTCGGCTAGTACCGGCAGGAAGACCTTGGTGCGCAGCTTGCTGAGGTACTTGTTGTTGATGCCTTCGTGCGTCAGGCCGGCAAAGATGAAGAGGCGGATCCACTCCTCGCGCAGGATCACCGACGAATAGTCGAGGTAGAAGGCATGGAGCCGTTCGGCCAGCGGCAGCGTGCGGTCGGCAATCTGGCGTTCCCAGTCAGGGCGCCACTGGAAGACTTCGTTGTAGACGCGATCGATCAGGGCGTCCTTGCTCTCGAAGTACCGGTAGAGAAGAGGTTGCGTCACGCCGATCTGGCGCGCCAGCTCTCGCGTGCTGCCGCCGAAGCCGTTGCGCGTGAAATGCTCGATTGCCTTCTCGACGATCTGCTGCTCGCGTTCCTCGGGCAGCAGCCTTCGGGTCGATTTCGCTGCGGTGTCGTCTTCGGTGGAAGTGGCGCGTGACTCCATGGCGGTCTTTGTGGTCTGCTGTCCGGGAAATGCTCCGATTCTACCAATCGCCCGATAAATGGGAACAGGGGCGGCCGCCCGGTGCAGGCCGCCGCCCTCAAGCGAAGGCTGGAGCGAAGAATCAGCCTCCAGACTTCGCGATGGTGCCCAGTTCGCAGTCCACGCGCTGGTTCTGGTAGGCATTGCGCTCCCAGGCGCCACGTGCCGAACGGTCGGTGATCGAGAACACGTAGATGCTGGCAAACGCCACCAGCATCGAGAAAAGCGCCGGGTACTCGTACGGATAGATGGCCGAGGCGTGGCCCAGTACCTGCACCCAGACGGTCGGGCTCAGGATCGTCAGTACCACGGCCGTGACGAGCCCCATCATGCCGCCGACTACCGCGCCACGCGTGGTCAGGCCGCGCCAATAGATCGACAGCAGCAGAACCGGGAAGTTGGAACTGGCGGCAATCGAGAACGTCAGGCTGACGATGAAGGCAATGGTCTGCTTCTCGAACAGGATGCCTAACAGGATCGACAGCACGCCGAGCACCAGCGTGGTGATGCGGGAGACGCGCATCTCGTCCTTGTCGGACGCCTGCCCCTTGCGGATCACGGCGGCATACAGGTCATGCGAGATGGCCGATGAGCCCGCCAGGGTGAGCCCCGCCACCACGGCCAGGATCGTGGAGAAGGCCACGGCGCAGATGAAGCCGAGGAACACGTTGCCGCCAACCGCATGCGACAGGTGTACCGCCACCATGTTGATGCCGCCGATGATCGCGCCATTGCTGTTGTGGTACAGCGGGTCCTGTGCCACCAGCGCAATCGTGCCGAAGCCGATCACGATGATCATGGCGTAGCCCATGCCGACGATGCCGGTGGCATACAGCACGCTCTTTCGCGCGGCCTTTACGTTGTTGACGGTGAAGAAGCGCATCAGGATGTGCGGCAGTCCCGCCGTGCCGAAGATCAACGCCAATCCCAACGACACCGCCGATACCGGATCGGAGACCAGGCCGCCCGGCCGCATGATCGCATCGTGCTTGCCATGCGCGGTGATGGCGTGCTCGAACAGGCTGTTCAGGCTGAAGCCGAAACGGCTCATCACCATGAAGGCCATGAACGCGCAGCCGGCCAGCAGCATGACCGCCTTGATGATCTGGATCCACGTGGTCGCCAGCATGCCGCCAAAGAACACATACACCACCATCAGTACGCCGACGAGAACCACTGCCGAGGTGTAGTTGAATCCGAACAGCAATTCCACGAGCTTGCCGGCGCCCACCATTTGGGATACCAGGTAGAGCAGCACGATCACGATGGAGCTGGACGCCGAGAACGCGCGGATCGGCCGTTGCCGCAACCGGTACGACAGCACATCGGCCAGCGTATAGCGCCCCAGGTTGCGCAGTGGCTCCGCAATCAGGAACAGGATGATGGGCCAGCTTGCGAGAAAGCCGATCGAATAGATCAGGCCGTCGTAGCCGCTGGTAAATACCAGTGCAGAGATACCGAGCAACGATGCGGCGGACATGTAGTCCCCCGCAATGGCCCAGCCATTCTGCATCGCGGTAATCTTGCCTCCTGCGGCGTAGTGGTCCGCGACGCTATGATTGCGCCGCGCGGCCCACTTCGTGATGGCGAGCGTGGCGATCACGAATACCAGGAACATCGCGATGGCGATCATGTTCAGACCTTGACCGACAGGCGGAGTGGCTGCGAAGGCAGGGGTCGTCAACCCCATGGCGATGGCTGCGCAGAGGCTGCGGCTCATGATTGCACTCCATCACGCACATTGGCGATCATCCGGTCGTAGACGGTATTGGTGCGATAGACGTAGACGGCCACCAGTGCGAAGGTGAAGGCGAACATGCCGAAGCCGACCGGAATGCCGACGCTCATCGGCTGGCCGGAAACGAGTTGGATGGCCAGCAGGTCGGGGCGGAATGCCAGCGTCAGGATGAAGCCGAAGTAGGCAAGCAGCATGATCGCGGTCAGTGTCCAGGAAAAACGGCGACGGGCGCTGTGCAGCGTCTGGAAATCCCGGCGTGCCAGCATCGGATGGGGAACAAAAGGCGGAAGCGCATCGTCGGCGCCTGCGCCGTAGTGGACGCCGGACGCAATGGATTGGGGGGCTGCTTGAGGCATGTTGTCTCCTTGTTTTCTGGTCGGAAGCTCGGAAGCAGTTAAAAGCGGCGCGATACGGCGGTATCTCGCATGACCGCTTCCGGCGTGCGGTAGCGCTCGGCCATCGCACGGTCCTCGTCGCTCTTCAGTTGCGCCTGCATGTAGGCGCCCAGGTGTCGCGCATGCTCGACGATCGCCTGGCCCACCTGTACCCGCGCCGCGCTGTACGCATCGAGGCCAGATTCCACAGTGGCGTTACCTTCCAGCGCGCGGACGAGCGCCATGGCATCGCCAGCGGCTTTCGTGACGCCCATGCCGCAGTGCGGACGCGCAACGAACGCCGCATCGCCCAGCAACGCGATACGACCAAAGGACATCCGCGAAACCGTCAGGTCGTAGATAGGCTGGAACAGCGGCTGTGCGGTGCGCGCCACGACTTCCGCGAATTGCGGGGCAAGCAGATCGGTGGCGGCGCTCTCCATGTCGGCAATCACGTCGGGGCGGATCATTCCGGGAGGGATGCCTGTCGACCAGCATTTGCCTTGTGCATCGGTCAGCAGGCTCGCGAGTTCGTCTTCGCACGTCGCCCGATACCAGACGAAGTTGAAGCGGCGCTCGCCAGCAACCGTACTGTTGTGCTCGCCAGCCACCGGATAGCCGAGAATCTGCTCGCGCGGCGGCAGGCAGAAGGCGAACTTGTCGAAGATCGCCGCATGCGTGGCCCGTGTCAGCTCGCCTTCGTTGACAAGTCCGCGCCATGCGATGTACCCCGCATATTCGAGTCGCGCTTCGGGCAGCAGTTGCTCGCGTACCCCGGAGCGGAACCCGTCGGCGGCAATCACCATGTCGGCGCGATGCGTCGAGCCATCGGCGAGTGTGACTTCGGCATGGTCGGCGTGCGAGGCAACGGCCATGACATGGGCGCCGGTGCGATATGTCCCGCTGAATGCGTTGCCGAGGACTTCGTACATCTTGCCCCAGCCCGTCAGCGTCTGCGGCATCTCCCGTTCCGAGATAGCGCTGCCGTCCCGTGCCAGTGTGATCCGGGTGTTGACCGACACACCGATGCTCTCATCGACCTCCACGCCTGCGGCCGTCAACGCTTCAAAGAGCTCGGGATGCGTGACGATGCCTGCGCCGCGTCCCGTGAGTGCTTCGGGCGTGCGCTCGAATATCTCGATGTCCCAGCCGCTGCGCGACAGCAGGTTGGCGGCGAACAATCCGCCCACCGAGCCGCCAATGACGATGGCCTTGCGCCGAGGGTCGTGTGCTGCGGTCATGCTTTCACTCCTGCGTGGCTCCGGGCTTGCGCGGGCGGGGTGAGGCCCGCCACTTCCTCGGCCGGATAGTTGAGCTCGATGGTGACGCCCGAGGGGTCTTCGATGAACACCTGGTGCAATCCAAGGCTTGGCACCGTGCGGTCGCGCCACGGGATGCCTTCGGCCAGCAGGGTCTGCCACATCTGCGAGACGCCGGTGGCGAGGAAGGCGATATGGTCGATCGTTCCGGTACCGGTTTGCGCCAGCGTCTTGTCGCCGAGGTATGCCGAGAGCCCGGCCGGATTGTTCGGATCGACGCCGATGATGTGTACCGTCCCGAAGTTGCGCTCGTCGTCGCCCATGTAGAGCCATGCGCCGGGAAAGTCGAAGGGCGGCCGGTAGCCGCGCCGGAAACCGAGTACCCGTTCATAGAACGCACAGGAGCGTTCGAGGTCGTTGGTGCGGATCGAATAGTGGGCCAGTTTCGTCAGTCCCATGTTTGCCTCCTGATGATTATCGATCGATAAGTGATCATGTGATAAATGATAGGGAGGACGCCGCCGTAAGCCAAGCGGGGCGTGATTGGTATTTACCCTAGGGGGCAGATTTTTCTATCTGCGCGAAGTGACAGGAAGGGTGTTCGGCGGGTATTTGGCGGGAGCCGGGGCCGCGTCAAGCGTGGGTACGACGGGCCCACGGTGACACTGGCGATTCGCGCGCTGGAACAGGCACACGCGGTACGTCTTCACTGCGAGCATGTCTCGGCGGGGGCTTTATTGGTCGCTTCGTCGGTCGGATGGAGACGGGCGCGGACAGCGTATCCGATCCCGCCAAACCGGCCTCAATCGGGAGTTCGAACATCATCGAAAAGGGTGTGCGACTAGAAGGCTCCCCGCACGTGCTTGCTGACGCGCGGGAGATGTCCCTCAGAGCATGGAGAGTGCAGTGGGTTGTCCGTCAGTACGGTGCGTTGACCACGACGTACTGCGAACCCTGCGGCTGGTACCAGGTGCTGCCGCATTGCTGGTAGATCATGCCCCCGTAGTTGACCGGCGCGCAGCCCGTCGGCGGCACCGATCGCACGATGGATCCCACGACGGCCGAGGTCACGGCCACCGTGGCCGTCACGGCTGCCGCTGTGGCAACCGGGTGGTAGTCGTTGTCCCATCCGCCATGGCAGCACCCGCCGTTGTCCACGTTCACGTTGACGTTGCGGTTCGAATTGACGTTGACGTTCCGGTTGGAGTTGACGCTGTTGACGCTGGTGCTGCGGACATTGTTGGTCCGCGCATCGGCCCGCGTGTTGTTGACTTGCCGGCCACCGCCTCCACCGCCGCCGGCATGTGCAGCGGCGCGCTGTCCGCCACCACCGCCACCGCCGTGTCCACCCCCTCCACCGTGTCCACCGCCGCCGCCGGGCCGTGCATCCGCCAGCGGTGACCAGCTCACGGCGCACAAGAAGAGGGCCACCATCCATGCCGCACAATGCCGCGCGAGAGTATGTCTCATGATGACGCTCCTTCTACTTGGTCTTCAGGGGAACGAACTCTGCCACTTTGGCGCCCTGTGGCGGCTTGAACGTGAACAGCGACTCCGACAGCTTCGGACTCAGGTTCCAGCGCATCAGCGAGATCGACTGCGGCCGCGCGTCGTCGGTCCGGTTGGTGATCACCAGCTTGCGCGGCAGCGGGCGCGAGCCGGCCTCCACCCAGATCTGCCAGTCGATGTCGCCTTGCCGGAAGGCGTAGTGATTGCACAGCGTGTTGTCGACGAAGTCCTGACCGGCGTTCATGGCCGACGTCATGTTGTCGAGCGGCGCATGATCGGTGCCCCAGAGGAACAGGTCCGCCATGGGAATCTCGATGCCAAAGCGCTCGCGCAGCCGCCCCACCAGTTGTCCCAGGTTGTCGGTGAACGGCGCCGTGGAGTAGTACTTCTCCTCGGGCTGGTAGAGCACCACGGTCTTGCCGTCGTAGATCAGGTCACGTGCCGAGCGGGCGCTGCGCATGTCCGCGCGCAGTTTGTTCGGCCGCTGCACAACGAGCTTGGACGTGGCCGTGTGCGTGAGCTTCTGGCCATCGGCCAGCACGCGTTCGCCGGACAGGTTCACCATCACCTCGAACTGCTTGAGCGATTGCAGGTAGGTGCCCATGTCGCGCAGCGCCTGCACGGTGGCCGGGTCTACCGCGTTGGCGGCGGGCGGCGGCGCCGCCCCAGGCGATGACGCTGCCGCCGTGGCTGGCGTCATGGCGGCAGGCGGTGCCTTGGACTGGTCGGGGGTAGTTTTCGGCGGCGCATTGCTACATGCCGCAACGGTGACTGCAATCAGGCTCAGGACGGCTAAGCGCACCATGACGGACTCCCTTCAGGCAGGTCGCTGAAATAATGGAAGAGGTTCGCGAACTACATTAGGCGCTCTCGACGGAAATTGTTATCACCGAATGAGAGGAGGCAGCGATGGCGGACACTGCTTGCCTGGGTGCCGCGAATCGATGATCGGGCGATGCCGGCCGCATCGGGTTGCGTGGCGGGGGCGCACCACGGCCGACATTCTGGCAGGCTGCGAGCACAAATCCGAAGCGGATCAAGGCCTGGCGCGTGGTTTGGGATTGTTGGCAGTGCTGGCGGATGCGCGTACCTTCGATCACTTGCGGTCGCTTGATCTTCGGGGGCGGAAGCGTATTAAACGTCTTCTTCGCGCGCAGTGAATTCTTTTACAGGATGTCGGCACGGGGGCTGTCGGGCATTGCCAATTCGCACGCTTCTATAGCGATCGAACCACCTCGTGCAGCGCGGATGGGGGGATGGCTACCCGGGACGCGCCGATGACGGCACCATGCGAGGCAAGGGGCATTCCCTTCCACCACTGTTTGCCAACATCGTCCTTCAGGAGACCCTGTGAGTATTCGAATCCTTGCCGTAAGCGGAAGTTCGCGTCGCGAATCGCTGAACCAGAAGCTGCTGGACCTTGCCGCCCATGGCGCTCGCGATGCGGGCGCGACCGTGACGTCGATCCGGCTGGCGGACTTTGCCCTGCCGCTCTATGACGGTGACCTCGAGGCCGAGCATGGCTTGCCGGCCGAGGCGCTGCGTCTGCAGCAGGAGTTTGCCCGGCACGACGCGTTGCTGATCGCCACGCCCGAGTACAACGGCGGCTATACCGCTGCGCTGAAGAACGCGCTTGACTGGGTGAGCCGTCCGCAGCCGGACGGCACGTCGGGGGTGGCGCTGTTCGCGGGCAAGGTGGCCGCGATGGTGTCGGCGTCGCCGGGGCCGCTGGGTGGATTGCGTTCGCAGATGGGCATGCGCACGGTGCTGGACAAGCTTGGCGTGCTGGTGATTCCCGAGTCTTTCGCGCTGGGTCTGGCCCATCAGGCGTTTGACGCGGAAGGGCGGCTCAATGACAAGGGCGCCGAGAAGGCCGTGATCCAGGTGGGCGTCGCGCTGAATCGCACGGCCACCCGGCACACAGCGGGTTGATGCAACGTGGGTGGCACGCCGGCGCCCAAGGCGCCCGGTGTCACCCACGGTACTGCCTGCTTACATCCGATACCGGATCGTCCCCATCACGCTGCGCGGTGCGCCGGGCATGTTGAGGTTCGGGCTCGATCCGTGGCCAGACACGATATACCCCTGATTGAACAGGTTGTACACGTTGAGCTGCGCCTCGAACTTGCCACGGCGATACCAGGCCACCATGTCGGCGGTGACGTAGCCGGGCAGCGTCACGGTGTTGGCCGGGTCGGCCTGGCGTGCACCCACCAGGTTCAGGCCACCACCCAGGCCAAAGCCATGGCCCAGGTCCTTGGTCAGCCAGAAATTGCCCGAATGGCGCGGCGTCAGCGTGGCCTGCTTGCCTTGCAGCGCCGGGGTGGACTTCGTGACCTTGGCATCCAGGTAGGCATAGCCGGCCAGCATGCGCCAGCCGCCGCCCAGCTCTGCCGCGCCGCTCAGTTCCAGGCCATCGGTGCGTTGTTCGCCGATCGGGATCAGCACGGTCGGGGCGGCCGGGTTGGTCGTCTTGATGTTGGTGCGTTCGATACGGAACAGCGAGACGGTGGTCGTCGCCTTGCCATCGAGCCAGTCGTACTTGGCGCCGACTTCGGTGTTGCGTGTGGATTCCGGCGCCAACTGGGCATTGCTCGCCGCGATCGAGAACGCTTCGCCGGACGGCTGGAACGAGCGGCTCCACGATACGTAGTACGACTGCTGCTTCGACGGCTGCCACACCAGGCCGGCGCGCGGGCTCCAGTTATTGTCGGTGCGCGACAGGTTCTGCTGCCCGGCAACGCGCTGGATCGTTTCCTGTTCGAAGCGGTCGTAGCGGATGCCCACCAGCGCCTTCCACTGTTCGCTGAACTGCACCATGTCCTGCGTGTAGATGCCCAGCGTCTTGAAGATGCCCAGGTTGCTGGTGCCCGGCGTGCCGCCCAGCAGGCGCGGCAGCGTGGGCAGCACCGGATTGAACAGGTCGACCGTGGCGATGTTGTTGCGCGAATAGTTCACCAGGTCCTTGTTCTGCTGACCCACTTCCACGCCGTAAAGCAGTTCGTGCTTCATGCCGAGGAATTCGGCCTTCTGGATCAGGTCGGTCTGGTTGAACCAGCCATGTTCCTCGCGGTAGACGTTCGACCGGTTCAGGCTCACCGTCAGCGCCGACTCGTTCACCGTGCCGGGCAGCGTGTTGTTGCGGTCCAGCGAGTAGTGGTAGTAGCGCGTGGCATTGCGGATCGACCAGTTCTCGTTGAACCGGTGATTGACCGTGGCCGTGCCCGAATACACGCGGCTCTGGCTGTAGTCGGCGTCGCGTGCGTTGGCGGCGCCGTAGTAGGTGGACGGGTCGACGGCCACCGGGCGGCCCTTGTACGCGGGAATGCCGAAGTCCGTGACGCGGCGGTCTTCCAGGTAGTCGGCCTGCAGCAGCACCGTGGTCTGCGGCGCGATGCGCAGTTCCAGCGACGGCGCCACGGCCGTGCGGTTCAGGAACTGCTGCGAGCGGTAGCTGTTGGCCTCTTCGTGCGCGGCCGTGATGCGGAACGCTGCGGCGCCATCGCCAAACACGCGGCCCACGTCGCCCTCGACGCGGCGGTCGGCCCACATGCCGTAGCTCAACGCAAAGTCGGTGACGTCGATACCCGGCTTCTTGGTCACGCGGTTGATCAGGCCGCCCGACGAGCCACGGCCGTACAGCACGGCGGCCGGGCCCTTGATCACTTCGATGCGATCCACGTTCGACAGATCGCGGAAGTAGAGCGCGTCGTCGCGGATGCCGTCGACGAACTGGTCGGCAATGGCGGAGAAGCCACGGATCGATACCTGGTCGCGCTGGCCGTCACCGGTAGAAAAGCTCACGCCCGGCACGTTCTTGAGCGCGTCCTGCATCGACGTGGCGTGCTGGTCCTGCATGACCTCGGCGGTCACCACGTTCACGGTTTGCGGAATGTCGCGCAGTGGCGCGTCGGTCTTGGTGGCGCTGACCGCGTTGGGCGGGTTGTAGCCGGCGCCAAGTTCCTTGCTGACATCGGCCCTGACGGTAACGGGCGGAAGGGTTTGCGGTTCGGATGTCGCGGTTTGTCCGTGGACCAGGCTGACTAGCAGGGCGGGGCAAGCCGCCAGGGTCCGGACAACGTATTTCGAGTGAAGATAACGGCTCATTTCCCTGTGTAACGCATTGTAATATTTGAATGGGAGTGATTATCATTCGCGCATTCACACTTGGTCAATGTGGATTTGCAGATACTGTTCGGTAAGCGAAGGTGGCGTGTGGGCGGCGTGGTGGGCGGAAGCCGAGATGATCTGGCGTCCATGGCCCGTCTGAGTAGTGCCAGTCAACAGTTGGGTGGGGGTCCTTATCCCGGCACTTTCGACACGTGGCAACGACAGCCGCCGCTGTCTGCCGTCAGTAAATCGGCCTTACGTCTGAGCTAACCATTCGGAATTTGCATTCCGCCGACGCTTTCTTATTCTCTTCTCAGCGCTGGCCCCGGCTTTCCTTCCGGCTTGTTTGACCCCGACAACCGCTCACGGAGCCATCGCATGGCGATCGTACTCTCGGCCCTCGACCCCAAGCAGGTCGCGTCGGCGACGCAATTTGAAGTTCTGCTCGGCGAACCGGCACAGCGCCTGCTGATCATGTCGGGCATCGCGATCCCGGAGTTCCGGACCAACCATGATGAAGAGGTCAATCAGCAGGAGATCGTCGTCCGGCTGGGCGTGCACGTGGCACAACTCGACAAGGCGGTGACAAATGTCGGGCTGGCAAGTATCCAGAATGATGAGACGAATTTCCTGTTCGCCGTGGATGAGGGCAAGCTCGAGCTCGATCCAGCCAGTGGCGAATTGATTCTGCGAGTCGTGGCCGCCATTCTCGGCGAAGACACATATCTACACCGGTTCAGCTATCAGATCGTCGCGCATGTGCGCCGGGCTCGCGCGCAAATCTCCGGCGTGATTGGCGTCCCGGCTGGGATTCGTGACCTGCGAGGGCTCGCGCCGGCGGACAGGGGTAACGCTTTTGAAATCACCGCGAATCGGGTGGAACAGGGGGGGGTGCCGGGTGGCTTCGCGTTCGAAAAGCTGATCCCGGTTGCAGTGGGCGCAACCCACGCACTGCGACAAGGCAGCGACGGCATGCAGTTTGTCGAATACGCCATCGACAATTGCCCCTTTGCCACGTCGCTTGTTGTGGAGGTCAAGCTGGTGGGCGCGGGATGGCCGGGGTCGATAGGCGTAGGGCAGGTTGCGGGACCGAGGCCCATTACGCTGACGGGCACGGCTCCGGACGCCAACGGCATCGATTTCTCGGTGGATCGCTTCCGACCGGTACGTTGATATGGCCGATATCCAAAGCACCGCGAAGACCGAGATCATCCGCTCGCCGGCCCAGGGTCCGGAGCCCTGCAATACGCTCGTCTACCTGCGTTGCTGGGCACGCGGTATCGACGTCCCCCTCGTGAGCGGCGAGCCTGTCCGAAGCAAGATTCGCTTTCAGACCGAGTTTCGCATCGACGGATACCTCCAGTCTCATTACGACTGGTACAAGGAGAACACCCTCGCTTCGGCTACCGCAACCCTTCGCTTCCTCAATACGACGACAGATCTCTCGTTCTTGATGGCGGTCGATTCCGTGACGCCGGACCTGCAGCAGCTCGATGGCAGGCTCTCGTTCGACGTCGACGTTGCCGCCTGGTTCGAGAACGATGCCTGGTTCGGTGGGCATGAGGACCTGGTACTGGTGGCGTGCCTGAGTGCCTACGTGCTTTGCTTCGAACCCCGGACGGAACGCCCGGCGTCGGGCGCGCAGCGCACGCCCTGGGCGGTTGCGTTCGAACAGGGTCCGAAGCTGTCTGATGTGCTGGGAAAACGGGTCAGGCCCAAGGCCTCCAACGCGGTGCCATGCGAGCCTGGTCTGGCCAATGCGCCAGCTAAGGCTCGACGCCGCCGGCGATAAGCGCGGCGTGCCCTAGGCCGAGATCAGCGTGGCGATCTCCTTGCGGTCGTCGCTGGACATTCGCATCGTGGTCATGGTGTCGTTGAGCGTGGTCGTGGCTGCCTGAATGGCGGACGTGATCGTGCCCACGGCGTCGCGGATGGCGGACACTTTCATTTCCCGTTGGCGCGCGGGCAGTTGCTGATCGGCCGATACCTCCTGCAATTCCTTGGCCTTGTCGCGTAGCTGCTGCTGAAGCTCGCGGATCTTGATCATCAGCTTCTTGATCTCGTCGGGATACTTGCTGTTCTCGATGGCCTGCGTCACCGCGTCCTTGCCGCTTTTGCCCGACTTCGAAAGAATGCGGCCACCGTCCGACACCGTAATCCGGTCGGATGCAGTGACTTTCTTCGCATCGGTTCCGGCGTTGGCGTTGTCCTGCTGGTCCACCGATTCCGCGGGACGCGTGGCATCGGCCTGGTCGGTCGAAGCCGCTGCCGGCGTGGCCGGATTGAGCGAGACGTCGGGAGTCGTGGCGGGTGGAATAGCACTAGTCGCAGCCAAATACATTATGGATATCCTTTATAAAAGGCGCAGGCAGGCATGTTCGCCTTGGCGCCGACAGAGCGGCTAACGGAATCTGGCGAAGGACTATTGATGCTGAAATTGAAGCAACTGAGTTGCTGAGATTGGAATAATGACGGCGCCTTTACGCTCCCGCCGTCCCCGCCAGATACTGCCCCGGCGACCTGCCCAGCGCCTTGCGGAACATCCGGATGAACGCGCTCACCGATTCATAGCCAAGTTCCGCCGACACTTGCTGCACGGACACCCGCATCGACAGCCGCTGCACGGCAATGACCAGATGCAGCCGCTGGCGCCAGCGGCCCAGCGGCATGCCGATTTCGGTCTGGATCAGGCGCGTCAGCGTCCGCTCGCTCATCGCCAGCGCGGCGGCCCATTGCGCGACTGTCCGGCCGTCGCCGGGCCGTTCCATCAGTGCGTCGAGCAGGCGGCGCAGCCGGGGTTCGTCGCTGACGGGCAGGTGCAGCGATTGTGTGGGCGCCAGCTTGAGCTGGTCGAGCAGTACCGCGCGCAGTCGTGCTGCCTCGGCACCGCGCTGCTGGGCGGGCGCCAGAGCCGCCAGGTGGCGCACGAGTTCGCGCAGAAGCGGCGTCACCGCCAACTGCGAGCAGGTTTCAGGCATGTGCGGCACGTCGGCCTGCACGAACAGAAAGCACACCTCGCCATTCGGCGTCATCCGGTTGCTGTGCGGCACGCCGCCCGGAATCCACAGGCCGCCGTGCAGCGGGGCCATCCATAGCGCGCCGGGTACCTCGCAAGCCATCGCGCCGCGCAGCACGATGGCCAGTTGTGCCTGGCGGTGGCGATGCGTGGGCAGTTCCTCGCGTTCTGCCTTCGATTCGACCCGGACGGCATCGAGGTCGGCATCCATGCGATCGAAATCGAACGACCACGGCGAGCGGCGTGAAGGGGAGGCGGAAGTGGTAGAGGCGGGGGCGACCATGTTGACGGGTTCTGCACAGATTTAGACAGAATACGCCAATTCAGGCACGTGACGGATCCCTAGAATCGGACGCTCTCCGCAACCCTCCGCGCTCCGCTATGCGAAAGAATTCCCCCGTCCTGCTGATCGCGGGCATCCTGGTGATGGCGGCGTGCCTGCGCGCGCCAATCACGGTGGTCAGCCCGTTGCTCGACGTGATTCGCGCCGACATCGGCCTCGATGCTTCGCAGGCCGGCATGCTGACCACGTTGCCATTGCTGGCGTTCGCCGTCGTCTCGCCGTTCGCGGCAGGGTTTGCGCGTCGCTGGGGCGTGGAGCGTGCGTTGTTCGGGGCGTTGCTGATACTGGGCGCCGGCATCGTGGCGCGTTCGGTCGATGGCTCGGCGGCGGCGCTCTATGGCGGCACGGCCGTGATGGGCGCGGCCATCGCGGTGGCCAACGTGCTGCTGCCGAGCCTGCTCAAGCGCGATTTTCCGCAGCATGTGGCCAGGCTTACTGCGTGCTACGCGTTCGCGATGATCGCGGCGGCAGGGGGCGCGTCTGCGCTGGCGGTGCCGCTGCACACGGCAATCGGCGGACACTGGACCGTGCCGCTGGCATCGGTGGCATTGCTGCCAGCCATCGCGGCACTGCTGTGGTTGCCGCTGCTGCCGGCACGCCAGCCGATTCCGGCCCCGGTGCCACCATCGGCGCCGCCAGTGCTGCAGCCGCACGCGCGGCGCCGGCGCTCGGTGTGGCACGAGCCGCTGGCCTGGCAGGTGGCCATCTATCTGGGCCTGACGTGCTTCGTGTTCTTTGCCGCGCTGGCGTGGCTGCCGTCGATCCTGCACGACGTCGGGTATTCGCCGGCACAGGCAGGCACGCTGCATGGCTGGATGCAGTTGGGTTCGGCATTGCCGTCATTGTTGTTGCTGCCGGTTCTCAAGCGCATGCCCGATCAGCGCGCGGCGGCGCTGGTGTCGCCGGCCATCAGTGCCGTGGGGCTGTCCGGGCTGATCGTGCTGCCGCACGGGGCCGTCGTCTGGGTCTTCCTGCTTGGGATGGGCATGGGCTCCGCGCTGATCCTCAGCCTTGCGTTCGTCGGGCTGCGCGCCGGCACCCAGCGCGTGGCGGCGGCGTTGTCCGGCATGTCGCAGTGCGTGGGATACCTGCTGGCGGCGGTCGGCCCGACGCTGTGCGGCATCCTTCACGAGAACGTCGGGGGCTGGACGCCGCCGCTGGCGCTTTGCATCGTACTGACACTGCTGATGTGCGGCCTGGGGTGGCGCGTGGGCCAGGCAGTCCATATCGACGATCACCACGCCGACACCCACGCCCACGCGCGGCACGCCTGATCCTTTGCCGATGACCGGGGTATGACGCACCGGTCGTGCGATTCCGCTGCGTTATCGGACAAGCCGTCCGCGTTATCTGTCCGCCTGCCGTCTTCCTCTAACTTTTGCGCTGAGCCGTATGCGCAAGGGATTCTGACAAGAGGGGGAGCAAGATGGGAGGAGGATGGAGCAGGGGGCTCGCCATTGGCGGGCTGGCCCTGGGCGCCGGTGCCGTACATGCGGGATCCGTGACGCTGTACGGTGTAGCGGACCAGGCGGTGGAGTACGCGCATGGGTCGAGCAGCGTGACCCGCGTTGAAGATGGCCGCCAGGCGGCCTCGCGGTTCGGCATGCGTGGCGTCGAAGACCTGGGTGGCAACCTGAAGGCAATCTTCGTTGCCGAAGCGGGCTTCCGGATGGATACGGGCGCCGAGTTCTTCGGCAATGGATCGCTATTCGGCCGGCAAGCCTTTGTCGGCCTGAAAGGGAACTGGGGCGAAGTGCGCATGGGCCGGCAGTACACGCCGGCCTTCTACGTCATCGCGCGGCTCGACCCGTTCTCACTCAACGCGGCGGTGTCGCCGTTCACGCTGGTCGCCAAGTCGAGCGCCCAGGGTACGGGCTACGTGCCCTACGCGTCGCGCGCCGATAACGCCGTCACCTACAACACGCCGGACTGGAACGGGCTCTCCGCATCGGCCACCTACGCGTTTGGCGAGGTGCCCGGCGAGATGCAGCAAGCCAGTACCTACGGCGCCAACATCCAGTACTTTCGCGGGCCGGTCTACCTGATGTACGGCTTCCAGGCCAGCACCAACAAGCCGGCCACGGCAGCCATTCCGCAAGGCCAGACGCGCTCGCACTACGTGGGCGGCACCTACAACATCGCCAGGAAGGTGGAGCTGGGTGCGTTCTTTGGCTACAGCGCGAGCCAGATCGCGACAACCGCGGCGGCCCGCTACTACGCGTTGACGATGGACTGGGTCGCCACGCCTGCCTGGACGATTAAGCTGGCGGTGGTCAAGCGCGTGGTGGTCGGCATGACCGAACGGCCGCTGGGCATGGCGTTTGGCGTGGACCATTCGCTGTCGCGCCGGACGATGCTGTACAGCCGCGTGGCCTACATCCGTAACTCGCCAGGCGGCAGCGTTTCCATCAACGCCATTCCGATCGACCAGGGCAGTGGAGACAGCGGCTACTCCGTCAGCCTGGGCATCAAACACATTTTCTGATCGCGCCAACCACGTCCTCACTGAAGGTAAAGCATGAGTGAATCGAACTTCGCGGCGGATCGACGCCGTTTCATCGCGGGGGCCGGTGGCGGCCTGCTGGGACTGAGCACCCTTGGCGCCCTGGGGCTGCCGCTGCGTGCCTTCGCGGCGCAATGGCCGGAGCGCACGGTGCGCTTTGTCACGTATTCGGGCGCGGGCGACCCGGTGGACCTGCGCCTGCGCGACTTCCTGCAATCGCTAACGCACGAGTACCGCAACACGCCGATGATCGTTGAGAACAAGACGGGCGCGGCCGGGCAGATTGCCGCCCAGTCCGTGCTGCTGGCGCCGCCCGAAGGCTACGACTTCCTGCTGGCCAACGCCACGTTCACAATCACGCCCTCGTACTTCCGCAAGCTCCCGTACAGGCCGCTGTCGGACTTCGTGCCGGTGGCGCTGTCCGGTTCGGCCCCGATCGGCTTCGCGGTGCCGGCATCCAACCCCGCGCGCACCTTCAAGGAGTGGGTGGCCTGGGCGAAGCAGCAGCGAGGCAACCTGAACTACGCATCGCTGGGCAATGGATCGGTATCGCACCTGTACGGGTTCCAGATCCGCGACGACTTCAAGCTCGATGCCACCAACATTCCGTACAAGGCGTCGGGCGCGGCGCTGATCGACATGCTGCGCGGGCAGATCTCGTACATCATGCTCGACACGTTCAACTTGCGTCCGCTGCTGGCGAAGAAGCAGGTGCGCATTCTGGCGGTGACCGGGGCGGACCGCTCGCAATACCTGCCCGATGTGCCGACGTTCCGCGAACTCGGTTTTAGCGGCTATGAGCGCACCGGCTGGACGGCATTCATGGCCAAGGCCGGCACGTCGCCCGACATCGTCGCGTCGCTGAACCGGTCAATCAACAAGATCAATGCAACGCCGGAATGGGCGCGCAAGCGCGACGAGGTGTGGTCCGGCTGGAAGCCGCTGACGCCGGTCGAGCTGCAACAGCAACTGCAGAGCGAAGTGGCCGCATGGGGCGACCTCGTGCGCCGTTCGGGTGTATTCGGAGACTGAGTGACATGAGCGCACAAGTGAA
The DNA here is from genome assembly GCF_022179805.1 of Cupriavidus pauculus. GTDB lineage: Bacteria > Pseudomonadota > Gammaproteobacteria > Burkholderiales > Burkholderiaceae > Cupriavidus > Cupriavidus pauculus_E. The sequence goes on along the minus strand of NZ_BPUO01000003.1, from coordinate 35,754 downwards.
CGTACAAGTGAACCCACTAGCAACGACAATGCAGGCCCATACCGATCTCGTACCTGAAAGCCAGGTGATGGCCGGATTCCCGCCAGCCCCCGAAACGCGCGTGGGGCCCACCAACTGGTTCAAACTGCCGTGGCTGCGCTGGTCGCTGATCCATCGTTCGCTGTCGGTACCCACCGTCGATATCTGGCGCGGCGACGCCGCACCTTCGGCCTTGCCGTCGGGCGACGAGCTCGATGGCGCGACGCTGGTGTCGGGGCCTGACGGCTCGAAGATGGGCCTCGACCAGGCCCTGGACCAGCTGGAAATCGACGCCTTCATGGTGCTGCATCGTGGCAAGGTGGTATTCGAGCGCTACCTGCACGGCATGGCACCCCACCTGCGGCACGGCAGTGCGTCGATCAGCAAGTCCTACCTGGGCATTGTTGCCGGCATCCTGGCAGCAGAGGGTGCCCTGGACCTGGCGGCCACGGCGGAAAGCTACGTACCCGAAATGCGCGGTACGGCAATGGGCAGTGCCACGCTGCAGCAGTTGCTGGACATGCAGGCCGGCATCGTGCGTCCGGACCTCGGCGACAGGCCCTCCGCGCTGGGCGCCCAGGACGGAGGTGTGTTCGAAGTGCTTGGGCTGTTGCCGCGCCGCCCCGATTCCCCGACCGATTTCTACGACTTTGTGCTCAAGAAGCCGGTTGCTGGGCGCCACGGTGAGCGGCTTTACTACGACAACGGTCAGCCCGAGGCACTGGCCTGGGTGCTGCGCAGGGTGACCGGCAACTCCATCGCCGAACTGATGTCGACCTACCTGTTCCAGCCGATGTCGACCGGGCGCGACGGGTTCTACTCGGTCGACAAGACCGGCGCCGAGTTTGCGTCCGGCGGGCTGAGCCTGACGCTGCGCGACCTGGCGCGCTTCGGCGAAACCATCCGGTGCAATGGCTTCTTCAACGGCCGGCAGATCATTCCCGAGGAGGTGCTGGCTGACATCCGTGCCGGCGGCGACAAGGCGTTGTTCGCGGAAGGCCGCTTTGCCGCGGCCCACCCGGGCGGCTCCTATCGCAACTATATCTACCTGTCTCACGATTGTCTGCAGGGCATCTCGGCGCAAGGCCGCTATGGCCAGCGCCTCTACGTATCGCCGACAGCCGATGTCGTGATCGCGCACTTTGGCGCGGCACCGGGGCAGTCGCCGCATCCGTTCGAGGTGCCGTACGCACGCCTGCATCGGGAAATTGCCGAAATGCTGATGGGCTGAATCCGCATCGTCTGCCAACGAATAGACCTCGCTCGCGCGAGGTCTATGTCATTTGAGGGCTAGCCAAGGGTGGTCAGGCCACGCGCCGTTCCTGATCCTTCCAGAAGACTTCGCGTACTGCCTTGCGGGACAGCTTGCCGTTAGCGTTCTTCGGCAGTTCGGCGACGACGTCGACAGACCTCGGCTTCTTGAAATCGGCCAGCCGTTCGGCGCAATGCTGGATCAGGTCGTCGGCCTGCGCGCTGGCGCCATCGCGCAGCACCACGACGGCTTTGACGCTTTCGCCCCAGACCGGGTCGGGCACGCCCACCACGCAGGCTTCGTAGACGGCGGGGTGCTGGTACAGCACCGTTTCGATCTCGGCAGGGTACACGTTGAAGCCGCCCGAAATGATCATGTCCTTCTTGCGGTCGACGATGTACAGGTAGCCCCGGTCGTCTGCACGTGCCAGGTCGCCGGTATGGAGCCAGCCATCGCGCAGCGCGGCAGCGGTCAGTTCGGGCTCGCGCCAGTAGCCGGCAAACACGTCGGGGCCTGCGATGACGATTTCGCCGATCTCGCCGGCCGGTACTTTCTGGCCGGCGTCGTCGACCAGGCACACCTGGGCTTCGCTGAACGCACGTCCACACGAAGCCAGCCGCTCGGGCCTGCCTTGCTCGATGGCCTCGCGGTGATCGTCGATGGTCAGGGCGACCAGTCCGCCCGTCGTTTCACCGGCGCCATAGCCTTGCGACAGGATGGCCCCGAACGCGTGCCAGGCTTCGACGATGCGTGCCGGGGCCATTGGCGCGGAGCCGTAGGTCATCGAACGCAGCGTGGAAAGGTCGAAGCGTGCGCGGTCCGGCACCGTCAGCAGCATATTGATCATGGTGGGCACCACGAAGGTATGCGTGACGCGATGCGCCGCTACCGATGCAAGAAAGGCTGCGGGGTCGAATCGCTCGTGCAGCAGGATGGTGCCGCCCTGCGACAGGAACGGTTGCATGAACATGCCGCTGGCATGCGTGATGGGGCCGGCCAGCGCCAGCACGTCGCCGGGGTTGACACGCATCCGGCCGGTCAGCACCTTGCGCAGCGATGCCATGCGGTTGCCCATGGTCTGCATGGCTGCCTTGAGCTTGCCGGTGGAACCCGACGTGTAGTGGAGCACGGCCAGTTCCGAATCCGCCAGTTCAACGTCAGGAGTGGCGGCGGACGCTTGCGACAGTATCCGTTCATAGTCCTGGAAGCGCGGGTCAGTACCGCCGAAGAGGATACGGTGGCGCACGGAAGGCACGGCATCGGCCAACCCATGCAAGCGATCCGCATGGGCGGGGCCGCTGATCAGCACGGCGGGCGCGGCATTGCGCAGCGTCTCCAGCACTTCGTCATTGGAAAGCCGCGCATTGAGAGCCACCTTGACCAGGCCGCTCTTGTACAGCGCGGTTTCGAGTTCGATCAGCTCCGGCCGGTTCCACGACTGGACGGCCACCCGGTCGCCCTTTTGCAGGCCCAAGTCGAGTAGCGCGTTGGCCAGGCGGCTGGAGCGCGCATCCAGTTCGGCAAAAGTGATGTGGCGGTCGGCGAAGATGATGGCGGACTGGTCGGGCCAGTAGTGCGCGCTGCGTGATACGAATCGCCCAAGATTCATGATGTTCCCCGTTGGATAGTTGGGGCGATCAGTCTAGGCAGCGGTGCGGGGCGTGCCGATAGCGGTGTGCGCCTGGCCGATAACGCCACGGAATCGGCCAGGCGCGTGATGAAGCGGCGGCTTCAGGTATCGCGAAAGACCTGCGAGCGATCCAGCAAGATTTCGATCAGGCGCTCGGCCAGCGGAGACTGGTAGGCATCCTTGCGGCGCAGCACGCCAATGGAACGCGGCCAGCGGGCCGAGGCGATTTCAAGGATGGCGAGGCCTTGGGTCTGCGCCACGATACGGCAGCCCAACACGGTCAGCAGATCGCTGCTGTGGATGACGGAGAGCAGGGCGGCGGCCGACGAGTTGGTCTCCATGGCCACGTTCGGGGCAGGCAGGCCGGCTTCCGCGAAGCGCGCTTCCACCAGGCGGCGCGCCACGACGTTGGCATTGGGCAGCAACCAGGAGTAGTCGCACAGGTCGGCAAGCCGCAGCGAGCGCCGATCCAGCAATGGATGCCGATCGCGGGCGATCACAACGAGTTCGTCGTCGAACAGGGGAATTTGCTCGAATTCGGGATCGCCCTTGCGCGCCAGTGCCGCGATGCAAAGATCCAGGTCGCCCAGCCGCAACGACGAGTAGAGCGAATCGTTGAGGCCGATGGTGATCTGGATATGGGCGGCCGGACGCTGCTTGATCAGCTCCGTGCAGGCGTCCGAGAAGAACATGCTCAGGATGGATGCCGGTACGCCCACGCGCACCAGGCCGATCTTGCCAAGATGCAGGTCGTTGGCTTCCTTGATGGCATCGTCCAGCGATGACCGTACCTGCAGCACGCGTTCAAAGAACACCGCCCCGGCGGATGTGAGCGTCATGCCTTTTGCGCTGCGTTCGAACAACTGGATGCCAAGCTCCTGCTCCAGCCGCTGTACTCCCTTGGTCAAGGCCGGCTGGCTCTGGCCGAGCTTTTCCGAGGCACGTCCCACGTGGCCGGCCTGCGCCACTTCCAGAAAATAATTCAGGTCCTCAAGCCTCATCTGATTCCGCCGCGTTATCGAAACTGACGTTCCGATCATGGGGGAGGAATACCGGCCGGTCAACACTGCCCGGATCGGAAGAGGAGTCAAAAATGCCCGACGTTACCGCCAACCTTGGCGACCTGCGTGCCGTGCTGCATCGCTACCTGGAGGACGAACTGCTGCCGCTGGAGCGGGAACAGAACATCGGCTACGAAGACCGGATCTCGCGCGAGCTGGTCCGATCGATCTGGCGGCGTAGCCGGGAACTCGGCCTTTATGGCGCCCAGTTGCCAGTCGAACTCGGGGTGCAGGGGCTTTCGGTGGAAGCCATGTGCCAGCTCAAGGACGATGTGGCGGCGTCGGGCGCCATCCTGTTCCCCCATGTGCTGGGCGATTGGGGCGGGCCGTCGCGCGTGGGCAACCTCGTCCGGTTTGCCACGCCGTACCAGCGGGAACGCTACATCGACCCGGTGATCGCCGGCGAGCTCGGCGCGTGTTTTGCCATGACGGAGCCGGCGTCGGGCTCGGATGCCGCCAGCATCCAGACACGTGCGGTCGTGGATGGCGATGACTACGTCATTACGGGCCGCAAGCACTTCATTACCGCCTCGGTGTTTGCGGACTACGCACTCACGATGTGCGTCACGGACCCCGACAAGGGCAACGAAGGCATCTCCGCGATCTTCATCGACCTGGATAGTCCGGGCGTCACGCTCGATACCGCCTGCGTGCCCATCACCGGACAGTACGTGGACGCCGACATCATCCTCGACCATGTTCGCGTGCCGCGCCGCAACTGCATCGGTGGAGAAGGCAATGGATTCCGGCTGGCGATGAACCGCATCAGCCTCAACCGGCTATTGCACTGCCCGACCATGATCGGCCTGGCCCGCCAGGCTCTGCGCTTGTCCATTGACTACGCGAACACACGCCGCCAGTTCGGCGGCCCGATCATGCGATTCCAGGCCATCCAGCACATGCTGGCGGACATGTCGTCCAGCCTGTTTGCCTGCGAGAGCATGGTTCTGGCCGCCGCGCGCCGTGCCGATGCGGGCATCGATGTCCGCATGGAAGCGTCGATGTGCAAGCTCTTCGTCTCGGAAGCCTGCTTCCAGATCGCGGACAAGGCCGTGCAAATCCACGGCAACGTGGGGGTCACGAAGAACCATCCGGTCGAGTTCATCTTCCGCAGGCTCCGGCTATACCGCATCGTCACGGGAACCAGTGAAATCCAGCGCAATACCATCGCCAAGGAAATCATGCAGGGGCATGGGGCGGGTTGAGGTCCGCCCCGATTTGCACCATTCAGATGTCCTCGATCGTCGCCGTGATACGCCCGCTGCGAATGGCCGCGAGGTAGGTGCGATAGTCGCTGCGGTTCTGCGATGCGTACTCGGTGGCAAACTCGCAGATCGCGTCATCGAACGTGCGTCCCGAGCCCATGTATCCGGCCATCATCGCGGCGTCACCGGTGCGGGCATGGGCGCGGGCCAGGGCGTGGGCGCACATCCTGCCGTACTGGCGCAGCGTACCACTGTCCCAATCCTCGATCAGTGCCGACAGCTTCATGTCCCGCAACTGGCGGACGTAGAAGTCCTTGCCATTCTTGCCGCGCGTCCAGCCCAGGAACACATCCGAGGCCGATTGCATCAGCCGTTGCCCCACGATGACCCGTTGGCCGTGATTGCTGTAGACGCTCTTGCCGGCGTAGGGTTCCAGCACCGACTCGCGCGCCTCCTTCACCTGCAGGAACAGCGGGTCGTTGTCTGCGGCCATGAACAGACACACGGCACACATGGTGCCCACGCTGCCGACGCCAACCACCTTGATGGCCATGTCGAAGAAGTGGTAGCGGTCGAACAGTACGCGCGTATGGTCGGCCAGGCTTTGCCGATACGCTTCGATCGCGGCCTGGTATCCCGACTCCATGTCGGGCGCCAGCTCTTCGGTCGGATGGAAGATCAACGGCGGCTCGTCCTTGATTCTCGGGTGCACACCCTCTTCGGCCACAAACTTCGGGTACAGGTGGTCTGGCACTGATTTGCGCCGCTCCGCCTCAATGCGCTCGGCCAGGCGCTTGCGCGTGGCCTCGACGACCTTGGGGTCGCCCGTGCGGTCCTCGTACTTCTGCAGGTCGATGCGGTCGTACCAGACGTCGAGCGCTCGCATGCCGGCGTAGTTGTGCATGCGCTCGCGGTACTCCCGAACGGAATCCGTCGCCACGCGTGCCGCATCGCTTCTGGGCAGTGCCAGATGGTCGGCGGCAATCACGATGCTGGCGATCAGGCGCTTCAGGTCCCACTCGAACGGAGCCGGAAGGGTTTCGTCCAGGTCGTTGATATCGAAAATGATGTTGCGCTCCGGCGTCGCGAATCCGCCAAAGTTCATCAGGTGCGCATCGCCACAGGACTGCACGCGAATGCCGCTGGACGGCGTGGTCGCCAGGTCGGCGGCCATGATCGCGGCCGCGCCCCGATAGAAGGCGAACGGCGAGGCAGACATGCGCCCAAACCGGATGGGGACGAGTTCCAGTATGCGGCCGGTGTTCGATGCCTCCAGCAGCGCCACGGGGTCCTTGCGCTTGGCCGGGCTCTTCCATCCGGATTGGGACGATCGCGGCACGGTATCGCGCAGCGCGCGGCCTTTGGCGGAGCGCTCGTCGGCCGTCAGGTAGGTGGATCGGGAGGCCTGGCCTTCAACCCCTTCAGCGCCTTTCTTGTTCTTTGACTTGGACATCTGGATTGTCTCCTTATTGTTTGGGAATCAAGTCGGCGGCCAATGGCGTGCGCGCGTCACCGCTTGGGTTAAGGTTAGGCGTGATCCAGCAGGAAAGTTGAAGAAAAATGGCCCATCAGGCGGAGCGAAAATCGGCCTCCGCCGGTGGCTCCTATTTCCATTAACAGGCTTTCCGAAAAGATTCAGTTCCGCTGCTAACTGGGTTGTCAGAGGTTTTCCCAGCACTTGGAAAAGGAGGCGCCACCGCCCGGATTGGTGCCGCGCACAACGGAACCGGAAATGAATTGGGGAGTCAGGGGTGACCAAAAACCGCAATGTCTTGGTCAGTGGCATCACGCTGGCCATTCTCACTTTTCGGATTTCGATGACGCGCATCGCGGCTTTGTCGCGCCGCTTCCCGACGCCGTCATCAAGGGGCCGTACGGCAACGCGATCTGGAATCCGCAGCAGTACGCCTTTATCAAGGAAGGGGCGGCCGCGCCCGGCACGGTCAACCCCAGCCTCTGGCGGCAGGCGCAGCTCATCAATATCAGCGGGTTGTTCCGGGTTACCGATCGCATCTACCAGGTCCGCAACCAGGACCTGTCGAACATGACCATGATCGAGGGCAAGGAGGGCATTACCGTGGTCGACCCGCTGATCTCGGCGGAAACGGCGGCTCGCCGCGAGAGGCGGGGTGGGAAAAGCCCTGCCGGCCGAAAGGCCAGCAGGGCTTTTTGTTGTCAGGCCGGTTGGCCGAGCAGTTCCATCTTGCGCGCTTCGAGCTGCATTGCCACCTCGCGCAGGTCGATCTTCGCCTTGATCACGGCTGGGAACAGTTCGCTTTCCTCTTCTTCCACATGGTGCCCCACGTATTCCGTCAGCACCTTGTAGTTGGCTTCAAGCATCTCGTCGGCACCTTGCTCGATCGCGGCGATCAGGTCCTTGGCCACGCCATGTTCCACCTTGGCCTCGTCGAGCATGTCGTCCAGCTTGTCGGAGACGTCGCGCAGCGCGGGATAGAAGATCTCTTCCTCGATCTGCGCATGGACGCTCAGATGCTGACACGTCTCCTGGGCAATCGAGTGCTTCTCGCGCTGGTTCGATGCCGACTCGAACTGCTTGAAGAGCTTCTTGACGGCGCGATGGTCGTCCATCAAGAGGCCGATGGCCGGGCGCTGTTCAACAGGTACTTTTGACTTGTCCATGTCGGTCTCCGAGGGGAAAGTTTGCATCAGGTACGTTGCCTGGTACCTGGCCGGCGCAGACGCTGGCCAGCGCGGGGGAGATGACGCAAAATTCGTACCTTCACGGGATTCCAGATAGGCATAATGCGCTCCCCTCTACCACAACGTGGGAGAGCGGCTGGGGGAGAGGGGAACAAATCAGACTCGGGAGAGGGGAGTAAAGCAGAAAGCCGCCGGGAGTCCTGCAGGACTCCCGGCGGCTTTCTTTCAGTCAGTCAGGCTCAACCCGCCAATCAATAATCCCACAGCACCGGCACGAAGCGGAATGCGTTGCCGTTCTTGGCGATGTGTCCGATGGACGGGAATGCGATATGCGCGGCGGCCAGCATCGAGCCGGTTTCGGCGGCTTCGTTGAGCAGCCCGATACGCACCCGGGTCGATTCCTCGGGGTCGTGCTCGAAGCCGTTTTGCCATTCGGGGTGGTCAAAGCCCACTTCGAAGATCGCATCGCCCACGAACGTCAGCTTCTCGCCGTTCGATGCCACGTCCACCACGCAGTGACCCGGCGTGTGACCACCGGTCACGCGCGCCGACACGCCCGGCGCAACTTCCACGGTCTGGTCGAACTGCACGACGTTCTCGCCGTACAGCTGCATGAACGTTGCGGCCGCCTTGCGCAGTGCGGGCGGCACCGTCTCCGGCATCACCGTCTTGCTGAAGTCCGGGTTCTTCCAGAATTCGACTTCGGCTGCCGCCACGTGAATGCGCACGTCCGGGCGCAGCTTGGCCTTGACGCCATCGGTGTTCAGGCCGCCGACGTGGTCCATATGCATGTGCGTGATCACGATATCGGTGATCGCGCTCAGGTCGATGCCGGCCGTTTCCAGGCGCATCACCGAGCGGCCGGCGCGCGTGAAGTACTCGAAGCCGTCGCCCACGCCCGAGTCGATCAGGATCAGGCGGTTGCCGCTGCGCACCAGCGCGATGTTCAGCGCCCAGTCGAACATGTCGCGCTGCAGGAAGCGGTTGTCGAACCATTGATTGCGGTCCGCATCACTGACGTTGGTGGACATCGTGGTGGTGGGCAGCGGCAGCAAACCATCGCTGATCAGCACCACGTCGACGTCACCGATGCGCACGGCGTAGCGGGACGACACGAGTTCGCCGGAACCTTCCTTGCCGATGTTTTCGATAACCGGCTGCACATTGCGGGTTGTTTGCATTTCTGTAGTCCTGTTCATCAAATGGGTAGGCCGCGCTGGCGGCGGGGGCGCTTATTGACCGGTGCACCGTATGGGAGTCATCGATTCCGCCTTGCTGCGCGGATGACTTCCTCGACCGTCGGAACCGATTGTAGGCAGGGGGTGCGCGCACCAGTAGGGCCGCCAAGGCGCTCAGTGTGTTGTTCGAATGGCGACAATCGACGCGCGGATTTGACGAACAGGAATGGAAACAATCAAGACATGAGCCGCGTGATGGGCGCGGCAATGATCATCGGCCGCGTCTGGTCTTTTCCTCGCCTGGCCGATTGAAAGCCTCGATCAGGAAGTCAATGAAGGCGCGTGCGCGTGCCGTTTGATTGCGGCGCTGCGGGTAGTAGACGAACAGGTCTGCCGAGGGCACCTTGTAGTCGGGCAGCACCACCCTCAGGCGTCCACTCTCCAGGTATTTGGCCAGATCCCATTCCGAGCGGACCAGGATGCCGTGGCCGTCAAGCGCCCAGCCCAGCACGATGTCGCCGTCGTTGCTCGACAGCGCGCCTTCCACCTTGATCGTCTCCTGGCGTCCGCCCCGGTCGAAGCGCCACACGCCATAGGCGCTGTCGTTCTGCCGGTGGATGATGCAGCGATGCTGCGCCAGGTCGGCAAGCGATTGCGGCGTGCCGAATTTCTTCAGATAGCCCGGTGCCGCGCACAGGAAGCGCCGGTTCGACATGATGCGGCGCGCGGACAATCTGCGGTCAGGCAGTTCGCCAAACCGGATGGCCAGGTCGATGCCGCTGTCCACCAGGTCCACGGGCCGGTCGGTGACCTCTAGCTGGACTTCTACATGGGCGTAACGCCTGGCAAATTCGGATACCAGTGGCGCGATGGTGGTGCGCCCGAAGCCCAGCGTCGCATTCACCCGCAGCAAGCCGCGCGGCTCGGCGCCGCTGCTGGACACCACGTTCTCCATCTCGCGCAGGTCCGCCAGGATCCGCGTGGCATAGGCCAGGTACGTCTCGCCCTCGTTCGTCAGGCTGATGCTGCGCGTCGTGCGATTGACCAGGCGAACCCCCAGCCGGGCTTCCATCAGCGCCAGCCGCTTGGTGGCCGCGGGCGGTGTCAGATCCAGTTCGCGAGCGGCGCCCGACAGTGTTCCGAGCCGGGCGACGAGCACAAAGAACTCCAGTTCCGAAGCAAGATCAGTCTTCACCTTGAGTTAATAATGTTGTGAGCCTGATTGAATTCTAGAACAGGCTCCCACGCCTAAGCTACGAACTCCCACGCCGGTTGCGTGCGCTTACGTGTATCAGGAGACACCCAGTGAGAATCGTAGAAATCCGCGAGAAGACCTTCCCGATCAGCTCGCCCATTCGCAACGCCTACATCGACTTCAGCAAGATGACCCTCAGCCTGGTCGCCGTGATCACCGACGTGATCCGCGACGGCAAGCCGGTGGTGGGCTATGGCTTCAACTCCAATGGCCGGTATGGGCAGGGCACCCTGATGCGCGAGCGCTTTATTCCCCGGATCATGGAAGCCGATCCCGCCTCGCTGGTGGACGCCACTGGCGACAACCTCGATCCCCACAAGATCTGGGACACGATGTTCAAGAACGAGAAGCCGGGCGGTCATGGCGAGCGTTCGGTGGCCATCGGCACCATCGACATGGCGATCTGGGACGCGGTGGCAAAGATCGAGGGCAAGTCCCTGTTCCAGTTGCTGGCCGACCGCTATGGCAACGGACAGCCTGATCGCAAGGTGTTCGTGTATGCCGCCGGTGGCTACTACTACCCGGGACAGGACCACGGCAAGCTCAAGGACGAGATGCGCAGCTACATCGACCGCGGCTATACCGTGGTCAAGAAGAAGATCGGTGGCGCGTCGCTGGACGAAGACCTGCGCCGTATCGACTCGATCCTGAGCGTGCTGCAGGACGGCCAGAAGCTGGCGGTGGACGCCAACGGCCGTTTCGATCTGGACACGGCGATCCAGTATGCCAAGGCGCTCTCGCAGTACGACCTGTTCTGGTACGAGGAGCCGGGCGATCCGCTCGACTTCGAGCTGCAGGCCACGCTGCGCAACTACTACGACAAGCCGATGGCTACCGGCGAGGACCTGTTCTCGATGCAGGACGCGCGCAACCTGATCCGCTATGGCGGCATGCGCTCCGACCGCGACTGGCTGCAGTTCGACTGCGCGCTGAGCTATGGCCTGGTCGAATACCTGCGCACGCTGGACATGCTGAAGCAGCACGGCTGGTCGGCCAGCCGTTGCATTCCGCACGGCGGCCACCAGATGTCACTGAACATTGCCGCCGGCCTGGGCCTGGGCGGCAATGAAAGCTATCCCGACCTGTTCCAGCCGTTCGGCGGCTTTCCCGATGGCGTCAAGGTCGAGCGTGGCTACCTGACGATGCCCGACCTGCCGGGTATCGGCTTCGAGGGCAAGTCAGACCTCTACAGCGTGATGCGGCAGCTGTCGGCGTAGTTCGCCTACAGCGAGACCTTCACGGTCTTGAACACCGTGCCCCAGCGATCGACTTCGTGCTTGAGGTAGTTTTTGAAGTCCTGGCGCGAGCCGCCCACCACCACCGCGCCTTGCGCTTCGAGCTTCTCGCGCACGGCGGGCGATGCCAGCGCCTTGTTCACTTCGGCATTGAGACGGTCAAGGATCGGGGCCGGCGTGCCGGCCGGCGCCAGCAGTCCGTTCCAGGAGTCGGCCTCGAAGCCGGGCAGGCCCGATTCGTCCATCGTGGGCACGTCGGGCATCTGCGGCAGCCGCTTCTTCGAACCCACCGCCAGCGGGCGCGGATTGCCCGACTTCAGCGCCGGCAGCGCTGACATCGACGTCATGAACACCATGTCCACGTTGCCGGCCATCAGGTCGGTCAGCGCGCCCGATGCGCCCTTGTATGGCACGTGCAGCATGTCGAGCCCGGCCTTCTGCTTGAGCAGTTCGCCGGCCAGATGCTGGGTGCCGCCGAGGCCGCTGGAGCCGAACGTCAGCTTGCCCGGCTTCTGCTTGGCCAGCGCGATCAGGGACTTGAGGTCGGTCACCGGCAGCGTCTTGGAGACGGCCAGCACGGCGGGCGCGTTCATCACGTTGGCAATCGGCTCGAAGCTCTTCTGCACATCGAACTTCAGGTTCTTGTACAGGTACCGCGTCATCGTGATGGGCGCCGCCGCCAGCAGCAGCGTGTAGCCATCGGGTGCTGCCGCTGCCACGTACTCGGACGCGATGTTCGAACCCGCGCCAACCTTGTTTTCCACGATGATCGGTTGCCCCATGGATGCCTGCATGGCATTGGCAACCAGCCGAGCGGTCAGGTCGGTCGGGCCGCCGGCCTGGTAGCCGACGACGATGCGGATCGGCTGCGAAGGGTAGGGCTCCGCCGCATGAACGGGATGTGCAACGAGTGCGGCGCCAAGCGTCAGCAGGACGCCCGTTGCCACGCCCAGGCGTGGACGAGGGAATTGCATGGTGTTGTCTCCGAAAAACCGTCGGACGCTGTCGCCGTGGACCGATGGGCCGGGCGTGCATCTCGTGTCATCGCCATAGTGGGCGATTTCGGGTGACGGGAGAAATGCCCATTGCGCACCGTGGCATAACAAAAAGTCATTGCTGTAAAGTTGCCTCGGCTGGCCCGCCTGAAATTCGAAAAACTCATGGCTCGGTGCCAAATTGGAAGTGGTGACGCGGTGGACCCCGCGCCAACATGCGAGGCAAGGCATGCAGACTCCCGCGACCTCGCCGCGACACACCACTATGACAATCATCGAGACATTTGCCGCCTACGCGGAACACCCCGGCTCGGGCGCCGATCAGGGCGAAGTGCTGCACCACGCCAAGCGCGCGGTCGTCGACTGGTACGCGGCGTTGATTCCCGGGGCGGTGACGGCGCCCGGCACGTTGCTGGAGGCGGCATTGGCCGAGGATCTGGATCGCGGCGATGCACGGCTGGCGCTGGGGCGCCGCGCCACGGTCAGGGCGGCCGCGTTGATCAACGGCACCGCCGCGCACACCGTGGAGGTGGACGACATCTACAAGCACGCCATCTACCACCCGGGCGCGCCAACCATCGCGGCTGCGCTGGCGGCGGGCCAGGCACGCGGGATCGATGGCAAGGCATTCCTGCGCGCGGTCATCATCGGCTACGAGGTCTCCACCCGCATTGGTGCGGCCATGGGGCGCACGCACTACAAGTACTGGCACAACACGGGGACGGTCGGCACGTTCGGCGCCGCCGCCGCTGCGGCCGCCGTGCTGAAGCTCGACGCCAGGCGGACCGCGCATGCGCTGGCCACCTGCGCGACGTTCGCAGCCGGGCTGCAGCAGGCGTTCCGCATGGATTCGATGTCGAAGCCGCTGCATTCCGGGCGCGCGGCCGAGGGCGGCGTGCTGGCCGCGCTGGCCGCCGAGACCGGTGTCACGGGTTCGCTGGACGTCATCGATGGCGAGGCCGGCATCGGCCGGGCGATGAGCGATGGTCCGGACTGGACGGCGGCAGCCGCCACGCTGGGCCGCGAGTACAACATCACCCAGATGACCTTCAAGAATCACGCCTGCTGCGGCCACACGTTTGCCGCCATCGACGGGGCACAGGCACTGCAGCGCCAGCATGGATTCAGCGCCGAGGACATCGAATTGGTGCGCGTGGCCACCTATCGCCCGGCGCTCGAAGTCGCGGGCAATCCGCAGCCGAGGACGGCGGCGGAAGGGCGCTTCAGCCTGCCGTACGTGGTGGCCAATGCGCTGATTCACGGCAGCGTGCGGCTGGCGGCCTTTACGCCGGAACGGCTCACCGATGCCTCGGTACGCGCGATGATGCAACGGATCGAGCTTCAGGTGGATCCGGAAATCGATGCGGCGTTTCCGGGCAAGCGTGCCGCGCGGGTGGCGGTGCGCCTGCGCGACGGTCGCGAACTCGCCTACCTGCAGCCGAATCGCAAGGGCGACCCCGAGGAACCGCTCAGCGACGACGACCTGAACGAGAAGTTCTTCGAGCTGGCCGGCCCGGTTCTGGGTACCGCCGCAGCCAGGGATCTGCTGCAATGCCTGTGGACACTGGAGCAGGCTTCATCGTTGCCTTGAAGTGCCGTAAGCCTGGAAAGCAAGGCAGGAACGCATCGCCACCTTCGGGTGGCGATTTGCATTGGGGCCGCTCAGATATAATCAAAAATCATTTCTCAAGGCTCAGTGACATGGCGCGACGCATTCCTCCGATGAATCCATTGCGGGTCTTCGAAGTCGTGGCCAGGACGCAGAACCTGACGCTCGCCGCGCAGGAATTGCATGTATCGCAGTCGGCGGTCAGCCGACAGATCGCGGTGCTGGAGACCTATCTCGGCGTGGAACTGTTCCGCCGGGAACGCCATGGCGTGACGCTGACGCGTGCCGGCCAGAGCTATGCGGAAGAGGTGGTCCCGGCATTCGACGCCGTGGCCACGGCCACCGCGCGGCTGCTCAGGAGCACGTCCCAGGGCGCGCTGCGCGTGCGCACCTACACGACCTTCGCGGCCAAGTGGCTGATTCCGCGTTTGCCGGATTTCCAGGCCCAGTTTCCCAGTATCGAAGTCCGTATCGACAACGCCATCCCGGACGTAGATTTCGACCGCGATCCGGCGGACCTTGCCATCCAGTTCGGCGACGGCCGCTGGCCACGGGTCCACAGCGACATGCTGTTCGGCGATGAAATCGAGCCGGTCTGCACGCCGGCCTATCTGCAAAGCCACAAGGCAAGCCGGGGCAAGTCGCTGCAGCCGCTGCTAAAACACCGGCTGCTGGTGTCGCACTATCGCCGCGCGGACTGGGACGACTGGCTCGCGTTCGCGCAGATGGGCGATGCCGCGCAGGACACCGAACGCATGAGCTTCGGCAGTTCCGTGATGACCTGGCAAGCGGCGCTCGATGGCCTCGGTATCGCTATCGGCCAGACGTCGATGCTGAAGTCAGAGTTGGAGTCCGGGCGCCTGATCCGGCCTTTCGATCTGCCCTATCGCCGGGACAAGGCGTACTACCTTGTGCGTCCGCTGGTGCAACGGGAGTCACGCAAGATCGTGGCGTTCCGCGACTGGCTGCTGGAAACGGTGGCAAAGGAAGGCGGAAAATCCGAGGCATAGACTTAGCCATAAGCGCAGGCATTCCAATTTGTTCTGGCTAGGATCCAAACGCGAAGTTCTCAACTCGACCTCGATGGGCGATCCTGACATCTGTCAGGAATCCAACGAGAGAGACAGGAAATGAATTTCGAACTTAGCGAAGAACATCAGGCGTTTGCGGAATCCGTCCGCCGTTTCGCTCAAGACAAGCTGGCCCCCGGCGCCCTGGAGCGCGCCCATTCCGCGCAGTACCCGTGGGACGCAGCCGCCATGCTGGCGGAACAGGGCCTGCTGGGCATCGCCTTCCCCGAGGAAGACGGCGGCCAGGGCGGCACGCTGATGCACGCCGTGATCGCCATCCAGGAAGTGGCGCTGGTCTGCCCCAAGAGCGCGGACATCGTGCAGGCAGGCAACTTCGGCCCCATCCGTACCTTTGTCGAATACGCATCGCCCGAGCAGAAGGCGCGCTTCCTGCCCAACCTGCTGGCCGGCAAGAAGCTGATCGCGCTGGGCATGACCGAGCCCGATGCCGGCTCCGCCGTGACGGAACTGAAGACGTCCGCACGCCAGGACGGCGACCAATACGTCATCAACGGCAGCAAGATCTTCTCGACCCACAGCCCCGAGGCCGAACTGTTCCTGATCTACGTGCGCTTTGGTCCGGGCGTGGGCGGCATCGGATCGGTGCTGGTGGAGCGCGGCGCGCCCGGCTTCCAGGTGGGCGAGCCCTCCAAGTTCATGAGCGGCGAAGAGTGGTGCCAGCTCTATTTCGAAGACTGCCGCATTCCGAAGGAAAACCTGCTGCTGGGCGAAGGCGGCTTCAAGCGCCAGATCTCGGGATTTAATGTCGAGCGCCTGGGCAATTCGTCGCGCGCGCTGGCGCTGGGCCGTCATTGCTTCAACATTGCCCGCGAACACGCCAAGATCCGCAAGCAGTTTGGCCGCGAGCTGTGCGAATTCCAGGGCATCCAGTGGAAGTTCGCCGAGATGGCGCTGAAGCTCGAATCCGCGCAGTTGCTGCTCTACCGCGCCGCGATGGAAGGGGAGCACGGCCTGCCGTCGGCGCACAGCACTGCAATGGCCAAGCTGGCCTGCAACCAGGCGGGCTGGGACGTGGCCAACGAGGCGCTGCAGGTCATGGGCGGCATGGGCTACAGCCAGGAATCCATCGTCGAATACTGCCTGCGCCGTATCCGGGGCTGGATGATTGCCGGCGGTTCCATCGAGGTGCTGAAGAACCGCATCGCGGAAGGCGTGTTCGAGCGGACGTTCTCGCAGCGCCCGCCGAAGGCCGGCTGAACGAACAGGCCAGAACAGCGCGATAACCACGCGATAACGACACACGAGACACTGGATTGACCATGAATACTTCCGCTCCCGCCTCCACCCGCGCAGACGCAACCTTGGCCCAGGCGCTGCTGGCCCCAGCCAGCGTGGCGCTGTATGGCGCGTCGGACGATGCCGGAAAAACCGCCGGCCGGCCGCTGAAGTTCCTGCGCGCGGCGGGTTTCCAGGGCCGGATCTATCCGATCAACCCGAACCGCGAGACGGTGCAGGGCGAGACGGCCTACGCGAGCCTGGCAGCGCTGCCCGAGGTGCCGGAGCACGTCTTCATCCTGACCCCGACCAGCACTGTGCTCGAAGCGGTGGCCGAATGCGCGCGGCTGGGCGTGAAGGTAGTCACCATCCTGGCCAGCGGATTCTCGGAATCGGGGCCGGAAGGCGCGGCGCGCGAGCAGGCGCTGCGCGTGCTGGCGAAGGAGACCGGCATCCGCGTGCTGGGGCCCAGCAGCCTGGGCGTGATCAATCCCGGCGCGGGACTGGTGTTGACCGCCAATGCCGCGTTTGCCGAACCGGAATTGCCGCGCGGCAAGGTGTTCGTGGCATCGCACAGCGGCAGCATGATCGGCGCGCTGGTCTCGCGCGGCAAGGCGCGCGGGGTAGGGTTTGCCGGGCTCGTGTCGGTCGGCGGCGAGGCGGACCTGTGCGTTGGCGAGATCTGCTCGGCCACGCTCGACGATCCTTCGATCGAGGGTTACCTGCTGTTCCTGGAAACCCTGCACCATGGCGATCAACTGCGTGCCTTTGCCGTGGAAGCGGCCAAGCGTGGCAAGCCGGTCATTGCCTACAAGTTGGGCCGGTCGGCTGCGGCTGCGGAGATGGCCGCCACGCACACCGGCGCGCTCGCCGGTGAGGATGACATTGCCGATGCCTTCCTCAAGGACCTGGGCATCGCCCGCGTTGGCATCCTTGAGGCATTGCTGGAGACCTTCCCGCTGGCCAAGCGCATTCCGCTGCCGACCCGGGATTCTTCGCTTCGCCGCGTGGGCGTGGTGACGACCACCGGCGGCGGTGCGGCAATGGCGGTGGACCAGCTCGGCATCCGCGACGTGGTCGTCGAGCCGGTGTCGGCGGAGACGCTGGCCAGGTTCGAGGCCGCCGGCATTGGCGTGTCGCCGGGCCGGGTGCTGGACCTGACGCTGGCCGGTACGAACTACAACGTCATGAAGGGCGCGCTCGACATCATGTTCGACGCGCCGGAATTCGACGTCGTGCTGGCCGTGGTGGGGTCGTCCGCACGCTTCCAGCCGCACCTGGCGGTCAAGCCGATCATCGACAGTGCATCCAGCAGCAAACCGCTGGCGGCGATGCTGGTGCCCGATGCCCCCGAAGCGCTGCGTTCACTGACGGAGGCCGGCGTGCCTTGCTTCCGCTCGCCCGAGGCCTGCGCCGATGCCATTGCGTCGCTGTTCGCGCGCCGCGCGCCGGGCCAGCAACCGCTGGACGCCGGAGACTTGAGCAGTGCCAAGCCGCTGAGCGAAGCACAGGCCTACGCCGTACTGGATCGGCTGGGTGTTCCGCACGCGCCGGCAGTGACCATGCCGCTGGCGGGTCCGGCCAGCACGCTGCCGTTTGCCTTCCCGGTCGTCGCCAAGGTGTGCTCGCCCGAGATTCTGCACAAGACCGAAGTCGGCGGCGTAGTGCTGGGCATCCAGAACCAGCGCGAACTGGAATCGGCCTTGTCGACGCTGCGCGACAACCTGCGCGAGCGTGCGGCCGACAAGCGCTGCGACGAAGTGCTGGTCCAGCCGATGACGAAGGGTTTGACCGAAGTGCTGGTCGGCTATCGCGTCGATCCGGAAGCCGGGCCGATTGTGATGCTTGCGGCAGGCGGCATCTGGGCCGAAGTGGCGCGCGACCGCAGCATCCGCCTGGCGCCGGTGACGGTTGACGTGGCGCGCGACATGATCGCCGAGGTGAAGGCGCTGAAGACGGTTTCCGGGCTGCGTGGCAAGCAGAAGGGCGATCTCGAAGCGCTGGCGAAGGCCGTATCCGCGCTGTCGCAGCTCGCTGTGAAGCCGGACCTGCGCATTGCCGAAGCCGAGGTCAACCCGCTCATGGTGCTGCCGGAAGGCCAGGGCGTGCTGGCGGTGGATGCACTGGTGCTGCAGGCCTGACGATGAAACCGGCGGCGACTTCCACGGCTGGCCCGGACGCGATCCTCGGCCGGCTTGGCGCGATGACCACGCTCCGCAGGGACCGCTCGGGCCCCACGGAGATTGTCTGGCGCGAAATCGGCAGGGGGACGCCGCTGGTGCTGATCCATGGCGGTCACGGTAGCTGGCTGCACTGGGTGCGTAATATCGAGGCGCTGAGCCGGCAGCACACGCTCTTGTTGCCGGACCTGCCTGGGTTTGGCGACTCCGCAGCGCTCGACGGCGATCCGCGCGCCGCCGATCGCCTGGAGCGGCTGGTCGAGGCGGTTGCGCGCAGTCTCGAAGACTGGTTTGGCACCGCCGACGATTTCGGTCTGGCGGGCTTTTCGTTTGGCGGTCTCGTGGCCGCGCGCCTGGCGGCGGCGTTGCCGAACATCGGCAAGCTGGCCCTGCTGGGGTCGGCGGGGCACGGCGGCAAGCGGCGCCAGCAGACCGAAATGATCGAATGGCGCAGCGAAGACCGCACGCAGATGCTGGATGGATTGCGGCACAATCTCGCCGTGCTGATGCTCCACGACGCGGCAAACATCGACCCGCTCGCGCTGCGCGTGCATGAGCAGAGTTGCCTTGCCACGCGGTTTCGCAGCAAGGCCATCTCGCGCGGCCCGCTGTTGGAGCCGGCCCTCGACAGCTACCAGGGCCCCACGCTGCTGATCTGGGGCGAGCACGACGTCACGGCCCATCCCGTCGACGCGGCGCAGCAGATCGCGGGCGACTCGCCGAATCGGGAATGGTGCCTGGTGCCTGGCGCCGGACACTGGGTGCAATACGAGCGTCCGGCTGAAGTCAATCAGTTGCTGTTGCGGTGGTTTGCCGAAGGCGGTTGATTGGCGAGCAGGGGATTCAGTCGTGGACGTAGTTGCCGGTGCTGTAGACCTTCTCGCACCACGCCGAACTCGCGCCGAGCAGCCTGGACAACTTGGCAGCCGCCACTAGTTGCACGCGGGCAATCTCGCCGCGATCCGCTGCCTGCAGGCGCGTGGCCGGTCCGGATAGCGTGAGCGACGCCATGAACTTGTCGCCGGCGCCGAACAATGGCGTCGCAAATGCCGCGGTGTAGACGTCCCGCACGCCAGAGGTGAACCACGGCAGCGGTTCGTCTCGCCGCGCCGATTCCTCTGCCTTGCCCCAATACTTGAGTACGGACCCGATTGCGGTGTCGTCCAGCGGCAGGATGGTGCCCGGCAGGCGGGTCTCCCGCAATCCTTCGCTGGGCTCGGCGCGGTACAGGCACATGCGCTGCTCGTCGCCGTGCAGCACGTAGTACGACGCGCTTTCCCTGGTGGCCAGCGCCAGTTCCTGCAGCACCGGTTCGATGACCGATCCCAACTGGAAAGATTGCTCGTAAAGCTTGCCCAGGTAGAGCACGCGCGGCCCCAGCGCATACCGGCCATCGGCGGTGCGCACCACATAGCTCATCCGCTCCAGCGAATTCAGCAGCCGGAAAACGGTGGTCTTGTGCATGCCGGAGGTGCTGGAAAGCTGCGCGAGCGACTGGATCTCGGCGCCGAGCCGGAAGCAGTCCAGCAAACCGAGCGCCTTCTCGACGGCGGCTACCCCGTGATTACTCATTGTTCGATCCTGTCCACGTTTTAGGCATTGTACTGTGTACAACGATATTTTGTAGCGTACACGGGTAAACGACAAGTGGAGCGAGGACTGTATCCGACTATAGTTGTCTCACAGTAATGAAACGCAGTTGTACATCGTACAACGCGACAAAACGGAGACAACGATGCACGCAGCCCGATCCCTCTTGCTAGCCGCACTGGCAACCACCGCGATGTCCGCGCACGCCGCGTGGCCGGATGACCGGCCGATCGAGGTGTATGTCGGTTTTGCGGCCGGCGGCGGAACCGACCTGCTGGCCCGTGCGATGGCGCCTTACCTGCAGAAGCACCTGGGCGGCAAGGCCCGAATCATCGTCGTGAACAAGCCGGGCGCATCGGGCGAGATTGCCTATTCGTCGCTGTCGCGTGCGGCGGCCGACGGCTACACGATCGGCATCGTGTCCACGCCTTCGCTGCTGACGATTCCCATCCAGCGCAAGCCGAAGTACGACGTGGCCGCCATCGTGCCGCTGGCACGCGTGATCGACGATCCGGCCATGTTCGTGGTGGCCGGCGACAGCAAGCTGGCATCGATGGCAGACGTGGTGAAGCAGCTCAAGGCCAATCCCGAGGGTTTGTCGATGGGCAGCAACGGCATTGGCACGAACGGCCACATGGCCGCACTGGCGCTGCAGCAGGCCACCGGCGCCAAGGTCAACCACATCCCGTTCGCCGGCACGTCGCAGACCAAGACCAGCCTGCTAGGCCACCACATCGACCTGATGGCGATGAGCACCACGGAGTACACCGAAGCCGATCGTGCATCGAAGGACGTCAAGGCGCTGGCCCAGCTGGGCAACGAACGCCGTCCCGGCCTGGTGGCGGATGTGCCGACGGCCCGGGAGCAGAAGCTGGACATCGTGATTTCGTCGGAACGCGGCTTCGCGGCGCCGCGCGGCTTGCCGCCGGACGTGGCGCGGCGCCTGCAGGACGCCATCGAAGCCACAACCAAGGACCCCGAATTCCTGGCCCGCGCCGTCAACGAGGTGCGCGGCATCTCCTATCTGTCTGGCGCGGCATGGACCCAGCACATGGCCACGCAGCGCGGCAAGTTCGAAAGCCTCTGGAAGATCGCTTCCGCGAAGTGAGATCCGCCGGCAGCCCCTTTTTTTGTCCCCTTTGTTACGCCCCCTTGTTCGACCGTCATATCTGGAGCAGCACATGAGCACCCAAGCCAAAGCATCCCCCGCGATCCGTCGCGATTTCGAGCGCGTTTCGCCTGAACTGGTCGAGCGTGCATCGCACTTCCAGGCCGCCATCCTGGCGGACGTGGTGGGCCGTCGCGGCACGCTGAATGCACGCGTCCAGGGCCTGTCGCCGGCCATGAAGGTGTGCGGCCCGGCATTGACCATCGAAGTGCGTCCCGGCGACAACCTGATGTTCCACGTGGGCCTGGCCATCGCCAAGCCGGGCGATGTCATCGTGGTGGACGGCAAGGGCGACCAGACCGCCGCGCTGTGCGGCGAAATCATGGCCACGCAGGCGCAGGAATCGGGCCTGTCAGGCTTTGTGATCGACGCCGCGGTGCGCGATTCGCACGAACTTGCGCAGGGCGCGTTCCCGGTGTTCTCGGCCGGCACCAACCCGTGCGGCCCCACCAAGGCCATCGGCGGCCTGGTGAACTGGCCGGCCTCGGTCGCTGGCGTGGCAGTCAATCCGGGCGACCTGATCGTCGGCGATGCAGACGGCGTGGTGGTCATCCCGCGCGAAGACGTGCCCGCGATCCTCGAACTGGCGCAGAAGAAGGTGGATGCCGAAGCCAAGCGCATTGCCGCGATCAAGGCCGGCGACCTGCGTCCGGGCTGGCTGGACAAAGAGTTGCGCGCGGCCGGCGTGCTGGCCGAGGGTGAATCGCTGTGAGCACCGTGAAGAAACCCGTCGTGCTGGTCACCGGCAACGACCTCGCGCCGCAGGCGCTAGCGCTGCTCGCGGACTTCGAGGTCTGCTTTGCCGGCAAGCAATGCAGTGAAGACACCGTCGTGGCGCTGGCGCAGGAAAAGGACCCCGTCGCCATCATCGTTCGCTACGGCAAGATCGGCCCGTCCGTGATGGACGCCGCACCGTCGCTGAAGGTCATCTCCAAGCACGGCAGCGGCATCGACGTGATCGACCAGAAGGCCGCGGCCGAGCGCGGCATTGCCGTCAAGGCAGCCGTCGGCGCCAATGCGGCAGCGGTGGCCGAGCATGCCTGGGCGCTGATCCTGGCCTGCGCGAAAGCGGTGCCACAACTGAACGACCGCATGCGCGCGGGCCATTGGGACAAGTCGACGCACAGGACCATCGAACTGAACAGCCGTACGCTTGGTGTGGTGGGCCTGGGCGAGATTGGACGCCGTGCGGCAGCCACGGGCGTGGCGCTGGGCATGCAAGTGATCGCGTTCGATCCGTTCGCAAAGTCGGCGCCCGAAGGTGTGACGCTGGTGGACCTGGCGCAGCTATACCGCGAGTCGGATGTGGTCTCGTTGCATTGCCCGCTGACCGAAGAAAGCCGCGGCATGCTGAACCGGGAAACGCTGGCGACGTTCAAGGATGGCGCCATCCTGGTCAACACCGCACGCGGCGGGCTGATCGACGAACCCGCACTGGCCGAGGCGTTGGCGAGCGGCAAGCTGTACGCAGCCGGATTGGACAGCTTTGCGGTGGAACCGATGCCCGTGCCGCATCCGTTTCAGCAGGTGCCGAACCTGATCCTCTCGCCGCACATTGGCGGCGTCAGCGACGCGGCCTACGTGAACATGGGCGTGGGCGCCGCGAAGAACGTGATCGCAGTACTGCAGGCCGCCGCAATTCCGGCTTGAATGGATTGAAGCAAGAATGAATTGAAAATCGTCGTGGGGCAGGTCCGGCGCAATGACCGCGTGACCGGGCCTCCGCCACCGCGACTGCAGGAGACCACAATGTTGGATCGTGCCGTACCTCTGTTTGCCATCGTCGCCACGCTGCTGGGCGTGGCAGCCACCCCCGCGCTTGCCGCCTATCCCGACAAGCCCGTGCGCATTGTCGTACCCAATCCACCGGGCGGCGCCGTCGACGTAGTGACGCGCAAGATCGCGCAGAAGCTCACCGTGCAGACGAGCCAGAGCTTTGTCGTGGAGAACAAGCCCGGTGCGTCCGGCACGATCGGCACCACGCAGGTGGTCAACGCGCCCGCCGATGGCTACACGCTGCTGGCCAACGACAACTCGTACACCACGCTGCCCTACGTCTTCAAGAAACTGAACTGGGACCACCAGACCGCGCTGGTGCCCATCGCACCGTTCGCATTCTCGCCGGTGGTGCTTGGCGTCAAGGCCGATTCGCGCTTCAAGGACCTGGCCTCGCTCGTCAGCTATGCCAAGGCGCATCCGGGCGAGGTGACGTTCGGCACTGGTGGCCCGGGCAGCTCGCCGCATTTTGCGGCCGAGGCTTTCCAGCAGGCGGCGGGCATCAAGCTGATGCACGTGCCATACAAGGGGGCTGGCGAAGCGATGATTGGCCTGCTGGGCGGCAGCGTTGACCTGCTGGTGGTGTCCACGCCCACCGCGCTCGCGCCGGTCAAGGGCAACCAGATGCGCCTGCTGGGCATCAGCGGCAAGAGCCGGGTCGCGGTGTTTCCGAACGTGCCCACGTTTGCCGAAGCCGGCGTGCCGGCCTTCAGCCTGTTCAACTGGTCGGGCCTGGCTGCGCCGAAGGGCACGCCCCAGGACGTTATCGCCCGCCTGCAGGCCGAAATCCACAAGGCGCTCCAGGCACCCGACATGAAGGACTTCCTGGCGCAGATGGGTTCGCAGCCGGGCAATCTGGACAGCCCCGCCTTTGCGCAGCTGATCCAGCGCGAGACCGCACAGTGGGCACCCGTCGCGCAGAAGGCCAATATCGAGCGGCAGTAAAGGGTTTAACCACAGGTTTAACCACGGGTATAACCACGCCAATCACCTCGCGGAACTCATCATGCTGCTGCTTCAGCCACCTGTCGTACGTGATGCCACGGTACTTTCAAGGCTGCCGGACTCGTTTCGCCGGCAGGATCGGGACAACGCCTGGTCGCGCGCCAATCGCGGCGGGGCCGTCACCGATTCGTTCCTCGAAGGCCCGGTCTGGTCAGATGGCCACCTCTGGGTGACCGACATTCCCTACGGCCGTGTTTTCCGCGTGTCGATGCAGGGCGACTGGGAACTGGTGGCCGAGTACGACGGCGAGCCCAACGGCATGAAGCGCATGGCCGACGGCGACTTCCTGATCACCGACTACCGCAACGGCCTGATGCGGCTCGATGCCCGCACCGGCACGGTCACCCCGCTTCTGGAACGCCGGAATTCGGAACGCTTTCGCGGCGTCAACGACCTGACCTTCGACGCGGCAGGCAACCTGTACTTCACTGATCAGGGCCAGACCGGCATGCACGATCCCACGGGCCGCGTCTATCGCCTGTCGCCGGACGGCCGGCTCGATGCGCTGCTGACCAACGCGCCAAGCCCGAACGGCCTAGTGCTGTCGCCCGACGAGCGCGTGCTGTACGTGGCCATGACACGCGGCAATTGCGTGTGGCGCGTGCCCCTGCAAGCCGATGGCTCGGTCAGCAAGGTCGGGCAGTTCTTCACGTCGTACGGCCCGAGCGGCCCCGACGGCCTGACGATGCGCGCCGACGGTTGCCTGCTGGTGGCCAATCCCGGGCTGGGGTACGTCTGGGTGCTCAGCCACCGCGCCGAGCCGGTCGAGGTGATCCGCACTCCGGTGGGCGCGTCGCTGACCAACCTCTGCTTCGGCGGCCCGGACGGCAAGACCCTGCTGATGACCGAATCGACCACCGGCACGATCCTGAGCGCACGGATGGAGCAGGGTGGGGCGCCGGTGCATGGCGGGCGCGGGGCGTGACGGCCCCCCTGTTCGCCTCTGCCTCTACCCCCAGACTGGCCGCCTCTTTTCCACGAACGCCGCGATGCCTTCGCGTGCATCGTCGGTCGCCGCGACGCGGCAGAACGTATCCACCGCGTACCACACGCCGCGACGGTAGTCGCTGTCGGCCGCCCGGTGGAACGCGGCCCGGCCGATGCGCATGGCCGACGGCGACTTGGCGGCCAGCGTGGCAGCCAGCGACCGCGCTGCTTCGAGTACCTGTCCTGGCGGAACGACCCGGTTGACCAGGTGCAGCGCCTGCGCTTCGTGCGCGGCAAAAGAGCGGCCGGTGAAGAGCAGATCGAAGGCGACGTGGCGTCCGACGATGCGCGGCAGGTGCGTGAAGTGAATGGCGGGCAGCATGCCGACATCGATCTCCGGATAGCCGAAGCTGGCATCGTCGGCGGCCACGATCAGGTCGCAGGAAATCGCCAGGGTCATGCCGCCGCCGCGCGCCGCGCCGCTTACCGCCGCGATAGACGGCTTGCCCAGGCGGTGCTGGGCCTCCGAAAGCTGGACGTAGAGCTTGTCCAGCAGCGTGTGAACGGTGTCGGACGACGCGCCCTGCAGGGCTGCGATATCGAGCCCTGCGCAGAAGCGGTTTGGCACGGCGCTGGCAATGATGACCGCGCGCACTGCCTCGTCGGAGGCGGCGCGATCGAGGGCTTTTATCAGCGCATCGACCATCGGTACGGTCAGCGCATTGACCGGCGCGTTGTCGAGCAGGATTTCGGCGACGTGGTCGCGGACGGTGTAGGTAACCAGGGACATGGGCGTTTGCATCATGGATTGGCGCGGGTAACCGTACCGGCACGGTGCATGCCGTCGATCTGTTCCGGGGTGAAGCCCGCTTCGCGCAGGATGTCGTCGGTGTGTTCGCCCAGCAGCGGCGCGTGGCGGCTTGCCTGGCGCGCTTCGCGGCGAAAGCGGATAGGCAGGCCGACATTCGACACGGTGCCCAGCACCGGATGTTCTGTTTCCACGATCAACTGGCGGGCTTTTACCTGTGGGTGCGCCAGCGCCTGGTCCAGGGTCTGGATCGGGGAGCAAGGCACGCCGATGCGCCGGAGCTGTTCCAGCCAGTAAGCCAGGGGCTGGGTCGCCAGGCGCGACTGCACCAGGGCCACGGTACGGGCGAAGTTCCGGACCCGCGCGGCATTGGTGGCAAAGTCCGGGTGATCGACCCATTCCTCCAGGCCGGCGACGGCGCAGAAGCGTTTCCATTGGGCGTCATTGCCAACACCAAGCATCAGCGGGCCGTCGGCCGTCTCGAACGCCTGGTAGGGAGACATCGACGGATGCGCGGTGCCCATCCGTTCCGGCACCTTGCCGCTGCGCCAGAAGTTCTGCGCCATGTATCCCATGAAGCCGAGCGCGGTCTCCATGAGCGCCACTTCGAGATAGGTGCCCGTGCCGGTGTTGTGCCGTTCCAGCAGGGCGGCCAGGATGCCGCTAAGCGCATGCATCCCCGTTCCGATATCGACCGGCGAAAAGCTGGCGCGCGCGAACTTGCCGCCGGGGTCGCCCATCGTGCTGATCATGCCGCTGAACGCCTGCAGCATGACATCGTAGCCAGGTTCGTTGCCCAGCGGGCCATCGCGGCCGTAGCCCGAGATTTCGCAATAGATCAGTCGTGGATTCAGGGCAGACAGCGTTGCATGGTCCACACCGAGCTTTGCCGCGGTGCCGCCGCCAAAGCCCTGCAGCACGACATCGGCATCGGCCGCCAGTTGCTGCACGATGCGCTGGCCGGCTTCGGTCTTGAGATCCACCGCAATACTGCGCTTGTTGTGGTTGACCGCCATGAACACGGCGGACTGGCCCGCGTCCTGCGGCAGCCAGCCGCGCGTGTCGTCGCCAAACCCAGGCGGCTCGACCTTGATGACGTCGGCGCCCAGTTCGCCCAGGTATTGGCCGCAAAGCGGGCCGGCCAGGACCTTGCTCAGGTCCAGGACCCGAATGCCTTTCAGTGGTTGCATCGCTTGCTTTCCTTGTTCATTCCGGCTGGATGCCGAGTCCGCGCGCCACTTTGGTCCAGCGCTCGGTGTCGTGGCGGACAAAGTCGACGAGCTGGTCGGGGCGTGTCGGCATCGGTTCGGCGCCACGGTTGCGCAGCGCGGCGACGTATTCGGGGTCGTTGACTGCCTTGGCCGCGGCCGCGCGCAGGCGGTCGACCACTGGCTTGGGCGTCTGCGCAGATGCCTGCAACGAGAACCAGAACTTCAGGTCGACGCTGGGATAGCCCGCCTCCTTCAAGGTCGGCACATCGGGCAGCATCGGGGATCGCTGCGACGCCGTGATTGCCAGGGCCTTCAGCTTGCCGCCCTGGATCTGCCCGATACAGGTGGTGAACGAGTCGAAGACGAAATCCACCTGGCCGGCCATCACGTCGGTCAGCGCGGGAGAGCTGCCCTTGTACGGCACGGCCACCGCGTGAAATCCCGCCGCCTTCTGGAGTAGCGCCCCGTAGATATGCGGTGACGTGCCGGCGCCAAACGTGGCGTAGGTCAGGGCATCGGACTTGGCTTTGCCCAAGCGGACCAGGTCCGCAAGCGTGCTGGCGCCGAGCTTGTCGGGGTGCACGACCAGCACGTTTGGCATGGAGCCCGTCGTGGCGATGGGCACGAAATCGCGGCCTGGCTGGAAACGCGCGTGCGGGTACATCAACGGATTCACGGCCTGCATGGCCACGGTGTTGTGCAGGAGCGTGTAGCCGTCGGCGCCGCTGTCGAGCACATGCTGGGCGCCAATATTGCCGCTGGCGCCGGGGCGATTGTCGATGACCACCGGCTGTCCCAGTTCGCGGGACAAGGCCGTGGCCAGCAGACGCGCGATGAAGTCGGTAGGCCCGCCGGCGGCGAAGGGCACCACGATCCGTACCGGCTTGCTCGGCCAGTCGGCCGCGAAAACGGGGCCGGCCACCATGGCGGCGGCCGCTCCCAGCACCAGGGTGCGTCGTATCGGATTCATCCTTGTCTCCTGTGATTTGCGAACAGGATGCCGAGAGGCGTGATATAAGTACAAGACAGGTTTCGGATAGCCGATATAAGATTTCGATATGGATTGATGGATGAACTAGTGGATGAATTGGTGAGGGATGCCCATGCCGCTTGAACTTCGAACCCTGCGGGGATTCGTCACGGTGTGCGCCGCCGGCTCGATTTCCCGGGCGGCCGAGCGCCTGCACATCGCCCAGCCCGCGCTGAGCCTGCAGATGAAGAACCTCGAGGAGGAGTTTGGTGCCGCGCTGCTGGAACGCACGCCCCGGGGCGTGGTGACGACGGCGGCCGGCGAGCTGCTGCGGGCGCACGCGATCGATATCCTGAAGCGGGTGGATGTTGCCTACGAGGAAGTCAGGACGGCAATCAAGCAGCCGCAGGGCAGGGTGGCCGTGGGCTTGCCGCAGTCGCTGGCAAAGCTGCTGACCGTGCCGCTGGTGAAGGAGGTCTGTGCTGAATGGCCCGGGATCGACCTGCAGATCATCGAGCAGAGCACGGGGTACATCCCGCAAGGGCTGCTGACCGGCCACCTGGATATCGGCATGACATTCGGCGGGACCCCGGACCCGGGGTTGCGCGCCGATCGTGTGCTCGAAGAGCTGCTGCTGCTGGTCGGGCCACCGGGCATGCTGTCCGCATGCGGCTCGGGCGGCATCGATTCCGCGATCAGCGTGCCGTTCTCCGGGTTAAGCCAATATCCGCTGATCCTCCCCGCCGGCCTGCATGGCTTGCGCAGCCTCATCGACCGCTTCAGTGCGTCCCATGACACCGCGCTGCAAGTCATTGCCGAGGTGAACGCGATCCCGGAGCTCATCGCCCTGGCAGCGGCGGGCGCCGGCTTTACGATCCTGTCGCACGCCTCGGTGCAGGAGGAATGGCGTGCCGGAATCGTATCGTGCGGCCAGATCGCCGAAGCCGGCATTACGCGCCAGGTGTACCTGTGCCGGGCCGCTGCGCTGCCGGCCTCTCTGGCCGTGACGACGGTATGGCAATGCCTGCTGGCGATCACCCGCAGGCTGGTCGAGAGCGGGCAGTGGCCAGTGCACCGGTTCAACGCGGGCGCTGCATAGCCACGCGTTGCTTCCCGCTTGCGGCATGCGGGAACGCCTTGCCTTGCGTCCATCGATGGGCTACCAACTCCTAACAGGTCTAAGCGTCCCGTCCGTTTGCGGACGGCCGACCGGCAACCCGCACTGGAGTCCATACGATGACAAGCGACGCCCCCAGCACAATGACTTCGCGGCGCCATCAGATGTATCCGCAGATCACGGAGGCAGAGATCGAGCGCATGCTGCGCTTCGGCACGCGGCAGACGTTTGAGTCCGGCGTGCATCTGCAGACCACCGGCGTGCGCACGCCCGGCATGTTCCTGATCCTGAACGGTACCGTCGCCATCATCCAGCGCGACGGCCTGGGCAACGCGCGGCCCATCGTCCAGTTTGGACGCGGCGACTTTGCGGCCGAACTGGGTTCGATGTCCGGCAAGCCGTCACTCGTCGACGCGGTGGCCGTGGGGCGTGTGGAAGCGCTGCTGGTACCGCCCCGGCAACTGCGCGCGCTGATCGTGGCCGAAGCCGATCTCGGCGAGCGGTTGATCCGCGCCCTGATCCTGCGGCGCGTCTCGCTGATCGAGTGGGCCGCCAGCGGGCCGGTGCTGATTGGCCGCGTCGGGTCGGCCGACCTGCTGCGGCTTGAGGGATTCCTGCGCAGCAACGGAGAGCCGTACCGCGTGCTCGACGCGCGCGACGATGCCGCTGCGGCGGCGCTGATCGAGGAGTATGGCGCGGCGCCCAGCGAGCCGGTGGCGGTGTGTCCCGACGGCTCGGTGCTGGTCAACCCCAGCGAAGCAGCGCTGGCCCGCTGCATGGGCATGGTTGATACCGAGGAACGGCACGAGACCTTCGACGTGGCGGTAGTGGGCGCGGGCCCGGCGGGCTTGGCGACGGCGGTGTATGCGGCGTCCGAAGGATTGCACGTGGTGGTGCTGGATCGGCGCGCGTATGGCGGGCAGGCCGGCGCCAGCGCGCGGATCGAGAACTACCTGGGCTTTCCCACGGGCATATCGGGTGCGGCGCTGACCGGGCGCGCGCATGTGCAGGCCGAGAAGTTCGGCGCGGAGATCCTGATCCCGGCCGAGGTTCGCAGGCTTGATTGCGTGCGCGACGGGGGTGACCACGCGTTGCGGATTCAGTTGACCGATGGCCGGTGGCTGCGCACGCGCGTCGTCGTGATTGCCAGCGGTGCGAGATATCGTCGCCCCGAGGTGCCTACGCTGTCGGACTATGAAGGGCGCGGCGTGTGGTACTGGGCCTCGGCCATCGAGGCAAGAATGTGCGCCCAAGCGGAAGTGGCGCTGGTCGGCGGCGGCAATTCGGCGGGACAGGCGGCGGTGTTTCTGTCCCAGCATGCGTCGAAGGTGCATGTGCTGGTGCGCGGGGCAGGGCTCAAGGCCAGCATGTCGCGGTATCTGATCGACCGGATCGCGGCCGCCCACAACATCGAGATACGGCCCTTCACCGAAATCGTGGAGTTGCACAAGGGCGATTGCAACGGGCTGGTGGGCGTCACCTGGCAAGACCGTCACAGCGGGGCCACCGAGAAGAAGTCCCTCAGGAACGTGTTCCTCTTCGTCGGCGCCGAACCGGAAACGTCGTGGCTGGCCGAATGCGGCGTGCACACCGACCGGTCCGGGTTTGTGCTCACCGGGCCGGACCTGGGCCACAAGGGTTCCGACGAGCGTCAGCCCTCGGCCCTGGAAACCTGCGTCCCCGGCGTATTCGCCGTGGGCGATGTCCGCTCGGGATCGGTCAAGCGTGTCGGCGGCGCGATTGGCGAAGGGGCCGCCGTGATCGCCCAGATCCACGAGTACCTGGCGATGGCCGACGCCGCCAGCCGCTGAGCGGCCGAATGCCGCACTGTTGTTTCTGCCACGTATCGGGCCGCTGACAGTGTGTTACGCGTAGAATGCGCCCGCGGCACGCACCCTCTTGCGTGCCGTACGTGATGCAGGTGCCGATGGAAGATCCCATTGGTTAAACGGGAAACAGGAATGCCGACCCTCGGCCAGCCTGTGCTGCCCCCGCAACGGTAAGCTGGTTCAGGACCCATCAGGTCGATCCCCGGTTCGGGATTGACAGTCACTGCGCAACGGCATTTGCCGGCGCGGGAAGGCGATGGTGTCCCGGAGGCGGAAGCCTCCAGCCTGCAAGCCCGGATACCGGCCTGTTGTCATCATCGACTCTCATTGCCCGGGCGGGGTCGCTCGGCTTCACGATGAAATACAACCTGTCCGCGCATACCGCTGGCCGCCCGCGCACGGCCCAAACTTTCCAATCCCATCAGCCCTTGCTGCGTCCCGCGCGTGGACGACGCTCGCGTGTGCTGGTGGCCTCCGTCGGCACCGTCGCCAGTTTCAACATGCCTTGGGTACTGGCCCAGGAGTCGGCATCGGAATCCCGGCACACGAGCTTGCCGGCCGTCACGGTCAGCGAGGCCGCCCAGCCTGGCCTGACCCTGTCGAAGCCCGAATACACCGGCAGCCGGCTGGGCCTGACGCCGCTGGAAACGCCGGCCAGCGTGGAAGTGCTCAGCGGCGAGACGATCCGTGCGCGCGGCGACCAGTCCGTGCGCGAGGCGGTGACCCGCGCCACCGGCATCACGGCCAACCCGGCACCCGGCAACGGCGGCACCTCGCTGGCGGCGCGCGGGTTCGCGGGGCAGGGCTCGGTCATGCAACTGCTCGACGGTACGCGCATGTACGTGGCATCGGGCACGGTCACGTTCCCGTTCGATACCTGGTCCGTGGATCGTATCGAAGTGCTGCGCGGCCCGGCGTCGGTGATGTATGGCGAAGGCGCCATCGGCGGCGTGGTCAACGTGGTGCAGAAGAAGCCGATCCGCGGGCCCATCGAGAACGAACTCCAGA
The DNA here is from genome assembly GCF_022179805.1 of Cupriavidus pauculus. Lineage (GTDB taxonomy): Bacteria > Pseudomonadota > Gammaproteobacteria > Burkholderiales > Burkholderiaceae > Cupriavidus > Cupriavidus pauculus_E. Next base: position 3,760 of record NZ_BPUO01000003.1, on the reverse strand, counting down.
TCACCGGCGGCACCGAGAAGACCGCGCGCGTGGCGTTCGACAGCGGCGGCAAGGTCAATGACAACCTGTCGTACCGCTTCGCCACGGCCTACAACCGCTCGGCCGGCTGGGTCGATCGCGGCGATTCGAACAACCTGATGGTGTCGGCGTCCGTACGGCTGGATATCAACCCGGACTTCAACCTGGCGCTGTCCTATGACGACGGCACCCAGCATCCGCAGCAATACCTGGGCACGCCGCTGGTCAACGGCAGCCTGGACACCTCGCTGCGCAAGAAGAACTACAACGTCGGCGACGCGCAAATCAGCTACCGCGACCGCTGGACGCGCCTGAACGCCGAATGGACGCCCAACGACCGCGTCACGGTGCGCAACCAGTTCTATTACCTGACCAGCCATCGCCATTGGCGCGACAGCGAGACATACTCGTTCTTGCCCGCTACCTCGCAGGTGCGCCGCACCGACTATCTCGAAATCCTGCACGACCAGGAACAGGTGGGCAACCGCGCGGACATGACGGTCAAGAGCCGCCTGTTCGGGATGGACAACGCCACGACGGTCGGCTTCGACATCAACAAGATCAACTTCACGCATTCGAACAACTCGCCGTATGGCGGATCGTCGACGGTCAATGCGTACAACTTCGATCCGGGCCTGTTCTTCAGCCCGCCGGGCATTGTCACGTCGCCGCGCTTCCGCACCAATACCACGCAGTACGCACTGTTCGGCGAGCACCGCATTGCGTTCACGCCGCAGTGGTCGGTTATCGGCGGGGTGCGTTTTGACCACGCCACGCTGTACCGCACCGACCTGCTGTCGAATGCCGGCTGGGAAAAGACCTTCGCCAACACCACGTGGCGCGTGGGCACGGTGTACCAGTTCACGCCGAGCCTGTCGGTCTATGCGCAGTACGCCACGGCCACCGATCCGCTGGGCGCGCTGATCACCACGTCCGACGCGCAGCGCAATTTCAATCTGGCCACCGGCAAGCAGGTGGAAGTGGGCGTGAAGCAGGTGTTCTGGGGCAATCGTGGCGAATGGACGTTCGCGGCCTACGAGATCCGCAAGAACGACCTCCTCTCGCGCGACCCGGCCAATCCGACCATTACCCAGCAGGTGGGCGAGCAGTCGTCGCGTGGGCTGGAGGCGTCGGCTAGTGTGGAAGTGGTGCGCGGGCTGCGCCTGGATGTGAACGGCACGGTGCTGCGTGCGCGCTATGACGATTTCAACGAATCGGTGGGCGGCGTGCTGGTATCGCGCGCCGGCAATGTGCCGACCAGCGTGCCGCAGCAGGCGGCCAACGCGTGGCTGACCTGGAACTTCATCCCGCAGTGGACGTTCGGCGCGGGCCTGCGCTACGTGGGTGGCCGCTACGCCGACACGGCGAACAAGGTACGCGTGCCGAGCTATACGACGGTCGATACCGCGCTGTCGTGGCGTGTGTCGAAGCAGGCCGCGCTGACGCTGCGGGTCTACAACCTGTTCAACCGCGACTACGCCGAATCGTTCTCGAACGGTGGCCAGCAATGGCTGCTGGGCCGCCCGCGTTCGGCGGAGCTGTCGGCCAACTTCTACTTCTGAGTCTTGCTCCCCAAGCCGAAGCCGCCCAGGTCCGCATAACGGGCCCGGGCGGCTTCGGCATCCCGCGAGTTACTGCAGGTTACCGGCTACGGCGATGGTCTGGCCCGTGATGTAGTTCGAGTCGGGCGAGCAGTACAGGTAGACGCCACCGGCGGCTTCCTCGGGCGTGCCGCGACGGCCAGTGGGCTGGGCGTGGGTCTTCAGCATCTCGGGGTTCAGGCCCACGCGAATGTCGCGTCCCTCGATGTTGACGGTGACACCTGCCTTGGCGTCGGCCGAGGTCATCCGCGTGCGGATCAGGCCGAACGCCACGGCGTTGACGTTGACGTTGAAGCGGCCCCATTCGCGAGCCATGGCGCGCGTCATGCCAATCACACCGGCCTTGGCGCCCGAGTAGTTGATCTGTCCCGCATTGCCGTTCAGCGCCGACGTCGACGAGATATTGACGATCTTGCGGTACACCTCGCGGCCGGCTTCCTTGTCGGCGGCGTGCAGTGCCTTCAGGTGCGGGTAGGCCGCGCGCGGGATGCGGAACGGTGCCGTCATGTGGCAGTCCAGGATCGCGTACCACTGCTCGTCGCTCATCTTTTGCACCACGTCGTCCCAGGTAAAGCCGGCGTTGTTCACGATGATGTCGATGCCCTTGAACTCGCTCATGGCCGCACCCACGAAGCGGTCCGCGAAGTCCGGCGCGGCCACGTTGCCCACGCACGCCACGGCGTCCACGCCCATGTCTCGCAGCGTTTTCACGGTTTCGTGCGCCGGCTCGGCGTCCAGGTCGTTGATGACCAGGCGCGCACCTTCACGTGCCAGCCGCATGGCGATGGCGTTGCCGATGCCGCGCCCCGATCCGGTGACCAGCGCCACCTTGCCTTCCAGTGCTCCCATATCTTCCACTCCTTTGGTATTGGTTTGGGGCTTACAGGGCGACGACGGCGTCGCCCAGGATTCTTGTTTCGCCGTACTGGTTCGCCGTGCGAAGTTCCAGCTTTACGCGCTGCTCGCCATTGGCTTCGTATTTCTCGACCACGCGGCCGGTACATGTGATGCGGTGGCCCAGGTGCGTGATGCCGACAAAGCGCACGCCGAATTCACGGAGCTGGCGCTGGTCCACCCATTGCGTCAGCAGGCGGCCCAGCCAGGCCATCGACAACATGCCGTGCGCAAAGACGTCCGGCATGCCGGCGCGGCGCGCATAGTCGATGTCGATAAGGATGGCGTTGTGGTCGTTCGACGCGCCGGCAAACAGCGCCAGCGTGGTACGGTCGACCGGGGTCAGCGTCAGCGGCGGCAGCGTGTCGCCCACCTGGATCTGTTGGTACGTTGGAAAGCTCATTGATATGTCTCCGGCCTAGGCGTTGCGCTGCACCAGCACGCTGCGCAGGTCCGCCACGTGCTCGTCGTCCTGGTTGCGCACCTGCGTCTCGCGCACCACGAACTCCAGCGCGCCGTTCTTCTTGTCGTAGATGTCGACGATGGTGGTGCGAAAGTGCAGCACGTCGCCGGCATACGCCATACGGTGGTAGGTGAACGATTGCTCGCCATGCAGGATGCGCTCGGTCACGATGCCCAGATCCTCGCGCCAGCCGCTGGGCGGGTTGGCCAACTCCAGCGAAAACAGGAACGTGGGCGGCAGCGGCAGCCCGCGGAATCCGGCGTCGCGCGCGGCGGAATCGTCGGTGTAGATCACGCGCGTCTCGCCGGTGGCCTTGGCGAAGAATCACAACTGGTTGGCCGGCGCCGTGGTGCGGAAGTCGGCGATGACCTTGCCGATATGTTTCTCGTCGCGTCGCGGCCGAAGCGGCCACGCGGTTCACGTATTCGATGGACCCGTCGATCACGCCATACAGCGTGACGCTGGACTGCGCGTGCGACTCGGCGCTGGCCGCGGCCAGTGCCGCCAGCGCGAAAAGCTGCTTCCTCATGCTCTGTCTTCTCCGTATAGGTCTTGTGATCGGGCGATCAGATCGGCACCCATGCCAGCCTGTTATTCGGATGGCTGTGGGGTGGTCGAATTAGAGCCGTACGGAGAAGGGCGGGCCCCCTTCCTGAGTGTACAGACCGGGAACATAGGTAACACCCGTTCGGGAACATGGGTAACACGTCTAGACTGGCCGGCAGTGTCTTTTTGGAGACCTGCCATGCCATGGAAGGAAGTGTCACTCATGGATCAACGCGTG
>NZ_BPUO01000002.1 GCF_022179805.1 Cupriavidus pauculus | reverse complement strand
CGGCAACCAAGCTGCTATGGCTGGCCCTGCGCAACATCACCGGCAAGTGGGGCAGTTCAACGCACGACTGGAAGGCTGCCATGAACCAGTTTGCTATTCTCTATGAGGAACGCTTCACCCACCCCGCATCGCTGAGATAATGCTGGCTCACCGGCTAAGTTGACGGTGAGCCTTTAACTGCCCTGAACACAAAAACGCTGACAGGCCCAGGGCCAGCGCCTCAATCACCATCACCTCAAAACCAAAACCTACTCACTCCACCATCCCCCACCCAACGCCTGCATCAACGCCGCCGAATCCGCGAGCCTTGCCGCCCGCGCCTGCGACAAATCCAGCGCCGCCTGCCGTGCCTGGCGTTCCGCATCGATCACCGTGAACTGACTCACACCCCCCAACCGGTACTGCTCGCTGACGATACCCAGCGTGTCGCGCGTCTGCTGCGCATTGTCGGCGCGCGCCTGCAGTGTGCCGGCGTCGGCATCGAGCGCGCGCAGCGTGTCAGCCACGTTCTGCAGGCCCTGCAGCACAGCCTGCCGATAGGCGCCGAGCGACTGTTCGTAGGCCGCTTCCTTGGCGCGCTTCTGCGCACGCAACTCGCCACCATGAAACACGGGCTGTACCACGCCGGCCGCCAGGCTCCAGATGTTCAGGCTGTTGAACAGGTCGCGTGCGCGCATCTCCTGCGTGCCGCCGCTGGCGGTCAGCGTGATCTGCGGATAGAGGTTGGCCGTGGCCACGCCGATATCGGCCGATGCCTGATGCAGCAGCGCCTCGGCCGCGCGGATGTCCGGGCGGCGGCGCGCCAGTTCGGACGGCAGACTCAGTGGCAAGGACTCGGGCAGGTGCAGGTCTTCGAGCCGGAATTCGGGAAGCTGCGCGCTGCCCGGGGACTGGCCCGTGTAGACCGCTAGTTGGTGGCGCGCGGCGTCCAGTTGCTGCGACAGCCCCGGAATCAGCGCCTGCGTCTGCGCCAGTTCGGACTGCTGGCGCTGCACATCGACGCGCGCCACGCCGCCAGCCTTGAGCCGCTCGCGCATGATGCCAAGCTGGCGGTCCTGTGCTTGCGCGATGGCCACGGTATCGGCCAGTTGCGCGCGCAGACCTGCTTCGCGGATCGCCGTGGTCGCCACGTTCGCGGCCAGCGACAGCCGGGCGGCTTCCAGTTCGTAGCGCTGATAGTCGACGGTGGCACTCAGACCCTCCAGTTCGCGCCGTTGTCCGCCGAACAGGTCCAGCGCGTACGACACCTGCACGCTGGCGTTGTAGAGCGTGAACGGGCCGGGGCTTGGAAACTGCGTGATGCCGACCGAGGTCAGGTCCACCTGCTGGCGCGTGGCGTTGAGCTTGGCATCCACCTGCGGAAACTGCGTGGCGCCGGTACGCGCGGCCAGGTTCTCCTGCGCCTCGCGCAGCCGGGCGCGCGCCTGCGTCAGCGTGGGGCTGTTGGCCAGCGCCAGCCGCACGGTGTCGTCCAGTTGCGGATTGCCGAATAGCGTCCACCATTGCGCGGGCACGTCGCCGGCGGCCAGCGTCTGGGTGGGAAAGCCGGCCGCAGGCAACTGCACGGGCTGCGGCCCGGTGGTGTAGCGCGGATCGGTCGGCGCGTCGGGCGTCTTGAAGTCGGGGCCCACGGCGCAGCCGGCAACCATCAGCGCGGCCAGCGCGGCAAGCAGGGTAGGGAACCGTGTGGGATACATACGCATGACAGGTCTCCGCGTATTCAATCGAGCGTGCGCTTGTAGAAGCGCACCGCGATGGTCATGACGACGACCGTGAACAGCATCACGGGCCAGACGTTGGGCCAGAGTTCGATCCAGCCGCTGCCCTTGAGCATGATGCTGCGGATCATCCGGTTGAAATAGGTCATCGGCAGCACGTTGCCGATCCACTGCGCCCACGTGGGCATGCCCGCGAACGGAAACATGAAACCGGACAGCAGGATGTTGGGCAGGAAGTAGAAGAACGTGAGCTGCACCGCCTGCAACTGGTTGGCGGCCAGCGACGACAGCGTGATGCCCACGGTCAGGTTGGCCGCGATGAACAGCAGCGCGGCCATGTAGACGGCCAGCACCGATCCCAGGAACGGCACGGCGAAGACGAAGTGCGCGGCCAGCACGATGATCGTGGCCTGGATCAGCCCGATGAAGATGTAGGGCACGATCTTGCCCGAGATCACCTCGATGGGCTGCACGGGCGTGGCCAGCAGGTTTTCCATCGTGCCGCGCTCGCGTTCGCGCGTCATCGCCAGGCCCGTCATCATGACCATCGTCATCGTCAGGATCACGCCCATCAGGCCGGGCACGATGTTGTACTGCGTGATGCCCTCGGGGTTGTACAGCCGGTGCACGTTGACGTCGAATGCGGGCTGTCCGCCGGCCAGCGATGCCAGCGCGCCCTTCAGGTCAATGCGCGCCACGGTGTCCGGCAGGCTCGCCAGCGCGCCGATGGCGGGGCCCGTGGCGGACGGATCGGTGGCGTCGGCTTCCACCAGGATCTGCGGACGGTCGCCATGCAGCAGGCGCCGCGAGAAGTCGTGCGGGATGCTGACCACGAACTGCACGTCGCCGCGCAGCAGCGCCTCGCGGCCGGATGCTTCGTCGGGCAACGTCTTGACGATCTTGAAGTACGTGGTGTTCTCCATCGCCGCGATGAACGTGCGCGAGAAGTCGCTGTGCTCGGCGACGATGACGGCCGTGGGCATATGGCGCGGGTCGCTGTTGATGGCAAAGCCGAACAGCAGCAACTGCACGATGGGCAGCCCGACGATCATGCCGAACGTAATGCGGTCGCGCCGTAGCTGCAGGAATTCCTTCAGCACGATGCTCCACCAGCGCTGCACCGAGAACACCACGCGCCGTGGCGCGGCTGGGCGGGTGGCGCTCATGACGCCTCCTTTTGCCCGCGTGGCTTCTTGGGTGCGGGCGTGGCGGCCATGTTGTCCTTGGCGCCGCCCATCATGTGGATGAACACGTCCTCAAGGCTGGTTTCCGTCTGCGTCACGCGCTTGTCCGCGCCCGCGTATTGCTTCAGTGTCTGTTCCAGTTGCGCGGCGTCCTTGCCGGTCACATGCAGCGCGGTGCCGAATGCCACGGTCTGGTCCACGCCGGGCTTGCCCTGCAGTTGCGCGGACAGTTCGGCCAGGTTGTCGCCCTCGATGCTCCACGTGCTCAGGTGCTGGCTGGCCACCACCTCGGCGGACGTGCCCTGCGCCAGCAGCGTGCCGTAGGCGATGTAGGCGAGCTTGTGGCAGCGTTCGGCCTCGTCCATGTAGTGCGTGCTGACCAGCACCGAGATGCCGCGCGAAGCCAGTTGGTGCAGTTGCTCCCAGAAGTCGCGGCGCGCCTTGGGGTCCACGCCGGCGGTGGGTTCGTCCAGCAGCAGCAATTGGGGCTCGTGCAGCAGGCACGCGGCCAGCGCCAGGCGCTGCTTCCAGCCACCCGACAGCGATCCGGCCAGTTGTTCGGCGCGCGATTGCAGGCCCAGGTCTTCCAGCGCGCGATCCACGGCCTCGCGGCGCCGGGGCATGTCGTAGACGCGCGCCACGAAGTCCAGGTTCTCGCGGATCGACAGGTCTTCCCAGTACGAGAAGCGCTGCGTCATGTAGCCGACGTTGCGCTTGATCTCCGGGGCCTCCTTGAGGATGTCGTAGCCCAGGCAGGTGCCCGAGCCGGAATCCGGCGTCAGCAGCCCGCACATCATGCGGATCGACGTGGTCTTGCCGCTGCCGTTCGGGCCCAGGAAGCCGAAGATCTCGCCGCGCGCCACCTGCATGGTCAGGTTGTTGACCACGTGCTTGTCGCCGAAGTGCTTATTCAGGTCGTGCACGTCGATCACGAGTTCGCCGTTGCGGTGGCCATTGCCATTGCCGCCATTGGCGTGGGCGGGTGCCGGTTGCGTGCTCATGACTGCGCCACCTCCACCGGCTGGCCGGGACGCAGCTTCGGTGCATCGTCGGCGGTGGGCCGGGCCTCGATCAGGAATACGAGCTTGCCGCGCGTCTCGTTGCTGTAGATGACCGGCGGTGTGAACTCGGCTTCGTTCGAGACATAGGTGATCTTGGCGGTGACCGGCGCGGCGCAACCGTCGCAGCGGATCGACACCGTCTGGCCGTTCTTGAGCGATCCGACCACGGCCTCCGGCACGTAGAAGCGCACCTTGACGTTGCCGGGCGGCAGCATGCGCACCACGGCGCTGCCGGCGGGCACCCATTCGCCGGGGCGAAACGGCACGTCGTAGACCAGGCCGGCGGCGGTGGCGTTGACCGACTTGCGCGACAGCTTCCATTCGGCCTGGGCCAGCGCGGCGCGCGCGGCATCGACCTGCGCGCCCTGTGCGGCAAGCTGGTCCTTGCGGCCGGGCAGGCGGGCCACGTCGATATCGCGCTGCAGTTCGCGCACACGCGCGGCATCGGCCTCGGCCGTGGCGCGGCTTTCGTCGAGCTGGGCCTTCGAGATGCCGCCGATGTCGAACTGCGCGTCGTCGCGCTTGCGCTGCGCGGCACTGCGCGCGGCCTGCGCTTGGGCCTGCACCAGTTGCGCCTGGTTGACCGCCACTTCCACGGGGCGCTTGCCGGTCTGGATATCGGCCAGTTGCGCTTCGGCCACGCGCACCTGTTCGGCGGCCTGCTGGCGCGCGGCGCGCTCGTCGTCCGATTCCAGTATGAACAGCGGCGCGTCCTTGCCGACCTGCTGGCCGCGTTCGACCGAGAGCTTTTCGAGTCGACCGGCAAACGGCGAGGCCACGGCGACGAATTCGCCTTCGACATAGCCCTGCCAGGTGACGGGCTTGTCCCGGCTGCAGGCGGAGAGGACCGAGACGGCCAGCAGCAGAGGCCAGGAACGGATCAGGGTGGAATGCATCATGTTGGCTCCGTGATTCCAGATTCAGGCGGGATCTTTCGCCGGCCCGGCCAGACCGTGGCCAAGCAGCGCGGTGACGTGACGTACCAGCGTTTCGGTGTCGATGTTCTGGGCGCCGGGCAGGGCGCGCCAGATGTGTGTGGTGGCCAGCGGCAGCAGCGTCAGCCCGATCAGCGACACCATGACCAGCGCCGGCTCCAGGCCGGGATTGAGCAGGCCCTGGGCGTGCGCGGCGGCCAGCGGGCCGGCGATGAACTGCGCGCGCTGCACGGCCACGCGCTGCAGCATCCGCTCGCGCAACTGGCCTTCGGTGCCGACGATCTCGCGAATCCACAGGCCCGGAAACCACGGCGTGGCGGCGGCGGTGCGGATCAACTGCGCGGCCAGCTCCTGGATGCGGGCCACGGGATCGGCCTGCTCGGCCTGCAGCGTGTCGAACACCTGCCCGATCAGCGGCTGCAGCCGTTCCTCGAAAATGGCGTCCAGCAGCGCTTCGCGGTCGCGGAAGTAGTAGTGGACCAGCGCCGGTGTGACGCCGGCCGCCGTGGCAATCGCCTTGGTCGACGTGGCCGCCACGCCATGGCTGGCGAACAGCGTGACGGCGGCATCGACCAGGCGGTCGCGCTGGCCGGCATCGGCGACTTGCGCGGTGGGCCGGCCGGGGCGGCGCTTGGGATCGGATGGCTTGCTGGAGGGCATGGGGCGCGGGTGCTATCGACAGGCTGCAATGCGCTCAATATTAATTTTCGAGTTAATTAATACAAGGACTGTTACAACGTCGGCCCGGCATCACCCGCGAGCTGTTGTCCGCCATCGGCTGGCGGGATGTTGCAACGCAGCAAATGCAGGTAGACATGTCATGACGGCTTGGCTATGCTTCGCGCCAGTCACAGGGTGCCCATGAGCGGCGCGCCCGTCATCTCCGGTTTTCCTATGCTGCGATTTCGTATTCCGGCCGCCTTCCTGGGGCTGCGCCCACGCTTTGCCCGTCGATTTGCCACCCTGGCCGTGGCTGCGATGGCATTGCCGTGGGCGGCCCACGCCCAGGAAAGCAGCCCGGACGCGCCCGACATGGAAAACCCGTTCGCGATCCATGGCCAGACCACCTGGATCTGGCAGCGCAAGCCCGCGTTCAACGCGCCGTATTCGGGCGAGAACAGCCTGACGCCCGATCGCGCCAAGAGCTACTCGTTCACGGGCACGCTCGACCTGGGGCTGCGTCTCTGGCGCGGCGCCGAATTCCATTTCAATCCCGAGGTGGCGCAGGGCGTGCCGTTTTCCGACCTGCACGGGATGGGCGGCCTGTCGAATGGCGAGCTGGCCAAGACGGCCAGCACGACCCCGAAGTTCTATCGCGCGCGCGCGTTCATCCGGCAGTACTGGGGCATGGGCGGCGGCGACGAAACGTTGGAATCCGATTTCAACCAGTTCGCGCGCACGGTGGACAAGCGCCGCGTGGTGCTGACCGCCGGCAATTTCGGCGTGATCGACGTGTTCGACCAGAACCCGTACGGGTCCGACCCGCGCACGCAATTCATGAACTGGTCGTTCATGACGCATGGTTCGTGGGACTACCCGGCCGATTCGCGCGGCTACAACTGGGGCGCGGCGCTCGAATACGTCGGCGATACCTGGTCGGCGCGCGTGGGCCACTTCCTGCAGCCGCTGCAGTCGAACGGGCGCGAGCTCGATACGCGGCTGTTCGAGCACTACGGCCAGATGCTGGAACTGGAGAAGCGCTACACGGTGGCGGATCGCCCCGGACAGGCCCGGCTGCTGCTCTGGCGCAACAAGGCGAACATGGGCGCGTTCAACGACGCCATCGCGTTTGGCCAGGCCAACGGCGTGACGCCCGATGTGGCCGACGTGCGCCGCGAGCACAGCAAATGGGGGGTGGGGCTGGCCTTCCTGCAAGAGGTGGCCAACGACGCCGGCGTGTTCCTGCGTGCCAACTGGTCAGACGACAAGACCGAAACCTACGCCTTCACGGAAATCGGCCGGCAGGTGTCGGCAGGCGGCACGATGAAGGGCGCGCGCTGGGGCCGTCCCAAGGACGAGGTGGGTCTGGCCGTGGCCGTGAACATGCTGGGATCGGGGCACCGCAACTACCTGGCCGCAGGCGGCCTGGGGGCGTTCCTGGGCGATGGCGCGTTGCGCTACGGACCGGAACAGATCGTCGAGATCTACTACAGCATCGCGGTGTGGAAGACGCTGACGCTGAGCCCCGATTTCCAGTACGTGCGAAACCCGGGCTACAACCGCGATCGCGGCCCGGCCAAGTTCATCGGTATCCGGGCCCACGCTGAGTTCTGAGGGTGGCGGGCGCCACCCCCGCTTACTGCCGCGCGTTGCGCCGGTTATCGGGCCACGGCGTGTTGTAGTTGGTGCGGAACGGGTTGATGTCGAGCCCGCCGCGCCGCGTATAGCGCGCGTACACGGCCAGCTTGACCGGCTTGCACATGCGCAGCACGTCGGTGAAGATCCGCTCCACGCATTGCTCGTGGAACTCGTTGTGGTTGCGGAACGAGATCAGGTACTTGAGCAGCCCTTCCTGGTCGATCGGCGCCCCCACGTAGCGGATCTGCACGCTGCCCCAGTCCGGCTGGCCCGTCACCAGGCAGTTCGACTTCAGCAGGTGCGACACCAGTGATTCTTCCACCGGTGATGCTTCCTGGTCGGCCTTGAGCAGCCCCGCGTCAGGTTCGTAGATATCGGTCTCGATATCCAGGCGGTCCAGCAGCAGGCCGTCCAGCTCTCCCATCTTCTGCTTGCCGAGGTCCGACTCGGTCACCAGCCGCACCTGCACCGTGCCGCCGGTGGCGGCCGACAGATCGTGGTGCAGCAACTGCTGCAGCGCTTCGGCCGAGGCGATCTTGCTCTGGTTGAACGAATTCAGGTAGAGCTTGAACGACTTGGACTCGACGATGTTCGGCGTGTCGGCCGGAATGATGAACGTGGCCAGCGCCACCTGCGGCTTGCCCTTGAGGTTCAGCCAGGACACCTCGTAGGCATTCCAGATATCCACGCCGAAGAACGGCAGCGGCTTGCCTTCGGCCAGGCCGATCTCGGTGCGCTTGGGCTGGCGCGGAATCGGGAACAGCAGCGTCGGGTCGTACTCGGTCTTATAGGCCGAGGGCTTGCCCAGCGGCGAGTGCTCAGGAAGCGTCATGGTCGGGCTCAGGACAGGAACAGCTTGTAGACGGGGTTGTCGGTCTCGTCCCAGTGTACGTAACCGAGCGTGGAAAGGAAGTTGCGGAACTCGCGCTTCTCGTTCTTCGGCACCTGGATACCGACCAGGATGTTGGACGTATCGGCGCCCTGGTTCCGGTAGTGGAACAGGCTGATGTTCCAGTTCGGGCTCATGCTCGACAGGAAGCGCATCAGCGCGCCCGGGCGCTCAGGGAATTCGAAGCGGTACAGCAGTTCGTCATGCGCCAGCGGCGAGTGGCCGCCCACCATGTAGCGGATGTGCTGCTTGGCCAGTTCGTCGTTGGACAGGTCCAGCGTGTCAAAGCCGTGGCGGCGGAAGTTGGCGGCGATCTTCTCGTTCTCCGAACGGCTGGCGATCTGCAGGCCGACGAAGATGTGCGCCACGCCGGTATCGGCAATGCGGTAGTTGAACTCGGTCACGCTGCGCGTGCCCACCTGCTCGCAGAAGCGCTTGAAGCTGCCGCGCTCTTCCGGGATGGTCACGGCGAAGATGGCCTCGCGGGCCTCGCCCACCTCGGCACGTTCGGCCACGAAGCGCAGGCGGTCGAAGTTCATGTTCGCGCCGCAGGCAATCGCCACGAGCTGCTGGTTCTTGAGCTTCTCGCGCTCGGCGTAAGCCTTCAGGCCCGCCACGGCCAGCGCGCCGGCCGGCTCCAGGATGCTGCGCGTGTCCTGGAACACATCCTTCAGGCCCGCGCAGATCGCGTCGGTGTCCACCAGGATGATCTCGTCCACCAGTTCGCGCGTGATGCGGAAGGTTTCCTTGCCCACCAGCTTCACGGCGGTGCCGTCCGAGAACAGGCCCACGTCCTTCAGTTCCACGCGCTTGCCGGCATCCACCGAGCGCTTCATCGCGTCGGAGTCCAGCGTCTGCACGCCAATCACCTTGATCTCGGGGCGCACGGCCTTCACGTACGAGGCGATGCCCGAAATCAGGCCGCCACCGCCGATGGCCACGAAGATCGCGTGGATCGGGCCCGGGTGCTGGCGCAGGATCTCCATGGCGATGGTGCCCTGGCCGGCGATCACCTCGGGGTCGTCGAACGGATGGATGAACGTGAGCTTGTGCTTTTGCTCCAGTTCCGCCGCGTGCACGTAGGCGTCGCTGTACGAATCGCCATGCAGCACGATGCGCACCCATTCGCCGCCGCGTTCGCGCACGGCATCGATCTTCACCTGCGGCGTGGTGGTGGGCATGCAGATGATGGCCTTGCACTGCAGCCGGGCGGCGGACAGCGCCACGCCCTGCGCGTGGTTGCCGGCGGACGCCGCGATCACGCCGCGCTTCAGTTCCTCGGGCTTCAGCGATGCCATCTTGTTGTAGGCGCCGCGCAGCTTGAACGAGAACACGGGCTGCGTGTCTTCGCGCTTGAACCACACCGCATTGCCGGTGCGCGCCGACAGCGCGGGGGCGTAGGTCAGCTCGGTCTCCTGGGCCACGTCGTACACCTTGGCGGTCAGGATCTTCTTCAGATAGTCGGGTTTTGCGGGGGTGCGGGTCATCGTATGCGTGCGCCACGGACCAGTGGCAAAAAAAGCCGGAAAAATCGGCGGAAAGCGCCAATGATAATGGATGGCGCACATCGGGGCCCCTTGCGAGGGGTGGCCGCTGCGCAGGTGCGGCAAGCGCCACTGTTGTAGGACAGCGTCCGGTGGACGCTTGCCAAATCGACGTGCTACGGTTTCACGCGATGCCTCCGCTACCTCTCATCGAACCTCATACCGCGCTGTTCCTGGATTTTGACGGCACGCTGGCCGACCTTGCCCCACGCCCCGAGCTGGTGCAGGTGGAACCTGAACTGGTCGGCACGTTACGTGCGTTGCATGTCTGCCTGGATGGCGCGCTGGCCATCGTCTCGGGACGTCCCGTGGACGAACTCGACCACTTCCTGCAACCGTTGCGATTGCCGTCCGCCGGCGTGCATGGCGCGGAATTCCGCCATGGCGCCGAAAGCATCGTGCGCCCGCCCGCGCCTGGCATCGGCCCGCTGCTGCCGGCGCTGGAGGCGCTGGTGCACAAGCATCCGGGGCTGCAGTTGGAACGCAAATCGGTGGCCGTGGCGATTCACTACCGCCAGGTACCGGAACTGGAACCGCTGGTGCGCGCCGCCGTAGCCGATGTGCTGCGCGATGCCATCGGCCTCGATGCCTTGCCCGGCAAGATGGTCATCGAGATCAAGCCGGCCGGCGTGGACAAGGGCGGTGCAATCGCCACGTTCATGCGGCAGGCGCCGTTTGCCGGACGCATGCCACTGTTTGCCGGCGACGACGTCACCGACGAAGCCGGCTTTGCCGTGGTACGCGAACTTGGCGGCGTTGGCCTGCTTGTCGGCCAGCGCGCCACTGCCGCAACCGTCAGCGTGCCGGGGCCCGCCGCCCTGCGTAGCTGGCTGCACCGTTCCGCGCACGCGCTCACCCATCTGATGGCGCGCCGGAACGGCGATGTTCCCCTCTCACCCCCATCGCCTGCCAGGGAGGACCCGTTGTGAGTGAATCTGCCAACCTCAACCACGTCGTTGCCACCGAAGCGCCCGCGGTGAACACCGACAGCGACTGCGGCAGCCGCCATGCCTGTCCGTCGCTGTCGCTGGGCATGATCGGCAACTGTGCGTTCTCGGCGCTGGTCGACGGCCGTGGCCGCATCGTCTGGTGCTGCATGCCGCGCTTCGACGGCGACCCGGTCTTCAACGCGCTGCTCGATACCAGCGACAACGCCGGCCATTTCAATATCGAGATCGAGGACTTCAAGGAAGCCACGCAGTGGTACGAGCCGAACACGGCCATCCTGCGCACGCGACTGATCGACCAGCACGGCAGTTGCCTGGAGATCACCGACTTCTGCCCGCGCTTCTTTCGCATGGGCCGCTACTTCCGGCCGCTGACACTGGTACGTCGCATCCGCCCGATCAAGGGCGCGCCGCGCGTGCGCGTCACGGTGTCGCCGCGCTTCAACTGGGGCCGCACCAAGCCGCAGATCACGCGCGGCAGCAGCCATGCGCGGTTCGTCGGCGAGGACCTGACGCTGCGCCTGACCACTGACGCGCCGCTGGCCTATGTGCTGTCGAACACGCCATTCCTGGTCACGCGCGGCTACAACTTCATCCTGGGGCCGGACGAGACGCTGACGCACGGCGTGGAAGACATCGCGCGCGATTTCGAGCAGGAGACCACGGCCTACTGGAAGCTCTGGAGCCGCCGGCTGGCCGTGCCGCGCGAATGGCAGGAAGCGGTGATCCGCGCGGCCATCACGCTGAAGATGTCGCTCTACGAGGAAACCGGCGCGATCGTGGCGGCGATGACCACCAGCATTCCCGAGGCGCCGGGCAGTGCCCGCAACTGGGACTACCGCTACTGCTGGCTGCGCGACGCGTTCTTCGTGGTGCGTGCGCTGAACAGCCTGTCCGAAGTCGGCACGATGGAAGACTACCTGCGCTGGCTGTCGAACGTGGTGATGCAGTCGCAGGACGGCCATATCCAGCCGCTCTACGGCATCGGACTGGAACGCGAACTGCCCGAAAGCATGCTTGACCATCTTGGCGGGTATCGCGGCATGGGGCCGGTGCGCGTGGGCAACCAGGCGCAGGAGCACTTCCAGCACGACGTGTACGGCAACGTGGTGCTGGCCGCCGCGCAGGCTTTCCATGACCACCGGCTGCTGCATCGCGGCGGGCTGGCCGAATTCCACCGGCTGGAGGACGTGGGCGAGCAGGCCGTGCGCGTGTTCGGCACGCCCGACGCGGGCATGTGGGAGCTGCGCACGCGTGCGCGCATCCATACGTCGTCGGCGCTGATGAGCTGGGTGGCGTGCGACCGCCTGGCCAAGATCGCCGAGAAGCTGGAGCAGCCCGCGCGGGCTGCCTACTGGCACGACCACGCCAACCGCATGAAGCAGCGTATCCTGGATGAGTCGTGGAACGAGAAGCGCCAGGCCTTTGCGGAAAGCTTCGGCGGCAAGGAACTCGACGCCAGCGTGCTGCTGATGGCCGAGGTCAACTTCATCGACCCGAAGGACCCGCGCTTTGTCTCGACCGTGAAGGCGCTGGAAGAGACGCTCTGCGACGGGCCGTACATGCGCCGCTACGAGGCGCCCGACGACTTTGGCAAGCCCGAGACGGCGTTCAACATCTGCACGTTCTGGCGCATCGACGCGCTGGCGCGCATCGGCCGCCGCGAGGAAGCGCGCGAGATCTTCGAAGCCATGCTGGCCGCGCGCAATCCGCTGGGGCTGCTGTCGGAGGACACACACCCGATCACCGGAGAGATGTGGGGCAACTTCCCGCAGACCTATTCGATGGTCGGCCTGATCAACGGTGCCATGCGGCTGTCGGCATCGTGGGACACCGTGATCTGAGGAAAGGACCTCGCAACAACAACAAAGAGATATGGGCAGACTAGTAGCGGTATCGAACCGGGTCGCGGATCCGCGCAACCATGCGGCGGGCGGCCTGGCCGTCGCGCTCTCGGAAGCGCTCAACAAGACCGGCGGCCTCTGGTTCGGCTGGAGCGGCAAGGTGCTGGAAACCGCCCAGGGCGGCACGCCTGGCGAAGGCGAGCTGCACCAGACGCAGGCCGGCAACGTGACGCTGGCCACCGTGGACCTGTGCCGCGAGGATCACGACGCGTACTACCTGGGCTACAGCAACGGTGTGCTCTGGCCCGTGCTGCACTATCGCGTGGACCTGGCGGACTTTGACGCTGGCGGCAGCCTGAACGCGTACCGCCGTGTGAACCAGATGTTCGCGCGCAAGCTGGCGCCGATGCTCAAGCCCGATGACGTCATCTGGATCCACGACTATCACCTGATCCCGCTCGCGGCGGAGCTGCGCGCCATCGGCTGCGGGCAGCGCATCGGGTTCTTCCTGCATGTACCGCTGCCCCCGCCCCTGATCCTGGCCGCCATTCCGCAGCACGAATGGCTGATGCGCGCACTGTTTGCCTATGACCTGCTGGGCTTCCAGAGCCAGACCGACCTCGACCACTTCTCGCGCTATGTGCAGGGCGAAGCCGGCGCCGAGCCGATGGGCGAATACCGCTTCCGGGCCTTCCATCGCACCGTGCGCGCGCAGGCGTTTCCGATCGGTATCGACGTCGAAGAATTCGCCGAACTGGGGCGAGCCGCCGAAGCGGTGGAAACCTACGAGATGATGTGCGGCCAGTACGCGCGGCGCCGCCTGCTGCTGGGCATCGACCGGCTCGACTATTCCAAGGGGCTGCCGCAGCGGCTCAAGGCGTTCCAGACGCTGCTGGCCGAGTACCCGGAAAACCGGTCGAGTGCCACGCTTGTCCAGATTGCGGCGCCGTCGCGCGAATCGGTGGACGCCTATGCCGATCTGCGCCGCGAGATGGAGGGCATCACGGGTGCCATCAACAGCGAGTACGGCGAACTGGACTGGATGCCGGTGCGCTACATCCACCGCGCCACGTCGCGCCGCCGTCTGCCGGGCCTGTGTCGTGCAAGCAGCGTGGCGCTGGTCACGCCGCTACGCGACGGCATGAACCTGGTGGCCAAGGAATACATCGCCGCCCAGGACCCCGACGATCCCGGCGTGCTGGTGCTGTCGCGCTTTGCCGGCGCCGCCGAGCAACTCAAGGAAGCGCTGCTGGTGAACCCGTACGACACGCGGGCCACGGCCCAGGCCATTCAGCAGGCGCTGCACATGCCGCTGTCGGAACGCCGCACGCGGCACCAGAAGCTGCTGGAGCGTATCCGGCAGCAGGACGTGCACTGGTGGAGCAGCGAGTATCTGAGGGCGTTGATGGAGACGGAGGGGGGCTGAAGTAGAGGCTAACCTTCTCCCTCGGTTTTAGCTCCCCTCTCCCATGAAATGGGAGAGGGGTTGGGGGTGAGGGCGCGGCAGTTCAAATAGCGACTTGTCTCAGACGAAGCGCTGGCCCTCACCCCCAGCCCCTCTCCCGCGCGCGGGAGAGGGGAGCAAACAAGAAGCAAAAAACAAAAACTAAACCAGATCCCCCGGCTTATCGATATCCCGAAAAGCCCCATCATCCTCGGTCAATATCCGCGTCACCGGCTGCGACTTCAGCAGTTCCCGCGCACCCTCGTCACCATCGAGCTTCAGCAGTTCGTCACGCCAGGCCACACCGAACCCCACCGGATGCCCACGCTGCCCGTCACGCCAAGGCGCGGCGATGGTGTCGCGCGAGGTAATCGTCAGCGCCACGGCGCGTACCAGTTCCATCGACAGCCACGGCATGTCGGCCAGCGCCACGACCCAGCCGCGTGCATCGGCGGTGGCGGCCACGCCTGCGCGCAGCGCCGCGCCCATGCCGGCCTCGGCCTCGGGCGCTTCCACCACCTTGCAGCCGCCGCGCCGCAATTCCTCGGCCAGCTCGGGCATGCCGGGTCGCACCACGGCAATCGAATTCGGCAGTCCGGCAGCCAGCGTGCGTGCGCTGCGCCAGGCTACGGTGCGGCCGTCGGGCAGTTTTTCCAGCAGCTTGTTGCGCAGGCCGGCGGGATCGAAGCGGCGGCCGAAGCCGGCGGCCAGCAGGATGCCGGTGGGCAGGTCGGTCTGCGTGAGTGGGGCGCGGGCGTGCTTGGTCATGGCTGTGCGGCCTGGGCAGGTACGCCGCCCGGCAGGATCGGACATTCGGCTTCGCCGGCGGCAATCTCGCGGGCGGCCTTGGCACCTTCCACCTGCAGGATGTCGGGCAGCGACACGTGGTTCTTGGCGGCGATCACTTCGGCCAGGACCGAAATGGCGATCTCGGGTGGCGTGCGGCTGCCGATGTAGATGCCGACCGGCCCATGCAGGCGGGCGAGTTGCGCTTCGGTCAGGTCGAATTCCTTGAGCCGCTCGCGCCGCGCCTGGTTGTTGCGGCGCGAACCCAGCGCGCCCACGTAGAACGCGGGCGTGCGCAGCGCTTCCATCAGCGCCAGGTCGTCGAGCTTGGGGTCGTGCGTGAGCGCGATCACGGCGCAGCGCTCGTCGAGCTTCATGGCCTCGACCGTGTCGTCGGGCATCGTGCGCACCATCGTCACGCCGGGGATATCCCACGTCTCGGTGTATTCCTCGCGCGGGTCGCAGACCGTGACCTGGAAACCGAGCCCCACGGCGATCTGGCACAGATAGCGCGACAACTGTCCCGCGCCGATCACGAGCATGCGATAGCGCGGCCCGTGAATCGTCGTCAGGGTCTGGCCGTCGAACGACAGCCCGTCGGCGGCTTCGGCATGGCCCAGCTTGGCTTGCCCGGTTGCCATGTCCATCGAACGCGTCACAAGCCGGCCGCCTTCCACCGCCTTGAGCAGGTCCGGAATGCCGCTGTGCGGCGCCAACGGCTCCGCCACGAGTTCGATGGTGCCGCCGCAGGGCAGGCCGAAGCGATGCGCCTCCTCGGCGCTGATGCCGTACTTCATCGCCTCGGGCACGGTAGCCTTGATGCCTTCGCGGTGCACGCGATAGATGATGTCGTCCTCGATGCATCCGCCCGAGACCGAGCCCACCACCAGGCCGTCGTCGCGCACGGCCAGCATCGCGCCTTCAGGGCGGGGCGACGAGCCCCACGTCCTGACCACCGTCACCAGCAATACGCCATGTCCTTCCTGCTGCCACTTCACGCTGCTTTTCAGGACTTCGAGATCCACGCTGTCCATGATCGTTTCCGCTTCCTTGCCTGATCCTCGCCACCGTCTTCACCACTGCTGTCGGCGGCCTCGTTGTCTTCACCATCGGGCGCTGCATCCTCGCCGCCGCCGCTCACCGCCTCGGTGAAGCGCGCGAAGAATGCATCGGCCATCTTGCGCGCGGCCGCATCCACGAGCCGCGAGCCGATCTGCGCGATCTTGCCGCCTACCGTTGCCTGCACCGCGTACGTAAGGAGTGTCTCGTCGCCCTCGGGCGTCAGCGTAACCTTTGCAGAACCCTTGCCGAAGCCGGCCGCGCCACCTTGTCCGTCGAACTGGATCGTGTAGCTGTCCGGTGCCTGGATGTCCTGCAGGGCCATGCGTCCCTTGAAGCGCGCCTTGACCGGCCCCACGGCCGCGGTCAGCGCAAGCTGGTAGGCGTTTTCGCCATCGGGCTCGATGCTCTCACATCCGGGAATACATTGCTTGAGCAGCGCCGGGTCGTTCAGCGCCTCCCATGCCACCTGCTGCGGCACGGGCAGGCGCTGGGTCTGGTTCATTTCCATGACGGATTTCCTTGTCGAGGGGCGGGTTGTCTCACCGGTGGAACAACAGCGGGCATGGCGCGGTCCGCGAGCAGCGTTTCCAGCGCCAGCAGGCTATCGAGGTTATGCGCGGGACGCAGTGCATCCACATGGGGCAGGATGGCCTGGATGCCACGCGCCTGGGGCGCGAATTCGGCGTAGCGCAGCAGCGGGTTGAGCCAGACGATGCGGTGCGCGAAGCGGCGCAACCGCGCCATTTCCTGCTCCAGCACGTCGATATGTTCGAGGTCTATGCCATCGCTGACAAACAGCACGGTGGCCCGGCCGGACAGCGTGCGCCGGGCCCACTGGCGGTTGAACGTGGCCAGGGCGGCGCCGATGCGGGTGCCACCGGCCCAGTCGCGTACCTGTTCGGCGATCAGGTTCACCGCGTCGTCGGGGTCGCGCTCGCGCAGCGCGCGCGTGACGTTGGTCAGGCGCGTGCCGAACAGGAACACGTGCATGCGTTCGCGCGACTGCATCAGCGCATGGCAGAAGTACAGCACGGCGCGCGAGTACTGGCTCATCGATCCCGAGATGTCGAGCAGCAGCACCACGGGCGGCTTGCGCTCGGCGTGCTTGCGGTACTTCCAGCGCAGCCATTCGCCATGCTGGCGCACGGCCAGCCGCGCGCTGGCGCGCAGGTCGGCATGCGTGCCCGCCGTGGCGGCGCGCAGGCGTCGGGTGCGTTGCATCGCCAGGTGCGTGCGGCGCGTGCGCACCAGATGCTGCAGCGCGCGCCATTCGTCGGCGGAAAGCGTTTCAAAGTCGCGGCTTGCCAGCCGCTCGCGGTCGGAGAACGTCAGCGGGGCGGTGAAGCGTTCCTCGCGCATCGGCGGGTTGGTCTTTGCGGCGGTGGGTTCGCGTGCGGCCAGCGCATCGGCCAGGCGGTTGCTGCGCTTGGGCGGCGGCGCGCCGGCATCCACGCGCGGCAGCAGCATCGCGCGCAGCTTGCCTTCCCAGTCGGGGTCGCGCCAGAAAAGCTCGAACGCGGCATCGAACAGCGGCCGCTGGTCGGGGCCGGAGAGCATCAGCGCGGCCAGCGCGGCACGTACTTCGGCGCGGGCGCCGATGTCGATATGGCGCAGCGCCTCCAGGGCATCGACAGCATGCGCAGGGGAAAGGCCAAAGCCGGCATCGCGCAACAGCCGCGTGAAATGCGTGACGTTGCGCGCCAGCATCGGCAATCCGGCAGGGGAGCGCGTGGCCGGCTGCATGGTGTCAGGCCGCCGGCGCGGCGGCCAGCAGGTCCGCGATGGTGGGGCCGTCGGCGCGCGCCAGGTCATCCTGGTACTTGAGCAGCACGCCCAGCGTATCGCGCACCGATTGCGGATCGAGTTCAGTCACGCCCAGCGCGGCCAGCGCACGGCACCAGTCGATGGCTTCGGCAATGCCGGGGGCCTTGAACAGGTCGATGTTGCGCAGCCGGTGGATGAAGTCCACCGCCTGGCTCTGCAGCGCGGCGGCCGCCTCGGGCGCGCGCGCGGCCACGATCTGCAGTTCGCGGTCGCGGCCCGGGTAGCCCATCCATTGGTACAGGCAACGGCGCTTGAGCGCGTCGTGCACTTCGCGCGTGCGGTTGGACGTGATGACGATCAGCGGCGGCCGCTCCGCGCTGATCACCCCGATCTCGGGAATCGACACCTGGTATTCGGACAGCACTTCGAGCAGGAACGCCTCGAACGGCTCATCGGCGCGGTCGATCTCGTCGATCAGCAGCACGCGCGGCACATCGGGCGCGGCCGGGTCGGGCAGCAGCGCTTCGAGCAGCGGGCGCTTGAGCAGGAAGTCGTCGTGATAGAGCGACTGCTGCTCGGGCCGCTCACCGCGCGCCTCGGCCAGCCGCAGCGCCATGATCTGGCGCGGGTAGTCCCACTCGTAGAGCGCGCTCGCGGCGTCGAGTCCTTCGTAGCACTGCAACCGCAGCAACCGCGTGCCGAGCAGCCCGGCCATGGCCTGCGCCAGCGCCGTCTTGCCCACGCCGGGCTCGCCTTCAAGGAACAGGGGCCGCTGCATGCGCAGGGCCAGGTAGAGCACCGTGGCGGTCTCGCGGTCAGCAAAGTACTGCTGGGTTTCGAGCAGCGAGACGGTTTGGTCGATGGAGGCAGGGAGCATGGCAAAGCAAAAAAATTGAGCCTTGGGCGAAGCTGCCGGTTGTTTAAAACCGCCGCGGTCGGGTACGCCCAAGTGGTACCAGGCGGTAGTGTCTTGGCTCCCTCGCCCCGCATGGGGAGAGGGTGGGGGAGAGGGGTGGTACAGCAAGGAACCACATGGAGCCAAGATGGTGCTTTTTTAGCTCGGCTCCGGTGGTTGTTGATGCGCCTGCCCTCTCCCCCAACCCCTCTCCCACGGAGTGGGAGAGGGGAGCAAACCAGGGGAGCAAACCACGGGGCGGGTAGCAGCTACCCCTTCAACGCCTGCTCCACCGCCCTCGACGCCAGCACCGGGATCAGATGCGCTCGATACTCCGGCGACGCATGCAGATCACCATTGAGCCCCGACGCATCCACCTTGACTGCCCGCGCCGCGGCTGGCGTGAAGCTGGCGGCCAACGCCTGTTCCAGCGCCGGGGCGCGGAACACGCTGTCGGCGGCGCCGGTCACGGCCACGCGTACCGTCTTGCCGCTGCGCGCCACCATCACGCCCACCAGCGCGAAACGCGACGCCGGGTTGCGGAACTTGATGTAGGCGGCCTGATCGGGCACCGGAAAACGCACCGCCGTGATCAGCTCGTCAGGGGCCAGTGCCGTCTCATACAGGCCCTTGAAGAAGTCGTCGGCGGCGATGCTGCGGCGGTCGGTGACGACGGTCGCGTTCAGGGCCAGCACTGCGGCGGGATAGTCGGCGGCGGGATCGTCGTTGGCCAGCGAGCCGCCGATCGTGCCCATCGCGCGCACCTGCCGGTCGCCGATGCCGAATGCCAGCGCGGCCAGCGCCGGGATACGGCGCATGACCTCGGTGTTGGCGGCCACATCGGCGTGGCGCGCGGCGGCGCCGATCACCAGTTCGTCGCCTTGCACGGCGATATCGGCAATGCCCGGGATGCGTGCGATGTCGATCAGCACCGACGGTGCGGCCAGGCGCAGCTTCATCGCGGCCAGCAGGCTTTGCCCGCCGGCCAGGAACTTGGCGTCGCCATCGGCCTTCAGTTTTGCCACGGCGGATGCGGCGTCCGTGGCGCGTTCATACTGGAATGCGTACATGGTCGTGTCCTCTCCGTTATGCGGCGCTGCCCTGCGCGGCCTGGATGGCCTGCCACACGCGATGCGGCGTGGCGGGCATCTGCATGTCGTGCACGCCAAGTGGCGACAGCGCGTCCACCAGTGCGTTGATGAACGCCGGTGGCGAGCCGATGGCGCCGGCCTCCCCGCAGCCCTTCACGCCCAGCGGGTTGTGGGTGCAAGGCGTGCCGCTGGACGTTTCCACGGTGTAGTCCGGCAGGTCCGCCGCGCGCGGCATGGCGTAGTCCATGTAGGACCCGGTCAGCAACTGGCCGCTGTCGGGGTCGTACACGCACTGCTCCAGCATCGCCTGGCCCAGCCCCTGGCCGATGCCACCATGCACCTGGCCTTCGACAATCATCGGGTTGATCACATTGCCGAAGTCGTCGACGGCCGTGAACTTGACCACGTGCGATTCGCCGGTGTCGGGATCGACCTCGACCTCGCAGATGTAGGCGCCGGATGGATAGGTGAAGTTGGTCGGGTCGTAGAACGCGTTCTCGTTCAGGCCGGGCTCCAGCTTGTCGAGCGGATAGTTGTGCGGCACGTAGGCGGTCAGCGCCACCTCGCCGAACGTCTTCGTGCGGTCGGTGCCGGCCACGCGGAACACACCGTCGCTGAACTCGATGTCGGCGTCAGACGCTTCCAGCAGGTGCGCCGCGATCTTCTTGGCCTTGGCCTCGATCTTGTCCAGTGCCTTCACGATGGCCGAGCCGCCCACGGCCAGCGACCGCGACCCGTATGTGCCCATGCCGAACGGCACGCGGCCGGTATCGCCGTGCACGATTTCCACGGCGTCCAACGCGATGCCCAGCCGGTCCGCCACGATCTGCGCGAACGTGGTTTCGTGGCCTTGCCCGTGGCTGTGCGATCCCGTGAACACGGTCACCGTGCCCGTGGGATGCACGCGGATCTCCCCCACTTCGAACAGCCCGGCCCGTGCACCCAGCGCACCGGCGATGTTCGACGGTGCCAGGCCGCAGGCCTCGATGTAGCACGAGTAACCGAGCCCGCGCAGGCGGCCGCGCTGCTTGGCGGCCTCGCGGCGTGCCGGAAAGCCGGCGACATCGGCCAGTTCCTCGGCGCGCGCCAGGCACGGCTCGTAGTCGCCCGTGTCATAGGTCAGGCCCACCGGCGTGGCGTACGGGAAGGTGCGGATGAAGTTCTTGCGGCGCAGCGTGGCCGGATCGGTACCGGTCTCGCGTGCGGCGGCTTCGACCAGGCGTTCCACCACATAGGTGGCTTCGGGGCGTCCCGCGCCGCGATACGCATCGACCGGCGCCGTGTTCGTGAACACCGCCTTTACCTCGGCGTAGATGGCCGGGGTGGCGTACTGGCCGGCGAGCAGCGTGGCGTAGAGGATGGTGGGTACGCTGCTGGCGAACGTGGACAGGTAGGCGCCCATGTTGGCCACGGTGTGCACGCGCATCGCCAGGAACTTGCCGTCCGCGTCGAGCGCCAGTTCGGCCTTGGTGACGTGGTCGCGGCCATGCGCATCGGTCAGGAACGACTCCGACCGCTCGGCCGTCCACTTGATCGGACGGCCCACCTTCTTCGAGGCCCAGGTCAGCGCCACGTCCTCGGGGTAGAGGAAGATCTTCGATCCAAAGCCGCCGCCCACGTCGGGCGCGATGATGCGCAGGCGCGACTCGGGCAGCCCCAGCACGAAGGCGCCCATCAGCAGCCGTTCCACGTGCGGGTTCTGGCTGGCCACGTAGACCGTATAGCTGTCGTCCTGGCGGGCATAGCTGGCGTTGACCGCGCGCGGTTCGATCGCGTTCGGGATCAGCCGGTTGTTGACGATCTCCAGCGTGGTCACGTGCGCGGCGCGGGCAAACGCCGCGTCGGTGGCGGCGCGGTCGCCATGGCCCCAGGTGTAGCTGGTGTTGGCCGGTACGTCGTCATGGACCAGCGTGGCCGATGCGGCGGCGTCGGCCGGGCTGACCACGGCGGGCAGCTCGTCATAGTCGACGTCGATCTTCTCGGCAGCGTCGCGGGCCTGCTGTAGCGTCTCGGCCACGACCAGCGCCACCTGGTCGCCCACGTGCCGGACCTTGCCATGGGCCAGCGCGGGGTGGGGCGGTTCCTTCATCGGCGTGCCGTCGATGCTGTGGATCAGCCAGCCGCAGGGCAGGCCGCCCACCTTGTCGGCGGCCATGTCGTCGCCGGTGAGCACGGCGATGACGCCTGGCGAGGCCAGCGCCTCGGCGGTGTCAACGGATCGGATGCGCGCGTGGGCGTGCGGCGAGCGCACGAAGTAACCGTAGCTCTGGTGCGCCAGCGTGACGTCGTCGGTGTACTGGCCGTTGCCGGTCAGGAAGCGGTAGTCTTCCTTGCGGCGCACGGGCGTGCCGACGAACGGGTGCTTTTCGGGTGCGTTCATGTCGGGCCTCCGTTATTCGGCGCTGACCGTGGCCAGGTCGCTGGGTTGCGTGGCACCCTTGCCCTGCATGGTGGCCTGGCCCTGCTGCACCGCACGCACGATGTTGTGGTAGCCCGTGCAGCGGCACAGGTTGCCGTCGAGCTGCTCGCGGATGGCCTGGGCATCGGCGTTGGGCTGCTGCTTGAGCAGCGACGTGGCCGCCATGACCATGCCCGGCGTGCAGAACCCGCATTGCAGGCCATGGCATTCGCGGAACGCCTGCTGCATCGGGTGCATCTCGCCGTTGGTGGCCAGGCCTTCGATGGTTGTGACGCTGGCCCCGTCCGCCTGGACTGCCAGCATGTTGCAGGACTTCACTGCGCGGCCGTCCAGGTGGACGGTGCAGGCGCCGCACTGGGCGGTGTCGCAGCCCACGTGCGTGCCGGTCAGGCGAAGCTGCTCGCGCAGGAATTGGACCAGAAGGGTGTTGGGTTCGACCTGCGCGTCAACGGGCCTGCCGTTGACCGTCAGGCGGATCGGAATCGCCATGCTTGTCTCCATATGGGGTGGTGCGCGCATGGCCAGCTCCGCCAATCCCCGAATGACGACTGCGCGGGACGGGCCACGACGCGGTACTGCCGCTTGGTTGAGACGGCTATTTCGTGATATTGGTGCTGCCGGGTTTGCCCGGTCTGACGACGGAATGAACGATCCGCCGCAACAGGCTCTAAAAGTAAATCACAAATCGTTCGGCGCTGCCATGCGGGTTCCCCTGCCCCGGGCGGCCCGGCGCACGTCCCCACGCATGGAAGCTTTCATCGACTGGCTGTTCGACACCGTTGCCCTGCCCAAGGTGGGCCTGCCGGCCATATTCCTGGTCAGCCTGGTGTCGGCCACGCTGCTGCCGCTGGGCTCCGAGCCGGCCGTGTTCGGCTACGTCAAGCTCAATCCCGGCATGTTCTGGCCGGCGATACTGGTGGCCACGGCCGGCAATACCGTGGGCGGCGCCATCGACTGGTGGCTGGGCTATGCCGCCAAGCTGGCGGTGGTGCGCTACCGGCAACGGCGCCAGCATCACGAGCACGAACGCGAGCATGCCGAACATCGCCAGCACCCGCGCAAGCGGCACAAGCCCAAGCTGGACGCCAAATACTTCCGCTGGATGCGCCGCTACGGCCCGCCGACCATGCTGTTCTCGTGGCTGCCCGGCATTGGTGATCCACTGTGCACTTTGGCCGGCTGGCTGCGCATGCCGTTCTGGCACAGCCTTCTATATATGGCGATCGGCAAGTTCCTGCGCTACCTGGCAATGACCGCCAGCCTGCTCTGGATTCCCGATTCGTTCTGGCACGGCGTGGGCGAGGCCATTCGCCAGTGGTTCTAGGCGCCGGGGGCACCACCCGAGGAAGTCAAATTGCATGCAATCGGGGCAGATTGCTGACATATCCGGGGCTAATCGGGGGTAATTCCCTTGGAATTGCCATTGTTGCGGCGCGGCGAAACGGGGCGTTGCAGTACAATCGCCCTTTAATGACGATAATCGCGCACCGTCCCCGTGCGCAGCTTCGAAGCGGTCCCGCCAATGAACGCCCCACTCGTGCTCGATGCCAAGCTCGCCGCGCTGGATGCCCCGCCGCGCCTGCGTGAGATCCCCTATAACTACACGTCGTTTTCGGATCGCGAGATTGTCATCCGTCTGCTCGGCGAGGAAGCCTGGCGCATTCTTCATGAACTGCGCGGCGAACGCCGTACCGGCCGCTCGGCCCGCATGCTGTACGAAGTGCTGGGCGATATCTGGGTGGTCCGCCGCAATCCGTACCTGCAGGACGACCTGCTTGAGAACCCCAAGCGCCGCCAGATGCTGGTCAGCGCGCTGCACCACCGCCTGAACGAAATCGAGAAGCGCCGCGCGGCCGACCGTGCCGAGCACGCCGAGCCGGCCGCCGAAGACCGTTCGCACCGCGTGGAGCAACTGGTGGTCTTCGCCAAGCAGGCGATCGAGTCGTTCCAGCAGGAATTCGCCGATGCCTACGCGCTGCGCAAGCGCACCCAGCGTGTGCTGGGCCGCATCACGCAGAAGGACAACATCAAGTTCGATGGCCTGTCGCGCGTCTCGCACGTGACCGACGCCACCGACTGGCGTGTGGAGTACCCGTTCGTCGTGCTGACGCCCGACACCGAGGAAGAGATCGCCGGCATGGTGAAGGGCTGCTTCGAGCTGGGCCTGACCATCATCCCGCGTGGGGGCGGCACCGGCTACACCGGCGGCGCCGTGCCGCTGACGCCGTTCTCGGCCGTCATCAACACCGAAAAGCTGGAGCAGCTTGACGCGGTGGAGATGTCCGACCTGCCCAACGTTGCGCACAAGGTGGCGACGATTTTCTCGGGCGCCGGCGTGGTGACGCGCCGCGTGGCCGATGCGGCCGACAAGGCCGGGCTGGTGTTCGCGGTGGACCCGACGTCGATCGATGCGTCGTGCATCGGCGGCAACGTGGCGATGAACGCGGGCGGCAAGAAGGCCGTGCTGTGGGGTACCGCGCTGGACAACCTGGCGTGGTGGCGCATGGTCGATCCCGAGGGCAACTGGCTCGAGATCACCCGCATGGACCACAACCTGGGCAAGATCCATGATGTGCCGGTGGCCACGTTCGAACTGAAGTGGTCCGATGGCGATCGCCGCCCGGGCGAAAAGGTGCTGCGCACCGAGACGCTGGCCATCGAAGGCCGCAAGTTCCGTAAGGAAGGGCTGGGCAAGGACGTCACCGACAAGTTCCTGGCCGGCCTGCCGGGCGTACAGAAGGAAGGCTGCGACGGCATCATCACGAGCGCGCGCTGGATTCTGCACCGCATGCCGAAGCACATCCGCACGGTCTGCCTGGAATTCTTCGGCCAGCCGCGCGACGCGATTCCAAGCATTGTCGAAATCAAGGACTTCCTGGACGGAGAGTCGAAGCGCGAAGGCGGCGCTGGTGGGGATAACAGGGGCCCCACCCCCGTTTTGCTGGCCGGCCTGGAGCACCTGGACGAGCGCTACCTGCGCGCGGTGGGCTATGCCACCAAGAGCAAGCGCAACGCGTTCCCGAAGATGGTGCTGATTGGCGACATCGTCGGTGACGACGAAGACGCCGTGGCGCGCGCCACCTCGGAAGTGATTCGCATGGCCAATGGCAAGAGCGGCGAGGGTTTCATCGCCGTGAGCCCCGAGGCCCGCAAGAAGTTCTGGCTCGACCGCTCGCGTACCGCCGCCATCGCGCGCCACACCAACGCCTTCAAGATCAATGAAGACGTGGTGATTCCGCTGCCGCGCATGGGCGAGTACACCGACGGCATCGAGCGCATCAACATCGAGCTGTCAGTCAAGAACAAGCTCAAGCTCGTTGACGACCTGGAAGCGTTTTTCGCACGTGGCAACCTGCCGCTGGGCCGCAGCGACGACGCCAACGAAATCCCGAGCGCCGAACTGCTGGAAGACCGCGTGCAGCACGCGCTGACGCTGCTGCGCGAAATCCGCGCGCGCTGGCGCTATCTGCAGGACCACATGGACACGCCGCTGCAGGCCGCCAAGGCGTCGCTGATCGGTCATGGCCTGGGCCTGCTGGGTCCGGCCTTCGACCAGCGGCTGCAGGCCCAGCCCGACGCCACGGTGTTCCACCTGCTGCAGGACCGCACGATCCGCGTGAGCTGGAAGAGCGAGATCCGCGCAGAGCTGCGCAAGATCTTCAACGGCGGCGAGTTCAAGCCGATCCTGGACGAAGCCCAGAAGATCCACAAGCAGGTGCTGCGCGGTCGCGTCTTCGTGGCGCTGCACATGCACGCCGGCGACGGCAACGTCCATACAAACCTGCCGGTGAATTCCGACGACTACGGCATGATGAAGGAAGCCCACAAGGCAGTGGCCCGCATCATGGACCTGGCACGCTCGCTGGACGGCGTGATCTCTGGCGAGCACGGCATCGGCATCACCAAGCTGGAATTCCTGACCGAAGACGAGATTGGCGAATTCCGCGCGTACAAGCAGCGCGTGGACCCGCAAGGCCGCTTCAACAAGGGCAAGCTGCTGCCGGGCGCCGACCTGCGCAACGCGTACACGCCGTCGTTCGGCCTGATGGGGCATGAGTCCATCATCATGCAGCAGAGCGACATTGGCGCGATTGCCGATAGCGTCAAGGACTGCCTGCGCTGCGGCAAGTGCAAGCCGGTGTGCGCCACGCACGTGCCGCGCGCCAACCTGCTATACAGCCCGCG
This sequence comes from Cupriavidus pauculus, assembly GCF_022179805.1. GTDB lineage: Bacteria > Pseudomonadota > Gammaproteobacteria > Burkholderiales > Burkholderiaceae > Cupriavidus > Cupriavidus pauculus_E. The sequence continues at coordinate 520,437 of NZ_BPUO01000002.1, read as the reverse complement.
CAACAAGATCCTGGCCACGTCGCTGCTGGTGGAGGCGTTCCTGTACGAAGAACAGACCCGCCGTGGCGTGTCGATCAAGCACTGGGACGAGTTCTCGGACGTAGCCGACCACTGCACGGTGTGCCACAAGTGCGTGACGCCGTGCCCGGTCAAGATCGACTTCGGCGACGTGTCGATGAACATGCGCAATCTGCTGCGCAAGATGGGCCAGAAGAAGTTCAACCCGGGCACCGCCGCGTCGATGTTCTTCCTGAACGCGACCAATCCGCAGACCATCAACCTCGCGCGTGCCGCGATGATGGGCGTCGGGTACAAGGCGCAGCGCCTGGGCAACGAGGTGCTCAAGAAGTTTGCCAAGAAGCAGACCCAGCATCCGCCCGCCACGGTTGGCAAGCCGCCGGTGCAGGAGCAGGTGATCCACTTCATCAACAAGAAGATGCCGGGCAACCTGCCCAAGAAGACGGCGCGCGCACTGCTCGATATCGAAGACAACGAGATCGTGCCGATCATCCGTAACCCGAAGACGACCACGGCCGAAACGGAAGCCGTGTTCTACTTCCCGGGCTGTGGCTCCGAGCGTCTGTTCTCGCAGGTGGGGCTGGCCACGCAGGCCATGCTCTGGCACGTGGGCGTGCAGACCGTGCTGCCGCCGGGCTACCTGTGCTGCGGCTATCCGCAGCGCGGCGCCGGCCAGTACGACAAGGCCGAGAAGATGGTCAGCGACAACCGCGTGCTGTTCCACCGCGTGGCCAATACGCTGAACTACCTCGACATCAAGACCGTGGTGGTCAGCTGCGGCACCTGCTACGACCAGCTTGCCGGATATGAATTCGACAAGATCTTCCCGGGCTGCCGCATCATCGACATCCACGAATACCTGCTGGAAAAGGGTGTGAAGCTGGAAGGCGTGACCGGTACGCGCTACATGTACCACGACCCGTGCCACACGCCGATCAAGACGATGGACCCGACCAAGCTGGTGAACGACCTGATGGGCGGCAACCAGGGCGGCGGCAAGATCGAGAAGAACGAGCGTTGCTGCGGGGAATCGGGCACGCTGGCCGTGACGCGTCCGGACATCTCCACGCAGATCCGTTTCCGCAAAGAAGAGGAAATGCGCAAGGGTGCCGACAAGCTGCGTACCGACGAATTCAAGGGCGACGTCAAGATCCTGACGAGCTGCCCGTCGTGCCTGCAGGGTTTGTCGCGCTACAACGAAGACGCCTCGGTGACGGCCGACTACATCGTGGTGGAGATGGCCAAGCACCTGCTGGGCCAGAACTGGATGCCCGAGTACGTGGCCAAGGCCAACGCGGGCGGTATCGAGCGGGTGCTGGTTTAACCTGCCGATAGCCGTCGACAACCGTCGATATGCGCTCCCCTCTCCCGTCTTGCGGGAGAGGGGAGCCGACACCAATCTACATTCATTCGCCCATGACCCGACTCCCCAACTGTCCCCTCTGCGAAGCCGATGGCGGCGAGCTGGTCTGGATGGGCGACCGCGCACGCCTGATCCTGGTGGAGCACGACCGGTTTCCGGGCTTCTGCCGCGTGGTCTGGAACGACCATGCCGCCGAGTTGACCGATCTGGACGATGCCGACCAGGCCTGGCTGATGCGATTTGTGGCGCGCGTCGAGCGCGTGGTGCGCGAGGTCATGGCGCCGGACAAGGTCAACCTGGCCGCCTTCGGCAACATGGTGCCCCACCTGCACTGGCACATCATTCCGCGCTACCGCTGGGACACCCATTTCCCGGAAGCCATCTGGGCCGCGCCGCAGCGGGCCGCCGACACGGCGCGCATCGCCGAGCTGGGCAGCCGGCTGCCGACGCTACGGGCCGCGCTTTCTGCACTGGCCTCCGCTGACTGATAAAGTGCCTTAGCAGTCTGGTACGGAACCCGCCCGCCTGGCGGTGCGTCTGACACCGGTCGAACAACAACATGCCCGCCGGATGCTGGCGGCGGGCCAACCGCTGGCGCCCTCATGTCTTCCACACCCTCGTCCGTTATCGTGCCGGGCCCCGCCGTACCCGCCGAGGCACTCAAGAACCAGAGCCGGCTGCGCCTGGCGGCCACCTGGGCGCTGATCAAGCCGTACTGGAGTTCGGAGGACCGCAAGGCCGGGCTCGGGCTGCTGACGCTGGTCGTGGCGCTGAACCTCGGCATCGTCTACATCAACGTGCTGCTCAACGAGTGGAACCGCGTGTTCTACAACGCCATCGAGCAGCGCGACTTCGTCTCGTTCAAGGCATTGCTGCTGCGGTTCTCGTGGATCGCGGCCTGCTTCATCGTGCTGGCCATCTCGCGGCAGTACTACCAGATGATGCTGCAGATGCGCTGGCGTACCTGGATGACGGGTACCTTCATGCAGCGCTGGCTCGGGCACCAGGCGTACTACCGCATCGAGCAGACCCATTCCACCGACAACCCCGACCAGCGTCTGGCCGACGACCTGCGCCAGTTCACCGACGGCGCGCTGACGTTGTCGATGGGCCTGCTCAATTCGGCCGTCACGCTGGTGTCGTTCATCGGCATCCTGTGGGCAGTTTCGGGGCCGATCAGCTTTGCGCTGGGCGGCGTGGACCTGACGATTCCGGGCTACATGGTCTGGTTTGCCATCGGCTACGCGGTGGTGGGCTCGCTGATTGCCCACTTCGTGGGCCGGCCGCTGATCGGGTTGTCGTTCCAGCAGGAACAGTACGAGGCAAATTTCCGTTTCATGCTCGTGCGCTTGCGCGAGAACAGCGAGCCCGTGGCGCTCTATCGAGGCGAGCCGACCGAACAGGCCGGGCTGCGCGCGCGCTTCGAGCGCATCCGGGCCAACTGGAACCAGCTCATGCGCTATACCCGGCGGCTGACGTTCGTGAACTCGGGCTACGGCCAGTTCGCGATCATCTTCCCGCTGCTGGTGGCGGCGCCGCGCTACTTCTCGGGCAAGCTCACGCTGGGCGGCCTCATGCAGATCAACTCGGCATTCGGGCAGGTGCAGGGCGCGCTGTCCTGGTTTGTCGACAGCTATGCCACGCTGGTCGGCTGGAAGGCGGCCGCCAACCGTCTGATCGATTTCCAGGAGGCGATGCGCGTGGCCGAGCGCCAGGACCTGACGCACGACGAGGCCGGCGATATCGAGGTGGTGCAGGCGTCCAGTGCGGCCGAGGTGGACATCTCCATCAGCGGCCTGGCCCTGGCATTGCCGGTGCACTGCGGGCTGGACGTGGACGAGGAGGGTAGCGACCCGGGCCAGCACCCGGGGCAGCGGCCGCTGGTGGCGCCGTTCTCGCTGTCGATCGCGCCGGGCGAGCGCTGGCTGGTCAATGGCCCGTCCGGATGCGGCAAGAGCGTGCTGTTCCGCGCGCTGGCGGGCATCTGGCCCTATGGCAGCGGGCGGATCACCGTTCCGAGCCGGCGCATGCTGTTCCTGCCGCAACGCAGCTACCTGCCGATCGGCACGCTGGCAGACGCGCTGTCGTACCCCGACACCGGCAACAGCCATTCGCGGGAGACGCTGACGGCCGTGCTGCGCCGTGCACAGCTGGGCATGCTGACCCGCCACCTGGACGTGTTCGACAACTGGTCGCTGCGGCTGTCGCCGGGCGAGCAGCAGCGCCTGGCGTTTGCGCGGGCGTTGCTGCAGAAGCCGGAATACCTGTTCCTGGACGAGGCGACGAGCGCGCTGGACGAGGAAACCGAACGCGCCATGTACCAGCTGATGGTGGACGAACTGCCCGGCGCGGCCATCGTCAGCATCGCGCACCGCAGCACCGTGGCGGCTTTCCACACCCGGCGCCTGCGCTACGTTCCCGTGGCGGCCCCGGATGGCGATGAAAGCGGCGCGGGCCCACGGGATGGGCAAGCCGAGGGGGCTGGGGTAAGCTATCGGGTCGTACAAGACGCATGACGGCGCCACTGTCACGGCCCACGGGCTGCGGGCTGGTGCCGCACCCAACACCATGGCTGGCCTGGACAAAGACACTCCTCATCCCACCGCGCTGACCGTCCACACGCAGTCGCGCGTGCTCGAAATCGGCTTCGACAACGGCCGCACCTGGCGGCTGCCGTTCGAGTTGCTGCGCGTATACTCGCCTTCCGCCGAAGTCCAGGGCCACGGCCCGGGGCAGGAAACCCTGCAGACCGGCAAGCGCGACGTGGGCGTGGCGGCGGTGGAGCCGGTAGGCAACTACGCGATCCAGATCCGATTCGACGATGGCCACGACACCGGCATCTACACGTGGGAACTGCTGTATCGCCTGGGCGACCAGCAGGACACGCTGTGGGATGCATACCTGAAGCGGCTCGAAGCCGCCGGGATGGACCGCGACGCGCCGATGCCCACGGCCGGCGGCCACGCGTGCGGCCATCATCACTGATACAAGAAAGCTGGAGTCTGAGAATGAGCGAAACCCACTTCGGGTTCGAAAAGGTCGATGAAACGGAAAAGGCCGGCAAGGTTGCCGGCGTGTTCCATTCGGTGGCCAGCAAGTACGACGTGATGAACGACCTGATGTCCGGCGGCATGCACCGGGTCTGGAAGATGTTCACGATCGCGCAGGCCAACGTACGACCGGGGCACAAGGTGCTGGACATCGCCGGCGGGACGGGCGACCTAGCCAAGGCGTTCGCCAAGCGGGCCGGCCCGACGGGCGAAGTGTGGCTTACGGACATCAACGAATCGATGCTGCGCGTGGGGCGTGACCGCCTGCTGGATCGCGGCGTCGTCACGCCGGTGGCGCTCTGCGACGCGGAAAAGATCCCGTTCCCGGACAACTACTTCGACCTGGTCACGGTGGCCTTCGGGCTGCGCAACATGACGCACAAGGACCGGGCGCTGGCCGAGATGCGCCGCGTGATCAAGCCGGGCGGCAAGGTCATGGTGCTGGAGTTCTCCAAGGTCTGGAAGCCGCTGGAGAAAGCCTACGATGTCTATTCTTTCAAGGTGCTCCCCTGGCTGGGCGAGCGCGTGGCTGGGGATGCCCCCAGCTATCGCTATCTTGCGGAATCGATCAGAATGCATCCAGACCAGGGTTCACTTGTACGCTTGATGGAACAAGTTGGGCTCGAACAAGTCGAATACTTCAATCTGACGGCCGGAGTCGTGGCGCTCCACGTCGGGAGAAAGTACTAATTCGCCATGTTCGGCCGTTAAAGGCCGAAAATGACAGGGGATCATAGGATATGACTTCTTTTCGTGGAAAATTCCTGGCCGCATCGCTGATGGTGACGCTGGCTCTGGGGGTAGCACTGGACGCCAACGCGAAACGCCTCGGCGGTTCGCGCAGCGTGGGCAAGCAATCGTCGAACGTGACGCAGCAGCGTCAGGCCACGCCGCCGCAACAAAATGCGCCGGCGCAACAGCAGCCGGCACAGCAGGCCGCGCCCGCTACGGCAGGCGCCGCGGGCGGCGCTGCCGCCGCCGCACCGAAGCGTAACTGGGGTGGCATGCTCGGCGGCCTGGCGGCTGGTCTGGGCATCGGCTACCTGCTGTCGCACTTCGGCCTGGGCGGCGCGGCGGCCAGCTTCCTGGCCAATGCGATCCTGATCGGCATCATCGCGATGATCGCCATCTGGCTGATCCGCAAGTTCCGTGGCGGCTCGGCACGCTCGCAGACACCGGCTTACGCTGGTATGGGCAATGGCGCTGGCAACAACTCGCCGTTCGGCGGCATGGATCGCACGGCCGAACCGACGCTGCGTCAGGCCGAACCGGTACAGCCGACGGGCTATAACGGCGCGGCTGCCAATCCGGTGATGGGCGGCGCAGCGGCCGGTGCCGCAGCGGCAGCAGTCCAGCAGCCGTGGGGTGTGCCGGCCGATTTCGATACGGAATCGTTCCTGCGCAACGCCAAGGTTCACTATGTGCGCCTGCAGGCTGCCTGGGATGCGGGCAACCTCGACGACATCCGCGAATTCACCAGCCCGGAAATGTTCGCCGAGATCAAGATGGACCTGTCCGAGCGCGGCACGACGGTCAACAAGACCGACGTGGTCACGCTGGACGCCCAGCTGCTGGGCATCGAGTCCACGCCGACCCAGCACGTTGCCAGCGTGCGCTTCGCGGGCATGATCCGCGAGAGCGCGGGCGAGGCGGCCCAGCCGTTCGCCGAGGTCTGGAATCTGGCCAAGTCGACGTCTGGCGACGGCGGCTGGCTGCTGGCCGGTATCCAGCAGGAGTCCTGACCGGGCAATCCGCCGTCGGCGCATGGTTGACATGAAGCGGCGGCGGAGTAGCTTAGAATGGAGGCCCACGTAAGCGTGGGCCTTTTTTATTGGGCAGACCTGCCCGGAACCGGACGCCATGAACGCCTTGCCGACACCGCTGGCCGCGCCGATCGTCGCCGCATTGAACCACCTGATCGAACAGGAGCCCTGGGCGTGCAGCCTGCTGGCGCCGTTTGCCAGCCGCATCATCCGGTTCGACGCCGCCGCCTTCACGCTGTCGCTCCGGGTCACGGAGCAGGGCGGTATCGAGCAGGCTCCCGAACCGGAAGCTGCCGCGGTGACGCTGATTGTGCCGCTGCAGCAATGGCCGCTCGTGATGGCCGATGTGGCCGAAGGCGGGCAAGCCGCCGCCATGCGCCATGTGCGCATCGACGGAGATGCCGAACTGGCCAACGCTGTGTCGACGCTTGCGCGCAACCTGCGCTGGGATGCCGCCGAAGACCTGTCGCGCGCACTGCGCGGCGTGATGGGCGGCCCGGTCAGCGACAGCGTGGCCCAACGCGTGGTCGACGGCGCGCGCCAGGTGCATGAGAACGCCACGCGCGTGGGCCGGGCGCTGCTCGACAACGTCACCGAATACCTGCTCGACGAACAACCTACGCTGGTGCGCCACGCGGCGCTGGACGGTTTTGGCGCCGATGTGGCGCGCCTGCGCGACGACCTGGCCCGGCTAGAAAAACGGCTGGAACGCCTGGAACGTCCGGGTGGACAGGGAGAAGGCGCTTCGGGCCGGCTTCCGTCGGCCCACCGTTGATCACCATGTCGCCTCCTGTTGCCGCCCCGCGCGGCGTTGCCTTGTGAATATCCCCGCATGACCCGCCTGCTGCGTCTCTGCAAGATCGTCTTCGTCATCCTGTACTACGGGCTCGACGAACTGGTGCTGTCCGGTTTCAAGAGCCGGCGCATCAAGTTCCTGGTGCGAGTGATCACTATCGGCCGCAAGCTCGATATGCCGCGCGGCGAGCGCCTGCGGCTGGCGCTGACCGCGCTGGGGCCGATCTTCGTGAAGTTCGGCCAGGTGCTGTCCACGCGCCGCGACCTGATGCCGCCCGATATCGCGGACGAACTGGCCAAGCTGCAGGACCAGGTGCCGCCGTTCGATTCGGCGGTGGCGGTGAAGATCATCGAGAAGTCGCTGGGTCGGACGCTGACGCAGCTCTTCGAGAATTTCGAGCACCAGCCGGTGGCCAGCGCATCGATCGCCCAGGTGCACTTTGCCACGCTGCGCGGCGGCCCGAACCATGGCCGCGAGGTGGCCGTGAAGGTGCTGCGCCCGGGCATGCTGCCGGTGATCGACAGCGACCTGGCGCTGATGCGCGACATGGCCACGTGGCTGGAGCGCGTCTGGGTAGATGGCCGTCGCCTGAAGCCGCGCGAGGTGGTGGCCGAGTTCGACAAGTACCTGCATGACGAACTGGACCTGATGATCGAGGCGGCCAACGCCAGCCAGCTGCGCCGCAACTTTGCCGACAGCGACCTGCTCTGCGTGCCCGAGGTGTACTGGGACTGGTGTACCAGCTCGGTGTTCACGATGGAGCGGATGCACGGCATCCCGATTTCGCGCACCGAGTCGCTGAAGGCGGCGGGCGTGGACATGCACAAGCTGGCCGAGGAAGGCGTGGAGATCTTCTTCACGCAGGTGTTCCGCGACGGCTTCTTCCATGCCGACATGCACCCGGGCAACATCCTGGTGTCGATCCAGCCCGAGACGTTCGGCCGCTACATCGCGCTGGACTTCGGCATCGTCGGCGCGCTGTCCGAGTTCGACAAGAACTACCTGGCGCAGAACTTCATCGCCTTCTTCCGCCGCGACTACCACCGGGTGGCGCTGCTGCACGTGGAGTCTGGTTGGGTGCCGCCAGAGACGCGCGTCGAGGAACTGGAATCGGCCGTGCGCGCCTGCTGCGAACCGTATTTCGACAAGCCGCTGCGCGAGATTTCGCTGGGCATGGTGCTGATGCGCCTTTTCCAGACGTCGCGCCGATTCAACGTGGAAATCCAGCCGCAACTGGTGCTGTTGCAGAAGACGCTGCTCAATATCGAAGGTCTGGGGCGCCAGCTCGATCCGGACCTCGACCTGTGGAAAACCGCCAAGCCGTTCCTGGAACGCTGGATGTACCAGCAGGTTGGCTGGCAGGGTGCCTGGGAGCGCGTGAAGGTGGAGGCGCCGCAGTGGGCCAAGATGCTGCCCGACTTCCCGCGCCTGGCGCACCAGTTCCTGGAGCGTCGCGCGCTGCTGAACAACGGCGAGCAGGAGCGGTTGCTCACTCAGCTCGTGCACGAGCAACGGCGCACCAATCGCCGGCTGTCCACGGCGCTGCTGCTGATGGGCGGCTTCCTGGCAGGCATCGTGATCGTCCAGGCGCTGGCCTGGTCGGGGTACTGGTAAGCAGGCAGGGGCGGGGCGAGCTACCCCCGCCATACAACACATTTGTGCACCAATACGTGCATTTGACCGGCGTCCGGGAATTTTTTTCGACCCGGGGTGTCTGCGTCGCTATAATCCGCGTTTTGATTCGGCTACGACCGCCTATGCCCCTCCCGGGCGCCCGCGGCCCCGACCGATGAATTGGACTCCGGCCGGAGTCAGCCTGCCTTTGCGGGGATTCGGCCGGCTTTCGGTTTTTCGCCACCAGGGCATTTCTGGCTATTTGGGATAGGGCAGCGGCATGCTGATCTGGTTCGTCATCATCTATTGGGTTATCTCGGTCGGCATCGGCCTGTGGGCGGCACTGCGCGTCAAGGGCACCGCCGACTTCGCCGTCGCGGGCCGCAGCCTGCCGTTCTACATCGTCACCGCCACGGTTTTCGCCACATGGTTCGGCTCTGAAACCGTGCTCGGCATCCCCGCCGTCTTCCTGAAGGAAGGGCTGTCCGGGGTGGTGTCAGACCCCTTCGGTTCCTCGCTCTGCCTGATCCTCGTAGGTCTGTTCTTCGCCCGGCCGCTGTACCGGATGAACCTGCTGACGATCGGCGACTACTATCACAACCGCTACGGCCGGCTGGCCGAGGTGCTGACCACGCTCTGCATCGTGGTGTCGTACCTGGGCTGGGTGGCGGCGCAGATCAAGGCGCTGGGGCTGGTGTTCTATACCGTGTCGGACGGCGCGCTGTCGCAGGACGCCGGCATGATGATCGGCGCGGCCAGCGTGCTGGTCTATACGCTGTTCGGCGGCATGTGGTCGGTGGCGGTGACCGACTTCATCCAGATGATCATCATCGTGATCGGCATGCTGTACATCGGCTACGAAGTCAGCGGCCAGGCCGGCGGGGTGACCGCCGTGGTGTCGCACGCGGCGGCGGCCGGCAAGTTCGAGTTCTGGCCTTCGCTCGATTTCGTCCAGATCATCGGGTTTGCGGCGGCGCTGTTCACCATGATGCTCGGGTCGATCCCGCAGCAGGACGTGTTCCAGCGCGTGACGTCGTCGCGCACCGAGCAGATCGCCGGGCGCGCGTCGGTGCTGGGCGGCGTGCTGTACTTCTTCTTCGCGTTCATCCCGATGTTCCTGGCCTATTCGGCCACGATGATCGACCCCCAGATGGTCGAAAAATACATCAATTCGGACTCGCAACTGATCCTACCGCAGCTCATCCTGACCCACGCGCCGATGTTCGCGCAGGTGATGTTCTTCGGCGCGCTGCTGTCGGCCATCAAGAGCTGCGCCTCGGCCACGCTGCTGGCGCCGTCGGTGACGTTCGCGGAAAACATCCTGCGCCCGTACTTCCGCCATCTCAGCGACAAGCAGTTCCTGCGCGTGATGCAGGCCGTGGTGCTGGTGTTCACGGTGCTGGTCACGCTGTTCGCGCTCAATTCGCACCTGTCGATCTTCCATATGGTCGAGAACGCCTACAAGGTGACGCTGGTGTCGTCGTTCGTGCCGCTCGCCTTCGGCCTGTTCTGGAAGCCGGCCACGCGCCAGGGCGGCCTGCTGGCCATCGTGCTGGGCCTGACGTCCTGGCTGACCTGCGAAGTGGCCTTTGCCGATGCGACGGTACCGCCGCAAATGGTGGGACTGCTGTTCTCGATCGGCGGCATGGTGTTCGGATCGCTGCTGCCGCAACTGATCAGCGACCGGCCGCCGGTCCGCGAAGTGCATATTGCCTAACTTTTAGGCGTCGGGGCTGAATCGTGACGATTACGCCCCCGAAAGCTCGTATTTCCTGCCGATAGAGGCCCCGCCGACGGTTTATAATCCGAGGCTTTGCATCGCCGCGCGCGGGTATTTTTCGTGCGCACGGCCTTGTCCTTCGGGCCTGGCGCTGCCATCTACCCGCTTTACGTTTCAGCTTTCCACGACAGAACCATGCCGATCTATGCCTACCGGTGCGACGCCTGCGGCCACGGGCGCGATGTGCTGCAGAAGATGAGCGATGCCCCGCTCACGGACTGCCCGTCCTGCGGCACCGCCGGGACTTTCAAGAAGCAGCTGACCGCGGCCGGCTTCCAGCTCAAGGGCTCGGGCTGGTACGTGACCGATTTCCGCGGCGGTAGCGGCGGCGCCAGCGCGCCGGCCACGTCGAACAGCACCCCGGCCGGCGATGCCGCGCCGGCAGCAGCGGCTGCGCCCGCAGCGTCGGCCGCCCCGGCACCGTCCGCGCCGGCCTCCGGCTCCGGCGCCAGCAACTGATCGCCAGGCAAGCCGTGGCCACCAAGAAAACGTCCGCCATCAAGACCTGGTTCCTGACCGGGTTGCTCGTGCTGGTGCCGCTGGGCATCACGTTGTGGGTGCTCAACCTGATCATCGGCACGATGGACCAGAGCATGGCCCTGCTGCCCGTGGCATGGCAGCCCGAGAACCTGTTCGGGCGCCGCATCCCGGGCCTGGGCGCGATCCTGACCCTGCTGTTTATCCTGATCGTGGGTGTGCTGGCGCATAACTTCATCGGCCAGCGACTGGTACGCTGGTGGGAAGCGCTGCTGGGCCATATCCCCGTGGTGGGCCCGATCTATACCAGCGTGAAGCAGGTGTCGGACACGCTGTTGTCGTCGTCCGGCAACGCGTTCCGCAAGGCGCTGCTGGTGCAGTATCCGCGTGAAGGGTCGTGGACGATCGCATTTCTGACCGGGCGCCCGGGCGGAGACGTGCAGAATCACCTGCAAGGCGAATACGTCAGCGTGTACGTGCCGACCACGCCGAACCCGACGTCCGGCTTCTTCCTGATGATGCCGAAGGCCGACACCATCGAACTCGACATGACCGTGGACGCGGCGCTGAAGTACATCGTGTCGATGGGAGTCGTGGCACCGACCGACCTGCCGCGCAAGAACGGCGATGTCACCGTGGCCGAGGCCGTGATCGTGGCCGACGAAGTCGCGGACACCCATACCAACTGATTTGCGCGCGGCTGCCGGGCAGCCGCGTATTACAGGAAATCTCTCCTATGTCTTCCATGCGTACACACTACTGCGGTCTGGTGACCGAACAACTGACCGGCCAGGAAGTGGCCCTGACGGGCTGGGTGCAGCGCCGCCGTGACCATGGTGGCGTGATCTTCGTCGACCTGCGCGACCGCGAAGGCCTGGTGCAGGTGGTGTGCGATCCGGATCGCCCGGAGATGTTCAAGGCCGCGGAAGAAATCCGTAACGAGTTCTGCATCCGCGTGGTGGGCAAGGTTCGCCCGCGTCCGGCCGGCACCGAGAACAGCAACCTGACCTCGGGCAAGATCGAAGTGCTGTGCCACGAGCTGACCGTGCTGAACCCGTCGGTCACGCCCCCGTTCCAGCTGGACGACGACAACCTGTCGGAAACCACCCGCCTCACGCACCGCGTGCTGGACCTGCGCCGTCCGCAGATGCAGTACAACCTGCGCCTGCGCTACAAGGTGGCGATGGAAGTGCGCAAGTACCTGGACGCCCAGGGCTTCATCGACATCGAGACGCCGATGCTGGGCAAGAGCACGCCCGAAGGCGCGCGCGACTACCTGGTGCCGTCGCGTGTGAACCCGGGCCATTTCTTCGCGCTGCCGCAGTCGCCGCAGATCTTCAAGCAGATGCTGATGGTCTCGGGCTTCGACCGCTACTACCAGATCACCAAGTGCTTCCGTGACGAGGACCTGCGCGCCGACCGCCAGCCCGAATTCACGCAGATCGACTGCGAAACGTCGTTCCTGACCGAACAGGAGATTCGTGACCTGTTCGAGGACATGATGCGCACCGTGTTCAAGAACGCCATCGACGTGGACTTGGTGTCGAAATTCCCGGTGATGGAATTCCGCGAAGCCATGGCCCGTTTCGGTTCGGACAAGCCCGACCTGCGCGTCAAGCTGGAATTCACCGAACTGACCGACGTGATGAAGGACGTCGACTTCAAGGTGTTCTCGGGGCCGGCCAACAGCGACAGCGGCCGTGTGGTGGCCCTGCGTGTGCCGGGCGGCAGCGCCATCTCGCGCGGCGAGATCGATGCGTACACGCAGTTCGTGGCCATCTACGGCGCCAAGGGCCTGGCCTGGATCAAGGTCAACGAAGTGTCCAAGGGCCGTGACGGCCTGCAGTCGCCGATCGTCAAGAACCTGCACGACGCCGCGATTACCGAGATCCTGAAGCGTACCGAAGCCAAGGATGGCGACATCATCTTCTTTGGTGCCGACAAGGCCAAGGTGGTCAACGACGCCATCGGCGCGCTGCGCCTGAAGATCGGTCACTCGGAATTCGGCAAGAGCACGGGCCTGTTCGAAGACACCTGGAAGCCGCTGTGGGTGATCGACTTCCCGATGTTCGAGTACGACGAGGAAGACGCTCGCTGGGTGGCCATGCACCACCCGTTCACGAGCCCCAAGGACGAGCACATGCAGTACCTGGAAACCGATCCGGGCAAGTGCATCGCCAAGGCCTACGACATGGTGCTGAACGGCTGGGAAATGGGTGGCGGCTCGGTGCGTATCTACCGCGAGGACGTGCAGAGCAAGGTGTTCCGCGCGCTGAAGATTGGCGCCGAGGAAGCACGCGCCAAGTTCGGCTACCTGCTGGACGCGCTGCAGTATGGTGCGCCGCCGCACGGTGGCCTGGCCTTCGGCCTGGACCGTATCGTGACGATGATGGCCGGTGCCGACTCGATCCGCGACGTGATCGCCTTCCCGAAGACGCAACGTGCGCAGGACCTGCTAACCCAGGCCCCGAGCTCGGTCGACGAGAAGCAACTGCGCGAGCTGCACATCCGTCTGCGCGCGCAAGAGCCGAAGACGACTGCCTGATCGCCGAGTCCGATTCCTCCGGGGATCATTTCGGTTGTGACATGCAAAGCCGCGCGAGAGCGCGGCTTTCTTGTTTCTGGCGCAAGGATGCGTTTCCATTTGTTACCACCTGGAACGAAGCCATCCCGGATGATGTCTTTCTGCGCTGAAGCGCGCGATGCCGGTCCACCCGAAAGGCCAGCCGTGACGCGGGAGGACAAGACCAATGCTGCAACTCGATACCGAACTGATCCGGACCTTTCTACTGGCCCACGCGGAAACCATCCTGACCTGGCTGGTGGCCGGACTGCTGATGATGCTGGTGGCGCGCTTCGAACTGCGCCGCGCGGTGCGCAAGTCGGCGCAGGCGATGTCTGAATCAGTGGCCACCACGGTGGCGGCGTGCGTGCCCGATATCGCGCATGCGGTGCAGGGCGCCCAATCGGCGTCGGACCTGACGCCTGGCATCGAGCCCGTGGCGGCGCAGCGCGCCGAGGCGCTGCGCAAGCTGGCGCTGGATACCGTGGCAACCGTCATGGCGCGCGGTAGGTGGCTCGAAGATGTGGGCAACCTGCGCCTGCCCGAGGATGCCCTGTTGTCCGGGCGCCGCGCCGGTGGTGCCGATCCGCTGCTCGTGGTGGCGCCGCAGCCGCTGGTCCAGGCCTACCTGACCGCCCAGCGTACGTTCGACGACGAGGCGTCGCGGCTGCAGAATCATCGGCGCGAGGCGCTGCGCCTGCAGGACGCGCTGCAGCAGCTGGGGGCCGAGGCGTCGCATGTCGAGCATGAGACGGCCAGCATCGTGATGCGCTTCGAGCAGGTCAACGCACAGGCCGCGCAGGGTGTGGAGGCCGGCGACTACCAGCGTTTCCTGATCCAGAAGTACAACCAGCTTGGGCTGCGCGAGAAGGAAATTGGCCAGGAGCGCGCCGAACTGGGGGCCCAGGTGCGTGAGAGCACCGATGCGCTGGCCCAGCACGCCCATGTGGCATCGCAGCGATACACCCAGGCCCTGGCACCGCTGATGCAACAGTTGCGCGCCGCCTGGGGCCATGGCGATTCGCCCGAGGTCTTCGACACGTGGCTGCGCGGAATGCCCGGTGCCGGACCCGAGGGTGCGGCGCCCCAGCAGTCCGCAGGACACTATCTGTCGCCCCGGCAGCCGGGCGAGCAGACCGTCGCCTGACTGTCGCCCGATTTCACGGCTTGATTCCACATCGCGGTAATAGGACAGCGGAGGACGCCGGAGCCAGCGCCGCTGCGCTATGCTTGGGGTCTGTCGCTTCCACTGCCCCATGCGCTACAAGATTCCCGAATCGGTGCTGGTCGTTATCCATACGCCAGACCTGCAAGTCCTGTTGATCGAGCGAGCCGACCGGCCAGGCTTCTGGCAGTCGGTCACCGGCAGCCTTGATGCCGAAGACGAGCCACTGGCCGCCACCGCGGCGCGCGAGGTGCACGAGGAAACCGGCATCGTCGCCGGCGAGCACCAGCTATCCGACTGGCAACACACGATCGAATACGAGATCTACCCGCAATGGCGGCACCGGTATGCGCCGGGCGTCACTCGCAATACCGAGCACTGGTTCGGGCTGTGCGTGCCGGCGCCACTGCCGGTGACACTGGCGCCACGCGAGCACCTGCGGTTCGAGTGGCTGCCGTGGCAGGCCGCCGCCGAGCGTTGCTTTTCGAGCAGCAATGCCGAGGCGGTGCGGCAACTGGTGTGGCGGTGCGCTGCGCCCGGGACCGTGGCGACGGACGCGCTGAGCGGAGCGACGCGATGAAACTTCGCGTCGTGACGTACAACATCCACAAGGGCGTGAAGGGGTTCAGCGGCAAGCCGCGCATCCACAGTGTGCGCACGGGCCTGCAGTCGATGAACGCCGATATCGTGTTCCTGCAGGAAGTGCAGGATCGCAACGATCGCCTGATCGCCGCCGAGTTATTCGATCCCGACCACACCCAGCTCAACTACCTGGCCACCGACGCCTATCCGCATTCGGTCTACGGCCGCAATGCCGTGTACGAGCACGGCCATCATGGCAACGCGATCCTGTCGCGCCATCCCATCCTGATGTCGGAGAACCTTGATATCTCCGACCATCGCTTCGAACAGCGCGGGCTGCTGCACGCGGTGGCCGACATCAATGGCGTGGAAGCCCATCTGATCTGCGTGCATTTCGGACTGTTCGCGCGCAGCCGGGTACGCCAGGCCAGTGCGCTGGTGGAGCGGGTGCGCGCGGTGGTGCCGGCCCATGCGCCGCTGGTCATCGCGGGCGACTTCAACGACTGGAACCACAAGCTCGACAGCAAGATCTGCAACACGCTCAATGCCGTGGAATCGGCCCATGCCAAGAACGGCCGCATTCATACGTTTCCGAGCCACATGCCGTGGTGGCAGCTTGATCGCATCTACGTGCGCGGCTTCGAATTCGAGCGCACGCAGGCGCTGACCGGCCGCGAATGGGCGGAGCGCTCGGACCACGTGCCGCTGATGGCCGAACTGGCGCATCGCGTGGCCATTCCGGAAGCGTAAGGGGGAAGGGGCCGGCGCCGGCCCCGAGGATCAGTGCGACGCCAGGTAGTCGCGGATCCAGCCGTAGATGGCGTCGATATCCGCCAGATCCATGACGGGCAGCGCCGTCTGTCCGACCACCTCGTCCAGGGTATCGGTGGCCACGGCCACCACGCCGGGCACCTCGGCCCACAGCGGCGCCTTGCCGTTGGCGGGACGGTAGATCTCCAGCTTGGGAAAGTCGCTCCACTTGTAGCCCTCGACCATCACCAGATCGGTGTCGGGGGGCAGTACGGCCAGCGCTTCGCCGATTTCCGGCGACGGCTTGTCTTCGGGATAGTGGCGCATCAGCGTCAGGTGACGCGCGCCCACCAGCACCACGTTTTCGCAACCGCCCTGGCGCATGCGCCACGAATCCTTGCCAGGTGTGTCGGGATCGAAACCATGGTGCGTATGCTTGATGCCCGCGACGCGCAGCCCGTCGGCGACGAAGCGGGGAATCAACTGGTCCAGCAGCGTTGTCTTGCCGCTACCCGATGATCCGGCGATTCCGAATACCTTCACAATGCTTTCCCTGTTGGGCGTCACAATGTCCTGACGATAGCAGAGTTCGCCCGGGCCATGTGCAGCCGCCGCCCGTTGGCTGATAATCGAGCCATGTCACGGATCTACGATCGCTCCGAAACCGAATCGCCCGCCATGCCCGACGCCCCGACGCCGGCCGCTCATGAACGGCGGCCCGCCGGCCCCAGGGCCAGGATGATGCATTGGGTACGCCGCCGAGGGAGTCCGGTGCCCGGCAACAAGGTGGACCTGCTGCGCAACGGGCAGGAGTTCTTTCCGGCGCTGATCGCGGCCATCGATGCGGCGCAGATCCACGTGGTGGTGGAGACGTATATCTATGCCGACGACGCCGTGGGCGCGCGCGTCACCGATGCGCTGATCGATGCGGCGCGGCGCGGTGTCGATGTCCGTCTGGTGGTCGACGGGTTTGGCGCCGGCGACATGCCGGTGGCGCTGCAGGACCGCCTGCGCGCGGGCGGTGTCAACCTGGAGATCTACCGGCCGATGCGGGGCTTCAAGCTGGCGCGGCGCCATCTGCGCCGGCTGCATCGCAAGCTGGCCGTGATCGACGGCAAGGTCGCCTTCGTGGGCGGCATCAATATCATCGACGACCATAACCACGGCCCGGTCGACCTGCCCGAGATGGGGCCGCGCTACGACTTCGCGGTGCGCGTGCGCGGTCCGCTGGTGGCGCAGATCGCGCTGGCGTCGGCACGGCTGTGGTTTCGCATTGCACAACGGCGCGGACTGCGCGAGACCGCGAACGCCTTCGCCGAGGTGGAAACCCTGGCGCGCGGTGCACGGGCAGCGCGCGGCGACGTGCAGCCCGGCGGGGTGCCGGCGGCCTTGCTGTTGCGCGACAACCTGCGCAACCGTCGCACCATCGAACGCGAATACCTGTATGCGCTGGGCTCGGCGCGCCACGATGTGATCCTGGCCAATGCCTACTTCCTGCCCGGCCACAAGATGCGCCGCGCGCTGCTGGCTTGCCGTGAGCGCGGCGTACGGGTGCGGCTGCTGCTGCAGGGCATGGTCGAATACCGGTTGCAGCACTTCGCCACCCACGCGCTCTATGCGCGCCTGCTGGAAGCGGGCGTCGAGATCTACGAGTACGAGGAAAGCTTCCTGCATGCCAAGGTGGCCGTGGTGGACGACACCTGGGCCACGGTGGGGTCGAGCAACATGGACCCGTTCAGCCTGCTGCTGGCACGCGAGGCCAATGTCGCGGTCTACGACGCCACCTTCGCCGACACGCTGCGCGATCGGCTGGAGCGCGCCATGGCGCAGCGCAGTGCCCGCGTGATACCCGAGGCGCATGCGCGACTGCCGCGTTTGCGCCGATTTGCCAATTGGGCGGCCTACTACGTGTTGCGCTTCGGCGTCGTCGTGGCCGGCGTGACGGGGCGTTACTGAGCCGCCGCGGGTAACATGCTGCCTTGCCGCAGGGCGGTCACGCCGCACCGCGCGCACCCGGCCATTTCAGGCGGACGCGAGCCAGTTGCTGCACTGCGCCGCAAATCGCGTCGGAGTCGACCCGACGCGCGCCGCCTGTTTAGAAACACGGGTCTAATTAAATACTTGATGCCAGTCGGCCTCGCCAGAATAATCTGAACGACCGTTCTTTTTTGGCTTAGACTTCGTGCAATTACGATGGCAATTTCGCTGTCGCAGTGCCTGCCGAACGCAGTGTCAGGCCAGAAACAGCACCCGAGGGGTGCTGCAGAGAACGGAGAGAAAACCATGCGACACCAGTCAGTCCGTCTTGAATCCGCCGCCGCGCCCGCACCCTTGCGAAAGGGTGAGATGACGCGCGTGGCGATTCTCGATGCCGCACTGGAACTGTCGTCCCGCGACGGGCTGGAAGGGCTGACCATCGGCCTGCTCGCGGAACGCATGCAGATGAGCAAGAGCGGTGTGTTCGCGCATTTTGGTTCGCGCGAGGACCTGCAGGTGGAAGTGGTGCGCGAGTATCACCGCCGGTTCGAGCAGGAGGTGTTCTACCCCTCGCTGCAAGAGCCGCGCGGTCTGCCTCGCCTGTGGTCGATGGTGCGGCGCTGGATGGAAAAGCGCATCCAGGAAGTGACCACGGGTTGCATCTACATCAGCGGGGCGGTCGAGTACGACGACCGCGCGGAAAGCCCGGTACGTGACGAGCTGGTCAAGAGCGTCACGATCTGGCGGGCCGCGCTGTTGCGTGCCATCGATCAGGCCAAGGAAGAGGGGCACCTGCGCGCGGATTGCGATCCGCGCCTGATGCTGTTCGAAATGTACAGCCTTGAACTAGGCTTGCATCACGACGCCCGCTTTCTGCGCCTGCCGGACAGTGCCGAGCTTGCCATGGTCGCGCTCAACAAACTGATTCAGTCTTACCGAACCTGAGCCGCCCCCGGGCAACGGTCGCACGCGTCCCCTCCAGGGCGTGCGGCACGCGCGTGTGGCGGCACTAAGCAAACCTCCAAGGAGTCTTTGATGGGCCAGTACACCGCACCGTTGCGCGACATGCAGTTCGTTCTCCATGAACTGCTCGGCGCCGAAGCCGAACTCAAGGCGATGCCGCAACACGCGGACATCGACGCGGACACCATCAACCAGGTGATCGAGGAAGCCGGCAAGTTCTGCGCGGACGTGGTGTTCCCGCTGAACCAGCCGGGCGACCGCGAAGGCTGTACCTACGTTGGCGACGGCGTGGTGCGCGCGCCGCAAGGCTTCAAGGAAGCCTACCAGCAGTACGTGGAAGCCGGCTGGCCCGCACTGGCGTGCGATTCGGAATTCGGCGGCCAGGGCCTGCCGATCATCATCAACAACGCGCTGTACGAGATGCTGAACTCGGCCGGCCAGGCGTGGACGATGTACCCGGGCCTGTCGCACGGCGCGTACGAAGCGCTGCACGCCCATGGCACGCCGGAACTGAAGCAGGCCTACCTGCCCAAGCTGGTGTCGGGCGTGTGGACCGGCACGATGTGCCTGACCGAACCGCAATGCGGCACCGACCTGGGCATCCTGCGCACCAAGGCCGAACCGCAGGCAGACGGCTCGTATTCGATCACCGGCACCAAGATCTTCATTTCCGCCGGCGAACACGACCTGGCCGAGAACATCATCCACCTGGTGCTGGCCCGCCTGCCGGACGCGCCGGGCGGCACCAAGGGCATCTCGCTGTTCGTGGTGCCGAAGTTCATTCCCGATGCCAACGGCAACCCGGGCGAGCGCAACGGCATCAAGTGTGGCTCGATCGAACACAAGATGGGCATCCACGGTAACGCCACCTGCGTGATGAACCTCGACGGCGCGCGCGGCTGGCTGGTGGGCGAGGCCAACAAGGGCCTGAACGCCATGTTCGTGATGATGAACGCCGCCCGCCTGGGCGTGGGCGCGCAAGGCCTGGGCCTGACCGAAGTGGCGTACCAGAATTCGCTGGCCTACGCGAAGGACCGCCTGCAAATGCGCGCGCTGACCGGCCCGAAGGCACCGGACAAGGCCGCCGACCCGATCATCGTGCACCCGGACGTGCGCCGCATGCTGCTGACGCAGAAGGCCTACGTCGAAGGCGGCCGCGCGTTCAGCTACTGGACTGCGCTGCAGATCGACCGCGAGCTGTCGCACCCCGACGAGAGCGTGCGCAAGGAAGCCGCCGACCTGGTGGCGCTGCTGACCCCGGTGATCAAGGCGTTCCTGACCGACAACGCATTCACGTCGACCAACGAAGGCATGCAGATCTTTGGCGGCCACGGCTACATCTCCGAATGGGGCATGGAGCAATACGTGCGCGACGCCCGCATCAACATGATCTACGAAGGCACCAACACGATCCAGTCGCTGGACCTGCTGGGCCGCAAGATCCTGGGCGACATGGGCGCCAAGCTGAAGGCCTTCGGCAAGATCGTGCAGCAGTTCGTTGAGCAAGAGGGCACCAACGAAGCGATGCAGGAATTCGTGAACCCGCTGGCCGACATCGGCGACAAGGTGCAGAAGCTCACGATGGAAATCGGCATGAAGGCCATGGGCAACCCCGACGAAGTGGGCGCGGCCGCCGTGCCGTACCTGCGCGTGGTGGGTCACCTGGTGTTCTCGTACTTCTGGGCCCGCATGGCCAAGATCGCACTGGAAAAGCAAGGCAGCGGCGACAAGTTCTACGTCTCCAAGCTGGCCACGGCGCGCTTCTACTTTGCCAAGCTGCTGCCGGAAACCGCCGCGGAAATCCGCAAGGCCCGCGCCGGCTCGGCCACGCTGATGGCGCTGGACGCCGACCTGTTCTGATGGGTTTGTTCTCCTGACGGTTTGCGCCCCTCTCCCGCACGCGGGAGAGGGGCGGGGGTGAGGGCAAGGCGGTTCAAGTTGCGGCCATCGCATCTTGAGAGCCAGGCCCTCACCCCCAACCCCTCTCCCATTGCATGGGAGAGGGGAGCACACCGACAGGGCTTCACATCTTCTTCTTCAAAACGCTCACTCTCCAAGGAGCGCGTATGTCCAATTTCATCGTCAAGAAAGTCGCCGTGCTGGGTGCTGGCGTGATGGGCGCGCAGATTGCCGCCCACCTGGTCAATGCCCGTGTGCCCGTGGTGCTGTTCGACCTGCCGGCCAAGGAAGGCCCGAAGAACGGCATCGCCCTGCGTGCGATCGAGAACCTCAAGAAGCTGTCGCCGGCGCCGCTCGGTATCAAGGACGAAGCGGGCCTGATCCGCGCAGCCAACTACGAGGACGATATCGCGCTGCTCAAGGAATGCGATGTGGTGATCGAGGCGATCGCCGAGCGCATGGACTGGAAGCACGACCTCTACAAGAAGGTGGCGCCGCACCTGGCGCCGCACGCGATCTTCGCGACCAATACCTCGGGCCTGTCGATCACGTCGCTGTCCGACGGCTTCGACGCCGACCTGAAGGCGCGCTTCTGCGGCGTGCACTTCTTCAATCCGCCGCGCTACATGCACCTGGTGGAGCTGATCCCCACCGCCACGACCAAGCCCGAGATCCTGGACCGCCTGGAAGCGTTCCTGACCACGTCGCTCGGCAAGGGCGTGGTGCGCGCCAAGGATACGCCGAACTTCATCGCCAACCGCGTGGGTATCTTCTCGATCCTGGCCGTATTTGCCGAAGCCGAGAAGTACGGCATTCCGTTCGATATCGTCGATGACCTGACCGGCACCAAGCTGGGCCGCGCCAAGTCGGCCACATTCCGCACCGCCGACGTGGTGGGCCTGGACACGATGGCGCACGTGATCAAGACGATGCAGGACGGCCTGGGCGGCGACCCGTTCGCGGCCGTCTACAAGACGCCGGCCGTGCTGACGGGCCTGGTCGATGCGGGCGCACTAGGCCAGAAGACCGGCGCGGGCTTCTACAAGAAGGAAGGCAAGGCCATCAAGGTGCTGGACGCCAAGACGGGCCAGTACGTGGATTCGGGCAAGAAGGCCGACGAGATCGTCGTGCGCATGCTCAAGAAGGAGCCGGCCGAGCGCATCAAGCTGCTGCGTGAGTCGACCAATCCGCAGGCGCAGTTCCTGTGGGCCGTGTTCCGCGACGTATTCCACTACATCGCTGTGTACCTGGAGCAGATCGCCGGTTCGGCGGCCGACATCGACCTGGCCATTCGCTGGGGCTTCGGCTGGAACTCGGGTCCGTTCGAAGACTGGCAGGCTGCCGGCTGGACCCAGGTGGCACAGTGGGTCAAGGAAGACATCGACGCCGGTAACGCACTGGCCAACGTGCCGCTGCCCGCCTGGGTGAGCCAGGGTGCCGTGGCCGACAACGGCGGCGTGCATGGCGCGCAGGGTTCGTGGTCGCCGTCGACGAGCAGCTTCGTCAAGCGTGCCGCGCTGCCGGTGTACGAGCGCCAGGTGTTCCGTGCCGCGATCAAGGGCACCGACGCGGCCGATCCGCGCAAGTTCGGCAAGACCATCGAGGAAAACGACGGTGCGCGCATCTGGACCAGCGAAGGCGCCGACGATGTGCTGATCATCTCGTTCAAGAGCAAGATGAACACCATGGGCCCGGACGTGCTGGACACCATCGCGCGCGCGGTGGACCTGGCCGAAGCCAGCTACAAGGGCCTGGTGGTGTGGCAGCCGACGTCGCTGCAACTGGGCGCGCCTGGCGGCCCGTTCTCGGCGGGCGCCAACCTGGAAGCCGCGATGCCGGCATTCATGATGGGCGGTGCCAAGGGCATCGAGCCGTTCGTGAAGAAGTTCCAGGACACGATGATGCGCGTGAAGTACGCCGCGGTGCCGGTGGTGCCGGCCGTGTCGGGCATCGCGCTCGGCGGCGGCTGCGAGCTGATGCTGCAATCGGCCAAGCGTGTGGTGGCGCTGGAAAGCTACGTGGGCCTGGTGGAAGTGGGCGTGGGCCTGGTGCCGGCTGGTGGCGGCCTCAAGGAAGCCGCGATTGCCGCAGCCAAGGCTGCGCAGGCAGCGGGCAGCACCAACTACCTGAACTTCCTGACCAACCGCTTCCAGGCGGCGGCGATGGCCAAGGTGTCGACGTCGGCGCTGGACGCGCAGAAGATCGGCTACGTCCAGCCGACCGATACCCTCGTCTACAACGTGCACGAACTGCTGTACGTGGCACAGAGCGAAGTGCGTGCGATGGCCAACGCCGGCTACCGCGCACCGCTGCCGGGCCAGCTGATTCCGGTGGCGGGCCGTTCGGGCATCGCCACGATCCAGGCGTCGCTGGTGAACATGCGCGACGGCAACTTCATCTCGGCGCACGACTTCCAGATTGCTTCGCGCATCGCAGAAGTGGTGTGCGGCGGCGACGTCGAGGCCGGTTCGCTGGTCAGCGAGGAATGGCTGCTGGCACTGGAACGCAAGGCGTTTGTTGACCTGCTGGGCACGGGCAAGACGCAGGAGCGCATCATGGGCATGCTGCAAACGGGCAAGCCGGTGCGTAACTAATCCGCCAACGAGGAACCGACATCATGAAACAACTGCAAGACGCATACATCGTTGCGGCCACCCGTTCGCCGATTGGCAAGGCTCCGAAGGGCGCGTTCAAGAACACCCGTCCCGATGACCTGCTGGCCACGATCCTGAAGGCCGCCGTGGCCCAGGTGCCGAACCTGGACCCGGCGCTGATCGAAGACGCCATTGTTGGCTGCGCGATTCCCGAAGCCCAGCAAGGCCTGAACGTGGCGCGTATCGGCGCGCTGCTGGCCGGCCTGCCGAATACCGTGGGCGGTATCACGGTGAACCGCTTCTGCGCATCGGGCCTGTCGGCCGTGGCCATGGCCGCCGACCGCATCCGCGTGGGCGAATCCGATGTGATGATCGCCGCCGGCGTCGAATCGATGAGCATGGTGCCGATGATGGGCAACTCGCCGTCGATGTCGCCGTCGATCTTCGAACGCGACGAGAACGTCGGCATTGCCTACGGCATGGGCCTGACCGCCGAGAAGGTGGCCACGCAGTGGCAGGTGAGCCGCGACGACCAGGACGCGTTTTCGCTGGCGTCGCACCAGAAGGCCATCGCCGCGCAGCAGGCCGGCGAATTCGCTGCCGAGATTACCCCGATTGAGGTAGTCGAGAAGTTTCCGGACCTGGCCACTGGCCAGGTTGCCGTGAAGACGCGTACCATCTCGCTGGACGAAGGTCCGCGTCCCGATACGTCGGTGGAAGGTCTGGGCAAACTGCGCCCGGTGTTCGCCAACAAGGGCAGCGTGACGGCCGGCAACAGCTCGCAGACGTCGGATGGCGCTGGTGCGCTGATCCTGGTCTCGGAAAAGATCCTCAAGCAGTTCAACCTGGTGCCGCTGGCCCGCTTCGTATCGTTCGCGGTGCGCGGCGTGCCGCCGGAGATCATGGGGATTGGCCCTAAGGCCGCGATTCCGGCCGCGCTGAAGGCCGGTGGCCTGACGCAGGATCAGATCGAGTGGATCGAGCTGAACGAGGCATTTGCCGCGCAGTCGCTGGCGGTGATGCGTGACCTGGAACTCGATCCGGCCCGTGTGAACCGCATGGGCGGCGCGATTGCGCTGGGCCATCCGCTGGGCGCGACGGGCGCGATCCGTTCGGCCACCGTGGTGCACGCGCTGCGTCGCCACAACCTGAAGTACGGCATGGTGACCATGTGCGTGGGTACGGGCATGGGCGCTGCTGGAATCTTCGAGCGCGTCTAAACGCGCCGGCGGGACAGCCGTGACGGGCGGCTGTCCCCACCCTTCGATCAGATGAAGAAATGTATGGACACGAAGATGCCAACACGTTGACGCACTGACACGGAGGAGAACAAAAATATGCAGGAGACCGCCATTCTGGCCGACGCGGCATGCGACATGCCGCGCTCGATGATGGACGCACTGGGCGTCCGCACCATTCCATTCCGCATCCGCGCCGGCGACCGGTTCGTGGTCGACACGCGCGACGAGGCTGGGCTGCCTGACCTCTACCAGCAATACCTGGTGGGCAAGCAGGATCACTACGCCGAATCGATCCCACTGCTGGAACGCGAACTCGAAGACCATCTGCTGAAGAATGTGGTGGCCGGTTGCGACCGCGCCATCCTGCTGACCATCGCCAGCAGCCGCAGCAAGTTCTATTCGAACGCCACCGGCGCCGTGGTGGGCACCGTTGCCCGCAGCTTCAAGCTGCGCAAGGACGCGGGGCGCAGCGGGCTGTTCGACCTGACCGTGATCGACACCGGCGCGATTGGCCCTGGACAGGCGCTGATCGTGCGCGAAGCCGCCCGCATGCTGGCCGATGGTGCCAAGGCCTCCGAAGTGGTGGACGCGGTGGAGAACCGCCTGCGCGAAGCCGCCCATATGTTCCTGATTCCCGAGGAACTGCTGTACATGTACACGCGGGCCAAGCTGAAGGGCGAGAACAGCATCACGTGGGGCCGCTACATGCTGGGCAGCGCGTTCAACATCCGCCCCGTGATCCACATGCATCAGGGCGAGACCGAGGCGATTGCCAAGGCGCGTGGCTCCGATGACGGCGTGCGCCGCCTGCTGGGCCACGTGGAAGCATGCATCCGTGCCAAGTGCCTGCTGACGCCTGCCGTGGCCGCTGCCTACGCCGGTGATCTTGACGAGGTGCAGTCGTGGCCGGCATGGAAGTCGCTGGCCGAGACCGCCGACAGGCATGGCGTGGAGCTGATGCTCGCGCCGATGAGCCTGACCGTCGCGCTCAATGTGGGTGCGGGCGCGTTCGGGCTCAGTTATCTTTCAGACATGCCGCCACCGTTTGTGTGAGCGGCGCTTAGCACTACGACCGAGACGAGGAAGACATGAGCATTGCCACCCGCATCGACCAGGGCGTCCTGACCATTGGTTTCGATCGCATCGACAAGAAGAACGCCATTACCGCCGCCATGTACCAGACCATGGCCGATGCGTTGACCGCCGCCGAGACCGATACCGCCGTGCGCGTGATCGTGATCGAAGGCAAGCCCGAAATCTTCACGGCCGGCAACGACCTGGAGGATTTCATGAAGCGTCCGCCGACGCATGGCGCAGACGGCGCGCAGCCGCCCGTGTTCCAGTTCCTGCACGCGATCAGCCATGCCACCAAGCCCGTTGTGGCATCGGTCAGCGGCGCGGCCGTGGGCATCGGCACCACGCTGCTGCTGCATTGCGACCTGGTCTATGCGTCGGAGACGGCCAAGCTGTCGCTGCCTTTCGCGCAACTGGGCCTGTGCCCGGAAGCCGCATCGAGCATGCTGCTGCCGCGTCTGGTGGGCTACCAGCGTGCCGCCGAGAAGCTGTTGCTGGGCGAAGCATTCAGCGCGCAGGAGGCGTTTGCGATGGGTCTGGTGACCAAAGTGCTGCCGGTGGCGGAGCTGGCCGACCACGTGCGCCAGCAGGCAGCCAAGCTGGCCGCGCTGCCCGCATCGTCGCTGCGTGAAACCAAGCGGCTGATGAAGGGTGACGACACCGGGGCCGTGGCAAAGAAGATGGCCGAGGAGGGCGAAGTGTTCCGCCGCATGCTGGTGGCGCCGGAAGCCAAGGAAGCATTCACGGCGTTCTTCGAGAAGCGCAAGCCGGATTTCTCGAAGTTCAACTGAAGCTTTAAATCCCCTATCGGTTTGCTCCCCTCTCCCGCATCGCGGGAGAGGGGAACAAATACTCAAGCCGTCGGCAACACCCTCGGTTGCCGGCTTTCATCCGTGGCCACATAAGTCAGCGTGGCTTCCGTCACCTTGACGATTTCGTGGCTGTGGCGCATGCGCTGCGCGTAGACCTCGACCGATACCGTGATCGAGGTGCGGCCCGTCTTGACGATGTCGGCGTAGAAGCTGACCAGATCGCCAACAAACACCGGGTGCTTGAACAGGAACGAATTCACCGCCACCGTGGCCACCCGGCCCTGGGCGCGCTCGACCGCGGGGATCGAGCCCGCGATGTCGACCTGGGCCATGATCCAGCCGCCAAACACGTCGCCGTGCACGTTGGCGTCGGCGGGCATCGGCACCACGCGCAGGGCGGGGTTCTTGCCGGCGGGCAATTCGGAAGCGGGGGCGGAAGTGGACATGTCGGCGATCGATGAGAGCGGGAAATACGGGGAGTTCATGAGGCTATAAGGCAGTGGCCTGCCGGACATGGCGATCTCTGCGACAATCGCGGCATTGGCACGAATTCTAACGTATGCGCCGCTATTCCACGACCGCCGAGCCCGCCCCCACCGAGCCGGCCAACTCCCTGTTCAAAGGCGCTGGTGCGCCGCGTAGTGACTGGCAGACCGTTCGCAACCTGCTGCCTTATGTCTGGCACTACAAGTGGCGCGTACTGCTGGCGCTGACCTGCCTGGTGGCGGCCAAGGTGGCCAACCTGGGCGTGCCGGTGCTGATGAAGAAGCTCGTCGACAGCATGGACCTCAAGGCCGGCGACGCCACGGCGCTGCTGGTGGTGCCGGTGGGCCTGATCGTCGCCTATGGCCTGCTGCGGCTATCGGGGTCGCTGTTCACGGAGTTGCGCGAGATCCTCTTTTCCAAGGTGACGCAAAGCGCCGTGCGGGAGATCGCGCTGCAGGTGTTCCGCCACTTGCATGCACTGTCGCTGCGGTTTCACCTGGAGCGGCAGACCGGTGGCATGAGCCGCGACATCGAGCGCGGCACGCGCGGCATCCAGTCGCTGATCTCGTACTCGCTGTACAGCATCCTCCCTACGCTGGTGGAGATGGCGCTGGTCATCGGCTTCTTCTTCCTGCATTACGACATCTTGTTCGCGGCCATCACGCTGTGCGCGCTGGTGGGCTATATCGTGTTCACGATAGTCGTGACCGAATGGCGTACGCACTTCCGGCGCAAGATGAACGAGCTGGATTCGCGGGCCAACCAGAAGGCGATCGATTCGCTGCTGAACTTCGAGACCGTGAAGTACTTCGGTAACGAGGAATACGAAGCACGCCGCTACGACGAGAACCTGCGCACCTATCGCACCGCCGCCATCAAGTCGCAGAACTCGCTGTCGTTTCTGAACTTCGGCCAGCAGGCCATCATCGCAACGGGCCTGATCCTGATCCTGTGGCGCGCCACGGTGGGCGTGGCGGCGGGCAAGCTGACGCTGGGCGACCTGGTGCTGGTGAACACGCTGATGATCCAGCTCTATATCCCGCTCAACTTCCTGGGCGTGATCTACCGCGAGATCAAGCAGTCCACCACCGACATGGACCGCATGTTCGTGCTGCTGGGTACCAACCAGGAAGTGGCCGATGCCCCCGACGCGCCGCCGCTGCGCGTGAACGGTGCCGAGGTGCGCTTCCGGCATGTCGGCTTCGGGTACGAATCGAACCGCGTGATCCTGAACGATGTGGATTTCACGATCGCGGCCGGCACCACCACGGCAGTGGTGGGCCATAGCGGCTCGGGCAAGTCCACGCTGGCGCGGCTGCTGTTCCGTTTCTACGATGTGTCGCAAGGCGGCATCGAGGTGGATGGTCAGGACATCCGCGCCGTGCGCCAGTCCACGCTGCGCGCATCGATCGGCATCGTGCCGCAGGATACGGTGCTGTTCAACGACAGCATCTACTACAACATTGCCTACGGCAGGCCCGAGGCCACGCACGACGAGGTCATCGCCGCCGCGCGGGCCGCGCAGATCGACCATTTCATCCGCGAGCTGCCGCAGGGCTACGACACGCCGGTGGGCGAGCGGGGGCTCAAGCTGTCGGGCGGCGAGAAGCAGCGCGTGGCCATCGCCCGCACGCTGCTCAAGAATCCGCCGATCCTGGTGTTCGACGAAGCCACGTCGGCGCTGGACTCGCGCACCGAGCAGGCCATCCAGGCCGAGCTGATGCGCCTGGCGCAGAACCGCACCACGCTGCTGATCGCGCACCGGCTTTCGACGGTGGTACACGCCGACCAGATCCTGGTGATGGACCATGGCCGCATCGTCGAGCGCGGCACCCATGCCGACCTGATGCGCGCCAATGGCCGCTACGCCGAGATGTGGCAGATCCAGGCGCGCAACGCCGCGCAGGGCACCCCCGATGCCGACGCGCGTGATATCGAAGTAGGCGACGCCACGCAAGACGCCTGACGATTGTCGACAATCACTGTCGGCAACGTCAGCCGACAGCAGGCCGCGCACAATCATGGTTCGTCAATGCACCGCGCGCACGCGCGACGCTGGTGCATGACAGCCCCATGAAAAGCTGGCACGTCCCTTGCGAAAAGTCCTCTCCAGAGAGATCAACTACTGGAGAAGGTTCATGCCGCAATCCCCCCTGCGCCGTCATCTGCTGAAGCTGTGCACTGCATTGGGCACCACGATGGTGCTGTCGACACTCTGCGCAGGCACCGTGCAGGCGCAGACTGCCACGAAGATCCGCTTCCAGCTCGACTGGCGCTTCGAGGGTCCGTCCGCGCTGTTCCTGCTCGGCGAGCAGAAGGGCTACTACAAGGCCGAGAAGCTCGACGTGTCGATCGACGCCGGCAACGGATCGGGCAACGTCGTCAACCGCGTGGCATCGGGCACCTATGACATGGGCTTTGCCGACCTGGCGTCGGTGATGGAGTTCTACGGCAACAACCCCGACGCCAAGAACAAGCCCGTGGCCGTGATGATGGTCTACAACAACACGCCGGCCGCCGTGCTGGCGCTGAAGAAGTCGGGCATCAAGTCGCCCAAGGACCTGGCCGGCAAGAAGCTGGGTGCCCCGGTATTCGACGCGGGCCGCCGTGCGTTCCCGATCTTCGCCAAGGCCAACGGGCTGCAGGCAGCGGCGTTCAACTGGCAGGCCATGGACCCGACGCTGCGCGAGACCATGCTCACGCGCGGTGACCTGGATGCGATCACCGGCTTCTCGTTCACGTCGATCCTGAACCTCAATGCGCGCGGCGTGAAGGACGAGGACATCGTCGTGCTGCCGTATCCGCAGTTCGGCGTGAAGCTGTACGGCAACGCGATCATCGCCTCGGAGCAATTCCTGAAGAGCAATCCCGACGCGGTGAAGGCGTTCCTGCGCGCGTTCTCGAAGTCGGCGAAGGATGTGATTGCGCATCCGGAAGAAGGCATCAAGGCCGTGAAGGCGCGCGACGGCATCATCGACGAGAAGCTCGAAGTGCGCCGCCTGAAGATCGCGCTGGACAGCGTGGTGAAATCGCCGGACGCCAAGGCCGAAGGATTCGGCCGCGTCAGCAAGCCGCGCCTGTCGCTGATGGCATCGCAAGTGGCCGACGCGTTTGGCACCAAGGGCCGAATCAACCCCGACGCGCTCTGGACGGACGCGTACCTGCCGTCGGCCGCCGACCTGGACGTGCTGCGATGATGGCCCGCGAAGCACTGATGCCCGCCTCGGGCGGCGCGTCGACGGTGGCCGAGCCGCGGCCATTCGTCGATTTCAATCGCGTCTGGCTGGCCTACGACGATGACCTGGCGCGCCGCGGCGAATTCGCCGTGGAGGATATTTCGCTGCAGGCGGCCGAGGGCGAGTTCATCGCCATCGTGGGGCCGTCGGGATGTGGCAAGTCCACGTTCATGAAACTGGCCACGGGCCTGCGTCCGGCCACGCGCGGCGTGGTCAGCATCAACGGGGCCAAGGTCACCGGTCCGCTGAAGCAGGTGGGCATGGCGTTCCAGGCCCCGACGCTGCTGCCGTGGCGCACCACGCTCGACAACGTGATGCTGCCGCTGGAGATCGTCGAGCCGTACCGGTCGACCATGCGCAAGAAGCGCAGCGAGTACGTGGAACGCGCGCGTGCGCTGCTGAACACCGTTGGCCTGTCGGGCTACGAGGACAAGTATCCGTGGCAACTGTCCGGCGGCATGCAGCAGCGTGCGTCGATCTGCCGCGCGCTGATCCACGAGCCGCGCATGCTGCTGCTGGACGAACCGTTTGGCGCGCTCGACGCGTTCACGCGCGAAGAGCTCTGGTGCGTGCTGCGCGATCTCTGGCAGGCCCAGCGCTTCAACGTGATCCTGGTCACGCACGACCTGCGCGAGGCGGTGTTCCTGGCTGACACCGTCTACGTGATGAGCGCCCGGCCGGGCCGCATCCTGCTGCGCAGCGAGATCGACCTGCCGCGCCCGCGCCCGCTGGATGTCACCTACACCGAACCGTTCGCCGAGCGCGTGCACGCGCTGCGCGAGATGATCGGCCACAAGAAAAGCCACAACGGGCAGCACTGACCATGACGACGATGTCCTCTCTCCAGGCCAGGCGCGTGCAGCGCTTTGCCCCCTGGGTTCTTCTTGGCGCGTGCCTGCTGCTGTGGCAGGGCGCATGCCTGGTGTTCAACGTGTCGGACTTCATCCTGCCGAGCCCGTCGTCGATCGTGGCGTCGATGGCCGAGTACAGCGGAGTGATTGCCGGCCACGCGTGGCGCACGTTCTGGACCACCATGGTCGGCTTCGGCCTGGCCATCGTGGTCGGCGTGGTGCTGGGCATGCTGATGGGATCGTCGCGGCTGGCCTATGCGGCTACCTATCCGCTGATGACGGCGTTCAACGCGCTGCCCAAGGCCGCGTTCGTGCCCATCCTGGTGGTGTGGTTCGGGCTGGGCGCTGGCCCGGCCATCCTGACCGCGTTCCTGATCTCGTTCTTCCCGATCATGGTCAACATCGCCACCGGGCTGGCCACGCTGGAACCGGAACTGGAGGATGTACTACGCGTGCTGGGCGCCAAACGCCGCGACGTGCTGCTCAAGGTGGGATTGCCGCGCGCGATGCCGTTCTTCTTCGCTTCGTTGAAGGTGGCAATCACGCTGGCTTTCGTGGGCACCACGGTGTCGGAGATGAACGCCGCCAACGAAGGCATCGGCTACTTGCTGGTGTCGGCCGGCTCGGCGATGAAGATGCCGCTGGCGTTTGCCGGGCTGGTCGTGATCGCAATGATGGCCATGGGCATGTACGAGCTGTTCGCCGTGCTGGAAAAGCGCATGACCAGCTGGGCGCATCGCGGATGATCCGGGATCATTGGTCGCAGTAGTCTCGGAAAGTTCGCAATCTGCCTGAGCCTGCGCGAGGCAGGGCATTTTTTGGCGGCTTGGCTATTTCTTGCGGCATCGCCGGAAATCTAGTGTGCGGAAGCCGGACCAACCGGTCCGGCTTCCATCCACTCCGGGTTTCCAATATGCAAACGAACCTCCTAGCCAAGCCGCGCACGGCCGTGTCGTCCGCGGCAGTGATACTGCTGTTGTCGGCCGGCAATGCCCTGGCCGATCTTCCCAACTCACCGGAGGATTGCGCGTCGATCGCCCCCTGGGCGGCGAGTGACAAAGTCTATCCGGCCGGAAGCTGCGTGGGCTACGGCAAATATGTCTGGACCACCGAGGAAGACGCGCCTGCGGTCAACGCGCCGCGCAACCACTGCTCCAGCCCGTGGTATCAGATCGGCGACTATGTGGCGCCCGACGCGTTGCCCGAACTGGTCGTCGGTGCGACGCGCGACAGCAAGCCGGCGCCAACCGTCTACGTCGTCAAGCCAAAGGCGACCTGGCAGGTCTCCACCTTGCATTTCGCGGAGCTGCCCCGCAACGTCCCGCAGAGCAAGTTCAAGCATGTCACGCGCGCCGGTGTGGAAGGCGAGTACACGCGGATCAAGGTACTTGCAACAACCAGTAGCAGCCGTGGTCAGTTGGTCCAGACGGTATGGCTGCGCGCGCAACGCAATACCAGCGGCACCGGCTTCGAAGGCGTGCGCGTGCCCGTCGATGCGACCGGCGGCGAAGCGGGAGCCGGCGCGCTGGTCGTCTGGTACGACCCGCAGGACAATCCCCAACTGAAGGCCGGCAGCCGGTATCGCACACCGTCGCACATGCGCTTGAACATGCAGGTGATCGGCGCGGACTTGCCGGGCATGCCGGTACTGGATACCTTCCCGCTTGGCGTCGATATCGTGCATCGACTGCCCGGGTCGCCGTTCGGCTCGCCCGACGTGGACGTGACCGAGGCCGCGCGCACGCAGCACGCCGCACCGTCGACGCGCCAGTTCGGCGCCACCTATGAGCGCGACAGCATCTACCAGCGCAATTTCAAGGTGGCCGATATTGCTGGCGCCATTGGCACGGGTAACCGGCTTACCTACCTGAACTATGGTTACGCCAGTCTGGGCAAGGGGCCGGATGGCCTGCTGCGATGCAGCTATGACGATGACGCTGCCGGCCGCAACAATGCCTTCACGGACTACAGCCGGACCTTTGCGGCACCGGACGCCGTGGACCGTCGTGCGGACGATCGCTATACGCGGGTGCGCGGCAATTTCTACCAGCTCCAGAAGGTCAAGTGGACCCGAAAGACCACGATGCTGATGTCGGTGGGCGGACCCGGCCGACACGGGGACCTGGCCGAGGCTGCGCGAACCGAGGAAGGCCGCCGCGCGCTGGCGCAAAGCTGTGTCGACCTGTACATCAAGGGCAACCTGCCAGCAGGTCAGTCGCGCACCGGTGGCAGCGGGGCGGGCAAGGACGTCTTCCAGGGCATCAACATCGAATGGCTCGCGCCGCGCGCAGGGGCCAGCATCGACTGGAACGACTACCTGGCACTGACACGCGCGTTCCGCGATGCGCTGGGCGAGACTGACACCAAGCGCATGCTTACGGCCACGATCAATGCCGCCGAAGGCATGCCCGTTGCGAAGCTGGGCCAGTCGATCGCCGCCGAGCTGAATTGGGTCAACGTCCAGGCTTACGACTTCACTGGCGCATCTGACAGCAAGACCGGCCATGCGTCCGCGCGGACGTTGCCTGCCACGTCGCCGTGGGCCGAACAGGACGGCATGTCGCATCGCAGCCTGACTGGCCTGATCGCGCGCATGCGTGACAGTGGCGTGCCGGCTGCCAAGCAGGTCTACGGCATGCCGATGCATGGCCACGGCTGGACCGGCGTGCAGGCCGGCAATGCCAATGGCCTGGCGATGGCTGGCGCGCCGGTGCCCGAGGCGCAGGGCGGCAGCGTGCGCAGCTATCGCGACATCGTTCGCATGGTCGGCTACCGTGACGTGACCGACCGCGAGGCCGGTGCGGCGTATCGCTTCAACGGCTCGACGTTCTGGTCCATCGACACGCCCGAAACCGTGCGTGCCAAGGTGGAACTGATCGACGCGGCCGGCAACCTGGGCGGTGTGTTCGCCAGCGACATCAGCGGCGATTCGGCCGACAAGTCGCTGCTGAAGGTCATGACGCCCCGGAAGTAAGCGGGTAAGGCGTCAAGCGCTACGCATAGTCCAGCGGTAGCGCCGTCGTGTACTTGATCTGCTCCATGGCAAAGCTGGAACTGACGTCCGAGAGTTCTGCCCCCTGGATCAGCTTCTTGTACACGGCGTCATAGGCGGCGATATCGGGTACCACCACGCGCAACAGGTAGTCGGTATCGCCCGCCATGCGGTAGAACTCGGTGACTTCGGGAATCGACGCCACGAGGTCGTGGAACGTCTTCAGCCATTTCACGTTGTGCTGGCCGGTGCGGACCGATACGAACACGGTCACGCCGACGTTGAGCTTGGCCGGGTCCAGCAGCGCCACGCGCTTGCGGATGATGCCGGACTCTTCCAGCTTCTGTACGCGGCGCCAGCAGGGCGTGGAGGTCAGGCCGACGCGTTCGCCGATGTCGGCGACGGGGACGGAGGCATCCTCCTGCAGGATGCCGAGGATCTGGCGGTCATAGCGGTCCATGGGATTCACGAGTGAAGGGTGGGGCGGTGCCAGTCACCGGCCACCCCCGCAGGGCCGGATTCAGCTGACGATGGTATCCACCAGCAGGTTCACGCCGGTGGCAATGCGGTCCTGGTCCACGCCGTAGATATGCAGCGACACGGCAACCGAGTTGCTGTCGTTGCCAAGCGCGTGGATATGCTGCAGGCCGGCCGGCACGCTGAAGGTGTCGCCGGTTTCGCGGGTCACGGCCCCGACCTGCACGGCCGTGCGGTTGTCGGGGTTCCAGCGGTAGTGCCGTTCGGCCAGCGTGCCGCGCAGCACGCGGTACGCGCACCAGGTGCGATGGCCATGGACCGGGCTGTGCTGGCCGGGGCGCCATACCAGCACCATTACGGAAAAGCGCTCGTACGGATCGGCATGCACCAGATGGCGTGTGTAGTTGTCGGGGCTGCCGTCCAGGGCGCCCGGCGGCAGGCTGGCCAGCAGGGTGTCGGTGTCCGGCAGGCTGGCGGCCACATGGGCGGCCACCATGCGGGCGCTTTGCGCCAGCGTGGCTTCCATGCCGGAGGCCAGCAGCGAGAGCGGCGAGGACAGGTCTGACGACGGAGACAGCGGGGAAGGGATAACGGATGCGGCTTGCATGGCTGGCTCGTTGTTCTTGGTGTGCAATGGCATTCATCTTAAAAGCGCCTCCGTAGCACCAGCATGCAATCTGTCGTCCGACTTCGGCGAATATTGTAATCCTGTTCTATAAAGCTCACTTCAAGGAGAATATTTTTGCTGAGCGCGCCGTTTTGGCATGGCCGGGAGATAATTCGCGCCATGGAAATCAAATGGCTTGAAGACTTTGTCAGCCTGGCCGAGACGCACAGCTTTTCGCGTTCGGCGGAGCTGCGGCATGTCACGCAACCGGCGTTCTCGCGCCGGATCCAGTCGCTGGAGGCATGGGTGGGCACCGAACTGATCGACCGGTCGAGCTATCCCACCAGCCTGACCGAGGCCGGCAAGGTGTTCTACGAACAGGCGCTGGCCATGCTGGCGCAGGTCAGCGAAACGCGTGCGCTGATGCGCGGCCAACGCTCGGCCAATGCCCAGGTGCTGGAATTCGCGGTGCCCCATACGCTGTCGCTGACGTTCTTTCCGGAATGGCTCAAGGGCGTGGAGGGAAAGCTGGGCACGCTGCCATGCCGACTGCGGGCGCTGAACGTCCACGACGCTGTGCTGATGCTTGTGGAAGGCGGCTGCGACCTGGTCATGGTCTATCACCATCCGCGCCAGGCGATCCAGCTCGATCCGGCGCACTACGACATGCTGGTGCTGGGCACCGAACGGCTGTCGCCGTACAGTGTGCCCGACGCCGCGGGCAGGCCGCTGTTCCGCTTGCCCGGCACGGACAAGAAGCCGGTGCCGTTTCTCAGTTACACGCCCAATGCGTTCCTGGGCCGCATGGTGGACATGCTGCTGGCCGAGTCTGCCGATACGCTCAAGCTCGACAAATGCTACGAGACGGACATGGCAGAAGCGCTGAAGGTGATGGCGCTGGCTGGCCACGGCATGGCGTTCCTGCCAGAGAGCACGGTGCGCGAGGACGTGGCCGCCGGCCGGCTGGTGCGGGCCGAGGCCGTGCGCGGCCTGCCGCAGTCGATCGACATGGAAATCCGGCTCTATCGCGAGCGGCCATCGGACAATGGCGGCGAACGCCGCGCCGGACCGGTCCGGCGCAAGCGCCAACTGGTGGACAAGGTCTGGGCGGCGCTGCAGACAACGGCGGGCGGCGCCTGACGCTGCAAGACGCCGCAAGGGTTGCGGGGAACGTTATGCAAGTCTTGCATAACGATGTGGAGGCGGATGAACAAACGGCATTGGATCGGCGGCTGGTGGCGCCGATATGCTGCGTGTCACCTTCACTCGGAAACCAACGATGTCTTCCGCAGCACCGACGCAAAACGTCTCCAACGCTCATGTCCTGCCCTCGTACCTGAACGCCGACAACCTCGGCCCGTGGGGCATCTACCTGCAGCAAGTCGACCGTGTCACGCCCTACCTGGGCTCGCTGGCACGATGGGTGGAAACCTTGAAGCGCCCGAAGCGCGCGCTGATCGTCGACGTACCCATCGAAATGGACAACGGCACCATTGCCCACTACGAGGGCTATCGCGTGCAGCACAACCTGTCGCGCGGCCCGGGCAAGGGCGGCATCCGCTTCCACCAGGACGTGACGCTGTCCGAGGTGATGGCGCTGTCGGCCTGGATGTCGGTCAAGAACGCGGCGGTGAACGTGCCTTACGGCGGTGCCAAGGGCGGCATCCGCGTGGACCCGCGCACGCTGTCGCACGGTGAGCTGGAACGCCTGACGCGCCGCTACACCAGCGAAATCAACATCATCATCGGACCGAGCAAGGACATTCCGGCGCCGGACGTGAACACCAACGCCCAGGTCATGGCCTGGATGATGGACACCTACTCGATGAACTCGGGCAGCACGGCCACCGGCGTGGTGACTGGCAAGCCGATCTCGCTGGGCGGTTCGTTGGGCCGCCACGAGGCCACCGGTCGTGGCGTGTTCGTGGTGGGCACGGAAGCCGCCCGCAACCTGGGCCTGGAGGTCAAGGGTGCGCGCGTGGCGGTGCAGGGCTTCGGCAACGTGGGCGCCGTGGCGGCCAAGCTGTTCCA
Source organism: Cupriavidus pauculus (assembly GCF_022179805.1). Classification (GTDB taxonomy): domain Bacteria; phylum Pseudomonadota; class Gammaproteobacteria; order Burkholderiales; family Burkholderiaceae; genus Cupriavidus; species Cupriavidus pauculus_E. The sequence continues at coordinate 483,276 of NZ_BPUO01000002.1, read as the reverse complement.
TGAGGCGGGTGCCAAGGTGGTGGCGGTGCAGGACCACCGCACCACGCTGTTCAACCCGGCCGGGCTCGATGTGCCGGCGATGATGGAATACGCGTCGCACAGCGGCACGATCGACGGCTTCCAGGCTGAGGTGCTGAAGGGCGACCAGTTCTGGGAAGTCGACTGCGACATCCTGATTCCGGCCGCGCTGGAAGGCCAGATCAACGCCGACAACGCACCTAAGATCCAGGCCAAGCTGGTGATCGAAGGCGCCAACGGCCCGACCACGCCGCAGGCCGACGACATCCTGCGCGAGCGCAATATCCTGGTTTGCCCCGACGTGATAGCCAACGCCGGCGGCGTGACGGTGTCCTATTTCGAATGGGTGCAGGACTTCTCGAGCTTCTTCTGGACCGAAGAGGAGATCAACGAACGCCTGGTACGAATCATGCAAGAGGCCTTCCGGGCAATCTGGCAGGTTGCCCAGGACAACAAGGTCACGCTGCGTACTGCCGCGTTCATCGTCGCCTGTACGCGAATCCTGCAGGCGCGCGAAATGCGCGGTCTGTACCCATGATGCAGGCGGGTCATGGAACGGGAGGGCTGCGCTATTGCGATGCAGCAAATACTCCCGTTTTAATGATTCACTGAAAAGCGGTGACCGGAATTTTCCGGTCGCCGCTTTTTTTGTTTATGCGGCTTGCGCAAACGTGCATGCACGCCTTCCCAGTTGTGTCTCATTTTGGCGCATTGCGGCGAAACCATGCCCGAATTGGCACCACTTAGGGGAAAAACCCGTTGTCTTGGGTGACGAGCTAAGCAATACTGTTTTGTTGGTGAGACTGTCTGTTACAGTCGCGCCTTTCTCTTCATGGTCAAGGAGATGTTATGAATGTTGCCAAGTTGGCTGGCCTGATGATTGCGGCAGGCATGCTGTGCGCAAGCGCGCAGGCAGCCGAGCCGCTGACGGGTACGCTGCAGAAGATCAAGGAAACGGGTGTCATCACGCTGGGTGTGCGGGATTCTTCGATACCGTTCAACTACAACCTGGGCGGTGTACGCCAGGTGGGCTATTCCTACGATATCAATATGAAGATCGTGGAAGCCATCAAGGACCAACTGAAGCTGCCGAACCTGCAGGTCAAGGAAATCCCGATCACGTCGCAAAACCGTATCACGCTGCTGCAGAACGGCACGATCGATATCGAGTGCGGCTCCACCACGAACAACCTGGAACGCCAGAAGCAGGCCTCGTTCACCACCAGCATCTTCATCATCGGCACGCGCATCATGGTGAAGAAGGACGGCGGTATCAAGGACTGGGCCGACCTGAAGGGCAAGAACGTGGTGACCACGGCCGGTACGACGTCTGAGCGCCTGCTGCGCAAGATGAACGACGACCAGAAGCTGGGCATGAACATCATCAGCACCAAGGACCATGGCCAGTCGTTCCTGACGCTGGAATCGGGCCGTGCCGTGGCGTTCATGATGGACGACGCACTGCTCTACGGCGAGCGCGCCAAGGCCAAGAACCCGAACGACTGGATCGTGGTGGGCAAGCCCCAGTCGCGCGAGTCGTACGGCTGCATGATCCGCAAGGATGACGCACCGTTCAAGAAGCTGTCGGACACCGTGATCACCGGCCTGATGAAGGACGGTTCGGTCAACCAGATGTACGCGAAGTGGTTCCAGCAACCGGTTCCGCCCAAGGGCCTGAACCTGGACTTCCCGCTTTCCGAAGACATGAAGGCGCTCTTCAAGACCCCGAACGACAAGGCACTCGACTGATCTGTACGATTGGAGCAGTGCGAAACGGAAGGAGCAGTCCTTCCGTTTCTTTTTGAGGACGCACTATGGATTACATTTTTCACTGGGGAGTGTTCCTCGAACAGGCCGCCTCCAACGAAACGTACCTGGACTGGATGATTTCCGGTCTCAAGGTGACGATCGCGCTGGGCCTGTCGTCGTGGGTCATCGCCCTCATCATCGGCTCCGTGCTGGGTGTGTTGCGCACCGTGCCGAACAAGTGGCTGTCGGGTTTCGCGGCCACCTACGTCGAGATTTTCCGGAACATTCCGCTGCTGGTGCAGCTGTTCATCTGGTACTTCGTTGGTCCCGAGCTGCTGCCGGGCGGCGAGGCCATCAAGCAGATGAACCCGTTCACCCAGCAGTTCCTGGCAGCCATGATCTGCCTGGGCACCTTCACGGCCGCCCGGGTTTGCGAACAGGTTCGCTCGGGTATCAATTCGCTGCCGCGTGGCCAGCGCAACGCCGGCCTGGCGATGGGCTTCACGCTGGCGCAGACGTACCGCCATGTGCTGCTGCCGATGGCGTTCCGCGTCATCGTGCCGCCGATCACGTCTGAATTCCTGAACATCTTCAAGAACTCGGCCGTGGCATCGACGATCGGTCTGCTGGAACTGGCCGCCCAGGGCCGCCAGCTGGTGGACTACACCGCGCGCCCGTACGAGTCGTTCATCGCGGTCACGGTGCTGTACGCGCTGATCAACTTCACGGTGATGTTCCTGATGCGCTGGGTGGAACGCCGTACCCGCGTGCCGGGCTTCATTGGCGGCAAGTAAGGAGCTGGACATGGCATACGAATTTGATTTCAGCTCGATCAACGCGTCGACCATCCACGTGCTCGGCGAGGGCATGATGGTGTCGCTGAAGATCACCGTGACTGCGGTGATCGTCGGCATCGTCTGGGGCACGATCCTGGCGATGATGCGCCTGTCGTCGAGCAAGCCGCTGAACTGGTTTGCACAGGGGTATGTGACGCTGTTCCGGTCCATCCCGCTGGTGATGGTGCTGTTGTGGTTCTTCCTGATCATCCCGCAGCTGCTGCAGAAGGTGTTCAACCTGAACGCGGCGTCTGACCTGCGCATGACGTCCGCGCTGATCGCGTTCTCGCTGTTCGAGGCCGCGTACTACTCGGAAATCATCCGCGCCGGTATCCAGAGCGTGTCGCGCGGGCAGATGTACGCCGCACAGGCGCTGGGCATGACCTACGGCCAGACCATGCGTCTGGTGGTGCTGCCGCAAGCGTTCCGCAACATGGTGCCGCTGCTGCTGACCCAGGGCATCATCCTGTTCCAGGATACGTCGCTGGTCTACGTGAGCGCGCTGGCGGACTTCTTCGGCCAGGCCTACGGCATTGGCGAGCGTGACGGCCGCATCGTGGAGATGCTGCTGTTTGCCGGCCTTGTGTACTTCATCATTTGTTTCTCCGCTTCGCTGCTGGTCAAGCGTTATCAGAAAAAGGTGGCCGTATGATCGAAATTAATAACGTTTCCAAGTGGTACGGCTCCTTCCAGGTGCTGACCGACTGCACGACCCAGGTTGCCAAGGGCGAAGTGGTGGTGGTGTGCGGCCCGTCGGGCTCGGGCAAGTCGACGCTGATCAAGACCGTGAATGCGCTGGAACCGTTCCAGAAGGGCGACATCCTGGTCGACGGCACGTCGGTGGGCAATCCGAAGACCAACCTGCCCAAGCTGCGCTCGCGCGTGGGCATGGTGTTCCAGAACTTCGAACTGTTCCCGCACCTGTCGATCACCGAGAACCTGACCATCGCGCAGATGAAGGTGCTGGGCCGCTCGAAGGAAGAAGCCACGGCCAAGGGCCTGAAGTACCTGGAGCGCGTGGGCCTGAAGAGCCAGGCGGCCAAGTTCCCGGGTCAGCTGTCCGGCGGCCAGCAGCAGCGTGTGGCGATCGCCCGCGCGCTGGCGATGGATCCGATCTGCATGCTGTTCGACGAGCCGACGTCGGCGCTTGACCCCGAAATGGTCAACGAAGTGCTGGACGTGATGGTGCAACTGGCCAACGAAGGCATGACCATGATGTGCGTGACCCACGAAATGGGCTTCGCCCGCAAGGTGGCCAACCGCGTCATCTTCATGGACGCCGGCAAGATCGTCGAGGACTGCGCGAAGGAAGAATTCTTCGGCAACATCGACGCCCGCTCGGACCGCGCCAAGCAGTTCCTGTCGAAGATCCTGCAGCACTAAGCGTCAAGCGCTAGTGTCTTGCTCCCCTCTCCCGCTACGCGGGAGAGGGGCTGGGGGTGAGGGCAGGGGCTTCAAAACCCGCCGGCCTTTTTCAATGCTCGTACGCTGAGTCTTCCCTCAAGTACAAGCCGTATTCGCCGCGTTCTTCGCCTGGACTTCCGGCGGAATTGGCACCGTCCACGTCATGGTCGGCCTGCCGTCCTCGAACATGATCAGCTCGCCCGGCGCAAACTGTGTCCAGGTTTCGTTATCCGTCAACGGCGCGGTAGCGATCACCGCCACGCGGTCGTCCGGTGTGGTGACCTGCGCGAAATCGATCGACAGGTCCGCGTCGATCAGATGGGCCTTCGAAAACGGCCATTGCCGCACGATGTAGTACAGCCGTGTCGAGCAATGCGCGAACAGCGCCTGTCCATTACATAGCAAGAAGTTGAAAACGCCGTGCAGCGTGATGTCGCGCGTGATGTCGGCCAGCGCGTGGCCCAGCTCGTTGAGCGGCGGCTGCGACCCCGGAAAACGCTTGCGCAAGCCCTGCATCAGCGTGCAGAACGCCAGTTCGCTGTCGGTATCGCCCACCGGCTGGTAGACCCCGGACAGGAATGGCGTGAATCCCTTCAAATCGCCGTTGTGGGCAAAGATCCAGTGCCGGCCCCACAGCTCGCGCATGAACGGGTGGCAATTCTCCAGCAGCACCGTGCCCTGGGTGGCCTTGCGGATATGCGAGATGACGTTCTTCGACTTGATCGGGTACCGCTTGATCAGTTCGGCCACCGGCGAGGTGCCGGCTGACTGGTTGTCGATGAACAGCCGGCAGGCCTTGTCCTCGAAGAACGCCACGCCGAAGCCGTCGGAGTGATGGTCTGTCACGCCGCCGCGGGCGGCGAAGCCGGTAAAGGAAAACGTCACGTCGGTCGGCGTGGCGCAGTTCATGCCTAGCAGCTGGCACATGGCGGGCACCGTACGGCAGGGGGCTGCCGCTTTGCAATAGAATGCGGACATTATCCTGCGCGTTCCCGGTGCTGCCAAGCCGGGCGCACGCGCCCCCCGCCACCTCGCCCTTCCCAGCCATGAGTCAATACAAGATCGCTGTCATTCCCGGAGACGGAATTGGAACGGAAGTGATGCCGGAAGGCATCCGTGTCATGGACGCCGCCGCGCGGCGCTTCGGCATCGACTTCCAGTGGGACCACTTCGACTTTTCCAGCTACGAATACTACGAGCGCCACGGCAAGATGCTGCCGGACGACTGGTTCGACACGCTGGTCAAGTACGACGCGATCTATTTTGGCGCGGTGGGCTGGCCGGCGAAGATTGCCGACCATGTATCGCTGTGGGGCTCGCTGCTGCAGTTCCGGAGGTCGTTCGACCAGTACGTGAACCTGCGCCCCGTGCGGCTGATGCCCGGCATCAAGAGCCCGCTGGCCGACCGCAAGCCCGGCGACATCGATTTCTACGTGGTGCGCGAGAACACCGAGGGCGAGTATTCCAGCATCGGCGGCCGCATGTTCCCGAACACGGACCGCGAAATTGTGGTGCAGGAAACGGTGATGAGCCGCCACGGCGTGGACCGCATCCTGAAATTCGCGTTCGAACTGGCCCAGAAACGGCCTAAGAAGCATCTCACGTCGGCCACCAAGTCCAACGGCATCTCGATCACGATGCCGTACTGGGACGAGCGCGTGGAGGCCATGGCGGCCAATTATCCCGGCCTGAAGGTAGACAAGTACCACATCGACATCCTGACCGCGCACTTCGTGCAGCATCCGGACTGGTTCGACGTGGTGGTGGCCAGCAACCTGTTTGGCGACATCCTGTCCGACCTGGGCCCGGCCTGCACGGGCACCATCGGCGTGGCGCCGTCGGGCAATATCAACCCGGACAAGGTGTATCCGAGCCTGTTCGAACCGGTGCACGGCTCGGCGCCCGATATCGCCGGCAAGGGCATCGCCAACCCCATCGGCCAGATCTGGTGCGGCGCGATGATGCTGGAACACCTGGGCCATCCCGAGGCGGGTGCGGCGGTGCTGCAGACCATCGAGAAGGTGCTGGCCGCCGGGCCGGGCCACGCGCCGCTGACGCGCGACATTGGCGGTACCGCCTCCACGGCCGATCTGGGCCAGGCTATCGCGGAGGCACTGTGAACTTCCAGGGCTGCCCTCGCACATTGCTGTTGGAAAGCTTTCGCGCGGCCGTGGCCGCCGCGGACCCGCTGGAAATCATCGCCAGCCACCTGCCGCCGCCGCATGCCGGCGGGCGCACCCTCGTGGTGGGCGCTGGCAAGGCCGCGGCGTCGATGGCGCTGGCCGTCGAGCGCGCCTATCAGGGCCGCGCCACGCTGGAAGGGGTGGTCGTCACGCGCTACGCGCATGGCTTGCCGACCGAACACATCCGCGTGATCGAGGCCGGCCACCCGGTGCCCGACGAGGCCGGCGAGCAGGCTGCCGCCGATATCCTGGCCCAGGTGCAGTCGCTGGGGCCCGAGGATCGGCTGATCGTGCTGGTGTCCGGCGGCGGGTCGAGCCTGCTGTCGCTGCCGGCCGAAGGCATCCCGATGGCCGACCTGAAGGCCACCACGCGCGAATTGCTGCGCTGCGGCGCGCCGATTACCGACATGAACATCGTGCGCAAGCACATCTCGCGCATCCAGGGCGGACGGCTGGCGCAGGCCAGCCGCGCGCCGGTGACCACGCTGATCGTGTCCGACGTGGCCGGCGACGACCCGAGCGCGATTGCGTCGGGTCCGACCGTGCCTGACCCCAGCACCTATGCCGACGCGCTGGCGATCCTCAAGCGCTTTGGCGCCGTGGTGCCCGACACCGTGCAGTCGCACCTGGAACGCGGCGCGCGTGGCGAGATCGCCGAAACGCCAAAGCCGGGCGATGCGTTGTTCGCCCGTGTGGACAATCGCATGATCGCCACGGCCCATGGCAGCCTGGAAGCCGCGGCCGCGCTGTTCCGGCGCCAGGGTATCCAGCCCGTGGTGCTGGGCGATACCGTGACCGGCGAGGCGCAGGAGGTGGCGCGCGTCTATGCGGCGCTGGTACGCGAGATTCGCAAGTACAATGCGCCGTTCTCCGCGCCGGTGGTGCTGATTTCGGGCGGTGAATGCACGGTCACATTGCCGAGCGGTGGCGCGGAACGCGCACGCGGCGGCCGGTGTTCGGAATTCCTGCTGTCGCTGGCGATCGAACTGGACGGCGCGGCCAATATCCAGGCGATTGCGGCCGATACCGATGGCATCGACGGGTCCGAGGACAACGCCGGCGCGCTGCTCGCGCCCGACTCACTGGCCCGGGCGGACGCAGCAGGTGTATCCGCGCGACAGCGGCTGGACGCGCACGATGCCTGGGGCTTCTTCGATGCCGTGGGCGACCTGGTCGTGACCGGCCCCACGCGCACCAATGTGAACGACTACCGCGCCATCCTGATTCTCTAAGTATCCAAGTAGTGCTTGTCCCCATGACCCAGAAGCTTACGATTACCCGCCCCGACGACTGGCATCTGCACGTGCGCGACGGCGCCGCGCTGTCGGCTGTGCTGCCCGATACCGCCCGCCAGTTCGCGCGCGCCATCATCATGCCGAACCTGAAGCCGCCCGTGACCACGGTGGCCCTGGCCAGCGCCTATCGCGACCGCATCCTGGCCGCGCTGCCGGCTGGTGTGGCGTTCGAGCCGCTGATGACGCTGTACCTGACCGACAATCTGCCGCCCGAAGAGATCGTCGCGGCCAAGGCCAGCGGTTTCGTGCACGCGGTGAAGCTGTATCCGGCCGGCGCCACCACGAACAGCGATGCCGGCGTGACCGACATCCGCCGCTGCGCTCCCACACTGGAAGCCATGCAGCGCGCCGGGCTGCCGCTGCTGGTGCACGGCGAAGTGACCGATGGCGACATCGACATCTTCGACCGTGAGGCCGTGTTCATCGAGCGCGTGATGAAGCCGCTGCGCCGCGATTTTCCGGAGCTGAAGGTCGTGTTCGAGCACATCACCACGCGCGACGCGGCGCAGTACGTGGCCGAGGCCGAAGGCCCGATCGCTGCCACCATCACGGCGCACCACCTGCTCTACAACCGCAACGCGATCTTCACGGGTGGCATTCGTCCGCATTACTACTGCCTGCCCGTGCTCAAGCGCGAAGTCCACCGCGACGCGCTGGTCAAGGCGGCCACGTCGGGCAGCGAGCGGTTCTTCCTGGGCACGGACAGCGCGCCCCATGCCAAGGGCCTGAAGGAACACGCCTGCGGCTGCGCGGGCTGCTACACGGCGCTGCACGCGATGGAACTGTATGCCGAGGCATTCGATGCCGCCGGCGCGCTGGACAAGCTCGAAGCGTTTTCCAGCTTCAATGGCCCGGCGTTCTACGGCCTACCGCGCAACACCGGCACGCTGACGCTGACGCGCGAGGACTGGCAACTGCCGGCCGAACTGCCGTACGGCGATACCACGCTGGTGCCGCTGCGCGCCGGAGAAACGCTGCGCTGGAAGGCGAGCTGAGCGTTTGCTGTCCGACATCGACTGGACGCGGCCGTGGTTCCGGCCGTTCGCCGCGTCGGCTCCGATGTTCCGCAGTGAAGCGTGGCGCGACGCGCTCAACCAGAGCGCCGCGCCACTGCGCAATGCCTCCGGCCTGCCGCTGCGTTTCGTACCGCAGGCCGAACTGGCCGAAGGTGTTGCCTACGAATCCCACATCCACGCCACGGGCCATGTGCCCACGCGCGACAATCTGCACGACGCGTTCAACGCGCTCGTCTGGCTGCATTTTCCCGAAACCAAGCGTCTGCTGAACCAGCTTCAAGCCAGCGCCATTGCGCGCGATGGCGTGGGCCGGGTGCGCGGGGGCCTGCGCGACGCCGCGACGCTGTTCGACGAGAACGCGCTGATCTTCATGACCCAGGATGCTTCGCTGGTCGATTCACTGCGCGGATTCGGCTGGCGCGAGTTGTTCGTCGCGCGGCGCGATGCCTGGCATGGCGCCTGTACCGTGATGCCGTTCGGCCATGCGCTGCTGGAGAAGCTGGTGCAACCGTACAAGTCGATCACGGCCCACGCCTGGTGGATCGACGCGGCGCCTGACACACCGGTCGAGCGGCTTGACGGGTTACTGGCCGAATCGCTAGCCAGCGCTGTGCAGGCCGGTCATTTCGCGGGAGGTCGCAGCTTCGCGCCGTTGCCGGTGATGGGCATCCCGGGCTGGTGTGACGATAACGCCGATTTCGCGTTCTACGACGATGTCACGGTGTTCCGGCCGGGGCGCCGGGCTATCGCGCCGGCAATCCAGGGCTGACCCGCGCGGTCATCGGTGATAGACTGCGGCCCGCAAAGCAGGCCAGACAATCGCTGCCTGTCCGCGCAAGCGGGCAGGGGGAGGAAAGTCCGGACTCCACAGGGCAGGGTGTTGGCTAACAGCCATCCACGGTAACGTGCGGAATAGGGCCACAGAGACGAGTCTTGCCGCCGGTTTCGACTGGCGGGAAGGGTGAAACGCGGTAACCTCCACCTGGAGCAATCCCAAATAGGCAGACGATGAAGCGGCCCGCCGAGTCTGCGGGTAGGGAGCTGGAGCCGGCCGGTAACGGTCGGCCTAGAGGAATGGTTGTCACGCGCCATGTGCCTGCAAGGGCGCGCGGTGTGCACAGAATCCGGCTTATCGGCCTGCTTTGCTCTATATACAAGAACGCCCGGCGCAATGCCGGGCGTTTTGCTTTTCACGTTGGCGCCGCGCGGCTCGCGCTCAGCCCTCGATGATCTCCGTCGTGTGCGTGATCTCGGCCGTCTTGGCCAGCATGATCGACGCCGAGCAGTACTTTTCGTGCGACAGCTCGATGGCGCGCTCCACCTTGGCGGGGTCCAGATTCTTGCCGGTCACCGTGAAGTGGAAGTTAATCTTCGTGAACACCTTGGGATCGGCATCAGCGCGCTCCGCTTCGAGCTTGACCGAGCAGCCGCGCACATCCTGGCGCCCGCGCTTCAGGATCAGCACCACGTCATAGGCCGTGCAGCCGCCGGTGCCCAGCAGGACCATTTCCATCGGACGCGGCGCGAGGTTGTTGCCGCCGCCATCGGGCGCGCCATCCATTGCCACCAGGTGTCCACTGCCGGTCTGGGCGATGAAGCTCATGCCTTCGGGGCCGCCCCATGTCACTTTGCATTCCATTTTTTTCGTTCCTCGGTACCTGTGTGTTTTTTCGCTCAAGCCAGCGCGTTCACGCGTCTTGCATTCCGCGAGTATATGGCAAGCACGCCATCGGCTCTGAGTATGGGGTTAACCCCTAAGAATCTGAAGGTTTCCTCTAGTGTGGCGTATCTGCACTGACAGAATAAAATGGTTAAGTCGTTGATAACAAAGAAAAAGCAAATTAATCGTGCGGTGTGTTCGCCATTTCACATTGTGGTTTGACATTTCGCAGTGCAAATTTTCTTGCATCCGGGAAATCCCTATGTATAATCCATTTCATCGAACGACGGCGCATGAACAGCGCGCCAGAGTGCGAAAGCGAAAGCTGGCAACAATGCCCTGATCGCCCTCCGCACCGCCCGCCATGACCGGCCCCGTCGATCGCCCAGTGTCTCCTCCACCCTCCTCCTTTGGTGGATTCAAACCCAAGTCCAAACTGACTTGGGTTTTTTTTCGCCGTTTGCAAGGATGCGCCATCCGGTGCGTGCGCAAAGCAGCGCTTCTTGCGCCGGCATGCCTGGACGGCTTGACGAAAAGCCACATCTTTGCTTGTGCGAAGTCGTCAACGCCCAGTATAATCGTCGGCTTTCCGGTCATTGCCCCCGGAAAAAGATTCAGGGAGAGCCTGCAAATACAAGCAGGAAGGCTAGGTCCAAAGGGCCGGCCGAGCGACAGGACGCTAAAACGGCGACCGTCAAACAGGGCAGTTTTCATACTCAGGAAAAATCATGAAGACCTTTTCCGCCAAGCCTGCAGAGGTAAAGCGCGACTGGTACGTGATTGACGCGACGGACAAAGTCCTCGGCCGTGTTGCCAGCGAAGTGGCACGCCGACTGCGCGGCAAGCACAAGCCGGAATTTACTCCTCACGTCGACACCGGTGATTTCATCATCATCGTCAATGCAGCCAAACTGCGCGTGACGGGTACCAAGGAACAGGACAAGAAGTACTACCGCCATTCGGGCTACCCGGGCGGTATCTACGAAACGACGTTCGGCAAGATGCAGCAGCGTTTCCCGGGCCGTGCCCTGGAAAAGGCTGTCAAGGGCATGCTGCCGAAGGGTCCGCTGGGCTACGCGATGATCAAGAAGCTGAAGGTTTATGCCGAAGGCGAGCATCCGCATAGCGCACAGCAGCCCAAGGTGCTGGATATCTAAGGGGGCCATCCATGATCGGTAATTGGAATTACGGTACTGGCCGCCGCAAGAGCGCCGTGGCACGTGTCTTCATCAAGTCGGGCAAGGGCGACATCATCGTCAATGGCAAGCCCATCAAAGAGTATTTCGCTCGCGAAACCTCGCTGATGATCGTGCGCCAGCCGCTGGAACTGACTGCTCACGCTGAAACGTTCGACATCAAGGTCAACGTGACCGGCGGTGGCGAAACCGGCCAGGCCGGTGCTGTTCGCCACGGCATCACCCGCGCCCTGATCGACTACGATGCAACGCTGAAGTCGGCCCTGTCGAAGGCAGGCTACGTGACGCGTGATGCTCGTGAAGTTGAACGTAAGAAGGTCGGTCTGCACAAGGCACGTCGCCGGAAGCAGTTCTCGAAGCGTTAATTCGCTTTTGCCAGACCTTGGCCTTGGTCAGGGTGGGCAAGCCAAAAAGCCGCACGATTCGTCGTGCGGCTTTTTTTTCGTCTGCAGATTCGCACAGGAATCGTAGCAATCCCGGCGCATACTTGCCATTTCTTACACTTTTCATTCGCGCGCAGATTGTGCGGCGATACAATCACGGGCCTGCGAAACAGGGGGGCCTGACGATGGGGCTGAGGTAATGGGGCTAAAGTACCGCCCGCTGCGACCGTGCCGAGGGCTGCGTTCGACTTCGGCCATTGTTCGTGTGCGCCGGCCGTGGCGAATCTGGCTGGGTACGGCGGTCGCTCTGGTCCTCGTCGGTACGCTGGGTGGGATGCTGGCCTACAAGGCGGGGCTCGCCATGGCGACACCGCGTGCCGGCGATACCGAATTGCTCGCGGCCCACACGGTATTGCGTCAGCAACTCGCCGAAGTGTCGGCCGAACGCGATAGCTTCCGGCAGAGTGCCAATACGGCGGAGGCACAGTTGCAAATGGCCCGGGCCGCGCATGAAAGAATGGCCGAGCAGGTGAAGTCGGCCGAGGCCGAGGTGGCGCAACTGAAGGAGGATCTTGGCTTCTTCGAGTCGCTGCTGCCGGCCACCGGTGATACGACAGGCATCCATGTGCGCAGCTTCCGCGTGGCACTGGACGAGACGCAGCCCCGGGCGATGCACTATCGGCTGCTGGTCATGCAGGGCGGATCGAGGGCATTTGTTCAGCAGGCCGAGTTCAAAGGCGAACTGCAGTTCACAATTTTGGCGAATCGACGTGGGAAGCCGTTAACGTTGGTGTTGCCGCAGTCGGGTGATGCGCCGCTGCCGGGCATCCGGCTGACGCACTACCAACGCATCGAGGGTGACCTAGCGATTCCGCAAGACGCTGAAATCCGGGCGGTATCGGTCAGCATCGTGCAGAACGGCCAAACTAGGGCGACGCAGAGCGCGACACCGTAGTACTTGCAACAAAGGGGGTAAAAGATGCTGTTTTCGAAGAAGAAAGGCCTATCCATCGACACGTTGGTCGGTCAGCACGCCATCATCGAAGGTGATGTGTCGTTTGCGGGCGGTCTGCGCCTGGACGGTCGCGTGCGCGGTAATGTCGTGGCCACCGAAGGCAAGTCGAGCATGCTCGTCATCAGCGAAAAAGGCGTGGTGGAGGGCGAAGTGCGCGTGGATCATCTGATCCTGAACGGCACGGTAACCGGCCCGGTCCACGCCGCCGAACTGCTCGAATTGCAGCCCAATGCCCGCGTGTATGGCGAAGTGCGTTATGCGGCGCTGGAGATGCATCAGGGTGCCATCGTCGAAGGCCGGCTGGTGCCGCTGGTGCAGTCCGAAGTCCGGGCGCTGCCGAACCATATGCCCGCCGCCGAGCCCAAGGAAGAGCAGGAAGCACGCGCCGGAGACAAATCCGAGGCGGCGTCGGACACCGACGCTGCGGACGACAAGGCACCCGACGGCGAGCGCGTGCCGGCCTGATGTGGCGCAAACGTCCAGAGCCCCTTGAAAACACAAGGTTTCGGCACGATTTCTGAGTAGCGCTTAGAATACGGGCGTATCTAACCAGGAGAATTCCCCATGAACGCAGTCGCAGAGGCACCCGTTACCGAGGACGTGCCGGCACCGTTCGTCTTTACCGATAGCGCGGCCGACAAGGTCAAGCAGTTGATCGAGGAAGAGGGCAATGCCGAACTGAAGCTGCGCGTGTTCGTGCAGGGCGGCGGTTGCTCCGGCTTCCAGTACGGTTTTACGTTCGATGAAGACGTCAATGAAGATGACACCACGCTGATCAAGAACGGTGTCAAGCTGCTGATCGACTCGATGAGCTACCAGTACCTGGTAGGCGCCGAGATCGATTACAAGGAAGACATCAACGGCGCCCAGTTCGTGATCAAAAACCCGAATGCCTCGACCACTTGTGGTTGCGGCTCGTCGTTCTCGGTCTGAACGCCCGGTCTTGCCCAGCAAAAAAGCGCACCGTCAGGTGCGCTTTTTTTATGTCCGATCGCCGAGGCGGCGCTCAGCGCGGATAAATGGCACCCAGCACGCGCGGACCCGCCGCGCCTGTTACCGTCGGCACGTTGCCCGGCGCGCGCCGCATGCATTGCCGTGCCAGCCATGCGAACGCAATGGCTTCCACCTGTGTCACTGGCACACCAAAGTCCGCCGTCGTTTGTACCGCGACGCCGGGCAGCAACTGGCCCAGCGCCTGCATCACGTAGTCATTGCTGGCACCACCGCCGCAAACGATCAGCCGGCTCGCATTCCCCGCATAAGCCAACACATCGCGCGCAATGGCCGTGGCGGTCAGCGTGGCAAGCGTGGCCTGCACGTCGGCGGGCTTCGGCTGTTGCGGCAGGCTATCCAGCACACCTTGCAGCCACGCCGGATGGAACAGGTCGCGGCCCGTGCTTTTCGGCGGCGCCGCGCGGAAATACGGTTCGGTCAGCAGGCGTTCAAGCAGGTCCGCGTCGACGCGCCCGCTGGCGCCCCAGGCGCCCCGGTCATCGTAAGCCGCGCCCTGATGGCGATGGACCCAATGGTCGAGCAGTGCATTGCCCGGACCGCAGTCGAATCCCGTGACAGATCGGCCGGTATTGGCAGCCGGCAAGATGCTGATATTGGAGATGCCGCCGATATTGCAGACCACGCGTGTTTCATCGCGCGCCCCGAACAGCGCGGCATGCACGGCCGGTACCAGCGGCGCACCTTGGCCACCCGCCGCGATATCGCGGCTGCGGAAGTCCGCCACCACGTCGATGTCGGTCAGTTCGGCCAGTAGCGCGGGATGCTGGGTCTGTCGCGTGTAGCCGATGCCGTCGTAGAGTCCCGGGCGATGACGAATGGTCTGCCCGTGCGCGCCGATAGCCGTTACGTGTCCCGGCGCGATATCGGCCTGCCGTAACAGTTCGGCCACGCATTCCGCATAGACGCGAGCCAGTTCATTGGCGGCCACGGCCTCGCGGTGGATCTCGTCGTCACCGGGCTGCTGCAGCGCGCCGAAAGCCTCGCGCAAGGCGGCGGGGAAAGGGGTGTGGGCGGCGGCCAGTACCTCGGGCCGCGCACCGGAGAAATCCACCAGCACGCCATCGGCGCCGTCCATGCTGGTCCCCGACATCAGGCCGACAAAACACTCGGTGGGCATCGGGGCCATGGACATGAATCAGTTGCTGGCGGTCAGGACGTTGTAGGTGCGCAGCATGTTGATACGGCTCAGCATGGCGCTTGTATAGCTCAGGAATTCCGAGCGCGATTTGCCGGTCAGCGTTGGCGCTTCCATCAAGGTCGTCGTCAGCGGATTCTGCGGCTGGTCGTTGTAGCGGAATTCGTAGTGCAGGTGCGGCCCGGTGGCCCAGCCCGTCGAACCCACGTAGCCGATCACCTGGCCCTGGTTTACGCGCTGGCCTTCACGGATACTCGCAAAGCCGGACAGATGGGCGTAGTACGTGGAATACCCGCCCGCGTGCTGCAGCACGATGATGTTGCCGTAGCCGTTCTGCTGGCCGACAAAGTCGACCGTGGCGTCGCCGGTGGCAAACACCTTGGTGCCCTGGGGCGCGGCAAAGTCCACGCCCTTGTGCTGGGCCCACTTGTGATGCAGCGGATGATCGCGGCCGCCAAAGCCCGACGACACGCGCGAGAACTCCACCGGCGACCGCAGGAACGGACGCTTCATGGTGCGGCCGTCGAACGTGTAGTACGCGCCCGGCTCGCCATCTTCGGGCGCATACCAGAGCGCCTGGTACAGCGTGCTGCGGTTGATCAGTTCGATCGCCACCACGCGGCCGTTGCGCACGAAGGCGCCGTCGCGGAAGCCCGCTTCGTAGACGATGCGGAAGCGGTCGCCCTTGGCGATGTCGTGGTGGAAGTCGATGACGCCCGAAAAGATCGAGATCATCTGGCTGACCACCTCGTCCGGCACGTTGGCCACGTCCATCGACTTGAAGAAACCCGTGCTGTCGATGGCACCCGATGCCATCTCGTAGTGCAGGTCGTTGTCGACCGTGGCGATGCGGGCCTTGTACGTGTAGTCGCCGCCGTCCTTCACCGGCGCCACGCGCTCGATCACGAGCTCGCGCGACGACGTGGCGTCGCCACCCAGGTTGGCCTGCAGTGAAACCAGCAGGTTGCTGTCGTCGATCTCGGCCTGCACGGCCTGGCCTGGGTTCAGGTTGAACAGGCCGCGCGCGGTGGGATTCTTGAGGATAAAGGACTGGGCGTCGGGATCTTCCACGCCCAGGCGGCGCAGCAGCGTGGCGATGGTATCGCCGCGCTGCATGCGTTCCTGCCGGACGTAGACGGCGCCGTCGTCGACCTCGGTTAACTGTTCGAGCTGCTCGTGCACATCGGGCATGCGCAGCGACTGCTGCACGCGCGGGGCGAGCGGATCATCGTAGGCGTTGCGGGGAGCAACGCCCATCGCGGCCGCCATGCCAAGCGTGAAGACCGTGCCGACGGCAACGGTCAACTGCTTGCGGCGACGCGTATGCTGGGGATTCAAAGGGTCAACAAGGACCACCAGCTCACGCGCGAAAACTTCGCGGAGACTAGACCACATCACGTAGAATTCAAGCTTTCGGTATTGCCAGGGCCGCTGCCGCGACGATATCTCTCGTCTGCCTTCCTCCCCCGAGGTGCGGTGCGGGCGTTTGTATGGTCCGCCAAACAATCATGGCGGCCTGCGCTCAAGACGGCGGGTTGCAGACGTAGGAATTCGTCTGACACAAGGCGCAGATTATACCAGAACGACTTTGGTCGTCCGTAGCATTTTCCTTATAGATTTCAAAGACTTACGCCATGAGTGAAGTGTCCTCGTCCGCCGCGCCCAATTATCCACTTACGCCGTCGGTGATGCGCGCCCTTGAGATCACCAAGCGTGGCTGCGACGAACTTCTGGTCGAATCCGAGTGGCTCCAGAAGCTCGCGCGCAGCGAAGCGACCGGTGTGCCACTGCGCATCAAGCTGGGCCTGGACCCGACCGCGCCCGACATCCACCTGGGCCATACCGTGGTGCTGAACAAGCTGCGCCAACTCCAGGACCTTGGCCACCAGGTGATCTTCCTGATCGGCGATTTCACGTCGACCATCGGCGATCCGTCGGGCCGCAATTCCACGCGTCCGCCGCTCACGCGCGAGCAGATCGAGCAGAACGCGCAGACCTACTACAAGCAGGCGAGCCTGGTGCTGGATCCGGCGAAGACCGAAATCCGCTACAACAGCGAGTGGTGCGACCCGCTCGGCGCGCGCGGCATGATCCAGCTGGCCGCCAAGTACACGGTCGCCCGCATGATGGAGCGCGACGACTTCACCAAGCGGTTCCGGTCTGGGATTCCGATTTCGGTCCATGAGTTCCTTTATCCACTCATGCAGGGCTACGATTCGGTCGCGCTGAAGTCCGACCTGGAGCTTGGCGGCACCGACCAGAAGTTCAACCTGCTGGTGGGCCGTGAACTGCAGAAGGAATACGGCCAGGAGTCGCAGTGCATCCTGACCATGCCGCTGCTGGTGGGGCTGGACGGCGTCGAGAAGATGTCGAAGTCCAAGAACAACTACATCGGCGTGACCGAGGCCCCGAACGACATGTTCGGCAAGCTCATGAGCATCTCGGACGACCTGATGTGGCAGTACTTCACGCTGCTGTCGTTCCGCCCGATCAGCGAGATCGACCTGATGAAGCAGGAGATCGCTGCCGGACGCAATCCGCGCGACTGCAAGGTGCTGCTAGCCCAGGAGATCGTGGCGCGCTTCCACGACCAGGCCGCGGCCGAGGCTGCGCTGGAGGCGTTCAACCACCGCGCGAAGGGCGGCATTCCCGACGATATCCCGGCCGTGAGCCTGGAAGGCGCGCCGCTTGGCATCGCGCAACTGCTCAAGCAGGCCAACCTGGTCCCGTCGACGTCCGAAGCCACGCGCAACATCGAGCAGGGCGGCGTGAAGATCGACGGCGAACCGGTTGCCGACAAGGCGCTCAAGGTAGCCGCCGGCACGTACGTCGTGCAGGTTGGCAAGCGCCGCTTCGCGCGCGTGACGCTGTCCTGACGCTTCCGCGATGATTGCCCTGATCCAGCGCGTATCGCAGGCCCGCGTGACCGTGGACGGCCGCACTACCGGCGAGATTGGCGCCGGCCTGCTGGCGCTGGTCTGCGCCGAACGCGGCGATGCCGAGGCGCAGGCCGAACGGCTGCTGTCCAAGCTGCTGGCTTACCGCGTGTTTTCCGACGCGGACGGCAAGATGAACCTGCCGGTACAGAACATGGACGGGCAGGGCACGGCGGGCGGGCTGCTCGTGGTGTCGCAGTTCACGCTGGCCGCCGACACCAACAGCGGTACGCGCCCCAGCTTCACGCCGGCGGCCTCGCCCGAGGACGGCCGCCGTCTCTATGATCATTTCGTGACCCGCGCCCGCGCCGCACACCCGTCGGTCCAGACCGGCGAGTTCGGCGCCATGATGCAGGTCAGCCTGACCAACGATGGTCCCGTGACGTTCTGGCTGCGCGTGCCGCCTGCCGGCACTGCGTGACCGAGTCGAAGGAGATGTCCATGAAACTCTGGAGCAAGGCTTTTGCCGACAACGCACCGATTCCTGGCGAGTTTGCTTTCTGCGTGCCCGATGCGGCCAGCCACATCACGCTGTCCACCAACCGGAATCCGGACCTCCACTGGGACGACGTGCCCGCTGGTACGCGCTCGTTCGTGCTGATCTGCCACGAATGCGACGTGCCCAGCCAGCTCGACGACGTGAACCAGGAAGGGCGCGAGATTCCCGCGTCCATGCCCCGCGTGGAGTTCTTCCACTGGGTGCTGGTGGATATTCCGCCGGGCCTGAATACGATCTCGGCCGGCACCCATAGCGATGGCGTGATCGCGCGCGGCAAGCCCGGCCCCGAGGCGCTGGTGGGCACGGCCACGGCCGGCGGCCTGCGCCATGGGCTGAACGACTACACCGGCTGGTTCGCCAACGATGCGGACATGAAGGGCGATTACTTCGGCTACGACGGCCCGTGCCCGCCGTGGAACGACACCATCCCGCACCGCTATGTGTTCACCGTGTACGCGCTCGATATCGACCGGGTGCCGGTCGAGGGCAAGTTCACCGGCACCGAAGTGCGCCGCGCGATCGAAGGCCATGTGCTGGCACAGGCCAGCTACACCGGCACCTACGCGCTGAATCCGAAACTGGCGAAGTAAGCGCCAGACCAGATCCGCCAAAATCCGTCGCCCCAAGGAAAACGGCATGTTGCAAAGCTCCGGCCCGCAGTCGCTGGCCTACACCCACCTGATCGTGATTCGCCATGGCGAGACGGCCTGGAACCGCGAACGGCGGCTCCAGGGCCAGATCGACATCCCGCTCAATGACACCGGCGAGGCCCAGGCCCGTGCGCTGGCGGAGGCCCTGACCGGCGAGCCGATCGACGCGGTGTACTCCAGCGACCTCGGCCGTGCCATGCAGACGGCCGCGCCGCTGGCGCAGGCGCTGGGTTTGCAGGTACGCCCCGAGCGGCGCCTGCGCGAGCGCTGCTATGGCGACCTGGAACGCATGACGTACGCCGAAGTGGCCGAAAAGCGCCCCGAGGATTTCGCACGCTGGCAGGCGCGCGTTCCGGACTACGCGCCGCCGGGGGGTGAGTCGCTGCGCGAATTCCATGAGCGGGCGGTGGAGATTGCGTTGTCGCTGTCGCGGCGGCATCCGGGCGAGCGCATCGCACTGGTGGCGCACGGTGGCGTGCTCGACTGCCTGTATCGCGAGGCCACCGGCATGACGCTGGAGGCGCCGCGCACGCACGAGCTGCTCAATGCCAGTATCAACCGCCTGCGTTGCGACAGCGCCAACCTGACGCTGCTGCAATGGGCTGACGTCGGCCACCTGGAAGCGCTGACGCTGGACGAGGTGGACCGCCGCGTCCCTTGACCTTCCGAGCCCCGGGCCTCTCCCGGGGCCTCAGACCCGCAGCCGGAACGGCGTGAAGTTCGTGTTCCGGTCGTACCAGTCCTCGTTCTCCGCGCGTTTCAGAAACGCCACCACCTTGTAGGTCACGGGGGTCATCACGACCTCCCAGCTGGTCTTCAGCACATACTGTGCAATGGCCACCTGGATGACCTTTTCCAGCGGCCAGATCCCGTAGAACGCAATCACGTAGAACAGCGACGAGTCGACCAGTTCGCCAGCCAGCGTCGAGCCGATCGTGCGCGTCCACAGCCAGCGCCCGCCGGTCCAGAGCTTCATCTTCGCCAGCGTGTAGCTGTTGGTGAAGCTGCCGCAGCAGAACGCGATCAGCGAACCCAGGGCGATACGCCAGGTGTTGCCGAATACGTCCTCCAGGCTCTTCTGGTAGTCCACCATGAACGGCGCCACCGGCATGCGCAGCACGACGAAGGCCATGAACGTGGCAAACCCCAGCGCGGCAAAGCCGGCCCAGACCACGCGCCGGTCCCGGCCGTAGCCATAGACCTCGGTCAGGATGTCGCCAAAGATGTACGACACCGGGAAGAACAGCACTCCCGCGCCAAACGTGACCGGGCCGATGACCGGTAGCGTAACCTGCGCGGCCTTGGCGGCGCCAATCAGGTTCGAGCACAGCAGAACCGTGACGAAGGCGACCATCACCAGGTCGTAATAGCGATAGACGCGTCCGCTTTGGCCGGACGTCGTGGAGGCTGCGAGGGGTTCGTGCATGGGTGGCATCCGGGGGCGCGGGCGACGGGGCGTGATTCGCGCGATTATGCCAGTGACGCCACCTGTACGTGGCGCGCACGAAAAAAAGCCCGGCCAGGGCCGGGCTTCCTCCATTTGCAGCCGACAGTCCGCAGTGCTAGATGTCGAGCTTGCTGATCTTCGCGCCGTTCAGCGAGACGTCGACCATCGCGCCAGCGTTGGTCTGCACGAAGGCGATCACGGGCTGCTGCATCGTGACCGTGTCGATCGTGCCGTTGGCGCCAATCTTGGCCAGCGCCACGCTGGCATCGGCGCCGACCGTCCAGCCCTTCGACTGCACGAACTTCTGATAGGCATCGGGCGTCATGAACATGATGATGACCGAGCGCGACTGGCCACCCGCCGTCAGGCCGATCGAGCCGGCGATGGTGCGGTAGTAGCCCTGCGCGGCGCCCTTGCTGCGCAGCACGCCATCGCCGTATTCCCCGCCGATCACCAGGCCGCCGGACAGCACGCGCGGGAAGATCAGGATGCCCTGTGCGCGATTGCCCAGGTCCTGCGCGCTCTTCACTGACGAATAGAGGCGGTTCAGTGCGCCATCGGCGCCCGCATCGATTTCCCGGCGCTGGGCAGCGGCATCGCTACCTGCGCTAGTGCCTGTCGTGGTGCAGCCGGCGGCAAACGCCGCCGTGGCGACCAGCAGACCCGACCCGGCCACCCGGGTCACAAACTGACGTCGATCCATTTGTTGTTCTCCTGATGGGGAAACGTACTGCGTCAGAGGCGGTGCGGCTTGCGTGCCGCGCCGATCAGCCTGCGCTCGGTGCCTTGACCGTAATCGCCACGACTTCCTTGATCACGAACTTGGCCATCTGGCCCTTCTTGATGGCGGCCAGATCGATGTTCGGATCCTGAACCTTCACGGTGCGCAGGGTTTCGCGCGGGCCGCGGAACGTGACCGTGCGCTTGGTCACGTCCACATTGGTGATCTGGGCGGTGATGGTGGTGGTGATCTCGCGCATCACGCCGGGCTTGCCGCCTTCGGCCGCGCGCGACACGCGCTCCACCTGCTCCATGAGCGCGGTGTCCTTGCTGCCGATGGGTTCCAGCCCGGCCACCACGGCGGCACCGCGCGTCAACGTGACGATGTCGCCCTTCTTCACATTGCCGATGTTTTTGGCCTCGTCGCCGGCCACGATCTCCACCAGGTTGCCGCGCGGGCCCTGGACGAGCACGGCCTTGGTATCCGGATTGACTTCGATCACCTTGCCGCTGACCACGGCTTCCTCGGCGACGCCGATGGGCGCAGGCGTGGACGGCTTCTGCGCCTGGGCCGCGCCCGCCCAGGCGAACATCAGGCAGGCGGCGACGGAAAGGGAATGCTTGGCTCGGAGTTTCATGACTGTCCTTATGGCGCGGTGCGCGTTTTGTAAAAAGGATGCAGCCATTGTGGACAACTGGTCATTAGCCAGCAATCCACTTCGAAAAAATTTGCAAGGGTTTGCGAAAACGTTTAATTGGCGCCTGAACACCCGTGCCGGGCGCAGGCCCCCGGTGCACCGAACGTGCCCCGGGGTGCTCCCACGACGCTCAGGGCCGGTCGAGCATGTCCGGCCCGGACTCGTCCTGGGGCGATGCCAGCCCGAAGTGCCGGTACGCCGCGGCGGTGGCAACCCGGCCACGCGGTGTGCGTTGCAGGTAGCCCTGCTGGATCATGTAGGGTTCCAGGACGTCCTCGATTGTGTCGCGGGCCTCGCCGATGGCCGCTGCCAGGTTGTCCACGCCCACCGGGCCGCCATCGAACTTGTGCAGCACGGCTTCCAGCAGCTTGCGGTCCATCAGGTCGAAGCCGACGGTGTCCACATCGAGCATCGCCAGCGCCGCGTCCGCCAGCTCACGCGTGATCGTGCCGTTGCTCTTGACCTCGGCATAGTCGCGCACGCGGCGCAGCAGGCGGTTGGCGATACGCGGCGTGCCACGGGCGCGCCGCGCGATCTCCAGCGCGCCGGCCGGCTCGATGACCGCATTGAGCAGTTTCGCCGAACGCGCCACGATGCGTGCCAGTTCGTCCGGCGTATAGAACTCCAGCCGCGCCACAATGCCGAAGCGGTCACGCAGCGGGTTGGTCAGCATGCCGGCGCGCGTGGTGGCGCCCACCAGCGTGAACGGCTGCAGGTCGAGCTTGACTGAGCGCGCGGCCGGACCTTCGCCGATCATGATGTCGATCTGGTAGTCCTCCAGCGCCGGGTACAGGATTTCCTCCACCACCGGAGACAGGCGGTGGATCTCGTCGATGAACAGGACGTCGTTGGCTTCGAGATTGGTCAGCAGTGCGGCCAGGTCGCCGGGGCGCTCCAGCACCGGCCCCGACGTCTGGCGCAGGTTCACGCCCATCTCGCGCGCGATGATGTGGGCCAGCGTGGTCTTGCCCAGCCCGGGCGGGCCGAACAGCAGCACGTGGTCCAGCGCCTCGCGGCGGTTGCGGGCCGCGTGCATGAAGATGTCGAGCTGGCCGCGTACCTTTTCCTGTCCGACGTATTCGTCCAGCAGTTTCGGGCGCAGTGCGCGCTCGAAGGCTTCCTCACGGTTGGAGGCGGGCGCGGCGGAGATCACGCGGTCAGGCAGGCGGTCACCGGTCAGCTTGTCGGTTTCGATCATGGCAGTGGAAGGCAATTTGGCGCCATTCTACGCTGCCGGTGCGGGCGGCAGCCGCGATGGCCGCCCAGAATGGCTGCCTCAACCCTTCGATAATGCCTTGAGTGCGAGCTTGATGCCTTCGGACACGCCGGTGCCCGAAGGCACCTGCTTGATGGCCTGCGCTGCTTCCTTTTCGGAATAGCCCAGCGCCAGCAGCGCGTTGAGCACGTCGACGGCGTTGTCGGACACGGGCGCGGCGCCGGGAACGTGGCCCAGATCGGCGCCCAGTTTGCCCTTGAGCTCCAGCAGCAGCCGCTCGGCGGTCTTCTTGCCGATGCCAGGGATGCGGGTGAGCCGGCCGGCTTCCTGCATCGTCACGGCCTGCGCCAGTTCGGGCACGGACAGGCCGGACAGCACGGCCAGCGCCATGCGGGCACCGATGCCGGTGATTTTGATCAGCTCGCGGAACGTGTTGCGCTCGGTGGCGGTGCCAAAGCCGAACAGGAGGTGGGCATCCTCGCGGATGATCTGCTGCGTCAGCAGCGTAACGGGCTGGCCCACGGCGGGCAGGTTGTAGAACGTGCTCATCGGCACATCGATCTCGTAGCCGACGCCGTGGCAGTCGACCAGCAGATGTGGGGGATTCTTTTCAAGCAGGGTGCCGGCGATGCGTCCGATCATGTTCTGTACCAGTAGAAAACTGGCCGCAAGTGTAGCGCGGCCGGCACGGCTACTGGCCAGTCGATGTGGCCACCGCGCGACGCCCCAGCGCGGGGTCGTCAGTAAAGAAGCCGTCCACGCCCGCCGCGATGAATGCCTGCACCTCGCGCACCATGCCGTCGGGGTTGCGCGTGGCGTCGTCGCCGGGCGCGCGTAGCGTGCGGGGCAGGAAGCTGTTCTCGGGCCGGAACGTGTACGGATGCACCACCAGGCCAGCGGCGTGGGCGTTGGCGACCAGGGCCGTGGGCGTGCCCAGGCCGCCACGGGCGTCGCGTGGAATGACCAGGCTCTTTTCGGGGCCGATACCGTTGGCGTAGGTGGCCACTTCTCGCAGGCCCAGTGGCGTCAGCATCGACGCATAGGTACGGCTGTCGCCGGACAGACGCCAGTCGGCGGGGCGGCTGGTGGGGTTGCCCAGCAGCTGCACGATCTTCACGTTCGGCATCGAGGTGCCCAGCAGCCGCTTCATGGTGCGCAGCGGCCCGACCTCGAACGACTGTACATAGACAGGGGCCGTCCTGGCATAGGCGTTGGCCTGCAGCGTGGCGGCGAGCTTTTCCTCCAGCGGCAGGCCGATGGCACGGAAGTAGCTCGGATGCTTCAGTTCGGGATAGATGCCTACGGGCGCACCACGCCGGCCGGCGGCCTGCGCCGCGAGCTTCAGGATTTCGTCGAAGGTCGGAATCTCGAACTGGTCGTCGAGCTTGGCGTTGTATGGGCGCAGCTTCGGAATACGCTCGCGGGCGCGCAGGGTCTTGAGTTCGGCGAGCGTGAAATCCTCGGTGAACCAGCCGTCGATCCGTTCGCCGTCGATGACCTTGATGCGGCGCCGGTCGGCAAACTCGGCCACTTCGGCCACGTTGGTGGTGCCGGTGATGTTGTTCTCGTGGCGCGCTACCAATATTCCGTCCCGAGTCGACACGAGGTCGGGCTCGATGATGTCGGCGCCATCATCGATGGCCTTCTGGTACGACGCCAGCGTGTGTTCTGGGCGAAGCGCGCTGGCGCCCCGGTGGCCGATGACCAGCGCGGGCGCTGCCGCTACGGGTGCCGGTGCGGCTGGCGCGGGGGCCGGGGCCGGCGCCGCCGCCGTGGACACCGGCGCGCGTGGCGCGGTGGCGCAGCTGGCGATCAACGTGGCCAGGGCAACAGCGAGAAAAGGACGGAAGACGAGGGATTGTGGCATCTGGGGCGTTCCTGAGCGGACTCTCGAACGCCGATTCTAAGCGACGCGCGCTCAGCCGATCAGGCGACCGCGCCGCACGCGCAGGCCCTTGCGCGCCAGTTCCGGTGCCATCGTGGCCAGCGTGCCCAGCGTATCGCCCCCGTTCGCGTGGCAGATCGCCACGCCCAGCGCGTCTGCGGCGTCGCTGCTGGGGCGTCCGGACAGCGACAACAGCCGCATCACCATTTCCTGCACCTGTTCCTTGTTGGCGCGGCCATAGCCGACCACGGCCACTTTGAGCTGCAGCGCGGTGTACTCGAACACGGGCAGTCCCTGGCCGACCAGCCCGCAGATGGCGGCGCCGCGCGCCTGGCCCAGCAGCAGTGTCGATTGCGGGTTGACGTTGACGAACACCTTCTCGATCGCCGCGCAGTCGGGCGCATAGGTGCGGGCGACCTCGGCAATGCCGTCGTAGAGCGTTTTCAGGCGCTGGGGCAGGCTTTCGTCGCCATTGCTGCGGATCGTGCCCGATGCCACATAGGCAAGCTTGTTGCCGTGCTTTTCGAGCACGCCAAAGCCAGTGGTCCGCAGACCAGGGTCGATGCCGAGAATGCGCATGAAGCGGGGGAAGGGGAGACAGATGGGCGTAGTGTAGTGGATTACGCCCTGGCAGAGGATTGCTCCCCTCTCCCGCGAAGCGGGAGAGGGGCTGGGGGAGAGGGCAGGCGTGTCAAACGCCGCCGTGCTGGAGCAAACCGACAGCTTCGCTCGTTGTGGCCCGTTGCTAGACCACCCCTCTCTCCCGCTCTCTCCCCATGAGGGGAGAGAGGGCCAAGACATCGCCACCTTTCAACCACTTGGGCGTGGTTGGCGGCGGCGTCGTCAAACCACCGGCAGCCTTGTTGCCTTGTCGCTTAGTGGCGGAAGTGGCGGGTGCCGGTCAGCACCATCGCGATGCCGCGCTCGTCCGCGGCGGCGATCACTTCGTCGTCGCGCATCGAGCCGCCCGGCTGGATCACCACGGTGGCGCCAGCGTCGACCACCACGTCCAGGCCGTCACGGAACGGGAAGAACGCGTCCGATGCCACGGCCGAACCGGCCAGCGTCAGGCCGGCGTTCTGCGCCTTGATGCTGGCGATGCGGGCCGAATCCACGCGGCTCATCTGGCCGGCGCCAACGCCCAGCGTCATGCCGTTGCCGCAGAACACGACGGCGTTCGACTTCACGAACTTAGCCACGCGCCAGGCAAACATCAGATCGTCCATTTCCTTCGGCGTCGGATGACGGCGCGTCACCACACGCAGTTCCGAAGGCCGCACGTTGCGGGCATCCGGGCCCTGCACCAGCAGGCCGCCACCCACGCGCTTCAGGTCGAACTGGTTCACGCCACGGCCCAGCGGGATTTCCAGCAGGCGCACGTTCTGCTTGGCGGCGAACACGTTGCGCGCGGCGGCGCTGAACGACGGGGCGATCAGCACTTCCACGAACTGCTTGGCCACGGCCTGGGCGGCGGCTTCATCCAGTTCGACGTTGAAGGCGATGATGCCGCCGAAGGCCGATGTCGAATCGGTCTTGAACGCCTTGTCGTAGGCTTCCAGCGCGTTCGCGCCGATGGCCACGCCGCACGGGTTGGCGTGCTTGATGATCACGCAGGCAGCGCCGTTGGCCGCGTCGAACGACTTCACGCATTCCCACGCGGCATCCGCGTCGGCGATGTTGTTGTACGACAGTTCCTTGCCCTGCAGCTGCACGTAGTTGGCCAGCGCGCCGTCCACGGTCTTCAGGTCGCGGTAGAACGCGGCCGACTGGTGCGGGTTCTCGCCGTAGCGCATTTCCTGCACCTTCTCGAAGGCCAGGTTCAGCGTCTGCGGATAGCTGCTGCGTGCCTGGTGCGACTTGTCGGCGCCAAGGCTGGTCAGGTAGTTCGTGATCGCGCCGTCGTACTGGGCGGTGTGTGCAAACACCTTGGTCGCCAGGCGGAAGTTCGTGTCGTAGCCGACGTTGTTGCCATTGCCGCGCATTTCGTCCAGCACCACGGCGTAGTCGGCCGGGTCCACGATGACGGTCACGTCACGGTGATTCTTGGCCGCCGAGCGCAGCATGGTCGGGCCGCCGATGTCGATGTTCTCGATGGCGTCGGGCAGCGTGCAGTCGTCCTTGGCCACGGTCTGCTGGAACGGGTACAGGTTCACCACCAGCAGGTCGATCGTCGGGATGTCGTGCTTCGCCAGGGCAGCCATGTGCTCGGGCAGGTCGCGGCGCGCCAGGATGCCGCCGTGCACCTTCGGGTGCAGCGTCTTCACGCGGCCATCCAGCATCTCGGGAAAGCCGGTGTAGTCGGCCACTTCCGTCACGGGAAGGCCGGCGTCGGCCAGCAGTTTGGCGGTGCCGCCGGTGGAAAGCAGCGTGACGCCGAGCGCGTTCAGTTCACGCGCGAATTCGACGATGCCGGTCTTGTCTGAAACGGAGAGAAGGGCTTGCTTGATCATGGCTAGGAGGAACGCTTCAAAGTAATCCGTGTTGCTGCAGCTTCTTGCGAAGGGTATTGCGGTTGATGCCGAGATACGCGGCAGCCAGCGACTGGTTGCGCTCTGCGCGCAACATCACGGCTTCCAGCAGCGGCCGTTCAACGGCCTCCAGCACCATGTTGTACATGTTCGACGGCTCTTCGCCGTCCAGGTCACGAAAGTAGGTATCCAGGCTGTCCCGGATGCATTGGTCGATGGCGTTGCGGCTCATGCGGCAAGCAGTTCCCGTTTCTTGTTGTTGTTGATGTTTTCTTCTTCTTCCGTAGCGGCGGCGCTGTCGTCGACGTACACCAGGCGATCAGAAATGGCCGCCTGTTCGTCGAAGAATGCGTTCACCGCCTCAAGCTGCGCGCCCGTGGTTTCCAGCGTGTTCATGCGATGGCGGAACAGGTTCGCGCCCTTCAGGCCGCGCGTGTACCACGCAATGTGCTTGCGCGCGGTACGCACGCCGGTGAACTCGCCGTAGAACTCGTAGTGGTCCGCCAGATGGTGGTTCATGATCGCGCGGATCTCGGCCACTTCCGGCGCCGGCAGCAGTTGGCCGGTCTTCAGGAAGTGCTCGATCTCGCGGAACAGCCACGGCCGACCCTGCGCGGCGCGGCCGATCATGATGGCGTCGGCGCCGGTCACGGCCAGCACGTGCTTGGCCTTCTGCGGCGTCGTGATATCGCCATTCGCCACCACGGGAATGCGCAGGGCGGCCTTGACGGCGGCGATGGTCTCGTACTCGGCCTCGCCGTGGTACAGGTCGGCGCGCGTGCGGCCGTGGATCGTCAGCATGCTGATGCCGGCGTCTTCGGCCAGACGGGCCACGCGCAGCGCATTCTTGTGCTCGCGGTCCCAGCCGGTACGGATCTTCAGCGTGACGGGCACGCGGTCACCCACGGCACCCACCACCGCTTCGACGATGCGCACGACCAGCGGCTCGTTCTGCAACAGGGCCGACCCTGCCGCCACGTTGCACACCTTCTTGGCCGGGCAGCCCATGTTGATGTCGATGATCTGCGCGCCCCGGTCGACGTTGTAGCGTGCCGCCTCGGCCATCATCGACGGCTCGGCGCCGGCAATCTGCACCGAGATCGGCTCCACCTCGCCCGCGTGATTGGCGCGGCGCATGGTCTTCTCGCTCTTCCAGAGCTGCGCGTTCGACGCCACCATCTCGGACACCGCATACCCCGCACCCAGCTGCTTGCAAAGCTGCCGGAACGGCCTGTCCGTCACCCCGGCCATCGGGGCGACAAAAAGATTGTTGCGAAGGAGATGCGGACCGATCTGCACGGTGTCGGGGCTTGTGGAATCAGGTGAAAAAGGAAAAACAGACCCCTGCCGATTTCTCGGCAAACGGCATTCAGGGGTATGTGCGAGGCCGGGATTTTACCGCCAAACTGGCACGGTTGCCCAATAAATGAGCAAATATCATGGCCGGGTGGGGTGGTTTTGGGGCTGGCTGTGGGGTTTGCTCCCCTCTCCCGCAAGGCGGGAGAGGGGCTGAGGGAGATCTGGGTTTTGACTTACCGCCTTGCCCCAAACATCATCTGTCTTGCCAAGGCATCCTTCAGCGGTGCCACGCACGCCAGCGCCGCCAAGGATGCCCCTCTGGCATGCGCCGCCAGCGGACCACCCACGCCAAACACCCTTGGCAACAGATCCGTGATGCCGATCGTCATCGCACGGTCCAGCCGATGGCGGCTGGCGAAGGCCTGCAGGGCCTCCGGCGTGCAGCCGGCACGCAGCGAGTCCGCCAGCGCAAAGGCGTCCCGCAATCCAAGGTTCAGCCCCTGGCCTGCAACCGGATGTAGCGTTTGCGCCGCATTGCCCACGGCGGCCACGCGCCCGTTCACCGTCACCGGTGCCGCGTTCAGGCCCAGCGGGAACGCGTGGCGCTTGCCCACCAGCGTAAAGCGCCCGATGCGGGTGCCAAACGCTTGCCCGAGCTCATCGGCAAATTCTGCGTCGGACAGGGCCAGCCGCCGTTGTGCCTGTTCCGGCGCACAGCACCAGACCAGCGCGTAGCCGGCGATGCCGTGATCCTCGTGGGGTAGCAGCGCCAGCGGTCCCTCGTCCGTGAAGCGCTCCCACGCCCAGCCGCGCAGAGGTTGCGTGCTGGTGACGTGGGCGATGATCGCAGTCTGGCCGTAGTCGCGCCGCCGCGTGACGTCTGCGCCGCGCGAAAGACGTTGAGCCTGCTGATGGAACAGGCCGCCTTCGGCCTGCACGACGATGCGCGCGGCATAGGCGATCGGCAGCCCTTCATGGTCCACATGCGTGGTGCCGGTCAGCCGGGCGATTGCGCTTTCCTGTCGCTGGTCGCCTTGATCGATATCGTCGATGCGGGTCTCGAACGCGCGTTCCAGGCGGCCGGGTGCCGCATCGGCGGCACGGGCCAACGCGCGTTCAAGCGCCAGGCAGAGATCGCCGTACTTGACCACGTGGCCCAGCGCGGGCACCCCGTAGTCGTCGTGATGCAGCTTCACGTGGCCAAAGCGGCCGCGTTGCGAAACGTGGATGTGCTCGATCGGCTGCGCGGGTACCGGCCATGCGCCGATCTGTTCCAGCAACTGGCGGCTACCGTGAGACAGCGCGATGGCGCGCGGATCGCGTGCCGCGCGCGCCGGCGTGGCCGCGTCGATCAGCGTGATGCGCCACGGCGTGGTGCGCAGCAACTGGCTGGCCAGCGCCAGGCCCACAGGGCCGCCGCCTACGATGGCGATGTCGCGCGCATCGAGACTGCCCGACGCAGCGGCGTCGGCCGTGCCGGAAGTGCCGGCTGCGTCAGGGCTGTCCGGCTGCGTCATGGCTGGCTTCCTCGTGCGACGGCGCCGCGCTGGC
The DNA here is from genome assembly GCF_022179805.1 of Cupriavidus pauculus. GTDB lineage: Bacteria > Pseudomonadota > Gammaproteobacteria > Burkholderiales > Burkholderiaceae > Cupriavidus > Cupriavidus pauculus_E. Next base: position 453,003 of record NZ_BPUO01000002.1, on the reverse strand, counting down.
CTGCGCTTCGCCGCGCTTCCACAGGTTGGCGTCGGTACGGGACTTGCCGGCCGCCACATCGCGCATCGCGTTATCCAGCTTCTGCTGGTGGAAGCCGGGCAGTTCCTGCAGGCGCTGCAGCAGCGCGTCATGATTGGCGGCGGTCATCGGCACCACGCAGCCTTGCTGGCTTTGCGCGTCGCCGGCCAGGATCAGCCACGGCGTGCCCTTCCAGGGCTCGCGGTCCGATACGCGCACAACCACGCGCTCCAGCGCGTCCCAGGCCAGTTCCTCGCGCTGGCCGTCCGGCCGATGCACGACCAGGCGGTCATCGTAGAGGTTGACCACGAACGGCTGGTTCGGATCCACCGGGTGAACGGTACTACGGTGCTTGGGTACACCCACGCCAAACAGCTTGCTCAACAACGCCTTCATCGCGACGATCCTCCATTGCCGCGCATCAGTGCCTCTATCTCGTCGGCCTTCACAGGCACGCCGCGCGTCATTAGTTCACAATCTCCCGCCGTCACCACGGCATCATCCTCGATGCGGATGCCGATATGCCAGTAGTGTTCGGGTACGTCTTCGGCCGGGCGCACATAGATGCCCGGCTCGATGGTCAGCACCATGCCCGGTTCCAGCGGGCGCCACGGACGCTCGCCCTCCTGACCGGCCGGCGGCTGGCCCGGCACGCGGTATTCGCCCACGTCGTGCACGTCCATGCCGAGCCAGTGGCCCGTGCGGTGCATGTAGAAGCGGCGATAACTGCCGCTGGCGAGCACGTCATCAAGCGTGCCCTCCTTGTTACGGTCGAGCAGGCCCGTGTCGAGCATGCCCTGCGCCAGCACCTTCACGGCCGCGTCGTGCGGCACGTTGTAGGGCACGCCGGCGCGTGTCACGGCGATGGCGGCTTCCTGCGCGGCCAGCACCAGGTCGTACAGCTCGCGCTGGGCGGGACTGAAGCGGCCAGACACCGGGAAGGTACGCGTGATGTCCGATGCGTAGCCGTCCAGTTCGCAGCCCGCGTCGATCAGGCACAGGTCGCCGTCACGCAGCTCGGCCGGGCCGGCGCGGTAGTGCAGCACGCAGGCGTTGGCGCCGCCCGCCACGATGGAGTTGTAGGCCACGCTCTGCGCGCCATGGCGGCGGAATTCGTAGAGCAGCTCGGCTTCCAGGTGGAACTCGCGCAGCCCCGCGCGCGACGTCTGCATGGCCCGCACATGCGCCTGCGCCGAGATCTCGGCTGCCCGGCGCATCGTGACCAGTTCGCCGGCATCCTTGAACAGGCGCATTTCGTCGAGCAGCGTGCGAACGTCCATGGCCACGGCCGGCGACGACACACCGGCACGGCCCTGCATGCGCACGGCGTCGAGCCAGCGGCGCACGTTTGCGTCGATGTCCGCCGTGGCCCCCAGCGGGTAGGCAAGCCGGGCACGATTGGCCAGCAGCGGGGGCAGCAGCTTGTCAATGTCCTCGACCGAGTGCGCTTCGTCGAAGCCGAAGGTCGCCCGGGCGCCTTCCGGACCAAAACGGAAGCCGTCCCAGATCTCGCGCTCTTCATGCTTGGGGCGGCAGAACAGGATGCTCTTGTCGCCACCTTCGCCCGGCGCACCCGCCACCAGCACCAGCACGGCTTCCGGCTCGGTGAATCCGGTCAGGTAATAGAAATAGCTGTCGTGCCGGTACGGATAGTCGCTGTCGCGATTGCGCATGGCCTCGGGCGCGGTGGGCACGATGGCCACGCCGCCGCCCTGGGCGCGGAGATGCTGCAGCACACGGGCGCGGCGGTCGTGGCACGCGCCAAGAAGAGCGGAATCGGGTGCGGACATGGAGTGAAGCCGGTGAGGGGAATGTGCCGATTCTAAACCCGCCGGCGCGCGATGCGGGCGCCGCGTGCGCCTGCCAGGCCGCACGGCATGCGGGTTTGCGCGGTTTCAGGCGCGCAGCGCGCGGTCCAGGGCGGCCAGTTGCTCGGGCGTGCCCACGTTCTCCCAGCGGCCCTCGAAGCGCTCGCCGGTGGCCGTGCCCTGGCGGATCGCCTCGCGGTAGTACGGCGACATGGCCACCTTCTGCCCCGGCTCGATATCGCGGAACAGGCGCGTGTCGTAGAGGCCGATATTGCCGAAGGTCAGCGCCTGGCCGGCGGCGGTTTCGCCGGGAAGCCGCAGTTGGCCGTCGTCGTCCAGCACGAAGTCGCCGCGCGGATGGAAGGGCGGGTTCGGCACCATCACCAGGTGCATGTGCGGCCGGGCGGCCGACGCCATGGCGCGGGCACGCGGCAGCAGCTGCCGGTAGTCGAAATCGCAGAAGATGTCGCCCGATACGGCCAGGAACACCCCGTCATCCGCACCGGCGGTCAGCAGCGGCAGGGCATGGGCGATGCCGCCGGCGGTTTCCAGCGCCGATCCTTCGGCGGACCAGTGGATGCGTACGCCGTACTGCCGGCCGTCGCCGAGGGCCGCTTCGAGTTTGTCGCCCAGCCAGGCATGGTTGATGACGATGTCGGCAAAACCCGCACGGGCCAGCGCCTCGATCTGCCAGACGATCAGCGGCTTGCCGCCCGCCGCCAGCAGCGGCTTGGGCGTGGTGTCGGTCAGCGGGCGCATGCGGTCGCCACGGCCGGCGGCGAAGATCATCGCTTTCAAATCAGGGTCTCCAGGGCGATCAGCGTGGCCATGCCACCGGCAATGGTCCATCCCACGCTGCGCGTGCGCGCGGCGACGACGATGGCCACCAGGCCCGCCACCAGGCGCGCGTTGTAAGGGCTCAGATAGAGCGCGCCGTCGTGCATCAGCAGGTCGGGCGCGATCAGCGCCGACAGCATCGCCGCCGGCACGAACTGCAGCGCCGTGCGGAACCACGGCGGCAGGCGCACCCGGCCTTCCACGGCGATGAACGACAGGCGGATCAGGTAGGTGGCCAGGCCCGCGCCCAGGAACACCCACAGCAGGGTCAGCGAACTCATGCCGCGTGCTCCTTGCTGTCGGAAGCCTTGGGCGCATGCTGCCCGCCGCGCGGATGGCGTTCGAGCAGCAGCATGCCCGCGGCAATGCCGCCCAGCGCCGCCACCATGATGCCGAGCTTGTGCGGCATCGCGTAGCAGGCCACGGCTAGTGCCGTGGCCACCAGCGCCGCGGCCACCTGCGCGCGGTGCTTGAGGTTGGGCACGATGATCGCGATGAAGGTCAGCGGCAGGAAGAAATCGAGCGGCCAGTCACGCGGCACCTGCGCCCCGACCAGCACGCCTGCCAGCGTGGAAAGCTGCCAGCTCGACCACAGCGCGAAACCGGCGCCGAAATAGAACCAGTGGCGGTAGCGGGCGCGCGGGCCCGTGTCGCCCAGCCGCCGCGTCATCGCGGCGAACGCCTCGTCGGTCAGCAGGTAGGCCACCAGCGCCTTCCAGCGGCGCGGCAGCGGGGCCAGCGACGGGGCGATGGTTGCCGAGTACAGCGCGTGGCGCAGGTTGACCATGGCCACCGTAAAGGCAATGACCAGCGCCGGCGTGCCGGCGGACCAGAGCTGGGTCAGGATCATCTGCGACGCGCCGCCGAAGACGATCGCGCTCATGGTGCAGGCCAGCCAGGCGGGCATGCCGGCGTTGACGGCCAGCACGCCATAGATCAGCCCGAACGGCACCACGCCCAGCAGCATCGGGGCCAGCGCGCGGGCACCGGCCCACCATTCGCCGCGACGCGTGATGGCGGGGGTGTCAGGTGTGTCAGCGGGGGCGCTCACGGCTCAGAACGTCAGACCGGTGGGGCGGTCGGTGCCTTCGAGCGCGTCCAGCAGGCGTACCAGCTTGCGCATCTCGGAATAGCGGCCCGCCACGCTGCGCGTGTACTTGAGCACCAGCGGCAGGTTGGCCAGGTAGCCGTCCTTGCCGTCCCGGTGGTACAGGCGCGCGAAGATGCCGAGCACCTTCAGGTGACGCTGCAGGCCCATCCACTCGAAATCGCGGTAGAAATCGCCAAAATCGGCTGCCACCGGCAGGCCGGCCTTGCGCGCGCGTTCCCAGTAGCGGATCAGCCAGTCGAGCTGCTGCTCTTCTTCCCACTCGATATAGGCGTCACGCCACAGCGACACGGCGTCATAGGTAATCGGGCCGATCACGGCGTCCTGGAAGTCCAGGATGCCCGGGTTGGCGCCCACCGTGGCGCCTTCGGGCAATACCATCAGGTTGCGCGAGTGATAGTCGCGGTGCACGTAGACCTGCGGCTGGGCCAGGTTGTTGGCCAGGATCGTCTCGAAGACCTCGGACAGGTCGGCCTGCTGGCGCGCGTCGAGCGTCACGCCCAGGTGTTTGGCTACGTACCACTGCGGGAACAGGTCCAGCTCGCGCTGCAGCATCGCGCGGTCGTAGGCCGGCAGCTCGCCAGGCCGGGTGGCCAGCTGGATCTGCACGAGCGCCGCGGCGGCGTCACTGTAGAGCGGGCGGGCCGAGGCCTCGTCCAGGCGCGACAGGTAGGTCTGGCTGCCCAGGTCGGCCAGCAGCAGGAAACCCTGTTCGAGGTCCTGGGCCAGCACGGTCGGCACGGTTACGCCGGCATCGCCGAACAGCCTGGCGACGTGGATGAACGGGCGGCAGTCCTCGTGGGACGGCGGCGCGTCCATCACGATGGCCGTCGGATGGGCCGGATGTCCGGTGCGTACGCGGAAGTAGCGGCGGAAGCTGGCGTCAGCGGACGCCGGGGCGCACGAAGACGGGTCGATCGACCATGCCGTGCCGAGTCCGGCCACCCACGATTTCAGTTGTTCGATACGCGGGTCGTGGCCCGGGTCGTGAATATGTGCTGCCATGCCGGAAAGGGAGAATACGATGCCCCGTATAATACCCGACCAGACCCGGGCGCCGGGTGGCCCCCGGGAGGGGTCTTTGTCGCCCCGCAGCCCGCTCCGGCATTGGGCTGTGGACGTGGGGACACCGCGAAAGCGGGCCCAGCGCAGCGCCCGCCGCAGAGCCGACCGATAACCGTTTGCATGACCGAACAACGACAACCGCATCATCCGGCCACCCGACCGCCTGCGCGCCAGGGCAAGCCCCGGCTCGCCCGCGTGCCCGCCAGCGCCTTGCGGCCGCTCGTGCTGGCCATGGCCGGCCTATCGGTCAACGCGCACGCCCAGTACGGCGCCGCGTCAGCGATTCCCAACCTCGACGTGGTCGAGCCGGCCATCACGCAGCAGGCCGAGCCCGAGCCGCCGCCGCCCGAATCGGGCGAGCTGGTGCCGCGCCTGACCGAACCGGCCCGCCGGGCGCCTACTGCTGGCAGCAATACGCTGGGCAGTCCGGCGTCGACGCCGTCCAACCCGGACGCGCCCGCCTATGTCTCGGGCGACCGGATGACCGGCTATAACGAGAAGGGCGTCGAACTGGAAGGCAATGCCGAACTGCGTCGCGATGGCGGCGTGGTCAAGGGCGACAAGCTGACCTACGACCAGGACACCGACGAAGCGCATGCCACCGGCAACGTGCGGATGTCGAAGAACGGCACGCTGGCCGTGGGCCCGGAAGCGAGACTGCGCGTGCAGGCCAACGAAGGCTACATGCTGTCGCCGGACTACTACTTCAATCAGACCGGCGGATCGGGCAGCGCAGAACGGATCGACTTCATCGACCCGGACCGCAGCACGCTCAAGAAGGCGAGCTACACGACCTGTTCGCCCGATAACGCGGACTGGTATTTCAGCGCACGTAAGCTGGATCTCGACAGCGACCGCGAAGTGGGCGTGGCCTATGGCGGTGTGCTGCATTTCTTCGGCATGCCCATCGCGGCGGCGCCGGCGTTCTCGTTCCCGCTGAACAACGAGCGCCGCAGCGGCGTATTGCCGCCGCTGTTCGGTTACAGCTCGCGGTCGGGCGCCGACCTGACGGTGCCGTATTACTTCAACCTGGCGCCGAACCGGGATCTGACGGTGTACCCGCGTATCCTGTCCGAGCGCGGCGTGCAGCTTGGCGGCGACTTCCGCTACCTGGGCGACGGCTACAGTGGCCGGATCCGCGCGGAATTCCTGCCCGACGACAAGAAGGCCAACCGCGACCGCTGGGCCTACTCGATCCAGCACAGCCAGCGGATCATCCAGGGCATGACGGCGTACGCGAACGTCAGCAAGGTGTCGGATGACCAGTATCCCGACGACCTGACGCGCAGCGTGTCGCAGTCGACCCTGCGGCAGTACACGCAGGAAGGCGGCGTGGTCTACAACTGGCAGAACTGGACGTTCCTGGCGCGGGTGCAGAAATTCCAGACGCTGCGCCCCAGCGAGCCGTCGTACGAGCGTGAGCCGCAGCTCAATGCGAAGTACACGCGCTACGACCTGGGCGGGTTCGATATTGCCCTCGATACCGACTACACGCGTTTCAGGATTCCGCTGACGTCCACCGGTCTCCAGCAGCCCGAGGGCAACCGCGCCTACTTCAATCCGTCGATCAGCTACCCGATCGTGCGACCGGGTTGGTATGTGACGCCGAAGCTCATCTTCAACGCGGCGCAGTACAACATGGACGCGGGTACGAACACGACGGGTGCATCCAACACGCTGAGCCGCGCCATCCCGACCGTCAGCCTTGATTCGGGCATGACATTCGAGCGCGATGCGCCCGGCATCAGCCGCCTGTTCGGCGTGAACTACACGCAGACGCTGGAACCGCGCCTGTTCTACGTCTACACGCCGTTCCGCGACCAGAGCCAGTTCCCGCTGTTCGACACGGTGCAGTCTGACTTCAGCTACGGCCAGATCTTCACTGAAAATCCGTTCAGCGGTAATGACCGGATCGCCGACAACAACAAGCTGACCGCCGGCCTGACCACGCGCCTGATCGAATCCGAGACTGGCGTCGAGCGCTTCCGTGGCACGATTGCCCAGCGCATCGACTTCACCGGCCAGCGCGTGCAGTTGAACGGCACGCTGCAGGACACCAAGCCGACGTACTCCGACCTGCTGGCGGCTACCACGATCCAGCTGTTCCGTGGCTACTACATTGACGCGGGTATCCAGTGGAACCCCGACGAGAACCGCGTCAACTACTCGAACGTGGCGTTCCAATGGCGGCCGGAGTCGCGCAAGCTGGTCAACGTTGGCTACCGCTACCGGCGCCCGACCTCGGTGACGGACAATACCGCCATCGACCAGTTCGAGCTGTCGGGCCAGTGGCCCATCACGCAGCGCGTCTACGGCATTGGCCGCGTGGCGTATGACCAGTCGGCCAGCCAGCTGGTGGATGCACTGGCGGGCTTCGAATATGCGGCGGACTGCTGGGTCGGCCGCTTCGTGTACCAGCGGTTCCGCAACACCACGAACGGATACACCGGCCGGGTCTTCCTGCAGGTGGAATTCCGCGGATTGTCGAAGGTCGGCTCCAATCCGCTGGACATGCTGCGCCTGAATGTGCCGGGCTACGAGGCGGTGACGGCACGACCCGTGCCCACGTCGCCGTACGATCACTATGAATGACGGACCAAGATGAAACGTCAAGCTTTTTCGGTTATGTCCCGCCTGAACCCCTGGCAGCAACTGCTGCTCTCCGCCGTGCTCGTCACGCTGGCCGCGCCTGCCGCCGCGCAACTGCGCGCGCCGGGCACTTCGGGCGCATCGGGCACACGTACGCAGGGCATCTTCGTGCCGGGCGGCCCGAGCAGCACGAGCACGGTGGCGCCCAGCCAGCCGCAACTCGGCGTGCCGCAGCCCGCGCAGAAGCGCTCGCAACTGGTCGACGAAGTCGTTGCCATCGTCAACAACAGCGTGATCACACGCCGCGAACTGCTTGACCGCGCCGACGAGATCGAGAACCAGCTGCGTGCGGCGAACCGGCCGGTTCCGGAGCGGCCGGACCTGCTGGGCGAGGTGCTGGAACGCCTGGTGATGGAACGCGTGCAGACGCAGGCCGCGCAGGACGCCGGCATCAAGGTGACCGACCAGGAAGTGGATCGCGCGATCGAATCGGTGGCGCAGCAGAACAAGATGTCGGCCACGGAGCTGCGCAGGCGCGTGGAAGCCAGCGGCATGTCCTGGACTAAGTATCGCGACGAACTGCGCAAGCAGGTGCAGGTCATCCGCCTGCGTGAGCGCGAAGTGGACTCGAAGGTACAGGTCTACGACGGCGAGATCGACAACTACCTGGCGGCGCGCAGCGGGCAACCCGCCGCCACCGGGCCGACCGAATACAACGTGCAGCAGATCCTGGTGCGCGTGCCCGAAGACGCTTCCGAAGCCCAGAAGGCGCAGCTCAAGGCCAAGGCCGAGGGCCTGCTCAAGCAGGCACAGGGTGGTGCCGACTTTGCCGACCTGGCGAAGGCCAATTCCGACGCCCCCGAGGCCGCACAAGGCGGTGCGATGGGCTTCCGCGAGATCGGCCGCCTGCCGGCGCTGTTCGCCAATGCCGTAGTCGATCTGCAGCCAGGCCGCGTGGTACCCGAAGTGGTGGAATCGGCCAACGGCTTCCACGTGCTGAAGCTGGCCGCCAAGCGCACGGCCGCTCCGGCGCAGCCGACGGCTTCCGACCGCATTACCCAGACGCAAGTGCGCCATATCCTGATCCGCACGGGCCCGAACATGCCCGAGGCGGAGGCCAAGCGCCAGATGACCACCATGCGCGACCGACTGACGCACGGCGGCGACTTTGCCGACGCCGCGCGCCGCTACTCGCAGGATGGTTCGGCGCAGCAGGGCGGCGAGCTGGGCTGGGTGTCGCCGGGCGAACTGGTGCCGGAGTTCGAGCAGGCCATGAACCGGCTGCGCCCGGGCGAGATCTCCGAGCCTGTGGTCACGCAGTTCGGCGTGCACCTGATCCAGGTGGAGAATCGTCGCGAGACCGAAGTGTCGGCCGAGAAGCAGCGCGACTTTGCCCGCCAGGAAGTGCGCGAGCAGAAGCTGCGCGCCGCCTATGATGACTGGGTGCGTCAGCTGCGCAGCGCGGCGTACGTGGAATACCGGATCAACCGCCAGCGCTGATACGCGCCGGCCCCTTGCCATGCCCGACCCTGCACCCGCGCCCCTTTCGTTAGCGATTACCACCGGCGAGCCCGCCGGCATCGGCCCCGACATCACGATCGGCGCGCTGTTGCAGCTTGGCGGGGGCGCCAACGACATGGGGCATGGGGCGTATCGGTTCCATGTGATCGGCGACGCGCGCCTGCTGGCACGCCGCGCCGAGGCACTGGGCGTGGCGCATGCCTGGCAGCGACGGCTGGCGGATGGCGATGTGGTGGTCGAAGACATCGCACTGGACGTTGCCTGCGAGCCGGGCCGCCTTGACGCCCGCAACGGCCGCTACGTGCTGGCCCTGCTCGATGCCGCCGTCGACGGGCTGCGCGACGGCCGCCATGCGGCGATGATCACGGCGCCCGTGCAGAAAAGCACGATCAACGACGCCGGCGTGCCGTTCACCGGCCATACGGAATACCTTGCCGAGCGCGCTGGCGTGCCGCGCGTGGTGATGATGCTGGCCGGGCCCCAGCCGGCCCACGACAACGCCATGCTACGCGTGGCGCTGGCCACCACGCACCTGCCGCTGCGCGCGGTGCCTGATGCGCTGACGATTCCGATGCTGCATGACACGCTCAGGATCGTCGACCACGACCTGCGGCGCCATTTCGGCATTGCGCGCCCGCGTATCCTCGTTACCGGCCTGAACCCGCATGCGGGGGAATCGGGCCACATGGGCCGCGAGGAAATCGACGTCATCGAGCCGGCGCTGGCGCTGGCCTGCGACGCCGATATCGACGCACGCGGCCCCTATCCCGCCGACACGCTGTTCCAGCCGCGCCACCTGCGCGATGCCGACTGCGTGCTGGCGATGTACCATGACCAGGGTCTGGCGCCGCTCAAGTACGGCACCTTTGGCCACGGCGTCAATGTCACGCTGGGCCTGCCCTTCATTCGCACATCGGTGGACCATGGCACCGCGCTCGATCTGGCCGCTACCGGCCGGGCCGAGCACGGCAGCATGTTGGAAGCCATCCGGTGTGCCATTACCATGGCTGGCCATGCCAGCGGACGCCACGGCAACGGCGCGTCCGCCAACGGCCGGCACTGACATATGCGTTCAAACGTGCACCAGGGCCATGTGGCCCGCAAACGATTCGGCCAGAACTTCCTGGTCGACGACGGCATCATCTACGGCATCGTCAACGCGATCGACCCGCAGCCGGACGACGTGGTCGTCGAGATCGGCCCGGGTCTGGGCGCGCTGACCAATCCGCTGCTCGAACGCCTGCCCAGCATGCAGGTGGTGGAGCTGGACCGCGACCTCGTGGAGCGCCTGCGCAACCGCTACAACGACCGCCTGACCGTGCATGCCGGCGACGCACTGGCGTTCGACTTCGCCAGGCTCAAGGAGCCCGGCCGCGCGCTGCGTATCGTGGGCAACCTGCCTTACAACATTTCGAGCCCGCTGCTGTTCCACCTGATGGATTTTGCCGATCAGGTGCGCGACCAGCATTTCATGCTGCAGAAGGAAGTGGTCGAGCGCATGGTGGCGGAGCCGGGCAGCAAGGCCTTTGGCCGGCTGTCGATCATGCTCCAGGTGCGTTACCACATGGAACACGTGCTCGACGTTCCGCCCGCGTCGTTCAATCCGCCGCCGAAGGTGGACTCCGCCGTGGTGCGCATGATTCCGTGGCCGCGCGCCGAGGACGGCACGCTGCAGTCGCCGTATCCCGCGTGTGACGCGGGCGTGCTGGGCGACGTGGTCACCGCCGCGTTCTCGCAGCGCCGCAAAGTGTTGCGCAACACGTTGTCGTTCCTGCGCGACCAGGTGGACTTCGACGCGCTCGGTTTCGACCTGACGCGCCGCGCCGAGGAAGTACCCGTGGCCGAGTACGTGGAACTGGCCCGCATCGTCGGCATCAAAGCCGTGCCGCCGGCGCAAGGCGTGGCCTGATCGCGCCACGCACCCGCATTCGATACCGTTTCCGAATATCCCGCTGAACATACCAAAGCTTTCGCGACGCTCATGACCGAACAGACCAAGACCGATCCGCGTCCCGTCATCCTGACTGGCGACCGCCCCACCGGCCCGCTGCACCTGGGCCACTACGTCGGCTCGCTGCAGAGCCGCGTGGCCTTGCAGGAAACGCACAAGCAGTACGTGCTGCTGGCCGATACACAGGCCATGACCGACAACGCACACGATCCGGACAAGGTGCGCCGCAACGTGCTGGAAGTGGCGCTGGACTACATGGCGGTGGGCATCGATCCCGCCAAGACCACGATCACGGTGCAATCGCATCTGCCGGCACTGGCCGAGCTGACGCTGATGTACCTGAACTTCGTTACGGTATCGCGCCTGGAGCGCAATCCGACCATCAAGGAAGAAATCCAGGCGCGTGGCTTCGGTCGCGACATCCCGGCTGGCTTCCTGTGCTATCCGGCCTCGCAGGCCGCCGACATCACCGGCTTCAAGGCCGTGCTGGTGCCGGTGGGCGAGGACCAGGCGCCGCTGATCGAGCAGACCAACGAAATCGTGCGCCGTATCAACCATCAGGTGGGCCGTGATGTGCTGCCCGAGGCTGCAGCGCTGATCCCGAAGCACGGCCGGCTGCCGGGCGTCGATGGCAAGGCCAAAATGAGCAAGTCGCAAGGCAATGCCATTCCGCTTGGCGCATCGCCGGACCAGATCCGCACGGCCGTGCACAGCATGTACACCGATCCGAACCACCTCAAGGTGTCGGACCCCGGCCAGGTGGAAGGTAACGTCGTGTTCACGTACCTCGACGCATTCGATCCGAACGTCGAGGAAGTGCAGGCGCTGAAGGACCACTACCAGCGCGGCGGCCTGGGCGACATGGTGCTCAAGCGCCGCGTGGAAGGCATCCTGCAGGAAATGCTGCGCCCGATCCGCGAGCGCCGCGAGCAACTGGCGCAGGATCCGGGCTATGTGTTCGACATCCTGAAGAAGGGCACCGCCGAAGCCCGCGAACTGACCCAGCAAACGCTGGAAGAAGTGCGCAGCGCGCTGGGCATGTTCTCGTTCCCGAAGTAAGCCCCTTCCTGCTTCTGTCTTGCTCCCCTCTCCCGCCGCGCGGGAGAGGGGTTGGGGGAGAGGGCAAGCCTATCGCCTGCGACAAGCGCTTGTCAGAGCCTGAGCCGCCCGCCCTCACCCCCGCCCCTCTCCCACAAGTGGGAGAGGGGAGAATACCCCGCCACCTATCCCCACCTACCCCCGCCGGTTCACCAGCACGATCCCCAGCAGCACCAGCACTGCCGCAACGGCGAACCGTACGCCGACCTGGTCGTGCATCAGCAGCACGCCGAAGGCCACGCCGAACAGCGGCGTCAGGAACGAGAACACCGACAGCCGCGACGCCAGATACTGACGCAGCAACCAGAACCAGATCAGGTAGCTGGCAAACGCGATCAGCACCGACTGGTAGAACAGGCTGGCCACCACGAAGCCGGTGACTTCCACGCGATGAACCTGGCCGGCCATCAGCGCCATCGCCAGCAACAACACCGCCGATACCGCCAGCTGATAGAGCAGCGTCTTGCTGGCCGGGGCGTGCGACAGCTTGCTGCCGCGTACGACGATGGTGGTGGCAGCCCACAGCGCGCCTGCCAGCACCCCCAGCGCATCGCCAAGCAGCGTACTGCCTTGTGCCGATGACGAGACGATGCCGTCCGCGAAGGCCAGCACCATGCCCAGGAACGCCAGCACCACGCCCAGCCACTGGCCGCGATGCAGGTGTTCACCGGGCACGAACAGGTGCAGGCCCAATGCCGTGAAGATCGGCGCCGTGTAGAGGAACACGGCCATGCGCGATGCGGTGGTATGGCCGAGGCCGACGAAGATGCAGAAGAATTCCGCGCCGAACAGCAATCCCGCCACCAGGCCCGCGCGCAGCGTGCCGTCGCGTTCCCAGAGCGGGGTGCCGCGCCACGCGGCGAACGCGAACACCAGCAGGGCGGCAATCGCGGAGCGGACGCCGGCCTGCAGCACGGCGCCCATTAGCGGCGCGGTGACCTTGATGATCACTTGCTGGAGTCCCCATGCGGCGCACAGCAAGACCATCAGTCCGATGGCCGTGCTGTCCAGCGGGCGCCTTGTTATTGTTTGTGTGCCCATTGCCGCGCCGCTTACGGACGCGCTGCGTCGCGCGTCGAGTGGCGCTGGATCAGTTCGATCTTGTAGCCGTCCGGGTCTTCCACGAACGCGATCACCGTGGTGCCGCCCTTGACCGGGCCGGCTTCGCGCGTGACTTTGCCGCCGGCCGCACGGATGCGGTCACAGGCTTCGGCCGCGTTGGGCGTTTCCAGCGCGATATGGCCGTAGGCGGTGCCCAGGTCGTACTGGTCCACGCCGTAGTTGTAGGTCAGTTCCAGCACGGCCGTCTCGCTTTCCGGGCCGTAGCCGACAAAGGCCAGACGGTACTTGTACTCGGGGTTGTCGCTTTCGCGCAGAAGCTGCATGCCCAGCACGCGTGTGTAGAAATCGATCGAGCGCTGGTAGTCGCCAACGCGCAGCATGGTGTGGAGGAGTCGCATAGGGGAGCCTCTTCGATGTGGGAGGTTGTTTGACTGCGGAGTCCGATATTTTAGTCCTGACCGCGAATGCGTGTCGAAATGGCTGAAATCGATCCAAAAGAAATTTCATCGCCTTGGCGAGGCCGATGCCGCCAACGCGTTGCTACATTCGATGAGGTCGCATGCATCGTGCGATCGCCTACGCCGTTTCGACGGCGCGGCAAGCGCGCCGGAGCGCGTGATAGGCAATCTCTGACTGGAGAGACATTGCATGTCGACACGCTTCGTTTGCAGAACGGCCCTGTTTGGATACTGCCTGATCATCGCCAGTGCCGGCGCCGGGCGGGCACGCGCGGCGGACTGTGCCCCACCCGCACCCACCGCGACCTCATATGCGGCCAACGGTTGCGACGGCACGGTCACCGGCGGCACATTCGATACCGGCGCGGGCGCCTATGCGTCGGTGCTGCATGCGGTCAACAGCGGCACGATTACCGTGACCGGCCCGGTGACGCTGCTTTCCGCCGGGGACGAATCCACGGGCGCTTATACCAATGAGAGCGGCATCATCAACTTCAACGCGGCTGGCAGCACGCTGACGATGCAGGGCGCACATTCCAACGGGACGCATGCCTTCGGGACCGGCGCCACGATCACGGGCGAGGTCCACATCACGACCTACGGCGAATCCGCGCACGCCGTATTCGCCGACTATGGCGGCACCGTGCAGTTGCGCAATTCGGATCTGACCACGGGTGGAGATTTCGCGGCGGGCATTGCCGTCGCCACCGGTTACGTCGAACTGCTTGGCGCGAGTTCCATCACCACCACAGGCTACACTGCGCCAGCGGTGGTTATCACGTCGACGAACTCGAATATCCTCATCGATGGCCAGACCGGCCGCATTCCGATCCGCACTATCCGGTACGAATCGTGGGGTGCCGGCGGTGCGCGGGACGGGCACCGTCAAGCTGCGCAATGTCGATGTGCTCACCGAAGGCAACGGGGCCTTCGGCCTGATTTCGGACAGCGTAGGCATCAATGTGGAGGCTGAAAATTCGACGGTCACCACCCAGGGGCTCGCGTCGGTAGGCGCCTCGGCCGGCCGTGGCGGAACCCAGTTGCTCACCTCCACGTCCGTCACGACGACGGGGTCCTACGCGCATGGCATCGGCGTGCGTGGCGCCAATAGCCGGGCAGTGCTCAACGGCAGCAGCGTTACGGTATCGGGCACCGGTGCGGATGCGCTGCGGGTTTCCGACGAAGGTTATCTCTCCCTCACCAACTCGCAGGCCACGAGCACCGCCGTCAACGGTCGGGCGCTGGGGCTGGAAAGTCCCGACGACAACACCATCCAGCGCGTGGATATCGTGTCGAGCACGCTCTCCGCGCCTAACGGTGTCGGCATCGCCATCCTGGGCGGGGCGGCAAACGTGACGCTGGTCGACAGTACCGTGATGGCGGAGCGGATGCTGGAAATCGACACGCGCCCGTCGCCACTGATTGTCAATATCGATGCCACACGCACCACCCTGCGAGGCGGGGCCAGGGTGGATCCGTCCGAAGGGGGCAGCTTCACGCCGCGAAGCTGACGTTGCACGATCACTCGGTCTGGTGGATTCCGATCGACTCCAACCTGACGCGCGTCGAGAACTTTGACAGTGCGGTGCGTTTCGTCGCGCGCGCCGACGGCATCTTCCACACGCTGACGCTGCGTAACTACATCGCCAGCAACGGCACGCTGGCGGTGAACAGCGCGCTCGGCGGCGATGGCTCGCCAGCCGACAAGCTGATCATCAATGGTGGTGCCGCCCAGGGCAACACGGCGTTGCAGGTGACCAACGTGGGCGGCAAGAGCGGCCTGACGAGCGAGGGTATCCGCGTGATCGAAGTGGCCAACGGCGGCAATGCGCCAGCGGGCGCCTTCACGCTGTCCGGCCGCGCCGTCGCGGGCGCGTTCGAATACAGCCTGTACCGTGGCGGACTGTCCAATCCGAACGATGGCAACTGGTACCTGCGATCGCAGCGCATGCCCGATCCGCCAGACCCGCCTGCGCCTCCCGGGCCGCCGAAGCCGGTCTACCGCCCCGAGGTGCCTGCCTATATCGCGAACGAGCACGCCGCCTCCAACCTCTTTGTCCACAGCCTGCACGACCGCATGGGCGAGATGCCGTTTTCAAGCGCACCGGCCGGCTGGCTCAGGCTGACCGGCAAGACCGGCGAAAGCGGCAGCCGTGGCGACGACTACAGCGCGCGCGCCGATACGGTGGTGCTGCAAGGCGGCGGCGACTTTGCGCGGGGTTCGCTGTTCGGCGCGGCGGACAGGCTGCACGTGGGGGCCATGCTCGGCTACGGCCATGTGGCGACCGATGGACTGGCCGCCGGCAACAGCGCGCGTGCCCAGGGCGAGGTCAACGGCTGCGGTGCGGGCCTGTACGCGACGTGGTTTGGCCAGGCGGCCTCGGACGTTGGGCCCTATGTCGACAGCTGGTTCCAGTACGCCTGGTTCGACAGCAATGTGCGTGGCGACCAGCGGCCTCAGGCGGGTTATCACAGCCAGGCGTGAAATGCCTCGCTGGAGACTGGCTGGGCGCTACCGCTCGCCACGACGGCCTGGCGCGTGGAGCCGCAGGTGCAGGCGATCTGGATCCGGCATCGCGGCGTGAACCTGACCGAGCCCAGCGGCACGACGGTCAACGGGGGAGATACCAACGGCGTGGTCACGCGGCTCGGTGTACGGCTATTCCGCACGCTGGACCGCGAGGATGGGGGGCGGCTGCAGCCGTACGCGACGCTGAACTGGTGGCACGACCAGGCCAGCATATCGGTGGCATTCAGCAACACCATACTGGGCGAGCTGTTTCCGCGGGATCGCTACGAACTCAAGATCGGCGTCAACGCGAAGCTGGCGCGCGGCTGGAGCAGTTGGGGCAATATCGGCGGGCAGTGGGGCACCCAGGGCTACCGGCAGTACGTGATGCGGCTGGGTGCACGCTATGCGTGGTAATGCGCGTGGTAAATGCGCGTGGTGAGGCGCGCGCGGCGGCGCGTCAGAACGTCGGCAGCAGCTCGGGCGGATGCGCGCGCAGTTGGGCGCGGGCGTCGCGGAATTCCGGGAAGATCGATTCCACGGTTTCCCAGAAACGCGGGCCGTGGTTCATTTCCTTGAGGTGCGCCAGTTCGTGGGCCGCCACGTAGTCGATCATCGACAGCGGGAAATGCATGAGGCGCCAGTTGAGGCGGATCTTGCCGTCGGCGGTGCAGCTACCCCAGCGCGTGGCGGCGGAGGTCAGCGCGAAGCCGGTATGGCGCACGCCAAGCCGGGCCGCATAGACGTCCAGGCGCTCGGGCAGCAGGCGGCGCGCCTGGTTCTGCAGCCAGCCCTGCACGCGGTCCTTGACCTGCTGTTCCTCTGCGTGGGCGGGCATGGCCAGGTGCAGCACGCGCGTGTCGGCGTCGAACAGCAGCACGCCGGCAGGCGACTCCAGGCGCAGCGTGATCGGCTTGCCCAGGAACGGCAGCGTCGCGCCATCGCGCCATTGCACCGTGGGCAGTACGCGGCGTGCCTCGCGGTGACGCCATTCGCCCAGTTTGGTAAAAATCCAGCGTTGCTTTTCGAGGATGGCGGCCTCGACGTCGACCTGTGTCACCCAGCGCGGTGCGGTGATCGACAGCCCGCGGTCATCGACCGTGAAGCCGATGGTACGGCGCGACGAGCGCTTGAGCGAATAGTGAAGCGTGCGTTCTCCCACCTGCAGCACCCGGCCGTTGGGCAGTACCGGCGGCCAGGCTTCGGCGGCTGGCGCCACCGGTTGCCCTGTCGAACCCTCGGGCTGCTGGGGCGCGAGCAGGTTCTGCGGCCCCGGCTGGACGGCTGGCGTGGCGTCGGCCAGCGGCAGCTCCAGCTGCGCGCCGGGGTCGGCAGTGGGGCGCAACAGCTTCATGCGGTGGCCTGGCTCCCTGCTTGACGGTAGCTTTCCGGATCGATACGGCGCATTTCGGCTTCAACCCAGGCTTCCACTTCCTGGTTGAGCATGTCGGCGGTCTTGTTGGCCGACGGGATGGCGTCGCCAATCGAGATCGTGATGGTACCCGGATACTTCATGAACGAATTGCGCGGCCAGACGCGTCCCGAATTGACCGCCATCGGAAACACCCATGCGCCGGTTTCCACCGCCAGACGGGCACCGCCGCTCTTATAGCGCGGATTGACCTTGCCAGACGGGGTACGCGTGCCTTCGGGGAACATGATGATCCATGCGCCCTCGTTGAGCCGCTCACGCCCTTGGCGGGCTGCCGAGGCAAACGCGCGCGTGCCGTCCTTGCGATTGATGTGGACCATCTTCAGCATGCCCAGCGCCCAGCCGAAGAACGGCACGAACAGCAGCTCGCGCTTGAACACGAAGCACAGCGGCTTGGGCATCAGTGCCACGTAGGCCACGGTTTCCCAGGCCGATTGGTGCTTGGACAGCAGCACCACGGGCTTGTCCAGCATGGCGAGCATCTTGTCCATGCCCTCGATGCGGTAGTCGATGCCGCAGATCAGGCGCGCGGCCCCGATCACCAGGCGCGGCCAGCCGCGCACGAAGAGAAAGCGGTTCTCCGCGTTCATGAACGGGAACACGATGAAACAGGCGCACGCATACGGCGGCGTCAGGATCAGCAGGTACAGCGCGAACAGCAGGGAGCGGATAAAAGTCATCGATGGGGGCGAATTCAGGAAGACGGGTGCAGCCTCAGGGCGCGGGCGAGGCTGCATGGGCAGCCGGGGCAGGGGACTTGTGCGCCCCTTCCGCGATGAGCCAGCGGGCAAACGCGGCCAGGTCGTCGTGCACGCGCGTATTGGCGGGCAGGCCGCCCTTGTCGAGCGTGCGCAGGCCCTTGCCAGTGCGCACCAGGTGCGGCAGGCAGCCCACGGCCACGCCGGCCTCGAGGTCGCGCAG
This sequence comes from Cupriavidus pauculus, assembly GCF_022179805.1. Lineage (GTDB taxonomy): Bacteria > Pseudomonadota > Gammaproteobacteria > Burkholderiales > Burkholderiaceae > Cupriavidus > Cupriavidus pauculus_E. Next base: position 434,626 of record NZ_BPUO01000002.1, on the reverse strand, counting down.
CGAATCGCCCACGGTGGGCACGTTGCGCAGTTCGATGCCGAAACGCTCGCCGATCTGCTCGTACAGGCCCGACTTGGGCTTGCGGCAATCGCAGTTGTCGGCGGCGGTGTGCGGGCAGAAGAACACGGCCTCGACGCGGCCGCCAAGGTTGGCCAGCGCCTTGTACATCTTCTCGTGCATCGCGTTCAGTGCACTCATCTCGAACAGGCCGCGGCCGATGCCCGACTGGTTGCTGGCAATCGCGACGCGATAGCCGGCCTGGTTCAGCATGGCGATGGCTTCGAGACTGCCCGGAATGGGAACCCATTCGTCGGGCGTCTTGATGAAGTGGTCACTGTCGAGATTGACCACGCCGTCGCGGTCCAGGATCACGAACTTCGGCAGGGACTGTGGCATGGCTCTCTCCGATGTGGCCTGACAGCAGCTTAGGCCGCCAGCTTGGAAATGTCTGCCACGCGGTTGGCCAGCCCGTGCAGCGTGGCCAGCAGCGCCAGGCGGTTGGCGCGCAGCTTCGCATCTTCGGCCATCACCATCACGTCGTTGAAGAAGCGGTCCACGGCATCGCGCAGCTGGGCCAGGTCACGCAGCGCGGCGGTGAAATCGCCACCGGCGAAGGCGGCTTCCACGCCCGGGCGCACGCGCTCGATCGCTTCGAACAGCGCGCCTTCGGCCGCTTCCTGGAACAGCGCGGTGTCTACCGTGCCGATCGCTTCGTCGGTCTTCTTCAGGATGTTGGTGATGCGCTTGTTGGCGGCGGCCAGGGCCTCGGCCTCGGGCAGCGCGGCAAACGTGCGCACGGCTTCCATGCGGGCCAGGATGTCGTGCAGGCTGGCCGGGCGCAGGCTGACCACGGCTTCCACTTCATTGGTGGTGTAGCCCTTGTCCTTCAGGTAGCCGCGCACGCGGTCGTACAGGAAGTCGGTGATCGCCTCGCGCGCCGGCTTGACGGCGGCGATGCCGGCAAACGACTGCTCGGTCAGTGCCAGCAGCGTGTCGATCGACACCGCCAGCGGCTTCTCGATCAGCATGCGCAGGATGCCCAGCGCATGGCGGCGCAGCGCGAACGGGTCCTTCTCGCCCGTGGGCTGCAGGCCGATGCCCCAGATGCCCACCAGCGTTTCCAGCTTGTCGGCCAGCGCCACGGCGGTGCTCACGTTGCCCGCGGGCAGCGCGTCGCCGGCAAAGCGCGGACGGTAGTGTTCGGAACAGGCCAGCGCCACGTCCTCGGCCTCGTCGTCATGGCGCGCGTAATACGTCCCCATGGTGCCCTGCAGCTCGGGGAACTCGCCTACCATGTCGGTCAGCAGGTCGGCCTTGGCCAGTTCGGCGCCACGCATGGCGGCGGCCTTGTCGACGGCGGCACCGGCGGCGTTCATGGCGTCGGCCACGTGGCCGGCAATCTGCTGCAGGCGCTGCACGCGGTCCAGCTGGGTGCCGATCTTGTTGTGGTAGACCACGTTGGCCAGTTGCGGCACGCGCGAGGCCAGCGTCTTCTTGCGGTCCTGGTCGAAGAAGAACTTCGCGTCGGCCAGGCGCGGGCGCACCACGCGCTCGTTGCCAGTGATGATCGACTGCGGCGTGTCGGTGGCCAGGTTCGAGACGATCAGGAAGCGGTTGCGCAGCTGGCCGGCAGCGTCGGTCAGCGCAAAGTACTTCTGGTTGGTCTGCATCGTCAGGATCAGGCATTCCTGCGGCACGGCCAGGAACGCTTCCTCGAAGTGGCACGGATAGACCACCGGCCATTCCACCAGCGAATTCACTTCGTCCAGCAGCGAATCGGGCATCACGGCCTGGTCGGCGCCGGCTTCCTTGAGCAGCGCGCTGCGGATGCGCTCGCGGCGCTCGGTGTAGCTGGCCACCACGCGGCCGCGCGACTCCAGCAGGCCCGCGTACTCGCCCGCATGCGGAATCTCGATGATGCCTTGCGACAGGAAACGGTGGCCTTGCGTGATGTTGCTGGCCTGCAGGCCCAGCACCGCCACCGGCACGATTTCTGCGCCGTACAGTGCGATCAGGCTATGCGCCGGGCGCACGAAGTGCACCGTGGCGCCGTCAGGGCGCTGATAGCTCATCACCTTGGGAATCGGCAGCTTGCCCAGCGTTTCGTCTAGCGCTGCCTGCAGGCCATCGGCCAGCGTGGCACCCTTGGCCGTGTAGCGGTAGAAGAACGCGTCGGCCTTGCCGTCGGATGCGCGCTCCAGCGTCTGCCAGTCGATCTCCGCCACGCCCACGGACTTGGCCAGGGCGGCGAGCTTCTTGGACAGCGGCGCGGTCGGTGCGCCGTTGGCGTCCAGCGCCACGGTCAGCGGCAGCACCTTCTCGCGCTGCTCGCGGTCCGGTGCGGTCCGGCGCACGCCGGTCACCAGCGCGGCCAGGCGGCGGGGCGTGGCAAACGGCGTCACGGCGGCGCCGGCGTCGAGCAGATCGCGCGCGCCGAGGCCATCGAACAGACCCTGCGCGAAGGCATCGCCCAGGCGGGCCAGCGCCTTCGGCGGCAGTTCTTCGGTGAACAGTTCGATCAGCAGCGAATCGGTCATGGGTTGCGACATGAATCTATCCAACAGGTATGGGCGCGCGCATCAGCAGCGCGGCGCGAGATTGGGTTCCACGCCAGACAGCAGCCACAGGCCGTTCTGCTGGCGGAATTGCAGCGTGGTGTAGGCGCATTGCACCGCCACCCCGGAAGCGCCGCGCGTACCGGCGGCGGGGAATCGGGCATCGATGCGCTGGGACCGGCGGTCGTAGCGGATCTCGTCGATCCGGCCACCTACCCAGAAATCGATCTTCGCGGGCAGCTGCGCGGCGGATGCGTAGGTGCGCACCACCCGGCGCGACCGGCCGGCGTGTTCTTCCCACTCCACCCACTGCAGCGGATAGCGGATGGCGCTCTCATAGGCGCGCAGCGGCACGCGATGCCAGCCGAGATCGCGAGATCCCGACAGGTCGCACGAGAACGAGCGCACCAGCTGCGTCCACTGGTCGATCGACGACAGCGACGGACGCCAGTGCCGCGTGATGGCCTGCTGCAGCGCCTGGGCGTCGGCCTCGCAGATATTGGCCAGTTCCGCCGGCAGGTACAGCGCCTGAGGCGCCGGCGCGGGCGAGGTGCGCGCGGCGGCGAATGCGCTGCCAGCGGGCGACAGCGCAACCGGCACGGCAAGGGTCATCAGTGCCAGCGTGCCGCGCAGGCGGGGCGTCATGCGCGAGCCCCCTGGTTGCACATCGGAAAGCCCAGCGATTCGCGCGAATCGTAGTAGGCCTGCGCCACCATGCGCGACAGGTTGCGGATGCGGCCGATGTAGGCGGCGCGCTCGGTCACCGAGATTGCCCCGCGCGCATCGAGCAGGTTGAACGTGTGGGCGGCCTTCAGCACCTGTTCGTACGCCGGCAGTGCCAGGCGGGTGCTGTTCAGCTTCGGCGTGCCGTCTTCGTTCTTTTCGCCGGTATCGCCCATCAGGCGCTTGGCTTCGCCTTCATGCTCCGAGAAATGGCGGAACAGGATTTCGGTGTTGCTGTGTTCGAAGTTGTAGGTGGACTGCTCCACCTCGTTCTGGTGGTAGACGTCACCATAGGTCAGACGGCGCGTCTCGCCGTTCTCTTCCCATTCGGTCCACACCAGGTCATAGACGTTTTCCACCTTCTGCAGGTACATCGCCAGCCGCTCGATGCCGTAGGTGATCTCGCCCGTGATCGGCTTGCAGTCGATGCCGCCCACCTGCTGGAAGTACGTGAACTGCGTGACTTCCATGCCGTTCAGCCAGACTTCCCAGCCCAGGCCCCAGGCGCCCAGCGTGGGATTTTCCCAGTCGTCCTCGACAAAGCGGATGTCGTTCTGCTTCAGGTCCAGGCCCAGGGCTTCCAGCGAACCCAGGTACAGCTCCAGGATATTCTCGGGCGCGGGCTTGAGCACTACCTGGTACTGGTAGTAGTGCTGCAGACGGTTCGGATTCTCGCCATAGCGGCCGTCCTTGGGACGGCGCGACGGCTGCACGTACGCTGCGCGCCACGGCTCTGGGCCAATTGCGCGCAGGAACGTGTGCACGTGCGACGTGCCGGCGCCGACCTCCAGATCGATCGGTTGCAGCAATGCGCAGCCCTGCCGGTCCCAGTAGGCCTGCAGGGTGAGAATCATTTGTTGGAAGGTCAGCATAGGAAGACGAATTGGAAAGCTGGCGGGCAAGTGCGCGAACGGTCTCGCGCAGGGTTTGCCAAACCTTGGATTCTATCGGGTTTTTGGCTCGTCTCAGCCGCGATCGTGGTCGAAAACCGTGTCCGAGGGCACGAATCGTGCGTGTCTACGGTGTCGGGCCTGCGCAACGGGTCGGGTAAATCCCGACCCCCGTTTCAGAACCGTCCGACACGTGCCGATACCATTTTTGTATACAGTGGAAGCACGCAGCTACCGAATCACAAACCAGATGGCTGCCAACCGGACTGCGGGCTTCCCCGGGGTCGAAGCGCCGTCTTACAGCTTGTACAGGGCGTCGCGGTCCGCGAATCAGAAAACAACGTTAAGGGGATTTGTCATGTCGCTGCTGTCTCGCAAACCTTATGTCGTCGCGATCGTCGTGATGGTAGCCGCCGCCGCGGTGTCGATGGCGACGTCACTGGCCGGCTGATCGCCGGCTCAGGCCGCCCGGCGCCGCGCCCGCAGCGCCAGCAACAACACGAGCACGCTGCCGGCCAGCGCCGGCACGTTGCCCCAGCGGATATACGGCGTCAGGCCCTGCATGCCCTGCACGCTGGCTGTCAGCGTGCCCACTTCGAACGTCGGCAGCCTGGCCTGGACTTTGCCGTCGGGGCCGACCACGGCCGTCATCCCGGTATTGGTCGCGCGCAGCATCGGGCGGCGCATTTCCAGCGCCCGCATGCGCGAGATCTGCAGATGCTGGTCCAGCGCGATGGTGTCGCCAAACCATGCCAGATTCGTCACATTCGCCAGCATGTTCGCGGGCGTGGCCTGCTGGCGCAGCGTCGTGGCGATTTCCTCGCCGAACAGATCCTCGTAGCAGATGTTGGGCGCCACATGGATGCCGCGCACCGGCACGGCCGGCTGGTCCAGCGTGCCGCGCCGGAAATCGCCCAGCGGCATCTTCATCATGTTCACGAACCAGTGGAAGCCGAACGGGATGAATTCGCCGAACGGTACCAGGTGGTGCTTGTTGTACCGGTACAGTTCGTTCTGCTCGGGGCCGATCGCAAAGACGCTGTTGGTGAAGTCCACCGGTGAATCGGCGCCGGCCGCACCAAAGACGACCGTCGTCCCGGTCTTCTCCATATAGGAGCGCACGTCCTTGGCGATATCGAGCGGCAGGTCCTGCAGGATCACCGGGAATGCGGTCTCGGGCGTGACCACGAGGTCTGCCGGCGCTGCCGTGATCAGGTCGCGATACAGCTCCAGCGACCGCTGGATGCCGACTGGCTCGAACTTGATGTCCTGGGCAACGTTGCCTTGCAGCAGCCGCACGTTGATGGGCTGCCCCACGGGCACGGTGTAGGCCAGCGGCGCCAGCGCCAGGCCGCCGCCGAGCGTGGCGACAATCAGCCCGGCCGACCCGGCGGCAGTGCCAGTGGCGCCCGGCTCCGACCGGCGCAACGCGGCGCGCACGCCTGCCACCAGCAGCGCCGATGCGGACGCCGCCAGGAACGAAATGCCATAGACGCCGAACAGCGGCGCGAAGCCCGACAACGGGCCGTCGGTGTGCGGATAGCCGCTGCCCAGCCATGGGAAGCCGGTGAACACCACGCCGCGCAGCCATTCGGACAAGGCCCAGGCCGCGCCGAAAGCCAGCGCCGCCAGGATGCCGTCGCGGCCGCGCCGGGTCAGCCAGTGCCAGAGGGCGGCGGCCAGCGCCGGCCAGAGCGACAGGTAGCCCGCGAACAGCACCACGGCCAGCGCCGCCATCCAGGCAGGCATCTCGCCGTAGACGTGCATGCTGATATAGAGCCACCAGATGCCGGACAGGAACCAGCCCATCCCGAACGCATAGGCGGTGGCGGCGGCCGCGCGCGGACGCGGCGCGTCGGCAACCAGCGCCACGAGCCCGGCCACCGACAGGATCTGCAGCCACCACCAGTCATGCGGCGCGAACGCCTGCGTGTGCGCCACGCCAAGCGCGGCGGCAATCAGCAGGCGGAACAGCATGCCCTGGCGCGATGTGGCCTGGAAGGCGCCGGCAGGGGTGGCGGAGGGGGAGGACGGACCACTGCCGACCATCGGATCGGTGCGGCGGGTAGCCACGGCGTCGGGCGTGCCGGCGCGCTTCATGCGTCGGCCATGCCGTTGGTGTCGGCGGGTGCCTCGCGGTGCACCTGGAGCAGGTGCACCTGGCGCGCGTCGGCGCGGAGCACCTCGAAGCGGATCGGCGGCAAGGTGATGATTTCGCCACGATGCGGCACGTGGCCGACGTGATTGGTCAGCAGGCCGCCCACGGTATCGACATCGTCGTTCGAAAACGCCGTGCCGAATGCCTCGTTGAACTGCTCGATCTCGGTCAGGCCGCGCACGCGCCAGGCGCCGTCCGCGGTGGGCAGGATCATGTCCTGGTCCTCATCCAGATCGAACTCGTCCTCGATGTCGCCAACGATCTGTTCGAGCACGTCCTCGATCGTGACCAGTCCGGCCACGCCGCCGTACTCGTCGACGACGATGGCAATGTGATTGCGGTTGATACGGAATTCGCGCAGCAGGATATTCAGTCGCTTCGACTCCGGAATGAACACGGCCGGGCGCAGCGTTTCGCGCAGGTCGAAGTTCTCGTCGGTGTAGTAGCGCAGCAGGTCCTTGGCCAGCAGGATGCCGATGATGTTGTCGCGATTGCCCTCGTACACCGGAAACCGCGAGTGTGCGGTCTGCTGCATGAACGGGATGAACGCTTCTGGCGTGTCCGCGATGTTGACCGCATCCATCTGGGCACGGGGCACCATGATGTCGCGCGCAGTCAGCTCCGATACCTGGAACACGCCCTCGATCATCGAGAGCGAATCGGCATCGATCAGGTTGCGCTCGTGCGCATCCTGCAACACTTCGAGCAGTTCAGCGCGGGTGTCCGGCTCAGGGGAGATGAAATCCGAAAGGCGTTCGAGAAGGGATCGGGGCCGATCCGGCTGCCTGAAACTGGCAGGTTTCGAACTGGGATAGGGGTCGTTCATGTCGCGGCGAGCGCGTGGTGGAGATCGTCTGAAGCATACACTAAAAGGCTTGCAGCCCCGTGACGCCAGGATTGTAGTGTCTCCGGCATCACGGGTCCAGCCTTTTGTGACTACTCGCGCACCGGCAGATACGGGTCGCTGAAACCGAGCGCCTGCAGCGTTTCGGTTTCGATGGCTTCCATTTCCTCGGCCTCTTCGTCGTCTTCGTGCTCGTAGCCCTGCGCATGCAGCACGCCGTGCACGATCAGGTGCGCGTAGTGTGCTTCAAGCGGCTTCTTCTGTTGCCGGGCTTCCGTTTCCACCACCGGGCAGCACAGCACGATGTCGCCGGTCACAGGATCGTCGGCGCTCTCGGCGTAGGCGAACGTGAGCACATTGGTCGCGTAGTCCTTGCCCCGGTACGTGCGGTTCAGCGCGCGGCCTTCTTCCTCGTCGACAAAGCGCACGGTCAGCTCGGCGTCGGCGTAGAGCGCGGACTTCACCCACTTTTCGATCAGCTTGCGCGCCGGCACGCCCTTGCGGGCGCGTGCGCCGTCGCCGAACTGGACATCAAGCTCCACTTCGGGCGGCGTGGCCGGCGTGCCCGTGGTGGTCACGATCGGCGTGGCGGTGACGGCCACCGACAGCGTGTCGGCGTCGTCGGGGCGTACTAGGAGGCCGGCCTGCTGGCGCGTGTCGGTGTGCTCGGCCAGCAGGGCCACCACGCCGTCGTTGGCTTGCGAGAGGTCGAGCGTCAGGCTGCGGCCGTCGGCCAGCTGGATACGCAGTGCGTGGACCGACGCCTTGCGCGCGCGGCCGTCGGCATCGAACAGGACGACGCGCGTGGCGTCGGGCGTCTTGGTGACGGGGGACTTCTTGGTCAAGATCAGGCGTCCTTATGCTGGGCGTGATATTCGTCGTAAGCATCGACGATGCGAGCCACCAGCGGATGGCGCACCACGTCGACGCTGGAAAAGCGTGTAACGGCCACACCGCGCACATCGCGCAGCACGTGCTGCGCTTCCACGAGGCCGCTCTTCTGGCCGCGCGGCAGGTCGATCTGCGTGGTGTCGCCGGTGATCACGGCCTTGGAGCCGAAGCCGATCCGCGTCAGGAACATCTTCATCTGCTCCGGCGTGGTGTTCTGGGCTTCGTCCAGGATGATGAACGCGTGGTTCAGCGTGCGGCCGCGCATGTACGCCAGCGGCGCGATCTCGATCATCTGGCGCTCGAACATCTTCTGCGTGCGATCGAAACCAAGCAGGTCGTACAGCGCGTCGTACAGCGGGCGCAGGTACGGATCCACCTTCTGCGCCAGGTCGCCGGGCAGGAAGCCGAGCCGTTCGCCCGCTTCCACGGCCGGGCGCGTCAGCACGATGCGCTTGACGGAGTCGCGCTCCAGCGCGTCCACGGCGCACGCTACGGCCAGATAGGTCTTGCCCGTGCCGGCCGGCCCGACGCCAAGCGTCAGGTCGTGCGCGAGGATGTGGCGCAGGTATTCGCGCTGCATCGCCGTGCGGCCCTGCAGGCCCGAGCGGCGCGTGTGCAGCACCGGCGAGTCGTCTCCCACTTCGGTCGGCGCGTCGTCGTCGTTGCCGGGCAGGTAGGCACCATGCGCGGCGATCTGGCGCGCTTCCACCAGGCCAAGCTGCACGTCGTCGATCGACAGCGTCACCCTGGCGTTGTTGTAGAAGCGTTCCAGCGCCAGCGCAGCGTCCTGCGCGCGCTCGCCGCGCACCGTCATGCGGTGGCCGCGGCGCTGGATCGTCACGTCCAGCGCCTGTTCGATCTGGCGCAGGTTTTCATCGAGGGGCCCGCACAGGTTCTGCAGGCGGGTGTTGTCGTCCTTGGGCGCGACAAACTCTGCGGTTGGAATCTTCATAACGCCTTATTGACGCACGATCAGTTCGCCGCGCAACGAGTGCGGGAACGCCTGCGTGATGTTCACGTCCACCAGCTGGCCGATCATGCGGTCGCGCTGCGCCAGGGGCACGCCCGGCAGCGCAAAGTTGACCACGCGGTTGTTCTCGGTGCGGCCGTGCAGTTCGGTCGGGTCCTTGCGGGCCGGGCCTTCCACCAGGATGCGCTGCACCGTGCCAAGCATGCCCTGGCTAATGCGCACCACGTTTTCCTCGATCGCGGCCTGCAGCACCTGCAGGCGGCGCAGCTTCACGTCGTACGGCGTATCGTCGTGCAGGTTGGCGGCCGGCGTGCCGGGGCGTGCGCTGAAGATGAACGAGAACGACGTGTCGTAGCCGATCTCGTTGACCATGGCCATCAGCTTGTCGAAGTCGGCATCGGTCTCGCCGGGAAAGCCGACGATGAAGTCCGACGACATCGACATGTCGGGGCGGATGGTGCGCAGCCGGCGGATGATGCTCTTGTATTCGAGCACGCTGTAGCCGCGCTTCATCGCCATCAGCACGCGGTCCGACGCATGCTGCACGGGCAGGTGCAGGTGGTTCACGAGCTTGTCGCAGCGTTCGTACAGCTCCACCAGGCGCGACGTGAATTCCTTCGGGTGGCTGGTGGTGTAGCGGATGCGCTCGATGCCGGGAATCTCGGCCACGTACTCGATCAGCAACGCGAAGTCGGCAATCTCGCTGGTACCGCCCATGGTGCCGCGATACGCGTTGACGTTCTGGCCCAGCAGCGTCACCTCGCGCACGCCCTGGTCGGCCAGGCCAGCCACTTCGGCCAGCACGTCCTCGAACGGGCGCGACACTTCCTCGCCGCGCGTGTAGGGCACCACGCAGTAGCTGCAGTACTTCGAGCAGCCTTCCATGATCGACACGAACGCGCTCGGGCCATCCACGCGCGCCGGCGGCAGGTGGTCGAACTTTTCGATCTCGGGAAACGAGATGTCGACCTGCGACAGGCCGGTGCTCTGGCGGCGGTTGATCAGGTCGGGCAGGCGGTGCAGCGTCTGCGGCCCGAACACGACGTCGACGTACGGCGCGCGCGACACGATGGCGGCGCCTTCCTGGCTGGCCACGCAGCCACCCACGCCAATCACCAGGTCGGGTTTGGCGGCCTTGAGCGCCTTCATGCGGCCCAGTTCGGAGAACACCTTCTCCTGGGCCTTTTCGCGGATCGAGCAGGTGTTGAACAGGATCACGTCGGCGTCTTCGACGTTGTCCGTGGGCTCCATGCCCTGCGTGGCGTTCAGTACGTCCACCATCTTGTCCGAGTCGTACTCGTTCATCTGGCAGCCGTACGTTTTGACAAATACCTTCTTCATGGTGCCGGTCTCAGTGGTTTACCTGGGGGCATCCAGGGCACAACAGGTTGTTTCAGAAATGGGTCAGTGCGCGGCCTTCCACGCCTTGACTTCCGCATCGGTCAGTACCCACGCGGTCAGCAACTGGCCATAGAGGTCGAGCTTGTATCGCACATCGAGCTTCTTGCCTGCCACCGTGTTCGGGTTGATCAGCGCAGTGTCCGTGCTGAAGAGCCGCAACCCCGGGGCCACGCCGTGGACCTTGCCGTCGAGCTTGGCCTGCAGCGGGTCGGTGGCCGACGGCCGCGCCAGTTCCATGCGCGCCATGGGCGCGTCGGCGGGGATCACGCGGATCGGCGTGCCGCCGACGGGCGTGGGCACTGCCTGGGTCGTGGCCTGGGTGGTGATCTGCGCCATGGCCGGGGCGACGGCAAACAGCAGCACTGCGGCGCACGCAACGTGCATCGAACGCGAAAACAGCTTCGGCATGAGGGCTCCCGACAAAGAAAAACAGCGATCGTTATTGGAATACCGCCGGCGCCGGACGCCATCACGCTTGCAGCCACATTGCGCAGGCAGGGTAGCCGGCGATTTTACCCGTTTGCGGACCGGGAAGGGGAACGGCGCGGCTGCGCGGTGTGGCGCAATCCGTACATCGGCCGGATCGCGGGCAGCCGTCTGCCTAGAACAGGCAGGATGCCTCTTGCAGCACGCGCTGCTTGGATACGGTGCCCATCAGTTCGCGGCTGGCGGCATCGCGCACCAGTGGGATGCGGTTGATGCCATGTTCCGAGAAGATGGCCAGCGCATCGCGCAGGCGCGAGTCGGGGGTCAGGCAGGGGAAGCAGAGGTCGCCCAGCGACAGCAGCGTGGCATCCGGCGCCTCGCGCTGCGCGCGCTGGACGGCGTGGATCGAGATGGCGCCCAGCAGCGTGCCGGCGGCGTCCACTAGGTACAGGTAGCGCGTGCCGGTTTCGGCGAACTTGTCCGCTGCCTGCGCCACCGAAGCAGTGGGGTCGATGACCGTGTTCGTCGGATCGCACAGCCCGGCCAGGCGCAACCCGCGCGCGCGTTCCACGGCGGCGCTGGCCTGGGCGCGCTCCACAACCACGCTGTACAGCGACAGCGTCTGGCAGCGCGACGCCGTGTAGTACGCCGCCACCGCGCCGATCATCAGCGGCAGCAACAGCGTGGGCGCCAGCGTCATCTCGAACACCATCAGGATCGACATCAGCGGCGCCTGGCTGGTGGCGGCCAGGAAAGCCGTCATCCCCACCAGTGGCAGCACCGGCGTATCGGTCCCGCCCGGGATGCCAAGCGCCACCAGTTGGCCCAGCGCCGCGCCCACGAACATCGACGGCGTGAACACACCGCCAATGGCGCCGGAGCCCATGCTGACCACGGTGGCCACGAGCTTGGCCAGCAGCACGCCCCAGACCGCCACCGAGAGCGGTTCGTTGCGCAGGATCGTCTGGATCGTGTAGTAGCCGTTGCCCACCACCTCGGGCACCACGGTGGCCAGCAGCCCCACCAGCAGGCCACCCAGCGCCAGGCGCGCCACCGGGCCGCCGGGCACGTGCCGGAAGCCGTTGCGGGCCAGCGTGTTGGCGCGCATGAATACCGCGCCCGAAACGCCCGCGATCAGGCCGATGCCGGCGGCGGCCAGCAGCAGGTGCGGCTGCTGGAGCAGGTCCGGGCCGATGTGAAGCCCGGTGTAGAGCGGCTCCAGGCCGCCGCGCCACTGGCTGACCATCGTGCCGGCCACCGAAGCCAGGAACAGCGGCATCAGCCGCTGCACGGCCAGTGCGCCGAACACGACTTCGGCCACGAAGACGGCGGCGGACAACGGCGTGTGATAGGCGGTGGCAAGACCGGCGGCGGCACCGCAGGCGGTGAGCATGCGGCGCATGTTGCTGTCGTCGCCGGCCTGGTCGGCGCGGCTCGACGGAAAGACCGAGCCGGTCAGCGCGGCCAGCTGGATCATGGCGCCTTCCTTGCCGACCGAGCTGCCCGATACGATCGAGCAGAACGACGACAGCGCGCGCAGCAGGGTGATCTTGATCGGCAGCCGGCCAGACCCGCGTGCCACGGCTTCCATGTATTCGCTGGGCAGGGTCTCGGTGCGCGCATAGTGCTGCGCGGCCACCACCAGCGCGCCGGCCACGGCGCCGCCAACCATCGGAATCACCACGCGCCACACCAGTGCCAGGCCGGCGAAGACCAGCACGATATCGGCGTTCTTGCCGAACATGACCAGCCCGCTGGCTTCCAGCGCGTCCTTGAACAGTGTGGTCACGATGCCCGCCAGCAGGCCAATGGGGATGGCCGCGAAAAGCGTGACTTCCTGGTCTTCGAGAAAACGGAACCGCATGGCGATGGGAGGGGGCTGGCGCGCGCCGGCACCGGGTGGCCGCCATGATAGCGCAGGGCCACCTGAAGCCTACTACCGGTACGCCCATTTCCACAGACTGGTACACTACGGGCCTTTCCAGCCCGGGAGCGGGGGCAATCGACCCGTCCCGCCGGCCTGCACCCAGGCACGGTTATCTACCCGAGCCGCCCGACGATTGGCGCACATCTGCTGCGCGACAGGCGGCCGAAGCGTCCTTTCATGTCTTTTTCCGAACTCGGCTTGTCCGACAAGCTGGCGCGTGCCGTGGCCGAACAGGGCTACACCACGCCAACCCCGATTCAGGCGCAAGCCATTCCCGCAATTCTGAAAGGTGGCGATCTGCTCGCCGGTGCTCAGACCGGCACCGGCAAGACGGCAGGCTTCACGCTGCCCATGCTGCAGTTGCTGTCCGAGTCCGCCGCGCGCAATCCGGCGCCCCGTGGCGCCCGCCCGCAAGTGCGCGCCCTGGTGCTGACTCCCACGCGCGAGCTGGCCGCCCAGGTTGAGGAGAGCGTCCGCAACTACGGCAAGTACCTGAAGCTGCGATCCATGGTGATGTTTGGCGGTGTGGGTATCAATCCCCAGATCGAAGCGCTGAAGCGCGGCGTCGACATCGTCGTGGCCACGCCGGGCCGCCTGCTCGACCACGTGTCGCAACGCACGATCGACCTGTCGCATGTGGAACTGCTGGTGCTCGATGAAGCAGACCGCATGCTCGACATGGGCTTCATCCACGACATCCGCAAGGTCCTGAACGTCCTGCCGCCCAAGCGCCAGAACCTGCTGTTCTCGGCCACGTTCTCGGACGACATCCGCGCGCTGGCCGACCGCCTGCTGAACAACCCAGCCTCGATCGAAGTGGCACGCCGCAACACCACGGCCGAAACCGTGGCGCAGCGCGTGTTCCCGGTGGACCGCGAACGCAAGCGCGAACTGCTGGCCCACCTGGTGCGCCAGCATGACTGGCACCAGGTGCTGGTGTTCACGCGCACCAAGCATGGCGCCAACCGCCTGGCGGAACAGCTAACCAAGGACGGCCTGTCTGCGCTGGCCATTCACGGCAACAAGAGCCAGTCGGCCCGCACGCGCGCGCTGACCGAGTTCAAGGCCGGCACGCTGCGCCTGCTGGTGGCCACCGACATCGCCGCACGCGGTATCGATATCGACCAGCTTCCGCATGTGGTGAACTTCGACCTGCCCAATGTGCCCGAGGACTACGTGCACCGCATCGGCCGCACGGGCCGCGCGGGCGCCGAGGGCGAGGCGATTTCGCTGGTCTGCGTGGACGAACACGGCCTGCTGCGTGACATCGAGCGCCTGATCAAGCGTCAGATCGAACAGGTGTCGCTGCCCGGATTCGAAGTGGACCCGAGCATCGCGGCCGAGCCGATCCAGAAGGGGCGCCAGCAACGCGGCGGCGGCCAGCCGCGCGGCAACGGTGGCGGCAATGCCGGCGCCGGCGAACGTCGTCAGCCTCGCGCGCCGCAAGGCCAGCGCCAGGAAGCACCGCGCCAGGCGCGTCCCGCGCAGGCCGCAAAGCCCGCGCGTGGCGACGGCCGCAACGGCAGTGCCAATGGAAGCGCCAATGGGAATGCCAATGGCGCGGCACGCAAGCCTGCCAACGGCGGTGGCAATGGTGCCGGCAACAACGGCACGGCCAATGCAGCAAAGCCGGCCGGCCAGCGTCCGCAGCAAGCGCGTCCGCAACAGGCACGTCCGCAGTCGCCGCGCCCCGCGCAGGACAGCGTGGCGGCCGCTCCGGCCCGCAATCGCCGCCCCGCGCCGCAAGCCGCGCTGCTTGGCGGCAATCGCAAGGCGCCCTGACGGGACCCCGCAATGACCGCACCGGATCACCCATCGCCCAGCGCCGACGTCCCCTATGCGGGACTCACGCCCGAGTGCATCCTCGATGCGCTCGAGGCGGCGGGTTTCTATCCGGATGGCCGGTTGCTGGCCCTGAACAGCTACGAGAACCGCGTCTGGCAGGTGGGCATCGAGGATGCCGCGCCGCTGGTCGTGAAGTTCTACCGGCCCGGCCGGTGGAGCGACGCGGCGATTCTTGAAGAACACGCGTTCGTGCAGCAACTGGCCGATGCCGAGATCCCGGCCGTGCCGGCGCTGACCGCGACGGTGGGCGGGCAACCCGCCAGCACGCTGTTGACGCACGCGGGGTTCCGGTTTGCCGTGTTTCCCCGCTGCGGCGGCCGCGAGCCCGCGCTGGACCAGGCGGCCACGCGTACGTGGCTGGGCCGCTTTATCGGCCGCATTCATGCCTGCGGCGCCGCGGCACCCTATCACGCACGTCCGGCGCTCGATGTCGAAACGTTCGGTGTGGCCGCGCGCGACTATCTGATCGCCAACGACTGCATTCCCGCTGACCTGCTCGCGCCCTGGCGCGCGGCGGTGGACCTGGCGCTGGACGCCGTGCGCCGCTGCTACGAGCGCGCGGGCGATGTGCGTACGCTGCGCCTGCATGGCGATTGCCATCGCGGCAACGTGCTGTGGATCGATGAAGACGATGCGCGCGGACGTGGCGCACCGGGCCCGCATTTCGTCGACTTCGACGACAGCCGCATGGGGCCGGCGGTGCAGGATATCTGGATGCTGCTGGAAGGCGATCGTGCCGCGATGCAGGACCAGTTGGCCGATATCGTCGCGGGCTACGAGGACTTCGCCGATTTCGATACCCGCGAGCTGTGGCTCGTGGAGCCGCTGCGCACGCTGCGGCTGTTGCACTACAGCGCCTGGCTGGCCAGCCGCTGGCGCGACCCCGCGTTCCCGGCGGCGTTTCCGTGGTTCGGTACCGCCCGCTACTGGCAGGATCGCATCCTCGAACTGCGCGAGCAGATCGCGCTGATGGACGAACCGCCGCTCTGGTCGGCGTAGTCCGTCATCCCTCAGGTCAAGCCGTCGGCTTGTCCTTGTCTGCCGCCTTCACCATCACCACCGGGCAATCGGCCTGCGCCAGCACGCGCCCAGCGACGGAACCCAGTACCGCATCGAAGAACGAACCGCGTCCGTGGGTACCCATGACGATGGCGGCAGCATTCACCGACTTCGCATGGCCAAGGATCTTCTCGGGCGGATAGCCATGCAGCGCATGGCATTCGAACGGAATACCCGCGCCTTCGAGTATCGCGCAGACCGATGCCATGGCCTTCTCGCTGGCCTCGTTGTGCCAGGCATCGATGGTTTCCTTGTTGACGAAGGCGCGCACCTGGCCCGTGACGTCGGGCGATACGTGCAGCACGTGCACCGTGAAGCCAGACTGCAGCAGCTTGCCATCGGCCAGAAAACGCGCGGCGGCATCGCTGAAGGCGGAGCCGTCGGTGGCAAGCACGATATTGGACATCGGGGGCATGGCGCTATCTCCTTGGTTGAAAAGCTTCGGGGCGCTGTACGCGCTACGTGACCATCTTGGCACGCACATCGTGCTCATACCGTAACGTAGATCAAATCCAGGCGGAATATTTAAGGATTTCACGATTGTCATCCGCCTGATCGCATAGTCCGGAAATCTGCGGCACTCGCAGTTTCGCAAGCATCCGGCCGATACAAATACTCAACATCTGAAGTTTCCGCAGGGCATTACGGAAATTTCATACAACAAAACCAGACCGGGCTGACATCCGTGCGGCTGCAAAAAATCTATGCTCCCGCTAGTGCTTTCACACGGAGTCCTGACATGCCAAATGCCATCGTTATCGATCCGCATCCCGCATCCCGCATCCCGTGGTCCGAAAGGCCGTATGTACTGTTCTGGAGAATGCGGGTGGGTTCGAGGAGGTTCGCGTTGCCAACGGCGGCGCCGGCGCGCTGCTTGCCCTGAGGGACCGTCCGGCCGACCTGGTCGTGATGGATCTGCAACTTGATGACCTGCCCGGCGATGCCGCGCTGGAGGAAGTGGTGACGACCTGGTCGACCACGTGCGTGCTGGTGCTGTCCGCGCAGCGTCGCGCGGGCGAGCGCGCGCTGCTGGGCGGCGCCCACGGGTACATCGACAAGAGTGCGGGGCTGGACGGGCTGGCCGACGCCGTACGCGCGTTGATGGCCGGCTATGTCGCCTTTCCGATCAAGTCGCTGCCGACCTTCCGGCGGGCCGCCGCCAATCCGGCCGATCCCATGAGCCTGCTGAGCCGGCGCGAGCTGACCGTGCTGCGCCTTCTGGCGGTGGGGCAATCCAACAAGGCGATCTCGGAGGTGCTGGAGATCAGCAACAAGACCGTCAGTTCGCACAAGGCCAGCATCATGGACAAGCTGGGTTTCAGCTCGCTGATCGACCTGGCGGAGTTTGCGAGGATCCACCGGCTGCTGCCGCTGGAAGCGGAGACGGCTCCGCGCATGACAAGGCCGCGTGCAAGGAAAGAGGTCACCGTGGTGCAGTAGCCGCCCGCCACCGCAAGCCCGATGCGGCATAATCCCTGCCAAAAGGCCGCGCGGCCGCGGCACGGGATTGAGTGGGTAATGCACATGAAGCGCCAAAGACTTGCGCCGGAAACGATTGCATCGGAGACGAACGGGCCGGAGACGAACGCCGCAGGGGTGACCGCGATAGACACATCGCACGCTCAACCCGTGGGCGATGCCGACTGCCCGCTGCACTGGTTCGACGCCGACCGCGGCGCATTCGAAGACCTGGAGCGACGCATCGCCGAGCATCCGGCCGACTTCTTCGCAAGCCAGGACTTCGACCCCGTGGGCGCCTGTGCCACGCGCGAGGCGCAGTTCGCCTCGGTGGAGTTGCCTGAAGATCCCACCGCACCGCAGGCGCATGCCGATCACCTGCTCAACGATGTGTTCCGCCACGTGATGCCCGTGGCGGCGCCCACCTTCGTCGGGCACATGACGTCATCGCTGCCGTCGTTCATGCCGTCGCTGGCCAAGATCGTGGCGGCGTTGAACCAGAACGTAGTGAAGCTCGAAACCTCGGGCACGCTGACGGGGCTGGAGCGGCAGGTCATCGGCATGCTGCACAAGCTCGTGTTCGGGCAGGACAACACGTTCTATGCCCGATGGCTGCACGATGCCGAACACTCGCTGGGCGCGTTCTGCTCGGGCGGCACTACGGCAAACCTGTCGGCGCTTTGGGCCAGCCGCAACCATGCGCTGCGTGCGCGCGACGGGTTTGCCGGCATCAACGGTGCCGGGCTGGTGGCGGCGTTGCGGCACTACGGGTACGACGGTCTTGCCATCGTGGTCTCGGAGCGTGGTCACTACTCGCTGCGCAAGGCGGCTGACATCCTGGGCATCGGCCGCGACAACCTGGTGCCCGTCGGCGTCGATGCGGACGGCCGCATGCGGGTTGACCTGCTGCGCCAGACAATCCAGGACCTGCAGCAGCGCAACATTCGCACGATGGCCATCGTCGGCATCGCCGGCACGACCGAAACCGGCGCCGTTGATCTGCTCGACGCCATTGCCGACGTTGCGCAGGAATTCGATTGCCATTTCCACGTTGATGCGGCGTGGGGCGGGGCCACGCTGCTGTCCGAGCGGGAACGCTGGCGCTTTGCTGGCATCGAGCGTGCCGACTCGGTGGTCATCGATGCCCACAAGCAGTTCTACGTGCCGATGGGTGCCGGCATGGTGTTGTTCCGCGATCCCGCCAGAACGCAGGACATCATCCAGCACGCCAACTACATCGTCCGCAAGGGATCGGTGGACCTGGGTCGCCACACGCTGGAAGGCTCGCGTGGCGCGGCGGCCGTGATGCTCTATGCCAACCTGCATCTGCTGGGCCGCAAGGGGCTGGCCAGACTGATCGATACCGGCATCGACAACGCCAGATACTTCGCCGACCTGATCGAGCGCCAGCCCGACTTCGAGCTCGACAGCCGCCCGCAGCTTTGCATCCTGACCTACCGCTACGTACCCGAGCCGGTGCGGGCCGCGCTGCTGTCGCCCGCTACACCCGCCGACCGGCGTGAGCGGATCCAGCAGGCGCTCGACGCGCTGACCATCGACATCCAGGAAAGGCAGCGCGACGCCGGCCGCTCGTTCGTCTCGCGCACGCAGCTCACGTCCTCGCAATGGGATAGCCGCGCGATTGCGGTGTTCCGGGTGGTGCTGGCGAATCCGGACACCACGCAGGCAATCCTGCAGGGCGTGCTGGAGGAGCAGCGGCAGTTGGCGCTGGACAGCGCGAAGCTGGCTGCGGTGATGGTGGAGCTGGAGCGGTAGGAGTAGGGCGGCAGGCCCTGGGCGGCGACTCGCTGCCCAGGGGCAAAAACCAGAAACCCAAAGCAAAAAGCCGCAATCCCGTGAAGGATTGCGGCTTTTCAAATAGATGGTGGCGAATCAGGGATTCGAACCCCGGACCTGCGGATTATGATTCCGTCGCTCTAACCGACTGAGCTAATTCGCCAACGAAGAACGAAATTATACCTACGGTTTCGAACCTGTCAACAGCTTTGTGGCAACTTTCTGCAAGCTTTCGCGTTTGCCCAAAAAAATGGCAGACCCGAGGGTCTGCCTGGAAGGAGCGGCTGGCCTGCCGGCCAGCCATCCTGAGCGAGGGTTACCGGTCGTATCCCTCCGGTGAATGCTTGCTAGCCTTAGTCGTTGGCGTAGATGTCGATGTCCTTGGTCTCGCGCACGAACAGCGCGCCCAGGACGAAGGTCATGGCGGCGATCACGATCGGGTACCAGAGGCCGTAGTAGATGTTGCCGTTCTGGGCCACCAGCGCGAACGAGATGGTGGGCAGCAGGCCGCCGAACCAGCCGTTACCGATGTGGTAGGGCAGCGACATCGACGAGTAGCGGATGCGGGTGGGGAACATTTCCACCAGCATGGCCGCGATCGGGCCGTAGACCATCGTCACGTAGATGACCAGGATGACCAGGATCACCAGCACCATGATCGTGTTCATCTGGGCCGGGTCGGCCTTGGTCGGATAGCCGTGCGCGCTCATCTCGCTGCTGACCGCCTTCTTGAAGTCGGCGATCTGCTTCTTGCTGGCGTCATCGAAGGCGCCCTTGCCCACCGTGGCGTCGAACGACTTGATTTCCTTGTCGCCGATCTTCACCGAGGCAACGGTGCCCGCCGGAGCGTTCACCACCTCGTAGCTGGCCGATGCCTGGGCCAGCGTGCGCTTGACGATGTCGCAAGAACTGCGGAAGTCGATTTCACGTGCGATCGGGCTGCCCTGGAACGAGCAGCTGGCCGGGTCTGCCGTCACCACGATCTGGGCCGACTGCTGGGCGCGTTCCAGTGCCGGGTTGGCGTAGTGGGTCATCGCCTTGAACAGCGGGAAGTAGGTCAGCACGGCCAGCGCGCAGCCCAGCATGATGATCCACTTGCGGCCGATCTTGTCCGACAGCGAGCCGAAGAAGATGAAGAACGGCGTGCCGATCACCAGTGCGCCGGCAATCAGCAGGTTGGCCGTCTTCGCGTCCACCTTCAGCACCTGCGTCAGGAAGAACAGCGAGTAGAACTGGCCCGTGTACCAGACCACGGCTTGGCCGGCGGTCAGGCCCACCAGCGCCAGGATCACGATCTTCAGGTTACGCCATTGGCCAAAGGCTTCGGTCAGCGGTGCCTTCGACGTCTTGCCCTCGGCCTTCATCTTCTGGAAGGCCGGCGACTCACTCATCGACAGGCGGATGTACACCGACATGGCCAGCAGCAGGATCGACAGCAGGAACGGGATACGCCAGCCCCACACGTCGAAGTTCGGGCCCGTGGCTTCACGCACCAGCAGAATCACGATCAGCGACAGGAACAGGCCCATCGTGGCCGTGGTCTGGATCCACGCCGTGTAGGCGCCGCGCTTGCCGTGCGGAGCGTGCTCGGCCACGTAGGTGGCGGCACCGCCGTACTCACCGCCCAGTGCCAGGCCCTGCAGCATGCGCAGCAGGATCAGGATGATCGGCGCGGCCCAGCCAATGGTGGCGTAGCCGGGCAGCAGGCCGACGATGAACGTCGACAGGCCCATGATCAGGATGGTCACCAGGAAGGTGTACTTGCGGCCGATCATGTCGCCCAGGCGGCCGAACACCAGTGCGCCGAACGGCCGCACGATGAAGCCCGCAGCAAAAGCCAGCAGTGCGAAGATGAAGGCGGACGTCGGGTCCAGGCCGGCAAAGAACTGCTTGGCGATGACCGCCGCCAGCGAACCGTACAGGTAAAAGTCGTACCACTCGAACACCGTGCCTAGGGAAGAGGCCAGAATGACCTTTCTCTCTTCCTTCGTCATCGGCGCATTGTGAGCAGTGCCCCCGGGCACGGCTCCCACGTTATGCGCGTTTGCCATTTGTTGTCTCCTCCGTTTCCGTTCTTCCGTCGAAAATCTTCAGGGTCCCCGCCGTCGGTGTCGTACGAGTGCACGCACAGGCCCATTGCGCCGAGGTTGGAACGATTGTGGGAGGCGAAACTTACTGAGTTCTGACAGATTCAGGACAAACGGGGCTGAATCCGTCGGGGTATACGCTAGAGAAAATGTGCGCCTGGAAGGTGCCCTGCATGCTGCACTGCGTGCCATCTGGCGCGCGGACCGCATGGCGTCGCCAATTGCGCCATTCTTGCTCCGCAGCAATACGCGCCAACCGCGAGGAAACCCCTAGATAGTGGGCGGCGGGGGGGTGCCAGGGGTGTTGCCAGCCTGGTCGGGCGGCGCCGGGTGGGCTTCGGCGCTGGCCAGTTCACGCTCGCGCGCATGCGCCTCGTCGTCGGCGCGGTTCATGCGCCAGGCGTAGAGCGCGGCCATCAGCACGTAGAGGATCAGCGAGCCCTGGGCGGCCATCCAGTAGGAAAACGGCCAACCCATGAAGTCGAAGCGCAGCGAGCGTGCAAACCAGCTCACGCCGAACGTCATGACGAACCACGCCGCCAGCAGCGCGGTGATCCAGCGCACGTTGTGATACCAGGCGCGCCGCTCCAGCGGCGTCATCCGGTCGCGGGGCGTTCTTTTCATGAGTCGTCTTCAGGCTCGGTGCGGCGCAGCGTGACGCGGAAGCGTGCGCCCGCCAGGCGCGGCGACGCCTGGTAGACGTTGTCGTCGATGGTGACCTCGCCGCCGTGCTGCTGCACGATCTCGCGCACGATGGCCAGGCCCAGGCCGCTGCCTTCGGTGTTGGTGCCCAGCACGCGGTAGAAGCGCTCCATCACGCGTTCGCGCTCCCCCGGGGCGATGCCTGATCCGGTGTCCTCCACATCGAGATAAACGAACGGCTCGAACGCATCGGTGCTCACGCGCACGGTGGCATGGCCGCCGGCCGGCGTGTAGCGAATGGCGTTGTCGACGAGGTTGTTCAGCATCTCGGTCAGCATCAGCCGATTGCCGGTGATCATGACCGGATGATCGTCGGCTTCCAGGCCCAGATCGATGCGGCGCGCCCACGCTTGCGGCAGCCAGTCCTTGACCACGTCGCGGGCCAGTGTGGTCAGGTCCAGCGGCGCCATGCCGCCTACACCCGCCAGGTTTTCCATGCGCGCCAGAGACAGCAACTGGGTCACCAGGTGTGCGGTGCGTTCGGAACTGCCGGCGATCTGCGCCAGCGACCGCCGCAACTCTTCGGGCGACTGTTCGCGCTGCGCCAGTTCGGCCTGCATGCGCAGCCCGGCCAGCGGCGTTTTCATCTGGTGCGCGGCATCGGCAATGAAGCGCTTCTGCGTCTGCACCGACTGGTCGAGCTGGGCCAGCAGGTCGTTGAACGACGCCACCAGTGGCGTGATTTCCTGCGGCGCCGCGCGCTCGTCGATCGGACTCGTATCGCCGGGATTGCGTGCCCGGATGCGCTGCTGGATTGCGGTGAGCGGCGCCAGCCCGCGCGTCAGGCCAAACCACACCAGCACCACGGCCAGCGGCAGGATCACGAACTGCGGCAGGATCACGCCCTTGATGATCTCGTTGGCCAGGCGCGCACGCTTGTCCAGCGTCTCGGCCACCTGCACCAGCACCGGCTGGTTGCCGCCTACGCCCTTCAGGTCCACATAGGTGTAGGCCACGCGCACGTCGTTGCCGGCCACGCGTTCGTCGCGCATCGACACCAGCCCCGCATGGCCCTGTTCGTCCTCGGGCGGCAGGGGCAGGTCGTGATCGCCGGCCACGTACTCGCCGCGCTTGCCCACCACCTGGTAGTAGATGTTGTCGGTCTCGTCGGCGCGCAAGATCTCGCGAGCCGATAGCGGCAACTGCAGCGTCACCCGCCCGTTCACCTCGCGCACCTGCTGTGACAGCACGATGGCGCTGGCTTCCAGCGCGCGGTCGAACGGCCCATTCGCGATGGACTTGGCCACCAGGTAGGTGACCGCGATGCTCATCGGCCAGAGCAGCAGCAGAGGCGCCAGCATCCAGTCCAGGATTTCACCGAACAGCGAGCGCGGTGCGGGATGAGCGGAGGTTTCCTCCAGGTGGGGCAGGGCGTCGGCCAGCGCGGCATCCTCGGCGGCGGCGTCGGCCAGCGTGGGGCGTGGCGGTTCAGGCGGGCGGGTGCTGCCTGCGGCGGGTTGGCGTCGCCATGGCAGGCGCAGCAGGCTCATGGGCACCCCGCATCAGCCATGCGTGGCCATGGCCGGCTGGAACTTCTCCAGGCAGTAGCCCAGGCCGCGCACCGTGGCGATGCGGATGCCGCCCACCTCGATCTTCTTGCGCAGGCGGTGCACGTAGACCTCGATCGCGTTGTTGCTGACTTCCTCGCCCCATTCGCACAGGTGGTCGACGAGCTGTTCCTTCGACACCAGCCGTCCGCTGCGCGTGAGCAGGATCTCCAGCAGGCCCACTTCGCGGGCCGACAGGTCCAGCATCTGGTCGTTCAGGAAGGCGATGCGGCCGACCTGGTCGAAGGCCAGCGGCCCGTGGCGCATCAGCGTGGCGCCGCCGCCGGCCCCGCGCCGCACCAGCGCGCGCACGCGCGCCTCCAGTTCGGACAGCGCGAAGGGCTTGGCCATGTAGTCGTCGGCGCCCAGGTCCAGCCCCTTGACGCGCTCGTCCACGCCGTCGGCGGCGGTCAGGATCAGCACCGGCAGCATGGCGCCGCGCGCACGCAACCGCTTGAGCACTTCCAGGCCGGGCATGCGGGGCAGGCCCAGGTCCAGGATCAGCAGGTCGAAATTCTGCGTGGAGAGCGCCGAATCGGCTTCCACGCCGTTGGCGACGTGATCGACGGCGTAGCCGGAATGGCGCAGCGACCGTGTCAGGCCGTCTGCCAGCACGTCGTCATCTTCGGCGATCAGAATCCGCATGGTTTGTCTCCACCCTTGTCAGCTTTTTTGCGCTGGCATTGCCGGCCGCCGGGTTGCGGTACCGGTGGGGCTTGCCAAGCATACTGTTTTTTTATACAGTACCCGACATTCCGCGCAGTGGTCCCGAAAGGGGCGCGCGTGAGGCCGGGTCAGGCGCCAAAGCCGTCCGAAATCCATCGGAAAAGGCTTGAAATACAGGCGCCGCGCCGCATGCGGCCTATTTATACACCAATTGACCACCCATTGATTGAAGGACGACCATGGACGACAAGAAGGCCGGCGCCGGCGTGAACGCTGAGAAGCAGAAGGCGCTTGCCGCCGCGCTCTCCCAGATCGAGAAGCAGTTTGGCAAGGGCTCGATCATGCGCCTGGGCGATGGCGACATCGAGCAGGATATCCAGGTGGTGTCCACCGGATCGCTGGGCCTGGACATCGCGCTGGGCGTCGGTGGCCTGCCGCGCGGCCGGGTGGTCGAGATCTACGGCCCGGAATCGTCGGGCAAGACCACGCTGACGCTGCAGGTGGTGGCCGAGATGCAGAAGCTGGGTGGCACCTGCGCCTTTATCGACGCGGAACACGCACTGGACGTGCAATACGCCGGCAAGCTGGGCGTGGACGTCAACAGCCTGCTGATCTCGCAGCCGGATACCGGCGAGCAGGCACTGGAAATCACCGACGCGCTGGTGCGCTCGGGCTCGATCGACCTGATCGTGATCGACTCGGTGGCTGCACTGGTGCCGAAGGCCGAAATCGAAGGCGAGATGGGCGATTCGCTGCCGGGCCTGCAGGCCCGCCTGATGAGCCAGGCGCTGCGCAAGCTGACCGGTACCATCAAGCGCACCAACTGCCTGGTGATCTTCATCAACCAGATCCGCATGAAGATCGGTGTGATGTTCGGTTCGCCGGAAACCACCACGGGCGGTAACGCGCTGAAGTTCTACGCGTCGGTACGTCTCGATATCCGCCGCATCGGCTCGATCAAGAAGGGCGACGAGGTGATCGGTAACGAGACCAAGGTCAAGGTGGTCAAGAACAAGGTGTCGCCGCCGTTCCGCGAGGCATTCTTCGACATCCTCTACGGCCAGGGCATTTCGCGCCAGGGCGAGATCATCGACCTCGGCGTGGACGCCAAGATCGTCGAGAAGGCGGGCGCGTGGTACAGCTACAACGGCGACAAGATCGGCCAGGGCAAGGACAACGCGCGTGAATACCTGCGCGAGAACCCGGACATCGCCGCCGAGATCGAGAACAAGGTGCGCGCGGCATTGGGCGTGGCCCCGACCAATGCGCCCGTTGGCTCGCCGGCCGAGGTCGACGGCTGAGGCTGACGCCAACGTTGTCTCCCAAGTGGTTCGCAAGAAAAGCCGTCGCATGGTTGTGCGGCGGCTTTTTTGTTTTGGCTGAGCCGGCGACGCCGGCAATGCCGGCACTCATCCCCGCCTGAATTTCCCCGCCGATGCCCCGTCCTCCGCTCTCCCTCAAGGCCCGCGCAGTCGGCTATCTCTCGCGCCGCGAGCACAGCCGTGTGGAACTGGCGCGCAAGCTGGCACCGCACGCCGAGTCGGCCGAGGAAGTCGAAGCGCTGCTCGACGCGCTGGAGCGCGAAAACTGGCTGTCGAACGACCGCTTCGTGGACAGTCTCGTCCATCGGCGTGCCAGTCGCTATGGCGCCGCCCGCGTGCTGCAGGAAGCCAAGACCCACCAGCTTGGCGGCGAGCAACTGCGTGAACTCCAGGATCGGCTGCGTGACTCCGAGCTGGAGCGGGCAACCGAGGTGTGGCGCAAGCGCTTCGGTGTTCCGCCTGATTCACCTGAGGCGCGCGCCAAGCAGATCCGTTTCATGATGGCGCGAGGCTTCTCGCGGTCGGTGATCGGCAAGATCATCCGGGGTGCCGAGGACGACGCGTAGCCATCTGCATACCTGCGTACGCATAAGGGGTATTAGGTGAAGCGTCAACCTAGTTGTCGTACCACTGATGCAACGCAGCGCGAGTCTGGCGTGTCGGCCCGAAACCCATGTTTGGAGCGGGTTTGCCGCCAGCGGGCGTGCAACAATCCGCGCCGGACAGACTGTCGCGCAGGATGTTCCCGGTCAAAGCAGCGCGGCATGTTAAACTCCACGAGTTCTCCGGCCCAGGCGGCCGCCCGGCTGAAACCGGGTCGTCGGCCAGAAGATGGCCCCGGAGTGCGCCAAGAGATTTGCCCCCGAATACCGCCACACATCAGCCTGCCGCTTCAGCCCCTGCTGTCATGCCGCTTTCCCCACCCGTCAATCGTGCCTTGCGTCATCGCCGTTCCATCACGGCCGAGGCCTATTTGCGGGACGACGGCCTGTGGGACATCGAGGCACGCCTGACCGATACCAAGCCGCGCGACATCGAACTGGCGGGCAACCGTATCCGGCCCGAGGGCCAGCCGTTGCACGACCTGTGGCTGCGCGTGACGATCGATCTGCGCCTCAATATCGTGGACGCCGAGGCGTGCTCGGAATGGGTGCCCTATCCGACGCATTGCGACACCATCGGCCCGGCCTACCGCGAGCTGATCGGTCTGAATCTGATGAAAGGTTTCCGCCGTGCGGTGCGCGAGCGGCTTGGCCATGTGGCCGGCTGCACCCACCTCACGGAACTGGCCGGCGTGTTGCCTACCGCGGCCATCCAGGCATTTGCCGGCGACGTGTTCAAGATTCGCGACGGCGCCGACGATCCCAATCCCGAACCGCCCATGCAGCTGCATGGATGCCACGCACTCAAATTCGAGGGCGAGGTGGTTCGGCAGTTTTACCCGCGCTGGTATGGTCACCAGCCGAAACCGAAAGCCGGCGCTGCGGCGTCGTCCCCCCAGACCGCGTCACGCGCCGATGCCCCCGCATCAGGTGGCGAAGACACCCTGGCCCACCGGCCCAACGGTACGTCGGGCTGACCGTCACGGTCGGCTCAAGGAAACAGGCGCAAGCCCTTCGTCTCCAACTATTTTTCCAATCCCTTTACGCCTACCCGAAAGGAAACACGCATGAATATCCATGAGTATCAAGGCAAGGAAATCCTGCGCAAATACAATGTGCCGGTTCCGCGCGGCATCCCGGCTTTCTCGGTCGAAGAGGCCCTGAAGGCGGCTGAACAGCTCGGTGGCCCGGTGTGGGTTGTCAAGGCACAGATCCACGCAGGTGGCCGCGGCAAGGGCGGCGGCGTGAAGGTGGCCAAGAGCATCGACGAGGTGAAGACCTACGCCACCAACATTCTCGGCATGACGCTGGTGACGCACCAGACCGGCCCGGAAGGCAAGAAGGTCAACCGCCTGCTGGTCGAAGAAGGCGCCGACATCAAGAAGGAACTGTACGTTTCGCTGGTGGTGGATCGCGTTTCGCAAAAGGTGGCCCTGATGGCCTCGAGCGAAGGCGGCATGGACATCGAAGAAGTTGCAGCCCATTCGCCGGAAAAGATCCACACGCTGCTGGTGGATCCGGCTGAAGGCCTGAAGGACGCCGACGCCGACGACATCGCCCGCAAGATCGGCGTGCCCGACGCAAGCGTGGCGCAAGCCCGCCAGGCGCTGCAAGGCCTGTACAAGGCGTTCTGGGAAACCGACGCTTCGCTGGCCGAAATCAACCCGCTGATCCTGACCGGCGACGGCAAGGTGATCGCACTGGACGCCAAGTTCAACTTCGACTCGAACGCACTGTTCCGTCACCCGGAAATCGTCGCGTACCGTGACCTGGACGAAGAAGACGCCAACGAAATCGAAGCCTCGAAGTTCGACCTGGCCTACATCTCGCTGGACGGCAACATCGGCTGCCTGGTGAACGGCGCTGGTCTGGCCATGGCCACGATGGACACCATCAAGCTGTTCGGCGGCGAGCCGGCCAACTTCCTGGACGTGGGCGGCGGTGCCACCACCGAGAAGGTGACCGAAGCCTTCAAGCTGATGCTGAAGAACCCGAACGTGGAAGCCATCCTGGTGAACATCTTCGGCGGCATCATGCGCTGCGACGTGATCGCCGAAGGCGTGATCTCGGCGTCGAAGGCCGTGCAACTGGGCGTGCCGCTGGTCGTCCGCATGAAGGGCACGAACGAAGACCTGGGCAAGAAGATGCTGGCTGAATCCGGTCTGCCGATCATTTCGGCTGACACGATGGAAGAAGCTGCCCAGAAGGTCGTGGCCGCTGCCGCTGGCAAGTAAGGACAACTTTCGTTGCCGCCTGGCCACAGCCGGGCGGGGCGACTAAAAGGACTAGCAAATGAGCATTCTGATCAACAAGGACACGAAGGTCATCACCCAGGGTATCACCGGCAAGACCGGCCAGTTCCACACCCGTGGCTGCCGTGACTATGCCAACGGCAAGAACGCGTTCGTTGCCGGCGTGAACCCGAAGAAGGCCGGCGAAGACTTCGAAGGCATTCCCATCTACGCCAGCGTCAAGGACGCCAAGGCACAGACCGGCGCCACCGTTTCGGTGATCTACGTGCCGCCCGCAGGCGCTGCCGCCGCCATCTGGGAAGCCGTCGACGCCGACCTGGACCTGGTGGTCTGCATTACCGAAGGCATCCCCGTCCGTGACATGATGGAAGTCAAGGACAAGATGCGTAAGCAGAACAAGAAGACGCTGCTGCTGGGACCGAACTGCCCGGGCCTGATCACGCCGGACGAGATCAAGATCGGCATCATGCCGGGTCACATCCACCGCAAGGGCCGCATCGGCGTGGTGTCGCGCTCGGGCACGCTGACGTACGAAGCCGTGGGCCAGCTGACCGCGCTGGGCCTGGGCCAGTCGTCGGCTGTCGGCATTGGTGGCGACCCCATCAATGGCCTGAAGCACATCGACGTGATGAAGATGTTCAACGACGATCCGGATACGGACGCCGTGGTCATGATCGGTGAAATCGGTGGTCCGGACGAAGCCAACGCGGCTTACTGGATCAAGGAAAACATGAAGAAGCCGGTGGTTGGCTTCATCGCTGGCGTGACCGCGCCTCCGGGCAAGCGCATGGGCCACGCCGGCGCGCTGATCTCGGGTGGTGCCGACACCGCCCAGGCCAAGCTGGAAATCATGGAAGCCTGCGGTATCACGGTGACCAAGAACCCGTCGGAAATGGCTCGCCTGCTGAAGGCCAAGCTGTAAGCAGTGTCGAATACCGCACCGTATTCCGGACGATCCGGAGCGCGGTGCGGCATGCAGTACCAGCGGCCTTTCGGGTCGCGCGCATTGCCCCCGGCCGTCACTGGCGGGGGCAATGTCGTTCTGGCGAGCGGTGCCCCTAGGGTATTTCCCGAGGACCGTTGCGTCACAATGAAACCCAATCGTAAGGTTTCTACGATACATCTCATGTCTGGTAGTTCAGACATCCGAAAGTCCGCAGTTGGCCGATCAGTG
This sequence comes from Cupriavidus pauculus, assembly GCF_022179805.1. Classification (GTDB taxonomy): domain Bacteria; phylum Pseudomonadota; class Gammaproteobacteria; order Burkholderiales; family Burkholderiaceae; genus Cupriavidus; species Cupriavidus pauculus_E. The sequence goes on along the minus strand of NZ_BPUO01000002.1, from coordinate 405,330 downwards.
GCAGCTTCCGCGGGCACGGAAATAACTTTGTAATTCGAGGAGTCAAGCCGTGGAATTGTTGTCCAGCAGCACGTTCTGGATTGCGCTGGGATCGATCATCCTGACCAATATCGTCCTGTCGGGCGATAACGCCGTGGTGATCGCGCTCGCATCGCGCAACCTACCCCCCGCGCAGCAGAAGAAAGCCATTTTCTGGGGTAGCGCCGCCGCCATCATCATGCGGGTGGTGCTGACCGTGGCAGCCGTCAAGCTGCTGAGCCTGCCGTACCTGAAGATCGTGGGTGCCATCCTGCTGGTCTACATCGGCGTGCAACTGCTGACCGGCGACGACGGCGAAGACGGCCACGACGCCAAGGACAACATCTGGGCCGCGGTTCGCACGATTCTGATCGCCGACCTGGTCATGTCGCTGGACAACGTGGTGGCGGTTGCCGCCGCCGCGCAGAAGGGCCCCGAAGGCAGCCAGCTGATGCTGCTGATCATCGGCCTGGGCCTGTCGATTCCGCTGATCGTCTTCGGCAGCACGCTGCTGCTCAAGGTGATGGAGCGCTTCCCGATCATCATCGTGCTGGGCGCCGCGCTGCTGGGCTACCTGGCCGGCGAAATGCTGGTCAGCGATCCGGTCGATGCCGCCTGGTTCCAGGTCAACGTGCCGCACGCCCACCTGGTGTTCGGCGTGGCTGGTGCCGTGCTGGTGGTACTGCTGGGCAAGCTGCTGCAGAAGCGCGCTACGCAGAAGATCGCCTGAGCGACCTGGTAGCTGAACGAGCCTGAAACGGGCGACCCAAGCGGGTCGCCCGTTTTGTTTTTGCAACACCCAAAAGCGCGGCTTCCGCGCTACGGACTCCTGCGGATTTCCAAACAATTCCCACTTTTCTGTGGGAATTGTCCGAGGTCATTGGGCCGCTGGGGTGGTTCTTCCGATCATGACCCCGCGGCGCATCGCACACCTTTCGGGGGTGCGGCGCGACGCAATTTCATTCCATCCAAAACTCAATGAAAGGGTCAACATGCAACGCAAGACCAACGCCTTCGGCACCAACCTCCGTGGATCGCACCGCCACGCCCGGCACGCGCAACACGGCTTCTCGCTGATCGAACTCATGATCGTGGTGGCGATCATCGGCATCCTGGCCGGTATCGCCATTCCGCAGTACCAGGACTATGTGGCGCGGTCGCAATTCTCCGAAGGGGTCAACCTTGCCTCGGGGCAGAAGGCGGCGCTCACCGAGGCTTTCTCGTACACGGGCACGTGTCCCAACAACGCAAGTGGCGCCACCGACGGCATTCCGGCCGCGTCGTCGATCGTCGGCAGCTACGTGCGCAGCGTGCAGACCGGCGGCACCGCCAGTGACGCGGGCGGCTGCACGATCACCGCGAACTTCAAGGACGCCGGCATTGCCAAGGGACTGCTCGGCAAGTATGTGGTGCTGACCATGGGCAACGCCGACAAGGGTTCGATCACATGGAAGTGCCAGTCGTCGGCCGACAAGAAGTACCTGCCGCAGGCCTGCGGGCAACTGACAGCGTCGGCGGACGACAAGTAAGCCGCGTGAGCTGATTTGCTGAAGACGATAGCGCGGATCGGAAGCGTCCGATCCGCGCTTCGGAAATGCCTGATTTCGAACGCCGCATCCCCGTTTTGTCGCGCCTGTCCGCGATTGCGACATTGCCTGTCAGCTTGTGCTGCATCAATCCAGAACCGGCATGACACCCGTGAAGATCTGGCCTGCCGATGGCCTTGCCGCCGCCGGCGTAGTGCCATCACAGGACAACTTTTCAATCTGGGGGTCAACATGCAACACAAGCGAGTTCGCCAAGCCGGCTTTACGCTGATCGAACTGATGATCGTGGTCGCGATCATCGGCATCCTGGCAGCGATTGCCATCCCGCAATACCAGGACTACCTGGCGCGCGCGCAGTTCGCCGAGGGGCTGAACCTGGGGTCGGGGCAAAAGGCTTCGGTGACTGAGGCGTTTTCGCAAGAGGGGTCATGCCCGAGCAACGCGAGCGCAACCGCAGCCGGCATACCGGTTGCCACGGATATCTCCGGCGCATACGTGGAAAGGATCACGACGGGAGGTACTGCGGTGGCAGGCGGTGGTTGCACGATCGTCGCGACGTTCAAGGCCGCTGGGGTATCGAAGGGGCTGCAAGGCAAGACCGTCACGCTGACGATGGGCAACGCCGACAAGGGATCGATCACGTGGGATTGCACGTCCAACGCCGAACAACGCTACCTGCCGCAAGCCTGCGCATATCAGGCCGCGACCAAAACCTGAACGGACTAGCCAACTTCGTTCTGGACTTCGGAACGCAACAAGGCTTCGACGACTGACCGGCAAAGCCCATGGGCACAAGCGCCCACGCTATCATGGCGCCTTTGCCTCCCAGTCCCCGTGCGCATGCCGGCCCACCGAGCCACGATTCCCGCGACGGCCATTGTCGTTGCCTTTACTGTTCCGTTCCTGGTCTCCCGCCATACGCTGCCGCTGGCGACGTTCTACGGCGAATGGACCGCAGCCGTCCTCGGGGTCGTGCTGGTGGCCGTACTGGCGATGCAGGCCGGGCGCACGGACCCGGCCGACCTGACCGACCGGCGCGCTGCGCGGGCTTTTCCGTGGGTGGCGCTGTTCCCGGTCTGGTTGCTCGGCACCACGCTGCTGCAAGCGGCATCGGGCATGGCCGATACGTCGGGCAGCCGTCTGACCACGCAACTGGTGCTGGGGCTTGGCACCGCCGTCATGGTGAGCGCGTGGCGCACGAGCCAGGGGATGTCTTCCGAGCGTCGTGCTGCCATTGTCGATGCGCTGGCCATTGCCTTTCTGGTGGCCGGGCTGCTCGGCACGCTGGCGCAATGGATTCAGGTCTTCCACATGGAAGACCAGACGTTCGGGCTTGTCTCCGAGTATTTCTACGATGCCAACCGGCGCCTCTGGGGCAACCTGAACCAGCCCAACCATCAGGCCACGGTCAATGGCCTGGCACTGGCTGCGGCGATCTGGCTGGCGACGCGTAGCTGGCTGCAGTTTCCGGCATGGCTCGTGGCCACGTTGATGCTGGAAAGTGGCATCGTGCTGTCGGGGTCGCGCACGGGGCTGGTCCATGTCGGGCTGACCGCCGTGTACGCGTTGCTGGCGGCGCTGATGGCGCGCGGCACGCCGCGCGGTGCCAGCCCGATGCATCGGGCACCCGGCCTGGTCGCTGCCGCGGTGCTGCTGGTGGTGGGTTTCGCGGCATTGCAGCCCGGGATCAAGATGGCGGGACAGGCGTTCGACTGGCGCCTGTTCGACACCGTGGCGCAACTGCAGTCGGGTAGCCAGATTTCGTATCGGGGCGCGCTGTGGACGCAGGCCCTGGCGATGTTCCGCACGCATCCGTGGCTTGGCGTCGGCTATGGCGAGTTCGGCTGGGCGCAGTTCCAGATTACGTCGCAGACGCAAGTGGTGGCCGAGATGTCACTGCACGCGCACAACGCGGTGCTCGATCTGCTGGCCAAGACGGGTGCAGTGGGTACGGCTGGCGTTGTACTGGTGTTGGCGGCGTGGTTCTGGCGTGTGATGCGCGACCGGATCTTGCGCGGCTCGGCTACCGAGCGGGGCATGGCGGTACCGGTCCTGATCTGGCTGGCGATGCTGGCGGCGCACTCGATGCTCGAGTATCCGCTGCACTACCTGTACTACTTCCTGCCGTTCTGTTTCCTGCTGGCCTGGCTGGAACCGTCGGGCGTCGGCAAGCGGTGGCCACGGTTCGCGGTCACGGTGGTGGGCGTGGTGTTCGTGGCGGGGTCGGCCGTGGTGCTGGCCACGTTGTGGCAGGACTACAAGCGGGTGGAAGCCCGCGAGTACGCGAGCGACGAACATCGTGCCGCGCTGCCCATGCCGCGCTACTGGTTCAGGCAGCACGCGGCGTCCGATGTGGCCGAACATACGACAATCACGCCGGGCAGCGCCGCCGGCTTGCTGCCGAACCATATCGCGGCGTTGCATCTGCTGCCCACGCCTACGCTGATTCGCCGCAGCGCATGGCTGCTGGCACTGACCGGCGAGCAGGAACGTGCACGGCTCTGGATGGAGCGTCTGCGCTACTACTATCAGGGCGACGAAGCGACGCAGTTTGACGCGTTAGCGCGCGACTGCGACGCACTCTCCGCCGACCGCCGGCCGCGCGAATTCTGCGCGTGGGTCCGCATGCGCGAGCAGCGAGACCACCATCGGGCGGCCTCGGGCGGCCAGGGTATCGACTAGCGCGTGTATCCCGGCGGAGGCGGGGGCGGGTAGTAGGGCTGATAGTTGGCGGGCGGCATGGCGGCGCGTGCAGGCGGCTGGGCGGTCACCATCTGGCCATACACCGGCACGCGGTTGCCGCTGGCGTACATGCACTGCACGTAGGCCGCGTCATATGCACGCTGCGAGCCATAACCCGCGTTGTACGAATTGCCGGCGCCCACGGCGGAGCCGGTAAGAAGTCCCACCCCGGCGCCGACGGCGGCACCTTCACCACCCCCGAAAGCGGCACCAGCGGCCGCGCCCAGCGCGGTGCCGATGACGGCGCTTCCCACGGCGGCCGTATTGGCATTTTGTTGCGGGCTCGTCCCGCCGATCTGCCCAAACGCGAACTGCCGGCAGTTGTAGTCGTCGCCACGGAACTGGTCGAACGTCTTGTTGGTGCCCGGCAGCGCCATGACACTTGGGCCCGACGGCATTACCGCGCAGGCACCCAACCCCAGCGAAGCTGCCGTCAGCAGGCACAGGGACCGCATTCTCATGATGTCACTCCAGGCGTGGCCGGTACGGGCGCGGCCGAAGACGGGGCGCGCGGCTGCTCGCGCTGCCAGCCGCCGGGGCACTCGCGAACGTACGGGTAGTAGCCCTCGGGCTGCGAGCAGTGGTACCACCAGGCATTGGGCGACGAGCCGTCGGTGATGGCGGGATTGCCGTCGCTGCCCTGTTCGATGTATTGCGGCGGATTTGGCGGCGGCACGGCCACCACGGCCGGCGCGGGATAGTAGCCGGGGTAGTAGTACGGCCCATAGGGTGCCCATCCCGGCCCCCAACCCGGTCCCCAGCCGGGACCCCAACCAGGGCCCCATCCCGGTCCCACGTAGACGCCAACGCCCACGCGGGCACGCGTGTGGTGATACCCGCCGGCCAGCGATGTCGTGCTGTACCCCGCCGCGGCAATCGCGGCCAATGCCAGGGCCACCTGGCAGAGCTTGCGCCCGTTCATGATCTGCATCCCAAGTACTTGCCTGTTACTCAACGCCTGACGCGCGCGGCCGGCATACCGGCCCGGCGTGACGTTTTGTATTGAATATCAATTTGCCGCAGTCAGGGGCACCGTGGGCCATCTGGAAATGCCGCGTTACCTTTATTACGGGCAGGATGAATGGCACGAACAGAGGCGTGTGTGCAGGCATCGGCGCGCAACATCGCCGTTACGGTCCGGACAGGGGCGCGGACAAGTATTACGGCGCCACCCAGTCGCCCGATTTGCCACCGTGCTTTTCCAAAAGCTTCACATTCCCCATGACCATGCCCCGGTCCACGGCCTTGCACATGTCGTAGATCGTCAGCAGGGCCACCTGCACGCCCCATATAGATCAAGGACTTGCAAGCGTAAGGGTGTTCGATCTTGACCAAATTCGTTGATCAAATTGGACAGCGTTTGGACAAGGCTTGGACGACATTCAGCCTCTCTAAACGTGCCAGACGCAAGTTTACGGGATGTGGGGATTCTTAGCGACAGAGCATCCACGTTGGAGTCACAACCGAAGGATGTTCCACGGCCACTGGCACGAACATTCACTCTACGCTTTGTGGCTAACGCTGGTCCGCGACTGAATCTCGTATTGGTCGCTTGCGGCAGTGGAGGCCGCGTAGGACTGAAGAGAGGAGGAATTGAGAAATCCGGTTTCCTCTGCCGGCGTCACGACTGGACAATCAAATGCCGTGCCTACACTGAGCCGGTAAAAAATGGTCCGACAGGGAAAGCTGCTTCATGCTGGAGAGCAGAGGAACGTATCGAGGACAGTCTCCGGTCTTCCTTGATTGCAGGCATTCCGAAGCAAACCTAGTTTCCCTATGGGCCCCTCATAAGGGAAGGTGAAGAGATCTAAGTATAATGGTATTAGTATATCTCTATAGAGTAGATGATCTGTCTATCCATAGAGCATCAATGATGATCTGTCTATGGATACGTCTATAGATTCATTGCTGTACTGTCTTGTAGGGTGTATGGTAATTCTGAAATCAGACTCCGCTATGGACTGGACCCATATTGCCAAGATTCGCCATCAGTTAGGGCTTTCGATGCTGACAGTTCCTTCGATGCCGGTCATAGTCAGGAAAGTGTCATGCATAATTGATTGGGCCTGCCCCTGATGATGATCGGCCACAATAATCGCGTCGTGAATGGGTAGGGCGGCAATATTGAGATCACATAATTTGAGCAGCACTGCAACCAGAATCTGACTCTCAATGAAAAAGACTTCCATTCCTTTGTCGGCGAAGAAAAGGTCGGCAATCGGGCTGTGGAATGTCGTTATGGTGTCCATTATTTTCTTAATAGGCCAAGGGGGCAGGAGGCTTTTAGTCCCTCTGGGCTTGCGTGATAACGTCTTTTCCGGGTGGATCATGGAGTTGAAAACCTTCTTCGCTCCGGTACGGTACGCTTCGAGTCCCGGTATTGCGTAGGCATCATCAAAATGAGGCTGAACACCCTTCATTCCATAGAGAATTCGAGGTGCCATCTGTCCATAGTCCAGGGTCACGGTGTCGTTTTCGTCTATCAAGATCAAATCTTGCCGGTCCTGTCTCGAAAGGGTTTGCCAAAATCCACCAAACAATCGGCCACCTCTTGCAAAGCTTCCGTCGTTGAATACCCTCACGAGATAACGATCATTTGCATCAATCGGCTTTGAGGTGGTCAGCAGACTGATGTCGGCTTCGCTTAGGAATGCATTGATTCGCCTCATCTCTTCCCGATACCGATTCGTATCAGCAGTGTCTACGTATTGGATGCGTCCGCCCCTGTCGAAGGGGCCGCTGTTGGTTTCCTTTAGGATGATAGTCTCCCCACCCAGCTGGATGCCCAAGTCCTTAAGCCCAATACCGTAATGTGAGGCGAGTCCCCGCAGCCGATCACTCGCTCTGATCGTCGTTTGTCTACCGGGCCGCTCGGTAAAGGCACGAGGAAATCCCAGTTCTAGCTGAAGGAAGTCCATTTCAGGCATCGCCATATTCCGGATGACCGTTGGAAGGGTCTTGTTCAATATGGGAGAGCGATACCTATCCTTTGAACCAAGGATGGCCTTGGTGAATGGTACTGCAATGGATTTTCCAGGTCTCGTAAGATCACGATGAATTAGGTCGCATATAATTGCTTCGACCTGTTGCTCGAATAGGCGTTGATCAGTCTTTTTTCGTTTCCTTTCGCGCATTTCATAGTAGTCTTCCAAAACTAGTAGCTGACCAGTAATGTCGATGATCATTTCGCGAGCTGACTCGCTTGCGGCTACCCGCATCCCATTGATGGGTCTGTCGTTCTCCTCTGCCTCCGTGGCTATTACAGAGAACTCGTCGGCATCCATGGTGCGCATACTCACTTGATATCAAGCTCTGCTAGTGTCCGCTCTATTTCATTGGAAAGAGCTGTCACGGCAAACGCTCGCATGGATCTATAGCCGGGCTTGTTATTAATAATCCACTGTATTTTTAAGTACATCTCCGATGTTACTGGGACTCCGAGTGAGTGATGTTTTTGCTTTTGCGGAAAGAGGGGTTCTTGCTGCCACGGGTAAATCGGGGGTTTGATTCTCTTCATGTCGATATTCTCGATAGCGGTGACAAATGAATGATAGTCGTGCGACCGTGCATGCCTCCTAATCACCTCCCGTGGCCCTCGGGAATCATTTGAATTAGCGTGATATGATCCATGCGGGAATTGGTTACTTCGATTGTGATATCAGATCAGATCAAATCAGATCGAATCACATCAGAGTTTCGGTCCAAGACGGAGTGACGGCATTGCTTGGTGACGGTGGCGAATGCATATGTCCGCAAGGAGGTTGTGCGGAGCGAGCGAGCGGGCTACGGCGGCATTTGACGACATTGAAGTCCACGTCAACGCGCCTATGACGGAGGGATGTAGGGCCAGCCCCGTGGGGCTAACTGTTGGGGCAGAGATACTGGCCGCGAATTTCGAGACTCCAAGCTAGACTGCTGCTGTGGAGCATCCCTTCTCGGTCCCGCTTCCTCAGGGGCACAAGGGGCATCAGATAGAAACTGAGATCGCCTGGTCCTTGGCGCGGATACGCATGATGGTCTGGCGAGTTGTATTGAAGTCCCTCGCGAGCTGGGCCACAGAGACGCCTTGGGCGAGTTGAGAGCGCACAGCATCCTGTTGCGCCAACGAGAGCGCTGAGGGCCGTCCAAAGGCCTTGCCTTCGGCCTTCGCCCTACTGATACCTGCGGTCGTGCGCTCGATGAGCAGGTCCCGCTCAAACTCAGCCACGGCGGCAAGGACTTGCATAGTCATCCGTCCCGCTGCGCTAGTAAGGTCCACGCCCCCAAGGGCCAAGCAATGGACCCTGATGCCATCAGCAGCCAGCCTATCAATGGTGCTCCGCACGTCCATCGCATTGCGGCCCAGTCGGTCCAGCTTGGTCACGACGAGGACATCCCCGCTTTCCATGCGATCTACCAGACGCGAGAAGCGAGGGCGCTCAAACGCAGCGACGGACCCGCTCACCACCTCAATCTCAATGCGCTTCGCCTGAATGGCAAACCCAGCCGCTTCGATTTCCCTGACCTGGTTGTCGGTCGTCTGATCGGAGGTGGAGACGCGGCAGTAAGCGAAGACTCTGGACATGGGGCTAATGTGTACGAAAGAGATGTACGAATAATACTCTATGTACGAAATTTGTCTAGGCTTACTTTCGTACATATCGTGCGACTTGGGTACGAAAGGGACCGATTCCGTACTCCTCAGTGTCTTGAAGATCAGCCACGGATTTCCTTGAGTTCTCTCAACGTGTCCCTCGGACGGTCCTCGATCTGTCCCTGGGGTTTCGCTGTGGTGACGCTGTCAGGATTTTTCCGACCGCTCTGCCCAAGTACCCCCCCCTAGTCGAATCGAATCGATCTTCAAAAAAGGGTTAAAGCCCTTGAGCTATTGCTGTTGTTGAGCCTTGCACGCTGGAAACCGTCCCCAGATATTCAGACTCCCAAAAAAAGTACCCCCTATGCCTTTCAGGCTTTCCCCGAAAAGGGTCATGGTTTCCAAAGGTACTGGGGGTAAGGGGTGGGCGACCTCTGCAGAAACGGGGGTTGTTTCCGAAGTAAGTACCTAGCTATGGGGGGGCGCCGCTGCTCGTGACGAAAGCTCATTATCCCCACGGAATCTCATTATCTTGGCCAGATCCCCAAAGCCTCTTGGGGTGGCGAGCCCCTACGGTGCCTGGCGTGGACAACACGGTACGCAACTGCCGCAGTTTTCGAGCTAAGCTTGGCGGCCCCATGTTAGCTGCTCAAGAAAGCAAATTCGGAAAGATCCCTCTGGCTGTCAATACTGCTAGAATGCTTTGAATGAAAAAATAAGCAACAAGGAGATGGAAGATGTTGGAGGATGTGGAAAAGGTTTCGGTTGCCTTGGAGAATGTATTTAAGGAGTCCAGTGATTTCATAGTTATTGGACTGACAGGTAGGACTGGCTCCGGGTGCTCCACCACTGCTCAGATTTTGTCGGGCGATCTACGAAATTTGCCAGAAGCCGGAGCTTCGCACTACACCGGAAATGAGGCAAGAAAGTTCAGAATAGTTAAGCGTTACCTTGAGCCCCATTGGCACCCTTTCAAATGGCTGCAAGTGAGATCTGTCATTACGCGTTATATTCTTGTATTGAGTTTTGCTGAGTTTACAAAACTTGTCGCCGAAATCCTCGGGGACAATCTTCCAGATGTTAGGGAGAAGCTCAGGAGCTTCAAACCAGAGTATGAGGAGGCGCACGCAAGAATAAAGGATTACTTGGGTGCTAAGGACGATACAGTTGAGTCTCAAGAAAACAAGAAGAAGGTGGCCTATCAAATTTATTTTGAATGGCTTCCATTATTTTCTGATCAGCTCCGAGAACATCTGAAAAAACTCTCGATTGATGCCTATACGAGGGTCTATCAGATAGTGGGAGATAACATCAGGACGTCAGGATGCGCTAACAATAGCAAGTTCGATCCTGATAAGATATTTAGTCTCTCCGTAACGATTAATAAGGTCATCAAGTCGGCCCGGTTTGTGTCTCGCCAAGAGGGTGTGCCTTGCTACATTGTGATCGACGCGATTCGGAATCCCTATGAGGCCATGTTCCTCAAGGAAAGATACGCAGATTTTCATTTGCTCGCTGTCAACACAGCTAATGAGAATCGACTTTCACATTTGCGTAATAGTCGAAAATTCTCCGATCAGCAGATTCTTGATCTCGATGCCAAGGAGTATCCTGATAAGTTGAGCGGTTACAGAAAATATACATCCCAGAATATCCAGAAGTGTATTGAGATAGCGGATATCCACGTAAACAATCCACGTACCGATCAGTACGGGCACAGCCAACTTAGATGTCAATTGGCGTGGTATGTATCATTAATGATGCATCCCGGATTGATTATGCCTACATCGATTGAGAGTGGGATGCAAATCGCTTACAGCGTTAAGCACAATTCCGGGTGTATTTCGCGGCAAGTCGGAGCGGTAGTTACGGATGCAAACTATTCGGTAAAGGCAGTGGGGTGGAATAATTCCGCTCAGGGCCAGGTTCCATGCCTCTTACGCAGTGCCGATGATTTACTCAATGGCATCGACGAGAAAGCGTACAGTCACTATGAAAAGAACGATGGCACCTTCCGAGCAGTGCTCTCACATAAATTCTCTGGAGCCTTAGGCTCGAAGACACTGAATGGTAGGAATCTTTGCTTCTGTTTTAAGGATCTACAGAATGAGGTGGACAAGGAAAAGAACCAAGTTCACACCCGGTCACTTCATGCTGAAGAAAATGCTTTTCTCCAGATTTCGAAATACGGTGGGCAGCAGCTGCAGGGTGGCGTCCTATTTACTACAGCAAGCCCTTGTGAACTGTGCGCAAAGAAAGCCTATCAACTCGGAATCAGCAAAATCGTCTATATTGATCCGTACCCCGGAATTGCAACGAGCCACGTGCTCTCATCCGGTGAGCATGCGCCGATTTTGGAGTTATTCAGAGGTGCTGTCGGGCGAGCGTTTCATAAACTCTATCAACCTATAATGCCCTTCAAGGATGAGCTTGATATGCTTCTATCATTTCCAAAAATGAGCAACAGGAAGGAAGATAGAATTAAGAGCCTTGAGGATGAGAATGGATTGCTCAAAAATCAAATCGAGAGACTGAAAGAGCAACTGAAGCACGCAGCACGCAATTGAGGGGAGATGCGTCGAGGTCGATAACTTAGTCAAGGGCGGTGCCGCTGGGCAGGGTCGCTGGCTCGCTCGCCGAGGCTGACTGGCACCGTACCCCTCCCTGTCACTCTAAGGGACTTCTACAGTGGAGGGAGGTATGTTGGGCAGGTAAGCCCTGCTGCTAATCCGAACAGTGTGACTACACTGTGGACGGCCGGGGGCCTGCGCTGGCGATACGTCCTCGAGGAGCTGGAGCGGTACATCTGGCGACGTACCGCCCCAAGGGCAGGCGCGGCAAGCGCTCTACTGTCTTACTCAATGTTCTCCGGGGTTGTAGCGATGGCCGCGAGAACTTTGCTCTGATGCTCCGATACTTCCGCCACTACTGTGTGAATGTGATGGTTGCTGTCAACGGCGATCATGACCGTGGATTCGCGAAGTTCCTTGAGCCCCAGGCTGCAATTCAAGAGCTCCGAGTCACCCCAGCTAAACGAGGGGCCCATGTAATGGGCAGACGCGACTAGCTTCTGTGCAAGATCCTTGTGCTGGACTGTCAGGGAGTCCAGCCTCTTCGTGTGGCCTCGGACGATGAAGGTCTGATTTTCGATCGTATAGCGAATTTTGCCATTTGCGTCAGGTGCGATCACTCCTTCTGCGGCTTTGGGGCTCCGGATAAGGTAGTCGCCGAAGACGATACCTTCATCCTTCAGGCCAGAGAATACCGCTTTCCACGCCCACATTTCGATACGTGGGATGCATCCCTCAGTGTCAGGTGCATCTACGGCTTCGTTCACTCCTGCGGGCATTGAGCCACCGACGACAACTACTGGGCCAAATCCCATCGAACGCAGCGCCTGAACCGCGTCTTCGGTAGCTTGGATGATGTCGGGCACAGCAGTCTTCGAGACATCTCCAAAGTCCACCATCACATAACAGTTCTCCGGGCCAACATCAAGTCCGTCCAGAATTTCCTGCATCCTGCCTTCGAAATACACCAGATCGCCCAGGTCTTCTTTGATTGCTTCCAAGTCAAGGCGAATGCAGGGGGTGATCTGATACGCCTTCCTGATATTCTTCAATGCTAGGCTATAAGCAGGGTCGTCCCAGCGGTCATATCCGACAACGGGCTGGACCACAACTCCTTCAGTGCGGAACTGACCGAACGCAAATTCCAAGACGTGGATTCCACTCTCAGTACGCGCGTCCGGGCTCCATTTGGAGATGTCCAGGAACGCTAAGCGGTTCGCCCATGCCTTTCCCGCGCCAATAGCAGTGCGGGCAATCTTCTTCTCATGTTGGATGGCCTCCGGCTTCTTTGATGGCAATTCAAAGACCGGAATGATCTTCTCAGAGATCGAGGTGCGGAGATTGGCTAAGGCTGTAAACTCGCCACGCTTCGCAGCCATCACCGGAACGTATTTGAGACTCATACTAGATCTCCACTCCTGACAAATTGAAGTGCTTCCGCACTTGGTTCTGGCCAACGAATTCGGTAAACAAAGTGTAGTTTTCCCGCTCTTTCCTTAGTCTGCCTACAATAATTGCGGGATGAATCTTTAGCTCCCTGGAGAGCTTGTCAATAGCTTCACTGCTTGGATTTAGATACGCTTCACTACGTTTCCAGGTTACCCGAGGTATTAATGCTTCCTTTGCGATCCGATTAGCCTCAAGTTCCATGCGATCCTCTGATGAGGAATCCATGTTATCCAAAAAGGTCTCTTCTTGACTTACGTGTTTCCACAAGTGTACGACCTCGTGCAGCAGGGTAAACCAAAAATTATCTAGCCGATCGAACCTTAAAGTGAGCCCGATAATTGGTGTGCCATCCGTGTCATGCAAGGCTGCGCCGTCAAGCAAGGTTCCCTTGAGGGGTGGCTCAACGACCACTGCAATGCCAAATTTTTCGAGGAATTCGACTGCAAGTGCTGGGCCTTGGTCTGACCAACTAAGCTGGACCAGATCGCGCAAAAACGAAGGCGAAAATCCGGCATGATCAAATCTCCCCAAGCTTCCCTTCTTTTCCCTCGCTTTTTGGATGACCCTGGCTAGCCACGCATGCAGCGCGTACCTCGTACTTGGTGAGTAGGCGTCACCATGCAAGGAGCGTCGGAAGGCGGCTGTTCCAAGCTGCATGCCTGCATCCGCGATAAAACCCTTAACAAGGTCTTCCGTAGACCCTTTGGCCTTACTCGCGATTCTTTGAAGCCAGCCCCTCGCAATCATTTCCTTAACAGGAAATCCACTCCAATCCACTTCATCCTTTCGTGGTCGCGAAGCATCTGCAGGCTCAACTCCCAGAAGCGTCTCTGCCGAAATCCCAAGACCGCTAGAAAGGGCGCGAATCATAGGGATCGTCAAGGGGCGCTTTCTGCTTAGAACCTCTGAAACTCGGCTGCGTGTCCCGAAATAGGGGACAAGATCGGCTTGCTTTAGGCCCTGCTCCTGCATCCGGAAAAGGATTGCATCAATCGGGTCCGGAGCTTCAACCGGATACTTCTGGTTCTCGTACGCCTCAATCAGTACAGACAGCAACTCCAGGCGCTCAGCCTCATGACTCCCAAGCCTCGGGTTGCCTGCTATCAAACTTTGCATCTCGGCAAGATATGCCTGATGCTGCTCTTCGGAACGGATTACTTTGGTGTCCATTAACATCGCTATTTTGTGCGCTTCAGATCGCATACGACGGCCACGGGAGGTGAGAATGACATCGCCACCTCAATCCACGCCGCCTGAGGCTCTACGTGGAACTGGACAACGTTGTCTGTAACCCATTTCGCTTGAGGAAACTGACGAAGCACATCCTTGGCTTGCTTCCAGTTTGCACTCGCTACCTCTGAAATCCAGGCGCGAAGCCACCTGTCGGTCTGGTCATCCAGTCCGAACAGCTCCTGCAGCCTGTTCCTACCGTGCAATTTCATATTTTTATCTGTTCACGACGTGGGAACAAATGTACCCCTGTGTGCTGGGCTAGTCAAGTTCCCATTGTGGGAACATTGAAGTGGCGCTTCAGGGACTAACGGACTTGATGGGCGGGAGCTACTTGCATTTTGGTGTTACGGCCAGGACGCACTGAGCGCTTCCGCGTACGTGCGCTACTTCTCCGAAGGCCGGCGAGTTAGCGGTGCAGTCCAACACAGCGCGGCCTGCCGTTGATAGCAAACTATCCAAAATGCTACGGGCAGAGTGGGAAGAAATCAGTGCTGGGAAGCGATGTACCCGGATCCCGATCTCGCGTGTATCGCGTTCACAGACCAGAGTTATCACTGCTTGTTACTCTCGGGGGGTGCGAAGTAGCACCTCGAGTCATTGATTGCTCGCTCAAGCCACGCTGACCGTCAGCACGGACAGTTCTAAGCCGTGAAGTGTGGTCTCACGTTGTGCGAGTGAGTGTGACATTTCACGGTCCTGATCAACGGATCTTTTTCGCCAGATCGACCGCAGACGGATGATAGTACCGCTTCAGCATCGTCAGGCTGCGGTGTCCAGATACTGCCGCGAGTTCGATCAGATTTGGCAGCTTTGTGGCCAGCCGAGTGATCGCCGTATGACGAAGGTCATGCCAGTTCAGGTCCACCAGTCCAGCCCGTTTGCATGCCCGTTTAAATGCCTTATGGTGGGCCGGGGCATTGATCGGGAATACGCTTCCATCGATGCACCTTGGCAAGTCGCGCAATAGAGCCACAGCTTTCAAGGACAGGGGCACTGTCCGCGCCGTGCCATTCTTGGTCACAGGCAAGAATGCCGTCTGGTCCTCCAAGTTGATATTTGCCCAGCGAAGTTGCAGAAGTTCACCCCGCCGCATTGCCGATTCCAGGCTCAGGATTGCCATTGGGCGTAGCCACGGATTTCGACGACCGGTAGGGGCCAATGCAGTCAGCAAGCGGGCTTCTTCCTCCGCCGACAGTACCCTGTCACGCCCCTGCGGCGCTGACGGCTTGCGAACAGATGCGACCGGGTTTGGGACATTGATCCCCCACTCTCGACGAGCGTGGTTGATGATCGCCGACAAATAGGCCAGTTCGCGGATTACCGTCCCCGCCTTCACTTGCTTCAGGCGGTCATCTCGATACGTGGCGATTGCCATCGGGGTCAGCGCAGCCATACTGAGCCTCGCAAATCTGGTCCGACACATCGCACGCAGCCGGATGGTGTCGTCAGCCCCGCCTCGCATTAAAGGGCAAACCTCTGCGATGTACCGTTGGAGGATCTGTCCAAGCGTGGTCGCCTCCGCCTCGGTTCGGCTGACGTAGCTACCTTTGTCCATCTCCGATTCGATAGACCTTGCCCAACGTTCGGCGTCCTGCCGTGTCTCGAAAGACTTCACTTCGGGCGGGAACCCGATCCGTGTTACCCGCGCCTGCCACCTGCTTCCTCGATGTCTTATCGATGCCATCTCCCATCCTCACTTGGACAGAATTTGGACAAGATCGATGTTTCGCCACTCCCTGGTGCTTTCGCAGGTCAAGCCAGCGATGCTGCTAGTAAATCCGGTAGCCAATGGTTCGTCTCGGGCTAAGGCTTACAAAACAACTACTTAGCCTCCCGCCACCCAGTCGCCCGACTTCCCGCCATGCTTCTCCAGCAGCTTCACATTGCCGATGACCATGCCGCGATCGACGGCCTTGCACATGTCGTAGATCGTCAGCAGGGCCACCTGCACGCCGGTCAGTGCTTCCATCTCCACGCCGGTCTGGCCGTGTGTCTCGGTGCGCACGATGCAGGCGATGGTCGAGCTGGGGGCATCGAGTGCGAAGTCCACTGCCACGCGTGTCAGGCCGATCGGGTGGCACAGCGGAATCAGGTCCGACGTGCGCTTGGTGGCCATGATGGCGGCCACGCGGGCAATGCCCAGCACATCGCCCTTCTTTGCCGTGCCATCGCGCACCAGTGCGAAGGTCTCGGGCAGCATCGTGATGGTGCCGGTGGCCACGGCCACCCGGTGCGTGCTGGACTTGTTGCCGACGTCGACCATGTGGGCCCGGCCGGCGGTGTCGAAGTGGGTGAGTTGGCTCATGGTCGCGAAGGAATAAAAGGGCTTGGGTACGGGTGGATGCGGGCGGTACGACCGCAGGTGGAACGGTGCGGGAACACGCCGCCACCGGGGCGCATCGTGACGCAAAACAACGGCAACGCGCGCTGGGGCTTGCCCGATGGGAACGGCATCCGGAGGCCGCTATCATAGCAACATGCTCAAGACATCATGGCCTCGCCGCCTGCCCGTCCGGTCGAGTGCCCACGCCCGCTCCAGCGCCCCACCCAGCGCCAACGATCACGCCTTGCCGGCCGTCCGTGCGTCACATGCGGCACGTGCGCTGGCGGCCGTGCTCGTGCTGACGATGGCGGCGCCAGCCTGGCCGCAGTCGACGCCGGCCGCGACCCCGTCGCAGGCACCCCGGTCCGGCGCAGCGACGGCGGCCAATGCGAAGCTGGCTACGTCCGGGGTGTCGTCAGGCACGCAGGCCGCGCCGGGCATTCCGAAGCTGACGGCACCGAGCGCCGCCCCGGACATCGGCGGCGGTGTCAGCGACCAGGTCTATGACAACCTCAACCGCAGCGTCCGCGCGGGCCAGAAATCGGAATTCGGACTGCGCAGCGGCAACACGGTGGTGGAGGGTGCTGGCATCCAGTTGCCCGACCTGGGCGACCCGTCCACGGCATCGCTGTCGCCGGACATGGAAAAGCGCCTCGGCGACCGGATCATGCGCAGCATCCGGCGCGATCCCGACTACGTGTCCGACCCGCTGCTCAACGATTATCTGAACGCACTGGGATATCGACTGGTGCAGGCCGCGCGCCGCATGAACATCGCGGGGTCGAACGGCGCAGGCACGTTTGCCACCGGCTTCGAGCTGTTCGGCGTGCGTGACCGCTCGATCAACGCGTTCGCCATGCCGGGCGGCTTTATCGGCGTGCATACCGGGCTGCTGGTGCAGTCCGATACCGAGTCCGAACTGGCGTCGGTGCTGGGCCACGAAATCGGCCACGTCACGCAGCGGCATATCGCGCGCGGCATTACCAGCCAGGACCAGTCGATGTGGATTGCGCTGGCGTCGATGGTGCTGGCCGGGCTGGCCGCTACCAAGAGCGGCGATGCGGCGGCGGCGCTGGCGATGGGCGGGCAGGGCGCGGCGATTGCCAACCAGCTGTCGTTCTCGCGCGGCGCCGAACGCGAGGCCGATCGCGTGGGCTTCCAGATCATGACGGCCGCCGGGTTCGATCCGCAGGGCATGCCGGACTTCTTCCAGCGGCTGCAGCGCGTGATGGGTATCTCGGACAATTCCGTGCCCGCCTACGTGCGCACCCACCCGCTGACCTCCGAGCGGATTGCCGACATGCAGGACCGTGTGCGCCACGTCACCGCGCGCAAGGTCGGCAATACGCCCGACTACGAATTCGCACGTGTGCGCGCGGCGGTGCTGCAGTCGCCCACGCCCAATGACCTGCGCAACCTGCTGGCGTCGTTCAAGGCGCAACTGAACACGGTATCGGCAGTGCGGCTGCCCGCCGTCTACTACGGCATCGCGTTCACCAACCAGAAACTCGGACGCTTTACCGACGCCGAGAAGGCCCTGGCCGAAGCGCGGCGCCTGTACGGCACGATTCCGGGCGCCACGTCAGGCACGCCGATGCTCGATGTGATGGCCGTGGAACTGGCGCGCAGCGAGGGCCGCACGCAGGAAGCACTGACGCAGGCGGCCGCCACGCTGAAGGCGTTCCCGCTATCGCACGCGGCGGCCGTGACCTATGCCGACACGTTGCTGGCGTCGAACCGACTTGACGATGCGGTGGCCTTCCTCCGGTCGCGTACGCGCGAGGAAACCGGCCGTTCGGAATGGTGGGAGATGCTGGCGCGTGCCTATGCCGCGCAGGGCAAGCGCCTGCAGCAGCATCAGGCGTTGGCCGAGAAGTATGCGATGGATGGCTCGTACCAGGCAGCCATCGAGCAGCTTCAGATCGCGCGCAAGGCCGGCGACGGCGACTTCTACACGCTCTCGGAAGTCGATGCGCGGCTGCACCAGTTGCAGCTGCAGTACAAGGAAGATCGCCAGGACAACAAGGGCATGCCGAACTAGCGGCAAGCCAAACGGCAATCAGGCGGCCCGACTAGGCTGCCTGCTCCGCGACCGGTGTCCTGACAAAGCCGAACCGCTTCGGCACTTCCGCCTCGACGATCGGTTCGATATCGAGATCACGCCCGCCGTAATGGAACACGCCCAGCGCGGCGCCGCACGCTTCGCCGTGCCAGTCGCTGGCCGTGCTGAACGCGTCAAGGTCGTGATCGTGCAGCACTGCTGCCTGCTCGCCGTCCATGCCTTCCACAGTGCCTGACAGCACCACATTGCCGTGCTCGTCGGCAAAGCAGGCGGTGGGCGTGAACGCCTTGTCCGACGATGTGGTCAGCACGCCGTTATGCAGGCGCGCGATCCACGGAGCGTACGCCAGCGAGACAAACACGCGCTGCGGGCCATTCTGGAAATACCACGCGCCGTGCCCATCGTGCGTGTAGTTGCGCTCGATAAAGGCAATCAACGCCTCGTGGCGGATCGGGTCGCCCGACAGGCCATGCTGCTGCGCGAACTCGTTGCGCATGCGCCATTGGCCGCGACGGTCCAGCGCCAGCCAGCCAAAGCAGTTCGGCACGTTTGGCCAGCGCGCCATGGCTTGCTTTACCACTTCATCCATGGTGTCTCCTTTATTTGCCGACGCCGTCAAAGAAGTCCAGTATGCGCGCGGGCAGCCATTCGATGTGGCCGGCCATCGGGAACAGCGGCAGTTGCCTGAGCAGTCCGCCGCGCGGCGTCATGAAGCCCACGTGGCCGCCGTGTTCGGGCTGCTCCAGCAGCACGTCGGCGCTGACATCGGTGGGGCCTGGCAGGTGCCGGGCCGGCAGGAAGGGGTCGTTGCGGGCATTGAGCACCAGCGTCGGCACGCGGATCTCGCCCAGGATCGGCTTGCTGGAGGCGCGCGTCCAGTAGTCGTCGGTATCGCGAAAGCCGTGCAGCGGTGCTGTCACCACGTTGTCGAACGCGTACAGGTCGCGGCTGCGCATCATGGTGTCGCGGTCAAACAGCGCCGGAAACTGCTCCAGCTTGGCCAGCGACTTGACCTTGAGCGTCTGCAGGAACATGCGCGTGTAGATCATGTTGAAGCCGCTCGACAAAGCCGCGCCGCCGGCTGCCAGATCGAGCGGCGCCGACACGGAGGCCGCCGCACGCAGAAAGCTCGCGTCGCGGCCGTCTTCGCCAAGAAAGCGCAGCAGCGCGTTGCCGCCCAGCGAGATGCCGACGGCCAGCATTTCGCGGCCGGGCTCGGTGATATGCAACTGGTCGCGCAGGCGGTGCAGGACCCAGCGGATCTCGGCGGAATCGCCCGAATGATAAAAACGCGGCGCCTGGTTCAACTGGCCCGAGCAGCCCCGGAAATGCGGAATCACGCCCTGCCAGCCACGGTCGCGCAGCGCCGTCATCAGCGTCTGCGCGTAGTGGCTGCGGGAATTGCCTTCCAGGCCGTGGAACATCACCACCAGCGGCGCCCCAGGTGTCACCGGGTGTGTGGTCCAGTCCAGGTCGATGAAGTCGTCGTCGGGGGTTTGCCAGCGTTCGCGGCGGAACGCGATGCGGCGATGCCGCGTGAAGCGCGCGGGCAGGATGGTCTGCGCGTGGCCGCCACGCAGCCACCAGGGCATCTGGAAAGTGTCGCCGAACGTGTTGCCCAGAGTCATGGCCTGCACTGCGGTCAGTGCAGGGCCTGTCCCGGCGCGGCGGCCACGGCGGCCACCTGCACCGCGTTGGCCGGGCTGCAGTGGATATGCGCCAGGCGCCAGCCCTCGTGGTTCTGCATCAGCACGTAGGTGGTGTGCACGAACAGGTCGGCTTCCACGCGGCCTTCGCCAAAGCGCAGCGCCTCGGTGACGTCGAAGATCGACACGCCCAGCGACGAATGGCTGCTGGTCTCGATGGCATCGATCAGCACCGGCTGCTCTTCCAGCAGCTGCGCAAATGCCTGGCGCAGGTTTTCATGGCCGATCAGGCGCTGGCCGTCGGGCATCACGCAGGTGACCGAGTCTTCGTCCAGCCAGAGTCGCAGCGCGCCATCGGCATCGCGCAACTTCATGGCTTCACGGAAGGCATCGACGATGTCTTCGGCGGAATCGAACAGGCGGGCGAAACGAGGCATGGTGGTCGGGTCAGGGGCGGTGCAGCAGCTTGCGTAGCTCGACGAACACCATTTCGGGTTCGATCTCCTTCAGGCAACGCAGGTGGCCCAGCGGGCACTCGCGCTTGAAGCAGGGGCTGCACTCGAGTTGAAGCCACATGATACTCGCTGCCTGTGACAGCGGGGGCGTGTGGCGGGGGTCGCTGGAACCATAGACGGCCACCTGGGGCCGGTTCAGCGCGGCGGTCACGTGCATCAGGCCCGAATCGTTGCAGACGGCGGCCTCTGACAGCGCCAGCATGTCCACGGCATCGTCCAGCGACGTCTGGCCGCAGAGATTACGCACGAACGGCGCGCCCTGGACGATCTCGTCCGCGATCTCCGCGTCCTTGGCCGAGCCCAGCGTCACGATCTGCGCGTACGGGTACGACCGGCGCAGCATCTGCGCCAGTGCTGCGAAGTGCGCGGCGGGCCAGCGCTTGGCCGGGCCGAATTCCGCGCCGGGGCAGAACGCGATCACGCGAGTGCCTGGCGCGATGCCGAAGCGCTGGGCCGTGGCGGCCATGCGCGCCGGGTCCACCTTGAGTTGCGGGTCGGGAATCGATTCGGGCAGGCGCGCGCCGGGCTTGAGCGCCAGGCGTGCGTAGTGCTCCACCATCGGCGGGCGCTTATCGCGCGGCGGATTGGCGTGGCGCACGTTGAGCATGCCGAAGCGCGCCTCGCCGCGATAGCCGATGCGCAGCGGAATGCCCGCCAGGAACGGAATCAGCGCCGACTTCAGCGAATTGGGCAGCACATAGGCCACGTCGTAGCCTTCGTGCTTGAGCTGCTGCGCGAACATCAGCCGCGCGCTGAGCTGCAGCTTGCCGTGCGCCAGGTCGCTCGGAAACACCTGGCTGATCTCGGGCATGCGCGCCAGCACGGGAGCGACCCATTTCGGGGCCAGCGCGTCGATGACCAGGCGCGGATGACGCGCCTTGAGCAGCGCGAACAGCGG
The DNA here is from genome assembly GCF_022179805.1 of Cupriavidus pauculus. GTDB lineage: Bacteria > Pseudomonadota > Gammaproteobacteria > Burkholderiales > Burkholderiaceae > Cupriavidus > Cupriavidus pauculus_E. The sequence goes on along the minus strand of NZ_BPUO01000002.1, from coordinate 383,754 downwards.
CTGCGCCATCAGGGCGTCGCCGATCCAGTTGGGGGCGATAACGAGGGCTTTTCTCATGAAAGTGGGTATTGCGTGGCCCTTCTTCGTGTACCCGGGCATGGCAACGCCCCGGGGCGCTGGGCGGCCCGGGGCGTCAGGTCAAAGCGGCGGGAAGTGGCGTGGGCCGGGCGGGTCAGTGGTGACCCTTCAGCACGCTGCCCGGCTTGAGCTTGTACACGGTGCCGCAGTACGGGCAGCGCACTTCACCGGTGTCCACCACGTCCAGGAACACGCGCGGATGGTAGTTCCAGGCCGGCGTATTGCCGGTGGGGCAGTGCAGCGGAATGTCTTCAGCGCCGATTTCGACGACGGTTGCAGTTTGCGTCATGGTATTGCGATGGTCTTGCAGGGATGGATGGATTGTGGACCGCGCCGGATCAGACCAGCGTCAGCCACTTCTTGTATTTTTCGTCGGTGCCGCCCACGGCCGCGAAGAACGCGTCCTGGATGCGCTTGGTCACCGGGCCGCGGCGGCCTTCGCCAATCACGCGGTCGTCCAGTTCACGGATCGGCGTCACTTCGGCGGCGGTGCCGGTGAAGAACGCTTCGTCCGCGCAGTACATCTCGTCGCGCGTGATGCGCTTTTCGCGCACCTCGATACCCAGGTCGCGGGCAATCGTCAGCGTGGCGTCACGGGTAATGCCGTCCAGGCACGAGGCCAGGTCCGGCGTGTAGATCACGCCATTGCGCACCACGAACACGTTCTCGCCCGAGCCTTCGCTCACGTAGCCGTCGGTGTCCAGCAGCAGCGCCTCGTCGTAGCCCAGGCCGGTGGCTTCCTGGTTGGCCAGGATCGAGTTGATGTAGTAGCCGCTGGCCTTGGCGCGCACCAGCGACACATTGACGTGGTGGCGCGTGAACGACGACGTCTTCACGCGGATACCGCGCTCCAGGCCTTCCTCGCCCAGGTAGGCGCCCCACGGCCACGCGGCGATGGCCACGTGGATGGTGTTGCCCTTGGCCGAGACGCCCAGCTTTTCCGAGCCAATCCAGACCAGCGGGCGGATGTAGCACGACTCCAGGTTGTTGGCGCGTACCACCTCGCGTTGCGCGGCTTCGAGCGTGGCTTCATCGAACGGCATGGCCATCTGGAAGATCTTGGCCGAATTGAACAGTCGGCGCGTGTGCTCCTTGAGGCGGAAAATCGCGGTGCCTTCGGGGGTCTTGTAGGCGCGTACGCCTTCGAAAACGCCCATGCCGTAGTGCAGGGTGTGCGTCAGGACGTGAATCTTGGCATCGCGCCATTCAATCAGCTTGCCGTCCATCCAGATCTTGCCGTCGCGATCCGCCATCGACATGGTTGTCTCCCTTTGCACCAACAAAAGTCGTAAAGGCGTCATTGTAAGCCGGGGGGCCCTGCGTGCCAACGCGGCTGGCGGGGGATGCCGTTCTACAATCGCACGTTCTTTACCGACCCGCGCCGCGCGTGCCCCAGTCCGCTCCCATCCTCTCCGAACCCGACGAATCCACCGGCGACGACCGCTGGCGCGACGCGCTGGGCGCCCTGGAAGCGCTGGCAGGCGACGCGCCGACCCCGGACGCGGCCGGCGCGGGCCACCGCCTGCTCTGGGCGATCACCTTCGACGCCGATGGCGAGGTGGGCACGATCGAGCCGCTGGAGCAGGCGTGGGGCGCCCGTGGCTGGGGCAAGCCGCGCCCGGTGACGCTGGCCCGCGTGGCCGACGACGACACCCTCCCGCCGTGGGATGACCGCGTGGCACGAGCGATCCGGCGCGACACCTCACGCAACCGGCGGCTCGTGCTGGACCGCGCGGCCGCCATCGTCGCGCTGGTCGGCCATCCGGCCGTGGTGCTGGCGCATGCCCCCACCATTCCGATGGAAGTGCTGGAAGCGGCGCCCGCGCTGGAGGCCGTGCGCGACGGCGACCGTTTCACGCTGCGCATCGTGCCGCCGATGCGCGCGCCGAAGTCGATGGAAGACTTCCTGCCCGCCGCCGCGAAGCAGGAGGCCGAAGCGCTGCGGCTGGTCACGGTGCTGCAGGACGGCGCCCGCCGGCTACGCGTGGTGCGCTTCACGGCCGCCCAGCAGGAGGCCGCAAAGTGGATCGCGCAGGGCCTGACGGTGCCCGCCACCGCGCAGGCGCGGCTCGACAGCACGCTGCGGGCGCTGGCCGGCCATTTCCAGATCCATGCCGACAGTTCCGGTCAGGCACGCGAGCGCGATCCCGAATCGCGGCTGCGTGCCGAAGTGGCGCCGGTGGGGCGGGGCATCAGCCTGCGGCTGGTGGTGACGCCGCTGGGGCCGGTCGGGCCGCGCTTGGCGCCGGGCCATGGCCGCGCGCAACTGATGGCGACGCTGGGCGGCGAGACGGTGTCCACTCGCCGCGATCTCGATGCCGAGCAGGCCCATGTGGCCGAGGTGTTCGATGCGCTGCCGTTCCTGGTGCAGCAGGCGCCGGGGAGCGGCGAGCTGAACTGGACGCTGGACGACCCCGAGGACGCGCTGACCGCCGTTGAAACGCTGCCCGGCCTGCGCGGCGTGATCGACCTGGAATGGCCGCGCGGGCGCGAACTGCGTGTGCTGTCGGCCGATCTGCCGCAACTGGCGATCAGCGTGGAGCAGGCGGGTAGCGACTGGTTCAAGCTCGTGGGCGAACTGCAGGTGGCCGAGGGCCTGGTGCTGTCGCTGGAAAAGCTCGTGGCATGGGCACATGGCCATGCCGGGCGCTTTATCCCGATGGAGCAGGGCGTGTACGTGGCGCTGACGCGCCAGTTGCGCGAGCGCCTGCGCGACCTGGCCGCCGTGGGCGATGGCGTGCGCGACGGCATCCGCGTGCCGCTGGTGGCCACGCCATGGCTCGACGATGCGCTGGCGGGCGTGGGTATCGATCCCGATGCGCATTTCCGTACCCGCGTGCGCCGCCTGCGTGAAGCGCGTGAGCGCGATGCCGTGGTGCCGGCCACGCTGGTGGCCGAATTGCGACCGTACCAGGTGGAAGGCTATCGCTGGATGATGTCGCTGGCCGATGCCGGGTTCGGCGCCTGCCTGGCCGACGACATGGGGCTGGGCAAGACGCTGCAGTCGCTGGCGGTGATGCTGGCGCGCGCCGGAGCGGGCGCCGCGCTGGTGGTGGCGCCCACATCGGTGTGCGGCAACTGGGCGGCCGAAGCGCGCCGCTTCGCGCCGTCGCTGCAAGTCCACGTCTATGCCGAAGGCGACCGAGAGGCGATTGTCGAGCAGGCCGGCGCCGGCGATCTGGTGATCGTCTCGTACAACCTGCTGCAGCAGGCGCGCCGCGCGTTTTGCGAGCGCCACTGGCACACCGTGGTGGCCGACGAGGCGCAGTCGTTCAAGAACCCGTCGGCGCGGCGCGCGCAGGCGATGTTCGCGCTGCAGGCCGACTGCCGCATCGCGCTGTCCGGCACGCCCGTCGAGAACCGCCTGGCGGAACTGTGGGCCGTCATGCGCTTCTGCAATCCGGGCCTGCTCGGGTCGCTGGTGCGTTTCAACGAGCATTTCGCCAATCCGATCGAACGCAACGGCGCACGCGATCCGCGCGTGCGTCTGCGCCGGATGATCGTGCCATTCGTGCTGCGCCGGACCAAGGTGCAGGTGCTGGACGAACTGCCGCCGCGTACCGAACTGGTGATTCGCGTGGCGCCCGAACCGGCCGAGGCGGCGCACTACGAGGCGCTGCGCCGTCAGGCACTGTCAGAAGCCGAACGCGCGCTGCTGCGGCCGAAGAAGGATCGCCGCGCGCCCGCCAAGCTGCCCGAGCCCGACGCGCGCATCCACGTGCTGGCGCAACTGATGCGCATGCGCCGCGCGGCGTGCGATCCGCGTCTGGTGACGCCAGAGACCAACCACCCGGGCGCCAAGGTGCGCGCGTTCGCCGAGCTGGCCGCCACGCTGGCGGCCAATGGCCACAAGACGCTGGTGTTCAGCCAGTTCGTCGATTTCCTGCAGTTGCTGCGCCAGCCGCTGGACGAGGCGGGCCTGGCCTGCCAGTACCTCGATGGCGCCACGCCAGCCGCCGAGCGGACAAAGCGCGTGGCTGCGTTCCAGGCCGGCGACGGCGACGTCTTCCTGATCAGCCTGAAGGCCGGCGGCTTCGGCCTGAACCTGACCGCTGCCGACTACGTGGTGATCGCTGACCCCTGGTGGAACCCGGCCGCCGAGGACCAGGCCATGGGACGCGCGCACCGGATCGGCCAGCAACGGCCGGTCACGGTCTATCGCCTGATTACGGCGGGCACGATCGAAGAACGCATCGTCGACCTGCACCAGGGCAAGCGCGCGCTGGCCGAGGGCGTGCTCGACGCCTCGGCGGACGAAGCCGTTGGCCGCGAAGCCGTGCTGCCCGATATCGACGAACTCGTGGGATTGCTGCGCCGCTGACGCTGGCTCCTGTTCCGCGTTTGCACCAAACGGTATACAAACTCATCCCGATTCTGGTGCGAATGCACAGACGCGGATCGCAACCGGAAGGGCGCTCTGACTTGGTCGCGTCAGCAATTCCGCCTGCTTGCCCTCATTGAAATCCCTTATGTTGCAAGCGATGGCGCGCCAATGGCCGCGTAGAGTCACTCTTCGCTGCGGTGCAGCGCGCCTTGGCACAAATACTGCCTTGTGATTTAGCGAATGCTGAATATAGTATACCGAGCGTAGCTTCCAGAAATCGCCCCCATCAAGCTGACCGGCGCCGCCGTGCCCGACATCCGTCAGCCCATGACAACAACGGAGCCCCTGTGACCCTGCCCGACCCGTCTCTTCCAGATGTCCGCTGGATGCCTGCCCATGTAGCCGCCGCGCAGTTGGCGCGCGGCGAGACCACGGCGCAGGCGCTGGTGGCGTCGTGCCAGGCTGCCTGGGCCGCGCATCACGGCACGATCAATGCGCTGGTGCTGGCCGATTTCGAGGCGGCGCGCGAGGCGGCGGCGCAGAGCGATGCGCGCCGTCACGCGGGCCGGACGCGCGGACCGCTCGATGGCGTCCCGTTTTCGATCAAGGAATCGTTCGACGTGGCCGGCTGGCCCACCACGTGCGGCGTGCCGGCTCGCGCCACGCATCGCGCCGCCGCCGATGCCGCGGTGGTCGAGCGCCTACGTGCACATGGCGCCGTGCTGCTGGGCAAGACCAATGTGCCGATGGGCCTGCGCGACTGGCAGAGCTACAACGCGATCTACGGCACCACGCGCAATCCGCACGACCCCACGCGCACGCCGGGCGGATCTTCGGGCGGCAGCGCCGCGGCAGTCTGCGTCGGCATGAGCTATTTCGACGTGGGCTCTGACATCGGGTCGTCACTGCGCAATCCCGCGCACTACTGCGGCGTGTTTTCGCACAAGAGCAGCCACGGCATCGTGCCGCTGTGCGGCCATGGCAATGCCCGGTCCGGGTTTGCCGAGCAGGACATCAATGTGGCCGGCCCGGTGGCGCGCAGCGCGCGCGACCTGGAACTGGTGCTGCGCGCCATCGCCGGCCCCGACGCGGCCATGGCACCGGCCTGGCAATTGGAACTGCCGCCGTGCGACCACACGCACCTGGCCGATTTCAGGGTGGCTGTGCTGCCCTCGCACCCGCTGGCCGAGGTCGACGCCCCGGTCAGCGAAGCCATCGAAAAGCTTGGGCAATGGCTCGGGCAGGCCGGCGCGCAGGTGACCTGGAATGTCCGACCCGATTTCGACGCGGCGCAGCTTTGGCAAACGTATGTACTGCTGCTGCGTGCCACGACCTCGCTGCATTTGGACGACGCCGCGTTCGCCGATGCCCGAGAGCGCGCCGCCGCCGGTGATGGGGCCGGTAGCGACGCCGACTACTCGACGCTGCAGTACTCCGGCGCCACGCTGAGCCACCGCGACTGGCTGCTGATGCAGCCTGCGCGCGAGGCGTTCGCCCGGGCCTGGAATCGCTTCTTCGGCGACTACGACGTGCTGCTGTGTCCGGCCGCGTCCACCACGGCGTTTCCGCTCGACGAACAGGGCGAGCCGTGGCAGCGCACGATTTCCGTCAATGGCCAGCCCTGGCCGCTGACGTCGCAGTTGTTCTGGGCAGGCCATTCGGGACTGTGCGGCCTGCCATCGACCGTCGCGCCCATCGGCCCCGCCAGCAATGGCCTGCCGGTGGGCGTGCAGATCGTGGCGCGGCGCTACGGCGATCTCACGTCGCTGCGGTTCGCGCAACTGCTGGAAGACGCCGGCCACGGTTTCAGGCCGCCGGCGGGACTGCGTTGAATCCAACAAAAAGGCACTAGGGGAGGGCAATCATGCTGGACTGGTTCAAGGAGTTGTCGCGCGCGGAGCGCAAGGGATTCTATGGGGCGTTCCTGGGTCATGCGGTCGACGTGTTCGACTTCATGATCTATTCGTTCCTGATTTCGACGCTGCTCGCGCAGTGGGGCATGAGCAAGTCGATGGCGGGCGCCATCGTGACGTGGACGCTGGTGTCGTCGCTGGTGGGTGCGGTGGGGGCGGGTCTGCTGGCGGACCGTTTTGGCCGGGTACGCGTGCTGCGCTGGACGATCCTGGTGTTCGCGGTGTCGTGCTTCCTGTGCGGCATGGCCAATTCGCCAGAGCAGCTGATGGTGTTCCGCATGCTGCAGGGCCTGGGCTTTGGCGGGGAGTCATCGCTGTGCATGGTGCTGGTGACCGAGCTGATCCGCAATCCTGCCCATCGCGGCAAGTACTCGGGCTTCACGGCCAGCAGCTACTCGTTCGGCTGGGGCGGCGCGGCCATCGCCTATGCCATCACGTTCAACCTGTTCGAACCCGAGACGGCGTGGCGCGTGTGCTTCTTCCTGGGCATCCTGCCCGCGCTGGTGGTGGTCTACCTGCGCCGCAACCTGCAGGAGCCTGAAGTCTTCCTGAAAAGCCGTGCCGAGCGCGCGGCCGTTTCGCCCGGTGCCGACCTGGCGCGCGTGTTCCGCAAGCCGCTGCTGCGCAAGACGCTGCTGTGCAGCCTGCTGTCGGGCGGCATGCTGGGAGCCTACTACGCTATTGCCACGTGGCTGCCCACGTTCCTGAAGACCGAGCGCGGCCTGTCGGTGTTCGGCACCAGCACCTATCTGGCGGTGACCATCCTGGGATCGCTGGTGGGCTATGTGGCGGGGGCCTATGCCACTGACCGCTGGGGACGCCGCCTGACCTACATCGCGTTTGCCGCGGGTGCGTTCGTGATGGCCATGATCTACATGGTGATTCCAGTGTCGAACACGTCGATGCTGTTCCTGGGCTTTCCGCTGGGCGTGCTGATGCAGGGCGTGTTCTCGGGCATTGGCGCCACGATCTCGGAGTCGTATCCCAGCAGCATCCGGGCCACCGGTTACGGCGTGTCGTACAACATGGGCCGCGTGATCGGATCGTTCTTCCCGCTGGCCGTGGGCTGGCTCAACAGCGGCCGCACGTCGCTGGCGCTGGGCATCGCGATGGTGGCTGGCGTGGGCTACGCGCTCGTGATGGTGTCGGCGGCCCTGCTGCCCGAGACCTCGGGCATGGACCTGGGGCAGGCCGGTGGCGGCGGCGACGATGGCCACGACGAGGCGGCCCAGCCCGCCTCGCCCACCCAGCCCGTCGGCAAGCCAGCGTGACGTGCGATGGGTGACGGATCGGGTGACGGATACGCGCGCCTTTGACCTCGAAACAACACTTGCGGGATCGCAATTAAGCCGCCGCTTACCAGCGATCCACGCGGCCCTATAATGGGGCTCCGCCATCGGCCACGCGTCTAGCGTGGCCGATGGTCATTTCTTCACGGCGATGCCGCATCCGGCAGCCTGCTGTGGCCGTCTCTTCTCTTCTCGCCATGACACCCCGACAGTCGTCTCCGGTGTGGTTGCGCCTCTGGCATCGCTTTGCCGAGGTGGAACGCAACGCCTTTCTCGACGGCGCGCGTTTTTTCGCGCCCTCATTGCCCGCGGTATTTTCGTGGGGCCTGGTCACCGGGGTGGCCATGAGCAAATCGGCGCTGACCGTGCCCGAGGCCATCGGCATGTCGCTGCTGGTCTACGCGGGGTCGGCGCAACTGGCGGTGCTGCCGCTGTTCGCGGCGGGCATGCCGATCTGGACGGTGTGGCTCACGGCGGCCGTGGTCAACCTGCGCTTCGTGATCTTCAGCGCCGCGCTGCAGCCTCACTTCAATTACCTGCCGGCGTGGCGCCGTACGCTGCTGGGCTTCTTCAACGGCGACCTGCATTTTGTCTACTTCATGCAGCGCTATGCCGAGCCGGGCTACGCGCCGGGCAAGGAAGGGTATTTCTGGGGCATGGCGCTGATCAACGGCGCCACCTGGCAGGTGTCGTCGATCATCGGCATCGTGCTGGCCAGCCTGTTTCCCGATAGCTGGGGCCTGGCGCTGGCGGGCACGCTGGCGCTGATTCCGGTGATGATCGCGACGATCAACTCGCGGTCGACGCTGATGGCCGTGGTGGTGTCGGCGGTGGTGGCGCTGCTGTGCTTCGACCTGCCATACCGGCTGGCACTGGTGCTGGCTGTGGTGGCGGCCATCGCGGCCGGCATGGCCAGCGACGAGATGGCGGCGCGCGCCACGTTGCGCACCATCCGGCGCAGTTCCCGCCGCAAGGGCGGCCAGCCGACCGGAGACCAGGCATGAGCCATCTTGAAACCTGGATCGCCATCCTCGGCATGACCGTGGTGACCGTGCTGTCGCGCGCGCTGTTCCTGATGGCGGGCGAGCGTGTGACGGTGCCGGACCGCATCCAGCGCGCCCTGCGCTATGCGCCGGCTGCCGCGCTGGCTGCCATCATCCTGCCGGACCTTCTGACGTTCGAGGGACACTTCACGATCGGCCCCGGCAACGACAAGCTCATGGCCGGGATTGCCGCCACCGTTTGCTATGTGCTGACCAAACGCATGGTCGGCATGATCGCGGTGGGCATGGCGGTGTACACCGCGCTGCGACTGCTGGGCTAAACGATGTGGGCGGCGCGGCCGCCCGGTTCCGCCAGGATGCTGCCCAGGCGGGTCAGCAGGTGGGCCAGTTGGGCCTGCGTGCTGGTATTGGTCTTGGTGAAGATGGCCTTCAGTTGCGAACGCCCGGTTTCGCGCTTGATGCCCAGTTGCATGCAGGCATCGGGCAGGCCGATGCCGCTGGTCAGCAGCATGGCCAGCCGGGTTTCGGCCGGCGTCATGCCATAGAGGTCGCGCAGCACCGCCGGTGCGGTGCGCGGCGGGCCGCTGTTCTCATGGATGGCCACCAGCACCGGCTGTCCCTCCCATTCCGACGACAGGTACAACGGCTGCGTGAGCGCCACCGCCACGATCTGCGCCACACGGCCATCGGCGCCAACGGCCTGGATGGCCTGCGCAGGCTGCAGCGTGCCGGGATCGCACAGCGACCGCACCACGTCGGCGAACGGGCGCGACAGGCGCCAGCTACTGCCATTCATATTGACATTGACCGCGAGCGGGTCGGCGGGCTCGGTCGGCAGCAGCCGGCGCGTCCATGGCTCGCCGGCGGCGTTGGCCAGCAGGACCTTGCCCGTTTCAGTCAGCACGATCACGCCGAACGGCAGGCGGTTCAGCAGATCCGCCGAGACATGGCCCTGGGTGGCCACGCCGTGCGTGCGGTCGCGCAGGGCCAGGGCATCGCGCAGGTGGGGAATGGCCCAGTCCAGCGCGCGTGCGTCGGCCTCCGAATAGCCTTCCTCGCTGGCCGGCCGCTGGAGCGCCAGGTAGATCTCGTGCGTCGCACGGCGATCCACCAGGCAGGCCATGACCGACGTCAGCGCCACATCGTCGAACGACTCGCCCCGGAAGGCCTGGTGCCCCACCACGGCACCGGCCGTGTCGCGGCGGTCGATGTGCCAGCCCCCGACTGGCATGGCGCCGGAAATCGGCATGTCCTGGTGAATCTGGTAAGGCGGGGGCAGGATGGCTAGGTTGTCGGGCGCGCGATTGACCATATGGCGCACCCTTACGGTCTGCTGGCGTGTATCCAGCACCAGGAGAGACGCCTGGATGCTGCCGCTGGCTTCGCACAACGCATGCAGGCTGCGCTGCCACGCCAGCGGTTCGAATACGCCGAGATAGAGACCACGTATGGTCTCGTGCAGCTCACTGTCTTTCATCCGTGAGTCCTTCTTGTCCGTGGCGACGCGCAAAACGAATGGTTTCCGCTGCGCCTCGCGGGCCTGCAGAGGGTCGATGGTGTCGATGCTGCGGGGCTGCAGTCGAAAACGTGCTGCAGCAGGAAGAAAGGGGGGCAGCCTCCGTGGTGCGCAGAGGTTGGCCGAAATTGCCGGGCACGCACCGTCAGCGGCCCGGATGTCGATTCATGGGATGTGGATGGTTCGGTGACTGGATGGATGCTGTCACCCAGGACGCGCCCGCGCTGTCCGCACGTGGCGCTAGCGAGGATGCCCCTGTGCAAAACGCGGCGCATGCCGTGTATGTCGGCTTGCTCCATCTGACTACCCCCTTGCATTCTTACGGCGGTCCTTCCCCCATGTCCGTTATGCCGCGTCCGGGGGAATGGTGATGACCGGTCTATGCCGGTTATCGCAATTTTGTACCAAAACTATCAAAAATAGTCTGATTATCTGAATTTGCATATGTTTGGTACATTAGGGGGCTACATTACCCGAAGCGTCGAATGTCTTGGAAGATACGATGACCCCACCGAAGTAGGGTTTCTATCGTATCGCGATGTGATGTGTTGGCCGGACCGGGCCGCAAGGGCGCAAATCCGTAACGGCGATCAGGTAAAATGCCGGTTTTCCTGTTTTCTGTGGACGGCTGTATGCCGGCCCAGTCCCCGCTCTTATAGCCATGACCTCTGTCCTGCGTCTTACCGATCTCATTTCCCAAGGCAAAATCTCCGGCAAACGTGTGTTTATCCGTGCCGACCTGAACGTGCCGCAAGACGACGCAGGCAATATCACCGAAGACACGCGCATCCGCGCCTCGGTGCCGGCCATCCAGGCTTGCCTCGATGCTGGCGCCGCCGTGATGGTGACGTCACACCTGGGCCGCCCGACCGAAGGCGAGTTCAAGCCCGAGGATTCGCTGGCCCCGATCGCCGCGCGCCTGTCCGAATTGCTGGGCAAGCCGGTGAAGCTGGTGCAGAACTGGGTGGACGGCGTGGAAGTGGCGCCGGGCCAGGTCGTGCTGCTGGAAAACTGCCGCGTGAACAAGGGTGAGAAGAAGAACAGCGACGAGCTGGCCCAGAAGATGGCCAAGCTTTGCGATGTGTACGTCAATGACGCATTTGGCACGGCCCATCGCGCCGAAGCCACCACGCACGGTATCGCCAAGTACGCCCCCGTAGCCTGCGCCGGCCCGCTGCTGGCCGCTGAAATCGACGCGCTGGGCCGCGCGCTGGGCCAGCCGGCCCGTCCGCTGGTGGCCATCGTCGCCGGCTCCAAGGTATCGACCAAGCTGACCATCCTGAAGTCGCTGGCCGACAAGGTCGACAACCTCGTGGTGGGTGGCGGCATCGCCAACACGTTCATGCTGGCCGCCGGCCTGAAGATCGGTAAGTCGCTGGCCGAGGCCGACCTGGTGGGCGACGCCAAGACCATCATCGACATCATGGCCGCGCGCGGCGCGTCGGTGCCGATTCCGGTGGACGTGGTCTGCGCCAAGGAATTCAGCGCCACGGCAGCCGCCACGGTCAAGGACGTCAAGGACGTGGCCGATGACGACATGATCCTGGACATCGGTCCGAAGACCGCCGCGATGCTGGCCGAGCAGCTCAAGGCCGCTGGTACCATCGTCTGGAACGGCCCGGTCGGCGTGTTCGAATTCGATCAGTTCGGTAACGGCACCAAGGTGCTGGCCGAAGCCATCGCCACGTCCAAGGCGTTCTCGATTGCCGGTGGCGGCGACACGCTGGCCGCCATCGCCAAGTACGGCATTGCCGACCGCATTGGTTACATCTCCACGGGTGGCGGCGCCTTCCTGGAATTCCTGGAAGGCAAGAAGCTGCCCGCGTTCGAAGTACTGGAGCAGCGCGCAGCGGCCTGAGCCGGCCGGCCCCTGACAGGCACCCAGCCCCGCAGCCCGAATCCGGAAACCGCAGGAACCCCAGGAAACCCCGAATGAGCCGCTCCACCAAGATCGTCGCAACGATTGGCCCCGCATCCAGCACGCTCGACGTGCTGACCCGCATGATCGCGGCCGGTGTCGACGTGGTACGCCTGAACTTCTCGCACGGTACCGCGCAGGACCATATCGACCGCGCGGCGCTGGTGCGCGAAGCCGCCGCCGCGTGCGGCCGCGAGGTGGCCATCATGGCCGACCTGCAGGGCCCCAAGATCCGCGTGGGCAAGTTCGAGAACGGCAAGATCACGCTGAAGACCGGCGACGCCTTCGTGCTCGATTCCACCTGTGAGGTGGGCAACCAGGAGCGCGTGGGGCTGGACTACAAGGACCTGCCGCGCGACGTGGGCCCCGGCGACGTACTGCTGCTCAACGACGGCCTGATCGTGCTGGTCGTGGACCGCGTGATCGGCAACGAGATCTTCACCACGGTGCGCGTGGGCGGTGACCTGTCCAACAACAAGGGCATCAACCGCCAGGGCGGCGGGCTGTCGGCGCCGGCGCTGACCGCCAAGGACATGGAGGACATCAAGACCGCCATGTCGCTGGCCGCCGACTACGTGGCCGTGAGCTTCCCGAAGAACGCCACCGACATGGAAATGGCGCGCCAGCTGGCCAACGTGGCCGGCCAGCCGCACGGCCACAAGGCGCGCATGATCGCCAAGATCGAGCGTGCCGAGGCCATCCGCCCGGGCGTGCTGGAGGAAATCCTCGGCGCGTCGGACGGCATCATGGTGGCGCGCGGTGACCTGGCCGTGGAAGTGGGCAACGCGGCCGTGCCGGCGCTGCAGAAGCGCATGATCCGGCTGGCGCGTGAAGCCAACAAGCTGACGATCACAGCCACGCAGATGATGGAAAGCATGATCGTCAACCCGGTGCCGACGCGCGCCGAGGTGTCGGACGTGGCCAACGCCGTGCTGGACGGCACCGACGCCGTGATGACGTCGGCCGAGACCGCCGCGGGCCGCTATCCGGTGGAAACGGTCGAGGCCATGGCCGCGATCTGCCTGGAAGCCGAGAAGTCCGAGGTAGTGCAGCTCGACACCGATTTCCTGAACCAGACGTTCTCGCGCATCGACCAGTCGATTGCCATGGGTGCGCTGTTCACGGCCTATCATCTAGGCGTGAAGGCGATTGCCGCGCTGACCGATTCGGGCGCCACCGCCTTGTGGATGAGCCGTCACCGCATCCACGTGCCGATCTATGCCATGACGCCCAACCTGGCGTCGCAGCGCAAGATGCAGCTCTACCGCAATGTGGTGCCGCTGCCGCTGCAGTCGAGCACGGACCGCGACGAGGCGCTGGAGCAGGCCGAGGAGCTGCTGCTGGCGCAGGGCGCGGTGCAGCATGGCGATTTCATTGTGCTGACGATCGGCGAGCCGATGGGCCAGGCCGGCGGCACGAACACGCTGAAGATCGTGAGGGTCGGCAGCAAGTTCAAGTAGAGATTGACGTCCGGTGTGGCGCGCTGCACGGACGGCGCGCCACGGATGCGCGAGCCTGCCCGGCGCGGCATCGATAAAAACGATCAGATACCCATTTTTTTATTCAGGAGTTAGACATGCCACTCGTATCCATGCGCCAGCTGCTGGACCATGCCGCCGAGAACAGCTACGGCCTGCCGGCCTTCAACGTGAACAACCTGGAGCAGGTGCAGGCCATCATGCAGGCCGCCGATGAGGTCAATGCCCCGGTGATCATGCAAGCCTCGGCCGGTGCACGCAAATACGCTGGCGAGCACTTCCTGCGTCACCTGATCGAAGCCGCCGTGGAAGCCTACCCGCACATCCCCGTGGTGATGCACCAGGATCACGGCCAGTCGCCGGCCATCTGCCAGGGCGCGATCGACCTGGGCTTCTCGTCGGTGATGATGGACGGTTCGCTGCGCGAAGACGGCAAGACCCCGGCCGAGTACGAGTACAACGTCGACGTGACCCGCAAGGTGGTGCAACTGGCCCACGCCGTGGGCGTGACCGTGGAAGGCGAACTGGGCTGCCTGGGCTCGCTGGAAACCGGTGAAGCGGGCGAAGAAGACGGTATCGGCGCCGAAGGCGTGCTGGACCACTCGATGCTGCTGACCGATCCGGAGCAGGCCGCCGACTTCGTCAAGGCCACCCAGCTTGACGCCCTGGCCATCGCCATCGGCACGTCGCACGGCGCCTACAAGTTCACGCGCAAGCCCACCGGCGACATCCTGGCCATCAGCCGCATCAAGGAAATCCACGCCCGCATCCCGAACACGCACCTGGTGATGCACGGTTCGTCGTCGGTGCCGCAGGAACTGCTGGAAGAAATCCGCAAGTTCGGTGGCGACATGAAAGAAACGTACGGCGTGCCGGTGGAAGAAATCCAGGAAGCCATCAAGTTCGGCGTGCGCAAGATCAACATCGACACCGACATCCGTCTGGCGATGACCGGCGCGATCCGCCGCTTCTTTGCCGAGAACCCGAGCAAGTTCGACCCGCGCGAGTACCTGAAGCCGGCCCGCGAAGCCGCCAAGCAGGTTTGCAAGGCCCGCTACATCGCCTTCGGTTGCGAAGGCCAGGCCAGCAAGATCAAGTCGGTGTCGCTGGTCGACATCGCTGGCCAGTACAAGGCAGGCAAGCTCGCCCAGGTGGTGCAGTAAATCGAATCGCCGCCCCGCCCGCCGCCGATGCGCGCGGGGCGTTTGTACTTCATGGGGCTTCGCCATACGCACGAAGCCCCGCTTGTTTTTCAGCCGCAGCCGCTTTCACACCATGTCTGACGCCCTCTACGAATCCTCCATCCAGTCCCTGCCGCTGCTCGGCAAGGGCAAGGTCCGCGACAACTACGCCGTCGGCGACGACAAGCTGCTGATCGTGACGACCGATCGCCTGTCGGCATTCGACGTGATCCTGGGCGAGCCGATTCCGGCCAAGGGCCGAGTGCTGAACCAGATGGCGAACTTCTGGTTCCGCAAGCTCGCGCACATCGTGCCGAATCACGAGACCGACGTGACCGCCGAAAGCGTGGTGGCGGCGAACGAAGTGGCGCAGGTCAAGGGCCGCGCCGTGGTGGTGAAGCGCCTGAAGCCGATCCTGGTGGAAGCGGTGGTGCGCGGCTACCTGGCCGGCAGTGGCTGGAAGGATTACCAGGCTACGGGCAAGGTCTGCGGCATCGAACTGCCGGCCGGCCTGCAGAACGCGCAGAAGCTGCCCGAGCCGATCTTCACGCCGGCGGCCAAGGCCGAGATGGGCGAGCACGACGAGAACATCTCGTTCGACGAGGTGGAGCAGCGCATTGGCGCCGAGCTGGCCGCGAAGATGCGCGACATCTCGATCCGCCTGTACAAGGAAGCGTCGGAGTACGCGGCCACGCGCGGCATCATCATCGCCGACACCAAGTTCGAATTCGGCCTGGACGATGACGGCACGCTGACGCTGATGGACGAGGTGCTGACCGCCGATTCGTCGCGCTTCTGGCCGGCCGATTCGTACCAGGTGGGCACCAACCCGCCGTCGTTCGACAAGCAGTTCGTGCGCGACTGGCTGGAAGCCGTGCGCATCGACGGCAAGCCGTGGCCCAAGACCGCCCCGGCGCCGAAGCTGCCCGAGGACGTGGTGCAGAAGACGGCTGACAAGTACAAGGAAGCACTGACCCGCCTGACCGGCGAGCAGCTGCAGTAAGGCGCAAGGAAAGAACAGACATGAGCAACGCAGCAAAGCCGGTGGTGGGCGTGGTGATGGGCAGCAGTTCCGACTGGGACGTGATGCAGCACGCCGTGGCCATGCTCAAGGATTTCAACGTGGCGTTCGAAGCGCAGGTGGTATCCGCGCACCGCATGGCCGACGACATGTTCCGCTATGCCGAATCGGCGCGCGGCCGTGGCATCCGCGCGATCATCGCCGGTGCCGGCGGCGCGGCGCACCTGCCGGGCATGATCGCCGCCAAGACGATCGTGCCGGTGTTCGGCGTGCCGGTGCCGTCGAAGTACCTGCGCGGCGAGGATTCGCTGCTGTCGATCGTGCAGATGCCCAAGGGCGTGCCGGTAGCCACGTTCGCGATTGGCGAGGCGGGCGCGGCCAACGCCGCCCTGCACGCGATTGCCACGCTGGCCACCACCGACGACGCGCTGGCCAGCGCGCTGGAAGCATTCCGCGCCAAGCAGACCGAAGCCGCGCGCGCGATGACCCTGCCTGTTTAAAAGTTGTAAGCCACAGAAGCCTTCAGCCATGCCGACCGATATCCATCCCTACCTGTCCGAAGCACATACGCCGGAGTCGCGCGCCGAATTCGGCGTGGACAATCCCAGCTCGCCGATCCTGCCCGGCGCCTGGCTGGGCATGCTCGGCGGCGGCCAGCTGGGCCGCATGTTCACGCATGCGGCGCAGTCGATGGGCTATCGCGTGTGCGTGCTCGACCCGGACCAGGACAGCCCCGCCGGCAACGTCGCGGACCGCCATATCTGCGCTACGTACACCGATGAGGCTGCGCTGGCCGAAGTGGCAAGGCTGTGCGAAGCGGTGAGCACCGAATTCGAGAACGTGCCGTCGATCTCGCTGGACCGCCTGGAGCAGGCCGGCGTGTTCGTGGCGCCGCGCGGCTACTGCGTGTCGATTGCGCAGAACCGTATTGGCGAGAAGAAGTTCTTTGCCTCGTGCGCCGAGCGCACGGGCGTGCCGCCGGCCCCGCACTGGGTGATCCAGCACGATGCCGATGTGGACAACGTGCCCGACATCGTGCTGCCCGGCATTCTGAAGACCGCGCGCATGGGCTACGACGGCAAGGGCCAGGCGCGCGTGAAGACGCGCGACGACGTGCGCGCCGCATGGAAGGCCATGCAGCATGTGCCGTGCGTGCTGGAGCAGATGCTGCCGCTGGCCTACGAAGTGTCGGTGCTGGCCGCGCGTGCCGCCGATGGCACCACGGCTACCTGGCCGCTGGCGGAGAACGTGCACCGCGACGGCATCCTGTTCTCGACGACCATGCCGTCGACGAGCGTGTCCGACGACATCGCCACGCGCGCACGCGCCGCCGCCGCCACGATCACGTCGGAAATGGGTTACGTGGGCGTGCTCTGCATCGAATTCTTCGTGCTGACCGATGGCACGCTGGTGGCCAATGAAATGGCCCCGCGTCCGCACAACTCGGGCCACATCACGATGGACGCCTGCGAGACCAGCCAGTTCGAGCAGCAGGTACGCGCCATGGCACGCCTGCCGCTGGGCAGCACGCGCCAGCATTCGGCAGGCAAGATGCTGAACCTGCTGGGCGATTGCTGGTTCGAGTTCGGCCTGGAGCGTACGCCCGCCTGGGACGAGGTGATGGCGCAGGCCGGCGCCAAGCTGCACCTGTACGGCAAGAACGACGCGCGTCCGTCGCGCAAGATGGGCCACGTGAACTGCGTGGGCGAGCATGCGGAGGCGGCGGGTGCCGCGTTCGACGCCGCCGCGCGTGCCCTGCATATCCCGCTCTGAGTATCGATGTCCTCACGCATGCCAACGGCCGCCGAGCTTGACGAAGCGGTGCGCCTGCTCGAAGCCGGCCAGCTCGTGGCCTTTCCGACCGAAACGGTCTACGGCCTGGGCGCCGACGCCGAGAACCCCGAGGCGCTGGCGCGCATCTACGCCGCCAAGGGCCGGCCGTCGAACCATCCGGTGATCGTCCACGTGGTGGATGGCGGCGACGTCAGCTACTGGACCGACGATGTCCCCGAAGCGGCGCAAAAGCTGATCGATGCCTTCTGGCCCGGTCCGCTGACGATCATCCTGAAGCGCGCGGCGCATATTCCGGCGGCCGTGGCTGGCGGACAGGACAGCATCGGCTTGCGCTGCCCGTCGCATCCGGTGGCCCAGGCGCTGCTGTCGCGCTTCAAGCGCGGCCGTGGCGGCATTGCCGCGCCATCGGCCAACAAGTTCGGCCAGGTCAGCCCGACGACGGCCGAGCACGTGCGTGACGAATTCGGCGGCGCTGTCTATGTGCTGGAAGGCGACGGTGTGGACGTCGGCATCGAATCGTCGATCGTGGATCTGTCCCGCCTGGATACGGCCGGCCCGGTGCTGCTGCGCCCCGGCGCGATCACGGCGGCGATGATGGCCGACGTGCTCGGCACCACGCCGCTGCCGCCCGACGCTGCGGCACCACGTGCCTCGGGCACGCTGAAGGCTCACTACGCCCCGCGCACCACGCTGACGCTGGCCCACGCCGAGGCGTTGCCCCAGTTACTGCATGGCCTGACCGAAGGCGGCCGCCTGGCGTTTGTTGGCAAGACTGCGGTGGGTACGGATCAGCGCTGCGTGTTCGTCGAAGCACCGGCGACGCCGGACGCCTATGCGCAAGCGCTGTATGGTCTGCTGCGCAAGCTCGACAAGGAAGGTTTCCAGCGGCTGGTGTTCGAACCGGTTCCCGACTCGCACGAGTGGGATGGGGTACGCGACCGCCTGGGCCGCGCTGCGGCGGCATTCGAGTAATTCGCGGGTTTGCTCCCCTCTCCCTTCGGGGGGGAGCCAAAGCGCCCCCAGCATCAAATCAAGGCGCGCCGCGATACACCCACTGCATCAGCGCGTCATGCGCTTCCTGCGCGCCCGATGCGTTCGGGTGATTGATGTACGCCACCACCACATACCGCTCGCCATTGAGCGCGTCCACATAGCCGGCCAGCGCACGCACATCGGCCAGCGTTCCAGTCTTCAGATAGGCATTGCCCGCCGCGTTGGCGCGCGTCAGGCGATTGCGCAGCGTGCCGTCGACACCAAGCACCGGCAGCGAGTCGAGCAGGACCGGCCCCACGTTGCTGGCCAGCGCCTGTTGCAGCAGGCGCGCCATGTCATAGGCGCTGATGCGCTCGTCGCGTGACAGCCCCGAGCCGTTTTCCAGCACCAGCCCCGGCATGTCCAGGCCCTGCTTGGCCAGCCACTGATGGATGACGCGCGACGACTTCTCGGTGCTGGCCGGACCCTTGCGGTCCAGCTCCGCGCCAATCGTCAGGAACAGCTGGCGGGCCATCACGTTGTTCGAGAACTTGTTGATGTCGCGCACGATGTCGGCCAGCGGCTGGCCGTAGTGGCGCGCCAGCAGAAACGCACTGCGCGGCACCGCGCCACTGCGCAAGCCGGGCCAGCGGGCAAAGCGGCCACCGGCGTTCTGCCATTCGGCGACGAAGCCACCCCAGATGAAATCGCTGTGGCTCAGCGTGGCCAGGTTGACGATGTGCTCGCCGCAGTCGGCGGAATAACTGCCGTCAAACGACGCCACGACCGTGCCGTCGGGCTGCGGCACGATGCTGGGCGTGGCGCGCGTCTTCCAGTCGCCGCAGCGGCCGTTGGCCAGCGTCATGCGGTTGTCCACGCGCAGCTGGGCCAGTGCCGGCGTGACGGCCACGTCCACGGAGCGGTTGACAGCGTCCGGCGTGATCGTGAACGACAGCGTCTTGAACGCATAGAGCAGTGCGTCCGGATTCACGTTGTAGGCGCGCTGGGTCTCACCGTCGATCGTATAGCTGCCGTCCATGCCATCGGCAAAGAAGCTGCGGTCCAGCACCACGTCGCCGTTGATGGTGGTGGCGCCAGTTGCGCGCGCGGTGGACACCAGCTTGGCCATTTCCTCGGGTACCAGCTTGGGGTCGCCACGGCCGCGCAGATAGACGTTGCCGTTGATCACGCCATCCGGACCGGGCTGGCTGTCGGCGTAGAGCGACGTGAGCCAGCGGAACTCCGGCCCCAGCAGTTGCAAACCGGCGAACGTGGTGACCACCTTCATCGTCGACGCCGGGTTCATCGGCGTCTCGGCATTCCAGCTCACGCGAGCCTGCGGCGCGCCGACCTTGACGACGTAGAAGCTGGCCGCCGACAACGGCACATGGGCACGGCGCAGCGCCGTGGTGACCGTCGACGGCAACCCCGAGCGCGCAGCAGCGGGATCGGCCGGCGCGGCGGCCACGCGGGCAGCACCTGCCGTCGCGGCGGTGGCCGTGGCAGCCTTGGCCGCAGTCGCGGCCTTGGTGGACCTGGTGTTCTTGACGGGTTTGGCCTGGGCTCCAGACAGGCCGAAGACGAGCAGCGTGGCCGCGATGATGGCGGGTGACAGGCTGCGGCGGAGCAGGGACGGGCGGATGGGCATGGCGTGCATGTTAACGCAACGCCCGGGGTGCCCGGATGACGTCATGCGGCCGATTCAGGCCGTATTTCTTGCGGGAGGTCGACCACGCGCCGCGTGGCCGGACCTCCGGGTCAGTTCGCCGACTGGCAATCGCGCGTGGCCGGGTTTGCCTTGGCGTTCGGCGTGGCGTTCGGAATCGGGAACACCACGTCATAGGCCCAGTTGTAGAAGAACGCGTAGACCATGTAGTAACCGGCCACGGCGATGTCCATGATGAACGCGTCGACCAGGCCGATGCCCAGGTACCAGGCCACCGACGGCAGGAACACGATCAGCAGGCCGCCTTCGAACAGGATGGCGTGCAGCACGCGGATCGGCGTGGACTTCTTCAACTGCCCGGTGAAGCGCAGCATCGCGCGGTCGAACAGGATGTTGTAGATGTAATTCCACGTGGCGGCGATCAGGGCCGCCACGGCGCCGACGATGCCCATCTGGTGCAGGTCGTAGCCAAACACCCAGCTCGCCAGCGGCGCGAAGGCAATCAGACCGATCACCTCGAAGCCGATGGTGTGACGGATACGGTCTGCGGTGGTGCGCATGAGATTCTCCAGATTCAAGCAATGGACCGCATTCTATCGGCGCGACAGCTAACCGCAAGTTAGATACCATCCAAAAATCCGATAGATGGCCTGAGCGGGAGTCCGTGCGATGAGTTTGTCCCTTGAGCAACTACAGGCATTTGCCGCTGCCGCCGAGACTGGCTCGTTCTCCGCGGCTGCCCGCCAGCTGGGCAAGGCGCAGTCGGTGATCAGCGCGGCCGTCGCCAACCTGGAAGTCGATCTCGATACCGCGCTGTTCGACCGCAGCGCGCGCTATCCGGTAATGACCCCGGCCGGCGAACGGCTGCTGCTGGAGGCGCGCGTGATCCTGGAGCGCTGCGAGCACTTTCGCGGCGTGGCCAAGAGCCTGGGCGAGGGCGTGGAATCGCGCCTGACGCTCGCCGTCGACGAGCTGTATCCCGAAGAAACGCTGGGCGAACTGCTGACCGAGTTCTCGCAGCGCTTTCCGTCGGTCGAACTCGAAATCCTGTTCCCGCTGATGGAGGACGTCAGCCGCCTGGTGCTGAGCCAGTGCGCGGACCTGGGCATCATGTGGCGCCAGGAAATCCTGCCGCCCGAACTGGGCTTCCACGCGCTGGGCTGGGTGCCGATGCCCATCGTCTGCGCGCCCGACCACCCGCTGGCATCACAGCCGCGCGTCGACTTCGAGGAACTGAAGCGCTATCGCCAGCTGATGGTGGCTACGCGCAGCGACAGCGAGGAAAAGAAACGCCTGCGCGTGGCCGCCGAAGTGTGGTGGGTGGAAAGCCAGTGGGTCATCGTCGAACTGGTCAAGCGCCGCCTGGGCTGGGCTTTCGTCCCCTGGCACGTGGCCGCCAACTCGCCCGCCGCGGCCGAGCTGGTGTCCCCGCAACTGACCTTCCAGGACCAGGACTGGCCCGTGGCGATGGAACTGGTCTGGCACAAGCAGCGCCCGCTGGGCAAGGCGGCGACTTGGCTGAAGGAACGGGTCAGCCAGCAACCGTTGCCGGTGCCGGAGGGGCGGTAGTGATGTAGGTCGATGCCGACTGCGCCAGTGCCGCTACTGCGCCAACGGCGCCGCATCGGAGGGATTCGTGCCAGCCTTCCCCACCTCCACGTCATACCCATGCCACCCGCCGCCCAGCGCCTTGATCAGCGTGACGGCTGCGGTGTACTGGCGATTCATGATGCTCAGTGTGGTGTTCTCCGCCGTGTAGGCCGCCGTCTGCGCGGTCAGCACGTCGAGCAGGCCGGCGGTGCCGGCCTTGTAGCGGTTGTTGACCAGTGCCAGCGCCTCGCGTGCCGAGCGCAGCGCGTCGCCCTGGACCGTGGCTTCCTGTTCCAGTACGCGGGCCGCGGCCAGGTTGTTCTCGACTTCCTGGAAGGCTTCGAGCACGGTCTGCCGGTAGTTGGCCACGGTTCCGTCATAGGCGGCCACGGCCTGGGCCTTGGCGGCGCTGCGCAGGCCGCCGTCGAAGACGGTGCCGGCCAGGCCCGCGCCCACTGACCACACGCGGTCGGGCAGCGATATCCAGCGCGCCAGCGTGCCGGCCGTGAGGCCGCCTGTGGCCGACAGCGACAGCGTCGGGTAGTAGGCGGCCTGGGCCACGCCGATATCGGCGTTGGCCGATGCCATGCGGCGCTCGGCCGCAGCGATATCGGGGCGGCGTTCCAGCATCTGCGAGGGCACGGCCACCGGCACCACGGGGACCAGGCTCTGCGTATCGGCCGGAGCGATGTTCAGTTCCGAAGGCGGCCGGCCGATCAGCACCGCAATCGCGTGCTCCAGTTGCGCGCGGCTGATCTGGATGTCGAGTTGCTGGGCCTGGGCCGACTTGAGCTGGGTCTCGGATTGCAGCACGTCGGATCGTTGCGCGGTGCCGGCCTTGTACTGGTTCTGCACGAGCTGCAGCGACTTGGCGTAGTCGGCCACGGTGCGATCCAGCAGTGCGCGCTGGGCATCGGCCACGCGCAGCGAGAAGTAGCTTTGCGCGAGCGTGGCCTGCGTGGACAGCAACGTCGACGCCAGATCGGCCTGGCTGGCCTGTGCACCGGCTTCAGCGCCTTCCACCTGCCGGCGGATGCGGCCCCAGATGTCGATTTCCCAGCTTGCCGACAGCGTGGCGTTCTGCCCGTTGATGACGTGTCCGGCCGAACTCGACTTGCCGCGCGAGACGCCCGCGTTGGCGCCCACGGTCGGGAAGTAGCCCGCGCGCGCGGCAGCCAGCGATGCCGTGGCCTGGCGGTAGGCGGCTTCGGCCGCCTTGATGTTCTGGTTCGACACCTGCACCTGCGACATCAAGCCGTCGAGCGTCGGGTCGTTGAAGACACGCCACCAGTCGGGGCGGCCCATGACGTCCTGCGGCTCGGCGGTTTTCCAGTCGCCGGTCCAGGTGGGCATGGCTTCGCTGGCTTCCTTGAACGCCTTGGGCACGGGGGCATCGGGGCGCTTGTAGTCGGGGCCCACGGCGCAGCCGGTCAGCAGCGCGCAGGCCAGTGCAACCACCGAAAAAGTATGAAAAGGTCGAATCATGGCAATGGCCTTCTTCAGTGTTCCAGGTGCGGCGCGGGGTTGTCGCCGCGTCGCTGCCGGCGCGCGCGCCAGGCATTGACCTTCAGGCGCCAGCGGTCGAGCGTCAGGTAGACCACGGGCGTCGTGTAGAGCGTCAGCAGCTGGCTGACCACCAGGCCGCCGACGATCGAGATGCCCAGCGGCGCGCGCAGCTCGGCGCCATCGCCGCGCCCCAGCGCCAGCGGAATCGCGCCCAGCAGGGCGGCCGCCGTGGTCATCATGATCGGCCGGAAGCGCAGCAGGCAGGCGCGGTAGATCGCTTCGCGCGGCTTCAGGCCGTCGCGGCGTTCGGCGTCGATGGCGAAGTCGATCATCATGATCGCGTTTTTCTTGACGATGCCGATCAGCAGGATCACACCGATCAGCGCGATGATGCTGAACTCGGTCTTGAACAGCAGCAGCGCCAGCAGCGCCCCCACGCCGGCCGACGGCAGCGTCGACAGGATCGTCAGCGGATGCACGTAGCTCTCGTAGAGGATGCCCAGCACGATGTAGATCGTGATGATGGCCGCCAGGATCAGCAGCGGCTGGCTCTTGAGCGAATCCTG
This sequence comes from Cupriavidus pauculus, assembly GCF_022179805.1. GTDB lineage: Bacteria > Pseudomonadota > Gammaproteobacteria > Burkholderiales > Burkholderiaceae > Cupriavidus > Cupriavidus pauculus_E. Next base: position 359,938 of record NZ_BPUO01000002.1, on the reverse strand, counting down.
GAACGCCTTGGCGCCGCCAGCGAAATTGGCCTGCAGCGTTTCGGGTGCGCCGATCTGCGCCATCGCCAGCTTGATCGCATCGGTGGCCTGCGACAGCGAATAGCCTTCGGCCAGGTTGAACGAGATGGTCGACGCGGCGAACTGGCCCTGGTGGTTCACGCCGAGCGGCGTGCTGGTTGGCGTCACGCGCGCGAACGCCGACAGCGGCACGCGGTTGCCGCCGCCCGTGACCACGTAGATGTCCTGCAGCGCATGCGGCCCCTGCAGGTATTCCGGACTCAGCTCCATCACCACGCGGTACTGGTTCAGCGGGTGGTAGATCGTCGACACCAGCCGCTGGCCGAAGGCGTCGTTCAGGATCGCATCGATCTGCTGCGTCGTGACGCCGAGTTTCGACGCCGTGTCGCGGTCGATGATCACCGACGTCTGCAGGCCCTTGTCGTTGGTGTCGGTATCCACATCCTCCAGCCCCTTGATGTTCGATATCGCCGCGCGTACCTTGGGCTCCCACGCGCGCAGCACCTCCAGGTCATCGGACTGCAGCGTGAACTGGTAGGCCGAACTGCTCTGGCGTCCGCCGATTCGGATGTCCTGCACCGGCGTCAGGAACAGGCTTGCACCGGGCTCCTTGGCCAGCTTGATACGCAGCCGCGCGACGATCTGGTCGGCGGTTTCGGGGCGCTCGGACAGCGGCTTCAGCGTGACGAACATCTGCCCCGTATTGCGCTGCGAGCCGCCGGTGAAGCCCGTGACATTGACCACGGCCGGGTCGGACTGCACGATCTTGATGAAGTTGTCGAGCTTGGTGCGCATCAGCTGGAACGACGTGGCCTGGTCCGCGCGGATAAAGCCGATCAGGCGCCCGGTGTCCTGCTGCGGGAAAAAGCCCTTGGGCACGATCACGTACAGATACACATTCAGCGCAATCGTCAGCAACAGCACGATCCAGACGATTGGGCCATGGCGCAGCGCCACTGCCAGCGTGCGGCCGTAGGCGTCCTGCATCCACGTGAACACGCGCTCGCTGGACCGGAAGAAACGGCCTTGCGGATGTTCTTGCGCGGGCCGCAGCAGCCGCGCGCACATCATCGGCGTGGTGGTCAGCGACACCACCAGCGACACCAGGATGGCCACCGACAGCGTGATCGCGAATTCCTGGAACAGCCGCCCGACGATGCCACCCATCAGCAGCAGCGGAATGAACACGGCAATCAGCGACAGGCTCATCGACAGCACCGTGAAGCCCACCTCGCGCGCGCCACGCAGCGCGGCGGCCAGCGGCTTCATGCCTTCCTCGATGTGGCGCGAGATGTTCTCCAGCACCACGATGGCGTCGTCGACCACGAAGCCGGTGGCAATCGTCAGCGCCATCAGCGACAGGTTGTTCAGCGAGAACCCGGCCAGGTACATGATCGAGAACGTGCCCACCAGCGACACCGGCACGGCCACGCTGGGAATCAGCGTGGCGCGCACGTTGCGCAGGAACACGAACACCACCATGATCACCAGCGCCACCGAGATCATCAATGTATGCTCCACCTCGCGCAGCGACGCGCGGATGGTGGGCGTGCGGTCCATCATCACGTCCATCGAGATCGTGGCCGGGATCATCTTGCGCAGCGTCGGCAGCATGTCGTTCACGCGGTCGACGGTCTCGATGATGTTGGCGCCCGGCGACCGGTTCAGCACCAGCAGCACCGACGGCTTGCCGTTGGCCGAGCCGGCGTTGCGGATGTCCTGCACCGAATCCACCACGTTGGCCACGTCCTGCAGCCGCACCGGCACCGCGAACGAACTCGGTCCCGGATTGTTGTTGTTGCCGCCCGTGGCACCGGTGCTGATGGTCTGCGTGCCGCTGCTGGTGGTGATCGTGGTCGTGGTGATGCCGTTGACGGTCTTGGTGCTGACGTTGCCGCCCGCCGCCGCATTGGCCGTGCTCGCGATCAACGCGCCGGCCGACGTGGACGAGTAGGTACCAGGCGTGGCGTAGCGGATGATCAAGGGCATGTAGTCCTTGGCCGCCATCGCCTGGTCGTTGGCGTAGACCTGCCACGCGTTGTTGGTGTTGTCGAGAATGCCCAGCGGCCGGTTGGCGTTGGTCGCGCTGATGGTGTTGCGGACGTCTTCCAGCGAGATGCCGTAGTTGTTCAGCGCCGTGGGGTTCAGCTCCACGCGCACGGCCGGCAGCGACGAGCCGCCGATCGTGACCTGGCCCACGCCTTCCACCTGCGACAGCTTCTGCGCCAGGATGGTGGACGCCGCGTCGTAGAGCTGGCCGCGCGTCATCGTGGGCGACGTCAGCGCAATGATCATGATCGGCGCGTCGGCCGGGTTGACCTTACGATAGGTCGGGTTGTTCGGCAGGCTCGTGGGTAGCGTGGCACGCGACGCGTTGATGGCGGCCTGCACGTCGCGGGCCGCGCCGTCGATGTCGCGCGACAGGTCGAACTGCAGCGTCACGCGCGTGGAGCCCAGCGAGCTGCTCGACGTGATCTCGGTGACGCCTGCGATGGCGCCCAGCGCACGCTCCAGCGGCGTGGCCACGGTGGCGGCCATGGTTTCGGGGCTGGCACCGGGCAGCGACGCCGACACCGAGATCGTCGGAAAGTCCACCTGCGGCAGCGGCGACACCGGCAGCAGCCGGAACGCGGCCAGGCCCGCCAGCAGGATGCCGATGGTCAGCAGCGCGGTGGCGACGGGGCGATGGATGAAGGCGGCCGAGAGGTTCATCAGCGGTTCGGCTCCTGCGGATGCGGCGTCACCGGATGACCACCGCCACCATCACGTCCATCGTGCCCGTCGTCCTCGCCGGTGCCACCCTCGTTGGGGTCGCCGAACTTGCGGTTGCGCCAGTCCTTGAGACGATAGGCCACGCGGTCGAAGGCCAGGTAGATCACCGGCGTGGTGAACAGCGTCAGCACCTGGCTGACCAGCAGGCCGCCCACCATCGTGATACCGAGCGGACGACGCAGCTCCGACCCGATGCCGGTGCCCAGCATCATCGGCAACGCGGCCAGCAGCGCGGCCATGGTCGTCATCAGGATCGGCCGGAAGCGCAGCAGGCAGGCCTGGAAGATCGCGTCGTACGGCTTCATGCCCTGCTCGCGTTCGGCTTCCAGCGCGAAGTCGATCATCATGATCGCGTTCTTCTTGACGATACCGATCAGCAGGATGATGCCGATGATCGCGATGATGCCCAGATCCTGCTGGAACACCAGCAGCGCCAGCAACGCGCCCACGCCCGCCGAGGGCAGCGTGGACAGGATGGTCACCGGGTGGATCGTGCTTTCGTACAGCACGCCGAGCACGATGTACATGGTGACCACGGCGGCCAGGATCAGCCACAGCGTGTTGGACAGCGATGCCCGGAACGCCAGCGCAGCGCCCTGGAATTCGGTGGCCATCGAGATTGGCAGCCCGATTTCCTGCTCCACCTTGGTGATCTTGTCGACGGCGGCGCCCAGCGATTCGCCCGGCGCCAGGTTGAACGAGATGGTGGCGGCCGGGAACTGGCCCTGGTGGTTGATCACCAGCGGGCCAGTGCGCTCGGAAATGCGCGCGATGGACCCCAGCGGCACCTGCCCACCCGACGACGACGGCAGCCGCAGCTCGGCTAGCGACGCCGGGCTGGTGCGGAACTCGGGCATCGTCTCCAGCACCACGCGGTACTGGCTGGCCTGCGTGAAGATCGTCGAGATCAGCCGCTGGCCGAACGCGCTGTAGAGCGCGCTGTCGATCACGGCGGTGGTGATGCCGAAGCGCGCGGCGGCGTCGCGGTCGATTTCCACGAACGCGCGCAGGCCGTTGTTCTGCTGGTCGCTGGCCACGTCGCGCAACTCGGGTTCGCGCTGCAGACGTTCCACCAGCTTGGGCACCCATTCGGCCAGCACGGTCGGATCGGGATCTTCCACCGTGAACTGGTACTGCGTGCGCGCCACGCGGTCTTCGATGGTCAGGTCCTGCACGGGCTGCATGTAGAGCGACACGCCACCGAGCTTCTGGACGGACGCCTGCAGGCGGTCGGTCACCTCGGCCATCGAGTCGCGCTGGCCCTTGGGCTTCAGGTTGATCAGCATGCGCCCGGCGTTGATGGTCTGGTTGGTGCCATCCACGCCAATGAACGACGACACGCTGGCCACGGCCGGGTCTTCCAGAATCACCTTCTGGACGGCTTCCTGCTTGCGGCCCATCGACTGGAACGAACTGGTCTGCGCTGCCTCGGTAATGGCCTGGATCACGCCCGTGTCCTGCACCGGGAAGAAGCCCTTGGGCACCACCAGGTAGAGCAGGCCGGTCAGCACCAGCGTGCCGACGGCCACCACCAGCGTGGCGGTCTGGCGCGCCAGCACCCATTCCAGCGCATGGCCGTACTTCTCGATCACGTTGTCGAAGAAGCGGCCGGTGGCCAGGTGGAAGCGCGACTGCTCGCTCTCCGGCACGTGGCGCAGCAGGCGCGCGCACATCATCGGCGTCAGCGTCAGCGATACCACGGCGGAGATCAGGATCGACACCGCCAGCGTGATGGCGAACTCGCGGAACAACCGGCCCACCACGTCGCCCATGAACAGCAGCGGAATCAGCACGGCCACCAGCGAGAACGTCAGCGAGATGATCGTGAAGCCGATCTGCTTCGACCCCTTCAGCGCGGCTTCCATCGGGGAATCGCCTTCCTCGATGTAGCGCATGATGTTCTCGATCATCACGATGGCGTCATCCACCACGAAGCCCGTGGCAATGGTCAGCGCCATCAGTGTGAGGTTGTTGATCGAGAAGCCTGCCAGGTACATCACACCAAACGTGCCCACCAGCGACAGCGGCACGGCCACGCCCGGGATGATCGTGGCCGACAGGTTGCGCAGGAAGACGAAGATCACCATCACCACCAGCGCGATGGCCAGCAGCAGCTCGAACTCCACGTCCTTGACCGAGGCGCGGATCGTGGTGGTGCGGTCGGTCAGCATCTGCACGTGCACCGACGCCGGCAGCGCCGACTGCAGTTGCGGCAGCAGCGTCTTGATGCGGTCCACCACCTCGATCACGTTGGCGCCGGGCTGGCGCTGGATGTTGACCACGATGGCCGGCTTGGCATTGGCCCACGCGGCCAGGCGGCTGTTCTCGGGGCCGTCGATGATCTCGGCCACGTCGGTGATGCGGATCGGCGCGCCGTTCTGGTAGCCGATGATGATCTGCTTGTACTCGTCGGCGGACTTGAGCTGGTCGTTGGCGTCGATGGTGGACGCGCGCGACGGGCCGTCGAAGCTGCCCTTGGCGCCATTGACGTTGGCGCTGCCGATGGCGGTGCGCAGGTCGTCGATCGACATGCCCAGGTTGGCCAGCGCGGTGGGGTTGGCCTGGATGCGTACGGCGGGGCGCTGGCCGCCACTGATGGTGACCAGGCCCACGCCCTGGATCTGCGAGATCTTGGCGGCCACGCGGGTGTCCACCATGTCCTGCAGCTTGGGCAGCGGCAGGGTGTCCGACGTCATCGCCAGCGTCATGATCGGCGCGTCGGCCGGGTTGACCTTGCTGTAGACCGGCGGCATCGGCAGGTCGGCCGGCAGCAGGTTGCCGCCGGCGTTGATGGCCGCCTGCACTTCCTGCTCGGCCACGTCCAGCGACAGCGTCAGTTCGAACTGCAGCGTGATGACCGATGCGCCGCCCGACGACGACGAGGACATCTGCTTGAGCCCCGGCATCTGGCCGAACTGGCGCTCCAGCGGCGCGGTGACCGACGACGTCATCACGTCGGGGCTGGCGCCGGGGTAGAGCGTGGTGACCTGGATGGTCGGGTAATCGACCTCAGGCAGCGCCGAGAGCGGCAACAGCTTGAACGCGAGCAACCCCGACAGCAGGATGGCCAGCATCAGCAGTGCCGTCGCAACCGGCCGTTCGATAAAGATGCGTGAGGGATTCATGCCGCTTACCTGTCCTCGGCTTATTGCTGCGGCCGCTGGCCAACGCTGGCCCCGGGGTTGGCCGGCGTGTTCGTGGTGGGGTTCGGGTTGGCGTCGGCGTCACGATGACGGCGGCGCTCGCCCGGCGCGGCGGCGGCGTCGCTGGCCGCGCCCGGTGCCACGGCGGCACCCGATGCGCCATGCGCACCGCTCGCACCATGCGCGCCGCTGGCGCCGCCCCAGTTGCCGCGCCGGCCGCGCGCACGCGGCGCGCTGGACGGCTGCAGCTGCGCGGCACGCGCGGCCGGGTCCACGGCTTCCACGACCATGCCTTCCTTCAGGCGGTCGGCGCCGTCCACCACCACGCGCTGGCCGGGCTCCACGCCCTTGAGTACGGTGGTGCGGACGCCGTCGCTCGGTCCCAGCGTCACCACCTGCACCTTCACCGTGCTGTCTTCACCCACCACGTAGACGAAGGTGCCCTGCTGGCCACGCTGGATGGCCGCCACAGGCACCACGGTAGCGTCTTCCAGCGTGTCCACGCGTGTGCGCACATTGACGAACTGGTTCGGGAACAGCATGCCGTCGGTGTTCTGGAAGATCGCCTTGAGCTTGACCGTACCGGTGGTGGTGTCGATCTGGTTGTCGGTGGTCAGCAGCGTGCCGTCGGCCAGCCGGTTGCGCATCTGGCGGTCCCAGGCCTGCACTTCGAGCTTCTCGCCAGCGTTGAGCTTCTTCAGCACCGACGGCAGGTTGTCCTCGGGAATCGTGTAGAGCACCGTGATCGGCTGGATCTGCGTGATCAGCGCGATGCCATTGGTATCGCCCGTGTTGACGATATTGCCGGGGTCCACCTGGCGCAGGCCGATGCGGCCCGAGGTGGGCGCCACGATGCGCGTGTAGCCCAGGTTCAGCCGGGCGTTGTCGACATTACCCTGGTCGGTCTTGACCACGCCTTCGTACTGGCGCACCAGCGCGTCCTGGGTGTCCACCTGCTGCTTGGAGATCGAATCCTGCGACAGCAGCGTCTTGTAGCGCTGCTGGTCCAGCCGCGCGTTCTGCAGCAGCGCCTGGTCGCGCGCCAGCTGGCCCACGGCCTGGTCCAGCGCGGCCTGGAACGGGCGCGGGTCGATCTCGGCCAGCACGTCGCCAGCCTTGACCATCTGGCCTTCCTTGAACAGCACCTTCAGCAGCGGACCCGACACCTGGGCCCGCACGGTGACGTTGGCCACCGGCGTGACGTTGCCCAGGCCATTGAGCACCACGTCCATGTCGCGCTTGCCTACCGTGTTGACCACCACCGGCGAGCGCGGCATCGCGTTCGGACCACCGGGGCCACCAGGGCCGCCCGGGCCACGCCGGCCGGCACCCATGCCCGCCGCGCCGCTCGCTCCGCCTTGCGCGGCCGTGCCGGCTTCCTTGGCGGCCTGGCGATGGCTGTGCCAGTACCAGCCGGCACCGGCCAGCACGACAATGACGGCGGCGGCAATCCAGGTGCGGCGGCGCGGGCGCGCGGTGCCGCGCGGCGGATTGGGAGGAAGAGGCTGACCTTGTTCTGGGTTGGACATGAACGGAATCCTGGGTACCGGCACGACGAAAAAGGGGCGCGTGCCAAACGGTATTCGCACAGCGGCTGTGACGGCGAAGTGGCAGCAGTATGCCGCATCGCGAGGGCAGGGCGATCCGCCGTCTGGTGGGATGGCGCCCGTTGGGGGCGCGTCATGGATGGAAGCATAATGTGCAGCCGTCATCCCACGTATTTCGCGGCTTCCCGCTTTTATTACAGCGGGTTACGAGTCGCGTGGGTGTAACCTCCAGAAACAAAACCGTCCCGGGCATTTGCAAAGTTGCATGCCCGTCCTGACTATCATGTGCCTATGCGTACAAACCAGCCCACCCAGATTCTCGTCGTCGACGATGACCCCGAACTGCGCGACCTGCTGCGCGAGTACCTCACATCGCAGGGCTTCGCGGTGTCGGTGCTGCACGATGGCGACGGCCTTCAGGCCCGGCTAGAACGCGAGCGCCCGGCGCTGATCGTGCTCGACCTGATGATGCCGAAGGTCGACGGCCTGACCGCCCTGCGCAACCTGCGTGCCAAGAACGACGACATCCCCGTGATCCTGCTGACCGCGCGCAGCGACGAGATCGACCGCATCGTCGGGCTGGAGATTGGTGCCGACGACTACCTGGGCAAGCCGTTCTCGCCGCGCGAACTGCTGGCGCGCATCAACGCCGTGCTGCGCCGCAAGCTGGCCCGCCCGGCCGCCGCGCCCGAAGACCGCGAATCTATCGCATTCGGCCCGTTCCGCGTGAATTTCCGCCAGCGCTCGCTGGAGCGCGCCGGGCAGGGGGTGTCGATCAGCGACACCGAATTCGCGCTGCTGAAGCTGCTGCTGATGCATCCGCTGGAAGTGCTGCCGCGCGAGCGGATTGTCGAGCTGATGTACGGCACCGCCAACGGCATCAGTGACCGTGGCATCGACGTGCAGATATGGCGCCTGCGCCGGCTGCTGGACGAGGATGCCCAGCGCCCGCGCTACATCCAGACCGTACGTGGCCGTGGCTACACGTTTGTGCCCGACGAGGCCGAAGACAGCGTGCCGCAATAAGGCAGTGCTGAAGCCTGGAAACAAAGCTGAAGAATGAAGCTCAGAATCGACACCCTGTTCGGCCGCATGGCGCTGCTGATTGGCGCCGTGCTGGTCATCAGCCATTTCTCGTGGCTGGCCATCCTGCGCATGGACCGGCGCCAGCAGCAGATCGACTACTCGGTCGAGCAGATGCTGTTCCAGCTGGACAGTATCCAGCGCGCGCTCGACGCCAAGCCGCCGGTGCCGCTGCCAAGCCTGGTGGAAGTGGCCGATAGCGCCGTGGCCGACGAACAGGCGGGGCCGCCCCAGGCGGGCCGCCCGCGCCGGCTGGTGGAGCAGTTCACGCGCCGCCTGCCGCCCGGGTCCGAGGTGCGGCTGGAGGACGAACTGTCCACGCCCCGGCTCTGGATCAAGCTGCCCACGCGCAGTCGATGGATTGCCATGCCGATCCTGTTCGTGCACAACCCCCCGCCCGATAACCGGCTGATTCCGGGGGTGGTGCTGGTGGTGGGCGTGGCCATCGTGTTCGCGCTGTTCGTGGCGTGGCAGATCCAGCGTCCGGTGCGCGACATGGCCGAAGCGGCCGAGAAGCTGTCGCGCCAGCAGGCCGTGCCGCCGCTGCGCGAACGCGGGCCGCACGAGCTGCGCCAGTTGATCGAACGTTTCAATCGCATGGTGGCCGACCTGGTCCGCATCGACCAGGAACGCAACACCATGCTGGCCGGTATCGCGCACGACCTCAAGACGCCGCTGGCCCGGCTGCGGCTGCGTGCCGAGATGCTGTCCGATCCCAAGGCGGCAGCCGGTGTGACGCGCGACGTGGAATCGATGTCGGCCATCGTGGAGCAATTCCTGACCTTCGCCCAGAGCAGCGAATCCGCCGCGCGGCCGGTGCCGGTGGAAAAGCGCATCGGTGAGCTGGCCGCGTCGCTGCAGGAGCAGGATCGCCTGGTGGTGATGGAACTGACCGCCGGCGACGGTTTCCGCATGATCGCCACCCAGCTGGACCGCATCGTCGGCAACCTCGTGGACAACGCCTACGCGTACGGATCGCCCCCGGTATGCGTGGCCACCGCGCGCACCAGCGAAGGCTGGCGCCTGACCGTGGAAGACCAGGGTCCGGGCATTCCGGAAGAGGCGATTGACCGTGTGACGATGCCGTTCGTGCGGCTGGATCCGGCACGCGGCGGCAATGCACATTCGGGGCTGGGCCTGGCGATTGTTGACCGACTGGTCAGGCAGGCTGGCGGAAAGCTGACGATCAGCAACCGCGAGGAAGGCGGGCTGCGCGTGGAGATGGTGTTCCCGTTCGCGGCGATGGCGCAGGCGGCTTGAGGCTTAACTAGCCCCTTGCCCTGTTTTGCTCCCCTCTCCCGCAACGCGGGAGAGGGGCCGGGGGTGAGGGCAAGGCGGTTCTGCTTGCCGGCATGTCGCAATTTGAACCGCCGGCCCTCACCCCCAACCCCTCTCCCAGAGGGCCCAGAGGGAGAGGGGAGGAATACATCCCCTTCAAACCTTCTTCTTATCCCCGATCCGGCTTTCCTTCCCAGCCAGCAGCTTGGCGATATTCGACCGGTGCCGCGCGATCAGCAGAATGCCGATCACCAGCACGGCGCCCGCGATGATATCCACGCCGAACATCAGCACGTAGAAGAACGGGGCGAAGATCGCGGCCACCAGCGCGGCCAGCGACGAATAGCGGAAGAAGAACGCGATGATGAGCCACGTGGCCAGCGTGCCGGCGCCCAGCAGCGGGTGAATCGCGAACAGGATGCCGGCCGCGGTGGCCACGCCCTTGCCGCCCGCGAAGCGGTGGAATACCGGGAACAGGTGGCCCAGGAACACGGCCAGCGCCGCCATGGCGATGCCGGTCTCATCCACGCCATAGGCCGGGCCGAAATGCTTGACCAGCATGACGGCCGCATAGCCTTTCAGGCCGTCGCCGATCAGCGTCAGGATGGCCGCCTTCTTGTTGCCGGTACGCAGGACATTGGTGGCGCCAGGGTTGCCGGAGCCATAGCTGTGCGGATCGGGCAGGCCCATGACCTTGCTGACCACGACGGCGAACGACACCGATCCGATCAGGTAGGCGATGACGGCAAATATCAGGTTGACCATTGTGTGCGGATAAAGACTAGGAATTCAGGCTGGCGCGATTGTAGCGCGGCAGGGCAGCGGTGGACTCCGGGATTTCCCGGCTTCGGCGCCGTCCGGGTAGCCGTCAGTCCGGCAGCGCGCACGTCACGGGCTTGGCGTCCAGCAGGCTGGTCAGCACCGCGGGGGCGATGCTGACCAGGTAGCCACGGCGCCCGCCGTTGATGTAGATCGTATCCAGCGCCAGCACGCTGCCTTCCACATAGACCGGCATGCGCTTCTTGGTACCGAACGGCGAGGTGCCGCCCACCATGTAGCCGCTGTGCCGCTGCGCCACCTCGGGCTTGCACGGCTGCACGCTCTTGGCGCCGATCTGCCGCGCGAGGTTCTTGGTCGATACCGAACAGTCGCCATGCATCAGCACGATCAGCGGCTTGGCGGCCTCGTCTTCCATCACCAGTGTCTTGACCACCGCGTGCTCGGGTACGCCAAGCTGGCGCGCCGATTCGCCGGTGCCACCGTGGTCGACGTAGTCGTACGCGTGCTCGCCGAACGCCACGCCCTGCTTGCGCAGCATTTGCGTGGCGGGTGTCTCGGAAACGTGTTTCTGCTTGCTCATGGATGACAGCGCGCGCCGGGGTCAGCCGCGCGGATGATGATGCAGGTGCAGCTCGCGCAGGCGCTCGCGCGCCACGTGCGTGTAGATCTGCGTGGTGGAGATATCGGCGTGGCCCAGCAGTAGCTGCACCACGCGCAGGTCGGCGCCGTGGTTCAGCAGGTGCGTGGCAAACGCGTGGCGCAGCGTGTGCGGCGACAGCGGGGCGTGGATGCTGGCGTCGCGCGCATGCTTCTTGATCAGGTGCCAGAACGTCTGGCGCGTCATGCCTTCACCGCGCTGCGTGACGAACAGCGCGTCGCAGGCGCGGCCGGCCAGCAGCGCGGGGCGGCCCTCGGCCAGGTAGCGGCGCAGCCAGTCACCGGCTTGCGCGCCAAATGGCACCAGCCGTTCCTTGTTGCCCTTGCCGCCCACCACGCGCGCCACGCCTTCGTTCAGGCCGATCTCGATGGTCTTCATGTTCGTGAGTTCGGACACGCGCAGCCCGCTCGCGTACATCAGCTCCAGCATCGTGCGGTCACGCAGGCCCAGCGGGGTTTCCGCATCGGGCGCTTCGAGCAGCGCCTCGACCTGTCCTTCGGACAGCGTCTTCGGAAAACGTGGCGGCTGCTTGGCGGGGCGCAGCAGCAGGCACGGATCGGCCTCGATCATGTGCTCGCGCAGCGCCCACTGGTAGAAGCGGCGGAATACGGTCAGGCGACGGTTGGCCGACGAGGCGCGGGTTTCCAGGTGGCGCGCCGCGAAGTAGGCGGACAGCGCGGTATCGTCGACGGCCAGCAGCGCGCAGGTTTCGCTCTCGTGCAGCCAGCGCGCCAGCAGCGCCAGGTCGCGCCGATAGGCATCGATGGTGTTCTTGGACAGGCCGTCTTCCAGCCACAGCGCATCGCAGAAGCGGTCGACCAGCGCCAGGTCGTCAGCCAGCACCGCGCTCATAGCAGCATCGCGCCTTCATGGCGCAGCAGCCAGCGCTTCACGCCCAGGTGAAAGCCTTCCTCGCCGTGATGGGCAAAGCCGCCCAGCCCGTTGGCGGCCACCACGCGGTGGCACGGAATCACGATCGGAAACCAGTTCTGCCCGCACGCCTGGCCCACGGCGCGCGGCATGCTCTGCAGCGATTTGGCGATGGTGCCGTAGGTGGTCAATCCGCCGCGCGGAATGGCGCTGATGGCGGCCCAGACCTTGCGCTGGAAATCGGTGCCACGCGTGGCCAGCGGGAGGTCGAAAGCCAGGTCGGGATTGTCATAGTAGGCCGCCAACTGGTCGGCCACCCGCTGCGCCAGCGCGTTGGCCGGGGCGATTTCCGCGAAGGAATCGGGCAGGTAGACGATTTCGTGCACATGCACGCCATCGACACGCACGCCAACCTTGCCGAAAGGGGCGGGCAGGATGGCGTCGAAGTTCGGAGACATGGTCTGGGGCTGTGAGGCAAGCAGGGTACCGGTGAGATGGGATTCTAAGCCCAATCCGCCCCGAAACCTGCCCTCTCCCCCAGCCCCTCTCCCGCATGGCGGGAGAGGGGCTGGGGGAGAGGGCAGGCGTCCCAACCACCAACCAACGCAGGCCGCCAGCCCCCAACGCCCCCCAAAAAAACAAAAAGACCACCGCAACGGGTGGTCCTTGCCAAAAGCCTCCGGAGATCAGGCGCCAGCCCTCACCCCAACCCTCTCCCGCCGTGCGGGAGAGGGAGCCGGATATCGGCAGATTGCCGGCTTACTGCTCCAGCTTGATGTTCTGAACCTTCACCAGGTTCTTCATCTTGTCGAATTCCTTCTTGATTTCGGCGGCGTGCTGGGCCGGGGTGTTGCCCGACGGTTCGGCGCCGGCGGCTTGCAGGCGTTCCGCGAAACCCTTGTCCTGCAGCGCCTTCACCACGGCGGCGTTGAGCTTGGCGATGATGTCGTCAGGCGTGCCGGCCGGGGCCACCAGGCCGTACCAGGCCGGGTCGTTCGGCTCCTTCAGGCCCATTTCGCCGAAGGTCGGCACGTTGGGCAGGCCTTCCACGCGCTTGTTCCAGGCCACCACGATCGGACGCAGCTTGCCGGCCTTGATGTAGGGCATCGACGACGGCAGGTTGTCCACCATGATCGGCACCTGGCCCGCCAGCACGTCGTTCAGTGCGGGGCCGGCGCCACGGTACGGAATGTGGACCATGAAGGTCTTGGTCGACACCTTGAACTGCTCGCCCAGCATGTGGCCGAAGCCGCAGGTGCCCGACGACGCGTACGAGAACTTGCCCGGGTTGGCCTTCAGCACGGCCAGGAATTCCTTGTAGTCCTTGGCCGGGAAGTTCGGGTTCACCGCGATCACGTTGGCCACGTTCGCCACGTTGGCGATGGGCTTGAAGTCCTTGATCGGGTCGTACGACAGCTTCGGGTTGCAGGCCGGGTTCACGGCCATGGTCGACACCGTGGAGATGCCGATCGTGTAGCCGTCCGGCGCGGACTTGGCGATGGCGTCGGCGCCAATCGATCCGCCCCCGCCCGCGCGGTTTTCCACGACCACCGGCTGGCCCAGGATGCGGCTCATCTGGTCGCCCACGCCACGGCCGACGATGTCGGTGGTGCCACCCGGTGCGAACGGAATGATCAGCCGGATCGGCTTGGTCGGATAGGTGCTCTGTGCTTGTGCTACCGAGGTCACGGAAGCGGCGGCCATGAAGACCGTCGAAGCCAGGATCAGTGCTTTATTGTGAGCTGTCATTTAAGGAGAGTCTCCCGTCGTTGAAGCCGGACGGATCGCGCCCGGGGAGGTCAAGAAACACCGGCGTGCCCCTGCGGTTGCAGCGGTGCGCCGGCGTGCTTCGGAATCAGCCGCCCAGCAGGCCGCGCTTGAGATTGCGATCCACCGGGTGTTCGCCCAGGAAGATGCGCAGCACGGCCTGGTAGAAATCCTCGCCAGGAATGGCCTGGCCACGTGGAATGCCGTTCAGCGTCACGGCAGTGCCGCTTTCCGGTGTGAAATCGAAATTGATGATGTCGCCGCGCTGCGCCGTGCCCACCTGGGCCATCGTGCGCTCCAGCTGCGTCACGCGGCCGGACAGCATCTGCAGCTGCATCTCGGAATGATTTTCGCGCAGCCCTTCGTTGAGTGCCTTGACGAAGGCCGCCGACTCCACCTCGCGCAGCGGACGGATCTGCAGTCGCTTCGGTCCGGGCGAACCCAGCACCACGGTGGCGTTGCGGGCGCGCTCGGGCAGGTACAGCCCGGCCGCGTAACCCTTGATCACAAACACCTGCCGCATCCCCGTGCCATTCAGCGGCAACTGCTTGCCGCCCAGGCGTGCCATGTCGTCGAAGCGCACGCCATCCACTTCCATCGCCGATACCGACGGCAACAGCAGGCCGAGTGCCAGCGTCGCGCACAGCGAAACGGCAAGGCGGCGGGAGGGCGTGGATCGGCGGGCGGAAGACGTCTGGGACTTCATGGCGCGACAGGCGGAAAAACCGCAGGCAAGACGAAATTCAGCGTGCCATGCTGCGGGAAATCTGAAAAAATACCCATCCGGATCTGCCCTAGGCTTCACTTTCCGCGAAGCCCGCCGTCGGGTACGACGATAACTACAAAGCATTTGAGACATGTCTGCAGCGCTGCTGTTGGTGCCTGACTTCAGCCTTATTCTTATCGGCTGGCTGCTGGTCCGATTTACCTCGTTCGACCGGGGTTTCTGGGCAGGCGTTGAGCGCCTGGTCTATTTCGTCCTGTTTCCCGCGTTGCTGTTGCAATCCACCAACAGTGCGAAGCTCGAGTTCTCGTCGACGTCGGCCATGCTGGGTCTGGCGGTGGCGACGATGGCCTTTGGCATGGCGGCCGGCTACCTCGTCCGGTTCGTGCTGCGGCCCGATCCCATCGACTTTGCCTCGGGTTTCCAGACCGCTTTCCGGTTCAATTCCTATATCGGGCTGGCGCTGGCCGCGCGGCTGGGCGGCGGCGAAGGGCTGGCGATGATGGCGCTGGTGGTGGGCATCACCGTGCCCGCCTGCAACGTGGTGGCGGTGTGGGCGCTGGCGCGCCATGGCGAATCGAAGCTGCTGCGCGAACTGGCACGCAATCCGCTGATCCTGGCCACGGCCACCGGGCTGGTCACGAATCTGCTGGGACTGCATCCGCCCGAGGTCATCGGCATGACGCTGAGCCGGCTGGGCTCGGCGTCCACGGCGCTGGGCCTGATGACGGTCGGGGCCGGGCTGCAGATGAGCGGCGCCACGGGCGCGGTGGGGCCGATGGCGTGGTGGAGCGGCGTAAAGCTGCTGGCCATGCCGTGCTTTGCCTGGCTGGTAGGACGCTACCTGCCGCTGACTACGCTGCAGTACCAGATCGTGGTTATCTACGCGTCGCTGCCCACGGCATCGAGCGCCTACATCCTGGCCGTGCGCATGGGCGGCAACGGGCCGATGGTGGCCGCGACCATTTCCGCGATGACGGTGGCCGCCGTGGTGACCACGCCGGTCTGGCTCTCGCTGGTCAACTAGCCGGTTGCGGGTCTGGCGCGTCCTGCGCCAGCGCCCAGTCGATGTGCTCGCGCACCAGTGGCGAGGCCGCATCGCGCCGTGCCTGCAGCGCCTGGCGGATACGATCCGCCAACGCCGCATCGTGGCCAGTGCCAGGGGCCGACGCCACGCGCAGGCTGTTGCCAAGTCCCACCGCCAGATTACGCAGCCAGCGCTCGTGCCCGATGCGCCGGATCGGGCTGCCCTCCAGCCGCTGGTTGAATTCCGCATCGGTCCAGCCGACCAGCTCGACCATATCCGGCGCATCGAAGCCATTGCGCACGTCGAAGTCGGGCAGCGTGGCGCGGTGCGCGAACTTGTTCCACGGGCAGGCCAGCTGGCAATCGTCGCAGCCATAGACGCGGTTGCCCATCGGCGCGCGCAGCGGCTCCGGGATGGCGCCCTTGTGTTCGATGGTCAGGTACGAGATACAGCGCCGCGCGTCGAGCCGGTACGGCTCCAGGATCGCGCCCGTGGGGCAGATATCGATGCAGCGGCGGCAGTTGCCGCAGTGGGGCGCCTCGGCCGGATCCGCCGGCAGCGGGATATCGACCAGGATTTCACCAAGGAAGAACATCGATCCGCCGTTGCGGTCCAGCAGCAGTGTGTGTTTGCCGCGCCAGCCCAGGCCACCCTGGCTGGCCAGCGCCACTTCCATGACCGGCGCCGAATCGGTGAACACGCGATAGCCGAACTTGCCGATTTCGGTCTCGATGCGGGCCGCCAGTTGCTGCAGGCGGTTGCGCAGCACCTTGTGGTAGTCGCGGCCGCGGGCGTAGAGCGAGATCACGGCCGTGGCGGGGTCGTCGAGCCGGCCCAGTTCGTGGCGGCGCCAGTCGTCGGGGCCTTGCGCGGGCAGGTAGGGCATGCGGGCGACGATGGCACGTACCGTGCCGGGCACCAGTTCGTCGGGCCGGGCGCGCCGTGTGCCGTGGTTGGCCATATAATCCATGTCGCCGTGGTAGCCCGCCTGCAACCACGCCAGCAGGCCCGCTTCGGCGTGCCGCAGATCGACATCGGCAATGCGGATTTCATCGAATCCGAGCGCGCGGCCCCAGTCGCGCAGCGACGCCGCCAGCGCTGCCAGGTCAGCCGCCGCCGTGGTGGCGGCAACGGATTCTGGACGCGCCGGAACGAAGTCTTCTGCGGGATTTGCGCCGGTGGCGGATATGGGGGCGGGCACTGCACGGTCGATCATCCCTGAATTGTACGCAATGCCCCTGCTCGAAGAACGCATCCTGCCGCTGCCCGACGAAACCGCCACCGAGCGGTTTGGCGCCGCGCTGGCCGGCGCGGTGCGCGACATGCCGCCGCGCACGGTGCATGTGCAGCTGTCCGGCGACCTCGGCGCGGGCAAGACCACGCTGTCGCGCGCGGTGCTGCGCGCGCTGGGCCATGCCGGCAAGGTCCGCAGCCCAACCTATACGCTGTGCGAACCGTACGACGTGCGGCGTGCCGACGGCTCGGCGCTGACCGTCTATCACTTCGACCTCTACCGTTTTGCCGATCCCGAGGAATGGATCGACGCCGGCTTTCGCGACTGTTTCGCCGAGCCGGCCTTCAATCTGGTGGAGTGGCCGGAGAAGGCTGGCCGCCTGCTTGGGGAACCCGACCTGCACGTGTTGCTCCAATCGGACAATCGCGTGCCGCAAATCGCCGCAATCGGGGATGAAGCGGGCGCGGATCGCCGCATGGCAACGCTGCGCGCCTATACTCCCACTGGACTTATCCTGCTGAACGCATGCTGATCAAGCGACTCGCCACCGACCGACCCGATGGACCCGACGGACTGCTGCAGGCCCGCCGCAAATGGATGGCGCAGGCCCTGAAGCTGGGCGCCGGGACGGTGGTGCTTACGCTGGCCGGGCCGCAGATCGCGTCTGGCGCCGGCATCGTGGCCGTGCGCGTCTGGCCCGCCGAGGATTACACGCGCGTCACGATCGAATCCGACGAGAAGCTCGTGGCCGTGCACCAGATGATCCGCAGCCCGGATCGCCTGGTCGTCGACATCGACGGCCTGGACCTGTCGCCGACACTGCGCGAACTGGTGGCCAAGATCACCCCGAACGACCCGTATATCCAGTCCGTGCGCGTGGGCCAGAACCGGCCGCGCGTGGTGCGGATGGTGTTCGATCTCAAGGAAGACGTCTCGCCGCAGGTGTTCACGCTGCTGCCGATCGCCGAGTACAAGAACCGGCTCGTGTTCGACCTGTATCCGGTCAATCCTCCCGACCCGCTGTGGAAGCTGGTGCGCGACACCGAGGACAAGCAGCGCCGCTTTGCCTCGAATCCGCCGCCGGCCAACAGCGAGGCTGCGGTGGCGGGTGCGCCTGCCGGCGCCGAGGAAGATGCGATTGGCGCCATCGTGCGCAAGTTCGAGGATCGCGACCAGATTCCGTCGGGCACCACCGCGCTGCCGCCTGCCGTGGCCGTGGTCAAGCCAAAGCCGTCGGCCCCGGATAGACCGGCCGCGCCGCCTCCGGTAGCCCAGACCAATGTGCCGCCGCCCAGCCAGTTCAAGATGCGCCGCCTGCTGACCGTGGCGCTGGACCCGGGCCATGGCGGCGAAGACCCCGGCGCCATCGGCGCAGCGGGATCGCGCGAGAAGGACGTGGTGCTGCAGATTGCCACGCGGCTGCGCAAGAAGATCGATTCGGAACCGAATATGCGCGCGATGATGACGCGCGACTCGGACTTCTTCGTGCCGCTGAACGTACGCGTGCAGAAGGCGCGCCGGGTGCAGGCCGACCTGTTCGTGTCGATCCACGCCGATGCGTTTGTCTCGCCCGAGGCGCGCGGGGCGTCGGTCTTCGCGCTGTCCGAGCGCGGCGCATCGAGTTCGGCCGCCCGCTGGCTGGCCAACAAGGAAAACAATGCCGACCTGATCGGCGGCACCAACATGGGCAACAAGGACGCCCAGGTGTCGCGCGTGCTGCTGGACCTGTCCACGACGGCACAGATCAACGACAGCATGCAGGTGGGCAAATCGGTGCTGCAGGAAATCGGCGGTATCAACCGGCTGCACAAGGGCAGCGTCGAGCAGGCCGGGTTTGCCGTGCTCAAGGCCCCCGATATCCCATCGATCCTGATCGAGACCGCGTTCATCTCCAATCCGGAGGAAGAGCGCAAACTTACCGACGACGCACACCAGGAACAACTGGCCAACGCGATCCTGCGAGGGATCAAGGCGTACTTCGCCAAGAACCCGCCGCTGTCGAAGAATCCGTCGGTGTAAGAACCACCGGGGCTTTCAATTCGCCCCTTGGTTTTCTCCCCTCTCCCTCCGGGAGAGGGGAGAAAAAAACAAGGCGGTAGCGAGAGCAGAAATCAGCGGGAAATCAGGCCCTCAAGCCCTTACCGCGCCCCGCTCTTCCTTCACATCATCCCGCGCCGCATAACGCGCTGCGATCACCGAGCACACGATCAGTTGCAGCTGGTGGTAGACCATCAGCGGCAGCACCAGCAGGCCCAGTGCCGGGTGGCCGGCGAACAGGATCTTGGCCATCGGGATGCCGTTGGCCAGGCTCTTCTTCGAGCCGCAGAACACGGCCGTGATCTCATCCTCGACCGAAAAGCCCAGGCGGCGCGCCGTGAAGGTGGTGGTGCCCAGCACCACGAACAGCAGGATGGCGGCAATACCCATCACCGCGCCAATGGTCTGCCAGGAATACTGGTGCCACAGGCCCGCAGCGGTTGCATCGCAGAACGACGAATAAACGATCAGCACGATCACGCCGCGGTCGATCTTGTTCGTGATCTGCTTCTTCTTGGCCAGCCAGTTGCCGATCAGCGGGCGGAACGCCTGACCCAGCGCAAACGGCAGCAGCAGTTGCAGCGCCACGCCCGTCAACGCACGGCCCAGAGGCATCGATGCGCCGCTGGCGCTGATGACCAGGCCCATCAGCAACGGCGTCAGCGCCATGCCGATCAGGCCCGAGATCGTCGCGTTGAAAATGGCGCCCGGCACATTGCCGCGCGCCATCGAGGTCATGGCCACCGACGACGACACCGTGGACGGCAGCGCACACAGATAGAACACGCCCAGCAGCAGCTCGGGCGGCAACTGGTTGCGCAGCGACAACATCAGCAGCGCGCCCACGATCGGGAACACGATGTAGGTGAACGACTGCACGAACGCGTGCAGGCGCCAGTGCCTGGCGCCTGCTACCAGCTTGTCGCGCGACAGCGCGGCGCCGTGCAGGAAGAACACCAGCGCCACACCGAGGCTGGTCACGACTCCAAGATGCAGCGGACCGTCACCGGCACCAATTTCCGGGGCAATCAGCGCCAGCGCAATCGCGCACAGCATGATCAGGACGAACCCGTCGATCAGGTCGTAGGCTTTTTTGAAAGGGGCAAGAATGGCAGACATCGGGATAGTGCTTAAGGGTTTCCGCTTGGTATTGGACGCTTGTCTTGCTTAGAATGCAAATTCATTTATTTCATTTATTCATTTTCTCGTTGCATGAATTACACACTCCGGCAGTTGCGGGTCTTTCTTGCGGTGGCGGCGCACGGCAGTTTCAGCCGGGCGGCGGATGCCGTCGGCCTTACCCAGCCCGCCGTGAGCCGGGGCGTGGCCGAACTGGAAGAGGCGCTTGGCGTACGTCTGCTGGACCGCACCACGCGTGAGGTGGTGCTGACCGATGCGGGAACGTCATTAGTCCCGGCATTGGAGCGACTTCTGGGCCAGCTCGACGACACCCTTGAGGAAACCCGCCAGTCAGGCGAGCGCTATCGGGGCAGGGTAGTGATAGCCAGTGCGCCGACGATCTCGGCGCGGCTGATGCCGCTGTATGTGGCGGCCTGTGCGAAGCAGTACCCGGAGATCCGGTTGTTTGTGCGCGACAACGTGCAGGCCGACGGGCTGGAACAGATCCGCGCGGGGGCGGTGGATTTTGGTGTGCTGATCGATCCGCTGTCGCGCGAAGGGCTGACGATTGCGCCGCTGGCGACGGATCCGTTCTGCTTTGTCTGCCGGCGCGATCACCCGCTGGCCAATGCCGAATCGGTGCCGTGGAGCGCCTTGCATGACGAGCGGCTGGTGCTGCTCGATTTTGCGTCGGGTAGCCGGCCGCTGATCGACCGTATCCTGGCGCGGCATGGCGTGGCGCCGCACGTGGTGCAGGAGCTGGGCCATTCGGCCAGCGTGTTCGGCATGGTCGAGGCCGGTATCGGCGCGTCGGTGCTGCCGTCGTTCTCGCTGCCGCTACCGGCTGCGTCGCCGCTGGTGTCCCTGCCGCTGACGCCGCGCGAGGAGCGCAGCATCGTCATGGTGTGCCGCGAGGACCGGTCATTGTCGCCAGCCGCCGCAGCGGTCTGGCAGATGGTCCAGGACATGCCGATCCCGGCCGACGTGGCGGCCGGCTGACCGGCTGTCCAAGCGGCTTTAGCGCAAGGGCGCGGCCGTGATCATGGCCGCTTCCAGCGCAAAGCTGCCGTCGGGCTGCACGCGATAGCGGTCACGTACTTCGGCCGGTGCCTTGTCCCACAGGTGCCGGATGGCCGCCTGCGCCACCTCGGGCGTGCGCATGCGCGCCACCCAGCTCTGGAATTCGATCTCGATACGCCAGATCGGCGACACCTCCACGCTGAACCCCGCGTCTTCGAACAGGCGCGCCCAGCCAGTGGGCGAGTAGTCGCGGATATGCGACGGATCGCGCAGCAACTCCACCGACTGCAGCCAGGTATCGCACAGCGGATCTTCGGCGCCCACGATATCGATCAGCACGACCTTGCCGCCGGGCTTCACCACGCGTCGAATTTCCTTGAGCGCGGCGGGCAGATCGCGCCAGTGGTGCGCACTCATGCGCGACACCACGGCGCAGAAGCTCGCGTCGTCGAACGGCAGGCGTTCCGCCGCGCCCTGGCGCGTGACGACGTTGGCCAGACCCCGATCGCGGGCCGCACCGGCCACGACGCCGAGCATTTCGGCGGACAGGTCGTAAGCCACCACTTCGTTGGCAACCGTTGCCGCGGCGAAGCTGGCATGACCGGCGCCGCAGCCCAGGTCGAGCACGCGGCTGTGCGCCACCGGCTTCAGGTGGGCCAGCGCCTGCTTCAGTTGTTCGAGATCGGCGCCCTGGGCGTGGACGGCGCTGGTGAGATAGGCATTGGCGGTGGCGCCGAACTGGGCGGCGACGAGTTCCTGCTGTTGCATGGGGGGTGCCTCGTTCTTGTTGAAAACGGATGGAAAGGATTGCCCGGGCCCCGGGGTTCACGTACTGTAGACGGCGTGTTTTCCCAGTACAAGTCACTGTTTTATCCTGGTATAAGAGCCACCACCCATGTCAGCGGAACCGTTGCGACCGTCGTCGCGTGACACCGAACTTGGCGCATTCCTGCGCAATCATCGCGAGCGGCTGACGCCAGCCGATGTCGGCCTGCCGCCCGGCCGCAGGCGCCGCACGCCTGGCCTGCGCCGCGAGGAAGTGGCCCAATTGGCCGGACTCAGTGCGACGTGGGTGACTTGGCTGGAGCAGGGGCGTCCTGTGGCGATGTCGGCGCGCGCGCTGACCAGTCTGGCGCAGGCGCTGCGGCTGTCGCGTGCCGAGCGCGCCTACCTGTTTGCCCTGGCCGGCAAGCCCGAGCCGCGGCAGGACGCCGAGCCGGCCGTACCGCCTGCCTTGCTGGCGAGCGTGCAGGCGATCGCGGCGCCGGCCTATCTGCTGGACCGCCAATGGACCGCGCTGGCCTGGAATGACGCCGCCGCCGAGCTGTTCGTCGGCTGGCTGGACGAGGCGGCCAGTGAGAAGAATCTGCTGAGGGCGATGTTCCTGTCGGCGCCGCTGCAGGCGCTGGTGGAGGACTGGCCGCACCGCGCGGCACGGCTGGTGGCGGAATTTCGCGTGCACAGCCTGCGGCACGCCGAAGACCCGCCCACGCGTGCGCTGGTCGAGCAGTTGATGGCGGACAGCCCGGCGTTTGCCAACGCCTGGCGTTCGCAGGATGTGGAGGAGCGGCAGGGCGGCCGGCGCGGCTTTCACCATCCCGCGCGCGGCCTGGTTCACCTGGAACAACTGACGCTGGTGCCGCCGGCCGCGCCGGGTTTGATGCTGGCGATGCTGCTGCCGGTGGCGTAGGCCGGGCCGGCAAGCTCCTACTTACTTTCCGAACTTATTTCGGCTGCATGCGGATCGCGCCGTCCAGGCGGATCACTTCGCCGTTCATCATCGGATTGCCGATGATCGCCTGCGCCAGCTTGGCAAATTCGGCGGGACGGCCAAGGCGCGACGGGAACGGCACCATCTTGCCCAGTGCGTTCTGCACTTCCTGAGGCATGCCCAGCAGCATTGGCGTCTCGAACAGGCCCGGGGCAATCGTCATGCAGCGCACGCCGTCGCGCGACAGGTCGCGCGCGATGGCCAGTGTCATGCCGACCACGCCGCCCTTCGACGCCGCATAGGCAGCCTGGCCGATCTGGCCGTCGAATGCCGCCACCGAGGCGGTATTGATGATCACGCCGCGCTCGCCTTCGGCGTCGGGCGTGTTCTGCACCATGGCCGCTGCGGCCAGGCGCGTCATGTTGAACGTGCCGATCAGGTTGACGCGGATGGTCTTCTCGAACGCGTCGAGCGGATGCGGGCCGTTCTTGCCCACCGTCTTCGATGCCACCGCGATACCTGCACAATTGATCAGGCCGGACACCCTGCCAAGCTTCTGTGCCGCTTCGACCACGGCTTGCCCGTCGGCTTCGGAGGCGACGTCGCACTTCACGAACTGGCCGCCCAGTTCCTGCGCCAGTGCCGTGCCGGCTGCCTCGTTGAGGTCGGCGATGACCACCTTGCCGCCGGCCTGCGCCAGCATGCGTGCCGATCCGGCGCCCAGTCCCGACGCGCCGCCGGTGACGATGAATACGTTGCCCTGGATGTCCATCCGTCTGTCTCCTTGTTGGTCTGTTTTGATCTCGATGATGCTGAGTGCCGTTTACGTTAACGTAAATCAGTGGCGCTTGTCAGCCCTTGTTCACCCCCATACGTCCCCATTTGGCCCTCATCGGACCGCAAAAACAAAAACGGCCCAGGATATTCCTGAGCCGTTTCCGGGGTACTGCCTGGCAGGGAGATTACTTCAGCGCTTCGAACACGCTGGCCGTGATCTTGTCCACATCGCCGACGCCCGCGATCTTGCGGTACTTCGGCGGTGCCACCTTGGCCGACGCGTCGCCCTTGTTGGCCCAGTCGGAGTAGTAGTCCACCAGCGGACGCGTCTGCTGCGAGTACACGTCCAGGCGCTTGCGTACCGTTTCTTCCTTGTCGTCGTCACGCTGGATCAGCGCTTCGCCGGTCACGTCGTCAACGTTTTCCACCTTCGGCGGGTTGTAGCGCACATGGTACGTACGGCCCGATGCCATGTGCACGCGGCGGCCGCTCATGCGCTCGATGATGGCGTCGAACGGCACATCGATTTCCAGCACGTAGTCGATGGCCACGCCGGCTTCCTTCATGGCCTCGGCCTGCGGGATCGTGCGCGGGAAACCGTCGAACAGGTAGCCCTTTTCGCAGTCGCATTCCTTAAGACGGTCCTTCACCAGGCCGATAATGATGTCATCCGACACCAGCCCGCCGGCATCCATCACCTTCTTGGCTTCGATGCCCAGCGGCGTACCGGCCTTCACCGCAGCGCGCAGCATGTCGCCCGTGGAGATTTGCGGAATGCCGAACTTCTCGCAGATGAACTTGGCTTGCGTGCCTTTGCCGGCGCCAGGCGCGCCCAACAGGATCAAACGCATTTACGGGTCCTCAAGGTATTTGAATTCGGTCTGGCGGGAGCTATGGAAGGAGGGTACCGCCGCAAGTTGACGCGGGACTTACGCCCGGCCATACCCGGCGTGAAGGCCAGGGCACATGCCGGCGTCCGCTCATGCGCGGTGCCCGAAGCGCGGCGTCGGCTGCCTGTCGTGCGAGTTGCGGCGATGAAAGCTGGCGGCCATGCAACTGGCGACGAAGGTCGGCGGCGCGCATCCGGGCGGGCTCGATCTCTATCTCCCCACCGAGCCTTTACAGTCGTGGGTTGCACGGCTGCGGGCTCTGTATCGGCAGGCATTATGCCATGGGCAAAGCCGGTTCGGCCTTCGTCCAGGTTGCAGCAGTATGAACTCCAGCGTGAAACTGCGGTCTACGCCGCCCCCCTGGGTCAGGGGCCGTCCTGCGCCATGCCTTGGGCCCACAGCGCGCGCACGCGCTCCAGGTCCGCCGGCGTGTCCACGCCAGGCGCCGGCGCGGCGGCCGTAACCATCACTCCGATCCGCTCGCCGTGCCACATCGCGCGCAGCTGCTCCAGCGCCTCGACCTGTTCGATCGCCGAGATGGCCAGCGTGGGGAATCGGCGCAGGAAGCCGGCACGATAGGCGTAGATGCCGACATGCCGCAGCACGGGCATGGCCGGCATCGGCACCTGGGCCGACGCGGCGGGTTGCGTCGGCACGGTGCTCCATGCGTCGCGTGCCCACGGAATCGGCGCGCGAGAGAAGTACAGCGCGCGGCCCGCGTTGTCGCACACCACTTTCACCACGTTGGGATTGAAGACGTCGGCCACGTCATCGAGCGGATGGGCCGCCGTGGCGATGGCGCAGTCCGGGTGCGCGGCCAGATGCAGCGCCACCTCGTCGATCAGGCTCGGCTCGATCAGCGGTTCGTCGCCCTGCACGTTGACGACGATCGCGTCGTCGGCCAGGCCCAGCAGCGCCGCTACTTCCGACAGCCGGTCAGTGCCCGAAGGGTGGTCGGCGCGCGTGATCACGGCTTCCACGCCGCGCGCGGCGCAGGCAGCCGCCACTTCGGCGGCATCCGTGGCCACAACGGTGCGCTGGGCCGACGACGCATGCGCACGTTCGGCGACGCGCACGATCATCGGGTGGCCGCCGATGTCGGCCAGCGGCTTGTTCGGCAGCCGGGTGGAGGCCAGCCGGGCCGGGATGACGACGGTAAATGCGGGAATGCTCATGATGATTGCCTGACTGCTTGCCGGCCGATGGGCGGGTTGTCGCGCTATCGGCGGCAGGTCATTGGTCCGTCAGTTGCCAGACGGTTCCACGGGCACCACGCGGCCCGGCACCGACTGGCGCGCTTCGTCGGCCAGCATGACCGGAATGCCGTCGCGAATCGGATAGGCCAGCTTGTCGGCGTGGCAGATCAGTTCCTGGGCGGCGCGGTCGTATTCCAGCTTGCCCTTGCACAGCGGGCAGACGAGGATTTCAAGCAGCCGGTTGTCCATCCTGGTGTTCCTTGTCGAGACCGGTCGTCGTGCCCGTGGCACTGGATTGCCCCGTGGTAACGGGCGTGGCGACGGCCGGATTGCGCGCCATCACGGCGCGGCGGATTTTATCGATCAGGCCCGCGTCGATCACGGGCGTGGTGGGGACGACCCAGATCCTCGGGTCGTCGAAGCGCTCGCATTTTACGGCATCCTTCTCGGTGATCAGGATCACGTCGGCGTTGAGCGCCTGGTCATTGCCGGCGAACGGGTCTTCGGCAAAGTCATAGTGGTCGGGCAGCGGCAGTGTGGCCGGCGTCAGCCCCGCATGGCGCAGGCTGGCGAAGAACCGCTCCGGATTGCCGATGCCGGCCGCCGCCAGCACGCGTTTGCCCGCGAACTGCGCAACCGGGCGTGCCATCGTCGGGTCGTTGAGCTGCCAGGCATCGTCGAGTTCGAGTCGCATGCCGTAGACGTCGGGCTTGTCGGGCGTGGCCTTGAAGTTCGGATCGTTGATCAGCGTGGCGTCGCGCGGCCGGCTCAGCGGCTCGCGCAGCGGGCCGGCCGGCAGCAGCATGCCGTTGCCGCCCATGCGGGCGTCGAACATCACGATCTCGAAATCGCGCTGCAGCCGGTAGTGTTGCAGGCCGTCGTCGAGCAGCAGCACATTGACGCCCGGATGCGAGATCAGCATCGTCTGTGCGCACAGCGCGCGGTCCGGGAAGACCCACACCGGTACATCGGTGGCGCGTGCGATCAGCAGCGGTTCGTCGCCCACATCCGCCGCCTTCGACGTCGGCTTGACCCGGCGCGGGTGTGTCAGCTTCACGCCATAGCCGCGCGACACCACACCCGGACGCAGGCCCGCTTCGGATAATGCCTGCGCCAGCGCGATCACGGCGGGCGTCTTGCCGGTGCCGCCTACGGTCACGTTGCCGACCACGATCACGGGCATGGGCAGGCGCGTCGACTTGAACCAGCCTTGGGCGTAGCCAAGCCGGCGGATGCGCGCGATCAGGCCGAACACCAGCGACAACGGCCACATCAGCCAGGCAAACCAGCCGCGGCGCTGCCACTGATCGGTGACGAAGTCGGCTAGGGCGTGTCGGGAAGCGGGCATGAGCGGAGGGAGAAAAGGGCAGTGCCACCCTGGGGTGGCACCGGCCGGATGCAGACATTATGGGCATTGCCCAGCGCATGGGGCAAGCTTGCCGCCCGATCCGGCCTATTCGTACGCCGGCGGCGCCGGCGCACGCTTCAGCGCTGCTGCGAGCTTTGCGTGGCGAAGGTCAGGCGCGACAGGCCGGCCACGCGCGCGGCCTCCATCACGTTGATCACCGCCTGGTGCGTGGCCTGGGCGTCGGCATTGACGATCACCACGGGCTGCGGCCCGCTGCCGGCGGGGCCAGCCGCGCTACGCAGCTGGTCCGCCAGGCTGGTCACGTCCTTCTGCTCCAGCACCTGCTTGTTGACGGAATAGACCCCACGGGCCGACACCGATACGACGATTTCGGTCGGATGCTGCTGCGCCCGGTCGGAATCGGCGGTGGGCAGCTGGATCTGCAGTTCGGTAAAGCGCGAGTACGTGGTCGTGATCATCAGGAAGATCAGGATCACGAGCAACACGTCGATGAGCGGGATCAGGTTGATCTCCGGCTCCTCGCGCCGCTGGCGGGAACGGAAACGCATGGCGTGCTCCCGGCCGCGTCAGGCCCGCCGCTGCGGCAGGATGGCGTCGAGGAACGCCGTGGCACGGAATTCCAGCTCGGCCACGTAGTCGTCCACCAGCCGGCGGAAATAGCGCCAGAAAATCAGTGCCGGAATCGCCACGATCAGGCCGAAAGCGGTGTTGTAGAGCGCCACGGAAATGCCGTGCGCCAGCTGTTCGGGGTTGGCGCCGGTGCCGCCCTGGTTGCCGAAGATCTCGATCATGCCGATGACCGTGCCCAGCAGGCCCATCAGCGGCGCCACCGAGGCAATCGTGCCCAGCGCGTTCAGGTAGCGTTCCAGCTCGTGCGCCACGACGCGGCCGGCTTCTTCCACCACGTCCTTGGCGGCGTCACGCGACGTCTGCGGCTGCAACACCACGTGGCGCAGGCCGGCGGCCAGCACGCGGCCGAGCGGCGAATTCTTTTCGAGATTGTTGACGACCTCGGGCGTGGCCTTGCGCTGCTGGGCGGCGGAGAGCGCCTCCTCGTACAGCTTGGGCGGCAGGATCTTGCTGCGCTTGAGGGAAATGAAACGTTCGACGATCAGCGCCAGTGCGATGACCGAGGCGAGCAGCAGCGGCCAGATCGGCCAGCCGGCCGCTTGAATGATGGAAAACACGTGGACCCCCGAGATTCTACGAAAGCGACAGACCCGAAATGGAAAAGCTGGAACAACAACGCGGCAGCCTTGGCGCACGCTGGTTGCCGCGCACGCACTGGCAATGCTCGAAAAAATTCAGGCGCCACTCTAACCCGCGCGCCGGGCACGCGGCAAGCCGGGCAAGTGTGCCGTGTCTGCGGCTTTCCACACTGACGCGGGACAGGATTGTGGACGGTTTGTGGAAAGCTGTCTGAAAAGCCACCTAACCCCTTGATTGCAAAGGGTGCATCACGCGCTGCCTGTTTTTTGTGCAATCGGGCTGCACCAGGCCGGTTCTGCGATTTTGCCCATGCCCGCGTCGATTCGGGCGCCTGGTGGCACCTGTCGCAACCGATCTTTCCACAATCAACCGGGACAGTGCTGTGGATCGGCTGTGGAAAGATGCCGAAGAATTCAGGCAAGTCATTGATCCATAAGGGAATGCAACTGGTTGCCTAAAAAACGGGCAAGGCGGGCGGCTTCGGTGCCCTGCAAAGCCGGCGCAGCGCCGTGCATTTTCCACATCAAATCCGGAAAGGATTGTGGAACGGCTGTGGACAACCCGGGGAGAAGGCGCCTAACCCCTTGATTCGTATCGACGTATACGTACTTGCTCAGAAATCGGGCAATTTGCCGGGCCGGGCGGCCGGTGTGGCAAGGTCGACATTCGATGCCCAGGTCGTTGCTCCAGCGGTGGTCGGGGCGCGACGTATACGTTGTCCACAGGCGAGACGCTTGACAAATCCATTATCCAAAGCTTCTGTGGATAACTTTGTGAACAAGCGCCGGGTGGTTTTGGTAAGTCGTTGACGCGTAAGGTTTTCTCTTACATTGCCTGTTTTTTGGTCCCATCGGAAAATTCAACAGAATCAAAGGCTTGTACCGGTTTATGCGGATCGGGGGGAAGCATGGGTGCGTTACCGGTTGCCTCTTGACATAGCGGTTATGCTGTGGACATGTCCATCTCACGCCGCCTGTGCGGCCGTGCCCCATGCCAGAGAACGAGAACCTTTCGCGTTTTGCGCCGTCGCAGCCGCCCACCCGTACGCGCGAAGTGATCCCGGTCAGCGAACTCAACCATGCGATTGCCGGCGTACTGGAACGCAGCTTTCCGCTGGCCTGGGTGCGAGGCGAAATTTCCAACTTCACGCGCGCGGCCAGCGGCCACTGGTACTTCTCGCTGAAGGATGCGCGTGCGCAAATTCGCTGTGTGATGTTCCGGGGGCGCAACCAGCATGTCGACTTCACGCCGCGCGAAGGCGAGGCCGTCGAAGTGCGTGCTGTGGTGTCGATGTACGAGGCGCGCGGCGAGTTGCAACTGGGCGTGGAAGCCATGCGCCGCGCGGGACTCGGCAATCTCTACGAGGCATTCCTGCGACTCAAGGAAAAACTTGCGCAGGCCGGTCTGTTCGATACCGAACGTAAACGACCGATTCCGAGCCATCCACGCACGATCGGCGTGGTGACGTCGCTGCAAGCAGCGGCCATGCGCGATGTGCTGACCACGCTGCAGCGCCGCGCGCCGCACGTGCCGGTGGTGGTATACCCAGTGCCAGTGCAGGGCGCCGGCGCGGCCGAGAAGATTGCGGCCATGCTGGACCTGGCTAGCACACGCGACGAATGCGACGTGCTGATCCTGTGCCGGGGCGGCGGCAGCATCGAGGACCTGTGGTCGTTCAACGAGGAAGTGGTGGCGCATGCGATTGCGCGCAGCCGCGTGCCCGTGGTGTCCGGCGTGGGTCACGAAACCGATTTCACGATTGCCGACTTCGTGGCCGACGTGCGCGCGCCCACGCCCACCGGCGCGGCCGAACTGGTCAGCCCGGACCGCGCGCACCTGCTGCAGGCGGCACGCCGCGCGCGCGACGCGCTGGCGCAATCCATGGACCGCCAGCTCGAACGCCGCGCGCAGCACCTGCAATGGCTGGCGCGGCAGTTGCGCAGCCCGCAGGCGCAGATCCAGGAGCGCCGCGCCAACGTCGACAATCTGGCGCGACACTTGCGTGCGGCATTGCGTGACACGGTGTCGGCCCAACGCCATCGGCACGATGTGCTGGCCATGCGCTGGCGTGCCTGCAAGCCCGATATCGGCGCGGAACGCATCACGCTGGACCGCCTGTCGGCGCGCATGGACGCCGCGCTGGAGCGGCGTCATGAACGCGAAACCCAACGGCTGGCGCGCGCCGCCGGGGCGCTGGAACTGCTGGCCCCGCAGCGCACGCTTGAACGCGGGTACGCGGTGCTGCTGGACCAGCGCGGCCGGGCGCTGCGGTCGCCCAATGAATTGCGGGCCGGCAGCATTGTCGAGGCCCATCTGGCGGACGGCACGGCCGACATCGAAATCGCCGGCGTACAGGCCAAACTGGCCGCATTCTGAGCGGATTCGGAGCCGATTCGCATGACTCGGTTGCGACTGATTCTCACTCGATAACAATGGTCCCCTGAGCGGCCGCAGGGGAAACTAACATGAGGTCAGGGGGCTTTCCGGCGCCGTTTGCGCGGGTCTGGCAAGTCACCTACAATCGGCCATTCTCCCCACCAAAACCGAGACAGAACAATGGAACACACGCTCCCTCCTCTCCCGTACGCGCATGACGCCCTGGCTCCGCACATCTCCAAGGAGACCCTGGAGTTCCATCATGACAAGCACCACCAGACGTACGTCACGAACCTGAACAACCTGATCAAGGGCACCGAGTTCGAGAACTCGACGCTGGAAGAAATCACCAAGAAGTCGTCGGGCGGTATCTTCAACAACGCAGCCCAGGTCTGGAACCACACGTTCTACTGGGAATCGATGAAGCCGAACGGCGGCGGCCAGCCGACCGGTGCCCTGGCTGACGCGATCAACGCCAAGTGGGGTTCGTTCGACAAGTTCAAGGAAGAATTCACGAAGACGGCCGTCGGCACCTTCGGTTCGGGCTGGGCCTGGCTGGTCAAGAAGACCGACGGCTCGCTGGACCTGGTGTCCACCTCGAACGCCGCCACGCCGCTGACCACCGACGCCAAGCCGCTGCTGACCTGCGACGTGTGGGAACACGCCTACTACATCGACTACCGCAATGCCCGTCCGAAGTACGTCGAGGCATTCTGGAACGTCGTGAACTGGGACTTTGCTGCGAAGAACTTCGCCTGAGTCTAGCTATTGCAGACAGCGTCTGCAAGGCAGTGAAAAAAGCCCTCCTAGCGAGGGCTTTTTCTTTGTGGGTTGGCGCGTCGCCTACTCGATGGTGACGTTGCCCTCCTTGACCAGCACGGCAAACTTGCCCGTCTCGTCGTTGATCCGTTTGGCGAACGCCTCGGGCGTGCTCGACATTGGCTCTGCCCCTGCAGCGATCATGCGCTGCTGGAAGTCTGGCGAACTGACGATGCGGACGATTTCGGCGTTCAGTCGGGTCACGATTGGCTTGGGTGTGGCGGCCGGTGCGAGGACGCCGAACCAGGTGCCGATGTCGAAGCCCTTGAGACCGGATTCTTCCATCGTGGGTACGTCCGGTAGCGCGCTGGACCGCTTGGCTGTGGTCACCGCCAGTGCCTTGAGCTTGCCGCTCTTGATATGCGGCAGCACCGTCGTCAGCGTGTCGAACGACATCGTCACTTGCCCGCCCAGCAGGTCGGTGGTCAGCGGGCCGCTGCCCTTGTAGGGCACGTGCAGCAGCTTGGCGCCGGTGGTGGCCTGGAACTGGGTGCCGATCAGGTGTTGCGCCGTGCCGTTGCCGTTCGAGCCGTATGACAGTTCGGGCGACGCCTTCTTTGCCAGTGTCACCAGTTCGGCTACGTTCCGGGCCGGCGTCTTCGCGCTGTTGATGACGAGCACGTTGGGCACCATCGCCAGCGTGGATACGGGCACCAGATCCTTCTGGAAGCTGTAGGGCAGCTTCTTGTAGACCGACGTGGCGATCGTATGATGCAAGGCGCCCATCAGCAGCGTGTAGCCATCGGGTTTGGCCTTGGCGACATAGTCGGCGCCCACGGTGGCACCGGCACCGGGCCGGTTCTCGACGATGACTGGCTGGCCCAGCGCCTTCGACAACTGGTCGCCGAGCGTGCGCGCCAGGATGTCCGTGGTGCCGCCCGATGGGAACGGCACCACAAGGCTGATGGGTTTGGCCGGCCAGTCCTGCGCCATGGCCGTGGATGCGCCGCAGACGCCGGCGGCAAACATCGTGAGGCCCAGGATGCGGCCGACGGTGCGGTTGGTGATGGTACGCATGGTTGTCTCCTCTGGTTGTTGTGGTGGGAATGCGTGTGGTGCCTATGCCTAGACCGATACCGGGAACGCGGCGCGGCCCGCGAAGGTGGCCGCGCAGCCGAGTTCCGCTTCGATGTAGAGCAGCCGGTTGTACTTGGCGACACGATCGGAGCGCGACAGCGAGCCCGTCTTGATCTGCGTGGCGGCCGTGCAGACGCTGAGGTCCGCGATCGTCGTGTCTTCGGTCTCGCCGGAACGGTGCGACATCACCGACGCGTAGCCCGCCCGACGGGCCATCTCGATGGCGGCCAGTGTCTCGGTCAACGTGCCGATCTGGTTCGGCTTGATCAGGATGGCGTTGGCCACGCCGCAATCGATGCCTTCCTGGAGGATGGCGGTGTTGGTGACGAACAGGTCATCGCCTACCAGCTGCACGCGCTGGCCCAGGCGCTCGGTCAGCAGCTTCCAGCCTTGCCAGTCGCCTTCGGCCATGCCGTCCTCGATCGTGACGATCGGGTACTGCGACACCCAGCCGGCAAGCAGGTCGACAAAGCCGCCAGCGTCGTAGCTGCGCTGTTCGGCGTGCAGCGCATAGCGCCCGTCGCGATAGAACTCAGAACTGGCGACGTCGAGCCCCAGCGCGATGTCGCGCGCGGGCTGGAAGCCGGCGGCCTCGATGGCCTGCATGATGACCTCCAGCGCCTGTTCGTTCGACTTCAGGTCGGGCGCAAAGCCGCCTTCGTCGCCCACGGCGGTGGAGAAGCCGCGCTGCTTCAATAACGCCTTGAGCGTGTGGAAGACTTCGGCGCCCCAGCGGACGGCTTCCGAGAGCGACGGTGCACCCACGGGCACGATCATGAATTCCTGCATGTCGACGCTGTTGTCGGCATGCGCGCCGCCATTGATGATGTTCATCATCGGCATGGGCAGGCGCATGGTCTGACTGTCGCCGCCGATCGAACCACCAATCGATCGATAGAGCGGCACACCGGCCGATGCCGCCGCCGCTCGCGCAGCAGCCAGCGAGACGGCCAGCAGCGCGTTGGCGCCCAGGCGCGACTTGTCGGGTGTGCCGTCGAGCCGGGTCAGGCATTGGTCGATCTCGGCCTGCTCCGCTATCTGCATGCCGGCCAGAGTGCGCGCGATATCGACGTTGATATGGCCAACGGCCTTGCGCACACCCTTGCCGGCATAGCGCTGGCGGTCACCGTCGCGCAGTTCGATGGCTTCGCGGGCACCGGTGGAGGCGCCGGACGGTGCCGCCGCAAAGCCTTCGCTGCCGTCGGCCAGCAGCACCTGCGCGGCCACGGTGGGGTTGCCGCGCGAATCGAGGATCTCGTAGCCGCGCACTTCCTGGATCACTGACATGTTGTGTCCCTTACTGGACCTGCGCGATGCGCAGCAGGTTGGTGGTGCCGGCAACCGTGAACGGCAGGCCGGCGGATATCACGATCGACTGGCCGCGCTCGCCAAAGCGTTCCTTCACCACGGTGCGGCTGGCCAGTTCGGTCATCTCCAGTACATCGACCACTTCGTGGCAGAGCACGGCGTGAACGCCCCAGGCCAGCGCGAGCCGGCGCGCCGTGGCAATGCGCGGCGTCATGCCGAGGATGGGCACCTCGGGGCGCTCGCGCGCCATGCGTAGCGCGGAATAGCCCGAGCTGGTGTAGGCCACCGTGGCCGGCACCTTGAGCAGCCCCGCCACATGGCGCACCGCATAGCCGATGGCGTCCGCGGCCTCGGCGCGCGGCGGGGTGTGCGATGCCTGGATGGCGTCGTGGTACAGGGGGTCGGATTCGGTGCGCGTGATGATGCTGTTCATCATCGTCACGGCCTCCACGGGAAAGCGGCCCGAAGCCGATTCGGCCGACAGCATCACGGCATCGGCACCGTCGTAGACCGCGGTGGCCACATCGGAGGCTTCCGCGCGTGTGGGCACCGGCGCGGCGATCATCGATTCCAGCATCTGCGTGGCCACGATGACCGGCTTGCCGGCCTTCCGGCAGGCGCGCACAATCTGCTTCTGCAGCGACGGCACCTGCTCGGCAGGCATCTCCACACCCAGGTCGCCCCGCGCAACCATCACCGCATCGGCCTCGGCCACGATGGCGTCGAGGCTCTGGATCGCGGCAGGCTTCTCCAGCTTGGCGACGATGCCCGCGCGATCCCCCACGATGGCCTTGATCTCCTGGATGTCCTCGGGGCGCTGCACGAACGACAGCGCAATCCAGTCCACGCCAAGCGTGAGCCCGAAGTCGAGGTCGCGGCGGTCCTTTTCCGTCATGGCCGAGAGCGGCAGCACCACGCCAGGCACGTTGACGCCCTTGCGGTCGGATAGCTGGCCGCCGTTGACGACCGTGGTTTCGGCAAAGTCGCTGCCGCAACGGATCACACGCAGACGGATCTTGCCGTCATCGAGCAGCAGTTCCGCGCCTTCGCGCAGCGCGGCGAAGATCTCGGGGTGGGGCAGGCTGACGCGGGTGGCGCTGCCCGGCGCATCCTTGTCGAGGTCGAGGCGGAACGATGCTTCCGCCGCAAGCTGGATCGGGCCATCGGCAAACGTGCCGATGCGCAGCTTGGGGCCTTGCAGGTCCAGCAGCACGCCGATGGGGCGGCCACGCTGCTGCTCGATGGCGCGGATCGTATCGAGCCGCTGGCGGTGGTCGTCGTGGCTGCCGTGGCTGAAGTTCAGGCGGAACACATCGGCACCCGCGTCGAACAGGGCATCGATGGTCTCGGGTGACGTGCTGGCGGGACCCAGCGTAGCCACGATCTTCGCATTGCGAAGGCGTCTCATGGTGATACTCCATCAGGGCGCGATCAGGATCGCGCGGAAATCGTTGACGTTGGTCAGGGTGGGGCCGGTGATGACGGCGTCCCCCAGTGCTTCGAAGAAACCGTGTCCGTCGTTGTTGGCCAGCGCGTCCTGGGGGCGGATGCCCAGGGCCCAGGCGCGCCGCAACGTGTCGGGTGTCACGATGGCGCCGGCAATCTCTTCCTGGCCGTCCACACCATCGGTGTCGCCAGCCAGCGCATGAATGCGCGTGTCGCCGCGCAGTGCCAGCGCCAGGGCCAGCAGGAATTCGACGTTGCGGCCCCCGCGCCCCTTGCCACGAACGGTGACGGTGGTTTCGCCGCCGGACAGCAGCACGCAAGGCGTGGGAAACAACTGGTGGCTGGCCGATTCCAGCGCCAGCGACCCGAGCACGAGCCCGACATCGCGCGCCTCGCCCTCGATGGCATCGCCCAGCAGATGCACGGACAGTCCCGCGTCTTGCGCAACGCAGGCCGCCGCCTGCAGTGCCATGCGCGGTGTGGCGATCAGCGTGGTGTCGATGCGCGGCAACCTGGCATCGCCGGGTTTGACGGTTTCGGCCACGTCCGACTCCAGTACACGCATGACGTGCGCGGGCAGCGTCAGGCCGTAGCGGCGGACCACGTCGAGCGCGTCATGGCGCGTGGTGGGGTCCGGCACGGTGGGCCCCGACGCGATATCGATCGGATCGTCGCCGGGGACATCGGACAGCAGCAGGTTGCAGACGCGCGCCGGGTAGCAGGCGGCCGCCAGGCGCCCGCCCTTGATGGCCGACAGATGGCGCCGCACGCAGTTCATCTCGGTGATCGTGGCGCCACACTTGAGCAGTGCCCGATTGACGGCCTGCTTGTCTTCGAGCGAGATGCCCGCCAGCGGCAGGGGCAGCAATGACGATCCGCCGCCGGAGATCAGGCTCACCACCAGATCGTCGCCGGTTAGCCCGGACACCAGTTCGAGCATGCGGCGCGCGGCGTCGTGGCCGGCGGTGTCGGGCACCGGATGCGCGGCCTCGACGATCTCGATGCGCTCGCATGGCACGGCATACCCGTAGCGTGTGACCACCAGACCTTCCAGCGGCCACGGCCAGGCGGCTTCGAATGCCTGCGCCATGGCTGCCGATGCCTTGCCGGCACCGATCACGATCGTGCGTCCCTTTGGGCGTTCGGGCAGATGGCGTGCCAGCGTTTGCGACGGCTGCGCGGCGGCGATGGCGGCGTCGAACATGCGGCGCAGCAACGCGCGGGCCTGTGTGTTGTCGATGGTCATCGTCGTCGGCCTCAGTGCATCAGTCCGGCGTGGGCATCAGCGGCGCGAGACAGGCGCGTTCCCAGCGAGGGTGCTTCCACGGGCTCCACCAGCACTTCAGGGTCGTCCACGAGCTTGCCGTCGAGCGCGTCTTCCAGTTGCTTCTGGTCGATGGCGCCCACCCAGCGGGCGATGGCCAGTGTCCCTACCGCATTGCCGATCGTGTTGGTGAGGGCACGTGCTTCGGACATGAAGCGGTCCACGCCGAGCAGCAACACCATGCCCGCGACAGGAATCTTGCCCATCGATGCCAGCGTCGCCGCCAGCGTGATGAAGCCGGAGCCCGTGACGCCGGCCGAGCCCTTGGACGTCAGCAGCAACACCCCTAGCACCACGAGCTGGTCGGTCATCGTCAGCGGGGTGTTGGTCGCCTGGGCAATGAAGATGGCGGCCATCGTGTAGTAGATGCACTGGCCGTCGGGATTGAACGTGAGGCCGGCCGGTACGACCAGGCCCACGACGGGCTTCGACACGCCCGCGTTTTCCAGCTTGCGCATCAACTGCGGCACCACCGATTCCGACGAACTGGTGCCCAGCACCGTGAACAGCTCGTCGCGGATGTAGCGCAGGAATTTCCACAGGCTGAAGCCCGCCAGCCGCGCTACCCCGCCCAGCACGATCACCACGAACAGGAAGCAGGTGAGGTACATGGTGCCCATCAGCTTGCCCAGCGACACCACCGACCCCAGGCCGTACTTGCCGACTGTGAAAGCCATGGCGCCGAACGCGGCCAGCGGCGCCAGGCGCATCACCATGCCCACCACCGAGAAGATGCCGTGTGTGAACGAATCGAGAAAGTCGACCACGGGCTTGGCGCGTGGGCCTATATGCGACAGGGCGATGCCGAACAGCGTGGCAAACACCAGGATCTGGAGGATGTCGTTGCGCGCCAGCGAATCGATCACGCTGGTCGGCACCATGTTCATCACGAAGTCGATGAACGAGTGCGGCTTCTCGGCAGCATGGGTGTAGTTGGCAATGGCCTTGGCGTCCAAATGCGCCGCGTCGACGTTCATGCCGGCACCCGGCTGCACGAGGTTCACGACAATCAGGCCAAGGGCCAGCGCAAACGTGGAGAGAATCTCGAAGTAGAGCAGCGCGCGAACGCCCACGCGGCCCAGTTCCTTCATGTTCTCCATGCGGGCGATGCCGAGCACCACGGTGGCGAAGATTATCGGCGCAAAGACCATCTTGATGAGCTTGATGAATACGTCGCCAAATGGCTTGAGGCTGCTGCCGAGATCGGGGTAGAACACGCCCAGCGCAATGCCGGCCGATACGCCGAGCAAGACTTGCACGTACAACTTGCCCAATAGCCGCTGAATCATGGCTGTCTCCTGATGATTCGAGGGATTCGCCTGCGGTCGAAGGCTCTGCTGGCCGTTGTCGATTACCCGCAAGGGCGCAGACGCATGCACGGGACGCGCGTCTGCCAGCGCCCGGCGATGGCCGGGCGCGAAGGGTGTGGCAGGTAGAGTGGCGGGTGGCCGCCTGATGGCGGCCGCCTCCGCCTTAAGCTGCCTTGGCCTGCTTGGCTGCAGCCAGGAAGTCGCAGACCGCCTTGGTGACGTCAACCGTCTTGGCCTTGCCGCCGAGATCGCCGGTGTGCAGCGCCGGGTTGGCGGTCACGGCTTCGATGGCGGCCATCACGCGCTGCGCGGCGGCGTTCTCGCCCAGGTGTTCGAGCAGCATGACCACCGACCAGAACGTGCCGACCGGGTTGGCCAGGCCCTTGCCCATGATGTCGAAGGCCGAGCCGTGGATCGGCTCGAACATCGACGGATAGCG
Source organism: Cupriavidus pauculus (assembly GCF_022179805.1). Taxonomy (GTDB): domain Bacteria; phylum Pseudomonadota; class Gammaproteobacteria; order Burkholderiales; family Burkholderiaceae; genus Cupriavidus; species Cupriavidus pauculus_E. Next base: position 321,610 of record NZ_BPUO01000002.1, on the reverse strand, counting down.
TCGCTCCGGGTCGATGTTGCCGGTGGGCGCGATGCCCAGGCTGCCGGCCAGCGCCGCAGCGAGATCGCTCAGGATGTCGGCGTGCAGGTTGGTGGCGACGATGGTGTCCAGCGTTTTGGGCCGGTTCACCATGCGTGCGGTGGCGGCGTCAACGAGTTCCTTGTCCCACGTGACGTCGGGGAAGTCCTTGGCTACCTGCACGGCCACTTCGTCCCACATGACCATGGCATGGCGCTGGGCATTGGACTTGGTGATGACCGTCAGCAGCTTGCGCGGACGCGACTGCGCCAGCTTGAACGCGAAGCGCAGGATGCGCTCGACGCCGACGCGCGTCATCATCGATACGTCGGTGGCGGCCTCGATCGGATGGCCCTGGTGCACGCGTCCGCCCACGCCCGAGTATTCGCCTTCAGAGTTCTCGCGCACGATCACCCAGTTCAGGTCTTCCGGCGCGCAGCGCTTGAGCGGGCCGTCGATGCCGGGCAGGATGCGCGTCGGGCGTACGTTGGCGTACTGGTCAAAGCCCTGGCAGATCTTGAGTCGCAGGCCCCACAGCGTGATGTGATCGGGAATCTGGTTGTCGCCGGCGGAGCCGAACAGGATGGCGTCCTTGTCGCGCAGGGCGTCCAGGCCATCGGCCGGCATCATCACGCCGTGCTGGCGATAGTAGTCGCCGCCCCAGTCGAAGTTCTCGAACTCGAAGCGGAAGTCGGCGCCAGCGGCCGCCAGCGCTTCCATGACTTCACGGCCGGCGGGAACCACTTCCTTGCCAATGCCGTCACCCGGGATGGTTGCAATCTTGTACGTCTTCATCTTTCGTCTCCTGTCTTGCTGTCTGGTCTGTCGATCTGGTGCCTTCACCGCTGCTGAGAGCGTTGGACGGATTCTGGACGGTGGACGAAGTTTTGGATCGCGACTAAAGTTAAACCATTATTAACCTGCAGGTTGAAAGTGAGACATGGCTGCCCCTAGCGCTATCCAGCCCGCCGAGCTGGGCTTCTTCACGACATTGGCGACGGCCGGCAGCCTCAGCGCTGCGGCACGGGACCTTGGCATCACGACGGCAGCCGTCAGCAAGCGGCTCGGGCAGATGGAAACCCGCATCGGCATGCCGCTGGTGACACGTACCACGCGGCGCATGAGCCTGACGCCGGAAGGGGAGGTGTTGCTGGAACATGCCCGGCGCATCCTTGGTGAACTGGACGACCTGCAGCAGTTGCTGACCAGCGCCAAGGGCCGGCCGAGCGGCCTGCTGCGCGTCAATGCCACGCTGGGGTTCGGGCGCATGCATGTGGCGCCGGTTATCGCCGAGTACAGCCGGATGTACCCGGAGGTCGACGTCCAGCTACAACTTTCAGCAGACCCGCCGCCGCTCAGTGAAGACGCGTTCGATGTCTGCGTGCGATTCGGCGAGCCTCCCGACGCCCGCATCGTGGCGCGCAAACTGGCCCCGAACCGGCGCCTGCTGGTGGCCTCGCCGCGTTATCTGCGCGAGCACGGCACGCCGCAAACGCCCGACGACCTGCGGCGCCACAACTGCATTGGCATCCGCCAGGGCAGCGACGCCTACGGGGTATGGCGGCTGACGCCGGTGAAGGGCTCGAAGGCGCGCACCGAAGCGATCCACGTTCGCGGAAACCTCACCACCAACGATGGCGAGATTGCTGTGAACTGGGCGTTGGAGGGGCACGGCATCGTGCTGCGCGCCGAATGGGATGTCGACCGCTATCTCCGCAGCGGACGGCTGGTGCAGGTGCTGCCGCAGTATGCGACGCCGGAAGCCAACATCTACGCGGTCTACCAGCAGCGGCACCAGTTGTCGTCGCGCATCAGGCTGTTCGTGGATTACCTTGGCAAGGCATTCGCGGCGTTCGGCCAGACGGATCCGGCCTAGTCCTCGAACTTCTCCACCAGAAAATCCACGAACGCCCGTACCCGCGTCGACATGTGCCGGGCGTGCGGGTACAGCAGCATGAACGGGCGCGAGCTGCCGCCGAAATCCATCATGATTTCCACCAGCGAGCCGTTGCGCAGGTCTTCCTCCACGACGAAGCGGTAGGTCTGGAACAGTCCGGCGCCGGCGCGCGCCAGCGTGGCGCCGCCCAGCACGTCTTCCGATGCCGAGTACGTGCCGGTGGTCACCACTTCGGTATCCTCGCCGTCCACGCGGAACTGCCACGGTATGCGGCGGCCGCTGCTTGGGAGTTCGAACTGGATGCAGTCGTGCGCGAGCAGTTCTTCCAGTGACTTCGGTGTGCCATGGCGCTTCAGGTAGGCCGGGGTGGCCACGACGACCAGTTCGGCATCTTCCAGCTTGCGGGCGATCAGTCCCGAGTCGTCCGGGACGCGGCCACGGATGGACAGGTCATAGCGGTCGTCGGAGAAATCCACGTTCCGGTTGCTGATGTGCACGTCGAGCTGGACTTCGGGATAGCGCTCCCGGAACGCCGGCAGTATCGGCAACACGCGATAGTGGGCATACGGCGTGGGCATGCTGATGCGTAGGCGCCCGGCGGGCGTTGCATGCTGGCCGCTGATCTGCCGCTCGGCTTCCACCAGTTGCGCCAGGGCCGTGCGGCTTTGCTCGAAATACGTCCTGCCTTCGTCCGTCAGGCGGATCTGGCGTGTGGTGCGCACGAACAGCCGCACGTTGAGACGTTCTTCCAGCCGCGACACGCTGCGGCTCACCGCGGCGGGCGTCACGCCGGCGGCGACGGCCGCCGAGGTGAAGCTGCTGAGTTCGGCGGCCAGGCAGAACAGTTCGATGCTGCCAAGCTGGAGATCGTCAAATTGTCGCTTCATGGTTTTTTGACACCGTGTAATGACTGTTGTTGGCGCTGCGTTCTTCAATGCCAGGCCCGACGTCGCCAGAATCCTCCGGTCGATGTTCGGACATTGTAGTGAAAACGCGTCACCGGTCGCACTGTCGCCGATGACCTCCCATGAAATGAGAAAAAGAATGGAATTGATTTATATCGGCGATCCGATGTGCTCGTGGTGCTACGGATTCGGCAAGGAAATGACGGAAGTACAGGCGCGCCACCCCGAACTGCCCATGCGGATCGTGGTGGGTGGCCTGCGCGCTGGCGCCACCGACGTGCTGGACGACGCCGGCAAGCGCTTCCGGCTGCAGCACTGGGCCCGCGTGGAGCAGGCCAGCGGGCTGCCGTTCAATCGCGACGCACTGATGGCCCGTCAGGGCTTTGTCTACGACACCGAGCCAATCTGCCGGGCCGTGGTGACCGCGCGCCGTCTGACGCCGGAGGCCGATCTGCTGGCCGTATTCCGCGCATTGCAGCACGCGTTCTACGTGGATGGCCTGGTCACTACCGATGGCGAAGTTCTCGCGCAGGCGGCGACGGCAGCCCTGGCGAAGCAGGGCCAGCAGATCGACGTGGCAGCGTTTGTGGCGGAATGGGCCAGCCAGGACGCCATCGCCGAAGCCGCCGCGGATTTCCGTACGGCACGGTCCTGGGGGATCAACAGCTTCCCCGCGCTCGCGCTGCGCAACGGCAACGAGCTGTATGAGGTGGTGGGCGGCTACGCTTCCGCCGACGCCATCGATGCGGCGCTGCAGCGCGTTGTGGCGAAGATCAGCGCCACGGCCTGACGCTGCGTAGAAATAAAGAGGCTCTCCCGCCGGCGGTGCCGGCGAGGAGAGCCAGAAGTCTCAAGCCAGAAGGATCAATCCGTTCCCAGGGCCGGAAAGCGCGGAACGACATGCGTTGCCAGTTCCTCGATCACGGCTTCCGCAGGGCGATTGCCATACTTGAGGTTGAACAGCACGTGGTTGGCACCCGCCCGTTCCAGCACTTCCAGATGCCGCATCAGCCAGCTCCGTCCCAGGCGATGGCCGCCGTGGATCGGCGTGGGCGAGATATCGGGATCGGCCGTCAGGTCGATGTGATAGGGCTGGGCAAACGGCTTGAACGCACCGGGCGACACCGTTTCGACCGTGCTGTGCCATTGGCGGATCAGGTCCACCTGGATGTCCATGCGACGCGGATACGTGATCCAGCCATCGGACTTGCGGGCAATCCAGTCGACCGACTGCTGGCTGTTGCCGGTGACGATCAGCGGCACGCGGCTGGCAACTGGCTTGGGCACGACATCCGCGTCACGCAGCACGCCATAGGTCCCGTTGATCTGCGGATACTGGTTGGCCCATGCGGTCCGCAGATAGGCCACCTGTTCCTGGAACAGCGCGCCGCGTTCGGCGTGTTCCACGCCAAAGGCCGGGAATTCCACTGCGCGGTCGCCCGAGGCGATGCCCATCACGAGCCGTCCTTCGGACAGGCGGTCGATGCTGGCAGCCGCCTTGGCCGTGTGCAGCGGATGACGTAGCGGCAGCACGATGGCGGCGGTGAACAGTGCGATGTCGGTCGTCTGGCCGGTGACATACCCAAGCCAGGCCCACGGATCATGGATCTGACCGAGGTCACCGAACGATGGGTCCCGCAGCGGCACGTCGCGAACGCCGAGTGCCGCGAATCGCGCCTGCTCGGCGACTTTGGCCAGGCGGATCTGGTCGGCCATCGTCGGCGCATCGCCCTGGTAGGACTCGATCGCGAACAGCACACCCAACGTCAGCCGGCCGGGCGCGAACATCCGCGAGAAGCCGGGGTTGGCCTGAGGCCGGATATCAGCGGCTGGATTCAGCATGGCGGCCTCCGTGCGTGGGTGCGTGGGCGTGGGTGTGTTCGACGGCTCCCTTGCGCCACACGAACGTATAGGGGATCTCGTTCAGAGCCGCCGCGTCGAGCGATGTGCCACGCGGCAGTTCGTCGGCCCAGTGGTCTTGCGACAGACCGGAATTATTGGAGGCTATGGTGGTCATGGCTGCGCCTTACTTGCCGAGGTTGCCAGTGGCCTGGCCCAGGTTCTTCTCGATGTCGCCGGGCTTCTGCAGGCCCTGCTCGACAAGCTTCTTCAGGCGGGCTTGCGTTTCGGGGCGGCCTACCGATGCGATGAAGGCATCCCAGATCGGCTGCATTTCCGCGTCGGGCGGCAGGCTGGCCACATCGACCAGACGCTTGGTGTCGACGATGGCCTGCCGGTCGAACGATGCAATGCGGCGCGCCAGGCCATCCACGAACTTGTCGAGCTTGGCATCGGGCAGGGCGCGATTCACATAGCCGTAGCGCTCGGCGATGTCGCCATTGATGTCGTCGGAGCCAATCAGGATTTCGATGGCGCGGCCGCGACCGACGAGTCGCGGAAGCCGCGCCTGGGGTCCGCCGCCGGCCACGAGCCCGGCGCCGACTTCCCATTGCGACAGCACCGCCTTCTCGCGGCTGGCAAAGCGCATGTCGGTTGCCAGGATCAACTCGCTGCCGATGCCGGTGGCACGGCCGCGAATCGAGGAAATCGTCACCACGGGCAGACGGGCAATGCGCACCATCATGTCGGGCACCGGGTGCATGCCCGTGGGGCCAGGCTTCATGCCTGTGGATTCTTCCAGCGGGGTGAGCAGGTCGTAGTGCGCGGAGAAATAGCCCGGTACCGCGCTATCGAACACCACTACCTTGACCTCCTTGTCCGCCTCGATCTGCCCGACGATGGCGGCCAGTTCGCGCACCTCGTTCGGGCCGATGATATTGAGCGGGGGATTTGCGAGGGTGACCTTCCAGTAAGCCGGCGTGACGCGCGTCAGGCGAACGTGCGCTTTCGCCGTTGCCGTGGCGGCCGGTGCGGCTGCCGTGGCGGCGTTCGCCGGTGCGGAGCCGGCCGCGTGGGCATGTGGCGCATACGCACCGGCGCCGATGATCATGGAGGCGGCCGCGACGGTAATGGCTCGGGCGATGCTGGTGCGTGCTGCAAGTTGGGAAGTACGCATGATGGTCACCTTTTTCTGGATGGATACGGGCATCCGGCAGCGCTTGTTCGGAACGTTTTCGTTCGCGTGCTGCCGTTTGAGAACAGCCTATATGGCGGGATGCCACCCAAACAGATGTGAACCAGTACAAGACTTTTGCGTCTTGAGAACGTATCCGGCCCGGCAAGCGATGCTGTGTGGTCCGAGCCACCACCCGGACATCACACGTCACCGTTCTTCGGGTCTAGCGGCAGCCGGGATTGTCGACAAAGACGAAATTCGTCGACGGGCTGCACGCTGGCCGTCTTATCCAGACAGGCGTTCGGTATCCGGCATGACAAAGCGGTGCTCGATCAGGTCGGATTGCGGATGGTAGTACCGCAAGGCCATGGCAAATCGTCCGCGTGGCGCGGGTAGCCAGTTGGCCGCGCCTTCCGCGGGGGGCTCGCACTGGATGCTGAGATCGAGGGACCCGTCGGCGTTGCGCGTCAGGCCCGGCGTGCGGTCGCCAATGGCGTAGCGCTGGATCGGATTGGCGGTGAAGAAGCGTCGTCCGTCCGGCTCGAATTCGTACATCGACAGCGACCAGAACGCGTTCACGGGCATCTGGGCCGGCACATGCAGCCGGTAGCGGTGGGCGCCGTCGAGCGTCTGGCCATCGCCATCGGTCAAGGCGCTGGCGTAGATGGCTTCCGCACGTTCAAGCGCGCCCAGGCCCACCAGCGAGATGTAGGCGCGATACACGTAGTCGTCGCCAAAGTTGCCGATATGGTCCATGCCGCTGAACCACGACCCACGTGGCCCGCTTCGGCGGATGCTGCCCTTGGGCGGATGCTCCAGGTCGTGGCGCAGCGCGGGCCACAGGCGCGTCCATGCCTCCTGCATCGCTGGCGACAGCCTGTCCCACGCGGCAAGGTCGCCGGCGCGGATGCCCAGGTCGTCGAACGCGGCCACCATCGCGGCTTCATGCGCGGGCACGCGATTGCGCGCCAGGGCCTCGTTGACCAGGGACAGGTACGCGGCAGGACGGGTCTCGTCGGGCGTGGTCTGGAAGCGCGTGGCCGGGGCCGGGTCGGTGGCGAGCGTCATGTCGGCCTGAAGGGCGTGCACGCGCGCAAGGTCTTCGGGACCATCGACGAGTACGCGGGCCAGCAGCCAGACGTCATTGCACGGCGCGCGCACCAGGGTGGCGTGCTGGGGCAGATTGGCCGTTGCATGAGCGTGATGGTCGGGGCCGGCGATGACGAACACATGCGCGCCCGGGCCATTGGTGCGCGGCCCCAGGCAGGCAAAGTTGTTGGTGAAGGCATCCATCAGTGCCACGCTGTAGTAGCGCTCGCCCATGTCGGGCACGGTCAGCGTGGCGGGTCCGTTGGACAGGTCGAGCCACGCCGATGAGTAGAGCGTGTCGTTGTTGGGCATCGTCACCTGGCGGGCGCGGTCGTCCAGCAGTTGCCGGTTGTGATGCAGCTGGTTGGCCGGCTTGCCGCGTGTGGTCTCGTGCTGGGTGAAGCGCCAGCGGGTGCGTGCCAGGTCGTGCAGCGGAAACGTGTAGATGAAGGCGTCATGGATGCGCTGGTCCAGCGCGGTGCGGCTTGTCGTCATGCGGGGTCTTCCTTGACTTTGAATGGTCAGTCCACAGTGATGTGGTTGGTGCGAATCACGTTGCCCCAGGCCAGGACATCGTCGCGAACCGTCTGTGCAAACTGTGCGGCGGTCTTGATCGGCGGATCGGCCATGTTCATCTGCACGAATCGCTCGCGCATGTCGGCGCTGGCCAGTGCGCGGTTCACCTCGGCGTTGAGTCGCTGGACGATGGCATCGGGCGTGCCCGCCGGTGCGAACAGGCCGTACCAGCTATTGGTGTCGAACGGGTAACCCTGCTCGGTCATCGTGAGTACGTCCGGCGTGGCCGAGCCGCGACGTGTGCCGCTGATGGCCAGCGCCCGCAGCTTGCCGGCGCGGATCAGCGGCAGTGACGATGATGTATCCACCCATCCCACCTTCACGATCCCGCCCTGCATGTCGTTCAGGATCTGCGGCACGGTCTTGTACGGCACGTGGCGCATGCGGATGCCGGTCTGCATGCGCAGCGCCTCCATGGTCAGGTGGCCGCCGGAACCGATGCCCCACGACGCGTAGTCGTAGGCATCGGGCCGTGCCCGCACGTGCGCGACGAATTCCTTCAGGTTGCGCGCCGGAAAGTCGGGCGTCACCACCAGGAAGTTGCCGCCCGCGCCCACTTGCGCGATGGGCGCGAGGTCGCGCAGCCCGTCGTAAGACATCTTCGGTTGAAGGGTCTGGTTGATGACCACGGTGGCGGCGTAGGTGAACAGCAGCGTCTGGCCGTCCGGCGCCGCCTTGGCGACGATGTCGTTGCCGATGATGCCGGTGGCGCCGGGCTTGTTGTCGATCACGAAGGGCTGGCCCAGCCGCTTGCCGATGGCTTCCGCCAGTGGCCGGGCGAAGAGGTCGGGGCCACTGCCGGCCGATGCCGGCACCACCAGCCGGATCGGACGCGCGGGCCATGTGGCCGTGGCGTGGGCCGGGCGCAGCGCAAGGCCCGCGCCCATCATGGCGAGCAGCCGCAGGGCATCGCGCCGGCTGCGAACGGATGTGTCGTCGAGATGCGTAGGCAGGGTCATGACGGGCGCGCCTCAGTGAATGCCGAAGTTGTCGTCCGACCCGGCTTCCAGCACCATCGCCGCCGCCACGAACAGGCTGCGCGACACGTAGCTGCGAACCTGTTTGGCGCGCACGCGCAGCCACTCGGCCTTGAGCTGGCGCGCCTCCTGCACGTGCGGCGAATCCCCGGACGCCTGCGCCAGCAGGTCGATCACATGCAGGGCTAGCTGGGTGTCGCCGCGTTCGGCCAGCGCGCGGGCGTGGCGCACCACGGCGGCGTGATCGGAGATGGCCGCCGCAATCTCGCTGGCCACCGCCGTGGGGCTGGCCGGATGCAACGTGGTGGCGTTGCGGTCCCACCAGCCGTTCTCGGAGCGGTAGATATCGCGCGCGATATAGCTGGGGTCGCCGTAGGTGGGCTGCATCCATGGCTGTTCGAACAGATCGGCCGGCGGCTGCAGCGCGGCAAGCATTTCGCGCTCGTTGCACCCCGCATTCATCAGCCGCACCACTTCCTCGCGCATCCAGCGCAGGGCCGCCGCCGTGTGCAGCAGCACGTGCTGGCAGGTTTCCTCGCCGTGCAGCGTGGCGCCAAATTCGCGCACCACGGTCTCGGGCTGCAGGCTGGCCAGGCGTTCCAGCGTCTCGGCCCAGCGCACGGTGTCGCGCATGGTGCGGAACGGTGTGCCGATATTGGGGATGGAATCGATGATCGCCGGGCCGCCGTACAGCAGCCGGATACCGGGCAGCCACACGGCTACGGCGTCATCGGTCTCCGAAGGCGCCCACAGGATCTCGGCACGGCGGCTGCCGTGTCCCACGGTGATGCCGTCGTCGAACGTCTCGGTGGGCATGCTCTGCCGCAGCTTGCCGGCCAGCACACCGCTGCCGTGGCGGAACTGCACCTCGGCCATGCGTTCCTGCATGCGCATCGTTTCGCCATAGCGACGCTGGCGGGCCAGTACGTTGACGTGGGCCAGGATGCGTGGCGCCGCATCGCCGCGCTTTGCCGCGTGGTCGATCCATTGCTTCACGCCGGCGTTGTAGCCCAGGTGCCCGTGGCTGTAGCAGATCGCCAGCACGGGCAGGTCGGTCTGGGTGCGCAGCACGTCGATCATGCCGGCCGTCACGCCGCCGCCGGGACCGCTGTCGACGACCAGCAGGCCGCCGCCCACATCGGCCACGAAACTCTGGCCCTGGCCGTGCAGCAACCAGATACCGTCTCCAATGGCGTCGATGCCGCGGCCCGTGATCAGCGCGGCGGGACGATCCTCGATTGCGTTCATGTGCTTCCCCCTCCCAGTTGGCGAAGGGGTATTCACGCGCAGATGCAGGACTATAGGCAGTGGGGAAAATCCCGGCGCGGCCCGGCGCTGCACCCGCCGGCGCAATGCTGGCGCGCCCTGGCGGGTGTTACGGAATTTCAGGTGTGAACCAGCGGTTAACGCCCGCTGCTGGCAGGGAGTTCCCGCCGGGGCAACGCTGCGTTAGCTGGCCAATGCCGGCACCGGCGGCACCAGCGGCGTTTGCCGGCGCAGCGGGCTGTCGGGCATCTTGCTCAGGTAGTGCACTTCGCGGCGCAATAGTTTGGCGAACTGTTCGGCGACGGGCGTCATCGGCGAATCGGCGCGGTAGATCAGGCTGACGGCGTGGCTGGGCAGCGGGTCTTCGATCGGCAAGGCCACCAGGTTGGCATTGGCCAGGCGGCCGGGCACCAGCTGGCGCGGCAGCAGGCACAGCAGCGCGCGGTCTTCGAGCAGCGTCTGGATCATGCCGATGGTGTCGCAGCGCACGGCCACGCGCGGCAGCGGTAGGCCGCGGGCCCGGAAGGCGTCCATGATGGCGGCGCCGGGACCATGCATGCGCTGCCCCGTCAGCACCCACTCCGAGCCCACCAGCTCGCGCAGGGTTCGGGCATCGCGCAGCGGATGTTCGCGATGCGCCACCACCACCGAATCATTGTTGTAGAGCGGTTCGCTGACGAATTCCCGCTCGATGCCCTCGTCGGGAATGGGGCTCAGGGCCATGTCCATCGCGCCGGCACGCAGGTCCGTCAGGTGGGCGGGATACACGCCGCTTTCGATGCACACCTGCACGTCGGGATGCTGCGTCCGAAAGCGCTTGAGCACCGCCGGCAGCAGCAGATGTGCCGGCCCGCCCGTGGCGCCGATGCGCACCACGCCGTTACGCGTGCCAAGCATCTGGGCCATTTCATCGGCGGCCTTGCGGGCCTCGCTGGCAATCAGTTGGGCGCGGCGCAGGAACGCCTCGCCGTAGCGCGAGAGCACGATGCCACGCGTGGTACGCGTCAGCAGTGGCACATGCAGCTCTTCCTCAAGCTGGCGGATGCTCTTGGTGATGGCCGGGGCCGACACGTCGCGCGCCTTGGCGCCGGCACGGATGCTGCCGTGCTCGGCCACGGCGATGAAGTCCTGAACCTGGCTCAGTCGCATGGTGTTGTCTCCTGTCGCTAGGCGCTCGTGGTGACGCCCTGCGCGCCAGCATAGCGCCAACCGGACGCCTGCGGGATAACCCGTGGTGCTAACCACTGGTTTACGCCGCAGCGATCTGGGGAGCTGCCGCATCCGATGCACGTGCCGCATGATCCGTTTCCATCGATGCCCACACGGCATGCATACGGAAACAGGATGCACACCCATCAAGACTTGCCGCTGGCCGGCATTCGCGTGGCGGAATTCGGCCAGTTCATCGCGGCACCCGGCGCGGCGATGTTGCTGGCGGACCTGGGCGCCGACGTCATCAAGGTAGAACCGCTGCGTGGCGACAGCGCGCGGCGTTTCGACGGCACCAGCAACCAGAGCCCGATGTTCCTGGCCTACAACCGGGGCAAGCGCGCCATCGCGCTCGACCTGCGCCAGCCGGCGGGCGCGCAGGCGGCGCGGCAACTGGCGATGTCGTGCGACGTGGTGCTGCACAACGCGAGGCCCGGTTCGATGGAGTCGCTGGGCCTGGACGCCGCCACGTTGCGCCAGGCGCGTCCCGAGCTGGTGCACGCCAGCGTGACTGGCTTCGGCACGCGTGGCCCGTCGCGCCTGCGGCCCGGGCTGGACATCGCCGCGCAGGCGGAAAGCGGCATGATGTCGGTGACCGGCGAGGCCGGCGGCCAGCCGCTGAAGGCCGGCTTTGCGCTGATCGATGCCGCCACGGCGCTGGCCACTTCCAACGCCATCGTGGCGGCATTGTTCCGGCGCTTTCGTACCGGCCTTGGCGATACGATCGAAACGTCGCTGCTGACCGTGGGCGTGCATCTGCAGGCCCAGCTCTGGGCGGAATACCAGTGCTCCGGCGCGCTGCCGGTGCGTAGCGGCAACAGCCAGCCCAAGGCCGCACCGGCGGCCGATGTCATCGCCGTGGCGGACGGCCACCTGGTGCTGTCCGCCTACCTGGACGAACACTGGGCGCGGTTGTGCACGGCCATCGGCCAGCCCGCGCTGGCCACCGATGCCCGCTTCGCCAGCAACCCGCTGCGGGTGCTGAACCGGCCGGCCATGCTGGCCATCCTGCACGACGCCCTGCGCGGCCATACCGGCGAGGAAGCGCGCGCGTTGCTCGAACGGCATCAGGTGGTGGTGGGCGTGGTGCGCGACTACCGCCAGGTCGAAGCCAGCGCTGACGTGCGCGCCAACGACCTGCTGATGGCCGTGGCCGATGGACTCGGCGGCCAGCTCACCCTGCCGAGCCTGCCGTTCCAGATGGGATCGGTACCTCGTGCAACGGACCCCGTGGTGCCGCGTCTCGGCCAGCACACGGTAGAAGTGCTCGGCGAGCTGGGCTACACCGCCGATGCCATCGACGCGATGGCCGCCGAGGGTGCCGTCGGCGTCGAGCAAGGAGCACAGGCATGACAAATTCATCTTCCGTGCTCGTGTCCCGCCACGAAGGCTGGGCGGAAATCATCCTGAACCGCCCCGAGACCCGCAATGCCATCGACATGTCCACCGCCGAAGCGCTGGCCGAAGCCATCGCGTTGCTGGAAGCCGATGCCGAGGTGCGGGCCATCGTGCTGCGCGGCGCGCAGGGCGCGTTCTGCTCGGGGCTGGATCTCCAGGCGCTGAAGCAGCATCCGGATGGCATGGCCGGCTTTGCCGCGCGCTGGGATCGCGTGCATGCCGGGCTCATCTCCAGCCGCAAGGCGTGGATCGTTGCGCTGGAGCGCCATGCGGTCAACGGCGGCGCGGCGTTGGCACTGGCGGGCGACCTGCTGGTGTGTGGAGAGGGGGCATTCATGCAGATTGCCGAGATCCGCATCGGCATGAATGCGCCGCGCAATATCGCCTGGCTGGCCTTGCGGCACGGCGAAGCGGTGGCTGCCCGGCTGTGCCTGCTGGGCGACCGGGTGCCGTCGGCGGATCTGCTGCGCCTGGGCATCGCCACCGAGGTGGTGGCTGACGCCGACGTGGTCGAGCGTGCGCGAGCGATGGCGGCAACCGTGGCCGGCTGCGCGGCCGGCACCGTGCGCGAAATCAAGGGCACGCTGCGCGCCGCCAGCGCGCGCATGGCGGCGGCGCAATGGTTCGATGCCTGCCGCGATACCGGTGTGGAGGTGCGGCATGGATGATTTCGATACGTTGCGCCAAGAGGTGCGTGCCTTCGTCGCCGAGGCGCTGCCGCATCGCGTCCGCGAGAAGGTCCGGCTCGGGCTTGAAGTGGGCAAGGAGGAAATGGTGGACTGGCAGCGCCGTCTGGCCGAACGCGGCTGGCTGGCGCCGCACTGGCCGCGTGCATGGCAAGGCCAGGACTGGAGCGCCGCAAGGCGCGCGGTGCTGCAGGAGGAGCTGGTGCTGGCGCATGCACCGGAGACCGGCGGGATCTCCATCGAGATGATCGGGCCGATCCTGATCCGTCACGGCACGCCCGCCCAGCAGCAGCATTTCCTGCCGCGCATCCTGAGCCAGGAACACTGGTGGTGCCAGGGGTACTCCGAACCGAACGCGGGGTCGGACCTGGCGTCGCTGACCACGCGCGCCGTGCGCAAGACTCGTGCGGATGGCTCGGCGTACTACGTGGTCAATGGCAGCAAGATCTGGACGTCGTACGCGCAATACGCGGACTGGATCTTCTGCCTCGTGCGTACCGACGTGGATGCCCGCGCGCAGGAGGGCATCAGCTTCCTGCTGATCGACATGCGTAGCCCGGGCGTCAGCGTGCGGCCCCTGATCGGCATCCATGGCTGGCACCTGTTCAACCAGGTGTTCCTCGATGACGTCGAGGTGCCGGTGGAGATGCGCGTCGGCGAGGAAAACGCCGGATGGTCCATCGCCAAGTCGCTGCTGGAACACGAGCGGCTGAACCTGTCGCGCGTGGCCGAGAACCGCAGGCGGCTGGCCAAGGTGCGGGCCATCGGCAATGAGGTCGAGGAGGCTGGCGAACCGCTGATGCAACGCCCGTGGTTCGCACGGCGCTTCCATGCGCTGGAAGTCCGGCTGGAGACGCTGGCGGCCACGGTGCTGCGTTTCCGTCGGCTGGAACGGCAGGGCGCGGCGCTGGGGCCCGAGACCGGCATGCTCAAGCTGATCGGCAGCCAGTTGATCCAGGACATCGAGAACCTGGCCGTCGATGCATTGGGACCTGACACGCTGGCCTACGACAGGATCGCGCATTTCGAGCCCGCCGAACCCGGCGCGCAGGAGACGGGGCGGTCGCCCTATGCGGCGGCGGCATCGGCGCGGCGCTTTGTGACGCGCGGCTACACGATTGCCGGCGGCACCAGCGAGATCCAGCACGAGTTGCTGGCCAAGCAGGTGCTCGGGCTCTGAGCCCATCAATGATGACGACACGGACAACCATGGTGGAAGACGACGATATCGAGGCACGTCGCATGTTGCTGGACAGCGTGCGGCGCTACGTGGAACGCGACTACCGCTTTGCGCAGCGCAAGGCGGCCATGGACGCGCCGCAAGGCTTCTCGCGTGCGGCGTGGCGGCAGTTTGCCGACATGGGCTGGCTGTCGCTGGGGCTGCCGGAAGCCTGCGGCGGGGCCGGCAGCGTGATGGACCAGGTGGCGCTGGCCGAGGCCCTGGGCCGGGCCTTGCCGGTGGAGCCGTGGTTGCCCAACACGGCCTTGTGCGCCCCGCTGCTGGCGGCATCGGACCTGGCGCCGCAACGCGTGCTGGCGCAGGACATCGTCGAGGGCCGCTTGCTGGCGGCGTTGGCGGGATACGAGAGGCAAGGGCGTCACGATGCGTTCGACATCGCCACGCAGGCGCGTCAGCGGCCGGACGGCCAGTGGCAGATCGATGGCGCCAAGACGCTGGTGCTGGGCGGGGGCTGCGCCGACCTGCTGCTGGTGCTGGCGCGCACGGGCGGCGAGCGGCGCGACACGCTGGGCCTGACGCTGTTCGCGGTGCCTGCTGGCACGCGGGGCCTCAGTGTGCAGGCGCTGCCCACGTACGACGGTCGCCAGACCGCCACGGTGGCATTGCGACGCGTGATGGTTGCCGACGACACGCGCGTCGGCCCGGTCGATGGCGCGTGGCCACTGGTCGAGGCGGTCATCGACCGCGCCACGGTCATCGCTTGCGCGGATGCCGTGGGCGCCATGGCGCGCGCATTGGAGCTGACGCGCGACTACGCGGTGACGCGCCGGCAGTTCGGACGCGCCTTGAGCGCCAACCAGGTGGTGCGCCATCGGCTGGTGGACCTGTTCGTGAGCATCGAGCAGTCGCGGGCAATCACCGAGGTCGCCGCGGCGGCTCTGGATGGCGATGCTGTCGCGCGCCGGCACGCGGTGTCCTGCGCCAAGGCCTTCGTTTCCACGGCGGGTCGGGCGCTTGGCGAGGACGCCGTGCAGCTGCACGGGGCCATCGGCATGACCGAGGAAGTGGAAGTCGGGCACTGCTACAAGCGGCTCGCCGCGCATGCCAACCTGTTCGGCGATGCCGACTGGCATCTGGCACGGCTGTCGGCCATCGAATCCGTGGCGCAGGCAGTCGCCTGAGCCGCATCACACCAGGCGCGCGAGACGCCTGTTCATGACGTGCCGGCCATGTACCGGCAATAACGGCCAATGTGCCGTGACGGAGACAGCAACATGCACAGCCAGACATCCGGTGTCCGCGTGGCCTTGCCGGCCATTGCCGCGACGCTGGCGGTGTTGTCCGGCGTGAGCCCCGCTCATGCCGAGACCGCACCCGCGCCCTATCCAACCCGTCCGATTCGCCTGCTGGTGCCGTCCGGTGCAGGCAGCGTGACCGACCAGACCGCCCGGCTGGTGGCCGAGCGGCTGACGGCTTCGCTGGGCAAGCCGGTGGTGGTGGACAACCGCCCCGGCGCCAACGGCATCATCGCCAGCGAACTCGCGGCACGCGCCGAACCCGATGGCTACACGCTGCTGTTCACGTACTCGGCCACGATGACCGTGAACCCGTGGACCACGGCCAACTTGCCGTATGACCCGGTGAAGGATTTCACGCCCATCGCGCGGCCCAGCGCGCCGGGCGGCAACCTGCTCGCGGTGACCTCCACGGTGCCGGTGCGCAACCTCAAGGAACTGATTGCCTACGTCAAGGCCAGCCCCACCGAACTGGCGTACTGCTCCTGGGGCGTGGGCTCGGGCGGGCACCTGGCGATGGAATACCTGAAGGCGAAGACCGGCATCCGCGTACGGCACGTGCCGTACAAGACGGCCGTCCAGTGCACCAACGACCTGGCGGCCGGACACGTGACCATCGCCTTCACCGACTCGGCATCAGCCATTCCGCATCTCAAGTCGGGCCGGATTCGCGGCATCGCCGTCTCGGGCCCCGAACGCATGCTGCCCGCGCCCGATGTGCCGACCATGAGCGAGCAGGGCGTGCCATTCGACCAGGCGAGCTGGCTGGCGCTGTTCGGTCCCAGGGGTCTGCCCGCACCCATCGTCGCGCGGCTCAATGCCGAGGTGAACCGCATCCTGCAGTCCCGCGAGGAGCAGCAGCGCTTTGCCACGATGTACCTGCGGCCCGGCAAGCCCTCTACGCCGGAGGAACTGGGGCAACTGGTGCGTGCGGACCTGGCGGCGTGGGGCGACGTGGTCAAGCTCGCCGGCGTGACACCGCAATAGTCCGGCAGCCGGACCGGCCGGATCACCCGGCACACAGGCACATACGACACACATAAAGAAAACAAACAGAACGGGAGACAGCAGCGTGAGCAATCGGAGCAGCAGCGAGAGGAGCAGTGACGCAAACAGTGGGAAGGGCAGCCGGCGCGGTATCGCGCGATACGTCGTCGGCGCGGGTCTGGTACTGACCTGCGGCAGCGCGATGGCCATGACAATGCAGTTGTTCGGCGTGGTCGACGCATCGATCGAATATGCCAAGGGCTCGCAAAGCGTGGTGCGCATGCGCGAGGGCCAGCAGGCGGCATCGCGCTGGGGCCTGCGCGGCATCGAGGACCTGGGCGGTGGCACCAAGGCCAACTTCCTGATCGAGTCCGGTTTCAATATCGATACCGGCGCCGAATTCTTCGGCAATGGCCGGCTGTTTGGCCGGCAGTCGTGGTTGGGGCTGTCCAACGACACCTGGGGCGAAATCCGCCTGGGCCGACAGTACACGCCGTCGTTCTACGCCTTGCTGAGGCTGGACCCGTTCCTGCTGAACGGCATGGTCTCGCCATTCAACCTGCTCAGTGCCACGGCATCGCAGGGGACCGGGCATGTCGCCTATGGCGCGCGCTTCGACAATGCCGTGCAGTACTTCTCGCCAAGCTGGGGCGGGCTGACGGTAGGTGCCGCCGTGGCGCCCGGCGAGGTGCCGGGCAACCCGCGCTCGGGCACCAACTTTGGCATGAACGCGATGTACGAGGCCGGCAACGCCTACGCGTTCTACAGCTACCAGGGCATGTACACCGGCACCAACGTGCCGCAGGTGCCCACGGCGCTGACGTCGAACCACTTCCTGGGCGGGTCCTACCGGTTCAAGCCGGTGGAGTTGGGGGTGCTGTTCGCGCAGGCCAGCAGCCGGCTGGCCAATACGCGGGTGGCCCGCCACTACGGCGTGACCTTCAGCTGGAACGTGACGCAGAAGGACACGTTCAAGGCGGTGGCGATCAAGCGCCAGATACTGGGCGGCGGCGAACGGCCGTGGAGCATGACGCTGGGTTGGGATCACGACCTCAGCAAGCGCACCACGGCCTACCTGCGTGCGGTCTACGTCCATAACAGCCCGGGCGGCAGCGTGACCAACAACAGCATCGCCATCGATCCGGGCAGTGGTGATGACGCGCGGTCGATCAGCATCGGCCTGCGGCATCGCTTCTGATCGCTGGCCATCCCGGGGCGGGTGCATCCCGCCCCATTCCCCTAGCCTTGCCGCACCGTCCGGCGCCACAGCACCGGCCCCACCGATGCCAGCGCCACGCCGGCCACGATCAGCGTGCAGGCGACGAAGATCGGCGACCAGTCGCGTCCGGTGACCTTGCCGGCCAGCGCCAGGCACAGCATCGACAGCACCGGGGTGCTGTAGCCGAGAATGCCGATCTGCGCGGCGTTGCCCAGGCGCATCGCGCGATCCCACAGCACGAACGAGATGCCGAGCGGACCCAGGCCGATGGCCAGCACCCATGCCATGTCATTGCCCGTGAGCGCGTAGCGCGGCTCGAACAGGAAGTGGCTGGCGATGGCCAGCAGGCCGGCGCCCAGGCAGAAGCCGCCGACGGCCCACGACGAGAACGGCGGCAGCCAGCGCGCGCCCAGCGAGTAGACCGCCCATACGATGGCGGCCAGCAGTGCCATGCCATAGCCGGCCAGATGAGTGGCGTGGGCCGCGTTGAACGTGAGCGTGCCGGTGCCGGAGGTAATGGCGATCAAGCAGCCGCCAAAGCCGAGCAGGGCGCCCGCGAGCTTGGCCGCGCAATCGACGCCGCGCCACACCGTGGTGCCCAGCAGCACCAGGATCAGCGGCCAGAGGTAGTTGATCAGGTTGGCCTCGGCAATCGGGGCCAACCGGAACGCCATGATCAATCCCGCGTTGTAGACGAACAGGCAGGCCACGCCGAAGGCCAGCGTGCGCGGCGGCACGCGCCAGTCGCGCACGCGATGCAGGCACGTGGCACTGCCCAGGCATAGTGCCAGCCCCGTGAGCAACATCGGCGGCACGTCGGGGGCATGCGACACCAGCGTCGCGAACGACGCCCACAGTACGATTGCGCCAGCGGCGCACAGCCAGGCGGCCAGCGTCATGCCACGGCTCCCAGCGCCGGTGCAGCGTCGTCGTTGGCGTCGGCTTCCACGTTGAAATCGGTCATGCAGTTCAGGTTGAGAGCGCGGATGTGTTCGGTCATGAAGTCGATGAAGACCCGGATGCGGGTGGGTAGATGCTGGCGGCTCAGGTAGCAGATGTAGTGGCCGCGGTCGTCGGGCGCGTGCCGCGCCAGCGCGCTGACCAGTTCGCCGCGCGCCAGGTGATCGCAGATCTGGTAGCTGGCCATCTGGGCGATGCCCCAGCCTTCAAGCACGGCGTGCAGCACCAGGTCGGCGTCGTTGAACGTCATGCGGGCGCGCGGCATGAACTTGCGCACGATGCCGTCCACCTTGAACTCCCATTCGAACACGCGCCCGCTGGCAAAGCGGAAGTTGATGCATTCATGCTGCGCCAGGTCGTCCAGTGTCTGCGGCAGCCCGTGCCGGGCCACGTAGGACGGCGCCGCGCACAACGCCATCTGCATCGGGATCAGCTGCTTGGCGATGATGCTGGAGTCCTCGTTGCGGCCGTTGCGGAACGCCACGTCGATCTGTTCCGACGCGAAGTCGGTGGGCCGGTCGTCAAGCAGCAGGTCGATGGCGATGTCCGGATACGCCTTCACGAACTTGTCCAGCAGCGGTGCCACGATCTTCCGGCCGAAGCCGACCGTGGAGCTGATGCGCACCAGGCCGCGCGGCGGGCCCTGGCGCAGCTCCAGCATGTCGTTCATCGCCTCGACGATGTGCGTGACGCCCTGGTGGCAGTTGTCGAAGAAGCGCTGGCCCTCGCGCGTCAGCTGCGTGGTGCGCGTGGTGCGCAGGAACAGCCGGGTGCTCAGTTGCGTTTCCAGCTTCTGCACGTTGCGGCTGACCGCCGAGCGGCCGATCCCCAGGCGCTCGCCGGCTTTTGCGAAGCTACCCTCGCTGGCCACGGCCATGAACGCCATGATGCCCGCGTAGCTCGCGGCAAAGCTGGTCGACAGCGCATCGGCGCGGTTCGGCAGGCTGAGCCGGAAATTGCGGTCCGACTGGTCGTCCGGCGGCGTCGCTTCCATTTCTACTTTCCCCATGGCATTCCCCAAGATCGGCACTTCCCTCTATCGTTCATTCGGCCCATGCCGTCATACCCAGGTCGTATGCGGTCAACCCGTGGCATGACTGAAGTTTCCCGGTGCCGGCTGCTACGCTGCAGTCCAGTAAAAACCACCACGGCATCGTCAGTCATGCAACCCTCCGAACACGCTCCCGCCGCCGCGCCGGTGGCGCCGATGAACCGGCTCCAGATGTACCCGCGACTCTCCGACGCCGACATCGCGCGTATCGCGCCCTATGGCCGCGAGCAGTCGTGGCGCGCGGGCGAACTCGTGGTGCGCACCGGCGATCCGGCCATGGGCCTGATCCTGGTGCTCGAAGGCCGCGTGCACATCGTGCAGCGCGACGGCATCGGTGACAGCGCGCTGGTGGTGGAACACGGCCCCGGCAACTTCCTGGCCGAGATCGGCCAGCTTTCGGGCACGCCCGAACTGGTCGACGGCATCGCGGTGGAGGACGTGCGCGCGCTGGTCGTGCGTCCGTCGTGCCTGCGTTCGCTGGTGGTGGCCGAAGCCACGCTGGGCGAGGTCATCATGCAGGCGATGATGCAGCGCCGTACCGCGCTGATCCAGCGCGGGCGCGGGCCCACGCTGATTGGCCGGGGCGGCGATCCGGCCATGCTCGACCTGCAGGCGCTCCTGCGCCGCAACAACTACCCGTATTCCATCGTCGACATCGACGCCGATGCCGAGTCGGCCGCCGTGCCGGCCAGGTTCGACGCCCACGATGCGGACCTGCCGCTGGTCATCTGCCCCAATGGCACCGTGCTGCGGCGCCCCGACACCATGCAGGTGCTGTCGTGCCTGGGCCTGCTGCCACGGATCGACACCAGTCACATCTATGACGTGGCGATCATCGGCGCCGGCCCGGCTGGCTTGGCGTCGGCGGTGTACGCGGCGTCGGAGGGCCTGCGCGTGATCGTGCTCGATGCACTGGCGCCCGGCGGCCAGGCTGGTGCCAGCGCGCGCATCGAGAACTACCTCGGTTTCCCGGCCGGCATCTCGGGTCATACGCTGACCACCAATGCCTACGCGCAGGCGCAAAAGTTTGGCGCGCACATCGCGTGTCCGGTCGAGATCGAACGGCTCGACTGCGGTGCGGTGCACCGGCTGCGCACGCGTGCCGGCGATACCGTGCAGGCACGCACCGTGATCGTCGCCAGTGGCGCCGCGTACCGCCGGCCACCGATTCCGCGCCGCGCCGAATTCGAGGGCCGAGGCGTCTACTACTGGGCCTCGCCGGTGGAAGCGCGGCTCTGTGCCGGGCGCGAGGTGATCCTCGTGGGCGGCGGCAACTCGGCGGGCCAGGCGGCGGTGTTCCTGGGCACCCATGCCGCGCACGTGCATGTGGTGATCCGGGGCGAGAGCCTGGACGCCAGCATGTCGCGCTACCTGATCGACCGCATCGGCGCGCAGCCCAATATCACCGTGCATGCGCGCACGGAACTGACGAGCCTGACCGGGGATACCCAACTGGACGGCGCCGTGCTGCGGCATCGCGACACTGGCGTGGAGACGGCCATGGCGGTACGGCATGTGTTCCTGTTCACGGGCGCGGAGCCGAATACGGCATGGCTGGGCGGTTGTCATGTCGGCGTCGATGCCAAGGGCTTCGTGTTGACCGGCATGCAGGCCGGGCTGGCCACCCATACGCTGGAAACCGGCGTGCCGGGCATCTTTGCCATCGGCGACGTGCGGTCGGGCTCCACCAAGCGCGTGGCAACGGCGGTTGGCGAGGGCGCGGCGGTGGTGTCGCAGATCCACGGCTATCTGGCCGCCGCTCAGGACGCGGCCTGAGCGGTGCGGGGCAGGCGCACCACAAAGCGTGCGCCGCCTCCCGCGCAGTGCTCCGCGTGGATGCCGCCGCCGTGTTCGGTCGCGATCCGGTGGCAGATCGCCAGTCCCATGCCCATGCCTGCTTCCTTGGTCGTGTAGAACGCTTCGAACAACAGCGGCGCGGCGTCCGCCGCGATGCCGCAACCGTGATCGCTGATGGCCACCACATACGCATCCGCGTGCGCCGACAGCGCTACCGTCAGCTGGCGCGCGTCGGGCGGCGTGTCGGCCATGGCCTCGATGGCGTTGACCACGAGGTTGACGAACAACTGCTGCAGCGCGGCACGTTCGGCCATGACGGCACCGCCGTCGTCGTGCAGGTCTGCCGAGACGTCGATGCCATGCGTACGCAGGTCGTCGTCGAGCCAGTGCAGCGTGTCGCGCAGCAGCGCAGCCAGCGGCACTGCTTGCCGTGGCCGGGCCACGGGCGACGCC
Organism: Cupriavidus pauculus; assembly: GCF_022179805.1. Classification (GTDB taxonomy): domain Bacteria; phylum Pseudomonadota; class Gammaproteobacteria; order Burkholderiales; family Burkholderiaceae; genus Cupriavidus; species Cupriavidus pauculus_E. The sequence continues at coordinate 299,631 of NZ_BPUO01000002.1, read as the reverse complement.
AGCGCGCGCAGTTCGGCCAGCAACGCGCCCGCGCGCTCGGCGTCGGCCACCAGCCGTTCCAGTGATGCCACCGCCGCGTCGATGTCCGGCGGATCGTGCCGCAGCCAGCGCAGCGCCGACTGGCCCCGTGTGGCCACCGATGCCACCGGTTGCGCCGCGTCGTGGACGATCATGGCCACGCAACGTCCCAGCAGCGCCAGCCGGTTGGCGTGCGCCGGGTCGCTTTGGTCGCTTTGGTTGCGTTGGTCGTGCGGATCGTCCCCGGCTTGCATGGCTAGACGGTCAACACGGTCTTGGCCAGTTCGGAGCGTCCCGCCGCCAGTTGCAGCGCCACGCGGGCCACGCGTGCGCCCAGGTAGGCGGATGTCTTCAGGTCGGCAGCGGTGGCGCCCTGGTCGGCATTGACGTCGGCATCGGACTGGGCGGCGGCGCCAAGGAAGTAGCCATGGCGATTCATGGAATCTTCGTTCGACGTCGAATTGTTGTGTCCCGGCGGCAGGCCCAGGTTGACCCAGTGCATGCCCTGCTGCGCGGCGAAGATCGCCAGTTGCTGCAGCGTATTGAGCTTGTCGCCCGAGCGCGATGCCGCATTGGTGAAGCCGGCGGCCACCTTGTCCTTCCAGGCGCCCCGGGCGAACACCGTCTGCGCCGAGGCGTCCATGAACGCCTTGAACGGTGCCGACGCGCTGCCCATATAGGTGGGCGCGCCAAAGATGATGGCGTCCGCGTGGTCGAGATGGTCCCAGTGGGCGTCGACATCCTCCACCGGGACCAGCGTGCTTTGCACTCCCATCACGCTGCCAGCGCCGGCGTGCACCGCTTCGGCCTGTTTGCGCGTGTGGCCATAGCCGCTGTGGAACACCACGGCTACGCGTACTACGTGAGTCATTTTTTTCTCGCTGTTGGATTGACTGCCGGCATGCACAACACCCCTTGGCCGGACTCCAAAGGATGTTAATAAGCGCTTAATATGCAGTAAATGACGACGTTCCCGTTTTTTCTGCCAGACTGCCAGCCCGGTGCTGCCCACCGCACCACCGCTGTACGCGATTGGTGCGTTTGGGGAAACTTCGTCGCTCCGTTTGCCGTCTTGTGACAAGGCCGCCGGCTCACTAGACTCGCTCCCCTTGTCTTGTCGCTGACATACGGGAGCCGAACGATGACCGCATTGCCCACGCCTCGCTGCATGCCGCAGCGCTTGTCCGGCTTACAGCGGGCGCGACGGGCAAGGACCGGGGCCGCTGTTGCAATGCAGCAGCGCGCGCGCGTCGTGCTGACACGGCTGGAGTGCAAACTTGCGTGCGATTGCCCCATTGACTTAGCATCGCTCGATTACTGCACGACCTTCCATGCTTCAGAATCCATCGCCCCCTCCTTCGGGAAACATTGAAGACATGCCGCGCAACATCCTGTTCGTGGCATATCCCGACGTGAGCCTGCTCGACCTCGCCGGGCCCCAGACCGTGTTCTGGGCCGCCTCCAACTACGCGCGTGCCCGTGGCATGGCCGGCTACCGGTGCCATACCACCAGCTTCGGCGGCGGCATGGTGTCGACCGTGGAAGGCACGGCCATGGATTCGGTGTCGCTGCAGTCGTTCGACATGCGGCTGATCGATACCGTGATCGTGCCGGGGTCTCCCACCATCCTCGAAGTGGCGAAGAACGAGACCGCGCTGATCGACTGGCTGGCCGGGGCGTCCACGCGTATCCGGCGCATGGCGTCGGTGTGCAGCGGCGCGTTCCTGCTGGCGTTCGCCGGCCTGCTCGACGGACGGCGCGCCACCACCCACTGGGCCATGCTGGACCGGTTCCGCGAACTGTTTCCTACCGTGGACCTCGATCCGGACGCCATCTTCGTGCGGCAGCAGAACCTGTGGACGTCGGCCGGCGTGACCACCGGCATCGACCTGGCGCTGGCCATGGTGGAGGCCGACTACGGCCACGAGGTGGCGCTCAACGCGGCCAAGGAACTGGCGGTCTATATGAAGCGGCCTGGTGCCCAGCCGCAGTTGAGCGAGATCCTGATCTCGCAGAGCCGCCAGGTGCCCGTGTTCGAGTCGCTGCACCTGTGGATCGTGCAGAACCTGTCGAAAGAGGAACTGTCGGTCGAGCAACTGGCCGAGCACGTGGGCATGAGCCCCCGCAACTTTGCCCGCGTCTACAAGGAAAAGACCGGCCGCACGCCGGCCAAGGGTGTCGAGCATTTCAGGATGGAAGCCGCACGGCGCCAACTGCAGGACCTGAGCCGCCCCATCGAAGTGATTGCGCGCGACTGCGGCTTTGGCAGCGAGGAGCGCATGCGTGTGACGTTCCAGCGCCATTTCGGGCTGTCGCCCAGCGAATACCGCCTGAAGGTCAACCGCTAGGCCCCCGCCTGCACCCCGCGCACCGGTGTCCGGTGCGTCCCGCCCTGGCCCGCCGCGGCCCGTTTCAGCCCCGCCGATTCGATTGATGCAAAACAGGAAACATTGTGCGTTCGGCGCCGGTCTGGTGCCGGCGGGCGGTGGGACCTAGCATGCAAGCATGTGGAAATACATCCACAACCTGAGCATGGAGATTGCATGATGAAAATCGTTGTCATAGGGGGCACCGGCCTGATCGGCAAGAAAGTGGTGGCGCTGCTTGCCGCGCAGGGACACGAAGTACTGGCCGCCTCGCCGGGCACTGGCGTGAACGCGCTGACGGGCGAAGGCCTTGCGCCGGCACTGGCTGGCGCGCAGGTAGTGGTGGACGTGGCCAATTCGCCGTCGTTCGAAGACCAGGCCGTGCTGCACTTCTTCGAGACCTCGGGCCGCAACCTCGCGGCAGCCGAGAAGGCCGCCGGTGTGACGCACCATGTGGCGCTGTCGGTGGTGGGTACCGACAAGCTGGAGCAGAGCGGCTACTTCCGCGCCAAGAACGCGCAGGAAGCGCTGATCCGCAACGCGGGCATTCCGTACACGATCGTGCGCTCCACGCAGTTCCTGGAGTTCCTGGGCGGCATCGCGCAGTCGGCCGGAGAGGCCAACACCATCACGCTGACGACGGCGTCCATCCAGCCGATATCCTCCGACGACGTGGCGCAGGCCGTGGCCGATGCCGCGCTGGCCGCACCGGTCAACGGCAAGTTCGACATCGCCGGCCCCGAGCGTTTCCGCATGGACGATCTGGTGCAGCGCTACCTGGTGGCCATGGGCGACCCGCGCAAGGTCGAGGGCGACGCCGCCGCGCCGTATTTCGGTGCCACGCTGCAGGAAGGCACGCTCGTGCCGGAAGGCGAGGCTCGCCTGGGACACATCCGTTTCGAGGACTGGGTACGCCAACAAGCAAAAAAGTAGACGGAGACAACATGGATAACGAGAGGTTGCAACCTCCGCCGCTGTCGCTGCTCGATCGCTACAAGGGTCAAGGATTCACCGCGCTGTACACCACGACCGTCACGGTATCCGGTGGCGAGGCCGCGCATGGCCGCGCTTCCGGCATTGCCCGGTCCGACGATGGCAATCTCATCCTCGACCTGCGGTTGCCGGCGGCGCTGGGTGGCCCTGGCAGTGGCACGAATCCCGAGCAGTTGTTTGCCGCCGGCTATGCGGCCTGCTTCCACGGTGCCCTGAGCCTGCTGGCCAAGCGCGCGAAGATCGACATGACCCATGCCACGGTGTCGGTGGAAGTGTCGTTCGGCCGTGATCCGGTGGACGGCGGCTATGCGCTGATCGCCGAGATCCGCATCCGCATGCCGGGTGTGGCGCGGCACGATGCCGAGGAACTGGTGCGCAACACCGAGCGGCTTTGTCCCTACGCCAAGATGGCCCGCGAGGGCATACACAGCGTCGTGAGCGTCATCGACTGATTCGAGACTGATTCAACGATGTCCGCTCCCGTCCGGATGCCGGTGGTCTGGTCGTTGCCCCTCGACGCCAGGCCACCGGGAGAACCGTTGCAACAATGGCTGTACGAGGCGCTGCGCCAGGCCATCGTCAGCCGCCGTATCCTGCCGAACAGCCGCATGCCCAGCTCGCGCCGGCTGGCATCGCAATACCGCATGGCGCGCGGTACGGTGCAGGCCGCCTATGGCCGGCTGATTGCCGAAGGCTATCTGGTCAGCAGTGCCGGCAGCCACACGCGCGTGTGCGTCACGCTGCCCGAGCTACAGACCAGCATTGCGGTGGCCGTGCAGCACACGGCCGAGCCGATAGTGGACCGCCCGGTGGCGGGCGCGTGGATTGCACGGCTGGCCGAGGCCGAACCGGCGTTTCCGATGTCCACCTCGCTGGACGCTCCGCGCGCGTTTGCGCCGCACCGGTGCGACACGCGCAGCTTTCCGATCGATACCTGGCGCGCGATGCACCTGCGCCTGCTGCGGCCGTCGCGCATGGCCGAATTGACCGATGCCGATCCGCGCGGCGCCCGGCCGCTGCGGCAGGCCATTGCCGAGTACCTGCGCACGGCACGCGGCGTGGTGGCCGGCGAAGACGAAATCGTGGTGGTGTCGAGCGTGCAGCAGGCGTTCGATATCAGCCTGCGCATCCTGACGCGCCCCGATGATGCCGTCTGGATGGAAAACCCCGGCTATCCGGGCGCCAGGCAGCTTGCCATGGCCGCGGGCGTGCGCGTGGTCGACGTCGGCGTCGATGGCGACGGCATGCGCGTGGACGACGCGATAGCCCAGGTGCCCGATGCAAGGCTGGCCTACGTGACGCCGTCGCGCCATGCGCCGATGGGTGTGCCGCTGAGTGCGCCGCGTTGCCAGACCATCCTGGAATGGGCGCACGACTATCGATCGTTCCTCTTCGAGGACAGCCACGACAGCGACTTCCGCTTCGCGGAACAGCCCGGTCCGTCGCTCAAGCGCATGCTGGGCGGCACATCGAGCGTGATCCTGGCGGGCACGTTCAGCAAACTGCTGTTACCGGCGCTGCGCATTGCCTATGTGGCGTTGCCCCCGCAACTGGTGGAACCGTTCACGCGGGCGATGTCGCTGATGGCGCGTCATCCCAATACGCTGTCCCAGCTTGCGCTGGCGCACTTCATGATGGAAGGGCACCTCGACCGGCATATCCGCCGCACGCAGCGGCTGTACGCGGCGCGCGCCGAGGCGTTTGTGCACCATGGTCGCCGGCGCTGGCAGGGCGTCATCGAGGTGCCCGACATCCATGCCGGCCTGGATGTGGCGGTGCGGCTGGGCCAGGGCACGGATGAGCCGGGCACGGTGCGGCTGCTGCGCGACGCCGGTATCGATGTGGCGCCGCTGGCCAGGTATGCCGCCCCCGGCTCCGGGTTGCCGGCGGGCTTGCTGATGGGGTTTGCGCCGTTCACCGAGGACGAGATCGCGCGCGGCGCCATGAAGGTAGCGCGCGCGATCTCGCCGCGGATCAAAGGTTCACCAGCGTCTGCAGCACCGTATCCTGCGCCTTGATGGTCTGGGCGTTGGCCTGGTAGGTGCGCTGGGCGACGATCAGGTCCACGAGCTGCGCGGACATGTCGACGTTCGACGCCTCCACGTTGCCGGCTTCGAGCGTACCCATCGACCCGCCGGCCACGCCCAGCAGTTCCTGGCCCGAAGCGCCGGTGGCGGACCAGATGTTGTTGCCCTCGGGGTTCAGCCCTTCGAGGTTGCCGAACGTGGCCATCGCGATCTGGCCCAGCGACATCGTCTTGTCGTTCGAGAAGCGGCCCACGATCGTGCCGTCCTTCTCGATCGAGTAGGCCAGCAGCCCGCCCGACGCGTAGCCGTCCTCGTCCAGCATCTTGGTCTCGTTGTCGGCGCGGTATTGCGTGGTGCCCGTCATGTCGAAGTCCACGGTCAGCGGCGCGGCACCGTTCAGGGCCGCCAGGGTCAGCGTGGGATTGGCCGGCGTGGTGGACTGCATCACGCCGGCGTTGTCGAACGACAGCGTGACCGGCATGCCGGGTAGCGTATTGCCGGCCTCGTCGGTCACGTAGACGTTCCAGTCGGTGCCGCCGGGCACGCCCGGGGGCGCGGCGCTCTTGGCAAAGTACGCATTGAGCTGCCTGGCGTTACCGAGCGAGTCGTGCACGACGACCGGGCTGCGGTAGTTGAACATCGTGCTGTCGGGCAGGGCGCCCGGCGCGCTGGCGAACGGGTTCACGGGCACCGTGCCGCGCGAATCGAGCTGCATCTGCGCCGTGACCTGCGTGGCGGCGCGCGGCGGCATCTGCGCGTTGCTGAGCACCAGCGGCTGCGGCGCGCCCAGGCCGTTGGAGCCGGCCGGATAGCCGGTCACCTGCATGCCGGTGGCCAGGTGCACCAGGCGGCCATCGTCCTGGCGCTGCAGTTGGCCGTCGCGCGAGTAGAAGACGCCGCCATCGGCGCCCTGCAGGCGAAAGAACCCGTTGCCATTGCTGATGGCCAGGTCGAGCTGGCGGCCAGTAAAGGTGGGCGTGCCACCGCTGAACGCCTGTACGACCGAATTGGCGCGCACGCCCAGGCCAATGCGCGAGCCTGCGTAGACGTCAGAGAACAGCGCCTTCGATTGCTTGAAGCCCACCGTGTTGGCGTTGGCGATGTTGTTGCCGATTACATCCAGATTGGTGGCGGCAGCCTTGAGCCCGCTCACACCTTGACCGAATCCCATTGTTTCCCCTTGTTCCAGTACGTTGACGGTTGCATGCGTCACGGCCACAGCGGCATTCATGACTGCGAGCCGATTATCGGGAGCGGGGTCGGGCCGCGATTGATCCACTTTGCGGCTTTCTGGCTGGTCCAGTTCGGGTTTCTTCACTGGTCCGGAGAGCAGGCATGGAATGTCCGTCCAATTCCTCCCGATCCGGTGACTGGCGACGGTGCCCGCCGGACATGACGGACTTGTCATGAAGCGGGGTGCCGCACGATTGGTGTCGAACCGGCAACAGAGTGGGCACCACGGCGGCACTACCGGCATGCGGCGCCGCACACTACGATTGAATCCAAGCGGTTCCCTGGCAAAACGTCTTGTCCTGGGTTCGGCGAGCTTTTCAACCCCAAGGCCCAAGCAGGAGAGACACATGACCCAACGTTTGAACTACTTTCAGGAATCGCCGGAACTGACCAAGAAGCTCGTGGAGCTGGGCGGACTGTTCCAGAAGACCACGCTGGAGCAGCATCTTCGCGAACTGGTCGAGGTTCGCGCCTCGCAACTGAATGGCTGCGGCTTCTGCGTGGACATGCACATCAAGCAGGCCAAGATCCATGGCGAGCGCGAACTGCGCCTGCACCACGTGGCCATCTGGCGCGAGTCGCCGCTGTTCTCGCCGCGCGAGCGCGCGGCACTGGCCTGGACCGAGGTGCTCACGAACCTGCCGGCGCAAGGCGTGCCCGATGACATCTTCGAGCGCGTGCGCGGCCAGTTCTCGGAAAAGGAACTGTCGGACCTGACGTTCCAGGTGGGCGCGATCAACGCGTGGAACCGCCTCAACGTGGCCTTCCGCCCGGTGCCGGGTTCGCTGGACAAGATGTTCGGCCTGGACAAGGCCGGCCTGGAGTGAAGCCATGAGGCGCATCCTTTCCATCGCGGCCGTGGCCGCTGCCGCGTGCGTGATGCTGGCCCAGCCGGCCAGTGCCGCGCCGCCCGAGGTCAAGGTCACGCCGCTGACCACCCAGGCGCTGCCCGAGTATCCGGGCAAGGAAGTCGAGATGATCATGGTGGAGTACCCGCCCGGCGGCTACGACCCCGTGCATCGCCACGATGCGCACGGCTTCATCTACGTGCTCGAAGGCACCATCGTGATGGGCGTGAAGGGCGGCAAGGAAGTCACGCTCAAGCCTGGCCAGACCTTTCATGAAGGCCCGGACGACATCCATACCGTCGGACGCAACGCCAGCAAGACCAAGCCGGCCAAGTTCATCGTGTTCCTGATCAAGAAGCAGGGCGCGCCGATCCTGACGCTGGAGAAGTAGCAGCCACGTCCCCCCGAAAGCCGGCGGGCGTCCCGTTCCGGGCGCCCGCCGCGCGCACCACCGTACCGCAGTTCCACCCGTCACGACTCCGCCGGCACCTGCCATGCGGCCGGCGACGTTCGTCCTGTGCTCCTGTGCAAACAAATAGTTGAGGTCATCAAAATGAAGCGAAAGATCCTGATCGTTGGCGGCGGATTCGCCGGTCTCTGGACAGCCCTCGGTGCGGCGCGCGTTGTCGACCTGCAAGGCGACAAGGCCGCGGATATCGAGATCACGCTGGTGTCGCCCCGGGCCGCGCTGCATGTGCGTCCGCGCCTGCACGAAGCGCATCCCGAGCAGATGGCCGTGCCGTTCCTGCCGCTGCTCGATAGCGTGGGCGTGAAGTTCATCGAAGGCAGCGTCGAGCGCATCCACCCGGGCGATCACAGCGTCGACATCGCGCTGGCCGCCGGCGGCACCACCGCCGTGAGCTATGACCGCATGGTGCTGACCAGCGGCAGTCGCCTGTTCCGTCCGCCCCTGCCGGGCCTGGCCGAGCACGCGTTCGCCGTGGACCAGATCGACGAGGCCGTGAAGCTGCGCGCGCACCTGGAAGGGCTGGCATCGCAGCCGGACTCCGCCGCGCGCAATACGTTCGTGGTGGTGGGCGGCGGCTTCACGGGCCTGGAAGTGGCCACCGAGCTGCCCGACCGCCTGCGCGCTATCTTCGGCGACACGATGCGCCCGCGCATCGTGGTGGTGGAACGTGCCGATGCGATTGGTCCCGACCTGGGCCCCGGCCCGCGCCCGCAGATCACCGAAGCGCTGGAGCAACTGGGCATCGAGACGCGCGTGGGTGGCGGCGTGGTGTCGTTCGACGCGCGCGGCGTGGTGACGGGCACTGGCGAGCGCATCGACGCCGCCACGGTGATCTGGACTGGCGGCATGGTGGCCAGCGCGCTGACCGCGCAGGTGGGGCCGGAAGTGGATCGCCAGGGCCGCCTGGAAGTGACCCCCGACCTGCGCGTGTCGGGTGCCAAGGACATCTTCGGCGCGGGCGACGTGGTGCGCGCGCTGACCGACGACGAAGGCCACTACTCGCTGATGTCGTGCCAGCACGCGCTGTTCATGGGCCGCTTTGCGGGCCATAACGTGGCGGCCGACCTGCTGGGCCTGCCCACCAAGGCGTATCGCCAGGAGTTCTACGCCACCTGCCTGGACCTGGGCGCCTGGGGCGCGGTGTACACCGAAGGGTGGGACCGCGACGTCAAGCTGACCCATGCCGAAGGCAAGGCACGCAAGCTGCTGATCAACACGGAATGGATCTATCCGCCCGCGCCGATCCGCGAACAGGCACTCGCGGCCGGCAATCCGGAGATTACCTACGCGTAGCGCTTCGCGTATCGATCATTGTTCGGTCCCGTTGGCCGACGCCTTCCACCTCCGGGGGCGTCGGTCTTTTTTTGGGCTGACGGAATTGGTACCGGCGGCTGACACCGGCGACTAGTAACGGCGATTGGTGCGTACGCGGAAACGCGGCTTCCACATTGCGTGTCTTGTTGCGCCATCGCCAGCTTTCTAGACTTCCAACATAGCGCCGCAACATGCCATGGCAGGCAGACGCGGTGAGTGCACTCCCTTCCTGCAGAGATACCGGAGCCCATCGTGAATGCCATGACAACCAAGCCAGGCCGCGGCCGCGAAGCCATAGAACCCGTGGTCTACATCGTCGACGACGATCCTGACCTGAACGACGCGCTGGCCGACCTGCTGCGCTCGGTGGGCATTCGCTCGCGGTCGTTCCTGTCGGCCGATGCCATCCTGTCGGCATCGTTCGACGCCGCGCCAGGTTGCGTGGTCATGGACGTGCGCCTGCGCGGAGCCAATGGCCTGGAAGTGCAGCGCGAGCTGAAACGGCGCGGCGTGTGCCTGCCCGTGGTGTTCATCACGGGCCATGGCGACATCGAGATGACGGTGCGGGCCATGAAAGCCGGCGCGCTGGACTTCCTGCCCAAGCCGTTCCGCGACCAGGATTTCCTGGACGCCGTGACCGAGGCGATTGCCGTGGACCGCAGCAAGCGCCACGCGCTGCAATGCGGCGACGACCTGCGCGCGCGCTACGCCACGCTGAGCGGCCGCGAGCGCGAGGTGATGACGATGGCTGTATCGGGGCTCATGAACAAGCAGATCGCCGGCAAGATCGGCATCAGCGAGGTCACGATCAAGATTCACCGCAGCCGCGCCATGCGCAAGATGGCTGCACGTACGTTTGCCGACCTGGTGAAGATGGCGATCGAACTGGGCCTGCAGCCGGCCACTGAGCCAACCTTCCTGGCCCTGACCACGCCGGCGTCGCTGGCGTCCGCACTGACACCGCGTCCGGGCATGAACGCGGTGCAGCCGCAACTGATGGTGGCTTGAAGTGCTGGGCTGGGTGGTGGCCTGGGTGCTGGTCTGGCTGGTGATCTACTGACCGGCGGCCTCGGCGTGACGCCGATGAATATCGTGCGTGACGAACGGATGCTCGTGCGTCGGCATGGCCAGCCACTCCGGATGCAGCAGCGTGCCGCGGATATCGTCGAGTCCGCTGTTCCAGTGTTCGCGCATCGTCAGCGGGCCGAACTGGAAGTCCTTGGCGCTGCCTTCGAATGACTTGTCGCGGTAGATCAGCTGGATCACGTTGCGCCGGGCATCGCACGCCGAGGCGGCGGCACGCTGGTAGGCATCGCTCTCGCGCTGCGCTTCAGGGACCAGCGCCAGCACGTCATTGAGCAGGCGTCGGTAGTTCTGCTGCTCGCTCATGATGTCGGTGATGAAGCGGGTGCGGCTGGAATACTGGACATCCTTCTGGCGCGTGGTCACCGCATCGAGCGTCTGGGGCAGCGGCCCGCGCGCGCTCCACAGGTCCACCTGGAAGATCAGCGCATTGCGGCGCGGCTTCTCGGTCAGGATGGCCTGCAGCGGCGTGTTGGACACCAGGCCGCCATCCCAGTAATACTCGCCATCGATCTCCACGGCCGGAAAACCCGGCGGCAACGCGCCCGACGCCATGAAGTGCTCGGCGCGCAGCCGGATCTTCGTATTGTCGAAGTAGGCGAAGTTGCCGTTGCGCACGTTCACGGCGCCCACCGACACGCGCATCTCGTCGGGCCGGTTGATCCGGTCGAAATCGGCAAAGCGTTCGAGCGTGGCCTTCAGCGGCCGCGTGTCGTAGTAGCTGGCGCTGTGCGCGGTGGCGGGCTGGACAAATCCGGCCGGCCACAGGCGCGGCGCGAAGAAGCCGTTCTGGCCCTCGGTGAGCGCGCGTGCTGCCTCGATGCCGTCGAACCAGATGCGCAATGGGTCTGGCCAGTGCTGCGCGCTGTCGGCGATGATCTCGTACGGCACCAGGCTGGGCAGCCACGGCTGCCGGCAGATATGCCGCCAGAATTCGCGCAGCCGCGCCACGCGGTGCTCGGGCGCATTACCGGCGATGATCGCCGCATTGAGCGCCCCGATCGAGATGCCGGCCACCCAGTTCGGTTCGATGCCGGCTTCGGCCAGGCCCTCGTACACCCCTGCCTGGTAGGACCCCAGCGCGCCGCCGCCCTGCAGCACCAGCGCCTTGACCGCGTAGTTGCTATCCACCGCAGTGCGTACCGTGGCGGCGCCGGAGGTACCCTGCAAGTCCTGTCTCTGCTGAAACATGTCTGCTCCTGTATGCCGGGCCGGGGCCGACCTCGCCCCGGCCGTATCCGGTTCCGCTTACTGCATGTACCAGCCGTGGCTCACCACGAACGACTGGCCCGTCAGCGCGGCCGACGGGAAGGCGGACAGGAACAGCGCGGTCTGCGCCACGTCTTCGACCGTGGTGAACACGCCATCGACGGTGCCGCCCAGCATCACGCGGCGCACCACTTCTTCCTCGCTGATACCCAGTTCGCGCGCCTGCTCGGGAATCTGCTTGTCCACCAGCGGCGTACGCACGAAGCCCGGGCAGATCACGTGCGAGCGCACGTTGTGCTCGCCGCCTTCCTTGGCCACCACGCGTGCCAGGCCCAGCAGGCCGTGCTTGGCAGCCACGTAGGCGCACTTGAGCGGCGACGCCTCGTGCGAATGCACCGAGCCCATGTAGATGACGGTGCCGCCGCGGTTGTCGCGGTACATGTGGCGCAGCGCCGCGCGGGTGGTCAGGAACGCGCCGTCCAGATGGATGGCTTGCATGCGCTTCCAGTCGGCAAAGCTGTATTCGTGGATCGGATTGACGATCTGGATGCCGGCGTTCGACACCAGGATGTCGACGCCGCCAAAGCGGTTGGCCACGGTTTCGGTGGCGCTGTCGACGGCCTCTTCGTTGGTGACGTCCATCGCCACGCCCATGGCGATGCCGCCATCGGCCTCGATGCCCCGCGCCACGCGGGTGGCGGCTTCCTCATTGAGATCGGCCACGGCCACGGCCGCGCCTTCCTTGGCCAGCAGTTCCGCAATGGCCTTGCCAATGCCGCTGGCGGCGCCCGTGACGATCGCCGATTTGCCTTGAAGCTTCATTTTTCTTGACTCCGATGAATTGAGGAGAGCCGGTTACGGCTGCAGGTAATCGAAGACGACCTCGCCCAGTCCCAGGGTCAGGTCGGCAACGTAATGCTTGGCGCCCAGCACTTCGAGCACGGGCAGCGAGGCCACCGGCGCGAGTGCGTGCGGAAACAGGGACAGCGCCGCTGGGCCGGTCCAGGCGCCCTTGACGTCGACGTCCTTCAGGAAAAAGCAGACCAGCTCGCAGACGCGCGCGGTGCCATCGACGTGCGGCAGGATCTTCAGCAGGTAGTTGGGGGTGTTGGCCAGCGCGTCGCGCACCTGGCTGGGCGGGATGCAGTGGTGCTTGTAGCCCATGGTGCCGGTGGCCACGCGCACCGGGCCGTAGTCGAGCGTGCCCAGCAGCGTGTCCTTTTCCACCGCGAGACGCGGGCTGGCGAGCTTCTTCGGAAAGCCCCAGATCTCGCGCCCGCCCGCCAGCGGCGGATGGTCGTCCAGGAACATCGCATGGGTGTAGTTGCCGGCCTGGCCCCGGAAGGTCACCGGAATGACCTGGCCCGATTCCGTGTAGTCGCCGAAGCCCGTGGAATCGGGCATGCGGATGAACTCGTAGTGCACCACCGGATCGGCAACCTCCAGCGGCTCGGGCACCACGGCCCGCAGCAGCTCCGGATCGGTGCGATAGGAAATGACGAAGTATTCCCGCTGCAGGAACCGGTAAGGTCCCATCGGATAGGCGGGGCTGCATAGCGGCGTGGCGTACGCGCGCTCCCGGATGGTCTGGATGTCCATGCGTGGCCTCCTGAACGATGCCGTGCCGCGCCGCCACTGTCCCCATGACATTGCTGCAGCGCGGGCCGGATCATTCTGAAAGCCGGATCCGGAGGCGGCTATCACCCAAGAGTATTGGAGCGGGAATGCTCACGTATGACATTCGGGGCGGAACAGGGCCTGCGGTGATCGCGGAGGCACTGGGACTCCCGCCGCGTGGCCACGTTGACAAGTCCACACGTCTGCTCTAGCTTGCGAAAGCCCGCGCGCTCCGCGTGGCGCTCGTGTACCTGAACAACAACAACCCAAAGGGGAAACGGATGATTGGCACTGTTACGGTGCGTCGCGTCGGCGCGGACGAAGCGCAGGCGTGCGTCGACGGGCTGGCGGATGTACTGGTCGACTGTGTGGAAGGGGGCGCGTCGGTAAGCTTCATGCTGCCGATCGGCCGGGACAAGGCAACCGCGTTCTGGCGCAATGTCGCCGACGATGTGGCACGTGGCGGGCGGGTGCTGCTCGTCGCCGAGGACGAAGCGGGACAGATCGTCGGCACGGTGCAGGTCATCACCGCGCAACCGGAAAACCAGCCGCATCGCGCCGACATCGCCAAGATGCTCGTGCACCGCCGCGCCCGCCGCAACGGCATCGCGCAGCAACTGATGATCGCCGCCGAGGCCGCCGCCCGGGAAGAAGGCAAAACCGTCCTCGTCCTGGATACCGTGACGGGCGGCGATGCGGAACGGCTGTATCAGCGTGTGGGCTGGCAACGCGTTGGCGATGTGCCCAACTACGCGTTGATGCCGACCGGCGAACTGTGCGGCACGACGTTCTATTGCAAGCAGGTTTGAGTGGTTTGCTTTCGCCTGGACTTGAACAGGCTGAGGGGTCGACAGTGCGGAAGCATCAATCCTTGCAATACGGGGCGTCACCGCCAAAGAAAGGGATTGAATATTCCCGCATGGCAATGGTTGACGAGATATCTCGTCTTCCCGATGAATTCGACTCCACGATACGGATGCTGCATTGGTTCCGGGTGCGATTCCTGGTGACCCGGTAGCTGCGTTCAGCCTGGGGTGTAAAGCTGAATGCCATCTTGCAGGAACTAACGCCAAGTCCCGCCCCCGACGAGTAAAGCGGCGATAGGTCCCCGAGCATGAAGGTCGTGAGTTGGCCAGCGCGGATAAAGACCTTTTGGGTTCCCTGTGGCTGGATATTCAGGCTCTTCGGACCCACACAGGTCTTTCCATCGTCGAAGACGAGCGGTTAAACGAAGTCCCCCGAGTAGCTGACTTCTACCGCAACCATGTCGGTGCGATCCGTAGGCTCGACATACTTGTTTCGAAACGGCCCGCATCCGGCCACCAGCAGCACCGAGAATGCAAGCACAACGATTTTTTTATTCATTTTTAGTGTTCAGTTTCCCAAGTGCCTGGGTCGAATTTGCCAAGCATAGGGTCGCTACCCTAGCATTGACCAATCACGCGATGGCGCACCCCGACGAGGGGTGTCATCCCGGCACAACACCTGAGCCCAGCGTTGATGTACGCATGGTGGCAGGCGGCTAGCCGGGTAACATCGTGGCTGCCATCTCAAGCGTGATGGACAACAATGCGACCATCAAAAGGCGTAAACAATGGAATCGGTGCAATGGGAATGTCGTCTCGGCAGGCGCGTTATCAAGGCGCCAATTCCAGGGTGGGGTGGGAGGCGTATCGGCCTGGCTATCCTGCTGGCGGTCGCTGCCGGGTCGGGGCACGCCGAATCGCCGGATGCGAGTGAATGGAAATATGCAATTGCGCCGTATCTCTGGTTACCCAACGTCAGCGGCGCCTTCAGCTTCTCCGGCAACGCATCGACGGGCGGCGGCAGGCTCGACACGGGCACCGGGCCGGACAGCTATCTCCAGTACCTGAAGTTCCTGGTGATGGTGCAGGCCGAAGCCAGCAAGGGCGACTGGGCGATCCTCGCCGATGCGGCATACCTCGACTTCAACAATCAGAGTTCCACGCTCAATACCGTCAGCTCGGCGAACGGCGTTCGGGTGGTCATCCCGCGCGAACTGGCGACGAGTACCGGCGCCAGCCTGAGCGGCGGGCTGTTCGGACTTTACGCGGCCTATACCGCAATGCGCGCGCCATGGGGCACGGTCGAGCCGCTCGGCGGCCTCAGGTACCTGAACATCAGCGCCAGCGCCAACTGGACGCTATCCGCGACGTTCACGCAGCAGGGCGCGACGCTGGCCACGCAGGGCAGCGTGGCGCAGACCGCCAATATCTGGGATGGCATCATCGGCGTTCGCGGACGACTCCGTATTGGCAACCATGACCGATGGTATGTGCCGTACTACATCGACGCCGGGACCGGCACTTCCCGATACACCGTGCAGGCGTCCACTGGCGCGGCCTATGCGGCAAGCTGGGGCGATGTGCAATTGACGTATCGCTACCTGACGTACCAGCTCCGCAGTGGTGACCTGGTTCAGAGGCTGACGCTGAAGGGCCCGATGCTGAGCGTGGCATTTCGCTTTTAGGGTCTCGTTCGGCATGCACATACTGATTACAGGCGCGGCAGGCTCTGGCACGTCTACCTTGGCGGCTGCGATTGCAGCAGCGATTCCTGCGCGTGCCATCGAAACGGACGACTACTTCTGGCGCCCCACGACCCCGCCGTACCAGCAGAAATTTGGTCACGAGGAGCGTCGTGTGGCATTGCTGAAAGACTTGCACGCCAGCCCGAATGCAGTCGTGGCAGGTGCCTTGATGGGCTGGGGTGAGACACTTGAGAATGCCTTCGGCCTTGTCGTATTCCTGTACGTACCGACCGCCGTTCGCCTGGCACGGTTGAATGACAGGGAGGAGCGCCGGTTTGGCAAGGCCGACCCCGAGTTCCTCGCATGGGCCGCACAATATGACGAAGGCACGGCGGAGGGCCGCAGTCTTGCGCGGCATCGCGAGTGGCTGGCGTCCCGAAAATGCCCCGTGCTCTGTCTGGAAGGCGACGACACGATCGAGGCGAGGCAGCAAGCAGTGCTTGCAGCGCGGCATTCTCTCCTAAGTTCGTCATCCCCGTTGGGTAATGAGACGTTCACGAATTCACAATGAAATTCGATTGGCACGGTGGCCAGATCACGCGGACTACGGTCGTGGACAAGTCCTATCGCAATACCCAGAACGTACGGCGATTCCTGATCGCCCAGTGCGGCCCGGACTTTGCGTTCGACCGCGCGTTGATGGCATGGATTCGCGAGGGTTCCAGCAAGACCATGGGCGACGTCGCCGACGAATGGCGGCGCAGGCAAGGTGAGGCCGAACGCTAGTGAAGAAGCCCCGGCGCAAGGCTGGGGCTGCCGGCCAGCAGGCCCGGCTGATCAGTGCGTGCACTGACGCCCCTCTTGCAGGGGATTTAGAAGTCACTTCTCATTGCCGTTCTCTGACCGGCTTCCAGTCTCTTGAACCGCGCTGATTCCATGCAATTCGGCCGGGCTCGCTCACGTCAATCACAAGAAAGAAAACAATGAAAAAGAAGTCCTCACTCTCAATGATTTCCGTTGCCGCGCTGCTTGCGCTTGCTGCCTGCGGTGGCGGTGGCGACAGCGGTGGTGGAACCATGCCGATCGTGGTGCCGCCGGCAACGGTGACCCCGCCGTCTTCGGTTGCGCCAGCCACCGATGTGCCGGCCGCAAGCTACACCGACAACCGCCTGCAGCTCTTTGCGCAGTTGAACGATTTCCGGGCGGCTGTCGGTGTGGGCAAGCTCAGGCAGGATTCCAAGCTCGATATAGCCGCTCAGGCTCATGCTGACTACATGAAGGCCAATCTGGTGGTTGCGCACGAAGAGCTCGCGACCAATACGGCCTACTACGAGGCGACCCCCCGCAGCCGTGCCACAAAGGCCGGTGTCGATGCGGCGCAATGGATCTCAGAAATTGCCAGCGGCACCACGATCCTCCCGGTTAGCCAGGTAGCAGCGTGCATGCGGATGACCAACACGGTGTACCACCTGCAAGGGATGACAGGTCCCGTCGAAACCGTCGGTCTTGGGCTGAATGATTGGTCCTGCTCGATCGATATGGCGGTGGTGACGCTCGGCGGTGTATCGGGGACGCCGCCGACCAACTCGCAACCGGTGGGAAATGGTCAGCAAATGGCTGCAAACGCCATCGGCGTGGCGCCGGTGGAAGGGTCTACCGTGGATGGCGCCATGGTCGCGGAAATCCCGCAACCTGCACCGGATATCGCAGCGCCCGGTCATCCGCTCATGGTGCGGGTGCGTGCTGATAAGTTCGCCGATGTGCTCACGGTGAGCAATTTCTCGCTGGTCGACAACCTTGGTGCTCCGATTCCGGGCCGCGTGCTTGTGGCGACCGGCGCGCTGGCCGGCTCGACGGCAACCGGCGCGCAGTCCGACGCGATGCTGTATCCGGGCGTGGCCTTCTTCATGCCGCTTAGCCCGCTTGCTGCCGGCAAGACCTACACGGCGACGTTCGCCGGTGCGCGTAACGGTGTTGCCATCTCGAAGAGCTGGACGTTCAAGACCAACTGATAGCGATCGGACGCGGGCGCATTTCGCGCCCGGTCCGTACGTATCAGCCCTTGACTCAAGGGGATGGCCTCCATGACATTCGGGCAGTCAGCGGAGCCCATTGTTGCTACAGCGTTTAGCCAGTTTGTTGTCTAAAGGAGGATCAACGCATGACCCTGCAATCCCAACCCGCCTACATCATCCGAATGCGCGCCAAGCCCGGCGCTGGCGACAAGCTGTTCGAACTGGCCACCATCGGCATGAAAAAGTCTGGCGCTTCCGACCGCTTCATCATTCTTCGTGAAGACGGGGATCCCGACGTGCTGTGGAACATCGAGGTGTTCCGGTCCGATGCCGCCAAGGATGCCTACGAGAACAGCGCGCTCGCTGACGAACTCCGCGACGAAATCCTTGAGCTTCTGGCCGAGCCGCCGATGCGGGTTGCGGCGCATCCGTACGCGGTCGCGCCCGAATGAGCTGACCGACAAAAAAAGCCCCGGCGCAAGGCCGGGGCTGTCAGTTCATCAAGTTGGGGAGGACGCTTACTGCGCCGTCCACCCACCATCCATGGCCCATGCCGCGCCGCGTACCTGGTCGCCGAACGGCGAGCACAGCATCAGCACGAGGTTGCCCAGTTGTTCCGGCGTGACAAATTGCCCCGAGGGCTGCTTGTCGGACAGCAGGCGAGCCTGCGCGGCGTCGGCGGTGATGCCGTCGCGCTGGGCGATGGTGTCGATCTGAGCGGCCACCAGCGGCGTCAGCACGAAGCCGGGGCAGATCGCGTTGCAGGTGATGCCGGTGGCGGCCGTTTCCAGCGCGGTCACCTTGGTCAGGCCCACGAGGCCGTGCTTGGCGGCTACATAGGCCGACTTGCCGGCCGAGCCGACCAGTCCGTGCACCGACGCGATATTGACGATGCGGCCCCAGTTGGCGGCGCGCATCGACGGCAGCGCCAGCCGCGTGGTGTGGAAACCGGAACTCAGGTTGATCGCGATGATGTCGTCCCACTTCTGCACCGGGAAGTCTTCCACCGGCGACACATGCTGGATGCCCGCGTTGTTGACCAGAATGTCGACGCCGCCGCACTGTTCGCGTGCCAGCGCGAACATGGCTTCGATCTCGTCGGCGCGGCGCATGTCGGCCGGGTGGTGTACCACCTTGGCGCCGAGGGCGCGGATGCTTTCCCGCGCGCCGTCGATGTCGCCAAAGCCGTTGAGCACGATGTTGGCGCCGGCTTGCGCCAGCACCTGGGCCACGCCCAGGCCGATGCCGCTCGTCGAGCCAGTGATCAGCGCGGTCTTGCCATGCAGATTGACCATGATGTTTCCTTGCGCGAGGTTAGACGAGGCCCGTCAGGTAGAACGTGAGGATCACGAAGAACACGGCCATCGTCTTGATGATCGTGATCGCGAAGATGTCGCGGTACGACTCGCGGTGCGTGAGGCCGGTGACGGCCAGCAGCGTGATCACGGCGCCGTTGTGCGGCAGCGTGTCCATGCCGCCGCTGGCCATCGACACCACGCGGTGCAGCACTTCCAGCGGAATCTGTGCAGCCTGGGCACCCTGGATGAACACGTCGGACATCGCGGCCAGCGCGATGCTCATGCCGCCCGAAGCGGAGCCCGTGATACCGGCCAGCGTGCTGACGGAGACGGCCGCGTTGACCAGCGGGTTGGGAATGCTGCGCAGCGCGTCGCTGACCACCAGGAAGCCCGGCAGCGCGGCAATCACGCCGCCAAAGCCGTATTCCGAGGCGGTGTTCATCGACGCCAGCAGCGCGCCCGACACGGCGCTCTTGGTGCCTTCGGCAAAGCGCGACTTCACTGCGGCGAACGC
Source organism: Cupriavidus pauculus (assembly GCF_022179805.1). GTDB lineage: Bacteria > Pseudomonadota > Gammaproteobacteria > Burkholderiales > Burkholderiaceae > Cupriavidus > Cupriavidus pauculus_E. The sequence continues at coordinate 280,136 of NZ_BPUO01000002.1, read as the reverse complement.
GGTGACCAGCACCACGACGATGCCCAGCAGCAGGGCGCCTTCCACGGCCCAGATGGCGGTCACGCTGGCGATCTTGGTTTCCACCGGCTTGGTCAGGCCCGGCAGCGACACGCTGTTCGACTGGCCGTACCAGAGCGGAATCATGCGCGTGAGCCAGAAGTTGGACACGCCCACCACGATCAGCGGCAGGATGGCCAGCCATGCCGGCGGCAGCTTGCCGCCTTCCACGCGTTGCGGTTCGTTCACGAGGTTGGTGCCGTAGCCCTCGCCGCGCGCGGCGGCGGCGCGGCGGCGCCATTCCAGGTACGACAGGCCCACGATGATGATGAAGAGCGAGCCGGCCACGCCCAGCGCCGGTGCGGCCCACGACGTGGTCTTGAAGAACGTGGTCGGGATGATGTTCTGGATCTGCGGCGTACCCGGCAGCGAGTCCATCGTGAACGAGAACGCGCCCAGCGCAATCGCACCCGGCATCAGGCGCTTGGGGATGTTGCTCTGGCGATAGAGTTCGGCGGCGAACGGGTAGACCGCAAACACCACCACGAACAGCGACACGCCGCCGTACGTCAGCAGTGCGCAGACCGCGACGATCACGGCATTGGCGCGCGAGCGGCCGATGTAGCGGATGGCGGCGGCCACGATCGACTCGGAAAAGCCCGACAGTTCGATGACCTTGCCGAAGACCGCGCCCAGCATGAACACGGGGAAGTAGAGCTTCACGAAGCCGACCATCTTCTCCATGAAGATGCCGGAAAACACCGGTGCCACGGCCGACGGGTCGGTCAGCAGCACCGCGCCCAGCGCGGCGAGCGGCGCGAACAGGATCACGCTGTAGCCGCGATAGGCGGCGAACATCAGGAACGCCAATGCGGCGATCACTACGACAAAAGACATGGGGTCTCCATTACTTGTTCTTGAATGCGGTCAGGCCGAGGCAAGTTGCCTCGGTGCCGTCAATGCGAGGGTCGCTTGTGCATATGACAAGGGACCGCTTCATTAGCAGGCTCTGTGCCACACCAAAAAGTTACGAATAAGGCGCAAATAGTGTAACTTGCGGCGCATTGTCTCTACGTTGAGACAAGACAAGCGATTCGCGCGGCAGCGAATTCTTCTATATGAGACACTTCGCGTCTACAGATCGAGACAGGGTCCTCTCAGGGGACTTCCCGCCATGCAAAAGATCGCCGACCCAGGTGGCGCACTGCTGCTGGACTACGACTATGTTGCGCGACGTGCAATGGAGTCGTTGTTCCGCACATTCGAAAATTTCAGCGAAGGCACGTTCGTCGTGGACGAACACGCACGCGTGGTGTGGATCAACAAGCGCTACGCGGCGCGGTTCGGGTTCACCAATCCGCAGGACGCCATCGGGCTCGACTGCGAGCAGGTGATTCCGAACAGCCTGATGCGCGAGGTGGTCACCACGGGCAAGCCGATCCTGCTGGACCTGCTGGAAACCGACCGCGAGCCGATGATCGTCACGCGGCTGCCCATCAAGGACGACGACGGCCATACGATCGGCGGCGTGGGCTTTGCGCTGTTCGACGAACTGAAGGCGCTGACGCCGCTGTTTGCCCACTACTCGCGCGCGCAGGCAGAGCTGGCGGCGGCACGGCGCTCGCTCGACTACGCGCGGCGCGCCAAGTACACCTTCGCCAGCTTCGTCGGCACCAGTCCGGCCGCGCAGGAGGCCAAGCGCCAGGCGCGGCGCGCGGCGCTGGTGGAATCGCCGGTACTGCTGCTTGGTGAAACGGGCACCGGCAAGGAACTGCTGGCGCACGGCATCCACGCGGGTTCGGCGCGCGCCGAGCGGCCGCTGGTCACGGTCAACGTGGCCGCTATCCCCGACACGCTGCTGGAGGTGGAGTTCTTTGGCGCTGCGCCGGGCGCTTATACCGGAGTTGACCGCAAGGGGCGCGTCGGCAAGTTCGAACTGGCCGATGGCGGTACGCTGTTCCTGGACGAGATCGGCGACATGCCGCTGGCGCTGCAGAGCAAGCTGCTGCGCGCGCTGCAGGATCGCGAGTTCGAGCCGCTGGGGTCGAACCGGATCGTCCGCAGCGATGTGCGGATCATCGCCGCTACTTCGGCCGACCTGCCGGCGCTGGTGGCCGAAGGCCGCTTCCGCGCCGATCTCTATTACCGGCTGAACGTGCTGACGATCGACCTGCCGCCGCTGCGCGAGCGCCGGGCCGACCTGCTGCCGCTGGTCTACGCGATCGTCGAGGAACTGAGCATCAAGGCCGAGCGCCATCCGCTGGGCCTGCAGGACGATGCGCTGGAACTGCTGCGCACCTACGACTGGCCTGGCAATGTGCGAGAGCTTCGCAACGTGCTGGAACGCGTGGTGATGATGTGCGACGAGGATTCGGTCGATGCCGCCACGCTGGCGCCGCTGCTCGGGGCGCGGCGCGTGGCCTTGCCCGCTGCCGAGCCGGTCAGCGAACCCCCGGTCAGCGTGGCCGCGCCTGCCGTCGAGGTGTTGCTGTCACCACAGTTGTCACCGCCATCGCTACCAATGCCGGCGTCACCATCCACCCAGACCTATGCCGAAGCAATGGCCCAGTTCGAGGCGGCCTTCCTGTCGCAGGCGCTGGATGCATGTGGCGGGCGCGTCGCCGATGCCGCCGCGCGCATCGGTATCAGCCGCGCCGCGTTCTACAAGAAGCTGGCGGCCGCGCGCGAGGCTCTGTAACCCGCGCGCGCATCCCGACTTTCACGACGGCGTGATAACGTCACGCGAGACAAAGTGAATGGAGTCTGCATGCAATCGGGCATTGTCGAAGCCGGCTATGGTTCCGACCCGGTCGGTCTGGTCAGCGGTTTCCTGTTCGAGCCCGGACGGCCGGGGCGCGAGATCGACTCCAGCGCGGCGGCGGCCTGGCTGCGCGAGCATCCTCCTGCCGGGCCGGACGACGAAGTGGAGCAGGTGGAGCGCCCGTTCGTGTGGCTGCACTTCAACCTGTCGCACAGCGCCTGCGAGCGCTGGATGCGCGCCCAGCTTGGCCTGCCCGAAGACTTCTTCGAGGCGCTGCGGCAGGGGTCGCATTCCACGCGCATCGAACGCCAGGACGCCGCGCTGCTGGCCGTGGTCAATGACGTGATTTACAACTTCGGTGTGACTTCGACCGATATTTCCACGCTCTGGGCCCATGCCGACCACCGCCTGGTGGTCACCGCCCGCGCGCGTCCGCTGCGCTCGGTGGATCGCCTGCGCGCTGCCGTGCGGCGCGGCGAGATGTTCCGCTCGCCGCTCAACCTGGTGGTGCACCTGTTGCAGGACCAGGCCGACGTGCTGGTACAGATCGTGCGGGAAACCGGTGTTGGCGTGGATCAGATCGAAGACCAGTTGCTGTCGCAGCGCCTGCAGTCGAACCGGGCAGACCTGGGCGCCATGCGGCGCGGACTGGTGCGCCTGCAGCGCCTGCTGGCGCCCGAGCCCGGCGCGCTGTTCAGGCTGCTGAACCGGCCGCCCGCCTGGCTGCTGGAGACCGACCTGCGGGAACTGCGCGAATCGACCGAGGAATTCTCGCTGGTGCTCAATGACCTGGCCGCGCTGGTGGAACGCATCAAGTTGCTCCAGGAAGAAGTGGCCGCCAAGCTGAACGAGCAAACTAACCGCACGCTGTTCACCCTGACCGTGGTCACCGTGCTGGCCTTGCCGATCAACATCGTGGCCGGCTTCTTCGGCATGAATGTGGGCGGCATTCCGCTGGCCGACCACCCGCACGGCTTCTGGGTGCTGGTGGTACTGGTGGCCAGCTTCACGGTACTGGCCGGGCGCTGGGCGTTCCGCAAGCAGCAGGACGGCCTGATGTGATTCATGATGCCTCTATGACAATTCATCGAATTGCCATAAGGCGAGCGTACGATCGTTCACCAAGGCGCACGCCGTTCGGCGCGCGCGATGGAGGAAAGCCATGGACTACAACGACGAAGCACTGATCCGGCGCATTCACCGCGAGGTGGCGGACTACTACGACGAAGAGCTCGAACTGGAGCTGGAAGACCGCGATCCGATGCTGGTGCAGCGCGTGCTGGCCGGCGACATCGGCGGCCCCGGCGACAGCAGCAACCTCAATGGCGACGACGCGGAACGCGCCGAGCGCCATCTCTACTTCCGCGAGCTGTTCCGCCTGCAGGGCGAGCTGGTGAAGTTGCAGAGCTGGGTGGTGGCCACGGGCCACAAGGTGGTGATCCTGTTCGAGGGGCGCGACGCCGCCGGCAAGGGTGGCGTGATCAAGCGCATCACGCAGCGGCTGAATCCGCGCGTGTGCCGCGTGGCCGCGCTGCCGGCGCCCAACGATCGCGAGCGCACGCAGTGGTACTTCCAGCGCTATGTGTCGCACCTGCCCGCCGCCGGCGAAATGGTGCTGTTCGACCGCAGCTGGTACAACCGCGCCGGCGTCGAGCACGTGATGGGCTTCTGCACCGACGACCAGTACGAGGAATTCTTCCGCTCGGTGCCCGAGTTTGAACGCATGCTGGTGCGTTCCGGCATCCAGGTGATCAAGTACTGGTTCTCGATCACCGACGAGGAGCAGCACCTGCGCTTCCTGAGCCGCATCCACGATCCGCTCAAGCAGTGGAAGCTGAGCCCGATGGACCTGGAGTCGCGCCGCCGCTGGGAAGACTACACGCGCGCCAAGGAAATCATGCTCGAGCGCACGCATATTCCCGAGGCGCCGTGGTGGGTGGTGCAGGCCGTGGACAAGAAGCGCGCCCGCCTGAACTGCATCCATCATCTGCTTACGCAGATGCCGTACGTGGAGCCCTCGCAGTCCAGCATCGTGCTGCCCGAACGCGAGCGCCACGCCGACTACGTGCGCCAGCCCGTGTCGGACAACATGATCATTCCCGAGATCTACTAGGCACGGATCAAGCGGGGATCGAGCGGGAATCAAGCAAGGCCCACGCAGGTGCCGGCCTGTGTGGGTATCACGACGGATTGAAACGGCCGTTGGATCGAACCATCGCAAAAAGCGATGTGACGGCGCTAAATCCTCAGGGCTTTACACCGTTATTGGGTGACCACTCCGAAGCGGACGCGATGCGCCGTCGATCCGGAGACCGCTTTCGATTCGGAGTCCCCAATGCGTTCGATGACCTCGCGTGCCGGCACGCACCAACCGTTTTCCACCAGCCTGACCGCCCTTGCGGCGGCAACCGCGCTTGCCCTGGCCGCGTGCGGCGGCGGGGGAGGGGATGGCGGCGCCACCACCACGACCACGGCCCAGGCCGCCCCGCCCGCCACCGCCGAGCCATTGCTGGTCAATGGTCTTGACCAGGCGTGCAGCACCTGCGGCGCGGCCACGGCCAGCAGCTACGCGGGCACCGATGTCGGCGTCTGGGGCTACCGTAGCCAAAGCGGCGCGACGACCGACGTGCAGTATGCAATTTCCGGCGTGGCTGGCAAATCGATCTGGCTGCAGCTTGCCAACCTGACCGACACGGCAGCGGCCCTGCCGTCCGCGACGTCGTCGAAGGTTGCGGCCGAGATGATCGCGCCGCAGTCGCTGAGCCAGGCATCGGCCGACGAGGCCACGCAGCGTGCCATCGGCGAATACAACCGCAAGGGCTGGGCCGATGCCACGCACACGTCGGGCGATCCGATGCTGAGCACCCTGAGCGCGCCGGCCCCGCTGGCCGCTGGGATCGGCACCATGGGCATGAGCGAGAACGCCACGCGTAGCTGGTACCACACCGACGGCACGCTGCGCCCGGCCACGCTGCGCAAGCAGATGGTGGCCAGCGACGGCACGAAGGTCAATGTCTGGGTGGAGACCGCGGAGGCCGCCAACGTCACCGACAGCATGGTGCTGGACCTGGCCACGACGTTTGCCGGCAGCGGCATGGTCTACGACCGGCTGCTCGACCTGGGCGGCAAGGTGTGGGGCGCCAACCAGTTCGGCACGTCGATGCTGCCGGCGGGCGTGCCCGTGGACATCGTGGTGCTCAACTTCAACCGCGACGGCAAGGCGTACGGCACGGTCGGCTATTTCTGGGGTTTGCACAACTTCCTGAAGTCCAAGGAAGCCAACAGCAACGAGTCGATCTCGCTGTACCTGGACAGCGAGACGATGTCGGTGGGCGCGGCGGACGGCATGCGGTCCATCAAGACCACGATGGCCCACGAGGCCACGCACATGCAGAACTTCTACCGCCGCCAGGTGACCATGGGCGCCGAGCACGCCTACGACACGTGGCTGGAGGAAATGACGGCGATGCAGATGGAAGACTTCCTGAGCGGCATCATCGTGTTGAACCACAATCCGATCCGCGACGTTCGCCTGCCTGACTACTACCGCTACAGCGACTACAACTGCAACCTGACCACGTTCACGGGCTTCGGGGTGTCGTGCGAGAGCTATGCGGTGTCGGGCAGCCTGGGCGGCTTCCTCGATCGCCAGCTCGGTATCGGCTTCTTCCGCGACCTGCTGGCGCGCCCCGGCACCGATTCCCGCACGGTGCTTGGCAATGCCATCAAGGCGGCCCGCACCGACTGGAGCCTGGAGCAGGCACTAATCAACTGGCGTGCCACCACCAACAGCAACATGCCGATGGACCGCACCCCGGCCGGCTACGGCTATCCGCAATGGACCGACGGCGTGTACGCGCTGCCGGCCATCGATCCGTCGGCGGCCACCTACACCATGCTGCGCAAGCTGCCGGCCGCCGCGCCGTCGATGCTGCAAGGCTACGCCAGCTACATCGCCACGCGCAGCGCCAACAATAGTGGCGTGTACAGCGACAAGGTACGCGTGCCGGCCGGCGTGGCGCTGTCGGTCGTGGTGTACTGAGTTTGATGCGGTACTGAGCCGAGCGTGGCCTACAGGGCCACGTCCGGAAACGCCTCGGCAAAGGTCTGCACCGTGCCAGTCATCTTGCCGTCGTAGCCGGGCAGCGCATTGACGCGCTCGCGGAAGCTGCCGCTCTTCATGGCGTTGACCGCGCCCTGCAGCGCCGGGCTTTGCAGCGCGTCGGCCTCCAGCGCAAAGAAGTAGCGCTCCTTGAGCACCGGCACGAACTCCAGGTTGAAGCGGCGCGCCGCCGTTTCCACGCCAAAGCCCACGTCGGCCATGCCGCTGCCGATATAGGCTGCCACGGCGGCGTGGGTGAATTCCCCGTTGCTGAAGCCTTCGATGCGGCTGCTGTCGATGCCGCGCCGCGCCAGCATCAGGTCCAGCAGCAGGCGTGTGCCGGAACCGAGCTGGCGATTGACGAATCGCACGTCGGTGCGCGTCAGGTCGTCCAGCGACACGATGTTCAGCGGATTGCCGGGCCGCACGAACAACCCCTGCTGGCGCGTGGCCAGATGGATCAGGCAGTGCTTCTCAGGATGCAGCCAGCGCGTGAAGCCGCGCAGCGTCTCTTCCTCGAATTCCCCGATGGGCACATGAAAGCCCGCTACGTCGCACGCGCCTTCGGCCAGCGCGGCGGCGGCTTCCAGGCTGCCGCAGTACTTCAGGTCGTGGCGCACCTTCTGTTCGTCCAGGAAATCCCGCAGTGCAGCAACGGCAAAGCCATGGCTGGCGTGAATGCGCACCGCCGGGTCGCTGGCAGCCATCAGCTTCTTGAGCTCGATTTCCAGTTCGGACGCCAGGCTGTCCAGCGTGGGGGTGAGCCGGGCCGCGATGCGCTTGCTGGCCCACACCAGTTGCTGGGCCAGCGGGGTAAGGGTAGACCCTCGGCCGCGCGTCTTGGCGATCAGCGCGCCACCGAAAAGTGTCTCGGCATCACGCAAAATGCCCCAGGCGTAGCGGTAAGACAACGCCATGGCTTCTGCCGATTGCGCAATGTTTCCGGTGGATTCGATCAGGCCCAGAAGGGCCACCAGACGCGACACATCCAGCGCTGGCGCGGGTGCCAGGGAGGTATCGTCACGGATCTGCAGGTGGGGAAGGATCGAAATACGTAGCATATGCGGAAAATAGCATATTGAACGGCGTAAAACACGGTCCTATAGTCGCATAAAGAGGCCGAAAAGCCCGTTGTGATGTGCCCGAATATGAATAAGAAAGCCGGTTTCGGGACCGACAGAACAGAATGGAGACAGCATGCCAGACACCGCCATCCCCACGGCGCCAGCCGGCAGTGGCACCCCCGCACCAGAGATTGCGCGCATCGTCGCGGCCAGGCGAGACATGCCCGGCGCGTTGCTGCCGATTCTGCACGAAATCCAGGACTCGCACGGCTTCATTCCCGAAGATGCGGTGCCTGTCATTGCCAAGGCCTTGAACCTGTCGCGCGCCGAAGTGCATGGCGTCATCACGTTCTATCACCATTTTCGCCAGCAGCCGGCCGGCCGCCACGTGGTGCAGGTCTGCCGCGCCGAAGCGTGCCAGTCGGTGGGCGCCGATGCGCTGGCCGACCACGCATGCCGCAAGCTCGGCTGCGATTTCCATGAGACCACGGCCGACGGCCAGTTCACGCTGGAGCCGGTCTACTGTCTGGGCCAGTGTGCGACCGGCCCGGCGATGATGATCGGCGAGCGGCTGCACGCACGTGTGGATGCCAAGCGCTTCGACAAGCTTGTGGATGCGGTACGTGAAGACGAGGAGGCGCGCGCATGACCACCACCATCTTTGTCCCGCGCGATTCCACGGCGCTGGCGCTGGGTGCCGACGAGGTGGCGCAGGCCATCGCCGATGAAGCCGCCCGGCGCGGTGCCGATGTGCGGATCGTGCGCAACGGCTCGCGCGGCATGTTCTGGCTGGAGCCGCTGGTCGAGGTGCAGACCGGTGCCGGCCGCGTGGCCTACGGCCCGGTGACCGAGGACGATGTCGGCGCGCTGTTCGATGCCGGCTTTCTCACCGGCGGCCAGCACGCGCTGGCACACGGCGTGACCGACGAAATCCCGTTCCTGAAGCAGCAGGAGCGCCTGACGTTTGCACGCGTGGGCATCACCGATCCGCTGTCGCTCGACGACTACATCGCCCACGAGGGGTTTGCCGGCCTGACGCGCGCGCTGTCGATGACGTCGGCGCAGGTCGTGCAGGAAGTGCTGGACTCCGGCCTGCGCGGCCGAGGCGGCGCGGCGTTCCCCACCGGCATCAAGTGGAAGACGGTGCTGGCCGCGCAATCGCCGGTCAAGTACATCGTCTGCAATGCCGACGAAGGCGATTCGGGCACGTTCTCCGACCGCATGGTCATGGAAGACGACCCGTTCATGCTGATCGAGGGCATGACCATCGCGGGCCTGGCCGTCGGTGCCGAGTCCGGCTACATCTACACGCGTTCCGAATACCCGCACGCGATTGCCGCCACCGAGGCCGCCATCGAGATTGCCACGCAGGCGGGCTGGCTGGGCGACAACATCCGCGGCAGCGGCAAGCGCTTCACGCTGGAAGTGCGCAAGGGCGCCGGCGCCTATGTGTGCGGCGAGGAAACGGCGCTGCTCGAAAGCCTGGAAGGCAAGCGTGGCGTGGTGCGCGCCAAGCCGCCGCTGCCGGCGCTGAAGGGTCTGTTCGGCAAGCCCACGGTCATCAACAACGTGATCTCGCTGGCCACGGTGCCGATCATCCTGGCGCGCGGCGCCAAGTTCTACCAGGACTTTGGCATGGGCCGCTCGCGCGGCACGCTGCCGTTCCAGATCGCCGGCAACATCAAGCAGGGCGGCCTGGTGGAAAAGGCGTTCGGCGTGACGCTGCGCGAGCTGATGTTCGATTTCGGCGGCGGCACGCGCAGTGGGCGTGCCATCCGCGCGGTGCAGGTGGGCGGCCCGCTGGGCGCCTACCTGCCGGAGTCGCGCTTCGATGTGCCGCTCGACTATGAAGCCTATGCCGCGTTTGGCGCGGTGGTGGGCCATGGCGGCATCGTCGTGTTCGACGAAACGGTGGACATGGCCAAGATGGCGCGCTACGCGATGGAGTTCTGCGCCATCGAGTCGTGTGGCAAGTGCACGCCGTGCCGGATCGGATCGACGCGTGGCGTCGAGGTGATCGACCGCATCATCGCGGGCGACCAGCCAGTGAAGCACGTGGCGCTGGTGCGCGATTTGTGCGACACGATGCTGGCCGGTTCGTTGTGCGCGATGGGCGGCATGACGCCGTACCCGGTGCTGTCCGCGCTGAACGAATTCCCGGAAGACTTCGGGCTATCGGCCAAACCGGCAAAAGCTGCCTGAAGCGGCGGCATCTTTACAAGACGACGCATCCCTAAGGGATGCGCAACCTCACTAGCAGTGCATTACGGGAGACGTCCCTTGAACGCTCACGACGATTTCGACTACGGAACTCCGGCCATCGACACTGACACGATGGTCACGCTGGAGATCGACGGTGTACCCGTCACCGTGCCCGCCGGTACCTCGGTCATGCGCGCCTCTGCCGAAGCCGGCATCGGTGTGCCCAAACTCTGCGCCACCGATTCCCTGGAGCCGTTCGGCTCGTGCCGCCTGTGCCTGGTGGAGATCGAGGGCCGCCGTGGCTACCCGGCGTCGTGTACCACTCCCGTGGAAGCGGGCATGAAGGTGCGCACGCAAAGCGGCAAGCTGGGCGAACTGCGCCGTGGCGTGATGGAGCTCTATATCTCCGATCACCCGCTGGACTGCCTGACCTGCCCGACCAACGGCAACTGCGAGCTGCAGGACATGGCCGGCGTGGTGGGTCTGCGCGAAGTGCGCTATGCCGATGGCGCGGGCGGTGCCGCCCCGATCGCCACGCATACCAAGATGAAGAAGGACGAGTCGAACCCGTACTTCACGTACGACCCGTCCAAGTGCATCGTCTGCAACCGCTGCGTGCGCGCCTGCGAGGAAACGCAGGGCACGTTCGCGCTGACGATCAGCGGCCGGGGCTTCGACTCGCGCGTGGCGGCGGGTACCAGCCAACCGTTCATGGAATCGGACTGCGTGTCGTGCGGCGCCTGCGTGGCAGCCTGCCCGACCGCAACGCTGACCGAAACCTCGGTGATCCAGCTTGGCCAGCCGTCGCACAACGTGGTGACCACGTGCGCGTACTGCGGCGTGGGTTGCTCGTTCAAGGCCGAGATGAAGGGCAACGAGGTGGTGCGCATGGTCCCGCACAAGGACGGCGCCGCCAACGAAGGCCACGCCTGCGTGAAGGGCCGCTTCGCCTGGGGCTACGCCACGCACAAGGACCGCATCCTCAAGCCGATGATCCGCGCGAAGATCACCGATCCGTGGCGCGAGGTGTCGTGGGAAGAGGCCATCGGCTACGCCGCGTCGCAGTTCAAGCGCATCCAGGCCGAGCACGGCCGCGATTCGATTGGCGGCATCGTGTCGTCGCGCTGCACCAATGAAGAAGGCTACCTGGTGCAGAAGCTCGTGCGCGCAGCGTTCGGCAACAACAACGTCGACACCTGCGCACGGGTTTGCCACTCGCCCACCGGCTACGGCCTCAAGACCACGCTGGGCGAATCGGCGGGCACGCAGACGTTCCGCTCGGTGGCCAAGTCCGACGTGATCATGGTGATCGGCGCCAATCCGACCGATGGTCACCCGGTGTTCGGCTCGCGCATGAAGCGCCGTATCCGCGAGGGTGCCAAGCTGATCGTGGTGGATCCGCGCCAGATCGACCTGGTCGATTCGCCGCACGTGCGCGCCGACTATCACCTGCAACTGCGCCCGGGTACCAACGTGGCGCTGGTGACGTCGATGGCCCACGTGATCGTCACCGAGGGCCTGCTGGCTGACGAGTTCATTGCCGAGCGTTGCGAAGACCGCGCGTTCCAGCAATGGCGCGATTTCGTGGCGCTGCCCGAGAATTCGCCGGAAGCGCTCGAAGTGAACACCGGCGTGCCGGCCGACTTGCTGCGCGGTGCCGCACGGCTCTACGCCACGGGCGGCAACGCTGCCATCTACTACGGCCTGGGCGTGACCGAACATGCGCAGGGCTCCACGACCGTGATGGGCATCGCCAACCTGGCCATGGCCACCGGCAACGTGGGCCGCGAAGGCGTGGGCGTGAATCCGCTGCGCGGCCAGAACAACGTGCAGGGTTCGTGCGATATCGGCTCGTTCCCGCATGAGCTGCCCGGCTATCGCCATGTGTCGGATTCGACCGTGCGTACCCAGTTCGAATCGGCATGGAACGTGGAGATCAACCCCGAGCCGGGCCTGCGCATTCCGAACATGTTCGAAGCCGCGCTTACCGGCACGTTCAAGGGCCTGTACTGCCAGGGCGAGGACATCGTCCAGTCTGACCCGAACACGCAGCACGTTTCCGAGGCGCTGTCGTCGATGGAATGCATCGTCGTGCAGGACATCTTCCTGAACGAGACCGCCAAGTACGCGCACGTGTTCCTGCCGGGTTCGTCGTTCCTGGAAAAGGACGGCACGTTCACCAACGCGGAGCGCCGCATCTCGCGCGTGCGCAAGGTGATGCCGGCGGCGGGCGGCTATGCTGACTGGGAAGCCACCATCCTGCTGTCGAACGCGCTGGGCTATCCGATGGACTACAAGCATCCGTCCGAGATCATGGACGAGATCGCGCGTCTGACGCCGACGTTCTCGGGCGTAAGCTACAAGAAGCTCGACGAGCTGGGCAGCATCCAGTGGCCTTGCAACGACGAGGCGCCGAACGGCACACCGACCATGCACGTGGACGGCTTTGTACGCGGCAAGGGCAAGTTCATCATCACCAAGTACGTGCCGACCGACGAGCGCGTGACGAAGAAGTATCCGCTGATCCTGACCACGGGCCGTATCCTGTCGCAATACAACGTCGGGGCGCAGACGCGCCGCACTCCCAACGTGAACTGGCACGACGAAGACCGCCTGGAAATCCATCCGCACGACGCCGAGGAACGTGGCATCAAGGACGGCGACTGGGTGGGCGTGCAGAGCCGCGCGGGCGAGACCGTGCTGCGTGCGATCGTCAGCCAGCGCATGCAGCCGGGCGTGGTCTACACGACGTTCCACTTCCCCGAGTCGGGCGCCAACGTGATCACCACCGACAACTCGGATTGGGCCACCAACTGCCCCGAGTACAAGGTGACGGCGGTGCAGGTGATGCCGGTAGCGCAGCCGTCCACGTGGCAGCGCAACTACCAGGCGTTCAACGAAGAGCAGCTCGCGCACTTGCGCGCGGCCGGCGAAACGGCGCAGGCGGGCTAAGCGAGCGGGGAGGTGCGATGAAACGGGACGTACCCAGCCCGGACAGCGCGGCCGGTACCGACGAGGTACCAGCGCAGCGCACGTTCCCGGTCAGCCGCTGGCGTCATGGCGTGCTGACCGCGGAGGTCGATCATCTGGCCGAGGAAGTTCCGGTCGCGCTGGAATACAACGGCATCTCGCACGCGGTGATGCTGGCCACGCCAGCCGACCTGGAAGACTTTGCCGTGGGCTTCAGCCTGAGCGAAAGCATCGTCGACGCGGCCAGTGACATCTACGGCATCGACGTGGAGGCGGGCGCGCAGGGCATCACCGTGAAAGTCGAGATCGCCACCGGTGCGTTCGTCGAGCTCAAGGGCCGGCGCCGCACGCTGGCGGGTCGCACCGGCTGCGGGCTCTGCGGCACCGAATCGCTCGACGAGGTCATGCGCATTGCGCCGCCGGTGCACAGCGATGCCAGCTTCGATCCGCGCGCGTTCGAGCACGCATTTGCCGCGTTGCACAGGCGGCAAGCGCTGCTGCGCGACACCGGCGCCACGCATGCGGCTGCCTGGATGCGCGCCGACGGCGAGATTGCGCTGGTGCGCGAGGACGTGGGCCGGCACAATGCGCTGGACAAGCTGGCCGGCGCCCTGGCGCGCGGCGGGCAGGAAGATATCGCGCACGGCGCCGTGATCGTCACGAGCCGTGCCAGCTACGAGATGGTGCAGAAGACCGCGGCCATCGGCGCCGGCGTGCTGGCCGCCGTGTCCGGCCCCACCGCCATGGCCGTACGCCTGGCGGATACCGCCGGCATCACGCTGGCCGGCTTTGTGCGCGGCGGCACGATGGTGGTCTACAGCCACCCCCAACGATTCCATACCGAATAAGGTCAGGCATGCATATCGAGAACCTGGTCAAGATGGCCAACCAGATCGGCAGCTTCTTCGAGGCCATGCCCGATCATGACGAAGCGCTGGGCGATATCGCCGGGCATGTCAAGAAATTCTGGGAGCCGCGCATGAAGCGGGCATTCCTGGCGCATATGGATAGCACTGGCGGCGAGGGCGTGGACCCGATCGTCAAGGAAGCCATAGCGCGTCACCGCGAGAAGTTCGAGGTGACGCTGCGGGAAGCAGCCTGAGGCTTTTCACAGGCTACTTCTTGAGACGGTAGAGCACCTGCAGGATCGTCAGCCCGAACAACGTGGCGATCACGGCCGTGGCCTCGCGGCCCAGGCCGCACGCCACGCCAATGGCGGCCACGGTCCAGATGCTGGCGGCCGTGGTCAGGCCGCGCACGTCTTCCTCGCTGTTGAGCTTGATGATGGCGCCCGCGCCCAGAAAGCCGATGCCCGACATCAGGCCCTGCAGCACGCGGCTCATGTCGGGCAGCGCCACGCCGGCCTGCAGCGGCACCAGCACGAACAGCGCCGACCCCATTGCCACCAGCATGTGTGTGCGCAGGCCAGCCGGCTTGCCGGCGGCTTCGCGCTCGTAGCCGATCAGGCCGCCGAGCACGACGGCCAGCGTCAGGCGCAGCAGAATCCGTGTGAGTTCCTTCACGTCAGGCACGTCCGCGAATTCCGATCGCAGCGTGCCGTAGATATCGCCCCAAACTCCTTCCATGGCTGCCTCCACCTCCGGCGTGTTCCGGTTCGGGCAGGCTAGCATGCGGGGCAGGGCGCCGCCGTCGGGCGCCCGCTGACAACGCGGTCAGCGCAGACGCAGTGGCTCCAGCAGCGCGGCGTCGTATTGCGCACGTGTGATGCGGCCCAGTTCCATCATGCGCAGCAGGATATAGGTCTGGCGCTGCCGCGCGCGGCGCGGATTGACCACGGGATTGTTGGCCGATGGCGCTTTGGGCAGCCCGGCCAGCATCGCGCACTCGGCCAGCGTCAACCGCTCGACAGGCTTGCCGAAATAGGTATCGGCCGCTTCCGAGAAACCATAGGCGCCCTGACCCAGGTAGATCTTGTTCAGGTAGACCTCCAGGATCTCGTCCTTGGTCATCGCATTCTCGATGCGGTAGGCCAGCAGGATTTCGTACAGCTTGCGCGTGTACGTCTTCTGGCGCGACAGGAAGAAGTTGCGCGCCACCTGCATCGTGATCGTGGACGCGCCCTGCGACAGTTCGTCGGACAGGTTGGCAACGCCGGCACGCATCACGCCGACATAGTCGACGCCATCGTGCAGATAGAACCGGTCATCCTCGATGGCGACGACGGCCTCGGGCAGCGTATGCGGGAAGTCGCCCAGCTTCACGTAGCTAGGCGTATGCCGGAACGCCGTGAGCGCATCGAGCGACGGCAACTGCCGGTTGGCCATCAACACGGCAAACGCGACCAGCAGCGCGCCGCCTACGATGGCGAGGAGCACGAACTTGACGAAGAGGGACCAGAGACGTTGCATGGCGCGTATTGTGCCATTGCCGTTGTATGCCTCTGTTTTTTTGCTCCCCTCTCCCGCATGGCGGGAGAGGGGAGCAAAACAGGCGGGAGCCGGCAAGCTACGCCCCCGGCACCTCCACCCCCAGCTCCCTTCCCAACGCCTCCAGATTCCGCCAGATATTCGGATTGATATCGAGTTCATCGCCCGCCGCGGCGCGGCAAGCCGCTTCGTACTCTCCCGGGTACTGGACGCGCTCGCAGCCTGGTGCGGTCGGCGTGTCGTGCAGTTAGTCGATGAAGGCTTCCACCTCGGCGCGTTCCCAGTTCAGGCCAAGGTCGAACTCGGGGTTGAGCAGAACGGCGAACAGGTTGTTGGTGGCCACGCCGCCGCGCGGGTTGTCGGGCTGGATCGTGCCGCCGCCGGACAGCACGCCGGCCAGCAGTTCCGCCACCACGCCCAGTGCATAGCCCTTGTGCTGGCCGAACGGCAGCAGGGACCCCGGCCGTTCGCCAAACATCACCGACGCATCGGTCGTCGGGTTGCCGTCGGCGTCGATGATGCTGTGCTCGGGGGCCGGCTCGCCTTTTCCGCCAGCACGCGCGCCTTGTTGATGGCAATCGCGCTGGTGGCGATATCCACCACCAGCGGCGGACGGCCATTCGGCATTGGCCCGGAAAAGCACAGCGGGTTGGTGGTCAGGCGCGGCACGCGGCCGCCGAACGGTGCCACCACGGGTGGCCGGTTGATGACGTTGGTAAAGCTCAGCAGCACCAGGCCCGCCTGCGCCACCATTTCACCGTAGTGGCCCATGCGGCCAAGATGGTGCGAGCGGCGCAGCGTGACGATGCAATGGCCATGCTGGCGCACTCGGTCGATGGCCTGCAGCATCACGGTCTTGCCTATGTGCTGGCCAAAGCCGCCGTGGCCGTCGAAGACCATCAGCATGTCGCGGTCCATCACGCATTCGGCGCGGCCGGCGCAATTGACGCTCTGGCCCTCGATGGCGCGGCGGTAGTTGGGCAGGATCGAGATGCCGTGGCTGACGTAGCCGCTGCGGTCCGATTCGACCAGATGCTCGGCCACGTCGTCAGCAATGTCTTCGGGCACATTCTGTGCGATCAGGATATTGCGCGCAAAGGTGCGCGCGGATGCGGTCGACAGTTTCATGGGGGCGTCCTGGGTTACAGGTGGCCGGGTTCAGACCCAGCCAAGCCAGCGCCAGTAAGTGGCGGCGAACAGCAGCATCAGCAGGTGGCCAATGATCGTGACCGGGATGCCGACGCGGGCAAACTGCTTGCCGTTGAAGGTGTCAGTGCCCAGGCAGACCATGTTCTGCGGTGCGTTGATCGGCAAGATGAAGCCGAAGCTGACCGTGAAGCCGAGCAGCATCGTCATGCCGATCTTGTTGATGTCACCGGGCAGCGTCTGCAGCACCGAGATCAGGATCGGCAGCAACGCGGCGGTCAGCGCCGTGGCGCTGGCGAAGCCCAGGTGGAGCAGGATCAGGAAGGCCGCCAGCACGGCAAACACCATCAGCGTGCCGTGATCGGCCAGCCCGGAATGCGTGACCACGAACTTGCCAAGCCACTGGCCGGCCTGCGTGGTCAGCAGCGCGCTGCCCAGGCTGATACCCACGCCGAACACGATCAGCGTGCCCACGGCGTGCGTTGCTGCAGGGTCTTCCAGTCCATCACGCCGATGCGCGGCATCATCAGGATCACCAGCCCCACGAACGTGATGGTGGCGGTATCGAACTTGTGCAGCTTGCCCTCGGTGGCCCAGAACAGCAGCAGCCCGATGGCCACGGCGGCCAGCCGCTTCTGCGGGCCTGTTATGGGCCCCAGCGCGGTCAGTTCGCGCTGCACGGCTTCCTTGCCGCCGGCGATGGCGTCGGTTTCCGGAGGCAGCAGCCAGCGCACCAGGAAATACAGCACCGCCGACATGTGAGGGCCCACGGGGCACCGGCAATCAGCCATTGCATCCACGTCACGCGCTCGCCGAGCAGCTTGTCCATGAAGCCGGCAGTCAGCAGGTTCTGCGCGGCGGCGGTCTGGATGCCGACGTTCCAGACGCTAGTGGCCATGGCCACCATGATCATGATGCCGGCCGCGATGTTCGACTTCTTGTCCACGCCGAATGCGGCGCGTGCTGGTGCCGATGGCCGACAGCGTGACCAGCGCGATGCGCCGGTCGAGTCCAGTCACGGTCATCGCCGCCGAAATGAAAAGCGCGGCGGCCACCAGTGCCAGCGCGGTGTTCGAGAAGCCGGCCAGCGCCATGCCCAGCGCACGGGAAGTGCCGTAGATCGTGGTGGGATCGTTCACGGTTGGCGCAAAGCCGATCAGCCCCGCCATCAGCGACGTGATCATGATGGCGCTGGTCTCGTAGGTCACGGCCTCGGTGATCCACACCACCACCGCGAAGGCCAGGATTGCCAGCATGCGCTGGCCGGCCACGGGAAGGTCCGGCGGCAAGGGGATCAGCAGCACGGCGATCAGCACGACGACGGCGGCGTAGAGGCCCCAGTGAATGTGTAGCTTGGGCGTGACGGGCGCGGCCGCCGCAGTGGCGGCCGCGCCAGGGGAGAGATTCGGGTCGGGCATGGTGACGTCCTTGGATGGGGCGGCGGGCCGGACGCGTCGCGGCGCACATGACTTGCCGCGTTCGACCTATGGTCATCATGTGAACGCTGGCGCGGTGCGCCAAGATCGCCATTTCCGCGAAGTTGCCCTGGATCAATCCGCTGCGAAGTCAGCTTTTGCCAGGTGACGTGCCGTCCTTCAGGCGTGGCAACGGCTGGCGGGGTTTCGTTGGCGGGAGGGTGTCATTACCGCGAGCGATCTGAAATAATTGGCGTCGATGCTGAACGTTTTTTATGCGTGTCGTGTAACGCGCCAAAGAGATATGCAGAACAACACCGACAAGATTGCCGCAGCCGCGCTGCGGACCTGCCTGGACCTGGAGACCATTGCCAATGCGCGCGACCTGGGTGGGCTCACGGGCCATGCCGGACGCCGTATCCGGCATGAAAAGCTGTATCGCAGCGCAAATCCCGCGCTGGGGTGCGCCGCCGATCTCGACAAGCTCGATGCGCTGCGGCTCGACATCGTGGTCGACTTCCGTTCGATGGGCGAGAAGTCAGCCGCCGAAGCGGCATTCGGGCAGCGGTTCCAGTGGCTGGCGGTGCCGGTGCTGGACGGCTCGATGTCCATGGACGTGCTGATGCCGCGCCTGCGCGCCAGCAACGCAGCGCAGATGCACGGCTTCATGCTAGATGTGTACCGCGATTTTCCGGTGCGCTACCGCGACGCGTTCGGCGCGTTTATGGGCCATGCCGAAGCGGGCAAGACGCTGCTCTACCACTGCACCGCCGGCAAGGATCGCACCGGCTTTGCGTCGCTGCTGCTGCTGAGCGCGCTGGGTGTGTCGCAGGACGACATCGTCGCCAACTACCTGGAGTCCAACCACTGGAACCAGCGCTTCAACGAGAAGATGCTGGCCGGCGTGGCGGGGATCGGGGTGGCGGCGGAAACGATGTTGCCGCTGCTCGAAGTGCGGCCCGAATACATCGAGGCGTCGATGGATGCGATGGCGAACACCTACGGCGGCGTCGAGAACTTCCTGGCCGACGACCTGGGTATCGACGTCGACCAGTTGCGCCGGCACTACCTCGAAGCCTGAGGCGTCGTCTAACGCCTGCCAAAGCCCGCTACAGTCCGCCGTTCTCGCGCAGGATGCGCGCGGTAGACAGCGCGATCATGCCTTCCTCGTCGGTGGGCAGCACCAGCACTGGCACCTGGCTCGCGTCGCGGCTCACGCGCTGGCAGTTCTCGGCGTTGGCGGCCGCATCGAGCGACACGCCGAACAGGTCGGTCAGGTGCGCGCAGATGCGGGCACGCACGTCGGGAGAATTCGCGCCGATGCCGGCGGTGAAGACCAGGGCATCGAATCCGCCCAGAGTCACGGCCAGCTTGCCGATTTCCTGCGCGGAGCGCCACGCGTAGAAATCGACTGCGAGTTTTGCACGCAGGCTGTCGCTGTCCAGCAGCGCGCGCATGTCGCTGCTGATGCCCGAAATGCCCTTGAGCCCGGACTGGCCGTACAGCATCGACTGGATCGCGTCGGTATCCATGCCCTGCGCGGCCAGGTACAGCACCGCACCGGGATCGATCGATCCGCAACGCGTGCCCATTGGCATGCCGTCCAGCGCGGTCAGGCCCATCGTCGAATCGATACTCTTGCCGTCGCGCATCGCGCACAGGCTGGCCCCGTTGCCCAGATGCGCCACGATGACACGGCCACTGGCCAGGTCCGGCGCCACCTGTCTGAGCCGCCGCGCGATATAGGCATACGACAGGCCATGAAAGCCGTAGCGGCGCACACCCTGCTCGAAGTACTCGTAAGGCAGCGCCATGAGCTGCGTCAGCGGGTCGTGGCCCGCGTGAAAGGCCGTATCGAAGCAGGCCACCTGCAGCAACTCGGGCGCCGCGCCGCGAATCGCACGGATCGCCGTGAGGTTATGCGGCTGATGCAGCGGTGCCAGCGGCACCAGCGCTTCCAGCTTGGCGATGACTTCATCATCGATGCGCACGGCATCGGCGAATTCACTGCCGCCATGCACCACGCGATGGCCGATCGCCACCGGCGGTGTATCGCGCAGCGCCACGCTCAGCGTCAGGCGGATCAGCCGGAACGCGGCGTTATGGTCCGGCACCTGCTCCGCCGGAAAGCGCTGGTCGGTGACCTCGCGGCCATCGGCCATCTTTGCCACCAGGCGCGGCGCCACGCCGATGCCTTCGATCTGGCCGTGCGCGGCCAGCGTGGGCTGGATGTCAACGTTGTGGTGCGCGTCGTCCGGCACCACGTAGATCGATACCTTGACGCTCGACGACCCTGCGTTGACCACGAGGATGACTGGATGCGATGTGCTCACGCCGCTCTCCTCTCAGGCGGGGACGGAGGTTTGCGCGCTGCGCCGCGCGTGCGCCAGCAGCACGGCAATCGCGCAGCTGCCGATGCGCGCGCGCACGCTGTCGGCGCGGCTGGTCAGAATGACGGGCACGCGCGCGCCCAGCACGATGCCGGCGCATTCGGCCCCGGCCAGGAACGTGAGCTGCTTGGCCAGCATATTGCCCGCCTCCATGTCCGGCACCAGCAGGATATCGGGGTCGCCGGCCACGTCCGACTTGATGCCCTTGGTATCGGCGGCGGCCTTGCTGATGGCGTTGTCGAAGGCCAGCGGGCCATCGAGCAGGCCGCCTTCGATCTGGCCGCGCAGGCTCATCATGCACAGCGCGGCGGCATCGATCGTCGACGGAATCTTGTCGGTGACGGTTTCCACGGCCGACAGGATGGCCACCTTGGGCCGTTCGACGCCCAGCACGCGCACGAGGTCGATCGCGTTGCGCACGATGTCGGCCTTGTCGTTCAGCGTGGGGAAGATGTTGACCGCCGCGTCGGTGATGAACAGCGGCTTGTGATAGTTCGGCACGTCCATCGCAAAAACATGCGACAGGCGCCGTTCGGTGCGCAGCCCGCTGGCACTGCGGGCCACCGCGTGCAGCATTTCGTCGCTATGCAGGCTGCCTTTCATCAGCAGCTCCGCCCGGCCAGTACGTACGGCCTCGACCGCGCATTCGGCGGAAGCGTGGCTGTGCGGGGCCTCGATGATCTCGGTGTTGCCCAGCGACAGGCCGTGTTCCTCGGCTACCGCGCGGATGCGGGCGGCGGGGCCGCACAGGATCGGCACGATCAGCCCGAGCCTCGCGGCTTCCAGCGCGCCGTCCAGCGACGTGTAGTCGCAGGGATGGGCGACGGCGGTGGGGATGGGCGGCAGTCCCTCGCAGCGTGCGAGCAGGCGCGCGTATTTGTCGTCAGACGATGGTGTTGGCATGGGCAGGTACCTAAAATTCCATCGGACAGCACCCGGCAGGACCTGTGGATGCTGCATTGCGCAAACGGTCTGTCGCAGTATAGGCCAAGCTGGGCGCCGCATCGATGACTTGCCAGAGACATATACGGCGCGGTCAGTGTCATCGGACCCGGTGACAGTTGTCATGTCGCACGGAGGCTGGTAGATTTTTACTGTTGCATCGCAGCAAGCGATGTTCGCGCCACGCTGCATGCCCCTGATCCGCCAATCCCGAAGGAGAAACGGAAATGAATGCACGTCAACCTGCGGTAGGCGAGGTGCCCGCTCAGGACGCCACCCCCGACGCCCAGGCTCCCGCCCGGGCCGCCCCACAAGATTCCCAGCCGGCCGCGCCGGCATCCCCGTTTTCCCTCCCGTTTGCCGCCTTCCCGCCCATGCCGTTGAACCCGGTGGCGCAGGCCGCGTGGGAATACGGCATCGACGCCTGGCAACGGTCGATCCTGTTCCTCGATATCCTGCGCCGCCGTGGCAACGAGACCGCCGAGCACGAGCGCGGCGGCATGCCGCCGGTGCTGGTGTTCCAGCACGAGGTGCTGATCGATGGGCGCGATTTGCCCCGGCCGGTCAACTACGCGCTGATGCGCATCGTGCCGCCGGCCGCGCATCCCACCGACGACACCAAGCGGCCGTTCGTCGTGATGGACCCGCGCGCCGGGCACGGCCCCGGCATTGGCGGCTTCAAGGCCGACAGCGAGATCGGCAATGCCATCCGCACCGGTCATCCGTGCTACTTCATCACGTTCTTCCGCGATCCGTGCCCCGGCCAGACCATCGAGGACGTGGCACGCACCGAAGGCAAGTTCCTGCAGGCCGTGGCCGAGCGGCATCCCGAGGCACCGGGCAAACCGTTCGTGGTGGGAAACTGCCAGGCAGGCTGGGCGTTGCTGATCCTGGCGGCGGCTTCGCCCGAGGTAACCGGCCCGATCCTGCTGGCGGGCGCACCGGTGGCGTACTGGTCTGGCGTGCGCGGCAAGAATCCGATGCGCTATGCGGGCGGGCTGCTGGGCGGCACGTGGTTGTCCTCCCTGGCCGCCGACTTGGGCAATGGCCGCTTCGACGGGGCCTGGCTGGTACAGAATTTCGAGAAGCTGAATCCGTCGAACACGCTCTGGGAAAAGTTGTACAACGTCTACGCCAGGGTGGACACCGAAGGTCCGCGCTTCCTGGAGTTCGAACGCTGGTGGGGCGGGCATTTCCTGATGAACCGCGAAGAGATCGACTGGATCGTGCAGAACCTGTTCGTCGGCAACCACCTGACGGCCGGCGAGGTGCGCAGCAAGGATGGCCAGACCGTGATCGACCTGCGCAACGTGCGGTCGCCGGTGATCGTGTTCGCGTCCTGGGGGGACAACATCACGCCGCCGCAGCAGGCGCTGAACTGGATTCCCGACCTGTATGCGAACGTGGACGAAATCGTCGCCAACGAGCAGACCATCGTCTACTGCCTGCATCCGTCGATCGGGCACCTGGGCATCTTCGTTTCCGGCAGCGTGGCCAACAAGGAGCACTCCGAACTGTTCTGCGCGCTGGACCTGATCGACGTGCTGCCGCCGGGCCTGTACGAAGCGAAGATAGAGGACTTCGCACCGGATTCCCCGCACAGCGAACTGATCGAAGGCCGCTACCTCGTGCGTTTCGAGCGGCGCACCATCGACGACATCCTGGCACTCGACGATGGCCGGGACGACGAGCAGCCGTTCGAAGTGGTGCGGCGCGTGGCCGAGATCAACCAGAACCTGTATGACACGTTTGCGTCGCCGGCCGTGCGTGCGACGTCCAACGAGGTCACGGCGCAGGCCATCCGCGCCATCCATCCGTCGCGGCTCGAACGCTCGCTGTTCGCCGACGAGAATCCGTGGATGCAATGGATCGCCGCCATGGCGCCGGCCGTGCGCGATGCGCGCCAGCCGGTGTCTGCCGACAATCCGTTCCTGGCCATGCAGCAGGCCGTATCCGACCAGATCGTGCGCTCGCTGGACCAGTATCGCGACGCGCGCGACGCGTGGCAGGAGCGCATGTTCGAATCGATCTACGGCTCGCCGTGGCTGCCGGCCATGCTGGGCATGACGTCGACGCCCAAGCGCTCCGAGTCGCCGGCCATCACGGCGTTGCGCAAGGAGGTGGCCGATCTGCGGCGGCGCGAGGCCGAGCGCGAGATCGGCACGGGCACCGCGCTCGACGCGTTCCTGCGCGTGCTGTCGTACGTGACGCAGGGCCGCTCGGCCATCGAGGAGCGGCCGTTCAACCTGCTGCGCAAGCTGGCGCGAGAGAACCCGCCGGAAAAGCGCATCACACTGGCGCAGTTCAAGGACGCCGTACGCCGGCAGAGCTACATCGTCAGCCTGGACCCCGAAGGGGCCATCCAGGCGCTGCCGGAGCTGGTGCCCGACATGAAGGAGCGTCGTCGCATCATGGTGCTGGCGCATCGCGTGCTCACCGTTGGCGGGCCGCTCGATGCGGAATGGCTGGCCCGCTACCGCGAGGTGGCCGAGGTGTTCGGCACCGACCAGGGCAACGGCAAGGCCACGCCGGCGGAAGCCGAATAGTCCACCGTTGACGATGCACGCAAGGAGAGGCTGACACGATGGTCAACGTACCCAATCCCCCGCTATCTGGCAACCGCGTGCTGATCGTTGGCGTGGCCAACGAAGACTCCATCGCCTGGGGCTGCGCGCGCGCGTTCCGCGAGCTTGGCGCCGAGGTGGCGCTGACCTACCTGAACGACAAGGCGTATCCGCACGTGGCGCCCCTGGCCGAGCAGATCGGGGCGCCGATCCTGATGCCGCTGAACGTGGAGGACGACGCGCAAATGGACGCGCTGTTCGCCCGCATCGGCGAGACGTGGGGACAGCTGGATTCGGTGGTGCATTCGGTGGCCTTCGCGCCCAAGGCAGATTTGCAGGGCGGGCTGCTGCAGTCGTCGGCGGCGGGCTTTGCGCGCGCGATGGACGTGTCGTGCCATTCGTTCATCCGCATGGCGCGCCGCGCTGTGCCGCTGATGGGGCAGGGCGGCACGCTGTTCGCCATGAGCTACGACGGCGCCAACCGCGTGGTGCCCAACTATGACCTGATGGGTCCGGTCAAGGCCGCGCTGGAGGCCACGTGCCGCTACCTGGCCTATGAACTCGGGCCGCAGGGCATTCGCGTGCATGCGATCTCGCCGGGGCCGCTCAAGACGCGCGCGGCGTCGGGGCTCAAGGACTTCGATGCATTGCTGGCCGAGGCCGCCGGCCGCGCGCCGCTGGGCGAGCTGGTCGACATCATGGACGTGGGCTTTGCCACGGCCTATCTGGCCACGCCGTACGCGCGCCGGGTGTCGGGCAACACGGTGTACGTGGACGGCGGCGTGCACATCATGGCGTGAATCGTGCGATTGCCGCATCGCTTGGCGGCGCCATCGCCGGGTGCGGCCTAGAATACAGGCATCACCACTTTCCAATCGGGGAGAGGCTGCAATGCAGGTACTGATACGCGGGCTGCATCGCGATGTGACCGAGGACATGCTGCGCGAGAAGCTCAAGATCTACGCCAAGGTCAATTCCATCGAACTCGTGCGCGAGGGCGACCCGGACCATCCCTGGGCCTGGGTAGACCTGGCGGTGGACCCGTTCACTTGCTGGCGCCTGCTGCGGCAGTTGGACAAGCAGTACTTCGCCGGCAGCGTCATGCGCTGGTACATCCCCGCCCATCAGAGCTGACGTGTACGCTGCCGGTGGCCGCTGGCAGTAATATACGCACTTCCGACATTACAGACAGGTCAGCGCATGCTAGAACTCCAGGGCGCCATCTGGTTCCGCGCCGGCCAGCAGGACTGGGGCGGCAAGGACCGCATCGCGTTGCTGGCCGCCATTGGCGAGCACGGCTCGATCACGGCCGCCGCGCGCGCGGTAGGCATCAGCTACAAGGGCGCCTGGGATGCCATCGACGCGATGAACAACAGCGCCGGCGAACCGCTGGTACTGCGCGCGGCGGGCGGCAAGGGTGGCGGCGGGACGCGGTTGACGGACCGGGCCGCGCGGCTGATCGCGACTTACCGCGCCATGGAAGCCGAGCACGCCCGGTTCATCGCCCATCTGGAGCGTGCCGGCGCGATGTCCGAGGCCAATCCCGAAGACGTTCACCTGATCCAACGCATGATGATCAAGACCAGCGCACGCAACAAGCTGTTTGGCCGCGTGGAGGCCGTGCGGCCCGGTGCCGTCAACGACGAGATCACGCTGGCGCTGCCCGGCGGTCTGCGCATCGTTTCCACGATCACCCATGAAAGCACCGAGACGCTGGGACTGGTGCCCGGTGCCGAGGCGTTCGCGCTGGTCAAGGCATCGTCCGTGATGATCGGCCTGCCCGATCCCGCCGCGCGGCTGTCGGCGCGCAACCAGTTGCCCGGCACGGTGGCACGCGTGGTGCCTGGTGCGGTCAATGCGGAAGTGGTGCTGGAGCTGGAAGGCGGCGGCACCGTGGCGGCCATCGTCAACAACGCGGCGCTGGCCGACCTGGACCTCAAGGAAGGCGTGGCCGCGCTGGCCATCTTCAAGGCGTCGAGCGTGATCCTCGGGACGATGATCTGAACGCTACGGCCGCCGCCT
The DNA here is from genome assembly GCF_022179805.1 of Cupriavidus pauculus. Classification (GTDB taxonomy): domain Bacteria; phylum Pseudomonadota; class Gammaproteobacteria; order Burkholderiales; family Burkholderiaceae; genus Cupriavidus; species Cupriavidus pauculus_E. The sequence continues at coordinate 254,174 of NZ_BPUO01000002.1, read as the reverse complement.
GGACCCAGACACTAGACCACGTGCGCGGATTCGGGCGCGTAGACCGGCGGATGCCGTTGTGCGCGGCCGCTGGCGTGGATACGGCCGTCGCGGATTTCGAGTACGTGGTCGCCCAGCACTTCGACGTCTTCCGGGTCGTGCGAGATCATCAGCATCGGCACGTCCAGGCTTTCCTGCAGCGCGCGCAGTTCCTCGCGCATGCGTACGCGCAGCGCCGGGTCGAGCGCCGAGAACGGTTCGTCTAGCAGCAGGATATCGGGCTGCGCCACCAGCGCGCGCGCCAGCGCCACGCGCTGCTTCTGTCCGCCCGATATCTGCGAGGGGTATTGATTCACGATGTCGCGCAGCCCGAACGCCTCGACCCAGCGCGCGGCCTCTGGCGGCAGCGCGCGTCGCGCGGGATTGCGCCAGCCCCGGCGCAGCCCGAACGCGATGTTCTGCGATACGGTCAGGTGCGGAAACAGCGCGTAGTCCTGGAACAGGTAAGCCACGCGCCGCTCTTGCGGACGCACGTCGATGCCGGTGTCGCTGTCGAACAGCGTACGGCCGTTCAGCGCAATGCGGCCGGCATCGGGTGCCATCAGGCCGGCGATGGCCCGCAGCGTCAGGCTCTTGCCGGCGCCGGACGGCCCGAACAGCGCCACGCGGCGGCTATCCGATTCGAACGCGATATCCAGCGCGAAATGGCGGTCCTGTGACGCCATGCGCTTGCGGACATTGATCTGCATGCTCATGCCCATCACCTCGCCACAGGCTCGCGCCGGAACTTGCGGCGCTCGAACAGGTTGCCCGTACCGCGCTGCGCCGGTGGCACCAGCCGCGCCGCCACCACGAGCAACACGATGCAGGTGACCGAGGTGACCAGCACCAGCAGGTTGGCGGTATCGTCATTGCCGGCCTGTACGGCCTCGTAGATCGCCACCGACAGCGTCTGGGTGCGGCCGGGAAGGTTGCCCGCCACCATCAGCGTGGCGCCGAATTCGCCCAGCGCGCGTGCAAAGGCCAGCAGCACGCCGGCCACGATGCCGGGCAGCGCCATGGGCAGCGTCACGCGGAAGAAGATCGCAGCCTCCGAGATGCCCAGCACCCGTGCCGCGTTCTCCAACTGATGGTCGACGCCTTCGAACGCAGCGCGCGCCGACTTGAGCACCAGCGGAAAGGCCACCACAGTCGATGCCAGCACCGCGCCCTGCCAGGTGAACACCAGTTCGATGCCGATGCTTTCCAGCCACGCGCCGAACACACCGCGCCGGCCCACCAGCACCAGCAGGTAGTAGCCGAGCACCGTGGGCGGCAGCACCAGCGGCAGCGTCAGGATGGCATCGACCACGTCGCGCGCCCGCGAGCGCCAGCGCGCAATGGCATACGCGGCTGCCACGCCCAGCACGGCATTGAGCACCGTGGCCCAACCCGCAACCTTGAGCGACAGCAGCAGCGGAACCCAGACAGCATCCATGACAGTGGCCTTATTGCGCTTTCGTGAAGAATGTCAGGGCTTCTGGAAGCCGTACTTGGCCAGCGTTGCCTGGCCTTCTGGCGACAGCACGTACTGCACGAAGGCGTTGGCTTGCTTGGCCTGCTTGGTCTGCGCGGTCACGGCGATCGGGTAGGTGACCGGCGTGGTGGTGGGCACGCGCGCGGCAACCGTGACCTTGTCGGGCATCACGGCGGCGTCGGTGGCGAACACGAAGCCGGCATCGACCTCGCCGCGCGCCACGTAGTCCAGCGCCTGGCGCACGTTCTGCGCCGGCACGCCCTTGGCTTCCACGGCACTCCACAGGTTCTGGGTTTCCAGCGCACCGCGCGTATAGCGGCCCACCGGCACCGACGACGGGTTGCCATAGGCCACGCGCTTGACGTCGGCGCGCGTCAGGTCCTTCGGGCCGGCGATGCCGAGCTTGCTGTCATGCGGCACGATCAGCACGATCGCATTGGCCGCGAAATCGCGGCGCGAGGCGGCCTGCACCACTTTTTCGGCCTCGGCCTTGTTCATGGCGTCCTGGTCGGCGGACGCGAACACGTCGGCCGGGGCGCCCTTGACGATCTGCTGCATCAGCACATCCGACGCGCCGAAGTTCAGCACCACCTTGGTATCGGGATGGGCGCGCTCGAACTGCTCGCCCAGTTGCTTGAACGCGTTGGTCAGGCTGGCGGCGGCGGACACCACGAGGTCGACGGCAAAGGCCGACGGCGCGGCCAGGGTCAGGGCGGACAGGGCGGCGCCGGCGGCGGCACGGCGCAGGAAAGGACGAAGGCTCATGGCGAATGCGCAGGAAAGTGGAGGGTGTGCATCATGGGTTGCATCCGCAATATAAGCGCGTATATAACGCCCAGTCAATTGCCCGTCCGGATAGGGATCTTCAGCCAATTGGAATAGTGGTGCGTACCTGGTTGCCCCACTTCAATATGATGTTTTTGTCATATTTGTGTCGATTGTCACGGTAATGACGCGGTTTCGCCACTTCCCTGCCATCCCGGCTTACCAAAATCGTCGGGCTGCATCACAAACACAAAACAACAGGGAAATCCGAGACCATGCAACACCATCGCATCCGGGCCGCCGTGCTGGCCGCACTGGTCGCCACCGCGCTGGCCGCCTGTGGCTCCGACGACAACAGCAACGCGGGCAATGGCGGCAACAACGGCAACGGCAGCAACAGCGGTACGACGGTGCCTGCCGGCACCAAGTCCACGCTGGCGCTGTTGGAAACCACCGACCTGCACACCAACGTACTGAGCTACGACTACTTCAAGCTGGCCGAGGACAAGTCGATCGGTTTCGAGCGTGTGGCCACGCTGATCAAGTCGGCGCGGGCCGAATTCCCGAACAGCATGCTGCTGGACAACGGCGACACCATCCAGGGCACCGCGCTGTCGGACTACCAGGCGCTGGTCAAGCCGGTGGCGTGCGCCGAAACGCTCGCGATGTACAAGGTGATGAACGCGGCCGGCTTTGATGGCGGCGGCATCGGCAACCATGAGTTCAACTACGGACTGCAGTACCTGAGCCAGGTCACGGGCAACCGCTTCAACGTGGATGGCCTGCCCGACCCGGGCACGCAGCCGGTATGCGCCGGCCCGAAGTTTCCGCAGGTGCTGGCCAATGTCTATAGCGTGAAGACGCGCCAGCCGCTGTTCCAGCCGTACGCGATCCTGACCAAGACGCTGACCGCCACGGGGCCTGACGGCAAGACGATCTCCGCGCCGATCAAGGTGGGCATCATCGGCTTTGCGCCGCCCGCGATCCTGAGCTGGGACAAGCGCTGGCTCGACGGCAAGGTCTACACCGAGGGCGTGGTGGAGACCGCGCAGAAGTACATCCCGGAAATGCGCGCCAAGGGCGCCGACCTGATCGTGGTGATCTCGCACGGCGGGCTGGACAACTCGACGTATTCGCCGACGATGGAAAACGGCAGCTATCACCTGTCGAAGGTGAGCGGCGTGGACGCCATGCTGATCGGCCATTCGCACCAGATCTTCCCGGACGCCAACAGCACGGTGGGCCAGTTCAACCTGCCGGGCGTCGACAAGGTCAAGGGCACCGTCAATGGTGTGCCGACCGTGATGGCCAACTACTGGGGAAAGCACCTGGGCGTGGTCAAACTGGCGCTGAACTACGACGGCAGCAAATGGAGCGTCGACCGCACCAACACGAAGGTGGAAGCGCGCTCGACCCAGAACGCCGACAAGAGCTACGTGGCCGCCGACGCCAGCGTGGCGTCCGCCATCGACACCGAGCACCAGGCCACCATCCAGTACGTGAAGACGCCGATCGGCAGCACGGACTACCGCATGTCGAGCTATTTCGCCGACGTGGGCGACCCGGGCGCAATCCAGATCGTGAACCAGGCGCAGGCCCGTTACGTGAAGAACTACATCACGGCCAACCTGCCCGCGCTGGCGGCGCTGCCCGTGCTGTCGGTATCGGCGCCGTTCAAGAGCGGCTTCGGCGGCGGCAATGACTATACCGACGTGGCGATGGGCAGCCTAGCCATCAATAACGCGGCCGATCTGTACCTGTACCCGAACACGGTCTACGCGGTGAAGGTCAACGGCGACGAGGTCAAGGCGTGGCTGGAGACGGCCGCCAACCGCTTCAACCAGATCAACCCGGGGCTGACCACGGAACAGCAACTGATCAGCACGTTCCCGGGCTACAACTTCGACATGTTCACCGACGCCGATATGCAGTACGAGATTGACGTCACGCAAGCCGTGGGAAGCCGCATCAAGAACCTGACGTACAAGGGCGCGGCGGTGACCTCGGCGATGGAGTTCATCGTCGCCACTAATAACTATCGCGCCAGCGGCGGCGGCAACTTCCCGGGCCTCGATGGCACTAAGACCGTCTACGCATCGCCCGACGCCAACCGCGATGTGCTGATCCAGTACGTCAAGGACGTGGCCACCGTGACGCGCGCCACCAACGGCAATGCGCGTAGCTGGCACTTCACCAAGGTGGTGACCAGTGGCGACGTGGTGTTCAGCTCGGGCGTTGGCATGCTGGCACAGGCCACGGCCGGCGGCGTGGCCGGCATCTCGCTGGTAGCGGCCGACGATGGCTCGGGCAAGAACCTCTCCAAGTACAAGATCGACCTGAACCAGTAACTACGATGCAAGTCTCCGTCGCCGCCACTGTCACCGTCAATTCGGCTTCTCACGCCGGCACACGCCGCACCGCCGCGCGCCGTCTGCCGCGCATCCACCCGCTGTTCGTGGCCGCCACGCTGGCCGTGGCGGTGGCCACCGCCGGCGTGGCGGGTGCCGCCGTGTGGCGCCACCAGTCGGATGCCCGCCACACGCAGATCGCGCAGTGGCAGCTACTGGCCACGTCGGCCGGCGACGCCGCTGCGCTGGACCAGTTGCAGCAGGGCGCCCGCAACGGCGAGACCGCCGCGCGCGCCGCGCTTGGCGAAACGCTGATGGCACGCACCGATGCCGCTACGCGTGCCGACGGCGAGCGCTGGCTGCGCATGGCTGCCGACAGCGGCTACGTGCGCGCGCAGTTCCTGCTGGGCAAGGCAGCCCTGCTGGGCACCCTGGCATCGGGCCGGGCCGATCTGCCGCTGGCATGGCAGCAGACCGAAGCGGCTGCGCGCGCCGGTGACATTGGCGCGGCCTATTACCTGGGCCTGCTGTATCGCGGCGGCCATGGCCACGCGCCGGACCCGGCGCAGGCGGCCCGCTGGTTCAAGGTGGCGGCCGACGGCGGCGTGGCGCAGGCGATGTTCCTGCTGGCCAACGCGTATCGCGAAGGCGAGGGCGTGTCCCAGGACGATGCCCGCGCCGTGGCATGGTACGAAGCCGCCGCCGAGCGCGAGCACCCGGCATCGATCCAGGCACTGGCCACGGCCTATCGCAACGGCGAACTGGGCCTGGCGCAGGATGACCGCAACTACCGCCAGCACATGGCCGAGGCCGCGCACGCGCTGAAGCATCCCGCGATCAATCCGTAACGCCTACTGGTAGCTCATGGTGAAGGTGGCGATGCCACGCACCGTGGCCGGCGTCACGGGGCCGACGGCCACGTACTCGGCTTGCATCTGAATGATGCCGGCGCCGCTCACCACACCCGCCATCCATTGGTTCGTATTGCCCGATGCTCCCGAATCGGGGCCGAATCTGACGGCCTCGTTCGATGGTCGCCTGATGCGCAACTGTACGCCGCGGGTGGTGGAGTCTGCGGTGAGCGTCAGCAAGTCACTACGATTGCCGGGCGTGGTCGCATCGGTCAATGTGATGTGGGCATGCGCGTGGTTCTCGCAATGCAGGCCAATGCGGAAGGGCGTTGCGCCGGCAGTGGCGCCGACGGTTTCCAACGCGGTGTCAGGCGCCGAAGCCAGCGTGACGCCGACGTTGGGTGTAGTCACCCGGCACGTTCCCCGGCTGACGGGGCCACTGTCCATCGTCATGGTTCCCGCCGTGGGCGAAACGTAGTTCGTTGTGGTATTTCGGTTCTGGAAGGTATGGACAACGTCAAACGGGATCCAGTGCCTGCTGTTGATGTTTCCGGTCTTGACCAGTTGGTATCGGAACTGGAAGGCGCCGACGAAGGCATCGGTGCCCCAAATGGTGGGGGTGAGATCCAGGCCTTCGGGGCCAGTAAAGGTCGATACCACGCGGTCTAGGCTGGGGCTGAATATGCGCACACCAATACCGGGGACCCCGGTGTTCCAAGCGTCGCTCACCGGGGAAGATGGTCCATGGATCGGCACCCCTTGAATGCGATAGCCAACGCCGCTTCCGCGGCCCCTGCTGGCTGGACAGCTGACGAACGCAATATAGGTCCGCTGTTCACTGATTGCCGCGCCGATGGGCGTATCTGGCGCGACCCAGACCAAAAAGCGCGAGTTACTGGGTCATGTTCTGGCGGGCCATGGAGTGGAAGAACCCATCGTCCGAAACGGAAAGGTGGTGTTTGCCGAGGTATGCTTCAGGCGTTTCCGACTGGAGGCGTCCATGAAGACGATCTATCTCGCTGGTTTCGACGTATTCCGCAAGGACGCCCGGGCCTGGGGCGAACATCTGAAGGCACTGTGCGCGCAACATGGCTTCGAGGGCCTGTACCCGCTCGACAAGGCGGCGCCCAGGGGGTTGTCCGGGCCCGACACCGCGCGATGGATCTACGAGGCCAACGTCGCGCTGATCCGCCGGGCGGACATCGTGATGGCCAATCTCGATGACTTCCGTGGCCCGGGAGAACCTGACAGCGGCACGGCATTCGAGGTGGGATTCGCGGTGGCGCTGCAGAAGCCCGTGTGGGGCTACGCGACCGATGCCGGCACGCTGCTGGATCGCGTGCGCGTGACCACCGATGACAATGGCGAGGCGCGCGACGCGAACGACTACGTGGTGGAAAACTTCGGCCTGCCGATGAACCTGATGCTGGCCTGCAGCGTTCGGCTCGTGACGGGCGATGCCGGGGCGTGCCTGGAGGCGATGGCCGACGCCGATCGCCGTCGCGCCGCGCGCCGCCTCCAGGCGCTGGCGGACGGTGGTCCGGAGGATTGATGCCGTGCCGGCGCAGGTGTGCGCCGGCTACTGGTAGCTCATCGTGAAGGTTGCCACGGCCGGTTCCTGCAGATAGATGATCCGCAGCGTCTGACCCTTCTTGGGATCGAGCCGGAACAACGGCGGTGTCAGTGTGAACGGGGTTTTCGAATCGTCGGGCATGGCGTTCGGGTTGCCGTCGTCGATCCACGCCTGTACCAGCGCCGGCGCGATGCCCTCGTTACTGAGGTTGAGTGTGACTTCGCGTCCCTTTGCAGGATAGACCACCCGCGTACCGGTCAACACCAGGGAAGCGCTGGCTTGCGACAGTGCCATGGCGAAGAGAGTGGCAGCCAGGGCTGCACGGAACTTCAGGGGCGTCGACATGAGTTCAGCGTTCCGTAAAAATGCCCGGGCCCATCCGTAAAAAAACACCGGCAGGCCTGGGGCTGCCGGTGTGTGGTCGATTACGGGTACACGACGGAATACGTGGTCGTCCTCAAGACATCGCCTGCCGTGGCTGCCCCGCCGGTGGCCACATACTGGGCGTAATAGGGCAGGGGGCACCGCCGCATGCCAGTGCCACGACCTGCGAGTTCTGCGCGGGATATCCCGAACCCAGCGCAATATCGGTCAGGTTCGCGTTCTGCAGCCCGACTTCCACATTGCCGGCCCCGCCGGCCTCGGTATTCACGAGCCGGCCGGTGACGTAATCCACGGTGGCGCCCGGTTCGAAAAAGACCGAAACGTTGCCGGTGGCCGGATTGCAGCCGGAAACCACGATGTTGAATGGCGTACGGCCCGCGACATTACCGGATGCCGAGAGCGCCGAGGTCGGTACCGTCGGCAGGGTCACGGTAAAGCTGCTGCCACCACCATTGCCGGCAATCGTGCAGGTCTGGCCGCTAACGCGGCCGTTGAAGGTAATGGTGCCGTCCGAGGCAAATGCCTGGGGTGAAGCCGCGACTAAAAGTACGGAGGCGCCGAGAATGAGGGTGCGTAAATTTTTCATTTTGCTGACCATTTGGCTTGAATTGACAAAGGTTCTGTCAAGACAGATCGGAATGTCTCATGTTACAGAGGGGGGGCGATTTGGCGAGTGAAGAAACCCTGCGTGATTGCCGGTGTTTCCTTTATTGCCAGCTCATTCCGTTCCCTTGCATTTCATCCTCCTGACGACATAATGGTATGAACGGTCAGGTATCGCATGAATGGTCATTTCCTTAATCTGTGCGCGATCGAATTCATGATATGGCTATTGCCGAAAAAATGGGTTTGAAACTGCACGAATTGAAATTTCCGGAATATAACGCGTGACGATAAATATTCCAGCGCGAAAAAAGCGTCAGGAAAATATGCGCACGGGTGGCGGCAAACCGGCGGATGGGGAAGGGCGGGGGCGGTCGCCCCAGGGCGCCGGGATCAGGCGCGTGGGGCGACGGTGAAGCGGGGTGTGGAGAGTAAAGCGGGCGTGACGCCGCGAGGCGTCGGCGTGACTAGCGCTGTAGTGACCGCACGCCGGCGGCGATGTCAGCGGCCGCCATGCCGACGATCTGGCGATACGCGGTGATCACGCCATCGATCTTGCCCGGCGCGGCCAGGTCCGCTTCGGTGCGGCCGCTCAGCACCTTGCCGTCGGGCAGGCGGCGCACGGTCCAGGCAATCGACGCGGCGGCACGCACGCCGGGGTCGGCTTCGAGCCGCACGACTTCGGTGGTCACGCGAAACACCGGCTCCACGTCCGACAGCCCTTGCTGATAGGTGTCGATCGCACCGAGGTTGCCCTGGAGCTGCTGCGACAGCGCGTCACGCAGTTCATCGGGCAGCGGCGACGACCAGCGCGACTGGTCGAGCAGCTTCACGTTGCCGGTGTTGCCGTCGATGACCACGAGCTGGGCGCGGTTCAGCCGCTCGGGCACGCGTACCGGCGCCACCTCGATCCATACTGGTTGCGTGGCAGCGGGCGAGGTGGCTGGAGCGGTCGGGGCAGCCGCACCGGTTGCCAGCGTGTAGTAGCGCGGCTCCGGCGAGGCGCAGGCGCCGAGCCCGGCCACGGCCACGGCCAGCAACATGGCGCAAAGCGTCAGCGAACGTTTCATCATTTGTCCTCCGTCTTGCCGCGCAGCAGCGCCTCGGGATGGCGTTCCAGGTAATCGGTCAGTGCGCGCAGCGATACCGCCGTGCGCGTCAGTTCCTGCATCATGCGGCGTGTGTCCTGCTGCAGCGGCGCGTCGGACGCCAGCGTGCCGTTGGCCGAATTCAGGGTGCGGCGCGCGTCCTGCAGCGCTGCCGTCACCTGCGGCGCCACGTCGCCATTGAGCTGCGCCACGAGCTTGTCGGCGGTCTCCAGCATCTTGTTCATCGATGCGATGGCCGTGCGCGCGTCCTGGCCGATCTGGTCGAACGGCACCTTGTCGATCTTGTTGACGATCTCGCCCAGCTTGGCCTGCAGCTCGTCGAACGTGCCCGGCGTGGTCGGGAACTCGGGCATCGGCGCTTCAAGGTCGATGTCCTTGGCCGGCGGGGCCTTCGGGAAGAAGTCCAGCGCGACGTACAACTGGCCGGTCAGCAGGTTGCCAGTGCGTAGCTGCGCGCGCATGCCGCGCTTGACCAGCGCCTGCACGATGGTGCGCTTGCGCGCTTCGTCGGCCACGTCGCGTTCGCGGAAACCCATGCGCGACGGGTACAGCTCCACCACCACCGGCATGCGGAACGCCTTCTTGTCGCGCTGGTATTCGATGCCGATCGACCGCACCTGGCCCACGATCACGCCACGGAAGTCCACCGGCGCACCGGGCGACAGTCCGCGTACCGACTGGTCGAAGTTCAGCACGGCCAGCGTCGGCGCCAGTTCCTCGGGTTCCTTCATCGCCTCGGCCTGGTCTGCCGCCAGCAGGAACTGGGTGTTCTCCGCCGCAGAGTCGCGCGCGACGGTGTTGTCGGGCGCCTGGAACGCAACGCCACCCAGCAGCACCGTAACCAGCGATTGCGTGGACAGCTTCAGGCCGCTGGCATCGAGCTTCAGGTCCACGCCGCTGGCGTGCCAGAAGCGCGTGTCGGCGCCCACGAGCTTGTCGTACGGCTTGTTGACGAACACGCGCAGCGTGATGTCGCGCCCGTTCGGCTCAAGCTGATAAGCCACCACCTGGCCCACCTGCACGCGGCGATAGTAGACCGGCGAGCCGATATCGAGCGAACCCAGGTCCTGTGCGCGCAGCACGAACTGCCGGCCCGAAGCGTCGGTGGTCACCACGGGCGGCACCTCCAGGCCCGTGAAGTTGCGCGTGCTTTCGGTGGACTTGCCGGCGTCCACGCCGATGTAGGCGCCCGACAGCAGCGTCTCCAGACCCGATACGCCGCTGATCGCAAAGCGCGGCCGAACCACCCAGAAGCGCGTGTCCTTGACGGCGAAGTTCTCGGCGTCCTTGGTCAGCTCGATCGTGGCCAGCACGTGCGAGCGGTCCGACGCCAGCCGCACCGACTTGACCAGCCCGATATCCACGTCCTTGTAGCGCACGGCGGTCTTGCCCGGGGTGAGGCCCTCGGCCGTGCCGAACGTGACCGTGATCTCGGGGCCGCGCGATGCCAGCGTGTTGATCAGCAGCGAAATGCCCACCACGGCCGCGACGATCGGAATCAGCCAGACCAGTGACGGCAGCCAGCGTGCGCGGCGGCGGCGCGCGGGCTGCGGAATGCCGGCGGGATTGGGGCTGGGGGGAGGGGTAGGAGTATCAGGATCAGCCATGGTCGGGTTCCGGCGATTTCGAAGGGGCGTTCGCGTCGAGCGAATCCCATAGCAGGCGTGGGTCGAACGACAGCGACGCCAGCATGGTCAGTACGACGACCGAGGCAAAGGCCAGCGCCCCGCCCCCGGGAATGATGGTGGCCAGCGCTCCGGCGCGCACCAGCGCGGCCAGCAGCGCGACCACGAAGATATCGAGCATGGACCAGCGGCCGATGATCTCGACCAGTCCATAGAGTTTGGTCTGCTGGCGGATACGCCACGATGACTTGAAATGCACCGACACCAGCAGCAGCGTCAGGATCACCATCTTCAGCAGCGGCACGATGATGCTGGCGATCAGCACCACGCCGGCCAGCATGTGCGATCCGGACAGCCACAGGTAGATCACGCCGGACAGGATGGTGTCGCGCTGGGTGCCCAGGATCGACTGGGTCACCATCACCGGCAGCAGGTTGGCCGGGATGTACAGGATGAACGCGGACAGCAGGAAGGCCCAGGTGCGCGCCAGGCTGGCCGGCTTGCGGTGATGGAGCGTGGCGCCGCAGCGCGGGCACGGCTCGCCATCCAGCGTCATCGGACTGACCAGGTCGCAGGCATGGCACGACAGCAGCCCGCGCGACGCTGCCGTGGGCACTTGCGCCAGCGGCGTGCGTTCGTCGTCGTCGGTCAGCTCCGCGACCACGTCGGCCGCCACGCGGCGCGAACGGGCCAGTTGCTCGCGGGCCTGCACGGCACGCGACGGGCGGGGCGGGGGCGTGCTCATGCGCGGTCCTCGCGCGGCGGCGCTTCGTCGGCACCGGCCGGCTCCAGGTAATGCCAGAGATCGCGCGGATCGAACGACAGCATCGCGGCCAGCACCACCACGAGCGCGCCAAACGACCACAGCGCCACGCCGGGAATCACCTGGGCCATGGTCGACAGTTTCACCACGGTCACCAGCACGCCGATCATGAACACCTCGATCATGCCCCAGGGCCGCGTCTGACGGATGCCGCGCACGATGCGGTCGAAGCCCATCGGCATGCGGTGCCGGGCCATCGGCACCAGCAGGTAGCACATCATCAGCATCTCGGAGAGCGGGAACAGGATCGTGGTGCCAAATACGAGCAGCGCCACCAGCGTCATGTGGTCGCTGTGCAGCGCCTGGACGGCACCCCACAGCGTGGTTTCGGTACGCACGCCCTTGAGGTCCATCTCGACGATGGGATACGTGTTGGACACCAGGAACAGGATCAGCGCGGTGACCACCAGCGGCAGCAGCCGCCGGTAGGCGCGCGTGCTTTCGCGGTACAGCACGCCGCCGCAGCGCAGGCACGTGGCCCGCTCGCCGGGAGCCAGCGTGGTGCGCTCGTAGAGCGCGTCGCAGTACTCGCAGGCCACCAGCCGGTGCAGGTCCTGCTCCGGCCCGGCGTGCGCGGGGTGTGTCCCGTCGCTCATGCGTCCGGGGTCAGTTGTGAGGGCGGCGCGGGCGTGACCGCGGTGACTCCCGGCCGTTCCTGCGAGCCGATGGTCCAGTCGCGCAGCAGCGCGTAGGCCACGGCCAGCACCGTCGGCCCCAGGAACACGCCCAGGAACCCGAATGCCAGCGCCCCGCCCAGCACGCCCATCATGATCCAGATTAGCGGCAGGCCGGTGCCCTTGCTGATCAGCAGCGGCTTGATGACGTTGTCGGCCATGCCCACCACCACGGCGCCCCACACCACCATGAAGATGGCCCAGCCGGTCTCGCCGCTGTGATAGAGCCACAGTGCTGCCGGAATCCACACCAGCGGCGGACCCATCGGCACCACGGACAGGAAGAACGTGACGAAGCCCAGGATGGCGGCGCCGGGCACGCCGGCGATCCAGAAACCGATGGCGGCCAGCACGGCCTGCACGAACGCCGTGCCCAGCACGCCGTACACCACGCCCTTGATCGTGCCGCCGGCCAGCGCCATCAGGTGGTCGGCACGCTCGCCGGCCACCCGGCGCATGCCGCCGCGCAGCCATTCCACGGCCAGTTCGCCGCCGGTATAGAAGAAGAACGCCAGGATGATCGACAGCGCCAGTTGCCCCAGCCCGCCGCCAATCGACAGGCCGGCGCCCAGTAGCACGTGGCCCACGGGCGCAATCAGCTTGCGCAGGTTGGCCACCATTTCGGAGTCGGCGTGGATGATCTGTTCGTAGCTCGATTGCAGCTGCGGGCCCACGTAGGGCAGGCTGCTGAGCCAGTCAGGTAGTTGCGGGAAGCCGCGCTCCGTGTAGCTGTTGACCAGCGCGGTCAGTTCGTCGAGGTGGGCCGAGAAGCTGGCGCCGGCATAGACAAACGGGCCCAGCACGATCACGGCAGCCACCAGCACGCACACCAGCGCGGCCAGCCCGCGCCGGTTGCCGAGCCAGCGCGACAGCACGGTATATGGATACCACGAGCTGTAGGCCAGGATGGCGCCCCACACGAGCGCCGTGGCAAACGGGGCCAGCACGACCAGCGAACCGCCGATCAGAACGATCAGCGCAAAGACCGCCGCAAGCTTTTCAATCAGTTGTCCGGAACTCATCGTCGCGCGCCAGCCGGCGTCCATGTTGCGAGAACGCCGTAAGCATAGCGGAATTCGCCGACAACTCCGGGTTATCCCTTGCCGGATCAACGAATGCGGGCGATGGCCCGCCGCATGGATCAGCTTGCCATCAGGACGCCGCCGTGGCGGTTTCCGCGGCGGTTGCCGTACCGCCCTGGCGCAGCAGCGCCGCGACGAGGTCTGACTGTGTGACGATGCCCACCACGCGCTTGCGCTCGTCCAGGACCGGCACGTGATGCAGGCCACCATCGGAGAACGCCTGCGCCAGATTGACGATCGGCTGGTCGGCGCTGGCGGAGATCACCGTACGCGTCATCAGGTCGCGCACCGCGCCGTTGACGCGGCGCGAATTCACGCGGTAGGCACTGAAGAAGTCGCTCTGTGTGAGGATGCCAAGCAGACGCCGCTGGCGGTCCACCACGGGCAGCGCCTTGATATGGTGGCGCGCCATCAGCGCGGTGGCGTCGGCGGCCATCTGGCCGGGACGCACCGACACCACGTCGCGCGACATGATGTCGCCGCAGCGCACGTCGCCAAACCGGCGCGAGTACGCGCGCAGCTCGGCGGCCACCAGGATCGCTTCGAGATCGTCTTCTTCGATATCCAGGAATTCGCCGCGTGCCGCCAGCACCGCATCGAGGTCAGACCGCGTGAAGCCCACGCGCTTGCTGGGCGGCACGTCACGGGTGTGATGCTGGGCCGCTGGTTCCGGCGGACGGTGCGGGTAGCGGCGCCGCGCCAGGTTGTTGAAGGCCAGCGCGGTCAGCAGCAGCAACATCGAATTCACGGCCACCGGGATTACCACGAAGCCAAAGCCCATTGCCTGCACGACGGGCCCGCCAAACACCGCGGTCACGGCCACGGCGCCGCTGGGCGGGTGGACGCAGCGCAACTGGAACATCAGCGCGATGGCGCCGGCCACTGCCACGCCAGCGGCCAGCCCGGGGTCGGGAATCCACTTTGCGCAGGCCACGCCTACGGTGGCGGCCACCATGTTGCCGCCGATGATGGACCACGGCTGCGCCAGCGGACTGGACGGCACGCCGAACAGCAGCACGGCGGAGGCCCCCATCGGGGCGATGAACCATGGATTGAACCCCTGCAGGAACTGGCGGCAGATCCATTCGGTCAGCGCCAGGCCAATCAGCGCGCCGAGGCAGCTCTTGAGCCGCTCGCGCCGGTTGGCCGCGATCGGCATGGGGACAAAAGTGCGCAGCCAGGCACGGGCCTCGGCGACGGAAGAGGTCGGGTCGAATGCAGTCGGCATCGAAAGCGGGGGCGGCTTTGGGTGTTGGGGGCGTCACCGGTGCATTGACCGGACCGTCAATGTATCACAGCATGATATATTTCGCAGGCTGTGCTCTCCGCATCATCCCAGCCGCCCCCGGCTCATGTCCATGACAAATCATTCCGCATTGCACCAATCCGAGCCGCGTTTCGAGCGGCGCGACTACGCGGCAAACGGCCGTTTGCCCATGCTGGCCGGCATCGCGCTGCTCATTGGCGGCGTCAGCACCGGCGCGGCATTCGTGCTCGTCAACCTGATCCGCTTCTTCACCAACCTGTTCTTCTTCCAGAGCCTGTCGTTCGCCGAGCGCTCGCCCGCGCACCACGCGCTGGGCCCGTGGGTCATTGCCGTGCCGGCCATCGGCGGGCTGATCGTCGGGCTGATGGCGCGCTATGGCAGCGACAAGATCCGGGGCCACGGCATTCCGGAGGCCATCGAGGCCGTACTGTTCGGCAAGAGCAAGATGTCGCCCAAGGTGGCGGTGCTCAAGCCGTTGTCGTCGGGCATCGTCATTGGCAGCGGCGGGCCGTTCGGTGCCGAGGGGCCGATCATCATGACGGGCGGATCGATTGCGTCGCTGCTGGCGCAATACCTGCACCTGACCGCCGCCGAGCGCAAGACGCTGCTGGTGGCAGGCGCCTGCGCCGGCATGACGGCGATCTTCGGCACGCCCGTGGCGGCGGTGCTGCTGGCCATCGAACTGCTGCTGTTCGAGCTGCGCCCGCGCAGCCTGCTGCCGGTGGCGCTGGCATGTGCCGTGGCCGGGTTCCTGCGGCCGTTCCTGTTCGAGGCCGGCCCGCTGTTCCCGCTGCACACCGCACCGGCCAGTACCGTGGCGCTGGGGTCGTGCGTGGCGGCCGGGCTGCTGTGCGGCGTGCTGGGTGCGGCGCTGACGCTGGCCCTGTATCGCACCGAGGATGCGTTTGGCCGCCTGCGGCTGCACTGGATGTGGTGGCCGGCGATTGGCGGGCTTGTAGTGGGCATCGGCGGATATTTCGAGCCGCGCGCGCTGGGCGTGGGCTACGACGTGATTGGCGACCTGCTCAACAACCGGCTGGCCATCGAGGTGGCCGTGGCGCTGCTGGCCGTGAAGGCCGTGATCTGGATTGCCGCGCTGGGCTCGGGCACGTCGGGCGGCGTGCTGGCGCCGCTGCTGATGCTGGGCGCCGGGCTGGGCGTGGTGGTTGGGCCGTTCCTGCCTGGCGGTTCGCCCGCGCTGTGGGCGCTGGTGTGCATGGCCGGCGTGCTGGGCAGCGTGCTGGGCGCGCCGCTGACCGCCATCGTGTTCGCGTTCGGCCTGACGCACGACAGCGAGGCGCTGCTGCCGCTGCTGCTGACCACGGCGGTGGCCTACGGCTTCTCGGTGCTGACGATGAAGCGCGGCATCATGACCGAGAAGATCGCGCGCCGTGGCTTGCATATCTATCGCGAATACGGCGTCGATCCGCTGGAGCGTTCGCACGTGGAAGAACTGATGACGCGTGAGGTGGTGACCATCGACGCCAGCCTGCCGGTGGCCGATGCGCTGGACCGCTACTTCGGCGCCCAGGCCGCGCACCGCGCGTATCCGGTGTTGGCAGATGGGCGCGTGGTGGGCATGCTGCATCGCAGCGCCATCGTGGCCGCGCATGCGGGCGACGATGCCGGACTGCGCTGCGGCGATCTGGTCACCGCGCAGGCCGATGGCAGGGGCACGGACCGTGGCACGCCCACGGTGCTGCTGCCCGCGCAGACGGGCCGCGCGGCGGCAGGGCAGATGGCGGCGCTGAGCGTGGCGCGCATGCCGGTGGTCGACAGCCTCGACACGATGCGGCTGGTCGGCATCGTGTCGCTGCGCGACCTGCTGGCGCCGAGCGAACATGCGTTGCACGAGGAAACCCACCGCGAGCGGCTGCGCGGCAGGCAGCAGGGATCGATGTCGCTGCGTCGCAACGCTTGAATCGAGTCAGATCCGTTCAGAGCTTGTAGCTCGACAGCAGGATGCTGGTTTCGGTGGCCGAAATGCCATCGACCAGCCGGATCCGGTCGAGCGTGCGGTCGAACTGCTCCAGCGTATCGGCGCGCAGTTCGGCGATGATGTCCCAGCGGCCATTGGTCGTGTGCAATGTCTGTACATTGGGGTCGCCACGCAGCGCCTGTAGCACCTGGCGCGCCTTGTTGCCTTCTACGGCCACCGTCATCCAGGCGCGGATGCGGTGCGGCTCGGCTTCGGGCTTGAGCCGTACCGTGTAGCCCACGATCTGGCCTTCCTTCTCCAGCTTCTCGATGCGATTCTGCACGGTGGCGCGCGACACGCGCAGCGCCTTGGCCAGCGCCGTGACCGGCGTGCGCGCGTTGTCGCGCAGCAGGCCCAGCAGTTGACGATCGGTGGCGTCCATCGCGGTCCTCCCTGGTAACTGGCAGATTGCTGGTTCACTCCAGCAAATTGTTCAGCGAACCTAGCAATTTGTCCAGTTTGCTAACTATTCGTTGGCAGGCACGCGCACGACAATTCACTCAGAGCCTTTATCTAACTGAGGAGACCGCCGTGACCGATCGCCCGACCATTCTGCTGGTTGCCCCAACGTTCTACGACGTGTCCTACAGCATCAATCCCTGGATGGACCCGGCGGCCTGGGCCCGCGACCCCGGCGGCATGCATCGCCGTGCACTGGCGTCGTTCGATGCGCTGCGCGAGGCCTTGGACCGGGCCGGGTTTGCCGTCGAAGTGGTCGAAGGCGCGCCGGGCCAGCCCGACATGGTGTTTCCGGCCAATGCCGCCGTCGTGCTCGATGGCAAGGCAGTGCTGGCGCGCTTTCGTTACCCGCAGCGACGCGGCGAGGAAAAGCCATTCGCGGCCATCTTCGAGCAGTTGCGTGCGCGCGGCCTGATCGACACCGTGGAAACGCTGCCGGACGGCTGCTTCCAGGAAGGCGCCGGCGATTGCATCTGGGACGCCACGCGCGGGCATTTCTGGGCCGGCTTCGGACCCCGCTCGTCGCGCGATGCCGCCGATGCCATGGCACGCCAGTTCGGCCAGGAGGTGGTGGCACTGGAACTGGCCACGGAGCAGAGCTATCACCTCGATGTCTGCTTCTGCCCGCTGGCCGGTGGCGACGTGCTCTATTACCCGCCGGCCTTCACCGAATCCGCGTTGCGGACATTGCGGGCTCGTGTGCCGGTGGCCCAGCGTATCGAGGCCAGCGAGGACGACCTGCGGCACTTCAGCGTCAACGCGGTCAATCTCGACGAGCACGTGGTCATGACACGTACGACATCGCATCTTCGCCATGAACTGGGACAGCGCGGCTACCGCCTGCATGAGGTGGACCTGTCGCCGTACATGATGTCGGGCGGCGGCGCGTATTGCATGACGCTGCGGCTGGACCGCGTCAGCGCCAGTGTGCGGCGCGCCGCGGCGGCCTGACTGGAGACCCGCCATGAAACAACGGCCTGCAATGACCCGCTTTCTCGATGCTGGCGACGTCGCCGCACTGGTCCGCGGCGAGGGTGTGCGCCAGGCAATCGTGCAGGTGGCAGCCTGTGTGCGCGAAGACTTCCTGCGCTGGCAGGCGTTCGAGAAATCGGCGCGGCTCGCCAGCCATTCACCCGTGGGCGTGATCGAGCTGATGCCGGTCAGTGACGGCGCGCAGTTCGCTTTCAAATATGTGAATGGCCATCCGCGCAATGCGCAATATGCGCTGCCCACCGTCATGGCCTGCGGCATGCTGGCCGACGTGAACACCGGCTTTCCGCTGCTGCTGGCGGACCTGACGCTGGCCACCGCGCTGCGTACCGCCGCCACCTCGGCGTTGGCCGCGCAGGCAATGGCCCGCCCCGGCGCGCGCACGATGGCGCTGATCGGCAACGGCGCACAGGCCGAGTTCCAGTCGCTGGCGTTTCATGCCATGGCCGGCGTGACGACGATACGCGCTTACGACATCGACCCCGGCGCCACGGCGCGGCTGATGCGCAATCTGGCGAACGTACGAGGTCTGGCGATTGTGCCGGTGCGTTCGGTGTCCGAGGCGCTGAGTGGTGCCGACATCGTGACCACGGTCACCGCCGACAAGACGCGCGCCACCATCCTCACGCCGGACATGGTGCAACCCGGTATGCACCTCAATGCGGTGGGCGGCGATTGCCCAGGTAAAACCGAGTTGCACGTGGACATCCTGCGCCGTGCGCGCATCGTGGTGGAGTACGCGCCCCAGTCGCGTATCGAGGGCGAAATCCAGCAATGGCCCGAGGCCCCTGTCAGCGAGTTGTGGGAGGTGTTGTCGGATGCCGCTCCCGGCCGCGTGGGCGACGACGAGGTGACGGTGTTCGATTCGGTCGGGTTTGCGCTGGAAGACTATGCGGCATTGCGCTGGCTTCACGCCACCGCGCTGGCACGCAACGCGGGCCGTGCCGTGGAGCTGGTGGCGATGCCGCCCGACCCGCGCGACCTGTATGGCTGGATGATGGCGGCGGACCCACTGGATCCGCCGGCAGCAACCGCCTTGTCCCGACCCATGCCCAGCGAGGCAATGACGTCGTGAAAAACAAACGGCCCGGACTGATCGTCCGGGCCGTTTGTTTCATCGTAGATTAACGAATTCTTAAGCGCCTGCGCGGCCCATCATCAGCTGGGCGCGCAGGAAGCCCTTGATTTCCTCGAGCGACGGCGTCTTCAGGAACACCATGATGCCCCATTGCTGCAGCGCATCGGCCACGCCGTCATAGGCCTGGCGGTTGGTGATCACCGCAAAGATCACGCGCTGGCGCGAGAAGAAATTCTGCAGCTTCTCGATCGTGGCGGACTCGGCGTCGTTCAGTTCCTCGACGTAGTAGAGCACCACGCGCGGGCGCGAATCCACCGACGTGATGACCGTGTCGACTACGTCTTCCAGTACCTGCGTCTTCAGCGGCAACGACCACTTGCCGAGCTGCGCACTGATGCGTTGCGCTTCGGTGTGGTTCGGGTGGAAGACGACGAGATCGAGATTGTGCTCGACGGTGGTGTCTGGCAAGGCCCGGTTTTCCAGCAGCCGGTGCACGGTTTCCTTGTGGATGCGCCTGTGGCCACCATTGGTTTTCCAGGCGCCAAGTTCACCGCGTTCCACCATTTTCTGGACGGTACCCAGCGATACGTTGAGAAGTTTTGCAGCGGTTCGCGTGCTGTAGTACGGCTTTTCAGCCAGTTCCGGATCCAGTTTCATCCAATCACCCGTAGTGTCGATCAACAGCACAGTACGACTCGCGCACTGCACGGGCGTCCTCGGACACGCCACGTCGGTCATTGACCGGGCTGCTGTTTTTTACTGACCCTGATGCTCTCGACCTGCTCCCGGCCGGTCTTTGTTGCTTTGTTGCTTTACTTCGTGTTGACGTAGCAACGGCTTCAGGTTGCCGTGCACGCTTCCATCATTCGCAGCATTTACGCTGAATGCCAATAGTATGGCTTCAAGATGATTCGTTGCTACAGGGAAAGCAATGATTGGCGTCACACTTTTGTTGTTTAACGAACATCATTGCGATTAGGTGGACAGCGATAGACAAACATCATGACGCTCGACATTTATGCAGCCGGCGTCGCGTATAGCATCACAGACCCTGCATGCCGAACTTGGGTTCCCAAGTCCTATACATTTGACACATTTGCACGCGGGCGATGACCTTTCATTCAGCTTGCAGACCCCGCTGACAAGCCATGCTTGCGCACCTTGTCGAACAGCGTTGTCTTGGCCACACCCAGCGCCTCGCTGGCGCGCGTGAGATTGCCCGCGTGCCGCCGCAATGCATCGGCAATCAGTGCACGCTCGAACTGGTCCACGGCCTGTGCGAGCGGCAATGCCTCGGGTGCGACCGAGCCCTGGGCCGGGTCGCAGCCTAGCCCCAGCACATGGCGCTCCGCCAGGTTGCGTAACTCGCGTACGTTGCCGGGCCACGGGTAGGCCACCAGTGCCGCCAGTTCGGCGGGCGAGGCCGGCAGTGCTTCGCGCTCGAAGCGCAGCGCGGCCTGTGCGACAAAGTGTTCGAACAGCAGTGGCACGTCCTCGCGGCGTTCGCGCAGCGGTGGCAACTCCAGCGTGACGACATTCAGCCGGTAGTAGAGATCGGCGCGGAACTGGCTGGCATCGGCCAGCGCGCGCAAGTCGGCCTTGGTGGCCGCCACCACGCGCGTGTTCACCGGCACCGGCTGGTTGGACCCGAGCCGCTCCACCACGCGCTCTTGCAGCACGCGCAGCAACTTGATCTGCATCGGCATCGGCATGCTCTCGATCTCGTCGAGAAACAGCGTGCCGCCCTCGGCGTGTTCGATCTTGCCGATGCGCCGCTTGGCTGCGCCTGTGAACGCGCCGGCTTCGTGGCCGAAGATTTCCGATTCGAACAGTTGTTCGGGAAGCCCGCCGCAGTTGATCGGTACGAAGTGCCGCGCACGCCGGCCGCTGGCTTCGTGCAGGCAGCGCGCCACCAGCTCCTTGCCCGTGCCGGTCTCGCCGTGGATCAGCACATTGGCCGCCGTGTCGCCAACGCCGGCGATCATCTGGCGCAGCCGCTCGATGGCTGGCGAATGGCCGATCAGCTTTGCGGTCAACCCTTCGCGGCCCGCCAGGCGCGCACGCAGGTCGGCCACTTCCAGTGCGAGTCGTCGTTTGTCCAGCGCGCGGCGGCACGTGGCCACCAGCCGCTCCGGCGAGAACGGCTTCTCAAGAAAATCGTAGGCGCCTTGTTTCATGGCCTGTACTGCGAGCGTGACGTCGCCGTGCCCCGTGATCATGATCACGGGCAGCGACGCGTCGCGCCCGGCCAGTTCGCGCAGCAGGGCCATGCCGTCCGCGCCGGGCAGGTGGATGTCGCTCACGACGATGCCGGCGAAGCCGGTCTCCACCTCGCGCAGCGCTGCCTCGGTACTGCCCACGGCGCGCGTGGCGATGCCTTCGAGCTTCAGCGCCTGCTCGCAGCCCAGCCGCACGTCGGCATCGTCCTCGACGATCAGCACTGTGAGCGCGGCCGGTGCGTCGGCCGGCGCCTGGACTTCGATCGGTTCAGCCGACATGGCGCAATGCCTCGCGTGCCTGCGGCAGGGCCAGCGTGAAGCAGGCGCCGCCGTCGGGGTGATTGGTCGCGGTCAGGTTGCCGCCGTTCTCGCTCAGGATGCCGGCCGACAGCGTCAGCCCCAGGCCCAGCCCTTCACCGGCCGGCTTGGTGGTGAAGAACGGCTCGAACAACTTGGCGAAGGCGGCCTCCGACAAGCCTGGGCCGTTGTCGCGCACGGTCAGGTGCACCATGTCCGCCGATTCGTAGGCATGCAGCGACAGGTGCGGATCGGGGCGGCCCTTCAGCGCGTCGAGCGCATTGCCGACCAGGTTCACCAGCACCTGTTCCAGCCGGTTCGGGTCGCACGCCACGGCCAGGTGTGCGTCGATGTCGCGGTCGATGCGCGGGGCCACCGCCGCGATGCGCGTTTCCAGCAGGAACAGCGCGTTGTCCACGGTATCGGCCAGTTGCGCGGTGTGGCCCTGGCCGGCCGCCGGATTGCGCGCGAACGACTTCAGCGCGCCGGTAATGCGGCCCATGCGCTCCACCAGGCCGATGATCCGGTCCAGGTTGCCTTGCGCGGTCTCGTAGTCACCCTGCGCCATGAACTTGCCCGTATTGCCGGACAACGTGCGCAGCGCCGCCAGCGGCTGGTTCAGTTCATGGGCGATGCCGGCGGACATCTGGCCCACCGCAGCCAGCTTGCCGGCCTGCATCAGGCCATCCTGGGCCTGCCGCAGGAAGGTCTCGGTACGGGTCCGTTCCACCACCTCGGCCTGCAGTTGCTGGTTGGTGGCGGAAAGGTCGGCGGTGCGCTCCGCCACCTTGCGTTCCAGTTCACTGTTGGCGGCTTCCAGCGCCGCGCGCGCGGCCAGCCGTTCGCCGACGATGCGTCGCCGCACATTCCAGGCGGCGCCCAGCAGCAGCACGAACGCGGCCAGCACGCCGGCCAGCGCGGCGCTGTTGAGCGCGGCCACGCGCGCCTGCGACGTGTTGGTCAGCAGCGTCAGGTCCCAGTCGGTGCCCGGCAGCGCCAGGTGCTGCGCCAGCATCGGCGGGCCCTGGCGCAGCCGCACCAGTGCATCGCCGCCCACGGACGGGCCGCTGGCCAGCGGCCGCACGGTGGTCAGTTCCAGTTGGGGCAGGGCGGCGCGGTTGTATTGCAGGCTGCGGTCCAGCCGCGCGCGCAGGTCGTCGGACAGCGGGTGCAGCGCGGCCAGCTTCCACGACGGGTCCGATGCCAGGATCACCACGCCGTTCTCGTCGGCCAGCAGCATCTGGCTGTCGTTGCCCTGCCAGCGATTTTCCAGCGGTTCCAGGCCGATCTTGACCACGGCCACGCCCACCGGGCGGTCGCGGTCGCCCAGCGGCGCCGACAGGTAATAGCCAGACTCGCTGCGGGTCGTGCCCACGCCGTAGAAACGGCCGAGCTGGCCTTCGATGGCGGCGCGGAAGTAGGGGCGAAAGCTCAGGTCTTCGCCCATGAAGCTGTCCGGGCGCTGGAAGTTGCTGGTGGCCAGCACCTTGCCCCGGGCATCGAGCAGGTAGATGACGCGCGTGCCGGCCCGGCTGTTCAGGGCCGCCAGGTAGGCATTGGCCTGGGCCACGCGCTCGGGCGAGGCGGGCTGGCGCAGCAGCGCATCGATGCGTCCGTCCAGCGACAGCAGGCTGGGCACGTAGTCGTAGCGGGCCAGCTCGCTTTCCAGCGCCTGGGCGTACAGCCGCATCTGCACCTGGCCGCGCTCGGCCTGGCGGGACAGGGCGCCGTCATAGGTATAGCGATAGCCCAGCCAGCCGGCGCCCGTGATCAGCACGGCCAGCACGAGCAGGGCGACAAACGGGACAGCGCGGCGCCAGGGCGGGATGGACGTCCGGGCGCCGTCGGGGGGAGACACGATCATGCGGATTCGGGGGGACGGAAACTCGCCATGTGGCGTATCGGGCTCTTGTTCGCGGAAAAATCACGCGTTTGGCCGCGCGGCGTCATGGGCAAGGCGACGTTTTACCACAGCCGGCGCTGCGTCCATCGGAAGTCGGGGCGTTTCCATCCCCCATTCGGGGGATACGGCGCAGGCCGTAAACGCAAAAAGGCCCGCCTGCCTGATCGGCAGCCGGGCCCTGGCACACCTTGGACCAGCTTACTTGCTGGCCAAAGCCTGAACGGGTGTCAGGCCGGCATCGTCCGCCGAGGTGTCAGCCTCGTCGGACAAATCCGGTGCGCCGATCGCGTTCTCGCTTTTGGCGACAACGGTCGTTGCGATGGCATTGCCAAGCACGTTCGTCACGGTACGGCCCATGTCCAGGACATGGTCGATACCCAGCACCAGCAGGATGCCGGCTTCCGGCAGGCCGAACATCGGCAGCACGGCGGCCACCACCACCAGCGATGCGCGCGGCACGCCGGCGATGCCCTTGCTGGTCACCAGCAGCACCAGCAGCATGGTGATCTGCTGCGACAGCGACAGCTCGATGCCGTACACCTGCGCCACGAACAGCGCGGCGAACGACGTGTACATGATCGAACCGTCCAGGTTGAACGAGTAACCCAGCGGCAGCACGAAGTTGGTGATGCGGCTCTTCACGCCAAAGCGGTTCAGCTGGTCGATCACCTTCGGGTAGGCCGACTCGCTGCTGGCCGTGGCAAAGCCGATCATCAGCGGCGCGCGCAGCTGGCGGATCAGCTTGAAGATGTCGCGGCCCAGGAAGAAGTAGCCACCGGCGATCAGCGCGATCCAGAGTAGCGCCAGGGCGGCGTACACGCTACCCAGCAGCTTGGCGTAGATCACCAGCACGCCCAGGCCCTGGGCGGTGATCACGGCCGCCACGGCACCGAACACGCCCACCGGCGCAAAGGCCATGACGTAGTTGGTCACCTTGAGCATGATGTGGCCCAGGCCGTCGATGCTGGCCAGCACCGGCTTGCCCACGCCGTCCTTGAGCGTGCCCAGCGCAAAGCCGAAGAACAGCGAGAACACCACGATCTGCAGCACTTCGTTGGTGGCCATGGCCTCGACGAAGCTCTTCGGGAACATGTGCGCGATGAAGTCGCGCAGGTTCAGCGAGCCGGTCTTCAGGTTCGACGCGGCGTCGGCGGCCGGCAGCGGCAGGTTCATGCCGTGGCCCGGCGCCAGCAGGTTGGCCATCAGCAGGCCCAGCAGCAGCGACGTGATGGACGCGGCCATGAACCAGGCCATGGCCTTCAGGCCGATGCGGCCCACGGTCTTGCCGTCGCCCATGCTGGCAATTCCCGACACCAGCGTGGCAAACACCAGCGGCCCGATGATCATCTTGATCATGCGCAGGAACACGTCGGTCAGGATCGACAGCTTGTCGGCAATCGCCTTGGCGGAGGCGGCGTCGGCCGCCATGTTGTGCGCGGCACTGCCGACGATCACGCCGAGCAGCATCGCAATGAAGATCAGGGTTGGCAGTCGTTTTGTCATCGTGGGTACTTCCTCCTTTGTGCCGGCACGTCACACGCGGGTTTGGGGGCAGCGAGCCCGGGCCGGGATGTCATATAGCGGCGGCTAGAGTGCACGAGCCGTGCCAGCGGAGGACCGTCTGAATACAGATGTAAAACGATGAATACAAAGGGATTTTTTGAGTGCTGCCGGCGGGGTGTCCGGGAATCCGAACAGGGAGGGGGGGAATGCTGTTCGGGTTTCCGAACGGGGTTTTGGTGGGATGTGATGGGGGAGGCGGTTGGGGGGGGCGGGTTTTCTCCCCAACCGATGTGAAGCTCCCCTCTCCCGCCTGCGGGAGAGGGGAGCTTCAATTGGGGAGCGTCACTTAGGAAGCGTCAGCCGTCAACCGCCGCCGCGCCCTCGCACGTATCCAGAAACGCTTCCAGCGGCATCGGTTTCCCTATCGCATACCCCTGCGCATAGTCCACGCCAATCGCCCGTAGCGTGTGCAGCGTACCTTCGTCTTCCACCCATTCGGCCACGGTGCGCACGCCCAGCCGGTGGCCGATGTCGTTGATCGAGCTGACGATCTCGCGGTCCACGGCGTTGCGGGCCAGGTTGCGGATGAAGCTGCCGTCGATCTTCAGGTAGTCCACCGGAAACTGCTTCAGGTAGGCAAACGACGACAGGCCGGCGCCGAAGTCGTCGAGCGCCACGGTGCAGCCGGCGCTGCGCATGTCGGCCACCACGCGGCTGGCGGCGGTCATGTTGTTGATCAGCGCGGTCTCGGTGATTTCCAGGCGGATGCGGTCGGCCGGCAGCGCCGAGTCTTCCAGCGCGGCGTGCAGGAACGGCAGCAGGAAGGGCTCGCCCAGCGAGTTGGCCGACAGGTTGATCGACACCGACAACCCCGGCACGCCGGCCAGGCGGTCGCCGTACTGCTGCAGCACGTTGCGGATCACCCAGCGGTCGATATGGCCCATCAGGTCGTAGCGTTCGGCGGCCGGAATGAACGCGCCGGGCATGATCAGCGTGCCTTGCTCGTCCACCATGCGCACCAGGATCTCCACGTGGCGTGTGTCGTCCTGGGCCGGGCGCAGCGAGCGGATTTCCTGCGCGTACAGCCGGAAGCGGTTGGCCTCCAGCGCCGAATGGATGCCGGCGGCTACCTCCAGCTCGCGGTGGTGGCGCCGCGCATCGCTTTCATCGCGGCGATAGACCGACACGCGATTGCGGCCGGCTGCCTTGGCGGCATAGCAGGCCACGTCGGCGCGGCTCATCAGTTCGCTCACGGGCGGCACGTCGTTGTCGATGGCCGCGATGCCGATGCTGGCGCCCACGTCGTAGACGCGGCCGTTCCACGGAAAGCGGCGCTCGCGCACGGCGTCGATCACCTTCATGCAGACCTGCTCGGCATGCTCGACGCTGCAATCCTTGAGCAGCAGCGCGAATTCGTCGCCGCCCAGCCGCGCCAGCAGGTCGTCGGGGCGCACCTGGTGGCGGATCACGTAGCCCAGTTCGCGCAGCAGCACGTCGCCGGCGCCGTGGCCGGCCGTGTCGTTGACGATCTTGAAGCGGTCCAGGTCGATGAAGCACAGCGCTGCGCGCTGGTGGCCGTGCAGCCGCGCATGCTCGCAGGCTTCGCGCAGCCGTTTCTCGAACCAGGCGCGGTTGGGCAGGCCGGTCAGCGCGTCGTGGGTGGCCGAATGGGCAAGCTCGCGTTGCAGCGCGCGCGACGTGGTGATGTCCTGGAACACCAGCACCGCGCCAAGCACGCTGCCGTCGTTGGCCAGCACCGGCGCGGCGGAATCCTGCACGTCATGGCGCTCGCCGGTCAGGCTCTGCAGCACCGCGCCTTCTTGCAGGTAGGCCGGGCGCAGCGTTTCCAGGCATTGCTCCACCGGACTCGGAATCGTCAGGTCAGTATCCTCGTCGACGATGCGGAACACCTGTTCCAGCGGCTGGCCCATCGCGGCGTCCATGCTCCAGCCGGTCAGTTGCTCGGCAATCGGGTTCATGAAGGTCACGCGCATCACGCGGTCCGTGCAGATCACGGCGTCGCCGATGGAGCGCAGCGTGATGTGCAGCCGTTCCTTTTCCTCGAACAGCGCCCGGTTCAGGTTGCGCTGCTCGGTGATGTCCCAGTTGGTGCCCACCAGCGCGCGCGTGGTGTCGTCCTCGTGGCGCGAGATCGTGGCCATGGCGCGCACATGGCGGATCTCGCCGGCGGGCCGCACCACGCGGTATTCGGTATCGAAGCGGCGCACGCCACGAATGGCCTGGCGCATCTCGGTGCTGACCCGGCTCACGTCCTCGGGATGGACCATCGCGATCCACTGGGCCAGCGTGGGCGGCCCCAGCTCGGGCGCGGTGCCGTGCAGCGCGTGCATGCGCGCGTCCCACGTGATTGCTGCCGCCGAGAAATCCCATTCCCAGATGCCCACGCCGCCGGCTTCCACGGCCAATTGCGTGCGGCGCGTCAGCTGCTCCAGCTGTTCCTGGGCCAGCTTGCGCGTGTGGATGTCTTCCACCTGCGAAATGAAATGGTCGGGCCGGCCAGTGTTGTCGTCGCGCACCAGCGACACCGCCAGCAGCGTCCAGAGGTAGTGGCCGTCCTTGTGGCGGTAGCGCTTTTCCAGCCGGTAGGAATCGATCTCGCCGGCCAGCAGCCGCTCCACCTGGCGCAGGTCGGCCGCCAGGTCGTCGGGGTGGGTCATCAACTGGAACGGCAGGTCGCGCAGTTCGTCGGGGCTGTAGCCCAGCAGGTCGACCATGGCGCGGTTGACCATCTGCCAGCGCCCGTCCAGCCCCACCAGCGCCATGCCGATGGCCGAATGCTCCAGCGCCTGGCGGAAGCGCCGTTCGCTGCCGCGCAGTTCGATCCGGCCCTTGCGGTTCTGCTCGGTCATGAACGCGATGCAGACCGGGAACACCATCACCAGCGCCCCCGACAGCGGAATCGACCGCGTGGCCAGGAATTCGGTGCCGGACAGCAGGCCGACGACTTCGGCGGCCGCCGCGGCCAGCAGGGTCAGCAGCGCCGTGGCGAACGGGTTGCTGACCAGCGCCACGATCACCAGCGGCAGCGACATCACCACGAACGGGTCGTGCCCGGCGCGGATGGCGCCGGCGCCAATGGCCACGCACAGCGCGGCCAGGCCGGCCAGGCGCAGCAGCATGGCCCGCTGGCAGGTGGCGCGCACGCGCTCGCGCGAGATGGACACCATCAGCGGCAGCAGCATCACCATGCCGATGGCACCGGCGTTCCACCAGTTCCACCAGACCTTGGGAAACGGCGTGCCGTATTGGGCCGCGATGACCCACGCGCCCAGCAGGCCGCTGAGCGCCGGCCCTACCGTCGAGGCGATGCCCAGCGTCAGCGCGAACGTGGCCAACTGCCCGGTGCGGAACAGCGCCTGGCGGCCGACCATGAACCGCACGAGCAGCACGGAACCGGCCAGTTCGACCAGGTTGGCGGCGGAAAGCAGCAGCGCGGCGCCCGGCGGGTGGCCGGCGCCCAGGATGTCCGCGGCGATATTGGCCGCCATCATGGCCGCCAGCAATGCCGGCGTCTCGCGGTTGGGGCGATGCAGCAGCAGGCCCAGGCCAAACGCGTTGGCCAGCCAGACCGCCGCGGCGTGGCCAGGAATGCGGGCCAGCCACAGGCCGGCCAGGGCCAGCAGGAAATAGCCGGTGCCCGCCAGCAGCAGCGGACGCCAGTTGCCAAGGCGTGCCATGGGCGAAAGATTCGAAGGGGGCGCGGCCGTGTCGGGCGTCATCAGTTTCGGGTTCCCACTTGGCACGCCACGCGTGCCGAAAGCCATGCGGGCAGGCGTGCGATGGTCGCACCGTGCCCAGCGTAGGTGGCACTTTAGTCGCGCCAGGCAAAATCCGACAGCGGATAAAGGGGTAGCTGCACGGCTTTGTTGGGACTGGCGCGGGGCGGGGAAAACTGGTATGGCAGCCGGGTGGGCCACTATAAATAGACGACCGAAAGTGTCAGGGAACCGTCCAGCGAGATGTCGCCTTGGATCGGCAGGTTGGGTTTGGACACGATCCAGGTCTTGACGGACAGCGGCTGCTCCAGCCGCTCGATGGTGCCTGGCGTGGCCGAGGCGTCAGTCGACCACGCGTAGGTCGCCTCAGTGCCGGTGTAGTAATCGCCACTCATGCGGGTCCAGCTGGCGCCGGCGTTCTTGCTTCCCAGCGGCGCGGCCGTCCGGCCGTCGGCACTGCCGTTCTTCATCACCAGCGCGTAGCTGCCGATGTTGGCCGCGTCCACGCTGCCGAGGCCGAAGTAGTTATCGGGATACTTGCTGTCGTGGGGTACCTTCGTGGCGGCGCGATTGTCGACAATCTGCATGCCGAGCTGCGTCGGGCCATCGCACTGGAGTCATGACTGTATTGATGGTGGCCATGGCCTTCATGCCCTGCGCGTTCAGCGTGCTCGACGGGATCGTGCCCAGGTCGACCACGCCATCGTTGTTCAGCGAAATGGCGCAGGCCGACGGCCGGATGGTGCCGCCCATGCGCAGATCGGCCGACTCGGCGCCCAGGGCGCAGGTCGAAGCGCCAAGGATTAGCAGGCCGGTCACGGCAATGCGGTGCATGTCTTTCATCGGGGGCTCCAGTCGGCATGGACGCGAGTTGCGGCTCGCAGT
The DNA here is from genome assembly GCF_022179805.1 of Cupriavidus pauculus. GTDB lineage: Bacteria > Pseudomonadota > Gammaproteobacteria > Burkholderiales > Burkholderiaceae > Cupriavidus > Cupriavidus pauculus_E. The sequence goes on along the minus strand of NZ_BPUO01000002.1, from coordinate 224,526 downwards.
CAGATGACGATGCATTGCAGTCTGATGCAGTCCGGTGGTTTGCTGAATGGCCATTTATTGAAGTTGTTGGAAGTTTCGTCGTAGTTCGCCGAAACTTCCGGGGTCTGTACCTTTCCGAACGGAAGCCTGGCCCGCCAGACGCTGCAATCGGCCGGCGGCTCATCAGGGGGACACCCATGGACGTCAAGCGATTCTTCCGCATTGCCAGCTCCGCGCTGGTGGCCTTTGTCATCTTCGTGGTGCTGGCCGTGGGCAGTACGTACTGGTGGGGCGGGCGCAAGCTCGCGCGCAAGATCGACGTGGCGGTGCAGCCGGTGGCGATACCCACCGACACCACGGCCATCGCCCATGGCAAGTACCTGTTCGATTCGCGCGGCTGTGCCGACTGCCATGGCGGCAAGGGCACGGGCCGGCAGGTGTTCGACGAAGCCAACGGCTTTCGCGTGTTCGCGCCGGACCTGACGCGCGCCAATCCCGAAATCGCCAAATACCAGTCCCAGGACTGGGACCGCGCCATCCGCCACGGCGTGGGGCCCACTGGCCGGCCGCTGCTGGTGATGCCCAGCGAGGACTACAACCGGCTTTCCAACGAAGACTTCGGCGCGCTGGTCGCCTATATACAAAGCCTGCCGCCCGGCGAGGGCCGGCAGGGCGAAATTCATTTCCCGTGGTTCCTGCAGGGCATGTATGGCGCGGGCGTGATCAAGGATGCGGCCGAGAAGATCGACCACAGCCTGCCGCCGCAGCCGGCCATTGCGGCAGCGGTGAACGTGCAGTACGGCGCCTACGTGGCCAATTCCTGCAAGGGCTGCCATGGCGGCGACCTGCGCGGCGGCCATATCCCGGGCGCGCCGCCCGACTGGCCGCCAGCCGCCAACCTGCGGCCCGGCGGCGTCATGAAGACCTATGCCGGCGCCAGCCAGTTCGTGGACATGATGCGCACCGGCAAACGGCCCAACGGCACCGACGTCAGCCGCGTGATGCCATTCGGCGCCTTCGCCAAAATGGACGACACCGACCTCAACGCGCTCTATCTGTTCCTGACTTCGGAATAATCCCCATCGGAGTGCGTGCGGCAGCGTTTGCGCAGTGCCGCGCATGAATTTCGTATTTGCACTATGCTCCCCGGGTTCGCCGGGTGGGCAGGGACTTTTGGCGCCAATCGCCCGGCGGACATGCGAATAAACCGACTGGGCCAAGCACCCAAGGAGTCCCCCCAAAATGACGACCCTCACCCTCAACGGCAAGACCGTGGAGGTGGACGCCGATCCGTCCACGCCACTGCTGTGGGCCTTGCGCGACAACCTCGGCATGACCGGTACCAAGTTCGGCTGCGGCATGGCCGCATGCGGCGCGTGCACGGTCCATATCAACGGCCAGGCCACGCGTAGCTGCGTGATGCCGATCTCGGCCACGGCCGGCAGCAAGATCAACACCATCGAAAGCATGCCCGACGACAAGGTCGGCAAGGCTGTGCTCGCAGCCTGGCTCAAGCACGACGTGGCGCAGTGCGGCTACTGCCAGAACGGCCAGGTCATGAGCGCCGTGGGCCTGCTGCGCAGCAAGCCGCGTCCCACCGACGCCGACATCGACCAGGCCATGGCCGGCAACGTCTGCCGCTGTGGCACCTATCAACGGATTCGCGCGGCAATCAAGGACGCTGCGCGCGCCATCGCCGTCAAGGCCTGAGGGAGCCACACATGCGTATTCGAGGCATTGAAGCCCTGGCGGGCGGCAGCGGCGCGCCCGTGGCCGGGCAGGACACACCGGCCGCGCTGACGCGGCGTGGTTTCCTGAAGTTGTCGGGTCTGGCGGGCGGCGGGTTTGCGCTGGGCATCGTCGGCATGGAGGCCGCACAGGCGCAGCAGGGCGCGGCCAAGCCGGCCACGCCGCCGCAGGCGTTCCTGATGATCGCGCCGGACAACACCGTGACCATCGCCGTGAACCGGCTGGAATTTGGCCAGGGCGTGCATACGGCATTGCCGATGGCGCTGGCCGAGGAACTGGACGTCGACTGGAAGAACGTGCGCGCCGTGCTGGCACCGGCTGGCGACGCGTACAAGGACCCGATGTTCGGCATCCAGATGACCGGCGGCTCCACCGCGCTGAACCACTCGTTCGAGCAGTACCGCGAACTCGGGGCACGTGCGCGCGCCATGCTGGTAGAGGCGGCTGCACGCAAGTGGGAAGTCAATGCGGCAGCCTGCACGGCATCGATGGGTGTGGTGACGTCGGGCAACAACCGCGCCACCTACGGTGAGCTGGCCGAGGCGGCCATGCGCCTGCCGGTGCCGGCGCAGGTCAAGCTCAAGGACCCGGCCCAGTTCCGTATCGTCGGCAAGCCCACGCCGCGTCTGGACTCCGCGTCGAAGCTGCACGGCGATGCCGTGTTCGGCATGGACGTCCGGCTCAAGGACATGATGGTGGCCGTGGTGGCCCACCCGCCGCGCTTTGGCGGCAAGGTCAAGACCTTCAACGCCGACCGCGCGCGCAAGATCAAGGGCGTGGCCGACGTGATGATCGTCAACGTGGATCGTGGGGGCACGGGCGTGGCGGTGGTGGCCGATGGCTACTGGCCAGCCAAGACCGCGCGCGAGGCGCTGGAGATCGTCTGGGAAGACGCGGGCTCGACGGTCAGCACCGCCGCGCTGTTCGACCAGTTCAGCAAGCTGGCCACGCAGCCCGGCATCATGGCCCGCCCGCTTGAAGGCGCCAGCATCGACGCCGCGCTCTCCGGTGCGGCCAAGGTGATCGACGCCGAATACCGGGTGCCGTACCTGGCGCACGCGCCGATGGAGCCGCTCAACTGCACGCTGCAGCCCGAAGTGGCCGGCAAGAAGGTGACGTCGGTGAAGGTGTGGGTCGGTTCGCAGTTCCAGACCATCGACCAGGCCGCCATCGCGCGCACGCTGCAACTGACGCCCGAGAAGGTCACGCTGAACACGATGATGGCCGGTGGCGGCTTTGGCCGCCGCGCGGTGCCCACGTCGGACTACCTGGTGGAAGCGGCCAGCGTGCTGAACGCCTGGGTGGCCAGCGGCCACACGGCACCGCTGAAGATCATGTGGAGCCGCGAGGACGACATCAAGGGCGGCTACTACCGTCCGCTGCACGTGCATCGCGCGCGCATCGGCGTGGACGCCCAGGGCAAGGTGGTGGGCTGGCAGCACACCATCGTCGGCCAGTCGATCATCACCGGCACGCCGTTCGAACCGATGATGGTCAAGAACGGCGTCGACGCCACGATGACCGAAGGCATCGTCGAGAACGACTACGACCTGCCGCTGCAGGTGCAGGTACACCACCCCAAGGTGGACGTGCCCGTGCTGTGGTGGCGTTCGGTGGGCAACACGCACACCGCGTTCGTCAAGGAAACGCTGGCTGACGAAATGGCCACGGTCGCCAAGCAGGACCCGGTGGCCTGGCGCCTGTCTCGTCTGGACGAGAAGAAGCACGCACGGCACCGCGCCGCGCTGCAACTGGCCGTGGACAAATCAGGCTACGGCAAGAAGAAGCTGCCGAAGGGGCATGCCTGGGGCGTGGCCGTGCACGAGTCGTTTGGCTCGGTGGTGGCCTACGTGGTGGACGTATCGGTGGAAAAGGGCGAGCCGCGCGTGCATCGCGTGACGGCTGGCGTGCATGCGAACCGCGTGGTCAATCCGCTGACCGCCGAGGCGCAGATCCAGGGCGGCTGCGTGTTTGGGCTGGCGATGATCAAGCCGGGCTTTGCCATCGAGATGGAAAACGGCATGGTCAAGAACAGCAACTTCCCCGACTATCCGCCGCCGCGCATGCCCGATGCACCGGTAGTGGACGTGTTCTTCGTGCCGTCGAACGACAACCCGACCGGGCTCGGCGAGCCGGGCACGCCGGGTATTGCACCGGCCGTGGCCAATGCGCTGTTCCGCCTGACCGGCAAGCGTCAAAGGCAGTTGCCGTTCGTGGTGGCGTAAGGCTCGAAGCTACGCTCTGTTCTGGCTCCCCTCTCCCTCTGGGGGAGAGGGGCTGGGGGTGAGGGCAAGCGGTTCGACTACGAGATGCTCGTTTAGTACGCGACCGCAGACCCTCACCCCCAACCCCTCTCCGGCACGGCGGGAGAGGGGAGCGAAATCGTGGCAAGTTTTGGCGGGCAAGTTTCTACCGCTGTCCCCCATCCTCCGCATTCCTCCACGCCTGCACGAACTTGCGCAGGTCGCCGGCTGACGCGTCGGTGATGGCGTAGTAGCGCATGCTGCCGGCCGTCCAGCTTTCCAGCTGATATCCCTGCCGGATCCGCTCGCCCGTCCCGGGCCCTTCGCCGGGCATCACGAATACATCGATCGGGTGCTGGTTGCGGCGATATACGAGCACCGCCACGCGCCGGCCATCGACATAGTCGACACGGCCACCGATCAATGGAAAGCCCGCCGATGCCAGGTCGCGCACGTCGGGTGCGTAGTCGATGCGGCCGTTGAACCATGGCTTCACCGTGTGCTGGTCGGTGGACGCCACATCGGCGGCATGGTTCGAGATCAGCCCGCGCACGTGGCTGGCCACGATGGCGCCGGCCAGTACGTCGGCGGGCGCGGGCCGGACGCTGTACTGGAACATCCCCAGCCCCACGGCCGCCACCGTGACGGCGGCCAGCGCGGCATTGACCGGCGGCGACCACGCGAACCAGCGGCGCCAGCCTGACTGGGTGTCTGGCACGGGCGCCTCCGCAACGTCTGGCTCATCCGTCGCGGCGCCGGGCAGCGCGTCGAGAATACGGGCGCGCAACGCGGCCGGCGCGCGCTGGTAGGCGGCGCCTTGCCGCGTGGCGCGGCGCAATGCCTGCAGGTTGTTCAGCGCGTCCACGCACCCGTCGCAGTCTTCCAGATGCCGCTCCAGCCGGACGCTGTCGGCCGCGCCGACTTCGCCGTCGGCGGTAGCCTGCAGCAGGTGGCGAGCTTCATTGCAATCCATGGCGCGGGTCTCCTGCTGGTGGGATGGGATCGCTCGATGCCGGCACGCTGCCGGCGGCCGCTTGCTGCGCGCCGGCACGCAGCGCCACCACGGCGGCGGCCAGCATGCGGCGCCCACGCGCCAGCCGCGACATCACCGTGCCGACCGGAATGTCGGCAATCCGCGCAATGTCGCGATAGTGCAGCTCTTCGAGTTCACGCAGCACCAATACCTCCCGAAATGCCACCGGCAGCCGCTCCAGCGCGGCATGCACCAGCCGGATGTCTTCCTCGCGCAGCAGCCATTGCTCGGGGTCGCCCGGTGCGCCGTGCCAGTCCGGCAGGTCGGCATCGAGCAGGGATTCGTCATAGCCGGTTTCCGCCGCCGCCTTGCGCTTCTGCCACGTGGTGAACCATGTATTGCGCACGATGGCCAGCAGCCAGGGGCGCGGCTGGTCGCCCCGAAAACTGCCGAAGAGCCGGAATGCGCGCAGAAAGGCCTCCTGCACCACGTCGTCGGCGTCGCCGGGATTGCCGCATAGCCAGCGGGCAAGGTTGTAGGCGGCATCCAGGTGCGGCAGCACCAGGGCTTCGAATCGGCGGCGCGGATTGGCGGCGTCCAAGTCAGTCCTTCGGAGTCGGATCGGCAGGGCACTGCGGCATGGGGCGTCTTCCTTGTATTACCGGTGCTGCGCCGATTCTATTCCCGGCATCGGACGAAATCCAATGGTGTTATCCCGGGCGCACGGCCACGCGCTTCGGGGTATCCATCCGGCGGGAATAAACACGATGCCGCGCCGGTATGACAGGCACCCCCAACCCTGGAGACGGTCATGCATCGAAACTGGAACCGGCGCGACATCCTGCGCCTGGCGGGCGCCGCGGGCGGCGCCGTGTTTGCGTCGGCATTGCCTGGCTGGGCAGCCGGGCGCGACGAGGATTTTGTCTTTGTGCAGTTGTCCGACGCGCATTGGGGGTTCGAAGGCCCGCCCAATCCCGATGCGCGCGGCACCTTGCCCAAGGCCGTGGCGGCCGTCAATGCCTTGCCCAAGCCGCCCGACTTCGTGATGTTCACGGGCGACCTCACCCACACCACCGACGATGCGGAAGAGCGCCGCCGCCGCATGCGCGAATTCCGCGACATCATCGCTCCGCTGCGCGCGGGCGCCGTGCACCTGATGCCGGGCGAGCACGACGCCAGCCTGGACAATGGCGCGGCCTTCCAGGAGCTGTTCGGGCCGACGCACTACACGTTCGATCACAAGGGCCTGCATGCGATCGTGATCGACAACGTGTCGGACCCCGCCGGGCAGGTAGGCGAGGCCCAGCTCGCGTGGCTGGCCGCCGACCTGGCAAAACAACCGCGTGACGCCCGCATCGTCGTGTTCACGCACCGGCCGTTGTTCGATCTCTATCCACAGTGGGACTGGGCCACGCGCGACGGCGCCAAGGTAATCGACCAACTGATGCCCTATCGGAATGTCACGGTGTTCTACGGGCATATCCACCAGGAGCATCACCGCATGACCGGCCACATCGCCCACCACGCGGCGCGTTCGCTGATGTTTCCGCTGCCGGCGGCGGGGTCCCAGCCGCGCCGCCTGCCGGTGCCGTGGGACGCCGCGCACCCTTACCAGGGACTGGGTTGGCGCGAGGTGAAGGCCACCGCGCAGCCAGGCAAGGATGCCTTCGATCTGGCCGAGCAGCCGGTCATAGGGAGGGCCTGACCATGGCGCGCATCATGAACCGGCGCACGATGCTGGGGATGCTGATGGCCGCCGCGCTGGGGCCGGTGATCGGCGATGCCGCCACCCCGCGTGTCATATCGATGCGCGCGAGGCGCTTTGTGTTCATACCGGACCGCATCGCGCTCAAGCCCGGCGAAACGGTTGTGCTGGCGATCACGGCGGAGGACGTGATCATGGGCTTCTCGGCTCCGGACTTCGCCGTGCGCGCTGACCTGCCGCCCGGCAAGGCGGTGGAGGTGCGGCTGACGGCCCCGAAGCGGCAGGGCAGCTACGGCTTTCTGTGCGATATCTTCTGCGGCTCGGGGCACGAGAGCATGGGGGGCACCATCGACGTGGCGTAGGCTCACGCATCGTCGGCATACTCGGGCGGCCGCGTCTCCGAATGCGCGCGCGCGTCGCCCGCGTTCCCGGCGCGCGCCGCCTTGCGCCGCACATACCAATGGTGCGCCCGGTCCAGGTAGAGATAGACCACGGGCGTGCTGAACAGCGTGAGCATCTGCGACACCACCAGGCCGCCGACCATCGCCCAGCCCAGCGGCCGGCGCAGCTCCGAACCGGCGCCGTGTCCAAGCATCAGCGGCAGGCCGGCCAGCAGCGCGCACATCGTGGTCATCATGATCGGACGAAAGCGCAGCAGGCACGCCTCGTAGATGGCGTCGCGCGGCGCCATGCCGCGTTCGCGTTCGGCCACCAGCGCAAAGTCCACCATCATGATGCCGTTCTTCTTGACGATGCCGATCAGCAGGATGATGCCGATCAGCGCGATCACCGTGAAGTCGTAGCCGCCCAGCATCAGCACCGCCAGCGCGCCCACGCCGGCCGACGGCAGCGTCGACAGGATCGTCAGCGGGTGCACGTAGCTCTCGTAGAGCAGCCCCAGCACGATGTACACGGCAATCAGCGCGGCCGCGATCAGGTACGGCTGCGACGCCAGCGATGCGCCAAACGCCTGTGCCGTGCCCTGGAATGCGCCGGTCAACGTGCGTGGCTTGCCCATCTCGGCCAGCGCGCGGTCGATGGCGTTCACGGCTTCGCCCAGCGACGCATTCTGGGCCAGGTTGAACGAGATCGTGACGGCCGGAAACTGCCCCTGGTGGCCAATCGACAGATACGCGGTGCGGCTGGTGTCGATGCTGACGAACGACGACAGCGGCACCTGCTGCCCGGTGATGGGCGATGTAAGGTACAGCTTGTCGAACAGCCTCGGGTCCTGCTGCATGGCGGGCGTGACTTCCAGGATCACGTGATAGCTGTTGATCTGCGTGAAGTACTGCGCCACCTGACGCTGGCCCACGGCATCGTAGAGCGTGGCGTCGATTTGCGAGGGCGTGATGCCGAAGCTCGACGCGCGCGCCCGGTCGATGGTCAGCACCGCGGCCGCCGCCGCGTTCTGCTGGTCCGATGCCACGTCGGCCAGTTGCGGCAGTTGCCGGAACCGCTCCACGATGCGCGGCGCCCAGCGGTTCAGCTCGTCCAGGTTGGCATCGGTCAGCGTGAACTGGTATTGCGTGCGCGACAGGCGGCCGCCCACGTTGATGTCCTGCCCGGCCTGCAGGAACAGGTTGGCGCCCTGCACCTGCTGCAGCTTCGGGCGCAGCCGTGCGATGACCTGGTCAGCCGATGCAGTGCGTCCATCCTCCTTCGGACGCAGGCTGATAAAGAAGTTGCCGGTGTTGACCGTGTTCTGGCCACCCGTCATGCCCACTGCGGCCACGTCGGGGTCGTGGCGCACCACATCGGCCAGCGCCACCATGCGCGCGTTCATCGATTTGAACGACGCGTCCTGCGCCGACTCGGCGGTGCCAAACAGGAAGCCTGTGTCCTGCTGCGGAAAGAAGCCCTTGGGGATGATCACGAACAGCGCCACGGTGGTGGCTACCGTCAGCAGGAACACGCACAGCGTCAGGAACTGGTGGTCCAGCACGTGGTCGAGTCCGCGCCGGTACGCGCCCAGCATCGCGTCGAAGCCGCGTTCGAACAACTGGTAGAGCCGGCCATGTTGCTCGCCGTGGGCTGGATCGTGCGGCTTCAGGAAACGCGAACACAGCATCGGCGTGAGCGTCAGCGACACCATGACCGATACGGCGATGGTCAGCGTGACGGTCACCGCGAACTCGCGGAACAGCCGGCCCACGATGCCGCCCATCAGCAGCAGCGGGATGAACACGGCCACCAGCGACACCGAGATCGACACGATGGTGAACGCGATCTCGCCCGCGCCCTTCAGCGCGGCCTCCATTGGCGTCATGCCGGCTTCCACATGACGATAGATGTTCTCCAACATCACGATGGCGTCGTCCACCACGAAGCCCACCGCGATGGTCAGCGCCATCAGCGACAGGTTGTCGCGGCTGTAGCCCAGCAGGTACATGCCGCCGGCCGTGCCCAGCAGCGCAAGCGGCACGGTCACGCTCGGGATCAGCGTGGCCGGTACGTTGCGCAGGAACACGAAGATGATGCCCACCACGAGCACGATAGTCAGCACCAGCGTGAATTCCACGTCGGCCTCGGACGCGCGGATGTTCTGCGTGCGGTCGGCCAGCACGTTGACGCTGACCGACGCCGGAATCGACAGTTGCAGGCGGGGCAGGGCGGCCTTGATGCGGTCCACCGTGGCAATCACGTTGGCGCCGGGCTGCTTGGTCACGGCCAGGATGATCCCGCGGCCGTTGTGGAAGGTGCTGCCCGCCGGCGCCGCGGCGCCCCCGTAAGCCCAGCCGGCCAGCTTGGCGTTCTCGGGGCCGTCCACGGCCTGGCCCACGTCGCGCACGCGCACCGGCGCCCCGTTGCGGTAGGCCAGCACGATGTCGTTCCAGGCGCTGGCCTTGGTGATCTGGTCGTTGGTGTAGACGTTGAACGCCTTGTTGGCGCCGTCGGTGGCGCCGGTGGGCTGGTTGACCGTGGTCGACGCGATCACGCCCCGGATGTCTTCCAGGCTCATGCCCATCGCGGCCAGCTTGCCGGGGTCTACCTGGATGCGCACGGCCGGCTTCTGCTGGCCGCCGATGTTGACGAGCCCCACGCCCTCGATCTGCGAGATCTGCTGGGCCAGGATGTTGTCGGCAAAGTCGTTCACGGCGGTCAGCGGCAGCGCGTCGGACTGCACCGCCAGTACCAGGATCGGCGCGTCGGCCGGATTGATCTTGCGGAACGACGGCGGGCTGGGCAGGTTGGTCGGCAACTGGCCGCCGGCGGCGTTGATGGCAGCCTGCACGTCCACGGCAGCGGCGTCGATGCTGCGGTTCAGGTCGAACTGCAGCGTGATCTGCGTGGACCCCTGCGCGCTGGTCGACGTCATCTGCGTCAGGCCGGCAATCAGCGAGAACTGCCGCTCCAGCGGCTGCGCCACGTTCGACGCCATGGTCTCCGGATTGGCGCCGGGCAGGTTCACCGTGACCTGGATGGTCGGGAAATCGACTTGCGGCAGCGGTGCGATCGGCAGCAGCGGCCAGGCGGCCAGCCCGACCAGGAACAGCGCCAGGGCCAGCAGCGACGTACCGATGGGCCGCTTGATGAAGTTGGCGGAAACGCTCATGGGTGCGCGCCGGAAGACCTGGCAGCCCCGGCAGTCGCCACGGCGGGGGCGCTGGCCGGTGTCTCGGCTATCCGCACGCCGGGCTTGAGCTTGTACTGGCCATCGGCCACCACGCGGTCACCCGCCGCCACGCCGCCCGCCATCACGGCACGCGCGCCCTGGAGTTCGGCCACCTGCACCGGTTGCATCCTGACGGTCTGGTCCGCCTGCACCACATAGACATAGGTGCCCGCGTCGTTGCGCTGGATGGCCGACGCCGGTACCACCACGGCGTGGTCGCGCCGGCCCAGCACCAGCCGGGCGTTGACGTACTGGCCGGGCCACAGCGTGTGGCGCGGATTCGCAAAGCGGGCCTTGAGCTGGATGGTGCCGCTGGTCGTGTCGATCGTGTTGTTCAGCAGGATCAGCTTGCCCTGGCCCAGCGCGATGTCCGAGCCGCGCTCGTTGGCAAACACGGCCAGCGGCGTGGCGCTGGCGTCCATGGCGCGGTGGATGTTGCCAAAGGCGTCGTCGGGCAGCGTGAAGACCACGTCGATGGGGTCGATCTGCCGGATCACCACCAGTCCCGTGGTGTCGGTGGCGTGGACGATATTGCCGGGATCGATCAGCCGCGCGCCGACGCGCCCCGACAACGGCGCGGTAATGGTCGTGAAGTCGAGCTGCACCTGGGCCAGCGCGATCTGCGCCTCGTCGTTGCGAACCGTTGCCGCGAGCTGGTTCACCAGGGCGCGCTGCGTGTCGACCGTCTGCCGTGTGGTGGAATCGGACCGGATCAGGTCCTCGAAACGCTGCAGGTCCAGCCGGGCGTTGACCAGTTGCGCCTCGTCGCGCGCCTTGGTGGCCTGGGCCTGCTGTAGCGCGGCCTGGAACGTGCGCGGGTCGATCCGCGCCAGCACCTGGCCCGCCTTGACGTCCTGGCCCTCGACAAAGCCTACGCTTTCGAGCTGCCCGTCAATACGTGCCTTGACCGTCACGGTGGCCATGGCCTGCACGGTTCCCACGCCGGTCAGGCCGATGTCGACGTCCTCGGCGCGTGCCGTGGCGGTACTGACCATGACCGGCGGCACCGGGGCGGGGCCGGCATGCGGGCGTAGCAGCCGGTACGCCGCCCATGCGGCCAGCAGCACGGCAACGGCAACAATCAGCGCAATGGCCAATGGCCGCCGGCGAGACAGTAAAGTAGCGGACATGGCTTCGACATCCATCGCTTGACTCGACAAGGATAGGACGCGCACCGTAGCCGCGATACGACAGGAGTATTACTGTCTATTACGATGCGCTTGCAGTCGGGGCATCATCGGGCTTGCGGCCAACTCTTCATCAGGCGGACCACCATGGAAACCCAGGAAAGCACCCTGACCCTTGCATTGCTGACGGAGCCGGCCCGCGCGGCCATCTGCCGCGCGCTGCTGGAGGCGGGCGAGGATGGCCTGCCGGCCATCGCGCTGGCCCAGGTGGCTGGCGTGACGCTGCGCCGCGCGGCCCACCATTTCCAGGAAATGGTCCAGGCGGACGTGCTGGCACTGGTGATCCGCGATCACCAGGTCTGCTACCTGCTCAAGGCGCGCCGTGCCGTGCGCGAGGCACTCGGGTACGTGGACAGCAGCGGCCTGAACTAGACGCGCTGGCGGTTTTTCGTCACCCTCTGTATTTGTGGCGTTTAAGACGCCCGTCTGAACGCGCCAGTTGACGCATCCCGTCAACTGGCCGGCGCGGTCATTCGTTCATCCGGGGCGGCCCTGCGAAACGCATACGCCGCCTCGCATCAGGAATCCACTGTGAAACTCTCGAACCGGATCATGGCCCTGCCGCTATGGGCGATCCTGTACTTCATCTGCGGCTACGCCTCGCACAAGATCAACGGGCCGTTTGCCGCCACCGGCTATATCTGGCTGCCTGCCGGCGTGACCGTGGCCGCGTTCATGCTGGCCCCGGCCCGCCGCTGGGCGGGGCTGGCGCTGGCGTTCGTGGCCGCGCAGATGCTGCTGGGCGAGGTGGAAGGGCGCGACGCGTTTCGCATGCTGCTGTTCTCGGTCGACGAGATCGGCTTTGCGGCGCTGGCCGTGGCGCTGGTGCAGATGCGGCGTTTTTCGCTCGAAGGGCTGGCGTTCCTGCGCGGCGTGCTGCTGGCTGCAGTGGTCAGCAGCGTCGGCGGCGCGGTGCTTGGCGCCGGCTGGTTCTGGCTGTTCCTTGACGTGCCGTTCTGGGCCACGGCCAAGGTGTGGGCGACGGCCGATTTCGTGGGCGTGCTGATTGTCACGCCGGTGCTGGCCGGATGGGGCCGCTTCAGCGCGGCGCGGTCCGGCGGGCGGCGCCGCATTGAATTCCTGGCCGGCCTGGCCGCGCTGCTGGCCGTGCTGGTGACCTCGGCGGTCGTGTTCGACGGCACGCGGCTCGTGCAACTGTCGCTGGGCGTGGCGTATGCGCTGACCTATATCCCGCTGTTCTTCGTGGCCATCGTGGCGCTGTTGCTGGGCGGGCGGGGCGGCTCGGTGGCGGTGGCCGCGCTGTCGGCGCTGGTGCTGCTGAACACCGCGCAGGGCGATGGCCCGTTTGCCGATACCGCCGTGCACCACGGCTATTCGCTGCTGGTGGCGCAGCTCTACCTGGCGGTGGCGGCCCTGCTGACGCTGCTGATCAGCACGCTGCGCACCGCGCGCGAGCAATTGCACGAGGCCGCCGCACGCCGCCAGAACGACGTGGACCTGGCGCTGGCTGCCAGCGGGCAACTGGTCTACAACCTCGACCCGCATAGCGGCCGGCTGCGCTGGAGCGGCAGTGTCGAACAGGTGTTCGGCTTGTCCGAGGCGGCATTCGCCACGCTGGACGACGTGCTGGCCAGCGTGCATCCCGACGATCGGGCCGCCGTGCGCCGTCGCTGGCTGCGCGAAAGCGCGGGTGAGGTGGGTGGCGATTTGACCTTCCGGGTGCTGCTGCCGGCTGGCAGCAGCACGACCGTGGTCGACATGAGTGGCCCGCTAATGGACGGCGACGACTCCGTGGCACTGGTGGCCGGCGCCTGGCGCATCGTGGCGCGGCACGACACCGAGGGACGGCGCGCGGCATGACGACGGAACAGGCGCCACGCACTGGCGCCTTGCTGATCCACGGCCTGGGCGGTACCCAGTACGACCTCGGGCCGATGCACAAGGTGCTGCGGCGCGGCGGCGTGGAAACGCACGCCGTTACGCTGCCGGGCCACGGCGGCACGCCCGAGGACCTGCTGTCTGTACGCGCCGAGCAATGGATCGACGCGGTGACCGAGGCGTACGACGCGCTGGTGGACCAGTACGAAACCTTCCACGTGATCGGCATGTGCATGGGCGCGCTGCTGACCACCGTGCTGTGCGAGCGACGCCAGCATCGCAAGGGCCGCCTCGTGGTGCTGTCGGCGCCGGTCTTCATCGATGGCTGGTCGACGCCGCCCTACCGGTGGCTGCGCCATGTCGTCTACCGGCTGCCCGTGCTGCCCGCGCGGATCAAGGTGGAAGAAAACGAACCGTTCGGCATCAAGAACGACCTGGTGCGCGCCATCGTCAAGGCCAAGTTCGAACGTGGCGACAACTTCCACTATCGCTGGGTGCCGCTGACCTGCGTGCGCCAGGTGGACCGCCTGCGGCGCTGGGTGCTGGACGGCGCGCGGCGCGTGCCATGCGAGACGCTGGTGGTGCATGCGCGCGAGGACGAGCTGACGTCGGTGCGCTCGGCGGACTTCCTGCTGGCGAACGTGCCGAAGTCGCGCGGCGTGGTGGTCGAGAACAGCTACCACATGATCTGCGTGGACAACGACCGCGAACAGGTCATGGCCAGCGTGGTCGAGTTCCTGGGGCTCGAAGCCAGCGCCGGGCGGCTGCGCGCGCGCCGGGCCGTGGACGCGCCGGCGCTGCCTGGCACCCCGGTCATTCCCACCAGCCCGGACAGCCCGTCAGAACACGCGCCCCAGCTGTAGGTAGATGTTCCACACGCCGGCCGGCGCGGCTGCAAAGCCGAAGTAGAGCGGCCCGATCACGCTGTTGCCCCCGATGAACACGCTGGCGCTGGACTTGTACGGGCCGCTGCCGAAGTTGCGCCGCCTGAGCCAGACATCGCCCACTTCCAGACTGCTGCCGAACACCGTCGTGCGCAGGCCCGGCAGCGTGAATTCGCGCAATTCGTTCAGGTAGGTGAGCCGGCCGTATAGCAGGTAGTTGCCCGAGAACTGGTCCGGCGCATAGGCGGACAGCCGCTGGAATCCGCCCAGCGTGAAGCCCAGCCCGCCGCTGACGCTGTTGTCGGAGCGGTGGTCGTTGTAGGTCATGGCGCCCTCGGCTGCCAGGTTCAGCGTATGGCGGCCATGGCTGACCGCCCACAGGGCCTTGGCGTGCACGTCGTCGAAACTGTTGTCGACGCCGCCGAACGAAAGCTGGTTCACCGCATTGAAGTAGTAGCCCTTGCGCGGATACAGCGGATCGTCGAGTTGGTCGATGGTCAGCTCGGCGCGCACCACGGGTTGCCGCACCGACGCGCTGAAGCGGCCAACCAGCGGGCCGCCCACCAGATAGTCGGAGTAGTAGCGCACCTGCTGGTAGTTGGCGCCAAGCCGGAACTCGCCCAGACGGCCGATCGGCAGGCCGAAGTCCAGCCCCGCGATGGCCGTATCGACGCGCACGGCGGTCAGCGGCGTGGCGTTGCGGCTGGGCCCGTTGTCGGGATAGATATCCACGTGCTTGCGCCCGTACTCCAGGTACGGCGCGATATAGAAGCCCAGGCGGTCGAACACGGGCTGCCGCAGCTCGGTATGCCATTTGGCCTGGCTGCTGCCCAGCACCACGTCGTTGCGCCATTCGAGCCCGCCTTGGGTGAGCCACGGATAGCGGTGGCCGAGCTGCAGGTTGAACGCGCCCTTGCCGTCGAAGGTGGTGGACAGGCCAAAGCCAAACAGCAGGAACTGCGGACCCCACGATTTTTCCTGCGCATCGACCTTGAGCACCGAACGGCCATTCTCGGTGACCAGCTCCTGCGTGACGGTCTCGAAATCGCCGGTGGTCGACAGCTGGTTCAGGTCGTGGTTGATGGCGGCGGCGTCATAGCGCTCGCCTTCGCGCGTGCGCAGGTACTGGCGCACATACGAAGGCGGGATGCGGCCCGAGGTATGCACCTCGATCGCATCGACCCGGCGCGTCGCCACGGTGGCCACGCGCGCGGCACGGGCGGCCACGTAGTCGTCCCATGCATCACGGGGCAGGGCCAGCGCGGCCAGCCGGGGCGCGCTGGCCTGGGCGGCGGCTTCGCCGCGCTGCACGCCGTCGTGCGCGTGCGAGAAGTCCGAGAATGTCAGCGTGCCCAGGTCGGGCTCCAGCAGCACGTCGCGCGGGCCGAGCAGCGCTTTCTGCGCCACCACGTTCTGGTTGGTGAGGATGGTCACCATCTGCTGCGTGACGGCCGCCGGGGAATCGAGGTTCGAGGGATCGTCGAGCGGCGTGGCCACGTTGACCGCGATCACGATATCGGCGCCCATGTCGCGCGCCATCTGTACCGGCAGGTTGCTGACCAGCCCGCCGTCGACCAGCGTGCGGCCATCCACCGGAAACGGCGCGAACAGCCCCGGCACGGCGGCGCTGGCGCGGATCGCGCGCGGCAGCGACCCGTGGTCGAGCACCACGGGCGCGCCGGTGCCCAGGTCGGTGGCGATGGTGCGGAAGGGCACCGGCAGGCTGTTGAAATCCACATCGCCAGGCCAGGCGGCCGTCCAGTCCTGCAGCAGCGACAGCAGCCGGTTGCCCTGCACCAGCCCGACCGGCAGCTTGACGCCGTCCTTGCCCAGTCCGGCGGAAATGCCGATCGGATACCGGAAATCGTCCTCGCGTAGCGTCTGCGGCAGTTGCGCGCGTTCATTGCGGTCGAACACGATGTCGGCCAGGTTGACCTTGGCCAGCCGGGCGTCCAGCTCGTCAGCCCCCAGGCCGCTGGCGTACAGGCCACCCACCACCGCGCCCATGCTGGTGGCCGCAATGCAGTCCACCGGCACCCGCATCCGCTCCAACGCCTTGAGCACGCCAATGTGGGCATAGCCGCGCGCGCCACCGCCGGACAGCACCAGGCCGATGCGGGGGCGGGCGCCGGCGCTGTCACCGGGGCCGGCGGCCGGCTGGCGGGGCTGGCATTGCGCCAGGGCGGCCTGGCATGACAGCAGGCCGGTCAGGAACAGTCCGATCAGGACGATCCAGCCCGGCAGGGCGGTAGCAAGGGGTTGGCGAGACATGGCTGGTCTGGGCAAGGCGGAATACAGGGGTTGCATCAGGCAACGCGGCAGCGCGGCTTTTCGGGGACACGACCGGGCGGCGGGCAGCGGCTTTCCGGGCCTTTCCGGGCACATGTTGACGCGGCGCCAGGGGTTTCCGGGAGGATCCTGCCATGTGTACGGGTAAACACCCATTCAGGTCTCGTCTTGAAAACGAAATACCCCGTCCCTATAATTAGCACTCGCTGGGGGAGAGTGCTAACAGCCAGTTGGCCACTTCCCTGCGGTATCCCGAAAACCAGATGGCCGCGCCGAAACGATTCGGAAGCCGGCCATCTTGTGAACTGAAACTCACTTTTTTGTATTTAGGAGTCCGTATGAACCTGCGTCCTCTGCACGACCGTGTGATCGTGAAGCGTCTGGACAACGAAACCAAGACCGCGTCCGGCATCGTGATTCCCGACAATGCAGCCGAGAAGCCGGATCAAGGCGAAGTGCTCGCCATTGGCCCGGGCAAGAAGGATGACAAGGGCAACAACATCGCCCTCGACGTGAAGGTGGGTGACCGCGTGCTGTTCGGCAAGTATGCCGGCCAGGGCGTGAAGGTGGATGGCCAGGAACTGCTGGTCATGCGCGAAGAAGACATCATGGCTGTCGTCAACAAGTAAGACGACACCCGTCTCTCACCAGACATACACCAGATTCCGACCGTTCCGCTTTTTTAGCCTGGAACGGTCATTCCAGATTCGGAGATTCAGAACATGGCAGCAAAAGACGTAGTGTTCGGCGACGCCGCACGTGCCAAGATGGTTGAAGGCGTGAACATTCTCGCCAACGCAGTGAAGGTGACGCTGGGCCCGAAGGGTCGCAACGTTGTGCTGGAGCGCAGCTTCGGCGGCCCGACCGTGACCAAGGACGGCGTGTCCGTGGCCAAGGAAATCGAACTGAAGGACAAGCTGCAGAACATGGGCGCGCAGATGGTCAAGGAAGTGGCTTCCAAGACCAGCGACAACGCCGGTGACGGTACCACCACCGCAACCGTGCTGGCCCAGTCGATCGTTCGCGAAGGCATGAAGTTCGTGGCCGCCGGCATGAACCCGATGGACCTGAAGCGCGGCATCGACAAGGCCGTGGCCTCGGCCGTGGAAGAGCTGAAGAAGCTGAGCAAGCCGACCACCACCAGCAAGGAAATCGCCCAGGTTGGCGCGATCTCGGCCAACAGCGACGCCTCGATCGGCGAGCGCATTGCCGAAGCCATGGACAAGGTTGGCAAGGAAGGCGTGATCACCGTGGAAGACGGCAAGTCGCTGGCCGACGAGCTGGAAGTCGTGGAAGGCATGCAGTTCGACCGCGGCTACCTGTCGCCGTACTTCATCAACAACCCGGAAAAGCAGGTTGTTCAACTGGACAGCCCGTTCGTTCTGCTGTTCGACAAGAAGGTTTCGAACATTCGTGACCTGCTGCCGGTGCTGGAGCAAGTGGCCAAGGCTGGCCGCCCGCTGCTGATCATCGCTGAAGACGTGGAAGGCGAAGCCCTGGCCACGCTGGTGGTGAACAACATCCGTGGCATCCTGAAGACCGCCGCCGTCAAGGCTCCGGGCTTCGGCGACCGCCGCAAGGCCATGCTGGAAGACATCGCCATCCTGACGGGCGGCACGGTGATCGCCGAGGAAATCGGTCTGACGCTGGAAAAGGCCACGCTGCAGGACCTGGGCCAAGCCAAGCGCATCGAAATCGGCAAGGAAAACACCATCATCATCGACGGCGCTGGTGACGCATCGGCGATCGAAGGCCGCGTGAAGCAAATCCGCGCCCAGATCGAAGAAGCCACCTCGGACTACGACCGTGAAAAGCTGCAAGAGCGCGTGGCCAAGCTGGCCGGCGGTGTTGCCGTGATCAAGGTTGGCGCTGCCACCGAAGTCGAAATGAAGGAAAAGAAGGCCCGCGTGGAAGATGCACTGCACGCTACCCGCGCTGCCGTTGAAGAAGGCATCGTCCCCGGCGGTGGTGTGGCCCTGCTGCGCGCCCGCGCTGCCATCTCGGCCCTGACCGGCGAGAACCCCGACCAGAACGCCGGCATCAAGATCGTGCTGCGCGCCATGGAAGAGCCGCTGCGCCAGATCGTGCTGAACGCCGGTGAAGAGGCTTCGGTCGTGGTGGCCAAGGTCATCGAAGGCAAGGGTAACTACGGTTACAACGCGGCTTCGGGCGAGTACGGCGACCTGGTGGAAATGGGCGTGCTGGATCCGACCAAGGTGACCCGCACCGCGCTGCAGAACGCCGCTTCGGTGGCTTCGCTGATGCTGACGACCGACTGCGCCGTTGCCGAAACGCCGAAGGAAGAATCGGCTCCGGCAATGCCGGGCGGCATGGGTGGCATGGGCGGCATGGACGGCATGATGTAAATCACGCCTGACAGCCGGGCCATCGAGCCTGTCTGAAAAAACCCCCAAGGGTGAAAGCCCTTGGGGGTTTTTGTTTTTTGGGGTGGTGGCTTGGCAGAAATCACCTGGTGTTTTCTCCCCTCTCCCTCCGGGAGAGGGGCGGGGGAGAGGGCCAGCGGGTCAATTGCTGACGTGATTGGCAAGCAGAACCGCTTTGCCCTCACCCCCAACCCCTCTCCCGCCTTGCGGGAGAGGGGAGCAAACCGGACGCGGCGGCGGGTCAAGCTAAACCTCCACCACCTTCCCCCAATCGAACACCGGGTTCTCTGGCGTGCCATGGCGCCTTGAGATATAGCCGCGCGGGTTGCAGACCACGCGCGTGTCGTCGATCCAGTAGTCGAAGCTCGTGTGGGTATGGCCGTGAATCCACAGGTCGGCCTGGGCCACGAGGTCGGGGCGGCGCGAGATGAAGCCGGCGGACACGATGTCGTGTGCGTAGCGGGCGTCGAGGCTGCCCAGGTCGGGGCCGTGGTGGGTGACCACCACGGTCTTGCCGTCGAAGGGCTGGGCGAGCGTATCGGTCAGCCACGCCGTGGCGGCACGGTGGCGCGCCAGCGCGTCGGCGGGGGTGAACGGGCGCGGCTGGCCGTCGTCGCCGGCCGTAGCGATCAGCCGATGGTCCACCACCACCTTGGCGCAGGCGGCCATGGCCTCGTCGATGCGGTTCTCGCCATAGAGCGCGTAGTCGGTCCACCACGTGGCGCCGATCACACGCACCGGGCCGCCGTCGGCGTCCGGAAACTCCGCGACCGATCCGTTCAGCAGCGTCACGTTGGCGGTGTCGGCTGCGCCGTCGGCCATCAGGCGGTCCACCGGATCGAAGGCGCTCTCGTAGTACTCGTGGTTGCCCGGCACGTAGAGCACGCGCTGGCGGAAGGTGCGGGCGGCCCAGTCGATGCCGTCGCGGCCGTTGGCGATGTCGCCGGCCAGGATGACCACGTCGGCGGCGCAGTCGGGTATGGCGTCCGGCGTGTTGTGTTCCAGGTGGATGTCGCTGAGGATGCGTAGTTTCATGGGGACTCCCGCTGGCGGCAACGCTGGCCGCGATGCGCCGATTGTCCCATGATTGCCGCCCGTGCGACCCCTCCCCGGGAACAACCCGGAGAGGGCGCACGGTCCCCCGTCGGCAATCGCTGCCTGCGTGCTCGCGCCCCTTGGGCTATTGCGAGATGCGCAGGATCTCAGAGGCCAGCTTCGAGAAGCATGGCCGCAGGTCGTTGATGGTGGCCGCGTAGCAGTAGATGCCGGTCGGCTGGTTCTTGTTGTAGCCGGTGGCGTCGGCCGTGTTGGCCATCCGCTTTAGCAGGTCCGCATCGAGGGAGCCATTGCCGCCCAGCCCCAGCGTGAAGATATAGACCCCCTGCGTGCGCAGCGACGACGCCATGGCCAGCGGCACGTTGTACGACGCGTTGAAGATGTTCTGTGCAATCGATTTGCTATCCGCCGCCGCCGTCACGGTCTTGGGCTGGCTGCCTACCATCAGGAATTCGGTATCGGCCGGGTCGTGGGCGTTGTAGTACTGGGGAATCTGCTTGGGCAGTTCGTTGCTGGTCAGCGTGCCGTCGTCGCAACTGCTGTTGACCTCCGAGTCCTGCTTGTCGAAGGCAAAGTAGCCGTTGACGTCATCGTTGTTCTTGATGCCTTCGGACATGATGCCGCCCGTGCAGTTGGTGCCCCCCACTGTCTTGTAGGCCGCGGCAATCGTGTTCGGATTGCCGTCGGAGAAAAACACAATCACGCGCAGGCTGGAGCGGTTGGTGCTGGTAATGCTGTTGAGCTGGCTGCGTGCCTGCCACATGCCTTCGGCGTAGTTCGTGTAGCCGCCGTTCGACAGGTTCGTGATCTTTGTCTGCATCGCGGGCCGGTCAAAGCCGCGCGTGGTGGTGCGGATGGCCACGTCGGAGACAGCCCCCGACGAGAAATGCACCAGCCCGACCCGGTCCGTCGACGGACTGAACTGGTTCAGGAAGCTGTTGGCGTTGCTGCGCACGGTGCTCCATACGTCTTTCATCGATCCTGACGAATCGATCACGAAGACCATGTCCAGGTCCTTGCGGATGGTCGTGGACGTGGCCGCCACCGCCACGTTCTGGAAGCCCAGCACCTTCATCAGCGACAGCGGCATGGTGGCCGTGGCGGACACCGCGATCGTGACCTTGCCCTGGTCGAACGTGACGCTGGGCGTGTTCAGCTTCGGCGTGCCACGCAGGTAGCCGGCCGGGAAGTTGGCGTTGAAGAAGTCGGTGGCGGCCTGGCGTGCGGCGGCGGTCTGCTCGGACTGCGTGGTGCCGTTGGTGACGGCGCGCGCGGCGGCCACGGCCGCAGAGTCCACGGCGGCGTTCAGGCGTGCCTTGGTCATGTAGGCCATGCCGCCGTCGATGCCCAGGCCCGCCGCGCCCACCAGTCCAATCATCAGCACGGCGGCGATCAGCGTGATCTGGCCACGTTGCCGTGGCTTCTGTGCGTGCGGCCGTGCCGGAATGCGTCGAGCTGTCATGATGGTCTCCTTCGCGCGGCTCAGAACGTGGTGGACGAATAGAGATTGGGGCCCAGCGTCGGCATCTGCAGCACGCCCATGGTCAGGCCCTGGAAGAACATGTTGAAGCGGTACCAGCTTTCCACTACGTAGATGACTTGTCCGTCGGTCAGCTTGCCGGTCATGGCGTTGGCCGTGGGCGATCCGGTGCCCGCCGAGGGCAGGTTCTTGCACGAGCCGTCGCTGCTGTTGTAGCTGCCGCAGCCGTAGACCTTGCTGCCCGGCGCGCCGCCGCCGATGCCCCAGCCGTCCGTCCAGCGATATTGTTCCAGCACGATATTGCGCACGGTGCAGTTGGTGCCGCTCTTGTTGCAGTTCTCGGCATTGCCCATGACCTTGGTGATGTAGATCGTGCCGCGCTGCGCCATGTTCAGTGGTGGCGTGGTCTGGGCCAGCGAATCCATGATGGTCTGCGGCAACTGCGAACTGCGCGACGCCAGGCTGGCGCCTTCGCGTGTCAGGTTGGTCAGGATCAGGTTGGCCTGGATGGCGCGCGCGAAGTCGATCACGGGCAGCGTCAGGAAGATGAAGATCGGCAGCAGGATGCCGAACTCGATGGCCGCGATGCCGCGCATCTTCCCGCGCCGGGTCTGGCGCAGCGGGCGGCGCGCGCGTGGCTGCTGCGGTTGACGATGGAGCCTGGTGGTCATGGCGGTACTCCCTGAGGCCGGATGTCCGGTCAGAACGCTTCGTTGCGCATGGTGGCGGCCACGCTGAAGTGATACTTGCCGCCGTTGGCCTTGAAGTAGGCGGCCACCAGCGGCGTCATCAGCGGCCAGTCGCATGTCACCTGGATCACGATGATGTCGCCAGCGTTGCCGAACATGCCCGCGCCGTTCGGCGTCGACGAGCCGTTGACCCAGGTGGTGACCTTGGCCTGCGACATGTCGTAGACGCCCAGCGAGCTGTCCTGGATCTTCTCCAGCACGGCGCGGTAGCGCGCCGGACTCTGGCTGGCATCGAGGCCCGTCTGTCCGGTGACCGCGTAGCGGGCGCCTTCGCGCACCGCGTGCTGCATGGTCAGGTTGGCCCACATCATCGCGCCGAAGTCGACGATCGAGAACAGCAGCAGGAAGAACACTGGCGCCACCAGCGCAAACTCCACCGCGCTGGCGCCGCGCTGGCTGCGGGCACCGCGCAAGATCCTCAGGCGTCCTGGCATGATCAGTCTCCCTGTCCCATCATGAACGGCATCAGCGAGCGGTAGAACTGCAGCGCGGGCGGCCCAAGCAGCACTACCATCAGCGACGGCAGGATGAAGAAGATCAGCGGGAACAGCAGCTTGACCGCGATCTTGGCCGCGCGCTCCTCGGCGCGCTGCCGGCGCCGCGTGCGCAGCGTGTCGGCCTGCACGCGCAGCGACTCGCCGATGCTGGTGCCGAAGCGGTCGGCCTGGATCAGCATGCTGGCCAGCATGTCGACGTCTTCCACCGCCGTGCGCAGCGCCAGGTTGCGCAGCGCCTTCTCGCGCGACAACCCGGCGCGCAGTTCCAGCACCAGCAGCTCCAGCTCGTCGCACAGCGCCGTGCCGCTGCTGCGCAGTTCTTCCACTACCTTGAGCAGTGCGGCGTCCAGCGCCAGGCCCGCTTCCACGCACACCGTAATCAGGTCCAGCACATCGGGGAACGATTCGAAGATCTCCTGGCGGCGGCGCGCGATGCGGCGGCGCAGGACCAGGTCGGGCAGGTAGAAGCCGGCAATCGCTATCGCCAGCATGGCCGTGGGCAGCATGCGCGGGTTGTCCTCGACCAGCACCCCGCCCGTGGCGATGAACAGCACCGCCGGAAACACCAGGGCCAGCAGCGTCTTGGCGGCGAAGTAGACCGGAATCGCCGACGGATTGCGCCACCCCGCGTTCATGAAGCGGGTGCGCAGCGTGGAGTTGTCCCAGCCTTCCTTCGGCACCGCCAGCTTGGCCAGCGGGCGCGACACGCGCACCATGCGCTGCAGCCATTCTTCCTGCAGGTCCGGGGTGATGGCGTCTTCGGCCGGCGCCTGGGTGGCTTGCGTGATGCGCCGGCGGATGGTGTTGGGCTGCGCCAGCAGCATGGCGACCAGCACCGCGCCGAAGGTGAGCACGAAGGTCAGCACGAGTATCAGGATCTGTCCGGCTTTCATGGTCGGCTCCTTGGCTTCAGACGTGAATCCGTACGATGCGGCGCATCCAGACCAGCCCCATCGCCATCAGCGACAGCGCGTAGCCGACCACCCACGGGCCCGCAGGATCGTCGGCCAGCGGGTCCAGGAATTCCGGGTTCAGCACGTACATGGCGCCCGCCACCGCGAACGGCAGCAGCGCCAGGATGATCCCGGACAGCCGGCCTTCGGCCGACAGCACGCGCACCTGGCCCATCAGCTTCATGCGCTCGCGGATGATGTGGCTGACGTTGCCGAGGATCTCGGCCAGGTTGCCGCCCGATTCGCGCTGGATCAGCACGGCAATCACCAGGTAGCGCAAGTCGGGCAGCGGCACGCGGTCGGCCAGCGCGCTGAGCGCGTCGTGCATCGACGTGCCGAAGTTGATCTCGTCGAACGTGGCGCGGAACTCGGCGCCGATCGGATCCGGCAGTTCGTCGCCGGCCATGTCCAGTGCGCTGGAAAACGAATGGCCGGCACGCAGCGCGCGGCTGATCATGTCGGCGGCCTCGGGCAGTTGCTGCTCGATGCGCATCAGGCGCTTGTTGCGCGCGTGGCGCACGTAGGCGGCCGGCAGGCCCAGCCAGACCACCGCGCAGACCGCCACGGGCGCCTCGGGCACATCCAGCACGCGTCCGACGATCCACAGCGCAATCGGCGGCAGCAGCGTCATGGTGACCAGTGACGACACCGTCCAGTGCAGGCCCGACTGCATCAGCCAGCGGTCCAGTGCGTCGCTGTGCGGCAGCCGGCGCAGCAGTGCGGTCATGAACGGCGTCTGCGCCAGCGCGCGTGCCTTCATGATCGATGCGGTGGCCTCGTCCTGCCAGGGTGTGGCGGCCACGGCGCGCAGGCGGCGGCCAAAGCGGCGTGCCGCCTCGCTGTGCCGGCGCTGCCACCACTGGTACCCGACCGTGATCGCCACCACGATGGCCACGAACAGGCAGGCGCCAAAGGCGATGAGAGTGTTATCCATGGCGGGTCTCCGCGTGGCGGTGGACGATGGTCAGACGTCGAAGCGCACCGATGGCTCGTAGAGCCGGTCCGGTACCGACAGGCCAAACGATTGCAGCCGGTCAGAGAAATGCGGCCGCACGCCGGTAGCGCAGAAGTAGCCCTTGACGCGGCCTTCGGCATCCACGCCGGTGCGCTTGAACGTGAAGATCTCCTGCATGTTCACCACATCGCTTTCCATGCCGGTGACTTCCTGGATGCTCATCAGCTTGCGCCGGCCGTCGGTCAGGCGCGACACCTGCAGGATCACCGTGATGGCCGACGTGATCTGCTGGCGCATCGTGCGCGGCGGCAGCGACAGCCCGGCCATGCTGACCATGTTCTCCAGCCGCGTCAGCGCGTCGCGCGGGCTGTTGGCGTGGATGGTGGCCAGCGAACCTTCATGGCCCGTGTTCATCGCATGCAGCATGTCCAGCGCCTCGGCGCCGCGCACTTCGCCCAGGATGATCCGGTCGGGCCGCATCCGCAGTGCGTTGCGTACCAGCGAGCGCTGCGTGATCTCGCCCCGGCTCTCGATGTTGGGCGGGCGCGTTTCCAGCCGCAGCACGTGGTCCTGCCGCAATTGCAGTTCGGCCGCGTCCTCGATGGTCACGATGCGCTCGGTGTCGGGGATGAAGCCCGACAGGATGTTCAGCATCGTGGTCTTGCCGCTGCCGGTACCGCCCGAGATCAGGATGTTCAGCTTGGCCTTGACCATGGCCTCGATCAGCTGCGCCATCGGCGGCGTCAGCGTCTGCAGTTCCACCAGGTCCTTGACCATCAGCGGATTCACGGCAAAGCGGCGAATCGACAGCAGCGGGCCGTCCACGGCCGACGGCGGGATGATCGCGTTGATCCGCGAGCCATCGGGCAGGCGCGCATCGACCATCGGGCTCGATTCATCCACGCGCCGTCCCACGCGCGACACCATCTTGTCGATCACCTTCATCAGGTGGGCGTCGTCGTGGAACGTCACGTCGGTCAGTTCCAGCTTGCCGCGCCGTTCCACGTAGACCTTGCTGGCCGTGTTGACCAGGATGTCCGAGATGGTGGGGTCGGCCAGCAGCGGCTCCAGCGGGCCGTAGCCCAGCATCTCGTCGCGCACGTCGGACACCAGGCGGCGGCGCTCGGCCTCGTTGATCGGGATATTGCGTTCCTCGATGATCCGCTCCACCAGCATGGCCAGCTCGCGCTTGACCTGCTCGGGCGACAGGCGTTGCAGCTTTTCCAGTTCCACGCGCTCGATGATGGTGGCGTGGATGTCGAGCTTCAGTTGCTGGTAGGCCGCCGTGGCGGCGCTGCCGTTGGCGGGGCGATCGGCGGTGCGGTCGGGTCCGCGGTCCACCGTGCGCTCGTTGACGCGTTCGGGCACGGTTTCGCCGGCTTTCTCGAAGAGTTGGGCGCGCAGTGACATGTCGGTTCTCCTGATCTGTTATGCGTGCCGTCCCACGGGCAGCGGCTGGGTGGTGTCGCCGCGATGGCGAAGCCAGCGCGCGAGCAGCCCTTCGTCCTTCTTCGCCGTGGCAGGGAAGGCGGTGTCGACCATCTGCTGCAGCGCGCGGGACACCGCGCTGGTCGGCGCGAGCTGCGGCACCGGCACGCCCTGGTTGGCGGCTTCGCGGGCGGTCTTGGCGTCGGTAGGCAGCGTGTGCATGATGCGCGCGCCAAGCGTGTCTTCCATGGTGCGGATGGTGATGGCCGAGTGCTTCTCGAACTGGTTGGCCAGCACCTGCATGCGGTCCATCGGATAGCCGAGCGAATGGAAGATTTCCATCATGTGCCGGCCGGCGCGCACGTAGGGCAGCGTGAGCTGCACCACCGGATGGATCGTGTCGCTGTGGTCCAGCGCCATGATCGACGCCGGGTTGATGGCCTGGCCCAGGTCGAACACCAGCACGTCGTAGGCCGGGCGCGCCAGGTCGAGAATGCGTTCCAGGTGCGCGGCCTTGACGTCGGCCGACTTGACCGGATCGCCGGCGCCGGCAATCACGTCGAGGTTCGGATGCGCGTGCGTGACGCAGGCGTCCAGCAACGCGGCATCGAGGCGGTCGATCTGGTGGCAGATGTCGTGCAGCGTGGCCGGAGGCGTCTTGTCGGTGACCACGAAGGCCGCATCGCCGAACTGCTGGTCAAGGTCCACCAGCAGCACGCGCTTGCCGCGCTGGGCGGCCACGGCGAAGGCAAAGTTCGCGGCCGCGAACGTGGTGCCGCTGCCGCCCTTGCACGATGCGAACGCGAACGTGCGGGCCTGGGTAGTGGCCTCGGCCTGATCGCGGGTGTCCAGGCGCGCCAGTTCCTCGTTGAACTCGCGCGGGTCCAGCGGCCAGCGCAGCACGCTGCGCACGCCCATGCGCATTGCGCGCATCAGCAGTTCGGCCGACGGCTGGGGCGTCACCAGGATGCACGGCACGTCGCCGGGTTCCGGAAAGCGCTGGCGCAGGTGCTGCAGCACTTCCATATCGAACTCGTCGGCCTGCAGCACCACGAAGTCGGTGGAGTGCACCAGGCCCGGCATGCCCAGCGCCTTGGCGGGGTCCACGCAGACCAGCTGCGGCTGGCGCCGGGTGTCGGCCTGCTGGGCCAGTGCCAGCATCTGCCGCGCGCGCGTATCGTCGGCGGAGACCAGTATCAGCTTTGCCATGTCGGCTCTCCTCGGGTGGTCGTTGTGGTTGGCGCCGCGTAGGGCGGGGCAGCGTTAGTGAGTTCTGTCAGTGCAGTCGGTCAGTGCGATCCGTTGCCGTTGCCGATGCCGATCACGAACGTGTTGCCGTCCGTGGGCGGGTTGCTGAACGACTGGCCGTAGCGGTCCATCGCGAACGTGGCTGCGCGGCCATCGACGCCGGTGACCGGGTCGGTGTTGGTGTAGCTCGCGTTCGGGTTCAGCGTCTGCATCATGCGCACGGTGCGCACCGATTCGCCGAAGTGCGCGTCCCAGACGGGCGAGGTGCTCATGCAGCCGGTCAGGCCGGCACCGAGCAGGGCGCCGGCGGCAAGGGCAAGCAGTCGAGTGGTCGAGATCATGATGTTCCCCTGTCGAAGTCGGTTCACTGGGTGCTGCCCGAGGCCGCGATAGACGGCGACGCGGGCGGCAGCGCGGCGGTGGGCATGAAGCCACCGGTGGCGGGCGGCGCATCGGCGGGACGCGGGTCGAGCGGCCGTGCCTGGATGGGCTGCACGTTCACGGGCTGGGCGCTGGCCGTCGGCGCCGGGCCGATGTTCGTGGTCGGCGTGGCGGGGCTGGCGGGCGGCGTCGGTGCGGCGGGACCGGCCGGCATCGCGGGCGGCTGGCGGTTGTCGGGCAGGCGCTGCGGATGGCCTTCCATGTTGCCGTTGATGTAGACCTCGCCATTGATCGGAGGGCCGAACGAATCGGTCGGCAACGGGTAGTTCGGCGGCAGCGGCTTCACCAGGCGCGGCGTGACCACGAACAGCAGTTCGCTGCGGTCCTGCTGGAAGCTGGTGCTGCGGAACAGGTTGCCAAGCACCGGCAGCTCGCCGGCGCCGGGCAGGCCCTTGAGGCTGCCCGTGACGTTGCTCTTGATCAGGCCGCCGATGGCAAAGCTCTGGCCGTCCATCACCTGCAGCGTGGTGGCCGCACGCCGCGTGTTGATCAGCGGCAGGATGGTGGACCCCGAGGTGTTCGGCGCCGTCACGGCCACGCCCGTGGGCGACAGCTCGGACACTTCAGGCGCCACCTTGAGGTTGATGCGGCCGTTGGCCAGCACCGTGGGCGTGAACTTGAGCCCCACGCCGAACGTTTCTTCCTGCAGCACGATCGTGGTGACGCCGCCGAAGTTCGACTGCGGCACCGGGATGAACACCTTGCCGCCCGCCAGGAAACTGGCTTCCTGGCCGCTGATCGCCATCAGGTTCGGTTCGGCCAGGATCTTGACCAGGCTGTCACCCTTCTGTGCGTCGAGCTGCAGCGCCAGCGGCAGGTTGTTGTTCTTGATGGCGGTCAGCGCCGACGGGGCGCCGGACAGGAAGTTCGCCAGCAGGCCGAACTGCCAGCTGCCAAACGCGCCCTGGATGTTGGCGGCCGCGCCAAGCTGGTCGATCAGCGTCTTGGACACCTCGGCCACCTTGACTTCGAGCATCACCTGCTGCGGCGCGTCCACCGTCATCATGTTGATGAGCTTGTTGCTGCGCACCGGCATGCCGTTGTTGTTCTGCGTGGCGGTGATCGGCATCATGACGCCGCCCATCGGCATCATCATGTTCGGGTTGCCCGCCGCATTGGCCGGCGCGCCCAGCGCTTGCGGCGGCGCCTGCAGCGGGCTGCGGCTCTGGCGCATCACGAAGGCGTTGGCGATGTCCATCACCTGCTGCGCGGTGGACGAATCGGGCACGTTGCCGCTCAGCACCAGGCTGTCGGCGGCCGATGCCACCTGCACGTTGCGCGCGCCGGGCAGCAGCGAGCGCAGCGTGGACTGCAGGCCCGCCGGGTCGGCGCCCACCGTCACGTCGATCACGGTGCAGCGGCCGCTGCGGCCCTGCACGATCATGTTCGTGGTGCCGACATCCAGCCCCAGCAGGTACATGGTCTGCGGCGATACCAGCATGGCCTGCACCACGCTCGGGTTGCCCAGCGTGCGGGTCTTCACCGGCTCGGGCAGCGGCAGCATGCGCGACTTGCCCACCGGCACCGTCACCTGCTCGGGCTCGGCGGCCGCGCCCACGCAGCTCGGGCCGCGTCCGCCGCCGGTATCCGCGGCGGCGGGCGGGGGCGTGGTGGCGCCGATGGTGAGCTGGATGGGCCCGTTGGCGGCGATGCGCGTCGGTTGCGCGGCGGCGGCCTCTTCGGCGGCCTGCACCTGGGCGCTGGCCAGCCAGACGCTGGCGATGGCCAGTGCCGAGACTGCGCTCAGTTTCGCGGCGCCGCGTGCGTGCGGCTTGCGCGGGCGGCCTGACGATGTGTGGCTGGTCTTCATGATTTCCCCCGATTGGTGACTTCCGGCGTGCTGGCTCGCACGTTCAGAAGCACTCCTTGTCCTGGTTCATGCCGCTGATGACGCCTACGCAATTGGTATTGACCTTGCGTTCGGCAATGCGCTGGACCACCTGGATCACCTTGGCGATCGGCGTGGCCGGTGCCGCGGCCTGGACCACCGGTTCGTTGAGCAGGCTGCGCTTGGTGGCGCCGGCGGTGGCCACGGGCCGGGCCTCGATCTGGTTGCGCAGCACCAGCGAGAGCGACCCCACGCTGCGTGCCAGGTCGAGCTTCTCGGCTTCTTCGGGCGAGACTTCGAGCGTCACGGCGTTCACCACCTTCGGCTTGGTCTCGTCGCGGTTCACTTCCTGCGCCACGGCCAGCACCAGGATCTTCTCCAGCACGATCTTCGAGATCGACTGCTCGGTCTCGGAGCCGCCGCTGGGCTTGTTGTCCTTCTGGGTGTTGACGATGATGTCGACGAAGCTGCCCGGCAGTGCAAAGCCGGCCACGCCCACCACGTCGTTCACACGCACGGTG
Organism: Cupriavidus pauculus; assembly: GCF_022179805.1. Lineage (GTDB taxonomy): Bacteria > Pseudomonadota > Gammaproteobacteria > Burkholderiales > Burkholderiaceae > Cupriavidus > Cupriavidus pauculus_E. The sequence continues at coordinate 194,522 of NZ_BPUO01000002.1, read as the reverse complement.
ATGGCACGCTTGCCGTCGGCGATCACGGCGGAGAGTCCGCCCTTGGTGCCGGCCGGCGTGAGCTTGGATTCGATGATCGGCTCGCCGCGCATTACGCTGGCCTTGGTGACGCGGCCATCCACCGCCTTCAGTTCGTTGAGCGCGCCGGGCGGCAGGCTTTCACGCGGCCAGTCGACCAGCTTGACGAACTCGGGCGCCAGGCGCTGGCCGAGGTTGATGTCGGTGTTGGCCACGGCCACCTTGACCGTGGTGCCGGCGCTTTGCTCCACCATCCAGCGCGAGGCCAGCACAACGGCCGCCAGGCCAGCGAGGGCCGCGACCAGCAACATCAACAGGGTGCGTACGTTTCTCATTTGATGGTCCTCCCTCTTTCATGCGATGCCTGGTGGCCCGGCGCGGGCATGCAGGCGCCCCTGGCGGCACCGCGTGGGCGGTGCGCCATCCAGATCTGGTAGCAATGCGGCGATGCGGTGCTGCTGGCTGCTGCGGGTTGCTGGTGAGCGGCGGCTAGTGGTGGAACACCCAGCCGATGTGCTGGCGCACGGTGCGCGCGGCCTGCGCGGGCACCTCGGTGCGCGGCGCGCGGTTGTACTGGCGTGACGGGCAGCGACGCGGGTGCGCGGGGCCGACTGTGTTGCGAAGCTTCCTGGCCATGATGTTTCTCCCGTTCCTCGGCCCGTTGTGCCGGGCCTCTATCGTTCTGCCGGTGATGCGCGGGCCGCTAGAGCACGCCCGTCATCGCCAGTACCACACCCGCCGAGATGGCCACCGCGTAGGGCAGGCGTCTGACGGTTCGAATCCTCTGGGCACCGCTGTCGGTACTCGTTTGGGCGCCTGGTTCTGCTGACGGCGCGGCCGTGGCCGGTGCGTGGCCCGCGAATGGCATCCACAGCAGCGTGCCGAGCACCGAGTGCAGCGTGCGGCGAGCTTCGCGCCGGTACACCATCACGCCCAGCGCCAGCGCGCCGCCGGCCAGCAACGTGCCCACCACGATCTCGGGCACGGCGCCGGGGCCGGTCATCGCGCCGATGCAGGCCATCAGCTTGGCATCGCCCGCGCCCACGGCACGCACGAAGTACAAGACGACGAATGGCGCGAGCCCGGCGGCAAGTCCGGTGGCCCACTGCCAGGCGCCGTTACCGGCGCTGTGCAACCCCATCTGCAGTGCAAGCGCGGCAAGGGTGCCAGTCACGGTCAACCGGTTTGGAATCTTGTGGCTGCGCAGGTCGGTCACCACCGCCACGCCAAGCACGGCCAGCAAGCAGGCGGTGGTCAGCGGGTGGAAGACGGTGACGATGTCCATGTTGGGCATGGCAGCCTCTCATGCAAAAGAGAAAAAAAGCGCCAGGGCGTGGCCGCGGTCCGGTGCGTGGCGCGTCGCACCGGACCGCTCGGGGCTCACCCGGCGGCCGTCGTGAGCTTGGTCGAGATATCCGTCCAGATCTTGGTCACGGCGTCCTTCATCGCAGGGCCGGCAGCGACCATGCAAAGGGCCACGAAAGCCAGCAGCAGGGCGTACTCGATGCCTGCGGCGCCGTCTTCCTCCCGGGCGAAACGCTTGACGCCTTCGAACATGGCTTTCATGGCCTGTTCAGCCGGCGGCCGTCGTGAGCTTGGTCGAGATATCCGTCCAGATCTTGGTCACGGCGGTCTTCACGGCCGGGCCTGCGGCGACCATGCAGAGGGCCACGAAAGCCAGCAGCAGGGCGTATTCAATGCCTGCGGCGCCGTCTTCCTCCTGGGCGAAACGCTTGATGCCTTCGAACATGGTTTTCATGTCCTTCTCCTTGACGTCATGGTTAGTGGAAAAAAGCGCCCGCTGGAGGTCGGGCACAAGGTTCCGGCCGGAAACCGACCGAGGCCAAACCAGACAGCTGCCACTGTCCGTGGCGTCTGTGCCGGTCCCACCTGGCTCAGGGGAAAAGCCCCGCAGGCAATGCCTGACGACGCCTCGCCGATGCCCGATGCCGTGCGCCACTCCCGGTGGCATCTGGCACCCTGTTGGGCACTGCAGACCTGATCCAGAACTTCTCCAGGGATCAGACCCGCACCTGAATTTGCTGCAACCTGCTGACCCCTGCGACCTGGGTTCGCCTGGGGTCCGGTCGGCACTGCAGCGTGCCTGCCGCTTTTTGCTCCCTTCGGGTTCCGGCTGGTAGGCCATCGCCCGTTTTTCCCCGTCCTTCCTGCGCTGTGCTCTGTTTTCCTGGCCCTTGCAGCGGTGCCGTCTGTTGCGGTGTTCGCCGGTGACCCTGTGCCGGACATACAGCGACGATCGTGCCACTGACCCTAAGTGTTTGATTTATATGGAGGCGGGTTTTGGTACGTGCGTCGTTTGCGAGACTGTGTAACCAGATGTATCTGGATCTGTACGGGGACGAAGGCGCACTTCGAGAAATTCGTGTGTATCTATTGCAAGACTTTGTGATGCATTGTGCTCTTATAAAGTGTCGAATACGCCTTTTTCGATGTGGCGCATCCGGGTGGACACTCATCGGGCGTATCCGGTCAAAATCGTTGCATTTGTGAAGCGCCTGAACAGGCATTTGCTGCGGCGTACCTCGTGGGAGGGGCCTCGCGTGGCGGTTCGGCTCAGCCGATTGGATGTACGCGCGGCGACGCCTGGCGGCGTTGCGGTGTCCCCAATGCGCCCCGCAGAGCCGAGGGCGGGCTCATCCTTTTGTCCGGTGCAAAATTTGGCGGTGGCGTATCGGACATGAGGCCTCGTCCAGATGGTGGAGGCCAGGCCGAAAACCCTTCAGTTTCGGGTCATTGGCGAAATGGTTGCAGAGATGAAACCTCCGGCAATTTGTGATCCATCCTGTTACGGTCATGAAGCGTGCGTTGGGCCACATAGGGCCGCGCTAGCGCAGCGGTGTTTCAGTGCTGTGACGGAGGCAGTGAAGATTCTTCCACCTGGGCCCGCAGCCAGGCATGAAAGTGCTGGATGGCCTTTTCGCGCGGATTGCCTTCGCGCCAGGTTACCCAGTAAGGCAGGCTCGACGGGATACGCGTGGTGCCGATCTGCACAAGCTGGCCGCTGGCCAGGTAGTCGCGCGCCAGCTGCGTGCGCGCCGTGGCCACGCCCAGGCCGGCCACTGCCGATTGCAGCATCAGCCCGGCGTCCTGGAAGATCGGGCCGCGCACGGGTTCCTCGGGCGGCAGACCGGCCTGCAGCAGCCAGTCGCGCCACGGGCGCAGCGCGAACCGCAGCATCGGCAGCTTCGGCAGGTCTGCCTCGGTGAAGCCCGGGTATTTGGCCAGCAACGCCGGGCTGGCCACCGCGATCACGTAGTCGTCGATCAGGTTGTGGCATTCAAAGCCGGGCAGGTCCACGCGCTGGTGCCAGATGCCGACGTCGACCGAATAGGGGTCGGGCGGCGAGATCTCGGCGTGCAGGCGCAGATGCAGATCCAGTTCGGGCGCCAGCGCATGCAGGCTGGGCAGCCGCTGGATCAGCCAGGCATTGGCCAGGTCGGCCATCACGCTGACCTGCAGCCGCACCACGGGCGGACCGGCCACGTCGCTGGCCTCGCGTAGCGCCACTTCCAGCTGGTCCAGCGCGCCGCGTACCTGTTCGGCCAGCCGTGCGCCGGCGCTGGTGGGCGTCATGGTCAGGCCGGTACGCTGGAACAGCTTGGTGCCGAGGTTGTCCTCCAGGGCCCGGATGTGGTGGCTGATGGCGCTATGGGTAAGCGCCAGCTCTTCGGCGGCGCGCGAGAAACTGCGATGCCGCGCGGCGGCTTCAAGCGCACGCAGGGCCTGGAGAGGGGGCAGGTGGGGGCGGCTGTTGACCATGTCGGGGGGCGAGAAAGTCGTCAAATTCTACTCACAATTGCCGCAGGTATCTTTCGCTGGTCTTGCACCACGGTGGTGATCACAATGCAGGACATGACTGCTTCCGCTGCCAATTCCGCCCAGCCGGCCGCCCCGGCCGCATCCCCGAACCACGCCTCGCCGGCACGCTGGCGTGTGTTGGCGTTCTTCTCGCTCGGCTTCCTGGTGTCGTACATCTTCCGTGGCGTGAACCTGGGCTTCGCGCCGTATCTGACGCGCGAACTGGGCCTGACCGCCGGCGACCTGGGCCTGCTCACCAGCTTCTATTTCCTGGGATTCGCCTGCGCGCAGCTACCAGCCGGCATCCTGCTGGACCGCTTCGGCCCGCGCCGTACCGAGGCCGCGCTGCTGATGCTGGCCGTGGCCGGGTCGCTGGTGTTTGCCTGGGCGCCGGGCATGGTGGGCCTGGCCGTGGGCCGGGCGCTGATTGGCGTAGGCGTGTCGGTGTGCCTGGGCGCGGCCATTCAGGCGTTGTCGATGTGGTTTGCGCTGTCGCGCATGCCGCTGCTGAATGGACTGGTCATGGCCATCGGCGGCCTGGGTGCCGTGGTGGTGGGCGCGCCGCTGTCGTGGCTGCTGTCGTGGACCGACTGGCGCACGCTCAGTGCCGGGCTCGCCGCCATCTCGTTCGGCATGGCCGTGCTGCTGTGGTTCGGCGTGCCCGACGTGCCGCGCGAGGGCAAGGAAAGCTTTGCCGAGCAGATGCGTGGCACGCGGCTGATCCTGAGCAGCGAACGGTTCTGGCGCGTGGTGCCGCTGACGCTGCTGAACCAGGGCATCTTCCTGGCGGTGCAGACGCTGTGGGTCAGCGCGTTCATGCGCGATGTGCAGGGCCTGGATGCAGCCGAGGGCGCGCGCCTGGTGTCGGTGATCGGCGTGGCGATGATGGCGGGCTGCGTCGGCGCCGGCTGGGCCGCGCGGCATCTGGAACGGCGCGGCATCAGCCTGTACGCGTTTGCCGGCTTCGGCATGATGTCGTTCATCGTCGTCCAGGGGCTGCTGATGGCGCACCTGCCGTTTATCCCGCTGGGACTGCTGTGGGGTGCCTACGGCGTGTTCGGCTCCAGCGGCATCCTGACCTACGCGCTGCTGGCGCGGCGCTTTCCCGATGCGCTGATCGGCCGTGCCACCACGGCCATGACGCTGACCGTGTTCCTGGCCACGTTCGTGTTCCAGGTGGGTATCGGCTTCGTGCTCGATTTCTTCCCGGTGACCAACGGCCACTATCCGCTGACCGCGCACCTGTGGGTGTGGGGCGGACTGGTAGCCGTGCAGGTGCTGGCCGCGATCTGGTACCTGCTGGAGAAAAAGCCGTAACGGCGCGGCCGGTCAGAGAATGATCGGCCGGTCGTCGAGTTCGTTGGGATTGTGGCCGTTGCTGGTTGGAAAGTGCTGCGTCAGCAGCGCGTGGATCTTGCCGATGGCGTCGAGCACGGGTTTGACGGACAGGTCGTGCGCCAGGCCCTGCGTCAGTTCCACGCAGATCTGCTGCCACGCCTCGGGGCGCACGCGGGCGTCGATGCCGCGATCGGCCAGCAGCTCCACGGCGTGATCGGCCAGGTTGATATAGAGCAGCACGCCGGAATGGTCCTCGGTATTCCAGACCTCCAGCGCGCCGAACAGCGCGCGGGCGCGGTCGCGCGGTGAGGTGCCGCGCCACGCCAGCCCCACCGGCAGGCTGGCTTCGATCACCACGCGCACTTCGCCTCGATGATGCTGTTCGCCCTTGTGCACGGCCACCTGCAACTGGTGCCGCGCCTCGTCGGGAAACGCCTTGCGTGCCGTGCCCCGTCCGGTGCCCAGATGGCGCAGCGCGCGCTTGAGCGACTGGTTGAATGGCGGGCGCGCAGCCTTGTGCTTTTGCATCGGCGTCTCCTTTACCAGTTGCCCGACGCGCCGCCGCCGTCGAAGCCACCACCGCCTCCGCCGCCGAATCCGCCGCCACCACCACCGCCACCAAATCCGCCGCCGCCTGATCCCCAGTGGCGGCCGACCTCATAGCCGGTCATGCCGCCCAGCCCGCCGGCAGCACCGGTGGGCCAGCCGCGGCGGCCGGTCACCACGTGCGGCTGGCCGCCGCGCCGCAGCATGGCCGACAGGAAGAAGAACACGATGATCGCCAGCGGAAACAGCACGGGCAGCCAGTCGGCCATGTCGACATTGCCTTGCCGCGCACGGCGGTCTGGCGCGGCCAGCCCTTCCTTGTCGATGGTGGCCTGGATGGCCGAGATGCCGGCGGCGAGCCCGCCGTAGAAATCGTTCTGCCGGAAGTGCGGCGCCATGACATCGCGCAGGATGCGCCCCGACATGGCATCGGTCAGCGACCCCTGCACGCCGCGCCCCACCTCAATACGCATCTTGCGCAGGCCGACCGGGTTGTCCTTGGCCACGATCACGATCACGCCATCGTCCACGCCCTTGCGTCCCGCGCGCCAGGCATCGGCCACGCGGATGCTGTAGGCGTCGATGGTCTCCGGCTCGGTGGTCGGCAGCATCAGCACGAATATCTGGCTGCCGCGCTGCTGCTCGTACTCGGTCAGCACGTTTTCCAGCGCGCTGCGCTGCGCGTCGCTCAGCGTGCCGGTCAGGTCGGTCACGCGCGCATTGAGCGGCGGCACGGGCACGAAGCCGTCGGCGGCCCAGGCCGGCAGGGCCAGCACGATGGCCAGGAACCACAGCGTGACCAGCTTGCGCATGATGGCGATCCGTTCGACGGCGCTCAGAACTTCACGGCCGGCGGTGTGGAAATGGCTTTCTCGTTTTCCACTGTGAACGAGGGCTTGACCGGGTACTTGAAGACCATCGCCGTCAGGTTGGTCGGGAAGCTGCGGGCCAGCACGTTGTAGTCCTGCACGGCGGCAATGTAGCGCTGGCGCGCCACGGTGATGCGGTTCTCGGTGCCTTCGAGCTGCGACTGCAGGTCGCGGAACGCGGCATCGGCCTTCAGGTTCGGATAGTTCTCGGCCACCGCCAGCAGCCGCGACAGCGCGCCGGTCAACTGGCCCTGCGCCTGCTGGAATTTAGCGAATGCCTCGGGATCGTTCAGCGTCTCGGGCGTGACCTGGATGCTGGTGGCCTGCGCCCGGGCCTTGGTCACGGCCTCCAGCGTCTCGCGCTCGTGGCTGGCGTAACCCTTCACGGTAGCCACCAGGTTCGGAATCAGGTCCGCGCGGCGCTGGTACTGGTTGACCACCTCGCCCCACGCGGCTTTCACCGACTCATCTTTCTTCTGGAAATCGTTATAGCCGCAGGCGGAAAGCAGGCTGGCCAGCAGGCCAAGCACGAGCCAGCGGAACAGGGCAGGGGTGGAAGCAGTGCGCATCGGGGCTCCTTCGGTGTACCGGGACGGGCAATTCTGGAGTGTAGCGCAGCGTGGACTTTTTTCTGACCGGTGGACTTTCTCCCCTCTCCCTCCGGGAGAGGGGCGGGGGTGAGGGCCGGCGAGTCAAATTGCGACGGGGGTCGGCCAGCAGAGCCGCTTGCCCTCACCCCCAACCCCTCTCCCGCAATGCGGGAGAGGGGAGCCGGGTTTTCGTCGGCCGTGGCGCTTGACGGGTATCGAGCCAGCCCGGTAGATTCATGCCCATGCCGCGCCACGCCATTCAGTTCGTTGTCCCGTCCGTTCCCGTCCTGGGCACGTCGGGCCTGGTCGCGCGCGCCAAAGCCAAAAAACAGTCGCTCGTCTGACCGGAGCGCGCTGTTCCGTCAGATGGGCGACGGAACAGCACCTTGGCTGGAGGGGCGGTCCCGCCTCTTTCTATCTTCCCAGTGTGTCCTGCAACGTTGCGCATCGACGGTTTCCTGAACCGGTCGATCTGGAGACGTATCGATGCATGCTTCACGAATTGGTATCCACGGCATCTGGCTGCCGCTGGTCACGCCCTTCCTGGATAACGGCGCGTTCGACCATGCCGCGCTTCGGCGCCTGGTTGCGCGCTACTGCGTCAGCGGGCTGGCCGGGTTTGTGGTGTGTGGCAGCACGGGCGAAGCCGCGGCCCTGGAAGACACCGAGCAACTGGCGGTGCTGGCCGGCAATCATCTCGGCCATGTCATGACCCGGCTGGATTGGCTTGGCAACCGGCCGCTTGCCGGCGTGCTGGCCCCCGCGCCGTATTACATCCGTCCGGTTTGCGCGACTGGTTCGAGCGTCTGGCCGATGCCTCGCGCGCACCGCTCGTGCTCTATGACATTCCGTATCGCACGGGTGCCACGTTGACGCTGGAAACGTTGCTGGCATTGGCCGGGCACGGCAATGTCGTCGCCATCAAGGATTGCGGCGGCAACAGCCAGACCACGCAGGCGCTGATTGCAGATGGCAGGTTGTCAGTGCTGGCCGGGGAGGATCACCAGCTGCTGGGCACGCTGGCGTTGGGCGGGCAGGGCGCGATCATCGCCTCGGCGCATTTCCGGCCTGAGTTGTTCGTGGCCATCTGGCGGGCCGTGAGCGATGGGCGGATGGACGAGGCAAGACGCCAGTTTCATGCGCTGATACCGCTGATCCAGAAGCTGTTCGCGGAGCCGAACCCGGCGCCGGTCAAGGCGCTGCTGGCGCGGATGGGGGCTCTGCGTGAGGTATTGCGCGCGCCGATGACGCAGGCGTCTGCCGAACTGGGGGACCAGCTCGTGGCGCTGCATCAGGCGTTGGAGATTTTCTCAGAGGGGCGGGGGTGAGGGCTGGCGTGTCAAATTTCGACGACGTCGGCAAGTAGAGCCTCGTTGCCCTCACCCCCAACCCCTCTCCCGCGCTGCGGGAGAGGGGAGCGAAACACTGCTAGACGCAATTAACCGGCCTTGAACGCCTTTTCCGCTGCCTCGATCGTCCGCGCGATGATCGCGTCGTCGTGCTTTGCCGACACGAAGCCGGCTTCGAATGCCGACGGGGCCAGATAGACGCCTTCGTTCAGCATGGCGTGGAAGAAGCGGTTGAAGCGGCCGACGTCGGCCTTGGTTACTTCGGCGAAGCTGGCCGGCACGTCGTTGGTGAAGTACAGGCCGAACATGCCGCCGATGGCGTCGGCCGAGAACGGCACGCCGGCGGCGCGGGCGGCGGCGGTCAGGCCGTCGGCCAGCTTGCGGGTCTGGGTGGCCAGGCGGTCGTAGAAGCCCGGGGCCTGGATCAGCTTCAGCGTGGCCAGGCCGGCCGCCACGGCCAGCGGGTTGCCGGACAGCGTGCCGGCCTGGTAGACGCCGCCCAGCGGGGCCAGCTTGGCCATGATGTCGCGCCGGCCGCCGAACGCCGCCGCCGGCATGCCGCCGCCGATCACCTTGCCCAGGCAGGTCATGTCGGGGGTGATGCCGTAGTGCGCCTGCGCGCCGCCCAGCGCCACGCGGAAGCCAGTCATTACTTCGTCAAAGATCAGGACGCTGCCATGTTCGCTGCACAGGTTGCGCATGGCCTTCTGGAAGGCGTCGGTGGCGCGCACCAGGTTCATGTTGCCGGCCACGGGCTCGACGATCACGGCCGCGATCTCGCCCTTGTGGCGCGCGAACGCTTCTTCCAACTGCGCCACGTTGTTGTATTCCAGCACCATCGTGTGGCGCGTCACGTCGGCGGGTACGCCGGCCGACGACGGCGCGTTCTGCGTGGTGTCGGCAAACGTCAGCAGGCCCGATCCGGCCTTGACCAGCAGGCTGTCGGCATGGCCGTGGTAGCAGCCCTCGAACTTGATGATCAGGTCACGGCCCGTGAAGCCGCGCGCCAGACGCAGCGCGCTCATGGTGGCCTCGGTGCCCGACGACACCAGCCGCACCTGCTCGATCGACGGCACCAGCTTGCAGATTTCCTCGGCCATCACGATCTCGGCCTCGGTGGGGGCGCCGAACGAAAAGCTCTGTGCGGCGATATCCGTCACGGCGCGCACCACGTCCGGGTGGGCGTGGCCGACGATCATCGGTCCCCAGGAGCCGATGTAGTCGATGTACTGCTGGCCGTCGGCGTCCCACATGTGCGCGCCTTCGGCCCGGGTAATGAAGCGCGGCGTGCCGCCGACGGAACGGAAGGCGCGGACGGGCGAATTGACGCCGCCAGGAATGGTCTGCTGGGCGCGGTCGAAGAGCTGCTGGTTACGGGACATGAGAATCTGGCCAAAAGTGAGACTGGAATAGACAGGCGTCCGGCCGGGGGGCGGGCGGTTTGGGTGCCTTGCGGCCGGTTACCCCGAAATACGGGCAACCGTGTCCGAAAGGGTGCCGTTCAGACGGCATCTGCACGCCAAATTGCACGAACGCGGCGATATTGGGCCGTTTGCATCAGCCCATGGGTGGCGTCGTCGGCGCCGATTGGGTACCATCATGCGCTGGATTTTAATGGAGACTGGCAAGAGCCTGCATATGGAATACAAGACTTGGATGTGCCTGATTTGTGGCTGGATCTACGACGAGGCCACCGGCGCGCCGGAAGACGGCATCGCTCCGGGTACCAAATGGGAAGACGTGCCCATCAACTGGACCTGCCCGGAATGCGGAGCACGCAAGGAAGATTTCGAGATGGTGGCCATCTGAGGCCAGCGTCGGGAAATGGCCGCGCGTCGCGCCAAAGCGACAGAACGGCCGGTGGCGCCGGGGTGTCCGGATTGACGGCCCCCCCACGAGTTGTCACACTCTGCGGCAAAACTGAACATCCGTCCGGCCGCGCCGCCTTCTAGGCGAGCGGATCGAAGGCGGAGTGCCGCGGCACAAGAACATGCAGTAACCAGGCAGGCGCGGACAAGAATCGCGCCGCCACCGGCAGGGTAGCCGGGCTTTTTTGACTGGGAATTCGGAAATCGGGGGCCGCCGGCCAGCCATGCTTGGCGCCGTGCGGAAGTTCTCAAGTGAATGCCTACGCCTGTGTGTCATGCAGGACGTGGGTCGCGGGAACATGATGCGGGTCACTCAAACAGAACAAGACACGTCTGTCGATGGGGTCAACGCCGGCGGCAATGCCGGTGCCAGCGAGGCACCCACAGCGCGCAAGCCGGCTGTGAAGGTGCTCGTCATCGACGACTCCAGCACTATCCGCCGGACGGCGGAAATCTTCCTGACGCAGGCAGGCTTCCAGGTCATGCTCGCCGAGGATGGCTTCGAGGCGCTCGCCAAGGTTGGCGACCTGCATCCGGACGTCATCTTCTGCGACATCCTTATGCCGCGCCTCGACGGCTACCAGACCTGCTCCCTGATCAAGAAAAGCCCGCGCTTCCACGCCATTCCCGTGATCATGCTGTCGTCGCGCGACGGCGTGTTCGACCGGTCGCGCGGCAAGCTCGTCGGCGCCCATAACCATCTGGCCAAGCCGTTTTCGCGCGAAGCCCTGCTGGAGGCCGTGCAGGCTTGCCTGGCGGGCTGCGTGCCGGAAGAGGGCACGGCCGTGGCGGCATGACCGTTGCCGCCCGAAAGTATCCAGGAACAACACAATGACCATCAGCAAAATCCTTATCGTCGACGATTCGCCCACCGAAGCCCTGTTCATGTCCGACCTGCTCGGCAAGAAGGGTTTCAAGGTGTCCGTGGCCGGCAACAGCGAACAGGCCATGACGCGCCTGGAGGCGGAAGCCTTCGACCTGATCCTGATGGATGTGGTGATGCCGGGCCAGAACGGCTACCAGGCCACCCGCGCGATCAAGCGCGACGACCGCTTCAAGGACATCCCCGTGATCATGTGCACCAGCAAGGGCCTGGAGACGGACCGGATCTGGGGCATTCGCCAGGGCGCGTCCGACTACATCGTCAAGCCGGTGGACGGCGACGAACTGCTGAACAAGATCGCCGCGCTGGCGCACTGAGCGCCGCGGCAGCCCAGGGGGCGATGCGTGGGGCGCGGGCGTGCCATGAGGGCGCCGGCGATGCCCGCGCGCGGCCCTGCCACTGGTTACATCACCGGTTTCACGGTTTCACTGGTATCCGCCCATGAATGCCCCGCGCCAAGACATCCGCACCCGCCAGACCCGCCTGCATGACTATCAGGCCATGCTGGCCCGACGCCTGCGCGAGGCCCGCAACCTGCCCGCCGTAGACAGCTACCTGGGCGTGCTGGTGGGCCAGCGCAACTGGCTGCTGCCGCTGATGGACACCGGCGAGGTACTGGAAATGCGTGCACCAGCCCCGGTGCCGCTGACGCAGCCGTGGTATCGCGGCCTGGTCAACGCGCGGGGCAACCTGGTCGGCGTGGTGGATTTCGGCATGTTCTGCGGCGAAGCGCCGACGCCGGTGCAGCCGGGCAGCAAGATCGTGGTGCTGTCGCGCCATGTGGAACGGGCCTGCGGGATCATCGCTACGCGCGTGGTGGGCCTGCGCCATGCGGTGGACCTGACGCCGGCCGGCGGCGCCGAGCCGGAAGGCTGGCGCGGCGCGGCCTTTGCCGACCGGGACGGACGCGACTGGCAGGTGCTGGACATCCGCCAGTTGCTGGAAGCGCCGGCATTCCTGCAAGCCGGCCGCGGCGTGGCCTGATTGCCGCCGAGCACCAACGAGCCAAACAAAAAACAAACGAACAGAGGGTTGCTATGGGAATCAAGAAGATCAGCCTGGGCCGCCGTACGGCTGCTGCCGAGGCCGCTTCACCGCGCGCATCGGTGTTCGCTCGCGGCGGCGCGGGCAAGGGTGGTGCGGGTCAGACCCCCGGGGGGCTGATGTCGGGCTGGCTCTCGGGCATCCCGTTTGCTTCCCAGCAACGTGCGCTGACGGGCGGCGTGGTGGTGTCGCTGCTGGCACTGCTGGCGTCGGTCTATCTTGATAACCGCCAGGCCAACAACGGCGCGGCACAGATCGAGATCGCGGGTGACATGCTGATGCACTCGCAGCGTCTGGGCAAGGCGGTGCCGGTGGCGCTGCTGGGCAACGCGCAGGCGTTCACGCAGCTGCGCCAGTCCAAGGAACAGCTGACGGCCGACTTGCTGGCGCTGCAGAACGGCAGCGACGAGAAGCACGTGAGCGCCACGTCGGGCCCGGCCGAGCCGCTGCTCGAAAAGGCCTTTGGCTCGTGGAAGCGTTCGGAAAAGAGCGCGGCCGACGTGCTGGCCCAGCAGCCCATTCTGACCACCATCGGCCAGACGCTGCAGATCTTCAACGCCTCGAACCCCGAATTGCTCGAAGCGGCCGAACAGGTGGCCGCGATCAAGCTGCAGGCCGGCTCGAATACCCGCGAGGTGGCTGCCTCCGCGCAGCTGGTGATGCTGACGCAGCGCCTGGGCAAGAACCTGAACGAGTTCCTGTCTGGCGAAGGCGTCAACCCGGAAACCGCGTTCCTGCTGGGCAAGGACACGAATACGTTCCGCGAAACGCTGGACGGCCTGACCAACGGATCGGAAGCGCTGCGCCTGTCGCCGGCCAACGATGCCGAGACGCGCAACTACCTGCAGCAGCTCTCGCAGCGTTTCGAGGCGGTGCAGAAGACCACGCAGACCATTCTGCAGAACCTGCCTGGCCTGATTGCCGCCAAGCGCGCGCAGCAGCAGATCTTCAACGACAACGAGGCACTGCGCGGCGAGCTGGGCGAGCTGCAGAAGTCCTACGTGGATGGCGCACGCTTCCGCCCGTGGACGTTCGGTGCCATGGTGATCTCGGCAGTGGCCACGCTGCTGTGCCTGGCCGGCCTGGCTGCGCTGTACCTGCGCGATTCGCGCGTGCGTACGCTGGAAGCCGAAGCGCGCGAGCGTGAGGCCGAATCGCGCCGCCTGGACGAAAAGCGCAACAACGACGCCACGCAGAAGGCCATTCTGCAGCTGATGAACGAGCTGCAGGACATCGCTGACGGCGACCTGACGCGTCAGGCTACCGTGACCGAAGACATCACCGGCGCCATCGCCGACTCGGTGAACTACACGGTGGAAGAACTGAAGGAACTGGTGGGCCGCGTGCAGCAGACCGCCGGACAGGTGCAGAACGCTTCGTCGCAGGTGCAGGACACCTCGGTGCAGCTTGCTGCCACGACCGAGGAACAGTCGCGCCAGATTCGCCAGACCGGCGAGTCGGTGGTGGAGATGGCGGATCGCATCACGCAGGTGTCGCGCGGCGCCGCCGAATCGGCCAACGTGGCGCGTGCGTCGCTGTCGGCGGCCGAGCAGGGCCAGCAGGCGGTGCAGAACGCCATCGCGGGCATGAACGACATTCGCGACCAGATTCAGGAAACGTCCAAGCGGATCAAGCGCCTGGGCGAGTCGTCGCAGGAGATCGGTGAAATCGTCGAGCTGATCTCGGACATTACCGAGCAGACCAACGTGCTGGCACTGAACGCCGCCATCCAGGCGGCATCGGCCGGCGAGGCAGGCCGCGGCTTCTCGGTGGTGGCGGAAGAAGTGCAGCGCCTGGCCGAACGCTCGGGCGAGGCAACCAAGCAGATCGGCGCGCTGATCCGCACGATTCAGACCGATACCCAGGACGCGGTGCACGCCATGGAGCAGAGCACGGCGGGCGTGGTGGAAGGGGCGCGGCTGTCGGACAACGCCGGTTCCGCACTGGTGGAGATTGGCCGCGTGTCGCGCCAACTGGCCGAGCTGATCGAACAGATCGCACAGACCACGTCGCACGAGGCGGGCCTGGCCACCAACGTGGCACACCACATCGAAGGCATCCTGCAGGTGACCGCGCAGACCACCGCCGGTACGCGTCATACGGCCACGTCGGTGCGCCAGCTGACCGCGCTGACCGAGGAACTGCGTAACTCCGTGTCGCGATTCAAGATCGCCTGACGCCTGCCTGTACGTTGACGGCCGCACCGGAACTGGTCATGTCCCTGAATTCGATCCTCACCAGCGACGAGGCCGGCCCGGCCGCGTCGCAAACGCATGCCACGCCGGAGGCGCCCGCAATCGCGGCGCCGGCCGCCCCGCAGCGCGACCTGTCGGTACTGGCCTGGCTGGCGCCAAGCCTGCGTACCGCGCTGGACGACGCCGCCACGGAACTTGGCCACTATGTCGACGAGATCCGGCAGACGCCGGAAGCGCTGGGCGCGCGCGACACCACGTCGCTGCGGCTGGCGGGCCAGCACCTGCACCAAGCCGCCGGCGCGGTGCATATCGTGGGCCTGCGCGGCGTGGATGCCTATTGCCAGAGCCTGCGCCGGCTGCTCGAAGCCATCGATGCCGGCACCGTCGCCGCCGATACCGCCGTGCTGGCGGTGTTCCGCACCGGCGTGCAGGCGCTGGCCGAGTACGTCGATGACCTGATGACCGGCGACGCGGAAGATCCGCTGCGCCTGTTCCAGCCCTACGCCGCCACGCTCACGCTGATGAAGGAAGAGCGCGTGCATCCGGCGGACCTGTGGCTGGAGGAATTGCAACTGCTGCCCGGCATCGTGCTGCCTACGCGTTCGACGTCGGCCGTCACGCGGGCGCGCCAGCGTTTCGAGGCCGCGCTGCTGAAGGCGCTGCGCCTGCCCACGCCCTGCACCGAGACTTCGCTGCTGCGCGAGGCGTGGCTGCCGCTGCAGTCGGCGCTGGACGACGTGCGCAATCACGAGCAGGATGCGCGCCGCACTACCGACACACCCGATCGCGGCATCTGGCACACGCTGGCCATGGTGTTCCGCGCGCAGGCCCACGGCCTGCTGCCGTCCGATTTGCTGGCCAAGCGCTTTGCCGCGCGTACCCACCTGCTGGTGCGCCAGTACCTGCAGGGGCAGGTGCGCGTGCCGCAGGCGCTGCTGAACGACGCCATCTTCCTGCTGGTCAGTACCGGCCTGACGCCGGATGGCCCCGAGGACACCACGCCGCCGGTGGTCCAGGCTGCCGTGCAGGTGCTGCGCATGGATATCGCGCGCAGCCTGCAGGCATACCGCGTGGACGCCGCGCATATCGTGGCGCGCGCCGATTACCGGCAGCGCTACTACGGCTGGCTCGATCCGATCGACACGCGCAATCTGCAGCACGCGGCCACCGCCATCGAGCGTGCGGCCACCGACGACCAGTCGGGCTGGGAACTGGCGCTGGCGTCGCTGGCCGAGGCCGCGATGCCGCTGGCGCAGCCGGCGCTGCAGCAATGCCTGACGGCCGTGGCGGCCTATGCCGGCCAGCGGCCGGTCGGCGATGCGCTGGGCCGTGGCGGCGTGGCGCTGTTCCTGTCGCGCGCGCTGGCCATGCCGTGGCGCGTGCACGGCAAGTCGGGCCATGCATCGGCGGCGGAATTCGCCGCGCGCTGCGAGACCCTGGCCGCTTGCATTGCAGACCCCAACGCCGAAGCGCCGGCCTGGCTGGCCGAGATGGTGCAGACCGCCGGCGCCCAGGCGCAGCGTGCTGAAGCCGTTGCCCAGGTGCGCGCGCAACTGGACAGCGGGGAGTCGTGGCTCGATACCTATGACCGCAATGCCGCGCGTCCCGACGCCGGCAACGCGCTGGACGATGCCGCGCAGGCATTCGGTGGGCTGCTGGCCACGATCGAACGCATCCACGGCAGCGCCGCGCTGCCCGAGGGCATCGACGCAGAGAGCGAAGCGGCCCTGGCGGCCGTGCGCTCGGTGCTGGAACGGCTGGGCGTGCTGCGCGAGACGGCCGATCACACGGCCCGTATCGACCAGCTTTCCGATATCGCCGCCGAGCTTGGCGCGGTGCATGCGTTTGCCGACCTGCTCGAATTCGGCCGCAAGCAGAACGATGCCGCTGGCGATGATCCGTTCGCCCCGCATGCGCAAAAGCGGGACTCCGCGCCGCAAGGCGTGCTGGGCGCGGCGCGCGTAGCTGCGATGGATGCCATTCGCGTGGCGGCGCATGCCGACTCGCCCGAGATCCAGCGCCTGCGTACCGCGCTGCAGGCCGTGTCCGACCAGGCCGCCATCGACGACGATGCCGCGCTGCGCCGCCAGGCCAGCGAGGCCACCACGCAACTGCACGCCTGGCTGGCCGGCAGCGAATCGGCCGCCGAGCGCATGGTCGTGGCCCTGGCCGACCCGCTGCCGGCGGTTGCCGCGCCGGCTGCCACCGCGCCGTCGGCTGCGCCGATGCCGTCGGACGCTGCCGCGATCGACGCCGAACTGCTTGAGATCTTCCTGTCCGAAGCCGAAGAGGTGCTGGGCAATATCGCCGCCGACGTGTCCGGCGGGCTGGACACCTTGCGCGATGCCGACGTGCTGAGCCGCATGCGTCGCGGCTTCCATACGCTCAAGGGATCGAGCCGCATGGTCGGCCTGAATCGCTACGGCGAGGCCGCGTGGGCTATCGAACAGGTGATGAACCTGTGGATTGCCGAGGCGCGCGAGCCGGTGCCCGAATTGCCGGCACTGCTGCTGCAAGCGCACGACCTGCTGCGTGAATGGGCGCTGGCCCTGCGCGACGATCCGCTGACGCTGCGCGAGATCGCGCCGCTGGTCGAGGCCGCGCATGCGCTGCGCGAACCGGGCGGCGTGTCGACTGCCGGCGAGCCGGATTCGCTCGACGCGCTGCTGGCGCAGATGTCGGCGCCGCGGGCGCCGGTGGACACCATCAGCACCACGTCGGTCGAACCGGTCTCGCTGCCGGAAGCGGCCGATACCGATGCCGAGGTGGCCGCCGAGGGCAACGTGCTGCCGTTCCGCCTGTCCGGCGGGCTGGCCGACGAGGACGAGGGCTACAAGGTCATTGGCCCGGTCCGTATCGGGCTGGCGCTGTACAACGTCTACCTGCAGGAAGCCGACGACCTGCTGCGGCAGTTCGCCACGGACCTGTCGGAGTGGAAGCACGAGAATCACCCGTGCCCGAGCGAGCTGGCGCTGCGCGTGGCCCATACGCTGCAGGGCAGTGCGTCGACGGTGGGCCTGGAGCCCGTGCGCGACATCGCCGAGGCGCTGGAGCACCTGCTGCTGTTGCTGGGGCGCCATCCCGTGGTCATGCATCCGGCGGATTTCCGCCTGCTGGACATGGCTGTCGAGCGCCTGCGCGGCATGTTGCACCAGTTCGCGGCCGGTATCTGGCCGGATGCCGATCCGTCGCTGTGCCGCGACCTGAACGACTTTGGCGAACGCGCGCTGGTACGTCCGCGCGCCGCGCTTCCGGCTGCGCAGTCGACCGGCCAGGAAGGCTCGGTCTCGCAACTGTTCGGCCAGACCCAGCCGCTGCCGGAGATCGACGCGGACGCCCAGGCGCCGCAGGCGGAACTGCCGCCGGTGAAGCTCACGCCGATCACGTCGCTGCCGCCGGTATCGGTGCCGACCACGCCAGTGCTGACGCCGGTCACACCGATGCACGACGCGGTGGTGATCTCGCTGCCGACGGCATCGCGCCACGATTCGATCGCGGTGGCGCACGTCACGCCCGATTCGCCTGACACGCTGTCGCAGGAAGAGACGTCGACCGACGCGTCGTCGCTGGACCCGGCACTGGTCGAGATCTTCCTGGAAGAAGCCCATGGCGCGTTGCCCGATCTTGGCAAGCAGCTTCGCACCTGGGAATCCGCGCCCGACGATGCGCAGCATGGCGGCCTGATCCTGCGCGGCCTGCACACGCTGAAGGGTAGCGCACGCATGGCCGGCGCGATGGCGCTGGGCCAAGCGGCGCACGAAATGGAAACGCTGCTGGAAGCCAGCGTGCGCGGCCAGCGCGTATCGCCGGACCTGTTCGGCAAGCTGTACGCGTGGTACGACCGCATCCTGGCGCACGTGGACGCGCTGCAGAACGGCCGCCTGCTGCCAGTGGACGATGCCGACGTGGTGAACGGCCGCGTGGCGGCGCCCGCTGCGCAGGAAGTAGCAGTAGTGGTGCCGACGACGGCCGTGGCGGCTGTGGCGCCGGTCACGCCGGTGGCGCTGCCGACCGACGCCGAACGCCAGCGCGCACTGGTGCGCGTGCAGGCGCGTACGCTGGACACGCTGATCAACGACGCGGGCGAAGTCAGTGCCACGCGCGCGCGGCTGGACAGCGAGCTTGAGGCGCTACGCAGCTACCTGGGCGAACTGAACGACAACGTCGCGCGTCTGCGCATGCAGCTGCGCGAGATCGAAATCCAGGCCGAAACGCAGATGGCGTCGCGTATCGCCGATCAGCAGCACAACCAGGAATTCGATCCGCTGGAATTCGACCGCTTCACGCGATTCCAGGAACTGACGCGCATGATGGCCGAGTCGGTGAACGACGTGGCCACCGTGGAGCAGAACCTGCAGCGCGGCTTCGACCGCGCGTCGGGTGACCTGGCGGCGCAGGCGCGGCTGACGCGTGGCCTGCAGCGCGGCCTGATGCAGGCGCGCATGGTGCAGTTCGATGCGTTGGCCGAGCGGCTGTATCGCGTGGCACGCCAGTCGGCCACGGAGACCGGCAAGGAAGTGCGCCTGCTGATCAAGGGCGGTACCGTGGAAATCGACCGCTCGGTGCTGGACCGCATGGCCGGCCCGATCGAGCACTTGATCCGCAATGCCGTGGTGCACGGCATCGAATCGGCCGACGCACGCCGTGCGGCCGGCAAGTCGACGACCGGCGCGCTGACGCTGGAAGTGCAGCAGGAAGGCAACGAGGTAGTGCTGACGTTCTTCGACGACGGCGGCGGCCTGAACCTGCAGCGCATCCGCGAACGCGCGGTGGCGCGCCAGCTCATGGCGCCCGACGAGGATGCCAACGAGGCACGCCTGACCGAGATGATCTTCGCGCCGGGCTTCTCGACGGCCGATGCAGTGTCCGAACTGGCGGGCCGTGGCGTGGGCATGGACGTGGTGCGCGCAGAGACGGTGGCGCTGGGCGGCCGCATCACGCTGTCGACAGAAACGGGCCGGGGCACCAGCTTCACGGTGCACCTGCCGCTGACCACGGCCATCACGCAGGTGCTGCTGGTATCGCTGGGCGGCCGCCTGTTCGCCATGCCGAGTGGCATGATCGACCAGGTGCACCAGCTCCGCGAGAAGCCCCTGCTGGAGACCTACAACACCGGACGCTTCAGCGCGGCCGGCCTGGAGGTGCCGTTCTACTACTTCGGCGCGCTGCTGGAAGAGAGCGCCGCCATGGCATCGGGACGCAAGTATTCGCCGGTGGTGGTGGTGCGCTCGGGTGCCGAGCGCGTGGCCGTGCACGTCGACGACGTGCTGGGCAACCGCGAAGTGGTGGTGAAGCACATCGGTCCGCACCTGGCCCGTATGGAAGGCATTGCCGGCGCGACCACGCTGGGCGATGGCGAGATCGTGCTGATCTACAACCCCGTGGTGCTGGCACAGCGCTGGGTCCGCGAACGCGGCGCTCATGCGCCGGCGCTGCCCGCGCCTGGGCAGGCGGCTGGCGCGGTGGCGGAGTTCATCGATGCCGGCGCGACCGTGCCGGTGCCGGGCCTGATGACCCAGCCGACCGTGATGGTGGTGGACGACTCGCTGACCGTACGCAAGGCCAGCCAGCGCCTGCTGACGCGTGCCGGCTACCAGGTCGTACTGGCGCGCGACGGCGTGGACGCGCTGCGGCAACTGCAGGAAGTGATGCCCGATGCGATGCTCGTCGACATCGAAATGCCGAACATGGACGGCTTCGACCTGACGCGCAACGTACGCGCCGATTCGCGCACCAACCACATGCCGGTGGTCATGATCACGTCGCGCACGGCGGAAAAGCATCGCCGCTACGCAGCCGAGATCGGCGTGAACGTCTACCTGGGCAAGCCCTTCAACGAAGACGAACTGCTGCGCACGCTGCAGCAACTGGTCGGGGAAAAGGCGGCTGGCACGGCGGGGTCGGTTGCGCAGATGCTGGGTGAGGCTTGATGCCTTAACGCACCCTCGGTTTGCTCCCCTCTCCCGCATGGCGGGAGAGGGGTTGGGGGTGAGGGCGCGGCATGTCAATTCGCGACGCGTCGCAATTTGAACCTCCGGCCCTCACCCCCCGCCCCTCTCCCATTTCATGGGAGAGGGGAGCCAAACCCCCCAACACCTAAAACTCAATCCCCCCGCTGATTCACCATCCGCGCTGGCACCGACAGCGCCAGCACTGCCCCCAGCACCATGCACACGGCCAGCAGATACATGCCCGAGTCCGTGCTCTTGGTCAGGTCCTTGAGCCAACCCACCGCATAGGGGCTGATAAAGCCAGCGAGATTCCCCAGCGAGTTGATCAGCGCGATGCCGGCGGCGGCGCCCGTGCCGGCCAGGAAGGCGGTCGGCAGGCTCCAGAACAGCGGCAGCGTGGTCAGGATGCCGATCGTGGCCAGCGTCAGGGCCACCATGGCCATGGTGGTGTCGCTGTGCCACTGCACCGACAGCACCAATCCGACGGCGCCCAGCAGCGCGGGGATGGCGATGTGCCAGCGGCGTTCGCCCCGGCGGTCGGCGCTATGGGCAAACAGGATCATGCCGACTACCGCGCAGCCATACGGAATGGCGGTCAGCAGGCCCACGTCGAATGCGCCCTTGACGCCGGTCTGCTTGATGATCGTCGGCAGCCAGAAGCTCACGCCATACAGGCCCATCACGAAGCAGAAATAGATCGCGCTCATCAGCCAGACGCGCGGGCTGGAGAGCACCTGGCTGATCGGCGGGTCCTCCTTGTGCTGGTCCTCGGCCGCGATATTGCGTTCGAGCAGCGCGCGTTCGTCGGCGGTGAGCCACTTGGCGTGCGCGATGCGGTCGTCCAGGTACAGCAGCACCCAGATGCCCACCAGGATCGATGGGATGCCTTCCACCAGGAACATCCACTGCCAGCCGGCCCAGCCGTTGTGGCCGTCGAACGACTGCATGATCCAGCCGGACAGCGGCCCGCCGATCACGCCCGACAGCGCGATGGCCGTCATGAAGAACGTGGTGGTGCGCCCACGGCGGCTGGCCGGGTACCAGTAGGTCAGGTAGAGGATGATGCCCGGAAAGAAGCCGGCCTCGGCGATACCAAGCAGGAAGCGCAGCACGTAGAACATCGTCGGCGTGGTGACGAACATCATCGCCCCCGAGATCAGCCCCCACGTGATCATGATCCGCGCGATCCAGATCCGCGCACCTACCTTATGCAGGATCACGTTGCTGGGCACCTCGAACATGAAGTAGCCGATGAAGAAGATGCCGGCACCCAGGCCGTAGATGGTCTCGCTGAACTGCAGGTCGTTGAGCATCTGCAGCTTGGCAAAGCCCACGTTGACGCGGTCCAGGTAGGCCACGACGTAGCAGAGCAGCAGGAACGGGACCAGGCGCCAGGTGACCTTGCGATACGTGGCGTCTTCGAAGCCGGCGTCGTGCGCGCCGGTATTGACCGCGGTTGTCATGCGTGTCTCCTCATTGGGATGTGTTTCTTATTGTTTTGGCAAAAAAATCCAGGGGTCAGACGCAGCGCCCGCCATCCACCTCGATGCAGGTGCCGGTAATGAAGTTGGCCTCGTCCGATGCCAGGTACAGGCAGGCATTGGCCACGTCTTGCGGCGTGGACATGCGGCCCAGCGGAATCGTGGCCAGGAATTTGGCGCGGTTCTCGGGCGTGTCGGGCAGGCCCATGAACTGCTCCAGCAGGCCGGTGGCCCCGATCACCGGGTTCACGCAGTTCACGCGGATCTTGTCGGGGCCCAGTTCGGCGGCCATGGCCTTGCTGGCCACGATGACCGCGCCCTTGCTGCCGTTGTACCAGACCAGGCCGGGGCGTGGGCGGATGCCCGCCGTGGAGGCCACGTTGACGAAGTTGCCGCCGCCGCGCTGGCGGAAGTGCGGAATGAAGTGATGGGCCGACCAGTAGATGCTCTTGACGTTGACCGCGTAGACGCGGTCGAACTCTTCCTCGGTGACTTCGAGGATCGGCTTGTTGCGGTGGGTGGTACCGGCGTTGTTGACCACGCAGTGGACGTCGCCGAACGCGGCCAGCGTGGCGTCGCGCATCGCGGCCACATCGTCGCCTTGCGACACGTCGGCACGTACCGCGCCCGCCTTGCCGCCGGCGTCACGGATGGCCGAGGCCACGCGCTCGGCCGCGTCGAGGTTCAGGTCGGCCACCATCACGCTGGCGCCTTCGCGCGCAAACGTGTGTGCGATGCCTTCACCGAACCCCGAGCCGCCGCCCGTGACAACCGCTACCTTGCCAGCCAGTCTGGTCATTGCCTGTCTCCTTGGTGGAAGCCCGGCGCGGTCGCGTGCCGCACTACGGGCGGAACATCGGAAAGCTGCTTAGTGGAAGGGGCCCCTGCCGCGCAGCGCGTTGGCCACCATCATGATCGCCAGCAGGAAGGGCAGGGCGACGTAGAGGCACCAGTGGATGCGGTCGCCCAGCGTATCGCCCCATTTGCGCTTGAACACCTGCAGGCGGGGCATGCCGGACGGGTTGGTGGCGCGCTTGTGCCTGACGTGCCACGACATCCAGAAGAAGAAGATCGCGAACGCGACTGAAAGAAAGTTGATGCTACCCATGTTGAATCGCGATGGTTTTCAGAGTGGTAAATCCGTACAGGGCCTCGAAGCCCTTCTCGCGGCCATAGCCCGACTGGCCAGTGCCGCCGAATGGCAGCTCCACGCCGCCGCCGGCGCCGTAGTTGTTGATAAAGACCTGGCCCGCGCGCAGCTTGCGCGCCAGGCGCATCTGCCGGCCGCCGTCGCGCGTCCAGACGCCGGCCACCAGGCCGTACGCCGTGCCGTTGGCCAGCCGGATCGCTTCGTCCTCGCTGTCGAACGGCATCGCGGCCAGCAGCGGGCCGAATACTTCCTCCTGGGCCAGCCGGTGCGTGGGCGGCACGTCGCGGAACAGCATCGGCACCTGGTAGAAGCCTGATTCAGGCGCCTCGCCCACGATCTGGCCCTGGGCCATGACCGAGATGCCGGCGTGCTGCGCATCGGACACGAAGTCCCACACGCGCTGCTGCTGCTTGCGGCTGATCAGCGGGCCGCATTCGAGATCGAGTTCCGACGGGCCCACGCGCAGCGCCTCGAACACGCCGGACAGGCGGTCGAGCAGGGCCTCGTAGACCGGCCGCTCCACCAGCAGGCGGCTGCCCGCCGAGCAGGTCTGGCCCGCATTCTGCACGATGCCGTTGACCACCACGGGCAGCAGCGCGTCCAGGTCGGCATCGGCAAACACCACCTGGGGCGATTTGCCGCCCAGTTCCAGCGTCACCGGCACGTGGTTTTCAGAGGCCAGTTGCGACACGAGCTTGCCGGTCTGCGGCGACCCGGTGAACGAGATGTGGTTGATGCCCGGATGGCGCGCCAGCGCGGCGCCGGCCTCGTGGCCATAACCGGTGACGATGTTCAGCGCGCCTTCGGGCAGACCGGCCTCGGCCGCCAGTTCGGCCACGCGCAGGATCGACAGGCAGGCGTCCTCGGCCGGCTTGACCACGCAGGCGTTGCCGGTGGCCAGCGCCGCGCCGACGCTGCGGCCGAAGATCTGCAGCGGGTAGTTCCACGGGATGATGTGACCGGTCACGCCATGCGGCTCGCGCACGGTCAGGACCGTGTAGCCAGCCTGGTAGGGAATGGTCTCGCCGTGCAGCTTGTCGGCGGCGCCGGCGTAGAACTCGAAGTAGCGGGCCACGGCGCGCGCGTCGGCACGGGCCTGGCGCAGCGGCTTGCCGGTGTCGCGGGCTTCCAGCGCGGCCAGTTCGTCCTCGTGGTCGATCAGCTTCACGGCCAGCCGGTTCAGCAGGCGCACGCGGTCGGCCGGGTTCATCGCGCCCCATTCGCCCTCGAACGCCTGGCGGGCGGCGCGCACGGCCACGCTGATATCGGTGGTGTTGCCGCGTGCGATCTCGGCAAACGGCTGGCCGTTGGACGGGTCGAAGACCTTGATGCGCAGGCCGGAATCCGGGGCGATCAGGCGGTTGGCAACGAAATGCTGGGCATGCATGCAGGTCTCCACGGCTCCGGTTATGGAGCAAATGCTGAAATCGGGAATGCCGCATTATCGCGCACCGGGCCGGGCGCGCAAGGCATTGCGCGCCACATGGCGGTGCGGAAGTTGTCAGGCAGCGGTCAGGGCCGACCCGCTATAATGCCGGCCATCCCATTCCACAGGTATTCGGAGAACTCGCATGAGCTTCAACCTCGTCTCCCCGGGCAAGGACCTTCCCAACGATTTCAACGTCATCATCGAGATCTCCGCCCAGAGCGATCCGGTGAAGTACGAGGCCGACAAGGAAACCGGCCTGCTGTTCGTGGACCGTTTCATTGGTACCGGCATGCGCTATCCGGCCAACTACGGCTTCATTCCGCAGACGCTGTCGGGCGACGGCGACCCCGTGGACGTGCTGGTGATCACGCCGTTCCCGATCCTGGCCGGTGCCGTGGTGCGCTGCCGTGCACTGGGCATGCTGAAGATGACCGACGAGTCGGGCGTGGACGCCAAGCTCGTGGCCGTGCCGATGGACAAGCTGAGCCCCGCCACCGCCCACATCAAGGGCCTATCGGACGTGCCGCAAAACACGCTCGACCAGATCAAGCACTTCTTTGAGAACTACAAGGCACTCGAAGCAGGCAAGTGGGTCAAGGTGGAAGGCTGGGCTGGTATCGAAGAAGCCCACAAGGAAATCACCGACGGCGTGGCGAACTTCAACAAGTAAGCACGCCCCTGCCTCTGGCAGCGCGCAAGGCCCCGCCACCCCGGCGGGGTTTTTTGTTGGTGGCTTTCCAAAAATGAGTTCTGGAGGACCGATGCCTGTTCAGCAAGGCAGAGCCGTTATTCGGCCGGCCGCGTCCGCGCGCTACGACGCGCTGGCCATCGCATTTCACTGGCTGATGTTCGTGCTGGTGGCCGTGGCGTACGCGTCGATCGAACTGCGCGGTTTCGCCGACAAGGGCACGGCGGCGCGCATGGTCGTCATGGAACTGCACAAGTGGTCTGGCGCGCTGGTGCTGGTGCTGGCCGTGCCATGGCTGCTGTGGCGCCTGATGCGAGGCGCGCCGGCGCAGCAGGGGTATTCGAGGCTGGGCCGGCTGCCCGGCGCCATCATGAACGGGCTGCTCTACGTGTTCCTGTTCGCGCAGCCGATCCTCGGCATCCTGATGATGAACGCGGACGGACGGCTGCTGGAGGTGCCCGGGCTTGGCGTGAGCCTGCCGGCCTTGATCGCGCCCGACGCGGCGCTCAAGGACCTGCTGGGCGGCATCCATGAAACGGTGGGCAAGGCGTTTTACCTGATCATCGGCCTGCACGCGATGGCCGCGCTGTTCCACCACTACATGCTCAGCGACGACTCGCTGCGGCGCATCCTGCCGCGTAAGTAATCGCGCAAGCAGGTAGGCGGGTAGGTCGGGCTGCTCAGTCCGCCGTCCGCGCGAACGGGTTGCGTTCGTTCAGTTCGTCGAGATAGGCATCCATGCCCTGGCGCTCGCGCGCCAGAAAGCGCTCCACGGCATCGGCGAACGACGGATGGGCCAGCCAGTGCGCGGAGCGGGTGGCCACCGGCAGGAAGCCGCGCGCCATCTTGTGCTCGCCCTGGGCACCGCCTTCGAAGGTGCCGATGCCCTCGGCGATGCAGAATTCCAGCGGCTGGTAGTAGGCCGTCTCGAAATGCAGGCACGCGTGGTGCTCCAGTGCACCCCAGTAGCGGCCATAGAGCGTACTGACCGCCGGATCGGCATCGTAGACCAGCAGCGAGCTGGCGATGTCGCGGCCATCGCGCGTGGCAATCACGAGCATCAGGTTTTCCGGCATCGCTGCGCCAATCCGCTGGAAGAAATCCAGGTTCAGGTAGGGCGTGGAATGATGCTCGCGGTAGGTCTGCCGATAGCAGCGATTGAAAAACTTCCACGCCGCGTCGTCGATCTCCGCGCATTTGAGGCGGCGGAACGTGATGCCGGCATCGGCCACCCGCCGGCGCTCGGCGCGGATGTTCTTGCGCTTCTTCTGCGACAGCGTGGCCAGGAACGCTTCGAAGTGTTCGTAACCCGGGTTGGTCCAGTGAAACTGCACGCCGTGGCGCATCATCATGCCCGCTTCCTGCATCAGGTCGGCTTCGTGGTCCGACGGAAACAGGATGTGCAGCGACGACAACTGGCTTTCCTCGGCCAGCGCCAGCGCAAATCGCAGCAGCACCCGGCGGGCCAGTTCGTCCTCGGCCAGCAGCCGCGCGCCGCGCACGGGCGTGAACGGCACGGCAGAGAGCCACTTTGGGTAGTACTCGAGATTGTGCTGGCGATAGGCGTCGGCCCAGGCCCAGTCGAACACGTACTCGCCATACGAGTGCGACTTGGCATAGAGCGGCATGGCGGCCGCCAGGCGGTCGCGGCCCGGCCCGTTGCCGTCGGGCACCCAGAGCGTCAGGAAGCGCGGCGACCAGCCGGTGTCGTCGGTGGCGCTGCCGCTGGCATGCATGGCGTGCAGGAAGGCGTGGCGCAGGAACGGCGTGGGTTCGGCCTGCGCGGCCAGTAACGCGTCCCAGTCGGCGGCGTCGATCTCGGCGAGGTCCAGCACGATGTCCGTGCGGTAGTTGGGGCGCGATTCACTCATGGAACGGGTTGGCGTGGGTGCGGGGCGAGTCTACCGGAATTGAAATTGTGCCGCAGGCGCTGTCGCGAGGGTGGGCGCCAGTCTGCGGCAGGGCGTCGTAGAATGCGCATATCCGTTTCCCGATGCCCCTCCGTCCTCGCGGGTCCAGACATGACGCACCCTTTCCACAACCTGTATTCCCACGGCTTTGCGCGCGTGGCCGTTGGCGTGCCCGAGTGCCGCGTGGCCGATCCCGCCCACAATGCCGAACAGACCATTGCCCTGGCGCGCCAGGC
Organism: Cupriavidus pauculus; assembly: GCF_022179805.1. Taxonomy (GTDB): domain Bacteria; phylum Pseudomonadota; class Gammaproteobacteria; order Burkholderiales; family Burkholderiaceae; genus Cupriavidus; species Cupriavidus pauculus_E. Next base: position 167,158 of record NZ_BPUO01000002.1, on the reverse strand, counting down.
CGCCGACGGCGGCGCGGTGTTGGTGGCATTTCCGGAGCTTGGCCTGCCGGCCTATACCTGCGATGACCTGTTCCACCAGCGCGCGCTGCTGCGCGAATGCGAACTGGCGCTGCAGTCCATCGTCGAGGCTTCGGCCGGCATTCGCGCCGCGCTGATTGTCGGCATGCCGGTGCTGGTGGAACACCAGTTGTTCAACTGCGCGGTGGTGGTGGCCAATGGCGTGGTACAGGGCGTGGTGCCCAAGACCTACCTGCCGAACTACTGGGAGTTCTACGAAGCACGCCAGTTCAGCGGCGGCGATTGCGCGGTGGTGGACACGGTGTCGCTGCTGGGCGCCGAGGTGCCGTTTGGCGCCAACCTGCTGTTCGAAATCGAGAACATCCCGTTCTTCCGCTTCCATGCCGAAATCTGCGAGGACGTGTGGGTGCCCATTCCGCCGTCGTCGTTCGCGGCGCTGGCCGGCGCCACGGTGCTGGTGAACCTGTCGGCATCGAATATCGTGGTCGGCAAGTCGGGCTACCGGCACCAGCTGGTGTCGCAGCAGTCGGCGCGCTGCCTGGCAGCCTACCTGTACACCTCGGCCGGCAAGGGCGAATCGACGACCGACCTGGCCTGGGACGGCCAGGCGCTGATCTATGAAAACGGCGAACTGCTGGGGGAATCGGAGCGGTTTGCCGATACCTCGCACCTGCTGTTCGCCGATGTCGACCTGGAGCGCCTGTCGCGGGAACGCATGCACCAGACGTCGTTCGGCCAGTCGGTGAGCCGCCATCGTGACGAAGTGGAGAAATTCGACGTGGTCTCGTTCCGCATGGAACTGCCCACGTCGCAGGCGCTGCCGCTGGACCGCAAGGTCGAGCGCTTTCCGTACGTGCCGGCCGACCCGCGCCGCCGCGACGAACGCTGCATGGAGGTCTACAACATCCAGGTGCAGGCGCTGGTGCAGCGGCTGTCGTCGAGCCGGATCCAGAAGGTGGTGATCGGCGTGTCGGGCGGGCTCGATTCCACCCACGCGCTGCTGGTGTGCGCCAAGGCCATGGATCGCCTGGGCCTGCCGCGCGCGAATATCCTGGCCTACACCATGCCGGGCTTTGCCACCAGCGACCGCACGCTGAAGCAGGCGCGCGAGCTGATGCAGTCCGTGGGTTGCACGGCGCGCGAGATCGACATCCGGCCGAGCTGCATGGCGATGCTCAAGGACCTGGATCACCCGTACTCGCGCGGCGAGCCGGTCTATGACGTGACTTTCGAGAACGTGCAGGCCGGCGAGCGCACCAACCACCTGTTCCGGCTGGCCAACCACAACGCCGCGATCGTGATTGGCACCGGCGATCTGAGCGAACTGGCGCTGGGCTGGTGCACCTACGGGGTGGGCGACCACATGTCGCACTACAACGTCAACGCCAGCGTGCCCAAGACACTGATCAGCCACCTGGTGCGCTGGGTGGCCGAAACTTCCCAGATCGGCCAGGGCGGCGAGGATGTGCTGATGGCGGTGCTGGATACCGATATCAGCCCCGAACTGGTGCCAAGCGGCGGCGCCGGCGACGCCCAGGACCAGGCGCCGGGCCAGAAGACCGAGCAGGTCATCGGGCCGTACGAACTGCAGGATTTCAATCTGTACTACACGCTGCGGTATGGCTACGCGCCGTCCAAGGTGGCATTCCTGGCGCTGCACGCCTGGGGCGACGTGGCGCGTGGCGCCTGGCCGAACGGCCCGCATGTGGCCCGCAACAGCTATCAACTGCCGGAAATCAAGCGGATCCTCGGCATATTCGTCGACCGGTTCTTCCGCACGAGCCAGTTCAAGCGGTCGTGCGTGCCGAATGCGCCAAAGGTGGGCTCGGGCGGGTCGCTGTCGCCGCGTGGCGACTGGCGCGCGCCCAGCGATGGGGAGTCGGCAGTCTGGGTGCGCGACTTGGCCCGGATTCCCGACGAAGCGGGCTGATTGGCACGCCGATTGCTGGCAATGTGGGCATTGCCGCAATCGGCATGTGGTGTTTCGGGCTAGAATCTGTCATCTTCCGACACCTTTAGAGACAGAGGCCAACCATGAAGCAGATTACCGCCATCATCAAACCGTTCAAGCTCGACGAAGTGCGCGAAGCACTGGCCGACGTAGGCGTGACCGGTCTGACGGTGACCGAGGTGAAGGGGTTTGGCCGCCAGAAGGGTCATACCGAGCTGTACCGCGGCGCCGAGTATGTGGTCGACTTCCTGCCGAAGATCAAGATCGAGGTGGTAGTGGCCGAGAACCAACTGGACACCGTGCTTGATTCCATCGTCAAGGCCGCCCACACGGGCAAGATCGGCGATGGCAAGATCTTCGTGACCGAGATCGAACGCGTGATCCGCATTCGTACCGGCGAGCAGGACGAAGCGGCGGTTTGATTGAATTTGCAGAAACAAGAAAGGCCGGCATTTGCCGGCCTTTCTTGTTTCTGGCGGGGGGGCTCCCGCTCTCGGTTTGCACCCCTCTCCCGCACGGCGGGAGAGGGGTGCGCATAACCAACGATTTCGCTTCGGGTTTCGCTTGGTTTTTCTAACTCGGCAACTTCCACCCATACCGCACCGACAGCAACCGCATCGCAATCGTCACCAGCGCGCCCGACAATAATGCCACCTCCTGGTCCGCGCGCAGCCACGTCAGCCCCACGTACACCCAGCAGCCCACGAACGAGCACGTCGCATAGGGCGACCTGTCCCGCAGGATCATCGGCACTTCATTGCAGAGCACGTCGCGCAGCACGCCGCCGAACACGGCGGAGATGATGCCCATCATCACGGCCACGGTCGGGGTCATCTGGGCCACCAGGGCCAGCGAGGTGCCGGTGACCGAGAACAGGCCAAGGCCAATGGCGTCGGCCACCAGCATGGTGCGGTTCGAGGCCACGGAGCTGACCACGCGGAACACGATGGCCGCGCCAATCGACATCGCAAAGATCAGCAGCACGTAGTACTCGTGCTCGACCCAGTAGAACGGCCGGCGGTCCAGCAGCACGTCGCGCACAGTGCCGCCGCCGAACGCGGTGGCGAAGGCGACGACGAACGTGCCCACGGCGTCCAGGCGCTGCTTGCGGGCATCGACCACGCCCGACACGGCAAACGCCAGTACCCCGGTGATCTCCATGACATGGAGGATCAGGGGCAGCCGCCCCATCAGCAGATCGAACGGCAGGTGAATGTGCATAGGGGGCGTCAGGGGCGGGGCTGGCGCAACAGGACCATCAGGGCGCCCGCGCCGCCTTGCGACTCGCGGGCCTGGACGAAAGCGATCACTTCCTCTTTCTGCACGAGCCAGCTGCGGACCTTGCCCTTGAGGACGGGCAGCTTGTCCGGCGAGCCGATGCCCTTGCCGTGGATCACGCGCACGCAGCGCACGCCGTTGCGCACCGAGCGGCGCAGGAAGTTGGCCAGTGCCTCGCGCGCTTCGTCGCTGCGCAAGCCGTGCAGGTCCACCTTGTCCTGCGGCACCCATTCGCCCCGGCGCAGTTTCTTGATCACATCCTCGCCAATGCCAGGCCGCCGGAACGACATGGTTTCGTCGATGTCGAGCAGGTTTTCCACGTCGAACTCGTCGGACAGGGATGCCTCAAGCACCGCCTTGTCGTTGAGCTGGGATTGCACCGGGATCGGCTCGGGTGTCTTGACGGGATGCTGCACGCGGTTGCGGTCGCGCAGGGAACTGACCGTGCCGATACTGGACCGGAAGACATTGGCTTCTTCCTCGGCGCGCTTTGCGGCGGCCTCGGCGGCCACACGCTCGGCTTCGCGCCGTTCGGCATCGGCTTTCAGGTCGTTGCGCAGCCCGGCCAGATCGTGCAGGCCGAATCGCTTGGGTGGGGTTTTGGCGCCGTCCGGCATGGCAGAAGTCTCAAATAACACTCGGCACCGATTATAAGGAAATCGGGGACGGCCGCTGCAAGGCGGGCGTCCCCGAAGGTCTGGTGCCAGTGCCGGCCCTTGGCCGGCTCAAGGTGCGATTACTTCAGCGCCTCGACGTAGCGCTGCGCGTCGAGCGCGGCCATGCAGCCCGTGCCGGCGCTGGTGATGGCCTGGCGGTAGACGTGGTCCTGCACGTCGCCGGCGGCGAACACGCCCGGGATGTTGGTGGCCGTGGCGTCGCCCGACAGGCCGCTCTTGGTGACGATATAGCCGTTCTTCATCTCGAGCTGGTCGACGAACAGGTCGGTGTTCGGCTTGTGGCCGATAGCCACGAACAGGCCGGAAACCTTCAGGTCCTCGGTCTTCGACGTATCCTTGGTGCTACGCACGCGCAGGCCGGTCACGCCGGACTGGTCGCCCAGCACTTCATCGAGCGTATGGTCGTAGCGCAGTTCGATGCGGCCTTCCTTGACGCGCTGGAGCAGGCGGTCCACCAGGATCGGCTCGGCGCGGAACTTGTCGCGGCGATGGATCACGGTCACCTTGCTGGCGATATGCGAAAGGTACAGCGCTTCTTCCACGGCCGTGTTGCCGCCGCCGATCACGGCCACTTCCTGGTTCTTGTAGAAGAAGCCGTCGCACGTGGCGCAGGCCGATACGCCGCGGCCCATGAAGCTTTCTTCCGACGGCAGGCCCAGGTACTGGGCCGAGGCGCCGGTGGCGATGATCAGCGCGTCGCAGGTGTACTCGCCGCTGTCGCCGATCAGGCGGATCGGCTTTTCGGTCAGCTTGGCCGTATGGATGTGATCGAAGATGATTTCGGTGTTGAAACGCTCGGCGTGCGCCAGGAAACGCTGCATCAAGTCCGGGCCCTGGACGCCGTTAGCGTCAGCGGGCCAGTTTTCCACGTCGGTCGTGGTCATCAGCTGGCCGCCCTGGGCCAGGCCGGTGATCAGCACCGGGTTCAGGTTGGCGCGGGCCGCGTAGACGGCGGCGGTGTAGCCGGCCGGGCCGGAACCGAGAATCAGCACTTTTGCGTGTTTTGCGGACATGATGCGTTCCTGTAGACAGCAAGTGAGCCGGTGCGGCAGTCGCCCCGGTGTCACTCGAAACCAGCATTATATGTGGCACGGCGTTTGCCGACTGTTGCAAATTCCAATGGAGGCGATAGGGCCGGCCAAGGTTAAAATGGCCGCCATCGTCCACTTCGCACGATCGAACAGACCCTGACGCATGGCTCGCGCAACCACGACTACCCGGACCGACCCGTCGGCACTTCCATCGCGCATCGGCAAGCTGCTTGGCGAGGTGCGCTGGTTCCTGCTGCTTGCCGTGACGCTCGGCTTCCTGTGCGTGCTGGCCAGCTACAGCAAGGCCGACCCCGGCTGGTCGCATGCCAGCCAGGTGTCCGATATCCGCAACCTCGGGGGCCGCGTGGGCGCCTGGGTGGCGGACATCCTGTTCTTCATCTTCGGTTTCTCGGCCTACTGGTGGAGCGTGCTGCTGCTGCGCCGCTGCTGGCGCGGCTGGCGGGTGCTGACCGCCGAACTGCCCGAGCGCTTGCCCGAGGCCCAGCACGGCACCGTGGTGAGCTGGATCGGCTTTGCGCTGACGCTGGTGTCGAGCATGGGCCTGGAGGCCATCCGCATGTACCCGCTGCGCGCCGCGTTGCCGCGCGCCCCCGGCGGGGTGCTGGGCGACCTGCTGGGCGGCTGGCTGCAACTGGCGCTGGGTTTCTCGGGCGCCACGCTGCTGCTGTTGCTGATGTTCGCCATCGGCCTTTCGCTGTTCTTCCATTTCTCGTGGCTGTCCGTGGCCGAGCACGTGGGCGGCTTCGTCGAGACGCTGTTCGCCGGGTTCAAGGCGCGCCGCGAAAAGAAGCAGGACCGCATCATCGGCGCGGCCGCCAAGGTGGAGCGCACCGAAACCGTCGAAGTGCAGCGCGTGAAGCAGGAAGAGGCGGCGCCGGTACAGATCGTGCGCCCGCAGGCCGTGCCCAAGCATGAGCGCGTGGAGCGCGAGAAGCAGCAGCCGCTGTTTGCCGATATCCAGGATTCAGACCTCCCGCCGCTGTCGCTGCTCGACGCCGTGCCGGCCCACCAGGAAACCGTCAGCGCCGAAACGCTGGAATACACGTCGCGCCTGATCGAGAAGAAGCTCAAGGACTTTGGCGTGGAGGTCAAGGTGGTGGCCGCCTATCCGGGCCCCGTGATCACGCGCTACGAGATCGAGCCGGCCACGGGCGTGAAGGGCAGCCAGGTGGTGAACCTGGCACGCGACCTGGCGCGCAGCCTGTCGCTGGTGTCGATCCGCGTGGTGGAGACGATTCCGGGCAAGAACTACATGGGCTTGGAACTGCCGAATCCGAAGCGCCAGACCGTGCGTCTGGCCGAGATCCTGGGTTCGCACGTCTACAACGAGAGCGCGTCGAGCCTGACCATGGCGCTGGGCAAGGACATTGCCGGCAAGCCGATGGTGGCCGACCTGGCCAAGATGCCGCACTGCATGGTGGCCGGTACCACGGGTTCGGGCAAGTCGGTGGGCATCAACGCGATGATCCTGTCGCTGCTGTACAAGGCCAAGGCAGACCAGGTACGCCTGATCCTGATCGATCCGAAGATGCTGGAAATGAGCGTCTACGAGGGCATTCCGCACCTGCTGTGCCCCGTGGTGACCGACATGCGCCAGGCCGGCAACGCGCTGAACTGGGCCGTGGGCGAGATGGAACGCCGCTACAAGCTCATGAGCAAGGTGGGCGTGCGTAACCTGGCCGGCTACAACAAGAAGATCGACGAGGCGGCGGCCAGGGAAGAGAAGATTCCGAACCCGTTCAGCCTGACGCCCGACGCGCCCGAGCCGCTGGAAAGGCTGCCGGTGATCGTGATCGTGATCGACGAACTGGCCGACCTGATGATGGTGGTGGGCAAGAAGGTCGAGGAACTGATAGCCCGGATCGCCCAGAAGGCGCGCGCCGCCGGCCTGCACCTGGTGCTGGCCACGCAGCGGCCGTCGGTCGACGTGATCACCGGGCTGATCAAGGCCAACGTGCCCACGCGCATCGCGTTCCAGGTCAGCAGCAAGATCGATTCGCGGACCATCCTGGACCAGCAGGGTGCCGAGGCGCTGCTGGGCATGGGCGACATGCTCTACCTGGCGCCCGGTACCGGCATGCCGGTGCGGGTGCACGGCGCCTTCGTCTCTGACGACGAAGTGCATCGCGTAGTCGAAAAGCTCAAGGAAAGCGGCGGGGCCAACTACATCGAGGGCATTCTCGAAGGTGGCCTGGTCGATGGCGATGGCGCGGGCGACAGCCTGGGCGGTGGCGCGGGCATTGGCGGGGGCGGCGGCGAGGCCGATCCGCTGTACGACCAGGCCGTGGAAGTGGTGATCAAGAACCGCCGCGCATCGATCTCGCTCGTGCAGCGCCATCTGCGCATCGGCTACAACCGCGCTGCGCGGCTGCTGGAGGACATGGAGAAGGCCGGCCTGGTCTCCGCCATGTCGGGCAACGGCAACCGCGACATCCTGGTGCCGGCCGGCAGCAGCGCCACCAGCGACGACTGAGCCGCGCGCCGGGTTTGCCATCCGCAACGGCCAAAGTGACGCGTAATATACTGTTACGCCGGTCACAGCCTGTCGCGGAATTCGGCCAGACCGGGCGCGCTCTAACCGGACACTAGTCAATTCGTGAGGATGGAATCCATGCGACACCGCATTCTCGCGCCGTTGTGCGCGACGCTGGCGCTACTGGCCGCCATGCCCGCCGCGCACGCCGCGGCCACCGACCAGCTGCAGAGCTTTGTCACCAGCGTGAAGAGCGCGCGCGGCGAGTTCACGCAGAAGCAGATCAAGGGGCAGGGCGCCGACGCCAAGACGGCCGGCACGTCGAGCGGCATCTTTGCGTTCTCGCGCCCCGGCAAATTCACGTGGCGCTATACCAAGCCGTACGACCAGCTGCTGCAGGCCGACGGCCAGACGCTGTACATCTACGACAAGGACCTGAACCAGGTGACCGAGCGCAAGCTCGACAACGCACTGGGTTCGAGCCCGGCCGCCATCCTGTTCGGTAGCAACGACCTGTCGAAGAATTTCGACGTGAAGAACGGCGCCACGCGCGATGGGGTGGAATGGCTGGAGCTGACGCCGAAATCAAAGGATACGCAGTTCGAACGTATCGGCATCGGCTTCAAGAGCGGTAACCTGGAGGCGATGGAATTGCGCGACGCGTTCGGCAACACCACGATGCTGACGTTCACGGGCATCCAGAAGAACCCGTCGCTGCCGGCGGACGCCTTCCGGTTCACGGTGCCCAAGGGCGCCGACGTGATGAAGCAATGAGGAAGCAGTAAGACAAAGCCGCTCAAGGACAGCCATGAAAGACGCCCCCGCCTTGCTTCATCTCGCTGGCCTGCGCCAGGTTTCCCGGCTCGCCGCTCCCGGCGGCGCGCTGGTCGCGGCGCTGGTGCTGTCTGCCTGCGCGAGCACCCATGCCAGCAAATTCGATGTCGACGCTTTCCTGCGCGGCTCGGACACGGCACTGCCCGAGGTGCTGGGCAACACGGACTTCCTGAAGGCCACGCGTATCGCGCAGAACGATTGCGCCGCGCTGCTGCAGTCGCCGCACAGCGGCGTGCTGGAAGACCTGCCAGCCAGCAATACGGCGCGCGGCCCGGCCTGGGTGCTGCATCCCAAGGCCACGCCGGACAAGGTCTGGCTGATCATCGGCCAGGCCGGCGGCGAGCGTAGCTGCCACGGTCCACTGCCCGCTGACGCGATGAAGGCGCTGACGGATCGAGCCAAAGGCTGACGAAATCCCATAAAAAAACCCCGCGTAATGCGGGGTTTTTTGCAAGCGGCTACGAAGTGGCCAGGGATTCGCGCGCGTAGCGCTGGCGCGGCTTGGGCAGCGCCTGCAGTTTCTCGCGACGGATGCGGATCGCTTCCTCGTCGCCACGCTTGATGGCGGAGCGCAGTTTCAACACCGCCTTCTTGTACTGCTTTTTCTTGCGCATGCGGGTGGTGATGGCCATGGCAGTCGTGTCCTCCAGGAGACTCCGGCAGGGTCGCCGGCTGCCAGCCATGGTACGGCGCACGCCGCGTCACGGCGCCCGCATTCGAAAGAATTCAGATCGGCGCGCAAAGCCGCTCATTGTGGCGGCGCAGCATCATGCCGCAGCCTGGGTGGCCTCAGAGCAGGAAGCGCCGGTTGTCGTTTTCCTCGTAGCGCGGCTCTACCTTGCGGAACTTGAGCTTGGTGCTGCTCTTGAGCTTGCGCCCGGCCAGCTTGCGCTGCAACTGGCGGTGCACGGCGCCGATATGGCCGACCGAATCCTGCGCGTAGGGCTTGCCATCGGTGGCGCCGGGCAATCCGCCGCCTGCCGCCAGTGCCGCGTTATGGGCGGCCGCCGAGCGCGCGATCAGCACATCGAGGTACTGGCGCGCGCGCACGGCCGCATGCAGCATACCGTCGGTCGGGTTCTGCTTGGCGCGCACCGCGTCTTGCGGCAGGCGCACGTTGGCGGCGACGCGGCGCAGCGCGGCACGCAGTTCGGCGCCGTCGAGATCGGCTTCCTGGATGATCCAGATCGCGTCGTGGCGGATCCAGCCTTCCACGTCGATCATCCGGCGCAGCAGCGCCGGCAGCAGCAACTTGCCGCCGTAGCGGCGCGTGCGGCGGATGGCGGCCAGGCCGATGCGGCGCACGTGCGGGTTTTCATGCTCGAACAGGTCGGTGACGACCTGGTCGGCGGTTTCCTGCGACTCGATCAATTCGGCAAACTGGCCGGCCAGCGAGATTTCCTCCACGCCGTTGAGCTTGTTCTTGCTCGCCAGCCGGTTCAGCTTGAACATCAGCATGCGGTATCGCAGCATACATATCCCCGAAATTCGCAAACAGTGGTTCTGAAGTGAGCCGCCGGTCGTGTATGCCGGCGTCGATCTTCCCGCGGGCATGAAACGCGGGCCATTGGACGTTATCGGCCAATCCTCAGCCGACTTTAGGGCAGGCCCCGAATTTTTTCGCGCGGCGCCGATGGTCTACACTGTGGCGTTCCGCGCCGCCTGCGGCGGCCGCTATCCGACAGAAAAGGCTCCAGTACCGTGGCGGATTCGCTGTTCTCCGACCCTCCCGACCGTTCCCGGCAACCGCTGGCCGAACGCCTGCGTCCGCGCAATATCGACGAAGTCATTGGCCAGCAGCACCTGCTGGGCGCCGGCAAGCCGCTGCGCGTGGCTTTCGAATCGGGCGAACCGCATTCGATGATCCTGTGGGGCCCGCCCGGCGTGGGCAAGACCACGCTGGCGCGGCTCATGGCCGATGCGTTCGACGCCGAATTCATCGCACTCTCGGCCGTGCTGTCCGGCGTCAAGGACATCCGCGAGGCCGTGGAGCGCGCCGAGCAGTTCCGTGCGCACGGACGCCGCACGCTGGTGTTCGTCGACGAGGTGCACCGCTTCAACAAGAGCCAGCAGGATGCCTTCCTGCCCCATGTGGAAAGCGGGCTGTTCGTCTTCATCGGCGCCACCACCGAAAATCCGTCGTTCGAGGTCAACGGCGCATTGCTGTCGCGCGCGGCCGTCTATGTGCTCAAGAGCCTGGACGAGGCCGAGTTGAAGCAGCTCGTGCTGCGTGCCAGCGAGGAACTGGGCGGCCTGCAGTGGGATGACGAGGCCATGGGGCTGATCATCGGTTCGGCCGATGGCGACGGTCGCAAGCTGCTCAACAACGTGGAGATCGTGGTGCGCGCCGCGCGCAATGCCGGGTCGCAGACCATCGACACGGCGCTGCTGGGCAGCGCGCTGTCCGAGAACCTGCGCCGCTTCGACAAGGGCGGCGACGCGTTCTACGACCAGATCAGCGCGTTGCACAAGTCGGTGCGCGGGTCGGACCCAGACGGCGCGCTCTACTGGTTCTGCCGCATGCTCGACGGCGGCGCCGATCCGCGCTACCTGGCGCGCCGCATCGTGCGGATGGCCTGGGAAGATATCGGCCTGGCCGATCCGCGCGCGGGCCGCATCACGCTCGATGCCGCCGAGACATACGAGCGGCTGGGCTCGCCCGAGGGCGAACTGGCGCTGGCGCAGGCGCTGATCTACCTGGCCGTGGCGCCCAAGTCCAACGCCGGCTACAACGCCTACAACGCGGTGCGCGCGTTCGTGGCCAAGGACAAGTCGCGCCCGGTGCCCGTGCACCTGCGCAATGCGCCCACCCGGCTCATGAAGGAACTGGGCTACGGCCACGCCTATCGCTATGCCCACGACGAGCCGGAAGCCTATGCGGCCGGCGAGCACTACCTGCCCGACGACCTGCGGCGCCAGGACTGGTACCAGCCCACGCCACGGGGGCTGGAGGGCAAGATCGGCGACAAACTGCGCCATCTGCGCGATCTCGACGCCGCCTGGCACCGCGAGAACCGGGGCGCCAAGGACGGTAGCAAGGACGGCGGGAAAGACGGCGGAAAGGGCTGATCCGCCGCCGAACGCCCGAACAGCGCGGGAATTCCGCGCAGATTCGGCGCCGTCCGGTCATCGGGGTGCAGTAAAATGTCGCGTTCGCCGGCATGTCGCCGGCACTGCACACCGACCAAGCAACATGCTCGACATCCAGCTGTTCCGCAAAGACATCGACGCCGTGGCCCAACGCCTGGCCACGCGCGGTTATCAACTCGACGTTGCCGCGTTCCAGGCCCTGGAGGCCGAACGCAAGCAACTGCAGACCCAGACCGAGGACCTGCAGGCCCGCCGCAACGCGCTGTCCAAGCAGATCGGCATGCTCAAGGGCAAGGGCGAGGACGCCGCGGCGCCCATGGCCGAAGTGGCCGGCATTGGCGACACGCTCAAGGCGTCGGCCGAGCGCCTGGCCCAGATCCAGAGCCAGCTTGCCGATGCCATGATGTCGATCCCGAACCTGCCGCACGACAGCGTGCCGGTGGGCAAGGACGAAACCCAGAATGTGGAAGTGCGCCGCGTGGGCACCCCGCGTACGTTCGACTTCGAGGTCAAGGACCACGTGGACGTGGGCGCCCGGCTGGGCCTGGACTTCGAGACCGCGTCGAAGGTGACGGGCTCGCGCTTCGCATTCCTGCGCGGCGGCGTGGCGCGCATGCACCGCGCGCTGGTGCAGCTCATGGTCGATACCCACACGCTGGATCACGGCTACACCGAGATGTACGTGCCGTACATCGTCAACGCTGCGTCGATGCGCGGTACCGGGCAGCTGCCGAAGTTCGAGGACGACCTGTTCAAGGTGCCGCGCAAGGTAGGCGGCGAGGACGGCCAGGACACGATCGAGAATTTCTACCTTATTCCCACGGCCGAAGTGCCGCTGACCAACATGGTCCGCGACGCGATCGTCGCCGCCGAAAAGCTGCCGCTGCGCTTCGTGGCCCATACGCCTTGCTTCCGTTCGGAAGCCGGCTCGTACGGCAAGGACACGCGCGGCATGATTCGCCAGCATCAGTTCGACAAGGTCGAGATGGTGCAGGTGGTGCCGGCCGACCAGTCGATGGACGCGCTGGAGCAGATGACCGGCCACGCCGAGGCCATCCTGAAGAAGCTCGACCTGCCGTTCCGCACGGTGGTGCTGTGCACGGGCGACATGGGCTTTGGCAGCACCAAGACCTATGACATCGAGGTGTGGATCCCGGCGCAGAACACGTACCGCGAAATCAGCTCGTGCTCGAATATGGGCGACTTCCAGGCGCGCCGCATGCAGGCCCGCTCGCGTGCCGGGCAGGGCAAGCCGGAGCTGGTGCACACGCTGAACGGCTCGGGCCTGGCCGTGGGCCGCACGCTGGTAGCCATTCTGGAGAACTACCAGAACGCCGACGGCTCGCTGACCGTGCCCAAGGCGCTGCAGCCGTATATGGGCGGTGTCGAGCGTCTGGAACCGGAAGCGTAAAAAATGTTGGAAAAGGGGCTTGCGTAGTTGATAGCAATGTCCCTATAATCTCGGCTTCGCTGCTTACGCAACGACCCAGTTACCGGAGAGGTGGCAGAGTGGTCGAATGTACCTGACTCGAAATCAGGCGTACCGGCAACGGTACCGTGGGTTCGAATCCCACCCTCTCCGCCAAAACAAAAAGCTGCCGACTGTTTCGACCACCGGCAGACAAGAAACACAGTAGTAAAACTCAGACCGACCTCGGCGCAAGCTCAGGTCGGTTTTGTTTTTGGGCGTTCGCCGCTGTTGTTCGCTCGTTGTTGTTCGCCATTACTCGGCCGCCGGCAGGCGCGACACCAGCAACTGGTCGATCTTGTGATGGTCGATGTCCAGCACCTCGAAGCGGAAGCCGGCCACGGTGATCGATTCCGACTTCTTCGGAATCCGCTTCAGCGCATAGATGACCAGCCCGGCCGCGGTGTCGACATAGTCATCGCCGGGGATCGTATCGAGTTCCAACGCTTTCTTCAGGTCGACCAGCGGGGTCAGGCCGTCGACCAGCCACGATGTGGCGTCGCGGCGCACGATCTGCTCGTCTTCGTTCGAAAACAGGATGTCGCCCATCAGCGCGCCGACAATGTCGTCCAGCGTGACGATACCCACCACCAGGCCGTACTCGTTCATCACCACGGCAAAGTTCTCGTGCATCTCGCGGAACCGCGTCAGCGATTCGGACAGCGTCAGCGTGTCCGGAATCACGAGCACGTTCTTGTCGTAGTGCTTGCCGATGTCGTCCAGCACTGACGCATTCTCGTTGGCCAGCAGCAACTGCAGGATGTCCTTCGAATCCATGTAGCCCAGCACGTCGTCCACGCTCTTGCCGCACACCGGGTACTGCGCATGCGGCTGCTTGACCAGCTTGCGGCGCACGCTGTCGGCCGATTCATCGAGCGTCAGGAAAACCACGTCGTCGCGCGGCGTCATGATCGCGGTAATCGGCTTGGAGTCGAGTTCGAACACGTTCTCGATCAGATGCAGCTCGTGCTTGTGCAGCACGCCGGCCTCGGCGCCCGCATCGACCATGGCAGCGATGTCCTCGGTCGTAATCTGGTCGACGGGCTTCGTGGGGATGCCCAGCAGCTTCAGCATCGCGTCGGCCGCCGCGTTGAACACCCAGACCACGGGTTTGAAGACCCGCAGCAAGGTCAGCATCGGACCGATCACGTTGAGCGCGCAGGCTTCGGGGAAGGTCATCGCCACGCGTTTCGGGATCAGATCGGCAAACTGGATGAACACCAGCGTCACGACCAGGAACGAGCCGATATTGGCCACGCGCTGTGCGGTGTCGGGGTTCAGCCAGGGCAGCAGCGCGTCGAAGAGCAGGTCGGAGACGTGCTTCTCGCCAAGGATACCGGCCAAGATCGCCACGCTGTTCACGCCGATCTGCACGACGGTGAAGAAGTTGCCGGGCTCTTCCTTGAGCAGCAATACCTTGGTGGCGCGGTGGTCGCCGCGTTCGGAGAGAACTTGAAGCTTGGTGCGCCGGGCTGCGGTCAGGGCGATCTCTGAGATCGAGAAGAACGCGCTCGCCAGCACCAGGAGGATAAGGGTCAGGACGAACATAGAAGGCTCACGCACCGGTCGGTGCGTGTTGATGATGGTGCACGGCGTGGTGGGCTGTCAATTGTCGACTCAATGCGGCGGGCTCGATCGGGCGCGTGGATCAGCGGGGGACGGCGTCGAACTGTGCCACCGGCGTTTCGAGGCGCTCGTCGAGCGTCGCCGCCATGGCGTCCGCCGCCGCGGTGAAGTGGGCCTGCATGTCATCGACCAGGCTTGATGCGCCGCGATGGCTGGCGCGCAGCATATGGATTTCGAAACCGAGTTCGGGCTGCACGTCGTGCAGCGCCACGTTGGCAGCGTTGGCGCTCAGCGCCGTGTACTCGTCGAGCAGCGTCAGGCCCAGGCCGGCGTCGACCAGCGCCAAGGCCAGCGAATAGGTTTGCACCTCCAGCGTCGAATGTGGTTCCAGCGCATGGCGCGCCAGCGTCTGGCGCACCAACAGCCCCAGCGAACTGTCGTCGTCGTAGCCGATGAACGGCCGCTCCATGATCTTGCGCATCGGCACCATGCCACGCCGCCCACCCGTGGGCAGCGGCTGTGCGCGGGGCACGGCCAGCAGCATGCGTCCCGTGGCCACGGTGACGCTGGTGATGGCCTCATGGCGCGGCGGCGAGAACGCAAAGCCCACGTCGATCTGGTTGGCCAGCAGCGCCGCGACGATTTCATTGGTGTGGTGGGTCAGCACCTGTACCTGGGTGTCGGGGTGCCGCGCGCAGAAACGGCGCACGGCCGGTACCAGCAGCGGGTTGGCCAGGCTGGGCGTGGCGGCCACGCGCAGGCGCCCCGCGCCCTTGTGGCGCAGGCTTTCCGACACGCGCCGCACGCGCTCGATCTCGCCATATAGCCTTTCGACATCGCCATACAGGGCCAGCGCCTCGGGCGTGGGCTGCAGGCGGCCGCGCTGGCGGTCGAACAGGCGAAAGCCCAGCGACGCCTCGGCGTGCTGCAGCACGCGTGTGACGACGGGTTGCGAGACATGCAGCAGGCGCGCGGCCTCGCTGACGGTGCCGGTCAGCATGACGGCACGGAATACTTCGATCTGACGCAGACGCATCGTTGTGGTGCGGCAAGAATGCCGTTTCGGTGCGGAAAAATGGTGCTTTGCACTACGGGAAGACCCGAGTGGCGGCATCCATAGCCTGAAGACATATTCTGGCACGTATTGGCATTAGGCAACCCGCGCGCGGTGCTCTACGCTCTGGCCCATCGTTTGAATCGGCAAGAGAAGGCAAGTCAGATGCGCGTAGCGATTGTGGGTGCCGGTGTGGTTGGCATGACAACCGCCTGGCGGTTGGCCAACGATGGTCATGAAGTGACCGTGGTGGAACGCCACGACGGGCCGGGCGAGGAAACCAGCTTCGCCAATGGCGGGCAGCTCAGCTACAGCTACGTGGCGCCGCTGGCCGGGCCGGGCGTGCTGTCCAAGGTGCCGGGCTGGCTGCTGGACCGCGATTCGCCGATGCGCTTCCGGCCGTCTATGGATGCGGGCCAGTGGCGCTGGCTGCTGGCCTTTGTGCAGGCGTGCAATGCATCGACCAGCGAAGCCACCACGCGCAAGCTGCTGCGGCTCGCCTTTTATTCGCGCGACCTCATGCAGGCGTTCGTCAACCGGCCCGAGGCACGCGAGGAGGGCGGCGGTTTCGATTTTGCACGGCGCGGCAAACTTGTGGTGCACCGCGATGCGGCGGCGTATGTATCGGCCTGCCGCCTGCTGGATTACCAGGCCAGCCTGGGCTGCGAGCAGCAGGCGCTGGACCGCGCCGCGACGGTGGCGCTGGAGCCGGCGCTGGCGGGCATCCGCGACGACATCGCCGGTGCGATCTACACGCCCAGCGAGGAAGTGGGCGATTGTCATCTGTTCTGCGTGTCGCTGGCCCATCTGTTGCAAGGGAATCCAGCCGTGACGCTGAAGTTCGGGACCAAGGTGACCGAACTGGTGCGCAACGGCGACCGCGTGACGGGTTTGCGCACCGACCGTGGCGACATCGCGGCCGATGTGGTGATCGTGTCCGGGGGCATCGGCAGCGTGCCGTTGCTGCGCCCCACGGGCGTCCGGCCGATGCTGTGGCCGCTCAAGGGGTACAGCATCACCGTACCGATTGCCGAGGGCGCGCAAGCACCGCATATCAGCGTGACGGACTTCGCGAACAAGATCGTCTACGCGCGCATTGGCAACACGCTGCGCGTGGCGGGGATGGCCGATATCGTGCGGGGCGGGGCCGTGATCGACCGCGAGCGGGCGCAGACGCTGGTCACGCAGACGCGCGCGGTGTTCGGCAACGTGACCGATGGCGCCGACCTGGACGCGCTGCAGCCCTGGGCGGGCCTGCGTCCGGCCACGCCGACCGGCTTGCCGATGATCGGCGAGTCGCGGCTGCGCGGGCTCTGGCTGAACCTGGGGCATGGCGCGCTGGGTTTTACGCTGGCCATGGGCAGCGCCGGCCTGCTGGCCGACCGGCTTGCCGGGCGCGCGCCGGCCATCGACATGGAAGATTTCAGTGCAGCTTCCGCCTGAGTTTCAACGCCCGGGTGGGGGCAAATACGGGTTGTGCTGGAAGCAGTTGGAAGTAACTTGGTAGTACGTTGGAAATACGTTGGTAGTGGGATTGCCTCGAGTCGTCTGTCTATTAAACCAAGCCCCTTGAAGGAGCGAACCATGAAGTCACTGTCCGTCCGTTCGGCCACCCAAATTCGTCGCCTGGCTGCCGCCGCGCTGCTGGCCACCGTCGCCGCCGGCGCCCAGGCCGCCGATGGCGACACGCTCAAGAAGATCAAGGACAGCGGCGTGATTTCGCTGGGCTACCGCGAATCGTCGATTCCGTTCTCGTATTCGGACGGCAACCAGGTCATGGGCTATTCCCACGACTACCTGCTGGCCATCGTCGACAAGGTCAAGTCGACGCTGAACATGCCGAACCTGCAGGTCAAGATGACGCCGATCACGTCGCAGAACCGCATTCCGCTGATGCAGAACGGCACGCTCGACATCGAATGCGGCAGCACGACCAACAACACCGAGCGCCAGAAGCAGGTGGCCTTCTCGAACAGCCTGTTCATCTACGGCATCCGCATGCTGACGAAGAAGGACTCGGGCGTGACCGACTTCCCGCAGCTCAAGGGCAAGAACGTGGTGACCACCGCCGGCACTACCGGCGAGCGCCTGCTGGTGAAGATGAATGGCGAAGGCATGAACATGAACCTGACCAGCGCCAAGGACCACGGCCAGGCCTTCCTGATCCTGGAATCGGGCCGTGCCGTGGCGTTCGTGATGGACGAGCCGCTGCTCTACGGCGAGCGCACCAAGGCCAAGAACGCCGGCGAGTGGGTGGTGGCCGGCACGCCGCTGCAGACCGAAAACTACGCCTGCATGTTCCGCAAGGACGATGCCTCGTTCAAGAAGCTCGTGGACGACGTGGTGGCCGACATCCAGAAGAGCGGCCGCGCCGAGAAGCTCTACACGAAGTGGTTCCTGCAGCCGATTCCGCCGCGCAACATCAACATGAACTACGCGCTGTCGCCGGAAATGAAGCAGCTGTTTGCAGAGCCGAACGACAAGGCGTTCCAGTAAGACCCTCCAAGGGTTTTTCTCCCCCGGCCCCTCTCCCTCCGGGAGAGGGGCCGGGGGAGAGGGCAAGCGGTTCAAATTGCGATCTGTCGGCAAGCAGAACCTCCAGCCCCCACCCCCAACCCCTCTCCCGCCTTGCGGGAGAGGGGAGCAAACAAACAGAGCGCCGTGCGGGAGAGGGGAGCCGCGCAACTTAGGTGGCCTACCGGTTATATAACCATATCCAATCGTTATTTCGCCTCCGATAGCATTTGCGGTACCTTTGAGCCCGTTATAGGCTCATAGGGCCGTCGGATTTCCCCCAAAAGGGGCATCCGACACGCAAAACCGCATCCCACTGGAGAACATATGCGAACGATTCGATCGGGTTGGTTCAAATCCCTGCTGGCTACCGCGCTGGTGGCAGGCGCCACGGGCCTTGCCGCGACGGCGGCCCATGCCGCGGATCTGCTGGACACGGTCAAGCAGGCCGGCGTGCTCAAGATCGGCCTGGAAGGAACCTATCCGCCGTTCGGATATCGCGGCGCCAACAACGAGCTGGACGGATTCGATGTCGACGTGGCGCGCGCCGTGGCCGGCAAGCTGGGCGTCAAGCCCGAGTTCGTGACCACCGAATGGAGCGCGATCATCGCCGGCCTGCAGGCTGGCAAGTTCGACATCATCGTCAACCAGGTCTCGGTGACGCCGCAGCGCAAGCAGGTGCTCGATTTCTCGACGCCGTACGTCTACTCGGCCGCCCAACTGATCCAGCGCAAGGACGACAAGCGCGAATTTGCCTCGCTCGACGCGCTGAAGGGCCACAAGCTGGGCGTGAGCCTGGGCAGCAACTACAACGACCTGGCCAAGTCGGTGCCGGGCATCGACGTGAAGACCTATCCGGGCGCGCCTGAATACCTGCGTGACCTGGCGTCGCAACGCGTGGACGCGGCGCTCAATGACCGCCTGATGGTCAACTACCTGATCAAGCAGGCCAACCTGCCGCTGCGCCCGGGCGCGGTGCTGCCGGGTGCCAACAGCGAAGTCGCGATCCCGTTCCGCAAGGACAATCCGAAGTTTGCCGCTGCCGTGAACAAGGCGCTGGACGACCTGCGCCATGACGGCACGCTGGCCAAGCTGTCGAACAAGTGGTTCGGCTCGGACGTGACCAAGCCGCTCAAGTAAGTACAAGGTCCCCCAGGACCCACGCGAGGCCGGCGCATGTTCCCATGCCCGGCCTCGTTTGCATTAGCGGCCATCGCCACGCGGGTCGACCGGGACAAACGCCAATCACGTATGATCGCGGCATTCCGGCCCTTGTCCGACTGATCCACGTTGCCCATGTCCGCGCTCCAGCTCGTCATTGATTCGCTTCCCGTATTGCTGCAGGGCACGCTGCTCACGCTGAAGTTCGCCGTGCTGTCGATGGCGTTCGGCCTGGTGGTCGGAATCGTGGTGGCGCTGATGGGCATTGGCCATCAGCCCGTGCTCAAGGCTATCGCGCGGGTCTACGTCAGCATCATGCGGGGCACGCCGCTGCTGGTGCAGATCTTCGTCGTCTATTACGGGTTGCCGAGCATCGGCATCGCGCTGGAGCCCACGCCGGCCGGCGTGCTGACGCTGAGCCTCAATGTGGGCGCGTACCTGTCGGAGAGCATGCGTGGCGCCATCCTCGGCGTGCCGCGCGGGCAATGGCTGGCCGCGTACAGCCTGGGCATGACCCCGATCCAGACGCTGCGCCATGTGGTGGGGCCGCAGGCATTGCGGCTGGCGGTGCCCAGCCTGTCGAACAGCCTGATCAGCCTCATCAAGGACACGTCGCTGGTGTCGGTGATCACCGTCACCGAACTGCTGCGTACGTCGCAGGAAATCATCGCCGCGACCTACCAGCCGCTGCCGCTGTATCTGGCGGCCGCCGCGATCTACTGGATTTTGAGTACGGCGTTATCGGCGTGCCAGCATGTGCTGGAGCGGCGGTTGGCGCTGCCTACGCGGCACTAGGTCACTGCGGGATTGTTGACGGGAAAGGCTTAGAGCCGGTGGCACCTTGAGGCGCTTGCCCTCACCCCCGGCCCCTCTCCCGGAGGGAGAGGGGAGCACGGCAAGGGGGAGAGGGGAGCGAGGCGGGCAGGGGCGAAGCTGTGACTACGCTTCGTTGATGCGCTTGGCGATGTGGTCCAGTGCTTCCTCGACCTGGTCGATCAGGATCAGGCACAGGTCGCCGGGTTGCAGGCGTGCCAGGGCCGTGTCGATGGCCACGAACTCGCCGCGGATTTCCTCGGTATGGCTGGTGCGTTGCGCACCGACCAGACCTTCCTGCAGCAGCGCCAGCACTTCGCCGTCTTCACGGCCGCGCTGGCACTGGTCCTGATACAGCAGCACGTCGTCGAACACGCCGCCCAGGATCTGGGTCTGCTTGCGGATATCCTCGTCGCGGCGGTCGCCAGCACCGCTGATCACCACCGAGCGCTTCTTCGACGGCATCGTCTCCACGGCGTTGCACAGCGCCTGGATGGCATCGGGGTTGTGCCCGTAGTCGGCAATCAGCGTGGCGCCCTTGTAGTCGAACACGTTGAAGCGGCCCGGCGCCGTGGCGGCGTCGTTGACGAACGTGGTCAGCGCGCGGCGGATCACGTTCCAGTCGATGCCCAGCGCCCAAGCGGCGGCAATCGACGACATCGCGTTCTCCACCTGGAAGCCAATCGAACCATTGCGCGTCAGCGGGATGTCGGCCAGCGCAAAACGCACGCTGGTGTCGCCTTCCGTTGCCACGATCTCGGCGCCTTCCACAAACACCACACGCTTGCCCTGGGCGCGATGCAGCGCCATGGTGGGCAGGCCGGGGTCATGCGCGAAGAACGTGACCAGGCCCGGGCAGGCGTCGGCCATGCGCGCCACCATCGGGTCGGCGGCGTTCAGCACGGCCATGCCATGCGGTGCCACGTTCTGCACGATCACGCTCTTGAGCACGGCCAGGTCTTCCACGGTGCTGATGTACGACAGCCCCAGGTGGTCGCCTTCGCCCACATTGGTCACCACGGCCACGTCGCAGCGGTCGAAGGCCAGGCCCTCGCGCAGCAGGCCGCCGCGTGCGGTCTCGAACACGGCCGCGTCCACGTCAGGGTGCAGCAGCACGTTGCGCGCGCTGCGCGGGCCGCTGCAGTCGCCGGTGTCGATACGCTGGCCCTGGATGTACACGCCGTCGGTGCCGGTCATGCCCATGCGCAGGCCATTCGAGGCCAGGATATGGGTGATCAGGCGTACCGTGGTGGTCTTGCCATTGGTGCCCGAAACGGCCACCACGGGAATGCGCCCGTCGTCGCCATCGGTGAACATGGTCGAGATGATCGCTTCGCCAACTGCGCGGCCCTTGCCGTACGACGGCTGCAGGTGCATGCGCAGGCCCGGCGCGGCGTTGACCTCGACGATGCCGCCAGCCTGTTCCTCGAACGGCTTGAGCATCGTTTCGCACACGGCATCCACGCCGCAGATGTCGAGCCCGACCATCTGTGCGGCGGCTACCGCGCGGGCGGCGATATCCGGATGCACATCGTCGGTCACGTCGGTGGCGCTGCCGCCTGTGGACAGGTTCGCGTTGTTGCGCAGAACCACGCGCACGCCCTTGGACGGCACGGCGTCGGCAGACAGGCCCTGCTTGGCCAGCGTGGCCAGGGCGATGTCGTCGAAGCGGATCTTGGTCAGCGAGGTGGCATGGCCTTCGCCACGGCGCGGGTCGCGGTTCACTTCCTCGACGAGCTGGCGCACCGTGTGCGATCCGTCGCCAATCACCTGCGGCGGATCGCGGCGTGCCGCGGCCACCAGGTGCTTGCCCACCACCAGCAGGCGGAAGTCGTGACCGGGGATGTAGCGTTCGACGAGCACATCGGTGGAAATGTCGGCGGCCACTTCGTAGGCCGTCATCACTTCCTCGCGCGTGCGGATGCGCACGGCCACGCCCTTGCCCTGGTTGCCGTCGCGCGGCTTCACCACGACCGGCCCGTTGATTTCCTGAGCGGCGGCCCAGGCTTCTTCAGCGCTGGTCACCGAACGGCCCAGCGGCACGGGCACGCCGGCCGCATGCAGCAGGGCCTTGGTCAGTTCCTTGTCCTGCGCGATCGATTCGGACACGGCGCTCGTCATGTCGGTCTCGGCGGCCTGGATGCGGCGTTGCTTGCTGCCCCAGCCAAACTGCACCATCGAGCCTTGCGTCAGACGGCGATACGGAATGCCGCGTGCTACAGCCGCGTAGACGATCGAGCCCGTGCTGGGGCCCAGGCGCACGTCCTCATCGAGTTCGCGCAGGCGGTGCAGCGCGTCGTCGAGGTCGAACGGGGCGTCGTCGCGGGCGGCCAGGCACAGTTGCTCGGCCAGTTCGAAGGCCAGGCGGCCCACTTCTTCCTCGCTGTACTGCACCACCACCTGGTAGGTGCCCGGTTCCAGCGTGGGCGCGGCATGGCTGAACGTCACCGGGCAGCCGGCCGCGGCCTGCAGGCCCAGTGCGGCGGCTTCCAGCGCGTGCGCCATCGAAGGCGAGCCGGCTTCGTCGTCGGGCCGCATCGGGCCGATGCCCGGAAAACGCGCGCGCAGGCGGTCTTCAAAGCCAGGTAATTCGGCCAGCAGGTGCGATTGGTTCGAGCAGGCCACGATGGCTTCGATGGCGGTATGCCGGCACCAGAGATTCGGGCCACGCAGAGCCCGGATACGAGAGACTTCCATAGAATCGATTGTCCGTTGTTCTTGCGGCCCGAATTACGCGCGGCGTCCGCTGCGGCCCATCCACTGGTGTACCTGCTCGACGGTGCTCTCGGTCGAGCCCTCGTCGCATTGCAGGACCAGCAGGTCACCGGCCACCAGCTGCGACAGCGCGGCTTCCACCGCGTCGCGGCGCACGCCTTCGTCGATGATCTTGGTCACGCGGCGGCCTTCGTAGAGGCCCTTCTTCAGCAGGGCGCGCGCCTCGGTTTCAGCCAGGTCGCGGCGCACGCTGAGGTCTTCGCACAGGAACACGCGGTCGAACGACTTGCCGATCACCTTGCCTTGCTGCACCAGGTCTTCGTCGCGACGCTGCACGCCCGCGCCAAACACGATCATGCGGCGTTCGGCCGGGAAGCGGTCGAGCGCGCTGGCCAGCGCCTGCAACGCCGTGGCGTTGTGCGCATCGTCGACGATCACGGTGGCGCCCTGGCGCTCGAACATCGTGAAGCGGCCCGGCACGTCCACCTGGCCCACGTCGAACGTGACGATGCCCGCGCGGATCAGGTCGTTGGAGATGCCCAGCGCCCAGCCCGTGGCCACGGCGGCCAGCACGTTCTCGATCTGGAACGCGACACGGCCCGCGTAGGTCAGCGGAATGGCGGAGACGTCGGTCAGCGCGGTCTCGCTGCCGCCGGTGGCCATCACGACCTTGCCGTCGCGGACGAACACCGCGCGCTTGCCGGCGACGCGATGCTCGACGATGGCCGGCAGGTCGGCAGAGAGGCCGAAGAACACCACGTCGCCATCGCACAGCTCGGCCATTTCAACGAGGCGCGGATCGGCGGCATTGAGCACCGCCGCACCGGTCTTGAGCACCACGTCAACCTGGGTGCGCAGCACGTTGTACATGCGGTCCTCGTCCTCGACGTAGTAGTCGCCGAGGTGGTCGGGCTGGCCAAAGTTCGTGACCACGCCGACCTGGCAGCGGTCGTAGGGCAGGCCCTGCGACAGGATCATGCCGCTGTCGTTCTCGAACACGGCGGCTTCCACCGCGCGGTTCATCAGGATGCGGTGGCCGGCGTCCCAGGCAGCCTTCTCGCCACGGTCGCCCTTTTCCACCAGGCGGCGGTCCAGGAACAGGCCATCGCTGCAAGCCAGGCCCGTGTGCTTGCCCGACAACTGCAGCAGGCGCGCCACGAGCTTGGCCACCACGGTCTTGCCGTTGGTGCCGGTGATGCCGACGACCGGAATGCGGCCGTCGTCTTCCACGCCGTTGCGGCTCGGGAACAGGTGATCGACGATGGCACGGCCCACGGGGCGCGGTTCGCCATCGGCGGGCTTGATGTGCATCAGCAGGCCGGGGCCGGCGTTGACCTCGACGATCGCGCCGCGCTGGTCAGGCAGCGGACGCGAGATGTCCTCGGCCACCAGGTCCACGCCGGCGATGTCCAGGCCGACGATGCGCGCGGCCAGCGCGGCATGTGCGGCCACGCTCGGGTGCACGCGGTCGGTGACGTCGAACGCCACGTTGCCGTTGCGCTGGATCAACACAGTGCGGCCTTCCGGCGGCACGGCGCTGCCATCGGCATAGCCCTGGCGCTTCAGTTCCAGACGGGCGGCGGAATCCAGGCGCACGCGGTTCAGCGGGTGGTCCTCGGTGCTGCCGCGACGCGGATCCGAGTTGATCTGCGATTCGATCAGTTCGTCGATGGTCTGCTTGCCGTCGCCCACCACCGATGCGGTCTCGCCCATGGCACAGGCGACCATGCGTCCGCCCACGATCAGCAGGCGGTGCTCGTTGCCGAGCACGAAGCGCTCGACGATCACGCCGCTACCTTCCTCGATGGCCACCGCGTAGGCGGTTTCCACTTCCTCGCGCGTCATCAGGTTGGTGAACACGCCACGGCCGTGGTTGCCGTCGTACGGCTTGACCACCACGGGCAGGCCGATGCTCTCGGCGGCGTCCCAGGCGTCTTCGGCGCTCTCGACCATGCGGCCTTCGGGCACCGGCACGCCGCACGACTCCAGCAGCGTCTTGGTCAGGTCCTTGTCGCGCGAGATCGATTCGGCGATGGCGCTGGTGCGGTCGGTCTCAGCCGTCCAGATGCGGCGCTGGCGCGCACCATGGCCAAGCTGCACGAGGTTGCCGTCGGACAGGCGGATCGACGGGATGTCGCGGTCGTCGGCGGCATCGACGATGCAGGCCGTGCTCGGGCCCAGGCAGTGCTCGTCGACGAGGTCGCGCAGCGCCTCGACGGCGGCGGGCACGTCGAACGGACGATCCTCGATGGCAGCCATGACCAGGTCACGCGCGGTGAAAAGCGCGGCGCGCGTCACCTGTTCGTGCCAGGCGCGTACGATGACCTTGTAGACCCCGCGCACCGGCGTCTCGCGTGCCTTGCCGAAACCGCCGGGCATGCCCGCCAGGTTCTGCAGTTCAAGCGTGACGTGTTCCAGGATGTGTCCCGGCCAGGTGCCTTCCTTGAGGCGCATCAGGAATCCGCCTCGCACGCCCGGGCTGCAGCGGTGCTCGATCAGCGTCGGCAGCCACGCGGACAGGCGCTCGTAGAACCCCGGAATCTTGTTGGAGGGAAAGTCCTCCAGTTCGCCGATATCAACCCATGCCTCCAGCACTGGCCGATATGTCCACATATTCGGGCCGCGCAGCGACATGACATCGAAAATCTCAATGTCCTTCTTTTTCATTGAATTTGCTTGAGGCAGATGGGCGAGTGCCCGGGAAATGGAAAGCCTAACCTTTCAGTAACGTTACTGTAGCCTCAGGGTTGACCCTCGGTAACCCCTTTTGAGACTGGTAACGCGTTGTGCAGCGCATCAAGTCGCCCGTTTGTTTGCGTTATGTATACTTGCGGGCAAAATTGCGGGCCGCCAGCCTGGTGACCCGCTTAAATTGTTTCAAGTTATGTCCGTTTTAGATCCGTTTTTGGGCCTGCGGACGCGCTTTTATCGCATTTTGCGCTGACAATGACCCAGTCCTCCCCGTCTGCTTCCACTCCCCCCGGCCCGCAAGGCCCCTGGATTGCCGAACTCGGCAATTCCCTGCTGTCGGGGGAAACCGTCCTGGCCGGGCTGATGCTGGACCTGGACGCAAGGCTGCATTTTACCCAAGGGTGGCTGGTTGTGACGGATCGTCGTCTGATCTCTCGCGCCCCGGGTGAAAAAGACCTGCGTAGCTGGGATATCAGCCCCGCGCTGACCCTGACGCACGGCGACCATGCCGGCGTTGGCACGCTGGAACTGGCCGACGGCCAGCGCCGCCTGGCGAGCTGGCGCTATACGCTTGGTTACAATCCCGACGCACTGCGGCTGGCTGACCAGTTCGACGCGCGCCGCGACGTGCTGGTAACCGGCCACGCCAGCGAGCCGGACGCCGACATCTGCCCGACCTGCAAGGCCCCCATTCCGCCGGGCGAGGAACAATGCCCGCAATGCAGCCGCGAGCTGGAGACGCCGCCGTCCACCTGGGCGCTGCTGCGCCTGTGGCGCTTTGCGCGGCCGTACCGCTGGGAGCTGCTGGGCGGCTTCATGCTGCTGCTGTTCGGCACTGCCGCCACGCTGGTGCCGCCGTACCTGACCATGCCGCTGATGGATAAGGTTCTGATTCCGTATCAGAACGGCGTGCCGATCGACTACGACCTGGTGAAGATGTACCTGGCCGGCCTGCTGGGTGCCGCGCTGGTGGCGTGGGCCCTGGGCTGGGCGCGTACCTATCTGCTGGCACGGGTGTCCGAGCGCATCAGCGCGGACCTGCGTACCACCACCTACGAGCACCTGCTCAAGCTGTCGCTGGAATACTTCGGCGGCAAGCGCACCGGCGACCTGATGGCGCGGATCGGGTCGGAGAGCGACCGTATCAGCGTGTTCCTGTCGCTGCATCTGCTCGATTTCGCCACCGATGTGCTGATGATCGCGATGACGTCGATCATCCTGATCTCCATCAACCCGTGGCTGGCGCTGGTGACGCTGGTGCCGCTGCCGTTCATCGCGTGGATGATCCACCTGGTGCGCGACCGCCTGCGCCATGGCTTCGAGAAGATCGACCGGATCTGGTCGGAAATCACGAACGTGCTGGCCGATACGATTCCGGGCATCCGCGTGGTCAAGGCGTTCGCGCAGGAAAAGCGCGAGGTGGTGCGCTTTCGCGAAGCCAACCGGCACAACCTGGCCATCAACGACCGCGTGAACGCCGTGTGGTCGCTGTTCACGCCTACCGTGACGTTGCTGACCGAAGTTGGCCTGCTGGTGGTGTGGATCTTCGGCATCTGGCAGGTCAGCCACGACGCCATCACGGTCGGCGTGCTGGTCGCCTTCCTGACCTATATCAGCCGTTTCTACACGCGACTCGATTCGATGAGCCGCATCGTGTCGGTCACGCAAAAGGCGGCGGCCGGCGCCAAGCGGATCTTCGACATCCTCGACCATGTGTCGAGCGTGCCCGAGCCGCAAAAGCCGGTGCACATCGACAACGTGCAGGGCGCCATCGAAATGCGCGACCTCGGTTTCCGCTACGGCAACCGCGCGGTGATCCGTGGCCTGAACCTGACCATCCGCCCCGGCGAGATGATCGGCCTGGTGGGCCACAGCGGCTCGGGCAAGAGCACGCTGGTGAACCTGATCTGCCGTTTCTACGATGTTTCCGAAGGCGCGATCCGCGTGGATGGCGTGGATATCCGCTCGCTGCCCGTATCGGAATTCCGCCGCAATATCGGCCTGGTGCTGCAGGAGCCGTTCCTGTTCTTCGGCACCATCGCAGACAACATCGCCTACGGCAAGCCCGACGCCACGCGCGAGGAGATCATCGCCGCCGCACGTGCGGCGCATGCGCACGAGTTCATCCTGCGCCTGCCGCACGGATACGACTCGCTGGTGGGCGAGCGCGGCCAGGCGCTGTCTGGCGGCGAGCGCCAACGGATTTCGATTGCACGCGCGCTGCTGATCGATCCGCGCATCCTGATCATGGACGAGGCGACGTCGTCGGTGGACACCACGACCGAGAAGGAAATCCAGAAGGCGCTGGACAACCTGGTGCAGGGTCGCACCACGATTGCCATCGCGCACCGCTTGTCCACACTGCGCAAGGCCGACCGGCTGGTGGTGATGGATCGCGGCCAGATCGTCGAAGTGGGCAGCCACGACGAACTGCTGGCGCGCGAAGGCGCCTACTACAAGCTGTACCAGGCGCAGGCGCGCAATGTCGACACCGAGGCGGACGAAACCAGCGAACGCAGCGAAGCGGAGGCGGTCAGTGCCCAGTAATCCTTCATTTGAGCAAACGGCCATGCAGACGCCCGAATTCACCCTGACCCGCAACAGCCTGGGCAAGCTCGTGCTGACCACCCCGGACGGCACGCAGCACGAAGGCGTGGTGCCCGTGCGCGCCTTTCCGATTTCCGCGTCCGACGAGGGTGTGGGCATGATGAGCACCGACGGTCATGAGTTGGCCTGGCTGCCGCGTCTGGAAGGCTTGCCGGCACCGACGCGCGAGCTGATCGAGGCCGAACTGGCATCGCGCGAATTCATGCCAGAGATCCAGAAGATTCTTGGCGTGTCGACCTATGCGACGCCGAGCGTATGGACCGTGAAGACCGATCGCGGACAGACCGACCTCGTACTGCGCGGCGAGGAGGACATTCGCCGCCTCACGGGCACGACGCTGCTGATCTCGGACAGCCACGGCATCCAGTTCCTGATTCGGGACCAGATGGCGCTGGACAAGCCGAGTCGGAAAATTCTGGACCGGTTTCTCTGACCGGCTCCCCTGCACGAACAAAAACGGCACGCCTTGGCGTGCCGTTTTTGTTTCAAGCCGCGATGGCTTCAGTGCAGGACGGACGGCGCATCGTCGTCTTCGTCGCCATCCCAGTCCTCGTAGTCGATCGGGGTGTCCGGCGCCATGTCCCACACCATCGAATGGAAGCGGATGCTGAACCATTCGCGGAACATGGCCAGCGTCAGGGTTTCTGGCCAGACCGAGTCGTCAAACCATTCGCCGAGCATGAATTCGAAGAAGTACTGCCAGCGCTTTTCCACCCAGCGCAGGGCGTTCTCCGTGGTGTCGGCCACTTCGTCCGGCAGCAGGAACACGCTGGCGTCGTCGCGCACGTCGTCAAGCGTCAACGTGGGTACGGGCTCGGGGTCCACGGCCTGGATCCAGTCCAGGAACGGTTGCTCCGGCAGGAGCATGACGATGGACCGGTTGACGGTGAAGCGGGGGCGTTCGGACATGAAGGCGGGCTGAAAGAGGCGACGCAACTATTGTAGCGCCGACCCGCCGGCGGACAGCGATGGATCCGGAATGTCTTGTGCTTGACGACGCGTAAAGCACAAGAGGGTTTCGGAAATGTCCGATTCCTTGTGCATGGTGCAGCGGTTGAAATCGCGCAGCTTCGCTGATCGGGGGCGATGACAACAGCAATTTTTAGGAAAAACACCATGCATTTCAGGAAGTCAGTATTGGCGGGGCTGGCGACGGCCGCTGCTGTAGCCGCGCCGTTACCGGTGCTTGCGCACGGCACGATGGAATTACCGGCCAGCCGCGTGCTGACCTGCTACAACGAAGGCGCCGAGCAGCCGAAGTCCGGCGCATGCCGTGCCGCCAGGGCCGTCGGGCGCGCGCAGCAGTTCTACGACTGGAATGGCGTTCGCCAGGGCAGTGCGGCGGGCAATCACAAGGCATTCATCGCCGACGGCGAACTGTGCTCGGGCGGATCGGCCAGTTTCCGGGGACTGGATCTTGCGCGGCTCGACTGGCCGCAGACGTCGATCGTGCCAACCGTCTCGGGCGAATACACCTTCGTCTGGCGCGCCTCGGCGCGGCACGCCACGGAATACTTCAAGTACTACATCACGCGCGATGACTGGGACCCCGGCGTGCCGCTGCGCTGGAGCGATCTGGAAGAGTTTGCCAGCGTGCCGGGCGCGCAGGCCACCAACGACGGCGGACGCTATCGCATGAACGTGCAGTTGCCCAAAAACAAGAAGGGCAGCCACATGATCTACAGCATCTGGCAGCGCGCCGACAATCCTGAAGCGTTCTATGCCTGCGCCGACGTGAAGTTCCCCGGTGACGGGCTGGCAGTGCGTGAGATCGGCTGGGAAGACCAGGGCGCACTAACCGCGATGGGCAATCTCGTCGTGGGGACCAAGCTGACGTTCCGGGCCATGGACAGTGCAGGCCGCGACGCCGGCAAGCATGTGCTGACCATCACGGCGGCCAACGCCAAGGCAGCTACCTGGGCCTATCAACTGGCACAGAAGCTCAACACCGAGTCGCAGATATTCCGCATTGGCGAGCTGCAGGCGCGCAATGGGGCATCGAACATCGTGCCGCTGAACTCCGCCACAGCCAATCGCGTCTACCTGGGCAAGACGTACGCGGGCTATCGCTATGAAATCGACAAGGAAGCACCCAGCGCCAGCGGCAGATCGGGCAGTGGCCGGGGCGCCGCATCGATCGGGCAGTCAGACGGGAGCACGCTTGATACGTGGCGGGAAGGCCCTGCCTATGAAATGGGTCAGAGTGTGACTTACCAAGGCAAGCGCTAGGTCTGCCTGCAACGTCATATGGTATGGCGCGGTGCAGGATGGACCCCTGCAGTGACGCCCGCGCTGTGGCGTCTGATTCGCTAAGTGTTGTATTTCGCCGAAAGCTGTTCGAATTTGTTCCGATCGCTTCAGTTTTCGGCGAAATTTGCCGTCATTGTTCGGATACGGGGATAGGAGCCGTCTGATGAGCCTTACCTTTCTCCCGCCCGGCGATGCGTTCATGCCGACCATGACGGAACGGTTTGCCGAAGCGGAAAAAATTGAAGATCGCGCCCAGCGCTGGACTGCGCAGGCAGAAATCGCGTTGGATACGGGCGACATGTACCTGGTGGGTCTTGTGCTGTTCAAGGCCATCCAGGAATTTGGGGTCGATGCCTACGCGGCACATTCTGGCGAGTCGCACGCGCGACTGCAGCGGCTATGGATGCCGGGTATGGTCGGCTCGGTCGATCATGCAAAGCGCATGTATGTGCCGCTGGGCGTCAGCTTGCCTGTGGATCGCTACTACGCCGCCCGGCTGGAAAGCATGCCGGTGGATGGTGCCGTCCACTGATCGCGTCCAACGATCACACCGACTGATCCTGCCTACCACCGCACTCGGACACCGGCATTGCCGGTGACGATGCTGCGCGTGGCACCGCCAACGTTGGCGGTATAGCTCACATTGACGAACGCGCTGCCGCAGGCACTGAACGTGGTGGCCAGGCCGAGCGCGAACTCGGCGGCCGTCGCCGATGCGCTGGCCGCGATCACCGTGGTTGCCGCATACGTCTGACTGTCTGTGCCGCCGAAATAACGCCACAGATTGGCCCGGAAGTAGGGCCGCCAGAGCGCGCCCGCGCGCTCGAACTTCCCTTGCATGCGTGCGCCAATGCGGCCGATCAGGCTGCCGTCTGAATGGGATGAGACCGTCGAGATGCCGTCGTTCAGGTCGTTGATACGCGTGCGCTGCCAGATCAGTTGCGCCTGCGGCTCGATATCGATCGTTGGTGTCAGCGGAAAGAGCGCGCCGCCCTCCAGCGACGTGTAGAAGGCGTTGCCGTGCGTGGTCGGGCCGATGCCATCGCCCGACGTCGGATCGATCACCAGCGAACTGCCCATGACTACTGCGTCGGTATACCAGTCAGTGGGACCGACGTGCGTCCAGTACGCGCCCAGGTTGTACGCGTTGACGGCGAGGTGTCCCACCGCGAATCCTTGAAAGCCGAGTGCGAAGCCGTCCACGTCGCCACTCGCGCGTGCGAAGCCCGCGAATGCGCCGAAATGGTCGCGATGGCCACTGCTGCGCGCCTAGGCATAGATGTCGTGCCCGATCTGCAGACCCTCGATTCCTCCGCTGAACACCGAGCCCGCCCGCCAGCAGCGCGCTGGCGGTATCGATATTCAGCGTCCCGGTGCCGGTGCCTGCGTTGCGGAGCACGAGCCCGGGTTTGTCGAGCGTGAGCCGGCTACCGTTGGTCAGATTGACGATTGTCCAGTTCGTGAAGCGGCTCGCGTTGCCAGCCGTCGTCGCGTCAAAGGTGAGGGTGCCCGTGCCGGCGCCGCTCTGGAGCGCAGTGAGCTCAGCGAGATTGGCGTCGGTCAATCGGCGAAGCGTGGCCTGGTTGTCATCGCCATTCAGCGTGACAGGGCCGGTGATGATGCCACCGTCCTGCCACAGCAGCGTGTTAGCTGGGCCAGCACTAGTGCGCAGGCCCGAACCAATCGTGCCGCCAGTCAGCGTGATGGAATTCGAGCCGCCCGCCAGGTCGACGATGCCGTTGGTCGAGCCCGCCGACATGGTGAAGCTGTCGTTGCCCGCGTCGGTCAGCACGGCGGAATTGGCCCCGGCCAGGTTGCCGGAGTTGGTGATACGGATATCCGCCGAACCGGCCGACTGGATGGCGATGAATCCGGTGCTGGCAATCGTGCCGCTGTTGTCGACGACGGCCGCGCTGCCGAGAAAGAGGCCATGCCTGGGGCGCTGATCGTGCCCGCGTTGCGGACTGTGCCGCCGCCATTCGCAATCACGCCGTCACCAAGCGGTGCGGAGATGCTGGCGCCCGCGCCGTTGACGAATGTCGTCGGCCCGTTGAGGAATGCGCCGCCCGATTCCGGTCCCCTGGAAACGATCGTGCCGTTGTTCGTGACTGGCGTGAGCGCCGTGTTCAGGACGACGATGCCGATGCCGATGCCGCCGCGTCCGTCCGTTTGAATCGCGCCGTTGTTGATCAGGGTGGCCGTGCCGCTGCCATTCGGCGCCTGCCCCGAGATATCGCCGGCCGAGAACATTCCAGCCGAACCCAGACCGCCGGTGGTGAGGGTGCCATTATTGACGACCGAGCCGGTGGGCGCCGCGATGGCCATGGCGTGCGAACCGGGCCCAGCAGTTTCGATCCTGCCATTGTTGACCAGCGTGTTGCCGCCGGGGCTCTTGAAGTCCACCATGCCCGCCGAGTGCGGCCCGAGCGTGCGGATGGTGCCAGTCACGTCGTTGAGCAGTGACGTCGCCCGCGTGCTCGAGAACATGCCTTCCGAGCCGTCACCGTTCGTCGTGATGGATCCGCGATTGATCAGCGCATTGCCTTGCGCCCCAGCGCTCTGCGCCGAGATGCCATCGAACGTGTCGCCCGTCACGCTGAGCGAGCCTTCGTTGGTCACGCGGCTGCGATCGTGCACGAGGATGGCATTGCCGTTGTTCACGTCGATGGCGGCCCCCTGGAGCACGTTGATCGTGACGCCGCTACTGCCACCCATGGCGGCTATCGGAATCGTGCTGGGGTTGGGCGCCGAGTTGTTGCAGGTGGTGGTCTGCCCGCTGCCGAGCGTGGGATTGTCGCAGGTGGCCAGGGATGGTGCGCTGTGCAACAGGCAACCGACCACGGCCAGGGTCTTCGCGAATAAAGGTGTTCCATGGTTCCTGCGCATGTCTCTTCCATTGACGATCGATGGCTGAGGGATGCAGCTTCAATGGCGGATCGCCAGCAACTGCTGATGCGACGGGTCCCAGGCAGTGGACGCGGCTCTTGACCACCATAGGCGGCTTTTTGTGGCGGCGCTGAACCTTGAACTTGCGATGGCAGTATTTGCAGCGCGCCGGGGCGGCCTGGATCCGCTGGGGATCGGCCTGGAGCAGGCAAGAAAAACCCCCGAGGACGTTGCCGTCGACGGGGTTCTTGAATTTGGTGGAGCCGGCGGGAATCGAACCCGCGTCCGCAAGCCCTCCACAGAGAGTTCTACATACTTAGTTCTGTCATTTGATTTAACCGTGCCATCGCGGACGAACACGCTCTGTCACGGCGAGTCACTTGGTTTTCGTCCCCGCAGTCGTGACACCGACGGGGCTTATCTGACGTAAATGACCTCGCTGGTTCTTGCGAACCCTAGCCCGTCAGCGAGCCAGTGCGAGGACGGCGGCCCTTAGGCTGCCAGTGCGTAACGTTCGTCGTTAGCAGTTATTACATTCCCATTGATTAACGAGGTGACGGGTCCTCGGTATGCCCTCCACTGCTTTGCAACCCACGTCGAAACCAGGTCGGCCCCAATGTGCGTAGTAAAACGCGAAAGAAAACGGATTGTACCCGGTTTCGACTGCCATGGCGCGTCACCGGTTCCGTACCGGTACGTGGGGCTTCAGCGCAGCAATTCAAGCAGTTCGGACGGGTGATTGATGAGGTAGTCGGCACCCCAGGTGTCTGGCGGCTCGTCTTCGCCGCAGTAGCCGTACGCGGCCGACACGGTGGCCATGCCGGCGGCCTTCCCGGCCTGGATGTCGCGCAGGTCATCGCCGACGTACAGGCACTGGGCAGGCGCCACACCGCTCAGTTCGGCCGCGTGGAGCAGCGGGGCAGGGTGGGGCTTGGCATGGGGCGTGGTGTCGCCGCTGACCACCGCCACCGCGCGTGGCGCGAGGCCGATGGCCCGGACCAGCGGTACCGTGAAGCGTGCGATCTTGTTGGTGACGATGCCCCAGGGCACGCCATCGGCTTCGAGTTGGGCCAGCACCGCATCCATGCCGTCGAACAGCCGCGTATGTACCGCGATATCGGCCTCGTAGTACTCGAGGAAGGTGTCGCGCAGCGATGGGAACTCGGGGTCCTCCGGCCGCTTGCCAAACGCGGCGCCGATCAGCCCGCGCGCGCCGTGCGAAGCCACGGGCCGAAGCTTGTCGTAGGCGACCGGTGCCATGCCGTGTTCCACCACGAGCCGGTTGGCCGCGGCAGCGAGGTCAGGGGCCGTATCGGCAAGCGTACCGTCGAGGTCGAAGAAAACCGCGTGAAATTTCGCCATGGCTCAGCCCACCTTCCGGAACGCCATCATGTAGTTGACGTCGGTGTCGCGGCCGAGCGAATAGATCTGGGTCAACGGGTTGTACGTCATGCCGCGCATCTCCACCAGGTCCAGGCGGGCGTTGCGGGCAAAGCGCGCCATCTCGGACGGCGTGATGAACTTCTTGAAGTCGTGCGTGCCGCGCGGCAGCATGTTCAACACGTATTCCGCGCCCACCACGGCCAGCAGGTAGGCCTTCAGGTTGCGGTTGATGGTCGAGAAGAAAACGTAGCCACCGGGTTTGACCAGCGTCGTACAGGCGCGCACGATCGACTGCGGATCGGGCACGTGCTCCAGCATCTCCATGCAGGTCACCACGTCGACGCTGGCGGGCGCGCGCGCCGCCAGGTCTTCCACGGCGATTTCCTCGTAGGTGACCGCGACACCCGATTCCAGGCTGTGCAGGTCCGCTACCTTCAGGGCCTTGGTCGACAGGTCAATGCCCCGGACCGTGGCGCCGATGCGTGCCATGCTTTCCGACAGAATCCCGCCGCCACAGCCCACGTCGATGACCTGCTTGCCCGACAGGTGCGCGATACCGTCGATCCAGCCCAGCCGCAGCGGGTTCAGGTCGTGTAGCGGCTTGAATTCACTGTTCGG
The DNA here is from genome assembly GCF_022179805.1 of Cupriavidus pauculus. Classification (GTDB taxonomy): domain Bacteria; phylum Pseudomonadota; class Gammaproteobacteria; order Burkholderiales; family Burkholderiaceae; genus Cupriavidus; species Cupriavidus pauculus_E. The sequence continues at coordinate 132,059 of NZ_BPUO01000002.1, read as the reverse complement.
GTCCCACCAGCGGTGCGCCAGTTCGCTGAACTTGTCGATCTCTTTGGGATCGGCGTTGCGGCCGGATTGGGTGGGAGGGGTAAGGGTAGTCGAATGCGACATCATCGGTGCCGCGCGACGTGGCGCGGCCGGTCTATGAGAAGGCTGCGGCAACTTTACCAAAAAAACGAAGCCGCGCCGAATGCCGATGGCGCGGCTGGACAGGGCGAAAAAAAAGCCCAGCAGATGCTGGGCTTTTCATCATCGGAGAGGATCCGATTAACGTGCGCTGCGGGTGCCGACCACTTCGACTTCCACGCGGCGGTTCGGCTGCTGGCAGGCGATCTGAGCGGTGCGGTTGCCCTTGCACGACTTCGGATCAACCTTCAGCTGACGCTTGCCCTTGCCTTCGGTGTACACGCGGTTGGCTTCAACGCCCTTGCTCACCAGGTAAGCCTTGACCGATTCAGCACGACGGATCGACAGGCGATCGTTGTACTTGTCCGAACCGAACGAGTCGGTGTGGCCCACGGCGATGATGACTTCCAGGGTGATGCCTTGCAGCTTCGAGACCAGGTCGTCCAGCTTTGCCTTGCCTTCGGGCTTCAGAACAGCCTTGTCGAAGTCGAACAGGGTGTCAGCAGCGAAAGTGACCTTCTCGCTCGACACAACCGGAGGAGCAACCGGGGTCGGGGCCGGAGCCGGAGCAGCAGCCGGAGCCAGTGCGCCATCGCACAGGGCATTAGCCGTTGCCGGGGTCCAGGAACTGTCGCGCCAGCAGAGCTCGTTCGTGCCATTCTTCCACACGTACTCGCTCGTACCGTTGCCCCAGTTATCGTTCACGGCCTTCTTTTCGTAGGGGACGGACTGGGCTTGAGCGGATGCAGCCATTACTGCGGTAGCTGCAACGAGCGCGAGCTTGGCAAATTTTTTCATATTTCTCCTCTCAGGATGAGATCACCGCAGGGTTACTGCGAGCAAATGGACGAAAACAAGTCATACATTCTTCGGAGTATAACATTCTCGACGTGGCGGATGCTCCACTTCGAACAATGTCTGGCTCTTCGCTGGGGAATTGTGCCACAAGGCTCGTTTCCTAAGAAGTAAATATATTCGATTCAACCACGTGGTTTTAGGCCTGTGGTGTTTGTGCAACATCGCTCTTGCGGCGCCTGCAAACCCTTGTCCTGTATGGGTTGCAGGGGATCGGGGTTGGGCGCTCGGCGCGTGCGGGAGGGCCGGACGGGGGGTGTTCCGGCAGGGGCGGGAAGGGGTTCCGCGCGTGATAGAATGTCATGTTCGCCCGTCGCCGGCAGGGTCACTCCATGCCGTCGGATTCGTGGGCTTCATTTGCTTAAACCCGCCGCATTAACCACGACGCAATGGATCAATTCGCCAAAGAAACCCTTCCGGTCTCGCTGGAAGAGGAAATGCGCCGCTCATACCTGGATTACGCGATGAGCGTTATCGTGGGGCGCGCGCTTCCCGATGTCCGGGACGGCCTGAAACCGGTACACCGGCGCGTGCTCTTTGCGATGCATGAGCTCAATAACGACTGGAATCGTGCCTACAAGAAGTCGGCGCGTATCGTCGGCGACGTGATTGGTAAGTATCACCCGCACGGTGACACGGCCGTGTACGACACGATCGTCCGTATGGCCCAGAATTTCTCTCTGCGCTATATGCTGGTCGACGGCCAGGGTAACTTCGGTTCGGTGGACGGTGATAACGCCGCGGCGATGCGTTATACCGAAATCCGCCTGGCGAAGATTGCCCATGAAATGCTTCACGATATCGACAAGGAAACTGTCGATTTCGAACCGAACTATGACGGTTCGGAGAAAGAGCCCGGTATTTTGCCGGCTCGTATTCCGAATTTGCTGATCAATGGTTCGTCGGGTATTGCCGTGGGTATGGCCACCAATATCCCGCCGCATAACCTCAATGAAGTCGTCGACGCCTGTCTGCATCTCCTGCGTAATGCCGATGCGACGGTCGATGAACTGATTGAACTGGTTCCCGCTCCCGATTTTCCGACCGCCGGTATTATCTATGGCATCCAGGGTGTGCGAGAGGGCTACCGTACCGGCCGCGGCCGGGTGGTCATGCGCGCGCGCACGCACTTTGAGGACATTGATCGCGGCCAGCGCCAGGCGATCATCGTCGACGAGCTGCCGTACCAGGTGAACAAGCGGACGCTTCTTGAGCGCATCGCCGAACTGGTCACCGAGAAGAAGATCGAGGGCATTTCCGACATCCGCGACGAGTCTGACAAGTCAGGCATGCGCGTGGTGATCGAGCTCAAGCGCAATGAAGTGCCCGAGGTTGTGCTGAACAACCTATATAAGAACACCCAGCTGCAGGACACGTTCGGCATGAACATGGTAGCGCTGGTCGACGGCCAGCCTCGCCTGCTGAACCTGAAGCAGATGCTGGCCGCCTTCCTGTCGCATCGCCGCGAAGTGGTGACGCGCCGCACCGTGTTCGAACTGCGCAAGGCGCGCGAGCGCGGGCACGTGCTGGAAGGCCTGGCCGTGGCACTGGCCAACATCGACGAGTTCATCGCGATCATCAAGGCAGCCCCGACGCCGCCGCTGGCCAAGGCCGAGCTGATGGCCAAGGCGTGGGATTCCGGCCTGGTGCGCGAAATGCTCGCACGTGCCGAAACCGACACGTCCGGTGGCCGTGCCTCGTATCGCCCGGATGGCCTGCCGGCCGTGTTCGGCATGCAGCCCGACGGCCTGTACCGGTTGTCCGACGGTCAGGCGCAGGAAATCCTGCAGATGCGACTGCAACGCCTTACGGGCCTGGAGCAGGACAAGATCGTCCAGGAATACCGCGAAGTGATGGGCCTGATTGCCGACCTGCTCGACATCCTGGCCCGGCCGGAACGCATCACGACGATCATCACCGAGGAACTGGGTGCCATCCGCGCCGAGTTCGGCGACGAGCGCCGTTCGCAGATCGAGCACAACGCGACCGAGCTGGATACCGAGGACCTGATCACGCCGCAGGACATGGTGGTCACGCTGTCGCACTCGGGCTACATGAAGAGCCAGCCGATTTCCGAGTACCGCGCGCAGAAGCGTGGCGGCCGGGGCAAGCTGGCCACGGCAACGAAGGAAGACGACTGGATCGACACGCTGTTCGTGGCCAACACGCACGACTACATCCTGTGCTTCTCGAACCGTGGCCGCCTGTACTGGCTCAAGGTCTACGAGGTGCCGCAGGGTTCGCGCAACTCGCGCGGCCGTCCGATCGTGAACATGTTCCCGCTGGCCGACGGCGAGAAGATCAATGTGATTCTGCCGGTGCGGCAGTTCGACGCCGAGCATTTCATCTTCATGGCCACCGCGCGCGGCACGGTCAAGAAGACGGTGCTCACCGATTTCTCGAACCCGCGCAAGGCCGGCATCATCGCGGTCGACCTCGATGAGGGCGACTTCCTGATCGGCGCTGCCATCACCGACGGCCAGCACGACGTGATGCTGTTCTCCGACGCCGGCAAGGCCGTGCGGTTCGACGAGAACGACGTGCGTCCGATGGGCCGGCAGGCGCGCGGCGTGCGCGGCATGAACCTCGACGAGGGCCAGGCCGTGATCGCCATGCTGGTTGCGCCGGCAGAAACTGCCGAGGGCGAATCGGCCGAGGGCGCAATTCCGGCGGCTGGCAGCGTGCTGACCGCGACCGAGAATGGCTACGGCAAGCGTACGCCTATCTCCGAGTACACTCGACACGGCCGTGGCACCAAGGGCATGATTGCGATCCAGACGAGCGAGCGCAACGGCCGTGTGGTGGCCGCCGCGCTGGTTTCGCCGGAAGACGAAATCATGCTGATCACCACCGGTGGCGTGCTGATCCGCACCCGCGTGGCCGAGATCCGCGAGATGGGCCGCGCCACCCAGGGCGTGACGCTCATCAACGTCGATGAAGGCACCAAGCTGTCGGGCCTGCAGCGCATTGTCGAATCGGATGCCGATAGCAGCGCCAACGGCGACGACGACAATGTGGATGAGGATGCCGCTGGCGACACCGGTGCTGACGGCGGCGCCGGCAGCGATGCAGGTGCAGGTGCCAACGACGCCGACGCAAATTCGTAATTTGTTGCAACAACGGGACGACGGCCGGAACTCGCCAGACGGCCGCTCGGACTAATCCGGACGTATTTACCAGGGAGTCATAATGCTCAAAACCTATCGACGTATCGCTGTTCTGGCTGCTTTCGCTCCGATGATGATGCTGGCGCAAGGCGCGCACGCTCAGGAAGACAAGGACAAGACCGCGGCCATCAAGGAACTGCTGACCGTCATGCAGGCCGACCAGGCTGTCAAGGGTCAGGCCGAAAACTGGCAACAGGGTGCCAAGCAGGAAGCACCGCTGGTGCTGGAACAGGTTCTGGTCGAGAACAAGACGCTGAACGACAAGCAGAAGCAGGCCGCTGTCGACAAGCTCAAGAAGAACGGCGCCGTGCAGCGCATGGTGGACGGCGCCGGTACGGCGTTCAACACCGACGGCTTCCGCCAAGACGCCATCAAGGCGCACTACGACGCATTCGGCAAGTACTACTCGACGCAGGAAATCAAGGACCTGACCACGTTCCTGAAGTCGCCGACGGGCCAGAAGTTCATGGCCAACCAGGGCAAGGCCACCCAGGAAATCTGGGGCTCGATGATGCAGAAGTACGGCCCGCAGGTTGGCAAGTCGATGCGTGACTCGGCCGAGAAGGAAATCGCCGCCGCATCGAAGTGATCGACGGCTGGCGTCTCCGGGCTTTCGGGCCCGGGAGGCCGCTGGCCCTGGCTCGCCCCGGATACCCATGGTGTCCAAGGGTCGCGGGTTTTGGGCGATAATGGCTGCCTGGTTCAATCCGGCAGCCATTTTTCTTTTTTCCCCTCCATGAACGATCCCCAGAACCCCGCCCTCGCCGGCCTGCAACGTTCCCTGGCCGAGCGCGTCTTCAATTTCTCGCCCGGCCCCGCCGCGTTGCCGACCGAAGTCCTGCAGCAGGCCGCCGAGGAGATGCTGTCGTGGCGCGGTACCGGCGTATCGGTCATGGAGATGAGCCATCGCAGCAAGGAATTCGAAAGCATCCACCAGCAGGCGCTGGCGGACCTGCGCGAACTGCTGCATGTGCCCAAGAATTTCCGCATCCTGTTCCTGCAGGGCGGCGCCATTGGCGAAAACGGCATCGTGCCGCTGAACCTGGCCAATCGCGTCAATGCGGCCAAGCCGAAGACCGATTTCGTGATGACCGGCACGTGGTCGGTCAAGACCGAGCAGGAAGCACGACGCTATGGCGACGTGAACATTGCGGCTTCGAGCAAGGACCAGAAGTGGCACAAGATTCCCGACGCCAACAGCTGGAAGCTGTCTGACGATGCGGCCTACGTGCACCTGTGCACGAACGAGACGATCGTCGGCGTTGAGTTCCAGGAAGTCCCGGACATCGGCCAGACCGGCACGCACGACAAGGGCCGTATCGTCGTGGCCGATGCCTCCAGCCATATCCTGTCGCGTGCGATCGACTGGTCGCGCGTGCAGGTGGTGTATGGCGGCGCGCAGAAGAACATCGGCCCGGCCGGCGTGACGATCGTGATCGTGCGCGAAGACCTGATCGGTTTCGCGCATCCGCTGTGCCCCTCGGCGTTCAACTGGCGCCTGGTGGACGAGCACGACTCGATGTACAACACGCCGCCCACCTATTCGATCTATATCGCCGGGCTCGTGTTCAAGTGGCTCAAGGCCCAGGGTGGCCTGGCCGGCATCGAGCAGCGCAATATCGCCAAGGCGCACGCGCTGTACACGTTCCTGGACCAGAGCGACTTTTACCGTAACGAAATCGATCCCAGCTGCCGCTCGCGCATGAACGTTCCGTTCCTGTTGCGCGACGAATCGCGCAACGAAGCGTTCCTCACCCAGGCGCGCGCGAATGGTCTGGTTCAGCTCAAGGGCCACAAGTCCGTGGGCGGCATGCGTGCCAGCATCTACAACGCGATGCCTCTCGAAGGTGTGACCGCGCTGGTGGAATTCATGCGCGAATTCGAGCGCACCGCCGCCTGACGGCGGTGCTTTCTGTCGCGGCTTCCGCAGTGCGGGGCCGCGGCATCAGCCCAGACTTTCCGCGGCCGCTCGACGGGCGGCCTACAGGCCTATGACACAGCAAGACAAGCCTGGGGTGGCAGCCCCCGGCAATGACAATGCGGCACCGAGCCCCCAGGAGCAGGCGCTGTCCGCCGACCTGGCGCCGCTGCGCAACCAGATCGACACGGTTGACCGCGAACTGCTGGCCCTGCTGAACCGTCGCGCGCAGTTGGCGCTTGACGTGGGCGAGGTCAAGAAGAAGTACGGCGCGCCGGTGTTCAGACCCGAGCGCGAATTGCAGGTGATCCGCAAGGTGCAGGGCGCCAATCCGGGTCCGCTGCTGGACGAGAGCGTGGCGTCGATCTGGCGCGAGGTGATGTCCGCCTGCCGTGGCCTGGAAAAGCCGCTGGAAATCGCATTCCTCGGGCCGGCCGGCACGTTCTCGGAGCAGGCGCTGTACGCGCACTTCGGCCATGAAGTGTCGGGAGTGCCGTGCACGAGCATCGACGAAGTGTTTCGTGCGGTGGAAGCGGGCACGGTGGAGTACGGCGTGGTGCCGGTCGAAAATTCGACCGAGGGCGCGGTGTCGCGCACGCTCGACCTGTTCCTGCAGACGTCGCTGAAGATCAGCGGCGAGATCGCACTGAAGGTGCATCACAACCTGATGGCGTCGGCGCCGGACATGAAGGGTGTGACCGTGGTGCGCGCGCACGCGCAGGCGCTGGCACAGTGCCAGCACTGGCTCACCGCGAACTATCCGCACCTGGAGCGCCAGGCCGTGTCGAGCAATGCCGAGGCGGCGCGCATGGCCAGCGAAGACCCGACCGTCGCCGCAATCGCGGGCGAGACGGCCGCCAATCGCTATCACCTGCACATCATCCGCTCGCATATCCAGGACGATCCGCACAACCGCACGCGCTTTGCCGTGATTGGCCGCTACGAGACCGAGCCGTCGGGCAGCGACCAGACGTCGATGATCCTGTCGGTGCCGAACAAAGCCGGTGCGGTGTACCAGTTGCTGGCTCCGCTTGCCGAGAACGGTGTCTCGATGTGCCGCTTCGAATCGCGTCCCGCGCGCAGCGGCGCGTGGGAGTACTACTTCTACGTCGACGTGGAAGGCCATCAGCATGAGCCTGCGGTGGCGAAGGCCATCGGCACGCTGCGTGCCAACGCCGCGTACCTAAAAGTGCTCGGGTCCTATCCGTCGAGCAAGTAACACGCAGCCAGGAGGCAGGCATGGTTGATCAGAACAAGCTGGCTGCGAATGCGGCTGCGGGGAATGCCGCGGAATATTTCGGGCCGACCTATGTGCGCAAGATATCGCCCTACATCGCCGGCAAGCCGATTGCCGAGGTGGCGCGCGAGTTCGGGCTCGACGAAGCCCGCATCGTCAAGCTGGCCTCGAACGAGAATCCGCTTGGCATGCCGGCATCGGCCAAGGCGGCGATTGCCGCCGCGACGGAAGACCTGGGGCGTTATCCGGACAGCAACGGCTTCGAGCTGAAGGCACGGCTTTCGGAAAAGTACGATGTGCCGGCCGAATGGCTGACGCTGGGCAACGGCAGTAACGACATCCTGGAACTGGCAGCGCATGCGCTGGTGCGCGCGGGCGAGTCGATCGTCTATGCCGAGTACTCGTTCGCGGTCTACGCGCTGGCCACGCAGGAAGTGGGCGCGCGCGCCATCGAGGTCAAGTCGCGCCAGTATGGCCATGACCTCGACGCGATGGCGGCGGCGATTGCCCCGGACACCAAGCTTGTCTTTGTCGCCAATCCGAACAATCCGACGGGCACCTTCGTGACTGCCGCCGAGATCGAGGCGTTCCTGGCCAAGGTGCCGCCGCACGTGGTGGTGGTGCTCGACGAGGCGTACAACGAATACCTCGACGCCGACCAGCAGTACGAGTCCACTGGCTGGGTGCGCAAGTATCCGAACCTGATGGTGTCGCGCACGTTCTCGAAGGCCTATGGCCTGGCGGGCCTGCGCGTCGGTTATGGCGTGGCACAGCCGCAGTTGACCGACCTGCTGAACCGCGTGCGGCAGCCGTTCAACGTCAACAGCCTCGCCCAGGCGGCCGCTGTGGCGGCGCTGGGCGATGCTACGTTCCTGCAGCGCAGCGCCGAACTCAATCGCGCCGGCAAGGCGCAACTGGTGGCGGCGTTCGAGCGCATGGGCCTGGAGTACGTGAAGTCGTCCGGCAACTTCGTCATGGTCCGTGTGGGCACCGACGACGGTGCGGGTGCCCGCGTGAACCTGGCGATGCTCAAGCAAGGGGTGATCGTGCGCCCGGTGGCGAACTATGGTTTGCCCCAGTGGCTGCGCATCACCATTGGTCTGCCCGAAGAGAACGCGGCATGCATCGCGGCCCTCGAGCAGGCATTGAAGTGAATCCAGAACAAGCTGAAACCGTGAGCGCCCTGCATTTTTCCCGTGTTGTGATTGTCGGCGTCGGCCTGATTGGCGGATCGCTGGCGTTGTCGCTCAAGCGTGCCGGCGTGGTCGGTACCGTGGTGGGCGTGGGCCGTTCGAAGGCGTCGCTGGAAAAGGCGAAGTCGCTGGGCGTGATCGACGAAATCGCCGAATCGGTGGCCGATGCCGCGCAAGGTGCCAGCCTGATCGTGCTGTGCGCGCCGGTGGCGCAGAACTTTGCGTTGCTGCACGCGTTGGAGCCGCATCTGCAGCCCGGCACGATCGTGACCGACGCCGGCAGCACCAAATCCGACGTGATCATGGCCGCCAAGACCGCGCTCGGCGACAAGGTGGCGCAATTCGTGCCCGCGCACCCGATTGCCGGACGCGAGCTCCACGGCGTGGAAGCCGCGCTGAACGACCTGTACCTGGACAAGAAGGTGGTGATGTGTCCGCTTCAGGAAAACAGCCGCGCTGATGTGGCGGCGGTGCGGGCCATGTGGGAATCGGCCGGGGCCAATGTGCACGTCATGTCGGCCGTGCAGCACGATGCCGTGTTCGCGTCGGTCAGCCATCTGCCGCATGTGCTCTCGTACGCGCTGGTCGCACAGGTGGCCAATGCCGAGGACGCAGCGCTGAAGCTCGATTTTGCGGGCGGCGGCTTTCGCGATTTCACGCGGATTGCCGGGTCGTCCCCCGAGATGTGGCGCGATATCTGTATCGCCAACAAGGAAGCGCTGCTACGCGAGATCAGCACGTATGAAGCTGTGCTCGGCCATCTGAAGGCGCAGATCAAGGTCGGTGACGGTGCCGCGCTGGAACGCGTGTTCGCGCGCGCCAGCGATACGCGCCTCAAGTGGGGCGCGGCCCGCGCCTCCGCCCATAACGTAGAACCCTGAAGTCGTGGCGCCCGGGCTTCGGCAGGGCGCTGCACTGACGCTGCATAGACCATGGAACATCTGACCCTCGGCCCCCTGACCCGCGCATCGGGCACGGTGCGCCTGCCCGGCTCGAAAAGCATCTCCAACCGCGTGCTGCTGTTGTCCGCGCTGGCCACCGGCGAAACGCGCGTGCGCGATCTGCTCGATTCCGACGATACGCGCGTCATGCTCGAAGCGCTGAAGGTGCTGGGCGTGACCTGGCGCCGTGACGGCGGCGATTGCATCGTCACCGGCGTGGGCGGCAATTTCCCGAACAAGTCGGCGGACCTGTTCATGGGCAACGCCGGCACGGCGATTCGGCCGCTGACGGCGGCGCTGGCGCTGCAGGGTGGTGCCTACAAGGTCAGCGGTGTGCCGCGTATGCATGAACGGCCGATCGGCGATCTGGTCGATGGCCTGGTGCAGGTGGGCGCCGCGATCGAATACCTGGGTACGCCGGGCTATCCGCCGCTGCAGATCAACCCGGCACAGATCCGCATCGATGCGCCGATCCGCGTGCGCGGCGACGTGTCGAGCCAGTTCCTCACGGCGTTGCTGATGACGCTGCCGATGGCGCAAGCGCCGTCGGGCCGCATCGAGATCGAAGTGATTGGCGAGTTGATCTCGAAGCCGTATATCGAAATCACGCTGAACCTGCTGGCGCGCTTCGGCATCGAGGTGGAACGCCAGGGCTGGGAACGCTTCATCCTGCCGGCCGGCGCGCAGTACCGCTCGCCGGGCGAGATCTACGTTGAAGGCGACGCCTCGACGGCATCGTATTTTCTTGCAGCCGGCGCCATTGGTGGCGGGCCGGTGCGGGTGGAAGGCGTGGGACTGTCGAGCATCCAGGGAGACGTGCGGTTTGCCGATGCGTTGAACCGCATGGGTGCCAACGTGATGGCCGGCGACAACTGGGTCGAGGTGCGGGGCACCGAGCGCGACGACGGCCGCTTGAACGGCATCGAACTTGACTGCAACCATATTCCCGACGCCGCGATGACGCTGGCCGTGGCCGCGCTGTTTGCCGAGGGCACGACCACGCTGACCAATATCGCGAGCTGGCGAGTCAAGGAAACCGACCGCATCGCCGCCATGGCGACGGAACTGCGCAAGCTGGGTGCGACGGTGGAAGAGGGCGCGGACTATCTGAAGGTGACGCCGCCGGTATCGGAGGCGGCGTGGCAAACCCCGGCGGATGGCATCGGCACCTATGATGATCACCGGATGGCCATGTGTTTCTCATTGGCCGCATTTGGCCCGTTGCCGGTGCGGATCAATGATCCGGGCTGCGTGGCCAAGACGTTCCCGGAGTATTTCTCGGTGTTTGCCGGGGTAGCGCGGTAAGCGCCGACTCCGGTTCAATGGCAGGTGTCAGGCGGCGGCCAGGCGACGCGCCGCTGGCGTTTCGGACTTTGCCGCGCCGCTGGTGCGGCGTTCGCGGCGCTCCCAGTACTTGTCGAAGAAGTAGTGGGCCACGGTGTTCACTGCCGGTTCGATGAACGTAATGGCTCCGCTGATGGCCAGGCTGCCGGTCAGCGCATAGGTCACGCTGAAAGCGATGCCCAGGTGCATGATGCCGAAGGTCAGGGTTTTGGCCATGATGGTTTGCCTCGCGTCTACATAACAGAATGGTTGCGCAGCGTCTTTTGTGGGATCGGCAGCGCCGCCGCCGCGCAACCATGGTTCGAATGATAACGACTCACAATTACGGTCGGAAATCAATAGTTTCAAACTAATTAATTAAGAATGACTATCATCGACGTCATCACCATAGATGGACCAACCGCGTCCGGCAAAGGCACGGTAGCCCACAAGGTGGCCGATGCACTCGGATTCCATCTGCTCGACAGCGGCGCGCTCTACCGGTTGGTGGCGCTGGCCAGCGACCGTGCCGGCGTGGATGTCGGCGACGTCGATACCCTTGCAAAGATTGCCCTGCGCCTCGATGTGAAGTTCGGCCCGGACCGGGTCTGGCTGGAAGGGGAAGAGGTCAGCCAGACGATCCGCCAGGAAGCCATCGGCAACCGGGCCTCGGCACTGGCCGTGCACCAGCCCGTTCGTGATGCCCTGACAGCACTTCAGCGGGGGTTTCGCAAACTCCCGGGGCTGGTGGCGGACGGCCGCGACATGGGCACCGTGATCTTTCCGGAGGCCCGTCTCAAGGTGTTCCTGACCGCGAGCGTCGAGGCACGCGCTCGCAGACGCTATAAACAATTGATTGATAAGGGAATTTCTGCTAATATCGAAGACCTTTTGCGTGACCTCGAGGCGCGCGACGCGCGGGATCGCTCCCGTACCGCCGCGCCCCTGCGTCCCGCTGAAGACGCGCAACGCCTGGACACCTCTGAAATGACGGTGGACGAGGCGGTGGCGCAGGTGCTGGAGTGGTTCGCCGCTGTGCGGTGATTAAAACCACGAGGCGCCGACCTGGGCCTGTGCCGGAACACAACCCGTCCGGTACAGGTGATCAACCTGACCCCGCTGCGTCAAGGCAGACTGAGCGCGATAACCGTGCCGGCCTACGTACTGCGGATTGCAAACCTACGTTTATGTCCGACCTGCAAACTAACGAATCCTTTGCCGCACTGTTCGAGGAATCGATCGCCCGCTCCAATATGAAGGCTGGCGAAGTGATTTCCGCTGAAGTCGTGCGCATCGACCACAATTTCGTGGTCGTCAACGCCGGCCTCAAGTCCGAGGCATTCGTGCCGGTGGAGGAGTTCCTGAACGACCAGGGCGAACTCGAAGTGCAGGCCGGCGACTACGTGTCCGTGGCCATCGACGCGCTCGAGAACGGCTATGGCGACACCATCCTCTCCCGCGACAAGGCCAAGCGCCTGGCATCGTGGCTGAACCTCGAGAAGGCGCTGGAAGACGGCGAAATCATCTCGGGTACCGTGACCGGCAAGGTCAAGGGCGGCCTGACCGTCATGGTCAACGGCATCCGTGCCTTCCTGCCCGGTTCGCTCGTCGACGTGCGTCCGATCAAGGACACCACGCCGTACGAAGGCAAGACCCTCGAATTCAAGGTCATCAAGCTCGACCGCAAGCGTAACAACGTCGTGCTGTCGCGTCGCGCCGTGGTGGAAGCCACGCTGGGCGAAGAGCGTCAGAAGCTGATGGAAACGCTGAAGGAAGGCGCGATCGTCAACGGTATCGTCAAGAACATCACCGACTACGGCGCGTTTGTGGACCTGGGTGGTATCGACGGCCTGCTGCACATCACCGACCTGGCATGGCGCCGTGTCCGTCACCCGAGCGAAGTGCTGTCGGTTGGCCAGGAAATCACCGCCAAGATCCTGAAGTTCGACCAGGAAAAGAACCGCGTCTCGCTGGGCGTGAAGCAACTGGGCGAAGATCCGTGGGTGGGCATCTCGCGCCGCTACCCGCAAGGCACGCGTCTGTTCGGCAAGGTGACCAACCTGACCGACTACGGCGCATTCGTGGAAATCGAAGCCGGTATCGAAGGTCTGGTGCACGTGTCCGAAATGGACTGGACCAACAAGAACGTGGCCCCGTCGAAGGTTGTCCAGCTGGGCGACGAAGTGGAAGTCATGGTTCTGGATATCGACGAAGACAAGCGTCGTATCAGCCTGGGCATGAAGCAGTGCAAGGCCAATCCGTGGGACGATTTCAGCCGCAACCACAAGAAGGGCGACAAGCTGACGGGCCAGATCAAGTCGATCACCGACTTCGGCGTGTTCATCGGTCTGCCTGGCGGCATCGACGGCCTGGTGCACCTGTCGGACCTGTCGTGGCAAGAGACGGGCGAAGAAGCCGTGCGCAAGTACAAGAAGGGCGACGAAGTGGAAGCTGTCGTCCTGGGCATCGACGTCGACAAGGAACGCATCTCGCTGGGCATCAAGCAACTGTCGGGCGATCCGTTCAACAACTTCATCTCGGCCAACGACAAGGGTTCGCTGGTGAACGGCACGATCAAGGCCGTTGACGCCAAGGGCGCCGTTGTTCAACTGGCTGACGACGTTGAAGGCTACCTGCGCGCTTCGGAAATCTCCGCTGACCGCGTGGAAGATGCCCGCAACGTGCTGAAGGAAGGCGAGCAGATCACCGCCCTGGTGGTGAACGTCGACCGCAAGTCGCGCAACATCAACCTGTCGATCAAGGCCAAGGATTCCGCAGAGCAGCAAGAAGCGATGCAGAAGTTCTCGGCTGACACCGGCACGGCTGGCACGACCAACCTGGGCGCGCTGCTGAAGGCCAAGCTGGGCCAGGACAACCAGTAATCCAGAGCGCCGCTTCGGCCGAGACCGCCCATGACCAAGTCCGAGCTCGTCGAAAAACTGGCTGCCCGCTTTCCGCAGTTGCTGCTGCGGGATGCGGACATCTCGGTGAAAACGATTCTCGACGCGATGTCCGAAGCGCTGGCCGATGGCCATCGCATCGAGATTCGCGGTTTTGGCAGCTTCGGTCTGAACCGGCGGCCGCCTCGCGTGGGCCGCAACCCCAAGTCCGGCGAACGAGTGCTGGTGCCCGAAAAGCGGGTGCCACATTTCAAGGCGGGCAAGGAGTTGCGGGAACGGGTGGATCGCCCGGCAACGCCAAGTGGTGTCGCGACCGTCAATGGTCAGGCGCCGCACGGCAAATCCGGGCAGTCACTGGTTTCGTCGCAACCCTCGCAACAAGCGGCATCGGCCGGCTTGCATGAGGATGGCCAGCTCAATCTGGTTCGTTCCTGATGCTTGTCTGCCTTACTGGCAAGTCAGTTTTGGAAAGCGCTCCCCCGGGAGCGCTTTTTGTTTGTGCATGGCCGATGATGGGGCGCGTTACTGGCACATACCGGCGCGCGCATCGCCGTGCGACCAATCGTTACCGTTTCGAAGAAGTGATTCCGCTACAATGCCGGGAATCTTTGGCCGGGTGCGCCCGAACGCAATTGCGTGACCGGTTGTGCACTCACGTTCCGATGGCATCCACCGCATGAAACTCGTCACCTGGATCTTCCGCATCGTCCTGTTCGTGCTGTTGTTCGTGCTGGCGCTGCGCAATACCGGCGATGCCGACCTGCAGCTCTTCTTTGGCGCCGTCTGGCATGCCCCGCTGATCCTGATACTGCTGGCGGCCTTCGGGCTGGGTATCGTGGCCGCATTGGCTGCGGTGGCGCCGGGGCTGATGCGGCAACGCATGGAAGCGGCGCGCCTGCGCCGCGCGCTTGGCGAGGCGCGTACGGCGACGACGGTGGATACCGTGCCGCCCGAGGCCAAGCCGGGCGTACCTTATAACGTAGTCGGTCCGAAAGTCTGACCCATGATGTTTGAAACCTGGTGGCTGCTGGCGCTGCCACTTGTCTTTGGCCTTGGCTGGATGGCGGCGCGCTTTGACCTGCGCCAGCTGATGAGCGAACAGGGCGCATTGCCGCGCTCCTATTTCAAGGGCCTCAATTTCCTGCTCAACGAGCAACCCGACAAGGCTATCGACGCCTTTGTCGAGGTGGCACGCCTGGACCCCGAAACCACCGAGCTGCATTTCGCGCTGGGCGCGTTGTTCCGCCGCCGTGGCGAAACCGAGCGCGCGATCCGCGTGCACCAGAACCTGGCAACCCGCCCCGACATTCCAGATCCGGAACGTGAGCACGCACTCTACGAACTGGGCCAGGACTTCCTGCGCGCGGGTCTGCTGGACCGCGCGGAAGAGTCGCTGCGCCGGCTGATGTCCGGTCCCTACGCGGCGTCGGCCAAGCGCGTGCTGCTGGAACTGTACGAAGTCGAGAAGGAGTGGTCGAAGGCCATCGACGCCGCGCGTGAATTGCAGACGCTGGACCAGAAGGACTATCGCGTGCAGATCGCCCAGTTCTGCTGCGAACTGGCCCAGGATGCGCTGCAAAAGAAGAAGCCCGAGGAAGCGATCGAATGGCTGCGCCGGGCGCGGGAAGAAAACCCGGCCAACGTGCGCGCGCCGATCCTGCTGGGCGACGTGGCCGCGGCGGCCGCCGATCTGCCGGGCGCGCTGCAACACTGGCTCGGTATCGAAAGCCAGGACGCCGCCTACCTGCCGCTGGTGGCGGACCGCGTGGTCAAGGCCTATGCGACGCTTGGCGAGCAGGGCAAGGCGCTGCAATGGCTGCACGAATTGCTCAAGGGCAAATTGGCGCCGGAATTGCTCGATACCGCCTATCGTACAGAACTGGAAGTGAACGGGCCGGAGGCCGCCACGAGGCTGATGCGTGAGCAACTGCGCCGTCAGCCGACGCTGCTGGCACTGACCCGGTATTTCGAGGCGCAGGCGGCCGAAGGCCAGGCGCAAGCGCCGGCCGGCACGGAAACCGCCCCCGACGACAAGTCGCAGGAAACCGCCGCGATCCGCGATCTGCTGCAACTTCGCACCCGCAACCTGGCGCGCTACACCTGTCGCGAATGCGGCTTCCGCGCCCGCTTGTTCTATTGGCAGTGCCCCGGCTGCAACCGCTGGGAAACGTATGCGCCGCGCCGCTCCGAAGCGCTTGGCTAAGTCATTTCAAGCGAACCGAATTCCCTGGAGCTTCACGCAATGAAAGTTACGATTATTGGCAGCGGCTATGTTGGCCTCGTGACCGGTGCCTGCCTGGCCGAACTCGGCAATTCGGTGTTCTGCCTCGACGTCGACGAACGAAAGATCGCGATGCTGAACGCCGGCGGCGTGCCGATCTACGAACCGGGCCTGAAGGAACTGATCGACCGCAACCGCGCGGCAGGCCGGCTGACGTTCTCGACCGATGTCGCTGCCAGCGTCGAACATGCCGACGTGCAGTTCATCGCCGTGGGCACGCCTCCCGACGAGGACGGCTCGGCCGACCTGCAGTACGTGCTGGCCGCCGCGCGCAACATCGGCCGGCACATGACCGGCTTCAAGGTGGTGGTGGACAAGTCGACCGTGCCCGTGGGCACCGGCGACCGCGTGACGGCGGCGATCCGCGAGGAACTGACCGCGCGCGGGCTCGAGGACCTGCAGTTCTCGGTGGTGTCCAACCCCGAATTCCTGAAGGAAGGCGCGGCCGTGGAAGACTTCATGCGCCCGGACCGCATCGTGCTGGGCTGTGCGCCGGACGTGGCGGGCCGTCACGCGCAGGCCATCATGCGCCAGCTCTACGCGCCGTTCAATCGCAACCACGAGCGCACGTTCTATATGGATGTCCGTTCGGCCGAGTTCACGAAGTACGCGGCCAACTCGATGCTGGCCACGCGTATCTCGTTCATGAACGAACTGGCCAACCTGGCCGACGAAGTCGGCGCTGACATCGAACTGGTGCGCATGGGCATTGGCTCGGACCCGCGCATCGGCTACAGCTTCCTGTATGCGGGCGCTGGCTATGGCGGTTCGTGCTTTCCGAAGGACGTGCAGGCGCTGATGCGTACCGCCAGCGCCTATGGCAAGCCGATGCGCGTGCTGGAAGCCGTGGAATCGGTCAACGACGCCCAGAAGCAGGTGCTGGGCAGCAAGGTGATCAAGCGTTTCGGCGAAGACCTGGCCGGCAAGACCTTCGGCATGTGGGGCCTGGCGTTCAAGCCCAATACCGACGACATGCGTGAAGCGCCGTCGCGCGTGCTGGCCCGCGAGCTGGTGTCGCGCGGCGCATCGCTGCGCGTGCACGATCCGGTGGCGATGGAAGAAGCTCGCCGCGTGCTGGAGATTGATCTGGCCGATATCCCGGGCGGCATGGACCGCGTGACGTTCTGCGGCGCCCAGATGGACGTGCTGAAGGACGCCGACGCACTAGTCATCGTGACCGAGTGGAAGGTGTTCCGCAGCCCCGACTTTGCCCAGATCCGAGCGCTGCTGAAGACGCCGGTCATCATCGACGGCCGCAACCTCTACGAACCGGATGCAATGGCCCAGGCCGGCATCGAATATCACGCGATCGGGCGCTCCACCGTAACGCACTGATCATTCCAACCGCGTATCCACGTCGAGCCGCCGCGCAGTGCCGGCGGGTCGGTGGCGCAAAGGAAAGTCCATGAGCAAGAACACGATTCCGCAAGACCAGATCCGCCAGTCCAAGGTACTCGTGGTGGGTGACATGATGCTGGACCGCTACTGGTTTGGCGACGTCGACCGCATTTCGCCGGAAGCGCCGGTGCCCGTGGTGCAGATCAAGCGCAGCGACGAGCGCCTGGGTGGCGCCGCCAACGTGGCGCGCAACGCGGCGGCGCTGGGCGCCAACGTGGGCATGCTTGGCGTGGTGGGCGACGACGAACCCGGCCACACGCTGGAAGCCCTGCTGAACGCGAGCCACGTGGCACCGTACCTGCATCGCGACGCCAACCTGAACACGACGATCAAGCTGCGCGTCATGGCGCACCAGCAGCAACTGCTGCGCGTCGATTTCGAGAACGCACCGGCCAACGAAGTGCTGGCCGCGGTACAAGACCGCTACCAGGCCCTGGTGGCCGACTACGAGGTGCTGGTGCTGTCCGACTACGGCAAGGGCGGCCTGACGCATGTGGCGCGCATGGTGGAGGCGGGCCGCGCGGCCGGCCGCGCCGTGCTGATCGATCCCAAGGGCGACGACTACTCGCGCTACCGTGGCGCCACGCTGATCACGCCCAACCGCGCCGAAATGCGCGCCGTGGTGGGCGCCTGGAAGACCGAGGCCGACCTGACCATCCGCGCCCAGAACCTGCGCCGGGAGCTGCAGCTCGATGCGCTGCTGCTGACGCGTTCGGAAGAGGGCATGACGCTCTATACGGAAGCCGAGGTGCTGCATGTCTCCGCCCAGGCGCGCGAAGTCTATGATGTATCGGGGGCCGGCGACACGGTGATCGCCACGCTGGCCACCATGCTTGGCGCCGGTGTGCCGCTCAAGGAAGCCGTGCAGCATGCGAACCGCGCAGGCGGTATCGTCGTCGGCAAGCTGGGTACCGCCGTTGTCACTTATCCCGAACTGTTTGGCGCCTCCTGAAGGCGCGCCCCCCAAACCAGAATTCGCCATGACCATCATCGTGACCGGCGCTGCCGGCTTTATCGGCAGCAATATCGTCAAGGGCCTGAACGAGCGCGGCGAGACCAATATCGTTGCGGTCGACAACCTGACGCGCGCCGAAAAATTCAACAATCTCGTGGACTGCGAGATTGCCGACTACCTGGACAAGGGCGAATTCGTCGAGCGCTTCCGGCGCGGCGACTTTGGCAATGTTCGCGCGGTATTCCATGAAGGCGCCTGCTCCGACACCATGGAGACCGACGGCCGCTACATGATGGAGAACAACTACCGCTACACGCTGGCATTGCTGGAAGCCTGCCTGGAGCAGGGTACGCAGTTCCTCTATGCGTCGTCGGCTGCCACCTATGGCGCTTCGACGATGTTCCGCGAAGACCGCGAGTATGAAAAGCCGCTGAACGTCTACGGCTATTCGAAGTTCCTGTTCGACCAGGTCGTGCGTCGCCGGCTGTCGTCGGCGCATTCGCAGATCGTCGGCTTCCGCTACTTCAACGTCTACGGTCCGCGCGAGTACCACAAGGGCCGCATGGCGTCGGTGGCGTTCCACCATTTCAACCAGTTCCGCGCCGAGGGCTCGGTCAAGCTGTTCGGCGAGTACAACGGCTACGCGCCGGGTACGCAGAGCCGCGACTTCGTGTCGGTGGAAGACGTGGTGAAGGTCAATCTTTACTTCCTCGACCATCCGGAAAAGTCCGGCATCTTCAACCTGGGCACCGGTCGCTCGCAGCCGTTCAACGATATCGCGGTGTCGGTGGTGAACGCGCTGCGCGAGTCGGAGGACAAGCCGCCACTGTCGCTGGAAGACATGGTGCAGGAAGGTCTGGTCGAGTATGTGAAGTTTCCGGACGCGCTGCGCGGCAAGTACCAGTGTTTCACGCAGTCCGACGTCTCGCGCCTGCGCTCTGCCGGCTACGAGGCACCGTTCCTGACCGTGCAGGAAGGCGTTGGCCGCTACTGCAAGTGGCTGCTGGAACGTAACTAAGCGGCGAGCCACCCCCGGCCGTGTCGCGCCCGCGCCACGGCCTGCGTCTGTCGGACTCGTAGAAGTCCGGCATTGCAACGCGAATATTTTGCTTGGACACACAAACGCGCGGATGTTGTGAACTTGTGTGTCCAGCCATTTCTGACGTCCGATCGGACTCCTATCCTGAGCGCTCCCGTTGCCATCCGGTGGCGGGCGTTCATCCAACAGGAAAGGAGTTTCATCGATGCACAAGACGTACAACGCCCGGGAAGCCGGCGAGACTCGCGAATCGATTCCGACAACCGGCAGGTCCCTGTCCGACCTGTCACGCGGCGCGCTGCGTGCGTGGCGACGCGCGGGCCTGGCCTTTGCGTTTTCGCTGGCGATGGCGGGCATGAGCCCGGCGCACGCCGATGTCGACGTGAACAGCGCCGACGAGGCGGGGTTGACCTCGGTCAAGGGCATTGGCCCGGCCACGGCCAAGCGCATCCTGGCGGAGCGTGACAAGAATGGTGCGTTCAAGGATGCCGTCGACCTGGCCGACCGTGTGCCAGGCGTGGGGGCCAAATCCGCCACCAACCTGCAGGAAGCCGGCCTGACGTTTGGCACGCCGAAGGCGGCCGCCCCTGCTGCCGCGCGCAAGGACGCCAAGGCGCCGAAGTCCACGGCATCGCGCTGATGAATTGAGGTGTCGAGCGCGGCCCGCATCCCGGGGCGGCAACCCCGGGGCGGTGTCCCGGGTCAACAGGTCGGGGCTGGTATGCGTTGTGCTTCGCTGGCATGGCGCGAGGAGCGGCTTCCCCGATTTGCACCGTCCGGGGTGCGGGGTATCATGCGCATCGCCATTGCCGGCGGGGGCACCGCGCGGCAAAACGAAAATCCACACGAAAAATCAACCGGCAACGCAGCCGTACCGCTGACAGGGAGAGAACAACATGGCGAATAGCCAGGACAGCATCGACGACGGGAGTTTCCTGCCCAAGTGGCGCCTCAAGACCGAGGGCGTGATCGCGCCCGACGAGCGGCTGCCGGCAGGGCAGACCGTGCTCGCGGGCATCCAGCACGTGGTGGCGATGTTCGGCTCCACGGCCATCGCCCCGATCCTGATGGGATTCCCGCCCAATATCGCCATCCTGTTTTCGGGTATCGGCACCTTGCTGTTCTTCCTGTGCGTGCGCGGCCGCGTGCCGAGCTACCTGGGATCGAGCTTCGCATTTATCGCGGTGGTAATCGCCGCCACCGGATACAGCGGCAGTGGTCCGAACACGAATATCCCCTTGGCGCTGGGCGGCATCATCGCTGCCGGCGCGCTGTACACCGTGATCGGCCTGATCGTGCAGTCGGTGGGCTACGCGTGGGTGGAAAAACTGATGCCGCCCGTGGTGACGGGCGCCATCGTCGCGGCCATCGGCCTGAACCTGGCGCCGGTCGCCGTCAAGGCAGTCAGCGGTGCGCCGCTGGATACCTGGATCGGCCTGCTGACGGTGCTGGCTGTTGGCCTCATTGCGGTGCGTGCACCGGGCATGCTGGGCCGCCTGCCGGTGCTGCTTGGCGGTTTGGGCGGCTACCTGGCGTACTTCGTAGCCACCAATGTGATGGGCATGGGCAAGGCGATCGATTTCTCGGGCGTGATGGCGGCCAACTGGTTCGGCATGCCGGCGTTCACGACGCCGGTGTTCGAGTTGAATGCCATGCTGCTGATCGCCCCGGTGGCGATCGTGCTGGTGGCCGAGAACCTGGGCCATATCAAGGCCATTGGCGTGATGACGGGCCGCAATCTCGATCCGTACATCGGCCGTGCGTTCATCGGCGACGGCGTGGCCACAATGCTGTCGGCCTCTGGCGGCGGTACGGGCGTGACCACCTACGCCGAGAACATGGGCGTGATGGCGGTGACCCGCATCTACTCGACGCTGATCTTCGTGGTGGCCGCGGCGGTGGCCATCCTGCTGGGCTTCTCGCCGAAGTTCGGCGCGCTGATCCTGACGATTCCCGGCCCGGTGATCGGTGGGCTGACGATCGTCGTGTTCGGGCTGATCTCGGCCACGGCCGGCCGGATCTGGGTGCAGAACAACGTCGATTTCTCCAGCTCGCGCAACCTGATCACGGTGGGCGCCACGCTGACCGTGGCGGCGGGCGACCTGACGCTCAAGTTCGGCGGTATGACGCTTGGCGGTATCGGTACCGCCACGTTTGGCGCCATCCTGCTGTATCACCTGCTGGGTAGCCGGCATCCGGAAGACCAGGGCCTGACGCACTGAGGCCCGGGCCAGCGCGGCGGGGCCGAATGGCCCGGCCGCCGGTGCGGGTAAGGTTGGTGCATTACAATGGCCGACGGAAAACCGACACCCCCCCGCACCATGGCCTACAAAACGATTGAAGACACCATCGGCAATACGCCGCTGGTACGACTGCAGCGCATTCCCGGTGCCGCCATCGAAGCGCGCGGCAACGTGATCCTCGGCAAGCTCGAGGGCAACAACCCGGCGGGGTCTGTCAAGGACCGTCCGGCGCTGTCGATGATCCGCCGTGCGGAAGAGCGTGGCCGCATCAAGCCGGGCGACACGCTGATCGAAGCCACGTCGGGCAACACCGGCATTGCGCTGGCCATGACGGCCGCGATCCGCGGCTACCGCATGGTGCTGATCATGCCCGAGGACCTGAGCCTGGAGCGGCGCCAGAGCATGGCCGCGTACGGTGCGGAAATCATCCTGACACCAGTCAAGGGCGGCATGGAATATGCGCGTGACCTGGCCGACGCGATGGAACGCGAAGGCAAGGGCGTGATCCTCGACCAGTTCGCCAATCCCGACAATCCGTTGTCTCACTACGAGACGACCGGACCGGAACTCTGGCGCGACACGGAAGGCCGCATCACCCATTTCGTGTCGGCAATGGGTACCACCGGCACGATTACCGGGGTGTCGCGATTCCTGAAGGAAAAGAACGCAGGCATCCAGATCATCGGCGCCCAGCCGGCCGAGGGTTCGCGCATTCCGGGCATCCGCAAGTGGCCGGAAGCGTACCTGCCGAAGATCTACGATTCGAAGTATGTCGATCGCCAGGAGCCGGTGACGCAGGCCGATGCCGAGCACATGGCACGACGCATGGCGCGCGAGGAAGGTATTTTCTGCGGCATTTCGGCGGCTGGCGCACTGTGCGTGGCACTGCGGATTGCCGAAGAGGTGGAGAACGCGACGATCGTGTTCGTGGTGTGTGATCGCGGCGACCGCTATCTGTCGACCGGCGTGTTCCCGGCCTGAGTTACGCGTCTTCGGCCCCGAACGGGCTCCGAAGCAAAAAACCCCGCGAGACTCTCGCGGGGTTTTTTGTTTTCTGGAAGCGGATGTGGCAGGTCAGCCCATCGCCGCCTTGACTGCTTCGCCCAGTTGGTAGACGGCCAGCGCGTAGAAGAAGCTGCGGTTGTAGCGCGTCAGCACGTAAAAATTGCGCAGGCCGATCATGTACTCCGTGGGCTGATCGGGGGTGGGCAGGTCGACGACGAGCACGCCGGCTTCCCCTTCGCGCTGCACGTCGATCGGCTCGTCCACGCGCAGCCCGGCGCGGGTGAGCTGGTTCAGCGTGCGCGTCGGCCAGGGCTCTCCATCGGCTGCCGCGGTGGCTACACCCAGGCTGCCGGCATCGCCGGCAATGCGCCATGCCACGGGTCGGCCAGGCTCCCAGCCGTGCAGTTGCAGGAATCGCGCGACGCTGCCGATGGCATCGGTGGGGCTGTTGCGCAGGTCCACATGCTTGTCACCGTCGTAGTCGACCGCGTATTCACGCAGGCTGGTCGGCATGAACTGCGGAATGCCGACGGCCCCGGCGTACGAGCCGAGCACCGAGAAGACATCCGTCTTGGTGTCGCGGCACCAGAGCAGGTAGTCGGCAAGCTGGTTACGGAACAGCGTGGTGCGGGCAGCGCGGTTCGGCGTGTCGGGATAGTCGAAGGCCAGCGTGGACAGCGAGTCGATCACGCGGAACGTGCCCATGTCGCGCCCGTAGATAGTTTCCACGCCGATGATGCCCACGATGACCGATGCGGGCACGCCGAACTCGGCTTCCGCGCGGCGCAGTGTTTCGCGGTTCTGTTGCCAGAAGCGGACGCCGGCATTGATGCGGATCGGCTCGATGAAACGCGACCGATACGCGCGCCAGCTTTTCTTTCCTGGCGTGCTGGGCGGCATGATCAGCCGCGACACCGTGGCCGAATACACGGCCTGGCTGAACCACGATTCCAGCTCTGCACGCTGAAAGCCGTTGCGCGCCACCATCTCGTCGATGAATGCACGCGCCTGGGGGTGATTCTGGTAGCGGCCCGGTTCGATTTCCTCTTCCCGGACACTCACGCGGCGACGGCCGGCGGCCAGCAGGCCAGGAGAAACGCCGCACAGGCCCAATGCGGCAGCGGTGAGTGCGGCGCCCAGCAGCGGGCGGCGCAGGGAGCGCTGTTGGTCGGTCATGTTGTCCTTTGCAAGTCGCACCGAGTATAGCGGATGCGATACACGCAACGCCCGCTCCACGGGCATTTGGTTACGAAGTTCCGGCGTCTGAAAACCGGGCACGTCCTGTGCTAACGTAACGTCTGGAGACAAACTTGACCCACAATCGAAAATGCCAACGGGTTATTACACGCATCCGTCGTTCCAGCTGCACGAGATGGGATTTTTCCATCCCGAATGCCCGGAGCGCCTGCAGGCCATTGAAGACCATCTGATTTCGCACGGGATGGACGGCCTGCTCGACCGGCGCGATGCCCCGGCTGCCACCGAGGAACAGATCGAGCGCGTGCACCGGCCCGACTACGTCGCCAGCCTGTCCGGCAACAGCCCGTCCGACGGCTACTTCCAGATCGATCCCGATACGTCCATGAACCGCCACACGCTGACTGCCGCCACCCATGCGGCGGGCGCGGCCGTGGCGGCCACCGATGCAGTGATCGCGGGCCAGATCGAGAACGCGTTCTGTTGCGTGCGTCCGCCCGGCCATCATGCCGAGCCCGACCATGCCATGGGCTTCTGCTTCTTCAACAACGTGGCCATTGCCGCGCGGCATGCCATTGCCGCCCACGGCCTGCAACGCGTGGCGGTGGTCGATTTCGATGTGCATCACGGCAACGGCACCGAGGCGGCCTTCCGCGACGATCCGCAGGTCATGATGTGCAGCTTCTTCCAGCATCCGTTCTATCCGTACAGCGGCACCGAACACCTGGCGCCGAACATGTCCAATATTCCGTTGCCGGCGTACACCAACGGCCTGGCCGTACGCGAGGTGGTGGAAACGATCTGGCTGCCGCGCCTGAACGAGTTCAAGCCGGAGATGCTGTTCATCTCGGCGGGCTTCGATGCCCACCGCGAGGATGATCTGGGTCAGATGGGGCTCGTGGAGCAGGACTACGCGTGGATCACCGAACAACTGGTGCAGGTGGCGCGCACCCACGCGAAAGGGCGCATCGTCAGCTGCCTGGAGGGCGGCTACAACCTCAGCGCGCTGGCGCGGAGCGTGTTTGCCCACCTGAAGGTGCTGATGGAGGCATAAATATGCCTTTTTCGACGCTTTATTGACTTCTATATGACGTCAACGCATAAAGCCATCGAAAAAATCTCGTTTGAGGTATGAAGCGGATCGCATAAAATGCGGGCTTCATAAAAATAAGTACGGCAACAACGCAGGAGACCCCGCGCTGTTGCCGTTTTCTTTTCTCTTTCATGATTGAACTGCAAGGACTGTCGCAGCGGTTCCCCGGTGGGTCGGGGGAAGTGCATGCCCTGCGTGATGTCAGCCTTTCCATTGCCGCTGGCGAGATCTTCGGCATCATCGGGCGCAGCGGCGCGGGCAAGAGCACGCTCGTGCGTGCCATCAACCTGCTGAACCGGCCCACCAGCGGCCGGGTGATCGTCGACGGCCAGGACCTGACTGCGCTGTCCAACGGCGCGCTGCGCGAGGCACGGCGCGAGATCGGCATGATCTTCCAGCACTTCAACCTGCTGTCGTCGCGCACGGTCTACGACAACGTGGCGCTGCCGCTGGAACTGGCCGGCAAGTCGAAGCAGGAGATTGCCTCGACGGTGGAGCCGCTGCTGGAACTGGTTGGTCTGTCGAAACTCCGCGACCGCTATCCGGCGCAGATCAGCGGCGGCCAGAAGCAGCGCGTGGGTATTGCGCGCGCGCTGGCCAGCAAGCCGAAGGTGCTGTTGTCCGACGAAGCGACATCGGCGCTGGACCCCGAGACCACGCGCTCGATCCTTGAGCTGCTCAAGCAGATCAACAAGGAACTGGGCCTGACCATCGTGATGATCACGCACCAGATGGAGGTCATCAAGCAGGTCTGCGACCGCGTGGCGGTGCTGGAAGCCGGCGAAGTCGTGGAAACGGGCCGTGTAATCGATGTGTTCCTGCGGCCTGCGCACGAAGTCACGCGCGCCATGATCGGCGACGTGATTGCGCAGGAGTTGCCGGCCAGCGTGCTCAAGCGCGTGGAAAGCCGCCTGGGCAACGGGCGCGACCACGTCTATCGCCTGGCGTTCACGGGTGACAACGTCGACCAGCCGGTGCTGGCCCAGGCCATCCGCCAGCACGGGCTCGACTTCAATATCCTGCACGGCCATATCGACGAGATCCAGGGCCAGGCATTTGGCTCGCTGGCGATCATGGCCACGGGCGAACCCGCTGCGGTACGCGCCGCGATGGATTACCTGCAGACGCAGGGCGTAGTGGTGGAGGAGATCGAACATGTGGTCTGAAATGTTTGACCTGTTCCTGTCGTCGTTTGGCGAGACGCTGCTGATGGTGGCGATTTCCGGCGTGGTCGGATCGCTGCTCGGCGTGCCGCTGGGCGTGCTGCTGCACCTGACCAATCGCGGCGGCGTGCTGTCGCATCCGCTGTTCAACCGCACGATCGGTGTGGCGGTGAACGCGGTGCGGTCGATTCCGTTCATCATCCTGCTGGTGGTGGTGATTCCGTTCACGCGCTTTATCGTCGGGTCTTCGATCGGCACGACGGCGGCTATCGTGCCGCTGACGATCGCGGCGGTGCCCTTCATCGCGCGCCTGGTGGAAGCCGCGCTGCGCGAGGTCGACAAGGGTCTGGTGGAAGCGGCCCAGTCGATGGGTGCCACCACGAGCCAGATCGTCTGGAAGGTGCTGCTGCCCGAAGCGATGCCCGGCATCGTGGCCGGCCTGACCATCACGTTCGTGAGCCTGGTTGGCTATTCGGCGATGGCCGGTGCCATCGGTGGCGGCGGGCTGGGCGACCTTGGCATCCGCTACGGCTACCAGCGCTACATCACCGAGATCATGGTTGCCGTGGTGGTGATCCTGATCGTGTTTGTCCAGGCAGTGCAAAGCTTTGGCGACTGGCTGGTGCGTCGCATCAGCCATCGGTAATCCAGAAAAATTTCGCAGGGAAACTCAGGGGTACTTCGCAATGCAACGTCGTAGTGTGATCAAGAGCGCCATCGTCGCGCTGGGTTTGGTGGTGTCGGCAGGCGCGTTCGCGCAGGACAAGCCGATCAAGATCGGCGTGACGGGCGGCCCGCACGCCCAGATCATGGAGCAGGTCAAGAAGGTGGCGGCCAAGGATGGCCTGAACATCCAGCTGATCGAATTCAGCGACTACATCCAGCCCAATGCCGCGCTGGCCGCCGGTGACCTGGATGCCAACAGCTACCAGCACCTGCCGTACCTGGAAGCCCAGATCAAGGATCGCGGCTACAAGTTCACGCACGTGGCCTTCACGGTGACGTTCCCGATGGGCGTCTACTCGAAGAAGATCAAGTCGCTCGACCAACTGAAGCAGGGCGCCCGCGTGGGCGTGCCCAACGATCCCACCAACGGTGGCCGCGGCCTGTTGCTGCTGCAATCGAAGGGCGTGATCAAGCTGCGCGCGGATGCCGGCCTGAAGGCCACGCCGCTGGACGTGATCGAGAACCCGAAGAAGATCAAGATCGTGGAACTCGACGCCGCCCAATTGCCGCGCTCGCTGGACGACCTCGATGCCGCCGCGATCAATGGCAACTACGCCGAATCGGCCGGCCTGTCGCCGACGCGCGATGCCATCGCCATGGAAGGCCCGAAGGGCCCGTACGCCAACCTGATCGCAATCCGCGCAGCCGACAAGGACAAGCCGTGGGTGGCCAAGCTGGTGAAGGCGTACCACTCGCCCGAAATCAAGCAGTACGTACAAAGCACTTTTAAGGAATCCGTGATTACCGCTTGGTAATTTCTGGAAGTTTTCATCCAAACCCTGTGCCCGCAGGGCATCCTGCGGCACAATGGGTCTGGATTTTTTGGACAGCCGGCTATGCCCGGCTATTCTTTGTCTATAAAATAGTACGATCGTTCGAAAAACTAAAGCGCCGCCACCCCGGTGGTTATAATGGCGAGCGATTCAAACTTTGGAACTATCAGCTATCAGTGGAGTGAGCGCATGAAAGTATTCGTCGCAGTCAAGCGGGTGGTGGACTACAACGTCAAGGTCCGCGTGAAGTCGGATGGCACGGGCGTCGACCTGGCCAACGTGAAGATGAGCATGAACCCGTTCGACGAAATTGCCGTCGAAGAGGCCGTGCGTCTGAAGGAAGCCGGCGTGGTCACCGAGGTGATCGCCGTGTCGTGCGGCGTGGCCCAGTGCCAGGAAACGCTGCGTACCGCGATGGCCATCGGTGCCGACCGCGGCATCCTGGTGGAATCGAACGAAGACCTGCAGCCGCTGGCCGTGGCCAAGCTGCTGAAGGCGCTGATCGACAAGGAACAGCCGAGCCTGGTGATTCTGGGCAAGCAGGCCATCGACGACGACTCGAACCAGACCGGCCAGATGGTGGCCGCGCTGGCCGGCCTGCCGCAAGCCACGTTCGCCTCGAAGGTGGTTGTGGCCGATGGCAAGGCGTCGGTGACGCGTGAAGTGGATGGCGGTCTGGAAACCCTGTCGGTCAAGCTGCCGGCCGTGGTGACCACCGACCTGCGCCTGAACGAGCCGCGTTACGTCACGCTGCCGAACATCATGAAGGCCAAGAAGAAGCCGCTGGATACCGTCAAGCCGGAAGACCTCGGCGTCGACGTGAAGCCGCGTCTGTCCACCGTCAAGGTTGTCGAGCCTGCCAAGCGCAGCGCCGGCGTGATGGTGCCGGACGTTGCCACGCTGGTGCAAAAGCTGAAGTCGGAAGCCAAGGTTATCTGAGCGCGGGGGAGAAAAGAACATGACTGCACTTGTCATTGCTGAACACGACAATCAATCGATCAAGGCCGCCACGCTGAACGCCGTGACGGCTGCCGCCCAGTGCGGCGGTGACGTCCACGTGCTGGTGGCTGGCTCGAACGCCAAGGCTGCGGCCGACGCCGCCGCGAAGATCGCGGGTGTGGCGAAGGTCCTGCTGGCCGACGCACCGTACTTCGGTGACGGCCTGGCCGAGAACGTGGGTGAGCAGATCCTGGCTATCGCCAACGACTACTCGCACATCGTTGCTCCGGCGACCGCCTCGGGCAAGAACATCCTGCCGCGCGTGGCCGCCAAGCTGGACGTGGCCCAACTGTCGGACATCACCAAGGTCGATTCGCCCGACACGTTCGAGCGTCCGATCTACGCTGGCAACGCCATCGCCACGGTCAAGTCGGAAGACAAGATCAAGGTGATCACGGTGCGTGGCACGGCGTTCGACCCGGCTGCCACCGAAGGTGGTTCGGCTACGGTGGAAACGCTGCCGGCCGTGGCCGACGCGGGCATCTCGCAATTCGTGTCGCGTGAAGTGACCAAGAGCGATCGTCCGGAACTGACCGCCGCCAAGATCATCGTCTCGGGTGGCCGTGGCGTGGGTTCGGGCGAGAACTACACCAAGGTGCTGACCCCGCTGGCCGACAAGCTCGGTGCGGCAATGGGCGCATCGCGCGCGGCAGTCGACGCCGGCTTCGTGCCGAACGACTACCAGGTGGGCCAGACCGGCAAGATCGTGGCACCGCAGCTGTACATCGCCGTCGGTATCTCGGGCGCGATCCAGCACTTGGCCGGCATGAAGGACTCCAAGGTGATCGTCGCCATCAACAAGGACGCTGAAGCCCCGATCTTCTCGGTGGCGGACTACGGCCTGGTGGGTGATCTGAATACCGTGGTGCCTGAGCTGGTGGCCGCACTGGGCTGATGCCCGACCGGCCGGTTCGACGTCGTATTGAACCGGCCGTTGAAAGAAGAACAAGGAAGCCGTTCCGGGTAGATCCCGCGAGCGGCTTTTTTACGAGATCGTGGAGACATACGATGACCTACCGCGCACCGCTCAAGGACATGCTGTTCGTGATGAACGAACTCGCAGGGCTTGAACAGATCAGCCAGTTGCCCGGCTATGAAGAGGCAACGCCCGATACCGCTGAGGCCATTCTGGAGGAGGCCGCCAAGTTCAACGAGCAGGTGGTGGCGCCGCTGAACCGTGCCGGCGACATCCAGCCCAGCAGCTGGAAGGATGGGGTCGTCACGACGACGCCGGGCTTCAAGGACGCTTTCCGCCAGTTTGGCGAGGGTGGCTGGCAGGGCGTGCTGCATCCGTCCGATTTCGGCGGCCAGGGCCTGCCGAAACTGGTGGCCACGCCGTGCAACGAGATGCTGAACACGGCAAACCTGTCGTTCGCGCTGTGCCCGCTGCTGACCGACGGCGCCATCGAGGCGCTGCTGACGGCCGGTACCGATGCGCAGAAGGCATTGTTCCTGCCCAAGCTGATCTCGGGCGAGTGGACTGGCACGATGAACCTGACCGAACCGCAAGCCGGGTCGGATCTGGCCGCGGTGCGCACGCGGGCCGAGCCGCAGGGCGACGGCACGTTCAAGGTCTTCGGCACCAAGATTTTCATCACGTATGGCGAGCACGACATGGCGGACAACATCGTCCACCTGGTGCTGGCCCGTACGCCGAACGCGCCCGAAGGCGTCAAGGGCATCTCGCTGTTCATCGTGCCGAAGTTCCTGGTGAACGCGGACGGCACGCCGGGCGAGCGCAATGACGTGCAGTGCGTGTCGATCGAACACAAGCTCGGCATCAAGGCCAGCCCCACGGCGGTGCTGCAGTTCGGTGACCACGGCGGCGCTATCGGTACGCTGGTGGGCGAGGAGAACCGTGGTCTCGAGTACATGTTCATCATGATGAACTCGGCGCGCTTCTCGGTGGGCATGCAGGGCATCGCCGTGTCCGAGCGCGCGTATCAGCAGGCTGTGGCGTACGCGAAGGACCGCGTGCAAAGCCGCCCGGTCGATGGGTCGGCGCGCGAAGCCGTGACGATCATCCATCATCCGGACATCAAGCGCATGCTGATGACGATGCGTGCGCTGATCGAAGGCGCCCGCAGCGTGGCGTACGTGGCGGCCGCGGCCAGCGACGTGGCACACCAGCATCCGGACGAAGCCACGCGCCGCCAGAACATGGCGCTCTACGAATTCCTGGTGCCGGTGGTGAAGGGCTGGAGCACCGAGCTGTCGATCGACGTCACGAGCCTGGGCGTGCAGGTGCACGGCGGTATGGGCTTCATCGAGGAAACCGGTGCCGCGCAGCACTATCGCGACGCCCGCATCCTGCCGATCTACGAAGGCACGACCGCGATCCAGGCCAACGACCTCGTGGGTCGCAAGACCGTACGGGACGGCGGCGCCGTGGCCCGCGCGATCTGCGCGCAGATCGCCGAGACCGAGGCCGCGCTGGGCCAGCATGGCGGCGCGGCATTTACGGCCGTGCAGGCGCAACTGAAGCAGGGTCGCGAGGCGCTGGACGCGGTGGTCAAGTTCGTGGTGGAAAACACCAAGGCCGATCCGAACGCCGTGTTCGCGGGCAGCGTGCCGTACCTGAAGCTGTGCGGCATCGTGTTCTCGGGCTGGCAGTTGGGTCGCGCGATGCTGGCGGCTGATGCGAAGCGTGCGGAAGATCCGGCGTTCTACGACGCCAAGATCGCCACCGCGCATTTCTTCAGCCAGCACATCCTGTCGCAGGCTTCGTCACTGCGCGCGGCGATCGTGGAAGGTGCGGCGCCGGTGAATGCGCTGACGGCCGAGCAGTTTTAAGCTGCGTTCGGTTTGCTCCCCTCTCCCGCATGTGGGAGAGGGGAGCTTAAACCAAGGGGAATGAATTCAAGCCGGCATCGGCCGCGGCATGTGGTGCGCGCGCGGCTGCTTGCGATAGCGATCCACCGACAGGTCGTCGGCGCGGATCGCCGGGCGCGTGCCCGACACCAGATCCGACAGCAACTGGCCCGAACCGCAGGCCATCGTCCAGCCCAGCGTGCCATGGCCGGTGTTGAGCCACAGGCCGCGAATGCCGGCCGGGCCCACCACGGGTGTGCCGTCCGGCGTCATCGGACGCAGGCCGGTCCAGAACGTGGCGCGGCTGACATCGCCGGCACCCGGGAACAGGTCGGTGACCACGTGCTCCAGCGTGCGACGCTTGTTCGGATCGAGCGAGCGGTCATACCCGACGATCTGCGCCATGCCGCCCACGCGGATGCGGTCGTCGAAGCGCGTGATGGCCACCTTGTAGGTTTCGTCGAGCACCGTCGATACCGGACTCTTGTCGGCATCGACCAGCGGCACCGTGATCGAGAATCCCTTTAGCGGATAGACCGGCAGGTTCGACAGGCCCGGAAGCACGTGCTTCACGAACGGCGTGGACCAGCTACCCAGCGCCACCACCACGGCATCGGCCATCATCGGCCGGCCGTCGACCAGCGCGCCGGTCACGGCGTCGCCCTGGGTCAGCAAGCCATCGATCGACCGGTTATAGAGAAACTCCACGCCATTCGACTCGGCCATGGCTGCCAGCCGTCTTGTGAACAGCTGGCAATCCCCGGTTTCGTCGTTCGGCAGGCGCAAGCCGCCAGCCAGCTTCTGGCCGGCAGCGGCAAGCGCCGGTTCGCTCGCGCCGAGTTCGTCGCGCGAGAGCAATTCGTAAGGCACGCCGGCTTCTTGCAGCACGGCGATGTCGCGCGCGGCGGCTTCCATCTGCGCATCGGTACGGAACACCTGCAGCGTGCCTTGCTGGCGGCCTTCGTAGGCAATGCCGGTTTCGGCGCGCAGTGCACGGATGCAATCGCGGCTGTACTCGGCCAGCCGCACCATGCGTTCCTTGTTCTCGGCGTAGCGCGCGGGGGTGCAGTTACGCAGCATCTGCCACATCCACTGCAGCTGGAACAGCGTGCCATCGGGTTTGATGCTCAGCGGCGCATGTTCCTGGAACATCCACTTAATGGCCTTCAGCGGCACGCCCGGAGCGGCCCACGGCGATGCATAGCCCGGCGAGATCTGGCCGGCATTGGCAAAGCTGGTGCCCAGCGCGGGGCCGCCCTCGCGGTCCACCACGGTCACTTCATGACCTGCCCGGGCCAGATACCACGCACTGGTGACGCCAATCACGCCACTGCCAAGGATGAGAACGCGCATTTTTCGGGGGCTCCGTACTGCAAGAAAGGGCTATGGGAGAATTCGCTTCTATACTATTGACTTCAATGCAGTCATAGTTCGCGAATTTCGTACGGAAACAGGAAAAATTCATGAGAACAAGTCGTCAGCCGGTACGCGCGCTGGATCGCCTCGATCGCAAGATCCTTTCGGTGCTGCAGGGCGATGGGCGGATATCGATGAAAGACCTGGCGGAGTCCGTCGGGCTGACCATCACGCCGTGTATCGAGCGCGTGAAACGGCTGGAGCGGGACGGCGTGATCATGGGGTATTACGCGCGGCTCAATCCGGCGCTGCTGGGTAGCGCGCTGCTGGTGTTCGTGGAGATTTCGCTGGGCAACAAGTCGGGCAACATGTTCGAGCAGTTCCGGCGTGAAGTACTGCGAATTCCGGAAGTGCTGGAATGCCATCTGGTGTCGGGCGATTTCGACTACCTGATCAAGGCACGCATCCGCGAGATTGGCGAGTACCGGCGGCTGCTTGGCGACATCCTGCTGCAGTTGCCGGGCGCCGCGCAGTCGAAGAGCTACGTTGTCATGGAAGAAATCAAGGAAACGCTGGCTATCGCGGTGGATGCCAAGGAGAGCGGCGTGTCCGGGGTGTGAAAACAGGTTGGGGCAGGTGGTGCCGATACTGTATATTTATACAGTATTCGAATCGCCCCCCCCACGCCGACACCAACCATGCCCCCGATCCCCACGCAGCCCAGAAAGGGCCGCGGCGCCGTCAGCAACCTGCAGGGCCGCTTCGAGCGCGACCAGCGGGATACCTTCGATGACGGCTGGGTCGAGCCGGTCGACGCCCGGACCACCGATGACGAAGCCCTGCCGCCGAAGCTCGTCACGCGGGTCAGTATCGAGCAGGCCAGGTCGATCCTGACACGCAACGCATCGCCGGACATTCCGTTCGACACCTCGCTGAATCCTTACCGGGGATGCGAACACGGATGCATTTATTGCTTCGCACGCCCCACCCACGCGTATCTGGACCTGTCGCCCGGGCTCGACTTCGAGACCCGGCTCTTCGCGAAGACCAATGCCGCGCAGCGGCTGCGCGAGGAGCTGTCCCGGCCGTCGTATCGTTGCGAAACGATCGCACTGGGCGTCAACACCGACGCCTACCAGCCGATCGAGCGCGAGCAGCGGGTGACGCGTGGCGTTCTGGAAGTACTGCACGAGACTGATCATCCGGTGGCGCTGATCACCAAGTCGTCGCTGATCGAGCGCGATATCGATCTGCTGGCGCCCATGGCGGCCAAGCGGCTGGCTGTGGCGGCCGTCACCATCACCACACTCGATAGCGAGGTGGCGCGCACGCTGGAGCCGCGCGCGGCCACGCCGTCACGCCGGCTGCGCACGATCCGGGAACTGACCGATGCCGGCATCCCGGTTGGTGTCAGCGTGGCGCCGGTCATCCCATTCATCACGGAACCCGATCTGGAGAGAATCCTGGAGGCTGCGCATGAGGCCGGCGCGGTCTATGCGAACTACATCGTGCTGCGCCTGCCTTGGGAAGTGCGCCCGCTGTTCCAGGAATGGTTGCAGGCGCATTTTCCCGACCGTGCCGAGCGGGTGATGAATCGCGTACGCGAGATGCGGGGCGGCAAGGACTACGACGCCGATTTCGCTTCGCGCATGCGTGGCACGGGAATCTGGGCCGATCTGATCCGGCAGCGCTTCTACAAGGCCGCCGATCGTCTCGGATTTCGCTATAACCGCTTCGAACTCGATAGCTCGCGGTTCAGGCCGCCGCCCAGGCCAACGCGGCCCGGTGGGGGCGAGGACAAGCAGGGCTCGCTTTTCTGAGTTTCCTTGCGGGCGGTTGCGGGTGATTCGAGGCTGTCGTCGATCATGCGGCACGCCAGTTCCAGTGCCGCTCTGGCGCTGTGCGGCGGCAGGCCAGACGACATGGCCAACCGCACGGCGATCGCCGCCAGGCGTCCTTCCTCGTAGCTTGGATGTTCCATCTGCCCTCCTGTGCGTGACGCCGGAACGCGGTCCCGACGTCGAACCTGAACCTAAGCAGTATGGGTGATCCGCGCCGGCGCAGGGCGATGGTTACGAACTTGTCACGGCAGTGTCAGCGAAGCGCCGCTTACTCTTGCGAAAGGGCCTTGGCCGCCTCCACCTGCGATTCGAAAAAGGTCTGGAAGCTGATGGCCAGGCCAGCCATCAACAGGCCTGTGCCGATCATCAGCGACAGGATCACGAGGATCACGACCGGCCAGCCCGAACGTGTGGGCTTGCCGTGTGCGTTGTAGCGGGCGTCCCATTTGTCGTCGGGACGCAGGCCGAACACGATGGCGGTCAGGAAGGCGCTGATGAGCGATATACCGCCCGCGACCGCGAAGACCCAGTTCATCGGCGTACTGCCCGCGCCAAGGATCAGTGACGTCACGCCGATGGCGCCGGCCGCGGTGGCCAGCAGATGCGCCCAGCCGAACAGGTCGCGCAAGCCCTTCAGGTAGAAGCGGTGCGCGCCCAGGCTGCCCAGCAGGAATGCCAGCGCGACGGTGATCAGCTTGGATTTTCCGCCGGAGATGGCGGGCGGGCGATTGGCGTCGCGGGCAATGGCGGGGGCTTGGCTGGCTGCAGGCATTTTGGGCAAGGCGTTGGCGAAACGGAAAAACCCGGGGATGCCGGCGGCATCGGCGCCCATTGTAGCGTCAGGACGGCCAGATCGAAGCCAGTACGCCAGAAGCCAGGTCGGCGATATGCGTCTCGCTGTACAGCACCAGCGTCAGCAGCAGCATGAACAGCAGCGACAACGACAACTGGCCCGCATGCCGGGCCAGGTCGTGAAGAAGGGGAGACATGATGAACCTCGACAAGTCGTTCTTGTGGAGGCCGCGCCCGGCCTTCGGGCCCAGGCAGTGGGTGCCGGACAGAGGCAGGTCAGTTGGATTGCCGTCTGCGCAACAGCGGCACGCTGGACGTTCCCGGACAGCGCCGGGCGGCAGCCTGTGCGGCGTTTTCTGGCACGCACGTCTAGAGTGACAATGGAAAACGGCCGGAAGTTCCGGCCGTCTGGTTTATGGTGCGGGCGTGTGCGTCAGCGTCCGCCGTCACGGCCACGCGCCTGCCAGCCGGGGCCAACGTTGGTGGGGCGCATTTCGGCGCCGCGCATCTGCGTTTCGCCGCCGTTGTTGCGATCCGGGCCACCAGGCTGGCGTACCGCGCGGTCGTCCGGCGCGCCGCCGGGCCCTTGCGGACGCCCGCTGAGCCGGTCGTCGTTGCGCGCCCGCTGCTCCATGCGATCGATCTGGGCCTGCACGTGATCGCGATTCTCGGAGCGGACGGCCGCCATATCCCAGCCGGCGCCCACACGGCCCATCCGGACCGGATGGTCAGCAAAGGCGCGCTGCCAGAAGGCAACTTGTGCGTGGCTGGTGGCAACGGTGCCAACCAGGCCGATGACGGCCACGGTACCAGCCACCAGATGGCGCAGGTGGGGGCGGGTAAGCATGTGCAATCCCAAAGTCCTGTAGTAGCAGGTGATGAGTCAGACGTTGGGTTCATGGTACGCAGGGAGGCTGCGGGGGCCTATTCGAAACCCGTTACCGGTGTAACGGATTGTTTCGTCATTTTTGCCAGCTTTGACGCGTCGGCCGTGGTTCCGCCCGTGGCTGGCTCTGGCGGCGCCCGGGCGGCCTTGCCAAGGCGCGGTCGGGTACCAGTTTGCGGTTTTCGCCACGATGCTACGGCTCCGGTGTTGCGTCAACGGCGCTCCGGGAGCGCGGATCAGTGCACGGAATCCCTAAGTGTTTGTTTGGACTTGGGAAGTGGGCTATACTCTTGCGTTTCGTGTTCGCACACCCCCGTTTTTCTGAGGACTTAACATGGTCGTAATCCGTCTGGCTCGCGGCGGCAGCAAGAAGCGCCCGTTCTTCAACATCGTCGCTACCGATTCGCGCAACCGTCGCGATGGCCGTTTCATCGAGCGCGTTGGTTTCTACAACCCGCTGGCTACCGACAAGGAAGAAGGCCTGCGCGTAGTGGCAGACCGTCTGGCCTACTGGCAAGGCGTTGGCGCCCAACTGTCGCCGACCGTTGCCCGCCTGGTCAAGCAAGCCGCCGCCAAGGTTGCTGCCTGATAGTGGTTCGGGCGTGCCCTTGACGGGCGCGCCGATGCGTAACGACATTCCGCCAACGTGACTGGCAACGCCACCGGCCGCAAGCCGCTGAACCTGTCGCCTGCCGCCACGCAAGATGGCGCCGCCGGCCGGCAGGCAAAGCTGCCTGCCTCGCTGCTTACGGACACCCTGCCCGACGATCTCGTCGAAGTGGGTTACGTGGGTGCGGCGTATGGCATCCGTGGCTGGATCAAGGTCCAGCCGCATGCGGACGACGCCTCTGCATTGCTCCATGCCCGCCGTTGGTGGCTGCTGCGTGCACCGGCCGTTGGCGTGGTGTCGGCGCCTGCGCAGGCGGCGGAAGCCGTCAGCGTCAAGATTTCCCAGTCGCGGGAGCATAGCGGAACCGTGGTGGCGCAAGCCACCGGCGTTTCGGACCGCAATGTGGCCGAGATGCTCAAGGGTCGTCGCGTCTGGATCCGGCGTGCGGATTTTCCCGCGCCGGAAGAAGGTGAGTTTTACTGGGTCGACCTGATCGGTTGTGCCGTGGTCAACGAGCAGGGCGAAACGCTCGGCGAGGTGACCGGCCTGATCGACAACGGTGCCCACCAGCTCCTGCAGGTGGCTTACGAGCTGCCGGATGGCAAGGCCGCGGAGCGGCTGATTCCGTTTGTCGATGCATTCCTGCGCACGGTGGATATACAGAGCCGGCGCATCGTGGTCGACTGGGGACTGGACTACTGAAGTTCCTGAATTGCCGTCAAGGGAGGCGCGATGCAGTTCGATGTGATCACGCTGTTTCCCGAGATGTTTCGCGCGCTGACCGACTGGGGTATTACCAGCCGGGCGGCGAAGCAGCAGCGTTACGCGCTGCGCACCTGGAATCCCCGCGACTTCACGGTCGACAATTACCGGACGATCGATGATCGGCCCTACGGTGGTGGCCCCGGCATGGTAATGCTGGCCAAGCCGCTGGAGGACGCCATCGACGGCGCCCGTGCGGCGCAGTCGGAAGCCGGTGTCGAGCGTCCGCACGTCGTGCTGATGTCGCCGCAGGGCACCACGCTGACCCATGCCAAGGTCATGGAGCTGGCGCAGCGTCCGGGCCTGGTGCTGCTGTGCGGACGTTACGAGGCGATCGACCAGCGGTTGATCGACCGTCGCGTGGACGAGGAAATCAGCCTTGGCGATTTTGTGCTGTCGGGCGGCGAGTTGCCGGCGATGGCGCTGATCGACGCGGTGGTGAGGCATCTGCCCGGCGTGCTGGGCGATGCGCAGTCGGCGGTGCAGGACAGCTTTGTCAACGGCCTGCTCGACTGTCCGCATTACACGCGGCCGGAAGAATATGAAGGTGTGCGGGTGCCCGATGTACTGCTCGGGGGCCATCATGCCGAGATCGAGAAGTGGCGGCGCCAGCA
Source organism: Cupriavidus pauculus (assembly GCF_022179805.1). Lineage (GTDB taxonomy): Bacteria > Pseudomonadota > Gammaproteobacteria > Burkholderiales > Burkholderiaceae > Cupriavidus > Cupriavidus pauculus_E. The sequence goes on along the minus strand of NZ_BPUO01000002.1, from coordinate 93,864 downwards.
GGCGCTGGCCAATACCGCACGCAAGCGTCCCGATTTGATCGTGGCCGCGCGCGAGCAAGGGTTGTTGTCCAAGGTCGACGAGAAATTCCTGTCGGCCCTGGCAGCGAAAGCAGGGCAGGAGTTCGCTCCTGCCAAGTGAAAACCCCATCCTCTTCCGGGGCCCCGATGTGGGTATATAACGCCGGTACGATGGTTAAGGAGAAAACGATGAATCTCATCGAGCAGATCGAGAAGGAAGAGATCGCGCGTCTGACCGCGAACAAGACCATCCCCGCATTCGCACCTGGCGACACCGTGATCGTCAACGTGAACGTGGTGGAAGGTACGCGCAAGCGCGTGCAGGCTTACGAAGGCGTGGTGATTGCCAAGCGTAACCGTGGCCTGAACAGCTCCTTCATCGTGCGCAAGATCTCGTCGGGCGAAGGCGTGGAACGTACGTTCCAGCTGTACTCGCCGCTGATCGCTGGCATCGAAGTGAAGCGTCGCGGTGACGTCCGTCGCGCGAAGCTGTACTACCTGCGCGAGCGTTCGGGCAAGTCGGCACGTATCAAGGAAAAGCTGGTGACCAAGGCGAAGACCGCCGCCGTCGCCGAATAAGTTTTTCCCGCCGGGCATCGGGCAGCCGATGCCAGCCGGAATGGCGAAGGACACCCTCGGGTGTCCTTTTTGCATTTCTGGCGCGGCGATTCTGCCGGTCAGGGCAATTTACGTTGCAGTGCAACATCAGGCCGTTCTGTCATACTTGACGCCGTTATGCGCCCCAAATTCGATCCCGAAGCGCTGCCGGTCATCGAGACCGACAGCCGCCGCGCGCCGCTATCCGCGCCGCGCATGCAACCCGACTTCATCCGCCATCGGCTGCTGTCTCCGCCGTCCTGGGAGCCCGAGCTGACCGATGAGTCGCGCATCTATGACAAGACTCGTGGATTGCGTGAAGCAGCCGTGCTGGTGCCGCTGGTGCAGCAGCGCGACGGCCTGACGGTGCTGCTGACCGAGCGCAACGCCAACCTGACGTCGCATGCCGGCCAGATCAGCTTTCCGGGTGGCAGGCAGGAAACCTACGACGCCGACCGCATCGCCACGGCCTTGCGCGAGACCGAGGAGGAAATCGGCCTGAAGCGGGACTTCATCGAGGTATTGGGGTCGTTGCCGGACTACATCACGGGCACCGGCTATCACGTCAGCCCGATCGTCGGCCTGGTGCGGCCCGGCTATACGTTGCAGGCCGATGCCGGCGAGGTGGCCGACATCTTCGAGGTGCCGCTGTCTTTCCTGATGGATCCGGCGCGGCACGAGCGCCGGCTGCTGCGGTGGGAAGGCGGGGAACGCCAGTTCTACTCGATGCCTTATCCGCGCGAGGGCGGTGGTCATCGGTTCATCTGGGGCGCGACGGCAGGGATGCTACGCAATCTCTACCATCTGCTGGCTGCCTGAGTTTCAGGCAGCGGCCGCTGTCGATGTGCCAACGGCGTCCGCGCAATGCGGGCAGCTCTTGCCCACCACATACTTGGGATCTTGCTGTGCTTCCGGCGTCACCACGGCGCGACAGGCAAAGCACTGCACCGGGCCGGCGGGCTCTAGGTTCGGATTGAGTGCGGTGCGGTAGTCGAACACGAAGCAGTCGCCGCGATAGTGGCTGCCGCCCACTTCTTCGAAGTATTTGAGGATGCCCCCTTCGAGCTGGTACACGCGCTCGATGCCCACTTCCTGCATGTGGATCGCGGCTTTTTCGCAGCGAATGCCGCCGGTGCAGAACGACACCACGGTCTTGCCTTCGAGCGCCGCCTTGTTTTCGGCCACGGCCGGCGGGAAGTCGCTGAACTTCTGGATGTTGTATTCGACGGCGTTGTCGAAGGTACCTACCGCCACCTCGAAATCGTTGCGCGTATCGAGCATCACCACGGGACGGCCTTCGTCGTCATGGCCCTGGTCGAGCCAGCGCTTCAGGTCCACCGGGCGCACCGCCGGGGCACGGCCTTCTTCCGGCCGGATCACCGGCATCTTCATCGTGATGATTTCCTTCTTGGCACGCACCAGCATGCGCTTGAAGGGCTGGTTTTCCGAGATGCTTTCCTTGGGCGCGATGTCGGCAAAGCGGGCATCGGCGTGCAGCCAGACCATGAAGTCGTCGATCTGCGCGCGCGTGCCGGCCAGGAACATGTTGATGCCCTCCGGCGCGAGCAGGATCGTGCCTTTCAGGCCGGCTGCATCGCAGCGCTCGCGCATGGCGGGGCGCAGGGTCTCGATGTCCTCGAGCGTGACGAATTTATAAGCCGAAATGTTGACGATCTGCATGGAGCGACGCTGCCTGTCCGGGTGCCCGTGGGGCGCTCGGTAACTGCCTGATTGGAAAGGCGAAATTATAGCCCCTCAACCGCATAGACGATACCCGTCGGCGCATGGGCGCGGGGCCGTCACTTTGCGAAACTCCCAAGGATGCCGGCGAGGCAAGCCGGTACAATGGCGCCCTATGTCCGCACCCCGCTTCGTACACCTTCGCCTGCATTCCGAATACTCGGTCGTTGACGGTATCGTCCGACTCGATGACGCCGTCAAGGCCGCCGCCCGTGATGGCATGGGCGCCCTTGCGCTGACCGACCTCGCCAATGCGTTTGGCCTGATCCGCTTCTACAAGGAAGCCCGTGGCGGCGGCGTCAAGCCCGTCGTCGGCGCCGACGTCTGGCTGACCAATGCCGATGACCGCGACAAGCCCGCACGCATGCTGCTGCTGGTGCAAGACCGCATCGGCTACCTGAACCTCTGCTCGCTACTGTCCCGCGCCTGGCTGGGCAACCAGCATCGCGGCCGCGCCGAGTTCGAACCCGGCTGGTTCGAGGAGCCGGGCGAGGAAGGCCTGCCGCTGGCAACCGGCCTGATCGCGCTGTCCGGCGCGATGGGCGGCGACGTGGGCCTGGCTCTGGCCAACGGCAACCCCGACGGCGCGCGCCGCGCGGCCGAGCATTGGGCCCGCGTGTTTCCGCGACGCTTCTACATCGAACTGCAGCGCGCCGGCCAGCCCGGTACCGATGCCTACGTGCCGCAGGCGGTGCAACTGGCCGCGTCGCTAAAGCTGCCGGTGGTGGCCACGCATCCGGTGCAGTTCATGACGCCGGACGACTTCACGGCGCACGAGGCGCGTGTCTGCATCGCCGAGGGCGAATTGCTGGCCAACCCGCGCCGCACGCGCAAGTTCACGACCGACCAGTACTTCAAGACGCAGGACGAGATGTGCGCGCTGTTCGCCGACATTCCGTCGGCGCTGCAGAATGCCGTCGAGATCGCCAAGCGCTGCAACCTGACGCTGGAACTGGGCAAGCCACGCCTGCCGCTGTTTCCGACGCCCGACGGCATGTCGCTGGACGACTACCTCGTCTTCATGGCCAAGGACGGCCTGGAAAAGCGCATGGCCGTGTTGTTCCCCGACGACGCCGAGCGCGAGCGCAGGCGGCCGGAGTACTACACGCGGCTCGAGTTCGAGACCGGCACCATCATCAAGATGGGGTTCCCGGGCTACTTCCTGATCGTGGCGGACTTTATCAACTGGGCCAAGAACAATGGCGTGCCGGTGGGTCCGGGCCGGGGCTCCGGTGCCGGCTCGCTGGTGGCTTACGCGCTGGGCATTACCGACCTCGATCCGCTCAAGTACGCGCTGCTGTTCGAGCGTTTCCTGAATCCGGAGCGGGTGTCGATGCCCGACTTCGATATCGACTTCTGCCAGCACGGCCGCGATCGCGTGATCACGTACGTGAAGGAAAAGTACGGCAAGGAAGCCGTGTCGCAGATCGCCACGTTCGGCACCATGGCCGCCAAGGCGGCCGTGCGCGACGTGGGCCGTGTGCTCGACCTGGGCTACGGCTTTGTCGATAGCGTCGCCAAGCTGATTCCGTTCAAGCCGGGCAAGCTGGTGACGCTGGAGGAAGCCAAGAAGGAAGAGCCGGCGCTGGCCGAGCGCGAGCGCAACGAGGAAGAAGTGCGCCAGCTGCTGGAACTGGCGCAGCGCGTGGAAGGCATGACGCGTAACGTGGGCATGCACGCCGGTGGCGTGCTGATCGCGCCGGGCCGCCTGACCGATTTCTGCCCGCTCTACACGCAGGGCACCGACGGCATGAGCGGCGTCGTGAGCCAGTACGACAAGGACGACGTGGAAGCGGCCGGCCTGGTCAAGTTCGACTTCCTGGGCCTGACCACGCTGACGATCCTGGACTGGGCCGAGCGCTATATCCGCCGCATGGATCCGTCGAAAGCCGACTGGAACTGCAGCCAGATTCCGCTGGACGACAGCCCCGCGTTCGACATCCTCAAGAGCGCCAATACCGTGGCGGTGTTCCAGCTGGAAAGCCGCGGCATGCAGGGCATGCTCAAGGACGCCAAGCCTGACCGCTTCGAGGACATCATCGCGCTGGTGGCGCTCTACCGTCCGGGTCCGATGGACCTGATCCCGAGCTTCTGTGCCCGCAAGCATGGACGCGAGAAGGTGGAGTATCCCGATCCGCGCGTGGAGCCCGTGCTCAAGGAGACCTACGGCATCATGGTCTACCAGGAGCAGGTGATGCAGATGGCGCAGATCATCGGCGGCTACTCGCTGGGCGGCGCCGACTTGCTGCGCCGGGCCATGGGCAAGAAGAAGGCCGAGGAAATGGCCAAGCATCGCGAGCTGTTCCGCGAGGGCGCCGACAAGAACGGGCTGTCGGCGCAGCAGGCCGACGACATCTTCGACCTGATGGAGAAGTTCGCGGGCTACGGCTTCAACAAGTCGCACGCGGCCGCATACGCGCTGCTGGCGTACTACACGGCATGGCTCAAGGCGCACCATCCGGCCGAATTCCTGGCAGCCAATATGTCGCTGGCCATGGACGACACGGACAAGGTCAAGATCCTCTATGAGGATTGCCGCCTGAACGGCATCAAGGTGCTGCCGCCAGACGTCAACGCCAGCGAATACCGGTTTGCGCCGACCGATGCCAAGACCATCCGCTACGGCCTGGGTGGCATCAAGGGCTCGGGCCAGGGCGCCATCGAGGACATCCTGCGCGCACGCGAGGAAAAGCCGTTTGCCGACCTGTTCGACTTCTGCGAGCGTGTGGACCGCCGCCAGGTCAACCGCCGCACGATCGAGGCGCTGATCCGCGCTGGCGCGTTCGACAGCCTCAACGACAACCGGGCGCAGTTGCTGGCATCGGTGTCGATGGCGATGGAGGCGGCCGAGCAAAAGGCGGAATCGGCCAACCAGGTGTCGCTGTTCGACCTCATGGAAGACGCCGGCGAGGCGCATCGTCCGGAACTCGTGGACGAGCCGCGCTGGTCGGCCAAGCGCACGCTGCAGGAAGAAAAGCAGGCGCTGGGCTACTACTTCTCGGGTCACCTGTTCGACGCCTCGCGCGACGAGGTGCGGCGCTTCGTCAAGGGCACGCTGACGGCGCTGGAAAAGGAAGTGCAGGGCAACGGCGGCGGCTACGGTCGTGACGTGCGCGGCAAGGTGGTGGCCGGTGTGATCATGGGCGTTCGCACGCAGATGACGCAGCGCGGCAAGCTGATCATCGTGATGATCGACGATGGCACCGCGCAGATCGAAATGACCGTGTTCAACGAACTGTACGATGCCAATCGCCACATGTTCCGCGAGGACGAACTGATCATCGCCCAGGGCAATGCCCGGCACGATACGTTCACGGGCGGCGTGCGCTTTACCGCGGAATCGGTCATGGACATGGCTGCGGCGCGGGCGCGCTACGCGCAGGCCGTGGAACTCCGCTTCGACCAACGCGCCAGCCTGCCGCGGCTGCGCGAGCTGCTGGAGCCGATCCTGGCCAACGGCCAGGAGCCCGGTGCCGGCGTGCGGGTGCGCATCTCGTATGCGAGTGCGGGCGCAAGCTGCGCGACGATCCTTGGTGAGCGGTGGAGGGTGTTGCCGTCGGACGAGGCGCTGGCGGGACTGCGCAACGCGCTGGGCGACGAGTGCGCCAGGGTCGATTACGACTGAAATCGGCGGCCCTCTCCCGAACGCGGGGGAGGGCGGAACACCAACTTACCGCGTTACCACCGTTGTCGTATCGCCCCGGGCCTGCGCTAGGCCCGCGTCGGCCGTGATCTGCTTCGAAGCCAGTCGAGCCAGCACGCGCTGCTTGTTGACGTTCTCGGTGGCGCGCACGGCTTCCTTGTGCCACAGGTGCAGCACCTCGGTGGCAAAGAACCCCATGCGGCGCGGCACGCCTGCGTTGTGCAGCCGCGCGACGAAATCGGCGTCTTCATGGCCCCAGCCCGTGAACGTGCTGTCGAAGCCGTCGATACGCTCGATATCCTGCTTCCAGGCCGCCAGGTTGCAGCCCTTGATGCGGCGCCATTTGAACGTCTCGACGTCGCGCCCCGGCAGCCAGTTCCAGTGCGCGGCCAGCGGCAAGATCTTGTTGACCTGCCCCCGCAGCCGCGCCGCGAGCCAGAAGCCCACGCCCTGGCGTTGTACCGGAAGCTGGCGCGCTTCCACATCGGCGGTCAGCGCCGGCCCTAGCAGGATGCGGCTCCCGGTCATCATCGCGCCCGGTGCCGCCAGTTCGCCGTGCCGGCGCACGAAATCGCGCTGCGGCACGCAATCGCCATCGATAAAGATCAGGTAGTCGCCCGACGCCGCGGCGATGGCCTTGTTGCGGATTTCCGCCAGCCGGAAGCCGGTGTCGGGATGCCAGACGTGCACCATCGGCACGGCAGAGCGGGCACGCGCCTGTTCGACGATCTCACGGGTGGCCGCCTGAGAGCCGTCGTCGGCCACGATGATCTCGACCGGCGCCACTTCCTGGTCCAGGCAGCCGTCCAGCACCAGCGACAGCGCGGCGGGGCGGTTGTAGGTGCTGACGATCAGGCTGATGCGCGGGGCGGCCATCATTTGCCCTGCATCATCCAGAGCTTCAGATAGCGGTAGTAGGTGCCTTCGGCGTTGGTGATGGCCAGCATGAAACCCTGCTTGCCGTCCAGGAAACCACGCCGGATCACGTAGGTGCGGATAAACGCCCACAGGCCGCGGAAGACGGCCTTGCCGAACGAGCTGCGCTTGCCCTGCTCGAACATCGTCAGCGCGCCGGCGCTGGAGTACTGGTTGGCCTTGTCGACCGCCTCGGTGATGTCCGTGATCGCGTTGTGCACGATGGTCTCGGACAGCTTGCCCGTGGTGCCCGGCACTTCCACGTGAGTATGGGTGCGCACGTCGGTGAAATGACCCTTGTCGCGGCGGAACAGGCGGACGATGCGGTCAGGCCACCAGCCCGAGTGGCGCATGAAGCGGCCGCAGAAGAACGAGCTGCGCGGCGTGGAAAATGCGTCGTGCGGGCTGCGTTCGTCGAGCAGCCGGCTGATGCGCTGGTAAAGCTCAGGGCTCACGCGCTCGTCGGCGTCCAGCGACAACACCCAGTCGCCCTTGGCCATGTTCAGCGCGCGGTTCTTTTGCGGGCCGTCACCGGGCCAATCCGTTTCCACCACGATCGCACCCAGGTCGCGGCAAAGCTGCGGCGTGCCGTCGGTGCTGCCCGAATCGAAGACGATCACTTCGGAAGCGAGTCCCTTGACCGATTCGATGCAGGGCTGGATGTCGTGTGCCTCGTTCATGGCAACAATGATCGTGCTCAGTGTTGCGCGGCGAGAGGATTGCGGGGCTGTCATGGTTTGAATTGGACCCTGGTATGGCTTAAATCGAGTGGGCGGGCGTGCGATGCGCCGCCTCGCGCCGCGTGGCGGGTGCTGCGGCGCCGGCGCCGGCACGCTGCACTTCCACCGCCCAGAAATGGGCGAACACGGCAAAGACGTAGAAGGACACCACCACCTGGCGGTCGAACACGCAGTCGGTGAACGCGAACAACGGGAAGGAGAGGGCGGCGGCCAGTCCGGCCGCCTGCCAGGCCACGCAGGCGCCGTTTCGGCGCGCCTCGCGGAAGCGGCCGAGGAAGTAGACGATCGGCGCGCCGAACATCCACAGCAGTTGTGCCAGGCCGATCAGGCCGCCGGTGGCCAGCGCGCACAGGTATTCGTTGTGGGCGTGGTCAAAGATGCCGATGTCGGGCGGCGCCTTGCCTTCGGCGATCAGTTCGCGCGAGGCATCGCCAAAGTGGCCCAGGCCCACACCGGCCACGGGATGCGACTTGAAGATCGCGGCGGCGTTGTTCCACAGGCTCAGCCGCTGGCCCGTCGAGGTCTGGGTTTTGCCCTTCGCCCACAGTTGCACCTCGGTCACCGTGGATTCCATACGGTCGCGCAGCGGCCCGTAGAGCGCGATCACGGCAAAGGCCGCCACCACCACGGACACGGCGATCAGCGCGCCGCGCCAGCGCTTGCCACGCCGCACGGGGTCCGTGAAATTGAGCCAGCCCAGCACGCAGACCACGATGATGGCCACCAGCATTGGCGCACGGCTCTGCGTCAGCGCCGCGCAGACCACCGTCAGCACGCCGATGCCCATCAGCAGGCCCTTTTGGCCGGGCGTGACGCGGCCGAACTTGCCGAACGCCAGCATCAGCAGGGCAATGACCACCATCGAGAGCGCGAACTTGATGGCGCCCGAGGTCGTCGTCACCGGATTGAATCCGTACGTGCCGTAAGGGCGAACGATGTCCAGACAGAACCGTTGCACCAGCAGCACGGCGCATGCCACCAGCGCGGCCACGGCCAGGCCGATGCACCATTCGCGCATGCGGCGCGGCAGCACAATGGCGCAGGTGCCCATCAACGCGTAGAGCAGGTAGTGCACCGCGTTGTCCATGCTCGATCCCTTGCTGCCCAGCAGCAGGATATGCGCGGCGGAAAAGGGAATGTAGGACAGGAAGGCGGCGAACAGCCACTTGTGTTGCCAGATGACCTGCCTGATCTGCGGCTGGCGCACCACCAGGACCAGGCCGGCCACGCCAAGCAGGCCGTAGATGACATCCCGGAACGGTCCGGGGACGATCAGGGCCAGTGGCAGGGCGGCGACGATCCACGTCAGCGGGCGCTCGTAGCGCGACGCGATGCGCGTGGACATACCAAATTCAACAGGCATCGGATAAGGCGATAGGGAAAACGGATAGAATGCTGCCTGTTTCAGGCCACGAAGCGGTAACAATTGCCGCTTCATCGTCTCCCGAAAAACCGGGCCGAAGCATCGTCGGGCTCACAACAGGTGGGTCGAATGTAGGCTAAGCGGCCTACACGAACTCGGCATTATAGCGCTATTGATCAGGCGTCCCGACCGGGCGCCAGTCCGGCGAGGCGTTTCCCGGCGACCGTCAATCCGCCGCTATTCCCAAACGCAGAAGCGAGAAAACTTTTGACATCCAACACAGACGCGACCAGGCAAGGCCAGCAGGACGACAGCTCGTCCACGCTGATGCGCCGGCTTTGGTCCTACCTGCGCCCCGAACTGAAGGTTTTCATTGCGGCCATCGTGGCGATGGCGGTGGTGGCGGCCAGCGAAGGCGTGATTCCGAAGGTGGTGAACGACCTGCTGGACAAGGGCTTTGGCGGCGACTACGCCGGCCGGCTCTGGCACGTGCCGGCCATCCTGACCGGCGTGGCGCTGATCCGGGGCGTGGCCCAGTTTGCGTCGGGCTACCTCCTGAACCTGATCTCGAACAAGGTGCTGTTCAAGATGCGCATGCAGATGTTCGAGCGCATGCTGCAGGCCCCGGCCCAGTTTTTCTACCGCAACCCGGCCGCTTCGCTGATCAATTCGGTCATCTTCGAAGTCAACCAGGTGCTGCAGATCCTGACCAGCGTGTTCATCACGCTGGTGCGTGACTCGCTGACCGTGCTGGCGCTGCTGATCTACCTGTTCTACACGAACTGGAAGTTGACGCTGGTGGTGGCGGTGATCCTGCCCGTGATCGGCTTCCTGATGTCGAAGGTGAACAAGCGCCTGCGCCGCCTGAACCGCGACCACCAGACCCTGACCAACAGCGCCGCCTATGTGGTGGAAGAGGCGGCTGGCGGCTACAAGGTGGTGAAGCTGCACGGCGGCGAGGCCTATGAGCTGTCGCGCTTCGAGACCATGGCCAACCGCCTGAAGGCGTATTCGATGCGCATGGCGGTGGCCGGCGGCCTGAACCAGCCGGTGACGGCATTCCTGGCCGCGCTGGCGCTCTCCGTGGTCATCACCATCGCCATGGTGCAGGCGCAGGGCAACCAGACCACTGTGGGCGGCTTCACGGGCTTCGTGATGGCCATGCTGCTGCTGATCTCGCCGCTCAAGCACCTGACCGACCTGAACCAGCCGCTCACGCGTGGCCTGACCGCCGCCGAGATGATCTTCAAGCTGATCGACGAGCACATCGAGCCGCAGGAAGGCGGCCGGTCGATCGACCGTGCCGAGGGCGATCTGGCCTTCCGTTCGGTGTCGTTCGGGTACTCGGATGCGGGCAAGCCGGCGCTGCAGGGCATCGACCTGCACGTCCGTGCGGGCGAGGTAGTGGCGCTGGTGGGACCGTCGGGCAGCGGCAAGACCACGCTGGTCAACCTGGTGCCGCGCTTCTTCGAGCCGACTTCGGGTGGTATCTACCTGGACGGCCATCCGGTCACCGACATCAACCTGCGCGACCTGCGCCGCCAGATCGCGTTCGTCAGCCAGGACGTGGTGCTGTTCAACGATACCGTGGCCGCCAACGTGGCCTACGGCGCCGCCAACCATGACGCCATCGACATGGATCGCGTCAAGCGTGCACTCGCCGCCGCGCACCTGACCGACGTGGTCAACGCGCTGCCGGAAGGGCTGAACACGAACATTGGCGACAACGGCATGAAGCTGTCGGGCGGCCAGCGCCAGCGCATGGCCATTGCGCGGGCCATCTACAAGGACGCGCCGATCCTGATCCTGGACGAGGCGACCTCGGCGCTGGACTCGGAATCGGAGCGCCAGGTGCAGTCGGCGCTGGAAGCGCTGATGGTAGGCCGCACCACGCTGGTGATCGCGCACCGGCTGTCGACCATCGAGAACGCCGACCGTATCGTCGTGCTCGATCACGGCAAGGTGGCCGAGACCGGCACGCACGACGAACTGCTGCGGGCCAACGGCCTGTACGCGGGCCTGCACCGGATCCAGTTCTCCACGCAGGAACTGGCGGCATAACGCTGGCATAAGGCTGGCTTGAAGCCGGCCCGGCAACGAAAAATGGCGGTGAGTCCGGAAGGACTCACCGCCATTTTTCTTTAAGGCGCGGGGAAACGCGCGATCAGGACGCCACGGCGGGCGCCATTGCCGGCGTGGGGTAGACCTCTTCCAGCGCGGCCAGCACTTCGGCCGTGGAGGGCGTGACGCCGTCACCGCCCAGCGCCACGACGCGGCCCGGTTCCTGCACGCCGTAGTAATGCTGCGACGTGCTGTTGAACACCATGATCACGGGTTTGCCCAGCGCTTCGCCAATGTGGACGAAGCCGGTATCGGTGCCCAGCACCACATCGGCCGCGTTGACCATGCGCGAGCAGTCCAGCACGCTCATGCGCGCCATCAGCTCGGCATTCGGCATGCCGGCCACCAGCAGTTCGGCGTCGCGGCGCTCCGATTCCGAACCCCACGGCACCAGCACGCGCAGGCCGCGCTGGTTCAGGACCTTGCCAACCTCGATCCAGCGCTCGGGCGGCCATTTCTTGGCGTCGTCCGAGGTGGCGTGGAAGATCAACGCAAACGGACCCTTGCGGCCTTGCTCGGGCAGCTTGTCGGGCTCGGGCAACTGCAGGCCGTATTCCATCTTGTCGGTGATCGGGTAGCCGAACGCCCGGCTGACCGCGCGGCGCACGCGGGCGCGCTGGCAGAAGTTGTCTTCCGGCGCCCGGCCGGCCAGACGGTCGGTATAGGCAAACGCCGAACCGCCTTCGCCCAGTTCATGGTCGGGATAGCCGTAGCGCTTGGTCGAGCGCGTCAGGGCCACCGCGATGGCGCTCTTGTAGACGCCATGGATGTCGATCACGGCGTCGTACTTTTCCTTGCGCAGGGCCCGGATGGCGCCCAGGATCGCGCGGACGTTGGTCCAGCTGCGATCCTTCTTGATGGCGCGCAGCGGGGCGCTGATCACGCGGTCGATATCGGGATTCCAGCGGCACACCTCGGCGCAGTACTCGTCGGCGAACCAGTCGATGCGCACGCCGGGATAGGCGCGCTTGAGGTCAGCCACCAGCGGCTGGGCAAAAACCTCGTCGCCGAGCGACGTGATCTTGACGATAAGAACTCGCTTCATTAGGGCGGGAGCGATTTTTAGTAGGTTGGATCGGTGGCCAGGCACGTGGATTTGCCACGGCCCGGCTTGCAAGCCGCGTAAGTATGCCCGATTTGGCGCGGTTTACTACGTTTGGAAACATGCCGTTGCGAAGGTGGCGAATTGTCTAGAATGTGGCTAAATCGATGCAGCCGGAGGAGACCATGACCGCACAGCCGCACACCCAGAGCCTGCCCATCAGCCGTTATCCCGTCCCGGAGATCGCCAGCTTGCCCGACGATCTGCGCCAGCGCGTGCTGGAGGTGCAGGAAAAGGCGGGCTTCGTACCGAACGTTTTCCTGGCGCTGGCGCACCGCCCGGACGAATGCCGGGCGTTCTTTGCCTACCACGACGCGCTGATGCTCAAGGAGACGGGCAACCTGACCAAGGGCGACCGCGAGATGATCGTGGTCGCCACGTCGGGCGCCAACCAGTGCCTGTATTGCGTGGTGGCCCACGGCGCCATCCTGCGCATCTACGAGAAGAAGCCGCTGGTGGCGGACCAGGTTGCGGTGAACTACCGCAAGGCCGATATCGCGCCGCGCCAGCGCGCGATGCTCGATTTCGCGATGAAAGTCTGCGAGGCGTCGCACACGGTGGGAGAGGCCGATTTCGACGCGCTGCGGGCGCACGGGTTCGACGACGAGGACGCCTGGGACATCGCCGCCATCACGGCGTTCTTCGGCTTGTCGAACCGCATGGCCAATACCATCGGCATGCGGCCCAACGACGAGTTCTTCCTGTTGGGGCGCGTGCCGAAGTCCAAGGGCTGACCCGACCGGCCCCCGCCCGGTGTCCTAGCGCACCTGCGCGCAACCGCCGTTACGGGGGTCGAACAGCACGGGCCACGCCTGCTCGTAGATGCCGGGCGTGCAGTACTTCTCGCAGCGGGCATGCGCCAGCGTGATGCGGCGCGGGTCCTGCCAGACCATCAGCTTGCAGCCGCCGCCGTCCACCGCGTGCAGTTCGATGTGCGGCGTCTGCTGTACCTGCTTGAACTGCTCCAGGTCAAACCGGCACGAGCCCTTGCGCGACACCCAGAGCTTCCAGCTCAGCGTCTGCACGGCATTGTGGGACACCCGCACCACGGCATCCTCTCGGAAGCCATCTTCCTCGGTGCGCTTGCAGGTACCGCTCATGTTGATCTCGCGCGCGGCAATCGGCGTGGCGCGCTCTTGCGGCGAAGGTGGGTACACCTTGTCGACGTTGACATTGGGGCCGGCCAGCGGCGGGGATCGGTCGATGCGTTGCGGCAGCAGATCCGCGCAACCCGCGCAAATGAAAATGGCCAGCATGGCTGGCACTGTAATGCGTCTTGACTTCATGTTGACCCCCTCGCGGCTCCCGCCATCTTCAGAGTAGGGGATCGCAGGGCAAAGGCCAGCGGTATGTGATGAGGACTAGTCCCAACGTGCAGCGTTGAGGACGGCCGTCTATAGTCAATGGATGTGGCCGCGCGGCACCCCGGATCGGGATGCGATGCGCGGCCTTTTTTCTTGCCGAATTGCTTTCTGAATCGTTTGCAGAACGCGCGTTTGAACGCGCGCCCGGGCTAACCGTCAGGCCACGGCCTGCAGCGCTTCGGCATGCGGCGCCGCATGCTGTACGGCCGGGTAGCCGGCGGCAAACACCAGGCGTCCGGCGGACCACGTGTGCGTGACCAGCGGCTGCCCGGCCACGCTGGCCACGGCGATCACGTCGGCGCGCTTGCCCGGCAGCAGGCGGCCGCGATCGTCCAGCAGGCAGGCATCGGCCGGATTGGCGCTGACCAGCGCCAATGCCTGGTTTAGCGGCAGCTCGGCCAGACGCGCTGCCGCAAAGGCGGCGGCGATCAGCGTCGACGGCTGGTAGTCCGAACAGAGGATGTCACCCACGCCGGCCTGAACGGCGTCGATGGCGCGCATCGATCCACTCTGGCTCTTGCCGCGCAGCACGTTCGGCGCGCCCAGGATGGTCGGCAGCGCGTGCGTCGACGCCGCCCGGGCCGTCTCCAGGTTGATCGGGAATTCGCTCATGCGCACGCCCAGCGCCTGCATGGCGGCGATGCGCTGCGGCGAATCGTCGTCGTGGCTGGCGGTGGGAATGCCCAGCGCGTGCGCCTTCGACACCAGGCGGTTGACGCGCTCGGCGGCGCCGTCCAACTCGGCGGACTTCTTGGCGGCGGCGTTGGCCGCTTCCTCGCGGCTCATGCCGTGGTTGCCCATCATGTACGAAAGGTAGGCGTCCAGCGTCTTGAACTGGCCCTGGCCCGGCGAGTGGTCCATCACGGACAGCAGGTCCACCACGCCCTCGGCCATCAGCATTTCCAGCACCGGCACGGCGGCCGCGTCGGTCACTTCGTAGCGGCAGTGGATGCGGTTGTCGACCAGGCTGTGCTTGCGGTACCCGTGCACGGCGCGCACCAGCGTGGCGGCGGTGTCGTTGTTGCGCACGCCGAACTGGTTGCTGGCGAAGGACAGCGCGTGGTACGGCGTGGTGATGCCCGCGGCGGCGTTGCGGCGGTCGACCTGGGCCACGGCGAAGTCGAGCGGAAACAACACGTTGGCGCGCGGCTCGGCTTCCTTCTCGATGGCGTCGCAGTGCACGTCGATCAGGCCCGGCATCACGGTGTGGCCGCGCAGGTCGATCACGTCGGCGTCAACAGGCGCCGACGCGGGTTCGATGGCGGCGATCCGGCCGTCGGCGATCAGCAGCGCGCTGTCGTGCAGCACGCGGTCGGGCAATACCAGCGTCGCGTGCGTAAGGTAGGTAGAGGACATGTCCGGTTCCGTTTCAGGGGCGTCAGGCTTCGGGTGTCAGGCGTTGGCGGCGGTGGCGGCGGCGGTCGCAACGGGCTGCAGCGGCAGCGCACGCGTGGCCACGGCATCGCGCACGGCTTCGTCGTGGAAGATGCCGATCAGCGCGCGGCCTTCTGCCAGCGCTTCGCGAATCAACTCGATCACGACAGCGCGGTTGTCGGCGTCCAGCGATGCCGTCGGCTCGTCGAGCAGCAGGATCGGATGACCGCCGATCAGGCCGCGTGCGATGTTCACGCGCTGCTGCTCACCGCCCGAGAACGTGGCCGGCGGCAGGTCCCACAGCCGGCGCGGCAGGTTCAGCCGTTCCAGCAGCGTGGCGGCACGAGCGCGGGCTTCCTCGTGGCTGGCGCCGCGTTGCTGCATCGGGTCGGCCACCACGTCGAGCGCGGACACGCGCGGGATGGCGCGCAGGAATTGCGAGACGTAGCCGATCACGTCGCGGCGCAGCTTCAGCACGCGCTGCTCGGGGGCGTTGGTCAGTTCCACCCAGGGCTCGCCCGCTTCGCTCGTATCGCGCAGGCGGATAGTGCCTTCGGTGGCCAGGTAGTTGCCGTACAGGCAGCGCAGCAGCGTGCTCTTGCCGGTGCCGGAGCGGCCCGACAGCACCAGGCACTCGCCGCGCGACGCGTCGAAGTCGATGGCCTGCAGCACGGGCAGGCGGATGCCGCCCTGGTTGTGCAACGTGAACATCTTGCCGAGGCCGCGCACCTCGATCAGCTTGTTGGAGTCTGCTTGCATCATGGTCAACCCTGCAGGATGGAAGAAACCAGCAGCTGCGTGTACGGGTGCTGCGGGTCGTCGAGGATCTGGTCGGTCAGGCCTTGCTCCACCACGCGTCCGCCCTGCATCACGAGCGTGCGGTGGGCCAGCAGCCGCGCCACGGCCAGGTCGTGCGTCACCAGGATGGCGGCCAGGCCCAGGTCGGTCACCAGGCGGCGCATCAGGTCCAGCAGGCGCGCCTGCACGGACACGTCCAGCGACGCGGTGGGTTCGTCCATGAACACCAGGCGCGGATGCGTGACCAGGTTGCGCGCGATCTGCAGCCGTTGCTGCATGCCGCCCGAGAACGTGCTCGGCACGTCGTCCAGGCGCCCCAGGTCGATTTCCATTTTCTCCAGCCACGCGCCGGCGATTTCACGCAGGTCGCCGTAGTGGCGATTGCCCACGGCCATCAGCCGCTCGGCGATATTGGCGCCGGCGCTGACCTGCATGCGCAGCCCGTCGCGGGCGTGCTGGCGCACGAAGCCCCAGTCGGTACGGGCCAGCAGCCGCATGCGTGCGCTGGACAGCGTGCCCAGGTCGGTCAGGCCGGTCTCGCGCATGTCGTAGCGGATGCTGCCGCGCTGGGCCTTGACCTGCATCGACAGCGCCTGCAGCAGCGTGCTTTTGCCCGAGCCCGACTCACCGACCACGCACAGCACCTCGCCGGGGTACAGGTCGAAGTTGACGTCATGGCAGCCGTGCACGCCGTCCCAGGTGTGCGTCAGGTCGCTGACGGAAAGCAGTGGCGTGGCGTTCATGGTTGGCCTCCGGCGGCTTGCTTGACGGCTTGTCCGGCCTGGCGGTCTGCGCAGTACTCGGTGTCCGAGCACACGAACATGCGCGTGCCGGCATCGTCGGTGATGATTTCGTCCAGGTAGCTGTCGGTGGCGCCGCATTGCGCGCAGCAGCTCGACCACTTCTCGACGGTGAACGGGTGGTCGACAAAGTCCAGGCTCTTGACCGACGTGTACGGCGGCACGGCATAGACGCGCTTTTCGCGGCCGGCGCCGAACAGCATCAGCGCGGGGCTGCGGTCGAGCTTGGGGTTGTCGAACTTCGGGATCGGCGACGGACGCATCATGTAGCGCTGGTTGACGATCACCGGATAGTCGTACGTGGTGGCGATATGGCCGTGGTGCGCGATGTCCTCGTAGAGCTTCACGTGCATCGATCCATACTCGGCCAGCGCATGCATCGTGCGCGTCTCGGTCTCGCTCGGTTCCAGCCAGCGCAGCGGCTCGGGAATGGGCACCTGGTAGACCATGGTCTGGCCGGCGCGCAGCTTCGTTTCCGGAATGCGGTGGCGCGTCTGCACGATGGTCGCCTCGGCGGTGCGCTCGGTGGTCTGCACGCCGGTCACGCGGCCGAAGAAGCGGCGGATGTTGATGGCGTTGGTGGTGTCGTCAGAACCCTGGTCGATGACCTTGAGCACGTCCTGGCGGCCGATGATCGCGGTGGTCACCTGGATGCCGCCCGTGCCCCAGCCATAGGGCAGCGGCATCTCGCGGCTGCCGAACGGCACCTGGTAGCCGGGAATCGCCACCGCCTTGAGCAGCGCGCGGCGCAGCATGCGCTTGGTGGATTCGTCGAGGTAGCCGAAGTTGTAGTGCTCGTCGCGGACGACGGTGGTGTCTTGGGTTGCGGTGGCGGCGTTCATGCCAGCGACTCCTCTTGGGGCTTGGTCGATGGTTGCGACGTGGGCGAAGACTGCGATGCCGCCGGTGACTGCGGGGCCTGCTCGGCGCGCAGGCGGCGCAGCAGTTCCAGGTTGGCCTGGAAGTCCACGTAGTGCGGCAGCTTCAAGTGCTGCGTGAAGCCCGACGCCTCGACGTTGTCGCTGTGGTAAAGCATGAATTCGATATCGTTGGCCGGGTTGTCGGCGGCCTCGCCAAGCTCCTCGGCGCGCATGGCACGATCGGCCAGCGCCATCGACATGGCCTTGCGTTCGTTGTAGCCGAAGGTCAGTCCATAGCCGCGCGTCAGGCGCGGCGCTTCGTCGGCATTGCCGGCGAACTGGCTCACCATCTGGCACTCGGTGACCTCTACCTCGCCGATGGTCACGACAAAGCCGAGTTCCTCGATGAACATCTCCACCTCGGTGCTGCCGTAGCGGATCTCGGCGGCAAACGGATGCGAGTTGCCATAGCCGCGCTGCGTCGAGTATCCCATCGCCAGCAGGAAGCCTTCGTCGGCGCGCGCCAGGTTCTGCAGCCGTGCGGGACGCCCGGCCGGAAAAGTCAGCGGTTCGCGCGTGAGGTCGGGCGGCGTGGGGTCGCCGGCGGGAATCGTGTCGGCTTCCACCAGTGCTTCGGCTTCCAGCAGGCCCGTCACGCGCGGCATGCTCGCGGCCAGCGGTTCCGGCGACGGTGCCAGCGGTGCCGGATCGCGTCCCGCTTCGAGCGTGAAGTCGAGCAGGCGCTGCGTGTAGTCGTAGGTCGGTCCCAGCACCTGGCCGCCGGGCACGTCCTTGAACGTCGACGAGATGCGGCGCTGCAGCTTCATGGTGCCGGTGTCGATGGCCTGCGTGTAGCCAAAACGGGCCAGCGTGGTGCGGTATGCGCGCAGCAGGAAGATGGCCTCGATCTGGTCGCCGGCCGCCTGCTTGATGGCCAGCGCGGCCAGGTGCGGGTCGTACAGCGAGCCTTCGGCCATCACGCGCGCCACGGCCAGCGGCATCTGCTCGCGAATCTGCGCCAGCGTCAGTTCGGGGACCGACGTGTCGCCACGGCGGTACGTATCGAGCATCTGGTAGGAATTGAGGATGGCGCGTTCGCCACCCTTGACGGCTACATACATGTCAGTCCTCGATGTGCGTGGTGCGCGTCATGGCGCAGAATTGGTCGCCGCTGGCCAGCAGCAGGTCCACACCCAGCGGAAAGCGCGCGTTGTTGGCGCGCCAGGCCGGGCGGAAATCCGCCGGCAGGCCACGTACGCGCAGCGGCTGGGTAGTCTCGATGCCGGGGCCGGAAAGCGTGAGCGCGTCGCCGTCGTGCAGCGATGCCACTTCGGCGATCAGCGTGGCGGAGCGGTCCGGATAGGCGGGCAGGCCCTGCGCACAGTCGATCAGCGCGGGCATGGCGTGGCCGGCGGGTACGCAGACGAACGTGGCATCGGCCACGGTGTCGACCAGTGGGCAGCCGCAGTGGAAACGCAGGAACGCGCGCGCGGCGGCCGGGGTATCGGCGGGCAACCAGACCGGGGTATCGGGATCGGCCAGCGTCAGCAGCAGCGCGGCCAGCGCGGGCGACAGGCCATCGGGCAGGCCGCTGGTAGCCGGCAGCGTTTCCAGGCGGCCCGGGTGGGCAAACGCTTCGAGCGTGGCGCGGAAAACGGCCTGGGCATCATCTACGGGGTTGTCGAAGCCCGGCAACAGCGAGGTGGCGGAAGCAGCGGCGGACGTTTGCATCGAATTCAGGGTGGACGGCATGTCAGTCTTCTCCGCGGGCCATCGTGAAGAACTCCACGCGGGTTTGCGCGGCGGTAGCAGCCTGCGTGGCCGCGCGTTCGGTCAGCGCCTGCGCCAGCGGCGCGATGACGATGTCCTGCACGCGCTGGTGCCAGGCGGGGCGCTGCAGCAGGGCGTCGAGCACGGCTGCCTGTTCGGCATGGCGCTGCCCGCGGCCTTGTACATAGGACACGCCGGCCGTGGCCGGCTCGCCCTGCATTTCATTGAGCACCACGGCGCAGCGTGTGACCGACATTTCACCCAGGTTGAACTGCGCGCCAGTGCCGCCCGCACGTGCGCGCACCATGGCCATGCCCGACTCCGGCTTGCGCAGCAGGCGGTACGCGGGCAGGGCGGCGGCATCCGACAGTCGGCCATAGGCCGCGTCGAGCGCTTCGGAATGGGCCAGCGCCAGTACCCGCAGCCACGCGGCGCGGGCCACTTTGGCCTGGTTGGCGGTTTCGCTTTGCATGATCACCCCTATACGTCTATACGTTTAGATGTACACTAACACAACACGGCGATACTAGAACACAGGGACATGAACGTTTCGTGACGGGTCGGGGTTTTGCTCGGACACGCCGCAAGCGCCTGCGACTCGGGCACAATCGCACGGCAATCATTAAGTCTTGATGACACGGGGCAGAACGGAAGATGTCTGAACGGGAAGTGGAGCGGGGCTCCGGCGTGGCGGTGTGGCGCCAGATTGGCGAGGCGCTGGCGGATGACATCCGCAACAAACTCTATGGCCCCGGCGAGCAGTTGCCGCCGGAGCCCGAACTGGCGACGCGCTTTGCCGTCAACCGCCACACCATCCGGCGCGCGATGGGCGAGCTGGAGCTGAGCGGACTGGTGCGCATCGAGCAAGGGCGCGGCACGTTCGTGCAGGAACATGCGATCGACTACGCGATTGGCCGCCGCACGCGCTTTTCGCAGAACCTTGCCGCGCAAGGCATGCGCGGGCACCTGGAAGTGGTGGATAGCCAGACGCTGCGTGCGCCCGAGATCGCCAAGCACCTGGGGCTGGCGCGCAACGCCGACATCCTGCACATCCAGATGGTGGGCAAGGCCGAGGCGCGCACCATCGACGTGGCCGAGCACTACTTCGACCCCAAGCGCTTTCCGGGTCTGGAAGAGGCGGTGCGTGAATCGCGATCGATCTCGCGCGCGCTGACGCAGTTCGGCATTGCCGACTACACGCGCAAGTGGTCGCGCATCACGGCCGCCATGCCCAGCGCGCCGGTGGCACGCCTGCTCAATCAACCCAAGACGCGCCCGGTGCTGCAAGTGGAGGCGCTCAACGTCGACATCGACGATGTGCCGCTGCAGTACAGCATGACCCGCTTTGCGGGCGACTGGGTGCAGCTTACGGTGTCCGACAACGACTGACAGACATGCTGCGGGTTTCCGCAGCAGAGTCACATTGGTCTAGACATATGTATGTCATGTGCTGGCGCTAATTTGCTGGTGAACATCAAAGCCGATCATGCAAACGACTACCCAATCCTATTCGCTTCCGCTGCGCGGCATCACGGGACGCCGTGTCCTGGGTGCCGGCACCATCGCCCCGGCCACGCTGGGCTTCGAGCAAGGCAACATCGCCCAGCAAGTGGCGAGCAGCGGCCCGTGCATTGACGCAGGTGACCTGCTGGTGCTGCCTGGCATCGTCGACATTCATGGCGATGCATTCGAACGCTCGGTGATGCCGCGTCCCGGCGTGAGCTTTCCGTACGGCCCGGCGCTGCTCGACGTGGACCGCCAGTTGCTGGCGCACGGCATCACGACCGAATTCCATGGCGTGACCCTGTCGTGGGAAGGCGGCCTGCGTGGCGAAGCCTACGCACTGCGCATGTTCGATGCGCTGGCGCAGCTTGAACCCGTGCTGGGCGCATCGCACAAGGTGCACCTGCGCTTCGAGGCTTACCACCTGGCCGGTGTGAGCACCGCGCTGCAATGGATGGCTGACGGCCGCGTGAACCTGCTGGCCATCAACGATCACCTGCCCACCATGGCGCGCCGCATGAACGACGACCGCAAGCTGGCGCAGTATGCCGAGCGCGCCGAATGCGACATGGAGGCGTTCCGCACGCGTCTGCGCACCGCCAGCCGCCATGCGCAGGATGTGCCGGCCGCCGTGTCGGAACTGATTGCCGCGGCGCGCGCCGCAGGCCTGCCGGTGGCATCGCACGACGATCCCGATGTGGCCACGCGCCAGCACTACCATCGCCAGGGTTGCGCCATCGCCGAATTCCCGCTCACCGTGGAAGTGGCCAAGCTGGCACGCCAGATCGGCGACGAGACCGTGTTCGGTGCCCCCAACGTGCTGCGCGGCCAGAGCCATACCGGCGCGCCGAACGCCACCGAGATGATTGCCGCCGGCCTGTGCACGGTGCTGGCGTCGGACTACTACTATCCCGCGCCGCTGCAGGCAGCGTTCAAGCTCGTGCAGCTTGGCGTCTGCGGCCTGCCGGAAGCCTGGCACCTGGTGTCGCGCAACCCCGCGCGCGCCGCTGGCCTGCGCGACCGTGGCGCGCTGGTGCCTGGCATGCGTGCCGACGCAGTGCTGATCGACGACAGCCTGCCCGGCTTGCCGCGCGTTTGCGGCACGATCGTCAACGGCGAACTGCGCCACGCGGCCGCCGCATTGCCGATGATCGACCTGGCGGACGAAGCGAGCCTGGCGGCATGAGCCGCGCCGCCCATCGCTACGCCATCTATCTGGCACCGGCCGAGCCGTTTCGCAGCTTCGGCGCGCAATGGCTCGGGCGCGATGCCGATACCGGCGAGCCGCTGCCCCTGCCCGAAGGTATCGCCAAGCGTCCCGACGGCTGGGTCAAGGCGCCCGCGCACTACGCGCTGCACGCCACGCTGAAGCCGCCATTCCGGCTGGCCGAGGGCACCGACGCGGCCCATCTCGACAGCGCCGCGCGGGCTTTCGCTGCGGTACACCAGCCGTTCGAGGCGCCGCTGGCGCTGCGCGCGCTGCGCGGCTTCCTGGCGTGGTGCCTGGCCGATGCCACGGGGCCGGGCGGACGCCGGATGCATGCGCTGGCCGATGCCTGCGTGACCGAATTCGACCGCTTCCGCGCGCCGCCCACCGAGGCCGAGATCGCGCGCCGTGATCCCGCTAAGCTGAGTACCGCGCAACGCAAGCACCTCGACGCGTGGGGCTACCCCTACGTGTTCGATACGTTCACATTCCACATCACGCTGACCGGCATGCTCGACGCGGCTGACGAAGCGTCGGCCTTCGACATGCTGTCGGACGCGGGTGGCGCACTGCTGGCGCAGCCGCTGCACGTGGATGGCATCAGCGTCTATGTGCAACCGGAACCCGGGGCCGACTTCATCGCGGCGCGGCACTACCGCTTCGACGGCACCACAACGGATGGCGCCGGCGCGGCGTACCTGGACGCATGAGCGCGCGCCCCAACGCCGACGGCAACGGCCTGTTCTACGTGATGGGTCCGTCCGGCAGCGGCAAGGACTCGCTGCTGCGCGCGCTGCGTGAACGGCTGGACCCGGCTGACCCCGTCGTAATCGCGCATCGCTACATCACGCGCGCGGCCGATGCCAACGAGGCGTCGGTGGCGCTGTCCACCGAAGAGTTCACGCGCCGCGTGGCCCATGGCTGCCTGGCCATGCACTGGCAGAGCCACGGCCTGCACTACGGCATAGGCACGGAAATCGAGCAATGGCTCGCGCGCGGGCTCAAGGTAGTGGTGAACGGCTCCCGCGAGTACCTGCCGGCCGCTGCGGCACGCTATCCGTCGCTTTGTGCCGTGCATGTGCGGGTCAAGCCTGACGTGTTGGCCACCCGGCTGCGTCAGCGCGGGCGTGAATGCGAAGCGTCGATTGCCCGGCGTCTGGAACGCGCCACCCAGGCGTTCGACGTACCCGCTGGCTGCCGGCTCGTGGAAATCGACAACAGTGGGGCGCTGGAGGATTCGGCCGCACGCTTCGTTGACCTGGTCCGCACGGCACATCCCATCGTCCCTAACGCCCCTATCGCCTGAATCGAGCAACAACCAGGCAGCAAAAAGGGCTGGCACGTCGATGACGGCCAGCCCTTTTTAAACTTCATCTACTCACTTCCCCTGCAGTCGATCCCTGTCTGGTCCCGTCACGCCTGGCGGGCGCAGCGCGCCGCCATGTCGAGATAGTGCGACAGCGGCGGGGTGGTCAGGTCGACCACTTTCGCCAGGTCATCGTACCGGCGCAGGCGCACGGCTTCCAGCGCATGCGCTTGCTCGGCAAACGTCTCGGCCTGCCCATCGTCATACACGCCGCCCTGGAGCCGGAGGCTGTGGACGGATGCCGGCGACAGCGTATCGAAGTAGGCCGGGTCCACCGCGCACAGGTAGCGCTTGGCGGCCACGTGCATGCGGATCGGCTCGGTGACGTCGGCGCCGAACAGTTCAGCCAGCGCGTCGGCAGCGGCTTCCTGGTGGCGCATGTCGGTGGTGCTGCTTTCGGCCAGCATCAGGTGGCCCACGTCGTGCAGCAGCGCGGCGACGACCATCGCATCGCGCTCGCCGGCCTGCTCGGCCAGTTGGGCGCACTGCAGCGCGTGGGCGGTCTGGCTGATGGCCTCGCCGCCGTAGTACGCGGTGCCGTGCTTTTCGAATAGCGTGGCTATGTGGGACAGCGTCATCGTGACGGGGGCGTTCATACGAGCACCTTGCGGATCTGGGCCGAGGTCACGTCGATGGCGACCACGAACAGGATGATGATGATCATCACGGCGCAGGTCTGGGCGTACTGGAAGCTGCGGATGATTTCCCACAGCACGGTGCCGATGCCGCCGGCACCCACGATGCCCACCACCGATGCCGAGCGCACGTTCGACTCGAAGCGGTACAGCGCAAACGACAGCCACAGCGGCAGCACCTGCGGAATCACGCCGTAGACAATTTCCTCGATGGGGCCGGCGCCGGTGGCGCGCACGCCTTCCACGGGACGCGGATCGATGGCTTCGACGGCTTCGGCAAACAGCTTGGCCAGCACGCCCATCGTATGGATCCAGATGGCCAGCACGCCGGCGAACGGGCCCAGGCCGACGGCCACGATGAACAGCATTGCAAACACCATCTCGTTGATGGCGCGGCAGGCGTCCATGATGCGGCGGGCCGGCTGGTACACCCACACCGGCACGATGTTGGCCGAGCACAGCAGGCCCAGCGGCACGGCCATCAGCACGGCCAGTGCGGTACCCCACAGCGCGATCTGCACGGTCACGAGCATCTCGTCGAGATAGTTGTGCCAGTCGCGGAAGTTGGGCGGGAAGAAATCGGCGGCAAACTTGGCCATGTTGCCGGAGTCGCGCAGCAGGTCCAGCGGGCGCATGTCGGCGCCTTGCCACGACATGGCGAGCATGGCCAGCACGATGGCCCAGACCAGCATCACGGATAAGGACGTGCGCGGTGGCCGTACGGTACTTTGGGGCGAAGGGGGCAGGCCAGGCTTGGCGGTGGCGGTCATCGGACTATCCGGAAATGAAGACTTGAAACGGTGAAAACCGGCAACGCCCGCACGGGCGCCGCCGGTTTCAGGTACGGCTTACTGCTGCGTGGTGGTGGCGGCGGCCTTGTCCAGCTCGGCCAGGCGCTTGGTCACGTCGGCCAGCTTCTTTTCCTTGTCGGCGGTGGCCAGCGTGCTGTCCGTCTCGATCTTGGCCTTTTCGCGGGCCAGTTCGATCTGGCGGATCGGCACCAGCTGGGCATCGCTCGATGCGCGGAAGCCCTGGTACGTCAGCGTGACCAGGTTCTGCTTCTCGCGTGCGGCGTCGGCACCCTTGCCGTAGTTGACGAAGAAGGTCTGGATCTTCTTCTTCAGCTCGGGCGACAGGTCCTTGCGATAGACCATCGGATCGGCCGGGATCAGCGGCGACTTCCACAGCACGCGCACTTCGTCATAGGCGTTCTTGCCGGTGTTCAGGCGATAGCGCTCGAAGTTCTCGGTGTTGTTCACGGCCACGTCCACCTGCTTGTTCAGCACCGACAGCAGGTTCGTTTCGTGGTTGCTGATACGCACGGCCTTGAACAGCGTCTTCGGATCGACCTTGTTGGCGGCCCACAGGTAGTAGCCCGGCACGGCAGTGCCCGACGTCGAGTTCGGATCGCCGGCGCCGTAGCTCAGTTCCTTGCCACGCTTGAGCACGTCTTCCACCGACTTGATGTCGCTGTCCTTGCGCACGATCAGCAGCGACCAGTAGCCCGGGTTGCCGTCCTTGTCGATCACCGACGCGAACACTTCGCCGTTGGCGCGGTCCACGGCTTCCATGGCCGACTTGTTGCCCAGCCAGGCGATCTGCACCTTGTTGAAGCGGATGCCTTCGATGATGCCGGCGTAGTCCGAGGCGAAGAACGGCTTGACCGGCACGCCGAGCGCCTTGCTCAGGTCGTCGATCACGGGTTGCCAGGCATTCTTCAGGTTCGACGACGACTCCGTCGAGATAAAGCCGATGTTCAGGGTCTTGGCGTCCTGGGCGAAGGCGGGCAGCGCTACGACACCCGAGGCCACGACTGCGAGGAAAGTTCTGCGAAGCATTGAAAACTCCGTTTTTGAAAGAGGGGAAACGCGCTTGGGTTGAATCGGTACGTTGGGGAATGCGGTAGTGCTGGAAAGCTGATCAGGCCGTGGCCAGGTCCATGCGGACCATGGCCGGCGCGGGCATGCCTTCGACGGGTGCCGACTCCTCGGGCACGGTGTCGTGCAGCAGCTCGTCGGCCTCGGTGCCATACAGGTCGCGCAGCATCTTGGGGGTCAGCGCGGCCGACGGGCCGTCATAGACCACCTTGCCGTTGCGCAGCGCCACCACGCGCGGGCAGTAGCGCATGGCCACGTCCACCTGGTGCAGCGACACCACCACGGCAACCTTGCGCGTGCGGTTGATCTGCGCCAGCAGCGACATCACACGGCGCGACGACTCGGGATCGAGCGACGCGATCGGCTCGTCGGCCAGGATCACGCTGGCGTTCTGCACCAGCGTGCGCGCAATCGCGGCGCGCTGCTGCTGGCCGCCCGACAGCGTCGAGGCACGCTGAAACGCATAGTCGTCTATACCAACTTGCGCCAACGCATCGAGCCCGGTTTGTACTTCATCAGCCTTGAAATAGCGGATCAGGCTGCGCCACGCCGGTACACGCGTCAGCATGCCGACCAGCACGTTGGTGATCACCGGCAGGCGGCCTACCAGGTTGAACTGCTGGAAAACGAAACCAATCTCTGCACGTACCTTGCGGACGTTGCGCGCCAGACGACCGTTGCGTTGCACCATGCGGCCGTTGACGAGAATCTCGCCCGACCCGGCGTCGCCAGCGACAAAGCCGGCCACGTGGCGCAGCAGCGTCGACTTGCCCGAACCCGAGGCGCCCAGCAGGGCAACCATTTCGCCGGGGGCGATGTGCAGCGTGACGTCGTCAAGCGCCTTGCGGTCCGCGCGGAACGATTTGCTCAGCCCGCGGACTTCGATTGCATGCGTCATGTCGACTCCCTTGCTTGAATGACTTGCGCATTCTGGCGAGGGTCGATGACAGAACGATGACTTCAGGCAGAGGAATTTTGATGCGGGGAGGGGAGTGGCTTTGGGGACGCAGGGGGATTTTCCCCCCGGCTTGCCCCCGGGTTTGCTCCCCTCTCCCACAAAGTGGGAGAGGGGAGGAAAACTAGCGGGAGGAGGCGAGAAAACGAGGGGGGGCAGCGATGCAGGCGTTACATCAAAATAATGTCGTACTGTTCCTGATGGAACGTCGATTCCACCTGCAGCGAGATTGGCTTGCCGATGAAGTCGCCCAGCATGGCAAGGTGCTGGCTTTCCTCTTCGAGGAACAGGTCGATGACCTGCTGCGAGGCCAGGATGCGGAATTCGCGCGGGTTGAACTGGCGCGATTCGCGCATGATCTCGCGCAGGATGTCGTAGCAGGCGGTGCGCGCGGTCTTGACCTGGCCCTTGCCGGTGCAGACCGGGCATTGTTCGCACAGCACGTGCGCCAGCGATTCGCGCGTGCGCTTGCGCGTCATCTCCACCAGGCCAAGCTGCGAGAAGCCGTTCACCGTGATGCGCGTGCGGTCGCGTGACAGCGCGCGCTTGAGTTCCGAGAGCACCGCGTCGCGATGTTCCAGGTTCTCCATGTCGATGAAGTCGATGATGATGATGCCGCCCAGGTTGCGCAGGCGCAGCTGGCGCGCGATGGTGTGCGCGGCTTCGAGGTTGGTCTTGAAGATCGTGTCGTCGAAGTTGCGGGCGCCGACATAGCCGCCCGTGTTGACGTCGATCGTCGTCATCGCCTCGGTCTGGTCGATCATCAGGTAGCCGCCGGACTTCAGGTCCACGCGGCGCGACAACGCCCGCTCGATTTCCGCGTCGATATTGAACAGGTCGAAGATCGGACGCTCGCCGGTGTAGTGCGACAGGCGCGGCAGCACCGCCGGCGTGTATTCCTGCGCAAACTCCACGAGCTTCACGAAGTTCTCGCGCGAGTCCACCTGGATCACGCCCGTGGCGTCGTTGATGAAGTCGCGCAGCACGCGCTGCGCCAGGTTCAGGTCCTGGTACAGCAGGCTCGGTGCGGGCAGTGCCGTGGCGTTCTGCCGGATCGTTGCCCAGATCTTGCGCAGGTACGAGATGTCGTTGCTCAGTTCGTCGTTGCTGGCTTCTTCGGCGATCGTTCGCACGATAAAGCCGCCGCGCTCGTCCTGCGGCACCAGGCCCTGCACGCGTGTGCGCAGCGCTTCGCGATCCACCTCGCCTTCGATGCGCTGCGAAATGCCGATGTGCGGGTCCTGCGGCAGGTACACCAGCGTGCGGCCGGCAATGCTGACCTGCGTGGACAGCCGCGCGCCCTTTGTGCCGATGGGGTCCTTGATGACCTGCACCATCAGCGCCTGGCCTTCGAACAGCGTTTTCTCGATGGCCAGGTGGCCGTTCTTTTCGCCGTCGCGCGGATGCCAGATGTCGGCCACGTGCAGGAACGCCGCGCGCTCCAGGCCCACATCAATGAATGCCGACTGCATGCCCGGCAGCACGCGCACGACCTTGCCCAGGTAGATGTTGCCGACCAGCCCGCGCGTGAGCGTGCGTTCGACATGCAGTTCCTGCACGGCCGCCTGCTGCACGATGGCCACGCGGGTTTCTTGCGGCGTGATATTGACGAGGATGTCTTCGGTCATAGCGATGGATGCCGTCGCCGGTCTGCCGGCGCTTGTTGTTGTCGCCCGGCGTGACCGGGCATCTGACCCCTGAGTCCCTGACCGGACGGAGGCAGCGTCAGAAGCGCAGATCCGCCTCGCGCAGCAGCGCCGCCGTCTCGAACAAGGGTAGACCCATGATACCCGAATAGCTTCCGTCGATACGCTCCACGAATTCCGCCGCGCGGCCCTGGATGCCATACGCACCGGCCTTGCCGAGCGGTTCGCCGCTGGCCACGTAGCGGTCGATCTCGGCCGTGCTCATGGTGCGGAAAGTGACGTGCGAGATCGACAGCGCGTGGCGCGGGCCCAGCGCGGAGACCACGGTCACGGCGGTCAGCACGCGGTGCGTGGTGCCGGACAGCGCGCCAAGCATGCTGGCCGCATCGGCGGCGTCGGCGGGCTTGCCAAGGATGTCGCCGCCACGGCAGACCGTGGTGTCCGACGTCAGGATCGGCGCATCGGACAGCCCGCGCCGGATGCGGCGCTGCAGTGCCGCATCGGCCTTCAGCGCGCACACGCGCTGCACGTAGGCGTCGGGCGATTCCCCCGGCAGCACGGCTTCGAGCGCCTCGGCATCTTCGGAGGCATCGGCCAGCAGCAGTTCGTACTGCACACCAAGCTGCGTCAGCAGTTCGCGGCGGCGTGGGGATTGGGAGGCAAGGTAGAGGATGGAGGTCACGATGGGCCTGTTTGGTTGCACCCGCGTTGGCCTTGCTCCCCAGGGGGAAGGAATTCAGACGCGGTGATACGGGTGATTCTGCGTCACCGACCAGGCCCGGTACAACTGCTCGGCCAGCAGCACGCGCACCATGCCGTGCGGCAGGGTCAGGCTGGACAGGCGTATCAGGGTCTGGGCGCGCGCCTTGAGCGCGGGATCGAGGCCGTCGGCGCCGCCGATCAGGAAGGCGACGTCGCCGCCGTCGCGTTGCCAGCCGGTCAGTTGCTCGGACAACTGGATGGTGGTCCAGTCCTTGCCGCGTTCGTCGAGCGCGACGATGCGCAACTGCTTCGACAACGATCCCAGCACCGCATCGATGCGCGCTGCCTCACGTTGCATCACGGTGGCGGCGTTGTTGCTGGACGAGCGGGCCTCCGGCTTGACTTCGCGTAGTTCGATGCGCAGCTCTGGCGGCATGCGCTTGGCATACTCGGCAAAGCCGGATTCGATCCACGCGGGCATCTTGTGGCCGACGGCCACGATCACGAGTTGCATGTGAAATGCCCGGTGGTCTGTGCTTCAGGAGCGGATCAGGCCGAACGCTTGCGCGGCGCGGCCTTCTTGGCGGCCGGAGCCTTGGCAGCCGTCTTGGTGGCAGCCGTCTTGCGGGCCGGAGCCTTGGCGGCGGTGCCGGTGGCGGCCTTGCGTGCAGGCGCCTTGGCGGCCGTCTTGGTGGCAGCCGTCTTGCGAGCCGGAGCCTTGGCGGCGGTGCCAGTGGCGGTCTTGCGAGCCGGGGCCTTGGCGGGCGTGCCAGTCGACGTCTTGCGGGCCGCGCTGGCCTTGCGCGCGCGGGCGCCCATGGTGGCCAGTGCGTCCGGATCGGTGTCCTCGTGGCCCATCGGCGGCGACGGCTCCTTCATGCCTTCAGGCAGGCGGGCCAGCGACGGACGCAGGTTCGAAGCGCGGCGCACGCGCGGTGCCGGTTCGGCGTCCTCGTCGTCCACCGGCTCGCTGGCCTTGGCCAGGCCACGGGCGGCGGCCAGCTTCACGCGGACCGGCTTGTCGCCCCAGATTTCTTCAAGGTTGTAGTACAGGCGCAGTTGCGGCTGCAGGATGTGCACCACGGCGTCGCCGCAGTCCACCAGCACCCATTCGCCAGTCTCCAGGCCTTCCACGGCCACGATATGGCCGCCGGCGTCCTTCACCGTGTCCCGTACCGACGCCGCCAGCGCCTTGGTCTGGCGGTTCGAATTGCCGCTGGCGATCACCACCCGGTCGAACAGTTCGGTCAGGTGAGTGGTGTCGAACACCTTGATGTCCTGCGCCTTCACATCCTCGAGTCCGTCGACGATCGCGCGCTGCAGTTTACGAATATCCATGGTGTCTTTCTTGTTCAGCTTCATTCGGGTAGGGGCGCGTCGGGCGAGGGGTGTCGGTACAACCCGTGACGCGCGATGTAGTGTGCCACGCCGGCCGGCAAACGGTCATCCGTCTGGTCCGGCAGCAGGCCCTCGGCCAGGTGCTCACGCAGGCCGGTGGACGACAGGTCGACGGCAAGCGTCTGGTCGATCCACATATGTCCGGAGGGCGAGCATTGTATCAGGTGCGTGTCCGCCAGTCGTTCCTGCAGCGCGGCAAGCACCGGCCCTTCCAGTTCGTCCAGGTGAAAACCGGGCCGCGTGGCGATGCACAGGTGCACCTGTTCGAACAGGGCTTCCCAGCCGTGCCACGTGTGCAGGCGCAGCAACTGGTCGGCGCCCATCAGCCAGGACATCGAGGTGTCGGCGCCGTATTCGTCGCGCAGGTGCCGCACCGTGTCGATCGTATAGCTGGGGCCGTCGCGGTCCACTTCGATGCGGCTCACGCGTACCTTGGCGCGGCCCGGCTCCAGCGACGCGGCGGCCAGTTCGGTCATGGCGTAGCGGTCGGCGGCCGACGTCACATGGGCGCCTTTCTGCCACGAGTGGCCGGTGGGAATCCAGACCAGTTCGTCCAGGTCCAGGTGATCGATGCAGAGTTGGGCCAGCGCAACATGGCCGCGATGCGGCGGGTCAAAAGTGCCGCCTAGGATACCCAGGCGGTAGGGGCGCTTGGCGTTGCCGGTGGGGGCGCTGGGTGCAGATACTTGGGTAGCTTCGGTCATCGGCTTCAGGCCCACGCGCGCGCCGGCAGGAAATCGGTATAAAGCGCGGCTTCCGGGGTGCCGGGCTGCGGCTGCCAGTCATAGCGCCAGGTCACTTGCGGCGGCATCGACATCAGGATCGACTCGGCGCGGCCGCCCGACTGCAGGCCGAACAGCGTGCCGCGGTCGAATACCAGGTTGAATTCGACGTAGCGCCCGCGCCGGTACGCCTGGAAATCGCGCTCGCGCTCGCCATAGGCCGTGTCCTTGCGTGCGTTCAGGATCGGCACGTAGGCGTCCAGGAAGGCGTCACCGACCGATTGCATCATGGCAAAGCTCTGGTCGAAGCCCGGTGCGGAAAAGTCGTCGAAGAAGATGCCGCCGATGCCGCGCGCCTCGCCGCGATGCTTGAGGAAGAAATACTCGTCGCACCACTGCTTGAAGCGCGGATACAGGTCGTCGCCAAACGGTTGCAGCGAATCACGGCAGGTGCGGTGGAAGTGCGCGCAGTCTTCGGCGTTGCCGTAGTAGGGCGTCAGGTCCATGCCGCCGCCAAACCACCAGACCGGCTCCGCGTCGGGCTTCACGGCGATGAAGCAGCGCACGTTCATATGCACCGTGGGCGCGTACGGATTGCGCGGATGGAACACCAGCGACACGCCCATCGCCTCGAAGCTGCGCCCGGCCAGTTCGGGCCGGTTGGCGCTGGCCGATGGCGGCAGGGTGTCGCCGCGCACGTGCGAAAAGCCCACCCCGGCCCGTTCCATCACCGCACCGCCTTCCAGGATGCGCGTGCGGCCACTGCCGCGCAGGCGCTCGGTGGGCGGCTTTTCCCAGCTATCGGTCAGGAACGCCTGGCCGTCGATGGCGCCAACGGCGTCGGTGATGCGGTCTTGCAGGCCGAGCAGATAGTCACGGACTGCCTGGGAATCGATCATGATGGACGCTTGAGGGTAAGCCGGTGCAAAGACGGCGGGGCCGGCCGTCATCGCGGTGTCACGATTGTACCGGCTCGATTCCCCCCACGGGGCGCGGGGCGAATCGATGGCCTGACCGGCTCAGCGCTTGATGGCGCGGTAGCCAATGTCGGTGCGGAACTGCATGCCGTCGAAGCGGATCTGCTCCACGGCGGCATAGGCGTTCTTCTGCGCAGCCTTGACCGTATCGGCCAGGCCCACCACGCACAGCACACGGCCACCGGACGTGCGCAGCGTGCCGTCCTGCAGCGTGGTGCCTGCGTGGAACGTCACGGCGTCGTCGGTCTCGGCCGGGATGCCCGTGATGGCATCGCCACGGCGCGGGTTTTCCGGATAGTCGTAGGCGGCCATGACCACGCCCAGCGCGGTGCGGCGGTCCCAGTCCAGTTCCACCTGGTCCAGCTTGCCGTCGACGGCGGCTTCCATCACGTCCACCAGGTCCGTCTTCAGGCGGGCCATGATCGGCTGCGTTTCGGGGTCGCCCATGCGGCAATTGAATTCCAGCGTCTTGGGGTTGCCTTCCTTGTCGATCATCAGGCCGGCGTACAGGAAACCCGTGAACGGGATGCCGTCCTTTTCCATGCCGCGCACGGTGGGCATGATGATCTCGCGCAGCGCGCGGGCGTGCAGGGCCGGCGTCACCACCGGGGCCGGCGAATAGGCGCCCATGCCGCCCGTGTTGGGGCCGGCGTCGCCGTCCTGCAGGCGCTTGTGGTCCTGGCTGGTGGCCAGGGCCAGCACGTTCTTGCCGTCGACCATGACGATGAAGCTGGCTTCCTCGCCTTCCAGGAATTCCTCGATCACCACGCGGGCACCGGCGTCGCCAAGCTTGTTGTCGGCCAGCATCATGTCCACGGCGGCGTGCGCTTCTTCCAGCGACATCGCCACCACCACGCCCTTGCCCGCGGCCAGGCCGTCGGCCTTGATCACGATCGGCGCGCCCTGCGCGTCGATATAGGCATGGGCGCCGGCGGCTTCGGAGAAAGTCTTGTAGTACGCAGTGGGGATGCCGTGGCGATGCATGAAAGCCTTGGCGAAGTCCTTCGACGACTCCAGCTGCGCGGCGGCCTTGGTGGGCCCGAAGATGCGCAGTCCGCGCGCGCGGAACACGTCGACGATGCCGGCGGCCAGCGGCGCCTCGGGGCCGACCACGGTGAAGGCCACGCCTTCACGTTCCACGAAGGCGGCCAGCACCTCGGGGTCGGTCAGCGGCACGTTCTGCAGACGCTTGTCGAGCGCCGTGCCCCCGTTGCCCGGAGCCACGTAGACGACCTGCATCTTGGGCGACTGGGCCAACTTCCAGGCCAGTGCGTGCTCACGCCCACCGGAACCGACAACCAAAACTTTCATGATCCACTGCCAGAAAAGAAACGCATGCGAAAAGCGGCAGCTGGACTTGAGGCCGGGCTGCCGCCGTGGGGGGCGCGATGGAGGACCTTATTCCTCGATCACCGCGTTGGTGAAGACTTCCTGTACGTCGTCCAGGTTTTCCAGCGCGTCCAGCAGCTTCTGCATCTTGGCGGCGTCGTCGCCGGTAAAGCTCACCTCGTTCTGCGGCTTCATCACCACGTCGGCCACCTCGGCCTTGAACCCGGCGGCTTCCAGCGCGGCCTTGACCGTGGCGAAGTCGTTGGGCGGGCAGGTGACTTCGATCGAACCGTCGTCATTGGTCACCACGTCGTCCGCGCCGGCTTCCAGCGCAGCATCCATGAGCTTGTCCTCGGGCGTATCCGGCCCGTACAGGAACTGCCCGCAGTGCGTGAACATGAAGGCCACGGAGCCTTCGGTGCCCATGTTGCCGCCGTGCTTGGAGAACGCATGGCGCACTTCGGCCACGGTACGGGTACGGTTGTCGGTCAGGCAGTCGACGATGATCGCGGCGCCGGCCAGGCCGTAGCCCTCGTAACGGATTTCTTCGTAGTTCGCGCCTTCAAGGCCACCCACGCCGCGCTGGATCGCGCGCTGGATGTTGTCCTTGGGCATGTTCGCGTCCATGGCCTTTTCCATGGCCAGGCGCAGGCGCGGATTCGAGTCCACTTCACCGCCGCCGAGCTTGGCGGCAACGGTGATTTCCTTGATCAGGCGCGTCCAGACCTTGCCGCGCTTGGCGTCGGCGGCAGCTTTCTTGTGTTTGATATTGGCCCATTTGGAATGACCGGCCATGTTTCTCTCCGAGGCGGAATACGTGTCGTGTGGCGTGGAAACCCGGCGGCATTGCGCCGGCGGGAGCCGTGGCCGGACGATCCCTGGGACCCATCCTGGCAATTCGGCGGCCACGCCATGTGATTGATGTGCCGATCTGCTGGCTATAATCAGCGCAGGATTTTATCACGCGCCCCTGCCGCTACGCAGTGCCATGTATGGTTTGTCACCCGTGCATGGCGCCGGATTCCCGCCCCTGACCGCCCACCGCCGAGACCCGCCATGGCCGATCCCATCCTCATCGCCAAGAACGCCGACCACGAACTGGTGCTGCTGCCCGAAATGGGCAACCGGCACGGCCTGATCACGGGCGCCACCGGCACCGGCAAGACCGTCACCCTGCAAACGCTGGCCCAGGGCTTCTCCCGGCTTGGTGTGCCCGTCTTCATGGCGGACGTCAAAGGTGATCTGACCGGCATTTCCCAAGTGGGCCAGGCGTCCGACAAGCTCAAGGCCCGCCTGGCGGAACACGGCTTGGAGGAGCCGGTCTGGGGCGCCTGCCCGACCACGCTGTGGGACGTGTTTGGCGAAAAGGGCCACCCGGTTCGCGCGACGGTGTCGCACATGGGTCCGCTGCTGCTGTCGCGCATGCTGGAACTCAACGACACCCAGCAGGGCGTGCTGAACCTGGTGTTCCGCATTGCCGACGCTAACGGCCTGCTGCTGCTGGACGCCAAGGATCTGCGCGCGATGCTGCAGTACGTGGGCGACAACGCCAGCCAATTCACCACGGAGTACGGCAACATCTCGTCGGCGTCGATCGGGGCCATCCAGCGCGGCCTGATTGCGCTGGAGTCCCAGGGTGCCGACAAGTTTTTCGGCGAGCCGATGCTGAACCTGGAGGACTTCATCCAGACCGAGCGCGGCCAGGGCGTCATCAATATCCTGGCGGCCGACAAGCTCATGAACGCGCCGCGCCTGTACGCCACGTTCCTGCTGTGGATGCTGTCGGAATTGTTCGAGAAGCTGCCCGAGGCCGGCGACCTGGACAAGCCCAAGCTCGTGTTCTTCTTCGACGAGGCGCACCTGCTGTTCAACGACGCGCCCAAGGGGCTGCTCGACAAGATCGAGCAGGTCGTGCGCCTGGTGCGATCCAAGGGCGTGGGCGTGTACTTCGTCACGCAGAATCCCGTCGATATCCCGGACACGGTGCTGGGCCAGCTCGGCAACCGCGTGCAGCACGCGCTGCGCGCGTTCACACCGCGCGACCAGAAGGCGGTGAAGGTGGCGGCCACCACCATGCGCGCCAATCCGAAGCTCGACCTGGAACAGGTGATCGGCGAACTGGGCGTGGGCGAGGCGCTGGTGTCCTGCCTCGATGCCAAGGGCACGCCCGGCGTGACCGAGCGCGCCTGGGTGCTGGCGCCGGGCAGCCGCATCGGCCCGGTCAACGACGACGAACGCAAGGCGCTGATCGCGAACTCGCTGGTAGCGGGCACCTACGAGAAGACCATCGATCGCGAATCGGCCTACGAGAAACTGCGCGGCGACGCGGCCGCCGCCGCCAAGGGCGCTCCCGCTCCCACTGGCGCCGGGGTGGCCAAGCCAGAGGATGCTGGCAAGGAAGAGGGCGGCTGGATGGGCGAGGTCTTCGGCACGCTCACGCGCGGCACCGGCAAGACCGGGCGCGGCGATTCGATCCTGGAGTCGGTGGCCAAATCGGCCGCGCGCACGGTTGGATCGCAGGTGGGCCGCGAACTGATTCGCGGCGTGCTGGGTAGTCTGCTCGGCGGCGGCAAGCGCAAGTAAGCGCGCCGGCCCATAAAAAACGCCCGCTTCGGCGGGCGTTTTTCGTTGGGTGCTACGCGATCAATCCAGACCGCGGCGGGCGGCCTCGGCATCCTCGCGCGCCTTGCGTGCGAACAGGCTGGCGAAGAACGCAGCCATGCCGATGATGAATGCGATGACGGCCAGGCTGGCCAGGCCGGTGGCCGAGGTGGTCAGGATCTTCAGTGCTTCCATGGGGTTGGCTCCTTCCATTGAATATGCCGCGGAGGGCATGCCCAGTCTGGAGCAGTCAATCCCCATGAACATTGAGGCGCATCAAGCGCCGCGCGGTCGGATGCCTTAGTTCTTGGTGCCGAACAGGCGGTCGCCCGCATCGCCCAGGCCCGGAACGATGTACGCGTGCTCGTCCAGGTGGCTGTCCAGCGAGGCCACGAAGAGCTTCACGCCCGGGTGGGCCTTCTGGAACACCTCGACGCCTTCGGGCGCAGCCACCAGGGCCACGAACGTGATGGCCTCGTCGGGCACGCCGCGGCGCTTGAGCACATCCACCGCATGCGCGGCCGAGTAGCCCGTGGCGACCATCGGATCGCACAGGATGAACGAACGGTCTTCCAGGTCGGGCAGGCGCACCAGGTATTCCACCGGGCGGTGCTGTTCGTCGCGGTACACGCCGATATGGCCGATACGGGCCGACGGAATCAGTTCCACCAGGCCATCGCTCATGCCCACGCCGGCGCGCAGCACGGGCACGATCGTCAGCTTCTTGCCGGCGATCACCGGTGCGTCCAGCTCCACCAGCGGCGACTCGATGCGGCGCGTGGTCAGCGGCAGGTTGCGGGTGATCTCGTAGCCCATCAGCAGCGTGATCTCGCGCAGCAGCTCGCGGAACGTGCGCGTCGACGTTTCCTTGTCGCGCATGTGCGAGAGCTTGTGCTGGATCAGCGGGTGATTGAGGATGAAGAGGTTGGGAAAGCGGGGATCCTGTTTCATGGCGGGCTCGGCAGATACGGTGAGGGCCAGCCAGAGAAGGCGTGGCCCGATGCAGCGCGATTGTATCGGATGCACGGACCCCGCTGGGAGCCCGCCGGCCCCTTAGTCGACCGTGATGGCAGCCGATTTTGCGACTTTTCCGAAACGCTCGTACTCGCTCAGCGTCAGCGTCTGCAACTCGGCGGCGCTTGATCCCTTCGGATTGAAGCCGGCCTGGGCCAGCTTGTCGCGCACGTCGGGCCGGGCCAGCGCCTCGACGAATGCGGCATTGAGCGCCTGCGTGACCGGCGCCGGCAGGTTAGCCGGGCCGTACACGCCAAACCAGGGCTCCACGGCGTAGCCAGGCAGTCCGGCCTCGGCCAGCGTGGGCACGTTGGGCAGCGACGGCGCACGCGTCTTGCCCGCCACGGCCAGCGCACGAAGCTTGCCGGCCTGGATATGGGGCAGCGACGCCGGCAGGTTGTCGAACATCACCTGGATATGACCGCCGAGCATGTCGTTGATGGCCGGGCTGCTGCCTTTGTACGGCACGTGGGTCAGGCCGGTCTGGGTCATCTGCGAGAACATCGCGCCGGCCAGGTGCATCGACGTGCCCGTGCCGGCCGTGGCGTAGGTCAGCCCCGGGTGCGCCTTGGCGTACGCAATCAGTTCCGGCACGGTTTTCACCGGCAGGTCGTTGCTGACTTCGAGCACGATGGTCGACGTGCCCAGCAGGCTGATGGCCGTGAAGTCGCGGCGCGGATCGAACGGCACGTGCTTGTAGATATGCGGGTTGAGCGCGTTCGTCGAGATGGCGCCAAAGCCGATGGTGTAGCCGTCGGCCGGGGCCTTGGCCACCGCTTCCATGCCGATGTTGCCGCCGGCGCCCGGCCGGTTTTCGATCACCACGGGCTGCCCGAGCTTTTCGCCCACACGCTGCCCGACGGTGCGCGCGACCAGGTCGGTGGTGCCACCGGCAGCGTAGGGCACGATAAAGCGGACCGGCTTGGTCGGGAATGCGTCGGCGGCGTGGGCGCCGGTGGCGGCGGCCAGCAGGGCCAGGGATACGGCGGCAGGCGCGGCAATGCGAGGGAGCGACATGGCTCGAAAGTCTCCGGGATATTGTTTTTGGGGCCGGCCTGCACCGTTGCAGTGCGGGGCGCGGCGCGAGTCATTGTATTGGAAAGAAGGCAATGCCGCCGGGGGGAGGATGGCATCAGTCGCCAGGCGGAATCGGCCATGAAATGACGCCCGGAGCGGCGGCGCCTTTTGACATACAATCGGCGGGTTCAGTCGCGCCACCGGCCTGTTCGCCGGCCCGGCGCCCGAGATTCCAGCGTCCCCCCGTGCCAGCGTCCCAGAAGTCCGCATCCTCCCCGTCGTCCACCGAAATGGCCGCCACAACGTCCGCCGCCGTGGCAGCCACGCAGCGTGTCGGACTCGCCACCGCCGCCATTGGCGCCGTGCTGTTTTCCGCCAAGGCCATCGTCGCCAAGCTCATGTACCGCTACAACGTGGATGCGGTGATGGTCATCACGCTGCGCATGCTGTTCGCGGTGCCGCTGTTCCTGGCCATCGGCTGGTGGCAGGCGCGCAAGCTGCCGCCGCTGTCGTGGGCCGATCGCGGCCGCGTCGTGTTCCTGGGCATCATCGGCTACTACCTGTCGAGTTTTCTCGACTTCCTGGGCCTGCAATACATCACGGCCGGGCTGGAGCGGCTGATCCTGTTCTTGACGCCATCGTTCGTGCTGCTGTTCACGGCGCTGGGCCTGCGCCGGACCATTCACCCCCGCCAGTGGATGTCGCTGGCGCTGGCCTACGCCGGCATCGTGCTGGTGTTCGCGCATGACCTCGACGTCAGCGGCAACCAGGTATGGCTGGGCGGCGCGCTGGTGCTGGCCAGCGCGTTGTCGTATGGTGTGTACCTGATCCTGAGCGGCGAGCTGGTCAAGCGCGTGGGCTCGCTGCGGCTGGTGGCCTACGCGATGTGCGTGTCCACGCTGTGCTGCGTGATCCAGTACGTCGCGCTGGGCCGCCCGCTGGCGGAACTGGCGCAGCCGGCGCCGGTGCTCTGGCTGTCGGTCATCAATGCCGTGTTGTGCACGGTGCTGCCGGTGTCGCTGACGATGATCGCCGTGGCGCGCATCGGGGCGCCGATGGCGTCGCAAGCCGGCATGATCGGACCCGTGTCGACGTTGGCGCTGGCGTTCTGGCTGCTGGGCGAGCCCGTTACCGGCGTGCAACTGGCGGGCAGCGCGCTGGTGCTGGGTGGCATGTACCTGCTGTCGCGCCGCAAGACCTGAAGTACCTCATTCGAACAGAGTCAACCAAGCAAGGAGAGAGAGACCATGGATTTTGGACTGCGCGGTAAGCATGCGCTGGTGTGCGGCGCTAGCAAGGGGCTTGGGTTTGCGTGTGCCGAATCGCTCGCGGCCGAAGGCGTCGACGTGGTGATCGTGGCGCGCGGCGCCGAGGCGCTGGAAAAGGCCGCGGCCGAACTGCGCGCCCGCTATGGCCGTCGCGTGGTGCCCGTGGCCACCGACATCACCACGCCCGAAGGCCGCAAGCTGGCGCTGGACGCCGTGGCCAAGTTGGGCGACCTGGACATCCTGGTGAACAACGCTGGCGGCCCGCCGCCGGGCAATTTCCGCGACTGGGGCCGCGACGAGTGGCTGGCTGCGCTGGACGCCAACATGCTGACGCCGATCGAACTGATCAAGGCCACCATCGACGGCATGATCGCGCGCCGCTGGGGCCGCATCATCAACATCACCAGCGGTGCCGTGAAGGCCCCGATCGACGTGCTGGGCCTGTCGAATGGCGCCCGCTCGGGCCTGACCGGCTTTGTGGCCGGGCTGGCGCGCGAAGTGGCGCAGCACGGCGTGACCGTGAACAACCTGCTGCCGGGGCCGTTCGACACCGACCGTCTGAAGAAGACGATGGAAGGCGGCGCGCAGAAGGCCGGCATCAGCATCGAGGAAATGGCCAAGCGCCGTGCCGCCGCCAACCCGTCGCGCCGCTTCGGCGAGCCGGCCGAGTTTGGCGCGACGTGCGCGTTCCTGTGCAGCAAGCAGGCCGCGTACATGACCGGCCAGAACGTGCTGCTGGACGGCGGCGCCTTCCCGGGGACGTTCTGATGGGTGCAGTCGAGGCGCGGCCGCGCATTGCCCTGATTGCGCACGACCACAAGAAGGACGACATCGTCGCCTTTGCGGGACGGCATCGCGACTTCCTGGCGCGCTGCGAACTGATCGCCACGGGCACCACCGGTGGCCGCATCGCCGCCGAGACCGGCCTCGAAGTCCTGCGCATGCTGTCGGGCCCGTGGGGCGGCGACCTGCAGATCGGCGCGCAACTGGCAGTAGGAGAGATCACGGCCGTGATCTTCCTGCGCGACCCGATGACGCCGCAGCCGCACGAACCGGACATCAACGCGCTGGTACGCGCGTGCGACGTCCACAACGTGCCGTGCGCGACCAACCTGGCCACGGCCGAACTGATGGTCGTGGAACTGGCGCGTCACTGCTTCGAGCCGAAGTTGTAAGTGCTCCATCGCGAAAAGCGCCATAAAAAAACCGCTGCCTCGG
Source organism: Cupriavidus pauculus (assembly GCF_022179805.1). Classification (GTDB taxonomy): domain Bacteria; phylum Pseudomonadota; class Gammaproteobacteria; order Burkholderiales; family Burkholderiaceae; genus Cupriavidus; species Cupriavidus pauculus_E. The sequence goes on along the minus strand of NZ_BPUO01000002.1, from coordinate 53,224 downwards.
CAGCGGTTTTTCTTTTTGCGCGATGGATGTCAGCGGGGTCTGACCGTCGTCGCGGCGGCGCGCATCTCAGCCTGGCGCAGGATGTGAGGCGGCAGGCGCTTCAGGATCAGGTGCACGGCCAGCGGAATGATCACCACGTCGTCGACGATGCCTAAGCCCGCCACCACATCGGGAATCAGATCGATCGGTGAGATCGCGTAGAACAACAGCCCGAACGCGGCCGGCTTGAGCCAGGGCGGCGCATCGGGGTGGCGCAGCGCGTACCAGAACAACCGGCCGTCACGCCGCACCAGCGTCCACAGGGCAGAAAATCGCTTCCACATGATGGGCCTCCTTGGTCACACGTTCAGCAATGCATGAACGAATAGCTTGGGCCGGTGGAGGGAGATTCAAGTTCCCCGTTTTGCTTCCTTGCGATGGTTTCCCCTCTCCTTTGGTTTTCTCCCCTCTCCCTCCGGGAGAGGGGCGGGGGTGAGGGCTGTGCGGTTCAAGCTGAGACAGGTCGCATTTTGAACTGCTGCGCCCTCACCCCCAACCCCTCTCCCGCGATGCGGGAGAGGGGAGCCAAACAGCAGCGGGAGAGGGGAGCCAAACAGCAGCGGGAGAGGGGAGCTTGGAGCGGCGGGAGAGCCGCTCTACCGCGCCGACTTAACCCGGCACGTTCCCTTCCACGCCTTCCACATAGAACTTCACGCCATGCAGGAAGTTGTCGTCGGCCACGGCGCCGCCGGCAACCTGTTCCTTGCCGGTGTTGTCCTTGATCGGACCCTTCCAGATCGGGGCGCTGCCGTCGGCGATGCCCTTCTTGCGCTCTTCGACCAGCGTCTTGACGTCGTCAGGCACCACGGCGTTGAAGCCCTTCAGGTCGATCATGCCTTCCTTGAGGCCCCACCAGATGGTGCTGTTCTTCCACTGGTTGTTCAGCACGTCTTCCACGACCTTGTTGTAGTAGACGCCCCAGGAGATGACCGACGCGGCCAGGTGGGCCTTTTCGCCAAAGCGGCTCATGTCGCTATCCCAGCCGAATGCGTACACGCCTTTTTCCTGCGCGGTCTGCACCACGGCGGCGGAGTCGGTGTTCTGCATCAGCATGTCCACGCCCTGGCCGATCAGCGTGGTGGCAGCCTCGCGTTCCTTGCCCGGATCGAACCACTTGTTGACCCACACCACCTTGACCGTGGCCTTCGGGTTGACCGAGCGCGCGCCCAGCGTGAACGAGTCGATGTTGCGGATCACCTCGGGAATCGGCACCGATGCCACCACGCCCATCTTGCCGCTCTTGCTCATCTTGCCGGCCACCACGCCAGCGAGGTACGCGCCTTCATAGGTGCGCACGTCGTACTGGGCCAGGTTGTCGGCGGTCTTGAAGCCGGTGGCGTGCTCGAACTTGACGTCCGGGAATTCCTTGGCCACCTTCAGCATCGACTCCATGTAGCCGAACGTGGTGCCGAAGATCAGCTTGTTGCCCTGGCTGGCCAGGTCGCGGAACACGCGCTCGGCATCGGCGGCAGACTCGGGCACGTTCTCGACGTACGTGGTCTTCACCTTGTCGCCAAACTTGGCTTCCACGGCCTTGCGGCCCGCGTCGTGGGCAAAGGTCCAGCCGGCGTCGCCGACCGGGCCGATGTAGACAAAGGCTACCTTCAGCGGCTCGGCTGCGGCGGCCGTGGGGGCCGATGCCGGGGCAGCGGTCTCGGCGGGCTTTTCGGCTTCCTTCTTGCCGCAGCCGGCCAGGGCCAGCACGGCGGTGGCGGCCAGGGCTGCCAGCGTGGTCCTGCGTGTCACGATCATTCGATCTCTCCTAGATAAGACGTCTTTGTGATGTTGCCTGGATACTGCTTTCTTGTTTTTGAAGCTTCGGTGATGCGTTCTTAATGCAGTTCGATACGGTCAGGCATTGCCCGGGCGGAACGGCTTGCCCAGCGATGCGGGCATGTTCAGGCGGATCCATGCCGGATTACGCGAGATCAGGGCCAGCACGACGATGGTGGCGGCATACGGCAGCATCGACAGGAATTGCGACGGCACCGATACACCAATGCCCTGCAGGTAGAACTGCAGGATCGTCACGCCGCCAAACAGCCATGCGCCGACCAGCACGCGGCCCGGACGCCAGGTGGCAAAGGTGGTCAGCGCCAGCGCGATCCAGCCGCGCCCGGCCACCAGGTTTTCCACCCACATCGGGGTGTACACCAGCGACAGATACGCGCCGGCCAGCCCGCAGCAGGCGCCGCCGAACAGCAGCGCGCCAAAGCGGATCCATCGCACCGGGTAGCCCAGTGCATGCGCCGATTCAGGCGACTCGCCGATGGCGCGCAGCGTCAGGCCGGCGCGCGTGCGGAACAGGAACCACATGATGGCGGCACACAGCAGCAGGCTGAAGTAGACCATCCAGTGATGCTGGAAGAAGGCCGGCCCGATAAACGGGATGTCGGCCAGGCCGGGAATCGCGCTGGCCTTGGCCGGCATGGCATGGCCCACGAAGCGCTGCGCCATGAACGCGGACAGGCCGGTGCCGAAGATCGACAGCGCCAGGCCAGTAGCTACCTGGTTGGTGGCCAGCACCAGCGCCAGCCACGAGAACAGCGTGGCCATCAGCATGCCGGCGCCGGCGCCGGCGATGAAGCCCAGCAGCGGCGATTGCGTCTGGTAGCCGATCATGAAGCCGAACGCGGCGGCCACCAGCATCATGCCTTCGGCGCCCAGGTTCAGTACGCCCGAGCGTTCGTTGATCAGCAGGCCCAGCGCGGCCAGCAGCAGCGGGGTGCCGGCGTTGATCGCGGTGGCGATCAGGGGAGCAAGTTGTTCCATGTTGTCGTGTGGCTCCGGGCTCAGGCGGCACGCGCGCGCCAGCGCAGGCGGTTGTCGATCAGCGTGTCGCACGCCAGCAGGAAGAACAGCAGCATGCCCTGGAACACCCAGCCCAGTGCCGACGGCATGCCCAGGCGCGACTGCGCCATTTCGCCGCCGATATAGAACAGCGACATCACGATGCCGCCGAACACGGCGCCCACCGGATGCAGGCGGCCCACGAAGGCGACGATGATGGCGGTAAAGCCATAGCCGGGCGAGATCGACGGCAGCAACTGGCCGATCGGGCCGGTCACCTCGAAGGCGCCCGCCAGGCCGGCGAACGCGCCCGAGATCATCAGCGCCGTCCACAGCGCGCTGCGCGACGAGAAGCCGGCGTAGCGCGCGGCCAGCGGCGCCGTGCCGCCTACCTGCAGCCGGAAGCCCGCGAAGCTGCGGAACACGAAGACCGTCATGATCACCACCAGCACCAGCATCACGGCAAAGCCCACGTGCAGGCGCGAACCCGGCAGCAGGTTGGGCAGCAGGAACATTGACGAGAACACCTTCGACTGCGGGAAGTTCATCCCGTTGGGGTCCTTCAGCGGCCCGTTGACCACCCACAGCAGCAACTGCTGGGCGATGTAGGTCAGCATCAGCGACACCAGGATCTCGTTGGCGTTGAAGCGGTCCTTGAGCAGCGCGGTGATCGACGCCCAGAGCATGCCGCCGATACAGCCCGCGATCGACGCCATCACCAGCACGGCCGGGCCGCTCCAGGTGGTGCCCGGGGTATCGAACCAGAGCACGGTGGCACCGGCCAGGATGCCGCCGGCAATCAGCTGGCCGTCGGCGCCGATGTTCCAGACGTTGGCGCGATAGCAGACCGAAAGCCCGAGCGCGCACAGCACCAGCGGCACGGTCTTGAGCAGGACTTCGCCGATGGCGCGCTTGTCCTTGAGTGGATCGAACAGAAAGACCTTGAGGCCCGCCGCCGGATCCTTGCCCAACGCCACGAACAGCAGGGCGCCGAACAGCAGCGTCAGGACCAGTGCGAACACCGGCGAGGCATAGGCCATCCGGCGCGACGGCACGCCGCGCGGCGCGAGTACCACGGGAGACAGGTTAGACATGGCTGGAATTCTCCGTGGCGTGATCGTGCTGGCTGGCCGGTCCGCCTTCCCAGAGGCCGCTCATCCACAGCCCGACTTGCTCGCGCGTGGCCACCTCCACCGGAATCGATGGCGACAGGTGGCCCTTGGCCAGTACATGAAGCCGGTCGCAGATCGCGAACAGTTCGTCGAGTTCTTCCGATACCACCAGGATGGCGCAGCCGGTGGCCTTGAGCGCCAGGATCTCGTTGTGGATCTGCGCGGCGGCGCCGACATCCACGCCCCACGTTGGTTGCGCCACGATCAGCACCTTGGGGCCGGCCTCGATCTCGCGGCCCACGATGAATTTCTGCAGGTTGCCGCCCGAAAGGCTCCGCGCCAGCGCCATCGGGCCGCTGGCCTTGACTCGGAAGCGGTTGATGATACTGGCGGCCAGCCCCTCGGCGGCCTTCGGCGACACCATGCCGCCGTGCACATACGGTGCGGTCTGGTGCGACAGCCAGACGTTCGATGCCAGGCTCATGCCCGGCACCGCGCCCCGGCCCAGCCGTTCCTCGGGCACGAAGGCCAGGCCCGCGCGGCGGCGGCCGCGTGCGTCGAGCCGGCCCACGGGCTTGCCATCCAGGTGTACGGCCGCGCCGCCGCCGCGGGCATCCTCGCCAGACAACGCCGCCAGCAGCTCCTGCTGGCCATTGCCCGACACGCCGGCGATGCCGACGATCTCGCCGGCATGCACGTCCAGCGCGATGCGCTGCAATTCCGTGGCGAACTGGTGCGCGCGCGGCATCGACAGGTCACGCACGGACAGCAGCACCGGCCCGCGTTCGGTGGTCACGCGCGCCTCGCGCGGCGGTTCGCCGCCGATCATCATGCGCGACAGCTCGGCCGCGCTTTGCTGGCGCGGGTCGCAGGTGCCGGTGACCCGGCCCATGCGCATCACAGTGGCCCGGTGGCACAGCGCGCGGATTTCGTCGAGCTTGTGGCTGATATAGAGAATGCTGGTGCCCTCGGCCGCCAGCTGGCGCAGCGTGACGAACAGCGTTTCCACGGCCTGTGGCGTCAGCACCGAGGTGGGTTCGTCCAGGATCAGCAGTTGCGGGTTGGCCAGCAGCGCGCGCACGATCTCCACGCGCTGGCGCTCGCCGACTGACAGCGTATGCACGTGGCGTTGCGGCTCCAGCGGCAAGCCATAGCGCTCGGCCGTGGCGCGGATGCGCTCGGACAGCTGCTTCATGTTGCCGACATCCTTGGGCGGCAGGCCCAGCGCGATGTTCTCGGCCACGGTCAGCGTGTCGAACAGCGAGAAATGCTGGAAGACCATGGCGATGCCCAGGTTGCGGGCGTCGTGCGGGCTGGCGATGGAAACCGGCGCCCCATTGAAGTGCACCTCGCCGGCGTCGGGTCGAACCGCGCCGAAGATGATCTTCATCAGGGTGGACTTGCCGGCGCCGTTTTCGCCAAGGACGGCGTGGATCTCGCCGGGGCCGACGCTCAGGCTGACGTCGTCGTTGGCGGTCACGCCGGGATAGCGCTTGGTGATGTGTGCAAGCGCCAGCCTGGATGGGGTTTGTAATGTCACTGAGGCGGCTCGAATTGTTGTGGCAGCAACGTTCTGTTCAGGCACGTGACAACGGCTGTGCGTGGCGCAGCATCGCCGCGCGGCAAGTCGTCATCATCATGACAGCGTGATGTCCGGAATTTGGAGTGGATTATATAAGTGCGTGGGGTCCGGGCGGACCAGTCTGACCCTCTAGCCGTGCCCCACAACCGATACCGGGAGGTTGCAAGTCGCGTGCCGGCCACACTGCCAAAGAAAAACCGCCGCGCTGCCGGCGAGGGCAGGGCGGCGGTCAGGGTTGACCTTGGTCAGTACGTGTGTCAGGCGGAACTGGCTGGAATCGCCGCGAAACGGCCTTCACGGAAATCGGCCAGCGTCTGGTAGATCTGTTCCTGCGTGTTCATCACGAACGGGCCGTACTGGGCGATGGGCTCGTTCAGAGGCTGTCCGGCGATCAGCAGGAAGCGGGCGTCCTCGTCGGCCGAGACGATCACGCCGTCGGACTGGCCCACGTTGTCCAGCACGCCCATGCGCTGGGCTTCCAGCACCGCGTCCCCCACCTTTACCGTGCCCCGGTACACGTACACGAAGGCGTTATGCCCGGCAGGCAGCGCCTGGGTGAACGACTGGCCGGCCGGCAAATGGACGTCCAGGTACAGCGGCTCGGTGACCGGCCGCGTGACCGCGCCGGCCACGCCGTGCGAAGCGCCGGCCAGCACGCGCACCGTGCCGCCCGAAGGCAGCGCCACGGTGGGAATGTCGGCCGCCGGCATGTCGCGATACCAGGGCGTGGCCATCTTGTCGGCCGCCGGCAGGTTCAGCCAGAGCTGGAAGCCTTCCATCCGGCCATCCTCCTGTTCGGGCAATTCCGAATGCACCACGCCCGATCCGGCCACCATCCACTGGGCGCCGCCGTTTTCCAGCAGGCCCTCGTGGCCGGCGCTGTCGCGATGGCGCATGCGCCCGGCCAGCATGTACGTGATGGTCTCGAAGCCCCGGTGCGGGTGATCTGGGAAGCCGCCGATGTAATCGTCCTTGTTGTCGGTGCCAAAGGCGTCGAGCATCAGGAACGGATCAAGCCGGCGCTGCAGGTTCTGCGTCAGCACGCGCGTCAGCTTGACGCCGGCGCCGTCGGACGTGGCAATGCCGCGCACCACACGGTCCACGGTGCGCGAGCGCTGCACGGTTTCCGTGGCGGTGGCCGGAACGGTGGAAATGCGGGTCATGAGAAATCTCCTGTTGGGGCGGCTGCGAGCTCTTGTTCGTGCCGCCGTGGCTACCCTGCCAATTTAAGGGTTTGGCGCCAAAGCGGTAGAGGTTGAGCCGGCAACAGATCGTTCTGACTGTGGAACGATTGGCAGGATATCTGGGCTATCTGCGCAACGATGCATCTGCCCGAAATTTCCCATCGGAAGCCGTTATTTCGTGGATAGAAATGGTCCGGCTGACATGATCGACGAAGTTGTGTATAATAGCGGTCTCTTTGTCATCCGTTGCCAATAATTGCGCTGGGTCGGCCTGCACCCCGAATCCGCGCAATCCGTTGTCTGGCAACGGCCGATTGACCGGCGGCGCCATACCGAAAGCGCGTTCCAACACGACATCAAGTCGCCGCCACTGGCCAACTCCATCGGACTATTTCCTTTGGGTTGCGCTGCTCCCGCGGGTTTGGGCTGACGCCTGAATCCCATCAGCCGGGTGATCCGCCAGCTTCCACGCTGGTGCCTCACCCAAAAGTCCGTCCGCTGGCAATCGTGCCGGTCATGGCGGCAAGACAATCTGAACCAGGGTTCCGGCGGGCACCCCCATCGACATTTCCGCTGGCCCTTTGTTTTCCGCATCCTGGATGTGGCGATTCGTGCATTTCACGATCGTTGCCGTGGCCGGGGTTGGAGAGGGGAAATATGTCCAAACGAACCATCCGGGCCATGGCCTGGGGTGGCGTCGTTGTCGTCGCGCTGGCCGGCCTGGTCGCGTGGATCGGCGTCGATGTCATCCGCCAGTACCACGACCGACTGCTCTACGACGTGGCCGACCACCTGCGGCTGGTGGCGATCTCGATGGCCATGGCGCTGCTGACCGGCGTGCCGGCCGGCATCGCGCTGAGCCGCCCGTGCATGCACCGCTGGGCCGACCGGCTCATGCAGGTCTTCAACATCGGCAACACCGTGCCGTCGCTGGCGGTGCTGGCCCTGGCGCTGGCCGTGCTGGGCATCGGCGAGCGTCCGGCCATCCTGGCGCTGTGGCTGGCGTCGCTGCTGCCGATCGTGCGCAACACCTACGAAGGGCTGCGCACCGTGTCGCCCGCGCTCAAGGAAGCGGCGCGCGGCATCGGCATGACGCCGTGCCAGCGCCTGGTGCGCGTGGAACTGCCGAACGCGCTGCCCGTGATCCTGGCGGGTGTGCGCATCAGCCTGGTGATCAACGTGGGCACCGTGCCGCTGTCGTTCCTGATCGGCGCGAACAGCCTGGGCGAACTGATCTTCCCGGGCATCTACCTGAACAACCAGCCGTTGCTGCTGCTGGGCGCCGCCGCTACCGCGCTGCTGGCCCTGACGCTGGACGCGCTGTTCGCCACCGCCGGCCACGTCTATCTGCGCCGCCGCGGGCTGGCGTAACGAGGGGTCGTATGAAACTGAAATCCGTGAATCGTCTGGTGGAAGGCCGTGCGTTCTGGCTGTTTGCCGCCGTGGGCGCCGTGCTGGCCGCGCTGCTGTTGAGCTCGGCTCCGGCGCGTGCGCAAGAAGGCGGCGGCCCCGTGCGCGTGGGCGGCAAGAACTTCACCGAACAACTGATCCTGTCGTCGATGACGACGCAATACCTGAAGGCCAAGGGTGTCGACGCCACGCTGACGTCGGGCCTGGGCAGCACGCTGATGCGCCAGGCGATGGAATCGAACCAGCTGGACGTGGTGTGGGACTACACCGGCACCGCGCTGATCGTGTTCAACAAGGTCGAGGAAAAGCTCGACGGCCCGGAAAGCTACAAGCGCGTGAAGGAACTCGACGCCGCGCGCGGACTGGTCTGGCTTGAACCGTCGCGGGTCAACAATACCTACGCGTTCGCCATGCCGAAGGAGCGTGCCGGCGATATCCGCACGCTGTCGGCCTACGCCGAGAAGATGCGCGCCGAAGGCGAGGACAAGAAGCACCCGCTGGCCGTGGACATGGAGTTCGCCGCGCGCCCCGACGGCCTGGAGCCGCTGAAGGCCGCGTACAAGCTGCCGTTCACGCGCAAGGACGTGATCCAGCTCGATCCGGGCCTGGTCTACACCGCGCTCAAGAACAACCAGGTGGACCTGGGCCTGGTCTACACGACCGATGGCCGCGTCAAGGGCTTCGACCTCGTGCTGCTGGAGGACGACCTGCACTACTTCCCGCCGTACAACGCGGTGCCCGTGGTGCGTCGCGCCGTGCTCGACGCCCATCCGGAACTGGAGGGCCTGCTCAACGCGCTGGCGGCCCAGCTCGACAACGCCGCCATGACCGACATGAACTACAAGGTCGACATCGACCAGCAGCCCGTGGACAAGGTGGCCGGCGACTTCCTGCGCGCCCACGGCCTGCTTTGAGGAGCCCCGCATGGATCTGCTGACTTACCTTCACCATAGCTGGCCCACGCTGTTGCGGCTGACTGGCGAGCACCTTGCGCTGGTGGGCTCCGCCGTCGGGCTGGCCATCGTCATCGGCGTGCCGCTGGGCATCCTGATCACGCGCCACCGCTTCCTGGCCACGCCGCTGCTGGCGCTAGCCACCGTGGTGCTGACGCTGCCCTCCATCGCGCTGTTCGGGCTGATGATCCCGATCTTCGCGCGCTTTGGCCACGCGCTGGGCTACGTGCCGGCCGTGACCGCGGTGTTCCTGTACTCGCTGCTGCCGATCATGCGCAATACGTACACCGCGCTGGTCAACGTCGACCCGGGCATCCAGGAAGCAGGGCGCGGCATCGGCATGACCACGTGGCAGCGCATGCGGCTGGTGGACCTGCCGCTGGCCGTGCCCGTGATCCTGGGCGGCGTGCGTACGGCAGTGGTCATGAACATCGGCGTGGCCACCATCGCGGCCATCATCGGCGCCGGTGGCCTGGGCGTGCTGATCCTGCAGGCGATCAGCCAGAGCAATATGAGCAAGCTGGCAGTGGGTGCTGTCCTCGTGAGCCTGCTGGCCATCGTGGCCGACGTCGCGCTGCAGGCCCTGCAGCGTGCGCTGACACCGAAAGGAATCCGACAATGATCGAACTCGACAAACTCACCAAGGCTTTCCCGCAGAAGGACGGCACCGAAGTGCGCGCCGTCAACGAGGTCAGCATGACCGTGCCGCGTGGCGAGATCTGCGTTTTCCTGGGGCCTTCGGGCTGCGGCAAGACCACCACGCTCAAGATGATCAACCGGCTGATCCAGCCGACGTCGGGCACCGTGCGCATCGACGGCGAGGATACGACTGGCATCGATGGCGTGGCGCTGCGCCGCAAGATCGGCTACGTGATCCAGCAGATCGGCCTGTTCCCGAACATGACCATCGAGGAAAACATTATGGTCGTGCCACGCCTGCTGGGCTGGGACAAGAAGCAATGCCGCGAGCGGGCGCGCGAGCTGATCCGCATGGTGCAGCTTGACCCGGACAAGATGCTCAAGCGCTATCCGCGCGAGCTGTCCGGCGGGCAGCAGCAGCGTATTGGCGTGATCCGCGCGCTGGCGGCCGACGCGCCCGTGCTGCTGATGGACGAGCCGTTCGGCGCGGTGGACCCGATCAACCGCGAGAGCATCCAGAACGAGTTTTTCCAGATGCAGCGCCAGCTTGGCAAGACCGTGATCATGGTGTCGCACGACATCGACGAGGCGATCAAGCTGGGCGACAAGGTGGCCGTGTTCCGTGGCGGCCGGCTCGTGCAGTTCGATCACCCGGACGCGCTGCTCGCGCATCCGGCGGATGATTTCGTGCAGGCATTCGTGGGCCACGACAACACGCTCAAGCGTCTGCTGCTGGTGCGTGCGGGCGACGCGGCCACACTGCCGCCGAGCTGCCGTCCCGACATGTCGCTGGCTGACGCCTTCGGCGTGATGGACGATGCCGATGTGCGGCACCTGCCCGTGGTGGACGACGCGCAGCGCGCGCTGGGCTATGTGACGCGTCGCGATGTGCGTAACGCGCTGGCCAAGGGCGGCACCTGCGCCGAGGTCATGCGCCAGTTCACGACGACGGCGGCGTTCGACGAGCACCTGCGCATCGTGCTGTCGCGCATGTACCAGCACAACACGAGCTGGCTGCCCGTGATCGACGGCGATGGCGTCTACCTGGGCGAGGTCACGCAGGAGTCGATTGCCGACTACCTGAGCTCGGGCCGCTCGCGCGGCACGGCGCCAGTGATCCAGCCGCCGGCCAGTTCGCCGGTTGCCACGCTGGCACCGGCCGCTGCGCCGACGCCTGCAAAGGAACGCGCCGCGGCTTGATCCGCGCTGCGCAATAAAAAAAAGGCCACCCTCGGGTGGCCTTTTTCATGGGAGCGCGTCAGCCGATCAGGCGTGGCCGAGCTCGCCGTCCTTCAGGCGCCAGGCCTTGAGCGGATTGCCATCCTTCAGCACTTCCGGCAGCAGGCCGGCCGGCACGTTCTGATAGCAGACCGGGCGCAGGAAGCGATCCAGCGCGGTGGTGCCCACCGACGTGGTGCGCGTATCCGACGTGGCCGGGAACGGGCCGCCGTGAACCATCGCGAAGCAGACTTCCACACCGGTCGGGTAGCCGTTGAACAGGATACGGCCAACCTTGCGTTCCAGCGCCGGCAGCAGCTTGGCGGCAACGGCGTGGTCGCCGGCATCGGCTTGCACCGTGGCCGTGAGCTGGCCTTCCAGGATGCGCGTGACTGCAACCAGTGCGTCGGCGTCCTTGCAGACGACCAGCACGGTCGACGGGCCGAAGACTTCGGCGTGCATGCGGTGGTCGGCCACGAACTTGTCGGCCGAGGTTTCGAAGAACACCGGGCGGGCCTGGTTCGGGCCGGTGGCGTCCACGCCGCAGGCGGCGCGCGTCAGGCCGGAGATTTCCGACAACTGGGCCACACCGCGTTCGAAGGCGGCATGGATGCCCGGCGTCAGCATCGTGGCGGCCGGCTTGCCGGTCAGCGCGGTGTGCGCCGTGGCGCGGAATTTTTCCAGCGCCGGGCCTTCGATGGCCAGCAGCAGGCCCGGGTTCGTGCAGAACTGACCCACGCCCATCACCAGCGAGTCGATCAGGTCACGGGCAATCTGCTCGCCGCGTGCGTTCAGCGCCTCGGGCAGCAGGTACACCGGGTTGATGCTGCTCATTTCCGCGTAGACGGGGATCGGCACCGCGCGGCTGTTGGCCACGTTCATCAGTGCCAGGCCGCCGGCGCGCGAACCCGTGAAGCCCACGGCCTGGATGACCGGATGAGCCACCAGCGCCGTGCCAATGGCGTTGCCCACGCCTTGCACCAGCGAGAACACGCCTTCGGGCAGGCCGGCATCAGCCACGGCCTTCTGGATCACGCGGCCCACCAGCTCGGACGTGCCGGGGTGCGCCGGGTGCGCCTTGGCGACGACCGGGCAACCGGCGGCCAGTGCCGACGCGGTATCGCCACCCGCCACCGAGAAGGCCAGCGGGAAGTTGCTGGCGCCGAACACGGCGACCGGACCCACGGCGATGCGTTGCATGCGCAGGTCGGGGCGCGGCGGCGTACGCTCGGGCAGGGCGCTGTCGAGCGTGGCGCCTTGCCAGCGGCCGTCGCGCAGCACGCGTGCGAATAGACGCAGCTGGCCGGCGGTGCGGCCGCGCTCGCCTTGCAGGCGGGCGATCGGCAGTGCGGTTTCCTGATGCGCGCGCTGGATCAGTTCGTCACCGAGGGCTTCGAGTCCGGTGGCAATCGCTTCCAGGAACGTGGCGCGCTGCTCGGGCGAGGTGGCGCGATAGGTGTCGAAGGCGGCTTCGGCCAGTGCGCAGGCACGGTCCACATCGGCCGCGGTGCTGCCCTGGTAGGCAGGCTCCAGCTTTTCGCCAGTGGCCGGGTTGATGCCATAAAAAGTGTCTTCGGTGCCGCGAGCGGCGGTGGCGCCGATCAGCATTTCGCCAGTCATCGTCATGATCTTGGGTCCTGCGGGAATGTGAAAGGGACGGCCAGAACACCGTCACGCAAGGCAAAAGGCAGCCAAGGGTGGCCGCCGGAGATTGCTGCTGCAGTGAGTCTCGCCCGGGATTTATCGTAGAACAACTTGTCGTAAGACATCATATGACATCGCGGGGCGGCTCGCAACCGCATCGCCCGCACGGGTATCAGTGGGGCGATGCATGGCCGTCAGGCGGGCGTTCCGGCCATGGCCGACGCCTTGCGCAGGCGTTCGCGGCTGTTGGTCAGGTGCATCCGCATCGCGGCCTTTGCGGCTTCCGGATCACGTCGCTCGATCGCATCGAAAATGCTCTCGTGCTCGAAATTCACGCGCTCCAGATACTGCTCGCGCTCGGGCTGGCTCACCTGGAGCCGGCTGCGCGGGATCACCATCGTACCCAGGTGACCCATGATGTCCGTGAAATAGCGGTTGCCGGTGGCGCGCGCAATCGACAGGTGGAATTCGAAGTCGGATGCCACCGCGTCGTTGCCTTCGGCGGCATTGCGCTTCATGTCGTCGAGCGCGCGGCGCATGGCGCGCAGCTGGTCGTCGCTGCGGCGCGTGGCAGCCAGGCTGGCGGCTTCGGCCTCAAGACTAACGCGGAATTCCAGCATCGCCAGCACGTCCATGGCGGTGACCATCGCGGACGGATCGATGCGGAACGGCGACTGGCTCTCGGCAGGGCGGTTCAGCACGAAGGTGCCGATGCCATGGCGCGTTTCCACCATGCCGCTGGCCTGCAGCCGCGACAGCGCTTCGCGCACCACGGTGCGGCTCACGCCAAGCGTGGCCATGATTTCGGATTCGGTCGGGAGCTTGTCGCCCGGCTTGAGCTGGCCCTGCTGGATGCTCTCGGACAGGTTGCCGACCACTTCTTCGGCAAGCGTGCGGCCACGGCGGCGCAGGGGAGCGGGCGAAGTCATCGAAGCGTTGGACATGGCGGGCAGGTGTTGGAACCAATGTGGGGATGACCCTGACGGCGGCATTGTTGACCGCGCAGGTATGCGCTCATTATACTGCGTCATAAGTCATACGACGACCGATAACGCACAGGAACTTGCAGGCGTTCAACCGTTGTGGCAGCACGACAGCAGCGCAAGCACTGGTCGACTAATATATTAGCGTATGAGCAGAAGACAGCAGGGCGCATTTCCGCACATTTTTGGGGGAGCGCGATCCCGGCCGCCTATATCGATACCCGGAACGGGCCAGGACTCGGAGACCATCCAATGAACGCAATTTCCCAAGCCGTGGGCGCGACGCCCGTCGTGACCGAACTGACCGTGGTGCCCGTGGCGGGCCACGACAGCATGCTGATGAACCTGTCGGGTGCGCATGGCCCTTATTTCACCCGCAACATCGTGATCCTCAAGGACAGCGCGGGCAATACCGGTGTGGGCGAAGTGCCCGGCGGCGAAAGTATCCGCCAGACGCTGGAAGACGCCCGTCCGCTGGTGGTGGGGCAGGGCATCGGCCAGTACCTGTCGATCCTGAACCGCGTGCGCGAGCAGTTTGCCAGCCGCGACGCCGGCGGCCGTGGCCTGCAGACGTTCGACCTGCGTATCACGATCCACGCCGTCACCGCGCTGGAAGCCGCGCTGCTGGACCTGCTGGGCAAACACCTGCAGGTGCCCGTGGCCGCGCTGCTGGGCGAAGGCCAGCAGCGCGACGCCGTGGAGATGCTGGGCTACCTGTTCTACGTGGGCGACCGCAACAAGACCACGCTCGGCTACCGCACCGAACCGGGTGCCGACAACGCATGGTTCCGCGTGCGCAACGAAGTGGCCATGGACGCCAAGGGCGTGGTGCGCCTGGCCGAAGCCGCCTACGAGCGCTACGGCTTCAACGACTTCAAGCTCAAGGGCGGCGTGCTGAGCGGCGACGAGGAAATGGAAGCGATTCTCGCGCTGCACGAGCGTTTTCCGAAGGCGCGCGTCACGCTGGATCCGAACGGCGGCTGGCTGCTGAAGGACGCCATCCGCCTGTGCCGCGACAAGCATGGCATCCTGGCCTACGCCGAAGACCCGTGCGGTGCCGAGGACGGTTACTCGGGCCGCGAGATCATGGCCGAATTCCGCGCCGCCACGGGCCTGCCTACTGCCACCAACATGGTAGCCACGGACTGGCGCCAGATGGGCCACGCCGTGCGCCTGCAATCGGTGGACATTCCGCTGGCCGACCCGCATTTCTGGACCATGCAGGGTTCGGTGCGCGTGGCGCAGATGTGCTCGGAATGGGGCCTGACGTGGGGCTCGCATTCGAACAACCACTTCGACATCTCGCTGGCGATGTTCACGCACGTGGCCGCCGCCGCGCCGGGCCGTGTCACCGCCATCGACACGCACTGGATCTGGCAGGACGGCGAACAACTGACGCGCGATCCGCTGAAGATCGAGGGCGGGCTGGTGCAGGTGCCGAAGACCCCGGGCCTGGGCGTGGAACTGGACATGGATGCGCTGGCGCGCGCCAACCGTCTCTATCAGGAAAAGGGCCTTGGCGCGCGAGACGACGCGATCGCCATGCAATTCCTGATCCCGAACTGGAAGTTCAACAACAAGATGCCTTGCATGGTGCGCTGACCGGACGCCGGCAGCCTGCATTACCGCGACGGAACCGCCACGGGGCCGTCGCCCCCAAAGAAACATAAACAGCTTTCGTCATAAGCAGGAGACAACAAATGGTCCACTCGTTCACGGCCGCCCCGCGCGCGCCTTTCGTATCCACATGGCTGCGCCGCATTGGCGGCATGGCCGTCGCGCTGGCGGCCGGCATCACGGTCAGCGGCGCCGCCATCGCATCGGGCACGGCCTGGCCGCAACGCGCGGTTTCCGTCGTGGTGCCGTTCCCGGCCGGCGGGTCCACCGACACCATCGCACGCCTGCTGGCGGCGCCCCTCAACGAGAAGCTGGGCCAGCCGTTCGTGGTGGACAATCGTCCCGGTGCCACCGGCGCGATCGGCGCCACGTTCGTCAAGCGCGCGCCGGCCGATGGCTACACGATGCTCGTCGCATCGATCGGCGTGTTCGCCGTGAATCCGTTCCTGCAGAAGAACCTGCAATACGATCCGGCCAAGGACTTCGACCTGCTGACGGTGGCCGTGCGCGCCCCGAACGTGCTGGTGGCCAATCCGAACTTCCCGGTCAAGTCGCTGCAGGAGCTGGTGGCCTACATGAAGAAGAATCCGGGCAAGGTGTCGTTTGCCAGCTCGGGTGCCGGTTCGTCCGATCACCTGACCGCCGCGCTGTTCTGGCAGAAGAGCGGTACCGAAGGACTGCACGTGCCGTACAAGGGCGGTGCGCCGGCCATCTCCGACCTGCTGGCCGGCCAGGTGGACGTGTCGTTCCAGAATATCAACGCCGTGCTGCAGCACATCCGCACGGGCAAGCTCAAGGCGCTGGCCGTGACCGCCGACAAGCGCTCGTCGGTATTGCCCAACGTGCCGACCATGGTGGAGGGCGGCGTCAAGGACGTGGAAGTCTATTCGTGGCAAGGTGTGGCCGCGCCGAAGGGCCTGCCGGCCGACGTGAAGACCCGCCTGCATGGCGCCATCGTCAGCGCACTGAAGGACGCGGGCATGCAGAAGAAGCTCAACGAGCAGGGCTTCGAGGTGGTGGCCAACACGCCGGAGCAGTTCACCGAGTTCGAGAACCAGGAACTGAAGCGTTGGAAGACGGTGATCGAGCAGGGCAAGATCACGGCGGAATGACCGCCGCGGCCGCGTGAGCGGCATCGCATACGAACACTCCACGGAAGTATTTGGCCCCGCCTCGATGGCGGGGCTTTTTCTTTGGCGCACGCGAAAAGGCATGCCCGACTGAAGTAGGGGACATGCCATTTCTGCCTAAACAATGGCATGACATTTCCGATATCGATCAGGGCGGTAATGGGTGCCAGGTTTCCATGGAAAACTGACAAATTTGATCTGCATCAGTAGAATTTCGCCCTTTTGCTATTGCTGTGGTACAGCGCCATGGTGCATGTTGCCGAGTCGGCAATAGCGCCGAACCTTGACGTTTTCTGGAGGAAGAGAAGTGAGGAATCTGAAGACCTGCTGCGTGGCCGGTATTGTTGCCGCGATGAGCCTGTGCCTGGCCGGCTGCGCGACCGAGTCGTCGACGGCATTGCCGGTGCAGAAGGTGGAAAGCGCGAGCCGTCCCTATACCGGCGTGCGCACCCCCATCGCCGTGGGCAAGTTCGACAACCGCTCGAACTACATGCGCGGCGTGTTCTCGGACGGCATCGACCGCCTGAGTGGCCAGGCCAAGACCAGCCTGGTCACGCATCTGCAGCAGACCAACCGCTTCAACGTGCTCGAGCGTGAAAACCTCGACGAGATCAAGCGCGAAGCCGCCATCAAGAACCAGGCGCAGAAGCTCAAGGGCGCCGACTTCGTGGTGACCGGCGATGTCACCGAATTCGGCCGCAAGGAAGTGGGCGACGTGCAGCTGTTCGGCATCCTGGGCCGTGGCCGCGAGCAGGTGGCCTATGCCAAGGTGAACCTGAACATCGTCAATATCAACACCTCGGAAGTCGTGTACGCCACGCAGGGCGCCGGCGAATACAAGCTGTCGAACCGCGAAGTGATCGGCTTTGGCGGCACGTCGAGCTACGACTCCACGCTCAACGGCAAGGTGATGGACCTGGCCATGCGCGAGGCCGTGAACAACCTGGTCAATGCCATCGAAAGCGGTGCCTGGAAGCCGGTTCAGCAGTAAGCAGCCAGGCAGCAAAGCAGTAGGCAGTCAATCCTTACCAACAAAAGCGAGAAAAACCATGAAGCAATGGGTCACGCTGCGCAATGCGGCGTTTCTGTCGGCGGCCGGCCTTCTGGCCGGGTGTGCAGGTCCGCAACCGATCTACCAGTGGGAGGGCTACCAGGCCCAGGTCTACGAATACTTCAAGGGCGAATCGAAGGAAGCGCAGATCATCGCGCTGGAAAGCGGCCTGCAGAAGATCAAGGCCAAGGGCGGCGTGGTGCCGCCGGGCTATCACGCCCAACTGGGCATGCTCTACCTGGACGCCGGCAAGGGCGATCAGATGGTCAAGGAATTCCAGACCGAAAAGACGCTGTTCCCGGAGGCCACGCCGTACATGGACTTCCTGCTGCGCAACGTGAAGACCGACAAGCAGGTCGACACGAAGGTTGGCGCCAAGGTGGAAGCCAAAGTTGACAATGCCGCTGCAGGGAGCACCAAATGATGCGTCGCGTTCTGACCTATATCGCAACCCTCGGGGCTGTCATGCTGTTCGCCGGTTGCGCGACGCAGAAGCAGATCGACTACGCGGCGTACAAGCAGGCGCGTCCGCGTTCGATCGTCGTGCTGCCGCCGCTCAACGAGTCGCCCGAAGTGAAGGCCACGTACGGCATGCTGTCGCAGGCCACCGTGCCGCTGGCTGAAGCCGGCTACTACGTGCTGCCCGTGGCGCTGGTCGACGAGACCTTCCGCCAGAACGGCCTGACCACGCCTGGCGACATCCACACGGTGCCGGTGCCGAAGCTGCGCGAGATCTTTGGCGCCGACGCGGCGCTCTACGTGACGGTGACCAGCTACGGTTCGCAATACCAGGTGCTGAGCAGCGTGACGAAGGTCACGGCCAACGCGAAGCTGGTGGACCTGAAGTCGGGCAATGACCTGTGGACGGGCTCGGCCACGGCCACCAACGAAAGCTCGGGCAATGCCGGCGGCGGCCTGATCGGCGCGCTGATCGGCGCGGCCATCGCGCAAGCCATGAACCATGCTTTCGACGCCACCTACAAGGTGGCCGAGACGGCCAGCCTGCGCCTGCTGTCCGCGGGGCAGCCGAACGGTCTGCTGTACGGCCCGCGTTCGCCGAAGTATCAATCGGACTGATTTGGACGGACTGATTTCGGTCGAATGAACTGCCGGCTTCGGCCGGCGGCCCAGCAAAAGTGCCGCGGCACCTCTCTCCATTCTGGAGCGGTGCCGCGGCATTTTTTTGTCTGGCGGAAGCGGTGAGATTCGAACTCACGGATGGGTCACCCCATCGGCAGTTTTCAAGACTGCTGCCTTAAACCACTCGGCCACGCTTCCTGTAAGGGTAGATCTCGGGCGTGCTGGCGTGTCATCCGCCATGCCCGGCCGCGCATTATACAAGCATGCCGGGCACGCCGGACAGTGTGATGCTTTTGTCGCGGATGCCGGATCCGTTGTTGACCTGTCCATGATTGCGTCTGACGACGCGTCGGATACTGGCGAAAATGTCGGTGTTTGTCGGACAGCGCGGAACCATGTTGGCACGGTAAGGTTCCTACAGGGGACGACTCGCGGGCGTCTGCCACGAGCGAGTCGGCTTTTCAAACAGTGATTCGAGGAGAATTTCTCATGCAGGAACAACGCAAGGACGCACGGAGGCCGTGGCTGGCCCTTGGTGGCCTGGGCGCCCTGGCGCTGGCCGCCGGCCTGGCCGGTTGCGCGCAGCCCGGCTATGGTGGCTACGGTAACTACAACACGGCGCCGCAGCAGACCGGATATCAGCAGCCCAACACCAACACCTACCAGGCACCGGCCGGATCGGTGTTCACGGGCCGCGTGGAGTCGATCGAGCCGATCCAGACCACGCAGGGCAGTTCGGGCATTCTCGGCACCGTGATCGGCGGTGCGGCGGGCGGCCTGCTTGGCCACCAGGTCGGCGGCGGACGCGGACAGACCGCAGCCACGATCGTGGGCGCCGTGGGTGGTGCCGTGGCCGGCAACCAGATCGAAAAGCGCACCGGCAGCAACACGTCGACCGTCTATCGCGTCAACGTGCGTCTGGACGATGGTCGCGTGGCAACGGTGACGCAGAGCAACGTCGGCAACATGCGCGTGGGCGACCGCGCACGCGTGGCCAACGACATGGCAACGCCGTACTGATCGATCGTCGGTCGATAAAAAAGCGCCACACCTGCGAAGGTGTGGCGCTTTTGTTTTGCCTGTGCGAGAAGCCGTGCCAGTGGCTTTCAGTCCTTCAGGAACATCTCCTGCAGGTCGTTCAGGAAGCGCCGGCCCAGCTCGGTCGGCTTGATCATCGTGGGGTCGGCTTCGAGCAGGCCCTTCTTCTCCGCGGCCGCAAGCTGCTTGCCGATGGTGTGCAAGGGCAGGCCGGTGTAGTCGTGGAAGCTCGATGCCGGCACGCCATCGGTCAGGCGCAGCGCGTTGAGCATGAACTCGAACGGCAGTTCGTCGGCGCTCACCTCGCGGGCTTCCTGCACGGCATTGCCGGACAGCGCCTGTTCCATGTACGTGGCCGGATGTTTGTGGCGCATCTGGCGCAGGATACGGTTCGGGAACGACAACTTGCCGTGCGCGCCGGCACCGATACCCAGGTAATCGCCGAAACGCCAGTAGTTGAGGTTGTGCTTGGCCTCGCGATGCGGGCGGGCGTAGGCCGAGGTCTCGTAGTGCCGAAAACCCGCCTGCGCCGTGCGTGCCTCGATGAGGTCCTGCATTTCGTAGGCGATGTCCTCGTCAGGCAGTGCCGGCGGATACTTGGCGAACAGCGTGTTCGGTTCCAGCGTCAGGTGATAGAGCGACAGGTGCGTGGTGCCGTACGACAGCGCCGACTCCAGGTCGCGCATGCATTCGTCCAGCGTCTGGCCCGGCAGTGCGTACATCAGGTCCAGGTTCACGTTGTCGAAGTGCTTCAACGCGATGTCGATGGCCGCACGTGCTTCGCGCTCGCCGTGGATGCGCCCCAGCGCCTGCAGATGCCGGTCATCGAAGCTCTGGATGCCGATCGACAGCCGGTTGATGCCGCTGGCGCGATAGCTCGCGAACCGCTCGGCCTCGAACGTGCCCGGATTGGCCTCCATCGTGATCTCGGCGTCGGCGTCCAGCGGCAGCAGCGCGCGGATGTCTGACAGCAGCCGGTCCATGCCCGCCGCCGACAGCAGGCTGGGGGTGCCACCACCGATGAAGACCGTATGCACGGGCCGGCCCCAGACCAACGGCAGCGACTGCTCCAGGTCGGCGCGCAGCGCGTCGAGGTAGATGTCCTCGGGGATGTCGTGGCTATCGTTCTTGCCCGGTGCCGCGTGCGAGTTGAAATCGCAATACGGACACTTGCGCACGCACCACGGGATATGGATGTACAGCGAGAGCGGCGGGGAACCAGGCAGGGCGATCTGGCCGGGCTTGAGCCAGAGCTGCTGGTTACCGGCAGGCGATACCGGTGCTGCGGCCGGCTTGCTGCTGCCGGCGGGAATGATCGGGATCATGCGCCAACCCTGAGGCTCGCGGCCTGGAGTCGCGCCACCAGCCCCTGCAGCGCCAGCGCGCGGTGGCTGATGCTGTTTTTCTCGTCGGCGCTCAGCTCGGCGGCGGTCCTGCCGATCTTGGGCAGCAGGAAGTGCGGGTCGTAGCCAAAGCCGCCCGCACCACGCGGTGCGTCGACGACTTCGCCGGCCCAGGTGCCTTCGGCAATGATCGGGCGCGGATCGTCGGCATGGCGCACCAGCACCAGCACGCAGTAGTAATGGGCGTGACGGTTCAGCTTGCCCGCCAGTTGCGAGATCAGGTGCGCGTTGTTGGCGGCGTCGGTCTTCGGCTTGCCTACCATCTGCGCGTAGCGCGCAGAGTAGACGCCGGGGGCGCCATCGAGGGCGTCGACGCAGATGCCCGAGTCGTCAGCCAGCGCGGGCATGCCGGCCAGGCGGCTGGCATGTCGCGCCTTGGTCAACGCGTTCTCGACGAACGTCGCGAACGGCTCCTCGGCTTCGGGAATGCCGAGGTCGCCTTGCGGCACCACGTCGAATCCGAGTGGCGACAGCAGTGCGCTGAATTCGCGAACCTTGCCGGCGTTGTTGGAAGCCAGGATCAGGCGTTGCATCGTCAGTCCCTCCGCGCGTATCAAAGGCCCAGCGCCTGCTTCTGGTGGTGCACGAGATCGGCGATGCCCGCCTCGGCCAGGCGCGTCATCGCGTCCAGGTCGGCGCGGCTGAAGGGAGCGCCCTCGGCCGTGCCCTGCACCTCGACGAAACCGCCGCTGCCGGTCATCACCACGTTCATGTCGGTGTCGCAGGTGCTGTCCTCAGCGTAGTCGAGGTCCAGTACCGGCACGCCGTCGACCATGCCCACCGATACGGCGGCCACGAAGTCGCGGATCGGGCTGGCGGTGATCAGGCCCTTGCCCAGCATGGTGCCGATGGCGTCGTGCGCAGCCACGAAGGCGCCCGTGATGGCCGCCGTGCGCGTGCCGCCGTCGGCCTGCAGCACATCGCAATCGAGGTGGATGGTGTATTCGCCCAGCGCGGCCAGGTCGAACACCGAGCGCATGGCACGGCCGATCAGGCGCTGGATTTCCTGGGTGCGGCCAGTCTGCTTGCCGCGAGCGGCTTCGCGGTCGGAGCGCGTGTGGGTGGCGCGAGGCAGCATGCCGTATTCGGCCGTGACCCAGCCTTCGCCGCTGCCTTTCTTGTGCGGCGGCACCTTGGCCAGCACGCTGGCCGTGCAGAGCACCTTGGTATCGCCAAAGGCACTCAGCACCGAACCTTCGGCGTGGCAGGTGTAGTGACGGGTCAGGCTGATGGGTCGCAGCGCGTCGGCCGCGCGTCCGCTGGGTCGCATGGGGAATCTTTCGTTGGAATCGGGTGAGACCGCGATTCTAACGCCGGCGGGCACATCGTGCGCCCGCCGTCTCCCGCCGGACCCCCTCAGCGCATCAGATTCGAGGTCTTGTCGATGGCCGCGCGGATCTCGGCAATCGACCGTTCGATCTCTTCCTCGGACAGCAGATCGGTCTCGGTGCCCGTGCGCTCAAGGATCGACGTGGTGAACGCGTTTAGCGGCAGGGTATCGGTCAGCACGGCCTCTTCGTTGGTCACCGTGGCGTCGGCTTCCCACATCATCGCGATGGCTGTGGTGTTATCGGCACCTTCGCCAGCGTTGGCCAACGCCTGTTCGATCAGGTCCGGAATGGCATGGACCACCGACAGGTGCGTGACCTTGTCGACGATGACCTTCTCGTCGAGCACGCCCCACAAGCCGTCCGAGCACAGCAGTGCCACGTCGCCCGGCTCCAGCCGCACCGGGCCGCCGATATCGATCAGCGGCAGGTTGGGCGAACCCAGGCAGTTGTAGAGCTTGTTGCGCTCCGGATGGTTGGCCACCTCCATGGGCAGCACACGCTCCTGCTGCAGCAGGTTCTCGATCTTGGAATGATCGCGTGTGCGCGTGAGCAGCGCGGCCTTGCGCATCAGGTAGAAGCGCGAGTCGCCGGCGTGTGCCCAGTGGATCTGGCCATTCTGGATCAGGCAGCAGACCACCGTGGTGCGCGGCACGTCGGCCAGCTTGTTGGCCTCGGCGTAGCGGTGGATCTCGCGGTGGGCCAGCATGACCGTATCCTGCAGGAAATCGGCCGGATTACGGATCGACGGGCGGGCCTGCAACTGGAACTGGCGGGCGAGCGTCTGCAATGCCTGCTGCGCGGCGACTTCGCCAAAGGCGTGGCCGCCCAGGCCGTCGGCCAGGACCATGAGCAGGGCATCGCGCGTAAAGCAATAGCCCATGCGGTCCTGGTTGATCCGGCGGCCGCCTTTCCGGCTTTCCTGGTAGACGGAGAATCGCATTGCGGTAATTCGTGTCGGGTTCGTGCGTTAGTCGCCGCTTCGGCCGGTTTCTTCGGCGTGGACGGGTTTGACGGCGGTCTGCTTGTCGATGGACTTGTCTTCGCGGCGGCGCAGCAATGTCATGAAGCGGCTGGTGGCGTTCATGCGCTCGGTCACCGGCGCGGTCGCGGGGTTGCTCGCGGCCGAGGCGGCCGATTGCTCGCCCAGCGCATTGCTCTGGTCGCGCAACTCCTTCTGCAGCCGGAATACGCTCTGCGGGCGCTCCGACGGCGTCAGGCGCAGGCACCATTCCACCAGGTCCACCAGTCCGTTGGTGTACGTGGCGCGCAGCCGCGTGAAGGATTCGGCCATGCGGTCTTCCTTCTCGCGCTGGTTGGCCTCCTGCGGCGGCATGCCGGCCATGCAGGCATACAGCGTGGCGCCCAGGCTGTAGATGTCGGTCCACGGGCCCAGCTCGGAATGCTTGCCATAGAGTTCGGGCGCCGCGAAGCCGGGGGTGTACATCGGCTGGAAGCGCGCGTTTTCCATGGTCAGGATCTGCCGCGCGGCGCCGAAGTCCAGCAGGATCGGCGATTCGTCTTCGCGCAGGTAGATATTGCCGGGCTTGATGTCCAGGTGCAGCAGTTTGTGAATATGTACTTCGCGCAAGCCGCTCATCAGGTCATGGAATACCTTGCGGATAAAGCGCTCGCGCAGCACCTTGGGCTTGCCTTGCTGCCGGGCCTGCAGGATATGCTCCTGCAGCGTCTTGCCCAGCTCGTAATTCATCACCATGTAGACCGTGGAGTTCTCGCGGAAGAAATTCACCACGCGAACCACGCTCGGGTGCGAAATACGCGCCAGCGACCGGCCTTCCTCGAAGAAATACTTGAGGCCCAGCCGGAACGACGCGGCATTCTCGTCGGGCACGACAGGAATCAGCTCGCCGGGGTTGCGGCGGGCAAGCGAAGACGGCAGGTATTCCTTGATGGCAACCGGAGCACCGGTCTCGTCGGTGGCGAGGTAGACGAAACTGAACCCCCCGCTGGCCAACTTCTTTACAATACGGTAGTTGGCAAGCAGCGTGCCGATAGGGAGCGGCGCGCTCTTGGGTTGGTTGGCGCCCTTGGACTCTGTCATAGGATTCGGGACCTCATTTGCTCCCGGATTCTCCGGTCTAATCGGTCACTTGTAAAGAAATCATTGGCGGGGACTGTTGCCAAATATCCGCGCTTTTTGATTCCCGGTTTCCATTGATTATTCGGGGCGATTTACCGCCTGCCCGGGCGCGCTGGCCGGGCCGTGCCGTACGGTTTCGCCCCGGATCCTGATTTTTCGACTCTTTCGCGAGATTAACGACGATGATCCACAGCATGACAGGCTATGGCCTGGCTACCCGCCAGGCACCGCTGACCAACGCCCAGGGCGAACCCAGCGGCCGCACGGCTTCGGTTTCCGTGGAATTCCGCACTGTCAATTCGCGTTTTCTCGACCTGTTCTTCCGTTCGCCCGAGGAATGCCGCGCCTTTGAGCCGGCGCTGCGCGAAATGCTGATGAGCGACCTGTCGCGCGGCAAGCTCGAATGCCGTATCAACCTGCAGCGCACCGACGCCGGTGGTGCCACGCTGGCGCTGAACCAGGGCCTGCTGGACCAGATCCGCGCGCTCGAAGGCACCGTGGCGGCAACCTTCGCCAACGCGGGCACCATGCGCATGGGCGAGCTGCTGCGCTGGCCGGGCGTGCTGGTGGAGCCCGAGCTGTCGCAGGACGCGTTGCGCGAAGCCGTGCTGGGCGCGGCGCGCGAGGCGCTGACCCAGTTGCTGGAGGCGCGCCGTCGCGAGGGCGCGGCCCTGAAGGCCACCCTGGACGAGCGTATCGATGCCATGCTGGCCATCGTCGAGCGCCTGACGCCGATGATTCCGCAACTGATTGCCCATCACCAGGAAAAACTGACCGAGCGGCTGCAGGAAGCCTTCAACCTGGCCGCGCCGAACGGCATGCCGTCGATGACCCGCGAGGAAGTGGGCGAGCGCATCCGCCAGGAAGCCACGGTTTACGGCATCCGCATCGACATTGCCGAGGAATTGTCGCGCCTGCAGGCCCACCTCAATGAAACGCGACATATTCTGAAGAAGGGCGGCCAGGTGGGCAAGCGACTGGATTTCATGATGCAGGAGCTGAACCGCGAGGCCAACACGCTGGGCTCGAAGGCCGCCGCCAAGGAACTCGCCGATGCCTCGATGGAGCTCAAGCTCCTGATCGAGCAGATGCGCGAACAGATTCAAAACCTCGAATAAGATCATGAGCGAAACGACCCACACCGCCATCGATACCGCCTATCCCGGCAACCTGTTCATGGTGGTGGCACCGTCAGGGGCCGGCAAGTCCACGCTGGTCAATGCGCTGCTGGCGCAGGACCAGTCCATCCGCCTGTCGATCTCGCACACCACGCGCAAGCCGCGTCCGGGCGAGCAGAACGGCCGCGAGTACCACTTCACCACGATCGAGGAATTCCGCGCCGCGCGTGACCGCGGCGAATTCCTGGAGTGGGCCGAGGTGCATGGCAATTACTACGCCACGTCGCGCGTCTGGATCGAGCAGCAGATGGCCCAGGGCAACGACGTGCTGCTGGAAATCGACTGGCAGGGCGCGCAGCAGGTGCACAAGCGCTTTTCCAACGCCATGGAGATCTTCATCCTGCCGCCGTCGCTGACCGCGCTGGAAGATCGCCTCAAGAAACGTGGCCAGGACGAGCCCAACGTGATCGTGCGCCGCCTGCTGGCCGCCGGTAGCGAAATGGCCCATGCCTCGGAGAGCGATTACGTGATCATCAACGAGGTGTTCGAGGACGCGCTGAAGCAGCTGCAGAACGTCGTTCACGCGACCCGTTTGCGCTTTTCGTCGCAAAAGGCGCGTCACGCCGAGCTGTTCATCGAGCTCGGCATTCACTGAAAGCGCGTGCGCCGTCGGAAGGTTCCGGCGGCGTGCTGTAAAATACCGGCCTGTCGAACAGGTTTCATCCCAAGGTGGATTTGATATGGCGCGTATTACCGTCGAAGATTGTCTGAAACACATCCCGAACCGCTTCGAGCTCGCGCTCGCCGCGACTTACCGTGCACGTCAGCTCGTGCAGGGCCACACGCCCAAGGTCGAGGCCAAGGACAAGCCCACCGTGGTGGCGCTGCGCGAAATCGCATCGGGCCAGGTTGGTATCGAGATGCTCAAGAAGGTACCGACCTGATTGCCAGGGCGGTCCCGTGGGTCATTCATGCTTCGCGTGCGTACGCATCCAGCCGCGCATCCGGTTGAATTCCAGGGGCCGCCATGCCTTCGTCGCCCAACGATCCCGCCATTGCTCCCCCGGGCCATCCCGGGACGGGGCAGTCGCGCGCGTTGCCGGCTACGAAGCGCACGCTCGCCACGGCGGCACCAACCGGTGCCGCCGCTTCTTCTGTGGCGCCCGGTGCACCGCTGCCCGGTGCCGTACCGGTTTCCCCAGCTTTGCCTCCGGCGCCGTCCGCGCCTGCCGGTCGTAGGCGTTCCGGACCCTCTCCCGTGACAGCTCGCACCGGTGCTCCCAATCTGCCTGATCCGCTTGGCGACAACGTCGTCGGCGAACGTGCCGTCGTGCCCCCGATCCAGGGCAAGGCGCGCGCGGCGCTGGCCAACGACCTGGTAGCCGAGCCCGTGACGGGAACGGTGCCCGCCACGCCCGGCGGCGACCTGTTCATCGACGCGGTGCTGGCGCAGTCATACCGGCACTTCTTCGGTCCGACGTCGCAGCCGGCGGTGCCGCCCCGGCAACAGGTCATCTCGATCACACGGCTGATGGAGAAGCTGGCGTACCTGAAGCCGGCGGACCAGGCGGTGGTGCGCGAGGCATTCCAGTTCTCGGACGAGGCGCACCTGGGGCAGTACCGGCAGAGTGGTGAGCCGTACATCACGCACCCGGTGGCGGTGGCGGAGCTTTGCGCCGACTGGAAGCTGGACGTGCAGTCCATCATGGCGGCGCTGCTGCATGATGTGATGGAAGACCAGGGCATCACCAAGAGCGAACTGGCCGAGAAATTCGGCCCCAAGGTTGCCGAACTGGTCGATGGCCTGACCAAGCTGGACAAGCTCGAATTCCAGAGCCGCGAGCAGGCGCAGGCGGAAAGCTTCCGCAAGATGCTGCTGGCGATGGCGCGCGATGTGCGGGTAATTCTGGTCAAGCTGGCCGACCGCACGCACAACATGCGCACGCTCGATTTCGTGCCGCCCGAGAAGCGGCGCCGGATCGCGCTGGAAACAATGGAGATCTACGCGCCGATCGCGCACCGGCTGGGTCTCAACACGATTTACCGCGAGCTGCAGGAACTGTCGTTCAAGGTCGGCTCGCCGTTCCGATACGCCACGCTGGAGAAGGCGGTCAAGGCCGCGCGCGGCAACCGACGCGAGGTGGTGCGCCGCATCCTGGAGGCGGCCCAGGCCGCGCTGGCCGATGCCGGTATCGTGGCGGAACTGTCGGGCCGCGAGAAGACGCTGTACAGCATCTATCGCAAGATGCACGACAAGCAGTTGTCGTTCTCGCAGGTGCTCGACGTCTATGGTTTCCGCGTGGTCGTGGAAACGCAGATGCACTGCTACATGGCGATGGGCGCGCTGCATGGGCTGTACAAGCCGATGCCGGGCAAGTTCAAGGACTACATCGCGATTCCGAAGATCAACGGCTACCAGTCGCTGCATACGACGCTGGTGGGCCCGTTTGGCACGCCGGTGGAATTCCAGATCCGCACGCGTGGCATGCACCAGATTGCCGAGGCCGGCGTGGCTGCGCACTGGATGTACAAGCACCAGGCCGACCATGCCAACGACATCCAGCAGCAGGCGCACCAGTGGCTGCAGTCGCTGCTCGATATCCAGAGCCAGACCGGCGATTCGCAGGAATTCCTGGAGCACGTCAAGATCGACCTGTTCCCGGATGCCGTCTATGTGTTCACGCCCAAGGGCCATATCCGCGCGCTGCCGCGCGGTGCCACGGCGCTGGACTTTGCCTATGCGGTGCACAGCGACCTGGGCAACCAGTGCGTGGCGGTCAAGATCAACAACGAGCTGCTGCCGTTGCGCACCGAGCTCAAGAGCGGCGACATCGTCGAGGTGGTGACGGCGCCGTACTCGAAGCCGAACCCGGCATGGCTGGCGTTCGTGCGCACCGGCAAGGCCCGCGCGGCGATCCGGCACTACCTGAAGACCACCAAGCTCGACGAGGCTATCCAGCTCGGCGAGCGTCTGCTGGACCAGTCGGCGCGCCAGCTTGGCATCGAACTGAAGGCGGTACCGCAGTCGGTGTGGGAGCGCATGATCCAGTGGACCGGCAACAAGCTCAAGGAAGACATCTTCGCCGACCTGGCGCTGGGTCGCCGCGTGCCGGCCGTGGTGGCACGCCGCATGGAGATCCTGCTGCAGGAGCTGTCCGGCGACGTGGACAGCGCGCTGCTGGCCGCGGTGCAGACGTTCGCGGGCGAAGAGGCCCCGGCTGTGCCGATCACCGGCGACGAAGGCATGGCGATGATCTTCTCGGCGTGCTGCCGTCCGATTCCCGGCGATTCCATCGTCGGCTATCTGGGCAAGGGCGAAGGGCTGCAGATCCACGTGCAGGATTGCAAGGTGGCCAAGCGGCTGCACAGCAAGGACCCCGAGCACTGGATCGAGGTCATGTGGGCCAAGAAGACGACGCGTGCGTTCGACGTGTCGATCAAGATCATGGTGCGCAACGTGAAGGGTATCGTGGCACGCGTGGCCGCCGACCTGACTTCCGCCGACGCCAACGTGGCGCACGTGGCGATGGAACAGCAACAGCAGGCCGGCCATCAGGAAGCCACTTACATGCAGTTCGTGATCCAGGTACAGAGCCGCCTGCACCTGGCCAACGTCATGCGCGCGCTGCGCCGCAATCCGGACGTGATCCGGATCTTCCGCGACCGCAACGACGGCTGAGGCTCTGGCGCGGCAAGCTAGTTGCCGCGCTGGTTTCGCCAGCCTTGTTTCACCAGCCTTACTTCGCCGGGTATTTCACTTCCAGGATATCGATCTGCTCCACGCCCGCCGGCGTGCGCAGCGGCACCGTATCGCCTTCGCGCGCCTTGATCAGCGCCTTGGCGATCGGCGATATCCAGCTTACGTGGTTGCTGTCGAGATCGACCTCGTCCATGCCGACGATCGTGATCGTGGTTTCTTCCCCGGACTGGCTGGCATAGGTGACCGTGGCGCCGAAGAAGATCTGGTCGTTGTCGCCCTGCAATGAGGGATCGACCACCTCGGCCTTGTCCAGGCGGCGCGTCAGAAAGCGGATGCGCCGATCGATCTCGCGCAGGCGCTTCTTGCCATAGAGGTAGTCGCCGTTCTCCGAGCGGTCGCCATTCGACGCTGCCCACGAGACGATCTGGACGATGTCGGGGCGGGCTACGTCGATCAGGTGCATCAGTTCGTCGCGCAGGCGTTGATAGCCGGCCGCGGTGATGTAGTTCTTGGTGCCGGCGGGCAGCGGTGTGGCGCCCTCGGGAAGATCTTCGTCGTCATCGTTGGACGACTCTTTGACAAAAGCCTTGTTCATGTTCCGGATCACATCGTGAGGCTTCGATTATAGGAAGTTGCGCCGCTCGACCCTCGTCGATTGAAAAAATGCGCACAAGGGGCTTCACAAAACTGAAAACTTCTATATAATCTCTTTTCTCGGTTGCGGCTGTAGCTCAGTTGGATAGAGTACTTGGCTACGAACCAAGGGGTCGTGGGTTCGAATCCTGCCAGCCGCGCCAACCTATACGAGAAAAGGGCTTCCAGATCTGGAAGCCCTTTTTTCATTCCCCCTCCGTTCTTCCCCGCTTTTCCCGCTTTTTCCCCTCCCTTGTTTCCGTTGTGCCTCGTGTTGCGTCTCCTGTCGGCTGTCTATCCTCTATGTGTGGATCGGCGGAACGCTCGCGCATCGTCTGGCTCCAACTGATTTCGTTCGACACCAACGGAGGCAACTCATGCAGCAGGAAGACTGGCGTGTGGAAGGCTATCGCGGATTGGATGCCTACGTATTGGTGACCTCGCATCACGATGCGGTGGCGGGCAGTGTGGGCGATACGCAGACATGGGGCTACGAAGTGCGGGTGGCGCAAGAGGGCATGGATCCATCCGACGCCGGCGACACCGAGCGGCTCGCGAGCGGCGCACATGTCTTTGCCACGCGCCACGCAGCCGAAGTGGCGGCATTCGTCGCGGCCTATGCATTGATCGACAAACTGGTGGGGCCTGCGCGCTGAAGCCTTGATGCTGGCCCAAGTTCCTTGCGCCGCGTGCAATGGCTCATATCAGGCCTCATTGATTTTTGCTTGACCCAGATCATTCGTGGATCGGGGCATGACTCCTAGTCTTGAACTGAGGCGCGCCGCCGTGCGTGCCAGCAGCAGAACAAGGAGCACGTGCCATGAGCGAATACGATGGGTTCAAGATTGTCTACGAAGTGATCGTCCTGCCCAGGGACAAGTGGGCCATCCTGATCGAGATCATTCGGCGCGAGGACGGTGAGGTGCTCATTGCTCGCCACAATCCATTTCCGCAGCAGCCGTTCGATACCAAGCTCGAAGCGCTGGATCACGTGAATCGCTATGTGGCGCAGACAGTGAGGAACATCGAGGCCGAAGCAGCCCGAAACTTGCGGCGTCGCGCATAGCGTGCGATGGTCGAGTGCATTGCGCACCGAGGCCCCCAGGCACACGCCGGGGGCCTTTTCTTATGCATGGTGCATAAAAGCTTGCACGATGCCCCGGATTGCTGCATAATCTCTTTCTTCAGACGCGGGGTGGAGCAGTCTGGCAGCTCGTCGGGCTCATAACCCGAAGGTCGCAGGTTCAAATCCTGCCCCCGCAACCAGGTTTTCGAAAAGGGCCACACATACGTGTGGCCCTTTTTGTTTTCCGCGTTTCCTTCGCGCTTCAGCGCGGCCCGATGGACCAGCGGTCAGGCTGGATCGCTACGTGAAAGCGTGACAGGTACGACTGGCCCAGCAGGCCGTCGATTCCGTTTCCAAGATCCCCATTCGTCCGAATGATGACGGCCACGTCGGTGGTTTTCATCTTGCCCACTGACACGCTGTCGGCCTGGGTCAGGATGTCGGAGTGCCGGCCATTCGCGCTTTCCATGGTGACCGCGCGGCCCGTGTTCGGCACGCCAGCGCGTCGGGCAAATCCTTGATTCAGTGCCACGTAGCTCGCGCCCGTATCCACCACGAATTTGCCCTCATGCCCGTTGATCGTCGCCCTGACGAGAATGACGCCGCTGGTCTTGCGCGCGAATGATTCCGCAGTCGGCGCGACCCTTGCCTCGCAATGGCCAGCTTCCGTGTACCGATCCAGTTCCGCCTTCGCTTGCGGTGACGCGCGGCGCGCGGGATCGTAATCGATCCATGCTGTGAGCAACGCCGCGGCCTTGCACGGTTCGCCGAGGCCAGACTGCGCCTCCGCTGCGCCGACAAACACCGACGATGTCAGTCGCGACGGCGCCGAACTCGACTTGATGATGGCCTCGTAGTCGGCCAGCGCCGCGGCATGTTGCTTTTGGGCGCCAAGCACTTGCGCGCGCGCCAGCAATGCCACGTCGGAGCCGGGCGACAGTTCCAGCAGCCTGTCGGCGGTCTGCCTGGCTGTCTCCAGATCACCGATTGATCGCAGTACGGGAATGGCCTCGAGCAGGAAGCCATTCGGTGCGTCACATTGTTTTGGGAATTCGGTCAGCAACGTCGCGGCTTCACGCCGCAGCTGGCTGGCCAGCAGTGCGTGAGAGAGTTTCCAGGCGGCTTGCTTGTCGCACGGTTCGCGCTTGAGGGCGTCGAGCTGTGTCACGAGCTCGCGATTCTTGAAAGCCTCGCGCGACATCTCGGCAAGCCGGTACCGGGTCAGGATGTCCTTGTACTCGTCGGTGCGGTCCGGCCCTCGTATCACCGCGTAGATGGTTCCGAATACGAGGCCGGCAGCCACGATCGTGGCGATGAGAATCCTGATCGCTGCGCGATGCATGTTCACGTGGACGGCGCGGAGTACCGTCAGGCCAGAAGGGCCTTAATGGTCACGTAAAGCGCATGTGATGTCTATCGCTTTAGCGCGAATGCCACAGCGAAAAACGCCCCTCCTGATGGGGGAGGGGCGTCGGACAAATCAGTGTCTGGAAAGAGGGCCGGGAAGGTCAGGCCTTGATCAGCGATGCCGCGCGCTGGAACGTATCGCGGACCTGGGGTTGGCCTTCACGCTCGGCCGCTTCGGCGCGGGCTTTGAGGCGCGATGTCAGGACGGCGAGGTTACCGCCCGAGCCACACGCACGCGCGGCCTCATTCATCAGTTGCGTCAGTTCCTGGTTCACATCGGCACCGTCGAAGGCGCTGACGGACAACGCCGAGATGCGCTCCAGAAAGCTGTTGACCAGTGCTTCATCATGTTGCGGTTCGGGCATGGTGGCTCCTTGGCGAACAATACGAACACTGAAAGAAGATCGTCGCGACTACAGGCGCGGCGGCAATTGGGGCGGGTTGGCGATGCGCCGGGCAGGCTGCAGTGCGCGTGTGGGCCACAGCACATAGTTGGTATGCGGGTCCATCGGCTTCCCGAAATAGGACACCCACACCTGAACGCCGTGTTCGGTCTCGGAAACAATGGCGGCCACTGCACGGGCCGCGACGGACGGGGACTTCAGCAGTTCGCCCAGCGCTTCGACGCCCTGGACCACATGATGCTTTACCCCTTTGAACCATACGTATTGACGCATGGCAGCAAGAAATCGCTTGGTCATGAATGTTGCTCTTCTCGTTGGCAATGCGAAATTGAGACCACAGCTTACACGGTTAGTTGTGACGCTTTTGTAGGCCGGCGTCTGATTTTTATCAGACGTTTGCAGAAGTGATCGACGCGTTGTATGTGGTGCCTCAGTCCTTCGACGCACCAATGCGCGGCACCAAATTGACAAGCTGTTGTACTTGTCTTAGCGTGGTTGCACATGCTGCACAAAATCTGACGTGTCCTGGGCCCGACGGGCGTGGAGGCGATGTGGGAATCGTGGCAGAGCTGGAAGAGCGGGTAGAGCAAGGCAAGGCCTTGCGGCAGAAGGTGCCGCGACGCGCACACGAATCGATCGGCAATGTCGACCGAGACCCCATTCGCCTGCTGGCCGAGAGTAGCGCCGGACGTGTGGCGCGACTGATTCCGCTGCGCTACGGACGGATGATTGCGTCGCCCTTCGCGTTTTTTCGTGGCAGCGCCATCCTGCAGGCCCACGACCTGGCGGGAACCCCCAACTCCGGCATCATTCATCAGATCTGCGGCGATTGCCACCTGTCGAATTTTGGCGGATTCGCCACGCCCGAGCGTGCGCTGCTATTCGATCTGAATGACTTCGACGAAACCAGTCCAGGCCCCTGGGAATGGGACCTGAAGCGTCTGGTGGCCAGTTTCCTGGTGGCGGCGCGCCATCTGCGCCATGACGCCGACGTGGCCGACAACCTCGTCTTCGAAGTGGTCACGAGCTACCGCAACCGCATGGCCGAGTATGCGGAGATGGGCATCCTGGAGACCTGGTACGACCGCATCACGTTCGAGCGGCTGCTCGAGACCTCGAGCGAGCCCGAGATCCAGAAACGTATCCGTCGCGCCATGGAGCGTGCGGCCGAGCGTACGCACGAATCGCTGTTGCCCAAGCTGTCCGAGTTCGAGGGCGATCGCTGGCGCATTCTCGACGCACCACCGGCGGTGTTCCACGTGCGCGGCGCGCAGACGCTGTTCGATCCGGGCGATGACTGGATCGGCGTCGACAATCCGCGCGCTATCGTGGAAAAGTGCTTTGGCGATTACGTGTCGACGCTGGCCCCGGATCGCCGCGAGTTGCTGTCGCATTTCAAGCTCCACGACATGGCGTTCAAGGTGGTGGGTGTGGGCAGTGTTGGCACGCGCTGCATGGTCCAGTTGATGATCGACAGCCATGGCAAGCCGCTCTTCCTGCAGGTGAAGGAAGCCACGAAGTCGGTGGTGGCGCGTTACTTCAAGTCGCCGGCGGTGACGCACGAAGGACGCCGCGTGGTGGAAGGGCAGCGCCTGATGCAGGCCGCCAGCGACCTGTTCCTGGGCTGGTCCAAGGGTCCGTTCGGCCGCCACTTCTATATCCGCCAGCTTCGCGACATGAAATTTTCGGCCGACATCGAACTGATGGACACCAACATGCTGGCCGCCTACGGCCGGGTGTGCGGCTGGGTGCTGGCCCGCGCCCATGCCAAGGCCGGCGGCCTGGCGGCCGAAATCAGCGGCTACCTGGGTACCAGCGACCGCATGGCCGAATCGATGATCAGCTACGCGAACGCCTATGCCGACCAGGTGGAGCGCGACTACGACACCTTCGTGAGCGCATGCCGCGCGGGGCGGGTAGAGGCGCGCACCGATGCCGACATGGCCGCCGATTTCAACGTATGACAGATTGACCCGACCGCATCTTCCAGGAGCGTGCCCATGACCGAAGATATGCTGCTGCAACTGATGGTGGAGGTGGAAAAGGCCGACCCCATCGACTACGCCAATCTGCCTTTCGACGACGAGAAGCTGCGCGCAGTGGCCTGCAAGCTGATTGCCGAGCGGTCTACCGAACTGGAGTCCTCGGGACTATCGCAGGAAGCGTTGCTGGCCACGCTCTGGGCGTCCACGGCCAAGCTCGTGCTGGAAAACATCGTGCTCAATGCGCGGTTGCTGACGTTGCAGGGCAAGGCAGAGGATGCGAGTGTGCTGATCGACCGGATCTCCCGCCGCTCGCGCGGACAATCCTGAACGCAAACTGTCAAGCGACCCACGCATCACACCATGCGTGGACGTCGCCGATTGGCTAAAATACTGCGTTTTCCGCCCGGGGCCTTCGATTGCAGGCAGACAGGGGCGGTGTATGTCCTGGAGGAATTTCGGGTGATCAAATGGATAATCGTCGCGGCCTACCTGGGTGCCATCCTGTATGTGCACTTCCGCGGCAAGGTAAGGCTGCCGCTCATGCGTCAGATGCTGGACCACTCGGCGCTGGTGGCTCCGGTGAACTGCTTCATGTACATGTTCTCGGGTGTGCCGCGCACGCCGTACATCCCGGTCGACCGCTTTCCTGAACTGGAAAAGCTGCGCGCCGCGTGGCCGCAAATTCGCGACGAGGGCCTGGCGCTGATCGCGATGCGCAAGATCAAGGCCGCCGACAAGAACGACGACGCCGGTTTCAACTCTTTCTTCAAGTACGGCTGGAAGCGGTTCTACCTGAAGTGGTACGAAGCCCAGCATCCGTCCGCCGAAACGCTGTGCCCGAACACGGTGGCGCTGCTGCGCGACATGCCGTCGGTGAAGGCGGCGATGTTCGCCGAGCTGCCGCCGGGCGGCAAGCTCAATCCGCACCGCGACCCGTTTGCCGGTTCGCTGCGTTACCACCTGGGCCTGTCCACGCCGAACGACGACCGCTGCTTCATCGAAGTGGATGGCGAGCGCCATAGCTGGCGCGACGGGCAGGGCGTGGTGTTCGACGAAACGTATCTGCACTGGGCCGAGAACCGCAGCGAGACCGATCGCCTGATCCTGTTCTGCGACATCGAACGTCCGATGCGCTTTGGCTGGGCCAAGGCGGTCAATCACTGGATGGGCCGCAAGGTCATGACGGCCGCCAGCTCGCCGAACGACGAGAACGACCAGACCGGTGCCATCAACAAGCTGTTCCGCTTCGTATGGCTGGGCGGCCAGTATCGCCGCCGCTTCAAGGCGTGGAACAAGAAGGTGTACTACGTGACGAAGTTCGGCCTGATCATCGGCGGCGTCGCGCTGATCGTGTTCCTCTGATCAGGCGCTTGCCGCAGTGACCCTCTCCCGCAACGGGAGAGGATTCGTTCCTCACGCCGCGCCGGACTCCCGGCGCCGCTCATTCCCCAGTTCCTCGTAATGCGCGCGCTTGGCCTCGTACATGCGCTGGTCGGCGGCCTTGACCGTGTCGGTCAGGCGGTCGCCCTGGGTGCAGGTGGCCGCGCCAATCGAGAAGGACAGCCGCGTGCCGGGATAGAACTGGTTGTTGAGTCCCACCACCTCCTGGATCTGCTCCACCACCACCGCGGCGCCGCGCTCGTCGCGTCCAGGTAGCAGCACCATGAACTCGTCGCCGCCGATGCGCGCGATGCATGCCTGCTCGCCCACCGCCTTCTTGAGCACCTCGCCCGTGCGGCGCAGCAGCGCATCGCCGTCGCCGTGGCCGAACTGGTCGTTGACGGCCTTCAGGCCGTTCAGGTCCACCGCCACCACGCTGACCGGCCACGGACCCTTGCGGCCCAGCCGCGCCAGTTCGTCTTCGTAGTAGGCGCGGTTGTAGAGCTTGGTCAGCACGTCGTGCTTGCCCAGGAATTCCACGTACGCTTCGGCCTTCTTGCGGGCGGTGATGTCGGTCAGCGACACCAGCACCTGGTCCCAGTCGGCCTCGCGGCCCGGAAACACCGACCACTGCATGAACACGTCGACGGAACGCCCGTCCAGCGCGTAGTTGATGACTTCGCGTTGCTGCCAGAGCTTTTCGTGCCAGAGGTCGATAAGCTGCTCGGCAAAGTGGATGCGCATGTCGTCGCGGAACACGTCGCCCAGGCGCGACAGCAGGATCTCCTTGCTGGGCGCGCCGAACATGGTCAGCGTCTGCTGGTTGATGTCGAGCACGCGGATTTCCTGCATGCAGCGCGATACGAAATCGGGATGCACGTTCAGGAACGTGCGGAAATCGGTGATGCCGGCCGCGCGCACTTCGTCCAGCAGCATCTTCACCACGCTGAAGTCTTCCACCCACAGCGACACCGGTGAATGTTCGAACAGCCCCACCGCATATTGCTGGGCGCGCCGCAGGTCACGCTCGGTCCGCACGCGCGCGGTGATGTCCTCGATCGACAGCAGCACGCGCGACCAGTCGGTCTCATGGCCGGGTATTACGTTTGCTTCCAGCCGGATGTCCAGCCGCTCGCCTTCCAGCGTGTAGTTGACGGTCTGGCTGGAAAAGTGCCGGCCGCCGTCCCACAGCTGGCCAAGCTCTTCCACGTGCTGGTCGAACATGTCGTCGCGGAACACGATGTCGAGGTTGGCGATCAGGTCCCCCAGGTCGCGGGCGCGGAACAGATCAAGCGTGCGCTGGTTGACGTCGAGCACGCGGATCAGCGCGGAGCAGCGCGCCACCTCGGCGGGGTTGTCGCGCAGGTAGCGGCGCAGGTCGGTCACGCCATCGGCCCGTAGCTGCTCGAACGCCTGGCGCACCGCGCTGAAGTCTTCCAGCCAGAGCGACACGGGTGCCAGCTGGAACAGGGTCCGATAGTCGTTGTCGAGCCGCGTGGCGGCGGGTGCGTGCCCCAAGTTTTTCTCCCTTTTGTGATCGATGGCTTGCCGCGCAATAGGATAGGCGAGCGGGCGCCGCTTGGGGGAGAAATCTGGGTGCGCCAGACGGGCGTTTGGCGCGCGCGCCACGCGCCGCGTGGGATCGGCGGCCGCTCAGGCCGCCAGGCGGCGTGCCGCGGCGGCCACGGTGTCCAGCGCGCGCTCCAGCTCGGGGGTACGCGGGCTTCCGCAGTTCAGGCGCAGGAAGTGGTTGAACCGGTTCGAGTTCGAGAACATCGCGCCGGGCATCACGCGGATGCCTTCAGCAATGGCGTGCTCGAAAACCGCCTCGGACGATACGCCACCGGGCATTTCCACCCAGAGGTGCAGCCCGCCGCGCTGCAGCGTCAGCCGCGTGCCGGTGGGGAACGTGGCGGCCACCTTCTGGGCCACCCATTCGCGCTGCACGCGCAACTGCGTGCGCAACCGGCGCAGGTGGCGGTCAAAGGCGCCCGTGCCCATGTATTCCGCCACGGCGATCTGCGTCAGCATCTCGTTGGGCCGCGACAGGCCGAATTTCAGCATCTCCACGCGCGCCTGCCACTTGCCGGCCGTGATCCAGCCCAGCCGCATGCCGGGCGCCAGCACCTTGTGCAGCGAGGCGCAGTAGATCACGGTGCCCGTGGTGTCCCAGGCCTTGGCGGCCGCCAGCGGCGCCTCGTCGTCGAACGTGGCCGAGCAGCAATCGTCCTCGATCATCGCGATGCCGCGCGCGGCGCACCACGCCACCAGGCGCTGCTTGTGCGCGTCGGGCATGACGCAGCCCAGCGGGTTCTGCAGGTTTGGCACTACGCATACGGCCTTGATGTTGGCGTAGGTCTGCGCGGCCAGTTCCAGCGCTTCCAGCGAGATGCCGGTTTGCGGGCTGCACGGGATTTCCAGTGCGCGCATGCCCAGGCTTTCCAGGATCTGCAGCAGCCCGTAGTAGGTGGGAGATTCCACCGCGATGACGTCGCCCGGGCCGGCCACCGCGCGCAGGGCCAGCGTCAGCGCTTCGGTGGCGCCATGGGTGACGACGATGTCATCGGGCGACACGTTGATGCGCGAGCGCAGCGAGTGACGCGCCAGCGCGGCCCGGAATGCCGGGTGGCCATCGGAATCGACCGATGTGCCAAACAGATCGGGGTGATTGCGCAGCGCGCGCACGGCGGCAGTGCGCAGCGCATCGGTCGGGTAGAGCTCCGGCGCCCCGCACGCGCCGCCAAGGTTGACCCGGTGATGCTTGCTGCGCGCCAGGATGGCCGAGATGCGCTGGTGGATGCCCACGTACTGGGCCGGGTCCGGCAGGCCCGGCACCGGCTCCTCAATCGGCGCCAGGGCCGGCCGTGCCGGCGTGCAGACGAAGTAGCCCGAGCGCGGCCGGGCTTCCAGCAAGCCGGCTGCCTCCAGTTCGCGGCAGGCCTGCAGCGCGGTGGACAGGCTCACGGCATGCAGGCCCATCAACGCCCGCACCGACGGCATGCGATCACCGGGCGTCAGCGTGCCCGCCGAGATCGCCTGGCGATAGTGGCCCGCCAGCTGCTGGTAGAGCGGGCCGGACACGGCGGCGGCCGTGGAAGCGGAGCGGGCGGAGGTGGGAGCGATGGCGGTCATGGCGGCATCATCGCGCGGGCGCGACGGGCGGAACAGATACAGATAGTACGCCGCTGTATCGTAACAGCGCGAAACTTTCGCATCTGTTCTGGTGGTGGCCAGAAAGCCTTGTGCCTGTTGGGGCGGAGGGCCGGCCGATACGCTGGAGGCACGATTCTCATCACCGAAGGAGTGCCGCCATGCCATCCCCCGACACGATTTCCGGCCAGGCCCGGGTTGTCAGCATTGCTACCGGACAGTGCTTCAATGTGCACTTGACACGCGGTGCCGCCGTACATGTTTCGCAGGGCACGGTGACGGTGCTGGCCGCGCCGGGCTGGCTGGGCGAACAGGTCTGGCGGGTGCCGCAGCACCTGCATGGCGGCGGGGTCTGCGTGGTCGAGGCGGCCGGTTGGCATCATCTTGTGGCGCAATCGCCGGCCGAGCTGCGCATCGTGGCGCCGGCAGTGCGCCCGGGGCTGTGGTCGCTGATAAAATCGCGGCTCGGCCGTTCTGGCCTCCTGCTGGGCGAATCCCGGCCACCAGACATCCAGGCCGCAGAATAATCGGTACCCCATGCTACGTCTCAGTGAAGTCAAACTGCCGCTCGACCATGCCGAGAGCGACCTCGAAGCTGCTGTTCGCAGCCATCTCGCACAAATCGGTGTCAAGGGCGACGGCCTTGTCGGATTCACGGTGTTCCGCCGCGCGCACGATGCACGCAAGCGCGACGACATCAAGCTGACCTACATCATCGACATCGAGGTCAAGGACGAGGCCGCTGCGCTCAAGCGCATGCAGCGCAAGCCGAACTGGAGCGTCACGCCGGACATGGCGTACCACTTCGTGGCGAAGGCGCCCGAAGGCGGCCCGAAGTCGCGTCCGGTCGTGATCGGCCTGGGGCCTTGCGGGCTGCTGGCGGGCCTGCTGCTGGCGCAGATGGGCTTTCGCCCGATCATCCTCGAACGTGGCAAGGAAGTGCGCGAGCGCACCAAGGACACGTTCGGGCTGTGGCGCAAGAGCGTGCTGAATCCCGAGTCGAACGTGCAGTTTGGCGAAGGCGGCGCGGGCACGTTCTCGGACGGCAAGCTGTACAGCCAGATCAAGGACCCGAAGCACTACGGCCGCAAGGTGCTGGAGGAGTTCGTGCGTGCTGGCGCGCCCGAGGACATCCTGTTCAAGGCGCGTCCACATATCGGCACGTTCCGCCTGGTGAGCATGGTCGAGAAGATGCGCGCCGAGATGCTGGAACTGGGCGCCGAGATCCGCTTCGACACGCGCGTGGACGATATCGACATTGACAACGGCCAGGTGCGCGGCCTGAAGCTGTCGAACGGCGACTACCTGCCGTGCGACCACGTGATCCTGGCCGTGGGCCACAGCGCGCGCGATACCTTCCACATGCTGCACGACCGTGGCGTGTTCATGGAGGCCAAGCCGTTCTCGCTGGGTTTCCGCATCGAACATCCGCAGGGCCTGATCAACCGCAGCCGCTTTGGCAAGTTTGCCGGCAACAAGCTGCTGGGCGCGGCCGACTACAAGGTGGTGCACCACGCCAGCAATGGCCGTGCCGTGTACAGTTTCTGCATGTGCCCGGGTGGCACCGTGGTGGCCGCGGCGTCGGAGCCGGGCCGGCTGGTGACCAACGGCATGAGCCAGTACTACCGCGCGGAGCGCAATGCCAACGCGGGCATCGTGGTGGGCATCACACCCGACGAGGACTTTCCGGGCGGCCCGCTGGCGGGCATCGCATTCCAGCGCAAGTGGGAAGAGCGCGCGTTCGAACTGGGCGGCAGCGACTATCGCGCGCCGGGCCAGCTCGTCGGCGATTTCATCGCGGGGCGGGCCTCCACGGCGCTGGGCTCGGTCGAGCCGTCGTACAAGCCGGGCGTGACGCCCACCGACCTGAGCACGTCGCTGCCCGGTTACGTGATTGATGCCATTCGCGAGGCGCTGCCTGAACTCGACAAGAAGATTGCCGGGTTTGCCATGCACGAAGCGGTGCTGACCGGCGTGGAGACGCGCACGTCGTCGCCGCTGCGCATTCGCCGCAATCGCGACGACTACCAGAGCATCAACGTGCGCGGCCTGTATCCGGCCGGCGAGGGCGCGGGCTACGCGGGCGGCATCTACTCGGCGGCCATCGACGGCATCGAGGTGGCCGAAGCGGTGGCAAAGCACATCGCCAACGGACAGTGACGATGACCGACGCCGGCACGCCCCACAACCCCATTACGGCGGAAGAACGCGACCGCATCGTTGCCGACGTGCGCCATTGGCTCACGCGCGCCGTGATCGGCCTGAACCTGTGTCCGTTCGCCAAGAGCGTGCATGTGAAGGGGCAGGTGCGGTACGTGGTGAGCGAGGCCGGTGACGAAGAGGCGCTGCTGGACGACCTGGAGCGCGAGCTTGCGCTACTGGCCGAAGCCGACCCGGAGCAGGTGGACACCGCGCTGCTGATCGTGCCGCAGGCGCTGGCGGACTTCCTGGCCTACAACGACTTCCTGTACTTCGCGGACCGCATGCTGGGCAGCTTGCGGCTGGAAGGCACGCTGCAGATCGCGAGCTTCCATCCGCAGTACCAGTTCGAAGGAACCGGGCCAGACGATATCGAGAACTACACGAATCGTGCACCGTATCCGATCCTGCATCTGCTGCGCGAG
Organism: Cupriavidus pauculus; assembly: GCF_022179805.1. Classification (GTDB taxonomy): domain Bacteria; phylum Pseudomonadota; class Gammaproteobacteria; order Burkholderiales; family Burkholderiaceae; genus Cupriavidus; species Cupriavidus pauculus_E. Next base: position 11,455 of record NZ_BPUO01000002.1, on the reverse strand, counting down.
GACAGCATCGCGCGCGCGGCCGAGGCGTTTCCCGAGGCCGAGGATATCTACGAGCGGAACATGGAGACGCTGCGCAGCTTGGGCCATGCCGGCTGGCTGCGCTGGATGGCCGGCAAGAGCGATCTCTAAGCCGGCGCAGGGCCTTCGGTTCAGGCGGGCGTGAAGAAGCGCTCGCGCAACTCTTCCAGGCCCACCGACTCCAGCACCTGCTGCAGCCGCTCGGCCGGACGCCGGCGCGGCAGATCCTTGAACTGGGCGATGATCAGTTCGTTCTTCATCGAGTGTTCCCAGCCCACCAGTTCCGTCACACTGACCTGGTAGCCGTGCGCTTCCAGCTGCAGGCAACGCAGCACGTTGGTCAGCTGGCTGCCGAATTCGCGCGTATGCAGCGGATGGCGCCAGATCTCCGTCATCGGATTGCCGGCCAGCTGGCGGCCCTTGTGCTTGCGCAGCACGGTGGCCACCTCGGCCTGGCAGCACGGCACCAGCACGATGTGCTGCGCCTGCTTGGCCAGCGCGAAGCGGATAGCGTCGTCGGTGGCCGTGTTGCAGGCGTGCAGGGCGGTGACGACGTCCACGGACGGCGGCAGCGCCGGCGACGTGATCGAGTCCGCCACGGACAGGTTCAGGAACGACATCCCCGGAAAACCCAGACGCTTGGCCAGCGCCTGCGAGCTGGTCACCAGCTCTTCGCGCGTCTCGATGCCGAAGATGTGCGAATCGTCCTTCAGGTCCTTGAAGAACAGGTCGTAGAGGATGAAGCCCAGGTACGACTTGCCCGCGCCGTGATCCACCAGCGACACCGCGCCGCGGGCGTCCTTTACTTCGCGCAACAGCGGCTCGATGAACTGGAACAGGTGGTACACCTGCTTGAGCTTGCGGCGGCTGTCCTGGTTCATCTTGCCGTCGCGCGTCAGAATGTGGAGCTCCTTGAGCAATTCGACGGACTGGCCGGGACGGACTTCGTGGTTGCTGGACATCGGCGGTAATGGGGCGCTGCTTGAAAGGGCGTCAGTTTACCGAAATTGGCGCCACCCCACCTTTGTGGGCTAAAGCTCACTCCTGGATTTGCCGTTAAACCTTCGATCACGACAGGCAGAGTTGGCGCAGGTACGGCCGTCCAAGCGGAAGGACCCGGGGCACGAACCCCAGCCGGCATGGCGCCATGCGATAACGAGAAGGCGGGGAGCCATGAACGCGGACGTGGGATTGCGGCTGGAAATGAACCAGCCCGGAGATCAGGTGAGAGCCTGTTTCGCACCGGAAACCGGACGGCTGCCGCCGGACCGGGCGGCACTGGAGGCATCGCTGGCCGAGCACGGCTGGCAGGGCGCGCGCCTGGACCAGGCCGCCGTGAACGGATTCCTGACGCAGTGCCAGATGACCGACCGCGAAATCGATGCGGTGATCGGCACCGTGCTCGACGGCGCTTTCGAACTGGAGATCTCCGGCGACAAGCTGCAGTTGCTGCTGACGCTGATGCCGCCCGAAGGTGGGCGTGCCATCGAGGAAAGCGATATTGCCGCAGCGGCAACGTCGATGGGCGTGGTGGCGCTGCTCGACTCCGCCGCGATCCGCGTGGCGCTGGAAGCGGGTAGCTGCGAGGCCCGCGAGATCGCCCGTGGCGTGGCGCCCGTGCAGGGCGATGCCGCGCGCTTCGACAGCCTGGTGCAGCAGAAGCGGCCCGAGCAGGCCGAAAACGAGGACGAACGCGTGGACCTGCGCGACCTCGGCAACCTGCTGCTGGTGAATCCCGGCACTGCCCTGATGCGCCGCACGCCGGCCAGGTCGGGCAGGGACGGCATGGATATCCTGGGCAAGCCGATCGCGGCCGAAGCCGTGGTGGATACGCTGTATGCGTCGGACCTGACCGGGGTGGCCGCCGACCCCAACGATCCCAACCTGCTGCTTGCTGTCATCGCCGGTTCGCCGCGCGTGCTGCCCAACGGGGTGATCGTCAGCCCGGTGGTCGATGTCGACGCCGTGGACCTGCATTCGGGCAATGTCACTTTTGATGGCTCGCTGCGCGTGTCGGGCGACATCCGCACGGGCATGTCGGTGCGCGTGACTGGCGACGTGGTCGTGCAGGGCACGATCGAGGCGGCCCATGTGGAGGCGGGCGGCGATGTCATCGTCAAGGGCGGCATCATCGGCAAGGCCGATTCCGCCCACGGTGGGGATCCGAACGAAGTGGCCAGCGTGCGCAGCAAGGGCACTGTCCACGCACGCTACATCCAGAACGCCATCGTCGAGGCGGCCACCGAGGTGGTGGTCGACAGCGGCATCCGGCAAAGCGATGTATCGGCGGGCGAGCGTGTGGTGGTGGGCACGCCGACGTCGCAAGGCAGCATCAGCGGTGGCCGTACGCGCGCGCTGCAATCGGTCAGCGTGGCCGCGCTGGGCGCCCCGGCGGGCACTGCCACGGTCGTGCAGGTTGGCCTGAACCCGTTCGCGGACGAGCAGAAGGCCGATCTGGAGGCGCAGCGCCGCAAGGTGCTGGACGACCAGGCCAAGCTGCAGCAACTGGTGGCGTTCTTCGCCAAGCATCCCGAGCGCGCCACGGGCGACGTGCGCGAGAAGGCGCGGGCGACGATGTACAAGATCAACCGCGACCTGTTCGAACTCGACACGGAAATCGCCAGGCTGGCCGAACAGATCAAGCCGTCCGACGATGCCGTGATCGTGGCCGGACGCCGCATTCATGGTGGCGTGACGCTGCAGGTGGGGCACAAGGTGCTGAAGGTCATGGAAGACAAGACCGGCGGCCAGGTGCGCGTGATCGAAGACCGCATCACGGTGACCTGAGCGGGCGCCGGCGTGTGACGGCACCTGCCGTCACGTTACGGCGTGTGGGTGACGTGTTACGTCACCCGTAACATGCGTGCCGCCGGCCTGTAGCGCCCCGGCCACTGTGGCTCGCGGCCGCGAATCCCCCAAGGCACAAGGGTTTGCGGCCAGAGTGGCCATGTCCGCCGGGCGCGGCATGCGCCAGAAAGTGTCTGGCACGACGTTTGCAGAATCCCTCGCATTAAAACGCAAGACGGGGAGACTGGAAATGACCGCGATCGTGATCGAAGAACAGCCGCTGGTGCGCCTGGGCCTGCAGCGCCTGCTTGAACGGATGCCGGGCATTGGCGCCGTGCACGCCATCGACCCCGCTGGCATTGCCACGCTGGATCCGGGTATCGACGCCTCGATGGCCGTCTACGGCATGTCCGGGGACGCCAGCGACAACTGGCACCTGCTGCGCCGCCTGCACCACCGTCTGCCCCATCTGCGCATCCTGCTGCTTTCCGACAACATGTGGCTGAGCGTGTCGTCGTCGCCGCTGGCGTGCGGCGTGGTCGAGCATCTGCCCAAGTCGGCGTCGATCGAGCGCATGGAGTCGGCCATCCTGCGGATGCTGGATGGCGAGGGCTTTGTGCCGCTGCATGGCAGCGCGGCTGATCGCACGCAATTCATTCACCGTTCCCGCATTGCGCTGTAGCAAGCAATCTGATCATTCGGCAGCCCAACGTTGAGACGAATCTGATTTGCCTGACCCGACGGCTTTTCGGGTGGCATTGTGCATAGAATTTCCGTCATCCAATGTGGATATCTGATCGACAAGGAGAGACGATGATGGAAATGATGCTGAACCATGTGCCCCACCCATCGGTGGTATCGCCGTTGCGCCGTGATGCGACGGCCGGCAGTCAGGAAGGCATTGCGGAGGTTGGCACCCCGATGGATGCCGCCACGCTCGAAGCCGCGCATCTCGATGCAGCGGACGAACTGCTGGGCCGGCATGGATTGTCGCTGACGGATTGCCGGGTATCGCGCGAGTGTGTCGGGATCGATGCGGAAGGCGATGCCGTGCTGTACGTGGTCCACGTCGGCGAGGGTATCGATACCTACGCGCTCAACGAGGCGCTGACTGCGTTGCAGTTGGCGCGCGGGCTCCAGCCGTCGGCGCAACTCGATGTCGTGTTCCAGCCAGGAGCGTCGGCGAACGCGAGATGCTTCGTTGCGCGGCCGTCATCGCCGAGGCCGCGCACGGCGAAGCCAATTTCCGATCGGCCATCAGCCGCAGTTACTACGCGGCCTACCACGCCGCGCACGCGTGGCATCGCGCATTGCCGGTGCCAGGCAGTGCGGGCTTCCGTCGGACCGGCAGGCACGAGACACTCGTCAATCAGCTCTACCATCCCGGCGTGCGTCGCGAACACCCCGGCTACTGGCGATCGATCGCGCTGGCCAGGATGCTCAACCGGGGCAGGGTGCTGCGTTTGCAGGCCGACTATCGTACCGACGCCAATATCGATCGTGCGCAGATGATGGGGGCGGTGACCAACGCGTCGATGATCGTCAGTCAGTGCGGCAGATGAGGGTGGGGATGTGGCAGGTCAGCGCCCAGGGCCCGAGGCTGAAAGCAGGGTGCACAAAGCAAAAAGGGCAACCCCAGCGGGTTGCCCTTTTTACTCAAGTGAATGGTGCCGGAGATAGGAGTCGAACCTACGACCTTCGCATTACGAATGCGCTGCTCTACCAACTGAGCTACACCGGCGAAACCTAGACTTGCAAAACCTTTTCTATCGCTTACAGCTTCGATTCCTGCTTGCGCCGCTGTTTTGCTGCGTTTGCATCGAATCGGATAGAGCACGAAATAATATCAGCGAGTTCCGGACTTGTGAAGCCCCTTGTGCGGATTTTTTGCAGATCCTGCAGCGGTAGGGCTGTTCCGGCCTCGCTGTCGCGCCGGGCCTGTGCTGCGACAACAGGCGTAAGGATCGCACGACGCAGGCGCGCGGCATCAAGCAAAAAGGGGGCGAAGCCGCCCCCTTTTTGCGATTGACCGAGAACGGTCAGTTCGTCAGCGCATCGATGGACCTGCGCCTTAGAACTTGTGACGCAGGCCGGCCATCACGCCCACGCGGCTGCCGTGGCCATAGAACGGCGTCTGGAACGTGGGCTGTGCGCCCAGCGTGCGCCATGCGTCGTTCAGCGTTGTGTAGTCGGCTTCCAGGTAGACGTCGGTACGCTTGCTGAATGCGTAGTCGAGCATCATCGATCCGGTGAAGCGATTGCCCGAATCCGCGCCGTGCTTCAGATGGTCGTAGGTGCCCATCGCGATCAGCGACCAGGCCGCGTTGAACGCGTACTTGGCGCCGAGGTAGCCGGCCTGGTTCTTGTAGCCGGCGTTGTCGACGTTGCTGTTCGTGTAGCCGAGGTAGATCGTGGCCGGACCGGCAGTGTACGTGCCGCCCAGCGTCCAGACCTTCTGGTCGCTGTTAGGCACGGTCACGCCGTAGTAGCTCGTGGTGTCCTTCATGATCTGGTAACCGCCGGCCACCATGAACGGGCCCGCAGCGTACGTCAGGCTGCCGCCAGTCGACGAGGACCGCGCCACGCTGCCAGGTTGCTCGCCAAACGCATGCTGTGCGGCGATGGTGAAGCCGCCGAACTTGCCGGCGTACTTGATCATGTTGTCCTGACGCACGCCACCGGTGTAGTTGCCGCCCTGGAAGCCGACGATGGCCAGGTTGGCCAGCGCCATTGCGTCGTAGCTGGCAATGACTTCGTGGATCACCGTGAACTGGCGGCCCAGCGTGACCGTGCCGAAGTCGCCTTGCAGGCCGACGTAAGCCTTGCGGCCGAACAGGCGGTTGCCCTGCAGGCTCTGGCCGGCGTCCGGCGAGAAGCCCGATTCGAGCACGAACAGCGCCTGGTATCCGCGTCCCAGATCTTCCACGCCATAGAGGCCCCAGCGGCTGCCGGTCAACACGCCGTCAGTCATCTGCAGCTTAGCGTTACCGGCGGCATTTTCATTGGTGGTGTAGCGGATCGTGGTGTCGACAATGCCGTAAAGCGTGACATTCGACTGCGCCTGGGCCGGTGCTGCGGCGCTCATGGCGGCTAGGGCTGCTGTGGTGATGAAGGGCGCAAGGGCTCGCTTCATGGTGTTGGTCTCCATCCTGGCTCGTTATTACGTTTTTGTTGCGGAAGAACCGGTGCCGCATGCTTTTCGACTTCTGTTGCCGAATGCGGGTCGGCGTGGGGCATTGCCTGCACCGGTGTGCATGGGAGGCGCACCGGGAAGCGATTCCCAGGCGCCGGGGCACGCAGATCAAATCGATTGGGAAAGGCAATCGATGTGATCTGATGTCCTATGACATCGTACCTTACAGAAAAATAACGGAGCAAGACATACGACGAGACATTGGGTGGATGAGCAACAGTGGAAGTAAAAATCTAGGCGCGACAAAACGCGTGAAAATCGCCAGGTCACCGCGCTAAGTATTTGCTTAAATCGCAGTGCAACAAATAAATGTCAGTTTGGTGTAAGTTATTTAAATTCCACGAAATCCGTTTGTGGTGGCCGATTTCGCAGAGATTATGCCCGGCGACGATATGAAGTTTCAAACGCTAACTCACTCAAATGAGTGAGAAAAATCCGCACGGCAGCAATTAACGTCTGCATGTCTGCAACTTAAAACTTCTAGGGAATTTACTTAGGCTGCCTCACCTTGACCGAAGTGGGGCGGGCGATTAGATTCCAGTGGCGTTGTATGACGACAGATCAATAACACCCAATTCAGTCAATGCGCGCTTTGTTTTCATAACGCGCGCCGGCAGCCCGACACCATGTCTCAGACCTTCAAAGACCCGCTCGACGGCGTCAACACCCGTTGCCACCGCATTCTCCTGACCGGCGCCGCCGGCAATCTCGGCAAAGTCCTGCGTGACCGGCTGAAGCGTTATGCCGATGTCGTGCGCGTCTCTGACATCGCCAGCCTCGGCGAGGCAGGGGAACAGGAAGAAGTGGTCGCCTGCGACCTGTCCGATCCCAAGGCCGTGCATGCGCTGGTGGAAGGCGTCGATGCGATCGTGCACCTGGGCGGCGTGTCGGTGGAGCGCCCGTTCGAGGAAATCCTGCCCGCCAATATCCAGGGTACGTACAACCTCTATGAAGCGGCCCGCCGTCACGGCGTGCGCCGCATCGTGTTTGCCAGCTCGAACCACGTCATTGGCTATTACAAGCAGGGCGAAGTGCTGGACGCCGATACGCCGGCCCGGCCCGATGGCTACTACGGCGTCAGCAAGGCGTTTGGCGAGCAGCTGGCCAGCTTCTACAGCGACCGGTACGGCATCGACACCGTGGCGCTGCGCATCGGCTCGTCGTTCCCGGAAGCCAAGGATCGCCGCATGATGGTGACCTGGCTCGGCTATGACGACCTGGAGCAACTGATCAAGCGCGCGATCTTCGTGCCGAACGTCGGCTTCCTGATCGTCTACGGCGCGTCGGCTAACCGCGACAGCTGGTGGGACAACAGCAAGGCCGCGCAGCTGGGCTTCCGGCCGGTGGAGTCGTCGGAGCAGTTCCGCGCCAAGGTGGAATCGGTGCCGCCGCTGCCCGCCGATGACCCGGCAGGCTGGTACCAGGGCGGGGCCTTCGTCAAGGCTGGCCCGTTCGGGGACTGAGCGCGATGTCCGGCACCTTCGAACGGATTGGCGACATGCGCTGCGGCGTGGGCGAAAGCCCCGTCTGGCACGCTGGCGAAGCCGCGCTCTACTGGACCGATATTCCCAACCGCACGCTGTGGCGCCATGACCCGGCAAGCGGGCGCACTGACCACTGGGCCGTGCCGGAGATGGCCGGTTGCATGGCAATGGCCGCCGACGGCGGCTGGCTGCTGGCGATGGAAACCGGCATCTTCCGCATCGGCTCGCTGGTTGTCGGGCAGCCTGCACCGGCGCCGCAACGCGTGGCCACCGTGCAGCATGCACGCGACGGCATGCGCTTCAACGATGGCCGCTGCGACCGCCAGGGCCGCTTCTGGGCCGGCACGATGGTGATGGACATGTCGCTGGCCGCCACCGACGGCAAGCTCTATCGCTTCGATGCGCGTACTGGCGCGCTCGATGTGATCCGCGACGAAATGATCACGCCCAACGGGCTGGCCTTCAGCCCCGACGGCCGCACGATGTACGTGTCCGATTCGCATCCGGCTCGCCAGGCCGTGTGGGCCTATGACTACGACACCGATAGCGGCACGCCGACCAACGCGCGGGTGTTCATCGACATGAATGCCTACCCGGGCCGCCCCGATGGTGCCGCTGTCGACGCCGACGGCTGCTACTGGATCTGCGGCAACGACGCCGGCCAGGTGCACCGCTTCACGCCCGACGGCCGCCTGGACCGCAGCCTGGCCGTGCCATTCGCCAAGCCCGCGATGTGTGCGTTCGGCGGCAGTGGGCTCGACACGCTCTACGTGACGTCGATCCGCACGGACGACACCGACCCGCTGTCTGGCGCCGTGGTGGCCTTGCGCCCCGGTGTCACCGGCACGCCGGAGCCGGTGCTGCGCGACTGACGCAATTCTCTAGGACGGCGCGCCGAGCCAGGCGTGCCGGGCAATGTGCTGGCTTGAATCACCAAGAATTAACTCAGATAACAATGGAGGCAAGACACATGTTTCAAAAACCGTTCGCACGTACCCGCCTGGGTACCCTGATGGCCGCACTTGCTACCGCCGTGGCGCTGCCGGTCGGCGTGCACGCCGCGGAATTCCGGTCCGCCGACATCCATCCCGACGACTACCCCACCGTGCAGGCCGTGCGCTACATGGGCGACCTGCTCAAGCAGCGCTCCAACGGCAAGATGTCGGTCAAGGTGTTCGCGCAGGGCTCGCTGGGCAGCGAGAAGGACGCGATCGAACAGACCAAGATCGGCGCGCTGTCGATGGTGCGCGTGAACTCGGCCGCGATGAACAACATCTGCGAAGCCACCATCGTGCCGACGATGCCGTTCCTGTTCCGCTCCACCGAACACATGCGCCATGTGCTGGACGGCCAGGTTGGCGAGGACATCCTGAAGTCGTGCGAGAAGAACGGCTTCATCGGCCTGGCCTGGTACGACAGCGGATCGCGCTCGATGTACACCACCAAGCGCCCGATCAAGACGCTGGCCGATGCCAAGGGCATGAAGATCCGCGTGCAGCAGTCGGACCTGTGGGTGTCGCTGCTCGAAGCCATGCACGCCAATGCCACGCCGATGCCGTGGGGCGAGGTGTACACCGCGCTGAAGACCGGCCTGGTGGACGGCGCCGAGAACAACTGGCCCAGCTATGAAAGCTCGCGCCAGTTCGAGGTGGCCAAGTACTACTCGCTGACCGAGCACTCGATGGCGCCTGAAATGCTGATGTTCTCGAAGGTGGCGTGGGATCGCCTGTCCAAGGAAGACCAGGCGATGGTGCGCCAGGCCGCCAAGGATTCGGTGCCGTACATGCGCAAGCTGTGGGACGAACGCGAGCAGAAGTCGCGCAAGCTCGTCGAGGCGTCGGGCGTGCAGATCATCCAGGTGGACAAGACATCGTTCCAGTCCGCGATGAAGCCGGTGTACGACCGCTTCATCACCAGCGCACAGATGAAGGACCTGGTGCGCCGCACGCAGGAAACGAAGTAACGCCAGTCGCGCCGCAGCGCGTCGCAGTCAGTTCGCAGGGAATTCATCATGCTTTCGCCATCCCCTACGCCGGCCACGCCGGCGGAGGGCGTGCGCGGTGACGCCGCCGAGGCGCCCGCCGTGCACGCCAACTTCTACACCCGTTTCTGTGCCACGCTGGCCCGTGCCTGCCTGGGCCTTGGCGTATTCGGCCTGGTGCTGCTGGTCATCGCGGTGCTCTACCAGGTCTTTGGCCGCTACGTTCTCAACGACACCCCCACCTGGGCCGAATCGATCGCCATGCTGCTGGTGCTGTACGTGACCATGCTGGGCACGGCGGTGGGCGTGCGCGACGCGGGCCATATCGGCCTGGAGTCGCTGCTCATCCTGTTGCCCGACCATCTGCGCACCAAGCTCGAGATCCTGATCCACGTGCTGGTGGGCGTCTTCGGTGTGGTCATGGCATACAACTGCGCGTTCCTGGCGCACTCGGTGGCCGACTACAAGCTGCCGACGCTGGGTATTTCCGAAGGCTGGCGCTATCTGCCGCCCGTCATCTCGGGCGTGCTGATCGTGCTGTTTTCGATCGAACACATCATTGCAGTGCTGAAAGGCACGGAAGTGGAGCCGGCATGGCACTGATCATTCTTACTGTCTGCTTTTTCGGCTTCCTGATCCTGGGCGTGCCGGTGGCTTTCGCCATCGGCCTGTCGGCGGTGGCCACGATCCTGTACGAAGGGCTGCCGCTGGCGGTGGTGTTCCAGCAGATGACGTCGGGCATGAACGCGTTCTCGTTCCTGGCCATTCCGTTCTTCATCTTCGCCGGGGAACTGATGCTCTACGGCGGCATTGCCGACCGCATCGTCAACTTTGCCAAGTCGATGGCCGGCCATGTGCGCGGCGGGCTGGGCATGTCGAACGTGGTGGCATGCACGCTGTTCGGCGGCGTGTCGGGGTCGCCAGTGGCCGATGTGTCGGCCATGGGCGCGGTGATGATCCCGATGATGAAGCGCGAGGGCTATCACGCGGACTACGCGGTCAACGTGACCACGCACGCGGCACTGGTGGGCGCGCTGATGCCGACCAGCCACAACATGATCATCTACACGCTGGCGGCCGGCGGCAAGGTGTCGATCGCCGCGCTGATCCTGGCCGGCGTGCTGCCCGCGCTGATCCTGACGATCTGCAACCTGGCCGCCGCGTACTTCGTGGCGCGCAGCCGTGGCTATCCGTCGGGCAAGTTCCCGGGCTGGGATATCGTGGGTCACTCGCTGGCCGCCGCACTGCCGGGTCTGTTCGTCGTGGTGCTGATCCTGGCCGGCATCTTGTCGGGCGTGTTCACGGCCACCGAGTCGGCCGCCGTGGCGGTGCTTTATGCGCTGACGCTGACGGTGTTCCTGTATCGCTCGCTGACGAAGGAACAGTTCATCAAGGCTGCCGCCAAGGCCGTGAAGACCACGGGCGTGGTGCTGCTGCTGATTGGCATCTCGGCCACGTTCGGCTACATGATCAGCCTCTATGGCGTGGCCGAACTGACCGGGCAGTTCCTGAGCTCGGTGTCGACCAGCCCGTGGGTGATCTTCCTGATGGTGAACGTGATGCTGTTCGTCCTGGGCACCTTCCTGGACATGGCCGCCACCATCCTGATCTGCACGCCGATCTTCCTGCCGATCTGCATGCACTACGGCATGAGCCCGGTGCAGTTTGGCATGCTGATGCTGATCAACTGCGCGCTGGGTCTGAACACCCCGCCGGTGGGCACCACGCAGTTCGTTGGTTGCGCGATCGGTGGTGTGTCGGTGGGGCAGGTGATGCGCACGATCTGGCCGTTCTACGGCGCGCTGGTGGCGGCGCTGCTGCTGGTGACGTATGTGCCGGCGTTCTCGCTGTGGCTGCCGGAAGTGCTGCTGAAGTAAGCAGGCGGCTCATCGCTGCGCCTGGTTTTCTCCCCTCTCCCTCCGGGAGAGGGGCCGGGGGTGAGGGCCCGGCGGTTCAAATTGCGAACTGTCGGCAAGCAGAGCCTCGGGGGGG
>NZ_BPUO01000001.1 GCF_022179805.1 Cupriavidus pauculus | reverse complement strand
ACGCAGGACATCCTCATTGCGGTGACTGACGGGCTCAAGGGCATGGAACAGGCCTTGAACGCGGTGTTCCCGCACACGACGCTACAGACCTGCATCGTGCACCTGATCCGAAACAGTTTGGACTACGCCGGTTGGAAAGAGCGCCGGGCCGTGGCGGCAGCGCTCAAGCCCGTATACACCGCGCCCACTGTTGAGGCGGCGCTGGCCGAACTGGCGGCCTTCGAGCAGGGAGAATGGGCTAAGAAGTATCCCCCGATTGCCGCGTCCTGGCGTCGCGTCTGGGACCAGGTGATCCCGTTCTTTGCGTTCCCGCCGGCGATCCGCAAGATCATCTACACGACCAATGCGATTGAAAGCATCAACGCGCAACTACGCAAGATCATCAAGACGCGGGGGCACTTCCCCAGTGACGAGGCGGCAACCAAGCTGCTATGGCTGGCCCTGCGCAACATCACCGGCAAGTGGGGCAGTTCAACGCACGACTGGAAGGCTGCCATGAACCAGTTTGCTATTCTCTATGAGGAACGCTTCACCCACCCCGCTTCGCTGAGATAATGCTGGCTCACCGGCTAAGTTGACGGTGAGCCTTTAACTGCCCTGAACACAAAAACGCTGACAGGCCCCTCCACCCGAAAGTGCGAGCCTTCGGCCATGCTACAATCCGGCCGCAGTAAGCCTTGCGGGCGTCGTATAATGGCCATTACCTTAGCTTCCCAAGCCGCAACGGCTTGACCAAACCCACTGTTCATGCGGGTTCTATGCGCGGTTTCTCCGCGCATGTCCTTCTCCCCCACATTTCCTGCGCGTCTTGACGCGCTGCCAGTTTCAACCCCAGCTGCGTCAGCAAAAAGCTGCTGACATAGCGCACCCGCTTACGCCCACCGTTTTCCTCTCTAAGCTGACTAGCATGTGGTGAGGTGGTGAGATCCATGTTGGCTCGCTGCCCAGCGGCGATCTGACTGTTAGGGGTTATGGCTCCGATGCCGCGATAAGCTTGGCACGCAGCGTTGCTGGCCAGCACTTCGGCAAGTGGGAGCCGAGGTATCAGAACTGGATAGTCCCCTCTCGCAATAGCATCTCGTTGAATAGAGACCTGGCGTCGAGGGCGAAACAAGTCTCGTAGCATTCCCAACTGACGTGAAACGTCAGCCTGAGACTTCCTCATAGAAGGTCCAAATCCGGTGCACCGCACCCTCGGGGAGTTCACTCACCTCAAAGCCGGCGATGTCTTCGCACAACAAGTGCACGCAGCCAACGAACTGGGAATAAGATAGGTTTCCCCCAAAGCGTTCTTGTACGATCTCAGCGAGAGATTGCGCTTGATCGATGGTTAGGCTCGAATTCATGGTGCCGTTTGCGATAGTCCTCTCAGCACCGTCCTATCGACCACCGGATCTGACAACGGAATAACCAGAAGCATCTAGACAGCTCACATCATGCGCTCGAGAGATTTCATCGAAGAAGCAAAATTTATCGAGAGGTCTGGGACCTATCAGGAACTCTGCTCTTTTCTTGAAGCGTGCATCTCAGAAAAATCCGCCACCGCCCTAGTTGCCACTCAATTTCTCGCAATCGAAGATTATGGTGGATTCACAATGAAGCATGAATTCAAGCAAGCAGCGAGCGCCTGCCTTCTTGCATGGGGAAAGCAAGGATTAGATGCCTTGGTCGACTTCCAACGGGCTAAGTCAACCTTTTCCAACTACACCACAGTCATAAGATTACTTTCGCTATTATCATCCGGCTCTTATCCACAGCTCTTTCTTCCAGTTGATCTTCAAAATCATCTGCTAAATATCATCCCGCCAATTGAAGAAATTTCGTTGTCGGCAGAGATATTGCTAAACAGAATAATCATCGATATTGAAGATGAAGACGATGCTATATCTTATGCAAGCGCTGTTCTTCAGACTTTGACTATTTTTCAAGAACCTGGCACGCGCGGCGCATCTAGCAAACTCATCGCGGCACTAGCATCGCGCACGCTCACGGTTGGGGGACCTGTCATTGACTCATACGACGATCTATTGAGGTCTTATCCTGGCGACGAGCCTCGCATTCAAAAATTCCTCGAACTGCATCCGCTCTTGCTTGACCCTCTGGCAACGCACGTATGGCCGCAACCTGATTTGCACGGGTACAAGAAGCCTGATTTCATCATCCAGCGAGCCGACGGTTCTTATCTTGTCGTCGAGATCGAAACGCCAGGTAAGGGGCTCATTACATCATCCAATCAACTCAGTGCAGAGACCACGCACGCCGTAGCTCAAGCTCTGGATTATCGGGATTTTCTTCAATCTCGCTTCGAGACCGCAAGCCAGACCTTTCCGGAGTTCCGGCTACCGGATGCGATGGTCGTTATAGGAATGGAAGGCGGACTACCTGCCGCCCAGCGGGCCGCACTCCGCCGCGAGAACGAAGGTCGCTCTTACTTGCGAATAGTAGGCTTTGACATGCTGGCATCGCGTGCTCGCGCCATCCTTAACAATCTCACTCAAGGGCGAGTTCCGGTTGTGCGTACTCGGCTTAAATAGCGAGATAACCATCCAGACTTACGGTGCCGCGGAACAGGCCGAGCTTGCTGCAGGACGGCTCGCACCATGCAGAGCAACAACAATCCTCCCGTCAGTCTGAAAGCCAGCGAACGTCTCGCATAGCAAAAAAACAACATCAAGGTTTGCACTATGGCGTCCCACTGGCACGGCATTGGCCTTGCACACCCCACTTTGGAGGGAAGAATGGACAACGGTTGCTCAAAGTGATCTCGCTAAAACTAAAATAGCCCGTGACATTCTGAAGCTCTGAAGCAGAAGTAAATTATCGCGAGGCGTAGTGAACGGTTGACTCAATTCACCAGAGATAACATGCCACGAAGACCGACAGCCAGAAACATCGAGACTCACCAACAGGGAAAATCATCATCATTGTCCACGTTTGCAGAGTATCAAACGATGGTCGAGCGAACGAATGAACGCCCTTCTCGTGCAGTATCGCTTATGGGCCTCGTGGGCGAAGTTGGAGATCTTCATAGCATGATGAAGAAGCTCTTGCTCCAGAAGGATATTCCGTTGTTCCGAACAGAGCTACGCGAAGAGTTCGGAGACTTGCTGTGGTATTTGACGAGCTTGGCCTCGCTTTATGGAATTCCACTCGAGGAAATAGCCAAAGCAAATGCGGAGAAGGCGGAGTCTCTTTACTCCGAAGGAAGCATCAATATTTTTGATAATGGCTTTCCCGCTGACGAACGCTTGCCTCGTCGCTTTGTCGTCAATTTTTACGAAAAACCCCTTGAGCGCAGTCTATACGTCAAGGTTTCTGTAAATGATGTAGTAATTGGCGACGCCCTCACCGATAACTCACATGAAGATGATGGCTATCGCTATCATGATGTCTTTCACCTCGCCTACGCTGCGGTGCTCGGCTGGTCGCCAGTTTGCCGCGCGCTGCTCAAGTGCAAACGAAAATCTAAGGCAAAGATTGATGAGGTAGAAGATGGAGCGCGTGCTGCTGTCATCGAAGAAGCCGTTTCAATTCTGGTCTTCAATCAAGCGGAAGAGCGCGGCTGGTACGCGGATCGTAGCTCAATCGACATTGGGCTGCTAAAGACGATTCGACGCATGGTAGCGGGACTAGAGGTACGCGCTTGCACAGCAAAACAATGGCAGCAGGCTATTTGCCAAGGGTATGCTGTTTTTCGCGAACTGAAGAAAAATGGTGGCGGGGATGTGATCGTAGATCTGGATAAGCAGCGCATTACTTACCGTACACCTGCCGCGGCAAAAGGGCGCCGATCATGAGTATCTCCACTGTTGATGGCGATACGGCACTTGACGCCTGGCGCGCGGGCTGCGCTCTTCTGTTACAGCATGGAGAGGTCAGCAATCTTATTACGACCATTTCTCAGCCATGCCAGGTTCAAGATGTATGGCTTCTGCATCACTCTCCCGCTCGCATCAAAGCTGGTGCGGACGATGCTCGTGATGTAGCCAACACTTTGTTTCCGCAGAAAATTTTCGAACGAACAACCACGCGTGCGGATTTCTACAGTAGCTATTTGCGAGTTCATGATCGCGCTCATCGATGGCAGAGGGGGCGACATGCATGGGGAACGTATTTCGAGCGCCTTGTGCGCTTCCCACCAGATGGCGTCAATCAACTCGAACGCGCGATTACCAAGTTGAATACTTGGCCGCGGCGCAATACGACTGGGCTCGTCTTTCATCTATCATCTCCATCGGTGGATGCACCGCGAACGCGAGGAGGCCCATGCTGGCACTTCGCGGAGATTCTTTGGAACGCAGACGACACTCTTGATTTGGTGGTGGTATATCGAAACCACGACTTCTTCAACAAGGTCCTGGGAAACTTCGCCGGTTTAGGGAGATTGCTCCACTTTATTTGCGCCGCGACTAACAAGCGCCCTGGAGTGCTCGTCTGCCACTCTGTCCACGCATATTTTGATTGCTCTAAGCAGCAGCTTTCATCTCTGATTCAATGACATCTCAAAGCAGCAAAGAGGCTCGGTTTCATGATTTGGTAGGGCGGGTCACAGCATGTACCAAGTGCCCACGAATGAATGGAAGCGCGCGCGTGCTCGGACCCGGGTGTGGCCCTCTCGATGCCCCTCTGATGTTTGTGGGGGAAGCTCCGGGAAGATTGGGAGCGGATGGATCGCATCTGCCCTTCCATGGCGATAAATCTGGGCATAACTTTGAAAGGCTCATCGAACAGGTGGGGATCAGCCGCTATGAAGTGTTCGTCACTAATGCGGTTTTGTGCAACCCGAAAGATGAGCGGGGGAACAACGCAACGCCAACTCCCGCCGAAATAGCAAACTGCGCCCCCTTTCTGAAAGAGACGGTCGAGTTACTCGATCCAGCAATTGTCGTGACACTGGGCGCAGTTGCTCTCAAGGCATGTAACGCACTCGATACGCACGCCATTTCGCTCCGCGACGGCGTCAGAACGAGTAACCCGTGGATGAACCGGACGCTCATGCCGGTATATCACCCGGGCCAGCGCGCCATGATTCACAGGAGTTTCGCCAATCAGCTTAGCGACTATCAGTTCATCGCCGAGAATTTGCGCAGACTGTCCAAACGTCGCAAGAAAACCTCTGGCGGCAAACCGAGACCCGATGCGGTGAAACTGGGACATGTCGCTCGGAGAATCCTGCAGAGCAACCCAGCTGGGCTCAGCTATTTTGCACTTCACAAGCTCTGCTTCTTAGCGGAACTGGCGTCCCTAGAGGCCACCGGGGAGCGCCTAACGAACGCATATGTAGTTAGACAAAAGGATGGTCCCTACTTCGTAGACTTGCATTTGACCAAACTGTCGGAATTGGTTCCTGGCCTCCAAGTTCGTTCCGCCGGCAAAAAGATAGTGCTGTACCTTGTGACCCAGCAGGATCTTCTCGGGAATGCACCTATCGCTCAGCTAACTGCCTCGGAAGAAGCTGCCATCGCTAGCGTTCTCGTAAAATATGGCAAAAAGCCCGACGATGAACTCAAAACGGCAGTTTATCTAAGCAAGTACATGCGGGCGTTGCTTAGGAAGGAGAGATCAACAGGGGCAAATCTCTACAATGCAGCCGTGCTACCGTTTGTTACCAAAGAATAGCGAGGCCTGGTAATCCCCGGCGATGCCACCGCAAATGCGCAAAGTGGATACACTTTCGCATGCAGCGCCCACATCACACGCTTGCGAACTCCCCCGAATCCCGCATAGAATGCTAGGTTCGCGGGCGTCGTATAATGGCCATTACCTTAGCTTCCCAAGCTAAAGACGTGGGTTCGATTCCCATCGCCCGCTCCACTTCTCATCTGACAAGCCGCCTCTGGCACCCGGTCAACGGTTGATCGGCGATCCGCCCGGCGGTTTTTTGTTGCCATGCTTCCCCAAGACACCAATACCGATACGCTGCCGGGCGATAATGCCGACGGCGCCAACGGACAACCTGAAGACGCTGCTGCAACCAATGCCCAACCGGGCGACGAAGTTGCGCACCCGCGCCGTATCCGATCATTCGTGCGACGTGCCGGACGGACATCGTCCGGCCAGCAACGCGCCATCGATGATCTCGGCCCGCAGTTTGTCGTTCCCTACCAGGCCGAGCCGATGGACTGGGCCGAGACGTTCGGACGTCAGGCACCTTCGATCCTTGAGATTGGCTTTGGCATGGGGGAAACCACCGCGCATATCGCCAAGCTGCGCCCACAGGACAACTTCCTGGGCTGTGAGGTGCATGAGCCGGGCGTGGGCGCATTGCTGAAGCTGATCGGCGAAAACGATCTGCGGAACGTGCGCATCATGAATCACGATGCGGTCGAGGTCATCGCGCACATGCTGACCGAGGACTCACTCGACGGCGTGCATATCTTCTTCCCCGACCCCTGGCACAAGAAGCGCCATAACAAGCGTCGTCTGGTGCAACCGCCATTGGTGAAGCTCCTGGCCAGCCGGCTGAAGCCAGGTGGCTATTTCCATTGCGCGACGGACTGGGAAGAATATGCGCACCAGATGGTAGAAGTGCTGAGCGGCGAGCCGACGCTGGAGAACACGTCGCAAGCCCAGGGCGGATTTGCCGAGCGCCCTGACTACCGTCCCGTGACCAAGTTCGAGAAACGCGGCTTGCGGCTGGGCCACGGCGTCTGGGACGTGGTGTTCCGCAAGAAATGAAAAAGGGGCCGCGTGGCCCTTTTTAGTTTCATGCTGCCAATGACAGCTTACGCGTGCCAGGACACCATCCCCGTCCACGCCGTGACCAGCACGATAATCCCGAAGGCGATCCGGTACCACGCAAATGGCTTGAAGTCGTGCGTGGCCACGAAGCGCAGCAGCCAGCGGACGCACAGGAACGCCGACAGGAACGCGAAGACGAAGCCGATGGCGAAGATGCCGATATCGTCGGCCGACAGCAGCGCCCTGGCCTTGTACAGTTCATAGACCGTCGCGCCGAAAATCACGGGGATGGCCAGGAAGAACGAGAACTCCGTGGCCACCTGGCGCGACAGGCCGAAAACCATCCCGCCGATAATCGTCGCCCCCGAGCGCGAGGTGCCCGGCACCAGCGCGCAGCACTGGGCGATACCAACCTTCAGGGCATCGCGCCAGGTCAGGTCGTCGATGGATTCGATACGCGGGGCACCAGCCTTGGCGGCTTCCAGCAGCGCATTGCCTTGGGGGTGCGACACGGTACCGCGGCGCGCCTCGCGCCATTCCGCCCACAGGATCACGACGCCGCCGATGATGAATGCCAGGGCGACCGTGATCGGGTTGAAGAGGTGGGCCTTGATCCATTTGCCGAACACCAGGGCCAGCACGATGGCGGGCAGCGTGGCGATGATCACGTTGATGGCAAAGCGTTGCTGCTTCGGGTCCGAGGCCAGGCCGCTCACCGCCGCGCCGATGCGGCGGCGGAATTCCCAGCAGACCGCCAGGATCGCGCCGAACTGGATCACGATTTCGAAGATCTTGCCCTTCTCGTCATTGAAATCCAGTAGTTGCCCGGCCAGGATCAGGTGCCCGGTGCTGGAAATGGGAAGAAACTCCGTCAGACCTTCGACGATGCCGAGAATGACGGCCTTGAGGGCGAGTGCGATATCCATATGGACTCAAAAAAGTTGGCGCAAATGGCGGTGGATCCGCCAGTAATGCCCGAAGGCATCGCATTATTGTTGCTATGGATTTACGGCCGATTAATCTTGACGTTGATACCGTCAGGCAGGACCGTGATTGTACCGGGCTCCACGCTGGTGCCGGCCAGCCTTAGTTGCTCCGGCTTGAACGTATAGAGCGGATAGTCCTGCAGCAGCTGCTCCGAGAGGATACCGCCCAACGCATTCAACTGGCGCGCGAACTGGCCGGGCAGCCCCTGTACGTCGAACTGCTTCACCTCCGGGTCTTGCAGCACTAGCGAATGGCTCGGTGCGTCATAGCGCAATGCGCTGTCCAGCGCGAAGCGTCCGGTCAACGGCTGGCGGAAGAACAGGCGGTTGTCGACCGTGGCATCGAAAGTCACCAGCACGCGGTTGCGCGCGGAATCGAGCGCCAGTTGCGGATTGGCCAGCTGGATGTCGAACAACTCCATGTAGCGCTTGTTGAACGGGAATTTCCGGGCCAGCGCGTCCTGAAGCTGGCTTTGAGAAAACGTGTATTCGCTGCGGAATACGCTGCAGCCTGCCAGCCAGCCCGTGGCGGCCAGTCCGGCCATGCCGGCGGCGGCCAGCCAGCGCCGGCGTGTCATCGCAATCATGCGTCCTCCCTCAAACAGTATCGTCATGGCGCCATGGCGGCCGGTGCGGTCGCCTGCTCCAGCCGCGTCAGCCAGATCATGGCGGACTCGCGGGAATCGCCGCACATCTCGGCCGATGGACGAAGCCCGCCGCAAAACCCCGGCCGCTCTGGCCGCCCGAACACCGCGCAGCGCATGTCCGGCAACAATTGCGCACACCGCTGCCCGGCCGGCTTGCCGTCGGGCATGCCGGGCAAGGGCGAAGTAATGGACGGCGCGATGCAACAGGCGCCGCAACCAGCGCGGCAGGTGGGTTCAGACTTGCTAGACACGGTGAAGGTTCAGCGGCAGATGCCGACAATCAAGAATGCAACGTGAGATGCGTTGCCAGGCCGTTATTGTGCCCGACCCGTTTCGCCGGACCTGCAACAAACGGCAACATGGGTATCATTAGCCACTTGTGCCGTTCGTCGCACGCGGCTTGACCCGACAACACCGGTCCTCTACATTACTGACCGACAAGTTATTAACGATGGAAGGCATGCCGCCAGCCTTCGCTATCCGCCCGTCCGTGACCCCTGCCCTGCCCAAGAAAGAAACTGACACCCGCCGCTGGAGCCGGCGCAAGGCCGCCCGCCCGCAGGAGCTGGTGGCCGCCGCGCTGACGCTGTTTGTCGAGCGCGGCTACGCGGCGACGCGGCTGGAAGACGTGGCTGCTGCGGCCGGCGTGTCAAAAGGCACCGTCTACCTGTATTTCGCGAACAAGGAAGAGCTGTTCAAGACCGTGGTGCGCGAGAACATGGTGCCGGCGCTGACCAAGGGCACCGATCTCGTCGATACCTTCGAGGGCTCCACCCCGGAGCTGCTGCGCGAACTGCTGCTGGGATGGTGGGGCCTGATCGGCTCCACGCCCGTGGCCGGCCTGACCAAGCTGATCATCGCGGAATCGGGCAATTTCCCGGATATCGCCCAGTTCTACCAGGACGAAGTCATGGGGCCGGGTGACGAACTGTTTGCCCGCGTGCTGGCGCGTGGCGTGGTCCGCGGAGAATTCCGCCAGGCGCCCGCCAACCCTACAACCACGCTGTTTTGCGCGCCGCTGGTGTTCCTGATGCTCTGGCGCAGCGCCTTCAGCCAGGTCAACGTGCCGGCCATCGATCCGGACGCGTTTGTCGACCAGTTGCTGCAGGTGCTGCTGTTTGGCCTGACCACGGGTGTGGCGCGCGACACGCCACTGCCGGCGCCGCAAGGCCCCTATGTCTGGGAGCGGATCCGTGACGAACTGCTGGCCGAGCGTGCCGCCAGGCAGGACGACACACCGGCCCGAGACGATGCCCAGCCCTCCCGGACATGACAGCAATCCGCACCATGCGCCGGCCTGCGTGCCTCGGCGCAACGCTAACCGTTTGTAAACATGCCAGCGCGGTTCGCGGGGGTAAAATAGCGGGCTTTTGTGCAACATCCCGGCGTGCGGCGGCGGCAAGCCCAGCCGGGACGTGGCAGACCCGCATCATCCGACACAACCGCGCCGACGGCGGGGCGAACACCCCCGACCGACGCCGCAACCCTGCAAGCATCTGAAGGAAAGGCAACATGGATCTCGAAAAAGCCCGATTCAACATGATCGAACAGCAAATCCGCCCGTGGGACGTGCTGGACCAGGAAATCCTGGACCTGCTCGCCGTGGTCAAGCGTGAGCAGTTCGTGCCGCAGGCCCACTCCGCGCTGGCCTTCGTCGACATGGAGATTCCGCTGCCGGGCGGCGAGAACATGATGCCGCCGCGCGTGGAAGCCCGCCTGCTGCAGGACCTGAACGTGCGCAAGCATGAAAACGTGCTGGAAATCGGCGCCGGCTCCGGCTACATGGCCGCCCTGCTGGCCAACCGTGGCCGCCATGTGGTGACCGTCGAGATCCGCCCCGAACTGGTGGCACTGGCCCGCCAGAACCTGGCCAATGCCGGCGTGACCAACGTGGAAGTCGCCGAAGGCAATGGCGCCGAAGGCTGGGCCGCGGCCGCCCCGTACGACGTGATCTGCATCTCGGCATCGGTGCCCGAGCTGCCGCAGTCGATCCTGTCGCAGATCAAGGTGGGTGGCCGTATCGCCGCCATCGTCGGCGATGCGCCGGTCATGGAAGCACGCATCATCACGCGCATTTCGGAAACCGAATACCAGGTGGTGAACGTTTTCGAGACGCTGGTCAAGCCGTTGCAAGGCGCGGTGCAGCCGTCGCGCTTCAAGTTCTGATCTGGAGTTGACCATGCAGGTGATTACCGCCCCCGAACTGGCGCAGTGGCTGGCCGACGCCAGCCGCGCCAAGCCGGTACTGCTGGACGTGCGCGAGGACCTGGAGGTCCGCACGGCCGCGATGCCCGGCATCACGCATATCCCGATGGGCCAGATTCCGGCCCGTCTGAACGACATCGACGAAGACGCCGAAATTGTCTGCATCTGCCATCACGGCGCACGCAGCATGCAGGTGGCCAACTTCCTGGCGCGCCAGGGCTATGCCAAGGTCTGGAACCTGACCGGCGGCATTCACGCCTGGTCCACCCAGGTCGACCCGTCCGTTCCCCAGTATTGAGTTGATGCATTGATGCGGCAGCGGTTCCGGCAAGCGCTAGTGCCGGGGCCGCCCCGCAGCCGCAGCGCACGGCATCCGCAGCACCTGACGTACCCGAAGCACCCCGCAGCATCCGCAGTTCTCGTCCTGGCAGTACCACCCGTCGCAACTAACCCGATCGTTGGCCGCGTCCGCCGCTGGCCGAGCTGGAGATGTCATGAGTTTTGCGCTTTCCGCCGTGCCCATTGCGGCCAGGAAACCCCTGGTGCTCGCGGCTGCCGTGCTCGCCTGGCTGCACATGCCGTCCGCGCTGGCCGCGGACCTGCTCCAGGTGTATCGCGACGCGCAATCCAATGACGCCCAGTTCGCCAGCGCCCGCTCGCAACTGCTGGCCACGCGCGAGAAGCTGCCGCAGGGTCGCGCGGGCCTGCTGCCGCAAGTGGCAGGCACGGCCGGCGCCCAGCGGACCATGGCCGACTACAGCTCGCCGGTGGACGTCACGCGCTACTTCAACGCCAACACCTGGGCCTTGCAGCTGACGCAACCGCTGTTCCGCTGGGATCGCTGGGAAACCTACAAGCAGGGCGAACTTGCGGCGATGGCCGGCGAGGTCTCGTTCCAGCAAGCGCAACTGGACCTGATCACGCGGGCATCGCAAGCCTACTTCGACGTGCTGTCCGCGCAGGACAATCTCTACCTGGCCGGCGCGCAGAAGAAGGCCATCGGCGAGCAGCTCGAACAGGCCAAGCGCAACTTCGAGGTGGGCACCGCCACGATTACCGATGCCAACGACGCGCAGGCCCGCTATGACCTGGCCACGTCGACCGAGATCGCGGCGCAGAGCGCGCTCGAAGTGACGCGCGCCACGTTGCAGCAGATCACCGGCAAGCCTGTGGACGAACTGATGGGCTTGCGCTCCGAGGCACAGATTCCGGGTCCGCTGCCCGCCGACGTGAACGCCTGGGCGTCGCAGGCCGAACAGACCAATCCGCAGGTCAGCCTGGCCAACTACAACCTGGAAACGGCCCAGCGCGAGACCAACAAGGCCAAGGCCGGCCATCTGCCGTCGGTGGACCTGGTGGCATCGTATGGCTACACCAACGCGCAGGGCACCGCCACGCAGCTCAGCAACGTGGGCAGCCGGTACAACTCCGGCGTGGTTGGCGTGCAGCTCAATATTCCAATCTTCTCGGGTGGCCAGATCCAGTCGCGCGTGCGCGAGACCCTGGCGCTGGCCGACAAGGCTGCCAGCGATCTCGAGTACGCCCGGCGCACCGCCGCGCAGCAGGCGCGGCAGACCTATTCGGGCGTGTTCAACGGCCTGGCCCAGGTCAAGGCGCTGGAAGCCGCCGAACGCTCCGCGCAAAGCGCCGTGGAATCGAATCAGCTTGGCTACGAGGTGGGCGTGCGAATCAATATCGACGTCCTGAACGCCGAGGCGCAACTGTTCTCCACGCGCCGCGACCTGTCCAAGGCCCGCTATGACACCATCATGAATGGCATGCGACTGAAGGCGTCCACCGGAACGCTGTCCGAGAGCGACGTCGTGCAGATCAATACGCTGCTGACGCTGATGCCGGGCGCACTGTACAAGCTGCCGCCGAAGGCCCGCCTTGGCGCGGCCCCCGCACCGTCTCCCACACGCGGCACCGGTCGCCGCGAAAGCATGGCGACGGGCGCCACGCCGCGCTCGTAGACGCACCCATCACAGGTCAGCTCGGGCGGCGCCGCTCCACCACTTCCAGCAACTGCCAGCGGATGGCCGAGGCATCGGCCGGCGGGTTGGGCACCTGGTATTCGCGCACGCGCAGCTTGTAGCT
This sequence comes from Cupriavidus pauculus, assembly GCF_022179805.1. Taxonomy (GTDB): domain Bacteria; phylum Pseudomonadota; class Gammaproteobacteria; order Burkholderiales; family Burkholderiaceae; genus Cupriavidus; species Cupriavidus pauculus_E. Next base: position 724,193 of record NZ_BPUO01000001.1, on the reverse strand, counting down.
GACCCCCGACTCGAAATCGAGGCCCTCGATGGGCCCGTACCAGAGCTGCCACGGGCCATCGGACGATTCGCGCCAGCGGTAGCACTGCATCTTGCCGACGCCCGAGCATTCCACGCGCTGGGAATCGATATAGACGATCTTCTCGCGGCCCGGTGCCGCGCCCGTTGCGGGATCGACCTTGTCGCCACGCCGGCCCACGCCTTCACGTTCCACAAACTGCAGCAAGTCCCCATCGGCGGTCTTCCAGATGATCTGGCGGCCCGTGGAGCCTGCGGACGGCTGCGTGCCGACCGTCGTGAACGGCGACTGCATCGCCTTCAGCAGCGCCGATTCCACTTCCATGCGCGTGCCCGGGCATGCCATGCGTGTGCCGGCCACGCGATCGAACTGGATGCCCGTACTGGTCTTGCCATAGCCACCCGTGAAGCGATTGCAGCCACTGGTGCCGCTGACGGTGCCCTGCGACGAATCGATGCCATCGCTGAAGTTGAAGACGATGGGCTCACCATTGTCGCCATGGGGAATATCGCGCAACGTGCCGTCGGCACGCTGCCAGCGCACCAGCTCCCAGCGGCTGGGGCCGCTGGAGCGCGTTTCGTTCAGGCTGGTGCTGGCGGAAGGATTGTCGGGCATCGGACCGGTGGCGCAGGCGGATAGGACGGATACTGCGGCACAGGCCATCAGGGTGGCAACTGCACGCAGGAACGGACGACTCGGCATGGTGGCTCCTGGCTTCTTGGGAAGCGTCATCGTTGGCCCGCCGCCGCCCGCGCGCGTCAGAGCGCGAAGCGGCGCGAAGACCACTACCGCACCAGTCTAGACGTCAGAAGTCGGTTTGTATGTCAGCGCAACACTGGCGCGAGCGCGCCGAGTGTACGGGCCGTCGCACCGCGATGCAGGCCGGCGAAGGTCAGCGCATTGGCGCACATCTCGGCCAGCCGGCCGGCATCGTCGAGTACGCCGGCGGCGGCGGCCATCAGTTCGTCGGCATTGGCCACCCGCAGGCAGGCACCGGCTGCAATGGCATCTTCCGTCGCCTGGGCAAAGTTGAACGTATGCAGACCCATCAGCACCGGGGTACCTACTGCGCATGCTTCGATCAGGTTCTGGCCACCCAGCGGGATCAGGCTACCGCCGATATAGGACATGTCCGACGCCGCGTAGTACATCGCCATCTCGCCCATCGAATCGCCAAGCACGATGTCGGCCGTGATCGGCGCCGTCATCTGCTCGATATCGAGCGCGCTGCGGCGCTGCACCGTGAAGCCGGAGCGCATGGCCATGGCCGCGACCTCGTCGAACCGCTGTGGATGCCGGGGCACGAGCAGCAGCGCGGGACGCGTCGCGCCAGGCCAGCGCGAGAACGCTTCCAGGATCAGTGGCTCCTCGCCCTCGCGCGTGCTGGCGGCCGCCAGCACCTGTCGCCCGCCAAACGCGCGTCGCAGTAGCTGCCCACGCGCCATGCCCGCCTCCGGCGGCTGCATGTCGAACTTGAGGTTGCCCGTGATCTGCACCGACTTCACACCCAGCGCGCGATAGCGCTCGGCATCGCCAGCCGTCTGGGCCAGCACCATCGTGAAGTCGTTGTACAGCGACGCCGCAGCCTTGCCAAACCGGGCGGTGCGCCGGTAGCTGCGAGGCGACAGCCGCGCATTGACCAGGAACAGCGGCACGCCCGCGCGCCGCGTCACGTGCACCAGGTTCGGCCAGACTTCCGTTTCCATGATCATCCCGGCATCGGGCCGGAAGTGCGACAGGAAACGACGCACCATGTAGGGCACGTCATAAGGCAGATAGCACTGCTGCACGCGCGGGTTGCTGCCGTAGAGCTGCGCGCCGGTCTGGCGGCCGGTCGGCGTCATATGCGTCAGCAGCAGGCGGTGCTGCGGATAGGCAGCCAGCAGGTCATCGATCAGCGGCTGTGCGGCGCGTGTTTCGCCCACCGATACCGCATGCACCCAGAGCCATGGGCCATCCGCCGGGATGTCTTCGTATCGTCCAAGACGCTCGCCTACATGCTGGATGTAGCCAGGTTCCTTGCGCGACCGCCAGCACAGGCGCAGCAACGCCAGTGGCAGGATCAGCAGCCACAGCAGGGTATAAACGATTCGAAGCATCAGGCAGGAACCCCGCGCACGCGCCGGGCGGCGGCATAGACTTCGTCGACGTCCGGCACGATGCCGTCGTCGCCCACGTTGGCAATGCGGTCTGACCAGTAGCCCTCGGTCTTCCAGCGCCACGTGGCGGTATAGATCTCGACGGTCGGGCGGCACAACGCCGCCGCGATGTGGACGAGCCCCGTATCCACGCCAATCACCACCTCGGCGCGGTTGATCAGGCCAAAGCCCTGCATCACCGAGAAGCGCGGCAGCACCTGCGCACCGGGCATGCCGGCGGCCAGTGCCTCGGCATCGCGCCGTTCCGATTCGCTACCCCACGGCAGCAGCACCGTCAGGCCCTCATCGTGCAGCTTGCGGCCCAGCGCATGCCAGTGCGATACGGGCCAGCGCTTCTTCGCGCCGGCCGTGGCGTGGAAACACACCGCAAAGCGTTCAGGCAAGCCCGACCAAAGCGGATCGTCCACGTGCAGGCGATTGGCGGCAGGCCCGAAGAAACGCGGCGGTTCCGGCGGCGTCTCGCCCGTCAGCGCGGCGCCGAGCAGGCGCGAACGCCGCACCGAGTGGGTCTGGCGCGGCACCTTGACCGGCAGCGTATAGAACAGGCGCGCGGCGGGCTCGTAGCCCGAGCCCTGCGTGGCATTGCCGAGCCCGATCACGGGCGCATCGGCGGCACGCGCCGCCGTGCGCGCCACGATGGCGGTCTTCAGCAGGCCCTGCGTTTCCAGCACGGCATCGTAGGACTGGGCGCGGATGGCGGCTCGCAGCGCGCCCACCTCGGCCCAGGTATCCGCCTGCCAGAAACGCTTGCGCCAGCGCCGCAGCGCGAACGGAATCACGCGGCGCACGTCGGGCAGCAGCTTGACCAGGTCGACGTAGCCTTCTTCCACCACCCAGTCGATCTCGGCATCGGGCCAGCGTGCGCGCAGGTCATGCACCAGGGGCATGTTGTGCACCACATCGCCCAGCGACGACACCTTGACGATCAGGATGCGCGGCCGCGCCGGCAGCGCGAACGACGTCGTCGCCGCCTGCGGCAGCGGCGGCGTCACGGCAGACGGCTGCACGGTTTCAGAACGGGAGCTTTGCATCCGGCTTTTCCGCCAGGATCACGCGCTTGAACTCGGCCTGGATGCGTGCCAGCGCGGCATCGCTATCGGCCTCGAAGCGCATCACGACCACCGGCGTGGTGTTCGACGGCCGGGCCAGACCAAAGCCGTCGGGATATTCAACGCGCACGCCGTCGATGGTGATCACTTCCTTCGCCCCTTCGAACTTGGCATTGGCGCGGATCTTGTCGAGCAGCGTGAACGCCTCGCCCTCGGCCACCTTCAGTTGCAACTCGGGCGTGCAGTTGGAGTTCGGCAGCGCATTCAGCACGGCGCTCGGATCGGCGTGGCGCGACAGGATTTCGAGCAGGCGCGCACCGGTGTACAGCCCGTCGTCGAAGCCGTACCAGCGGTCCTTGAAGAACACGTGACCGCTCATTTCGCCGGCGATCGGCGCGCCCGTTTCCTTGAGCTTGGCCTTGACCAACGAATGGCCGGTCTTCCACATCAGCGGCTCGCCGCCGTGCTCACGAATCCACGGCGCCAGCTTGCCCGTGCACTTCACGTCGTAGATGACCTGCTGGCCAGGGTTGCGCGACAGGATTTCCTCGGCAAACAGCATCAGCTGGCGGTCCGGGAAGATGACCTGCCCATCCTTGGTGACCACGCCCAGGCGGTCGCCGTCGCCGTCGAAGGCCAGGCCCAACTCGCAATCGGTCTCGCGCAGGCACTTCATCAGGTCCTGCAGGTTCTCGACGTGCGCGGGGTCCGGGTGGTGGTTCGGGAAATGGCCATCCACGTCGCAGAACAGCTCGACCACCTCGCAGCCCAGGCCACGGAACAGGTCGCCGACGAACGCGCCAGCCACGCCGTTGCCGGCATCGAGCGCAATCTTCATCGGACGGGCCAGCTTCACGTCGCTGGTGATGCGGTCAAGATACTGTTGACGGACGTCAACGAGCTTGTAGCTGCCGCCACCCTTGGTGTAGTTGCCGGCGTCGATCCGCTGGCGCAGCGCCTGGATCTGGTCGCCATAGATGGCCTTGCCGCCAAGCACCATCTTGAAACCGTTGTAGTCGGGCGGATTATGGCTGCCGGTGACCATGATGCCGGACGTGGCGCGGCGGCCGTCCAGCTCGATATTGGTACCGAAATACACCATCGGCGTGGCAACCATGCCGAGATCGATCACATCGAGGCCGGCAGCGCGCAGGCCTTCGACCAGCCCACCCAGCAGATCGGGACCCGACAGGCGACCGTCGCGGCCCACGACCACGGCTTTCTCGCCCAGTTCGACGGCGGCCGAGCCGAACGACAGGCCGATGTGACGGGCCACTTCCGGCGTCAGCGTCTTGCCGACGATGCCGCGAATGTCATAGGCCTTGAAGATCGAGGGATCAATTTGCATAAGTGTTCCGTTGATTGAGGGGTCATCGTGCGAAGAACGCGGGCAGGACGGTTCCTTCAGGTCAGCATTGTGCCGCAGGGCGACCGACGGGTTGACGGTCTTCGCCACCGATAGTTGCGAATTTTCAGGCTTCGCTTACGTTCATCTGCCCGCACATATCGCAAAGTTGCCAAGGGCCGCAGTTATAATCGTGCGCTGTTAAAGCAAAATGCAAACCAGCGAGCGAATACAACGCCATGTGTATCCAACCGCAAATCAGCCCACATCCGATTGTGCGTCCTTAGCCACCCCAATATTCGCAATCATACCGGCTGCTCTCGCCGAACACGAGTCCGCAGCAATTTGGTTGCAGATTGAAAATCTTTGTAAATCCTTGGTGGTGGCGACCTCGGTGGGTTGGACCTCAGGCAAGAATCGCGAATGACGAAAACAAATAGTATTCCTCGCTCTGCCCCGGCCGTACGAGCCCGCGGATCGGAAATTGTCCGCCGCGCAAGCCGAATGGTTGGATGGGCATTGCTCGGCCTGCTTCTACTTGGCCTTTCAATTTTTGCGGCCGAAGCGTTGCGTCACACGGGCTTGGTCACGAATCTGTTTACGCGCACACTGGTCTGGTCTTGCGCAGCCTATCTGTGCGCCTTCGCGCTGACGCTGAGATCCCTTCACCTGCCGGCCGCCGAAGGGAATAGCCTGGTCGGGCTTTCCGCGACGCTGTCCTTCATCGGACTGTTGCTCGCCTTTGCCATTCTCCGCCTCGAATACTCGCGTGTCGCACTGGTGCTGTGCTATTTCGGCACGCTGACATGGGCGTGGTTCGGTTACCGGCTGTTCGTCCGCAACTACGTGCCGGTGTTCGGATATTCCGACCCTGCCGCACTTGCACAGCTGGAGACCATTCTTGCGATGCCTGGCGCCGCGGCACCCAGCCCGCATCGACTTGAAGAGATCCACTCTCTCAAGGAGGCCACCGGGTGCGACGCCCTGATGGTCGATCGCAACGCCACAGCCGATCCCGAGCGTACCCGCAAGCTGTCGCAACTGAAACTGACACACGTCCGTCTGTACTCTGTGGAACGCATTGGCGAAATGCTGACCGGCCGGGTGGGCTTGGCACATATCGACGAGAATTTTCTTGACGACTACGCCAAGCACTACTTCTACGGATTCTTCAAGAGGCTTCTCGACATTGTTGCCGTACTCTGCCTGGCTCCGATCGCGCTGCCGCTGAGCGTCTTCGTTGCCTTGGCGGTCCGACTGGAGTCCAGCGGCCCGGCGGTCTTCCGACAAGCACGTGTGGGGCTGTTTGGCCGGACGTTCGTAATGCTGAAGTTCCGCAGCATGACAACGGAAGCCGATGCCCCCGCGCAGTTCGCGGCAAAGGCAGACCCACGTGTCACACGGGTTGGCCGCGTCATCCGCAAGTATCGGCTGGACGAGATCCCGCAGCTCTGGAACGTCCTGATCGGTGACATGAGCCTGATCGGTCCGCGCCCGGAACAAGTGCCCATGGTCGAGCAGTTTTCGCACAGCATCCCCTACTATCCCTATCGGCACCTCGTACGCCCCGGGCTTTCTGGTTGGGCGCAGGTGCAGCAGGGCTATGTCGGAACCCATGCAGAAACCGTCACGAAGTTGAGCTATGACCTTTATTACGTCAAACATTGCTCGTTCGCACTCGATTTCCTGATAGCGATCAAGACCTTGCGGACGCTCCTTACCGGATACGGTGCACGTTGAACCCGCCTGTCCTTGCCAGTGCCGACCGGCCGATGCGCATCCTGTTCGTAACCACCGGCCTCCGCATGGGTGGTGCCGAGCAACAGGTCTCGGCATTGGCGAGGGAGTTTCTTGAAAGGGGGCATCGGGTAGCCCTGATCAGTCTGACGCCGGATTGCGAAGTTCCGATGCCCGATGCCGTCGAGCGGCTCATGCTGGACATGCGAAAGACACCGCTTTCAATGGCACGGACACTTGTCATTGCACATGATTTCGCACGCAAGTGGCAACCGGACATAGTGAACTCCCACATGTTCCATGCCAACGTCTTTGCACGTGTGCTGGCGCGATTCACCGGCTTGCCACCATTGATCTGTGCTGCACACAGCTTCTCAGAAGGCGGAAAGCTGCGCATGACCCTGTATCGCCTCACCAACCATTGGTGTGCGCTAACCACGCAGGTAAGCGAAACCAGTCTTGAAGAGATGGTTCGCGCGCACGCGGTAACCCGCGACCGGGTGCGCGTCATGTACAACGGCATCGATACCGTCAAATTCCAGCCAGACGGTATGCTTCGAGATCAGACGCGAGCGCAACTTGGCATCGAAAGCGGCACGCGGGTGATCATCAACATAGGACGCCTGGCCGCGGAAAAAGCTCAAGTAGCATTGGTCGACGCTTTCCAACGCTTGGATCGCTCCGTTCCGACGCGCCTGCTCATCGCCGGTGACGGCCCGCAACGGCAGGCCCTGGCATCACGCATTGCACACCATGGACTGCAGGACTCCGTGCAACTACTGGGGACGCGACACGACATTCCTGCCCTACTGAACGCCGCAGACCTCTTCGCACTATCCTCACGTGTCGAGGGCATGCCGCTGGTGCTTGCCGAGGCCCTGGCTTGCGAGTGCCCCGTGGTCTCGACCGCAGCCCCAGGGGTGGCCGAACTGCTAGGAGAACTGGGCACGATCGTGCCGCTCGATGATGCGGATGCGCTCGCCCATGCGATGCACCGGTCCTTGACGACGGAAGACCGAGCATCAGCACAACGTCAGATCGGGCGTGCACGGATCATCAAGCATTTTGGTATCGCTGCTGCCGCAGATCGCTGGCTCGAGCTTTATGGCCAGATCACCGGTGCGGCTCACAATCAAGCCGGCCACGCACATCCATGCGCCGACGCATAGCGGGCAACGTTGCATGGATGTTGCTGGACCGGGGCACGCAGGTGGTGGCCGGCATTGCGGTGGTCGCTATCCTGGCGCGTACGCTGGGAACCGACGGTTTTGCTGCTTTTCAGTATGCGCAATCACTTGTGTTCCTCGGCTCCTCGGTGGCGCTAATTTGCGGTGGCGAGGTTGTCATACCTCGCCTCGTAGCGCTGGCGGACAGGGCCAGCCAGCATCGACTTCTTGCTCATGTCTTCCGGCTACGCATCCTGGCTGCGCTGGCCGGCTACCTTCTGGTTGTCGCCTTCCTTATGGCCACGGACCAGCCACCCCGCAACTGGTGGCCAGCACTCATCCTGGGAGGTTCGATCCTGTTGCGCGAACCCTTCGGCGTCGTGGTGGCGTGGATGCAATCGCGCACCCAAACCCGCCCGGGCGTGTGCATCAACGTTGTGGCCCTTGCCTTGAAAGTGGGCATTGTGGTCGGGTTGGCGTCCTGCGGCCAACGCGCCACCGAACCTTATGCGGCGGCCTTCCTGCTGGAGGCAATCGTTGCAGCCGCACTGCTATGCCTGCTCTACCGGCAGCATATGCCCCGGTTTCGCACGCAGCTCGATCCGGAATTGACCCGAAGCCTGTTGCACGACGGCGCGCTGTTTTGGGTCAGTTTCATATTGATGATGGGTGCTCGACGCATCGACCAGCTTATCCTTCATGCGCATGTCGGTGCGTCCGAGTTTGCCGCGTATGCGGCTACAGTTCAGATCACCGATAACTTCTCGACGCTGGCCACCATCCTTGCCAGTGGCATCGCGCCGTTGTATGTGTACGGGAAATCGGATGCCGCCGCCGCGATACGCAGCGTGCTTAAGCTCGCAGCGTTTTTGTTTGCCATGGGCCTGGCCGGTGCCACGACCTTGGCAATGCTTGCGCCTTGGATTGTCGAATTACTGTATGGGTCGGCCTTCACAGACGCCATCGCCCTCCTGCGCCTGGCCATTCTCGTATCTCCGCTCGTGTTTGCCGACGTGGGGTTCACCATACTGGCTGCATATCTGCGCAGACCGCGCTGGATTGTCATCAAATGGGGCATCGCGTGCGCTGCGACGGTCATTGTCGACCTCATCGCCATCCCCGAACTTGGAGCCCGCGGCGCGATCTTGGGGTACGCTGTATCCAGCACGTTGGCCGTGCTGGCGGGCATTTGCATGTGGGTACGCGCACGAACGCTTCACACCTTATGAACCGGCCTACCATTTGCCTGCTTACAGGCACCATGAATGCCTTCGCTGGCGCCGAACGAATGACCGCCGTGCTGGCCAACGCGCTGGCGGAACGTGGATATTGCGTCCACATTCTCAGCCTCTTCGATGTGCACTCCTGCTTCGCTCTCAATAAGGACGTCACGCACCAGGCACTCTTCGAGGCGCGCCCCTCCTTCAAACGCCACTACCTGACGATTGTGCGGGGCATACGTCGTCACGCCGTGAAGCATGGGATCGACGTACTAATAGAAGTCGATCCCATGCTGACTTGGTTTACGCTTCCGGCACTTGCCGGCACCATGGTGCGACGCATCGCGTGGGAGCACTGTCATTTCAACGAGGATCTTGGCAAACCAGCCCGCAGGATCGCACGCCGCATGGCTGCGCGGAGCGCTGCTGCGATTGTGGTGCTGACGAGCACGGATGGTGAACTATGGGCGCGGGCCATAACGCACCATTTCGACTTGCGCGTTATCCCCAATCCCTTGCCGTTCTCGTTACCAGCCGATCCTGCCTTGCGCACCTCGCGTACCGTTCTAGCCGTTGGGCGGCTGGTCCCGGCCAAGGGTTTTGATGTGTTGCTCGAAGCCTGGCGCATAGTCACGGTCCGTGCGCCAGGCTGGCAGCTGCAAATCGTTGGCGAAGGTCCGGAACGTCACGCGCTGGAAGCGCAAGTCACAGCAATGGGAATCGACACCGGCATCAGCTTGTCGGGCGCCCGCCAGGATGTCGAGACCATGTACCGGAACGCCAGCATCTTTTGCCTCAGCTCACGCTATGAAGGATTTGGCCTCGTGCTGATCGAAGCGATGGCTTACGGGTTACCCGTCGTCTCTACAGCATGCGAAACAGGCCCGAAATCGCTTTTGCGTGACGGTGTAAATGCCGTCACCGTGGCCGTCGATTCCCCCGACGCCCTGGCACATGGACTGTTGAAGGTAATTGGAGATGTGAATCTCCAGCAGGCGCTAGCCACGGCCGGCCGATCGACGGCGCAGGACTACGCCCTGGCCCGGATCGTTGATCAATGGGAAGCGCTTTTTTGCGACATCCTGTCGGTGGATGAGCACCCCGCTGGAATTTAGTGCGATCGGATCCGGCGGACCCAGCGAATAACAACCCAGGCGCGCTGCATCACCAGAAGGTGTATGCCCGTCAGCATCAGGAATGCGGCGAACATGATGGACTCCGGTACGCCCATCTTCCATGCGACCACGCCTGCCAGACCGAGCAGCAGATTGCCCACGAGGAGGCACCAGACGGTCTGCTTGGTGCTGAAACCCATGCGCAGCAGCAGGTGGTGAAGATGCGTGCGATCTGCCGACAGCGGATTCTTGCCCTGCACCGCCCGCCTTATTACCACGGCCAGCAAGTCGATCAGAATCAAGCCGACTACCCAAAGCATGACGGCAGGCGGAACATGCCCGCCGGGGTTGTACTCTTTTTGCGAGAGTTCCACTGCGAACCAGCTGATCCCGTAACCTAGTAACAAACTGCCCGCATCGCCGAGGAACACGAGCCGCTTGCGCAGCGGGGTTGGCATGTTGAACAGCAGAAATCCGGCGATCCCGCCGCACATCAGCAGGCAGATCCGGAAGGCACCAGGGTTGCCAATATCGTTCGCCAGCCAGGCAAACCATCCGAAGACGATGAATGACAGACCGCCCGCCAGGCCGTCCATTCCGTCGGTCATATTGAGGGCATTGACTACCGACAGAGTAGCCAGCAGTGTCAGCGGAATGCCCCACGCATAGAGGATCACGTCACGCTTGTAAAGCAGATCACCCAGCGAATGCAGATAGACCTCGGCCCATGACGTCATCAGTATCGCGGCAAAAAACTGGAATGCGAGCTTGCTCAGCGGCGAAATGCCGTTGAGATCGTCAAACATGCCCACCACCGCCAGCAAGGTAAGACCGATGTATAAGGGCGTGTACTGGCCATAGCCGCGCACGAACATTGCACTGGAGATCCATAGCGCAATGAGGATGGCGATACCACCGACCAGGGGGGTGGAGCCCTCGTGTCGCTTCCGACCGCCGGGGTGGTCCAGCAGACCGCCGCGCGTTGCCAACGGACGCAGGATCAACACTGCGCCGGCACTCAGCATGGCCGAAATCGCAGGAAGCCAGAAAAATTCGAACATGAAAACTCAGGAGTCAGTATCGGCAGCCGGGGGGACGAGCGGCGATCGCGTAGAATGTGCGTCGGCTTCCGTCACAGGCCGGTGCGACAGTAGCCGGTATTAAACTTCACATAATGCTGCTCCGATAGTGGGGCCTGCCCCCAAGCGTTGTGCAAAAGCACATGCGCCGCATCGGTATCATCCATGCTCTTGCCTATTTTTCTTGTATCGCGTAACGGGGTAAAAAATACTGGCGGGGTCGAGCGCGTCGTGCAGTTGTTGCAGGATGATCTGATCCACCACGGCGCCCAGGTTACGCTGGTCGACGAGACCAAGGTTTTACCACAGTTTTTGTGGGGCAAGCGGCTCACACAGTTTTTGTTTCCAATAGCCGCATCGCTGTGGCTTTGGGCGCGGCGATTATCGGGCCGCAAGTTCCAAACCATTTCCAACTCGTCCTACACGCCGTTCTACCCCTCCGAAGCGGTAATCGTGCACGGCTCCGCGGCGGGGTATATTCGGGCGCTCGCCGGATCAGGCAATCGCTTCCTGGGGATGCGCATGCTGGCCGGGCTGGAGGCCATGACCATGCACTGCGCCCGGCGCGTTGTCTGCGTCTCCGAGGCCGTCCGCGACCTGTGCGTGGGTCTGCATGCCGTTCCCGAGAACAAATGTGCCGTGGCGCATAACGGCATCGATGCATCGCTGTTTTGCCCTCAGCAGAAGTTCGTCGGCAACGTGGTGCGACTGGGTTTCGCGGGCCGCCTTGAGTATGGCAAGGGAATGCCCTACCTGATCGACATCGCGCAATGGGTTGGTACGCAGCAGGACATCCGCCTGATGATCGCCACAACGAGCGAAGTGCCCCCCGTGCTGCGTGACCTGCCAGGCGTCACCATCGTTCCCGGCCTCGCACCGGACCAGATGGGGACGTTCTATGACCAGATCGACGTGATGGTATTCCCTTCGCTGTTCGAGGGTTTCGAACTGGTCACGCTCGAGGCATTGGCCTCCGGCGTGAGCGTGCTTGGTACGCGCGTGGGCGCCTGCGACGTTTTCCTCAGGCAAGGCGTGCCGTGGGTCTGCGAATTGCCGACAGACCCAGCCGAATTTTTCAGACAGGCGCGTTCGATTTTTGAGCGCCTGCGGTGCCTATGCGACCCCGCCGCCATGCACTCGTTTATCGAGACCTCCTTTTCAATTGAGCGTTTCTGCGACCAGATCCGCGCACAACTACCACATTCTTGAATCCGTGAAGGTTCTGCTGATTTCACCAAATGGGCTCCAGGAACTGTCTGGGGGTGGCCTCTACCTGCGCTCGCTGGCGCAGGCGCTCTGTGCTGCTCGCGGCGTGCGCCAGCTGACGGTGATCAGCAAGGAGATGGGCAATGGGGAAATGTTCGCGTTTCCCGAAAACTGCGAGCGGGTTTATCTGGAAAAGAACACGGTAAGGGATATTGCTGCGCGTGTTCGCCTTTGCCCCACCTATCTGGCGACCCACCGCGCGACACTGGCCGGCCATGCGCGGACTGCGGACGTGGTGCTTTTTCACAACTCCCGCTGCGGCCGGCTAATGGCGGCCATGCGGCGCCAGATGCCCGGTAAGACATATGGCATTCTCAGCGACAATGTAGAAGCGGAATTGAAGCGGCAGCACCAGGAAGGAAATGTGTTACGGCAGGTAAGTAATGCCTTGGATACATGGCTTATTCGCCGCGCCGAGGCACCAGGACGCCTGGCCGACTTCATGACCTTCATCACCGAAGCGGATCGCACGCTGTTTGGTAGCCACTATGGGACGCCAGCGTGCACGGGTATATTGCCCATTTCCCTGAACCGTGGCGAACCCGAGTTGCCGGCTAGCAACGTTCTGACGCGGGCGCCGAAAGTACTTTTTACGGCCCACTTCGGCTTCGAACCGAATCAGACCGCACTACGCGACTTTGCCGAAGTAGCGCGACTGTTCCAGGCACGGTCCGACGTACAAGCGGAGTTCATCGTGGCCGGCGCGCGTGCCGCCGAGATGGCCGCGCCTTATCCTTGGCTCACTGTCGTCGACAGCCCTTCCCCGGCATTGATGTCCGCGACCTTCGCTGCGGCCACGACCTACCTGGCACCGGTCAGTTGGGGCAGCGGAATGAAAACCAAGGTTGCGGAGGCGCTGTCCTTCGGACTGCCCGTGATCTGCATGCCGAACGCCGCGGTTGGCTACGAGGCCGCGCTCGCCGACGTGCAATATCGGCAGGCAATCTCCGTCGTGGATAATGCCGCGCAGATGGCCAGCACACTTCACAGAATTTTACAAACGCCAGATCTCCTGCCACTTCGACATGCTGCATCCGCAGCATTCGATGCCTTATACTCGCAGGCATCGCAGACTAGGCGCTTCGAACTGCTACTCCGTGCACAATGACCACATCGAGCGAGAAAAGACTTGTTAGCGTCGTTACTCCCGTCCATAACGACGGGAAGTATATTGGCGCCACCGCCAGCTCGATTCTGCAGCAAAGTCTGACCGATTTTGAATGGATTCTGGTCGACGATGGCTCCAATGGCGAGACGGCAGCCGTGCTTGCCGGTCTTGCCTCGTCCGATGCACGCATCAGGATTATCACAAATCCCGTTGCATATGGTCCCGCCCGCGCGCGCAATATCGGTATTTCCGCCGCAACCGGAGAATTCGTCGCGTTTCTCGATGCCGATGACATTTGGGATGCGCGCAAACTCGAGCAGCAGGTTCGGTTTATGCGCGACCAGAATCTTGATTTTAGCTACCACGATTATATTCCGTTCGAGGATGGGAGCGGCCGCCCATTATCGAAGATATGCGGCCCAAATCGCCTGACACTGTTTTCGCATAATGCCCGCCGCGGTATCGGCTGCCTGGCTGTGATGCTCAAGCGCAGGATTGCCGGCAATGGCGTCTTCCCGGCCATGCCACCCGGCCATGTCGCCGAGGATTTCGCCGCGTGGGCCATCCTGATCAAGGGCGGCCTGCGCGGAGCGCGCCTGCCGAAGACACTCGCCTGGTATCGCGTGCGCAAGCGATCGTTCTCGTCGAACAAGTTCCGCTCCGCGCATTCCGTCTGGTTCATCATGCGGACGATGGAAGGCTTCGGCAAGGTAACCTCGGCATTTTTCCTGACCAGCTACCTGTTCACCGCCATGACTTCGCGGCTGCTCGGCCGTTTCTTGAGCCCCCAACAGACTTTGGCGTCGCCTCCATGGCATTGAATGCGCTGATCTCTGGACTGGGCGTTCTCCTGAAGTTGCTCTGCGGCCTGGCCGCCAACAAGATCCTATCCACGCAGTTGGGCCCCGTTGCATTCGGCGCGTGGGGTAACGTGTTTAGTCTTGCCACCCTTTACACGACGTTTTCGAACGGCGGCATCTCGCAAGGATTGGTAGCGCGACTGTCCTCGCCGTCGCACGAAGCCCGTGCACGAGACCAGTGGCTGACCGGCGGCATGCTGTTCGCGCTGGGCGTCCCCGTGATCATCGCGATCTGGCATGCCGGCTTCCAGCAGCTTGACATCGTCGGCGGGGCCTCGGCATTGCCGCCACTCGCGGCGCTGATTCTGGGGCTGCTCGCCGGCCTCGCATTGCAGATCCAGTCAAGCGTGCTGGCACAGGGTCGCTCGCGCCTGAACGCCATGGTGGTGGCGCTCTCCGGCATTGCGGTCCTGCTGAGCTACTGGATCTTCGTCACGCCAGGCTCGGTGCAGAGTGCCGTTTACGCGCTGATCGCGGGCTTCGCCGCGACGCTGGTCATCTGGCTGGCTGTGGCGGCCTTCACGCGCACCCGCTGGCATGCCAGCAAGGCATCACTGCCCGAAGGCATGGTGGCGGCCCGGGCGCTGGCACCATATGTGGTTATCGCGCTGGCCCCCGCCGTGGTAGGTACAGCCTCCGTCATTGCCGTCCGCCAGTTAGTGGCGACACAGGTGAGCCCTGAAGCCGCGGGCCTGTGGCAGGGGATGTTCCGTATCTCGGACGCCGTCGTCGCGATGGCTCAGGCCGTTGTCAGCTTCGTGCTGCTGCCCGAGGTATTCCGCAGCGGCACGCCGCATCGGGCGCTGAAGGCCCGCCTGCCCGCCTACGGGCTGCTGGTTGCGCTCGGCTTCGTCATCGGCGCCGCCATCCTGTGGCGAGGCGCCGATCTGGTAGTTCATCTCCTGTATTCAGAAACGTATGGCGGGATTGCTCCCCTGCTGTGGATCGAATTGCTTGGCGACGCGTTCAAGGCGCTGGCCATGCCCCTTGTAGCGTTCTTCATCTACCAGAGGAATCTTCGCTTTTCCTGGGTGCTCGAACTGACGTTTTCGGCCTGTTTCGTACTGGCCACCTACATCCTGACCGGCATGACCGGTCTGGCAGGTGCTGCCGTGGCCTATGCCGTGGCCAATCTCGTCCTGCTGATAGTCGCATTTGTTTTATTTCTTGGAACCCGGGATGCCTAATCTGTCGTTACTGGCAATACTGGTGCTGGCGATTGCCAACCTGATCAGCGCTGCGGTGGGCGCGCTCAACTGGCAAGCACCGCTGACCGCCCTGACGTTCTTCGCGTGCATGCACCGCGCGAGCCACGCCACGTCTAGCCGGTTCAATCCAGTCCTGCTGATCTGCACCACCACGACCCTGTTTTTGCTGAGCCGTTTTCTGATCACCTACTTCTTCGGCTGGGCCGACTACCGGTATGGCGACTGGTTCCTGGTTGGGCCGATGGACGAAGCACTGGTGTCGAAGGCGCTGTCCGGCGTCTGCCTGTACCTCTGCGGCATCGTGCTGGTGGCGGGCCGGCTCGGTGACCTGCAGCAGCGTCGCGACGACAGCCTCGCCACTTTTGCGCTCCGCGCAGGCATGGTCCTCCTTCCGTTCACAATCTACCGGGCCTGCATCAACATCGACACATGGCGTACCGGCGACTACCTGGCCCTCTATAAGTACGGTGGGCCGGGCGGTGTGCCGTATGCGCTGGGCGGATGGCTGATGTTTTGCGTGTTTGCCTACCTGGCATCGCGCCCTCGCCTGCGTCCGGCACTTGCGGCCTGTGCATTGGGCCTACTGCTCTGCCTGCTCGACATGCTCAAGGGCGCGCGCGGTATTCCAATGGCCCAGATGATTGGCCTGACCTGGCTGCTGGTCACCACGCAACGAATTCGTGTGTCATGGTGGAAGGCTGGCCTGGCGGTGTTTGCGCTGGCACTCACGGCCGACCTGATCGGTCGCGTACGCGTCGGCATGTCCGTTTCCACGGCCGTTTCGTCGGATCCGCTTGAAACCCTCTTCGGCTTCTTCTATGGCCAGGGTGTCAGTCTAATCTTCATCGTTTCCACGCTAAAGAACCTGACTTCGTTCGTACCTGTGGTTGATGGCCTACGCTCCACATTTGCGTTGTTCGTCGATGGCTACCACCACGCTCTCGGGGAGCTGGCAGTGGGACAAACGGTGGAATTTGCACGACAAACCGCGCATCTGTCTCACCGCATGTCATTCATCGTGGACAGCAACATGTACCTGAATGGAAAGGGGATGGGCGGTTCTGCAGTGGCCGAGGCGATGCTTTACTCGCCTGTATTCGGACCACTTGTCGCAGGCGTGTTCACTGGCGGCGCCCTGCGGCTCCTCTATAGGCTAGCCCAGGCCACGCCACTCGGGCTGTTCGTGTTTGCCGCAACATTGCCTTTCTTCCTGCTGATACCGCGCGAGAGCCAACTGTTCTTTGTCGTGCCGCTGTTCAAGTCCGCAGCGGTCGCCTTTATCGCCCACTTGGTCGCCAAGTTCCATGTCAGACAGCCAGCCTAAGGTGACCGTGGTGGTCCCGACTTACAAGCGCGCCCATTTGTTGGCGGAGACCATCCCGTCCTATCTGCAGCCTGAAGTTGCGCAACTCATCCTCGTGGACGACTGCTCCCCGGACAATACGCCGGAGGTTGCCCAGCGACTCATGCAACGCCACCCGCAGATCACGTATTTACGCAATGAAGTAAACGGCAAGCAGACAACCTCGAAGAATCGAGGCAAGGCCTTGGCACTAACGGAATACGTGTACTTTGGTGACGACGATTCCTTGCTGAGTCCGGATGCCATGCGCGTGCTGTTGCAGACTGCGGAAGACACCGCAAGTGACATCGTAGGGGCTTCGGCCCTCTATCTGCGCGATGACAAGGATACCGAGGCTGCCGTCCTGGATCGGCGCAAAGCCGCGAACAGTGCCGATGACATCGTGCGACTCAGCCGACTGCAGTTCGATTTCGCAGCAGCGGCACGGCAGCCCATTGAAGTGCCGGTGTGCCACGCGTCATTCCTGATTCGCACCGCAGTCGCGCAGGCCATCGATTTTGATACCGGTTACATCGGCAACTGCTATCGCGAAGAGACCGACTTTCTCGTGCGTTGCCGTGCACGTGGAACAAGGATTTCCTACGAACCCCGTGCAGTGCAGATCAACCTGCCACCTTCCCGAGCGACGGGGGGCGCTCGCGGACGCGGGAGGTTGTCCTATGAGAGCTACGCGCTCTATAACACTGCGCGCTTCCTGCTGAAAAATCGCCGTGCGTTGAAGCTCGCCGACCCGCGCTGCAAGCCGCTGTTGATGCTCGGCTGGTACACAGCGGGCCGCGTCGGCGCCGTATTGTTACGGTTGGGAAAAGCAATCGCGCACAGCACCGCGCGAACCTGACAGGCACACATTACGGAGGCACGCTACTGTCGGGACGCACTGCCCAGCATTTTTTCGATGCGCCTAATAGTCTCCACAGGCACAGGATCTTCCACGCGACGGAAGGCCAGCCCCTTGTCCATGCCCGGCAGTACGGCGAGAACGTCGACGATGATCTTCACGCCGCTGGACGCGGTCGCCAATGCAATATTGCCCCATTGCTGACGCCCAACGAAGGTGCGCAGTTGTGCGTATAACAGATGGCGGCGAGCAACCAAAGTTGACGCGACGCTATATGTGCCTTGCCGGTAGGCCAACAGCGTCTCGTCCAAGCACGCAAAACGGCTGTCAATACAGCTTCGCAGCAGGAGCTCCTGGTCTTCGGCCCGCCTCACTTCCGGTACCAGATAGCGATGTTTGCGAAACCAGCTCGTCCGTCCCATCCACGTGGGATGCGGAAGCGGAATACCTCGCCATGGACGCGCGCAGATCGCCTCGTGCGTTTCTCGAAACGGCAGCATGCCGACCACGGTGCCGTCGTTCCTGAAGACCGCCGCGCGACAACCTAAAAGATCCACTTCCGCATGTTGCTCGAGGAACTCAAATTGATGAGACAGACGCTCCGGGAAACTCAGATCGTCCGCATCCATCCGTGCTAGGTATCTGCCACGCGCGAGATCAACCCCCTGATTCAGGCGCGATGTAAGGCCAAGCTGGCGGCCATCAGATACCAGGCGAATACGCACATCCCCGATGCCGCGGACAATCGCGGCGGTATCGTCATCAGATCCATCATCGAGCACCAGCAACTCGAAATTGTCGAAGGTCTGATCCAGGATGGAACGGACCGCCGAAGCAATGGTTCTACGACCATTGCGAACTGGCAACAACACCGTGATTGGAATGCTCTGCTCAGACATTTACTTGTCGCCATCCAGCTCGGTCACGCGCGCCACTTTGCGTTGCCGGCCCAGTACAAATAGAAGGCTGTTCTTCGCCCACCGAATCGGCGCACGAATGGGCGCCGGCATTTTCGGATAGATTGCAAAGAATACGCGTGCCAGACCATGCAGCGTCAGGTAGCGACGACGGCGATAATTCTTGATCAATTTTGTGAAATACTCGGCGGGCTCGGGCTGAGCCACATCATATTTCAGGAAGCTTCGGCGAGAGCGAATGCCATATTTTTCGAACAGGCGGTACCACTGTTCCTTGATCTCGGGACGCTGTGCCACTGCGTCGGCGATCTTGTCGAAGAGGATCGAGTATTCGTACAACTCGATCTGGCCACTGTCCCGGCAGACCTCCGTCACTTGGTGCGCCGCGTTGGTAGGCGTGCAAATCAGCGGCCGGGCACTGAATGCAAAACCGATATCGCTTCGCAGGATGCGAATATAGAAATCCAGGTCAACCAACCACTTCATGCGGACGTCGTAGTCCAGCGCGAACTCACGCCGATAGATCGTGGTGCTCGGCGCACCGACAAAGTTGCCGGCAAACAGGATCTCGGGCATGGCACGCAGAGTACTCATCTGGCTTTCGGTAGCCCGATGAACCCGCTCCGTGCCATTGGCCACGTTGACGATCAATGTGGCGCAGAATGCGAATCCGGCTTCAGGGTTGTCGTCGAGCAGTCGCACGAAATCACCCAGCGCGTCGGCATCGGTGAAATTATCATCGTGATGCAGGATCTTCAGATAATCGCCCGAAGCAAGCCGCAACGCCGCATTCCAATTTTCTGGAGAACCAAGCTGCTGCGCATTACGTACGTAGCGCATCCGGCCACCAAAATCGAATTCGGCCAGCAAAGTCTCCACGGAATCGTCGGGAGAATCGTCGGTGATGATCAACTCATAATCAGTAAAACGTTGCTCACTTACCGATTTCAGCGTTTGGCGCAGGAATGCCACCTGCTTGTATGCCGGAATGCAGATTGAGACTTTAGGCATCGGATCCTCTGGCAAATTCAATAGCGGAGTATTGCGCGGTTCCCGGGCGGCAGTTGTCACTCGGCTCACGTCAGACTGTCCGTTCCAGCCGTCGAATGATGCCGCGCACGATGCGACGGTACAGGCGGTTACCCGCCACGCTCTCGCTTGCCGCTTGCATCGCCACCACAGGTTGCGCGACCGCCGAGGCAAAATAGTCGCGCGCCCAGTAGAAACGCCCCATCAATTCTTCCTTGGTGCTCTCGACAATTTCTTTCGAACGCTCCCATTCGCGCTTGTTTAGCAGACTCTGCTCCGTTTGCTCGCTGGGTTTCGTCAGCGAAAGATTGCTGTTCCGCGGCGCCGTGCTCACGTAGTAGCTGCACGTGAACTGGTGGACGACAGCAGGCTCGTGATGAAATCCCAATCGGATCAGGAAGTCCCAATCTTCTGAACGGGTCAATTCCTCATTGAAAGGACACTCGCGCAGTTCTTCATGTAAGCGCGAACGATCCACCAGGAAGCTGTGGATGGGAATGAAATTCTCGGTCCACAGTGATTTCAGCGAGAAGCTCTTACGCACGAAGGGCTTCGACTGTTGAATCACTTCATAGTGCTCATTTTCCTTCTTCAATACTGTCTGGGAATAAGCCCAAGCGCGCCCGCTGCCGATCAGCGCTTCCACGAGGCAGGCAATGTGCTCGGGCTCCAGCGCATCATCGTCATCGAGAAAACCAAAATAGCGACCACTGGATGCGGCGATCCCCAAATTGAGATTACGCGCGCGTTCATCTTCGTCCGTTGGATTGTGCTCGACGCGGTAGGAGATCCCGGGCAACAGCGCATCCAGCCCCTTCAGGAACGCTAGATATTCGAGGTCGGTTCCCTGGTAGACCAGCACGACTTCGATAGCCGCATAACTCGCACGCGCAATGCTCTCCAACGCGCGGGCAATTTCACGAGGCCGCCCCGTCACGGCACGGACAATCAACGATACGGTGTCACGTGACGACGCGCGGCTCCCCTGCCGCCCTGCTTCATTGACCAGCTGGCTCATACGCGCCCCAATAATCGCTTGACCGCGACGCGACAGCGTCGCTTGAACGCCACGGCCGACGACAGCACGGTCGGCTTCGGATCCATGGATGGCGGCGGCATATAGCGTAGCGCGTCATGAGATGCCGACTTGCGATACGCGCGAACCCCAGTCTCAACCAGCACCTTGCGGAATCGTTCCCGCAGCAGACCGTTCAATGCACCGGCATCCCAAAAAGCGGAACGCGCATTGGCCGATTCAAGCTTCTGAAACCACGTTGCCACGGCATTCAGATATTCTGGGCGTGGGTCATACCGCTCCAGAATCAGGCTTTCATGCAGTTCCGAATCACTTTGCGTGAGATCGATGCCAGCCTGACTGAACATCCAGCCTCGTACGGAGCGGGAGGCCAGGTACTGGTGATTGGATTCACTGGTGCTGACCTGCTTCTTGTGCAGGCGATAATGCAGCAGCAAATCCGGAAGATTCGCGCTGCGCACCCCAACAGTAAACCGGCTCCACAGCCAATAGTCCTCCGCATGGGGGAACTCGCTCGTGTACTTTAGTTTGCCTTCGTCGTACACCGACCGCCGGAACATCAGCGCAGGATGCGCCAACGGACAATAGAACATCAACGCAACACGGATGTCTTCATGCGCAGTCGGAAAGTGAAACGTGTAGGGTGTCGGAATATTATCGAAAAAACGAATCGCACCGCCAACCACGCCCACTTCGGGATGCTCCGCAAGGAAATCGACCTGCAGCTGAAACCTTTCCGGCACGCAGAGATCGTCCGCATCCATGCGGGCAATATAGTCGCCCCTGCAATAACCTAGCGCCTTGTTGAGCGTATTGACCAGCCCGAGATTCGACTCGTTCTCGACAATCCGGATGCGCGGATCGTCGAACGAGCGCGCGATTTCCAGCGTGTGGTCCGACGATCCATCGTCGATTAGGATGACCTCGAAATACTCGTAGGTCTGCTGCAAAACGCTTTGCAGCGCCTCCGCAAGGTGTTCCTGCGCGTTATACGCCGGCATCACGACACTGATCAGCGGCTTGCCTGGCATCGATGCTCCACCCATCAGAACTTTACCCACGATGACGGCAACAGATCGCGTGTGTCGAACTTGCCGTCGCGAAACCACGCCGCAGGTGCCACCACGACTTTCCTGTTGGACGGATTCAGCCAGGCGCCCCACCAACTGAATGTACTGTTGGCGATCACGTGGTGCTGACAGGCCGCCATGAGCCGAAGATCTTCATAATTGCGCGAGGCATCGTTATGCCGGACATAGACTGTCTCGTACCCGAGTTGCAGATTCTGGGCCACCCAGTCCGGATCGTCGGAAAACACATAGAAGGTCGGCGCTGCCCCGCACTTTCCCGCCACGTATTCCGCGGCACGCACGTAATAGTCGAGTGGGCAAGTTCCATGTACCGCGCTCGCCGACGCATTGGTGACATAGTCGCCACGACGCACGTGTATCGAGATGGCGCCCTCGTCCTTCCTGATGCGCGAAAGCCATGCGGCATTCTCGGCATTCGGTGGGGTCACGATCTCGAAGTCACGACGTAGTTCCTGCGCGATATCGGCGAAATATCGCTCGCTTTGCCAGTAGCCATCCAGGTAGACGCCATCGGGCAAGCTCAGTACTTCGGGATCGAATGCGAAGCTCCGTTCGCGAAAGACGCTCAGCTCCGTACCAAGACCAAAACGGCGCAATGCCCGCGCCCAGCGGGTCTCTGCCCGGCCGTTTGGAATTTCCCTTTCGCCAGCCGGTACTGCTTTGAAGGCGAAATGATGCAAGCCGTAGCTGTGCACGGGATACGTCTCGAAACCCGTGCTGTCGAGTTTCAATTGCACGTCATGACGATACGCCAGCGCGCGGCCAGCCGCGTACTGAAACATCTGGTTGCCCAGGCCACCAATCACCCGAGTGACAATCATTCGGCCAACTCCTTGCTTACCCAGTTCTCCCAGATAAACGGAAACTGATATGTCACTCGATGCGTCGCCGACAGGCGCTTCTGAATCGATTGCATACGTGCCTCCGCATCTGGAACAAAGTCGTGAAACTGAACTTGCAGTCGCCGGACACGACTGATCATTCCGGTATCGATCAAATGATCGAGCAGGTCGTACTCCGCCCCCTCGATATTGACCTTCATGAGATCAACATTGGTTACGCCTTCGGCGTCAAAGACCTGCTCCGGGGTAACGATCTGAATCTCCACCGATTCATCGCTCTTCAGATGCGTCGAAGACGCATCTCCAGCAATGGCGATTTGTGAAACCATGGGCGCCCCCCCCAAACCGACGCGGTGCAGACGGATCGCGTCGTTATGCGCAAATCGGGTGGCGATCTGCGTAGCGTATGAGGGAACAGGCTCGAAAACATGAATGCGGCAGCGATACCTCGCGTACATGTCGCTGGCCCATTGCCCTTCAAAACCGCCTACGTCAAATATGATGGACTCTTCCGATAACGGATACTCGACGCGGAGCGTTCGATCACCATCGGCGGCGACCCACTTTCGGTAGGAAATCTCTTTTATCGAAGGCGGCGGGGGTGGCGGCGGCGGCGGCGGCGGCGGCGGTGGGGGCGGCGGCGGATCCACCCGGTCTGCTGCGTACTGCAGCCTGTAACCTGCAGATCTCATGACCCGTACGATCAGGCGTTTCACGTTAGTTCCGTTTGCATTTTTAGTTTGTCGCCCAAGCTCGGGACCGCTTTCCGTCAGCGCGGTCTCGATGGTCGGCCGCGCGGCTTCTTCCGCCGCCTTGTTCGTCACTTCCGACATCGGACTGATTATCGTGGGCGCCCGCAACGATTGCGGCGTAGTGCCCAAAACGTGCTGCAATACAATGCTCAGATTCGGGAAGAACTGTGTGTTCCAAAGGTAATGGCGTCGAACACGACTTAATGCCGCAAGATGCTTCGAATAATGCTGCGGATTGTCCAGGCAAGCCACGATTGTCTGCGCGGCGCGCTCCGGTTCATTCATCGAGATCGGCGTCCATGCATCTTCCCCGTGATATCGGCCGACATTCGTGCAACCCGCATAGAAGGGATAGCACCACGCGAGCCAAGCATCGGGGAGCTTCTCGGTCAGGAAGTCGTCGCCCTCCTGGTTTTCGAGAACGATGGCATAGCGATAGCGTGACAGCAGGTCCCATTTGGAATCGAAGTCCCGGATGCCGCGTCCGTAGACATGCAGCCTTGGACCAAGCGCATCGGACAATGCCTGTACGAAACGCAGGCGTGCACGATGGCCCTCGCTGAAAGCCTTGTCAGAGGAAATCACACAAATTTCCTCGGATTTCTCCAATGGCGGCATCGCCATCAGTTCGTCCATGGACCGCTCGACGAACCACGGATGGGCCTGCTGCATCCGGAAGATTCGCGGATGCACCACATCCTTACGGCCCGTCAGAACCGTATGAAACTGGGCAAGGAACTGGCTGTTGTAGTGACCGAGCTCGTCCGGCTCGCCCGTAACGAATATCGTCCGATCGGGCGGGCAATTTACCCGCTCCGTTGCCGCAAGCGATTCGAATACGACCCAGGCATCGCAATCCTTGATATCGGAATCGATGTGAAAGCGGAATGGACCCCAGGTCGGCGTGTTGCCGGGAAACTGACGCGCCCACGGCCATCCGGGCGCACAGGTCGACAATTTGACGTCAATCATGCCATGGACAGGGTTTCGAGTCGCCAGGCCGGATTCAACTGCACGTAACCAAACGACTGCTCGATGGGGTGCTGCGCGTTGTACCTAGACGAGCGGCGCACCGAAATCGGGAAGGACAGCAGGTTGTCGAAATAGTCGCAGACGCCGAACTGGCTGGAATGGATCTCCAGCACAAAGCTGCCTGCCACCAGGAAATCGGCCGGAATCTGGGCATGAAGAACGTATTCACCTGGTGCGACTGATTCCAGTTCGGGATTCCAGTCCGCAGCCAGCGAACGTGTAATCATCTCGCCCAGTACCGTCTTCAGGTAGAAGCCCATGCGGAATGCCTGGATCGGCCTGTGCACACGAAACTCGATCCGCACATCAATGGGCCGGCCGCCATCGCATTCCGTCACAGGGAATCCGTTCTGGAGAATCAGCACATTCAGGCAATCGACATCTTCCGTATGGAACGGCAGGCTGGCATGCTCGGCATTCACGGACCGGCGCATATAGGACAGGACGGCCTCGTCGACGGAGACCTTGCCACCATTGACACGCCCGCCTTCCAGAATCAGCGCAGAATCACACATTTCCTTAACCGCACCCATGCTGTGGCTTACGAACAGTACCGTGCGTCCTTCCGCTGCAAGCTGCCGCATTTTGGCCTGACATTTCTTCTGGAAAGCGGCATCGCCTACTGCCAGCACCTCGTCCAGCACGATGATGTCAGGCTCAAGGAAGGCAGAGACCGCAAATGCCAGTCGTACATACATGCCGCTGGAATAGCGCTTAACCGGCGTATCGAGGAAGCGTTCGATCTCGGCAAAATCCACGATCTCCGCAAACTTGCGTCGCACCTCCGCCTGGCTCATGCCCAGCAGCGCACCATTCAGAAATACGTTCTCGCGCCCAGTCAGTTCCGGGTGAAAACCGGTGCCCACTTCCAGCAGGCTGCTTAGTCGTCCACGAATCCGCACGCTGCCGGTCGTGGGACTGACCACGCGCGACAGGATCTTGAGCAGCGTCGACTTGCCTGCACCGTTGCGGCCAATGATGGCCACTCGCTCGCCCTCTTCCACTTCGAAGTTGATGTCGCGCAGTGCCCAGAACACTTCCTCGGTCTCTTGCTGGCCCCCCAAGCTCGCGCCTTTGCGCCGCCCGGGACGCAGCAGTGATCCGACCCCGCCTCCAAGTGCTTCTCGCAAGGACTTCTGCGCCGGCGGTTGGGCACGATGCTTGAGCAGGTAACTCTTCGACAGACTTTCTACAACGATTGCTTTGCTCATGATTACATCAGATCCGCGAAGCCACTTTCAGTCCGGCGGAAAAACCGGATGCCCGGGACCAGCAAGACGATCGTGACCGTGATGGAGATGGCCAGTGCATCCCAGTGCAGTGAATTCTGTCCGCCAAGCAGACACCAGCGGAAACCGTCGATAATCCCAACCATTGGATTGAGCGAATACAACAGCCGCCACTTCTCCGGCACGATCGAACTGGCGAAGCCTACCGGCGAAAGATAGGCACCCAACTGGATGGCCACCGGCACCAGGAAACGGAAATCCCGGTAGCTCACATTCAGTGATGCCACCCACAGGCTGCACGCCAGCACAAACATGCACAGCAGCATCATGAACAGCGGCAAGAACACAATCTGCCAGCCGGGCACGTGCAGGTAAAACAGCGACAGACCCAGGTACACGATGCCCGCGGTGACGAAATCCACGACACCAACAAACAACGCGCTAAGCGGTACGATCAGCCGCGGGAAATACACCTTCGAAATGATGTGCCCGTTGCCGACCACACTGTTACCCGCATCCGAGAACGTTGCCGAAAAGAACTGCCACGGCAACATGCCGGCGAATACAAGCAATGCATACGGCGAGTCGTTGGACGGCAGCTTGGCAAGCTTGCCGAAGACCAGCGTGAACACCAGCATCGTTGTCAGCGGACGTAGAATGGCCCAGCTCATTCCCATCGCGGTCTGCTTGTACCGCACCAGCACGTCCCGCCACACAAGAAGCATGAGCAGTTCACGGAAGCGCCAGAGATCGCGCCAGTAGTGACTTGCATCGGGCCGCGGAGTAATCACCGTCTCCGGCTTGGCCTCAACCGACATCTTGTGCTCGGGGGCGTTCAGGGTATTCTGCATCAGGCTATTGCGCCCGGTAGTTCAGCCAGGGCCCTCTCAAGAAGTTTGAACTCGCTGTCCAGCGGGTAGTGATGGTTACCGATGAAGCACCCGGCGCGATCGATCTCTTCCGCATTGACCAGGCTTCCATGGATGCTGTAGTCATACCACTTCAGCACTTCGTTCTTGGCAAAGTTTCCGGCAACGATAGGCCGTATATCGATTTCGTGCTTTGCAAACGATTTGATCATGTCGGCGCGCGAGAACGGGGCATCGGGTTCCACGATCAGGCTGAAGCCAAACCAGCTGCTGCTGCCGATTTCACGCTGCGTGCGCAGATAACGCACGCGCGACATCAGGGCCTGAAACTTCTCCGCATTGCGGCGACGCTCTGCCACCATGCCCGGAAGCTTGCGCACCTGCGGAATGCCGATCGCGCCGCTCAGCTCAAGCGGGCGCACGTTGTATCCCGGCAGCACAAACCGGAACGACTCCTCGAACGGGTCGTCGCTCTTTGTACCGCAGACATGATTGTGCTTGGGCAGGTTACGCGTCCAGCCATGCGCGCGCAGGGACAGAAGGATGTGGTAGAGCTCTTCGTCATCGGTCACCACCATCCCGCCTTCCATCGTAGAGATATGGTGGCTAAAAAAGGACGAAAATGTACCCATCAAACCGAAGGTGCCCGCCTGACGGTTTTCGAAGGTCGCACCCATCGACTCGCAGTTGTCTTCGATGATATCGATGTTGCGCCCGCCTACGATTCTGCGCAGACTCGCGAAATCGTTGGGATTACCCAGCAGGTTGACCACCATGATCGCGCGCGTCTCCGGCGTGATTGCCGCCGCCAGCGCTTCGAGGTCATAGTTCAACGTTTCGCGGTCGACGTCGACAAACCGGACGCGCAGGCCATACTGCTGCAGTGGGTGGTACGTGGTGCTCCACGATACAGCCGGGACAATGACTTCGTCACCCGCATTCAGCGGGTTCTGCTTGCGAAAACGTAGTGCCCCAACCATGACCAAGTTGGCCGACGAGCCCGAATTCACCATGACGCAGTAGCGGCTGCCGACGCTTTCGGCAAACGCTTTCTCGAACTCGCCCACATGCTTACCCATGGTAAACATGCCGGAGGCGATCACGCTCTGCATCGCATCGAGTTCTTCCTGATCCCACGTGGTACTAGCAAGCGAATACGGCATCCATCACCCCAATTGATTCAAATAATAGTCATAAGTCGCGCGCAGTCCGTCGACTAGCGACGTCCTCGCGACCCATCCCAGTTCACTGGCCCGGCTGATGTCGACCAGCTTGCGGCTCATTCCGACCGGCTTTGAGCGATCGTGGACGAACTGGCCTTTGTAGCCGATGACGTCGGCCGCGGTGCGGTAGTACTCGTTGACTTCATAGTCACGACCGAGTCCGATATTCAGCAATCCTGGCAATGCATCAAAGCGCTCGATACTGGTCAGGATGGCATCCGCGAGATCCCCGGCGTACAGGAATTCGCGTCGCGCCGTGCCGTCACCCCAGATATCCACCACGTCATGGCCGGTGATCTTGGCCTGATGGAGCTTGTGGATGATTGCCGGCACCAGATGCGAGTGCTGCGGATCGAACTTGTCGTACCTGCCATACAGGTTGCAAGGAATCAGCGTCTTGTACTGGAAGTCCGGCGTTTCGCGGCTGATGTAGTCGCCCAGTCGTGCAACGGCGCACTTGGCCAGCGCATAGCCTTCGTTCGTGGGCTCCAGCTGTCCGGTCAACACCTCTTCCTCGCGCAGCGCCTCCGGGCTGTTACGCGGATACATGCACGAGCTGCCGAGGTTCAGCACCCGCTTCACCCCCGTCTCGCGTGCCGCCATCAACAAATTCTTGCCCATGTCCCAGTTGTCCACAAGGAACGCCACGGGCTCGCGAATGTTGGCCTGAATGCCGCCAACGCGGCCGGCGGCATGCACTACGCATGAAGGCTGGAGATCGCGCAAGAAACCTCGCACCGCTTCGAAGTTGCGCAAGTCGAACTCGCGGCTGGTGGGCGCCACGATCTCGATATTACGGTCCGCCGCAAGGTCGAGCAGGTTGCGCCCGACCATGCCAGTACCGCCAGTCAGCAGGATGGGACCAGATGCCACGTTACTTTTCCCCCAGATCCGGGCGGAACACCTTCAGGCCGCGGCCCAGCACGGCCTTCTCTCGCGCCGCCAGTACGGCGTCGGACTTCGCCATCTCGGCCACCAGCTCGGCGAACGATGTTTGCGGTGTCCAGCCGAGCTTTTCACGTGCCTTGGTGGCGTCACCAAGCAGCGTTTCCACTTCCGCGGGACGGAAATAGCGCGGGTCCACACGGACTATGGTCGAGCCAACCTTGACGTGCGGTGCGTACGTGTCGTTCTCTACTTTCTCGACGATGCCAATTTCGTCGATGCCCTTGCCCTGCCAACGCAGGGTAATACCCAGTTCACGAGCGGAGAGGTCAACGAACTCGCGAACGCTGTGCTGCTCACCCGTGGCAATCACGAAATCCTCGGGCTTTTCCTGTTGCAGCATGAGCCATTGCATCGTCACATAGTCACGAGCATGCCCCCAGTCGCGTAGCGCATCCATGTTGCCCAGATACAGGCAGTCCTGCATGCCCAAGGCGATGCGGGCCAGCGCTCGCGTAATCTTGCGCGTCACGAAGGTCTCGCCGCGAATCGGGCTTTCGTGGTTGAACAGGATGCCGTTGCATGCGTAAAGCCCATACGATTCGCGATAGTTGACCGTAATCCAGTACGCGTACAACTTGGCCACGGCGTAGGGGCTGCGGGGATAGAACGGCGTGGTTTCCTTCTGGGGCACTTCCTGAACCAGACCATACAGTTCCGAGGTCGAAGCTTGATAGAAACGCGCGGTCTTTTCCAGGCCCAGGATCCGGATTGCCTCCAGCACGCGCAGCGCACCGATGCCGTCCGAGTTGGCGGTGTACTCCGGCTCCTCGAACGAAACCTGCACGTGGCTCTGCGCCGCAAGGTTGTAGATCTCGGTCGGCTGCACCTTGGCGATGATGCGCAGTAGGCTGCTGGAGTCGGTCAGGTCGCCGTGGTGAAGCTCCATATTCGGGCCACCGGAGTGGGGATCATGGAACAGATGGTCGATACGATCGGTATTGAACAGAGACGTCCTGCGCTTGATGCCGTGGACGTGGTAACCCTTCGCAAGCAGAAACTCGGCCAGATAGGCACCATCCTGTCCTGTGATACCTGTAATCAGTGCAACTTTGCTCATAGAAATTCGGTGTCCTTTAATCAAATCCGGCCGTATGTGTCTTCGAAGCGGACGATGTCGTCTTCCGCCAGATAATCCCCGCACTGCACTTCGATCATCACAAGCGGAAGCTTGCCGGGGTTTTCCAGTCGATGGCGATTGCCGGCCGGGATATAGGTTGATTCGTTGGTGTTTATCAGCATCTCGCGCTCGCCATTGATCACCTTGGCCATGCCGTTGACCACGATCCAATGTTCGCTGCGGTGGTAGTGCATCTGCAGCGACAACGACGCGCCAGGCTTGACCTCGATCCGCTTGATCTTGAAGCGATCGCCACCTCCCACTACCGTGTATGTCCCCCACGGGCGGTGTACCGTCCGATGAATCTTGCTCGATTCGTGGCCACGCTCGCTGAGCTTGCGGACGATTTCCTTCACCTCCTGCGTGCGATCCTTGTGCGCCACGAGCAAGGCGTCGGCTGTGTCGATGACCACCAGGTCACTGACACCAACCATGCCGACCACGCGGTCCTCTCCACGCACATAGCAATTCGAGGTATCGTGCAACAGCGCCTCGCCTTCGATGCAGTTGCCGCTGCAGTCTGCACCCGCCAATGCACCAATGGCATTCCACGACCCGACATCACTCCAACCAATTTCGCACGGGACCACGGCCAGCTTGTCCGACTTCTCCATCAACGCGTAGTCGATCGAAATATTGGGCACCTTTTCGAATTGGACAGCCAACAACTCGGTCTGCGACATACCCGCGGCCGTTACGACGCGTGATCCGGCCAGGCAGTCGCGCATTGACTCCAGAACGTCACTAGCGTACTTCTCAAACTCGGCCAGGACTGTTCCTGCGGTGAAGCAGAAAATCCCCGAGTTCCACAAGTAGTTGCCCGCCGCAAGATACTCGGCCGCCTTCTCTGCACTCGGCTTCTCGACGAACCGGCTCACACGGTTGCCATCAGCCTCGATATAGCCATAGCCCGTCTCGGGGGCATCAGGACGAATACCCAGCGTCACCAAGTGGCCCGCCAGCGCCAGCGCGCGCGCCTTGCCCACGGCCTCGGCGAACGCGAGCTGATCGGAAATCAGGTGGTCCGCTGCAAGAATCAACAGGACCGCATCGTCACCATGCGTCCTGGCTGCATGCAGCGCCGCGGCGACCACGGCCGCAGACGTGTTACGACCAAACGGCTCCAAAATGTAGGAAACAGGCGTGCGGGCTGCGTTGATTTCACGATACTCATCTTCTGTCTTGAAGAATAGTTCGCGATTGGTAACAGTGAGGACTTCCGCAACGTCGGGTAACGCCGCCGCGCGCAGAAATGCCTTTTGCAGCAGGCTCTGTGAATCCGGCAGGCGGATGAACGGTTTGGGATGAAATTCCCGGGACACCGGCCATAGCCTTGTCCCGGCACCACCCGACAGAATCACCGGAATGAACGTCATTGAAATCACCAGTTCCGTAGTCGAATCTTGTAGTCAGTGCGATGGCGAGAGCGTTCTTCAGGCAAATGCCTGAATCACGCTCCGATAGTGGGCCACCACCTTCTTCACATCAAACTCTTGCTGCACCTTCATGCGCCCTGCACGGCCCATTGCGCGGCGCGCCGACTCACCTAGCGCAAGCATGGCTTCCATTTGCTTGGCCAGGTCTTCGGCGCTCTGCCTTTCGCACAGGAGCCCGTTGACGCCGTGCTGCACGATATCCTTGCACCCCGGGACATTCGTCGCAATGATCGGGCACTCCATTGCCGCGGCCTCCAGCAGCACACGCGGCACACCTTCGCGATAGGAAGGCAGCACCACGCAGCCCGCCGCGGCAATAGCTGGCCGTACGTCGCTTGCTTCGCCAAGGTATTCGATGACACCCTCCGCCTGCCATTGCAGCGCCTCCTCGACAGGAATGGCACTCGGATTGGAAGCGCCATCGGGCCCAAGCAACTGAAAGCGCACGTTCGGAAAGCGCTGTCGTAGTTGGCGTGCAGCCTCCACATACTCGCCAATGCCCTTGTCCCAAAGCAGTCGGGCAATCAGCAGGAACGTGAAACCCTCCTTGGCATGTCCCGCCGGCTCGGAAAGCTGGCGGAAATACGTCAGGTCTACGCCTTCACCCGGTAATACGGCACATTTGGACGAATCAACCAGGCGCCCCGTAACAAACGCGCCGCGATCTTCATGATTAAGGAACCAGACCGCTTGTGGAAAGCGCAATGCAATCCGATAAAGCAGCTTGCTGACCCAGGACACCAGGCCAACATTGATAAATACATAACCAAGGCCGGTGGTGATTGCGATTGACTTCGCGCCTGCCAGCCATGCCGCCACCGATCCGTAGATATTCGGCTTAATGGTGTAATGAAAAATGACTTTCGGCCCGATGCGCCGGTACAGCGAACTCAGTACGAATATAAGACGCAAATCCTCCAGCGGATTGTAGCCCTGGGGGGACATCGGCACTGCGTGGAAGACACAGCCGAGCGCTTCCAGCGCCGTTGTATTATGGTCCGCAGGGGCCACTACGTGCACCTCGTAGCCATCGGCAATCAATGCCTCAAGAACCCCGTGGCGGAACTGGTACATCCCCCAGGCCGAATTGCCACAGAACAGGATCTTCTCTCGCGCAGCCATGCGGTTCACTCCAGCACCAGGGCGCAATCGGGCGACGGCCAAACATAGCAAATCATGCTGCCTGATCACCTGTCATGGTTGGAAGGTCCGCACCGGCCAACACCGGAGCGGCCGCATCCTTGGCAGCGAGTACAGGTGAACCGGACAGAGGCCAGTCGATGCCAATGGCGGGGTCATTCCACGCCAGCGAACGCTCATATTCGGGGTACCAGTAGTCGGTGGTCTTATAGAAAACCTCGGCCTCCTCGGACACCACCACGAAGCCATGCGCAAACCCTTCTGGCACCCAGAGTTGCCGCTTGTTGGCGGCAGATAGCAGGATGCCGACCCATTTGCCGAAACGCGGAGACCCGCGTCGCAGGTCGACCGCGACATCGAAAATCTCGCCCGTCAGCGCACGGATCAGCTTGCCCTGCGGGTGCTGTACCTGATAGTGCAAACCGCGTAGGACATTGTGGCTGGACCGGGAATGATTGTCCTGGACAAAACTCCGAGTCACACCGGTGGCCTGTTCGAAGACGCGCGCATTGAAGCTTTCGAAGAAGAAACCACGGTCGTCGCCAAAAACCTTGGGCTCGACCACCAATACCTCGGGCAGCGATGTCGGAGTGACAGTCAGATTCATTTCACGGACTCCGAGATCACCTGCATGAGATATTTTCCATACCAATTCTTCAACAGCGGATTCGCCAGCACGGCGACCTGCTCCGCACTGATCCATCGATTCCTGTAAGCAATCTCTTCGGGACATGCAACCATGAGCCCCTGACGCTTTTGCAGCGTAGCAATGAAGGTTGCAGCTTCCAGCAGCGATTCGTGAGTACCGGTGTCGAGCCATGCATAGCCCCGACCCATGATCTCGACATCGAGCTTGCCCAGTTCAAGGTAGCGCTTGTTGACGTCGGTAATCTCGAGCTCGCCACGCGCGGACGGACGAACCTCGGCAGCAATGTCGCAAACCTGATTGTCATAAAAATACAATCCGGTAACGGCATAATTCGAGCGAGGCTTGATCGGCTTTTCTTCCAGCGAAACCGCACGGAAGTGCTCATCGAATTCAACCACCCCATAGCGTTCGGGATCGTGCACGTGATACGCAAACACGGTGGCGCCTTCCCGCCTTGCCGCGGTACGACTCAACTGGGCCACCAGGTCATGCCCATGAAAAATGTTGTCACCAAGGATCAGCGTGGACGGGTCATTGCCAATAAAGTCGCGGCCAATGATGAATGCCTGCGCAAGTCCATCCGGTGACGGCTGCACCGCGTACTGGAGATTGAGCCCCCAGTGCGCACCATCGCCAAGCATGTCGGAGAAGCGTCCGGTGTCCTCGGGCGTGGAGATGATCAGGATGTCACGAATCCCCGCCAGCATCAGTGTGGATAGCGGATAGTAGATCATCGGCTTGTCGTACACAGGCATGAGCTGCTTCGACACCGACTTCGTAATTGGATAGAGCCTGGTACCGGAGCCCCCGGCCAAGATAATGCCTTTGCGCATGATTTCGATATCAGGAAAGAATCTGGTCAAGCAGGTAGTGCACACCCTGCCGCCAGTCCGGAAGATAAACTTCGAATGTCTCGCGCAGTTTGTCCGTGCTCAGTCTCGAATTAGATGGTCGAGGTGCCGGCAACGGATAGGCTGTCGCAGGAATAGCCACGATCTCGTCCGCCGCGACTTTTAGAGCAACGCCTTTGCTGGCCGCATAGCGAAGCACTTCCGTCGCATAGCCATGCCACGACGTTTCACCTGCCGCGGCGAGATGATAGATTCCAGACGGAAGCGCCTCACGATCTCCATGGAGCCATGCCCGGTCCACGATGTGGGCTGTCACGTCGGCAATCAGCGCCGCGGTGGTTGGTGCGCCGAACTGATCCGCGATCACCCGCAGCGTCTCACGCTCTCGACCCAGCTTCAACATGGTCTTGCAGAAGTTCCCGCCGTGCGCGCCCGCTACCCACGAAGTTCGCAGGATGATCGACTGGGCGCCGGTTTCAGCAATGGCTTCTTCACCCGCCAGTTTGCTCTTTCCATACACCGATAGTGGATCCGTGGCATCAGATTCCACATACGGCGTGATGCCACTGCCGGCGAACACGTAGTCGGTGGAGTAATGCACAAGCAGCGCACCCAGCGCGCGAGCTTCCTCCGCCAGCACGCGCGGTGCCTCGGCATTGATCGCGAATGCGCGACCAGAATCGGTCTCCGCCTGGTCTACTGCCGTGTAGGCTGCCGCGTTGACAATTACCGTTGGCTGCAAGGCACGCAACATATCGCGCACCACGGCAGGGCGCGACAGATCACACGCTGCCCGATCGAGCGCGACAACGTTGCCCAGAGGTACAAGACTGCGTCGAAGTTCGAACCCGACCTGACCGTTGCTTCCTGTTACAAGAATCGTGGGAGTGGACGCCTTACGCTGCATATTGCTTCGCCACCCAGTTCCGGTATTCACCGGAGACCACATCCTGTACCCACGCCTGGTTGTCCAGATACCAGCAGACGGTCTTGCGCAGGCCAGTCTCGAACGTTTCAGCGGGCCGCCAGCCCAGTTCGCGCTCCAGCTTGCGGGCATCGATGGCATATCGACGATCGTGGCCCGGCCGATCCTTCACGAACGCGATCTGGTCGCGATAGGAGCCTGTCGCCTTGGGCTTGAGCTCGTCGAGCAGATCGCACAAGGTATGCACAACCTCGAGATTGGTCTTCTCGTTCCAGCCGCCGACGTTATAGGTCTCGCCAAGACGGCCGCGCGCCAATACCTCGCGGATCGCGCTACAGTGGTCTCCCACATACAACCAGTCGCGCACATTATGGCCATCGCCATACACGGGCAGCGCCTTGCCTGCCAGCGCGTTGGTGATCATCAGCGGGATCAGTTTCTCGGGGAAATGGTACGGCCCGTAGTTGTTCGAACAGTTCGTCGTCACGACCGGCAGGCCGTACGTATGGTGATAGGCGCGAACCAGGTGATCAGAGGCGGCCTTCGAAGCCGAGTACGGGCTATTCGGCGCATAGGCCGTCGATTCCGAAAATTGCGGATCCTGCGAACCCAGCGATCCGAATACCTCGTCGGTGGAGACGTGAAGAAAGCGGAAGTCCGACTTTGCGGCGCTCTCCTTGCCCCAGTAGGCACGGACGGCCTCCAGCAGCGTAAAGGTTCCTACGATGTTCGTCTGGATGAAGTCTGCCGGACCGTGGATGGAACGATCTACATGGCTTTCAGCCGCAAAGTGCACAACGGCGCGCGGCTGGTAGGTATTCAGCAGTTGATCAAGGGCGGCGCGGTCACAAATGTCGGTTTGCGCGAACACATGCCTCGCATCGCCATCGAGCGACGCCAGCGTCTTGAGGTTCCCCGCGTACGTCAGCTTGTCGACGTTCACAATGCTGTCCGCGCCCGGCTGTGCCAGCCAGTCGAGAACAAAATTGGCGCCGATAAAACCCGCTCCGCCCGTGACCAAAATATGCGACAAAATCCTTGCTCCCTGCCTTCGATATGTTTCGATTTGCCGACAATAGTCGGCCGTCCGCCTGTTCCTGTGGGAGGATGGCAGAATCCTTAAGTCCTTTTGGAGTGGCGGTATTCTATCTGAGCCACGCCCCCAACCTGAGCCCTAGGTCGAACTTTTTGTAGCGTGTTGTAACGCTTGACGCGCTACATTTTGGCTGAGTGCACGTCTACGTTGACGCACTTGGTTCACGCGGTAATTATCCAAGTCAATGATAAATATTGAGAATCATAGACCACATAAATCCGGGTTCGCCATCGGCGACCTCCAGGGCTGTGCCCCTTCCCTTCACGATCTGCTCGCCCAACTTCCTCCCGACGTGCCGCTCCGCTTCGTCGGCGACCTCGTCAACCGTGGCCCGGCGTCGCTAGACACCCTGCGCACGGTGAAATCGTTGGCCCCCAGTGCGCAAACCGTCCTTGGCAACCACGACATCCACCTGCTTGCCGTAGCCGCCGGGGTTCGCAAGAAAGGGAAATCCGACACCCTGGATGACATCCTTTCGGCGCCCGATTGTGATGACTTACTCACCTGGTTACGCCATCAGCCTCTGGCGATCCACGAAAATGACTTCCTCATTGTCCACGCTGGTGTTCTGCCGCAGTGGACGGCGAGCCAGGTCGTTGATCTGGCCCGAGAAGTCGAAGCCGAACTACAAGGTGCCAATTGGCAAGGATTTCTGGCGGACGTCTTCGGCAACGCGGCTGACCGCTGGGACGACAGCCTCCGCGGAATCGAGCGTCACCGGGTGGTGGTCAACGCGCTGACCCGGCTGCGTTTTTGCTCCGCGGACGGCGTGATGGATCTCAAGACCAAGGAAGGGCTCGGCAAGGCGCCGGCCGGCGTCATGCCGTGGTTCGATGTTCCGGGACGACGCACCGCCGGCAACACCACCGTGGTGTGCGGGCACTGGTCGACGCTTGGCCTGGTCTTGCGCCCTGATTTGATGGCGCTCGATACCGGCTGTGTCTGGGGAGGCAAGCTGACCGCTGCCAGGTTGGCGCGCGATCCGGATGCGCGGGCGGTCATCCAGGTCGATTGCCCGCAGTATTCTGACCCGCTTGCCTGAAAACGCCATCCCCGCGCGAGCGGGGACGACTAGCGGGTCAAGACGTGGCAGTGACGGCCTGAGGTAGCGCCGCGGGCATTTCATGCAACCTTTGCGCCACATCCATGGCTGCTTCCGGGGTGCCGGTGCATAGATGCATCACCACATCCCGCGCCGCCTCCGCCAACTCCCTTCGACTGGCCGAATGCGCCAGCAGCTGGGGCCCCAGCGTCAACCGCACCTTGATGGGGGGCGATCGCAGGATGGCGTCCAGGCATTCCACCAGCGTAATGTCGTCGATGTAGGCCGGCGCCAGCGTTGGCTTGCCCGTCGCGGCGTCCACGTAGCTCAGCCCCAGCGGCTGCACTGGCAGGCCGCCGGCTACTGCCGCCTGCATCAGGTTGGCGTGGAATGGCAGCACCTTGCTGCCGTCCGTGGTTGTCCCTTCCGGGAACACGCACACCAGGTCACCCTGCTGCATGACTTCGGTAATGTGATGCAATACCCGATGGGCGTCGCGCTTGCGGCCGCGTTCGATGAAGATCGTGCCGGTCTTGTCGCACAGCCAGCCGATGATCGGCCAGCTACGGATTTCCGACTTGGCGACAAAGCGCACCGGCTGCCAGCAATGGATTGCGTAGATGTCGAGCCAGGAGATGTGGTTCGACACCAGCATCGCGCCATGCGGCACGGACTGGCCCGGCGCCAGCCCCTGGACTTCCACCTCGATGCCGCAGATCGCCAGCAGCTTGCGAGACCAGTTGCGGATCAGGCGCTCGCGCAGGTGAGCGCTTGCCCACGGGAAAACCGTGGCGCAGACGAACATCCCCCGCAGCAAATGCCACCCCAGCCGCAGCTTGCGTAACCAGATCATCGTCAGACCCCGGTTGCCTTGCCGGTCATCGGCTGGTCAGCGTTGCTCGTACACGACCTGGCCGTCGACCAGTGTCGTGCGCACGCGCCCTTCCATTTCGTAGCCGAGCCACGGCGAATTCTTGCCCTGGCTCTTCAGCGCGGCGCGCTCCACCTTCCAGACGTGCTTCGGGTCGAACACGCAGACGTCGGCGGCATTGCCCGTCGTGAGCGAACCGGCGTGCAGGCCGATCACGCGGGCCGGCTCGCTGGTGATGCGGGCCAGCGCCTTCACCAGCGGCACCTTGTGCTCGCTGGCCCAGCGCAGCGTCAGCGGCAGCAGCAGTTCCAGGCCGGTGGCGCCGGGGGTGGCTTCGGCAAACGGCAGCAGCTTCTCGTCGTCGTCCACGGGGGTGTGGTCGGAGCACAACGCGTCGATGGTGCCGTCGGCCAGCGCGGCCACGATGGCGTCGCGGTCGCGCGCGCTGCGCAGCGGCGGCGTGAAGCGCATCTGGCTATTGAAGAAGCCGATGTCCATGTCGGTCAGCGACACATGGTGGATGTTGACGTCGCACGTCACCGGCAGGCCTTCCTTGCGGGCCTGGCGCACCAGTTCCAGCCCGGCGGCCGACGACAGGCGGCACAGGTGGACGCGCGCGCCCGTCGTGCGTACCAGCTCGAAGATCGTATGCAGGCGCACCGTCTCGGCGATCACCGACACGCCCGACAGGCCCAGGCGCGACGCCACGGCGCCGCTGGCCGCCACGCCGCCGCCCAGGAACGGATCTTCCGGGCGCAGCCACAGCGTGAAGCCGAACGTCTGCGCGTACTGCATCGCGCGTTGCAACACCTTGGTGTCCTTGATCGGCACCTCGGCCTGGCTGAAGCCCACGCAACCGGCTTCGGTCAACTGGCCCATTTCGGTCAGCGCATCGCCCTTGAGGCCCACGGTCAGCGCGCCCAGCGGGTAGACGTGGGTCTGGTTCAGCTTGCGTGCGCGGAACTTGAGCATCTCGACCAGGCCGGGCTCGTCGAGCACGGGGTCGGTGTCGGGCGGGCAGACCAGGCTGGTCACGCCGCCGGCCGTGGCAGCCGCCACTTCGGACTCAAGCGTGGCCTTGTATTCGTAGCCTGGCTCGCGTAGACGCGCCGAGAGGTCGACCAGGCCCGGGCACACGATCATGCCGCGTGCGTCGATGGTCCGGTTGGCATTGAAGTCGGTCGGGGCCTGGCCCACGCCCACGATCTTGCCGGCGGCGATGTACAGGTCCTGTTCGGCGTCGACGTTCGCGGCCGGATCGATCAGGCGGCCACCCTGGATGTGAATCTTCATGTTCTGTCGCTGTGTGCTGTTCGTGGTATCCAGATGCGGCTCAGTCATTGTTGCCAGCCACGATGCCCATCACGGCCATGCGCACGGCAATGCCGAAGGTCACCTGGTTCAGGATCACCGATTGCGGGCCATCGGCCACGGCGGAGTCAATTTCCACGCCGCGGTTCATCGGGCCGGGGTGCATCACGATGGCGTCGGGCTTGGCCAGCGCCAGGCGCTCGGGCGTCAGGCCGTAGGCCTTGAAGTACTCCTGGGCCGAAGGCAGCAGCGCGCCGCTCATCCGTTCGTTCTGCAGGCGCAGCATGATCACCACGTCCACGCCCTTCAGGCCTTCTTCCATGTTGTGGAAGACGCGCACGCCCATCTGCTCCAGACCGGACGGCAGCAGCGTGCGCGGGCCAATGGCCCGCACTTCCGGCACGCCCAGCGTGGTCAGCGCGTGGATGTCCGAGCGCGCCACCCGCGAGTGCAGGATGTCGCCGACGATGGCCACGGTCAGGTTCGTGAAATCCTTCTTGAAATGCCGGATCGTGTACATGTCCAGCAGGCCCTGCGTCGGATGCGCGTGGCGGCCGTCGCCGGCGTTGATCACGTGCACGTGGGGCGCCACGTGTTCGGCGATCAGGTAGGGCGCGCCGGAGCTGGCGTGGCGCACCACGAACATGTCGGCCGACATCGCCGACAGGTTGTTGATGGTGTCCAGCAGCGATTCGCCCTTGCTGGTCGAGCTCGCGTTGATGTTCAGGTTCAGCACGTCCGCCGACAGGCGCTTGGCGGCGATCTCGAACGTCGTGCGCGTGCGGGTGGAGTTCTCGAAGAACAGGTTGAACACGCTCTTGCCGCGCAGCAGCGGCACCTTCTTGACGTCGCGATCGGAGTCGGACAGCGACACGAACTGGCTGGCGGTATCGAGGATGTGCGTGATCATGTCACGCGACAGCCCCTCGATCGACAGCAGGTGCTTGAGCTCGCCGTTCCTGGTGAGCTGCGGGTTGCGGAACATCTTGGTCATGGGCAGGTGGGCGCGGGTCGGTCTGGCGAATTTGGTACGGGTAAGGCTTCGATGCTTGACGCTCGGACGGCGTCTCGGGTTGACACTCAGGTGCGTGCTTCGGTGGCAAAGGCGAAGCGCATGGCGGCGCCTTCACCTTGCCGGGACAGCACCAGGGTCTTGTCTTGCGGTAGTTCGATGGTGGCCGCGGCATATTCGGCGGCGAACGGCAGTTCCCGGCCGCCGCGGTCGGCCAGCACGGCCAGCGCCACGCGGGCCGGGCGCCCGTAGTCGAACAGCTCGTTCACGGCAGCGCGGATCGTGCGGCCCGTGGCCAGCACGTCGTCGATCAGCAGGATGTTGCGGTCCTGCACATCGAACGGCAATGTGGTGGGCTGCGCCTGGCTGTGCAGGCCCTTCTTGGCGTAGTCGTCGCGGTGGAACGCCACGTTGATCACGCCGTGCTCGCCCAGCTTCAGGTCCGCCGCCAGCCGCTCGGCAATCCAGGCGCCGCCGGAGTAGATGCCAGCCACGGACCAGCGGGCGCGGTCACCCGACGGCATCAGGGCCTGGGCCTGGTCGCGCAGCGCGTGGTACAGCGCCTCGGCGTCGAAGTTGGAGGTCTGGGTCATAGCGGGAATTCGTCGAAGTATTGTTGCAGGATGATCCGCGCGGCCTCGGCGTCCAGCGCCCCGCGCCTGGCCCCGGCCATCGAGGCGACGCGCGACGAGTAGCGCTCGTCCACCCATTCCACGGGCAGGTCGAAGCGTCCGTTCAACTGATTGCCAAAGCGGCGCGCAAGCCGCATCGAAGCCTGTTCGGCGTCATCGGGTCCGGCATCGGGGTTCACCGGCATGCCAACCACCAGCCGCACGGGCGACCATTCCTGGATCAGCGCGCCAACGGCCTCGAAGCGGCCCTCGACCGTCACGTTCGGAATAATGGTCAGGGCGCTAGCTTGCCGGGTGATGAAATTCCCGAGCGCCACGCCAATTTTTTTCTCGCCGTAGTCGAACGCGAGCACCGTGCCGTCGCGGGGCGTCTCGCGCCCCGCCTGCTCAGGCATGCCCGGCCTCGCCCGACAGCATCGTCACATCGATGCCAAGCAGGCGCACGGCTGCCGCGAAGCGCTCTTCGGGCGGCACGCTGAAAATGATTTCGGGATCGGCCTGGACGGTCAGCCAGCCATTGCGGCTCAGTTCGTCCTCGAGCTGCCCGGCGCCCCAGCCCGCGTAACCGAGCGTCAGCAGGAACCGGTGCGGGCCACTGCCATTGGCCACGGCTTCGAGCACGTCCTTGGAAGTGGTCATTTCCAGTCCGCCGGGTACGGCCAGCGACGACACGTAGATGCCAACCGGGTCATGCAGCACAAAGCCGCGCTCGGTCTGCACCGGGCCGCCGAAGTAGACCGGCTGGTGGGCAACAGGCTGGATTTCGAGCTTGAGATCGATCTTGTCGAACAGCGTGGCCATGTCGATGTCGATCGGCCGATTGATCACCAAGCCAAGCGCACCACGCTCGTTATGCTCGCACAGGTAGACAACGGAGCCCGAAAACGTCGGATCGGCCATGCCTGGCATGGCAATCAGGAACTGATTGGTGAGATTGATGGAAGCTTCGGGCGTCGCCATGGCTTGCATTCTACCAAATCGCACCCCGGCTGCCGCGGAAAACTTCTGCGCACAAGTGCAGCGCGCGGCGCGGCGGCAACGGCCTCAGCCGCCCGGCGACTTCAGTGCCACCATGTCCTCGGCGGTCAGCCAGCGCCACTCGCCCGGTGCCAGCGCGGGGTCAAGCTGCAGCCCGCCGATGGCACTGCGATGCAGCGTGGTTACATGGTTGCCGGCGGCGGCCACCATGCGCTTGACCTGATGGTACTTGCCCTGCAGCAACGACAGCCGCAGGCTGCGCTCGCCGGTGGCTTCGCAGGCATGCGCGGCGATCGCCTCCGGTTCGTCGTCCAGTTTCACGCCAGCCAGCAGCGCCTGTACCTGCTCCGGGGTCACCGGATCAAACGTGGCTACCTCGTAGACCTTGGGCACCTGCTTCTTGGGCGACGTCTGGGCGTGGATGAACTGGCCGTCGTCGGTCAGCAACAGCAGGCCGGTGGTGTCGTGATCCAGCCGGCCCACGGCCTGTACCTCGCGCTGGCGCAGCGGCACCGGCAGCAGGTTGTAGACACTGGGATGGTGGCGCGGTCGCTGCGAGCATTCGTAGCCGGTCGGCTTGTTCAGCATCAGGTAGGCCTTGGTGCAGGCCAGCCATTCCTCGCCGTCGACTTTCAGTTGCAGGCCATCCACCTCGAAGCGTGCGCCCGGGTCCTCGCAGAGCGTGCCATTGACCTCGACGAGCCCTGCCTCCACCAGGTCGCCACAATAGCGGCGGGTGCCAAAACCTTGGGATTGCAGGATGCGGTCGAGTGTGACTGTGGCCATGGGTAATGTGATGACTGCGTACGGAAGGACTGTTGGCTATGTTAGGTTACGGCGATGCCAAGATCACCTTCCCCTGCTCCCGAACCGGATGGACGCCTGCCCTACCGGATTGACCGGGAATTCGCGCGCGGCCTGGTCTGGTTCCGGCGCGACCTGCGCGTGGACGACCACGCGGCGCTGCATTATGCCCTCAAGCACTGCCGGCAGGTGTGGTGCGTCTTCGTCTTCGACCGCGAAATCCTGGATCCGCTGGTCGAACGCGGCCTGAAAGCCGACCGCCGGGTCGAATTCATCCTGAAATCCGTGGAATCGCTGCGGCAGGCGCTGACCGACGCCGGAGGCGGCCTGATCGTGCTCGACGACACGGCGCGCGATGCCATTCCGAAGCTGGCGGCGCAACTCGACGCCGAGGCGGTGTTCACCAACCACGACTACGAGCCCGCCGCCAACGACCGCGACGCGGTGGTGCGCCGGGCGCTGGCCGCCGACTCCCGCGAACTGCTCACCTTCAAGGACCAGGTCGTCTTCGAGGCCAGCGAGATCCTGACAGGCCAGGGCCAGCCGTTCAGCGTGTTCACGCCCTACAAGAACGCCTGGCTCAAGGCCGTGCGGCCATTCGACCTGCGCACCTACCCGGTCCAACCGTATATCCGCGCCCTGGCGCCAGTGCCGGCCGCCCATCACAAGCCGCTGCCCACGCTGGAATCGCTGGGCTTTGCGCCGAGCAACCTGACCGATATCGCCATGCCAACCGGCACGGAAGGCGCGCAGGCGCTGTTCGAGGATTTCAAGGCGCGCATGGGCGACTACGGCCAGCGCCGCGACTTTCCGGCGGTGCGTGGCCCGAGTTACCTGTCGGTGCACCTGCGCTTCGGCACGATCTCGATCCGTCAGTTGACCAGAGCCGCGCACGACACCGTGCAGCGCGGCGGCCCCGCCAGCGCCGGCGCCGCCGTCTGGCTGTCCGAGCTGATATGGCGCGACTTCTATTTTATGATCCTGCACCACCATCCGCGCGTGGCCGATGGCAAGTCGTTCCACCCCGAGTACGACGCGATCCACTGGGTCGACACGAAGTCCGGTGACGAATATTTCGACGCATGGTGCCAGGCTCGCACCGGCTATCCGCTCGTGGACGCCGCGATGCTGCAGATCAACCAGAGCGGCTACATGCACAACCGGCTACGCATGGTCACGGCCAGCTTCCTGGTGAAAGACCTTGGCGTGGATTGGCGGCGCGGCGAGCAGTACTTTGCCGACCAGCTCAACGATTTCGACTTCTCGGCAAACAACGGCGGCTGGCAGTGGGCGGCGTCGACCGGCTGCGATGCCCAGCCCTACTTCCGCATCTTCAACCCGGTCACGCAGTCGGAAAAATTCGATCCGCGGGGGCGATTCATCCGCAAGTACCTGCCGGTGCTGGCGAACCTGCCGGACAAGTACATCCATGCGCCATGGACGGCGCCGGACGATGTACTGGCGGCGGCGGGCGTGAAGCTGGGAGAGAACTATCCGCAGCCCATCGTGCAGCACAGCATCGCCAGGATGGAGACGCTGGAGCGATATG
Source organism: Cupriavidus pauculus (assembly GCF_022179805.1). Lineage (GTDB taxonomy): Bacteria > Pseudomonadota > Gammaproteobacteria > Burkholderiales > Burkholderiaceae > Cupriavidus > Cupriavidus pauculus_E. The sequence goes on along the minus strand of NZ_BPUO01000001.1, from coordinate 680,281 downwards.
GGGCGGTGAAGGGGAAGAAGATAGCTGGAGATTGAGCCGGCTGGGAACCTGGCTTGCTGCTGTCTTGCTCCCCTCTCCCACGACGTGGGAGAGGGGGTGGGGGTGAGGGCGCTGCGGTGCTAGTTGCGGCTTGTCGAATTTGAACCGCAGGCCCTCACCCCCGGCCACTCTCCCGGAGGGAGAGGGGAGCAAGACATCGGGATTCAGTCGCTACCGCTATCGCTAGCCATATCGCTGGCGCTCAAGCCGCCAGCATCGCGCTTTCCCTGTAGTGCTTCTGCGCTTCTTCGGGGCGGTCGGTTTCCTCGAACAGCCGCGCCAGCGCCAGATGCGCGCGCACGCAGATGCGGCGCTGGTCGTCTCGGTGCGCGTATTTCAGCGCGCGCTCGAAGTTCGACTGGGCCTTGCCCCAGAGCTGCTCGCCCAGGCACAGCACGCCCAGCGTGTAGTACAGATCGGCATCGTTCGGATGCTCGACCAGCCATTTCTCGGCCTGCTGGATCTGCGGCAGCGCCTTGCCCGGCTCGGCGCAATCGGCGTAGCGCTGCACCAGCCGGCTGTCCCAGTTGTGCTTGAGCGCTTCCTCGACGATGCGGCGGGCCTCGTTCTGGCGGTTCAGCGCCGAGAAATAGCGCGCGGCCTGCTCGGCGATGCGCACGGCGTGCCGTTCGTCGGCCGAAAGGGATCGCCAGAAGTGATAGAGCGACTCCGCGTCATGCCGGCGCTCGTCGAGCATGGCTTCCACGGCCATCTGCTTGAGCCGCAGCGCCAGCACCGGATGCAGCGCATTGCGCTTTTCCAGCGAGCGCGCCAGACGCAGCACTTCGGTCCAGTTCTTCAGGTGCTGGTGCGCGCGCAGCGCGATGCGCTGCACGTGGATCTGGCGACCGCCCTTTTCCTGCAGCTGGGCGATGGTTTCCAGCGCGCCTTCGGGGTCGCGTGCATCCACCAGCAGTTCGGCCATCGACACCAGCCGCGCCTGCTCGCGCTCGGGGTCGGTCACTTGCGACATCCACGCGTCACGGCGCTCCGACTCCTGCATCCGGTGCGCGGCGCGGGCGCCCACCAAGGCTGCCGTCTGCGCCTGTTCGGGCCATGCCTGGGCTTCCTTGGCCGCGCGTTCGGCGCGGGCAAAGCGGCCGGCAAACAGGTTTTCGATCGACTCGCGCATCGCGGCCTGCGCCTTGCTCATGCGGCTGCGCTCGCGGTACGCCGCCGCGCGGCGCGGCATCTCCGACAGATGGCGCACCGTGGACATGACCGTCCAGACCACGAAGAAGGCCAGCAACAGCAGCGCAATCGCCAGGTTCAGCGACATCTCCACGCGGTACGGCGGATAGAACAGCACCACATTGCTGTGATTGAACTGTGTGAACAGCGCCAGCCCGACGGCGCCGCCAAACAGTACGGCCACCCAGAAAAGCAGTCGCATGCGGCTACTCCTTCTTCAGCGCGCGCAGCGCGCCAAGGCTTTCGGCCATGGTTGGCAACGACACGCTCACCGCGCTGGCCTGGGCCTGCTTGAGCAGCGTCAGCACGCCCTGCACGCGGCGCGAGCGGGTATCGAAATAGCGGCCGATCATCGCCTGGGCCGCGGCCAGGTCATTGCGGAACACCGGCTCGTTGCGCGACAGCAGCGCCAGCCGCGCGTTCAGCAGGCGCAGCTTGACGTTCTCACGCAGGAACCAGCCCTGGTCGCCAGACAGCAGCAGCGCATTGGTGTCGTCCACCTTGCGCACGCGGATCACCTGGCCCAGCTCGGCCAGCACGTAATCCCATGTGCGGGTCAGCACGTTGCCCGTGGCGGCCGGCGCCGACGCGCCCTTGGCCTCGGGTACGGCAGGCTTGCCGTTCTCGCCCGGCACGCGGTCGAGCATCCGTTCGCCGGACAGCAGCGGCAGCGCGTCGATCTGGTTGATGGATTCGTCGAGCTTGATGGCCGCGCCGGTCAGGTCGGTATCGGGCACCGCCTTCATGCGGGCGATGTCGCGCGCGATGGCGCGGCGCAACTGGTTGTACTGCGGCTTGTCGGAACGCGCCAGACGCGCGTCGGCGCTCTGCAGCGCGGCCAGCGCCACCTGCACGCTGCCGGTGAGCTGCAGTTGCTGGCCGGCGTTGGTCAGCAGTTGCTGGATTTCGGCGATTTCCCAGTCGTCCCGGTTACGCATCAGGTCCTGGTAGACCTGTTCCAGCGCGGCCTGCTTGTCGCGCGCCTCCACCACCTGGCCGTCGAGCGCACCCACCTTGGCCTGCAATTCCTTGACGGTGTCCTGGGCGTTCTTCGACAGCACGCGCGTTTCCTGCACCAGCGTGTCGTTGCTCTGCTGGCGCCGCGCGAGTTCCTGCGTCAGGTGTTCCACGCGCATCTGCAGCCAGAAGAAGCCGCCCGCAATGGCCAGCACCACGACCACGGCAACCAGCCACCAGGCTGTCATGTTGCGCCGGCTGCCGGCATGCGACGCGGGGGCGTGCGTGGCGAAAGGCGTGCCGGCGGCACCGGACGGTGCGGCCTGGCTCGACGGAGGGGACGTAGTGTCTGGCGTCACGCGTTCGACCTTCGTTGTCGTGGGTCCGGAGGACCCTGTTGATTCTGTGGCTGCCGGCGCGGGCGCCGGCACCGGTACGACGCTGGCCGGGGCCGTTGCCACCGGCGCGGATACGGGTGCGGCCAGCGGCGCCGCGGGCCCCGCATGGGCATTGCCCCACTGCGTGCACGCGGCCAGCAGGCCGGCATCGCCGGGCGCCGCGGGCAATACATGGGCGAAACCCAGCGCCTGAGCCTGCGCGGCAATTCTCGCATGCGGCGCCACGCACTGCATCTGCTTCAGGCGTTCGTGTTCCTGAGGCGACAGGTGCAGGCGCGCCAGGGCGTCGAGGTTGCGCACGGCTTCGGAACTGGTCAGCAGCCAGGCGTAAGGCGGGGCGTCGGCCTTGAGGCTGTCACGCACGGCCTGCCATTGCATGCCCGTGGGCTCCGGCAGCGTACGGTTGTACGCTTCCACGGCGTCGACCGTGGCGCCCGCTTCGCGCAGGCGGTCGCCCAGCCAATCGCGGCCGCCATTGCCGCGAATGATCAGCACGCGGCGCCCGGCAAAGGCGCCGGGGGTGGTGTCCAGTTGCGACCAGAGGGCTTCGGAATCGAATCGTGGCGCGGCGTCGGCACTTTCCGCGCCGCCTTCGCCATTCCCCTCGCCCGCCTGCGCGCCGACCGGAGCGACCACGGTGTGCGTGGGCGGGGCGATGCCGCGCTCGGCCAGTGCCGCCACGCTGGACGGCCCGACCACGGCTACGGGCACTTCCCGGGGCCATTGCGCCTGGCCGGCGGTGTCCTGTACCTGGGCCAGTGCATCGAGCGCGAACGACACGGCATTCGGGCTGACGAAGACCACCAGCGCATAGTCGGCCAGCCGGGTCAGCGCCGCGCGCAGCGGTGCGTCGTCGGAGGCCGGGCCGATGGCCAGTAGCGGAAAGCCAAGCACATCGAGACCGGCGGCCTGCAGCGCCTCGGTCAATTGCCGGGACTGCCCGGCGGGTCGCGTGACTACGACGGTCGGGCGGGGCATCGGGCGATCCTCAGGCAGGTCCGGCCGTCGACAGCGCGGCCAGTACCGCGTCGGCACCCTGCCCCAGCAGGTCGCCCGCCACGGCCGCGCCAAGTTGCTCGGCGGCCTGCACCGAATCCACCGGTGCCATGGCATGGGCGCGCACATTGCGCGTGCCGTCGGGCATGCCCACAAAGGCATCGAGCTGCAGCGTGGCGTCATGCCAGCGCGCATGGGCGGCCAGCGGCACCTGGCAGGATCCGCCCAGGCGGCGCGATACCGCGCGTTCGGCCGATACCGCCAGCATTGTCGGCATGTGGTTGAGCGGCGCCAGCCATGCGGCCAGTTCGGGACGGTCGGCGCGGATCTCGATGCCCAGCGCGCCTTGTCCGGCGGCGGGCAGCGAGCTGTCGGGCTCGATCAGCGCACGGATGCGCTCTCCCAGGCCCAGGCGCTTCAGCCCGGCCGCAGCCAGGATGATCGCGCCATATTCGCCACGATCGAGCTTGCCCAGGCGGGTATCGAGATTGCCGCGCAGCGGCTTGATCACCAGATGCGGGTAGCGGCTGCGCAGCGCGGCCTCGCGCCGCAGGCTCGACGTACCGACCACCGTACCGGCCGGCATCTCGTCGAGCGAGGCGAATTGCGACGAGACCAACGCGTCGCGCGGATCTTCGCGCTCCATCACGGCGGTCAGCGCAAACCCCTCGGGCAGCTCCATCGGCACGTCCTTAAGCGAATGGACGGCCAGGTCGGCACGGCCTTCGGCCATGGCAACTTCCAGCTCTTTCACGAACAGCCCCTTGCCGCCTACTTTGGACAGGGTCCTGTCGAGAATTTGATCACCCCTTGTCGTCATTCCAAGAATGGACACATCGCATTGGGGATAGTATTGTTGCAACGCAGCACGCACATATTCAGCCTGCCACATCGCCAGCCGGCTTTCGCGCGAGGCGATGACGAGCTTATGTGGCATGCTGCTTGACGCTGCAGCGGAAGAAGACGGTTGGGCAGGTGCTTGCATGCGCGCATGTTAGCACGCACCCCCTCGCAAAACCGCCAGATTGCCAGATCCAAAGTGACTTTCCGGCACGCGGTTGATGCCGGTCGAAACCCGGCACGGCGTGTCGGGAGATCGATACCTATAAGCAACGCAGAAGAGGAGATATTGAATGACGCAGCCTGCTGCGCGCGCCCCCGGCCGTGCCCGATCGTCCACCGGCCGCAAGTCAGTTAAGCCAGCCTCAGGCCAGCATGACGTGCCCGGCACCACCCCTGGTGCCACCCCCCGGAAAGCCCCCACCCGCAATGCCAAGCCTGCCGGCAAGCCCACGCTGTCCGTGGTGACCCCGGAAGGCAATACCGTCGCACCGGCCCGGCGCACCGCCGACAAGGACGTGCCGCTGCGCGAGGACATCCGCTTCCTGGGCCGCCTGCTGGGCGACTGCGTGCGCGAGCAGGAAGGCGACGCCGCCTTTGAACTGGTGGAAACCATCCGCCAGACCGCCGTGCGGTTCCGCCGCGAGAACGACCGCGCCGCCGGCGCGGAGCTGGACCGCCTGCTGAAGCGCCTGTCGCGCGACCAGACCAATTCGGTGGTGCGCGCGTTCAGCTATTTCTCGCACCTGGCCAATATCGCCGAGGACCAGCACCACAACCGCCGCCGCCGCGTGCATGCGCTGGCCGGATCGCCGCCGCAGCCGGGCAGCCTGGCCCGCGCGCTGCAGGCCATCGATGCGGCCGGGGTGACCGGTAAGCAACTGCGCGAGTTCCTGGACGGCGCGCTGATCATGCCGGTGCTGACTGCGCACCCGACCGAAGTACAGCGCAAGTCCATCCTCGACGCCGAGCGCGAGATCGCCCGCCTGCTGGCCGAGCGCGACCTGCCGATGACGGCGCGCGAGCGCGACCACAACACGGCGCAACTGCGCGCCCGGGTGACCACGCTATGGCAGACCCGCATGCTGCGCAACACGCGGCTGATGGTGGTGGACGAGATCGAGAATGCACTCTCCTATTACCGCACCACGTTCCTGGAGGGCATTCCGCGCCTGATGGCGGAAATGGAAGAAGACATCGCCGCGGTCTTCCCGCGCCGAGGCAAGGCCGGTTCGCCACCGGCGCCGCTGGCGCCGTTCCTGCAGATGGGTTCATGGATTGGCGGCGACCGCGACGGCAATCCGAACGTCACCGCCGAAACGCTGGAGCACGCCGCCCAGCAGCAGTCCACGCTGATCATGCAGTGGTACCTGGACGAAGTGCATGCGCTGGGCGCCGAGCTGCCACTGTCGTCGCTGATGGTGGACGCCAGCCCGGAACTGCTGGCGCTGGCCGAGGCATCGCCCGACCATTCCGAACACCGCGCCGACGAACCGTACCGCCGCGCGCTGATCGGCATCTACGCCCGCCTGGCGGCTACTACCGAACGCCTGACCGGCCATGTGGCCCAGCGCCATCCGGTGGCCGACGTGGCCCCGTACGACAACGCCGAGGCGTTCGCGGCCGACGTGCAGATCGTGCTCGATTCGCTGCGCCTGCATCACGGCGAGGCGCTGGCCCGTGGCCGTATCGACTCGCTGGTGCGCGCCATCGCCATCTTCGGCTTCCACCTGGCATCGGTGGACATGCGCCAGGTGTCCGACGTGCACGAGGCCGTGATCGCCGAACTGTTCAAGGCCGCCGGCATTGCGCCGGACTACGCCGCGCTGCCCGAGGAACGCAAGGTGGAGCTGCTGCTGGCCGAACTGCGCCAGCCGCGCCTGCTGACGCTACCGTGGCACGGCTATTCCGAGCAAACGCGCAACGAACTGGCCATCTTCGCCATGGCCCGCGACCTGCGCGCCCGCTACGGCAATCGCGTGGCCCGCAACTACATCATTTCCCACACCGAGACGCTGTCCGACCTGGTGGAAGTGATGCTGCTGCAGAAGGAAACCGGCATGCTGCGCGGCACGCTGGGCAGCAAGACCGATCCGGCCCGCATGGAGCTGATGGTCATTCCGCTGTTCGAAACCATCGAGGATTTGCGCAACGCCGCCGGCATCATGCAGAGCCTGCTGGACCTGCCGGGCTTCGATTCCGTGATCAAGCATCATGGCGTCGAGCAGGAGGTGATGCTCGGCTATTCCGATTCGAACAAGGACGGCGGCTTCCTGACGTCGAACTGGGAGCTCTACAAGGCCGAGCTGGCGCTGGTGAAGCTGTTCGAGGACCGCCGCGTGAAGCTGCGCCTGTTCCACGGCCGCGGCGGCACCGTGGGCCGTGGCGGCGGCCCGACCTACGAGGCCATCCTGTCGCAACCGCCGGGCACCGTGAACGGCCAGATCCGCCTGACCGAGCAGGGCGAAATCATCAATAGCAAGTTCGCCAACGCCGAGATCGGCCGGCGCAACCTGGAAACGGTGATCGCGGCCACGCTGGAGGCTTCGCTGCTGCCCACGCAGAACGCGCCGGCCGGGCTGGGCTCGTTCGAAGGCATCATGCAGCAGCTGTCCGACCACGCGTTCCGGGCCTATCGCAACCTGGTCTACGAGACCCCGGGCTTCAAGGACTACTTCTTCGCCACCACGCCGATCACCGAGATTGCTGACCTGAACCTGGGTTCGCGTCCGGCATCGCGCAAGCTGATGGACAAGAAGAACCGCAAGATCGAGGATCTGCGCGCAATTCCGTGGGGCTTCTCCTGGGGCCAGTGCCGCCTGCTGCTGCCGGGCTGGTACGGCTTTGGCAGCGCGGTCAAGGCGATGCTGGACGCCGCCCCCGACGAAAAGGCCCGCAAGGCCGCCGTGGCCACGCTCAAGCGCATGGTCAAGACCTGGCCGTTCTTCCGCACGCTGATGTCGAACATGGACATGGTGCTGGCCAAGACCGACCTGGCCGTGGCGTCGCGCTATGCCGGGCTGTGCGATGACCCCGCGCTGCGCAAGACCGTGTTCTCGCGCATCAGCGCCGAATGGCACCTGACCTGCGACATGCTGAGCCTGATCACCGGCCGCGCGGAACGGCTGGCCGAGAATCCGCTGCTGGCCCGCTCGATCAAGAACCGCTTCGCCTACCTGGACCCGCTGAACCACTTGCAGGTGGAACTGCTCAAGCGCTACCGCGCCGGCAAGGACGCCGACGATGTGCGCGTGCGACGCGGGATCCACTTGACGATTAATGGGGTAGCGGCTGGGCTGCGGAACAGCGGTTGATTGTGCTTTTTTAGTCGCTTTCATCCCTTCTCCCGCCGGTTTGCTCCCCTCTCCCGCACGGCGGGAGAGGGGCCGGGGGTGAGGGCAAAGCGGTTCAAATTGCCTTTGCCGCATCTTGAAACGCTGGCCCTCTCCCCTAACCCCTCTCCCGCGCGCGGGAGAGGGGAACCAACCAGCGGCGATTCGCAAGTCTTCAAGCGATATAATCGCCGTTTCCGATTTTCCGCCCTGCCCCTGACATGACCTCCCAACTTGCCAAGAAAGGCGAAGCCTGGTCCGCCCGCTTCTCCGAACCGATGTCCGACCTGGTGAAGCGTTACACTGCGTCGGTCTTCTTCGACAAGCGCCTGGCGCTGTTCGACATCCAGGGCTCGCTGGCGCACGCCGCCATGCTGGCAAAGCAGGGCATCATCGCCGAGGCCGACCGCGCCGAGATCGAGCGCGGCATGACGCAGATCCGTGGCGAGATCGAGGCCGGCGCATTCGAATGGAAGCTCGACCTCGAGGACGTCCACCTCAATATCGAAGCGCGCCTGACCGCCCTGGTGGGCGACGCCGGCAAGCGCCTGCACACGGGCCGCTCGCGGAACGACCAGGTGGCGACCGACATCCGCCTGTGGCTGCGTAGCGAGATCGACAACATCATTGGCCTGCTGGGCGACCTGCGTGGCGCGCTGCTGGACCTGGCCGAGAAGAACGCCGACACGATCCTGCCGGGCTTCACGCACCTGCAGGTGGCCCAGCCGGTGACCTTTGGCCACCACCTGATGGCCTACGTGGAAATGTTCACGCGCGACGCCGAACGCATGGCCGACTGCCGCCGCCGCGTGAACCGCCTGCCGCTGGGCGCCGCCGCGCTGGCCGGCACGAGCTACCCGATCGACCGCGAATTCGTGGCCCAGCAACTGGGCTTTGACGGCGTGTGCCGCAATTCGCTGGACGCCGTGTCCGACCGCGACTTCGCGATCGAATTCCTGGCTGCCGCGTCGCTGATCATGACCCACGTCTCGCGCTTCAGCGAGGAACTGGTGATCTGGATGAGCCCGCGCGTCGGCTTCATCGACATCGCCGACCGCTTCTGCACGGGCAGCTCGATCATGCCGCAGAAGAAGAACCCGGACGTGCCCGAACTGGCGCGCGGCAAGACCGGCCGCGTGTACGGCCACCTGAACGGCCTGCTGGTGCTGATGAAGGGCCAGCCGCTGGCCTACAACAAGGACAACCAGGAAGACAAGGAACCGCTGTTCGACACGGTGGACACCGTGGTGGACACGCTGCGCATCTTCGCCGACATGGTGCCCGGCATCGGCGTCAAACCCGACGCCATGCGCGCCGCCGCGCTGCAGGGCTACGCCACCGCCACCGACCTGGCCGACTACCTGGTCAAGCGCGGCCTGCCGTTCCGCGACGCCCACGAGGCCGTGGCCCACGCCGTGCGCGCCTGCGACGACCGCCACTGCGACCTGGCCGACCTGACCGTGGACGAGCTGCGCCAGGTTTCCGGCCTGGGCGACAAGGCATCGTTGATTGGTGATGACGTGCACACCGTGCTGACGCTGGAAGGTTCGGTCGCATCGCGCAACCACATCGGCGGCACCGCCCCCGACCAGGTCCGCGCCGCCATCGCCGCCGCACGCAAGACGCTGTAAGTTTCACGTAAGACTGCGTCGTAAAAAAGCCGCTGAGCCCCGAGGGCCAGCGGCTTTTTTTCGTCTGTACGCTCACCAGGCCGGGCTCCCCTCTCCCGCCTCGCGGGAGAGGGGTTGGGGGAGAGGGCCAGCGGCTCTGCTTGCCACGGCATCGCAATTTGCACCGCCGGGCCCTCTCCCCCAGACCCTCTCCCACAGGTGGGAGAGGGGAGAAACCGTGGGTGCATCGCAGACCGCTAGGACAATCCCCTAGCCCCCACATAATTTGTTACAGATACACTAACCGGCGCATTAGAACAGGGGGAGACAACCCATGAATTACTTGCTTGGTCTGTCACGGCAGATCGACAGGTTGAACCAGCACACGGGCAGGCTTGCAAACATCATGATCCTGCTGTCGTGTCTGGTCAGCGCAGGGAACGCCCTGCTCCGTTACGGCTTCAACTTGAGCGACAACTGGCCGCTGGAACTGCAGTGGTACATGTTTGCCATTGCAGTCATGTTCGGCGCCTCGTATACGTTTCAGCGCAATGAGCACGTGCGCGTGGATCTGATCTACGGCAACGTGTCCGAACGCGCGCAGCACTGGATCGACATCTTCGGCATCGTGGTGTTCCTGCTGCCGTCCACGATCCTCTTTACGTGGTTGTCGTGGGAATCGCTGTTCCTGCCTTCGTGGCGCATCCTGGAGCAGTCGGGCAACTCGGGCGGTCTGCCCCGATACCCGATCAAGCTCGTGGTGCCCATCGGCTTTGCCCTGCTCACGCTGCAGGGGATTTCCGAACTGATCAAGCGCTTCGCCGCCCTCAAGGGCCTGGTGCGCATCGAATCGAAATACGAAAGGCCGGTGCAATAATGATTCCGTTGGAATATATGCCGCCGCTCATGTTCGGCGGCCTGGTGGTATTCATGCTGATCGGGTTCCCGGTCGCATTCTCGCTCTCGGCGGTCGGCCTGGCCTTTGGCTTCCTGGCCATCGAATGGGGCTACTTCCCGGTGCAGTTCCTGCAGGCCGTGCCCAGCCGCGTGTTCGGCAGCGTGCTGGCCAACGAGCTGCTGCTGGCGATTCCGTTCTTCACCTTCATGGGCGCGATCCTGGAGAAATGCGGGCTCGCCGAGGACATGCTCGACTCCATGGGCCAGTTGTTCGGTCCGGTGCGCGGCGGCCTGGGCTACTCGGTGATCATCGTCGGCTTTATCCTGGGCGCGATCACCGGCACGGTGGCGGCGCAGGTGATCGCCATGGCGATGATCTCGCTGCCCGTGATGATGCGCTACCGCTACAACATGAAATACGCCACGGGCGTGCTGGCCGCATCGGGCACGATCACCCAGCTGGTGCCGCCGTCGCTGGTGCTGGTGGTGCTGGCCGACCAGCTCAAGACGCCGGCCGGTAGCGCCGACGTGGGCAGCATGTACCTGGGCGCCTGGGGTCCGTCGGTCGTCCAGATCCTGCTGTTCGCGCTGTACACGTTCATCCTGACCCGCATCAAGCCCGACTGGCTGCCGCCGGTGCCCGAGGAAGCGCGCACGCTGCGTGGCTGGCCGCTGTGGGCCAAGTGCCTGCGCGGCATCATCCCTTGCGCGGTGCTGATCTTCCTGGTGCTGGGCACGATCATGCTCGGTATCGCCACCCCAACCGAATCGGGCGCGATGGGCGCTGTTGGCGCGCTGGTGCTGGCTGTGATCCGCGCCAAGGGTTTCAACAAGATCGACCGCAACATCTACCGCGTCGGCATTGCCGCGACGGCGGTGGCGGCTGCTGTCGGCTTCTTCGCGTTCGGCTCGCATGCGTTCCGGATTCCGCTGGCGCTGGCCTACCTGGTGCTGCTGTGGATCCTGATCCGCGCCGGCCAGCTGACCGACCTGCGCCTGCTGATCGTAGAGGCCTACCAGTCCACCGCGCGTATCACCGCGATGGTCGTGTTCATCCTGATCGGCTCCACCTGCTTTTCGGTGGTGTTCCAGGGCGTGGACGGTGGCGCGTGGGTGGAACATCTGTTCACCTCGCTGCCGGGCGGCTGGGTTGGCTTCCTGATCGTCGTCAACCTGTTCATCTTCTTCCTGGCGTTCTTCCTGGACTTCTTCGAGATCGCGTTCATCGTGGTGCCGATGTTGGCCCCGGTGGCCGTGAAGATCCTGGCGCCGGTGGTGGCCGATTCGATGGGCGGCAACCCCGAGGCAGCCGCCACGGCGGCGCTGGTCTGGTTCGGCGTGATGCTGTGCGTGAACATGCAGACCTCGTTCATGCACCCGCCGTTCGGCTTCGCGCTGTTCTACCTGCGCGGCATCGCGCCGAAGGAAGTCAAGAGCTCGGACATCTACTGGGGCGCCCTGCCCTGGGTGGGCCTGCAACTGGTGATGGTGCTGATGGTGATGTTCTGGCCGGGCATGGTGACCGGATTGCTCGACAAGGGGTCGCTCAAGCACAGCAGTTCGGCGGAGGTCAGTATCCCGCTTGGCGGGCAGGACGCCGACAGCAAGCCAGGGGGAGCCGCCTCGACGCCGGGCACGCTGGAGTTGCCGGGCAGCAGCAGCGACAGCGAACCGGCAGCGCCGCAGTTCCAGTTCGAGAAGAGCAAGTAATTGGATGGGGCGTGGCCGGTGATTGATGCGCTGGCCCTCTCCCCCGGCCCCTCTCCCGCTGCGCGGGAGAGGGGCGCAAGAAAACAAAAAACCCCCGGCCTTGCGGCTCGGGGGTTTTTTCTTGGTGCTTGGATAGCTTACTGCTTCACGCAATCCACGAAGTACGCCGTCTGACCATCGGCCTCTTCTTCCACCAGGCCGTGGATGTCGGTCTCGAAGCCCGGGAACAGCTTGTTGAACTCGCGCGCGAACTTCAGGTACTGCACGATGGTGCGGTTGAAGCGTTCGCCCGGAATCAGCAGCGGAATGCCCGGCGGGTACGGCGTCAGCAGGATGGCGGTGACGCGGCCTTCCAGCTCGTCCACGGGCACGCGCTCGATCTCGCGGTGGGCCATCATCGCCCAGGCGTCCGACGGCTTCATCGCCGGTTCCATGTCCGACAGGTACATCTCGGTGGTCACGCGGGCCACGTCGTTGGCCTTGTAGACACTATGGATCGCGTCGCAGAGGTCGCGCAGGCCCATGCGCTCGTACTGCGGATACTTGCCGACAAACTCGGGCAGCACGCGCCACAGCGGCTGGTTCTGGTCGTAGTCGTCCTTGAACTGCTGCAGCTCGGTCACCAGCGAGTTCCAGCGGCCCTTGGTGATGCCGATCGTGAACATGATGAAGAACGAGTACAAGCCCGTCTTCTCGATGATGATGCCGTGCTCGGCCAGGTACTTGGTGACGATGGCCGCCGGAATGCCGCGGTCGCTGAACTCGCCGTCCACGTCCAGGCCCGGGGTGATGATCGTGGCCTTGATCGGGTCCAGCAGGTTGAAGCCATCGGCCAGGTCGCCAAAGCCGTGCCAGCGCTCGTTGGCCTGCAGCATCCACTCCTCGCGGTCGGGCACGCCCTCTTCGGCCAGCGTGTCCGGGCCCCAGACCTTGAACCACCAGTCGCCGTTGTTGGCCACGTCGTAGTCGGCTTCCACCTTGCGCACGGCACGGCGGAAGTCCAGTGCTTCCTGGATGCTTTCCTCGACCAGCGCGGTGCCGCCCGGCGCTTCCATCATCGCCGCCGCCACGTCGCACGACGCAATGATCGAGTACTGCGGGCTCGTGGACGTGTGCATCAGGTACGCCTCGTTGAAGCGATAGCGGTCCAGCTTGCGGGTCTCGGAGTCCTGCACCAGGATCTGCGACGCCTGCGACAGGCCGGCCAGCAGCTTGTGCGTGGACTGCGTGGCAAACACCAGCGCGTCCTTGCTGCGCGGGCGGTCACGGCCAATCGCGTGCATGTCGCGATAGAAGTCGTGGAACGCGGCGTGCGGCAGCCAGGCTTCGTCAAAGTGCAGCGTGTCGATTTCCGACGTCAGCATGTCCTTGATCTGTTCGGCGTTGTACAGCACGCCGTCGTACGTACCCTGCGTGATCGTCAGGATGCGCGGCTTCTGATTCTTGGCCTTGCTGGCGAACGGGTGGTTGGCGATCTTCTTGCGGATGGTCTCCGGATCGAACTCGCTCTTCGGAATCGGGCCGATGATACCGTAGTGGTTACGCGTGGGCATCAGGAACACCGGAATCGCGCCGGTCATCATGATCGCGTGTAGGATCGACTTGTGGCAGTTGCGGTCCACCACCACGATGTCGCCCGGCGCCACGTTGGCGTGCCAGACCATCTTGTTCGACGTCGACGTGCCATTGGTCACGAAGAACATGTGGTCGGAATTGAAGATCCGCGCCGCATTGCGCTCCGATGCCGCCACGGGGCCGGTGTGGTCCAGCAGCTGGCCCAGTTCCTCCACGGCGTTGCAGACGTCGGCGCGCAGCATGTTCTCGCCGAAGAACTGGTGGAACACCTGGCCCACCGGGCTCTTCAGGAATGCCACGCCGCCCGAGTGGCCCGGGCAGTGCCACGAGTACGAGCTGTCCTGCGCGTAGTCGATCAGCGCCTTGAAGAACGGCGGGGCCAGCGTGTCCAGGTAGACCTTGGCTTCGCGGATGATATGGCGCGCCACGAATTCGGGGGTGTCCTCGAACATGTGGATGAAGCCGTGCAGCTCGCGCAGGATATCGTTCGGAATGTGGCGCGACGTGCGCGTCTCGCCATACAGGAAGATCGGCAGGTCGGTGTTGCGGCGGCGCACCTCGTTCACGAACGCGCGCAGCTTCTCGATGGCGGCGGCCTCGGGCTGGTCGTCGGCGCGGACGAATTCATCGTCGTCGATCGACACGATGAACGTGGACGCCCGGCTGGACTGCTGGGCGAACGATGTCAGGTCGCCATAGCTGGTCAGACCCATCACTTCCATGCCCTCGCGTTCGATGGCCTCGGCCAGCGCGCGAATGCCCGAGCCGGAAATGTTCTCGGAACGGAAGTCTTCATCGATGATGATGACGGGGAAGCGGAATTTCATCGGGCAATCCTTGATGACGGTGCTTGGAAAGACTTGAGCCACATGGCCGGCGGAAGGTTCCCGCAGCGGCGACATGTGGCTCGTTCGACAGGTCTGGCGCCGGTCAGGCGCCGATATTGTGCTTCAGGAAGATGACAGGTCGTCAGGTCTTCGGCAGCGTGACGCCATGCTGGCCCTGGTACTTGCCGCCCCGGTCCTTGTACGAGGTCTCGCAGATCTCGTCGGACTCGAAGAACAGCACCTGCGCGCAGCCTTCGCCCGCGTAGATCTTGGCCGGCAGCGGCGTGGTGTTCGAGAACTCCAGCGTCACATAGCCTTCCCATTCCGGTTCGAACGGGGTCACGTTGACGATGATGCCGCAGCGCGCGTACGTGCTCTTGCCCAAGCAGATCGTCAGGACGCTGCGCGGAATACGGAAATACTCCATCGTGCGGGCCAGCGCGAACGAGTTCGGCGGGATGATGCAGACATCGCCCTTGAAGTCCACGAACGACTTCTCGTCGAAATTCTTCGGATCGACGATCGTGCTGTTGATGTTCGTGAAGATCTTGAATTCGTTGGCGCACCGGATGTCGTAGCCGTAGCTCGACGTGCCGTAGGAAACGATCTTGCGACCGTCCGATTCCCGTACCTGATTGGGCTCGAACGGTTCGATCATGCCGTGCTGCTCCGCCATGCGGCGGATCCACTTGTCGGATTTGATGCTCATATAGACTTGGCGGAATGGACGGACGGCTGGCCGGCCATGCCCGGCGCCGCTTGAATGGGGCGCATTGTACAACCATATCGCCTCATCTCCCGCGATGTCTGCCTCCCCTCTCCCGCACGGCGGGAGAGGGGAGCAAAACAGGGAAACGGGGCCGCTTACGAAGCCGCAATCACCCCGCAGGCAATCCGGCCGCCTGCATTACCGGTCGGCTGGGTGCGGTAGTCGTCCGGATCCTTGTGGACGATCACGCCCCGGCCAACCACGCTGTTGGGGCCCGGCGCCACGGTGACGTCGCTCATCAGGAACTGGGCACGCGCGTTGCCGGCCGAGTCGGCCGTCAGGTTGTTCATGTCGCCGGCGTGGTGGTCGGGCATGGTCATCTGCCCATGCGGCTTACCGCCCGGGTTGAAGTGACCGCCCGCGCTCATCGCGTCAGGTGCCGAGCAGTCGCCCTTTTCATGGACATGGAAGCCGTGCGTGGTGCCCGGCGGCAGGCCGGTCACGGCCACCACCACCATCACGCCGCCACCCGGCTGCTGCTCGAACGTGACGCGGCCACCAGTGTTGGTGCCGCTCTTGGGCGTCAGCGCGGCAGCGGCCCGGGTAGCCCCCGGGGCAGCCGGGGCGGCACTGGCCATCGGCGCGGCAGTCGGGCTCTTGGC
Organism: Cupriavidus pauculus; assembly: GCF_022179805.1. Classification (GTDB taxonomy): domain Bacteria; phylum Pseudomonadota; class Gammaproteobacteria; order Burkholderiales; family Burkholderiaceae; genus Cupriavidus; species Cupriavidus pauculus_E. The sequence goes on along the minus strand of NZ_BPUO01000001.1, from coordinate 664,538 downwards.
CGTATCCGCGCATCCCGCTGCCAGCACGGCGGCAGCACCCATGGTCAATCCGAAAAGTACCCGTTTCATGCCGTTCCTCCTCTTCTTGCTTGTGAGCGCGATGGATGCGCGTGGACGTCGACGTCTGCCGTGTGGATTGTAGGACAGTTGCCTGTCACGACAATGTCGGAGACCGTCCCATTTTTGTTGCCTGTCAGACGTTCAGGTGTTCTGGACGACGATGCTCGGGAACTTGTTGCTCATGTCCCGCGCCTTGTCGGCAACCTTGATCGCCACCTTGCGCGCCATTTCGCGGTAGATCGCGGCAATCTCGCCGTCCGGCTCGGCCACCACCGTCGGGCGGCCCGAATCGGCCTGCTCGCGGATTGACAGGTTCAGCGGCAGGCTACCCAGCACGTCGACGTGATAGTCACTGCTCATTTTTTGAGCACCGCCGGCACCGAAGATGTGTTCGGTATGACCGCAATTCGGACAGCAGTAGACCGCCATGTTCTCGACGATGCCGAGAATCGGGATGCCGACCTTCTCGAACATCTTGAGGCCCTTGCGGGCGTCCAGCAGCGCGATGTCCTGCGGCGTGGTCACGATGACCGCACCCGTGACCGGCACCTTCTGGGACAGGGTGAGCTGGATATCGCCGGTGCCCGGCGGCATGTCGACGATCAGGTAGTCCAGGTCGCTCCAGTTGGTCTGGCGCAGCAGTTGTTCCAGCGCCGACGTCACCATCGGGCCACGCCACACCATCGGATTGTCCTGTTCGATCAGGAAACCGATGGAGTTGGCCTGCAGGCCGTGGCCTTGCAGCGGCGCCATGGTCTGGCCGTCGGTCGACTCCGGGCGGCCGCTGATGCCCAGCATCATCGGCAGGCTGGGGCCGTAGATATCGGCATCGAGCATGCCGACGCGCGCGCCCTCGGCGGCCAGCGCCAGGGCCAGGTTCACGGCCGTGGTGGACTTGCCCACGCCGCCCTTGCCCGATGCCACGGCAATCACGTTGCGCACGCCCGGCAGCAGCTTCACGCCGCGCTGCACCGCGTGGGCGACGATCTTCATCGACACCGCCACGCTGACGTTGGCCGACGCGTCCAGTCGGCGTACGGCATCGGTCACGAGGTTGCGGATCAGGTCGAACTGGCTCTTGCCAGGATATCCAAGCTCCACTTCCACGGACACGTTGGCGCCGTCGACCCGGACGTTGCGCGCCGATCGCGTGGAGACTAGGTCCTTGCCCGTGTTGGGATCGATGACGGTACGCAGGACTTCGGTTACCTGTTCAATGGTGAGGCTCAAGACAGACTCCGCTCTGGAAATGGAATAGTGGGGAAGCGAGGCGCGTAATGTAGCAAAAGAACCTGCACACAGCCGAACCCGCGATTCTTATGGCACGGCCACGGTAGCAGGTCCCGTGCAGCTTTGCGACAAGGTGATTTAACCCTTGATTAAGTGTGGATTTACGAACATTTACATCTCTCACACTCCGCGGGCTTGTGCGTCCGCCGCCATGTGCCTATTGTAGTGCGCCACTCTCGGGCGCATTGCGGCCGCTGGCGTCCGCCCACCGCGCGCCCTGAGCGTTTTAATACGCATTGTTGAAACTTGTCGCGCGGTGCTCGGCACCAGGCGGCAGGCGTTACCATGCGGCATGGCGTTGGCCAAACATTTTCGGGTATCACCAGAAGGAGAAAGCATGAACTTCAAGCTCGTTACCGTCTCGATCGTCGCCGCTGCGGCCCTCGCGGGCTGCGCCACCGAACAGCAGACCAACACCGCGGTCGGTACCGGGGTGGGCGCTGCTGTTGGCGCTGGCCTGGGCAACCTGATCGGCGGCAACACCACCGGCACGCTGGTAGGCGCGGCCGTGGGCGGCGCGCTGGGCGGCGCCACCGGGTACAACTGGAATGCCATCCGCGGCAAGCTGAACAAGGACACCGCGGGCACGGGCACCCAGATCACCGAGCAGCCGGACGGGTCGCTGAAGGTCAACATCCCGAGCCAGGTAACGTTCGATACCGACAGCGCCACGATCAAGCCGACCTTCCGCAGCGTGCTGGACCAGGTTTCGCAGACGCTGAGCCAGCACCAGGACGTGGCAGCCAACGTCGTCGGCCATACCGACAGCACCGGCAACCCGAGCTACAACATGCAACTGTCGCAGCGCCGCGCCCAGAGCGTGGCCGCCTACCTTGGTGATCACGGCGTGGGCCGCAACCGCCTGACCGCCGAAGGCCGGGGCCAGACGCAGCCCGTGGCGGACAACGCCACCGAGGCCGGACGTGCACAAAATCGACGAGTCGAAATTTTCTTGAAACCAATTTCTGGGTGACCAGTCATAGAGTTCAGGTACCGCTTGCCACCGTTGCTGGCTCGCGATGGGTGGCTGACCTCCCGGGCGGTACCTGATTTCTCCTCCTTTTCCGTTGTGGAAAGCTGCGCCGGTACCTAACCGGCGCTTTTTTTTGCCCGTTCGCCTTCGAAAGCCCGCGCACATTCACCGTTTCGCCGCGATTCGCGGGCGAATGTGCCCCGTTGGCCGCCATTTCGAGCAATCCGCGCGGGCAGGCGCTAAAATAGCCGGTTCCTTCGTCCGGCAGCCGCCGGGCGCGCATCGACATCACTGACCGGCTCTCTTCATGACCGCACGCCGCATTCTTGTTACCTCTGCCCTGCCGTACGCCAACGGCCAGATCCACATCGGCCATCTGGTGGAGTACATCCAGACCGACATCTGGGTGCGCTTCCAGCGCATGATGGGCAACGAGGTGTACTACGTCGGCGCCGACGATACACACGGCACCCCGGTCATGCTGCGCGCGGAAAAGGAAGGCATCACGCCCAAGCAGTTGATCGACCGCGTCTGGACCGAACACAAGCGCGATTTCGACAGCTTCCTGGTGTCGTTTGACAACTACTACAGCACCGACGCCGAGGAAAACCGCGAACTTTGCGAGAAGATCTACCTGTCGCTGAAGGCCCAGGACCTGATCGCCGAGCGCGACGTGGAGCAGTTCTTCGACCCGGTCAAGAACATGTTCCTGCCGGACCGCTTCATCAAGGGCGAGTGCCCGAAGTGCGGCGCCAAGGACCAGTACGGCGATTCGTGTGAAGTATGCGGCACGACGTACGTGCCGACCGACCTGAAGAACCCGTACTCGGTGGTGTCCGGCGCCACGCCGGTACGCAAGTCGTCGACGCACTTCTTCTTCCGCCTGTCCGATCCGCGCTGCGAGACGTTCCTGCGCGAGTGGGTGGCCGACCTGGCCCAGCCCGAGGCCAGCAACAAGATGCAGGAATGGCTGGGCGCCGAAGGCGAAGCCTCGACGCTGTCCGACTGGGACATCTCGCGCGATGCGCCCTACTTCGGTTTCGAGATCCCGGGCGCGCCGGGCAAGTACTTCTACGTGTGGCTGGACGCGCCGATCGGCTACTACGCCAGCTTCAAGAACCTGGCGCAGAAGCGCGGCATCGACTTCGATGCGTGGGTCGGCCCGCACTCGACGGCCGAGCAGTACCACTTCATCGGCAAGGACATCCTGTACTTCCACACGCTGTTCTGGCCGGCGATGCTGCGGTTCTCGGGCTATCGCACGCCGACCAACGTCTTCGCGCACGGCTTCCTGACCGTGGATGGCGCCAAGATGAGCAAGTCGCGCGGCACGTTCATCACCGCCCAGAGCTATATCGACACCGGCATGAATCCGGAATGGCTGCGCTACTACTTCGCCGCCAAGCTCAACGCGAGCATGGAAGATCTGGACCTGAACCTGGACGACTTTGTCGCGCGGGTGAACAGCGACCTGATCGGCAAGTACGTGAATATCGCCAGCCGTGCGGCCGGCTTCCTGGTCAAGCGCTTCGACGGCAAGGTCAACGAGGCCGCGCTGGCCAACCCGCTGCTGGAACAGCTGCGCCAGGCCGCGCCGCAGGTGGCCGCGTTCTACGAAGGCCGCGAGTACAGCAAGGCGCTGCGCCTGGTGATGGAGCTGACCGATACGGTCAATGCATTCGTCGATACCAACAAGCCGTGGGAACTGGCCAAGGACGACAGCAAGCGCGATGCGCTGCATGCCGCCTGCTCGGTATCGCTCGAAGCATTCCGCCTGCTGACCGTATTCCTGAAGCCCGTGGTGCCGACCGTGGCCGCCGGCGTGGAAGCGTTCCTGAATGTCGAGCCGCTCGACTGGCGCGCCATCGACAAGCAGTTGTCGGCCGACCGTCCGATCCAGGCTTACCAGCACCTGATGACCCGCGTGGACACCAAGCAGGTTGATGCGCTGCTGGCCGCCAACAAGGAATCGCTGCAAGCTGCAGCCACCCCGGCCGCTCCGGCCGCCGGCACGGCAGCCATCGAGCCGATTGCGGACACGATCACGATCGACGATTTCGCCAAGATCGACCTGCGCGTGGCCAAGATCGTCGACTGTACGGCGGTGGAAGGCTCGAACAAGCTGCTGCAACTGACGCTGGACCTGGGCGAAGGCAAGACGCGCAACGTGTTCTCGGGCATCCAGTCGGCCTACACGCCGGAACAGCTCAAGGGCAAGCTCACCGTGGTGGTGGCTAACCTGGCGCCGCGCAAGATGAAGTTCGGCCTGTCCGAAGGCATGGTCCTGGCCGCGTCGGCCGCGGACGAGAAGGCCGCGCCGGGGCTGTATATCCTGGAACCGCACAGCGGCGCTGTGCCGGGGATGCGGATTCGCTAAGGCGGATTAGCCTGCCGATTGGTTGCTCCCCTCTCCCGCCCCGCGAGAGAAGGGTTGGGGGAGAGGGCAAGCGTGTCGCCTGTGACATGCGTGTTTAGAGCTTGAACCGCCCGCCCTCTCCCCCGCCCCTCTCCCGCATGCGGGAGAGGGGAGAAAACCGAGAGGGGAGTTTCAGCCGCCCTGCCGCTTCGACGGATCGTCGCTTCTCGACGTCGTCGTCACCGTGCCCTCGTTGTTGAAGTGCACATTGAAGAAAGCCCGATCCGTCGGGCTTTCGAACCATCTGTAGCCCCAAACTTCTTCCTGCTTGAGCCGGAACGCCTCCACCTTGGTCGGCTTGCCGAGCATGCGGCGGATCTGGTCCTTGTTCATGCCGGGGCGCACTTTCTGGAAATTCTCGGCGGTCAGCACCTGCTCGATCGACCGTACCGTGCCGTCGCCGTTGGTGGTCACCATCCACGTGGTGGCGCCCTCGGGGCCGCGCGGATATTCCAGCCGGCGTCCGCCGTCGGGCTCTTCCCAGACGATCTCGGGCTTGCCGGCCTGGCGGCGCACATCGTCCTCGGTGGACTTGCTCAACTCGATACCCTTGAACAGCTGGCTGTCGGGCTTCACGCTGTTCCACGTGTCGCCAGCCACCTGTTTCGCCTTGTTCATCGCTTCGTCGACCTTGCGCTGGTCGCAACCAAACAGGGCAAGCAGGCTGGCAATCAGTCCCATGGCAGCTAGGCGTCTGCGAGACGCGTGGTTGAGTGGTTTCATCGTTTGATCGCCTCGACGGGGTCTCCGGCCGGCGCGCTGGCGCCTTCCACGGCCGCATCGGCGGCGGCATTGCTGCGCCGCGCCGGGCTGCCGGAGAACAGCGTACTCCAGTTGGTGAAGCGGCGGTTGAACAGCACCGACAAGCCGTTGATCGACCCGCCCTTGGCAATCAGCGACCAGCGCCGCGAGAACGCCCAGGTCAGCTTCACCACGTTCGAAGCCGAGGTCAGGCTCTGCTCGTAGCCCACCGATATCTGGTCGGTCACCGACTTGCCGATACTGACCACCTGCTGGTCGTTCAGGCCCGCCGTGCTGGGGCCAATCGAGAATTCGTCGATGCCGAAGTGCGACACCACGCTCTTGCCGGCCTTGCCGCCGATCATGCCCAGTGCCGCCCCACCCAGCGCACCGCCACTCAACTGGCGCTGCTGGCTGGACCCGGCGCTCTCCGCGCCGTAGCCGAACATCAGCCACGACAGCTTGTCCTCGTCGGGCACGTTGGGCTCCGACACCAGCCGCACGCGCGGCAGCCGCACCGTGCCCGTGACCTCGACGCCGGCTTCCACTTCCTGGTTGCGGCGCATGGCGCGGATCAGCACGTTCGGATTGTCGATCGGGCCATTGAAGTTGAACGTGCCGCGATCGATGTCGAGCTTGCGCCCGAACGCCTCGTACGTGCCATCCACCACGCGCACGGTGCCGGTGGCCCGCATCGGCGACAGCGGCTCGCTCTTGATGCCGAGCTGGCCTGCCAGCAAGATATCGGCCCCCGCGCCCCGGAAGCGGAAGTCGTTGCCCAGGTCGATGGTGACGTCGATCAGCGGGCTGAAGCGGCTGGCCGGCTTGGCCTCCGGCACCACCGGCGTGGCGGCCGTCTTGAGCTCGCGCTCGTCCTTGCGGCGCACTACCACCACGTCGTCGCCCAGCACCGGCGCGCTGGACTTGGGCAGGTCGAACAGCCCGCGGTCCACGCGGAACTTGCCACGAATGGCCACCTGCTTGTTCTCGTTGGCGATGCCGGCCTCGCCAGACACGATCAGCGTGCGCTCGGGGCTGGCAAATAGCTGCAGCTTGTCCGCCACGATCCGGCCGGTCAGGTTCGGATCGGTCTCGCCCAGTTTGACCGCGCCGGTGGCCGTCAGCGTGCCGTCGCCGCCACGGAAGCGCACCTGCTTGAGTTCCACCGTGTTCTGGTCCAGCACCACGTGCACCTCGCCATCGGTGAGCCGGATGCCGAGGTCATAGAGCGTGATGCCGATGCCACTGCCGTCGATCGCGCCGGTCAGCAGCGGATTGCCTACCGTGCCCGCCAGCCGCAGCGCGGCGGCCAGCTTGCCTTCCAGCGCGTATTGAGGCCCGGTCAGCGCCTCCAGCGACTTCAGGCGCGGAATGTCGGCGGTAACCGTGCCGCCCAGCGTCGATGCCGGCCCCACCGTCAGCAGGCCCTGTTCGTTGACGAGCCCGGCCGATGCATCCACCGCCACCTTGCCGATCCGCTGCGACGTGGTACCGCCGCGCAGCGTCATGCGATTGCCGCTGAAGTCAGCCCGCAACCCGGTTTCGCCCAGGCCCAGCGTGGTCCAGCCCCGGCCGGCATTGACCGAGGCGTCGCCGCTGCGCCGCCGGATCTCGGCAAACCCGGTCGCCGTTTCCGCGAGATTCAGGTTCCAGTTGGCGTCGAGCACCAGGTCCGAGCGAATCGGCTGCGATTCTCCGGTGAACGCCTCCATCGTCTTGAGGATGTTGCCCACCTCCACGCCGTTGAAGTTGCCCTGCGTACGGATGCGGCCGTGATCGAACTCGAATCCTTCGATGCTCATCGTCGCGCGCTCGAACTGCAGCCGCGTCTGGCCCAGCCGGATATGCTTGTCGGCCACCAGCAACTGCGCCGGCGACACCAGCCGGACATTGGCCGTGCCGCGTTCCTCGAGCGTGCGAATCGTGCCGTTCCAGCCCTGGTCGCCGCGCCAGGCGCCCTGCCCCGACAGCGCGAGCTGCGTCTGGCGCCCATGCAGCGTACCGGCGGCCTTGGCGTCGAACGTATGGTTGCCCTGCGTGCCCGCCAGGTTGGCGTCGAGCGTGCGGATCGATGCCTGCGGGCCCTGGTAGTCGCGCGCAGCCAACTGGGCCGACAGCGTGCCGTCCAGCCCGCCGCGCAGTTCCACATGGCCGCTGGCGCTGGCCACCTTGTGCGGCCCCACCACCAGCGCCTGCGCGCTGTAGTCGCCCACCACCTCGGGCTTCTTCAGCGTGCCTGTGACCACCGCATCCACCTTGGCGCGGCCGCCCACGCCGAATTTCAGGCGGTCCAGTTGCGGGGCATCGACATTGACCTTGAGGCTGTCCCCGCGTGCGCCGAAGCTGCCCTTCAGATTCACCTGGTTGCCGGCCATCAGCAGCGATGCCTCGCTAGGCAGCAGCCGCTCGCCCTCCAGCAGTACGCGGCCCTTGCCGGTCATCGGCAGCCCGGCGTACTCGCTTTCGCCCAGCGAGAAATCCAGGGCCACGCGCAGCACGCGGGCCAGAGATCCCTTGGTCGAGAACTCGGCATTGATGCGCCCCGGCGCCACCTTGGCCAGCCGCGCCGGGTCGAAGTTGGTCAGCTTGCCCTTGAAGTCGAACGGCTGCTCGTCCTTCAGGCCCAGCTTGCCGTCCGCCACCAGCGTGCCGCTGCCAAGCCCTGCGCGCAGCGCCGTCAGCGTTACCGCGTCCTCGTCGATCCTGGCATCGGCGAACAGCTTGATCTCGCCGCCCGCCACGTCCAGCGCCACGCTCTGGCGACCCGGCTCCAGCCGCAGGATGACCGGCCCCGACAGGTTCGTGGTGACCATGCCGGTATGCAGCGCGGCCGCATCGAGCCGCCGCACATCGAGATCGAAACCGCCCCGGCCGCCATTCAGCGTGCCCTGCCCGACGATCTCGGCCCGGCCCGGCAGCGCGATGCGCAGGTCGCGCAGCGTCTGCGTCTGCTCGCTCAGTTCCACGCGCGCCTGCACGCTATGCACCGGCAGCCGCTCCTTGTCGATCGGGCCCGGTTCGAGGTTGCGCACCGACACCTCGCCCGCCACGGCAAGCGGATGGGCGGTGGGCGCGGCCGGCGTGGGCACGGGCGCCGAGGCCGATGCTGCCGAGGCGGCGGCCACGGCGCTGGCCGTCGATTGGCCCGGCGTGGGCTGAGCCACCTTGGGCGGGGGCGCCACCGATTCCACGGGATGCAATTCCGCATGCACGGTCAGATTGGCCTGCGGCGCGGTGGGGCTGAACAGGCGCGGGTTGATCCGTTCGCCATCGACAATCAGGTGCGTGAACGGCACCTTGCCAAATGGCGTCACGTCGGCATTGCCGCGCGCACGGATGCGGTCGCCATTGGCTTCCAGCTCGGCGCGCAAGGTCTCCAGCGATCCGCTCACCGTTGCCGACACCGCATAAGTTTCTTCCTTCCACTTGCCCTCCAGCAGCGCCTCAGCCGTCAGCGGGAACGGCGCCTTGCCGCCGATCTGCGCATTGGCCTGCAGCTTGCCGTAGGGCGTGACGAGCTTGTCGACGACCACCCGGTGGCGCTGGCCATCGCTATGCAGCGCGCCGGACAGGTCCGACAGCACCAGCGGGCTGGCCGTGGCGGGCGGCCCCTGCAGCAGCGACAGTTCGCCGATGGTCAGCGCGTCGACGTCCACCGCCAGCGGCAGTTCCAGCGACTGCGGCATGCGCGCGGGCTCGGTGCTTGGTGCCGATGCCGGCAGGCGCGCGTCGATCTTGCCCAGCCGCAGCCATTCCACATGCACCCGCGCGGGCGACCACGACACCTGCCATTTCGTGTCGATCCGGTCGATCGTCACGCGCGTCTCGCCGCTGGCGAACACCACGTCGTGCAAGCGCAGACCGTTGGCCACGGTGCCGCCATCGAGCTGGCCGGACAGCATGCCGGAGGAAAGCCGCGTGGCCACGTTCCAGAGCTGGCGCGTGCCGGCCTCGGTGCGCAGCGCCGCCACCACGGTTGCGGCCAGCGCGATGACCAGCACCAGCAGCACGGCCAGCGTCCATCCGAGGATCTTCCAGATGCGGCGGCGCGGTTTGGCAGGCTGGCGTGGCGCGTTGGGGTCCTGGCGCGGCACCGATGGCATGTCCGGCATGTTCATCAGAAAGCCACCCCAAGCGAGATATGCGGGCGGAACTGCTTCTGCTGGATGCCGTAGCCGATATCGAGCTGCACCGGCCCCACCGGGCTGCGCCAGCGCGCGCCCACACCCACGCCGTGGTAGATCGTGATGCCGTCGAGGTTATTGGTGGCAGTGCCCATGTCCCAGAATACCGCCGCGCCCCAGTCGGGCTTGAACCAGTACTGGTATTCCAGGCTGCCGGTGCCAAGGTAGCGCGCCGGCAGCACGCTCTGGCCGTTCGGCGTGCCGATCGACTGGTAGCTGTAGCCACGGATCGAATCGGTGCCGCCTGCGCGGAAGCGCAGCGTGGCCGGAATCAGCGACGGGTCGTCCGACGTGATGTTGGCGCCCAGTTCCAGCCGCGCGACGATCAGGTCCCGGTTGCCCACCGGCACGTACTGGCGGATGCGGCCGTACAGGCGCAGGAACGTGGCATCGCTCAACACATTCTTGGCCGCCACCCCGATCTGGGTGTTGATCACGTTGCCCCGGCGCGGAAACACGGGGTTGTCCACATCGCGGCGCGTCCAGGCAAACGCGGGCACCAGGGCCTTCGAGTACTGCGCCGGCTGGCCGTACGGCGTGAGGATGTCGTAGTAGAAGTCCAGCGACACCGTGGTGTCGTACTTCTCGCGCGACCGCGACCGTTTCAAGCCGCCGCGCCAGCTCTTGGTGTCGGTGCTCTCGATGTCGATGGTGCGTTCGTAGCTGGTGTAGATGCTGTTGCGGTACGTGTGCGGATCGGGCGGCATCGCCATTTCCATGAACGCGTACTGGCGCTTCTGTTCGATGCGCGCCTGCGAATCGAGCACCCAGGCCCGATTGAACAGGTTGTAGTAGGAATAGCGGCCTTCCACCTGGGCGCCGGTATCGGTGGTGTAGCCGACGCCGGAACTGAGCCGGTGCGTCGGATATTCGCGCACCTTCACGCGCACGGGCGTTGTCACGGTCTGCTGCTGCGCGGCGGCCTCGGCCGACGTGGCGGCCGGCGGCTCGTCCAGTTCCACCTGTACGTTCGAGAAATACGGCTGGTTCTGGATCGCGCGCTGGAATTCGAGCAGCCGTTCCACGCGATACGGCTCGCCCTCGTTCAGCGGGTTGACGTTGCGGATGATCTGCGCCGGATAACGGCGCGTGCCTTCGATCTCGAGCGGCCCCAGCACGTAGGCCGGGCCACTGTCGTACTTCGCGGTCAGATCGGCAGCCTGCTCGTCGGGTTCGATGCGCGCCTGCGACGACGCCAGCTTCGCGCCGTAGTAGCTCTTGCTCTGCAGCTGCACCAGCGCCTCGTCCTTGGCCTTGTCCCAGTCGGCCTGCCGAAACGGATCGCCCACGGGCAGGCCCCACTTCTTGCGCATCTGTTCCACCTGCTCCGGCGACTGGGTGGCAGCCGGGCCGCTCACCTCCACGTCCGCGCGCCGGATCAGCGTGCGCGCGCCGGGGTCCACGCTGATGTGCACTACGCGTTTGTCGCCTTCGCCTTCCACGGTGGCCTTGGTGACCGGGTCGAACCAGCCCTCGGTGGACGCGAACTGGCGCACCTGGTCGCCCACGGTTTCCACCATGTACTGGAACTGGTCGTCGGAAATATCGGTGCGGGAGGTGTAGCGCGCCAGGTCGAGGTGCTCCTCGAGGATGTCCTTGAGCGCCTTGGGCGCGTCGATCTCGACCTTGTACTGGGCCTTGGCGGCATGCGCGAGCGGCCAGGGAGCCACCAGCATCAGCCCGAAGGCCAGGGCGGCCATGGCGCGGGCCAGCCAGTGGGCCTCGGCGCGGGCTCCGTTCGGCTGTGCTGCGGCGGTTGGTCCGGCCAGGCGGCCCGAAGCAATCGTCATCCGTCCTTGTGGCTCTCGAATCAAGTCGCTATTTGACCACACCGCCGGTGCCACAAGGCACATCCGGCGGCCAAAATTCAGGTTTACGGACGGTGCACCGGCAGTGCGCGGTGCCGATACGGTAAAATCCAGCCCCGTCATCCCCCAACGCCGCCCAAAGGGCACAGGTTTCGCCATGGCCATGTACGAATCGGATATCACCCAGTTCCTGAAGACTCTCAAGCAGGAGCGCCCGTCGCTGGAAACCGAGCAGCGCGAAGGCCGCGGCCTGCTGTGGGACAAGACCCCGATCGACCTGGACGAACGCGCCCGCGCCAACGCCTCACGCGTGGCCCAGAAGCCGTACGTGTACTCGTCCGAGAACTGATCGGGCCCAGCGCCCGATTCCAGTCCATCCGGACCCCCTTCCGATGCATCCGAGCGATCCGCTGGACTCCGGCGCGCAGGAAAAGCTGACCCTGCCCGTCGCGCTGCCCAGCGTGACGCAGCCGGGTAGCGGCGCCAATCCGGCCGACATGGTCGACGGTATGGCGTTCGCGCGCCTGTACGGAGAGCCGCTGTTCAAGCTGCCGCAAGACCTGTACATCCCGCCCGATGCACTGGAAGTCTTCCTCGAAGCGTTCGAGGGTCCGCTGGACCTGCTGCTGTACCTGATCCGCAAGCAGAACTTCAACGTCCTGGACATTCCGATGGCCCAGGTGACGCGCCAGTATCTCTCATACGTCGACCAGATCCGCCAGACCAACCTGGAACTGGCGGCCGAGTACCTGCTGATGGCCGCGATGCTCATCGAGATCAAGTCGCGCATGTTGCTGCCGGTCAAGAAGGCCGACAGCGACGAAGAGGCCGAGGACCCGCGCGCCGAACTGGTGCGCCGCCTGCTGGAATACGAGCAGATGAAGCTGGCCGCCCAGCGGCTGGACACCGTGCCCCAACTGGGGCGCGACTTCCTGCGCTCGCAGGTCTATATCGAGCAGAGCCTGGCGCCGCGTTTCCCCGACGTGGAAACGATCGACCTGCAGTCTGCCTGGGCCGACGTGCTCAGGCGCGCCAAGCTGAACCAGCACCACAAGATCTCGCGCGAGGAGCTGTCCGTGCGCGAGCACATGAGCCAGATCCTGCGCCGCCTGCAGCACGCCCGGTTCATGGAATTCAGCGAACTGTTCGAGGACGCGATCCGTTCCGGCAAGGGCGTGCCCGTGGTGGTGGTCAACTTCATCGCCATGCTGGAGCTGTCGCGCGAGGCGCTGGTCGAGATCACGCAGGCCGAACCCTTCGCACCGGTTTATGTGCGATTGGCGTACACGCCAGCCTGATCCTTCCACCCCGCGGAACGATTGCCCGCCCGGCGCGGGCCTGAACCGGCGCGGATGCTCTACAATCCGCCGACAGCCGGCCAATGTGTTCCAGAGAGCCGGCACGCCAGCTGCCCCGCAGCGGCACGCTCCAACCACGACGGCACACCACATTCATGAAAGTCATTTCTTCCATCCAGGCGTTGCGGGACCAGTTGCGCGGACAGAACCGCGTGGCGTTCGTCCCGACCATGGGCAACCTGCACGAAGGCCATCTGTCGCTGATGCGGCTGGCGCGCCAGCATGGCGACCCGGTGGTGGCCTCGATCTTCGTCAATCGCCTGCAGTTCGGCCCGAACGAGGATTTCGACAAGTACCCGCGCACGCTGCAGGACGACGTGGAAAAGCTGCAGAGCGAAGGCGTGTACGTGCTGTTCGCGCCGACCGAGTCAGACATGTATCCGGTGCCGCAGGAATACCGCGTGGACCCGCCGCACGACCTGGGCGACATCCTGGAAGGCGAGTTCCGCCCCGGTTTCTTCAAGGGCGTGTGCACCGTGGTGATGAAGCTGTTCTGCTGCGTGCAGCCGCGCGTGGCCGTGTTCGGCAAGAAGGACTACCAGCAACTGATGATCGTGCGCCGCATGGCCCAGCAGTTCGCGCTGCCCGTGGACATCATCCCGGCTGAAACGATCCGCGCCGAGGACGGCCTGGCGCTATCGTCGCGCAACCGCTACCTGGGCGAAGCCGAACGCAAGGAAGCCCCGATCCTGTACAAGACGCTGCACGAAGTGCGCGACACCGTGCTGGGCAATGGCAACGTGGACCTGCTGACCGTGGAAGCCGATGCAGTGGCGCGCCTGCGCGCACGTGGGTGGAATCCGGATTACGTGTCGATCCGCAAGCAAGGCAACCTGCAGGCCCCGACGCCCGAGGAATTCGCCGCTGGTGAACCGCTGGTGGTGCTGACGGCCGCCAAGCTGGGCAATACGCGGTTGATCGACAACCTGGAAATTTGATCGGGCGTCCAATCGCTCGATTGATTTTCTCCCTTCTCCCTCCGGGAGAGGGGCGGGGGAGAGGGCTGGCGTTTCAAGTCCTGAAAAGCGCCCGTCGCAGACGACGCGCTTGTCCTCTCCCCCAACCCCTCTCCCGCACGGCGGGAGAGGGGAGCAAAAAACAGCGGGAGCCGTAGCCCTCAGACGCTCAAACCCGCTTCAGCCTCACCTTTTCCCGTTCCACATGCCGCCGGTGTCCGCTGCGGCGTTTCCACCAGATCAGTACCCCCGTCACCGCAAACGCCAGCGGCATCAGGCCGAAGGCCGTGATGAACGCACGGCCGTAGGTGCCGAACGCCTCGCCGGTATGGAGCGGGAACAGCCACAGGATGAACGCATCGCCAGACCGGGCATCGCGCGGATCGCGGGCGCCGAGAGGACGGCCCGAATAGGCATCGATCCATAGCCGCGTGGCGCCGCTGTCTTCCTGCAGCTCTCCTTCTTGACGCAGCCGAATCTCGTAGGCGTCGCCCGGCTTGCGCGGCAGGCTGATACGCGTGACCTGGGCGCCAGGGAACTGCTGCTGCGCGGCCGTCATGGCCTGGGCGGGGGTAATGGCGTGGGCACCGGGCGGCGGTGTGTCCGACTGGTGCTTGGCCGGCGGGCTCACAGTCATCACCGTGGAAATGATCGGCGTCACCCACTTCGGCAGGTTCAGGTACCAGCCCGAGAACGCGATGGTCGCCAGCACCGGCGCCACGAAAATGCCGCCGGCGCGGTGGAACGTATAGAAGAAGCGCGACCACGACCCGCCGTGCGAAATGCGCACCGACTGCTTCAGCGCGCGCAGCTTCATCTTGGGCCACCACAGCACCACGCCCATCATCACCGTGAAGAACAGCACCATGCCAGTCACGCCGATGATGGTCTTGCCCGTATCGCCGGACAGCAGGTAGCGATGCAGGTGAAACAGCGTCGGCATGAGCTGCTGGCGCGACACGCCGGGCACGCCAAAGTCGCGCTCGCCCTTGATGGCCAGCGTGATCGGGTCGATCATGACTTGGCGCGAACGCCCGGTCGCGGCCTGCGGACCCTTGAGCGGATAGTAGGCAACGAATACGTCATGTTCGTCGACCGGCAGCATCAGCAGGTTCGGCTTGCCGTACTGCGGATCGGCCATCAGCTTGGCCGTGACGGACTCCACCGTGGCCGCGCCAACCGGAATGCGCGTGGCCGACGCCGCCACCAGCAAGTCTGGATTGAGCCACTTGTCGATATCGTCGCGCCACGAGATGAGCGTGCCGGTCAGGCCCATCATGACGAACAGCAGGCCGAAGACCAGGCCGATATAGAGATGCAGCTTGACGAGTACGGTACGCAGACGGCCGGTGACCATTGGAAGCTTTCTTATAGGGGCGACGTTTGCCGCACGCCTCGGGCGCCTGCGGCGTCGCATCTGTGCGCCAGCGCGCAAATGCAAATGCGAAGAATTCGCGATTCTATCAGCGTGACGTTAAAATCGGAGCCGCACCGCCCAATCCCGTCCTCCGGTGCCGCCCTGCCCAGCCATGCCCCTGATTGAACTGGTTCCCGCCACGCCGGCCGATGCCGACCTACTCGCCACCCTGCACGTCGATAGCTGGCGCGACGCCTATGCCGGCCTAATTCCGCGGCAGTATCTGGAAGCCCATGCGCAGGCCGAGCGGCTGGCCACCTGGCGTGCGCGCATGCTCGAAGGCGCCGAGGCGCCGCTGGAAGCCACGATCCTGCGCGTGAACGGCCAGCCAGCCGGTTTCTCGTGCCTGATGCCGCTGGCCGAGCCGGGCTACGGCATCTACCTCGACAACCTGCATGTGATGCGTGCGTATCAAGGCTATGGCTACGGCAAGACGCTGATGGCCCATGCCGCGACGCGCGTGGCCAGCCAGTGGCCGGGCAAGCCGCTGTTCCTGTACGTGCTCGACGGCAATACCCAGGCGCGCGAGTTCTACCAGCGGCTGGGCGGCGTCGAATCGGACAGTTTCAACGACCCGTTTCCGGGCACCGACCTCATGGTGGCCGTGCGCCGCGTGAGCTGGGACGACGTCGATACCCTGGTCACACGGCTGGCGCCGGGTCCGTAGCCGTCTCCAGCGGGGCAAACATCGCCTGCAGGTCGAGGTGTTCGGCCATGCTGCCGGCCAGGCGGTCGATCGATGCCTCGCGCAGCGCGTCCAGGTCCACCCCCTCGGCCCGCGCCAGGCCAGCCCAGCGCAGCAGCGCGCCGCATGCGTCGGGGTTGTCGAACAGCCCGTGTACATAGGTGGCCAGCACCTGGTCGTCATCCGACACGGCGCCATCGGGCCGTGATTTGCCCCCTTCGCCCCCTGCACTTCCGTCAACGTCGAGCCATAGCGCCGGGCGCTCCAGCGCAGCGCCGTGCGTCACGCCCAGATGGATCTCGTAGCCCGCCACTGCCGCCCCGCCGGCCAGCCGGCCGGTCACCCGCCGCAACTGCTTCTCGGGCGCCAGCGTGGTGTCTAAATCGAGCAGTCCGAGCCCGTCGCTGCTGCCCGCCGGCCCTTCCCGGCCGTCCGGATCGTGGATGCGCCGCCCCAGCATCTGCATGCCGCCACAGATGCCGATCAGCTTGCCGCCATAGCGCAGGTGCCGCAGCAGCGCGTGGTGCCAGCCGTTGGTGCGCAGGAAGTCCAGGTCAGCCCGCACGCTTTTGCTGCCGGGCAGGATCACCAGGTCGGCCGAGGGAATCGGCATGCCCGGTCCGATGAACCGCAGGTCGACGCCGGGGTGCGCGCGCAGCGCATCGAAATCGGTGTGGTTCGAGATGCGCGGCAGCACCGGCACGATCACGCGCAACACGTCGTCGCCGTCGCGCCGGGCCACCTGGCTGCTGGCGATCGCATCCTCGGCATCCAGGTGCAGGCCGTGCAGGTAGGGCAGCACGCCAAACACCGGCTTGGCGGTGCGTGCCGTCAGCCAGTCCAGCCCCGGCTGCAGTAGCGCGATATCACCCCGGAAGCGGTTGATGATGAAGCCCTTTACGCGTGCACGCTCGCTCTCGGACAGGCAGTCGAGCGTGCCCACCAGGTGCGCGAACACGCCGCCACGGTCGATATCGGCCACCAGCACCACCGGGCAATCCACGCGCTCGGCAAAACCCATGTTGGCGATATCGCGATCGCGCAGGTTCACCTCGGCGGGGCTGCCCGCGCCTTCCACCAGCACCACGCCATACGCCTGTTTCAGGCGGTCGTGGCTTTCCAGCACCGCCGCCATCGCCTGCGGCTTGTAGGCGTGATAGGCCCGCGCATCGAGGTCCATGCGCGCCCGGCCGTGGATGATGACCTGCGCGCCGATGTCGCTGCTGGGCTTGAGCAGCACCGGGTTCATGTCGGTATGCGGCGCCAGACCGGCCGCCTGGGCCTGCAGCGCCTGGGCGCGCCCGATTTCGCCGCCGTCGACCGTCACCGCGCTGTTCAGCGCCATGTTCTGCGGCTTGAACGGCGCCACGGCCACGCCGGCTCGCGCCAGCACGCGGCACAGGCCGGCCACGACGGTACTCTTGCCCGCGTCGGACGTGGTGCCCTGGATCATCAGGGTGCCGCGCAGGGCACGCGCCGCAAACGGCAGGGGATGGGCTGGGAGATCGTTTCGCATCGCGCGATTATCGCAGCAGCGCTGGCGCATCGGCGCATGGCGGTCTGCAAGATCCATGCATGCGGCCGGCGGATGCGACGGCTACAATACGCCCGATGAAGACCCACGCCCCGCCTCAGGCGCTCAACCTCTCGGCCACCTCCGAGCCAGCTTCGGCAGGCGCGGCCACGGACGCCGATCCGGCAACGGAACTGGCCGTGCAGCCGCAGGCCGGCACCGCCGCGCCGCGCGAGCTGACGCTGGTGCTGGGCGGCGCGCGTTCAGGCAAGAGTCATTTCGCCGAGCAGTTGGCCGCCGACCACGCGGCGCTCACGCGTGGGCCCGTCACCTACATCGCCACGGCGCGGCACGACGCCGAGCCGGCCGACGAGGAGATGGAAGTCCGCATCGCGCTGCACCGCGCCCGCCGTCCCGCCGACTGGGCGCTGGTGGAAGAACCGGTGCACCTGGCCGACGCGCTGTACGCGCATGCGCGCCATGACGGCTGCATCCTGGTGGACTGCGCCACGCTGTGGCTCAACAACCTGATCTTCGGCGACAACCGCGAGTATCCCGATCACGGCGTCATCACGCCGCCGCCGGCCTTCACCGAGGAAATCGACGCGCTGATGACAGCGCTGCCGATGCTGCCCGGCCATGTGATTCTGGTATCGAACGAAATCGGCTTCGGCGTGGTGCCGATGGGCGCCATCACGCGCTTCTACGTCGACGAACTCGGCCGCCTGAACCAGAAGCTGGCCGCCGCCGCTGATCGCGTGCGGCTGCTGGTGGCCGGCATTCCGATGTCGATCAAGGACCCCTCCCCCGCTTCGGCCCGAGGCAACCACACACGATGATCATGCTGTCCTGGCCAGCCTGCGTGGCGGCCGCGCTTGCCGGCGTGCTGCTGGACCGCTGGCTGGGCGAGCCACGCCGCTGGCATCCACTGGTCGGGTTCGGCCGCGTCGCCACGGCCGTGACCAACCGGCTCAACCGCCCCGAACGCGGCGCTACACGCCAGCGCATAGCCGGGCTGGTCGCGTGGTCGATCGTGGTACTGGGCCCGGCCGCGCTCGCGGCATGGCTGGTGGCGCTAGCTGCCGCCGTGCATCCCGTACTGGCCTGGGCACTGCACGCCATCGCGCTCTACGTTGCGCTGGGCGCGTGCAGCCTGGCCCAGCATATCGCCCCGATTGCCGACGCCCTGTCGCGCAACGACCTGCCCGCCGCACGCACGCTGACCGCGCGCATCGTGTCGCGCGACACCGCTGACGCCGATGCCGAGGCACTGGCGCGCGCCGCCTGCGAATCGGCACTGGAAAACGGCAACGATGCGATCTTCGGCGCGTTGTTCTGGTTCCTGGTCGGCGGCGCGCCCGCCGTGATCGTGTTCCGTCTGGCCAATACGCTCGACGCGATGTGGGGCTATCGCACGCCGCGCTGGGAAATGTTCGGCTGGGCCGCCGCCCGCATCGACGACTTGCTGAACCTGCTACCCGCGCGCCTGACCGCGTTGTCGTATGCGCTGCTTGGCGCCACGGCGCCCGCACTGCGCTGCTGGCGCACGCAGGCCGCCGCGTGGTCGAGCCCCAATGCAGGCCCGGTGATGGCCGCTGGCGCCGGCGCCGTAGGCGTGGCGCTGGGAGGTGGCGCACGCTACCACGGCGAATGGGAAGAACGCCCGCCGCTAGGCATGGGCGCCGCACCGGGCGCGACGCATGTGCACGCCTGCCTGCGGCTGGTGCAACGCACGCTGTGGCTGTGGCTCGGCGTGGCCATGTTGAGCGTGCCGCTGGCACCGATGCTGATGCGCGCGCTGGAGGCCGCATGAGCGCGCCACATCCCATCGCGCCGATCCGCCATGGCGGCAACCTGCTGGCGGCTGTGAAACGCTATGGCCGGGCGGAAGCCGACTGGCTCGATCTGTCCACTGGCATCAATCCCGCCGGCTATCCGGTGCCCGCGCTGCCGGCCGACGTCTGGCAACGGCTGCCTCAGGACGACGACGGTCTGTCGACGCTTGCCGCGCAGGTCTACGGCGCGCCGCATGCGCTGCCCGTTGCAGGGTCGCAGGCCGCTATCCGCACGCTGCCGACGTTGTTGCGGCCCGCACGCGTGGGCATTGCCGCGCTGGGCTACAGCGAATATGCACCGGCATTCGCCCAGGCCGGCCACACGGTGGTGCTGCTCGACGAAAGCGACTTCACGCGCGACGACCTGCCCGGCCGCGTCGATCACCTGGTGGTCGTCAATCCGAACAATCCGACCGCGCGACTGTTGCCGGCCGAGCAGTTGCTACGCTGGCACGCGCAACTCGAAACGCTGATCGTCGATGAAGCGTTTATCGATAGCACCACCGCGCCGTCGCTGGCTGCCCACACGGACCGGCAGGGACTGGTCGTGTTGCGCTCGATCGGCAAGTTCTACGGGCTGGCAGGCATCCGCTGCGGCTTCGTACTGGCCGCGCCCGATCTGCTCGAAGCGCTGGCGCACCGGCTCGGACACTGGACCGTCTCCGGCCCGGCACGCGCCGTGGCGCGGCTGGCGCTGACCGATGACGCGTGGCACGCCACCACACGCGCGGCGCTAGGCCGGCAGGGCCAGCAGCTGGCGATGATGCTGCGCGACCACGGCCTGGCGCCGGTGTCGCAACCGCTGTTCAGTTGGGTGCCCAATGCACGCGCCCCGGCGCTGCACGAAGCGCTGGCCCGGCAAGGCGTCTGGACGCGGCTGTTCGATGCTGCCGGCGGCTGTCCGCCCAGCCTTCGACTGGGCCTGCCGCCCGATCATGAACCGGCATGGCAGCGCCTGGACCGCGCGCTGGCCGACGCCCTGACAACCATCCTTACCTGATGCCGATGAAGGCCCCCTTTCTGCTTGCCGCGTTGTGGCTCGCCAGCACCCCTGTCCACGCCGCTGTGAGCGTGGTCGACGATGCCGGCCAGACCGTGACGCTGAACCAGCCCGCGCGACGCATCGTCTCGCTGGCACCGCATGTCACGGAACTGATCTACGCAGCGGGCGGCGGCGACCGCATCGTCGGCACCGTGAGCTACAGCGACTACCCATCGCAGGCGCGCGACATTCCGCGCGTTGGCGACAACAAGGCGTTGGACCTCGAACGCATCGCGGCGCTGAAACCCGACCTGATCGTGGTCTGGCGCCATGGCAACGCGCAGAAGCAGACCGACCGGCTGCGCGCGCTGGGCCTGCCCGTGTTCTACAGCGAGCCGCGCCGGCTGGAATCGATTCCCGAGAACCTGGAAAAGCTCGGCGCACTGATGGGCACCGAGCCGGTTGCCACGCGCGCCGCCGCCGATTTCCGGCAGCAGGTGGACACGCTGCGCAAGACGTACGCCAGCCGCCCGCCCGTGACTGTGTTCTATCAGGTGTGGCAGCAGCCGCTGATGACGCTGAACGGCCAGCACCTGGTCAGCGACCTGCTGGCGCTGTGCGGCGGCCGGAATCTGTTCGCCAAGGAAACGCCGCTGGTGCCGACGGTGTCCGTCGAGGCGGTGGTTGCAGGCAACCCCGAGGTGATGCTGACGGCGGGCATGGGCGCCACGCGTCCGGACAAGCCGCTGGCCGATTTTTCGCTGTGGGAAAAGTGGAAGCAGGTCACCGCCGTGGCGCGCAACAACCTGTTCATCATCGATGGCGATCTGGTCAACCGTGCCGGGCCGCGTGTCGTGAAGGGCGCGACCGAGATCTGCAAGGATCTGGAGATCGCGCGGTCGCGGCGTACCAACAATTAAGCCAACTAGCCGGCTGCACGGTTCCACCACCCGAGCCGGGGTGCACCCTCGCCCAGGTTGAACTTGCAGGTGGCGCCGAACCCGAGCGACCACTGCAGCGTCTGCGCCAGCGACACACCCAGCCAGCGCGCGGCCAACATGCGCATCGGCCCGGCATGGGTGATCACCCACAGGCGCTGGTCCGATTCGGTATCGAGCACGTCGGCCCACTCCCCAACGCGGGCCGAGACCTGGGCCGGACTCTCACCACCGTGCGGACGCGCGCCCATCAGGTCGGCCGCCCACAGGTCCAGCGCATCGCGCGGAATGGCATCCCAGCGCTGCCCTTCCCACGCGCCGAAATCCATCTCACGCAGCCGTGATTCCACTTCGACGTCAGGCAGGTCCGGCAGGCATGCGGCCAGTTGCGCAGCGGTGTCACGTGCGCGCAGCGCTGGACTGGCCACGACGCGGTGCGGCCGCGCCAGACCAGCGACGATGCTCGCCGCCGCCGGCGTGACCGGCATCGACAGGGCCAGATCCAGGCTGCCGTAGCAGATGCCCGCGTCCACGTCGGGGCGGGCATGGCGAATCAGTACCACTTCCATGCGGCCGCCACGAGGTAGATCGACAGTTCGGCAAGCTGCTGCGCCATGCCCAGGCAGTCGCCGGTGTAGCCGCCGATGCGCCGCACGAAATACGCGCCCAGCCATGCACGCAGCCCGGTCAGCACCAGCACTGCCGTGGCCGCGAACATCGGCGAGATCCACAGCAGCGGCAGCACGCCGCACGCCAGCGCAAACAGCAGGCTCCAGCGCTCCAGCCGCTGGGCTACCGGCTTGGCCTTGCCTTCGGCGCGCACATACTCATGCGTGGCCAAGAACGTGATGGCCATCGTGCGGCTCGCGCCATGCGCGGCAACCAGCACGGCCAGCAGCAGCACCAGGCCAGCGCCCTCCCCTACCGACACCAGCAGTTGCCACTTGAGCAGCAGCGCCATGACGATGGCGATGGCCCCGAACGCGCCCACGCGAGAATCGTGCATGATCCTCAGCACGTCCTCGGGCCGGTAGCCGCCGCCGAATGCATCGACGCAATCGGCCAGACCGTCTTCATGAAAGGCCCCGGTCAGCAGCAGCGTGGCCGCCATGCCCAGCACCACGGCCACCGAGGGCGACCACAATTGCCACGCCAGCCACGTCACCAGCGCGCCGGCCACGCCGACCATCAGCCCGACCAGCGGAAAGTAGCGCGCGGCAGCGTTCAGGTAGTGCGGAGCGAATCCCACCCAGCCCGCCAGCCGCTGCGGCAACGGTACGCGCGTGAAGTAGCCCAGAGCGGTCAGCAGGTAGCGCAGTTCGTCGGCCATGGTGTGCGCCGCGCTATGCCGGGGCGTTGCTGACGCCCGCGCCACTGAACGTGGCCATCTCGCGCAGAAACGCGGCGGCCGACGCCACCAGTGGCCATGCCAGCGCCGCGCCGGTGCCTTCGCCCAGGCGCAGGTCCAGCGCCAGCAGCGGCTCGGCCTTGAACTCGGCCAGCAGCGCCTTGTGGCCCTGCTCGTGCGAGCAATGCGAGAACACGCAGTACTGCAGCACATTCGGATCGATGCGCGCGGCCACCAGCAGCGCCGCCGAAGCGATGAACCCGTCCACCAGGATCACCATGCGGCTGGCCGCCGCGGCCAGGTAGGCACCGGTCATCGCCGCGATCTCGAAGCCGCCGAACGTGGCCAGCACGTCGAGCGGCGCGCTGACGTCGGCATGCCGCGCCAGCGCCTGCGCCAGGATCTCGCGCTTGCGCGCCACGCCAGCGTCGTCGAGCCCCGTGCCACGGCCGGTGCACACATCCAGCGGCAGGCCGGTCAGGCGGCTCATCACGCAGGCGGCCGCCGACGTGTTGGCGATACCCATCTCGCCAAAGCCAATCACATTGGTGCCCTGCTGCGCATGGCGCAGCACGCGCGCGATGCCGGCATTGATGGCGGCGCCGGTCTCGGCCGGAGTCATCGCCGGCTGCTCGACGAAATTGCGCGTGCCATTGGCCACGCGGCAGTTCACCAGCCCCGCCGATGCGGGCAACGGCGCGCGCACGCCCACATCCACCACTTCCAGCGCCAGCCCGTGCAGCCGCGTGAACACGTTGATGGCCGCGCCGCCGTTCAGGAAGTTCAGCACCATCTGCGCGGTCACCTCGGCCGGGAAGGCGCTGACTCCCGCATCGGCCACGCCATGGTCACCCGCGAACACGATGATGGCCGGCCGCACCAGTTCGGGAACCCTCTCGCCACGGATCATGCCGATCTGCATGGCCAGGGCTTCGAGCCGACCCAGCGACCCAGGCGGCTTGGTCTTGTCGTCAATGGCGGCCTGCAGCGCCGCGCGCAGCGATTCGTCGATGGGCGCGATCGGCGGCAGCATCAGCGCGAAATCGGAAATATCAGTCATCTGTCTTCAACCGTTTGGCGCGGCGTTACATCTCGACGCCGCGCTGGGCCTTGATACCTTGCTGGAACGCGTGCTTGACCGGCGTCATGTCGGTCACCGTGTCGGCAGCCTCCACCAGCGCGGGCGGTGCGCCACGGCCGGTGATCACCACGTGCTGCATCGCGGGGCGCGCGCGCAGGTCCGCGATCACGGTGTCGACATCAAGATAGTGCAACTTCAGCGCAATGTTCAGTTCGTCGAACAGCACCAGCCCGATCGACGGGTCGCGCAGCATCTGCCGCGCCACTTCCCACGCGGCTTCGGCCTTGGCCACGTCGCGCGCGCGGTCCTGGGTTTCCCAGGTGTAGCCCTCGCCCATCACGTGGAACGCACATTGGTCGGGAAAGCGCTGCAGGAACATCTCCTCGCCGCTGGGAATGGCGCCCTTGATGAACTGCACCACGCCCGTGCGCATGCCGTGGCCCATCGCCCGCACCACCATGCCGAAGCCGGAGCTCGACTTGCCCTTGCCATTGCCGGTGGTGATGACGATCACGCCGCGCTCGGCCTGGGCCGAGGCGATCTTCGCGTCGACCACTTCCTTCTTGCGCACCATGCGTGCCTTGTGGCGTTCGTCGCGGCCGTCTTCTTCGGTGTTGGTGATATCGCTCATGGGGTCTTTCCATCGGGGATCAGCGCGATATGCGTACCGTCGCTGATGCTGATAATCGGAGTGCGCAGCGCTCGCGAGCACTGCGCGGGAGTCAGGACTTCGTGCGCCGGGCCGTGCAGCGCCTGGCCGTCCTCGGCCATCAGCAGCGCATGGGTCGCGTAGCGGCGCGCCAGCGTCAGGTCGTGCAGGATCACCACGGCGGCATGCCGGCCCGCGCCGGTCAGCCGGCGCAGCAGGTCCAGCACCATGATCTGGTGACGCAGGTCCAGGTGCGAGACCGGTTCGTCGAGCATCAGCAACGGTGCCTGCTGGGCCAGCACCGCCGCCAGCGACACGCGCTGGCGCTCGCCGCCGGACAGCGTCAGTACGTCGCGCGCGGCCAGCGCATGCAGGTCGCACTCGGTCATCACATCGTGCACGATGCGGCCGTCGTCGCGCTGGCCCCAGCCCCAGCCGCTCAGGTGGGGATGCCGGCCAATGCGCACCGCATCCTCGACGGCCATCGAGAACGTGTCGTGCACGGCTTGCGGAAGATAGGCGCGCTGGCGCGCCAGCGTGGCCGGCGCCACCTGCGTAGCTGCCACGCCGTCCACCTGCACCGCGCCCGCATCGGGTGCGCGCAGTCCGGCCAGTACATTCATCAGTGTCGACTTGCCCACGCCGTTCGGTCCGACGATGCACCAGAGCTGGCCAGCGTCGATGGACAGCGACAGCCCATCCACCAGCACGCGCGACCCCGCGCGCAGGCGGACGTCGCGCAACGACAGCGCGGGACACGGCGCCAGCGGTTCGAACCATGGGTTCATCGCGGCCTCCGCAGCAACAGGTAGAGAAAGGTGGGCACGCCCAGCAGCGCCGTGATGACGCCCACCGGCAACTGCGCCGGCGCGATCACGGTGCGTGCGATCAGGTCGGCCGCCATCAGCAGCGTGCCGCCCAGCAGCACCGACGCCGGCAGCAACTGGCGCTGGTCATTGCCCCATGCCAGCCGGACCATATGGGGCACGACGAGGCCGACGAAGCCAATCGAGCCGGCCGTGGTGATGGCCGCGGCAATGGAGAACGAGGCAATCAGGAAAGTCGCCAGCCGCACGCGGCCCACGCGCACGCCCAGCGACTGCGCGACGGTCTCGCCCAGCAGCATCACGTTCAGCGCGCGCGCCAGCGGCATCGCCAGCACCAGGGCCAACCCCAGCGTGGCCAGCGCCCAGCCAAAGCTGGCCGTGCCGCCGAGATCGCCAGTCAGCCAGAACAGCATGCCGCGCAGACGCGACTCGGGCGCCACCGCCAGG
The DNA here is from genome assembly GCF_022179805.1 of Cupriavidus pauculus. GTDB lineage: Bacteria > Pseudomonadota > Gammaproteobacteria > Burkholderiales > Burkholderiaceae > Cupriavidus > Cupriavidus pauculus_E. The sequence continues at coordinate 639,030 of NZ_BPUO01000001.1, read as the reverse complement.
ATCAGCGTGATCAGGGCGCCCCATCCGGCCGCCAGGATCACGCCCGTCAGCAGCAGACGCGCGCCGGCCTCGTGATGGCCGCCCTGGACTTGCGGATGCAGCAGGTCGCGCCGCGCGAGCGTGGCCACCAGCAACATCGAACAGAGCGCGCCGGTCGCCGCGCCCGACTGCACGATCCACACGGGCATCGACAGCAGCATGGCCAGCAGCGCACCTGTGGATGCCCCGCCGGACACGCCCAGCACATAAGGCTCGGCCAGCGGATTGCGCAGCAGCACCTGCATCAGCGCACCCGAAAGGGCCAGCAGCCCGCCGCACGCAAACGCCGCCGCCGCACGCGGCAGCCGCAGTTCGCGCACGATGGCGCCGGCGGTGCCGGTATCGGCCCCGGTCAGCGCCTGCCAGAGCTGCGTGGCGTCAAGCGCCACGCTGCCCGCCGCCAGCGACAGCGCGAACACCGCTGCGCCGGCAACGGCCAGGACGGTCCAGAGGGCAAGCGCGCGGCGCAGCTCAGTCATGGTTCATCGCGCCGGCCTACTTCTGCCGCCAACCGAGCGTGATGAAACCGGCCCGGCCCTGCGTGTTGTACGGGTAGGCGAGCATGTAGTCCTTGTCGAACAGGTTTTCCACTCGGGCGGCCACGAACCATTGCTTGTCGATGTTGTAGCGGGCGTTGAGGTTGACGATACCGTATCCGCCCAGCCGGCGCGAGCCGCTGTCCATGCGCGACGACGACACCAGCCATTCGCCGCCGAAGCGCCAGTTGCCGAAGTTGCGGCCCACATCGAGCGACGCATGGCGCCGTGCGCGGCGCAGCAGCTGCGTGTTGTTGGTCTCGTCGACCGGGTTCTGGAACGTTACGTTGGCGCCCAGGTCGGTGCCCCAGACCGTGGCGCGCCACGACGCTTCCACGCCCTGCACCTTGGCCTTGTTGACGTTCTGCGCCAGGTACAGGCCGCCGACGCCCACCGGGGTGGACACGATCAGGTCGTCATAACGCGTCTCGAATGCGGTCACGCGCAGCAGGCCGGCCGTCACGGTATCCACCTGCACGCCCGCCTCGGCCGATTTGGCGCGCTCGGGCTGCAGGTTCGGCTGGCCAAAGCCCGGGTAGTACAGCTCGTTGAAGGTCGGCGCGCGGAAGGCATTGCTGACGTTGGCGATCAGCTTGACCTGTTCGGTCACGTAGAAGCCATAGCCGGCGAAGAAGCTGCCTTGGTTGCCGAAGTCCGAGTAGTGGTCGTTGCGGCCGTTGAGCTGCAGCTGGTGACGGCCGATGCGGCCTTCGTAGCCGCCGTAGACCGAGAACACGTTGCGCGACGGCGCCGTGTACGAGCTGGACACCAGCTCCTGCTGCAGCCAGTCGGTGCCGAACAGCAGCTTGTGGTCGGGCGTCAGCGCGTATTCGTTCTGCCAGTTGAACTGGCGGTTGCGCGTGCTGAACAGGCTGTCGAAGCGGCCATTCTTGCGGCCCTCGCTGCGGTCCTCGCTTTGAGCGACCTTGAAATGCGTGGTCCAGGCCGACGTCAGCTTGCCGTTGGCAAACGCGGACAGCGTGTACAGCTTGCTGAGCAGATGCGTGTCGTCGGTGCGCCCGCCGCCGTCGTATGACAGGTCGCTGTCGGAATAGTAGGCGGCCACACCAGCATCCCAGTCCTGCGTCAGCTTGTGCTTGAGCTGGCCCGATACGCTCTTGTTCTCGTACGGGTTGTCGTTGGGATTCGCGGTGGGACGCAGCTTCGTGTTGATCGCCGAGAAGCCGTCGGTCTTGAACATCGATCCGGTCAGGTTGAACGTGGTGTCGCCCACCTGGCCGCCGTAGCCCACCGTGCCCGAGCGCGTGTTGTTGCTGCCGTACTCGACCTGCGCGTTGGCGGCCGGTGCCTGCCCAGCGCCGCTCTTGGTGAAGATCTGCACCACGCCACCGATGGCGTCCGAGCCATACAGCGCCGACACGTTGCCGCGCACTACCTCGATATGGTCGATCTCGTCGGGCAGGATGTTGGCAAGCTGCGCCGTGCCGCCGCTGGCGCCGGCCACGCGCACGCCATCGATCAGGATCAGCACCTGGTTCGAGTTGGCGCCGCGCATGAACAGCGTGGTGTTGGAGCCCATGCCGCCGTTGGCGGCGAATTCGACCCCAGCCTGGCCGCGCAGCAGCGACCGCAGGTCTGGCGCCTGGGAATTGACGATGTCGTCGTGGGTCACCACCGTGGTGTGCGGCAGCGCCTCGGTCACGCTCTGCGCGGTGCGCGACGCGGTGACGACCACCGGCGCCAGCGACTGGGCCTGCGGCTCAGAAGCGGCGGCGGCAGGCGCTTCCTGCGCGAAGGCTGCAAACGGGGATACGGAAAATACGGCAACGGCCGCCATGATGGCGGACGTGGAGGGACGAACCGGCGGCTTTGCCGCGACAGTCGACCTCGATAGCGTGGAACGCATGAGAACAGGATGGAAGAGAACGGCCGGGTCCGTTCCCCCGCGGACCTGATGGCGAATTGGCGTGCCGCGTAGGTGCGGACGCCCGCGTTCATCAGGCCGGTATCCGGGCTGACGACATCAGGCAGGCCGCCTTCCCGACTGGCTCGCCATGTTGCTGGCGAGTCCGTGTCAGTGGCGTTGGCCGGCCCTGCGAGCCACGCTGGTCGACGCTTTGAATGCTTGTCGACGCGTGTCCCGCGGTCGCTTACCGTTGCGGGGGCAGCACAGGTTGGCCTGCAACGCTCGCGTCCGGCTGGCCGATTGGCATCGGTCACGCTGGCGGAGGCACCTGGCTCCCTGTTTCCCGTTGAACTGCGACCCCTGCGCGAGTGGCCGCGAGCACCTGGAACGAGCGCGAGTGTAGGGAGTTTCAAACTTTGCGTCAATGCGATGGATCAAGTTGCCGTTATCCGTGTTTGACACGCGAAATCGGGCCGTTCACGGCAGATCCGTGCAACTTCCGTGCGACACGCAAGTCTCATCGGGCGCGTTGGCGTTAGCCCTGGCGCGTGCATCGGCTAGAATCCCGAAACCTGACCCTTACTCCTACCGGACACGACAGGCACTATGCTCAACGAACTCGAACAACTGGCCGCCAAGATCGGGCGCGTGCTGCATCATGCGGACACCCTGGCGGCGGAAAACCAGCGGCTGCGCGCGGAAATCGACCGCCTGCACGCCGAGGCGACCCAGTTGCGCGCGGACCGTGAAGCCATGGCGGCAGACCGCGAGCTGCTCAACATCAAGATCGAAGAAGCCCAGTTGCGCATCCAGTCCATCCTGGACAAGCTGCCCACGGCCAGCGATGCGCGCCAGCTCGACCTGCTTGGTGAAGGCCAGTCCCGCGCCGCATCGGAAGGTTCGCAGCAAGCCCCCGGAGAACACGCATGAGCAACAAGCAAGTGGAACTGAACATCGCGGGCCAGCCGTACCGCTTCGCGATCTCGCCGGAGAACGAGGCCGCACTGCTGGAGGCGGCCGCGCTGGTGGACGACAAGATGAATACGCTCAAGGGCAGCGTGTCGGCCAAGGGCGTGGAGCGCGTGGCCGTGATGGCGGCCATCAGCATCGCGTCGGACCTGCTGGCCATCCGCCGCAAGCAGGAAGAGGATGGCGCGATTCCCGTGGACGCGGTGCGCGCCCGCATCCGCGAACTGAACGAACGCGCCGACGAGGCGCTGCGTCAGTACGCGCACGTTGGTACACGCTGAAAAGGACCCCGCTGGCCGCGCTTGAATTGCGCGGCGGCGACCACATATGGTGGTCATGTGAAGCCGATGCCGCGCACGGAGAACCGGTTGCGGACCCGTGCAGGCAGGCGTAACAGCGACGTAGTGGAGGCCGGTTCCGGGGGTGTTGTAGAAAATGTAACGCCGCGACGCTTCCGACTTGGTATCACTGACGTCGCGGTGTATAGTGGAGCCACTGCGCGGCGCGAGCGACCGACGCAGCAGAATGGTTGGGTTATCGTGCCCGGCCGCCGTTTCCACCCATCCTAGTTTGAAACGGCAAACGTCTGACATCCCAAGCGTGTTGCACGCACAGGAATCAAAGTCAGACGTTTGACAGTTTCCCTGCCTGGTTCGTGAGGATCATAAACTCCTTGAACCGATATGCATTGCATGGTGCGGGATTATGTCGTGTGGGCGAGCGCGTTACCGCATTCATAGTCTGCAGTTTGGACTCCCTGAGTGGGCGATGTACCCGAAATACGACTTCCGCAGCCACTCTGAACCTCACTTGGGTTCAGGATGCCGATCCAGCGGCCGAGGCGGGGACCCCCTTCAAGTGGTGAAGAGGCGGTGGTTTTTGAACCACCGCCTTTTTCATTTCGACTCCCGATCTGTCAGACCTGTCACTCGCCCATGGCCGAACAGCGCGCCCGCCAGTACTGGCTCATGAAGTCCGAACCGGACGAAGCCAGCATCGACGACCTTGCCCGTGAGGGCACCCTGCCCTGGACCGGCGTGCGCAACTACCAGGCCCGCAACTTCATGCGCGATCAGATGCGGATCGGCGACGGCGTGTTGTTCTATCACTCGTCGTGCCCCGAGCCCGGCATCGCCGGCATCGCGGAAGTCTGTTCGCAGCCCTATCCCGACCCCACCCAGTTCGATCCCAAGAGCGACTACTACGACCGCGCGTCGAAGAAGGAAGAGCCGCGCTGGTCGCTGGTGGATGTCCGCTTCGTCAGCAAGAGCGCGCTGGTGCCGCTGCCGGCACTGCGCGAGCACGACGCGCTGGCCGAGATGGTGGTGCTGCGCAAGGGCAACCGCCTGTCGATCACACCGGTCACCCCGGCCGAGTGGCGCTTCATCACCGGCAAGCTGATGAAATAGTTGGGCGGGTTTAACCCCGATCAGGCCGCTGGTTCGTTTCATCGTCACGCGGCCGCTGCATGGAACGAATTGCGTGGCCACGCATCAGACAAGCCATCACTTTGATCGGAGAACAATATGAAGAAACTGTTGGCCGCCTCGCTGCTGGGCACCGCCGCTGCCGTTGCCTCGGCCCAGACCGTGCCCGCGCCTTCGGGCGTGCTGTCGCTGTCCGCGGAAGCCGTGACCGAAGTACCCACTGACGTGGTCACGCTGGTCCTGGCCGCCGAGCAGGAAGGCCCGGAGCCGTCCGCCATCTCCAATGCGCTGTCGACGCGCACCCAGGCCGCGCTGGCACAGGCCAAGCGCGTGTCGGGTGTGGAAGCACAGTCCGGCGGCTTCACGATCCATCCGAACACCGACCGTAACGGCAAGATCAGCACGTGGCGCGGCCACTCGGAAATCCTGCTCAAGTCGAAGGATTTCGCGGCCGTCTCCAAGCTCGCGGGCGAACTGGCCAACCAGATGCAGGTGCAGAACATTACGTTCTCGCTGTCGCGCGAAGCCCGCCAGGCCGCCACGCAAAAGCTGGCCGACCAGGCCGTGTCCGCGTTCCGCGACAAGGCGCAGGCCAGCGCGAAGCTGTTCGGCTACGGTGGCTATACGATCCGCGAAGTCTCGCTCAATGAATCGGGTGGCGTGATGCCGCCGATGCCGCGCATGTACGCATCCAAGGCCATGTCGGCCGATGCCGGCGCGCCGATCCCGGTGGAAGGCGGCAAGACCCAGGTGACCGTGTCGGTCAACGGGTCGGTGCAGATGGTGAAGTAATTCGCCTGCTGTTGGTTTGCTCCCCTTTCCCCTTGGGAGAGGGGTTGGGGAGAGGGCCAGCGTTTCAAGCTCTAAAAAGCGCTTGTCGCAGGCGATGCGCTTGCCCTCTCCCCCTGCCCCTCTCCCTCCATGCGGGAGAGGGGAGCCAAACAGGTAAGGGGGAAAACTTCAATTCCCCGCGAACTGCTGCCTCAGCACGTTCTTCTGGACCTTGCCCATCGTGTTGCGCGGCAGTTCATCCACCACGTGCACGCGCTTGGGTACCTTGAAGTTGGCGATGCGGCCCTTGAGGGTGCCGATCATGCCGGCCTCGTCGATATCGGCGCCAGGCTTGCGCACCACCACCGCCACCACGGCCTCACCGAAGTCCGCGTGGGGCACGCCGATCACGGCGGACTCCGCCACGCCGGGCATCTCGTCGATAAAGCTCTCGATTTCCTTCGGGTAGACGTTGTAGCCGCCCGAGATGATCAGGTCCTTGCTGCGGCCGACGATGGTCAGGTATTCATCCGGCACCTTGCGCTCACCCGCCGCGCTGACGATGGCACCGCCGAAGCGGCCCACGTCACCGGTCTTGAACCAGCCATCGGCCGTGAATTCCTCGGCGGTCTTCTCCGGCATGCGCCAGTAGCCCTTGAACACGTTCGGGCCCTTGACCTCGACATTGCCGATTACGCCCGGCTCGCACGGCTGGCTCTCGCCATCCACCACGCGCACCGACACGCCCGGCAGCGGCATGCCCACGGTGCCGCCAATGCGCTCGCCCAGCGACGGATCGTACGGATTCGACACCAGCATCACGGTCTCACTCATGCCGTAACGCTCCAGGATCGTGTGGCCGGTGCGCTCGCGGAACGCGTCGAACGTTTCCAGCAGCAGCGGCGCCGACCCCGATACGAACAGCCGCATGTTCTTGCAGACGTCCTTGTCGAAGCGCGGCTCCTGCACCATGCGCACGTAGTAGGTAGGCACACCCATCATGACCGTGGCACGCGGGATGAATTTCAGGATCTGGCCCATGTCGAGCTTGGGCGCCCAGATCATCTTGGCACCGGCCAGCAGCGCGCCATGCGATGCCACGAACAGGCCGTGCACGTGGAAGATCGGCAGCATGTGCAGCAGCACGTCGTCGCTGCGCCAGCCCCAGTACTCGTTCAGCGTCTTCGCGTTGGCGGCCAGATTGCCGTGCGTCAGCATCGCGCCCTTGCTGCGTCCCGTGGTGCCGGACGTGTACAGGATGGCGGCCAGGTCGTCGTCATTGCGCTGGACGGTTTCGAACACGTCGGACTGGGCGGCCGCACGTTGCAGCAGCGATCCGCAGCGGTTCTCGTCGAGCGTGAACACGTGGTGCGTGTTGTGCTTGAACGCCACCTTCGACACCCAGCCGAAGTTGGCGCTGCTGCACACCACGACGGCCGGCTCCGCGTTGCCGACGAAGTAGTCGATCTCGGCTTCCTGGTACGCGGTGTTCAGCGGCAGGTAGACCAGGCCGGCGCGCAGCGTGGCCAGGTACAGGCACAGCGCTTCCACCGATTTTTCGACCTGTACGGCTACGCGCGAGCCAGCGGGCAGCGCCAGCGAGGCCAGCAGGTTGGCGATCCTGGCCGTGGCACGATCCAGGTCGTCCCAGGAGTAGTAAAGGCCGTCATGCGTCTCGATGCAGCAGGCGCTACGGTCGGCGGGAAAACGGGATTCGAACAGGGCGAACAGATTGGCGTTCATGGTACGGAACAAATGGAATGGCGGGCCCGTGGAATGGCGCCGATAAGGCTGGAATTTAATCGGCCAGGACAGCCGGCCATGATAGCCGGCCGGCCGACATATTACTCCCCGGTGAAATCCGGAGGCCGGTGCGCCAGGAATGCGGCCACGCCTTCGGCGTGGTCGCGGCTGGCGGCGTAGGCAAAGTGAGCGTCCAGTTCCGCCGCCGTCAGCGGCGTCACTGCCGGCGACAGACGTCGGATGGTCGCCTTGTTGATGCGTGCGGCAAGCGGCGCGCCAGCGCACAATCGCTGCACCGTGGCGACCACCTCGCCCTGCAGCGCGGCTTCGGGCACCACGCGCGTCAGCAGGCCCTTGGCGTGCGCCTCGGTGGCGTCGAACACCCGGCCTTCGAGCAGGATTTCCAGCGTTACCGCGCGGCCCGCCAGGGCCAGCAGGCCCTGCAGTTCGCCCGGTGCCATCGGAAAGCCCAGCCGGTTGATCGGCACGCCGAATCGACTGCCGGCGGCCGCGATACGCAGGTCACAGTTGCACGCGATTTCCAGCCCGCCGCCCACGCAGACGCCCTCGATGGCGGCCAGCGTCGGCAGCGGACATTCGGCGATGGCGCGCAACGCCGGTGCGATGATTTCCGTGTGGTAGCGGCGCACAGCGGCCTCGTCGCCGCGCACCACCGGAAACTCGGCGATGTCGGCGCCCGCGGCAAAGTTGCCGTCGGCGCCGCGCACCACCACGCAGCGCAGCCCCCTGCCCGCCCCACTGGCCACATCGGCGGCCAGCGCGGCAAACCCGATGGCCAGCGCCTGCCACATGCCGGTGGAGATCGCGTTGAGCTTGCCCGGATGCGACAGCGTGACCGTGGCCACCTGTCCTTCGCGCGCGAATGTGACCGTGCCGCCCATCAGTCGATCTTCGCGCCCGAGCGCTGCACCACCTCGGCCCAGCGCTTGATCTCGGCGCGCTGGAACTGTGCGAACTGCTCTTGCGTGAACTGCGGGATTTCCGAACCGTTCTGCAGCCAGATCGCCTTCATCTCGGGGCTGTTCAGCGCCTTGGTGGTTTCGGCGTAGAGCTTGTCCACCACCTCCTTGGGCGTACCCTTCGGCGCCCACAGCGCGTACCAGGTCGACACTTCATAGTTCGGCACGCCAGCCTCGGCCGCCGTCGGCACGTTCGGGAACGCCGCCGAGCGCGTCTTCGATGCCACGGCCAGCGCCTTGATGCGGCCCGCGCGAATATGTTGCGCCGATGAACCGAGGCCGTCGAACATCAAGTCCACCTGCCCCGCGATCAGGTCCGACAGCGCCGGACCCGCACCCTTGTACGGCACGTGCGCCAGGTCGGTCTGGGTCTGCAGCTTGAACAGTTCGCCGGCCAGGTGGTGGGCCGACCCATTGCCTGCCGATGCATAGTTGAGCTGACCCGGATGCGCCTTGGCATAGGCAATCAGTTCCTTGACCGAATTAGCCTGCACCTTGGTCGGATTCACGACGATCACTTGCGGCGGCTGCGCGATCACGGTGATCGGCACGAAGTCCTTCTCGATGTCGTAGTCGAGCTTCTTGTAGAACGACGGCGCGATGGCGTGGTGCGCACCACCGATGAAGATCGTGTAGCCATCGGGCGTGGCCTTGGCGGCCAGGCTGGCGCCGACGGTGCCGCCTGCACCGCCGCGGTTGTCGATCACGAACTGCTTGCCGAGCTGCTTGGAAAGCTGCGCGGTCAGCGGACGCGCGAACGCGTCGGTGCCGCCGCCGGCCGGGAACGGCACGATCACCGTAACGGGCTTGCTCGGCCAGGCATCGGCGGCCTGCGCGGCCGATGCGAAAAGGGTTGCCCCGGTGCCGGCCACCAGGCCGGCGACTGCAAAGACGCGCGCGAACGCGGTCAGACTGCGCTGACGACTCATGTACTGTCTCCTCTCTCTACTCACTGCGTGGAAAGTCAATCGAAGTACTGCCTACTGCAAACCCACCCGACAAGAAAACTGGAAACCTGCCTGGCGTTCGTGCCCGACCCAGAGGCTAGAGCAGCTTTGCCACCGCGCGGCTGACGCGGGGATTGCCATCGCCAAGGCGAGCCAGATTGTCATCCAGCGCCTCGGGTACGTAAAGATAATTCACCATCACCCCGGCCGACTGGGCGCGGCCTTTTCGCGACAGGTCGGCGGCCCAGTTCACGCGTTCGACACACGCGCCGTTACCAAGATGGAAGCGCGCCACCGGATCGGCCGGCGTGCCCTTGCCGCCTTCGCGCACCAGGTAGTGCGCCACCAGCGTCAGTGCCGTGTCGCGGATCACCGGGTCCTGTGCATCGGCGGGCAATGCGGCAAACCATGCGGCACCTTCGGCCGGCGCCTCGCCGTGTTTTTCGCTCCAGCGCGACAACCGCTTGTCACCGAGGATGCGTGCAACCGACTCGCCATCCTGCTTGCGCAGCCAGTCGGCAAAGCCGGGAATCGGCGACAGCGTGGCGAACTGCTTGAGCTTGGGAAACTCGCGCTGCAATTCCTCGATCACGCGCTTGAGCAGGAAGTTGCCGAAGCTCACGCCGCGCAGCCCCGCCTGCGTGTTCGAGATCGAATAGAAGATGGCCCATTTCACGCGGCGCAGGTCTTCCAGCGGCGCCGCTTCGTCGAGCAGCGCCTGCACGTTGGCCGCCATTTCCGGCACGAACGCCACTTCCACGAAGATCAGCGGCTCGCGCGGAATACGCGGATGGAAGAACGCATAGCAGCGGCGATCAGAATCGAGCCGGTTGCGCAAGTCATTCCATGACGAGATTTCGTGCACGGCCTCGTAGCGGATCAGTTTTTCCAGCAGCGACGCGGGCGAATCCCACGTGATGGGCTGCAGTTCCAGCAGGCCGACGTCAAACCAGTTGGAGAACAGCGCCTCGAGGTCTTCGTCGAGTTCGCGCAGCCCGGGAATGCGCTTGTGCCAGCGCAGCATGTCGGCACGCAGCTGGATCAGGAAATGCAGGCCGCAGGCACTGTCGCCGCGCTTGCCGTGATGGGCGGCAAAACGCTTGAAGAAGCGGATGCGGGCATTCGACAGCGCCTGCGACAGCCCCGAGGCCGGTGCGGCACCGCCTGGCGCCGCGCCCGGTGCATCACGCCCGGCCGCTACTTCGGCCAGCACCCCCAGCATGGCCTGGCGCAGCGGCTCGGACGCCGCCTGGTATTCGTCCTGCCAGGCCAGCGCGGCGGCATTGGCAGCGCCATCGGTCAGGCGAGCCTCGAAGCACTGGCGTAGCTGTTCGCGCTGGCGCTTGATGGCGCGCGTGGACAGCGTCTCTTCCGCGTCGGCGGGCGCAGGCGCGGCCGGCTTGCCCGCGTCGTCGCCCTTGCGGTTCCACCAGCGGCCAAAGCGCGAGAGCAGCGTATCGCTGACGGGCTCGCTGGCTTCGAGCGGCGCACTGACTTTTTGTTGGTCTGCGGTGTCAAGGACGGTCATGGTCGTGTCCGGCGATGGGCGATGGGTAGTGATTGGTGTCAGCCTTGTCCGGCCAAGCGCAGATGCGCGGCCGGCGTGGCGGCATCCGTATCGGCCTGCTCGGCGGCGTCGAGCGTGCGCAACGCGCCGCGCTGGCGCAACACGTGCGTCTTCATCAGGGCTTCGGCACCCTCGGGATCGTGAGCCTTGAGCGCAGAGAACACCGACAGGTGTTCCGCGCACGACTCGTGGATCCGGCCCGGCAGCTTCAGGCTCTTGTGGCGCGACAGGCGCAGCACCTTGCGCAGGTCGCTGACCACGCCCGACAGCCAGCGGTTGCCCGCCAGCCGCTGGATCGCCTCGTGAATCTGGTAGTTGGTCTCGTAGTAGGCGTCGATGTCTCCGGCCTGCGCGTAGGCGGCCAGGTCGGCGTGCATCCCCTCAAGGGCATCGAGATCGCCCTGGCTGGCATTGCGCGCCGCCTCATAGGCACAACGGCCTTCCAGCAACGCCATCAGCGGGAAGATTTCGTCCAGGTCCTGCTCGGTCAATGCGTTGACGAAGCAGCCGCGCCGGGGCTCCAGGCGCACCAGCCCTTCGGCGGCCAGTACCTTCAGTGCCTCGCGTAGCGGCGTGCGGGACGTGCCCAGCGACGCGGCCAGCGCCACCTCGTCAATCCATGCGCCAGGCGTCAGCGCGCGTTCGTCGATCATCGCCCGCAGCCGGTCTGCCACTTCCAGGTACAACGCCTGCCTGACGATGCGCATCATGCCTCCTGGGGGCCGGGAGTATGGGACCGATGGGGTAAGAAAAAAGTGCCGAAAAAGCAACTGTCGCCGGATATGTGCGGAAACGCACGAGCGGCGATTAAGTCGCAATAATTCATAATTACGGGAAGTGCACCGAATCGCAAGCGGTTTTCATGTTGCATTGCGGAAGGTGTGGCGGCAGCGTGGCAAACCGGCGTGTTACCGAGGGAAATCCACGAGACGCGCGAATAGCGCCAAAGGCCAAGCGAGCAGATCTGGGGGAAACAAATAGGTGCGGCGGGCAATCTTCCTGCCTCCCAACAGGATGATTGCCCGCGCGTGAAAGAACCACAGTGGGTCTTTTCATGGGCGTCGGGCCAGATGTGCCGGACGCCTGCGGGTCTGTTTCGCTAACTGGCGCCGGCCCCGCGCCTGCCCCGTTCAAGCACTCGTCATGGAGTGCGGATTTTCCCGTGCCTTTTCCCGTTCGGCTTTTTCGTCGTTGCCACGGTGCCTACGCATCTTCGTGCACACCTCCCCCGCTGGCTCGTGTTGGGCTGGTCTTTGCCTGCCCCGACCGTTCTTGTAACAGGCTACATAGCGAGGACCGTGCCATCTGACTTAAGTCATTGATTTTATTGAGGCGGACGAAGCGCAACTTGTGACAGGATGCTCATCATGTAACAGGATGTTTCTCCCACGTTACGACCTCAGTTACGCTTCCCGACGTATCTGACGTGATTCGCAGCGGGATTTGTGCTGTTTACCAAACATCGCTCCACGTCGCAGTGCGAGAATGTGTTGACCACCGCACGAAATCGTCGTGCCAACTGGTTGCAAACCTGAAACAAGCGCCGAGCCAGCACCAGAGCGCTCCGAAACATTTCGCAGAGGTCAATCAATGAACTGGGAAGATCGCAACGGGCTGGAGCCCGACCGTTTTGCCGCCGAAAGCAGTGCACCGCGCGAACTGCAATTCAGCTTCACGGGATCGGGGTCCGAGTACTTCCGGATCTGGATCGTCAACTCGCTGCTGAACATCGTCACGCTCTCGATCTACAGCGCCTGGGCCAAGGTGCGCACGCTTCAATACTTTTACCGCAATACCCGACTCGACTGCGCCACGTTCGACTATCACGGTAGTCCGATGGCGATCCTCAAGGGACGTGCCATCCTTTTCGTCCTGTTCGTCGGCTATCAGATAGTCATGCAGTTCTCCCCCGCCTTGGGAGTGCTGCTGGCGCTTGCGCTGGCCGTCATGTTTCCGTACCTGCTGGTGCGATCGCTGCGCTTCCGCATGGCCAATTCAAGCTATCGCGGCCTGCGTTTCGCGTTCAGGGGCGGCGATCGCGAAGGCTACAAGGTGTTCCTGCTGTGGCCCGTGCTGACGCTGCTGTCGCTCTACCTGCTGGCACCGCTGGCCCATCAGCGCTTCAAGCGCTACCAGCACAACAACACCCGCTTTGGCACAGCGCCATTCGCCATCGATGCAACGGCCGGCGCGTTCTACCGCGTGTACCTGCTGACGGCTGGCCTGGCATTCGCATTCCTGTTGGCGGGCGGTGTGCTGGTCGGCATGGTCACCGCCACGGCGCACGGCAAGGGCGGCATGTACATGGCCATTGGCGCCATTGTGATGGGCATGTATCTGGCCTTCCTGCTGATCGGCCCATTCTTCCAGGCCAAGATGCAAAACCTCGTCTGGAACCACACGACGCTGGCGCCCCACCGCTTCCGCAGCAACGTCAAGGCAGGCAAGCTGTTCGTGATCACAATCACCAACCTGATCCTGACGGTACTGACGCTGGGCCTGTTCCGGCCGTTCGCACGCGTGCGTTCGGTTCGCTATCGCGTGGAATCGATGACCATGCTGGCTGCGGGCGAACTCGACACGTTCCTGGCCGGCGAGCGCGAGCAGGTGGATGCGCTTGGCGATGCGGCGGTGGACTGGTACGACATCGACATCGCCCTGTAGGCGGAGGAATACGACCATCATGGTTGCCGCGCAATTTTTCGATGGGCACTCGTCGCGGGCGCATGCGGTGCTGCTGGCGGTGCATGATGGCCAGGCCGTGCTGCACGATGCCGACGGCCTGGAACTGCGCCGCGCGCCGCTGGCTTCGCTGCGCGTATCGGAGCGCATCCGGCGCGGTCCGCGACTGGTGACGTTTGCCGACGGCGCCTACTGCGAGATCTTCGACCAAGCGGCCTTCGATGCCCTGCTGGCCGCCACCGGGCACCAGGAGGGCTGGGTATCTCGCGCGCAGAACAGCTGGCGTCTGGTGGGCCTGTCGATACTGGGGCTGGTGCTGTTCGTGGTGGTCTCGTATTTCTACCTGCTGCCGTGGACCGCCGGACTGGTTGCACGCGCGATACCGGCCAGGCTCGAAGCCCAGCTGGGCGAGGCGTCGCTTGCCAGCCTGGACCGTGTGGTCAAGCCCAGCACGCTGCCCGAGGCCGACCGGCAAGCCATCCGCGACAACTTTGCCGCGCTGCGCCGCCCTGCCGATCCGGGCCATGACTACCGCATCCTGTTTCGCCATGGTGGCGGCATCGGCGCCAATGCGCTGGCGCTGCCGGGCGGCACCATCGTCGTGACCGATGAACTGGTGAAGTTGCTCGGCACAGGCACAGCCATGACCGGCGTGCTCGCCCACGAGGCGGGCCACGTGACTCGGCGCCACGGCCTGCAGCAGGTTTTCCAGGCGTCGGCGGTAGGCGCGTTGACGGCGTACCTGTTTGGCGATGTGTCGACGCTGCTGGCAACGGTACCCACGGCGATACTGGCCATGCGCTATTCGCGCGATCATGAGCGCGCAGCCGATGCGTTTGCCGTGGAAGTGTTGCGGGAGAACAGGCTGCCGCCGTCGGCGCTGGCCGACGCGCTACAGCAGCTGGAGGCATCGCACGGCGCCCGCCGCAAACGGGACGCCGATGACGACGCGGAGGCTGGCTTCTTCTCGACGCACCCGCATACGCGCGAGCGCATCGAAGCCATCAGGAACGCGCCCTAACACCCTGGGCGCATCAATGCAGTAACTGCTTAACGCGCTGCGCCAGCGGCGGCGCCGTTGGCCTGGCGGCGATGCGCCCAAATCACCATCAGCACGCCGACCAGGATCATCGGCAGGCTCAGCCACTGGCCCATCGACAGCTTCAGCGCCAGCAGGCCCAGGAAGCTGTCGGGCTCGCGCGTGAATTCGGCCAGGAAGCGGAACGCGCCGTAGCCGATCAGGAACACGCCCGACACGGCGCCCATGGGTCGCGGCTTGCGGGCGAACAGCCACAGGATGATGAACAGCATCACGCCTTCGCCGGCAAACTGGTAAAGCTGCGACGGATGGCGCGGAATGTTGTCGCCGGCCTGCGGGAAGATCATGCCCCAGGGCAGGTCGGTGGCGCGGCCCCACAGTTCGCCGTTGATGAAGTTGCCGATGCGGCCGGCCGCCAGCCCGCACGGAATCAGCGGTGCGATGAAATCGGTCACTTCCATCCAGTGCCGGCGGCGCACCTTCGCAAATACCCACATCGCCACCAGCACGCCCAGGAAGCCGCCATGGAATGCCATGCCGCCTTCCCACACCTTGAAGATTTCCAGCGGATGCGTCAGGTAGAAGCTCGGCTTGTAGAACAGCACGTAGCCCAGCCGGCCACCAACGATCACCCCGAGCACGCCATAGAACAGCATGTCGTCCAGGTCGCGCGTGACCCAGCCCCGCGCCGCGATATGGGGCTGCTTGATGCGCAGCCGGCCAAACCACAGGAACATGATGAAGCCGGCCAGGTACATCAGTCCGTACCAACGAATGGCCAGTGGTCCGAGGTGAATGGCAACCGGATCGAATTGCGGATGAACGAGCATGGAGTAACGAAAAGAGTTGCGGTAAGTGGTGCGGTGGAGCGCGGCGTGCTGCGCTATGTATTTATGCCATGGTCTTGCGTCAGCCCGATGGCGCCGGCCAGCCCGGTGGCAATGTCGATGAACGAGCGCAGCACCGGAGCCACGCCGGCCGCGCCCTCGCGCCAGGCCAGGCCGGTTTCGATTTCGGGCCCGGCGTCGCGCAATGCCAGGTACGACACGCCCGTGCGCCGCAGGTTGCAAAGCGACGCGGGCACCAGCGCCACGCCCATGCCCGCCGACACCAGACTTACGATGGTCTGCATCTGGATGGCTTCCTGCGCAATCACCGGCGTCAGGCCGTCGCGCGCATAGTAGCCCGTAATGATGTCATAAAACGCTGGCGCGCTTCGCCGCGGAAAGATCACCAGCGGCTCGTGCGCGGCATCGCGCAGCGATACCGTAGCAGGCGCCGCGTCGCTGCCGGGCGGCCGCCAGCCGTCCGGCACGGCCAGCACCAGCGGCTCGCGCACCAGCGGCAGATAGGACACGCCGTGCGGCATCACGGGCAACTGCGGCCGGATGACCAGGCCCGCGTCGATGGTGCCCTCGGCCAGCGCCTCGAGCTGGACATCGCTGGTGGCTTCACGCAATTGCAGTTGCACGTCGGGATGCCGTGCGCGGAAATGCCGCAGCAGTTCGGGCAGGATGCCGTAGTCGGCGGTACTGACGAAGGCCAGCGCCAGCGACCCCACCTCGCCGCGCGCCAGACGCTGCGCCAGGCCGGGCAGCGCGGCCGCATCGGCCAGCACGCGCCGCACTTCGGGCAGCCACTGCTGGCCGGCGGGCGTCAGCATCACCGACCGGCGCGTGCGCACGAACAGTTGCACGCCGATCTCCTCTTCCAGTGCCTGGATCTGCTGCGACAGCGGCGGCTGGGTCATGCTCAGGCGGCCGGCCGCCCGCCCGAAGTGCAGTTCCTCGGCCACGGTGACGAAATAGCGCAACTGGCGCAGGTCCACGTTCTGGGCTCCCGGGTTCGACGATCGAGAATCGGCGTTTGATATGTTTTTCGACTCAATAACGGTCGAATAATATATTTGACACGTAAAAACGCCAAGCGCATGCTCTCCGGCACAACATCACAACACCGCTGGCGCACCTGTGGCGCGTCCCGGCCGGCGTCCCCCCCGGAGAGACTTCATGGCATTCAACAAACGCTCCAAGCACATCACGCAAGGCGTGGCGCGCTCCCCCAACCGCTCGATGTACTACGCGCTCGGCTACAAGAAGGAAGACTTCGACAAGCCGATGATCGGTATCGCCAATGGGCATTCCACGATCACCCCGTGCAACGCCGGCCTGCAGCGCCTGGCCGATGCCGCCGTGGAGGCCATCCGGGCATCGGACGCGAACCCGCAGATCTTTGGCACGCCGACGATCTCCGACGGCATGTCGATGGGCACCGAAGGCATGAAGTACTCGCTGATCTCGCGCGAAGTGATTGCCGACTGTATCGAGACCGCCGCGCAGGGCCAGTGGATGGACGGCGTGGTCGTGATTGGTGGCTGCGACAAGAACATGCCGGGCGGCATGATCGCGCTGGCACGTACCAACGTGCCGGGTATCTATGTCTACGGCGGCACCATCAAGCCGGGCAACTGGAAGGGCAAGGACCTGACCATCGTGTCGTCGTTCGAGGCCGTGGGCGAATTCACGGCCGGCCGCATGAGCCAGGAAGATTTCGAGGGCGTGGAAAAGAACGCGTGCCCCAGCACGGGTTCGTGCGGCGGCATGTACACGGCCAACACGATGAGTTCGTCGTTCGAGGCGCTGGGCATGTCGCTGCTGTATTCGTCGACCATGGCCAATCCCGACCAGGAAAAGGTCGACAGCGCCGCCGAATCGGCCCGCGTGCTGGTGGAAGCGGTCAAGAAGGACATCAAGCCGCGCGACATCATCACGCGCAAGTCCATCGAGAACGCGGTCACGCTGATCATGGCCACGGGCGGCTCCACCAACGCGGTGCTGCACTACCTGGCCATTGCCCACTCGGCCGAGGTGGAATGGACGATCGACGATTTCGAGCGCATCCGCCGCCGCGTGCCGGTGATCTGCAACCTGAAGCCGTCGGGCGACTACGTGGCTACCGACCTGCACCGCGCAGGCGGCATTCCGCAGGTGATGAAGATCCTGCTCAATGCCGGCCTGCTGCACGGCGACTGCCTGACCATCACGGGCCGCACGCTGGCCGAGGAACTGGAACACGTGGCCGACCAGCCGCGCGCCGACCAGGACGTGATCATGCCGATCGACAAGGCCCTGTACAAGCAGGGCCACCTGGCCATCCTGAAGGGCAACCTGGCCGAGGAAGGCGCCGTGGCCAAGATCACCGGGCTCAAGAATCCGGTTATCTCCGGGCCGGCGCGCGTGTTCGAGGATGAACAGAGCGCGATGGAAGCCATCCTGGCGGACAAGATCAACCCGGGCGACATCCTCGTGCTGCGCTACCTGGGCCCCAAGGGTGGTCCGGGCATGCCGGAAATGCTGGCGCCTACTTCGGCCATCATCGGCAAGGGGCTCGGGGAATCGGTGGGCTTTATCACCGACGGCCGCTTCTCGGGCGGCACCTGGGGCATGGTGGTGGGCCACGTGGCACCCGAGGCGTATGTGGGTGGCACGATCGCACTGGTGCATGAAGGGGATTCGGTCACGATCGACGCACACCAGCTGCTGCTGCAACTGAACGTGTCCGACGAAGAACTGGCCAAGCGCCGCGCCGCCTGGAAGCAGCCCGCGCCGCGCTACACGCGTGGGGTTCTGGCAAAGTTCTCGAAACTGGCCTCGACGGCCAGCAAGGGGGCGGTGACGGATTGAGGTCTCGCTTCAATCACCACTAACCGGCTCCCCTCTCCCACGCTAGTGGGAGAGGGGTTGGGGGAGAGGGCCGGCGGTTCAAATTGCGATCTATCGGCAAGCAGAACCTCTATGCCCTCTCCCCCGGCCCCTCTCCCGCCATGCGGGAGAGGGGAGAAAACAATCGGCGGGAAGAAAGACTGACGTCAAACCCCGCCCGGATCCCTTTCGATTTCCTCCAGCGTCGCATCCAGCCATTCCACCAGCCGGGCCTCCAGCGCCTGGGTCAGTTCGCTGGCCAGTTGCGCGGTCAGCGGAGCCAGCCGCGACTGCAGCGTGGCTTCGGTATGGGCTTCCACCACCTGTGGCCATTCGGTGCGGAATCGCATCATCACACGCGTCAGCAGCTCGGTGCGTACGGCGCGCAGGTCGTCCTCGCCGGGCATGAAAGCGGCGGCCTCAGGCAAGGTGTCCGGCGCCGTGGCGACATCCGCCGCGGAATCGGTGTGGCCCACCGTGGTCACCACGCCCGAATCGGGCATGTCGGCGGTGTCGATGACCATGGCTTCCTGCCGTACCGGCTGCGGCGGCGTGGGCGCCTCGAACGCCGTTTCTGGCAATTCGACGATCTCGGTCAGCAGCGGCACGCTGTCATTGGGCCCCAGCCGCGGAATCACCCGCGATGTCGTGCGTTCGCTCATGCCGATTCTCCCTTGGCCTGCCCGATGTCATGGTGTGCGAGCGGATAGCCGCGCTCGCGATAGTAACGATAGCGCTCGCGGCCCGCGTCGCGCGCGTCCGGCGTGGCGCCGACCACCTCGATAAGCCGTTCGAAGCTGGCAAACTGCGCCGGGGTCTCCGGTGCGATGTTCACCAGCAACTGGTGGTGGGGCACGTTGTCGAGCGTGGCCGCCAGGATGATCGGCGTCACCGCCGCATTGGGGCTGTCGAGCCCGCAATGCGGCAGGAAGTCGAGCGGCGAGAACGACCACAGCCGCGCGTCAAGCTGCGCCAGCTGCTGTGGCGCGCCAAACACCACCACCTTCTGCCCTGCCCCATAGGCCTTGCGGACCAGTCGGCAGACGTAGGACAGCGGGTCCGGCACGTTGCTGTGGAAGTCGATACGCGTCATCCTGGCTTTCCCCTGCTTCGCCTTACGACGCGCGGTCCATCAGGAACTGCGTCAGCAGCGGCACCGGACGGCCCGTGGCGCCCTTGGCCGCACCGCTCTTCCAGGCCGTGCCGGCGATGTCCAGGTGCGCCCAGTCGTACTTCTCGGTGTAGCGCGCCAGGAAGCAGGCCGCCGTCACGCTGCCCGCCGGACGGCCGCCGATATTGGCCATGTCGGCAAAGTTCGACTTGAGCTGGTCCTGGTAGTCGTCGTCCAGCGGCATACGCCAGGCGGTGTCCATGGCCTTGCGGCCGGCGTCCAGCAGCTGGTCGGCCAGCGCGTCGCCGCGTGCGAACAGGCCGCTGTTCACATGGCCCAGCGCGATGATGCAGGCGCCGGTCAGCGTAGCCACGTCGATCACGGCGGCCGGCTTGAAGCGTTCCACGTAGGTCAGCGCATCGCACAGGATCAGGCGGCCTTCGGCGTCCGTATTCAGGATCTCGATGGTCTGGCCCGACATGCTGACCACCACGTCGCCCGGCTTGGTGGCGTTGCCGGCCGGCATGTTCTCGCAGGTGGGCACCACGGCAATCACGTTCAGCTTCAGGCCCATCTCGGCCACGGCCTGGATGGTGCCCAGCACCGACGCGGCGCCGCACATGTCGTACTTCATCTCGTCCATGCCCTCGCCCGGCTTCAGCGAGATGCCGCCGGTGTCGAACGTGATGCCCTTGCCCACCAGCACGATCGGGGCGGCCTTGGCGCTGGCGCCGTCATAGCGCAGCACGATGAACTGCGGCGGCTCCACGCTGCCCTTGGTCACGGCCAGGAAGGCGCCCATGTTCAGCGCCTCGATCTGCTTGCGGCCCAGGATCTCGGCCTTGAGCTTGTGGCGCTTGGCGATGCCGCGCGCGGCGTTGGCCAGGTAGGTCGGCGTGCAGATGTTCGACGGCAGGTTGCCCAGGTCGCGCGTCAGTTCCATGCCGTTGGCAATGGCGGTACCGCGCACCACGGCTTGCGTGGCGGCCTTGCCGTCGGCGGCGTCCACGGCCAGCACGATCTTGCGCAGCGTCGACTTGTCGGCGCCGGCGGCGCCCTTGGGCGGGCGCTTCAGTTCAGGATGGCGCTCCAGCAGGCGGTAGCCGGCGTCGCGCACGATGGTGATCGTCGTGATCACGGCCCATGCCACGTCGCGCTGCTGCGGCGCCTGCTGGGCCAGGCACCACAGCGCCGAGGTGACGCGCGTGCCGGCCAGCGCACGCATGGCCGTACGAACGGCCTCGGCAAACGCCTTGTCGGTGAATTCGGCTTCCTTGCCCAGACCCACCAGCAGCACGCGGGCGGCGCCAATACCCGCCACTTCGTGCAGCATCAGCTGGGTGCCGCGCTTGCCTTCGAAATCGCCTTGCTTGACCAGCCGTGCCACCAGCCCCTTGGTGGCCACATCCAGCGCCTTGGCCACGCCGGCCAGGCTCTGCCCTTCGAACAGGCCTACCACCAGGCAGTCGGTCTTGGTGGCCAGGAAACCATTTTGGCCGGCTTTGCTCAGATCCAGGGCTTTTGTGCTAAATTCCATCGCGCTTCCTTCCAGGGGCTCGTCGAAGAGAAAGCCCCCATTATCCGCGATTTTCATCCGCGATCTGCCACCGCCGATCCTGCAACCTGACAGCCCGCGGTCCTGCCAGTCCCTCGGCCCCAGGCAGTTCGCCCGCTCCGGCCGGAAGCCGGAAGCGATTGCCGCATGATTTTTCAACAAGCCCTGCGACGCGAGCTCGCCTACACCGCCGGTGCGGTGTTCCTGGTGATGCTGACGTTCATGCTGACGTCGCTCGTGATCCGCATCCTGGGCATGGCCGCCAACGGCAAGGCCAGCCCCAACGACGTGCTGATGCTGATCGGCCTGGCCACCATTGGCTACCTGTCGATCCTGCTGTCGGCCACGCTGTTCATCTCGACCCTGATCGTCCTGACCCGCTGGTACAAGGATTCCGAGATGGTGGTGTGGTTCTCGGCCGGCGTCTCCCTGCGCGACCTGGTCAAGCCGGTGCTGCAGTTCGCCACGCCGTTCTTCATCATGGCGCTGCTGCTGGGCATGTTCGCCTGGCCGTGGGCCAACCAGCAGAGCGCGCTGTTCCGCGACCGCTTCCAGCAGCGCGGCGTGCTGTCGATGATCGCCTCGGGCCGCTTCATCGAGCCCGCCAACGGCAACTACGTGCTGTTCATCGAGGGCATCGACGGCGACATGAAGCACGCCCGCAACGTTTTCGTGGCCAATTCCGAGGCCGGTAAGATCGGCGTGGCGCTGTCGCACCAGGGCCAGTTCGAGACCCAGCCCAATGGCGACCGCCTGGTGGTCATGGAACATGGCCGCCGGTACGCCGGCATTCCGGGCCAGCTTAACTATCGGATTCTCGAATTCGATAAATATGCCGTGAAGGTCGACAACAAGCCGCCCGAGACCGAGGCCGACCTGCCAGCCAAGAACCGCGACACCATCGACCTGCTGCGCAACCCCACGCGCGACAACCTGGCCGAGCTGCTCTGGCGCATTTCGCTGCCGATCCTGGCGTTCAATTTCGTGATGATCGCGATTCCGCTGGCCTATGTGAACCCGCGTCTCGGACGCTATACGCCGCTGGTCTTCGCAGTGCTGATCTACCTGACGTACAGCAACACGATCAACCTGGCCCAGGCCTGGGTGCGCTCGGGGTCGCTCTCGTTCTGGACGGCGCTGGTCCCGATCCACGTGTTCGTCTTCCTGTGCGCGCTGATGCTGTTCCGCTACCGCGCGAACCGCAGCCTGGGTGGCTGGCGGGCCGTGTTCGGCCTCAAGCCCCGTTCGCACGGCAAGACCGGAGGCCGGGCATGAGAGTACTAGCCGTCTACGAGCGCTACTTCGCGCGGCTGATCTACGGCGTCTTCGCGTTCATCCTGTTCGCGGTGCTGGCCCTGTTCGTGTTCTTCGACATGCTCAGCGAGCTGGAGAGCGTGCAGGGTGGCTATACGTCGCTGGTAGCGTTCTTCCACGTCATGCTGCAGGCGCCCACGCGCGTGTACGAGGTGCTGCCGATTGCCGTGCTGATCAGCGCCATCTACGTGTTCTCGCAGCTGGCCAGCCAGTCCGAATTCACGATCTTCCGCGTGGCCGGCCTGAACACGCGCCAGGCGCTGTTCTCGCTGTTCAAGCTTGCCGTGCCGCTGGCGTTGGTCACCTTTATTTTTGGTGAATTCATCGGCCCGGCGGCCGAGCAGTACGCGCAGAAGATCAAGCTTGAAGCGATCGGCGCCACGGTATCGGCGGGCTTCCGCTCCGGCGTCTGGGTCAAGGACCGCGACCGCGACGCGACCGACGGTGGCGAGATCACGCGTTTCGTCAATGTCCAGGGCCTGAAGCCCGACCAGAGCATCAATGGCATCACGATCTACGAATTCGACCAGAACTACCGCCTGCGCCTGATTCGCGTGGCCAAGGAAGGTCGCTATCAGGGCAGCCAGCAGTGGCAGCTCAACGACGTCAACGAAACGCGCTTCGTCGAGCTACGCCCGGCCGAAGCAGCCGCCGCCGGCCAGCCGGCCCCGGCTCAGGCTCAGGCCCCGACCTCCAAGCGCGACGCGCTGGCCCCGGACTTCCGCGCCGAGCAGGTGCTGTTCCCGAACATGGTGATGCACTCGGAGCTGACGCCGCAGATCCTCTCGGTGCTGCTGGTCACGCCCGAGCGGATGTCGACGCTGGATCTGTTCCGCTATATCCGCCACCTGCGCGACAACAAGCAGGACACGCAGCGCTATGAAATCGCGTTCTGGAAGAAGGTGGTCTATCCGCTGACGCTGTTCGTGATGGTGGCGCTAGCCCTGCCGTTCGCCTACCTGCATGCGCGGGCCGGCGCGGTGGGTGTGAAGGTCTTCGGCGGCATCATGCTGGGCCTGTCGTTCCACCTGGCCAACACGCTGTTCTCGCACGTGGGCCTGCTGCATACGTGGCCGCCGATCGTCTCGGCGCTGGTGCCCGGCACGCTATACCTGACCGTCGCGCTCACATCGCTGCGATGGGTGGACCGGCACTGATGACGGCCACCCGCCAGGCCATCGTCCTGTTCGGCCACGGCGCGCGCGACGCGCGCTGGCGCGAGCCGTTCGACCGGCTCCATGCGCGGTTGGCGGCACTGCGGCCCGATTGCGCGGTGCGGCTGGCCTTCCTGGAACTGATGGCGCCATCGCTGGCAGAGTCCATCGACGGGCTGGCTGGCGAGGGTGTGGCGTCGATTACCGTCGTGCCGGTGTTTTTTGGCCAGGGTGGGCATCTGCGGCGGGATTTTCCGGCGCTGATTGAGGCGTGTCGGGCCAAGTATCCGGCTGTGGAGATTCAGGCGGCTACGGCGGTTGGCGAAGTCGACAGTGTGCTGGATGCGATTGCGGCGTATTGCACGCTGGCCCTCACCCCCAACCCCTCTCCCGTTGCCGGGAGAGGCGAGCAAACCGGAGGCGGTTGAACCGCCCCCGCCCAGAAGCAAAAAAGGCCAGAGTCAACCTCTGGCCTTTTTTATTCGACACCCGACAGCTTCAAGCCGCGCGTTCCGACTCCACAATCTCGGTCGCCCGCGTGCCCAGTGCCTCGCCGATCATCAGCAGGCTCGGCTGCACCGGGTCCATCCAGCGCGATGCCTCGCCGGCCGCCATCTGGCCCAGCGTGAACTGGTGGCTGCGTTGATGAGGTGAGGTGGCCGCTTCCACCACCCAGGCGGGTGTGGATGCCGGCTTGCCGCGCGCGATCAGTTGCGCGGCGATGTTGGCCGCCTGATCGCGTCCCATGTAGTAGACGATGGTATCGGCCTTGACGTCGGCTTCGACGTCGATGGCATCGGCCGCCTTGGCCTGCGTGGCAAACGCCACGCTGCGCGATACCCCGCGCTTGGTCAACGGCCTGGCGATGGCACTGGCGGCCGCCAGTGCTGCGGTGATGCCGGGCACCACCTCGTATTCGATGCCAGCCGCTTCCAGCGCCTGCAATTCCTCGTCCGCACGGCCGAACAGCATCGGATCACCGCCCTTCAGGCGCACCACGCGTTCATGCTTGGTGGCCATGTCGACGATCTGGCGGTTGATGAACAGCTGGGCGGTAGACCGCTGGCCGCAACGCTTGCCCACCTCGATCAACTGGGCCTGGGGACACCAGGCCAGCATCTCGGGCGATACCAGCGCATCGTGCAGCACGACCTGGGCCTCGCCCAACAGCCGTGCACCACGCACCGTAATGAGGTCTGCCGCACCGGGGCCTGCACCAATCAGGTACACCTTGCCGGCCGACTTGCCCTGCTGCCTGTTCATCTCGATCACCGTTGCCTTTGCTGTCCGTTCCGAACGATATCAGGCATACGCACGGATCATGCCCGCCGCCACCGTATGGTTGGTGGCTTCGTCGATCAGCACGAACGCGCCCGTGGCGGGGTTGTCGCCATAGGTGTCGCAGACGATCGGCTTCTGCAGCGAAATCTGCACCGAACCGATATCGTTCAGGTTGATCTCGTGGCGGCCGGTCTCGTGCGACAGTGTGTGCACGTCCAGCACACGATCCACCGTCGACACGCGTGCGAACACGCTGGCCGTAGTGTGCTTGAGCACGTACTTGCGCGACGGGTTCAGCGATTCATCGTCGAACCAGCACAGGTCAGCGGTCAGCTTCTTCGCCGACGCGGCGGTTGCCTCGAAGGCCACGAACATGTCACCACGCGATACATCGACGTCCTCGGCCAGGCGCACGGTCACCGTGTCACCGGCATGGGCGGCATCGGCCGAACCGTTCGGGGTCAGCACTTCGGCCACCACGGCCTCGCGGTTGACCGGCAGCACGCGCAGCTTCTGGCCCACGCGCACGGTGCCCGCTTCCACACGACCGGCATAGCCGCGGAAGTCGTCGGCGGCAGCGCCGTCCTGGCGCACCACCAGTTGCACCGGGAAGCGCAGCGCGGCGTCGCCTTCGGGGGCCGGGTCTTCCACCGGCAGCGCTTCCAGCAGCGGCAGCAGCGGCTCGCCCTGGTACCACGGCATGGCATCGCTCTCGTGCACGATGTTGTCGCCACGCAGCGCCGAGACCGGCACGTAGACCACATCCTTCAGGCCAAGCTGCGCGGCCAGTTCGGTGTAGGCGGTGCGGATCTCGTTGAAGCGCTGCTCGCTGTATTCAACCAGGTCCATCTTGTTCACGGCGACGATCACGTGCTGGATTTCCAGCAGCTTCAGGATCGCCGAATGGCGCTTGGTCTGGGCCAGCAGTTCGGCACGGCCGTTGGTGACGGTGACGCGCGTAGCGTCAACCAGCACGATGGCCGCATGGGCGGTGGACGCACCGGTAACCATGTTGCGCGTGTACTGCTCGTGGCCCGGCGTGTCGGCGATGATGAACTTGCGGCGCGCCGTGGAGAAATAGCGGTACGCCACATCGATCGTGATGCCCTGCTCGCGCTCGGCTTCCAGACCATCGGTCAGTAGCGAGAAGTCGATCTGCTCGCCGGCGGTGCGCTTGTTCTTGGCGTTGGCCAGCGCGGTCAGCTGGTCGGACAGCACGGCCTTGCTGTCGAACAGCAGGCGGCCGATCAGCGTGCTCTTGCCGTCATCGACGGAGCCGGCGGTGATGAAACGCAGCAGGCCCTGGTGTTGAGATTGATGAGACATGTTCGGTTTCCTTGGCTGCGGCGGCTTAGAAGTAGCCTTCTTTCTTGCGACGTTCCATCGAGGCTTCGCTGGTCTGGTCATCCATGCGGGTGGCGCCGCGCTCGGTGATCTCGGTCACCGCGGTTTCCGCGATGATTTCCACCGGCGATGCGGCCACGCTGGCCACGGGGCACGTGCAGCTGATGTCGCCCACGGTACGGAAGCGGACCGACAGTACTTCGCTCACGTCACCGTCCTGCTTGGGCGTGATCGGCGTGACCGGCACCAGCAGGCCGTTCTTACGCACCACTTCGCGCTGGTGCGCGTAGTAGATCGGCGGCAGCGCCAGGTTCTCGCGGGCGATGTACTGCCACACGTCGAGTTCGGTCCAGTTCGAGATCGGAAACACGCGCATCTGCTCGCCCTGCGCCATGCGGGCGTTGTACAGGCTCCACAGTTCCGGACGCTGGGCCTTCGGGTCCCATTGGCCGAACTCGTCGCGGAACGAGAAGATGCGTTCCTTGGCACGCGCCTTCTCTTCGTCGCGGCGGGCGCCGCCCATCAGCGCGTCGTACTTGTGCGCCTCGATGGTTTCCAGCAGCGTCACGGCCTGCGCGGCGTTGCGCGAGTCGGTTTCCTTGCGCAGGCGCACCGTGCCACGCTTGATCGAGTCCTCGACGTGGCCCACCACCAGGCGTGCGCCCAGTTCGGCCACGCGCTGGTCACGGAACGTGATCACTTCCGGATAGTTGTGACCGGTGTCGATGTGCACCAGCGGGAACGGCAGATCGACCTTGCGTTCGCCCAGGCGGAAGGCCTTCAGCGCCAGGTGCAGCATGACGATCGAGTCCTTGCCGCCCGAGAACAGCAGCGCCGGGTTGCGGCACTCGGCCACCACCTCGCGAATGATGTAGATCGACTCGGCTTCGAGCCGGTCGAGGTGGTCGTTCTGGACCTGCAGCAGGTGTTCCACGTTGGCGGTGACGCCTGCTTCTGCGATGTCGTTCATGATGCCCATGTCGTTCTGGCCTCGAATAATTCTGTGTTCAGTGCTTGATGTTCTGCTCGTGGAGACCGCACTCTTTCGAGTCCTTGCTCTCCCACCACCAGCGTCCGGCGCGCACATCCTCGCCCGCCTTCACCGCCCGGGTACACGGCTCGCAGCCGATGCTCGGGTAGCCCTTGGCGTGCAGCGCGTTCACCGGCACGTTGTGGCGCGTCAGGTAGGCCCAGACCTCGGCCTCGCTCCAGTCCGCCAGCGGATTGAACTTGGGGATGCCGCGGGCTTCGTCCAGTTCCTCGAACGGCAGCTCGGCGCGCGTCACGGCCTGCTCGCGGCGCTGGCCCGTCATCCATGCATCGGCGTGCGACAGCGCGCGGTTCAGCGGCTCTACCTTGCGGATGCCGCAGCAGCTCTTGCGCAGGTCCACGCTGTCGTAGAACGCGTTCAGGCCATGGTTGCGCAGGTAGTTGTCCACCGCTTCCTGGTCGGGCGTGAACTGCTCAACCGTGTAGCCGTAGTGCGCCTGCACGTCGTCCAGCACGGCCAGCGTCTCGGCGTGCAGGCGGCCCGTGTTCAGCGTGAACACGCGGATGCCCGTACGCACGGCGTCGCCGCCGCGCAGGATCGCGTCGGTCAGCACCATGTCCTCGGCGGCCAGGCTGGTGGCAAAGCGCGCGCGGAAGAACCGTGCGACGATGCCCGACAGACGCTCGGCCAGCGCGCGCTCCTTGATTTCGAGTGCCTCCAGCGATCCCGTGTACACCGGCTTCGTCCACAGCGCGGGGGGGCGCAGCGACGACACCGATCCGTCGACGACGGGGATCTCGGAAATCACGGTGCTCATGCCGCGCCTTGCGTCGTCACGTCGGCACGTGCGCGGCGGAACAGCGGCAGCGGCTCGTCGACCGATGCCTGGTAAGCCACGGTGAATTCGGTGAAGCCCTTGATCGCGTCGTCGATGTTCTTGTCCGCGCGCACGGCGAACGCATCGAAGCCGCAGCGCTTCATGAAGTTGAGCTGGTCGCGCAGCACATCGCCAATCGCGCGCAGCTGGCCAGCCCAGTTGTAGCGCGTGCGCAGCAGGTAGGCCGACGAGAAGCCGCGGCCATCGCGGAACACCGGGAAGTCCACGGCTACCAGCGACACGCGGTCGAATAGCGCCTCGGCGTCGCCCGGCTCGTCTTCCGGTGCCAGCCACACGCCGGTGATGGCCTTGTCGCGGCCAGCCAGCAGCGCTTCGTTGGCCTTCCACACCGACAGCGGGAACAGCACGGCGTCGCCGCCCTGGGCCACGGTGGCCACATACGCCTCGTCCAGCGGCTGGGCCTCGGTGGCGCGCAGCACGGTCCAGTTGTCGTCGACGATCGCGGGACGGAATTGGCCGGCGTCGTCACGTTGCAGTTGAATGATCTTTGCCATGTTCAATCTCTTTCGTTCGTCAGGCTTCGGCGCGCTCTTCGCGTTGCTTGTCGGCGTAGACGCGTTCCTTGAACGGCGCGATGCCGATGCGGGCAAACGTTTCGATAAAGCGCTCGTCGCCGGCACGGTTGGCCACGAACGTGTCGATGATGCGGGTCACTACCTCGGGCATTTCTTCAGCGCTGAACGACGGGCCGATTACCTTGCCGATGGCCGAGTCATTACCCTGGGCGCCGCCCAGCGTGACCTGGTACCACTCGGAACCGTCCTTGTCGACGCCGAGCACGCCGATGTTGCCAACGTGGTGGTGGCCGCAAGCGTTGATGCAACCGGAGATGTTCAGCGACACCTCGCCCAGGTCAAACACATAGTCCAGGTCTTCAAAGCGTTCCTGGATGGCCAGGGCGATCGGAATCGACTTGGCATTGGCCAGCGAGCAGAAGTCGCCGCCCGGGCAGGCGATGATGTCGGTCAGCAGGCCGATGTTGGCCGTGGCCAGACCCGCCTTGCGGGCGTCTTCCCACAGCGCGAACAGGTCCTTCTTGCGCACGTCGGGCAGCACCAGGTTCTGCTCGTGCGCCACGCGCAGTTCGCCAAAGCCGTAGCGGTCGGCAAAGTCGGCCACGGCTTCCATCTGCTCGGCCGTGGCATCGCCCGGAGGCGACACGGGGCCCGGCTTGGTCGACAGCGTCACCGATGCATAGCCCGGCACCTTGTGTGCGCGGACATTGCGGTTCACCCAGCGTGCGAACGCCTTGTTTTCCAGCAGGTGCTTTTCGAACGACGCGTCGGTGTCGGCCAGCTTTTCATAGGCGGGCGGCGCGAAGTATTGCGCCACGCGGTCGAACTCGGCCTGCGTCAGCGTGCCGGGGCCGTCCTTGCTGTGCTGCCACTCTTCTTCCACTTCGGCGGCGAACTTCTCGGCGCCGATGGCCTTCACCAGGATCTTGATGCGGGCCTTGTACTTGTTGTCGCGACGACCGTAGCGGTTGTACACGCGGATGGCCGACTCCACGTAGGTCAGCATGTGCTGCCACGGCAGGTCGTCCTTGATGATCGTGCCCAGGATCGGCGTACGGCCCAGGCCGCCACCGGCCAGGATGCGCATGCGCGTCTCGCCTTGTGCGTTCTGGTACGCGTAGATGCCGATGTCGTGCATCTGCACCACGGCGCGGTCGTCCTTGGTGGCCGAGATGGCAATCTTGAACTTGCGCGGCAGGAACGCGAATTCCGGCTGGAACGTGCTCCACTGGCGCAGCAGTTCGGCCAGCACGCGCGGGTCCACCGATTCGTCGGGCGTCACGCCCGCGAACTGGTCGGTCGTGATGTTGCGCACGCAGTTGCCCGACGTCTGGATGCCGTGCATTTCCACGCTGGCCAGGTCCGCCAGCACATCGGGTACGCGTTCCAGGTCCATCCAGTTGTACTGGATGTTCTGGCGCGTGGAGAAGTGGCCGTAGCCGCGGTCATACTCGCGGGCGATATGGCCCAGCATGCGCAGCTGCTTCGACGCCAGCAGGCC
This sequence comes from Cupriavidus pauculus, assembly GCF_022179805.1. Taxonomy (GTDB): domain Bacteria; phylum Pseudomonadota; class Gammaproteobacteria; order Burkholderiales; family Burkholderiaceae; genus Cupriavidus; species Cupriavidus pauculus_E. The sequence continues at coordinate 609,098 of NZ_BPUO01000001.1, read as the reverse complement.
GTACGGAATGGCCACGCGCAGCATGTACGCATGGCGCTGCATGTACAGGCCGTTCTGCAGGCGCAGCGGCAGGAATTCTTCCTCGGTCAGTTCGTCCGACAGGCGGCGGCGCACCTGGTCGCGGAATTGCGCGACACGTTCGTGGACGATGCGCTGGTCGTATTGATCGTACTGATACATGGTGTGGGTCCGTTCAGTATTCGTTGAATGCTCAGGAAACTAATTTGATGGCGACGAGGGTAAGCGTCGTCGCCAGTGCGGCGCGCACCAGCCGTTCGGGCAGTGCCCGCGACAGTTGCGCACCCAGCCAGATGCCGGGGATCGAGCCCACCAGCAGTGCCAGCAGCAAGTTCCAGTCGACGGTACCGAGCCACACGTGGCCCAGACCAGCCACGGCCGTGAGGGGCACGGCGTAGGCGATATCGGTGCCAGCCACTTCGGCCGGCTTCATATGGGGATAGAGCAGCAGGATCAGCGTGGCACCGACGGCGCCCGCGCCAATCGACGACACGGTGACCAGCACGCCGATCACGGCGCCAACCACCACCGTGGCCACCACCTGCGCGCGGCCTTCGAGCTGGAAGCGCGGGTTGCGTTCCAGCCACGCCAGCATCTGCTTGCGGAACAGCAGCGACAGCACGGTCAGCAGCACGGACACGCCAATCGTCAGGCGGATGGCATGCAGCCACTGGGCATTGAGTTCGCCAGCGCTCTTGAGCACCAGGATGGCGGCCAGCGCGGCGGGCAGGCTGCCAATGCACAGGCGGCGCACAACCTGCCACTGCACGTGGCCATGTGCACGATGCGCGATCGTGCCGAAACCCTTGGTAATGGCTGCGAAGGCCAGGTCGGTACCGACCGCCGTGGCCGGCGAGAAGCCGAACAGCAGCGTCAGCAGCGGTGTCATGAGCGAGCCGCCGCCTACCCCGGTCAAACCAACCAGGATACCTACCAGCAGACCGGAAACGGTGAAGGCTAGGGACATCGGGGACGCTTCTCGACTGCCGCCTTGCCTTCGGTGGTGCCGGCTCCACCTTTTCAGGCTGGGCGCGGACGCAATTCGGGCAGGCGAACGTTTAACAAAGTTCGAGAATCGTAATAAACTCGTCTCATATCTCAAACTAATAAGAAGTTGTTTGTTTATACGAGCGAAGTTATATGAATCTTCACCAGTTTCGCTTCGTGCGCGAGGCCGTACGGCAGAATTTCAACCTGACCGAGGCCGCTAAAGCGCTCTATACATCACAACCAGGCGTTTCCAAGGCGATTATCGAGCTGGAAGAAGAGCTGGGTGTCGATATCTTCACCCGGCATGGCAAGCGTATCCGCAGCCTGACCGAGCCCGGCCGCCGCATCCTGGTGTCGGTGGAAAAGATCCTGCAGGAAGTGGAAAGCCTGAAGCGGGTGGGCAAGGACTACGCCGCCCAGGACCAGGGCAACTTCACCATTGCCACCACCCACACCCAGGCGCGCTATGCGCTGCCGCGCGTGATCGCCGAGTTCACCAAGCGCTACCCCAAGGTGCGGCTGTCGATCCAGCAGGGCACGCCCGCGCAGATCGCGGACATGATCCTGCATGACCAGGCCGACATCGGCATCGCCACCGAGGGCATCTCCAGCGACAAGGCGCTGGTGTCGCTACCCGGCCACCAGTGGCAACATATGTTGATTACGCCACCTGACCACCCGCTGCTGGAAAAGAAGCACCTGACGCTGGAAGACCTGGCCACCTTCCCGCTGATCACGTACGACGTGAACTTCGCGGGACGGCCCAAGATCGACAAGGCGTTTGCGCTGCGCCACCTCGAGGCGGACATCGTGCTCGAAGCCATCGACGCCGACGTGATCAAGACCTACGTGGAAGTGGGCCTGGGCGTCGGCATCGTGGCGGGGCTGGCCTTCGACCCCGAGCGCGACCGCAACCTGCGCGGCATTCCGGCCGGCCACCTGTTCGGCACCAATGTCACCCATCTGGCGGTCAAGCAGGGTGCGTACCTGCGCAGCTTTGTCTATACCTTCATCGAACTGTTCTCGCCCACGCTGAACCGCAAGCTCGTGGAACAGGCCATGTCCGGCGATCACGAAGCCTACGAGCTCTGATCCCGGCAGCAAGCACTCTCTCTATATATATGTCAGTCAACGAATCCATCCCGACCATCCACTGGACCGAGGACGGCGCCGAGCGCAGCGCGCTGTGGCGTTCCGAAGCCGGCCTGCCGCCGCCCCGGCGCGTGGTCATTGCCGACGACCAGACCCCGGCCGATACCGCGTACCGCCTGGCCAGCGAAGGCACCGCCCTGCTCTGGCGCGGAGACTTCCAGAACGCCCGCCAATTGCTGCAGGCCATGGCACGCCGTGTGGACCGCAAGCCGCAGCGCAAAGTGCGCGGCGCGGCCAAGGCCCCACCCAGCCTGACGGAGTCGTTCCACAAGCACCGGCTGGCGCAGTCGCAACGCGCGCGTACGCTGGGCATGCTGCTGCTGCCGTTCGACGCCGGCCACGTGGTGCCGCTGCGCCGCGCGCCGGACGTGCACGAGGCGTGCGAGCAGGTCTACGGCCAGGCCGATGCACCCTATGTGGCGTCGATGCGCGAGCTGCTGGGCCTGATCGGCGCCTACGAATGGCGCCGGAAAGGCGTGGAGATTCCCGTGCTGGGCGAGCGCATCCACCCGTGGTACGGCGTGTTCTCGCCGGTGCGCGGCGAATACATCGAACTGGTGGCCAAGGAAGCCCTGCCCTCCACCGCGCTGGCGTTCGACGTGGGTACCGGTACCGGCGTACTGGCCGCGCTGCTGGCCGAACGCGGCGTCAAGCGCGTGGTCGGCACTGACCAGGACCCGCGCGCGCTGGGCTGCGCACGCGAGAACATGGCCCGGCTGGGCCTGGACAAGCAGGTCGAGATCATTGACGCCGACCTGTTCCCCGAAGGCCGCGCGCCGCTGGTGGTCTGCAATCCGCCCTGGGTGCCGGCACGTCCCAGCTCGCCCATCGAACATGCGGTGTTCGACCCAGACAGCCGCATGCTGCGCGGCTTCCTGAACGGCCTGGCGGCGCATCTGGCGCCAGGCGGCCAGGGCTGGCTGATCCTGTCGGACTTTGCCGAACACCTGGGCCTGCGCTCGCGCGACGAACTGCTGGGCTGGATCGACGCGGCCGGCCTGAAGGTGCTGGGCCGCTCCGACATCCGTCCCCGGCATCCCAAGGCCGCCGATGCCGAGGATCCGCTGTTCGCGGCACGCAAGGCCGAAATCACGTCGCTGTGGCGGCTGGCGGCCAAGTAAGCCACCGCCACTCCATCCGCTGTCCCGTCCGCCGGGAATCCGACCATGCACCTGCGCAAGCTGCTGCTGCCAGTACTGTCGATGTGCCTGACCGGCGTGGCCCACGCCGACATCCGCGTCGGCGTCGACCTGTCGACCACCGGCCCGGCGGCCGCCATCGGCATCCCGTCGCAGAACACGGTGCAGCTATGGCCGCAGACGCTGGGCGGTCAGCGTGCGCAGTACATCGTGCTGGATGACGCCAGCGACCCGTCTGCCGCCGTGCGCAACGTGCGCAAGTTCATCAGCGAGGACAAGGTCGACGTGATCGTCGGCCCGAACATCACGCCCAATGCCATCGCGGCCCTGGACGCCGTGGCCGAGAGCGGCACGCCAATGGTGGCGCTGGCCGCGTCGGCGAGCATCGTCGAGCCGCAGGACGACGGGCGGCGCCGCTGGGCCTTCAAGATGCCGCAGAACGACGCGCTGATGGCGTCGCTGCTCGCGGAGCACATGGCCAGCAACGGCGTGAAGACCGTCGGCTTTATCGGTTTCAACGACGCCTACGGCGAAAGCTGGTGGCGCGAATTTTCTAAGATGGCCGAACTGCGCCACCTGCGCGTGGTGGCGCAGGAGCGCTTCGGCCGCATGGACACGACGGTCACGGGCCAGGTGCTCAAGCTGATGTCGGCCAACCCCGACGCCATCCTGATTGCCGGTTCCGGCACGCCGCCGGCACTGCCGCAGAAGTCGCTCAACGAGCGCGGCTACAAGGGCCAGATCTACCAGACGCACGGCATCGCCACGTGGGAATTCCTGCGCATCGGCGGCAAGGATGTGGAACGCACGCTGTTCCCCACCGGCCCGGTCGTAGTGGCCCGCGAACTGCCAGACAGCCATCCGGCCAAGAAAGTGGCGCTCGATTTCGTGAAGCGCTATGAAACGAAGCACGGCCCGGACACCGTCACGCAATTCGCCGGCGATGCCTGGGGCGCGTGGCAACTGCTCGACGACGCCAGCCGGCGCGCGCTGAAGTCCGGCGCGCAGCCTGGCACGCCGGCGTTCCGCCGCGCCTTGCGCGACGCCATCGAATCGACAAAAAATCTCACCGTGCCCAACGGTGTGCTGAACCTGAGCGCCCAGGACCACCAGGGTTTCGATCAGCGCGCCCGCGTGATGGGCACGATCCGCAATGGCAAGTTCGCCTACGCAGGCGACAAGTAACGCTTTAAGCAAGGAAGCTTTTATGACTACCGTGGCATTTATCGGCCTGGGCGCGATGGGCGCGCCGATGGTCGCTCACCTGATTCGCGCGGGCCACTCTGTGCGCGCGTTCGTGCGTCGGCCTGAAGCGGCTGACGCCGCGCGCGAACTGGGCGCCGAGCCCTGCTTCACGCCCGCCGAGGCGGCACGCGGCGCGGCCGTGGTGTTCACCAACGTCACGTCGTCGAACGACGTGCGCGAAGTGCTGCTGGGAAAAGACGGCGTGATCGAAGGCGCCGCGCCGGGCACGATCTGCGTGGACCACAGCACCATCTCGCCGATCGTCACGCGAGAGATCGCACAGGCGCTGGCCGCCAAGGGCATCGACGCGCTGGACTGCCCGGTATCGGGCGGTACGATCGGCGCGCAGGCCGCCACGCTGACCATCATGGTAGGCGGCAAGGCCAACATCCTGGAGGCCGTCCGGCCGCTTCTGGAATGCCTGGGCAAGACCATCACGCACATTGGCGACAGTGGCGCCGGCCAGGTGGCCAAGCTCTGCAACCAGATCGCACAGGTCGTCAATATCGAAGGCATTGCCGAGGCGATGCGCTTTGCCGGCGCGCAGGGTGTGGATACCGGCAAGGTGTTCCAGGCGCTGTCCACCGGCTATGCCGGCAGTCGCATGCTGGACATGATGGGACCGAAGATGGTGGCGCGCGATTTCGACGCCGGCATCGAATCGCGCCTGCATGCCAAGGATTTCGGGCTGGCCGCCGATATCGCCGAGGAAATCGGGCTGGACCTGCCCGCGATGCGGGCCACCGCCATGCAGCTTGGCGAACTGATGCAGCAGGGCTGGGGCAAGGACGACACGTCGTCGCTGCTGAAGGTACTGGAACTGAAGGGCTGAGGCCGAGGGGCTGAGCGGGCGGGCTACACGCCCGCGATCATCCCCAGCAGCGCGCGCGACAACTGGCTGTCGTCGCGCATCAGGTCGTCCATGGCGTTGAAATGATGGCGACCCGGCAGTGCTACGTCGTCACGCGCGTTACCCGGCCATGCGGCACGGATCAACGCGTGCTGACGGTGGTACTCGCTCGATTCGAACTCGCCGACAGCGGTAATCAACGGCGCATCGGTGGCGGGCACCATGAACGCGGGCGACAGGCGGGCCACGTCGGTCTCGCTCAGTTGCAGGTCCGTCTGCAGAAAATCGGCGCGGCGCAGCGGCTCCAAGTCGTACAGGCCGCTGATCGACAGGCCGCCCTTGATCAGGTCCGCCGGCAAGTCCTTGCCGAACGTCGGCCACAACGCCGCCATCAGCATCGTCACCAGATGCCCACCCACGGAATGTCCGGCCAGGAAGATGCGGTTGCGGTCGTGACCCAGCCGCTCGGCCTCGCGATACAGCCAGGCCACCGACTGCATCACCTGCCAGACGATGGTTTCCACGGTCACGGCCGGGCACAGCGCGTAGTTGACCACCGCCACCGACACGCCACGGCGCGTGGGCACGTTGGCCACGAAGCTGTGGTCGCGCTTGTCCAGCGCGCGGAAGTAGCCGCCATGCAGGAACACCAGCAGCGGCGGAGCATCGTCATCGCGCAGCGACGCCGGGAAGTAGTCCAGCGTCTCGGTCTCGGCGAGTGGCGAATCCGCATCGCCATAGGCCAGGTTCTCGAAATACGTGACCATGCCGGCACGTGCCAATGCCGAATCCGCCGCCCAGCGCGCCATGTGCACGGCATTGTCCGGCACATTGGCACGGTTGTTGTATGCCTGGGCGTAATAGGCGGGGTCCTGCGAGGGCAAGGCAGCCAGCGAGGCTAGGCTGGCGGCGGGCGTGGCATCGAGGGTCGGCTGGGCGGACATGGCTCTCGGCTCCGGTGAGATCGCTGCGCCACGGCAATAAAACCGTGCGCGAGGTTGCGCGCTATCCTACCGCAACTGCCAGGACACCCCCTTTTCAGAGGATTTCGCATGGTCGTCAAACGCCGGCTGCGCGCCGGCCAGGATTCCCAACTCGGTCCGCCCGACACCGACTCACTGCCCGCGCAGGCAAGCTGCCCGCTATGCGGCCGCCCACTGCTCGAAGACGCCAGCACCGACCTGCATCACCCTGTACCCCGCAGCCAGGGCGGGCGCGCGGTCATCGCCATGCATCGCGTCTGCCACCAGAAGATCCACTCGGTCTTCACCGAAACCGAACTAGCCACGATCTACCACGACTGGAACGCGCTACGCGCCCACCCCACCATGGCCGACTTCATCCGCTGGATCGCCCGCAAACCCCCAGGCTTCTACGACCGCAGCCGCACCACCAACGCCCGGCGCGGCCGCTAGGCCGCCGAGTTGTTCCGGGTAAAGAAATGCGGCATAATCCGCGATTCATCATCGCGCGACAGGCATTCGAGCCCATCGCCAGACCCATGCCCGGGTGGTGAAACAGGTAGACGCAGGGGACTCAAAATCCCCCGCCGCAAGGCGTGTCGGTTCGAGTCCGACCCCGGGCACCAGCAATTTCCTTCCCGCATCACTAGCAAAAACTTCTGGATCGCTGATCCCGAATCGTTCCTGCGCATTCTCGGTGCACCCCGTCAAACAACTAGCTGAACCGGAATGAATGCACGTCTTTCCGATGATTTTCCACGTTGCGACAAATTCTGATGCCGCGAGGCACAACGACCATGTCCAACGACGAAATCGCGGCGGTCGGCGTTCTTGCGCCTTGAAATTCCGCTACCTTGCCTCCGGGCAGGTCTCGCCTCAGGACCGCACCAACATTGCGCTTCCACACATACCCGCCAGTCATCCCAACCTTGACCCAAGGCAGTCAGCGGGCCGTGTCAGACACTATCCACTGGCGGCCCGGTCATCGCTTGCCTATCCTGTTTCGTTGCGCCTCCAGAACAACAGATCTACAGGGAACCGAAGATGAATCGCTTTATTGCTACGGCTGCGGCCATGGGTTGCGCGGCGGTGCTCGCGGGTTGCGCGGGTGCGAACATGGACAGCCTGACGCAGGCAGGGGGAAGCCTGTTCTCGGCGGCGTCGCTGACCGATGCCAACGTCAAGCAGTTGTCCGACCAGTCGTGCGCCGAGATGGACAAGAAAAACACCATCGCGGCAGCCGACAGCACCTACGCCAAGCGCCTGGTGAATATCATGGGCGGCCTCCAGAACACGGGGCTGCCGCTCGACGCCAAGGTGTACATGACCAAGGACGTCAACGCCTGGGCCATGGCCAATGGCTGCGTGCGCGTCTACAGCGGCCTTATGGACATGATGACGGACGATGAAGTGCGCGGCGTGCTGGGCCACGAGATTGGCCACGTGGCGCTGGGACACACCAAGCGTGCGATGCAGGTGGCCTACACCACGGCCGCGGCGCGCGGGCTGCTCGGGTCCACCGGCAACGCCACGCTGACGGCGCTGTCGTCGTCGCAGATCGGCGAGCTGGGCGAGACGTTCATCAACGCGCAATTCTCGCAGCGCCAGGAAAGCGAGGCCGACGATTACTCGTTCGACCTGCTGACGAAGAACGGGGCCAACCGGCAGGCGCTGGTGACCGCGTTCCAGAAGCTTGCCAAGCTCGACGGCGGCAAGTCCAGCATCATGAGTTCGCACCCGGGCTCCGAGGCACGGGCTAAGCACATCCAGGATCGCATCAACAGCGGCAAGTAATCCCGCCGCCACTCGCGGCAACCCGGCCTCCTGGCTGACATCCCCGCTGCTTCGTGCAGCCGGCACCCTCCCCCTGTATTCTCTGTGACCGGCATCAGACGTAGCCGTTTGCTTGATTACGTTTAATACGCCGTCAAAAGCTTTCAGTACGCGTCGACGGCGTCTGTGCGGATAATGCCTCACGCCTGCGGGTTCGCCGCAAGCCCTGCCATGTCATGAGTCCAAGGGAGGCGCCGCCGCGTCATGGAAGCCGTTTCCGCCCTGCTTGCCGGACAACCCGAGATTGCGCTTTTCCTGGCGCTGGCCGTGGGCCACGCGGTGGGCGCGATCCGTTTCGGACCGTTCCAGCTTGGCGGCATCTGCGGCACGCTGATCGTCTCCCTGATCATTGGCCAGACCGGTGTCCGGCTCGATGACGACGTCAAGAACGTGGCCTTCGCCGTGTTCATCTTCGCGCTCGGCTTCACGGGCGGCCCCCAGTTCTTTGCCAACGTTGCGCGGGAATGGCGCATCGGCCTGCTGTCTCTGGTGGAGGTCTTCGTCCTGCTGGCCCTGCTGGCAATTGCCGTGCCCCTGCTGCACCTGGACCCCGGCACCGCGTCGGGCCTGCTGGCCGGCGCCGCCACCGAATCGGCGGTGATCGGCACGGCGTCGGAGGCCATCGCGCGGCTCGAACTGTCCGCCGACGCCATCCGCATTTTGCAGACCAACATCGTCACCGCCTACAGCGTGACGTACCTGTTTGGCCTGATATCCATCGTGCTGTTCACCAGCCAGCTCGCCCCCTGGCTGCTGCGCCAGGACCTGCGCGAATCGGCCGCACGCCTGTGGCAAAAGCTCGGCGGACAGAACGACATGGCCGACAACCAGATGACCGCGCTGCCGTTGATCGTGGCGCGCGTGTTGCGCGTCGACCATATGGCCGGCAAGACCGTGATCGAAGCCGAGCAGAACGTGGCGCTGGGCGTCACGATCCGGCGAATTCGCCGCGATGGCGATACCTTCCGCCCCAAGCCCGAGGAAGTGCTGCGCGCCGGCGACGTGCTGCTGGCGGTGGGCCGGCGCGACGCGATGGTGCCGTTCGCCGCCGCCATCGGCCCCGAGATGCCTGAAGAGCCCGGCATGGATGCCGTGGCGCAGGCCGAGCAGTCGGTGCTGCTCACGCGCCGCGAAATCGTCGGCCTGTCGCTGGCGCGGCTGCGCCAGACCGTGGACGTGGGCATGGGGCGCGGCGTGTACGTCTCGCGCATCACGCGCATGCAGCATGCGGTGCCGATCCTGCCCGAAACGGTGCTGCAGCGCGCCGACGTCATCACGCTGTCCGGCCCCGACGAGGCGTTGCGCCGCGTGGTGCCCGAACTGGGCTATCCGGTGGTGCCCACCATTCGTACCGACTTCGTTTTCCTTGGCGCCGGCGTACTGCTCGGCATGGTGATCGGATCGTGGAGCGTCAAGATGGGCCAGGCCGACCTGACGCTCGGCGTGGGCGGCGGCTGCCTGGTGTCCGGGCTGGCGTTCGGCTGGCTGCGCGCGCGGCTGCCCGTGATGGGATCGCTGCCGGCGCCGGCCGCCGCGATCCTCCAAGACTTTGGCCTGGCCACCTTCATCGCCGCCGTGGGCCTCTCCGCCGGCCCCGACGCGCTGCGGCTGATCGAGAAATTCGGCCTGATCCTGCCCATTGCCGGCGTGCTGATATCGATCATTCCGGCCGCCATCTCGCTGTTCATTGGCCATCGCTGGCTCAAGCTCGACATGCCGATCCTGCTGGGTGCCGTGGCTGGCCAGCATTGCAGCACGCCGACGATCATGGCCCTGACCAATGCCGCCGGCAACGGCACACCCGTGATCGGCTACACGATTACCTACGCCATCTCCAATGTCCTGCTGCCATTGCTCGGCCCGATTGCCGTGGTGATGGCCGGCGCGCTTGCCTCGGCGCCAAAGTAGCTGTGCCCGGTATGCCGGGCGCCACGAGTGCCCGCGCATGCGCCCCTGTCACCCGTGTCACGCTTCACAGGAGGTTCCATGGATTGGTTGCACACCATCTTCCAGAAGTCGCCCGAGTCGGCGCTGTTCCTGTCACTGGCGGTCGGCTACGCCATCGGCAAGATCACGTTCGGCAAGTTCCAGCTTGGCGGCGTTGCCGGCTCGCTGCTGGCCGCCGTGGTCATCAGCCAGGTGGGCGTGGAGATCGACAACGGCGTGAAGGCCGTGATGTTCGCGGTCTTCATCTACGCGGTGGGCTATGAAAGCGGCCCGCAGTTCTTCAACTCGCTGAATCGCAGCTCGCTGCGCGAAATCGCCATGGCCGTGTTCATGGCCGTGGCCGGGCTGATCACGGTCGTGGTCCTGGCCAAGATCTTCCACCTGGACAAGGGCATCGCGGCGGGCCTGGCCGCCGGCGGCATGACGCAGTCGGCCATCATCGGTACGGCCGGTGACGCCATCACCAAGCTCGGGCTGCCGCCCGACCAGGTGAAGACGCTGCAGGCCAACGTGGCCATCGGCTACGCGGTGACCTACGTGTTCGGGTCGCTGGGCGCGATCATCGTCTGCGTGAACATCCTGCCGCGCTTCATGGGGTCGGATCTCAAGACCGATTCCAAGAAAGTGGAAGCCGCCATGCAGGGCGGGCTGCCGCAGTTTGGCCCGGGCCAGGCCGGCGCGCTGCCCCGGCTGGTGGGCCGGCTATTCCGTGTGACTGCGGCCGCTGGCAAGAGCGTCAAGGACCTGGAGGTTGGCGGCGAGGACCTGATCACCGTGGAAAAAGTCCAGCGGGGCGGCAAGCCGCTGGAATTCACGCAGGAAACGCTGCTGGAGGCCGGCGACCTGGTGCTGCTGGTGGGCCGGCGCGACGCCATGGTGCCCACCGCGATGGTGATCGGCGAGGAAGTGGCCGACGCCGAAGGCATGGGCATGGTGATGCAGACCCGCCGCGCGGTGTTCACGCTCAAGGGCATGAACAACAAGACGCTGGCCGAGATCGTGGCCAACGTGGGGCGCGAGATGCGCCACGGCGTCTATGTCGAGCGCATCGAGCGTTACGACCACCCGCTGCCGCTGCTGCCGGACCTGAAGCTCCAGCACGGCGACATCGTCACGTTCTACGGCACGCCGGCCGACACCAAGCGCGCCGCGCAGCGCGCGGGCTACGAGCTGGTGCCGAGCGAGAAGACGGACTTCGTCTACTTCGGCGCCGGCGTGCTGGTGGGTCTGCTGATCGGCCTGCTGGTGGTGCGCATCGGCTCCATCCCGCTGACGCTGGGCTCCGGCGGCGGCGCGCTGCTGTCCGGGCTGGTGTTCGGCTGGGCGCGGTCCAAGCACCGCATGATTGGCGCGATGCCCACGGCCGCCTGCCAGCTTCTGAAGGACTTCGGCCTGGCGGCATTCGTGGCCATCGTCGGCATCAACTCCGGCCTGCAGGCCGTGGACACGCTGCGCCAGAGCGGCCTGACCATCTTCCTGCTCGGTGCCGTGGTCACGTTGCTGCCGCTGTTCCTAACGATGCTGTTCGGCCGCTACGTGCTGCGCTACGACAACGCGGCACTGCTGGCCGGCGCGCTGTCCGGCTCGCGCAGCGCCAACCCCGCGTTCGGCGGGATTCTGGACAAGGCGGAAAGCCCGGTGCCCACCGTGCCGTTCGCCATCACCTATGCCCTGGCCAACGTGTTGCTGACACTGCTTGGCCCTCTCGTCGTCGGCTTTGTCTGACGGTTTTTGATGACTGCCCACCGATCGCATTCCTGAAAGGAGCAACGCCATGAGCAAACCGGATCTGTCCACGCTGTCCAGCCTCTCGCCGTTCGAACTCAAGGACGAACTGATCAAGCTGGCCAGCAGCGACGCCAACCGCCTGATGCTGAACGCGGGCCGCGGCAATCCCAACTTCCTGGCCACCGTGCCGCGCCACGGCTTCTGGCAACTCGGCCTCTTCGCGATGCGCGAATCGGAGCGCTCGTTCCAGTACATGCCCGAAGGCGTGGGCGGGTTTCCGCGCCGCGACGGCATCGAGGAACGCTTCGACCTGTTCGCGCGTGAAAACCACCACGTGCCCGGCGTGCAGTTCCTGGCCGGCGCCGTGTCCTACGTGCGCGACCAGCTTGGCCTGAATGCGGGCGACTTCCTCTACGAGATGTGCGAGGGCATCTTGGCCTGCAACTATCCCGTGCCGGACCGCATGCTCAAGTTGAGCGAGGTCATCGTGGGCCAGTTCATCCGCAAGGAGATGATCGGCAGCCATCCGTTCATTGGTGACTTCGACCTGTTTGCCGTCGAAGGCGGCACGGCCGCCATGACGTACCTGTTCAACTCGATGCGCGAGAACCACCTGCTCAAGGCCGGTGACAAGATCGCGCTGGGCATGCCGATCTTCACACCCTATATCGAGATTCCGGAGCTGAACGACTACCAGCTCGTGGAGCTGTCGATCGATGCCGATCCGCAGGCGCGCTGGCAGTATTCGAACCAGGAACTCGACAAGCTGCGCGACCCCGCCGTCAAGGCGTTCTTCCTGGTCAACCCGAGCAATCCGCCGTCGGTGCGCATGAGCGACGAAAGCCTGGAATACCTGGCGTCGATCATCGAGGAACGGCCGGACCTGATCATCCTGACCGACGACGTGTACGGCACCTTCGCCGACAACTTCGTGTCGCTGTTCGCGCTGTGCCCGCGCAACACCATCCTGGTCTACTCGTTCTCGAAGTACTTCGGCGCCACGGGCTGGCGGCTGGGCGTCATCGCCACGCACCACGACAATATCTTCGACGAGAAGCTGGCCAAGCTGCCCGAGGACCAGCGCCAGCAGCTTCACAAGCGCTACAACTCGATCACGACCACGCCCGACGAGCTGAAGTTCATCGACCGCATCGTGGCCGACAGCCGCACGGTGGCGCTGAACCACACGGCTGGGCTGTCAACGCCGCAGCAGGTGCAGATGGTGCTGTTCTCGCTGTTCTCGCTGATGGACACGCCAGACGCGTACAAGCAGGCGATGAAGCGATTGATCCGCAGCCGCAAGGCCGCGCTGTTCCGTGAAATCGGCATCGCGCCCGACGACGCCCACGATCCGAACGTCGTGGACTACTACACGCTGCTCGATATCGAACAGCTGGGCGGCAAGGCCATCGGGCCCGAGTTCGTGAAGTGGGTGTTGTCGTCGGCGGAGCCTACGGAACTGCTGTTCCGGCTGGCCGAGGAAGCCGGCGTGGTGCTGCTGCCCGGCCGCGGCTTCGGCACGCGCCACCCGTCGGGCCGCGTGTCACTGGCCAACCTCAACGAATCGGACTACGCCAAGATCGGCAAGTCGATCCGCAAGCTGTTCGAGGATTACGTGGACCAGTACAACAAGGCTACAGGGAGCAAGGCGAACAAGAATGTGACGAAGAAGTAAGGCGGGTAGGAAGGCCCCTCTCCTGCGCTTGTTTGCTCCCCTCTCCCGCTTTCGGGAGAGGGGTTGGGGTGAGGGTCAGCGGTTCAAATTGCGATCAGTCTCGATTTGAGCTGCAATGCCCTCACCTCCAACCCCTCTCCCACTACGTGGGAGAGGGGAGCTCAGACATGCTGAGAGCAAACGACAAGCTCAACGCGCCTCCACAAACCCCAGCACCGTCTCCAGCATCTTCCGGATTGCCGGCTGGATATTCGCCGCCTTGGCTGCGTCGTAGGCGAACGGATACACCTCTTCCATATACGACGACTGCGTCTGCTCAAGCTGGACGGCGTGGATGCCATCTGCCGGATTGCCATATTGGCGCGTGATATAGCCGCCCTTGAACCGGCCATTCAGCGCCGCCGTATGATTCGGCACGGCCTGCGCGATCTCCAGCAGGTCGCTCGCCAGGCCAGCGTCGCAGCTCTTGCCGTCGGCCGAGCCCAGGTTGAAGTCGGTCAGCTTGCCTTCGAAGAAGCGCGGCAGCACCGAGCGGATCGAATGCGCGTCCCACAGCGCGATGGTGCCGTGCCGCTGGCGCAGGCGCTTCAGTTCCTCCTGCAGCGCGTTGTGATACGGATGCCAGACCGCGTCGCGGCGCTGGGCAATTTCCGCATCGTCAGGGCCGCTGGCGCCGTCGGCGTACACCGGCGTCTTGTCGAACGTGTCCACCGGGCACAGGCCCGTGGTGTCCTGGCCCGGGTACAGGTTCGCGTTGTCGGGCGGGCGGTTCAGGTCGATCACGTAGCGCGAGTGCGTGGCCATCAGGATCGACGCGCCCAGTTCGCGCGCGAACTCATACAGGCGATCCATGTGCCAGTCGGTATCGGGCACGGTGCGTGCCTCGGGCGTCAGGCGCGCGGACATGCCGGCCGGTACGTGGGTGCCAACGTGCGGCATCGATACCAGCAGCGGACGCGTGCCGCGATGCAGCGTGAAGGCGGGAATATCGGTGGTGAAGGAGGAGGACATCTTGTCTCGGGGGCTACTCGTGTCTAGTTGGCGGGTTCGGGACCCTTCAGTCGGCCAGCAGGCAGGCGCGGACTTCGGCGAAGAGCCGGCCCGCATCCGCCTGTTGCGGATGCACGCCGTGCCCTACGCGGCACGTGCCGCCCGTGCGGACTTCCGCTAGTGTCTCATGGCCGTGGCTGGCGAACACATGCGTGGCCAGCGCGTGCGGCCCGTCCAGCCCCGCCAGCGTCGGATGGGCGCCGTCCAGCACCACGAAGTCGGCGCGCTGCCCGGCTGCCAGTCCCGCCACCGGGCGGGCCGCCGCGCGGGCGCCGCCCGCCACTGCTTCCAGCCAGAGACGGTCGGCCACCTGGTGATGCCGGGCCGATGCCAGCACGTTGCGCCGCTGCAGGCCCAGCCGCTGGCCGTACTCGAACGTGCGCAGTTCCTCGGCCACGCTCACGCTGGCGTGGCTGTCCGAGCCGATGCCCCACCAGCCGTGTTGCGCCATGTAGGGCGCGGCCTCGAACACGCCATCGCCAAGATTGGCTTCGGTGGTCGGGCAGATGCCGGCCACGGCGCCGCTATGCGCCAGCCGACGGCGTTCGTCCCAATCCATATGCGTGGCGTGCACCAGGCACCAGCGCTGGTCCACGGCTGCGTGGTCGAGCAGCCATTGCACGGGCCGCACGCCGTTCGTCGCCAGGCAGTCGTCCACTTCCTTCTGCTGCTCGGCGATATGGATGTGCACGGGCGCGGTGGCGTCCATCGCGTGCAGCGCGCCCACCGCGTGAGCCAGGCTCTGCGGCGGCACCGCGCGCAGCGAATGCGGCGCCAGGCCCAGCCGTGCGCCATACGCGGCGCAATGCGGCGCCAGCTTTTCCAGCAGCGCCAGCATCGCGTCGGTGTCGTTCAGAAAGCGGCGCTGATCGTGCTGCGCGGGTTTTTCCCCAAAGCCGGCGGTCTGGTACAGCACGGGCAGCAGCGTCATGCCGATGCCGGCGGCTTGTGCCGCACGCAGCAGCCGCAGCGACATCTCGGCGCGGTCCGCGTAAGGCTTGCCGTCCGGATCGTGATGGACGTAGTGGAATTCGCACACGCTGGTGTAGCCCGCGCGCAGCATCTCGATGTAGAGCTGCGTGGCAATCGCCTCCAGCGCATCGGGCGTCAGGCGCAGCGCAAAGCGGTACATCAGCGTGCGCCAGCTCCAGAACGAATCGCCGCCTGCGGGGTCATCGTCATCGGACACGCTGCGGTATTCGGTCAGCCCCGCAAACCCCCGCTGGAACGCGTGCGAATGCAGGTTCGGCATGCCGGGCAGCACCGGTCCCGCCGCCTGTGGCAGCGCGGCATCCGGTGCAGCGTCCGGCGTGATGGCGGTGAACGTGCCATGGGCATCCCAGGCCAGCAGCACATTGCGCGCCCAGCCGTCCGGCAGCAGCGCGTGGGGTGCGAACAGTTGGCCTGCGCTCATCGGAACACCTTGCCCTGACGCACCACGCCGGCACACGGATTGCGGCCGAACCAGTAGGCCAGTTCGGCCGGCGACGCCACGCGCCAGAGCGCGAAGTCTGCAGCACGGCCCACGGCCAGTTGCCCGTGGCGGTCGGCGGCGCCGAGTGCGCGCGCCGCGTGCGTGGTCACGCCGGCCAGCACCTCGGGCACCGTCATGCGGAACAGCGTGCAGGCCATGTTCATCATCAGCAGCAGCGACGTGGTGGGCGACGTGCCCGGATTGTGGTCGGTGGAAATGGCGATCGGCACGCGATGCTGACGCAGCAGCGCCAGCGGCGGCAGATGCGTGTCACGCAGGAAATAGTAGGCGCCCGGCAGCAATACCGCCACCGTGCCGGCGCGGGCCATGGCCATCACGCCGGCCTCGTCCAGGTGTTCGAGATGATCGGCCGACAGTGCCCCGTGGCGCGCCGCCAGCGCGGCGCCGCCCAGGTTGCTCAGTTGCTCCGCATGGAGCTTGACCGACAGCCCGTGCCGGGCGGCGGCTTCGAACACGCGCTGCGTCTGCGCGGGCGAGAAGCCGATGCCCTCGCAGAACGCATCCACTGCATCGACCAGCTTTTCCTCGGCCAGCGTCGGCAGCATCGTGTCGCAGACCAGGTCGATGTAGTCGTCGGCGCGGCCCGCGTACTCGGGCGGCAACGCGTGCGCGCCCAGGAACGTGGTGTGCACGTTCACGCCGTATGCCTGCCCGAGCTGGCGTGCCACGCGCAACTGCTTGCGTTCGGAGTCGAGTGACAGGCCGTAGCCCGACTTGATTTCGATGGTCGTGACACCTTCGGCCAGCAAGGCTTCCAGCCGCACGGCGGCCTGCGCGAACAGCGTGGCCTCGTCGGCCTCGCGCGTGGCGCGCACCGTCGACACGATGCCGCCGCCCGCGCGGGCAATCTCCTCGTAGCTTGCGCCGGCCAGGCGCATGGCGAATTCGTCGGCGCGCTGGCCGCCGTAGACCAGGTGCGTGTGGCAGTCCACCAGGCCCGGCGTGATCCAGGCTCCGCCGGCATTGTGCCGGTCGAGATGGCGATAGCTGTCCGGCAGTTCGGAGAACGGCCCCAGCCACGCGATGCGGCCATGCTCGACGACCAGCGCGGCATCGCGCACGGCACGATCGGGATTCGCGTCGGGTAGCAGGTGGCAGTGGTGCCAGACGCCGTCGGCGGAAGGCGCGTCGTGGATGTTCATCGATCCCGCTCCATGTGCAGGGTCACGCGCAGACACAGCGCGGACAGTTCGGTATGAAACAGCGTGACAGCGGGCGATCCGGCTGGCAACAGCAAACCTTCGCCGGCATGCAGATGCACGCCGTCGCCGGTGTCCCAGCTCCCGCGCAGCGCCAGCACCAGCACGGTGGCGACGGCCGGCACCGCCGTGAACGGCTGGCGCATCAGCGCGATCTCGGCGCGGCACGTGCCACGGCGCGTCATCACGTTGAAGTCGCGCGTCGGGCCGTCCACCAGCGTGGCATGCACGGCGGTGTCACCGGAAAACGCAAACGGCTCGCCCACGCGCACCAGCCGGTGGCAGAACGTGTCGTCGTGGGCCTGCAGGTGCACGCCCGCGCCATCGATCAGCACTATCTGCCGGTCGATGCCCGGGAACGCCGAGAACGGCCCATCAGCGGCGATGTCCGCCACGCTGATACGCCACGCGAACGTATCCATGCTGGCGCCCGGCGGCCACACGGCGATCTCGCGCGTGGTGCCGCCGCCGTTCTTCCACGGCGTGGGAGAGATCGCGTCGAGCGCGAACTTCGTACCTGTCATCAGCGGCCCACCATCGGCAGGTTCAGGCCCTTTTCCTTGGCGCAGTCGATGGCGATGTCGTAGCCCGCGTCGGCATGACGCATCACGCCCGTGGCCGGATCGTTCCAGAGCACGCGCTCGACGCGCTTGGCCGCCGCGTCGGTGCCATCGCAGACGATGACCACGCCCGCGTGCTGCGAGAAGCCCATGCCCACGCCGCCGCCATGATGCAGGCTCACCCACGTGGCACCGCCGGCCGTGTTCAGCAGCGCGTTGAGCAGCGGCCAGTCGGATACGGCATCCGAGCCATCGCGCATCGCTTCGGTTTCGCGGTTGGGCGACGCCACCGAGCCGCAGTCCAGGTGATCGCGCCCGATTACCACCGGCGCCTTGAGTTCACCGTTCTTCACCATCTCGTTGAAGGCCAGGCCGGCGCGATGGCGTTCATCGAGACCCACCCAGCAGATGCGCGACGGCAGGCCCTGGAACGCGATGCGGTCGCGCGCCATGTCCAGCCAGCGGTGCAGCGGCTTGTCGTCCGGGAACAGTTCCTTCATCTTGGCATCGGTCTTGTAGATATCTTCCGGATCGCCCGACAGCGCCACCCAGCGGAACGGCCCCTTGCCACGGCAGAACAGCGGGCGGATATAGGCCGGCACGAAGCCCGGGAAGTCGAACGCGTTCTTGACGCCTTCCTCGAACGCCACCTGGCGGATGTTGTTGCCGTAGTCCACCGTCGGCACGCCCATCTGCTGGAAGGCCAGCATGGCCTGCACGTGCTTGACGATCGACTGGCGCGCGGCCGCTTCCACGGCCTTCGGATCGCGCACGCGCAGGTCTTCCCACTGCTCGACCGTCCAGCCCTCGGGCAGGTAGCCGTTGATCACGTCGTGCGCCGACGTCTGGTCGGTGACGATGTCCGGACGGATGCTGCCCGCCTGCGCACGGCGCGCGAGTTCGGGCACGATCTCGGCCGCGTTGCCCAGCAGGCCCACCGAGATGGCTTCGCCCTTGCGCGTGGCGTCCTCGATCATCGCCAGCGCCTCGTCGAGCGTGGTGGCCTTCTTGTCGAGATAGCGCGTGCGGATACGGAAGTCGATGCGCGATTCCTGGCATTCGATGGCCAGCACGCAGGCACCGGCCAGCACGCCGGCCAGCGGTTGCGCGCCGCCCATGCCGCCCAGGCCGGCGGTCAGGATCCACTTGCCGGTCAGGTCGCCGTTGTAGTGCTGGTTGCCCGCCTCGACGAACGTTTCGAACGTGCCCTGCACGATGCCCTGCGTGCCGATGTAGATCCACGAGCCCGCCGTCATCTGGCCGAACATCATCAGGCCAGCACGGTCGAGTTCGTTGAACTTATCCCACGTGGCCCAGTGCGGCACCAGGTTCGAGTTGGCGATCAGCACGCGCGGCGCATCGGCGTGGGTGCGGAACACCCCCACCGGCTTGCCCGACTGCACCAGCAGCGATTCGTCTTCACCCAGCCGGCGCAGGCTGTCCAGGATAGCGTCGAAGCACTCCCAGTTACGCGCCGCCTTGCCAATGCCGCCATAGACCACCAGGTCCTGCGGGCGCTCGGCCACGTCGGGATCGAGGTTGTTCTGGATCATGCGGTAAGCGGCTTCGATCAGCCAGTTCTTGCAGTGCAGTTGGCTGCCGCGCGGGGCACGGATTTCGCGCTGGCCGCGCTGGGGGGTGAATTGGTGTTCGTTGGCGTTCATGGTCGGGTCTCTTGGCTGTTGGGTGGCTGCTTGGTGGCTGCTTGCGGTGTTGGCACTTGGGGCGCTCTACCCTCTCCCCCGGCCCCTCTCCCGCTTGCGGGAGAGGGGAGAAGACCGGGCGGGAGGGGGAGCGGCCTCCGTGGATCAAATACTGGCGTTTGTGGGCAGGATTTCCTTGACGGCGGCGGGCCAGCCTGCGCCGGCGTCGCCTTGCACTACCCACTGCTTCATGGCTTCGATATCGGGGGCCAGGTAGCGGTCGGATTCGACGAATGCCACGCGGCTGCGGATGCGGGCCAGTTCCTGCTCCACCAGCGGCGACGACTTCAGCGGACGATGGAACTCGATGCCCTGCGCGGCGGCCATGGCCTCGATGCCGACGATGACGGCGGTGTTGGCCGCCATCTCGCCCAGCCGGCGCGCGCCGTAGGTGGCCATCGACACATGGTCTTCCTGGTTGGCCGACGTGGGCAGGCTGTCGACGCTGGACGGATGCGCGAGCGCCTTGTTTTCGGAGGCCAGCGCGGCGGCGGTGACCTGCGCGATCATGAAGCCCGAGTTCAGGCCGCCATCGCGCACCAGGAACGGCGGCAGGCCCGACAGGCCGGTATCGAGCAGCAGCGCCAGGCGGCGCTCGGAGATCGCGCCGATCTCGGCGATGGCCAGCGCGATGATGTCGGCCGCGAACGCCACCGGTTCGGCGTGGAAATTGCCGCCCGACACCACATCGCCCTGTTCGGAAAACACGAGCGGGTTGTCCGACGCCGCGTTGGCCTCGATACGCAGGATGCGCGCCGCGTGGCTCAGGTTGTCCAGGCATGCGCCCATCACCTGCGGCTGGCAGCGGATCGAATACGGGTCTTGCACACGGCCGCAGGTCTTGTGCGAATCGACGATCTCGCTGCCGTCGAGCATCGCGCGCACGGCGCCGGCCACGGCAATCTGGCCGACCTGGCCGCGTGCGTCGTGGATGCGGGCATCGAATGGCTTGACCGATCCCTTGATGGCCTCCAGCGACAGCGCGCCAGCCACCAGGCCGGCGGCGAATGCGTCCTCGGCGGCGAACAGCCCGGCCAGCGCCAACGCGGTGGACACCTGCGTGCCGTTGAGCAGCGCCAGCCCTTCCTTCGGGCCCAGCGTGAAGGCGTCGAGCCCAGCATGCGCCAGCCCCTGGGCGGCCGGCACGCGCTTGCCATCGATCATCACGTCGCCTACGCCGATCAGCGTGCACGACATATGCGCCAGCGGCGCCAGGTCGCCCGAGGCGCCCACCGAGCCCTTGGCGGGAATGCACGGCGTGACACCGTGGTTGGCCAGCGCCAGCAGCGCCTCGATCAGTTCGGGCCGCACGCCTGAATGGCCGCGCGCCAGACTCACAGCCTTGATGGCCAGCACCAGCCGCACGGTGTCGGGCGCCAGGTCGGCGCCGGTGCCCACGCTGTGCGACAGCACCAGGTTGCGTTGCAGTTCGGCCAGCTTGTCATGCGGGATGCGCGACTGGGCCAGCTTGCCGAAGCCGGTATTGATGCCGTAGACCACGGCGTCGGCGTCGATGATGTCCTGCACCGTGGCTTGCGCCGCGCGCACCGGGCCCCAGGCCGAATCGGCCATCGCCAGCCGCGCTTCGCCGCGATAGATGCGGCGCAGGTCGTCCAGCGACACGTGGCCAGGGTTCAGGGTCAGGAGGGAGCGGGAATCGTTGGTCATCGTCGGTACGTCTTTGTTGTATGGGCCTGTCTATACAGGTTAGTCGAAAAATAAACCCGATGACCAGCTTTTGACTGGCCGCGGGCGAAAGTTCTAGCCGAAGGCGGGATTGCCGTCGGCGCGAAAGCGGCTGCCCAGCCGGTACCGGTTACCCGGGTGCAGGCAGCGTACAAAGGTCACCGGCACGCCGCTGGTCCAGGTGCGGCGGGTCAACAGCAGGCACGGTTGCGTGGCCGGCATCTCAAGCTGCACGGCCTGCTCGGCCGTGGCGGCGATGGCATCGACCACGTGTTCCACCTGGTCATACGGCACATTGCGCAGCAGGTACTCGCCCGGCTGGGTGTCGGCAAAGTCCTGCGTGATGAAATCGGGCGCCACGCGCGGGTTCACGTAGCGGTCTTCCAGTTGCACGGGCACGCCGTCCTCGCGATGGATGCAGATCGAGTGGTACACCGATTCGCCGGTGCGCAGCTCCAGCGCGGCCGCCACCTCGATCGACGCCGATACGCGCTCCACCAGGATCACATCGCACGCGTAGTCGTGGCCGCGCATGCGGATCTCGTCCTGCAGGTTCACCACCGACAGCAGCGTGGACTGCGGCTTGTGCTCCGCCACGAATGTGCCCACGCCGGCCACTCGCACCACCCTGCCCTGCTCCGACAGCTCGCGCAGCGCGCGGTTGACCGTCATGCGCGACACCGAGAACCGGGTCACCAGTTCCTGTTCGGACGGCACGCGGTCGCCGGGCTGCCACGCGCCGCTCTGGATCTGGCGCGCGATGTATTCCTTGACCTGCTGGTACAGCGCGGCCGGAGCGTTGGACGGGGAAGATGCCGGGTTGGCGGACGAATTCATGGCTTGTTGCGCATCGCCCGTTCAGTGCTCGGCCGAAGCCATGGCCTCGGCGCGAATCTCCTCGGTGAGCCGCGCCTTGAGCGCGGAGAACTCGGGCGATGTCTTGATCGTGTAATGGCGCGGATGGGCAAAGTCCACCGCGATCTCGCTCTTGATCCGACCGGGCCGCGCGGAAAACACCGCCACGCGGTTGGCCATGAAGATGGCCTCGTCGATATCGTGCGTGACGAATAATACCGTCTTGCGGTGCGACTCCCAGATCCCGAGCAGCAGTTCCTGCATCAGCACGCGCGTCTGGTTGTCGAGCGCGCCGAACGGTTCGTCCAGCAACAGGATCTTCGGATCGTTGGCCAGCGCCCGCGCAATGGCCGTGCGCTGCTGCATGCCGCCCGACAACTGCTTCGGGTAATGCTGCTCGAAACCGCGCAACCCTACACGGGCGATGAAGAAGTCGCCGCGCTCCTTCTGCTCGGCCGCGCTCATGCCGCGCTCGCGCAGGCCAAAGCGCACGTTCTGCTCGATCGTGAGCCACGGGAACAGCGTGTACGACTGGAACACCATGCCACGATCGGCGCCCGGGCCGGCCACGGGCTGGCCATCGAGCAGTACGCGCCCGCCGCTAGGCGTATCGAGCCCGGCCACGATGCGCAGCAGCGTGGACTTGCCGCAGCCCGACGGGCCCAGGATGGTCACGAAATCGTTGTCGCGCACCTCGAAGTCCACCGGCAACAGCGCCTGGGTGCTACCGCCACGCGGGTTTTCGAAGGTACGGGAGACCTGCTGGATCGACAGCGCGCTCATTTGATCGAACTCCACGGAAACAGGCGCTGGTTGGCCAGCTTGAAGACCAGGTCGGACACCAGCCCGATGCAGCCGATCACGATGATGCCGAAGATGATCTGCCCGGTGTTCAGCAGCGCCTGGCTGTCGGTGATCATGTGGCCAATGCCCGAGGACGATCCGATCAGTTCGGCCACGATCACATACGTCCAGGCCCAGCCCAGCACCAGCCGCAGCGTCTCGGCGATGTCCGGCGCGGCGCCCGGTATCAGCACCCGGCGCACGATGCCGCGCGGCGTGGCGCCCAGCGTGTAGGCCGCTTCCACCAGGTCCTTGCGCGCCCCGCCCACCGTGACCGCCACCATCAGCACGATCTGGAAGAATGAGCCGATGAAGATCACCAGCAGCTTCTGCGTCTCGCCGATGCCGGCCCACAGGATCAGCAGCGGGATAAACGCCGACGCGGGCAGGTAGCGGCAGAACGATACGAACGGCTCGAAGAACGCCTCGGCCGCCTTGTACGCGCCCATGAAGATGCCCAGCGGCACCGCCAGCACGGCGGCCAGCACGAAGCCGCCCACCACGCGCCACACGGTCATGCCGATATCGCCGATGAAGCCGTACTGCGTGAACAGCAGCCAGCCCTCGTGCGCCATCGTCAGCGGATCGGCCAGGAACGTGCGCGGCACGAATCCGCCGAACGTGGCGATGGCCCACACGGCCACGAACGCCACGAAGAACGACAGCCCCAGCACCCAGCGGGCGTGCGACGACACGGGCACCAGCGGCGACGCCCACGGATGGCGCGCACGCGGCGGGCGGCTGTTGGAACTGGTGACGATGGGCGCGGGGGCGCGCGACGTCACTGGTGCGGGCGACACGGACGACATGGCGGCCTCCGGCTTACTTGAGGTATCGGGCGTCATAGATCGCCGTCACGTCGGGCACCTGGCGGATCACGCCGATGTCCTTGAGCACGTCGGCTGCTTCCTTGCTGAAGCTGGCCAGCTCGCCCGCGAAGAATTTCTGGTTGGCCGCCTTGTCCTGCCAGCGCAG
The DNA here is from genome assembly GCF_022179805.1 of Cupriavidus pauculus. Taxonomy (GTDB): domain Bacteria; phylum Pseudomonadota; class Gammaproteobacteria; order Burkholderiales; family Burkholderiaceae; genus Cupriavidus; species Cupriavidus pauculus_E. Next base: position 585,193 of record NZ_BPUO01000001.1, on the reverse strand, counting down.
GTAGGCCGACGACTTGGCGAACTGCTCGCCGGTCTGCTTGACCGCCGCGCCCATGATCTCGTTCGACTTGGCCGGATCCTTGGCGATCATCTCCAGCGCCTCGAAGTAGCTGTCGACCAGCGCCTGCGCAGCCTTGGGATTGTCCTTGAGCCATTTCGGCGCGCAGCCCAGCGTGTCGGTCACCATCGGATAGTCGAGCGTGGTGGCCAGGATCTTGCCCTTGTCCGGATTGGCGCGCACCGTCGACAGGTACGGCTCGTAGGTCATCGCGCCATCGTTCTGTCCGGCCACGAACGCCTGCGCGGCGGCCTGCGGCGACAGCGTGGTCAGCTTGACGTCCTTGAGCGTCATGCCGTTCTTCTTCAGCATCCAGGCCAGGCCGAAGTACGGCGCGGTGCCCGGTGCATCGACGCCGATCGTCTTGCCCTTGAGGTCGGCAAATCCCTTCACATCGCCGCGCACGGCCAGGCCATCGGCGCCGTAGGACTTGTCGAGCTGCACGATCTGCGTGATCGGCACGCCATTGGCATTCCACGCCACATGGGTCTCGACCGTGGTCGCCGCGCACTGGATCGCGCCCGACGCCAGCGCCAGGTGCCGATCCTTCTGCGGAATCATCTTGATCTCGACGTCGAGCCCGTTCTTCTTGAAGATGCCCGCCTTGTCGGCCAGCGACAGCGGCGCGAAGCCGGTCCAGCCGCTCATGCCAAGCGCCACCGGCGTGTTCTGGGCATGCGCTGGCGTGGCCAGCACGGTGGCGGCAAGGGTGGACGCTACTGCGGCAATACGGAACGGCAGGGGCAGCTTCATGCTGTCGGCTCCATCAGTCGTGGTGTGGGGGCAATCTAGCAATCCTGTATATACAAGTCAAATCGGGGGTTTACCTGAGTCATCAGGCAAGTGCGGCATGCACGACGCCAGTTATGGCGCGCCCTTGCGGTGCATATGGGTGTTGCAATGCACCTAAGGGAATCACCGGACAGCGGGCGGATGCACCGTCTTGTCTATACAGGGGTGGTAGGCGGACTGGGATGCAAGGGGTGTGCCTGGGGCGGGGCTTGCTGGGGAGGGTGCGCCCCCGTCGCGCGTGCTTTTTTGCTCCCCTCTCCCGCGCAGTGGGAGAGGGGAGCTAGCCCAGGGGGAATTTAAGCAGTCCTACCGATCAAAAAACGCCGCCACCGTCGGATACCTGAGCCTCAGCCGCAACTCCCGCTTGAGCCTCCGGTTGTCCAACCGGCGCGATTCGCTCATGAAGCTGAGCAGATTGGCGTCGATGGTTTCGCGTGCCTGCTGGCGGCTGATGCGCGGCGGGCGCGGCAGGCCCTTGCGGTCGGCCACGAGGTCGAAGTAATCGGCCATGCGCAATTCGGTGTCGTCGCTGGCATGCACCACGCGCTGGGGGCGGCCGCGCCAGAGCGCCGCGATCATCGCCCGCGCGAGGTCGTCGGCGTGGATGTGGCTCGTATAGACGTCGTCCTGGGGCGCCAGCGCCGGCGTGCCCTTGTGCAGGCGCGCCACGGGCAGGCGGTCTTCCGCGTAGATGCCGGGAATGCGGACAATGCTGGCGCGCCAGCCGGCGTCGCGGCCAAAGGCGCGTACGTCCGACTCCGCCGCCACACGACGCCGGGCCCGTGCCGTCTGGGGACGCACCGCGTGGAATTCCTGCACGCGGGCGCCGCCACGGTCGCCGTACACGCCCGTGGTGCTGGCGTAGACGAACGTCCCGGCGGACCTCGGCCGCGACCCCGCGTCAAACGCGCGATGCCAGCCCTGCTCGGGTAGAATGGCGGCCTCGCTGGCGCCCAGGCGCCGCGCGCGCGTCTGGCGCCAGTTCGCGCGCCGCAACGCCCCGAGCAACGCCCGTGTGCGCGGATCGCCATCGCCCTGTCCGGGCGGCGGCGCCAGGTCAATGACCCGGTCCGCCAGCCGCGACAGCCGCGCCAGCGTGGCGGGCCGATCCAGATCGGCCACCAGCGGCACCGCGCCGGCGGCGCGCAACTCGGCTTGCCGGGCGGGTTGCGAGGTCACGGCGAACACGCGCATGCGCGTGGCCAGCACGCGCAGGACGCGGGTGCCGACATCGCCGCAACCAACGATCAGCAGGCGCGGACGGCCCAGCCGCCGATGCCGTATGCCCTGTGGGGAAGACAACGCCGCTTGCGGCGACAGAATTTGGTTCATAGACCCGATTATGGCTTATCAAGTTACCGTCATGCCGAGTGGCCACAAGTTCGAAGTGGCCGCCGACGAAACCATCCTGGGCGCCGCGCTGCGCCATAGCATCGGCCTGCCGTACGGCTGCAAGAACGGCGCCTGCGGGTCATGCAAGGGCCGCGTCGTCGAAGGCACGATCCAGCAGGGCGACCATGCCGCGTCGGCCCTGACCGCCCAGGAAAAGACCGAGGGCCGCGCGCTGTTCTGCTGCGCCAACGCCACGTCAGACATCACCATCGAGTGCCGTGAAGTGCACGGCGCCGGCGATATCCCGATCAAGAAGATCCCCTGCCGCGTTGCCACCATGGAACGCCTGGCCGACGACGTGATCGCCATCAAGCTGCAACTGCCCGCCACCGAGCGCATGCAGTTCCTGGCCGGCCAGTACGTGGAATTCCTGCTGCGCGACGGCAAGCGCCGCAGCTATTCGATCGCCACGCCGCCGCACGAGGAAGGCCCGATCGAACTGCACATCCGCCACATGCCCGGCGGCGCGTTCACCGACTACGTGTTCGGCGCCAAGGAAGGCATGCCGGCCATGAAGGACCGCGACATCCTGCGCTTCGAAGGCCCGCTGGGCAGCTTCTTCCTGCGCGAGGAATCGGATGCACCGATCGTGCTGCTGGCTTCGGGCACCGGTTTCGCCCCGATCAAGGCCATCGTCGAACACGCCGCCTACACCGGTATCACGCGCCCGATGACGCTGTACTGGGGTGGCCGCCGTCCGGCCGACCTGTACATGCACGCGCTGTGCGAGCAGTGGGCGCGCGACCTGCCGAACTTCAAGTACGTGCCCGTGGTGTCCAACGCGACGGCCGACGACAACTGGACGGGCCGCACCGGCTTTGTCCACCAGGCCGTGATGGCCGACCACCCGGACCTGTCCGCGCACGAGGTGTATGCCTGCGGCGCGCCGGTGATGGTCAACGCCGCCCGCACCGATTTCACGGCACAGTGCAAGCTGCACGAGGACGCGTTCTTCGCCGATTCGTTCACGTCCGAGGCCGATCTGCACCCCGCCGGGGCTGCCTGATCGCTCGGCCGGCCGTTCCGTCGACACAACAATGCCACCCGGGTCTGCCAAATTTCGCTTTGACACCCGGACGCATGCGTTTTATATTGGCCGCCATGAACACCGCCATGATCCGACGCCGCGCACGTACGTTGCTCCCCACCGGGGTGCCGCGCGGCTGACCGTAGACAGCGTCTGTTCAGGTCAACAAGCCACGGGCAACCCCCGTGGCTTTTTGTTTTTGTCCGTCCATCGTTTCATGCCGACCCCAGGAGTCCGCCATGGCATTTGCTGAGTTTCCCGTCCAATCGCTGATGTACATCACCAACCGCCCCGAACTGGTCTTCACCGAAGGCAAGGGCTCGTGGCTGACGGACCATAACGGCAAGCGCTATCTGGATTTCGTGCAGGGCTGGGCAGTCAACGCACTGGGCCACTCGAACGAGGGCATGATCGAGGCGCTGGAAAAGCAGGCGCGCAAGCTGCTGAACCCGAGCCCGGCGTTCTACAACGAGCCGATGCTGAAGCTGGCCGGCCAGCTGACCGACAACAGCTGCTTCGACAAGGTGTTCTTCGCCAACAGCGGCGCCGAAGCCAACGAAGGCGCGATCAAGCTGGCGCGCAAATGGGGCCGCAAGCACAAGAACGGCGCCTTCGAGATCATCACGATGGACCACAGCTTCCATGGCCGCACGCTGGCGACCATGAGCGCGTCGGGCAAGGCCGGCTGGGACACGATCTTCGCGCCGCAGGTGCCGGGCTTCCCGAAGGCCGAGCTCAACGACCTGGCATCGGTGGAAAAGCTGATCACCGACAAGACGGTCGGCATCATGCTGGAGCCGGTGCAGGGCGAAGGCGGCGTGATCCCCGCCAGCCGCGAATTCATGCAGGGGCTGCGCGCGCTGGCCGACAAGCACAAGCTGCTGCTGATCGTCGATGAAGTGCAGACCGGCTGCGGCCGCTGCGGCACGTTGTTCGCGTACGAACTGTCGGGCGTTGAGCCGGACATCATGACGCTGGGCAAGGGCATCGGCGGTGGCGTGCCCCTCTCCGCGCTGCTGTGCAAGGCCGATGTGGCCAGCTTCGAGGCCGGCGACCAGGGCGGTACCTACAACGGCAACCCGCTGATGACGGCGGTGGGCAGCTCGGTGATCTCGCAACTGACCGCGCCGGGCTTCCTGGATGACGTGAAGGCCAAGGGCCAGTACCTGCGCGAGCAACTGCTGGCGCTGTCCGCCGAGTTCGGCCTGGGTGGCGAACGCGGTGAAGGCCTGCTGCGCGCACTGGTGCTGGGCAAGGACATCGGCCCGCAGATCGTGGAAGAAGCCCGCGAGATGAATCCGACTGGCCTGCTGCTGAACGCACCGCGCCCGAACCTGCTGCGCTTCATGCCGGCCCTGAACGTGACGCGCGAAGAGATCGACCAGATGATCGGCATGCTGCGCGATCTGCTGAAGAAGCTGGCGTAAGTAAGCTGGTGCAAAGAAAAAAGCCTCGCGGTTGCGAGGCTTTTTTTCGGTTGCTGCTTGCTGTTTTTGCTCCCCTTTCCCACTTCGCGGGAGAGGGGAGCACGCCTGACGGTGGGTTACTCCCCCAGATACGCCGCCCGCACCTTCGGGTCGTCCAGCATCTGCTTGGCGTCGCCGCTCATGGTGATCAGGCCGGACTCCATCACGTAGCCGCGGTGCGCGGCCTGCAGCGCCAGGCGGGCGTTCTGCTCCACCAGCAGCACGGTCACGCCCTGTGACGACACGGTACGCACCACCTCGAAGATCTTCTCGACCATGATCGGCGAGAGACCCATCGACGGTTCGTCCAGCAGCAGCAGCTTGGGCTGGCTCATCAGCGCACGCGCCATGGCCAGCATCTGCTGCTCGCCGCCCGACATCGTGCCGGCCAGCTGGTTGGCACGCTCCTTCAGGCGCGGGAACGTCTCGAACATGCGGTCGATGTCGGACTTGATACCGGCCTCGTCGTCACGCGTGTACGCCCCCATCTGCAGGTTCTCGGTGATGGTCATGCGCGCGAACACGCCGCGGCCTTCCGGCACCATCGCCAGGCCCTGCTTGAGCAGCTTGTAGCTGGGCACGCCCTTGATGGACTTGCCCATGTACTCCACATCGCCGCCGGCCCAGCCCTGCAGCCCGGTGATGGCCTTCATGGTCGTGGTCTTGCCGGCACCGTTGGCGCCGATCAGCGTCACCAGTTCACCGTCCTGGATCTCCAGGTCCACGCCCTTGACGGCCTGAATGCCGCCGTAGGACACCTTCAGGCCGGAAATCTTCAGAATCGTCTGTGTCATGTTGCTTGCCTCCCGCCTTAGTGCGCCGACGCGCCGAGGTAGGCCTCGATCACGGCAGGATTGTTCTGGACATCATGCGGCAGGCCCTGCGCGATGACCTTGCCGTAGTCCAGCACGGTCAGGCGGTTGCACAGGCCCATCACCAGCTTCACGTCGTGCTCGATCAGCAGGATGGTCTTGCCATCGTTCTTGATCTTTTCCAGCAGCCCGCGCAGCTCCACCTTCTCGGTGGCGTTCATGCCGGCGGCCGGTTCGTCCAGCGCCAGCAGCTTGGGTTCCGTGGCCAGCGCACGGGCGATCTCCAGGCGGCGCTGGTGGCCGTACGACAGGTTCTTCGACGTGAAATTGGCGTACTTGCCAATGCCGACGTAGTCCAGCAGGTCGTGGGCCATGTCCTCGATGCCCTCTTCCTCGCGGCGCACCGCGGGCGGACGGAACACGGCGCCAAAGATACCGGCCTTGGTGCGCACGTGGCGGCCCACCATCACGTTTTCCAGTGCGGTCATGTCGCCAAACAGGCGGATGTTCTGGAACGTGCGGGCGATGCCGGTCTTGGCCACTTCATGCACGGCCGTCGGCTGATACGGCTTGCCGCCCAGCACGAAGTCGCCGGAGTCCGGCGTGTACAGGCCCGTGATCACGTTGAAGAACGTGGTCTTGCCGGCGCCGTTCGGGCCGATCAGGCCATAGATCTCACCGGGCTTGATCTGCAGGCCCACATCGGACAGTGCCTGCAGGCCGCCGAAACGCTTGTTGACCCCCTGTACGGACAGGAGGAATTCGGAATTGCTCATAGTGTCCTCCTGCTCAGAAACGGCCAACGCTGCCCGCGCGGCGCACCACCGGACGGTCTTCCTTGCGCGGCGACGGCCAGATGCCTGCCGGGCGATACAGCATCACCCCCACCAGGGCCAGGCCGAACAGCAACTGGCGCAGCACTTCGGCATCGACGATCACGTGGCCGAACAGGCCGGTCTGCATCGGTTCCGCCACCACGCGCAGCAGTTCCTGGAAACCCACCAGCAGGATGCCGCCCAGGATCACGCCCGGGATATGGCCCATGCCGCCCAGCACCACGATGGCCAGGACGTAGATCGATTCCCACAGCGTGAACGATTCCGGCGACACAAAACCCTGGAACGCGCCGAACACCGCGCCCGAGGCGCCGCCGAACGATGCGCCCATGGCAAACGCCAGCAGCTTCATGTTGCGGGTGTTGATACCCATCGCCTTGGCCGCGATCTCGTCTTCACGGATGGCCACCCAGGCGCGTCCGATACGGGAGTTCTGCAGGCGCAGGCAGATGAACACGATCACGATGACCAGGAACACCAGCAGGTAGTAGTACATGAACACCGGCGTGAACTTCATGCCGAAGATCTCGTGCGACTTCGAGAAATCGAAGCCGAAGATATGTACCGGGTCTACCGCCGTGATGCCCTTGGGGCCGTTGGTGATGTTCACCGGACGGTCCAGGTTGTTCATGAAGATCCGGATGATCTCGCCGAAGCCCAGCGTCACGATGGCCAGGTAGTCGCCGCGCAGCTTCAGCGTCGGCGCCCCCAGCAGCACACCAAAGGTGGCCGCGATGAGCAACGCGCATGGCAGCACCAGCCACATCGTCAGGTGAATACCGTTCGGGAAAAGCTGGTGGATCCACTCGAACTGGTTGGACAGGTGCGGCGACCCGAGCAGCGCCATGCTGTAGGCGCCCACCGCGTAGAACGCGATATAGCCCAGGTCGAGCAGGCCGGCAAAGCCGACCACGATGTTCAGGCCCAGCGCCAGCATGATGTACAGCAGCGCGAAGTCGAGCACGCGCACCCAGTAGTTGCCGCCAAAGGTCTGGACGAAGAACGGGGCGCACAGCGCCACCGCCAGGAAGACCAGCAGCGCGGCCAGGGTCTTGGCCGGCACGCGCGACGGCGCGGCCACGGCCGTGGATGGAATCGGAGTATTCATGGATTCTCTCTCCTCAGGCGCGATCGGCCACGCGTTCGCCCATGATGCCGGACGGACGGAACACGAGTACGGTAATCAGCACGATGAACGCAAACACGTCCTGGTAGTTCGAGCCGAACACCCCGTTGGTCAGGTCGCCGATGTAGCCGGCGCCCAGTGCCTCGATCAGGCCCAGCAGCATGCCGCCCACCATGGCGCCCGCCAGGTTGCCGATGCCGCCCAGCACGGCTGCCGTGAACGCCTTCAGGCCGGGAATGAAGCCCATGTAGAAGTGCGCGTTGCCGTAGTTGGTGGCCATCATCACGCCCGCCAGCGCCGCCAGCGTGGCGCCGATCATGAACGTGGCCGAAATCACGAAGTTGGGGTTCACGCCCATCAGGCCCGCCACCTTCTGGTTCTCGGCGGTGGCGCGCATGGCGCGGCCGAGCTTGGTGCGGTTCACCAGGGCCAGCAGGCCAGCCATGACCATCACGGCCAGGCCAATGATGACCATTTCCTTGCCGGTGATGGTGGCGCCGGTGGATCCGATGTCGATCGGTTCCGAAGGAAGCAGCTGCGGGAACGTCAGCGGGTTGCGCGACCAGATCAGCATCCCCATGGTCTGGAGGATGATCGAGACACCGATCGCGGTAATCAGCGGGGCCAGGCGCGGCGCATTGCGCAACGGCCGGTAAGCCACGCGTTCAATCGTATAGGCAAGCACTGCACAGACGGGCATGGCGATCAGCGTGGCGATCACCAGCGTCAGCCATTCGGGCAGGCCGGGCGCGAATTTCTGCAGCCCCAAGATTGCCGACAAAGCGGTCAGCGCGCCAATCATCAGTACGTCGCCGTGAGCGAAGTTGATGATGCCCAGAATGCCGTAGACCATGGTGTAGCCCAGTGCGATCAGCGCATAGATGCTGCCGAGCACCAGACCGTTCACGATCTGCTGGATAAAGATATCCATGAAAACTCCTGCTTCAGCCCCGCTCCGGCCGGCATGGTGTGGATGCCTCGGAAGGGACGGTAATGTTGGATAGGTCGGGTAGGTTGGTATTCAGTTTGCTGGTGTGCCGCCCGCCCTGTTCCACCCATGGTAAGGATGCTGATAACACGTTGGCGAGACTAAAAAGAACGGCACCGCAAAGTACTTACGGTGCCGTTCGATGGGGCCGGTAAGCCCGGATTACATCTTCACGACGTCGAGGACGGACTTCTTCTTGTCCTTGTACTCGTACAGCGTGATGGTGCCTTCCTTCATGTCGCCCTTTTCGTCAAAGGCGATGTTGCCGATCACGCCCTTGTAGTTCGTCTTGGGCATTTCGGCCAGGATGGCAGCCGGTTCGGCCGAGTTGGCGCGCTTCATCGCATCCACGACCACCATCACGGCGTCATAGGTGAACGGTGCGTAGATCTGCACCGGCGAGTTGAAACGTGCCTGGTAGCGCTTCTCGAAATCGGCGCCCGTTTCCATCTTCGAGAGGGCCAGGCCAGCTTCCGAGCAGATCAGGTTCGACACTGCGTCGCCAGCCAGTTCGGCCACCTTGTCGGTACAGACGCCGTCACCGCCGACGATCTTCGACGAGATGCCCAGTTCCTTGGCTTGCTTGGCGAACGGACCGCCGGTGGCATCCATGCCGCCGTACATGATCACGTCCGGCTTCTTGCCCTTGATCTTGGTCAGAATGGCCTTGAAGTCCGTGGCCTTGTCGTTGGTGGCTTCACGTGCCACCACGTTCACGCCTGCGGCCTTGGCGGTCTTCTCGAACTCGTCGGCCAGGCCCTTGCCGTAGGCGGTGGCGTCGTCAACGATCGCCACGCTCTTGGCGTGCAGGCTCTTGGCTGCGTAGTTGGCCAGTGCCGGGCCCTGCTGGGCGTCGGTAGCCACCACGCGGTACGTGGTCTTGAAGCCTTGCTTCGTGTAGTCGGGGTTGGTCGACGACGGCGAGATCTGGACGATGCCAGCATCGCTGTAGATCTTCGAAGCCGGGATCGACACGCCCGAGTTCAGGTGACCGACCACGGCCACGACCTTGGCGTCCACCAGCTTCTGGGCCACGGCGGTGCCGGTCTTCGGATCGGCGGCGTCGTCTTCGCCCACCAGTTCCAGCTTGATCTTCTTGCCGCCGATCTCCAGACCGGTCTTGTTGACTTCCTCGACGGCCAGGCGGGCGCCGTTTTCGTTGTCCTTGCCAAGGTGGGCAATGCCGCCGGTCAGCGGAGCGGCGTGGCCAATCTTGACCACGGTTTCACCACCACCTGCTGCAGCAGGCGCGGCGGCGGCTGCCGGTGCAGATGCTGCCGCATCAGCCGGCTTTTCTTCCTTCTTGCCACATGCAGCGACCAGCGCCACAGCGGCCGCGATCGGCAGAATCTTGGCAAACGTGAATTGCATGAGTGATCTCCTAGGATTCACAAAAACAGGGAAATAACTACGCCTCCCGGACGTATTCCCTGGACCGCCTTTGTTTAGTTTCAATTTGAAACGCGCGCATTGTATCCCCTTTCTTTGCGGATGCAATACGCGACGCAACAACCTGAACCATTTACCCGTCAAATGAGCTAGGGAATTTCCCCAATGCACAGATTGGGGCAATCTCCGCCCACTTGGCAGGCCCGTCTCCTTCCCTTTCAAGAATCATGCCTGCAGCGCCTGGAGAGACGCACAGGCCACGATTTAAGCCATGTTGGCGCCACCTATAATGCCACTTTATTAATTAGGCATTTCATTCCATTAAACCGGCACCTGCTCTAATGTGCAGAATGTCACGCCGCACCATAATAGGGAAAACCCCATTCTCCGGGATTACCCTGATATTGTCTGCGTGTCCGTACAGCCATGAATCGGATAATCGGCCTAATGCGGCATTACGTGGGGTGGCGCACCGATTAAATGTATGGGGAGAGGTACTACCGGGCGCACCGGGGCGGTGCAACTGAGTGGATGCAGTGGGACGGGAGTGGGATGGGTGCTTCAAACGCGAACGCCGCGGGCGGCAGGCCAGCGGCGTTCGGGGGGACTAGCGGGGAGGCCGGGCGCAACCGCCCGGGTGCATCAGGACTGCACCGACACGCTGGCCAGGCCGCGCGGCAGCGGGAACGACATGTTCTCTTCCACGCCTTCCAGCGCGCGCACGCTCTTGACGCCAAACGAGCGCAGGCGCTCGACGATGGCCTGCGCCAGCGCCTCGGGCGCCGAGGCGCCGGCGGTCAGGCCGATGCGGCGCTTGCCGGCTACCCATTCGGGCTTGAGCTGCTCGGGATCGTCGACCATGTAGGCCGGCACGCCCAGGCGGTCGGCCAGTTCGCGCAGACGATTCGAGTTCGAGCTGTTCGGGCTGCCCACCACGATCACCACTTCCACCTGCGGCACCATGAACTTCACGGCGTCCTGGCGATTCTGCGTGGCGTAGCAGATGTCCTGCTTCTTGGGCTCGCGGATGCTCGGGAAACGCGCCTTCAGCGCAGTCACGATCTCGGCGGTCTCGTCCACGGACAGCGTGGTCTGCGTGACGTAGGCAAGCTGGGTCGGGTCGCTGACCACCAGCCGGTTCACGTCGTCGACCGATTCCACCAGCAGCATGCCCTGTTCGGACTGGCCCATCGTGCCTTCCACCTCGGGGTGCCCCTTGTGGCCGATCATGATGATCTCGCAGCCTTCGGCGCGCATCTTGCCAACTTCCACGTGAACCTTGGTCACCAGCGGGCAGGTGGCGTCGAACACGGTCAGGCCGCGCTGCGTGGCGTCGGCGCGCACTTCCTTCGAAACGCCGTGCGCACTGAAGATGACCGTCGAGCCGGCCGGCACTTCCTCGAGCTCGTCGATGAAGACCGCACCCTTCTTGCGCAGGTCGGCCACCACGTAGGCGTTGTGCACGATTTCGTGCCGCACGTAGATCGGCGCACCAAACAGCGACAGCGCGCGTTCGACGATTTCGATCGCACGGTCCACGCCGGCGCAGAAGCCGCGCGGCTGCGCCATCAGGATTTCGGCGTCGGCCGAGGTAGTCAGTTCGGTCATGCTGCGTTCCATCGCCACGGCAGACATCAGAGAATTCCGATCAGCTGGACGTCGAACAGGATCACCTGTCCGGCCAGCGGGTGGTTGAAGTCGAAGAGTGCCGCGGTGTCGCCGTATTCCTTCAGCACCCCGGCGTACTTGCCGCCGCCAGGCGCATTGAATTCGACGAGATCGCCGGGGGTGTATTCCTCTTCGAACGAGCTGTTCTCGCGCAGCGTGGCCAACGAGACCCACTGCAGCAATTCAGGGTTGCGCGGACCGAACGCGTGTTCCGCGTCCAGGCGGTACGTCATGCGCTGGCCTTCGGGCATGCCCAGCAAGGCTTGCTCCAGCGTCGGAGCCATCTGGCCCTGGCCCAGCAGCAGCGTGGCCGGCTTTTCCTCGAACGTGCTCACCACTTCGGTGCCGTTTTCGAGGGCGATACTGTAATGGAGCGTCAGGAAGGAATCGGCCTGGACGGTCTTGGACGCCGTGGCGGCGCCGTGGCCCGCCTCTGGCGAAGTCGTTTGCAAAGTCATGGGAATCAACCGGTCAACAGCCGCCATTGTATTCGACTGGACGGTTCACCGCCCGGGCGCCTGCGGCATTGTGTGGGAATGCGCCTGCGGCGGCGCCCCGGCGCGCCGCGCTGGACAACGCCAACCCGTCCTATTAGAGTGTGGCCCGCATCGCGTCTCGCGCGATGCCCTGAACATGACCGGGCGTCCCTGACGTGGCTTTTTCACGTGACGCAGGCGGCACGGCGCAACAGCCCGCTTCCGAATCTGTCGGAAGGCATTGATTCGTCGCTCGTTTCCGGTCTATAATGTTCGTTTCGCTGAAGTACCAACCAATCCGCTGCAGTCCGGGCCGCGCGCCTTTTGTTGATCTGTTGCGAACATTGTCCACGAATAAGATTTAGGAGTGCTTCATGGCACGCGTCTGTCAAGTGACCGGGAAAGCGCCGATGGTCGGCAACAACGTTTCCCACGCAAACAACAAGACCAAGCGCCGTTTTCTGCCCAACCTGCAGAACCGCCGCTTCTTCGTTGAATCGGAAAACCGCTGGGTGAGCCTGCGCGTCTCGAACGCCGGTCTGCGCCTGATCGACAAGAAAGGCATCGACGCCGTGCTCGCAGACCTGCGCGCACGCGGCGAAGTCTAATAGGAGTACACCATGGCCAGCAAAGGCGGACGCGACAAGATCAAGCTGGAATCGACCGCAGGTACGGGTCATTTCTACACGACCACCAAGAACAAGCGCACCATGCCGGAAAAGATGGAGATCTCGAAGTTCGATCCCATCGCCCGCAAGCACGTGCCTTACAAGGAAACCAAGATCAAGTAATTGATCGTTGGTCTTCAGCCGAAAGCCCCGCCCTCGCGGGGCTTTTTGCTTTGGGGCGCCGACCCTTGTCCGACAAGGGAATGATGTCAGTATTGTGGCAAGCCGGTGTAGACTTCCCAGCTTTCCCCCATCACGCTTTCGCCCCAAAAGCGATCCCCCTGCACCATGAACTACGATGTCGCGATAGTCGGCAGCGGTTTGGCCGGCCTTACCGTCGCGCTGCAGCTGGCCGATACACACCGGGTTGTCATCCTCAGCAAACGCGCCATGACAACGGGAGCCAGCGACTGGGCACAGGGCGGCATCGCAGCGGTGCTCGACTCCGGTGACAGCCACGACGAGCACACGCAGGACACGCTCGTTGCCGGTGCGGGACTCTGCGACGAGGAAGCGACGCGCTTCATCGTGGAGCATGGGCGCGAAGCCATCCAGTGGCTGATCGACCGCGGCGTGCCGTTCACGCGCGACGAGCAGGCAGAACTGGGCTTCCACCTGACACGCGAAGGCGGCCACAGCCGTCGCCGCATCATCCACGCGGCCGACGCCACGGGTCACGCCGTGGTCTCCACGCTGGTGGAACAGGCGCGCAAGCATCCGAACATCACCATCCTGGAAGACCAGTTCGCGATCGACCTGATCACATCGGACAAGCTGGGGCTGCCGGGCAACCGCTGCTACGGGCTTTACGTGCTCGATGTGGCCACCGACGAAGTCCGCACCATCACGGCAACGCACACCGTGCTGGCGGCCGGCGGCGCCGGCAAGGTCTACCTGTACACGACCAACCCCGACACGGCGACCGGCGACGGCATCGCCATGGCCTGGCGGGCAGGCTGCCGTGTGTCGAACATGGAATTCATCCAGTTCCACCCGACCTGCCTCTACCACCCGTACGCGAAGTCGTTCCTGATCTCGGAAGCGGTGCGCGGCGAAGGTGGCCTGCTGAAGCTGCCGGACGGCACGCGATTCATGCCCGAGCACGACGAGCGCGCCGAACTGGCGCCGCGCGACGTGGTGGCCCGCGCCATCGACTTCGAAATGAAGAAGCGCGGCCTGGACTGCGTCTATCTCGATATCACGCACCAGCCCGAATCGTTCCTGAAGGAACACTTCCCGACGATCTACGCACGCTGCCTGGAACTGGGTATCGACATCACGCGCCAACCGATCCCCGTGGTGCCCGCCGCGCACTACACGTGTGGCGGCGTTGTCACGGACACCGCTGGCCGCACCGACATCAACAACCTCTACGCCGTGGGCGAAACCGGCTCGACGGGCCTGCACGGCGCCAACCGCCTTGCGTCGAATTCACTGCTCGAATGCATGGTGATCGGCCAGGCCGCGGCCACCGACATTGCCTCGCAGGGCAAATCCGGAGCGCCCGATATCGCGCTGCCGGCCTGGGATGAGAGCCAGGTGTCGGATGCCGATGAGGAAGTGGTGGTATCGCACAACTGGGACGAGTTGCGCCGCATGATGTGGAACTACGTGGGCATTGTCCGCACGGACAAGCGACTGGAGCGCGCGCAGCATCGCATTGGCCTGCTGCGCGAGGAGATCGCCGAGTACTACGCGAACTTCCGCGTCACGCGCGACCTGCTGGAACTGCGCAACCTCGTGGAAGTGGCGTCGCTGATCGTCGACAGCGCGTACTCGCGTCACGAGAGCCGTGGCTTGCATTACAGCCGCGACTATCCGGAGACGCTGCCCAAGGCATTGCCGACGGTGCTGCAGCCGCTGACGAGCCGAGCGACCCGCCATCGGCAGCACCGTCGTTGAACGTCAGCCAATGATGCGCAGCGAGTAGTCGGTCGCGCGCACATCCTTGGTCAGCGCGCCAACCGAGATACGGTCGACACCGGTCTCGGCGAACCTGCGGATCGTTTCGTAGTTCACGCCGCCGGAGACTTCCAGCAGTGCACGGTCGTGGTTCAGTGCCACGGCCTCGCGCATCATTTCCAGCGTGAAGTTATCGATCAGCACCGATTTGGCGCCTGCCGCCAGTGCCTCTTCGAGTTCGGCGATCGACTCCACCTCGATCTGGATCGAGGCATCGGTGCCCAACGCCAGCGCGGCCTGCATGGCCGCCGTGATGCTGCCGGCCGCGGCGATGTGGTTTTCCTTGATCAGGATGCCGTCGTACAGCGCCAGGCGCTGGTTCTCACCCCCGCCCACCTTCACCGCGTACTTCTGCGCGAGCCGCAGCCCCGGCAGCGTCTTGCGTGTATCGAGCACGCGGGCGCGGGTGTCCGCGATCAGGTCGGCATAGCGGCGCGTGGCCGTGGCCACGCCAGAGAGCAGTTGCAGGAAATTCAGCGACGGACGCTCGGCCGTCAGCAACGCGCGCGCAGGGCCCGTGATCTCGCAGACCACGTCGTCGGGCGCCATCCGCGCGCCCTCTTCCTTGAGCCACGTGACCTGCAGCCGTTCGTCGACAGCCTTCATGCAGGCCTCGAACCACGGGCGGCCACACAGCACCGCCGCCTCGCGCACGATGACGCGTGCCTGCACGGGCTTGTCGGCCGGCACCAGCAGGCCGGTCAGGTCACCAGTGCCCACATCCTCGGCGATGGCGGCCTGCACGTTGGCGTTCAGCGCGGCAACCAGCGCCGGGCCGTAGCGATCGAAAACCGGATTGACGCTCATGCCGGACCTACTCCCTGGAACAACGCGGCCTCTTTGGCAAGGTCGGCGGCGGGTCGCACATTGGCCTTCTGCTGCGCGGCGAAATCGAGCATGCGGTCGATGCACGTCACGGCACGGCGGCCGATGGCGGCGTCGACGTGGATCTCGTTGCGGCCAGTCTCCAGCACTTCGGCCAGGTTGGTCAGCGCATTCATGGCCATCCACGGGCAGTGCGCGCAGCTCTTGCAGGTGGCGCTGTTGCCGGCCGTGGGTGCCTCGATGAACATCTTGCCCGGCGCGGCCATGCGCATCTTGTGCAGGATGCCGTTATCGGTGGCCACGATGAATTCGTTGGCATCGAGCTGCTGGGCAGCTGCGATGAGCTGGCTCGTTGAGCCCACCACATCGGCCTGCTCCACCACGTTGGCCGGCGACTCCGGGTGCACCAGGATCTTGGCCTTCGGATGCTCGCGGCGCAGCAGGTCGAGCTCGATGCCCTTGAACTCGTCATGCACCAGGCAGGAGCCCTGCCACAACAGCATGTCGGCGCCGGTCTGCTTCTGGATATAGCCGCCCAGGTGCTTGTCCGGTGCCCAGAGAATCTTCTCGCCGCGCGCGTGCAGGTGTTCCACGATCTTCAGGCCGATGCTGGACGTCACCATCCAGTCGGCGCGTGCCTTCACGGCCGCGCTGGTGTTGGCGTAGACCACGACCGTGCGGTCGGGATGCGCATCGCAGAATGCGGTGAATTCGTCGGCCGGGCAGCCCAGGTCCAGCGAGCACGTGGCATCGAGGTCCGGCATCAGGATGGTCTTTTCCGGGCTCAGGATCTTGGCCGTCTCGCCCATGAAGCGCACACCGGCCACGACCAGCGTCTGTGCAGCGTGGTCACGGCCAAAGCGTGCCATTTCGAGCGAATCGGACACGCAGCCGCCGGTTTCCTCGGCCAGGTCCTGCAGGTCGGCGTCAACGTAGTAGTGCGCCACCAGCACCGCGTTGCGCTCCTTGAGCAGCTTGCGGATACGGTCTTTCAGCGCGCCGCGCTCATCGGGCGTCAGCGCCGGGGGCACCTTGGCCCACGCGTGGGCCACGCAACTGCCGCCGGCAGCATTTTCGGCATCCGCGAGGTTCGGTTTTTCGAACTCGACGGTCTTGATCGATTGTGGGGTCATCTGTGCAGTACTCCTCGGGGCACCCGTGGCCGCCGCGCTCGAGCGCGCGATCTATGCCGGAAACATGGGGGAGTGTAGCCAAAAGAAAAGCCCCGCCTTGGGGCGGGGCTTTTAGCCATGACGGGCGCGTCGGCGATTGTATCAGGCGTATCGGCGCAGGCGCAGCGAAAACTCCTGCAGTGCCTGAATGCCGCTAGCCTCGGCGCGATGGCACCACGCTTGCAGTTGGCTCAGCAGTTGCTCGCGCGTCATGTTCGAGCGGCCCCAGATCACGGCCAGCTCGCGGCGCATTTCCACATAGGTGTGGAGCATCTTGTTCTGCTCGGTAATGCTGGCCAGTTGCAGACGTTGTGGCGCGGCCAGTTTCATTTCCTCGCGGTGAATCCACTTGCGGGCCGGCTTGTAGCTCTTGTACTCGGGCGAATTGCCTTCCTTGTGCTTGCGCAGTTCGGCCTTGTACGCGCTCTTCAGCGCCTTGGCATAGCGGGCCATCACGTCGTAACGGTTGGCGATGATCGCTTCCAGCGTGTTGTGGTCCACCGGACGCGCTTCCACCAGGCGTGCCTTGGGCGGGGTCTTCTTGACCTTGGCCAGGCCCACCGACTGCATCGCGCGGATGTACCACCAGCCCACGTCGATCTCGTACCACTTGATCGAGAACTTGGCCGACGTCGGATACGTGTGGTGGTTGTTGTGCAGCTCTTCGCCACCAATGATGAAGCCCCACGGCGACACGTTGGTCGATGCGTCCTCGCAATCGTAGTTGCGATAGCCCCACCAGTGGCCCAGGCCATTGATGATGCCGGCGGCATGGATCGGGATCCACAGCATCTGCACGGCCCACACGGTCATGCCGATCACGCCGAACAGCGCCAGGTCGATGATCAGCATCAGGCCAACGCCCTGCCAGCCGAAGCGCGAGTACACGTTGCGCTCGACCCAGTCATTGGGCGTGCCATGGCCGAACTTGGCGATGGTTTCCTTGTTCTTGGACTCGGCGCGATACAGCTCCGCGCCTTCCAGCAGCACCTTGCGGATGCCACGGGTCTGCGGGCTGTGCGGATCGTCCTCGGTCTCGCACTTGGCGTGGTGCTTGCGGTGGATGGCGGTCCATTCCTTGGTCACCATGCCCGTGGTCATCCAGAGCCAGAAGCGGAAGAAGTGCTGGGCGATCGGATGGAGGTCCAGCGACCGGTGCGCCATGCAGCGGTGCAGGAAGATGGTCACGCCGGCGATGGTGATGTGAGTCACCACGAGCGTGTAGATCACGATCTCCCACCAGGACCAGTTGGCAAGGCCGTTGGCGGCCCAGTCAAGAATAGTGTCGAACAAACTATGTTCTCCGTCGTAATACGAGTGTTTGCAGCGCGGCACCACCGTGCGGCGCACCTGTCGCGCAGAAAAAAGACTGCAAATTCAACGATTGCGATAGCTTTCTGGCGTGGGCGTTACCCTGAGGGCGCCGGCCGAGGCACGAACCGCTGCAATCTGGCGGTTGTCTGGAGTGGGGCTGCGGATATCCGTATACCCGCGACAACCCAGCATTCTACCGGATCGCGGCGAGGGGGACATCCGCTATTTCCCCGACTTTGATACACGCTGGTGACATTCGTTCCGCAGGTGACGCAGGAACGACTCAATCCTGGCTGGCAGCGGCGAATGGAGCGGCACCCGGTGCCGGATTGAGCACCCGCAGTTCTCGCTGCGGATAGGGAATCGATACACCGTGTTCCTGGAACGTGCGCCAAATGGCACGATTCATCGCGGATTGCACCCCGAGCTTGCCGTTCTGCGGATCGGCGATGTTGACGGCAATTTCGTACTCGATGCCGCTATCGGAAAAGGCCACGAGGAAGGCGCTCGGCACCGGCTCGGGCAGCACACGTGGAATATTGCGCACACAGTCCTGCAGCAGCGTGATCACCGTTTCGGGGTCGGTCTGGTAATCGGCCTGGACTCTCACCGCCACGCGTACGTTGGTGCCCGAGAACGAATGGTTCTGCACCGACTGCGCCACGAGCTGTTCATTCGGCACCAGCGTCTCGCCGTCGCCGTTGCGTACGACGGTGTAACGCGTGCGGATCTGCGACACGATGCCCGTGTACTTGTCCACGGTGATCTGGTCGCCCAGCTTGACCGAGCGGTCCAGCAGGATGATGAAGCCCGAGATGTAGTTGCTGGCGATCTTCTGCAGGCCCAGCCCCAGGCCAACGCCCAACGCGCCGCCAAAGACCGACAGCACCGTCAGGTCGATGCCCACCAGGGACAGGCTCAGCAGCAGCGACACCAGCAGCAGCAGCGCCTTGGCGATGCGCGACAGCACCACCTTCAGGTTCGCGTCCAGCGTATGGGCGCGCATCAGCCGCTCTTCGAGCCAGGATCCGAACCACATCGCCGCCAGCACGGTCAGCAGGATCCAGACGACCCCCATCAGCGCATCGGCAATACTGATCGGATGCTTGCCGCCCACCGGGAACCGCACGGCCTCCATCCACTGCACCACGTCGGGCAGCAGCCCCACCACGTACAGCGCCATGCCGACCCAGACCAGCGTCGTCAGCACCTTCTCCACCAGCACCAGCATGCCGTGCAGCTGGCCATTGGCCGACATCACCCGGCGCAGGATGTAGAACGTGAAATACAGCGACGTGATGCCGAACAGCGGCACCAGCGCCAGCCGCAGCACGCTGACGGACGCAAACGGCGCCAACGCATACCGGGACACCAGGACCAGCAGCCAGGCGATCAGCGGAAACATCGCGCGCTCGAGGCTGACGGCCGCAAGGCGCAGCGCGAAGCTTGACGATGCGTACCGCGCCTCGAGCCGCTTGACCACGTATCGGGCCAACGGCCACGCCACCAGCAGGCAGCCGGCCAGGATGCCGATCTGCCAGAAGAACCCCTGCCCGCCCGCGTCGTTGATCAGATCGTCAAGGATCTTGCCCATCACCGAGTGCGAGCGTGTCAGGGCCGCGAGTGTGTCGGAGTTCATCAGCCTGCTCGTTCCCTGCCCGCTTTAGCGCGTACGTTCCAGCACGGCGGCAAAGAAGCCATCCGTCTGGTGCACCTGCGGATAAAGCGCCAACATGCCGCTTTCTGCCGGCAAGTCCGGAACCGTGATCTTCTGTTCGGCAAACACCTCGGCAACCGGCACCAGGCGGAAATTGTCGTTTTTCGCGAGGAAATCGCGGACGATCGCTTCGTTTTCGGCTTCCAGCACGCTGCAAGTGGCGTACACGACGCGTCCGCCACCCTTCACCAGCTTGGCGGCGGCTTCCAGGATGGCCGCCTGCTTGGCCGTCAGTTCCACCACCGATTCCGGCGTCTGGCGCCACTTCAGGTCGGGGTTGCGACGCAGGGTGCCAAGACCACTGCAAGGCGCGTCGACGAGCACGCGATCGATCTTGCCGGCCAGGCGCTTGACCTTGGTATCGCGCTCCGAGTCGATCAGCACCGGATGCACATTGGACAGCCCGCTGCGCGCCAGGCGCGGCTTCAGGTTGGCCAGGCGCTTCTCCGAGACATCGAACGCATAGAGGCGGCCGGTGGAACGCATCGCTACGCCCAGCGCCAGCGTCTTGCCGCCCGCGCCCGCGCAGAAGTCCACCACCATTTCGCCACGACGCGGTGCCAGCAAGTGGCACAGCAACTGGCTGCCCTCGTCCTGCACTTCCACGCCACCGTTGATGAACAGCGGCAGCTGGTTCAGCGCGGGCTTGCCCTTGAGGCGGATGCCGTCCGGCGCCATCGGCGCGGGTTCGGCCGCGATACCGGCGGTCTCCAGTTCGGCCAGTGCCTCTTCACGCGACACCTTGGCGGTATTGACGCGCAGGTCCAGCGGCGCCGGGCGCAGCCAGGCGTCGCCCATGGCCGCCGTGAACGCTTCGCCGTGATGCGCGACCAGGTCGTCATACAGCCACTCGGGCAGATTGGCGCGCACACGCGGCGCCAGGCTCGACCGCTCGATCGTCGTCAGGCGATCCAGCCATTCGGCTTCATCGGGATACAGGAACGGCGTCAGGGTGTCGCGGCCCAGCGTCGCGGCCAGACCCAGCAAACCCAGGCGGCGCGTGGCGGCGCCGGTACCGCTTTCCGCAAATTGACCAAATTCGACGCGTCGACGCAACACTGCGAAAACTGCTTCAGCGATGATTCCGCGGTCACGATGGCCAAGTTTGCTATTTTCACGGAAGTAGTGACTCACCACGGCGTCAGCCGGACGCGCGAACAGCAGCACCTTGCCGATCAGGCGATCGATGTGTTGCAGGTGGAATGCCTGCAGTGCACCCGGCGTGCGCGGTGCGTTGCCCTGCGCGCTCTGCGGACGGCGGATCGGGCTGGTCTTGCCCTTGGCGGCACGCGGACGCTGGCGGTTATCGCGGGAAGGTGCGGATTCTTGTTGACGACTCATGGCTGTTTTCCTGCCGCTTCGGGCGAGATGGCCATGAACCATTGGGGTTCGGCCGGTTGAACTTGAACAACACCGTCCTGCACATGCAGACGGTCTTCGACATACCAGCGCACCGCGCGTGGATAAATGACATGTTCGCTATCGAGCAAACGATCGGCCAGCGACTCAGGACTGTCGCCTGGCAGAACATCGAGCGCAGCTTGTACCACAATCGGGCCGTGATCGAGCTCGGGCGTGACAAAGTGCACGGTCGCGCCATGCAGCTTGACGCCGGCTTCCAGCGCCTGCCGATGGGTATGCATGCCCGGAAAACTCGGCAGCAGCGACGGGTGGATATTGAGCATGCGGCCCGCGTAATGCCCGACGAACTCGTCGGTCAGAATGCGCATGAAGCCGGCCAGCACGACGAGATCGGGCTGGTACGCGTCGATCGCATCGCGCATCGCCGCGTCGAAACTGGAACGATCGGGAAACTGCTTGTGGTCCACCACACCGGTGGCAATGCCGTGCTCGGCGGCGAACTGCAGGCCCGTGGCATCGGGCCGGTTCGACAACACCGCGGCCACGCGCGCCGGCCATCGCTCGGCCGCGCAGGCCCGGACGATCGCTTCCATATTGGAGCCACGTCCAGAAATCAATATGACAATATTTTTCATCGCCGCGATTCTACCAAGCTGTGGTCCAAACGCTTGCAATCCGTGCTCAATAGGTACTTAATTACCGCCAAACGCGCCTCCCACAACGCTTTCCGGCCGGACCACAAAACGAAATACCCCAAAGTGACGGATTGTGACGCGCACCCCGCTCTGTTAGAGTGGGTCCTACGTCCACGCGCCGGATCCACGGATAACGGTGACAACAAGGACGAAACGGGAAATTAGACGGGAATACGCATGTCGAACGCTGCACCGACTTTGTTGGTGGTCGATGATCATCCTATGGCTCTTTCCGGCACCACCGCCTTTCTGGCGGAGGTGATGCCCGACGTCGCCGTCCATGCTGCCGGAAGCGCCAAAGAAGCTCTCCACTCGCTGAACCAGGGCCTGCGTCCGGATATCGTGCTGCTCGATATCTGGCTGAACGATGGTACCGGCTTCGATGCCATGCAGGCATTCAAGACCGTGATTCCTGGCGCACGCTTTATTTTCATGTCTGCCGAAGCCACGCCCGAGATCGTGGGGCGTGCGCGTGCGCTCTCCGCATGCGGTTTCGTCGGCAAGCATCTCGATGCCAACGCTTTCACCGCTGCCGTACGCAAGGTGCTGGCGGGCGATACCAGCTTTCCGTCGGACGAAGCCTTGTCGGGCCGCTCGCAGTCGTTCGGGCCCGCGCACGGCATTCCGGTCACACCGGCCGAACTGGGCCTGACGCCGCGCCAAGGTTCGGTGCTGGCACTAGTGCTGGAAGGACTGCCGAACAAGGTCATCGCGCGCAAGCTGGGACTGACGGAGAACACCGTGAAGGAACACGTCTCCGCGATTCTGCAGCGCCTGGGCGTGCGCACGCGCATGCAGGTGATGTCGCGCATGGAGCGGTTCCGCCTGCGCCAGTAAGCGCGCCCCTATCAGGATCAGAAAAACGCCGCCTTGTTGCCAGGGCGGCGTTTTTGTTTTGGGCTTCGGATCGTCTGTGCTCAGCCGATCAGGCGATCAGCCGGTAGGAAGCCAGCGCCTCAGCAACATGCGCAGATTGGCGGGGTCAACTGGCTTGGGCAGCACGAAGTAACCGGCATCCTCGGCCGCCAGCAACGCCGCCGACTTGAGGTCACCAGTCAGCAAGGCGCTGCGCGCCTGCGGCTGCGTGGTCTGCCACCGCTCCAGCAGGTCCAGGCCGTTCTCGTTGCCCGGCAGGCGCAGGTCACAGAAGATGATGTCCGGCTTCAGGCCGCGGGCGAACAGCGCGTCCGCTTCTTGCCCATGGGCGGCGCAGGCCACGCGGATGCCCCACGCTTCCATCAGCGCAATCCACGCCTTGCGGATCTGGCTGTCGTCGTCCACCACCAGCACGGTGCCGCGCAGGCGGTCCTGCCGCGCTTCCTCTGCCTGGGCGTTGGCGCGCATCGCGCGGACATTTTCGACGGTTTCCGCCGGCACGGGCGCCAGCGCGAACCAGAACACGGAGCCCTTGCCGGGCACCGAGCGCACGCCGTACGTCCCGCGCATCAGCCGCACGCATTCCTTGAAGATCGCGAGCCCCAGCCCCAGCCCCTGCGACGGATCGCGCTGCGGGTTGTGCACCTGGTAGTACGGCGAAAAGATCTCGGGCAGGTGTTCGGGCGTGATACCGGCGCCGGTGTCCCAGACTTCCACGCGCACATGCTTGCGGCGCTGACGCGCGGTGACCAGGATGCCGCCTCGCTTCGTGTAGCGCAGCGCGTTCTGCACAAGGTTGAACAGCGCCCGACGCAGCAGCACGGGCTCGGCCATCGCATACAGTTCGTCGGGCACGCGCGGCGTCAGCGTCAGGCCGCTTTCGCGCGCATCGGCGGCGAACTGGCTCATGACGTCGTGGATCAGCGTATGGAGCTCGCTCGGCTCCAGCGTCGGCAGCACCTTGCGGCCCTCGAGCTTGGACAGGTCCAGCAACGAGCGGAACAACAGGTCGATGGTCTGCGTGCCGGCGGCCACCTGCTCCACCAGCGGATGCAGCGCGGTCGACTGGTTGCGCGCGCGCAACGCCTCCACCAGCATCACCAGCGCATGCACCGGCTGGCGCAGGTCGTGGCTGGCGGCGGCCAGGAAGCGCGATTTTTCCTCGCTGGCGTGTAGCGCCCGTTCCTTCTCTTCCTGGAACTGCTTGGCCAGCCGCCGGCTTTCCGATTCCAGCTGGATGGCACGCGCCAGTGTCTGCTGCAGGTTCAGGGAATGGCGCGCCAGCATCAGCGCATAGACCGCCAGCAGGATCTGCACGTAGCCGCCGTGCCCCGGAAAGGCCAGTTCGGCCAGCATGATGTTGGGCACCAGGATCGGCACGCCCGCGAACACCAGGTTCGACGGGATCGGCGATTGCGACGTCGCGCCGCCAGCCAGCACCCCGAGCGTGAGCAGGTACAGCACGCTGGAGAACACCACCGACGTCGTATAGAGGTGCAGCAGCGCAGAGCTTCCCCAGGTCAGCCCGGTCAGGAAGGCGATGGCGCGCATGTTGTTCCACCACCGGCGCGTGTGCGCTGAACGGCTCATCTTGCCGCTGTCGCGCTGGTAGCCGAAGTAGAACCAGCTACCGCCCGCCGCGAGCAGCAGCATGATCGCGCACCAGACCATCAGCGCGACGTGGTTTGCCTCGTTCCAGAAGGCCCAGGTCGTGAGCCACGGCAACAGGATGGACGATGCAATCGCCGTGGGCGACACCCGATGGACCGTGGCCAGCAGCTTGGCCCGCGTCTCGGTATCCAGTTGCGGCCCCGGGGGCGGCAATATCTTGTTAAGCAGCGCGTTCAAGTGTGGCCTGGCATGTGAGGCGACGACATTCCGCTGCAACGGCCGCAATGGCGACTGTTGCAGAAATCGCGCGGTTCTTGTTCTGAATGGCGCATATCATGCCGCCTTTTGCGGCACCGCGCCATCGAACGGTGGGCCTGGCGCGCACAAATTCGCCATTTGTGGGCAGCATGCATACATAGCACCAGCCCGGTGCCGCCAAAACAGGCAATCGGGCGGCACAAGGGGCCATTCGCCTTATAATGCTCCCTTTCCCTGAAAAGCTCGTCCGCCGTCCTCGTGAAAGTCTTCCGCGGCCTGCCCAACGCCGAAAGCCGGGCGCCCTGCGCGCTCACCATCGGCAATTTCGACGGTGTGCATCGCGGCCACCAGTCGCTGCTCGCGCGCGCCCGTGCCGCTGCCGACGCACGCGGCCTGCCGCTCTGCGTCATGACGTTCGAGCCCCATCCGCGTGAATTCTTCGCGCCCGAGCACGCTCCCACCCGCATCGCGCTGCTGCGCGACAAGCTCGACGCACTGCGCCGGAACGGCGTGGACCGCGTGGTCGTGGAACACTTCAACGCCCATTTTGCCGCCCAGTCGCCGCAGCAGTTCGTCGAAAACGTGCTCTGGCATGGCCTGCACGCGCGCTGGGTGCTGGTGGGCGACGACTTCCGCTTCGGCGCCAAGCGCGCCGGCGACTATGCCTACCTGCAGGAAGCCGGCCGCAAGTTCGGTTTCGATGTGGAGCAGATGGGCTCCGTTTCCGAAGGCGGCATCCGCATTTCCAGTTCAGCGGTGCGGCAGGCTCTGGCCGGCGGCGACCTGGAACACGCGCGCCGCCTGCTGGGCCACGGCTACGCGATCAGCGGGCACGTGATCCACGGCCGCAAGCTGGGCCGCAACCTCGGCTTTCCCACGCTGAACCTGCGGATCACGCACAAGCGTCCGGCCGTGAACGGCATTTTCGTGGTGCAGGTGCATGGCATTGCCGACCACCCGCTGCCGGGCGTGGCCAGCATCGGCGTGCGCCCGACCGTGGAAGACGCCGGCCGCGTGCTGCTGGAAGTGCATCTGTTCGACGTCAACGCGAACCTGTACGGCAAGCTGGTGCGTGTGGAATTCATGAAGAAGCTGCGCGACGAGGAGCGCTTCCACAACCTCAATGCGCTGACCGCGGCCATTGCCAAGGATGCCGAGGACGCCCGCGCGTTCTTCGGACTGGGCCCGGCCGGCAGCGACACCGTCGGGGCGGGCGACCGCCGCGACTTCGCCACCTCCGCCACCGATCGAATTAGCTAGCGGCCGGCAGCGCGCCCATGAGAGGCGCGCCGCCGGGACCCGCCCTGCCTTGCCCCGATATGACCCGCGCGCGGCGGTCATCCACCGGTCCGCGCCCAAACGAATTGCCCCGAGAATCAACCATGTCCGACGACAAACGCGCCAAGCCCGAAAAAAGCAAGTATCCGGTCAACCTGCTGGACACCCCGTTCCCGATGCGTGGCGACCTACCCAAGCGCGAGCCGCAATGGGTGAAGCAGTGGCAGGACAAGCAGCTCTACAAGAAGATCCGCGCCGCGCGCAAGGGCGCGAAGAAGTTCGTGCTGCATGACGGCCCCCCGTATGCCAACGGCGACATCCACATCGGCCACGCGGTGAACAAGGTCCTGAAGGACATGATCATCAAGGCGCGCGGCCTGACCGGGCTTGACGCCGTCTACGTGCCGGGCTGGGACTGCCATGGCATGCCGATCGAGATCCAGATCGAAAAGCAGTTTGGCAAGGGCCTGCCCGTGCAGGAAGTCCAGGCCAAGGCACGCGCCTACGCCACCGAGCAGATCGCCCGCCAGAAGAAGGATTTCGAGCGCCTGGGCGTGCTGGGCGACTGGGACAATCCGTACCTGACCATGAACTTCAGCAACGAAGCCGATGAGCTGCGCGCGCTGGGCAAGATCATGGAGCGCGGCTACGTGTTCCGGGGCCTGAAGCCGGTGAACTGGTGCTTCGACTGCGGCTCGGCACTGGCCGAGGCGGAAGTCGAGTACAAGGACAAGGTTGACCTGTCGATCGACGTCGGTTTCCCGTTTGCCGAGACGGACAAGATTGCCCACGCGTTCCACGTGCCCGTGGCGCAACTGGAAGGCAAGCCGGGCTGGATCGTGATCTGGACCACCACGCCGTGGACCATCCCGTCGAACCAGGCGCTGAACATGCACCCGGAAGTGGAATACGCGCTGGTCGACACGCCGCGCGGCTTCCTGATCCTGGCGCGCGACCGCGTCGAGGAACAATTGAAGACCTACGCGCTGGAAGGCCAGATCGTGGCCACCGCGCGCGGCGATGCGCTGACCGAGGTGCGCTTCCACCATCCGCTGGCCAAGATGGACGCGGGCTATGCGCGTACGTCGCCGGTGTACCTGGGCGACTACGTCACCACCGACACCGGCACCGGCATCGTCCACTCGGCGCCGGCCTATGGCGTGGAAGACTTCCAGTCGTGCAAGGCGCACGGCATGCCCGACGCCGACATCATCAGCCCCGTGATGGGCGATGGCGTCTACGCCAGCACGCTGCCGCTGTTCGGTGGCCTGTCGATCTGGGATGCCAACCCCAAGATCGTGGAAGTGCTGCGCGAATCGGGCAACCTGTTCAACTCGCACAAGTACGAGCACAGCTACATGCACTGCTGGCGTCACAAGACGCCGATCATCTACCGCGCCACCTCGCAGTGGTTCGCAGGCATGGATGTGGACCCGGTCGACAACGGCCCGACGCTGCGCGAAACCGCGCTGGCCGGCATCGAGGCGACCGAGTTTTACCCGGCCTGGGGCAAGCAGCGCCTGCACAACATGATCGCCAACCGTCCTGACTGGACGCTGTCGCGCCAGCGCCAGTGGGGCGTGCCGATGGCCTTCTTCGTGCACAAGGAAACCGGCGCGCTGCATCCGCGCACGCCGGAACTACTGGAGGAAGTGGCACGCCGCGTGGAAAAGCAGGGCATCGAGGCCTGGCAGTCGCTGGACCCGGTCGAGCTGCTGGGCGACGAAGCCGCGCTGTACGAGAAGAACCGCGACACGCTCGACGTGTGGTTCGATTCCGGCACCACGCACTGGACCGTCATCCGCAGCTCGCATCGTGACGAACTGTACGACGCATCCGCCGACACGCCCGAAGGCCGCCTGGCGGACCTGTACCTGGAAGGCTCCGACCAGCATCGCGGCTGGTTCCACTCGTCGCTGTTGACGGCGTCGATGCTGTACGGCAAGCCGCCTTACAAGGCGCTGCTGACGCACGGCTTCACGGTGGACGGCGAAGGCCGCAAGATGTCGAAGTCGGTGGGCAACACGGTGGCGCCGCAGGACATCTCGAACAAGATGGGCGCGGAAATCATCCGCCTGTGGGTGGCGTCGACCGACTACTCGGGCGAACTGTCGATCTCCGAAGAGATCCTCAAGCGCGTGGTGGAAGGCTATCGCCGCATCCGCAACACGCTGCGCTTCCTGCTGGCCAACCTGACCGACTACGACCACGCCAAGCACGCGCTGCCGGCATCGGAATGGCTGGAGATCGACCGCTACGCCGTGGCACTGACCGACCGCCTGCAGAAGGAAGTGCTGTCGCACTACCAGGCGTACGAGTTCCACCCGGTGGTGGCCAAGCTGCAGACGTTCTGCTCGGAAGACCTGGGCGGCTTCTACCTGGACGTGCTGAAGGACCGCCTGTACACCACCGCTGCCGACTCGAAGGCACGCCGCGGTGCGCAGAACGCGCTGTATCACATCACCCAGGCGATGCTGCACTGGATGGCGCCGTTCCTGTCGTTCACGGCCGAGGAAGCGTGGCAGATCTTTGCCCATGGCACCGACCACACGGACACGATCTTCACGAGCACGTACTACGATGTACCGGCCGTGGACGATGCCGACGACCTGCTGCAGAAGTGGCACGAGATCCGCGCCGTGCGCGCCGAAGTCACGCGCCAGCTTGAAGCCGTGCGCGTGGAAGGCGATATCGGTTCGTCGCTGCAGGCCGAGGTCACGATCGCGGCCGGCGGCCCGGTTCTGGCGGCGCTGCAAAGCCTGCATGACGACCTGCGCTTCGTGCTGCTGACATCGGCGGCCAAGGTCACGCCGGCTCCCGAGGGCGGCGACCTGCTGGTGACGGTCACGCCGTCGCAGCATGCCAAGTGCGAGCGCTGCTGGCACTACCGCGCCGACGTGGGCCACAACCCGGCCCATCCGACCATTTGCGGCCGCTGCGACAGCAACCTGTTCGGCGCCGGTGAGCACAGGAGCCACGCCTGATGGCATCGTCCTCGACCCGTTCCTCGCGCCCGGCGGCGCGCGGCAAGAGCAAGGCCAGCGCCAACGTCACGCCGTGGCTGTGGATGGCCTTTGCGCTGCTGGTGGTCATGATCGACCAGTTCTTCAAGATCGTGATCTCGCGTGCGTTCACGTATGGGGAATCGCGCCCGGTCACCAGCTTCTTCAACCTGGTGCTGGTGTACAACAAGGGCGCGGCGTTCAGCTTCCTGGCTGATGCGGGCGGCTGGCAGCGCTGGTTCTTCACGCTGCTGGGCGTGGTGGTGGGCGGCTTCATCGTCTGGCTGCTGTATCGCCATACCGGCCAGAAGCTGTTCTGCCTGGCCGTGTCGCTGATCCTGGGCGGCGCCGTGGGCAACGTGGTGGACCGCGTCCTCTACGGCCACGTGATCGACTTCCTGGACTTTCACTGGCGCAACACGCACTTCCCGGCCTTTAACGTGGCGGACTGCGCCATCACGGTTGGCGCGGTGCTGCTGATCGTGGATGAGCTGAGGCGCGTGCGGCGTCACTGAGGCATTGCCGTTGCATTCTCCCCTCTCCCGCGTGCGGGAGAGGGGAGCACCCACCAACCAGTCAGCGCATCCTGCCTCCCGGCGGTATCATGCGGAACTCCAGTTCATTCCCAAGAGCTTCCCCATGGATTTGCGCGGCAAGCACATCGTCCTTGGCCTGACCGGCGGCATTGCCTGCTACAAGTCGGCCGAGCTGGTCCGGCTGCTGACCAAGGCCGGCGCCACCGTCCAGGTGGCCATGACCGAGGCAGCCACCCACTTCATCACACCGGTCACGATGCAGGCGCTGTCCGGGCGCCCCGTGTTCCTGTCGCAGTGGGATGCCCGCGTCGACAACAACATGGCCCATATCGACCTCTCGCGCGAGGCCGATGCCATCCTGATCGCTCCCGCTTCCACAGATTTCCTGGCCAAGGTGGCCAACGGCCTCTGTGACGACCTGCTGACCACGCTGTGCATCGCGCGCGAATGCCCGCTGCTGGTGGCACCGGCCATGAATCGCCAGATGTGGGCCGCCGCGCCCACGCAACGCAATGCCGCGCAGCTTCGCGCCGACGGCGTGACGATCCTGGGTCCGGGCACCGGTGACCAGGCGTGCGGCGAGATCGGCGATGGCCGGATGCTGGAGCCCGAGGAGCTGGTGGAAGACCTGATCGCTTTCTTCCAGCCCAAGCCGCTGCAGGGCAAGCGCCTGCTGATCACCGCCGGGCCGACCTTCGAGGCCATCGACCCGGTGCGCGGCATCACCAACCTGTCGTCAGGCAAGATGGGCTTTTCGATTGCCCGTGCCGCCCGCGAGGCCGGCGCCGACGTGCTGCTGGTGGCCGGTCCCACCGCGCTGCCCACGCCGCGCGGCGTGGCGCGTACCGACGTGCGCAGTGCGCAGCAGATGCACGATGCGGTGATGGCGCAGCTACGCGATGTCGACGTCTTCATCGCCGTGGCCGCCGTGGCCGACTGGCGCCCCGCCGAAGTCGCCCAGCAGAAGCTCAAGAAGGCCAACGATACCGATACGCCGACGCTGCAGTTCGTGCAGAACCCAGACATCCTGGCGGCCGTGGCGGCGCGCGCCGATGCCCCCTACTGCGTCGGCTTCGCGGCGGAAAGCGAGAACCTGGAGCAATACGGCGAGCAGAAGCGCCAGCGCAAGGGTGTGCCGCTGCTGGTGGGCAATATCGGCCACCATACCTTCGGCCTCGACGACAACGAGATCGTGCTGTTCGATGCCAATGGCATGACGCGCCTGCCCCGCGCCGACAAGCTGTCGCTGGCGCGCGAGCTGGTTGGCGCCATCGGCCAGCGCCTGCCGCGCAAATCCGTGTAACGCCTTTCGCCCCGAATCATGAACACCCCTCGCCCCAAGCTGCGCCTGTCGGTACTGGACCAGAGCCCGGTCATCCACGGCCACACGGCCCGCGACGCCCTGGCTGCCACGGTGGACCTGGCCCAGATGGCCGATGCCCTCGGCTACACCCGCTACTGGTGCGCCGAGCACCACGGCCTGCACGGCGTGTGCAATCCCGCGCCCGAAGTCATGCTGGCGCGGCTGGGCAGCGTGACGAGCCGTATCCGCCTGGGTTCGGGCGGCGTGATGCTGCCCTACTACAGCCCGTTCAAGGTGGCCGAGCAGTTCCGGATGCTTGAGGCACTGTTCCCGAACCGGATCGACCTGGGCGTCGGGCGTGCCCCGGGCGGCGACATGCGTACCGCGCAGGCCGTGGCCATGGGCCAGTACAACCGTGGCGACCAGTTCCCGCAGCAGGTACAGGACCTGTCGTTCCTGCTGCGCGGCGAAGTACCGCCCGACCACCTCGCCGAAGGCGTGCTGCTGCAGCCCGCCATCGATACCCTGCCCGAGCTTTGGGTGCTGGGATCGAGCGATTTTGGCGGCGCCCTGGCAGCGCGGCTGGGCCTGCGATTCGCATTCGCCCACTTCATCAGCGCGCACGGCGGCGACCGGGTCGCGCAGCAGTATCGCGAGGATTTCGAAGCCGGGTATGGCGACAAGCCGTACAGCGCGGCGGCCGTGTTCGTGATTTGCGCCGATACCGAGGCCGAGGCGGCGACGCTGGAGAGCGCGGTCGATATCCGCCGGCTGCAGATGGCCTATGGCGTCAACGCGCCGATCCCGTCGCTGGCGCAGGCGGCCGATTTCACGCCGACCGAGCGCGACCGCCTGATCATCGAGCGGGAACGTCCCCGCACGATCTGCGGCACGCCCGCGCAGGTGGCCGAGCGCATGCTGGCCCTGAAGGATCGCTTCGCGGCCGATGAGCTGGTGGTGCTGAGCGTGACGGCCTCGTACCGGGCGCGCATGCGCACCTACGAGCTGCTGGCCGAGGTGTTCGACCTGCAGGGTTGAAGCGGCCCGCGGTTGCATGGAAGTGGAGGATCGGCACGGGCGGCGCGGTATCATGCCGCCTTTGTCATTCTAGGAATCCGGATCCATGACCGTAGCCGCCAACCCGACCGTCGAGATCAAGGTGCTCGACGCCCGCCTGAACGACTGGGGCCTGCCCGCCTACCAGAGCGACATGGCCGCCGCCATCGACCTGCACGCCTGCGTGGACGGTCCGGTGAGCATTGCCCCCGGTACGCCGGCGCAACTGGTGCCGGCCGGCATCGCGGTGCATATGGGCAACCCGTACATGTGCGCGACGATCGTGCCGCGCTCGGGCCTGGGTCACAAGAAGGGCCTGGTGCTGGGCAATTCCATCGGCGTGATCGATGCCGACTACCAGGGCCAGATCATGGTCAGCGTCTGGAACCGCAACGCGCCCGGCACCGAGCCGATCGTGATCCAGCCCGGCGAGCGCATCGCCCAGATGATGTTCGTGCCGGTGCTGCGCCCGGTGTTCACGACCGTGGACGAGTTCTCGGAAGATTCGGCACGCGGCGCGGGGGGTTTTGGGTCGACCGGTGTGGCCCACGTGAAGGCGGGCTGAGGGGGGGTGTTTTCTCCCCTCTCCCGCCTTGCGGGAGAGGGGAGAAAATCAAAAGCAAAAGCAAAAACCCTAGCGCTGCTCGAACACCAGCGCCACGCCATTGGCCTGTTCGGCCGGAATCAGCGACACCAGCGGCGACAGATCCACCGCCTGCACGCCATGCGCGCGCCAGTGAGCGCGTGCGCCTTCCAGATCATCGGTGGCGATGCGAATCGCGGCATAGCCGGTCGATGCGTGCCGGAGCTGCGGCACATCGGCGGCATCCGCCAATGCCTGCGGCGCCGTCACGACGAACGACGCGCCAGCCACATCCAGAACAGCCATCTCACCGGTCGCCTGCGTGATCGGGGCATCGGTCAGCGTGGCATAGGCTTCGGCCGTCGCCGCCACCTCGGCGGCATCCACCACCAGGTACGTCGCGGCAATCGCCTGGGCGCCATTTGCATGCGCCAGCCATTCCGGCCGCCAGAGCAGGTCCGGGGTACGGTGCTCGCACACGAAGTAGCGGGCGCCGGGCGCGTGGTCGAGCGCGGTCACGCGGAACGTGGCCGGATGCTCGCTGCCATCGTCGAGCCGCACCGGGCGCGAGAACTCGATCGGATCAGAGGGCTGGAAACCAGCCGCACGCAGACGGTCGGCCGTGGCAAACGCGTCGCGGCTCTTGCACGACATGGCGGCAAACCCGCCGCCGCGCTGCTGGGCGTCCCAGTAATACTGGCGGCTCGGGCTGGGCGCCGTCACGTGCAGCAATTCCAGGTAGTCGTGCGCCAGCATGATGCAATGGTTCTGCGACCCCAGCGTGTGATAGCCGCGCGGTGTCAGCGTGAAGCCGAGTGCGCGCCACTGGTTGGCGGCAGCGTCCAGGTCACCGCAGACGATGACCGCATGATCAAAGGGTTCAGGCTGCATCGGCTCAGTCGAACTGGATATTGGCCTTGCGGGCCACGGCCTGCCACTTGTCGTGCTCGTGACGCACCAGGTTGCCGAGGTCGGCCGGCGTTCCCACCGCGATCTCGAAACCCTGTGCCGTCAATGCTTCCACCACCTTGGGTTGCTTGATCGCTACCGCCAGTGCGTCATGCAGGCGCATCACTGCGTCGGGCTGCATATGCGCGGGACCGAAAACGCCAATCCACGAATACGCCTCGAAACCCTTGAACCCCTGTTCCGCCACGGTCGGCACCTGGGGCATCTGCTTGATGCGATTGGTGCCGGTCACGCCCAGCACCTTGATCGTCTTGGCCGCGACGTGCGCCTGGACGGCTGCGTAGCTGCTGAAGAACAGGTCGACCTCGCCCGCCAGTACGGCCTGCACGGCCGGGCCGCCGCCCTTGTATGGCACGTGCAGGAAATGCACGCCCGCTTCAGTGGCCAGCGATTCGGCGGCCAGCTGGTTCAGGCTGCCGATCCCCGACGATGCAAAGCGCACCGCATTGGGATTCGACTTGGCCAGCTCGATCAATTCCCGCACGTTTGATGCTGATAGCGCCGGGTTGGCGGCAATAACCAGCGGGAAGCGCACCAGCTGCGTGATTGGCGTGAAGTCCTTGAACGTGTCGTAGGGCAGGTTCTTGTAGGCGAACGGGTTGATGGCGTGTGTATCGAAGGCCATCAACAACGTATTGCCATCGGGCTTGGCGCGCGCCACGGTGCTGCTGGCAATCAGGCCACCGGCGCCGGGCTTGTTGTCCACCACCACGGTCTGGCCGAGGCTCGTCTTCAATCCCGGCTGCAGTTGCCTGGCCACGATATCGACGCTCCCGCCCGGCGGAAACGGCAACACCATCGAAATCGGCCGGCTGCTCGATGCAGGCTCGGCGGCGTGGGCAATCTGGGCAAGACCGGCCAGCGATGCCACGGGCATGGCACTCATCGGCAGGGATTTGAGCAGCAGGCGGCGTAGCCGCATGCGGTCGGGAGAGGACATCAGAGACTCGGGCTGGGCGGCCATGCGGCCGCGGAATCAGGAAAAGGCGGCATGCCGCCGGTGCGTATTTTGCCCGATGATCGCCCAACTTGCAGGGGTTGACCTCCGCTGATCGCCCATAAGTGGAACAATCGCGGCCCAATTGCCCAAAAAAACGGCCGGGACAGGCCCGGCCATTCTTGTCGCGAAGCGCGAACGACGCTCAGACTTCGGCGCGCTGTTCGCTCTCCGGCGCCTCTGGCGGCTCCGGATCGGCTTCCGAGAACGTCAGCTTGATCTGGTTCTCGTCGTCCAGGTCCACCGCCACCTTGCCGCCCGTCACGAGCTTGCCGAACAGCAGCTCGTCGGCCAGCGCCTTGCGGATCATGTCCTGGATCAGGCGCTGCATCGGGCGTGCGCCCATCAGCGGATCGAAGCCCTTGTGCGCCAGGTACTTGCGCAGCTTTTCCGAGAAGCTGGCTTCCACCTTCTTCTCGTGCAACTGCTCTTCCAGCTGCATCAGGAACTTGTCCACCACGCGCAGGATGATTTCCTCGTCCAGCGCACGGAAGCTGATGGTGGCGTCCAGCCGGTTACGGAACTCCGGCGTGAACATCCGCTTGATGTCGGCCATCTCGTCGCCCTGCTCGCGCGCCGTGGTAAAGCCGATGGTGTTACGGTTCATCGTCTCGGCGCCCGCATTGGTGGTCATGATGATGATCACGTTGCGGAAGTCGGCACGGCGACCGTTGTTATCGGTCAGCGAACCGTGGTCCATCACCTGCAGCAGGATATTGAAGATATCCGGATGCGCCTTTTCGATCTCATCGAGCAGCAGCACGCAGTGCGGCTTCTTGGTCACGGCCTCGGTCAGCAGGCCGCCCTGGTCAAACCCGACGTATCCCGGCGGCGCGCCGATCAGGCGGCTCACCGCATGGCGCTCCATGTATTCGGACATGTCGAAGCGCAGCAACTCGATGCCCATGATGAAGGCGAGCTGCTTGGCCACTTCGGTCTTGCCCACACCCGTGGGACCCGAGAACAGGAACGAGCCGATCGGCTTGTCGGTCTTGCCCAGGCCGGCACGCGACATCTTGATGGCCGATGCCAGCGCGTCGATGGCCGGGTCCTGGCCGAACACCACGGACTTCAGGTCGCGCTCCAGGGTCTGCAGCTTGCTGCGGTCGTCCTGGTTCACGCTCTGCGGCGGGATGCGGGCAATGCGCGAGACGATGTCCTCGATCTCGCCCTTGCCGATCGTCTTCTTCTGCTTCGACTTCGGCAGGATACGTTGTGCCGCACCAGCCTCATCGATCACATCGATGGCCTTGTCCGGCAGGTGCCGGTCCGTGATGAAGCGGGCCGACAGCTCGGCTGCCGCCGTCAACGCGGACGCCGCGTACTTCACGCCATGGTGCTCCTCGAAGCGCGACTTCAATCCGCGCAGGATCTGCACGGTCTGGTCCACGGTCGGCTCGACCACGTCGATTTTCTGGAAACGACGCGAAAGCGCGGCATCCTTTTCGAAAATGCCCCGATATTCGGTGAACGTGGTGGCACCCACGCACTTGAGCTGGCCCGACGACAGTGCCGGCTTGAGCAGGTTGCTGGCGTCCAGCGTGCCGCCCGAAGCGGCGCCCGCGCCGATCAGCGTGTGGATTTCGTCGATGAACAGAATGGCGTGCGGATTGTCCTTGAGGGACTTCAGCACACCCTTCAGGCGTTGCTCGAAGTCACCGCGATACTTGGTACCGGCCAGCAGCGCGCCCATGTCGAGCGAGTACACAGTGGCCTTTTCCAGGATATCGGGCACTTCGTTCTTGGTGATGCGCCAGGCCAGGCCTTCCGCAATCGCGGTCTTGCCCACGCCCGCCTCGCCCACCAGCAACGGGTTGTTCTTGCGCCGACGGCACAGCACCTGCACCACGCGCTCGACTTCGCTGTCGCGCCCGATCAGCGGATCGATCTTGCCGGCCTTGGCCAGCGCGTTCAGGTTCTGCGTGTACTGTTCGAGCGGGCTTTCCTTGCCGTCACCGCCCTCGCCCTCGGGGTTGCCTTCGCCGTGCTTGGCCGGCTCGGCCTGGTCCTTGCGGATGCCGTGGCTGATGAAATTGACCACGTCCAGGCGCGTCACGCCCTGCTGTTGCAGGTAGTACACCGCGTGGGAATCCTTCTCGCCGAAGATGGCGACCAGCACGTTCGCGCCGGTGACCTCCTTCTTGCCATTCGACGTCGACTGCACGTGCATGATGGCGCGCTGGATCACACGCTGGAAGCCCAGGGTGGGCTGCGTGTCCACTTCGTCGGTACCAGGCACCACGGGCGTGTTGTCTGCGATGAAATTCTTCAGACTCGTGCGCAAGTCCTCGATATTTGCCGCGCAGGCGCGCAGCACTTCAGCTGCCGTGGGGTTGTCCAGTAGCGCTTGCAACAGGTGTTCCACGGTTATGAACTCGTGGCGTGCCTGGCGAGCCTCGACAAAGGCCATGTGCAGACTTACTTCCAATTCTTGCGCAATCATGCTTCCTCCATCACGCACTGCAGGGGGTGGCCCGCCTGCCGCGCATGGGTTGATACAAGCTCGACCTTGGTCGCCGCAATATCCCGCGTATAGATACCACAAACGCCTTTACCTTCCCGGTGGACGGTGAGCATGATCTGCGTCGCCGTTTCCCGGTCCCTGCTGAAATACTGCTGCAGGATCATCACGACAAACTCCATCGGAGTGTAGTCGTCATTGAGCAGGAGCACCTTGTACATCGCCGGCGGCTTGAGCTGCTGCTCTTTCCGCTCGATGACTGTGCCTGCTTCGCGTTGGGGGGTGTTCGCCAGCCGTGTAGCCATGGCTTTTATTCTAACCCTTACTCACAAGTCTGCAATTTGGGGAAGTGGCCAGGTATTCAAGGCCCGCTCCCAGGAAAATTCCCAGCGTTGGCTACCGCACCGAAGGGCGCTCCGCGCACGTTAAAGGTGCATGGTACGCGCCCGAAGGCTCCCGCCGGGGTGCCGCCGCCCTCATCGGGGGGCGTTTCGAAAATCCGGTGCACCACGGTGATAAAGGTACCATCCGCAGCCGTTTCAATCCTGCCACACCCCACGCCGAGTGGGGAATCTGCCAGCTTGACAGCATGTGGGTTTGACAGAAAAATCGTTTGCACATCGCGGCCTGGTCAGCGAGCCAAGCATAAGGTCCAGTCGAGATGTTTCCGTGAGCAGGGAGGCCCACGACCAGCGTTGGCCGGCCTATTGTGGCCCGTTTTCCGAACGGGCGCAGGCGGCTGGCCGCGCGAATTTCATTTGTGCCATGCCTTGGTATCCGATCCGTCAGGACCGGCATGCCCGGGCGCGCCCAAGGTGGTTTTCAGCTGGCCATTGGTTTCCCCGCTTGATATCTGTTTTTTCGTTGGGGGAGTTTATGGCAAGCGGTATCGTCAAATGGTTCAATGACGCCAAGGGTTTCGGCTTTATCAAGCCGGACGATGGCGAGGAAGAACTGTTTGCGCACTTTTCGGCAATCCAGATGGCAGGCTTCAAGACCCTGAAGGAAGGCCAGCGCGTTTCGTTCGAGGTCGTGCAAGGCCCGAAGGGCAAGCAAGCCACGAACATTCAGGACGCCGCCCAGTAAAGTGCGCCGCGGCCGAACGCGCCACAGAGCGTGTCGGCCAATGCGGATGTGAAGGGGATCGACTCCCCTTCGGAACGGGATCCTGTGCCACGGCTGGCAATGCCTGCCCGGGGCACGCGCCTAGCGCGTACGCCAAGCATCCGGCAAGACGCCCGGCCCATGTGAACCATGTGCCGGGCGTTTCTGTTTTTGATTTCCGATCCGGCTTCCGATTGCGGGCCAACCGCGGGGCGCCGGAGTTGTCGCCCACGTCAAGAAATCAGTCCAGGCGCCCCCGAATTCGTGGGACCACGATTTCTGTCCCGATATGTGTTCCGTAGACTCGCGCACGCCTTCGCCGTTACCTGCGGCGCAATCGTGTCGACCCATCGGAACCTTCCCATGAAGCATCCCCTATCGGTGGCAACAATCGCTGGCATGCTGGCCCTTGCATCGGCCGGTCCCATTCACGCCGCCACGCCGGCACCTGACGAGTCGCCATGGTCCTATGAAGGGGCCACGGACCCGTCGCACTGGGGCGAGCTCTCGCCCGAATTCACTCCTTGCGCCACGGGCGCGATGCAATCGCCGATCGACGTCCAGGGCGCCACGCCGGGCAACCTGCCGGCGCTGGCCTTCCACTACCGCCCTGCCCGCGCCAAGATCGTGAATACCGGGCACACCATCGAGCTACGGCCGCTTGGCGACCACACCCTGACCACGCCAACCGGCACCTATCGCCTGGCGCAGATCCATTTCCATACCCCAAGCGAGACCCGGTTCGCGGGCAAGGCCTATCCGCTGGCAGCGCATTTCGTCCACGAGGACCACCGGGGGCGCGTGGCCGCCGTCGTCGCGGTGATGTACCGGCTGGGCAAACCCAACCCGCAGCTGGCCACCCTGTTCCGCACCATGCCCCGCGACGGCGGCCAGCCGGTACCGATGCCGGGAAAGGTCAATATCGGGGGATTGCTGCCGAAGTCGCTGGAGTGCTACACGTTCTCGGGCAGCCTGACGACGCCGCCGTGCACGGAGGGTGTGCAGTGGTACGTCATGAAACGGCCGCTGACGGTGTCGGGACAGCAGTTGGCGGCGTTCCGCACCCGCTATCCGATGAACGCCCGCCCAGTGCAGCCAATGGACGGGCGCGAGGTACGCTCAGGGGATTGAGCCCAAGGCCCCGGACCGGGCCTTGCCTCACATGTTGTCGATCATCACCTGGCCGAAGCCCGAGCACGACACCTGCGTGGCGCCTTCCAGCAGGCGGGCGAAGTCATAGGTGACCTTCTTCGACAGGATCGACTTTTCCATCGATTCGATGATCAGGTCGGCGGCCTCGGTCCAGCCCATGTGCCGCAGCATCATTTCGGCGGACAGGATTTCCGAGCCCGGATTCACGTAGTCCTTGCCGGCGTACTTGGGCGCGGTGCCGTGCGTGGCTTCGAACATGGCAACCGAGTCCGACATGTTCGCACCAGGGGCAATGCCAATGCCGCCGACCTGCGCAGCCAACGCATCGGAGATGTAGTCGCCGTTCAGGTTCAACGTGGCGATGACCGAGTACTCGGCCGGCCGCAGCAGCACCTGCTGCAGGAACGCATCGGCAATGACATCCTTGACGACGATGTCGCGGCCGGTCTTCGGGTTCTTGAGCTTGCACCACGGGCCACCGTCGACCAGTTGCGCGCCGAATTCCTCCAGCGCCAGCTCGTAGCCCCAGTCACGGAAGCCACCCTCGGTGAACTTCATGATGTTGCCCTTGTGCACCAGCGTCACCGACGGCTTGTCGTTGTCGATCGCATACTGGATCGCCTTGCGCACCAGGCGTTGCGTGCCCTGTTTCGACACCGGCTTCACACCGACCGCCGACGTATCCGGGAAACGGATCTTCTTCACGCCCATCTCGTCCTGCAGGAACGCGATCAGCTTGCGGGCACCTTCGCTGCCGGCTTCCCACTCGATACCGGCGTAGATGTCTTCCGAGTTCTCGCGGAAGATCACCATGTTGGTCTTCTCGGGCTCGCGCACCGGGGACGGCACGCCCTTGAAATAGCGCACCGGGCGCAGGCACACGTAGAGATCGAGCTGCTGGCGCAGCGCCACGTTCAGCGAACGGATGCCGCCGCCCACGGGCGTGGTCAGCGGGCCCTTGATCGACACCACGTAATCCTTGACCACCTCGAGCGTCTCTTCGGGCAGCCAGACGTCCGGGCCGTAGATGCGCGTCGACTTCTCGCCTGCGAACACTTCCATCCAGGCAATCTTGCGACGGCCGTCGTAGGCCTTGGCCACGGCGGCATCCACCACCTTCAGCATCACCGGCGTGATATCGACACCCGTGCCGTCGCCTTCGATATACGGAATGATGGGGTGGTCCGGCACGTTCAGCGAGAAATCGGCATTGACCGTGATCTTCTCGCCTGCCGGCACCTTGATGTGCTGATACATGTTCGTCTCCAACTACGGATGGGGGTGATGCCTTGGCCAGGCCTGGGGGCCTGGCGGCGCGATTGTGTTGTGCGAGGCATTGTAACGGGCGCCGCGACACTGGTGGATAATGCGCGGCCATGACCCTGATCGCCCTCAACAAGCCCTTCCAGATGATGAGCCAGTTCTCCGCGCACCCGTCGCGGGCGACGCTGGCCGATTGCGTCGACGTGCCCGGCGTGTACCCGGCCGGCCGACTCGACGCCGACAGCGAGGGCCTGCTGCTGCTGACCGACGACGGCGCCTTGCAGACACGCATCGCCGATCCGAAGCACAAGCTCGCCAAGACCTATCTGGCGCAAGTGGAAGGCGTGCCCGACGAAGCGGCCCTGGGACAGTTGCGTGCAGGCGTCGATCTGGGCGATTTCAAGACGCTGCCGGCCGCTGTCCGGCTGGTCGGGGAACCCGCCTGGCTGTGGCACCGCGACCCGCCGATCCGGTATCGCGCAGCCATTCCCACCACATGGGTCGAGTTGCAGATTCGCGAAGGCAAGAACCGTCAGGTGCGACGCATGACAGCGGCCGTCGGGTATCCGACGCTACGCCTGATCCGGGTGGCCATCGGTGGGATATCGCTGCCGGAACTGGGGCTGCTGCCGGGCCAATGGGGCGAGGTGGATGTCCGGATGCTCGGACTTTCACAGAAGACTTCAGATGTCCGAAGCGCAATACATGTGCGCAATCGGCAGTAAAACGTGGTTACAAATACTGCGAAGGGGTACGTCAACGCCAGAAGATGGCGTGCCGTTTTTGCGAGTGACACGTCTGACACGCGTCGAATCTCTCAAATACCGGATACTTTCTGAGGTACTCGCAATGAAAAAACTGATCGCTGCCCTGGTTGTTGGCCTGTTCGCTACCGGCGCTTTCGCGCAGGCTTCGGCTCCCGCCATGGACGCCGCACCGGCCGCCAAGGAAGCCGCGAAGCCCGCGAAGACCAGCTCCAAGAAACACTCGAAGAAGCACACCAAGAAGGCTGCTGTTTCGGCACCGGCTGCCTAATAGGGCAGTGCATGCGCGGACCCCAACGTCCGCGCGTGTGTTTGAGAGGCAGGCACCCCCGGGTGTCCTGCCTTTTTTCATGTTCGGCGCGTCCTCGCAGCCGGCATGGCCGCCATGGCTGCGCTATGCTCTCGCCTGCAGTTGACCTCCAACGACAAGAATCGCCATGCACCCCGTGTTCAAGTATCTGATTGCAGTGGGCGCCACCGCGCTGACGACCCTGGCCCAGGCGCAATCGGCGCTGCCCGTGGTCCCGTTGACCGCCGGCATGTATGCCATCCAGGCCGAGGTGGCCGCGTCGCCCGAGGCGCGCGAGCGTGGCCTGATGTTCCGCAAGTCGATGCCCGCCAACGCCGGCATGCTGTTCGTGTTCGACGAAAAGGCCGGGCACTGCTTCTGGATGCGCAATACCGACCTGCCGCTGTCGATTGCCTTCCTGGCCGACGACGGCAGCATCGTGAACATCGAGGACATGAAGCCCCAGACCGAGGACAACCACTGCCCGCGCGCGGCCGTGCGCTATGCGCTGGAGATGAACAAGGGATGGTTTGCGCAGAAGGGCATCAAGCCCGGCGCGAAGATTGGCGGCCTGCCGCAGCCGCGGCAGGCGCAGTAACTTCCTGGGAAAGTCGGATTTCCCTTAGTCGCGGAAGTTGTTGAAGTCCAGGGGCGCCTCGTCGACGTCCTTGCGCAGCAGCGCGATCACCGACTGCAGGTCGTCGCGCTTGGTGCCCGAAACGCGCACGGCATCGCCCTGGATGCTGGCCTGCACCTTGATCTTGCTGTCCTTGATCATACGCACGATCTTCTTGGACAGGTCGCCGGTCACGCCCTTCTTGATCGTGATGACCTGCTTGACCTTGTCGCCGCCGATCTTGTCGACCTTGCCATGGTCCAGGAAGCGCGTGTCCACGTTGCGCTTGGCCATCTTGTTGATCAGTACGTCCTTGACCTGGTCGAGCTTGAAGTTGTCATCGGCAAACAGGGTCAGTTCGCCTTCCTTCTGCTCGACGCGCGAGTCGGACCCCTTGAAGTCGAAGCGCGTGGAGATTTCCTTGTTGGCCTGCTCCACGGCGTTCTTCACTTCCACCATATTGGCTTCACACACTACGTCAAACGACGGCATATCGATTCTCCTGGTCTTGCGCGGCGCGCCGCTGGCGGCGGCCGGTGCTTGCGGTTACGTATAATCCTTGGCTGCCCCGGTCCGGGGTGCTTTCCCCGTCCTTCATGGCAGATTTCCACGAATTTTATCCCCTGCGCACCCACAATACATTCGGGTTCGATGCACGCGCGCGTCTGGCTATGCATATTCGCAGCGAATCGGACCTGGTTTCAGCCCTGTCCGACCCGCGCACGGCGGACTTGCCGGTCGTGGTACTCGGGGGTGGCAGCAACGTCGTGCTGACGGGCGATCTCGACGCCTGCGTGCTGCTGATGGAGATTCCGGGCCATGACATTGCCGAGGACGATGAAAACTGGCTCGTCACCGCCGGCGCCGGTGAAAACTGGCATGGCGTGGTCAGCCGTACCGTGGCCGAGGGCATGCCCGGCCTGGAAAACCTGGCGCTGATCCCGGGTACCGCGGGCGCCGCGCCGATCCAGAACATCGGCGCATACGGCGTGGAACTGCGCGAACGCTTTGCGCGGCTGCGTGCCTACGACCGCCAGGCGCGCGAATTCGTCACGCTGGATCTCGACGCCTGCGCATTCGGCTACCGCGACAGCCTGTTCAAGCACGCAGGCCACGATCGCTACATCATCACGGCCGTGACCCTGCGCTTGCCCAAGACCTGGCAGCCGGTGCTGAACTATGGCGAGCTGGCGCGAGAGCTGGACGGTGTGGCGTCGCCCACGGCCGCGCAGGTCCGCGAGGCGGTGATTGCCATCCGCTCGCGCAAGCTGCCCGACCCGGCCCAGATCGGCAATGCGGGGTCGTTCTTCAAGAATCCGGTGGTCGAAGCCGCGCAACGCGACGCGCTACTGGCGCAGAATCCGGCGCTGGTCAGCTATCCGCAGCCCGATGGCCGCTACAAACTGGCCGCCGGCTGGCTGATCGACCAGTGCGGCTTCAAGGGCATGGATGACGGCGCGGTGGGGGTGTACGGCAAGCAGGCGCTGGTGCTGGTGCACCACGGCGGCGGCACTGGCGCCGCGCTGCTGAAGCTGGCTGACCGCATAGCGGATACGGTGGAATCACGCTTCGGGGTCAGGATCGAGCCGGAGCCG
The DNA here is from genome assembly GCF_022179805.1 of Cupriavidus pauculus. Taxonomy (GTDB): domain Bacteria; phylum Pseudomonadota; class Gammaproteobacteria; order Burkholderiales; family Burkholderiaceae; genus Cupriavidus; species Cupriavidus pauculus_E. The sequence goes on along the minus strand of NZ_BPUO01000001.1, from coordinate 541,736 downwards.
GTGATTCTATAGGAGAGGTTTTCTCCCCTCCTGCAAGTCTTGCTCCCCTCTCCCGCATGCGGGAGAGGGGAAAAACAATCACTGCGGCAAGCTCAACCGAAGTGGCAAACGTAATCGAGCGTTTCGGTCACTTCGATATCGAAGCTGCTGTTGCCCGGCACGTCGAACTGCTGGCCCGCACCGTAGGTCTTCCACTCTTCCGAGCCAGCCAGGCGCACGCGGCAGCTACCTGCGTTGACTTCCATGATTTCCGGGGCGCCGGTGTTGAACGTCAGCGCAGCCGGGAAGATCACGCCCAGCGTCTTGCGCGTGCCGTCGGCAAACACCACCGTGTGGCTCACGCACTTGCCATCGAAATACAGGTTGGCCTTCTTGACGACGGATACGTTGTCGAACTGGCTCATCTCACTCTCCTCGGATCTTTCGGTTTCTCAAAGACGTAAAAAAGGGAGCCCTCGCGGCCCCCTTTTGTTGACTCCGACGGCTGCCTAGTAGCGGCCGCAGAGCAGGTATTCCATCAGCGCTTTCTGCACGTGCAGGCGGTTCTCGGCTTCTTCCCAGACCACGCTGCGCGGACCGTCGATCACGGCGGCCTCCACTTCCTCGCCACGGTGCGCGGGCAGGCAGTGCATGAACAACGCATCGTCGGCGGCACGGTCCATCATGGCCGTGGTCACCATCCAGTCCTTGAACGCACGCTTGCGCGCTTCGTTCTCGGCCTCGAAGCCCATGCTGGTCCAGACGTCAGTGGTGACCAGGTGCGCGCCCTGGCAGGCGTCCAGCGGATTCTCGAAGACCTTTACGCGCGAGACCGCCGAGGCCGGCACCATGGCCGGATCGAGCTGGTAGCCCGGGGGCGCCGAGAACGTGAACGTGAAGTCGAGGCGCTCGGCGGCCTGGATCCAGGTGTACGCCATGTTGTTGGCATCGCCAATCCACGCCACGGTCTTGCCGGCGATGCTGCCGCGCTGCTCGATGTACGTGAAGATGTCGGCCAGCACCTGGCAGGGATGGTATTCGTTGGTCAGCCCGTTGATCACCGGCACGCGCGAATGGGCGGCGAATCGCTCGATGATCTCCTGCCCGTAGGTGCGGATCATGATGATGTCCACCATGCGCGAGATCACCTGCGCGGCGTCCTCGATCGGCTCACCGCGGCCGAGCTGCGAATCGCGCGTGTTCAGGAACACGGCGTGGCCGCCCAACTGATGCACACCAGCCTCGAACGACAGGCGCGTACGCGTGGAATTCTTTTCGAAGATCATGGCCAGCGTGCGGTCGTGCAGCGGGTGCCATGTCTCGTAGTTCTTGAACTTCGCCTTCAGGATCCTCGCGCGGTCCAGCAGGTACGCATATTCGTCGGCACCTAGGTCGCTGAACTGGAGGTAATGCTTGATCGGGGTTGGGCTCATAAAACAAAGAAGGCGACTCGCTTTGGACACGCGACCCGATTGCGCGGGATGGCAATCCGTCAGGGTCGGAGCGTGTCGCGGAGCCGCCTTTCGCGTCGCTTACGCAATGTAATTGCAAAGATCATAAGGGATTATTCCAGCTTTGGCGAGCCCGCGCCGTTAACCTCCTGATGGCGGTCAGACGCCGTACAGGGCCGCCGTTGACAGGTTCCCGACAGGATTTCGTCTTATGCGCAAGTCTTATATAAGATATAATACTCGCTGATTCACGCGGGGCCCGGCATACCCATGCCACTGCCCGCCGCCGGCATCAAAAGTGCCCCCGTCGACACCACCGCCCCGCTGGCCCCATCCCGGATATGTGCGAACCAATCGCCTGCCGGATGCGTCAAACGGGCGCCCCGTTGAAACGGGTTTACCGTCGAGTCACAAAGCAGATCCCCGCAGTCCCATGACCACCCCCCAAGTTCGCGAATATTTCATCCAAGGCGTTACGAAGGAAGGCAAGACCTTCCGCCCCAGCGACTGGGCCGAACGGCTGTGTGGCGTGATGGCGCAATTTCGCCCCGAGGGCGATACCGGGGATCCTCGCCTGACCTACTCGCCGTACGTGCGGCCGGTGATCGTGGCGGGTGTGAAGAACGTGGTGGTGGACACGCGGCTGCGCGACATCGAACCGAAGGCGCTGGATTTCGTGCTGAACTTCGCGCGCGACAACAACCTCCAGGTCGTCGAGGCCTGCTCGTTCGACCGCTGAAGCCACCTGCGCACCCAAGACAAACCCGGCCTGAGCCGGGTTTTTTGTTGCCCGGATTGCCAGCCAGGCTAACCGGGACGCAGAAAACAAAAAAGCCCGTCCGGAGACGAGCTTCTTGTCCTGCTGGCCACCGAGGTGGCCGGGCAGTTATCAGACAGCCATCGACTTGATGGCAGCCGACAGGCGCGACTTGTGACGTGCAGCCTTGTTCTTGTGCACGATCTTCTTGTCAGCGATGCTGTCGATGATCGTTTGCGACTGCTTGAAAATCTCGGCAGCGGCGGCCTTGTCACCAGCGTCGATGGCCTTGCGAACTGCCTTGACGGCGGTGCGCAGACGCGAGCGCAGGCTGGAGTTGTGGGCGTTCGCGGCGACGGCTTGGCGCGCGCGCTTGCGAGCTTGTGCGGAATTTGCCATGTATCTCTTCCTGAATTCAGAATGCGCGCCCGGGGCGACGCAATAAATTGGGACGCAACAATTAAGTCACATCTTGCGACCCGGGATGTTTCGACAAACGAATCCTGGACGCGACTGTCCTTGCGAATCGGCGATTATACACACATGCCGGCGGCGCAGGCAAGGGCGTTTCGTATACCCCTGACAACGGTCGCCCTGCGACGGCCGATCCGTATAATAAGCGCCACATCCGGCGCCGCCTAGCCGAACCATCGTGGCGCCGCGGCAACTTTTGGGGCCAAACGGACGTCTGAACGCCGTATCCGCCCTGGCTGCACAGCCAGCCGGCCCAAAGCTTTCCCCGAATACCACCTTGAACCTGCTCAAAGCGCTTGCCACCATCAGCAGCCTGACGATGCTTTCGCGCATCACCGGCCTGGTGCGCGAAATCCTGATTGCCCGGGCGTTTGGCGCCTCGGACATGACCGACGCCTTCAACGTGGCGTTCCGCATCCCCAACCTGCTGCGCCGCATCTTTGGCGAAGGCGCGTTCTCGCAGGCTTTCGTGCCGATCCTGAACGAATACCACGGCAAGCGCGGCGACGAGGAAACCCACCGTCTGATCGACGCCGTGGCCACGGTCATGGCCTGGGTGCTGGCGGCGGTGTCGCTGCTGGGCGTGATTGCAGCGCCGATCGTCATGACGGTGGTGGCCACGGGCTTCCGCGGCGATGCCGAGACCTACGACTCGGCGGTCTTCATGACGCGCGTGATGTTTCCGTACATCGGCCTGATCTCGATGGTGGCGCTGGCGTCGGGCATCCTGAACACGTGGCGCAACTTCGCGGTGCCGGCGTTCACGCCCGTGCTGCTCAACGTCTGCCTGATCGTGGCCGCGCTCTGGGTGGGCCCGCACATGCAGCAGCCAATCTACGCGCAGGCGTGGGGGGTGCTGGTGGGCGGCGTGCTGCAACTGGCGATCCAGATACCTGCGATGCGCAAGCTGGGCGTGCTGCCGCGCGTGTCGCTGAACCTGCGCGCGGCCTGGGCCAACCAGGGCGTGCGCCGCGTGGTCAAGCAGATGGCACCGGCCCTGCTGGCCGTTTCCGTGGCGCAGATCAGCCTGATCATCAATACCAATATCGCCTCGCGGCTGGGCGCGGGCGCGGTGTCGTACATCACCTATGCCGACCGGCTGATGGAATTCCCGACGGCGCTGCTGGCCGTGGCGCTGAGCACCATCCTGCTGCCAAGCCTGTCGCGCGCCAATGCCAACGACAACCGCGAAGAATACTCGGGCCTGCTCGACTGGGGCCTGCGCCTGACCTTCCTGCTGGCCCTGCCCTGCGCGGCCGGCCTGATGCTGTTCGGCACCCCGCTCACTTCGGTCCTGTTCAACTACGGGCGCTTTGACGCGCATGCCGTGGAAATGACCCGCCAGGCGCTGGCCACCTATGGCCTGGGCCTGCTGGCGCTCTGCCTGATCAAGATCCTGACGCCGGGCTTCTACGCGCGCCAGGACATCCGCACGCCGGTGAAGATCGCGATCCTGGTGCTGATCATCACGCAACTCTCGAACCTGGTGTTCGTGCCGATGCTCGGCCATGCGGGCCTGCCGCTGTCGATCAGTTTCGGCGCCACTGTCAACGCGCTGCTGCTGTTCTTTGGCCTGCGCCGGCGTGGCTTCTATCATCCGGCGCCGGGCTGGGGCATGTTCCTGCTGCGGCTGGTGGCCGCCATGCTGATCCTGTCGGGCATGCTGCTGTGGTTTGCGCGGAATTTCGACTGGGTGGGGATGGGTGCCACGCCGTGGCTGCGCATCGCGCTGATGGCCGCCTGCATGGTACTTGCGGCAACGGTCTACTTCGGTACACTGTGGCTCATGGGCCTGCGCTACGCGGCCTTCCGGCGCCGCGCCGGCTAGTCAGGAATACCGCCCCATGACCTCCACGAAAGTCCTGGATTACTTCGCCAGTCTCGTGGCCGACGACGATGCGATCCCGCTGACCGAGACCGCACTCGCAATCGCCCAGGACGCCTATCCGGACCTGGACCTGCAGGCGGAACTGGCCGCGCTCGATGTGCTGGCGGTGCGCCTCAAGCGGCGGATCGCCGAAGGCACGCCGGCCATCCAGCGGCTGCGCCTGCTGAACCATTTCTTCTTTCGCGACCTGGGCTTCGGGCCCAACGCGAACGACTACTACGACCCCGAAAACTCGTACCTGAACGTGGTGCTCAAGCAGCGCCGCGGCATTCCCATTTCGCTGGCCGTGCTCTACATGGAACTTGGCCAGCAGATCGGGTTGCCGCTGAAGGGCGTATCGTTTCCGAACCACTTTCTGGTGCGCATGACGATACCTGCCGGCGAGGTCGTGCTCGACCCCCTGACCGGCGAGACGCTGTCGCGGGAACAACTTCAGGAAATGCTCGACCCCTGGCTGGAGCACGAGGGCATCACGGATTCGAACGAGGTGCCGCTAGGGCTGTTCCTGCAGGTGGCCGGCCATCGCGAGATCGTCGCGCGCATGCTGCGCAACCTGAAGGCGATCTATCTGCAGGAATCGCGCTGGCAGCGGCTGCTGGCGGTACAGAACCGCCTGGTGATCCTGCTGCCCGATTCCATCGAGGAAGTGCGCGACCGGGGCCTGGCCTATGCCAACCTGGAATGCTTCCGGCCGGCACTGGAAGACCTGGAAGCCTATGTCCAGGCCCGCCCCGATGCCGCCGACACCACGCAGATCCGAGATCGCATGCCGGCGTTGAGGATGATGAGCCGCAGCCTCAGCTAACGGCTCGCCTGGGGCGCGTCGCGCCTCAGGGCTTGCGGTCAGCCGGACGGTTGCGCGTGCCGCGCACCAGCTTCCACAGCCCGCCCAGCACCAGCGGCACCACGGCCGCGCCAATGCCAGCCAGCACGATCAGGTTCAGGTACTGCTTGATGAACGGCAGGTTGCCGAAGAAGTAGCCGGCGAACACCAGGCCGAACACCCACGTGGCGGCACCGATCACATTGAACAGCTGGAAGCGCGCAAACGTCATCTGCGACACACCCGCCACAAACGGCGCGAACGTGCGCACGATCGGGATGAAACGAGCCATCACCAGCGTCTTGCCGCCGTGGCGCTCGTAGAAATCATGCGTCTTGCGCAGCGCCTGCTGGTCCAGGAAGCGCCAGTGATGGTCGAACACCTTGGGCCCGACCCAGCTGCCGACAAAGTAGTTCACGGTATTGCCCACCACGGCCGCCACGAACAGCAGGCCCGACAGCATCCATTCGTTCATTGCGCCAGCCGCGCACATGGCGCCGGCAATGAACAGCAGCGAATCGCCGGGCAGGAACGGCAGCACCACCAGCCCGGTTTCGGCGAACACGATGGCAAACAGGATGCCGTAGACCCAGACGCCATAGTCGAGGACGAACTGCCCCAGGAATTTGTCGACGTGGAGCACCATGTCGATCAGATGCAATACGGTATCCAAGTTAGTCCTCTCTCAATGAAGGCCCACATCATACAAGAGCCATTGCGCCAATCCGTCACTCACGGGCCGGACTTGTGCCTGAAAGGTGTCCACCCGCACGTATAATCGCCCGCATGCCCGCCGACGCCATCCAGCCCGATACCGCATCCACTGCGGCCAGTCTTCGCACCACCCAGCCTGGCCGTCCCATCCGTCCGTTGCCCGATCAACTGATCAGCCAGATCGCCGCCGGCGAGGTGGTGGAACGGCCCGCGTCGGTGGTCAAGGAACTGCTTGAAAACGCCCTGGATGCCGGCGCCACCCAGCTTGGCATCCGGCTTGAGGAAGGCGGCGTGCGGCGCATCGTCATCACGGACAACGGCTGCGGCATTCCCGCCGACGAACTGCCCGTTGCGCTGATGCGCCACGCCACCAGCAAGATCGCCTCTCTCGACGAACTCGAATCGGTGCTGACGCTCGGCTTCCGTGGCGAGGCACTGGCCTCGATCGCCTCGGTGTCCCACCTGGTGCTGACCAGCCGCACCGCCAACGCCCAGCATGCCACGCAGATCAGCGCCGACAGCGGCCAGTTGCAGCCTGCCTCGGGCGGCGTCGGCACGATGATCGATGTGCAGCACCTGTACTTCAACACGCCAGCGCGCCGAAAGTTCCTCAAATCGGAACAAACCGAGCTGGGGCACTGCCTGGAGATGATCCGGCGCGCCGCACTGGCGCGGCCCGACGTCACGATCTCGGTCCACCATAACGGCAAGCCGCTGGAACACTGGAATGCCGGCGATGTGTCCACGCGCACGGCGCAGGTGCTGGGCGGCGACTTTGCGCGTGCGCGGCTGCCGCTGGACGAGGACGCCGACGCGCTGCACCTGTACGGCTTTGCCGGCCTGCCCACCGCCTCGCGCGGACGGCCCGACCAGCAGTATTTCTTCGTCAACGGCCGCTTTGTGCGCGACAAGCTGCTGAACCACGCCGTGCGCAGCGCCTATCAGGACGTGCTGCATGGCGACCGCTTCCCGTCGTACGTGATCTGCCTGGACCTGCCGCCCGAACTGGTCGATGTGAACGTGCACCCGTCGAAGATCGAGGTGCGATTCCGCGAATCGCGCGCGGTGCACCAGTTCGTCTATCACGCAGTGCAGCGATGCCTGGCGCGCCAGGCCGGCGAACAGGGCGACAGCCTGCATTCCGATACTGGCGATGGTGCCGGCCTGGTGCCGATGCCGTCGGCCCGTCCGGGTACGCCCGGTCCGGGCGTACCGGGTGCCGCGCCGCAATGGATCAACTATTCGGCCGCGCGCCAGACCGAACTCGGCATCGCCCAGCCGCGCCAGGCTTACTTGGGCATGGTGCGCGAGGCCACGTCGGGCGACGCGTCCAATCCCGCGCGGCCATGGCAGCCGTCGGGACAACTGTCGGGACAACCGCCGGCATGGCTGGCCGACGCCCAGGCCGCCCGTGCCGACGAACCGCCCAGCCTGCTCGACCGCCTGCCGGCAGGCACCTCGGCATTCCCGGCCGCGGACTCGGGCGATGCCGATGCCGAACATCCGCTCGGCTACGCGATTGCCCAGTTGCACGGCATCTACGTGCTGGCGCAGAACGCACGCGGCCTGGTGCTGGTGGACATGCACGCCGCCCACGAGCGCATCCTGTACGAGCAGATCAAGACCGGTCTCGATGCCCGCGAGCTGGCCGTACAGCCGCTTCTGATTCCGGTCACGCTGCCGGCCAATCCGGTGGAAATCGGCGCGGCCGAGGAACACCGGGAAACGCTGCAACTGCTGGGATTCGACATCGCACCGGTGTCGCCCACCACGCTGGCCGTGCGCGCGATTCCCGCGCTGCTCAGGCAAGCCGATGCCGAGGCATTGGCGCGCGACGTGCTGCGCGATCTCCAGTCCTACGGCGGGTCGCGCGTGCTGGCCGAGCGGCAGAACGAACTGCTGGCCACGCTGGCCTGCCACAGCGCCGTGCGCGCCAACCGCAAGCTGACCGTCGAAGAGATGAACGCGCTGCTGCGCCAGATGGAGCAGACCGAGCGCGCCGACCAGTGCAATCACGGCCGCCCCACATGGGTGCAGCTCACCGTGACCGAACTCGACCGCCTGTTCCTGCGCGGCCAGTAAGCCCGCTCTTCCCTTCACGATGTCGATGTCCGCACCGCCCTCCGATCCCGTCGTCTGCCTGCTTGGCCCTACCGCCTCGGGCAAGACCGCGGCCGCGCTGGAACTGGCCAAGCGCCGCGCGGTGGAAATCATCAGCCTGGACTCCGCGCTGGTCTATCGCGACATGGATATCGGCACGGCCAAGCCCACCCCGGCGGAACTGGCCAGCGTGCCGCATCACCTGATCGACATCATCGATCCGCTCGACAGCTATTCGGCCGCGCAATTCGTGACCGACGCCGAGCGCCTGATCGGCGAGATCCGCGCACGCGGGCACACGCCACTGATCGTGGGCGGCACGATGCTCTACTACAAGGCGCTGACGCAGGGCCTGAACGATCTGCCGCAAGCCGATCCGGAGGTGCGCGCCGAGCTCGATGCGCTGGCCGCCGAACGCGGCTGGCCGGCGCTGCACGCGATGTTGGCCGAGGTGGATCCGGTAACGGCCGCGCGCCTGGCGCCCAACGATGCGCAACGCATCCAGCGTGCACTGGAAATCCATCGCCTGAGCGGCGAACCGATGTCGGCGCTGCTGACGCGCCAGGCCGACGCCCGCACGTTCACCGGCGCGGCCGACGCGCGCTTTCGGGTGATCGCGCTGGAGCCCTCGGACCGCGCGGCGCTGCATGCCCGCATCGCACATCGCTTCGACGTCATGCTCGCGGGCGGCTTCATCGACGAGGTCAAGCGCCTGCGCGCGCGCGGCGACCTGCACCTGGGGCTGCCGTCGATGCGCTGCGTGGGGTATCGGCAGATGTGGGAATACCTGGACGGCGACTGCGACACCGCCACCATGCGCGAGCGCGGCATCGCCGCCACGCGGCAGCTCTGCAAGCGGCAACTGACCTGGCTGCGCAGCACGCCGGAGCGCGTCAGCGTCGATTGCCTGGCATCCGACTACGTCATGCAGGTGGCCAACGCTGCGGGGTGGTGATCGCTTGCGGCGTGAACGATAATCGTCGTTCACTTTATCTAAACGATTTGCGATGACTGCCTTCTCGATCCGCCCCGCCACACCCGCCGACAGCGACACGCTGTTCCGCCTGATTTCGAATCTGGCCGAGTACGAAAAGCTCACGCACCTGGTGGAAGCCACGCCGCAGAAGATTGGTGACGCGCTGTTCGGCGCCAAGCCGCATGCCGAGGCCGTGATCGTCGAAGTCGACCAGGACGGCACCAAACGCGCCGTGGGCTTTGCGCTGTTCTTCCACAATTTCTCGACCTTCCTGGCCAAGCCGGGGCTGTACCTGGAAGACCTGTTCGTGGAACCGGCCTGGCGCGGCCACGGACTGGGCAAGGCGCTGCTGCGCCATCTGGCGGCACTGGCCATCGAACGCGACTGCGGCCGCTTTGAATGGTCGGTACTCGACTGGAACCAGCCGTCGATCGATTTCTACCGGGCGATGGGTGCGGACGTGATGCCCGACTGGCGCATCTGCCGCGTGACCGGCGATGCATTGAAAGCGCTGGGGGCTTGAGAGGGAGAGTTGTTGCTGCTCGGGGCGTTGCTCCCCTCTCCCATGAATGGGAGAGGGGTTGGGGGAGAGGGCCGGCGGTGCAAATTGCCGCAATCGGCAAGCAGAACCTCGTTGGCCCCACCCCCCCCCCCCGGCGGTTCAAATTGCGAACTGTCGGCAAGCAGAGCCTCTAGCCCTCACCCCCAACCCCTCTCCCACGTCGTGGGAGAGGGGAGCTGTTCATTGCAGGAGACCAGAATTCCCATGTCGTGGCTTTCGTCCGGCCCATTGCATACGCTTCAGGCTGGACCGCACACCTTGACCGTCGCCCCGTCGCTGGGCGGCCGCATGGCCTCGCTGCGCACCCAACGCGCCGATGCCACTTGCATCGACTGGCTGGCTCCGCTGAGCGCCGACCACGGTTTCGATGCCTATCAATGGCCCAAGACTGGCAGCTATCCGTTGCTGCCGTTTTCCAACCGTATTCGCGAAGGGCGCTTCCGCTGGCAGGGCCGTACCGTCGAGCTGCCCGCGCATCCGGGGCAAGCCCATGCAATGCACGGCTTCGGCCATGTGCGGCCGTGGACTGCAACCGAAGCCGACGATCACCTCGTGCTCACGCTTTCGCACATGCCCGAAGGCGGCGACTGGCCGTGGCCCATATCCGCGCTGCAGACGTTCCGCCTGACCGACAACGGCCTCGAAGCCGAGCTGATGCTGCGCAACGATGGCGACACGCCGATGCCGGTGGGCGGTGGCTTCCATCCATTCTTTGCGCGTGTCCCTGGCATGCGTATCCAGTTCGACGCGGCCCACATGTGGCCGGCAGATGCAGGCGGCGTGGCGACGGCCCGCACCGTGGTCGGCAACCGCGAGCGCTTCCTGCGCGAGCGCAACCTGCCCGAAGCCGATTTCAGCGTCTACTACAGCGGCTGGAAGCGCTCGGCCACGCTGAAGCACCCCGATGGCGCCATGCTGACGATACGCGCGAGCGAAGGGCTCGATCATCTGGTGCTGTACGCGCCGGCTGGCTGCGATTTCGTTTGCCTGGAGCCGGTATCCCACGTGGCCGATGCGGTGAACCTGGCCGCGCGCGGCTGGGAAGGCACCGGCCTGCGTACGCTGCAGCCCGGCGATGCGGTGACATGGCGCATGCAGTGGCAGATCACCGTCTGAAGTCTGAAAAGCAGAACAGGGCGCCGAGGCGCCCTGTTCCGTATCACGTTCCGCAGAACTGATCGTCGATCAGATCGATCAGTTCTTCGCGGCCGCTTCCTGGTGGTAGCGCGTCACGCGATCCACTTCGTTCTTCGAACCCAGGACGACCGACACGCGCTGGTGCAGCTTGGTCGGCGTCACGTCCAGAATGCGCTGATTGCCGTCGGTGGCCGCGCCGCCGGCCTGTTCGACCAGGAATGCCATCGGGTTGGCTTCGTACATCAGGCGCAGCTTGCCTGGTTTCTCCGGCTCGCGCTTGTCCCACGGATACATGAAGATGCCGCCGCGCGTGAGGATGCGGTGCACATCGGCCACCATCGACGCAATCCAGCGCATGTTGAAGTTCATGCCGCGCGGACCATCTTCACCGGCCAGGCATTCGTCGATGTACTGGCGCACCGGGGGTGCCCAGTGGCGCATGTTGGACATGTTGATCGCGAATTCCTTGGTGTCTTCCGGAATCTTCACGTCCGATTGCGTCAGCACGAAGCTGCCGGCCTCGCGGTCCAGCGTGAACATGTGCACGCCATTGCCGACGGTCAGCACCAGCGTGGTCTGCGGGCCGTACACCGCGTAGCCGGCGGCCACCTGGTGGGTGCCCGGCTGCATGAAATCGGCCTCGGTCACGGTCTCGCCCGGCTTGTGCATGTGCAGCACCGAGAAGATCGTGCCGATCGACACGTTCACGTCGATGTTCGACGAGCCGTCGAGCGGATCGAACAGCAGCAGGTATTCGCCCTTCGGGTAGCGGTTCGGGATCTCGTAGAACGAGTCCATTTCCTCGGAAGCCATGGCAGCAAGGTGACCGCCCCATTCGTTGGCATCCAGCAGCACTTCGTTGGCGATCACGTCCAGCTTCTGCTGGGTTTCGCCCTGGACGTTGCCGGTGCCGGCCGAGCCGAGTACGCCGGCGAGGGCGCCCTTGCTGACGGCGTTGGAAATGGCCTTGCAGGAGCGCGCGACAACCTCGATCAGCAACCGGAGTTCCGGCTGGATCGTGTTGTGCTTACGCTGCTCCTCGACCAGATAGCGGGTGAGGCTGATGCGTGTCATGGTGGGGGTTCTCCTTGGATGGCCGCCATTCTACAGGGCTGCCGCTATGGACAGCCCATTTTCGGGTCCTCGCGCCGCCAGCGCCGCCGTCAGCTTGCCAGCGCCTTGCTGACGATCTCGCGCACGTCGCGCGACAGCGTCGACGCCGCCGCCACGCGCTGCAGCGCCGCGCGCATGCGGTCGCGCAGCGGGATTTCGTACTTCTGCCAGCGGTCCATGACGCGCGCCAGCCGCGCCGCCACCTGCGGGTTGATCGCGTCCAGAGCCAGCACCTGGTCGGCCCAGAATTCGTAGCCGGAACCGTCCTCGGCATGGAACTGGGCCGGGTTGCCCGAGCAGAAGCTGAAGATCAGCGAGCGGGCGCGGTTCGGGTTGCGCAGAGTGAAGGCGGGGTGCTCCATCAGCGCGCGCACCGTGTCGATCGTGCGCTTGCCGGCGTGCGGCCCCACCTCGCCACGCTGCATGCCCTGCAGCGAGAACCACTTGTCGATCACCAGCGCGTCGTTCTCGAAGCGCTCGTAGAAGTCGGTCAGCGCATGCTCGCGGCCCGGCGCGAAGCTGTTGACCAGCGCCGACAGCGCGGCAAAGCGGTCGGTCATGTTGTCGCTCTGGCCGTAGTGCTGGTCGGCCAGTGCCTGCATGTCGGCGTCGCCGGTGTCGGCCAGGTAGCCGAGCGCCAGGTTGCGCAGCGCGCGCTTGGCCATCGAGTCCGCATCGGGGCTGTAGTCGCCCGGCGTGGCGTTGGACTGGTAGGCGGCCAGCCATTCGGCCTTGAGCGCCTGGGCCAGCCCTTCGCGCAGGAACAGGCGGGCGCGGTGGATCGCGGCCGGGTCGGCCACGCCCATGCGTTCGGCCAGGTAGGCTTCGGCCGGCAGCATCAGCGCCTGCTCGCGGAACGCCGGGTTCAGCGAGCCATCGGTCAGCACGGTACGGAAGGCCGAGACCAGCGCCGGGTCGAGCTTCAACTCGCGCTGCGCCTGCACGTCGCCAACCAGTTGCAGCAGCGCGCGCGTGGCCAGCCGCTGGCCAGCTTCCCAGCGGTTGAACGCGTCGCTGTCGTGGGCCAGCAGGAACGTCAGTGCCGCGTCGGTGTATTCGTAGTCGACGATGACCGGCGCCGAGAAATTGCGCAGCAGCGATGGCAGCGGCGCCTGATCGCCACGCGGCAGCCCGACGAAGCGGAACACCTGCTCGGCCTGCGTGAAATCGAGCACGCGCGTGGTGCCCTGCGGCTGTGCCTCGCCGTCGAGCTGCAGCGGCAGGTCGTTGCCCTGGGCATCGATCAGGCCCAGCGCGAACGGGATATGGAACGGTTGCTTTTCCGGCGAGCCGGCACGCGTCTCGATGCCCACCTTGGGGCAGCGCTGCGCCAGCGTCAGTGTGAGCGCGCCGGCGTTGCCGTCCCATTGCGTGCGGGCGGTGACCACCGGCGTGCCGGCCTGGCTGTACCAGAGTCCGAACTGCTTCAGGTCGCGGCCGTTGGCATCGGCCATCGCGGCGCGGAAATCGTCGCAGGTCACGGCCTGGCCGTCATGACGCTTGAAGTACAGGTCCATCCCCTTGCGGAAGCCGTCGCGGCCCAGCAGGGTCTGGTACATGCGCACGACCTCGGCGCCTTTCTCGTAGACCGTGACCGTGTAGAAGTTGTTGATCTCTTCGTAGCTGTCGGGGCGCACCGGATGGGCCATCGGGCCGGCATCTTCCGGAAACTGCACCTGGCGCAGCACGCGCACGTCCTCGATGCGCTTGACCGCGCGGCCCGACTCCGAGCCCATCATGTCGGCCGAGAACTCCTGGTCGCGGAATACCGTCAACCCTTCCTTGAGCGACAGCTGGAACCAGTCGCGGCAGGTCACGCGGTTGCCGGTCCAGTTGTGGAAGTACTCGTGCGCCACCACCGATTCGATGTTGGCGAAGTCCACGTCGGTGGCGGTCTGCGCATTGGCAAGCACGTACTTCGTGTTGAAGATGTTCAGGCCCTTGTTTTCCATCGCGCCCATGTTGAAGTCGCCCACGGCGACGATCATGAAGCGATCGAGGTCCAGCTCCAGGCCAAAGCGCCTTTCGTCCCAGCGGATCGAGTGGATCAGCGAATCCATCGCATGGCGGGTCTTGTCCAGATCCTGCGGCTCCACCCACACCTGCAGCAGCTTTTCCTTGCCCGAGGCCGAGACGATCTTTTCCTCGATGCATTCGAGCTTGCCTGCCACCAGCGCGAACAGGTACGACGGCTTGCGGAACGGGTCTTCCCAGACGGCTTCATGACGGCCGTCCGGCAGCTCGCGCTGCGAGAGCAGGTTGCCGTTGGACAGCAGCACCGGATACGCGGCGCGCTCGGCCCGCAGCGTGACCTGGTAGGTGGTCATCACATCGGGGCGATCCAGGAAGTACGTGATGCGGCGGAAGCCCTCGGCCTCGCACTGCGTGAAGAAGTTGCCGTTGGAGACGTAGAGGCCCGACAGCGTGGTGTTGGCCGCGGGATTGCAGGCTACGGTGATTTCCAGCGTGCCCTGCGCGGGCAGGCCGTTCAGCGTGAGCGTGTCTTCGTCGGCGCCATAGGTGGTGAACGGCTTGCCGTCGAGCTTGATGCCGACCAGTTCCAGCGCCTCGCCAACGAGCACCAGCGGGGCGTCGGCGGGGCCGGTACGCTGCAGCTTCAGGGTGCTGGTGACGATGGTGCGCTGCGGGTCGAGGTCGAGCACGAGGTCGACGTGGTCGATGGCAAACGCGGGCGGAGTATAGTCCTTGCGATAGACGGTAACGGGCGTGTCGGTACGCGGCATGGGGAGATCCTGTCTTCGGGTGACCGGGGGCGGCGGGCCGCGAAACGGCCCTGAAGCCCCCATTGTAGCCAAGGGGGTTCCGGCTTGCGCCGTGTCAGGGTCGGCTTGGGAATTTGCCGCGTCCGATCCTGTCTGAGGAAACGTGACCGAACCAATAACAAGAGGTGTTGCGATGTGGCAAGGCGTGGTGAAGATGGGAAGACGGGGCGGGCTGTGGGGGCTCGTGGCGCTGGGCGCGTTGTGGCTGTCGGGCTGTGCCAGCACCGTCACCACCGAGGTGACGGCGTTCCGCGACGCCGGCTGGAACAACGACCCGCCGCACACCTATGCCTTCGAGCACACGCCGCAGCAGGAGACGCAGCTCGACCGCCAGACCTACGAGGGCTGGCTGGCGCAGACGCTGGGCGGCGTCGGCTTTGAACAGGTGCCGGCCAAGCAGGCGCGATACCTGGTGACGATGGACTACGACGCAGCGCCGGGCTTCGTGCGCGTGGCCGAGACCGTCTATCCCGATCCGTGGTACGGCCCGTGGGGTCCTTACTGGGGGCCGTACGGCTATTACCGTCCGTGGGGTCCGTATGGCTGGGGCCCGGGATACTGGCCGCCGCAGACCGTGGTGCGCGACGTGCCGGTGACGTTCTCGAACCTGCGCGTGTTCTTCAAGGACGCGGCCAGCGGCAAGCGGGTCTATCAGGTGACCGCGCGCAATACCACCGAGAACGGCAACCTGACCGCCGTGATGCCGTACATGATCCGCAGCGCCTTCACGGGATTCCCCGGAGAAAGCGGCCGACCCCGGCGCGTGACGCTGGAGGTGGAGAAGGATACGAAGCCCTAAGTTGCTCCTGACGTTTTGCTCCCCTCTCCCACCGGGAGAGGGGCCGGGGGAGAGGGTAGGGCGGTTCAAATTGCAGCCGGATCGGCAAGCAGATACGCCTTTCCCTCACCCCCAACCCCTCTCCCGCACTGCGGAAGAGGGGAGCGAAAGCAGGGCGCTTTTCCGCATGCATTCGTCGACATTCGTCCACCGGTTCTGTTCATCGGTGAGACAGGCGCACTGCGTACCCGGCGGTAGCCGAAGTTTTTGAACACCACCCCCCAAAAACACTGTTTCCACCGTTGCAAAGGACCGCCAGCGCGAGGTGGCTGGGCTAGAATGGCTGCTCGATTTTTTTCGCCTTCTCTTTCCGGACAAGCAGAATGAGCAGCAAGACCAGCGGTGATGCACCGCAACACGCCCCGAACAGCCCTGAAGCGCAACTGCGTCTGGCCGCACTTGAGTATCACCGCAGCCCGACCAAGGGCAAGATCCAGGTAACGGCCACCAAGGCGCTGTCGAACCAGCGCGATCTGTCGCTGGCCTATTCGCCGGGCGTGGCGTACGCCTGCGAGGAGATCCACAAGGATCCGTCCATGGCCGCCGAGTACACCTCGCGCGCCAACCTGGTGGCGGTGATCACCAACGGCACGGCCGTGCTGGGCCTGGGCGACATCGGTCCGCTGGCGGGCAAGCCGGTGATGGAAGGCAAGGGCTGCCTGTTCAAGAAGTTTGCCGGCATCGACGTGTTCGACATCGAACTCGATGCGCGCGATCCGGACAAGATCGTGGAAATCGTCGCCGCGCTGGAACCCACGCTGGGCGGCGTGAACCTGGAAGACATCAAGGCGCCCGAGTGCTTCTACATCGAGAAGCAACTGCGCGAGCGCATGAACATCCCCGTCTTCCACGACGATCAGCACGGCACGGCCATCATCTCGGCCGCGGCATTGCTGAACGGCCTGAAGGTCGTGGGCAAGGAAATCGGCAAGGTCAAGCTGGCCGTGTCGGGCGCTGGCGCTGCCGCGATTGCCTGCCTGGACACGATGGTGAGCCTGGGCGTCAACCGTGAAAACGTGTTCGTGGTCGACTCGAAGGGCGTGATCTTCCAGGGCCGCGACGCGAACATGGAAGCCAACAAGGCTCGCTACGCGCAAGACACGTCGGCCCGCACGCTGGCCGACATCGTCAAGGATGCCGACGTCTTCCTGGGCTGCTCCACGGCAGGCGTGCTGACCGGCGACATGGTCAAGACCATGGCCGACAAGCCGATCATTCTGGCATTGGCCAACCCGGAACCGGAAATCCGCCCGGAAGTGGCCAAGGCCGCGCGTCCGGACTGCATCATCGCCACCGGCCGTTCGGACTATCCGAACCAGGTGAACAACGTGCTGTGCTTCCCGTATATCTTTCGCGGCGCGCTCGATTGCGGCGCCACGAAGATCACGGAAGAAATGAAGCTGGCCTGCGTGAAGGCCATCGCCGAGCTGGCCGAGGCCGAGCTGAACGATGCCGTGGCCGCAGCCTACGGTGGCCGCGAATTGAAGTTCGGCCCCGACTACATCATCCCGACGCCGTTCGACCAGCGCCTGATCGAGAAGATCGCGCCGGCCGTGGCCAAGGCTGCCGAAGAATCGGGCGTGGCGACGCGTCCGATCAAGGACCTGGAAGCCTATCGTCAGCAACTGACGAGCTACGTCTACCATACCGGCCTGATCATGAAGCCGGTGTTCTCGGCCGCCAAGGCTGCGCCGAAGCGCGTGGCCTACGCCGAGGGTGAAGAAGAGCGCGTGCTGCGCGCGGTTCAGGGCGTGGTGGATGAAGGTCTGGCACGTCCGATCCTGATCGGCCGTCCGCACGTGATCCAGATGCGCATCGAGAAGGCTGGCCTGCGCCTGCGTCCGGGCGTGGACTTCGAACTGATCAATCCGGAAGACGATCCGCGCTACCGCGCCTATCACGAGGCATATCATGCGCTGCGTGGCCGCGATGGCGTGACGCCGGACATGGCCAAGGTGGCTCTGCGCCGTTCCAACACGCTGATCGGCACGATGCTGATGCACATGGGCGATGCCGATGCGCTGCTGTGCGGTACGGTCGGCCGCTTCGAGGCTCACCTGGAACACGTGCGCGATGTGATCGGCCTGGCCCCGGATGCCAAGGTGTTCGCCGCCATGAATGCGCTGATGCTGGAAAAGCACACGCTGTTCATCACCGACACGTTCGTGAACGACGACCCGAGCGCGGAGGAACTGGCTGCGATCACGCAACTGGCGGCCAAGGAAATCGCACGCTTCGGCCTGCATCCGAAGGTGGCCATGATGTCGCACTCGATGTTCGGCTCGTCCACGCGTCCGTCGGCACGCAAGATGCGTGAAGCGGCCGCCATTCTGGCGCGCGTGGCGCCGGAACTGGAAGTGGAAGGCGAAATGCAGGGCGACGCCGCGCTGGACGAGGACGTGCGCCGCCACTTCCTGCCGAACACCAAGCTGGCTGGCAGCGCCAACCTGCTGGTGATGCCGACGCTGGACGCCGCCAACATCGCGTTCAACCTGCTCAAGATGACGGGCGGCCAGGGCGTGACCGTGGGCCCGATCCTGCTAGGCGCGGCCAAGCCGGTTCACATCCTAAACCCGCAGGCCACCACCCGCCGCATCGTCAACATGACGGCCGTGGCCGTGGCGGAAGCCGGCGCGATCCGCTAGTCACTGCACGGCGATCTGCGAGTTTTGCAGATCTGATCGTCCCAAAAAGAAACCGGGCCGCGAATCTGATTCGCGGCCCGGTTTTTTTGTCGGTGCGCTGGCACGTCTGCCGGGGTGTCAGCGCGTCGGCGGGTCAGTACGCACGGGTTCGTGCCTCCAGCCGGTTGCCTGTTGCTTCCAGTCTTCCAGCTATTGCAGCACGTTGTACTGCTCCCGCATCACCACGATGATCGAACGGGCCGCGGCCATCTGCTGTGCCAGATCGTTGAAGGTGTCCTGACGAAAGTCGACCTCAGCGCTCCAGTTGCAACCCGTGTGGTCCGGTTGATGCACGCGCATCGCATGCAATTCCACCTCGCCGCATTCAGGATTGTTGTCCAGGCACTGGCTCAGGATAGCCATCAGTTCCGGTCGGGACTTCACATAGCGCCGCATGCGTCACCTCACTCGTCCTGTTTTACGTGGTCCGGCACACAGTCCGGAAAACCAATCTAGGTAGAAGAGGGGGGCGCCGCCAATTGAATCGGCCTATGAAGCGTTGGCTTCCGATCCTGCTGCAACTGCAAGAATGCGCGTTGCGACGCAGCATTGTGGCGCATCAGAGACTGTTGCGCGCAAGAAAAAGCCTGCCACAAGGGCAGGCTTCAGTACTGCGGTGAGCGGATCGAGACGCTCAGAACTTGTGGCGGACACCCACGCCGAAGCTGTCGCCGTGCTCGATGCCCGTGACCTTGTCGTAGTAGTACGCGGCGTACACGTCGGTACGCTTCGACAGGTTGTAGTCGTAGGCCAGGGCGAACGTGTTGCGCTTGAAGCTGTTCACCTCGTTCAGCACGCGGCCGTACGTGTACGACGCCAGCACGTTGCCGGCACCCACCGGCACCGAGACGCCGCCCTGGCCGTCGATGTGCTTGATGTCGCCATTGACGTTGGCGTTCACGTTGGTCTTGATGTACTGGCCTTGCAGGAAGACCTTGAGCAGCTTGAAGTCGTACGAGGCGCCGGCCTGCACGGCCGTCTGCTTGTCGAAACCGACGATGTACGGCGTGTTGGCGTTCGGCGTGGTCGGCGGGTTGGTCAGGTCGAACGGCGTGTTGTCGAACTTGACCTGCTGGAAGGCCAGCGTGGCGGCCAGGGGGCCCGAGAAGTAGGTCACGTTGCCGCCCCACTTGTTCTTGCCCGTGTTGCCGGCCGATTCGCCGAAGCTGTAAATGAAGTTGGCGGTCAGGCCACCGAAGTTCGGCGTCGAGTAGACGACCGAGTTGTTCCAGCCCGAATCGCCGATGATGCCCGGGTCGTACACGCGGCCGTTGTTGGCGCCGAAGTACGTGTGGAAAATCATCGGGCTGAAGACGTACGAGTCGATCAGTGGGTTGAACAGAATCGTCGACACGAAGTACGGCGTGGTGTTGCGACCCAGCTTGACCGCACCATAGCGGTTGTTCTCCAGGCCCACGTACGCATTGCGGCTGAACATGGAGTCGCCATTGAAGCGGCCCATGCTGCCGCTATCGGTGCGGAAGAAGCCGTTCAGGTCGAAGATGGCCTTGGTGCCCAGGCCCAGGTCCTCGGTACCCTTGATACCCCAGTACGAGGTTTGCATGCCACCCGAATTGGCAACGTAGGCGCGGTCGCCGCTGCCAATGTTCTTGATGCCGCCGACGAACATATCGGCCTGGCCGTACAGCGTGACGCTGGACTGGGCCATGGCCGCGCCGGAAAAAAGAGTGGCCGCGATTGCCGCCAGCTTGAGAGCCGGCTTGTTGTACTGCTTCGTCATGTAAGACCTCCGTGGTTGTGAAGCTGCTCAGAACGTTTCTTGTGTGCTGGAACCCTGGCGGGTTCTCCTGCTTTGTCCCTCGGCCGCGCACGGAAGTCTGACGGTGCAGTGGGGACCGGCGCGGCCGGGGACTTTCTTGACAGCGATGTTGCTTCGCTGAACGTTCCTGAATTTCTCTCTCTCTTTACTGCCGTGGATTATTTTTTCAGGCGGATACTAAGTCGTTCAGGCGGAACTGCGCAATGCGGTGGATCTGATTGATGCAAGTTTGCAACTCCACCGACGGCTCGTTTTCGAGGCGTCTCGCGAACGCGTCGATGATTCCGTGGCGGTCATAGCCGCGTACGGCCAGGATGAAAGGGAACCCGAACTTGCGGTTGTAGGCCGCGTTCATGTCCTGCAGGCGCTGGAATTCCGCCGGCGTGCATTGGTCCAGCCCGGCGCCGGCCTGCTCGCGCGTGGATTCCGCGGTCAGTTCGCCACGCACGGCTGCCTTGCCCGCCAGCTCCGGGTGGGCCCGCACGAGCTTGACCTGGGCTTCTACGCCGGCCGCATCCACCGCGGCGCGCAGCGCGGCGGCCAGCTCGGCGGCGTTGGCGAACGGGCGCTGCTGCGCGGCCGTTTCGGCAAACCACGGCGAATGCTCATAGATGCCGCCAAGTACCTTGACAAATTCGGCCTCGGGCATCGCGTTCAGTTGCGCGATCGCAAAGGTGTTCTGGCTCATGCCTGGCTCCGGTACGGGTGGGTTTCGATCCAGTGGCGCGCCACATCGACGCGTCGGCAGATCCATACCTTGTCGTGCGATTGCACGTAGTCCAGGAACCGCTGCAGCGCGCGCATGCGCCCCGGGCGACCCAGCAGGCGGCAGTGCATGCCCACCGACAGCATCTTCGGCTTGTCCAGCCCGCTCGGGTCTCCTTCGGCGTACAGCACGTCGAAGGCGTCCTTCAGGTACTGGTAGAACTGCTCGCCGGTGTTGAAGCCTTGCGGCGTGGCAAAACGCATGTCGTTGGTGTCGAGCGTGTACGGCACCACCAGGTGCGGCTTCTTCTCGCCGCCCGTGACTTCCACTTCGGTCCAGAAGGGCAGGTCGTCGCCGTAGTAGTCGGCGTCGTACAGCAGGCCGCCGTGTTCCACCACGAGCTTGCGCGTGTTGGGGCTGTCGCGGCCCGTGTACCAGCCCAGCGGCATGTTGCCGGTCAGGTCCTTGATGATCTGCATGCCGATGCGCATATGCTCGCGCTCGGTCGCTTCGTCCATTCCCTGGTAGTGAATCCAGCGCCAACCGTGGCAGGCGATTTCGTGGCCGAGTTCGACGAACGCACGCGTCAGCTCCGGATGGCGCTGCAGCGCCATCGATACGCCGAACACCGTCAGCGGGAGCTTGCGCTGCTCGAACTCGCGCAGGATGCGCCAGACGCCGGCGCGCGAACCGTATTCGTAAATGCCTTCCATGCTCATGTGCCGCGCGGGGTAGGCCGCGGCACCGACGATCTCGGACAGGAACTGCTCGGAGGCGGCATCGCCGTGCAGCACGCAGTTCTCGCCGCCTTCCTCGTAATTGAGCACGAACTGCAGCGCGATGCGTGCGCCGCCCGGCCAACGGGCGTGCGGAGGCTGTGCGCCGTAGCCGATGAGATCGCGTGGATAGTTATCGTGTGTCATCTCGTTGTGTCTGCTTCAGGAGAGAAATCCAACCTACTGCCCCCAATCATGGTGAGGGCTGTCGCCGGAACCTGGAGCGCACTCGCTTACGCAAAGCGCGTGCCAGAGTTCCGCCGGCGGACCTGGCAACAGTAAGCGAAGCGGCACCGATTGTCCGCCTGCAATTGTCGAGTCCGATTGTTGAGCATCAATTGTTGCTGCTTTGTCGCGTGGCTTTACTCGGTGCCGTGCGTATTTGCGGCAGCGTTGCGCATGGCCTCTTCGGCCGACTGGATACCGTTGAAGAACAGGTTCAACACCACGGCCACAATCGTGCCCAGAACGATGCCGCTGTGCGTGAACGGGTCAGTCCACTTGGGCAGGTACTGGAACAGCGTGGGCGACAGCGTCGGGATCATGCCGAAGCCAATCGCGATCGCCACGATGAACAGGTTGTGGCGGTTGCGGTTGAAATCGCACGCGCCAAGGATGCGGATGCCGGTGGCAGCCACCATGCCGAACATCACGATGCCCGCGCCGCCTAGCACGAACTGCGGCACCGATGCCACCACGTGCGCCATCTTCGGGAACAGGCCGAATGCGATCAGGATCAGGCCACCGGCTGCCGCCACGTAGCGCGAGCGCACGCCGGTCACCGTGACCAGGCCCACGTTCTGCGAGAACGACGTGTACGGGAACGTGTTGAACACGCCGCCGATCACCGTGCCCAGACCATCGGCGCGCAGGCCGGCGGTCAGTTCCTTGGTGCTCAGCTTGCGGCCGGTGATATCGGACAGCGCCAGGAACATGCCCGTGGATTCCACCAGCGTGATCAGCATGACGATGCACATCGACAGCACGGCCGTGAGCTGGAACGTCGGCATGCCGAAGTGCAGCGGCGTGATGACCGCGACGAAGCTGGCATCATGCAGGCCGTCGAACGACACCTTGCCGAAGGCCATGGCGACGAACGTGCCGACGATGATGCCCAGCAGCACCGCGCAGTTGGCCACCAGGCCGCGTCCGTACCGGGTGAGCAGCAGGATCACCAGCAGCGTCAGTCCCGCGATGGCCAGGTTGCCCAGGTCACCGTAGGCGAGGTTCGGTACTTCCTTGACCACGCCGTCGATCACGGCGCGCGTGGTGGGCTGGCCACCGCCCGCCCAGTTGATGCCTACCCGCATCAGTGACACGCCAATCAGCGTAATCACCGTGCCGGTCACCACCGGTGGAAAGAGCCCGAGCATGCGGCCCATCATCGGCGCAATCAGTATCCCGAACACCCCGGACGCGATCACCGCGCCATAGATGCCGAGCAGCCCGACGTTGGGGTCATTGCCGATGGCGATCATCGGCGCCACCGACGCGAACGTGACGCCCATCATCACGGGCATGCGGATGCCGAATTTCCAGAAACCAATGGCCTGGATGATCGTGGCCAGGCCGGCCGCGAAGAGGTCGGCATTGATGAGGAAGGCCAGCTGATCCTTGGGGAGCTTGAGCGCGCCCCCAACGATCAGCGGAACCGCAACGGTGCCGGCGTACATCACCAGCACGTGCTGCAGGCCCAGCGCCAGCAATCGCCCGGAGGGCAACCGCTCGTTTGTCAGATCCGTGGGGACCGTGGTGCTTGCGGAATTCATGGGTGTGTCTCCTCTCCTTTGGTTTCGATGGGAACGCGCGCCGGGTTTTACCCATGACCGCTTTTTGTTGGCGCCTCTTGTCGTGGGCGTTTGTTGGCGGTTCTTGTCCGGTTTTCCGCCGCGCCTCTGGCGGGTCTGATATGCGTCGGAAACCGGTGGGCCTGCATCGGCAACAGGGGATGACTGTTGCCCGGCGGCGGGAACAAAGTGCTAGGTGGAGCGGCCCAGCACACTGCGAAGATCGAAGTTGCCGGGTTCATCCGGCTGTACGCGGTCCGCGCAGGCGCCAAGGTGGTGCGCCATGCGCGACTGGGCCAGTGCGGCATCGCCCTGTTCTAGTGCGTCGAGAATGTCGTCGTGCTCGTCGAACGAGCATGCGTTGTGGCCCGGGGCTTCCACGCTGGCAATCATCAGCGTGGTGCGCGACACCAGCCGGCGCATCATCGTCACCAGCAGCTCGTTGCCGGACAGATCGGCCAGCGCGGTGTGGAATTCGGCCGACAGGCGGATCCAGGTGGGACGCTCGTGCGTCAGGAACGCCTGGCGTTCATCGGCCACCATCTTGCGCAGCGGGGCGATCACGGCGCGCACGTCTGGCATGTTGGCCAGCTTTTCCAGTACCGCGTGTTCCAGCATCTGGCGCAGCTCGAACATGTCGTGGGCCTCGTCGGTCGACGGGCTGGCGATGAACGCGCCACGATTCGGTTCCAGGTCGACCATGCCGTCGGCGGCCAGGCGGGACAGCACCTTGCGCACGGTGTGACGCGCGGTGGCATAGATCTCGCAAAGCGAATGCTCGGTCAGCTTGGTACGCGGCGGAAGCCGGTGCTCCATGATGGCGTCGTAGATCTCGTGATACATGCGCTCTTCCACCGACCCCTTGCGGGCGGGCTTGTTGTCTGTGAGCGCGGGCAGCGCATCGGCGGCGGCAATCAGCTTGAGATTCTTGGACATCTGGGCACTCGTGGAAGCAGGGAGAGGCGATGGTCAGCGATCGTAACGACCCCTTCACAAACCAACATCAAGGGTCTTGATATCGATCATTCGGGTTCGTGGATCTAAAAATTGTTGACAATTATTTGGATATGCAAGCACCATTGTCAACAAAACCGACCCAGGTTTTCGACAACTACGGGTATTTACCGAGTTGTCATCGGGTTGGTGCAGGCGCATTGTCGCCACGCACCAACCCAGCGCCGGGATGCGTTGAAACACGTACCGAGCGGGCACCATTACCCACAAATGGTGCTAGTGAAGGCAGCGGCGCCCCTCACAACCCACATTCCAAAGGAAGAACAGGATGGGACGCTTGACCACTCACGTTCTCGACACTGCCGCGGGTACTCCCGGTGCCGGCATGTCGGTTACCCTGCATAAAATTGTCGACAATCGTCGCGAGACCCTGAAGTCGATCCAGACCAACCACGATGGCCGTGCCGACCAGCCGCTGCTGGAAGGCGACAGCCTGCAGCCGGGCGTCTACGAACTCGACTTCGGCGCCGGTGCCTACTTCCGTGCCCAGGGCCTCAAGTTGCCCGAGCCGGCATTCCTTGACGTGGTGACGCTGCGCTTCGGCATTGCCGACACGGCCGCGCACTACCACGTGCCGTTGCTGGTGTCGCCGTGGTCGTACTCGACCTACCGCGGCAGTTGAGTACAGGCGGACGGGAACAAGGAGACAAGTCATGGAAGGCTACATTCTCGACTGGGCCAATCTGCTTTTGCGCTGGCTGCACGTCATCACGGCGATCGCCTGGATCGGTTCGTCGTTCTACTTCGTCTGGCTGGACAACAGCCTGACGCGCCCCGAAGCCGAGGACCTGAAGGAGAAGGGTGTCGGCGGCGAACTCTGGGCCGTGCACGGTGGCGGGTTCTACAACCCGCAGAAGTACCTGACCGCACCCAAGGCGCTGCCCGAGAACCTGCACTGGTTCTACTGGGAGTCGTATTCCACCTGGATGAGCGGCTTCGCGCTGCTGGTTGTGCTGTACCTGTTCAATGCCAGCACGTTCCTGATCGACAAGAACGTCTTCGACATGTCGCCCGGCGCCGCCGTGGGCTTTGCCGTGACGTACCTGATCGTGGGCTGGGTCGCTTATGACGCGATCTGCCGCATCTTCGGCAAGAGCGACAAGACCGTGGGGATTCTGGTGGCGGTGTATGTGGCTGTGGCTGCGTATGTGGCCTGCCACATCTTCTCGGGCCGCGCGGCATTCCTGCTGACCGGCGCGATGATCGCCACGATCATGAGCGCCAACGTGCTGTTCTGGATCATCCCGGGCCAGCGCAAGGTGGTGGCTGCTCTGCGGGCTGGCGAGCCGGTGAATCCGATTCACGGCAAGCACGCCAAGCAGCGCAGCGTACATAACACCTACTTCACGCTGCCGGTGCTGTTCGCGATGCTGTCGAACCACTACAGCATGACGTACGCAGCCAAGAACAACTGGGCAGTGCTGATCGCGGTCATGCTTGCTGGTGTGTTCATTCGCCAGTTCTTCATCCTGAAGCACAAGGGCAAGATCAACATCGCCTGGCCGGCCGCTGGTGTGGCATGCCTCGGTGCCGTGGCGTTCATGATTGCTCCGCAACCGCGTCCGCAAGTGGCCAGCAATGCCGGCGGCGATGCGGCTGCCAATGCAGTGAGCTTCGTGAAGGTGCAGGAGATCATGAACACGCGCTGCGTGCAGTGCCACGCCGAGCAGCCGAAGATGATGCCAACGGCCGCCAAGGGCATCAAGCTCGATAGCGTGGACGGCATCAAGTCGCACGCACAGCTTATTTACCAGCAGGCCGTGCAGCAGAAGGCCATGCCGCTGGGCAACGTCACGCAGATCACGGACGACGAGCGCGCGCTGCTGGGCCAATGGTTCGAGGGCGGCGCCAAGACGACCAACTGATTAGACCGGGCATCGGTGATCGACGGTCCGGAGGCTGCGCAGTCAGCAGCCGGCTGTACCGGACCGGCGAGGGTTTGTACGGGGCTTCGGCCCCGTTTTTTTATTTGGGCTTTGGATTCTCTCTCTCCTTGGTTTTCTCCCCTCTCCCGCATGCGGGAGAGGGGCGGGGGAGAGGGCCGGCGGTTCAAATTGCCACATGTCGGCAAGCAGAACCTCGCACCCTCTCCCCCAACCCCTCTCCCACGTTGCGGGAGAGGGGAGCAAGGCAGCAGGGGAGTAAGACGTATCAACGCCCCACGTTGAACAACGCCAGCAAGCCCAGCACCAGGAAGATCGCCGCGGCAATCTTGTGCACCAGTGCAATCGGCATCTTGTTGGCAAAGCGGTCGCCCAGCAGCACGGCCGGTGCATTGGCCAGCATCATGCCGAACGTGGTGCCGGCCACCACAGCCAGCACTTCGCCGTGGAAGCGCGCGGCCAGGGCCACCGTTGCGATCTGCGTCTTGTCGCCCATTTCGGCAAAGAAGAACGCCACGATCGTGGTGCCCAGGATGCCCAGCGCGCCCTTGACCGGCTTGGCTTCCTCGGCGTCGTCGAGCTTGTCGGGAATCAGCATCCAGGCGGCCATGGCGATAAAGCCCAGGCCAAGGATCCAGCGCAGCAGGTTGGCGCCGAGAATGCCGGTGATCCAGCCGCCTAGCGCGCCAGCAAAGCCATGGTTGACCAGGGTGGCGATCAGGATGCCAAGGATGATGGGGACGGGTTTGCGATACCGTGCAGCCAGCACGAGCGACAGCAACTGCGTCTTGTCGCCCATTTCGGCGAGCGCGACGATACCTGTGGAGACGAGGAACGATTCCATTCTTATAGGTGCAATAACCGGGCCGCATACGCATCTTGCGAGATGCCAATGACACATACCTTTCCCGGCCCGGCCAGAAAGGAATGGTCATCGGTCTCGCCAGGCGCTGGACACAAGGTCCTGGGCTGCGCACGCCATAACCGCTGTCGCGGTCAAGTCTGTTGACGTACGCCCCTGTCTTCCGGATGCCGCATTGCGCGGCGCGGTGAGATCAGGGCGGCTACTCCCCAATGGAAGTGGGCATTGTAGCCAGACGGCGGCATAAAGTCCACCAATCTGGCGATGTTACGATGGTTTTGCGAATGATTCTCAGGCAGGCACCGGGCTAT
Source organism: Cupriavidus pauculus (assembly GCF_022179805.1). Classification (GTDB taxonomy): domain Bacteria; phylum Pseudomonadota; class Gammaproteobacteria; order Burkholderiales; family Burkholderiaceae; genus Cupriavidus; species Cupriavidus pauculus_E. The sequence goes on along the minus strand of NZ_BPUO01000001.1, from coordinate 514,338 downwards.
TTTCGCTCGTCTGTCGGCCGCGGAAATCGGTCCAGCACAGCGCCTTGAAGTCGTACAGCTTGCAGCGACGTGCGGTCCGGAAATACCAGCGCCACGAGAAGTTCTCGATGATGATGCGACCCGGCAGCGCGTGTTCCAGCAGGGCCTGCGCGCGTTTGAGCTGGTACAGCGGCACGCTCATGTCCACGTGGTGCGCCGTGTGTTCCATGATGTGATGGAGCGCTGCGCCAATGCCCATGCCGAAGCGCAGGTGCACGGTGGTCGAGACAAACGGCTGGGCGCGCGACCAAGTCGGCTTGGTGTCGTACCAGGCCACGCTCGTATGCGTGTGGTGCACGTAGAGGACGAAGCCGACCGTCGTATTCCAGACCAGGAACGGCAGCACGAAGCCCGTGCCGACCATCAGCAGCACCGACTGGTCCGTGACCAGGGCCAGCGCTGCCAGCGCGCCGATCCACAGCGCGCCGAAGGCTGCCACCAGCGCGCAGTCCCACATGAAGATTGCACGGCGCGTGGCCATCTGGCGCTTGCTGGGGAAGAACAGCTTGAACCACCAGATCTCGATCAGGTAGTACAGGCCCGCGCCAAAGCCGTTGCGGTAGATGCGTTCCATCACGCGGCGGCGGCGCGGCAGCGCGCGGAATTCTTCGAGCGAGTAGGGCGCCCAGACGAAATCGAAGCCCTTGAGGTTGGTGTAGCCGTGGTGCACGACGTTATGGCCCACTTCCCACAGGCTATAGGGCGTCAGCGACGGCAAGAAGGTCAGCCGCCCGAGCCACTTGTTCAGGCCGCGATGGTCAGTCAGGCTCTGATGGCACGCATCGTGGCCGATGATGAACAGCCGCGCGATGATCAGGCCGGCCAGTACGCCCAGCGCCACCTTGGCCCACCATGCCGACACCAGCACCACGCCGGCCAGCACGGCCGCGAACAGCGCGTAGTCGAACGCGAACAGCATCAGCGCGCGCGGCGTGCTGCGGTTGCCCAGCGGAATCAGCCAGCTGCGGATGGTCTTGCGATTGGGGAAGGGAGCCTCGAAGGCGATGGGTTCCGGAAGCGGTACGTTGCCGGAACGGCGGGTCGGCTGAGGTTGGCCGGGAGGGGGTGCCGTGCCGAGGGCATCGGCATCGGCAGCGGAAAGCGTGTCGGATCGGGCGGTCATCGATGGTCCAGCGAGTCGGAATACGGTGGCGCCCATCTTGTGAGGGCGCACGAAGGCGACAGGCTAGAAGGGTTTGATGACGTTTGTGTTGATTCCAATCAATACATGTCGCCTAAAAGGGACTTTTCGACTGCATGCGTCGAAAAAGCCCCTTTATCCGGACAAAACGTGATCAGGCAGCCAGCGATTCGGCTGCCGCCGTCTGCTCGCCCATGATGTACACGCTGTCGATCACACGATCGTCGCCCAGCATCGCGAACGCAAACAGTTGTTCCTCCAGCGTCTCCGACCGGCCGCTGCGGCGCGCGATCAGCGGCGTGGCTTGCGGGTCCAGCACGACGAAGTCGGCCTCGCAGCCCGTCTCGAAGCTGCCAATGCGGTCCTGCCAGCCCATGGCTTCGGCGGCGGCGCGCGTGGCCAGGTAGAACATGCGCAGCGCGGTCAGGTGGTAGCCGCCCATGCGCGCCACCTTGTGGGCCGCGTTCATGGTGCGGAACATCGAGAACGACGTGCCGCCGCCCACGTCGGTGGCCAGCGTCACGTTCAGGCGGTTGGCATCGGACTGGTGGAAGTCATAGAAACCGCTGCCCAGGAACAGGTTCGACGTGGGGCAGTGCGCCACGGCCGCGCCGCTGTCGGCCAGCCGGCGGCGATCCTCGGGGTCCAGGTAGATCGCATGGCCGTAGAACGCACCCGGGCGCAGCAGGTTGTAGCGGTCATAGACGTCCAGGTAGCTGCGCGCGTCGGGGAACAGGTCGGCCACCCATTTCACTTCGTCGCGGTTCTCGGCCACGTGCGTCTGGATGAAGACGTCGTCGTGGGCGCGTGCCAGCTCGCCACAGGCGGCCAGTTGGGCTTCGGTGGACGTGGGGGCGAAGCGCGGCGTGATGGCATAGGCCAGACGGTCCTTGCCGTGCCACTTCGAGATCAGGTCGGCCGATTCGCGGGCGCCGCTCTCGGCGGTGTCCTGCAGGAAGTCGGGGCAGTTGCGGTCCATCAGCACCTTGCCTGTGACCATGCGCATATTGCGAGCCTGGCTGGCGGCAAACAGGCCGTCGGCCGATGCCGCGTGCACCGTGCTCCAGACCATCGCCGTGGTGGTGCCGTTGCGCAGCAGTTCGTCAGTGAAGAACTCGGCCACGCCGCGCGCATAGGCGGCGTCGCTGAAGCGGCGTTCCTCGGGGAACGTGTAGGTATCCAGCCAGTGCAGCAGGCCCGGCGACGGCGACGCGATGATGTCCGTCTGCGGGTAGTGGATGTGCGTGTCGATGAAGCCCGGCACGATCAGCTTGCCGCGATGGTCGATGACCTCGGCGCCGGCCGGAATCTCGTGCGCCAGCGCGTCGTACGCGCCCACGGCGGCCACGCGTCCGGCCGTGACGATCAGCACGCCGTCTTCCCAATACTGATAGGCATCCTCATGGAACTGCGGGTCGCGCAGGAAATGCAGGATACGGCCACGGATGGCGCGGGTGACGGCACCGTTGGTGCGGGAAGCTGGGGAAGTCGTCGTCATCGTCTTGTCTCGGGGCGGCCGGTGCCCCGCCCGTGCCTGGCGGCAGCGGGCGTGGCATCCGGCGTTCTGGGTATGCGCCCGCTCAGGTCGTGGAATTCACGTTGGCCGTGGCGGGCGGGGACTCGGGCGAGGCCGACCAGAAATGGTCGACTTCGGCCAGGTATTCGGCCTTCTGCATGGCAGGCAGGAAGGCCGCTTCAAAACTGTTGCGGGCCAGCTTGTGGGCATCCGCGGCGTCCAGGGGCAGCGCTTCGAACGTTGCCTCCCAGTTGGCGTTCATGTAGCCGCCGAAATAGGCCGGGTCGTCCGAGTGGAGCGTCACGGCCACGCCGGCATCGAGCAGCTTCTTCAGCGAGTGGTCGCGCAGATCCGGATACACCTTCAGCTTCTGGTTCGACAGCGGGCACACGGTCAGCGCGATGCGGTCGCGGGCCAGACGCTGCACGAGCGCGTCGTCGTCAATCGCGCGCACGCCGTGGTCGATGCGCTCCACCTTCAGGATGTCCAGTGCGTCGATCACGTACTGCGCGGGGCCTTCCTCGCCGGCATGGGCCACCAGATGCAGGCCCAGTTCACGGGCCTTGGCGAAGACGCGCGCGAACTTCTCGGGCGGATTGCCGCGCTCGGACGAATCCAGTCCCACGCCGACAAAGCGGTCGCGATAGGGCAGCGCGGCTTCGAGCGTGGTGAAGGCATCGGCTTCGGGCAGATGGCGCAGGAAGCAGAGGATCAGGCTGCTCGAAAAATCGTATTCGGTGCGGGCCTGGGCCAGCGCATCGGAAATCCCGTCGATCACGGTGCCGATGGGCACGCCGCGCTCGGTGTGGGTTTGCGGGTCGAAGAAAATCTCGGCATGGCGGACGTTGTCGGCGACGGCGCGCTTAACGTAGTCCATCGTCATGTCGAAGAAATCTTCCTCGGTCAGCAGCACGCTGGCGCCGGCGTAGTAGATGTCCAGGAACGACTGCAGGTCGGTGAACGCGTAAGCGGCGCGTAGCGCCTCCACGTCGGCGTAGGCCAGCTTGACGCTGTTGCGCTGGGCCAGGCGGAAGATCAGCTCGGGTTCGAGCGTGCCTTCGATATGCACGTGCAATTCGGCCTTGGGGGTACGGCGGATCTTGTCCGCCAGCGCGGCATCGATGGTCATGGGGCCTCTTTTCTATGCTGACAGCCGGATCACGGCTGTTCTGTTACGGAAGCACCGCCTCCAGCCGGTTGGCACGCAGCGCCGCAATGCGCTGCTCGCGAACCTGCAAAAGCTGGGCGACGATGGCAACCGCAATCATAGCCGGTGCCTTGTCGGTGATGCCCGCCACACCCATCGGGCAAGTCATTTCGGGGAAGCGCGCCGGGTCGATGCCGTGCTCCGCCATGCGGTGCTCGAACTTGGCGCGCTTGGTCTTCGAACCGATCAGGCCGAAATAGGCGAAATCGGTACGGCGCAGGATCTGCTCGCAAAGTTGCTGATCCAGCGCATGGCTGTGCGTCATGACGATGAAGTACGCCCCGGGCGGCGCCTGGTCGACCACCGCTTCGGGCGTGTCGGTGGCTTCGGGCTCGATGTTGCCGGGCAGGCCGGCGGGAAAGAGCGTGTCGCGCTCGTCCACCCAATGCACGCGGCACGGCAGCGTCGACAGCACCTTCACCAGCGCATGGCCCACGTGCCCGGCGCCGAACAGCACCACATGCATTTCGTCGGGCACCAGCGTATCGGTCCAGCTATCGTCGGCCTGCAGCGCCGCCGTCGGTAGCATGGCCCGGCTCGGTTCCACGCCGATGGCGCCGGCCAGCGGCACCGTGCGCTGCAGTGCGCGCCCGGCCTTGAATGCCGATTCCACGGCGTCGAGCCAGGCCAGGTCGGCCTCACCCAGCACCTCGAACGCCAGCTTCACCACGCCGCCGCAGCATTGGCCCAACGCCGGGCCCAGCGGAATGCGCTCGATACGGCGATGCGGATTGCCGCGCACATGGCGGTTGGCCAGCATGGCCCGGGCGACGTCCATCCCGCGCCATTCCAGATGCCCGCCGCCGATGGTGCCCACCAGGTCGTCCGCCGTCACCAGCATGCGGATGCCCGGCTCGCGCGGCGCGGAGCCCTTGACGTCGACGATGGTGACCATCGCCACGGGCACGCCGGCGCGCACCCAGCGGGTGGCATCGGCGAAATGGAACGGTTTGAGCGGGGCGTCCTGCATGGTGATTCTCTCGCTGGCTTTGTTGCGGTCAGGCGGGTACTGCGTCGGTGCCAACGGTGGCTTGCGCGGCCTGTACGGCTTGCACGGCTTCCACGGCATCGAGGATGGCTTCGCTGGTGGCCGGCGCGCGCAGCGGCGGGTTGACCTGGTAGTCAGCCACGGCCGCAATCGCATCGCGGATCGCGAAGAACACCGAGAACGGCAGCAGCAGCGGCGGCTCGCCAACGGCCTTCGACCGATGGATGCTGTCCTCCACATTGTTGTTCTGGAACAGCCGCACGTTGAAGGCATCCGGACAATCGTTGATGGTCGGGATCTTGTACGTCGACGGGGCGTGCGTCATCAGCTTGCCGTTCTGGTTCCACCACAGTTCCTCGGTGGTGAGCCAGCCCATGCCCTGGATGAACGCGCCTTCCACTTGGCCGATGTCGATGGCCGGGTTCAGCGACTTGCCCGCGTCGTGCAGCGCGTCGGCGCGCAGCAGCTTCCATTCGCCGGTCAGCGTGTCGACGATCACCTCCGAGCATGCCGCGCCGTAGGCGAAGTAGTAGAACGGCCGGCCCTGCAGCGCCTTCTGGTCCCAGTGGAGCTTGGGCGTGGTGTAGAAGCCGTCGGACCAGAGCTGCACGCGTGCCACGTAGGCTTCGCGGGCCAGGTCGCCAAACGACAGGCGCAGCTCGCCGGCGATGACCAGATCGTCGCCAAAGCGCACGGTGTCGGGCTCCACGCCAGCCTTGCGGGCCGCAAACGCGGTCAGGCGCTCGCGGATCTGGCGCGCGGCGTCCTGCGCGGCCTTGCCGTTCAGGTCGGCACCGGTCGATGCGGCCGTGGCCGACGTGTTGGCCACCTTGCTGGTGTCGGTCGCGGTCACGCGCACGCGCTCCAGGCGGATGCCCAGCTCGTGCGCCACCACCATCGCCACCTTGGTGTTCAGGCCCTGGCCCATTTCGGTGCCGCCGTGGTTCACCAGCACGGAGCCGTCGTTGTACACATGCACCAGCGCGCCGGCCTGGTTGTAGTGGGCCACGTTGAACGAGATGCCGAACTTCACCGGCGTGATCGCGATGCCCTTCTTCAGGATCGGGCTCTTCGCGTTGAACTCGCGCGTTGCCGCGCGGCGGGCCTGGTATTCGCTCGATGCCACCAGTTCGTCGATCAGCTCGTGGATGACGTTGTCTTCCACGGTCTGGCCGTACGGCGTGACGTTGCGCTCGCCCTTGCCATAGAAGTTGGCACGGCGCACTTCCAGCGAATCCTTGCCCACGTTACGCGCCACGTTGTCGAGGATGTACTCGATCGCGAACGCGCCCTGCGGGCCACCGAAGCCGCGGAAGGCGGTATTGCTCTGCGTGTTGGTCTTGCCACAGTAGCCGTCGATCTGCACGTTCGGCAGCCAGTAGGCGTTGTCGAAGTGGCAGATGGCACGCGTCATCACCGGGCCGGAGAGGTCGGCCGAGAAGCCCGCGCGCGACAGCATTTCCACGCGCACGCCTTCCAGGCGGCCGTCGTCGTCGTGGCCCACGTCGAAGTCGAACGTGAAGTCATGGCGCTTGCCGGTGATCATCATGTCGTCGTCGCGGTCCGGACGCAGCTTGACCGGGCACAGCAGCTTCCAGGCGGCCAGTGCCGCGCAGCACGCGAACATGGCCGATTGCGATTCCTTGCCGCCAAAGCCGCCACCCATGCGGCGGCATTCCACCAGCACCTGGTGCACTTGCCAGCCCAGCATGTGGGCCACGGCGTGCTGCATTTCGGTGGGGTGCTGCGTCGAGCACCAGACGTGCATGCCGTCGTTCTCGCGCGGCGCGGCGTAGGCGATCTGGCCTTCCAGGTAGAACTGTTCCTGCCCGCCCAGCTGGATCTTGCCGCTGTCGCGATGCGCGGCGGCGTCCAGGTGCTGGGTTGGCTCGCCGCGCGTCAGGTGCATCGGCGGCAGCACATAGCTGCCCGCGGCGTGCGCGGCCTCTGGCGTCAGCATGGGCGGCAGGTCTTCGTAGTCGATGTCAGCCAGGCGCGCGGCGCGGCGCGCGGCGTCATGCGACGACGCCACCACCACGAAGATCGGCTGGCCGATGAACTGGACCACATCGCGGACCAGGATCGGATCGTCATGGATGATCGGGCCACAGTCGTTGACGCCGGGAATGTCGTCCACGGTCAGCACGGTCACCACGCCGGGCGCCTTGCGCACGCGGTCCAGGTTGATCGACTTCAGCCGGGCGTGTGCCTTGGTGCTCATGCCCAGCGCGGCGTGCAGCGTGCCGGCCAGCTCGGGGATGTCGTCAGTATAGGTGGCGGTGCCGGCCACGTGCAGGTGGGCCGACTCGTGCGGACGCGAGATGCCCACCTGGGGCGACGATTCGGCGGCCACGCTGGCGTCGAGCAGGAAGGGTTCGGTTTGCTTGTTCATGGCGTTGCTTTCCTCAGGCGCCCACGGTTTCACCGGCGCCAATGGCGCGGACGTTGACCATGGCGGCCGGCAGCGCGTCGCCGCGCGTCTCCAGCCAGAAGCGGTAGAGCAGGTTGGCGGCACCGCGGCTGCGGTAGGCGGCGGTGGCGCGCATATCGGTCAGCGGCGTGTAGTCCTGGCCCAGCGCGGCCATGCCGGCACGGGCGGTGGCCTCGGTCCACGGCTGGCCAATCAGCGCGGCCTCGGCTAGCGCGGCCCGCTTGGGCGTGGCCGCCATGCCGCCAAACGCGATGCGTGCGTCGGTGACGATGCCGTTTTCCACGGTAATGCCGAAGGCGGCGCACACGGCGGAAATGTCCTCGTCAAACCGTTTGGACAGCTTGTACGTGCGGAAATGCCCCGGGCCGCGTACCGGCACACGCAGTCCGGCCACGAACTCGCCCTCGGTCATGGCGGTCTTCTGGTAGGCCAGGTACAGGTCTTCCAGCGGCATCGTGCGGCGCACTTCGCCGCGCTGCAGCACCACCTCGGTGCCCAGGGCGATCAGCGCCGGCATCGAATCGCCGATGGGCGAGCCGTTGGCCACGTTGCCGCCCAGCGTGCCCGCGTTGCGGATCGGCAGCGAGGCAAAGCGCTTCCACATTTCCTGCAGTTCGGGATGGGCGTCGGTCAGCGCCGCGTAGGCCTTTTCCAGCGTCACGGCGGCGCCGATCTCGACAAAGCCGTCGCGCTCGGCAACCGTGTTCAGGTCTTCCACCTGGCCCACGTAGAGCAGGTTGCCCAGCTCGCGGAACTGTTTCGTGACCCACAGGCCCACGTCGGTGCTGCCGGCCAGGATGCGGATACCGGGCTCGGCGGCCTTGATCGCGCCGAACTCGGCGGCCGTGCGCGGGGCGTAGAAATGCTGGCCGCGCACGTTGTAGTGGAAGGTCTCGCCGCGCTTCAGGTTGCGCAGCGTGTCGGCGATCTGCTTCGGATTCAGGCGGCCGGCCGTCGGTGCGGGCAGGGCCATCATGCGCTGGCCGGCATCGACGATCGGGCGGTAGCCGGTGCAGCGGCACAGGTTGCCGGTCAGGGCGTCGCAGATGTCCTGGCGCGGGGGCGCGTCGCCGCCGGGCGTGTGCTGCTGGTACAGCGCCCACAGCGACATCACGAAGCCGGGCGTGCAGAAGCCGCATTGGGAGCCATGGCACTCGACCATCGCTTCCTGCACCGGGTGCAGCACGCCGTCGGCCTGGCGCAGGTCTTCCACCGTGATCAGGGCCTTGCCGTCGAGCGTGGGCAGGAACTGGATGCAGGCGTTGACGGCCTTGAATTCGACGTCGCCGTCGGCCTTGAGGTCGCCGATGACCACGGTGCACGCACCGCAGTCGCCTTCGGCGCAGCCTTCCTTGGTGCCCGTGCAGCGGACGTCTTCACGCAGGTACTGCAGCACGGTACGGGTCACGGGGGCGTCGGACACTTCCTGGACCTGGCCGCGGTGGTAAAAGCGGATGGTTTGCGTCTCCATGGTCTTCTCTCTTTCGGGGATGGCGGAAACATAGCACCGGCGCTTTTCCTGCAATATTTGGCCCAGGTGATATGCCCCATCAAGGCGCGCGCCGGTGCTGGCCGGGCGGGCGTCTTTCCCTTGCCCTGCATGGTCTGGCGGGGGTACTCCGGGTCTTCCCGTAGTACATCCGGACGAACCGCCGAATTTGACCGTATCAGGGGTGGCTGTCTTACACTATGCGCCGTTCCCTTCCCCCATGCCACCCAGGCCAGTCAAAAGAGCCGGGCGGCTCCTGCCATGCACGGACGCGACCATCTCGATACTTATTTGCTGCGGGTTCTTCACACCCTGCTGACCGAGCAGAGCGTGACCCGTACCGCCGTGCGCCTGGGCCAGTCGCAGCCAGCCATCAGCAATACGCTCAAGCGGCTGCGCGAAATCACCGGCGACGCCATTCTGGTGCGCGGAAAGAGCGGCATGGTGCCAACCGAGCGCGGCCGCGAGCTGCTGGCGCTGGCCGAACAGAGCCTGGCGGCCATGGACCGCATCGCCCGTCCGCCCCAGCAGTTCGACCCCGCCACCACCACCCGCACGTTCCACCTGGGCGCGCCCGACTACCTGGACGCGTTCTTCCTGCCCAATATCGTCGAGCGCGTGCGCCGGCTGGCGCCGGGCGCCAAGCTGTTCGTGCATCCGATGACGCAGTCCACGGACTTCCTGGACGCGCTGGAGCAGGGCCATCTCGATATCGTGGTGGGCAACTGGCTGTCGCCGCCCGAGCACCTGCACATCTCGCCCCTGTTCGACGACGAGGTGGTGTGCATGCTGGGCGCGCAGCATCCGCTGGCGCGCCACGGGCTGACGCTGCGCCACTACCTGGAAATGCCGCACCTGGCGCCCGCCCCGTATGCGTCGATGCAGCGCAGCATGATCGACCAGGCGTTGGCCGAGCAGGGCTACAAGCGCAATATCCAGGTCACGCTGCCGTACTTCGGGCTGGTGCCGTACGTGCTGATGAAGACCGACATGGTGTTCACCACGGGCCGCCAGTTTGCCGCGCACTACGCGCAGTACCTGCCGATCCGCATGGTCCCGTCGCCGGTGACGTTCCCGCGCATGCGCTTCTACCAGCTCTGGCACGAGCGCTGCCACGCCGCGCCCGACGTCATGTGGCTGCGCCGCATGATTGCCGAGGTGGCGTCCGATCTTCCGCAACTGCCGCGCCTGGAGCCTGCCCCGGCAAGCTGAGCCGGGCACCGGGCTGGCCGAAAACCCAGTCCGCGATTCCAGTTACACTTCTCGTCAGGTTGATCTGCCTGCCGCGAAGGAGCATTCATGCTGGAAACCGCCGCGCTGGCCGCGGGCATGTCCTGGGCCAGCGGCCTGCGACTGTACCTGGCCGTGCTGACGGCGGGCGTGCTGGCCCGCCTGGGCTGGCTCGACCTGCCATCCGGCCTGCAGGTGCTGTCGTCGTGGTGGGTGATCGGCGTGGCGGCGGCGCTGACCGTGGCCGAGTTCGTGGCCGACAAGGTGCCCGGCTTCGATACGGCCTGGGACGGCGTGCAGACCTTTATACGCATTCCGGCCGGCGCCATCCTGGCCGCCGCCGCGTTTGGCCACATGGACCCGCAATGGACGGTGGCCGCCGGGCTGATCGGTGGCACGCTGGCCGGTACCGCGCATGCGACCAAGGCCGGCACCCGGGCGCTGATCAACGTATCGCCCGAACCTTTCTCGAACTGGGTGGCCTCATTCACCGAGGACGTGGGCACGGTGGGCGGGCTGCTGCTGGCGTTCTTCCTGCCCGTGGTGTTCCTGGTCCTGCTGGTCCTGTTCCTGATCATCGCGGCCTGGCTGATACCCCGGCTGTGGCGCGGCGTGCGCCGGCTGCATGCCAGCCTGCGCGGCAAGGCCGACAACCCGCCGCATCGTCCCTGAATTTCCGAATTTCCGAATTTCCGAGTCCTTGAATCCGTCAGCCGAACATGTCGACTGCATTCCATCCCGATGATCGTGAAGTGAAGTTTTCCCCGTGGCGCCAGGCGCTGCGCATGGCCCGCCGCGACTGGCTGGCCGGCGAGTTGACGCTGCTGCTGTTTGCGCTGGTGCTGGCCGTGGCGGCGCTGACCAGCGTGGGCTTCCTGGCGGACCGCATGCGGCTGGGGCTGGAGCGCGACGCCCGGCAGATGATCGCGGCCGATGTGCTGCTGATCGCCGACCAGCCGTTCGATCCCGCCTTTGCCGAGCGCGCCGCGCGCGACGGCCTGCAGGTGGCGCAGACCGTGACGTTCCCGAGCATGGCCACGGCGCGGGCCAGCGGCGCGCCCGCCCAGGGCGAGGCGCCCAGCCAGTTGGCGGCGCTGAAGGCGGTCACCGACGGCTATCCGCTGCGCGGCCGGCTCAAGGTGATACCGGCGCCCGGCGGCGCCGAAACCAGCGCGGAGGGCGTTCCCGCGCCCGGCACCGTGTGGGTGGACGAGGCGCTGCTGATCTCGCTGGGCCTGCGTGTGGGCGATGGCCTGCAGCTTGGCGGCAAGACGTTCCGCATCGACCGCATCATCACGCAGGAACTGGACCGTGGCGCGGGCTTCATGAACTTCGCGCCGCGCGTGCTGCTGCCGATGTCGGACCTGGCCAGCACCAAGCTGATCGGCTGGGGCAGCCGCGTGACCTACCGCCTGCTGGTGGCGGGGCCGGATGCGGCCGGGGACGTCTATCGCCAATGGGCGACCGCCGAGATCGAGCGGCGCCATCTTCGCAATACGCGTGTGGAATCGCTGGAATCGGGCCAGCCGCAGATGCGCGCCACGCTGGACCGCGCCGAGCGGTTCCTGTCGCTGGTGGCGGTGCTGTCGTCGATGATCGCGGCGGTGGCCATCGCCATGTCGGCGCGGCGCTTCATGCAGCGCCATACCGACGCCACGGCCGTCTACAAGTGCATGGGCCTGTCGCGCGGGCAGATCCTGGCCGCGTTCGGCATTGAATTCACGCTGCTGGGCCTGGGCGGCGCGCTGGTGGGCGTGGCGCTGGGCTATGCGGCGCACTACGGCCTGCTGGCGTCGCTGGGTGGCATCCTCCAGGTGTCGCTGCCGCATCCGACCGTGGTGCCCGCGCTGGTGGGCGTGGCGGCGGGGCTGGTGCTGCTGACCGGCTTTGCGCTGCCGCCGCTGCTGGCGCTGACCCGGATCGCGCCGCTGCGCGTGCTGCGCCGTGACATCGGCCTGCCGCCCGTGTCGGCGTGGACGGCCTACGCGCTGGGCCTGGGCGCCTTTGTCGCGCTGCTGATGGTGGCCGCGCGCGATCTCAAGCTCGGCCTCACCACGGCGGGCGGATTCGTCGGCGCCGGTGTGGTGTTCGCGTTGCTGGCGCTGGGGCTGCTGATGGCGCTGTCGCGCACCATGCGCGGTCGCGCCCGGGGCAGCGTGGGCTGGCGCTTCGCGCTGGCCGTGCTGGAGCGCCGCCGTGGCGTGACGGTGCTGCAGACCGTGGCGCTGGCCGTGGGCCTGATGGCGCTGCTGCTGCTGGGCATGACCCGCAACGACCTGGTCGATTCCTGGCGCAATGCCACGCCGGCCGATGCGCCGAACCGCTTCATCATCAACATCCAGCCCGACCAGCGCGAACCGCTGCGCGCCATGCTGGCCAGGAGCGGGGTCGACGACCTGCTGTATCCGATGGTGCGCGGCAGGTTGATCCAGATTGGCGACCGGCCGGTACAGGCCAGCAGCTATCCCGACGGCCGTGCGCGCAACCTGGTGGAGCGCGAGTTCAACCTGTCCTACATGGACCACGTGCCCGATGGCAACGAAGTGGTGGCCGGCCGGTGGGAAGGCGGCGCGTCGGTGGAGGAGGGCATCGCCAAGACGCTCCACATCCAGTTGGGCGATACGCTGCGCTTCGATGTGGCGGGCCAGATCGTCGAGGCGCCGGTCACGTCGCTGCGCAAGCTGGAATGGGGCTCGATGCGCGTGAATTTCTTCGTGATCCTGCCCGTCGCCAAGATGCAGGGCCTGCCCGAGACCTACATCACGTCGTTCCACCTGCCGCCGCCCAAGGCGGCGCTGGGCAATCAGCTCACCTCGGCATTCCCGAACATCACCGTGGTGAACACGGACCTGATCCTGCGGCAGATCCAGAACGTGCTCGACCAGGTGATCGCGGCCGTGGAATTCCTGTTCGTGTTCACGCTGCTGGCCGGGGTGACTGTGCTGTATGCGGCACTGTCCGGCGCGCGTGACGAACGCAAGCGCGACGCGGGCCTGCTCAAGGCGCTGGGTGCGCCGGCTGCGCTGGTGCGGCAGACGCAGTACGCGGAATTCCTGGTGGTGGGCGGGCTGGCCGGCTTCCTGGCCAGCCTGGGCGCGATTGCCGTGGGCTGGGGGCTGTCGCAGTTCGTGTTCGACTTCCCGTACCGCTTCAATGGCTGGATCGTGCCGGTCGGCGTGGTTTCTGGCATGCTGTGCGCTTTTGCCGGCGGCTGGCTCGGTTTGCGCGAGGTGTTGCGGCAACCGGCGCTGGCCACGCTGCGCGATGTGAACTGATTGGCAATGATCACCGAACCTTCTGAACCCGAAGACAACCGCGAGGAAATCACCGCCTATGAACTGATTGGCGGAGAGACGCGCGTGCGCGAGCTGGTCGACCGTTTCTACGACTTGATGGACCTGGAAACCCAGTTCGCGGGGCTGCGCTCGCTGCATCCGCCATCGCTGGACGGCTCGCGCGACAAGCTGTTCTGGTTTCTGTGCGGCTGGCTGGGCGGTCCCAACTATTTCATCGATCGCTTTGGCCATCCGCGCCTGCGCGCGCGCCACATGCCGTTCGAGATCGGCACCAGCGAGCGTGACCAGTGGATGCGCTGCATGGCGCTGGCGATGCAGGACGTAGGCTTGTCCGATGACCTGCAGATGCGCCTGATGCAGGCGCTGTTCCAGACCGCCGACTGGATGCGCAATGTCCAGCGCTAACGCGCTGCCGGAAGCGGCGCGGGCCGTACTCGATTTCTGGTTCGGCCAGCCGGGCTCGCCGGACTGGAACGTGCAGCGCCGTGACTGGTTCGCCAAATCGGATGCGTTCGATGCGCGGATTCGTGAGCGGTTCCTGGCCACCTGGCAGGCCATCCACGACGGCGAGCCCGACGACTGGTCGGTGACACCCGAAGGCGCCTGCGCGCGCATCGTGCTGCTGGACCAGTTCCCGCGCAACATGTTCCGGGGCGACCCCCACAGCTTTGCCACCGACGGCCAGGCATTGGCGCTGGCGCGGCGCATGCTGTCCGACGGATCCGACCGGATGCTGCCGACGCCGTGGCACCGCGTGTTCTGCTACCTGCCGTTCGAGCATGCCGAATCGCTGTCTGATCAGGACATCTCGGTGCGTGAAACGAGCGCGCTGCGCGACGACTCGGCCGGCAAGGTGGATACGGTGGAGTGGGCGATCAAGCATCGCGACGTCATCGCCCGTTTCGGTCGGTTCCCACACCGCAACGCCATGCTGGGCAGGCCAAGCACCCCCGACGAACTGGCATTCCTCAAACAGCCGGGCTCGCGCTTCTAAGTTCCGGGTACTGACCTCCGGCTAGAGATACTGGATCGTGAAGGTCGCCAAGCCGTCGATCGGGATCTCCCGCGTCAACGGCGGCAGGTCGGACTTCTTGTTGATGCCTAGATTGATCTTGTAGACCTGGGTGATCGACTTGAAACTGCCCGGCTGCACGGTGCCCGAGGCAGGCGCCCAGCTATGCAGGCGCGTGTCCGGGATCAGGGCGTTCGTCTGGTCATTGCGATTTGCCCAGGTGGTTCCGCCGTTGTCGGAAACGATGGTCCGGACGTTGGCGCCATCGGCACTTGGCGTGTCCTCGCGATAGATGATGTACGCGCCGACGTTGTGGCCGTCCACGGCCCCCACGCCGAACATGGAGCTGTCGTTCTGGTTCCAGTACAGGAAATAGCCGACGCCTGCGGCGACGGTGCCCTTGCGGCCATCCGTGGCCGACACCGCGACCTTGGCCGCGGCATCGCATGTCACGGTCATCGTGATGCGCTTGAAATCGAGGTTGGTGTAGGTGGACTCGCTGAGGTCCTGCGCACGGATCACGCCGAAATCGACCGTGCCGTTGTCCGCAAACGACACGTCGCACGACACCGGCAGCATGTCGGCTCGCAGCCGGAACGGCGCCGTCGACGACGCCAGGGCGCCGGGACCCGTCGGCGCCACCAGCGCGGCCAGGGCGCCTGCAAGCGCGAGCAAGGGGGTAAGGGGGCGGAAATTCACGACAGGCTCCGGGACGGTTCACTCGCGGACGATCTACAGGAAAGCCGCGTTATGGCCTGAATTCTGGTCGTCGCCGGAAACTGACTGAATAGCAAACTGACGAAATCTGCAAAGTTCCGCCAGTGACTTCGGCGCCGCGTGCGGAGGTGCCTTCGCCCGCTGTGCTTATAATCCCAATCCTGCCGATCCACAGTTTTTCCGGATATCCATGGAAGCCAAACCGCAAGCTGGTCCGCGCCGTACCCGAGACCGCATCCTCGACGTTTCGCTACGCCTGTTCAATGAACTGGGCGAGCCGAACGTCACGACCACGACGATTGCGGAAGCCATGGAGATCAGCCCAGGCAACCTGTACTACCACTTCCGCAACAAGGACGACATCATCAACTCGATCTTCGTGCGCTTCGAGCAGGAGATGGAGCGTCGCCTGAAGATGCCCGAAGACCACAAGGCCACGCTGGGCGAGAGCTGGGGTTACCTGCAGTACATGTCCGAGTTCCTGTGGAACTACCGCTTCCTGTACCGGGACATCAACGACCTGCTGGCGCGCAACCGCATGCTGGAGACGAACTTCAAGCGGATCGTCGAGCAGAAGAAGCGCTTTGCGCTGGAGATCTGCCGCCAGTTCCAGGAAGACGGCGACATGGAAGCCACGCCCGAGCAGGTGGACGCGGTGTGCACCAATATCGTCGTGATCGCCACATACTGGTTGTCGTTCCAGTTCGTGCAGCATCCGCGCCAGTACAACGATCCCGACCAGATCCGTGGCTACCTGCACGGGTCCAGCTATCACATCTTCTCGATCCTGGCGCCGTACCTGCGTGGCAAGGCGCGCGAGGCGTTTGACCAGCTGGCGCGCGAATATGCCGCCCAGAAGGCCGAAGCCGAGGCGGCCAAGGCGGCCAAGGCCGAAAAGGACAAGAAATGAAATCGGTTTGCGTGTATTGCGGTTCGAGCCCCGGTTTCCGGCCCGAATATGCCGAAGCGGCGACCGTGCTGGGCCGTACCATGGCCGAGCAGGGGCTGACGCTGGTCTACGGCGGCGGCAAGGTGGGTTTGATGGGCATCGTTGCCGACAGTGTGATGGCCCATGGCGGCGCGGTCGTCGGCGTGATTCCCGATGCGCTGATGCAGAAAGAGGTGGGGCATCGGGGCCTGACCGAGCTGCATGTGGTGCGCAACATGCACGAGCGCAAGCAGATGATGGCCGACCGGTCCGACGCCTTCATCGCCATGCCCGGCGGCGTGGGCACGTTCGAGGAACTGTTCGAGACGTTCACGTGGGCGCAGCTTGGCTATCACGACAAGCCCGTGGGCCTGCTCAACGTGGCGGGCTTCTACGACGGCATGCTGGCGTTCCTGAAGCACGCCGTGGATGAAGGATTCCTGAAGCAGGTGCATGCCGACATGCTGCACACGTCGACCCGCCCCGACGAACTGCTTGGCCAGCTGGCCGCCGCGCCGCGCGTGCGCGTGGACAAGTGGCAGGCGGGGCGCGACAAGACCTGAGCTTCGTCTCCACACGCCCGCAAGAAAAAACGCCGCCTGCAAGGGCGGCGTTTTTGTTTTGGGATGCCAGTCAGTGCAGCAATGACCCGATCCATCCCACCAGGTGCGGGCCGCCAATCGCAAGCCAGGTACCACCGCACAGGACCAGCGCCAGCATCACCGCCGCGCTGCCAAAGTCCTTGGCTCGCTTGGACAGGCTGTGGCGCTCCAGCGAAATGCGGTCGATGGCGGCCTCCACGCTGGAATTCAGCAGCTCCACGATCAGCACCAGCAGCAGCGTGCCCAGCAGCAGCACGCGCTCGACGATCGACACCGGCAGGATGAACGCGCACGGCGTGAGGATGACCACCAGTGTCAGCTCCTGGCGGAACGCGCTTTCTTCCAGCACCGCATAGCGCAGGCCAGACAGCGAGTTGATCGCCGCGTGCCAGGCACGGGTCAGGCCGCGGTTGCCCTTGTGGGGGTTCTTCTCGATCGAGTAGTCGGCGTCGGCTTCAGCCGCCCTGGTGGTGGTCTGCCGGTGCAGCGACGGATCGGGCGGTAGCGTGGGTTGGGACTTGGCCATTTTCGGGGACGACGGAAGATGCCGGGTTGTCGGATCCGCCCGCCGCGCCGGGCAGCGGACGCAGATGCGCAAGAAATTGTTCGGATGCCGCGCGCCACGAGAATTTTTCCGCATGGGCGCGCGCCGTTGCCCGGTCGATGCGCAAGGCTTCCAGGCAGGCTTCCCGCAGGTCTTCGTGCATCACGCCGGCGGGGCTGTCGCCCAGCACGTCGATGGGACCCGTTACCGGGTACGCCGCCACGGGCAATCCGCTGGCCAATGCTTCCAGCAGGACCAGCCCGAAGGTGTCGGTCTTGCTGGGAAACACGAAGACATCGGCGGAAGCATACACCCTGGCCAGTTCGGCCTGTTTGAGCACACCAAGATAGTTGGCCGTCGGATAGCGCGCTTTCAGCGCGGCCAGCGCCGGGCCGTCGCCCACCACCCACTTGGAGCCCGGCAGATCAAGCTGCAGGAAGGCTTCGACGTTCTTTTCGACGGCCACGCGACCCACGTAGAGAAAGATCGGATGGGCGGTGTTTAAAACGTTCGGCCGCTGCGCGGTGAAGACGTCCAGGTCCACGCCACGCGTCCACAGCACGCCATGCGTGATGCCGTAGTCGTGCAGGTCCTTGAGCACCACCGGGGTCGGCGCCATCACGGCACGTGCCGGGCCGTGGAACCAGCGCAGGAAGCGGTAGGTCCAGGCCAGCGGCATGCCGAAGCGCGCCTGCACGTATTCCGGAAATCGCGTGTGGTAGGCCGTGGTGAACGGGAGCTTGTGCTTGATGGCGTAGGCGCGGGCGGCCAGGCCAAGCGGCCCTTCGGTGGCGATATGCAGGGCGTCGGGGCGGAACGCGTCGATGCGGCGGCGGACCTTGGCCGACGGCAGGATCGACAGGCGGATCTCGGGGTAGGTCGGGCACGGGATCGTGCGGAATTCCAGCGGTGTGAGCAGATCCACCAGATGGCCCATGGCCTCGAGCTCGCGGCGTGTCGACTTCAGCGTGCGAACCACGCCATTGACCTGCGGTTCCCAGGCGTCGGTGACGATCATGACTCTCATTGTGGCTCCTCGGGCGGCAATGCCGTGATGGTGTGGTGTTGCGGGTCGGCGCCCGCGCGTGGCTGGCGCCGCACGGATGCGGCAGGTCAGGGGCGACGGCGGGTTCGGCGTCGCCCGCAGAGTGGCCTGGTGGAGCTCAGGCGGCGATCTCGGTGGTGCGGCGGCGGCGCCGGGTGGTGGCCTCGGGCGGATCGAGCAGCGTGGTCCAGTAGACGATCTTCAGTTCGCCTTCCATGGTCTCCACGAGCGCCGAGAGGCTTTCCACCCAGTCGCCATCGTTGCAGTAGAGCTGGCCGTCCACTTCGCGGATCTCGGCCTTGTGGATGTGGCCGCAGACCACGCCGTCGCAGCCCCGGCGGCGGGCCTCGTCGACCATGGCGTGCTCGAACGAGTTGATGTAGCTCACGGCGTTCTTGACCTGGTGCTTCAGGTACTGCGACAGCGACCAGTAGTCGAACCCCAGCCGCGCGCGGGCGCGATTGAAGTGGCGGTTCAGCGCCAGGATCATCGTGTAGAGCGAATCGCCCAGGTAGGCCAGCCATTTGGCATGCTGCACCACGCCGTCGAACAGGTCGCCGTGCACTACCCAGAGGCGCTTGCCGGTGGCCGTCACGTGCACGGCGTCCTCGCGCACGCTGACGTCGCCGAAGGCCAGGCCATCGAACTGGCGCGCACCTTCGTCGTGATTGCCGGGGATGTAGATGACCTCGGTGCCCTTGCGTGCCTTGCGCAGCAGCTTCTGCACCACGTCATTGTGGCTTTGCGGCCAGTACCAGCCACGGCGCAACTGCCAGCCGTCGATGATGTCGCCCACCAGGTACAGCACGTCGGAGTCGTTGTGCTTGAGGAAATCGAGCAGGTAGGTGGCCTGGCAGCCGGGCGTGCCCAGATGGATATCGGACAGCCAGATGGCCCGGTAGCGTTGCGCGGGCGGCTCGCCGGAGGTGGCGGCGTGGTTGCCGGAAGCAGGGGTGTCGCGCGGTGGAGCGGGGTGCGCAGAGTGCGTGGGACTCAGATCGGCTTGCGGTGGCATGAACGCCGCGAAGGCGGCTGTCATGGAGAGCGCCGCGTCAGGCCGGCCGCGCAGGCGTTGCGCAACCTTCGACAAACTGACACGTGCAGATCGGATGGCTTGAACCATGGCGGCCCCGGTATCGGCGATGGCTGCATTGGGCCAGCGCCGCATGACGGAGCCGTGACGGAAACATGAATGTCACATGAAGCTTGCGGACCGTAGGCCGGCCAGTGACTAGTGATGCGCGGGAGTGGTGACGCTGGTGGCGGCCGGGGCGGGCGCGGCGTCGGGTTGCCGCAACGATTGCAGCGCGGCGAGCGTGGCCTGCACGGCGCGGCGGTCGCGCAGCAGCGAGACATGCCCGATGCCGTCGAGCCCGATATGCTGGGCGCCCTCCAGCAGCGACGTGCCCGGCGGACCGGCGATCGAGTCGTGCCAACTGAAGACCGAGACGATGCGGGCGCGCATCGGCGGCGTCTCGGCTGCGGCGAGTGCGCGCAGCCACGGGCTCTGCCAGCGCATCTGCCGCGCATTGTGGCCGCCGCCAAAGCACGCCAGCGCGCAGCCATGGTGCGGACTGCCCAGCGTGACGATGCCCGCGCATGGCGCGTCGTCGCCTGTGCGCGCCGCCAGTACTTGCGCCGCGCGCGCGGCCAGTCCGCCCATGCTGTGGCCGACCAGCAGCGGCGGCCGGCCCGTGCGGGCGCGGATGTCCTGCATGCGTGCCAGCAGTTGCGGCGCATAGTCGTCGATGTCGCCCAGCACGGGCTCCAGGTCGATGCCTTCGCAGCGATACCCGGCCGCGGCCAGCGCGGGCGCCATGTCGAGCCAGATGGCGTGGTTGCAGCCGTAGCCGTGCACCAGCAGCACAGTTGGCGCATCGTCCAGCGGTTGGGGCGGCTGCGCGAAGGTCAGGCGCGAGCGAAACGGCTGGAGCCAGTTGAACATGCGAAAGACGGCGCGGCATTCGGCCACGTAGCCGTGCAGCGCGGCGGCGATACCTAGCGGTTGCCGTGCTGGACTCGTCGCCGGCAATGCCGGGCGGTCGCGGCGCGGAATGCCGAAGCCGGTGAGCGTGGCACCAAATGAAATCGCCACGCTGATGCCAAAGCCAAGCAGCACGGCAACGATGGCGGCGCCGAGCGCAGCCATCCATGGCCATCCATGGGACAGGGCCAGCCAGGCGGCCAGCGCGCTTGCCGCCGTTGCCTGCACGACCACGGCGGCGCGGCGCAGGGCGGCGGCCGTCAGGCTCATGGCTGGGGCGGACGCAGGTCGGTCAGGCGGGTGCCGGCCAGGCGGTCATGCAGGAATTGCCGGCGCGGGTCGAGCCACGCCAGCGAGATCCACGTGAGCAGACCCACGGTCAGCACGCCGACGAACGGCCACAGCGTGAGCCCCAAGGCGTGGCCCACCGCGGCAGCCGGCGGCAGCCACAGCCACGCCAGCACGTAGCGCAGCAGCGACTGCAGCCAGCCAGGAGGCTGGCCGGCCGTGTTCTCAACGCGGATGCGCCAGGTCTGCATGGCCAGTGTCTGGCCGTTGCGCTGCCAGAACCATGAGAAATAGACGCCAAGCACGAGGAACATCCACACCTGGTCGACATAGGGCCGGTAGATGCCGATGTGCTGCAGCAGTGGACGTGCCACGACGACGATGGCGCTGGCGGCCATCAGCACCCCAAACAGCAGGACGCCTTCGTAGAGCATGCAAAGCAGACGGCGGCGCAGCGTAGGCGTGCGTGGCGTGGTGGCTGGAGACTGGATCGGGGCGGCTGGCGTGGCGGCGGGCATGGCGCGGGACGGATCGAGACGGATCGGATTGGCGGCCATTATGCCAAACCGCGCATCGGTGGCCTTGGCGTGCCCGGGCGCCCGATGCCGGCGGATGCGGCAAGTCAGGCGTATGCGACTACGGGCGCTGCGGTTCGGACTGGTTGAAGTCGGTGGCGGCTTCGCCCGACACTGGCGGCGACAGCGTGGGGGCCGACGCAGCGCCGACCGGTACGGCGGCTGCCGGCGGCGTAGCGCCGGGCGCGGGCGCCACCGGCGCCGAAGCCGCTGCTCCCGCTGCGGTTCCCGCCACCGCTTGCGCGGCGGGCGTGGAAGCCGGCGCTGCCTCGGGCGCGCTGGCCGGGGACTTCGGGTGATGATGAATCTGGCTGCTGGTATCGGCAGGTTGCCGCTTGCCGGAGGGCAGGGCGCTGACCGCGCCGGGGCGGCGAGGCACCTTCTCGGCGGCCGCCAGCTTCTTCTTCTGTTCCTCGGGCAGCTGTTGGTAGCGATCCCATGCCTCGGCCTTCTTCTCGGCCGGCAACTGGCGTGTGATCTGGTAGTTCTCGCGTGCGAGGCGACGCTCCTGCGGTGTCATCCTGACCCACTCGGCCATCCGCTCCTGCAGGCGCTGCTGTTCCTCGGGCTTGAGCTTCGGGTACAGATCGGCAATGCGCTGCCACTTGCGCCGGTTCAGTTCCGGGATGGTGTCCCAAAGCGGCTGCAGCGGCGCCAGAATCTGACGATGCGTGGCCGACAGTTCGCCCCACGTCGGGTGCGCATTGATGACCGGGCGCGCCGCAGCCTGGCTGGCCGGCTGGGCGTGCGGGCCCTGGGCATGCGCCGAGGGCATCGTAATCTCGATCGAAAGTGCGGCTAGCGTCGCTCCGGCTGCGCAGATTGCGGCAAGCCGGCGACGGAGTGCGTCGTTGCGGGAAGTTTCGCGCGCCATCGTTATTGGTCGTCGCGCTTCAGGAATACATGGAAGCCCTGGTCGGCGTAGGCCGTGGGCGGCAGGTCGTCGAGCAGCATCGCGGCGTCCACGTCGGCAAGCTCTTCCACGCGCTTCTGCTGCTGCCAGTGGTAGATGCCCATCAGGCCGGCACCCAGTGCCACCAGCGTCCACACCAGGGCGAGCTTGCGCAGCCACGCACCGGCGCGGTGCAGCGGCGTGTCGTCTTCGTCGTCGAAGGCGTAGCCATGCGGCGCGCCCGGCAGCGCGAAGTGCGGGACGTGAGCGGGCGCTTCGGCTTTCTTCGCGGCCAGCGCAATGCGCCGTGCGGCGGCGAGCCGCTCGGAAATGTCCCGTGGCAGTGCCTCCGCCGAGGCATCGAGTGCCACGCGGATGTCATGGGCAAAGCGCCGTTCCTGGATATCTCGTTCGTTTCTGCTCATAGTCGGACCCCCCGGGCACGCAAGGCTTGCGCCAGCGTATGCGTGGCACGGGAACAGTGCGTCTTGACGCTGCCTTCCGAGCAGCCCATCACGGCTGCGGTTTCGGCTACGTCCATATCCTCCCAGTAACGCATCAGGAAAGCCTCGCGTTGACGCGTCGGCAGCCGCTGGATTTCCTGTTCGATGATCTGCATGACCTGTGCCCGCTCGACCTTGTCGGCGCTGCTTTCCGCCAGTTCGGTGCCGGCCTGGGCCTCCAGGGTGTCCAGCAGGTCGCTGTCGTCGCCGTCGCGCTCGTCACGCAGGTTCGAGAACAGCGTGACCCAGGTATTGCGTACCTTCTGGCGGCGGAACCAGTCGTGGATGGTGTTCTGAAGGATGCGCTGAAACAGGGGCGGCAGTTCGTTGGCGCCCTTGTCACCGTACTTTTCCGCCAGTTTGATCATGGCGTCCTGCACGATATCCAGTGCTGCTTCATCGTCCCGGACGGCGAACACGGCCTGCTTGAAGGCGCGGCGTTCGACGCTGGCGAGAAAGTCTGAAAGTTCCTTGTCGGTAGCCATGCAGGCGAAAACAGCAGTTGGACGGTCGGGTCAGGCCGAATGTGCTGGACTCGTCCTGTGGCACCCCGGAAATGACTGCGATCCTAGCAAAGAACAGCCGCCTTTCGCCACTCCTGTATGCAAGTGCAGACATGCTGTCCCGGCCATGCAAGGCGCGGTTGTCGCGCGCGTGCGCCGGTTCGGTGCATCCGTGCAAAAAGTTCCCGCGACGCATTTACCGCGCTGGTGCATTGCAGTATCATCGACGGTTCACGACATCAGTGGTTGTCTCATCAGACCGCTTATAAGGCGGTCTTTTCATGCAGACGCGCACCGCTTGAACCCGAGCCACAAGCCCGGCAGAGAGCATCCAAACAATTTTTTGCCGAAAATTGCAAAGGACAGAAATGAACATGCCCAGCGCGGAATTCTCCCACGCAGATAGCAATTCATCCTCCGCTCGCGAAATGATCGGAGCGGAAATCCTCGTCAACGCACTTGCCGAAGAAGGCGTCGAATACGTTTGGGGTTACCCCGGCGGCGCAGTGCTCTATATCTACGACGAGCTCCACAAGCAAAAGAAATTCGAACACATCCTGGTGCGCCACGAGCAGGCCGCCGTGCATGCCGCTGACGGCTATGCCCGCGCGACCGGCAAGGTTGGTGTCGCACTGGTGACTTCGGGCCCCGGCGTGACCAATGCCGTGACCGGCATCGCCACCGCCTACCTGGATTCGATCCCGATGGTGGTGATCACCGGCAACGTGCCGACCCACGCCATTGGCCAGGATGCGTTCCAGGAATGCGACACCGTCGGCATCACGCGGCCTATCGTCAAGCACAACTTCCTCGTGAAGGACGTGCGCGACCTGGCTGCGACGATCAAGAAGGCATTCTTCATCGCGGCAACCGGTCGTCCGGGCCCCGTGGTGGTCGATATCCCGAAGGACGTGTCGCGCAACGCCTGCAAGTTCGAGTACCCGAAAGCCGTCGACATGCGGTCGTACAACCCGGTGAACAAGGGTCACTCGGGTCAGATCCGCAAGGCCGTGGCGCTGCTGCAGGGCGCCGAGCGTCCGTACATCTACACGGGCGGCGGCGTGGTGCTTGCCAACGCCAGCGAAGAGCTGCGCGAACTGGCGGCGCTGACGGGTCATCCGGTCACCAACACGCTGATGGGCCTGGGCGCGTTCCCGGGCACGCACAAGCAGTTCGTCGGCATGCTCGGCATGCACGGCACGTATGAAGCCAATATGGCCATGCAGAACTGCGACGTGCTGATCGCCATCGGCGCGCGTTTCGACGACCGCGTGATCGGCAACCCGGCTCACTTCACGGCCCAGGCGCGCAAGATCATCCATATCGACATCGACCCGTCGTCGATCTCGAAGCGCGTCAAGGTGGATATTCCCATCGTCGGCAACGTCAAGGACGTGCTGCAGGAACTGATCGCCCAAATCAAGGCCAGCGACGTCAAGCCGCGCCGCGAGGCACTGGCCAAGTGGTGGGACCAAATCGAGCAATGGCGTTCGGTGGACTGCCTCAAGTACGACCGCAATTCCGAGATCATCAAGCCGCAGTACGTGGTGGAAAAGATCTGGGAACTGACCAAGGGCGACGCGTTCATCTGTTCCGACGTCGGCCAGCATCAGATGTGGGCTGCGCAGTTCTACAAGTTCAACGAGCCGCGCCGCTGGATCAACTCCGGCGGCCTGGGCACGATGGGCGTGGGCCTGCCGTACGCAATGGGCATCAAGAAGGCATTCCCGGACAAGGAAGTCGTCACCATCACCGGTGAAGGCTCGATCCAGATGTGCATCCAGGAACTGTCGACCTGCCTGCAGTACGACACCCCGGTGAAGATCTGCTCGCTCAACAACGGCTACCTGGGCATGGTGCGCCAGTGGCAGGAAATCGAGTACGACAACCGTTACTCGCATTCCTACATGCAGGCGCTGCCCGACTTCGTGAAGCTGGCGGAGTCGTATGGCCACGTGGGCATGCGCATCGAGAAGACGTCCGACGTCGAGCCGGCGCTGCGCGAGGCGTTCCGCCTGAAGGACCGCACCGTGTTCCTGGACTTCCAGACCGATCCCACGGAAAACGTGTGGCCGATGGTCCAGAGCGGCAAGGGCATTTCCGAAATGCTGCTCGGCGCGGAGGACCTGTAATGCGACACATCATCTCGGTCCTGCTGGAAAACGAACCGGGCGCGCTGTCGCGCGTGGTGGGCCTGTTCTCGGCCCGTGGATACAACATCGAGACGTTGACGGTGGCGCCCACCGAAGACGCGTCGCTGTCGCGGATGACGATCGTCACCTCGGGTTCGGATGACGTGATCGAACAGATCACGAAGCACCTGAACCGCCTGGTGGAGGTGGTCAAGGTGGTGGACCTGACCGAAGGCGCGCACATCGAGCGCGAGCTGATGCTCGTGAAGGTGCGTGCCGTGGGCAAGGAGCGCGAGGAAATGAAGCGCACCGCCGACATCTTCCGTGGCCGCATCATCGATGTGACCGAAAAGACGTACACCATCGAACTGACCGGCAACGGCGGCAAGCTGGATGCGTTCCTCGATGCCATCGACCGCACTGCGATTCTGGAAACCGTCCGCACGGGCGGCTCCGGCATCGGCCGTGGCGAGCGCATCCTGAAGGTCTGACCGGCGCCCCCGGCAACAGAGCACGGCCACAAGCCGACAGCAGTATCCCGAAGCGGCGCGACGAACTCCAGATCAGTAGACGTCGCGTCGCCACCCCAATACCAAGATTTGAGAAATTGAAGGAACCATCATGAAAGTGTTTTACGACAAGGACGCCGACCTCTCCCTCATCAAGGGCAAGAACGTCACCATCATCGGCTACGGCTCGCAAGGCCATGCCCACGCGCTGAACCTGAAGGAATCGGGCGTCAATGTGACGGTCGGCCTGCGCAAGAGCGGCGCGTCGTGGAACAAGGCCGTCAACGCCGGCCTGCAGGTCAAGGAAGTGGCCGAGGCAGTGAAGGGCGCCGACGTGGTCATGATCCTGCTGCCGGACGAGCAGATCGCTGACGTGTACAAGAACGAAGTGCACGCCAACATCAAGGAAGGCGCCGCGCTGGCCTTCGCCCACGGCTTCAACGTGCACTACGGTGCCGTGATCCCGCGTGCCGACCTGGACGTGATCATGATCGCCCCGAAGGCCCCGGGCCACACGGTGCGTTCGACGTACTCGCAAGGTGGCGGCGTGCCGCACCTGATCGCCGTGCACCAGAACAAGTCCGGCGCCGCCCGTGACATCGCTCTGTCGTACGCCACCGCCAACGGCGGCGGCCGTGCCGGCATCATCGAGACGAACTTCCGCGAAGAAACCGAAACCGACCTGTTCGGCGAACAGGCCGTGCTGTGCGGCGGTACCGTCGAGCTGATCAAGGCTGGCTTCGAGACGCTGGTGGAAGCCGGCTACGCTCCGGAAATGGCCTACTTCGAGTGCCTGCACGAGCTGAAGCTGATCGTGGACCTGATCTACGAAGGCGGCATCGCCAACATGAACTACTCGATCTCGAACAACGCCGAATATGGCGAATACGTTACCGGCCCGCGCGTCGTGACGGAAGAGACCAAGAAGGCCATGAAGCAGTGCCTGACCGACATCCAGACCGGTGAGTACGCCAAGAGCTTCCTGCTGGAAAACAAGGCCGGCGCTCCGACGCTGATCTCGCGCCGCCGCCTGACGGCCGAGCACCAGATCGAAGAAGTGGGTGCGAAGCTGCGCGCGATGATGCCGTGGATCGCCAAGAACAAGCTGGTCGACCAGTCGAAGAACTAAGCAGTATCGGGCAGGAGCAGGGCGCCTGGCCGTAAGCGGCCGGGTGCCTTGCAGTGCCGCAGCCGCCCAGTCGGCCGCCGGTCTCATCGATTAGATAAGACATTTCGGCGGAGACTGGGCGGCTTTTTGTTATCCTTGTCGGACTTTTTCAGGCGCAGGCCTGATTTTTTCTTATATTTCGCATCGACAGGCCCGTTTGCCCCAAAAGGCGGCGGATTTGACCGCGGGTTTGTAGAACCTGATGCGACCAACAGAACATCGCTTGCATGAACTATCCTCATCCGCTGATCGCCCGTGAAGGCTGGCCGTTCCTGGCCGGCGCTTTCATCATCTCGCTGCTGGTTCATGTCAGCGCGGGTTTCTGGTGGGCGTTGCCGCTGTGGATCATCACCGTTTTCGTGCTGCAGTTCTTCCGGGACCCGCCGCGACCGATTCCGTCGGCCCCCAACGCCATCCTGGCGCCCGCTGACGGCCGCATCGTGGTGGTCGAGAAGACCCAGGACCCGTACGCCGGCCGTGAGGCCCTGAAGATCAGCGTGTTCATGAACGTGTTCAACGTGCATTCGAACCGTGCATCGGTGGACGGCAAGGTCGAGAAGCTCGAATACTTCCCGGGCAAGTTCGTCAACGCCGACCTGGACAAGGCATCGCTGGAAAACGAGCGCAATGCAGTGGTGGTGCGCCGTGCCTCGGACGGCCAATTGGTGACGCTGGTGCAGGTGGCCGGACTGGTGGCACGACGTATCCTGTGCTACACCAAGGTGGGCGACACGCTGTCGCGCGGCCAGCGCTATGGCTTCATCCGTTTTGGCTCGCGTGTCGACGTGTACCTGCCCGTGGATGCCCGTCCGCGTGTGACGATCGGCGAAAAGGTGTCGGCTTCGGCGACCGTGCTCGCCGAGCTGGACGTCCAGGCCTGAGGCCGGACCGGTCAGCGACAGGAGACCAGGCATGGGTGCCTTCAACCGACGTAACAAGCGCGCAGGCAGCGGAAACGTGACGCACCTGCGACCGTTCCGCCATAACCAGCTGCGCAACGACGCCGCCTACGACGAAGCCGACGAGCACGACATCGAGTACGTGCGGCCGCGCCGGCGCGGCATCTATCTGCTGCCCAACGCCTTCACCACGGCGGCACTGTTCGCGGGCTTCTTCGCGATCGTGCAGGCCATGAACATGCGTTTCGACGTGGCCGCCATCGCCATCTTCGCGGCCATGGTGCTCGACGGCATGGACGGCCGCGTGGCGCGCATCACCAATACGCAGAGTGCTTTCGGCGAGCAGTACGATTCGCTGTCGGACATGACGTCGTTCGGCGTGGCGCCGGCGCTGGTGATGTACGAGTGGATCCTGCACGACCTGGGCAAGTGGGGCTGGATCGCGGCATTCGTCTACTGCACCTGCGCGGCCCTGCGCCTGGCGCGCTTCAACGCCAATATCGGCGTGGTCGACAAGCGCTTCTTCCAGGGGCTGCCCAGCCCGGCGGCGGCGGCGCTGGTGGCCGGCTTCGTGTGGCTGGCCATCGACAACAAGCTGCCGGTCAAGGAGCTGTGGATGCCGTGGGTGGCCTTTGCGATCACGCTCTATGCAGGCCTGTCGATGGTGTCGAATGCACCGTTCTACAGCGGCAAGGCGCTCGATGTGCGTTACCGCGTACCGTTCGGCATGATGGTGCTGGTTCTGGTGCTGTTCGTGATCGTGTCGTCCGATCCGCCGGTGGCGTTGTTTGGCCTGTTCGTGGCCTACGCGATCTCCGGCTACCTGCTGTGGGCCTGGCGTGCGCTGCACGGTCATCCCGGCGGGGCTGGCAAGTCGCGGCCGGCTGGCGGCAACGGTTCCGGAAACGGCAACTGACCGGATCTTCAAGAAAGGGCGCTCGTGGGCGCCCTTTGTTTTTTCGTTCCACAACCTCAAGGAGAATGTCATGGGCATGTTCGACTTCATCAAGGAAGCGGGAGAAAAACTGTTCGGCAAGGGCCAGGCCCAGGCGGCACCGGCACCCGCTGGCGCCGATCCGGCCGCGGCGGCAAATGCCGATGCGGCCAACCGGGCGGCCGGGGACGCGATCGAGGCGTATATCGCGCAGATGGGGTTGTCCGCCACCGGGCTGACCGTGACCGTGGACGGCTCGCAGGGTAAGGTCACCGTGTTTGGCGTGGCGCCGGACCAGGCTACGCGCGAGAAGATCATCCTGTGCTGCGGCAACGTGCAGGGCGTGGATTCGGTCGAGGACAAGATGTCGGTCAATGTGGAGACGGCCGAGTCGCAATGGCACACCGTGGTGAAGGGCGATACGCTCTGGGCCATTTCCCAGGCGGCCTACGGCAACGGTGCCGAGTACAACAAGATCTTCGAGGCCAACAAGCCGATGCTGACGCACCCGGACAAGATCTATCCGGGCCAGAAGCTGCGCATTCCTCCGAAATAACCCGGTTGCGCACCTGCGGCAAACCGGCTATAGTCGCCGACATGATTTCGCGCCAGACCCTAATCGCTCGCACCACCCTAGGTGGCCTACTAGGCCATCAGGTCGGGACGCGCGCGCGCTAAGGGAATCGGTTACCGCCCTGGCGCGGAAATCACCAGGATTTTTTAAACGCCCCGGCCTGCATTCATGCACGCCGGGGCGTTTTGCATTTCGATCCGAATGCCCGGTGTCGTGAAAAGCGGGACGGCGGACCAGCACATAAGTACAGCCCAGGAGCTCCACAAAATGTCTGACAAACTCATCATTTTCGACACCACCTTGCGCGACGGCGAGCAATCGCCCGGTGCGTCGATGACCCGCGAGGAGAAGATCCGCATTGCACGTCAGCTCGAGCGCCTGAAGGTCGATGTGATCGAGGCCGGCTTTGCGGCCAGCTCCAATGGCGATTTCGAGGCGATCCGCTCGATTGCCCAGGTGGTCAAGGACTCGACGATCTGCTCGCTGGCCCGCGCCAACGACAAGGACATCGCCCGTGCCGCCGAGGCGCTGAAGCCCGCCAACTCGTTCCGTATCCACACGTTCATCGCCACGTCGGCGCTGCACATGGAGAAGAAGCTCCGCATGACGCCGGACCAGGTCTATGAACAGGCCCGTCTGTCCGTGCGCTTTGCTCGCCAGTTCACCGACGACATCGAGTTCTCGCCCGAAGACGGCAGCCGCTCGGACATGGACTTCCTGTGCCGCGTGCTCGAAGGCGTGATCGCCGAAGGCGCTACCACCATCAACCTGCCCGACACCGTCGGCTATGCCGTGCCGGAAGGCTATGCGGAACTGATCCGTTCGGTGCGCGAGCGCATTCCGAATTCGGACAAGGCCGTGTGGTCCGTGCACTGCCATAACGACCTGGGCATGGCCGTGGCCAATTCGCTGGCCGCCGTGAAGCTCGGTGGCGCCCGCCAGATCGAATGCACGATCAACGGCCTGGGCGAGCGCGCCGGCAACACGAGCCTGGAAGAAGTGGTGATGGCCGTGAAGACGCGCCGCGACTACTTCAACATGGATGTCGGCATCGACACCACGCAGATCGTGCCGGCCTCGAAGCTCGTGTCGCAGGTGACCGGTTTCGTGGTGCAGCCGAACAAGGCAGTGGTGGGTGCCAACGCATTCGCCCACGCTTCCGGCATTCACCAGGACGGCGTGCTCAAGGCGCGTGACACGTACGAAATCATGCGTGCGGAAGATGTGGGCTGGACCGCGAACAAGATCGTGCTCGGCAAGCTTTCGGGCCGCAACGCGTTCAAGCAGCGCCTGCAAGAGCTGGGAATCGAGCTGGAGAGCGAAGCCGAAGTCAACGCCGCGTTCACCCGCTTCAAGGAACTGGCCGACCAGAAGGCCGAGATCTTCGACGAAGACATCATGGCCATCGTCTCCGACGAAGAGCAGGAACACGCCAACGAGCACTATCGTTTCGTGTCGCTGTCGCAGCGTTCGGAAACCGGCGAGCGTCCGCATGCGCGCGTGGTGTTCAACATCGACGGTGCCGAGCACACCGGCGAGGCAGAGGGCAATGGCCCCGTGGATGCCACGCTGCACGCCATCGAGGGTCGCGTGAACAGCGGTGCCGAGCTGGTGCTGTATTCGGTGAACGCGATCACGGCCGGCACGCAGGCCCAGGGCGAAGTGACGGTGCGCCTTTCCAGGGCTGGCCGCATCGTCAACGGCGTGGGCACCGACCCGGACATCGTGGCGGCATCGGCCAAGGCCTACCTGGCCGCACTGAACAAGCTGCACGACAAGGCTGTGCAGAAGATCAATCCGCAGATCTGACCTTTACCTGACCTGATTCCTGCGAATGCGATGGCGGGGGCTCACAAGGCCCCAGCCGTCATGGACCGCCCGGCTCGTTGCGTACCCCGCATGGCCGGGCGGTTTGTCGTTGTGGCGCCGCTCAGCGCGGGTCCGGCCGTTCGCGCAGCGGGTCGGGGGTGATCAGCGTGCGACGCAGCACGCCAGCATCGTCGAACATGAAGTTGAACATCGAGTACCACTGGTCCTCATGCAGGAAGCGGTAGCTCCACGCTTCCTGCTTCAGCCGCGAGTAGTACTCGATCGGTTCGCGCGGCGCGCCAAAATGCTCCAGCACGTCCTTCTTGGTCCAGACGTTGACCTGCGCCTTGTACAACTCGGTGGTGGTCAGCATCTGGCGGAAATTCGTCAGCTTGCCGTCGCGGTCGAAATCCGCTGCGTAGGAATATTCGCCTAGCGGCTGCTTTGAATAAAACCAGCGCGTGGTGCCGTCGTCGAGCCGGTACACGTCGGTGGGCTTGCCGAACGTCGCCTCGACCGCGGATTGCGGCTGGCCTACCAGCTTGAGCCCGGTGTTGACCGGCGCCAGGGCAGGGCCCAGCGCTCCGCAGCCGGCCAGGGTGCTGGCTGCCAGCGCTACCGCGACGATCCAGTGCCGCGTACCTCTGGAGTGTTGCGTCATGTTCATTGATCTGTTGCAAAAAAGTGCGGTAGTCGTAGTGTAGCGGGCACGGCTGCAATGTGTGTACCATCGCGGCTTTGCAGGGGAATCTGGAGTGTAGATGGGCAGTATCCGAGTGAATGGGCTGCGGCGCTGGCTTGCCGTGGCACTGTGCTGCGCAGCCACCACCGCGATGGCGCAGCAGCCGTCGGGCGCGCCGATCCGGCTGGGCATGATCGACGGGCTGTCCGGGCCGTTTGCCAATGCCGGCGAGGCCGTGGTGCGCAACCTGCGGATCGCGGTCGAGCGCGTCAATGCGCGCGGCGGCGTGAAGCTGCCGGACGGCGCCCGCCCGCTGGAACTGGTGACGTTCGACAGCAAGGGCAATGTCGATGAGAGCCTGATCCAGTTTCGCGGGCTGGTCGACAAGCGAATTCCGTTCGTCCTGCAGGGCAACAGCTCGGCCGTGGCGAGTGCGCTCGTGGCGGCCATCAATCGCCAGAACCAGCGGCAGCCCGACGCACGCGTGCTGTTCCTGAACTATTCGGCCGTCGACCCCACCCTGACCAACGAGAATTGCAGTTTCTGGCATTTCCGCTTCGACGCCAGTGCCGACATGCGGATGCAGGCGCTGACCGAGGCCATCCGCAGCGAGCACGCGGTGCGCAAGGTCTACCTGATCGACCAGGACTACAGCTTCGGTCACCAGGTGGCCCGTTCGGCGCGCGAGATGCTGGCCACCAAGCGGCCCGATATCCAGGTCGTCGGCGACGAGTTCCACCCGATCGGCAAGATCAAGGATTTCGCGCCGTATATCGCCAAGATCAAGGCCAGCGGCGCCGATGCGGTGATCACCGGCAACTGGGGCAACGACCTGACGCTGATGGTCAAGGCGGCGCGCGAGGGCGGGCTCAAGGCGCGTTTCTACACGTTCTATGGCAACGGCCTGGGCGCGCCGGCGGCGATGGGCGATGCTGGCGTGGGTCGCGTCCTGGCGGTGGCGGAATGGCATCCGAATGTGGGCGGCGCTGCCTCCGATGCGTTCTACCAGGCGTTCCGCACGCGCTACCCCGATCCGCGTGACGATTACGTGCACCTGCGCATGCAGATGATGGTGGAGATGCTGGTGCGCGCGATCGAGCAGGCGGGTTCCACCGACGCCGTGGCGGTGGCCTACGCCCTGGAGAACATGCGCTTCACGAACGGCTTCCATGAGGCCACCGTGCGCGCCGACGACCACCAGGTGCTGCAGCCGCTCTACGTGTCGATGATGGCCCGGCAGGGCGGTGAGGTGCGCTTCGACAACGAGGGTTCCGGCTACGGCTTCCGGACCGTGAAGAAGCTCAAGACCGCCCAGACCACGCTGCCCACCACGTGCAGGATGGAGCGCCCGGCACGCAACTGACGGCCGGTGCGGGGCCGGGCTTCGCCACGGGGCGGAATTCGGCTATAATGCGCGGCTGTCGTCCGTGAGCCATCTGGCTGCGGGGGGCAGATGCCAAGTGAAATGCAAGGCACGACGCAGGTGGCACATCCCGTGCTGCGGCGGTCGCAAGTGAAAGGAAAACATCATGGCAATTGCCAACAAGTCCGAAGTCATCCAGAAGTTCGCCCGCGGTGCCAACGACACGGGTAGCCCCGAAGTCCAGGTCGCTCTGCTGACCACCCGTATCAACGAACTGACCCCGCACTTCAAGGCCAACATGAAGGACCACCACAGCCGCCGCGGTCTGCTGCGCATGGTGAGCCGTCGTCGTCGTCTGCTGGACTACCTCAAGGCCAACGACGCCGACCGTTACCGCGCCCTGATCGAAGCCCTGGGCCTGCGTAAGTAAGGTCTGCGGATGGCAGCACGAATCCTGCAAGCGTTGTACTCGCACGATTTCTCGTGAGGCCGTAATGCCTGCGCCAGCACTGCTGGGGCAGGCATTTTGCTTTTCTGGTCCGGAGGATTCCCGCCGGGCCAAGCGTTGATGTGATGTTTGTTTCACTATAATTTCGGGCGAATTTGCCCGTACGCCGTTGCGCCATGCTGTGCGACGGAGTAAGTTACCTCGCTCTTTCTGTAGCTCTGAGACACCGGAGCCGGCCAAGGAAACGGGGTTTTGTGTCATTCCATCGCGTACGTGCATCGTCACCAGCTGTTTCGACGGTGGCGCGATGGAATGGCATAGCACTTCCCTGAGACTGCGGACCGGGACAATTCCGGCAGTTCGCCTGCCGCTGCGAGCGCAGGCGTCGGCCCGCCGTAACTGTTTACGGCAGGCAAGCATGATTCAAGGAACGCTCATGACCATGTTCAACAAGATCGTCAAGGAATTCCAGTGGGGCCAGCACACGGTCCGCATGGAAACCGGCGAAATCGCCCGCCAAGCTTCGGGCGCCGTGATCGTCGACGTGGAAGACACCGTGGTGCTGGCCACCGTGGTGGCAGCCAAGAGCCCGAAGGCGGGCCAGGACTTCTTCCCGCTGACCGTCGACTACATCGAAAAGACCTACGCCGCCGGCAAGATCCCGGGTGGCTTCTTCAAGCGTGAAGGCCGTCCGTCGGAAAACGAGACGCTGACCTCGCGCCTGATCGACCGTCCGCTGCGTCCGCTGTTCCCGGAAGGCTTCTACAACGATGTGCAGGTGGTGATCCACGTGCTGTCGATCAACCCGGAAGTGCCGGCCGACATCCCGGCCCTGATCGCTTCGTCGGCCGCGCTGGCCGTGTCGGGCATTCCGTTCAATGGCCCGGTGGGCGCCGCGCGCGTCGGCTACAAGGACGGCCAGTACCTGCTGAACCCGACCCGTTCGCAGATCGCCGCTTCGGAACTGGACCTCGTGGTTGCCGGTACCGAGCGCGCCGTGCTGATGGTGGAATCGGAAGCCAAGCAGCTGTCGGAAGACGTGATGCTGGGCGCCGTTGTGTACGGCCACGAGCAGATGCAAGTCGCGGTCAACGCGATTCATGACCTGGTGCGCGAAGGCGGCAAGGCTGAGTGGGACTGGGCACCGACTGCCAAGAACGAAGCGCTGATCACCAAGGTCAGCGAGATCGCTCTGCCGCTGCTGCAGGAAACCTACCAGCTGCGCCAGAAGTCGGCCCGTAGCGCCAAGCTCAAGGAAGTCTACGCAACCGTGCAGGCCAAGCTGGCCGAAGCCGGCGTGGAAGCCGACAAGGTGGAAGTGGGCAACGTCCTGTTCGACCTGGAAGCCAAGATCGTGCGTGGCCAGATCCTGGCCGGCGAGCCGCGTATCGACGGCCGCGACACGCGCACCGTGCGCCCGATCGAAATCCGTTCGTCGGTGCTGCCGCGCGCCCACGGTTCGTCGCTGTTCACGCGTGGTGAAACCCAGGCGCTGGCAGTGGCCACGCTGGGCACCAAGAGCGACGAGCAGATCATCGACGCGCTGGCCGGTGAATACCGCGACCGCTTCATGCTTCACTACAACATGCCTCCGTTCGCCACCGGCGAAACCGGCCGCGTGGGTAGCCCGAAGCGTCGTGAAATCGGTCACGGCCGTCTGGCCAAGCGCGCGCTGATTCCGGTGCTGCCGAAGGAAGACGAATTCGCCTACACGATCCGCCTGGTCTCGGAAATCACCGAGTCGAACGGTTCGTCGTCGATGGCTTCGGTCTGCGGCGGCTGCCTGGCACTGATGGACGCCGGCGTTCCGGTCAAGGCGCATGTGGCCGGCGTGGCCATGGGCCTGATCCTGGAAGGCAACAAGTTTGCCGTGCTGACCGACATCCTGGGCGACGAAGATCACCTGGGCGACATGGACTTCAAGGTGGCTGGTACCGATGCAGGTATCACGGCACTGCAGATGGACATCAAGGTGCAGGGCATCACCAAGGAAATCATGCAGGTGGCACTGGCGCAAGCCCGTGACGGCCGCATGCACATCCTGGGCAAGATGCAGGAAGCGATGGGCCATGCGCGTACCGAGCTGTCGGAACACGCACCGCGCATGATCACGATGAAGATCCATCCGGACAAGATTCGCGAAGTCATCGGCAAGGGTGGTTCGACCATCCAGGCCCTGACCAAGGAAACCGGCACGACCATCGACATCCAGGAAGACGGCACGATCACCATCGCGTCGACGTCGACCGACGGCATGGCTGAAGCCAAGCGCCGCATCGAAGGCATCACCGCCGAAGCCGAAGTGGGCAAGATCTACGCTGGTACCGTGCTGAAGCTGCTGGACTTCGGTGCCATCGTGAACATCCTGCCGGGCAAGGACGGTCTGCTGCATATCTCCGAGATCGTCAACGAGCGCGTCAAGGACATCAAGGACTGGCTAAAGGAAGGCCAGCACGTGCGCGTGAAGCTGATCCAGGCCGACGAGAAGGGTCGTCTGCGTCTGTCGCTGAAGGCCGCACTGGCCGAAGAGGGCGGCAGCATCAGCCCGATCGTCCAGCAAGGCGATGCGCCGGCAGCGCCGGCTTCGCCGGAGCAACAGCAATAAGCTGTAGCGACGCATAGTCATACCTGCAGTACCCGAAAAAGCGGCTGGCGATGTCCAGCCGCTTTTTTGTTTACACTGCCCGTCAGTCTTTACTGCGACCCCCCTGCGATCGTGCGGATGAGTGCCGCGCGATGCAATACGACATTGATGAGGAGCGATCATGAAAGCCATCGAAATCCGTGAATACGGCGGCCCTGAAGTCCTGCAGGAAACCCAGCGTCCCGATCCGGAGCCCAAGGCTGGAGAGATCCTGATTCGCGTGGCAGCGGCCGGCATCAACCGTCCCGACGTGTTCCAGCGAACCGGCAACTATCCGGTGCCGCCGGGCGCGTCGGACCTGCCGGGCCTGGAAGTGGCGGGCGTGGTCGTGGGTGGTGACCTGTCGAATCCGGCGAACCGCTTTGGCCTGAAGGCCGGCGACCGGGTTTGCGCGCTGGTGCAGGGCGGCGGTTACGCCGAGCTGTGCACGGCACCGATCGAGCAATGCCTGCCGGTGCCGGAAGGCCTGAGCGATATCGAGGCAGCGGCGCTGCCCGAGACCTTCTTCACGGTGTGGAGCAATGTGTTCGACCGTGGCCGGCTTGGCAAGGGCCCGCGCGGCGCGGCGGAAACGCTGCTGATCCAGGGCGGCTCGAGCGGCATCGGTACCACGGCCATCCAGATCGCCAAGGCCATGGGCTTCAAGGTGTTCGTCACCGCCGGCAGCGACGACAAATGCAAGGCGTGCGAGGAGCTGGGCGCCGATCGTGCAATCAACTACAAGACGCAGGATTTCGCGGCCGAAGTGAAGGCGCTGACGGAAGGCAAGGGCGTCGACGTGATTCTCGACATGGTGGCCGGCTCTTACCTGGCGCGCGAGCTGTCGTGCATTGCCGATGATGGCCGCATCGTCATCATCGCGCTGCTGGGCGGCGGCAAGGCCGAGATTCCGCTGGGCGACATCCTGCGCCGCCGTATCACGATCACGGGGTCGACGCTGCGTCCGCGTCCGGCATCGTTCAAGGGCGCGATTGCGCAGGCGTTGCATCAGAACGTCTGGCCGCTGCTGGCGTCGGGCAAGATCAAGCCGGTGATCTACAAGGTGTTCCCGGCCGCCCAGGCCGCCGATGCCCATCGTCTGATGGAATCGAGCGAGCACACCGGCAAGATCGTGCTGACCTGGTAATTTGGTTCGCTCGGTTGCGGTTGCGCCATCACCCGCGCAATTGTGGGCCGATGACCACTGGACGTCTGCAATTGTCCGCCACGCGCTGGCGGCACCCCCTTGACCACGCTACAATAGCCGGTTTGATTTAAAGAGGGGACCCTTGTGAGACAAAAGCTGGTCATCGGCAATTGGAAGATGCATGGCAGCCTTGCCGCCAACGCGGCCCTGCTGGAAGGCATCAAGG
The DNA here is from genome assembly GCF_022179805.1 of Cupriavidus pauculus. Classification (GTDB taxonomy): domain Bacteria; phylum Pseudomonadota; class Gammaproteobacteria; order Burkholderiales; family Burkholderiaceae; genus Cupriavidus; species Cupriavidus pauculus_E. Next base: position 476,894 of record NZ_BPUO01000001.1, on the reverse strand, counting down.
CAGCGCCGGCCAAGGCAAAACTGGCTGTTTGCGCACCGTTCCCCTATCTTGCCCAGTGCCAGTCGCTGCTCACCGGAACCCAGGTGGCGTGGGGCGCCCAGGACACCTCGGCCGAGGTCAAGGGTGCATTCACCGGCGAAGTCGCTGCCCCGATGCTGGCCGAATTCGGCTGTGCCTATGTGCTGGTCGGGCATTCGGAGCGCCGTACGTACCACGCTGAAACCGACGCGACGGTGGCCGCCAAGGCGCTGCGCGCGCTGGAGTCGGGCCTGGTCCCCGTGGTCTGCGTCGGCGAGACGCTGGCCGAACGTGAGGCTGGTCAGACCGAAGCCGTGGTGGGTCGCCAGTTGCAAGCTGTGCTCGACGCGCTGTCTATCGAGCAGCTTGATCGAATTGTTCTGGCCTATGAGCCCGTGTGGGCCATCGGTACCGGCAAGACGGCTACGAGCGAGCAGGCCCAGGCCGTGCACGCCGCGCTGCGCGTGCAAGTGGCCGGCAAGAATGCGGATGTGGCCCAACGCATGGCCATCCTGTACGGCGGCAGCGTGAAGCCCGACAATGCGGCCGAACTGTTTTCCATGTCCGACATCGACGGGGGGCTCATTGGCGGCGCCTCGCTGAAGGCGGATGATTTCCTCGCGATCGGCAACGCCTGAATGCCGGATGCGACTGTCTGATCAGGCAAGTACGAAACGAATTTAACCAAATGGCAATTTTCAAGACTCTGTTGGTCGTCGTGCAGGTTCTGTCCGCGCTTGGCGTGATCGGCCTCGTCCTGCTGCAGCATGGCAAAGGTGCCGACGTTGGCGCCGCGTTCGGGTCCGGTGCATCGGGCAGCCTGTTCGGTGCCTCGGGCTCGGCGAACTTTCTCTCGCGCACCACGGCTGTTCTGGCGGCGCTGTTCTTCGCTTGCACGCTGGGCCTGACGTTGCTGGGCAACTACAAGCCGCAGGCTTCGCTGGGTGTCATGGGCGCAGCCCAGCAACCCCAGGCAGCATCGGCTTCGGCGCCGGCAGCATCCGCACCGGCAGCTGCTGCCGCGTCGGCTCCGGCCGCGCCTGCTGTACCGAAGTAAGCTTTGGCATCTGCGCAATAATCGAACAGTGTGTTCGCGGATTCCTGATTTAATTTGTAGTTGTGCATTGAACAAATCAGGAATCATGCGTTAGAATGCAGGGCTTGAAACGATTCCCCAGCGCGGGGCGAAAGCCAAAGGAGAAATCTCCGAGGCAACGCTTCGTAGGGTGTAAAAACCCGGCGCAAGGCAATATTGTTTCTCCCCCAGCCGACGTGGTGAAATTGGTAGACACGCTATCTTGAGGGGGTAGTGGCGAAAGCTGTGCGAGTTCGAGTCTCGCCGTCGGCACCAAACAATTGATCGGAAGTCAATGTCGCATCCATGTCATGCATGGGCTGCAGCATTGGCTCTCCGGCAGTCCGCAAGGCGGCGCCGTAGCTATGACGGGATGGCGCCTGGGGTGGGCAACAGGTCGCCGCTAGCTGGTGCTGTTGACAACATTCCAGATAAGGCTGGCCGTACCTTGACTCTCGAAGCCTACTTCCCCGTCCTCATCTTCATCCTCTTTGGCATCGTGCTCGGTGTAGCGCTGATGTCCATTGGCAGGATTCTCGGTCCCAACAAGCCTGACGCAGCGAAGCTGTCGCCGTACGAGTGCGGCTTCGAGGCATTCGAGGATGCGCGCATGAAGTTCGACGTGCGCTATTACCTCATCGCCATCCTCTTTATCCTGTTCGATCTCGAAACTGCCTTCCTGTTTCCCTGGGGCGTTGCCCTCAAGGACATCGGTTGGCCGGGATTCATCGCCATGGGCGTGTTTCTGCTGGAATTCATCGTGGGCTTCGTCTACATCTGGAAAAAGGGCGCGCTCGATTGGGAGTGATGTGAAATGGCAATCGAAGGCGTTCTCAACGAAGGCTTTGTCACGACAACCGCTGACAAGCTGATCAACTGGACCCGTACGGGTTCCCTGTGGCCCATGACGTTTGGTCTGGCCTGCTGTGCAGTGGAAATGATGCACGCCGGCGCAGCACGTTATGACATGGACCGTTTTGGCGTGATTTTCCGTCCGTCGCCGCGTCAGTCCGACGTGATGATCGTGGCCGGTACGCTGTGCAACAAGATGGCCCCCGCGCTGCGCAAGGTCTATGACCAGATGGCGGAACCGCGTTGGGTGATCTCGATGGGTTCGTGCGCGAATGGCGGCGGCTACTACCACTACTCGTATTCGGTAGTGCGTGGCTGCGACCGCATCGTGCCGGTCGACATCTATGTTCCGGGCTGCCCGCCGACGGCGGAAGCGCTGATCTACGGCGTGATCCAACTGCAGAACAAGATCAAGCGTACCAACACCATCGCGCGCAAGGGCTGACATGGCGAACCTCGATACCCTCAAGGCCGCCCTCGAGAAAGTTCTGGGCAAGCGCGTGCAGAACCTGACCGAGGCCACTGGCGAACTGACGCTGGTCGTCAAGGCCGCCGACTCGCTTGACGTTGCACGCCTGCTGCGCGACGACCCGTCGCTGCATTTCGAACAGGCCATCGACGTCTGTGGCGTGGATTATTCCGACTATGCCGAAGGCGCCTGGGCCGGCCTGCGTTTTGCCGCCGTGACCCATCTGCTGTCGGTCAAGCACAACTGGCGTCTGCGCCTGCGCGTGTTCGCGCCGGACGACGACCTGCCCGTGGTGCCGTCGCTGATCGACATCTGGAGTTCGGTGAACTGGTTCGAGCGCGAAGCGTTCGACTTCTATGGCATCGTTTTCGAAGGCCACCCGGACCTGCGCCGCATCCTGACCGACTACGGTTTCGTCGGCCATCCGTTCCGCAAGGACTTCCCGGTTTCGGGCTACGTGGAAATGCGCTACGACCCCGAGCAGAAGCGGGTCATCTACCAGCCGGTGACGATCGAGCCGCGCGAAATCACGCCGCGCGTGATTCGCGAGGATAACTACGGCGGCACGAAGCACTGAGAACGGCGTCATGGCAGATATCAAGAACTACACCCTCAACTTCGGTCCCCAACACCCTGCAGCCCACGGCGTGCTCCGCCTGGTGCTGGAGCTGGACGGCGAAGTCATCCAGCGTGCCGACCCCCACATCGGCCTGCTGCACCGTGCCACGGAAAAGCTGGCCGAGCAGAAGAGCTGGATCCAGAACGTTCCCTACATGGATCGTCTCGACTACGTGTCGATGATGTCCAACGAACACGCGTACGTGATGGCGATCGAGAAGATGGTCGGCATCGAGGTGCCGATCCGCGCCCAGTACATCCGCGTGATGTTCGACGAAATCACCCGCCTGCTGAACCACCTGATGTGGATCGGCGCCCACGCACTGGACGTTGGCGCGATGGCGGTGTTCCTGTACGCGTTCCGTGAACGCGAGGACATGTTCGACATGTACGAGGCGGTGTCGGGCGCGCGCATGCACGCGGCTTACTACCGTCCGGGTGGCGTCTATCGCGACCTGCCGGACACGATGCCGCAGTACCGTGCGTCGAAGATCCACAACGAGCGCGCCATCAAGGTCATGAACGAAGCACGTTCGGGCTCGCTGCTGGACTTCATCGAAGACTTCACGAATCGTTTTCCGACGTACGTGGATGAATATGAGACGCTGCTGACCGATAACCGTATCTGGAAGCAACGTCTTGTCGATATCGGCGTGGTCAGCCCCGAGCGCGCGCTGCAGCTTGGTTTCACCGGTCCGATGCTGCGTGGTTCGGGCATCGAGTGGGACCTGCGCAAGAAGCAGCCGTACGAGGTGTACGACCAGCTCGACTTCGACATTCCGGTTGGCACGGCTGGCGACTGCTACTCGCGCTACCTGGTGCGTGTGGAAGAAATGCGCCAGTCGAATCGCATCATCAAGCAGTGTATCGACTGGCTGCGCCGCAACCCGGGTCCGGTGATCACCGAGAACCACAAGGTGGCACCGCCGTCGCGCGTGAACATGAAGTCGAACATGGAAGAGCTGATTCACCATTTCAAGCTCTTCACGGAAGGCATCCACGTGCCGCCGGGCGAGGCGTATGCCGCGGTGGAACACCCGAAGGGCGAGTTCGGTATCTACGCGATCTCGGACGGTGCGAACAAGCCGTACCGCCTGAAGATCCGTGCGCCGGGTTATGCCCACCTGGCCGCGCTGGACGAAATGGCGCGCGGACACATGATTGCGGATGCGGTCACGATCATCGGTACGCAGGACATCGTGTTCGGCGAGATCGACCGCTAAGGGTTACCTCAGGTAACCCGTTACAGGCCGTTGCCCGGACGACGATCCGGGCGTGTTCGGCCGGCCCCGGCGGTAACGGTGGCGGCAGGTGCTTCTTGCCTGCGACGGATTGGTTAGGAATGCGCTGGAGCGTTCCGGACCGGCAGAACATGGCAGCGACGGCTGCAAACCAGTGAAGCCACGCATCAAGGCGGGGCTTCGCCGTATTACTGCAATGACCATGCTATCAGCAGAAGCTCTCAAGGAAATCGATCGCGCGATCGCGAAGTATCCGACCGACCAGAAGCAGTCGGCCGTGATGGCGGCACTCGCCGTGGCACAGGGCGAGGTGGGCTGGGTTTCCCCCGAAGTCATGCAGTTCGTCGCCAGCTACCTGGAAATGCCGCCCGTGTGGGTGGAAGAGGTGGCCACGTTCTACAACATGTATGACACCAAGCCGGTGGGCAAGTACAAGCTCACCGTCTGCACCAACCTGCCGTGCGCACTGTCGGGCGGCGAGCGGGCTGGCGAATACCTGAAGCGCAAGCTCGGGATCGACTACAACGAAACCACCGCCGACGGCTGCTTTACCCTCAAAGAGGGCGAGTGCATGGGCGCTTGCGGCGACGCACCGGTGATGATCGTCAACAACACCCGCATGTGCAGCTTCATGAGCGACGACAAGCTCGACGCCCTCGTCGAAGAGCTCAAGTCCGAAGCCGCCGCCAAGGGGGACAAGTAACATGACCTCTCTGCACGACCGTCACATCAAGCCGCTGATCCTGGCCGGCCTGGACGGCAAGAACTGGCACCTCGAGGACTACGTCAAGCGTGGCGGCTATGCGCAGCTGCGTCGTATCCTCGAACAGAAGGTACCGCCCGAGCAGGTGATTGCCGACGTCAAGGCCTCGGGCCTGCGTGGCCGCGGTGGCGCGGGTTTCCCCACCGGCCTGAAGTGGAGCTTCATGCCGCGTACGTTCCCGGGCCAGAAGTACCTGGTCTGCAACACCGACGAAGGTGAGCCGGGTACGTTCAAGGATCGCGACATCATTCGCTACAACCCGCACTCGCTGATCGAAGGCATGGCGATTGGTGCGTATGCGATGGGCATCACCGTGGGCTACAACTACATCCACGGCGAAATCTGGAACGAGTACAAGGTCTTCGAGGAAGCCCTCGAGGAAGCGCGTGCGGCCGGATTCCTGGGTGACAACATCCTGGGTTCGGGCTTCGACTTCCAGTTGCATGCCCACCATGGCTACGGCGCCTATATCTGCGGCGAGGAAACCGCGCTGCTGGAATCGCTGGAAGGCAAGAAGGGCCAGCCGCGTTTCAAGCCGCCTTTCCCGGCCAGCTTCGGCCTGTACGGCAAGCCGACCACGATCAACAACACCGAGACGTTTGCCGCGGTGCCGTTCCTGCTGGCCGTTGGCCCCGAGGAATACCTGAAGATCGGCAAGCCGAACAACGGCGGCACCAAGATCTTCTCGATCTCGGGTGACGTCGAGCGTCCGGGCAACTACGAAATTCCGCTGGGCACGCCGTTCTCCACGCTGCTGGAGCTGGCGGGCGGCATGCGCGGTGGCAAGGCGCTCAAGGCCGTGATCCCGGGTGGATCGTCGGCGCCGGTGGTGCCGGCCGACCTGATGATGGCGTCGACCATGGACTACGACTCGATCGCCAAGGCCGGCTCGATGCTGGGCTCGGGCGCCGTGATCGTCATGGACGAGACGCGCTGCATGGTGCGGTCGCTGCTGCGCCTGTCGTATTTCTACTTTGAAGAATCGTGCGGCCAGTGCACGCCGTGCCGTGAAGGCACCGGCTGGCTCTATCGCATGGTGAATCGTATTGAACACGGAGAAGGCCGCCAGGAAGACCTGGACCTGCTCAATAACGTCGCGGAAAACATCATGGGTCGCACGATTTGCGCACTCGGCGATGCCGCGGCGATGCCGGTACGCGGCATGCTCAAGCACTACTGGAAAGAGTTCGAATATCACGTCGAACACAAGCAGTGCATGGTCCCGGCCCATTCCTGAAGCGTGGCAGAACATGGTTGAACTCGAGATCGACGGCAAGAAGGTAGAGGTTGCGGAAGGCAGCCTCGTGATGGAAGCGGCCAGCAAGCTGGGCACCTACATCCCGCACTTCTGCTACCACCGCAAACTGTCCATCGCGGCGAACTGCCGCATGTGTCTGGTCGAAGTGGAAAAGGCGCCCAAGGCGCTGCCCGCATGCGCCACCCCGGTGACGCCCGGCATGAAGGTCTTCACGAACTCTGAAAAGGCCGTCAAGGCCCAGAAGTCCGTGATGGAATTCCTGCTGATCAACCACCCGCTCGACTGCCCGATCTGCGATCAGGGCGGCGAATGCCAGCTGCAGGATCTGGCGGTGGGCTACGGTGCATCGGAATCGCGCTACAAGGAAGAAAAGCGCGTGGTGTTCCACAAGAACGTGGGCCCGCTGATCTCCATGGAGGAGATGACGCGCTGCATCCACTGCACCCGCTGCGTGCGCTTTGGCCAGGAAGTGGCCGGCGTGATGGAGCTGGGCATGCTGAACCGCGGCGAGCACTCGGAAATCACGACGTTCGTCGGCCAGACCGTGGATTCGGAACTGTCCGGCAACATGATCGACCTGTGCCCGGTCGGCGCGCTGACCAGCAAGCCGTTCCGCTACTCGGCCCGTACGTGGGAACTGGGACGCCGCAAGTCGGTGTCGCCGCACGACGGCGTGGGCGCCAACCTCGTGGTCCAGACCAAGAACCAGCGCGTGATGCGCGTGGTGCCGCTGGAAAACGAAGACGTCAACGAGTGCTGGATCTCGGACAAGGACCGCTTCTCGTACGAAGGCCTGAACAGCGCCGACCGCCTGACCCGCCCGATGCTCAAGCAGGGTGGCGAATGGATGGAAACGGACTGGCAGACCGCGCTGGAATACGTGGCCAACGGCCTGGCAAGCATCAAGCGCGACCATGGCGCCGACCAGATCGCCGCTATCGCCAGCCCTCACAGCACGCTGGAAGAAATGTTCCTGCTGGGCAACCTGGTACGTGGCCTGGGTAGCGACAACATCGACTTCCGCCTGCGCCAGACCGATTTCTCGGCTGCCCTGAAGGGTGCGCCGTGGCTGGGCATGCCGGTCGCCGACGTGACCACGCTGCAACGCGCGCTGGTGATTGGCGCATCGCTGCGCAAGGATCAGCCGCTGCTGGCATCGCGCCTGCGTCAAGCTGTGAAGAAGGGTGCCCGCGTGGCCGTGATCGGTGCCGGCGGTGAAGACCTGCTGATGCCGGTTGCCGCACGTATCGACGTGGCCCCGTCGGGCTGGACCGCCGCGCTGGCTGGTGTAGCGCGCGCCGTGGCCGCCGCCAAGGGCGTGGCCGCTCCGGCTGGTACCGATGGCTTTGACGGTGGCGACGCCGCGAAGTCGGTGGCCGATGCGCTGCTGTCGGGTGAGCGCCGTGCGGTGTTCCTCGGCAACGAGGCCGTGCGTCATCCGCAATTCTCGGCGCTGCACGCGCTGGCACAGTGGATCGCCACGGAAACGGGCGCCACGCTGGGCTTCCTGACCGAAGCGGCCAACACCGTCGGCGGCTACATTGCCGGCGCGCTGCCGCAGAAGGGTGGTGCCAATGCGCAAGCCATGTTCGATGCGCCGCGCCGCGCTTACGTCGTGCTGAACGCCGAAGTCGAGTTCGATACCGCCAATGCACGCCAGGCCGTGGCCGCGCTGCAGCAGGCCGGTACCGTTGTCGTGCTGTCGCCGTTCCGTTCGGAAGCCGCCATGCAATACGCGGACGTGATCCTGCCGATCACGCCGTTCACCGAAACCGCCGGTACGTTCGTCAATGCCGAGGGCCGTGCCCAGAGCTTCAACGGCGTGGTGCGTGCACTGGGTGAATCGCGTCCGGGCTGGAAGGTCCTGCGCGTGCTGGGCAACCTGCTGGATGTGCCAGGCTTCGATTTCGATACGGCCGAGGCCGTGCGCGATGCGGCGCTGGTCAAGCTGGCTCCGGAAGCGCTCGACAACGCGACCGACGCCGCGATCCGCGTGACGGCTGCTGCCGCCAACGGTATCGAGCGTATCGCCGATGTGCCGATCTACCACGCTGATCCGATCGTGCGCCGTGCCGATTCGCTGCAGCTGACCGCGGCCTCGCGCCGTGCGATGCAGGTGGCGCTGTCGGCCGAGCTGTTCGACAAGCTCGGTGTGCAGGCTGGCGATCCGGTGCGCGTGACGCAGGACGGTGCAAGCGTGGTGCTGCCCGCGGCGCTGGAAAAGACGCTGCCGGCCAACACCGTGCGCGTGCCGGCCGCTACCGTGGCTGCTGCAACGCTGGGCGCGCTGTTCGGTACCGTCACCGTTGAGAAAGCCATCGACCTGTCGGCCGGCCAGAACACCGCCGCCACGGCCACCGTATAAGAAGAGCGAGATAGCAACATGATCGATCTCATTACCTCGCAGGGCCAGGCCATCTTCGGCAGCGCTTGGACGCTGATCTGGATCCTGATCCGTGCCGTGGTCATTGTGGTGCCGGTGCTGCTGTGCGTGGCCTACCTGATTCTGTGGGAACGCAAGCTGATTGGCTGGATGCACGTGCGTATCGGCCCGAACCGGGTGGGTCCGCTGGGCCTGCTGCAGCCGATTGCCGACGTGCTGAAGCTGCTGCTCAAGGAAGTGATGTTCCCGTCGCAGGTCAACAAGGTCATGTACCTGGTTGCGCCGCTGATGGTGCTGGTGCCGGCCGTGGCCGTGTGGGCGGTGATCCCGTTCCAGGCCGAAGTGGTGATGGCCAACGTCAACGCGGGTCTGCTCTACGTGATGGCCATCAGCTCGGTGGGCGTCTATGGCGTGATCCTGGCAGGCTGGGCGTCGAACTCGAAGTACGCGTTCATCGGTGCGATGCGCGCCGCCGCGCAGATGGTGTCGTACGAAATCGCGATGGGCTTCGCGCTGGTCACCGTGCTGATGGTGGCGGGCAGCCTGAACCTGTCGCAGATCGTGATCAGCCAGAACACCGGCTACTTCGCGGACATGGGCATCAACATCCTGTCGTGGAACTGGCTGCCGCTGCTGCCGATGTTCGCCGTGTACTTCATCTCGGGCGTGGCTGAAACGAACCGCCACCCGTTCGACGTGGTGGAAGGCGAATCGGAAATCGTGGCCGGTCACATGATCGAATACTCGGGCATGACGTTCGCGCTGTTCTTCCTGGCCGAGTACATCAACATGATCATCATCTCGACGATGACCTCGCTGATGTTCCTGGGAGGCTGGGCGCCGCCGTTCTCGAGCGTGCTCACGAACTGGATCCCGGGCTTCTTCTGGCTGGTGATCAAGGTATTCCTGCTGCTGTCGGTGTTCATCTGGATTCGAGCTTCGTTCCCGCGTTACCGCTATGACCAGATCATGCGTCTGGGCTGGAAGATCTTCATCCCGCTGACCGTGGCTTGGCTGATCATTGTGGCGATCTGGATCAAGTCGCCTTGGAACATCTGGCACTAAGAGGCCAGGCGATGGTGCGCCGCCCAGTGGGGCAGGGCGCACCGCGCTGAAATACTTAGGACGCAATCGTCATGCTGCTCGCCATCAAGGACTTTTTCAACAGCCTGCTCCTGAAGGAACTCTTCAAGGGCATGGCACTGACCGGCCGCTATCTCTTCGCCCGGAAGGTGACTGTCCAGTTCCCGGAAGAGAAGACGCCGATGTCGCCGCGATTCCGCGGCCTGCACGCACTGCGCCGCTACCCCAATGGGGAAGAGCGTTGCATCGCATGCAAGCTGTGCGAAGCGGTGTGCCCGGCCCTGGCCATCACGATCGAGTCGGATGTACGTGACGACGGCACCCGCCGCACCACGCGCTACGACATCGACCTGACCAAGTGCATTTTCTGCGGCTTCTGCGAAGAAGCCTGCCCGGTCGACGCCATCGTCGAAACGCACATTCTCGAGTACCACGGCGAGAAGCGCGGCGACCTGTACTTCACCAAGGACATGCTGCTGGCAGTGGGCGACCGCTACGAGCCGCAGATCGCCGCGGCCAAGGCTGCGGACGCGAAGTACCGCTAAGCCGGCAGGACGGGCGAGGCACGGTGTGCCGGACCCGACAATGAATTTGACGTGCCCCGCAGGGGCACAACCAAGAGAAGCAAACCGCTGCCGATGCGCGGGCCGCCCCCTGAAGGGCAGTCCGGGCTGGCGCGGCCCAAAGAGGATCCGATAGGGACCATGGAACTCACGACAGCCATCTTCTACGCCTTCGCCCTGGTGCTGGTGCTCTCCGCACTGAAAGTCATCACGGCGAAGAACCCGGTGCATTCCGCACTGTTCCTCGTCCTGGCGTTCTTCACCGCCGCGGCGATCTGGATGATCCTGAAGGCCGAGTTCCTCGCCATCCTGCTCGTGCTGGTCTACGTGGGCGCCGTGATGGTGCTGTTCCTGTTCGTGGTGATGATGATCGATATCGACATCGAGCACCTGCGCCGCGACTTCTGGACATACGTGCCGATGGCTTCGATCGTCGGTGCGCTGATCATTGCCGAAATGGCGATCGTGCTGGTGCGCAACTTCATCGGCACCACCAACGCCGTGCTGCCGCCGGGCGCGCAGGATCCGAACTACTCGAATACCGCCGCGCTGGGCAAGCTGATCTACACCGACTATGTGTACGCGTTCGAAGTGGCCGGCATCATCCTGCTGGTGGCCATTGTTGCCGCCGTGGCCCTGACGCTGCGCCGCCGCAAGGACGTGAAGGCACAGGACGTGGGTGCCCAGCTGCGCGTACGCCGCGAAGATCGCGTGCGCATGGTAAAGATGCCGGCCGAACGCCGGGCCGAAGCGGATGCCACGGGCACCGCCAACAAGAACTAAGCCCGGAGAACCCGCTGTGCTGTCTCTCGCTCACTTTCTCGTCCTCGGTGCCATCCTTTTCGCGATCAGCATCGTTGGCATCTTCCTGAACCGCAAGAACGTCATCGTGCTGCTGATGGCGCTCGAACTGATGCTGCTTGCGGTGAACATGAATTTCGTCGCCTTCTCGCACTACATGGGCGATCTGGCCGGACAGGTTTTCGTTTTCTTCATCCTCACGGTGGCCGCCGCCGAGTCGGCTATCGGTCTGGCAATTCTGGTCGTGCTGTTCCGAAACCTGGACACGATCAACGTGGACGACATGGATACCCTCAAGGGCTGACATGCACGCACACGACATGAACCAAGACCGCATCCCGACCGCATACCACTAAGCGTCCTATGGCAACCACGCTCAACCCCAACCTGCTGCTGGCGATTCCGCTGGCACCGCTCGCCGGTGCCGCGATAGCCGGTCTGTTCGGTACCAAGTTCTTCGGCACGTTTTCCTCGGAGTCGCGCGGCGGCCGGGCCGTGGCGCACACCTCCACGATCCTGGGCGTTGCCATTGCATTCGTCCTGTCGGTGATGGTGCTGCTCGACGTGATCGACGGCGCCGGCTACAACGCCACCGTGTACGAATGGATGGCCCTCGGATCGCTGAAGATGGAAGTCGGCTTCCTGGTCGATTCGCTGACGGCGATGATGATGGTCGTAGTGACCTTCGTCTCCCTGATGGTGCACATCTACACCGTCGGCTACATGGACGGAGACCCCGGCTACAACCGGTTCTTCGCCTACATCTCGCTCTTCACCTTCTCGATGCTGATGCTGGTGATGAGCAACAACTTCCTGCAGCTGTTCTTCGGCTGGGAAGCCGTGGGCCTGGTCTCGTACCTGCTGATCGGCTTCTGGTACACGCGTCCGACCGCGATCTTCGCCAACCTGAAGGCGTTCCTGGTCAACCGCGTGGGCGACTTCGGCTTCATCCTCGGCATCGGCCTGCTGCTGGCATACGCCGGCAGCATGAACTACACGGACGTGTTCGCCCAGCGCGATCAACTGGCGACCGTGCTGTTCCCGGGTACCGACTGGCTGATGATCACCGTGGCCTGCATCTGCCTGTTCATCGGCGCGATGGGCAAGTCGGCGCAGTTCCCGCTGCACGTCTGGCTGCCTGATTCGATGGAAGGCCCGACCCCGATCTCGGCACTGATCCACGCGGCAACCATGGTGACCGCCGGCATCTTCATGGTGGCGCGCATGTCGCCGCTGTTCGAACTGTCGGACACCGCGCTGTCGTTCGTGCTGGTCATCGGCGCGATCACCGCGCTGTTCATGGGCTTCCTGGGCATCATCCAGAACGACATCAAGCGCGTGGTGGCGTATTCCACGCTGTCGCAGCTGGGCTACATGACCGTCGCACTGGGCGCTTCCGCCTACTCGGTGGCCGTGTTCCACCTGATGACGCACGCGTTCTTCAAGGCACTGCTGTTCCTGGGCGCCGGTTCGGTCATCATCGGCATGCACCACGACCAGGACATCCGCAACATGGGCGGCCTGCGCAAGTACATGCCCATCACGTGGATCACGTCGCTGGTGGGTTCGCTGGCGCTGATCGGTACGCCGTTCTTCTCCGGCTTCTACTCGAAGGACTCGATCATCGAGGCGGTGGCCGAGTCGCACCTGGCCGGTTCGGGCTTCGCATACTTCGCGGTGCTGGCTGGTGTGTTCGTGACCGCCTTCTACTCGTTCCGCATGTACTTCCTGGTGTTCCACGGTGAAGAGCGTTTCGGCAAGGCCCACGCTCACGACGACCACCACGACCACCATGACGAGGAAGACGCGCACGGCGACGACCATCATCATGGCCTGGCTCCTGGCCAGAAGCCGCACGAGTCGCCGTGGGTGGTGACGCTGCCGCTGGTGCTGCTGGCCATCCCGTCGGTGATCATCGGTGCCATCGCGATCGAGCCGATGCTGTTCGGCGAGTTCTTCAAGCACGGCATCGCGTTCAAGGACGTGATCTTCGTCGGCGAGAACCACCACGCGATGAAGGAACTGGAAGAGGCGTTCCACGGCTGGGTACCGATGGCGATCCATTCGCTGACGACCCCGGTGCTGTGGCTGGCCATTGCCGGTGTGGTGCTGTCGTGGTTCTTCTACATGAAGCGCCCGGACATTCCTGCCGCCATCAAGCAACGCTTCTCGGGTATCTACACGCTGCTGGACAACAAGTACTACATGGACGCGATCAACCAGGCCGTGTTTGCACGCGGTGCGCGTCTGCTGGGTACGGGTCTGTGGAAGGGCGGTGACCAGAGCTTCATCGACGGCCTGTTCGTCAACGGTTCGGCTCGTGTGGTGGCGTCGTTCGCCGCGGCCAGCCGTTACCTGCAGTCCGGCTATATCTACCATTACGCTTTTGCGATGATCATCGGCATGCTGGTGCTTTTGACGCTGACGATCACTGGCGTGATAGGCACCAAGTGATAGGCACCGAGTAAGGAAAACAAACAAATGGTTCTGTCTCTCGCAATCTGGCTGCCTATCTTCTTCGGCCTGCTGGTATTGATGTTCGGTTCCGACCGCAGCAAGTGCTTCGTGCGCTGGATGTCGCTGTTCGGCGCCATCGCCAGCTTCGTCGTGACGCTGCCGCTGGTGTTCCACTTCGATACGTCGACGGCTGCAATGCAGTTCGTCGTGCAGGCGCCGTGGATCGAGCGCTTCAACATCGCCTATCACCTGGGCGTCGACGGCATCTCGATGTGGTTCGTCGTGCTGACCGCGTTCATCACCGTGATCGTCGTGATCTCGGCCTGGGAAGTGATCACCGAGCGCGTGGCCGAATACATGGCCGCGTTCCTGATCCTGTCGGGCCTGATGGTCGGCGTGTTCTGCGCGCTGGACGGCATGCTGTTCTACGTGTTCTTCGAAGCCACGCTGATCCCGATGTACATCATCATCGGTGTCTGGGGTGGTCCGAACCGCGTGTATGCCGCGTTCAAGTTCTTCCTCTACACGCTGCTGGGCTCGCTGCTGACGCTGGTTGCCCTGCTGTACCTGTACAACAAGACCGGTACGTTCGACATCCTGAGCTGGCACCAGGCCAAGCTCACGTTTGAAGAACAGATCCTGATCTTCCTGGCGTTCTTCATGGCCTTTGCCGTGAAGGTGCCGATGTGGCCGGTGCACACCTGGCTGCCCGACGCCCACGTGGAAGCACCGACCGGTGGTTCCGTCGTGCTGGCCGCGATCATGCTGAAGCTGGGTGCCTATGGCTTCCTGCGTTTCTCGCTGCCGATCGCGCCGGACGCCAGCCACTACATGGCCCCGTTCATCATCACGATCTCGCTGGTCGCGGTGATCTACATCGGCCTGGTGGCGCTGGTGCAGTCCGACATGAAGAAGCTGGTGGCGTATTCGTCGATCGCCCACATGGGTTTCGTGACGCTGGGCTTCTTCATCTTCAACGACCTCGGCGTGGAAGGCGGCATCATCCAGATGATCTCGCACGGCTTCGTGTCGGGTGCCATGTTCCTTGGCATCGGCGTGCTGTATGACCGCGTGCACTCGCGCCAGATCGCCGATTACGGCGGTGTGGTGAACGTGATGCCGAGGTTCGCTGCGTTCTCGGTGTTCTTCGCCATGGCCAACTGCGGCCTGCCGGCTACCTCGGGTTTCGTCGGCGAGTTCATGGTCATCCTGGCATCGGTCAAGTTCAATTTCTGGATTGGCCTGCTGGCTGCCACGGCCCTGATCCTGGGCGCAGCGTACTCGCTGTGGATGGTCAAGCGCGTGATCTTTGGCGACATCGTGCACCAGCATGTGCGCGAACTGGTGGACCTGAACAAGCGTGAATTCCTGATGTTCGGTCTGCTGGCCATCCTGACGCTGTACATGGGTCTGTACCCGAAACCCTTCACCGATGTGATGCACGCCTCGGTGGTGAACCTGCTGTCCCACGTGGCACAGTCCAAGCTGTAAGCGGGGGAGAGAAATATCATGCAATCGTCCTCTAGCCTGGCCCCGGTGGCGCCAATCATTTTCCTGGCGGTCGCCATCGCGGCGATCAACTGGATCGACTTAGCGCGCGGCAAGGGCCGCACCAGCGTGGCGTACCCGTTGTCGCTGATCACCACGCTGGTCCTGACTTTCTGGTTCGCGCTGGATGCGGCCAACGGTGAAACGCACTATGTGTTCGCCAACCTGGTCGTGGTGGACCCGATGGCCAACGTGCTGTCGGCGTTCTGCTCGCTGGGCATGTTCCTGACGCTGATCTACACGCGTACCTACCTCGGTGCGCGCGACATGTTCGCCGGCGAGTTCTACATGCTCGCGCTGTTCACGCTCGGCGGCCAGCTCGTGATGATCACCGGCAACAACTTCCTGACCCTGTACCTGGGCCTGGAACTGCTGTCGCTGTCGTCGTACGCACTGGTGGCACTGCGCCGCGAGTCGCGCGTGACGTCGGAATCGGCCATCAAGTACTTCGTGCTGGGTGCGCTGGCTTCGGGCTTCCTGCTCTACGGCATGTCGATGATGTACGGCGCAACGGGTTCGCTGAACCTGGGTGAAGTCTTCCGCGTGGTGGAGTCGGGCCGCGTCAACATGACGATGCTGGCCTTCGGCGTGGTGTTCATCGTGGCGGGCGTGTCGTTCAAGCTCGGCGCCGCACCGTTCCACATGTGGATTCCGGACATCTACCAGGGCTCGCCGACCGCGGTGACGCTGCTGATCGCCGCCGGCCCGAAGGTTGCCGCGTTCGCGCTGATCATGCGCCTGCTGGTGGAAGGTCTGCTGCCGCTGGCTACCGACTGGCAGATGATGCTGGTGGTGCTGTCGATCATCTCGCTGGCAATCGGCAACCTGACCGCAATCGTCCAGACGAACCTGAAGCGGATGCTGGCGTACTCGACCATCTCGCACATGGGCTTTATCCTGCTGGGCCTGGTGTCCGGCGTGGTGGCGAACAAGGCGGATGGCGCAGCCAATGCGTACAGCGCGTCGATGTTCTACTCGATCACGTACATGCTGACCACGCTCGGCACGTTCGGCCTGATCCTGATCCGCACGCGCAAGGGCTTCGAGGCCGAAACGCTGGACGACCTGAAGGGCATGTCGCGCCGTCATCCGTGGTTTGCGCTGCTGATGCTGGTGATGATGTTCTCGATGGCCGGCATTCCGCCGACCGTCGGCTTCTACGCCAAGCTGGCCGTGCTGTCGGCTGTGGTCAAGGCCGGCATGAGCTGGCTGGCCGTGGTGGCGGTGGTGTTCTCGCTGATTGGCGCGTTCTACTACCTGCGCATCGTGAAGCTGATGTACTTCGACGCACCGACCGGAGAAGAGCCGCTGGAAGCGTCGGCGGGCGTGCGCTCGATCCTGAGCCTGAATGGCCTGGCCGTGATCCTGCTGGGTCTGTTCCCGGCGGCGCTCATGAACCTGTGCTACGAGGCCATTCGCGCCACGTTGGCGTCGTAACGTAACAAGGTGACGTCATGAGTTCCTCGGCGGGCGGTTGGTTTGTCATCCTGCTGGCACTGGTCTGTGCCAACCTCCCGTTCGTCAACCAGCGCCTGTTCGCGGCGGTGGGCCTGAAGTGGGCCCGCAAGCCGCTGTGGCTGCGCGTGGGGGAACTGTTCGTCTGGTATGTGGTGGCCGGTGTGGCCGGTTTTGCGGTGGAAGCGAGCCTCGGCAACGCCTTCCCGCAGGGCTGGCAGTTCTACGCCATCACTGCCTGCATGATGCTGGTGTTTGCCTTCCCGGGCTTCACCTGGCAATACCTGGTCAAACATCGCACGGCCTGAGGGCTTGCCCGCTCCGGTGCCGTCGCATACCCGGAGCGTTCATGACCGACAAGACTTCTTCCGCGTCGCCCCAGACTTCTGACGTCTCGGACGACCATCTCCGCGAAACGCCGGTTGCATCGGCCACCATCCATCGCGGCAAATTCCTCACGCTCAAGCAAGACATCGTCCGCCTGCCCGACGGCAAGCAGACGGGACGCGAGTACGTGCTGCATCCGGGCGCGGTCATGATGATTCCGCTGTTCGACGACGGCACGGTGCTGATGGAGCGTCAGTTCCGTTATCCGGTGGGCGAGGTGATGCTCGAATTCCCGGCCGGCAAGCTCGATCCGCAGGAAGGCGCGCAACGTTGCGGCGAGCGCGAGTTGCTGGAAGAAACCGGCTACACCGCCAAGCGCTGGGACTACCTGACGCGCATCCACCCGGTGATTTCCTATTCGACCGAGTTCATCGACCTGTTCCTGGCCCGTGACCTGACGGCCGGCGAGTCGAAGCTCGACGACGGCGAGTTCCTGGAGACGTTCATCACGCCGGTGGGGCAGGTGATCGACTGGGTGCGGCAAGGCCGCATTACCGATGTGAAGACGATCATCGGCGCGTTCTGGCTTGAAAAGATCGTCTCGGGAACATGGCAGCCGGGCGAGCAGGCCGAGCCGCCGTTTCCGGTGACGCGGGTCGCCGGCTGACCGGCTTTCCCGCTTCAGTCGTGGCAATTGCTGTCCTTGCAGTGTCACATTGAAACAAGGAATTTCTCTTCATAGCATGGGTATGGCCTTGGGCTTCGCAATGCCTGACGGCAGATTGTGGGCGCGCCGCAGTTGGCGCGCCGCGAATCAAAGGAGGCACCCATGCTACGCAGGACGATTTCCGGATTTGCATCGCTCGCCGCCGCGGCACTGATTTCGCTGTTGCCGGCCCCGGCACACGCGACGCCGTCAGATTATGCGAGTACCCAGTACCCCATCATTCTCGTCCACGGAGGATTGGGGACTTCGCAGTATCTCAGTCTCGCCAATTATTTCTACGGCATTCCAGAGGACCTCGCGAACAACGGCGCGGAAGTCTACGTCGTGCAGCTCAGCGCGGTGAATGGCGAGGGGCCCGACCGGCGCGGTGGACAACTGGTCCAGTGGATGCAGGACTTCATGGTCGTGAATGGTCCGACCAAGTTCAACCTGATCGGCCACAGCATGGGCGGCCTGAGCTCGCGCTATGCGGCCACCGTGCTGCCGAACAACGTGGTGTCCGTGACCACGATCGGTACGCCGCACAAAGGCATGGAGCTGTTCGATTTCTCGGGCGAGCAACCCTATGCGGTCCAGGTGACACTCAGCCTGGTGTTCAACCTGATCGGGTACGCGATCGATCTCACGTCCGGCCAGCCTTTGCCGCAGGATGCGCTGGCCGCGCAGCAGCAGCTTTCGACCGAAGGCTCGGCGCAATACAACGCGATGTATCCCAGCGCCGGGTTGCCCGCGACTTGCAGCTCACCGACTGGCGAGTCCGAGGTCCGGAATGGCCAGACGCAGCTGTTGTACTCATGGATGGGCAATGCGTCGGGCACGAACGTGCTGGATCCATCCGATCTGGTGTTCGTTCCGGTCGGGCAGCTCATCGTGTCGCGCGGTGGCGGCAGCAATGACGGATTCGTGTCGGTATGCAGCGCGCGCTTCGGCAAGGAGCTGGGCATCTATGCCTGGAACCACTTCGACGAGGTGAACCAGATTCTCGGCTTGCGCGGCCTGTGGTCGGCCGACCCGGTCGCAGTCATCCGGCAGCATGTCAACCGTCTGAAACTGGCCGGCCTGTGAACCGTATCGGCAGGGGGTGGGTGGCGGTGGCGGCGGTCATTGCCGCCGCCACCATTTTTGCCTACCGGCAAACCGATGAAGCGACGCCCGATAAGGTGGCGCGTTCCGGCGTCGGCGTTCCGGCACGGATCGAGGCGGCAGGGAATGTTCCGGGCCGAGACGACGGCGCAGCCCGCAGCGACACCAACGCACCTGATGGGCTCCAGATCGATGCGAAAGGGCGGCTGCGTGTCACGCGGCAAACGCGGGACCTGTTCGAATACTTCCTCGCCAGTCTTCCAAAGCCGGATCGTGAACGGCAGATTGCTAGGCTGAACGACCACATCGTCAAGACGCTGGCGCAATCCGCGCCGCTCGCGCGTGACCAGGCGCTGGACCTGGCCAGGCGTTTCGTGTCCTACATGGATGCCCACGACGCGCTGCTGAAGTCGTACGGCTTTGCCCGCCATCCCAACGTGTCGAATGCCGAAGAGCTGCCCCGGATCGCGGAGTTCCTGCGCAAGCGTTCCGACATGCGGCGCGAGTATCTGGGAGACGAGGTCGCCCGTATTTGGTACGGCGACGACGAAGACCGCGAACAGCGGATGCTTGCCAGCCTCCAGGCCGGCCAGGGCGCACGGGCGGAGCCGGCTCCCCTGCCGCGTGCGCAGGCGCTGACGCAGCAGTTTCAGGCCCTGCGCGAAAAAGGGGCCAGCCCCGCCGCATTGCGCGAATTCCTGCGCGCCAATGTCGGAGAAGATGCGGTGCGGAGCTTCGATGCACAGCGCAGCGACGACGCGCTGTGGGCCGGCAAGTACGCCAGCTATCGTGCCGATGTGGCGTCGGTCGCCATCCATGGCGGACTCGATGCCGCCGAGACCCAGCGGCAACTCGAAGCCATCCGGAAGCAGCATTTTCCCGATGCCGGCGATGCGGCGCGTGCTGCAATGCAGGACGCCAACCCCTCGCCGCCGGCCTCGGCGCCGCAGGGCAGGTAGCGTCCGAATCCTGTAAGCTTGCATCCGCCTCGGGGCGGGGTTTTCCCTCGGTTTGACGGGGCTTGGCGCCGCCGGCATGGGAATTGTGTTTCGCACGTATCCTGCCAGGCGAAAAACGGTCCGAAAAAAATTAGCACGACCGTTCACAAAATTTCGATTCACGGCTAACATTGCCCGACGGGCTGGAAAGATCATGAAGGTGCTCGACCTGCGCTGTGCGCATGACCATCGTTTCGAGGGCTGGTTTGCTTCGGAGGAAGATGCGCAGTCGCAGATTTCACGCGATCTCGTCCAATGTCCGGTTTGTGGCGACCATGCGGTCAGCCGCCTGCCCAGCGCGCCGCGCCTGAATCTTTCAGGCGCCACCGCAAAGCCGGCGCCGACGCAGCGCCGCGATGGCGAACCAGGTAACGCCGAAGCGCAGCAGATGATGCAGGCGCTGCAGGCGCACTACCTGAAGGCCGTGCGGCAGGTGCTGGCACAGACCGAGGACGTGGGCGAGCGCTTCGTCGAGGAAGCACGGCGCATGCATTACGAGGAGGCGCCCGAACGCGGTATCCGCGGTTCGGCCACCGCCGAGGACGTGCAGGCGCTGGCCGACGAGGGCATCGACACCTTTCCGCTCATCGTGCCGGACGCTTTGAAGCAGACGGCCCACTGAACAAGCATCCTGTGCCCGGTTTTACCAGCGCAGCGATGCGCAGGTAAAACAATCGGCCGGCGCCCGCCGGCACCACCACTGGAGACGGGCATGGATCTCAACTACTCGGCGGCCGACGACGCCTTCCGTCAGGAAGTGCGCAGCTGGCTCGAAGCCAACCTGCCGGCGGAAATCCGCGAAAAGGTTCTCAACCACCGCCGCCCCAACCGCGACGACCTGGTGCGCTGGCACAAGACGCTGGCCGGCAAGGGCTGGTCGGCCCCGCACTGGCCGGTCGAGTTCGGCGGCACGGGCTGGAACGCCACGCAACGCCATATCTGGGACGAGGAAAATGCCCGCGTCGGCGCGCCCGGCGTGCTGCCGTTCGGCGTGGCGATGGTTGCCCCCGTGATCATGAAGTACGGCAATGCCGAGCAGAAGTCGTACTACCTGCCGCGTATCCTCGATTGCACCGATTGGTGGTGTCAGGGCTATTCGGAGCCGGGTTCGGGTTCGGACCTCGCGTCGCTGAAGACCCGCGCCGAACTGACGTCGGACGGCAAGCACTACATCGTGAACGGCCAGAAGACCTGGACCACGCTGGGCCAGCATGCCGACATGATCTTCTGCCTGGTCCGTACCGATCCGGAAGCCAAGAAGCAGGAAGGCATCTCGTTCCTGCTGATCGACATGAAGACGCCGGGTATCACCGTGCGCCCGATCATCATGCTCGACGAAGAGCATGAAGTGAACGAAGTCTTCTTCGACAACGTGCAGGTGCCGGTGGAAAACCGCGTGGGCGAGGAAAACCGCGGCTGGACGTACGCCAAGTACCTGCTCGGCCACGAGCGTACCGGCATTGCCCGCGTGGGCGCGTCCAAGCGCGAACTGGGCTTCCTGAAGCGCGTGGCGCGCCAGCAGCAGAAGAACGGCAAGCCGCTGCTGGAAGATCCGGTGTTCGGCGCCAAGGTGGCCGCACTGGAAATCGAACTGATGGCACTCGAGATCACCGTGCTGCGCGTGGTGTCGAGCGAGGCGGCTGGCAAGGGCCCCGGCCCGGAGGCATCGATGCTCAAGATCAAGGGCACCGAGATCCAGCAGCTGCTGACCGAACTGATGGTGGAGGCCGTGGGCCCGTACGCCCAGCCGTTCGACACGCCGTACCTCGAGTGCGAGACCGAGCACGCCGTGACCGGCTACGACGACGCCGCGCCGCTGGCCGCGTTCTACTTCAACTACCGCAAGACGTCGATCTACGGTGGTTCCAACGAAATTCAGAAGAACATCATCAGCCAGATGATTCTGGGGCTGTGAGGAGACACGCAACATGAACTTCAATCTCGGCGACGAACAGAAACAATTGGCCGACGCGATCCGTCGCTTTGTCGAAAAGAGCTACGACTTCGAGTCGCGCAAGAAGAACATCAAGACCGATGCCGGCTACGGCGCGCAAGCCTGGGGCGCCCTGGTGGAGCTGGGCCTGACCGCGCTGCCGGTGCCGGAAGCGCAGGGCGGCTTCTCGGGCACGGCCGTCGACATGATGGTGGTGCAGGAGCAACTGGGCCGCGGCCTGGTCGTGGAACCGTACTTCGCCACCGTGGTGGCCGCGCATGCACTGAAGGTGGCCGGTGGCCAGGAAGCGCTGCTGGAGCAGGTGGCTGGCGGCGAAGTGAAGCTGGCCACGGCGTTCAACGAGCCGCAGGCTCGCTATGAACTGAACAACGTGACCGTGACGGCCAAGGGCGGCAAGCTCAACGGCCGCAAGGTGGTGGTGATCCACGGCGCCCAGGCTGACAAGCTCGTGGTGTCGGCGCGCACCAGCAGCGGCCAGTCGGACCGTGACGGCATCTCGCTGTTTGTGGTCGACACGAACGGCGCTGGCGTTACCGTCAAGGACTACCGCACGATCGACAACCTGCGCGCCGCCGACGTGACGTTTGCCGACGCACCGGCCACGCTGCTGGGCACCGAAGGCAAGGGTTTCGACGTGGTGGAAGCCACGGCTGACTACGCCGCCGTGCTGCTGTGCGCCGAGGCCGTGGGCGTGATGGACACGCTGAACGCCGCCACGCTCGAGTACGCGAAGACGCGCCAGCAGTTCGGCGTGCCCATCGCGCGCTTCCAGGCGCTGCAGCATCGCATGGTCGAGATGTTCATCCACGCCGAGCAGTCGCGTTCGATCACGCTGCTGGCCGCAGCGCGCTTCGAGGAAGCGTCGCCGGAAGAGCGTCGCCGCTACGTGTCGGCCGCCAAGGCGCGCGTGGGCCAGGCAGCCCGCTCGGTGGGCCAGGAGGCCGTGCAGATCCACGGCGGCATGGGTGTGACCGACGAACTGCCGGCCGCGCACATGTTCAAGCGGCTGACGCTGATCAACACGACGTTCGGCGACGTGGACCATCACCTGGGCCGTTTCGCCAGCCAGCCGGGCTTCCAGGAAGCCGCCTGACGATCAAGTCTGACCTGAACCGCGCCGGTGACCCCGAGCGCGGTTTTTTGCTTTGGAGCCCCCGATGTCCAACAAGATGTATTTCGAAGACTATGTGGTCGGCAGCGAGATTCCGCTGGGCAGCTACCACGTCACCGAAGAGGAAATCCTGGCGTTTGCGCGCCAGTACGACCCGCAGCCGTTCCATATCGACAAGGCGGCGGCTGAGACCAGCATCTACGGCGGACTGATCTCCAGCGGCTGGATGACCTGCGGCATCATGATGCGGCTGCTGGTACAGTCAATGGGCGACCGCTCGACCAGCATGGGTTCGCCGGGCGTGGACGAGGTGCGCTGGATCAAGCCGGTCTACGCAGGCGACACGCTGACCGCCGTGCTGAAGATCCTGGAAACCCGCCCGTCCACGTCCAAGCCCGACCGCGGCGTGGTGCTGACGCAATGGGTGGGCACGAACCAGAAGGGCGAAGTGGTCTGCACGGTCAAGGGCATGGGCATGTACAAGCGGCGGCCGGCGTAGTTGTCTGGCCAAATGTTTTGTTGAATTTCGCCCCTCTCCCGCCTTGCGGGAGAGGGGCGCAAGAAAAAAACCTCTCCCACCGCGCGGGAGAGGGAAGCAAGTCAAGAACACCCCTCGCCAATAAAGCAAAGGAGACAAGCCCTATGCGCACCATCGCATCGCTGGAAGAACTGGAGTCCCTCCAGGGGCAGGAAGTTGCCGTCAGCGACTGGTCCGAGATCACGCAGCAGCAGGTCAACCAGTTTGCCGAGGCGACTGGCGATCATCAGTGGATCCACGTCGACGTGGAGCGCGCCAAGCGGGAATCGCCGTTCGGCGCCCCGATCGCGCACGGATTCCTGACGCTGTCGCTGTTGCCGAAGTTCATGCACGAGGCCATCCATATGGAAGGCGTGAAGATGGGCGTCAACTACGGCCTGAACCGCGTGCGATTCACCTCGCCGGTGCCGGTCGGCAGCCGGCTGCGCGCCCGCGTGAAGCTGCTGAAGGTGGAGCGGCTTGATCCGCTGCCGAACGGACTGACCGGTGCGCAATCGACCTGGGAAGTCACGATCGAGCGCGAGGGCAGCGACCGTCCGGTCTGCGTGGCGGAATCGATCAGCCGCCGCTACTCGTAGCCGCGCGCGTAGCGTGAGAAAGAGGGGCCGCGAGAACGCGGCCCCTTTGCTTTGTCCAGAAGAATCGCATCGGCAGATATGTTCACGGCGTGATCTGTTTCCTTTGCGCGACATCAAAAACATTGTCCGATTAAAAGAACAGTGTTTCTGTTCCGTTTGGGTTTACCCGCAATGTTGCGTTGCGGTACATTCGCGCCCACGATGTTTTAAGTAATGCGATATCCGCTCGGAGACCGTTCTTGCTGCGCTGGCGAGGTGGTCAAAAGCAGGCGGAAATCGCGTGGGCATCGTGACACAACGCTCGTCCCGGTGGCTGCTCCGAACCGGGACCGATCGCAGTTCAGGCAGTCGGTTACCTCAGCGCACGCTTTCCGCCTCAGGCGATTCGCGCACGCAGTCGTTCAGTTGCTGTCCAGCCGCGCTCACGGCGTTGCCCGGCCGCATGGTCCGCCGGCGCTTGCTCGCCCCATCAAAGCACGCGCCAGCTTTGGACACGTCCCCGGTTTTTCCCAGCCCAGCCAGCCCGTTGCCCCGTGCAGCAGGCGGCGGTGCCACGCTTGTGCACAGGCGTGGCGCAACCAGACCGTCGTGACATGAAGACACCAACAATGCCGCGCCTGACGCGGTACCTGCCTTGCCTTGGCCTGCTCCTGCTGGCCGGCTGCGACTTTGCGCTGATGAACCCGAAAGGGCAGGTCGGCGTGGATATCAAGGGCATCATCCTGATCGCCACCTGGCTGATGCTGCTGGTCGTGGTACCAGTGATCGTACTGATCGTCGTGTTCGCGTGGAAATACCGCGCCAGCAACAAGGCTGCCACCTACGACCCCGACTGGTCGCACTCGACCAAGATCGAAGTGGTGGTCTGGCTGATTCCCTGCCTGATCATCATCGCGCTGGGCATCATCACCTGGAAGTCGTCGCACGATCTCGACCCCTACAAGCCGCTGGAATCGAACGTCAAGCCGGTGCAGGTCGAAGCCGTGGCGATGAACTGGAAGTGGCTGTTCATCTATCCGGAACTGAAGATCGCGACGGTCAACCAGCTCGCGCTGCCGGTGAACACCCCGGTGAATTTCAAGATCACGTCGGATTCGATCATGAATTCGTTCTTCATCCCCCAACTGGGCAGCCAGGTGTACGCCATGGCCGGGATGGAGACCAAGCTGCACCTCATCGCCAACGAAGCCGGCACGTATGACGGCATGTCCGCCAACTACAGCGGCGGCGGCTTCTCGGGCATGAAGTTCAAGACCATCGCCATGACGAACTTCGAGTTCGACAAGTGGGTGGAACAGGTGCGCGCGTCCAGCAAGCAACTGGCCTCGGAGGACTACAAGGTCCTGGCGAAGCCGAGCGAGGCAGATCCGGTGACGTACTTCGGCAAGGTTGAAGACGGACTGTTCACGGGTGTCCTGCACCAATACATGGGCCACGACGGCCGCGCCATGGCCCGCGAGGGTTTCGATGGCGGCCCGGTCTGCACGTCGCGTAATACGCTCGGCGAAGAGCGTGTATCCATGGCCACGCCGGCCAAGCCGGCCGTGGGCGCGCAAATCTAGGAGCAATGATGTTTGGCAAATTGAGTTTGTCGGCGATTCCGTTTCATGAGCCGATCATCATGGTCACACTGACGGCAGTCGCCCTTGGCGGGCTGGCGCTGCTTGGTGCGATCTCGTACTTCAAGAAGTGGGGTTACCTGTGGACCGAGTGGATTACCTCGGTTGACCACAAGCGCATCGGCATCATGTATTCGCTGGTGGCGCTGATCATGCTGCTGCGCGGCTTTGCCGACGCCATCATGATGCGTACCCAACTGGCCGTGGCCACCAATGGCTCCACCGGCTTCCTGCCGCCCGAACACTATGACCAGGTGTTCACGGCGCACGGCGTGATCATGATCTTCTTCGTGGCCATGCCGCTGATGACGGGTCTGATGAACCTCGTGGTGCCGCTGCAGATCGGCGCACGCGACGTGGCATTCCCGTTCCTGAACACGCTGAGCTTCTGGCTGTTCGTGGCCGGCGCACTGCTGGTGAACGTGTCGCTGGGCGTTGGTGAATTCGCGCGTACCGGCTGGCTGGCGTATCCGCCGCTGTCGGGCCTGGACTACAGCCCTGGCGTGGGGGTGGATTACTACCTCTGGTCGTTGCAGATATCAGGGCTGGGCACGCTGTTGACCGGCGTGAACTTCCTGGTGACGATCCTGAAGATGCGCGCCCCGGGCATGACCCTGATGCGCATGCCGGTGTTCACCTGGACCGTGCTGTGCACGAACGTGCTGATCGTGGCCGCCTTCCCGGTGCTGACGGTGTCGCTGGCACTGCTGGGCCTGGACCGCTACTTCGACATGCACTTCTTCACGAACGATGGCGGTGGTAACGCCATGATGTACGTGAACCTGATCTGGATCTGGGGCCACCCCGAGGTCTACATCCTGGTGCTGCCGGCGTTCGGTATCTTCTCGGAAATCATTGCCACGTTCTCGGGCAAGAAGCTGTTCGGCTACAAGTCGATGGTGTACGCAACGAGCGCGATCATGGTGCTGTCGTTCATCGTGTGGCTGCATCACTTCTTCACGATGGGCTCTGGTGCCAACGTGAATGCGTTCTTCGGCATCACGACGATGATCATCTCGATCCCGACGGGCGTGAAGATCTTCAACTGGCTGTTCACGATGTACCGTGGCCGCGTGCAATTCACGTCGCCGGTGCTGTGGACGCTGGGCTTCATGATCACGTTCGTGATCGGTGGCATGACCGGTGTGCTGATGGCCGTGCCGGCAGCAGACTTCGTGCTGCACAACAGCCTGTTCCTGATCGCCCACTTCCACAACGTGATCATCGGCGGCGTGCTGTTCGGCTACCTGGCCGGCATCACCTACTGGTGGCCGAAGGCGTTCGGCTTCAAGCTGAATGAACGCCTGGGCAAGTGCGCGTTCTGGTGCTGGATCGTCGGTTTCTACTTCGCGTTCATGCCGCTGTACGTGCTGGGCCTGATGGGCATGACCCGTCGCCTGAACCACACCAACAACCCGGAATGGACGCCCTGGCTGCATCTGGCCGTGGTGGGCGTGGTGTTCGTGGCGCTGGGCATCTTCTTCCAGGTGCTGCAGATCGTCGTGTCGATCCGCGACCGCAAGAAGCTGGCCGACGTGACGGGCGACCCGTGGGGTGGCCGTACGCTGGAATGGGCTACGTCGTCGCCGCCGCCGTTCTACAACTTCGCGCACACCCCGGTGGTGCGTGACCTGGACGCGTTCACCGACATGAAGGCCCGTGGCGAAACCATGCGTACCGACGGCTTCGAGCAGATCCATATGCCGAAGAACACCGCCGCCGGTTTCTACATGGGTGCCTGGAGCCTGGCACTGGGCTTCGCGCTGGTCTGGCACATCTGGTGGCTGGCCGCCGTGGGCCTGGTCGGCATGGTGGTGGCGTTCATCCGCCGCGCCAACGATGACCACATCGACTACTACGTGCCGGCCGCCGAGGTCGAGCAGATCGAAACCCGCTACCAGCAGCGCGTTGCTGCACAGGGCTGATAACGATGTCGACAGAAGTTCTTGACCGCTTTGGGGCGCAAGCCCCCGCGCATGCGCACTCGCACGACGAGACGCATGACCACGCCCATCACGACACCAGCGAGAACACCATCTTCGGTTTCTGGCTGTACCTGATGAGCGACTGCATCTTGTTCGCGTGCCTGTTCGCCGCATTCGCCGTCCTGCGCGGCGAAGTGGCTGGCGGCCCGTCGGGCAAGGAGCTGTTCGAGCTCAACTACGTGCTCGTGGAAACGGCAATCCTGCTGTTCTCGTCCATCACCTACGGCTTTGCCATGGTGTCGATGCAGAACCAGCAGCGTGGCCGCGTGATGTTCTGGCTGGCCGTGACGTTCCTGCTGGGTGCAGGCTTCATGGCCATGGAAATCAACGAGTTCGCGCACCTGATTCACGAAGGTGCCGGCCCGAGCCGCAGCGCATTCCTGTCGTCGTTCTTCACGCTCGTGGGTACCCACGGCCTGCACGTGGCCAGCGGCATGGTGTGGATGCTGGTGCTGATGTGGCAACTGTCGAAGAAGGGCCTGACCCCGGCAGTCAGCAAGCGCCTGAACTGCCTCAGCCTGTTCTGGCACTTCCTGGACGTGGTCTGGATCGGTGTGTTCACCGTGGTCTACCTGATGGGAGCAATGTAAATGGCACAGCAACACGCAAGCGCCGCCCATGGCGCGTCGCATGGCCACAGCAGCGTCAAGTCCTATGTGATCGGCTTCGTGCTGGCGGTGATCCTGACCGTGATCCCGTTCAAGATCGTGATGGACGGCTCGATCGACCGCGCCACCACGCTCTGGATCATCCTGGGCATGGCCGTGGTACAGATCATCGTGCACCTGAAGTACTTCCTGCACCTGGACGGTTCGGATGGCCAGAAGTGGAACGTGATGGCCCTGCTGTTCACGATCCTGATCCTGTTCATCGTGCTGGCCGGTTCGCTCTGGATCATGCACAACATGAACGCCAACATGATGCCGTGGATGAGCAAGTGACCCTGGTCGCTGTCATCTGACGAAGAACGGAGCCTGCGGGCTCCGTTTTTTTTTGGGCTTTCGGCTTTGCTCCTGGTTTGCGCCCCTCTCCCGCGTTGCGGGAGAGGGGCGGGGGTGAGGGCGCAGCGGTTCAAATTGCGAGGTGTCGCGATTCACGCACAGGCCCTCACCCCCAACCCCTCTCCCGGAGGGAGAGGGGAGCAAGAAACCAGGAGAGGGGAGCGAAAACAAGAGGGGACCCAAAACAAGGCGAGCAAAACCGGTGCGCGACGCACCGTCCAGCCATCCCCATGCACCGCGCACGCATCGCTGCACGATTGAGGTGCAGGCGCCGCGATTTTCCCCTTCCTTCCGCGAGCACCGTCCTGGTGCGTCGCCTGCCTTTCCTTCGCGTTTTGTCACGTCCCCGATGCCTGGCAACGGTTTGCGGGTGGCTGCCCCCATGGCACGCTAGTTGCAGAAGCATCACCCGGGGTGCGTAGTCCCTACTAAACACGACAAACTGGGAGCTGCAATGAAACGACGTGACATGCTGAAGCTGTCGGCGGTGGCCGCCGCGGCGATGATCGGTACCAGCCCGCTGATGGCACAGACGAAGGAACCGATCAAGATCGGTATCCTGCATTCGCTGTCGGGCACCATGGCCATTTCCGAGACTTCGCTCAAGGACGTGGCGCTGATGACGATCGACGAGATCAACAAGAGCGGCGGCGTACTGGGTCGCAAGCTTGAGCCCGTGGTGGTGGACCCCGCATCGAACTGGCCGCTGTTTGCCGAGAAGGCACGCCAGCTGATCACCAAGGACAAGGTTGCCGTCACGTTCGGCTGCTGGACGTCGGTGTCGCGCAAGTCGGTGCTGCCGGTCTATGAAGAGACCAACGCGCTGCTGTTCTACCCGGTGCAGTACGAAGGCGAGGAAATGTCGAAGAACGTGTTCTACACGGGTGCCGCGCCGAACCAGCAGGCCATCCCCGCCGTGGAATACCTGATGAGCAAGGAAGGCGGCGGCGCCAAGCGCTACTTCCTGCTGGGCACCGACTACGTCTACCCCCGCACCACCAACAAGATCCTGCGCGCGTTCCTGAAGAGCAAGGGCGTGGCCGACAAGGACATCGAAGAGGTCTACACCCCGTTTGGCCATAGCGACTACCAGACCATCGTCGCCAACATCAAGAAGTTCTCGCAGGGTGGCAAGACGGCCGTGATCTCGACGATCAACGGCGACTCGAACGTGCCGTTCTACAAGGAACTGGGCAATGCCGGCCTGAAGGCCAAGGACGTGCCGGTGGTGGCGTTCTCGGTGGGTGAAGAAGAACTGCGCGGCATCGACACCAAGCCGCTGGTGGGCCACCTGGCCGCCTGGAACTACTTCATGTCGGTCAAGAACGGCGAGAACGACGCGTTCAAGAAGCAATGGGCGGCATGGGTCAAGGCCAACAACCTGCCCGGCGGCGACAAGCGCGTGACCAACGACCCGATGGAAGCCACCTACGTGGGCATCCACATGTGGGCGCAGGCTGTGAAGAAGGCCGGCACCACCGACGTGGACAAGGTACGCGCCGCCATGTACGGCCAGACCTTCAAGGCACCGGACGGCTTCACGCTGACCATGGGCGACAACCACCACCTGTACAAGCCGGTGATGATCGGCGAAGTGAAGGGCGACGGTCAGTTCAACGTGGTCTGGAAGACGCAGAAGCCGATCCGCGCCCAGCCGTGGAGCCCGTTCATCGCGGGTAACGAAGGCAAGGCCGACAAGGTCGGCAACTAAGCCGGCCGATAGCCGCGGCTATGCGCTCCCTCTCCCGCCTGGCGGGAGAGGGAGCAACCTCCGGAAACAAGAGCACAAGACGCGAACCATCGCGCTTCAACAAGACTCCTGAATGCACCGATCGATCCCATCATGGCTACGCGCCATGCTTGCCGCGCTGCTGCTGGCCGCCGCCCCGCTCTGGGCCGCCACGCCGCTCACGCAGGCCGACCTCAAGCCGCTGGTCGAAGACGACTTCGATGCCAAGACTGCCGCGCTGACCAAGGTCACGCAGGCACCCGCCGAACAGGCCGGCCCGATCCTGAAGGCGCTGCAGGACGACGCGTTGCAGTACGCGCCGTCGGTTGGCATGGTGCGCCAGGACGGTGACAAATATCTGGATGCCGTCAGCGGCAAGCCCGTCGCGGTCAAGAGCGACGAGCTGGAAGGGCTGACGCTGAACAATTCGCTGCGGACCATCGTCGACAGCGCGGCCAGCAGCCTGCTGCTGCAGTCGCCCGACATCGCGGTGCGTACGCAGGCCATCAACACGCTGTTCGACCAGCCCGAAAATGCCACGCGCGAATCGGTGGAAGCCGCGCGCAAGGCAGAGGCCGACGCCGGCCTGCGGGCGCGGCTGGACGTGATCTGGGCCAACACGGTGCTGGCGCAAGGCACCGATGCCACGCGCGATGCGCGGCTCGAAGCCATCCGCATCCTGGGCAGCGACAGCAATCCGCAGTCGCGCCAGAAGCTGATGCCGCTGATGGAAAAGGACGACGCCGGCAAGTACCGCGAACCCGACGAGGATGTGCGCGTGGCCGCCCAGAAGGCCATCGACCAGCTGCGCAGCGAGCAACGCCGCGCCGAACTGCTGGGCAATGTGTTTGCCGGCCTGAGCCTGGGCAGCGTGCTGCTGCTGGCCGCGCTGGGCCTGGCCATCACGTACGGCCTGATCGGCGTCATCAACATGGCGCACGGCGAATTCCTGATGATCGGCGCCTATGCCACCTACGTGGTGCAGTCGCTGTTCCGCGCCTACGCACCGCCCGAGGCCTTCGGGCTGTACCTGGTGGCGGCGCTGCCGGCATCGTTCCTGGCAGCCGGTCTGGTCGGTTTTGCCATCGAGCGGATCGTGCTGCGCCACCTGTACGGCCGTCCGCTGGAAACGCTGCTGGCCACGTTCGGTATCAGCCTGCTGCTGCAGCAGGGCGTGCGCACGATCTTCGGCGCGCAGAACGTGGAAGTGGCCAATCCGGCGTGGATGAGCGGCGGCTTCGAGGCGATGGCCGGGCTGGTCATCCCCTACAACCGCGTGGTCATCATCGCGTTCGCGCTGGCCGTGGTGGCCGTGGCGTGGGCCGTGCTGAACCGCACGCGCCTGGGCCTGTTCGTGCGCGCCACCACCCAGAACCGCACCATGGCGGCCTGCGTGGGCGTGCGTACCTGGAAGGTGGACAGCTACGCGTTCGCGTTCGGTGCGGGCATCGCCGGCCTGGGCGGCTGCGCGCTGTCGCAGATCGGCAATGTCGGCCCCGACCTGGGGCAGGCGTACATCATCGACTCGTTCATGGTCGTGGTGCTCGGCGGGGTGGGCCAGTTGGCCGGCACTATCGTCGGCGCGTTCGGCCTGGGTCTCATCAACAAGTTCATCGAGCCGTTCTACGGCGCGGTGCTGGCCAAGATCTTCGTCCTGGTGCTGATCGTGCTGTTTATCCAGAAGCGGCCGCAGGGACTTTTCGCGCTCAAGGGGCGCAGCGCGGAGGCCTGACATGAGCAGCTTTTCCTCTTCATCCCGCAAGGCGTTCACGCTGTCGGTACCCGAGCGCCAGCCGCTGTTCTCGCGCCCCGTGTGGCTGCTGCTGGTGGCGCTGACGGTGGTCGTGGCGATTGGCGTGCCGGTGTGCGCGCTGGTGTTGCCGGAGAACCATCCGCTGCACCTGTCGGCGTATGCACTGACGCTGGTCGGCAAGATCATGTGCTTTGCGCTGGCCGCCATCGCGCTGGACCTGGTGTGGGGCTACTGCGGCATCCTGAGCCTGGGCCATGGCCTGTTCTTCGCGCTGGGCGGCTATGCGATGGGCATGTACCTGATGCGCTCGATTGGCCGCGAAGGCGTCTACAAGAGCGACCTGCCGGACTTCATGGTGTTCCTGGACTGGAAGGAACTGCCGTGGTTCTGGCACGGCACCGAGCATCTGCCGTACGCGCTTCTGCTGGTGGTACTGGTGCCGGGCGTGCTGGCGTGGCTGTTCGGCTTCTTCGCGTTCCGCTCGCGCATCAAGGGCGTGTACCTGTCGATCATCACGCAGGCGCTGACCTATGCCGCGATGCTGCTGTTCTTCCGCAATGAAACCGGTTTTGGCGGCAACAACGGCTTCACCGATTTCAAGCGCATCGCCGGCTTCGCCATCGCTGCGCCGCAGACCCGCGCCGCGCTGTTCGTGCTGACCTTCCTGGCGCTGGTGGCAGGGTTCGTTGCCTGCCGCTATATCGTCACGTCGAAGCTGGGCCGCGTGGTCACTGCCGTGCGCGATGCCGAGATGCGCGTGATGTTCTCGGGCTACAACCCGCTGGGCTACAAGCTGTTCGTCTGGACGTTCTCGGCCGTGCTGTGCGGCATTGCCGGCGCACTGTACGTGCCGCAGGTGGGCATCATCAACCCGGGCGAGATGTCGGCAGCCAATTCCATCGAGATGGCCGTTTGGGTGGCCGTGGGTGGGCGTGGCACGCTGATCGGCCCCGTGGTTGGCGCGTTCCTGGTGAACGGCGCCAAGACGATGTTCACGGCTTACTTTGCCGAGTACTGGTTGTTCCTGCTGGGCGCGATGTTCGTGCTGGTGACGCTGTACCTGCCCGATGGCGTGGTGGGGCTGGTGCGCCGGGTGCTGGGCAAACGCACCACGACGGAGAAGATCGAGGCGGCTACAGATGAGCCGGTTGCCGCGCCGCAACAAGGGAGCAACGCATGAACGCCGCACTGGGAGTGGAGCAGGCCGAAAGCGGCGATGCCACCGGGCTGGGCCGCATCGTCGAGCCAGGCGTCATCGACATCACGCACGGTCCCATCCTCTACATCGAGGACCTGACCGTGCAGTTCGACGGCTTTCGCGCGCTGAACAAGCTGTCTCTGGCGATCGACCACGGCGAGCTGCGCTGCGTGATCGGTCCGAACGGCGCCGGCAAGACGACGATGATGGACGTCATCACCGGCAAGACCGGCCCGCGCAATGCCAACGTCACCGGGCGCGTGTTCCTGGGGCAGACCATCGACCTGATGCGCATGACCGAGCCGAAGATCGCGCAGACCGGCATCGGCCGCAAGTTCCAGAAGCCCACCGTGTTCGAGCAGCACGCGGTGTGGGAAAACCTGGAACTGGCGATGAAGGCCGACAAGCGCTGGTGGTCGTCGCTACGCGCGCGGCTGACCGGCGAGGGCCATCGTCGCATCGAGGAAACGCTGGCGCTGACCGGGCTTGAAGATGAAGCGTACCGGCCTGCCGGGCTGCTCTCGCACGGCCAGAAGCAGCGGCTGGAAATCGGCATGCTGCTGATGCAGCAGCCGCAGCTCTTGCTGCTGGACGAGCCCGTGGCCGGCATGACCGATGAAGAGACCATGCAACTGGCGGCGCTGCTCAACAGCCTGCGCGGCAGTTGTTCGATGATGGTCGTGGAACACGACATGGAGTTCGTGGCCGCGCTGGCGGGCGACGCCGGCAAGGTCACGGTGCTGGCCGAAGGCAGCCTGCTGGCCGAGGGCACGCTCGATGCCGTCAAGCGCGATGAACGCGTGATCGAATCCTACCTGGGAAGATAACGATGCTGCAGGTCAATGCACTGAACCAGTACTACGGCGGCAGCCACATCCTGCGCAACGTGTCGTTCGAGGTGCCGCACGGCAAGCTGACCACGCTGCTGGGCCGCAACGGCGTGGGCAAGAGCACGCTGCTCAAATGCCTGATGGGCGTGGTGCCCACGCGCAGCGGCAGTGTGAGCTGGGAAGGCAAGGCGCTGGAGAAGAAGGCGCCTTACGAGCGGGTGTCGGCGGGCCTGGCCTACGTGCCGCAGGGCCGCGAGATCTTTCCGCGCCTGACCGTCGAGGAAAACCTGCTGATCGGCGCGGCCAGCCGTGGCAAGCCTGCCGGTGTGCCGGACCGCATCTACGAACTGTTTCCCGTGCTGCGCACCATGCGCCAGCGCCGGGGCGGCGACCTGTCGGGCGGCCAGCAGCAACAGTTGGCCATCGGACGCGCGCTGATGAGCGAGCCGCAGTTGCTGATCCTGGACGAGCCCACCGAAGGCATCCAGCCGTCGATCATCCAGGACATCGGCCGCGCGCTGCGCCTGCTGGTGGACGAATTCGGCATGACGGTGCTGCTGGTGGAGCAGTACTACGAGTTCGCGCGCCACCTGGCCGACCATTACGTGGTGATGAGCCGCGGCGAGGTTGTGGCCAAGGGCGAGGGCGCGACGATGGAACAGGACGGTGTACGCGAACTGATCGCGGTGTAAGCCGGTACAGGCCGAGGCAGGCCGTTCGTGGCAGTGCCTGCCGCCTCACCTTCCGGTGCGGGCGGCGGCGCGCTATGATCGGTTGAATTGATCGGTCAATCGCCGCGCCCCCGCGCCATCCACGATCCATGCGTCATCCCGATTTCCCTTCATCGCTCGCCATGCCCGCCGCATGGCACGCCAAACTGCGCCTGCGCTTTGCCGAACGCGCGGGCCGCGCTACCATGGTCGAGCGCCGCCACGAAGGCCCGTTGCGCGTCCAGAAGCCGCTCTATCCGGAAGGCCCGATCTGCCACGGCGTGGTGCTGCATCCGCCGGCCGGCGTGGCTGGCGGCGACGTGCTCGACATCGACATTGCGGTGGAAGCGGGCGCGCACGCGGTGCTGGCCACGCCCGGCGCGACCAAGTGGTACAAGTCGCAGGGCCGCGAGGCCGCGCAACAGGTGCGCATCGACGTGGCCGCTGGTGCCCGGCTCGACTGGCTGCCGCAGGAGAACATCGTGTTCGACGATGCCCGCGCGCGCATCGCCACCGACGTGGTGGTGGCGCCCGGCGGCAGCGCCATCGGCTGGGATGCCGTGGTGCTGGGCCGGCTGGCGTCGGGCGAGCACTGGGGCAGCGGCTCGCTGTGGCTGGACACACGCATTGCCACCCCGGATCGCGCGCTGTGGATCGAGCAGTCGCATTTCGATGCCGGCTCGCCGCTGCGTGGCGCGCTGGCGGGCATGGACGGCCTGCCCATCCTGGCCACGCTGTGGGCCGTGGGGCAGGGCGCCACGCAGGAACTGGCCGAGGCGCTGGCCGAGCAACTGCCGTACCGGCCTGACCTGCGCGCCGGCGTGACCTGCCTGGCGGGCCAGGCGCCCCGGGCCGAACAGCCGATGCTGCTGGTGCGCGTGCTGGGCCGCGACATGGAAGCGGTGCGGCACCTGATGATCGATTGCTGGAATACCTTGCGCATGCCGATCCACGGCGTGCCCGCCCGCCCGTTGCGGCTGTGGGCGACCTGAACAACCAAGAACGGACCCATCGACATGGAACTGACTCCGCGCGAGAAAGACAAGCTGCTGATCTTCACCGCCGCACTGCTGGCCGAGCGCCGCCGCGCGCGCGGGCTCAAGCTCAACTATCCCGAGTCGGTGGCGCTGATCACCGCCGCCATCATGGAAGGCGCGCGCGACGGCCGCACCGTGGCCGAGCTGATGCATGAAGGCACCACAGTGCTCAAGCGCGAGGACGTGATGGACGGCGTGGCCGAGATGATTCCGGAGATCCAGGTGGAAGCCACCTTCCCGGACGGCACCAAGCTCGTCACCGTGCATCACCCGATCGTCTGACTACCTGATCGCCCAAACACGAACGCTCAACAAGAAGAGGATGAACCCTATGCATCGCAACCTCCGCTCGCGCCTGATTGCCGGCGCCACGCTGTCGCTGGCCACCGCATCGGCCTTCGCGCATCCGGGCCATGACGGCGCCACCGTCGGTGCCAGCCTGTTCGCCGGCCTGGCCCACCCGTTCACGGGCGCCGACCACCTGCTGGCCATGGCCGCCGTGGGCGTCTGGAGCGCGCTGGCCGCTACGCCCAAGGGCGCGTTCGGCGGCGACACGTCGAAGATGGACCTGCTGCGCCTGCCGCTGGCGTTCGTTGCCATGATGCTCGTGGGTGCCGCGCTGGGCCTGGGCGGTGTGGCACTGCCGGCCGTGGAGCCGATGATCGCGGTGTCGCTGCTGGTGATCGGCCTGCTGGTGGCCGTGCGCGCGCGTCTGTCGGCAATGGCCGGCATGGCCATCGTGGGCGGCTTCGCCTTGTTCCACGGCTATGCACACTGCGCCGAACTGCCGGCAACGGCTGCGGCGCTGCCGGGCGTGCTGGCCTATGTAGGCGGGTTTGCCGTGAGCACGATGACGTTGCACGTGATGGGCATCGGCGCCGGCGCGTTCCTGCGCCGTCACGCGGGCTGGATCGCACGCGTGGCAGGGGCGGGCGTGGCGCTGTATGGCATCGGCCTGCTGGTGGCCTGAAGTCCGCACAGGAGCACGGCGATGATTCCCGGTGAACTGATGCCGCTGGACGGCGAGATCGAGCTGAACGTGGGCCGCGCGACGGTCAGCGTTACCGTCGCCAATACCGGCGACCGGCCGGTACAGGTGGGGTCGCATTTCCACTTTTACGAAACCAATGCGGCACTGGCGTTCGACCGCGAGGCCGCGCGCGGCTTCCGACTCGATATCGCCGCCGGCACGGCCGTGCGCTTCGAGCCAGGCCAGTCGCGCACGGTGCAACTGGTGGCGCTGGACGGTGACCGCATCGTCTATGGCTTCAACGGCAAGATCATGGGAGCGCTGTGATGAGCGTGAAGATTTCGCGGCAGGCCTATGCCGAGATGTTCGGCCCCACCACCGGAGACCGACTGCGCCTGGCTGACACCGGCCTGATCGTCGAGGTGGAGAAGGACTACACGATCTACGGCGAGGAAGTGAAGTTCGGCGGCGGCAAGGTGATTCGCGACGGCATGGGGCAGAGCCAGCGCATGTCCGCCGACTGCGTCGACACGGTGATCACCAACGCGCTGATTATCGACCACTGGGGCATCGTCAAGGCCGACATCGGGCTCAAGCATGGCCGCATCGCCAGCATCGGCAAGGCCGGCAATCCCGATATCCAGCCCGGCGTGACGATCGTGGTCGGGCCGGGTACCGAGGTCATCGCCGGCGAAGGCATGATCGTCACCGCGGGCGGCATCGACACGCATATCCACTTCATCTGCCCGCAGCAGATCGACGAGGCGCTGATGAGCGGCGTGACGACGATGATCGGCGGAGGCACGGGCCCGGCCACGGGCACGTTTGCCACCACGGTCACGCCGGGGCCGTGGTACATGGAACGCATGCTGCAGGCCGCCGATGCCTATCCGATGAACATCGGATTCCTGGGCAAGGGCAATGCCAGCCAGCAGGCACCGTTGACCGAACAGGTGGAGGCCGGCGCCATCGGCCTGAAGCTGCACGAGGACTGGGGCACCACGCCGCAGGCCATCGATACGTGCCTGTCCGTGGCCGATGCCACCGATACCCAGGTGGCCATCCACACCGATACGTTGAACGAAGGCGGCTTTGTCGAGGCAACCATCGCCGCGTTCAAGGGCCGCACGATCCATACGTACCATACCGAAGGCGCCGGCGGCGGCCATGCGCCCGACATCATCAAGGTCTGCGGCGAGGCCAACGTGCTGCCGTCGTCGACCAACCCGACGCGGCCGTACACCGTGAACACACTCGACGAGCACCTGGACATGCTGATGGTCTGCCATCACCTGGACCCGGCCATCGCCGAGGACATCGCGTTCGCGGAATCGCGCATCCGTCGCGAGACGATTGCGGCCGAAGACATCCTGCACGACCTGGGCGCGTTCTCGATGATCTCCAGCGACTCGCAGGCCATGGGCCGCGTGGGCGAGGTCATCATCCGCACGTGGCAGACCGCGCACAAGATGGCGGCGCAGCGCGGCAAGCTGCCTGGCGACCCGCACGATGCGCGCGGCGGCCACGACAACTTCCGCGTGAAGCGCTATATCGCCAAGTACACGATCAATCCGGCGCTGACCCACGGCATCGCGCACGAGGTGGGTTCCATCGAAGTGGGCAAGTGGGCCGACCTGGTGCTGTGGAAGCCGGCATTCTTCGGCGTGAAGCCGAGCTTGATCCTCAAGGGCGGCATGATCGCGGCGGCGGCAATGGGCGACCCCAACGCGTCGATCCCGACGCCGCAGCCCGTGCACTACCGGCCGATGTTTGCATCGGCGGGTGGCGCGCTGCCCAGGTCGTCGCTGACGTTTGTCTCGCAGTCGGCACTCGCGGCCGGCGTGGGCGAGCGCTACGGACTGGCCAAGACGCTGGCGGCCGTGCGCGGGTGCCGCACCGTCAGCAAGCGCGACATGGTGCACAATGACTGGCAGCCAAACGTCACCGTCGACCCCGAGACCTACCAGGTCGTGGCCGACGGGCAGTTGCTGATTTGCGAGCCCGCCACCGTGCTGCCGATGGCGCAACGTTACTTCCTGTTCTGACGCCGTGATCAAGATCGATAAAGTTCTGCCGGCCCCGCACGGTATCGCTCCCGTGCTGGTGCGCCGCGCCCCGAAGCTCGTCCTGCCGTTCGGCGACCGCAGCAAGAGCCGCCTGCGCGCGGTGCTCGACAACGGCACCGAAGCCGCGCTGTTCCTGCCGCGCGGTACCGTGCTGCGCGGCGGCGATCTGCTGGTGGCCGAGGACGGCACGTTTGTCGAAGTACAGGCAGCGGCCGAAGCGGTGCTGCAGGTCAGCGCCAGCGATCCGCAGGCCCTGATGCGCGCGGCGTATCACCTGGGCAACCGGCATACGCCAGTGGAAGTGGGACGCGACTACCTGCGGCTGGAATACGACGCGGTGCTGGCGGATATGCTGGCGCGGCTTGGTGTGCAGGCTGAACGCTCGGA
The DNA here is from genome assembly GCF_022179805.1 of Cupriavidus pauculus. GTDB lineage: Bacteria > Pseudomonadota > Gammaproteobacteria > Burkholderiales > Burkholderiaceae > Cupriavidus > Cupriavidus pauculus_E. Next base: position 437,709 of record NZ_BPUO01000001.1, on the reverse strand, counting down.
TCAGCCGTTCGAGCCCGAAGCCGGCGCGTATGGCGGCGGGCACAAGCATGGGCACGATGCGACGTTTGCGGAAGACTATGCAAAGGCGCAGGAAGTGTTCGCGCATCACCATGACCACGATCATGGGCATGACCACGTGCATGACGAACACTGCGGACATCGGCATTGAACGGATGTGATCGTGGATCAAAGGCTTGCCCTCACCCCCAACCCCTCTCCCGCAAGCGGGAGAGGGGAGCAAACCAACGGTGCTAACAGCACCACCCCCAGCCCCTCTCCCTCTGGGAGAGGGGCTGGGGGTGAGGGCCGGCGCCTGAACACCCACGAATTCGCCCGCAAGCTCCGTACGCAGCAGACACCGGCGGAAGAGCGCCTCTGGTACTACCTGCGCGACCGTCGCCTGCTCGGCCTCAAATTCAAACGCCAAGCCCCCATCGGCCCCTACATCGCCGACTTCCTCTGCCAGGAGCACAACCTGATCATCGAAGCCGACGGCAGCCAGCACGGCTCGCTCAACGATTTCGACCGTGACGCCTGGTTGCGCGAAAAGGGCTACACCGTGCTGCGTTTCTGGAACAACCAGTTCCATCAGGAAATCGACGGCGTGCTGGAAACCGTCCGTCGGGCCGTGCTGCCATGACCCACCTCCCGCAACTCATCTCCCTGCTGCACCTCGCATCGCCCGCGCTGCCGATTGGTGGCTTCAGCTATTCCCAAGGGCTGGAGGCCGCCATCGACTGCGGCATGGTGACCGACGCCGCCACGGCCGAGCGCTGGATCCGCGACAACCTTGTACACGTGCAGGCCCAGTGCGAGGCGCCGGTCTGGCTGCTGCTCCATCGCGCCTGGCTGGCGCGTGACCACGCGGCGGTGGCCAGGTGGAACGACTGGTTCCACGTTACGCGCGAAACGTCTGAATTGCGGCTTGAAACCGAGCAGATGGGCTGGTCGCTGGCCAAGCTGGTGGGACAGATGGAGTGGGGTGACGAGCCGATGCGCGAGATGTTGCGCGTGCTGTCGCCGCTGTGCCTGCCCACGGCGTTCACGGCGGCCTGCGTGGCGCTGGACATCGGCGAGCGCGATGGCCTGGCCGCCTATGCGTTCAACTGGGCCGAAAATCAGGTGGCGGCCGCCATCAAGGCCGTGCCGCTAGGCCAGGTAGCTGGCCAGCGGATGCTGCGTGGCCTGCACGGCCATGTACTCGACGCCGCGGAAGAGGCGGCGCAGCGCGCCGATGCCGTACCGCCACGGCTTTCCACGTTTTCTCCGATGCTGGGAGTCTTGTCCGCGCGGCACGAGACGCAGTACTCCCGGCTGTTCCGCTCATAGCTCCTTCGGAAATCCGATCATGACCCGTACCAAGAAGAATCCTCCGTTGCGCGTTGGCGTGGGCGGCCCAGTAGGGTCCGGCAAGACCACCTTGCTGGAAATGCTGTGCAAGGCCATGCGCGACCGCTACGACCTGGTGGCCATCACCAACGACATCTACACCAAGGAAGACCAGCGCCTGCTGACCATCTCGGGCGCGCTGCCGGCCGAGCGCATCATGGGCGTGGAAACGGGCGGCTGCCCGCACACTGCGATCCGCGAGGATGCGTCGATCAACCTGGAGGCGGTGGATCGCATGCTGGCCCGCTTTCCCGATGCCGACGTGGTCTTTATCGAATCGGGTGGCGACAACCTGGCGGCCACGTTCAGCCCGGAACTGTCCGACCTGACGATCTACGTCATCGATGTGGCGGGAGGGGAGAAGATTCCGCGCAAGGGCGGACCGGGAATCACGAAGTCAGACCTGCTGGTGGTCAACAAGACCGACCTGGCACCTTACGTGGGCGCGTCGCTGGAAATCATGGAAAGCGACACGCGCAAGATGCGCGGTGAGCGGCCGTTCGTGATGGGAAGCGTCAAGTCCGGACAAGGACTGGAACAGGTGATTGCCTTCATCGAGCAGCAGGGCATGCTGAACGTGTAAGTTCGCATGCGCCTGCCCGAGCGCCGCCCCTGCTGGGGGCAGGGCGCTTCAGCGTACGTGCCGGCGCGCCAGTGCGCGCGCCACACCCGCCACGACGTCGCGGTCGACGTCGTTCAGCTCCGACATATATCGCAGCGTGGCCTGTACTGCAGGCGACTGCTCCGGCTCGAACGGCGAGCGCGGGACCTCTGCCACGGCGCCTTCCACAGGATGCTTTTTGAAGTCAAGCATCTCATTGGGCGCAACACCAAGCGTGTCGGCGAGGGTACAAATGTTATATAGCGCAACATTGCGCGTGCCGCGTTCGATGCCGCTGAGGTACGATCTTGCCAGGCCGCTTTCCAACGACAGGGCTTCCTGAGACCAGCCGCGCTGTTTGCGCAGCCAGGTCAAATGCCGCCCGAACAGCTTCAATGGATCTGCTGTCATATGCTGCTTTGTGGATAGTAAGTCGCTAAGTCGGTCGAGCCTAAGGGTTCGACGTATGGCGAACGACAACCTATAGGTCGTCGTTCTATCGGTGCCACATGTGCATCGTAGGGGATGCAAGTGTCCGCAATGCGGCACAGATGGCCGAGCGGCCGGCGATTACAGGCAAGGTTGATGCCTCAAGTCAGGTCTGGCGATCGATGCCGCACCCGGCATCGATTTCTCCCGATGTGTCATTCAGGCAACGCCGGCGCAAGTGAATACCCACCACATGGGCGCGCCGGACGTGCTCACATAGGCCCTAGCGACGCTGATATTGCGTGGCGCCGAACAGGACCTCGCGCTCCTTGTCGGTGTGCAGCGGCTTGCGTTCCTTGGCCAGTACCTCGACGCCGCGCTTCACGGCAGGGCGCTCGGCAATCTCGTTGAACCAGCGCTTCAGGTGCGGATAGTCGTCCAGATCCACGCCCTGGTTCTGCCAGCTCCGCAGCCACGGGAACGTGGCGATATCCGCGATCGAGTAGCTGTCGCCGGCCAGCCAGGCATGGGTCGACAACTGCTTGTCGATCACGCCGTACAGCCGCTTGGCCTCATTCGTGTAGCGGTTCACCGCATATTCGATCTTCTCGGGCGCGTAGATGCGGAAATGGTGCGCCTGGCCCAGCATTGGCCCGACACCACCCATCTGGAACATCAGCCACTGCAGCGCATCGTACTTGCCACGTACATCCTCGGGCAGGAACTTGCCCGTCTTGCTGGCCAGGTACAACAGGATCGCGCCGGACTCGAACAGCGAGATCGGCTGGCCATCAGGGCCGTCGCTGTCGACGATCGCCGGGATCTTGTTGTTGGGACTGATCTTCAGGAAGTCGGCGCCAAACTGGTCGCCGGCACCGATATTGATGGGATGAACCCGGTACTCGAGGCCGCATTCCTCGAGCATGATGTGGACCTTGTGGCCGTTCGGGGTGGCCCAGCTGTAGACGTCAATCATGTACAACGCTCTCCATGAAAGATTGGCCGGGGCATTTAAGCACAGAGTGAATAACCCTGCTGACGGTGCATGAAAAAGGCCCGGCGCATGGCCGGGCCTCCTCGTACAGCTAAGTGGACGTGACGGTCAGGAACCGCGCGTCACCGGCATGTGGATGCGGTCCGCGCTCACGTTCATGTGCTTGGCCAGTTCCAGCTTGGCAATGGCGTTGCGGTGGACCTCGTCCGGACCATCGGCCAGGCGCAGCGTGCGCTGGTGGGCCCACCAGTTGGCCAGCGGGAAGTCGCCCGACACACCGGCCGCGCCGTGAACCTGGATGGCGTTGTCGATGACGCGCAGCGCCACGTTCGGTGCCACCACCTTGATCATCGCGATCTCGGCCTTGGCCACCTTGTTGCCCACGGTGTCCATCATGTAGGCGGCCTTCAGCGTCAGCAGGCGCGCCATCTCGATGTCGCAGCGCGCATCGGCGATGCGTTCCTGCGTCACGCCCTGGCGGGCGACCGGCTTGCCGAATGCCACGCGTTCCAGGCTGCGCTTGCACAGCAGTTCCAGCGCGCGCTCGGCCACGCCGATGCTGCGCATGCAGTGGTGAATACGGCCCGGGCCCAGGCGGCCTTGGGCGATCTCGAAGCCACGGCCTTCGCCCAGCAGGATGTTGCCAGCCGGCACGCGCACGTTCTTCAGCTCGATTTCCATGTGGCCGTGCGGCGCGTCGTCGTAGCCGAACACGGGCAGGAAGCGCTTGATGGTGATGCCCGGTGTGTCGGCCGGCACCACGATCATCGATTGCTGTTCATGGCGGCCTGCCTCGGGATCGGTCTTGCCCATCACGATGTAGACCTTGCAGCGCGGATCGCCGGCGCCCGACGACCACCACTTGGTGCCGTTGATCACGTAGTGGTCACCGTCACGCTCGATGCGGCAGGCGATATTGGTGGCGTCGGACGATGCCACGGCCGGCTCGGTCATCAGGAACGCCGAACGGATCTCGCCGCGCAGCAGCGGCTCCAGCCACTGGTCCTTCAGTTCTTCCGATGCGTAGCGCTCCAGCGTTTCCATGTTGCCGGTATCGGGCGCGGCGCAGTTGAACACTTCGGCCGACCAGGGCACCCGGCCCATGATCTCGCACATCGGTGCGTATTCCAGGTTCGACAGGCCTTCGGGCGCGCGCTTGGAGCGCGGCAGGAACAGGTTCCACAGGCCGGCCTCGCGGGCCAGCGGCTTCAGTTCCTCGACCACCTTGGTCGGTACCCACGCGTTGCCGGCTTCGCGATTGGCCTGCACCTCGGCGTAGAAGCGCTTTTCGTTCGGATAGATGTGCTGGTCGAAAAACGCCAGCAGCCTGGCCTGCATGGCCTTGACCTTGGGCGAGTACTCGAAATCCATGGGGTCTCCTCGTGGGTTTGGTGGGCACGCCGTGCCGACTGTGGCTACTCTAGCGGAACGCTGCAAATTAGAAAAATGAATTTTCTGGATTGGTCAGTATCAATTCGCTGCATTCCATGCCAGAATGCGCGACATTGATGCTTCAGCGCGCAGGAAGGTGCCATGCAACTGAGCCGGATCGACCTCAACCTCTTCGTCGTGTTCGACGCCATCTACAGCGAGGGCAGCATCACGGCCGCCGCGCGCCAGCTCAACCTGACGCAGCCGGCCGTGAGCCATGCGCTGGGGCGCATGCGCACGCTGTTCGACGATCCGCTGTTCGAGCGGCGGGGGCAGGGCATGGCGCCCACGCCGCTGGCCCGCTCGCTGGCGGGCGAGGTGCGCAGCGCGCTGCAATCGTTCGCGCGCACGCTGCAGGACACTCCACACTTCGACCCCGCCAACACCACGCGACGCTTCACCATCGGCATGCGCGACGCGCTGGAAAGCACGCTGCTGCCGCCGCTGATGGCGCGTGTGACCGCGCTGGCGCCCCACGTGGAAATCGCGGCCATCCGCTTCGACCGCCGCGAGATGGAGTCGGAACTGCTGGCGGGCACGCTGGACACCGCCATCGACATCCTGCTGCCGGTGTCGCCGGCCATCCACCACGGCGCGTTCATGTCCGATCCGATGGTGGTGCTGGCGCGGCGCGACCATCCGCTGGTCAAAAAGGAACTGACGCTGGAACGCTACCTGGCGGCCGAGCACGTGCACGTGTCGTCGCGGCGCCGGGGCGCCGGGCTGGAAGACCAGGCGCTGCATCGCATGGGGCTGACGCGCCGCGTGCGACTGCGCTGCCAGCACTACGCGGCCGCCTGCCGCGTGGTCAGCTGCACGGACCTGCTGGCCACCCTGCCGCTGCGCTACGCGCGCATCGCCAACGAGCCGTATGCCAACCGGCTGCTGTCGCTGCCGTTCAAGGTGCCGTCGCTGGAACTGCACCTGTACTGGCACGCCGGCGGCGAGAACGATGGCGCCAACCGCTGGCTGCGCGAGCAGCTGATGGCGGTGATGAACTCGCTCGGAAGCGGCATGACGGACGTGTCGGGCGGCGCCGACACCTGAGGCCACGCACCTCGGCCGGGCGGCGTGCAGCGCGCTCGGATCACAGCGTAAGAAAATGTTCGAAAGATGGACGGTGTTGGTAGGCATCCTTACCATCACCCCGTTCCATCTGTCCCGGACGCCTCACATTCGTGGCGCAGCAGCGCCCAGGCGTCGTCCCGGCCCATGCGCCGGGATGCGGGCAGTTTCCCCAATTCCAGACCAGAGACATCGAGGCGAATCCACATGCCAGGGAAACACTTGCGCACTGCTTTCATCAACGGACGACCGATTGCCCTCGGCGCCATCGCCGCCTGCGCGGCCCTGACGCTGGCCGCATGTGGCGGCGGTGACGGCGGCAGTTCCGCAACGTCCAGTGGCGCCCCGCAATCGGGCAACGCCGCGCAGTCGGCCGCCAACGGCCAGGCCGCCCCCACCGCCGGCGCCCCCACGACGGGCGGCACCGACCGCGCGTGCTACACAGTGTCCGGCAGCGCGCCGGCCCCGGTCACCGGTTCGGTCGCGCTGCTGCCTGCACGCGGCACGGGCGTGTCGGGCTACACGGTGCTGGGCGATGCGCGCAGCGCGGGCCTGTGCTACGCCAACTATCGCCGCGAACAGGTGGGCCTGGCGCCGCTGACGGCGCGCGATGCACTGAACACCGTGGCGCAGAACCACACGGCCTATATGCTGGCCAACAACACGCTGACGCACGACGAGCAGTCGGGCAAGACCGGCTACACCGGCGCGGCGCCCAACGACCGCATCCAGGCCGCGTATTCGAGCAATGCCACGGCCGAAGTGGTGGCCGGCGCCAACCGCTGGACGTCGCAAGCCGGCGCGAATCTGTCGATGACGCCCAAGGACCAGCTCGTGGTCGATCTGGTCGACGCACCGTTCCACCGCGCGGCGCTGCTGGGCAGCTACGGCTCGGCCGGCAGCGGCTTTGCCGAAAGCGTCGGTGCGGGCAGCAGCGGCGGCACGCAGGCGTACTACTACCAGACCATCGACCTGGCCGACCGCAGCGTGGGCGGCGCCGACAACCAGATGGTCGCGTATCCGTATAACGGCCAGGCCGACGTGCCGGTAAGCTGGGTCAACAACGAAAGCCCGAACCCCGCGCCGTCGTACGCCGGCAAGACCATGGGCTACCCGGTGACCGTGCAGTCCGTCAACACGTCGCTGACGTTCAATGCCGATACGTTCTCGATCACCGACGCGTCAGGCAACAACATTCCGTGCGAGAAAGTGGATGCGCGTACGTCGGGCATGTCCAGCGCCGCGAGCGGGCTGGCGATCTGCACGCCGCGTACGCCGCTGGCCAGCAAGACGCGCTACAACGTGACCGTCGGCGGCACGTTGAACGGGCAGGGCGTGAACCTGAACTGGTCGTTCACCACGCTGTAAGCACGCTGCGTCGTGGGTGTCAAGTCCTGACATAGGTTGACAGCTTTTTTGGCTGCGGACGGCCCCTATTGGGCCAAGGCAACCGACGCCCGATGGATCTCATCGGGCGTTTTGTATTTCAGTGCCTGATGTGGCCGTTCCCGGTTATAGATCCGGACAGACTCCCTCACCATGCGGGTCGCTTGCTGCAGGTCATTTGGTCGGTTCAGCAGGAATTCGCCCTTGAGAATGCCGTTGATGCGTTCGGCCAGAGCGTTCTGGTAGCAGTCGTAGCCGTCGGTCATCGAGCAGGTCAGGCCATGCCGCTCGTGGATGGCCTGGTAGTAAGTGGAGCAGTATTGAATTCCACGGTCCGAATGGTGTATCAGTGGTTGCCGCGTCTGGCGCGAGCGCAGCGCCATCTTCAGCGCCTGGCTCACCTGCTCGGTCTGCAGGCTGTCATGGACGTGGTAGCCCACGATCTTTCGCGAGTAGGCGTCCGTGACCAGGCTCAGATAGACCGTCTGCCGGGCGGTGGGAAGGTACGTAATGTCGGCAACCCAGACTTGTTCGGCCGCATTGGGCACTACCTTCCGCGGCCCATCCTTGAGCAGGCTCGGGTGGCGCCGGAAGCGGTGATGGCTGTGGGTGGTCTTGTGATAGGCCCGAAGCGGCTTCACCAGCAGCCTGGCCGCACGCAGAACGTCGAACAGCCGGTCACGGCCCACCCGGATATCCGCCTTCTCCAGCGGAGTTCGCAAGACCTGTTGCAGCTTGCGCGTGCCCATGCGTGGCTGGCGCAGCCGCACCTCGGTGACCATGGCGCAAATACTGGCATCCCGAGCGGTCTGCTTGAGTTCGCTGTGGCGACGCTTGTAGTACGCCTGCCGGCTGATGCCAATGTAACGGCAAGCCCTGCTAACGCTTAGCCCTTGGACGAGCTCTTGCGCGAGGACTTGCCCGAAGGCTTTTTTACCATGCGAACCCCGTGCTCCTTCTGGATCACGTCGATCACCGCTTCGAACAACCGCGCTTTCTCCTGCGCCTCGCGCAACTGGACCTCCAGTTCCTTGATACGCTGCTCCGGCGTGCCCGGTTTGGTCTTGTCTTGATTTTTCATCGTGGCGTACCGGGCGCCCTGTGGCAACGAGCCGCTCCAGTCCTGTAATCCGTGCTTGCGCAACCATACCAGCACTGTGGACCGCCCCTGGATTCCGTACTTGTGTTGCGCCTGCTTGTACGTCAGTTCGCCTTTTTCTACTGCCTCCACCACCGCCAGCTTAAAAGCCAGCGTGTAGTCACGTTGGGTTCGCTTCCGATCCGCCTCCAAGGCACTCTCCTCATCACTGCGAGAAAAGTGTCAACCTTATTCAGGACGAGTCAGGGTGAAGAAAAAAGGGAGGCATTGCCTCCCTTTTTTTATTTGGTGTCGGACGGTGCCGCGCTTTGCTCGATGCGCAGTTGTCCGCGCGCCAGGCCGTCGTCGCGCCCGATGCCATAGGGCGCAGCGGGGCGCGCATCGGTCGGCATGGCGGCCCAGAGCCGTGCCACCCAGTCACGGACGGCCGCGTTGTCGGGCTCGGCGCTCCAGACGTGCAGCGACTTGCCGGGACGCCACTGCATGGCCACCGACGCCGGATCGTCTTCCAGCGTGACGGTGGCCGATTTCCCGGCCATCCTGGCAGTTGCGTGTTCCGTTGCCACTTCCGCCTGCGCGGTCATCGATGCAACCGGTGCCGGTGCCGGAGCCGACATCAACGCCGACTGTGGCGCACGCCGCGCGCGCATTTCCGCGGCCATGGCGGGAGCCGGTGCGGCCGCGGCTGAGGGCGGTGGCGGTGCTGATGGTGCGAACGCTGGCGCTGCGTCGGGTTGCGCTTGCATCGGTGGCGCGGGGGCTGCCGGTGCCGGGGCAATCGGCGCAGTCGGTGTCATCGGCTCGGCCTGCGCCAATACGGTGGGCGCGGCCGGGGCACTCTGCTTGCTAGCGGTCGGTGGCGGGGCCGTGGGCTTGCGCACCGGCTCAGCCTTCGGTGCGACGCGTTCGGGCAACACCTCCGGCGCGGCCTTTGCTGCGGCAACAGGCGGCACAGATTCGGCTGGTGCGGGTGCCGACGCCACCGGCGCCGGCGCCTCGGCAAGCATGACGGTCGACGATAGCGACGCGGTCGTCGGTGTGCCATCGTCGAGCTGGGTCAGCACGAGCTTGGTGGCCAGGCCTGTGACGGCAAACGCGGTGGCCGCGACGCCGAGCGATTTCCACCAGCGCGACAGCCGTGCCGGGCGCTGTGGCGTGCGTGGCGCCACTGGGGTTTGCCGATGCGCTGCGGCCTGGGTCTGCAGCCAGGCTTCCGTGGCTTCGCTCACGTGTGCCCCCAGTACATCGGCCGCTGGCTTGCCCTGCGCCATCTGGTCGAATACGGCCTGACGTCGCGCTTGCTGCGCGGCCTGCATCGCGGCCGCTTCACGCATCACGCTGTCGGCAAGGCCGGGCGGGGCGACGAACGTTGGCGATGGCGCGGTAGCACGCGCCGCCGTCTGGTCCGCATCGCGTTCCGCCTCGGCCACCATGCGTGCCTGCACCGCGCGCGCGGCGGTGCTCACCGCCACGGCCAGGGAGGCGGGCGCCTCGAACGGCGGTAGTTCGCGCAGCAGCGCGGAGAGCCGGTCTTCGCCGTCGATGAAACGCTCGGCGGCATCGAGCGGGCGATGGTCGGGAGGCGCCGCGCTCATGGCCGGGTCTCCTGCATCATCGCGCCGTCGTCCAGCACGGATCGCAGCTTTGCAAACGCATAGCGCAGCCGGCTTTTGACGGTCTCGAATTTCTCGCCCAGCGTGGCCGCGATTTCCTCGACGCTCATGTCGCTGAAGTAGCGCAGCACCACAACCTCGCGCTGCGCCACAGGCAGTTGCAGCAGCGCCTGGCGCACGCTGGCCAGATGCTGGCGCAATTGCGCCTCGGCTTCCGGCGTCAGGTCATCGGCGGGTATCTCGGCCTGTTGCTCGTCGAGCGACTCGCGCAAGCGTGCATGCGCGCTGCGTACCTGGTCGAGCCAGGCATTGCGCGCAATCTGGAACAGGAAGGTGCGAAACGCGGCGGTGGGCGTGTAGTCGCCGCAGCGCGTCATCAACTGGATCCAGGTCTTCTGCGCGATGTCCTCGGCCTCGCCGGTGTCGCCCCGGCATAGCCACGCCACGTAGTTGAACAGGCCGCCGTTATGCCGGCGGAACAGTTCGGCGATGGGCGCTTCGATGACGCCGCCCGCGACCAGCAGCATCAGGTCGGCGTCGGGCAGCGCGGCGATATCGGGGGCGGCTTGCACAGGTGTCATGGCAACGAGTATAGACGGCGGTCAGCGGGCACCCTGGGTGGTCGGCGCTGGCGTGGTCTGCAGCGACTGCGCCAGCGACACGAGCTTCAGGAACTCGCCGCGATAGCCGAAGCTGTCGGCGCCGCGTGCATCGCGGGCCAGTGCCAGGGCCTGGTCGAATGTCCAGTCGCCCGTGAACTTGCCGCCGCGCAGCACCTGACCAAAGCCACTGACCGCCGCGGCAAAGCGGAAGTCGGCATCGCCCTGCGCCAGCGGCCGAATGGCCTGGCGTCGAACCGTGAGGTCGGTCAGTTCACTGGCCTTCGCAGCGGGCCGCTTGAAGCGCAGTTTCACATGGGCGAGTTCGTCGCCGCCGCTTGCCTTGGTGGCCGGCCGGTAGCGCAGGTCGTCGATCAGGCCGGGGGCATCGGTCAACGTCAGTTCATAGAGCGCCGTGACCGTGTGGCCCGCGCCGATATCGCCCGCATCGACCTTGTCATTGTTGAAGTCCTCACGCGCCAGCATGCGGTTCTCGTAGCCGATCAAGCGGTACTCGCGCACGGTGTCGGGGTTGAATTCGACCTGGATCTTCACGTCGCGGGCGATCGTGGCCAGCGTCGAGCTCATCTCGCTGACCAGCACCTTGTTGCCTTCCATCAGGTTGTCGATGTACGAGTAGGCGCCGTCGCCGGCATCGGCCAGTTGCTCCATCAGCCGGTCGTTGTAGTTGCCGGTGCCAAAGCCGAGCGTGGACAGCGACACGCCCGACTTGCGCTTTTCCTCGACCATACTCTTCAACTGCCGGAAATCGGTGATGCCCACGTTGAAGTCGCCGTCGGTGGCCAGCAGCACGCGGTTGATGCCGCCGGTAATGAAGCTCTGCTGTGCGGCCTGGTAGGCCAGCGCAATGCCGCTGGCGCCGGCCGTGCTGCCGCCAGCCACGAGTTGATCGATGGCGCTGGCGATGGCCGCCTTCTCGCTGCCGGGCGTGGGCGGCAGTGCCACACGCGTGCTGCCTGCATAGGTGACCAGCGTGATGCGGTCTTGCGGCCGCAGGTTGCCGACCAGCAGCTTCAGCGACGACTTCAGCAGCGGCAGCTTGTCCTTCGATTCCATCGACCCGGAGACATCGACCAGGAACACCAGGTTGGCGGCGGGCAACTGCGCGCGCGCCACGTCCTGGCCCTTGATGCCGATGCGCAGCAGCACGTTCTTCGGCCGCCACGGCGCCGGCGCGAGCGCGGTATGCACGGCGAACGGCTTGCCGTCGGTGGGTGCGGCGTAGTCGTAGGGGAAGTAGTTGACCAGTTCCTCGACGCGCACGGCGTCGGATGGCGGCAACCGGCCTGCATTGAGCATGCGGCGCACGTTGCTGTAGCTGCCGGTGTCGACGTCGATGCTGAACGTGGAGACGGGCGCCTGGGCCACCTGTTTCACACCGGCATCCTCGATCGTGGCGTATTGCTCGCGGTCTTGCTGCGGCATCGCGTAGGCCGGTGCGTGCCTGTACAGGGCCACGGATGCCGGTGGCGCAAACGGTGCCGGTGCCGGTGCTGGCGACGGCGACGGCGACGGCGCAGCATCGGACATGGCTTTGTGCTCCGCAAGGGGGGGCGAAGGCTCGATGGCGCGCGGAGCCGTGGGCGGCGTCACGTCAGCCTGTTCCCCCACCGGCCCCGATCCACTGCAGGCCACCAGGCCCACCGCAAGCCACGATGCGATGGCGGATAGCAGAAACCTCTGGCGCATGATGTTCTCCTTGTTGGGCATGCATTGAGCTGGACTGCCATGTAACGGGGCATCGGCGGATCCGGGGTTGCGCGGGCGCAAATTTGTTGCGAAAGCCTTGGGGTTTCCTCGGGGTCGGTGGGAGAAGGGCACCGCGAGGCGTGACGAGCTCGGACCATTCGCATGTTCGTTCGTCACTGTTCGTCACTTTCGCCGCTACAATCGCCTGAGCTTCCCCCCAGGAGACACGGCATGACCGACGATGTGGCAGCACCTTTCAAGGTTTCAGGTTCCCATTCCGCGCCCTGGCGCGCCACGCTGGCGGTGGCGCTGACCGCGCTGCTGGCCGCCTGCGGCACCACCGACAAGGACGCAGGCAAAGCTGCGGCCACTGCGGCCCCGGCTTCCGCGCCGGCCGCGCAGGCAGCCATGCCGCCGGCACCCGAAGTGTCTTCGGGCTATCGCCCGGACATGACCACCAGCTACGCGCAGAAGCACATGGCAGCGGCGGCCAATCCGCTGGCCACTGAGGCGGGACGCGAAATCCTGCGGGCCGGCGGTTCGGCCATCGATGCCGCCGTGGCCATGCAGGCCGTGCTGACGCTGGTTGAGCCGCAAGCCACGGGCATTGGCGGCGGCGCATTCATCATGTACTGGGACGGCAAGCGTGTGCAGGCCTACGATGGCCGCGAAACCGCGCCGGCCGGTGCGACGGAAAACCTGTTCCTGCGCCCCGACGGCAAGCCGATGGAATTTTCCGAAGGCCAGGTCGGCGGACGCTCGGTAGGCGTGCCCGGCGTGCTGCGCGCGCTGGAAATGGCGCATCGCGAGCACGGGCGCCTGCCGTGGGCGCGCCTGTTCCAGCCGGCCATCCGCCTGGCGGACAAGGGCTTCCCGATGTCGCAGCGGCTCTACACGCAGGTGGCGGCCGACAAGTTCATGGGTGGTTCGCCCGAGATGACGGCCTACTTCCTCGATGCGCAGGGCAAGGCCAAGCCGGTTGGCACGCTCGTCAAGAACCCGCAACTGGCGCAGACGCTGCGCGAGATTGCCAAGAGCGGCCCCAACGTCTTCTACAACGGTCCGATTGCGCGCGATATCGCGGCCAAGGTCAACGGGCACAAGAACGCCGGCAGCCTGTCCGAAGCCGACCTGAAGGGGTACAAGGCCAAGGTCCGCGTGCCGGTCTGCACGGACTACCGGCAGTGGAAGATCTGCGGCATGCCGCCGCCGTCGTCGGGCGGCATTGCCATCGCGCAGATCCTGGGCACGCTCGAAGCGCTGGAGAAGCGGGACCCGCGTTATGCGCTGACCGCGTTGAAGCCGGTGAAGGTGAGCCTGCCGTCACTGGTGGAGCCGAATCCGCTGGCCGTCCACGCTGTTTCCGAGGCTGACCGGCTGGCCTACGCCGATCGCGGCCTGTATGTGGCCGATGCCGACTTCGTGCCGGTGGATGTGGCCGCGATGGTCAATCCGAACTACCTGGCCGAGCGCGCGGCGCTGATCGGCGACAAGAGCATGGGCAAGGCCCAGCCCGGCACGCCGCCCGGCGTGAAGGTGGCCTTTGCACCGGACCGCTCGCCCCCGCGCATTTCGACCTCGCAGATCGTGGCGGTGGATAACCGTGGCGGCGCGCTGTCGATGACGACCACCATCGAGTCGTACTTCGGCTCGCACATCATGGTGCGCGGCTTCATGCTCAACAACCAGCTGACCGATTTCTCGTTCGCGCCGAGCGAGAACGGCAAGCCGGTGGCCAACCGCGTGGCGCCGGGCAAGCGGCCGCGTTCGTCGATGGCACCGACGCTGGTGTTCGACCGCCAGAGCGGCAAGCTGGTGGCGGCGCTGGGGTCGCCGGGCGGGTCGCAGATCATCGAATATGTGTCGAAGACGCTGGTGGGCCTGCTCGACTGGGACATGGACGTGCAGCAGGCCGTAGGCATGGCCAACTTCGGCAGCCGCAATGGCCCGACCGAGGTGGAGCGGGGCCTGGTCACGCCGCAACTGGTGGAGGCGCTGAAGCAGCAAGGCCATCAGGTGGCCGAGATCGAGATGACCAGTGGCACGCAGGTCATCATGCGCAAGACGGTCAACGGCAAGCCGGTATGGGCCGGTGGTGCGGACCCGCGTCGCGAGGGTGTGGCGCTGGGTGACTGACGCACGCAGGATGGCTGCAGCATAAAAAAACGGGCGCGAAATTCGCGCCCGTTTCAGTACTGCTCCTGCTTTTTTTGATACCAGACTTAGGCGTCCAGTTTGACCCCTGCCGCCTTGACCACGGTGGCCCAGCGCTTTTCTTCAGCCTGGAACCACTTGGCGGTTTCGGCCGGCGACATCGTCACCACCTCGGCACCCTGACCGGCCAGATTGGCGCGGATCTCGGGCGTGCGGATGATCTTGATCAGTTCCGTATTGATGCGCTGGACCAGCGCATCGGGCATGCCCGACGGTGCCATCACGCCTTGCCAGGTGCCCGATTCGAAATTCGGCACGCCGCTTTCGGCGATGGTCGGCGTCTGGCCCACCAGCGCCATGCGGGTGCGCTTGGACACTGCCAGCAGCTTGAGCTTACCCGACTGCACGTGCGGGTAGGTGGCCAGCATGCCGTTCATCAGCACTTGCGCGGTGCCGCCCACGGTGTCGGCAATCGCCTGCGCGCCACCCTTGTACGGCACGTATTGCCAGGCCGCCTTGGTGGCCTGCTGCACGGCTACGCCGGCCAGGTGCGGCGCGCTGCCGATGGCGGTCACGGCAAAGTTCAGCGTCTGCTTGTGCGACAGCTCGACCAGTTCCTTGAGGTTGTTGGCCGGCACCGACGGATGCACGACCAGCAGGTGCGGCGAGTAGGCCAGCATGGCCACGGCCTTCAGGTCCTTGTCCGGATTGAACGTGAGCTTGGTATAGACCGACGGCGTGATGGCCAGGGCACCCACGTCGCACAGCAGCAGCGTGTGGTTGTCCGTGCCGGCCTGCGCCACCACGGCGGCGCCGATGTTGCCGTTGGCGCCCGGGCGGTTGTCCACCACGATCGGCTGGCCCAGCGCTTCGCCAAGCTGCTTGCTGATCAGGCGGGCAATGATGTCCGACGAACCGCCGGCGGGGTAGGGCACCACGAGGCGGATCGGCTTGACCGGCCATTTGTCCTGGGCCCAGGCCGAAGCCGGCGCGAGGATGCCGGACGTGCCGACCGTACCAAGGGCCGCGAGGCCCGGAAGCTGGCCAAGAAATTGGCGGCGAGAAGAGGTCATGCTGTGTCTCCAGTCAACACTTATCATCAGTCGTCGTACAACGATTGGCTGGAGTGTATGCCCGCTTGCCGCTTGGGTCTATCGGGAAAACACGTAGTACTTGCGGCGTAAATGTAGGGACAAAACAGGTGAGAAGGGCGGGGAGGGAGCGCGGAAAGGTGCGGGTTTGTGCTCAGTTGTCTGATGACATTGAGGCGTTCCCGCTTGCGATGTCTTGCTCCCCTCTCCCGCATGGCGGGAGAGGGGCTGGGGGTGAGGGCTTGGCGGTTCAAATTACGACTGTCGCGGTTTGAACCGCTGGCCCTCACCCCCAACCCCTCTCCCAGGGGGAGAGGGGAGCAAGGCAGGGGGCTCTCCCAGAGGGAGAGGGGAGCCACTTAGGGAGCTAACAAAAACCGCCTCAAGCCCCCGACTTCTTCGCGTATTCCCAGCCCATTTCCGCCATCGGCCTTGCCCGCTTGCCGGCGTCCAGTGCCTGGGCCGACGACGCCGTGCCGTCGACCACGCGTTTCATGATGCCCTGCAGGATGCCGGCGATCCGGAACATGCTGAAGGCGAGGTAGAAATTCCAGTCGCCGGTGATCGGGCGGCCCGTGCGCTGTTCGTACAGGCGGCGGTAGGTGGCTTCGTCGGGGATGCCCAGCGCCTTGTGGTCCAGGCCGGCGATGCCGCGGAACTGGCCCGGCTGGATATGCCAGCTCATGCAGTGGTAGCCGAAATCGCCCATCGGATGGCCCAGCGTGGACAGCTCCCAGTCCAGCACGGCCAGCACCCGGGGTTCCGTGGGGTGGAACATCAGGTTATCGAGCCGGTAGTCGCCGTGGACGATGCTGGTCAGGTCGGCGTCTTCCTGCGGAATATGTTCGGGCAGCCAGGCCATCAGCTGGTCCATGGCCGGGATCGATTCGGTCTCGGAGAGCTTGTACTGCTTGCTCCAGCGTTCGATCTGGCGCTGGAAGTAGTTGCCGGGCTTGCCGTAGTCGGCCAGGCCGATGGCCTTGTAGTCCACCGAGTGCAGCGCGGCGATGACGCGGTTCATCTCGTCGTAGATCGCGCCGCGTTCGCTGGTGGTCATGTCCGGCAGCGACTGGTCCCACAGCACGCGGCCGCTGACGAACTCCATGATGTAGAACGCGCGGCCGATGACATCCTCGTCCTCGCACAGCGCATACATGTGGGCCACGGGCACATCGGTGCCGGCCAGCGCCTTCATCACGCGGTATTCGCGCTCGATGGCGTGCGCCGACGGCAGCAGCTTGGCCTTCGGGCCCGGCTTGGCGCGCATCACGTAGGTCTGGCCCGGCGTGATCAGCTTGAAGGTGGGGTTGGACTGCCCGCCCTTGAACTGCTCCACGGTCAGCGGGCCGGCAAAGCCTTCCACATGCTCGCGCATCCAGGCTTCCAGCGCGCCCACGTCAAAGCGCTGCTGGTCTGCCACGGGGCGGGTTCCTTCAAAGTGCGATACGTTGCTGCTCATCTTGTCTCTCTCCGCAATATCGTTGTTTTGTGATCGTTGTCGAAGGCGTGCTGTCGGGGTTGCCGACGTCGGATTACCGATAGTTCGGCTTGCGCTTCTCCAGGAATGCCGTGATGCCTTCGCCGCCATCCGCGTGGTGAAGCGCGGCGACAAAGCTGTCGCGCTCTGCGGCCAGGTGCTGGGTCAGCGTGGCAGTGCCCGCATGGTTGATCAGCGACTTCATGCCGCGCACGGCATTGGGCGATTCCTTGGCCAGGTTCTCGGCGATGCGCAGCGCTTCGGTCAGCGCGTGGCCGGGTTGCACCACGCGATTGACGATGCCGAAGTGTGCCAGACGGGCCGGGTCCACTGGTTTGCCCTCCATCAGGATTTCGCTGGCTAGCTGGCGCGGCAGCATGCGCGCAATTTCGTACGAGCCGCCGCCATCGGGCGTCAGGCCCACCTTGACGTAGGCCATGACGAACTTGGCGTCGCTGGCGGCCACCACATAGTCGCAGGCCAGCACCAGCGAAAAGCCGGCGCCCGCGGCGGGGCCTTCCACGGCGGCGATGATGGGCTTGGGAAACGCGTGGAACGATTCGATCCACTGGTGCAGCGTCTCGATGCTCTCGGCCTGCACCGACGGCGGCTGCGAGCGATTGCCGAGCAGCCGGTTCAGGTTGCCGCCGGCGCAGAACACGCCATTGGCGCCGGTCAGCACCACGGCGCGGATCGAGTCGTCGCGCGTGGCCACTTCCAGCGCTTCCTGCGACGCGGCATAGATGTCCGGATGCAGCGCGTTGCGGGCTTCGGGGTTGGAGATGGTCAGGACGAGCGTCGCGTCGACGCGTTCGGACAGCAGTTGGGCAGTCATGGCAGCCTCGTTATCTGGGGCAGGGATGCAAATGCAAAAAGGGCGCCCCGTGTCTCGGCGGGGCGCCCACTCGATCAGGCTTCTTCGGTCAGCAGCGACAGGCCAAGGCCCGCACGGCGCCACAGCCACGGGCTCGGGCGGTAGCGCATGTCGCCGGTCAGCTGGTTCATGTTGCGCAGCACTTCCAGGATCACGCCGGCGCCGATCGTGTCGCCCAGTGCCAGCGGACCCTTCGGGTAGCCCAGGCCCAGGTTCACGGCCAGGTCGATATCGGTCGGCGTGGCAATGCGTTGCTGCGCGATGTCGCTGGCGATGTTCACGATGCAGCCGATGATGCGCTGGGCGATGAAGCCGGCCGAGTCGCGAATCACGGTCACGGGCACGCCGTCGCTGGCGAACAGGCCGTGCGCGGCGTCGCGGGCGGCGGCGCTGGTGGCCGGCGTGGTCATCAGCGTGCGGCGCTTGGTGGCTTCGAACGGCAGCAGCGTGTCGATGGCGACCACGCGCGTGGCGTCCAGGCCTTCCTGCAGCGCGGCGGTGGTGGCGTCCAAGCCCAGCGGCGTCACGACGATCAGTGCGTCGGCCGACGGCTGGTTGCCGCCTTCGACGGTCGCGCCCAGTGCGCCCAGCAGCTTCACAGCCATCGCATGGCCGCGCTCATTGGCACGGCTCACCCAGACGCTGGACGGGCGGGCATCAGGCACGGCCTTGGCGGCTGGCACCTGCTTCTGGCCTTCCGGGTACGCGTAGAAGCCGGCGCCGGTCTTGCGGCCCAGCAGGCCGCCGGTATAGCGCAGTTGCGTGATCGGCGACGGACGGTAGCGCGCTTCCTGGTAGAACTGGTTGTAGATCGATTCCATCACCGGGTGCGACACGTCCAGCCCGGTCAGGTCCATCAGCTCGAACGGGCCCATGCGGAAACCGGCCTGCTCGCGCATGATGTTGTCGATGTCGACGAACTCGGCCACGCCTTCCTGCGCGGCCTTCAGGCCCTCGATGTTCATGCCACGCCCGGCATGGTTCACGATGAAGCCCGGCATGTCCTTGCAACGCACCGGCGTGTGACCCATACGGCGCGATAGCTCCATCAGGCGGTCGCCCACGGCGGGGTCGCCCGACAGGCCGTCGATGACCTCCACCACCTTCATCAGCGGCACCGGGTTGAAGAAGTGGTAGCCCACCACGCGGCCCGGCAGCTTCGATCCCACGGCGATGGCCGTGATCGACAGCGACGACGTGTTCGACGCAATCACGGCGTCTTCACGCAGGATGGCTTCGAGCTTGGCCACGAGGTCGCGCTTGACGTCGAGGCGTTCAACGATGGCTTCCAGCACCATGTCGCAGCCGGACAGGTCTTCCAGCGCGCTGGCGGCCTTCACGCGGGCCAGGGCGGCCTCGCTGTCGGCGGCGCTGATCTTGCCCTTGTCGGCCAGTTTGGCAAACGTATCCTGCAGGTACTGGCGCGCGGCGGCCACGGCCTGGGCGTTGGTGTCGAACAGATGTACGGTCAGGCCGGCCTGGGCGGCGATCTGGGCGATGCCTCGGCCCATGGCGCCAGTGCCAACGATGCCCAGCGTCTGGATAGTGGAATTGCTCATTGTTGGTCCAAAAAAGTTGTGGCTAAATTAGCACGATCGTACGTTTTCTGCACCTTTCGCGACAGAGGCGCCGCGCATGCGGCGTGCGCTGATCGGCCATACGGGGCAGGGCAGGGAGCGGCGGTGCGGCCCCGGGTCGACACCAGCGATTCCAACCAATCTGGAGAGAGACGACATGCTGAAGCTCTGCGGTTTTGCCGCCAGCAATTACTACAACAAGGTCAAGCTGGCATTGCTGGAAAAGAACCTGCCGTTCGAGGAAGTGCTGGCGTGGATCGGGGAGACCGACCTGTCGGCATCGCCGCTGGGCAAGGTGCCCTACATCATCACCGATGCCGGCCCGCTGTGCGAGTCCGAAACGATTGCAGAGTACCTGGAGACCACCTACATCCAGGCGCCGCTGCTGCCGCAGGACCCGTTCCAGGCCGCCAAGGTGCGCGAGATCGTCACGTTCCTGGAGCTGTACCTGGAACTGACCGCGCGCGAGCTGTATGCGGAAGCGTTTTTCGGCGGCAAGGTCAGCGACCGCGTCAAGGAGCGCCAGCGCGGCCTGCTGGACAAGTACGTTCCGGCCTTCGGCAAGCTGGTCAAGTTCTCGCCGTACATCGCCGGCGACACCTTCACGCTGGCCGATTGCGCCGCGGTGTGCCACCTGCCGCTGATCTCGTCGTGCACGAAGATCATCTATGGCGAAGACCTGCTGGCGGGCCTGCCGGTGAAGGAATACCTGAAGGCGATGGCCGAACGGCCCTCGGTGCAGAAGGTCAACGCCGAACGCAAGGCGAATACGGAGTTGATGCTGAGCCGGAACAGGTAAGAGGTACTAGGTAAGAGGGTAGAGCGATCGGCTCTCGCTCTACCCTGGGTTTTTGCTCCCCTCTCCCGCAAGGCGGGAGAGGGGTTGGGGGTGAGGGCAAGCGCCTGGCGTACTAACCCGGCGCGTCAAGAACGACACGCCTGCCCTCACCCCCGCCCCTCTCCCGCGCTGCGGGAGAGGGGAGCAAACAATCGGTATTGGTGAACCTCAAATCTTCGCCAGCCGCTCCAGCGCCAGCTTCAGCGTCTCTTCCTTCTTGGCGAAGCAGAAGCGCACCACGCCTGATTCACGCGGCGCCGAGTAGAACGCCGATACCGGAATCGCCGCCACGCCGATTTCACGCGTGAGCCACATCGAGAAATCCGCCTCGCTCATGTCGGAAATGGCCGAATAGTCGACGCACTGGAAGTACGTGCCGTCCGACGGCAGCAGCTTGAAGCGCGTATTGGCCAGCCCCGCGCGGAAGTAGTCGCGCTTGGCCTGGTAGAACGCCGCCAAGTCCATGTACGGCGCCGGGTCGGCCATGTAGTCGGCCAGGCCGTGCTGCACGGGCGTATTCACCGTGAACACGTTGAACTGGTGCACCTTGCGGAATTCGTTCATCAGCGCGACCGGCGCGGCCACGTAGCCCACCTTCCAGCCCGTGACGTGATAGGTCTTGCCGAAGCTCGATACCACGAAGCTGCGGCGCGCCAGCTCGGGATGGCGCGACACCGACTCATGGCGCTGGCCGTCGTACACCATGTGTTCGTAGACTTCGTCGGACAGCAGCAGGATGTCGGTGCCGGCCAGCAGGTCGGCCAGTTGCTGCATGTCCTGCTCGCGCCAGATCGTGCCGGTGGGGTTGTGCGGCGTGTTGATCATGATCATGCGCGTCTTCGGCGTGATCGCGGCGGCCAGCTTGTCGAACGGGATGCGGAACAGCGGGGCCTCCAGCCGTACCGGCACGGCCGTGGCGCCGGCCAGTTCGATGGACGGCAGGTAGCTGTCGTAGCACGGCTCCAGAACGATCACCTCGTCGCCTGGGTGCACCGCGCACAGGATCGACGTCAGCAGGCCCTGCGTGGCGCCCGCGGTGACGGTGATCTCGGTATTCCAGTCGTACTGATGGCCGTACAGCGTGGCGATCTTGCCGGCGATGGCCTGACGCAGCTTGGGCACGCCGGCCATCGGCGGGTACTGGTTGTGGCCGGTGCGCATGGCGTTGGCCACGGCATCGACGATGCGCGGGTCGCAATCGAAGTCCGGAAAACCCTGGCCCAGGTTCACGGCGTTCTTCTCGGCGGCCAGCGCCGACATCACGGTGAAGATCGTGGTTCCCACGTTGGGCAGGCGGGACAGCGGCGGGTTCAGCGGGGCAAGGGTCGATTCGGACATGGGGCAGGGCAGGAGACGGAGTGGAACCGGTGCGACATTCTAGCGGGGATCGATCGCCGGGGCGGCCGGTCAGGCCGGCGCGGCGTGCGCGGCCAGCCAGCCGGCAAAGGCCAGCGGCGGCAGGACGTCCACTCCGCTGGAGCGGCGCAGGCGGCTCCTGAGCTTCAGCACGGCCTTGTCCTTCGACACCAGCAGCCGGGCGCGGGCGAAGTGGGCGAGTTCGATGAACTTCTGGTCGTCGGTGTCGCGGCACTTGGGCAGACGGATGGCGGCGGCGTCCGCGGGGTCGGGCAGCGGCTCCAGCGTGGCCAGGCGGTCCACCTCGGCCAGCGCGCCGGCGATGTCGACGTCAAACCGCGCGAATTGCGGATAGGCCAGCACGCGGCGCAGTTCCTCGCGGCAATCGGCCCGGATGACCGGTGCGATGGTGCCGGCGGCCAGCGCGGCGCGGATCGGCTCCACATGGGGGTCCCGGAAGACCAGGAGGTCGACCCAGATATTGGAATCGAGCACGACGACGGGCGGGTGTGACGTGCCGGGCAGGTTCCCGGCGGTGGCTTCGGTGGGCATTCGCTACAATCTCAGCTTTGTTTCTGCCCGCGATTTTGCCATGCTCCTTGCCCTGTCTCCCGCGAAGTCCCTGAACTACGAGACACCGCCGCGCGTCAAGACCCATACGATGCCGCGTTTCATTGACCGTTCCACCACGCTGATCGAGCGCCTGCGCCGTCTGGCGCCCCAGGACGTGGCCGCCCTGATGGACATCTCGGACAAGCTGGCGGTGCTGAACGTGACCCGCTACGCCGACTGGTCGCCCGAGTTCACGGCCGCCAACAGCAAGCAGGCCGTGCTGGCCTTCAACGGCGACGTCTACGACGGGCTCGATGCCAGGACGCTGTCGACCGACGACCTGGCCTTTGCGCAGAAACATGTGCGCATCCTGTCCGGTCTCTATGGCGTGCTGCGTCCGATGGACTGGATGCAGCCGTACCGGCTGGAAATGGGCACGCGGCTCGATAACGCTGCCGGCAAGGACCTCTACGCGTTCTGGGGCGACGATGTCACGAAGCTGCTGAACCGCGACATGGCCGACCTCAAGCACGAAGGCACGCCCACGCTGGTGAACCTGGCATCCGAGGAGTATTTCAAGGTGGTGCGCCCGAAGGTGCTTGATGCCCGCGTGATCACGCCGGTGTTCGAAGACTGGAAGGGCGGCCGCTACAAGATCATTTCGTTCCACGCCAAGCGCGCGCGCGGTACGATGGCACGCTACGCCGTCACGCACCGGGTGACCGATCCGGCCAGGCTCAAGCGCTTCAACGAGGACGGCTATGCCTTTGACAAGGCCGCCTCGGACGATGCGCGCTGGGTATTCCGCCGCCGCCTTGAAGACTGATACAGAGACCAAGGACCCTATCCCCATGACCTCTGCACTGCATATCTCCGCGCTGTTCGATTCGGGCGCGATCGAAGTTGAGTCGCTCGACCGCGCCGACGACATCCGCCTGCGCATCCGCGCCGATTCCCACGCCGACTTCCGCCAGTGGTTCCACTTCCGCCTGCAGGGCGCGGCGGGCCAGGCGTGCCGGCTCAGCTTCCTGAACGCCGGCGAATGCACCTATCCCGACGGCTGGCGCGACTACCGCGCGGTGGCATCGTACGACCGTGCGCACTGGTTCCGCGTGCCGACGCGCTACGACGGCACCACGATGACCGTCGAGTTCACGCCCGAGCACGACAGCGTGTGGTTCGCGTACTTCGAACCGTATTCCGACGAGCGGCACCTGTCGCTGCTGGCCACGTGCCAGCGCTCGCCGCTGGCCAGGCTGTCGCACCTGGGCAGCACCGTGGACGGGCGTGACCTGACGTGCGTGACGCTCGGCGAGCCCGGCCCGGGCAAGAAGACCATCTGGATGATCGCGCGCCAGCATCCGGGCGAAAGCATGGCCGAATGGTTCTGCGAAGGCGTGCTGCAGCGCCTGACCGGCACGGGCGCCTGGCATGGTGATCCGGTGGCGCGCAAGCTGCTGGAGCAGGCGGTGTTCCATATCGTGCCGAACATGAACCCCGATGGCTCGTCGCGCGGCAACCTGCGTACCAATGCCGCCGGGGCGAACCTGAACCGCGAATGGATGCAGCCGAGCCCGGAGACGAGCCCCGAGGTCTACCACGTGCGCCAGGCCATCGAGCGCACCGGCGTGGACCTGTTCTTCGACATCCACGGCGACGAGGCGCTGCCGTACAACTTCGTGGCCGGCAGCGAGATGCTGCCCGGCTTTACCGAAGCCCAGCGCGAGCAGCAGTCACGCTTCATTGAAGCGTTCAAGCGCGCCACGCCCGATTTCCAGGACGTGCACGGCTACGCCGCCAGCAAGTACAACGCCGACGCGCTGAAGCTGGCCTCGAAGTACATCGGCCATACGTTCGGCTGCCTGGCGCTGACGCTGGAAATGCCGTTCAAGGACAACGCCGACCTGCCCGACGAGGCGGTGGGCTGGAACGGCGCCAAGAGCGCGTTGCTGGGCACGGCGATGCTGCAGGCGGTGCTGGAGTATTTGGGGTAAGTTGGGCGGCTGTGTGTTTTGGTTTTGGTTTTGGTTTTGGTTTTGGTTTTGGTTTTGGTTTTGGCTTTTGCTTTGGTTTTTCTCCCCTCTCCCGCAACGCGGGAGAGGGGCGGGGGTGAGGGCAACGAGGTTCTGCTTGCCGATGTGGTCGGAATTTGAACCGCCGGGCCCTCACCCCCAACCCCTCTCCCGCAAGCGGGAGAGGGGAGCACGATAGCAGGGGGTGAGAACCTGATCCCTACTGCTTCTTCTTAGACTTCGACGACGTGCTGCTCTTCGTCGACGACGTCGATTTGCTCGACTTCGACGATGACGACGACTTCGCGCTGCTCTTGCCCTTCTTCTTCGCTGAAGATGTCGGGGTGGCTACCGCCGGGGCGGCGGCCGGCTCGACGATCGTGTCGCCGTTGCTGTCCAGCAGTTCGTAGGCCAGCATCATGCCGTCGTTATAGCCGCAGCGTACCTTCACCGGCTGCCACTGGGCCTCGCCACGGCGCTTGTGGGCTGTGGCGGTGAACGTGACTACCGAGCTGACGGGCACCGCCTGCTTGCCGGGCGAGAAGCGGCCTTCCCAGCGTTCCTCGCTGGCTTGTCCGCCGGACAGTGCGCCGGTCGGGATCTTCAGGGCATCGTAGGTGGCCGAGCGCGGCACCACCCAGCTTGCATGGGCGGCGCAATCGGCCACGTCGGCGGTGGCATTCTCCGTTTTCATCAACTGCTCGCGCATCTTGGTCCGGTACTCGGCCAGGCTGACGCGTCCCTTGTCGGGCAGCGTGACCGTGGTGGTCGGCGGCGTCTTGTTGATGACGGGAGGTGGCTTGACGGCGGGGGTGGTGGTAGTGGCGGCGGCGGGCGTGGCGGTCGGTGTGCCGGCCACGGCGGCGGTCTCGTCGGTCGGCGCGGTAGCGCAGCCGGCCAGCGCGATGGCGCCTGCCACTGCGGCAGTCAGCATGCGAAGCTGGCTGCCGAACAGTTCGGAAATTCGTCGGATCACGGGATCGTCTTTGCTTGGGAAAGCAAGGAGGGTTGGCGAAGGATTGCCATGATAGAGGAAAGCCCGCCGGCGAAGTTCCTAAATCTTGTTACCCTTCGTTCTAACTGCTTACAACTTGCACGCATCGGCCGCGATTACATGCGCGTAGTAACAGATGTCCCGCGAATCGTGTACTGAGGGGAACCCCGAGAGACGCATGCAGCGTGTCCCGAGTGGGCGGACGCCGTTGCGGCGCCCGCCTGGGTGGACGTCAGAACGTGCGGGCGAAACGCAGCAGTTCGTCCATCAGCGCGTTGAGATCGCGCTTGAGCTTGTCGAAGCCGGCCGTGTGGACCAGGCCCACTTCGTCCATGTACAGCTTGCGATTGACCTCGAGCTGCAGGCTGTGGCGGTTGGCTTGCGGCTGACCCACCACGCGCACGATTTCCACGCCCTTGTACGGGTGGTTGCGCCACACGTCGTAGCCCATTTCCTTGAGCACCGCCTCCACGCGATCGGTAAAGCGCGTGTCGCACGTGGTGCCGTCACGGTCGCCGACCACGAAGTCCGGATGCTGCAGGCCCGGATGCTCGGTCGCGAACTTCGCGGCCTCGCTCGGCATCGAGTGGCAGTTGATGTGGAACACGTTGCCATGCCGCGCCACGGCCTCGTCCGACAACTTCTGCAGCTGCGCGTAGTACGGCAGGTAGTAGTTGTCGATACGTGCCTGCAGCTCCGCCACGCTCAGCTTGCGATCGTAGATCGGCTCGCCGGTGTCCAGCACGCGCCAGACCAGGCCCTTGCCCAGGCGCGTCTTGGACGTCTCCTGCTTCAGGCCAGGCCAGGGCGCGTCGAGCAGCGCCTCGTCGATTTCCTCCAGGCCACGGTTGGCGTCCAGGTAGCTGCGCGGAAACCCCGCGGCCAGCAGCGGGATGCCGCGGCTCGGGGCGTCGGCGTAGAGCTGGTCGACGAACGTGTCTTCCGCCTGCCGCAGCAGCGGCAGGGGCAGGTTGCCGGCGTAGTGGAAATCGGCCGGATACGTGGTGCAGCTGTGCGGGGAGTCAAGAAACAGCGGTCCGCTCGCGCCTTCCGGCATCTGCAGGAAGTACGGGCGGTCCGCGGTCTTTCGTTCTGCTTCGGTCATTCGAACTGCCGGTGAGGATTAATCCAGGGAGATCTTGGCGGCAGCGGCCACCTTCTTGTTCTTGGCCACTTCGGTCGCGATCTGCTGCGCGAAGTGCTGCGGCGTATCGCCAACCGGCGTGGCGCCCAGCTTTTCCAGCTTGGCCTTCACATCGGGCAGGGCCAGCACCTTGATGGCGGCGGCGTTCAGCTTGGCCTGGATGTCGGCCGGCAGCTTGGCCGGGGCGATCAGGCCAAACCAGGCGGCGTCGTTCACTTCGGGCAGGCCCAGTTCGGCAAACGTCGGCACGTTCGGCAGGGCGGCCACACGCTTGGGGGCGGCCACGGCCAGGGCGCGCAGCTTGCCGCCTTCGATGAACGGCAGCGACGACGGCAGGTTGTCGAACAGGATCTGTACCTGGCCGGCCAGCGCGTCGTTCAGCGCCGGGCCCACGCCCTTGTACGGCACGTGCAGCAGTTCGGTCTTGCTGCTCATCTTGAACAGCTCGCCCATCATGTGCGACACGCTGCCGTTGCCGGCCGAGCCGTAGGCCAGCTTGTTCGGCTCCGACTTGGCCAGTGCGATGAACGACTTCATGTCGGTGGCCTTCACGTTCGGGTTGATGCTCATCACGTTGGGCACCGAGGCCAGGTTCGTGATGGTCGTGAAGTCCTTGGTGGCGTCGTATTGCAGGCGCGGGTACACGGCCGGGTTGATGCCGTGCGTCGAGGCGGTGGCAATGCCCAGCGTGTAGCCGTCCGGCGCGGCCTTGGCCAGGTAGCCGGTGCCGATGCTGCCGCCGGCGCCGCCGCGGTTATCTACCACCACGGCCTGGCCCAGTTGCTGGCCCAGCTTGTCGGCGACGATGCGCGCGACGATATCGGTGGTGCCGCCGGCCGGGAACGGCACGACGAGCGTGATCGGCTTGGTCGGGTACGTGCCCTGGGCAAAGGCGGGCAGGGTCAGGCCGGCAGCGGCAAAGGCGGTGGCGGTAGCCAGGATCTTGAGCAGGGGACGGCGTTGCATCGAGGGGATTCCGGTCGAAAGGTAATAGAAAGGAGAGGAGAGCCGGTCTCTGCGGACCTGATCGAGGGCAATGCAAAAAATTGTGCTTCCCGATTCTGCGCGCCAATGCAACTTCGGAGCAAACGATTTAAAATCCCTAGCTCATTCCATTTGGTATTGAAGTAAGGGGTGGTTCATGCGGCGCATATGTCCGTCGATGACCGAATTAATGGCGTTCGAAGCGGCCGCGCGGCATAGCAGCTTCACGGTGGCAGCGCGCGA
Source organism: Cupriavidus pauculus (assembly GCF_022179805.1). GTDB lineage: Bacteria > Pseudomonadota > Gammaproteobacteria > Burkholderiales > Burkholderiaceae > Cupriavidus > Cupriavidus pauculus_E. The sequence continues at coordinate 410,097 of NZ_BPUO01000001.1, read as the reverse complement.
ACTGCACGTGACGCAGGGCGCGGTCAGCAAGCAGGTACGCAGTCTGGAGTCATTCCTGGGCGTCGAACTGTTCGAGCGTGTGCGGCAGCGGCTGCTGCTGACCGAGGCCGGGTCACGCTACCTGGAACGTATCCGGCCCAGCCTGACCGAGATCGAGGCGGCCAGCGTCGAGTTGATTGCCAAGCAGGGGCGCGGCGGCATCCTGCATCTCGCCAGCATGCCCACGCTCGGTGCGAAATGGCTGATCCCTCGGCTACCGCAGTTCTTTGCCAGGCATCCCGAAGTCACGCTCGAATTCGTACCGCATGCGCAGGGCTATGATTTTTCCCAGCCCGACCTGGACGCGGCGATCCGCTTTGGCGACGGCGTCTGGCCCGGCAGCCTGGCCGACTACATGACTGGCCGCGAGGTGTTGCCGGTGTGCCGGCCCGGCCTGCTCGTGCACGAGCCCGACGGCGTGGCGCGGACGCCCGCCGCGTTGATGAAATACCCGCTGCTGCACCATACGACCGTGCCCGAGGCGTGGCCGGACTGGTTGTCCGCACTGGGCATCTCGACGAAAAAGGCGTGGAGCGGGGCGCGCTTCGACCAGTTCACGCTGCTGACGCAGGCGGCGGTCTCGGGGCTGGGCATCGCGTTGATCCCGCGCTGCCTGATCGAGGAGGAACTGGCCACGGGGTCGTTGATCGTGGCGCATCCGGCGCGGGTGCTGGCGCGCAAGGGCTACTACCTGTGCTACCCGGAGCAGAAGGCCCACTTGCCGGCGTTGCTGACGTTCCGGCAGTGGCTCATGGAAGGCGTCGACGTGGTTGCCTGATACCGGCGATGCCTTCCCGGCAACTTACTTCGTCAGCACCTTCATCGCTTCTTCCAGCCCTGCCAGCGTCACCGGATACATGCGGTTCTTCATGATCTGGTTGATCACCGTGATGGACTGGCGGTATTGCCACAGGCCCTCGGGCTCGGGATTGAGCCAGACGAAGCGCGGAAACTGATCGATCATGCGATTGAGCCAGACCGCGCCCGCCTCGGCATTGTTGTACTCGACCGACCCGCCCGGCTGCAGGATCTCGTACGGGCTCATCGTCGCGTCGCCGACAAAGATCACCTTGTAGTCCGGCGTGTACTTGTGCATCAGGTCCCACGTGGCGATCTTCTCCGCATGGCGCCGGCGGTTGTTCTTCCACACGTGGTCGTACAGGCAGTTGTGGAAGTAGTAATACTCCAGGTGCTTGAACTCGGTCTTGGCGGCCGAGAACAGTTCTTCCACGCGCTTGATGTGGTCGTCCATCGATCCGCCCACATCCATCAGCATCAGCACCTTGACCTTGTTGTGGCGCTCGGGCCGCAGCTTGATGTCGAGCATGCCGGCGTTGGCCGCCGTGGAATGGATGGTGTCGTCGAGATCGAGTTCGGTGTCGGCGCCTTCGCGCGCAAACCGGCGCAGGCGGCGCAGCGCCACCTTGATGTTGCGCGTGCCCAGTTCCACCTGGTCGTCGTAGTCCTTGTAGGCGCGCGCCTCCCAGACCTTAATCGCGGTGCGGTTGCCCTTGGACGGTCCGCCGATGCGGATGCCCTCGGGGTTGTAGCCGCCGTGCCCGAACGGCGACGTGCCGCCCGTGCCGATCCACTTGTTGCCGCCTTCGTGCTTTTCCTTCTGCTCTTCCAGCAGTTGCTTCAGGCGCTCCATGAGCTTGTCCAACCCGCCCATGGCCTCTATCTTGGCCTTTTCCTCTGCCGACAGCTCGCGCTCCAGCGTCTTCTGCAGCCAGTCCAGCGGGATGTCGCTCTTCCAGTCCACCAGACTCTCGATGCCCTTGAAGTACGCGGCAAAGGTCTGGTCGAACTTGTCGAAGTGCTTCTCGTCCTTGACCAGCGTCATGCGGGACAGGTAGTAGAACTCGTCGATCGACGGCGTAATGACCTGCGCGCGCAGCGCTTCGAGCATCGTCAGGTATTCCTTGACCGATACCGGCAGCTTGGCGTGGCGCAGCGAGAAGAAAAAGTCGATCAGCATGGCTTGGCTCCGATCAACGCGGACGTTCGAGCTGGAATTGCAGGTGCGCGCGCACCGTTGGCCATTCGCTGGCGATGATCGAGAACACCACCGTGTCGCGGAACGATCCGTCGGGCATGCGCTGATGGTTGCGCAGCACGCCGTCCTGCTTGGCGCCAAGGCGCGCGATGGCCGCGCGGCTCTGGTGGTTCATCCAGTGCGTCCGGAATTCCACGGCGATGCAGTCGAGCGTCTCGAACGCATGGCGCAGCAGCATCAGCTTGCATTCGGTGTTCAGCGCCGTGCGTTGCACGCGCTGGGCGTACCACGTCGAGCCGATCTCTACGCGACGGTTCTTGCCGTCGATGTTCATGTAGGTGGTCATGCCGGCCACGCGGCCGTCGGCATCGAGCACCGTGAACGGTTGCATCGAATCCTGCGCCTGCAGGCCCAGGCGACGCTCGATCTCGGCTTCGATGGCGTCGGGGGCCGGCACGCTGGTGTACCAGAGGCGGTGCAGGTCGCCATCGGCCGCGGCCTCGCGCAGCCCGGCGGCATGCTCCATCGACAGCGGTACCAGCGCGGCGTGTTGGCCGGTCAGTGTGACCGGCTGGACGAACTTCGTCATCGGTTGAGCCCCGTGGATCAGCGGTTGGCGCGGTTCATGAACACCAGGCGCTCGAACAGGTGCACGTCCTGTTCGTTCTTGAGCAGCGCGCCGTGCAGCGGCGGAATCGCGGCCTTGCGGTCGGGGCTGCGCAGCGCCTCGGCCGGAATATCCTCGGCCATCAGCAGCTTGAGCCAGTCGATCAGTTCCGACGTGCTCGGCTTCTTCTTCAGGCCGGGCAGGTTGCGCATCTCGTAGAACGCTTCCAGTGCCGCGGCCACCAGTTCGCGCTTGATGCCGGGATAGTGCACGTCAACGATCTGCTGCATCGTTTCCGCATCGGGAAACTTGATGTAGTGGAAGAAGCAGCGGCGCAGGAAGGCGTCGGGCAGTTCCTTTTCGTTGTTCGACGTGATGATCACCAGCGGGCGGTGCCGGGCCTTGATCAGTTCGCGCGTCTCGTAGACGTAGAACTCCATGCGGTCCAGTTCGCGCAGCAGGTCGTTCGGGAATTCGATGTCGGCCTTGTCGATTTCGTCGATCAGCAGCACCACGGGCTGCTCGGCCTCGAACGCCTGCCAGAGCACGCCCTTGACGATGTAGTTCTTGATGTCGTGCACGCGGTTGTCGCCCAGCTGGGAGTCGCGCAGACGCGACACGGCATCGTATTCGTACAGGCCCTGCTGGGCCTTGGTGGTGGACTTGATGTGCCACTGCATCAGCGGCATACCCAGCGCGGCGGCCACTTCCTCGGCCAGCATGGTCTTGCCGGTGCCGGGCTCGCCCTTGATCAGCAGCGGGCGTTGCAGCGTGCGCGCGGCGTTGACGGCCAGCTTCAGGTCGTCGGTGGCCACGTACTGGGCGCTACCTTCGAACTTGACCTGCTGGGACGGATTGGCGTTGGCGGTGGTGGACATGAGGCAACCTGGGTGTATCGCGCCCGGCCTGCCAGGCAGGACGGTCGAGTGACAATGGGAAACAACAACCGGGTGGGCCGGGAGGGTGCGACAACGGGCGCCGACAACCCGAAATTCGGCCGGAATAGGCCAGTATAAGAGCAGATGGCCATTCGCGTTCAGTGGGGCTCACCCCAAGGGCCACGCCGTGGACTGCCGCGTGCGCGCTGCGGTACAATGCGCCGGTTTGACGCGCCCCCAGTCAATATCCTCCTCACGCCCGGCAGTTCCGCCACCAGAGACATGGCGGAGCATCGGGAGGCGGCAACAGCGCGAGATGGTTGCAGAATGGTGTTCGAGCACCGCGGCACATCAGCATATCGCCCGGCTGCGCCTTTGTCTGACCGGCTTCGCCCGCGCCAGATCTCCGGCAATCCGCTCCACATCCCCGTTCCAAGCATGCCGTCTGGCGCCCCAGCGAGGGCAGGTCACACGCGGTTTAACACTTCCCAATCAGCTACGAAAATGAAAAAGCTCCTCACGATGGTAGTGTTGGGCGCGGCCGCAACGGCAGCGCATGCCCAGGACAAGGGCACTGTCGACACCGCCAAGGATAAGGTTGCCATGTGCATCGGCTGCCATGGCATTCCGGGTTATCGCGCCTCGTTTCCAGAAACCTACGAGGTACCGATGCTGGGCGGCCAAAGCGCCAAGTACATCGAAAACGCGCTCAACGGCTACAAGAAAGGCGATCGCAAGCATCCCACCATGCGCGCGATTGCGGCGAGCCTGACCGAGAAGGACATCGCCGATGTGGCGGCGTACTACTCGCAGCAGAAGCCCGGTACCCAGAACAACACGCTCAAGTAAAAGGCCGCTGATCATGAAGACGTTGAAAGTTGTGTCATACATGCTGGGCGCGTGGGTGATGGGTGGCGCGGCGTTGTCCGCCCAGGCCGCCGACATCGCCGCCGGCCGTGCGCTGGTGGAGAAGGGTGGTTGCGTGGCCTGCCACGGCAAGGACCTGAACGCCCCGATTTCGCCCGACTATCCGAAGCTGGCTGGCCAGCATCCGGACTACCTCTATCACGCGCTGACGTCGTACCAGGTCAGCGGCAACCCGCTGGTTGGCCGCACCAACGCCATCATGGCGGGCCAGGTCAACAGCAACCCGGCCGTGACCGGCAAGGACGGCAAGCCGCGCCCGTTCACGCGCTCGGAACTGAAGGACATCGCCGCCTATATCGGATCGCTGAAGGGCGACCTGGTGCTGAAGAAGTAAGCGGGCCGGAAAGCGAAAACGCCGACCTGATGGTCGGCGTTTTCATTTGGGGGATGCGCTCAGGTCAGTTGCCGCTGCCCGATACCAGGCGGCGCTGCTTGACCGCGTTGGCCAGCGTTTCCAGGATCGAGATCGAATCGTTCCAGCCGATGCAGGCATCGGTCACGGACTGGCCGTAGGTCAGGTCTTCCACCGGCGTGCCCTGCACGTGGTCCTGGCGGCCAGCCACCAGGTGCGATTCCACCATGACGCCGACGATGCGCTGGTCGCCGCCGGCCATCTGGCGGGCGATGTCCTCGCAGACCGGCAACTGGTTCTCGTGCTTCTTGCTGCTGTTGGCGTGCGAGGCATCGATCATCAGGCGTGCGGCCAGGCCAGCCTTGGAGATCGCGTCACAGGCTTCCTGCACGCTGGCGGCGTCGTAGTTCGGCGCCTTGCCGCCGCGCAGGATGATGTGGCAATCCTCGTTGCCCGACGTCGACACGATGGCCGAGTGGCCGCCCTTGGTCACCGACAGGAAGTGGTGCGGCTGCGACGCGGCCTTGATCGCGTCGACGGCGATCTTCACGTTGCCGTCGGTGCCGTTCTTGAAGCCCACCGGGCACGACAGGCCCGACGCCAGTTCGCGGTGCACCTGCGACTCCGTGGTACGGGCCCCGATGGCACCCCAGCTCACCAGGTCGGCGATGTATTGGGGGCTGATCATGTCCAGGTATTCGGTGCCGGTCGGCACGCCCATTTCGCTGATGTTCAGCAGCAGTTCGCGCGCGGTGCGCAGGCCGTCGTTGATCTTGAAGCTGCCGTCCATATGCGGGTCGTTGATCAGACCCTTCCAGCCCACCGTGGTGCGCGGCTTCTCGAAGTAGACGCGCATGACCACTTCCAGCTCGCCGGCGAAGCGTTCGCGCTGCACCTTGAGCAGCTTGGCGTATTCCAGGGCCGCGCGCGTGTCGTGGATCGAGCACGGGCCGATGATGACGATCAGGCGGTCATCCATGCCATGCAGGATGCGGTGCATGGCCTGGCGGGCGCCGTAGATCACGTCGGACGCCGCTTCGGAGCAGGCGAATTCGCGGATCAGGTGCGCCGGCGGCAGCAGTTCCTTGAGTTCGCGAATACGCAGGTCGTCGGTGTTCTTCAGCATGATGGCTCCGGGTCTTGTGAGGTCTTGATTCTGGTTGGGTTCTGCGTCGGCGACCGTGGCGGGCATAAAAAAACCGCCAGGGTTGCTGGCGGTCTTTTTTGCATTCGAGGTTGCTTACAGCTGTCCCTCTCTATCCGCCAGCGGTGTGAGATGCCAAAAGAAGTAAAAGTAAAACTTGGCGGACATGGCGGAAATCGGTTCGGCTGTAGCGAGCTTGATATCGGTTTTACGCTGATGCGTGAAATTTATGCTGCGGCGCGGACTGGCGAGGCATTTTATTGCGCCGCGACCTCCAAAACTACGGGGCGCGGTCGCCGCTCGCGCGACAACGAAGCATCTTTATAGCGCTTTTCCTTGGCGCTGGCAAGCCGCAGGTGCAACAGATTTAAGCCGGTACTGAGTGGCACCGCTTGCCTATATTGGAATGGTACGTCCCGGGACGAGGGCGGCGGAACAAGAATCAGCAGGTGGAGGTGCCGATCATGTCAGTCGATGAGGGAAGGCTGAATGCCTTCATGGAGAAGTTCGTCCATGACATTGGGGCCGTGATGCACGCGGCGACGGTGGTGGTGGGCGACGAGCTGGGTTTGTACAAGGCGCTGGCCGAAAAACCGATGACCGCCGCCACGCTGGCGGAGAAAACCCGCACCGATCCGCGCTACCTGCGCGAATGGCTGTCGGCCCAGGCGGCCAGCGGGTATGTCGAATACGATGCCGGCACCGACATGTTCTCGCTGACCGAGGAACAGGCGTTCGCGCTGGCCCAGGAAGGCAGCCCGGCCTTCATTCCCGGCGCCTTCCAGATCGCAGTGGCGCAGTTCCGCGCGATTCCGCGCATGATCGATATCTTCCGTAATGGCCGTGGCCTGGGCTGGCATGAACACGACCCGGCGCTGTTCCACGGCACCGAGCGGTTCTTCCGGCCCGGCTATGCCGCGCACCTGGTCAGCGAATGGATTCCGGCGCTCGAAGGCATGGCGGCGCGGCTCGCGGCCGGTGCCACGGTGGCAGACGTGGGCTGCGGCCATGGGGCATCGACCATCATCATGGCGCAGGCGTTTCCGCAGGCTACGTTTCGTGGCTTCGACTATCACGAACCGTCGATCCGCTACGCCACCGAGGCCGCCCGCCGCGCCGGCGTGGGCGATCGCGTAACTTTCGAGGTGGCATCGGCCAAGGATTATCCGGGCCAGGACTACGACCTCGTGGCCGTGTTCGACTGCCTGCACGACATGGGCGACCCGGTCGGCGCCGCGCGCCATATCCGCGAAACGCTGAAGCCCGACGGCTGCTGGATGATCGTGGAACCGTTCGCCAACGACAACCTGCAGGACAATCTCAATCCGGTGGGGCGCGTGTTCTATTCGGCGTCGACGTTCATCTGCACGCCGGGTTCGAGATCACAGGAGGGAGCGATGTGCCTGGGGGCCCAGGCCGGGGAGGCACGCATGAAAGGCGTGACGGAGCAGGGCGGCTTCGGACGCTTCCGCCGGGCGGCACAGACGCCGTTCAATCTGGTTTATGAGGTGAGGCCGTAGGACCTACTTTGGCGTTGCTCCCCTCTCCCACAAGTGGGAGAGGGGAGAAAGACGAAGGCGGTAGTCCTTAAGCCGTCCCACCCACCGTCATGTTTTCAATCCGCAGCGTCGGCTGGCCCACGCCAACCGGCACGCTCTGACCTTCCTTGCCGCAGACGCCCACGCCCGAATCCAGGCGCATGTCGTTGCCGATCATCGTCACGTCCTTGAGCGACTCAGGGCCGTTGCCGACCAGCGTCGCGCCCTTGACCGGGTACGTGATCTTGCCGTCCTCGATCATGTAGGCCTCGCTGGCCGAGAACACGAACTTGCCGTTGGTGATGTCCACCTGGCCGCCGCCGAAGTTCACGGCGTACAGGCCACGCTTCACGCTGGCGATGATTTCCTGCGGGTCGCGGTCGCCGTTCAGCATGTAGGTGTTGGTCATGCGCGGCATCGGCAGCGCGGCGTAGCTCTCGCGGCGGGCGTTGCCGGTGACCGGCATCTTCATTAGGCGCGCGTTGAGCGTGTCCTGGATGTAGCCGGTCAGGATGCCGTCCTCGATCAGCGTCGTGCACTGCGTGGGGTTGCCTTCGTCGTCCAGGTTCAGCGAACCGCGACGATTCTCGATCGTGCCGTCGTCCACCACGGTCACGCCCTTGGCCGCCACGCGCTGGCCCATCATGCCTGCGAACGCCGACGAACCCTTGCGGTTGAAGTCGCCTTCCAGGCCGTGGCCCACGGCTTCGTGCAGCAGCACGCCGGGCCAGCCCGGGCCCAGGACCACGGTCATCGCGCCGGCCGGAGCCGGACGGGCCTCCAGGTTGATCAGCGCGGATGCCACGGCCTCGTCCACGTACTTGCTCAGCAGGTCGTCGGTGAAGTAGCCGTACGCATAGCGTCCGCCACCGCCCGACGATCCGATCTCGCGCCGGCCGTTCTGCTCGGCGATGACCGTCACGGACACCCGCACCAGCGGACGCACGTCGGCGGCGATCACGCCGTCGCTGCGCGCCACCAGCACCACGTCGTACTCGCCGGCCAGTCCGGCCATTACCTGCACCACGCGCGGGTCCTTGGCGCGGGCCAGCTTCTCGATCTTTTCCAGCAGCGCCACCTTTTCGGTGGCCGTCATCGAATCCAGCGGATCGTTGGGCGTATAGAGATTGCGGCCCGTCTGCGATGCCATCGAACCCGCTACCTTGACGCGGCCGCTACCGGCACGGCCAATGGTGCGGGTGGCTGCCGCCGCTTGCGACAGCGCGGCCAGGCTGATGTCGTCCGAATATGCGAACGCGGTCTTGTCGCCCGACACGGCGCGCACGCCCACGCCCTGGTCGATGCTGAAGCTGCCCGACTTGACGATGCCTTCCTCCAGGCTCCACGCCTCGTTGCGCGTGTGCTGGAAGTACAGGTCGGCGTAGTCGACCTTGTGCGTGAAGATGTCGGCCAGCACGCGCTGGAGCTTGGCCTCGTCAAGGCCGTACGGTGCCAGCAGCAGTTGTTGCGCGGTGGCCAGGTTGCGAATTCCGAGATCTCCGGCGTTCATGATTGTCCTTGGTCTTGAGCCCCGTGGCGTCCGGGCCACGGTGGAATGCAAACGATAATGCCCTGAATCCTACAGTACGCGATGGCGCAGTGCCGGCAGGTTCTGACGTACCTCGGCCAGTCGCGCCGGGTCCACCATGCCCGATACCACGCCTTCGCCCTCGGGCAGCACGCCCAGCAGTTCGCCCCACGGGTCCACCAGCATCGAATGGCCCCAGGTGCGCCGGCCATTGTCGTGCTTGCCGCCCTGTGCGGCCGCCAGCACATAGCACTGGTTCTCGATGGCGCGCGCGCGGATCAGGATCTCCCAGTGCGCCTGGCCAGTGGTGTAGGTGAAGGCGGCCGGCATCAGAATCAAGCTGATGCCGTCGCCACCCTTGGCCAGGCCGCGATAGAGCTCGGGAAAGCGCAGGTCATAGCAGATCGACATCGCCACGCGGCCGCACGGCGCATCGAACGCCACCGGGCTCTTGCCGGCCAGGATGGTGCGCGATTCGTCGAAATTCTCGGTGCCCTTGGTAAAGCCGAACAGGTGGATCTTGTCGTAGCGGGCCACGCGCTCGCCATGCGGATCGAAGACCAGCGACGCGTTGTACACGCGGGCCGGGTCGTCGCACCACATCGGCAATGTGCCGCCCACCAGCCAGATACGATGCCGGCGCGCGGCGTCGGCCAGAAAGCGCTGCACCGGGCCGTCGCCCTCGCGTTCGCGGATCGCCACCTTGTCCGACTCATGCCGGCCCATCATGCAGAAGTACTCGGGCAGCAACACGAGCCCGGCCCCGCCACTGGCGGCTTCCGCAATCAGAGTCTCGGCGCGCGCCAGGTTGTCTTCCAGCGACGTGCCAGTCACGGTCTGGATGGCGGCGACACGGAACGGAGCGGCTGCGGTCATCGTGGCTTCCTTTTTGGGGCTTGTCGGGGGATCAAGGGGGACAGGTGCGGCGGGCCGCGCCATCAACGCGTGAAGACGCCCGAGCGTTCCTGCACCGGCGCCTGACGCGGCTTATTGTCCTCCACTTTGGTCACCTTGGGGTCGGCCCACGACCCGCTCACGTGATAGTGCTGCGTGAACACCTTCGAGAACTCGTCGGCGAACAGCAACTGGGCGGCCAGCGTGCCGATGCCAAGCACCGGATTGATGAACGCCGCGGCCACCGAGGTGGTGGTCGCGTTGATGCGCGGCACCACGTCCACCTGCAGGTCCTGCGTTTCGTGCAGCAGGTCGGCCGTGCCGGTCATCGATGCCATCACCTGGCTGCCCTTGAAGCGGAAGTCGTTGATCGTGCCCACGCCGTTCTCGATCGTGCCCGAGCCGTTGATGTCGTCGAACACCAGGCCCTTGCTGGCCACCGAACGGAAGTCCAGCGTGGCAAAGCGCAACAGGCTCTGCAGGCTCAGTACCCCCAGCAGCCGCGCCGCGCCCGGCTCCACGCTGAGAATCTGACCGTTTTCCAGGCTCAGGTTCAGGCGCCCCGACAGCGTCGGGTAGTCGATCGACATCGGCGACCCGCGCCATGCGATGCGGCCTTCCAGTGATCCCTTGCCGTCGCGCAGCGTGTGGGCCAGGCCAAAGCCGTCCAGCACGTCGCCGGCGTTGCGGATGTCGAGCTTGAAGTTCAGCAGCGTGCGGCGGCCTTCGGTGGGCAATGCATTGCCCTGCGCCGCGGCCTCGCGCAGGCGGCGCGGCAGCCGCCAGCTACCGTTGCCGGTCAGCGTGGCGCCGGGCTGTTCGATGCTCAGGCTGTCCAGCGTCCACACGGGCTGGTTGTCGATGTGGCTGGTATGGGCCTTCACTTCCAGCTTGCCGAAGTTGCGGCCATGCAGCACGAACTTGTCGACGGCCAGGTCCAGCGCGGGCATTTCCTCCACGCTGCGCGTGATGGCGTCGGTCATGTGGCCGTCGTCGGTGGCGTCGGGCACTTCCAGGCGCGCCAGGCGCACAGTCAGCGAGCCGGCCGGGTGGTTGCTGTCGCGCCGCCATTGCCCGTTGCCGGCAACCTGGCGCGAGGCCATCTGCAGGTTCCAGTCGCCGTTCTCGCGAATGGCGTCGATCGATACGTCGTCGAGGTTGCGGCCGAAGGCGTCGAGCGTCTTCGTGCGCACGGCGATGCGCTCGGGCAGGAATGGCGACGAGCGGTCGACGTCCGCGCCGGGCTTGCGCTCGTCGGACCCCTGGTCGAGTACGGAGCGCCAGGCGTCCACGTCGAGCCGTTCGGCGGTAATCGCCGCGCTCACGCCCGAGGACGGCAGCGGGGCGGGTTGGCCCACGCCGATGCCGCCGGCCAGCACTTCGGTGGTATCGCCCCGGCGCAGCACGTAGCGCGCGCTGGCGCCGTTGCCAAGCTGCAGCGTCACGTCGTCCAGCCCGGCGCGGTTGGCCGAGGGGCGCAGTTCGAAGCGCAGCGGCATGTCCTGGCCCGCGAGCTTTGCCAGCGGCGGCGGCAGGTCCAGCGCCAGTCCGTTCAGGTCGGAAGCCACCTGCACCTGCAGGCGCTTGTCGCGCACGCCAACCACGGCGGAGTAGGGCGTGCTGCCTTCGATGCGCTTGCCCAGCGCGGCGTTGCCGGCGCCCAGCACGTCGCGCAGTGCCTGCGCCGTGGCCGTGCCACCGATGGCCACGTGGGTGGTGCCGTCCGGCTGCGTGCCGCCGGTGATGCGCGTCTCGCCGCCAAGAAAGCGGCCGCGCACGTTGTGAAGCTGGAAGCCGTGCTCGTCGAACGCCACGGCGCCCGTGGCGCCATACAGCGTCGGCAGGTCCTGGAACAGCGTCACGTCGTTGCCGGGAAAGCGGAACTCGCCGTTCACCTTCGATCCGGCCGCGTGGCTCAACGGCAGGTCCAGCTTCAGCTTGAGTTCGCCGGCGCCGGGGGCGCGCGCGTTCTCGGTGACGTTGCCGGTCCACCCCTTGACCGGGGTGGCCGCCACATAGCGCAGGAATCCCTGCACGGGGCCCGTGGCGCTGCCGTCGATCATCAGGTGCCCGTGATCGCTGAGGTCGTCGATGCGGCCGTTCACGTCGCGCAGGACGATGCCCGGAATGCCGCGCACGCCGGCCTGCTTGACCTGGAACGACATCGTGCTGCGCTCGAACAGCAGGCTGCCGGAGATGTCCGCGAAGTCGGGCCAGGCGCGGCCGGCGTCGGCCACATGGTTGCCATTGCCGTTGCCATTGGTCACGCCATCCACGTTGGGGCCGGTCTCGTGCGGCGCGATCTGGTAGCTGACGTTGCGCACCGGTACTTCCACGCGGAAGTCGCCGGCCTTGGCGAACGGCGGGTGGAACGGGAAGTGGTAGAGATCGCCCTTGACCAGGAACTTGACGTCATACGCCTCGCCGCCCACCAGCGCGCCTTCCAGGTAGTGGCGCGTGGCTGGCATGGTGCTCGGCAGGTAGCGCGGCACCCGGTTGGCCAGCGCGCGGTTCAGTTCGCCGGACAGGTCGGCGATGCCGCTGGGGCCATCGCCGCCCTCGCGCCAGCTGCCGCGCACGGTGCCGGCCGTGTCGGTGTTGGCAAAGCGGATGCCGTCGGTGGTGACCACGAGCTTGTCGCCATCATGGCGCCAGCGCACTTCGCCGCGCAGTTCGTCGAACGGCAGGAGCGGGTCGTCGAATACGCCCGGGAAGCTCATCGTGGCGCCGGTGCTGTCCACGCGGGCCGTGCCCTGGCGGTCGTCGAAGCTGAAATTGCCGGACAGCCGGGTAAAGCCCGGCGTGCCGGTATGCGGCTTGCCGTCGGGGCCCACGGCCGGCACGGCCGGCTGGCTGTTGATCGATACGCCGCGCAGCGTGCCCTGCACCGTGTAGTGCGGCGTGCCCGGCCCGCGCGACAGCAGCCCGGGCCGCTCGCGTGCCCACGTGACGTCGAGGTTGTCGATGTGGCCGGCCGGCTGCAGTGCGCGCAGCTGGCGCAGCACGACGGTGTCGATCGGCATCGACGTGGCCAGCGCGCGCACCGTGTTCAGGTCGAAGGTCGGCGCGCGCAATGCGAACTTGCGTAGCTGGCCGGCGTTGTCGCGGGTCCAGTCGATGGTGACCTTGCGCATGCCTTCGCGCCACGACGCATCGGCGGCGGAAGGCGGCCCGGCCTGCTGCTCGGCTTGCCACAGCAGCGTGTCGATGGTCAGCGAGTTGCTGCCGGAGCGGTCGCCCTTGTGCAGCAGCAGCGCCTGCGCATTGGCCAGCTTGAGCGGCTCGACCGCGCCCGACAGCCGCAGGTCCACGCCCGACGCCCGCAACCGCATCTGGCTGCGCAGCACATGTCCGCCGCGCAGGTCGATGGTGCCGTCGGTGCTGAAGACGCCGCTGTCGACGTTGTCGAAGATCGCCAGGTAACGCTGTACCACCGGCAACTGCAACTGGTTGAATGCCCAGCTGGCCTGGCCCGCCCAATGCCGCCAGTTGCCGGCGCCGGACAGGTAGTCGTGCCGCAGGTTGGCCTGGAACACCAGCGGCTGGGGCGCCAGCGACGCGCTGCGCGCCTCCAGCCGCACCACGTGCTGGGCGCCGTGGCGCTCGGTGGTGAAGTGGATGTCGGCCACGTCCAGCTGGGGCAGGCGGGCCTTTTCGTCCAGCCAGCGCAGGTTGCCGCTCTTGAGTTCGATGCGGCCCTGCGACAGCAGCCAGTTCAGGAAAGGATCGTTGTCGCTGGCCTTCTGCGTGGCCTCGACCGGCATGCCCGCCACCAGCAGCGCGCCCTTGGGCGTGCGGCGGATCAGCACATCGGCGCGGTCGGCGGTCAGGCTGGCGAACTGCAGCGTCAGTGCCGGCACCGACTGCCAGGACAGCCGGCCTTCGAGCGTGGCCGCCGACAGCAGCATGCGCCGCTCGGCGTCCACCGCCTGCACGTTGCTGGCGCGGAACGCCGGGTGCCAGCCGTCCCAGTAGGTGTCGAGCTGGCCGATGGTCAGGTTGGCGGAAAGCGCGGCCGAGCCTTGCTGTTCCAGCCACTGGCGCGCGGCATGGGCCTGGGGCCAGAGTACAAAGCGGATGAGCAGGACGGCGACCACGGCCAGCGCGGCCAGCACGGCGGCGATGCGCAGCAGCGTGCGCCATAGGCGGGCCCAGGCCGGATGGCGCACCACGGCGCCCAGGCCCTGCCACGTCGCGACCAGTGCGCGACGGACGAACGCCAGCGCGCGACGGCCTCGGCCGGGCGCGGGATCATGCGAAACAGGGGAGGCGGCGACCACAACGGTACCGTCACCGCCCGCGCGTGGGGATGCGGAACCGTCGTTGGGCGCGGTGGGGCGGCTGGACATGCGCAGATTATCCGACAATACTTACCGCTCTCCAAAGTGGTGCGAGCGAAGCGCCACCGCGGTCTACACGGCGCCTGCCCGAAATGCAAAAGTAACTGGAATGACTGTCCCTGATCCGACGAGTTCCGCCGCGGGCAATGCCGCGGCTTCGACCGGCCCGCAGCCCCAGCTGGATGGCGCCGGAGCCACTTCGATCCTGGCCTCGCCAGGCGCCGCCGGTCCGATCGGCAACATGGCCCAGGGGGCCTTTGCCACGATGACGGCGCAGGGGTTGAGCCCCGCCGATTGCGAGGGCCACGTATTGTACTCGGCGGCGTACTCCCATTACGCACGGCGTGTACTGGCCGCGCGGCCCGGCATGCCGGCCGTCGTCACCGACGCGGCCGTGGGGCCAATTACCCGCGACTGGATGGAAGCCCGCCTGGCGGCGCTGCATCAGCCGTCGGCCGACGCCGAGGCCGCCGCCGGCCAGGCGCTGCGCCGGCTGCGTGCCGAAGTCATGTGCACGGTGATCGAGCGCGACCTGCGCGGGCTGGCCACGCTGGCCGAGATCACGGGCGCCATGACGGACCTGGCCGAGTTGTCGATCCAGCATGGCCTGCGCGTGCTGGGCGACGACCTGGCCGCCACGTTCGGCCGGCCCACCGGCGACCAGAGCGGCGAGGTGCAGGAGCTGGTGGTGGTGGGCATGGGCAAGCTGGGCGGACGCGAGCTCAATGTGTCGTCCGACATCGACCTGATCTTTCTCTACGACGAGGATGGCGACACGCGGGGCGGATCGCGCAGCCTGTCGAACCACGAGTATTTCATCCGGCTGGGCCGGCGGCTGATCACGCTGCTGTCCGAGGTGACCGGCGACGGCTACGTGTTCCGCGTGGACATGCGCCTGCGCCCGAACGGCGACGCCGGGCCGCTGGTCTGCAGCTTCGGCATGCTCGAGGAATACCTGGTGGTGCAGGGGCGCGAGTGGGAGCGCTATGCCTGGATCAAGGGCCGCGTGGTGTCGGCCGTCGACACGCCGCACGCCGAACGCGCCGCCGCGCTGCTGGGCCGCATGACCACGCCGTTCGTGTTCCGCCGCTACCTGGACTACGGCGTGATCGCGGCCATCCGCTCGCTGCACGCGCAAATCCGCGCCGAAGCCGCCAAGCGCAGCGGCGGTCTGGCGGGGCATGGCGTGAACCAGCGCTCGTTCAATATCAAGCTGGGCCGGGGCGGCATCCGCGAGATCGAGTTCATGGCGCAGGTCTTCCAGCTGATCCGTGGCGGACAGGACCCCGCGCTGCGCGTGCGGCCCACGCTGGAGGTGCTGGATGTGGCCGTGGCGCGCAACCTGCTGCCGTCGGGCCAGGCCGAACAACTGGCCGATGCTTACCGCTTCCTGCGCCAGCTCGAACACCGGCTGCAGTATCGCGACGATGCGCAGACGCACCACCTGCCCACGTCGGACGATGAACGCGAAGCCGTGGCGCACATGATGGGCTGTGCCGACTGGCCGGCGCTGGTGGCGCAGATGAACGCGCTGATGGACCCGGTGGCGCAGCAGTTCGAAGCCACCTTCGCCGACCCGTTCGCGGACGGCGAAGCCGCGCAGAGCGAACCGCTGTGGCCGGCGCTGGTGCGCGAGGAAATGTCGTCGCGCGCGTCGCAGTCGAACCCGGGCGACGATGACGACGTCACCGATCCGCAGTCGTCGCCGTGCCAGGCCCTGCAGGCGGCCGGCTTCAGCGACTGCGCCGGGCTCTACGACCGCCTGCGCGCGATCGGCACGTCGCTGCGATACCGCGCGCTGTCGGAAACCAGCCGGGGCCGCTTCGACTTGCTGGTCAACCGCGCGCTGGAACTGGCCGTGAAGCAGGACGATGCCGACGCGACGATCGGCCGCTTCCTGGACTTCCTGGACGCCATCAGCCGGCGCGCCTCGTATCTGTCGCTGCTGTCGGAGTATCCGCAGGCCATGGACCGCGTGGCGCAGACGCTGCACGCGTCACGCTGGGCCGCCACCTATCTGACGCGCCATCCGCAACTGCTGGACGAACTGCTCGACAGCGAATCGCTGGCCAGCGCGCCCGACTGGGCCGGTTTCCGCGAGCGGCTGGCCGAGCGGCTGCACGCGTCGGACGGCCAGGTCGAAACGCAGATGGACATCCTGCGCCGCGAGCACCATGCCGAGACGTTCCGCATCCTGCTGCAAGACCTGCAGGGCCTGCTGACGGTGGAGCAGGTGGCCGACCGCCTGTCGGACCTGGCCGATGCGATGCTCGAAGTCACGATGCAGGCCGTGTGGCGCCAGCTTGCCACGCGCCATCGCGACGAGCCGCGCTTCGCCGTGATTGCCTACGGCCGGCTGGGCGGCAAGGAACTGGGCTATGCATCGGACCTGGATCTGATCTTCCTGTACGACGACGACCACGAGCGCGCGCCCGACGTCTACGCCGCGTACGCACGCCGGCTGATCACCTGGCTCACGAGCCATACGGCGGCGGGCATGCTGTTCGACGTGGATACCCGGCTGCGACCGAATGGCGCGGCGGGGCTGCTGGTGACGAGTTTCGACGCGTTCCGGCGCTACCAATTGCGCGAGGGCGACAACACCGCGTGGGTGTGGGAACACCAGGCGCTGACGCGCGCGCGTTTCTGTGCCGGCGACCGCGAGATCGGCAACCGTTTCGAGGATCTGCGCGAAGAGATCCTGCGCCAGCCGCGCGATGCCGTGGCGCTGCGCGAGGAAATCGGACAGATGCGTGCCAAGGTGGCCGAGGGCCATCCGAACCCGACCGACCTGTTCGACCTGAAGCACGATCGCGGCGGCATGGTCGATATCGAGTTCACGGTGCAATACCTGGTGTTGCTGCATAGTGGTGCGCATCCGGAACTGACGCGCAACGCGGGCAATATCGCGCTGCTGCGCATGGCGGGCGTGCTGAACCTGATCGACGCCGGCCTGGCGCTGGCCGTGGGCGATGCCTACCGGCTGTTCCGCGCGCGGCAGCACAAGCTGCGGCTCGACGGCCAGGACCAGGCGCGGGTGGCGCCCGACAGCGTGGCGGCGCAGACCGCGCCGGTGCGTGCGCTGTGGCAGGCCGTGTTCGGCCAGGGCTGAGGCGCGGGTGAGCGCGGACGCGCCGCCCGTCGTCGCCACGCGGTTGCCCGGCTGGCCCGCCATGCTGGCCACGGTGGCGGGCGTTGCCGCGCTGGCGGCGCTGTTCACGTTCGTGCCGTGGTGGCACGCGCACGGGCTCTACGTGCGCGACGCCGTGCGCCTGGACGGGCAGTGGTGGCGCGTGGCTACCGCAATGTGGGTTCACCTGGACTGGCGCCACTATCTGGTCGACGTAACGGCCACTGCTGGCCTGCTGATGCTGGCGGGCCGCGTCGCACGCGTGCGCGAGATGCTGCTGGTGCTGGTGATCTGCGGACTGGTCGTGCAGGTGGCGCTGCTGCGCATGCCCGAGGTTGGCTGGTATGGCGGGCTGTCTGGCGCAGCCCATGGCCTGGCGCTGTGGGCGGGGCTGCGGCTGCTGCAGGCGCCGGGCTGGTCGCGCCTGATCGGCGTGGTGACCTGCGTGATCGTGCTGGGCAAGGTGTGGGTCGAACAGTCGTGGCTGGCGGCCATCGTGTTCGACCCGTCGTGGGGCTTTGGCGTGGTGCGCGGCGCCCACGCAGCCGGCGCTGTCGCCGGCCTGGCGTGCTGGTTGCTGCAGGAGTGGTGGGGCCAGCGGCGGCCCTGAAGTCGGCCGCGCGCCGCTTCTAGCCTGGCGTCCGTCGCCGCGTGGCGAATCCCGCTAGTCCGATCATCAGCAATACCACCGCACTCCATGGCGCGAACGCGCCGCCACCGCCGCCGCCGCCGCTACTGGTCCCGCCCTGCGAGGTAGTAGCCGTTGCCGGCGGATTCGGGGCGGCCGCCAGCGCCTGGTCGGCATCGAGCAGGCCAGCGCCGCACTGGTTCGCGTTTTCGCTGCGCGCGCAGAAGGTGCCCGCCGGATGGGCGCGGGCCGTGTTCTTCAGCACGGTCGTGACCTGGGCCGGCGTCAGGGCCGGATTCACGGCGAACATCATCGCCACCACGCCCGAGACCATCGGGGTGGCAAAGCTGGTGCCGGCTGATCGGGTATTGAAGGTGTAGGTGGTGGGTCCGGCCGCGCCCGCGTTCGACAGCGTCAGAATTGCCGACGGGGCCAGGCACGTGCCATTGATGAGCTTGGTGGCGCCGCAACCGCCGCCGGGGGCGCTGATTGCAACCTTCGAGCCGGTGCTGCCGTAGCTGGCGTGGTCGCCGTCGTTGACGTGCGCCGTCACCGCGATCACGCCATTGCAGTCGCCGGGCGCCTCGACGGCCGTGGAGTTGCCGGCCGCCGCCACCACCACGACACCCGCTGCATTCAGATCGTTCACGGCCTGCTGCTCGATCTGCGAGCACGTGCCGCCGCCCAGGCTGATATTGATGACCTTGGCCGGCGTCGGGTTGGCCGGTACGCCGTTGACGGCCAGGCCACCGGCCCAGCGCATCGCTTCGACGGTATCGGACAGCAACGCGCCGCAGCGGCCCGACACGCGCACGGGCTGGATGCGTGCCGACCAGTCCACGCCGGCAATGCCCAGGCTGTTGTTGGTCGCGGCGCCCAGCACGCTGGCCACGCGCGTGCCGTGCCAGGTGCTGACGGGGTCCGTCGTGCCGTCGGAGCAGGTGACGCCCGTCGGGGTGTAGTCGCCGGGGTCGTGGGCATCGCTGTCGCGGCCGTCGCCGTCCACCGACACCGTGGTGGAGCTGATGAAATCGTAGCCCGGCACGAGCCGGCCGGCGAGATCGGGATGGTCGAGGTAGCCGGTATCGACCACGGCCACCACGACACTGCTGCTGCCGCGCGTGCGATCCCATGCGCGCGGCATGTTGATCGCGCCCGTCGCGTTGGACGACAGTCCCAGGTAGGGCTGGTTGCCGAATTCCGTATCGTTGGGCGTGGTGTCCATCGGACGCAGCCAGCGGTCCGGCACCGCGTCGGCCACGCGCGGATCTTCACGCAGCCGGCGGGCCACGGTTTCCGGATCGTCGCCGCGCTTGTCCTTGACGGTCATGAGCTGCAGCGCATTGGCCATGGGCCGCTTGACCGCCAGCTCCAGCCCGGTGTTAGACGCCACACGCTTCATGCGGGCAGTGTCGGCGCTGGTGTCGACAGTCTGGCTGCCGTCGCGCCAGCGCACGATGTAGTTGCCGGTGTAGCGGGGTGCCGGGCGGGTGGCGGCCGGGGTGGCCGATGGCGCCGATGCGGACGCAGCAGCCGGCTCCGCCTGGGCGGCGGGGGCCATGCCCAGCATCGATCCAAATAGCACCAGCAGCGCTGGCACGCCTGACCGGGTGAGTGAGTTCAGCTTGGGGCGCGGCATCTGTGCTCCTGTGGAGTCGTGGTGATGCGAACTGCGGGTTGCTGCCTGAACTGCTCCTGTGCTGCGGGTGCTTCGGATGCTGCGGGCTCTGCGGGTACTGCGATCGTTTACTGCTTGGGCATGTCCTGGCTGACCGGCATGTCCCGGCTGGCCGGCATGGCGCGATGCGGCCGCAGCGTGCGGTCGGCCGTGGCCGATTCCACGCGCTGCGCGGTCTGCAATGTGGCCACGGCCTGGTCCATCGTCACGTCGGCCGATGTGGTAATGGCCGTCACCAGCCAGACGCCAGCAGACATCGGACGCTTGACGACATAGCGCACCGGACCGGCCACCTGGGCCAGCAGCTTGCCCGCGTCCTCGGACGCCGTCACCTCGGGCGGCGTGAACTTGACCAGGATGTCGCCCAGCGCGCGGTCGTCGGTGATGCTGCCGCGCGGCGGCGCGAACGACTCGGATTCCGACGCGCAGCCGGTCAAGGCGGTCAGCACGGTCAGGCTTGCCGCCACCAGCGCGGATGTGGCCGCGTGGCGGCCGAACCGGCGGGCAACCGCGCGGCGCTTCGATGGCAGGTTGCCATGTGTCATCGGTTTGAAACTCCTGTTGCTATGTTCGTGACGGCCTGGCTCAGCCTGCCGCTCGGCGTGACTTGCGGCCAGCTTCGCGTCCGGCATTGGCCGCCTGCGCCGATGCGCGGGCGCCTTGCGCCAGCATCTCCTCGGCGTGTTGCATGGTCGTGGCAGTCACCGTGGCGCCGCCGAGCATGCGCGCCGTCTCGTTGACGCGGCCGTCGGCGTCGAGCATGCGAATGCGCGAGCGCGTGACCGCGCCGGACTTGTCCGTCTTGCTTTCCTTGCTGACCAGCAGGTGCGTGCCGGCCTGCGCGGCCACCTGCGGCAGGTGCGTGACGCACAGCACCTGGCGCGAGCGGCCCAGTTCCTGCAGGCGGCGGCCCACCACCTCGGCCACCGCGCCGCCGATGCCGGTATCGACCTCGTCGAAGATCAGCGTCGGAGTGGGGGCGGCCTCGCTGGTGATCACCGAGATCGCCAGGCTGATACGGGCCAGTTCGCCGCCCGATGCCACGCGGGCCAGCGGCCGCGCACTGACGCCGGCATGCCCGGCCACTAGGAATTCCACCTGTTCCAGCCCATGGCTCTGGCCTTCGTCCAGCGGGTTCAGCGCCACGGCAAACGCGCCGCCAGCCATCGACAGCCCCTGCATGGCGTCGGTCACGGCGGCCGACAGCGCCTCGGCGGCCACCTTGCGCGCGGCCGACAGGTGCTTGGCCAGCGTCAGGTAGGCAGCGCGCGCCGCGGCTTCGCGGGCCAGCACCTTGTTCACGTCCTGGGCGGCCTGCAGGTCGTCGAGTTGCTGGCGGCGTGCCAGCAGTTCGTCGGACAACTGCTCGGGCGGCAGGCGGTACTTGCGTGCGGTGTTGTGCAGCACCTGCATCCGCGCTTCCACTACCTGCAGCCGCTCGGGGTCGAGTTCGAGCCGGTCGACGTAGCGGTTCAGGGAATGCGCGGCTTCCTCGACCTGTACCAGCGCGGGATCCAGCGCAGCCAGCACGTCGCTCAGGGCCGGGTCGACATCGGCCAGTTGCCGCAGCCGGTGCACCACGCCGTTGAGCACCGACGTCACCGAGCCATCAGATTCGGACAGCGCGTCGAGCGCGGCGCGGCTGCCGTCGATCAGGCTGGCCGCGTGCGACAGGCGGTTGTATTCGGACTGGATCTCTTCCCACTCGCCGGGCTGCGGCGCCAGCTTGTCCAGCTCGCCAACCTGCCATTCCAGCCGCTCGCGTTCGAGTTGCATCTCGCGGGATTGGTGCTCGACGGCCTCGCGCTGCTTCACGCAGGCACGCCAGGCGCGCCAGGCTTCGGCCACGGCGCCGGCCTGTTCGGTCAGTCCTGCGTGGGCGTCGAAAAGCTGGCGCTGGGCGTCGGGGCGCAGCAGTTGCTGGTGGGCGTGCTGGCCGTGGATGTCGACGAGCTGGTCGCCCACTTCGCGCAGTTGCGCCAGCGTGGCGGCCGCGCCGTTGATGAACGCCTTGCCACGGCCCGAGGCGTCGACGGTGCGGCGCAGCAGCACGGTGTCGCCTTCATCGTCGCCGGCGCCGGCCAGTTCGCGCTCGGCCAGCCAGACGTCCAGAGCAGGGTGGGTCTGGAACGTGGCGCTGATGCTGGCGCGTGCCGCGCCTTCGCGCACCACGCCGGCATCGGAGCGTTCACCAAGCACCAGGGCCAGCGCGTCGATCAGGATCGACTTGCCCGCGCCGGTTTCGCCGGTGAACACGGTGAAGCCGGCCGAGAAATCCAGGTCGAGCGTATCGACAATGACGAAATCGCGGATGGACAGGCTGCGCAGCATCTTGAGCGGTGGGTGGCGTCAGGCGGAAACGGGAAGGGTTGGGGGCTCAGAGCCGGTTGTCTTCGGTCGGATATTCGTGCCAGTGCAGCTTCTTGCGCAGCGTGGCGTAGTAGTTGTAACCCACCGGATGCAGCAGGTTCACGGTCTTGGCCGAACGGCGCACGACGATGCGGTCGCCCGGCAGCAGCGACGCCAGCGACTGCATGTCGAAGTTGACGCTGACATCGCGCGCGCTGGCCACCTCGATCGTGACCTCGGCGTCGTGCGGCAGCACGATCGGACGGTTCGACAGCGCGTGCGGGGCAATCGGCACCAGCACCAGGCCCGACAGCGTGGGATGCAGGATCGGGCCGCCCGACGCCAGTGCATAGGCCGTGGAGCCGGTGGGCGTGGACACGATCAGGCCGTCCGAACGCTGGTTGTACATGAAATGGCCGTCTACAGAGACGGCCAGTTCCACCATGCCCGAGATACCCGAACGGTTGACCACCACGTCATTGAAGGCCAGGGCCGAGAAAATCACGGCATCGTCGCGGATCACGCTCGATTCCAGCAGCATGCGCGATTCGGCTTCGTAGTGCCCGGCCAGCATTTCGGGCAGCGTCGTCGTGACATCGTCGAGCGGGATGTCGGTCATGAAGCCCAGCCGGCCATGGTTGACGCCAATTACCGGCACGTTGTGGCCGGCCAGCTGGCGCGCCAGGCCCAGCAGCGTGCCGTCGCCGCCCAGCACCACCGCCACGTCGGCCTGGCGGCCGATTTCCTCGGGCGTCAGCACCGGGTAGCCGGTCAGGCCGGTGGCCATGGCGGTCTCGCGCTCGAACACCACGTCCTGCCCGAGCCGGGAGATGCAGGATGCCAGTTCCTCCAGCGGACCTTCGATCCCGGCGGTCGAGTGCCGGCCCACCAGGGCAATGGTCTTGAACGGAGCGCGCGGGGCGCTGGTCTTTGAGGGGGCAGACATGGCGGGATTAGAACATACCGGCATGACCATTGCCAGCTTCGGCCGGATGGGCGCCCGCCGCACCATCGGATGGCGTGGCCGGCGCCCGAACCGGCCAGTTTTGATTAAAATCCCTGCATCATGGACGAACGTTCAAAAACGCTTCTCAAGACCCTGATCGAGCGGTACATCGCCGAAGGGCAGCCCGTGGGCTCGCGGACCCTGTCGAAATATTCGGGTCTGGACCTGTCGCCGGCCACCATTCGTAATGTGATGTCCGACCTCGAGGAGATGGGTTTCATCGCCAGCCCGCATACGTCGGCCGGCCGCATTCCCACGCCGCGCGGCTACCGGCTGTTCGTCGACACGATGCTGACGGCGCGCCCGCTGGAAGGGGTGCCGGGCCTGTCCGCCGAGCTGGCCGAGCTCAAGGACCAGATCCAGGGCCAGATGGCCAGCCAGCAGCTGGGGCCGCAGCGCATGATCACGGCGGCGGCGCACACGCTGTCGAACCTGTCGCACTTTGCCGGCGTGGTGATGACGCCACGGCGCGCCCAGGCATTCCGGCAGGTGGAATTCATGCGGCTGTCGGACAAGCGCATCCTGCTGATCATCGTCAGCCCCGAGGGCGACGTCCAGAACCGCATCATCCAGACGGAGTTGTCGTACACGCCGGCCCAGCTCATCGAGGCGGCCAACTTCTTCAACACCCACTACGCGGGCATGAGCTTCAATGCCGTGCGCGACCACCTGCGCGGCGAACTGCAGGCGTTGCGGCACGACATGTCGACGCTGATGCAGGCGGCCGTGGAGGCGGGCAGCAACGCCATGGCCGAGGACAACAGCGAGCAGGTGGTCATCTCGGGCGAGCGCCGGCTGCTGGAAGTGGATGACCTGTCGTCCAGCATGGACAAGCTGCGCCGGCTCTTTGACGTGTTCGAGCACAAGACCAGCCTGCTGCAGTTGCTGGACGTTTCCAGTCACGCGCAGGGCGTGCAGATCTTCATTGGCGGCGAAAGCCAGCTTGTGCCGCTGGAGGACATGGCCGTGATCACGGCGCCGTACGGCGTGGATGGCCAGATCGTCGGCACGCTGGGCGTGATCGGCCCCACGCGCATGGCCTACGAGCGCGTGATTCCGATCGTCGACATCACGGCAAGGCTGCTGTCGAGCGCACTGAGCCAGAACTCCTGAGGCGTGGCCGGTGTCTGTCCTGTATTGGACGGCCCGGCCGCGCCTTGCCAGAATGACCTCCCGGATTGATTTCCCATTGATTCCCCGAGTGCCAGCGCCCCGGCATCCGACACCGGAAACCCCATGACGTTTTCGCCCGAACCGGCGTACCAGCACGGCCAGCCGCCGCGCACCGCGATCCTGCTGATCAACCTCGGCACCCCCGACGCGCCCACGCCCAAGGCCGTGGGCCGCTACCTGAAGGCATTCCTGTCGGACCCGCGCGTGGTGGAGATCCCGCGCCTGGCCTGGCTGCCGATTCTGCACGGTCTGATCTTGCCGTTCCGCTCGCGTGCATCGGCCATGAAGTACGAATCGATCTGGCTGCGCGAGGCGCATATGACCGGGTCGCCGCTGCTGGTGCATACCGAGCGCCAGGCGCACGCGCTGCAACTGCATATGCAGAAGCTTGGGCACGACGTGACCGTGGCCTGTGCCATGCGCTATGGCAACCCGTCGATCGGGTCGGTCATGGAGGCGCTGCGCCGGCAGGGGACCGAGCAGGTGCTGGTGCTGCCGCTGTATCCGCAGTTCTCGGGCACCACCACGGCCACGGCTTTCGACGAGCTGTTCAGCGTGCTGGCGGGCTGGCGCAACCAGCCGGAACTGCGGCTGGTGAAGCATTTCCACGATCACCCGGCCTATATTGCGGCGCTGGCCGCGCGGGTCGGCAGCTACTGGGCCCAGCATGGCGTGCCCGACTTCGCGCGTGGTGACAAGCTGATCCTGTCCTTCCACGGCCTGCCGCGGCGCCTGCTGGACCTGGGCGACCCCTATCACTGCGAATGCCTGAAGACCGGGCGGCTGCTGGGCGAGGCGCTAGGCCTGCAGCCGGGCCAGTACCAGGTGACGTTCCAGTCGCGCTTCGGCAAGGCCGAATGGCTGCAGCCCTATACGGCACCCACGCTGACGGAACTGGGCAAGGTGGGCACCCAGCGCGTGGATGTGTTCTGCCCGGGCTTTCCGGCGGACTGCATCGAAACGCTGGAGGAAATCGCCATGGAAGGGCAGAGCGAGTTTCGCGTGGCAGGCGGCAACGACTTCCATTTCATTCCTTGCCTGAATGATTCGGAGCCCTGGATTACCGGTCTGGCAGCTATTGCCTTGCAGCATCTGCAGGGTTGGCCGCTCGACCAGCCGCACCCGCATGAGCTGGAGGCGCGGCGCAGCCGGGCCCAGACCCGGGGCGCGGCGGCCTGAGCCGGGCATGAGAACGGCGCGGAGGATTTGACGATGCAAGTGGATTTCGAGGCGGATGCGCGCATGCGCATCGACAAGTGGCTGTGGTGCGCGCGGTTCTTCAAGACGCGCTCGCTGGCCGCCGACGCGGTGGAGCGCAGCCGGGTGACCGTCAACGGTCAGCCGGTCAAGAATTCACGCGAGGTGAAGCCCGGTGACACCGTGGTGCTGGAAGCCCATCAGCAGCGCTGGGAGGTGGTGGTCAAGGGCGTGCCGGCGTCGCGCGGGGCGGCGCCCATCGCGCAGAGTACCTACGAGGAAACGCCGGAAAGCCAGGCCCGGCGCCAGGTGGAGGCTGATCGGCGGCGCATGCAGCCGGAGCCCACCGCGCAATTGCAGGGGCGGCCGACCAAGCGCGACCGGCGCCGCATCGACAATTTCAGGGAATAGACCGGCCGGGAAAAAGCAGAACGACAGCGCGCCGCCGCGGCAAGGCTGCCGCGGCCCCGGTATGCCAATGGCGCGGGTCAGCGCACGAACGGCACGATGTAATGCTTGAATACGGCCTTGCCGCTGCCATACTCGGTGTCGCGCGGTGACACCGCTTCAGACAGGCAGATAAAGGTCGTCATCGCCGACAGTGCGGCGATCACACATAAGGTCACGACAGGCAGCTTGTGCATGGTGAAGCGTCCTAAAGATGCACCGAATTGATCCACCTTTTTGCTCCCGTTATTTTTGTCATTTTTTCCTGCTTTGAATCTTAGTGTTTGCGTTGCAGCAAATCAATGAACACCAGATTTCATAAAACAGGCCTTTGTAACGGCGTATTTCTGAGTCTCTGAACCCGCACACTTGAAAAACTGGAACGGTGTCGCCATGTGCGGCTAGACTTGGCCGTTTGGCATCCGATCCACCCCTGGTCCGCAGGCGGCACGAAGCTGGCGCGGACCCGTGAATTTGCTTTTTAGATACGAATCGACATGGAAGAACAGAATCAGACGCCCGACATGAACACGCAGCAGGCAGCCAATGCCGGCGCTGCGCAGGCGCCCGAGGCTGCGGCAGCCGGTGCCGACGACATCGCACGCCTGACCCAGCAAGTGGCCGACCTGGAAGCCAAGGCCAAGGAACATTACGACATGTTCCTGCGTGCCACGGCGGAGGGCGAGAACATCCGCCGCCGCTCGCAGGACGAAGTGTCCAAGGCCCACAAATTCGCCATTGAAAGTTTTGCCGACAACCTCGTGCCCGTGATGGACAGCCTGCAGGCTGCGCTGGCCGACAACACCGGTGACCTCAAGAAGCTGCGCGAAGGTGTGGAGCTTACGGCACGTCAGCTGTCGGCTGCGTTCGAACGCGGCAAGATCGTCGAGGTGAACCCGGTCGGCGAGAAGTTCGATCCGCACCGCCACCAGGCCATCTCGATGGTGCCGTCGGAGCAGGAGCCGAATACGGTGGTTGCGGTACTGCAGCGTGGCTACACGATTGCCGACCGCGTACTGCGCCCGGCGCTGGTGACCGTCTCGGCACCGCGCTAAGCGTACTGGTTGTTTTGGTTTGAACAACGCCCGGTGGCCGCAAGGTCTCCGGGCGTTGTTGTTTCCGGGAGGACACGATGTCCGATGCGCAAGAACCCCACCTCGACCACCGCGCCTTCGACGCGCTCGACATGCAGCCGGTGGACCCCGACACGATCGACGCGGCGATTGCCGGCGCCGGGGACGACCTGGTCTGCGTCTTTTTCTGGGGCGTGGACTGCTTCAACTGCGAGATGGCCAAGAAGGCGATGCTGGCCGATCCAGACAAGCTGCGCGCATTGAACCTGCGCTGGCTGCACACCAACGTCTACGCCCATCCCGAACTGGGCCGGCGCTTCGGCCTGCATGGCATCCCCGTGTTCATGTTCTTCCACAAGGGCAAGAAGCTGGGGCGCGCCACGGGCTGGCACGGTCACGGCCAGTTCGCGGCGGCGGTGGGCAATGCCCGGCTCAAGGCCGAGGGCAAGCCGCTGGCCGGCTGATCAGCGCGACAGCGCGTAGCCGATCCGGAACTGCCACGGCGTCTTCTGGTTGTAGTACAGCAGGCTCTCGCCGTAGCCGTAGAAGAAGCCAGCCATCAGGAAGCCCGCAGTGCCGGGCAGCAGGCGCGCCAGCGGGTAGGTGAGCTGGGTATCGACGCTGCCATAGCCCTTGCGCGTGCCCTTGCGCAGCGTGGCGGCCAGCTCCCAGGAATCGGGCCGGCCGTAGGCGATGTTCAGGTCCATGTAGCCGCGATAGTGCGCGATGTCCTCGTTGTCGCTCTTGCCGACGTAGGCGTAGACCTTGGGCGCCACGCGCCAGTGCCAGTCGGTCTGGTCGCCAAAGTACATCGTTGGCTTCACGAATACCGTGTTGACGGCGCGCGAGTCGTCGCCGGCGCGGCCGTTCGATTCGTGCTCGAAGCCGGTGGCAATCGACATACGGCTGATCAGGCTGTTCTTCACTCCCGTATCCGACAGGTAGTAGTACAGGCTGGGCCGGTAGTTGGTGTCCTTGAACGGGCGCGAATCGCCGGCCAGGTCCCACAGCGAGAACTGCGTGTAGGCGAAGTAGAGGTTGTCCAGCACCGACTTCGAGTTGGGATCCTCGCCCTCGAAGATCCGGTACTTGAAGCTGATCTGGAACTTGGCGTTGGCGCCGTCGTGTGCGCCGAACATGATGTACATCGGCTCGTTGAACGACAGGCGCTGGGCGTCGCGCAGGTCGGCCGGCGCAGGCGGCGGGGGCGTGTTGCCGGCCGCGACGATCGGGGTGACCGGAGCTGCATCGGTTGGCGTTGCCGCAGGCGTGGCGTCGGTGGCCGGGGTGGCGGGCTTTGCCGCCACGGGTGGTGCGATCTCGCCGGGCAGCGGCGCGCGATTGAGCGAAATCAACACCGGAGCGGCGTCGATGCCGGTGACATCGAGGCGCACCTGGCCGCGCAGGCCAGCCGGCCACGCGGCGCTGTAGCTGATCGTACGGTTTTCGCCCGGGCGCAGGTTCAGCACCGACGGGCCGCTGCCCACGCGCTTCAGTTCCATGCGGACCGGCGCGGCGAGGTCGCCCGATGCGTTGACCTGCAGCGTTTCCGGTACGGCGTAGCGGCGCGTGTCGGCATCGGCGCTGACCAGCAGCGTCAGGGTCAGCGGACGGGTGCCGTCGATCTGGCGTGGGGGCTGCAGCAGTGAGACCGCGCCCTGCGCGGCGCTGGGCACGGTCACGGCACAGGCGATGGCCAGCGCGGACAGCAGCGGGGCGACAACGCGCCGCTTGCCGGGGCGCGCGTGAAGGGTGAGAGGCATGGAGCGACGTCACGCCGCACCGGAAGGCACTACCGAGAGAGGACCCGGTGGTGCTGACGTGACAGGAAGTTGCGACCGGGACAGATTAGCATGCGTCGCAGCCGTCGCTTGTCAGTGTTCGTCGGACAGCGGCTAGCCTGCCGCGCGCCTGCGGATGTCGTCCACGTAGGCCTGTCCGTCGGGCGGCATGCCGTTGCGCTGTGCATTCCAGAGCATCTGGCCCAGGGCTTCCATGATTTCGTGCTGGGCCGAATGCGGGGAATCGAGCCGGCGGCTCAGTGCCTCGTAGGCGGCACGGATGCCCGGCGGCTGGTCGATCGACACCTGCTCGGAGATCGACAGGTGCATGGCCAGGTGCAGGAACGGATTGGTCTGGCCGGCTTCGGGCGTGTAGTCCCGGGCGACCGCGCCTTCCGTGTCGTCAAGCTGGTCGTGATATTCGGGATGCTGGTCGATCCAGTCGACCGCGATCGCCTCTAGCGGCGTGAGGACACTGCCCGCGACGCGCTTCTGCCAGGCTTCGCAGAAGAAACGGCGGACTTCTTCTCTTGAGGGATTGAACATGATGGCCGCTATTGTAGTGCAGTGGTCCGAACGCTGCCGGGGCCGGCGCGGCCCTGAGTAGAATGCGATCTTTCCGACCATTGTTGCCAAAATGACCGTCTCCGCTACCGGTACCCTGGGCCAGGCTCGCGACAAGCTCGCGGGCGTGTTGCTGATTGCGGTATCCGCCAGCGCCTTTGGCGCCATGGCCATCTTTGCGCGCTTTGCGTATGCGGCCGGGGCCGATGTCTATGGCCTGCTGGCCGTGCGCTTTGTGCTGGCAGCGATTGCCATGGGGTTTGTCATGCGTGCGCGCGGCATCGCGCTGCCGCCGTGGCGCCGGGTGCTGGCGCTGGCGGCGATGGGCGGCATCGGCTACGTCGGCCAGTCATATTGCTTCTTCACGGCGCTCAATCACGCGCAGGCCAGCCTGGTGGCGCTGCTGCTCTATCTCTATCCGCTGTTCGTGACGCTGCTGGCGGCGGTCTTCCTGAAGGAACGGCTGACCACGCCGGCCGTGATCGCGCTGGTGCTGTGCTCGGTGGGCGCCGGGCTGACCGTGGGCGGCGGGGAGGGCGAGCCGCTCGGTATCGCGCTGGGCTTGGCGGCGGCGGTCATCTATTCGATCTACATCGTGGTGGGCGCGCGGGTGACGGCGGGCGTCAATGCCATCGCCACGACCACCGTGATCTGCTCGGCCGCGGCGCTGGTCTATGTGACGGTGGGCATCGTGCGCACCGGCGCCGGCGTGGCGCCGCAGTTCCCGGCTACGGCCGGCGGCTGGCTGGCACTGGTGGCGATTGCGCTGGTGTCGACGGTGCTGGCGATCCTGACGTTCTTTGCCGGGCTGCAGAAGCTGGGCGCCGCCAAGGCGTCGATGCTGTCGACGCTGGAGCCCGTGGTGACCGTGGTGCTGGCGGCCGCGCTGCTGGGCGAGCACATCGGCCCCACGCAGGCGGTGGGCGGCGGCCTGATCCTGCTGGGTGTGCTGTGGCTCACACGCCGCGCCAGCGGCACGCCCGCCCCGGATGGCGCCGACGAACGGAATTGAACGGCTTCATCAAAGTGCTTGTGGGTGACGGCTGGCGGCTTGGGTACAATCGCGCTTTCTTCCATCACAGAACCCGGAAACCGCGCAATGAAATCCGTCGATCAGGCTCACATCGCACAATTGTTCACCGAAGCCCGTACCCATAGCGTATGGCAGGACAAGCACGTGGACGATGCGCCGCTGACGCAGATCTACGAAGCGATGAAGTTCGGCCCCACCGCCGCGAACAGCTCGCCGGCCCGCATCGTGTTCGTGAAGTCGGCCGAGCAGAAGGCCCGCCTGGTGGATTGCGTGTCTGCAGGCAACGTGGACAAGACCCGTTCGGCACCCGTGACCGCGATCATCGCCTTCGACAACGCGTTCCACGACCAGCTGCCCAAGCTGTTCCCGCACGCCGACGCGCGCGCCTGGTACGCCGGCAACGACGCGAAGATCGCGCGCGATGCGCTGATGAACAGCTCGCTGCAAGGCGGCTACTTCATCCTGGCCGCCCGTGCGCTGGGCCTGGACTGCGGCCCGATGGGCGGTTTCGATGCAGACAAGGTCAACGCGGCGTTCTTCCCGGACGGCAAGTGGTCGGTCAACTTCCTGATCAACCTGGGCTACGGCGTGGCCGAGAAGCTGCATCCGCGCCTGCCGCGCCTGTCGTTCGACGAGGCTTGCCGCATCGTCTGATCGGGATCGGGACTTCCCGGCAGAAACAAAAAAGCGACCCGCAGCGGTCGCTTTTTTTCATGGCCGATCGGCTGGAAGGTCAGGCCGTCCACTCCTGTACCGGATTGCAGGCCATGTAGCGCACCGGCTCGGTGATGCCCAGCCGGGCGCGTGCAGCCTCGATCGGCTCGTGCAGCAGCTTTTCGTAGTCCTCGCCCAGCAGCCAGACGGCGCGGCGGCCCATCCGGTAGCCTTCGAGCACCGCGCGGGCAAAGGCCAGACTGTGCGTCACGCGCCAGCTTTTCAGCGACGCGGCAAGGGCGATGAAGGCCCAGCCCTGGCCGCCCGTCTGCGCGTAGCTGAACGCCACCAGCGCGGCTTCACCGAGGCTTTCGTCAGCGCGATAGCCGGTCAGTACGTGCCAGATATCGTGGATGTCGCGTGTCCGGCGGCCAAACCACATGTAGGCGTCCTCGACGATCGGCTCCTGGTTCAGGTTCGACACCTTGGCCAGCCCGTCGGCGCTATAGCCAGTCTTCTCCAGGAACGCGCGATAGACCGCGCCCACCGTGCCCGGTGCGAAGCTGGCGATGTAGGCCGGGTCCGTCAGCTTTTCCGCCAGTTCGATGCGCTGGTAAGCCATGCGCCGGCCATCGGGCGTGCTCAGCAGCCGGCTGTAGTTGCGGGGCATCGACGGGCCGTTCAGCGCGCGCATGATCTTGAACACCTGCTCGGTGTCGTTGCCGTCGGCCAGCAGGCGGCGAATGGCGCGGAACGCGGTAGGCAGGTCGCGCCTGTAGGGATTGAAACCGGTGGAGGAAGCCATGGGCAGGGTCCTTTCGGTAAGAGCGTGTCTGACGGATCAGGCGGTGGCCGGTTCGCGTAGGCTGGCGGCCGCGGTGCGGACAAAATCGATGCTGGTCTGGATCGCGGTGACTGGCAGCATATGCCCGCCCGTGACCAATGTCAGCCGGGTGCCCGGCACGCGGGCGACAAAGTCCTCGCCATTTTGGCGGTAGTCGAGAATGCGGTCTTCCCGGCCGAAGAGAATGCTCACCGGCACGCGCAGTTCGCCGTAGCGCGCCACCACGGGCGGCAGGCTGTGCGCGGCGCCCATCAGGTCTTCGGACGCGCCCAGGAAATGGCTGGGGCGCAGCGCCAGCAAGCCGCCGCCGCGCACGGGAAAGTCGGCCGGCACGGCGTCCGGGCCGAAGACGATATCCATGACCTGTTCCCGATTGCGGATTGACATCGGAATCAACAGCGTCCACGCGACGAGCTTGCGCATGGCCGCGCTGGGGATCGTCATTGCCTTGAACACCGGCGAAATGGCTTCGGGCGGATGGGTGAGCGGGGCGATCAACGCCAGCCCGCCCACGCGCTCGGGGTGATAGGTGGCCAGCGCCAGCGCGATGGCACCGCCCAGCGAATGGCCCACGACCAGCGGCTTTTCCAGTCCGAGGCGGTCGATCAGCGCGGCCAGCGTATCGGCCTGCGCGCGCAGGTCGGCCGGCGCGCCGGGCTCGCGGGTGGACCAGCCCGCGCCGGGCCGGTCCACAGCGACCACGCGGAAGTCACGGGCCAGCGGCTCGACCATCCCATAGGCGAAGTTGGCAAGCTGGCCGGACAGGCCGTGCACCAGCAGCAGCGGCTGGCCCTGGCCTTTCTCGACCACATGCAGGCGCGCGCCGGGCACATCGACGAAGCGGCCCGTGGGCGGCAGACCGGCTTCGATCTTGCGCACAGTCTGGCGCGTGAACAGGGCGAGCAGGATCAGCGCGGCGACGGCCAATGCCGCCACGGCGGCGATCAGCGTGAGGAAGATGGTCAAGGTTGGGCCTCGGCAATCGGATCGTTGGTGGGCACGGTGGCGGCGGCGACGCGGTCGAACTGCAGCACGCCGTCGTCAATGCGGCCATGGCGAATGGTCAGCATGTCCATCAGGTAATTCTGGTACACGCGCCACGGTTTGCGCAGGCCCTGTTTGGGCAGCACCGACGCGGCACGCTGGACGTAGCCCGAGGTGAAGTCCAGGAACGGCACGGTTTGCACGGATGGGTCCAGCGTCGGCATGGCCATGCGGTAGCCGCGCCGGTCCATGAACCGCAGCAGGCGGCAGACGTATT
Organism: Cupriavidus pauculus; assembly: GCF_022179805.1. Lineage (GTDB taxonomy): Bacteria > Pseudomonadota > Gammaproteobacteria > Burkholderiales > Burkholderiaceae > Cupriavidus > Cupriavidus pauculus_E. The sequence continues at coordinate 377,036 of NZ_BPUO01000001.1, read as the reverse complement.
CGGCGGTCAGGTCGGCCTTGAGCGTCCACGACGCATTGGTGTAGCCGAACGCCAGCACCAGGTTCGGCACGTTGCCCAGCATCATCCCCTTGTACGCCAGCGATTCCGACGGCCGGCGCGGCTGGCCGTCCACGGTCAGCGCGATATCGCCCAGCATGTTCAGCTTCAGGCCGGTGGCCACGACCACCACATCGGCCGGCAGTGTCTGGCCGGATTTCAGCACGATGCCGTCAGCCGTGAAGCGTTCGATCTGGTCGGTCACCACCGACGCACGCCCGCTACGGATCTCGCGGAACAGGTCGCCATCGGGCACCAGGCAGACGCGCTGGTCCCACGGGTTGTAGCGCGGCGTGAAATGGGTGTCGACGTCGAAGCCCGGGGCCAACTGAGCCGCCGCCATGCCGACGATGCGTTCCTTGACCTTGGCCGGCCGGCGCCGTGCCAACTGGAAGAAGAACATGCCCAGCAGCACGTTTTTCCAGCGCGTGGCGCGATAGGCCATGCGCTCGGGCAGCACGCGGCGCAGCTTGTGGGCGATGGCATCCTCGCCGGGGCGGGTCACGATGTAGGTGGGCGAGCGCTGCAGCATGGTCACGTGCGCGGCGGTCTCGGCCATGGCTGGCACCAGCGTCACGGCGGTGGCGCCGCTGCCGATCACCACCACGCGCTTGCCGGTGTAGTCCAGCGAGGGGTCCCAGAACTGCGGATGCACCATGCGGCCCCGGAAATCCTCTTCGCCCGGGAACGTGGGCCGATGGCCTTCGGCGTAGCTGAAGTAGCCGGCGCAGACGTACAGCAGCCGGGCGCGCAGGCGCTGGCGGCTGCCATCGGCGGAGCGTTCGGCGTCGATGGTCCAGCAGGACTGGTCGCTGTGCCAGGCGGCGCCCACGACCTTGTGGCCAAAGCGAATGTGCCGGGCGATGTCGCCTTCCTCGGCGGTTTCGCGGATATAGGAAAGGATCGACGGACCGTCGGCAATGGCCTTGGCGCCGCGCCAGGGCTTGAAGCGATAGCCCAGCGTGTACATGTCGGAATCGGAGCGGATGCCGGGGTAGCGGAACTGGTCCCAGGTGCCGCCAATGGCGTCGCGGGCTTCCAGGATGGCGAAACGCTTGTCGGGGCAGCGTTGCTGCAACTGCCGGGCGGCGCCGATGCCGGACAGGCCGGCGCCAACAATCAGTACATCCAGGACAGCGTCATCGGAACTCGGGGCGCTCATGACGGAACCGGGGGCGAGTTGGTATTCTGACAACATAGGTTGTCAGAAGCCATCTGACAATAGGGAATGTCATAATGGCCGCCATGACCACCGAGCTTTCTCCCGCCCGCCGCTATCGCGGCGCCGAAGCCGACGAACGCCGCGCCCAGCGGCGCGAGCAGCTGATTGCTGCCGCCGTGCAGGTCTACGGCGAGCGGGGTTACCAGAGCGCCACCGTCAAGGCCGTGTGCGAAGCCGCCGGGCTGACCGAGCGATATTTCTATGAATCGTTCGCCAACAGCGAGGCATTGCTGCTGGCGTCGTATGAAACGGTGACCCACCGCCTGCTTCATACGCTGGAGCGGGCGGCGGAAGAGGCCGGCGGCGACAGCCAGCACCGCGTGCTGGCCATGCTGCGCGCCTATTTCGGGGCGCTGCAGTGCGAACCGCGCTCGGCGCGGGTGTTCCTGGTGGAAATCCGTGGGGTCAGCAAGCTCGTGGACGAGGCGCTGGCCGTGTCGCTATGCGATTTCGGCGCCTTGCTGGCGCGGACGCTGGGTCCGGCCAGATCGACGCCCGACCCGATGCTCGCGGCCGGCGTGGCCGGTGGCATCGTCCATGTGGCGCTGTACTGGATCCGCAATGGCTATGCGCCCGATGTCGATACCGTGGCGCGCACCGCGCTGCAGCTTGCGCTGGTACTGAACCAGCGCTGATTCCTGACTTTCAGACGCTCGGCGCCGGGGTTTTCGGCTTGAACTCGCAGAGCGGCTCGATGGCGCAATGCCAGCATTCGGGCTTGCGCGCCTTGCACACGTAGCGGCCGTGCAGGATCAGCCAGTGGTGGGCGTCGTGCAGGAATTCGGTCGGCGTCACCTTCAGCAGCTTCTGTTCCACGGCGTCGGGGTTCTTGCCGGGCGCCAGGCCAGTGCGGTTGGCCACCCGGAAGATATGCGTGTCCACCGCGATGGTCGGCTGGCCGAACGCGACGTTCAGCACCACGTTGGCCGTCTTGCGGCCCACGCCCGGCAGCGCTTCCAGCGCCTCGCGCACGGGCGGCACCTTGCCGTCGTGCTGCGTCACCAGGATGCGGCAGGTCTCCATCACATGCTTGGCCTTGGTCTTGTAGAGGCCAATGGTCTTGATGTACTCGATCAGCCCGGCCTCGCCAAGATCCAGGATCTGCTGGGGGGTGTGGGCCACCGGATACAGCTTGCGCGTGGCCTTGTTCACGCCCACGTCCGTCGCCTGGGCGGACAGCAGCACGGCGATCAGCAATTCGAACGGCGAGCTGTATTCGAGCTCCGTCTCCGGAGTCGGATTGACCTCACGCAAGGTTTCGAAAATGGCAAGGCGCTTGGCGGGATTCATGAGCGGTGACCGTCGTTATCGCTGTTATCGTTCTGGTCGGCCTTGTCCGTCAGGCCAAGTCTGGTGCGGCGTTCCTCGGCGGCGTCGATCTGGGCCTGCACGGCCGGCGAGACGTCCTCGGTATTGCGAGGCTTGACCGCCGCGGCCTTCTGCCGCGCGCGCTCGATGGCGGCCTGGATGATCGCTTTCTTGCGGGCCTGGGCGGCCTGTTCGGCTTCGCTGGCGGCGGCTTCGGCCTGCAGCGCTTCGAGCTTGGCAGCGGCCTTGGCGGCCAGGCGCGCGTCGTTCTCCTCGCTCTCGCGCACCAGACGAGCCTTGCGCGCAACGTAGCGCGCCTGTGCGGCGTCGGCCTGTTCCTGCGACCACGCGGCCCAGCCGGTCTTTTCGCCGGTGACCGGAATCATGGCGATGCAGTCGACCGGGCAGGGCGCCACGCAGAGATCGCAGCCTGTGCACCAGTCGGGCAGCACGGTGTGCATCTGCTTGGGCGCGCCGACGATGGCGTCCACCGGGCAGGCCTGGATGCAGAGCGTGCAGCCGATGCACAGCGATTCGTCGATCAGGGCCACGGCGCGCGGCTGTTCCACGCCGCGTACCGGGTCCAGCGGCTGGGGCACGGTTTCGAGCAATGCCGACAACCGGACGATGCCCTCGGCGCCACCAGGCGGACAGCGGTTGGGCGCGGCTTCGCCGGTGGCCATGGCCTCGGCATAGGGACGGCAGCCGTCGAACCCGCACTTGGTGCACTGGGTCTGGGGCAGCAGGGCTTCGAGACGATCTGCCAGGCGACTGGCGTCGGCGGCGGTTGGGGAACGGGTCACGACGGCGAAACGGAATTCAGGGGGGGACGGCTGGAATAATGCGCGCCTCTGTGGGCGTGTGTGCGGCAAGGATTATCCCCGATTTCGCCGCGCTGCAGAAAAGGGGATCATGCGGCGTCATCCATTCGGGAAGAGGGGCCCGGGGCGGATGACGGGCTGTGCCATAATCCGCGCAACTGACAGATCAGATATTCATGTCGAACGAGCCAAAAACCAAGCGGGATCCTGAAGGCACGCGCCGGCGCATCATGGCGGCTGCTACCGAGGAGTTTGCCAAGGGCGGGCTGGCCGGCGCACGCGTCGACCAGATCGCGCGCCGGGCCGAGACCAACGAGCGCATGCTGTATTACTACTACGGCAGCAAGGAAGGCCTGTTCCTGGCCGTGCTCGAAAAGCAGTACGCCGAGTTCCGTGCCGCCGAGGAGCAGTTGCATATCACCGACGAAGATCCGGAGGCGGCGGTGCGCAAGCTGGCCCGCTTTGTGTGGGACTGGTATTACGCCCATCCCGAATTCATCCGGCTGGTGAACAGCGAGAACCTGCACGAGGCGCGCCACCTGAAGAAGTCGGCACAACTGCATCAGCTGATCAATCCCATCGTGGACGTGCTGGCGGAGATCATCCGGCGCGGGCAGCAGCAGGGCAAGTTCCGCGACAACATCGACGTGCCCCAGTTCTATCTGACGATCTCGGCGCTGGGCTACTACGTGCTGTCGAACCGGTACACCATCAGCGCGGTCATCGGCCGCGACGTGGCGTCGGAAGAAGAACATGCGCGCTTTGCCGACCTGCACACGGACATGCTGCTGTCCTACCTGACCAACCGGTAGTCTGATTCGCCTCCCCAAATGAAAAACGCCCGCGAGAGTCTCGCGGGCGTTTTCCTATGGCTGCCAGTCCGGATCAGTACTTGCGGATGAAGTCGCGCAGTTCCGGATAGATGTTCTCGCGCCAGCGACGGCCCGAGAAAATCCCGTAGTGGCCGCACTTCGGCGCGGTGATATGTTGCTTGCGCGCCTTGGCGATGCCGGCGCACAGGTCATGCGCCGCAGCGGTCTGGCCGGCGCCCGAGATATCGTCGAGCTCGCCTTCGATGGTCAGCAGCGCCGTGCTCTTGATGTCCTGTGGACGCACCGGATCGCCGTCGATTTCCCACGTGCCGTTGGCCAGGCGGAATTCCTGGAACACCTCGCGGATCGTGTCGAGGTAGTACTCGGCAGCCATGTCCAGCACCGCGTTGTACTCGTCGTAGAAGCGCACGTGCGCTTCCGCGTCGTCGGCGTCGCCCTCGATCAGGTTCAGGTAGTAGTCGTAGTGCGACGACAGGTGGCGGTCCGGATTCATCGCCACGAACCCTGCGTGCTGCAGGAAGCCCGGGTAGACCTTGCGGCCATGCCCCGGATAGTTCGCGGGTACCGTGTAGATCACATTATTTTCGAACCATTCGAACGACTTGTTCGTCGCCAGCGAATTGACAGAGGTCGGGCTCTTCCGGGCATCGATCGGGCCACCCATCATCGTCATGGTGCGCGGCGTCTTCTCGCCGGCCGAGGCCATCAGCGAAATCGCCGCCAGCACCGGTACGGTGGGCTGGCAGACCGAGACCACGTGCACGTTTTCGGCGCCGATATGGCGGATGAATTCCTGGATGTAGTAGATGTAGTCCGACAGGTGGAAAACGCCGTCTTCCACCGGGACCATGCGGGCATCCACCCAGTCGGTCACATAAACCTTGTGATCCTGGAGCAACGTGCGCACAGTGTCGCGCAGCAGCGTGGCATGGTGGCCGGACAGCGGCGCGCAGACCAGCACCACCGGCTCGTCCTTGAGCAGCTTGATGGTTTCCGGATCGTCGGCGTAGCGCTTGAAGCGCACCAGCTTGCAAAACGGCTTTTCCAGCACGGTTTGCTCGACGATGGGGATGTCCCGGCCGTTGGACCGAACCGCCTTGATGTCGAAGGACGGTTTTTCGTACTCCTTGCCGAGCCGGTACAGCAGCTCATATCCGGCTGCCATGCGGGGCGCGCCCGGCAGCAGGGAAAGGGGGCTGAGGGGATTCGTAAATGTCTTGGCGGTCGCCTGGGCCCACGCGGTCAGCGGGTTCAGCATCGAGCGCTGGAATTCATGCAGTTGATAAAGCATGCTGGTACCTGTCTAACCTTTCATGTCGCGAGTGCTTGTCGCGCAACCGATTATGCACGCAATCGAACGATCGTGCTTTGCAGCATATTCTTCAAAGTTACTTCGCCAAGCGCTGAAAACAATAGGACATTGGCGCTAAATCCGGATGACACCGGTCTGCAGGAACAAAAAAGGCGACCGGAGTGGCCTCCAGGTCGCCTTTGGCACCGCCCCGTGGGGGCAGGTGTTGCTTTTTAGTACACGGCGGCGATGGCGTTCACCACGGCGTCGATGTTGCGGCTGTTCAGCGCGGCCACGCAGATGCGGCCCGTGCCCACGGCATAGATGCCGTGTTCGTTACGCAGGATATCCACCTGGGCCGACGTCAGGCCCGAGTACGAGAACATGCCGCGCTGCGCCTTCACGAACGAGAAGTCGCCCGGCACGCCCTTGGCAGCCAGCTTGTCCACCAGTGCGTTGCGCATCAGCTTGATGCGGTCGCGCATTTCGCCCAGTTCCTGCTCCCACATGGCGCGCAGTTCCGGGCTGTTCAGCACGGTGGCCACCACGGTGCCGCCATGGGTCGGCGGGTTCGAGTAGTTCGTGCGGATCACACGCTTGATCTGCGACATCACGCGCTGGGCTTCTTCCTTGCCCGTCGTGACGATCGACAGCGCGCCCACGCGCTCGCCGTACAGCGAGAAGCTCTTCGAGAACGAGCTCGACACGAAGAACGGCAGGCCCGATTCGGCAAACAGACGCACGGCGGCGCCGTCCGGCTCGATGCCCTCGGCAAAGCCCTGGTAAGCCATGTCCAGGAACGGGATCAGGTTGCGTTCCTTGACCAGTTCCACCACTTGCTTCCACTGGGCGTCGTTCAGGTCCACGCCGGTCGGGTTGTGGCAGCAGGCGTGCAGCACGACGACCGTGTTGGCCGGGTACGACTTCAGCGATTCCACCATGCCGGCGAAGTTCAGGCCGTGCGACGGGGCATCGTAGTACGTGTAGTTGACGACCGGGAAGCCGGCGGCTTCGAACAGCGCGCGGTGGTTTTCCCAGCTCGGGTCGCTGATGGCGACCGATGCGTTCGGGTACAGGCGCTTCAGGAAGTCGGCGCCGATCTTTAGGGCGCCAGTGCCGCCAAGTGCCTGAGCCGTCACAACGCGGCCTTCGGTGATCAGGGCCGAATCCTTGCCGAACAGCAGGGTCTGCACGGCCTGGTCGTAGGCGGCGATGCCCTCGATCGGCAGGTAGCCACGCGGGGTGGCAGTGGTCAGGCGGGCCTTTTCGGCTTCCTGGACGGCGCGCAGCAGCGGAATTTTCCCTTCGTCGGTGAAGTACACGCCAACGCCCAGATTCACCTTGGTGGGACGCGTATCGGCATTGAATGCTTCATTCAGGCCCAGGATCGGGTCGCGCGGGGCCATCTCGACGGCAGAAAACAAACTCATTTGGGATCTCGTGGTCAGCTGTGTAACAAAACGGAGGGCGTAGAATGCTTCGAACTGCGCTGTGGCTGCGCCGGCACCGGCGGCTACTGACACTACTGACAAAACCTGACAGTACCCTCAGGCAAACTGGGCTTGAACCGGTGCGCGCAACCCCAAGATTCTAGCGCAAGCCGCCAGCATTCCTCAGGTTTTTCCCTACGTTTATGACGAATCTCGCCGAAGTCGCCCCGCCCCTGGACGAAGACAAATTCGTCACGTTTCCAGGGTCGCCGTTCCAGCTCTACCAGCCGTACCTGCCCGCGGGTGATCAGCCCGAAGCCATCCGCCAACTGGTGGAAGGGGTGGAGGACGGGTTGTCGTTCCAGACGCTGCTGGGCGTGACCGGATCCGGCAAGACCTTCACGATGGCCAATGTGATCGCCCGCATGGGCCGGCCGGCCATCGTTTTCGCGCCAAACAAGACGCTGGCGGCGCAGTTGTATTCGGAATTCCGCGAGTTCTTTCCGCGCAACGCGGTCGAGTATTTCGTCAGCTATTACGATTACTACCAGCCCGAGGCCTACGTGCCGCAGCGCGACCTGTTCATCGAGAAGGACTCGTCGATCAACGAGCATATCGAGCAGATGCGGCTGTCGGCCACCAAGAGCCTGCTGGAGCGGCGCGACACGATCATCGTGGCGACGGTGTCGGCGATCTACGGTATCGGCAATCCCAGCGAATACCACCAGATGATCCTGACGTTGCGCACTGGCGACAAGATCAGCCAGCGTGACGTGATCGCCCGGCTGATCGCGATGCAATACACGCGCAACGAGACCGACTTCCAGCGCGGGTCGTTCCGCGTCCGTGGCGACACACTCGACATCTTTCCGGCCGAGCACGCCGAGATGGCGGTGCGCGTGGAGCTGTTCGACGACGAGGTGGATTCGCTGCAGTTCTTCGATCCGCTGACCGGCCGCGTGCGGCAGAAGATTCCGCGCTTCACGGTCTATCCGTCGAGCCACTACGTGACGCCGCGCGAGACCGTGCTGCGCGCGATCGAGAACATCAAGCTGGAACTGCGCGAGCGGTTGGACTTCTTCTACAAGGAGAACCGGCTCGTGGAGGCGCAGCGCCTGGAGCAGCGCACGCGCTTCGACCTGGAAATGCTGTCCGAGCTGGGTTTCTGCAAGGGCATCGAGAACTATTCGCGGCACCTGTCGGGCGCCCAGCCCGGCGAGCCGCCGCCGACGCTGGTGGATTACCTGCCGCCCGACGCGCTGATGTTCCTGGACGAATCGCACGTGCTGATCGGGCAGTTGAACGGCATGTACAACGGGGACCGCGCGCGCAAGACCACGCTGGTGGAATACGGCTTCCGCCTGCCGTCGGCGCTGGACAACCGGCCGCTGAAATTCGACGAATACGAGCGCAAGATGCGCCAGGCGGTGTTCGTGACAGCCACGCCGGCCGCGTACGAGCGCGACCATGCGGGGCAGGTGGTGGAGCAGGTGGTGCGGCCCACGGGGCTGGTCGATCCGATCATCCACGTGCGCCCGGCCACGACGCAGGTGGACGACCTGCTCAGCGAGATCCACACCCGCGTGCAGGTCAACGAGCGCGTGCTGGTGACCACGCTGACCAAGCGCATGGCCGAGCAGTTGACCGAATTCCTGTCGGAAAACGGCATCAAGGTGCGCTACCTGCATTCCGATATCGATACCGTGGAGCGCGTGGAGATCATCCGCGACCTGCGGCTGGGCACGTTCGACGTGCTGGTGGGGATCAACCTGCTGCGCGAGGGCCTGGACATTCCCGAGGTGTCGCTGGTGGCCATCCTCGATGCCGACAAGGAAGGCTTCCTGCGTGCGGAACGGTCGCTGATCCAGACCATCGGCCGCGCGGCCCGTAACGTCAATGGCACGGCCATCCTGTACGGCGACCGCATGACCGATTCGATGAAGGTGGCGATCCACGAAACCGAGCGGCGCCGCGTGCGGCAGATGGCGTTCAACGAGGCCAACGGCATCATTCCGCGCGGCGTGGTCAAGCGCATCAAGGACATCATCGACGGCGTCTACGATGCCGACGAGGTCAAGGCCGAGCTGTCGGCCGCGGCCGAGCGGGCAAAGTACGAGGACATGAGCGAGAAGCAGGTGGCCAAGGAAATCAAGCGCCTGGAGAAGCAGATGCTCGACCACGCCAAGAATCTCGAATTCGAGAAGGCGGCCCAGGTACGCGATCAGCTGGCCAAGCTGCGTGCCCAGGTGTTCGGGGCCGGGGCGGAAGGCGACCATCTGCTGCCGCCGTCAAGCTGAGGGAAGACCTGACCGGCGCCCGATGCACATGGTGCGCCACGGCATCCTATAGTGTTTAGGCAGTCCGCCCAGCGCGGGACGCCGGATCACGATCAGGGAGTGTGCCATGGTGACACAGTTCGAATATGGTGGTTATACGGTGGTGGCCCGCGCAATCGCGCATGCGGGCGGTGGCTTTGCCGGGGTGTTGACGATTGCCGACGCCTTTGGCGAGCCAGGCGGACCGACTTTTGAAACGGAAACAGGCACGGCGGAAACGCCAGAGGCGGCGCTTGCCCTGGCTGAAGCCGAAGCCATGCGAACCATAGATGCCGGCGAGGTCAACTAGCCCCCGAAAACAGCCGGCACGTCAGGAGACACACTGATGTCGTACAGCAGTGATTGGAAGAAGAGGGTTTTCGAGACGCACGAGATCCAGGTGCAGGTGAAACCCCGGTCGCCCATCGAGTGGGACTACACGGTGCGTGTCTGTCGCAAGGGCACGAATATCCGCGCCGCCGACACGCTCGTCGAATCGTCACCGCCGAGCGAGCACTACAAGACTCCCGAAACCGCCGAGGCCGCCGGCTTTGCGCGTGGCAAGCTGCTGGCGGAACGGCTCTAGCGACACTGCGCACCGGCGTATGGAAGCGAGGCGGTAGAATCGCGCCGATGAAGAAATACGCCATCCTGATGTGCTGCATGGGAAACATCTGCCGTTCACCGACGGCGGAGGGCGTGCTGCGCGCCAAACTCGAGGCGGCCGGCCTGTCCGACCGCGTCGAGCTGGACTCCGCCGGCACCCATGACTATCACGTGGGCCGCGCGCCCGACCCCCGCAGCCAGCGCGCCGCGCTGCAGCGCGGCTATGACCTGTCAGCCCTGCGCGCCCGGCAGGTGGTTGTCGCCGATTTCGATCGCTTCGACCTCATCCTGGCCATGGACCTTCACAACATGTCGACGCTGCGGCGTCTGCGTCCCGAGGTCGATCCGGCCAGATTGCGCCTGCTGATGAGTTTCGCCACGCAACATCGCGTCGAGGAAGTACCCGACCCGTATTACGGCGAGGGAGATGGCTTCGAGACCGTGCTCGATTACGTCGAGGACGCCTGCGATGGCGTGATTGCCCTGGTGCGGCGCGAGTTGGCCTGAACGTGGCCTGACGAAGATCCGGCACGCCTGCTGTGTCGGAGATCGACAAGCGTCACTCCGAATAGTTGTTTCCTCAGCACTGGGGGCGCCCATCGTTATTGGGCATGGAATAGTGCGTTGCATCAGTTGGTACTTGACTGATTTAGTCGGGATATCTTAAACTCGACCGAAATTCTCAAGTATTTTCCTCTCCCCGAGCATCATGAGACTGACCACCAAAGGCCGTTTCGCGGTAACCGCCATGATCGACCTGGCCATGCGCCAGGATCAGGGACCTGTCACGCTGGCAGGCATCAGTCAACGTCAGAAGATTTCCCTGTCGTACTTGGAGCAGCTGTTTGGCAAGCTGCGCCGTCACGAGATCGTGGAAAGCGTGCGCGGTCCGGGCGGTGGATACAGCCTCGCGCGCAAGGCCGAGGACGTCACGGTGGCGGACATCATCATCGCCGTGGACGAACCGCTCGACGCCACCCAATGCGGTGGGAAGGGCAATTGTAACGGAGACGACGGATCCGGGCGCTGCATGACCCACGAGCTATGGGCCACGCTGAACCAGAAGATGGTCGAGTACCTGGACTCCGTGTCGCTGAAGAATCTCGTTGACCAGCAACGCGCCCGCCAGCCGGCGGTGCTGCACGACATGCGCGAGGACGCCGCGCAGCAACCGGTGACGGTGTCGCGCGGCAAGGGCGAAAAGCAGGAAAAGCCGGCGCGCGCCCGCGTGGTCAACTCGGTGTTCAGCCTTGCACAGTCGTAAGCAAGATTGAAGCACCTGCATTAAACTATCGGTAGGCAGTACGCGATTAGCGATCCCTATAAGGCAGTCATAACGATGAGCACCCCACATTTCCCGATCTACATGGATTATTCGGCCACCACGCCGGTGGACCCTCGCGTAGCGGACAAGATGATTCCGTACCTGCGCGAGCAGTTTGGCAATCCGGCGTCGCGCAGCCACGCTTACGGCTGGGACGCCGAGCGCGCCGTGGAAGAGGCCCGCGAGCAAGTGGCGGCGCTGGTCAATGCCGACCCGCGCGAGATCGTGTGGACGTCGGGCGCGACCGAGTCGGACAACCTTGGCATCAAGGGCGCGGCCAACTTTTATTCGGGCAAGGGCAAGCACATCATCACCGTGAAGACCGAGCACAAGGCCGTGCTGGACACCACGCGTGAGCTGGAGCGCCAGGGCTTCGAGGTAACGTACCTCGACGTCAAGGACGACGGCCTGATCGACATGGACGTGTTCAAGCAGGCGCTGCGCCCGGACACCATCCTGGTGTCGGTGATGCTGGTGAACAACGAGATCGGCGTGATCCAGGACGTCGAACAGATTGGCGAGATCTGCCGCGAGAAGGGCATCATCTTCCATTGCGACGCCGCACAGGCAACCGGCAAGGTCAAGATCGACCTGGCCGCGCTGAAGTGCGACCTGATGTCGTTCTCGGCCCACAAGACGTATGGCCCGAAGGGCATTGGCGCGCTGTACGTGCGCCGCAAGCCGCGCGTGCGCATCGAAGCGCAGATGCACGGTGGCGGTCACGAGCGCGGCATGCGCTCGGGCACGCTGGCCACGCACCAGATCGTGGGCATGGGCGAAGCATTCCGCCTGGCGCGCGAGGAAATGGCCACGGAAAACGAACGTATCCGCATGCTGCGTGACCGTCTGTGGAACGGCCTGTCGACGATGGAAGAGGTGTACCTGAACGGTTCGCTGGAACATCGCGTGCCGCACAACCTGAACGTCAGCTTCAACTTCGTCGAAGGTGAGTCGCTGATCATGGCCATCAAGGACGTGGCCGTGTCGTCGGGTTCGGCGTGCACGTCGGCGTCGCTGGAGCCGTCGTACGTGCTGCGCGCCCTGGGCCGCAACGACGAACTGGCACACAGCTCGATCCGCTTCACGGTCGGCCGTTTCACGACCGAAGCCGAAGTCGACTACACCATCGAACTGCTCAAGAACAAGATCGGCAAGCTGCGCGACCTGTCGCCGCTGTGGGAAATGTTCAAGGACGGCGTCGATCTGAATTCGATCCAGTGGGCAGCGCACTGATTGCGGCCCACGGCAAAAACAAGAACCCCATAAAAATTCGTCAGAGGTAACCAAAATGTCTTACAGCAACAAGGTTCTCGACCACTATGAAAATCCGCGTAACGTCGGTTCGTTCGACAAGAACGACGACGCGGTGGGTACCGGCATGGTCGGCGCCCCGGCCTGCGGCGACGTGATGAAGCTGCAGATCAAGGTGAACGAAGCAGGCGTGATCGAAGACGCCAAGTTCAAGACCTACGGCTGCGGCTCGGCAATTGCCTCGTCGTCGCTGGTTACCGAATGGGTCAAGGGCAAGACCGTGGATCAGGCGCTGGAGATCAAGAACACCCAGATCGCTGAAGAACTGGCGCTGCCGCCGGTGAAGATCCACTGCTCGATCCTGGCGGAAGATGCCATCAAGGCAGCCGTCGAGGATTACAAGAAGAAGCACGGCGGCGCCGAGCAACAGGCTGCCTAAAGCGGCATTTTCCGCTTCAGATGGTGAGTGAGTCCACGCGGGGCGGCGTTCGCCGCGCGTGGCGTTCGACAGCAAGGCAAAGATGATCACAATGACCGAAAAGGCGGCGAAGCACGTCGCCCGCTACCTGGAACGTCGCGGCAAGGGCGTGGGCCTGCGCCTGGGCGTGAAGACCACCGGCTGCTCCGGGCTGGCGTACAAGCTCGAGTATGTGGACGAGGTGCTGCCCGAGGACCAGGTTTTCGAGTCGCATGGCATCAAGGTGATCGTGGATCCGAAGAGCCTGGCGTATATCGACGGTACCGAACTCGATTTCGCGCGCGAGGGTTTGAACGAGGGCTTCAAGTTCAACAACCCGAACGTCAAGGACGAGTGCGGCTGCGGCGAGTCGTTCCGGGTCTGATGGCCGGTGCCGCGCCCGGATCGGCAACCGATGCGAGGGCGGCAACACGACAAGGGGCGGCATGACCGCTCCTTTTTGTTGTGATTGTTTTGGAAAGACGCGCTTTGAAAGACGATTTTTTCTCGCTGTTCGGGCTGCCTGCCCGGTACGAAGTGGACGAGGCCGCGCTGGATGAGGCGTACCGCACCGTCCAGTCGCAGGCGCACCCCGACCGCTTTGCCAATGCCGGCGATGCCGAGCGGCGCGTGGCCATGCAGTGGGCCGCGCACGCCAACGAGGCATACCGCACGCTGCGCCAGCCGCTGAAGCGCGCGATCTACCTGCTGCACCTGCGTGGCGTCGACATCCAGGCCGAGAACAACACGGCCATGGCACCCGCGTTCCTGATGCAGCAGATGGAATGGCGCGAGGCGCTGCAGGAGGCCGTGGAAGCGCGCGCTGTCGACCAGCTCGACGGCCTGCTGCGCGAGCTGCGCACCGAAAAGCGCGAGCGCCACGCCGCGCTCGGCAAGCTGCTCGACGACGCCGAAAACGAAGCCGCCGGCGCCGCCGCGCGTCAGCTGATGTTTATCGAGAAGATCGAACACGACGCCAGCGAGGCGATCGATCGGCTCGAAGATTAGAAGATTCTCATGGCACTGCTCCAGATTTCCGAACCCGGCATGTCGCCGGCGCCGCATCAACGCCGGCTGGCGGTGGGTATCGACCTTGGCACCACCAACTCGCTGGTGGCGGCCGTGCGCAACAGCATTCCCGAAGTCCTGCCCGACGAGAACGGCCGCGCGCTGCTGCCGTCGGTGGTGCGCTACCTGCCTGGTGGCAATGCGCACATCGGCTACAAGGCCCAGGACGAGGCGGTACGCGATCCCAAGAACACCATCATCTCGGTGAAGCGTTTCATGGGACGTGGCCTGCGCGATGTGGCCAATATCGAACACAGCCCGTACGACTTTGTCGATGCGCCGGGCATGGTTCAACTGAAGACCGCCGCCGGCATCAAGAGCCCGGTCGAGGTATCGGCCGAGATCCTGGCCACGCTGCGCCAGCGCGCCGAGGATTCGCTCGGTGACGACCTAGTGGGTGCCGTGATCACGGTGCCCGCGTACTTCGACGACGCCCAGCGGCAGGCCACCAAGGATGCGGCCCAACTGGCCGGCCTGGACGTGCTGCGCCTGCTGAACGAGCCGACGGCGGCTGCCATCGCCTACGGTCTCGACAACGCGGCCGAAGGCATCTACGCGGTCTATGACCTGGGCGGCGGTACTTTCGACATCTCGGTGCTCAAGCTGACCAAGGGCGTGTTCGAGGTGATGTCGACCGGCGGCGATTCCGCGCTGGGTGGCGACGACTTCGACCAGCGCCTGCTGTGCTGGGTCGTCGAGCAGGCCAGCCTGCAGCCGCTCTCGGCCGAAGACACGCGCCTGCTGATGATGCGTGCCCGTGCCGCCAAGGAAGCGCTGTCGGCCAGCGACACCACGGTGATCGACGCCGTGCTGACCACAGGCGAGATCGTGCACCTGCCGCTCGACGCGCAGACGTTCATCGAGATCACCGCGCACCTGGTGCAGAAGACGCTGGCGCCGGTACGCAAGTCACTGCGCGACGCGGGCGTGACGCCCGAGGAGGTCAAGGGCGTGGTGCTGGTGGGCGGCGCCACGCGCATGCCGGCCATCCGCAAGGCCGTGGGCGAATATTTTGGCCAGCAGCCGCTGACCAATCTGGACCCGGACAAGGTAGTGGCGCTGGGCGCGGCCATGCAGGCCAACCTGCTGGCGGGCAACCATGCGCCGGGCGAGGACTGGCTGCTGCTGGACGTGATTCCGCTGTCGCTGGGCGTGGAGACGATGGGCGGCCTGGTGGAGAAGATCATCCCGCGCAACAGCACGATCCCCGTGGCGCGCGCGCAGGAATTCACCACGTTCAAGGATGGCCAAACGGCCATGGCCATTCACGTGCTGCAAGGCGAGCGCGAGCTGGCCAGTGACTGCCGGTCGCTGGCGCGCTTCGAGCTGCGCGGCATTCCGCCGATGGTGGCGGGCGCCGCCCGCATCCGCGTGACCTACCAGGTGGATGCCGATGGCCTGCTGTCGGTATCGGCACGCGAGACCAATTCCGGCGTGGAAGCCTCGGTATCGGTCAAGCCGTCGTACGGCCTGGCCGACGACGATATCGCACGCATGCTGCAGGACAGCTTCCGCGAAGCCGAGCACGACATGAAGAGCCGTGCGCTGGCCGAGGAACGCGTGGAGGCCGAGCGTCTGGTGGAAGCCACCACGCGCGCGCTGGAAGTCGACGGCGACCTGCTGTCGGCCGACGAGCGCACTGCCGTGGAAGCGCAGATGGTCCGGGTGCGCGAGATTGCGCGCGGCGAGGATCACCACGCCATCAAGGCTGCCGTCGAGCAACTGTCGCACGGCACCGACGAATTTGCCGCCCGCCGCATGGACCGCTCGATCAAGAGCGCGCTGGCCGGCAAGAAGGTGCAGGAGATCGGCTGAACGCCGGCGCTGCAAACTGAAAACAGGAAAGAAATGCCACAGATCATCGTTTTGCCCCACGTCGAATTGTGTCCGGAGGGCGCCGTTTTCGAAGCCAACACCGGCATCAGCATCTGCGACGCGCTGCTCAAGAACGGTATCGATATCGAGCACGCCTGCGAGAAGTCGTGCGCCTGCACCACGTGCCATGTGGTGGTGCGCGAAGGCTTCAGATCGCTCGAGGATGCCGAGGAAAAGGAAGAAGACCTGCTGGACAAGGCGTGGGGCCTGGAGCCCAATTCGCGCCTGTCGTGCCAGGCTATCGTGGCCGACGCCGACCTGACCGTCGAGATTCCGAAATACACGATCAACCACGCCAAGGAAGGTCACTGAGCCATGAAATGGACCGACACTTTTGACATTGCCGCCGCGCTGTACGACAAGTTTCCCGACGTGGATCCCGTGAGCGTGCGATTCACGCAGCTGCGCCAGTGGGTGCTGGAGCTCGACGGCTTCACTGACCTGCCCGAGCGCTCCGGCGAGAAGATTCTGGAAGCGATCCAGCAGGCCTGGATCGAGGAAGCGCAGTAAGTGCAATAACTGCAGTAAGCGCTGTTCCGCATACCCTCTCCCGCCCGGGGGAGGGCACCCCCGCAGCCCCTAGAACCGGTATCCCACGCCCGCCAGGAACACGTCGGTATCCCGGTCATATCCGGTCACGGTCCTGTTCCAGGACACCCGCGCCAGCCAGTGCTGGTTGATGCGGTAGCTGGCCGACATCGTCAGTAGCCCCGACCACCGCGACGGCGCCTCCGATGCGTTGCGCCCCCGCTCGCTGAGGTCGATCGCATAGTACGGCCCGGCCCCCACCCCCAGCGTCACCGTATCCCGGAAGAAGGCGCGCTCCAGCCATAGCTGCGCGGCCACGCCATTGCGGCGCAACGCCGAGTTCTCGCCTTCGTTGATATAGCTCACCGTGCCCGACACGTAGCGGGCCAGGCCGCGCCGGTATTCCACAGCCTTGGCAAACGCCGTTTCGGAGTCGAACGTGTTCACGATGGTCTGGCCCAGGAACACGGTGATTTCGTTCTGCGTGACGTTGTCCGCGCGCGACGGCGGCGGCACCACCGGCCCGCCACGGTCCCCGCGATCGAGCTGGTAGCCCACGCCGATCAGCAATGTGTTGGTCTTGATGCTCGATGGCGTCTGCGCGCGGTTGAAGCGCGCCTGCAGGATCCACGGGCCGCCATTGACATACCAGGTGGCGGCCACGCTGGCCAGTACGCCCCAGCCATGGTGATCGTCGGAGCTGCCGTCGTTGTTGCGGTCGGTGGTGTCGAAGTAGCGGTAGGGGCCGGCGCCGATCGCTATGTTGAAGCGCCGGTCATCGAACGGGTAACGCCACCAGAGTTGGACGCTGTGGCCGTCGCGATGGTGGTTCGTGACATGGCCTTCGTTCAGGTATGAGAACGAGGCATACCAGTTCTCGGCCAGGTTGTGCTGGTAACTGTAGGTGTAGCCGTAGCTGGTTTCGCCGCCGACGTCGGAGCGCTGCAGGCCGCCCAGCACCAGCAGTTCCTGCGCGTGCAAGGGCGCGGCCCAGGCTGCGGCGCTGATGAGCAGGGCCGGGATGCGCAGGCGGCGCGTCGCGGTGACAAAGGCGGGGCGAAGGGGCATGGCGATGGCCGGCAGGGAGGCTGCGCCATCTTAGCAACAAGGGCCGGCCGATGGCCGGCCCTTTGTGTGGGCTTGGTAACCGACCCTGTTTCGGCCGGTTGCACAGGTATCAGCCCGTTACAAGGACGCCGCGCTCAAGATGCACGCGCTGGCCAACTTCCACCCCCGGCGGATTCTGGTACGTGAAGGTGCGGCGCGAGCCGTCGTCCATCTTCACGCTCACACGGTACGACTTGTTCGTGTTCAGCTTCTTCTCGGCATAGTTGCCGCCGAACCCGCCGGCCGCGGCGCCTGCCACCGTGCCCAGGATGCGGCCATTGCCGTTACCGATCTGGTTGCCCACCAGCCCGCCAACGACCGCGCCGCCAAGCGCGCCCAGGCCACTGGTCGGCTTTTCGGCTTCCACGACCTGCACGCCTGTCACGTGACCAGCGGTATGGCTCGGTTGCGCGGCGGGCTTCTCCTGCGGCTGGGCCTGTGCCTGGACCTGCGGGGGAGGCGGGGCGGTGTTGCGCGCCTGCTGCGCATCATAGGCAGGCGGTCGCGTGGTCGATCCCGGCGGCGCCGTCTCGGCTGTCACCGGAGCGGGCCCTTGCGGCGCGTTGTACGAGGCTTCGGTGGCCGGTCCCTGGTTGGCCTTGGTGATCGGCAGCACGCCGGTCACGGCAGCCACCGCGGTCAGGCTGGCTACGACCACGGCAACCGCGGCTGCGCCCACCAGCGGATGCAGGCGGCGTTGCGACGGCAGGGAAGGAAGGGTTTCCGGACCAGACATTGTTGTTCTCCGAGTCACCACGAGGGTGGATGCCTCCAGTCTGGCGGAATTACGATCCGTTTTCCGTTTGATTTTGTAAGGATCTGTAGCCGCGAAAGGGCTTTGGAATCAGTGGGTTACGGCGCGGGAGGGTGGGTGGCGACGAATGTCTGTAACAACCCGGGGGTAGTGCTCCCCTCTCCCGCACAGCGGGAGAGGGGTTGGGGGTGAGGGTCAGCAGTTCTGCTTGCCGACTAATCGCAATTAGGACCGCCATGCCCTCACCCCCGGCCCCTCTCCCACGTTGTGGGAGAGGGGAGAACTTCAAAACATTCAGCCGAGCAATCAGTCTTCCCGGCGCAGGTGCGGGAACAGGATGACGTCGCGGATGTTCGGGCTGTCGGTCAGCAGCATGACCAGGCGGTCGATGCCGATACCGCAGCCGCCGGTCGGGGGCATGCCGTATTCGAGCGCGCGGATGTAGTCGGCGTCGAAGTACATGGCTTCCTCGTCGCCGGCGTCCTTCTGCTCCACCTGCTTGCGGAAGCGGTCAGCCTGGTCTTCCGGATCGTTGAGCTCCGAGAAGCCGTTGGCGATTTCGCGGCCCGTGATGAACAGTTCGAAGCGTTCCGTGATGCCCGGCTGCGTGTCCGATGCGCGCGCCAGCGGCGACACTTCCACCGGATAGTCGACGATGAAGGTCGGCTCCCACAGTTGCGACTCGGCGGTTTCCTCGAACAGCACCAGTTGCAGCGTGCCCAGACCGGCGTTCAGGAACTGCGGCGCGCTGGTGTTGATCTTGAACTTGCCCTTCAGTTCGGCGCGCAGGAAGTCGGCGTCGGCCAGTTGCGCATCGGTATATTCCGGCGCGAACTTCTGGATGGCCTGGCAGATCGTCAGACGGTGGAACGGACGGCTCAGGTCCAGCTCGCGGCCCTGGTAAGTCAGCACGGCGCTGCCGCTGGCGTCGATGGCGGCCTCGCGGATCAGGTTTTCGGTGAAGTCCATCAGCCAGCGGTAGTCCGTGTAGGCCGCGTAGAACTCCATCATCGTGAACTCGGGGTTGTGGCGCGGGCTCACCCCTTCGTTACGGAAGTTGCGGTTGATCTCGAACACACGCTCGAAGCCGCCCACGATCAGGCGCTTCAGGTACAGCTCGGGCGCGATACGCATGAACATCTGCATGTCCAGCGCGTTGTGGTGCGTGATGAACGGCTTGGCCGCCGCGCCGCCCGGAATCGGGTGCAGCATCGGCGTTTCCACTTCCATGAAGCCGGCGTCGGCCATATGGCGGCGCAGCGACGACATGGCCTTGGTGCGGGCGCGGAACGTGTCGCGCGTCTCGGGCGATACGATCAGGTCCACATAACGCTGGCGGTACTTCGTTTCCTGGTCGGCCAGGCCATGGAACTTGTCCGGCAGCGGGCGCAGGCTCTTCGACAGCAGGCGCAGTTCGCGCACCTGCACCGACAGCTCGCCCTTGTTGGTACGGAACAGTTCGCCGCGCGCGCTGATGATGTCGCCCAGGTCCCAGTGCTTGAACGCCGCGTAGACGTCCTCGCCGACCTTGTCGCGGGTGATGTAGAACTGGATCTGGCCGCTGCCGTCCTGCACGGTGGCAAAGCTGGCCTTGCCCATCACGCGCTTGAGCATCATGCGGCCGGCGATCGATACTTCCACCGGGTTGGCTTCCAGCGCGGGCTGGTCGGTCTCGCCATACTGCGCGTGCAGCGTGCCGGCCTGGTGCGTCGGGCGGAAATCGTTCGGGAAGGCCACGCCCTGCTCGCGCAGGGCCTGCAGCTTCTCGCGGCGCTCGGCAATGATCTTGTTCTCGTCTACGGCAGGCGCGTCGGCGGCGGGCGCGGCGGCAGGCGTGCGGGTCGGTTCGGTCATGGTGTCAGCTTCAGTCGCGCCGGGCGGCGGCCCGGCGCGATGTTTCGGTTCAATAGTTGCGGATGTCGTCGAGTTCGGTCTTGCCGAAGTCGGCGCGCTCCATGTAAGCGGCAATGCGTTGCGCCACGTCGTCGGGCGATGCCAGCTGGTCGTTGGCCTTCAGGTCGCGGAACCGCTGCACCTGGGCAAAGTCGGCACCGCGGATGACTTCCTGCATGCCCGTGTCCACCACGCCCGGCGCCAGTGCCACGGCGCGCACCGCGCGGTCCTCGGCCAGGCCGGCGTACTCGGCGTTGACCGAGCGGATGAACATGTCCAGCCCCGCCTTGCCGGCGCAGTAAGCGCTCCAGCCCGGCACCGGGTTGCGTGCCGCACCCGACGAGATGGCCAGCACCTTGCGCGGGCAATCGAAGCGCGCGGTGGCATCGAGGAACGCGGCGGTCATCGTCATCGGCGTGACCAGATTGGTCTGCAGATGCGGCACCAGCGAGTTCTCGTGCAGTTCGGTGATCGGGCCGATCGGCTCGACCACGCCCGCGTTCAGGATCAGCGTCACGCTGGCCGGCGCGTTGTCCACGGCCTCCAGCACGCTGGACAGCCAGCCCGCCGACGGGCCCGGCTGCGACAGGTCCTGCAGGTGCCAGGCCACCGGCACGCCGCTGGCCGAGGCTTCACGTTCGAGTTCGGTGTTGCGGCTGCGGGCCACACCGATCACGCGGTTGCCGGGCTTGAGCAGCGCGCGCACGAGCGACGCGCCCAGGCCGCGCGAGGCGCCGGTGACGATGTAGAGGTGAGTGGTGCGGGACGTTCCGGTGGTCATGACATGGACCTTCTTTTGGGAGCGGCGAGTTCGGGATGAGGACTTGTTGGTATCCGGCGCACCGTCGCGCCGGCGATGTTGCCGGCATGACGGTGCGCCCGGGTCAGGCGGGTATTACAGGCCCTGTTTCAGGCTGGCCTCGATGAACGGATCGAGGTCGCCATCGAGCACCTTTTGCGTGTTGGACATTTCCACGTTGGTGCGCAGGTCCTTGATGCGGCTCTGGTCCAGCACGTACGAGCGGATCTGGTGCCCCCAGCCCACATCGGTCTTGCCGGCTTCGAGCTTGTCGGCCTCGGCCTGGCGCTTGCGCATCTCATGCTCGTACAGGCGCGACTTCAGCATCGACATGGCCTCGGCACGGTTGCGGTGCTGCGAACGGTCGTTCTGGCACTGCACGACGATGCCGGTCGGGATGTGCGTGATACGCACGGCCGAATCGGTCTTGTTGATGTGCTGGCCACCGGCGCCCGATGCGCGGTACGTGTCCACGCGCAGGTCGGCGGGGTTGACCTCAACCTCGAACGAGTCATCCACCTCGGGGTAGACGAACACCGACGAGAACGACGTATGGCGGCCGCCCGACGAGTCGAACGGCGACTTGCGCACCAGGCGGTGCACGCCGGTTTCGGTACGCAGGTAGCCAAACGCGTAGTCGCCCTCGATCTTGATCGTGGCGCTCTTGATGCCGGCCACGTCGCCCTCGGACTCTTCCAGCACCTCGGCCTTGAAGCCCTTGCGCTCGCAGTACTTCAGGTACTGGCGCAGCAGCATCGATGCCCAGTCGCACGCCTCGGTACCGCCGGCGCCGGCCTGGATGTCGATGAACGCGTTGGCCTGGTCCATCTCGCCCGAGAACATGCGGCGGAATTCCATATCGGCGACGATGGCCTCGAAGCCCTGTACATCGGCCTCGATCGATTCCAGCGTCTCGTCGTCACCTTCCTCGCGGGCCAGCTCGAACAGTTCGTCCGTGCCCGTCAGGTCTTCGGTGAGCTTGCCGAGCGTCTGGACGACGGCTTCCAGCGCCTTCTTTTCCTTGCCCAGGTCCTGGGCACGCTTGGGGTTATTCCAGACCGCAGCGTCTTCCAGCAGTCCGTTGACTTCGTCTAGGCGGTTTTCTTTGACATCGTAGTCAAAGATACCCCCGTAGATCTTCCGTTCGCGAACGGAGATCAGAGATGGCACCGGAGATGGCGTTGAGGCGTTCTGCTTCCATTGATATTTCCTGAAAATTCTGCGCTTGCAAAACGGGGAATTATAGCGGATTGGCGCCGCTAATCCGGCCCCAATGCTGAACTGTTCGCAACGCGAACGGTCCATTACGTGACTTTTGCCGCTTTTCCGTGGCATGTTCCCTTGTGACTTCGGCGACAATAGCGTCCACGATCAGGAGTTATCCCGCACGCATGACAGGAATTCACGCAATCCAACACGACCCGTCGCGCCCCGAGGGCGCCCGCCGGCGCACGCTGGGGCGCCTGGCCGCGATCTCGCTGGCCGCCATGCTGGCCGCCTGTGGCACCACGCCCAGCGAGCCGGCGCCGGAGGGCTACTACCGCGTGGAGCGGGGCGATACGCTCTATTCGATTGCCCGGCGCCATAACCGCTCGGTGAGCGACCTGGCGCGCTGGAGCAACATTTCCGATGCGGGCCAGATCGAGGTGGGCCAGCTGATCCGCGTGACGCCGCCCGCCGGCGCCGGCATTTCGGCCGCCAAGGCCGCCGACAAGCCAGCCGCCACGCCGGCCCCGCGCACCACCACCCCGGACACCCCGCCGTCAAAGCCGCCCGCCAGCGCCATCCGCCTGCAATGGCCGGCCGACGGGCGCGTCGCGGGCAGTTTCGCGCCGCCCGCGGAGAAGGGGCTGCGCATCGAGGTGCCGGCCGGCGGCAAGGTGCGCGCGGCCGCCGCGGGCTGGGCCATCCACGTCGGCACGCTGCGTGGCTATGGCCAACTGGTCATCGTCAAGCACAACGACGACTGGCTGACCGTGTACGGCAACCTGGACCGCCTGCTGGTCAAGGAAGGCGATCGCATCGCGGCCGGCCAGGACATCGGCAGCATGAGCCGTGCCAGCGAACTGCATTTTGAAGTGCGTGGGAATGGCAAGCCGGTGAACCCGGCGAGTTATCTGCCGTCGCGTTGAGGGTTTGATCTACCTCGGGGTTTGCTCCCCTCTCCCTCCGGGAGAGGGGAGCCAAATACACAAGACGCGCTCGCGCGCCTTACTGCGCGTGCTCCACCACCAGCTGCACGCGCGTCACGCCGTTGAACGTGTTGTTGTCCAGCCGATAGGCCACCAGCGCGCTGGCGCCGTCCAGCGCGTCGGCGTGGTTGAACCAGATGGCGTCAAAGCGCTGGCTGCCGCGCCCCAGTTGCAGCTTCAGGTGCTTGCCCTTGAGCACGGTCTGGCGCAGCACCTCGAACTCGCCCGAGAACGTGGGCGGCGGAAATCCCTGGCCCCAGACCTGGCCTTCCAGCATCGTCACGAATTCCGGGCTGAAGCAGCCGTCGTCGATATCGCCGTCGGTCTCGATCACGCGGGCCAGTTGCTCTTCGTTCAGCCATTCCCGACCCACGGCCTCGAACGCCTCGACGAAGGTGTCGAAATCCTTGGCGCGCACAGTCAGGCCGGCCGCCATCGCGTGGCCGCCAAACTTGACCAGCAGGCCCGGGTGGCGCTTGGAAACCAGGTCCAGCGCGTCGCGCAGGTGGAAGCCGGGAATCGAGCGGCCCGAGCCCTTGATATGTTCCTCGTCGCCCGGTGCGAAGGTGATGGTCGGGCGATGGAATTTTTCCTTCAGCCGCGAGGCTACGATGCCGATCACGCCCTGGTGCCAGGTTTCGTGGAACACGCTCACCGTGTAGCGCGACGCCGGATCGAGCCCGGCCAGCGGCTGCTCCAGGATCTGCAGCGCTTCCTGCTGCATGCCGGCTTCGATATCGCGCCGCTCGCGGTTCATGCCGTCCAGTTCCTGGGCGATTTCCCAGGCGCGGTTGGCGTCGTCGGTCAGCAGGCATTCAATGCCCAGCGACATGTCGGCCAGGCGCCCGGCCGCATTGAGACGCGGCCCCAGGCCGAAACCCAGGTCGAACGTGTTGGCACGCGGCGCCTCGCGGCCGGCGGCGCGGAACAAGGCCGCCACGCCGGCATGCATGCGGCCCATACGCATGCGCTTCAGGCCCTGGGCCACCAGGATGCGGTTGTTCGCATCGAGCTTGACCACGTCGGCTACAGTACCCAGCGCCACCAGGTCCAGCAGCGTCTGCAGCGGCGGCTGCGTTTCCTTGGTGTAGACCCCGCGCTGACGCAACTCGGCGCGCAGCGCCAGCAGCACGTAGAACATCACGCCCACGCCCGCCAGGTTCTTGCTCGGGAATTCACAACCGGGCTGGTTCGGATTCACGATCACGGCGGCATCGGGCAGCACGGCGCCCGGCAGGTGGTGATCGGTCACCACCACGTCGATGCCGCGCGCATTGGCCGCCGCCACGCCGTCGACGCTGGCAATGCCGTTGTCGACCGTGACGATCACGTCGGGCCGCTGTTGCGCTGCCAGTTCGACGATCTCGGGCGTCAGGCCGTAGCCGTACTCGAACCGGTTCGGCACGATGTAGTCCACCTGCGCGCCCAGCATGCGCAGCCCGCGTACGCCCACGGCGCAGGCCGTGGCGCCGTCGCAGTCGTAGTCGGCCACGATCAGCAGCTTGCGCCGCGCGGCGATGGCGTCGGCCAGGTAGGCGGCGGCGTGGTCGATGCCCTTCATCGCGGAAGGGGGCACCAGGCCGGGCAGCTCGGTGGCCAGTTCGGCCGGGTCCAGCACGCCGCGCGCGGACAGGATGCGCGCCAGCGTGGGATGCAGGCCAGCCGCCGCCAGCACGCTGGCGTGGTCATCGGAATAGGTGCGGATGGCAATCCGGGTCATGATCTGTCTTTCCGTGCGCTCAGGCGGCCATGGCCAGGTTGGACAACAGCGCGCGCCAGTCGCCGCGCGTGCCCAGGCCGCGCCAGAACTTGCGCAGGTCGGTGCGCGTGACCTTGAATTCGGCAAAATGGTTTTCGCCGCCCAGTACCAGCGTGACGGCCTGCACCTGGCCGGCGGCCAGCGCATCGAGCACGGGCTGGAACCAGTCGGCGTCCAGGGCGTGCATGCGGTCTAGCCACAGGCCCCAGTCGGACACGATATGGGCTTCGGTGGCGTTGTCCAGCAGGGACAGGACGCCGCCGTCCACGTTCGCCACATCGGCAAAGCGGGCCGGTTGCGGGCCGACGCGGCTGCCGGCGGCTAGCGCCAGGCCGGCCAGGAACGGGTCGCCGGTCAGTACTGTATCGGCCAGCTTGCGCGCGTCGGCACGCTTGCCGCCGCCGTGCAGCCAGACCGAATTGACCGGCAGGTTGCCCTCGGCCTCGCGGGCCTCGTTGACCGGATGACCGTGCCAGGTCATCTGGATCTCGTTCTGCAGCCGGCGCCAGTCGCGGGCACGCGGCCCGGCCTGCATCCAGATATCGATATTGCGGCCCGTGGCGCGCACCGGCGTGGTGGCTTCCAGTTCGCCAAAGGTATCCTCGGCCACGTACCAGCGGGCGGGGTGGGGCGCTTCGAGCACGATGCCGGACTCATCCAGCAGCTCGGCGATGGCGGCACGCAGCGTGTCGGCCTCGTCGGCACGGATGGCAAGCTGGTCGGGGTGCATCAGCACCAGATGGTCGCGCGCGGCGTGGATATGCACCGGTTGCAGGCAGGCCCAGCCGGCGCTGGCGTCAGCATCGGCCGATTCTGCCGGCAGGCCGGCGGCGGCGCGGTCGGCCAGGCGCATAAAGGGCGCAGTCGGCACCCGGGTGGTGTCCAGGCCGGCCCGGCCAGCCAGCCAGCGCTCGTGCGGCAGGGTGCGCAGGTACGGATCGTCGTGCGTTTCGCGGGGTCCCGGGGTGGCGCGCGTCAGCAACTTTCCGAGCGCGGGCAACTCCAACTGGCGCAGCAGCGCGCCAGGGACGACATCGTCCGTGGCGTCGTCGCCGGCGCCAGGCGGGACGGAAAAAGGCACAATCAGGGTCAGGTGCGTCATCATGGTTGCCGAGATTGTAAACTTCCGGCTGGCCGGCGCCAGTTTTCCGTCACCGATGGCGGCAAAACCGGCGTACCGGCATTTCCAGAACAACAGGATTCCTCTTGAACTTTCCTTACGAGTGGCAGATTGGCTGGCGATATACCCGCGCAAGCAAGCGCGCCAGCCGCAACACGTTCATTTCGTTCATTTCGATGATCTCGATGCTTGGCATCGCGCTGGGTGTGGCCGCGCTGATCGTCGTGCTGTCGGTCATGAACGGTTTTCAGAAGGAAGTGCGCGACCGCATGCTGTCGGTGCTTTCGCACATCGAAGTGATCGGGGCGGGCCCGCTGCAGGACTGGCAGAAGACCGCCGCCGAGGCCGAGCGCAACAAGGAAGTGATCGGCGCCGCGCCCTACGTGTCGGCGCAGGCCATGCTCACGCGTGACGATGCCGTGCGCGGCGTGCTGCTGCGCGGCGTGGACCCGAGCCAGGAACCCAAGGTGTCCGACGTGGGCAGCCAGTTCCGCGCGGGCAGCATGAACGCGCTGGTGCCGGGCGGCTTCGATATCGCGCTGGGCAGCGAGCTGGCCAATGCGCTGGGCGTGCGCGTGGGCGACAAGGTGACGCTGGTGGCGCCCCAGGGCACCATCACGCCGGCCGGCATCCTGCCGCGCCTGAAGCAGTTTACGGTGTCCGGCATCTTCTCGTCCGGCCACTATGAATTCGACAGCGCGCTGGCGCTGATCAACATGCAGGACGCCGAACTGCTGTTCCGCCAGAACGGCCCCAGCGGCGTGCGGCTCAAGCTGCAGGACATGCAGCGCGCGCCGCAGGTGGCGCAGGAGCTGGCCGGCACGATGTCCGGCGACCTGTACCTGCGCGACTGGTCCAAGCAGAACCGCAACTGGTTTGCCGCCGTGCAGACCGAGAAGCGCATGATGTTCATCATCCTGACGCTGATCATCGCGGTGGCGGCATTCAACCTGGTGTCGACGCTGGTCATGACCGTGACCGACAAGCAGGCCGACATCGCCATCCTGCGCACGATGGGCGCCCAGCCGCGCTCGATCATGAAGATCTTCATCGTGCAGGGCGTGGCCATCGGCTTCATCGGCACGCTGCTGGGCGTGCTGGGCGGCACGCTGATCGCCACCAATATCGACGTGATCGTGCCCTTCATCGAACGGGCGCTGCACGTGCAGTTCCTGCCCAAGGACATCTATTTCATTAGCGAATTGCCTTCGGACCCCCGCGTGAACGACATCGCCACCATCGGCATCATCTCCTTCGTTTTGGCCACGCTGGCCACGATCTACCCAAGCTGGCGTGCCGCCCGCGTGAATCCCGCGGAGGCCCTGCGCTATGAGTGATACGACGCTGATCCAGGAGGCGGTGGCGGTGACGCCCGCCGCGGTGCCTGCCGGCTCGCCGGTGCTCGTGGCCGAAGGCCTGACCAAGCGTTTCCGCCAGGGTGGGCTCGACGTGGAGGTGCTGCGCGGCGTGGACGTGCGGGTGAACGCGGGCGAGAAAGTGGCCATCGTGGGCGCTTCGGGCTCGGGCAAATCGACGCTGCTGCATGTGCTGGGCGGCCTTGACAATCCCGACGCGGGCCGCGTGGCGCTGCTGGGCAAGCCGTTCACGGCGCTGCGCGAAAAAGAGCGCAACATCGTGCGCAATCGCTCGCTCGGCTTCATCTACCAGTTCCACCACCTGCTGCCCGAATTCACGGCACTCGACAACGTGGCGATGCCGATGCGCATCCGTGGCCTGAACGAGCAGCCGGCGCGCGAGGCCGCGCAGGCCATGCTGGATCGGGTGGGGCTGGGTGGCCGCGCGAAGCACCGGCCAGGCGAGCTGTCGGGCGGCGAGCGCCAGCGGGTGGCCGTGGCGCGCGCGCTGGTGGGGCAGCCGGCCTGCGTGCTGGCTGACGAGCCGACCGGAAACCTCGACGACCATACGGCCGGCGGCGTCTATGACCTGATGCTCGAACTGTCGCGCACGCTCGGCACGAGCTTCGTGATCGTGACGCACGACATGGACCTGGCCGGACGCTGCGACCGCATTTTCCGGCTGCGCGACGGCCATCTGCACCCGGAACACTGACCCACCTGCGCCCCCATGTGGATCGATACCCACTGTCATCTTGACGCCAGCGAATTCGATGCCGACCGCGCGGGCGTGATCGCAGCCGCTGCGGCGGCCAACGTCTCCGGCATCGTGCTGCCGGCCGTGGCGGTGTCGAATTTCGACGCCGTGCGCGCGCTGGCCGGCGAAGGGTCGCGCTGCGTCTACGCGCTGGGCATCCACCCGCTGTGCACGCCAGGCGCGGGGCAAGCCGATCTGGACGCCTTGCGGCGCGAGGTGGCTGCGTCTATCGACGATCCGCGCCTGGTTGCCATCGGCGAGATCGGGCTCGATTTCTTCGTGCCGGGCCTGGACGCCCAGCACCAGACCTGGCTGTACACCGAGCAACTCAAGATCGCACGCGAATTCGACTTGCCTGTGCTGCTGCACGTGCGCAAGTCGCAGGACCAGGTCTATGCGCAACTGCGCCGCGTGGGCGTGAAGCAGGGCATCGCGCACGCGTTCAACGGCAGCCACGAGCAGGCCCGGCGATATGTCGAGCACGGCATGAAGCTCGGGTTTGGCGGCAATGTCACGTTCTCGCGCGCCAAGCAGATCCGGCGCCTGGCCAGCGAGCTGCCTATCGAGGCCATCGTCCTGGAAACCGACGCGCCCGACATCGCGCCTGCCTGGCTGTCCGACGACCAGTTCGGCGAGCAGCACAAGGCGCGCAACACGCCGGGCGAGGTGGCCGGCGTGGCGCGCGTCATGGCCGAACTACGAGGTGTGCCGGAGCCCGAACTGGCCAGGGTCATGTGGCGCAATTCGGTAGCCGCGCTGCCCCGGCTGGCCGCGTTCGCGGACGTCATGGCGCCGATTTAACGTATTGACACACCGACGCAACGTTCGGACACGTTTTTCCCTTCTTTCACGCGGTACAACACCCCCTTCGTGCAATGTCGTGACATGGCTCCGGAGGTGGGATGCGCCTGGTTCTGCTGGCGTTCGTGGCGGGTGGCTGGCTGCTGCAGCAACAGGCGGCGTTGCCGGACCGCGCGCAGTGGCTCGGCGCCTGCGGCGTGGCGCTGGCCTGCGCGGCCGCGCTGCTGGGCCGATGGCAAAGGGCCAGGGTCGGTGCACCGGCCGCGCTGGGTGCCGCGATTGCGCTGGCCGCGCTGGTCGGCTTTGGCTGGTCGGCATGGCGTGCCGATACCCGCCTTGAGCGCTGGCTACCACCGGAGATGGCGGGCCGCGATCTCGTTGTCGATGGCATCGTGGCCGGGTTGCCCGACCAAGGTCCGCAAGGCAGCCGTTTCCTGTTCCGCATCGAACGCTGGCATGGCGATGCCGCCGCGCTTTCCTCATCCGAAACACTGCTCCTGACCTGGCGCGACCCGGCGTCAAATGCCTTGCAGCCCGGTCAGCGCTATCGGTTGACCGTACGCCTGCGGCGGCCGCGCGGTCTGGCGAATCCGCATGGATTCGACTACGCGTACTGGCTGCTGGCCGAAGGCGTGCATGCCACCGGCCATGTACGAGTCGGCACGCGGCTCGATGATGCCGGCCCGTTGCCATGGTCGGTGCGCGTGGCGATGTGGCGGGCGGCGATACGCGACCATCTGCGCGCCGCGTTGCCCGCCGACGCCCGCTACGGGCCAGTGCTGATCGCGCTGGTAATCGGCGACCAGCGGGGCATCGCCCAGGCGGATTGGGAGATATTCCGGCGTACCGGCATTTCACATCTGGTCAGCATCTCGGGTCTGCATATCACGATGATCGCGGGCGCCGCCGGCGCCTTGATGCGTGTGCTGTGGCGGCATTCATTCGGGCTGGCGCGGGTGTTGCGGCGGCCGTTGCCGCTGTGGTGGCCCGCGCAGCAGGCGGGGCTGGTGGTGACAGTGCTGGCGGCGCTTGGCTATGGGCTGATTGCCGGCATGCAGATTCCGGCGCTACGCACGGTGACGATGCTGGTGGTGGCGGCCATGGCGTTGTGGAGCGCACGGGCGCCGCCCGTGTCGGTGATGCTGGCATGGGCCGCTGGCGTGGCGGTGGCCATCGACCCGTGGGCCGTACTGCAGCCGGGGTTCTGGTTGTCGTTCGGCGCGGTGGCGGTGATCTTTCTCCATGCGCAGGACGATTCGATCGATACCCAGCCCGGCGTGCGGCCAGCGACGCCGGGCTGGCTCGCCAGGCTACGCGACGGACTCTGCGACGCGGCGCGGGCGCAGTGGGCGGTGACCATCGGGCTCGTACCGCTGACCTTGTTGCTGTTCGGGCAGGTATCGGTGGTGTCGTGCGTGGCCAATGCCGTGGCGATCCCGGTCGTGAGCCTGTTGGTGACACCGCTGGCGTTGGCCGGCGCCGCGCTACCGGTGGCGCTCGCCGCGCCGGTGCTGGAACTGGCCCACGCAGTGCTGTCGTGGCTGGCGGGCGGTCTCACATGGCTTGCCGCGCCCCGCTGGGCCGTCTGGGAAGCCGCGCACCCGGGCTGGTGGCGGACGGTGCTGGCCATCGCCGGTGTATGGCTGTTGCTGGTGCCGCGCCGGCCAGCGTGGCTGCGGTCCGCGCGGCGGGTGCCCCGCTGGGCGGGCGTCGCGCTCATGGTGCCGATGCTGATGGCGGGCCGTGCGCCCGTTGCCGATGGCGAGATCCGCATGACGGCGCTGGACGTGGGGAAGGGCACGGCGGTGCTGGTGGAGACGCGCCGCCATGCGTTGCTCTACGACGCGGGGCCGGCATACATCTCGGGGACCAGCGCCGGCGGGCAGGTCATCGTGCCATTTCTGCGCGCGGTGGGCGTGCGTGGGCTGGACATGCTGATGGTCAGTCATGAAGACGCCGATCACGCCGGGGGCGTGCGCGACGTCATGCATGCTGTCCCCGTCGCCGCGCGCCTGACAGCGGCGTCGGGCGAACATCGCTTGCTGGCGGGGCAGCGCTGGGATGCCTGCGTGGCGGGCGATGGCTGGGAATGGGATGGAGTTCGGTTCGACGTCCTGCATCCGTCTGAAGAGGACTTGCAGGCCGGGCACCTGTCGAGCAATGCGCGAAGCTGCGTGCTGCGCGTGGCCACCGCGCAGCGTAGCGTGCTGCTGACTGGCGATATCGGGGTGCGTGAGGAAATGGTGTTGATCGGCAGAGTGCCGGCGGACCAGTTGCGCGCCGACGTCCTGCTGGTGCCGCACCATGGCAGCGGCACGTCGTCGCATGTGACTTTCCTGCGGGCGGTGCGGCCAGAGCTGGCGATCTTCCAGCTGGGCTTCGCCAACCGCTACAGGCATCCGCGTGCGGATGTCTGGCGGCGTTACGAGCGGGCCGATGTGGATCGCTACCGGACCGATGAAACCGGAGCGGTCGCGGTGGAAACGGCTGGCGATGCGCTGGCGGTGACGCCGTTCCGGCAGCGGAATCGCCGATATTGGCGCGATGCGCCGCCAGCGCCGATCTGAGTCAAGCGGAGCGAATCAGCTCGCGCGGGCGGGTGTTTTTGCCGGCTTTGCCTGCTTGGCCGCCTTGGCTGGTGTTTTGGACCTGGTGCCGGTGCGCGCCTTGCTGGCAGCCTGCGCCTGCGTCCGCACACCTGGCGTCGCCGTGTCGACAGCTTTGCCGGTATCGCTGGCGCCGTCCTCGTCGCCGACCTTGTCGGCCCCGGGCAGCGGCGCCCGGTCCGCGCCGGCAATGCGGCGCTCGCGCAGATGAGCCTTGGCGCGCTGCAGGCCGGCGGCGACCGACTCCGCACGCTCAAGGGCCACGCCAGCGGCCAGCACATCGCCCAGCACGAGGTGGCAGATGCGGGACGTCATCGGCGTGTAGACCTCGCTGTCTTCCTCGACGTCGGAAAACACGCAGACGTTGGCCAGCTTGGCCAGCGGCGATCCGCTGTGGGTCAGTGCCAGCACGCTGGCGCCGCTGCCGCGTGCCAGCGTGGCGGCGGACAGCATGTCCCAGGTGCGGCCGCTGTTCGACACCAGCACGGCCACGTCGCCAGGGCGCAGCAGCGCGGCGGACATGCTGAAGACGTGCGAGTCGGAGTACGCGGTGGTGGGAATGCCCAGGCGGAAGAACTTGTGCTGGATATCGAGCGCGACGATGCCGGAGTTGCCGCAGCCGTAGAACTCGATGCGGCGCGCGCCGGCCAGCAGGCGGATCGCGTGCTCGATCTGATCGGCGGACAACGCGTTGCGCACCGTCATCAGCGTGGCGATGGTGCGGTCGAATACCTTGCCGGCGATGTCGGCGGGGCGGTCGTTCGCCTCGACGTCCTGGTGCACGAACGGAGTGCCGCCGCCCACGTTCTGGGCGAACTGGAGCTTGAACTCCTTGAAGCCGTCGTAGCCGAGCGCCGCGCAGAAGCGGGCGATCGTCGGCTGCGATACCCCGGCGCGCTCCGCCAGTTCCGGCATGGTCAGCCGGATGACGCTGGCGCCATGGCGGGCCACATAGTCTGCCAGCCGGCGTTCGGACGGGCGTAGCGTGTCGTAGACGGCAAGAATTCTGTCGCGCATGGTGAGGGTCGGGCGGAAAGCGTGGGAGTCTGGCGGTGGGCCGTGGAAGGCCGGCGTCCTGAATTTTGTAGAGATTCTACACACTCGCATCCCGATTTCGCAGTCCCGGAATAAGGTTTGCACCCTAGGATTTACCCCGATTTTCGCGGATTAAGCCATATACGCTGCCAGTTGAGACTTCCGGCGCTGCATGGCCCGTGGCTATAATGTAGAAAATCTACAGATTCTGGCACCTGCCTCGCGCCGGTCCGGATCGCCCCACGAGGACCCAATCCGCCATGACCCAAGCCGCAAAGGGCAATGTTCGGGCCGACATTTCGGCCGTCACGCAGCGCATCGTTGAACGCAGCCGCACCAGCCGCGCCGCCTATCTGGCGCGATGCGAGCGTGCGCAGCAGGAACTGGGGCCGCTGCGCGGCATGTCCTGCGCCAACCTGGCCCACGGCTACGCCGCGCTGCCGGCCGACGACAAGCTCAAGCTGCGCGTGGAGCATGCGCCGAACCTGGGTATCGTGACGGCCTACAACGACATGCTGTCGGCGCACCAACCGTACGAGCGCTATCCGGCCGTGATTCGCGAGGCCGCGCGCGCCGTGGGCGCGGTGGCCCAGGTGGCGGGCGGCGTGCCGGCGATGTGCGACGGCATCACGCAGGGCAACGCGGGCATGGAGCTGTCGCTGTTTTCGCGCGATGCCATTGCCATGGGCACGGCCGTCGCGCTGTCGCACAACACGTTCGACGCGGCGCTGATGCTGGGCGTCTGCGACAAGATCGTGCCGGGCCTGCTGATGGGCGCGCTGCAGTTCGGGCACCTGCCGGTGGTATTCGTGCCGGCCGGCCCGATGGCGACTGGCCTGTCGAACAAGGAAAAGGCGCGTGTGCGCCAGCTCTACGCCACCGGGCAGGTGGGGCGCGATGCGCTGCTCGAAGCCGAGTGCGAGGCTTATCACGGCGCCGGCACCTGCACGTTCTACGGCACCGCCAACAGCAACCAGTTCCTGATGGAAATCATGGGCCTGCATATGCCGGGCGCGGCGTTCGTGCATCCGGACAGTGGCCTGCGCGATGCGTTGACCACCGCCGCGGCCCAGCGCGCGCTGGCGCTGATTGCACGCGGGCGCGAGTACACGCCGCTGGCGCAGATCGTCGACGAGCGCGCCATCGTCAACGCCATGGTGGGCCTGCTGGCCACGGGCGGCTCGACGAATCACACGATCCACTTGGTGGCCATGGCGCGCGCGGCGGGGATCATCATCGACTGGAACGACTTTGACCGCCTGTCGGCCGTGACGCCGCTGCTGGCGCGCGTCTATCCGAATGGCTCGGCCGACGTGAACCACTTCCACGCGGCCGGCGGCGTGGCATATGTGATCGGGCAACTGCTGGAAGCGGGCCTGCTGCACGAGGACGTCAATACCGTGGTGGGTCGTGGCCTGGCACGCTACACCGAGGAACCGGTCATGACGGACGGCGCGCTGCGCTGGCGCGACGGCCCGACCACCAGTGGCGACGCAGCGGTGCTGGCGCCGGCTTCGGCGCCGTTTTCGGCCGAAGGCGGCCTGCGCCTGATGTCGGGCAACCTGGGCCGTGGCGTGATCAAGATCTCGGCGGTGGCCGCCGAACACCGTGTGGTGGAGGCGCCGGCGCGTGTTTTCGATTCGCAGGAGGCCCTGCAGGCCGCCTTCGAGGCCGATGAACTCAATCGCGACGTGGTGGCCGTGGTGCGTTTCCAGGGCCCCAATGCCAACGGCATGCCCGAACTGCACCGGCTGACCCCGGCGCTGGGCGCGCTGCAGGATGCCGGCCACAAGGTGGCGCTGGTGACCGACGGCCGCATGTCCGGCGCATCGGGCAAGGTGCCGGCCGTGATCCATGTGGGCCCCGAGGCGCTGGCAGGCGGTCCGCTGGCCCGGGTATGTGACGGCGACATCATTCGCGTCGATGCCGACGCCGGCACGCTGGAACTGGTGGGCGATGCCGCAACCCAGTCCGCATTTGCCGCGCGTACGCCGGTGCCCGCACCGGTGGACGACTTCGCGAACTTCAGCATGGGCCGCGGCCTGTTCGGCCTGTTCCGGCGCCACGCCCGCATTGCCGAGGAGGGCGGCAGCGCACTGGACCTGTCCGAGGCCGATGCGGCTGTCCAAACGCCTGCCGCCGTCGCACAATAGGCGGCGTCAGGACTCCGGTTTTCTCCGATTACTTCGTATTCCCCGGCATCCCGGTGCCGGGGCACCGCCGCGCCGCGCAAGGCCGGCGGCTA
Organism: Cupriavidus pauculus; assembly: GCF_022179805.1. Classification (GTDB taxonomy): domain Bacteria; phylum Pseudomonadota; class Gammaproteobacteria; order Burkholderiales; family Burkholderiaceae; genus Cupriavidus; species Cupriavidus pauculus_E. The sequence goes on along the minus strand of NZ_BPUO01000001.1, from coordinate 342,227 downwards.
CCGACAAGGGTGACAACACCACCCGATACCATGTTCGATGGAGCAGACATGATCTATATCCTGATGGGCGTTTCCGGCAGCGGAAAGACCACCGTTGGCCAGCTGCTGGCGCAGCAGCTGCACTGCGGCTTCCACGACGCCGACAGCTTCCATAGCGAGGCCAACAAGGCCAAGATGCACGCCGGCGTGCCGCTGACCGACGATGACCGCTGGCCGTGGCTCGACGCCATGCGCGCGGCCATCGACACCGCCCGCGCCGAGGGGCGCACCCACGTTTTCACCTGCTCGGCGCTGCGCCAGACCTATCGCGACCGCCTGACCCCGTCCGACGGCGGCGTGACGTTCGTATTCATGAAGGGCGACGCCGCGACGATTGGCGGCCGGCTGTCGGTCCGCTCGGACCACTTCTTCAACCCGGCACTGCTGCAAAGCCAGTTCGAAACGCTGGAAGAACCGGCGGACGCGCTGGTGCTCGATATCCGCCGCTCGCCCGAGGCGCTGGTCGGGGACATCCTGGCCAAATGCCCGCCGGAATCGGCGTCGTGCTCGGGGAAGGCCTAGTTTTTGTTTCTTGCTGATTGTTTTCTCCCCTCTCCCGCACGGCGGGAGAGGGGCCGGGGGAGAGGGCCCAGCGGTTCAAATTGCCAACGATCGGCAAGCAAAACCTCCGGCCCTCAACCCCAACCCCTCTCCCACCTTGTGGGAGAGGGGAGCCTGAAAGCGGGGGGGTCGAATACCCCGCTGGCAAGCATCTTGCTAAACCGTTTTCGCGTATCGGCGCATGTCTCGGGCATGCAACCCCTTGCGGGTTTTGCCGGTGCGGATATGCTGGAAGCGTCGACTCGACGAGGCATCGATAAACGGGTGGCCGGCGGTATCGTCAGGCAGCAAGCCGGGGAGTAGGCAGGCGGGAGACGGTACGCGGCAGGGGCGCCCACATCCACGAAGGAGCGGCCATCATGGCGGCGCGGTTTTTCGACGAGATGCTGGAAGGGCGAGAGGACGGCACGGTGACGGCCATCGAGGCTGGTCAGATGTTGCCGCCCGGGGCAGTTCGGCCCCATTACCGGAGCTTTGCGGACTGGCTGGGCCGGCAGTCCGCGGCGACGATGGACAACAAACGCGCCGAGGCGGACCTGATATTCCGGCGCGTGGGCATCACCTTTGCCGTCTACGGCGACAAGGACGAGTCCAACAGCGGCACCGAGCGGACCATTCCGTTCGACGTGATTCCGCGCGTGTTCCCGGCCAGTGAATGGGCCACGCTGGAACGCGGGCTGCGCCAGCGCGTGGCGGCCCTGAACCGGTTCATCCACGACATCTACCACGGGCAGGACATCATCCGTGCTGGCGTGATTCCGCCCGACCAGATCTACAACAACGCCCAGTACCGGCCCGAGATGCTCGGCATCGACGTGCCGCGCGACATCTATGCCCATTTGGCGGGCATCGATGTGGTGCGCGCCGGACAGGGCGAGTTCTACGTGCTGGAAGACAACCTGCGCGTGCCGTCGGGTGTGTCGTACATGCTGGAAAACCGCAAGATGATGATGCGGCTGTTTCCCGAGCTGTTCGCGCGCAACCGCGTGGCGCCGGTGGCGCACTATCCCGACCTGCTGCTCGACATGCTGCGCAGCGTATCGCCGCAGAACATCGCCGATCCCACCGTGGTAGTGCTCACGCCGGGCATGTACAACTCGGCTTACTTCGAGCACGCGTTCCTGGCCCAGCAGATGGGCGTGGAACTGGTGGAAGGCAGCGACCTGTTCGTCGAGGACGAGCATCTCTACATGCGCACCACGCAGGGGCCGCAACGGATCGACGTGATCTACCGCCGCGTGGACGACGACTTTCTCGATCCGCTCGTGTTCCGGCACGATTCCACGCTGGGCGCGGCCGGGCTGCTGTCGGTCTACCGCGCCGGCAACGTGACGATCAGCAATGCCATCGGTACCGGCGTGGCCGACGACAAGTCGATCTACCCGTACGTGCCCGACATGATCCGCTTCTACCTGGGCGAGGAGGCCATCCTGTCGAACGTGCCCACGTATATGTGCCGGCGTCCGGACGACCTGCAGTACGTGCTGGACAACATGGCGGACCTGGTGGTCAAGGAAACGCATGGCGCCGGCGGCTACGGCATGCTGGTGGGCCCCGCGGCCACCAAGGCGGAGATCGAGCAGTTCCGCGAAGTGGTCAAGGCCAGGCCCGAGCAGTACATCGCGCAGCCCACGCTGGCGCTGTCGACGTGCCCGACCTATGTGGAATCGGGCATCGCACCGCGCCATATCGACCTGCGGCCGTTCGTGCTGTCCGGCAAGGAGGTGCGCATGGTGCCGGGCGGCCTGACGCGCGTGGCCTTGCGCGAAGGGTCGCTGGTGGTGAATTCGTCGCAGGGCGGCGGTACCAAGGACACCTGGGTACTGGAGCGCTGATGTCGACCATGCCTGCCCCCATGCCTGTGCCTGAGCCCACGCCGGATTGCCGGGAGAACCGATCATGCTGAGCCGTACCGCCGACCACTTGTTCTGGATGGCCCGCTACACCGAGCGCGCAGAAAACACCGCGCGCATGCTCGACGTCAACTACCAGACCTCGCTGCTGCCGCAGTCGGCCGAGGTGGCCGAGCAGGGCTGGTGGGCCATGCTCGACATCTCCGAGCTGACCAGCGCCTACGATCACAAGTACGGCCTGCTGCACCGTGACGACGTCATCGACTTCATGGTGCGCGACATGACCAACCCGTCGTCGATCATGAGCTGCCTGCGCGCGGCGCGCGAGAACGCGCGTGCGGTGCGGGGGTCGCTGACGACCGAGGTCTGGGAAACCATCAACACCACGTGGCTCGACGTGCAGCGCATGATCGCTGAGGGCGAGCTGCGCGACGATCCGTCTCGGTTCTTCGAGTGGGTCAAGTTCCGCTCGCATCTGGCGCGCGGCGTGCAGTTCGGCACGATGCTCAAGGACGACGCGTTCCACTTCATGCGGCTGGGCACGTTCCTGGAGCGCGCCGATAACACCGCGCGGATCCTGGACGTCAAGTTCCAGGCGTCGGGGCGGGCCAGCAATGACGATAGCGATCCGAATCGCGAGCAGAACGATTTCTACCACTGGGCGGCCGTGCTGCGGTCGGTGTCGGGTTTCGAGGTCTACCGCAAGATCTACCGGGCCGTGATCACGCCGCAGCGCGTGGCCGAACTGCTGATCCTGCGGCCGGACATGCCGCGCTCGCTGGTGTCGAGCATGGACGAGGTGGTCGCCATCCTGGCGCTGGTGGCCAACCAGCAATCGTCGGAAACCGAGCGGCAGGCTGGTAAACTCCACGCCGACCTCAAATACGCGCGCATCGACGACATCTTTGCCGTCGGGCTGCACGCCTACCTGACCAGCTTCCTGGAGCGCATCGGCGATCTCGGCAATGGCATCAGCCGGGACTTCTTGGTTCCGCTGCTGGCCGCCTGATTGCTGCCCCGGGCGCCCGATGCTTCACGCGTCGGGCGCATGAAGCCCTGGCAGGTGCCGTGCTGTGTGCGCGATACGCATCGTGAAATACAGGATCCACCACAAGACCGTCTACCGATACACCGAAGCGGTGCGCCGCAGCGTGCACGAACTGCGCCTGGCACCACGCTCGGGGCCGCTGCAATCGGTAGAGACCTGGCAGTTGTCCGCCCCGGGCAACCTGTCGGAAGCACGCGACGGCTTCGGCAATATCGTGCACAACTTCACCATGGCCGGGCCGGCCCATACGATCGCCATCACCGCCACGGGAGAAGTGGAAGTGAAGGCCGGCGAGGGCGACCATTGCGGCTTCGTTGACACGCCCGAGGCGGGCGAGTCGCGCGTGTCGCCGCTTTACTTCATGGCGGCTACGCCGCTGACGCAGGCGCCTGCCGACATGCGGGCATTCGCCGCGCCATACCTGGCCGCCGGGCACGACGCCCCGGCGTTGCTGGCGCTGGCCGGCGGCATTGCCGACCGCGTCCGCTACGAGGCCAATACCACCGATGTCGGCACGTCCGCCGCCGAAGCGTTCCGCAAGGGCAGCGGCGTGTGCCAGGACCAGGCCCAGGTCATGGTGGCCGCCTGCCGCGCGCTGGGCGTGCCGGCCCGCTATGTCAGTGGATACTTCTATGACCCCGCCGCGACGGCACTGGCCAGCCATGCCTGGGCGGACATCTGCCTCGACGCCGACCAGGGGCTCTGGTGCAGCATCGACGTCACGCACCGATGTGTGACAGATGCGCGCCATGTACGGCTCGCCGTGGGGCGCGACTATGCGTCGGCTGCACCGATCCGGGGCATTCTCGAAGGCGGCGCCGGCGAGACGCTGGAAGTCGATATCGCGATCACACCCGCTGCCTGACGGGTTTTCAAACAGTTTCCGTTTCCCCCGAGCGGCTAGAATGCAATCTTGCCGTCGCCAATAACACACAACATGACGTACTGCGTAGCCATGCGGCTGGATGCCGGCCTGGTATTCCTGTCGGATTCCCGAACCAATGCCGGTGTCGATGCCATCTCCACCGCGCGCAAGATGACCGTCTTCGAAGAGGCCGGCGACCGCGTGCTGGTGCTGATGACGGCCGGCAACCTGGCCATCAGCCAGTCGGTGCGCCAGTTGCTGGTGGACTCGCGTGACGAGAAGCGCTCGTTGTGGACCGCCCGCGACATGTTCGAGGCCGCCACCATCGTCGGCGACGCCGTGCGCGCCGTGCACAAGCGCGATGCCCATGCGCTGCGCGAGGCCGGCATCGACTTCAACGTCAGCATGATCTTTGGCGGCCAGATCCGGGGCGAGCGCACGCGGCTGTTCAATATCTACGCGGCCGGCAACTTCGTCGAAGCCACGCCCGAGAACTGCTACTTCCAGATTGGCGAAGCCAAGTACGGCAAACCGATCATCGACCGCGTGGTGGCGCCGAACCTGCCGCTGGGCGAGGCGGCCAAGTGCGCGCTGATCTCGATGGACTCGACGCTGAAGTCGAATATCTCGGTGGGCCTGCCGCTGGACCTGCTGGTCTACGAAGCCGAAACGCTGCAGGTGACCCGCTTCGTCAACATCGACGAGAAGAACGCCTATTTCCGCATGATCCGCGATACCTGGGGCCAGCGCCTGCGCCAGGTTTTCGGCGAGATCAACAACCCCGAATGGGATGCCGGCCAGCCGGCCGAGTTTCCGCTGGCGCGTGACGAGGCCGACCGCTGGGGCCAGCCCGTGCGGGCACGGCGCGACCACCGCTAGGCAGGCCTGGTAGAGGAAAACGTCTACGCGCATGGCCCCGGCGCGGCGCCGAACGGGCCGATCGCCGCAGTACACTTTGCGGCGATCCGATCTTCACCTTGCCCCCGACCCATGCGCGACATCCTGCTGTTCTCCCACGCCAACGGTTTTCCAGTACCCACGTATCGCAAGCTGTTCGGCGCTCTGGAAGACGATTTCGAGTTGCGCGCGGTCGAACGCTATGGCCACGATCCGAAGTACCCGGTCACGCGGGAATGGCCCAACCTCGTGGATGAACTGCTGCGCGAGATCGGCCGTGCGCGGCGTGAAGGTGCCGATGACCGCAAGGTCTGGCTGGTGGGGCATTCGCTGGGCGGATTCCTGTCGCTGATGGCCGCGCTGCGCGAGCCGCAGCGCGTGCGCGGGGTGGTCATGCTCGATTCGCCGATCATCGCCGGCTGGCGGGCTTCGCTGCTGCGTGCGTCGCAGGTGCTTGGCCTCGACGAAAAGCCAAGCCCCGCCGCCGTGACCAAGAATCGGCGCACGCACTGGCCCGACACCGAATCGGTGTGGACCCATTTCCAGGCCAAGCGGAATTTCCAGGTCTGGGACCCCGAGGTGTTGCGCGACTACGCCGAACTCGGCACCGAGCCCACCGGCCGCGCTGCCGAGCGCCGCCTGCGCTTCGACCGCGACGTCGAATACCGCATCTATCGTACGTTGCCCACCAGCCTGGGCCGCCGCGTGGCGCATGGCGCGCCGGTGCCGGTCAGCTTTGTGGCAGGCACGAAATCGCGCGAAATCCGCCAGGTAGGGCTGGGCGCCACGCGCAAGCTCGTGGGAGACCGCCTGCGCTTTGTGGAGGGCGGGCACCTGTATCCGATGGAGCGGCCGCTGGAGACCGCCGGCGTGGTGCGCGACCTGATCGCGCAGATGCGCCAGGGCGGGCACTGAGTCTACCTACCTGCCTGCCGGACGCTTGAGCGGCGCATGCGCCGCAGCGGCGGGGAGGGCGCGCAGGCGGGGACGCAGAGGCACTACGGGGGGCCGGCGTCAAGCCGTCCATGTCACAAAATCCGGGTCGGCGGCGGGCGGGGTCTCATGTATAATCCCGATTTCCCCGGCAAGCTCGGTTTATGACCAAATTCGTCTTCGTCACCGGTGGCGTCGTCTCTTCTCTCGGCAAGGGCATCGCTGCTGCTTCGCTCGCGGCTATTCTCGAGTCGCGCGGCCTCAAAGTCACCCTCCTCAAGCTCGATCCCTACATCAATGTCGACCCCGGCACGATGAGCCCTTTCCAGCATGGCGAGGTGTTCGTGACCGAGGATGGCGCCGAAACTGACCTGGATCTGGGTCACTACGAGCGCTTTGTTTCGGCCAAGATGCGCAAGTCGAACAACTTCACGACTGGCCAGATCTATGAGTCGGTGATCCGCAAGGAACGTCGCGGCGAGTATCTCGGCAAGACCGTGCAGGTGATTCCGCATATCACCAATGAAATCCAGGCATTCGTGGAACGCGGCGCGGCCGCTTCGCACGACGGCAAGGCCGACGTGGCGCTGGTTGAAATCGGCGGCACGGTGGGCGATATCGAATCGCTGCCGTTCCTGGAAGCCGCGCGCCAGATGAGCCTGCGCATGGGCCGCAACCATTGCGCGTTCGTGCACCTGACGCTGGTGCCGTTCATCGCCAGCGCTGGCGAGCTCAAGACCAAGCCCACCCAGCACTCGGTGCAGAAGCTCCGTGAAATCGGTATTTCGCCGACCGCGCTGCTGTGCCGCGCCGACCGTCCGATTCCGGACGACGAGCGCGCCAAGATTTCGCTGTTCGCCAACATCCCGCAAGACGCCGTGATTTCGGTGTGGGATGCCGACAGCATCTACAAGATCCCGCAGATGCTCAACGAGCAGGGCCTTGACCGCCTGATCTGCGAGGAACTGCGCCTGGATCCGAAGCCGGCCGACCTGTCGATGTGGCAGAAGCTGGTGAACGCGCAGGAAAACCCCGCGCACGAGATCAAGATCGGCATGGTTGGCAAGTACGTCGACCTAACCGAGTCGTACAAGTCGCTGATCGAGGCCTTGCGCCACGCCGGCATGCATACGGCCACGCGCGTCAATATCGAGTACATCGATTCCGAGGAACTGGAATCGGGCCATCTCGAAGTGCTGCAGCCGCTGGACGCCATCCTGGTGCCGGGCGGTTTCGGCAAGCGCGGCACGGAAGGCAAGATCCGCGCGATCCAGTACGCCCGCGAGAACAAGGTGCCGTACCTGGGCATCTGCCTGGGCATGCAGCTGGCCGTGATCGAGTTCGCGCGCCATGTGGCAAGCATGGGCGATGCCAATTCGACCGAATTCAACGTCGAAACCGAACACCCGGTGGTCGCACTGATCACCGAGTGGGTGGACCGCGAGGGCAAGGTGGAACAGCGTTCGGCCGAATCCGACCTGGGCGGCACGATGCGCCTGGGCGCGCAACGCGTGCCCATCCAGTCCGGCACCAAGGCCGCGCAGATCTACGGCGCCGAAGTCAACGAGCGCCACCGTCACCGTTACGAGGTCAACAATCACTACGTGCCGCAGCTGGAAAAGGCGGGCATGGTGATTTCGGCGCGCACGCCGACCGAGAACCTGCCGGAAATGATGGAATTGCCCGAGTCGATGCACCCGTGGTTCGTCGGCGTGCAGTTCCACCCGGAATTCACGTCCACGCCGCGTGACGGTCATCCGCTGTTCAAGGCCTACGTGGAAGCCGCGCTGGCCGCGCAGCAGCGCAAGGGCGCCTGACGCGTCGCGACGAAGGAGATAAGCCATGAAACTGTGCGGATTCGATGTCGGTCTCGACAAGCCGTTCTTCCTGATCGCCGGCCCGTGTGTCATCGAGTCCGAGCAGATGGCGCTCGACACGGCTGGCGAGCTCAAGGCGATTACCGGCGAGCTGGGCATCCCGTTTATCTACAAGTCGTCGTTCGACAAGGCCAACCGGTCGTCGGGCAAGTCGTTCCGTGGTCTCGGCATGGAAAAGGGTCTGGAGATCCTGGCCACCGTGAAACGCGAGATCGGCGTGCCCGTGCTGACGGACATCCACGAGATCGACGAGATCAAGCCCGTCTCCGCCGTGGTGGACGTGCTGCAGACGCCGGCGTTCCTGTGCCGCCAGACCGATTTCATCCGTGCGTGCGCCCAGAGCGGCCGTCCGGTGAACATCAAGAAGGGGCAGTTCCTGGCGCCGCACGACATGAAGAACGTGATCGACAAGGCGCGCGATGCGGCCCGCGAGGCCGGTCTGCCCGATGACGTGTTCATGGCCTGCGAGCGCGGTGCCTCGTTTGGCTATAACAACCTCGTCTCGGACATGCGCTCGCTGGCGATCATGCGGGAAACCGCAGCGCCCGTCGTGTTCGATGCCACCCACTCGGTGCAGTTGCCGGGCGGGCAAGGCACCAGCTCGGGCGGCCAGCGCGAATTCGTGCCGGTGCTGTCGCGTGCCGCGGTGGCCACTGGCGTGGCGGGTCTGTTCATGGAAACCCATCCGGACCCGAGCAAGGCGATGTCCGACGGCCCCAACGCGGTGCCGCTGTCGCGCATGAAGGAACTGCTGGCCGTGCTGAAGGACCTGGACACCATGGTCAAGCGCGCCGGCTTCCTGGAAGACAACTTCGGCTGGCCGGCCTGCGCCTGAGCCACCTGCAGTACCCGCCGCCCGCGCCTGTCGCGGGCGGATTCGCTTCTGGACGTTGCGCCGCAGGTGAATGCCTGCCGGCAATGACGCACCAGTATCGAAAGACAATACAAAAGATTCGGAGATAGCGTATGGCCACCGGCCTTATCATCGCGTACGTCGACGTGACGGATCCCCAGCAGTACGAAGAGTACAAGGTGCTTTCCACGCGGGCCATGCAGGCCCATGGCGCGGAAGTCCTGGTGCGTGGCGGCAAGACCGAACGGCTGGAAGGCGACCTGGCGCCGACGCGTGTGGTGGTGCTGAAGTTCCAGAGCTACGAGGCCGCGAAGGCGTTCTACGACAGCGAGGAATACCTAGCGGCGCGCAAATCCCGCGAGCATTCGGCAAAGATGAACATGATCGTCGTGGAAGGCGTCTGAGACTTTCATCCGTCATCTGGCACGTAGAAGATTCACGAAGATTCAACAGTCCTGAGAGGAAATATGAGTGCAATCGTAGATATCATCGGTCGCGAGGTGCTGGACTCGCGCGGCAATCCCACTGTCGAGTGCGACGTGCTGCTGGAGTCGGGCGTGATGGGCCGTGCCGCCGTGCCGTCGGGTGCATCGACCGGCTCGCGCGAAGCCATCGAACTGCGTGACGGCGACAAGGCCCGTTACCTGGGCAAGGGCGTGCTGAAGGCCGTCGAGCACATCAACACCGAGATCTCCGAAGCGATCATGGGCCTGGATGCGTCCGAGCAGGCGTTCCTGGACCGCACGCTGATCGAACTGGACGGCACCGAGAACAAGGCACGCCTGGGCGCCAACGCCATGCTGGCCGTGTCGATGGCCGTGGCCAAGGCTGCCGCCGAGGAAGCCGGCCTGCCGCTGTACCGCTACTTCGGCGGTTCGGGCGCGATGCAGATGCCGGTGCCGATGATGAACATCGTCAACGGTGGCGCGCACGCCAACAACAGCCTGGATATCCAGGAATTCATGATCATGCCCGTGTCGCAGACCAGCTTCCGTGAAGCCCTGCGTTGCGGCGCCGAGGTGTTCCACGCGCTGAAGAAGATCCTGGCCGACAAGGGCATGTCGACGGCCGTGGGCGACGAAGGCGGTTTCGCGCCGAACTTCTCGTCGAACGAGGAATGCCTGAACACGATCGTGCAAGCCGTCGAGAAGGCCGGCTACAAGATGGGTGACGACGTGCTGCTGGCGCTGGACTGCGCCGCGAGCGAGTTCTACCACGAAGCCGAAGACGTCTACGCGCTGGAAGGTGAAGGCCTGAAGCTGTCGTCGACGCAATTCGCCGACTACCTGGCCAACCTGTGCGACAAGTTCCCGATCGTGTCGATCGAGGACGGCATGGCTGAAGGCGACTGGGAAGGCTGGAAGACGCTGACCGACAAGCTGGGCAAGCGCGTGCAGTTGGTGGGTGACGACCTGTTCGTGACCAACACCAAGATCCTGAAGGAAGGCATCGAGAAGGGCATCGGCAACTCGATCCTGATCAAGATCAACCAGATCGGTACGCTGACCGAGACGTTCGCCGCCATCGAGATGGCCAAGCGCGCTGGCTACACCGCCGTGATCTCGCACCGTTCGGGCGAGACCGAGGACAGCACGATTGCCGACATCGCCGTGGGCACCAACGCTGGCCAGATCAAGACCGGCTCGCTGTCGCGTTCGGACCGTATCGCCAAGTACAACCAGCTGATCCGCATCGAGGAAGACCTGGGCGATATCGCCACGTACCCGGGCAAGAGCGCGTTCTACAACCTGCGCTGATGCCTTGAGCCAGCAGGCGGTCTGACCGCAAGCTGGCCATGAAAAACGCCGCCACCGGTTGCTGCCGGGGCGGCGTTTTTCGTTTCAGGTGTGGCGATTGTGCCGATATCGTGCGCTCGATGCACCGTTGTTGCGCTTTGTAGCGTCTTTTGCTTTGCAATCCGCGCCCGCTTGATGGATCATTGGTGCCCATTGGATTTGCCCGCCCGGGCAGCCGTTTCCATTGCGCCTATTGCCCCGATGCGCCTGATTTCGCTGCTGTTGTTCGTGCTGTTGCTGGCCATTCAGTACCCGCTCTGGCTGGGCAAGGGCGGCTGGCTGCGTGTTTGGGACCTGAATCGCCAGGTCGGCGAGCAGGCTACCCACATTCAGGCGCTGAAGTTGCGCAATGCCAAGCTGGAAGGGGAAGTAAAGGACCTCCAGGACGGCACCGGCGCCATCGAGGAGCGCGCCCGCTACGAGCTGGGCATGGTCAAGGACGACGAGGTTTTCGTCCAGTTCGTGGCTCCGGCCCCGAAGGTCAGCGCCACGCCGCCGTTGCCGCCGCCCGCCAATTCCGTCGCCGGACGCGGCGGCCACTAGGCTTCATCGGCCAAACGCCGGCTACCACCAGCCGCCGTAGGGGTACCCGCCGTAGCCATAGGCCGGGAATCCCAGACCCACACCGGCACCCCAGCCACTACCACCCCATCCGCCGCTGCCCCAGCCGCCATAGAGGCTCAGGCTCGTGTTCGGATAGTAGGCAGCTCGGCTCCATGCGGCGGCCGACTGCTCGCTGGCCATCACCGCGGCCTGTTCCTGAAGGATCTGCTGATTGAGTGCGCCTAGCCGCTGGCGCTGCGCGTCATTGAGCGGAGCGGGAGGAATCGCGTTGTCGGGCAACCGCGCCGTGGCGGGCACACCGTTGACGTCACGCGGGACTGGCGCCGCGCAGCCCGTTGCCAGGGCAGCCACTGCCAGCGCGCTGGCCAGTGCAAGGGCGGATCGGGAACGAATGGTCGCTGTCATGTCGGACTCCGTTCGAACGGCTACAAGCATGCCATTGGACCCCGCGACGGGTGTGTGTGGTTCCGTACGGAGGGGTTTTTCCATCGGACCCCGTAGTCTTTCCCCTCTCCCTCTGGGAGAGGGGCAGGGGTGAGGGCAGGCGGCTCAAACTGTGACGAATCGCAATTTGAACCGCTGCGCCCTCACCCCCAACCCCTCTCCCGCGCGGGGGGAGAGGGGAGCAAAACCAGGCAAATCAAGCCAAACCAGGCAAACCTAGGCCAACCAGCCAGCCTCAATGCTGCTGCTTCGCGCCGTCACCCGCACCCGTGGCCACCGGGGCGGTGAACAATTGAGCCGCATCCACCGGATCAAACGCATAGCGCTGGCCGCAGAAATCGCAGTGGATCTCCACGTCGCCGCGCTCGGCGATGATGCTTTCGATTTCTTCCTGGCCCAGCGTCTGCAGCATGCCCGCCACTTTTTCGCGCGAGCACGAGCACTGGAAGTGCGGCGTCATCGGCTCGAACACACGCAGGCCGGCGTTCTCCACTTCTTCCCAGAACAGGCGGCGCAGCAGCGTTTCCGGCGTCTCCGCCAGCAGTTCTTCTTCCTTGAGCGTGGCACCGAGCTGGCAGGCACGGTCCCAGGTGTCCAGGTCCTGCGCTTCGCCTTCGTCGGTTAGTGCGGCGCCGGTTTCGCCCACTTGCGCGCCGGCCGTGCCGCCGTACGACGGCAGCTTCTGCAGCAGCATGCCGGCCGCCACCTGGTCGTTCGAACCGAGCCAGAGGCGGGTGTCGAGCTGCTCCGACGCCAGCATGTAGTGCTCAAGCACCTCGGTCATCGTGGCCAGCGGGCCGTGTTCGTCGGCCAGCGGCACGATGCCCTGGTAGGGCTGCTGGCCCGGCAGCTTGTCCTTTGGATCGAGCGTGATGGCAAAGCGGCCCTTGCCGTGCACGTTGACGAGCTGTCGCAGCGTGGCGTCGTCGGCGATCTCGGCGTCCTCGGCAATCTTGGCCGTGGCGCGCATCGACAGGTCGGACAGGCATTCCACCACCAGCATGCGCACCGGGCCGTCGCCATGCAGCTGCATGACCAGGGCGCCGTTGAACTTGAGGTTGGCCGACAGCAGCGCCGCGGCCGCCATCATCTCGCCCAGCACGCGCCGTACCGGCTGCGGATAGGCGTGGCGGCTCAGCACCTCTTGCCAGGTGGCCTCCATGCGGACGAATTCGCCACGCACGGGGGCAGCATCAAAGAGGAATTTCTGGAGCGTATCGGGATTCGAGGAAGCAGTCACGGTTCTGTCTGGCGGTTAAGTCGGCGCAATCGACGGCGGCAATCAGCCGATGCGCTTGAGTTCGGTCTTGTACACGGCCTGCCGCTTCGCATACGTCTCGGCGTTGCGATAGAGGTTGGCCACATCGTCATCGGTCAGTTCGCGCACCACCTTGGCGGGCGCGCCCAGGATCAGGGATCGGTCCGGAAACACCTTGTTCTCGGTGACCACGGCACCCGCGCCCACCAGGCATTCCTTGCCGATCACGGCCCCATTGAGCACCACGGCCTGGATGCCGATCAGCGAGCCTTCGCCCACCGTGCAGCCGTGCAGCATGGCCTGGTGGCCTACCGACACCTTGTCGCCCAGCGTCAGCGGCCGGCCCGGATCGGTATGCAGCACCGAGCCTTCCTGGATGTTGGTGTCTTCGCCCACCACGATCGGCTCGTTGTCGCCGCGCATCACGACACCCGGCCAGGCGCTTGCACGCGCCTTGAGCGTCACGTTGCCGATGATGGTGGCTTCCGCCGCCACGTAGGCATCCTCGTGAATTTTCGGGGCAATATCGCCGAGCTGGTAAAGCGCCATGGGGTCTCCTGCTGAATGTGCGTAATTGGGGATGGCCGCCCGGATTAAAAGAGCCTCTGGAACGGGCTGGGCAATCGGCCGAGCCAGGCTCGGGCATCGGGCCGGCGAGGCTCTACAATGGCGGCTTCCCGAATTTTACGCCTTATGCCCGTGATCGCATCTGCCGATATCGCGCAAACGCCACTCGGCGCGCCTTTTTCCGCACGGCAGCGCGCGCTCGATGTGCTTTGCATGACCGATGCCCGCGCCAAGGCCGCCGCGGCGCGCGCGCTCCATGCCGATGTGCTGGCGGCGTTGCAGGCCGGACAGGACACGGTAGTCGATGCCGATGAAGAACTCGTGGCGGAGCCCGATGCAGTGCCGGGCCGTCCCGCGCGCCCCGAGCTGGTGCCGCCGATGCGCGTGGAGCGGCGCCGGTCCATCCACACCACGACAGGCCGGGCCAACATGATTCACGCGCTGTGCCATATCGAGTTCAACGCGATCAACCTCGCGCTCGATGCGGTCTGGCGTTTTTCCGGCATGCCGGCGGCCTACTACCGCGACTGGCTGCGTGTGGCCGACGAAGAGGCTTATCACTTCACGCTGCTGGCCAATCATCTGCAGACGCTGGGCGCCGCGTATGGCGATTTTCCGGCGCACAACAGCTTGTGGGAGATGACTGACAAGACGTCGGGCGACGTGCTGGCGCGCATGGCGCTGGTGCCGCGCACGCTGGAGGCGCGCGGGCTCGACGCCTCGCCGCCGGTGCGCGCCAAGCTGGCCGATGCCGGCGACCAGGCAGCCGCCGAGATCATCGACATCATCCTGCGCGACGAAGTGGGGCATGTGGCCATCGGCAACCGCTGGTACCGCTGGCTCTGCACGCAGCGCGGACTCGAACCCGTGGCCACCTACGCGCAACTTTCCGATCAGTACAAGGCACCGAAGCTGCGCGGCCCGTTCAACCTCGATGCCCGGCGCGCGGCCGGGTTCGACGAGGATGAACTGGCCTGGCTGGAGGCGTCGGCCGGCTAGGCGGCCAGCCTCCCTTAACCCGCTTTTGCCGCGCGCTCCTGTTCCATGAGCCGCAGCACGCGGCGCTGGATCTTGCCCGTGGTGGTCATCGGCAACTGGTCGATGAATTCGATGGCCTTCGGGTATTCGTACGGCGCCAGTTGGCCGCGTACATGCTGCTGCAGTTCGGCAACCAGCGCCGCGTCGTTGTCGAACGAACGTGCCACGGCCGGCGTCAGCACCACGAATGCCTTGACGATGGCGCCGCGCTCGGGGTCCGGCGACGGCACTACCGCGCAGTTGGACACAGCCGGATGCTTGAGCAGGCAGTTCTCGATCTCGCTCGGCCCGATGCGATAGCCCGACGACTTGAACACGTCGTCGGCGCGACCCTGGTACCAGAGGTAGCCGTCGTCGTCCATGCGCGCCAGGTCGCCCGTGCGGCACCACCGCAGCCCATTGAACTCCGAATACTTGCCCGCCGTGGCGGCATCGTTCTTCCAGTAGCCCAGGAAGAAGACCGGATCGGGATGACCGTGGATATCGGTGGCGCAGACCGCCACCTCGCCGTCCTCGCCCGGAGCGCAGGGCTTGCCGTCATCGTCGATCACGGCCACGCGGTGACCAGGGTAGGGCCGCCCCATCGATCCCGGCCGTGCCGGCCAGCCCAGACGATTGTCGTCGTACTGCGCGGTGCAGTTGCCGACGATGTAGTTGATCTCGGTCTGGCCGAACATCTCGTTGACGATCACGCCCAGCGCGTCGCGGCACCACGTGAACACCGTTTCGCCCACGGCCTCGCCGGCGCTCATGATGGCGCGCAGCTTGAGGTCGTATTTCTCTGAAGGCGCGGGGCACGCCTTCATCATCTGCTTCAGCGCGGTGGGGAACAGGAACGTGTTGGTGACGCCGTAGCGTTCCAGCAGTTCGAACGCGCGCTCCGCCGAAAAGCGGCCCTGATAGCCGACGATCGGCCGTCCAAAATACAGGGCCGGCATCAGTGCGTCCCACAGGCCACCGGTCCAGGCCCAGTCGGCGGGGCTCCAGAACACGTCGTCGTCCTGCGGGTACCAGTTCTGCGAACAGACAAAGCCGGTCAGGTTGCCGATCAGCGCACGGTGCGGAATCACCGCGCCCTTGGGCGGCCCCGTGGTGCCGCTGGTGTAGATCAGCACCGCGGCTTCGTCGGCCTTGGTCTGCTCGGCCGTGAAGGTGGGCAGTTGCGCGGCCAGCAGCGTGTCCCAGTCCAGATCGCCGCGCCCGATGGCTTCGCCCACGCCGACGATGGTCTTCAGCGTCGGGCATTCGGGACGGGCGGCCAGCAGGTTGTCGATCGAGGTTTCGTCGGCAATGGCCACGCGTGTTTCGCTGTGGTCGATGCGGTAGGACAGGGCCTCGGGCCCGAACAGCATCGACAGCGGCATGGCCACGGCGCCAAGCTGGTACACGGCCATGCCCGCGATGACGGTTTCGATGCGCTGGGGCATGACGATCGCCACGCGGTCGCCGCGTTGCACGCCCAGGTCGCGCAAAGCGCAGGACAGGCGATTGGCCTCGGCCTGGATATGCGCATAGGTGTACGACGCGCGCCGACCGTCTTCGTGCTCGGTATGAACGGCAATGCGGTTCGCCGTGGCCGGATCGCGGGCCCAGCGGCCGCAGCAGACATCGGCCAGGTTGAAGTGCTCGGGCACGTTCCAGCGGAACGATTCGTGCAACGCGTGATAGTCGTCACGGCGGGTGGCCGGCAAGGCGGTCATGCAATTGTCTCCAATGTTCTTGCCCGCTGCGGATAGCCATATGGCTATAATCCAGCAAACGAACGATCGTTCTATTTTTATCCGGGCTGCCGCGTGGTCGTTACCATGGATTGCGCGCGCATCATCAAAAGACAGAAGACCCGGGCACAGAGGGTAGACACCATGACCATCACGGAAACTTCGCACGCCGAATTTATCACGCTGCGCGGCCTGCGCACGCACGTACGCCACTGGGGACAACCCGGCGCCCAGAAGCTGTTCATGCTCCATGGCTGGATGGACGTGGCCGCGTCGTTCCAGTTCCTGGTCGACGCGTTCCAGCGCGACTGGCATGTCATCGCCATGGACTGGCGCGGCTTTGGCGAGTCCGATTTCCCGACGCAGTTTCCGGGCACGCGCTCGTACTGGTTTCCCGACTATGTGGCTGACCTGGAAGCGCTGCTCGACCACTACCAGCCCGAAGGGCAGGTTGACCTGGTGGGCCACAGCATGGGCGCCAACGTGGTCTGCATCTACGCCGGTGTACGGCCCGAGCGTGTGCGCCGCGTGGTGGATCTGGAAGGATTCGGGCTCACGCGCACGCGTCCGGACCAGGCGCCGGGCCGTCTGGCGCGCTGGCTCGACGAACTGCGCACCCCGCCCGAACTGAAGACCTACGAGAGCGAGGCCGCCGTGGCGGCGCGTCTGCAGAAGACCAATCCGCGGCTACCCGATGACCGCGCCGCGTTCCTGGCCGCGCACTGGTCGCGCCGCAACGAGGCGGGTCGTTGGGAGATCCTGGGCGATGCCGCGCACAAGATGACCAACCCCACGCTGTACCGCATCGACGAGATCATGGCCATCTGGGCCAAGGTCACCGCGCCCGTGCTGCACGTGGAAGCGCGCGATTCCGCCACGCTCAAACATATCGCGCACAAGCAGGACATCGCCGAATTCAGGGAGCGCTTCCGCGCCTTCCCGGACTTCCGCGAGGTGTTCGTGGACGATGCCGGGCATATGCTTCACCACGACCAGCCGCAGGTGGTGGCGAATTTGATCGAGGAGTTTTTGGGGTAGGGGTTGGATTCTCCCTGGTGGTTTTCTCCCCTCTCCCGCGCGCGGGAGAGGGGAGCGAAGCAGCGGCAGGGGTGACGCTCAATGCGTCAGCTTTTCCTTCAGCGCCGGATTGTTGCTCGTATGCATATGCACGAGCGTCTTTTCCGGGAACGCATAGTGGTAGGCGCGCCGCAGCGCCAGCGCGGCCTCGTGGAAGCCGGACAGGATCAGCTTCTGCTTGTTCGGATAGACCGCGATGTCGCCGGCCGCGAAGATGCCGCGGCGGGACGTTTCGTAGGTGGTGGTGTCGTCGATCTGGATGCGGCCGGCGCGCATGTCGAGGTCCCATTGGGCGATCGGGCCGGGCTCAGACACCAGGCCGTACAGCGCCACCAGCTCGTCGGCCTCGACGGTGCGGTCGCCATCGCGAGTCTTGATGCCGGCGTGCGTGAGCGTGCCCGCTTCGCCGGTCTGCAGGCTGCCGAGCATGCCGACCACGAAATCCATCTCGCCCGCTTCGACGGCGGCGCGCATCGCGTTGACCGTATGATCGGCCGCACGGAAACCCTCGCGCCGATGCAGCAGTGTCACGCGTGCCGCTACCTTGCGCAGCGCCATCGCCCAATCCAGCGCCGAGTCGCCGCCACCGGCCACGATCACGCGCTTGCCCGCAAAGCGCGAGACGTCGCGCACGGCGTAGTGCACGTGGCGGTCTTCCAGCGCGGCGGCCTCGGGCAGTGACACGCGCTGCGGGGCAAACGCGCCGGCGCCGGCGCAGATCAGCACGGCGGCCACGTCGAACCGCTTGCCGCCATCGGTGGTCACCAGCAGGCGCGGATGGCCGTTGGTGCCGGCGCTATCGGAAACCGACTGCGCGCGCTGGCCGAAGTGCATCGGAAACGCAAACGGTGCGCATTGTTCGAGCAGCCGGTCCACCAGATCCTGCGCCAGGCAGCCCGGCACGGCCGGGATGTCGTAGATCGGCTTTTCCGGATACAGCTCGGTGCACTGGCCGCCCGCGCGGTCCAGCACGTCGATGAGTTCGCACTTGAGCCCCAGCACACCCGCCTGGAACGCCGCGAACAGGCCCACGGGGCCGGCGCCGACGATCAGCACGTCGGTCTGGATGGTTTCCGGGGTCGGGGTAGCGGGGGTGGTGGGTGTGGCGGACATGGCGGGGAGGGCAAAAACGCGTTCGGGACAGGCGCCATCATACCTTGCGCCCTCCTGCAATCCGGACACGCCACCTATGCCGGCAGGGCTAAAAAACCCTGCCGGGAGTAGAATACGCCCATGCCAAATGCCCATGCCATCAACGCCGACCTGCACTGCCATTCCACCGTGTCCGACGGGATGTTGCCGCCGTCCGAGGTGGCCGCACGCGCGCATGCTGGCGGCGTGGCGTTCTGGGCCCTGACCGATCACGACGAAGTGGGCGGCCAGACCGAGGCCCGCAAGGCCGCCGAGGCGCTGGGCATGCGTTATGTGCCGGGCGTCGAGATTTCCGTGACCTGGGCCGGGCAGACCGTCCATATCGTGGGCTTGCAGATCGATCCGTTCAACGCGGACCTGATCGACGGCCTGGCCAGGACCCGCGACGGCCGTGCGCGCCGGGCCCAGGACATTGGCGAGGCGCTGGCCCGCGTGGGCATCACCGGTGCCTATGAGGGCGCGCTGCGCCACGTGGGCAATCCTGACCTGATCTCGCGCACGCATTTTGCACGCTGGCTGGTGGACGAAGGCCGCTGCGACACCATTAGCGACGTATTTGCCAAATACCTGTCCGAGGGCCGTCCGGGCTTTGTGCCGCACCGCTGGTCGGCGCTGTCCGAGGCGGTCGGCTGGATTCGCGGTGCCGGCGGCATCGCCGTGATGGCGCATCCGGGCCGCTACAACTATACGGACACCCAGCACGACGCGCTGTTCGACGAATTCACGCAACTGGGCGGAAGCGCGGTCGAGGTGGTGACCGGTAGCCATACACCGGACCAGTTCCGCCGCTACGCCGACGTGGCCCGCCACTATGGTCTGCTGGCGTCGCGCGGGTCGGACTTCCACGGTCCCGGCGAAGGCCGCGTGGAACTCGGCACGCTGCCGCCGCTGCCCTCGAACGTCACGCCGGTCTGGCACGACTGGTAAGCCGCTCCCCAGGCTCCGCAACCCCGGCGACCCCGGCAACTCCGCGCCCCCATGTCCCAGTATTTCGATATCCATCCCGACAATCCGCAGGCGCGACTGGTCAAGCAGGCCGCCCAGATCGTGCAGAAGGGCGGCCTGATCGCGTTGCCCACCGATTCCAGCTACGCGCTGGCCTGCCAGCTCGACGACAAGTCGGCGGTGGAGCGGCTGCGCCGTCTGCGCGACATTGACGAAAAGCACCACCTGACGCTGATGTGCAGCGACCTCTCGGAACTCGGCAACTTCGCGCGGGTCGATAACCGCCAGTACCGCTGGATCAAGGGCGCCACGCCGGGGCCGTACGTGTTCATCCTGGAAGCCACCAAGGAAGTGCCGCGACGGCTCTCGCACCCGGCGCGCAAGACCATCGGCGTGCGCGTGCCCGATCACGCGATTCCGCTGGCGCTGCTGGCGGAACTGGGGCAGCCGCTGATTTCGGCCACGCTGCAGATGCCGGGCGACGACGAGCCGATGAACGAACCGGCGGAGATTCGCGCGCGGCTGGAAAAGCAGCTCGACCTGGTGATTTGTGGCGGCCCGGCGCCGGCGCAGCCCACCACGGTGATCGACCTCAGTGGCGGCGAACCGGAACTGGTTCGCGCCGGCCGGGGCGATGTGGAACGATTCGGACTGACCTCCAACGCCTGACCCAGCCCATGACATTCGCCGCGGTTTCTGATACATACCGCACACATTCCGAACATCCACGGACATGCCGGACAGCCTTGGCCGCCGGCGGCCCGATAGAATAGCCCGCATGGATTCCTCGATCGTCCAGACCCTTGCCGTATATGCGCTGCCCGTGCTGTTCGCCATCACGCTGCACGAGGCCGCGCACGGCTACGTGGCGAAGTATTTCGGCGACGACACCGCCTGGCTGCTGGGGCGTGTCAGCCTGAATCCGGTGCGCCATATCGATCCGATCGGCACGGTGGCCGTGCCGCTGCTGCTGTACTTCCTGACTGCCGGCCAGTTCGTGTTCGGCTTTGCCAAGCCCGTGCCGGTGGTGTTCAGCCACCTGCGCAATCCGCGCTGGCACGGCATGTGGGTGGCGCTGGCGGGGCCGGGCAGCAATATCGTGCAGGCGTTCCTGTGGGGGCTCGTGCTGGTGGGCCTGACCCTGGGGCATGTGCAGGAGCCGTTCTGGCATCAGATGGCCCGCGCCGGCGTGCTGGTCAATACCGTGGTGGCCGCGTTCAACCTGTTCCCGATCCCGCCGCTGGACGGCGGTCGGGTGCTGACGGCATTCCTGCCCCAGCGCATGGCGGCGGCGGTGGCACGTATCGAGCCCTACGGCATCTTCATCGTGCTGGCGCTGGTGGCCGCCGGGGTCATCACGCGCATCTGGATGCAGCCGGTGATGACGGTGCTGCTGTCGATCGTGGAAGCCATGCTGCATCCGATCCTGATGATGCTGCAGTAGTCAGGCGCACCCGCCGGCCCGATTTTTCGCCCTTGTCCGTCCTTCGTACGATTCCCCGCGCATGACCCTGCCGCACTCCACGCTATCCCCGCCTTCCGCCTGGCTGACCCGCTGGGCCCATCTGATCCGGCCCGGCGGCCGCGTGCTCGATCTGGCCTGTGGTAGCGGGCGCCATGCCGCGTGGCTGGCGGCGCAAGGGTTTGCCGTGCTGGGCGTGGATCGCGACGCCGAGGCCATCGCCGGACTGCCAACGGGCGTGCAAGGCCGTATGGCTGACCTGGAGCAGGGCACCTGGCCGCTGGCGGATGCCGGGCAGTTCGACGCCGTGGTGGTGACCAATTACCTGCATCGCCCGCTGTGGCCGCATCTGCTGGACGCGCTGGCGCCGGGTGGCGTACTGGTCTACGAGACGTTCGCGGCCGGCAACGAGACGGTGGGCAAGCCGTCGCGGCCCGATTTCCTGCTTCGTCCGGGCGAACTGCTGGACGTCACACGCGGCGTGCTGCGCGTGGTGGGTTACGAGGACGGCACCGTGGAAAAACCGCGCACCGCGTTCGTGCAGCGCATATGTGCCGTCCGCGAGGCGCGGGACGCGGATGCACAGGATGCGCCGCCGCGTTACAAACTGCCCGGGTGAGGCGCCGACGGCGCAGCTTGGGGGCCTCTGGCTGGCCTTGGCGCCACACGTTACGCCCGCTAACGTTTTCCCTCACTGATAGGGGGGGCGGAGGCCCTGACGGTTCCGGTACAATCCCGTTTGTTCGAAATTCCGACTTCCCTGAGATATGACACAGATTACCGGCAGCATCGTGGCCATCGTCACCCCGATGCATGAGGATGGCAGCCTGGATTATCCGGCCCTGCGCAACCTCATCGACTGGCATGCGGCGGAAGGCACCGATGGCATCGTGATCGTGGGCACCACGGGCGAGTCGCCGACGGTCAATGTCGAGGAGCACTGCGAACTGATTCGCGTGGCGGTCGAGCAATCGGCTGGCCGGGTGCCCATCATCGCCGGTACCGGCGGCAATTCCACGCGCGAGGCAATCGAACTGACCGCCTTTGCCAAGAAGGTGGGTGCCGATGCTTCGCTGCAGGTCGTCCCCTACTACAACAAGCCGACGCAGGAAGGCATGTACCGCCATTTCCGCACCATCGCGGAAGCCGTGGACCTACCGGTGCTGCTCTACAATGTCCCCGGCCGCACCGTGGCGGACATGAACAACGACACCATCCTGCGCCTGGCGCAGGTGCCCGGTATCGTCGGCGTCAAGGAAGCCACCGGCAACATCGACCGTGCCGCGCAGCTGATCAAGGACGCACCGGAAAGCTTTGCCATCTACAGCGGCGATGATCCCACCGCCGTGGCGCTGATCCTGCTGGGTGGCAAGGGCAACATTTCGGTGACGGCCAACGTGGCGCCGCGCAAGATGCATGAGATGTGCGTCGCCGCATTGAAGGGCGATGTCGTCACGGCCCGCCGCCTGCACATGGAACTGATCGACCTCAACCGCGCGATGTTCGTCGAGGCCAATCCGATTCCGGTGAAGTGGGCGCTCCAGCAAATGGGCAAAATGGCAGGTGGCATCCGCCTGCCGCTGACGCCGCTGGCCGAAGGCCAGCACGAAACCGTGCGCCGCGCGCTGGCAGCGGCCGGCCTGCTGGGCTGAGATTCGCCGGCTGAACGTTCGGCTATTCGCCGATTCTTGAAACCAGGATTACGTGTCAATGAAACAGAAGCTTAACCGTCGCGGCGCGACGCAGGTCCGCCGTGTCGCCGTGGTTGCGCCCGTGCTGGCGCTGACGCTGATTGCCGGCTGCAGCAGCATCAACGAGGCCATGCAGCCCGACAAGATCGACTACAAGTCCCAGGGCAAGAAGACCGCGTCGCTGGACATTCCGCCGGATCTGACCAAGCTGGAAGGCGATCGCCGCTACACCGTGCCCGATGCATCGGGCACGTCGACGCTGTCGAACTACCAGCAGGCCAACAAGACGCGCGAAGCCGAGCCGGCCACCAACGTGCTGCCGTCCTCGCAAGGCATCCGCATGGAGCGCGACGGCAACCAGCGCTGGCTCGTGATCAGCAACGGCATGCGTGCCGACCAGCTGTGGGAGTCGCTGCGCGGCTTCTGGCAGGAAAACGGCTTCCTGCTGACGCAGGATTCGCCGCAGACCGGCATCATGGAAACGGACTGGGCTGAAAACCGCGCCAAGATTCCGCAGGACTTCATCCGCAACACGATCGGCAAGGTGTTCGACGGCCTGTACTCCACGTCCGAGCGCGACAAGTTCCGCACGCGCGTGGAGCGCGCCCAGAACGGCCAGCTCGAAGTGTTCATCAGCCACCGTGGCGCGCAGGAACAGCTGACGGGCGTGGACAAGTCGACGACGGTGTGGACGCCGCGTCCGGCCGATCCGGAACTGGAAGCCGAATTCCTGTCGCGCCTGGCCCAGCGCCTGGGCGTGCAGAAGGATCAGGCCACCCAGATGGCCAAGAACCCGACGCCGGTTGGCAATGGCGCCGCAGCAGCCGCCACCGCTCCTGCGCCGTCGGGCAACGCCACGGGTATCGGCGCTGCCGCTGCCACCGGTGCGGCCTCTGCCGCCGACAACAAGTCGTTCCTGGCCCAGGTCAATGGTGCACCGGCGCTGCAGCTGCCCGAGCCGTTCGACCGCGCATGGCGCTCGGTTGGCCTGTCGCTGGATCGCGTGAACTTCACCGTTGAAGATCGCGACCGTGCACAGGGCCTGTACTACGTGCGCTACGTGGATCCGAAGCAGGCGGTGGATGATCGTGGCTTCTTCTCGAAGCTCTTCACCAAGGCCAACGACGGCAAGACCGCGAAGAAGTATCGTGTGTCGCTGAAGGGCAACGGCACGGGCACCACGGTGACCGTGCAGAACGATGCCGGCCAGCCGGAGAACACCGAGGTCGGCAAGCGTATCCTGTCGCTGCTGGACGAACAGCTGCACTGATGATCGTCTGTAGCAGACTATCGATGTCGACGGCGCCCGCCGTCGGGCATCACTCCCGGCGAGCGCATCGATGATGCGCTTTGCTTTTTTGGGAAGCGGCAGCGAGGGCAATTCGTTGCTGATCGAGGCCGGCGAGGGCGCGTCCGTGACGCGTGTGCTGCTCGATTGCGGTTTCGGTATTAAGGAAACGGCGAGGCGCCTGGAACGGCTGGGCGTACTGCCAAGCGATCTGGACGCGGTGCTGGTGACGCACGAGCACGGCGACCATGTCGGCTCGGCATACGCGTTCGCCGCGCGCCACAAGCTACCTGTTCACACGAGTCACGGCACCTGGCTGGCAACGTCCCACATGCGTGGGGCAGACCTGGCCGACGTGCGCGTGTGTTGCGCCGACCATGTGTTCTCGGTGGGCGGTCTGGAGATTCATCCGTACACGGTGCCGCATGATGCGCGTGAGCCCTTGCAGTTCGTGCTGACCGATGGTGACGCACGGCTCGGTGTGCTGACTGACGCTGGCATGGAAACGCCTTACGTCACGGCGCGTCTGGTCGGTGTGCATTCCCTGGTACTGGAGTGCAACCACGATCGCGACATGTTGCAGAACTCCGCCTATCCGTGGTCGCTGAAGCGGCGCATCGGTGGTGATTTCGGCCATCTGGCCAACGATATCGCGGCCAGCATCCTTGCGCAGGTGACCCATCAGGGCCTGTCGCGCGTGGTGGCCGCGCATCTGAGCAAGCAGAACAATACGCGCGAACTGGCGTCGGGGGCATTGGCTGCGGTGCTGGGCACGCTGCCAGAAGACATTCTGATTGCGGATCAGGAAGAGGGACTGGGCTGGCAGCCGGTGCGGGCATAATCGGCCGGCATGCTGCCTGTCGAAAATGACAGCTCGACGAGATAATCGCCCAAACAAAAAAGCCGACCCGAAGGTCGGCTTTTTTGTTATCGGAAAGATCCGATTACTGCTTTGCAGCCGGAGCCGAAGCGTCAGCAGCCGGAGCCGAAGCGTCGGCAGCAGCGGCCGGAGCCGAAGCGTCAGCGGCCGGAGCAGCGGCGGCGGGTGCCGATGCGTCAGCCGGAGCAGCAGCGGCCGGAGCCGAAGCAGCCGTGTCAGCTGCGGGTGCAGCGGCTTCTTCCTTCTTGCCGCAGGCGGCCAGAGCAACAGCAGCCAGCAGGGATGCGATCAGGAGAGACTTCTTCATTGTTCGTCCTTTAACTTTTAATAAAACGAAAACAGGCGATGAATAATTACCGGTAATTATCGCTCTTGTACTGCAAATATGAGGCTCTCCCGGGTGCCGACAGTGCAGTGGTCCACAGTACTAGCCAGCGGGCGATTATATCCGCGTTTTCCCGCCTTGTGTACAGGCAAAATATGCCGGTTCATTCTGTTACGCAAAATTACACACCTACAGGCGCGATCTGCAACCAGCCTTCCAGCGTCCAGTCATGAAACGTGTCCATCAGATCTGGTAGCGCCGCGCACGCCGCTACCTCTTGCGCCGTGAGTTGACGCACATCAGCCAGCCGGCGCAGCCACTTGGCAAGCGTCGCGGGCGGTTCGTATGCTTCGCCGTTCAGGAAGAAGTGCGTGCGGTCATAGAGCGCCACGGAAGCAGGAGCAAGTACCACGCCATGCGTTTTGGCGAGCTTCGTGTACTGCTTCAGGCTGATCTCCTCGACCTCCTCGAACTGCACCGACGGCTTGGGCTCCGACAAGTACGAGCCCAGGAATTCCGACACCATGCCAGCGTTCCACTTGAGCGCCTGCAGGCGGTCGGCCACGGCGCGGGCCAGGCCGGCGGGCAGCATTGCAGGCGTTGCAGTGGCCGTTTCGCCAGGATCGGCATAGCGGCCCTCGAGTCCCTCGTTATGCTCGACCGTTTCAGACAGCCAGGCCAGGAAATGGCCTGCCAGCTCACGGTATGCCGGTGCGCGGAAACCAATCGATGCCGTCATGCACTCGCCCTCGGCCACGCCGTCGTGCGCGTACTGCGGGGGCAGGTACAGCATGTCGCCCGGCTCCAGCACCCATTCCTCTTCGCCGCTGAAGTCCGACAGGATCTTGAGGGGCATGTTCGGGATCAGGTCGAGCTTGGTCTGCGACGAAATGCGCCAGCGGCGGCGGCCCGATACTTGCAACAGGAACACGTCATAGGAATCGAAGTGCGGTCCCACGCCGCCGCCATCGGTGGCGTAGCTGATCATCACGTCGTCGAGCCGTGCATCGGGCACGAATCGGAACTGGCTCATCAGCTCGGCTGTCGCCTGGTCGTGCAGGTTCACGCCCTGCACCAGCAGTGTCCACTTACCAGTCTTGCGTGACGGCAGGTTGTCTTCGGCAAACGGACCGTGTTCGAGCTTCCAGCGGTTGCGAAAGTACGACACCAGGCGCGATTCCACATCGTCCCGGTCGGCCAGTTCGAAAAGCGCTTCGCGCGACACTGGGGGCACGATTCCGGGCACGGCCTGTCGAATCAGCAACGGTTTGCGGTGCCATATGTCACGCATGAAGGCGGCGGGCGTCATGCCCCCGAGCAACGTGAGCGGTGCGTCGGGATCAATGGGGCCCGCAGGCAGGGCCTGCGCGTATAATGCGGAATCGCTCATGGAGTCAAGAATTGAAAATCGCTAAGAACACGGTGGTGTCCGTGATGTACAAGCTGTCGGACGCGCAGGGCAACCTCATCGAGGAATCCGATGAGCCCATGGTCTATTTGCACGGCGGGTATGATGGCACGTTCCCCAAAATCGAGGAAGCGCTGGACGGCCACGAGGCCGGCTTCGATACCGAACTGCAGCTGGAGCCCGAAGAGGCATTTGGTGACTACGATGCCGACCTCGTGAAGGTCGAGCCGCGCGATCGTTTCCCCGAGCCGCTGGAAGTGGGCATGCAGTTCGAGGGCGTACCCGAAGACGGCGATGACGAGGATTCGATCATCTACACGGTGACCGACGTCGCCGAAGACAAGGTGGTGCTCGACGGCAATCACCCGCTGGCCGGCATGGCGCTGCGCTTCTCGCTCAAGGTGTCCGAAGTGCGTGAAGCCACCGCCGAGGAAGTCGAACACGGTCACGCGCATGGCGCATCCGGCATCGAAGTCGTCGACGAAGACGAGGACGACGCCGAGGGCGAAAGCCCGCGCACGCTGCACTGATTCGATACCGAATCGCAGAAAGCCATTTGAGCGAAACGCGACCAGGTCATCGCGAAACTGAAAAAGCCGGCGAAAGCCGGCTTTTTCTTTATCTTTTCTTTGGTTGTCCGGGTCACGCATCCATGACCTGTGTCAACTCTGCCGGGTCGGTGCCAGCTAGTTCCTGGGCCCGTCCTGCAGTTGCACCTGGAAGACCGAACGCGTGCCCGGGGTGATCGTCAGTTCGACCCAGTGCGATGGGCTGCCAATCGGCAATGCCACGCGCGTGAAGTTGCCCACCACCTTGCCCGCCGCGTCACGCAGTGGCTTGTCGACGCTGAAGCCACTGTCGCTTGCATGTACCAGTAACACCTGTCCCGGAAATTTCACGGTCAGGTCACGCAGCTGACGCTTGAACTCCTGATAGCCATCCCGCGTGCCCCGATGCAGGAAGCCATCGAGCAGGGAAGGCTTGCCACGCTTTTCCCAACCGTTGCCAAACGCGGGGTCGGCATGCGCGACCACCAGGATGCCGGGCAGGTCGCGTTGCGCAGCCACCGAGAACGCGCGGGCCAGCCACTGGCGGTTGGCTTCGCGCCGGTCCTCGAATTCGCCATTGCGGCCGCCTTCGCTGCGGTAGTGATTGTTGTCGCCCGGCAGGTTCAGTCCCACCACCATCACGTTGCCGGCCACGAGCCGCACGTTCTCGCGAAAGCTGCGGAACATCGCCTGGTCCGACTGGCGTACCACCGGCAACGTGCGTCGCCCCAGCGTGGTATCCACCGGAAAGTACAGTTCGCGCAGCCGGTTGAGGCGCTCCACGGCGTCGAACTTGCCGTTGATGGGCTTCTGGCATTCGGCCCAGTCCGTTTCGCCGGGTACGAACAGCAATGGCGCGGGCGAGTCGTCAAGCACGCGCAGCCGTGCGCCAAGCACGGCATCGCCGCACGACTCCGTGTCGCCCTTGATGCCGCCCGCATGCACGATCAGCGCCACCTGCTGCGCGCTGATCTGATCGAACAGTGCGGACGTGTCGGCTTCCGCCGTGGGCCACTGCGGCACATCTGCAACCAGCGCGATGCGCGTGAGTTGCGCCGTGGGTGTCGGCGGCGGTGTCACCTTGCTGGCGCGCGCCGCATGCGCGGCGGCTGCCACCATGAGGCAACAGGCCAGGACGGCCGCTGCCACGGCCACGCGCGCGGAGCCGTGACTGCCGGTCATGCCTGACGCACGGGTTCCGCAAGGATCTTGAGCCGATACAGCGCTTCCAGCGCTTCGCGCGGCGAGAGGCTGTCCGGGTCGATATCGGCCAAGGCCTCGAGTGCTTCGCGTGCCGCCGTCTGCTCGGCCGTGGCGCCTCGTGCCACGGGCTCATCCGCGTCATCGTCCAGTGGTGTGGTGGGCGCCGCGAACAGATCCATCTGCGGGGTCGGCGTGGCATCGGCCGATTGCTGCTCCAGCCATGCCAGGTGCTTGCGCGCGGCGCGGATCACCGGTTGCGGCACCCCGGCCAATTGGGCAACCTGCAGGCCATAGCTCTGGCTGGCGGGACCATCCTCCACCGAGTGCAGGAACACGATCCCGTCGCCATGCTCCACTGCGGACAGGTGGACGTTGGCCGCCTGCGGAAACTCCTGCGGCAGCTGCGTCAGTTCGAAATAGTGCGTGGCGAACAGCGCATGGCTGCGATTGTGCGACAGCATGTGACGCGCAATCGCCCAGGCCAGCGCCAGGCCATCGAACGTCGACGTGCCGCGCCCGATTTCGTCCATCAGCACCAGGCTCGAAGGTGTGGCGTTGTGCAGGATGCCCGCCGCTTCGGTCATTTCAACCATGAACGTCGAACGTCCGCCGGCCAGGTCGTCGGCGGCGCCGATGCGCGTGAAGATGCGGTCGATCGGCCCGATCACGGCGTTGCGCGCCGGCACCCATGCGCCCACGCAGGCCAGCAGCACGATCAATGCCGTCTGGCGCATGAACGTCGATTTACCACCCATGTTCGGGCCGGTGATCAGCAGCAGCTTGCGTGCTTCGTTGAGCTGGCAGTCATTGGCGATGAAGGCGACCGATTCGGCGGCCAACTGGCCTTCCACAACCGGGTGCCGGCCCTGCGAGATGTCGATCACGTTCTCGGTCACGCGCTCGGGCTGGTTCCAGTCGAGCGTGCGGGCGCGTTCGGCCAGCGTGGCCAGCACGTCGAGGCGGGCCAGGGCACCCGCCACGCGCTGCAGGCTGCCGATATGCGGCAGCAGCGCCTGGAGCAATGCTTCGTAGAGTTGCTTCTCGCGCGCCAGCGCGCGGTCCTGCGCGGACAGTGCTTTGTCCTCGAAGGCCTTCAGTTCAGGCGTGATATAGCGCTCGGCGTTCTTGAGCGTCTGGCGGCGCCGGTAGTCGTCGGGCACCTTGTCGGCCTGGCCGTTCGTGACCTCGATGTAGAAGCCGTGCACGCGGTTGTACTCGACGCGCAGGTTGGCGATGCCGGTGCGCTGGCGCTCGCGGGTCTCCAGGTCGATCAGGAACTGGCCGCAGTTCTCGGAGATGTCTCGCAACTCGTCCAGATCCGCGTCGTAGCCGCGCGCGATCACGCCGCCGTCGCGCAGCACCGTCGAGGGTTCCTCGGCCACGGCCCGTGTCAGTAGCGACAGGCATTCCGCCGGCACTTCCAGCTCGTCCATCGTCTGGGCCAGCAGCGGCGACTGCTGCGCGGCGACGACGCTCTCCTGCACCGATGGCAGCGCCTTGAGCGTGTCGCGCAGCGAAGACAGGTCGCGCGGCCGCGCCGACAGCAGCGCCAGGCGCGCCGTCACGCGTTCCACGTCGCACAGCTTGCGCAGCGTGGCGCGCACGGTGTCGGGGTCTTGCCCGATCAGGACGCCGATGGCTTGCTGGCGCGCGCGGGGCAGTGCGGGATCGCGCAACGGGTGGTGAAGCCAGTGGCGCAGCGCGCGGCTGCCCATCGTCGTCGAGCAGGTATCGAGCAGCGAGAACAGCGTGGGCGATTCGCCGCCGCGCAGGGTTTCGGTCAGTTCGAGATTGCGCCGTGTTGCGGTATCGAGCCCGATGAACTCGGACTCGCGCTCCACGGTCACGCCCTGCACGTGGCGCAGCGACTGGCCTTGCGTGGTGGCGGCATAGTTGAGCAGCGCACCCGCTGCGCCAAGCGCAGCACCGAGCCCGGCGCAACCGAACGGCTCCAGGCTCGCCACGCCGATCTGCTCGCGCAGCCGACGTGTGCCGGCTTCCTGGTCGAAATGCCATTCCGGCAGGCGCGTCCGGGCGCAGGTCAGCGCGGGTAGGTCGATGCCGTCGGCATAGAGCACCTCGGCCGGACGGATGCGTTCCAGCTCGCGAGACAGCAGGGCGGCATCGCATTCCATCAAGCGCAGTTCGCCGCTGGCCAGATTCAGCCACGCCAGGCCGGTCTTGCCGACGCCCCGGCGCGTGGTTTGCTGGTGCACGGCCAGCAGGTAGCTGTCGGATTTGTCGGGCAACAGTGCCGCATCGGTAAGCGTGCCCGGCGTGACGATACGGACCACCTTGCGTTCGACGGGCCCCTTGCTCGTGGCGGGATCGCCAATCTGCTCGCAGATCGCCACCGATTCGCCCAGCTTGACCAGGCGCCCAAGATACTGGTCCACCGAATGGAACGGAATGCCGGCCATGCGGATCGGCACACCGCCCGACTGCCCGCGCGACGTCAGCGTGATGTCGAGCAGGCGCGCGGCCTTCTCGGCGTCGTCGTGGAACAGTTCATAGAAGTCGCCCATCCGGTAGAAGAGCAGGGTGTCCGGATGGTCCGCCTTGATGCGCATGTATTGCAACATCATGGGCGTCTGTTTTTCAGCTTTGTCGGCCTTCTCGGCCTTGCCCGCCTTGCCGGTTCCCCCGCTGCGTGGCGTGCCTTCCGCGGCAGCCAGCGTTTCGGCGGACACGGTACCGTTGCCGGCTTCGACGATGTCATGCTCCACCGGCGTGTCGCCGGCGGTGGTCGTGGACAGGTTGGGAAGGGCTTCTGCGGACATGCATTCCTCTCGGGCGGCCCGCCATCGGTGCCGCCGGTATATCGGTTGCCGCCGGTCCGGCAGGTCGTCAGAGGCTACCGGTGACGACCTGCGCGGCCAGGACCGCGGCGCAAAGCGGCATTTTACTGCCTGGGCGCGCGCTGGCCCTGTGCCCGATTCTCATTTTTGCCTCGGATTTGCGCTTTTGTCGCGCCCTCATCCCTTGCTGCTCATCGTCTCCATCGCGGCCCGGGCCAGAAAGCCGCTGCGCGTCTCGTGCCGGGCGCCGACGAACATGTCGATCTTGTGCAACACGAAGCGGGGCAGGCTGATATTGATGCGCTCCGCGGTGGCATCCAGCTTTTCCATGTCGACGTCTGCCAGAGCCCAGACTGCGCCCGCGAACTCCGCGCGCGCGGACAGCGTGGCAATCGGCGTGGGCCTGGCCTCGATCTTCTCTTCCAGCGACAGCAGTACTTCGAAGTGGCTGGTAATGGCCTCGCGTGCATTGCGAATGGCGTCCTCGATGGTCTCGCCCGCCGAGTGGCAGCCGGGCACATCAGGCACCGTCACGCCGTAGACGCTGCCGCTGTCCTTGTGGATGGCAATCGGAAATTCCATGTGATTCTTCTCCATAGGTTGCATGCGCCTCAGATGCCTGCCGTGCGCAGGATGCTGCGAACCGTGCCCATGGGCAGGTCCTTCCTGGGATGGGGCACGGTGACGATCTGGGTGCGCTTCGGATGCTTGTAGGTGAGATGGCTGCCCTTGTAGCGAACCAGGCGCCACCCCTCCTGTTCGAGTTGGCGGATCAATGCCGTTGAATGCAAAACGCCTCCTTCGGTAGATCCGTGTGTAAAAATACACACGGTGATTAGGGGGCGCAAGCAATTGGGTATACGAAGCACACCTTATGTGGCGCAAGTCAAAAGATCCGTGCCGGATTCTCAAAATCGCGGGCAATGCGACGACTTTTGTCAGTTGCGGGGCCAATAGCGACAAAACTGTCACCCGCAGGCACCTGTAACCAGATGTTTCCGACAAAAAGTGTCAATTCAGGGGGCAATTTGGCCTGGCACGGTCCTTGGATAAGTCAGTGCGTATCCGGCACGCAGAGGCTGGCAACAAGACGGGTCGCGAAATGAAAAAAGCACGGACGGGAAGATGGCCGGGGAGGGCCGCAGTGGGGGCTCCGGTGTGGCGCATGGCCTGGCGGCCAGCGCCACACCGTGGGTTCACGCTGATCGAGCTGATGGTCGTGGTGGCAATCGTGGGCATTCTGGCCGCGATTGCCATTCCCACGTATCAGAATTTTGTCGTGAAGTCCCAGATCCAACGCGCGTTCTGGGAGGCGTCGGCCTACAAGATCCCGGTCGAGGAACGCCTGCAACATGGCGTCAACGAGTTCCCGGATCCGGCCGATACGCTGGGCTATATCAAGTCGCAACTGACCGCCACGGCCAACACGTTCGTGTTCAATGCCAATGGCTCGGGCAGCATCGTGGTCGTGCTCGACGGCGACGTGCATCCGGCGGTCAAGGGCACCCGCATCACTGTGGGGCGCCTGGTGGACGGCACATGGAACTGTGCCGTGCGGGGCGGCACCGAGGGGCTGACGGGGCAGGTACTTCCCGCCGCGTGCTCCCTCGATACCAGCAGCTGATGCTGCGTTTGCCTGATTACTCGCCGATCGGCTTCAGGGTGGGCTTGGCGTTGTCCAGCGAGAACGGCGACAGCAGGCGCACCATCTGCGCGAAAGCCTTCGGGTTGCCCGCCATCACTTCGCCTTGTTCCATCTGGCGCGATTCGCCAGCGTAGTTGCCCACCAGACCGCCTGCTTCGGTGATCAGCAGCATGCCGGCAGCCATGTCCCACGGCTTCAGGCCGCGTTCGAAGAAGCCGTCCAGGCGGCCGCAGGCCACGTAGGCCAGGTCCAGCGCGGCGGCGCCCGGGCGACGCAGGCCGGCGCAGCTACGCGTCATCAGCGAGAACATTTCCAGGTATTCATCGACGCCTTCGAGGTCGCGGAACGGGAAACCCGTGCCGATCAGGCAGTCGGCCAGCTTGTCGCGGCGCGTCACGCGGATGCGGCGGTTGTTCAGGAACGCGCCAGCGCCCTTGCTGGCCGTGAACAGTTCGTCGCGCGTGGGATCGTAGACCACGGCCTGCGACGGCACGCCCTTGTGCAGCAGGCCGATCGACACCGCGTATTGCGGAAAGCCGTGGATGAAGTTGGTGGTGCCGTCCAGGGGGTCGATGACCCAGGTGAATTCGCTCTGCTCGTCGCCTTCAGCCCAGGACTGGCCGGACTCTTCCGCTAGAATGGCGTGCTCGGGGTAGGCGGTGCGGATGATCTCGATGATGGCCGCTTCGGCAGCGCGATCGACTTCGGTCACGAAATCGTTGTGCTGTTTCCGCGTAACGCGGATCAGGTCGACGTCCATCGACGCGCGGTTGATGATGGATCCCGCCTTGCGGGCCGCCTTGACGGCAATATTGAGCATCGGATGCATGAATCTCTCCAGGGGCCGCGCGGGCAGCATTCGCACAGCGGCGTCCGCCACGAAATGGCGGTCGGCGCGCGATGAAGCCCGGCAATGGCCGAACAGCACAACAGATTGTAGAAGAACGAGGGGCGTCGCCGGATTGGGCGCCGCCCCGCAAATGGAAGGCTGCATTGTATAGGAACCCGGCCCGCTGCACGAGTCGATGGCGGCAAACGTCCCCAGTGGGGCACTCCAGATGACTGACGCACTGAATACGCAGGCCGGGCCAGATCCCGTGGATACCGCCGCCAGTGGCGCTTTCGGCATTTTTTCGCGTGTCCGGGTGGTGCTGGTGGAAACCAGCCATCCCGGCAACGTCGGTTCCGTCGCGCGGGCGATGAAGACCATGGGCTTTGGCGACGCGCCGGGCAGCATGGTGCTGGTGTCGCCGCGCGAGGCCGCGGTGCTGACCCATCCCGACGCGGTGGCCATGGCCAGCGGCGCCGACGACGTGCTGGCCGGAGCACGCATCGTCGACTCCATCGAAAGCGCGCTGGCTGGCACGGCGTTCACCGTGGCGATGACCGCGCGCCAGCGTGAATTCGGCCCGCCGCGCCTGTTGCCGCGCGCTGCCGCGGCGCGGGGCCGAGAGGTCCTGGCGGCCGACGACGACGGCGTCATCGCCTTTGTCTTCGGCAACGAGCGCTACGGATTGCCCAACGAAGCGGTGCTGCAATGCTCGGCCGTGACGCATATTCCGGCCAATCCGGCCTATGCGTCGCTGAACCTGGCGCAGGCGGTGCAGTTGATCGCCTACGAGATGCGCCTGGCGCTGCTGGAGGCGCAGGATGGCACGGGCGACGTTCCGGACGGTACGCCGAATATCGGCTATGCTGGTGAGCCCGCCACGACGGAGCAGGTTGAGTCGATGTTCGGCCATCTGCAGGCGGGGCTGGTGGCCATCGGATTTCTCGATCCGGACAATCCGCGCAAACTGATGCCGCGCCTGCGGCGCATGTTTGCCCGGGCCGGACTCGAACGCGAAGAGGTCAATATCCTGCGCGGCATCGCCAAGCGCATGATGCTTGCGGGCGGCAGCGCCGGCAGGCAAGACGCCCACAATGGGCAGGCAGAAGACGGCAACAAGGAAAACCAACCGTGATGTTCAACCCGGCACAAGACGCGCGGCATCCCGCGCGCCACGCATCGCCCCAACTGGCTGCACGCCAGGTGGCCGCGCGCGCCGGCGTTGGCCAGCCGTCGCGATGTTGAAGCCGCCGCGACAC
This sequence comes from Cupriavidus pauculus, assembly GCF_022179805.1. Taxonomy (GTDB): domain Bacteria; phylum Pseudomonadota; class Gammaproteobacteria; order Burkholderiales; family Burkholderiaceae; genus Cupriavidus; species Cupriavidus pauculus_E. Next base: position 307,406 of record NZ_BPUO01000001.1, on the reverse strand, counting down.
GAAAGCCCCTGATGGCCTCAGGGCTCGGCGGCAGGCGTACAAATCTCTTACACTCGCTGCTCGCACGCGCCCAGGCCGTCCCCCAATTCAAGAAGTACACGACCGGCTAATGACCGCGCCGGCGACCATTCGCACGCGTTTGCACGCTCAGTGAATGGCGCATCGGCGCGGCAACACGACACGACCAAGATGTTCACTCGCCTGAAGGAAGATATCGATGCCATCATGCGGCGCGACCCCGCCGCACGCAGCCGCCTGGAAGTACTGACCTGCTATCCGGGGCTGCACGCGGTGATATTCCACCGCCTGGCGCACGCGTGCTGGGGTGGCGGTTTTCACTGGCTGGGACGCTGGATCTCGCACTGGTCGCGCTGGCTGACCGGTATCGAGATTCATCCGGCGGTACGGCTCGGGCGCCGCGTATTCATCGACCACGGCATGGGCGTGGTGATTGGCGAAACGGCTGAAATTGGCGACGACTGCACGATCTACCAGGGCGTGACGCTGGGTGGTACGTCGCTCTACAAGGGCCAGAAGCGCCATCCCACCCTGGGTGCGGGCGTGGTGGTCAGTGCCGGCGCCAAGGTGCTGGGCGGCTTCGTGGTCGGTGACGGTGCGCGCGTGGGATCGAATGCCGTGGTGCTCAAGCCGGTGCCGCCGGGCGCTACCGCGGTGGGCATTCCGGCCCGCATCATCATGCCCGACGCGCCGGCCGCGCAGCAGGGCGCCAGGCAGGAGTTCTCGGCCTACGGCATCACGCCGAATGCCGACGATCCGGTATCGCTGGCGCTCAAGAGCCTGATCGACAACGCGGCCAAGCAGCATGACCGCATCGAGGCCGTGCTGGCCGCGCTCGACCGGCTCGGCGAGCATCTCGAGAACACCCCGAATGACCGTTTCGACGCGAGCGAGCTGCGTCGCCTGATGAAATAGGCGTCCAGGCCGTGGCCCGGCACGCTGCGCGGCGTGGTCCGGTTTGCCGAATGGGGGGCATGGTCATTCCACCTGCGGCAGCAGGCTGAAGCCGCCGGCGTCCAGTTGCAGCACGGCTGCGCGCGGATGGCGGCCATCGAGGTCCCAGTCGGTCAGTACCCAGCGATCGCCATGGGCATGGGCGTGGCGGGCAGGGCGGTGCGTGTGGCCATGCACCAGCGTGCGCGCGTTGTTCGCTGCCAGCAGTGCGTCGACCTCGGCAGGATCGGCATCGCCATAGTCGGGCAGGGCGGCGCCGTCGTCCCGGCTGTCATGGCGAGCGCGGCCCGCCTCGCTGTCGGCCCGCAGCCGGCGCGCGATCTTCAGGCGCGTGGCAAGCGGCAGCATCAGGAACAGTCGCTGCACCCAGCCCTTGCGCGTCCACCGGCGGAAGCGGTTGTAGCGCGGATCGTCGATGCACAGCATGTCGCCATGGCTCAGCACCACACGTTGGCCGTTGCAGACGATGATCGACGGATCGGGCAGCAGCGTGGCGCCGGCCGCCCTGGCAAAACGCCGGCCAATCAGGAAATCGCGATTGCCGTGCATCAGGTAGATGGTCACACCGGACTGGGCCAGTCGCTGCAATGCCGCGGCCACGCCTGCCGCGAACGGCGTCGCGGTCTCTTCGTCGCCCACCCAGAACTCGAAGAAGTCACCCAGGATGAACAGCGTGCGCGCCTGGCTGCCGGCCTGCGCCAGCACGCGCTCGAACGCGGCCAGCGTGCGGGGCATGCCGGGCGTGAGATGCAGGTCTGAAATGAACCACGCCGGCGCCTGCACCTCGATTGGTGCGGCCGCCGGCGTGCGGTCGAATGCGGTCATGCGTTTCGGTCAGGTGGGTTCACCCGGCGCGGCATGCCGCAGTCGGATTGGAACGTTGCCGTCGGATTACTCGATGATGGTGGCCTTCTGGATCACCACGTCGTCCATCGGCACGTCCTGGTGGAAGCCCGAGCTGTTAGTGCGCACGCCCTTGATGGCGTCCACGACGTCGGTGCCTTCCACGACCTTGCCGAACACGGCGTAGCCGAAGCCTTGCGGCGTGGGCGAGCTGAAGTTCAGGAAGTCGTTGTCCACCACGTTGATGAAGAACTGGGCCGTGGCCGAGTGCGGGGCGTTGGTGCGGGCCATGGCAACCGTGTAGCGGTCGTTCTTCAGGCCATTGCCGGCTTCGTTCTCGATCGGCGCGTCGGTGTCCTTCTGCTTCATGCCCGGCTCGAAACCGCCGCCCTGGATCATGAAGTTCTTGATCACGCGATGGAAGATCGTGTTGTCATAGTGGCCCTTGCGCACGTACGACAGGAAGTTCTCCACCGACTTCGGGGCCTTTTCGGCGTCCAGTTCGATGGTGATGACGCCTTGCGTCGTTTGGAGTTGTACCTTGCTCATGGGTTACCTCTGTACGGTGACGGTTAGGCCCGCGCGGGGGCGGGCGCAGAGTTACTTGGTGACGACGGTGGCAGACTCGATCACGATCGGCGCGGCCGGTACGTTGCGCATGGCACCATAGGCCGTGGTCGGCGAGGTCTTGATCTTGTCGATCGTGTCCATGCCTTCCACCACCTTGCCGAATACGGCATATCCGTTGCCATCGGGCTGCGGGTAGTCGAGGTTCGGATTATCCACCACATTGACGAAGAACTGCGCGGTGGCGGAGTTCGGGTTCGACGTGCGTGCCATGGCAACCGTGCCGGCCTTGTTCTTCAGGCCGTTCTGCGATTCCAGGGGAATCGGCGCGCGCGTGGCCTTTTCCTTCATGTCGCGGTCGAAGCCGCCGCCTTGCACCATGAAGCCGTTGATCACGCGGTGGAAGATCGTGCCGTTGTAGAACCCGCTCTTCACGTATTCCATGAAGTTGGCCACGGTCTTGGGCGCGGCATCGGGGTACACCTCGATGGTGAACTTGCCGGCGCTGGTGGCGAACTGTACACGCTCGGCCTTCGGTGCGGCGGCGGCCGGGCTGGCGCCCTGCGCCATGGCGGCCAGCGGGGACAGGGCGGCGGCGGTGGCCATCAGGCCGGCCAGGACGATGCGGCGGGAAAGGGTCATGTCTGGAACTCCGTCTTTCAATACAGGTAAGGCAGATCGGGGTGCGGCAGCGCCGGTGCCGGCGCCGCCGCGTGACTTAGCGGGCCGCCGGTGCGCTGGCCGGCGCCTTGCGCCTGGCGGGCGCGGCGGCCGGGGCACTGGCCGGAGCCGGGGCTGCCACGCCTAGCTGGCGCAGGCTGGCCGCGGCGCGCGTGTCGCCCGGATTGCGGCGCAGCGCGTTGCCGTAGGCGTTTTCGGCCAGGCGGCGGTACACGTCGCCCAGGTTGCTGTAGGCAATCGCGTAGTCGGGTTTGGCATCGATGGCCAGCAGTAGTTCGGCCTCGGCGCGCTTCAGGTCGCCACGCTTGGCGTAGAGCAGGCCCAGGTTGTTGTGCGGCTCGGGCAGCTCGGGAAAGTCCTGCGCCATCTCGGAGAAGGCGCGGATCGAGTCGTCGTCGTGACCGGCCTGCGCCATGGCCCACGCGCGCTGGAAGCGGGCCTGGGCGTTGCGCGGGTTGCTGGCCAGCACCTTGTCGTACTGCTTGATGGCGTCTTCGTAGCGCTTGTCGTTGACGGCCTTCTGCGCCGGCACCATGCCGGGGTCCGCCGAAGCCACGCCGCTGACGGCGGCCGGCGCCGCCGGCACGGTCATCGGTCCGTTCTGTGCCGAGGCCGGCATGGCTGCCAGGGCGGCAACCAGCGCGGCCGTGGCCAGCGCGCCGGCCACGGCGAAACGGGCGGCGCCCCGGCGGCTGGTCGCGGAAATCGGGAAAGGCAGGTGCAGGCTCATGTAAGGGCGGTCCGTTATACTCCGCGGCATTCTAGCAAAGCGGCGCGGCGTGCAGGACAGGCCGCAATGCCGAACCGCGTCCCGGGCCGGACCCGCAACGTTCCGGTAAGATATGGGGCCCGTGCGCCATGGCGCGCACCGCACCATCACCCACTCACATCGCTCCATGCAGCAACTCAACATCTACAACACGCTCGCGCGTGAGAAGCAGCCTTTCGTGCCTATCGAACCCGGCAAGGTCCGCATGTACGTGTGCGGCATGACCGTGTACGACTACTGCCACGTCGGCCATGCGCGCGTGATGGTGGTGTTCGACATGGTGCACCGCTGGCTGCGCACCGCCGGCTACGATGTGACGTACGTGCAGAACATCACCGATATCGACGACAAGATCATCCGTCGCGCCGCCGAGAACGGCGAAACCATCGGTCAGCTCACCACCCGCTTCATCCAGTACATGCATGAGGATGCGGCGGCGCTGGGCATCATCCGGCCCGACTACGAGCCGCGCGCCACCGAATTCGTGCCGCAGATGCTCAACATCATCGAGAAGCTCGAAGCCAAGGGTCTGGCCTACCAGGCCGCCGACGGCGACGTGAACTACTCGGTGCGCAAGTTCGACGGCTACGGCAAGCTGTCCGGCAAGTCGCTGGAAGACCTGCGCGCTGGCGAACGCGTGAGCGCCAACGACGCCAAGCAGGACCCGCTCGACTTCGTGCTGTGGAAATCGGCCAAGGAAAGCGAGCCGCCCGAGAGCAAGTGGGATTCGAAGTGGGGCAGCGGCCGGCCGGGCTGGCACATCGAGTGCTCGGCCATGAGCTGCACGCTGCTGGGCGAGCATTTCGACATTCACGGCGGTGGCGCGGACCTGCAGTTCCCGCACCACGAGAACGAGATTGCCCAGTCCGAAGGCGCCAGCGGCAAGCCGTTCGTGAACCTGTGGATGCACAACGGCTTCGTGCGCATCAACGACGAGAAAATGTCGAAATCGCTCGGCAATTTCTTCACGATCCGCGAAGTGCTGAAGGAATACGACCCCGAGGTCGTGCGCTTCTTCATCCTGCGCGCACACTACCGTAGCCCGCTGAACTATAGCGACGCCCATCTGGACGATGCCCGCCATGCGCTGACGCGCCTGTACACGGCCCTGAAGGAAACGCAGCCCGGCGGTTGCGCGGTGGATTGGGAAGATCCGCACGCCAAGCGCTTTGCCGAGGCCATGAACGACGACTTCAACACGCCGATCGCCATGTCGGTGCTGTTCGACCTGGCCAGCGAAGTCAATCGCACGGCTTCGGTCCAGGCTGCCCACCAGCTCAAGGCGCTGGCCGGCACGCTGGGCCTGCTCGAGCGCGACCCGCATACCTTCCTGCAGGGTGGCGTGGCCGTGGATGGCCTGAGCGGCGAGCAGATCGAAGCACAGATCGCTGCGCGCCGGGCCGCCAAGGCCGAGCGCAACTTCGCCGAAGCCGACCGCATCCGCGCGGAACTGCTGGCGGCGGGCGTGGTGCTGGAAGACAAGCCGGGCGGTGCCACCGAGTGGAGGCGTGCTTGAACGCTGCCGCGCGCAAGCCGAAGCCTGCAGCCGTGGCGCCCAAGCCTGCCGGCAAGACGGCGGGCAAGCAGGCGCCCCGGGTGGCGGCCAAGGATGTGGCCAGGACGCCTGCGGCCAAGATTCCGGCAGCCAAGGTTCCGGCGGCCAAGGCCGCCAAGAGTCGCAAGCCCGACCTGCCCGAAGCCCAGGCCGTACCGCTGCCCGTGGAAACGGTGGTCGACGCCGTGCGCCCGGCCTATTGGGACGAGGCCTGCGCCGACCTGATGAAGCGCGACCGCATCCTGCGCAAGATGATTCCGACGTACGGGCCCGCGCACCTGGTGTCGCGCGACGACCCGTTCATCACGCTGGCGCGCTCCATCGTCGGCCAGCAGATCTCGGTCAAGGCCGCGCAGTCGGTGTGGGAACGTCTGGTGACGCTGTGCCCGCGTGTGACGCCGGCCCAGTTTCTGAAGGCGGGCACGGAACAACTGGCGGGGTGCGGGTTGTCCAAACGCAAGGCCGAGTACATCATCGACCTGGCCGAGCATTTCAAGGCCGGCACGGTGCACGTCAAGGAATGGGCGGGCATGGACGACGAGGCCGTGATCGCCGAGCTGACGCAGATCCGCGGCATCGGGCGCTGGACGGCAGAGATGTTCCTGATGTTCAATCTGATGCGGCCGAATGTATTGCCGCTGGACGATGTCGGGCTGATCAACGCGATCTCGGCCAACTATTTCAGTGGGGAACCCGTCACACGCAGCGAGGCGCGCGAGGTAGCGGCCAACTGGGAGCCCTGGCGCACCGTGGCCACCTGGTACATGTGGCGTAGTCTCGACCCGCTTCCAGTGACGTATTAGTAACCGAAGCAGACAGAATTCCGTAGTGAGAGCGTTGATTCCTGCCAAAAATGCATAGGAATCAACATATTGGGTAGCAGTACCGTGGATTTTTTCCGGTAGAATGCGCCCCTTCACAGACAGGTCCGCGTCTTTATGAAAACCACCTTCCTAGATTTCGAGCAGCCGATTGCCGAGCTCGAGGCAAAAATCGAAGAACTGCGCTTTGTGCAGGACGATTCGGCTGTCGATATTTCCGAAGAGATTTCGCGGCTGGCCGGCAAGAGCCAGCAGCTGACCAAGGATATCTACGCCAGCCTGACCCCGTGGCAGGTTGCGCAGATCGCGCGTCACCCGCAGCGTCCGTACACGCTGGACTATGTGCGCGAGATCTTCACCGACTTCCATGAGCTGCACGGCGACCGTGCGTTTGCCGACGACCTGTCGATCGTCGGCGGCCTGGCCCGCTTCAACGGGCAGGCGTGCATGGTCATCGGCCACCAGAAGGGTCGTGACACGAAGGAACGCGCGCTGCGCAACTTCGGCATGTCCAAGCCCGAGGGCTACCGCAAGGCCAAGCGCCTGATGGAACTGGCCGACAAGTTCGGCCTGCCGATCTTCACGTTCGTCGATACGCCGGGCGCATTCCCCGGCATCGACGCCGAGGAGCGTGGCCAGTCCGAGGCGATCGGCCACAACCTTTACGTGATGGCTGGCCTGAAGGTACCGCTGATCGCGACGATCATCGGCGAGGGCGGTTCGGGCGGTGCGCTGGCGATTGCCGTGGGCGACGTCGTGCAGATGCTGCAATTCGCCACGTATGCCGTGATCTCGCCGGAAGGCTGCGCGTCGATCCTCTGGAAGACCGCCGAGAAGGCACCGGAAGCCGCCGAGGCGCTGGGCCTGACCGCGCACCGTCTGAAGGCGCTGGGCCTGATCGACAAGATCGTCAGCGAGCCGCTGGGCGGCGCGCATCGCGATCCGAAGGGCATGGCCACGATGCTCAAGCGCACGCTGGCCGAATCGCTGCGTCAGTTCCAGGGCATGAGCGTCAAGGAACTGCAGGCGCGCCGTCACGAGCGCCTGATGGCTTATGGCAAGTTCAAGGAAACCGGCGCCCAGGAATGATGTGAGTGCCGATGATCCGACGCCCCTGACCGCGCGTCTGACCGACAAGGTCGCACAGGCTCTACAGGCCAGTGCGGCCTTTGTCGTTTCTGGCGATGCGCAACCGGCCACCGTCGCGGTGGCGCTGTCCGGCGGGCGCGATTCCGTCGCGCTGCTGCACGCGGCGCGTGCCGCGCTGGCGTCGACCTGGCCGCTCGCGCGCCTGGTGGCGCTGCACGTGCACCACGGCCTGCAGGCGCAGGCCGACGAGTGGGACGTGTTCTGCGCCGGACTGTGTGCCGGGCTGGGCGTCACGCTGACCACCACGCGCGTGAGCGTGCAGCCGAAGGCCGGCGAGGGCCTGGAGGCCGCGGCGCGCCGCGCGCGCCATGCGGCGCTGGGGCGCATGTGCCGCGAGCAGGGCGCGCAGCTATTGCTGTTTGCCCATCATCGCGACGACCAGGTGGAGACGGTGCTGCTGCGGCTGTTCCGTGGCACCGGAGTGGCAGGCATGGCGGGCATGCCTGCGCGCCGCGCGCTGGACGCGCAGGGCGACGTGCAACTGCTGCGGCCATGGCTCGATGTCTCGCGCGCTGAGATCGATGCCTATTGCGCGCTCCATGCCCTGCGCTGGATCGACGACCCCTCGAATGCCGATACCCGCTTCGCCCGCAACGCACTGCGCGCGCATCTGCCGGCGCTGCTGCAGGCATTCCCGGCCCTCTACGACAACGTGACCCAGGCCGCCGCGCATTTTGGGCAGGCCGCCGGCATGCTCGATGCGCAGGCCGCGCAATCGCTGGCCAGGCTGGTCGGCGCGGGGCGCGATGCCGACACCATTTCAGAACTGAACCTTGCGGGCCTGCGCGCCCTGGCTCCTGAACACGCCGACGCGGTGCTGCGTCACTGGCTGCGTGATCTCGGCGCCCAGGCCCCGTCGACGGCCCGTCTGGCCGCGATGCGAGGCCAGTTGATCGAACACGAGGGCGGCGAACCAGCAATCGCGCATGACGGCCTGGTCCTGCGACGCTTTCGGGACCGTGTGCTGGCCTGTCATGCGGTGCCAGCCGCCATGCCCGCACCGTTCCTGTTCGAATGGCGCGGCGAGGCACGCATCGTGGTGCCGGCATGGCGCGGCGAACTGCACTTCGCGCGCGATGACGATTTCGGCGTGCCGGAATCGGTGCTGCGACGTCCGCTGCGACTGGCGGGCAGGGAAGGGGGCGAGCGCATCGTCCTGCGTCCCGGAGGCCCGGCACGCGCGCTCAAGCAGGCCTATCAGGAAGCGGCGATTCCCGCCTGGCGGCGCGCGCATCTGCCGCTGCTATGGAGCGAGGATGGGCTGGTGCTGGCCGCTGGGCTGGGCATGCATCGACGCTGGCCGGCACCGATAGATCACGCCCCGCGATGGCGCGTGGAGTGGGTTGGCCGACCCCTCCCGAGCCCGTAAATCGCCCCAGCAAGGACGCGGCGCCGACGTAATTAGGGACAGATCTATTTTCGCTTGTGAATATTTTTCACAAGAAAACGGCGTCATTTACACCACGTTTTGCGGGTTTTTTCGCCTTTTTGCCTTTACGCAGCGCGGCCCTTGGTGTAATTTCGTGTGCTTTGCACAACCGCTGGCGTCGACAAGAAGATGGCTCTCATCGTTCACAAATACGGCGGCACTTCGATGGGTTCCACGGAACGCATCAAGAATGTCGCCAAGCGCGTGGCCAAGTGGCACCGCGCAGGTCACCGCGTAGTCGTGGTGCCTTCGGCCATGTCGGGCGAAACCAATCGCCTGCTGGGCCTTGCCAAGGAAATCTCCGCGCAGCCCGATCCGCGCGAGCTGGACATGCTGGCCTCGACCGGCGAGCAGGCCAGCGTGGCCCTGCTGGCCATCGCGCTGCACGGCGAAGGCATCGACGCGGTCAGCTACACCGGCTGGCAAGTGCCGGTGAAGACCGATTCGGCCCACACCAAGGCACGTATCGAGTCGATCGACGACGAACGCATCCTTGGCGATCTCGACGCTGGCAAGGTGGTGGTCATCACCGGCTTCCAGGGTATCGATACCGAAGGCAACATCACGACCCTGGGTCGCGGTGGTTCGGACACCTCGGCCGTGGCTATCGCCGCCGCCATCGAGGCGGACGAGTGCCTGATCTACACCGACGTGGACGGCGTGTACACGACCGATCCGCGCGTGGTGGAAGACGCCCGTCGCCTGGACCAGATCACCTTCGAGGAAATGCTGGAAATGGCCAGCCTGGGCTCCAAGGTGCTGCAGATCCGCTCGGTGGAATTCGCCGGCAAATACCGCGTGAAGACGCGCGTGCTGTCGTCGCTGACCGACCCCCTGACGCCGCTCGAGCAGGAAATGCACTCGGGCACGCTGATTACTTTTGAGGAAGATTCTGAAATGGAAGCAGCCGTCATCTCCGGCATCGCGTTTGCCCGTGACGAGGCCAAGATCACCGTGCTGGGCGTGCCGGACAAGCCGGGCATCGCCTACCAGATCCTGGGCCCGATCGCCGACGCCAACATCGACGTCGACATGATCATCCAGAACCAGTCGGTGGACGGCAAGACCGACTTCACGTTCACCGTGCCGCGCGGCGACTACCAGCGCGCGCTGACCATCCTGAACGATAGCGTCAAGGCCCATATCGGCGCCGCCAGCGTGTCGGGCGACCCGAAGGTGTCGAAGGTGTCGGTGGTGGGCGTGGGCATGCGCTCGCACGTGGGCATCGCCAGCAAGATGTTCCGCACGCTGTCGGAAGAGGGCATCAACATCCAGATGATCTCCACCTCGGAAATCAAGATCTCGGTGCTGATCGACGAGAAGTACATGGAGCTCGCCGTGCGCGCGCTGCACAAGGTGTTCGAGCTGGATCAGGCGTGATCCGCTTCTGATTCTGGCGCGGCGGGATTGACGTGATTTTTGTCACGGGTCACGAGAAATTCGTTGACCAGTCGAAACTGCCTCGCTAGAATACGCGCTCTGTTGTGCAGCCTCCCTTGCACAACAAAAGTTTGGGAGACGTGGCCGAGAGGTCGAAGGCACTCCCCTGCTAAGGGAGCATCCGGGCCAAAACCTGGATCGAGGGTTCGAATCCCTCCGTCTCCGCCAATACATCTGTATAGGCGGCGAACCCCGGAAGATCGCGGTCTTCCGGGGTTTTGTTTTTTCTGGGGTCGGTTTCCCGGCGGTGCACTGCCCGGTGTCTGTGACACCAACGGGCACGCGGCGAAGATGCCGGTATGAGGCAGCGCCGCGCCGTTGGCGTCGATCAGGACTTACTTGTGACGATAGTTGATGCGGCCCTTCGTCAGGTCGTACGGCGACATCTCGAGCGTGACGCGGTCACCAGCCAGAACACGGATGCGATTCTTCTTCAGTCGCCCCGACGAATACGCCCAGACCTCGAAGCCATTTTCCAGGACGACACGGAAGCGGTTGTCCGGGAGTACTTCCGAGACCTTGCCACCGAATTCCACCAGTTCTTCTTTAGCCAAGATTGCTCCTTTCTGTAGTCGTAGTCGTGACGCTGCGTGACGCGATGATGCGATGGTGTGCGTGTGCTGGCTGCTGTAGCCGCATGCGGACGGCAACGCTTTCACCCGCGCGACGGGCGGCTTGCTTGGCCTTTGCTTCGGAGCCATGCGTGGCATGCCGCATCGAGACGTTGGCGACGACGCGCTCGGCGCCGTTTCTGTACTCCGAGATCATGTAGTTCGCGAACCATACGCCCGGGGCTTGTTGGATGGGGTACACCGAAACGGTGAACGGAGTGGTACCTGTATTCAAGTTGTTCCTGATTGAGGCCACGACCTGCCAGCGTCATCTGGCAACACACGGTACGTGCGGCGCGCGCTGACGGCTTGTCGATAGCCATTGGAAAAAATGCCGCTCTCGCGCGTCGGCGGAGACGGAAATCCGATGTGAGATGGACCTTGCTTTCGCAACCCGACGCCTTGAAACATGCGCGACGGTTGCGGAGCGGACGTTGCCGCAGGTCAGTAATGGTTGTGGGCGCCTGTCACCCCGAAAGGATCGTGGGTACGCCCGAGAGGCCGCGAATGCTCTTCTACTGATTATGTCTGGCGGCCGTTACCTTGGCGTCGAGAGGTGTCGACGCATGGCAAGGGGGCGAATGATACCACTACCGGCGGTTCCCCGCTGGCGAGAGCCACGGCGGGACGCATTGGCGTTAGTAAAAGCGCCCAGGCATCGGACTCCCTCGGGGTGTGTCACCCAGGGGTCCGAGGCCGGGCGCGGTACGGACTAGCGTTGTGCGACGGATGCGTCGGACGGTGCGGGCGGGGTGCCCGTCGCACCATCCCAGCCACCGCCAAGGGCGCGGACGAGATTCACCGTGGCCGCCGCTTGTACGCTTTGCAGTTGCACCGCGCTTCGGCGCGTCTGCAGCGCGGTACGCTCGGCATCGATCACGTCCAGGTAGTTCACGGCGCCTTCCGTGTACTGGGTCCGCGAAATGGCGGCGGCGCGCGAGGCGGCTGCCACCGCATCGGACTGCGTGCGCGTCTGGCTTTCCAGGATGCGCATGTCGGACAGGCTGTCCTCCACCTCGCGGAATGCCGTCAGCACCTGCTGGCGATACTTGGCCACTTCCTCTTCGTGCCGTGCTCGGGCATTGGCCAGGTTGGCCGTGCGCCGGCCGCCATCGAAGATCGGAATATTCAGTGAAGTGCCGGCCAGAGGCCCCAGCAGGAATGCACGGCTGCTCCACTTGAAGAGGTCGCCAAGCGTGGCGGATTCAAAGCCACCGACACCGGTCAGGGTCAGCGACGGGAAGAATGCCGCCTTGGCGATGCCGATACGGGCGTTCGCAGCGGCCATGGCGCGCTCGGCGGCGGCGACGTCGGGGCGACGCTCCAGCAGCGAGGAGGGGAGGCCGGCAGGAATCCGCACGTTCACGGCCTGCAGCGGCATGGCCGGCATCGAGAACTCCGCCGGTGCCTTGCCAAGCAATACCGCGAGGCTGTGTTCCGACGTGGCGCGCAGGCGCTGTACGGTCATCGCGTCGGACTTTGCGGTCGCCAGTTCGGCGCGAGCGCGAGAGGCGTCCAGTTCGCTGATGTCGCCTTCGGCAAAGCGGCGCTCCACCAATTGCAGCGCTTCCTCGCGCAGCTTCACCGTGGTGGTGAAGACCTCGGATTCGGCGTCCAGGCCGCGCAGTGCGAAGTAGTTCTGGGCAACGTCGGCTTGTAGGGCGAGTTGCACCGAGCGGAACAGTGCGTCGCTCTGCTGGGCTTCGGCCTTCGATGCGTCGACGGTCGAGGCCACGCGTCCGAAGAGATCCACTTCATACGAAGCGCTGGCCTGTGCCCGCCATAGCGTCTGCTGCGGAATCGCGGTGCCGTCCGGTTGGAATTGGGAAGCGGCCGATGTCTGCTGACGGGTCGGGCCGAAGCCCGCGTCCAGCGTCGGGAACCAGCCCGCCTTGGCTGCTTGCACCATGGCACGCGCTTCCTTCAGGCGGGCGGCGGCGGCCTTGAGGTTCTGGTTGGCCTCCGCCGCCTGCTGCTCCAGTTCGTTGAGCTTCTGGTCGCCAAAGATCGTCCACCATTCACCGCGCGACAGCGCCTCGGACGGATTGGCGGTCTGCCAGCTACCTGCCTCTTCCTGCTTGAGTGCCGTCCGCGACCAGTCCGATGAGGCTTCCTTGAAGGCCACCGCTTGTCCGGGGGCTTCCGGCACCTCGTAGGTGGGTGCCAGCGAGCACCCAGCCAGGACGAGGAGGGAAGCCAGCAGCATCGAACCCTTTGCCAGCCATTGCGAGCCTGGCTTGAAAGTGATCTTGTTCATCATGTTTCTCCTAGCTTCCCGGGCTTACTCGGCCGACGGTGCGACAGGTGCTGCGCCATGCAGCGGTTGCGTGTGCGAGTGATGCTTGTCGAGAATCGGCTTGCCACCGGTCAGCTTGCGCAGTGCCACGTAGAACACCGGGGTCAGCATCAGGCCGAATAGCGTCACGCCCAGCATCCCGAAGAACACGGCGATGCCCATGGCACGCCGCATCTCGGCGCCTGCGCCCGTCGACATCACCAGCGGCACCACACCCATGATGAAGGCGATCGACGTCATCAGGATCGGGCGCAGACGCAGCCGGCTGGCCTCGATGGCAGCCTGGACGATGGTGCGACCCTGCATTTCCAGTTCGCGCGCAAACTCCACGATCAGGATGGCGTTCTTTGCGGACAACCCGACCAGAACCATCAAGCCGATCTGGGTGAAGATGTTGTTGTCACCACGGGTGATCCACACCCCCAACAGCGCCGACAGAATCGACATCGGCACGATCAGCAGGATGGCCAGCGGCAGCGTCAGGCTTTCGTACTGGGCGGCCAGCACCAGGAACACCAGCAGCACGCTGATCGGGAACACCCAGAACGCGGCGTTACCGGCCAGCACTTCCTGGTAGGTCAGGTCCGTCCACTCCATCTTGATGCCGCGCGGCAGGGTCTCGGCCGCGATGCGCTCGATCGCTGCCTTGGCCTGGCCCGACGAGTAGCCCGGTGCCGGGCCGCCGTTGATGTCGGCGGCGGTGAAACCGTTGTAGCGGACCACCATTTCCGGGCCGTAGGTCGGCGAGACCGTGACCAGCGACGACAGCGGCACCATTTCGCCTGCGGCGTTACGCGTCTTCAGTTGCAGGATGTCGGCAGCCGTCGCACGGAACTGCGAGTCGGCCTGGGCGCGTACCTGATAGACGCGGCCGAACTGGTTGAAGTCGTTCACGTACAGCGAGCCCAGATAGATCTGCATCGTGTCGAAGACGTCGGTAACGTTGACGCCGAGCTGCTTGGCCTTGGTGCGGTCCAGATCGACGTCGAGCTGCGGCACGTTAATCTGATAGCTCGAAAACATCGGGCCGAGTTCCGGCGCCTTCGACGCGGCCTTCATGAACGCTTGCGTCGCATCATTGAGCGCTTCGTAGCCCAGGGAGCCACGATCTTCCAGTTGCAGCTTGAAGCCGCCGAGCGTGCCCAGACCCTGCACCGGCGGAGGCGGGAAGGTACCCGTGACGGCATCCTTGATGGCTTCGGCGTACTTGGCGTTCAGCGCTGCGGCGATCTCGTTGGCCGATTCGCCCGGGCCGCGTTCCTTCGACGGCTTCAGCACCGGGAATATCAGGCCGCTGCTCGACGAGTTGCTGAAACCGTTGACCGACAGGCCAGGGAAGCCCGGCACACCAATCACGCCTGGCTGTTTAAGGGCGATCTCAGTCATCTTGCGCACGACTTCTTCGGTACGTTCGAGCGAGGAGCCCGGCGGAAGCTGGGCGATGCTGACCAGATAGTCCTTGTCCTGGGCGGGCACGAAGCCGCCGGGCACAACCTTGCCCATCAGGATGGCACCGGCCAGCAGCAGGCCGTAGATGACGAACATCACGGCCTTGCGCTGGATCGCGCCACCCACGCCCTTGCCATACGACTCGGAGCCGCGATTGAAGACCTTGTTGAAGCGTGCAAAGAATGGGCCGAGGATCTTGTCCATGCCGCGCGTCAGGGCGTCCTTCGGTGCGTGGTGATCACGCAGCAGCAGGGCAGCCAGCGCGGGCGACAGCGTCAGCGAGTTGAACGCCGAGATCACCGTCGAGATGGCGATGGTCATGGCGAACTGCTGGTAGAACTGGCCGGTCAAGCCCTTCATGAACGCCAGCGGCACGAACACGGCGACGAGCGTCAGCGCAATCGCGACAATCGGGCCGCTCACTTCCTGCATGGCCTTGTAGGTTGCCTCCCGGGGCGTCAGCCCTTCGGAGATGTTCCGTTCGACGTTCTCGACCACCACGATGGCATCGTCCACCACGATACCGATGGCAAGCACCAGCCCGAATAGCGAGAGCGCGTTGATGGTGAAGCCAAAGCCGAGCAGCAGGGCGAACGTACCGATGATCGACACCGGCACGGCCAGCAGCGGGATCAGCGAAGCGCGCCAGGTTTGCAGGAACAAGATCACCACCAGCACCACCAGTGCAATGGCTTCGAACAGCGTGTGAACGACGGCGTCGATGCTTTCCTTCACGAAGCGCGTCGGGTCGTAGATGATCTGCGCTTGCACGTCCTCCGGCATGTCCTTCTGCAACTCGGCCATGATGGCGCGCACGTCATCGGAGATTTGCAGCGAGTTGGCGTTCGGCTGCTGGAAGATGATGATCTGGACGGCTTCCTTGTTGCTGAGCATCGCGCGCAGCGCAAACTCGGCGGAAGACAGTTCGATACGGGCAACATCGGACAGATGCACCACGCCACCGTCCGGATTCGTCCTGAGGATGATGTTGCGGAACTGCTCCTCGCTCTTGAGGCGCCCCTGGGCATTGATCGAGAGTTGCATCGGGATGTTGGTCGCCATTGGCGCACCACCCACGATACCGGCCGCAACCTGCACGTTCTGCTCGCGGATGGCCTTGACCACATCGCTTGCCGTCATGTTCTGACGCGCAACCTTCTGCGGATCAAGCCACACGCGCATCGAGTAGTCGCCGGCACCCCACAGCACCACCTCACCGACGCCAGGCACGCGGGCGAGCCGGTCCTTGACGTTGATGAGCGCGTAGTTGCGCAGGTAGGTCAGGTCGTACTTGCCTTTCGGCGAGACGAGGTTGACACCCATGGTCAGCGTCGGCGACGACTTGACGGTTGTCACGCCAAGACGCTGCACATCCTCGGGAAGACGCGGCAGGGCCTGGTTCACGCGGTTCTGGACGAGCTGTGCGGCCTTGTCCGGATCGGTGCCAAGCTTGAACGTGACCGTGGTGGTCATGTTGCCGTCGCTGTTGGCCTGGGACTGCATGTACAGCATGTCCTCGACGCCGTTGATCTTCTCCTCGATGGGAGAGGCCACCGTCTCGGCGATGACCTTGGGGTTTGCGCCGGGATACTGCGCGCGGACCATGACCGACGGGGGCACGACTTCCGGGTACTCGGCGGTGGGAAGCTGCACCAGCGCGATGATGCCGGCCAGCAAGACCACCACCGAGAGCACGCCCGCGAAGATCGGGCGGTCGATGAAGAATTTGGAGATATTCATGATGAACTCCGGGAACGGGGCCTGATCATGCCGCCGGCTTGCTCACGCGTGCAGCGTCAACCATGTTGACCGGATGCGGCTTCACCGCGTCGTTGGGGCGTACGCGCTGCATGCCGCTGACAACGATCTGGTCACCTGCCTGCAGGCCGTTTTCGACAATGCGCAGGCCGTCATGGAGATTGCCGATCTTGACTTCGCGGTACTGGACGCGGTTGTCCTTGCCCACCACCAGGACGTACTTCTTGGCCTGATCGGTGCTCACCGAAGCGTCGTAGATCATGACGGCGTCGCGTGCCTGGCCACCGCCCACCTTGACGCGGGCGAACAGTCCAGGGACCAAGGCGCCGTCGGCATTGTCGAAGCGCGCACGCACGCGGATCGTGCCGGAGGTGACATCCAGGCGGTTGTCCACCGAGACGATGGCGCCGGTGCGCAAATAGCCGGCCTCGTCGGCCAGGCCCAATTCAACGGGTACTTCCTTCTTGCCAGTGCTGCGCAGGTACCGCAGGTAGGTCTGTTCGTCGACCTCGAACGACGCGTACATGGGCGACACGGAGACCACCGTGGTGAGCAGCGGCGCGCTGGCGCCAGTCGAGACGATGTTGCCGACCGTGAGTTCGGCACGCGAAACGCGCCCCGCAACGGGGGCCGCGACATCCGTGTACGACAGGTTCACGCGTGCGGCGTCGAGTGCGGCGCGCGCGGCCTTCACGCTGGCACTGGCTTCGCGGGAGGCATTCTGTTTCTCGTCGTAGTCGCGCTTGGCGATGGCGTTGCTGCCGATCAGACGGTCCGCGCGGGCGGCGTCGCTCGACGCATAGGCAGCGCGTGCTTCGGCGGCAGCCAGTTGCGCGGCGGCGCGATCGACTTCAGCCTGATACGGACGCGGATCGATCGTGAACAGCGACTCGCCCTTCTTGACGAGCTGACCGTCCTTGAAATGCACGGCGACGATCTTTCCGGGCACGAGCGGACGGATATCGACCTTGTCGATGGCTTCGAGCCGGCCCGAATAGCTTTGCCATTCGGTGATCTGCTGCGCGACCACGGTAGCAACATCGACGTCGGCGGCCGGGGGTGTATTGCCGTCGGCTTGCGCACTGGCGACGGGGCTGGCTTCAATGCCGAAATGGTGAGTGGCTGCGCCGATGGCACCCAGGACGAACAGCGTACCCAGTGCGACGGAAAGCCTCTTGCGGTTGGCGTTCATGTCAAAAGCTCCAATCAATTGTTCACAGAGTCAGGGGCGAACAGTTCTGTCTGGCTCGCCGTTGAAAGCAGTATGGTTGTCATTGTTTTGGGGATAAAGATCGAGAATGTGGTTTGACTGTGTCCGTGTTGGAGACAATTGGCGCTGCGCAGGGGCGTAGGGATGCGGTCGGGGATTTGGGGGCGTCGGTTACAGGGGGACGGGAAAAATCGGCGCGACCGCGCGCGATTCACGCGGCAATCGATTCAACTGGATTCGCGCTGTGCTGGATTCTTGCCTTGCCGCCCTTGGCGTTTCCTGTCGCGTTGCCGTCGCTCGTTTGCACCGATGGGCAGCGCGCAAACAGCTCGGCTGTCCAGTCGACGAACGCGCGCACTTGTGGAGACAGGTGCCGGTTTTGCGGGTAGACGACGGAGATGGGCAGGGGCGCGGGCCGATACGCCGGCAGTACCTCGACAAGCGTGCCGGCGTCCAGGAACGGCTGGGCAATGACGCGGGACACTTGAATCAGGCCAAGGCCCATGACGCCGCACTGCAGGTGCGCATCGCCATCGTTTGCCGACAGCCGGGAGTTCGCATGGACATTGACGACTTTGCCGTCCACGCTGAAGTTGAGGTTCACGACGCGTCCCGTCCGCGTGGAAACGAAGTTCACGGCGAGATGATCCCGGAGCGAATCAAGGGTCATCGGCGTGCCATGCCGCGCCAGATAGGCGGGGCTGGCCGCGGTGAGCAGTTGAAACACGCCAAGCCGGCGGGCGACCATCGTCGAGTCATCCAGCTCGCCGATGCGGATCACGCAATCGATACCTTCCTGAACCAGGTCGACCAGCCGGTCGCCAAAGCCCAGGGTCAGGTCGATGTCGGGGTAGCGGGCATGGAAGTCATTCAGTGCCGGGACGACGATGAACTTGCCGAGCGAGCCCGACATGTCGACCCGCAGCCTGCCGCGAGGGGCGCGCGTAATGGCGGCGAACTCGGCCTCCGCGGCATCGACGTCGGCAAGAATGCGCACGCATTTCTCGTAGTAGGCGGCGCCTTCTGACGTCACGCTGAGGCTTCGGGTGGTGCGATTCAGCAATCGCACGCGCAGGTATGCCTCCAGTTCCTGGATCACCCGCGTGACGGATCCGCGCGGCATGCCGAGCGTGTCGGCGGCGCGCGAGAAGCTGTCGGTATCCACGACGCGCGTGAATACCTGCATCGCATGGAACTTGTCCATGTCACGCCTCCGCACGCAGGCGCCGCAGTTCGGCGGCCAGGGCATCGATGTACGGATCGCGCAGGCCACACTCGTGCAATGCCGCTTCGAGCTGGAAGACGTAGTCGGCATTGCTGCCAAAGGAACCGTGAGCCCGGTGAATGACCGGCGCCACGGTCGCGACCGACGTATCGCGCTCGAACAGGGGGCGAGTGGGATCGACGACGAACGCAATAGCTTGCGTTTGCGTTCCATTGCCGAAGGTGACTCTTGCCCACGTCGGCCGATATGCGCCACCAACCATCTCGCGCCGCCAGACCATCCGCAGTTCATCGTCGCGATGTGATGGCGCCAGACGCAGCGCAACGCCTTGCGTCGATCCGCCGGGTTCGAGGCCGAGCATCCGGCCGGGGCGTTCCGCACTGCCGCGACCCGCGATGCTCCGCAAGGCAAAGCTGCGGTGCCAGCCGTGCAGGGTAGCGAAGGCGCGACGGTCGAAATCGAGCAATGGGTTCCACATCAGCGACCCATACCCAAAGATCCAGAGGTCGTCATCGCTGTCGGGGCGAGCCGAAAGGGTACCGGCGAGCGAGGCATCGATCAGGTCCTGGGACCACCGGTGTTCGACCGGTAGTTCCAGCGCGTCGAGATAGTGGCCGGACTGGAGAGATTCTCTTGTCAACATGGGGTTGCGGGGCGGAATAACTTGGTGGTGACACCATTGTGGTTGCTGCAACGTGGCTGATAAACTGCCCAAATTGATTTTCTTTGTCGCAGCAGGGGACACAATGGTCGAGCGTGTTGAGGCGCAGGTTCAGGACATCGAGTCATTTCTTGCGGTGGCCAAGACCGGCAGTTTTACGCGCGCCGCCGAAGCGCTTGGCACCAGCAAATCCAATGTGGGCAAGGCGGTGCAGCGCCTGGAGAAGCGTCTGGGCACGCGTCTGTTCCAGCGCACTACGCGTGCGGTACGGCTGACCGAGGACGGTGAAACCTACATGCTTGCCGCGCAGGCCGCGCTTGAAGGGCTGCGCGAAGCCGAGCAGGCGCTGGCCGCGCGCCGGGCCGAGCCGATAGGCCGGGTTCGCCTGGACGTACCGGCCGGCTTTGGTCGATTGCTGCTGCCTTATCTTGCGGCGCTGCACCGCCGCTATCCGAAAGTCACGCTGGATATGGCGCTGACGGATCGCATGTCCGATCCCGTCGCCGAAGGCTGGGACATCGTCGTGCGTATTGGCGAATTGCCTGCCGAAGGCGATATGACAGTGCGCAAGCTGTGCGACCTGCGCAATGGGCTGTACGCATCGCCCGAGTACCTGCAGCGCAAGGGCGCCATTCATACCATTGCCGATCTGGGCAACCATGACGCCGTCATCTTTCGAGGGCCGACCGGCCGTCACCGCCCCTGGACCGTTTCAGACAACGGGCACAACCGGGACATCGTCATGGAGCCGGTGCTTGTGCTCGCCGATGGCCAGGCGCTTGTCGACGCCGCCATCAGCGGATTCGGCATCGCACAGATCTACGACCTCGTGGCGAATCCACACGTTGCAGCGGGGCGGCTGGTACACATCCTGCCGGGTGCCGACGTCGACGGCCCGCCGGTGCACGCCATCATTCCAGTCGGGCGGCGCATGGCCGCCAAGACGCGCGCCGTCCTGAATCACCTGGCAGACAGCCTGCGCGAAGAGGGAGCCTGACGCTAGTCCGTCAGGCCACCTGCAAGATCAGGCTGCTGCCTTCACTGCGTCGTGCCGGGCGACCATCTCGGCTTCGTCCTTGAGTGCCTTCTTCACCGAGACGCGCGCTTCGATGCGAGCGATGTAGTCGAACAGATTCTTCA
Organism: Cupriavidus pauculus; assembly: GCF_022179805.1. Taxonomy (GTDB): domain Bacteria; phylum Pseudomonadota; class Gammaproteobacteria; order Burkholderiales; family Burkholderiaceae; genus Cupriavidus; species Cupriavidus pauculus_E. Next base: position 286,830 of record NZ_BPUO01000001.1, on the reverse strand, counting down.
GATGCGTGATCGGGGCACCCGAGCGCTCATGCCAGAGCGTGGCCCAGACGTACGCATCGGCCACCGTGAACTTGTCACCGGTCAGGTAGGCACGGCCATCGGCCAGTTGTGCGTCCAGCTTCGCGTAGGCGGTCACCAGCTTGTTGCGGGTCCACTCGGCGCCGGCTTCGGTCTGCAGCTTGCGCATCAGGGGGATGTGCTTCTGCGCGATTTCCGTGGCCAGGAACGTCAGCAGCTGATCGAACTTCACGCGCTGCAGCGTGCCGTGCGGCGGGATCAGGCCGGCAGCCAGATGCTGGTCAGCCAGGTACGACGTGATGATCGTCGTCTCGGTCAGATGCGTCTGTTCCTCGTCATCAAGGACCAGCACCGGCACGTAGGCGAGCGGATTGACCTGGCTGAAGTCGTCGTTGGCGGACGTGCTCTTGCCGAAGACGTCGTAGTGCACCAGTTCCGGTTCCAGACCCAGTTCGTTGGCAATGACCTGAACGGCGAGCGAGCAAGTGGCGTGGGCGATGTAGAGCTTCATGGCGGAGTTCCTGTGGGTTGAATGATCGGGTGCGTCTGGCCTGTCTGGGGTTTGGGCGTCGGCATCACGGTTCCCACTGTACTAACGGCGAATGAGGCGATAAAGGTGCGAAATGGAGTCGCACTGTATCTTTAATGGATACAAAATCCGCGTGCTTCAGCAGCGGGCAGCAGCGGGCAGCAGCGGGCAGCAGCGTGTGCGTCAACCCGGCCTCCCGACCATTCGGATGCATATATTCCAGAGCCGGATAAATATATGAACACAATTCGCTTGTTGTGATGAATGGTCAGGCGCGATGATCGGGTCATTAGACGAGGAGACAGCCAATGAAGACCCTGATTGCCGCAGTTGTGACCATGTCGGTCATGGCGCCGAGCGCCTTTGCACAAGGCGACGCCTACCCGAACCGTCCGATCAAGCTGGTTGTCCCGTTCACCGCGGGTAGCGCTTCGGATACCGCGGCGCGGATCGTCGCAGAGGAAGTGCGCAGCTCGCTCGGGACCATTGTCGTGGACAACCGTCCGGGTGCGAACGGGATTATCGGGTCCAGCTACGTGGCAAAGTCGCCCGCCGACGGATACACATTCCTGCTGACCAGCAGCGCCACGCATTCCGGCATCGAGGCCCTGTACAAGCGGCCTGGCTACGATCCCATCAAGGACTTCGTGCATATCTCGCGCATCGCCACCATCCCGATGGTGCTGGTGACCCGTCCGGACGCGCCGTACAAGTCAGCCACCGAGATGTCGGCCTACGGCAAGAAGAGCGCGCTGCGCTATGGCTACGGCAGCGGATCGGCGCAGATTGCCGCGGCGACGTACTCGCAAATGGCGAACGTGCCGGCCGATGCCATTCCCTACAAGAGCCAGCCGCCCGCCGTGACAGACCTGCTCGGCAGCCAGATCGACTTCATGGTGGCCGATACGTCGGTGGTGATGAGCTTCCTGCATGGCGGCAAGCTCAACGGCCTGGCCATCACGAGCCCGAAACGGCTGCCGGAGCTGCCGAATGTGCCGACGATGGCCGAAGCCGGCTACAAGGATTTCGACCTGGTCGTCTGGGTGGGTCTGGCGGCGCCTGCCGGCACGCCGGCGGCGATCGTCGAGCGATGGAACAAGGAGGTCAACGAGGCCGTTGTGCGTCCGGCTGTGGTGGAGAAGCTCGCCAAGCTGGGCATGGTCGCCGCGCCGGCGAGCACGCGGGATTTTGCATCGTTCACCGTGGCGCAGCGTGGCATCTGGACATCTCGCGCGGCCAAGGCCGGTGTGGAGCAGCAGTGATGCATCAGGTTAAGCAGAGTGCCGGACCTCTGACTGGTATTCGCGTGCTGGACCTGACCTCGGTGATCATGGGGCCGGTTTGCACGCAGATCCTGGCCGACTACGGTGCCACCGTCGTGAAGATCGAGCCGCCGGAAGGCGACGTCATGCGTCACGCTGGCGCCAAGCGCCAGGCCGGCATGGGGGCGATGTTCCTGCATGCCAATCAGGGCAAGCAGTCGGTCGTGCTCGACCTCAAGGCCGAAGCGGACATCGCGCGATTGCGAGACATGCTGCCGTCATTTGACGTGCTGGTCCATAACGTACGGCCGCAGGCCATGCGTCGCCTGGGACTGGACGATGCAACGGTACGGGCGCTGCATCCGAAGCTTGTGTACGTGGAACTGACTGGCTACGCCGAGGGCGGGCCGATGCACGGTCGCGCGGCCTATGACGATGTCATCCAGGCGCAGACCGGGCTGGCGGAACTCTTCGCACGGCAGACCGGCGGCGCGCCGCAATACGTTCCCACGCTGATCGCCGATCGCGTAACGGGTCTTACGGCGGCGCACGCCGTCATCGCCGCGCTGTTCGGTCGTCAGCATACGGGACAAGGCGAGACGATTCGTGTGTCGATGTACGAGACGATTGCCGCGTTCGTTCTGGGTGATCACCTGGGCGGCGCGTCGTTCGAGCCTGCTGGTGGCCCCATGGGCTACAGCCGGTTGCTCACGCCACATCGCAAGCCGTATCGGACACGCGACGGCTATATCGCTGCCGTGGTCTACAACGACAAGCACTGGCGCGCGTTCTTCGAAGCCATCGATGACCTTGGCACCTTCGAAGCCGACGCGAGATTCCAGACCGCTGCTGCTCGCGCGGACAACTACGACACGATCTACGGATTTCTCTCCGACGTCATGGCAACGCGCACCACGGAACAATGGATCGCCTTGCTGGAGCGCGCCGATATTCCTCACGCCCGGGTCAATCGCGTGGAAGACCTGGTCGACGATGCGCAACTGCGCGCCGTCGGCTTCTTCGACGAGCACGACTACGGCGACGCCGGTCAGCGTCGGATCGCCGCGCGATTCCGCTCGCCGGCTGCCACCCACGACACGCCGCCCGCGCCGAAGCTGGGTGATACCACACAAGGACAATGACCATGGACGCACCGAAACATCTGACGCTGGACGTGTCGGAGCAGGGTGTTGCAACGCTGACGATCGCGAACGGCACCAGCCTCAATATCCTGGATTCCGACACCATCGTCGAATTCACCACCACGCTGCGACGTCTGGCGCGGCGTGAGGACGTGAGGGTGCTCGTGTTGCGCGGCACCGGAGACAAGGCGTTCATCGGCGGCGCGAACATCAAGGAACTGGCGCGGCTCGACCCGGAGACGGCAGTGGCGTTCATCACCCGCCTGCACGATCTTTGCGAGGCGGTGCGTGATTTTCCGGTGCCGACCATTGCGCGCCTGTCGGGCTGGTGCATGGGCGGCGGGATGGAATTTGCTGCCGCCTGCGACATTCGCATCGCGGACGCGCACGCCAATTTCGCGATGCCGGAAGTCCGGATCGGCATTCCTTCTGTCATCCACGCCAACATCCTGCAACGGCTGATCGGCGAGGGGAACACGCGCTGGATGTTGCTGACTGGCGCCGCCATCAACGCCGAGCGGGCGCACCAATGGGGCTTTGTGCACGAGGTGGTGGCAAACAGCGCGCTGGATGATGCCGTGGCGCACACGGTGTCGGAGATCCTCGATTGCGGCCCGCAGGCCGTGCGCGCGCAGAAGGCATTGCTGCGTGCCTGGGAGGACCCATCCATCGAACGTGGCCTGAAGCACAGCATTGCCGTGTTCGGCGAATGCTATGCGGGTGCGGAGCCCGATGCCTACATGACGCGGTTCCTGGAGCGCAAGAAGCAGCGGTGATGCGACGGCGGCGCGGTGCGGTATGATCGGCCGCTCCGCCATGCCTGTACCGCCCATGAACTTCACGCTCCGGGAGTTTCGTGTTTTCCGCGTCGTCTACGAGCTGCGCAGCTTCAGCGGGGCGTCGCAGGCCATCCACATGACGCAGTCGGCGGTCAGCAAGGTATGCCAGGAGATGGAGTCGAAGGTGGGGCAACGGCTGTTCGAGCGCTCCACCCGAAAGGTCATTCCCACGCAGCTGGCCGACCAGCTCTACGCGCACGTCTGCGAAGTGCTGGGGACCATGGATGCCGCCGAACGGAGCGTGCGGAGCCTGCTGAACCTGGAAGCCGGCGAGGTCAGCGTGGCCGCGTCGCCGATGCTTTGCGTGGGGATACTGCGCAGGCCGGTCGCTGCGTTTCATGAAGCCCATCCCGCCATTCGTATCGGCCTGCACGAGTTGTCCACCGACGATACGATCGACTACGTGGTCAACGGCAGAGCCGACTTCGGCCTGGCATCGATCGAGGAAGCCCACCCCAAGCTGTCGATCGAGCCGCTCTATAACGAGCGGATGTTCGTGGTCTGCGCCGCCGACCACCCGATGGCACGCAAGCGCGCGGTAAGCTGGGAACAGCTTGCCACGCACCCGCAAATCTCGTTGCACGGAACCTTCAGCACCCGCAGAACCATCGACCGCGTCTTTGCCTCGCGGGGTTTGACCTATACCAGTGCGATAGAAGTGGGCACCGTGCTGTCGGCCATCAGCTTCGCCAAAGCCGGCCTTGGCGTGACGGTGCTGCCGGGCTATGTCACCGAGTTCGTGGGTGAGCTTGGCCTCGTCGCCAAGCCCTTGCCTGCGGAGGGCGTCGAACATCCCATCGCGCTCATCACGCGATACAACGCGATGCTGTCGGCGCCGGCGACGGTGCTGATCGATAGCGTGCGGCGATCGGTGGGCTGATTTCCGGCGCCTGTTGCGTCAGCGGGCCATACCGCTCAGCTTGCGTCGAGTTCAGCGAACAACAGCTTGGCAACGCGCGTGGCTTCGCTGCCTGCGGGGATGCCGCAGTACATCGCTGCCTGCAGGAACACTTCGCCGATCTCGGCACGCGTGACGCCGTTGTTCAGCGCTGCGCGGATATGCGTCTTCAGTTCGCCAGTACGGCCCTGGGCCGTCAGGATCGACAGCACGCCAATGCTGCGCGCGCGGCGATCCAGCCCCGGACGATTCCAGATGTCACCCCACAGGTTCTTGATGGCGAATTCGCGCATCGGCTCGCTGAAGGCGTCGGTGCCCTTCGTCGAGGCAACGACGTATTCCTCGCCCAATACTTCACGGCGAATCTGCTCACCCTTGTCAAACAGTTCCTTGCTCATGCTTTGCTCCCTTTGCATTGGATGTCGCGGTGGCGGTTGCCAGCCGATGCGGCAAAGTCTGGAGCGGGGCGCTGTAGAAGAAAAGATGCCTGCATAGTTCTCATGTTCACGAAAAGTGATTGCAGGGTAGGGGGAACCCGCGTGAGAACAAGAAGTGAACATGAGAACAGAAATTGCATCTTCTGCAGGACCCGGTTCCGCTCATAGACTTGCTTCACATTGGCAGGCCGGACTGACCGGTTGCCCCTCTCGGAAGGTCGTGAGCATGGAAAACTCTTCGTCGGAATTCAACTCGCTGGTGCAGTCCCTGATTGGTGCCGAGGCGATGGGTTCCTACATTGCTGGCGAGATGGTGCCCGGTGATGGTGCAACGCTGTCGCTGGTGGACCCAGCCAGCGAGCAGACGCTGCTTCAGTTCGCGGATACCAATGCAGACGTGGTGGGTGCCGCTGTCCGGAGCTGCCACGACGGTCAGAAGCACTGGGCCGCATTCTCTGCCCAACGCCGGGGCGAAGTCATGGCGCAGCTCGGCAAGCTGATTCAGCGCGATGCCGAACCCCTGGCCCGTCTGGAAGCGATTACCAGCGGCAAGGCCATCAAGGCGGCGCGCGCACAGGTGGCGGCCGTCGCTGAAATCTTCCGCTACTACGCGGGCTGGACCGACAAATTCCTGGGCAACGTCATCCCCGTGCCCGGTGGCCAGTTGAACTACACACTGCGCGAGCCGCTGGGTGTGGTGCTGGCGATTACCCCCTGGAATTCACCGATCTACCTGGCCGCGTGGAATGTCGCGCCGGCGCTTGCCATGGGCAACAGCGTACTGCTCAAGCCGTCGGAGCTCACACCGCTGACCGCACTGGCGATGGCCAGGCTTGCTCGCGAGGCGGGGATGCCAGCGGGCACGCTGAACGTCGTCAACGGCCTGGGCAAGACGATTGGTGATGCGGCCATTTCGAATCGGCTGGTGAAGAAGGTCGTCTTCGTCGGCTCGACGCAGACCGGACGCGCAGTCAATGCGGCCGCCGCGCAGCGTCCGATTTCCTGCTTGCTGGAACTCGGCGGCAAGTCGGCCAATATCGTGTTCGACGATGCCGACCTGGTGCGGGCCGCTCAAGCCGCCGTCATCGCGGCATGCGCCAACACGGGGCAGAACTGCGCCGCCGGGTCGCGCCTGCTGGTGCAGCGCGGCGTCTACGATGAGTTCGTGGCGGCAGTCGGAGAAGCCATCGCCGACTATCGCATTGGCCATCCGCTGGATGAGTCGGCGGAGGGTGGTCCCATCAACAATCGCGCCCAGTTCGACCGCATCAACCGCATGGTCGAGATGGGCCTGTCCGAAGGCGCCGAGCTGTTGACCGGCGGTGTGAGCGAAGCCACGGGCAACGGCTTCTACGTGAAGCCGACGGTGCTCAAGCACGTGCGCAACGACATGCGGATTGCGCGCGAAGAAGTATTCGGGCCGGTCGTGGTGGCGATTCCGTTCGATACCGAAGCGGAAGCCATCGCCATTGCCAACGATAGCGAGTTCGGCCTGGCTGGCGCCGTCTGGACGCGCGATGTGGCGCGCGCCCATCGCGTGGTCGCCAAGGTCAATGCAGGACTCCTGTGGGTCAACATGTACCGGGACATGCATGTGGCCACGCCATTCGGTGGCAACGACAGCAGCGGTTATGGCCGGTCCAGCGGCGCGGAATGCCTCTACGAGTACACCAGGACCAAGAGCGTCTGGGTGCCGATTGCCGAAGGCTGCTGAGAGCCAGCCTTCCTGTTCTTCATTCTTCTATCAGGTTCCAAAATGGAAAACTTCAAGACGGTTGGTGTGATTGGCCTGGGCAACATGGGTCGCGGCATGGCCCTGACCCTGCAACGTTCGGGCTACGCAGTGCTGGGCCTGGACAAGTCGGAACAGGTCTCCGCGGTCGCGCGCGACGCTGGCATTCCGCTGGCATCGAGCCTGCCGGAACTGGCCAAGGCATGCTCGGCGATTGTGCTGTCGCTGCCGACCTCGGCCATTGTTCGCGCCGTGCTGGAAGGGGAGGAAGGCTTGCTGGCCAACGCCGCGCCAGGCACGCTGCTGATTGACACGACGACAGCCGACCCGCAGATCACGCGTGAACTGGCGGTTGCGCTGAAGGAGAAGGGCTTCCGCTTTGTCGACGCACCGGTGAGTGGCGGCCCGACGGGTGCGATGAAGGGCGAACTGACGATGTTTATCGGCGGTTCGGAAGAGGACGTGGCGTATGCGAATCCGATTCTGTCGGCCCTGGGTACCAAGCGCTTCCATATCGGCGAAGTCAGCGCCGGCCACGTGGCCAAGCTCATCAACAACCTGCTGACGGCTTCGCACCTGGTGACCGCCAGCGAGGCGTTCCGCCTGGCCAACGCAGCAGGCATCTCGACGGACCAGCTGATCGAGGCCGTCAATGCCGGCTCGGGTCGTAGCGGTGTGACACTGTTCAACTACCCGACCCGCATCCTGAACAACACGTACAGCTCCGGCTTCACGATGCAACTGATGCGCAAGGACGTGAACCTTGCCGTGTCGCTTGGCGATGCACTCGGCCTGAGCCTGCCGACGGTGTCGGTCATCGGAGACATCTGGAAGTCGAGCGCCTCGGCCCTGGCCGATGGCGAGGACTTCAACCGTATCGTCAACTTCGAACGCGACAAGTCGCCTGCCAAGGCTTGATCGCAGGATGCGGGCGCGCCTTTGACTAGCTGCTGCCCCGGATCTTGCTTTTGCTTTAGCGCCGTACCTATATAGAGGTGGAAACCACCCGGAGGTACGGCGTCGATTCCCAGCGTCTCTTTCCGCCAACCACCGCCTGGTCAAGCCAGCCGGAGAACCCTGAAGCTCGTATGCAAGCACCATCCCACTGATATTTGGAGTGAAAGATGTCGTTCCCGCGGATTCTCGTTTCCTGTGTTGGCCTTTCCATCGCGATGCTGTCGAGCGGCGCTGCCCTGGCAGAGTTTCCTGATCGCCCCATCCGCCTGGTGGTTCCGTTTCCGCCGGGTGGCAGCGTCGACTCCGTCGCTCGACTGGTTTCGGTGCAACTGAGCGAACGCCTCAAGCAGCAGGTGGTCATCGACTACAAGCCAGGTGCGGCCACGATTGTCGGCGCCGAGACCGTGGCGCGCTCGACGCCGGATGGCTACACGCTGCTGCTGGGAACCTCCACCACCTTTGTGGTGAACCCCATCATCTATCGCAAGCTGAACTACAACGCGGACACGAGCTTCGACCCTATCGGTGTGCTGGGAAGCAATTCCCTGGTGCTGCTGGCCAACCAGGGCGTGGCGGCGCAGACCCTGCCTCAACTGCTGGCCGATATCAAGTCGAAGCCGGGAACGTACTCCTATGGCTCGCACGGCACCGGTTCGACCGTGAATTTTGCCGGTGAGATGCTGTGGAATGCGGCGGGCGTTAAGGTGCTTCACGTCCCGTACAAGGGCAGTGCGCCTGCGATGACTGACGTCATGGGCGGCCAGATTCCGCTTAGCTTCGACGCGGTGCCGGCATCGGTGGCTGCCTTGAAGAGCGGCAAGATTCGCGCGCTGGCTGTCACTGGGCCCAAGCGCAATCCGATGCTGCCGAATGTGCCGACGGTCGCGGAGAGCGGTTTCCCCGGCTTCCGCATGGATTCCTGGTTTGCCATCGTGGCGCCGAAGGGTGTCCCGGCAGCGGCCAGGCAGAAGCTGGTGACGGAACTGGCGAAGACCATGGCGGACCCTGGCTTGCAGGAGAAGCTGGTGAACCTGGGCTTCGAGCCCGAGTACGGCGCGCCTGCCAAGTACACCGAATCGGTCAAGGCGGATACGGTGACGCTTACGCCGGTGGCAAAAGCCAACAACATGATGCAGGACTGACCTGTCCGGCCGGTCGGTCGGCGCGGCCGTCGGGTGTGGACGGCTATCTTATCCATCCAAGCGAGTTCGATATGTCCCGTTCTGCCGCCCTTGCGTCCGCGGTCAACCATCTGGAATCCGGTCAGCTATTTGCAGACCTCTCCCGGCGCGTTTCCATTCGTTCCGAAAGCGATTTGGGTGCGGACCCTGCCACGCTGGGACACTACTTCGATGCCGAGATCGTGCCTTGGCTCGAGCGGCTTGGATTCCAGGTCGAAGTGTCCCCGAACCCCGATGCGAAAGGGGGGCCGTTCCTGGTGGGACGGCGCATTGAAGACCCGACGCTGCTGACAGTGCTGACCTATGGCCATGGCGACGTGGTCAACGGTCAGGAGCCAAGCTGGCGTAAAGGCGAAGGTCCCTGGACCCTTGCGGTGGATGGGGACCGTTGGTATGGCAGAGGGACGGCCGATAACAAGGGGCAGCACAGTATCAACCTTGCCGGCCTGGAATACGCGCTGGCGGCGCGCGATGGAAAGCTTGGCTACAACGTGATTGTGCTGATGGAGATGGGCGAGGAGGCCGGGTCTCCGGGGCTGGCCGAGTTCTGCAGGGCCAATGCAAGGCAACTAGCGGCCGACCTGTTTATCGGCTGCGACGGACCCCGTGTCAGGGCAGACCGGCCAACGCTGTTTCTCGGCTCGCGCGGCATGGTGAACTTCAGTCTCACCGTTCAGGCGAGGGAGCGCGCCTACCATTCCGGCAACTGGGGCGGCGTGATTTCGAATCCGGGCACCATCCTGGCTAACGCGCTGTCGACCATTGTCGATGCAAGCGGGCAGATGCTTGTCCCCGAGCTGTTTCCGCCCGCGATCCCCGCCGCCGTCAAGGCTGCGCTGGCTGACATCGAGTTGGGTGGCGGCAAGGACGACCCGGCGTTCACGCCCGGGTGGGGCGAGCCCGGTCTTTCGCCAGCGGAGCGCCTGGTTGCCTGGAACACCATCGAGGTGCTGGCGCTGGGCGCCGGATCTGCTCAGCGGCCTGTCAACGCCATTCCATCTTCGGCAGTGGCCCATTGCCAATTGCGTTTCGTGGTCGGCACGCCTTGGCAGCAACTGGAAACGATCCTGCGTAACCACCTTGATGCCCAAGGCTTCGCGGACGTTGCCATCGACGTGACCATGAGCGGGGCCGCAACGCGGCTGGATGTCGATCACCCGTGGGTGACATGGGTGGCTGGCTCGATTGAATCGAGCACAGGGGTGCTGCCGGCGATCCTGCCGAACCTGGCGGGAACGCTGCCAAACGATGTCTTCGCCGACGTACTCGGCCTTCCGACTATCTGGGTGCCGCACTCCTACCCGGCGTGCGCTCAGCACGGGCCTGACGAACATATGCTCACGAGCGTCACCCGCGAGGGGCTGCAGATGATGGCGGGACTCTACTGGGACCTCGGCGAACGCGCAGGTCTGCCTGCATGACGGATGCGGAGTTCATACAGGATTGACAGGGAGATATTGAAAGGTGTTCACTTTGACGTGTTGAACACTTCGATATATCTCTCATCATGACGCTGGACCAGCTTCGCGCTTTCGTCGCCGTCGTCGAGCACGGCAGTATTCGCGCGGCAGCCAGATCACTGGACCTGGCGCAAAGCGGCCTGACGCAGCAAATCAAGCGATTGGAATCATCGCTGGGCGCAAGCCTGTTTGCGCGAGGAAACCGGGGCATTGTGCTGACCGGACCCGGTGAGACCTTGCTGGCGCGGTCACGCATCATTCTTGGGGAATGCGACCGGACAGAGCAGGAGTTCCAGAGCTTCCAGGGGAATCCAGTCGGCTCGATGAACGTCGGCGTGTCATCCGAAGCGTTTGCGCGCGTCGTTCCTCCGGTGCTGCGAGCGTTCCGGCAGCGATTCCCGAAATTCTCCGTCCATTTGGCGAGCGGCCCGTCAAGCTCGCTGCTGTCCGGCATTCGCGAAGGGAGGCTCGACTTCGCGCTGACGCTTGTGTCGCGCAAGACGGACATGACGGACCTCACCAGCACCAGACTGACCAAGTCAGACCCCGTCATCGTCTGCAGGCTCGGACATCCGAACGAAAAGGCGCGGAGCATCAAGGCACTGGCCGACTGCGAGTGGGTAAATACCCGGCCGCCCGGCCAGGCTGGATTGCCGTCCAACCGGCTCGTGGACCTGTTCCACAACGCTGGATTGGAAACGCCAAATATTGCGGTGACAGTGGAATCGCTCTTTGACACGCTCAACCTGGTGTCACGGACAGACCTGTTGTTTCTCGCGCCCAGAATCTCGCTGGAGCAGGAGGGCTTCATGGATGCCCTGAGAGAGATCCGCATTGCCGAGGCCATACCGCCAGCCGACCTGTGCCTGGTACAGCGAACAGCGGTGCCGCTGCCGCCTATCACGGGCGAGTTCGCAAAGATGCTGGTTTCCTATAGCCGAATGCTTCGGAAGGGTGGGCCGGCGTAGGGGGAGCCTGAGCGGGGCATGCCGGAGACCTCGGGGCTGTCTGGATTTGCCGGATAGGCAGTTGCATTCCGACTCTCCGTTTGACCTGCCGCATATCTTTCCACTGTCACTTTTGCGACGCTGTGAGGCCGGCGCTGATCGCGTCTGCGGCAATCAGGTCTCACGCCAACTTCCAGGCATCCAGGATCTGCTGGCTGTTCATCACAGCGGATTGAGAGGGGATAGATACCGGATACGCGTTTCCAGGACGGCAATGCTCGATACGCAAAACTGATGAAGGCAGCGGAGAGGGATATCGAGAAGAGTCCATCGATGTCTGATGCGGTCAAGGCTGAAAGGAATGCCTTTTCTGGGGGCGCCGACTTTTCGGACGGTGCATATTTCTGGGATGGTGCAGATATCAAATCAAACTACAAGAAGCACGCGAAGGTAAAGCTCGGAATCCGTATCACGGGTCCGAGTCACAATATTTACGGGATTAGCGATTCGGGGAAACGAAGATCCTATACAAGACAGTCAAAAAAGGCGCGTAGACGGGCAGGTAAGAACTGTGCGGGAGGAAGTTGGGCGCTATTCCTGAGTATACGAATCGACGGCAGGCGTGGGCGGCACGATCTTCTGGCGGTACGGTCGGGATTGGATCAAAACGATGCGCGCGAAGGAGTACAGGTGACACGGTTGCTAATCCTTCCATTCCTGCTTGCGGCTTCAATGACCGCCCATGCGAGGGCGGTGCCCGCTGCGGTGATTGATAGTTGTCTCTTGTTCGACAGGCCAACAGACACCTCTATTTCCATTTCGCCAATCGAGGGCGCGGCAGAGCTGGTAGACGAAGTTCCAGTATCCGGCTACGAGCTATTCACGCCCGCCAGCGACAACAACAGGCTTGGCATCGGCTACGCGACCAGCAAGCGCGACGGCAACGACTACATCTTCGTTGGGCCGTATCGCGGCTATATCGCGCAAGCGGTTGCTGTGGGTCGCTTCCAGCCGAAAGGAATTGATCAGCCAAGCCTCGCTTCCTATGCGTTTTTGCGCCAGCGTGGGCGTCAGTATGTCTGCGTGATGGAAAGCAATGGCAATGGAAGTGCCGCATTTGTGAGGTCGGCCTATGTGGGGCGGGTTCCACCGTCGAAAAACTCCACACTCAAGCTGGTTTACAAGGTAGCCGACGTGAAGACTTTCAAGGCGTTCAATGGCGGCAAGCGCTGAACGATGAGGGCGTGGAACAAACGCCCCTCTTATCCAGTGGTCAATTGTCCCTCAATCCGCCCCAGCCCCACCAACCCCAATCACACCTCACTATCCAGCCGAGCCATCTGCGCCGCAGGATATCTCTCCCCAGCCGCAGCCCCCTTTGGCACAGCTTGTGAAATTGCCATCAAATCTTCCTCGCCCAATTTGACATCCAGCGCGCCCAACGCCTCGGTCAGCCGGTCGCGGCGGCGTGCGCCGATGATCGGAACGATGTCGTTGCCTTGCGCGGCGACCCAGGCGATGGCCAGTTGGGCGACGGTTACGCCCAGTCGGTCGGCGACCTTGCGTAGCGCTTCTACCAGGGCCAGATTGCGGTCGACGTTTTCTGCCTGGAAGCGGGGGCTGATGGCGCGGAAGTCGCCGGCGCCGGCCGCCGCTTTTTGCCAGTGACCGCTGATGAGGCCGCGGGACAGTACGCCGTACGCGGTGACGCTGATGCCCAGTGCGCGGCAGGTGGGCAGGATGTCCTCTTCGATATTGCGGGAAATGAGCGAGTACTCGATCTGCAGATCGCTGATGGGGCACACGGCGGCGGCACGCCGGATGGTGTCGCTGCCGACTTCCGACAGGCCCGCGGCGCGGACATGGCCGGCCTTGACCATATCGGCGATGGCGCCGACGGTGTCCTCGATGGGTACGTTAGGGTCGAGCCGGGCGGGGCGGTAGATATCGATGTGATCCACCCCTAGGCGCTGCAACGAGTAAGCGAGGAAGTTCTTCACCGAGGCAGGTCGGGCGTCGTAGAGCGACCATCCGCCGTCGGGATCGCGCATTGCGCCAAACTTGACGCTGATAATCGCCGAGTCGCGGCGCGACGGCGGCGCGGATTTCAGTGCTTCGGCGATCAACAGTTCGTTATGGCCGCTGCCATAGAAATCGCCCGTATCCAGCAGCGTCACGCCGGCTTCCAGGGCCGCATGAATGGTGGCGATGCTTTCGGCACGATCCGATGGGCCGTACATGCCCGACATGCCCATGCACCCCAGGCCAAGCACGGAAGTGGTCATATCGGTCTGGCCAAGTTTGATGTGGTTCATCTCATTCCTCATGCTGGTTAGTGCCGCCGCATCGGACGGTTAGCCGGATTATGGGTCGCGATTCAGTGTGCGATAATCCGGTGCAGCCAGAACAGGTTGTTTGGTTTTTCGCACAATGGCGGCCAATCTTGCCGTGCCAATTGCGCCGGCTTGCATGACTCAACAGAAATGACCGAGCCCGATCTTTCAGACCTGGATGCCTTCATGGCCGTCGTGCGTGCGCGAGGCTTCAGGGCGGCAGCCACCACGCGCGGCGTGTCGCCGTCGTCGCTGAGCGAGGCCATCCGGCGGCTCGAAAACCGGCTCGACGTTCGTTTACTCAATCGCACGACCCGCAGCGTCACGGCCACGGATGCGGGGCGCCGGCTCTTCGAGCAGTTGTCTCCCGTCTTCAAGGATATTGCTGGCGCGCTCGACAGCGTGAACAGCTATCGCGACAGCCCCAAAGGCACCTTGCGGCTCAACGTGCCGACGATTGTCGCGCGGTCGATCCTGCCAGACCTGATCTGCCGGTTCCTGAAGCTGCATCCTGGCATTACCATCGACGTCGCGGCGGAGGACACGTTTATCGACGTACTGGCCGCAGGCTTCGATGCCGGCATCCGCTATGACGAGCGACTCGAGCAGGACATGGTGGCGATACCCATCGGCCCGCGCCGCCAGCGCTTTGTCGCCGCCGCATCGGCCGCGTATCTGGCGGAAAAGGGCACGCCCACGCATCCGCGCGAACTGCTGTCGCACGCATGCATCGGCCATCGCTTCAAGAGCAGGGTACTGGGCGCCTGGGAGTTCGCGCGGCGTGGCAAATCGATAAGGGTGACGCCAAACGGCCCGCTGATTGGCTCGGGCATCGACCTCGAACTCCACGCGGCGGTGGCCGGGCTGGGCATCATCTACTCGTTCGAGGAGTACGTCGGCCCCGCGATCGCAGCCGGCCAACTGGTGCCGATTCTTGAAGAGTGGTGGCAAGGCTTCTCGGGGCCATTTCTCTACTATCCGAGTCGCGCCCATATGCCCGCGCCGCTGCGGGCATTCGTGAACTTTGTGATTGTGCAGGGCGGGGCTGAGCCGGCCTGAGCAAGACCCGCTTTGTAACCCAACGTATCCGCCCCACGCTCCGATACATCACAACACGATGGACCGCATGTCTGCAATGCGCGGGATACGTGCGTCGCCTTCAATACGGGCAATGGACCGGGCCCTATGGCTCTCCTCCCGATACGAAAGCATCCAGGAGCTCACATGCACCCCATCGACAACCTCGAACCGAAGCGCGTCAGCCGGCGCGGCTTCCTTGGCGTCTCCGCCGCTGCGGCGGGATATGGCCTTGGCCTCGACGCGCTCTCCAGCGACGCCTTCGCGGCGCCCGCGCCCGCGAAGCCGGCACCCGGCACCGACGCCATCGTGCCGTTCCGGGTCGCGTTTCCGCAGGAAGAACTGACCGATCTGCGTCGCCGCATCGCGGCTACGCGCTGGCCGACACGCGAAACGGTCAGCGACGACAGCCAGGGCGTGCGCCTGCTGACCATGCAACAATTGGCGCGCTACTGGGCCACGCAATATGACTGGCGCAAGGTCGAAGCGCGGCTCAATGTCTTGCCGCAGTTCTTGACGAACATCGACGGCGTGGACATCCATTTCATCCATGTCCGCTCGAAGCACCCGAACGCGCTGCCTGTCATCGTCACGCACGGCTGGCCCGGCTCGATCATCGAACAACTGAAGATCATCGGCCCGCTGACTGATCCTACGGCGCATGGCGGCCAGGCTTCGGATGCGTTCGACGTCGTGATTCCGTCGCTGCCCGGTCATGGCTTCTCGGGCAAGCCGACCGCCACCGGATGGGACCCGGTGCGCATTGCCCGTGCCTGGATCGTGCTGATGAACCGTCTCGGCTACAAGCAATACGTGGCGCAGGGCGGCGACTGGGGCGACGCCGTGACCGAGCAGATGGCGGTGATCGCGCCGCCGGAGTTGCTGGGCATTCACGTCAACATGCCGGCGACGCTGCCGGCCAGCATCTCGAAGGCGCTCAAGTACAACGAGCCGGCGCCGGCGGGTTTGTCGGCCGACGAGCAGCACGCCTACGAACAGCTCGACACGTTCTACAAGCACGGGCTGGGCTACGCAATCGAGATGACCAATCGCCCGCAGACGCTGTACGGCATCGAGGATTCGCCGATCGGCCTGGCCGCATGGATGCTCGACCACGACGCGGCCAGCCAGGCGATGATTGCCCGCGTGTTCGATGGCAAGCCCGAAGGGCTCTCGCGCGACGACGTGCTCGATAACGTGACCCTGTACTGGCTCACGCGCACGGCGGTGTCGTCGGCACGGCTGTACTGGGAAAACAAGCTGGCGTTCTTTGATATCAAGAACATCCGCATTCCGGTGGCCGTCAGCGTGTTCCCCGACGAAATCTATGCGGCGCCGCGTAGCTGGACCGAACGCGCCTACCCGAAGCTGATCCACTTCAACCGCCTGCCCAAGGGCGGCCACTTCGCGGCATGGGAGCAGCCGAAGGCTTTCAGCGACGAACTGCGGACGAGCTTCCGGACGCTGCGCACCGCGAAGTCGTGATGGGTGGGGCCGGCCAGATGCTGGCCGGCCCTGGCTTTACGCCGCCGCCTGCTGCAGTCGATCCAGCGTGGGCAGCATTTCGCTCGGGTCCGGGCGCTGGGTGTAGTCGGGATTCACCTCGGCATAGGCGATGGTGCCGTCCTGGCCGATGACGTAGCGCGCCGGCATCGGCAGCGTCCACGACGGGTCGTCATTGACCACGGTAAGATCGTTCTTGAACACGTTCTTGTAGACGTCGATCAGGTAGTCGGGCAGGGCGAAGCGCAGCCCGAACGCATCGGCCACTTCGCCGCGCGGGTCGTTGAGAATCGGAAACCCGAGCTTGTTCTGCGCCACCGACTTGCGGCTGTTGGCAGCCGATTGCATCGAGATGGCCACCATCGTCGCGCCACGTGCCTCGATATCGGCGCGCACCGCTTCCAGTGCCTGCAGGTCCATATTGCAGTACGGGCACCAGACCCCACGATAGAACGTCACGACCACCGGCCCCTTGGCCAGCAGATCGCCCAGGTCCACCGCATGCCCGTTGGCATCGTTCAGCGTGAACACGGGCGCCTGGTCGCCGGCCTTGCGGGCCCGGCCGGCCTGGCCGCTGGCAATCAGTTCATCGGTGTGCCGGTGCATGGCATCCACGATCTCGCGCGGCAGGTTGTAGGGCGGGGCGCCCGATTCCACCACGGCTTTGAATGCGTCGAGCTTTTCTTGCAAGGACATGATTGACTCCTGGTCTTGGGGCGAAGCGTCTGGCGGGATGCGCTGCTTCGTTGGAGACAACTTTCGTTCATTCGGGAGTCGCTCGGTAGATGGCTGTGGCGACTATGATATATTTGCTGTTCAAATGAATATCCTGCCTGATCCTTCGACTATCCAGCACCCGTGAGACACCATGAGTGACCGGATTTTTGCATTGCGCCTGTTTGTCCGCGTGGCGCGCGGCGGCAGCTTCTCCGTGGCGGGGCGTGAATTGGGCCTGTCCCAGCCGTCGGTGTCCCGCATCGTTTCCGGGCTGGAGACCGAGGTCGGCGCCGCGCTGCTGACGCGGACCACGCGCGCCGTCACACTGACTGAAGCCGGTGCCGACTATCTGGCGCGCATCGAACCCATTCTTGCCGCGCTCGATGAAGCCGATCACGCCGCACGCGGATCGGGGGAATTGCGCGGCCTGCTGCGCGTTGGCGTGGCGGCCAGCTTTGCGATTCGGCAGATCATCCCGCGCCTGCCCGGCTTCATGGACCGGCATCCGGGCCTGCGCGTGGAAATGACGATGACCGACCAGCGGCAGAACCTGGTGGCGGAGGGCGTGGACGTTGCGCTGCGCTTCGGGACGCTGGCCGACTCCTCGGCCACCGCCCGCAAGATTGGTGTCTCGCACCGCATGCTCGTGGCTTCGCCAGCCTATCTGGAGCGCGCCGGCGTGCCCGCCACGCCGGCGGAACTGCCATCGCATTCGATCATCGTCGGCCCGGCCGCGCTGGCCGGCTTCACGTTCCAGCGCGAGGGCCGCGAGGCGTCGGTACACCTGAAGGGCCGGCTGGTGGTCAACGTCAACGAAGCCGCCGCCACGGCCGCCATCGCCGGACTCGGCATCGCATGCCTGGGCCGCTGGGGCTGCCGCGAGGAAGTCTCGCAAGGCACGCTCGTACAGATCCTGCCGGACTGGTCCCTCGGGCCGATGGACGTCAACGCCGTCTTCGCAGCGGGTCGCGCGGCAAAGCCGGCCGCACGCGCGTTCGCCGACTATCTGGCGAGAAACCTGTCGGGCCTGTGACAGCGTAGCCGCCAACAATCCGTAACGCCCCGCACGTTGAGCCTGCCCACGCTCCCGTCTAGAATGGCGCGATTGCCCGCCGCACGATGTCACGCATGACATGCGCCCGGCGGCATAAAACACGGTTCAAGCGGGACGGGCGCCGGCCTTTCAAGACGGCAAGACCTAGACGATCCCGCGGCCCAGGAGACAGTTCATGGCACACGCCGCTGCCGCAAGGCATTCGCGCATCGCCCAACCGAACCAGGCACCTACCACGGTGCCCAAGGTCCGGCTCTACGTCGAGCCCGAGGAAAAGAAAGAAGACTGGTTTGTCAATGTCGGCCACGTCACCGAACGGGGACGCTGGAAGACCGAGCCCCATGCGCATCCGGCCTACGGGCAGGTGATCTTCGTGCGCAGCGGCAAGGGGGTGATGAACCTGGAAGGCAGCAGCGTGCCGTTCGAGGGGCCGTGCGCGTTGCTGCTGCCTACCGAATGCGTGCACGGCCTGGACTACGAGATCGATGTGGACCGCTGGGTGGTGACCATCGACGTCACGTACCTGTCGCAGCTCAATGCCAAGCTGCAGGCGTTCGTGCAGCTCTGGACGGCGCCGCGCATGATCTCGCTGGCGTATTCGGCTGAGACGGAAATCGAGTTCCACCGGCTGATCCGCGCGCTGGAGCAGGAGGTGATGTCGCAGAGCGTGGGCCATGTGGTGGGCACCGAGGCGCTGCTGACGACGCTGCTGCTGATGCTGGTGCGTGGCACCACGCTCGATGTGGCGGGCGGTGATGGCGCCGCGCGCCACGATATCCGGCTGGCCGAGCGGTTCCGCGAACTGATCGACCAGCACTATCGCGACAACCTGTCGCTGCAGGACTACGCGTCGAAGCTGGCGGTGTCGCCCGTGCAGTTGCGCGCCGCGTGCGCGTCGGCCACCGGGCAGAGTCCCACCAAGCTAATCCATGCGCGCATCGTTACCGAAGCCAAGCGCAGCCTGATCTTCGGGGACATGTCGGTGGAGCAGATCGCGTTCTGGCTCGGGTTTGCCGATGCCGCGTACTTCACGCGTTTCTTCCGCAAGGAAGTGGGGCAGACGCCCAGTCAGTTCCGCGCCACCGCGCGCCAGCAGCCTACTTCACAAAAGTCAGGCTGACCGGCGAAGGGATGTCCACCGCGTGGCCGGTATCGGCCAGTCGGCCCGATGCCGGGTCGATTGCGAACACGTTGACCCGGCCGCCGCGTTGGTTGGCCACCAGCATCCATTTGCCCGATTCATGCAGCGCGAAGTACCACGGACGCTCTCCGCCCGATGGCACGCGCTGTACCAGCGACAGCGTGCCCGTGCCCGGCGCGATGCGGTACACCAGCAGCGTGTTCTCGCCGCGATCGGCCACGTAGACGAAGCGGCCGTCCCGGCTCACCGTCAGTTCCGCGCCGCTTTTCACCCCCACGAAGGCACTGCTGCTGATCGGCTGCGTCTGCACGGCAGTCAGCGACCCGTGCGCAGGGTCCCAGCGCAGCACCACGATCTCGGCCGTCAGCTCGTTGAGCAGGTAGGCCACGCGTCCGTCGGGACCAAACGCAATGTGGCGGGGGCCGCTGCCCGGCGTGGCCACGAACGGCGCGGGGTTGGCCGCATCGTCGCGTGACATCTCGCGCGTGGTCCGGTCGAAGCTGTACACGAAGACGCGGTCCGCGCCCAGGTCGGACACCAGCGCATAGCGGCCGGTCGGGTCCACGACAATGCCGTGCGCATGTGCGCTGGTCTGGCGCCGATGCGGCCCCGAGCCGGTTTCACGGATGGTGGAGACCCGCGCGCCCAGGCTGCCGTCGCGCTGCACGGCGATGCTCGACGACGATCCGCCGCCGAAATTAGCCACCAGCAGCGTCATCGACGGCACGTCCATTGACAGGTACGTGGTGCCGCTGCCGCCGCTGGCCACCTCGTTGATGCGGGTTAGCGCGCCGGTTTCGCGGCTCACGGCGAATGCGGTCACGCTGCCTTCGCGTGTGTTGTCGTCGTCCACCGCGTAGAGCACCGGCAGCGTCGGATGCGCCAGCGTCCAGGTGGATCGCAATCCCTCCGCCACGGTGCCCAGCGACGTCAGCGTGCCGGTGGCCGCGTCAAACGCCAGCGCGCGAATCTGGCGCTCCTGCATGCCGACGTAGACCAGCTCCGCCGCCTTGGGCGGGGCGGCAGGGGTAGCGGCCCGCGCGAGCGGCGGGTTAAACGTCGCCAGTGCCCCAAGTGTCCCTACCGTGGCCAGCGCCGCCAGCGCGCCGCACCGTTGCAATGCCTGTCTCCGCAAGTTCTTCGTTGTCATCGTTCTGTTCGCCGGTCCATGGATTCAGCGCGCAAGCGTAGGGGATGCCCCGGCGGGCGTCCTTGCACAAAACGCAGCTTTGCCGGGATTTCCCGCTCGGCTCAGGGATGACCCCTAGCCGCCAGTGTCTTGCCAGGCGGGCCATTGTGCACCGGTTGCCCGTTCATTCAAAAAAGTCCCAGCGAATCTGCGTTTTGTGTAGGGACGCGGCGCGGCCCGCTGCCTATTCTTGCTCCCCATCGAGACGTTGCGTCCGGCGCCGGCCAAGGCGATGCCGCCGCCGGGCGTGCAACACCCAAAGGAGAAGCAGTTGGCAAAGAAAGTCCCGCTCAAGATCGCGATTGCCGAGCACCCGCATACCTCGGCCATCCGCAACGGCACCATTCCCATCGAAGGCGTGGATGCCGAATTCGTCACCGTGCAGCCGCAGATCGGCGCGTTCCGCCGCATGGTGCGCGATGTCGAGTTCGACGTCTGCGAACTGGCGCCCACCACGTACATCATTGCGCGTGCCCACGGCGCGCCGTTCGTGGCGCTGCCGATCTTCGTGGTGCGCCGTTTCCACCATGGCGGGCTGCTGGTGCGCCCCGACGCCGGTATCCGGCATCCGAAGGACCTGGAAGGCCGCAAGGTGGGCGTGCGTGCCTATTCGGTGACCACCGGCGTGTGGACGCGCCAGGTGCTGATCGACGAGTTCGGGCTGGACGATGCCAAGGTGACCTGGGTGGTCGACGACGAGGAGCACGTCACGCAGTTGAAGCTGCCGTCGAACGTCATCCATGCGCCGGCCGGCAGCTCGCTGGCCGACATGATGGCCAGCGGCGAACTGTCGGCGGGCTTTGCGGCGGCGGCGGGCATTGGCCGCACCGGCGCGCCGACCGGCGGCTGGAAGGAGGTGGAAGCGGACTATCCCGACCTGCTGCCCAACGCGACCGAACTGGAGGCCGACTACTACGCACGCACGGGCGTCTATCCGATGCACGGCACCATCGTTGTCAAGGATGCGGTGCTGGCCGAGCATCCGTGGATCGCCAGGTCGATCTACGACGCCTTCGCCCAGGCCAAGCAGGAATGGCTGGCCCGGCTTGACGCCGGCCAGGCCACCAGCGCCAGCGACAAGAAGTACATCGAGTTGCGCAAGATCGTCGGCCACGATCCGCTGCCGTATGGCCTCGCGGAAAACCTGAAGACCATCGAGACGCTGGAGGCCACCGCCTTCAGACAGGGGTTGACGCCGCGCCGCATGACCATCCACGAACTGTTCGTGGATCCGCTGGCCCGCTGAATTCTTACGGAAAACGCATCATGATCATCGACTGCCACGGTCACTTCACGACCGTCCCCGCATCGTTCCGCGCCTGGCGTGCCAAGCAGGTGGAATTTGCAAACGACCCGGCCAACGCACCGTCGCGCGCCGGCGCGCATGTGTCCGACGACGAAATCCGCGAAGGCGTGGGCAATGGCCAGCTCAAGCTGCAGCAGCAGCGCGGCAGCGACCTCACGCTGTTCTCGCCGATTGCCGGGCTGATGAGCCACCACCTCGGCAATGAACGCACGAGCCTGGAATGGGCCGAGATCTCGAACGACCTGGTCTATCGCGTCACCGAGATGTACCCGGACAACTTCGCGCCCGTATGCCAGTTGCCGCAGTCGCCGGGTGCCGATCCGGCCCACTGCATCCCCGAATTGCGCCGCTGCGTGGAGCAGCTTGGCTTTGTCGGATGCAACCTGAACCCCGATCCGTCGGGCGGCTACTGGACCGGCAAGCCGATGACGGACCGCTCGTGGTATCCGCTGTACGAGGCACTGGTGGACCTGGACGTGCCGGCGATGATCCACGTGGCGGCGTCGTGCAACCCGTGCGCCCACGGCACCGGCGCGCACTACCTCAATGCCGATACGTCGGTGTTCATGCAGTTGCTGCAGGGCGACCTGTTCAAGGACTTCCCGACGCTGCGCCTGGTGATTCCGCATGGCGGCGGGGCAGTGCCGTACCACTGGGGCCGCTATCGCGGCATGTCGCTGGAAATGCGCGAGCGTCCGCTGGAAGGGCTGCTCGACAACGTGTTCTTCGATTCCTGCGTCTACCACCAGCCCGGCGTGGAGCTGCTGACCAAGGTGATTCCGTCGACCAACGTGCTGTTCGGCTCCGAGATGATCGGCGCCGTGCGCGGCAAGGACCCCGACACCGGCCACAACTTCGACGACACCAAACGCTATCTCGATGCCTGCCCGGCACTCGACGATGCCGACCGCTACAAGATCTTCGAAGGCAACGCACGCCGTGTGTACCCGCGCCTGGACGCGCGGCTCAAGGCACGCGGCAAGTAAGGACACCGGCCATGACACAACCCCAGATCATCGATATCCACCCGCACATCATCGCCGACGACGAGACGCGCTATCCGCCGGCACCGCTGTTCGGCAAGCGCTCCGAATGGTCGAAAGAGCGGCCCACCACGGTCGAGACGCTGATCGCCGCAATGGACGCCGCCGGCCTGGCCAAGGCTGCCGTGGTGCATTCGTCCACCACGTACGGCTTCGACAACAGCTACGTGGTGGATGGCTGCAACCAGTACGCGGGCCGGCTGGTCGCGGTCGGCTCGGTCGACGTGCTGCAGCCGGACGCGCCGCAGCGCATCCGCGACTGGGTCGAACGCGGCCTGGCGGGCCTGCGCCTGTTCACCGGCGGCAGCACCAAGGAATTCGATCCGAGCGAACTTGACGATCCGCGTGCGCATCCGGCGTGGGAGCTGTGCGCCGAACTGGGCCTGCCGATGTGCATCCAGACCGGCCCGGTGGGTCTGCCGCAGGTGACGGCGCTGGCCAATCGGTTTCCGACCGTGCGCATCGTGCTGGACCACCTGGGCCGCCCCGAAGTGGCCGATGGTCCGCCGTACGCGGCTGCGCACAGCCTGTTCGAGCTGGCTGCGCTGGAGAACATCTACCTGAAGCTCACGCCACGCATCTTCGGCGACGTGAGGAAGGAGCGCGCCAGCGCGGAGACGTTCTTCCCGCGTGTGGTGGAAGCGTTCGGTGCGGAGCGCCTGGCCTGGGGTTCGAACTTCCCGACGTCGCCGGGGACGCTGGCCGAGATACTGGCCACCGCGCAGCAGGGGCTGGCGTGCCTGAACGAGACCGAGCGGGCGTGGGTGTTCGGCAAGACGGCGCAGACGCTCTATCCGGCGCTGTCCTGAGAAGACGGCACGGCATACAAGGAGGCATATGGAGACATCCCGAACCGCGCATGCGTCGCCGGCAACCCCGGCAGCGTCGCCACCAGCTGCCGCGCTGAGCCGCTGGACCATCCTCGCGTTGCTGGCGCTGGGCGTGCTGATTTCGTTCGTCGATCGCACCAGCATATCGTCGGCACTGGCCGATGGGGCATTCGTCCGGGAATTCGCGCTGTCCAGCGTGGACCGTGGCTGGGTCAACTCGGCGTTCTTCTGGTCCTATGGCCTGTTCCAGGTGCCGATGGGCTGGGTGGCCGACCGCTACGGCGTGAAGTGGCCCTATGCGGTCTGCTTTGCCGCGTGGTGCGTGGCCACGGCGATGATGGGCGCGGTCACGGCGCTGGCCGGGCTGGTGGCGATGCGGCTGATCATCGGCATGGCCGAGGCCATCGTCATTCCCGCCAGCTACCGCTGGATCCGCAACAACTTCGACGAAAGCCAGAACGGCCTGGCCGTGGGCCTGCTGGCCATGGGCAACAAGTTCGGCCCGGCCATCGGCGCGCCGGTTGGTGCCTGGCTGATCGTCAACTACTCGTGGCAGTTCATGTTCATCGCCACGGGTGTGGTGGGGCTGATCTGGCTGGCGCCGTGGTTGCTGCTGGTGCGCAACGACTTTCCGTCGAAGGCGCAACTGGCCGTGGCGCACCGCAAGGCCAGCGCGGTCACGCTGGGCAGCATCCTGGCCAGCCCCGTGGTGTGGGGCGGGATGATCACCAACTTCTGCTACGGCTACTTCACGTTCTATTGCATGACGTGGATGCCGGCCTACCTGGTCGAGCAGCGCGGACTGTCGCTCAAGGAATCGGGCCTCTACACGTTCGTGAGCTTTGCCGGCATCGCCATCGTGGCGGCCGTGGCCGGCTGGGCGGCAGACCGCGTGATCGCCCGTGGCCACGATGCGGTCCGGGTGCGCAAGGTCTTCATCATCGCCGGCTTCATCGGCGGCTGCACGGTGCTCCTGGGCGCGCATGCCAGGTCGCTGGACATGGCTCTGTTCTGGAACGTGCTGTCGCTGTCGCTGCTCGGCCTGACCACCGCCAACAACCTGGCGCTGTCGCGGCTGACGCTGATTCCCAAGCCCGCCATCGGCCTGGTCACCGGCGTGCAGCAGGTGGCCACCAGCCTGGCCGGCGGCGTGGCGGCAAGCCTGTCGGGCTGGCTGCTGCACGTGAGCGGCAGCTACGACCTGCCGATGCTCGTGATCCTGGTCTTCCTGGTGATCGGCGCACTGGCCACCGCCATCCTGTTCCGCCCCGAATGGGCGCCCAAGCTGGCCGCGCCGCAGGAAGCCGCACACCCGGCCGAGGCGTGATCCACCCTCTGCATCCTTCAATCTTCTGAACACATCGTCATGGCGAAAATCGTATTCGGGATGGCCGTACCGCACAGCGGCATGCTTGGCCAGGCACCCGAGGACTGGCTCAAGAACGGCGAGCGCGACCGCGCCAACCCCGAGCTGTGGTTCCGCAACCGCACCTGGACCTATCCGGAACTGGAGGCCCACCGCGAGGCGGCCTTCGAGAAATACCTGACCATCGAGGAACGCACCGCGCGCGCCGCGCGCTGCCGCGTGGCGCTGGACAAGATGGCGGCCGCCTATCGCGAGGCCGACATCGACGTGGCGATCATCCTGGGCAAGGACCAGAAGGAGATCTTCACGGACTTCTCGCCGTCGATTGCCATCTACACCGGCAAGGACGTGCACAACGGCCCGCCGCAGCGCGCGGTGTACGCACCAGACCAGCACGTGACGCACGAATGCCATCCGAAGCTGGCACGGTACCTGATCGAGTATTTCCAGCGCGAGAACTTCGACCTGACCGATCTGTTCGCCTGGCCCGACAACGTCTGGATGAAGCCGCTGCCCGAGTATCCGGTGGTGCCGCACGCGTACAGCTTTGTTTACCACCAGATCATGGGCGACAACCCGCCGCCGCACGTGCCCGTGATCATGAACTGCTTCTACCCGCCGACGCAGCCGTCGATGGCGCGCTGCATCGAGTTCGGCCGCGTGCTGCGCGACGCCATTGCGGCGTGGCCCGAGGACGTGCGCGTGGGCATCTTCGCGTCGGGCGGGCTGTCGCATTTCGTCAACGACGAGGCTTTCGACCACCGCATCATGGCCATGCTGGCCGATTACGACTACGACGGCCTGGCCGCCGTGGACGACCGCTCATACCAGTCGGGCACTTCCGAGATCAAGCTCTACGTCAGCGTGATGAAGGCCATGCAGCAGACCGGCGCCGCCATGACGCTGGTGGACTACGTGCCGTGCTGGCGCACGCCCGCCGGCACCGGCGAGGGCATGGGCTTCATGTACTGGAAGGGCCAGGACTGAGCCCTCCGCAAACCATCTATCGAACAGCCAGGGATAAGACATGACCGACACCCGCCTGAACGGCATCATCCGCGCCTTCGAATCGGGCAAGCCCGCATTCGCCGCGTTTTCCAAGCTCGACAAGCAGACCGCCATCGAGATGAGCGACGCGCCCTATGACGGCATCGTGTTCGAGATGGAACACAACCCGTACGACGTCTCGGCACTGGGCGATTCGCTGCAGTACATGCTGAACCGCAAGGCCATCGCCGAACGCGGGTCGATGGCGCCCGGCGTCACGCCCATCGCGCGCATTCCGGCCAACGGCGCCGAGATGAACCAGTCCTTCGCCAAGCAAGTGCTGGATCGTGGCTGCTACGGCGTGATCTGGCCGCACGTGTCCACGGTGGAACAGGCCTACAACGCCGTGGCCGCCTGCCGCTATGCGCGGCCCAAGCACGCGCCGCTGTACGAGCCCAAGGGCATTCGCGGCGACGGCCCGGCTAACGCGGCGCGCTACTGGGGCCTGTCGATGGCCGATTACTATCGCCGCGCCGACGTCTGGCCGCTGGCGCCCGAAGGCGAGATCCTGGTGGGGCTGATGTGCGAGAGCACCGAGGCCATCGAGAACCTGGACGACATCCTGTCGAACGTGCCCGGCATCGGCTTCATCCTGATCGGCGAAGGCGACCTGAGCCAGCAGTTGGGCTTTCCGCGTCAGTACGAGCACCCCGAGGTGGCCGACGCGATGCGCCGCATCGTCGAGACCTGCCACAAGCACAACGTGGTGTTGGGCAATCCGCACGTCAATGCCAAGAACCACAAGCGGCTGGTGGAAGAGGGCTACCGGCTGCTGATGTCGGCGCCGCTCAAGAGCTACGGCGTGGCCGGCATGGCGCGCGAGATGGCGGGCTACTGATGGAGGCCGCGATGAACGACGTGTCTGCCCTGGCAAACGGCGTACCCACGCTGCGCACCAACCTGGCCGAGTACAAGGTCACCCAGGCGATGCGCGACGGCCGTGTGTCGTCCGACCTGGTGAAGCTCGACTTCTGCGGCCCCACGCCCGCGCATAACGGCTTCAAGGCGATGGTGCGCGAGAGCGCGTTCGATGCCGGCGAGCTGGCCATCGTCACGTTCCTGCAGGCCAAGGCGTATGGCAAGCCGTACGTGCTGCTGCCCACGCCGATCTCGGGCCGCTTCCAGCACCATTGCGCCGGCTTCAACATCGACTTCGGCCAGCTCGATCCCAAGGACATCGAGGGCCGCAAGGTGGGGGTGCGCACCTACACGCAAACCACCGCGCTGTGGATTCGCGGCATCCTGCGCCACGAGTACGGCGTGGACCTGGACCGCGTGACCTGGATGACGCTCAACGACGGGCACCTGGCCGAGTACACCGACCCGGCCAACTGCCAGCGGCTGCCCAAGGGTGCGTCGATCCCCGACATGATGCTGCGCGGCGAGCTGGCGGCGGCGCTGCTGGGCGAGGACATGCCCAAGGACCCGCGCGTACGCACGCTGGTGCCGAACGCGCAGGACGCAGCACGCGACTGGTTTGCACGCGAAGGCGTGGTGCCGATCAACCATATGTTCGTGGTGCATCAGGACGTCTCGCGGCAGCGGCCCGACATCGTGCGCGAGCTGTACCGGATGATCGCCGAATCCCGCGCGCAGGCCGAAGGCGGCGTGCCGGCCGTGTTTCCGCCGATTGGACTCGAAGCCAACCGCAAGGGCCTCCAGCTGGCTATCGACTGGGCACTGGACCAGCGCATCATTCCGCGCCGCCTGTCGGTGGACGAACTGTTCGACGACGTGACGGGCAGTCTGGGCTGAGCGAAGGGGAGGCAAGCGACAGAAGGAAACGAGCGCACCGGCAGGGTAACGGTGCGCCGGGCGGTATTCGAACCCACACAGCAAAAATAATGAAATCGAGGAGACAAACCATGAAGCAAGGGATTGCCGCATGCGCACGCGTTTTCGTCTACGGTGCGGCGCTGCTGGCCGCGCCCGCATGGGCGCAGGTCGGGCAGGTGCCGCAGAACGTGCCGCAGCCGACATCGATCACGCTCTACGGGCTGGTGGACGTGGGCATCGAATATATTCACGGCGCGCAGACCGGCCCCACCGCCACCGGCAGCCAGGCGCGCATGGGCTATGGCGGCGCGCCGTCGCGCTGGGGCATCAAGGGCGTGGAAGACCTGGGCGGTGGCCTCAAGGCGCTGTTCACGCTGGAAGGCGGCATCATGGTCGACACGGGCGGGCAAAGCCAGTCGCGTATGTTCGGCCGCCAGGCGTGGGTGGGGCTGCAGAACGACTGGGGCACGATCAGCTTCGGCCGCCAGTACACGATGCGCTACTACGGCATGCTCGATGCCGATATCTTCGCCGCCGCCTCGCAGGGCCTGGGCGTGCTGGATGCTGGCATTCCCAATGCGCGCGCCGATAATTCGATTTCCTATCGCGGTGCCTTCGGCCCGATCAGCGGTGGCCTGAACTACAGCTTCGGGCGCGACGCGGCTGCCGCCAACAATCCGTCCGCCACGAACTGCGCGGGCGAGGTGGCGGGCGACGCCAAGCAGTGCCGCGAGTACTCGGCCTACCTGAAGTACAACGGCGGCAACTGGGGCATCGTCAGCGCATACGAACGCATCTATGGCGGCACCGCCGCCACTTACGGCGGGCTGGTCAATTCGAACCTGACCGACAGCCGGCTGACCGTCAACGCCTACCTGCAACTGGGCGAAACGCAACTGGGCGCGGGCTGGCTCAAGCGCGACAACGAAGGCAGCACCACGCCCAAGAGCAACCTGTACTGGATCGTCGCGTCGCAGCCAGTGGCCAAGGCGTTCACGATCGACGGCATGGTGGCGATGAACAAGTTCGAGGACTCGCCCAACAAGGCGGTGCTGGTGACACTGCGCGGCAGCTACACGTTCTCCAAGCGCACGCTGGTGTACCTGTCGGCGTCGATGATCAAGAACAGCGGCACGCTGGCCGCCCCGGTCAGCTCGAATCCGCCGGGCACGCCGCCGCTGCCGGGCGGCTCGGAGCAGTCGGTCATGGCCGGTATCCGGCACGTGTTCTAAACGCAGGGAAAAAAGTCGGAACAGGGAGACAAACACGATGAAGCGTTATCGATTTATTCGCACTCTGCTGGCCGCCACGGCCGTGGCTGGCGTGTCGGCGAGCGCGGCCGCGCATGGCGGCACACCCGTCAAGGGCGAACTGCTGCTCAACCGCATCGGCCCGGTCAGCTCCGAGCTATATGTGTCCAACGCCGACGGCACGGGCGAGACCCGGCTGCTGGGCACCACGGGCTTCGACTACCACGCATCGTTCTCGAAGGATGGCCAGTGGGTGGTCTTCACGTCCGAGCGCGACGGGCTGGGCCAGTCGAACATCTTCCGTGTCAAGGTCGACGGCACGCACCTGCAGCGCCTGACCGACCATATCGCCGTGGACGACCAGGCGGTCTTCTCGCCCACCGACGCCAACGTGATCGCCTTCGTCTCGTCGCGCAAGGGCGCGGACGGCTGGGCCACGGCCAACATCTGGACGCTGAACATTGCCACGGGTGCGCTGAAGAACGTCACCGGCGCGCTGCCGTTCGATCCGAGCCGGCCGCACGGTTACTTCCGGCCGTCGTGGTCGCCCGACGGCCAGTGGCTGGCGATTTCTTCCGACGTCGGCACCGACTGGCGCGGCCATGACCTGCCCAACGGCTGGGAGCGCACCCAGGAAAGCGCGATCTATGTGATTCGTCCCGATGGATCGGGCTTCCGGCGCATTGCCGGCAGCGCCGGGCAGGCCGACGGATCGCCAGCCTGGTCGCCGGACGGTACCAGCGTGGTGTTCTATGAATCGACGCAGGAGGCCACGTGGGGCGCGCACCGTCCGGAACTGATCAACGCGGTCAGCTCGCAGGTGGTGTCGGTGAACGTGAGCACGCTGGCGCGCACGACGCTTACGTCAAGCCCCGGCTACAAGGTGTTTCCGCAGTACCTGAATGCCGGCACGATTGCTTACCACGTGAAGGGCGGCGCCACCGAGGGCCTGTACACCACGGCAGGCGCGTTCCGCTCGACGGCCGGCTCGGGACTGCGGTCGCCGAACTATTCCGCCGATGGCCTGCGCATGGTCTACGAGAAGGTGGCCTTCCAGCCGGCACGGACCAATGGCACCGAGCTGTACGCATTCGACAAGAACTGGCAGTACAAGTACACCGACGTGTTCCCGCAGTTGTCGCGCGACCGCCAGAAGCTGGTGTACACCGAGAAGGCGATCAATGGATCGATCGCCACCATCAATACCGATTTCACGGGCTATACGCGCATCTATGACCCGGCCACCAGCGGCGTGGATCCGACGCTGATCGCCAAGGGTCTGGCCGGCGCGTTCCAGCCGACGTGGTCGCCCGACCGCAAGTGGGTGGCGTTTGGCGTGGGGCAGTGGTTCCTGACGCGTGCGGCCGGTCCGGGACGGATCGCGCGCATCCGGGCCGATGGCAGCATGAACGGCATGCCCGAATTCCTGACTGACGGCAGCGTCAACTCGGGCTTCCCAAGCTACTCGCCCGATGGCTCGAAGATCGTCTATCGCGTGTGGAGTCCGGCCGAAGTGGGCTTGCGCATCATCGACGTCAACACGCGGGCCATCACCACGCTGACCACCGAGCCCGACAACACGCCCGGCTGGTCGCCTGACGGCAGCCGCATCGTGTTCACGCGCAAGCTGGTGGACCCGGCCAACCCGAACCGCTTCAACTACGACGTTTTCACGGTGCGGCCCGACGGCTCTCACCTGACCCGCCTGACCACGCACGGCGCCAACGACGGCCATGCGGTGTGGACGTGGGACGGCCGCATCCTGTACAGCTCGGGCGTGTATGGGTACCGCGACGAGGTGGCGCTGTATGACTTCACGTTCCAGCCCGACGGCCAGAACTGGACCATGAACGCCGACGGCTCGGACAAGAGGCCGCTGACCGATACGATCTGGGAAGAGGCGATGCCGCTATTCGTCCCGCTGCGCTGAATCCTGTCGATGTAGCGATAGTGCTTTGGGCGCCGTGTTCCGCACGGCGTCTTTTTTTTGGCCAGGGCGCCGCGAGCCGGGCAGGGGAGGGATAATGCGTGACTGCGTTCGTACACTGTCCCGATCATGCCCGCATCGACATCGTCCGCGACATCGGCCAAGGTGGCCGGTACCGCCGCATTCTCGAAGTTCATGGAAGTCCTGCAGCTCGTGGCCGATGCCGACGAGCCCATGACCGTGGCCGCGCTGGCGCGCGTGTCGGGCTATCCGCGCCCGACGGTCTACCGGATTGTGGCGGCCCTGGTGGCCGAAGGCATGCTGCACGAGCAGGCGGGCACCGGCGCGCTGGCGCTGGGCACCCGGTTGATGCAACTGGCCAGCCGAAGTTGGTCGCGCTCCGATCTGCGCCTGGCCGCGATGGATGCGCTGAAGGCGCTGCGCGATTTCACCGGCGAGACAGTGCACCTGGCCGTGCCCAACGACACCACGATGATCTACATCGAGAAGCTGGAGAGCACCAGCGCGGTACGCATGGCATCGCGCATCGGCACGTCGGTGTCGATGCATTCGACGGCGGTCGGCAAGGCATACCTGAGCGCGCTCGCGCCCGACGCCAGAGCAGCACTGATCGCGCGGCTGACTTTCACGCGCTATATGCCCGATACGATCATGACCACTGATGCGCTGACCAGGCAAGTGGAGTTGTTTCGCGGGCAGGGGTGGTCGATCGATGCCGAGGAGAACGAGGCGGGCATCTATTGCTTTGGGGCAGCGATCGTCGATCCGCAGGGGCAACCGGTGGCGGCGGTCAGCGTGAGTACGCTGCGCTTCCGGCAGAAGCCGGACCCGGAGGCGGCTTATGTGCGGCCGTTGATCGAAGCGTGCCAGGAGATTTCGCGACGCGTGGCGGAAGCGCCGGGGATGGCGGCGTCGCGGGGGATGTGAGTACTACTGGCTTGTTTTTTCTACCCGCTTTCGCCTCGCCTCTTCCCTCTGGTTTTCTCCCCTCTCCCGCACGGCGGGAGAGGGGAGCGAAAAACGGGAGCCGACGCCATGCGGGAGAGGGGAGCAAAACAGAGGCAAACCAAAAAACCTCAAGCCACCAAATACCCCCCATCCACCGGCACGATCACCCCGGTCATGAACCCCGCCGCCGGCGAACACAGAAACGCCACCACATCCGCCACATCCCCCGGTGTCCCCCAGCGACCCAATGGCGTCCGCGACAGAATCGGCTCCGCCCGTGCCGGGTCATCCTGCAAAGCTTGCGTCAGCGGCGTGGCGATCCAGCCTGGTGCCACCGCGTTCACGCGAATGCCTTCCTGCGCGTAGGCCAGCGCCAGCGACTTGGTGAGCTGGGCTACGCCGCCCTTGCTGGCCGCGTAGCCAGGCACCAGCGATCCGCCGAAAAAGCTCAGCATCGATGCGGTGTTGACGATGGTGCCGCCCCGCGCGGCCAGCAGCGGGCGCGCCGCGCTGCAGACGCGCATAGTGCCGGTCAGGTTCACGGCCAGCACCTGCGCGAAGACCTCGGGGTCGTGCTCGGCACCGCGCCGGATGATGCCGGCGCAGTTCACCACGATGTCCAGCGCGTCGAAGCTGCCCACCAGGTCCGCGACATCGCCTTCCTTGCTGACGTCGGCGATCTTCACGTCGATGCCGGGCAGCAGCGAGCCGTCGCCACGGTCGATGCCGGTGGCGGTGACGCGTGCGCCGAGTTGCGCCAGCCGGTTGGCCACGCCGGCGCCAATGCCCTGCGTGGCGCCGGTGACCAGCGCGTGCTTGCCCTGGAACAGCTTTGTATCGAACGTCATTGGCGCATTCCGAACTTGGCGATCAGCGATTTGAAGTAGGCGTCGTCCTTGGCGATGGCGGCCTTGAACTCGTCCTGGTCGGCATAGGCGTAGCCCAGGTTCTGCTTGTCGAGCATCTCGCGCAGCGCCGGTTCCTTGGCCGTGGCGGCTGCGGCGGTGCGCAGCACCTTGATCACCTCGGGCGGCGTGTTGGCCGGGGCAGCCAGGCCGCGCCACGTGCCGATGGACAGGTCGATCTTGCGTTCCTTGAGCGTCGGCACGGACTCAAAGCCCTTGACGCGCGCATCGGCCATCACGGCCAGCGTCTTGAGCTTGCCGGCGGCCACGTACGTGTAGACCTCGGCCGGGCTGACCGCCACGGCGTCGATATGCCCGCCCAGCAGCGCCAGCACGGCGGGATTGCCGCCCTGGAACGGGATGTGGTTGAACTTGGTGCCGGTCTTGTCTTCCAGCGCGGCGGCGGCCAGGTGCCAGATCGATCCGTTGCCGGCGTTGCCCACGCGCACGCTGCCGGGGTCCTTGCGGGCGGCGTCCAGGAACTGTTCGATCGTGGTGTAGGGCGAATCGGCGCGCACCGTGATGGCCGACGGGTCGGCGTTGAAGCGCGCGATCGGCGTGAAGTTCTCGTGGGTGACCTTGGTTAGCCCCAGGTGCGGCACGATGGCCAGGTCCGCCGTGATCAGCGACAGCTTGTAGCCGTCCGGCTTGGCATTGGCCACGTCGGCCCAGCCGATGGCACCGCTGGCGCCGGGCTTGTTGGTCACCACCACGCTTTGCGGCAGGTGCTTGCGCGACGATTCGGCAAACGCGCGCGCCAGCGCGTCGGTGCCGCCGCCGGCCTGGAACGGCACCACCAGCTCGATGCTGTGACTCGGGTAGTTCGACGTCTGGGCCTGCGCGGGCGCGGCGGCCACGCACGCGAGCGAGGTGAATACGGCAAGGGCGCATCCTAGGCGGAATGCCTGGGTCCGGGCAAGGGTCATGGGCTGTCTCCAAGTATCGTTATGGGGTGCATCGGGTACTGCGAAAACAACGGCGAAAACGTCAGTACGTGGCGCGGCCGCCCGAAAGGTCGAACACCGCGCCGGTATTGAACGAGCACGAAGCCGAGCACAGCCATGCCACCATCTCCGCCACTTCGTGCGGTTCGCCCAGCCGCTGCATCGGGCTCTTGTCGATCATGGTCTGCACGTGCGACGGCGACATCTGCTCCAGCAGCCGCGTGCGCACGGCGGCCGGGGCGATGGCATTGACGAGCACGCCCGCCGTGGCCAGCTCCTTGCCCAGCGACTTGGTCAGGCTCAGCACGCCGGCCTTGGCCGCGCTGTAGGCCGACGCGTTGGGCGTGCCTTCCTTGCCGGCCAGCGATGCGATATTGACGATGCGTCCGCGGCCGGCCGTGCGCATGGCCGGCACCACGGCATGGCAGGTGCGGAACACGCCGGTCAGGTTGACGTCGACAATTCGCTGCCAGGTGGCGGGGTCGTACTCGTCGAGCGGCATCGTCGGGCCGGCATAGCCCGCGTTGTTGACCAGGCAGTCGATGCGGCCCCAGCGTTCGAGCATGGCGCCGGTGGCAGCACGCAGCGTGGTGGGGTCGGTCACGTCGACGTGATGGAAGTCGTCGACCGTGCCGGCGGGTTCGTCGAGGTCCCAGACCACGACGGTGGCGCCGTCCGCGCGCAGACGGGCGGCGATGGCCGCACCAATGCCGGCGGACCCGCCCGTGACCACGGCCACGGTGCCCGTGAAGTCGTAGCGCGCGCCGCTCATCGGATGAACTGGTCGGCGAAGTCCGCGCCCAGCCCCACCTCCTCGAAGTGCTTGCGGCACATGTCGATCTTGGTGAAGACGTCCTCGTAGCCCATGCCCTTGCCGTACGGGTCGGTGTAGTACATCACGCCGTTGACCTGGAAGTACGTGATCATTTCCTCGACGTCGGGCGGCACGTAGAGCGTGTGGGTCTCGCCGGGCGGCTCGAACACGTAGCTACCTTCGGTGGCTTCCCAGTCGTGCTCCAGGTACCGCCAGCGGCCCTTGAGCACAAAGCCGTGCACGGCCTGCGGATGGCGGTGGCGGCTCAGCACGCCCGACTTGCGCACGCGCAGCAGGTTCATCCAGTATCCCTGGCTGCGGTTCAGGCACAGCGGCCGGAACCAGACGTTCGGCGCCTGCGGCACCCACAGGCGTTCGTCTGTGGGAATCGCATGTTGCACGACGATTTCCGGCAGCGCGTCGGGCGGGTTGGGGTACTGGTACGGGGTCAGCGGTTCGGCGTCGGTCTTGTCGAGGGGCATTTTGTTCTGTCCACTATATGGACATAGTGACTACGATATGGACGTTGGAACCAATCGTAGTCGTCGCCCCGAGCCGGCCGAAAGTGGGAGTTTCCCTATCGGATCAGCCTTCGGCCGGCGCCACGTTGGCGCCCTCGATGCCGTGTGCTTTCAGCGCGGCCGCCACCTTGCCCGACGCCTTCATGTCCTCGACAAACGCCGCCAGGTAGGCGGCCGCTGCTTCGCCGCGCAACTTGTGCACGCCCATGGCCTGGCGAATCACCATGAAGCGTTCGTCCAGCAGCCGCAGGCCGCTCATGCCGGCGGTATCGGCTTCCAGTTGCTGCCGCACGCCGGCGGCCACGTCGAGTTGTTCGTCGAGCCAGGTCTTGACCACCGCTTGCGACGACGGCGCGTGCACGATCTCGGCATGCTGCAGCTCGCGGGTCAGGAACAGGTCATAGGCGCTGCCCCGGCCCACCACCACGCGCGTGCCGGCACGGTCGACATCGGCGTTGGTGCGCACGGGCGATTCGTCGCGCACCATGTAGTAGCCCTCGATCAATACATACGGTGCCGTGAAGGCAATCGTGGCGCCGCGCTTGGGGTCGATGGCAAAGAAGCCGATGTCGGCTTCCTGGTTCGATACCACGTCGACCGACTTGCCGGCCGTTTCCACCACCACAAGCTCCAGCCCCACGCCCAGCCGCGCGGCCAGCGCGGTGGCCAGGTCCACCGAGACGCCACCGGCGCCGGCGCCGTCCTTGCGATGGGCCAGCACGGGGTTGCCCAGGTTGATCGATGCACGCAGCACGCCGGTCGGGGCGAACGCGTCGAGGATGGCCTTGTCTGCAGTCATGTTGTCTCTCTCGGGTTTCACATCAGTGGCATTGGTGGCTTCGGCGCCAGGATGAACGGATTCTTTCATATCCGGCGTCATACATTTTTAACTATGTAAAGGGAGTCGACGGGCGTATAAAGGCAACGAGCATCGTAACGACGGCATCCGCCGTGCAGGAGACGCCATGACCCCGCTCGTGCGCCTTGTCATCCCGACGTGCCTGGCCGTCGCCATGCTGGCCGGCTGCAATACCGCACCGATCCCGCCCGGCAAGACCGTGCCCATCCAGGCCGCGCTCGATGCCATCACCAGCGACATGTGCGCGTTCCAGCAGCGCTTTGCGCAATCACCGCAGGTCCAGGGCGTGGGCGTGGATGCCTATACCGTCGAACTGGTGCTGACCGTCGATGCCGCCCGGCAGCCGCCGGTGGCCGTAGCGCCCGATATCGCGTTCATGCCCACCGTGACCTATGGCAATACGTTGCTGATGGCCAAGGACAGCCGGCTCGTGGTCACGTTCCGCAATACGGGGCAGGGTAGTGGGGCGCCATGCCCGCAGACTCAGGCCCCGCCGCCCGCACCCCCGGCATCCCCGCCCGCGCCGCCGAAATGAAGCGGCACGGCGACCGACGCCACGCGCCACTGGCCGGCATGTCCTGACAGCGTGGTGAGCGTTAGCGGGGCGATGTCGATCCGCATGCCGGCACGCGCCGGCGCTTCCAGTACATGCAGCACGATGGATCGGATCACGCTGGCGTGGGTCACGGCCAGCGTGTGGCCGGGTTCGCACTGGTTCAGCCAGCGGCCGGCACGCGCCAGCACCGCCTGCAGCGATTCTCCGCCGTGGGCGTCCATGGCGGTATCGGCCAGCCAGGCCGACAGGGCATCGGGCTGCGACGCGGCCACGTCCCTCAGTGACCGGCCGGCCCACTGGCCGTAGTCCACCTCGCGCAGGTCGTCATCGAACGTGGCTGCGAGATTCAGGGCCTGTGTGGTGGCGCGTGCACAGGCCATCGGGCTCGACACCGTGCGGTGCGGCTGGCCTAACGCCTGCCGATCGAGTGTGGCCAGCCGCGCCACGTCTTGGGCGTTGAGCATGTCAAGCGGTTCATCAGCGGGAAAGCAGCCGGATCGGAGCGCGCGCGTGGCGGGCACGCACAGCAGGGAAACGCGGTTTGTCATGCGTCGGGCGTTCGAGTCGTCTAGAATGCACGGATTCCGAAGGGGGGAAGCCGGTGCAAGTCCGGCACGGTCGCGCCACTGTAAAGTCAGACCTTCTCTTCGGGCAACGATCCATGACAGGACGCGTCATCCTCTAGGAGAAGTCTCATGCACGCAAGTGCCATCCACGCGCCGGCCGCCAATCCGGTCGCCATTGCCCCGGTTTCCATCCCCGTTCGCGAACTGCTGCCTTGGGCCATCTTCGGCGGCATGCTGCTGCTTCTGGCCATCTATTTCGTCGGGGTCGAAGAGGGCGCCACCGCCATGTTCAATACGATGCTCGTGCATGAATTCGTGCACGACGGCCGCCATCTGCTTGGCTTTCCCTGCCACTGAGGCCGCGTATCCATGGTGAGAAGTCTGCTGGTCCGCGGCATGATCGCGGGCCTTGTGGCCAGCCTGCTGGCCTTTGCGTTTGCCCGCGTGGTGGGTGAACCGCAGGTGGAGGCGGCTATCGCCTTCGAAGATCAGGCCGCGCATGCGATGGGCGGCAGCCATGCCCACGAGATGCCCGAACTGGTGAGCCGCGACGTGCAGTCCGGCCTGGGGCTGTTTGTCGGGCTCGGTGTGTTCGGCAGCGCCGTGGGCGGGCTGTTCGCGCTGGTGTTCGCGTTTGCCCATGGCCGCCTGGGTGCGCTGGGCGCACGCGCGACGTCGGTGCTGCTGGCCGCAACGGGTTACGTTGCCATCGTGCTGCTGCCATTCCTCAAGTACCCGCCCAATCCGCCGGCCGTGGGCGATCCGTCGACCATCGGCCTGCGCACCGCGCTGTTCTTCACGATGATCGGCGCGTCGCTGCTGGCCATGGTGGTGGCGGTGGTGGCGTCGCGCAGGGTGGTGGCGCGTTTCAATATCCAGGACATCTGGGGCCGATGGCTCTGCGCCGGCGCCATCTTCGTGGTGCTGGGCGCGCTGGTACACGCCTGGCTGCCCGAGATCAACGAGGTGCCCGAGCATTTTCCGGCCACGCTGCTGTGGCAGTACCGCGTGGCGGCCTTCGGCATGCAGGCGGTGCTGTGGGCGGCGCTGGGGCTGATCTTTGCCCATCTGGCGCAGCCCGTGATGGCAGGGCGCGTGACCCGCTAGCCCGCCTCGGCGGCGGAGACGAAGCGCCGCTGGCGCATCCACTTCGTCGCCACCCATTTCTCCCCGCGCAAGACCTCGGCGGCGGCATGCAGCGTCTTGCCGTCGAGCTGGCCGTTGCTGTCGCAGTACTCGAAGTACAGCGCGTTGCCCTTGCGCGGCACCACCGACAGCCCCACCTCGGGGAACAGCGTCTCGCCGCCCGCTTCCACATCGTTCAGGTAGATCACCAGCGTGCTCACGCGCTGGCCGCTGCGCGCGATCGACGCTTGGTTGGCCTCGTTGTTCGGCACCAGAAAGTCGAAGTGCGGCCGGCTCTGCGCGCCCGGCGTGTAGTGCAGCACCTGTAGCCCTTCGCCGTTTTCCATCGGCATCTGCATCAGCGCCGACACCCGCGTGTCGATGGCCGCCAGCAGCGGCGACTCCGCCAGGCGGAAGAACATGCCCTGGCTGCTGCGGTCGGGGCTGACCACGTGCTCGCCGGTGCGTGGGTCGACGATGGTCGACGGCGCCAGGCGCGGCTGCGCCGCCACCATCAACGCATCGCATTCCGCATGGCTGAGCACGCCTTCGAGCACCGCGATCAGGGGTTTGTCCGTGCGCGTCAGGACGTGCACTTGCCGGTCTCCGCCGTCCAGCACCGAGGTGCGCGGCAGCCGGGGCACGGCCGGCGGCATCGGCAGGCGTTCCACCGTGATCTGTCCTTCGGGCATGGGTGCGCCCTCGCGCAACACGCGCGCGAACGCGCCGACCAGTGCGCGCGCCACGGCCGGATCGAACTGGCGTGCCACCAGCGCGTCAGTAATGCCCGGCGCTGTGCCGCCCTGACGCAGCGCGCCGACGATCCAGTCGCGCAGCTCCGGCGAGAAATGGAGCGTTGCCATCTGGCGCGGGGCGGCGGCCGGATCGTTAGCGAAAGGCGAGGGGGCATGCATGAACGGGAACTCCACGAAAGCGCACAGGCGTTGCGCGGCGCCAAGTATTGCGCCGTGGCGGCGGCCGTGGCAACCCTGCAGCGCGTTGCATGGGCTTTGTGTCGGCTTTGTATCGAGATTTGTCGTCTCGAAATCTGCTGTAACGAAATGGGTCGGTCGATCCACGAAATCGTCACACGCGGTTTTTAGGATCGTGGCCGCTGCACAAGTTGTCCCTGCGCAGGCGGCCCACACCGCCGGCATCCACGCGATGGGGAGCGCTTCGGTGCGGCATACCAGAACGAGACCCACTCACATAGATCGCGCAAGTTTCGGCGAGCCAGAACCCATGCACCCTAAGCACCCCAACCTCGTCCCATTGCTCACCGCCCTTGCCGCCGCCGCGATGCTCGCGGCCTGCGGTGGCGACGACAACACCACCACATCATCGGGCAACACCGGCAACACCGGCACTAACGGCGGCACCACGCAGACCGTGAGCGGTGTGGTGGGCGGCGCGGCCGTCAAGAACCCGACCGGCGTGGCCAATTCGTCGGCCGCGGGCGTCGACTACGCCAAGAGCTCCACCGGCGACGCCGTCGACCAGACGTTCGTGCCGGTGACGTATGCCAACGCCACGGTCTGCGCCGACACCAACGGCAACGGCGCGTGCGACAGCGGCGAGGCCGCCACGCGCACCGACGCCAACGGCCGCTTCACGCTGATCACGCCGGCCGCGAGCCTGGTGGCCGTGGTGGGCACCGACGCCTCGTACGTCGACCCCGTGGCTGGCAACACCAAGGTGGCCAGCAAGATGATCCTGCGCAGCGCCGCCGAGCAGGCCACGGCCGATACCGACGTGGTCATCAGCCCGCTGTCGACCGAAGTGGTGCGCCTGACCGAAGCCGAATCGCTGAAGTTTGCCGATGCCAAGACCGCCATCGCCAGCCGCCTGAGCTTTGCCGGCGGCACGGCCGATGTCACGGTCAAGGCCGACGACGTGGTGGCGCAGCCGGGCAGCCTGTCGGATACGGCCGCCGCCCGCGCGCTGCTGGTGGAAGACAACACGCTGGCCGCGCGCTACACGCAGGCCGCCACGATCCTGGATCGCGGCTACGTTAGCGACAGCGCCACCGATCCGGTCACCACGCTGAAGGCCGCGCAGGATGCCGCGTTCAACCCCGAAGGCATTCCGCGCTACGACCACCTGTTCGTGGTGATCTTCGAGAACCACAGCAACCAGACCATTGACAACGCGGCCTACCCGAACTTCTACAAGTACCTGCACACGGAAGGCAACAAGGCGGCCAACTACTTCTCCACGGGCAACCCCAGCGAGCCGAACTACATCTCGCTGGCCAGCGCCGACGACTGGGGCGTGGCCGACGACAACGCATGGAACTGCCTGCCGGCGGGCGACACGGCCAACCAGCCGACCGACGTCTACGTGCCGGTCACGGCCTGCAACGCCGACACCCGCGTGCACAACCTGAAGGGCCGCCGCAACATGTTCACGGCCATGTACAAGGCCGGCATGGGCACGCGCGTCTACAGCGAATCGATGAACCCGGGCCAGGACCCGCGCCGCGACGGCGTGGCCAATGCCTCCATCAGCGGCCCGAACCCCAGCACCGGCGTGGCTGAAACCATGCCGGCGGGCCTGTACAAGACCAAGCACCACCCGGCCGTCAACTTCGACGACGTGCGCAACCGCCCCGACTTCTTCAAGAACCTGAACCGTTCGGTGGGCGGCGGCCAGTGGGATGCGTCGATCGTCAGCTACGCGGCGACCAACAACATCACGTGGAATACCCACCAGTTCGAGGACGACCTCAAGAGCGGCGATATCGGCGCGCTGAACTACATCGTGCCGGACCAGTGCGACGACATCCACGGCGTGGGTCCGTGCCTGTCGACCAACATCGCGCGTGGTGACGCCTATGCCAAGTACCTGGTGGACCAGATCCAGGCTTCGCCGGCATGGAAGAACACCAGCCGCCGGTCGGCCATCGTGATGCTGTTCGACGAAGGTTCGAGCTTCTTCGGCAGCTCGTCGTGCTGCGGCTGGAACGTGGGCGGCGGCGCCACCAGCGGCTGGCCGCTGGGCGAGGGCATCAGCACCGCGGTGCCGCGCTACAACGGCGGCAACAAGGGCGACGGCCCCACCATCTTCGCGCTGCTGACCAACCAGCCGGGCGCGCCCAAGCAGGTGGTGGACTCCGATGCCTACAGCCACTTCTCGTTCGTGCGCACGATGCAGGACATGTTCGGCCTGGCCGACCCGGCCGTGCCGGCGTCGTACATGAACCGCTCGAAATACACCGAGCAGTACATCGCCGACAACCTGGCCAACCTGGCCGAGTACTCGGGTAGCGCCAATACCCACTTCGACTCGGTTCGTCCGATGAACCACAAGTACGTGGTCAAGGCCGGCGACCTGCAGTCGGGTGGCAGCGTGGCCGGCGGCAGCGGCAGCGGTTCGGTGGGCAGCGGCAACAACGTGGCCACCGGTCCGGACACCAGCCAGGTCAACATCTGGGCAATCAAGTCGTAAGCGTTCGCACGCAAAGCGTCTGAAGGCCGCCGGTGCCCCGTGCGCCGGCGGCTCGCCGTCATTCATCCGCCAAACGGAAGGCGGCTGCCACCGCCCATCCCCATCATGCGTATTTCCAGTTTCGCCGCGCGCTGTAGCGCGGTATCGCTTGCCGTGGCGCTGGCCGCGTGCCAGCCGAAAACCGAATCCGGCAAGCCGGTAACGGTCGCCGCACCGGCCAAAGCCGTGCAGGTGTCCGCACCCGTAGCGGCCCCTGCTGCGCCGCCGCTGTCGCCCGCCGCGCAGGTGGGTGCCAAGCTGTTCTTCGATCCCTCGCTTTCCGGCTCGGGCAAGATGTCCTGCGCCACCTGCCACGACCCGAACCACGCCTACGCGCCGGCCAACGACCTGTCGGTGCAGCTGGGTGGTACCGATGGCAAGCAGCCGGGCACGCGCGCCGTGCCGACGCTGATGTACAAGGAGTACACCAACGCCTACTCCGATACGTTCGAGAACCCCGACATGATCAGCCCGCCCGGTCCCGGTGGCGGGCTCACGTGGGACGGCCGCGCCAACACCATCGCCGAACAGGCCGCGATTCCGCTGCTGGCGCCGAACGAGATGGCGGCCGCCAGCAAGGCGGCTGTCGTCGACGCCGTACGCGGCGGGGCGCATGCCGACGCGTTCCGCCAGGCTTATGGCGCGAGCGTGTTCGACGACACCGACAAGGCGTTCGCGCTGGTGGGCGCCGCGCTGCAGGCTTTCCAGGTGGAAGACCGCAGCTTTCACCCGTACAGCAGCAAGTTCGACCGCTACCGCAACAACAAGGTGGGCGGCGCGCTGACCGATGCCGAGATCCGTGGCCTGCGCGTGTTCCTGGACCCCAACAAGGGCAACTGCATGGCCTGCCACCTGCTGGGCGGCGGCAACGACGGCAGCCAGGACATGACCAGCGACTACTCGTTTGCCGCCATCGGCGTGCCGCGCAATCGCGACATCCCCGCCAACGCCGATCCGAAGTATTTCGACCTGGGCCTGTGCGGGCCGCTGCGCACCGACCATCGCCCCGGCAAGGACAAGGGCGCGGCGGCCACCTGCGGCATGTTCAAGACGCCCGTGCTGCGTAACGTGGCCACGCGCCATGCGTTCATGCACAACGGCGTGTTCAAGTCGCTGGAAGACGTGGTGCGCTTCTACAACACGCGCGATACCGCGCCCGAGAAGTGGTATCCCCGCGATGCGCGCGGCAAGGTGAACAAGTTCGACGACCTGCCGGCGAAGTATCGCGCCAATCTGGACGAGCAGATGCCGCTGGACCAGCGTCGTGCCGGCAGCCAGACGCCGATGACCGACCAGGAGATGCAGGACCTGGTGGCCTTTCTGAACACGCTGACCGATGGCTACGTGCCGACGGCCCAGGCCAACGCCACTGGCCCGCAGGCCCACACCGTGGCCAATGCCATCGTCGACCCCGCCGCGCGCAAGTCTGCGGCAACGCCCAACGCCCAAGCCACACAATGAAATCGACTTTTACCCCCGCGATCATCACCCCCGCGATTCTCACCCGCGCCCTGCTCGTGGCGGGCGCCACGCTGGCACTTGCCGGCTGCAACCGCCCCGATACCGCCAGCGAGGCCAATTTCAGCGCCGCGCTGGACAAGCACCTGCAGGCGCATGGCGATCTCTGCATCGGCCGGCATCAGTGGCCGGTGGATGTGCCAGACCTGCCGGTGGCGGCGCAGATGCGCGACGGCATCCAGATGCCCGCGCTGGAGCATGCGGGGCTGGTGTCGCATGCCAGCGCCGAGATGACGCTGCACCATCAGGACGGCAGTGACGAGCGGGTCAAGGCGCTGCGCTACGACCTGACCGACAAGGGCCGGCAGTACGTCAACGCCGCCCCGCACACGGCCGCGCATGGCGCCGACGCGAGCCAGCCCGACCTTTGTTACGGCCGCGTGCGGCTGTCCAAGGTCACAGGCTGGGACACCCCGAGCAAGACCGCCGACCAGCCCGCGCGGCTGACCACCGTGGTGCGCTATACCTACACGCTGGAGCCCGCGCCGTGGGCCGCCGACGCGGCGGTGCAGGGCGCGTATCCGGTGCTGGCGCGCGTGGTCAAGGGCAGCGGCAAGCTGGAACTGAAGCAGGAGATGGTGGCCACGGGCGGCGGCTGGCAGCCGCTGTAGCCACGCGCATCGCCACGGCAGGGCGGCCAACGGTGTAGTATCCGTGGCCGAACCCTGTCTCAAGCTGGAGAACCCACATGATCGTATTCGTCACCGGTGCCACCGCTGGATTCGGCGCTGCCATCGCCCGCCGCTTTGCCAATGCCGGCCATCAAGTCATCGCAACGGGCCGTCGCGAAGACCGCCTCGCCGCCCTGGCCGATGAACTGGGCCGCGACAAGGTCCTGCCGCTGGTGCTGGACGTGCGCGACCGCGACGCCGTGGCTGCCGCCGTGGCTGGCCTGCCGGCCGGATTTGCCGAGATCGACCTGCTGGTGAACAACGCGGGCCTGGCCTGGGGCCTGGAGTCGGCGCAGAACGCCGACCTGGACAAGTGGGACACCATGGTGGACACCAACATCAAGGGCCTGCTCTATATGACCCGCGCGGTGCTGCCCGGCATGGTGGCGCGCAACCGGGGCCACGTGATCAACATCGGCTCGGTGGCCGGCGCCTACGCCTACCCGGGCGGCAATACCTACGGGGCCACCAAGGCGTTCGTGCACCAGTTCTCGCTGAACCTGCGCGCCGACCTGACCGGCACGCGCGTACGGGTGACCGACGTGGCGCCGGGCCTGGTGGGCGGCACCGAGTTCTCGGCCGTGCGCTTTGACGGCGACCAGTCGCGCGTGGAGAAGATCTACGACGGCGCCGACGCGCTGACGCCGGAAGATATCGCCGAGACCGTGTTCTGGAGCGCCATGCTGCCGGCCCGCGTCAATATCAACTATCTGGAAGTGATGCCGGTGACACAGTCGTTCAGCGCACTGTCGATCCATCGCGAGAAACCGTGAGTTGTTTCCGGTTCGCCCGGATTTTTTGTTTCGGGATGGAATAGGTAGCCAGTGCAGCGCGTATACCGGATGAGTCCTCACTCATCGGGAGTACGCATTGAACGACAACACCCCACAATCGGGCACGCGCATCTGCGTGCCATGCCGCCTGGGCGCCATCGGAGCCGTCGTGCTCGTGCTGGCCGGCGGCTTCGCCTACACGGGCGGGTGGATTGCGCCACATCGGCTGTCCACCCCCACCGTC
The DNA here is from genome assembly GCF_022179805.1 of Cupriavidus pauculus. Lineage (GTDB taxonomy): Bacteria > Pseudomonadota > Gammaproteobacteria > Burkholderiales > Burkholderiaceae > Cupriavidus > Cupriavidus pauculus_E. The sequence goes on along the minus strand of NZ_BPUO01000001.1, from coordinate 241,918 downwards.
ATCGACCAGTTCCAGCGTAACGACGGCCTGCACGAGGGATACCGCCGCAATCATGCCAAGGGCGTGTGCGTGGAGGGCTATTTCGAGGGCAACGGGGCGGCGGCTACGCTTTCCAAGGCCAGCGTTTTCGGCACCGGGCGCACGCCCGTGATCGGGCGCTTGGCCATTCCGGGCGGCAATCCCCGCGCGCCCGACGGCAGCATACCGATCCGCAGTTTCGCGCTGATGTTCAAACAGGCCGATGGCCAGCAGTGGCGCACCGGCATGAATTCGGTGCCGCTGTTTCCGGTGCACACACCCGAGCAGTTCTACCAGTTGCTGACGGCAACGCAGCCGGTACAGGGCACAGGCAAGCCCGATCCCGCCAAGGTAAAGGCGTTCGCCGAGGCCAATCCCGCGCTGGGGGCCTTCCAGGGCTGGATCCAGGCCCATCCGCCATCGTCAAGCTTCGCCAACGCCGGTTACTACAGCGTCAACGCGTTCTATCTGGTCGATGCCGCCGGCAAGCGCCAGGCCGTGCGCTGGGCCGTGCAGCCCGAGCTGCCCTATGCGCCGGTCAGCGCGGCGGAGAAGGGCGAGGAGTCATTCCTGGCCGCGGATCTCACGCAGAAGCTGGCGGCCGGACCGCTGCGCTGGCACCTGATGCTGACGCTGGGCGCGCCGGGTGATCCCACCGACGATGCCACGAAGTCCTGGCCCGACGACCGCAAGCAGATCGACGCCGGCACGCTGGTGATCGAACGCGCGAGTTCGCAGGACGACGGCGGCGTCTGCCGCGACGTCAATTTCGACCCGACGGTGCTGCCATCGGGCATCGCCGCGTCGAACGATCCGCTGCTGGCCGCGCGCTCGGCAGCCTATGCGCTGTCGTACCAGCGCCGCACGCGCGAGGTGGCACTCGGCGAACAACAGCAATGAGGGACCCACGCATGAACGCATCTCACACTCGTTTCAGCGGCCTGCAGAAGCTGCTGCACTGGCTGATGGCCGCGCTGATCCTGACCATGCTGTTCGTCGGCGTCGGCATGGTGTTCACGGTATCGCGCGCGCACGACACGCTGGTGGCACTGCACCGGCCGCTCGGCATCGCGTTGCTGCTGCTGGTGATTGTTCGCATCGCCGTGCGTATGCGGCGCGGGGCGCCTCCGCTGCCGGCCAGCGTGCCCGCCCCCCAACGCGCCGTCGCGCTGGCGTCGCACTACGTGCTCTACGCGCTGATGCTGGCCATGCCGCTGGTGGGCTGGGGCATGCTGTCGGCCGGTGGTTATCCGGTGACGATGGCCGGCAGCTTCCATTTGCCGGCCATCCTGCCCGCTGATGTCAGGCTGTTCGCGCTGCTGCGCACGCTGCATACGTGGCTAGGGCTGACGCTGTTTGGCGTGGTGCTGCTGCATCTGGCGGCGGCGCTGATGCATGCGCTGGTGCTGCGGGATGGGGTGTTTGGGACGATGGCGCCGGGGAAACGGTAACAGTCTTGCTCTGATCCGTCGTTATGAGCTCCCCTCTCCCGCGTTGCGGGAGAGGGGAGCCAAACCAAGCGAGCTACATCGCTTAACCCGGCACCTTCTCCTCACCAAACGCCGCCAACTCCTTCACCAGACTCTTGGCTGCCAGTTCCACCAGTGCCTTGCCTTTTTCCGGCGTGGCCTGGTTCGGATCCGAGCCCATGCGGCCGTCGGGGAAGCGGGCGCGGAAGTCCAGTGCTTCGCGGATCGGGCCCGACGGGGCGATGCGGGGCGCGTAGTCGGCGTGCTTGATCAGCTCGTACGCGTACTGCGTGACGGCGATTTCCGATGGCGTGGCGTGTGCGCCGTGGCCGGTGGGGAACATCTCCTTGGCCAGTTCGTTCACGCCTTCCAGGTCCCACCAGTTGGTGAGCTTCATCGCAAAGCCGGTGCGGCGGCCGGCGAAGCTGGCTTCGGCGTAGATCTCGGAGAACGCTGCCTCGATCGACGCGATGTTGCCGCCGTGGCCGTTCAGGAACAGGATTTTCTCGAAGCCGTGGCGGGCCAGCGAGCGCGTCCAGTCGACGATGGCGGCGATGAACGTGGACGGGCGCAGCGAGATGGTGCCGGCGAACCCCAGGTGGTGCTGCGCCATGCCGATGTTGAACGTGGGTGCCACCAGGATGTCGCCCTGCTGGTCGGCGTGGCGGCAGATGATCTCGGGGCACATCCAGTCGGTGCCCAGCAGGCCGGTGGGGCCGTGCTGTTCATTGGACCCGATGGGCACCACGATCGTGCGGCTGCGCTGCAGGTACTGTTCGATTTCAGACCACGTGGAGAGGTACAGCAACATGATTCACTCCTTGTTTTTGCGGGGGTGTTGCAAGGTCAATGGCGGGACGGCAACCGTAGCGCCAGGATGATCAGCGCGGCGACCAGCGGCATGGCGGCCATGATCAGCACGCCGGGATGCAGGCTGCCGGTGGCGGACTTGGCCCAGCCGATGATGGCGGGGCCCCAGAAGCCGCCGGACAGGCCGATGGTGTTGATCAGCGCGATGCCGCCGGCGGCGGCCGGTCCCTTGATGTATTCGGGCGGCATGGCCCAGAACACGGTGTAGGTCATCCACAGCGTGGTGGTGCCCAGCGTCAGCAGCACCAGCGTGGCGGCCAGGTGGCCGTCGGCCAGCGTGGACCCGGCCAGCAGCGCGGCGCCGGCCAGCGCGGGAATCGCGGCGTGGTAGCGGCGTTCGCCCTTGCGGTCAGAGCGGCGGCCCATGTAGAGCATGCCGATGGCGCCGCCCACGTAGGGCAGGGCCGAGTACCAGCCAAGCTGCACGGTATCGTTCACGCCCTGCGCCTTGATCAGCGTCGGCAGCCAGAAGCTCAGCGCGTAGATGGCGGCGATCACGCAGAAGTAGGCAAAGGCCAGCACGTAGATCTTGGGGTCGCGCGCCACGGCGCCGAACGAATGCTTGTGCGCGGCGGGCACGGCCAGTTCCTGTTCGAGCAGGCGCTTTTCATCGGCAGTGAGCCAGTTGGCGTCGGCGGGGCGGTCGGGAATCAGCCGCCAGGCCAGCACGCCCAGCACCAGGCACGGCAGCCCTTCCACCAGGAACATCCATTGCCAGCCGGCCAGGCCGGCGTGGCCAGCCAGCGACGTCATCAGCCACGCGGATACCGGGCCGCCGATGATGCCACCAATCGGGCCGGCCAGGAACACGATGGCGATGGCACGCGCCATGCGCTGCGGGCCATACCAGCACGACAGGTAATAGATCATGCCCGGCGCAAAGCCGGCCTCGAACACGCCCAGCAGGAAGCGCATGCCGTAGAACGTGGGTACGTCGCGCACGAACAGCATGCAGGCCGACGTGATGCCCCAGAGCACCAGGATGCGGCTGAACGTCTTGCGGGCGCCGATGCGCGGCAGCATCAGGTTGCTGGGAATCTCGAACAGGACGTAGCCGATGAAGAAGATGCCGGCGCCTACACCGTAGGCCGCATCGGAAAAGCCCAGGTCGCCCTGCATCTGCAGCTTGGCAAAGCCGACGTTGACGCGGTCCAGGTACGCAAACAGGTAGCAGACCAGCAGGAAGGGCAGCAGGCGCAGGTTGATCTTCTGATATAGCGCGGCGTTGCCATCGATTGTGGCCGGGTTCGACATCACTAACATTTGCCAGTCTCCAGAGCGTTGTGATGGTTGTGGGGTTGGCCTTGATAGTGGCAGCGGCGTAGACTTGCACCAACAGCAACAAAGTCCACACTTCGTTCTTCTGGAAGCAACACAACGGGCGCATGCCCCAAATTTGTGCCTCCCAGATAACAATCCGGATAGGCAAAATGCGTGAAATCAACCAACAACGGCTGCGTTACTTCCGCGAGGTGCTGGCGCACGGCACGATCCGGGGCGCGGCGGAAAGCCTGAATACGTCGCCGTCGGTGATCACGCGGCAGATCCGGCTGCTGGAGGACGAACTGGGCACCACGCTGTTCGAGCGGCAGGCGCGCGGCGTGCAGCCCACCGAGGCGGCCGCCCACCTGCTGGAGTTCTGGCGCGGCTACCGCTCGCACCAGGAAAAGCTCGAAGACCAGTTGCATGCGCTCAAGGGCCTGCAGCAGGGCATGGTGCAGATCGTGCTGAGCGAGGGCTACGTCGACGCGCTGGTCAACGAGGTGGTGGCGCCGTTCTGCGCGCAGTACCCGATGGTGGATATCCGCATGGAGATCCTGCCCGTGGACGACGTGCTCAACGAGGTGGCCGAAAGCCGCGCGCACATCGGGCTGGCCTACAACCCGCCGCTGCATCCGCGCATCGAATACCGCGCCAGCTCGTCCCAGCCCATCGTGCTGCTGACGCGCCACGACCATCCGCTGGCCGTGCGCGGCGGCTCGGCCACCATCCATGACGTACTGAACTACCCGCTGGCGCTGATGCCGGAGTCCTACGGCATCGGCCACGCGGCCAAGATGCTCGAATTTGCCGAGAACATCCGTATCCGGCCGATGCTGGTCACCAACTCGCTGTCGGCGCTCAAGCAGTTCGTGGCCTACGACGACTTTGTCACGCTGATCGGCCAGTTCGCGGCTTACCGCGAGGTGGCCGCCGGCAGCCTGGCCACGGTGCCGATCGACCATCCGCTGTTTCGCGGCACGCAAGCCCGGCTGCTGGTCAAGGCCGGGCGTCCGCTGCCGGCGGCCGCGCAGGAGGTGCTGGCGTTCATCCAGCACCGGATGGGCATCTTCACCGAAGCGGGGTGATGGGGCCCCACTCCGTTGTTTGAGGGGCCGACTCCATTGTTTGCCATGGATTGCCATGCCGTTCTTGTCTCGAAGGTCGTGATGCCGAGACGATAGGGCAAGGGCTGCCTGTCGCGTTTGCCTGCGCCCCCGGGGAATTTTGTATTCGCACGCGGCGTTGCTTGCCTACACTGGCTGGAGGGCGCGCGGGGCGGGCCGGGAGAGCGCATGTTCGACAGCTTGATACGCATCGAGACGGGGCCGGACGGATCGAACCAGCTCAACGTCTACACCGACAGCCTGCCGGTTGCCATCGTGCTGGTGGTGGTGCTGCTGGTGGTCATCGTGCTGGCGAGCGTGATCTGCTACTACCTGACGCGCACGCTGATGCTGTGGGCCGTGGGGCGGCTGGCGCGCGGCGAGCACCGCAAGTGGCTGCGCGCGGCCGAGCGGCGCCGCGTGTTTCACCGGCTGGCGCCCATCGTGCCGGCGCTGATCGTCTACCTGGCCGCGCCGCTGCTCAGCAGCCTGACCTTTCCCGTGATCGCGGCGCTGGGCGCGCCGCTGGGCGTGGCTGCCGCCTGCTTCATGGTCTATACCGGGCTGCGCGCGGGCTTTGCGTTCCTGGCCAGCATCGAGGACCGCTACAACCACCTGCCGCATGCCGGCGAACGCCCGATCAAGAGCTTTCTGCAGGTAGCCACGATCATGCTGTACCTGATGGCGTTCATCGCCATCGTGTCGCTGCTGCTGGGCCGGCCGCCCACGTACCTCCTGACCGGCGTCAGCGCCATGACGGCGCTGCTGATCATCGTGTTCCGCGACTCGCTGCTGGGGTTCGTGGCCAGCATCCAGCTGGCCGCCTACGACATGCTGCGCATTGGCGACTGGATCGAGGTGCCCGGCTTCGTGGCCGATGGCGTGGTCACCGATATCGCGCTGAATACCATCAAGGTGCGCAACTTCGACAACACCATCGTGACGCTGCCCAGCTACGTGCTGCTGACCAACGGCGTCAGGAACTGGCGCGGCATGGTGGAATCGGGCGGCCGGCGCGTGCGGCACAGCATTCCGGTGGATGCAGACACTGTGCGCTTCTGCGATGACGCGCTGCTGGGCGGGCTCACGGCCTGCCGCGAACTGAAGCTGCCCGTGCAGCCGCATGCCGACGGCCAGCCGCTGACCAACCTGGGCATGCTGCGGCGCTACATGCTGGACTACTTCCGCCAGCATCCGGCCGTGCGGCAGGACCTGCCGCTGGTGGTGCGCCACGTGCAGTCGACCAGCCAGGGCCTGCCGCTCGAAGTGTTCCTGTACCTCAACGACACGCGCTGGGAGGCTTACGAGCAGATCCAGTCCGACCTGTTCGACCACGTCTACGGCGTGCTGCCGGTGTTCGGCCTGCGCGTCTGGCAGAAGCGTTAGACCGCCGACCTTGCCGTGGAGCGCGTGCGGCACATGGCAGGCATCGGCCGTCGTTGGCGTTCGTTGGCGGAATCGAAGGGATCGGCGGCGCCGATAGCCTTTCCGGGTTTGCCCAAGCCACCCCCGCGTCCTATCGTTACAGGTGCAGACCTCGGCGCAGGACTTCCGTACGGCCGCCCCCAAGGAGACGTCATGAGCAAGAAGTCGAATATCACGACCTGGATCCTGATCGCGATGATTCTCGGTGCCGTCGTCGGCTACGGATGCAACACGGCGTTTCCGGACCCGAAGGTCGCCAAGGACATTGCCGGCTATATCTCCATCATCACCGACGTCTTCCTGCGGCTGATCAAGATGATCATCGCGCCGCTGGTGTTCTCCACGCTGGTGATCGGTATCGCGCACATGGGCGATGCCAGTACGGTGGGGCGCGTCGGCGTCAAGGCGCTGGCCTGGTTCATCACCGCGTCGCTGGTGTCGCTGACGCTGGGGCTGATCATGGCCACGCTGCTGCATCCGGGCGTGAACATCGGCCTGCCGCTGCCCGACGTGGGGTCGGCCACCAACCTGAAGACCAACGCGTTCACGCTCAAGGATTTCGTCGCGCACCTGGTGCCCAAATCGGTGGCCGAGGCCATGGCCAACAACGAGATCCTGCAGATCGTGGTGTTCTCGATCTTCTTCGGCACGGCCATTGCCACGCTGGGCGAGCGCGGCGCGCGCATGGCCGCCGTGATCGAGGACCTTGCGCAGATCATGCTCAAGATCACCGGCGCGGTGATGTGGCTGGCGCCCATCGCGGTGTTCGCGGCGATTGCGTCCACGGTGACCACGCAGGGGCTGGGCATCCTGATCACGTTTGCCAAGTTCATGGGCAGCTTCTACCTGGCGCTGTTCGTGCTGTGGGGCCTGCTGACGCTGGCCGGCTTCGTGTTCCTGGGCCGGCGCGTGTTCGAACTGGTCCGGCTGATCCGCGAGCCGTTCCTGCTGTCGTTCTCGACGGCCAGCTCCGAGGCCGCCTATCCGAAACTGCTCGATTCGCTCGACCGCTTCGGCGTGAATCGCAAGATCTCCAGCTTTGTGCTGCCGCTGGGCTACTCGTTTAACCTGGACGGGTCGATGATGTACTGCACGTTCGCCGTGTTGTTCATCGCCCAGGCGTACGACATCCACCTGCCGATGGGCACGCAGATCACGATGCTGCTGTTGCTGATGCTGACATCGAAGGGCATGGCTGGCGTGCCGCGTGCGTCGCTGGTGGTGATCGCGGCCACGCTGAACCAGTTCGGCATTCCCGAGGCAGGGCTGCTGCTGATCATGGGCGTGGACCAGTTCCTGGACATGGGCCGATCCGCCACCAACGCCGTGGGCAATTCGATTGCCGCCGCCGTGGTGGCCAAGTGGGAAGGGCAACTGGCCAGCGGGCCGGTGCCCGAAACCGAGAAGGACATTCCGGGCGAGGAGCCCCGCAGTGCCGCGGGGGCCTGATGCCATGCGCGCTTTCGCCTTGATGGTTGTGTCGCCGATTGCGTCGCTGCTGGTCACCGCGCTGCTGGGGCTCGGTTTCCCCACTGCCGCGCTGGCGCAGTCGCCCGAGCCGACGGTGTTGAGCGGCACGCTCAAGAAGGCCCGCGACAGCGGCGTGCTGGTCGTCGGCTACCGGGAATCGTCGCTGCCGTTCTCGTACCTGAACCAGGCCAAGCGCCCGATCGGCTATTCCATCGATATCTGCCAGGCCATCGTCGAGGCGGCATCCGCCGAGATCAGCCGCGACCTGACCGTGCAGTGGGTACCGGTGACGTCGGAAAACCGCTTCGATGCGATTACATCGGGCAAGGCCGACCTGGAATGCGGATCGACCACGCGCAACGCCGAACGCCTGCGCACCGTGGCGTTTTCGCCGGTGATCTTCGTGGCGGGCACCAAGCTGATGGTGCCGCGCAATTCGGCGATCCGGACCTTCCGCGACCTCAAGGCCAAGACCGTGGTGGCCACGGCGGGCACCACCAATGCCAGTGCCATCGAAGACCTGTCCACGCGCTTCAACCTGGGCGTGAAACTGATCCGTGCGCGCGACCATGCCGACGCCTTCGAGGTGCTGCGCCATGGCGGCGCCGATGCCTATGCCGGCGACGACGTGCTGCTGTACGGCTTTCTGGCGCACTACAACGCCGGCAAGCAGTTCATCGTGACCAGCGAATTCCTGAGCTACGACCCCTACGGCATCATGCTGCGCCGGGGCGATCCGCAGTTTGCCGCCGTGGTCGACCGTGCCGTGCGCGGCCTGATTACCTCGGGCGACCTGGAACGGCTGTACAAGCAGTGGTTCCTGAACCGGCTGCCCACCGGCGAGCGGCTGGGCATTCCCATGAGCGCGCAACTGGAAGACATCATCCAGGCCACGCCGCAGCAACCCGACTGATTGTGATTTAAAGATTTCTTCATCCGGCAGATGCTGGCGCGCCATTTCATGAGTCATGCACGCCAATAATGTGCATTCATGCAATTTCGATAGGTACAGTTATGGTTTTGTGCGCTGCGATTGTGCAAACTGTACTCTTTCTGCGCCGGCTGTACTGTACGTCCCTCAGGTCACTTTCCGGGCCTAGTCTGCTCACATCGCAGCGAGCGTCCGGGCATCACACGGAAAACCGGGCCGGGCACTCGGGCATTTGTTCTGGAAGTCGCCCCCATGAGTACTCCCACGCCCGAAAAGGGGCATATCGCCCCTTACACGCACCCGGCCGCCGGCTGGGGCGCACTCAAGCAGGTCGCCATCAACCTCGTCAAGGAACGGGTGGGCGGCGGCAAATACAAGACGCTGTTCAAGCAGAACCAGCCCGACGGCTTTGATTGCCCGGGCTGCGCCTGGCCCGACCGCCAGCACGCGTCGACCTTCGAATTCTGTGAAAACGGCGTCAAGGCCGTGGCCGCCGAAGCCACCAGCAAGCGCGTGACCAACGAATTCTTCGCGGAATACACGGTCGCCGAGCTGATGAAGCAGTCGGACTACGAGCTGGAACAGCACGGCCGCCTGACTCATCCGGTGCGCTACGACGCCGCCACCGACAAGTACGTACCGGTGGATTGGGACGAGGCGTTCCGCCTGATCGCCCACCACCTGCGCCGTCTGGACAACCCCGACGCAGCCACGTTCTACACGTCGGGCCGCGCCAGCAACGAGGCAGCGTTCCTGTTCCAGTTGTTCGTGCGCATGTACGGCACGAACAACTTCCCCGACTGCTCGAACATGTGCCACGAGGCCACCAGCCGCGGCCTGCCGGTGACGGTGGGCGTGGGAAAGGCCACGGTGCTGCTCGATGACTTCCAGCTGGCCGACACCATCATGGTGTGGGGCCAGAACCCGGCCACGAATCACCCGCGCATGCTCAACGAGTTGCGCGACGCATCGAAGCGCGGCGCCACCATCGTGTCGGTCAATCCGCTCAAGGAGCGGGGCCTGGAGCGCTTTGTCAGCCCGCAACACGTCACCGAGATGCTGGGCGGCAGCGGCACCAGGATCGCGTCGATGTTCGTGCGGCCCAAGCTGGCCGGCGACTTTGCGCTGCTCAAGGGCATCGGCAAGCGCGTGATCGAACTGGACGACGCAGCGGTGGCCTCGGGCAGCCCGCGCGTGGTCGACATCGCCTTCGTCAACGACCACACGGCCGGCTACGAGGCATTTGCCGCCGACCTGCGTGCCGAAAGCTGGGCCGACATCGTGGCCGAATCGGGCGTGCCGCGCGATGAGATCGACGCGCTGGCCGACGTCTACGTCAAGAGCGAGCGCACGATCATGTGCTGGGGCATGGGCCTGACGCAGCACAAGCAGAGCGTGCACACGATTCAGCTACTGTCCAACGTGATGATGCTGCGCGGCAATATCGGCCGCCCCGGTGCCGGCCTGATGCCGGTGCGCGGGCATTCGAACGTGCAGGGCGACCGCACGATGGGTATCGAGGAACAGCCCGACGACGCATTCCTGGACCGCCTGGGTGCCACGTTCGGCTTCGAGCCGCCGCGCCATCATGGCCAGGACGTGGTGGCCGCCATCAGCGCGATGCTGGAAGGCAAGGTCAAGGTGTTCGTGGGCCTGGGCGGCAATTTCTCGATTGCCACGCCCGATACGCCGCGCACCTGGGACGCGCTGCGCCAGTGCGACCTGACCGTCAACATTGCCACCAAGCTGAACCGCAGCCATCTGGTGATCGGCCGCGATGCGCTGCTGCTGCCCACGCTGGGCCGTACCGAGGTGGACGAGCAGAACGGCGTGCCGCAGGGCGTGACCGTCGAGGATTCGGTCTGCATGGTGCATATGTCGTACGGCATGAACAAGCCGGCGTCGCCGCACCTGTTGTCGGAAACGATGATCGTCGCGCGCATGGCGGACGCCGCGCTGGGCTCGAACAAGGTGGACTGGCTGTGGTTCGCGCAGGACTACGCGCGCATCCGCGACGCCATCGAGAAGGTCATTCCAGGCTTCGAGCGCTTCAATGAGCGCGTGGCGCAGCCGGGCGGCTTCCACCTGACGCCGGCCTCGCGCAACCGCGTGTGGCGGACGGAATCGGGCAAGGCGCAGTTCCTGGTGCACGCCATCGACCACGACACGCCGATCAAGCGCGCCCGCGAGCAATACGGCGACGACCTGCTGGTCATGATGACCACGCGCTCGCATGACCAGTACAACACCACCATCTATGGCCTGGACGACCGCTATCGCGGCGTGTTCGGCCTGCGCCGCGTGGTGTTCATCAACCGCGCCGACCGCGAACGCCTGGGGTTTGCAGAGGGCGAACGCGTAAATATCACGAGTGTCTGGGAAGACGGCGTGACGCGCCACGTGCAAGACTTCCTGCTGGTCGACTACGACATTCCGGCGGGCTGCCTTGGCGCCTACTACCCGGAGACGAATCCGCTGGTGCCGCTGGAAAGCATCGGCGACCGGTCGGGCACGCCCACGTCGAAGTCGATCCCGGTGCTGCTGCAACGCGCGGTATCGGCCGTCAGCTGATTCGCGGATTTACCGATCCGTCCGGGGCAAGGGGAGTATTCCATGACCGATCGCGGTTACATCCCGCGCGAGATCCGTCGCCATCAGGGCGACGCCATCGCGCTGGAAATCGACAACGTCGCCGAGGAAGTGCCGGTGGCGCTGGTCTACAACGGCATCTCGCATGCGGTCATGATGGCCACGCCGCTGGACCTGGAGGCGTTTGCCACGGGCTTCTCGCTGACCGAAGGCATCGTCGACAGCGTGCGCGAGATCTTCGACGTCGAGGTGGCGCCCGGCTGCGACGGCATCGAGGTCAGGCTGGAAATCAGCCAGCGCGCGTTTATGGCCATGAAGGAACGGCGCCGCACGCTGGCCGGCCGCACCGGCTGCGGGGTTTGCGGCATCGAGAGCCTGGCCCTGCTGGACCTGGTACCCGAGCCGCTGACGGCGGCGCGCCCGATCGATCCGACGGCCCCCATGATCCGCCGCGCGGCCGAGGCCATGCGCGCCCGCCAGCCGCTGATGGCGGCCACCGGCGGCGTGCATGCGGCGGCGTGGTGCGGTCCGGACGGCCAGTTGCGCGCCGTGTTCGAGGATGTGGGGCGCCATAACGCGCTGGACAAGCTGATCGGCCACCTGGCCCGCGCGCGCGAGGCGTTCGGCGAAGGATTCGTGTTCCTGTCCAGCCGCGCCAGCTATGAACTGGTGCGCAAGGCCGCCCGCATGCAGATTCCGATGCTGGCGACGATCTCGGCACCCACCTCGCTGGCCATCCGCGTCGCGGAGCAGGCCGGCGTGCGGCTGCTCAGCTTTTGCCGCCAGGACGGCTTCGTCGAATACACTGCGCCTGTATCCGTATTAGCATCGGACCCGCTGGTGGCCGCAGGCTGACGCCTGGGGTTCCGGCATTCCCCCGGACCCCACACAAGGCGAAAGACCCGTTGGCAACCCTGTACGAAAAGCTCGCGGCCGATATCGAGGCACTGGTGCAGCAGGGCGTGCTGCTGCCCGGCGAAAAGATCCCGTCGGTGCGCCAGGCTGCCCAGCACCACCGGCTCAGCATCACCACGGTGATCCGCGCCTACCTGCTGCTGGAATCGCGCGGCATCCTGGAGAGCCGGCCGCAGTCCGGCTACTTCGTGCGAGCACGGCCGGGGGAGCCGGCCATCGACCTGCAACCCACGCGCCCGGCCACGCGGCCATCGGCCGTGGACGTGAGCGCGCTGGTGCTGTCCACGCTGCGCTCGATCCGCGCCGACGATGCCGTGCCGCTGGGGTCGCCGTATCCGGACCCCAAGCTCTATCCGTGGCAGCGCATCACCCAGTACGCCAACACCATCGGCAAGCGCCATGACACCTGGAGCGTGCTGGACGACCTGCCGCCCGGGTCGCCCGAGCTGATCCGCCAGATCACGCGCCGCTACCTGGAAAACGGCAATACGGTCGATCCCAACGAGGTCATCGTCACGATTGGCGCCACCGAGGCCATCAACCTGTGCCTGCAGGCGGTGGCCAAGCCGGGCGACACCATTGCCGTGGAGTCGCCCACGTACTACGCGATGCTGCACGCCATCGAGCGGCTGGGCATGCGCGCCGTGGAAGTGGCCACCGACCCCGTGGAGGGCATCGACGTGCAGGCGCTGGCCCGGCTGCTTGACGAGCGGCCCGTGGCGGCGTGCATGGTGATGCCGAACTTCCAGAATCCGCTGGGCTTCCAGATGTCGGACGAGCGCAAGCAGGCGCTGGTGGCCCTGCTGACCGCGCGCGACATCCCCGTGATCGAGAACGACGTGTACGGCGAGTTGTATTACGGCGACGCGCATCCCACGTCGCTAAAGTCGTACGACACGGCCGGCATCGTGCTGCATTGCTCGTCGTTCTCGAAGACGCTGACCAATGCGTATCGCATTGGCTGGGCGCTGCCGGGGCGCTACCGCGAGACGGTGGAGCGGCTCAAGTTCCTGAACACGCTGACCACGTCGACCATCCCGCAACTGGCCATTGCCGAATTCCTGCGGCGCGACGGCTACGACTACCACCTGCGCCGCGTGCGCAAGGCGTACAGCCAGCAGGCCAATATCATGGCGGCTGCCGTGCGGCGCTTCTTCCCGGCCGGCACGCGTGTGTCGCGGCCGGCCGGCGGCTACGTGCTGTGGGTGGAGTTGCCCGAGGAAGTCGACGCGATGGCGCTGTACCACGCGGCGCTGGAACGGCGCATCACGGTGGCGCCCGGGCATATCTTCTCGCCGGTACCCACCTATACGAACTGCATCCGGCTGAACTACAGCGGCGCCTGGTCGGAAGACGTGGAAGCCGCGGTGATCACGCTGGGCAAGCTCGTGGCCACATTACAAGAAAGGGAGACGACATGACGGACGATGCAGATACGGATGCGGACGGAGAGGAGCTCGACCCCGTGGTGGGGGCGATCCTGCAGGCGCTGTGGGAGCACGCCAGGTCGGGGCCGGACAAGGACCTGTCGCTGGCCCGGCTAAGCAAACGCACCGGCGCGCAGATGAGCGTGCTGCGGCGCGTGTTGACGCAACTGGGCGAGGCCGATCTGGTGGTCACCGCGCTGGAAGAGGACGGCCGTGGCACCGCGCGGCTGACGGAAGACGGCGAGGCGGTGTGCGGCCAGCTTTTCGCGGCGCCGGACGACGACGCGCCGCCGCCCGTGCTGCACTGACCGGCCGGACGACGCCGGCTCAGATCACCTTGCCCGGATTCATCAGGCGCTGGGGGTCCAGCGCCTGCTTGATCGCGCGCATCATGGCCAGCTCCACTTCGCTCTTGTAGCGGCGGTTCTCTTCGAGCTTGAGCTGGCCCAGGCCGTGTTCGGCCGAGATCGAGCCGTTGTGTGCCTGCACGCTGTTGTGTACCACCAGGTTGATGGCGTCCTGGTGCTGCAGGAACTGGTCGTGGTCCACGCCAACCGGCGGCGACACGTTGTAGTGCAGGTTGCCGTCGCCGAGATGGCCGAACGTGACCATGCGCGCGCCCGGAAACGCGTCCTGCAGCAGCGCGTCGGTGGTCTCGATGAAATCGGCCACGCGCGAGATCGGCACGGCGATGTCGTGCTTGATGTTCTTGCCTTCTTCTACCTGGGCCAGCGGAATGTGCTCGCGCAGGTTCCAGAAGTCGCGCGACTGCTGCACCGATTCCGCCACCACGGCGTCGGTTACCACGCCGGCTTCGAACGCCGCGTCCATCATCCGCTCGAAGATGCCGCGCGCGTGCTCCTCGCTTTCGCTGTCCGATAGTTCCATCAGCACGAGCTGCGGATGGTGCTCGGCGAACGGATAGCGTAGCTGCGGGAAGTGCTTGGTCACCAGGTCGATGCACATCGCCGACATCAGTTCGAACCCGGTAAGCATGGCGCTGGCATGCGATTGCGCGATGGCCAGCAGCGCCAGCGCGGCGCGCGGGCTCTTGGCCGCGGCCAGGGCCGTCACGCGGGCGCGCGGCGCCGGGAACAGCTTCATCACGGCGGCGGTGATGACGCCAAGCGTGCCTTCGGCGCCGATGAACAAGTCGCGCAGGTCGTAGCCGGTGTTGTCCTTGCGCAGGCCGCGCAGGCCGTCCCAGACCTCGCCCTTGACCGTCACCACTTCGAGCCCCAGGCACAGTTCGCGCGTATTACCGTAGCGCAGCACCGCCGTGCCGCCCGCGTTGGTCGACAGGTTGCCGCCAATCGTGCAGCTACCCTCGGCGGCCAGCGACAGCGGGAACAGCCGGCCGTGATCGCGCGCCACTTCCTGCAACTGCTGTAGGATCACGCCGGCCTCGACCGTGATCGTGTTGTTGAGCGGGTCCACCTGGCGCACACGGTTCATGCGCTGCAGAGAAAGCACCACCACGCCGCGCGAGGCCGACTCGCCCTCTGGCGGCGTGGCACCGCCGCACAGTCCCGTATTGCCGCCCTGCGGCACCACGGCCAGCTTGTGGGCATGGCAGGCATGCATCACGGCTGCCACTTCCTCGGTGTTGCCGGGGCGCAGCACGGTCAGCGCGTCGCCGGTATAGCGGCGGCGCCAGTCGGTCAGGTAGGGCGCCTTGTCGGCGGCATCGGTCAGCACGTTTTGCGGGCCGATGGCGGCGCGGCAGAGGTCGAGGAACGAGTCGGGATGCGCGGCGGTCATGGCGGTCAGGAGGGTTGGGACGATTTGGAGGCGGCGCGGGCGCGGCGCTTGTAGGGGCGCAGGTACAGGATCGTGCTGGTGAAGAACAGCACCGTCAGCGCCACTTCGCCCCAGGCCAGCCAGGCGGATGGGGCGCGGTCGCTGGTGGCGCGCACGATGCCTTCGGTGAAGTACAGCAGGATCAGCATCGACGACCACTGCATGGTGTAGCCGTTGCGCGTCCAGACGCCGCGCAGCACCGGCAGCAGCAGCACGAACTTGGCGATCATCCACGACCCACCGGGCCGCAGCGGCGCCAGGAACCATTCCCAGGCGATGCACAGCACGATCAGCGCTACCAGGCTGACCAGGCTCACGCGCCAGAGCGTGGCGCTGTGCAGCGAAACGTCGTCGGGGGTCTGCATCATGCGGCGAGCTTCAGGGCGGTGCGCGCCAGCCGCCGGCCCATGGCCGTGGCCAGCGCGGCTTCCTGGTCGGTGACCGGCCCGTGGTTGTCCACGTGCGCGTGGTGGCTGGGGCCGTAGGGCGTGCCGCCGGCCGTGGTGGTCATCAGCCCGGCCTCGGAATAGGGCAGGCCCAGGATCAGCATGCCGTGGTGCAGCAGCGGCAGCATCATCGACAGCAACGTGGTTTCCTGGCCGCCGTGCAGGCTGCCCGTCGACGTGAACACGCAGGCGGGCTTGCCGGCCAGGCCGCCGGACAGCCACTGGGCAATCGTGCCGTCGAGGAAGTACTTCATCGGCGCGGCCATGTTGCCGAAGCGGGTGGGGCTGCCCAGGGCCAGCCCGGCGCATTCCTCCAGGTCGCGCGGCTCCGCGTACGGGGCGCCTTCGGGCGGAATGTCGGGTGCGGTGGCCTCGCAGACGGTGGAAACCGGCGGCACGGTACGCAGCCGGGCGCGGGCGCCGGGTACGCTTTCGATGCCGGTGGCAATCAGGTCGGCGAGCTTGCGGGTGGCGCCGTGGCGGCTGTAATAGAGAACGAGGATGTCGGTCATGGAGATGCGCGGGCGGCCCCGGCGCGGTGACAAAGCGTAAGCGGGCGCTGCCCAGGACGATCCGCGTATTATAGTTGGGCCGCCGCGCGAAGTGCCGTCCCAACCGCCCCGTGGCCGCCCGAATTCAACGTATCGCCAAGGTATCAAGGAGAGAGCCCCCGCATGTCCGCCGCACGCATTGCCCGCCTGCGCAGGGAATGGAACCTGCAGAAGGTGCGCGCACTGGCCCGCTACGCGCTGCGCCGCGCCGGCGAGAACCGCCTGCCGCAGGTGGCCGCCAGCCTGACGTTCACTACGTTCCTGTCCGTGGTGCCCGTGCTGACTGTGGCGTTCGCGCTGCTGGCAGCATTTCCGATGTTCCGCGAATTCCGGGGCCAGATCGAGGGCTTCCTGTTCCAGAACCTGATTCCGGGCGGCAATATCAGCGATTCGGTGTCGCGCTACCTGGGGCAGTTCTCCAAGAGCGCACGCGGGCTGACCGCCCTGGGCCTGGGCGGCCTGATGGTGACGTCGGTGCTGACGATGCTGACCGTGGAAGATGCGCTCAATGCGATCTGGCGCGTCAAGCGGCGCCGGCCGTTCGCGCAGCGGGTGCTCGTGTTCTGGGCCGTGCTGACGCTGGGGCCGGTGCTGATCGGCGGCAGCCTGTCGGTAAGCTCGTACCTGATTTCCATCTCGATGGGCTACGTCGGCAACCTGCCGATGGGCATGGGCCTGGTGGTGGGCCTGATCCCAGTGGCGTTGACCGCGGTGGCATTCGCGTTCCTGTACATGGCCGTGCCCTATGCCTACGTGGACTGGCGCGACGCCATCTTCGCGGGCATCGTGGCCGCCGTGGCATTCGAAGTGGCCAAGCGCGCGTTTGGCTATTTCATTACCCATATTCCCACCTACACGGCGGTCTACGGCACGTTCGCGGTGCTGCCGCTGTTCCTGCTCTGGATGTATGTGAGCTGGCTGGTCACGCTGCTGGGCGCGACGATTGCGGCCAACCTGCCGGTGATTCGCGAGGGCCACTGGCGCCGCCGCACGTTCGCGGGCAGCGAGTTCTTCGATGCGCTGGGCGTGCTCTACGTGCTGTACCGCGCGCGCGACGAGGTGCCGCGCAGCCTGGGCGAACTCGACATGGGCCGCCGGCTGCGCGTGGAGGCCGATTACCTGGCGTCGCTGCTCGGCAAGCTCAAGGCGCTGCACCTGGTGGGCAAGCTGCAGCAGGAACGTGGCCAGGCGCACTGGGCGCTGCTGTGCGACCCGTCGCAGGTGACGCTGCGCCTGCTGCATGACCGGCTGGTGCTGAACATGGCGCGCCTGCCGCGTACCGCGCTGGCGCAGCAGATGCAGGGCGTGGAAGTGCTGCGCGGCATCCTGGACAATCCGCAACTCGACCAGCCGCTGGAAGCAGTGTTCCGCCAGCAGACGGCCGGACGGGCGGCCAACGAGGCCGCCGGCACGGTGCTGGACGTGACGCCGCCGGGGCGGCAGGGGCAGGGCTGACCGGAAGCCGGTAGCCGGAAGCTGGCAGCGCGGGGCTAGAAGGGGATCTTGCCGCGCAGCGTGTCGGCGTACATCACCCAGTCGCCCATCAGGCTGTAGAACGGGTGGCGGAACGTGGCCGGGCGGTTCTTCTCGAAGCCGAAATGCCCGACCCAGGCAAACGCATAGCCCGATACCAGCGCGCCCAGCAGCCACCAGGCGTTGCCGGTGACCGCCAGCGTCACCAGGCACGCCAGCGACAGCGTGGACCCCACGAAATGCAGGCGCCGGCAGGTGCGGTCGCGATGCTCGCTCAGGTAGTACGGGTAGAAATCGGCAAAACTGGCAAATTCCTTGGCTTGGGCCTGGGCCATGGCAGTCTCCTGATGTCCGCTTTTTGAATTCTAGTTTGTGGATCGGGCGAAGGCTGCCAGCGCGTCGAGCACCTCGTCGGGCTTCTCGCCCATCATCGCGTGCCCGCTCGGCACCGTCACCACCTTGGACTGCCGCATCTTGCCGGCCAGTGCCTGGGCGGCCTTCGGCGACGTCATCATGTCCTTGCTGCCGATCACGAACAGGGCCGGGCAGGCCACCGCAGCGGCGGCTTCCTCACCATGCGCATAGGCATTGCAGGCCGAGAAATCGTTGTGGAACACATGGGCGCCCGGGTTGCGGGCGCTGATCCGTTCCATCAGCCGGTAGCTGCCGCCGTGCATCCACGCGCCGGGGCCCGGCGACGACGGCTTGCTGGCCAGGCTGGAGATCGACCACTGATTGACCATGGCGATGGCCTCGGGCTCCCGGCGCAGCGCGGCTTCCAGCAGCGCGTCGGACACCTTCATCGGATACGCGGTGGCCAGCAGGCCAACGCCGCGCACGGCTTGCGGGTGCCGGGCCGCGCATTCGAGCGCGATCAGCGACCCCATGCTGTGGCCGAACACCAGCGCCGGCGCGGTGACACCGGCGGCGGCCACCAGCGCCATGATCCAGTCCGCCATCGCTTCCACCGTGGTCAGCGGGGCGCCTGTGCTGCGGTTGTGCCCGGGCAGGTCGACGGCCAGCACCGAGAACCCGTGGTTGGCGAACCAGCGCGTCTGCAACCCCCAGACGCTGTGATCGTTCTGCGCGCCATGGACAAACACGGCGCACGGCAGGGTAGGGTCGAAGGGCTTGCCGCCCGTATAGGCATAGGCCGTCTGGCCGGAGACGTTCAGTTTCATTACGCCTTGCCTCCCATGGCCTTTTCCGCCGCCTTGAGCCCACGCTTGAGATCGTCGATCAGGTCGTCCGGGTCTTCCAGGCCGATCGACAGCCGGATCGTGCCTTCGCCAATGCCAGCCGCCTTCAGCGCGGTGGCGTCCATGCGGAAATGGGTGGTCGAGGCCGGGTGGATCACCAGCGAGCGGGCATCGCCCACGTTGGCCAGGTGCGAGAACAGCGACAGGCTTTCGATAAAGCGCTGCCCGGCCTTGCGGTCGGCCTTCAGGTTGAAGCTGAACACCGCGCCGCAGCCGCGCGGCAGCAGGCGCTTGGCCAGTTCGTAGTCGGGGTGCGACTCCAGCTCGGGGTACGCCACGGCTTCCACCATCGGGTGGGCGGCCAGGAATTGCACCACGCGGCGCGTGTTGTCGACGTGGCGGGACATGCGCAGCGGCAGCGTCTCGATGCCTTGCAGCAGCTGCCAGGCCGCCATCGGATTCATGCAGGCGCCAAAGTCGCGCAGGCCCTCGCGGCGCGCGCGCAGCAGGAACGGCGCCACCGTGCTTTCCTCGGTGAACACCATGTTGTGGAAGCCCTCGTACGGCTCGGACAACTCCGGAAACCGGCCCGAGGCTTCGAAATCGAACGTGCCGCCTTCGGCCAGCACGCCGCCGATGGTGGTGCCGTGCCCGCCCAGGAACTTGGTGGCCGAGTGGTACAGCAGCCCGGCGCCATGGTCGAACGGGCGCAGCAGGTAGGGCGTGGTGAACGTGGAATCCACCAGCAGCGGAATGCCTTGCTCCTGGCCGATCTGGGCCACGGTGGCGATGTCCAGCACGTCGAGCCCGGGGTTGCCTAGCGTCTCGCCGAACAGCAGCTTCGTCTCTGGGCGGATCGCGGCGCGCCAGGCGTCGATATCGCGCGGATTGACGAACGTGGTCTCGATGCCGAACCGGCGCAGCGTGTAGTGCAACAGATTGTGCGAGCCGCCATAGAGCGCGGTGGACGCCACGATATGGGAGCCGGCCCCCATCAGCGTGGCCACTGCCAGGTGCAGCGCGGCCTGGCCCGAGGCGGTGCCGATGGCCCCGGCGCCGTTTTCCAGCGCGGCCACGCGTTCCTCGAACACGGCCACCGTCGGGTTGCTGATACGTGAATAGACGTGGCCGGCGCGTTCCATGTTGAACAGCGACGCGGCGTGCTCGCTGTCCTTGAACACGAACGAGGTGGTCAGGTGGATCGGCGTGGCGCGGGCCCCGGTGGCGGGGTCGGGCGCGGCGCCGGCGTGCAGCGCCAGCGTGTCGAAGCGGCTGCCAGACGAATTGGACATGGCGGGAAGGGCCCGGTCGGCCGGGCCGCGTGTGGTTGTCTCCGGCTGGCATCCTAGCATCACGGGCCATGGGCCGGACACCGGGAATTTCCCCGCCGCGCGCCCGTCTGGCAGGCCGCCGGAGGGGCGCCAAAAGGCCGCCGGAACGCCGCGGGAAGGCGGCTGGAAGCCGTCCTCGCTTTACTTGAGACGGCGGTTTGGGCTAGCATCGGCCATCGACATACGCCACAGACCCCGCGTCACATAAGGCAGCACCGGAGACACCAATATGAAAGTCAGCGACATCCTGCAGATCAAGGGCAACACGCTCTTCACCGTCACGCCGGATACGCCGCTGCAGCAGGCCATCCAGGCCATGGCCGAACACGACATCGGATCGCTGGTGGTCATGGAGTACGGCGACCTGGTGGGCATGCTGACGTTCCGCGAGATCATCGAGGTGCTGGCCGCCAACAACGGCACGCTGGGCACGTTCAGCATCCGCAAGGTCATGGACGACGCGCCGCTGACCTGCACCCCCGAGACCGACGTCAACGAAGTGCGCCGCATGATGCTGGAGCGCCACACCCGCTACCTGCCGGTGCTGGAAAAACGCACGCTGATGGGCGTGATCTCGTTCTACGACGTGGCCAAGGCCGTGGTGGAAGAGCAGAGCTTCGAGAACAAGATGCTCAAGGCGTACATCCGCGACTGGCCCGAAGAGCGGCCTGAAGAGAGCGAAGGCCGCGCCGGCTGAGACGCTCGCCGGCCGCGGCGGGCGCCCGGCGCCTGTCAATCGGGGTCGGCCATTCCCTCCCTTTTTTGAGAGTTTTCCCGTAGCCGGGGCCGCCGGCTGCTGGCATGATGGCGGCGAACTGATGCCCCGGCGGGTCACCGGGGTCCACCGCCCGTTTGCCATCGATGAGCCAACAAAGCCAGTTTCGCCTGCTCGGCGTGCGCCGTTTCGCCCCGTTTTTCTGGACGCAGTTCCTGGGGGCCATGAACGACAACGTCTTCAAGGTCGCCTTCACCTCGCTGGTCACCTACCACGCCGCACTGTTCGACGGCGTGGATCCGCATAGCGCGGCCTTCCTGATTTCCGCCATCTTCATCGCGCCGTTCGTGCTGTTTTCGGCCACGAGCGGGCAGATCGCCGACAAGATCGAGAAGTCGCGGCTGATCCGGCTGGTCAAGTCGATCGAGATCGGCATCATGGCGCTGGGTCTGGCCGGCTTCTACCTGCACAGCGCGCCGCTGCTCTATACGGGCACGTTCCTGATGGGGCTGCACTCGACGCTGTTCGGGCCGGTGAAGTTCGCCTACCTGCCGCAGCACCTGGACCAGACGGAGCTGGTGGGCGGCAACGGGCTGGTGGAGATGGGCACGTTCGTCGCCATCCTGCTGGGCACGCTGCTGGGCGGCGAACTGGCCGGGCTGACCGGCGCCGACGGCGTGGTGGTGGGGCCGCTGTACGTGGGCATTGCCTGCGTGGTGATCGCGCTGGCCGGGCGGATGGTATCCCAGGGCGTGCCGCTGTCGCCGGCGCCGCAGCCCGACCTGCGCATCAACTGGAATCCGTTCACCGAGACCTGGCGCAACCTGATGCTGGCGCGCGAGAGCCGGGTGGTCTTCCTGAGCCTGCTGGGCATTTCGTGGCTGTGGTTCCTGGGCGCCACGTTCCTGACGTCGTTCTTCAGCTTTGCCAAGGATGTGCTGGGCGGCGACCAGAACGTGGTGACGCTGCTGCTGGCCGTGTTCTCGATCGGCATCGGCACGGGGTCGCTGCTGTGCGAGCGGCTGTCCGGGCGCCACGTGGAAATCGGGCTCGTGCCGTTCGGCTCGATCGGCATGACGGTGTTCGCGGTCGACCTGTATTTCGCCACGCACGGCCATGCGACGGGCGCCACGCTGAGCGGCGTGGGCGGCTTCCTGGCGCAGTCGGGTCACTGGCGGGTGCTGGTGGACCTGTTCTGCGTGGCCATGTTCGGCGGCTTCTACAGCGTGCCGCTCTATGCGCTGATCCAGAGCCGCTGCGCGCCCACGCACCGGGCGCGCATCATCGCCGCCAACAATATCCTGAACAGCTTCTTCATGATCGGCGCCTCGCTGCTGGGCGTGTTCATGACCCAGGCCGGCTACACGATCCCGCAGCTGTTCCTGGTGGTGGGGCTGCTCAACGCCGTGGTGGCCATCTATATCTATACGCTGGTGCCCGAGTTCCTGCTGCGCTTCATCGCCTGGCTGCTCGTGCATACGATCTACCGCCTGCGCCGCATCAATGCCGAGCGGATTCCGGAGCAGGGCGCCGCCGTGCTGGTCTGCAACCACGTGAGCTTTGCCGATGCCGTGGTGCTGATGGCTGCCAGCCCGCGCCCGGTGCGCTTCGTGATGGATCACAATATCTTCAAGGTACCGGGACTGTCGTGGTTCTTCCGCCAGGCCAAGGCGATTCCGATCGCCCCGGCGTGGGAGAACCCCGACCTGCTGGCGAGCGCCTACGATGCCGTGGCCGCCGCGCTGGAAGATGGCGAACTGGTCTGCATCTTCCCCGAGGGCAAGATCACGGCGACCGGCGACATCAATCCGTTCAAGAGCGGGGTGACGCAGATCATCGGCCGCACGCCGGTGCCGGTGGTGCCGATGGCGCTGCGCGGCCTGTGGGGCAGCTTCTTCTCGCGCAAGGGCGCACCGGCGATGAGCCGGCCGTTCCGGCGCGGTCTCCTGAGCAAGCTCGAACTGGTGGTGGGCGAGCCGGTACCCCCGGAAGCGGCCACGCCCGAGAGCCTGCAACAGATGGTGCTTGCCCTGCGCGGCGACTGGAAATAACGATGCTCACGCTGTTCACGTTTGGCCCCGCGTTCGGCCTGCCCGACGCCAGCCCCTTCGTCATCAAGGCCGAGATGCTGCTGAAGCTGTCCGGGCTGCCGTACCAGACCCGGCGCGGCAACCTGCGCCGGGCGCCCAAGGGCAAGCTGCCGTACCTGGACGACATGGGTCGGCTGGTGGCCGACTCCACGCTGATCCGCTGGCATATCGAAAAGACGTATCACATCGACTTTGACGAGGGCCTGACGCCAGCCGAGCGCGGCGCGGCCTGGGCGGTCGAAAAACTGCTCGAAGACAATCTCTACTGGGCCGTGGCGCGTGTGCGCTGGCTGGAGGGCGACAACTTCGAGCGCGGGCCGGCGCTGTTCTTCAACATGGTGCCGGCGCCGCTGCGCGGAGTTGTGAAGGCGCTGGTCAAGCGCAAGGTACGCCAGATGCTATGGTCGCAGGGCCTGGGCCGGCATAGCGTGGAGGACATGACCGCCATGGCGGTGCAGGGCGTCAAGGCCATCGCCGACATGCTCGGCGACAAGCCGTACCTGATGGGCGACCGGCCATGCGGCGCCGACGCCACGTTGTTTGCGTTCGCCGTCAGCCTGCAGTCGCCGGTGTTCGAGACGCCGATCCGCGCCGCCGCCGAATCCCACGCCAATCTGCAACGCTACCTGGCGCGCATGCGGGCCGAGTTCTATCCCGACTTCGTCGGCGAAGGGGTGTTTGGGCCCGAATTCGGCGCGGCGCCCCGTGCGGAGGCGGCCGTCGATGCCTAATGGCCGTACAATGTAGGCCGTCCCCAATCCTGTGCGGTCTACATCATGTCTGGCAATACCCTCGGCCTGCTTTTCACAGTCACTACGTTCGGCGAATCGCACGGACCCGCCATCGGCGCGGTAGTGGATGGCTGCCCGCCGGGGATGTCGCTGACCGAGGCCGACATCCAGATCGACCTCGATCGCCGCCGGCCCGGCACGTCGCGTCACGTGACGCAGCGCCAGGAGCCGGACCAGGTGGAAATCCTGTCCGGCGTGTTCGAGGGCAAGACCACGGGCACCCCGATCTGCCTGCTGATCCGCAACACGGACCAGCGCAGCAAGGACTACGGCAATATCGTCGAGACCTTCCGTCCCGGCCACGCCGACTACACCTACTGGCACAAGTACGGCATCCGTGACTATCGCGGCGGCGGCCGTTCGTCGGCGCGACTGACCGCGCCGGTGGTGGCGGCGGCAGCCGTCGCCAAGAAATGGCTGCGCGAGCAGTACGGCACCGAGATCCGTGGCTATATGTCGCAACTCGGTGAAATTGAGGTGCCGTTCACGGACTGGAAGCACGTGCCGGAGAACCCGTTCTTCGCCGCCAACGCCGACATCGTGCCGGAACTCGAAACCTATATGGACTCGCTGCGCAAAGATGGCGATTCCGTCGGCGCACGCATCGAGGTGGTGGCCAGCGGCGTGCCGGTGGGCCTGGGCGAGCCGCTGTTCGACAAGCTCGATGCCGATATCGCACACGCGATGATGGGCATCAACGCGGTCAAGGGCGTAGAGATTGGCGCAGGCTTCGACAGCGTGGCGCAGCGCGGCACGGTGCATGGCGACGAACTGACGCCGGACGGCTTCCGCACCAATAACTCGGGCGGCGTGCTGGGCGGTATTTCGACGGGGCAGGACGTGACCGTGTCGCTGGCGATCAAGCCGACGTCGAGCATCCGCACCGCGCGCGAGTCGATCGACAAGGCGGGCAACTCGGCCAACGTCGAGACCTTCGGCCGTCACGATCCGTGCGTGGGCATTCGCGCCACGCCGATTGCCGAGGCCATGCTGGCCCTTGTGCTGATGGACCATGCCCTGCGTCATCGCGCCCAGTGCGGCGATGTGCGCGTCGATACGCCGCGCATTCCGGCGCATATCCCGGTCCAGGACACGCCCTGAGCACCGCGACCTACAAGCCCGGGTCGATCGACCCGGGAACCTATCTCCGTTTCGGACTTTTCTATCTCGGCTACTACGGCTACGTCGGCGTAATTTCGCCGTACGTCAGCCTGTTCTTCGCCGACCGTGGCTTCTCGCCGGTGCAGATCGGCGTGCTGATGGCCTGCTTCCAGTTGAGCCGCATCGTCGGCCCGTATCTGTGGGGCTGGCTGTCCGACGTCATGCATACGCGGGTCAAGCTGCTGCGGCTGGCGGCTGTTACCGCGTTACTGGCGTTCCTGGCCGTGCCCGGCATCCACAGCTATGGCGGCATGATGGCGATGATGATCGGGCTGAACCTGATCACCAGCGCCATGTCGCCGCTGGGCGATGCCCTGACCATCTCCACACTACGGCGCCACGGCGCGTTCGACCATCGCTACGGCCGCGTGCGCATGTTCGGATCAGTGGGCTTCATCGCCGCCGTGCTGATGGGCGGCGCGCTGTTCGAGCACTTCGGCATGTCCGCGTTTCCGTGGCTGGCCAGTGTCATGCTGGCGCTGTTTGCCGTGGTGGTGTTTGGCATGCGCGACGCGGAGGGCGAGGGCCCGCGCGTGAAGCCGCCGCCCGCGCTGCCGCTGCTGCGACGCCCCGACGTAGCGTGGTTCCTGGCGTCGGCGTTCCTGATGATGTTCGCCCACGCCGCGCTCTACGTGTTCTATTCGCTATTCCTCGCGCAACTGGGCTATAGCAAGATCGCCATCGGCGTGATGTGGACGATCGGCGTGGTGGCCGAGATCGTGTTCTTCTTCTACCAGGGCAAGCTGTTCGGCGCGCTGGCGTTGCGCACGATCCTGGCCGGCACCTTCGTGCTGGCGGCGCTGCGCTTTGGCGTGACCGGCTACTTTGCCCAGTACGTCTGGCTGATGGCGCTGGTGCAGATTCTGCACGCGGCCACGTTCGGCGCGCATCACAGCGCCAGCCTCAAGCGCCTGCAGCGCTGGTTTGCCGGGCCGCTGCAGGGCAGGGGGCAGGCGCTGTACACCGGCATTTCCTACGGGCTGGGCGGCACGCTGGGCGGGCTGGCCATGGGATGGACCTGGAAGACGCTGGCGCCGATGCACACGTTCGGGCTTGCCGCGCTGGCCGCGAGCATCGGCGCGGTCTGCGCCGCGCTGAGCTTCCGCAACGACGCCGCCGAATCCACCGACCCCACGCCGCAGGCTTAGGCCGCCGGTGTGGCCAAAAGCGCCGCCACCTTCTCCGCAATCGCCAGCGACGACGTCAGGCCCGGCGATTCAATCCCGAACAGGTTGACCAGCCCCGGCACACCGTGGTCTTGCGGACCATCGATGCGGAAGTCGGCGGCCGTCTCGCCGGGGCCGCTGATCTTCGGCCGGATGCCCGCGTAGCCGGGCTGCAGCGCGCCATCGGCCAGGCCCGGCCAGTAACGGCGCACCTCGTCATAGAAACTGTCGGCATCGTGCGGCGGCACGCTGTACTCGATCTCGTCGATCCAGCGCACGTTGGGGCCAAAGCGCGCCTGGCCGCCCAGGTCCAGCGTCAGGTGCACGCCCAGCCCGGCCGCCTCGGGCACCGGGTAGATCAGGCGCGAGAACGACGCGCGGCCGGCCAGCGTGAAATAGCAGCCCTTGGCGTAGTACTGCGGCGGAATATGCGCGGCGGGGATACCGCCGATGCGGCGCGCCAGATCCGGCGCGGTCAGCCCCGCCGAATTGACGACCGTGCGGGCCAGCAGCGTGGTGGCGCCGTCGGCACCGCCCACGTCGAGCCGGATGCCGTCCGGCGTCACGGCGCCCGACAGGACCGGCGACTGCACTGCCAGCATCGCGCCGGCCTGTTCCGCATCGCCCAGCAGGGCCGTCATCAGGCCGTGGCTGTCGATGATGCCGGTGGACGGCGAGAGCAGCGCCGCATGGCATTCGAGTTGCGGCTCCAGCGCGCGCGCCTGGTCACGCGTCAGCATCTGCATGTCATGCACGCCGTTGGCCTCGGCCTTGGCGCGGATGCCGGCCAGCGTGGCCACCTGGGCCTCGCTCGTGGCCACGATCAGCTTGCCGCAACGCTGGTGCGTGACGTGATGCGACGCGCAGTAGTCGTAGAGCATGCCCTTGCCGCGTACGCACAGCTCGGCCTTCAGCGATCCGGCCGGATAGTAGATGCCGGCATGGATCACCTCGCTGTTGCGCGCGCTGGTGATCGTGCCAAATGCGTTCTCGGCTTCGAGGATGATGACCTCGCGGCCTTGCTGCGCCAGGGCGCGCGCCACGGCCAGTCCCACCACGCCGGCGCCGATCACGACGCAATCCACTTGTTCCATTCGTCTGTCTCCTTGCTGTTCGGGCTGTCTTGCTGATGTCTGTTGTCTGTTGCGGTGTTCAGTCCAGGCCCATGCGCCGCGCCGCGGCGCCCAGGTGGGCGGTGGCAGCGGCGTTCGCGGCGTCGGCATCGCCGCGGGCGATGGCGTCCACCAGCGCGGCATGCTCGGCGTCGGCCGCGCGGGGCGCGCCGTCGGCGGCGTGCAGCCGGGCGCTGTTTTCCCACGCGCGCTGGCGCGCCGCCAGCAGTTGCTGGCTCACGAAATCGGTCAGGCCGGTGAAGCACGGGTTGTGCGTGGCCTGGGCAATGGCATGGTGGAACGCGATATCGGCCGCCGCCGCGCTCGGAAAGTCGTCGGCGTGGCGCGCCATGGCCGCCAGCGCCTGCCGGATGCCGTCCAGGTCGGCCTCGGTGCGGCGCAGCGCCGCCATCGCCGCGCACGCCGTTTCCACCACGCGCCGCAATTCGAAAAGCTGGGCCAGCGTAGGCCCGCCGTCGGGGGCGCTGGCCACGCGCCAGACCTGGCCGCCCGGCGTCTCCGAGACATAGGCGCCCGAGCCCTTGCGGGTCACCAGCACGCCGTCGGCCTTGAGCAGCGCGATGGCCTCGCGCACGATGGGCCGGCTGACGCCGAACGTTTCGGCCAGCGCGGCCTCGGCCGGCAGGCGTGCACCCGCCGCGAAACGGCCGGCGGCGATATCGTCGCGCAGGGTCTGGGCGATGCGGTTGGCGAGGGAGGCGGGGCGGGGCAGGCGGTCCATCGAGGCCAGTTTGATTTGAGGTAAGTCTGTCAGGCTGTCTGACAGCTTTGTTGTGACGGCCGATTCTGCAGGGTTGCTTGACTGCCGTCAAGCGGCGTTAGCCACAGCAGTGGCGGAATGGCGTCGGCTGCACAATGACAGTTTCGTAGCGGCCCCGCCACGAAGGTGGGGTCAAGGTTCTGTCACATTGGTCGATAGCTGACGCAACAGGATTGGTGTCTGCGTTGTCGGTGGTGGCAGCGCAGCCGTCCATCACGATTTACCGCGTGGCACGCGAGTCGTGCCCACGCACTGCATGGAGTGCCTCCAGGCCATGATTCCGCTCACTCCCCAAGACCTGCCCGTCGGGCAGCCGCTGCCCTGGTCGCTGCTGGATGGCCAGGGCAACCTGATGCTCGGCAGCGGCAGCATCATTCCAGACGCGCGCGACCTGGAGCTGGTGTTCCGCCACGGCATGGTCTGCCGTCCTGACGACATGCCCGAGGCCGGCAACGAGCCCGATGTCCAGGGCGCCTCGCGCCTAAGCAGCGGGCCACTGGGGCTGCAGGTTGGCACCTTGCTGCATGTGAAGACGCCGGGCGAGCAGTCGCGCGCGGCGGCAAGCCGGCTGATCGGCTTTATCGAACAGGGGCTGTTCGTGACGTGGCCGACGCTGGGCGGGCGCGAGATGAACGTGGTGGCGGGCGAGTCGCTGCTGCTGCGCGGCTTCTCCGGCCATGCCATCCACAGCTTCACGTCGACGGTGACCGCCGTTTGCCGCAGCCCGTTCCGCTATCTGGTGCTGTCGGCGCCGGCGCAGACCGAGCAGATGCCAGTGCGTCGCGCGGCACGCGTGCCCACGCGGCTGGCGGCCTACCTGATCGAAACGGCCGATAACGCCGAAGCCGTGGGCGGGCCGGACGCCGCCGAGGCCAGCCCCGACGAGCGCATGCGCGAAGGTCTGGCGCGGCTGGGCCTGCTGTCCGATCTCAGCACCGGCGGGGCGCTCGTGCAAACGTCGTCGCCGGCACCGGCCGTGGGGCAGAAGGTCAGCCTGCGCTTTCTGCTGCGCACCGGCGCGCTCGACGCGGAAGTCACGATCGATGCCACCGTGCGCAGCGCGCCGTCGCAGGACGATGACGAATTTCCGGCGTTCGGCGTGGCATTCGACGCGCTGGGCGAACGCGAACTGACACTGCTGCAGTGCTTCATCTACGAGCAGTTGCTGGCCACCACCTGCATGCCGGTCTGAATGCGGCGCTGACTGGCACATGGGGCGTCCATGGACGCCTTTTTTGCGCCAGCATTTGTACCAAACTGCGCCAAGTGATGTCGGCATTGCGGCGCATCAAGCGGTAATACCCCTCGAAGGCATACGGTTATGGGCACCCCCACGGAGTGCTCAACGAGGTAACCGCATGGCAACGAGAAAAAGTAGGTCCCTGCTCATTGTTGGCTTGATTGCGCTGGTCGGGCTTGCGCTGTTCCTGGTGCTGACGGCGCCAAGCACCTGGCGCCTGCTCAACGGTCCGCGCGACCTGCCCGACGCTGGTGTGCCAGACCTGGTGAATGGCCGCACGCAGTTCATCGCCGGCGACTGCGCGACGTGCCACGCGTCGGTGGGCAAGGGCGACGAGACCCTGCTCGGCGGCGGTCGATCGCTCGACACCGCGTTCGGCGAATTCCACATGCCGAACATCTCCTCGCATCCCATGGATGGCATCGGCGGCTACACGGTCGAGCAGTTCATCATGGCGATGCGCGAAGGCGTGATTCCCGGCAAGGGCAACGCCTATCCCGCATTCCCGTACACGTCATACCAGCGCATGACGGCCAACGACCTGCGCGACCTGTTCGCGTACATCCAGTCGTTGCCGCCGGT
Organism: Cupriavidus pauculus; assembly: GCF_022179805.1. Taxonomy (GTDB): domain Bacteria; phylum Pseudomonadota; class Gammaproteobacteria; order Burkholderiales; family Burkholderiaceae; genus Cupriavidus; species Cupriavidus pauculus_E. The sequence continues at coordinate 212,000 of NZ_BPUO01000001.1, read as the reverse complement.
GGCCGGCAAGGTGCCCGATCACGACCTGAAGTTTCCGTTCTCGATGCGCCGCGGCGTCGGGCTGTGGCGGCTGGCGTTCCTGGACGGCAAGCCGTTGCCGGAAGACCTCACGCAGACCGCGCAGTGGAACCGTGGGCGCTACCTCGTGGAAGGCTCCGCGCATTGCGTGGAATGCCATTCGCCGCGCAACGCGATGGGCGCCGTGCCCTTTGCCAAGCGTTTCTCGGGCGGGCCGAATCCGGAAGGCACAGGCCATATCCCCAATATCTCGCAGGACGAGACCGGCATCGGCTACTGGTCGGTCAACGACATCGCGCGCTATCTGGAGGAGGGCGTCAATCCGATCGGCATCAAGGCCGGTGGCGACATGAAGGAAGTGGTCGTCAACACCGCGCGGTTGTCGGAGTCTGACCGGCTGGCCATGGCGGTCTACCTGAAGTCGCTGCCGGGGGTGGAAGCGCCCAATGCCGGTGCGCCAAGGCCGAACCGTACCGAGGAAGTGGTAATGCTGGCGGCCGGCCAGGCGCATGCCGGGCCGTCGCGGCTGGCCTCGCTGGCGGCATCGCCCGATATGCTGGGCAAGCAGGACGTGCTGTACGTGGTGTCGCCCACGCCGTTCACGCTGGAGGCCAACGGCACTGGCGAGGACGGCAAGCTGCTGGGTGCACGCGGCTGGCGGTGCTCAAGCGCGAAGCAGGGCGGATGCAGGTGCGTGTGGATGGCTGGCAGCAGGACGGTTCGGAAAGCGCGATGTACGCGCTCAAGGGGCAGCGGATCATGCAGGCCGTGCTGTCACCCGAGGCCATCGCCAAGGTGAACCGCGAGAAGACCGAGCGCGACGAGGAGACCGGCCAGGACTGGCACCAGGGCAGCCTTGCGGTCTGGATCCTGCCGACTGCCGGGCTGTCGGCCGACCTGATGCAGCTCTGGAAGCATAGCGACGAGACCTACCGGCAGTCGTGTGCGAGTTGCCATGCCTTGCCGCATTCCGAGGAGTACCTGGCGAACCAGTGGATTGGCACGCTAGGCGCGATGAAGCGGTACACGTCGCTCGATGACGCCGAGTACCGGCTGATGCTGTCCTGGCTGCAGGACCATTCCAAGGACGTCGGGCCGGCTACGCAAGGCGGCGGACACAAATGAGCACCGCCGCTGAAATTGCCCGGTCGCAGCGGCAGACCTGCGCGGCGGTCATCGAACTGATCGCCGGGTTGATCGAGGCGCCGGCTAGCGAGTCGACGATCGAACAGCTCTGCTCGGCGCAAGGCGAGCTGCTGTTCGATGCCATCGCCGAGGAATTCGACTGCGCAGCGGAAATCGACAGCTTGTCCCAGGCATTGTCGACAGGGCCGGCGCCTGCGCTTGCCCTCGACATCGCGGTGGCGTGGACCCGCCTGTTCGACAGCGTGATGGGGATGCCGGCGGTCCCCCTGTATGAAAGCGCCTATGCCGGAACGAGCACGAACACGGACACGGCGCCGGCCACCCGGCTGTTCGGCCATGCGGTGGATGAGATGAACGAACTGCTCGTGCGGTTCGACGTCTCGGTGGACGGCAGCAGCGAGCCAGCGGACCACGTCTCGGTGGAACTCGCGCTGTATGCCGTGCTGCTGCGCCGGGGCGATGCCGATGGCATCGCGCTGATGCGCGAACGTCTTGGCCGGTGGGTGCCGGCGCTCGTCGACCTGTGTCGTTCCAATGATCCCGGGGGATTTCATGGCGCCATCGCCAGCCTGCTTGGCGTGCTGCTGAAGCACGCGCCGGCCCTCCATCCACACGAAGAAGGGAATCACCATGCCGCATGACAGCAAGAACGGGGACCTGAGCGTGTCCCGCCGTCGTTTCATCCAGGGCGCATTGGCCACGGGCGCGCTGGGCGCCACCAGTTCGGGTCTGCTGGCCGCCGGCGCGGCGGACAAGACGCCAGTCAATGGGCCGGCAGGTTCGGCCGAGGTACTGACGGGGTCTCACTGGGGCGCGTTCTATGCACGCGTGGAGAAGGGGCGGGTGACCGGGGTTCGACCCTGGGAAAGGGACCCGCGGCCATCGCACCAGTTGCCCGGCGTGATCGACTCCATCTATTCGCCCACGCGGATCCGCTATCCGATGGTCAGGCGCGCGTGGCTCGAAAACGGGCCCGGTGCCGACACCGCCGGACGGGGCAAGGGCGACTTCGTGCGCGTGAGCTGGGAACGGGCGCTCGACCTGGTCGCCAAGGAACTGCAACGGGTACGCGGCAAGCATGGGCCGACGGCGATCTTCGCGGGATCGTATGGCTGGAAGAGCCCCGGCAAGCTGCACAACTGCCAGACGCTGCTGTCGCGGGCGATGTCGGTGAACGGTGGTTTCGTCAGCCGTAGCGGCGACTATTCCACCGGCGCGGCGCAGGTGATCCTGCCCTATGTGGTGGGGTCGATCGACGTGTACGAGCAGCCCACTGCCTGGCCCGTGCTCGAGGAACATACCAAGCTGATGGTGTTCTGGGCCGCCGACCCGGTCGTGACCAACCAGATTGGCTGGCAGGTGCCGGACCACGGCGCCTATCCGGGCATGGAGGCGCTGAAGAAGAAGGGTGTCAAGGTGATCTGCATCGACCCGGTGCGGACCGAGACCTGCGAGTACTTCAACGCCGAATGGATCGCGCCGCGTCCGCATACCGATGTGACCATGATGCTGGGCATCGCCCACACGCTGTACACGGAAAACCTGCATGACGCGAAGTTCCTGGCGCGCTACACGGCCGGGTTTGACCGCTTTGTGCCGTATCTCACGGGCAAGTCCGACGGGGTACCCAAGGACGCCGCGTGGGCGTCGGCGATCTGCGAGATTCCGGCCGATACCATTCGCGACCTGGCCCGGCGCTTCGCGGCGAACCGGACGATGCTGGCGGCCGGCTGGTCGATCCAGCGCCAGCATCACGGCGAGCAGTCGCACTGGATGCTGGTGACGCTGGCGGCCATGCTGGGCCAGATCGGCTTGCCGGGCGGTGGTTATGGCTTTACCTATCACTACGCCAATGGCGGCAGCCCCACGGCGACCGGCCCGGTGCTGCGGGCATCACCGGCGGCACCAAGCCGCCGGCGGGCTCGGAGTGGCTGGAGGCGGGCGGGACGGAAACTATCCCGGTCTCGCGCATCGTCGAGATGCTCGAGAATCCAGGCAAGCCGTACGACTTCAACGGCGGGCGCGCGAAGTATCCGGACATCAAGCTGGCCTACTGGGTGGGTGGCAATCCGTTCATGCACCACCAGGACCGCAACCGGATGCTGAAGGCGTGGCAGAAGCTCGATACGTTCATCGTCCACGATTTCCAGTGGACCGCGACGGCGCGCCATGCCGACATCGTGCTGCCTTGCACGACCAGCTACGAGCGCAACGACATCGAGGGCATCGGCGACTACGCGATGAGCCATATCCTGGCCATGCGCAAGGTGGTGGACCCGGTCTTCGAGGCGCGTAACGACTACGACATCTTTGCCGATATCTGCGAGCGGATGGGCACCGGCAAGGCGTTCACCGAAGGACGCGACGAGATGGGCTGGATCCGCTCGTTCTACGAGGCCGGCCGCGTACAGGCGCGCGGCAAGCGCATGGAAATGCCGGTGTTCGACGTGTTCTGGAACAGCAACAAGCCGTTGGCATTCCCGATCAGCGACGAGGCCCGGAAATTCATCCGCCACAAGTCGTTCCGCGACGATCCGCTGCTCAACGCGCTGGGTACGGCGTCAGGCCGCATCGAGATCTACTCGGCGAACATTGCGCGGATGAAGTACGACGATTGCCCGCCGCATCCGACCTGGATGGAGCCGCTGGAACGCCTGGGCGGGCCATCGACGCGCTATCCGCTGCACATCGTCACCAGCCACCCGAAGGATCGTCTGCATTCGCAGCTATGCGGCACGGTGCTGCGCAAGGGCTATACGGTGCAGGGGCGGGAGCCGTGCCTGATGCATCCCGAGGATGCCCGCGCGCGCGGCGTTGCCGATGGCGACATCGTGCGCGTGTTCAATGACCGGGGCCAGATCCTGGCGGGTGTCAGGCTGACCGCCGATATCCGGCGCGGCGCCATCCGGATCTGCGAGGGCGCCTGGTACGACCCGGCGGAAGGCGGCAAGCCGGGTGCGCTGTGCCGCTACGGCGATGTCAACGTGCTGACGCCGGGGCTTGGCACGTCGAAGCTCGCGCAAGGCAACTGCGGCCATACCGTGATGGCCGAAGTGGAGAAGTTCAAGGGCACGGCGCCTGCGGTGGAAGTCTTCAAGGCGCCGCGCGGGGCCGATGCCTGAGGCGCGGCGTACCAATGAAAAATGCCGGCCCGAAGGCCGGCATTTTTCTGCAGCGGAACATGGCGGACAGACCGCCGTGTTCCGCTTACATTTGCGCGTACATCCGCGCTTACATCCCCACGTAGTTCGGGCCGCCGCCGCCTTCCGGCGTGACCCACACGATGTTCTGCGTCGGGTCCTTGATGTCGCAGGTCTTGCAGTGCACGCAGTTCTGCGCGTTGATCTGCAGACGTTCCTTGCCATCATCGTTCTGCACGAACTCGTAGACGCCAGCCGGGCAGTAGCGCGACTCGGGGCCGGCGAACTTTTCCCAGTTGATGTTGACCGGCACGCTGGCATCCTTGAGCGTCAGGTGAGCGGGCTGGTTCTCTTCGTGGTTCGTGTTGCTGATAAACACCGACGACAGGCGGTCGAACGTCAGCTTGCCGTCGGGCTTCGGGTACTCGATCTTCTCGCACTCGGCGGCCGGCTTCAGGTAGACGTGGTCCGGCTTGGTGCGGTGGATGGTCCAGGGCGGGTTGCGGATGCCGAGCTTGGGCAGCAGCCATTGCTCGATGCCGGTCATCAGCGTGGCCGTGGTGCGACCCTTCTTGAACCATTGCTTGAAGTTCTTTGCCTGCAGCAGTTCCTTGTGCAGCCAGCTCTGTTCGAACGCCGCCGGGTAGGCGGTCAGTTCGTCATGCTGACGGCCAGCCTGCAGCGCGTCGTAGGCGGCCTCGGCGGCCATCATGCCGGTCTTGATTGCAGCGTGGCTGCCCTTGATGCGCGAGGCATTGAGGTAGCCGGCATCGCAGCCGACCAGCGCGCCGCCCGGGAACACCGTCTTCGGCAGCGACAGCAGGCCGCCGGCCGTGATGGCGCGAGCGCCGTAGCCAATGCGCTTGCCGCCTTCGAAGTACGTGCGGATTTCCGGATGAGTCTTGAAACGCTGGAATTCCTCGAACGGCGACAGCCACGGGTTGGTGTAGTCCAGACCGACCACGAAGCCCACGGCAACCTTGTTGTCCTCCATGTGATAGAGGAACGAGCCGCCGTAGGTGGCCGGGTCGAGCGGCCAGCCCGCGGTGTGTACCACCAGGCCGGGCTTGTGCTTGGCCGGGTCGATTTCCCACAGTTCCTTCAGGCCGATACCGTAGCTCTGCGGATCCTTGCCGGCGTCGAGCTTGAAATTGGCGATGATCTGCTTGCCCAGGTGGCCACGCGCGCCTTCGGCGAAGATCGTGTACTTGGCGTGCAGCTCCATGCCGAGCTGGAAGTTCTCGGTAGGCTCGCCTTCCTTGTTGATACCCATGTTGCCGGTGGCCACACCCTTGACCGAGCCGTCGTCGTTATAGAGCACCTCGGCGGCCGGGAAGCCCGGGAAGATTTCCACGCCCAGGTTTTCGGCCTGCTGGCCCAGCCAGCGCACGAAGTTCGACAGGCTGACGATGTAGTTGCCTTCGTTGTGGAAGCATTCCGGCAGCAGCGGGGCGCCCTTGGAGCCCGACTCGTCCAGGAACAGGAACTTGTCCTCGGTGACGGGCTGGTTCAGCGGCGCGCCCAGTTCCTTCCAGTCAGGGATCAGTTCGTTCAGCGCGCGCGGGTCCATGATGGCGCCCGACAGGATATGCGCGCCGGGTTCGGAGCCCTTTTCCAGCACGCAGACATTGACCTCGCCGCCTTTTTCCGCAGCCAGTTGCTTCAGGCGGATGGCCGTGGCCAGGCCGGCGGGGCCGCCACCGACGATGACGACGTCGTACTCCATGGCTTCACGCGGGCCGAACTGCTCGACGAGCTGTTGCTGATCCATTGTCTCTAACCCTCTGTTTCTTCTGGGCGGCAATACTGCCGCATGGGTGCAGCCCTCTCCAGGCGTGCGGTTTGTGGGATGCGGTGATGCGTGGCTCTGCGGAACCGGGACCAGGAGTGGAACGAGGCGGGGGCCGGGGTGGGCGGCATGCGCAAAGCCCGGTGCGGGCATGGCGCGGCATGCACGTGGGATCGGGCGGCTGGCGGATTACCAGGGCCGATCTAGGCGTTTTTCCTCTTTCCCTTTGGGGACCAAGTTCTTAGAATCTTCGGCATTGTCCGGGACTCGACACCCTCAGGCAAGACATTTTTTGGAACGACCGTTCTTTTTTTGTTAAGCTGCGGCCGCAAAGCGGCAGGCGCCCTGGAAGGCGCCCGCGATGCGGAACAGCGGGCCGTGCCGGGCCGGCGCGGTCGCTCTCTCACACCGAGGTAACTATGGGTCTGTCGATCAATCTGGAAGGCAAGGTCGCGCTGGTGACCGGGGCCTCGAGCGGGCTGGGTACGCGCTTTGCACATGTGCTGGCGGCTGCCGGCGCCAAGGTCATCCTGGCTTCGCGCCGGGTGGAGCGGCTCAAGGAATTGCGTGCGTCGATCGAGGCGGATGGCGGCAGCGCCCACGTGGTGCGCCTGGACGTGACCGACCCCGACAGCATCCGCGCCGCCGTGGCGCATGCGGAAACCGAGGCCGGCTCCATCGATATCCTGGTCAACAATTCGGGCGTGTCCACCACGCAGAAGCTGACCGACGTAACCGCCGACGACTTCGATTTCGTGTTCGATACCAACACGCGTGGCGCGTTCTTCGTGGCCCAGGAAGTGGCCAAGCGCATGATCGCGCGGTCCAAGGGCGCCGAAAAGCAGGGCAATCCGTTGCCGCAGGCGCGCATCGTCAATATTGCGTCGGTGGCCGGTCTCAAGGTACTGTCGCAGATTGGTGTCTATTGCATGAGCAAGGCCGCCGTGGTCCACATGACCAAGGCGATGGCCCTCGAGTGGGCGCGTTACGGTATCAACACGAACGCGATCTGCCCCGGCTACATCGATACCGACATCAACCACCACCACTGGGATACCGACGCGGGGCAGAAGCTGATCCAGATGCTGCCCCGCAAGCGACTGGGCCAACCCGAAGACCTCGATGGCCTCTTGCTGCTGCTGGCGTCCGATGCATCGCGCTTTATAAATGGCGCGGTGGTCACTGCCGACGATGGCATGGTCTGACCGCTGACCCTTCGGGGAGGGGACGGGCCTAGAAGAATAAGCAACAGGAGAAACGCTCCGGGCCCCACGGCCGGGAGCGACCCGGACCGGAGGCCGGGGTTTGACAATAATGGCTCAAGAAGAACAGGCACGGCGCGACGCCGGGCCGCAGCACGTCGTCGATTCGGCAATCGTGCCCGAAGCCGTCGACGAGGCGCGCGACAGCGAATTTCGCATCTCACCGCGTATCGAGGACTGGATTGGCGTGATCGTCATGGTGCTGCTGGTGGCCATCACGTTCGCCAATGTGGTGGTGCGCTATTTCACCGACGAATCGTTCGCATGGACCGAGGAGTTCTCGGTATTCCTGATGATCGTGCTGGCGCTGGTGGCCGGCAGCGCCGCCGTGGCGCGCGATCGCAATATCCGCATCGAATACTTCTTCGAGCGTGGCAGCCCCACGCGGCAGCGGCGGCTGGCCATCCTGTCGGCCCTGGGCGTGGCGGTGATGTTCCTGGCGCTGGCCGTGCTCGGCGTGCGCATTACCTGGGATGAATACGCGTTCGGCGAAACGTCGCCGGGCATTGGCGTGCCAAGCTGGTGGTATTCGGTCTGGCTGCCGGTGCTGTCGGTGGCCATCTCGCTGCGCGCGCTGGCACTGGCGCTGCGCAACGTCCGCGCCTTGCGTGCCCTGAAGCAGGAAGGAGGGCGCGCGCAATGACTCTCGTCGCCATCATTCTCTTCGTGGTGTTCATCGGCCTGATGCTGCTGGGCGTGCCGATCGGCGTGTCGCTGGGGCTTGGCGGGCTGGTTGCCATCGGCCTGTCTAACCTCGATACGCAGATGTTCGGCCTGCTGGCCGTGCCGCAGAACTTCTATGCCGGCCTGGCCAAGTATCCGCTGCTGGCCATTCCGATGTTCGTGCTGGTGGGGTCGATCTTCGACCGGTCCGGCGTGGCGCAACGGCTGGTGACTTTTGCCATCGCCATCGTCGGACGTGGTCCGGGCATGCTGCCGCTGGTGGCCATCCTGGTGGCGATGTTCCTGGGCGGTATCTCGGGCTCTGGCCCCGCCAACGCGGCGGCCGTGGGCGGCGTGATGATCGCGGCGATGTCGCGCGCGGGCTATCCGGGCTCCTACAGCGCCGCGGTGGTGGGCGCCGCGGCGGCCACTGACATCCTGATTCCGCCGTCGGTGGCATTCATCATCTATAGCGTGCTGGTGCCGGGCGCATCGGTGCCGGCGCTGTTCGCGGCGGGCATGATTCCGGGCATCCTGGCCGGCGTGGCGCTGATCGTGCCGGCCGTGTGGCTGGCGCGCAAGCACAACATGGGACATATCGAGGCCGGGCTGCCGCGTCCGCCGTTCTGGAAGAGCCTGCGCGAGGCCGCCTGGGGCCTGGTGGCGCCGTTCCTGATCCTGGGCGGCATGCGGGCGGGCTGGTTCACGCCGACCGAGGCCGCCGTGGTGGCAGTGGTCTACGGGCTGTTCGTCGGCATGGTGATCTACCGCAGCATCGGCATGCGCGACCTGTTCACGATCTTCCAGGAAGCGGCGGAAACGTCGGCCGTGATCCTGCTGGTGGTGGCGCTGGCCGGCATCTTTGCCTATGCGCTGTCCACGCTGGGCGTGATCGACCCGCTGGCCCATGCCATCGCGAATTCCGGGCTGGGCGAGTACGGCGTGCTGGCGCTGATCGTGCTGCTGCTGATGACGGTGGGCATGTTCCTGGACGGCATCTCGATCTTCCTGATCTTCGTGCCGCTGCTGCTGCCCATTGCCAATGCCTTCCACTGGAATCCGGTGTGGTTCGGCGTGGTGCTGACGCTGAAGGTGGCGCTGGGCCAGTTCACGCCGCCGCTGGCCGTGAACCTGATGGTGTCGTGCCGCATTGCCCGCGTGCGCATGGAAGAAACCGTGCCCTGGGTGATCTGGATGCTGCTGGCGATGTTCATCGCCATGCTGATGGTGCTGGCCTATCCGCCGCTGGCCACCTGGCTGCCCGATTACCTTGGCTATTGATTTGAGTGCAACCAAGAAGATGAAACGAGGAGATTCCCGAATGAAACGTCGTGCCCTGATGCTGTCCGTTGCCGCCTCGATCGCCGCTGCCGCCTTCACGGCGCCGGCCGCCATGGCGCAGACCTACAAGTCCGAGTACAAGATGTCGCTGGTGCTGGGCCCCGCATTCCCGTGGGGCAAGGGCGGCGAGATCTGGGCGGATCTGGTGCGCCAGCGTACCAGCGGCCGTATCAACATCAAGCTGTACCCGGGCACGTCGCTGGTGGCCGGCGACCAGACGCGCGAGTTCTCGGCCATTCGCCAGGGCGTGATCGATATGGCAGTGGGGTCGACCATCAACTGGTCGCCGCAGGTCAAGGAACTGAACCTGTTCTCGCTGCCGTTCCTGATGCCCGACTACAAGGCGCTGGATTCGCTGACGCAGGGTGAGGTCGGCAAGTCGATCTTCGCCACGCTGGAAAAGGCCGGCGTGGTGCCGCTGGCCTGGGGCGAGAACGGCTTCCGTGAAGTGTCGAACTCCAAGCACGAAATCCGCAAGCCCGAAGACCTCAAGGGCATGAAGCTGCGCGTGGTGGGTTCGCCGCTGTACATCGAGACGTTCAACGCGCTGGGCGCCAACCCGACGCAGATGAGCTGGGCCGACGCCCAGCCGGCCATGGCGTCGGGCGCCGTGGACGGCCAGGAAAACCCGCAAAGCGTGTTTGCCGCCGCCAAGCTGTACACGGTGGGCCAGAAGTACGTGACGACCTGGGGCTACGTGGCCGACCCGCTGATCTTCGTGGTCAACAAGCAGATCTGGGAAAGCTGGACGCCGGCTGACCGTGAGATCGTGAAGCAGGCCGCCATCGACGCCGGCAAGCAGGAAATCGCGCTGGCCCGCAAGGGCCTGGTGGAAGCGGGCGCGCCGGCCTGGAAGGATATGGAGCAGCACGGCGTGAAGGTCACCACGCTGAGCCCGGCCGAGCACGATGCGTTCAAGAAGGCCACGGCCAAGGTCTACGACAAGTGGAAGAAGCAGATTGGCGCCGACCTGGTGACCAAGGCCGAAGCGTCGATCGGCAAGCGCTGATGAAGCACGTCTTCACCAGCGTCATGCCGATCCGGTGGGGTGACATGGACGCTATGGGCCATGTCAACAACACTGTCTATTTTCGCTACCTCGAGCAGGCGCGGATCGAATGGTTCGAGTCGATTGGCCGCAACGGCAAGGATGCCAACGGGCAGGGACCCGTACTGATCAACGCCCACATGACGTTCCTGAAGCAGCTGCGCTACCCCGGCGACATCGAGTGCCGGGTGTACGCGGGGCAGTTGGGGCGGTCGAGCTTCGAGACGAAAATCGAGATCCGCCGCACCGACCTGCCCGATGTGGTCTGGGCGGAGGGTGGTGCCAAGGTCGTTTGGTGCGACTACGCGGTGGAGAAGAGCGTGCCGGTGCCGGCGGAAATCCGGAAGTTGATCGAGGGGTGAATTCTTTCCCCTTGGTTTTGCTCCCCTCTCCCGCTGCGCGGGAGAGGGGAGCACCCCGTACAGAATCCTTCCTCAGTGGTTCACCAGCCGCTGAACCAGATCCACGGCCGTATGCGCGCCGTATTTCTTCATCAGCCGTGCCCGGTAGATGTCCACGGTGCGCGGGCTGATCGCCAGCAACTTGCCGATCTGCTTGCTGGTCTTGCCTTCCACCAGCTGCGCGGCGATATCGCGCTCGCGTGCGGTCAGTTCGGCCGTAACCGGCCGTTTCTGAGAAAGATCCTCGAAGGTCCAGATGCCCACGCCCAGCGGCTCCTTGCGGTCGAGCGCGCGGCCGGTGACATGGCACCAGAACAGCTCGCCGCTGGCGCGCTTCATGATCCGTTCGTCCGAGTACAGACCCTTGGTGTTCATGACCGGCACGATGCGGGCGCCGGTGCGCTCGAATTCGTCGGCGGTGGGGTAGAGCACCTGGAACGACTGGCCCATCAGCGCGTCGCGCGTGGTGCCGAAGATGCGGCAGACCTCGTCGTTGCAGTCCTCGATCATGCGGGCGCGCGAGAGCACCAGCCCGACCGGAGCCAGCTGGAATGCGGTCTGGTAGTCGATGGACGGCATTATCCCTTATGTACTTTTACGTAATGGCGTTTGCGGCGTACGTTGACGTATCCTTTGGGGCGTCGACGGCGGCGCCTGACCGCCGATTGTACCGTTACAATTTCCGCGTGTGGCCAACTGGCCGCGACAAGAGCGGGACTACCGAGGAAGGAGCGAACATGAACAAGGTCTACGCCAGCGCCGCCGAGGCGCTTGCGGGCGTCGTACGCGACGGCCAGACGATCGCCGTGGGCGGTTTCGGTCTGTGCGGCATCCCCGAAGCGCTGATCGCGGCACTGCGCGACAGCGGCGCCAAGCAGCTCACCTGCATCTCCAACAACGCCGGCGTGGACGGCTTTGGCCTGGGCCAGCTGCTGGCCACGCGCCAGATCCGCAAGATGATCTCGTCGTACGTGGGCGAGAACAAGGAGTTCGAGCGCCAGTACCTGGCCGGCGAACTCGAGCTCGAATTCACGCCGCAGGGCACGCTGGCCGAGAAGCTGCGCGCCGGTGGCTCGGGCATTCCCGCGTTCTTCACCAAGACCGGCGTGGGCACGATCGTCGCCGACGGCAAGGAAACGCGCGAATTCAACGGCGAAACCTACGTGATGGAGCAATCGCTGGTGTCCGACGTGGCCATCGTCAAGGCCCAGAAGGCCGACAAGGCCGGCAACCTGGTGTTCCGCCGCACGGCGCGCAACTTCAACCCGGTGTGCGCCATGTCCGGCAAGGTCACGATCGCTGAGGTGGAAGAAATCGTCGAGATCGGCGAGATCGACCCGGACGACGTGCACCTGCCCGGCATCTTCGTGCACCGCATCGTGCTGAACACCAACCCCGAGAAACGCATCGAACAGCGCACCGTGCGTGCCAAGTAAGGAGACAGATCATGGCATGGACACGTGATGAGATGGCCGCCCGCGCGGCTGCCGAACTGCAGGACGGCTTCTATGTAAACCTGGGCATCGGCCTGCCGACGCTGGTGGCCAACCATGTGCCGCAGGGCATGGAAGTGTGGCTGCAGTCGGAAAACGGCCTGCTGGGCATCGGCCCGTTCCCGACCGAGGAAGAAGTGGACGCCGACATGATCAATGCCGGCAAGCAGACCGTGACGACGCTGCCGGGCTCGTCGATCTTCTCGTCGGCTGATTCGTTCGCGATGATTCGCGGCGGCAAGATCAACCTGGCCATCCTGGGCGCCATGCAGGTGAACCAGCGCGGCGACCTGGCCAACTGGATGATCCCGGGCAAGATGGTCAAGGGCATGGGCGGCGCGATGGACCTGGTGGCAGGCGTGGGCCGCGTGGTGGTGCTGATGGAACACACCGCCAAGAAGAAGGACGGCACCGAGGACCTGAAGATCCTGAAGGAATGCAACCTGCCGCTGACTGGCGTGGGCGTGGTGAACCGCATCATCACCGACCTGGCGGTGATGGATATCACCCCGCAGGGTCTGAAGCTGGTGGAAACCGCGCCGGGCGTGACGCGCGAGGAAGTTCAGTCGAAGACCGAAGCCGAACTGATCTGAGGCACTGCCTAGGGTAGTTCACCCTCTCCCGCGTGGCGGGAGAGGGCGCTGAAGCCAGGCCGTCAGGCCTTCAGCTCGTCAGCTCTTTACCTTGTTGTAGCTGGAAAATACCGACGCCGCGCCGTCGGACTTCACCAGCAGCACGTCGAACGGGTCTTTGCGCGGACCGTATTCCATGCCCGGCGAACCCGCCGGCATACCCGGCACAGCCAGTCCGGCCGCCTTGGGCTTCGATGCCACGAGCTTCTTGATGTCAGAAGCTGGCACGTGCCCCTCGATTCCATAGCCTTCGATGACACCGGTATGACACGAGCCGAAGCGCTCGGGAATGCCGTACTTCGTACGATATGCGCCGGTGTCTTCCACATCGTGCGTGGCGACCGTGAAACCGTTGGCGCGCAGATGCTTGATCCAGTCTTCGCAGCAACCGCAGGTCGCGGTCTTGTAGACGTCGATCTTCAGCGGCTTGGGCGATTGCGCCAGGGCAGTCAGCGGAAAAAGCAGCGGGGACGCCAGCAGCGTGCCCGCACCCAGCGTGCGCAGCGCCTGGCGCCGTGAGCGTTGAGTCATGGTCGGGTCTCCTTACTGCGCCACCCAGCCGCCGTCCATGTTCCAGATAGCGCCGCGCACCTGGCGGGCCGCCTCGCTGGACAGGAATACAGCCAGCGCGCCCAGCTCTTCCGGCGTCACGAACTGCCCGGACGGCTGCTTTTCCAGCACCAGCTCACGTTTGGCCTGCTCGACGGGAATGCCCTCGCGCTGCGCGCGCGCTTCCACCTGCTTCTGCACCAGCGGCGTGAGTACCCAGCCCGGGCAGATCGCGTTGGCGGTGACGCCGGTCTGCGCGGTTTCCAGCGCGGTAACCTTGGTGAATCCGACAATGCCATGCTTGGCCGCCACGTAGGCCGACTTTTCAGCGGAGGCCACCAGGCCATGGGTGGAGGCGACGTTGATCACGCGGCCCCAGTTCTTCGCCTTCATCGACGGCAGCGCCAAGCGGGTGGTGTGGAACGCCGAGGTCAGGTTGATGGCGATGATCGCGTCCCACTTGTCCACCGGGAATTCCTCGATCTTGGCCACGAACTGGATGCCCGCGTTGTTGACCAGGATGTCCACGCCGCCGAAGTCCTTTTCGGCGTAGCGCATCATGTCCTCGATCTCCGCGGACTTGCTCATGTCGGCGCCGTGGTAGCCCACCTGGATGCCGCTGCCGGCGCGGGCGATTTCCGCCTTTGCGCCGTCGGCATCACCGAATCCGTTGACGATGATATTGGCGCCTTGCGCGGCCAGTGCCTGCGCGATGCCGAGTCCGATACCGCTGGTCGAGCCCGTGACCAGTGCCGTCTTGCCTTTGAGCATGTAAGCCTCCGTCGGGAGTGTCAGGATGTGCTGTGGCATTGTACTCGCAGGGCGTACAATCCGGCTTTGGCCTGGCGCCGTATTTCGTCACGCGTATTTCGCCACGTTTTGCCCGCCGTTTCGTCGCGGGCAGAAGTTTCCGAAACACTCGCACGCCGCAGGGGATGCGGCGGCATCAGCAGGGGAGCCACAGATGTCTTCCAGTCCGCGCCTCGGATTCGTCCAGTGCATCAGCCCGTCGGGCCTGCACCGCATGGCGTATCACGAATGGGGCGACCCGCTGAACCCGCGCGTGCTGATGTGCGTGCACGGCCTGACCCGTACCGGGCGCGACTTCGATGTACTGGCCCAGGCCATGTCCGACGAATATCGCGTGGTATGCCCCGACGTGGTGGGACGCGGCCGGTCGGAGTGGCTGGCCGATCCGCGCCACTATGTGCTGCCCCAATATGGGTCGGACATGGTCACGCTGATCGCGCGTCTGAACGTGGAGCAGGTGGACTGGTTCGGCACGTCGATGGGCGGGCTGATCGGCATGGGCCTGGCCGGACTGCCGAAGTCGCCCGTGCGCAAGCTGCTGCTCAACGACGTGGGCCCGCGCATCACGCTGCAGGCCATCGAGCGGATCGGCGCCTACCTGGGCCTGCCCGTGCGCTTCAAGACGTTCGAGGAAGGGCTGGCGTACCTGCAGACGATCAGCGCATCGTTCGGCCGCCATACGCCGGAGCAGTGGCGCGAGCTGAACGGCGCCATCCTCAAGCCCGTGCAGGGTGACGAGGGCCTGGAATGGGGCTTGCACTATGATCCCGCCCTGGCCGTGCCGTTCAAGGAAACGCCGCCCGAGGCGGTGCAGGCCGGCGAACTGGCGCTGTGGCACCTGTTCGAGGCGGCGCCTGGCCCCACGCTCGTGGTGCGCGGCGCCCAGTCGGACCTGCTGCTGCGAGAAACCGTGGCCGAGATGGTGGCGCGCGGCAAGCAGGTATCGAGCGTGGAGATTGCCGACGTGGGCCATGCGCCGACGTTTGTCGATCCGGCCCAGATTGCCATTGCCCGGGAATTCTTCCTGGGTACGTAACTAAATTTTCTGTTTTCTGTTGAGAAGAACCTGATATGAGCACCAACACCCTCAAGCGCGCCCACGTGGGCAAGCGCCTGTCCGAATACGCGGTCCACAATGGCGTGGTCTACCTGGCCGGCCAGGTGCCGGAGGTGGATCCCAAGGCCGACCTGCGCGGCCAGACCCGCGAGGTGCTTGGCCATATCGACCGCCTGCTGGCCGAGGCCGGCAGCGACAAGACGCGCATCCTGATGTGCCAGATCTTCCTGACCGACGTCACGCGCATCGGCGAGATGAACGAAGTCTGGGACGCATGGGTGCCGCAGGGCAATACGCCGCCGCGCGCCACCGTGGAAGCCAAGCTGGCTAACCCCGACTACCTGATCGAAGTGGTGGTGACGGCCGCCGTCAATTGATGCGGGATGTTGTGACATGGTGACGTCGACGGAGCTGACCGGCCAGACCGCGGGCATTCCCGACGCCGGACTCGTCGAGCGCGCGCTCGGCTTTGTGCGCGATGTGGCGGACGGCGACAAGCCCGTGCTGCTGCCAACCGGCGAGACCGTGCTGTCTCACGCCGAAGGGATGCTGCGCATCCTCGATGGCCTGCGCGTGGACGATGCCGCGCGCGCCGCGGCCTGCCTGTTCGCGGCGGCCGCGTTCGTGCCCGAGGTCGAGGCGCGCATCGAGACCGATTTCGGCGAGGAAGTGACGCGGCTCGTGAAGGGCGTGCGCCAGCTGTTGCGCATCGGCGCCATCGCGGTGACGCAGACCGACGTGTCGGAATCGTCAAAGTCGCAGGTGGCCGCGCGCCACGAGCAGGTGGAAGCCTTGCGCAAGATGCTGCTGGCGTTTGCGCAGGACATCCGCGTGGTGCTGGTGCGGCTGGCCTCGCGGCTGCAGACGCTGCGCTGGCTGGCGCAGACCAAGAACCCGCCGCTGCCGGGCGTGGCGCGCGAGACGCTGGACATCTACGCGCCGCTGGCCAACCGGCTGGGTATCTGGCAGATGAAGTGGGAGCTGGAAGACCTGGCGTTCCGCTTCGAACAGCCCGATACGTACAAGCGCATCGCCAAGCTGCTCGACGAGAAGCGCATCGAACGCGAGGGCTTTATCGGGCAGGCCATTGCCCGGCTGCAATCGGAACTGGCTTCGGCCGAGATCCGCGCCGAGGTGACTGGCCGGCCCAAGCACATCTACAGCATCTGGAAGAAGATGCGCGGCAAGGAGCTGGACTTTGCCGATCTGTACGATGTGCGCGCGTTCCGCGTGATCGTCGACGACATCAAGGATTGCTACACGGTGCTTGGCATCGTGCACCATATCTGGCAGCCGATTCCGCGCGAGTTCGACGACTACATTTCGCGGCCGAAGGCCAATGGCTACAAGTCGCTGCACACGGTAGTGATCGGCGACGACGGCCGCGCGTTCGAGGTGCAGATCCGCACGCACGAGATGCACCACTTCGCCGAGTACGGCGTGGCGGCGCACTGGCGCTACAAGGAAGCGGGCGGCAAGGGGTATAGCGGCCAGTTCGCCGCTGACAACACCTACGACGAGAAGATCGCCTGGCTGCGCCAGCTGCTGGCATGGAAGGACGAGGCAGACCACACGGTCGCGCATGAGGACTCGCCGTGGGAGCAGCTCAAGCATGCGGCTATCGACGACCATATCTATGTGCTGACTCCGCAGGCGCGCGTGGTGGCATTGCCGCAGGGCGCCACGCCCGTGGACTTTGCCTACTACCTGCACAGCGACCTGGGTCACCGCTGCCGTGGTGCACGCGTGGACGGCTCGATGGTGCCGCTGAACACGCCGCTCAAGAACGGGCAGACGGTGGAAATCGTCGCGGTCAAGCAGGGCGGGCCGTCGCGCGACTGGCTGAACGTTGAACTCGGCTATCTGGCCAGCAACCGGGCGCGCTCCAAGGTGCGCGCGTGGTTCAACGCGCTCGATTCGCAGGAAACGCTGGCGCAGGGCCGGGCGCTGATCGACAAGACGCTGCAGCGCGAAGGCAAGACTGCCGTCAGCCTGGAAGACCTGGCCACGCGGCTCAACTTCAAGACGACCGACGATCTGTACGCGGCCGTTGCCAAGGAAGAGTTCAGCCTGCGCCATGTGGAGCATGCGCTGCGCCATCCGGAAGGCGAGGCGCAGCCGCAGTTCAGCGAGGAAGAGGCCGTCACCAAGAAGAGCCGCGCCACCAGCGTGGCACGCGGCGCCAAGAGCGGCGTGCTGGTGGTGGGCGTGGATTCGCTGATGACGCAGATGTCACGCTGCTGCAAGCCGGCGCCGCCCGACGATATCGTCGGCTTTGTCACGCGCGGGCGCGGCGTGTCGATCCATCGCCGCAACTGCAGCACGTTCCTGCAGCTCTCGGGGCGGGCGCCGGAGCGCGTGATCCAGACCGAGTGGGGCAAGCGCAGCGACGCCGTGTATCCGGTCGACATCCAGGTGGAAGCGGTAGACCGCCAGGGCCTGCTGCGCGATATCTCCGAAGTGCTGTCGCGCGAGAAGATCAATGTGACCGGCGTGAAGACGCTGTCGAGCAAGGGTGTGGCGCGTATGCAGTTCACGGCGGAGGTGTCCGAGGCTACGCAACTGCAGCGGGCGTTGTCGTTGATCGAAGAAGTGCAGGGGGTGTTGCACGCCCGGCGAAAATAAGGTTATAATCTGCGCTTCACTAGGCTCGTAGCTCAGCTGGTTAGAGCACCACCTTGACATGGTGGGGGTCGTTGGTTCGAGTCCAATCGAGCCTACCAACGAATATGCAGTACAACGCCGGAAGCGCGCCATGAACATGACAACTCGAACTACTACCGCTGGTTAGCGACAGTAGTCGAGGTGCGCCTCTGACCCGCAGCGGATGCGGGGAAACACAGAATAACGCGGCCTTGGCCGCGTTTTTTTTCGTCTGTCGCTTGCCAGCATCCTGCTAAGCTGCCGCGTCGCCTCGTTCCGGGATGTTCCGGGCGCGGGGCTCCGCCAGAAAGAATTCGTTGCCGGTGTTGTCCGATGCGCGCTCCGTCGCATCTGACGGGCTGGCGTCACAAAAGTTGCTATGCTCCGCCCGCCCAGGTGCCCAGATGCCGGCGCGGTGGAATCCACAAGAGGTGCAATGATGATCGCAATCACGCTGCCGGACGGTTCCCGTCGCGAATACCCCGGCCCCGTCACGGTGGCCGAAGTGGCACAGAGCATTGGCTCGGGCCTGGCCAAGGCGGCGCTTGCCGGCAAGGTCGATGGTCGCCTGGTCGATACGAGCTACCAGATCGGCGGCGACGCCTCGCTGGCAATCGTCACGGACAAGGACGCCGATGGCGTGGATGTGATCCGCCATTCGACGGCCCACTTGCTGGCCTACGCCGTGAAGGAGCTGTTCCCGGACGCGCAGGTCACGATCGGCCCGGTCATCGAAAACGGTTTCTACTACGACTTCGCCTACAAGCGTCCTTTCACGCCCGAGGACCTGGCCGCCATCGAGAAGAAGATGACGGAACTGTCCCGCAAGGACGAGAAGGTCACGCGCGAAGTGTGGAACCGCGACGAGGCAGTGGCGCTGTTCGAATCGATGGGCGAGAAGTACAAGGCCGAGATCATCGCGTCGATTCCGGCTGACCAGGAAATCGGCCTCTATCGTGAAGGCAGCTTCGTCGACCTGTGCCGCGGTCCGCACGTGCCGTCCACGGGCAAGCTCAAGGTCTTCAAGCTGATGAAGGTGGCCGGCGCCTACTGGCGCGGCGATTCGAACAACGAGATGCTCCAGCGCATCTACGGCACGGCATGGGCGCGCAAGGAAGACCAGGATGCGTACCTGACGATGCTGGAAGAAGCCGAGAAGCGCGATCACCGTCGCCTGGGCAAGACGCTCGATCTCTTCCATCTGCAGGAAGAGGCGCCCGGCATGGTGTTCTGGCACCCGAAGGGCTGGAGCGTGTGGCAGGCCGTCGAGCAGTACATGCGCGGCCGTCTCACGGAGGCTGGCTATCAGGAAGTGCGTACGCCGCAAGTGATGGATCGTACGCTCTGGGAGAAGTCGGGCCACTGGGAGAACTACAAGGAAAACATGTTCGTCACGGAGTCGGAAAAGCGCGACTACGCGATCAAGCCGATGAACTGCCCGGGACATGTCCAGATCTTCAACCATGGCTTGCGCTCGTACCGCGACCTGCCGCTGCGCCTGGCCGAATTCGGTTCGTGCCACCGCAACGAGCCGTCGGGCGCGCTGCACGGGCTGATGCGTGTGCGCGGCTTCGTCCAGGACGATGCGCACATCTTCTGCACGGAAGAGCAGATCGTGGAAGAGGCGAAGGCCTTCAACGAACTCGCGTTCTCGGTCTATGACGACTTTGGCTTCAAGGACGTCAAGGTCAAGCTGTCGCTTCGCCCCGAAAAGCGCGCCGGCTCGGACGCCGTGTGGGATCACGCGGAAGACGGCCTGCGCCTGGCACTGCGCGCCTGCGGCGTGGAGTGGGAGGAACTGCCGGGCGAGGGTGCCTTCTACGGCCCGAAGGTCGAGTACCACATCAAGGACGCGATCGGCCGCTCGTGGCAGTGCGGCACGCTGCAGTTGGATCTGGTGCTGCCGGAACGCCTGGGTGCCGAGTACGTGGCCGATGACAACGGTCGGAAACGTCCGGTCATGCTGCACCGTGCAATCCTGGGTTCGTTCGAGCGATTCCTGGGCATCCTGCTGGAAAATCACGCAGGTGCGCTGCCCGCCTGGCTGGCTCCGGAGCAGGTGGTTGTGATGAACATCGCCGAATCCCAGTCGGAATATGCCGAAAACGTCGTGCAACTCTTGCAAAAACAAGGGTTTAGGGCCAAGGCGGATTTGCGTAACGAGAAAATTACGTATAAAATCCGCGAGCACTCGCTCCAGAAGATCCCTTACCTGTTGGTGGTAGGCGACAAGGAGCGGGACGCCAATCAAGTGGCCGTGCGTGCCCGTGGCAATGTGGATCTGGGTGTCATGCCCGTATCCGCGTTTGTGGAACGTCTCCAGAACGACGTCTCCAGCAAAGCCTGAGGGTGTGAAGCACGGCTTGTTTTTTTGTCTTCTTGAGGTAACGGAACATCGCTACAGACAAAGGTCACCGTATCAACCGTGAGATCAGCGCGCCTGAGCTGCGCCTGGTAGGGGTTGATAACGAGCAGCTCGGCATCGTCAAGTTCATGGACGCACTGCGCCTGGCCGAGGAAAAGGACTTGGATCTCGTGGAGATCGCGCCCAACGCGGCTCCGCCCGTGGCCCGCATCATGGACTACGGCAAGTTCAAGTACGAGGAAGCCAAGCGCGCCCATGAGGCCAAGCTCAAGCAGAAGATCATCCAGGTCAAGGAAGTGAAGTTCCGTCCTGGCACGGATGATGGCGACTACAACGTCAAGCTGCGCAACCTGAGACGCTTCCTGGAAGAAGGGGACAAGACCAAGATCACGCTGCGGTTCCGTGGTCGCGAGATGGCCCACCAGGAAATCGGCGCGCGCGTGCTCGAGCGTCTGAAGGCTGACCTGGAGGAACTGGGTCAGGTCGAGCAGATGCCGAAGATGGAAGGTCGCCAGATGGTGATGATTCTGGCCCCCAAGAAGAAGAAGTGATTCTTGCGTGGGGCGACGGCCGGGATACCGATGGTATTCCGGCGTTGTCCTGTGCGGAGCCCGTGCGTGGTGTGGGGTTTGCGCCCCAGTGCCGCGTACAAAAACAAGTGGATGCGGGTCTTGCAAGCGATGGCGTCAGTCATCCACCTGCATGCATGTCATAGAGCTGGAGTTTTTCATGCCTAAGATGAAGACCAAGAAAAGCGCTTCCAAGCGCTTTACGGCACGCCCGAACGGTTCGTTCAAGCGCGGCCAGGCCTTCAAGCGTCACATCCTGACGAAGAAGACCACCAAGAACAAGCGTCAACTGCGCGGCACCCAGGACGTCCATGAGACGAACCTGAAGTCCGTTCGCGCAATGATGCCTTACGCATAACCCCAAACGATAACGAAAGGAGTTTTACATGCCTCGAGTCAAACGTGGGGTCACTGCACGGGCCCGTCACAAGAAAGTCATCGACGCTGCCAAGGGTTACCGCGGCCGTCGCAATAATGTCTATCGCATCGCCAAGCAGGCGGTCATGCGTGCTGGTCAGTACGCGTACCGCGATCGTCGCAACAAGAAGCGCGTGTTCCGCGCTCTCTGGATTGCACGTATCAACGCTGCTACGCGTGAGCATGGCATGACCTACAGCGTGTTCATGAACGGCCTGAAGAAGGCTTCGATTGAACTGGACCGCAAGGTGCTGTCGGACATGGCCATCCATGACAAGCCTGCCTTTGCCGCCATCGTCAACCAGGTGAAAGCCTCCGTTGCCTGATGCCGGTTCTGGAAGCGCCTAGGCGCTTCCGGGCAAGCACCGACCGCAAGGTCTGCTGAAACGGGGCTCCTCACCGAGCCCCGTTTTCATTTCGAATGCCGCGCCGGACGTTCTTGCGGACGGCATCCGAAATGACAATGCACCGCGTCTGCGACATAGGCAGGCGGATGCAGCGCCAATCCTTCATGCATCATCCACGCACCGTCCACGTATAGCCGTCATGTCCCTGGATCTGGATCAAATCGTCGCCGACGCACAGGCCGCCTTCGCCGCCGCTAACGACAACGCCACGCTGGAAAACGAAAAGGCCCGCTTCCTGGGCAAGACTGGCGCGCTGACCGAGTTGCTCAAGGGCCTCGGCAAGCTGGACCCCGAAACCCGCAAGAGCGAGGGCGCCCGCATCAACCAGGTCAAGCAGCAGGTGGAAGCCGCGCTGCAGTCGCGCCGCCAGGCGCTGGCCGATGCGCTGATGAATGCGCGCCTGGCCGCCGAGGCCATCGACGTGACGCTGCCCGGCCGCGCTGTGTCGCGCGGCAGCATGCACCCGGTGATGCGCACCTGGGAACGCGTGGAACAGATCTTCGGCTCGATCGGCTTTGACGTGGCCGACGGCCCCGAGATCGAAACCGACTGGATGAACTTCACCGCGCTGAACAACCCGGACAACCATCCGGCGCGTTCGATGCAGGACACGTTCTACGTGGATGGCCGCGACAGCGACGACAAGCTCCTGCTGCTGCGCACCCACACCAGCCCGATGCAGGTTCGCTACGCGCGGATGCACGTGCAGAAGTACGCGGGCAAGCCGATGCCCCCGATCAAGGTCATCTGCCCGGGCCGCACCTATCGTGTGGACAGCGATGCCACGCACTCGCCGATGTTCAACCAGGTGGAAGGCCTGTGGATTGGCGAAGACGTCAGCTTTGCCGACCTGAAGGGCGTGTACACCGATTTCTTGCGCAAGTTCTTCGAGCGCGACGACATCCAGGTGCGTTTCCGTCCGTCGTACTTCCCGTTCACCGAGCCGTCGGCCGAAATCGACATGGCGTTCGGCAACGGCAAGTGGCTGGAGATTTCCGGTTCGGGCCAGGTGCACCCCAACGTACTGCGCAACATGGGGCTAGACCCCGAGCGCTATATCGGCTTCGCGTTCGGCTCCGGCCTGGAGCGCCTGACGATGCTGCGCTACGGCATCAACGACCTGCGCCTGTTCTTCGAAGGCGACGTGCGCTTCCTGCGTCAGTTCGCCTGATCGCGACCGCAGACCGTACGCACAACGTTACAGACATCACAGAATACCTACCGGATCAGAAGCGCCATGCAATTCTCGGAATCCTGGCTTCGCACGTTCGCCAACCCTGAAAAGATCTCCACCGACGCGCTGTCGCACAGCCTGACCATGGCCGGGCTGGAAGTGGAAGAGGTGGGCCCGGTTGCGCCGCCGTTCAACAAGATCGTGGTCGCCAGCGTGCTGGCCACCGAGCGCCATCCCAACGCCGACCGCCTGAACGTTTGCCAGGTGGACGCCGGCACGGGCGAGACGCTGCAGATCGTTTGCGGCGCCCCCAATGTCAAGCCCGGCATCAAGGTGCCGTGCGCGCTGGTGGGCGCAGTGCTGCCCCCGGCCGAAGACGGTGGCAAGCCGTTCGAGATCAAGGTGGGCAAGCTGCGTGGCGTGGATAGCTACGGCATGCTGTGCTCGGCCCGCGAGCTGAAGCTGTCGGAAGACCATGGCGGTCTGCTGGAGCTGCCGGACGATGCGCCGGTGGGCCAGGACATCCGCCAGTACCTGGACCTGGACGACCAGGTCTTCACGATCAAGCTGACGCCTAACAAGGCCGATTGCCTGTCGATCTACGGCGTCGCACGCGAAGTGTCGGCCCTGACCGGCGCCGCGCTGACGCTGCCGGACATGACTCCGGTTGCCGTGTCGATCCAGGACAAGCTGCCGGTCAAGATTTCGGCACCCGACCTGTGCGGCCGCTTCTCGGGTCGCATCATCCGTGGCGTGAACGCGCGTGCCGCCACGCCGGCATGGATGGTCCAGCGCCTGGAGCGATCGGGCCAGCGCAGCATCTCTGCCCTGGTCGATATCTCGAACTTCGTGATGCTCGAACTGGGCCGTCCGTCGCACGTGTTCGACCTGGCCAAGATCCACGGCGGTCTGGACGTGCGCTGGGGCCGCAAGGGCGAACAGCTCAAGCTGCTGAACGGCAACACCGTCGAGGTGGACGAGCAGGTGGGCGTGATCGCCGACGACAAGGAAATCGAGAGCCTGGCCGGCATCATGGGCGGTGACAGCACCGCCGTGTCGCTGGACACCACGGACATCTACCTGGAAGCTGCGTTCTGGTGGCCGAATGCCATCCAGGGCCGTGCACGCCGCTACAACTTCTCCACCGACGCCGCGCACCGCTTCGAGCGTGGCGTGGACTATGCCACCACGGTCGAGCACATCGAGCGCATCAGCGCGCTGATCCTGCAGATCTGCGGCGGCCAGGCCGGCCCGGTGGACGACCAGATCGTGAACCTGCCGCTGCGTGCGCCGGTGAAGCTGCGCGTGGCGCGCGCCGAGCGTGTGTTGGGTATCGAACTGTCTTCGGCGGAAATTGCTGATGTGTTCCAGCGTCTGAACCTGTCGTTCACGCGTTCGCAAGGCGCTGAAGGCGAGGTGTTCGAGGTGACGCCGCCGAGCTACCGCTTCGACATCGAGATCGAGGAAGACCTGATCGAGGAAGTGGCGCGGATCTATGGCTTCGAGCGTATCGTCGCCCGTCCGCCCATCGCCGAAAGCGAAATGCGCCCGACCAATGAAGGCCGCCGCTCGCAGCATGTGGTGCGCCACGCGCTGGCCGCGCGCGACTTCAACGAGGTGATCAACTTCGCCTTCGTGGAAGAGCAGTGGGAGCGTGATTTCGCCGCCAACGACAACCCGATCCGCCTGCTGAACCCGATCGCGAGCCAACTGGCCGTGATGCGTTCGACGCTGATCGGCGGTCTGGTGGACAAGGTCCGTTACAACCTCAACCGCAAGGCCGCGCGCGTACGCCTGTTCGAAGTGGGCCGTGTGTTCCACCGCGACGCCAGCGTCGCCGATGGTGGCCTGACCGTGGCGGGCTATCGCCAGCCGATGATGGCGGCGGGCATCGCCTACGGCCCGGCGTTCGAGGAGCAGTGGGGCGTAGCAACGCGCCCGGTGGACTTCTTCGACATCAAGGGCGACGTGGAGGCACTGTTCCATCCGCGCACGCTGCGCTTCGAACCGGTGGCGCATCCCGCGCTGCACCCGGGCCGCGCCGCGCGTGTGATCGTCGACGGCAAGCCCGTGGGCGTGGTGGGTGAAATCCACCCGCGCTGGCTGCAGGAGTACGAGCTGACCAACGCGCCGGTGGTATTCGAGCTGGAGCTCGACGCGCTGCGCGACGTGGGCCTGCCGGTGTACACCGAGATCTCCAAGTTCCCGGCCGCCGTGCGCGACCTGGCCGTGGTGGTCAAGCAGCAGGTGCGCGTACAGGACATGGAAGATGCCATGCGGGCGGCGCTGGACAAGGCCGGATTTGGCCACTTTGTCCAGAGCCTGGTGCTGTTCGACGAGTTCCGTCCCAAGGCTGCATCGGCGTCCATTGGCGCGGATGAGAAAAGTCTTGCCTTCCGGGTGACCTTGCAAGATACTGGGTCGACCCTCCAGGACGAGACTGTCGACAGTGCGGTACGTAGCATGATTGATGCACTGACGGCGGGCTTCGAAGCCCGTCTGCGCGGTTAAACCACCGCAGTTGGAGCGCCCGGGCACAGCTCCCGGGCGGATCGCCAGACAGATTCTAGAGAGCGATCAAGGATGAACGATCGAGACGCGATTTCCATGAATGCTGCAGACCTGGGCGAGGCGCACGACCGGCACGCTGCCTCCCTTGATGATGCATCGCCGGAAGCCCGCGCTACCGAGGTGCCTACGCTGACCAAGGCCGAACTCGCAGAAATGCTGTTCGACCAGGTTGGCTTGAACAAGCGCGAATCGAAGGACATGGTGGAAGCGTTCTTCGACGTGATTCGCGAAGCCCTGGAAAAAGGCGACAGCGTCAAGCTGTCCGGCTTCGGCAATTTCCAGCTGCGCGACAAGGCGCAGCGCCCGGGCCGCAATCCCAAGACCGGCGAGATCATTCCGATCACCGCGCGACGCGTGGTGACGTTCCACGCCAGCCAGAAGCTCAAGAGCCAGGTCGAGGAACGCGCCGAGCTCGCCGTTCCGGGCTGACGGCACCGCATGGTTTGACGCGACGCGCCTCCGCGCGCGTCAACCGTCGGTGAAGCGACAACGTCGCGGCCAGCACACATGTGTATCTAAATGCCACATCGGTTGGATTGCCCGAGGCGGTGGCTATCTGTATCCTGCAATGCCGCGCGAACGTCGCGTCAACCGGTCTCGCCCTTATCGGGCAGACATCAGCTTCTCCATTGAATGACGGAAAAATCCAGCGAGCGCATTGCGCTGCCGCCGATTCCCGCAAAACGCTACTTCACGATCGGTGAGGTCAGCGAGCTTTGCGCCGTCAAGCCGCACGTGCTGCGCTACTGGGAACAGGAGTTCACGCAGCTCAAGCCGGTCAAGCGCCGTGGCAACCGCCGCTACTACCAGCACCATGAAGTCCTGCTGATCCGCCGCATCCGTGAACTGCTCTACGAGCAGGGATTCACGATCAACGGCGCACGCAATCGACTCGATGATGGCCGTCATCACGGCGGGGCAGGCGAGCCGGCCGAGACCATCGACGCAAAGCCGCAAGCCGATCTGCCAACGCAGGGCGTGCTGTCCGTCGACCTCAACGCGCTGCGCGGCGAACTGGTGGAAGTCCAGCATCTGCTGGCGCAACTCAAGCAGATCGCGGGCCACGAATAAATTACCCGCAAACCACTAGCCATTGCTGTTGGCTCTGATATAATCTCGTTCTTCTTCGGGGCGTAGCGCAGCCTGGTAGCGTACCTGCATGGGGTGCAGGTGGTCGGAGGTTCAAATCCTCTCGCCCCGACCAGAATTAAAAACCCGCTTGGTGAAAACCAAGCGGGTTTTTTCATTTCTGGCTGCAATACAGCGCAACCTTTCCTTACATCTCCGACATTGTCCCGAGCCAAGGATGGTCTAGCCTTGACCCCATCTATCGGACTCGAAAACAAGCCGCACGACGGCGTTGCATCGTGCGGCTGTATTTTTACTGATGACCTGGCGAGACGTACTCTTTATCGGATGTGGATGGATTGGTGCCTGCGTGGCGGCAGGATGGATCGTGACCGCGGCGGTCAGGCTGCTCGGGTGACCGCCGCCGTTCTTACTTTGCCGCGGACACCAGTACGGGGTCTTTCCGATATACATCCGGGAACATGGTCTTCAGGTTGCCGATCTTGGGCAGGTCGTTGAAGACGATGTACGGATAGTTCGGGTTCTTCACGAGAAAGTCCTGGTGGTAGCTCTCTGCCGGATAGAAACCCTTGTAGTTTTCCACGCGCGTCACGATCGGTGACGACCATGCCTTTGTGCTGCCCAACTGCGCAATATAGGCTTCGGCGACCGATTTCTGCTCGGGTGTCAGCGGGAAAATCGCCGAGCGGTATTGCGTGCCATGATCGGGGCCCTGGTAATTGAGCTGGGTCGGATTATGGGCAACCGAAAAGAAAACCTGCAGCAACTTGCCGTAGCTGACCTGCGTGGGATCGTAGCGGACTTCCACGGCTTCGGCGTGGCCCGTCGTGCCGGTTCCAACCTTCTCGTATTGCGCCGTACTGGCCGCGCCGCCTGCGTAACCGGATGTGACCAGCGTAACGCCGCGTACATGCTGGAACACGCCCTGCACACCCCAGAAACATCCACCCGCGAATACAGCGGTGGCGGTTCGATTGGCGTCGGGCTTCTGGTCGACGGTGGGCGCCGGAATTCTCACGGCATCCTCGGCCGATAGGGCGGGCACGCGATACGTGGTGGCGATGGCCGCGACAAAGGCGAGTCCCATCATCTTGAGTGTGGTGGGGCGGGTCCAGCGTTGCAGCGTGGTGATGGCAGTCATGGTGAAGTCCTTTCGCTGTCGAAATCAGTGTGGAATGTGGGATCGCGTCGATGTCGTCGATCAACCAAACGTAAAGGCATACGCCTGCACGCCGGGGTCGAGGAATTCGATGGCGAAAGTACGGTCACGGATATCACCGGTCTGGCGCACCAGCTGGTAGAGGCGCTGGTCGGTCACCGTGCCGGTGCCATCGCTGGCGATGTCGGTGCCGTGCGCATCGCCTGGGGCCTGGCCGTCGATCGTCACGCGGAACCGCACCGGCTTGCCGTCGTTGCCCGGGCCCAGCACCAGGTGCAGGTCGCGTGCATGGAAGCGGTAGACGATGCGTCCGTCCGGTTGCACCAGCGACGCGTGTTCGTCGCCGACGTTCCAGCGGCCAGCCAGTCCCCATTGGTTCAGCGTGGGCTGGGCGGGGGCGCTGTAGTCCTTGCTGGCGTCCTGCTTTGCACCGCCGGGCGACGCGAAATTCTCGGCGCGAGCGTAGCCAACGTAGGTCTCCGGCGAGCGCATCGCGTCGTTGTCGGCGGCCATCTCCACACCCTTCAGGGCACTGGTGCTACTCGTGGCCACCTTGGCCGAATCGCCATGGCCGGCTTCGGCCAGCAGTTCGCGGATCACAGCTTCGGACTTGTCATATTCGCCTTCGCCAAAATGGTGGAAGCGCACGCGCCCCTGGGCGTCGATGAAGTAGTGGGCCGGCCAGTAGTTGTTGTTGAACGCACGCCAGATGGCGAAGTTGTTGTCGATGGCAACGGGGTAGGTCACGCCCAGGTCCTTGGTGGCCTTGCGGACGTTGTCGATGTTGCGTTCGAACGCGAACTCGGGTGCGTGCACGCCGATCACCACCAGGCCCTGGTCGCGGTACTTGTCGGCCCACGCCTTGACGTAAGGCAGCGAGCGCAGGCAGTTGATGCACGAGTACGTCCAGAAGTCGACCAGCACGACCTTGCCGCGCAGCGCCTCGGCGGTCAGCGGCGGCGAGTTCAGCCATTCGACGGCGCCGTTCAGGCCGGGAAACTTGCCCTCGACCGGCAGGCTGGACGGATGGTCGGCCGCGCGCATCATCGATCCGCCTGCCTCGGGTTTGGCCGACATTGCCATCGACGTCTGCGTCATCGCTTGCGGATTGGCCTGCATCATCATCGACCCACCCTTGTCGGAGCCGTTGTCCCGACGCCCGGCGAAGGTATCCACCAGCCGTTGCTCGAGCCCGCCCGTGGCTACCGTCGACACGCGGGTTAGGATGCCGGTGTCGAGCCCCAGTGCGATGGCGCCCACGCCTACCAGCATGGCCGCGCCGATGCCACGGCGTACCCATTCGCCAGCGCCCAGCGAACGCTTCATCGCGGCAAATACCTTGCCGCCGATCAGCAGCGCCACGGCCAGTGACGTGGCCGCGCCGGCCGCATAGGCCAACAGCAGCAGCGTGGTGCCGACACTGGCGCCTTGCAGCGCCGCGCCGGTCAGCACCAGGCCCAGGATAGGGCCCGCGCACGGCGCCCAGAGCAGGCCGGTGGCGATGCCGAGCAGGAACGACGAGCCCGCACCAGCCGGGCGTCCGTCGGCCTGGGCGAGGTTGGTCAGGCGGCTGCCGGCATCCACCAGCGGCTTTGTCAGGCGTTCCGCCAGGCTCGGCAGCAGCAAGGTCAGGCCAAAAACGGCCAGCAGCGCAATGGCCAGCCAGCGTCCGAACTCGTTGGCCTGCGCCACCCAGCCACCGCCCACGGCGGCCAGCGTGGCCACGCCGGCAAACGTGATGCCCATGCCGGCCAGCAATGGCAGGCCGCTGCGTACGAACGGTTGGTCGGCGCGCGCAAAGACAAAGGGCAGCACGGGCAGGATGCAGGGGCTCAGGATCGTCAAGACCCCGCCCAGGTAGGCAAGTATCAGCAGCAGCATGGCGATGGACTCGAAATCAATGGGCAGCGGAGAAGGGCGCGTGCATGAAGCGCGTCAGGCCGAAGCCGGCCGGAAAGTCATGGCCACGCCGTTCATGCAGTAGCGCAGGCCGGTGGGTTTGGGGCCGTCGTCGAACACGTGCCCCAGGTGGCCGCCGCAGCGGTGGCAATGCACGGCCGTGCGGGTCATGCCGAACGACGCGTCCTGCGTGGTGCCCACGGCGCTGGCCAGCGGCGCCCAGAAGCTGGGCCAGCCGGTGCCGCTGTCGAACTTGGTGTTCGACGAGAACAGGTCAAGCTGGCAGCCGGCGCAGGCAAACATGCCCTTGCGATGCTCGTCATTGAGCGGGCTGCTAAATGGCCGCTCGGTGCCTTCCTGGCGCAGCACGTTGTACTGGGCCGGCGTCAGCTTCTTGCGCCATTCGGCGTCGCTCATCGTCACTTCGAAGGTCTCGGGCTGCTGCGGGGTGGTGCGCGCGGCAACCGGGCCGGCCAGCAGCCGCCAGCCGCCCACGGCGGCCACGGCGGCGGACAGGGTGCCGCCGGACAGCAACAAGCGTCGGGTAATGCGCATGATGGACTCCGTACTCAACAGGGGTGATCGGATGGTAGGCAACGGGGCGTATCGGAGTCCTCGCCGAACCTTAAACAATTCGTGATAACTGGCGCGGGCGGATTTCTGCACAATATCGGCATCTCCCCCACGCCTGTGACTGCCCCCGGTACCCCATGGAACATCCAAAACGGATCCTGCTGGTCGAGGACGACGCCAGCATTGCCAACGTGCTGGCCATGCACCTGCGCGACGAACGCTACGAGGTGGTGCACAGCGCCGACGGCGCCGAAGGGCTGCGCCTGCTGGAGCAGGGCGGCTGGGACGCGCTGGTGCTGGACCTGATGCTGCCCGGCGTGGACGGCCTGGAGATCTGCCGCCGCGCGCGGGCCATGACGCGCTACACGCCGATCATCATCACCAGCGCGCGGTCCAGCGAGGTGCACCGCATCCTGGGGCTGGAACTGGGCGCCGACGACTATCTGGCCAAGCCGTTCTCGGTGCTGGAGCTGGTGGCGCGCGTCAAGGCGCTGCTGCGCCGCGTGGAGGCCATGGCGCGCGACGTGCGCACCGATGCCGGCAGCCTGGAACTGGCCGGCCTGGCCATCGACCCGCTCGCGCGCCAGGCCACGGTCGACGGCAAGCGGCTGGACCTGACGCCGCGCGAATTCGACCTGCTGTACTTTTTTGCCCGGAATCCGGACAAGGTCTTCTCGCGCATGGACCTGCTCAACGCGGTCTGGGGCTACCAGCACGAAGGCTACGAACACACCGTGAACACCCATATCAACCGGCTGCGCACCAAGATCGAGGCCGATCCGGCGCAGCCGAGGCGGATCCTGACGGTCTGGCGGCGCGGCTACCGATTCGTGGCCGATCCTGCCGCCGAGCCGCTGGGCGACGAGGGGGAAGCATCGTGAACCTGTCGCTGACCCAGCGTCTGTCCCTGGTTTTCGCGGCACTGCTGCTGGCCTGCTGTGGCGCGTCGGCCTGGCTGCAGGTGCGCGCCAACGCGATGCACGAGAAAGAGGTGATCCAGGACCTCTCGCGCGGCCTGGCTGCCTACATCGCGCGCAACGCGTTGCTGGAAGACCAGAGCGCCATCGCGCCTCAGGCGCTGCGCCAGCTTTTTGGGCAGTTGATGGTGGTGAACCCCAGCGTCGAGGTCTATCTGCTCGATGACCAGGGCCATATCCGGGGCCACGATGCGCCCAGCGGGCACCTGATCCGCGACCATGTCGACCTGGCGCCGGTCAGGAAGCTTATCGACGGCGGCGCATTGCCGATCCTGGGCGACGACCCGCGCAGCGCGTCGGGGCGCAAGGTGTTCAGCGCCGCGCCGCTGCGCCAGGGCGGCTACATCTACGTGGTGCTGATGGGCGAGACGCACGACCGGCTGGCGGCGCGGGCCTCGCAGGATTCGGTCATGCGCACGACGTTGTGGTCGATGGCGCTGGTGGCCACGCTGGGGCTGATCGCCGGCCTGGTCGCGTTTGCGCTGATCACCCGGCCGCTGCGCCGGCTGACCAACGAGATCCGGCAATTCGAATCGGGCGACGCGCGGGCGGCGGCAGCCGAAGTGGTGGCCACGCCGGCACCGCGCACCGAGAGCCGGGACGAGGGGCGGGAAGAGGTTCGCGACGAGATGGTGGCGCTGCAGTCGGCATTCCGGCAGATGTCGGGTCGCATCGACAGCCAGTGGCGCGCGCTCAAGCAGCAGGACCAGGAGCGCCGCGAGATGGTGGCCAATATCTCGCATGACCTGCGCACGCCGCTCACGTCGCTGCATGGCTACCTCGAAACACTGTCGGTCAAGGCCGACAGTCTCACCGTCGAGGAACGCCAGCGTTACCTGGCGATTGCGCTGGCGCAGAGCGCCAAGGTGGGCGGCCTGGCGCAGGCGTTGTTCGAGCTGGCGCGGCTGGAGCACGGCATGGTGCAGGCCGTGCCCGAGGCGTTCTCGATGGTCGACCTGACGCAAGACGTGCTCGAAAAATTCGCGTTGCCGGCCGAAGCCAAGCACCTGCAACTGCGCGCGGGCGTGCCGCCGGCGCTGCCGCCGGTCTCAGCCGATCTCGGCATGATCGAACGCGTGTTGACCAACCTGCTCGACAACGCGATTCGCCACACGCCGGCCGGTGGCACGGTCGAGGTGGACCTGGCGAGTCAGGACGGCAAGGTGGCGGTTACGGTCAGCGACACCGGGCCGGGCATACCACCGGCGTTGCGCGAATCGATCTTCCAGCGTCCGTTCCCGTCGGGCGGCGCGCACCGTGGCGGCGGGCTGGGGCTGCTGATTGTCCAGCGCATGCTGCAGTTGAACGGCAGTCAGGTGAAGCTGCTCGATCGGCAGGGCGGCACCACGCTGATGTTTGCGCTGCGGGTGGCCCGGTAGGCCGGGCTAGCGCACCCGTTAGCCCAGCCGCTCGCGCAGCCAGTCCGTGAATGCGGCGATATCGGCGTGGATCTGCCGGTCGGCAGGAACGGCCATCAGGTTGTCCTCGAATGCGGTGAAGCCGTAGGGCGCCACGAGCGTGCCCGCGTCGATTTCTGCCTGGATCAGGCGTTGCTCCACCAGCGCCACGCCCAACCCCGCCAGCGCGGCCTGGATGCACAGATGCGTGTGTGGAAAGGTCGGTCCGCCGTTCGGCGCGATCCGCTTGCCTGTTCTTGCTTCCCACTGGTCCCAGGCGCTCGACGTGAAATCGTGCGTGATGCGTGTGCCCGTGGTGGCTTTCCTGGCGTAGGCGAGCGCGCAGACCGGTCCGAACGATACGGGCGCCAGGCGCACGGCGCGCTGCCGGTCGGCGGCGGGGTACGACGACAGGTCCCATGCGATTACGACGTCGGCACCTTCCGTACGCATTTCGCGCGCCGACGTCATCGACAGGCGGATGCGGATATCGGGCCGCACGCGATAGAAATCCGCCAGTTGCGGCACCAGCCAGCGCATCGCGAACGTGGCGCTGCAGGCCACATGCAGCGTAGGCCCGCGCGCTTGGTCCAGCACGCGTCCATAACCCTGTTCCAACTGGTCGAAGACGGCCCTCACTACGTCGTGGAACGCGCGCCCATGGTCGTTGAGCCGCACGCCGGTGCCGTCGCGTTCGAACAGTTCCACCCCGGCGTGTTCCTGCAACTGGCGCAGCTGCCGGCTGACCGCGCCATGGGTACGACACAGTTCCTCGGCGGCGCGGGTGACGGAGCCTGTGCGTGCCGTGGCCTCGAACGCGCGCAGCGTCGACATCGGGGGGAGGGTGCGCATCTGGATGGTGGCGGCGACCGCCGGTAATGTGAGAAAAACTGACCAAGGCTGAAAATTAACTCGATATTCGCCGCACTGGAAGCCCTCTACGATCTCCCCATCGATTTTTTTCTCACAAAGGGAGTGGGCATGCGACGCATTGTCGAGGTGGCGGGACTGGAGGTGCTGGACAGCCGGGGCAATCCGACTGTCGAGGTGGAGGTGGTGCTGGACGACGGCGCCAGCGGGCGCGCCATCGTGCCGTCGGGCGCGTCCACCGGTGCGCGCGAAGCGGTGGAACTGCGCGATGGCGATCCGCGCCGGTTTCTTGGTCGAGGCGTGTCGCGGGCCGTGCTGGCCGTCAACACCACGCTGCGCGATGCGCTGGTGGGCGCCGACGCCGGCGATCAGGCCCAGGTCGACACGATCATGATCGACCTCGACGGCACACCGGACAAACGCCGCCTCGGCGCCAACGCGCTGCTGGGCGTGTCGCTGGCCGTCGCGCGCGCGGCGGCCGCATCGCAACGGCAGCCCCTGTTCGCCAGTCTCGGCGGCGAGCGTGCCACGCTGCTGCCGGTGCCCCTGATCAATGTGATCAACGGCGGCGCCCACGCCGACAACGCGCTCGACTTCCAGGAATTCATGATCGCCCCAGTTGGCGCGCCGACCTTTGCCGACGCCTTGCGCGCCAGCGCCGAGGTGTTCCACACGCTGCGCAGCCTGCTGAAGGCGGCCGGGCACAACACGAACGTGGGGGATGAGGGCGGCTTCGCGCCCGATCTGCGCACCGCCGAATCGGCATTGGACTTCCTGGTCGACGCCATCGGCCGCGCCGGATACCGCGCCGGCAAGGATATCGCGCTGGCGCTGGACCCCGCGTCGAGCGAGTTGTACGCCGATGGCACGTACCGCTATGCCGGCGAAGGCGTCACGCGCACGGCCGCTGAGCAGGTGGATTATCTGGCGGGCCTGGTTGCGCGCTACCCGATCGTCTCCATCGAGGACGGCATGGCCGAGGACGATGTCGAGGGCTGGCAGTTGCTGACCCGGCGCCTGGGCAAGCGTTGCCAGCTAGTGGGCGACGACGTGTTCTGCACGCACCCCACGCTGTTGCGCGAAGGTGTGGATCGCGGCATGGCCAATGCCATCCTGGTCAAGGCCAACCAGATCGGCACGCTGAGCGAGATGCTGGAAACGGTGCGCGTGGCGCACGGCCATGGCTACGCCGCCGTGATGTCGCACCGCTCGGGCGAGACCGAGGACGTGACCATCGCCGACCTGGCCGTGGCCACGCGCTGCGGCCAGGTCAAGACCGGCTCGCTGTCGCGCGCCGACCGGACGGCCAAGTACAACCAGTTGCTGCGCATCGAGCGCATGCTGGGCACGCGCGCGGTCTACGCCGGAGGATCGGCCTTGCGCTACTGATCTGATCACCCGGCGGGTTA
This sequence comes from Cupriavidus pauculus, assembly GCF_022179805.1. Lineage (GTDB taxonomy): Bacteria > Pseudomonadota > Gammaproteobacteria > Burkholderiales > Burkholderiaceae > Cupriavidus > Cupriavidus pauculus_E. The sequence continues at coordinate 177,132 of NZ_BPUO01000001.1, read as the reverse complement.
CAGCAGCGCAAAGCGCGCTGCCTGCGGCCCGACCACGGCCGGGCGGCTGACCGGATACCGATGCCGGTCGCCGCCGGCTTCGAACGACAGGTAGTCCGGCGTCCAGCGCAGTCCGTGCAGGAAACGCGTCTCCACGCCATCGACGACGATGGCACCGCTCTGCACCGTGACGCTGGCACAGGGCAAGTGCAGCAATTCGGCATCGTCGCCGAAGTAATGGGCTTCCAGCAGGATCGAGGCGGCTTGGTAGGCAGGCATGGCGTTCCGTGTGGATACTGTATAAACGTACAGTAGTATAGCGACCTTCGTCGCACCGCGCACGTGCCGGATTCTGAAAATTGGGGGTGGGTTTTTATTCGGAAAAGTCTGGTGTGAGGCGCATCGTGCCCGCCGCTTGGTTGGCTCCCCTCCCGCCTGTTTTGGCTCCCCTCTCCCGCGACGCGGGAGAGGGGAGCTATTCAGAGAGGGGCGCACCCCGATCAAAATCTCCCCGCCCCAGATTGGTATAACCTGAAACACAGGAACCTCCGATCTTCCGGCGCATCTTCATATCGGAGAGATGTCTCGAAGCGAGGGTGATGCATGTTGGAACGAGAAAGCAGGGCATGCTGGTTTGCCGCGGGGTTGCTGACGGGCGCGATGACCGCCGGGCTGTGCGCGCTGCTGGGCAGCCGTCGCGCGCGGCAGTCGCATGTCTCGGACCAGGCCGCTGTCGCGCCCATTGCCGATACCCGGCCGCAACGCTCGGCCACCACATCGCACGAAACCGATGGCGGGTCGGACATGTTCGAGTATCGCGGGTTTGTGGTGCATCTGTTCTGGCAGGCGCTGGGGCCGGAGCGCTATCGCGCGTGGTGCGATATCTGGGAAGCGGGCGCGGTGGTGCAGGAAGCCAGCGGGCCGCCGGCCACCTTTCTCAACGCGGCGCAGGCACGCTTTGCCGCAGGTGAGTGGGCACGCCACTGGGTGCAGAACAACGGGTGAGGGGCCACGCCATCCCGCCGACGTGGGGCGTAAATCGAGGACACGCGTTGTGTGACGTGCGATGCCTGCGTGATAGCATGGCCCGCTTCATTCGGAGTCTATGATGTTTGTTTGCCAGAATCAGCCTTGCGGCGCTCAGTGGTCGCCCGACGAGGTGGAAATCAGGAACGAGGGGCAGGGCCCGCTGTTTCGCTGCCCATTGTGTGGCGCGCGCAATCACCTGGAGGCCCGCAAGGGGCCGGACGGCGCGCCCAAATACCGCCAGGTTCCGAATGCCCAGGCCGCGCCAGCGGCCGAGCGTCCGTCCAGGCCGGCGCCTCAACGGGGAAAGCGGCACTGACTTGGCTGCGAAAGAGGGGCAACGTCAATCGCGATAGCGATGTCGCCTCAAGGCAGCGTGGTCCCGTACCGTTAAGACAATCATGGACATTAGCGATATCTCCCACGATGCCGCCTCCAATGCTGAAGTCATTGGATGGGCGGGCGCATCCCCCCAGGTCATTGCCCGCGTGCTCAACACCGCGCTGGCGGCGCAGGATCTCTCGGGCTTTGCGGCGCTGCTGTCCGACATCGCACGTGATCGCGGGCTCAAGGGCGCGCGAGGCACGCACCAGTCGATCTACGACATGCCGTACGCGAGCCTGCTGCCGCGCCAGAAGCACCTGCTGGGCGATGCGTTCGATCTCTTCCTGAGGCTCGGACTGGAATTCCGTGCACGCGGCGACGGTGACGACGACGATCTGACGGACGACGGCGACGATCCACCGCCGCTGCGCGACATCGACGACGACGACGTCATCGACGACTGAACGACTGAAGCTGTCGCTTCATACGCCCGTTTGCCCCGCGCGGGGCAGACGCCGGCGCATCCGCACACCAACGCGCTTCAACCCATCACGCGCGTTCCAGTAGGCCAATCTCCCTGACCGCCACCGAAAGCATCGACAGCGCGGCCGCGCCGGAAACCCCGGACGCGCGCTGGTCGGTCAGCATCTGCGCATAGCGGTCCAGCGCCACCTGCCGGCTGCCGCGCCATGTCTCGATCAGCGCCGACGCGTCGTCGCCATCCTTGGCCTGCGCCAGCACGCTCGTGGTCAGCGCGCGCTTGAGGCGGCCCAGGTCTTCAAGCGTGGTGGTGCGCGCCAGCAAATCCCAGTGCGTATCGGCGGGCAGCGACAGCGCACGCTCGCGCAGCCAGCCGAAGTTGAGTTCCGTATCGAGCGCGAAGTACACCGCCGCCACGGCACCAAGGCTGCGCTGGCAGGACGCGGCCACCTCGGCGATGTCCAGTGCTGCCGCGGCGTTGTCGCTGGCCGCCACGCGCAATGCCAGTTCGTCGTCGACGCCCGCTTCCGTCAGCGACATTGCCGCATCGGCCATGGCCTGCGACGTCTCGGGCGGCAGCAGTGTCGACAGTTGCGGGGTCAGCCAGTGCGCGGCCTCCATGAAACGCGTTGCACCCGGTTCCACCGTGCCGCCGCCGCGCAGGTAGCGCACGAACCAGAGCGCCGCGCGCTCCAGCAGGCGGCCCAACGCGCCGAACATGCGTGCCTGGTTGGCATCGTCCACACGATTGTCGAGCGCGTCGATGCGTTCCCACAGCGCGGTCAGGCCAAAGACGTCGCGCGCCAGCAGGCAGGCGCGCACGATATCGGCGGGGCGGGCGTCGGTCTCTTCCATCAGCCGGTGCACGAACGTGGCGCCGATGCGATTCACGAGCATGTTCGTGAGGTGCGTGGCCAGGATCTCGCGCCGCAGCGGATGCCGTTGCATGGCGGCCGCGTGCTGCTGCTGCAGCGGCTTGGGGAAGTAGTCGATCAGCAGCCCGGCCACCAGCGCGTCTTCGGGCAGGTCCGAGGCCAGCAGTTCGTCGTACAGCCACATCTTGCTGTAGGCCAGCAGCACGGCACGCTCGGGCGAGGTCAGCCCCTGGCCCAGCGCCTTGCGTTCGGCGATGTCGGCATCGGCCGGCAGGAATTCGAGCGGACGATTGAGGCGGCCCGCGCGCTCCAGCCAGCGGATCAGCCGGCCCTCGGCATCGATCAGCACCGGCGCCTCGCGTCCGGCCACCGACAGCGCCTGGGTCTGGTAGTAGTTGTCCTGCAGCACCAGCAGGCCCACTTCATCCGTCATCTCGGCCAGCAGCTTGTTGCGCTGCTTCTCGGTCATCTCGCCGTCGGCCACCACCAGGCCCAGCAGGATCTTGATGTTGACCTCGTGGTCCGAGCAGTCGACGCCGGCCGAGTTGTCGATGGCATCGGTATTCATGCGGCCGCCGCCGCGCGCGAACTCGATGCGGCCCAGTTGCGTGAAGCCCAGGTTGCCGCCTTCGCCCACCACCTTGCAGCGCAACTCGTTGCCGTTCACGCGGATCGCGTCATTGGAGCGGTCGCCGGCCTGCAGGTGCGTCTCGGCGCTGGCCTTCACGTAGGTGCCGATGCCGCCGTTGTAGAGCAGGTCCACGGGCGCGGTCAGGATCGCGTGCATCAGTTCGTTGGGCGACAGCGTGGCCGCCTGCACGCCCAGCACGGCCTGTACCTGCGGCGATAGCGGGATAGTCTTGGCCGAGCGCGGGAATATGCCGCCGCCGGCCGAGATCAGCGCGGTGTTGTAGTCCGCCCAGCTCGACCGGGGCAGGTCGAACAGGCGCTGGCGCTCGGCCAGGCTGCTGGCGCAGTTGGGGTCGGGGTCCAGGAAGATGTGCCGGTGATCGAAGGCGGCCAGCAGCTTGATGTGGGGCGACAGCAGCATGCCATTGCCGAACACGTCGCCGGACATGTCGCCCACGCCCACCACTGTGAACGGTGTGGTCTGGATATCGACGCCCATCTCGCGGAAATGGCGCTTGACGCTTTCCCAGGCGCCGCGCGCGGTGATGCCCATCTTCTTGTGGTCGTAGCCGACCGACCCACCCGACGCGAACGCGTCGTCCAGCCAGAAGCCGTACGCGGCGGAAATCGCGTTGGCGTAGTCCGAGAACGTGGCCGTGCCCTTGTCGGCGGCCACCACCAGATAGGGGTCGTTCTCGTCGCGGCGCACCACATCGGGCGGCGGCACCAGTTCGCCGGACACCAGGTTATCGGTCAGGTCGAGCAGGCCGCGCAGGAAGGTCTGGTAGCAGGCCACGCCCTCGGCCAGGAAGGCATCGCGATCGGTGGCCGGCGGCGGGCGCTTGACGACGAAGCCACCCTTGGAGCCTACCGGCACGATCACCGTGTTCTTGACCATCTGCGCCTTCATTAGGCCCAGCACCTCGGTGCGGAAGTCCTCGCGGCGGTCAGACCAACGCAGCCCGCCACGGGCCACACGGCCGCCGCGCAGGTGCACGCCTTCCACGCGCGGCGAGTAGACCCAGATCTCGAACATCGGGCGCGGCTCGGGCAGGCCCTGCACCAGCGCCGGATTGAACTTGAACGATACGTAGGGGCGGGGCTGTCCGTCGGGACCGCGATGGAAGTAGTTGGTGCGGACCGTGGCGTTGATCACGTTCAGGAACAGCCGCAGGATGCGGTCTTCGTCCAGGTTCGGCACCTGGTCGAGCGCGGCGTCGATGTCGGCCAGCCACTTGCGGCTGCGCTCATCCTCCTCGGCGCCGGGGCTGGCGGTGCCCGGTTCAAAGCGCGCGATGAACAGCGACACCAGCATCGCCGCGATATTGGGGTTGGCGGTCAGCGCGCGTTCGATGTAGGCGTTGCTGAAGGTCGATCCCACCTGGCGCAGGTACTTGGCGTAGGCGCGCAGGATGGTCACGTCGCGCGCGGCCAGGCCGGCGCGCAGCACCAGCCGGTTGAAGTCGTCGTTCTCGATCTCGCCGTTCCAGGCGCGCGCGAACGCATCCTCGAACAGCGGCTTGATCTTCTCGATGTCGATATCCAGCGGCTTGCCATCGGGGTCGGCTGCGATTTCCAGTCCGAAGTCGTGGATCCACACCGGCTCGCAGCCGTCGGGCTCGATCAGGTAGGGACGCTCCTCGTCCACGCGCACGCCCAGGTGCTCCAGCATCGGCAGGCTCAGCGACAGCGCGATGGGTTCGCCCGCGCGGAATACCTTGAAGCGAAACGCGCCGGCCGCGGCCTCGATGGGCCGGTACAGGTTCATCGCGAGCCTTGCCGGGTGCTGGCAGGCCTGCTCCATCAGCTCGATATCGCGCACGGCGGTGCGGGCCGCGTAGTCCTCGCGAAAGCCGGCCGGAAACGAATCGCCATAGCGCCGCATCAGGCGGTTGCCGTTCTCTTCGCCACGGCTGTCGTGCAGTGCCTGGGCCAGGTCGTCCTGCCAGCGGCGCGTGGCCTGCACGATCCGCGCTTCAAGCTCGCGGGTGTCCACCTCGGGCATCGTGCCCGGCTGCCCGCGCACCGTGAGCTGGATGCGCGCCAGTGGCGATTCGGATAGCAGCGGCGTGAACTCGCAACTGGTGCCGTTGAACGCTTGCACCAGCAGCTTCTGGATGCGCTGGCGCAGGTCGGTGTTGTACTTGTCGCGCGGCACGAAGACCAGGCAAGAGATAAAGCGGTCGAAGCGGTCGCGCCGCACGAACAGCCGCGTGCGCTGATGTTCCTGCAGGCGCAGGATGCCCAGCGTGATGTCGAACAGCTCGTCCTCGTCGGCCTGGAACAGCTCGTCGCGCGGGTACTGCTCCAGGATCGTCACCAGCGACTTGTAGAGATGGCCCTTGGTCAGGAAACCGGCCCTCTCCAGGATGTTGGCGCACTTGCGGCGGATCAGCGGGATCTCGCTGGTGCTGACCATATAGGCCGTGGACGTGTACAGGCCCACGAAGCGGCGCTCGCCGAAAAGACGCCCCTGGGCATCGAGCAGCTTCACGCCGACGTAGTCGAGATAGCCCGGCCGATGCACGGTGGCCCGCGAATTGGCCTTGGTGATGAAGATCGGCGAGGCGCCTTCGATGATGGCGCGCGCGGCGGGCGGCAGCGGCGTGAGATCCTCGGTGCCGGGGTCGCGCAGCGCTTCGCGCAGGATGCCGGTGCCCGAGCCGGCCACGCCACGCAGGTAGTACTGGCCGTCGGTTGACACCAGTTCGTAGTCGCGCTGGCCCAGGAACGTGAAATGGTTGTCGAGCATCCATTCCAGGAACGCGCGGGCCTCGGTGGATTCGGGTGTGCCCGCGTCCTGCGTACGGCCCATGCCAGCCACGGTTTCCTGGGCGATCTGGCGCATGCGCGGCCAGTCTTCCACGGCGGCACGTATATCGCCGAGCACGGCGCTGATGCCCACGCGCAGCGCATCGAGCCGCGAGGCTTCGCCGGTACGGTCCACCTCGAAGTGGATGAACGATTCGAGCCGGCAGCTATCGGTGCTGGCCTCGCTGCCGCCCAGGTCGATGCTCTCGATCGCGCCGCGCGCATCGCGGCACACGCGGAACACCGGGTGGATGGCCGAGTGCAGCGTCAGGCCGTGACGGTTGATTTCCAACGAGACGGAATCCACCAGGAAGGGCATGTCGTCGTTCACGATCTCCACAATCGTGTGGTCCGAATGCCAGCCATGCTCTTCGAGGTTGGGGTTGTACACGCGCAGGCGCGCGGATCCGGGAACGAACTTCTGGGCGGTCTGCCAGTGGGCCATCACGGCGCCATACAGGTCGGCCACTTCACGGGCCAGCAGGTCTTCCGCGTCGGCCAGATCGTAGTAGTGCCGGAACAGCGGCTCCACGATGCCAAAGGTTGCGGCGGGCAAGCGCTCGCGCGCGAATGCGACCAGGTCTTCCAGCAGTTGCGCAACCTTTTCTTCGTTCTCCGGGGGCATGGCCTCTCCTCGGTGATTCGTCAGTGGTGTGCCGGTGCATGCTCACAACTGTAGGAAAGATTTGCCGGGCCGGGGTGACAAAACGACGACGCCCCGCAGGGCGGGGCGTCGGGCATGCGGGAGGGCGGAAGCGCGTGGCGCGTCAGGCGGCCAGGGCTTGCCGCGCGGTGCGGCTGGCAGTGTCGGAAACCACCAGCGCCAGCTCGTGCGCATTGCGTGCAGCCTGGCGGGCATGGCGTGCGACGTGCTCATGCAGCGTGGACGTCATGCGATGCAGCAGGCTGGTCAGCGCCGCGCGTTCGGCCGGGGCCAGTTGGCCCACCGATACCGAATGCAACGCGCGCACGGCCTGTGCCGTCCGCTGCAGCCGGGGGTTGGCATCGGCGGCGATCTGCGGCGAGCCGTCGGCCGGAAACTCGAGCCAGCCGTCGGCATGCAACTCGCGCAGCAGTCGCTCGGTCTGCGGCACGTCAAGGAAGATCGCGCCCTGGCACGGTTCGCCACGCGTGAATTCGCCTGCGCGGATGGCACGCAACAGCAGCCATTTCGGATAGGTCAGTCCGGACAGCGCCAGAGACTGGTCGAGGGCGCTCTGCCATGCGGTAACCGCATCGACGAGCGAGAGCACGACGGGCTCATGAATTTCGAGTGCTTTGGGCTGCATTTGCTCAGGTCTCCCGTATTAGGGTTTCTTTGCCGCCTGGACACTTCTTGGGCCGGTGCATTGGCCGGCCCGGGCGGCTTTGGCGCCGGCCTCTCGTTGGGGCTGGTCGCGCTTGAAAAATCAACAGGGCGAACACTATCAGTAATGTTGGGACATTTGCATGACAGGTCGGGTATGTCCTAGTCAATCTTTTGGCTGAGGCGCCGGGGTCGTCTCTTTACCTATGCATCGCGCGATATCGTCGGACAACTGACAAGAACGCGCATGTTTCACCAATGAAAAAGCCCCTGCGCGATGGCAGGGGCCTGGTGTGCCTGGGCGGGGGCGGGCAGAGGCCCGCGTGTGCCTGTTGCTGCTTATTGCTTCTTGGCGCCGTCGGTGTACGGATCGGCCTTGCCGGACTTGGCGCCGTCCAGATACGGATCGGGCTTGCCGGACTTCGCGCCATCCAGGTACGGATCGGGTTTGCCGGACTTCGCACCGTCGGTGTACGGGTCGACCTTCTTGTTCGGGGCCAGGTCCGAACGCGTCGACTTCTTGGCGCCGTCGGTGTACGGATCGAACTTGCCGGACTTGGCCGGATTCTGGTTCGGATTCGCCTTGTTCTTGGTGTGGCTGCCGCTGTAGAGGTCGCCGCCGTCCGTGTAGTTCTTCTGCTGCGCATGGGCCAGCTGCACGGCGCCCAGGGCAGTCAGGGCGGCAACGATCAGCGTGGGTACGGTCTTCTTCAGCATCATCATCCTCTCAAGTGAGGGCCGGACAGATGGGTCCGACCGGGAAACGGAAAATGTAGAAAATGCTTACATCGATGCTGACACTGTACCGGGATTTGTGACGGCCTGCCGCCGGAATTTGTAGTAACAATACTCGGGCGGCGGGCACGCCATGTCATGCTGTCACGCCACTGGCGGTCATTCCAGCGTGATGTTCTGGTCGGTCGCAATCTTCTTGCGCAGTTCCAGTTCACGCTTGATCTGCGCCGCATATTGTTGCGACGTGTTGCCGTCCGGATAGGCGCCGGCGTCGTGCAGGCGCTTCTTCACGTTCGGGTCCTGCAGTGCCTTGACCGCGGCGTCGTGCACCTTGGTGATGATGGCTGCCGGCGTGCCGGCCGGTGCCACCAGGCCGTACCACGCCATGTTGTTCATGTCCTTCATGCCTTCTTCGGCGAAGGTCGGCACGTTGGGCAGGCCTTCCACGCGCTTGGGCGCAGCCACGGCCAGCGCGCGCAGCTTGTCGCTCTGGATGAACGGCATGGACGACGGCAGGTTGTCGAACTGCGCGTTCACCTGGCCGGCCAGCGTGTCGTTCAGCGCCGGGCCCGATCCACGGTACGGGATGTGGACCATGTCGGTCTTGGTGATGAATTTGAACAGTTCGCCATCGAGATGCGAAATGCTGCCTTTGCCGGCCGATGCGTAGCTGAACTTGCCCGGGCTGGACTTCAGCAGCGCCACGAATTCCTTGAGGTTCTTGGCGGGCACCTTCGGGTTCACCGTCAGCACGTTCGGCACGTTCACGAGGTTCGTGATCGGCGCGAAGTCCTTGATCGGGTCGTACGGATTCTTGGCGTTCGTGGCCGGATTGGTGGCCATCGTACTGACCGTGGCAATACCCAGCGTGTAGCCGTCCGGAGCGGACTTGGCCAGTGCGTCGGCGCCGATCGCGCCACCGCCACCGCCACGGTTTTCCACTACCACCGGCTGGCCCAGTTCGCGGCCCAGCGCGTCGGACACGGCACGGCCGACGATATCGGTGGTTCCGCCTGCGGCAAACGGCACGATCAGGCGGATCGGCTTGGTCGGATACGATTGCGCGTGCGCCACGGTGGCGCTCAGACCCAATGCGGCGAGGGCGCCCAGAGCGCCCGCTTTCAGAACAGCTTTCAAGAGATGCCTCCCAACATATTGCTTGTATTGCCCGCCCGACGTGGTACGTGGGCGGGTTCCGCAATACGGAACTGCGTTCCGTGATATGCGTCGGAGAGCATTCAACCGCGAAAGGAGAGGGTGGGATATTGGGGGGAACCCGTGGAGGTCCGACCACCGGAGAGCGGCCTGGCGTATGGGCCGCACGGTTCGGGCACCAAAGCAAAAAGCCCGAAGCGTTTTAGGCTTCGGGCTTTTCTGGAATTCGCTGGTGGGGCGTGAGTGACTCGAACACTCGACCTACGGATTAAGAGTCCGCTGCTCTACCAACTGAGCTAACGCCCCAACGAAGAAAAAGATTCTAGCAAGGCAAATAGTATCGCGCAAGCCCCTTTGCACAATTTTTTTCTGGCCGACGTGCGTCTTACAATGCGCGCACCTCTGGATTGCCTGACGACCATGCACGCGCGCGTTCTCCGATATCTCGACGAAGTTGTCCGCCGTGGCTCGATCCGGCAGGCGGCGGAACACCTGCACGTGGCGCCGACGGCGATCAATCGCCAGATCCTGGAGCTGGAGGCCGAACTGGGCGCGCCGCTGTTCGACCGCATCCACAAGCGCCTGCACCTGACGCCGCTGGGCGAGGCGGTGCTGGCGCACGTGCGCCAGACGCTGCGCGAACACGAGGCGCTGCAGGCGCGCGTGGCCGAGATCAAGGGCGCGCGGCGTGGCCTGGTGACGATTGCCACCACGTCCGGCCTGGCTGGCGCGCTGATGCCGTCGCTGGTGCATGACTTCCGCCAGCATCAGCCCGGCATCGTCGTGCGTGTGGCCGACCTGCCGGTGGGCGGCATCGTCGCGGCGGTAGAGCAGGGCGATGCGGACCTGGGACTGGGTTACGATCTGCCCGAAGTGGCGGCATTCCGTGTGGTGGCCAGCCGCGACTGGTCGATCGGCGCCGTGGTGGCGCCCGGGCATCCGCTTGCCACGCAGACGTCGGCCACGCTGGCCGAGTGCGCGGGCTATCCGCTGATCCTGCCGGCGCCGTCGCTGTCGATCCGGGCGCTGGTCGACGATGCGTTTGCACGGCAGGCGATCGAGATCACACCGGTGGTGGAGTCTACGTCGGTGGTGCTGATCCAGCGCCTGGTGGCCACGGGTACGGGCGTGGCGCTGCTCAATCCGCTCGATGTGATGGAAGAACGCGCACGCGGCGCGGTGGTGTTCGTGCCGCTGCGCGAGAGCGGGCTGCAGCGCCAGACGCTGCGTCTGGTGGCGCGCGGCCGCAGTCCGCTGACCCCTGCGGGTGCCCTGATGGCGGACGCCATGGCCGAGGCGCTGGCGGGCCTGTTCCGCTAGCTGTCCACAATTTGTGGACAGCTAGCGCGAAATTCTGCGCTTGGGGTGGCGTGGCGGCGGTGCGTAGACTCCGGGTCATACGCAACCATAACGAACCACTGCCATGACCCTGATCCTCCAGCACGCCGACGTCCTTGTCACCATGGACGCCCAGCGCCGCGAAATCGCCGACGGTGCGCTGGTGGCCAACGGTGCCGCCATCGAATGGGTGGGCGCCACGGCGGACCTGCCCGAGACCTATCGCCGCATGATCGACGACGGCAGCGCCCAAGTGGTCGACATGCACGGCCATGTGGTGACGCCCGGGCTGGTCAACACGCACCATCACATGTACCAGAGCCTGACGCGTGCCGTGCCGGCCGCGCAGGACGCCGAGCTGTTCGGCTGGCTGACCAACCTCTACATGCTCTGGTCGCACCTGACGCCCGAGATGATCCGCGTCTCGACGCAGACCGCGATGGCCGAACTGATGCTGTCGGGCTGTACCACCACGAGCGATCACCTGTACCTGTATCCGAACGGCTCCAGGCTCGACGACTCGATCGACGCCGCGCGCGAGATCGGCATGCGCTTTCACGCGGCACGCGGATCGATGAGCGTGGGCCGCAGCCAGGGCGGCCTGCCGCCCGATATCGTGGTGGAGCGCGAGGCCGATATCCTGCGCGACAGCCAGCGGCTGGTGGAGCAATATCACGACGCGTCGCGCCACGCGATGCTGCGCGTGGTGCTGGCGCCGTGCTCGCCGTTCTCGGTATCGCGCGACCTGATGCGCGAATCCGCCGTAATGGCCCGCCACTACGGTGTGTCGCTGCACACCCACCTGGCCGAGAACGACAACGACATCGCCTACTCGCGTGAAAAATTCGGCATGACGCCGGCGCAGTACGCCGAGGACCTGGGCTGGGTGGGGCGCGATGTGTGGCACGCGCACTGCGTGAAGCTCGACGATGAGGGCGTGGCGCTGTTTGCGCGCACCGGTACCGGCGTGGCGCATTGTCCGTGTTCGAACATGCGTCTGGCGTCGGGCATCGCGCCGGTGCGGCGCATGCGCGATGCGGGTGTGCCGGTGGGGCTGGGCGTGGACGGCAGCGCGTCGAACGACGGTGCGCACATGCTGGGCGAGGCGCGCCAGGCCATGCTGCTGCAACGCGTGGGATTCGGCCCGGCGGCGATGAGCGCACGCGACGCGCTGGAGATCGCCACGCTGGGCGGCGCGCGCGTGCTGAACCGTGACGACATCGGCGCGCTGGCGCCGGGCATGTCGGCCGACATCGTGTCGTTCGACATGTCGGCGGTGGGTTTTGCTGGCGGCGGCCACGATCCAGTGGCGTCGCTGGTGTTCTGCACGCCGGCCAATGTGTCGACGAGCATCATCAACGGCCGGGTGGTGGTGCGCGACGGCAAGTTGCTGACAGTCGACCTGCCTGACGTGCTGACCGATCATCGCCGCCTGGCACGCACGCTGTTCGAGCGCGCCCAGGAAGCTGGCGTTTGATGAGCGGGCCGCATAAGCGGCCCTGCGCCCGGTTTCTGAAGCCGGAAAAGCGCCTGAAGCCAGAAAAGCAAAAGGCCGGAAGCATTGCTGCTTCCGGCCTTTCTTGTGTCTGGTGGGGCGTGAGTGACTCGAACACTCGACCTACGGATTAAGAGTCCGCTGCTCTACCAACTGAGCTAACGCCCCGACGAAGACCGAGATTCTAGCAGCATTTTTTGCTTTGTCAAATCTTTCGTGCAATCGACGAATCAATCGGTGCCGGCATGCGTGCGGCGCGCATTTCGCGTGACCGGATCGCGCATGGAATCGATCGTGAATCGGTCGCGCACCGCTTGGGATTTCATCGGCACATCACGCTGACACACACGCGTGTCATCGTCTGCAGGATGGAACTTGCGATACCCGCTGGCGGTCAGTGAGACGAATCTAAATCTGCAAGTGCGCTGTGGGGTATCGAAGACGATTTCCGCAAAGCCATGTTAGGATTCTTTTCCACTTGCATATGGAGGGCTGTGATGATGGAAATCAAATTCCAGGAGCAAGACCGCTACGACATCAACAACGAGGGTTTGCTGTTCCACGCGGTTGTCGATGGTGAGCAAGTGACTTGCGTGGTAACACGCGAAGCGCTTTGGGAAGGCTTCAGCGCTGATCAGGTGCTGTCGCTGGAGGAAGCATTCCGCGCCGGTCGTGACACGATCGAACGCGCGGCAGTGGTGCTGATCGAGCAGGGCGTGCCCCAGCCGGTCGTCGTCAAGCGCGCGCACGTGGCGCCGGTCTAAGACCGGACCGACGGCAAGCAACCCTCCGCCGCCGGCTTCGGCCTTGCTTCACCGCAGGCCGGTCGGCGCGCCAGACGTCCGAAGTGACAGGGCGTAATTTCGAGCAGTTCTCGGCAGTTTTTTCAAAGTCTGGTTGTCCGCATTGCCATTCAGGCAGGATGCGTCGTGTCCGGCATGGCGTCACGCCGTGGCGCTGGCCGCACGATATCGTCCTGTTCCTGCTGGTAGTCCGGGCCACCCGGCCGCTGCGTGCATTCCTCGAAAATACGCGCCTGGCACTGCGCGCAGATTTCTGGCGACAGCGTGGCGATGATGGTGTGCAGTGCCTGCCGCTTGGTCGGAAAGACGTGGTCGCGGCCCAGCTTGTCGGTGAAGCCCATCTGCTCCCAGGTCTCCAGCACCTGCGTGCGTGGACGATGGAAGTACAGGTCGCCGCCACCGGCGCGCCGTTCGGATAATTCCGCTTCCCACATTTCCGCGCCGGCCAGGTCGATGAAATTCATGCTCTTGGTCATCGCCAACAGATGCTTCTGCTCGGCGTCGACCGTGCGCAGCCAGTGCAGGCGGTCGGTCACGTACTGCACGGCACCGAAGTAGATCGCCCCTTCCATGCGCAGCAGCTTGAGCTGCGGGCATTCGGGCTGCGGGCGGCGCAGTTCGTCCAGCGGCGTGAAGCGCCGGCCGGGATCGTCGGCGTCGGGCACCAGGCTGCGCACCGCTGGCCGCGACGTGCGGTAGAGGTAGGCCACCAGCGACAGGATCGTGCCGAGCAGCACGGCCATTTCCAGGCGGATGACCAGCGTGGCGACGAAGGTGCCGACGGCGATGGCGAACTCGGTGCGCGACAGCCGCGCGATCCGGCGCAGCCGCCGGAAGTCGAACAGGCCCCACGCCACCAGCATCAGCATCGCGGCGATGGCAGCCAGCGGGATCTGCGCCAGCAGCGAGGCGCTGACCGTCACCAGCACGACAAGCAGCAGGGCCGAGAACACGCTGGCCAGCGGCGTTTGCGCGCCGGCCTCGAAGTTCGGCATCGACCGGTTCAGCGAGCCGCACGAGATGTAGCTGGAAAACAGTCCGCCGGCGATATTCGACAGGCCCTGGCCGATGAACTCGCGGTTGGCGTCGACATGCTGGCCCGAGCGCAGCGCCACGGCCTTGGCGATCGAGATCGACTGGCCCAGTGCCACGATGGTCAGCGCGGCGGCAATGCCGAGCAGGTCGGGCACCGTGCGCCAGTTGATGTCAGGTACGTGGAAGGGCGGCAATGCCGACGGAATCGGTCCCACCACGTTCACGTGCTGGGCACCGCCCCAGCCGCTATGGTTCAGCAGCATGGCCACGCTGTATCCGGCCATCAGCCCCAGCAGCATGAACGGCAGCCGCCGCGACACGCGCTTGATGGCCAGCGTGGCCACGAGCGTCACCACGCCGACAATCAGCGCGCTGCCGTTAATCGTATCGACGTTCTCGAACAGGAATCGCACCACGCCGAATGCGCTGGTGCCGGTGGGCACCGCCAGGCCGAACAGGTCCTTGAGCGCGTAGAGGCCGATCAGTGTAGCCGCGCCGCACGTGAACCCCAGCAGCACCGACGGCGAAATGAAGTTGGCCAGCGACCCCAGCCGCAGCGCGCCAACGGCCAGTTGCAGGATGCCCACGAGCATCGTCACGGCCAGTGCCAGCGCGATATAGGCCGGGCTGCCCGCGAACGCCACGGGGCTCAGCATCGCGAACAGCGCGAGCGAATTGGCGTTGGTGGGCCCGGACATCACGTGCCAGCTCGACCCGAACAGCGCGGCGACGATGCACGGAATCACGGCGGTATAGATGCCGTACTGCGGCGGCAAGCCGGCCAGCGTGGCAAACGCCACGCCTTGCGGCAACACCAGCACGGCGCCGAGCAGGCCGGCGATGACGTCGGCCCGCAGCGTCAGCGGGGTAACGCGCCGCAGCCACGGAAACCAGCGCTGCAGGGCGGGGGACTTGGCGTGGACGGCGGCGCCCATCGGCTCAGTCGAGCTTGAGCGTGGCAACCACCGGCGTGTGGTCGGACGGCTGCTCCCAGCGGCGCGGTTCCTTGTCGATCAGGCAGGTCGTGCAGCGCTCGGCCAGCGCCGGCGACAGCAGGATGTGGTCGATGCGCAGGCCCGCGTTGCGGCGGAAGCCCATCATGCGGTAGTCCCACCACGAGAACGTCTTCTCGGGCTGCTCGAACATGCGGAACGAGTCGACGAAGCCCATCGCCACCAGCGCCTTGAACGCGTCGCGCTCCTGCGGCGACACCAGGTTCTGGCCTTCCCACTTGGCGGGATCGTGCACGTCGCGGTCTTCCGGTGCGATGTTGAAATCGCCCAGCAGCGCGATTTTCGGGTACTTGATCATCTCGGCGCGCAGCCATTCGGTCAGCGCCCGGAGCCAGTCGAGCTTGTAGACGAACTTGTCCGAATCCAGTGCCTGGCCGTTAGGGAAGTACGCGCTGATCAGCCGTACATCGCCATAGGTGCCGGCCACCACGCGCTGCTGCGTGTCTTCATGGCCGGGAATGTTGCGTACCACGTCGGTGGGCGCGGGCATGGCGCCGTTGCGCGCCACGATGGCCACGCCGTTGTAGGTCTTCTGGCCCGTGAAGATGCTGTGGAAGCCGGCGGCCTCCAGTTCGGCCAGCGGGTACTTGTCGTCCGGCAGCTTCAGTTCCTGCAGGCACAGCGCGTCGATGGGCGTGCCCGCGGCGTCCTGCGCGGCCAGCCATTGCAGCACCTGGGGCAGGCGCACCTTCAGGGAGTTGACGTTCCAGCTCGCGATTCTCATCGGTAATTATTCTTGGGGATTGTCTTGTTCAACCGGCATGCTACCGCCCAGCAGGTCGCGCTGGTTCAAGATGGCGAAAGCAATTTCCGGGTGGGTTTCCATGCTGCGCCGGATGGCGGCCGGTATCGCCTGGCGCGTTTTGCGGCACAGGCCCGGCCGGTCGACCAGTTCGATGCGAAAGCCGCGCGTGGTGCGCACCACGTTGTCGCTTGGCGTGATCGTGACATCGATGCCCAGCAGGTCGTGCATCTTCGCCTGCATCCGGTTCAGCTCGTCGAGCGTGGCGACGTTCTCCAGCCGCTCGACGAGGTTCTTTTCCTCCTGCTGCGTCAGCCGCAGGATGCGCAGATCGGCGCCGGGGTTGTCGAGCAGCGCCTCGCGGTTGCAGACGCAGGCACCCGGTGGACATTCCTTGCGGATCGGGAAAGGCGTGTCCATGTGCCGGGTGCCCGAGGCGGACGATCAGGCCGCGGCGGCTGCCGTCTCCGCCATGCCGCCATGCCGCAGCAGGGCGTCGATCTGGGGCGTGCGGCCCCGGAACGCCACGAACGACTCCATGGCCGGCCGGCTGCCGCCTACCGACAGGATCTCGCGGCGGTAGCGCTCGCCGGTGGCAGCATCGAGCACGCTGCCCGACAGCTGGGCGGCTTCCTCGAACGCGGCGTACACGTCGGCGGAGAGCACCTCGGCCCACTTGTAGCTGTAGTAGCCGGCCGCGTAACCGCCCGCGAAGATGTGGCTGAACGTGTTCGGCCAGCGCGACAGCGGCGACTGCGGCACCACGTGCTTGGTGTCGTTGATCAGGCGCGACAGCTCCAGCACCGAGACCGCGCCCTGCGGGTCGTAGTCGGTGTGCAGGTGCATGTCGAACGACGAGAACACGATCTGGCGCAGCGTCATCATGCCGTTCTGGAAGTTCTTGGCAGCCAGCATGCGGTCGAACAGCGCGCGCGGCAGCGGTGCGCCGGTCTCCACGTGGGCCGTCATGGTCGACAGCACCTCGTATTCCCAGCAGAAGTTTTCCATGAACTGCGACGGCAGCTCCACCGCATCCCATTCCACGCCGTTGATGCCCGACACGCCCAGGTCGCCCACCTGCGTCAGCATGTGGTGCAGGCCGTGGCCGAATTCGTGGAACAGCGTGATCACTTCATCGTGCGTGAACAGCGCGGGCTTGCCGCCCACCGGGGCCGTGAAGTTGCAGGTCAGGTAGGCCACCGGCGTCTGCACGGTGCCGTTGCCACGTTCCTTGCGGCCGCGCGCGTCGTCCATCCAGGCACCGCCGCGCTTGCCCTCGCGGGCGTACAGGTCGATGTAGAACTGGGCCAGCAGCGCGCCCTGCGGCGACACCACGCGGAAGAAGCGCACGTCCTTGTGCCAGGTCTGCGCGTCGTCGGGCTCGATCTTCACCGAGAACAGCTTCTCGACCACGCCGAACAAGCCCTCCAGCACCTTCGGCTCCTGGAAGTACTGCTTGACCTCGTCGTCGGAAAACGCGTAGCGCTTCTGGCGCAGCTTCTCGGACGCATAGGCCACGTCCCACGGCGCGATCTCGGTCAGGCCCAGCTCGGCGGCCGCGAATTCGCGCAGTTCCTTCCAGTCGGCCTCGGCATAGGCGCGTGCCTTGACCGCCAGCTCGTCCAGGAACTTCAGCACGTCGGCCGGCGATTCGGCCATTTTCGGCACCAGCGAGACTTCGCCGTAGTTGTTGTAGCCGAGCATCTGCGCCTCTTCCCGGCGCAGCGTCAGCTGGTCGCGCATGTTCGACGTATTGTCCCAGTCGGCCTGGCCGTTGTTGTACTGCGGACCCAGTTCCGAGGCGCGCGTGACGCTGGCCTCGTACATGGTCTGGCGCAGCGCGCGGTCGTCGGCGTACTGCAGCACTGGGAAATACGACGGGAAGTGCAGCGTGAACTTCCAGCCGGCCTTGCCATCCTTCTCGGCGGCCAGGTGGGCGCCTTCCAGCGCATCGGCCGGAATGCCGCTCAGGCGCGATTCGTCCTCGACGTACAGCGCGTAGGCGTTGGTGGCGTCCAGGACGTGATCGGAAAACGCCTTCGACAACTGGGCCTGCTGCTCCTGGATCTCGGCAAAGCGCGGCTTCTTGTCTTCAGGCAGCTCGGCGCCGCCCAGGCGGAACCCGCGCAGTTCGTTTTCCAGCAGTTGCTTGCGGGCCGGCGACAGGCCGGCGAACTCGGGGCCGGCGGCCACGGCCTTGTACTTTTCGTACAGGGCCAGGCTCTGGCCCAGCGACGACCAGAACTCGGTCATGCGGGGCAGGTTGTCGGCGTGTGCCTTGCGCAGCTCGGGGGTGTCGGCCACTGCGCTCAGGTGGCCCACCACGCCCCAGGCGCGGCCCAGCGGTTCGGTGGCGGTTTCCAGCGCTTCCACGGCTGTCAGCCAGGTGGCCGGCGTGGCCGGGTCTTCGGTACGGGTGACGGCGGTCTGGGCTTCGGCCAGCAGCACGTCCAGCGCCGGGCCGATATGCTCGGGGCGGATCTCGGCAAAGCGGGGCAGATCGGCGAAATCGAGCAGCGGATTGGTGGCGCGGTCGGTGGTATCAGTCATGGCTATTCCCGGTTGGCGTGCCGCGGGCGGGAGCGCGAGGCGGCACGATTACCTGTGCAAGATGAGGCCTTTGCGGCCAAATATCCAGTACGACTTGACTATCAGGGTGATTGAGGCGCGCCCGGCGCGCCATCGGGACCTTTCCTCAGGCCAGGCCCGCCTTGCGCTCGGCTGCTTCCAGCGTGTTGATCAGCAGCATCGTGATGGTCATCGGACCCACGCCACCCGGCACCGGCGTGATGTAGCCAGCTACCTCGCGCACGCCGGCAAAGTCCACGTCACCGCACAGCTTGCCGGCGTCGTCGCGGTTCATGCCCACGTCGATGACCACGGCGCCCGGCTTGACGATGTCGGCGGTGATGATATTGCGGCGGCCCACGGCGGCCACGATCACGTCGGCATCGCGGGTATGGGCGGCCAGGTCGCGCGTCTTGCTGTTGCAGATGGTGACGGTTGCGCCCGCCTGCAGCAGCAACATGGCCATCGGCTTGCCGACGATATTGGAGGCGCCCACCACCACGGCGCGGGCGCCGCGCAGCGGGTACTGGATAGATTCCAGCATCTTCATGCAGCCGTACGGGGTGCACGGGCGGAACAGCGGCGCGCCGGTCATCAGGGCGCCGGCATTGGCCACGTGGAAGCCGTCGACGTCCTTTTCCGGGGCGATGGCTTCCAGCACCTTGTGGCTGTCGATGTGCTTGGGCAGCGGCAACTGCACCAGGATGCCGTGGATCTTCGGATCGTTGTTCAGCGCGTCGATGCGGGCCAGCAGGTCGGCCTCGGACAGGTCGGCCGGGTAGCGGTCCAGCGACGAGTAGAAGCCGTTGTCCTCGCAGGCCTTGACCTTGTTGCGCACGTAGACCTGGCTGGCCTGGTCCTCGCCCACGAGCACCACGGCCAGGCCCGGCTGGTGGCCGGCGGCGGTCAGGCGGGCGGCGCGCTGGGCGGCTTCGGCGCGGATTTGTTTGGCGAGGGCGTTACCGTCGATCAGTTGAGCGGACATGGGCGTACGTGACTGGAAAGGCTGGAGGATGGGGCAGGCGCCGCACGCAGATGGGCGGGGGCGCGTGCAAAACCGCGATTATAAAGGCTTGGCACCATTCGGAACCGGCTTGACCGGATACAAGCGAACTTCGCGGACCGGCTGCTAGCATCGCGCGATGGACATCGACGATTCTTCAATTCCGGATCTGCTGGCGACCTGGCCGCTGCCGACGCTTGCCGTGGCGGTGCTGGCCTGGGCCGTGCTGCAGCGCCCGTGGCGGGTGCTGCGCCGCGAGCCGCTGCAGCATGCATGGCTGGGCACGCTGGTATTCCTGGCGCTGCTGTGGTCGGCGCATGCCACGCTGGGCGCCGGCGTGGTGATCCAGTTGATGGGCGCGACGCTGGCCGTGACGATGTTCGGGCTGCCGCTGGCGCTGGTGTCGCTGGCCATCGCCAATCTGGTCTCGCTGCTGGGGCTGGCCTACCTTTCAGGCCAGGGCTGGCAGGACATTGCCTGGGTTTCGCTGGCGCCGCGCTTCGTGTGGATGGCGGCCGTGCCGGCGCTGGTAACGGCCGGGTTGCAGGCCACCATGCGGCAATGGCTGCCCCGGCACCTGTTCATCTTCATCCTCGGACATGGATATTTTGCCGCACTGCTGTCGGCCATCGTCGCCGGCGTGCTGCGGCTGGCATGGCTGCTGCTGGGCGGACTGGCGCGCGACGCGGGCCTGACCGTGGGCGACCGGCTGACCGGCGTGGTGGTCATCGCGTTTGGCGAGGCATTCCTGACCGGAATGCTGGTGGCGATCTTCGTGATCTACCGCCCGCAGTGGGTGGTGACGTTCACGGACGCGGAATATCTGGAGGGGAAGTAGGGGAAAGCTGGGAAAGCTGGGAAAGCTGGGGGAAGCAGGGTGGGGTGCCGGCAACCCCGCAGTCAGCGCGGGATTGCCGGTGTGCCGGTACCGAAGTACCGGCGGCAAGGCTCAGGCGTTGCGCGACAGGGCCAGGCGCAGCAGGTCGGCCACCGTGTTCACGTTGAGCTTTTCCATGATGTTGGCGCGGTGCGCCTCCACGGTCTTGATGGAAATGCCCAGGTCGTCGGCAATCTGCTTGTTCAGGCGGCCGGCCACGATGCGCTCCAGCACTTGCTGTTCGCGCGTGGTCAGCTTGGCCAGCAGGTCCTTGGCGGCGCGCTGCTCGCGGGCGGCCGAGTGGTCGGTACGGGCCTTCTGCAGCATCCGTTCCACCAGCGCGCGCAGTTCCGACTCGTCGAAAGGCTTTTCGATGAAGTCGATGGCGCCACGCTTCATCGTCGACACCGCCATCGGCACGTCGCCGTGGCCGGTGATGAAGACGATGGGAATGTCGATGTTCTCGGCAATCATGCGCTCCTGCAGCTCCGGGCCGCTCATGCCCGGCATGCGGACATCGAGGATCAGGCAGGCCACCGAGCTGGTGTCGTACGCGGACAGGAACTGCTCGGCGCTGTTGAAGCTGCGCACCTGGTAGCCGTTGCCCTCTAGTAGCCAGGTCAGCGAGTCGCGCATCGCTTCATCGTCGTCGACGATGAAGACGGTCTCGCCACGATGCGGCGTTGGGCTGGGCGTTGCGGTCATGAAGTCTCCTGGGGCAAAGTCGTTTGCAACGAAGTGTAACTGCATGCAGCGGTGCGCAACACCCCCAGGCAAATGGTCCGGACGGCCTCCCGATGCCCCGCGGCAGAGGGTCGTCCGGCATGCCCGGGGGGCGCTCCCGAGGTTATTGCTCGGGTAGCGCGGGCTGCAGCGGCAGGGTGATTTTAAACGTACAACCAATGCCGTCCACATTGTTTTCCACCCACAGACGGCCCTGGTGCGACTCGATGATCGACCGGCAGATGTTCAGGCCCATGCCCATGCCGTCCGATTTGGTACTGAAAAACGGCTCGAACAGGCGTTCCTTGGTGGCTTCGTCCACACCCGGGCCCTGGTCGATCACGTCGATGCAGATCGATTGACCAAACTCAACGTTTTCGACCCGCGCATGCAGCCGCACCACGCCCGCGGCGCGCATCGCCGGCAGGCCGGCCATGGCTTCCACGGCGTTCTTGAGCAGATTGACCAGCACCTGTTCGATCAGCACCGGGTCCACGTAGAGCATCATCGGCGGCGCCGGCAGGCGGGTCAGGATGGTCACGCGGCGACGCGTGGCTTCTAGGTCGGCCAGTCCCACCGCGTCGGCCACGATGTCGTGCAGCGCGGCTTCGCGCCGCTGCGGCTGGCTGCGCTTCACGAAGCCGCGGATGCGGCTGATGATGGTGCCCGCGCGCACGGCCTGCGACGCCGTCTTTTCCAGTACCGGGATCAGGTCTTCCGGGGTGCTGCGGCCCGAATGCAGCCGCGCCACGGCACCCATGCAGTAGTTATTGATGGCGGCCAGCGGCTGGTTCAGCTCGTGCGCCAGCGACGACGCCATCTCGCCCATCGTGGTCAGGCGGCTGGTGAACTGCAGCCGTTCCTCGTGCTGGCGCGCCATTTCCTCGGCGGCCTTGCGCACCGTGATGTCGGTGGCGATCTGCATCTGCGCAAGGTGGCCGTCCACCCACTGGATATAACGGCGGCGCACTTCGAACCATTTCTGCATGTCGGGCACGAACACCTCGCGCGCGTCGGACGCGTACGGCATCAGCTCCGAGGCGGGCAGGCCGGCGTAGGCATCGACGAAGTCGGTGTTGTCGCTCGACATCTGCTCCTTGTCGAAGTCGTCGCCAGCCAGCTTCAGGTGGCCCTCGGCTTCCCAGCCAAACAACTGCCGGTAATAGCGGTTGGCGAACAGCAGCTCGGCCTTGTCGGTGGCCAGCACCGACACCGCGGCGTCCAGGCTTTCCAGCACGGTCGTGAAGCGGTCGTGGGCGGCGGCCAGTTCTTCGCGGGCGCGCTTGGGCTCGGTGATGTCCGTCATCGAACTCATCCAGCCCGTGTGGCGGCCGCGGCTGTCCACCAGCGGCGACACGTACATCCGCGCGAAGAAGCTGCTGCCGTCACGGCGCATGACGCGCATCTCGTAACCAGTAGCCGGGGACTTGCCCTGCAGCGTCAGGTCGATCTGCTTCTGCATTTCCTGCTGGTCGTTGGGCGGCCAGTAGGGGAAGGGTGGCATGCGGCCCACGAGGTCGGCCTCGGTCCAGCCGGTCATGCGGCAGAACGCCGGGTTGACGTAGGTAATGCGGCCGTTCAGGTCCAGGGCGCGCAACCCGATCAGCATCGAGTTTTCCATCGCGCGCCGGAACGAGGTTTCGGCCAGCAGCGCGCGCTGGGCCTCGGAGCGGCGGCTGGTGTGCCGCCACATGCTCCACAGGCTCCAGAGCAGGAAGCAGGACAGCCCCACCACCAGCCACAGCAGCATGTTGTTGGGCAGGTTCGACGGCGGCGGATAGGCATCGGCCCGCAGCGACAGCGAATGGCCCGGCGGGTCAAGCAGCACCTCGTACGACAGCGCGTTGCCGGGCACCGGCCTGACCGACGTACTGGCGCGGGTCTGGTTGTTCTTGTCGATCAGCGAGAAGCGGTAGCGCTCGGTCAGCTCGGGCGGCAGCAGGTGCGTCAGGATGCCGTTGATCGAGTAGAGCGCCCCGAGCGTGCCCAGGAATTCGTTGTCGCGCACGATCGGCACTTCCATCAGCATGAAGCTGTCGCCGCGATCGTTGGTCAGCGGGCGCGAGTAGACCACGCGCTGGGTCTCGCGCGCGGCGTCGAACGTGTCCAGGACCTCGGGTTCCAGCGGCTGGTCCACGGTCTCGCGCAGCCGGCCGGCGAACTCCGACGTGGACGGCAGCGACCAGCGCCCGCGCTTGGTGGCGTCCAGCCAGTTGATGAAGACGATCTCGGGGTTCTCGCGCAGGATTTCCTGGGCGGCGGTGCGATAGGCGCCTTGATCCAGCTGCGCGGCGGCGATGTCGCGCGCCAGCGATGCCATCTGGTCCTGATTGCTCAGCAGCGACAGCCGCACGCGCTGCTGCGCCCAGGCGGCGTCGCGGTACAGCGCGTCGCGCTGCTGCTGGCGTTCGGTTTCATGCAGCGACCACAGGATCACGCCCATCGCCACGGTGAACAGCACGATTGCCACCAGTGGGATGAACATGAACCAGCTGGTGGCCACCAAGTTGCGCCAGCGCATGATCCACAGGCGGCGCGGCGCGGCGGCCAGCGGCTCCATGGCGTCGTGATGGTCGCCGTTCTCGCTATGTTCGGCATGGCCGGCATGCGGATGCGCCACCCCCGGCGCTACGCCGTGGGAGGTGTCGCTGACGGTGCCGGAGGAATTCGGTGGCAGGATGGCCGTGCGCAGGCCGGAGAGGATTCGTTGGAGAAACTGCATAGGGATTGACGGTCGACCGGCCAGTGTATCGGCTTTATTGCACTGCGTCGCTTGGGGAAAGCGCCTATTCGGCACAGGAAAGGCACAGGAAACACGGACGCCCGTCCTGCCCGCGAAACGAGACGGTGCGCCGCTTTCTGGTGCGCTGCCGCAATATTCCGCATTATAAAAAAGGACTTCGTAATCTGAAAATTTAGCTTGTCAGCCGTTGCTGTGCTTCCATAGAATCGCTTCGACCGAACAATGCGGGCGGAGCCATGCGCCTGGAACCCGAGGATCCGGGACGATGCAGTCCCAGAAGATCCCGCCCCCGGCCCTGAACCGATCACAGGGCAGCAGGCAGGGCATCCGCCGCGACGTCAACACCGTCAGACCGGCCAACCGAGATCCGTCCCACCGGGCGGGCGCCGGGGCAGGAATTTACCCAGGAGACAGTCATGTCCGCTGTACCAGAGCAGATCCTCGGCGCCAGCAGCGCCAACGACGCAGATCCCGTGGAAACGCACGAATGGCTGGATGCCCTGCAGGGCGTCCTGAACGCGGAAGGCGCCGAGCGCGCAGCCTTCCTGATCGACAAGCAGATCGAGTACGCACGTGTGAACGGCGTGACCCAGCCGTTCCACGCCGAAACGCCGTACATCAACACGATTCCGGTAGAGCAGCAGGCCCGCATTCCAGGCGACCAGGACGTCGAGCACCGCATCCGCTCGTACACGCGCTGGAACGCGATGGCCATGGTGCTGCGTGCCAACAAGCACACCAACGTCGGCGGCCACATCTCGTCGTTCGCCTCGGCGGCCACGCTCTATGACGTGGGCTACAACCACTTCTGGCGCGCCCCGACCGAACAGCTGGGCGGCGACCTGGTCTTCGTGCAGGGCCACTCGGCACCGGGCGTGTACTCGCGCGCCTTCCTGCTGGGCCGCCTGACCCCCGAGCAACTGGACAACTTCCGCCAGGAAGTGGACGGCAAGGGCATCTCGTCGTACCCGCACCCGTGGCTGATGCCGGACTTCTGGCAGTTCCCGACCGTGTCGATGGGCCTGGGCCCGATCATGGCCATCTACCAGGCCCGCTTCATGAAGTACCTGGACAGCCGCGGCCTGGCCAAGGCCGGCGACCGCAAGGTCTGGGCCTTCCTGGGCGATGGCGAGACCGACGAGCCGGAATCGCTGGGCGCGATCGGCATGGCCGGCCGCGAGAAGCTGGACAACCTGGTCTTCGTGATCAACTGCAACCTGCAGCGCCTGGACGGTCCGGTGCGCGGCAACGGCAAGATCATCCAGGAACTGGAGTCGGAATTCCGCGGCTCGGGCTGGAACGTGATCAAGGTGGTGTGGGGCAGCCGCTGGGACCAGCTGCTGCAGCGCGACACCAAGGGCCTGCTGATGAAGCGCATGATGGATTGCGTGGACGGCGAGTACCAGACCTTCAAGGCCAAGGACGGCGCCTACGTGCGCGAGCACTTCTTCAACACGCCGGAACTGAAGGCCATGGTGGCCGACTGGTCCGACGACGACATCTGGCGCCTGAACCGTGGCGGCCATGACCCGCACAAGGTCTACGCGGCCTACAAGGCGGCCAGCGAGCACAAGGGCCAACCGACGCTGATCCTGGCCAAGACCATCAAGGGCTATGGCATGGGCGATGCCGGCCAGGCCATGAACGTGGCCCACCAGCAGAAGAAGATGCCGGTGGACGCCATCCGCGCGTTCCGCGACCAGTTCAACATCCCGGTGTCGGACGACAAGCTGGAAGACGTGCCGTACCTGACCTTCGAGGAAGGTTCGAAGGAACTGGAATACATGCGCCAGGCGCGCATGAACCTGGGCGGCTACCTGCCGTCGCGCCGCCAGAAGGCCGACGCGCTGAAGGTGCCCGAGCTGACCGCATTCGACGCGCTGCTCAAGGCCACCGGCGAAGGCCGCGAAGTGTCCACCACGATGGCCTTCGTCCGTATCCTGAACACGCTGCTGAAGGACAAGCAGATCGGCAAGCATGTGGTGCCCATCGTGCCGGACGAATCGCGTACGTTCGGTATGGAAGGCCTGTTCCGCCAGGTCGGTATCTGGAACCAGCAAGGCCAGAAGTACGTTCCCGAAGATCATGACCAGCTCATGTTCTACAAGGAATCGGAAACCGGCCAGGTGCTGCAGGAAGGCATCAACGAAGCCGGCGCCATGTGCGACTGGATCGCCGCCGCCACGTCGTACTCGACGCACGGCGTGCAGATGATCCCGTTCTACATCTACTACTCGATGTTCGGTATCCAGCGTATCGGCGACCTGTGCTGGGCCGCTGCCGACATGCGCTCGCGCGGCTTCCTGCTGGGCGGCACGTCGGGCCGTACGACGCTGAACGGCGAAGGCCTGCAGCACGAAGACGGTCATTCGCACGTGTTCCACGCCGCGATCCCGAACTGCATCTCGTACGATCCGACGTTCCAGTACGAACTGGCCGTGATCATGCAGGACGGCCTGCGCCGCATGTATGCCGAACAGGAAGACGTGTACTACTACCTGACGGTGATGAACGAGAACTACGAGCATCCGGAAATGCCGGCTGGCGTAGAAAAGGACATCGTCAAGGGCATGTACCAGTTCCGCAAGGGCGTGGAAAACAGCAATGCGCCGCGCGTGCAGCTGCTGGGTTCGGGCACGATCTTCCGTGAAGTGATTGCCGCCGCCGACCAGCTCAAGAAGGACTGGGGTGTGGAATCGGACATCTGGAGCTGCCCGAGCTTCACCGAACTGGCCCGCGAAGGCCAGGCCGCCGAGCGCCACAACCTGCTGCACCCGACGGACGCCCCGCGCGAATCGTTCGTGGCCCAGAAGCTCAAGGGCGTGCGCGGCCCGGTCATCGCTTCGACCGACTATATTCGTGCGTTCGCCGAGCAGATCCGTCCGTTCGTGCCGCGTCGCTACGTGGTGCTGGGCACCGACGGCTTTGGCCGCTCGGATACCCGCGAAAAGCTGCGCCACTTCTTTGAAGTGGACCGCAACTGGGTGACGGTGGCCGCGCTGAAGGCGCTGGCCGACGAAGGTGCGATCGGTCGCGAGAAGGTGGCCGAAGCCATCAAGAAGTACAACCTCGACCCGAACAAGCCGAACCCGATGTCGGTCTGATTCCCGGACTTGCACGACTGAACGAACCCCCGCAGCGCGGTATCCGACGCGCCGTGGGGCGCCCCCCGGCTGGCCCGGTGGCGTCCCACGGCGCGGGTGATGCGCGGCAGCGTGACAGATGCGTGCGGCGAGAGTAACCTCGCCGATTGCGTTTGTCGCGTTTGTCGTATCTGACCAGAGTGCCGGCTGCCCAGGAGAGACACTGAATGAGTCAAGCGATTGAAATCAAGGTGCCGGACATCGGCGACTACGACGCCGTTCCCGTCATCGAAGTGCATGTGAAGCCGGGCGACCAGATCAACGCGGAAGACGCGCTGGTCACGCTGGAATCGGACAAGGCCACGATGGACGTGCCGTCGCCGCAGGCCGGCACGGTCAAGGAAGTGAAGGTCAAGGTAGGCGACAACGTGGCCGAGGGCTCGATCCTCGTCATGCTGGAACCCGCTGGCGCCGCCGCTCCGGCCCCGGCTCCGGCCGCCGCCGCGCCCGCCCCGGCACCTGCCGCCCAGGCAGCCGCGCCTGCTCCGGCACCGGCTGCTGCCCCCGCGGCCGCGCCGGCCGGCGGTGGCATCGTCGAAGTGAAGGTGCCGGACATCGGCGACTACGACGCCGTTCCCGTTATCGAGGTGCACGTGAAGCCGGGTGACCAGATCAACGCCGAAGACGCGCTGGTCACGCTGGAGTCCGACAAGGCCACGATGGACGTGCCGGCGCCGCAAGGCGGCACCGTCAAGGAAGTGAAGGTCAAGGTGGGTGACAACGTCGCCCAGGGCACGCTGATCCTGATTCTCGAAGCCGCAGGTGGCGCCGCCGCCGCTGCGCCGGCTGCTGCACCTGCGCCTGCTCCGGCAGCCGCCGCTGCACCGGCTCCCGCGCCGGCCGCAGCTTCGGCTCCCGCTCCGGCACCGGCCGCCGTACCGGCTCCGGCACAGGGCGTGACCGGCAAGGCGGCCCACGCCAGCCCGTCGGTACGCAAGTTCGCCCGCGAACTGGGCGTCGACGTGTCGCGCGTGCCGGGTAGCGGTCCGAAGGGCCGTATCACCCAGCAGGACGTGCAGAACTTCGTCAAGGGCGTGATGTCGGGCCAGACCGCCGCGCCGGCCGCTGCCGCTGCCGCTGGCGGTGGTTCGGGCGTGGGCCTGGACCTGCTGCCGTGGCCGAAGGTGGACTTCACGCGCTTTGGCGAGGTGGAATCGAAGCCGCTGTCGCGCATCAAGAAGATCTCGGGCGCCAACCTGCATCGCAACTGGGTCATGATCCCGCACGTCACGAACTGCGACGAAGCGGACATCACCGATCTGGAAGCCTTCCGCGTGCAGCTGAACAAGGAAAACGAGAAGGCCGGCGTCAAGGTCACGATGCTGGCGTTCATGATCAAGGCCACCGTGGCGGCGCTGAAGAAGTTCCCGAACTTCAATGCCTCGCTGGACGGCGACAACCTGGTGCTGAAGAAGTACTTCAACATCGGTTTCGCGGCCGACACGCCGAACGGCCTGGTCGTGCCGGTGATCAAGGACGCCGACAAGAAGGGCGTGCTGGAGATCAGCCAGGAAATGGGCGAGCTGGCCAAGCTGGCCCGCGACGGCAAGCTCAAGCCGGACCAGATGCAAGGCGGCTGCTTCTCGATCTCGTCGCTGGGCGGCATCGGCGGCACGTACTTCACGCCGATCATCAACGCGCCGGAAGTGGCCATCATGGGCGTGTGCAAGTCGTACATGAAGCCGGTCTGGGACGGCAAGCAGTTTGCGCCGCGCCTGACGCTGCCGCTGTCGCTGTCGTGGGATCACCGTGTGATCGACGGCGCCGAAGCCGCGCGCTTCAACACGTACTTCGCAGCGCTGCTGGCGGACTTCCGTCGGATCCTGCTGTAAGTACCGAAGCAACCCGCCGGCTGACCCCGGCGGGTTTTCTGCACTGATTTCAAGGGGCGAGCCATGACTACCTGCGTTGTCGTACGCAAGGGTGACGAGGTGGCGATCGCGGCCGATGCGCTGGTGACGTTTGGTGACACGCGGCTATCGCGTGCCTACGAGCGCAACCAGAAGGTGATTCCGGTAGGCGAGAGCTTTGTCGCGCTGGCCGGCACCACCGCGCATTTCCCGGTCATGCGCGCGCTGCTGACGGGCATGGGCGACGAATGCCGCCTGCTGACCCGCGACGACGTGTTCCGGACCTTCCTCAAGGTGCATGAAAAGCTCAAGAACGAGTACTTCATCAACACCAAGGAAGACGAGGACGACCCGTACGAGTCATCGCAGATCGTTTGCCTGATCGCCAATCCGGGCGGCATCTTCGGCGTCTATTCCTACCGCGAGGTGTTTTCGTTCGACCGCTTCTGGGGCATCGGCTCGGGCCGCAACTATGCGCTCGGTGCCATGCACGCGGTGTACGACCAGCCTGGCATGAGCGCGGGCGAGATCGCGCGGATCGGGGTGGATGCCGGGATCGAGTTCGACAAGAGCTCGGCCGGGCCGATCGATGTGCATACGGTGAAGATCCTTGCAGCGACCCACGAGGCGCCCCAGCAACCGGGCGACGTGGCAACCAACAAAGACGGCGCGGCCTGAGCCCCAGGGCGGGCAGGGCGCGCATCCCAGGAGGAAGAGCATGAGTGTGATCGAAGTCAAGGTGCCGGATATCGGCGATTTCGACGCGGTGGAAGTGATCGAGGTGCTGGTCAAGGCTGGCGACACGGTCGAGCCGGAGCAGTCGCTGATCGTGCTGGAAAGCGACAAGGCCAGCATGGAAGTGCCGTCGTCGTCCGCCGGCAAGGTGGTGGACATCAAGGTCAAGGTGGGTGACAAGGTTGCCAAGGGCACGGTCATCTGCACGCTGGAAGGCGGCGCGGCCGCAGCACCGGCACCGGCTCCGGCCGCAGCACCCGCTCCGGCTGCTGCCCCGGCCCCGGCGGCCGCCAAGCACGCAGGCAGCGCCGACATCCAGTGCGAGATGCTCGTGCTGGGCGCTGGTCCCGGCGGCTATTCGGCTGCGTTCCGCTCTGCGGACCTGGGCATGAACACGGTGATGGTGGAGCGCTACGGTTCGCTGGGCGGCGTCTGCCTGAACGTGGGCTGCATCCCGTCGAAGGCACTGCTGCACAACGCGGCCGTGATCGACGAAGCCAAGGCACTGGCCGCGCACGGCATCCTGTTCGGCGAAGCCAAGATCGACCTGGACGGCCTGCGTCACTACAAGGACACCGTGGTCGGCAAGCTGACCGGCGGCCTGGCCGGCATGGCCAAGTCGCGCAAGGTGCAGGTGGTGCGCGGCATCGGCACGTTCCTGGACCCGAATCACCTCGAAGTGCAGGAAACCGAGGGCGACGCCAAGGCCACCAATGGCAAGAAGACCGTGATCCGCTTTGAAAAGGCGATCATCGCGGCCGGCAGCCAGGCCGTGAAGCTGCCGTTCATCCCGGAAGACCCGCGTATCTTCGATTCGACCGGCGCGCTGGAACTGCGCGACATCCCGAACAAGATGCTGGTGATCGGCGGCGGCATCATCGGCCTGGAAATGGCCACGGTGTACAGCACGCTGGGCGCACGCATCGACGTGGTGGAAATGCTCGACGGCCTGATGCAGGGCGCGGACCGCGACCTGGTCAAGGTCTGGGACAAGATGAACAAGCATCGCTTCGACAACGTGATGCTGAAGACCAAGACCGTTGGCGTGGAAGCCAAGCCGGACGGTATCTACGTCAAGTTCGAAGGCGAAGGCGCTCCGGCGGAGGCCGTTCGCTACGACGCCGTGCTGGTGTCGGTGGGCCGTTCGCCGAACGGCAAGAAGATTGGCGCCGAGAAGGCTGGCGTGGCCGTGACCGACCGTGGCTTTATCGACGTCGACAAGCAGCTGCGCACCAACGTGCCGCACATCTTCGCGATTGGCGACATCGTCGGCCAGCCGATGCTGGCGCACAAGGCCGTGCATGAAGCCCACGTGGCCGCCGAAGCCGCCCATGGCGAGAAGGCCTACTTCGACGTGAAGCAGATTCCGTCGGTGGCCTACACCGATCCGGAAGTGGCCTGGGCCGGCCTGACCGAAGAGCAGTGCAAGGCGCAGGGCATCAAGTACGGCAAGGGCACGTTCCCGTGGGCTGCCTCGGGCCGCGCCATCGCCAATGGCCGCGACGAGGGCTTCACCAAGCTGATCTTCGACGAGGAAACGCACCGCATCATCGGTGGTGGCATCGTCGGCACCCATGCGGGCGACCTGATCAGCGAAGTGTGCCTGGCCATCGAGATGGGCGCAGACGCTGTGGATATCGGCAAGACGATTCACCCGCACCCGACGCTGGGCGAGTCGATCGGCATGGCTGCCGAGATCTACGAAGGCGTTTGCACGGACGTGCCGCCGCCGCGCAAGCGCTGATCCGGCGTACTTCACGCCGATCTGCACGCAACACGCAAGAGCAAGAAAGCCCACCATGCGGTGGGCTTTCTTTTTGGCCAATTCAGCAATTAACCGCCTAGCGTTCCCGGGCGACTTCGGGCGGGCGTAAAAAAGCCCGGCTACCTGCTGGCAGGGCCGGGCTTCTTGCCAACAAACCGGCTGGAGCCGGTTTGTTGGAGGACTACGGGTGCTTAGACAGCCGTGGTCGACTTCTTGGCAGCGGTGCGAGCCGTTGCGCTGGCTTGCTGGGCAGCCTTCGAGGCGGCGGTAGCGGCAGCCTGGAAGTTGGTTTCGGCCATTTCAACGGCTTGCTTCGTGGCCTTCTGGACCGACTCGTAGGCGTTGTTGGCAGCCGAGATGGCCGACTTCACGATGGCAACGGTCGATTCCGAACCGGCCGGGGCGTTCTTGGCGAAGTTGTCGACCAGGGCTTGCACGTTCTTCGAGCCTTCAGCCAGTTGGGCTTCGGCAACCTTCGTGAACTCGCTTTGGGTTTCCGAAGCGATTTCGTACAGGTGACGGGTGTAGGCCAGGGTCTTTTCGGCAACCGGCTGCACCAGCGAAGCCTGGATGGCCAGCAGTTCCTGGGCATCCTTGGCGCCGAGTGCCTTCTTGGCGTTGTCGACGTTTTCTGCGAACGTAGCCTTGACCACTTGCAGGTTCAGCTCGACGAGCTTTTCGACGCCTTCGAAGGCCTTCGAGGTCAGACCGAACAGGGTTTCGAGGTTGGCTTTTTGTGCGGCTGCAACTTGTTCCGGGGTCAGGATCATTGCTGGTCTCCAGTGGTGAACTTCAAGTTCAAGCAAAAGTGAAATTAAGCCGCCCAGATGTCAAAGCCATGACGTCTAGTGTCTGGCCAGCCCGAGCGTACCTATGTCCGTCGGCGCGATGCTGGACGCTCTTGCGAGAGGCCCAGCGCTTTGATGCGCCGCAACAATTCCAATTCTAAGTAAAGAAAATACGGTGTCAAGCAGTTTTGGTGCGCCGCACAAAAAATAGCCCGGGAATGGGGTCGGGAAGGGCAGGCGGGGCCACTATCCGGCGTCGGGCAAGGGTTTATCCTGATCTGTTCAGGCCGTTGCCACGTGGTGCGTCGCGAGAAAAACGATCGTTTCACACGCTATACGGCGGCGCGGCGGAGTCGGTGCTACTATCGCTGACTGTCCGGTCGGTGAATGATGTGTTCGCGTCACTCACGGATGCGATGCCGGACACGTCTTTCCGTGCCCCCTGCCGATGCTAGCTTTCTACGCCGATCACTTCGTCCTGCCATTGCCGCCTGGCCATCGCTTTCCGATGCGCAAGTACAGCATGCTGCGCGATGCCGTGGTGCGAGAGGTGAGCGGGTTGCAACTGCACGAAGCGCCGCGCGCCGGTGACGATGCGCTGGCGTTGGCGCATACGGCTGACTACATCGCCGAAGTCTCTGCCGGCCGGCTCGACCCGGCACGCCAGCGCGAAATCGGATTCCCCTGGTCGCATGAGATGGTGGAGCGCTCGCGCAGGTCGGCTGGCGCAACCATCGCGGCCTGCCGTACCGCGCTGACGCAGGGCATTGCCGTCAACCTGGCCGGTGGCACGCACCACGCCTATGCCGACAAGGGCGGCGGCTTCTGCGTGTTCAATGACGCCGCCATCGCCGCGCGCCAGTTGCAGCGCGATGGTGCCGTACGGCGCGTGGCGGTGATCGACCTCGACGTGCACCAGGGCAACGGCACGGCTTCGATCCTGAAGGACGATCCCACTGTCTTCACGCTGTCGCTGCATGGCGAAAAGAACTACCCGTTCCGCAAGGAAGCCAGCGATCTCGACGTAGGGCTGCCCGATGGGTGCGACGACGACAGCTATGCCGCGGCATTGGCGCGCGCGCTGGACACACTTCACGCGCGCTTCGCCCCCGACCTGCTGATCTACCTGGCCGGCGCCGATCCCCATGAGGACGACCGGCTGGGACGCCTGCGTCTGACCATGGCCGGGCTGGCACGGCGCGACACGATGGTGTTCGACTTCGCGCTGTCGCATCGCTTGCCGATCGCGGTGGCCATGGCCGGCGGCTACGGCAACCAGATCGAGAACACCGTTGCCGTGCACACGCAGACCGTCGCGCTGGCGGCTGCCTACCATGCGCGCTATGCCGCGCAGCATGACCGCCTTCCCGGGTCCGCCGTGGTGCCGGCCGCATGATGGCGTTTCACACATCGCAAAAAATTTGGAACCTTGTGGTGCGTCGTGCGCTCATACGGACCTCCCGTGTGGCTGCGGCAGCGCTGGCGTTGCGATCAACCGAAGTCGTCCCTAACCGTTCCCGATGAAGCCAGAACCCGACCGCCGACGTGCGTACGCGCACCTCCAGCCCATCACCACGCGTTGGATGGATAACGATGTGTATGGCCACGTGAACAACGTTGTCTACTACAGTTACTTTGATACCGTCGTGAACGCGTACCTGATTCGCGAAGGCGTGCTCGACATCGAGGCCGGCGAGACGATCGGGCTGGTCATCGAGACGCAGTGCAACTATTTCTCGTCGCTGAGCTTCCCGGACACGGTGGTGGCAGGTTTGCGCGTGGCACGGCTGGGCAATTCGAGCGTGCGCTACGAAGTAGGGCTGTTCCGCAACGACGATGACGTGGCGGCGGCGCAGGGACATTTTGTTCACGTGTACGTGGACCGCGAAACGCGCAGGCCGGTGGCATTGCCGCCGGCGCTGCGCCAGGCTTTGCAGGCGCTGGTCGTTGGCCAGCCCGCATGAACCAAGCAATGAGGAGACCGCAGAGCATGTCGACTGCAGATGACGCCGCGATTGTGGATCGCGCCATCACGACACGCCGTTCGGTCCGCGCCTTCCTGGATACGCCAGTACCGCGCGAGACCATCGAAGACATCCTGGCCGTGGCCAGCCGCGCGCCGTCGGGCACGAATACACAGCCGTGGAAGGTGTACGTGCTGTCGGGCGATGCCAAGGCGCGGTTCTGCGCCGATGTGCTGACCGCCTACGACGACCCCGAACGCGACGCGAAGTACCGCGAGGAGTATCCGTACTACCCGCGCGAATGGGTCGATCCGTATCTGTCGCGCCGCCGCAAGGTGGGGTGGGACCTGTACAGCCTGCTGGAGATCCGGCGCGAGGACAAGGCGCGCATGCATGAACAGCACGCCCGCAACTTCCGCTTCTTCGATGCGCCCGTGGGCCTGATCTTCACGATCGACCGGATCATGGAGCAGGGCAGTTGGCTCGACTATGGAATGTTCCTGCAGAGCATCATGGTGGCGGCCCGCGCGCGCGGACTCGACACGTGCCCGCAGGCGGCATTCACGCAGTTTCACGCGATCATCAAGCAGCACTTGCTGCTGACCGAGGAGGAAATGGTGGTGTGCGGCATGTCGCTGGGCTACGCGGACGAACGTGCAACCGCTAACCAGTTGACGACCGAACGTGAACCGGTAAGCGGGTTCATGCGTTTCCTCTCCTGACTTGCCCTGAGAGATATCAGGATTCCGCCATGCAGACCGTTATCGACAACATTGGGCGCGCCGTGAAGCTGAACGGCCCCGCCCGCGTGCGACGACGGCCTGCGTGATCCCGGCGTCTCGACGGGCAAAAAACTGTTGTATTTGCGTTGGCAGTGAAGTGGTTCATGGCTCTCTTTTTTCGCAATGTGGAAATGTTTGCGAATCAAACTTTAAAGAGCGGCTGTAAGTCATTAATCTTGCTAAGAATTTCTTAATTTCCTACACTAGCGCAATTCCGTATCCGCGCTGAACAGATCATGTTCCGGACCGATTCCTTCATGTCCCGACTCTTTGGCCTTACCCGCCTGACCGCCATCGCCACCACGGCACTCATGTCCGTGGCCCTGATGGCCGCCCCGGCAACGTACGCAGCGACGAAGTCGACTGCGACGAAATCTTCGGCTAAAAAGACCGAAAAAGTATCCAAATCCTCTAAAAAGGTCGCTTCCGCGCAGGCGGCGTCACCACGCAAGGTGATCGTCGTCAAGGGCGGCAAACGTACCGTGGTGGCCAGCCGTGCCGCACCGGTGCGCGCGGCCTTCGTGCCAGCCAAGCCGTCACTCGGTGAAGCGATGGGCCTGCGTGACACCGAAGACGCGCTGTCGCTGCGATCGTCGGTGGCGTTGGTGCTGGACCAGAACACCAACGAGGTGCTGTTCCAGAAGAATCCGACTGCGGTGCTGCCGATTGCATCGATCACCAAGCTGATGACCGCGCTGGTGGTGATGGACTCGCGCCTGCCGATGGACGAAATGCTGACGGTGAGCGAGGACGATCGCGACACCGAGAAGCACAGCAGCTCGCGCCTGCGCTTCGGCACCACGCTGACGCGCCACGAGATGCTGTTGCTGGCGCTGATGTCGTCGGAAAACCGTGCCGCGTCGGTGCTGGGCCGCAGCTACCCGGGTGGCCTGCCGGCGTTTGTCGGCGCGATGAACAAGAAGGCGCGCGAGCTGGGCATGAACGACAGCCATTTCGTCGATTCGAGCGGTCTGTCGAGCAGCAATGTGTCGAGCGCCATGGATCTGGCCCGCCTGGTCAATGCGGCCTACCGCAACCCGACCATTCGCGAGTTCTCGACCCAGACTGAGCATGAGGTCAGCGTTTCGGGCCGCACGATGCACTACGTCAGCACCAATCGCCTGGTGCGCGGCGGCAGCTGGGATATCGGCCTGCAGAAGACCGGTTATATCTCCGAGGCCGGCCAGTGCCTGGTCATGCAGACACGCGTGAACGATCGCAACGTGGTGATGGTGTTCCTGGATTCGGTGGGCAAGCTGTCGCGCTTTGCCGATGCCACGCGCGTCCGTACCTGGCTTGAGCATCAACCACCGTCGGCAGGGGGCCAGCCGCGCCCTTTTCCTTCGACGCCCAATCTTACGCAGGGTCCTAGGTCCCCTGCGGCGGTCCTGGTATCGCAGCAGTCGCACGGCACCTGAGCTGTAGCCGTCGCGCATGGAAAACGCGCCGTGGGGCTTTCGCCCCCGGCGCGTTCTTTTTTGTGGCTGCTGGCCGGCAATCCGGCGGGAAATCAGGCCGTGGGTTCGGCCACGTAGCCCATGCCGCGCGAGATCTGCAGCGCGGTGTCCTTGAGGTTCTGCAGCCAGCTATCCTGCAGGCGGTCGGCGGGGGCCGACAGCGACAGCCCGGCCACGAGCCGGCGCGAATCGTCGTAGATGCCGGCGGCAATGCAGCGCACGCCCAGTTCGAGCTCTTCGTTGTCGCGCGCATAGCCGTTCGAACGCACCCAGCTCAGCTCGCGTTCGAGCTTGGCCAGATCGGTGATCGACGTACGCGTATGACCGGCCAGTCCGGTGCGCGTGGCATAGGTGCGCACGCGCGTGGCTTCGTCGGCGGCCAGGAACAGCTTGCCGACCGAGGTCAGGTGCAGCGGGGCACGGCCGCCAATGGCGCGCACCACCTGCATGCCCGAGCGTTCGCTATAGGCGCGCTCGATGTACACGATCTCGTCGCCCTGACGGACCGAGAGGTTCACGGTCTGTCCGGTCACCCGGTGCAGTGCGCGCATGGGCGCCAGCGCCGCGTCACGCACCGACAGGCGAGCCTTCACGAGGTTGCCCAATTCCAGCAGGCGCATGCCCAGCCGGTAGCTGCCGGGGTCGGACCGGTCGACGAAGCGGCAGGCCACCATGTCGTTCAGGATGCGGTGCGCCGTGGAAGGGTGCAGGCCGGTGGCCAGCGACAGTTCCTTCAGGCTGACGGGATCCGCATGCTGGGCCAGCGCGTCCAGCAGCGTCATCATGCGCTCGATCACCTGGATCGAGGTCTTGCCGGGTGACTTGTCTGCTTCTGCCATATGAGAAATGTTGCCTTGCGGCAAATTAAGCGTTTGCCTGATTCTATCTCGCATTGTGAAAATTTCAACGGGTGAAACGTGATTTCCGAGATTTCATTCAGATCATGAGCGGGGCCGCGGCGTTCGGCATGAGCCACTTTGGGGCGCGTGCTGAGCAGGATTGCGGCGCCGAATGCCCGCAGCGGCAAGGCGAAGGGGCATAATTGCGGCTCTCAGGGTCTGGAAAACAAGGGAAGTCATGCGAATCGGACTGTTCGCCACCTGTCTGGTGGATCTCATGCGTCCCGAAATCGGGTTCTCTGTGCTGAAGCTGCTGGAGTCGGCCGGCTACGAGGTGATGGTGCCCGAGGCCCAGACCTGCTGCGGACAGCCCGCGTACAACTCTGGCGAGCGGGCGGTGTCGCGCGACCTGGCCGAGAAATTCCTGCGTGAATTCGAGATGTTCGACTACGTGGTCGTACCCTCGGGATCGTGCGGCGGCATGATCCGGCACCACTACCACGACCTCCTGCGCGACGATCCCGAACTGAATGGCCGCTACGAGCGCCTGCGCGAACGCGTGTTCGAACTGACCGATTTCCTGGTGAACGTGGCCAGGATCGACAAGCTCGATTCCAGCTTTGCCGGCCATGTGACCTATCACGATTCCTGCTCGGGCCTGCGTGAGCTGGGCGTCAAGCAGCAGCCCCGCGCGCTGCTGGGCCGGCTGCCAAACGTGCGACTGACTGAAATGAAGGATTGCGAGGCCTGCTGCGGGTTTGGCGGCACGTTCTCGGTCAAGTACGGCAACATCTCCACCGCGATCGTCGACGAGAAATGCGCCAACATCCAGGCCAGTGGCGCCGATGCCGTGGTGCTTGGCGACCTGGGCTGCATGCTCAATATCGAAGGCCGGCTGCGACGTTCCGGCGATTCCCGCACGCGCGTGCTGCATATCGCGCAGGTGCTGGCCGGCGACGCATAACGCGGCGCGCACAACTGGAGAGCCCCCACGATGCAAGTGCACAGCATGGAATTCAAGGCGCGCGCCGGGCAGAAGCTGGCCGACCAGCGCCTGCAGCAGAACCTCAAGAAACTGTCGACCAAGTTCGTGACGGCGCGTGCAGACGCTATCCGCGATATCGACTTCGACGCCACGCGCGCCGCGCTGAAGGAGCGCCGCAACCGCGCGCTGGAAAACCTCGACGTCTGGCTGGCCACGTTCGAGGAAAACGCCACCCGGCGCGGTGCCACGGTGTTGTTCGCCGAATCCACCGCCGATGCGGCGCGGCTGGTGGCCGAGATCGCGCAGAAGCATGGCGTGAAGAAGGTCATCAAGAGCAAGTCGATGGTGACCGAGGAGATGCGGCTGAACCAGGTGCTGGGCGAGATGGGCGTGCAGAGCATCGAGACCGACCTGGGCGAATACATCCTGCAGATCAACGATGCCGAACCGCCGTCGCACATCATTGCGCCGGTGATCCACAAGGACAAGGACGAGATTGCCGACCTGTTCGCCAAGGTCCACAACAAGCCGCGCCTGACCGACATCCCCGAGATGACGCGCGAGGCGCGCGAGGTGCTGCGGCCCGAATTCCTGTCCGCGGACATGGGCGTGACCGGCGGCAACTTCATCATCGCGGAAACCGGTTCGGTGGCCGTGGTGACCAACGAAGGCAACGAAGGCATGTGCACGATCATGCCGCGCGTGCACGTGGCCGTGACCGGCATCGAGAAGGTACTGCCCACGCTGGAAGACCTGGCCACGGTGATGCGGCTGCTGCCGCGCTCGGCCACCGGCCAGGCGATCTCGAACTACTTTTCGATCCTGACCGGGCCCCGTGCGGAAGGCGAGCGCGATGGCCCCGAGCACATGTATTTCGTGCTGGTCGATGGCGGGCGCAGCGGGCTGATTGGCGGTGAATTCCAGGAGATGCTGCGCTGCATCCGTTGCGGCGCGTGCATGAACCACTGTCCCGTGTACCAGAAGATCGGCGGCCACGCCTACGGCTGGGTGTATCCCGGCCCGATGGGCAGCGTGCTGACGCCGAGCTATGTGGGCCTGGCCAATGCGGTGGACCTGCCGCAGGCTGCCACGCTGTGCGGCGAGTGCAATCGGGTATGCCCGGCATCGATTCCGCTGTCGGACCTGTTGCGCAAGTTGCGCGAGAAGCAGATGGAGCGCCATCTGCGGCCGTGGCAGGAACGCATGGCCTTGCAGGTGTGGGGCTATGTAGCGCGGCGGCCGGACCTTTATGCCTTTGTCACGCGCGTTGGGGCGCGTATCCTGTCGCGCATGGGTGGCCGCAGCAAGCTGATTGCCAGCCTGCCGATGGCAGGCAAGGGCTGGACTGAAACACGCGACATGCCGGCCCCGAGCGGCCGCACGTTCCGCGAGCTTTACAAGGAAAGGAGGGCGCGTACATGAGCGCCAATCAAGAGACGCTGGCGGTCATGCGCCAGGCATTGGATGCACATCTGGCAGGCACGTTGCCCGCTGGCGAGTTGATCGCGCGCTGGCGCGCGTCGTCGGTCTCGCTGACCTTGCCGCCGGTATTTGGTCAGGCGATGGAGGAACTGCTACGCCGCATGGAGATGTCCGCCGTGTTCGCGCAGGATAGCTGCTCGTTTTCGAGCTCGGCGGTGGCGGAACAGTTGGGGAAGTGGCTGGATAAGGCTGGGACGGTTTAAAGCACCGAAGACTTGTCCCCTCTCCCGCGTGGCGGGAGAGGGTTAGGGAGAGGGCGGGGGTATCAATCCGCGACAGGTCGCAGTTTGAACCGCTGACCCTCTCCCCCAGCCCCTCTCCCGCGCGCGGGAGAGGGGAGAACAACGTCGGCGTAACTCAGCTCAGCAGAAGCGCGTCGTCGTCGAGTTGCTCGTGGCGGGTCTGCTCGAACATCTTCAGCAGGTCTGGCACATCGAGCCCTTTGCGCTGGTCGCCCGAGACGTCCAGCACGACCTGGCCCTGGTGCAGCATCACGGTGCGCTGGCCGTAGTCCAGCGCCTGGCGCATCGAGTGCGTGACCATCATCGTCGTCAGCTTGCTTTCCTCGACGATGCGCGCGGTCAGTTCCAGCACGAACGCGGCGGTCTTGGGGTCCAGCGCCGCCGTGTGCTCGTCGAGCAGCAGGATGCGCGACGGTTGCAGCGATGCCATCAGCAGGCTCACCGCCTGGCGCTGGCCGCCCGACAGCAGGCCGATGCGATCGGTCAGGCGGTTTTCCAGACCCAGGTTCAGCAGGCGTAGCTTGTCGCGGAACAGCTCGCGCGACCCCTTGTTCAGCGCCGGACGAAAACCGCGACGCGAACCGCGTGCCATGGCCAGCGCCATGTTCTCTTCGATGGTCAGCGCCTCGCAAGTACCGGCCATCGGGTCCTGGAACACGCGGGCCACCAGGTGCGCGCGATCCCAGGCGGGCTGGCGCGTGACGTCGGTGTCGTCGATCAGGATACGGCCGGTGTCGACCATCGTGTCGCCACTGACGGCGTTCAGGAAGGTCGACTTGCCGGCACCGTTGGAGCCAATCACGGCCACGAACTGGCCGGCGGGAATCTCCAGGCTCAGGCCGCGCAGCGCGCGGTTTTCGATCGGCGTACCCGGATTGAACGTGAGCTTCAGGTTTTCAGCGCGCAGCATCTCAGGCACCTCCGTTCTTGCGGGCGAACAGCTTCTTGCGCGTGGCCGGAAGCACCAGCGCCAGCGTCACCAGCGCCGCCGTCACCAAATTCAGATCCTGAGCCTTCAGGCCGATGAACTCGGAATTCAGCGCCAGCGCGATGAAGAAGCGGTACAGGATGGCGCCGATCACCACGGCCAGCGTGACATACACCAGGCGTCGCGCCGGGATGATGGTCTCGCCGATGATCACGGCGGCCAGGCCGATCACGATCGTGCCAATACCCATCGAAATGTCAGAACCGCCTTGCGTCTGGGCGAACAGGGCACCCGCCAACGCCACCAGGGCGTTCGACAGTGCCATGCCGGCCAGCGTGGCACGCCCCGTGGGCACGCCCTGGGCGCGCGCCATGCGCGGATTGGCGCCGGTTGCCCGCATCGCCAGACCCAGTTGCGACGAGAAGAACCAGTCCAGCGCGACCTTGGCGATGATGACCACTACCACCAGCACCAGCGGGCGCAGCACGTAGTCAGGCATCCATTCGGGCTGCAGGATCGAGAAGATCGTCGGCTCGGTGATCAGCGGCACGTTGGGGCGACCCATGATGCGCAGGTTGACCGAGTACAGCGCGATCATCATCAGGATACTGGCCAGCAGATCCATGATCTTCAGACGCACATTGAGCCAGCCCGTGATCCAGCCCGCAATGGCACCGGCGGCAATGGCCACCAGCGTGGCCAGGAACGGGTCATGGCCGGCGGAGATCAGCGTGGCCGCCACGGCGCCGCCGAGCGGAAAGCTGCCGTCGACGGTCAGATCGGGAAAGTTGAGGATGCGGAACGAGATCAGCACCCCGAGCGCCACAAGGCTGAAGATCAGGCCGATCTCCAGGGCGCCGAGCAGGGAAAAGAGAGACATGGGGAATCCTTTGCAGGCCGTCCGGCCGGCCCGGATAGGGCCATTGGGGGCGCTTCGGCCGCGCGCCGCAGGGTAGGGCGCGCGGCACCTGGCGGTATTACTTGATGACGGTCTTGGCTTCCTTGACCAGATCCGGCGACAGCGTCACACCCTGCTTCTCGGCAGCGCCGGTGTTCACGAACAGCTCAAGGTTATCCGACGTTTGCGAGGCAATCGCACCAGGCTTCTCGCCCTTCAGGATGCGCACCACGACCTTGCCGGTCTGGTGACCCAGGTCACCGTAGTTGATGCCCAGCGCGGCGATGGCGCCACGCTTCACGCTATCGGTGTCCGAGGCCACCAGCGGGATCTTCGATTCGTTGGCCACCTTGACCAGCGATTCGTAGGCCGACACCACGTTGTTGTCGGTGTTCGTGTAGATCACGTCGACCTTGCCGATCAGGCTCTTGGCGGCCGGGCCGATGTCCACGGTACGAGGGGCGGCGGCTTCCTTCAGCGTCATGCCCTGCTTGGCCAGCAGGTCCTTGAGTTCCTTGACCACCACCACCGAGTTGGCTTCACCCGGGTTGTAGACCATGCCGACGGTCTTGGCCTTGGGCACCACGCGCTTGATCAGCGACACCTGGCGGTCCAGCGGCAGCTTGTCCGACACGCCGGTCACGTTGGTGCCCGATGCGCCCCAGCCCTTCACCAGCTGCGCAGCCACCGGATCGGTCACGCCCGAGTACACCACCGGCACGCTCTTGGTGGCGGCCACCACGGCCTGCGCCGACGGCGTGGCGATGGCGACGATGGCGCTCGGCTGGTCACCCACGAACTTGCGGGCGATCTGCGCGGCGGTGCCAGGATTGCCCTGGGCGCTCTGGTATTCCCACTTCAGGTTCTTGTCGGCGTCGTAGCCGGCGGTCTTCAGTTCGTCGCGCACGCCGTCGCGGATCGCGTCCAGCGCCGGGTGGTCGACGATCGACAGGACCTTCACGGTTGCCGTCTGGGCCTGCACGGCGCCGCCGTAGAGCAGGGCCAGCGCGACCGCGCTGCCGAGGATGGACTGGGTGGTGGATGCCTTGAGACGCAGCATGTAATTGTTCTCCCCCGAAGGATTCGGTGCTATCAGTCAGCCGCAAACGGTACGACAGCCGTCCTGGCGGGCGCCCCGCGGACAGGCGACTGTGCGGCAGGACGGCCCGGCGGTCCGAAGGCGGGCGCGACGCGCCCGGCGGCAGGTGCGGGCACGCGCGCGGTCGCTTCGGATACGACGGCGCGAAGCCTGCGAGGATACCATTTCCGGCCCCGGCTGGGATTGCTTTTGGTGCTGCATGGCGGCATATCCTGCCCTAAAACACCTTCCTTGGGAGGGTGTGCCGCAAGAAATTGCGCCAGATTGTCATTTTTGGCGTGAAAGCGCCCGGTGGCCGACACCGGGTTGCAGCCCGGTGTGCCCCCGTGAACCGGCTACTTGCGCAGGGCCTCGGCGCAGTCGCGCACCAGCGTGGGGCCGCGATAGATCAGGCCGCTGTAGACCTGGACCAGTTGCGCGCCGGCATCGATTTTGGCGCGCGCGCCGGCGCCGTCGAAGATGCCGCCCACGCCAATAATTGGCAGATCATTGCCGACGACCTTGCGCAGTTCGCGCACGACGCGCGTGGAGGCCTCGAACACGGGCTTGCCGGACAGGCCGCCGGCCTCGTCGGCATGGGGCAGGCCCTTGACCGCGTCGCGAGAGATCGTCGTGTTGGTGGCGATCACGCCGTCGATGCCATGGCGAACCAGCGCATCGCCGATATTGCGGACCTGGTCGTCGTCGAGGTCGGGCGCGATCTTCAGGGCCACCGGCACGTAGCGCTTGTGCTGGTCCGCCAGCCGCTGCTGGGCGGTCTTGAGTGTGGAAAGCAGGCTGTCGAGTTCGCTCGCGCCCTGCAGCTGGCGCAGGTTCTTGGTATTGGGCGACGAGATGTTCACCGTCACGTAGCTGGCGTGCGGATAGACGCGCTCCAGGCAGTACAGGTAGTCGTCGGCCGCGCGCTCGATCGGCGTGTCGGCGTTCTTGCCGATATTCAGGCCCAGCACGCCGCCCTCGGCCTTCCAGCGCGACGCCTGCACGTTACGGATGAAGGCATCCACGCCGCCATTGTTGAAGCCCATGCGGTTGATCAGCGCGTCGGCCTGGGGCAGCCGGAACATGCGCGGGCGCGGATTGCCCGGCTGGGCGCGCGGCGTGACCGTGCCAACTTCGATAAAGCCGAATCCGAATGCGGCCAGCCCGTCGATGTACGCACCGTCCTTGTCCAGGCCGGCGGCCAGGCCAACGGGATTCGGAAAGCGGATGCCCATCACGGTACGCGGATCATCGGCCACGCGGTTGCCGATGCAGCCGGCCAGGCCCATGCGTTGGGCGCGCATCAGGTTGTTGAGCGTGAAATGGTGGGCGTCCTCCGCATCCATGGAGAACAGGGCGGGGCGAAACAGGGGATAGAGCGCGTTGAGCACGGGTGGGGCGGCCAGGGCCGGAGAGGAGTCGGAACCAGGGCGGCATTGTAGCCGCTCGGGCCCCGGTTGCCCCGCTTTCGGGGCGCTTCCTGCGCCGTTTTGTTCCGTTCGGCGGTTATTCCTGCGCGGGCCCGGGCTCGGGGCGCGCCTGCGCTTCCGGCGCGGCGGCAGCCATTCCCTCGAACGATTGCCACTGGTTGCCGGTCAGGACCTGCAATGGCTGGAAGCGCGCCTTGTAGGCCATTTTGCGGCTGTCGGCGATCCAGTAGCCCAGGTACAGGTGCGGCAGCCCCAGTTCGCGGGTCTGGTTGATCTGCCAGAGGATGTTGTGGGTGCCGTAGCTGGCGCCCGTCACCAGCGGATCGTAGAACGTGTAGACCGACGACAGGCCGTCGTCCAGCACG
Organism: Cupriavidus pauculus; assembly: GCF_022179805.1. Lineage (GTDB taxonomy): Bacteria > Pseudomonadota > Gammaproteobacteria > Burkholderiales > Burkholderiaceae > Cupriavidus > Cupriavidus pauculus_E. The sequence goes on along the minus strand of NZ_BPUO01000001.1, from coordinate 132,740 downwards.
TCGATCATGCTGACCATGCGTAGCCGGCCGGCTTCGGGAGATCCGGGCGGCTCGCGGAATTCCACCAGCCGGGAGTTCACGCGGCTTTGCAGCAGGAACTGTTCGTACTGGTCACGGCTGTCCTGGTCCATGCCGCCACCGGCATGACGCATCGACTGGTACAGCAGGTAAAGCGCGTAGTGCTCCTCGACGTAGGTCAGCGGCGCCACCAGTGCCTGGAGGTCCTGGTGCTGGCGCCACGCGCGGCGCTGGCTGCGATCGGGCTGGAACTGGTCCACCAGCACGCGGCACGGCGTGCATGCGCGGCATTCGTCGCAATACGGGCGATACGTGAAGATGCCGCTGCGGCGAAACCCGGCACGGACCAGCCGCGAATAGACATCGGCATTGATCAGGTGCGCGGGGGTGGCCACCTGCGAGCGCGCCATGCGGCCTTCCAGGTAGCTGCAAGCGTAGGGCGCCGTCGCATAAAACTGCAGCGCGGATAGCGGGAGTTCCTTCAGCTTGCTCATGACGTCGAATGAGGGGGCGGCGCGTCGGACGCCGGCATTGCCAGTCTGAGTGCAGTCTATCAGAGCCCATTGGGACACGTCTGCAAGTGCCTTTTTGCGTTGGCCGGCAACTTTGAGAATCGTCGTATTGCGGAGGCGGGTGAGGGGCTTCTACGATGTCTGCACGCTAACTTTCCAAGGAGAAAAATATGGCGTCGCTCACATTTTCCCACCCGGGCCAGGACGGTTCCGGAATGATTTCGGAGCTGGCCTTGGCCGACGCTTCACACACCAAACGCTGGAGCCGCTATGGCGACATGGCGGCGGTTGGGGCGGTCGCTGTCAGCATTCTGGCCGCTGTCTTCACCATGCTCGACTACCAGCGCAGCGTGTACGCGGATATGTTGAGGGTCGGGATCAAGGCCGAAGTCGCGCCGTTGATCACCAGGCTCGATGAGATGGACAAGCGGTTTAGCGCCAGGCTGGACAACGTGGACCGTCGTCTGGGCGACATAAACGGCCGTATCGATGAAACGAACCGCCGTCTCGACATTACCAATCAGCGCCTGGAAGGTCTGGCGAAGGATGTGGGCGAGATCAACGTCCGCGTCGGCAGGCTGGAGGGCCGCATCGGCAAATGATCGCCTGCGGCGGCTCAGCCGGCGCCGTTCGTGCCGTCCGCGCCGTCCGCGCCGTCCGCGCCGTTTGTGGCGGTCCAGCGCAAAAGTTCGGCCTTGTCGAAAGCCCAGGGATCGATCGCAGGCGCTGCTGCGGCAGCACGGACATGCGCGATGAAATCGGCGCGGGGGATCGGCACGGCGCCGAGTGAAGCCAGATGGTCGGTTTCCTGCTGGCAGTCGATCATGGCGACGCCGTGGCGTTCCAGGAACGCGCACAACGCAGCCAGCGCCAGCTTGGAAGCATCGGTGCGGTGGGCGAACATCGATTCTCCGTAGAACATCCGGCCCAGTGCCACCCCGTACAGCCCGCCAACCCGCTCGCCCTGGTACCAGGCTTCGACGGAATGGGCCAGTCCAAGGCGGTGCAGGGCGCCGTACGCGGCAATGATGTCGCCGGTGATCCACGTGCCGAGCTGGCCATCGCGCGGCGTCATGGCGCACGCGCGCATGACGGCGGTGAAGTTGTCGTCGACACGGATTTCCCAGTCAGGATCGCGCAGTACGCGTCGCAGCGTCTTGCGGAACGATGGGGAAATCTTGAGGTTTGCAGGCACCAGGACCATGCGTGGATCGGTACTCCACCACAACACGGGCTGGCCTTCGGAATACCAGGGGAAGATGCCCTGGCGATACGCCAGCAGCAGGCGCTGCGGGGTCAGGTCGCGGCTGGCTGCCAGCAGGCCGGGCGCGTCGCTGGCGTCGCCGAGCGCGCGCTCGACCGGCGGAAAGGGATCCTGCGGGTCGAGCCAGGTAATCATGCCGGGAACAGGGGCGGCGCGCCTTGCGACGCGGTCAGGGTGTAACCGTGGCGCGGCTGTCGAGCGGCCGCATGGGCTTGTCGATGTCCAGCGTATGCAGGCGGAAATCACCGGCCGAGATCCTGCCGGCTGCGCGGTCGGCAAAGAAGCAGCGCAGGGTATGGATCACGGTGGGGAAGGCCAGGTCGTCCCAGGGCACGTCGGCTTCGTCGACCAGCTTGACCTCCAGGCTTTCCTCGCCGGGAGCGATATCCAGGTCCTTCAGTTGCGCCAGGTAGAACAGGTGCACCTGGTGCACGTGCGGCACATTGAGCATCGAGAACAGCTCGCCCACCTCCACGCGCGCACCGGCTTCTTCGAGCGTCTCGCGCGAGGCGGCCTGGGCGGTGGTCTCGCCGATTTCCATGAAACCAGCGGGCAGCGTCCAGAACCCATAGCGGGGCTCGATGGCGCGCTTGCAGATCAGGATCTTGTCTTCCCAGACCGGAATCGTACCGACGACGTTGCGCGGATTGATGTAGTGGATGGTGCCGCAGTTGTCGCACATGCTGCGCGGGCGGTTGTCGCCTTCTGGCACACGCAAGACAACCGCATGACCACAGTTCGAGCAGAATTTCATGGGAGGCGTCCGGGAAGAATGGGGGCAAGTGTATCACCGCGCCGGGGCCGTGTTTTTGTGCCTGCATGAGGTGCAACACGGTGGTCCTTGCTCGCGAACGGGGAGATCGTCGCGATGCCAGCCGAACTGGAATCGGTTGTTGGCTCAGCCATCGAACCGGTGCTCGACGTAGCGGACCCGGAAATGAAAAAAGGCCTACGAGCAAGATGCTGTAAGCCTTCAATCAAGTTGGTTGCGGGGGCAGGATTTGAACCTGCGACCTTCGGGTTATGAGCCCGACGAGCTGCCAGACTGCTCCACCCCGCGTCCGTCGAAGCTGTGACTATAGCGAAGCTGGTGACGCATTGCAACAGAAACTTAAAAATTCTGTGATAGCGGTGCGTCTGTCCTATTGGAGCGCTTTTCCGCGCAGGCGTTCAGGTCGACTCGCGACTTTCGCTTGTGCGACGCGGTAGCGGTTGCCATGCGGCACTTTCGAACTCGAAGCTCTCGCGCTGCTTCAGGTCGTCGCGCTGCCAGATCACGCGGTCATGACGTACCGTGAGCATCCATGTCGTCGTGGCCAGTGGTTGGGGAGGATCGAATGCACGCGGCGTCAGCACCGCCACGCAGATGCCGGGTGCCGGGTCGCGTACCGATGTGTATCGGATCAGGCTGACGCCGGCTTCGCGGGCCACCTGCGCGAAGTCCTGGCAGGCGGCATGGGCAACGGGATTGGTCCACAGCGCGGCATCCTGAACGAATGGCGGCGCGTCCAGTGCCACGCCGTCGGCCTTGACCCCTACCTGGAACAGCGTCTGCGCGCGGGCGTCGATGCGGGGCAGGGCGGGGCTGTCCATCAGGAAGCGCCAGCGCCAATATCCCAGCTCGGCGCAGGCGGTACGTATCGTTTCCGCGCCATAGAAGACGCCAGGGTCTTGCCCGCGCCGGAAGCGCGAGCCCCATTCGGTGGGCGGATAGCGAAACGGGGTGAAGATCAGGTAGTGCAGATGGCGCGCGTCAGGCGGTACGGTTGGCTTGCCTGCGTCAATCACGGCTTCGAGGACGGCCTGTTCCTCGAGGGTGTCGACGAGCGGCATGGTCGAGACGACATGCTGGGCCTCCACGGCCCGCCACAGTGTGAGCGCAAACGGCTTGCGCTCAGATGCGACCGCGGGTGGCGTCCAGGTAGTGAACGACACGTACGAGGCCCTCAGTGGTGCGAATCAGTTCCAGTGGCTTGCCGCCAAGCCCGATGTTGTCGTGCGTCAGCCAGAGCCGTGCCTGTTCGTCATGACCGAGGATGGCGTCCAGCGAGCGGAACAGCCGGACAAAGAGCACGGCGAATTCCCATTCCTTGCGATGCGTGTCGAGCACATAGCCGCCCGATGCCATGCGCGACACCGATGCGGTGCTGATGCCCAGCACGCTGGCCACGATGGCCTGGCTGATGCCCAGAAACCCGGCCGCCCGCATGACCGCCTTGGTCAGCGTCACGCCGGGGTCGGGGCTGCTGCCGGGCGCGGTCTCCGGAATCTGCCTCGATTGCATCGCCTATGCTCCTGTTTCTTGAGAAACATTATAGGCGCCCGATTTCAGTTGGGAAGTTGCAAATCGCGACAGCTCCCGGTGGGGCTTCCTCAATAGGTTTCGATATGAAGCCGGCCCTCGGCGCGAAGCCGCGTTTCCACGTCGGCCCAGGACAGGCCAGCGCTGCCGCAAATCTCGGCAAACGCGTCGAGCACGCCTTCCTCCATGCCCTTGAGTCCGCAGATATAGACGTGTCCGTGCGGGTCGCCGAGCAGGGCGGCCACGCTGCCGCCCGCCTCGCGTATGGCGTCCTGCACATAGCGGCGCGGTACCTCGGGGTCGCGCGAGAACGCGAAATGGATGTCCAGGAAATCCTTGGGCAGTTTCAGCAGTGGGCCGAAGTACGGCAGCTCGCGCCGATTGCGGGCACCGAAGAACAGCAGCCGGCGGCCGTCGAAGTGCTGCATGTTGCGGCGCATGCGCTCGGTCATGGCGCGCATCGGCGCTGACCCCGTTCCGGTGCAGATCATCATCACGCTGGCCTCGCGGTGATTCGGCATCAGGAACGTATTGCCGAACGGTCCCACCACCTGCACCGCGTCGCCCTTGTTCAGGTCGCACAGGAAGTTCGACGCCACGCCGCGCACGGCATTGCCGTCGTGATCGGTCTCCACGCGCTTCACGGTCAGCGCCAGGTTGTTGTAGCCAGGGCGTTCGCCGTCGCGCGGGCTGGCCACCGAATACATGCGGATGTAGTGGGGCTTGCCCGACGCATCCACGCCCGGCGGCACGATACCGATGGCCTGGCCTTCGAGCACCGGAAAGAACTGGTTGCCCAGGTCCAGCACGATGTGGTGGATGTCGCTCGACGCATCGGCCTCGGTCAGCCGGTAGTTGCCGGCCACCGTGGCGGTCAGCGGCTCACGGATGCCGTGCAGGTTCACGTACGGGTGCGCTGCCGACCACGGTGCCTTTGGCGACGTGTGGCGGCTGGTTTCCACGGCCTGCACCGCGGGTGGCTTGCTCGATGCTGCTGCGTCCTCGATGGCCTGCCCGGCGGCGGCCGCAGCATCGATGGCGGCGTCGATGACCGCTTCGGTCAGCGGCACCTCGGCCGGCAACTCGTCCCAGCCGAACTGCGCGTCGATGCCGTAGGCCTGTCCTTTGAACATGGTGCGCCAGTTGTCGATGGCGCCCGTGGGGCAGGGCGACAGGCATGCACCGCAGCCGTTGCAGACGTCGGCCTTGACCACATAGTTGCGGTCGTCGTGGGTGATGGCATCGATCGGGCAGGTGTCTTCGCAGGTATTGCAGCGAATGCAGATTTCCGGATCGATCAGATGTTGCTTGATGATGTCGGCGGCGCCCATGATCGTCGTTCTCCCGCAGGTGTCAGTTGAAGCGCACGTATTCGAAGTCGACCGGCTGGCGATTGATGCCGATGGCCGGTGGCGCGATCCAGTTGGCGAACTTGCCGGGCTCCGCCACGCGGCCCATCAGCGATGCCACGTACTTGCGGTCGGCCTCGGTGGCCAGCCACTTGTCCTGGTTCGCATTCCATTCGGCCTCGGAGATCACGTCGCCGGTGGGCGATACATGCAGGTTGGCAAACGTGCCGATCTTGCGGTTGAACGCCTTGTGCGGCACGGTCAGCCGGAACGGAATGCCGGCCTTCTCGATAACCTTGTTCCAGCGCGCCACGCCGCCCACCGAATCCTTGATGTAGTCGTCGCGCAGCACCTCGTTCAGCGCGTTGAGCATGGGCACCTCGCGCTCGGCCAGCTTACCGTCGCGTACTTCCAGGATACGGTAGACATCGCCCTTGAGCAGGTGGTCGTCGGTGCGCTTGGTTTCCTCGAAGCGGCCCTTCAGGCCGGCGCTGTAGAACGTGGCCGCGTTCGACGACTGGTCGGCGCCGAACAGGTCGATCGTCACGCTGTAGTGGAAGTTCAGGTAGCGCTGGATGGTTTCCAGGTCGATCACGCCAGCCGCGCGCACGTCGGCCGGGTCCTGGATGTCGCGCTCGCGCATGACCTCGCAGGTGCGCTGGATCACGCGCGAGACGCCCGATTCGCCCACGAACATATGGTGGGCTTCCTCGGTCAGCATGAAGCGCGTGGTGCGCGCCAGCGGGTCGAAGCCCGACTCGGCCAGCGCGCAAAGCTGGAACTTGCCGTCGCGGTCGGTGAAGTACGTGAACATGAAGAACGACAGCCAATCGGGCGTGCGCTCGTTGAACGCACCCAGGATGCGCGGGTTGTCCTCGTCGCCCGAGCGGCGGCCCAGCAGCGCCTCGGCCTCCTCGCGGCCGTCGCGGCCGAAGTGGCGATGCAGCAGGTACACCATGGCCCACAGATGGCGGCCTTCTTCCACGTTCACCTGGAACAGGTTGCGCAGGTCGTACAACGACGGGGCCGTGAGGCCCAGGTGGCGCTGCTGCTCCACCGATGCCGGCTCGGTGTCGCCCTGCGTGACGATGATGCGGCGCAGGTTGGCGCGGTGCTCGCCCGGCACTTCCTGCCAGGCGGCCTGGCCCTTGTGCTCGCCGAAATGGATCTTGCGCTCGGCGTCGGCCGGTTGCAGGAAGATGCCCCAGCGGTAGTCGGGCATCTTCACGTGGTCGAAATGCGCCCAGCCGGACGGGTCCACGGACACCGCGGTACGCAGGTAGACATCGAAATTGTGCGAGCCGTCGGGGCCCATGTCGCGCCACCAGTCCAGGAAAGCCGGCTGCCAGTGCTCCAGTGCGCGCTGCAGGGTGCGGTCCTCGGACAGATTCACGTTGTTGGGAATCTTCTGGCTGTAGTCGATGCTCATTGCGGGTCTCCTGTTATTAGTGCCAGATCGGTGGGGGACGTGGGCGTCAGACGCGGTCCCAGTCGAAGCGTGCCTTGTTGCCGGTGCCGAATACCTTGAGCGCGCCGTGCTCGCCCACGGCGTTGGGGCGGTTGAAGATCCAGTTCTGCCATGCGGTCAGGCGGCCGAAGATGCGCGTTTCCATGGTTTCGTGGCCGCCGAAGCGCAGGTTGGCTTCGAGCCCGGTCAGCGCGTCGGGCGACAGGCTGGCCCGTTCCTCGATGGCGATACGGATCTCGTCTTCCCAGTCGATATCGTCCAGCGCGGCGGTGACCAGCCCCAGCGCCTCGGCCTGGGCACCATCGAGCGGCTGGCCGGCCTGTTCGCGCACGGCGGCGATGGCGTCGGCTTCCTCATAGAAGCGTGCCGCCAGCCGGGTCAGCCCATTTGGCATCGGATAGCGGCCAAAATTGGCGGCGCCGGCATGGATGCGCGGGCCTTCATCGGGCGTGTCGGGCAACTGGAGCATGTAGCTGCGGTCGGCGGCCAGCGCCAGTTCCAGCAAGGTGCCGGCAAAGCACGAGCCCGGTTCCACCAGTGCGAACAGGCTGCGCGACGACACGTCGAGCCGTGCCAGAGTCCGGCGCAGCATGCCGATGGTCTCGCGCACGAACCAGTGGCCTGCATGGGTATCCATCAGCGCATCGGCGGCCAGCACCTGAGCGGCATCGCCCTCGGTCTTCAGGATCCACATGCCCACGTCGAGGTGGTTGGTGCGCAGTGTCAGGATGGCGTCGTCGAGTTCGCGCGCCATTTTCAGCGGCCACCATTGCGCGCCGGCACGGACGATGCCGGGCAGGTCTTGCGGCTGCTCGCCGGTGGGGGCTGAGACGGTGATGGTGGCGTGGCGTGCGTCGCGGTCGATCTCGACGCGCATGGTGTCGTAGCGGTAGCCGGTGTCGCTGGCCTGGCGCGCCAGTGGCGTGAGCGTGACGCCAGTCTCGGCGCCGACCGCCGGGCGGTCGCTCTGTGCGGCCAGCGTCTGGGCGCGCTCGCGCACGTGCTCGGCAAAGCGGGCGGGTTTGACCACGTCGTCCACCAGCCGCCAGTCGCGGGCCCGCTGGCCGCGCACGCCTTCGGTGGTCAGGCAGAAGATGTCGGCGTGATCGCGGCGCACACGGCGCTTGTCGGTCACGCGCGTCAGGCCGCCGGTGCCGGGCAGCACGCCCAGCAGCGGCACTTCGGGCAGGCTCACGGCCGACGAGCGGTCGTCGATCAGCACGATTTCGTCGCAGGCCAGCGCCAGTTCATAGCCGCCGCCGGCCGTGGTGCCGTTGCAGGCGGCAATGAACTTGATGCCGGAATGGCGGCTGGCATCCTCGATGCCGTTGCGCGTTTCGTTGGTGAACTTGCAGAAATTGACTTTCCAGGCGTGGCTGGACTTGCCGAGCATGAAGATATTGGCGCCCGAGCAGAAGATGCGGTCCTTCATGCTTGTGAGAATCACGCTGCGCACTTCGGGGTGCTCGAAACGGATCCGCTGCAGGGCGTCGTGCAGTTCGATGTCGACACCCAGGTCATACGAATTGAGCTTGAGCGCGTAGCCAGGCCGCAGGCCGCCTTCCTCGTCCACATTCATCGCCAGCGTGGCAATGGGGCCGTCGAACGTGAGCTGCCAATGGCGGTATTGGTCCGGATGGCGCTCGAAGGTCACCGGCGAGGCGGAAGCGGGCGTGGCGATATCCGTCGACATGGGGGCGTCTCCTTGATGCACTATAGTGCTATTTCATTTGAGATGAAATATAGTGCATCGACGCGGGCGATGCAAGGCCCTGTGCCGAATACCCGGAAAACGCGAAGAACGGTGGAGGAAAGGCTAGTGCGCAGCCTGGCGCAATTGCGCCTGCAGAGTTTGCAGCGAGGTGGCGGCGTCCTGGCCGCTGGTGTCGATGGACAGGTCGGCGCGCGAATAGAGCGGGGTGCGGGCCTGCAGGATGCGGCGCAGGTCGGTCATGGCCTCGCGGTTACCTTCCATCGGCCGCATGTCGCCTTGCGCCACCACGCGCGCCATGTGCTGCTCGGGCGAAGTCTTGACCCAGACCGTCAGGCAGCGCGACAGCAGCAGGTTGAACGTGGCGGGTTCGGACACTAGGCTGCCAGGCGTGGCCAGCACCATGGCCTCGTGCTCGCGCAGCACGCGTTCGAGCGCGCGCATTTCGTAGCGGCGATAGGCGGCTTGCCCGTACAGCGAATGGATTTCCGACAGGCTCGCGCCGGCTTCCTGCTCGATCGCGGCATTGAGTTCGACGAACGGCATGTCCTCGGCGGCCGCCAGCGCACGGCCCAGCGTGGATTTGCCGGCGCCGCGCAGGCCGATCAGCGCAATCCGGCGGTGCCGCGCGTCGCGCGATTCCGCTGGCGACAGCGCGTGTTGCGCCGCCTCGCGCACGCGTGCCAGATCGCCGGCCGGCAACTGCGCCAGCCATTGCACCAGTTGCGAGAATTCGGTGGCGCGGTGGCTACCCTGGCCCGCGACCTGGCCATCCACTTCGGCAAGCACCACCGGCAGCGGCACGTCGAGCGCGCTGGCCACCTGGCGCAACAGCAGCACTGACGCGTTGCCGGTGCCGGTCTCCAGGTTGGCGAGGTAGCGCTCGGACACGTCGGCGCCGCGCGCCAGATCCTTGCGCGACATGCCGCGCGCCGCGCGCAGCGACCGGATGCGTTCGCCCAGCTGCGTCAGGTAAGGATCGCGCTCGCCTGCAGCGCGTGGCTCGCGCGCTTCGGCAGGGCTGTCGAGAGTCATGAGCGTTTCGGGGTCGCGACGCATGCTGATAGGAAAGAAGTGAAGCCGGTTGGGTCGGGCGCCGCATTATACGTGCAGCAAAATGCGTGGCGAGGCGGGCGGCTCGCTGTTCTATAGTGCATACCCTTGCTTGCATAATAGTCGATATGCAATAAAATGCATCGACAACGCGGCCGCGGCATCTGGCTGTCGTCACAAGAAGACAAACTGCTGGAAGCCATACCCACCGCGCCTGGTCTGGATGCGACGGTCCGGATGGCCAGAGGAGTGGAGACATGACGCCCCCGAACACCAGTACCGCCACTGCCAGCCAGGCAGGGCAGGCGGTGCCCCCGGCTGTATCGATCGCATCTCCTGTGCCGGCCGCCGACGCCAATGCCGGTGCCGAGCCCATTGTGCTGCCAGCGCGCTACAACGCCGCGCAAGATCTGCTCGCGCGCCAGCAGCAGGCCGGGCGGGGCGCCAAGCTGGCCTATGTGGACGACACCTCCACGCTGACTTTCTCCGAACTCGACGATCGCTGCCGCCGCTTTGCCGGCGCCTTGCGGCAGGCCGGCTTCCGGCGCGAGGAACGCGTGCTGCTGTGCGCGCTCGATACCATCGACTTTCCCACCGTGTTTCTGGGCTGCCTGCTGGCCGGCGTCGTGCCGGTGGCCGTCAACACACTACTGACTGTCGACGACTACGCGTACATGCTGGAACACAGTGGCGCACGGGCCGTGGTGGTGTCGGCGCCGCTGATGCCGACGATGCAGGCGGCGATCGACAAATCGGGCCTGACGCCCGATGTCATCATTGCCGCGCCGTACACGGCGCCTGCGACCGCCGCCGTGCCGACCGTGGCGAGCATGGTGGCCGATGCCGAGCCGTCCACCAGCGTTGCCGCCACGGGCCCGGACGACATGGCGTTCTGGCTATATTCATCGGGATCCACGGGCCGGCCTAAAGGCACGGTGCACACGCACGGCAACCTGTTCCATACGGCCGACCTGTATGCGCGGCGCGTGCTTGGCATCCGCGAGGACGACGTGGTGTTTTCGGCCGCCAAGCTGTTCTTTGCCTACGGGCTGGGCAACGCGCTGACGTTTCCGCTGTCGGTGGGCGCCACCACGGTGCTGATGGCCGAGCGGCCCACGCCGCAGGCCGTGTTCCAGCGGCTGGTGCAGCATCGCCCGACCGTGTTCTGCGGCGTGCCGACGCTGTTTGCCGGCATGCTGGCCGCCGCCGACCTGCCGCCGCGCGCCAGTGTGGCGCTGCGGGTGTGCACGTCGGCTGGCGAAGCGCTGCCGCGCGATATCGGCGACCGCTTCCTGGCGCATTTCGGCTGCGACATCCTGGACGGCATCGGCTCCACCGAGATGCTGCATATCTTCCTGTCGAACCGGCCCGGCGAGGTGCGCTATGGCACCACGGGCAAGCCGGTGCCGGGCTACGAGTTGAAGCTGCTGGACGAACAGGGCGAGCCCTGCGCGCCGGGCGAGATTGGCGACCTCTATATCAAAGGGCCGTCAGCAGCGCTGATGTACTGGTGCAACCGCGACAAGAGCCGCGATACATTCGTGGGCGCCTGGACGCGCAGCGGCGACAAGTACGCGTGCGATGCCGATGGCTATTACACGTACGCCGGCCGCAGCGACGACATGCTCAAGGTGGGTGGCATCTATGTGTCGCCGTTCGAGGTAGAGGCGGCACTGGCCCAGCATCCGGCCGTGCTGGAAGCGGCCGTGATCGGCGTGGCCGATGCCGACGACCTGATCAAGCCGAAGGCGTTCGTGGTGTTGCGCCCGGGCCAGCAATGGCACGACGGCATGGCCGCCGAGCTGCAGGCATTCGTCAAGACCAAGCTGGCGCCGTACAAGTATCCGCGCCAGATCGAGTGCGTGCCGGAATTGCCGAAGACGGCCACGGGCAAGATCCAGCGTTTTCGGCTACGCCAGCGTGAGGAAGCCGCGCGGCTATCGTAAGCAGGCAGTGGAATGGGTGGTGACATGGGCAGCGAACTGGTTCGAATTCCGTTCGACGGACGGCAGATAGACGTCGAGTACCAATGGCTGCGGCCCGAGCGCGAGCGGCGCCCGCTGATTGTGTTCCTGCACGAGGGGCTGGGCTCCATCGCCATGTGGCGCGATTTTCCGCGCCAGTTCTGCGAGACCGGCGACTTTCGCGGCCTGGTGTTTTCGCGCTACGGCTACGGCCGCTCCACGCCGCGTCCCCACGACGAGAAGTGGGGCGTCGATTTCATGCACCGGCAGGCGCGCGAAGCGATGCCGGCGCTGTTCGAGGCGCTTGGCATCGGCCCCGGCCGCCGGCATGGGCGGCCCTGGCTGCTGGGCCACAGCGACGGCGGATCGATCGCGCTGATCCATGCGGCAAGCTTTCCCGATGCCGTGGATGGCATGACCGTGCTGGCGCCACACATCGTGGTGGAAGACCTGTCGGTGTGCAGCATCGCCACCACGCGCGACGCCTACCTGAAAACCGACCTGCACGGCCGGCTGGCGCGCTATCACGCCGATGTGGATTCGGCGTTCTGGGGCTGGAACGACATCTGGCTCGATCCGGCATTCCGCCATTTCGACCTGCGCCCGCTGCTGGCCGATATCCGGTGTCCCGTGCTGGGCGTGCAGGGCGAGGACGACGAGTACGGCACCATGGCCCAGATCGAGGGTATCCAGCGATATGCCCCACAAACCGTACTGCTTAAACTCGCGCGCTGTGGGCATTCGCCACACCGCGACCAGGCGGGCGCATTGACGGCTGCGACCGTGGCGTTTATAACTGCAAATACTTCAATCCTAAAATAATTGGCGCCGGGCCAGGTCGCCCCCGATCCGGACCGCACGGCGCTGTCGGCTTCAGACCACCAGGAGGAGATTTCATGCATCGCAATGCATTGCGCAGGCTGCTGCACGCGCGTCGTCTTACCGCACCGCTGGCCGCCTTGGCGCTGCTGGCCGCTGGCACGGGCGCCGTGGCGCAGACCGCAGCGGCCCCGGCCGCGGGCGGCAAGGTCAAGGTTGGCTTCATGCTGCCGTACACGGGCACCTACGCGGCACTGGGCACCGCCATCGAGAACGGCTTCCGCATGTATGTGCAGCAGCAGGGCGGCAAGCTGGGCGGGCGCGATGTGGAGTACTTCAAGGTCGACGACGAATCGGACCCGGCCAAGGCCCCGGAAAACGCCACCAAGCTGATCCGGCGCGACCAGGTGGACGTGGTGGTGGGTACCGTTCACTCCGGCGTGCAGATGGGCATCGTCAAGGTGGCCAAGGAAAACAACACGCTGCTGATCATCCCGAACGCGGGCGTGGACGAAGCCACTGGCCCGCTGTGCGGCCCCAACATCTTCCGTTCGTCGTTCTCGAACTGGCAGCCCGGCTATGCCATGGGCCACGTGCTGGCCGAGCGCGGCATGAAGAAGGTGGTCACGCTGACCTGGAAATACGCGGCCGGCGAACAGTCGGTCAAGGGCTTCAAGGAAGCCTTCGAGGCCAAGGGCGGCAAGGTGGTCAAGGAGCTGAGCCTGCCGTTCCCGAACGTCGAGTTCCAGGCGCTGATCACCGAAGTGGCGTCGCTGAAGCCTGACGCCGTATTCGTGTTCTTTGCAGGCGGCGGCGCGGTCAAGTTCGTCAAGGACTGGCAGGCGGCAGGGCTGAAGGACAAGATTCCGCTCTACGGCTCGGGCTTCCTGACCGACGGCACGCTCGATGCCCAGGGCGCTGCCGCACAGGGCCTGGAAACCACGCTGCACTATGCCGATGGCCTGTCCAATGCGCGCGACAAGTCGTTCCGCCTGGACTACGCCAAGACCTACAAGCTGCAACCCGACGTCTATGCGGTGCAGGGATACGACGCGGCGCAACTGCTGGCCGCTGGCGCCAACGCCGTGAAGGGCGACATGACGCGCAAGCCGGACATCATCAAGGCCATGGAAGCGGCCAAGGTGGACAGCCCGCGCGGCGCATTCACGTTGTCGAAGGCCCACAACCCGGTGCAGGACTTCTATCTGCGCAAAGTGGATGGCCGCGAGAACAAGGTCAGCAGCGTGGCGGTGAAGGCGCTGGCCGATCCGGCACGCGGCTGCCGCCTGTAACGTCAACGTAATAGCAAGCCAGACGCGGCGCGATGGACATCGTTTCCTTTCTCATCCAGTGCCTGAACAGCGTGCAGTACGGCCTGCTGCTGTTCCTGGTGGCCAGCGGGCTGACGCTGATCTTCGGCATCATGGGCGTGATCAACCTGGCCCATGGCAGCTTCTACATGCTGGGGGCCTATATGGCCTTCACGCTGGCCAGCCTGACCGGCAACCTGTTCATCGCGCTGCCGCTGGGCATCGTGCTGGCCGTGCTGTTCGGCTACCTGCTGGAGTGGGCGTTCTTCAGCTACCTGTACCAGCGCGACCACCTGCAGCAGGTGCTGATGACCTACGGACTGATCCTGGTGTTCGAGGAACTGCGCAGCATCCTGGTGGGCGACGACGTGCACGGCGTGCCCGTGCCGGCGCTGCTGGACGGCGCGCTGCCCATCGGCAACGACATGACCTATCCGGTGTACCGGTTGTTCATCTCGGCGGTTTGCCTGCTGGTGGCGGGGGCCATGTACTACGTGATCCGGCGCACCCGGGTGGGCATGATGATCCGCGCCGGCGCCAGCAACCGCGAAATGGTGCAGTCGCTGGGCATCAACGTCACGGTGCTGTACCGCTTCGTGTTCGCGCTGGGCGTGGCACTGGCCGTGCTGGCGGGGATGATCGCGTCGCCGGTGTCGTCGGTGTATCCGGGCATGGGCGGGCAGGTGCTGATCATCTGCTTCGTGGTGGTGGTGATTGGCGGCATCGGGTCGGTCAAGGGCGCGCTGGTGGCGTCGCTGCTGATCGGCTTTGTCGATACGTTCGGCAAGGTGTTCTGGCAGGACGCCGCCGGCGTGCTGGTGTACCTGCTGATGGCCTTGATCCTGCTATGGAAGCCGCAGGGGTTGTTCAAGGCGGGCTGATATGAAATTTTCCAGGGCAGCAAACACCATGCAATCCGACTCGGACATGCCGCCGCAACAGGACGTCCGCCGCCCGGCATGGCTGGCGGCGATGGGATGGATCATCGCGCTGGCCGCGCTCTGCGCCGCGCCAATGCTGCTGACCGCCGAAAGCGACAAGTACTACATCGAGCTGCTCAGCAAGGTGATGATCATGGCGATCTTCGCGCTGTCGCTGCAGTTGCTGATTGGCTATACCGGGCTGGTCAGCCTGGGGCACGCGGCTTACTTTGCCATGGCCGCCTATGCCACCGCCATGCTGGCGCCCCAGAGCGGCGCGGGCAACGGCTGGCTGCTGTTGCTGGGCGCCGTGGGTTCTGCGGGCGCGCTGGCGCTGGTGGTGGGCACGCTGGTGCTGCGCACGCGCGGCATCTACTTCATCATGGTCACGCTGGCGTTTGCGCAGATGGTGTACTTCGTGTTCCACGACACCAAGATCGCCGGCGGCAGCGATGGCACCTATATCTACTTCCGCCCCGAGTTCGGCCTGTTCTCGGAATTGCCGCTGACCGTCAACGACCCGGTGCGGTTCTACTGGCTGGTGCTGGCTGGGCTGGTGGTGACGGTGGGCCTGCTGGCCGTGCTGCTGCGCTCGCGCTTTGGCCATGCGCTGGTGGGCATCCGCCACAACGAGCAGCGCATGCGCGCGGCCGGATTCGCCACCTATCGCTACCAGTTGGGCGCCTTCGTTGCCGGCGGCATGCTGGCCGGCCTGGCGGGATTTCTCTACGCCATCCAGTTCGGCTTCGTGAACCCTGAAATCGCGTCGTGGCACCAGTCGGGCAACGCCATGCTGATGGTGATCCTGGGCGGCGTGGGCAGCCTGGCCGGCGCCGTACTGGGTGCATTCTCGTTCGTGCTGCTGGCCGAGTGGTTCAGCACGCTGACCAAGCACTGGCAGTTACTGATGGGCGGCTTCATCATCATCGCCGTGGCGCTGCTGCCGCGCGGCCTGGTGAGCGTGCCGGCCGTGTTGCGGCACCGGTCGCCGCGCCGTGCCCGGCGCGACCCCGCCGCCGAATCGAACACGCATAGCCAGGAGGCCGCATGACGACTGTCGCACCCGTGCCGGTCATGCGTGCCGAGATGCTGTCGCGCCGCTTTGGCGGCCTGACCGCCGTCAACCAGGTGGACCTGACGCTGCAACTGAACGAGATCCACGCCGTGATCGGTACCAACGGCGCGGGCAAGTCGACGCTGATCAACCTGCTGTCCGGCGAACTGCCGCCATCGGAAGGGCAGCTCTTTCTGCAGGGGCAGGATGTCACGGGCTGGCCGCAGCCGAAGCTGGCGCGCCATGGGGTGGGGCGCAGCTATCAGCGCAACAACATCTTCCTGCCGCTGACCGTGCGTGAGAACTGCCGCCTGGCGGCGCAGTCGCGTGCGCAGCGTGCGTGGCGGCTCTGGGAGCCCGCGCAGGGCTGCCGCACCAGCCGGGCGCTGGCCGACGAGGCGCTGGAACGCGCCGGCCTGGCGCAGCATGCAAACCGCGTGGCCAGCGAACTGGCCCACGGCCAGAAGCGCCAGCTGGAAGTGGCGATGTGCCTGGCCACCGAGCCCGTGGCGCTGCTGCTGGACGAGCCGTTGGCAGGCATGGGCGCCGAGGAATCGGCCCGCATGCTCGACCTGCTGCGCGGGCTGCGCGAGGGCCACGCGATCCTGCTGGTCGAACACGACATGGAAGCCGTGTTCGCGGTGGCAGACCGCATCACCGTGATGGTCAACGGCACGGTAATCGCGTCGGGCGATCCGGCCAGCATCCGCGCCAACCGTGAGGTGCAACTGGCCTACCTGGGCGAAGAGGAGGGGGCCACCGCATGAGTGCTGCTGCTACCGCCATCATCGAGGCCACCGGCCTGAACGCCTGGTACGGATCGAGCCACGTGCTGCGCGGCATCGATTTTCATGTGAATCCCGGCGAGACGGTCGGGCTGCTGGGCCGCAACGGCATGGGCAAGAGCACGCTGTTGCGCACGCTGCTGGGCCATGTGCGCGAGCGCGAGGGCGCCATCCGCGTGGCCGGCCGCGAGATGTCGCGCGCCCGGCCGCACGAGGTGGCCCGGCTCGGCGTGGCCTATGTGCCCGAAGGGCGTGGCATTTTTCCGAATCTGAGCGTGCGCGAGAACCTGCTGATGGCGGCCCGCGCCGGCTGCGGCGGCCGCAAGGACTGGGACGAGGCGCGCGTGCTGGACCTGTTCCCCCGGCTCAAGGAGCGTCTTACGCATGGCGGCCAGCAGTTGTCCGGCGGCGAGCAGCAAATGCTGTCGATTGGCCGGGCGCTGATGACCAATCCCGATTGCCTGATCCTGGACGAGGCCACCGAGGGCCTGGCGCCGCGCATCGTCCACGAGATCTGGAACGTGATCGCCACCGTGCGCGGCACCGGCATTGCGTCGATCGTGGTGGATCGCAACTACCGGGCCGTGCTGAATCATGCCGACCGCGTGGTCGTGCTGGAAAAAGGGCAGGTGGTCATGGCCGGCCCGGCAGCCAAGCTGGCCGAGGCGCCCGCCGCGCTGGACCGATACCTCGGGGTTTGAGCGCCGCCGCGCGGCTGACGCGCGTTTCATCAAGCGGCGCATCCGGCATTTGTGTCGCTGCCTGACAACATCCCGACGGTGGGCCTTCCCACCGTCGCGGCGTCGGCGGGGCTTGACCCCACCCGGCTTCTTTCCCATGCTTGATCGGTCGTGCCCCGTGACATCGGCATTTCCACAGTGGTCGGCTCACGACACTTCATCTAGAATGCGCGCGTTTGTGCAACGCAATAGAAACTGAGAAGGCCAATACGCCCCATCGGGGACCGGAGCCGCTAGCGTGAGAGAAATCGTGCCTTATGAAGCACTTTGGAGGGACTGCCCACTGGCGCCATGCCAGGGCAGCCAAGGTCAGGCACGGGAGGCGCGAGCCGGTTCACCTGACCCAATTCCATGACCCAATCCGCAACCACCAGCCATTACTTCGTCGAAAGTCCGAGCACCCGTACGCTCGTGATCGGCGCGATCGGCGTCGTCTTTGGCGACATCGGCACCAGTCCCCTGTACGCGCTGAAGGAGTGTTTCAGCAAGGACCACGGCATCCCGTTTAGCCCCGAGGCGGTGCTGGGCATCATCTCGCTGCTGTTCTGGGCAATGATCGTCGTCGTTTCGATCAAATACGTATTGTTCGTGATGCGCGCGGACAACGATGGCGAAGGCGGCGTACTGGCGCTGATGGCGCTGGCGCTGCGCACGGCGGCCCCGCGTTCGCGCATGGCCAAGCTGATCATGATGTCGGCCATCTTCGGCGCCTGCATGTTCTATGGCGATGCCGTGATCACGCCCGCCATTTCGGTGCTGTCGGCCGTGGAGGGGCTGGAGATCGCCGCGCCCGGGCTCTCGCACTTTGTGATCCCGATCACGTTATCGATCCTGTGCGTGCTGTTCGTGATCCAGCGGCACGGCACCAGCGCGGTGGGCAAGCTCTTCGGCCCGATCATGGTGGTGTGGTTCCTGGCGCTGGGCGGGCTGGGCATCTTCAACCTGATGCAATCGCCCGAGATCCTCAAGGCCATCAACCCCTGGTACGGCATCTCGTTCCTGATCGAGCATTCGCTGCAGGCGTTCATCGTGCTGGGAAGCGTGTTCCTGGTGCTGACCGGGGCCGAGGCGCTCTATATCGACATGGGCCACTTTGGCGCCAAGCCCATCCGCTACGGCTGGTTCGTGCTGGTGATGCCGTGCCTGATGCTGAACTACTTCGGCCAGGGCGCGATGCTGCTGGGCAACCCGGTGGCCATCGAGAACCCGTTCTTCCTGATGGTGCCTGACCTGCTGCAGTTGCCCATGGTGCTGCTGGCCACGGCGGCCACGGTGATCGCGTCGCAGGCGGTAATCTCGGGCGCGTTCTCGCTGACCAGCCAGGCGATCCAGCTCGGGTTCCTGCCGCGCATGCGCATCCAGTACACCTCGGCGGCGGAAATCGGCCAGATCTACCTGCCGGTGATCAACTGGGCGCTGCTGGTGCTGGTGTTCGCGGTGGTGCTGTCGTTCCGCAAGTCCGAGAACCTGGCTGCCGCCTACGGTATCGCGGTGACCACCACGATGCTGATCACCACGTTCCTGGCGGTCATCGTCATGCGCCGTTTCTGGAAGTGGAACCGGGTGCTGGTGACGCTGCTGGGTGCATCGTTCCTGATCGTCGACCTGTCGTTCTTCTCGGCCAACCTGCTCAAGGTGGCGGAGGGCGGCTGGTTCCCGCTGCTGATGGGCAGCACGGCGTTCTTCCTGCTGATGACCTGGCACAGCGGCCGCAAGCTGCTGCGTGCGCGCAGCCTGGAGGACGGCATTCCGCTGGAGCCGTTCATCGCCGGCCTGCTGGCCCATCCGCCGCATCGCGTGGAAGGCACGGCCGTGTTCCTGACGGGCAGCACCGAGTCGGTGCCGGTGTCGCTGCTGCATAACCTCAAGCACAACCGCGTGCTGCATGAGCGCGTGGTGTTCCTGAGCTTTGTCACGCGTGACATTCCCTACGTGGACGACGATCGCCGGCTGAGCTGCAAGGACCTGGGGGGTGGTGTGTTCATCCTGGCGTCCGAATACGGTTTCAAGGAAACGCCGGACGTGAACCGCGTGCTCGACCTGGCCCAGCGCAAGCTGGACATGCATTTCGAGCTGATGGAAACGTCATTCTTCATCGCCCGCGAGACGGTGATTCCGTCCAAGCTGCCGGGCATGTCGATGTGGCGCGAGCGCCTGTTCGCGTGGATGCATCAGAACGGCGCCAAGCCGTCCGACTTCTTCTCGATCCCCGCCAACCGCGTGGTGGAACTGGGAACGAAGGTGGAGATTTGAGTTTGTAGGGGGGGTGGCTCCCCTCTCCCGCGTAGCGGGAGAGGGGAGCAAAAAGGCTGGCGGGAGAGGGACGCCGCAGCCGGGCAGGAGAGGTGTCTAACCTCAGCGCTTCAGCTTCGCAAACGCAGCCGCCATGGCGCCTTGCGATTCCGTCTCACGACGGTTGTTGTTGCCGCTGAAGCCGCGATTGTTGCCGCCGCCGCTGCGCGGTGCGCTGCGATCGCCGCCACCGGTGCGGGGGGCCTGCTGGCCCGGCTCGTCGTCCAGGCGCATGGTCAGGCCGATACGGTTGCGCTTGACGTCCACTTCCATCACCTTGACCTTGACGATCTGGCCAGCCTTGACCACCTCGTGCGCGTCCTTGACGAACTTGGACGACAGCGCCGAAATGTGGACCAGGCCGTCCTGGTGCACGCCGATGTCGACGAAAGCGCCGAAGGCGGCCACGTTCGTGACCACGCCTTCCAGGACCATGCCCGGCTGCAGGTCCTTCACGTCTTCCACACCTTCCTGGAACGTC
The DNA here is from genome assembly GCF_022179805.1 of Cupriavidus pauculus. Lineage (GTDB taxonomy): Bacteria > Pseudomonadota > Gammaproteobacteria > Burkholderiales > Burkholderiaceae > Cupriavidus > Cupriavidus pauculus_E. The sequence goes on along the minus strand of NZ_BPUO01000001.1, from coordinate 112,698 downwards.
GCGGTCTTGAACTCGGGGCGCGGGTCGCGGCCCGGCTTTTCGAGTTCGGTCAGGATGTCGCGCACTGTCGGCAGGCCGAACTTGTCGTCGGCAAACTGCTGGGGTGCCAGGCCGCGCAGGCTTTCGCGGTTGCCCATCACATCGCGCAGGCCCTTCTTGATGTGCTCCAGGATCTTCTGCACCACCGGATAGGCTTCCGGGTGCACCGACGAACGGTCGAGCGGGTTGTCGCCATCATTGATGCGCAGGAAGCCCGCGGCCTGTTCGAACGTCTTGTCGCCCAGGCGCGGCACCTTCTTCAGCGAGTCGCGGTTGGCGAACGCGCCATTGGCATCGCGGAATTCCACGATGTTGCGCGCCAGCACCGAGTTCAGGCCCGACACGCGCGCCAGCAGCGGCGCCGATGCGGTATTCACGTCCACGCCCACGGCGTTCACGCAGTCTTCCACCACGGCGTCCAGCGCACGTGCCAGCTCGCGCTGGTTCACATCGTGCTGGTACTGGCCCACGCCAATCGACTTCGGATCGATCTTCACCAGTTCGGCCAGCGGGTCCTGCAGGCGGCGCGCAATCGACACCGCGCCACGCAGCGACACGTCCAGCTCAGGGAATTCCTTGGCCGCCAGTTCCGACGCCGAGTACACCGACGCGCCAGCCTCGCTGACCACGATCTTGGTCAGCTTCAGTTCCGGGGCGCCCTTCATCAGGTCTTGCACGAGCTTGTCGGTCTCGCGGCTGGCCGTGCCGTTGCCGATCGAGCACAGTGCCACGTTGTGCTGCTTCGCCAGGCGGGCCATCGTGGCCAGCGAGCCGGCCCAGTCACGGCGCGGCTCGTGCGGATAGATCGTGGCGGTGTCCAGCAGCTTGCCCGTGGCGTCCACCACGGCGATCTTGCAGCCGGTGCGGATGCCCGGATCGATGCCCATCACGGACTTCGGGCCGGCCGGTGCGGCCAGCAGCAGTTCGTGCAGGTTGCGGCCGAACACCTTGATGGCCTCGCCCTCGGCGGTTTCGCGCAGTTGCGTCAGCAGTTCGGTTTCGATGTGCGGCTGCACCTTGACGCGCCAGCACCAGCGGCACACGTCGGCCAGCCACTTGTCGGCCGGCCGGTTGCGGTTCTCGATGCCGACGTGGCGCGCGATCATGCCTTCGCACGGATGCGGCACCATCGCGTCCTGTTCTTCGCCCAGGCCCAGCTTCACCAGCAGCACGCCCGCGTTGCGGCCACGGAACAGCGCCAGCGCGCGGTGCGACGGCACGGTGCGGATCGTCTCGCTGTACTCGTAGTAGTCGCGGAATTTCTCTTCCTCGGCGTTTTCCTTGCCTTCCATCACCGAGGACGTCACCACGCCGTTGTTCCACAGGTGGTCACGCAGCTTGCCCAGCAGTTCGGCCGTTTCGCCAAACTGCTCGGACAGGATATCGCGCGCGCCGTCGAGCGCGGCCTTGACGTCGGGCACGCCGCCGTCGGCGGTGGGGTTGCCGTTGACGTACTTGGCGGCCTCGGCCTGCGGATCGAGCGTAGGGTCGGCCAGCAGCGCCTGGGCCAGCGGCTCCAGGCCGCATTCGCGGGCGATCTGGGCGCGGGTGCGGCGCTTTGGCTTGTAGGGCAGGTAGAGGTCTTCCAGCGTCTGCTTGGTCTCGGCTGCTTCGATGGCCGTGCGCAGTTCGTCGGTGAGCTTGCCCTGTTCCTCGATCGACGCCAGGATCGTGGCGCGACGGTCTTCCATGTCGCGCAGGTACAGCAGGCGTTCTTCCAGCGTGCGCAGCTGGGTGTCGTCCAGGTTGTCGGTCACTTCCTTGCGGTAGCGGGCGATGAACGGCACCGTGGCGCCTTCGTCCAGGAGACCTACGGCAGCCGCCACCTGGCGGGGTTGCACGGAGAGTTCGGCCGCGATCAGCGACACAATCTTTTGCAGGACGGAAGCAGGCAGATTGGACATCGAGAAAACGAGTCAGTCGAAAGCGGGGGATTGTGCCACAAGCGCGGCGCGGTTCCGGTGACGGAAAGACACCTTTTACCTTGCCATTTCGGCATCTGGCCGCGATGGTGCCCGGCCGCCACTCACCGGCCACTGGCGGGCGGGCTGCCGAGTGGCTGCCGATGCTAGAATCGCGGGCATGATCGTCAAGTCCCTTCCGGCCGTCATGGCTCGCCCGGTTTCCCTTCTCGCCTCTCCGGTTTCCACGCTCGCGCTGGCCGCGTTGCTGCTGGCCGCACCCTGGACCGCCGTCCATGCGCAGGCTTCGGCGCCGTCCGCCGCGCCAGCCGCCGGCGTCATCTCGCCAGACCCTGGCCAGCCGCGCGACTTCGCGGCCGAGCGCAAGGCCATTGGCGATTCGCGTGCGTGGACAAACTACCGCTTCGCAGAGGCCGAGCGCGCCTGCTACAGCAAGTTCCTGGTCAACCGCTGCATCGAGCAGGCCAAGGACGCCCAGCGTGCCGAACTGCATGTGCTGCGCGCCAGGGACCTGGAAGTCGGCGACGCCGAGCGTGCCTACAAGGCCGCGCAGCGCGACCGCGAGCAGGCCGTCCGCCGCGCCGAGTACGAGGCCAGCCAGCCGGGCCGCGCGGCCAACGAGCAGGCCAGCCGCGCGGCGTTCGACCGCAAGCAGCAGGAACAGGCGCTGCGCGAGGCGCAGGTCGGGGAGCAGGCGCCGCAGCGTGCAGCCAGTGCCGAGAGCTACCAGAAGAAGCAGGACGATTTCAACACACGCATCAAGGAAGCCCAGCAGAAGGGAGCTGAGCAGGCCCGCCAGCGGCAGGAAAACGTCAAGACGTACCAGCAGAAGCAGGCGGATGCAGTGCAGCGCCAGAAGGATCTGGACACACGACGGGCGGAAGCCGAGGAGAAGAAGAAACAGGGCCAGGGCAATTCGACGCCCAGCCCGTTCGGCTTCTGATGGGTTGCGAGGTCAGGCGGGGCCGATGGTCGCCGCCGCGGAGCACGAAGACGCATCATGGATGAGAACCTCAACACGCTGGCGCGGCAGATCATCGAGCTGCAGATCGAACACCGCGACCTCGATTTCCTGATCGACCGGCTGTCCGCCGATCCTGCCCGCGACGAACTGCAGTTGCGCCGCCTGAAGAAGCGCCGCCTGAAGCTCAAGGACGCCATCACCTTGCTGCAACTGCACCTGGAACCCGACGTCCCGGCCTGACGGCCGCCGGCGCGGCGTGCCGCACCAGATATCTCCCGTGGCCGCGCGACGCGTGACGTGCCACGGGACATCGAAGAAAAAAGCCCTACCTTGTCCGAACCCACCGACGACCTCCTGACCGATTCCACCGGATCGCCCGACGCCAACGATGCCGCCGAATCGCCGGGCGATGCCGTCGTCGCGGCCTCGGCTGCCCAGGCCGCCTCGCAGGCCGCGCAACTGTCGACGATGTTTGCCGAAACGGGCACGCTGGCCACGGCGATTCCGGGCTACCGTCCGCGCGCATCGCAGCAGAAGATGGCCGAAGTCGTCGCCAATGCCATCGCGCAGAACGACACGGTCATCGTCGAGGCCGGGACCGGCACCGGCAAGACGTTTGCGTACCTGGTGCCGGCCATGCTCTGGGGCGGCAAGGTCATCCTGTCCACCGGCACCAAGAACCTGCAGGACCAGCTTTATCTGCGCGACATTCCCACCGTGCGCCACGCGCTGAACGTGCCGGTATCGGTGGCGCTGCTCAAGGGGCGGGCCAACTACCTGTGCCACTACCACCTGGAGCGCGCGCAGGCCAACGGCAGGATGGCGTCGAAACAGGACGCGGCGTGGCTGCGCGATATCGGCCGCTTTGCCAAGACCACCGCCACGGGCGACAAGGCCGAACTGGCGGAGGTGCCCGAGAACGCACCGGTCTGGCAACTGGTGACGTCCACGCGCGACAACTGCCTGGGCAGCGAATGCCCGCAGTACAAGGAATGCTTCGTGATGCGCGCCCGCAAGGAGGCGCAGCAGGCCGACGTGGTGGTGGTGAATCACCACCTGTTCTTTGCCGATGTGGTGCTGCGCGACACCGGCATGGCCGAGCTGCTGCCGGCCGCCAATACCGTGATCTTCGACGAAGCACACCAGTTGCCGGAAACCGCGACGCTGTTCTTTGGCGAAACGCTGTCGACGAGCCAGCTTCTGGAGCTGGCGCGCGACACGGTGGCGGAAGGGCTGTCCCATGCGCGCGACGCAGTGGACTGGGTTGCCCTGGGCGCACCCCTGGAACGCGCCGCACGCGACCTGCGCCTGGCCTTCGGCCGCGACAACGTGCGCATGGCGATGGGCCAGATCGATGCCGACCCGCGTACGGCCGAACCGTTCTACGAAACGCTCGATGCGCTGGAAGAAGCGCTGTCCGGCTTTGTCGAAGCCCTGGCATCGCAGGCCGAGCGCGCCGAAACGCTGGAGCAATGCCATCGCCGCGCCGTGGAACTGGCGCACCGGCTCGAAGTGTGGCGCGATGACCGCGCGACCACGGCGCCGCCGGCCGCTGCACCTGCAGCATCGGCCGATGACCAGCCCGCCGACGCCGGGGCGGAAGCCGCGCCGCCCGTGCCGGCGCCGTCCGGACCCGACACCGTGCGCTGGGTCGAGGTGTTCTCGCACACCGTGCAACTGCACCGCACGCCGCTGTCGATCGCGCCGATCTTCACGCGCCAGCGCGAGGGCCAGCCGCGCGCGTGGGTCTTCACGTCGGCCACGCTGTCGGTGAAGGGCAATTTCACGCACTACGCGGCCCAGTTGGGGCTGAACAAGGACCAGTCGCTGACGCTGCCCAGCCCGTTCGACTATGCGAAGCAGGGGCTGCTCTACGTGCCGCGCGACATGCCGGCGCCGAATTCGCCCCAGTTTACCGAAGCGGTGGTCGAGCGCGCGCTGCCGCTGATCGAGGCCGCCGGTGGCCGTACGTTCCTGCTCTGCACCACGCTGCGCGCGGTGCAGAAGGCGTCGGACATGCTCTACGACCTGTTTGCCGCACGCGGTATCAACCTGCCGCTGCTGGTGCAGGGCCAGGCCAGCCGTACCGAACTGCTCGAACGCTTCCGCCAGCTCGGCAATGCCGTGTTGGTAGGCAGCCAGAGTTTCTGGGAAGGCGTGGACGTACGCGGCGAGGCGCTGTCGCTGGTCATCATCGACAAGCTGCCGTTCGCGCCGCCCGACGATCCGGTGCTGGCCGCGCGCATGGAAGTGCTGCAGAAGAAGGGCCTGAGCCCGTTTGCCGTGCACCAGTTGCCCCACGCGGTCATCACGCTGAAGCAGGGCGCCGGGCGGCTGATCCGCTCGGAATCGGATCGCGGCGTGCTGGCCATCTGCGACACCCGGCTCGTGGAAAAGCCCTACGGCCGCCAGATCTGGCAGAGCCTGCCCCCATTCACGCGCACGCGCGAGGCCGATACGGTGATCCGTTTCCTCGAAAGCCTGCGCGCACCAGCCGGCGAAGACGCCGCCGGCGAGCCGTCCGCCGACTAGGCCACCGGGGCGGCCTGCGCGCCGCCTCACGCCAGCCCATTGTTCCGCGCATAGAGGAAGAGCCCGGCATCGGTATGGATGCCGAGCTTGTCCATGGTCGCCCGTTTGTGGGTACTGATGGTCTTGATGCTGCGGTTCAGGTAGGCGGCAATCTCCGACACCGACATGCCGCCGGCATGCAGCCGCAGCACCTCCAGTTCGCTCGCACTCAGCAGCGCGGCGGCGGCCGGGTCGGCATCCTCCTGGCGTAACGCAGTGCCGACAAAGCGTCCGCCGTGGTGAGCCACTTCGATGGCGGTGGCGAGCTGCGACATATTGCCGTCCTTGCGAACGATGCCTGCCACGCCCAGGCGCAGGATGCTCTGGAACAGCCCGGCATGGCGCAGACTGGTCAGCACCAGGATGCGGACCCGCGGATGCAGCCGGCGGATGCTGCCCAGCAGTGGCAGTCCATCGGTGCCATGGTCACCGGGCATGTGGAAGTCGGTGACCAGCACATCGCACGTGGTCTTCGCCAGCAGGTCAAGCAGCTCGGCGGGATGATGCGCGACGCCGGCAATTCGAATGTGGAGGGTCTGCGACAGGAGCCAGCGGATGCCTTCGAGGATCAGTGGATGATCATCCGCCAGACAGACCCGTATCTGTGGCACGGATGGAGTCATCTGGATTCCTGGTGCTGCGTTGCTCGGAACGTAAGCGAATTTTCGTGCCCGCAACGTACAGGAATCGGCTGTCGTCAGCGCATCACAGATGTACGAAAACGCCGGCCTTGATGTACGGCCGCATCAGAGCGAGGGAATCGGATAAATCCTAGGGGGCGGCAGGGCAAGTCTGGCTAGCATCCACGCCTTGATCGAGGGCGTGAAACAGAACCATGCGAGCAAAGGCCTGGGTGGCGTCGGTGTTTGCCAGTGTCGTACTGGCGGGGTGCGCATTGGCGCCGGGTATGCGGGTCGACGGTGAACTGGCCGAGGGGGCGCCCCCGGACCTGCCGCAGGGCGTCACGCCGATCTCGTGGGACCTGGTCAATTCGCTGCATGACGAAGTAGTGCGTGACCAGCACGACGTGGGCGACTTGATGGGAGCGCCCCAGCCCTATCGCATCGGTCCGGCCGACATCCTGTCGATCATCGTCTGGGATCATCCCGAACTGGTATTCCCCAGCCAGACCTACACCGTGGGGATTGACTACGAGATTCCCGGCTACAGCGGCGCCGCCAGCGTTCCCGGTTATGTGGTGAGCCACCGGGGCGAGATCCAGTTTCCCTACGCAGGCGCCATGAAGGTGGCCGGACTGAGCGCGGCCGAGGTGCGCGAGCGCCTGGTGCGCGCGCTGGATCGCGTGGTGCGCAAACCGCAGGTGACGGTGCGCGTGCTTGCCTATCGCAGCCAGCGCATCTATCTGGACGGCGAGGTGAAGTCGCCCGGGCCGCAATACGTGGACGACGTGCCGATGACGCTGGTCGAGGCGCTCGGCCGCGCGGGCGGCATCAACGTCAGCACCGGCGACAGCAGCCGCATCCGCGTGTCCCGCCAGGGCCGCAGCTGGCTCATCGATCTTCCTGCCTGGCTGCGCGCCGGCCGCAACCCCGCCGACATCCAGTTGCGCGGCGGCGACATCGTGCGCGTGGAGCAGCGCGAGGACGGCAAGGTATTCGTGATGGGTGAAGTCAATCGCCCCGTGGCGGCGCTGCCGCGCAACGGCCGGCTGACGCTGGGCGAAGCGCTGGGCGAGGCCGGTGGCGTGAATCCGCTGACCAGCGACCCCCGTCAGATCTACGTCGTGCGCAAGCATCCGGCAGGGCGGCCGGAGGTATTTCACCTCGACGCGCGCTCGCCTGTTGCACTGGCGCTGGCCGAAGGCTTTCCGCTGCGGCCGCGCGACGTGGTCTACGTCGACGCCGGCGACATCACGCGCTGGGCACGCGTCGTGAACCAGGCAGATTCTCTCGACGAAGCTGGGGTTTTCCATCGTGGGCGAAGCCGGCGATGTTGATGCGCTGTTCGACCGCTTGTCACAGGGGAACTGCGACGTGGTGGTGACCGATCTGTGCATGCCGTGTGCATGCCATACGGATGGTTTGCCGATGCTGGAAGCGATTCGCCAACGCTTTCCCGCAGTACGGATCGTCGTGCCGACCATGCAGGAAAACGCGGCGATGCTGAAGAGCGCGCTCGATGCGGGCGCTTGCGCGGTGCTTGGCAAAGGCAGCGGACTCAATGAACTGGGGCGTGCGATCGTGGCGGCGTACCAGCAGCGCAGCTATGTCGCCCGGGCGAAGGCGCGCGCCGCCGCAGGCTCACCTCGACGCATTGTGGTTAATGCGTCACTCACGACGCTGAGTCCGAAGGAGGTGGAGGTGATCCGGCTCTATGTTGGCGGGATGTCGGTCAGCGACATGGCGCAATACCTGGGTCGCAGTGTGAAGACCGTCAGCACGCACAAGATCAGCGCCATGAAGAAGCTTGGCATCGACAGCGATGCCGAACTCTGCCGCTATGGCGCGCACAACGGGCTGCTATCGATCGGGATGCCGCGAGATTCGGCCGGGAAGGGCGTGCCGGACTCGCCGTAGACGTTCTGGGCGCGGGGGCGACTAACCGGTGGCTCGCAAAAGCAAAAAGGCCGAGCCTGTTGCCAGGTCTCGGCCTTTTCGTCTTCCGCGGAAGGCGTTCAGTCGATCAGTCGATCAGAACACTTCCCACCACGACTTGTCCTTGCGGCGCGCGCCGTACTTGATGAAGTCGCTGTTCGGATAGTTGCGCTCCATCACGCGGGCGGTATCGTCGCGCAGGTCCTTCATGCCCAGGGCATCGTACGAACGGACCATGATGTACAGCGCTTCCTCGTTGGCGGGCGCGCCATCGTAGTCCTTCAGCGCCTGCTGCGCGCGGTTGACGGCGGCCAGGTAGGCGCCACGGCGGTAGTAGTAGCGCGCGGCGTGGACTTCGTGCTGCGCCAGCGCGTTGACGATGTACTGCATGCGCAGCGTGGCGTCGGGCGTGTACTTGCTGTCCGGATACCGTGTGATCAGCGTCTGGAAGGCGTCATAGGCGGCGCGGGCAGCCTTGGGGTCGCGCTCGCTCAGGTCCTGGCCCGAGAAGCGGCCCAGCCAGCCGAGGTTGTCGTTGAAATTGATCAGGCCCTTGAGGTAGTAGGCGTAATCGATGTTCGGATGGCTCGGGTGGAGTTGGATGAAGCGATCCACGGCAGCCAGCGCGGCGGCGGTCTCGCCGTCCTTGTAGCTGGCGTAGGCGGTGTCGATCTGTGCCTGCTGCGCAAAACGGCCAAACGGATAGCGGCCCTCGAGCTTTTCGTAGAGCTTGACGGCGCGCGAATAGTCGCCGCCATCCAAAGCATCCTTCGCTTCCGAATATAATTTGTTGGCCGACCAGCCAGCCGTTTCGTCAGGCTGGTCTCCCAGCAGGCCGCATGCCGACAGCATGACGCATCCGCCTGCGAGCAAAACCGCTCCAATTTTCGCGCGCCAGCTGGCGCGCTTGATGCTCTGCAATTGCATGGGCAACCTGTTCCGGATGAAAAAAAATAGCGCCAAGCATTATAGCCGAAGCCCCAAGACCGAAACCGGTCTGGAACGCCACACCCAAAAGCCCGACGTGACCGAAGAGGAATCCGACGCGCTTGACGCCGAGAAATTCGACGCGTCCCTCGATGAGGGAGAGGACGGTGACGCGGGCGACGAGTTCAACGACGAGGTGCCTGCCACGGCGCCTGCCGCCCCCGATCTGATGCCACTGTACCTGGAGGTCGACAGCGCCGGCCATGGCCAGCGGCTCGACAAATTGCTCGCGCAGCACTTCAGTGAGTTTTCACGTAGCCGCATCCAGCAGTGGATCGAGGACGGGGTCGTGCGCGTGGATGGCGAGCCCAGCCGCGCCAAGGCGTCGGTGCAGATGGGGCAGCAGATCGAGATCGTGCCCCAGGCCGCGCCGGAATCGCAGGCGTTCACAGCGGAAGACGTGCCGCTTGAAGTGGTGTACGAAGACGACGTGCTGCTGGTCATCGACAAGCCGTCCGGGCTGGTGGTGCATCCGGCCGCCGGCAACTGGAGCGGCACGGTGCTGAATGGCCTGCTGCATCGCGATGCGCACGCCGCGCGCCTGCCGCGCGCGGGCATCGTTCATCGGCTCGACAAGGAAACGTCCGGCCTGATGGTGGTGGCACGCACGCTGACCGCGCAGACCGACCTGGTGCGGCAACTGCAGGCGCGCACGGTCAAACGGACGTATATCGCGCTGGTCTGGGGGGAAACCCCCGACGAGGGCACGATCGACGCGCCAATCGGCCGCGATCCGCGCGAACGCACGCGCATGGCCATCGTGCATACCAACAGCGGCAAGCCGTCGCGCACCCATTTCAAGACGCTGGGAACGGTGCCGCTGGGCCGCTCGAAGGTGTCGATGGTGATGTGTCAGCTTGAAACGGGGCGGACGCACCAGATTCGCGTCCATTTCGAGTCGGTAGGCCATCCTTTGGTAGGGGATCCGGTCTATCACAAGGCCACCCAGCGCGGCCAGCGTCCCGCCATCCGGGTACCGCTGCCCGTACCGTTCACGCGGCAGGCACTGCACGCTTACCGGCTGGGGCTGGTGCATCCCGTGACGGGCCGCAAGAAGTCGTGGGAAGCCCCGCCGCCCGAAGACCTGCAGGCGCTGATCGATGCGCTGGACTTCGAAGGCCACGCGCAGGAAGACGACGAGGATGACTACGAACCCGAGTGGTACGAAGGGGAGGCCGACGACGATGACGACGAGGATTGACCCGACGACCGGCGCGGCCGCTTGGATCGTTCCCGATTGGCCAGCGCCTGCCCGCGTGCGCGCGCTGTCCACCACCCGTTTCGGGGGTGTCAGTGCAGGCCCGTATGGACTGGCGGACGGCGAGCCCGGCGGGCTCAATCTCGGCACCCATGTAGGCGACGACCCGGCGGCGGTGGCCGCCAACCGCGCCCGGCTGGCCAGCCAGTTGCCGGCCATGCCGCGTTGGCTCGAACAGGTGCACGGATGTGGGGTAGTCACCGCCGATGACGATGTCGCTGGCGTACCGCGCGCCGATGCCAGCGTGGCGACCGCGCCAGGACACGTCTGCGCCATCATGACCGCCGACTGCCTGCCCGTGTTGCTCTGCAATGCGGCCGGCACCGTCGTGGGTGCGGCCCATGCCGGCTGGCGCGGCCTCTGCGATGGCGTGATCGAGGCCACGCTGGCGCGCATGGCCGCCAACGCCGATCCCTCGGCGCAGTGGGTGGCGTGGCTGGGGCCCGCTATCGGACCCGATGCCTTCGAAGTGGGTGTCGAGGTTCGCGAGGCATTCCTGGATCGCGCGCTGTCTGAGGAACGGGCTGCCGTGGAAGCGGCGTTCGTGGCGGGGGCGCCGGGCAAGTACCTGGCCAACCTTTACGCGCTGGCCCGTATCCGCCTGGCGCGCGCCGGTTGCACGCAGGTCCATGGCGGCGATGCCTGCACGGTTACCGATGCCGATCGGTTCTATTCGTATCGCCGCGACCGCACCACTGGCCGCATGGCCACGCTGGTCTGGCTGGCGGACTAGGCTTCGCCTTCGCCTTTGCTCTCGGGCTGCCGCGCTGCCGCGGCAGCTTCCTTGGCTTCGTTGGCCTTGCGCCGGCGCTTGCGAGCCGGCGTGCCCATGATGTACATGACGATCGACACCGGCGCCACGCCGTAGAACAGGAACGTGGCCACGCCGGCGACGATATTGGTCTCGGTGATGGCCATCATCAGCGTTACGTAGATCCAGCCAATTGCCACGATATACATCAGGCTTTCATCTTTCTCGATTAATGGGTCGTGCCGCCCGGTAACCCGCGCCAGAATTACCGTCCGGTAGGTCGGGCTTCACTTCCCGGGCCGCAAAATGGCAATGCGGATTTCCGCATTGACAGCCTCTACATTGCAAGGCAACAATGCCTCGAAATGTATCGGAACCGAGGAAGCATTCCAGGGTTTCGCCGGCAAGCATAGCGTAAGAGGCAAACGCCCCAGCGGCGGCCTGCGGACGCAACCCGGAAACGGGGCGGGTCGGGAGACAGTTACCCCGAGCCCGTCATCCATCACGACTGGCAGAGAGACGATTACATCATGGCGACCGGCAAAGGTGCGGCAGCTTCCGGCACGGAAGACAAGTCCCAACCGTTTCAATTTGCGCCGGGGCCATTCGATCCAGCCGCATGGCTGGAATGGTCCCGTCAGTGGGCTCCCGAAACCAATGGCGAAATGCCGGCAGGTTTTCCGGCCGGTTTGTCCGGTGCATTTCCCGGTGGCTTCCCCATGGGCGATGCCTTTGCCAAGGCGTTCCAGCAGGCTTTTCCGGCTGGCGGTGCCAACGGCGCGCCGCTGAAAATCGCCCCGACCCAGCTGGCCGGTATCCAGGAACGTTACCTGAAGGATTTTGCCGAGCTCTGGCGTGAAATGGGCGCGGGTGCCATGACGACCAATGGCGCGCCGGCGCCCAATGGCAACAGCGGCGCCAGCGAACGTCTTTCCGATCGCCGGTTCTCCAGTGCTGCCTGGCGCAACAACGCGGCGTACCGCTATACCGCGGCGTTCTACCTGCTGACCGCGCGCGCCATGACCGAGCTGGCCGATGCCGTGGAAGCTGATCCCAAGGTGCGCCAGCGCATCCGCTTCGCGGTGTCGCAGTGGGTCGATGCCATGTCGCCGGCCAACTTCCTGGCCACCAATCCCGATGCCCAGCAGCGCCTGATCGAATCGGGCGGCGAATCGCTGCGCAATGGCGTGCGCAACATGCTGGAAGACCTGGGGCGCGGCAAGATCTCGCAGACCGACGAAACTGCATTCGAAGTGGGCCGCAACGTGGCCGTGACCGAAGGCGCGGTGGTCTACGAAAACGAATACTTCCAGTTGCTGCAATACAAGCCGCTGACCGACAAGGTCTACGCGCGCCCGCTGCTGCTGGTGCCGCCTTGCATCAACAAGTTCTACATCCTCGACCTGCAGCCGGAAAGCTCGCTGGTGCGCCATGCCGTCGAAAACGGGCATACGGTGTTCCTGGTGTCGTGGCGCAATCCCGATGCCACGATGACTGAGCGCACGTGGGACGACTACATCGAGCATGCCGCCATCCGGGCCATCGAGGTGGCGCGCGATATCAGCGGGCAGGACAAGATCAACGTGCTGGGTTTCTGCGTGGGCGGAACGATCATCTCCACCGCGCTGTCGGTGCTGGCCGCGCGCGGCGAGAAGCCGGCCGCCAGCCTGACGCTGCTAACCACGCTGCTCGACTTTGCCGATACCGGCATCCTCGACGTGTTCGTGGATGAATCCCATGTGCAGTTGCGCGAAGCGACCATGGGCGGCGCGAACGGCGCGCCGTGCGGGCTGCTGCGCGGGGTGGAGCTGGCCAACACGTTCTCGTTCCTGCGTCCGAACGACCTGGTGTGGAACTACGTGGTCGACAACTACCTGAAGGGCAACACGCCGGTGCCGTTCGACCTGTTGTTCTGGAACGGCGATGCCACCAACCTGCCGGGCCCGTGGTACTGCTGGTACCTGCGTCATACGTACCTGCAGGACGAACTGAAGGTGCCTGGCAAGCTGACGGTGTGCAATGCGCCGGTGGACCTGGGCGAGATTGACGTGCCGACCTATATCTATGGGTCGCGCGAAGACCATATCGTGCCCTGGACGGCTGCCTACGCATCGACCGCGCTGCTCAGCAACAAGCTGCGCTTCGTGCTGGGGGCTTCGGGCCATATCGCCGGCGTGATCAACCCGCCGGTCAAGAAGAAGCGCAGCCATTGGACCAACGACGCGCTGCCCGAATCGGCCCACGAATGGCTGGCCGGCGCGCAGGAGCACGCTGGTAGCTGGTGGCCCGACTGGATGGCATGGCTGGGCAAGCAGGCTGGCCAGAAGCGCACCGCGCCCGAAGCATTCGGCAACGCTCACTACAAGGCGATCGAGCCCGCGCCGGGCCGCTACGTCAAGCAGCGCGCCTGATTTTCATGCGGGCTGGCCGTGGCGGCCAGCCCGGTTTCGAACCGATCCGCGATTCGCTTTCTCGAAAGGACCTCAAATGACCGACATCGTCATTGTTTCCGCAGCCCGTACCGCAGTAGGCAAGTTCGGCGGCTCCCTGGCCAAGATCCCGGCGCCGGAGCTTGGTGCCATCGTGATCAAGGAAGCCCTGGAGCGCGCCGGCGTGAAGCCGGACCAGGTCAGCGAAGTGATCATGGGCCAGGTGCTGACGGCCGGCTCGGGCCAGAACCCCGCGCGCCAGGCGTCGCGCAAGGCCGGCCTGCCGGACATGGTGCCCGCCATGACCATCAACAAGGTGTGCGGCTCGGGCCTGAAGGCCGTGATGCTGGCCGCCAATGCCATCATCGCCGGCGAAGCCGAGATCGTGGTGGCCGGCGGCATGGAGAACATGAGCGCCGCCCCGCACGTGCTGCCGGGTTCGCGCGACGGCTTCCGCATGGGCGATGCCAAGCTGGTCGACACGATGATCGTCGACGGCCTGTGGGACGTTTATAACAAGTACCACATGGGTATCACGGCGGAAAACGTTGCCAAGGAATACGGCATCACGCGCGAAGCCCAGGACGAGTTCGCCGTGGGTTCGCAGAACAAGGCCGAGGCAGCCCAGAAGGCTGGCAAGTTCGACGAGGAAATCGTCCCCGTGATGATTCCCCAGCGCAAGGGCGACCCGGTGGCGTTCAAGACCGACGAGTTCGTGCGCCATGGCGCCACGCTGGACAGCCTGTCCGGCCTGAAGCCCGCCTTCGACAAGGCAGGCACGGTGACCGCCGCCAACGCGTCGGGCCTGAACGACGGTGCCGCCGCCGTGGTGGTGATGTCGGCCGCCAAGGCCAAGGAACTGGGCCTGACCCCGCTGGCCACGATCAAGGCGTATGCCAACGCCGGCGTGGACCCGGCCGTGATGGGCATGGGCCCGGTGCCGGCCAGCAAGCGCTGCCTGTCGCGCGCGGGCTGGGAGGTCAAGGACCTGGACCTGATGGAAATCAACGAGGCCTTTGCCGCCCAGGCGCTGGCCGTGCACCAGCAGATGGGCTGGGACCAGTCGAAGATCAACGTGAACGGTGGCGCCATCGCCATCGGCCATCCGATCGGCGCTTCGGGTTGCCGCATCCTGGTGACCCTGCTGCACGAGATGAAGCGTCGTGACGCGAAGAAGGGCCTGGCGTCGCTGTGCATTGGCGGCGGCATGGGCGTGGCGCTGGCTGTCGAGCGCTGATTGTAGTGAGGGGTGACCCGGTGGGGGCGTGCCGAGGAACGTCGGCCGCCGGGTTCGGCAACACAACCTGAGCATCGATAACAACGATCGAGCGAGCCAACTAGGAGTGGATATGACTCAGCGCATTGCATATGTGACCGGCGGAATGGGCGGCATCGGAACCGCGATTTGCCAGCGCCTGGCCAAGGACGGCTTCAAGGTCGTGGCGGGCTGCGGCCCGAATTCGCCGCGCCGCGAGAAATGGCTCGAACAGCAACGCGCACTCGGCTTCGAGTTCGTGGCGTCGGAGGGCAACGTGGCCGACTGGGATTCGACCAAGGTAGCCTTCGAGAAGGTCAAGGCCGAGGTGGGCGAGGTCGACGTGCTGATCAACAACGCCGGCATTACCCGCGACGTGGTGTTCCGCAAGATGACGCGCGCCGACTGGGACGCCGTGATCGACACCAACCTGACGTCGCTGTTCAACGTGACCAAGCAGGTCATCGATGGCATGGCCGACCGCGGCTTCGGCCGGATCGTCAATATTTCGTCGGTGAACGGCCAGAAGGGGCAGTTCGGCCAGACCAACTATTCGACGGCCAAGGCTGGCCTGCACGGCTTCACGATGGCGCTGGCGCAGGAAATGGCCACCAAGGGCGTGACGGTCAATACTGTGTCGCCCGGCTATATCGCCACCGACATGGTCAAGTCCATCCGCCAGGATGTGCTGGACAAGATCGTCGGCACGATTCCGGTCAAGCGTCTGGGCGAGCCGGCTGAAATCGCCTCGATCTGCGCCTGGCTGGCGTCGGACGAATCGGGCTTTTCCACGGGTGCGGACTTCTCGCTGAACGGCGGCCTCCACATGGGCTGACGCCGGCGAGAGGAGCCGGCCGGTGCGCGCGTTGATGCAATGCATCCAGCGCGGTGCACAAGCCGGATTCGCCTCCCCGCTGCCAGGCAGGTAAAAGGACCGTTCGGGCGCCAACTGGCGCGCGGACGGTCTTTTGTTTCATGGCGCTGCGCCGTTTGCTGCGGGTTTTCCTTAAACACTGCCGGCTTTCCATAGTGCTTTCTTGAGCATAGAATCAGGGCAATGGCGCAACCGGCACCAAAGGAGAGCGCTCCACAGGGTCTGGTCCGGTTGTTTCTCGCGCGCCTTTGGCGTCGCTTCCAGCTGGAGCGACGCGCCCATTGCGCACTGCACCGCATGCGGTGCAGCAGCGTTGGCGAAGGCGCAGCAGCGGATGCCAACCGCCGGCATCAGCGACGACAAAAGGATAGAGCACCGATGGCCACGACCAAGAAAGGCGCAGAGCGACTGATCAAGAAATATCCCAATCGCCGGCTCTACGATACGCAAACCAGCACCTACATTACGCTCGCGGACGTCAAGCAGCTGGTTATGGATACCGAGGACTTCAAGGTCGTCGACGCAAAGTCGGGCGACGAGTTGACGCGCAGCATCCTGCTGCAGATCATCCTCGAGGAAGAAACGGGCGGCGTGCCGATGTTCTCGAGCGCCATGCTGTCGCAGATCATCCGTTTCTACGGCCATGCCATGCAGGGCATGATGGGCACCTACCTGGAAAAGAACATCCAGGCCTTCATCGACATCCAGACCAAGCTGGCCGAGAACTCGAAGGGACTGTATTCGGGCGAGGCATTCAGCCCCGACATGTGGTCGCAGTTCATGAACCTGCAGGGCCCGATGATGCAAGGCATGATGAGCAACTACATCGAGCAGAGCAAGAACCTGTTCGTGCAGATGCAGGAGCAGATGCAGAACCAGGCCAAGAGCATGTTCGGCACGTTCCCGTTCAATCAGCAGGACAAGAAGTAAGCTGCGCCATCCACCGCGATTGGTACCGAGGCCCTGCAACAGCAGGGCCTTTTTCGTTGTGTGGCGGCCACTAGATGTTGCGATTGTCTGGCGAACTGCCACATTCGTGATGCACTCCGTGGAGCGCCATGACTCGCCGGATTTCGTGTGCTCCAATCGGCCATGCCCTGGAAGCAGGGCGACCTGAAGAGCGGATTTTCCTCGCTCAGGTCATTCGCCGAAACGGAGGTACACCCTTGTCCAGTCACGCAGAAGCATGGCGCCTCGCGCCCGATAACGGCAAGACCCAGGGCTTTTCAAATGTCGTCGAGTTCGCGCTGGGCGTCTACGGCCAACTCTCGATGATCCAGCGCGATATCGGTGCCCTCACGTCGTCCCCGCAGGCGATCGTCGAGCGGCTCGATGCCTCGGAAAAACATGCGGAAGCGCGAGCGCAGTGGACGGCGGAGCGGCAGGCTCAGGAGGCACGGTGGGATGCACGGTGCAATCGGATCGAGACCAGGCTGGAAAACTTCGAGGCACGGACCGAATCGCGCTTCCACCAGATCGATACCAGGTTCGACACCCTGGAGACGCATGTCGACAAGGTCGAAACCAACCTGACGAGGCGCATCGATGCCAATGGGCAGCAGATCGCAACGTTGCGGGAACGTGTCAACAAGGTGCTCTGGGTCGCGACCGGCGGCGGCATTGTGCTTGGGCTGGCATATGGCTGGAAGCCCGCCATCGAACGGATGGCGGGACTGATCGGCCCCTGACGGACGGGTGCCGGGGCGGCTCGTGTATCTGGCTGAGTCAAGACCGTCCGCACAGGGTGAAATCCTGCGCCGAAAGTCGGCTTCGTGTCGCTTGGCTGCCCGAGGGGAGGCTGAAAAATACCTGTCAATCCGAAGATCTATCACATCGTCCACGTTGATCGACTTGGCTCCATCATTGCGAATGGAGGGCTCTGGTGTGACGCCCGGGTCGTTCGCGACGGGGCGGCGGGAACCACTATGGACGCGCACTATGCCCTTGCGAAGACGATACGGCGCCGCGCTGGCGCGCAATCCGGGGTAACATCGCGGTCTTTCAAGGAAACGGCGCCCGATAGGCTCGCCGGACACCCATAGCCAACCCAGTGCGGCGCGGCAACTTAGACGCCGTTCTCGCATGAGCCAGCTGTTTCTTGCACCGATGGAAGGGCTCGCAGACTACGTGCTGCGTGACGTGTTGACGCGCAGAGGCGGATTCGACGGGTGCGTGTCGGAATTCGTCCGGGTGACGGGTTCAGTTCTTCCCACGCGGGTCTACGAGAGAGATACGCCCGAAATCCTCGACGGAGGCCGCACCCCCAGCGGCACGCCGATGGTGATTCAGTTGCTCGGCAGTGACCCTGAATGGATGGCGGTGAATGCGGCCCGGGCGGCCAGTCTGTCGCCGCATGGCATCGATCTGAATTTCGGCTGCCCCGCGAAAGTCGTCAACCGGCACGGTGGCGGCGCCATGCTGTTGGCGGATCCTGAGCAGCTCAACCGAATCGTGTCGTCCGTTCGCGCAGCCGTGCCGGCCGGCATCGTCGTGACGGCAAAAATGCGGCTTGGCGTGTCCGACACCTCGCTCGCCATTGACTGTGCAACGGCGCTGGCGGAAGCCGGCGCTGCGCACCTGGTCGTACATGCCAGAACCCGTGACCATGGTTACCGGCCGCCGGCCCACTGGGAGTGGATCGCACGGATCGACGACGCGGTGGATGTACCGGTCATCGCCAACGGCGAAGTCTGGACAGTGGCGGACTGGCAGCGGTGCAGAGCGGTGAGCGGTTGCGCGGACGTGATGATCGGGCGTGGCGCCGTGTCGGACCCGTTCCTGGCCTTGCGTATCCGTGGATTGATGGATCAGGCGCCTTCCGGCGAAGAGTGGCCGGCCGTGCTGGGTCTACTCGACGACTACTTGAGAAAGCTGCAAGTCCGAGTGGCGGCTCGCCATGAGCATGGACGCGTCAAAATGTGGCTCAGCTATCTCAAGCGGACCTGGCCGGAAGCCGCCGAGCTGCACACCGCGATCCGGTGCCTCCACGATTCGCACGAAATTCTCGAAGTCATCGCGCGCGCTCGACGTGCCTCTAGCCACACGGCTGGGCAAGATCACCGCAAACCGGGGTAAAATCGCGGTCTTTCGAGGCGACGGCGCCCGGCACGAGCTTGCCACTGCTGCCGGAAGCCCATAGCCAGTGCGGCGCGCCACCGGGAATGGTCGGACGTGCCCCGACTCCCGAATCCCCAAAAAGCAGAGCGCGGTGCCCCATGTCGTCTGAAATCAATCTGTCCAATCCTGCGCCGAAAGTCGGCTTTGTGTCACTTGGCTGTCCCAAGGCACTGGTTGATTCCGAGCAGATCATCACGCAACTGCGCGCCGAAGGGTATGCCATCAGCGGTACCTACGACGGCGCCGACCTTGTGGTCGTGAACACCTGCGGTTTCATCGACGAGGCCGTTCAGGAAAGCCTGGACGCGATCGGCGAAGCGCTGACTGAAAACGGCAAGGTGATCGTGACCGGCTGCCTGGGCGCCAAGAAGGACGCGGCGGGGCACGACATTGTTTCCTCGGTGCACCCGAAGGTGCTGGCCGTGACCGGGCCGCATGCGCTGGGCGAGGTCATGCAGGCCGTGCACACGCACCTGCCCAAGCCGCACGATCCGTTCACCGACCTGGTGCCGGCCGCCGGCATCAAGCTCACGCCGAAGCACTATGCCTATCTGAAGATTTCGGAAGGCTGCAATCACCGTTGCTCTTTCTGCATCATCCCGTCGATGCGGGGCGACCTCGTGTCGCGCCCGGTGGCCGAAGTGATGCTCGAGGCCGAGAACCTGTTCAAGGCCGGCGTAAAAGAGCTGCTGGTGATTTCGCAAGACACCAGCGCCTATGGCGTCGACGTCAAGTACCGCACGGGCTTCTGGGCCGGTCGCCCGCTCAAGACCCGCATGACCGAACTGGTTGGGGCGCTGGGTGAGCTGGCAAGCCAGTATGGTGCCTGGGTGCGCCTGCACTACGTGTATCCGTATCCGCACGTCGACGAAATCATTCCCCTGATGAACCAGGGCCATGTCTTGCCGTATCTGGACGTGCCGCTGCAGCACGCGCATCCCGACGTGCTCAAGCGCATGAAGCGGCCGGCCAATGCGGAGAAGACCCTCGACCGCATTCGTGCGTGGCGCGAGATCTGTCCGGATCTGACGATTCGCAGCACGTTCATCGCCGGCTTCCCTGGGGAAACCGAGGCCGAATTCCAGACGTTGCTCGATTTCATCGCCGAAGCCGAACTCGACCGCGTGGGCTGCTTTGCCTATTCGCCGGTGGAAGGCGCCACGGCCAACAACCTGCCCGGTGCGTTGCCCGATGAAGTCCGCGAAGAGCGCCGTGCCCGCTTCATGGAAGTTGCCGAAGCGGTATCGGCGCGCCGGCTGCAGCGCAAGGTGGGGCAGACGTTGCGGGTGCTGGTCGACGAAGTGAACCAGGAGGGCGGTATCGGCCGGTCGTCGGCGGATGCCCCCGAAATCGATGGCCTGGTCTACATCGATCCGGCCGCGAAGCCGTCGCAACGCTACAAGACCGGCGATTTCGTGAACGTGAAGATCACGGGCGCCGACGGGCACGACCTGTGGGGCGAGATCGCCTGACCAGCGCTTGATCCGGCGGGTTTGACAAGCAAGACAGCGGGTGCCTGTGCAGACAATTAGGTAAAAGTACGGTCGTTCACTTTTTGGTGGCCACGACTATACTGTGCACCGCAACATAACGCATGGAGACAAGACATGACGCGTGAAGTGGTGGTTGTCAGCGGTGTGCGCACCGCAATTGGTACCTTTGGCGGTGGTCTCAAGGACCTCGCCCCGACCGAACTTGGTGCGCTGGTTGTGCGCGAAGCGCTGGCTCGCGCCAACGTGTCCGGCGATGACGTCGGCCACGTGGTGTTCGGCAACGTGATCCAGACCGAGCCGAAGGACATGTACCTGGGCCGCGTGGCAGCCGTGAACGGCGGCGTGTCGATCAACGCGCCGGCATTGACGGTCAACCGCCTGTGCGGCTCGGGCCTGCAAGCCATTGTCAGCGCGGCACAGACCATCCTGCTGGGCGATGCCCAGGTGGCGATTGGCGGCGGTGCGGAAAGCATGAGCCGGGCGCCTTACCTGGCGCCGATGGCCCGCTGGGGCGCGCGCATGGGCGATGCCAAGCTGATCGACATGATGCTGGGCGCGCTGCACGACCCGTTCCACGCGATCCACATGGGCGTGACGGCCGAGAACGTCGCCAAGGAATACGACATCACGCGCCAGCAGCAGGACGAGACCGCGCTGGAATCGCATCGTCGGGCCTCGGCAGCCATCAAGGCTGGCTACTTCAAGGATCAGATCGTTCCGGTGACGCTGAAGACGCGCAAGGGCGATGTCGTGTTCGACACCGACGAGCATGTGCGGCATGACGCCACCATGGACGACATGACGAAGCTGAAGCCGGTGTTCGTGAAGGAAAACGGCACGGTCACGGCTGGCAATGCATCGGGCCTCAACGACGCGGCTGCGGCCGTGGTGCTGATGGAGCGTGCCGAGGCAGAGCGTCGCGGGCTGAAGCCGCTGGCGCGACTGGTGTCGTACGGTCATGCCGGCGTGGATCCGAAGACCATGGGCATCGGCCCTGTGCCTGCCACGAAGATTGCGCTCGAACGCGCTGGCCTGTCGGTCAAGGACCTGGATGTGGTGGAAGCCAACGAGGCGTTCGCCGCGCAAGCCTGTGCAGTGACCAAGGCCCTGGGGCTGGACCCGGCCAAGGTCAATCCGAACGGTTCCGGCATTTCGCTCGGCCATCCGATTGGCGCCACGGGTGCACTGATCACCGTGAAGGCTATCCACGAGCTGCAGCGCATTCAGGGCCGGTACGCACTGGTCACGATGTGCATCGGCGGTGGGCAGGGCATTGCCGCGATCTTCGAGCGCGTTTGACGTCACCACCCGCAGAGTTGCCGAGGAAGCCTGCCTTGTCCCGTTTCAAACCGTCGTACTTCCTGCATGCCATGACGATTGCCGCGGCGCTTGCGCTGCCGGTGGTGGCTCAAGCTGCGGGGGATACATTGTCGACAGGTGACGGGCAGGGCGGCGGGTTTGGCATCAACGACGCCATCCGCGCGGGGGAAGCCAAGCGCGGGGCGTCGTTGTCGACCGGGCCGACCGGGACGCTGGCACCACGCCAGGAGTATGCGCAGTATCCGGTGTACGTGGGTACGGTCGGCGACCGGCAGGTGCGGATGCGCATTGCGCCGAAGACCGACACGCGTGACAGCCTGCAGGGCGAGTACTCGATCGGTGATGGCAAAGGCGTGCGCCTGTTGTCCGGTGAATGGGAAAACGGCGCCTTCCTGATGGAAGAGTCCGACGATGGCACGCGGGTTTCCGGCAACTGGGAAGGGCAGGTCGACCGCAACGGCGCGGTGCGTGGCACCTGGACCGATGCCTACAATCCCGCTATCGTCCTGCCTTTTTTCATCCGGCCATTTGGCGGATACCTGGTGATCCCGCCGTTCGACATGACGCCGAGCAGCGGCGTTACCTACGCGCCGCCGCCGCCAAAGTCATCGATCTCCACGGGCAAGTCGCGCTAGCCTGTTGCGCCACATCGCGTGGCGAGCGCGGCATTTGCTGGTAAGCTCGGACGCCTGATCCGATTTTTCCAGGGAATACGCCGTGTCTGTCTCCGACTCGTCCCGCAACCCCCCTCGTTTTGTCCAGACCACCGCAGTCCAGCCCGAACTGGACATCGCGCCGGGCTTTGAATCGTTCTCCACGCCCACGTACCGCGGTTCCACCATCGTCTTTCGCAATCTTGCCGAACTGCGCGCCTATGGCGACCGCAGCAAGACGTACTGGCGCTATGGCCTGCACGCCACGCCGACCAGCGAGGCACTGTGCCAGCAGCTGGCGCAGATCGAGGGCGGCCGGCATACGCTGCTGCTGCCTTCGGGCATGGGCGCCATCTCGCTGGTCTACTTTGCCTTGCTGCGCACCGGTGATGACGTGCTGGTGCCGGACAACGTCTATGGCCCGAACCGCGATCACGGCGAATGGTTGGCGCGTGAATTCGGGGTGACGGTGCGTTACTACCATCCGTCGATTGGCGCCGGCATCGCATCGCTGATTCAGCCCAATACGCGGCTGATCTGGATGGAGGCGCCGGGCTCGGTGACGATGGAAGTGCCGGACTCCGAGGCGATCGTGGCAGCTGCGCGTGCCCGAGGTGTGGTGACTGCAATCGATAACACGTGGTCCGCCGGCGTCTACTTCAAGCCGTTCGCGAAAGGCATCGATATCTCGGTGCAGGCGCTGACGAAGTACCAATCGGGTGGCAGCGACCTCCTGATGGGCGCCGTGATCACGCACGACGACAAGCTGCATGACCGGCTCAAGCGCACCCGCATGATCATGGGCTGGGGCGTCTCGGCCGACGACTGCTTCCTGGTGCTGCGCGGGCTGTCCAGCATGCCCGTTCGCCTGGCGGCGCATGATCGCGCGGCACGCGAAATTGCCGAATGGCTCAAGCAGCGGCCGGAAGTCACGCGCGTATTGCACCCGGCATTGCCCGATTGCCCAGGTCACGCGGAATGGTCACGTGATTTTTCGGGTGCCAGCGGATTGTTCTCGATCATCTTGCACAGCCGCTTCTCGCGCGAGCAGGTGGATGCGTTCGTGGAGGCGCTGAAGTTGTACGCCATCGGTTGGTCGTGGGGTGGGGCGCACAGCCTTGCCGTTCCGTATCACATCGATACGATGCGACCGGCCGGTACCTGGCCGCCTGCCAGCTGGGAAAATGCCGGGGAGCTGGTGCGGCTCTACATCGGCCTCGAAGACTCGCGCGACTTGATCGCCGATCTGAAGCAGGCGATGGAGACCTGTCTGCGCTAGGCCATTTGCCCAGGCGTCCAGGCGTTCCCCAAACAAAAAGCCCCGCACGAAGCGGGGCTTTTTGTTGTTTCGGATGACGCCGGAGATACCGCTCAGGACGCATCCGCCTTGCGCATGGTGGCCTGCGGAGCCGCCTGGGCGGAGGCCGTCCGCGTCGCCCAGACGGACTCGGCCGGCCCGTTCTGCGCGCGACGTTGCGTGGCGCGGGCCAGGGCGATGTAGCCGACCGCCATCGCGATGGCGCCCGAATCGAACCCGGCGATGACCCAGCGGCCGTGGAGCGCAGCGGCAAACAGATTGTCGCCGGTCAGCACCCAGTTCGATACCGGCACGGCCAGCGTGGCCAGCGCTGCCACATAGAGCAGTTCTACGGCAGCGCGGATAGGCGGGCGCACCAGCGCCCATGCCACGGCGGCAGCAAACACCGGCCAGAAGACGTAGCTGACGGCTCGCTCGGGCCAGAGCAGCGCGGCCGGGAAGCAGAGCGCCACGCCAATGCAGGTGCCGATGCAGACGCCGACCGTGGCCTGGGCCAGCAGCTTGTGCACGCGCGGCTGTTCGGCCTGGCGGCTCTTGCGTCGAGTCTCGATCCAGAGCAGGTTGCCGGAGTAGAACAGGAACGCCCCGGCAAGGCCGGCCAGCAGGTACACGAAGCGCACCGCCAGATCGCCGTAGGTGCCGTAGTGCAGCGCGAACATGGCGCTGTAGACCACGTGGTTGGTGTCCCGCGCGCCAGCAGTCTGGTTGGCGATCAGTTGGCCGGCATTGGGCTCGTTGGCCGCCGCGTGGATACCCACGGAGCCACCGTTGCCCAACGCGCGAGCGCTGTCGCCACGCACCTCGGCCACGGCATTCGCGTCGCCGTAGCGCTGGAAGCGGATCGCGCTCGGCGTGAAGCGTTCGCCGCCATGTTCGCGTGCGATGGCGAGCAACTGCGCCGAGGACATGGTGGGCGACGCGCGGTCCGCTGCCGTGACTTCAGGCGTGGCGCTGGTAACACGCGGCACCGACTCGAACAGCTTGCCGTCGAACGTCAGCACGTTGAAGACCATGACCATCACCAGCGACAGGCAGAAGAATGCGCCCGTGATGGCAAAGATCAGGTGGAATGGCAGGCTGAACAGGCCAAGCACGTTGTGCGTGTCCATCCAGAAGCGCTTGAGGTTGCGTCCGGGACGCACCGAGAACAGGTCCTTCTTCAGGCGCGGCAGATGCAGGATCACGCCAGACACCAGCGCCAGGCCATACAGCACGGAAATGATCCCCATGAAGTACATGCCGTTCAGGCCCAGGCCCAGCGAATAGTGCAAGGCGTTCAGGAAGGCCGACAGCTCGCCGGTCACGTGATCGAGCGACGTATTGGCCTGGGCCGTCTTGTCGCCATTCAGGCGCTCGCCGTTCATCGTGTGCCATTCGCCGGCCTTGTCCTGCCAGTAGGCGTTGAAGTCCGGCTCTTCCTTGCTGGGCAGGCCCACGTAGACGCTGTTGGCGGCGTCCGGATGCACGGCTACCAGCTTCTGCACGAAGGCGTCGATGGCCGGCCCATCCACGTGCACTTCGGTGGCGTGGCGGCCTTCCAGGCGCGCCGGGTTCTGCCAGACGTGCAGTTCGTGGTGGAACACGGTGATCGCACCGGCGAAGAATGCGATGAACAGCGCCCAGCCGGCCATCAGGCCGACCCAGGTATGAAGCGTGTTGAACACGCGCATGGTATTGGGTTTCATGCAAATTGCCTCAATGGCCGAGCGCCGCCGATGCCGGCGGCATCGCGTGCATCAGGCGTACCGCCCACAGGATGCCGTAGCAGGCCAGGTTGCCGCCGATCAGCCACAGCCAGGCGGCCCGGCTGGTCTGGAACATCAGGCTGGCGCTGATGATGGCCACCCACAGCACGAAGCTCAGGGTGATGGCCAGAACCACGCCGCCTTCCCAGCCGCCCGGCAGCCACAGGATGCCAAGCGTGCAAAGCGCGATGGCCAGGGGCAGGCCCAGCAATGCCCCGGCGAGCCATTTGGTGCCGATCATGACGCGCTCCCTTCGTTGGGCATGTCGTCATAGCGCTTGTGGTGGATCCACGTGCCGATGAACGGCCAGGTCGACAGGCAGCAGGTCAGCGTGACGAGCGTGGCGGCAATGGCCACGGGCCAGCCTTCGGGAATGCTCATGAGCCAGGTGCCACCAATGGCGAGGGCGATGCCCAGCCAGAACAGCAGGCGCGGCGGCAACGGGGCGCGGCCGTTGTTGTCGGCATCCACGCAAAGCACCTGGTTGGGCGCGGAAAGATACAGGCACGCGGCTGCGGCCAGGGAGAGAAATACGGCTAACGCCTGCATGCGTCGGATTACCGGAAAGGTCTGGATTGCGGGAAAGAAATAATAATAATGATTCGCATTTGATTTCACAAGGAAATCAAGACCTTATGTCGCATTGCGGGACGTTTGCAGCCGAAATGCCAATGACGAAAATGTAATGTGACAGATGCCGCGAAGTGTGCGGATGTGCGCGAGGCGGCGCGTGGGGCGGGGCAGAAAGGCGGGGAAGGCAAGCCCGCCGACGGCATCGGCGGGCTAGTAGTGCGGGATCGGTGTCGACGCTCAGTGCGGGAACAGGTTTAGCAGGCCGTCCAGTCCCACGTGGTTGAAGGCGACGCTGGCCTGGGCTCGCACAACGGGTTTGGCCCGGAATGCCACGGACAGGCCGGCCACGGCCATCATTTTGAGGTCGTTGGACCCGTCGCCCATCACGATGGCCTGCGAAGGATCGGCACCGATCTGCTCGCAGACTTCGCGCACGGTACGGGCCTTCACGTCGGCATTGACGATCTCGCCCACCACGTTGCCGGTCAGGTTGCCGTCGACGATCTCCAGCATATTGGCCCGCGTGAAGTCGAGTTTCAGGCGCGGCTTGAGCTGGTCGGTGAAATGCACGAAGCCGCCTGACACCAGCAGCGTCTTCATGCCCAGCGCCTGCACTGCCTGCAGCATGCGCTCGGCGCCCGGCGACAGCTTCAGGCGCTCGGCGTAGACGCGATCGAGCACGCTGGCATCCAGGCCCTTCAGCAGCGCCACGCGGCGACGCAGGCTTTCATTGAAATCGGTGATTTCGCCGCGCATCGCGGCTTCGGTAATGGCCGAGACCTCGGCCTTGAGCCCGCAGAAGTCGGCAATCTCGTCGATGCACTCGATCGTGATCAGCGTCGAGTCCATGTCCATCGCCACCAGGCGGAAGTCCGACAGCTTGCGGCCCGCCGGCACCACTGCCCAGTCGATGCCGCGTGCGCCACAGGTCTGGTCCAGGGCATCGCGCAGGGCCGGGGTCAGCGGATCGCAGTGGTCTGCGGCAGCCACGGTGTCGGTGCGCAGCGCGAGGTCGGGGGCGTTGGCTACCGCGCGCACGGCGTCGAGGTCGGCGTCGGACAGCGGGGACAGGCTCTGGAGAATCAGGGGCATGACGGCGGGAAAGAGGGCGATGCAGGGAAGGGCGGTATTGTACTGCGCCAGCAGCCCGCGCCCCCTTCCCGTGCTGGCAAATCAGGCCACGCGCAGGCTGTCCACAACCTTGTGCAGGAACGCCTCGCAGGCGGCCAGTTGATCCAGCGCCACGAACTCGTCGGGCTTGTGCGCCTGCTGGATGTCGCCGGGGCCGCACACCACGGCCGGGATTCCAGCGCGCTGGAACAGGCCGGCTTCGGTGCCGTAGGCCACCTTGTTTGTATCGCGATCGGCGGTCAGTGCGCGCACGAGCTGCGTGATGGCGTCCGATTCGGCTGCATCGAGCGACGGCGCCGCGGCGATCTTGCTGATGGCCATGCCAGCATCCACGTGTTCGGCGTGCATCTTCGGCAGCAGCACATCGTTCACGTACTTCTGGATGCGCGCCAGGATGGCTTCCGGGTCCACGCCGGGCAGGTTGCGGAATTCGAACACGAACTCGCATTCGGCCGGGATCGTGTTCAGCGCGATGCCGCCCTGGATCGTGCCGGTGGACGCCGTGGTGAACGGCACGTCGAAGGCGCGGTCGTACGGGCCGTTGGCCTTGAACTCGTCGGCGATGTCGCGGATGTAGCAGATCAGGCGTGCGGCGTATTCGATGGCGTTCACGCCCTTCGGGGTCAGCGACGAATGCGCGGCCTGGCCTTTCACGCAGCAGCGGTAGGCGTTGATGCCCTTGTGCGCCACGATCACGCGCATGCTGGTGGGCTCACCCACGATGCAGCCCGCCGGCAGTACGCCGCGGTCACGCAGCTCCGCCAGCAGGTAGGGCGCGCCCATGCAGCCGATTTCCTCGTCGAACGACAGCGCGTAGTGCACCGGCTCGCGCAGCTTCGCTTCCAGGATGGTCGGCAGCAGCGCCAGGCTGGCGCCGATGAATCCCTTCATGTCGCAGGTGCCGCGCCCATAGAGCTTGCCGTCGCGGATCACGGGCTTGAACGGGTCGGTGGTCCAATTCTGGCCGTCCACGGGCACCACGTCGGTGTGGCCGGACAGCACGATGCCACCGTCGGTGGCGCCGTTTGCCGCAGGAATTGTCACGAACAGGTTGGCCTTGTCGCCCTGCGGGTTGTAGCTCAGGTGGGGGCGCAGGCCCTTGGCCAGGAAATGATCGCGAACGGACTCGATCAGGCCCAGGTTCGAATGGCGCGACGTGGTGTCGTACGACACCAGGCGCTGGGTCCAGTCCAACGCGCTGCCGCGTTGCGGGGCGTCATGTTGGGCGGTTCGGGTGTCGGCGGCAGCTTGCATGAGATGGCAAAAACAATTGATTCGTCAAGGATGTGATCGTACACCCGTCCGTGTCATCAGGCCAGTTGGCGCAACGTATGCTTGATGGTCTGCGCGCGGGCACCCACGTCGGGCATCTTGGCTTCGATGCGCAGCTTGTCCTGCCCAGCCAGCTTGATGTGCTTGTTCTTCTGCACGAGGTCGATGATCCGGATGGCGTCGATGGGCGGGTTCGGCACGAACTGCATGCTGACGGTGGCCTCGCCGGCGTCGATCTTGCGCACGCCCAGCGGGGCGGCGGCAATGCGCAGCCGGTGCGTTTCGATCAGCGCCTGCGCCTGCGCGGGCAGCCGGCCGAAGCGGTCGATCAGTTCTTCCTGGATATCGTCCACGCGCTCGCTTGTTTCGCAGTTGGCCAGTCGCTTGTACAGCGACAGGCGCTCGTGCACATCGGCGCAGTAGTCGTTGGGCAGCAGGGCCGGCGTGCCGAGGTTGATCTCGGTGGTGGCGGCCAGCGGCGCCATCAGGTCCGGTTCCTTGCCGGCCTTGAGCGACTTGACCGCGGCGTTGAGCATGTCCGTGTAAAGCTGGAAGCCAATCTCGTGGATCTCGCCCGACTGCTTGTCGCCCAGCACCTCGCCCGCGCCACGAATTTCCAGGTCGTGCATGGCCAGGTAGAAGCCCGAACCCAGTTCTTCCATCTGCTGGATAGCCTCCAAGCGGCGCTGCGCCTGCTTGGTCAGGCCGTCTACGTCGTGCACCAGCAGGTAGGCGTAGGCCTGGTGATGGCTGCGGCCCACGCGCCCGCGTAGCTGATGCAACTGCGCCAGCCCGAAGCGGTCGGCACGATGGATCAGGATCGTGTTGGCGGTAGGCACGTCGATGCCGGTCTCGATGATCGTCGTGCAGAGCAGGATGTTGTCGCGCCGCGCCACGAAGTCGCGCATCACGCGTTCCAGCTCGCGCTCGTGCATCTGGCCGTGCGCCACGGCGATACGCGCCTCGGGCACCAGTTCGGCCAGCTTGGCGCGCTT
The DNA here is from genome assembly GCF_022179805.1 of Cupriavidus pauculus. Taxonomy (GTDB): domain Bacteria; phylum Pseudomonadota; class Gammaproteobacteria; order Burkholderiales; family Burkholderiaceae; genus Cupriavidus; species Cupriavidus pauculus_E. The sequence continues at coordinate 83,476 of NZ_BPUO01000001.1, read as the reverse complement.
GTTCTCGATCGTTTCCACCTCGTTGTGCAGGAAGTACACCTGCCCGCCGCGCTTCAGCTCGCGCAGGATGGCTTCGCGCATCACGCCGTCTTCCTCGCGCCGCACAAACGTCTTGATGGCCAGCCGCTTCTGCGGCGCCGTGGCGATGACCGAGAAATCGCGCAGTCCTTCCAGCGCCATGCCCAGCGTGCGCGGAATCGGCGTGGCGGTCAGCGTCAGCACGTCCACCTCGGCGCGCAGCGTCTTCAGCGCTTCCTTCTGGCGTACCCCGAAGCGGTGTTCCTCGTCGATGATAACCAGGCCCAGGCGCTGGAACTTCACCTCGTCGGAGAGCAGCTTGTGCGTGCCGATCACGATGTCGACCGTGCCTTCGTTGATCTGCTTGATGGCCGCGTCGATTTCCTTCTTCGTCTTGAAGCGCGACAGTTCCACGATGCGCACCGGCCATTCGGCAAAGCGGTCGGACAGCGTTTGGAAATGCTGTTCGGCCAGCAGCGTGGTGGGCGCGAGCATCGCTACCTGCTTGCCGCCCAGCACCGCCACGAACGCGGCGCGCAGCGCCACCTCGGTCTTGCCGAAGCCCACGTCGCCGCACACCAGTCGGTCCATCGGCTTGCCCGATGTCATGTCGGCGATCACGGCCGAGATGGCGGCCGCCTGGTCCGGCGTTTCCTCGAAACCGAAGCTTTCGGCAAACGTCTCGTAGTCCTTGGGCTGCAGCGGGAAGGCGAAACCCTGGCGCAACGCGCGCCGCGCGTACAGGTTCAGCAGCTCGGCTGCCGTATCGCGGATCTGCTGCGCGGCGCGGCGCTTGGCCTTGTCCCACTGGCCGGTGCCCAGCGAATGCAGCGGCGCGGTATCGGGATCGGCACCCGAGTAACGCGAGATCACGTGCAACTGGTGCACGGGCACGTAGAGCTTGCTGCCCCGGTCATAGTCCAGGTGCAGGAATTCCTCGTCGCCCTGGCCCATGTCCAGCGTCACCAGCCCCTGGTAGCGGCCGATGCCGTGCTCGCTGTGCACCACGGGGTCGCCGATCTTGAGTTCGGCCAGGTCGCGCACCATGGCGTCGACGGTGCTGGCCTGTTCCTGCTTGCGGCGGCCCGCGCGGCGCGTGGTGCCCGCGTACAGCTCGTTCTCGGTGATGAACGCGTACTGCGCGGACGGCAGCGCAAAGCCGCTCTGCAGCGGCGCCACCACGATCGAGAAATGCGAATCGCCGGCCTGGAACGCGGCAAAGTCGTCCACCACCATCGGCCGCAGCCCGCTTTCGGCAAAGAGCTGCATCAGCGTTTCGCGCCGGCCAGCGGAATCGGCGCACATCAGCACGCGCGTGGCCTTGTTCAGCAGCAAGGCTTCCAGGTTGACCAGCGGATCCTCGGCACGGCGATTGACCGAGACGTCGGGCAGCGCGGCCGTGAATGCGGGAGCGTCGGCATTGGCCGGTTCGCGCTGCAGCACCAGGCGCGCCAGCGGCTTGGCGCCGATGAAGAACTGGTCTGCCGACAGGAACAGGTCGGCCGGCGGCAGCAGCGGGCGTTCGCGGTCGTGCCGCATGAACGTGTAGCGCTGCGTGGTATCAGCCCAGAAGCGCCGGATCGCATCCTCGATGTCGCCTGCGAATGCCATCTGCGTGCCGGCCGGCAGGTAGTCGAACAGCGTGGCGCTCTCTTCGAAGAACAGCGGCAGGTAGTACTCGATGCCGGCGGACGGCACGCCGTTGCCGATGTCCTTGTAGATCGGCGACTTTGTCGGATCGCCTTCGAAGACTTCACGCCAGCGGCCCCGGAACGCGGTGCGCGCGGGCTCGTCCAGCGGAAACTCGCGGCCCGGCAGCAGGCGCACTTCCTTGACCGGGTACAGACTGCGCTGTGAATCAGGATCGAACGCCCGGATGGTTTCGATCTCGTCGCCGAACAGGTCGATCCGGTACGGCAGCGCCGAACCCATCGGGTACAGGTCGATCAGGCCGCCGCGCACGCTGTATTCGCCCGGGCGCATCACGGCGCTTACGTGCTCGTAGCCGGCCAGCGTGAACTGCGCCTTGAGCGCGGATTCGTCGAGCTTCTCGCCCTGCTTGAAGAAGAATGTGTACGCGGCCAGGAACGACGGCGGCGCCAGGCGATAGAGCGCCGTCGACGCCGGCACGATCATCACGTCGCACTGGCCACCCTGGATGTCGTGCAGCGTGGCCAGGCGCTCGGACACCAGGTCCTGGTGCGGCGAGAAGCTGTCGTAGGGCAGGGTTTCCCAGTCCGGCAGCAGGCGCACGCGCAGTTCGGGGGCAAACCAGGGAATTTCCTCGGCCAGCCGCTGCGCGTCCATGGCATTGGCGCAGACCACGGCCACCATCGGCACGCTGCCACGATGCTGGCGCGCGTAGGCGGCAACCGCCAGCGCGTCGGCGGAACCCGTGAGACCGCTCACGGCATGGCGCAAGCCAGGCTTGATCAGCGGCAGGTTGGCAAAGGGGAATGCGGTAGCGGTGTCAGGCATTGGCAGCAGTGGGCGCAAAAATGACGGCACCCCGCCGGCACATGCGAAAGGCATGCCACGGGCAGGGATGTCGGTCATGTCCGTCACGCCATGCTCGGAGTCATGGCGGCGGGCGAGGGCCGTATTATAGAATGCGCTCCGGCCGGCCCGCTGGCCGTGCCAAATATTCAAAGGCCCCCAAACCTGTGTCCGATCGACGATTCGCCCTGATTCCCTGTGCCGGTACCGGCAGCCGCGCCGGTGGCGCCGTGCAGAAGCAGTACCAGACCGTGGCCGGCCGGCCGATGCTCTGGTTCGCGCTGGCCGCGTTTTCCGCCAGCGACGCCATCAGCGCCACGGCGCTGGTGCTGGCGCCCGACGACATGCCGCTGGAATCACGGTTCGGCGCGCAGGCGTTTGCCGGGCTGCGCTTCGATACCGCGTTCGTGGGCGGCGATTCCCGCCATGCCTCGGTGCTGGCTGGCCTGCATCACCTGGCGACGCTGGGTGCGGTGGATACCGACTGGGTGCTGGTCCACGACGCCGCGCGCCCGGGCCTGACCACGGCGATGATCGACACGCTGGTGCGCGCGGTGGAGTCCGACGACACGGCCAGCGAGCCGATCGGCGGCATCCTGGCCGTGCCCGTGCCCGATACCCTCAAGCGCGCCGACGCCGGCACGCGGATCGGCGGCACGGTGCCGCGCGAAGGGCTGTGGCAGGCGCAGACGCCACAAATGTTCCGCATCGGCGTACTGCGCCATGCGCTGGAAGACGCCATGGCAGCCGGTGCCGTGGTGACCGACGAGGCCAGCGCCATCGAGCGGCTGGGCCTGCATCCGCGGCTGGTCAATGGCTCGCTGCGCAATTTCAAGGTGACTTACCCGGAAGACTTTGCGCTGGCGGATGTGTTGCTGCGTACGGGCCAGCCGTCGTCCTGAATCCAATTTTGCAAGGAGTCGTTTTGAATCCGTTCGATTTTCGCGTAGGCCAGGGTTATGACGTGCACGCGCTGGTGGCTGGGCGCAAGCTGATTCTCGGCGGCGTCGATATTCCGCATGATCGCGGCCTGCTGGGCCATTCCGATGCCGACGCATTGCTGCATGCCGTGACGGATGCGCTGTTCGGCGCCGCCGCGCTGGGCGATATCGGCCGCCATTTCCCCGATACCGACCCCGACTTCAAGGGCGCCGACAGCCGCGTGCTGCTGCGCGAGGCCGCGCGCCGCGTGCGCGCGGCCGGTTTCGAGATCGGCAATGTCGATGCAACGGTGATCGCGCAGCGTCCCAAGCTAGCGCCTCACATCGCCGGCATGGTGGCCAACCTGGCCGAAGACCTGGGCCTGCCCGTCACCCATTGCAACGTCAAGGCCAAGACCAACGAGAAGCTCGGGTTCGAGGGCAAGGAAGAGGGCATCGTCGCGCAGGCGGCGGTACTGATCTACCGCCGCACGGCTGACGTTCAGGACTGAAGCGCTAAGGCTTCAGGCAGCGGGTGGGGGCGGCGTCGCGGCGTCCTCGGCCGTGATCGGATAGACGTAGTCGATCATCCGCGCCATGGCGCCGTGGTGCGATCCGGCTTCGGTCCGTTTCTCGAACCCCGCATGCTCGCAGAGCTTGATGGCGGAATCCATCTCGGGCATGGTGCGGCAGATCAGCGCCTGGGCGCCGATGTCGCGCGCGCGCTGGATGCAGATCTGCATCAGCCGCTTGCCCAGGCCCAGGCCGCGCGCCTGAGGGCTGACGGACAACAGGCGTGCTTCGGGCTGGGTCAGCGTGATCGTGGAACCGTCCAGCGCTGGCAGCGTGGCGCCCGGATGGCAGAACAGCACGGCACCGCTGATGCCGTGATCGGTTTCCGCGACCCACCACTCCATGTCGGGATTGTCCTTGGCGGCCAGCACGGCCTGCATGCCGCGCTGGAACGACGCGCGGCAATCTTCCATGATTTCCAGTTCATACTGCCCGTAGGCTTGCTGGGTGACGGCGGCAATATCGCCCCAGTCGTGTACCGCGGCAAGGCGGAACCGGAAGCGCGGCGAATTCGGTGAAGGCAAGGTGCTCATGGCAACGGCTGAAGTTCGTGACCTTTCGTCGATTGTAGGCCGCGCCATGCACAAATGCATCGTGTCCGTTGGCTGTATCCGATGTCGGACAATACCGATTGACCATTTGCAAACAAAATGCCGGCGGACCCCTCGCGGTGTCCGCCGGCATTGTTGCCTGGCATCAGGAAAGCGGGCGGTTGCGCCCGCTTTCCATGCTTATTCGGCGGCGATGACGTTAGCTGCGGCGCCGATGACGGCGGCGATCCGGCCCACGTCGCGCAGTTGCTGCGCGCTCATGCCCTGTTCGTTCTTCAGTAGCTGGTAGTGCGACTTCACGCAGAAATGGCACTTGCCGATGATCGATGCTGCCAGGGCGTACATCTCGAAGCGGCGCTTGTCCACGCCACCATGGGTAGCGTAGGCGTTCATGCGCAGGCCGGCCGGCTGGCTGGCCAGGTCGGGGTCTTCCGCCATCTCGACGTACGGATACCAGATGTTGTTCATGCCCATCAGCGCCGCGGCGGTCTGCGTGGCGGTGACTTCCTCGGGCGACAGCACGTTGGCGTTGCGAATCACGTCGACGATGGTCTTGCTCTTGGCGGCAAACGCGGCGGCCAGTGCCACGGCGACGGCATCGTTGCCTTCCAGCGACGAGCGCGCAATCGTGCCATCCACATTCAGGCGGATGTCCTTGGCGTAGTCGGGGATCAAGCTCTTAATCGCGCTGAGGAATTCCATTTATTTCTCCTATCGACAGGGGCTCAAAAAACCCGCACATAGCGGGTTTCTGCGTGGAAAGGGCGTCTGGCCCCTTCCACGCCGATTGCCGCGACACCCGAGGGCGCCGGGCAGGCAAGGCCAATTACAGCGTGGCGCCGCCAACAGCGCGGTTGCACGGGCACAGCTCGTCCGTTTGCAGGCCGTCCAGAATACGCAGGACTTCTTCCGGGTTACGGCCGACGTTCAGGTTGTTCACCGAAACGTGCTGGATGACGTTGTCCGGATCGACGATGAACGTAGCGCGCAGGGCCACGCCGGCTGCCTGGTCGCGCACGCCCAGCTGGTCCACCAGCGAGCCGGTCACGTCGGCGAATTGCCATTGGTCCAGCTTGTTCAGGTCCTTGTGTTCACGACGCCATGCCAGCTTCACGAACTCGTTGTCGGTCGAACCGCCCAGCACGATCGCGTCGCGGTCGGCGAAGTCGCCGTTCAGCTTGGCGAATGCCACGATTTCGGTCGGGCACACGAACGTGAAGTCCTTCGGGTAGAAGTAGATGACCTTCCACTTGCCTTCGAACGACTTCTCGGTGATGTCTTCGAAAGCCGACTGGCCATTTTCTTCGTGGTTGTTGAAACCAGGCTTCACGCCAACAACTTGGAAGGCTTCCAGCTTTTGACCAACGGTCTTCATGAACTTCTCCTGATACGGTTTGAAGAGGATAAGGCGGGCGAATCGCCAGTAGGTTCCTGTACTTCAAGGATCACCTAAAAGCAATCGCAACAAGCTTGAATTATGGGCCCAGACGCAGCGCAGCAGCCAATTGAAAATCTCAAAGAGGCTGATAGGTACCTATCTGGAGACGCCGCGAAACGAACGGCGAAGTATGCCATGCGTGACGTAGATGCATGGCAACAGGCGAAATTTCAAGAGGTTGCGCCCGCCGCGCCCATATCTGCCACACCGATGTGTCGGGGGCATGAACGCGGCGGCGCCGCACCGTTGGTGTCAGGCGGTGCGCAGGGCGGCCTGGGCGCGTTGCGCGCGGAAGATGATCAGCGTTGCCACCAGACCGCACACGGCGGCGAACATCAGCCACAGGCCGGGGGCGGCCTTGTTGCCGGTGCTGTGGATCAGGTACGTCGAGATGGCGGGCGTAAAGCCGCCGAACAGGGCCGTGGCCAGGCTGTAGGCCAGCGAGAAGCCGGCAGTGCGCACGGCGGGCGGCATCACCTCGGTCAGCGTGACCACCATCGCGCCGTTATAGCTGCCGTACAGGAACGACAGCCACAGCTCCACCATCAGCAGGCGCTCGAACGACGGTGCGGCCACCAGCCACGATACGGCGGGATAGGCGGTCACCAGCGTCGCTACCGTGAAGAACAGCAGCAGCGGCTTGCGGCCGATACGGTCGGAGACGGCGCCCATCAGCGGCAGCCAGATGAAGTTCGACAGGCCCACGCACATCGTGACGATCAGGTTGTCCACGTCGTCGAGTTTCAGCACGGTCTTGCCAAACGTCGGCGTGTAGGCGGTGATCATGTAGAACGACACCGTGGTCATCACCACCAGCATGCAGCCGGCGATGATGATGCGCCAGTTGTCGAGCATCGAGCGGTAGATCTCGTTGATCGACGGGCGATGCTTGCGCGTGCGGAAGGCTTCGGTTTCTTCCAGCGAGCGGCGGATCATGAACAGGAAGGGCACGATCAGACAGCCGATCAGGAACGGCAGGCGCCAGCCCCAGCTATCCATCTGCTCAGGCGCCAGCGTGGCGTGCAGGATCACGCCGAGCAGCCCCGCGAAGATCACGGCCACCTGCTGGCTGGCAGATTGCCAGGCCACGTAGAAGCCCTTCTGGCCGGGCTTGGCGATCTCGGACAGGTACACGGATACGCCGCCCAGTTCCACGCCAGCCGAGAAGCCCTGGAGCAGGCGGCCGAACAGTACCAGCAGCGGCGCGGCCACGCCGATCGTCGCATAGCTCGGCACCACTGCGATGAGCAGTGTGCCCATGGCCATCAGCACCAGCGTGACGATCAGGCCCTTGCGGCGCCCGTGGTGGTCGATGTAGGCACCCAGCACGATGGCGCCCAGCGGGCGCATCAGGAAGCCGGCGCCAAACGTGGCCAGCGACAGCATCAGCGATGCGAATTCATCGCCGGACGGAAAGAACGTACGCGCAATGGCGGCGGCATAGAAGCCGTACACCATGAAGTCGTACATTTCGAGGAAATTGCCGCTGACGACGCGGAACACGGTACGAAAACCGCTCTGCTCGCCTGCGCTGTGGGATGTGCTGGACATGGCTGTCTCTCTGTCTGCGTCCGTTGGAACGGAGCGCGTGTCGATCGTTGTCAGCCATGGCGGGGAGGGGGACTGCGGCAGGCGTCGCCATGACTGTGGATGCGCTGGTATGCATCGGCCTGTCGGATGGCGTGAAGTGTGCGCGGCGACGCTGTCATTCGCCTGTCATCGACCTTTCAAACTCATATCAAATGCTGAAGAAAACCTGTCAATGCGCAAGCAGGCGTGCCGAACGGCAAGAAAACAGGCTAGAGGAGGGCAGCAAGCATCACGCGCGCCGGAAACGGGCGCTGACCACGAGGCCAGTCTTCGGCGCGGGGCGATTGGCCAGCAGCAGGCGGCCGCCGTTGCGCTGCAGGATGCGGTTGACGATCGACATACCCAGGCCGGCACCCTTGGCCTCGCTGCGCGCGCTATCCAGGCGGTAGAACGGCCGCGTCAGCAGCGACAGCTGCTCGTTGGGCACGCCGGGGCCGGTGTCGGCCACCACCAGCACGGCTTCCTTGTCTTCGACGCGCGTGGAGATTTCCACCTCGGCCATGCCGGTTTCTTCGTCCTTGGCATAGCGGCGCGCGTTTTCCACGAGGTTGTCGAGGATGCGCTGGATTTCCATGCGGTTGGCCACGGCCATGACAGGACCGAACGATCGCACGTGCACGCGCACATCGTCGTGCGCGGCGTAGACGCCGACCGATTCCTGCACCAGCGTGGACAGGTCCACGGGCTCCACCACTTCCTGGCCCGGGCGGGCGTAGTTCAGGAACTGGCCGATGATCGCGTCCATCTGCTCGATGTCGGCAATCATCGCGTCGCGCGTGGTGTTGTCCACGGGTGACATCTCGGTTTCCAGACGCAGGCGCGTGAGCGGTGTGCGCAGGTCGTGCGAGATACCGGCCAGCATGACCACGCGGTCATCGTCGAGCTGGCGCAGGTCGCGCACCATCTGGTTGAAGCTTCGGTTGGCCTGGGCCACTTCGCTGGCGCCTTGCTCGCGCAGCGGCGGCGGGTCGCCGCCCGTGCCGATCTGGCGGGCCGCGTTGGCCAGGCGTTTGAGCGGGTAGTTCACGCGCGCCGTGATGAACGCGGCGCCGATGATCGACAACAGCAGCGCGGCAATACTCCACCAGAGCCACTGGATGCCCGGCACGCGTTCAAAGCGTTCGGGGCTGATGGCGACCCAGTAGTCGTCGCCTTCGATCTCGAAGCTGACCCACACCCCGGGAATATCGTTGACCGTGGTGGCCAGCACGGTGTCCTCGCCCAGGCGGCCGCGGATTTCCTGCTGTACCAGCTGGGTCAGAAATGGATTGGCCTTGGGCGCGGCAAAGTCGTCGTCCTTTTCACGCGGATAGACCTTGATGCCCTCGTTCTGGACGAGGTCGAGCAGCAGGAACCGGCGCCTGGCCGGGTCCGAGTAGAGCAGGGCAGCGCGGGTGAGCTTGACCACGCTGACCACCTGCATGGCGATCTGCTGGGCGCGCGGCGCGCGTTCGAAGAGCCGGTAGCTCTGGAACCAGATACCCAGCGAGATCGCCAGCAAAAGGGCGATCAGCATGAAGGTTCGCCAGAAGAGCGAACCAAAGAACCGCGTTGCGGTACGGCCGAGAGCGGTCGCCACGATGCTGCCTGCGGTCGACCTGACTTACTTCACGCCATCGGGGATGAAGACATAGCCGAGGCCCCAGACCGTCTGGATGAAACGCGGGTTGCTCGGGTCTGGCTCGATCAGCTTTCTCAGGCGCGAGATCTGCACGTCCAGGCTGCGGTCGAATACCTCGTATTCGCGGCCGCGTGCCATTTCCATGAGTTTCTCGCGCGACAGCGGCTGGCGCGGATGGCGGGCGAACACCTTGAGCACCGAGAATTCGCCCGTGGTGAGCGTGATTTCCTCGTCGTTCTTGGTCAGCGTGCGCGTGGCCAGGTTCAGGACGAAATCGCCGAACGCGAACGTTTCGGGCGTTTCCGACGGGGCGCCCGGCACTTCGGCGGGGCCCTTGCGGCGCAGCACCGCGTGAATGCGCGCGATCAGTTCGCGCGGGTTGAAAGGCTTGGGCAGGTAGTCGTCGGCGCCCATTTCCAGGCCGACGATGCGATCCACGTCCTCGCCCTTGGCGGTGAGCATGATGATCGGCGTCTGGTCGTTGGCGCCGCGCAGGCGGCGGCAGATCGAGAGCCCGTCTTCGCCGGGCATCATCAGGTCCAGCACCAGCAGATCGAAACGTTCGCGCAGCCAGAGCTTGTTCATGGCCGTGGCGTTTTCCGCCACGAGGACCGTGAAGCCCTGCTCGCCAAGGTAGCGGCGCAGCAGGTCGCGCAGGCGCGGGTCGTCATCCACGACGAGAATCTTGTGGCTGGTATTTTCCATGGCGGTATCTTAGCGATTATCGCTTTCGCTCAAAATGGCTTAACAAAACGTTACATACTTTACCCCGTGGTATGGCGGCGTGCACCTTTTGTGCATTTACACTCCGCAAACCGTTTCCAAGGACCCCATTGGTCAGAGGAAAAATCGGTCTCCCCGGGCATCGTGAAATTACCTGTCGCGACTTGCCGGCACCTGCCTCGCCGTCGCGCCTGGCGATGTCGGCGTGCCACCAGATGGATCCCTGGGATCCGGCCGGAGGCCACAGTCGAAACCGCCATTATCCAATGAAAGTGAAGCATAACCGGCACGGGCAAACCCTGCGTCGCAATTTCTGCGCGCGAGTGGTCTGGCTTGCCGGCATGACCCTGCTGATCGCCGCGGCCCCTGCCACGGCGCACGCCCAGTCAGCGGGCATGGCACACCTGCTTCACCCCAAGGGCCAGCCGCCCGCAGGCCAGGGCGGCAACCCGCAGCAACCCGAACGCAACCGCCAGCCCCCGCGTCGCGGCGACCGTGCCGAGACCGAGCGCGACATGGCCGAGCGAGCCGGACGGCAAGGGCAGCGCGGCGGCAGCCAGCGCCTGTCGCCCGACGAACGCAAGACGCTGCGCAAGAACCTTTACGACATCGGCAAGGAAATGTATCGGGGCGGCTGATCAGGCCACCGTCCGGAAGTGCCGCAGGAAATCCACGAACACCTCGGCTGCCTGCTGGGCATCTTCCACGGTAATCGTTTCCGCCGGATTGTGGCTGATGCCACCATTGCCGCAGCGCACGAACAGCATTGCCACATCGGTGATCCGCTGCATCATCATCGCATCATGGCCCGCGCCGGACGGCAGTTCGAACGCCTCCAGCCCCCGCTTTCTCAATACGGCCGCGAACTGGTCCATCAGCCAGCGCGCGCAGGGCGCGTTGTTGACCGGTGTGACCCGCTCCACGCTTGCCTGCAGCCCGCGCCGCGCGGCAATGCGCTCGATGCCGGCCACGATGTCGGTGATGGCGGCCTCGCGGATGCCATCTTCTCCCGCGCGGATATCCATCGAAAACACGCACGCAGCCGGAATCACATTGCTCGATCCGTTGGGTACCTGTAGTTGACCCACCGTGCCGACCAGCGTCGGCACCTGGGCACAGCGCTGCTCCACCAGCAGGATCATCTCGGCAGCGCCCGTGGCGGCGTCGCGCCGCATGTCCATCGGCGTGGTGCCGGCGTGGCTGGCCAGGCCCTCCACGCGCACCTGGAAGCGGCTACTGCCCGCGATCTGCGTGACGACACCCAGCGGCAGTCCGCGATTCAGCAGCACCGGACCCTGTTCGATATGGACCTCGACAAAACCGGCGAGCGTGGCGGGATCCACCGCCGCCGCGCGCAGCGCATCCAGGCTGCCGGCGCCGGGAAAGCCGGCTTGCGCCAGCGCGTCGCGCATCGACACGCCGTCGACGTCCACGCGCTCCAGCAGGGCCGGATCGAAGCGTCCAGCCAGCACGCTGCTGGCCAGGAAGCTGGTCTTGAAGCGCAGCCCTTCCTCTTCGGCAAACGCCACGACTTCAAAGTGATAGGGCAGGCGGATGCCCGCATCGCGCAGCGCGCCGACCACGGCAATCGGCAGCAGGATGCCAAGCCGCCCGTCATAGCAGCCGCCGTTGCGCACCGTATCGAAGTGCGAGCCGGTCATCAGCACCTTCGGATTCGGCTCGGCAGGATCGGCGGCGTAGCGGCCAATCACGTTGCCAATGGCGTCGATCCGCACCGTCATGCCGGCGTCTTCCATCCAGCGTGCCAGCAGCGCCTGGGCGCTGGCGTGCGCCGGCGTCAGGTAGGCGCAGGTCAGCCCGCCTTCCATGTCGGAGTACTGGGCGAGGGCGTCGGCACGGTCCAGGATCAGCTGGCCGAGGGAGGGCGTGGCGGTAGTCATGGCGTCCATGGCGTCAATACGGCAATACGTCGATACAGCGGGAATTCACTAGATACGGGCGGCCGGCGCAGCCGGTCAGCCGTTGCGCAGCCAGGTCTTCCAGGCCAGCCAGAGCTTGCGCATCGGCGTCAGCGCGATGCGCTGGGTCAGCACCTGGAACTGGCTCGCTTCGATTTCATCGAGCAATGCATGGTGGATGGCCGCCAGCGCCAGCAGCGCGCGCTGGGCGCGGCGGTCGGCGCGCGGCAGCAGCGCCAGGGCGTCCTGGTACAGCGCGCGAGCTTGGGCGGCCTGATCCTGCATCAGCGCGGCAAACTGCGGCGAGTGGCGCGATTGCATGACGTCGGCGGCCGGCACCTCGAAGCGCTGCAGCGTGTCCACGGGAATATAGATACGGCCCAGGCGGGCGTCGTGGCCCATTTCTCGCACGATGCGGATGCGCATCAGAGACAGGCCGAGCTTTTCAGCGAATTCCAGCGTGCGGTCGTCGGAAAACCCGAGCACGCGCGCCGCCAGCTTGCCAAACGTGCCGCCAACCTGCCGGCAATACCGGCCCAGCACCGTTTCGTCGAAATAGCGCGACTGGGCCAGGTCCATCTCGGTGCCGTCCAGCATCTGGCTCATTTCCGCCTGGGGCAGGCTGGCCAGGAATGGCTGCAGCGCGTGGCTGACCGGGTGGTTGGGATTGCCTTCGAACAGGCGGCGCAGTTCGGCGCGCCACCAGTCAAGTCGTTGCAGGGCTACGCCGGCATCGTGGTTTTCATGAACGATGGCGTCGAGTTCCAGGCGCCAGGCTTGCAGTGCAGTCAGGGCGCGGCGGCGGTCGGGGGGGAGGAGCAGGCAGCTGTAATAGAAGCTGGAACCGCTTTTCGCGGCTTTGTCCTGGCAAAACTGATCGGGCGTCACGCCAATCTCTTTCTTGGTGGGGATGGCGGGGGCGGCGCCAAAGCCGCGAATTGTAACATCGGCCTCAGCGCGCGGCGGTGGCGGGGCGCGAATAGGGCACTAGCACAGTCGGCGCCGGCCGCGCGACATTTTGTCGCCGGATACAACCGTTCGTCATCCGGCGTTTGACGCACTCAAGGCCGCTCGTTATATTACTGACCGAAAAGTTATTTATTTCCGGCCGATCATTTCCGATGGCTGGGTCGTTGCCGCCAACCCTCCGGTGGTGACGCAAGAGTTACATCCTTCGGCTTTTGTGCCGCGCAGTGCCCCCGATCCATCCAACGACTCAAGACGCTTGTCCATGCCAGTGCCATCTGCCGGGCCGGAAGTTGCGGCCAATGAAGTTGAGGTCTTCCAGAAATCGCGTCAGGCGTCGCCCGCGAAGCGTCGCCGCGCGCGGACGGCCGGGATGGCGATGGGCCTGCTGGCCCTGGCCGGACTGCTGGCGCTGGGCGGGTGCGGCAAGAAGGCCGAGCCGGTGGAGGATGTGCGGCCCGTGCGCGTGATGCAACTGAGCCCGGCGGCCGGCAAGACCGAGTTCGAGTTTTCGGGCGAGGTTCGCCCACGGATCGAATCGCGGCTCGGTTTCCGCGTGGGCGGCAAGATCGCAGCCCGGCTGGTCGACGTTGGCGCCAGCGTGCGCAAGGGTCAGCCGCTGGCGCGGCTGGATCCCACCGACCTGGCCCTGGCTGAATCGGGCGCACGCGCCCAGCACGACGCGGCCAAGACCGACCGCGACCTGGCTGCCGCCGACCTGAAGCGCTACAAGGAGCTGGCGGCCAAGAATTTCATCAGCGCGGCCGAACTCAATCGCCGCCAGGCCACGTTCGATTCGGCCGCATCGCGGCTGGACCAGGCCCAGGCCAATCTGCGCAACCAGTCGAACCAGACCGGCTATGCCGTGCTGACCGCCGACGCGGACGGCGTCGTCACTGCCATCGATACCGAAGTGGGCCAGGTGGTGACGCCGGGCCAGCCCGTCGTACGCGTGGCGCAGACGGCCGAAAAGGAAGTGGCCATCGGCCTGCCCGAAGACCAGGTGGACATGCTGCGCGGCATCACCGATGTCTCGATCCATACGTGGTCAGACCCGACGCGCGCGCTGCCGGGCCGCGTGCGCGAGATCTCTGCCGCCGCCGATCCGGTCACGCGCACCTATCCCACGCGTGTCAGCATCCCGAACCCGCCGGCGGACCTGCGCATCGGCATGACCGCCGTGGTGTCGTTCACGCGTACGGGCGAGGCCACCAGCATCCGCGTTCCGCTGACCGCGCTGTTGCAGGACAAGAGTTCCAACCAGGTGTGGATCTACCAGCCCGGACAGGGCGGTACCGGCACGGTGAAGCCCGTGCCCGTGACGCTGGGCCAGGCGCAGGGCAACCTGATCGAAGTGCGCCAGGGCCTGACGCCGGGCCAGACCATCGTTACGGCCGGGGTGCACCTGCTCAAGCCGGGACAGAAGGTCAAGCCGATGCAGAGCGTGGCGCCGTCGCAGCCCGCGTCCAATCCCGGTGCGCAACTGAGCGCGCTGGATTCGTCCCGCCGCCTGGGTTGAGGGCGGCAGATGGAACATTCCCGCTTTAACCTGTCGCGCTGGGCGCTTGAACACCAGCCGCTGACCCGCTATCTATTGGTCGTGCTGCTGGTGGGCGGCCTGCTGGCGTTCTTCCAGCTTGGCCAGGACGAAGACCCGCCGTTCACGTTCCGGGTCATGGTGGTGCAGGCGTTCTGGCCCGGCGCCACGGCCGAGCAGATCGCCGTGCAGGTGACTGACAAGATCGAGCGGCAACTGCAGGAAGTGCCGTATGCCGACAAGATTCGCAGCTTCTCCAAGCCGGGCGAAACCACGGTGATCTTCCAATTGGCCGACAACTCGCCGGCCAAGGACACCGCGCAGATCTGGTACACGGTGCGCAAGAAGATCGGCGATATCCAGCAGACGCTGCCGCAGGGCGTGCGCGGGCCGTTCTTCAACGACGAGTTCGGCGACGTGTATGGATCCATCTACGCGCTGTCCGCCGATGGCTTCAACTACAAGGAACTGCGCGAGTACGCCGACCTGGTGCGCCAGGAACTGCTGCGCATCCCGGCCGTGGCCAAGGTCACGCTGCTGGGGCTGCAGGACGAGAAGGTCTTCATCGAGTTCAACCAGGCGCGCTTTGCGCAGCTTGGGCTCGACATCAACGCCATCGCCAACCAGATCTCCGAGCAGAACAACCCCACGGGCAGCGGCGTGCTGGTGACGCCGACCGACAACCTGCAGGTGCGCGTCACGGGCCAGCTTGGCGACGTGGAAGACCTGCAGAACCTGGTGCTGCGCGGCCCCAACGGCATCGCCAACATCCGGCTGGGCGACATCGCGCACGTGTACCGCGCCTATGTGGACCCGCCCGTCAGCAAGATGCGCTTCAACGGCAAGGACGTGATCGGGCTGGGCATCTCGATGGAAAAGGGCGGCGACATCATCGCGCTGGGCAAGGAACTGCGCCGCGTGACCGATGGCATGCGCGGTCAGTTGCCGGTAGGCATCGAGATGGACCAGGTGCAGGACCAGCCCCAGGCCGTCAAGCGCAGCGTGGGCGAATTCGTGCACGTGCTGATCGAGGCCGTGGTGATCGTGCTGGGCGTGAGCTTCGTGGCGCTGGGCCTGCATACCCGGCCGCTGCGGCTGGACGTGCGCCCGGGCCTGGTGGTTGCGCTGACCATCCCGCTGGTGCTGGCCGTGACGTTCCTGTTCATGAACATCTTCGGCATCGGCCTGCACAAGATATCGCTGGGGGCGCTGATCATCGCGCTCGGGCTGCTGGTGGATGACGCCATCATCGCGGTGGAGATGATGGTGCGCAAGCTGGAGGAGGGCTTCTCGAAGATGGAGGCCGCCACCTTTGCCTACACGTCCACGGCCATGCCGATGCTGACCGGCACACTGATCACGGCGGCGGGCTTCCTGCCGGTGGGGCTGGCGCGCTCCACGGTGGGCGAATACACGTTCGCGATCTTTGCCGTGACGGCGCTGGCGCTGGTGCTGTCGTGGCTGGCGGCCGTGTACTTCACGCCGTACCTGGGCTACCTGATCCTGAAGACGCGTCCGCACGACGGCGGCCATCATGAGGTCTTCGATACGCCGTTCTACGCGCGCTTCCGCAAGCTGGTGAACTGGTGCGTCACGTGGCGCAAGACCGTGATCGCCATCACGCTGGTGGCGTTTGCGCTGGGGCTGCTGGCATTCAAGTATGTGGAGAAGCAGTTCTTCCCCGATTCCAGCCGCCCGGAGCTGATGGTGGAAATGTGGATGCCGGAAGGCACCGCGTTTGCCGAGACCGAGGCCATCACCAAGCGCTTCGAGGTTGCCATGCGCCGCGACAAGGCCGTGGAGAGCGTGACGTCGTTCGTGGGCATCGGCGCGCCGCGCTTCTACCTGCCGCTGGACCAGATCTTCCCGCAATCGAACGTGGCGCAGGCCATCGTGATGCCCGTGACCGTGGAGGCGCGCGACGCGCTGCGCAAGCGCATCGAACGCGTGCTGGCCACGGAATTCCCGCAGTTGCGCGGCCGGGTGAAGCTGCTGCCCAACGGGCCGCCCGTGCAGTACCCGGTGCAGTTCCGCGTGATCGGGCCCGATGCGGCCGGCGTGCGCAAGGTGGCCGATCAGGTGCGCGCGATCATGGCTGCGAACCCCAATACCGTGGGCGTGAACGACAACTGGAACGAGAACGTCAAGATGCTGCGCCTGGAGCTGGACCAGGACAAGGCGCGCGCGCTGGGCGTGACCACCAACGCCATCGCCCGGGCCACGCAGGCGGTGCTGACGGGCGTGCCGGTGGGGCAGTACCGCGATGCCGACAAGCTGATCGACATCATCATGCGTACGCCGCGCAACGAGCGCGACACGATGTCGGACCTGAACAACGTACTGGTGCCTACCAGCACCGGCCGCGCCGTGCCGCTGACGCAGATTGCCCGTGTCACGTTGAAGTCCGAGCCTGGCGTGATCTGGCGCGAGAACCGCGACTTCGGCATCACCGTGCAGTCCGATATCGTCGACGGCATCCAGGGCCCCACCGTGAGCGCGCAGATCAACCCGAAGCTCGACCCGATCCGCGCGTCGCTGCCGGCCGGCTACCGGATCACGATTGCCGGCGCCGACGAGGAAAGCGGCAAGGCCGGTGCGTCGATTGCCGCCCAGCTGCCGCTGTGCATCTTCCTGATCTTCACGCTGCTGATGCTGCAACTGCACAGCTTCTCGCGCGCAGTGATGGTGTTCCTGACCGGGCCGCTCGGACTGATCGGCGCCGCCGCCACGCTGCTGCTGCTGCACTCGCCGATGGGGTTTGTCGCGCAGCTTGGCATTACCGCGCTGCTGGGGATGATCATCCGCAACTCGGTGATCCTGGTGGACCAGATCGAGCAGGACATCCAGTCCGGGCTGCCGCCCTGGAACGCGATCGTCGAATCGGCGGTGCGCCGCTTCCGGCCGATCATCCTGACCGCCGCGGCGGCGGTGCTGGCCATGATTCCGCTGTCGCGCTCGACATTCTGGGGGCCGATGGCGGTGGCCATCATGGGCGGCCTGGTGGTGGCCACGGTGCTCACGCTGCTGTTCCTGCCCGCGCTGTATGCCACGTGGTTCCGGGTCAAGCCGCCCGAGGACGAGGGCGGCGTGCTGGCGGGCTGAGCAGGGGGCGCCTGGGGCAATCAGGGCCGGCGCTTCTTCCATTCGTAGTCGGCTGGCGGATCCGCCGCGCCGGGCTTGCCCACCGCGTTCGGGTTTTCCGAACACAGCGTGACAAAGCTCACCGGCTCGCCGGCAAACTGGCGCCGGCGCAGCGCTTCGGCAAATTGCAGCGCATCGCGCAGCGCGTCGCCGGGAAACGACTGGGCATGCGGCGCCATGCCTTCGGCGGTGGCTTCGGTCCAGTAGATCATGTACATGGGAAACGCTCGGCGGGTGGGGACGATGCCGTGATTCTGGCAAATCCCGCGCCCGCCAGCTACCCGGCCGGCTACTGGGCCGGTTATTCCGCCAGTTCGAACACCACGTCCTGGGCACCTTCCCACAGCACCTTGGTGCCCAGCGCGCGCAGGTTTTCCTTGCCTTCGACGATGGTCAGGAAGTGGTTGCCGGCCAGTTGGCCCATCTTGCTGGCAAAGCGGCAACTGCCGTAGGCCAGGATGATCTCGGTTTCGCTGTAGCCGCCCGGGTAGAACAGGATGTCGCCCACGGACGGGTGGCTGGTGTGGTTTTCAAAGCCGACGCCAAGCTTAAACTCGCCCAGCGGAATCCAGCAGCCTTCGCCGCTCCAGCGCACGTGGATCAGCTTCTGCCGGTAGGGCAGCAGCTTCATGAAGGCCGCCACGGTGTCGGGCGCGTCGGGGTGTGTTTCGGCAATGAAGGTCTGGCCGGCGGCGGTGATGCGGAGTCGGGTCATGAACCGTTCCTTTTCTGGCAGGGATGCGGATTTGGGGATCAAACCAGCGCCGTCATCAACGACTCGGCTACGGCCACCAGGCTCTGGTCACTGCCTTTCGGCCCGATCAGCGAGATACCCAGTGGCGCGCCAGCCCGCCCCGACAGCGGCAGG
The DNA here is from genome assembly GCF_022179805.1 of Cupriavidus pauculus. Classification (GTDB taxonomy): domain Bacteria; phylum Pseudomonadota; class Gammaproteobacteria; order Burkholderiales; family Burkholderiaceae; genus Cupriavidus; species Cupriavidus pauculus_E. The sequence continues at coordinate 65,115 of NZ_BPUO01000001.1, read as the reverse complement.
CTCAATTGCGGAAAACCGGACAGCGGCGTCAGGCACAGTGTATGCGCTGCGGCGGTCCGGTAGTCTTCCAGCGATTCCATGGGCGCCGAGCGCAGCGGCGCGATGTCGGGCATGGTCGGCAGCATCAGGATGCTGTCGTGGCCCAGCAGGCGGCCCAGGTGCGCGGTGAACTCGCTTCGCACGGCGGTCGATTGCTCGAACTGCGCGGCCGTGACGCCCTTGCTGAACGCAAAGCGGCCCGCCACGTCGGGGCCGAGCTGCAGGCCGTATTGCTCGATCAGCGCGCCGTCGGCCTGCCACGCCTCCCATCCCTGCACATAGCGGAAGGCCCAGTACAGGTCGGATAACGGCCGGTCGGCCACGTCGACGCCCGTGGCCTTGCCGAGGATGGCTTCGATCCGCGCGACAGTCGGCGCCAGTGCCGCACGTGCCTCGGGAGTGGGCAGTGCAAACAGGTCGGTGGCCAGCAGCAGCCGGGGCCGGGCTGGCAGCGGATCGCCATCGGTGCCCAGCAGCACGTTGGCCACACGGGCGAAGGTACCTATATCGCGCGCGAAAAAGCCGCAGGTATCGAGTGATTCACACAGCGGCATGCACTGTCGCAGCGAAATCCGTCCATGCGACGGACGGATGCCGAACAGCCCGCAGTGGCTGGCCGGCGCGCGCACCGAGCCGCCCGTGTCGGTGCCGAGTGCAAAGTCGGCGAGCTGGTTCGATACCGCGGACGCCGAGCCCGACGACGAGCCGCCCGTGATTCGATCGGGCGCCGCGCCGTTGTACGGGCCGCCGTAGTGGTGGTTCTGGCCGTTCATCGAGAAGGCCAGCTCGTCGGTGTGCACCTTGCCCACGAACCTGGCGCCAGCGTCGAGCAGCTTCTGCACGGTGGGCGCGGTGGCCGACTTGATGCCCGAGCGCGCCAACACATGCGGGTTGCCGCCGCCCGTGGGATAGCCGGCCACGTCGAACAGATCCTTGACCGCGAAGGTCAGGCCGCGCAGCGGGCCGGCGGCGGCGTTCGGCACGGCGGCATCGGGGTAGGGCAGGAACGCGCGGGCGGGATGGGTGGCCAGGCTCATGGTGTCGGAATTCCTTGTGTGACAAGTGAAGGAAGCATAGGCGGTGTCAGGCCGCGCATTCGCTGGAGGCCGGTTCGGCCGCCAGCACGCAACTGACGCGATGGCCGCCGCCCAGCGTCACCGCCGGCGGCACTTCGGCCAGGCAGGCGGGGCGCACGTGCGGGCAGCGCGGCGCGAACGAGCAGCCGGGCGGCAATGCGGCCAGGTCCGGCGGCGCGCCGCCGATGGTCTGCAGGCGCTGGCCGGGCTCCATGCCGTGCTGGCGGCTCTGCAGCAGCGCTACCGTGTATGGATGGCGCGCCTCGCGCATCAGCGTGCGGATCGGGCCTTCCTCGACGATGCGCCCGCCATACATCACGGCCACGCGGTCGGCAATTTCCACGGCGGCGCCAATGTCGTGCGTCACGAAGACAATCGACAGGCCCAGCTCGCGTTGCAGTTCGCGCAGCAGGATCAGCACCTGGATCTGCACGGTGGCGTCCAGCGCCGTGGTCGGTTCGTCCGCCAGCAGGATCTTCGGCTGCGCCGACAGCGCCAGCGCGATCATCGCCCGCTGGCGCATGCCGCCGGACATCTCATGAGGATAGGCGGCCAGGCGGCGCTCCGGACTGGGAATCCGCACCGATTCCAGCGCCTTGAGCGCCAGCGCCTGTGCCTCGGCCTTCGACACCTTGCGATGGGTGCGGATGCATTCCACGATCTGCTGGCCCACGGTGTAGACCGGGTCCAGCGCCAGCAACGGTTCCTGGAACACCATGGCCACCGTGCCGCCGCGCATGCGGGCCAGCGCGCGTTTGTCCAGCTTCAGCACTGGCTGGCCATCGACGCGGATGTCGCCGGTCATCGTGGTGCGGCGCGGCGGATGCAGGCGCATCAGCGCGCGCAGCGTCACGCTCTTGCCCGAACCCGATTCGCCGATGAGCGCCACGGCCTCGCCGGGTGCCACGTCGAGCGACACGCCGTTGACGGCCTGGATGGTCTTGCCGCCGCCCGAGAAGGTCACCCGCAGGTCGCGTACGGACACGGCGGGCGTAGGGGACGCTGGGGTCGCAGGGGACTGGGTGGTGGAGTCTGTGGACATCGAAATCTCTGGCGAATTCAGGGCGTGGCCGCGTGCAAGCCCGGCGTCATGCGGCGCAGCGGCAGCGAGTGTCCGCCGTCGGGCATCGCCATCAGGCAGGACACCGGATGGCCGGCCAGCGCGTCGGACAAGGCCGGTGCGCGGCGTTCGCACACGGGTTCGGCGCGTGCGCAGCGCGGGTGGAAGCTGCAGCCCGATGGCGGATTGATCGGGTTCGGCGGATCGCCGGCCAACGGCGCAGCCAGCGTGCGGTGGTCCGGGTCCATCGACGGCATCGACGCCAGCAGCGCGCGCGTGTACGGGTGGGCCGGGTTGGCGTAGACCTGCGCGGTATCGCCAATTTCCACGACCTTGCCCAGGTACATGACCATCACGCGGTCGCACAGGTAGCGAATCACGTTGAGGTCGTGGCTGATGAAGACGTAGGTCAGGTCGAATTCCGCCTTGAGGTCCAGCAGCAGGTTCAGCACCTGCGCCTCGACCGACTTGTCCAGCGCGGACACCGCTTCGTCCAGGATCACCAGCCGGGGGCGCAGCGCCAGCGCACGCGCGATGTTCACGCGCTGGCGCTGCCCGCCCGACAGCTCATGCGGATAGCGCCCGGCAAAGCGATTCGGCTCCAGGCCCACGCGTTCCAGCAGATAGCGCGCACGCTCGGTGGCTTCATTCGACGGCACACCGTGCACGCGCGGCGTGAAAGCGATCGATTCCTCGATGGTCAGGCGCGGGTTCAGCGACGAATAGCTGTCCTGGAACACCATCTGCACCTGGCTGCGGAACGCCTTCATCGGCAGTTGCGGCGTGCCCACGCCCTGCGCATCGAAAATCAGCTCGCCGCTGTCGTGCGCGGTGAGCTGCATCAGCAGCCGCGCCGTGGTGGACTTGCCGCAGCCGGATTCGCCCACCACGCCCAGCGTCTCGCCCTTGAGCACGTCGAAGCTGACGCCGTCGACGGCACGCACCACGCCGCCCGGCCGGAACGGCACTGGCGACTTCAACGGAAAATGCTTGACCAGGTCGCGCGCGATCACAAGCGGCTGGGCGGGGCCGCCCACATCGGCGGACGCCGGGGATGTCGGGGACATCGGGGTCTCGGCCATGCTCACTCCTTGATTTCCATGGCCGAACGGATGCCGTCGGCCAGCAGGTTGAACGAGATCGAGGTCAGGAAGATCATCGCGCCGGGCAGGGCGGCTACCCACGGCTGCGTGTAGATGGCGGTACGCAGCGTGTTGAGCATCAGGCCCCATTCGGGTTCCGGCGGCTTCACGCCAAGGCCCAGAAACGACAGGCCCGAGGCCAGGATCATCGACACCGAGATCAGGCTCGTGGCATAGACGAAGATCGGACCCAGCACGTTGTTGAGCACATGCGCGCGCACGATGGTCAGCGACGATGCGCCGGACGCGCGGGCCGCATCGACGAATTCGCGGTTGCGCACCTGCGTGGTCACGCTCTCGGCCACGCGCACGATCTGTGGCACGAAGACGATGGTCAGCGAGAGCAGCGCATTGCCCACCCCCGCGCCCAGCGTGCCGGACAGCGCGATGGCCAGCAGTACCGACGGAAACGCGTACAGGATGTCGGTCAGGCGCATGATCACCGTGTTGGTCCACCCGCCCGCGTAGCCGGCCACGATGCCGACGGCGCTGCCGATCACGAAGGCCAGCAGCACGGGCGTGATGCCCATGAACAGCGACAGCCGCGCGCCGAGCATCAGGCGCGACAGCATGTCGCGGCCCAGTTCGTCGGTGCCCAGCAGGTAGCCTTCGAAGCCGATCGGCTTCAGGCGCTTGAGGATCGATGAGGCATAGGGATCGGCCGGCGTCAGCGCGGGCGCGAAGATCGCCATCACGATCAGTGCCAGCAGGATCAGCGCGGCCAGTATCGCCAGCTTGTTGCGCAACAGCCGGCGCCCGACCGTGGCCCAGTAGCCCGGCGAGCGTTCCACGGGCAGCGGCGCGACGGCCTTGTTCAACGTCATTTCCATGGGGGCTCCCTGATGGCGGCGTTCAGTTGCGTTGGATGCGGGGGTCGAACACGGTCTGCAGCGCATCCACCACCAGGTTCAGCAGCACGAAGAACACGGCCAGGACCAGGATGGTGCCCTGCAGCAGCGGAAAGTCGCGCTGGAAGATGGCAGCGTTGAGCAGGAAGCCGGTGCCGGGCCACGAGAACACGGTTTCGATCAGGATCGATCCGCCCAGCAGGTAGCCCAGCTGCAGCCCCATGACCGACAGCGCGGTGGGCGCCACGTTCTTGACCACGTGCCGGAACACGGCAAACTCCGACAGGCCCCGCGCGCGCAGGCCGACGATGAATTCGTTGGACAGGATCTCGGCCACGAGCGCGCGGATGGTGCGCGCCACGATGCCCATCGGGATCACCGACATCGTCACCGCGGGCAGCAGCATGTACTGGATGTGTCCCCAATCCCACGCCCAGGAACCCGATCCGTCGGGGCCGGCACCGGTGGCCGGCAGCCAGCCCAGCAGCACCGAAAACGCGATGACCAGCACCATGCCAAGCCAGTAGTGCGGAATGCTGACGCCCAGCACCGACAGGAACGAGGCAACGCGGTCGGGCACCGAATCGCGCAGATAGCCGGCCACGAAGCCGAACAGGCAGCCAAACGTGAAGCCGATCAGCGTGGCCACCGAGGCCAGCCGGATCGAGTTGATGACCGCCTTACCCACCTCGCTCATGACGGGGCGGTTGGTCGCGATCGACGTGCCCAGGTCGCCATGCAGCGCACGCACGAGCCAGTGGGCAAATTGCTCCAGGAACGGCTTGTCGAAGCCATACAGCGCGGTCAGTTGGCGCCGCAGGTCTTCCGAGGCATCGGGCGGCAGCACCGATACCAGCGGGTCACCGGGCGCGATATGGACCAGGGAAAAGCAGAGCAGGGCGACCCCAAGCAGGATCGGCAACGCATACACGATGCGGCGTAGCAGGTAAGTCATGGTCTGTTGCCGGCTTGTGGGTGTTTGGAGTCTTCTTTGTTTTTGCTCCCCTCTCCCGCATGCGGGAGAGGGGTTGGGGGTGAGGGCAGGCCGTCGATAAAAGACCACGTGGAACGCAGCTTGATGCGCTGGCCCTCACCCCCCGCCCCTCTCCCATTCATGGGAGAGGGGAGCCAAACCAACGCAAAATTTCAACCTCAATCCATCGACATCGTCGCAATGTCGATAAACCAGCTCTGCGGCTGCACCACGCCCTTGACCTTCTTCGAGATGGCGCGCGGGCCCACGTCATGCGCGATCAGCACGAACGGCGATTCCTCGACGATGCGCGCATGCAGCTTGGCCAGCGCGGCGTCGCGGTCCTTTTCGCCGAACGAGGTGCGTGCCGTCTCGATCAGCTTGTCGAACTCGGCATTGCCGAAGTAGCCCCAGTTGTTGGAAACCGGTGGCTGGGTCTTGGTGCTGACAAAGCGGACCATGGCGAAGAACGGGTCCATCGCCGCAAAGCTGACGTTGATCGCGTTGGTGCCGTGCGCGCTGGCGTCCTTGGCGCCGACGCGCCAGTTCGTGAACAGCGTGTTCCATTCCACGACGTCAAAGTCCACGTCGAAGAAGCACTCCTTGAGGTTCTGCTGCACGTACTCGTTCATCGGCAGCGGCTGCATCTGGCCCGAGCCCGACGCCGACACCTGCACCTTGACCTTGACCGGCTTGGCCGCCGAGTAGCCGGCTTCGCTCATCAGCTTGCGGGCCGCGTTCGGGTCGTACTTGATGTCGAACTTGGGATTGCCCCACCACGGGTTGCCCGCCTCGACAATGCCCTTGGCCTCGGCCATGTAGCCGCCCAGCAGCGTCTTCAGGCCGGCGCGGTTCACGCACAGGTTGGCGGCCTGGCGCACGCGCTTGTCCAGCCACGGCGAGTTAGGCGCGAATGACAACTGCCACGGCCACATATGCGGCTGGGTGTTGGCGTAGACCTCGAAGCCACGGCTCTTGATCTGCGCGATGGCATCGGGCGCGGGCGCCTCGATCCAGTCGACCTGGCCGGACAGCAGTGCCGCCGTGCGTGCGTTGGCCTCGGGCATCGGCACCATCACCACCTTGTCGATCTTCGGCGTGCGCTTGCTGTCCCAGTAGCTGGCGTTCTTTGCCAGTTCCAGGCGCTCGCGCGGCACGAAGCGGGTCATCTTGAACGGGCCCGTGCCCGAGGCGTCGGCGGCAAAGGCCACCCACGCCTGCTTGCTGCGCTCGGCCGGATCGGTCACCGATGCCGGCACGGCGGCGAGCTTTTTCTCCCATTGCGTGGGCGACGCCATGAACAGGTTCGACACGTTGTAGGGCAGGAACGAATCGGGCTCGGCCGTGATCAGCTCCACGGTCAGGTCGTCGATCTTCTTCGCGCTGCGCAGCGTGGGCATGCGCGACGCGGTCACGCCCACCTGGCTCGGGTCGAACTGCTTGGCGGTCTTGTCCAGCACCTTGTTGACGTTCCAGACCACGGCATCGGCATTGAACGGCGAGCCGTCATGGAACTTCACGCCCGGACGCAGCTTGAACGTCCACTGGGTCTTGTCCTTGTCGTCGACCTTCCACTCGGTGGCCAGGCCCGCAACCAGCAGGCTCGGGCCGTTGCTCTTGGACAGGTCCCAGGCGGTCAGCGCGTCGTACATCGGGATGCCGGTGAAGCGGTTGCCCTCGAAGCCCTGGTCGGGCTGGCCCAGCGTGCGCGGGATGTCGGCGGCGGTCATGCCGATGCGCAGCACCTTGTCGGCCATCGCCGCACCTGGCAAGACGAGCAGCGACAGTGCGACGGCGAGACCTTTCGCGCGGAGAGACTTGGAGTGGTTCACAGGCAGGGCTCCTGATGGTGAGGGGAATGAGATGGCTGCGTACCGTCTAGCAAGTGATGTGCCAGTGGTCATGCACCATCGATGGATCATTCGCGTCGTGGTCTGCTTCTTGCTGGATCGTTGCTCGATGTTCACTCACCACAGACAACATAGACATGGATTCGCAATTCACTCCCCGCATCAATGGCGCCCGCCTGTGGCAATCGCTGATGGACCTGGGCGCGATCGGCGCCACGCCCAAGGGCGGCGTGTGCCGTATCGCGCTGACCGAGGAAGACCGCAAGGGCCGCGACCTGGTGGTGCAGTGGTGTCGCGATGCCGGCCTGGAGGTGCGCACCGACGAGATCGGCAACGTCTTCGCGCGGCGCGCGGGCAGTGACCCAGCCGCGCCTGCGGTGGCCACCGGCAGCCATATCGACACGCAGCCGTCGGGCGGCAAGTTCGACGGCAATTTCGGGGTGCTGGCCGGTCTGGAGGTCATGCGCACGCTCAATGACCTGGGCATCGTCACGCGCGCGCCGCTGGAGGTGGCGTTCTGGACCAACGAGGAGGGCACGCGCTTCACCCCGGTGATGATGGGCTCCGGCGTGTTCGCGGGCGTGTTCGATGCCGGGTTCGCCCGTGCGCAGCAAGACCGCGACGGCATCCGCGTGGGTGATGCGCTGGCGGCCATCGGCTACCGTGGCGAGCAGCCGGCGGGCGAGGTGCCGGGCGGCATGTACGCGGCCTACTTCGAGGCGCACATCGAGCAGGGGCCCGTACTGGAAGCAGCCGGCCTGCCGATCGGCGTGGTCAGCGGCGCGCTGGGGCAGCAGTGGTACGACGTGACCGTGACCGGCCAGGACGCCCACGCCGGGCCTACGCCGCTGGCGCTGCGGCACGATGCCTTGCTTGCGTCGGCGCGCATGATCGAAGCCGTCAACCGCATCGCGCGCGACGAGGCGCCGCATGGCCGTGGCACGGTGGGCTTTGTCGAGATCAAGCCGAACTCACGCAACGTGATTCCGGGGCAGGTCGATTTCTCGGTGGACTTCCGTAACCTGGCGCAGGACGGGCTGGACCGCATGGACGCCGCCATGCGCGCGTCCTTCGCGGGCATCGCTGACGCGGCAGGCGTGACCGTGCAGGTGCGCCAGGTGGTCAAGTTCGAACCCTGCCTATTCGCGGCGGCCTGCGTGGACAGTGTGCGGCGCGCGGCGGCTGCACTGGGCCTGCCCCATATGGACGTGGTGAGCGGGGCAGGGCACGACGCGGTCTACGTGGCCCAGCGCGCGCCCACGGGCATGATCTTCGTGCCGTGCAAGGACGGCATCAGCCACAACGAACTGGAAGACGCGCTGCCCGAGCACATCGAAGCCGGCGCCAACGTACTGCTGCAAGCCATGCTGGAGCACGCGAGATAGGGCGCACCGCCGGTTTTCTCCCCTCTCCCGCAACGCCTTGGTTTGCTCCCCTCTCCCGCAACGCGGGAGAGGGGTTGGGGGAGAGGGCCCGGCAGTTCAAATTTCGACCCGTCGGCAAGCAGAGCCTCAACGCCCTCACCCCCAGCCCCTCTCCCAGAGGGAGAGGGGAGCAAATCGAAAGACGGGAAACGGCACCCCTCAATGGCACACGCACTCCACCACCTGCACCACGATGGATGCCACCTTGCACCAACTTGTCAGCCCAACGACATCGAACCCACGCGCGACGCCCACCGCACACCCCAAACACCCCGAAACCCCACTCCCTAGTGTTTACCCCACCCATTTCCCCATTGTCCTTAGTGAAATATCACACTAGTATCACAACAACTTCAACACAGCCCGACCGGACCTAGCCTGTGGCCAACCCGATCCGCCTCGTCGGCAACGCCGACAACCCGCCCGCCGTCCCGACGCTCGCCCAGAGCGGCGCCGCGCTGCGCGAGCAGGCCTATACCGAAATCAAGCGCCGCATCATCGCGTGCGAATTCCGCCCTGGCGAACCGCTGAACGAGGCCCAGGTGGCTGCGCTGCTGGGCCTTGGCCGCACGCCGGTACACCAGGCGCTGCATCGGCTGGAGGTGGAAGGGCTGGTGTCGATCCTGCCGCGCAAGGGCGTGCTGGTGACGCCGCTGTCGCTGAACGAAGTGCTGGACATGATCGAGGTGCGCGCCACCAACGAGATGCTGTGCGCCACGCTGGCCTGCGAGCGCGGGCACGAGAGCGACTTCAAGGCGATGCGCGAGATCGTCGACCGCTCGCCGGAGCTGATCGCCCGCCGCGACATCCCGGCGCTGGCATCGCTGGACCTGAAGTTCCATACCGCCATGTCGGCCGCCTCGCGCAATCGCGTGCTGGCCGAACTGCTGCGCGGCTTGCACGAGAAGCAGGCGCGCTTCTGGTTCCTGTCGCTGTCCGACCCGCAGCACCTGGAGAACGTCTACCAGGAGCACCTGGAAATCGTCGACGCCCTGGAGCGGCGCGACGTGCCGGCGGTGCGCAACGCGATCCGCGAACACATTGACGAATTCCGGAAGAACATCATCCGGACCCTCTGACCGAATCTTTTCCCCTCGTAACAGGTAGCAAGCAATGCCGACACTGCATCTCCAGGTAGCCGGCGGGGGCGCGCTCGCCCTCGACATCGAACGACTGATCATCGCCGGCTGGACTGGCCGCGACATGGACGCCGTCCAGCACCACATCGACGAACTGAAGGCTATCGGCGTGAAGCCGCCCGCCACCGTGCCCACGTTCTATCCGCTGGCCGCGCAATTGCTGACCACATCCGACGTGCTCGAAGTGCCGCGCGACGACTCGTCCGGCGAAACCGAGTTCGTGCTGCTGCAGGGCGCCGACGCGCTGTACGTCGGCATTGGCTCCGACCACACCGACCGCAAGGTCGAGGCGTACGACGTGACGGTGTCGAAGCAGATGTGCGCCAAGCCGATGGGCGGCGAGGTGTGGCGCTTTGACGAGGTAGCCGATCACTGGGACGTGCTGGAAATGCGTTGCTGGCGCGTACGCGACGGCCAGCGCGCGCTGTATCAGGAAGGCAAGGTCACGCGCCTGCTGGACCCGCGCGACCTGATCGAACGCCTGACCGGCGAGGCGCAACTGCCGCCCGGCACCGCGATGTTCTGTGGCACCCAGGCCGTGATCGGCGAGATGGGCCACGGCGAAGCCTTTGAAGTGGAACTGCACGACCCCGTACGCAACCGCAGCCTGCGCCACGTGTATCGCGTGGAAACGCTGGCCGTAGCCGAGTGAGCCTGCCCATGACCGCACCTACCATCGCACCAACCATCGCCGAACTGGCCGCCGCGCTGGCGGCTGGCCGCACCACCAGCGTTTCGCTGGCCGAGGAAGCGCTGGCCAATATCGATCGTCACCAGCAGGCGGGTGGCGTGGCGTTCATGAGCGTGGATGCCAAGGGCGCGCTGGCCCAGGCACATGCTGCCGACCAGGCGCGTGCCGCTGGCTACGTGGCATCGCCGCTGGCCGGGCTGCCGGTATCGATCAAGGACCTGTTCGATGTGCGTGGGCAGGTGACGCGCGCCGGCTCGAAGGCGCTGGACGGCAACGCGCCGGCCCAGGCCGATGCGCCGGCGGTGGCCCGGCTGCGCGCCGCTGGTGCAGTGCTGATTGGCCGCACCAACATGAGCGAGTTCGCGTTCTCGGGCCTGGGCCTGAATCCGCACTACGGCACGCCGCGCACGCCTTTTGATGGCGAGCGCATCAGCGGCGGCTCGACGTCGGGCGGCGCCGTCAGCGTGGCCGAACAGATGGCCGTGGCGGCGCTGGGCACCGATACCGGCGGATCGATCCGCATTCCGTCGGCGTTCTGCGGTCTGACCGGCTTCAAGCCGACCGCACGGCGCGTGCCGCTGGACGGCGCGGTGCCGCTTTCCACGTCGCTCGATTCAGCCGGCCCACTGGCCCGGTCGGTGGCGTGCTGCGCGGCCGTGGATGCCGTGCTCAGCGGCGAGACGCTCGACACGCGCGCCGCCGACCTGCGCGGCCTGCGCCTGTACGTGACCCGCGACTTCGTGGGCGACGGCGTGGAAGCCGAGGTGGCGCAGGCATTCGAGGCCACGCTCGTCAAGCTGTCGGCGCAGGGCGCCCACATCGTTGAGTTCGCTTTCCCCGAACTGCGCCGCCTGCCCGAGATCAACGCCGCTGGCGGCCTGACGGCTGCAGAAGCGTGGACCTGGCATCGCGAACTGCTGCAAGCCAAGGGCGACCAGTACGACCAACGCGTGGCCCAACGCATCCGCCGTGGCGAGAAGCTGACGGCTACCGACTACATCGTGCTGCTGGCTGAGCGCCGCGCTATGCAGCAACGCGCCGCCGGCCTGCTGCGCGACGCCGATGCCTGGCTGATGCCCAGCGTGGCTGTTCGCCCGCCGCGACTCGATGCGCTGACGCGCGACGAGGACTTCTTCGCTACCAACGGCCTGGTGCTGCGCAACGCCAGCGTGATCAACTTCCTCGACGGCTGCGCCACATCGCTGCCGATGGGAGAGGGCATGGGCCTGGGCGTCTGCGGACTGACTGGCAGCGACGCACGCACCTTGCAGGTGTCGGCCGCCATCGAGCAGGCACTCGGCAAGTAACGCACCCGCAGCAGCGGCTGAATTTCCCCGGCCGGATTCCCACGGGCACCGCGCCCGAAGCGCCAGCACAGCGCAATGCGAGAGGGCGCCGCCAACGTAGCGGCGCCCCGTTCAACCACACCCAAGGAGTAGTCACCGATGTCTTCCGTGATGAGCGGCGCCCCCGGCGCCCTGGAGAGCCTGCCGCCCGCGCAACTGGCGCAGCAACGCAACGAGGCGTACCGCAAGATCACCGTGCGCCTGATCCCGTTCCTCGTATTCCTGTTCATCCTGGCCTGGATCGACCGCGTCAACGTCGGTTTCGCCAAGCTGCAGATGCTGCAGGACCTGCAATTCAGTGAAGCCGTGTACGGCCTGGGCGCCGGCATCTTCTTCATCGGCTACTTCCTGTTCGAAGTGCCGAGCAACCTGCTGCTGGAAAAGATCGGCGCGCGCAAGACGCTGGCGCGCATCACCATCCTCTGGGGCTTTGCCTCCATGGCGATGATCTTCGTGAAGACGCCGGGCCAGTTCTACGCGCTGCGCTTCCTGCTGGGTATTTTCGAAGCCGGCTTCTTCCCGGGCGTGGTGCTGTACCTGACCTACTGGTTCCCGGCTGCACGGCGCGCCCGTATCAACGGCCTGTTCATGACGTCGTTCGCCATCGCTGGCGTGATCGGCGGCCCGCTGGCCGGCTTCATCATGACCGTGATGGACGGCGTGGACGGCCTGTCGAACTGGCAATGGCTGTTCGTGATCGAGGGCATTCCGTCGGTACTGGCCGGTATTGCCGTGCTGATGTACCTGCCCGAGAAGCCGGTGAACGCCAAATGGCTGTCGCAGCAGGAACAGGCCATCGTCACGCGCGACATCGAGAACGAAGCCCGCGACCCGGCCAAGCATTCGGCGCTCAAGGACGCCTTTGCCAACGCACGCGTCTGGATCTGCGCGGCCATTTACTTCTGCGTGGTCAGCGGCAACGCGACCATCGCGTTCTGGTCGCCATCGATCATCAAGGAACTGGGCGTGCACGGCAACCTGCAGATCGGCCTGATTTCCGCCATCCCGTTCGTGGCCGGCACCATCGCGATGGTCCTCAACGGCATCCATTCGGACCGCACCGGCGAGCGCCGCATGCACTGCGCCCTGGCCACGCTGCTGGCCGCCGTGGGCCTGACGCTGACCGGCCTCTGGCTGCATAGCGCCGTGCTGGCCCTGGTGGCGCTGACCGTGGCATCGATCGGCATCCTGGCCGCCTTCCCGGTGTTCTGGTCGCTGCCCTCGGCCTTCCTGGCCGGCACGGCCGCCGCCGGCGGCATCGCCCTGATCAACTCGATCGGCAACCTGGCCGGTTTTGTGGCGCCGTACATGATCGGCTGGTTCAAATCCACCACCGGCAAGCTGTCCTCGGGCCTGTATTTCGTGGCCGCCCTGGAAGCCTGCGCCACGGTGCTGGTCATTGCCTTCATCCGCGCCCGCCAGTAATCCGAAGCAAGCGTCAGCAAGGCGGGCAGGGGACTGGATTCCCCTGCCGCCTTGCGCTACAATCCGCATCCTTATTGCGCCGCTGGCAGAAGTAACGCCAACGGCACGAACCGGATTCCGGCGCGCAACGCGCCAAAAGCAAGCCACGGCAGGAATAGGGCGGAAGAAGGCGGGCAGTTCCAGCCGCCTTTTTTGCTTTGTGGAATTGCTTGATGGAAGCCCGGTCCAGGACTGCGAGGGTGGCGAAATTGGTAGACGCACCAGGTTTAGGTCCTGACGCCAGCAATGGTGTAGGGGTTCGAGTCCCCTCCCTCGCACCAAATACCAAAGCCACACGGCACCCAAAAACGCCGCAACCCACGGTAATACAAGGGCTTACGGCCCGCCGTGTGGCTCTACAGACCCCTTGAAATTCCGCACGAAACCTCACTAAACTACGCGTCATTACGCCGAATTTACGCTGAGGTTACGCATGGCTTCCTTTCGGAAGGTCAAGAATGGCTGGCGCGCCGAGGTCTATGTCCAGGGCACGCGCGACTCGAAGAACCTCGATACCAAGGCGGAGGCCCAAGCTTGGGCGTCTCAGCGCGAGACTGAACTGCGTTCGATCAGCGGCGGGACGGGGAGCAAGACCCACACCGTGCGCGACGTTCTGAAGACCTACGCCGAGAAGGTGAGCCCGGCCAAGAAGGGTGAGCGGTGGGAGGTCATCCGGCTGGACCTCATTGGCGACATTGCCGTCTTGGGGCGGAAGTTCGGAGACATCAAGCTGGCGGACCTCCAGCCCGCCCACATTGCTGCTTGGCGCGACGTCAGGCAGCGCGGGACGGACGAGCAGCCGGGTATCGCCGGCGCGTCGGTGTCGCGCGAAATGTCCCTGATTTCTCACGCCTTCAAGGTGGCGCATGAGGAGTGGGGCTGGCTGACACACAACCCCATGAAGAACGTCCGGCGGCCGCCCGACTCGCCGCCGCGCGACCGGCGCATCTCCGACAAGGAGATCGAGGATATAACCCTGGCCCTGGGCTACTACGAGGGTCACCCCGTCGCTTTGTCGTCCCAGCGAGTGGCCGTGGCGTTCCTGTTGGCCATCGAAACTGCAATGCGCTCTGGCGAGCTACTGGGCCTGACCTCCCACACGGTCGACTTGGAGCGGCGCGTCGCCCATCTTCCGATGACCAAGAATGGCGGTGCCCGGGACGTGCCACTCTCCACGCGCGCCATCGAACTGCTGAAGATGCTGCCGGAAGTGGACGACGGCAAGCCGCTGTTTGCGCTGCCAGCCGCCAGCCGGGATGCCCTGTTCCGGAAGGCAAAGGAAAAGGCCGGCATTGCCGACCTGACGTTCCACGATACCCGCCACGAAGCCATCACCAGGCTCTCGACGAAGCTCGACGTGCTCGCGCTGGCCCGGATGACCGGGCACACCAACCTCAGCGAGCTGCGGACCTACTACAACGAGTCCGCCGCCGAACTGGCGCTGCGGCTGGGCTAGTCCGGCTTGCGAGGGCGGCCCATCTTGCCGCCCTGGTACGACTCCACCCACTTGATGACCTCGATCGCCTTCCAGCGCGGCTGAGCCTTGCCGAGGCTGCCCGGGTTTGGAAGACGGATCGGTGCCGGGAAACCGGGCACGTTCACCACGCGTTCGCGCACCACCTTGGCGGGCCGCTGCAGGTATTCGCCGATCTCTTTCGTTGACCAAAGCTGCGCCTCAAGCGGGATGTGGGCCATCGGGCGGATTCTCTTGTCCAGTTCCTCGATGATGCGGTCGAGTAGTTCTTGTTCGCTCATTTCTCACTCCATTCCTGCGTTACATCATCCACGGGAGGCCCTGCGCGGCAGCGCGAGCCTTCCGTTCTGCCAATTCGGCTTCGAGTGCCGCGTCCAGCGCGGCGGGGTTGTCAGAAAGGCTCCCGTGGGCGTCGCAAAGCTCGACATAGCGGTCGACAGCTGGATTCCAGTTCCTGGCCAGATGGACGATCACGGCACCTGGCTGGCCGGCGGACCGTGGGCACAGGCGGCAAAGGTTCTGATGCCGGCGCTCGCCGACCGGGCGGGAGCTTCGGATCAGCGGATACTTTGCGCGCTCGGTGGCCACCTGGTCGTCGGTCAGATCGCGTGCGGCCAGTTGCAGGGCGGGCATGGTCGGAAAGCGCTGTTCGGGCAGCGCCTCCAGCCAGAACGAGTTCACAAAGGGTTTGCCGTACGACTCGCGTCGCGCATCCAGGTGAACGCCAAAGCCATCCTGATCGGCATAGCGGTAGAACGCCAGGCCGTTGGCGCCGTGGCCGTGGACCGTAGAGTAGAGGGTGAGGTCGTCAGGGATGTTCATGGCTCTGCCGTGCTGCTTCCTTAGCCAGATGTCGCTCGACCCATTCCCGCATGCGCTTCCAGCGCATCGGGCCCAGGTCGCTTTCCGGTATGTCAACCATCGTCCGGACGATGTGATTTCCGTACTCCGGGTAGTACGGGCGTACCGGGCCCGTGATCTCCACATCCACGTGCTTCCACGTGACCATGGCTTCGTCGTTCTCAAAGACGATCTCGCGCACCATGGCAGGGGCGAGATCGAAGGCCTTGGCCACTTGGTCAGGGTCTTCCGGATCGATAGGCGCCATGTCCAGGCCGCGAAACGCACCCAACACGCCTAGCGTGCAAAACTCGCCGTCAGTTGTGACGAGCGACTCGGCAGCAAGGACCTTGTTTGGCATCGCGTCCATGGCGGCAGCGATCTCCTTCAGAGCCTGCTGCCCGCGCTTGCCACGAATCGCCCGCTCGACGGCGCCGCGCCACAGGCCGAGGTTCTCGCAATCGTCGGTGTATCCGCTTCGGCTCATGCCGACACCTCCATCTTTGTTGGGCTGCAGCTGTAGGGCAGCATTAGCGGGTGAGCTGGCGTGCCGTCGGGAAGGATCCGCAGGGCATGTGCCGCAAAGCCTGTTCGTGCCATCTTCTCCAGCATGGAAGATGCCTCCGGCCGACCACGAGCATTCGCACCCCAGGCTGCAACTACGATGCCGTCACCGTGGATGGTGTCGAGCATCGCGTGGGATACGTGCTCATGGTTCTTCGGACCGACGGGCCAGCCCGCCGCCTTCAATGCCTTCGGATCCGTCGCACGATAGGCGTACAGGTTGACCACCTCAATTGCGCTGAAGCCAGCACGCGAGGCGAATCCCATGCATTTGCGGATGGTCGGGTCGTCGACTTCCGCGTCGGCCGTGCTCGGGTTGAGCATGACGAACAGCATGCAGCCGCCATCCGCCCAGCGCCGGCCGAGCCGATACCGGTAAGTGCCGCACTCGGAAATGATGGCCGTCTTTTTCATGCTTCCACCTCCGCATGCTTGCGGGAAATGGCGGCGTCGATGGCGGCGCGTGGGTCGTCGCGAAATACCTCGGCCACTACACGCTCATGTGGTGCGGCCTGGTGGTGTTCGACGACGCGCCAGCCGACATCGCCATCACCTTCGCTGCTGCCGATGTCAAAGCAACGTAGATCCCAGCTTTCGTCGATGAGTTTGTCCATGCGATCTGAATCACGCTTTCGCTGGCTCTCAGCTTGGCGCTGCCGGCGCGTCTTGTGCGGCTCGGCCGGCTTCTTTCGAATGAAGAGCGCAACGGGGCCATCCTCGGTGTCGTAGATGTCGGAAAGCATCCACCCGTCACCATCTGGCGGCGTCGGCGCCCACGGGGCGCAGCTCGCGCCCTCCCACACTGCTTCGATGAGTGCTTCATCGTCGCAATCCGTTTCCATGCGCACGGCCTCGCATTCGATACCAAATGCCAGAAGGAACCCGCGCACATCGTCGCCCTCATCGAGTTCCGGGAGCGCCGGGTTTGACAGCATGCCGCGCTCGTCTCTGGTGAGATCACGGGGAGCCAGCATTCGGTCAGCTAGGCCGACTAGGTCGAAGGCAACGGGCGTCACTTGTGCCGACGACTGTGCGAGCCAATCACGCACAGCGCGCATTTTCCCTTCCTCGACGCCTTCCAGGTAGGCCGATCTCTCGCTAGGCGTGCGAGGCGTCAGTTCGTCGCTGTACTGGATTGCAGGTTGTGCATCCTGTGCCCTCGATGCTGCATAGACGTCGGGAACATGCTGAGGGAGAGGTGAGTGCTTTGGCTTGGCTGCCTGCTTCGCGCGGATTTGATCTACCTTGGTCCAGACGCGGGCCAGCTCTGTTTCACCTGCAGCGTGCATGTCTAGCGACTGCGCGAGGCAAAGCGCGGCCAGCGTTACCATGACGCCACCGACCTCCTGGTGCTTTTCGCCAACCGGGCGGGAGAAAACGTAATCGACGAGCTGGTGCGCCTCACTGCGGGAGCAGCCGCACGCCTGAACCAGTTCCAGCGCCTCTTCGAGGAAGCGGTGGTTGCGTTCCTCCGCATCTGCCGAGATCTCCGCGCCGAAGCATTCGAGCATCCAGGGCTTCACGCGCAATTGGAAGGTCTGCTGGATCGCTTCGTCGATTGCGCGTAGCAGTGCGGTTCGGTACTGCCCCATTGTCTGGAAGGTGGCCGCGATGAAATTGTCGGCGGCCCAGTTACGAAGAGAGGCGAGTGTCATTGGAACAGTCTCCCGTGGATCTCGTCGAGCTTCTCCACTTCGTCGGCGGTCAGGTCGACAATGCTGGAACGCTGGACCTTTTCCTTGAGGCTTCGGACAAAGCTGGCTTCGTCCATACGGAGGTCGCGCGTGTCGATCCGCCTGGTGAGGCGATCGATCATCGTCGCGGTGCTGACGATTCCCATCGGGAGATCTCCTTCTGCAATCCGTTGCATCCAACGGAGGGTTTGGTGGGTGCCCCAAGCCATGGCGGCTATGAGCGCAGCGAGCAGGGCGATTGCGAACGCAAGCCGGGTCATGCCTGCCTCCGGTCCGCCTTGCGATAGGCTTTGGTGAGGGCGAAATCCACGGCGTGGCCCCGGCCCCGGATCACCTTTGCGAGGCAAGCGCGGTCTACGTGGCTGGCCGTAGCCTGGCGGGTGAGTCCCAAGTAGCTGTTGGCCGCATCGAAGACATCGGCGTCTGGCATCTGCGCCAGGCGTTGCGCCGCGACATTCACCGAGCGGGCGCGGGTATGACGTGCCCATGGCCGTACTACCTGCCCAACAAAGTCGATGCCGCGTGCGGCCGTTTGCAGGATCGTTTTCGTTGGGTTCAGACGTGCGTGCAGCTCGCGCGGCAGGAAGTCATCGATGCGCGACAGTGCGGCATTCAGCCACTGTGGCGACTGGTGCAGGATCAGAAAGTCATCGACATAGCGGATGTAATGCCGCGCGCCGATCTGGTGCTTCACGAACTGATCCAGCTCGTTGAGGTACACATTCGCGAAGAACTGGCTGCTGAGGTTGCCGATTGGCAGTCCCAGGTGTGCCGGCTGCTCCATGAGCCGCTTGTGCGGCGGCACGAGTTCCATCATCGAGCGATCGCCGAGGTAGACGAAATCAGCCCGTGGGTCGTGCATCAGCACAAGCTCGGCTAGCCATTGCCAGAACGGCTCAGTGATCTTCACGCGCAGCAGCTGCAGCAGGATGCTCTTGTCGATGCTTACGAAGAAGTTGGCTAGATCGCACTTCAGGTAGAACGCAGGCCGCGACCAGTTCTGGGTGATGCTTCGCACCTTCGCTTCCAGGCGGCGAGCGGCGTACAGGGTGCCCCGTCCCTTGATGCAGGCGCAAGAGTCGGCGATAAAGGAGCTCTCGAAACGAGGGCCGATCTTCCGGTACAGAAGGTGGTGCACGATGCGATCGCGGAACTCTGCCGCCCACACTTCACGGGGCTTTGGTCGCGTGATGACGAAGCACTTCGACCGTCCCGGTGTGTAGATACCTTCGGCCAGCTCGTCGTACAGACATCGCAGGTTTTGCTCCAGGTTGACCTCGAACGCCAGCGCGCTCGCGCTGTTGCGCTTTGTGCGGCGGCAGTCGATATAGGCTTCGAGCAGTTCGTAAAACGAGAAGGGGGCGCTTTCGTTCCAATCTGCGGACGGCGCGAGCGCGAAGCTCGTTGTTCTGGTGGTTGTTGTTCTGGTTGCCGTTGTTGAAGTTCTGATACCAGGCCCAGCCGTATCCATCATGCTATCCACGTCGCCCGTCCGATTGCTCAGCTGGGAAACTGCGCCGGACGCTGCCCGGAAGCTACCGGAGGTATCCGTGATGCGCCTGTCGGTGGCCTCGTGAGCCAGCGGCATGACCAGATTGAAAGATCGCTCAGTCATGGCGGCCTTGACCTCCGTGAAGCGGGCGATTTGCGAACTTTTTCCAGCCGTTTGCCTGCTTGCCAATCCCGGTCGTGATCTCGATGGCCTTGGCGTAGCCGGTCCGGGAAATCAGTCGCTTGTCCATGCTGAGACGCAGAAGCAGCTCGATCACTTGCAGGCGCTCCAGCAGTTCCACCAGATGCGGCGACTTGTCGGCGGCGACATTAGCCCGGAACACGAGCACCATGATCTCAATGCACTCGGCGTTGATCTTTTCGCCGATGCTGCGCTTGAAATCGCGGGCCATGTTCTTGACCAAGTCGGTGACAACGTCCAGGAGACCGTATGCCGCCTTGTAGATCGGAAGTTGGGTGTGCAGAGCCACGGTGGTTCAAATGGTTAAATTACTGAAGGAATGAATCTGCGGACGGCGCGAGCGCGAAGCTCGAGGTCCTGGGGGTTGCCGTACTGGCGGCCGTAGCCGAAGTACTGAAACCAGGCCCAGCCGTCGTTTTCCTCGTGCTCCTCACCGGACCAGTACCAGGCTGACTCAAACTCGCCCTTCAGGTTGGAAAACAGGAGGGATTGCTCGCGGCGTGTAGGGAGCGAAGCGTCGCGGTCACCGGCCCAGATGCAGGCATCCTTCCACGTGGCGCTCTCGACTTCGCCGGGCAGCAGGATTAGGTGGTAGTCCGGCTGTCCTTCATCGCCGAGGACGAGGCCCGCGTAGCGTTCACCTGGCGCGAGCGGGATCTTCACGCCGGCGACGGTGTACTCCGTGGGCAGCAGCTGTTCGCGGAAGGCCTCGATCATTGCGGCTACGCGCGAGTGTTCGGCCTCGATCTGTTCAAGCGTGATCATGTGATGCGCTCCAGAGGAATGGATGAAGGGTTAAATGGGCAATCTGCGGACGGCGCGAGCGCGAAGCTCGCTGCCCTGGTGGCGGTAGTCCTGGGTGCCGTAGCCGAAGCTCTGACACCAGGCCCAGCCGTCGTTGTTGTGGTGGACTTCGTTGCTCCAGTACCAATCCTTCTGAAACTGGTCGCGGAAGTTGGCCCACAACATGGCCTGCTCGACGCGGTTCGGAAGATCGCCGCCAACCGACTTGGCCCATTCCATCTGGGCTTGCCACGTGGCGTCGCCGTTGTCGCCCGGCAGCAGGATCACGTGGTGGAAGTCACCGTTCTTGTCGCCGATGGCACCGACATAGATTTCGCCCTCGGACAGCGGCGGGATTTGCAGTTGTTGCATGCGGAGTCCTATTGAGTTGCGTGGGTACTGCGTTGGGTCGGGTACTTGCGGCGGGGAGGGTCTCGGAGGCTTCCCACGGTGTTTAGTGACTTGGGGCTGTCGATGCCGCTTTCCCCGGTTGATCAGGCCGCCATTTCGAGCGGGAAGAGCGTTGGAGCGTCGTCGGGCTCGCCAATGAAGTGGCCATTGATGTCCGACATCGCATAGATGCCGTCGGAGCGCATCCACTGGATGCGGGTTTCACCATTCGGCCCGGCACCTCGGAACAGGCGAATCGGCGAAGCGAGGATCACTGCGCGGTCGCCGTCATAGCTGGAGTCGGCCACGGTGAGCGGAACGGCCAGCTTGATGTAGGCAAGTTCAAGCTCGTCCATCTTGGCCACGTCGCCGCGTCTTGCTGCCTTGGCTGCCTGCCGCTTGAGTTCGTCGATAGTCATGTCAGGGTCCTCGTTACACGCGAAGGGAGGTGAGAATGCCGCGCCAGCTACCGTCCTGAAGGAGGTAGACGGAGAAGTCCTGCTTCCCCTGGCTGGCCCATGAAAGCGCGACGTCGTCGGTCTTCACCTGGCCGAGCAGGCGCAGGAGATTCGGGCCGTCGAATGAGTTGTCTAGGTGCGCTTCTTCGCTACGCGCCTTGACCGGAATTTCGGCGTCGACGGCCTGCATGCCGTCGGTGATCGTGATTGCGCAGTCAGCGCCGTCTTGCTCGAAGCGGATCACGCCCTTCTGATCGAAGACGCGATGCAGCGGGCAGATCTGCAGCAGCTCGTCGCGCGAGAACGTCACGAACTGGTCAGCCTTGGGGATCATCCGGCGCCAATCGAAGTACTTGGCGCCCTGGTGTCCGCACTCGATGCGGATCCCGTCACGGCTCCCAACAATGTGCTTCTCATAGATCTCAAACCGGGTCGCGCCAACCTTCGAGAGCAGATCCGCACCATCGGCCGCAAGGCAAACGCCGAACGGCGCGATGGTCTCGCCGAACTCTGCCGGCGCTACCAGCAATGAATTCGCGGCCAGCATGAAGCTGTCGCAGCCGACCATGTGTACCGCCTCGCCGTCGCACTCGATCCATAGGTTTCGCAGGATGGGCTTGTCATGGCGGAACATCCCGGCCACGGCGAACGACACCGTCGGGATCATCTCCGTGAGGCCCGGCGCGTCGAGCACGGCAATGGGCTCGCCTTCGATCCTCGCTTCAGGAAAGTCCCGCCCAGGCAGGGACGGAATGGTCAAGCGGCACGAGCCAGCGCGCGCAATCACCTTCGCGTCCTTCGCCGTGAAACTCACATCCTCTGCGGTCATCCCGACCAGGGCGGAAAGCTTGTCGGCGGGCAGGCAAATGTCGATGCAGTCCCCGAAGATTTCAGCAGGAACCGTCGCTTGGACGGTCATGTGGGTGTTTGATCCCGTGAGGGTCACTGCCTGGACGTCCTCCGTGGCCTGCAGCCTGATGTGGGTCAGAATGTGCAGCGGCGATTTGGACGGTGCAGCCTGGCTGGCGGCCTTGAAGGCATCGCTCAGGTGCTTTCTCGTTATGGTGAGCATCAGCGACTCGGTGTTCGTTGCTTTGGTCTTGGTCTTAGCCATGGCAGATCTCAGTGGAGGCGGACGTATTCGAGGTCGCCGTTCGGCAGCAGGCGGCCGCTCAGCTTCCAGCCCTTGGCGCGCATCTCGCGCACGTGGTCGTGCATGAAGATCTCGGTGTTCATGACTGCCTCCAGATACGGGTGGCGGTGGGCGCTTCCGGATTGAAAGCGGCATAGAGGCCGGAGAGGGCAATTACGCCGATGGCGGTACCGACCCAGAAGGCGATGGCGCGGAGAAGCTTCACGCTGGACTCCCCGTAGCGATGGCCATGGCCGCGTCGATCTGCCTGAGGACCAGGTCGTATGCAGCGATTCCCGCTTTGCCCAGCTCGTCGTGGACTTCACCGGTTTGGAAGTTCACATGGCAGTCGAACATGTTCTTGCGATCTTGGTAGATCGTCTGCCGTGCGGCGGCGAGCGCGTCAAACATGGTCGGTGCCGCGGCGATCAGGCGGGCGTCGGCCTCTGCGCCGCCGGACGTGTCTTGGCGCAGATGAACCAGGATGAGATTCGGCTTGCTGGCCGCGCGCACGATGTGCGTATAGGCGTCCGAGTTCTCCTGGTAGAACCAGGGGCCGGGGGTGTGCGTGGCGCTCATGCTGCGCTCCCGGTGGCTTCAGCAATGACGGCGGCGCCTGCAGCCTTGCAGGCAGCGCTGAGGCGGGCGGCAGCGGTGGCATTCCGCTCGCCCCACACCAGCCGCTGGTTGATGGTCATCAACTGCCAGGCGTTTCCAATGATGATCTGCGCGAGTTGGTACTCGCGGAGCAATTTGTCGTAGTCATTGGCCGCGGCGGCCTGGCGTTGAACAGCGTGATCGTTGTTCATGCCGCCTCCTTGATCTCAACCGGAGCCTCGGCGCGCGCCAAGTCTTTCGGCGCCATGTACATGCGCAGGCGGAGGCGGCCCTTCTTGAAGAGAAGCGTCGCGGTGTGAGTGCTGTCATCGCGCTCGCTGAGCACGAAGCCAGCCTTCAGCAGTGCCCTATACAGGCGCACACCACCATCAAAGATGGAAGCCATGACGTGGAGCGTCAGCTTCTCTCGGAAGGCAGGCGTGAGCGAGTCGGCGTGGATGTCGTAGCCGGCGGCCTTGATGGCGGCGTGCTCCGCATCGAGGAGCAGCAGTGCCGGGGCCATAGCCTTGAGTTCAGCCTGGCGGGCGCGGAGCTTGTATTCCGCCATCGCCGCGCCCTGTTGGGAGAGCGGCAATGCCAGGATCTGTTCGTGGGTGAGGGGCTTGGCCATGGCTCAGACCCACCCACGCGAGGACGCAAAAGCGAACGCTGCGACTATGCCGAGCGTCTGCAACATGATTCCGATAGGTACGAGCAGATCCATCCCTCTATCTCCCAGTGAGCGCCGTGGCGCGTCGATGGAGGGAACTATACACCAACGAATAGAAATAGCAATACGCGAATGAATAGTTCGGGCCGCTACGTCCCCTCGAGGCGTTTGGCCCGCGCGAGTCGGCGCGCCAGGTCGGTCAGATGCTCCACGGAGAGGAGGTCGTCTTCCGAATAGGCGCCGTTGACGAAGGCCCTGTAGGTGCCGTCGTCCTGGCGGAATAGGTGGATTGCGTCTTCTTGTTTGGTGCGCGGTAGCGCGGCGGAACGATCAATTCGGCCTGTCCGGCGTTTGTGCTCGGCGAGGCTGACTACGTTGCTCATGTGACCCCTCATACGCAGGCATTCTTGGCGGCCTGAAGTTCTGAGGTACTCACTTAACTCGGATGGGGTGTGGGAATAACCCCACGTCCGTCGGATGCAACGGGTTTGGCCGGCTAGGTGGCCAATGCCTCTGCCGCCCAGGGGCGAAAAAAAGCCCGCTATCGCGGGCGTCGTCTAGCGATGGCGTGTCAACGGGTTTTTAGCCGCTTGTTGCTTTGTGGCACGGGGTCTGGCTCTCCACCTGAAATCTCTTTGGCGGCTTTTGCCCTAACGTCGTCAAGGTTGATGTCAAAGGGCGTATCGAACACCGAGAAGTCGCTCGTCTCGGTGGATTGCTGCAGGGCGCCCAGCAACTTGGACAGGACTGCCGAGGGAAGAAGTCCGATCAGGTGATTTGCTGCCTCTAGCTGCGCGCTCCTCACCCGTTCCTCTAGCGACATATTGGCCGCCACCAGAAGCCCGGCGCTTCCCTGCCTTGGGTCGACGTTGGGTGGATCGTCGCCGGGGCCTTCAGCAAGCCAGGTGGCTGGAACATTGAAGGTGGTCGCAATCTTCTTGATCGTCCCGAGCTCCGGAGTGTCCGTCTGTCCTTTGAGTATGCGATTGATCGTGGGCTGGGGGACGCCAGTCATGCGTGCAAGGGCGCTCTGGCTCTTCACGTTCCGGGCGCGCATCAGGCGATCAAGGCGGGTTGCGATTGTCATGGTT
The DNA here is from genome assembly GCF_022179805.1 of Cupriavidus pauculus. GTDB lineage: Bacteria > Pseudomonadota > Gammaproteobacteria > Burkholderiales > Burkholderiaceae > Cupriavidus > Cupriavidus pauculus_E. Next base: position 40,677 of record NZ_BPUO01000001.1, on the reverse strand, counting down.
CCGATATACGGCGGCGAATAGCGATGGTCAAACATCTATTCACGCGCGCATTGACAAGCTATGCGGCAATGAATAGACTAAGGCATGGACAAGACCCACCAAGTCAAGCTTGCCGAACTGAAGGCTCACACCGGGATGAGCGAGGTAGCGCTTAGTCGCCGCCTGCAAATTTCCCAGCCGACGGTGAACCGAATTCTGAACGGCCAAGGGGACTGCAAAGGCAGCACCCTTGTCGCGATCGACCGGATGCACGCCGAGGTGTTTGGCCGGCCGTTGGCCGCCTGACTAGTTCCCGCTCTGGCCGTCTTCCAGTGCTTGTGCGATGCGTTCCAGTCGCGCGAGCAGTTCACGCACGTCCCGGATGCAGTCATGAAGGGCAGGGCGCTGATCGACAGGCTGTTTGCGACCGCGGTGGGGTTTGCCTTTTCCAGTAGCGAGCCATTGGGCGGAAACGCCGAGGGCGCGCGCAATGGCTTCTGTGTGGCGGCTGCCCTGCGCGTTGCGGTTTGGGTCAGCCAGGTACTGGATGGATTGGTACTCGATGCCGACGCGCAGAGCCAGAGCGCGCCGAGAGGTCGGCGGTTCGGTCTGTTGCATTGCCCAGCGGAGGCGTTCGGCGTACGTGTACATGCGGTTGAGTGTGTCATTGCCTCTATGCAGATGTGTCTGTGTTTTGCCGGTAGAAGCTTCTGCCGGGCCGGGCGAAGTGATCACCTGGCAAAAAAATTTTCGGCTCCGCGCAACTGTGGATTCAACCGTGGAACCGATGAAATCTTTCTATAAGGACAAGAACGATGCGGACAGCGAACCTGCTTGAATGCGGCCCCAGTACTGGCTTGCAGCCAGTCAGCGAGCAGCAATCGGGCGCGCAAGGCCCGTTTCTCTCGCCCAGCCTGATCGCGGAGTGCAAGACGTTCCGTGACGCGTGCGCGCTCGCCTGGGAACACCGGGCGAACCATGGGCTGACGAAGCAGATTCTTGCGGCCATGGCTGACCTGTACCCATCGCACTCGAGCGACTACTTCCACCGGGAGAAGGTGAATGCCAACGGGAAACCGAGGCGGGACCTGCCGGCGGAAAAGATCGCGGACGTGGAGCGCGTCCTTGGTAACCGGGCAATCAGCCAGTACCTGGCGCGCCGAGCGATGCTGACCTTGATGGAAGAGATCGCAGCGAGGATCCATGGATGAAGGGGTGGCGCTGCGGATTGCCAGGAGCGCAGTCCGGCAGGCGATGAAAAAGCACGGAGACAACAAGCAACGCGCATTCCTAGAGCTGCAGGAGATGGCCAAAGCGGATGCGCAATTGAACGAGGCGTTCACCAAGACTGGCTGGCTTGACCTCAAGGCCGAGCAGTCTGTGAAGCACTAGGGGAGCGGGGATGTACGAAATCATGAGCCGCGCGGCGGTGCGCGAGCAGGGCGCCGAGGCGTTCCGGCAAGGCCGCGCGGCGGGGGAGAACCCGTACATGCCCGGTACCGACGCCCACCTCGAGTGGAACGCCGGATACAAGGACGAGAAGTACAAGCCGACCAGACAGCAGGCGTAGGGGAGAGGGCATGCACACACAAGTCGCGCACACCAGCATTCAGACATACCGGGACATTGGGAAGGACGGCACGGTCTCGGCCAGACAGCGCCAGATCATGCTGGTCATCCAGCCGTACCCGGCCGACTACTCGCTGCAGGAACTGTGCGAGTTGACCAGCCCGCCCATCAACACCGTCAGCGGCCGTGTCAACGAGCTGCGCACCAAGCTGGGCGAGCTGGAGCACGGCCCGGCGCGCGAATGCCGCATCACCGGACGCACGATCAAGCCGGTCCGCCGCCCGCATCCGCAGGGGGCGCTGTTCTGATGGTCGTCGTCATCATTGCGAACGGCAAGGCCGTCCGCGTCAACCCGCTGCTGCACCCGGACCTGCTGTGTCACGGCCAGCAGTGCTATCTCCGCTTCCCGGGCATCTGCCGGAACCGCCCAGACACGGTGGTACCGGCCCATTCCAACCAGCTGAAGCACGGCAAGGGGAAGGGCATCAAGGCTGACGATCGCATGTCGGTACCCGGCTGCTTCTGGTGCCATACCGAGCTCGATCAGGGCGGCCGCTACACGAAGGAACAAAAGCGTCTGGCGTGGGATGAGGCCTACGACCGGTGGGCGCCATATCGCCTGAGGATGTACGGCGTGCCGGCGGTGCGCGTGGAGGAGAGCGCATGACCGCCCACATCGACTCAATCGGGCTTATTGTCCCTGTCCGGGCCAGTGTGCTTGAGCATCTTCGCGGCGCGCTCGAAGGCTTCATTCTGAATCTGCTCGATGGTCTTTCCCTCGGTGGGAAATACGAAGGTCGCGACCAGGCTGCTGGGGAAGTCTTCGTCTTCTATCGCTGCATCCCGAGCGAGTTCGAGGGTAACTCGGCTCGCTGTCTTGCCCCCGAAAGCGGTGGTGTGAAACGGTTCAACGGCGCATCTGGTAACGCGGCCGGTGAACATCATTGCGTCCAACAGCCATTCCTCGCGTTCTGGGGTCATTGCAGTGCTCCTGCGGTGGTTGAACGGGCATTGTCTCACGGCGCCGGGAGGGGGTAAGGCATGGACTGGTTCCGCTGGTGGCATGGCTCCCTCAATGACCCGAAGTTCAAGTGGGTCGCCCGGAAGTCTGGCCAGAACTTCACGACCGTGATCACCCTTTGGGTGGCCATCCTCGAATACGCAAGCTCTGTGACGCAGTGTGACGCAGATGTGACGCGAGGCAGTGTCACGGGGTTTGACTGTGACGCGCATGACGTTCTCTTCGATGTCGACGACGGTTCGTGCCTGGCAATTCTGGATTCGATGGCGGCCAAGGGGCTGATCGTCGACGGTCGAATTGCCAACTGGGACAAGCGACAACCGAAGCGCGAAGACTCAAGCGCAGGGCGAACTCGGGACTACCGAGACAGGAAGCGCGCGGCTCAGGCACAAGTTGATCAGCCTCCCACTACTCCTGTCGAAAACGTCACGGTGACGCACGGTGACGCACATGTGACGCAGTGTGACGCCCCAGATAAGAGTAGAGGAGAGGAGATAAGAGAAAAACAATGTGGTGATGGAGGCGGTAGTGGTCGCGCGGAAGCCGGGGATCACACCACATCGCATTTGCAGAACAAGCAGACCGGCGAGGAAAACTCGCGCCCCGTGCAGATCCGCATCCTGCTACGCAAACACGGCATGCCGGTCACCAGCAACTCGGCGGAAGTCCTGGACATGGTCCGCCTGGCGGTCACCGACCAGGAGATCGTCGAGACAGTGGACGTGTTCCAGCAGCGGAAGCCAGGCGACAAGCCGAATGCCAAGTACATCCTTTCGATGATCACCACCGCCCGCGAGAAGGCGGCCAAGGCCGTTGCAAGTGCCGGCACGGTGCCAGACGCCAGGGCATCGCCATCAGAATCCGGGCAGTGGTGGCGCGGCGGAGCAAGCGCGATTGAGGCAAAGGGCGGTGAGCACGGGGTGAAGTGGCGCCGCGACCGGAACGAGAACTTCCAAGACTTCAAGGTCAGGGTGTTCAAGGCCGCTGGCGAGGGGCCTTGGATGGAAGACATGCTCGGTCAGCTACTCAAGGACAAGAGCGACCGCTACGCCAGTGTCCACGAGCATTTCTACGGGCACCCGCCCATCGAGGTGCAGGCATGACGAGCATGTGGGGGCGGTATGCGAACGGACGAGGCCTGGCGGCACGAGTGCGAGGTGCGGTGGCTGGCGGGAAGGCCGGACGATCAGGTGACGGCGTATCTGGTCAAGGTGGAGAAGTACCGGGGGCGGCCAGCGGCGGTGCAACTGGCATCGGACATGCGGGCATACCGGCGCGCAAGCCGAGTAAGTACGGCAACCGGAAGCACGAATACCAGGGAATGAAGTTCGACAGCCGGCGCGAGCTGGACCGATGGATTCAACTGGTGGCATTGCAGAAAGCAGGACAGATCAGCGAGCTGGAGCGGCAGGTGGTGTTTCTCCTGTCACCGCCGGTGGTGATCCAAGGGCGGAAGCGCCCGGCACTGAAGTACATCGCGGACTTTGTCTACACGGACAGCGATGGCCAGACGATTACCGAAGACGTAAAGGGCGTAGTGACAGAGGGGTACCGGATCAAGCGGCACCTCATGGCAGCGATGGGTATCCAGATCAAGGAGGTTCGGTGAAGCCGTGTGCGCGCAACTTCTTCCTGATGGCAATAGCCGTGGTGATGGGTTTGTCCACCAGATATATCGATGCGCATCCGGCGGTAATCCTTGCTGTGGGCGCTTTCCTATGTGTGCTGCTGGCCCTGCTGGTCGATGTGGAGTGAGGAATGGAGAACAAGGAGCCTCGTAGCCCTCTGGCAATACCGCAGCCCAGACCGGCGCGGCCGGCATCGAATCATCACTGGACGATGCAGTTGTTCGTGTTCGAGCTGATCGTAGGTGCCGCCTTCGCTTGGTGGCTGTCATCGAAGGGTGCGCTATGACTTCTGCTGACATCTGCGACGCGTTTGCAGGCTTGGTAATGGCTGCCGTAGCACTTTCGATTCTGTGGGGGATGAAGCGATGATCAGGAGACCGTGGACCGAGGCCGACGACGCTGCGCTGGCCCAATGCTACCGGGAGGGTATGAAGTCGCCCGACATCGCCGCCAAGCTGGGGCGGCCACGCGGGTCGGTGAACTGCCGGGCCGTGAAGCTGGGGCTGACGAAGAAGGCCCAGCGCGGCGACCAGAACCCCGTCTGGATCGCCATCAAGGAGATCTGTGCGGACGGCATTGCGCGGACGGTCCATGAGCTGGCGGATGCCACCGGAGAGAAGCACGCGAACATCGAGAGGCTGTTCTACGTCCGCCGCGACATGCACCAGGCGCACATCGTCGACTACGAGCCGGTAGCGCGCGGTACGTCCCGCCCGATGTGGCTGCCGGTGCCCGGCGTGGACGTGCCACGGGGCGAGCCAACGGCTGCGGCACTCGAGCAAAAGGTACGCCGCGCCCTGCGTAAGACAGAAGACCCCGATAAGACGGCTGAGTGGAAGCGACGGGTGAAGACGCAGCCCGCGCCCCGTGTCATCGAGGCGCCGCAGCACCCGCTGATGGTCGCCTTCTACGGAATGGGGGCTCAGGTATGACCGAAAAGCGGAAGGGCGGCCCGCTGTCCAACCTGGCGGCGAGGCTCTGCAACAACCCCGAATTTCGTCGAATGGTGGCTGTAAGGACCGGACGGCCGTGCGAGACGTCGGAGGACGCAAAGGCCCGCATCTTGGAGCGCTGCGACATTACCTCCCGGGCGGATCTGGACCACGTTGCCAAGGCAGAGGCGGAGTTTCACGCGGCGTTCCGCTTGCCGTGGATCCGTTGGCAGCGGGAGGCGCGCCGGTGATCCATCCCAGCTACATGTACCGCCTGACGCCTGAGGAGATCGCGATGCGACGCCAGGAAGAGCAGCGGCGGGCAGACAAAGCGTGCGGGGACTGTGCCAATCGGTCCCCGTTCCTGGATGCCACAGGCGAAAGACAAAGAGAGTGCAAGTTCAAGCGCCGTCAGTACGGCAGACGGTGTGAGTTGTTCCAGCGGGGGAATTGATGACGATTGAGGCGAGATTGGAGAATTGGGGCAGGGTGGTCAGAGACCCACGATGGCAGCCCAAGCACTGCGCGTCCTGGGCAAAGCTGGCGACGGCACTCAGCCGGCAGGATGAGACGGGCGCACCGCAGCAGATTGTTCCGAAGGATGTGGCGGATGGATGGCTGCTCGAACAGGCCTGGCAGTCGATTCACGACCCGCTAGCCAAGCGCCTTCTGCAGTACCACTACGTGCATGGGATGTCAGCTGAGTTGGTGTGCCGGATCCTGGTGAGGAAGTATGGCCAGTCGCCCAACACGCTCACGCACTGGAAGGTGCGCCACGCGAAGGCGTTGATGGTGATGTCGAGGGTCCTGGAGGGCATCAAAGCCCGCGAGCAGATCAAGGCGCAAGCCGAAAGGCTGATTGCGAGGGCTTCAGAAATGGGGGAAATGGCGTGACACCAACGGACCAAGAATTCACCCACCAGCCCGATGCCGGGCAATACGGAGACTGCCAGCGCGCCGTGCTGGCGTCCCTGCTAGACCTGCCGCGTGAGCAGGTGCCGCACTTCTACCGGGATGAGGTGGAGGGCGGCAAACCGTTCTGGGAGGCCGTGGCTGACTTCTGCGTATTGCACGGCTACGTCTTCGTGCAGATCCCGACGGTGGCCAACATGTGGTCGAACAACCCCGTCTATCACGCCATTAGCGGGCCGTCGCCGCGCGGGAATGGCGTTTTCCATACGGTGGTGGGCTGCAACGGTCAGATCGTGTTCGATCCGCACCCGTCGCGCGCTGGCCTGGCGGGGGATCCGTCCGAATGGCGCTTTGAATTCCTTGTGCGGTGCGGGGTGATTGCGCAGGAGGCGGCATGACGGATTCCGGAATTGCGGCGGAGATTGTGCTCGCGTGCCTGGTGGCGCCGTTGCTGGTTTTCATGGTGTGGTGTGGCATCAGTACGCAGCGGGAGCGCCAGCGCAACGAACAACGGTGGGATCGAGCCGAGAGCGACAGGCACAGGCGGGCGATCCTCGATGGGAAGCCATTCATACCCAACCCCAATCCTTACAGGAGACCGCGATGAGCCAAGCCCCCGTTTCGGAAGCGGCGGAAAAGATCTGCCGCGCGCTGTTGGGCGATGCACGAAAGGTAGATTGCGACATCATCGAAAGTCACATCCGGGAGTTGCTTGGGTGGGCCCCGGACGCCGAGGAAGTTTGCGGGCTGAAGCCGGGCTGCTGCCACAAATGCGGGCTGCCACTGAGCGTGAACCCGCACCCTGAGGCTGGTAAGCCAGACCACTACCTGGAGGTGGGCTGCCCGAAGGAGTGCATCCCGTGCCTGGTACGCGGTCGCCACAACTGGGCCGGGCGCGCCATGAGGGATGCTGTCGACGCGGCACGTTGGCGTGCGACCAAGGCAACGGCGACTCGTTGGCAGCTTTCAGGCCTCATCGACACCCCGCGCGAGGGGTGGGATTCGTATGTAGATGGACTGCCCGCACTGTCGCGTGAGCAACCACAGGAAGGAGAGAACAATGGCTGACACCTATCAGACGCTGATGCCCGTGTGTCCCCACTGCGGCCATGAGTTTGATGCCAACGATATGAACGACAGCCCGGGCGATCTTTGGGCGCTGGCGTCAGACGAGGGGCAAGCCGAAGCAGTTTGCCCCGCCGTCCTGTGTGGCGAGATGTTTTATGTGCAAGGCGGCTACAGGCCGCATTACACCACGGCAGTCAGCGAGGACGACCTGTGAAAGAGAAGCTGGATTTGGACGCATTGGAGCGTGCCAACCTTGGCAGGGTGGTCCGCCCCGAGGACTGGATGGCGCTGCTGGCGTACGCGCGTGACCTAGAGCGCCGAGCGGAGCTTCGCAGCATGCTTCTGCGTGAGCAGACAGACCGCCTCGGCGCCGCCAACCTCCGAGTGATCGAACTGGAGAGCGCCAGCCAGCGTGAGGTCGAGGAGATCACGGAGATCATCGAGCTCATGGCAGCTGATGAGGAGGCCGACGCCACCCCGACGACTGCGCTTGCCCGGTCTCTCAAGGTTCAGGCGGGCAGGCTGCGCGAAAGGATGCGCGAGATTGCCGAGGTGGAGTATGTGCTGAATTGCATGGCCGAGGGCGATCGCACTGGTTGCGGGTCCAAGACGGACTTGGGCCGCGACCTGGAATACCAGGTGCGGAAACTCTACGAGGAGACCGACCGTCTGGAGGAGGCGCAGCGAGAGGTGGACGGCATGCGCTACCAACGTGATGCCTGGCGGGCTGATGCTGAGCGGCTGGACTACCTGGACCGCCTAAACGCCGGCCTGAACCGGCACTACGGCACCGACTACGGCTGGCAATTGATCCTGAGCCCGAACATCGTCCGACTGATGAGTGGGCCTGGTGGGCGTGGCCATTGCGCAGCCATTGACCTGAACGACAGCAAGGCCCGTGGCGTGAAGTCCTGCCGCGCGGTGATTGACGACGCAATGAAGCGCAGCGGGGAGCAGAAGGCATGACGGTGACCGAAGCACAACTGCGGGCCGAATTCGAGCGCCAGCATGCCGGCCGCAACCTCAAGCAGCATGGGCTGCGCGGCACCTACTTCGCGGCGCAGATCGCTGCACTGTGGAACCAGCACCGCCGCACCGCCACCTGGATGGAGTCCCGGGCCGCGCTGGGCCGCGCCGACCTCAAGCCGGCCGACGGCAAATGGGTAGACGACTGGAACCGCCTGGCGTCGCCCGAGGTGCAAGCAGCCTTCATGCGCGACTGCTGCGCCGGGATGTCCAGGCCCCTCGAATGGGGGCAGCAGACGATGGACTTCATGACGTTCGCGCTGAAGATGTACCAAACTGGCTGGGCTGCTGCCTCTCAGCGAGCCGCCGCGGGACAAAAGGAGGGCTTGAAAATTGGCTGAAGGTGTCTTATCCTTCGCCACAGATTACTGATTGCCCATCGCGGCGTTACCGGTTCAGACCGAGACATAGCATCCTTTAGGAGGGATGCGTGTCTCTGAACGGAAAGCGATGGGCCCAAAGCCCGCCCGGTTCGCCGCGCGGGCTTTTTCGTTTTCCCTTTGCGGAGTTGCTCATGAACATCCTCGCCTTCAAGTCGGATTTCCGGAAGCTGGTCGACGCATTCGTGCGTCTCGCGGTGGTTCTCGCGGCGTCGTTCCGTAAGGCCTTCGAGGGACTGTGCCGCTGGGTTCGGGAGCGGCTGCCGGCGACGAATGCGCACCTGGCATTGCTGGGGCTGCCCCGGGTTTGCGGCCTGAATGCTTCCGAGACCTTCCGCCTGCGTGCAACCAAGCGCGGTCGTCCGACCGTAACGGCGCGCTGGCGCCTGTGCTCGTCCATCTGATTTCTTCCTGGTTGTCTCCTCCCTGGTCTCTCGCCCGGGTTTGGGTACGGTAGGCCGCTACCTTCCGTACCCGTTTCTTTTTCCGTTTCCGTGGCTATTGACATCTCAGTTCGTGCTGACGTGAAAGCGTTGCAGCGCGCATTGGACAACTTTGCCCGGAAACAGGTGCCTTTCGCGGTGTCGACGGCAATCAATGCCACTCTGAAGCGGGCGCAAGAAGCCGAGCGCGAAAACATGCGTAAGGTGCTCGACCGGCCGACGCCGTTCACCTTGAGTTCTGTAGCGATCAAGCGCGCGGACAAGCGCAGCTTGACTGGCGTTCTCTACGTTAAGGACATCGCTGCTGCCTATCTGTTGCCCTTCGAAAAGGGCGGAACGCACAAGCTTATTGGCAGTGGGCGCACCTGGCTGAACCCGAAGGACAAGTCGCTACTGAACAAGTACGGCAACTTCTCTGCTGGGAAGCTGGCTTCCATGCGTGGACGCGCCGATACATTTGTGGGTTCGATCACGACCAAGACCGGTGAGACGATCAGTGGTTTGTGGCAGCGTCCGGTTGCTGCAAAGGTCAAAAGGGGCAAGGGCAAAGCCAAAGTCACCAGGGCCGCGAAGGGCGCGAACACGACTGGCAAGCTCAAGCTGCTGATGCGATTCGGCGATGCGATGCCAGTCAAGCAGCAGCTGAATTACCGTTCCGTGGCCGCCCAGGTGGTCGCGAAGCACTTCCGGCCCGAGCTCGAGAAGGCCCTGGCACAGGCTATGGCGACGGCTCGTCGATGATGTTGCATGTATACCACGGGTCCCTTCTGAGGGGCTCTGCATCACGGGCACTGCGCACCGCGACTTTCGTCTAGCTACAGACTTTTCAAATTTGGGTAACAGGTAACAGATCGCCATGAAGCAGAGCGAGTTCGCAGCACTCCACAACGTCAGCCGGAAGACGGTGACAAAGTGGAAGGAGCGCGGCTGGCTTGTGTTTGCGGGCGATGAGGTCGACGTCGAGGCATCGAATGCGAACCTCAAAAAATACCGCCGTGACGGGGTTGCACCTGTTACCCAAACTGTTACCCAAGGTACGGGGGGTAACAGCTCGGCGCGCAAGCGTAAGGCTGTTACCCCACCTGATTCCGAGGTAACAGTTCGCAGCGGCGAGACGCCGAGCCGGGCGGCGGAGCGCATCCTGATCGCGACCGGCGCCGAGATGGATTACGACCAGGCCCGCTGCATGAAGGAGAACTACCTGGCGCTCCAGGCACAGCTCCAGTATGACCAGGAGGCCGGCTTGGTGGTCGCGGTTGCCGATGTGGCCAAGGCTGTCGGTGATGAGTACGCCAAGGTCCGGACCCGGCTGCTGGCGATCCCGGCAGAGCATTCCCCGCGAATCCATCGGCTGAAGACGGTCATCGAGATTCAGGATGCACTGCAAGAACTCATTGTTGACGCGCTCGAGGAACTGACACGTGATGGAGTCGTACGCCCCGCCTGACGCGCGGCGGTACGCCACCGGGTACGCAGCGCTACAGCAGGAGTTACTGGTAGCGCGCAGGCGAAACATTCAGCCTCCGCCCAAGCTGACCCTTAGCCAATGGGCGGATAAGTACGCGGTGCTGTCGCGCGAGACGAGCGCGCAGACCGGCCGCTTCCGTGCGTTCCCGTATCAGAACGGGATCATGGACGCGGTGACGGACCCGACCGTGGAGATGATCACGGTCCAGAAGTCGGCCCGGGTGGGCTACACGAAGATCCTCGACCACGTCGCGGGATACTTCATCCACCAGGACCCGTCACCGATGCTTGTGGTCCAGCCCCGCGTGGAGGATGCGGAGGACTACAGCACGACAGAAATCGAGCCGATGCTGCGGGACACCCCCGCCATCGCGGAGATCGTTGGCGACCTGAAGAAGAAGGATTCGAAGCAGAAGATCCTGAAGCGGGTCTTCCGAAATGGCTCGTCCATCTCGTTCGTGGGTGCGAATAGCCCTGGCGGCTTTCGCCGGATCACGGCACGCATCGTCGCGTTTGACGAGGTGGACGGCTACCCCGTGCAGGGTGCTGGCAAGGAAGGCGACCAGATCAAGCTGGGGATCAAGCGGACCGAGTCGTTCTGGAACCGCAAGATCATCCTTGGCAGCACGCCGACGGTGAAGGGTTTCAGTCGGATCGAGAAAAGCTACGCCAACAGCGATCAGCGGCGCTACCACGTGCCGTGTCCGCATTGCGGCGAGATGCAGGTGCTCGAGTGGGGAGGCCCGGACACGGCCTACGGCTTCAAGTGGGACAAGGACGAGCACGGTACCGGGCTGCCCGACACGGTGTACTACGTCTGCCGCCACAACGGCTGCGTCATCCACGACGTGGACAAGCCGGAGATGGTGGCGCGCGGCGAGTGGCGAGCAACAAGGCCATTTGCGGGGCATGCCGGCTTCCATATCTGGGCCGGCTACAGCCTGTTTCCGAATGCCTCCTGGCGCAACCTGGTGGCGGAATGGCTGGACGTGAAGGACGACCCGCTTGCGCGGCAGACGTTCATTAACCTGGTGCTCGGCGAGACCTATGAGGACCGGGGCGACCGGGCGCTGAAGGAAGACAAGCTTGTAGCCCGATGCGAGGTCTGGCCTGCCGAGGTGCAAGACGGCGTCGCCGTTGTAACGGTCGGGGTGGACACCCAGGACGATCGCTTCGAATGCGAAGTGGTTGGATGGGGGCGGAACGAGGAAAGCTGGTCGATCGCACATGAGGTGATCGAGGGAGATCTTGAGACCCCAGAGCCCTGGGAGCGTTTGGATGCCTTCCTTAAGCGGATCTGGTACCGCGCTGATGGACGCGGGTTCGAGGCGATGGCGACTTGCATGGACTCCGGCGGACACCACACCCAGAAGGTCTACGAATTTTGTAAGGAGCGGCTTGGCCGCCGGGTTTGGGCGATCAAGGGGGAGTCGGCAGTTCGTGGGAAGCGCAATCCGGTGTGGCCGACGAAGAAGCCCAGCCGGCGGACGAAGGCATCCTTCCGCCCTGTGATTCTCGGTGTGAATGCTGCGAAAGACACGATCCGGAACCGGCTGCACATCGATGAACCCGGCCCGGGCTACATGCACTTCCCGGTTGATCGAGACATCAACTACTTTGCGCAGCTCACGTCCGAGCGTGTAATCGTGAAGGTGGCGAACGGCCAGCGGTATCGGGTCTGGGATCTGCCGAACGGGCGTGCGAATGAGGCTCTGGATTGCCGGGTCTATGCCTACGGCGCGTTATGCGGTTTGTTCCATCTTGGTCTGAAGCTGAACCAGCGCGCAGACGAAGCGGCGGCCACCGTGCTCCCCGATGCAATGACCTTGGCAGAGCCGGCGCGGGTTGCGGAAGACGTGTCGATCGATGTGCGGCCGCCAACCGTCGTCGAGCGGATGCCGCGGGTCATCGTGGCGGAGCCTGTGGCTAAGTCGAGAGTAAGCCGACTTGCGTAAATGCGCGGGCTCGCTGGAATTTCACTGGAGACGGAATGTTTGACCCCACGACCTCGATCTTTGCCGGGATGTCGCAGGCTGCCTTACAGAAGGCGCTTTCCGACGCCCAAGCGGCTTTGATCGCGTTGCAGACTGGCTCAAAGGGTGTCTCCTTTAGCTACACGCAGGGGGACGGGGCGAAAACCGTTACCTATCAGCAGGCGGACATTGGTGCCCTGACCGCGTTGATCCGCCAACTACAACAGCAGCTCGGCATCATTCCGCGTGCCCGTCGCCGCATTGGTTTCGTGTACCGATAATGGAAAACACCGTATCCATCGTGGGCGCCGACGGAAGTCCGCTGCAGCCAAGTCGGGCGCGGATGCTGACGGGAGGCTCGCACACGCCGTACGATGCGGCCGACATCCGTGGCGATCATGTTGCGGACTGGAATCCATACCTGTGGTCGCCTGATGGCGAGCTCAACATGTACCGCGACCGCATCGTGTCGCGTGTGCGTGACCTCGTTCGGAATGACGGGTGGGCATCGGCCGCGGTAACGCGGACCTTGGACACCGTGGTGGGCGCAAACTTCCACCCCGTGTTCAAGCCGGACTATCAGGCGCTGCGCGCCTACAGCGGGAACAAGGGGTTTGATCACGTCTGGGCCGAGGAGTATGGCCAGGCGCTCGAAGCTCACTACCGATCCTGGTCGGAAGACCTTGGGTTGTACTGCGACGCGCAGCGCAACATGACGATCGCCGAGATGATGGCGGTCGCATTCCGCCACGAGCTCGTGGATGGGGACTCGCTCGCTCAGGTGCTTTGGCTTCCGGAGCGCATGGGTGTCGGTAGGGCGCGATACGCGACGACGATCATGCTCGTCGACCCGGACCGGCTGTCGAACCCCCAACTTCGCTACGACCAGAAGTCGCAGCGCGGAGGCGTCGAGGTCGATGAATACGGTGCTGCAGTCGGTTACCACATCCGCCGGGCGCACCAGGGTGATTGGTTCAGCGCGGGCGACTCCGTGCGCTGGGATCTGATCCCGCGCGAGACGAGCTGGGGCCGGCCGGTGATCGTGCACAACTTCACGCCGGATCGGGCCGGCCAACACCGCGGCGGCGCTGGCATCCTGACTCCCGTATTGCAGCGTCTCAAGATGCTGATCAAATACGACGGTGTAGAGCTGGACGCGGCCATCATCAATGCGATCTTTGGGGCCTACATCACCAGCCCTTTTGACCAGGAGTTTGTCGAGGAGGCGTTGGGAGACGGAAAGCTCGGTGCCTACCAGGAGGGCCGGTCGGAGTTCCATAAGGAGCGTCGCATCCGGCTAGGCGGAGCGCAGCTTACGTCGCTATATCCGGGGGAGAGCATCGAGACGGTGGCCGCAGCACGGCCAAACGCCAACTTCCAGGCGTTTGAGGCGGCGATGCTGCGCAACGTTGCGGCGGGCGCCGGAGTATCCGCCCAGCAGATCAGCCAGAACTGGAGCGACGTCAACTACTCGTCGTACCGTGCGGCGATGCTGGAGGCATGGAAGACATTCCATCGCCGACGGATCAATTTCGCCAGAGGATTTGCCCAGCCAATCGGCAGCGCCTTCGTGGAAGAGTCGTTTGAACTCGATGACCTGCCCATGCCAAATGGGCCGGTCCCCGAGTTCGCCGAATGCCGTACCGCATTTGCGCGGGCAAAGTGGATGGGACCAGGCAAGGGATACGTCGACCCGACAAAGGAGAAGGAGGGCGCCGTACTGGGTATGGGCGCCGGACTGTCCACGCTGGAAGACGAGTGTGCCGATCTTGCTGGCGCCGATTGGCGCGAAGTGCTCGATCGTCGCGCAGTTGAAATCAAGAAGTTCAGGGATCTGGGCATTCCGCTTCCCACATGGGCAGCGGGCACCGGGGAAACAAAGGCCGGACAGCCGTCCGAGGAGCCGAAAGCCGAATGAACAACCTGCTTCCGCGCCTGGCGCAAAAAATGTTCAACGTGCCGGTCGCTATCCATCCACGCAAGGCCGAGATCGTCATTGCGGCGCTGGCTGACCGACTGGGCGTCAGCCAGATGGTACGTCTGGACGGCTCGACCATCGTCCCAATGGCGATGGAAGACGATGAGTACGGGTTTGCCGAACCGGGCCGGACGCCGCGGAATGGCTATGACAACGTTTGCGGCGTAGCTGTGATTGCGGTGCAGGGCACGCTGGTGCAGAAGCTTGGTTCGTTGCGGCCATACTCCGGCATGTCGGGTTATGACGGTATCCGTCAGAACCTGTTCATGGCGCTGGATGACCCGGATGTCAAGGCGATTGCCTTGGACATTGACAGCCCTGGCGGCGAAGTCGCCGGCTGCTTTGATCTGGTCGACACGATTCACAGCTTGCGTGGCCAAAAGCCGATCTGGTCGATTCTGAACGAGTCGGCCTACTCGGCCGGCTATGCGATTGCCAGTGCCGCCGATCGAATCGTCGTGCCGCGAACAGGTGGGGTGGGAAGCATCGGCGTGATCTGTGCACACGTCGACCTGTCCAAGGCGCTTTCCGCAGCCGGCGTCAAGGTGACTTTCATCACCTACGGTGATCGAAAGGCGGATGGTCATTCCGAAATCCCGCTGTCCGACGAGGCGCTGGCGCGCTTTCAGGCGGACATCAACACGATGGGCGAGCTCTTTGTTGAAACGGTCGCCCGCAACCGGAATATCTCAGCCGCCACGGTTCGAGATACCCAGGCCGCAACGTTCCTGGGCGCCGAAGGCGTCGCCCTTGGACTTGCGGACGAAGTGGCGGCACCAGACGCCGCGTTTCGGGCTCTGATCCAGTCGATCTCGGCCTAGACCAACTCTAGAGGATGTCCCACATGAAGCTCACGAAGATGGCGAGCGCGATGCCGTTCGCCCATTTCCTTGGCCTGGCGCCCGGCGCAACGTCTGCCCGCGCGGAGGACGATGACGATGACGAGCGCAAGCAGCGCGAAGGTGAATCCGATGAGGACTACGCCAAGCGCATGGACGAGCTTGACGACAAGGAAGAAAAGGACAAGGAGTCCAAGTCCAGCAAGGCGGAGGGTGATGACCCTGATGACAAAGACGCCGAAGACGAAGACTTGGAAGACGGCGACGACGAAGACAACAAGGACGACAAGGAAACTGGCAAGCGCGCCGGCCGAGCCATGGGCGCCCGCCAGCGCGAGCGCGCCCGCTGCGCTGCGATCGTTGCCGCGGGCATCAAGGCGGGTGCCGTGAACCAGGCATGCGTGTTTGCGTTCGACACCAGCATGACGTCGAAGCAGGCGATCGCCGCCCTTGGCGCGTCCGCGCTCGACAAGCCGAAAGGTCGGTCCGGCCTGGCAGACCGTATGGCATCTGTGAAGGTAAAGACTGTCACGCCGCAAGGTGAGGCACTGCCCGTCTCCGATGCAAAGGCGATCGCTGACCGTGCGATTGCTGCCGCCGCCCGCGCCCGCGGCGAAGCTTAAACCCTCCCCGATAAGGAGAAATCACCATGTCGCTTTCCGTAAGCACTATCGGGGACAACCCCCAACAGCCGGGCATCACCGCCCAAGCCTACGTTCCCGATCAGCTGATCGCAGGTCCGCTGCAGATCGTCACCGACTCCGTGACGATCACCGGCGGTCCTTTCAAGCGCGGTACCGTGCTTGGCAAGATCACCGCGAGCGGCAAGTACACGCAGGCTTTGTCGGCTTCGAGCGACGGCAGCCAGACCCCGGTGGCGATTCTTGCTGATGACGCCGATGGCAGCGCGGCGGACGTCATCAGCGGCGTCTATCTGATGGCCGAGGTGAACGGCGCAGCTCTCTTTCTCGGTACCGGCATCACGCTGGCGGCTGCGAAAACGGCGCTTCGTGCGGTCGGCATCTTCGTGAAAACCTCGGTCACCGCCGCCGACCCGACGTAACCAACATCCCCCCATCAAGAACCGAAGCCCCCGATTCGTCGGGGGCTTTGTTTTTGGGTCAAAGCATACCTCGCACGGAGCCAAAACAATGCCTGGCACTCTGGTTTTCGACACCAACGTACTGATTCAGATGGTCCCCAATCTGAAGAAGTCGCAAAAGTTCCTGCTCGACAAGTTCTTCCCGAACGTGGTCGAGTCGGACACCGAATTTGTCTCGATCGACGTTGACGTGGGCAAGCGCCGCATGTCGCCGTTCGTGTCGCCGCTGGTGGAGGGGAGGCTCGTCGAGCAGCGCCGCTACCAGACGAACACGTTCAAGCCGGCCTACATCAAGGACAAGCGCGCCCCGGATCTGCGCAAGCCTGTTCGCCGCATGATCGGCGAGCGCATTGGCGGCGAAATGAATGCAGGGGAGCGCGAGATGGCGAACCTGACGTTCGAACTCGAAGACCAGATCGACATGATCGATCGCCGCCTGGAGTGGATGGCGGCTCAAGCACTCCTTGGTGGTTCGGTGACCATCGCCGGCGACGGCTTCCCGACCGTCGTGGTGGACTTTGGCCGCGATGCCGCGCTGACGATCGCGTTGACCGGCGGCGCCAAATGGACGCCTGCCAACGTTGTAGCTGGCACGGCGACGCCGTCGGCCAACCTTGAGGCATGGGGCCACACCATGCTGAAGAAGTCGGGTGGCGTGGCGACGGACCTCGTGTTCACCACCAGTGCGTGGACGGCCTTCCTGGCCGACCCGGTCGTCAAGGCGGCGATCTGGTTCCCGGGCGGTGGCCAAGGCAACACGATCAACGTGGGCGCCCAGATTCAGCGCGGTGCGCAGTACAAGGGGGTGTGGGGCCAGTACTCCCTCTGGGTCTACAACGACTGGTATGTCGACGACAACAACGTCGAGCAGCCGATGATTCCCGACGGCACCGTGGTCATGTGCGGTCCGGACCTGATGGGCACGCGCGCGTTTGGCTCGGTGCTGGACCCGGCGTTTAACTACCAGGCGATGGCATATGCGCCCAAGACGTGGGTGTCTGAAGACCCGGCGCAGCGCTTCATCCTGATGCAGTCGTCGCCGATCGTCATCCCGAGCCGGGTGAACGCCGCCGTGGCGATCACCGTCTGCGATCCGGTGGTGAACTAATGGCGGCCGCTGAGAAGCCGGCGCGCGCAACCGTCGCGCGCGGCCGGACTGTCACGGTAGACGGCAAGAACTTCGGTCCAGGGGAGGAGGTGACCCTGCCGGCCGACGAGATCAAGCAACTGCGGATTTCTGGCCACCTCACGACGCCGGGCGCCGTGGAGCCACCTCGTGGCGATGGTCCGGTGTTCTCGCCTGAGGACGGCCCGACTGTGACGGTGTCCTGATGATCGACTGGGACGCCGAGGTCATTGGCCCGTTGATGGGGGTGTTTGGCGAAGCCATTCAGTACACACCGGTTGGCGGAATCGCCCTCACTGTCACCGGCGTTTTCGACGACGCCTTCGTCAAGGAGGTGCTGTTCGACGACGCCAGCAGTGGTGTGACAGAGGTGTCGGCGGTCCTCGGCGTCCAGATCTCCCAGTTCGCGTCCGCGCCGGCCCAGAACGACCAGCTCGTGGTTGTTCGCACCGGGGCGCGCTTCATTGTCCGCGAGGCGAGGCTCGATGGACATGGAGCCGCGAAGTTGCGTCTCAGCAGGATGGAGTGACATGACCACATCGACGCAGATCCGTGACTTGTTCGTCCAGGCGCTGAAGGGGCATACGGATGCCGGCCAGGCTGTTTATTCGCCGTTCGACTGGCCAACGGCGCCGGATTCCTATCCTCTCATCCTGGTTCATTGCCGGAAGGAGCGGAAGGTGTCATTGGGGCCGAATGTCCCGCAGTTTGACGTCTATTCCATCCTCGACATCACCGCTCGGACGAAATCGCCCGCCTTGGCAGGTGATGAGGGGTCGAAGGTTGCGCTCGCAGCGGTGGAAGCGCTCAAAGGGCAGATCGAAGTCGCGCTCATCAACAACCCAGCAGTCTGGGTTGACCCGAACGGTGGGCAGCGCATCGAGCAGTTTTCGTCGATCGACTCGGAGGTCAACACCAGTTCCGAGGGTGACATGCCGATGGGCGAGCTTTCGATGCAGATCGAAGTGAAGTTCTACCAAGGTCCCGAGGATTTCTACCCGATTCCGAAGGCTCCGCTCCAAACCATCGGTCTGACGATCCTGGCGCCGGAAGGCACGCAGCAATTGGGTCTGACGATCGACCTTCCTCAGTAGGTACCGAGATGAAGATCAAACCAGCTCCGGGATTGAAGGTTCGCGATCCCGTGACGAAGCAGCTCATCGAGCCGGGGCACGAGGTCGATGTCACCGACTTCTATTGGCACGCCCGTCTCCGCGACGGTGACGTGCTGCCCATCGAAGAACAGTCGTCGGCCCAAGCCGGCGCATCGACGAAAGGTGGAGCTAAGGAATGACGATCCCCTTCAAGAATATTCCGCAGAACCTGCGGGTGCCGCTGTTCTATGCTGAGCTGGACAACAGTCACGCCAACACGGGCGCGACCACCCAGCGAGCACTGATCATCGGTCAGATCGCCTCGTCCGGCAACGGCGTCGCCAACACGCCACAGATCTGCCAGGGGGTGAGCGACGCGAAGGCCGTGGGCGGCCCCGGTTCGATGCTGGCGCTGATGGCGGCGGCCTATCGTGGGCAGGATCCATTCGGCGAAGTTTGGTATTTGCCGCTTGCTGATGGCGGGTCCTCTGTGGCGGCGGCCGGCGCGGTCGCATTCACTGCAGCGGCCACCGCAACTGGCGTGATGTCCCTCTACATTGCTGGGACGCTGGTGTCGCTGACCGTCATGTCCACGCAGACGATTGCGCAACTAGCCACGGCGCTCGCGGCAGCGATCAATGCCAATACGGATCTACCCGCTACGGCGGCGGTGGACGGCACAGTGGCAAGCAAGGTCAACATCACGGCCAAAAACAAGGGGCTGGCGGGCAATGACATCGACCTGCGCCTGAACTACCGTGGTGCGGCGGGTGGAGAAGTCATGCCAACGGGCCTCGCGGTGACAATCACAGCTATGTCCGGCGGCCTGGTCAATCCGGACCTGACGGCGGGGCTGGCGAACCTGCTGGACAAGGAATTCGATTTTATCGCGTTCCCGTACACGGACACGGCGTCTCTCGACGCAATGAAATCGTTCCTCAGCAGCACGACCGGCCGATGGAGCTGGGCCAAGCAACTCTATGGCGGTGCCTATGGGGCTACTCGAGGCACGCTTGGAACCCTGACGACGTTCGGGTCTGCGCGCAACGACGAGCACATGTCCATCATGGGCTTCAACGATTCTCCGACACCGAGCTGGATCTGGGCCGCAAATATCACGGCGGCGGTGGCGGTATCGGCGAAGGCTGATCCGGCTTTACCGTTGCAGACGCTCGTGCTGTCGCAGGTGCTCGCGCCGCCGCTGGCGTCGCGGTTCCGCATCGAGGATCGAAACGTCTTGCTTTGGGACGGCATCTCGACGTTCACCGTCGGGAATGACGGGACGGTTGCGATCGATGATCTCATCACGACGTACCAGCTCAATAGTTTCGGCCAACCGGACGACAGCTATCTGCAGGTGGAAACGCTGCTCACGGCCCAGTTCGTGCTGCGCCAGCTAAAGGCGGACATCACCAGCAAGTATTCGCGCGTCAAGCTCGCGGCCAACGGCACGCGGTTCGCGCCAGGTTCTGCGATCGTTACCCCAAACACGATCCGCGCCAGCCAGATCGCGAAGTATCAGGAGCTGGAATATAACGGCTACGTTCAGAAGAGTGACGTATTCGCCGAGGGGCTAATCGTGGAGCTGAACCCTTCGAATCCGAGCCGTGTCGACGTGTTGTATCCGGCCACTCTGATCAATCAGCTGCGCATCTTTGCGCTGCTCTTCCAGTTCCGCAACAGCTAAAAGCGGAGGGGCGGTCGCGTGATCGCTCCGCGCATCTTGGAGCATAAGCAATGGCTGACAACACGAACCGTATTGCGGGGACGGCAAATATCACTGTCGACGGCAAGGCGCTGATGCTGGCTGGCGACTTTGAATACAACCCCTCGACGCGCACGCGCACCACTCTGACTGGCCAGGACTCCGTTCACGGTTACAGCGAGGTCCCGAAGGCTGGATCGATTTCGGGGACCTTGCGAGACGCGGGTGGCCTGCGCGTGAGCGACCTCAACGACATGACGAACGTCACGATCGTTACTGAGCTGGCAAATGGCAAGGTCATCATCGGCCGCAACATGTGGACCGTCGAAGATCAAACCGCAAAGTCCACCGACGGCACCATCGAGGTCCGTTGGGAGGGTCCTAGCGTCACGGAGAACTGAAATGGATCAACCCGAAGAGAAAGTCATCAAGCTACGCAAGCCGGTCGTTCTCGGTACTGGTGATAGCGCCATCACCTACGAGACCCTGACTCTGCGCGAACCTCTCGCCGGCGAGCTGGAAAAAGCGACTGCCACGGCAACCAACAACATCGCGATGAGCATTACGCTGATTCACCTGGTAGCGGGTATTCCTCGCGCTGCAGTTGCCAGAATCGGGCAGCGGGACTTGCGGGAGGCAAGCGACTACCTCGGGGGTTTTACCGAGGATGGCCCGACGACTGGACAAACGGAGTAGCCGAGGTCACGAAGTTCTTCCAGTGGGGGCCGTTTGATGCCTGGTTGCTCCCACTGTCGCGGTTGCTCTGGTGGAGCGACCAGATGAAACGCATGATGAAAGCCACTGTCCCGTAATGGCAAATCCGTTCACGATCACCATCACTGCCGTAGACAAGGCGACCGCTACGGTACGCAAAGTCAACCAGTCGATGGCGCGCCTCACGAGCCCGGTCCGCGACCTGAAGCAATCTTTTGGGTCTCTCGGTCGCGAGCTGGGCGTGGACAAGATTAGCGCATCGTTTGGGAAGGTGGCTTCGTCTGCGCGTGGCGCGGTGTCTGCAGTCTCTTCACTGGCGCCTGCCTTGGGGACACTCGCCGGGGTGGCTACCGTCGCCGGGATCGCGAATCTGGCCAACAACTGGGGGAAGCTTGGCGCCGAGATCACCAAGACTTCGGCGGTCCTTGGGGTGTCGACGTCCGAGCTGCAGGCGTACCAGGCGGCCGCGAAGCTCGCGGGCGGGTCGGCGGAGGATATGACCGGCGCTTTGAAGTCCTTGGGCGACACGCTGGAAGATGCCAGCTTTAATCGGAACAACCAGGCGTTGGTTCTGATGAACCAGCTTGGCATCACGATGACCAAGACGAAGTCGGGCGCTGTCGATGCGACGCGGGCACTTCGCCAGGTCGCTGAAGCTATCTCGAAGCAGAACGGGAACGTGCAGGCCCAGCGTCTGATCGCGCGGACCTTTGGCGTGGAGCAGCTGCTGCCGATGCTGCAGAAGGGTGCTGCAGGAATCGAAGCGTATGTCTCCCAGGCTCGCGCGCTGGGGACAGTGATGAGCCCCGCCCAGATCGCCGCTGCGAACGAGTATGCGCAGAACATGACAAAGCTGGACATTGCGGTCGATGGCCTCAAGCAGTCGATCGGGAATGCCCTCGTGCCTGTGCTGTCGCCGTTGCTTGAGCAACTGTCGCAGTGGGTGAGTCAGAACAAGGAACTTATTGCGACAAATGTTGCTGAGTTTGTGAAGGACATTGCGGGTTGGGTAAAGAGCGTCGACTGGAGAAAGGTTGGCAATGACGTTGGCGGTTTCGTGGATGCAATTGGTGGCGTCAAAGGCGTGGCAATCGGTCTTGCTGCCATTACGTTTGCTGGCCCGATCGCAGGGGTGCTGAGCCTCATCGCGAGCCTGACAAAGCTTGCCACCGTAGCGGCGCCGGCAGCGGCGAGCGCGCTGGGCGCTGTTGGCTCAACTGGATTGATTGGCAAACTTGGCGTTGCCGGTCTGCTGGCCTGGGGAGGCCTGAAGGCTGCAAAGGCCGCTGGGCTTCCGGATACCGATACCGACAAGGGGCGCGATGCCGTTCGGTCAGGCGATTGGTTGGGGGCATCGACACGGCTTCCAGCTTCGGACTTCCTCGGGGCACTGTGGGGGAAGGCGACCGGAAAGTCGAACGCCGAGATTGCGGCCGGCATTTCAGGCGCCGCAGGTACCGCCGATGCTGTTGGGTACTTTGAGCGGAAGGGCTGGACCCGAGATCAGGCATCCGGGATTGTTTCCAACCTCCATGCAGAGAGCGGCATTCGAGCTAATGCGACTGGGGACAATGGCAAAGCGTACGGTGTCGCTCAGTGGCATCCGGACCGCCAGGCGGCATTCGCCAAGTGGGCCGGGAAGGATATTCGGAGCGCATCGCTCGAGGAGCAACTGGGCTTCGTCCATCACGAGCTGACAGAAGGCGCGGAGCGGCGCGCTGGCCAGCGCCTGCGCGCTGCCGGGTCTGCGGCTGAGGCTGGCGAAGTGGTGTCGAGGTTCTACGAGCGACCGGCGAAGGCAGATGAAGAGGCGGCGAAGCGGGCGGCAAATGCAGCGCAACTCGCCGGCAGCGCTCCGATGTCGTCTGTCTATGCGGCGACCTCGGGCGGGAGGCCGTCTTCAGCCGGGGCTAGTGGAACGCCTCAAAGCGGTGGAAAGGTGCTGGTCGAAGTGGTGCTGTCTGGTGCGACGCAAGGCGTCAAAGCCACCTCCAAGGCGAGCGGCAACGTCGAGGCAACGACGCGCGTCCGAGAACCGATGCTGACCGAAAGCGTGGTGTAACCGAATGAGCCAAGCAAAAATCCTGAACTTCGTCGGCAGCATCGGCGGGGTGGGCGGAGCTTTGTCCTCGCTTGCGTCGGCGTTGGGTGGCGATCTGCCTGGGGGATGGAAATCATCCCTCCGGCAGGCGTCGTACCGCGGCGTTCCTTTCGCAATTCTGGCCGGCGAGACAACGTTCGGCCGCAAGAATGCCGTTCACCAGTACCCGCAACGGGATGGCGTGTGGGTGGAGGATCTCGGGCGATCTGCTCGGGTCTATCACCTGAACGCCTTTCTTGTCGAGAACAGCCTCGTCTATGGCGGCGGCGGTGTCGTCGGCCAGCGCGAGCGGCTGATCAAGGCGTTTGAGCTGGGCGGTGACGGGGAACTGGTCCACCCTACGTTGGGGCGGGTCAAGGTTTCGGCTCTGGAGGGCCATTCGCTTGAGCGGTGGGATGCGGGGCGGTTCTTTGAGCTTTCTCTGACATTTATCGAGGCAGGGGAGCGCAGGTATCCCGCTGCAGTAGCCGCTACGACCGACGCGCTTACGGATGCAGCGGACGAGATCGACGCTGCGTCGATCGCCGCCTTTATCCAGTCGACGGCAGATGCGGTGGCGCTGGGCGCTGCGGTCGTGCAGCAGGCGGTATCCACGGCGCTTGGTTGGTACACAGCAGCCGTTGACCTGGTGCACGATGTCAAGCGCTTCTTTGGGGCGATCTCGACATTGGCGGGGAACTTCGGGCGGCTGTTCGGAGGGGGTAACAGCGGATATTCGGCAGCCAAGCGAACCGTGCAGCAGGCGAACACGGTTGGAAAGCTCATCGCGAATGATGCTGCGGCGAGGACGTCGGTCACCAAGGCCGGGTCGACTTTGACGTCAGCTGCGGCCAGTGTGACAGATGGCGCCGCATTCGGTGCGGCCGCGCAGGGCATGGCGGCCGCCCTGGCGGTGTCCGCCGTCGATCCAGCTGATCGGATCCGCTTGCTGTCGTCACTGATTCAAGTTCAGAGCAAGGACGCGACGTCCGGCTCCGAGATTGGCGCGGCAATGGCGACCATGCAGACGTCCTGCAACGCATTGTTTCGTCGCGTGGCGTTGACGCAGGTGCTGTATGCGGTTGGTGCCTATCAACCAACCTCGGCGGACGATGCAGCAAGCGTTCGTGAGGGTGTGTCCTCCCTGCTTGAGGATGAGATTCTGGCAGCTGCGGACGATGGAGATGACGATGTCTATCAGGCCCTTATCGGAGCCAGACAGGCGGTAATAGCGGATCTGAACGCGCGCGGCGGAAATCTTGCGACGGTGACATCGTTCGCGTTCCCCGCGAGCGTGCCGGCGCTTTCGCTGGCGCAGCGGATCTACCGAGATGCCAGCCGGAGTGATGACCTAGTAAAGCAGGCAGATCCAGTGCACCCGGCGTTCATGCCAACGACCTTCAACGCGCTGTCTTCATAAGCGGAAAACCGTATGGCTGATGACGTATCCCTGAACGAGGCAAGCCTCGTGATCGGGGCGCAGGCGCGCGCGTTGAAGGGCTGGCAGCAGATCCGGATTACCCGCGGCATCGAGCGTATGCCGTCGGACTTCAGCATCACGATGTCTGAGCGATTTGTCTCGGGTGGGGATGTCTCGGTTAGCCCGGGGGATTCCTTCCAGCTTCGGCTCGGTGCAGACCTGGTGATGACGGGATATGTGGACACGGTATCGCCGGCCCTATCGGATGGGGCTCATTCCATCTCGGTAGCCGGCCGTAGCAAGTGCGCAGATCTGGTGGACTGTGCGGCCGAATGGCCTGGCATGCAGATCGTCAACAGCAACATCCAGCAGATCGCCACGCAGCTCGCTGTGCCATACACCGGGCTTGGGGTGGTGTGCGATGTGACGGACATGCCTTATGTGCAGCAACTGAACATCATGCTCGGCGAGACGCCGTACTCGGTGCTTGAGCGTGTGGCGCGCTATAGCGCGGTCTTGCTGTACGACAACGCAGAGGGGAACCTCGTCATTACCCGGGTAGGCGATCGGGTGGCAGCCGGAGGTTTCGCTGAGGGAATCAACGTCGAGAGCATCCGCGGAGTGTTCTCCGTGTTAGATCGCTTCTCCGAATACATGGCGGTCCAGCAGGCGCTTGACATGCTTTCCGACCTGTCCGGCGGAAGCCTGAATGTGATCACGCGAGTGGCCGATCAGGGCGTCACGCGACGCCGACAGCGAGTGATCGTGGCCGAAAACCTGAGTGCCATCGGCATCGAGGTAACGCAACGCCGCGCGGTGTGGGAGATGAACCGGAGAATTGCGCGGGGGAACATCGTCACGCTCACAACGGACTCGTGGCGCGACGCTGACGGCGCACTCTGGGAGCCGAACACGCTGGTGCATATCACCGCGCCAACGGTCAAGGTTCCCGACGCAATGATGCTTATCGGATCGGTGACGTATCGGCTGGATGAGAGCGGTACGCATGCTGACCTTGTCCTGATGCCGTCCGATGCATTTACACCGGAGCCTTACCAGCTGCAACCGCAGTTCGCGGATGTAATCGGAACCGATGTGCGGGGGATTCAATGAACGGCGCGCTCGAAGCGATTGGTGCCCGCCTGCGCATGCTGGTAGGCCGTGGGCGTATCCGGACTGGAAACGACGATGGCGGCGTCCAACGACAGCAAGTCCAGATGGCCGGCGTCGAGACGGGAGACAACCGTGCGCGGGTGGCTGAGTTCGGATTTTCGTCGATGCCGCCGCCCGACTCGGATGCGGTGGTTGTGTTCCTGGCTGGTGATCGTACTGCCGGCGTAGTGATCGCGACGAACCATCAGGCGTCGAGGCCGCGTGGGCTGAAGTCTGGGGAAACGATCATTTATAGCCTGGACGGGAAGGTGGTTTATCTGTCCGATGAGGGCGTTCGAATTGACGCGAAGGGGCAGACGGTGGACATCCAGAATGCCTCGGTCGTCACGGTCCAAGCGGATCTGCTTCGGTGTTCCGGAGACATCCAGGACAACTATGAAACGAACGCCCACACGATGGCCGAAATGCGGGCGATTTACAACGGCCACAACCACGACGTGAAGAACGTCCAGGGCGGCGGCAGCACGGTCACCTCTGAACACCCGAATCAAACCGAATGAGCGATACGACAACGGTGTGGGACGTCAGCCGGTCCCGAGGGGATTGGGTGCTCGACGGGGCGGCGCTGCGCACGGGTAGCGATCTCCAAACCGCGATCCTCATCTCGGTCTTCACGGACCGCGTGGCAAATCTTGATGACGAGATCCCGGACGGATCTGGAGACCCGCGGGGCTGGTGGGGAGACGAGGGGGAAACGGTGCCGATCGGCTCCCGTCTCTGGTTGCTCGAGCGAGCCAAGCAGAACGACGACACGCTGCAGCGTGCCTATGACTACCTGATCGAGTGCCTGCAGTGGCTGATAGACGACGGGGTCGTGGCGAAATTTGACGTCCTCGTCGAATGGACTAGGACGAGCATGCTCGGCGCTCAAATTGTTGCCTATCGAAAGGACGGAACCACGGAGGCGGTTGCTTTTTCGTGGGTTTGGAAAGGGATCTCTTAAATGCCTTTTGCTCGACCGACACTGACGCAGCTCCGCAAGAACGTTGCTGCGGACATCGCGGCCAACCTAGTTGGGTCGGATCCCCAGCTTCGCTTTTCGAATCTGAACATCATGGGGACGGCGCAGGCCGGCCTCGCGCACTTGCACTATGGGTACCTGGACTGGATCGCCAAGCAGGCTGTGCCGTACACGGCCACGGGCGAATACCTTGAGGCCTGGGGCGCACTGAAGGGGGTTTACCGCAAAGACGCTACGGCGTCTGGCGGTAGCGTGATCCTCATCGGTGAGGTAGGTAAGACGATCGCCGCGGGCGCGAAGGTGGTTCGCGGTGATGGCGAAACGTATGTTGTGCAGGTATCGGTAACCGTCGGTGCAGACCGCACGGCGACTGTCCTCGTTGTCGACCAAGCAACCGGGGCGCAAGGCAATTGCGCTGCGGGTACCGTGTTGTCGCTGAGCATGCCTATCGACGGTGTGCAGGCGAACGGCACTGCGGCAACTGCCTTCACCGGCGGCGCGGATGTGGAGTTGGATGACGACTTCCGCGTGCGTGTGCTGGATGCATTCCAAAGTCCGGCGGAGGGTGGAAATGCAGATGACTACGTAAAGTGGGCAACGGCCGTTCCAGGTGTCACGCGCGCGTGGATCGTGCGGAATGGCTTTGGTGCGGGTTCGGTTGTGGTCTACACGATGTTCGACCAAGCGAATTCAGCAAGTGGCGGATTCCCACAAGGGTCTGACGGGGTTGCGACGCTCGAAAGCCGATCCGCAGTCAAGGCGACTGGCGATCAATTGACCGTAGCGAACGCTATCTATCCTAAGCAGCCTGTAACGGCGCTGGTGTATTCCGTCGCGCCCATCGCCAGCCCGGTGAACTTCACGATTACGGGGCTGACGTCGTCCACCAGCGCGACAAGAGCCGCAATCCTAGTTGCGATCGCTGATGTCATGTTCCGCAAGGGGGCGCCTGGAGGGACCGTGAACCTGTCGGACATCGAGTCGGCAATTGCTGCCGTGCCGAGCACGGCAGGTTTCGTGATCACCGTCCCATCTGGGAACATCGTTGCCACGGCCGGCCATATCCCGACCGTGGGGATCATTTCGTATCCATAAGGCGGAAATGGGAGCTCCAGTTCTGTTGGCAGCGGATTTTCTCCGCGCCTTCCAATCACTCATGCCGCGAGGGCGGGTGTGGGATACCGATCCGTCGTCTGTTCAAACGAAGGTGCAGGCCGGCCTGACGGCTTCCTATGAGGCCCAGACGGCGCGATGCAACTACCTCCTCGCCGACTCGTTTCCAGCCACTACCTACGAATTGCTGCCGGAGTGGGAGTCGACGCTTGGCCTGCCTGATCCGTGCGCCGGCCCGGCCCCATCGGTGCAGGTGCGTCGGCAGCAGGTTGTGGCGCGTCTTGCGAATGCGGGCGGTCAGTCGGCCGCCTATTACATCGGCTTCGCGCAGAGGCTTGGTTACGGAATTACGGTGACGAACTATGCGCCATTCCGTTGCGGCCAGAGCACGGCTGGCCAGCAACTGGGCAACCAAGATTGGTTTTTCACCTGGTCGATCAACGCTGCCCTCAATACCGTGGTGCGTTTTGCCGCTGGGCAGTCAGCCGCTGGGGATCCGCTGGCGAGTTGGGGAAACCAGGTTCTTGAGTGCGAGATGAGCGAAGTGGCTCCTGCTCACACGATTTTGCAATTCCATTACGCATGAGGTCACATGTACCAAATTGACAACGCAACTGCCGCGACAACTCAGCCAGCCTCGACCCCAGCGGGTACAGCCGGATTCTTTACAGATGGAAACCCGGCGACGAATGTTCCAGCAACGATCGTCCCCGCTGAGTGGCTGAATGCCGTGATGATGGAGTTGGCCAACGTCGTCACTGGAGCGGGCTTGACGCTTAATAAGTCGGCCTTCAACCAACTGCTTGCGGCCATCAAGCGGCTTGGACAAAGCACGGTCATCCTTGCGGATACTGGTGCAGCAAATGCCTACACTGCCACCAACTCGACCCCCTTGGTGGCGGGTACATGGGTCGATGGCGTTGTGCAGGCAGTGAAGATCGCGCACGCGAACACCGGCGCATCGACCTATGCCCCGGATGGGCTGACCGCGATCCCGATTTATGGCCTCGGCCTGCAGCCGCTGCAGGGGGGCGAGCTGGCGCTGAACGGGACGGCGGTGCTGATGCGCGCGACCATCGCTGGCGTCAACAGCGGTAACCCAATCGCCGTGCTTATGGAATGCGCCGGTGGCGCACAGCAGGTCGCTCCGGCCACGCAGAGCCGGCATGCGGTGAACCTTGGGCAGATGGCCGCTTCCCTCGGTGCAAGTGGCTATCAGAAGTACCCGTCCGGGCTAATCGTACAGTGGGGTACATACACGCAGGCAACCGGGGGTGGGCAGTCGAGCAATGCCGTTACCTTCCCGATTGCCTTCCAAACTGCATGCCAATTCGCCAGCGGTAATTCGACCGACCCGGGTGTTTTTGTTACGGCATCAAGCAAATCCACGACGGGCGCAACGTTCCAAAATTACCAGCGCAATACGGCAGTTTCCATCAATGCTGTGGCGGCGCAGTGGTTCGCCATCGGCTACTAAGGACTGAACATCATGGGTCAAAAAATCGCAGCCTTCGACAGACAAGGACACATCACTGCGTTCTACGACAGCGCGGACAGTCCGGTTCCGTCAGGCGTCACGAACACCATTCAGATCACACAGGAACAGTGGCAGACATGCATCAGTCAACCTGGGTATTGGTATGTGACTGACGGGGCGCTCGCGCCAGTTCCTCCTCTTACTGCGGCACAGCAGCTTGCTGCAGCACAGTCGGCGCAGATAGGCGTCCTGAGCGCCGCATGCGCGACCGCCATCGCGTCCGGTTTCTCGTCTGGCGCGCTCGGCTCTGCCTACGGCTACCCGAGCGCGCTTACCGATCAAGCGAACCAGAACACCGTCGCTCAATGCTCGTCTGGCGGCTTACTCTGGTGCGTGACTGGCGGTGCATGGTCGTTCAAGCAACACACGCAGGCGCAAGCGCAGGCTGTCGTCTGGGCGTTTGCGGCATGGCTCAATAAGTGCCAACAGCAACTCGTGGCACTTACGGAGCAGGTCAATGCGGCAACCTCGCCTGACGCTGCGCAGGCGGTCGCGTGGGCGAACCCGCAGTGACCTACAGCGGTGACAGCGGAGGACCGATCAGTTCCAGCACCTTGTTCTGATCGTAGCTGACTGCTATCCGTCCCTGCCCGTTAATCTCGATGTACGTCGGATCGCAGACGTCTATGCCGGGCTGCTCGATGAGCAGCTTATCGCGGCGGATCGTCCATGTCGTGGGGTTGGCGGGGTCAGCCACGCTCATCGTGGTGTACCACGGGTCGGTGGCGCTACGGTCGCGGAATAGGCCGTGGATCGCCACCATCTTGCCGTCCAACAGCATCATCTCCGGATTCCCGCCGTTTGGGATAACGACTGGTCCCTGATTAGGCGTGAAGTCCATCGAGACTGCTGGATCGGCCCAGGCATAGGCGATGTCCATGTGGCCGAGGGTACTGTGAGACTCGGCAAGCATGTGCCACCGGTTGCCGACAGGAAGAATTGCGACATTCCAGACGTGCGCCCAGTTGGTCCCAGGTTGCCTGCGGACGATAGGCTGTCCGTTATTCTGAATAGCCCAGGTCACGAGGTCCTTTGAGCGGTATAGGTAGATGTCGCCATCGCCCGGGTCGCTGTTGTTGCAGGCCAGGAAGGTGGCGCCTTGGTAGGCAAAGACATATGGAAACCGGCAACGGTCGGGGAAAACGAGGCTTCCCGCGCTCTGCTGCGGGGTTGCCTGGTAGTCTGGGATGAGACACGTTTGAGTGTCTGCGCAGCCAAAGAAGAGACCGAAGCTATGGCCGATGGCGTAATAACTTGCCTCGACGACGACTTTTGCATCGAAAAGCGGGCCAAGCAATTGGTACGCGCCGGCCCGGATCGGGTAGGTGGGCTGGGTAGGAGTAGGGGCAGGTGACGGCGTAGGAGTGGGAGCTGGCGCGACTTGAGTCGGAGCAACGGCTTCCGCCTCAGGCGATTCGCCGCCACCGCATGCTGCCAGCGAGAGGCAGGTTACAACCGCAGCGATTCCAATTCGACTTGCGCGCCGACGACACGCATGCGGCTCAGAATGCGTTCGATTGTTTCCGCATCCAGTTCTAGCCTGGCCATCGCGAAGAACAGGATCTGCGGGCTGATCTCCCGCTCGCCGCCTGTGTACTTGCGCCACTGGCGGCCATCGGAGACACCGAATAGCTGAGCCATCTCGGCGCTCGATAGACCCAGGTCCGTTTTTAGCTTCATGAGTTCTTCGGGCGATGGCGGTGCATATAGCATTGGCAAGGCGAAACATAGTCATTCCTTTCGGAGATAGGTCCGCGCGGGGTGCGCTTACGCATGCAGATAGAATAGGACCAATGGTCCTAGGTGGCAAGGGAAATTTGGAGGCGTCGTTATAATCACTGCCGAACAAGAGACGAGGGGCGACACTTTGGGAGTGATCAGGTTCTGGCTCGCCATCGCGGTGGTATTTGCCCACATGGGTCCGCTGTATGGCTTCCACATGATGGACGGCAGGACAGCCGTCCAAATGTTTTTCGTTATCTCAGGCTTCTATACCGCGCTGATCCTTAGCGAGAAGTACCCGACCGGACGAGAAGGCGTGCTGCTCTTTTATGGGAACCGGTTCCTCCGGATATTCCCGTCATATTGGCTGGTGCTCGCGCTGTCGGTGATCATCGGCCTCTTGGAGGTGCATTGGGGCGGGATGTTTCATACGTTCGGCGCGGTTAGAAGCTGGATCGAGCGCGCAAGCACGCTCCCGGCGGATGCGTTGGCTTACATGGTGCTCAGCAATCTGTTTCTGTTCGGGATGGATTGGGGCTATTTTCTGGTGATCGGACAGGACGGTCTGGCGTGGTCGGCTAACTCGCTAGTGGCAGGTAATGGGCGCCTAGACTTCTTCGCGCCGGTTCCGCAGGCGTGGGCGCTTGGCCTGGAGTGCGCAGTGTATGTCGTGGCGCCGTTCCTGTTCAGGGCGCGCACGGCAGTCATCGTCGCGGTTATTGTCGGGTCGCTGGCACTGAGGGAAACCGCTCTACACTACGGTGCCACGTTCGACCCCTGGACGTACCGGCTGCTCCCATTCGAAATTTGCTTCTTCCTCTTCGGTGTGCTCTCGTACCGGATATATCGGGGCGTTGGCACGGCAGCGTTGCGACCCTATGCGTTGCCGGGCTTTCTCGCGCTGCTCGCTTCGGTCGTCCTGTACAAGTGGTCACCTGGCGCGGTGCCGGCAGTGCTGGGCTTCGATCCCAGGGCAGTGCAGGGTTTTGTACTGCTGACGCTGCTGATGCCGTTCGTGTTTGCCGCCACGAAATCGAATCGACTGGACAAGCTGCTTGGGGATATGTCGTTTCCGATCTACCTAATTCATGTGCTGCTTATACCCCTCATCGGCAGCGATACGGAACGTCAACGCTCGGTCGTTCTCCTGGCGACACTGATTGCCTCCGGGCTCATGATCAAGGTCATCGAGATACCGATCGACCGGTTCCGGCAAAGGCGTGTCGCCGCCTTGGCCTGATAGTTTCGACATCAACCGCCTTCGGGCGGTTTTTTCATGCCCGCCACGCGCGGGCATTTCCATTTCTGGAGGACGTATGCCATTCACCAGAGCCGATCAGCTACCTGGCGGGCAGAACATGGCCGGGTTCCTCGACATGCTGGGCTTCAGCGAGGGCACGGACGACGGGCGGCAGCCGACGCGCAATCACGGTTACGACGTCATCGTGGGCGGCAGCCTCTTCACGGACTATTCGGACCACCCGCGCCAGCGCATCTACATCCCGCGCATCAGCGACTGGAGCACGGCGGCAGGGCGCTATCAGCTGCTGTCGCGCTATTTCGATGTCTACAGGCGGCAGCTCGGCCTGCGCGACTTCGGGCCGGCCGCGCAGGATGCCATCGCGGTCCAGCAGATCCGGGAGTGCCGCGCCATTCCAGACATTCAGGCCGGGCTACTGGCCGCAGCCATCAACAAGTGCCGTCGCATTTGGGCCAGTTTGCCTGGAGCGGGGTACGGACAGCACGAACAGAAATTCGAAGCCCTCAGGGCGCAATACCTGCTGCACGGTGGGGTCGACAACGGGGTCTGACAATGAGCGATGAAGTATTGGTGGTAGCGAAGGTTGGCGGGGCTGCGGCGCTGGGCTCTGCCATCGCATTGAAGTTCATTCCGGGGAACTGGTGGCAGCGCGGCATCTCCTTTCTGGGGAGTATGGGCGTCGGCTGTCTGGTTGGCGGCGCTGCAGTGGAGCGGTTCAGCCTGGTACCAGGCAGCTACACCCACATGCTGGCGGTGGCCGCCTCTGCGGTGTTCGGTCTGGCGATCGTCAACAACGGGATGCAACAGATCCCCGAGTGGATGAACGCCATCCGTCGCCGCGTCTGGGGGAGCTGAGATGCATAGCATCAACCTGGCGGCAAACGCCATCATCTTCGCCGGCTCGATCTGGGCCGTGCTCACGCACAAGGTGCCGAATCGCACGGGCGGTGCGCTGGTCCTGTTGTTGGTCAACTTCGCGGCGTTCGGAAACATGGTGTCGCCCTGGGCATGCCACAGCGATCCTGAGGTGGCACTGAACGCCGCCATCGCGCTGGGTGTGCTGTGGGGCGTCTGGCGGCTTGAGCTGCGGCATCACTGGAGGCCCCATGATCTTTCTTGATCCACGCGCAGCGTTGGCTGCGATCCCTTGGCGTGCGATAGGCGCCGCGGTGCTGTCCGCAGCCATCTTCGCCGCCGGCTGGGTGGCCAACGGCTGGCGTAAGGATGCCGAAATCGACCGGATGAAGACGGCCAGCGCCCAGGCTGACCTGGCCAGCGCCAATGCCGCGCTGGGAGACCTGCGCCAGGCCGGGGAGACCATCCGGACCAAGGCCGACGAGTTCAACGCCACCCAGACCGCCCTCGGCGCCAAGGTCGACGCTGCCGTGAAGGAATTTCGAAATGCGAAGAAGCCATTGCCTGCTGATTGCCGCCCTGATGATCTGCGGGTGCGCAAGCTCACCGACGCCTACGAGGCTGCCAAGCAAGCCGCCGGCGCTCGATAGCGCGCTGGCCGCGCCGTGCCGGTGGCCGCATGACCCGCCAGCCGAACGCGACTATGACGCCTGGCAGGAATGGGTGATGGGGGACGTGCTTAAGGCGCTGGGGGAGTGTGCGGCCAAGCACCGAAAGACGGTGGAGGCGTGGCCGAACTAGTTCCGGTCTGGGGCCGAGTGAGCGAAGTCAATGAGATCGGACGGAGCTCTAAGTGGCTCGCTCGCAGATCCCGAAGTTTGAGAGGCTCAATCGTCGCCAGTGAGCCGGACGCAATATGCCACGGCCATCTATTGCGCAGAAACCGGACTTCGAGATTTCGTCGAGCACGGCCTCCGGATCGATACCGGGCATTGGAGTAGCGGCGTTCAGTTCGGCGAACTCTTCACAGAAAGGTGTGCCGAGCCACCGAGTTACAGCGACCGGGCAATCATGAAGCGCAAAGCCAGCAGGAATCAATATGGCTTTATCGCCGCTTCGGACGAGCAAGATGTTCATGGAGGATCTCTGAGGACTTCAGCCGGCGAGGCAGCTACAAGAGGATCCTCAGAGTGTCGGACGACGGCAAAGGCCGCTTCGACGATATGGAAGCATTCGGCCGGTCGCCTTGCTCCACTCGCGCGTCGTAGGCGCGTAAAGTCTCTTGGTCCGTTTGATTGTACACCCCTGCCAATTTGCTACGGACTGTCCTTGCAGGGCAGCGTTCGCAGCACCTTTTCCAACACCCGCCGGTGCTTGTCCTCTGCCTGCTCCCACGTTTCCGACTCGAAGCACTTGCTCAGGCTGCCGCTGACCATGGTCCGGAACATGGGCAGGTTGTCGTCTCTCATGCTGGCCCACCCCGAGAAGTAGGTCCAGACGTCGACCGCGTATTCCGGCAGGATGTCTTTGATCTGCCAGGCCTTGCCCTCGCAAGACTGCCACATGGCATGCTCGGTGTAGTCGTAGCACCGCACCGGCTGGCCGGCCTCGTCCAGGGTGTAGTAACGGTCGTAGTTCGGGTCTATCGGGCTGGGAGGGTAGCCGTCCGCTGGTTTGGGTGGGCGAGGCTTTGCAATGAGACGGGGCATGGCTAAGCATACTGTATAAATAAACAGTATTGGCGACCGCTGGTCGTAGATTGTCTTTGAGCGGCTACGCCTAAATTACGCCTTTGTGCGAAAGAGTATTTATCTACGGTGAAGTTCGAGTCCCCTCCCTCGCACCATCCTAACTTTTTGTTGCGTATCAGCAACTTTTACACTCTGCGCCAAAAACCGGCACTTTATGCCGCTAAGCCAAGCCCAGCAAGGGTTGGCGGGTATTTTCCTTTCTTGTTGTCACGCAATCGGTGCCCCTCCGCGCCACTCTATAATTTTCGCGCGCCCCCAGAAATCCCCCACGAACTCCGCGCGGATTTGGCTGTGGCACCCCATCCAAAAAGTGGTTTGAGCCCAGCAGTCTCGGCTCAGGTTCGCTATTGCCCTGACGCGCGTTACGATCCGAGCTTTCTACTGACAGACAAGGTGAATGCATGAGCTCCACTCAGGACAATCAAGTCGGCGCCTGTGTCTATGTTCTGCACATGCTGTTGCAACGACTGGAATCCCAGCGGCCCGGGATGCTGGTTGAGATGGCAGAGGGCATTGTGGCGGAGCAGACTGCGGCGTCCGTGACCGAGAGCGGGAAGACGCTTGGTCCAGTTTTTTCAGAAGCGCTGCGGATGGTGAATCTGGCGCAAGCGCAATTGCAGAGTGCCGATCGACACGGTGCTGACGACGACCGCTGGTGGAGGGCATGCAAAGCGTCAGCAGGCGCCCCTGGCGCCTTCGACTTGGTAGGCCGAATGATCCGGGGCGGCATGTCATCCGCCCCCACCTCTCTCACCCCTCAAAAAACCCCACCGGCGTCATCAGCCGATTCTCCTGGCTGATCAGATAGGCGGCCTCGGCGCTCATCTTCAAATAGGTGGCCCAGGCCGGGTCTTTCTGCAGCGCCTGGCGCTTGGCCTCGCGGTCGGCGGCGCTGTCGTAGACCCAGATGTGCATGTAGCTGTTGACGTTGCCGGTCTCGGTTTGCATGTAGGCCAGCGGTTTGCCCAGATGGCGGCTTTGCACCGGGTAGCCGTGCTCGGCGTAGAGCGCCAGGTGTTTCTTGATCGTGCCGGGCTGGCAGGTGTAGGTGCGAACGTCGTACAGCATGGTATTTCCTTGAAGATGGCGGATGAGTGGTGTCAGTCGACGGTGGCGCCGGATTGCTTCACAAGCACGGCCCAGCGCGACACTTCCTGATTCACGTATTTCTGGAATGCGGGCTGGCTGTCGCCGACGGGATCCGCGCCCAGGCCTTTCAGGCGGTCTTTGACGGCCGGGTCGGCAACGCTCTGGACGATGGCCTGCGACAGCTTCTCCACCACGGCCGGGGGTGTGCCGGTCGGGGCGAACAGGCCGAACCAGGAGCGTGCGGTCATGGCCGGGAAGGGCGTTTCGGAGAATGCGGGTACGTCGGGCAGCGCGGCATGGCGCTTGTTGCCGGTCACTGCCAGTGCCTTGAGCTTGCCGCCTTGCACCTGGCTCAGTACTTCGGGCAGGTTGGCGAACATCACCTGAACCTGGCCGCCCATCAGGTCGTTCAGTGCCTGCGAGCCACCCTTGTAGGCCACATGGGTCATCTTGGCGCCGGTCAGCGTGCTGAACTGCTCGCCGGCCAGGTGCGATGCGGTGCCGGTGCCGCCTGATCCGTAGTTGACGCGGCCGGCATTGGCCTTGGCGTACGTGGCGAGTTCGCTGGCCGAGCTGGCCGGTATTGACGGATTCACCACCAGCAGCAGCGGCACGGATGCCAGGTTCGACAGCGCGACAAAGTCGCGGGTAAGGCTGTAGTTGAGCTTCTGGTACAGCGTTGCGTTGATGGCGTGGCTCGACGTTGCCATCAGCAGCGTGTAGCCGTCGGCGTCCGAGCGGGCGGCGGCCACGGCGCCGATATTGCCGTTGGCGCCGGCTTTGTTCTCCACCACGACCGATTGCCCGAGGCGGGCCGACATCGCTTGCGCCACGGTGCGCGCGATGACGTCGGTGGCGCCGCCGGCCGCGAATGGCACGATGATGCGCAAGGGGCGGTCCGGATAGTCGGCCATCGCGTTGAGGGAAGTGGCGGCCAGTGCGGTGGCCACGGCAAGGCCACGCAACGCTGCGATTGCTTTGTACATGCTGTCTCCTGTGCTTCTGGTTCTGATGACCATTGGGCACACTCTACGCAACCGCGTGGCGGGGGCGTTAGGACGGATCAGACGCCGGGTTGGACTTTTTTGCGCTTCATTCCAGCGGCCGGCAGTGCTTCTTGCGGAAATCGCCCGGCGTGAGGCCGGTCTGCTTCTTGAAGAAGCGCGCGAAGTAGGCCGGATCCTCGATATTTAGTCGGAATGCGATCTCGGCGATGCCGGTCTCGGTATTGCTGAGCCAGCGCTTGGCTTCCAGCAGCACGCGTTCCTGCACCACCTGGCTGGCGGTGCGCGCCTGCGTCCGCTTGACCGCGTCGTTGAGCTGACGCTCGCTCACGCCCAGCGCCTCGGCGTACTGGCCCATCGCGGCAAAGCGCAGGTAGTGCGTTTCCACCAGCATCGTGAAGCGGCGCGTGAGCGCCTGGTGCGGACCGACGCCGCCCGGCTGCTCGCCGTCGGGGCACAGGCGGCGCAATCGGGTGAGCAGGATCAGCAGGCTGGCCTGCACTACGTCGCCAACGCCCGGCTGGCGCTCGCGGGCCTCGCGATCCATGTCGTCCAGCAGCGGCAGCATGGCGTCGTGCTGATCGGGCGTCAGATAGAGCGCGCTGTTGCCTTGCGACGGAT
Source organism: Cupriavidus pauculus (assembly GCF_022179805.1). Lineage (GTDB taxonomy): Bacteria > Pseudomonadota > Gammaproteobacteria > Burkholderiales > Burkholderiaceae > Cupriavidus > Cupriavidus pauculus_E. The sequence continues at coordinate 3,134 of NZ_BPUO01000001.1, read as the reverse complement.
GGAAGAACGGAAATTTCGCAACGTCGTCGGCGCGCGGAAACATCCTCGCGAAAAAATCGATGCTGAAGTTCAGCACATAGCCGTAAGGCTTGACCGACGACGTCCAGGCATGCACCTGGCCTGGAGAGAGGAAGAACACCGAATGATCGCGCACATCGAAATGCGCGAAGTCGAGCATGTGCGTGCCGCTCGCCCGGGTCATCCACAGCAGGTGATAGTAGTTGTGCCGATGCAGGAAGCCACGCGGAATGTCGTCGCGGTCCTGCAGCCGCACGAGGTCGAAATAGAACGACCCGTCGCCCGCGAAATCGGACGTCTCGAAGGTGGGAAATTCGCCCGGGTGGCTGGAGGGAAGGGCGGCAGGCAAACGCGGAATTCCTTGCGGTTTCGGATGCGGGTGACAACCGGAATCGTATCGCATCTTCCAGATTGCCGTGATTTTTGGAGATTCTTCGATCTACATTTGCCTCCGGAAAATGTAGTGCTCGCCCTGACAGTTCCCGAATTGATGCTCGGCCTGAGGATTTAGTAATCCTACGATTCCGCATCAACCCCTCCTTCCATACGATTCCCAGCGAGGAATCGCTAAAGCCGTCCTGGCGCGCAGTCAGGTTATTCGAGCGCAACAGTCACCCACATGTGCAAGCGCGGCCAAAGCCCCCGATGAATCAGAGACAGCAGGCCAAGCCTGCGCTCTCATCCGCCCGCCACATGCGGCCGGGTGCCGTGCAATCTATCGTCAGGAAGAATCATGAACAAGAATCGGTATCGCCGCGTATTCAGCAAGCACCTCGGCATGCTTGTGGCCGTTGCAGAGAACGTGAAGAGCCAGGGCAAGCAGCCCGGCGAAGGCGGCGCGCAGAGCGCATCCTCATCCTTTGGCGTTGTTTCCACGATGACGGCGGTGGCGCTGGCGCTGCTGCTCGTCGATATCAGTACGGCGCGCGCGCAAGCATTGCCGACCCATGGCAACGTCGTGGCCGGCCAGGCCACCATCTCCCAGCCTAACGGCAACACGATGAACATCGATCAGGGCAGCCAGCGCGCCGTGATCGACTGGAACACCTTCAACATCTGCAAGGGCAACACGGTGCAGTTCAACCAGCCCAACGCCCAGGCCCAGGCCCTGAATCGTGTGACGGGCGGCCTGCCTTCCAATATCCAGGGTTCGCTGCTGGCCAACGGCCAGGTGCTGATCCAAAACGCCAACGGCGTGCTGTTCGCCCACGGCGCCGTTGTGAACGTCGGTTCGCTGCTGGCCACCACCAAGTCCATCGACACCAATGCCTTCATGGCCGGCAATCCGCTGGCGCTGAGCGCCACCGGCACGCAAGCGGGCGTTATTAACGAAGGCACCATCAACGCGCAAGGCTACGTCACCCTGATGGGCGACCAGGTGCGCAACACCGGGAACATCCAGACCGCCGCGGGCGGTCAAGTCATTCTGGCCGCTGGCGACAGCGCCACGGTGGCGCTGCACAATGGCCAGGGCATCTCGCTGGTGCTGGACGATTCCACGGCCAAGGCGCTGGTGGAAAACAGCGGCAACATCCACGCGCAAGATGGCTCGGTGCTGCTGACCGCGCGCGGCAAGGACACGCTGCTCAGCACGGTGGTGAACCTGTCTGGCGTGGTGCGCGCCGGTACGGTGGTGGCCGATGCCGGCAAGACCGGCGACGTCACGCTGACTGGCAAGATCGATGTATCGAATACCAAAAGCGGCGCCAAGGGCGGCACGGCCGTGCTGTCGGGCGACCGCGTGGGCGTGTTCGGCAATGCCGAGATCGACGCGCATGGTGCCGCCGAGGGCGGCAAGGTGGTGCTGGGCGGCGACAGCCTGAACAAGCTGGCCGGCACCCAGGCCGAGAAGCTGCTGCAGGACGGCGCGATCTTTGCCAACTACACCCAGGTGGATGCAGGTGCAAGGGTTGATGCCGGAGCCACGCAGGGCGACGGTGGCTTCATCGAAACGTCGGGCCGCTATCTGGACGTGCAAGGCACGATCAGCGCGGCGGCACCGAACGGCAAATCAGGCCACTGGCTGATCGACCCGACCGACATCACGATCAGCACGGGCGCGGATGCGGGCTACACCGGCACGGTATCAAACGGCTTCCAGGGCACTGGCAACACCGCCACGGTCCGCAATACGTCGATCAACAATGCGCTGAACGCGGGCACGGACGTCACGATCACGACGGCCAGCTCGGGCACGGCCACGGGCAATATCGTTCAGCTCGCCGACGCGCACATCAGCAAGACTGCTGGCGGCGCCGCGAACCTGACCATGGCGGCCAACGGCAACATCACATTGAACGGCAATATCACGTCGACGTCGAACAGGCTGAATCTGAACCCGACGGCGGCGATAGGTGGGAATAATGGTGCCGTCGTTACGGCAGGTGCTCGCACCATTGATCTCAATGGTGGGGCATTGACAGTGTCCGGAAACACGACGGGCGGAACACAAGCTGCTGTGGTGTTTTGGGGCGACCTGCAAAACATTGGCGGCGGCACTGTGACGGGCGCTGCGACTCAGGGCCACGGCGTAATGTTCCGGGGAAGCCTGTCGCAAAACACGGGAGTCCTCAATGTCACGGGTTCGAGCACGGACATGCAAGGGATCTATTCGACCGCGCGCCTGGATATTTCTGATCGTGCCACATTGAATCTTCAAGGGCGCTCTGTGAATTCCGTCGGCACGCATCTGTCAGGAAGCATCAACGTTACGAGCAACGCTACGTTCAATGTTACGGGTCAATCCACCAATAGCTCTGGCGTATTTGTATCTGGCACTCTGAATATTCGAGACGATGCTGGCGTAAATGTTTGGGGGAACTCTGCGATTGCTCGCGCAGTGGACCTAGGGGGGGCAAGAATGGGCGGTCTCAAGAGTCAAGTGCAACGTTTAGCTAGTTTTTCGGCTTCCAGTTCCTTGGCCATTGCCTCTTCAGGCGTATCCCAGCCGAGTGTTTGACGTGGCCGTCCGTTGAGCAATTTGGCAATGGCGTTGAGCTGGGTCTGTGTGACCTGCGAAAGATCTGTGCCCTTAGGCAAAAACTGACGCAACAGGCCATTGGTGTTCTCATTGCTGCCACGTTGCCAAGGGGCATGCGGATCGGCAAACCAGATAT